>CBDDPL010000004.1:845000-6175000 GCA_965232285.1 Denitrobaculum sp. | reverse complement strand
TGGGACTTCACTAAAAATTAATGTATATGGTTAACCTTACATGGGGGGCCGGAACTCGGATTCGGCTTTTATTACACGGAGAGTTCGAGTTTTGACGTTTCGCGAAGCGACCAACCTGTCTGTTCCCATTCTGTCTGTCCTGGGAAAAACCTCCAGCGTCTTCAGCAACGGCACCTTTCAGTCCAGGGGCGCCCCATCCGGAATCGGACGCGGCCTTCTTGCCGCGGCGGCTGTAAGCGCCGGGCTTTTTGCCGTCGTCTCCTTTGGTGTCGGCGCCTGGACCATCGGCGGATGGATCTTCGGATCTGAAGCCGAAACAGCGCAGATCGCCGAAAGCTCACCTCCGGCCAAAAGCTCACCGCCTAAAGCGGTCACGGCCGAAAATCCGGCACGCGGGACGGCCGAGCGCCTGATCGTAATGGCCAGCAACGAGGCGGAGCAGCCGCTCCCGGTCGAGCCCAAGCCCGAGATCACCCAAACCGCGGCCCTGCAGGATATCGCCGGCACAGACGAGAAACTCACTGACGAAAAGCTCAGCGAACAGGAGCCGGCCGTCAATGCCGAGGCGCCGGCGAGTGCCGAGGAAGAAGTGGTGGATAACGCGGACGCCGCCAAGGCATCCGACGTCGCCGTTCAGTACGCGGAAGCGCTCGCCGGGTTCCGAAGCGAAGATCAAAGCGCGAAAGATGACAGTCTCGCCGTAACGACGCCAGCGGAAGACAGCATCGCCGCCCTGCTCAAGCCCCGGACGGTGACGGTGGCGCGCGGCGATACCCTGATGGCGCTGATGGTGGGCGCGGGCGCGGACCGCTCCGACGCCCATGAAGCCATTGCCGCCCTGCGCGATGTCTACAGTCCGCGCCGCCTGCGGCCGGGCCAGGAGATCGAACTGACCTTCGCCACCATCAATCCGCTGGATGACGAAGAAGCCAACGCGCAAGGCAGCACCGACGACACAGCCGGCGGCGGTCAGTTGATGGGCCTGAGCCTGCAGAGCGCGGTGGACGAAATCGTCCGGGTCGCGCGCGCGGCCGTCAGCGACGACTTCGTTGCCGAAACCATCGAACGCCCCCTGGAGCGGCAGGTTCTGCACGGCAGCGGCACCATCGACAGCAGTCTCTTTGTCGCCGCCCGCAATGCCGGCATCCCCAATCGGGTCATGATCGAGCTGATGCGGGCCTTCAGCTACGATGTCGACTTCCAGCGCGAAATCCAGCCGGGCGACAGCTTCGATCTGGTCTACGAGGTCTTCTATGACGAAGACGGCAAGGTGGCGAAGACCGGCAATATTCTGGTTGCCGGCCTCTCCCTCTCCGGAACGCCCCTCACGCTTTACAACTACACACCGGCCAGCGGCTTCAACGATTTCTTCGACGAAAAAGGCCAGGCGGTCCGTAAAGCGCTGATGCGCACGCCGATCGATGGTGCACGGCTCTCTTCGGGCTTCGGCAAACGTAAACACCCGATTCTGGGCTACACCAAGATGCACAAGGGCCTGGACTTCGCGGCCCCGCGCGGCACGCCGATCTATGCGGCTGGTGATGGCGTAATCGAACGGATCGGCCGCTGGGGTGCCTATGGGAAATACATCCGCATCCGGCACCACTCCAGCTACAAGACCGCCTATGCCCATCTGAAAGGCTATGCCAAGGGCATGAAGAAGGGTAAGCGCGTTAAGCAGGGCCAGGTGATCGGCTATGTCGGCTCAACCGGCCGCTCCACAGGTCCGCACCTGCACTACGAAGTGCTGCTCAACAACAAGCAGGTCAATCCGCGCAAGATCAAGCTGCCTTCAGGCGAGAAGCTCAAGGGCAAAGACCTGAAGAACTACCAGGCCCATCGCACCGAAGTCGACGCCCTGCGCGAAGCGATCATTGCCGGCAAGGCCCAGATGGTGCAGGCCAAGCCCTCTGACTGCGCCAGTCAGGGAACGATCGACGAGAGCGGTGCAACACAGCTTGAGGCCACCAGCGACAGCGGCTGCTGAGGGCGGAAAACACCTCTCGCTTCAGAGTTATCGAGGAATCGGCGCGGCAAACCTGCCGCGCCTTTTTCTTTCCCCTCTTCCGGCGTCAGGCAGCCACAACCTGAACAGTCGATGAACGGCATATTCAGGGAAGGCTCAGTCGTGGCCTGTTACTCCTCATCCTCATCAGGGGCGCGATAACAGCCCCGCCAGATTACTGGAAACCAGATTACTGGAAACCAGATCACGGGACGCCAGAGGAGTCAGCGATGCGATGCATTACCACACCCATCCTATGTCTGCTGCTGGGGCTGCTCATGGCTTTCGTACTGCTGGCCGATGTTTCCGGCGCCGCAGCCGATGATGACGATGATGACAACCGTCGCAGCAGCCGTTACAGCGAATGGCGGCAGCATGACCATTATCACGGGCACGGTCATCATCATGGACACCGGCACCGAGATGACGACGACTGGGAATACGATGATGACGACGATCGCCATGAAGGAGGCGACCGCCACTGGCACCACCGCCGCCAGGAAACCCGGCGCGACTCCGGCTGGTTCTACCTTGAAGAGGATGAGATCCTGGAGATCGAACCAAGCGGCCCGGTTGTCTGGCGCAATCCCGACGTCACAATCCCCGCTGATCCACCCCCTCAGGCAATCGAGAGGGCGGCAGAAACCGGTAACACAGACGCCAACAATGCCGGCCGATACAGTACTGGCCCCTGTCGCGAATACCATACCAAGGCGAGGATTGGCGGCAGGCTTCAGCAGATTTACGGCCGGGCCTGCCGTCAGCCCGACGGGTCCTGGAAGTTCCTCCGGTGATATGGAAGAAAACCGGGCCGGTACCGCACGCAAATCGCGGGACTGCTGGAAGGCTCGTAAGATCTGCCGCCGTCCTTGCCCTGTCAGCAATCCTGGCTTTCAGCGCCCTGGTCGGTTACTTCGCCTATGATCTGCCCTTAGCGGCGAAGCTGGAGACGCCGCCGGCCCGCTCCTTCAACCTCAAGACCGCCAAGGGCGATACCTTCGCCTATCGCGGCGTTCATCAGGGCGAAGCGCAAAGCTTCGAGGCGCTGCCAAGTGACTTTGTCAATGCAGTCTTGGCCATCGAGGATCGACGTTTCTTCGACCACCCGGGAATTGACTGGCGCGGAATTACCCGGGCCTTCTGGTCCAATCTGCGGGCCGGGGAAATCCGTCAGGGCGGCAGCACCCTCACCCAGCAGTATGTGAAACTGGCCTACCTGACACCCGAACGCAGTCTGCGGCGCAAGATCCAGGAGGCCATCCTGGCCCTTTGGCTTGAAAGCCGGCTGAAAAAGCAGGAAATCTTCCGCCGCTACGTAAACCTCGCCTATTTCGGCGCCGGCGCCTACGGCATCGAGGCCGCCGCCCGGCGTTATTTCGGCAAAGCGGTCGGCGATCTGACGCTGGCGGAGAGCGCGATGCTGGCCGGACTGATCCGTGCCCCCTCCCAGTTGGCCCCGACACATAATCTGGCGGCCGCACAGGAACGGGCCAGGCTGGTTCTGAGCGCCATGAGGGAATCGGGCTTCATTGCCGCCGGCCGCGCCGCCGCGGCCAGTGAACAGCCGGCCGATCTGAAAGCCGCTGCGGAAGCGAACCCGTCCGAGGCCTACTTCGCCGACTGGGTCCAGCGACAGGCCGTGAAAAAGATCGGATCGCTTTACGGCGATTTCGAGCTGCGGACAACGCTCAGGCCGGAACTGCAAAGCCTTGCCCAAGCCGTGATCACAGAAACCCTGAATCGGGAATCAGAGGCGCTCGATGTCAGCCAGGTGGCCTTGGTCGCCCTGACTCTCGACGGCGCCGTTGTCGCGATGGTCGGCGGACGGGATTATCGCGCAAGCCAGTTTAACCGCGCGACCCAGGCCCGGCGGCAACCCGGATCTCTGTTCAAGCTCTTCGTTTTCCAGGCCGGACTCGAGGCCGGCTTCTCACCCGACAGCCGGCTGGTCGACAAGCCCACAACGGTCGAGGGCTGGAGTCCAAAGAACTACAGCAAGCAGTATCTCGGTTCCGTGACCCTGCGCGAGGCTTTCGCAGAGTCCGTCAACACGATAGCGGTGCAGCTCGCCGAGAAACTCGGCCGCGACAAAGTCATCGAAACCGCGCGACGTATGGGCATCACCTCACCGATCCGGCCGCACCCGAGCCTTGCGCTGGGCACTTCCGGCGTCAGTCTCCTGGAGATCACGGCCGCCTATGGCGCCGTCCGCGCCGGGAAAACCCGGCTCATTCCCTACGGAGTTCGGGAGATCCATGCCGGCGGCGCAACTCTGTTCGAACCTCGACCTACCGCTCCGGCGTCTTCGAGGATGCCTTCCTCTGCGATGCTCGAACTGCTGGTCGCCGGCATCCAGGAGGGCACAGGGCGCGCCGCAGAAATCGGTGAGCCGGCTGGCGGCAAGACGGGAACGAGCCAGGATCATCGAGACGCCTGGTTTGTCGGCTTCTCCGACGAGATGGTTGTCGGCGTCTGGACCGGCAACGACGATAATCGCCCTATGAAGGGCGTCACGGGCGGGGGACTGCCGGCCAGGATCTGGCACGATTTCATGCAGCGCAGCCGGGAGATCCGGAAAGCTATTCCTACCGGACCAGAGCTTGCGCGACTGCCAACTGTCCGCGCGACATCCGGACCTGCTGAGCGCGCGCGGCAAAGGGATAAGGTTTCATCCCGCACGCCTGCCAGGCCAAAGGCGAAAACAAAGACGGTAAAACCTAAGACGGCAAAGGTTCGGCCCAGTGAGTCTCGGGTTCTGAAGGGCGTGCCCAGGATCGTCGATACCGCGACCTTGCGCTTTGGGCGAAAAGACGTCCGCCTGGTCGGCGTGGCCGCGGGCGGCAGGGGCTTTGCCAACAGCATGGAAAGCTACATCGGCGGGCGACGCGTCACCTGCCGGCCCTACGATGCCCGAACGCACCGCTGCGAAGTGGGCGGTTTCGATCTTTCGGAGGTGGTGATCTTCAATGGCGGCGCCAGGGCCTCGGGCGACGCCCCGGCCTACCTGCGCAAAGCGGAAGCCAGGGCACGCAAAGGCCGGCGCGGCCTCTGGGCGAGATAGGGTCTCTGGGCGAGATAGCACCGGCCCTGCATCATGCCAAGCTAAGCCGCCGCGACCAGTTCACCGTTGATGGTCAGTCCGGCACCATCGCTGGAGACCTGCACGCTGTCGCCTTCCGCGACCTTGCCGGCCAGAATCAATCCTGCCAGCGGGTTCTGCAGCTCGCGCTGGATCACCCGTTTCAGAGGCCGCGCGCCGTAGACCGGGTCGTAGCCCTTGTCGGCCAGCCAGATCAGCGCCGGCTCGTCCAAGTCGAGCGTGATCTTGCGTTCTTCCAGCATCTTGCGCAGACGCAGTAGCTGGACATCCACGATGCCGCCCATCTGGGCCCGGGTCAGGCGGTGGAACAGCAGGGTTTCATCCACACGGTTCAGGAACTCCGGCCGGAAGGCGCTGCGCACCACCTGCATCACCTGATCGCGCACCACATCGCTGTCCTGGCCCTCGGGCTGCGCCGCGAGGATCTCACCGCCCAGGTTGGAGGTCATGATGATCAGCGTATTCTTGAAGTCGACCGTGCGGCCGTGCCCGTCGGTCAACCGGCCATCGTCCAGCACCTGCAGCAGCACGTTGAAGACATCCGGATGGGCCTTTTCGACCTCGTCGAGCAGCACCACCTGATAAGGCCGCCGCCGCACGCCCTCGGTCAGGGCGCCGCCTTCTTCATAGCCGACATAGCCCGGCGGCGCACCGATCATGCGGGCCACACTGTGTTTCTCCATGTACTCGGACATGTCGATCCGCAGCATCGCCGTTTCATCGTCGAAGAGGAATTGCGCCAGGGCCTTGGTCAGCTCGGTCTTCCCGACGCCTGTCGGCCCGAGAAACAGGAAAGAGCCGATCGGCCGGTTCGGATCCTGCAAGCCTGCTCGGGCCCGTCGCACCGCATTGGAGATGGCCGAGATCGCCTCCTCCTGACCGATCACCCGGTCGCCGAGCACCTGCTCCATCCGCAGCAGTTTATCGCGCTCGCCTTCCAGCATCTTGTCGACCGGAATGCCGGTCCAGCGGGAAACGACACCGGCGACATCGCCTTCCGTGACTTCTTCCTTCAGCATCTTGCGCCCTTCAGCGCTGCGGGATTCCTGAAGTTGCCGTTCGATATCGGGGATGACGCCGTACATGAGCTCGCCCGCGCGCTGAAGCTGCCCCTGGCGTTGGGCGATCTCCAGCTCACCACGCGCGTGATCGAGCTGTTCCTTGAGCTTCTGTGCGCCGGCCAGCTTGTCCTTCTCAGCGGTCCAGCGGCTCGTCAGCTCCGCCGACTGGCGCTCCAGTTCACCGATCTCGCTCTCCAGCTTCTTGAGACGGTCTTTGGAGGCTTCGTCGCTTTCCTTGCCGAGCGCCGCTTCCTCGATCTTAAGCTGGATCAGGCGCCGGTCCAGTTCGTCGATCTCTTCCGGTTTTGAATCCACCTCCATCCGCAGACGGCTGCCTGCTTCATCCACCAGATCGATCGCCTTGTCCGGCAGGAAGCGATCGGTGATGTAGCGATTGGAGAGGGTTGCGGCGGCGACAATAGCGCCGTCGGTGATCCGCACGCCATGGTGCAGCTCATACTTTTCCTTGAGGCCGCGCAGGATGGAGATGGTCTCCTCCACCGAGGGTTCGCTCACGACCACCGGCTGGAAGCGCCGGGCCAGCGCCGCATCCTTTTCCACATGCTGCCGATATTCATCCAGGGTCGTCGCTCCGACACAGTGCAGCTCACCGCGGGCCAGGGCCGGCTTCAGCATGTTGGAGGCATCCATGGCGCCGTCCGCCTTGCCGGCGCCGACCAGAGTGTGGAGCTCATCGATGAAGACCACGATGTCCCCGCCGGCCTCGGCAATCTCGTGCAGCACCGCTTTCAAGCGCTCCTCGAACTCGCCGCGGAACTTGGCGCCGGCCACCATGGCGCCGAGATCGAGCGACATGAGCTGCTTGTCTTTCAGCGTCTCCGGCACATCGCCATTCACGATGCGCAGAGCAAGACCCTCGACGATCGCGGTCTTGCCAACGCCCGGCTCGCCGATGAGGACCGGATTGTTCTTGGTCCGGCGGGAGAGCACCTGAACCGTGCGCCGGATCTCCTCATCGCGGCCGATCACCGGATCCAGCTTGCCCTCACGGGCCGCCGCGGTCAGGTCCTGCGCATACTTTTTGAGCGCATCGTAGCTGTCTTCGGCGGAGGCCGATTCGGCCTTGCGGCCTTTGCGCAGGTCGTTGATTGCGGTGTTGAGTGCCTGCGGCGTGATCCCGGCATCTTTCAGTGCCTTGCCGCTGGCGGTTTCACCCGCCATCGCCAGCGCCAGCAGCAGCCGTTCGACCGTGACATAGCTGTCGCCGGCCTTGTCCGCCAGCTTCTGGGCCTGGTCCATCAGCCGCGCAAATTCGGGGGTCAGATAGATCTGGCCGGAACCGCTGCCTTCGACCTTAGGCATCTTGTCCAGCGCGGTTTCGATCATTTCGAGACAGCGCGCCGGATCGCCACCGGCGGAGGCCATCAGCTTGGCCGAGGTGCCCTCCCGGTCGTCCAGCAGGGTCTTCAGAAGATGTTCGGGGGTCAGGCGCTGATGATTGCTGCGCAAGGCAAGCCCCTGGGCCGCCTGCACAAAACCACGCGCGCGATCGGTAAAGTTATTCAGATCCATATTTCGAGCCTTCCTCGTCCGCGCCCGAAGCCTTCAGCACGCAGTCGACGATGCAAAGAGTTTATCTGACCGTGCCTTAACAATATCAGCACACGGTAACCACGACGTTGACCGAGATCACCCGTCAAACTGCATATGGGACTGTGGCATAAAAGACACAAGACCTGATCTGCGGATCAGAACCACGCTCGCTTCTCTTTTTCGGGTGATGTCGCAGACCGGCTTACCCTGGATCAGCATTGGACCTTATGTCCTTGAATTGTTAGGCTTCGCGGCTTCGGAAAGCAGTTTCGGCGTTCCGCGCAGAGTCCCAGGCGTCATTCAGCAACCCGGCGACGTTGCGGCAGAGGTTTTGCGGGCAAAAAAGACACAAGAACAGAGGGGCGCCGCAGCATGGCGATCACAATCACAGATATCCGCCGTTATCCGGTTAAAGGGATGTCAGGGGAGGCCCTCAAGGAGGTTGGTCTGACGACAGGCCAAGGCCTGCCTGACGACCGCCGCTTTGCGCTGGCGCACGGCTCGACAGCCTTCGACGTCAAGTCACCTCAATGGATGCCCAAAAGCAACTTCCTGATGCTGGCGAAGAACGAAAAACTCGCTCAACTGACAACGGCTTTCGATTCGGCGACGGGACACCTGACGATCGAGCGTGCCGGCAAGCAGGTGGTCAATGCCAAGATTACGGACCTCATGGGCCGCACGATCGTCGCTCA
The DNA here is from genome assembly GCA_965232285.1 of Denitrobaculum sp. GTDB lineage: Bacteria > Pseudomonadota > Alphaproteobacteria > Kiloniellales > Kiloniellaceae > Denitrobaculum. The sequence continues at coordinate 6,166,585 of CBDDPL010000004.1, read as the reverse complement.
GTTCTTTGCCGGCTTCTTCGGCGAGGAAGCTCGGGGCGCCCCCAAGCTGGTCGAAGCCCCCGGGCACATGTTCAGCGATGTCCGCGAGAAGTGCGTTTCGATCATAAACCTGGCTTCGGTCAAGGACCTGGAGCGGGTCGCCCGACAAGAACTCGATCCGATCCGCTTCCGCGGAAACGTGATGATCGAGGGAGTTCCAGCCTGGCAGGAGTTCGACTGGGTCGACCGGATCATCGAGATCTCCGGCGTGCGGCTCAAGGTCTTCAGCGAGATCCAGCGCTGCCCCGCCACCAGCGTCAATCCCGGCACCGCGGAACGGGACATCAATGTGCCGCAAACGCTCCAAAGAGGCTTCGGCCACTTCAATATGGGGGTCTATGCCGAGGTCCTGACCGACGGGACAATCGCCGTCGGGGACAACATCAATCTTGGTGACTAGCGCATTTTACCCAGGCCAAATTCAAGCCGGGAAAATGCGCTCACCAGAGATCACTGGGACAGTGAAGCAACCTTAAGCGTTCGCAGCGTTTGAGCCGTCCGAACCATCGTCGCTTTCCGATGCGGGCGCAGCTTCAACGACCACCTTGCGAGGCCGGCCACGGCGCTTTGGCGCAGGTGCAGGCTCAGCAGCTTCCGCAGCTACATCCTTGGCGGGCGCAGCATCCGTCGCTTCCTCCAGCGGACGCTTACGCGGCCGGCCGCGTTTGCGCGGCACCGGTGCGGCCTCAGCGGCCGGCGCTTCGGACGCTGCCGCCTGCGGCTGCGCGGCCGAAGGCTCGATCGCGGCGGGAATGCTGTCAGCCAGCGAGGGCCCGGCCGCATCTGAAGCGGCGTCAGGGGCTGCATTTACGGCTGAAGGCTCGTTCTCGGCTGCGACCTCCGACTGCCGGGGTCGACCCCGGCCACGCATCGTCGGTCGGCCTCGAGCTGCTCTGCGCGGCGCATCCTCTTCACTGGGAAGCGGCAATTCGCTATGCGTAGAACGTTCCAGAAAGGCGGGAGCGTTTCCGGGCCCCAGGTCCGGCTGCGGCTCAAGCCCGGGCACCTCGACATCGTTCCTGGCGGGCGCCCGATTACCGCGGCGATCCTGAAAGCCGGAACGGTCTCGCCCAGGCCGCTGCTCCCGGTCTGAACGATCCCTGTCAGAGCGTTCCCTGTCAGAGCGTTCCGGGCGCGGCTGCTGATCTCGTGCGAGCTGATTGCCCGGATTTGCTTCGATCTCTCCATTAGGCTGCTGCGCACCATTGGCGGCATTGGCCTGGGGATTGTGCGCTCGCTGAGAGCCGGGCGATTCCGGATCCGTGCTGTCGTTCACGATCCGATAATAATGCTCGGCATGCTGGTAGTAAGCTTCCGCCGCGATCCTGTCTCCGGAAGACGTCGCATCGCGCGCCAGCCCGACGTACTTTTCGTAGACCTGACTCGCGTTTCCGCGGATCCGGCCGTCAGGGCCGTTGCTGTCATAAGTCCCGGAGCGATGCTGGCCACCGCTATGCTGTTTGCGATTGTTCGTGCGACCACGCGGCCGCCGACCGCCATTCGAATTTTGCTGTCTCATCGTTCACTTACTTCAGAACGGAATAAATGCCGCTCGCATCACTGTCTTCGCTATCAAAAGCTCAGTCTAGCGAGATTGAACCACGTACACTTTTCAGGATCGTGGGGCGCCCCTCGGACGCAAGAGCAATAAGCCCGGCAGAGCCAAACTAGCGGCCTGCCCCCCCATTTCCAACTACTTTTTTGCCTTGACTGCAAAACAACCGCGCTCAACCCCCGAAAGGTCACATCTGCGCCACGGCAGGGCGAGCCCCTGTGCCAACATCATGGCCTCGACGGGCCCCGACTGACCCGTCCCCACTTCCAGCGCCAGAAGACCCCCCGGTTGCAGCAGCGCCGCGGCGCCGGGGATCAGAATCCTATAGTCGGCCAGACCATCGGTCCCGGCAGTCAACGCTGTCACGGGATCGTAACACGCGACCTCCGGCGCCAGCAGCGCGACCTCGCTCTCCGCGATGTAAGGCGGATTGCTGAGAATAACATCCCAGCCGGGTGTCAGGCCGGAGGTCCAATCGCCGCGGACAAAGGAAGCTCGCGCGGAAAGCCCCAAAAGTTCGGCGTTCTCCCGCGCTACCGACAAAGCCGCCTCGGAGCTGTCGATACCGCAGCCCTGTGCGCCGGGCAGTTCGGACAGAAGCGCAAGCAGAAGACAGCCGCTTCCCGTTCCCAAATCGAGCAGCCTCAGGGGCGCCGAACGGTCTTCGATCCACGCGAGAACCCCCTCCACGAGAGTCTCGCTGTCAGGGCGCGGATCCAGGGTATCGGGCGTGACCTTGAAATTCAGACTCCAGAACTCTCGCCGGCCCAGGATTCGGGAAACCGGCTCACGTTGCTCGCGACGGCTCAGGAAAGCCTCGAAGTCCGTAAACTCCTCGAGCGACAGAACCCGGTCGGGATCGCGCAGCAGAGCCGAGGCGCCACCGGGAATGACCGCAGCCATGAGCAGACGCGCATCGCGCCGGGCCGATTCGACCCCGGCCGCGGTCAGGCGCGCAGTGGCCAGGTGCAGCAGCGCTGAGACCGTCAGGTCGGCCTGCGACGAAGGCTCCGCCTTGCCGGTCACTGAATCTCGGCCAGTTTGGCCGCCTGGTCCTCCGCGATCAGCGGCGAAATCAGCTCATCCAAGGCTTCACCGGTGATGACCTTATCGAGCTTGTAGAGCGTCAGATTGATCCGGTGGTCGGTGACCCGTCCCTGCGGGAAATTGTAGGTCCGAATCCGTTCCGATCGATCCCCGCTGCCCACCTGACTGCGCCGGTTTTCAGCCAGTTCGTCCGCCTGCTGCTGGCGCATGTGATCGTAGAGCCGCGCCCGCAGGACCTTCATAGCCTTGGCCTTGTTCTTGTGCTGGGACTTCTCGTCCTGGCACTGAACCACGACACCGGACGGCAGGTGGGTAATGCGCACCGCCGAGTCGGTGGTGTTAACATGCTGCCCTCCGGCGCCCTGGGAGCGGTAGGTGTCGATTCGCAGGTCTTTCTCTTCAACCTGCACATCGACGTCTTCCGCCTCAGGCAGAACGGCCACCGTCGCCGCCGAGGTGTGAATGCGCCCCCCCGATTCGGTTACCGGCACCCGCTGAACCCTGTGGACCCCCGATTCGAACTTCAGTTCAGCGAAAACCCCGCGACCGGAGATCGAAGCGCTGGCCTCCTTGACCCCCCCGATGCCGGTTTCCGAGAAGTCCAGCACTTCAAAGCGCCAGCCGTGCGAATCCGAGAAGCGCTGGTACATGCGAAACAGCTCGGCGGCGAAGAGCGCGGCCTCATCACCGCCCGTGCCAGCGCGTACCTCGAGGATCGCATTGCGCTCGTCATCCTTGTCCTTGGGCAGCAGCAAGACCTGAACTTCATGCTCGAGCTTGGGAATCCGCTCCTTAAGCTCGTAGAACTCCTCTTCGGCCAGAGCCTTCATTTCGGAGTCGGACTCGCTGTCGGTCATCATCTCCGCCAGGTCCGCCATCTCGCTCTGCGCCTCGCGCAGTTGCGTGATCGCCTCCACGATCGGCGTGACCTCGGAAAACTCCTTGAGCATGGCCGTATAATCGCTGGAACCGGGATCACTGTGCGTCGCCAGCAGATCGCGCAGTTCGTCGTGACGCGCCACCACGGCATCCAGCTTTTCATCCAGTTTCACGCCCGACTACTCCTTACATCTCTTCTTTTCGGGTGACGCTTTCTGTCGGAGCCGCGTCTCCTTCGCCATCCAGATCCGGGCTCGCCGCCGCTTCCTCGCGATCAAGCCCGAACAGGCGGCGGGCGGCATCCGCTATTTGCAGTTGTTCCGGCTCACTCTCAGACCCGGTCGCCGCGGTCTCACGCAAGGCCTTAGAAGGTTCATGCAGAAGACGATTGATCAAGAGCCTCGTCGCCGACTGCGCATCCAGCTTTCCTTCGCTCAAAACCTGGTCCCGCACAACCTCGAAGTGACGCCGAAGCTCAGCAACCGCCGGTCCTGCCGCCCGCTCCGCCCAGCGGCGCTCGAACTTCAGAAGCTCTTCACCCAGGATCTTCCAGGCCGCCATGGTCGCGGTCTCACGCGACACCTTGCCGGCCAGGGCGAGCTTTTCCAGGTCGTCCAGATCGTAGACGTAGACGCCGTCCATCTCTCCCACCGCAGGCGCAACATCGCCCGGCATCGACGCATCGACGACGAAGATCGGCTTCTTACGCCGCTTTCGCAAGGCAGCTTCGATCATCGCCGGCTCAAGGCTATAGCGGCCGCCGCCCTCGGCCGTGATCACCACATCGGCGGACTCCAGCGCCAGATCCAGTTGGTCCCAGGGTCGGCTGTGGCAAGCGAAACGGTGCGCCGCAATCTCCGCCCTGCGGTCGGAACTATGCAGAATGGTCAGATCCGCCAGGCCGGCGGCGCGGAACTCCACCGCCAGGAGTTCACCCATCTCGCCCAGGCCGACCAGAAGACCGCTGCAACGCCGCAGGTCGCCATGAAGGTCCCGCGCCGCCTGCAGGGCCGAGGCGATCAGGGAGACCGGCTGTTGGGCGACGGGGGTCTCACTCCGCACCCGCTTGGCCGTCGCGAAGGCCGCCTGCATCACCGCATCAAGGAGCGGCCCGCCCATGCCCTGCTCGAGGGCCAGGCGGTGACTGGCCTTGACCTGCCCGAGAATCTGCGGCTCTCCGACCATCTGGCTGTCCAGCGAGGCGGTCATGGCGAAGACGTGACGCAGCGCGGCACGGCCCTGGTGACAGTAACCTTCCTCCTCCAGAATGCGCGGATCGCCGCCGATCCGGCGCAACAGCACATCCTTTAGATGCTCAGCGGTCCCGCAGGCCCGGTCGTGCAGGCCGAAGTTCTTTTGGCTGGCGATGAGATCGAGGCGCTCGCAGGTGGAGACGACCAGGGCTTCTTCGACCCCGGACCGGATCAATTCCGCCAGAACCTGGGCCTGATCCGCTTCCTCGGCAAAGAGTTGCTCCCGCAGCGCCAGGGATGCGGTCCGCTGATTGATGCCGACGACGACAAGGCGCTCGGTCGAGGATGGCTCGCTCCCGGCCACGGTCCGCCCGCTAACGGTAGCGGGCGAGGTACTCGGTCACCGCGTCCAGGGAAACAAGCTCCTGTTCACCCGAATCCAGATCACGGATCGTGGCGGAGTTGTTCGCCAGTTCGTCCTCTCCCAACAGCACGGCCGCACGGGCTCCCAGCTTGTTCGCTCGCTTCATACGCTTGCCCACATTACCACTGAAGCCCAACTCAACGCCATATCCGGCATGACGCAGCTTCTGCGTGATGATTAGCGCCGTTTCCTCGGTGGCCTGCCCGACAGGGACGACGGCGATGGGGCGCGGCGCCGGCACGTCCCGATCCATCAACATGGAGAGGCGCTCGATCCCCGCCGCCCAGCCGACACCGGGGGTCGAGGGTCCGCCCATGGTCTCGACCAGACCGTCGTAACGGCCACCGGCCAGAACCGCGCTTTGGGCGCCCAGAAGATCCGTGGTGAACTCGAAAGCCGTGTGGCAGTAGTAATCCAGGCCCCTGACCAGCCGTGAGTTAAGCTCGTAAGCGATTCCCAGACTGTCCAAACCCTGTTTGACCGTCTCGAAGAAATCCTGGCTCTCACTGTTCAGATAATCACCGAAGACCGGCGCATCCGCGACCAGCTTCCGGTCACCTTCGTTTTTGGAATCGAGAATACGCAGGGGATTGCGCTCCAGACGGTCCTGGCTGTCGGACGACAAGTCCGCCCGATGGTCGGAGAAATAAGCAATCAGCGCCTCGCGATAGGCCTTCCGGCTGTCGCCGTCACCGAGGGTGTTCAATTCCAGCTTGGTATTCTCATAGACACCCAGACCGGACAGGATGTGCGCCCCCAGAGCGATCAGTTCGATGTCACCCTGAGCCTTCGGCACGCCCAACAACTCCGCGCCGATCTGGTGGAACTGGCGCTGCCGGCCCTTCTGCGGCCGCTCGTGCCGGAACATGGGCCCGGCGTAGAAGAACTTCAGCGGCAACTGCTGGCTCAGGCCGCCCGACATCAGGGCCCGGGCCACGCCGGCGGTGTTCTCGGGCCGCAGGGTGATCTGTTCCCCCTCCTTCATGGAGAAGGTGTACATCTCCTTGGTGACGATATCGGAGGTATCGCCGAGCGTGCGCTTGAAGACCTCCGTGAATTCGAAGATCGGCGTCGCCATCTCCAGATAGCCGTAGCGCTCGGCGGTTTCACGCGCGGTTTCGATGACGGCGCGCTGACGCCGCATCTCTTCGGGCAGTATGTCGCGCGTACCGCGAACGGGCTGCAGGGCTGACACTTCTTTCTCCGGGAACTCTGGGGTTAATTCTCTTCGAGGCGGGACTTCATCGCTGGTTTTCGAGGCTACTCGGCCGCTGCGTTCCGCCCGGCTTCCTGGGCCTTTTCAGCATCGATTTCGGCCTGAATCTCGGCCGCCTTGGCTTCGACCAGTCGAACCAGGTGGTCGACGATGTCCTTATCTTTCAGACGGTGATCCTGAAGACCGGACACATAGACCTGATGGGTACCGTTGCCGCCGCCGGTGAAACCGATATCAGTCTCCCGCGCTTCGCCAGGCCCGTTGACCACGCAGCCGATGACCGAAAGGGTCATGGGGGTGGTGATGTGCGCCAGGCGCTTCTCCAGCACCTCGACCGTTTTGATGACGTCGAACTGCTGACGAGCGCAGGAGGGGCAGGAGATCACGTTGACGCCACGATGGCGCAGATTGAGCGACTTGAGCAGATCGAAGCCGACCTTGATCTCCTCGACCGGATCCGCGGAGAGCGAAACACGCAAGGTGTCGCCGATACCGGCCCAAAGCAGCGCGCCCAGACCGACCGACGACTTGATGGTCCCGATGCGCAAGCCTCCCGCTTCGGTTACGCCGATATGCAGCGGATAGTCGCAGACGTCGGCGAGGCCCTGATAGGCCGCCACCGCCAGAAAGACATCGGAAGCCTTGCAGGAGATTTTGAACTCGAAAAAGTCATTATCCTCGAGAATACGGATGTGGTTGAGTGCCGACTCCACCATCGCCTCGGGGCAGGGCTCGCCGTACTTTTCCAGCAGATCGCGCTCCAGGGAACCGGCATTGACGCCGATCCGCATGGAACAGCCGTAGTCCTTCGCCGCCTTCACCACCTCGCGCACCCGATCACTGCTGCCGATATTGCCCGGATTGATCCGTAAACAGGCTGCTCCGGCCTCGGCGGCCTCAATAGCGCGCTTGTAGTGAAAGTGGATGTCCGCGACGATCGGCACCGAAACCTGCGGAATGATCCGGGCCAGGGCTTCGGTCGAATCTTCGTCCGGGCAGGAGATGCGCACGATGTCGGCGCCGGCCTCCTCGAGTGCATGAACCTGCGCCACCGTCGCGGCGACATCCGTGGTCAGGGTGTTGGTCATGGACTGCACCGTGATCGGCGCGTCGCCTCCAACCTTCACGTTACCGACGGAGATCTGGCGGGACTTTCGGCGATAGATGTCGCGGTAGGGCCGAACACTCATGCTTTCGCTCTTACCCCTGGGGCCAATCGCCAGTCAGGAATTGGCCGCCTTTTCAAACAGTTAGCTCACGCAGGCAGCGATCATCACGCCGACTGTCCTAAGCAGGAGGCAGGCCTGACGGCCTGCCCTCACGTTTCAAGCGGGAAAATGCGCTCTTTGCGCCCAAACTTCAAGTGCGCAGGCGCTGAGACAAAAGGACCGGAGGGCAAAGATCCCGTTACTGCGCGGCGGTGCCGGCCAGCAGAACCTGTGGGTCGAGAGCGAGGTCGCGCCGCACCGAACCAACCGGCCCCAGGGGCGCCAACAGTGTTCCATCAACCAGAACGTCGATGCCGCCTGCATTCCCGGTCAGGAGGGTCAGGCCTTCCTGGTTCGGGACCCGGTAAACGTCGCCTTCACGCAGAACCCGGGTCAGCAGCAGTTCGTTGGCGCTGTCCCTGACCTGGACCCAGGCATCCTGCGTCGCACGCAGAATAATGCGCGCATCCGCGTTGTCTTCGCCGTAGACCTGCGGCTGCGTCGCATCGGGTACCGATACGGTCTGTGTCGTCACCGGAGCTGCGGGCGCCGCCGGAATTTCCGCCGCGGCCACCTGGTTGGTGACGCTTTCCGACGAAATCACGGTCGTGCCCTGCGCCGAATCCGCAGCGCTTTCAGCCGAAGCACTTGCCGTCGCTTCCGGCTCCGGCGCCCTTGGCGCTGCCAGAGTGGCCACCGTAACACTGCTTTCAGCAACAGCGGCAGTGGAAGACTCAGTCACCGGATCAGCGGACCGCGGCTCGGGTACAGCCACCGTGGTGGCGGCCGAAGCCGTCGTTTGCTCAGCTCCGGCGCTGTCTTCGGTGGTTTCCTGCCGCAATGCGGGTGCCGGCGCGCTGTCAGCCTGCGTAGCAGGTGCATTCGTCGCGACAGTTTCTTGCGGTGCCGTTTCTTGAACCACTTCGGGCTCGGTCTGCGACGCTGTCGGGCTGGTCGCCACAGTTGCCGTTACCGTCGTCGAAGTCGTGTCGGCACTGCCGCCGCTGGCCTCGGCCGCTGTAGAGACCTCGGGAATTCCTGCCAGTTCGCGCTCCGGCGCGGCGGCGGTTTCACCGTCAAACAGCGCCTGAAGGCGATCGGGCAAGGCCGGTATGAAGTCGGCAAAGCCCGAGTCGCGATTAGAGAGGTAGTGCCAGCCACCATAGGCCATCGAGCCCATTAGCAGGGCGACCAGAAGGATCGCGCCGCCTGGCACCTTGCCTTCCGGAACCGGCGACGGAAAGACGAGCTGTGTCTGATCGTCCAGGCCGTCAACGTCCTCGCGGAAGCGCTGTACGATCTCGTCTTCATCCAGATCGAGATACTCGGCGTAGGTCTTGATAAAGCCCAGCGCATAGGTCGGGCCGGGCAGGGCATCGTAGCGGCCCTGTTCAATCGCCTCGAGATAGACGTAGCGGATGCGCAAGGCCTCCGCGACGGCCTTAAGGTTCTGCCCCGTTTGCTTTCGATGCCGCCGCAGGGTCGCAGAAACGGTCTCTCGGGGGGCGAGATTGACATCGCCGACGTTCAGAAGAGGTTCTTGGTCGTCTTTTTTAGGCTTCACGATCTGCTTCGCGCCATGATGTTGAACTGAGTGACATAGAAAACCTAAGCATCACGGAAAACTAAAGCATCTTGGTTAATAATGGGTTTTTATTTTATTGCCCGCTTTCCTGAAGGAGAGAGTTCTTCGACGCCCCTCGAGTCGCGTTCATCACCGACTCGGCTCGCTCCCGGGATTTGTAGCAAAATCTGTTAACGTCCAGCAATGCACAAGGGTCAAGAACGAGAAACAGCTCCCCGCAAGAAGAAGGCAGGGGGCTCCCTCTAGACCTCCACGCCCTTATCCTGCGCGTAGTCGCGCAGACGGCTGCGCAGGCTTTGGTCGGGAAGATCGAGCCACGGACGCACCGCGTCGCGCAAAGCCGAAAGCGCCAGGCTGCGCACCATGGTCTTGATGGGCGCAACACTCGGCGCCGGCATGGAGAGGCTGGTGAAGCCGCAACCCAGCAACGCCATGGCCTCGAGCGGATGCGCCGCCATGTCGCCGCAGAGCGAGAGCGCAACCCCGCGCGCGTTTGCCTGCTCCGCGATACCGTGCAGCAGTTTTAGAAAACCTGGCGCCAGCACGTCGTATCGGCGCACCAGCCGTGGATTGCCGCGGTCAGCCGCGAACTGAAACTGAAAGAGGTCGTTGCTGCCGACTGAAATGAAGTCAACGTGGTTCAGGAGCGCTGGTAGCTGCCAGACTAGAGACGGCACCTCCAGCATGACCCCGACCTTGACGGTGGAGGGCAGCAGTCCGTCCCGTGAGGTTTCCCGCTGAATTTCGCGATCGAGCAGGGCGCGGGCCGATTCGAACTCCGCGACGTCACTGATCATCGGGAACATGATCCGCAATTCCCCGCCCTGCGCGGCGCGCAGCAGGGCCCGGAGCTGCTGACGCAGCACGGCCGGGCGATCCAGGCCGATCCTTATGGCCCGCCATCCCATGGCGGGGTTTTCGTCCACCTCGCCCTGCCAATAGGGCAAAACCTTGTCACCGCCGACATCGAGCGTCCGGAAGGTAACCGGCTTCCCCGCCGCCTGCTCGACGATCCGTCCGTAAAGCTCCGTCTGCGCCGTGATCCCGGGGAAGGTATCGCGCACCATAAAAGGAATCTCGGTACGGTAGAGGCCGATGCCATCCGCGCCGCTGTCATGCAGGTGCGGGACGTCGATCAAAAGTCCCGCATTGATGTTCAGGGAGATGCGCTGGCCGTCAGCAGTGACCGGCGGCAGATCCCGGGTCGCCGCGAAGATCTCCTTGCGCCGGTCGCGCTCGGCGATGGTGTTGGCGAAGCTCGCGGAAACCTCGGCATTCGGCCGCAGCAGAACCTGTTCGTTGTCGGCGTCCACCACGATCCGGTCGCCGGCACGTGCCGAGGTCACGATATCCCGGCAGCGTCCGATGACCGGAATATTGAGCGCCCGGGCCATGATCACGACATGCGCGGTCGGCGAGCCCTCTTCCAGCACCACCGCACGCAGCCGCTCAGCATCATAGTCCAGCAGTTCCGCCGGCCCGAGGTTCCGGGCGACCAGCACCATCTCGTCAGGCAGGTCCTGCGCATCGGAACCATCCAGTTCCAGCAGATGATGGAGCAGACGGTTGCCCAGGTCCTCCAGGTCCGACAGGCGTTCCTTGAGATAGGGATCCTTCACCTTGGACATGCGCGCCCGGGTGTCGACCTGGATCTTTTCCACCGCCGCCTCGGCCGTCAGGCCGCTGAGGATCGCCTCATCGATGCGCCCGATCCAGCCCTTGTCTTCCGCGAACATGCGGTAAACCTCGAGAACCTCTCGATGTTCGCCAAGCTCTGCGATGTCCGCCCGGGCCAGAAGATCGTCAATGGCACCGCGCATCTCCGCGACGGCCTCGACCAAACGGGTGCGCTCCGCTTCCGGGTCATCGGCGATCACCTGGGAAATAACGATGCCGCGCGTATGCGGCACCACGTAGCCGGCGGCGAGCCCTTCGTTCAAGGCCAGGCCGTCCAACCGCATGGGTTTGCCCTGACCTTCACCGCCGCTCGCAGTCTCGTCCACGAGGTCGATCTCGCCGCCCGCGAAGAGCTCCGCCAGAAGCATGGCAACGGTCTCGAGCGCCTCCACCTCTTCGTCGGTATAGCTGCGCGAGGTGACGTTCTGCACGGCCAGGACACCGATCACACGGCCCGCGCGCTGTATCGGCACACCCAGCAGAGACTGATAGATCTCCTCACCGGTTTCCGGGCGATAGGCGAAGTTAGGATGCTTCTGCGCGTCGGAAAGGGCCAGCGGCATGGCGAGCGCCGCTACCTGACCGACGATACCCTCTTCAACATGCAACCGGGTCTGATGCACGGCCTCGGGCTTCAGGCCCATGGTGGCAAAGAGTTCCAGCACATCACCGGGTCGCAGGACGTAGATCGAGCAGACCTCCGCCACGATATCCTGGGCGATCAACTGGACGATTTTGTCGAGTTTCTGCTGGCTGCCGCCACGCTCCTTCATCAGCTCCCGCAGCAGGCGCAGCAAACGCCGGGAGCCGGCCCAATCGTGGGAGCGCCCATCGTGAGGCTTGTTGTCGTGCGGCCTGGCATCCAGGGCTTTGGGCTCGGGCGGGCGCAGTCCCTGCGTTCGCGCCTCCGGCGATTTTACATCGCCACCGGATCGCGGTTCACCACCCGGAAGTGCAGCCTCTGGCGCATCACTCGCCCCAGAGTCGCTGCCTGCCGGTTTTTGCATTGATGGGTTGCGCGGCGGAGCATTCATAACAGGCCGATCTTACACCAGGTCGACACAAGATGTATGGCGTTTTATGCGGCGTCCAAGCCATAGGCGGTGTGGAGGCTCCGCAGGGCCAGCTCGGCATATTCCTCAGCCAGCAGCACACTGACCTTGATTTCCGAGGTGGAAATGACCTGCAGATTGATGCCTTTTTCCGCAAGCGCGGTGAACATGCGCTTGGCGACGCCCGCGTGGCTGCGCATGCCGACGCCGATGACGGAGACCTTGACCACGTTCGGGTCCGAGGTCAGGGCATCGTACTTCAGCTCATCCTTATGGTCTTCCAGAACCGACACGGCCCGTTCCATATCGGCCTTCGTCACCGTGAAGGTCATATCGGTCGAGTTACCGTCTGCCGAATAGCTCTGCACAATCATATCGACATTGATCGAGGCATCGGCCAGCGGCCCGAAAATGCCGGCGGCGATCCCGGGCCGGTCGGGTACGCGGATCAAGGTAATCTTGGCCTCGTCCCGGCTGTAGGCAATGCCGCTTACAAGTGCGTCTTCCACGATTTCATCCTCATCAACAACCAAAGTACCCTCGGACTCGTTGAAGCTGGAGCGGACCTGAACACGGACCGAATGCTTCATCGCCATTTCGACGGACCTGGTTTGCAAGACCTTGGCGCCCTGTGACGCCATTTCGAGCATCTCTTCGTACGTGATCTTTTCCAGCTTACGGGCCTTCGAGACGATCCGGGGATCGGTGGTATAGACCCCGTCGACATCGGTGTAGATATCGCAGCGGTCGGCCCGCAGGGCCGCCGCCAGCGCCACCGCCGAAGTGTCGGAACCGCCCCGGCCCAGGGTCGAGATCCGGCCGTCGGGACCGATCCCCTGAAACCCGGCGAAGACCGCAACCTGGCCTTCGCCGAAACGGCGGACGATGTCATCGACGGCGATGTCCTGAATGCGTGCGCTGCCGTGGCTGCCGTCGGTTTTGATCGGTGCCTGCCAGCCCAGCCAGGAACGAGCATTGACGCCGATCGACTGCAGCACGATCGCGAGCAGCCCGCTGGTCACCTGCTCACCCGAAGACACCACCACGTCGTACTCGCGCAGATCCGCGAGTTTGGCCGCCGAATCCACATATCCGATCAGTTGGTTCGTAACACCCGACATGGCGGAGACGACAACGGCCACCTCATGACCGGCTTCGACTTCGGCCTTGACCCGCTGCGCAACGTGGCGGATCCGATCCAGATCGGCCACCGAGGTTCCACCGAATTTCATGACTATTCGGGACATAACGACCTTGAAGTAAAAAGGAAACGATCAGGTTGCCGGCAGAGCGGCGGCTATCCATACTCTTTAGGGCAAGGGGTGGCAAGTATACCGCCAGCTCCACCACAGATAAATTTCGTCGAAACGGACAGGACATGACCAAGGTTCAGGACCGCACCAGCGTCGATGACCAGGAGATCGAGAAGTTCTCGGCCATAGCCGCCGAATGGTGGGACCCGTCGGGAAAGTTCCGGCCACTGCATCAGCTCAACCCGACCCGCATCGGTTACATCCGCGCCCAGGTGGCGCGGCATTTCGGCAAGGACCCCATGGCGGATCGGCCCCTCTCGGGCATCAGCTTGCTGGACATCGGCTGCGGCGGCGGGCTGTTGAGCGAACCGCTGACACGCCTCGGCGCCGAGGTCACCGCGGTCGACGCCGCCGAAAGGAACATCAAAACCGCCAGCACCCATGCGGCCGAGGTCGGTCTCGAGATCGATTACCGCCATGCGACCGCCGAGGACCTCCTGGCCGAAGGGCAGACATTCGACGTGGTCCTGAACATGGAGGTCATCGAGCATGTCGCCGATGTCACCTCTTTTTCCAGATCCGCCTGCGCCCTGGTCAAACAAGGCGGCAGCATGGTGGCCTCGACACTCAACAGAACGCCCAAGTCCTATCTCATGGCGATCCTGGGCGCGGAATATGTCCTGCGCTGGCTGCCGCGCGGCACGCACGACTGGCGGAAATTCCTCCGGCCATCGGAGCTGACTGGACTTCTGCGGGCGCAGGGTCTGCAGATCGAGGATATCAGCGGTGTGGTCTACAACCCGATCAACGAGCGCTGGCGGCTGTCCAGGCGCGATCTGGACGTCAATTACATGCTGTTCGCGACAAAAACCTAGGCCGGGTTGCGCGCCTTATACCAAGGGGCATTATCAACGCGCCTTGGTATTAAGAATCGTGGCGGGGAATCCAGGGCACACGGGCGAACTCCACGCCCTCGTCCTCCAGAGCCTTGGCATCCTCATCGCTGGATTCACCATAGATGCCGCGCGCTTCGGTTTCGCCGTAGTGGATCTTGCGGGCTTCCTCGGCAAAATCGGCGCCAACGTAGTCGCATTCCCGCTCCACGTTTTCGCGCAGTTCCGTGAGTGCGCGCATCACCTCGGTCACCTTCTCGAGGTCGGCGTTGGTGGTCACCGAACCACCAGCCTCCGCGGGTGGCATGGCAGGCTCTCCAGCGGTGGCCGGCAAACTTGACGATGCTTCCTTGTTCTGACGACGAGAGGTGACATTCGGCGCCATAAGAGCCTTTTCGACACGCTTCGAGCCACAGACCGGGCAACGGACCACACCAGCCTCGACCTGCTCCTGAAAGGTCGCACTGTCCTTGAACCAGGCCTCAAAGACATGGTCTTTTTTGCATCTCAGATCGAAAACTATCATCTCGCTCGTATCCGTCCCGTTTCAGACCGCCGCAACCTGATTTAGGGCAATAATCGTAGCCTGAAACCCACCTTATCAACGATAAGACTTACGAAACAGCCAGGGATCAAGGAAAATGACGCAAGGCCCGCAGGCCCACACCGCCGGAACGCAGTCAAAAGACGGTGAGCCTTCCACCTGGGTGCGGCGCTTCGCACCTTTGGTGCCGGCCGGCGGCAAGCTGCTGGACCTGGCCTGCGGCGCCGGACGACACAGCCGTCTTTTTCTTGAAGCCGGTCACCCGGTTCTCGCCGTCGACAAAGATCTGTCACGGATCGACCACTTGCGTTCGCGGAAAGAGTTATCGCTGCAGGCGCAGGATCTGGAAGACGGCAGCGCTTTCCCCTTTCCGGCAGCCGGCTTCGCGGGTGTCGTTGTCACGAACTATCTGCACAGACCCATCCTGCCCGACATTGTCCGGGCCGTCGCACCGGACGGGGTTCTGATCTATGAGACCTTCGCCCAGGGAAACGAAGCTTTCGGCCGGCCTTCAAATCCCGATTTTCTGCTGAAGCCAGGCGAACTGCTCGATGCGGTCGCCGGTCAGCTTCGGGTGATGGCCTATGAAGATCTGACGGTCGAACAGCCGAAGCCGGCCGCAATCCAAAGGATGTGCGCGCGACGGGAAGCCTGAGTCGTCCCTAAACCTGAGTCCTTAAAGGGGCGGTGCGAAGTCCCTGGGATGGGAAAGCGACGGCACCATTGAGCGCGCCTTGGTCACGGCGGCGGGATCGACTTCCGCAGTTAGAAAGCCCGGCTCCTCGCCACCGTCGGCCAGGATTTCGCCCCAGGGCGAAACGATCAGCGAATGACCGTAGGTCTGCCGGCCGCCGGCATGGGTGCCGCACTGGGCCGGTGCGAAAATGTAACAGCCGGTTTCTATGGCCCGGGCCCGCAGGAGCGTATGCCAGTGCGCCGCACCGGTGATTCGGGTGAAAGCCGATGGCACCGTTATGAAGGCGGCACCGGCCTCCGCCAGCGCCCGATAGAGCGGCGGAAAGCGCAGATCGTAGCAGATTGTCAGCCCCAGGCGGCCCCAGGGCAGGTCGGCGACGACCGCCTTCTCACCAGGCTGATAAGTGGCGGACTCCCGGTAGGTCTGACCGTCCGGGATCGCCACATCGAACATGTGGATCTTGTCGTAACGGGCCGTAACATTGCCGTTGGGGTCGAAGAGAAAGGAGCGGTTCGCGAGCTTGGTTACGCCGGGTTCGACTTCGCCGATCCCGATGCCGAAGGACCCGGCCAGCAGCCAGATATCCAGTTCGGCCGCAAGCTTGCGAAAGAGCGCGATTCCCGGATGACTGTCCTCCGGATAGGATTTTTCGATGGCTGCCGCCCGCCGGGACTCGATCATGGACGTCGTCTCGGGCGTCATGATGAAGTCGGCGCCGGCATCCCTGGCTTGCCGAATGAAATCCTCGGCAACCGCCAGGCTCGGCGCGTGATCTGCCGCTGCCGTCAACTGGATACAGGCGGCCGTGAAACCGCCCGTCGGTTGCGGGCTCTCCGTCAAGAGGCTTTCATCAGGAGCGGGTCCAGATTGCCCTGCTGCTCCAGCGCGTAGAGATCGTCACAGCCGCCGATGTGCTTTCCGTCGATGAAGATCTGCGGCACGCTGGTCCGACCGCCGGCGCGCTCGATCATCTCCGGCCGGCGCCGCGGCTGTAACATGATGTCGATTTCATCGTAGCGCGCGCCCTTTGCTTCGAGCAGGCGTTTCGCCCGCGCGCAAAAACCACACAGCATGCTTGAATAGACCTCGATCACCGGTGACTGCTGTTCCGACATTTTACTCTCTGAAATGTTGTTTTCGCCGTAATACCGCCAGATCGTTCATTCTTCTCTGGCCGGTCCGGCGGCGTGAAGCTCTCAAAAAGCTATATAACCCCCGAGATTTAGGCACGTCATGGTTAAATTACAGCCCCGAGAACCGAAATCACCTTAATTTTACCATCTTGGGTGAGAGATTAGACGCAGGCGCGCCCCTTCATGCGCGCAGCACCCGCGCCAGGGTCAGGACATCGACAGCCCCTGCGCCGGCCCGCAACAGGCAGGAAACGCAAGCCTCCACCGTAGCGCCAGTCGTATAGACATCGTCGATCAGCAGAACCCGCCGCCCCTCGATCAGGGCGCGCTTGGCGGGCTTGATCCTGAATGCACCCGCTACGTTTCGCCGGCGTGCTTCGCCGCTCAGATGGCCTTGGGAGCGGGTTGCCCGCCGGCGCTGCAAAACATCGCAGGCCACGGCCTTGCCATAGCGCTCGGCGAGCCTTTGCGCCAAGAGGGCCGACTGATTGTAGCGCCGGAGGAACAAGCGTCGCCAGTGCAGCGGCACCGGCAAGAGGATCTCCGCCTCTGTCAGAAGCTCATTCCCGGCAAGCGCCATCCAGGTTGCCAGCGTGGCGGTCGTCTCGGTCCGGTCCGCATGCTTGAAGGCCAGAATGAGATCCCGGCTGGCGTCGTCGTAGGCCAAGGCCGCACGGGCGCGGGCAAAGACTTTCGGCCGCGCAAGACAATCCGCGCAAAGCGGGCCGTCCCTGCCGGACAGAACGTCAGAATCGGCGGCCGCGCCGTCATATTCGAAGGGGAAACCACAGGCCTCGCACCAGGGTGCGCTGAGAAAGCGCAGACCGGCCCAGCAATCAGCACAGATCGTGCCGTTCCGCTCCACCACCACCCGGCACTTCGCACAGGTGGGCGGCAAAACCGAGTCCAGCGCCAGGCTTGCGATCGCTTTTACTCCCTGCATGCAGGAGAGCATGCACCGGCCGGGCCCGGACCCGCAATCCCCCAACGAAGAGCCTTGTTGCAGGGAGTGGATTTCGGGAAGGTTTGCCAAGCGCCTCCTTCTTTGATATCGCCCGGAACGCGAAGCAAGAGAACCACGGGGCACTAACGGGAAAAGCCATGAGCGATGTGATGAACGTCTTTGATCGTCAGCTCGTACGCCGGCACCGTGACCGTGCCGCGCGCGGCATCGCCGACTACAGCTTTCTTTTCGAGGCCGTCGCGCAACGCCTTGCGGACCGGCTTCTCGATGTGACCCGACGCTTTCCCGCTTGCCTCGATCTCGGCGCGCGGGGCGGGGCGATGGCTGCCGCGCTGTCGGACCGGTCTGATATCCAGCACTTCGTGGCCTGCGACCTGTCGGCCGCGATGGCCAGGTCCGCCGAAAACTTTCCGCGCGGCGGCATCAAGCTGGCGGCGGACGAAGAACATCTGCCTTTCGCGCCGGAGAGCTTCGAACTGGTGGTGTCAAACCTTTCCCTGCACTGGACGAACGACCTGCCGGGCGCACTGATCCAGATCCGCCACTGCCTGAAACCCGACGGTCTGTTCCTGGGCGCGATGCTGGGCGGCGAAACGCTGCAGGAACT
Organism: Denitrobaculum sp.; assembly: GCA_965232285.1. Classification (GTDB taxonomy): domain Bacteria; phylum Pseudomonadota; class Alphaproteobacteria; order Kiloniellales; family Kiloniellaceae; genus Denitrobaculum. The sequence continues at coordinate 6,148,619 of CBDDPL010000004.1, read as the reverse complement.
GCGCACGGCCCTGATGCAGGCGGAGATCGAGATCGAGGGCGGCGCCAGCCCAAGACTCTCCCCGCTGGCCGACCTCCGGGATGCCGGCGCCCTGCTGCAGCGCGCGGGTTTCGCCCTGCCGGTCGCGGACGTGGATCGGATCACGGTCAGCTATCCCAACGCCTTCAAGCTCATGCAGGACCTCCGCGGGATGGGCGAAAGCAACGCGATCCACACCCGCCGGCGGACCCCGACCCGGCGGGCGACCCTGTTCCGCGCCGCGGAGATCTATCAGGAGATGTTCGGGGATGCGGACGGACGCCTGCCCGCGACCTTCGACATTCTGACCCTGACCGGCTGGGCACCCGATGCCTCCCAGCAACAGCCGCTGCGTCCCGGCAGCGCCCAGGGCCGATTAGCCGATGCCCTCGGAGTTGCGGAGCAGAGTGCCGAGGACCTCGCTCCGCAGCTCAAGCCCAAAGACCGAAAGAACTAGAGCAGGTCGCGCAACTGTGCCACCAAGGGCACATCAGCCTCCGGCATGGGATAGTCACCCAGGCGCGCCGGGCGCACCCACTTGAGGGCCTGACCTTCCCGCGCCGTCACCGTTCCCTTCCAGATGCGGCAGACGAAAAGCGGCATCAAAAGGTGAAAGTCGTCGTAGCTGTGGGAAGCGAAAGCCAAGGGCGCCAGGCAGCTTTCCCGGGTGTCGATGCCGAGTTCCTCGGCAAGCTCGCGAACCAGCGCCTGTTCCGGTGTCTCACCGGGATCGAGCTTGCCGCCGGGAAACTCCCAGAGCCCGGCCATGGCCTTGCCGGGCGGGCGCTGCGCAATCAGAACCCGGCCGTCGACATCGATCAGAGCCACAGCCGCCACGAACACCAACGGTTTCGCGGGCGCCGCATTCCGTTCGCCGGCCGCCCAGCAGCCTCCGAGATCCGTATCTTCAGCCATAAGGCTCTGTCCTAACTGCGGTAATCGGCGTTGATATCGATATAGCCGTGACCCAGGTCGCAGGTCCAGACCCGGGCCGCACCAGCGCCGACCCCGACATCGACGGCGATGTCGATATCCTGGCCCTTCATGTGTTCGGCCACAGGCGCTTCGTCGTATCCTGGCACCACCCAACCGTTCTTGGCGACCTCGAAGCCGCCGATCCTGATGGAAAGCCGGTCCCGGTCTGCGTGCTCACCGGCCTTCCCCACCGCCATCACGATGCGGCCCCAATTGGGATCTTCGCCGGCCACAGCCGTCTTGACCAAAGGTGAGTTGCCAATCGCCAGTCCGATGGTCCGCGCCGCACGCGCGTTTTCCGCGCCGGTAACATCGATGGTCACGAACTTGCTCGCGCCTTCTCCGTCCTTGACCACCTGAATGGCAAGATCCCGGAGCAGGTCTTCCAGCGCCTCCTTGAATCCCGCCAAGGCCGGATCGGCGGCGCCCGACGGCGCCTCATTGCCCGCCTTGCCGGTCGCCAGCAGCAGCACCGTATCGCTGGTCGAGGTATCGCCGTCGACCGTGATCGCATTGAAGGTCCGTTCGATGCTGTCGCTGAGCAGTTCCTGCAAGAGGCCTGCCGGCAGACTGGCGTCAGTCGCCAGGAAGGACAGCATGGTCGCCATGTCGGGCGCGATCATGCCGGAGCCTTTGGCGATACCGTTGATGGTAACCCGCTTGCCGCCGATCTCAGCGCTGCGGGTCGCGCCTTTGGGGTAAGTGTCGGTGGTCATGATCGCCGCCGCCGCCTCGGGCCAGGCGTCAGGACGCAGGCCTTTGGCCAGTTCCGCCAGCGCGCCGGTCAGGCGCTCGTCCGGCAGCGGTTCGCCGATCACCCCCGTGGAGGCTACAAAGACCTCCTCCACGCGACAGCCGGCCAGTTCGGCCACGGCCGTGACAGTCCGCTCGACGGAGCCGGTCCCCGCCGCGCCGGTAAAGGCGTTAGCATTCCCTGAATTGACCACCACCGCGCGGGCGCTGCCCTGCTTCAGCGCCTCCCGGCACCAGAGCACCGGGGCGGAGGCGGTCAAGGAGCGGGTCAGAACGCCGGCCACCGTGGTGCCGGGCTCCAGCAGCATGATGCAGACATCGCTGCGGTCCTTGTAGCGCAGACCGCAGGCGCCCGTGGTGATTTCCAGACCGGCGAGCGGCGGCAGCTCCGGAAAGGCTGCCGGTGCCAAGGGGGAGACTTTCAAAGACATATCGCGACAACTCCTGCCTCACCGCCGCGGGCGCGGCTTCGGGCAAGAGCCTGAGGCCACGCCTATGGGCGATCGAAGAGGCAGTGATAGAGAAGAATGTCGCCGGAGGCTACTGCGTCGTGCTCTCGCTCTTGCTTTCACCCTCTGCAGGGGCAGTCTCGCCCTGGGCCGGCTCTTCGCTCTCCGGAGAGACGATCTCGATCTCCGCGCCTTCCCGCAGCTTCGAGAGAATCTGCTGATAGGCACCACGCGACAGCTCGGAGCGCAGTTCTTCCTGCATGTCCTCGAAGGAGGGCTGCTCACCCAGGCGGGTTTCCTCGACCTTGATCACGTGCCAGCCGAACTGGGTCTGGACCGGTTCCTTGCTGTGTTGGCCGGCCTCCATCGCGAAAGCCGCATCGGAGAACTCAGGGACCATCTGACCTTCGCCGAAGAAGCCCAGATCGCCGCCCTGAGCGCCGGAGGGGCCGGTGGAATGCTCGGTCGCCAGAGCCGCAAAGTCGGCCCCGCCATCCAGTTCCACGATCAACTTCTTCGCCTGATCTTCTCCCTCGACCAGAATGTGGCGCGCCCGCACCTCTTTCTGCGGCGGGTTGTCCTGGATGAACTTGTCGTATTCGGCGCGGACCTTCTCGTCGGTCACCTCGGTCTCAATCTCACGCACGACATAGACCTGCGAAATGATCTGGTTTTCGGCGCGTTTCACGCGCTCACGGACTTCCTCATCCTCGGCGAGGCCAGCTTTCCGGCCGGCCTGGCCGACCAGCTTGAGATCGATCATCTGCTCGACCAGAGCCGGGAAGATCAAGGCGATCTGTGCCTGCTGCTGCGGCGGCAGGTTCTGCGCCAGCGCGAGAACCTCGGACTGCAGGATGTCCTCACCACCGACACGCGCGACGACGGGATCGTCTTCCGCCCCGCTATCCTGTGCCTGTACCGGAAGAGCAAATGCGACCGAAAGGGCACAAAATGCCGGAACGAGAAGATTTTTTATGCGCATGACAGCGTCTCCTAAAAAAAGCCGGATTTCGGCACGAAGGCCAAAGTCAGGCCTTTTGCTGTTATTTCAGCAGTTTTGTTGCACGCGGGCCGGCCCCACACAAGCCTGCTTGCATAACAGTTGGGTGAAATCCCGCGAGCAGGCAGCTCCAGTCGCAACCAGAGGGCTTTCGCCCGGCGGGGATCACTCTTCGGGAAAGAGTTCCAGGTCCGCCTCCGACCGCAGGCGCTTCAGGACGCTGTTGATCCGCTGCCGGGTCAATTCCTCGCGCAGTGTTGGCGCCAGCTCTTCGTAGGTCGGCAGCACCGCCTTGCGCTCGCTTTCGACCCGAATCACATGCCAGCCGAACTGCGTGCGCAAAGGCCGGCGGCTATAGCTGCCGACTTCAAGATCGAAAGCCGTGGCGGCGAACCCCGGCGCGAGGTTCTCACGCCGCATAAAACCCAGATCACCCCCTCGTGTGGCCGAATCACCGGTTGAGTAATCACGCGCCAGTTGGGCGAAATCCATGCCGTCATCCAGTGACTGCACGACCGCCAGGGCTTCGGCCCGGCTGCCCACGACCACGTGATGCAGGTGACGCTCGGTCAGAGCGGCATTCGCACGCAGCACCTCAAAGTAACGGGCTCGCACCTCGGCTTCGGCGACCTGCGGCGCAATCTTCGCGGTGACATAGGCATCGCGGACCAGCAGGTCTTCGTAAGCCTTAACCCGGCGCTGCAGGGCCTCATCGTCATCCAGATCTTCCGCCCGGCCTTCCCTTGCCAGCAGTTTGAGGTCGATCAAACGGTCCAAAAGAGCCGGGAAGATCGCTTCCAGGTTTTTCTGGTACTCAGCCGGCAGATCCTTCGCCGATTCGACGACATCGACCCAGCGGATTTCCTCTCCCTCGACCAGGGCCACGACCGGATTGCGGCGGATCATGTCCCGCATGGCCGACCCCAGGGTTTCGGACGGCGCAGCTTCGCCCGCCTCGCTATCCGGCAGAGCCTGAGGTAGCGGCTCGACCGGTTCGACGGTCAAAGGCGAGGTTTTGCGCAGTGGAATCGAGGGTTTCGCCCCCACCCCGCCGTCGATTGCCGTCTCAGCCACGTAATCCAAGTCTGTGAGACTCTGCACCGACCTTTGTGTATCGGCTGCGGCAAAGGGCGCAAAAGCGAGAGCCAGAAGCGCGGCGCTTAGCAGAGAGACCGAAAATCTTAAAGCGAGGACGATCGGATATCCCTTTCTGTCACACTTCAAACGCGCCAAGGCCCTTCCCCATCTCTGGCTCTCTCTTCAGGTAGCCATCTTGCACGGCGGGTGCGCCGGGACAAGAGCGCGTTCACGCAAGGCGCAAACCAATGAATTGAGGGAGCCATCTGAAATTACAGAAAAAACACGGAAAATTGTGGAGGGCTGGGGATCGGGATTCTCAGAAGGAATGGGCTCAAAACCGGCAAAGGGCGAATTTACCTTCTCTTTACGGCTGACTTCCGCGGCCTGCCAGCGTTGACAGGCACTGCGCGGACGCCTATTTGTCACTCCGAGTTCCGCATGCTTTCCGTTCAATTTCTGTTCGAGGTCATCAATGTTCGGCGCGCTCGCAAAGCGGCTGTTTGGATCTGCTAACGACCGTTACATCAAGGGTCTTGGCCAAACCGTCAACGCCATCAATGCTCTCGAACCGACGCTGGAAGCCCTCAGCGACGAAGAGCTAAGAGCCAGAACCGACGAATTCCGCCAGAAAGTGGCCGAAGGCACCAAGCTCGACGACCTGCAGGTCGAGGCCTTCGCCACTGTGCGCGAGGCGGCAAAGCGCACCCTGGGTCAGCGCCATTTCGACGTCCAGCTCATCGGTGCCACTGTCCTGCACCGCGGCGAAATCGCCGAGATGAAGACGGGTGAAGGCAAAACCCTGGTCGCAACCCTGGCCGTCTACCTCAACGCGCTCAGCGGCAAGGGCGTCCACGTGGTGACGGTCAACGATTACCTGGCCCAGCGTGACTCCGAGTGGATGGGGCAGATTTACCGCTTTCTGGGTCTGAGCGTCGGCTGCATCGTTTCGGGCCTGCCGAACGAGATGCGCCGTCAGGCCTATGCCTGCGACGTGACCTACGGCACCAACAACGAATTCGGTTTCGACTATCTGCGTGACAATATGGCGACGCAGCCGGAGGACATGGTCCAGCGGGACTTCAACTATGCGATCGTCGACGAAGTGGACTCGATCCTGGTCGACGAGTCGCGGACACCCCTGATTATCTCTGGCCCGGCCGAGGATTCCTCGGAGCTCTACAAGAAGATCAATACCCTGATCCCGAAGCTCGAAGACGAGCACTACGAGATGGACGAGAAGGCCCGCGCCGTGACGCTGACGGAATCCGGCGCGGAGCGGATCGAGGAGTTGCTGCACGAGATCGAAATGCTCGACGGCGGCTCGCTCTACGACATCGAGAACGTCAGCGTCCTCCATCACGTCAATCAGGCCCTGCGGGCGCATAAGCTGTTCCAGCGCGACAAGGATTACATCGTCAAGGACGACAAGGTCGTCATCATCGATGAATTCACCGGCCGCATGATGGAAGGCCGTCGCTTTTCGGAGGGCCAGCACCAGGCTCTGGAAGCCAAGGAAAACGTCCATATCCAGCAGGAAAACCAGACCCTGGCCTCCATCACCTTCCAGAACTACTTCCGGCTTTACCCCAAGCTGGCGGGTATGACCGGCACGGCCATGACCGAGGCGGCGGAGTTTTCGGACATCTACGGCCTGGATGTTATCGAGATTCCGACCAATCTGCCCTTTATTCGCGAAGATCATGACGATGAAGTCTATCGAACAGCGAAGGAAAAGGACGCGGCGATCCTCGAACTGATCAAGGAGTGCCGGGAACGGCAGCAGCCGGTGCTGGTCGGCACGGTCTCGATCGAGAAATCCGAGCATCTGGCCGCACAGTTGAAAAAGGCGAAGATCCCGCATCAGGTCCTGAACGCCCGCTATCACGAGCAGGAAGCCTTCATCATTGCCCAGGCCGGCGCGCCGGGCGCGGTCACGATCGCCACCAACATGGCGGGCCGCGGCACGGACATTCAGCTTGGCGGCAACGTGGATATGCGGCTCAAGCAGGAAGCCGAGAGCATCGAGGACGAATCCGCCCGCGCCACCAAGACCAGCGAAATCGAAGCGGACGTCAAAGCCAAGCAGGACGTCGCGAAGAACGCAGGCGGCCTCTTCGTGATCTCGAGTGAACGCCATGAGAGCCGGCGGATCGACAATCAGCTCCGCGGCCGCTCCGGGCGCCAGGCGGACCCGGGTGCCTCCAAGTTCTTCCTCAGCCTGGAAGACGACCTGATGCGCATCTTTGGCTCCGAGCGCATGGATTCGATGCTCCAGAAGCTCGGCCTACAGGAAGGCGAGGCGATCGTCCACCCCTGGGTCAACAAAGCCCTGGAGAAAGCCCAGCAGAAGGTCGAAGCCCGTAACTTTGAGATACGTAAAAACCTGCTGAAGTTCGACGATGTGATGAACGATCAGCGGAAGGTCATCTACGAGCAACGTAAAGACCTGATGCGCGCCGATGACGTTCGCGAGACCATTGTCGATATGCGTCACGAGGTCATAGAAGACCTGGTCACACGCTGTATTCCCGCCAATGCCTACGCCGAACAGTGGGAAATCGGCAGCCTCCATGAGGAGGTCCTGCGACTCTTTGCGCTCGATATGCCGATTGCCGACTGGGCCAAGGAGGAGGGGATCGCCGATCAGGAGATCCGCCAGCGCATCACGGATGCCGCCGACAAGAAGATGGCCGCCAAAACAGCCAACTATGGCACGGAGATCTGGCGCTCCTTAGAGAAGCAGGTCCTTCTTTCGATACTGGATAAACAGTGGAAGGAACATCTGCTTTCGCTGGATCACCTGCGGCACGGCATCGGTCTGCGCGCCTATGGCCAGCGCGACCCGCTGAACGAATACAAGAAAGAGGCCTTTGAACTCTTTGAGGCCATGCTGGCGGAAGTGCGGGATGAAGTGACGGCCCTCTTGAGCCGTCTGGAGCTGCGAGTCGCCGAGCCGGAAGCGGCGATGATCCAGCGGGCACCGCAGGAAATGCACGAGACCCGGCAGGACCCCGCGCTGGTCGGCGCCGGCGCCGAGGCAGACGGCCCGCCGCCTTCTTCGCCGCAACCCGCCCAGACCCGGGCGGCCGCCGCGAAGATCGACCCCAACGATCCCTCGACCTGGGGTAAGGTGCAGCGCAACGCCCCTTGTCCCTGCGGCTCCGGCAAGAAGTACAAACAGTGCCACGGAAAGCTCGCCTGACACCGCCGTTAAAAAACGGATCTTTGAGGGCAACAGATAAAAGAGCTGTGAAAGGGCACAGGGCACGGATGTCGGGGAGCTTGCCTCCTGTGCGAACTTTTTTTCTTCGGTTTGTTCAGGTGAGCCGTCATGAGTAGTCTTCGAGATTGTCAGTTTATGCTCAGGACTGGCGCTTCTGTCGGGTTATTGGGGCACTACTTTCTCGGAAAGCTCCGGAAGCTTCGGCGGAGAGGCTTTCGTGCCCTGAAGCAGGATTATGATTCCCAATATCGCAGCGGGAACTACACCTCTTCCTGGTTTTCTTCGAATATTCCCTTCTGGCTCATGACCTTCGAAAAGTACGGCCTAAAAGAAAAACAGGAATTTAAAGCACTGGAGATCGGTGCTTTCGAAGGCGCATCGTCCTTCTTTATCGCTTCCGAACTGGCGGAAGCACATTTGACCTGCGTCGATACCTGGGAAGGCAGTGACGAAAACGAAGGTCATGACCGGCTTGAGACAATCGAACAGAGATTCGATGAGAACCTTCGGAACTTTTCGTCCCGGATTGAAAAGTTCAAAGGCACGTCTTTTTCCTTTTTCGCGGCCAATCAACAAACCTGCTATTACGATTTTGTCTATGTCGACGGGTCCCACCGTGCCGACGACGTCATTCTGGACGCAGTCCGAGGCTTTGACGCGCTAAAAGTTGGCGGGGTTATGATCTTTGACGACTATCTCTGGGATTTTTACCCCGAGCCAAACGACAATCCCTGTGCCGCAATAAACGCGTTTCTCCGAATGAAAAGCGACGCGGTCAAGGTGATTTATCTCGGCCGTCAGGTGCACATCGAAAAGATCAAGGAAAGCTACGCACACTGAGGCTGAGCGTTGCGGCCGACACGCCGTTGCTTCCCTGTACCGCTCTCCAGATCTCAGGCGACAGCGCAATGCAGCTTTCTGAATCATGGTTGCTCGAAACTCACGTTTGAGATCAGCATGCTGCTCATCGAAAGGCAGAGAGTTTTTAGGCCGGCGGCTCCATCGCGCCGGTCATGATCGCCACCGCATCGGACATGGAACAGTCCTGAGGCCGGATCACCGCGATGCGCCGGCCCAGGCGGTGTACGTGGATCCGGTCCGCGATCTCGAAGACATGGGGCATGTTATGGGAGATCAGCACGATCGGCAGCCCTTTGGACTTCACGTCCAGGATCAGATCGAGCACACGCCGGCTTTCCTTCACGCCCAGGGCCGCCGTCGGTTCGTCCATGATGACCACGCGAGAACCGAAGGCCGCGGCCCGCACCACAGCCACCCCTTGGCGCTGTCCGCCTGAAAGGGTTTCTACCGCCTGATCGATGTTCTGGATGGTCATCAGGCCCAGTTCACTAAGCTTCTCCCTGGCGATCCGGCGCATCTGCGTCCGGTCCAGTTTGCGGAAAAGACTGCCCGCAAGACCCGCCGCGCGGATTTCCCGGCCAAGAAAGAGGTTGTCCGCGATGGAGAGGGCCGGGGAAAGCGCGAGGGTTTGATAGACCGTCTCGATCCCGGCGTCGCGCGCTTCCATGGGGGAGCGGAACTGTACGGCCTTTCCGTCCAGTTCCACGGTCCCATGGTCCGGAACGACGGCGCCGCTCAAGGCCTTGATCAAGGTGGATTTGCCGGCGCCGTTGTCACCGATTACCGCCAGGATCTCGCCGGCTTCAAGATCGAAGTCAGCGCGATCCATTGCGACGACCCGGCCGTAACGCTTGACCAGACCCCGGGCCTTGAGAACCGGACTTCCGCTTTCGCTCGTCATGACGACACCTTCCGGATCCACTGATCAAGGGCGACGGCCACGATGATCAGCAGGCCAACCGTGAACTCCTGCCAGAGCACCTCGACCCCCGCGATCTTGAGTCCCGAGCGGAAGACGCCCACGGTCAGCGCACCGATCAGCGTGCCGAGGATCGAGCCCCGGCCGCCGAAGAGCGAGCAGCCGCCGATCACCACGGCAGTAATGGCGTCGAGATTGCCTTCGTAAAAGCTCTGCGGGCTGACGGAGCCCAGACGCCCGATCGCGATCCAGCCGCCAAGCGCACAGATGCAACCGGCCACGGCGTAAACCGAAACCAGAGTCCGATCCGTCCGGATCCCGGAGAGCTCGGCCGCGTCCTTGTCATCGCCCACGGCGTAGATATGCCGGCCCCAGGCGGTCCAGTTCAGGATGTACCAGAAGAGGCCGAAGAGCCCGAGCATGAGGAAGGAGCCATAGGTGAACTGCGCCCCGAAGATCCCAACGCGTTCACCGAAGAACTTCAGCGCCGGCGCCAGGGAATCGATGTCGGAACTGCGCACGGTCTGGGCATCCGAGTACCAGAGGTTCAGGGCAAAGAAGATCGACCAGGTGCCCAGGGTCACGATGAAAGGCGGAAGGCGCAAACGCGTAATCAGAAAACCGTTCAGAAAGCCGCAGAGCGTTCCGACCGCAAAGCCGGCCACGAGCGCCACCCCCACCGGCAAACCGTAGGTCACACCGAGACGCCCCATGACAACCGAGCTGAGCACCATGATGGCTGCGACCGAAAGATCGATACCGGCCGTCACGATGATCAGGGTCTGCGCGACCCCGAGGATGCCGATCACCGTGACCTGCTGAATGATCAGCGAGAAGTTGAAGGGCGTGAAGAAGCGGTCGCCGGCCACCGCGCCAAAGGCGAGCAGGCTCAGCAGGAGAACGATCGCCGGCGCCGCGGTCGGGTTGGCATGCAGGAAGTAGTGCAGCCGGGCGAGCGGCCCCTGCGCTTCCTCCTCGAAGGAAGCCGGCGCTTCCCCCGAAGACACGGCTTCCTTCCGCTCCACCTCGGCCATGGTCAGAGTCCCCTTGGACTTGAAACGTCGGTGAAAGAGGCGGCCGGCGACTGACCGCCTCGATCAATTCACACCCGTTCCTCAGCTCAGAGTCAGATCAGCCCCAGCACTGGGTCAGGCCTTCTTTAGAGGAGATCGAAGGCACGCCCTCTACCGGCTGGTCGGTAATCAGCGTGACGCCGGTGTTGAAGAAATCCAGGCCCGGTGTGCTCTGGGGCTTTTCGCCGGTCTCGGCGAATTTGGCCACGGCCTCCACGCCGAGCGCCGCCATCTTGAGCGGGAACTGCATGGAGGTCGCGCCGATCACGCCATCAGCCACGTTCTGCACGCCGGGACAGCCGCCATCGACGGATACCACCAGCACATCCTTTTCCTTCCCAAAGGCTTTCAGCGCCTCGTAGGCGCCGGCCGCCGCCGGCTCATTGATAGTGTGGATCAGATTGATGCCCGGATCTTTCTGCAGCAGGTTCTCCATGGCCGTGCGGCCGCCCTCTTCCGAGCCGCGTGTGGAATCGCCGCCGACGAGCCTGGGGTCATCCTCGTCGTACATCTTTTTCACATCCTTGACGTCCACCCCGAAACCCTTCAGGAAACCCTGGTTGCGCAGCACGTCGACGGTGATCTGAGCCTCCGAAAGATCCAGGGTCGCAATCTTGGCGCTGGCGGCATCCGCGCCCATTTTGGCGGCGGCCCACTGTCCGATCAGTTCGCCCGCCTTGAAGTTGTCGGTGGCGAAGGTCGCGTCCGCGGCATCGATCGGGTCAAAAGGCGTATCCAACGCAATCACCAGAACACCGGCTTCACGCGCGCGCCGGACGGTATCGGCCAGGGCGGCGGGATCGGACGGCGTGATCAGGATGCCTTTCGCACCGGAAGCCACCAGGCTTTCGATAGCCGAGATCTGCGCCTCATTGTCGCCGTCGTACTTACCGGCAAAGCTGCGCAGTTCCATACCCAGTTCAGCCGCCTTGGCCTCGGCGCCTTCTTTCATCTTTACGAAGAAGGGATTGGTATTGGTCTTGGTGATCAGCCCGACGATGGCATCATCCGCCAGGGCCGGCGTGGCGAAAGCGGCGGCCGAAAGCAAAAACGCGCCGGCAAGCGAGACAGCAGCGGAGCGGTGAAATGTCTTACGGAATTTCGTCATGATTTTCCCTCCCAAATTCGAGGTCGGGCTTGAACGCCCGGCCGATTGTTCTCAAAGGCCCTTGAACTCTTCGCGACCAAGCCCGGGGAGATTTCCCAGCGGCAAGCCATCCTCGGGCGGAACTTCAGCAATCTTAGAGTTACGCAAGCCATTGTGGCTGTCAATAAATAAATCAATTTGATTTATTTATTGACAGCCTTTTGCAACCCCCCCATTCTTGCTTGAGCTGCAGTTGCGGCTTCGCAGCGAGAGATGATCGACGTGGCACTTGAGGAAACATCGAAACCCGCCGGGACAAGGCTGGACCGCGGCTCCAAGCTGGGCGGTGGCACCAACCAGACCGGCGCCCGGGCCTATAACGAAAGGCTGGTGCTTTCGCTCATCCGCCGCAACGGCCGGCTGGCCAAGGCAGAGTTGGCACGTCTGACAGGTCTCTCGGCCCAGACCATCACCCTCATCGTCAAGAGCCTCGAGGCAGACGCGCTCCTGCTCAAAACCACGCCGACCCGCGGACGGATCGGACAGCCGTCGGTTCCCTTTTCCCTTAATCCTGACGCGATCTTCTCTCTCGGCCTCAAGATTGGTCGACGAAGTGTCGAACTGGTGCTCTGCGATTTCAGTGGCAAGATCCGGACGCGCGCCCGCCAATCCTATCCCTACCCGACGCCCGACCTGGTCCTGGACTTTATGCGTCAGAGTCTCGCGGACATGCAGCAGTCGCTGCCGGACAAACTCCGGGGCCGGATCGTCGGACTGGGAATTGCCATGCCTTTCGAGATCTGGAACTGGAAAGACCAGATTTCGGGCCCCGCCGATGTCCTGGAGCAGTGGCGGGACTATGACGTTCGTGCGGCATTCTCTGCGGCGAGTGGGCTGCCCGTGATCATCTCAAACGACGCCTCTGCCGCCTGCGCGGCAGAAGTCTCCCAGGCTGATGACCTGCAAAACCTTGACTTTCTTTACTTTTTTATCGGCTGGTTCATCGGGGGCGGCCTGGTTCTAAGCGGGTCGCTTTATCCGGGCCGCGGCGGCAACGCGGGCGCCCTGGGTTCCCTGCCGGTGACTTCGCCTGAGGGACCGGTTCAACTGATCAAACGTGCTTCCCTCTACCTGCTCGAAGAGATGCTGATCGAGGACGGCCGAGAGCCGGCGATCATCTGGTCTTCCGAAAGCGACTGGGGAGAGATCGAGGACACGCTCTCACGATGGCTCGCAATGGCCGCCGATGCCATCGCCCAGGCCATTGCGGCCGCCACCGCCGTTATCGACTTTCAAAGCATCCACATCGACGCGGCCGTGCCGCCGAAAATCCGCGACCGCATCGTCGAAGAGGTGAAAAAGGCCTTCCTGAAGCAGGACCAGCAAGGCCTGCTGCCCGTCAGCATCGTCCCCGGCGGGGTTGGCGCCGACGCCCGGGCGCTGGGCGCGGCCATGCTGCCAATTCTCGCCAACTTTTCTCGCGACCGCGAAGTGCTGTTCAAAGACGTCGCTCTTACGAATTAACAGGAAACAACTGCACAAACTGATTATCATCCGTCAGGGTGATCAACAGGGTTCGGCTTTCGCGGATAGCTGCAGCCCGCAAACTACACCAAAGAGCAGCGATGCAGTCCCTAAAGTCCGAGATCAACCGCAAACTTCTGTTCTGCTGGCAGTCTTTGCCGGGCGCTTCGGGCGGCCTGCCGGCCCGCTCGGATTACTCGCCGACAGACATCCCGCCGGTCGTGTTGCCTCACGTCTTCCTCTGTCAGATAACGCCGGATCCCTTCCAGGTGCTCATACGCCTGCAAGGAACCTACCTGGCGGAGCGGGCGGGTCAGAAGTACAGCGGCAAACTTATCGACGCTGCGACCTTCGGCGACAATTATCAGGCGATCCTCGAAGTCTATCGGCTGGTTTGGCAGGAACAAACGCCCTTGGTCACCGAACAGCGAATCCAGTCCCCCGATGGCCAGACCGTTATCACCGAAGTCCTGCATCTGCCTCTGGCCGGTAACGGCGCGGAGAAAGAGGTGGCCTTCGTCACCGGCAGCCTGGACATTATCGGTGGCAACAGCAGATCCTGGACAAACTTTACAGCACAGAGCTGGTCCGTACTCCGGTCGGAACTGCTTAAGCCTCAAACCACCTGACGCCTTTCAAGCCTCGCAAAGCCTGCGCCTGACACAAGCGTGATACAGGCCCTCTGTCATTTTGCTCGACAAAACCCCAAGTAATGGGCGTCATAAGACAAACTGGAGCTTGTTCCGATCACACAGGATCGAATTGGTCCCGTGTGGTCGGAACATGCTCTAGCCGCAGCGAATAGCAAGGAGGAAGTACAATGACGGAAACCGCAGTTCTCGCCGGCGGATGTTTCTGGGGTATGCAGGAGTTGATCCGTAAGCTTCCCGGGGTCATCTCCAGCCGCGTCGGCTATACAGGTGGAACGACCTCCTCGCCCGGATACCGCGATATCTGCACCGGCACCACCGGGCATGCGGAGTCGATCGAGGTCGTCTTCGACCCCGACCGCGTGACCTACCGCGATATTCTGGAGCTGTTTTTCCAGATCCACGATCCGACCACGGAAAACCGCCAGGGCAACGACCGCGGCACACAGTATCGCTCGGTCATCTTCTACGGCAGCGAAGAACAGGAACGCATCGCCCGGGACACCATCGCCGATGTCGAAGCTTCCGGCCTCTGGCCCGGGCGGGTGGTCACCCAGCTCGTACCTGCGGGCGAATTCTGGGAAGCCGAGACGGCGCATCAGGATTATCTGCAGAAGCATCCCGGCGGCTACACCTGCCACTTCCCGCGGCCCAACTGGCGCCTGCCCCGCCGTAGCGCCGCCGAATAGAAACCGCCAGACAGCGCTAAAACCTGGCAAGGCCGGCAGGAGATCCCGCCGGCCTTGATCTTTTCGGCGACAAACGAACAATAAGCTCCATCATTCTCTTCATTTTGGCGAAGAACGATGGACACGATCGAAGGCATGCGCAGCTTTGCGGCCGTCGCCGCCGAGGGTTCCTTCACGGCCGGGGGCAAGCGGCTCGGCCTTTCCACCAAACTGGTCAGCAAGTACGTGCGGCAGTTGGAAGAGCGCCTCGGCGTGCAGTTGCTGAACCGCACCACCCGCAGCGTGGCGCTGACAGACGTGGGCCGGGTCTACTATGAACGTTGTCTTCACCTGCTCGACGCCTTCGACGAGGTCGAGGCCGCGGTCCAGGACCGCCACCGCAGGCCGCGCGGCCGGATCCGCATGACCGCGCCGACCAGCTTCGGCGAGCAGCACCTGACCCGCCTCCTGGCCGGCTTCCTGAAACAGGAACCGGACATCTCCATAGACCTGGAGCTAACCAACCGCCATGTATCCCTGGTGGAGGAGGGCTTCGACCTCGGCCTCAGGATCTCTTCCCTGGCCGACTCCTCGATGATCGCCCGCAAGCTCGCGCCCATGCGCGTCGTGATCTGCGCTGCCCCGGCCTATCTGGAACAGGCCGGACGTCCTGATCATCCGGCCGCCCTGGCGACGCACGACTGTATCATCGATACGAACTTCCGGGTCGCGCCGCACTGGCCTTTCATCGTGGAAGGAGCTCCGGTGAGCGTGACGGTTTCGGGCCGCTTTCACGTCAACACACCGCGTGCGACCGCCGAGATGGCGGCCGCCGGCCTCGGGATCACCCTCTGCCCGCTTTACGCGGCGCAGGCTTACATCGACCGGGGTGAACTGGAGGTTCTCTTTGCCGAACAGGAAGCCTTCGACTTCGGCATCTATGCCATCTACCCCCACAACCGGCATCTGACCGCCCGCGTCCGGGCGCTTGTCGACTATCTGGCCTCAAAGCTGCGGCAAGACTGAAGCTATACGCCTTTTTATCTCCAAATCATTCACAATCATTCCATAAATTGGAATATTATCTTTCGTCTGGCATCCCACTAAATCTCTGTCTGTGAACAGGGCCGATCAGCCGGCCTCGCCTCAGCCACTCGAGATTTTACAGGAATCCAGCTTATGTCGAACGCTATCCGCATTCATCGTCATCCGCTGTCGGGCCATTCCCACCGTGTCGAGCTCTTCGCACGCCTCGCGGGCATCGCACACGAGCTGATCGACGTCGACCTGCTCGGCGGCGAACACACCAGAGAACCCTTTCTCAGCCTCAATCCCTTCGGTCAGGTGCCGGTCATCGAAGATGGCGAAGTCACCCTGGCGGACTCCAACGGCATCCTGGTTTATCTGGCCCAAAAATACGCGCCGGACTGGCTGCCGGGAGAGCCGGAGCAGGCAGGTCAGTTGCAGCGCTTTCTGTCGCTGGCCGCCGGTCCCATCAACTACGGCCCGGCAACCGCCCGCCTGATCGAGGTCTTCGGCGCCGAACGGAATGCCGAGACCGCGAAGAACATCGCCGCCTGGGCCTTCCAACGCCTCGAAGCACATCTCGAAAGGCGTGACTGGCTGGTCGGCGACCGCCCCACCATCGCAGAGGTGGCGATCTACAGCTACAGCGCCCATGCGCCGGAAGGCGGCATCTCCCTGCAGCCTTACCCCAATCTGCGCGCCTGGCTGGCGCGGGTCGAAGGGCTCGCGGGATTCGTTCCGCTGCAGGCCAGTCCGACGCCCTAAAGGCGCCAATCTCCCCAAAACCGGAGGCGGTTATGTCCGTAACGAAGCAAGAAACGCACGATGGCTGGTCGCACCAGGAGTCGCCCTTTCACGCCGGCGAACAGGCGGTCCAGGAACGGCTCGGTCTGCGCGAGGCCGTCGAGAGCTTTGGCCGGCGTGTCGTGCGGGATTTCATGCCTGAGCAACACCGCGATTTCTTTTCTCAGTTGCCCTTTATCGCAGTGGGCAGTGTCGATTCCGAGGGCCGCCCCTGGGCCTCCCTGTTGACAGGTCAGCCAGGTTTCATCGCCAGTCCGGATCCGCGCAGAATTCTGATCAAGGCCGCTCCAATTGCAGGCGATCCGCTCGCGGAAGGCCTGGGTGAAGGCCGGTCCCTTGGAATGCTGGGCCTCGACTTCGCCACGCGCCGGCGCAACCGGGTCAATGTTCGAATCACATCGAGCCGGGACGGAGCACTTGATCTCGCGGTCGAGCAATCCTTCGGCAACTGTCCCCAGTACATACAGACGCGCGGCTTTTCCTTCGCCCGCGGGCCGGGATCTCCCGTCGCGGCAGAGGTTGCCCGCTTCGCGCGCCTGGACGAGGAGGCGCGCGCCATGATCACGGCCGCCGATACCCTTTTTGTTGCCAGCGCCTATGAAGCAGGTGACGACCGGCGCCGTGAAGGCGCGGATGTCTCCCATCGCGGCGGTCAGCCCGGCTTCGTCAAGATCGAACAGAAGCCGGGAGGCGATACCCTCACCATCCCCGACTTCTCCGGCAATCGACACTTCAACACCCTTGGCAATTTCCTGCTGAACCCCAGGGCCGGCGTCACCTTCGTGGATTTCGAAAGCGGCGATCTGCTGATGCTGAGCGGCGAAGTGGAGATTATCTGGGAAGGCCCCGAGGTTGAAGCTTTCCGGGGCGCGGAGCGGGCCTGGCGCTTCACGCTCACGCAAGGCCTGCGCCTGAAAGGCGCGCTTCCACTGCGCTGGCGCTTCGGCGAGTTTTCGCCCAACTCCCTTATGACCGGTGACTGGCGCGAAGCCGAGGCCGTGCTGGCCGCCGAGGCGCAGCGCGACGCCTGGCGCGGCTATCGCGTCACCCGCATCGAGGATGAAAGCGCCGTCATCCGCTCCTTTTACCTGGAACCGGACGATGAAGCGGGCCTGTCCAGCTTCGAAGCCGGGCAGTATCTGACCATCCGCGTGACGCCGGAGACGGGCGCAGCACCGGCGGTGCGCACCTATACCCTGTCCTCCGCACCGTCGGATCGCTTCTACCGCATCTCCGTGAAACGCGAAGATGCCGGCCTGGTCTCGAAGTTTCTGCACGACAGAATCAAGACGGGAGACCTTATCGAAGCCCGCGCCCCGCGTGGCAACTTCACCTTTGATACGGCAGAAACGCACCCCGCGGTTCTGCTCGCCGGCGGGGTCGGGATCACGCCGATGATCGCCATGCTCCGGCAGGCCCTGTCTGAAGGCCGCCGCACCCGCCATCTGCGGCCGGTCACTCTGATCCACTCGGCACAGACCACGGGCCAGCGTGCATTCTTCAGGGAAAGCAAAGAGATAAGCGCCGCCAGCGACGGCCTGATCCGCAGCTTCTCCTTCATTGACCGGCCTGGTGAAAAGGAGATCCCGGACCGGGATTTCCACGCTCAGGGCTTTATTACGGCCGAGGCTCTGCGGAAGATTCTGCCGCTGGACGACTATGACTTCTTCCTCTGCGGACCGCCGGCCTTCATGCAGGGACTCTACGACACCCTGCGATCTCTGGGCGTCAGTGACGATCGCATCCAGGCCGAGGCCTTCGGGCCGGCCGCGCTGGTTCGGCGCGCGGAAAAGCCCTTGGAAGCCGCCGCGGCAGAGGAAGCTGAAAGCGCCCTGGTCACCTTCACAGACTCAGGCCTGGAGCAGCTCTGGACGCCCGAGGCAGGCAGCCTGCTGGAATTTGCCGAAGCCCAGGGTCTGCAACCCGACTTCGGCTGCCGCAACGGCGCCTGCGGGATGTGTGCAACCAAAATCATATCTGGGTCAGTGACTTACCGCCATCAACCTTCGGCGGCGACGGCGGAAGACGAAGCGCTTATCTGCTGTGCGGTGCCGGCCGGGAACGATTCGGACGAAAATCACCTCGAACTTGCACTCTAAGGCTGCAGCCTCAACGATTTATAGAGGTTTCAAGCGGATACTCTTGTTCCAACCCCAGCTCTCGCCCGACAGAAGTGGGGAGAGAAAGCACTTCGGGAACAGCATGTTCAGACCGAACCACAACATCGCCATCAGCGAACGCAGGATCGATCCGGAGGCCCTGGCGAAGCTGGCGGTCGTACAAAAGAAATTCGTTCGGCGTGAAAGACGCGCCCGGCGGATTATTCTGAAGCAATGCGATCTCTCGGGGCTCGACCTCTCGGCGACCTGCTTCGCCGATGCGCATTTCATTGCCTGCGACTTCACCGCTGCAGACCTGACCGACGCGGACTTCAGCCGCGCCGTGCTCTACGGCTCGATCTTCAGGCGGGCCAACCTGACCCGCACGATCTTCGAGAGCGCGAACCTGCGCGCCGCGGTCTTCGATCAGGCAACCCTTTGTAAAACCAACCTTTTTAAGGCCGACATCCGTCGAGGCACCCTGATCCACGGACAGGAAAACGACGGCAGCGCGGTCTACAACGAGATCGAGACCTCGTTTCATGAAGCGGAGCTGCAAGGCACCAATTTCGAAGAGGCCTCGATGCGCAGCGTGAACTTCTCGGGCGCGCGGTTGGAGGCGGTCAAGCTGAAGGGCGCGGATATGCGCGGCTCCCGCTTTCACGGCACAGAAATGAAAAACATGAACGTTTCCAATGCCTTGATTCAGGATGCCGACTTCCGCGCGGCGGCCTTCGAGAACGTCGAACTGGGCGATGGTGCCCTGCTGCTGGCGGCCGCGGCGCCGAAAGAACCACTCACGGCCGAAGAGCTCGACGAGCTGATCAAGGCGCACAAATCCTGGGTCGACTCCAACGGCAAAGCAGGCCAGCGCGCCTCCTTCGCCGAGCAGAACCTATCCGGCCACGATCTTTCAGGGCATAACCTGGCCGCGGCGGTCTTCGACTATGCAAACCTGCAGAAAGTCAGTCTTTCCTGCGGGGTTCTGGCGGCCTGCAGTTTCCAGAACGCCAACCTGCGCGGGGCCGACTTGTCCTTCAGCGACCTGCGCGGCGCGGATTTCGATGGTGCGGTGACCACGGACGCGAAGCTGGAAGGCTGCGACATGGGCGCCCTGGAGGACACCGGCCTGACCACCCGCCTGAACTAATCGGCAGCCGGCGCGGAAGAAGCCCCTCCCGGTCACAGCCGAAGCGACTTATGCCCGTGAAGCGACATACAATTGTCACAGCCGCCGCCGTTTGCGCGCGCAAACGGGCAGGAAGCCTTTGTCCAGCTCTTGGAAGCGTCGGTCGAGAGTCTTAGCTGAGACCCTTCTGGCCCATGCCGAGGAACTTGTCCCGACGCTGCTGCTTCAGGATGGTGCCATCCTTGCGGCGCAGGTCGGTCAGGTAACGCTCGATACAATCACCAACGGCGGTGATGGTGGGCACCGGGCCGCGGTGGGCGCCGCCCAGGGGCTCGGCCACCACCTCGTCGATCACGCCCAGCTTCTTCAGATCCTGGGCGGTCAGTTTCAGGGCCTCGGCCGCCTCCTTGGCCTGATCCCCGCTGCGCCACAGGATCGACGCACAGCCCTCTGGCGAGATCACCGAATAGATCGAATGCTCCAGCATCACCACCGCGTTGGCGGTGGCCAGGGCGATGGCGCCGCCGGAGCCGCCCTCGCCGATCACCACCGAGATGACCGGGACCTTCAGGCCCAGGCAGATCTCGATACTGCGGGCGATGGCCTCGGACTGGCCGCGTTCTTCGGCACCGACACCGGGATAGGCCCCGGCGGTGTCGACCAGGGTGATGACCGGCAGGCCGAAGCGGTCGGCCATCTCCATCAGGCGCTGGGCCTTGCGGTAGCCCTCGGGCCGGGCCATGCCGAAGTTGTGCTTGACCCGGGCGTGGGTGTCGGAGCCCTTCTCCTGGCCGATCACCATGACCGAGTAGCCGCGGAAGCGTCCGATACCGCCGACGATCGCCGCGTCCTCGGCATAGTTGCGGTCACCGGCCAACTGCGTGAAGTCGTCGATCAGGCTGGCCACATAGTCGGAGAAGTGCGGCCGATCCGGGTGGCGTGCGACCTGGGCTTTCTGCCAGGGGGTCAGGCGGGCGTAGCTCTGGCGCAGCAGGCGCTCGGCCTTGCCCTGCAGCTTGGCGACCTCCTCGGCGATGTTCATGTCGCCGCTGTCGGAGAGATGCCGCAGTTCCTCGATCTTACCTTCGAGTTCGGCGATCGGCTTTTCGAAATCCAAAAAGTTGTGCATGACCTTTTCCTGACGACCCGGCACGGAGGTGACGCCGCGCGCGCAGATCCCCAACCCATTGAACCCTGCGGGATTTATCCCCCGAAGCTTGCCGTCCGGAAAACCTTCAGGCAAAGGCTGTGCCACGGGAAGGGCACAGCTTCCTCATTTCGCGCGCCTGTCTAACACAGCCGGGGGCCGGCGCGAAAGCAATCGCAGCAAAGAATCTGCAACATTTAACCAAAAAATGCGCCTTGAAAATCACCTGCCCCGTTCCACTCCTCCCGCGGCGCCAGCCCCCGCGAGGGCTGGACCGCTTGACTTCCCATAGATCGCGCCCGATGATCACGCCGTTCCTAGGGGTGTCCGCAAGGGCTGAGATACTGAACCCCGCCTGCGAAACAGGCCGTTCAGTGACCCTTCGAACCTGATCCGGGTCATGCCGGCGCAGGGAAGGAAACCGGTTCCCGCCAGACGGGGACTCTCCGCGAAAGCCCTCCGCTCAACCTCCCGGATCTCCTGACCAAAGATCGACGAAGGAGGTCCGCAATGCTTTCTAGCTTCAGCACGTTTTCAAAGTTTTCCGCGCTTTCAGTGCTTTGTTCCAAGTCGCTGACAAAGCGCTGTCCCCAGATCCTTGCCGCCGCTCTTGTCGCGCTGGCGATGGTTTCATCCGTAACGGTCTTCGCGCCAAGCGCCGCCCGCGCCGCCGAGAAGACCACCATCCTGCTGGACTGGTTCCTGAACCCGGACCACGGACCGCTGGTGGTGGCGCAGCAGCGCGGCTATTTCGCGGAAGAAGGCCTGGAGGTCGAGCTGATCGAGCCGGCCGATCCCAACGACCCGCCGAAGCTGGTCGCCGCCGGCCGGGGCGATCTCGCCATCTCCTACCAGCCGCAGCTCCACCTGCAGGTCGAGGCCGGCCTGCCCCTGACCCGCATCGGGACCCTGGTGGCCACGCCGCTGAACACCCTGCTGGTGCTGGACGACGGCCCGATCAAGTCGATCGCAGACCTCAAGGGTCGTAAGGTCGGCTTTTCCGTGGGCGGTTTCGAGGACGTGATGCTGACCGCCATGCTGGCGCCCCACGGCCTGACCACCGACGACATCGAGCTGATCAACGTCAACTTCTCACTCAGCCCGGCGATCCTCTCGGGCCAGGTCGACGCGGTGATTGGCGCCTACCGCAATTTCGAACTCAATCAGATGGAAATCGAGGGCCACAAGGGCCGCGCCTTCTACGTCGAGGAGGAGGGCGTCGCCGCCTATGACGAACTGATCGTGGTGGCCAACAACGCCAAACTCGACGACCCGCGCTTTCCCAAGGTGCTGCGCGCGCTGGAACGGGCCGTGACCTTCATGATCAACCACCCGCAGGAAGCCTGGGGCGACTTCATCGCCTACCGCGCGGAGCTGGACGACGAACTGAACCGCCGCGCCTGGCGCGACACCCTGCCGCGTTTTGCATTGCGCCCGGCCGCCCTGGACAAGGGAAGGTACGAGGCCTTCGCGAAGTTCCTGCAGGAACACGAGATGATCGAGAAGCTGGTGCCCGTCGAGGGTTATGCGGTGGAGTTGGATAGGTAGGATTTAGAGCGGCTAACACCTGGTTCGAGGCCTACCCTCGCCGGGTTGTTTGCTTGAGTTCGGCTCACGCCGAACCGGCACCAGCCCGCTCCCCCTCCCAACCACCCAATGCGATTATCCTGCGGGTGGTTGGGAGGGGGAGCGGGCTGGTGCCGCAGCTAAATCAAACAACACGGGCCAGCGCAGAACCTTCATTCGAGAGTGACACCATGACCTCATCTGCAAACGAGAATGAAGCAAAACCAAAACGCTTCACCGACCGCCTCCGCGACGAGTCAGAGCCCTTCTGGACCCAGGCCACCACCCACCGCTTCACCCGCCAGCTTGCCGACGGCAGCCTGCCCGACGAGGTCTTCGTCCGCTACCTGATCCAGGACTATCACTATGTCGATTGCCTGGCGCAGGCGGTCGGTTTCGCCATCGCCTTGGCCCCCGACATGGCCACCCGCCGCCCCCTCGCCGGTTTCCTCTCAGTCCTGACCAACGCCGAGAACGACTTTTTCCTGACATCCTTCGAGCGCCTGGGCGTGGACGAGGGAACCTGGCGCAACACCCCGCCCACGCCGGTCACACAGGCCATCTCCGACGCCATCGTCGGCGGCGCCAGCGGCTATGCCGGCGGCGGCCTCTACCAGGAAGCCATGACCGTCCTGCTATGCTCCGAATGGGTCTACCAGGCCTGGGCGGCACCGGTGGCAAATGCCCAGCCTCCCCAGCCGCAGTACCGGGAATGGATCGAACTTCACGCTACGGCGGAGTTCGTGGGATTTGTGGAGTGGCTGCGGACGGAAACAGACCGGGCCTGCGAAGGCTTGGACGCGGAACGGCAGGAGAGTCTGGTGGCGCTCTTCAGGAAGGTGACGGAACTGGAAGCAGCATTTTTTGAGGATGCTTTTGGGGACTAAAACAGGCCCTCATAACCTACAGACGTTCGCGCAGGCGTCGCATCAAATCCATGCGCTCATGAAATACGGCGAGGATGATGATCTCCTCCGGCCGTTCAAGGAAGAACACATAGTGGTGCCGGCAATGGTGCGACTTCACACCATCCATCCCCGGAAGCGGTTTCGCATACCCCATCCCGGACGCGAGCCGTTCGAAACAGCCATGCAGTTCGTCCTGATAACGGTCCGCCTGCTGCTCACCCCAGGTCTCCAAGGTATAAAGCCAGATACCGATCAGATCTTCTTGCGCTGAAGATGTGAGGCGATATGCGGCCATTTAGCGCTTTAGCCGTTTGCGCGCTTCCCGCTTTATGTCGTTCGCGCTCGCCTTCACCAGATTGCCGGCCTCCAACTCCGCGACACGCGGCGCCAAGAGTTGCTTAAGCGCCTGCAAGGCTTCCTGATCGCTCATGCTTGCGGGATCGGGCATCTCGACCAGCGCGCGGGACAAGACATAGGCCTTGATGCTCTGGCCCTTGAGCGCAGCCATGGCCTTGAGCTGTTGGTGTTCCTGCGCGCTCAGATCTATCGAAAGACGGGGCATTGCTGTCTCCTGTAGCTCTTGCGCATGTTAGCATGAAAACCACATCTACAACAAATGTTGTAAGAATGAGATTTTAAGAACCGAAGAACTCTGGGAAATCCAAACAAATCGGGGGAACAGGCTCCCCCGTACCCCTCTTTTTTGCGTGGCATTCGCCAACGAGCATTGCACAATCAAAGACCTGTCCCCGGTCACCACCGAGAGTGGATCGAACTGCACGCGGCGCCGGAGTTTGTAGGATTTGTCGAGTGGCTGCGGATGGATACCGACCGGGCCTGCGAAGAGCTGGACGCTGAAAGGCAGGAGAGCCTGGTTGCGCTCTTCAGGAAAGTGACGGAGCTGGAAGCGGCGTTTTTTGAAGATGCTTTTGGGAAATAGTCACTCCTTCATAGATTGAACACACTCGCGCAAAACAGATTCAAGTCGCGGGAACATATTGCCGCGCGCCCCCTCATCTGTCTCACACAACATGCTGAAACGTATGTACAATCGAAAGCCTGATCCAGTTCACCACATTCGAGAGGTGGGGCTGGGCCGGATACTCATTCTTACGCTTCATCCTTCGAAGCCGACTAAACGCAAACTAGGACTCGGACTTACTCGCTTTTTAGAGCGACGATAACGATAGCCTTTTTGCCTGTTCTACTGTATGCCTTAGATTGTGTTATAAGACGAAATATCGACCTTAGGTTTGATAAATTCGAATCCCGTAGTGTTAAGATCAATAATGGCTACACGATCCTATTTAAAGCGGAAGGTAAAATGGTCAGCTTTGAAATAATAACTTCTCGAACAGGAGAAAAACGATTCAATTTTGAACGTGTGAATGTGCTTCTGGGATCTAACGGAACGGGAAAGTCGAAGTTACTTCAAGAGCTTCAAAAACGTTGCGATACATTTCTAGCTGGTTACACCCCTGTTCGTATCGAGGGTGGCAGAGCGGTGCAAATGGTAGACTCGCTTGAACTAAATAATCGCAATTATGGCGAGTTCAAAACATTCGATCAAATCTTGTCTGGTTTTAGACAAAAGAGAACTCAAACTCTTACGAGCCGCTTATTTCACGGCTTGAAGGCTCTTGAACAACGTGGTGTCGACTCGAAAATTGCCCATTCCGATGCGATAGTTCAGTGGGAAAACTCAGGTGGGCTAGCAAAGCGGCCTCCTCCTCCAACCGATCCAATGATCAGAGTCTTTGAGATATTTAACGACATTTTTCCGACAATTAAACTTCGCTATAGACGCTCGGACAATCGATTGCTTTGCACAAAACGAGCCAGCGAGTACGGCCCGACCGGATTGTCTGATGGGGAAAAGCAAGTATTTTCGATACTTGTAGATGTTATTGAATTGACTGACGAAAAGAGCGTTCTATTTGTAGATGAGCCCGAGTTGAATTTAAATCCTGGTCTTGCTAACAGGTTATGGACATCGATTGAGAGTCTGTTACCGCGTGCTGTATTTATATACGCGACTCATAGCGTTAATTTCGCATTGAGAGAATCAGTTCAAAAATTACTTGTGCTCAGCAATAGTGATGACAGCATTCAAGAGATCGATGGTTTAAATGAGTTGTCTTATTCTGATCAGAAAGATCTTCTTGGAAATATCCCATCTCTAATTGCGCACAAGAATGCCCTCGTTGTTGAGGGTTATGATGAATCATTCGACGTTGTCTTTTATAGATGGTTACTGGAGGGGGAGAGCTTTCTGCCTTCTCCTGTAGGTGGCAGTGAAGACGTTGCAGCGATGGCAACAAGAAGTGGAAAATGGGAAAAGATATCCCCTGAAATATCAATTACCGGGGTAATTGATCGTGATTATAAGTCAGACAAAGAAGTGGCACAACTTAAAGAAAAAGGGCTAATTGTTCTCGACCTACATGAAGCTGAAAGTTACTTGTGCGATCCTTATTTGTTGCACTCTTTGATACAAAAACTTGGTACCCTTGAGCCTATTCCAACTCGAATCGAAATTGAATCAAAGTTGTTCGAGTACATCGATCGCAATTTGTTCGCGATCTGCGCCAAGCGCGCAAATGCTCGTTTGAGCCTGAGCATTCGCCCCTCAATGTCGTCTAAGTCATTGCAAAAAATAAATAACTACGATGATTTAGAGCGAGTTTTTGTTGCAGATGTTTCTAAGCAAATTGAGCGTGCTCAACTGGTGCTTGATGTGAAAAACGTAAAATCAATATTAAAAGAAGAGCAAACTCGACTTAAAGAATTAAATAATACAAAGAATGTGAATATTGCACTTCAATTACTACCAGCAAAGGAGTTACTAAAAGAATTTTCTGTGTGGTTCAAACTAACGGATACTAATTCGTTGGCAAGAGCGGTTAGAAAGCACTTGGAAGTTCGAGATTTTCCATTTTTGGTTAAACTGCAAACGAAGCTAAACCAATCCATGTGTCGGTCAGCACTGCTAGAAACCGCTGACGAAACAATTGAAAACTGAGGCTTAAAGTCGGCACTGCTTTACGAGTCAAAAATCGGATAAAGTTGAGGTTATTTATCTGAAAGAAGATGACTTGCTTATCTAAAAAATTTGCACGTTTGTAAGGGAATCCAAAAATAGGAATTCCTGCAGATTCAGGTTTCAAATGCGCCAGTGAATTTTGCGGCCATGGCCTCTGCGGGTGTTTTGTAGCCGAGGCATTTTCTGGGTCTATGATTGAGTGCGCTGACGACGGCATCAAACTTTCGCTTTGAGATTTTCTTCATATCACATCCCTTAGGGATGTGCTGGCGCATGAGGTCGTTGGTGTTTTCGTTCGTGCCGTGCTGCCACGGGCAATAGGGGTCTGCGAAGTAGACCTTGAGGCAAGATGCCTACCTCGCCCTCTCTGCTTAACTTAGATGCGTCATCTACCAGGCTAAGCTGACAAATGCAGTGAACATTACTTACATTTACAAGACGCCGCCCTCGCACACCAACACCTGTAAGTAGGGTATCCCGGCTTTCCACTGCAATGCGTGGTTCCTGGTTTGCATTGAGCCTCTTTGTTTGCCGGGCAGGAAACGCTACATCCGCTGCAAAGACGTAAAGAAGGCGCACTGCAGGAGTTTCCTCCTTGGACTAATAATTCGCCCACGTTTTCAGATAACCCCTTTTTGATGGACAAAGAGATGCTTTCAATCGAATTCGAACCGGAGTTCGTGTTTTGCAGAATCTGCTGTGAACTCGCGGGCGAGGCTAAAAGAGAAAGCATGACAATGAGAAGCAACCAAACTTGCTTGAACATAGCCTCATCCTTTCGACAAAACGCTACTACGAACGTGTTTTTGGATAGTGTATTTCTAAATTAACGTCTTGGATTGACGCAAAATAATACCATAACTTGCATCTTTGATCGAGTCGGTCGCTTCACAGAATTGGATATTCCTTTGGAAGTGCAGATTCACGTTTCAAATGCGCCAGTGAATTTTGTGGCCATGACCTCATGTGGTGTTCTGTATCCGAGGCATTTTCTGGGTCTATGATTGAGGGCCTTGACGACGGCATCAAGCTTTCGTTTTGAGACTTTCTTCATGTCGCATCCCTTGGGGATGAATGACTGGAGTCAGGTCTTGAGTTGTGCGTCATCGACTATGATAATACCCCCAAACAAAAACCCGCCCCGCAAACCTCCGACGCTCCTGTCCCCCATAAAACCCAACCGCCCCTAACTCTTCCGCCGCACCCCCTCTGCATTCGCCGCTTTCAGCGCCCAGAGAACGATCTCGGGTGAAACCTCGGTCGGTTCGTTGTGGATGGTCTCGCCGGAGGCGCAGGCCGCGGTCGCGGCGATCATCAGTTTCTCGTCATCGGCCCCTTCCAGGCCGATGTCCGCGAGGGTCGTCGGCAGGCCGATGGCTTCGCAGAAGTCGTAGACCTCATCGATCATATCTCTCGGCTTGTCGGTCAGGAACAGAGAGGCCAGAACGCCGATGGCCACTTTCTCTCCATGCCAGTAGTCGTGGGTTTCCTTCAAAGCCGTCAGACCGTTGTGGATGGCGTGGCAGGAAGCCAGGCCGCCGCTTTCGAAGCCCAGGCCGCTGAGCAGCGTGTTCGCCTCGATCACATGCTCCAGGGCCGGGGTCACGGCTTTCGCCTCGCAGGCGGTCAGCGCCAGGGGGCCGTACTCCAGCAGGGTGTCGAAACACAGACGGGCCAGGGCATTGGCGGTCATGGTTCCCGGGCGGCCGGTCATGTTCGCGGCCATGCGAATGCGGCAGGACTCCGCCTCCAGCCAGGTCGCGAGCGCATCGCCCATGCCGGCGACCAGGAAACGCGGCGGCGCCTTCACGACGATCGTAGAGTCGACAATGACCACGTTCGGGTTCTGCGGCAGGACGAGATATCTGGCGAACGCGCCGGCCTCCGTATAGATGACCGAGAGCGCGCTGCAGGGCGCGTCGGTCGAGGCGATGGTCGGGACAATGACGATCGGCAATGCCGTCTCATGGGCCACCGCCTTGGCGGTATCCAGAGTCTTGCCGCCCCCGATACCGACAATCACGTCGGCCCCGGCCAACTCCGCCGCGGTCTTGATCCGCGCGATTTCCGGATCGCTGCATTCACCGCCGAAGACATCGATGAAGGGGTCCGGCAACCCTTTCAAACCGGCCGAGATCTCGTCCTTCAGGTACTCCTGAACGAAGCGATCGACCAGCAACAGCGGCTTGGATCCCAATCGCGTCACTTCTTCACCCAGCACACCGAGGGCATTAGCGCCCTGAACATACCGCCCTGGAAAAATGGAAGTGGTGATCATGTTCGACTGTCTCCAGATTGTCAGGCACTGCGTCCCGGACGTCCTTGCGTCCCAGTGCCATCTTGATAGCGCCGATGCGCGCGCGACTCCTTGCGGTAAATCAAATGAAACGGGGTTCCCGGCATCACCCGGGGCGGGTCAGGCTTTTGTTCGCGCGCCCGACCATCGCCGGTGACACGCGCTCAAAGATCTGCCCTCGATGACAGAAACCGGTAACGGCCTTCCATGCATCGGACTGTTGTCGGGCTTCAAACAAAGCTTTCAGAAAGCATAAGGAAAATACTTGAGCCTCACAGAAACAGAGCTCACTTTAAGTAGTTAAGTTATTATCTGATTTTCACTTATAAATGGGCGTTACTGCTGTATTCAGGAAATAGCCGCTTGCAAAGGCCGCAGGCATCGAACAGAAGTGCAGTTCCCAAGAGCGCAAACTGCGTAAGTCGAACGACAAAGCGCGACATGGAAGCACGCGATGACCGAGCGACGTTTTCCTGAGACCATTGAGACCGACCTCGGCGCCATCGTCAGGCGTGCCTACGAATACTGGCTATCGCTCAGGCCGGCGCCAGATCTGTTACCTGGCCGGCAACATGTCGATCCTGTCGATATTCCCGGCCTGCTGCCGAACATCTGGCTGATCGATATCGAAGGGCCGCCGCGCATTTATCGCTATCGGCTGGTCGGCACCGCAATCGCTGCGGCGATGCGGGGTGACTGCACGGGAAAGACACTTCAGGAACTGATGGAGGGGAAGCCCCTCGCCGATACGCTCGAAAGAATGGACCGCATCGTGGAAACCGGCCAGCCGGACCGCCGCGTCGGGCCGCCGCTGGTTAAAGTCGAGAACCGCTTCGACCGGATCGAACGAATCTATCTGCCGCTTGCAAGAAACGGTGAGGTCATCGACATGATGTTGGGCTGCGCACAATACGAACCCAGCAATCTGTCAGAGCTCCGCTAGAGCATATTGCTCAAGCAACAGCTAACTCCCTGCAGCTCTCACTCCTGCTCCTGAAGCAATGCGGTGAGCGCCGCTGCGATTTTTACGAGGTCGTGGTTTTCGGACAGCTTGCTCATGTGCGCGTGAATCATCGGGCCGTAGACCGTCCACATTTGTTTCCGCACCTGCCGGCCTTTCTTCGTGATCCGCAACAGCCTGCCGCGCCGGTCGGTTTCAAGCACCGACTCTTCCACCAAGCCCTCCTCGATCATCCGGCGCAGTAAGCGCGAAAGGTTTGACTGTTCGAAGATGAGTGCTTTTTCCAACTCGAAGGGGCGCAGCCCCGGACCACCGGCACGCTCGATCGACCAGAGAACATCGTACCAGCGCAAACGCGGCAGCCCCTCGCCCTTGAGCACCGCATCCATGGCGCTGTAGACGGAATCCTGGGCACGGTTCAGCGCCATCCACAGCGCCGTTTCTTCCTTCGTAGGGTACATACTATCAACTCTCTGTGATCGCGCTCACTATTCCGTGGCGGCCAGCGTTCATTCAATATAGATGTATTTTCATCTATTAACGACAAGCCTTACCTATGGCAGAATTTCGCCGCCGGTGGCGAGACAATTCTGACAACACGGCAGGCAAACGAGGGAGAGAAAGCAATGCGACTTAAAGGATTTTTCCGGTTTCTGGCCCTGCCGCTGATGGTTGCTCTGCCGTCCGCCGGCGCCCTCGCAGCGGAAACCTATTACGCCGACCAGGGGCATACGGAGGTGCGCTTCGGATGGAACCACGCGGGCGTTTCCCTGCAGAACGGCGAATTCACGACGACGAAAGCGACCCTGGTCCTCGATCCCGACAATGTCGAACAGTCGACCCTGAACGTCACCATCGACGCCACAAGCGTTTCGAGCGGGTTCGTTCCCCTCGACGATCACCTGAAGAGCAAGGACTTCCTGGAGGTCGAGACCTATCCGGAAATCACCTTCGTCAGCACCTCTGTCACGAGAACCGGAGAGACGACGGCAGACGTGGCGGGAGACCTGACCATCCATGGCGTGACCAAGCCGGTCACCCTGAAAACAACCCTGACGCACCGGGGCGAGCATCCGCTCGGCAGCGTGATCGACTACTACAAAGGACAGTGGGTTGCCTTTTCCGCGACGACCGAGATCGACCATCAGGCCTTCAACGTCGGCAGCTTCTCGACCGGTCCGATTTCAATTGAAATCGTCACGGAAATGAAGGATCGCGAATAACGAAGCCTTGGGGCAGGATAGGGCGCGGGACCTCCCTAGAGCAGACAGAATCACATGCTTCTAAACACGCGCGAAACCTATGGTCTGGTTGCTCAAGTCCTGCACTGGGTCACTGCGGCACTGATCCTGACACTGCTTCCGCTCGGCCTCTACATGGAAGGCCTGCCGCAAGGCACAGCGGAAGCGGTGCTTGAAAAATCCTGGTGGTACTCCCTTCACAAGACGCTTGGTGTTCTCCTGTTTCTGGTCGCGCTGGTCCGGGTGGGCTGGGCTCTGTCTCAGCCCCATCCGAGAGCACTGAACGCGGCACGGAAGCTCGAGAGCCTGACGGCGCAAAGCGTTCACTGGATGCTCTACGGGGCGATCCTCTGCATGCCCCTGACCGGCTGGCTGCACCACTCGGCGAGCGAGGGCTTCGCGCCGATCTGGTGGCCCTTCTTTCAGGATCTGCCGCTAATCCCGAAGCATCCTCAACTCGCTGAGATCTTCGGAACGGCCCATGTCTTCACCGGTATTCTGCTGGGGCTCGCCCTGGCGCTTCATGTGGCGGGCGCGATCAAGCACGCGGTCATCGACCGCGACGACACCCTGCGCCGCATGCTGCCAGGGCGCTATGGCGCGGCCTTGACCGATCTGGCGACAGATGTGGCGGCAGAGCCATCCGAACCAGACTTCACGCGGCGCTCCGCGGTCCCGCGCACAGTCCTGCCCGCGCTCCTGGCGGTGCTCGCATTCCTGGCCGTCGGTGCGGCGACCCTGGCCGATTTCTCGGTCAATCAGACGGACGGCGGAGAGGCGGTCGTCGTCGCTTCCGGGACGGCAAGCCCCTCCGCAGACTGGACGATCGACAAGGAGAAGAGCCGTCTGAACATTCAGATCGTTCAGATGGGCAATCCCGTCGCCGGCAGCTTCGAGAACTGGCATGCCGTGGTAAACTTCGACCCCGATAACCTGGAAAGCGCCTTTGTCGAGGTGCAGGTCGACGTGGCCAGTATTTCCCTCGGCGGCGTCAGCGAGCAGGCCAAGGGCGTAAACTTCCTCAACGCGGCCATGCATCCGATCGCAACCTTCGTGTCGGAGAGCTTTTCCCGCTCGGACGATCAGAGCTTCACGGCCAATGCCCGTTTATCTCTGGCGGGGCGCGAGCAGCCGCTGTCTTTGCCCTTTACGCTGCACATAGAGAACGGCCGTGCCTATGTGGAAGGCGAACTCACGATCGAGCGGCTCGCCTTCGGTATCGGCGAGAAGGGGTTCTCCGACGACGGGCAGTTGGGTTTCGGGGTGCTGGTCAAAGTCATTCTCGAAGCAGAGAGAACGGTGCCTCCAACGGAATAGCAGTTCAGCAGGAGACGGCCGCGAGATGAACAGCAAATGCAGGCGCACAGTGTTAAAGGCTATGGCAATCGGGCCGGCGCTGACGGTTTCCTTCAGACCGAACGCCAGTCTCGCGGTCGAGAAGCATGATACTTCGGAACCGATTGCACAGCCGCCCGAGCAAAGCCCTGAGCAATACATCAGGCGCGCAAGGGACCTTGCCGAGATTTCGGTGCAAAACGGGGACGGCACTGGATACGGCGCCGTCCTGGTGAAGAACCGCCTGATCGTGGGCGAGGGGCGAAACCGGGTTTATGCGCTGAACGATCCGACCGCTCACTCCGAAATCGATGCAATCAGAGATGCATGCCGGCGGTTGATTATGCCCAGCCTGAAAGGCTGCGAGATCTACTGCTCCGCACGCCCTTGCCAGATGTGCGAGACCGCCTGCTACTGGGCCAGGCTGACGCGGATTTACTTCCCGTCCAGCAATTCCAAAACCACCTCGCTCGTCCCGCGATATTCAAACTGTTGACGAGCCGAAGTGACCATCAAACCTATGAGGGTCGGATCCTAGTTTCTTTGTTTCATCCGATTTGCATGTGGGCTGAGAGCCGGGTCTTGCTTTTTGCATCAATCGGCCGTTGCTGCTGACCGTTAGCTTGGGACCAGGTTGCTGCTGCCTCAATCTGCGCAGGAAACAAGACCTGACCCCATTTCTGACTCCACTTGCCGCAGGCTTATCCACAGACAATTGCAATCACCCTCATTCCGCCCTTGGCGGCGGGCTAGCGGTCGTGGTCTATTTGCGGGGAATCGACATAATCAACCCAAACGGGCAGGTTCAAAGTAGCCTGGTTTATGCCAGCACCTGTCCGACACTCCGGGAGTAGCTCACCTTGCAAACAAAGACAAACCAGGCCGGCTGGGTTCTGATCGCAGTCTCTTGTGTCGCCTATGCCCTCCCCGCCTATGGGCACAGCGGCGAGGCTGCTGGATTTAGCGGTGGATTTGTAAGCGGCTTTTTGCACCCGATCTTCGGCTGGGATCACGTTGTCGCCATGGTAGCCGTCGGTCTTTGGGGCGCTTTCCTGGGGGCGCCCGCGATATGGATCCTGCCGGTGGTCTTCCCGATGGTGATGGCCTTTGGAGGCGCCCTGGGGATTCTTGGTGTGCCAATTCCTGCCGTGGAAACGGGTATTGCCGCCTCGGCCGTGGTGCTGGGCGGGCTGGTTGCTCTGGCGATGCGCGCGCCGCTCTGGATGGCTGCGATCATCGTGGGCGCATTCGCCATCTTTCACGGCCACGCCCACGGCACGGAGTTGCCGAACGCCGCCGCTCCCCTGGCCTATTCGATCGGTTTTGTCATTTCGACCGGCCTGCTGCACCTCTGCGGTATTGCATTCGGACTGCTTGTCGGGCGTCCCGGCGGCACGGTGGCGGTCAGAACCGGAGGGGCCGCGATCGCCGTTACCGGTGTGGCCTTTCTTTTCGGCGTTCTCTAGAGCGTGGTCCGACCACAGGGGATCAATTTGATGGGCTTTGAAGTCTCATTCGGCAAGGCGCGTTGTGAAGCGCGCCTTGTCACAACGGAAAAACTCCCCGGTCAAATGATTCCATGCGGTCGGAATATGCTCTAATACCAAGGGGTTAAAAATATTACCCTTGGTGTAAGCAAGATGCTGCGCGTCGCCTTTGTTTTCTGTCTCGCATACCTGCTGTTGCCTGAGACAGCCTTCGCGCATAGCGCCGCTCCCGGGATCGAGGGTTTCTATTCCGGCTTCCTGCACCCGTTTCGGGAAGTTGCTCAAGGACTAACCATCGCAGCGCTGGGACTGTTGGCCGGTCAACAGCCGAAGCCGCAACTGGATAAGGTCGCCGTTGCCTACGTTCTGGCGACAATCGTGGGGTTGATCGCAGCTTTGATCAGTCGCGGTCTCATGGTGCCTGATCCGGTGTTTTTCCTTCTCACCATGATCACCGGATTGTTCGTGGCGGTCTCTCGGCCGCTTGGTGCGGTTCTATTGCTGCTTCTTGCTTGCACGACCGGTATCGCGAGCGGAATGATATCGGCGCCTGATCCGGGAAGCTGGTCGGCCATGGCCTTCACCATCTCAGGAAGCTTGCTGAGCGCTATTGTCATTTTCATATATGCACTCGTGGCCGCAAACTGGTCGATATCCCAAGCCAATCGGCCCTGGCTCGCAATTGGCTTACGTGTGCTTGGGTCATGGATTGCCGCTGCTTGCGCCCTGATGCTCGCACTCGCTGTACGAGCCTAGAGCAGATCAAGTTTCGACGAAATCGCTTGCTCGATCTTTAGCAGGGGTCAGCTTGGCCTGAGTGCGCGCTGCCTAAGCAACAGGGTAAGCGCCAGCCCATGACTTTCCAGGCGAAGGAGGAGTGGGAGCGGGATAGGTCAAACTTCCGTTTCCTCAGTTTACAACCCGCATTTCCACGCGGCGGTTCAGGCTTCTTCCACTTTCGGTCAGGTTGCTCGCGACCGGCTGTGTTTCGCCGAGACCCTTCGACTGCAGCCGCCCCGCATCGATGCCGTTGGAAACGAGCCAGTTGCTGACCGCCGCGGCGCGCTTGCCGGAAAGGGTCAGGTTGTAATCGTCGCTGCCTTTGGAATCCGTATGGCCCTCGAAGAGGACGGACTTGCCGGGGTTACTCTGGAGCCAGTCCTGAATATCGTTGAGGGTGCGCGCGGACTCCGGTTCGATCACGTCTGAATCGAAACTGAAGTATATGCCGTAGAGCTTCGCGCTGCCGTAGGTATCCAGCGAACGGGAGACTTGAGACTTTTCCTCCTGCCGCAGAGAAGCGGCGCATGCCGGGAGACCGGACTGATCGGCTGCCAGGCTGCCGATCCAGGTGCCCTGCAAGGCGGCATTTCTGTACCAGAGGCCGGAGAACTGCGAACCGTCTTCCGTGATGGCCAGCGCCGCGGAACCCTGGTCGGTGCCGCCGTCCTCGATCCACTCGATATTCATCAGGCCGCCGACCGCCTTGCCGGAAAAGTACCCGCCGCTCCAGTCGTAGCAGCCGCTCAATTCGCCTCTGTCGTATTCGATGTAGAAGGGGCCCCAGTTGGTGTCGTAGACGCCCGTGTAGGTCTGGTCCGTCGTACGTGTCGACTGCGGCATCCCGAGCGCGGAGAACTCCATTAGTTCCGTATACTTGGCGTAGCCGCCGTTGGCCGTAACCACCAACTTCACCCAGCGCGCCTCGGCCGGCGCTTGTAATGGGATCTCGGTCTCCCGCCCGATCTGGACTTCGCCGTTGAAAATCTCACGATAGGGGCCGGCGGCGCTTTCCGTAGAGATCGAGACGATCGCGGCGCGCGCCGAAATGCCTGGATAGCGATCTTCTTCGGATTTGCTGTTGTCCAGCTTCAAGGCGGAGAGAGAAAAGACGTTCGCCAGCTCAAAAACGAACTCATTGGGTGCGCTCTGGTTTTGCGCACTGGACCAGCCGGTATCGGGATTTCCGTCGATGAGCGCGAGCGCAATCCAGTTGTCGCTACTGCGATCGCCATATTCGGAGCTGTAGGATTTCAACACGGTCCCATTTTCGAGCGCCAGGGCGTTGATCTCTTGAGCATTTGCACAGGCGATCGAGAAGAGAGCTCCCATCACTCCGGCAAACAAAGATCCAGCGGCTTTTCCATAGTTCCAGGCAGATAGCATTCCAGGCGTCCTTTTATCGCTTCGCGACCATCGCAAGCGATCACTATACGTCAACACGAACGAAGTGGAAGCAACCTGCGATTTCTAAGCTCGCAGATCCACAGTCCAACAATGCCATTTAATGAGTTGACTGTATGGCGCGGCCCCGCTTGAGCTAACTCCTTGTCCTCAAAAACTTTTAACAGGAGTGCCGTCTCGATGGAGAGTTGTCCTAGCCTGGGGTAAGCCGAGAGGCAGGATTTCGGAGCTGAGATGATACCCGTACATTCTTTGCACCAAGATAACTTCAATCGAAACCTCAATATCTTATCGGAATTTCCTATCACGGAAGAGCTTGACCCGAAGCGATTTTACAGCAAAAAGCTGCCTGCCAGCGCCACGGTGGTCGTTAAGGCGTGATACTGCACGGCTATTGACGAACCCGACCCGGCAAACACCTTTGACTGTAAGAGATCGCCGCACTCCCGAAGAAATTATCAAACACGCCGACCACTCCTGGGGCGGATCGCTCTGACCCAGCAGCAAAAACCCCTGCAACAAACACCAGCTATTCGAACCGGCTGCGGCCTGATCGCGACACTCGACCCACGGCATTTGAACTGAGAACAATCGCCGATTTTTTTGGAAATTGCCTATGACCGAGCTGCTTTCCCTTGCCGCGGAGAACCTGGTCTCTCCGATGGTGCTGTCCTTCGCGCTGGGCCTCGCGGCTGCGCTGGCGCGCTCCGATCTCTCCATCCCGGAGGCTGCGGCCAAGGCGCTATCGGTCTATCTGCTCTTCGCCATCGGCTTCAAGGGCGGGGTCAGCGTGGCGGAGCACGGCATCGATGCCTCGCTGATCAAGTCGCTGGTCGCCGGCATGATCCTCTCGGCGGCCATGCCCTTTCTCGCCTTCGTCCTCCTACGCCTGCTCTCGAAGATGGATCGATTGAATGCCGCGGCGGTGGCCGGACATTACGGCTCGATCTCCATCGTCACCTTCGTCGCGGCCACCTCGGTGCTGGAAAGCCAGGGGATCCTGGCCGAGGGCTATATGGTGGCGGTCGCGGCGGCCATGGAGGCGCCGGCGATCCTCTCGGCGCTCTGGCTGGCCTCCAGAGGTGGCGGCAAAGGAGATAGCAGCGAGGGGCGGATGGATGCCCAGCTCTGGCGCGAAGTGCTGCTCAACAGCTCGATCGTGCTGCTGATCGGCGCCTTCCTGATCGGCTGGATCACCGGGCCCAAGGGGCTGACCGACATCGAGGCCTTCGTGGTGGCGCCCTTTAAAGGCGTGCTCTGCCTCTTCCTGCTGGACATGGGCCTGCTGGCCGGGCGCGGCATGCGCTCCGGCCGCGGGGCGATCGGGATCGGCGGCGTGGCCTTCGGCCTGATCATGCCGGTGCTGGGCAGCCTCGCAGGGCTTCTGGCGGCGCTGCTGCTGGGCTTGTCCACCGGCGGGGCGCTGCTGCTGATGGTGCTCTCGGCCTCGGCCAGCTACATCGCCGTGCCCGCGGCCATGCGGGTAGCCTTGCCGGAAGCGAACCCTTCCATATATCTCACCCTGTCACT
Organism: Denitrobaculum sp.; assembly: GCA_965232285.1. Taxonomy (GTDB): domain Bacteria; phylum Pseudomonadota; class Alphaproteobacteria; order Kiloniellales; family Kiloniellaceae; genus Denitrobaculum. Next base: position 6,111,583 of record CBDDPL010000004.1, on the reverse strand, counting down.
GGGTGTGACCTTCCCCTTCAACCTGATCCTGGGGATCCCCCTTTACCTTGCGCTCGCGCAGGCCACGACCGGAGGCTGACATGAAAACGCACAAAGCCAAACGGGTTGAAATCACCATCGAACGGGTCATGCAGTCACGCCTGACCGAGGCGCTGCAGTCCGCGGACGTGACCGGCTACACCGTCCTGCCGGTGCTCGGCGGCTCGGGCCGCTCGGGCGAATGGAGCCGCTCCGGCCAGGTGAGCCAGGCGGGCGGCATGGTGCACGTGGTCTGCATCGTGCGGCCGGAACGCCTCGACCCCCTGCTGGATGCCGCCTTCGCCGTGGTCGAGCGTCACATCGGCGTGGTTTGCGTCACCGACTGTGACGTGCTGCGCGCGGAACGCTTTTAGAGACTGGCTGCCAGACTTACTCGGCCGCAGCGCTCTCCACTTCCACCTGCCGCAGTTCGCGCTCCCCGCCCGGGCATTCGCGCGGGAAGGGCGCAAGCGCGCTGAGCAGCAGCCAGTCGGGCAGGGCGCGGCAGAGCGCCTTCGGCCCCTCCAGACGGATGTTGCCCCGGCGGATTTCCATGCGCAGATCGCGGAAGCCGCGCCAGGCCTCGACGAAGCGGCGGATGTCGGCGTTCAGCACCACATCGGGATCGTAGCCCGGGTGCTTCAGGCACATATCCACCTTGCCATCCTTATGCACCAGCCAGAAGCGGCGCAGCTCCGAGGGCGTGCCGGAGAAGAGGAACTCCAGCACCGTGCGGCCCGGCGGCATGGCCTCAACATTCAGGCGCGTGTGCATGCTCCAGGCCAGGAAGGCCGGGTCGAGGTCGTCGTGTTCCATGTCGCGGGACCAGCGCTGGCCCCAGACCGCCAGATCCATGATAATCGGCTCCAGCTCGCTGCCGGCCTGGGTCGGCAGATACTCGTAGCCGCGCGCGTTGGGCAGCGGCCGGCGTTCGGCCAGGCCCGCCTGCTCGAGCTGCGCCAGACGCTGGGTCAGCAGGGTGGCGGAGATGCGCGGCACCCCACGATGGATTTCGTTGAAGCGGCGGCAGCCGTCGATCAGGCGGCTCATCACCAGAAGCGTCCAGCGTTCGCAGAGCAACTCCGCGGCCAGCGCGAGCGGACAGTACTGACCATAACCTTTCATCACGGTTTTCCTCTCTCACCTTATGTTTCTTGCCCGCGAGTCTCTCAGGACTCGGAAAGGGCGGCAACTCCGGAATCTGTAGTACTCCAGATTCCTGACTATCACCCTGCGGACCTTCGCGGCAGGCTTAGGATCAGCGGAGACTGTGCGAAGGGAGCTTGCGGGATGACTGCAATGGAGCGGCTACGCAAAGAAATAAGGGGCGAGTTGCTGCTGCAAGGCGACAGCGGCTACGACGACGCGCGGCAGGTCTGGAACGCCATGATCGAGCGGCGGCCGGCGGCGATCCTGCGCTGCGCCGAGGCGGCGGATGTCGCCGCGGGGGTCCGTATGGCGGCGGAGACCGGGTTAGCCGTCTCGGTACGCGGCGGCGGACACAATGTGGCCGGTACGGCGGTGGCGGACGGCGCGCTGATGATCGATCTTTCGGAACTGCGGGGCGTCGAGGTGGACGCCGGCCAGCGGCGCGCGCGGGTCGAGGGCGGCGCCCTGCTGCAGGACCTGGACGCCGCCACCCAGGCGCAGGGACTGGCGACACCGGGCGGCGTAGTCTCCACCACCGGGGTCGCGGGCCTGACCCTGGGCGGCGGCTTCGGGTGGCTGTCCCGGCTGCACGGGCTGGCGGCGGACAACCTGCTGGCGGTGGAGCTGGTGCTGGCGGACGGCAGCCAGGTGCGAGCCAGCGAAGAGGAACATGCCGAGCTCTTCTGGGGCCTGCGCGGTGGCAGCGGCAACTTCGGTATCGCCACGGCCTTCGAATTCACCCTCCATCCGCTTGGCCCGGAGGTGCTCTTCGGCCCCATGGTCTTTCCCCTGGCCGAAGCGCCGGAAGTACTGCGGCGCTATGAGGCCTTTGCGCTCGCCGCGCCGCGCGCCTGCTGCATCTGGGCCGACCTCCTGACGGCACCGCCCCTGCCCTTCCTCCCAGAGAGCGTCCGGGGCAGCAAGGTCCTGACCCTCATGCAGTGCTACGCCGGCGATCCGGAAGAAGGCCGGGATCTGCTGGCGCCCCTGCGCGACTTCGGGACGGTGCTGGGCGAGGCGGTCATGCCGCGGCCCTACTGCGAGGCGCAGGCGATCCTGGACGCGGCCTACGACAAGGGCGCGCGTAACTACTGGCGCTCCCACAACTTCCAACGGCTGACCGGCCCGCTGCCCGAAACCCTCTGCGAGATCGCGGCCGAGCTTCCCACGCCGGAATCCGACATCCTGATCAGCCAGCTCGGCGGCGCCATCGGCGACAAGACGCCGGAAGACAGCGCCTATCCTCACCGGGCAACTAACTTCGCCATCACCCCGGGGGTGCGCTGGCGCGACCCGGCCGATGACGAACGCCACATCGCTTGGCTGCGCGAAACCTCGAAGCGCATCGGCGCCCTGACGGAGACTGGTTGTTACGTGAACTTCATCAGCGAGCGCGAAGGCCGGGCGCAGGAAGCCTACGGGCCGAACTACGCAAGGCTCGCGGCGCTGAAGAAGCGCTACGATCCGGGGAATCTCTTCCGCAGTAATCAGAACGTGGCGCCGGGATAACAAGAAAACCGGGGGAACCCCGTTCCCCCACGCCCCCAGGTTTGTTGGCTGTACCGCGGATTGGGGAAACTGGTCTTCGAGTGCCTAGAGTGATAGAATCCGGTCAGGTTTGTTCCGGAATGGGCAGTGAAAATGGCTAGAGAGTCTTCCTCTAAAGCGGCGACAAATGGACTTGCACGAGAGAAGGCGGAAGCCAATAAGCTTGCCGAAGAGCTCGAGTCTTTGTCCGGCGCACGACGGCTTGGGAGGGAAGCTTACAAGACCGCGAAAGAAGACATAGCCAAGCGTTCTCCGAAACCCTGAACAGAGCGTACCGCCATGTCGCGGCCTCAAATGTTCCTCGTCGGCGGCGTCAACGGCGCAGGGAAATCGACCCTGACCAGGACGATCCGACGCCGCTTTTCGAACCTGCGAGTCATTGATCCAGATGCCATTGCCAGGACTTTGACAGGTTCCTTTGAAACGATAGATAAAGCGCGATTCAGCGCCGGCAAGGAAGCCCTGATCACCGTCCGGAACTGCATCGATCAGGGGTGGCCCTTTATCACCGAGTCGACCTTGTCGGGGGCGGTCTATCTAAAACACTTGCAACGCGCGAAGGATGCCGGTTTTCGAACCATCCTCGTCTATGTGGCTCTTTCAAGCGCCGGTCTGAGCGCACAACGCGTAAGAGACAGGGTGGCGGATGGCGGTCACGACATCCCGGAAGCTGATATCAAGCGCCGCTATCCCAAAAGCTTCGCGGCGCTGAAGGCACACCTACGGCTCTGCGATGCCGGGTACATCTATGACAACAGCGATGACTTTCGCTTCGTCGCCAGCTTTAGAAACGGAACTATCCGTCGCCGGGACCACATCCCCGCATGGCTGACGCCTTATCTCTGATTGTCCAGAAAAGAAGAAGGCCCCGCGTCGCCACGGGGCCCTTCATCGTCAAAGCGTCTTAACCCTTGAACCTCACCCCGCCGCGGCGATCTGCTCGGCTTTTTTGACCATCACCTCGGCCTGCTTGATGGAGGCGATGTCGATCAAACGGCCGTCGAGGGAGACGGCGCCCTTGCCCTCGGCCTGGGCCTGTTCCATGGCCTCCAGGATACGGCGGGCCTGAGTGACCTCTTTCTCGGAAGGGGAATTGACCTCGTTGGCCAGGTCGATCTGGCTCGGGTGGATCGCCCACTTGCCCTCACAGCCCAGGATGGTCGCGCGGTAGGCCTGGGCCTTGAAGCCGTCCGGGTCGGAGAAGTCGCCGAAGGGGCCGTCGATCGGGCGCAGACCGTTGGCGCGGGCAGCCACCACCATGCGCGAGATGGCGTAGTGCCACATGTCGCCCCAGTGATAATCGCGCGGTTCGTCGCCGACCTTGTCGGTCAGAACGCCGTAGTTGGGGTTCGGGCCGCCGATGACCGTGGTGCGGGCCTTGGTCGAGGCGGCATAGTCGGCGACGCCGAAGTGCAGGCTCTCGTTACGCTTGGAGGCGGCGGCGATGGCGTCCACGTTGGCCATGCCGAGCGCGGTCTCGATGATCATCTCGAAGCCGATCTTCTTTTTGCGGCCCACCGCGTCCTCAACCTGGGTGACCAGCATGTCCAGCGCGTAGACGTCGGCGGCGGTGCCGACCTTGGGGATCATGATCATGTCCAGGCGCTCGCCGCCCTGCTCGATCACATCGACCACGTCGCGGTACATGTAGTGCGTGTCGAGGCCGTTGATACGCACGGAGAGGGTTTTGTCGCCCCAGTCGAGATCATTCAGGGCTTCGATGATGTTCTTGCGGGCCTGCGCCTTGTCATCCGGCGCCACGGCGTCTTCCAGATCCAGGAAGATGACGTCGGCCGCGGACTTGGCGGCCTTTTCGAAGAACTGCGGGCTGCTACCCGGAACGGCCAGTTCGCTGCGGTTCAGGCGCGCGGTGGCCTGTTCGACAATGGTAAAGCTCATGGGGCTGTCCTCGTTTCCTGCTGTGACCTGTTTTTTGCTACGCAGCATAGCCGGCACAAAGTCCGTCAACACCGAGCAATCCGGTAATATCCGGAAAATATTGCACTGCAGTATAGTTAGATTCTTTCGCGCCGCAACAAGGCTTTTTCGCCGGTCGAATCCTACTTGCCGGCAAGCGGATGGTGATTGAGCACCAGGGACTTCATGCGTTCTGCCAGCACGTGGGTGTAGATCTGAGTGGTGGAGATGTCGGCGTGACCGAGCATCTTCTGCACCGCGCGCAGATCGGCGCCGTGATCCAGCAGATGGCTGGCGAAGGCATGGCGCAGGACATGGGGGGAGAGCTTCGAGGGCTCGAGGCCGGCGGCGATGGCGAGGTCCTTGAGCAACTGCCCGACCCGATGGCGGGTCAGGTGCCCGGATTTGCCGCGCGAGGGGAAGAGCCAGGGGGAATCGGGCAAGCCCTTGTCGCCGCTGGTCCGGGCCGCCTGCTTGCTCATGAGGAAGCGCGCACGGATCTCGCGGTAGTCGGAAAGCGCCGCGCGGGCCGGCTCGCTCAGTGGCACCATCCGCTCGCGACCGCCCTTGCCGCGCACGAGCAACACACGCGGGTCGCGGGCCATGGAAGAAAGTGGCAGGGAGACCAGTTCAGAGACCCGGAGGCCGGTGGCATAAAGCAGCTCCAGCAGCGCCAGCAACCGGATCCCCTCCGGCGAGGCATCGGCACGGGCGGCCTCCAGCAGGCGCTCGACCTCCGCCTCGCTGAGAACCTTCGGCAGAGGCCGGCCCTGGCGCGGCGATTCCAGGCCGGCGGTCGGATCGTCGCCGCGCAGGCGGTCTTCGAAGAGAAAGCGGTAAAACTGCCGCAGAGCCGAGAGGCGCCGTGCCGCCGTGCGCGGGGCCATGCCGCTGGCGCTCAGGGCCTGCAGGTAAGCGCTCAGATCTTCGGTGCCGGCGTCCCGCAGGTTCCGGCGCCGGCCTGAGAGGAAGTCTTCGCAATGCTCCAGGTCGCGGCGGTAGGCCTCCAGCGTGTTGGGAGCCGCCCCGCGCTCCGCCGCCAGCATCTCCAGGAAAGCTTCGCTGCTCGCCGCAGCCGATATCACAGAAGAACCGGCATCTTCTCTGGCCACAGGCTAGAGCCCGCTGCTTTCGGCGGCCTCCATGGCGAGAGCCCGGGCCTCTGCCGCGAAGCCGAGACGCTGGAGGCTGGCAACGGTCGTGGTGATGGCCAGCAGATCCTGGCTGGCCTGCGCCGGATCGGCGGCGGCCATGGCGGAGAGCAGGATCGTCTCGCCCTTGCGGTTGCCTCGTCCGGCTCTGTCCAGCGCCAGAAGCAGTACCGGATCCACGGCATCAACCGTGCCGCCGATATCCTCGCCTTCGGCCTCATCCGGCGCCTGCCAGGCGCCCGAAAGTGCCAGGTCAGACCAGCTCAGGCCGTCGTTTTCGCCGACGGCGTCCATCAGGGCACGCAGCAGGATCACCTGGCGGTTCGAGAGTGCGCCGGTCTCTTCGGCAGGGACGTCTTCAGCGGCTTCGCCACTCTCAGCGAGCACGAAATCGCGCAGATAGGCGGCGCGCTGCGGCGTCCACTGAGCCAGTCCCAGGCGGCCGCCCTGATCCAGCGCAGTCACCTGCGCACCGGCCAGACGCTGATAGGGCCAGAGCCCGAGGGCATGGCCTTTCGCGCGCGGATTGATGGCCGCCAGGCGGCCCGCCAGCGTGGCCCAGGCATCCGCCTGTTCGATGCGTCCGGCCATATAAAGCGCGCGTCCAGCAGTCTCGGAGAACCACAGCAGTTCAGGCGTCGGCTCGATCCGGGCCAGGAAGGGCAGGAAGGCCTTGTTGCCGGCCACGGACAGTCCATCGTCGCGAAAGCGCCGGAAGGCTTCATTCAGGATCTCGGCACTGGCCACCGGCAGGCTCTGCCGCTGCGCGGCCTGGAACAGCAGCGCGCGACCGCGAACTCCGCTATCCAGCACCGCCGCCTCGATCGGCGCCTGCAGTTCATCCGAACCGAAGGTGAAGCCGGCGTAAAGATCGCGCAGACTCTCGACCGGGAAGCTGCCGAAGGTCACGGCCCATTCGGCGGCCTCGGCACGCTGGGTGATGTCATAAGCCCCGGAGGATGCCAAAAGTGCCAACACGGCGGGCTGGGTCCTGGTCACATCGTCGGGCAGCACGCGCTGATTGGTCGCCCGGGCCAGACTCATATGCAGGGGTGTGGGGTCGAGCGCGGTGACGTCATTGCCGGCACCCCCGATGGCTGCCTCGGCGGACTCCACCAGTTCGAAGAAGGTCGGATCGTCTTCGCCGCCTTCGCGCAGCAGGTCGACGCCCAAGATCGCACCGGTCAGGTCGCCCTCGACAATCTGGCAGTACATCAGGGCCTTAGGCCAGAAGAGCGACGCCGGATAAGTCACCACGCCATCACGCACGATGGCACAGGCGGCAACATCCTCCTGCAGCAGCATCAGATTCTCGACCTGGACCTGCGAGATCCCCTCGTCCACGTCACGGCTGGGCACCACGGCCAACAGTTGCTTCAGACCCTCGGCTTCACCGAGAGCAGCCAGTGTTCCCGCGCGCAGGGAGAGGAAACTGGGTGCGGATGCACCAGCGCCGCCCGCGGAAGCCGCATCACTGCCGACCGCCGGATTCAAGGCCAGGCGGGCATCCCCCACCTCCCCTGCCGCAGGTGGTTCGGCCACGGACAGCAGGCTGCGGCGCACCAGATCGCGCAGGGTCGGTGAAGCAATACGCTTCGGCATGGCCTGCAGCAGGCCGGCAACGGTCTCCCGGCGGCTGTTGCGCCAGAGATCGGGGCCCAGACCGCCGCGCCCGGTATCGATGGCACCGATGGAGTTGGGGTCCACATCAGAGAGGGAATCGATCTCGATACCCTTCTTGCGCGGCGCCGGCTGCGGCGCCGTACCCAACCCGCGGATCGTTTCGGTTGAAGGCACCGTCGCCTGGGTCGCGCCGGGCTGCCCGCTGGGCTGCTGTGTGCCCTTTTGGGCGCCTGGAACGAGGGAGATCGGCGGGGTCAGCCGGACCGGAGCCCCGGTTTTCTGGGGGATCGTCTTTGGCTGCTCCGCACTGGGACTCGTATTTTGAGCCTGGACGCTCGCCGTGGTCAGCAACAGCGCCGCCGCCATTGCAGAGAAGCCGCCAATGGCCCGGGCACAGGTCCCGCGCCGGCGATCAGCGTGGGAACTGATCATTGGACAGCACTTTCTCGACCGGCGCCGAGGGCGCCGGGATGTCCCAGGTCGTCAGGAATAACGCACCTGCGCCGACCAGACCGAAGAGCAGGACGACGAAAATCAAGCTGGTTTTTCTCATGGGCGAAACTGCGGACTTTGGATTCGTTCGAAAGCGAAGAGTGGCATGCCTGGAGTCTCCGGAAAAGAGCCGATCGCCGAGCCCGGCGAATTTTCATGCAAAATCGGCTCTGCACAGCGACTATCTCCTATCCAGATGCCATATCCGGTCCGGCCCGGGTCGCAGAAGGCTGCACGGAAGATGGCACGGCAGATTGCGGCGCGAGGCTTGCATCACTTCCCGGAAATGACCATAACTTCCGAGTATGGCAAATTTGCGGCAGTTTTCTTAGGAGCTTAGCCGTTCCACAGCCTTGCAAGGCGGCGTAGAATAAAGATCCGCCGCAGGTTCGACGAACGGGTGGATCGAAAGACGTGACGACAGAGATGGCAGATCCGACCGCCCAGGAGGGCGAAACAGGCGCCGGGGCGGTCGAATTCCGCCTGCCGCGAGCCCTGGTTCTGGTCGGCCTGATGGGCGCCGGCAAGAGCTGCATCGGCCGGCGGCTGTCGGAAGCACTGGCGCTGCCTTTCGTGGACGCTGACGCCGAAATCGAGGCGGCCGCGGGCTGCAGCATTCCGGAAATCTTCGAACGCCATGGCGAGGCCGCCTTTCGCGACGGCGAACGCAAGGTCATCGAGCGGCTGCTGGACGGGCAGATCCAGATCCTGGCCACCGGCGGCGGCGCCTTCATGGACCCGCGCACCCGCGAGACCATCCGCCGGCACGCCAATTCCCTCTGGCTGCGTGCCGACCTGGATCTGCTGGTCAAGCGTACCAGCCGCCGCAACCACCGCCCCCTGCTGCGGCAGGGCAATCCACGGGAAATCCTCGGCAATCTGATCAACACGCGCTATCCGGTTTACGGCGAAGCCGACATGGTGATCGATTCCGTTGACGGTCCGGTGGAAATGACGGTGCAGCGCGCCCTGGACGCGGTCGCCGGTTATCTTGCGCGAGAGAGTGAAACAACTGTGCAAGAGCAGGCACAACAAGCATGAGCGTCATCGACAGCCTGGAAGTCTCCCTGGGCGAACGGGCCTACGACATCAAGGTCGGCAGCGGCCTGCTTCCCAGGGCCGGTGAGCTGATGGCGCCGCTTCTGAAGCAAAAATCGGTCTTCGTAATCACCGACGAACAGGTGGCGGCCCTGCATCTGCCGGCGCTGGAAGCGGCCCTGGCGGATGCCGGGATCGGCTGCAACAGCCTGGTGCTGCCCGCCGGCGAGCAGACCAAGTGCTTTGCGAAGCTGGAGGAGGTCATCGACCACCTGCTGGCGTCCGGGATCGAGCGCGGCTCCACCCTGGTCGCCCTGGGCGGCGGCGTGATCGGGGACCTGACCGGCTTCGCGGCGGCGGTCACCCTGCGCGGCCTCGACTTCGTGCAGATCCCGACCACCCTGCTGGCCCAGGTCGACAGCTCGGTCGGGGGCAAAACCGGCATCAACACGGCACGCGGCAAGAACCTGGTCGGCAGCTTTCATCAGCCGAGACTGGTCCTGGCCGACATGGAGGTGCTGGAGACCCTGCCGCCGCGGGAGTTCCTGGCCGGCTATGCCGAGGTGGTCAAGTACGGCCTGATCAACGATCCGGAGTTCTTCGCCTGGCTGGAGCAAAACGGCCCGGCCCTGATCGCCGGCGACAGGGACCTGCGCCGTCAGGCGGTCCTCACCTCCTGCCGAGCCAAGGCGGATGTCGTCGCCCAGGATGAACGGGAATCCGGCCTGCGTGCCCTTCTCAACCTGGGCCACACCTTCGGACATGCCTTCGAGGCCGAAGCCGGTTACGGCGGCGGACTGATCCACGGCGAGGCGGTGGCGCTTGGCATGGTGATGGCCTTCGACCTGTCCGTTCAGATGGGGCTCTGCCCGGCGGAGGACGCGGCGCGCGTGCGCCGGCACTTGAAGAGCAGCGGTCTGGCCGTCGAGCTGTCCGACATCAGCGCCAATGTGCGCAGCGGCGGCTGGAGCAGCGACAAACTGGTCGGCCACATGATGCGTGACAAGAAGGTGGCGCAGGGTCGGATCACTTTCGTGCTCGCCCGCGGCATTGGGGCTGCTTTCCTGGAACGCGAGGTCGAGCTTGACCGCGTCGGCACCCTGCTGGAGGCGAGCCTGGCGGCTTAGGATCTGAATCAGATGGAAACTGAGCTTATCATCACAATAGTGGCCATATTTGCGCTGCTGGTGATTTCGGCCTTCTTTTCCGGCTCCGAGACTTCGCTGACGGCCGCCTCGCGCCCGCGCATGCATACCCTGGAGCAGGACGGCAATCAGCGCGCCGGCATGGTCAACCGCCTCTGGGATCAGAAGGAACGCCTGATCGGCGCGATCCTGCTCGGCAACAACTTGGTGAATATCTCGGCCTCGGCCCTGGCCACCAGTGTGCTGATCGGCTGGTTCGGGGAAGCAGGGGTCGCCTATGCCACCCTGGGCATGACCCTGCTGGTGCTGATCTTCGCCGAGGTGCTGCCAAAGACCTATGCCCTGCATAACGCGGACCGGGCCGCCCTGGCCGCCGCGCCCGTTCTGCGTCCGATCGTGCTGGTACTGGGGCCGATTACCCAGACCATCCAGCTCATCGTACGTTCGACGCTAAAGCTCTTCGGCATAGATCTTTCCGCCAGCCTGGCGGAGGACATCGCAGAGGAGGAACTGCGCGGCGCCATCGACCTGCATTCCGGAATCGGCGAGGAGATCCGGCACGAGCGGCAGATGCTGCGTTCGATCCTGGACCTGGGCGACGTCGAGGTCGAAGAGATCATGACCCACCGCAAGAACGTGGTGGCCATCGATGTGGACCAGCCGCCCGCCAAGATCGTCGACGATGTGCTGGCCAGCCCCTATACCCGCCTGCCCCTCTGGCAGGACGACAGCGACAACATCGTCGGCGTGCTGCACGCCAAGGCGCTGTTGCGCGCGGTGCAGGCCAATCCCTCGAACCTGGAACAGTTGGATGTGCGTGCCATCGCCGCCAAGCCCTGGTTCATTCCCGAATCGACCGATCTGCTGTCCCAGTTACAGGCCTTCCGCAGCCGGCACGAGCACTTCGCCATCGTGGTCGATGAATACGGCGAGGTGCTGGGCATCGTCACCCTGGAAGACATCCTGGAGGAGATCGTCGGCGACATCGCGGACGAACACGACGTGGATATCGAGGGCGTGCAACTCGAAAAGGAGGGTTCGATGCTGGTCGACGGCGAGGTGACGCTGCGCGACCTGAACCGGCAGTTCGACTGGAACCTGCCGGACGAGGAGGCCTCGACCATCGCCGGCCTGATTCTCTATGAAGCACGGCGCATCCCCGACATCGGACAGGTCTTCGTCTTCCACGGCTGCCGCTTCGAGATCGTTGGCCGCATGCGCAATCAGATTACCTCGATCAGGATCGAGCGGCTGCCGGACGGCACCGACGCGCAGAACAGCGAGGAAGAGGCGGAAGCAAACGTCGCCTCCGGCTAATACCAGGCTGTAGGAGCCACAGGCACCGCCGGTCAAGTTGACCTCCCGCAGGGCGACACTATATTTCGCTGACTTCTGCTCCGGGCTGCGAAACCGGCCGTCGAAAGCGGCCGGGCTGTAGCTTCGCAGGGAGCCTTTTGAACGAGCCTTTCACGGAAGAACGATATGGCGCTGTCTCCACCGGTCGAACGCGAACTGCAGCATACCCGGCGTTTCGATTTCCGGGGTTATGCGCGGAAAGACGGCCTTTGGGATATCGAAGGCCATATGACCGACACTAAGCCCTATGGCTTCCCCAATGATTTTCGCGGCTACATCGAGGCCGAGGAACCGCTGCACGACATGTGGATCCGCCTGACGATCGACGAAGAGTTCCTGATTCACGCAATCGAAGCGGTCACCGACGCAGGTCCCTATCAGGTCTGCCCGGCGATCACACCGAACTTTCAGAAGGTTGTGGGCTTAAGAATCGGCCCGGGCTGGCGGCAGAAGCTGCGCAGCAGGGTCGGCGGCGTCGAAGGCTGCACGCATCTGGTCGAGATGCTGACGGTCATGGCGACTGTCTGTTACCAGACGCTCTATCCCACCCTGGCTAAAAAACGGAAGAAATCGCCGCCGCCGGCGGATGTCAAACCTGCGTTACTGAATAGCTGCCACACCTTCAGCAGCGATGGCGAGGTGGCCCGCAAGAACTGGCCGGCCTTCTATACCGGCGACAAAGCCACTCCTGACGATACTCGGGGGCGTTAACCGACGCCGGCATGTTCCGCAGGACTATACCGGCGCATTATACCGGCGCGTCCGAGGTTTCGTCGTCGGTCAGGGAGCCGTGACCGGCATTGGCGTGCCCCTCTTCAGTCGCTGCCGCCATGAAATAAGCAAGAATAAACACCCGAACCGCTGCCGTGAGGCTCGACTCGTTGCGACGCGCGTCGATCATCGTACAGAGCTCATTGGCGTTCTTGCATTCTCTACGGCAAACCTCACCCAGAGCGTCCCACATGACCGGCTCAAGGCGCAGGCTGGTCCGACGGCCAGCAACCAAAATGTTTCGACTCACCAGACTGCTCTCGGACCGCGCATCCTGGCCTTGCCCATCTCGCTCTGCAGCACCCGACCGCTTCAGATCACTTCTCCTGCCAACCATCACAAACACCCGAAGGACACCCCTACTTATAGTTATAGGTGTATTTTACCTGTCCCATACCATTATTAATAGATCGTTTTTCGTTGATACCCCCAATAAGAGTGCAAAATTTGAGTTTATACACTCAATTAGTGCATTTAGATTATCGCCCCGTGTCTTCCGATGGCGCAAGCGTTTTTAACTGCAGCGCGTGGACAGCGTCGGAGAGTTCATCCGCCAATAGACCGTAGATCATCCTTTGCCGCTCCACGCGGGATTTGCCCTCGAAGCTTTCCGCGACCACTTCCACCCTGAAATGCGTTTCCCCGCCTTCACGCCAACCCGCATGCCCCTGATGCTTGTGCGAATCGTCCTTAATCACCAGCCGGGCCGGCGACAGCGCCGCCGACAGCTTTGCCTCGATACGCTCTGCAACCTTCATATCTCGAACTTCCCTCTATGATCTTTGCTACTGGGGTTTCCTTTTCGTCTGTGGGATTTTTCACAGACAGCGTTAAATTCCGCGCCATCGCCGTGACAAATTTGGGCGCTGGCTTCGGCTTTGCATCGCACCTGCGCGCGCTGGGGACAAGCTTTGCTGTCGGCGAAACCCGGGTTTGTTAACGACCAGTTCCCAAGGCATCCCTGCACGCATAGCAGGGCCGCAGCATTTTGACGCCACAATCCTTGCCTCGCCCGATCAGCGCCTCCATAATTTGCTGATGTCACGCTCGACGCAAAGATATTCGGGTTACGCTGACCCGCACGCGGAGACCGCCGAATACGCATGCCATTTTCCTGGCTGCGAGGCGGATGGCCTGTACCGCGCGCCCAGGTCGCGGGAACAGCTCAACCGCTATCATTGGTTCTGCCTGGAGCACATTCGCCTCTACAATCAGTCCTGGGACTTTTTCAAGGGCATGAGCGAGCAGGAGATCGAGCGCCAACGACGTGCCGACGCCGTCTGGCAACGGGAAACCTGGCCTATGGGCCGGGACAAACCGCAGGCCCGACGATGGCGAGGCGACAATCTGCGCGACGAATTCGGTTTCTTCGAAGACGGGGCGGAGGCAGAAAAGCCAAAACCGCCGGTCAAGGAGGAAACGGAAGCGCTGTCGGTCCTGGGGCTGGCCGCGCCCGTGACCTTCCAGGAGATCCGCGCCAGGTACCGGGATCTGGCCAAACGGCTGCATCCGGATTCCAACGGCGGCGATCCGGAGGCCGAAAACCGGCTCAAGGACGTGACGCGCGCTTATGCCTCGTTAAAATCCGCTTACCGACAAAGCCCGTAGAAGATACGGCTTCCATTCTCTCGAACACCTCATCAACGGACTGTTATCTATGTCTTCAGCACCAGCCCTCGGCGGCTCAGAAATGCCCACTGCGGGACCGGATATCACGGTATCGGCACGTCAGACCTTCGGAATCGACAGCGACATGCAGATTCCGGCCTTCAGCCAGCCCAACACCTATGTTCCGGACGTGGACGAGGCCTACCGCTTCGACCTGGACACCACCCTCGCCATCCTGGCCGGCTTCGCGCATAACCGCCGGGTCATGGTCCAGGGGTATCACGGCACCGGTAAGTCGACCCACATCGAGCAGGTCGCGGCGCGCCTCAACTGGCCCTGCATCCGCATCAACCTGGACAGCCACATCAGCCGGATCGATCTGGTGGGCAAGGACGCCATCGTCCTGAAGGACGGTAAGCAGGTGACCGAGTTCCGCGAAGGCCTGCTGCCCTGGGCGCTGCAGCGCCCGACCGCGCTGGTGTTCGACGAATACGACGCCGGCCGGCCCGACGTGATGTTCGTGATCCAGCGCGTTCTGGAGATCGAAGGCCGCCTGACGCTGCTCGACCAGAATCAGGTGATCAAGCCCCATTCGGCCTTCCGGCTCTTCTCGACCGCCAACACGGTCGGCCTCGGCGACACCACCGGCCTCTACCACGGCACGCAGCAGATCAACCAGGGTCAGATGGACCGCTGGAACATCGTTACGACGCTCAACTACCTCGCCCACGAGGAGGAGGAGAACATCGTCCTGGCCAAGTGCCCCGATTATGACGACAAGGAGGGTAAGGAAGCCATCGCCGCCATGGTGGCCCTGGCGGACCTGACCCGCAGCGGCTTCGTCAACGGCGACATCTCCACGGTCATGAGCCCGCGGACGGTGATCACCTGGGCCCAGAACGCCAAGATCTTCGGCAACATCGGCTTCGCCTTCCGCCTGACCTTCCTCAACAAGTGCGATGAGATCGAGCGGGGCATCGTGGCGGAATACTACCAGCGTTGCTTTGGGACCGAACTCCAGGAAGGCAGCGCGTCGCTCGTCTAAACACAGGAACGCGCAGCAGGCCAAGAAGCCAAGAGCATGGATCAAAGCGAAAGCCCGATCGAGAAGTTCAAACGCGTGACCGCCGCAACCCTGCGCGCGATCTCCGAGCGTGAGGACATCACCGCGACCTTCACCCCGAGCGGCCAGGGGCTGTCCGGAACCGAGGTCCGGCTGCCCATGCCCGCAAGGGATATGCCGGCCGCCGACGTGGCGCAGGTCAGGGGCCAGGCGGATTCCGTCGCCCTGCGCCTGAAGTACCACAACGAGACGCTGCACCGGGGCCAGCGTCCCCAGTCGGATTCGGCCCGCGAGGTCTTCGACGCGGTGGAACAGGCCCGTTGTGAGGCGCTGGGCATGCGGCGCATGACCGGCGTCGCCGCCAACCTGGAAGCGACCCTGGTGGAGCAGTGCCACAGCCGGGGCCTGACCCGGGCGGCGAGCCACGAGGACGTGCCGCTGTCCGAAGTCATGCGCGTGCTGGCGCGCGAGGCCATCACCGGCATGCCGCCGCCGCCCGCGACCCGCAAACTGGTGGATCTCTGGCGACCGAATCTGGACGCCAACGTGCTGCGCGACCTGGCCGAACTGGGCTCCACGGCGGAGGATCAGGAGTCTTTCGCCCGGGTGGTCAAGCAGATGCTGAAACACCTGGACCTGGACGTTACCAGCGACGACGACCTCGGCGACCAAGAGGACCAGGACCAGGAAGGCGACGGCGCCGAGGACGCGCCCTCGGATTCGCGCGGCGACGGTGAGCAGCAGGACGCCTCGGAAGAGCAGCAGAGCCTGGAGAGCCAGCAGGGCGAGGCCATCGAGGACGATTCCGGCGAAGGCCAGGAAGCCGACGCGGACGGCGAGATGATGGCCGACGCCGGCGACGAGCAGCCGGGCCAGCCGACCCAGATGCCCCAGCATCAGGACCGCCGCAACGCGCTGGATCAGGCGGCCTATCACCCCTACACCTCGATCTTCGACGAGACCATCGATGCGGCGGAGCTCTGCGATGCGGACGAACTGAACCGCCTGCGCCAGATGCTGGATCAGCAGCTCGCACACCTGCAGGGCGTGATCGCCAAGCTGGCCAACCGGCTGCAGCGCCGTCTGCTGGCGCAGCAGACCCGCAACTGGGACTTCAATCTGGAAGAGGGCATCCTGGATACCGCGCGCCTGACCCGTGTCGTGGTGAGCCCGACCCATTCGCTCAGCTATAAGCAAGAGCAGGACATGGAGTTCCGCGATACGGTCGTGACCCTGCTGATCGACAACTCCGGCTCCATGCGCGGCCGGCCGATCACCGTGGCGGCCATGAGTGCGGACATCCTGGCGCGCACCCTGGAGCGCTGTGGCGTGAAGGTCGAGATCCTGGGCTTCACCACCCGCATGTGGAAGGGCGGACAGGCCCGCGAACGCTGGATCGCCGACGGCAAGCCACCCAATCCTGGCCGCCTCAACGATATCCGCCACATCGTCTACAAGTCCGCCGACGCGCCCTGGCGCCGGGCCCGCAAGAACCTGGGCCTGATGCTGCGCGAAGGGATCCTGAAGGAAAACATCGACGGCGAGGCCCTGCTCTGGGCGCACAACCGCCTGGTGACCCGGCCGGAACAGCGCCGGGTCCTGATGGTGATCTCAGACGGCGCGCCGGTCGACGATTCGACCCTCTCGGTCAATCCGGGCAACTACCTGGAGCGGCACCTGCGCGAGGTCATCACCTACATCGAGAACCGCTCGCCGGTCGAGCTGCTGGCCATCGGCATCGGCCATGACGTGACCCGCTACTACCGCAGGGCCGTCACCATCGTCGACGCGGAACAGCTCGGCGGCACGGTGATGGAAAAGCTCGCGGAACTCTTCGATGAAGGCGGCCCCAACGCCCCGACGCACCACCACCGCCGCAGACGGACCACACGGCATTAAGTCGATTTGGCTTTGTCCAGCGCCGGCCGAACCTAGAGCAAAAGACGCTTGGGCGAGAGATTTGCGCGACCTTTTCCAGGTAAGGGGGGTTCTTGAATGTCATGGTTCTCAGATCTCACAGCCATCGAATCTGAAACACCCCAATCGGTCAGCGAGTATTTGAGTCTCGAAGGATCGCGCCTGATTTCCGCGGCGAACTCAAAGTCTTTCGATATCGGTAGCTTGACGACGCCGTCCCTGTCGGACTTGCGGAGAATTGCCTTACCTCAAGCCGGCCCGGTGTCCGTTCAGGAAATCGTCGCCGACGTTCAGAGATTGCATCAGCTAAAAGACAACGCCGGCGCAACATTCCAGGTAGCCTCTCAGTTCAACCTGCTGGAAATGGCGGCGCCATCGCTTATTCCCGAAATGGGCGTCGGTCTCTACCAGTACGACCGGACCCAGGGCCCGGCCTGCGCAATCGCCTGCGGCGCAGGCACGATCTATCGCAACTACTTCGTGCCTGTTCACGGCGAAACCGGACAGTCCGCTGACCGGCAGATTGATTGCCTGGAAGACATCAGTCGCGCTTTGAACAATGAAGAAGAGAACTTTTGGGAGATGCAGAACGGCTATGCACTGCTCACGCCCAAGGGACTGTCGGAGTTGAATCAAAAGCTCAGCGCAATGTCTGATGCCGACAGAGATCGACTGCGGAGCCTGCTTCGCGTTGGATTACAGTCGGACACCGAGGTTACCCTCGGCGACAGCGGTCATAAAGTCACACAGGTCTACTGCAGCGCCATGCCCGTCGCCTATGGGGCGGGGTTGCCCGAAAGCTGGCGAGAGATTGCAACGCTCGTACTTGAAGCAGCCTATGAAGCGACACTTCGTGCCGCCGCCAAAAAAGCCTCCAAGACGGGAAACAATCGCGTGTATTTGACGATGCTTGGTGGCGGAGCCTTCGGCAATCGGCCTGAGTGGATCATTCAAGCGGTGTTGCGCGCGCTCAACCTGGTGCGACAAAGCGGCCTTGAGGTCTATCTCGTCAGCTATGGCGCCTCGAGTAGCAGCGCAGGCAGCGTCGTTTCGCAATGGGCAGACGGGTAGGTTCAAGATCAGCTTCACGTTATCATGAAGGATAAAGCCTAACCCGCGCGCTGTTGCCGCTCGTGGAAGATGAAGCCCAGGACGTTCATCAGGAACTGGGCCGCCAGGAACGCCGTGGTGCCGCTGTGGTCATAGTCCGGCGCGACCTCGACGAAGTCGATGCCGACGATGTCGCCGCGTTTGGCCAGTCCCTGGAACAGCTCCAGCACCTCGTAATAGAGGAAGCCGCCGTGGCTGGGCGTGCCGGTGCCCGGCGCGATGGAGGGGTCGAAGCCGTCCACGTCCACCGTCGCGTAGTAGCGCGCGCCCTCCGGAATGCGCGCCAGGACGCCCTCGGTGCCGAGGCGGCGCACGTCGCGGACGGAGAGAATGTCGGAACCCGCCTTGCGCGCGGCTTCGTAGTCCTGCCGGTTGGAGGAGGAGACGTTGCGGATGCCCATCTGGGTGAAACCGGTGACGTGCTGCATCTCAGACGCCCGGCGCAGGGGATTGCCGTGGCCATAGCGCACGCCGTGGCGCTCATCGACGAAGTCCAGATGCGCGTCGATATGGATGATGTGCACCGGCGGCTGATCATCGAAGGCCCGGATGCAGGGGATGTGGACGGAGTGATCCCCGCCGAGGACCACCGGCAGAGCACCTGACTTCAGGAT
Organism: Denitrobaculum sp.; assembly: GCA_965232285.1. Lineage (GTDB taxonomy): Bacteria > Pseudomonadota > Alphaproteobacteria > Kiloniellales > Kiloniellaceae > Denitrobaculum. Next base: position 6,093,063 of record CBDDPL010000004.1, on the reverse strand, counting down.
CGCACGGACTCCAGCCTCGATGTTGTCATGACTCTTGATGGTGTCGGTATGGATGATGTCGGCATCGCCGATATCGACGATCTTCACCTGATCGACCGGCAGGTAGGTCACATCGTCCTCGAAATCGTAAGCACCGCCATGCCCGAAGGAAAAGAGCGTCGAGGCCTCGCGGATAGAGCGCGGCCCGAAGCGCGCCCCGGCCCGGTACTGGGTGCCCATGTCGAAGGGTGCGCCCAGGATCGCCACATCCGCCCCGATCTTGTCCCACTCCAGACAAACCGGTTGCTTGCCGAAGGTGCAGTGCCCAACGAAGGGCAGGTTCAGCCGCCCGCTTTCGTAACCATGTTCCGACATTTGCGCCACCTCTGAGCTTCGTCATGCGATGCCCGGATTATGAGTGATGATTTACATCGTAAAATTACAAACATAAGATATTTACATCGTAAATCTCGAAGTTATGCATCATGTCACGTCTTCAAGACCCGGACCTGAAACTGCTGCGCGTCTTCCGAAGCGTCGTGGACTGCGAAGGCTTTGTCGGTGCCCAGGCGCTTCTCGGTGTCAGCCAGTCGACCATCAGCGGACATATCAAGGCTCTCGAGGAACGGCTCGGCTTCCGCCTCTGCCGACGCGGCCGCGCGGGCTTTGCGCTGACCGAAGAAGGTCGGGGGCTCTATGAACGCTCTCTGTCGCTCTTCACCGAGCTGGAGTCCTTCGATGTCGACGTTCAGCAACTCCGGGGCCGGCTGGCAGGCTCGCTGCGCGTCGGACTGGCCGACAACACCATCACCAATGACGGCTTTCCGCTGCATCGGGCCATCGAAGCCTTCAATGCGGCGGCGCCGGAAGTCCAATTGGAACTGGAGGTCGAGGGACCGCAGATCCTGCAGACCCGCCTGCTGCGGCGCGAACTTCAGGTCGTATTGGCGCCCTTCTCAAACCGCCTGGAGACTCTCCTTTACCGGCCGCTCTGCAGTGAAATCCACCGCCTCTATTGCGGCGCGGCCCATCCGCTCTTTGCGCGCGCCGGCAGGGGCATCGAAAAGCGGGAAATTCTGGAAGAGATTTCCGCGAGCCCCTTCGCGGCGCGGCAATACCTGAACGGTCAGGACATCGCGCGGATCGGCACGCGGAACCCCGCCGCCTTCGTCTCCAACATGGAGGCGCAGGCAATCCTGATCCGCAGCGGCCGCTTTATCGGTTTCCTGCCCGAACACTATGTCGAGGCCTGGGGAAAGGAAGACAGTTTTCGGGAGCTCCGTCACCCGGCATCGCCCATGACCTCGAGCTTCTTCCTGGTGACCCGCCGTGACGAACAGGACCCTGCCATCCTGCAGACCTTCGTCAAGGAGATCGCAGCGGCCTTTCCGTGAGGACCGCCGTTCAGGCCAATCCGCAGCAGTAGTCGACACGCCAGTCCGCGATCTCGATGCCCTTGCCCGAATAGACGTAACTCAGGCGATCGAAGCGGACCGAGCGGCCGCGCACTTCTTCCTGCAGGCGCTCGCGCAGATCTTGCTTCGCCTCGGGCGCAAGATCGCCGTAGATCAGGGAGACATGAGGCATATAACCGCTGTTCGGATAGATCGAACCCAGAGCCTCGGCTTGATGGTTGAGGGCGTCCAGGGTCGGATGGGCCGCGAGCTTCAGGAAGAAGGCGCGGAAGATTTCCGGCAGGAAGGCGATTTCCGCGATCGGAACCTCGAAGGCCGGATGTGCCTTCGCGAGCGCGGCGACCTCAGCCTCCCGCGCGCCGTTCAGGCCGGAAAGGCCACCCAGGATCGTGACATGGGGATCGAAGCGCTCGGTGCCCAGTTCGGATGCGAAACCGTCGATGAGGCGCCGTGCCCAGACCTCGTCTTCCTCGCAAAGCGAGAGCCAGAGGGTGTAAGTTCCATCATCAAGGCGCGCGTCCAACAGCCAAACTCCTGAGACAAATGTTTGATTCCCGCAGCCTCGTGCAAGGCGCCGGGGCTTCTGTAACATCGAACCTGTGCCGGGTGAAGCCGCTTTATCGTTCGGAGGAAAGCGGGAAATGTTCGCGCCAGTGCCGGGCGATATCCACGCGCCGCGCCACCCAGGCACCCTCCCTTTGCTGCACATAATCCAGAAAGCGCGCCAGGGCGGCAGCCCGGCCCGGACGGCCGATCAGGCGGCAATGCAGGCCGACCGACATCATCTTGGCCTGCCCGGCCTCACCCTCCACATAGAGCGCATCGAAGGAGTCCCGCAGGTACGCGAAAAACTGATCCCCGCTGTTAAAGCCCTGCGTGGTGGCGAAACGCATGTCGTTGGCATCCAGCGTATAGGGCACGATCAGGAGGCCGTCGTCGCGCCAGTAGGGCAGGTCGTCCGCGTAGGAATCCGCCGCATAGAGGAAACCGCCCTCCTCCGCCACCAGGTCCAGGCTATGGATCGAGGAGCGGCCGGTGTACCAGCCCAGCGGGCGGCTGCCGGTCAGCGCCTTGTGGATCCGGATCGCCTCATGCATCTGGGCACGTTCCGCCTCGCGGGTGAAATCTCTGTAGTCGATCCACTTCAGCCCGTGGCTGGCAATCTCCCATTCAGCCTCCTGCATGGCCAGAACCACTTCCGGATTGCGCTGCAGAGCGCTTGCCACCGCATAGACCGTGCCCGGCAGCCCGCGCTCAGTGAAAAGCCGCCAGAGGCGCCAGAAGCCGGCGCGCGAACCGTATTCGTAGACCGATTCCATGTTCCTGTTGCGCCGGCCCGGCCAGGGCTCGGAGCCGATGGATTCGGAGAGGAAGGCTTCGGAAGCGGCGTCACCATGCAGGATGTTACTCTCGCCGCCCTCTTCGTAGTTGATCACGAACTGCACGGCAATCTTCGCACCGCCGGGCCACCTGGGGTCGGGCGTGTTCCGACCGTAACCGGCCAAGTCTCTGGGGTAATCCTTCGTCGCCATCACGGGCGAGGATAGACGCAGAGGCCGCCCGGCTTCAACGGCCCATTCACAGCGAATAGGAAATCGAGCGGGCGGTCTCGATGGCGAGCGGCACGATCTTTTCGCGGGTCTCCTCCAGGCTCCAGAGGGGCATGTAGACCGGGATCTGGAGGGCAGCCACGGCGCGGCCCTCGCTGTTAAAGACCGGGGCCGCGGTGCTGACTTCGTGCAGGATGATCTGACTGACGCCGATGTCGTAGCCGTTGCGGCGGGCCGTTTCCATGCGCTTCTCGACGGCCGCCCGGTCGGTCACCGTGTGATCGGTGAAACTGCGGTAGTTGGACGCCTCCAGTATCGCCTGCCGCTCCGCCTCGGGACGGTTGGCGAGGATCACCACTCCGCCGGCGGCACAGAAAGCCGGAACCCGGCGGCCTGGAACGGTTGCCTCGAAGCGCGCCCGTTCATGCGGGATGCGAATCGTGTAGACCAGATCACTGCCGGAGAGTTCGCAAAGGTTGACCGTGGTGTCGAACTTCTTGCCGGCCTCGATCATCCGCGGCATGGCGATCTCGGCGATGCGGTTGCTCAGGACGTAGCTGTAGTAGAAATCCGCCAGGCCGATCGCCGGGCTGTAGCGGCGGGTGCGCGGGTTCTTGGCCAGGTAGCCCAGCTCGACCAGGGTGTTGGTGAAGCGCTGCGCCGCGCTCTTGTCGAGCTCCGCGAGTTTCGCGATTTCGGTCAGGCTGAGATCGCGCAGGCCCAGGTCCCGCTGGGCGATGCGGAACACGCCGAGCACCCGGAAGCCCTTCTCCAGGGACGACACGAAGAGCGTGTCGGAGCGACCGGCGGGGTCGTTTTTGGAGCTTCCGCGCGTCATCGGCGCCAAGCCTTGACGCTCTTTTCGCGAGCGGATAGGCTTCTATCAATTAATAATATCATGTATTAAATAATAATACATGCGGAGAGGCTTGGCCACGAAAAAGCACCGTAGGCCGGGAGACGGCCAAGCCAGACAACAACGGGCAGTCAACAGCCCAAAGTCCCGGCGATTTGTTCTAGCAGGGAGAAAACGGCATCCGTTCTCTCCTGAAATAGCGAACAGAAGAACAGGGAGAACTGGGTCTGTGAAACTATCTTCGAAAAATCTGTCCATGGCGGCTGTGACGGCCGCGGTCGTGACCGGCCTGTCCTGGAGCGCGCCGGTCGAGGCCGGCAAGGCGGACGACACCCTCAACTGGTCGACCAACCGCGAAATCGCCGTGGTCGATCCCTACTACAACAACACCCGCGAGTTGGTGATCATGGGGCATATGGGCTGGGACGGCCTGGTGCTGCGCGATCTCGACACCGGCGAGTACAAGCCCCTGCTGGCGACAAGCTGGAACTGGGTGAATGACACCACCATGGAGTTCGAGCTGCGCGACGACGTGACCTTCCACGACGGCAGCGCCTTCGACGCCGACGATGTGGTCTATACCCTCAACCACGTCTCCAACAAGGACAACGGCGTTCTGACCTTCCGCAACGTGAGCTGGATCAAGAGCGCTGAAAAGCTCGGGCCGCACAAGGTCCGAGTCAATCTGCACAAGCCCTTCCCGCCGGCACTGGCCTATCTTTCCAATGCCGCCTTCATCCTGCCCTCGGGGCACTATGACAGCGCCCCCAAGAAGGCCGACGGCAATCCGGACTTCGGTGCGGTCTCCCCGGTCGGCACAGGCCCCTACAAGGTGGCCGACGTCAAGGCCGGCGAATACGTCCTGATGGAGAAGAACGATAATTACTTCTCCGGCAGTTCCAAGGGCATACCGCAGATCGGCAAGATGCGCTTTCGGACCATCACCGAACGCAATACGCAGATCGCCGAGCTGATGACCGGCGCGCTGGACTGGATCTGGGACGTGCCGAAGGAGCAGGCCGAACGCATGGACGGCGCGCCCAACATCACCATCGAAAACGCCAAGACCTTCCGGGTTTCCTACATGGCCTTTGACGTGGACGGCGATTCCGGCACCGATGCCTTCACCAACAAGAAGGTCCGTCAGGCCTTCTCCCACGCCATCAACCGGGAATCCATCGCCAAGAACCTGGTCGGCCCGGCCTCGGAAGTGATTCACTCCGCCTGCCATCCGGATCAGTTCGGCTGCACCCAGGATGTCACCAAGTACGATTATGACCCCGAGAAAGCCAAGCAGCTTCTGGCGGAGGCCGGTTATCCGGACGGCTTCGAATTCGACATCTATGCCTACCGGGAGCGCGAGTTCACCGAAGCGGTGATCGGCGATCTGGCCAAGGTCGGCGTGAAGGCGAAGCTGCATTTCATGCAGTACCGCGCCCTGCGGGACATCGTGCGCAAGGGTGAGACCCCGATCAATCACATGACCTGGGGCTCCTATTCGATCCCGGACGCCTCGGCGATCGTCAGCAACTTCTTCACCCATGGTCCGGACGATCCCGCGAAGGACGACAAGACCAAGGAGCTGATCGAAGTCGCGGACAACTCGGTCGAGCCGGAAACCCGCAAGCTCTACTACAAGCAGGCCTTCGAGCGCATCGCCAGCGAGGCCTACTGGCTGCCGATGTTCACCTATGCGAAGTACTACGCCTTCTCGCAGGACCTGAACTTCAAAGCCACCTCCGACGAGATCCCGCGTTTCTACACGACCTCGTGGAACTGATCTGATCTCCTCCCGCAAGTCCGGCCGGACAGGCAGTCCGGCCGGTGCTTGCTGCTTATGTGCTAACCAGCAGGGAAGATCATGCTTCAATTCGCCATCAAGCGGCTGGGCATTGCGGTCCTGGTCGCGCTGACCGTATCGATCCTCTCCTTTTCGATGATCTATCTTTCGGGTGATCCGGCGGTCGCGCTGGCCGGCGAAGGCGCCAACCAGGAAGACATCGAAAACGTCCGGCGGGTCTATGGTTTCGACCGCCCCATCATCGTGCAATACGCCGACTGGCTCTTCCGGGCGCTGCAAGGCGACCTGGGTCATTCCAACTATCTCAAGTCCGATGTGGCCTCGGTGATCTTCGAGCGCCTGCCGACCACCATGCTGCTGGGGGCCTGCGCCCTCACCTTCGCGCTGATCCTTTCCATTCCTCTGGGTGTGGTCGCCGCGATCCGGGCGAACTCCATGGTCGATCGCATTGCCCTGACCATCGCGGTGATCGGCCAGGCCATGCCGAGTTTCTGGTTTGCCCTGACCCTGATCCTCTGGCTCGGGGTCAATTGGCGCCTGCTGCCCATCACCGGCACGGCCAGCTGGCTGAATTTCATCATGCCCTCCATCGCGCTGGGCTACTACGTGACCCCCGCGGTCATGCGCCTGACCCGCGCCGGCATGCTGGAGGTGCTCTCTTCCGACTACATCCGCACCGCCCGCGCCAAGGGCCTGCGGCCCACGACCGTGCTCTTCAAGCATGCCCTGCGCAACGCCATCATCCCGGTGGTCTCGCTGTCGGCGGTGCAGTTCGGCTTCATGCTCGGCGGCTCGATCGTCATCGAGACCATCTTCGCCATCAACGGCCTGGGCTTCCTGGCCTGGGAGTCGATCCTGCGCGCCGATGTGCCCATGATGCAGGCCATCGTGCTGGTGTTGAGCGTCTTCTACATCCTGCTGACTTTCCTGGCCGATCTCTTGAACGGCTTCCTCGACCCGCGGATCAGGGTGGCGTGACATGAGCGACGTTGCAAAAAGCCCAACCATGCCGGCCAGCTCAATGAAGGGCGGTTCCATCCTGAGCGGCCATATCGACGAGGTCCTCGAACCCTCGCCCGGCCTGCTGCTGCGCCGGCGCATCTTCGGCCACACGGGCCTGATGATCGGCGGCGGCGTGCTGCTGATCGTCTTCCTGATGGCGATCTTCGCCCCGGTGATCTCACCGGGCGACCCCTACGACCAGGACCTGTCCCGCAAGCTGATCCCGCCGGTCTGGCATGATTCGGACAAAGCGACCTGGGAGCATCCCCTGGGCACAGATCTGCTCGGCCGCGATTACATGAGCCGGCTCTTTTACGGGGCGCGCATCTCCCTGATGATCGGCTTCGCGGCCATGATCATCTCCGGCCTGATCGGCACCACCCTCGGCGTGCTGGCTGGCTACTTCGGCGGCAAGGTCGATATGGTGATCAACTTCATCATCACCACGCGGCTCTCCATGCCGGTGGTGCTGGTGGCGCTGGCCGTGGTCAGCCTGGTGGGCTCGTCGCTCACCGTGGTGATCTGGGTACTGGGCCTGTTGATATGGGACCGCTTCGCCGTGGTGATGCGCAGCGCGACGCAACAGGTGCGCGGGCTCGACTTCGTGGCCGCGGCCCAGTCCCTCGGCTGCTCGACCCGGCGGATTATTCTCTCCGAGATCATGCCCAACATTGCCAACCACCTGATCGTCATCGCGACCATCGAGATGGCCCACGCCATCCTGCTGGAGGCGGCGCTTTCCTTCCTCGGGCTAGGCGTGCAGCCGCCGGATCCGAGCTGGGGCCTGATGATCTCTGAAGCCAAGGGCATGCTGTTTTTCGATGCCTGGCTGATCACCATCCCGGGCGTGGCGCTCTTCGCCCTGGTGCTTTCGATCAATCTGCTGGGCGACGGTATGCGTGACGTGACCGCCCCAGAGAACCGCAATTGAGGAGAAAGTCGTAGACATGACGGCAAACGACAGAATCCTCGAGGTCGAGAACCTGACCATCGACATTCCGGTACCTGCCGGCACCCTGCACGCGGTTCAGGACGTCTCGCTGCATGTGAACCGCGGCGAGACCCTCTGCATCGTCGGCGAGTCGGGTTGCGGCAAGTCGCTGACCTCGCTGGCGATCATGGATCTGCTACCGAAGAAGGCGGTCCGGCAGGCCACGCGCCTGGAGCTGGCCGGCGAAAGCATCTTCGGCGTGCGCGAAAGCCACATGGCGGACATCCGCGGTAACCGCATGAGCATGATCTTTCAGGAGCCCATGACCTCGCTGAATCCCGCCTACACCATCGGCGACCAACTGGGCGAGGCTTTGAGGCGACACAAGAAGGTCTCGCGGAGTGAGGCAAAGGACCGGGCGGTTTTCCTGCTGGAGAAGGTCGGCATCACCGCCGCCGCCAGCCGGCTGGGTCAGTATCCGCATCAGCTCTCCGGCGGCCTGCGCCAGCGGGTGATGATCGCCATGGCCCTGATGTGCGGCCCGGACCTGATCATCGCCGACGAGCCGACCACGGCGCTGGACGTGACCATTCAGGCGCAGATCCTGCACCTGCTGGCCGAGCTGCAGCGCGAATTCAACATGGGCCTGGTTCTGATCACCCACGACCTGGGCGTGGTCGCCCGCATCGCCGACCGCGTCGCCGTCATGTATGCCGGACAGATCGTGGAGACCGGCAGTGCTCAGGAGATCTTCACCGCCCCAAAACATCCCTACACCCGCGGCCTGCTCGACTGTATCCCGATCCCCGGCAAGACCGAGCGCGGCGCACAACTGGGCGCCATTCCCGGCATCGTGCCGTCGCTGATCGGCCAGATGCCGGGCTGTCACTTCGCCGGACGTTGCCCTGTCGTGGAACGGCGCTGCACAAGCGGTACCGTACCGCTCTTTAACGATAGTGCCAGCCGGCAAATCCGCTGTCTGCTGGCCGACGAGGGTGCAGGACAGAGCCTGCAGGAGGGCGCGGCATGAACGACGTGGTTCTCGAAGCGCGCGACGTGACCCGCACCTTCATGATCTCCTCCGGCTTCATGCGCGCCAAGCGGCCGCTGCACGCGGTAAACGGCGTGAACCTAGAGCTGCGCCGGGGCGAGGTCATGGCTCTGGTGGGCGAATCGGGTTGCGGCAAGACCACGCTGGCGAAAATGCTGCTGGGACTGCTGCCGCCGAGCGGCGGTAGTCTCGAGATCGACGGCCAGCCCCTGACCAGCCTCAGGCACCTGGAGATCGCCCGCATCGTCCAGCCGATCTTTCAGGATCCCTATTCCTCGCTGAACCCGCGCAAATCCATCGGCAGCATCATCACCCTGCCGCTGCAGGTCCAGGGCGACAAGGATCCGGCCAGTTGGCGGCAGCGGGCCGAGGAAATGATGGAGCTGGTCGGCCTGCCACGCCGGGTCTACAACAACTTCCCCAGCCAGCTTTCCGGCGGCCAGCGACAGCGCGTGGCCATCGCCCGGGCACTGATCAACCGGCCGCGGGTCGTGATCTGCGACGAACCGACCTCGGCCCTGGATGTCTCGGTCCAGTCCCAGATCCTGAACCTGCTGCAGGAGCTGCGCCAGGAGCTGGGGTTGACCTACCTGATGATCAGCCACAACCTCGCCGTGGTCGAGCATATGGCAACCCGGATCGCAGTGATGTATCTTGGCCGCATCGTCGAACAGGGCGATGCCGAAAGCGTCTTCAACAGCCCGCAGCACCCCTACACCGAGGCCCTGCTGGGCTCGGTGCTGACGCCCGATCCAAGCCTGGGCGTGCCCGACACCCACCTGGGCGCCGCCTATCCCAACCCGCTGGAGATGCCCAGTGGCTGCAGTTTCCACCCCCGCTGCGCGCGGGTCATGCCGCACTGCGCGCAACAGGCCCCTCGTCCGATTCCGATGGAAAGCGGACATGTCGAATGCAACCTGTATGAGGAGAACGAAGGCAAGATGAGGATGACGTCATGAGCGCCAACGGACGTGAAGCCGCGATCGCACGGGTTTTGAGTTATCTCGATGACGGCAGCTTCGAAGCTGAGCTGCAGCGGCGCATCGCCATCCGAACGGAAAGCCAGAAACGCGAAAGCCTGCCCGAACTGCATCGCTACCTCGATGCGGAGATGATCCCGACCTTCGAAGCCATGGGCTTCTCCTGCCGCAAGTACGAGAACCCGATCGAGGGCTTAGGTCCGGTCCTGCTGGCCAGCCGCTTCGAGGGCGAAGGCCTGCCCACCGTGCTGGGCTATGGCCACGGTGACGTCATCCGCGGACTGGAAGCCCAGTGGACCAAGGGCGAAGGCCCCTGGCAGACCGCCCGCGACGGCGACAAGCTCTATGGGCGCGGCACCGCCGACAACAAGGCGCAGCACACCATCAACATCGCCGCCATCCGCAGCGTGCTCGAGGAGCGCGGCAAACTGGGCTTCAACGCGAAGTTCATGGTCGAGATGGGCGAGGAAGCCGGCTCCGTCGGCCTGCGCCAGATCATGGAAGCGAACCTGGACGATTTCAAGGCAGACGTCTTCATCGCCTCGGACGGGCCGCGCGCCCGGGCGGACCGGCCGACCCTCACCCTGGGTGCGCGCGGTGCGGAAAACTTCGATCTGGAGATCGACCTTCGCGAAGGCGCGCATCACTCCGGCAACTGGGGCGGCCTGATTGCCGACCCCTCGACCATCCTGGCCCACGCCCTGGCCTCGATCGTCGGCCCGGCCGGCGAGATCCGGATTCCCGAATGGATGCCGCCGCCGACCCCGCCGGCGGTCAAGGAAGCCCTGGTGGGCGTGACCATCGACGCCGGTCCCGACGCGCCCGAGATCGATCCGGACTGGGGACAGCCGGGCCTGACCCCGGCCGAGCGGGTCTACAGCTCCAACTCCTTCGCCGTGCTGGCCATGACTTCGGGCAATCCGGCCAATCCGGTCAACGCCATCCCGCCGCGGGCGCGCGCTCATTGCCAGCTCCGCTATTTCGCCGGTACGGACACCAGCCAGATCCTGCCGGCCCTGCGCCGGCACCTGGACAAGCACGGCTTCCACCAGGTCAAGATCAGCGGCCCGCCCGAGGCCAACTCTGGCGGCTTCGGCGCCTCGCGCACCGAACCCGATCATCCCTGGGTGCGCTGGACCAAGGACTCCATGACCCGCACCATGGGCGAAGCGCCGGCGGTGATCCCCAGCATGGGCGGATCGATCTGCAACGACCTCTTCACCGACCTGTTGGGCCTGCCGGCGATCTGGATTCCCCATTCCTACGGCGCCTGCTCGCAACATGCGCCCAACGAGCACATCCTCTTTTCCATCACCCGCACGGCCCTGCCCGTGATGGCGGGACTCTATTGGGATCTCGGTGAGGACGGCACGCCCGCCGCCGCCTGAAGCCCCCTATCTCCAGTCAGAATGAAAGTTAGAAATGACCGAAGCCTGTGACCTCTCCGCCGTCGACGCACGGCAATTGATCGGCAACAAACAGCTCTCGCCCGTCGAACTTCTGGAAAGCTGCGTGAAGCGCATCGAACAGGCCAACGGCGCCATCAACGCCGTGGTGGCCATGGATCTCGAGGCCGCCAGGGCCGAAGCCCAGGTCGCGGAAGATGCGGTCATGGCCGGTGAAGAGCTGGGCCTGCTGCATGGTCTGCCGGTCGGCGTCAAGGATCTGGAGCCCACCGCCGGGCTGCGCACCACCTTCGGTTCCCTGATCTACGAGAACCACGTGCCGGACGCCGACAACGATATGGTCGCCAATGTGCGGGCGGCGGGCGCGAATATTTTCTGCAAGACCAACACGCCGGAGTTCGGCGCCGGGGCCAACACCACCAACCGGGTCTACGGGCCGACCGGCAATCCCTTCGATCCGGTGAAGACCTGCGGTGGCTCTTCCGGTGGCTCCGCCGCGGCCTTGGCCGCCGGCATGATGCCGCTGGCCACCGGTTCGGATTACGGCGGCAGCCTGCGCACGCCCGCCGGCTTCTGCGGAGTCACCGGCTACCGTCCTTCACCCGGCCTGGTCCCGGCGACCGAGCGGCCGGTTTCGCTCAATCCCTTCGCGGTGCTCGGTCCCATGGGCCGCAGCGTCGCGGATACCTACCTGCTGCTGCAGGCGCAGATCGACAGCGACAAGCGCGATCCCTTCTCCAGCGATGACGGCCTGAGGCTGCCGGAGCGCCTCTCCGGCGTGGACTTGGGCTCGGTGCGGGCCGCCTTTACGCCGGACCTCGGCTGCGCGCCGGTGGATAACGGTATCCGCGCGACCTTCAAGGCACGGACCGAAAGCTTCGGCGGTGTCTTCGCGGAAGCGCAGGAACGCGATCCGGACCTGAGCGACGTCCATGAATGCTTCGAGATTCTGCGCGGGGTGAACTTCGTTGGCGCGCACCGGGAACGCCTGGAAAATCACCGCGACCTGCTGGGACCCAACGTGATCGACAACACCGAGCGGGGGATGGCCTATTCCCTGCCGGACGTGGCCTGGGCGCACAACGTACAGAGTAAGCTCTACTACGAGTTCGACCGCTTCTTCGAAGACAGCGACGTGCTGATCTGCCCGGCCACCTCGGTCTCGCCCTTCCCCCACTCCCAGCTCTTCGTCGAGGAGATCAATGGCGAGGCCATGCCCACCTACATGCGCTGGCTGGCCATCACCTATGGCCTGACCATGGCCCTGCCGGCCGCCTGCGTCTTGCCCTGCGGCCTCGATGGAAACGGTATGCCTTTCGGCATTCAGGTTGTCGGCCCCAATGGTTCCGACGAGCTGGTCCTCCAGGTTGCCTACAGCCTGGAACAGGTGCTGGCGCAGAACCCAGACACGGGCCGCCCGATGCCCGATCTCACCAGACTTCAAGGATAGGCGCATGACCCACGGAATCGTCAGCGCCCCGCAACCCGAGGCCGTTGAAGCCGGGATCGACGTCCTGGAACAGGGTGGCAATGCCGTGGATGCCGCCATCGCCACGGCCCTGGTACAGACGGTCGTAGACCCGCAGATGTGCGGCATCGCGGGCTTCGGCTCCATGCAGGTCTTCCTGCCGGAGCAACCGGTCCACTGCTGCCTGGATTTTCACGGCCGTGCACCTTCCAAGGTCACGCCGGAGATGTGGCAGGACCTGATCCTGCATGAAGCGGAGGACGGCTTCGGCTTCGTCCTTGAGGGGCAGATCAACGATGTCGGCTACGGCGCGGCGACCACCCCCATGAGCCTGCGGGCTTACGACGAAGCCTTGAAACGCTTCGGTACCTTTTCTGTCGGCGAACTGATGGAAGCAGCCATCGCCTACGCCGAAGAGGGTTTCATGGTCCGCCCGCACGTCAGCTACTTCTGGAACCTGGACGAAGGGGGCGGACGCGCGCCGCACAGGGACCGGGTGGCACGTTTTCCCGAGGCGAAGCGAATCTACCTGAAGGACGACGGAAACCTGCGTAAGCCGGGTGAAATCCACAAGAACCCGGATATGGCCGCGACCTACCGTCAAATCGCAGCGGAGGGCGTCGAGAGTTTCTACAGCGGCAGCATCGCCGAGCGAATCGTTGCGGACATGGAAGCCAACGGCGGTTTCCTGACGCACGAGGATTTACGGGCGGTGCAGGTCAACCAGGTCGATCCGCTCTGGGGCAGCTATCGCGGCTACAAAATCGCCACCAACAATCCGCCCGGCGGCGGAATCATGGTGTTGGAGATGCTGAACATCCTGGAGAACTTCGACCTTGTGGCCATGGGGCACGACTCGCCCGACTACATCGCGACCCTGTCCGAAGCCATGAAGATTGCAACGGTCGACAAGGACCGGCATGTCGGGGATCCGCGCTTCGTCGATATTCCCTTGGATCGACTCACCTCAAAAGAGTACGCCGCCGAAATGGCAGCACGCATCCGCAGCGGTGAGAAGACCCACGTGCCCCGGCTCAAGAGCGGTGCAGAGGAGTCGAAAGACACCACGCACATCTCAGCCGCCGACGAGCACGGCAACTGCGTCGCCATGACCCACTCGCTCGGCATGCCCTCGGGTATCGTCACGCCGGGGCTAGGTTTCATGTACAACGGCTGCATGTCGGTCTTCGACCCGCGCCCCGGCCACACGGGATCGCTTGCACCGGGTAAGTCCCGCTTCACCGCCATGTCGCCGACCATCATCTTCAAGGATGACGAGCCCTTCTTCGTGGTTGGTGCGCCGGGCGGCACCTTTATCACCATGGGCGTTCTGCAAGCCATCGTGAACGCCATCGATTTCGGCATGAACGCGCAGGAAGCGGTTTCCGCCCCACGCTTCTGCACCACCTCGGACACCATCGATATCACAAACCGCATCACACGCCGCACGGAACGGGAGCTCAAGGCCCGCGGCTATCCGGTACGCCGTTCGCCCCTGGGTTATCACTTCGCCGGCGTCCATGCTTTGCGCAAGACGGAAGCGGGTTGGGACGGCGGGGCGGATCCGGGCCGTGACGGTGTGGCCCTGTCAATTTAGGAGACCCCATTGAGCAAGATCGCAACTCGAAACGCGCAGGAAGTCGCCATGACCGACTGGCTGGCGACGAAGCACGAGGAGATGATCGCCTTCCTGGAGGAACTGGTGAACATCGACAGCGGCAGCTATGACAAGCCGGGCGTCGATGCGGCGGGCGCCGCCATTGCCGCCTTTTTCGAGCGCGAGGGCATCGCCTGTGACCGGATCGCGCTGCAGGACCACGGCGACGCGGTCCGCGCCACCCTGCCCAGCGATGCGGGCGGCGGCAACCGGCCGATCCTGCTGATGGGCCACCGGGACACGGTTTTTCCCAAGGGCGAGACGGAGCGCCGGCCCTTCACCATCAAGGACGGCATCGCCTACGGCCCCGGCGTGGCGGATATGAAGGCCGGGCTGGTGATGAACGCCTTCATCCTCTCGGCCTTTGCCAAGCTGGGTGGCGCGCCGGCCCCGATGGTGGCGCTCTTCACCGGCGACGAGGAAATCGGCTCCCCGGAATCCAAAGAGGTCATCCAGGCCGAAGCCAGCAAGGCCCGCGCGGTCTTCAATTCAGAGCCCGGCCGTCCGACCGGCAATATCGTCACCGGACGCAAGGGCGGGATCTTCTTCCGCTGCGAGGTCATGGGTAAAGCGGCCCATTCAGGCGCCAACCATCAGGACGGCATCAGCGCCATCGAGGAACTGGCGCGCAAGATCCAGGCCTGGCACGCGCTGACCGATTACGAGGCCGGGCATACGCTGAATGTCGGGCTGGTCTCGGGCGGGCAGTCGGTCAACACTGTCGCGCCCCTGGCGAGTTGCGACATCGACCTGCGCTATCTGGATCCGGCCAGGCGCGGCGATATTCTCGAAGCCATCACGGCAATCGCCGAGAACAATTCTCTGGCGGGCACCACATCGAAACTCACCATCCTTGGCGAGTTCCATCCCCTGACCCAGTCGCCCGAGGCCGAAGCCCTGACGGAAGCCTATCTTTCAAGCGGGCGGGATGTGGGGCTGACCATGGAAGGCGAGTTTTCCGGCGGCTGCGCGGACTCAGGACTGGCGTCGGTCATGGGCGCGCCGACCATCTGCGGCCTGGGGCCGGTGGGCGGCAAAGTGCACAGCCCGGAAGAATACATGGAGGTCGACAGCATCGTCCCGCGGGCGCAGGCCCTCGCGCTGACGATCCTGCGGATGGGTGAAACGCGCTGACCTACTCCGGTACCACGGCCGTGGCTTCGATTTCGATCTTTGCCCGGTCCTCCATTAAACCGGTGACCTGGACAACGGCCATAGCTGGATAGTTCCTTCCAATGACTTCGCGGTAGACGGCGCCGACTTCACGCAGCCGGGAAAGATACTCGCGCTTGTCGGTGACGTACCAGGTCAGGCGCACCAGATGTTCCGGTCCAGCATCGGCTTCTTTCAGGATCGCTAAGATGTTGCGCAAGACCATTTCAAACTGATCGACGAAATCGTCCGATTCGAAGACCTGATCGCCGTTCCAACCAATCTGGCCGCCGACGAAGATCGTGCGTCCGCTGGCGGCAATGCCGTTGGCATAGCCGCTGGGCGTCTTCCAGTTCGCGGGATGAAGGACTTCATGCATGGCTTTACCTTTGGGTTGCCCGCATCACGCAGCGGGTTGGAATCTGTAGGTTTCGATGCGCGCGCGCAGATCGGCGGGCCAGGGTTCCGATTTCATGCGCTTGCCGTCGATGTGCACCAGAGTGACGCTGCTGGTGAAACGCAGTTCGTCGCCGCAACTCGCTTCGATCCCGCAGGTTACGCTGCTGTTGCCGATCTTGGTGACGCACAGGGAGAGCGCGAGTTCTTCTCCCAGGCGGCTCGGCGCCTTGAAGGAGACTTCCAGATGCGCGGTCGGCACCCCTTCCCCGCGCTCCATGACCAGTTCCGCGAAAGAGAGATCCAGGCCCTGCTCGAACCATTCCTCCACCACCGCGTTTATCATCTCGACATAACGCGGATAGAAGACGATGCCCGCGGGGTCGCAATGCTGAAACATAATCTTCTGACGGGTTTCGAAGGCGGCCAAGGTCAAACTCCCAGATAGCGGTTTTGCAGATCTTCGTCGGCGGCCAGGGCATCGGGCGCGCCCTGCCAGACGGAGCGCCCCTTTTCCAGCACCACGCAGGAGGAGGCAAGCGGTAAGAGATCCTTCAGGTTCTTGTCGACGATCAGGATCGACAGCCCCTGTTGCTTGAGAACTTTGATCGAAGCCCAGATCTCCTGTCGGATCAGCGGCGCCAGGCCTTCGGTCGCCTCGTCCAGAATCAGCAATCTCGGGTTGGTCATGAGCGCCCGGCCGATGGCCAGCATTTGCTGCTCACCCCCAGAGAGGGTGCGGGCGGACTGTTCGGCCCGTTCACCCAGGCGCGGGAAGAGGTCGTAGACCCGCTGCAGGTTCCAGTCTCCCGGGCGCGCCGTGGCAACCAGGTTTTCCTGCACGCCGAGCGTCGGGAAGACCCGCCGGCCCTCGGGCACCAGACCGAGGCCCAGCCGCGCGACCCGGAAGGCTTTGCGGCCGGCAAGATCTTCGCCGTCGAAAACCACACGCCCGGCAGCCGGCGGCGTCAGGCGGCAGATCGAGCGAATGGTCGTGGTTTTGCCCATCCCATTGCGGCCAAGCAGGGCAACCATCTCGCCTTCAGCCACCGAGAGATCGACGCCGAAGAGCGCCTGGCTGGGACCATAGAACGTCTCGATGCCTTCAACCTTCAGCATGCTCATTCCCCCAGATAAGCATCGCGGACCTCTTGCGAGGCCCGGACCTCCGCGACGGAGCCCGAGGCGATCACCCGGCCGTAAACCAGCACCGAGACCTTGTCAGCCAGGGCGAAGACCGCATCCATGTCGTGCTCGACCAGCAGCATGGCCGCCTCCTGCCGCAGGCCTTTCAGGACCTCGGTCATGCGCAGGGAATCCTCACCGCCCAGCCCGGCCATGGGCTCGTCCAGCAGCAGCACCTTTGGCTCCAATGCAAGCGCCACGGCCAGTTCGAGCTGCCGCCGTTCGCCATGGGAGAGAGCGGTAACCGGCAGATGGGCACGCTCCGCCAGCCCGACGCGTTCGAGCTGCACCATGGCCGGCTCAGTGAGGTCGGCATCGCCGCGCACGGCGCGCCAGAAGCGAAAGACCGAGCGCTTGCGCGCCTGCACCGCCAGCATGACATTGCGCAGGGCGGAAAACTCCATGGCCAGGGAGGAAACCTGGAAGGTTCGCCCCAGGCCGAGTTGCGCGCGCTGCGGCACGGAGAGGCCGGTGACATCCCGCTCCAGAAAACGGACCCGGCCCGCGTCGGGCTGCAGGCTGCCAGCGATCTGCGCAATCAGGGTCGACTTGCCGGCGCCATTGGGCCCGATCAGGGCGTGGATCGTGCCCGGCTCGACCGCGAGCGAGACATCGTCGGTGGCGCGCAGGGCACCGAAGGATTTCTGCAGGCCGTCCAGAACAAGCAGCGGCTCAGTCATGGCGCGCCCTCCCGGCCAGGAGACCGATCACGCCGCCGCGGGCGAAGAGCACCACGCCCAGCAGAATCACACCCAGGAAGAGTTGCCAGCGCTCGGTATAACCGCCGATCATGGTTTCCAGCACAATGAAGAGCGCCGCGCCGACGATCGGGCCGTAGAAACGTCCGACACCGCCCAGGATCACGAAGATCATGATCTCGCCCGAGAGATGCCAGGAGAGAATGGCCGGGCTGACAAAGCCGTTCAGTTCCACGAAGAGCGCGCCGGCCAGACCGGTGATCATGGCGGAAAAAACGAAGGCCGTAAGCTTCACCGGATAGGGCGCGATCCCGACCGCCGACAGCCGGGCCTCATTCTGCCGCGCGCACTGCAGGGCGGCGCCGAAGCGCGAACCCACCAGCCGGATCGACAGAAAGATCGCCAGCAGCAGCAGCACGTAGCAGACAAAGAAGAAGCTCAGGTCGTCGGAAAGATCGAGCCCGGGCAGGCCGCTGCGGAGATAGAGCGGCAGGCCGTCTTCGCCGTTGTAGGTCGGCAGCGAAATCGCCAGGTAATAGATCATCTGCGCGAAGGCCAGGGTGATCATGATGAAGTAGACGCCCGAGGTCCGCAGACTGATCGCGCCGATGACCGCTGCCACCAGACCGCTAACCAGCAACGCCGCGAACCAAAGGGTCAAGGTCGAATCACTGCCGTCGATGGTAAAAGGCCAGGTCATGAAGGCCGAGCCCTCGAAGGCATGATGGGAGAGCACGCCGGCGGCGTAACCGCCCAGGCCGAAGAAAGCCGCATGACCGAAGCTCACCATGCCGCCGAAGCCCAGCGCCAGATTGAGCCCGACGCCCGCAAGCGCCAGGATCGCGACCCGGGAGGCCACCGAAATGTAGTAGCTCTCGTCCAGCGCCCAGGCGGCCAGCGGCACTGCCAGCAGAAGAATGGCGATGGCCGCGTTGAAGAGGCTTTCTCTGTTCATATCAGCCATTGACCGGGAACAGTCCCTTGGGGCGCCAGGCCAGAACGATGGCCATCAACAGATAGATCGCCATGGAAGCCAGCGCCGCGCCGTAGCCATTGGCCTCGGCCGGCGGCAGAGCGAGGGCGAAGAGCTTGTGCAGGAACGCGCGGCCCAGTGTGTCCACGAGACCCACCAGGATCGCGCCGATCAGCGCGCCCTTGATGGAGCCGATGCCGCCGATCACGATCACCACGAAGGCGAGGATCAGCACCGGCTCGCCCATGCCCACCTCAACCGACTGCAGGGCACCGACCAGGGCGCCGGCGAGGCCAGCCAGCATGGCGCCGATGGCGAAGACCAGGGTGTAGAGCGTGTTGATGTCGACCCCGAGGGCGCCGATCATCTCGCGATCGGACTCGCCGGCACGGATCTGCATGCCCAGGCGGGTGCGCGAAATCAGAAAATACAGCCCGGCCGCGGTCGCGATGCCGAAAGCGATGATCATGAGCCGGTAGAGCGGGTAGCCGCCCCCACCCGGTAGGGGCACCGAGGTCGCCAGCGCCGGCGGAATGTCGAGATAGAGCGGCTGCGCGCCAAAGATCCAGCGCGTGCCCTCGTTGAAGATCAGGATCAGGCTGAAGGTCGCCAGTACCTGGTCCAGATGGTCCCGGTCGTAGAGCCGCCGCATCACCAGCATCTCGACCAGCGCCCCGGCCGCCGCCGCCGCAACCAGGCCGGCGCCGAGTCCGATCCAGAAGGAGCCTGTCTCGCCCGCCACCCAGGCGCAGAAGAAGGCGCCCACCATGTAAAGCGAACCATGCGCCAGATTGATCAGGCCCATGACGCCGAAAACCAGCGTCAGTCCCGCCGCCATGACGAAGAGCATGACGCCGAGTTGCAGGCTGTTCAGGAGCTGCTCAAAGATGAAAGCAGCGGACATGGGCCAATTTCCCCTGGTTTGACCTGATTCCGGGCAAAAAACGGGCCGCGCAAAGACTCACGCGGCCCGCAGCTGAGCTCGATTACATCGCGCACTGAGACGCGTAGGCGTCCGCGTGATCCTTGAGGCCGACCCCGACGATCTTGTTGGTCAGGACGTCGCCCTCTTTCACCACCTCGCGGACATAGATGTCCTGGATCGGATGGTGGTTCGGGCCGAATTTGAAGGCGCCGCGCACGGAGTCGAACTCCGCCGCTTTCAGGGCCGCGCGGAAAGCATCCGCATCGCCGACACCACCGGCCTTTTCAAGAGCCGAAGCGATCAGACGCGCGGCGTCGTAGCCCTGGCTGGCATAGAGCGAGGGCAGGCGGCCGTATTCGGCCTGGAAGTCGGCGACGAAGGCCTTGTTGGCCGCGTTGTCGAGATCCTTGTTCCACTGGGAGGAGTTTTTCACCCCGAGCGCCGCGTCGCCGACCGCTTTCAGGATACCCTGGTCGAAGGAGAAGGCCGGGCCGAAGACCGGCGTATCGATCCCGGACTGGGCGTACTGCTTCATGAAGGCGATGCCCATGCCACCGGGCAAGAAGAAGAAGACCGAATCCGGCTTGGCATCGCGGATCGCGGCCAGTTCGGCGGCGTAGTCCTTCTGTCCCAGCTTGGTGAAGGTCTCGCCGGCCAGCTCGCCCTTGTAGAAGCGCTTGAAGCCGGCCAGCGCATCCTTACCCGCCGGATAATTTGGCGCCAGGATATAAGCTTTCTTCATGCCCTGGCTGGAAACGAACTCGCCCATGGCCTCGTGCAGATTGTCGTTCTGCCAGGCGACGTTGAAGTAGTTCGCGTTACAGAGCTTGCCAGCCAGTTGCGAGGGGCCGGCATTGGGGCTGATGTAGAAGACGCCGCTCTTGACCGCCGAGGGCACGACGGCGAGGGCTAGGTTCGACCAAACGATGCCGGTCAGGATGTCGACCTTGTCCCGCTTGATGAATTTGTCAGCGATCTGCTTGGCCTTGTCCGGCTTGCGGGCGTCGTCCTCGATCATCAGTTCGACCGACTGGCCGCCGAGCTTGCCGCCGCCCTGCTTGACTGCCAGCGCGAAGCCGTCGCGGATATCGATGCCCAGGCTGGAGCCACCGCCGGAAAGTGTCGTGATCATGCCGATCTTGACGTCCTCCGCCTGCGCCATGGCCGGCAGAGAAAGGCTGGCCGCCAAGGCCAAGGCTGTAAGCTTCCTATTCATTCCCATTGTCTCCCGTTTTTATCCCTGTTCAGTCGTTCTTAGTTTGAAACGCTGCACTTTTCCCGTTGGTGTTTTGGGCAGCGCCTTGGTGAAGACGATCGACCGCGGATACTTGTAGGGCGCGATGGTCGCCTTCACGTGGTCTTGCAGATGCTTGACCAGAGCTTCGTCGCCGTCAATGCCTTCCCGCAACACCACATGGGCCTGGACGACGGTTCCCCGGTCCAGGTCTTCAGCCCCGATCACCGCGCACTCGGCTACGCCCGCGTGGGTCAGCAGCGCGTCCTCCACCTCCGGCCCGGCGATGTTGTAGCCGGAGGAGACGATCATGTCATCCGCCCGGGCCGCGAAATGGAAGTAACCCTCCGCATCCTGGCTGAAGGCGTCCCCGGTCAGGTTCCAGCCTTCGCGGACGTAGCTCTTCTGGCGGTCGCCGCCGAGATAGCGGCAGCCGGTCGGACCGCGCACGGCCAGCTTGCCGACCTCGCCCGTGGGCAGAGGATTCA
The DNA here is from genome assembly GCA_965232285.1 of Denitrobaculum sp. Taxonomy (GTDB): domain Bacteria; phylum Pseudomonadota; class Alphaproteobacteria; order Kiloniellales; family Kiloniellaceae; genus Denitrobaculum. The sequence continues at coordinate 6,071,916 of CBDDPL010000004.1, read as the reverse complement.
TTTCATCGTCGACGATCCGAGCCTCGTAGCCCGGCACCGGCTTCCCGGTGGCGCCAGGAAGAATGTCGTTGGGCGCATTGCTGATGAAGATGTGCAGCATCTCGGTCGCACCGATGCCGTCGAGGATCGGCACGCCGGTCGCCGCGGTCCAGGCATCGTAAGTGGCTTTCGGAAGCGTTTCGCCCGCCGAGACCGCGAGCCGGAGCGAGGAGAGATCGCCACGGCCCTCCGCCACCTCCGCCATCATGACCCGATAGGCGGTCGGCGCGGTCGAGCAGACCGTCGCACCGAACGCCTCGATGGCCGCCAGCAGCTTGGGCGGCCGCCCGTCCTCGACCAGGGCGGCGGTCGCGCCGAAGCGCAGGGGAAAGACCGCAAGCCCGCCGAGTCCGAAGGTAAAAGCCAGCGGCGGCGATCCGATGAAGACGTCCTCCGGGGTCGGCGCCAGGACCGAAGCGGCATAGCCGTCAGCGATCGCGAGGAGATCCCGGTGAAAGTGCATGGTGGCCTTGGGCACGCCGGTGCTGCCGGAGGTGAAGCCCAGCAGCGCCACATCGTCCCGACCGGTCAGTACCGCGTCAAAATCGGCGGGCTTCTCCGCCATGCGCTTTTCGAGCTCGCCCTGTCGCGCGGTGGTGCCATCGAAGGACATGACTTCGCGCAGGTAGTTGCTGGAGGCCGAACAGCTCTCCAGTTCCTCCATCAGCCGAAGGTCGCAGAGCGCGAAGCCGATCTCCGCCTTGTCGACGATCTTGGTGAGCTCGCCGGCCCGCAGCATAGGCATGGTATTGACCACCACAGCCCCGGCCTTGGTCGCACCCAGCCAGGCGGCGACCATGCGCGGATTGTTGGCAGAGCGGATCAGGATCCGATTTCCCGGTTCCAGTCCCAAGTCTTCGATCAGGACGGCAGCGATCCGATTGGTTTCCTCGGTCAGCTCGCTATAGGTGAAGCTCTCACCGTTGCCTTTCAGGGCCACCCGGTCGCCCAGGCCCTTGGCAACGACACCATCGGTCAGCTCGACGGCAGCGTTCAGCCTTTCCGGGTACTGAAACTCCGGCCGCTCCAGCAGGATCTCCGGCCAGTCTTCCATCGCCGGCAGACGATCCCGGCTGAAGGTATCCTTATGTGCGGACGGGCCCAGCATGGTCAGCCTCCTCCAGCAGCTTTCGCATCGGCGGCGGCTTCCGCCAGCGCCTGGCGGGCGATCACCACCTTCTGCACTTCCGACGCCCCCTCGTAGATCCGCAGCGCGCGGATCTCGCGATAGAGCGACTCGACGATCTGCCCGCAGCGCACGCCGTCGCCGCCGTGAATCTGGACCGCCTTGTCGATCACCGACTGGGCGGCCTCGGTGGCGTAGAGCTTGGCCATGGCCGCTTCCCGCGTCACCCGGGGTGCACCCTGGTCCTTGGTCCAGGCGGCACGGTAGATCAGCAGCGCCGAGGCATCGACATCGAGCGCCATCTCCGCCAACTGCCCCTGCACCAGTTGCAGTTCCGCCAGCGGCGCCCCGAAAAGCTCGCGCTGCGCCGCGCGGGACAGCGCCTCGTCCAAAGCTCGCCGCGCAAAACCCAGGGCCGCGGCCCCGACCGTGGAGCGGAAGACGTCGAGCACGCTCATGGCGATCTTGAAGCCCTGTCCCGACTCCCCGATCATGGCCGAAGCGGGGACACGGCAGCCGCTGAACTTCAGGCGGGCGAGGGGATGGGGCGCCACCACATCGATCCGCTCGGCGATCTCCAGTCCCGGCGCATCGCCCGGCAGGATGAAAGCCGAGAGACCGCGTGCCCCAGGTGCGTCGCCGGTTCGGGCGAAGACCACATAGAGATCGGCGATGCCGCCGTTGGAGATCCAGGTCTTCTCCCCCTCGAGCAGGTAGCCGTCGCCGTCCTGGGTCGCGGTCATCTCGATGTTCGCCACGTCGGAACCGGAGCGCGGCTCCGAAAGCGCGAAGGCGGCGATGGCATCGCCGCTGCGCGTGCGTGGCAGCCAGGCCACCCGCTGCGCATCGCTGCCGAAGAGCGAGATGGCGCCGGCGCCGAGACCCTGCATGGCGAAGGCGAAATCCGCCAGACCATCGTGCCGGCCGAGAGTCTCGCGGATCAAGCAGAGCGTCCGTACATCGATGCGCGACTCGGGATTGGCCGGGTCCGGCGCGGAGTGCGTGAGCCAGCCGTCCCGGCCCAGCATGGCCACCAGTTTCCGGCAGGTGGCGTCCGTGTCGCTGTGGTCCAGGCCAGAGAGGTTTTTCGTCGCCCAGCCGTCGAGTTCATCAGCAAGCACCCGGTGCCGGTCGTCGAAAAAGGGCCAGGAGAGGAAGGATCGGTCGCTCATGATCAATCGCCCTCGAAGACCGGCTTCTGCTTTTCGATGAAGGCGTCATGGGCGCGCTTGAAGTCCCGGGTCTGCATGCAGATCGCCTGGGCCTGCGCCTCCGCCTCGATGGCCTGATCGAGTGTCATGGACCATTCCTGGTTCAGCATGGTCTTGGTCATCATATGCCCGAAGTTCGGTCCTTCGGCCAAGCGTTGCGCCAGCGCGACCGCTTCACCTTCCAGTGCATCACCCTCGACGAGCCGATTGAAGAAGCCCCAGCGCTCGCCCTCCTCCGCCGACATGGAGCGACCAGTATAGAGCAGTTCCGCGGCCCGGCCCTGACCGATCACCCGCGGCAGCATGGCACAGGCCCCCATGTCGCAGCCGGCAAGACCGACCCGCGTGAAGAGAAAGGCCGTCTTTGCCTGCGGTGTGCCAAGACGCAGATCGGAAAAGAGCGCGATCATGGCACCGGCCCCGACGCAGACGCCATCCACGGCGGCGATGATCGGCTGCGGGCAGGCCCGCATGGCCTTGACCAGATCACCGGTCATGCGGGTGAATTCCAGCAGACCCTTCATGTCCCGGTCCAGCAGCGGCCCGATGATATCCTTCACGTCCCCGCCGGAGCAGAAGTTGCCGCCGTTCGAGGCGAAGACCACCGCCTTGACCTCTTCTTGATAGACCAGGTCGCGAAACAGATCGCGCAGCTCGGCATAGGATTCGAAGGTCAGGGGGTTCTTGCGCTCGGGCCGGTCGAGGGAGATGACCCCGATGCCGCCATCCAGGCGCCAGTTGAAGTGTTGCGGCGAGAAGTCCTGCATGGCGGTCATCCCTTAGCGTTTCCCTTGAAGCGGCTCAGGAGCGCGATCAGTTCCGCAGCCTCCTCCGCGTCGAATTCAGAGAGCAGGCCATCGACCCAGCCTTCGTGCGCCGCGGCCATGTCGGTGAAGGCCTCGATGCCCTTGGGCGTCAGGCGCACAAAGGTCGCCCGTCGGTCCTTTTCATCCGGAACCCGGACCACCAGGCCTTCCTGCACGAGACGGTCGACAATGCCCGTGACATTCCCGTTGGAGACCATGAGGAAGCGCGAAAGCTCGGTCATGGTCATGCCGTCCTGACGGCGGTAGAGCGCGGCGAGAACGTCGAACCTGGGCAGGGTTGCGTCAAAGTCCTTGCGCAGACGCTCGCGCAACTCGTTCTCGACGAAGCGGGTCGTGCGCAGCAGGCGCAGCCAGAGCCGCAGACGCTGCTTGCTGAGCGACGCCGCTTTCGCTGCGGGAACCGAGGCTATCGTCTGATTTCCGCGCGTCATGTCACTTCGCCTCCGGAAATGGAAATGGCTTGCCCGGTAACCGAAGCCGACCCGGAACTGCAGAGCCATAAGACGGTGTCGGCGACCTCCTCCGGCTGCACGAAGCGCCCCTGGGGATTGACGGCAAGCAGCGACTCCCGAGCCGCTTTCTCGTCGCGGCCGGTCTTCACGACGATCTTCGCGATGGAGTCCGCCAGGAGCGGCGTCTCGGTAAAACCGGGACAGACCGCGTTGACGGTGATACCGGTCCTGGCCAGTTCGCTGGCCATGGCGCGTGCCAGCCCCACCACACCGTGCTTGGCGGCGCAGTAAGCGGCGACATAGGGATAACCCTTCAGCCCCGCCGTGCTGCTAACGAAGACGACCCGCCCGCTGTCGGCCTTGAGCATATCGGCCAGGGCTTCGCGGGCGCAGAGGAAAGCGCCGGTCAGATTGACGGAAAGCATGCGGTCCCACTGGGCAAGGCTGGTATTCTTAACCGGCACGCTTTCGGCGGCCCCGGCATTGGCGACCAGGATCTCCACCGGGCCGTGGGCCGCGCGTGCGGCCTCGAAGAGGTCAGCCACGGCCTCTTCTTTCGCCACATCCGCCTGGACGATCGCCGAGTCTGGTATCGCCGCCGCCGTTTCTTCAAGCGGGGCCCGGCGCCGGCCGGCCAGCGTGACGCGCGCACCTTCAGCCGCCAGCCTATGGGCAATCGCAGCGCCGACACCGGTCCCGCCACCGGTGATCAAGACATGTTTTCCGGAAAGCTGCGCCACGGCTTTCAGACCTTCATCGCCATGGCATCGCTGCGCGCGGCCAGTCGCTGAAGCTGATCCCGGCCGGGGTGGTATTGCTTGGGCCAGTCCGCCCGGTCATAGCCCAGTTGCGCGGCCGCATGCAGCGTCCAATAGGGGTTGGTCAGGTGGGGACGGGCCAGGCAGCAGAGATCCGCGCGGCCGGCCATCAGGATCGAATTGACGTGATCCGGCTCGTAGATGTTACCGACCGCCATGGTGGCGATGCCCGCCTCATTGCGGATCCGGTCGGAGAAGGGCGTCTGGAACATACGGCCGTAAACCGGTCTGGCCCGCTTGGAAGTCTGCCCCGCGGAAACGTCGATGATATCGACACCCGCTTCCTTCAGGCTGCGGGCGATCTCGACGGCTTCCTGAGGCGTCACACCCTCCTCACCGACCCAGTCGTTGGCCGAGATCCGCACCGAGATCGGCTTGTGGTCTGGCCAGACCTTGCGCACGGCATGGAAGATCTCCAGCGGAAAGCGCAGGCGGTTTTCCAGCGAACCGCCGTATTGATCCCGGCGGTGGTTGGTCAGGGGCGTGATAAAGGACGAAAGCAGATAGCCGTGGGCGAAATGCAGTTCGAGCAGATCGAAGCCGCAACGCTCGGCCATCTCTGCCGAAGACACAAAGTCATCCCGGACCTTGTCCATGTCGGCCCGGGTCATCTCGCGCGGTATCGCATTGGTTTCCGACCAGGCCACGGGAGACGGCGCCAGGGTTTCCCAGTTTTCCCGGAGCAGCGGCGCGTCCATCTCCTCCCAACCCAACTGCGTCGAGCCCTTGGGACCGGAGTGGCCGAGTTGCATGGCCATCTTGGCCGGCGTCTCGCTGTGCACGAAGTCGACGATGCGCTTCCAGGCCTTTTCGTGTTCAGGATCGTAAAGCCCGGGGCAACCCGGCGTGATCCGTCCCTCGGGCGAAACGCAGGTCATCTCGGCATAGACCAGCCCGGCCCCGCCCAGCGCCCGGCTGGTGTAGTGGACGAAATGCCAGTCGCCCGGCGTGCCGTCCCGGGCGGAATACTGCGCCATCGGCGAGACCACGATCCGGTTCTCCAGTTCCAGACCGCGGATGCGGAAGGGCGTGAACATGGGCGGTCGCGAGCGGCAGGGCTTTTGACCGGTCGAATGGCCTTCGAACCACTTTTCCGCATCCTCGAGCCAGGCCTGGTCGCGCAGGCGCAGGTTCTCGTGACTGATGCGCTGCGATCGCGTCAGCAGGGAATAGGCGAACTGGGTCGGCGAGAGATCCAGGTAACGCTCGATCTCCTCGAACCACTCCAGGGAGTTACGCGCCGCGCTCTGCAGGCGCAGCACCTCAAGCCGCCGCTCGTCTTCGTACTGGGCGAAGGCCTCTTCCATGGAGATGTCGCTGTGCAGGCGCTCGGCCAGATCGATGGCGCTTTCCATAGCGAGTTTGCTACCGGAGCCGATGGAGAAGTGCGCCGTGGCGGCCGCGTCCCCCATGAGGACGATGTTTTTATGCGACCACTTTTCGCAGAGTACGCGCGGGAAGTTTAGCCAGGCCGAGCCGCGCAGATGCTTCGCGTTCGACATCAGGGCATGGCCGTCCAGATACCTGGCGAAGATCCTCTCGCAGGTCGCGATGGTCTCTTCCTGGCTCATCTTGTCGAATCCGAGGTTCAGCCAGGTGTCCTCGGCGCATTCGACGATGAAGGTCGCGGTCTCGTCATCGAACTGGTAGGCATGAACCCAGATCCAGCCGTGCTCGGTCTCTTCGAAGATGAAGGTGAAGGCATCGTCGAACTTCTGGTGCGTGCCGAGCCAGATGAACTTACAGGCACGGACATCGACATCGGGCTTGAAGGCTTCCGCATGTTCGTTGCGCACCTTGGAATTGATGCCGTCGGAGGCCACGATCAGGTCGTAATCGGCAAAGGCCTCGGTCGAGTCGATCTCGACTTCGAAGCGCAGCTCGACACCCAGTTCCCGCGCCCGGTCCTGCAGGATGTTGAGCAGTTTCCTGCGTCCGATTCCGCAGAACCCGTGACCGCCGGACACGACCTTTTCGCCCCGGTAGTGGGTGGCGATGTCGTCCCAGTAGGCGAAGTTGTCGCGGATCGCCTTGGCGCTGATCGGGTCGTTCTGTTTGCAGTTGTCGAGGGTCTCGTCGGAGAGCACCACGCCCCAGCCGAAGGTGTCGTAGGGACGGTTGCGCTCAATCACCACGATCTCGTGCGCCGGATCGCGCAGCTTCATGCTGATCGCAAAGTAAAGTCCGGCCGGTCCGCCTCCAAGACAGGCAACGCGCATCAGACTCTCCCTTGGTTAAATCCTGACAAGATTGTGCGCCTGGGATTCATTTATTTCAAGTATAAAATATTTAAACATGAAATTTCATAGATAAAGAGCCAACCAAGCCGGCGCGCGTTCTTTGTCGTCAGGCGAAGAGGCGATCCAAGACGACAGGATCCAACTGCCCCCTGAGGCCGATGGCGACCAGGGTGCTCTCTTCCAGCGAAGCAGGGGCTTTTGCCAGGGGCTCCAGTTCGGCCCGCGAGCCGACCACCTGGAGCAGCGTCCAGTCCTGGTCTCCCTTCAGACGCAGGAAGCCCTTCAGGCGCAGGAGACCCGGCGGCAGATCGTCGAGCCGCGCCATCAGTTCCGTCCGGTCGAACGGCAGATCGCCGCGCATCGACCAACGGATATAGAGGTCCTCGTGCTCATGGTCGTGGTCGTGATGATGATCATGACCGTGATCCGCACAGGCGGATGGCCCCGGCGCGGTCTCGACCTCGACAGGACGACCGAGCAGAACTTCGAGCGGGACGCGTCCGAACTCCGCGCGCACCTGCGCGGCACCCGGCGCCAGTCCCGCAAGCTGCGATTCGAGCTTTGGGAGCGCACCGGCGGGCAGCAGATCGCTCTTGTTGACCACGATCAGATCGGAGGCCGTCAACTGGCGTTCCACCGAGCCGCCCACAAGCTGATCCGCGATCAAGGCATCGAAGCCGTTCGCATCGACCAGCGCAACGGTGCCGTCGAGCCGCAACTCCGGTTCCGCCCGGGCGATCTCGGTGATGCGCAACGGATCGGCGACGCCGCTGGCTTCGATCACAAGGTGGTCCGGGCGCGGCCGGCGGTCCAGGGCATCCGACAGGGCATAGAAAAGATCGCCGCCCATGGAACAGCAGATACAGCCATTCGCCAGCGTCAGGCTCTCGCCCTCCTGCGACTCGATCAGATCGGCATCGATGGCGATCTCGCCGAAATCATTGACCATCACCATGATCCGCCGCCCTTCCGCGTGCCGGAGCATATGGTTGACCAGAGTCGTCTTGCCGGCACCGAGATAGCCGGTGATCAACGTAAGCGGCAGTCTGTCGTCCGTTTTCATCATCCGGGTCAGGAGATCGGCTGCAACCGCCCACCGAGGACGGTGCCCCAGATCCCGATGTCCTTCAGCTTCATGGGATCGACCGCCAGAGGATCTTCCTCCAGCACAACGAAGTCGGCCTTCTTGCCCACCTCGATCGAGCCGATCTCATCGTCCATGTGCAGAGTATAGGCCGGCCCGAGGGTCACGGCTCGCAGCGCATCATCCACAGAGATGCGCTCGGCCGCGCCCAGAACCCGCCCCGAGGCCGTCACGCGGTTGACCGCGCACCAGGCGGTCAGGAGAGGCCCCATGGGGGTCACCGGGGCATCTGAATGGATCGCCAGCGGCACGCCTTCCGACAAAGCCGTCGCGCAGGCGTCGATGCGTTCGGCGCGCTCCGGCCCGACGGTCAGCTCATAGTGTTTGTCACCGAAGTAGTAGACGTGATTGGCGAAGAGGTTCACACAAAGTCCGAGATTGCGGATGCGCCGGAACTGCGCCGCGTCGGCGAGCTGACAATGCTGCAGCACGTGGCGGTGGTCCGGGTTGGGATTCTTCGTGAGCGCCCGGGCGATGCCTTCGATGGTGACTTCGGAAGCCTCGTCGCCATTGACGTGGATATGCATATGCACACCGGCGGCATGGAGCGTCTCGAAGGTGGTCATGAGCTGCTCCGGCGGGATGTTCCAGATCCCGTGGTCCGGGCCTTTGTAGTAACCCGGCCAGCGCATGCGCGCGGTAAAGCCCTGGATCGAACCGTCGGTGATGATCTTGATCGAACCCAGCCGCATCTTGTCCGTCGACATCCCGCGCAGCTTGATGGCCTGAGCCGCAATCTGCTCCGCCGGCGCCGTGTGGGCGTTAAGCACCGGCACCAGACGGGCCGGATAATCCTCTTCACCGGTGATCGCAGAGATGATCTCCACATCCTCCAGCGGCAGGTCGTTGATCAGGTCGGTCGCCGTGGTCACGCCACAGCGGTGACAGACCTTGCCATAGTCGCGGATGCCGCCCTCGGTCCGGGCGAGGGAACGGAAGTCGACCCCAAGCCGGCGCATCACCGGGAACATCGCCGCCATTTCGTGCAGCTCGCCGGTGGGCTCGCCGTCTTCGCCCCGGTCCACGCCCATGACGTTGGTGTTGCGCGTGTACTGGGCCATCTCCAGCGCACGCGAGTTCACCGTCATGAGGTGGAAATTCGAATGCATCACGGCGATGGGCCGGCTGGTCGAGACCTGATCCAGGTCGAAACGGTTGAGGCGGCTCGCGGCCAGGAAGATCGGATCGAAGCCCCAGGCGATCAAGGGGGCATCAGGTTCAAGTTCGGCATCGATCTGGCGCAGCCGCCCGATCACCGCGTCGATGTCTTCCAGGCCGTGCCAGATCTCGCCCTCCGGTGAGGTACGCTCCTGAAAACCGACGTAGGTGAAGTTCCAGATCCCGCCTGCCATCATATGGGCGTGACCTTCCACGAAACCCGGCAGGAGGATCTTGTCCGCGAAGGTCTCATCCAGTTGAAACTCACCCCAGCCGGCGACCTCCTCCAGAGATCCGACCGCCAGGATCCGGCCGTCGCGCACGGCCACGTGCGTCGCCTCGGGCCGGTTGGCCGTCATGGTGATGATCTTCTTCGCCGCATAGACAAGCGTCTGCACCGAGTTCCCCCTTGCTACTATTCCTGCAGGAAACGCATCGCGCCCAAGAGTAAAATTTAGCGCCCGCGCATTCCTTCGCAAAATGCTTTATTCTGGAGATAATCCTCAAGATTTTAGATGTAATCGATGCGCTACACCTTGAAGCAACTGCAGTATGTCGAAGCCGCGGCGCGCTTCCAGTCCATCAGCAACAGCGCGGCGGAACTGAAGATCTCCCCCTCCTCCATCTCGACGGCGATCGACGCCATCGAAGCGGAAACGGGCGAGAAGCTGTTCCGCCGGCTGCCGGCGAAAGGGCTCGAACTGACCCAGTTCGGCCGGAACTTCGTCAGCCATCTGCGCAAACTCTTCGATTCGCACCGCGCCTTCGATACCGCCATCACGGGCGAAACCGAAGCCATCGAAGGCCCGATCCGGCTCGGCTGCTTCACCCCCACCGCGCCGCTGGTCCTGCCGCCGATCATCAAGTCTCTCTCACGAAGCTATCCGGACCTGACCATGCAGATCCACGAGGGGGACACCAAGGAGGTCGAAGATCTTCTCTTCAACAAAAAGGTCGATCTCGCTTTGACCTATCGGGAACAGGTCCCGATCGACTTCGCCTTTCGACGACTCTTCGCCGCCCCGCCGCATATCGCCTTGCCGGCCGATCATCCGCTGGCTTCGCGCAAAGTCCTGACGTTGGAAGAGCTGGTGGACGAGCCGATGATCCTGCTCAACCTGCACCGCACGCGCAGCTATATGCTCGGGCTCTTCGCGGCGCGCGGCCTGACGCCACGGATCGCCTATTCATCACGCTCTTCGGAGATGGTGCGCAGTCTGGTCGCGTCCGGGCTGGGTTATGCCATCTTCAATATCAGGCCGCTGCGCAAGCAGACCTATGTGGTGGGCGATCTGGTGCGGATTCCGCTTTCCTCCGACCACCAGACCACCGAGTTCGGCATCGTCCATCCCAACTTCGCCTCCGTGACCCGGGTTGAAACGGCGCTGATCCGCACCTGCGAGCGACTCCACGCCAGCGGTGTCTTCGACAAGCTCATCGTCGATTCTCTGTAGGATCAATCATCCAAATAATCGAAAACCTTGAGGGTTAACTATGGTAAAATAGATTTTCCAAATGTTTGGGTGGCACCTATCCTGAAATCGAACAGGGAATTCAGACCGTGCGCAACAAACGGCGCGGCAAGGCATAGCAAAGAACGGGGAGCAAAAATGCTTAAAGTCAGAACCTTGGCGACGGCCGCTGCCGTAGCGGCAAGCCTGGTCGCCACTTCAACCGTTAGCACCGCGGAGCCGGTCCAGGGCGGCACGCTGGTGATCGGCACGACCCAGAAACCCCGGCACCTGAATCCGGCGGTCCAGTCGGGAACCGCGACGGCCGTCCCGGGCACCCAGGTTTTCGCAACGCCAATCCGCTTCGACGAAAACTGGAAACCGCATCCCTATCTGGCGGAAAGCTGGTCGGTCTCCGACGACGGTCTGAGCATCACGCTGAACCTGCGCAAGAACGCCAAGTTCCATGACGGCAAGCCGGTAACCTCGGAAGACGTCGCCTTCTCCGTCCAGACCGTGAAGGACAACCACCCCTTCAAGACCATGTTCGCGCCGGTGGAAAAGGTCGAGACGCCGGACGTCCATACCGCCGTCATCCATTTCGCCCGCGCCCACCCGGCAGCCCTGCTGGCCATGTCCTCGGCGCTGCTGCCGATCCTGCCCAAGCACGTCTATGGCGACGGCCAGGATCTCAAATCCCATCCGGCCAATAACAATCCGGTCGGCGCGGGTCCCTTCAAGATCGTCGAGTTCAAGCCCGGCGAACACGTGATCCTGGAGCGCAATCCGGATTACTTCATCGAAGGCCGGCCGTACCTCGATCGCATCATCATCAAGCATTACAAGGATTCCAACAGCCTGACGCTGGCCGTCGACAAGGGCGAGGTGGACATGTTCCCCTTCGTGACCAACACCCGCGAGATCAGCCGGCTCAAGAAGAACGACAGGCTGGAGGTCTCGGACCGCGGCTACTCGGCGGTGGGCCCGATCAACTGGCTGGCCTTCAACACCAAGCATGAGATTCTCAGCGACGTGAGGGTTCGCAAGGCCATCGCCTATGCCGTCGACAAGAACTTCATCATCAAGGCGCTGCACGGCGGCTTTTCGCAGCGCGCCAGCGGCCCGGTGGTGCCGGGCAGCCCCTTCTATGCGCCCGATGTCGAAAAGTACGATCTGGACCTGGATAAGGCCAACGCCCTGCTCGACGAGGCAGGACACGCCAAAAACGGCGACGGCACGCGCTTCTCGCTGAAGATCGACTACATTCCCGGTCCGAACGAGCAGCAGAAGGCCCTGGCCGAGTATTTGAAACCCCAGCTCAAGAAGATCGGCATCGAGGTCGAAGTCCGCGCGGCCCCCGACTTCCCGACATGGGCCAAGCGGGTCTCCGGCCATGACTTCGACATGACCATGGACATCGTCTTCAACTGGGGCGATCCGGTCATCGGCGTGCACCGCACCTACATCTGCGACAATATCCGCGAGGGCGTGATTTGGTCGAACACCCAGAGCTACTGCAACGAAAAGGTCGACGGCATCCTGGCCAAGGCGGGTGTGGAACCGGATGCGGAAAAGCGCGCAGCGCTCTATCGCGAGGCCCAAGGCATCATCGTCGACGAGGTGCCGATCACCTTCATCAACACGCTGCCCTATCACACCGCCTACAGCAAGAAGGTCGGTAATGCGCCGGTCAGCATCTGGGGCCCCATGGCGCCCTTGGATGAGGTCTACAAGACGAAGTGAGCTTCCTTACGCTCGACGTCCCCTCCAGCGAGACTGGAGGGGACGTTTTTCCACCGCAACTGCGGAACGCAGGTATAGGGCGAGCTGAATGCAGATCCTGAGCATGCTCCTGCGGCGGCTGATTTACGCCGCGATCCTGGTCTTTGCCGTCCTGATCCTGAATTTCCTGCTGATCCACCTGGCGCCCGGCGACCCGGCCGAGGTCATCGCCGGCGAGATGGGCGGCGCGACCGAAGAGGTGATGGCCTCGATCCGCAAGGCCTACGGGCTCGACCGCCCGCTGCATGAACAGCTCGGCGTCTATCTGGGCAAGACCTTGCGGGGCGACTTCGGCCAGTCCTTCTTCTACAACGCCTCGGTGACCAGCCTGATCCTCGACCGCATCGGCCCGACCCTGCTGCTCGTCACCACCGCGCTGCTCTTCGCCATCGGCATGGGCACCCTGCTGGGCGTGATCGCCTCGCGCAATCCGCGCGGCATCGTCAGCAACCTGGTCACGGTGCTTTCCATCGTCGGCTACTCGGCACCGATCTTCTGGACCGGCATCATGCTCATCATCCTGCTGGCCTGGGTCTTTCCGATCTTTCCCATCTCCAACATGCGCGACATCACGCTGGAGGGCGGCACCTTCGTTCATATCCTGGACGTGGCGCACCATCTGGTGCTGCCGGCCTTCACCCTGGGCATCGTCTTCCTCGCCCAGTACAGCCGCCTGACCCGCGCCAGCATGCTCGAGGTGCTGGGCTCCGACTACGTGCGCACGGCCCGGGCCAAGGGCGTGCCGGAACGCCGCGTCTTCGGCAAGCACGCCCTGCGCAACGCAATCCTGCCGGTGGTCACCATCGCCGGCCTGCAGTTCGGCAGCATCGTCTCCGGGGCCGTCCTGGTGGAAACGGTCTTCAACTGGCCCGGCCTTGGGACGCTCGCCTTCCAGTCGATCCTGGCGCGCGACTATCCGACGGTCCTGGGGATTCTCTTCTTCTCGTCGCTGATTGTCATCCTCATGAACATCGTGACCGACTTCCTCTATCGGGTGGTCGATCCGCGTATCCGGACCTCGGGGTAGCCCATGGCCGCGACCTCTGAAGCTCCTGGCAGCGAGATCAAAGCGGAACGTCCCATCGTAGAGGCATGGCGCATGTTCCGGCGCAACTACGCCGCCATGTTCGGGCTGGGGCTGATGGCCATCCTGGTGCTGGTCACCCTGGTCGGCCCGCTGATCTATAGCGTCGATCCCTTCGAGATCGTCTGGGCACCGCTGACCCCGCCTGGCGAAGAATCAACCGCGCCCTTGGGCACCGATTACCTGGGCCGCGACATCCTTGCGGGCCTGATCCACGGCGGCGTGGCGACCCTGGCGGTCGGTCTGGCCGCTGCTGTCATCACCGTCGTGATCGGCTTGACCGTCGGTGCGCTGGCCGGTTTTTACCTCGGCTTCGTCGACGACATCCTGATGCGTGTCACGGAGTTCTTCCAGGTGCTGCCGGCGCTGATGTTCGCCATGGTGCTGGTCACCCTCTTCTCGCCCTCGCTCGTCGTCGTAGCCATCGCCATCGGCCTGGTGAGCTGGCCGCCGACAGCGCGCCTGGCCCGCGCCGAGTTCCTGCGCATCCGCAATCTGGAGTACGTTTCGGCGGCCCGCTCCGTCGGGGCGAAGAACACCCGCATCATCTGGCAGGTGATCCTGCCCAACGCCCTGCCGCCGCTGATCGTCTCGGCGACCCTGACCATCGGCACCGCCATCCTCTTCGAAGCCGGCCTGAGTTTCCTCGGGCTGAGCGATCCCAATACCTATAGCTGGGGCTATATGATCGGTTCCGGCCGCGACAACATCCTGGACGCCTGGTGGGCCGTGACGCTGCCCGGCGGCATGATCTTCATCACGGTGCTCGCGGTCTCCCTGGTCGGGGACGGCCTGAACGACGCCTTTAACCCCAAGCTGCGCGAACGATGACGGAGCCGCTTCTTCAGGTTCGCGACCTCTGCGTCGAGTTCGGCACCCGCGACGGCGTCGCCCGCGTGCTGGACGGCGTTTCGCTGGAGCTGCTGCCGGGCGAGACCCTGGGCATCGTCGGCGAGTCGGGCTGTGGCAAGTCCATGACCGCGCTCTCGATCATGCGCCTGATCCCCAGCCCGCCGGGCCAGATCACCGGTGGCGAGATCCGGCTCGCCGGCGAGGACCTGCTGCGTCTAGAAGAGACCCGCATGCGCGATATCCGCGGCAAGGATATCTCCATGATCTTCCAGGAGCCCATGACCTCGCTGAACCCGGTCTTTACGGTCGGCGATCAGATCGCGGAATCGCTCCGGCTGCACGAGGGCCTGAGCGATAAGGAAGCCGCCGCCCGCGCCGTCGAGATGCTGAAGGCGGTCGGGATCCCCGAGCCGGAAGCCCGCGCCAGGGAATACCCTCATCAGCTTTCCGGCGGCATGCGTCAGCGGGTGATGATCGCCATCGCCCTGGCCTGCGGCCCTAAGGTGATCATCGCCGACGAGCCGACCACGGCTCTGGACGTCACGGTGCAGGCCCAGATCTTCGACCTGTTGCGCGACCTGAACGAACGCACCAAAACGGCCATCATCCTGATCACCCACGACATGGGCGCCATTGCCGAGATGACCGACCGGGTGACGGTCATGTATGCCGGACGCGTGGTCGAGGAAGGTCCGGTGGAGGAGATCCTTGATTCGCCGAAGCATCCTTATACGCAAGGTCTGATTGCCTGCGTGCCTCAACTCGATCCCAATCCGACGGCCGCGCGGCCGCCGCTCGAAGAGATCCCGGGTGTGGTGCCGGCCCTGACCCGGCTCGGCAAGGGCTGCGCCTTCGCGCCGCGCTGTAAACAGGCTTTCGCCCGCTGCCATCTGGAGGTACCGCCACGCACAATGGTCGGCGTGCAGCACGCCGCCGCCTGCTGGCTGCTCGAGGAAGGGAGCGGCGCATGACGGACGCACCCGATCTGCTGCTACGCGTTCAGGACCTGAAGGTGCATTTCGGCTCCAAAAGCTGGCTGCCGGGGAAGAAAAGCAAGATCGTCCACGCGGTTGACGGTGTGAGCTTCGAGGTCCGCCGCGGCAGCACCTTCGGCGTCGTCGGCGAATCAGGCTCCGGCAAGACCACCACTGCCCTGGCCACCGTCCGCCTGGCGCCGATCACCGAAGGCCGGGTCTTTCTGGACGACACGGAAGTCAGCGCATTGAAGGGCGAAGACCTGCGCCTCGCCCGCAAGCGTTTCCAGATCATTTTCCAGGATCCCTTTTCCTCCCTGAACCCGCGCGTGCGCGCCGGGCAGATCGTGCGCGAGCCGCTGGACCTCATGGAGGTGGGGGAGCCTTCGGAACGCGACGGCATGGTGGCCGAACTCTTCGCCCAGGTCGGCCTGCGGCCGGAACAGCGCGCGCTCTTTCCCCATCAGTTTTCCGGCGGCCAGCGGCAGCGGATCGGCCTGGCCCGCGCCATCGCCACGCGGCCCGAACTGGTGGTCTGCGACGAGCCGGTCTCCGCGCTGGATGTCGCCATCCAAGCCCAGATCCTGAACCTCATGCGCCGCCTGCAGGACGAGCTCGGCCTGACCTATCTCTTTATCTCCCACGATCTGGGCGTCGTGCAGTACATCTGCGACGAGATCGCGGTCATGTACCTGGGGCAGATCGTCGAACAGGCGGACCGGGTTTCGCTCTTCGTCCGGCCGCAGCATCCCTATACCCGGGCCCTGTTGTCGGCGGTCCCCTCGGCGCGTCCCGGCAAGCGCAGCGAAAACAGGGCGCAGCGCGTCCGCCTGCAGGGCGACCCGCCCAGCCCGATCAACCTGCCGAAAGGCTGCCGCTTCGCCGGCCGTTGTCCCCTGGCCGAAACCCGCTGCCACGAGATGCCGCCTGAACTAAGAGAAATCGAAACAGGTCACAAGGTCGCCTGCCATCTGGTTTGAGCGGGCTCTGCAGGCCTGATACGATCCGCAAGAGCGTTTTTCCAGCAAGCGAGAGAGCCTTTCATGGGTAGCTGCTACGAGATCGACGGCATGATCCCGGTCGTCGATCCCACCGCCTTCGTCCACCCCAATGCCATCCTGATCGGTGACGTCGTCATCGGCCCGCGCTGCTACGTGGGCCCGGCGGCCAGCCTGCGCGGAGACTTCGGGCGCATCGTCATGAAGGAGGGCGCCAACCTGCAGGACACCTGCGTCGTGCACGGCTTTCCTGGCGTCGACACGACTATTGGCGAGGACGGCCACATCGGTCACGGCGCGGTGATTCACGGGGCGCAGATCGGGCGCAACGCCCTGGTCGGCATGAATGCCGTGGTCATGGACCGGGCCGAAATCGGCGAATGCTCGATCATCGGCGCCACTGCCTTCGTACCGGAGGGCAAGAAGATCCCGCCACGTTCCCTGGCCGTGGGGACACCCGCCAAGGTGCTGCGGGAACTGACGGACCAGGAGATCGACTGGAAAAGCCGCGGTACCGCGGAGTATCAGCAACTCACGCTGCGCTGCCTCAAGACCATGAAGAAGGTGCAGCCCTTGACCGAGGCCGAACCGAACCGTCCGCGCTACGAGGACAGCGACTACCAGACGCTTGGTCAGACGCGATAATCAGAGGCGAATCCTGACGCCGTGGTCGGCGACGATCCGGTCGATCTCCTTCAGGGCAAAGGCGGCAATCTTCTTTTGTGCCTTGCGGCGGGCCGCGGAGGTGGTTTCCAGGTCGCCCAGAATGAAGATGTTCTCGTCGTTCAGGCGGTTGGCGGGCCCGGTGTAGTTGAAGGAGCCGCCGATCACCACTTCCTCGTCGAGCACCATCAGCTTGTGGTGCAGCTTGCCGACGCCCCCGCCCTTGAAGACCGCGGAAAGCTTGGCGCCTTTCTTCTGCAAGGGCTTGATGGCCGCCCACTTCTGCACGCCCTGCATGCCATCGAAGGCGCCGCTGATCGGCATATCCAGATCCAGCAGGCGCAGCATGGTGTCGTCGATACCGGAGGACTCGGAGAAGGTGAAGATCGCGAAGTCTATGCGCTTCTTCGCCTTCAGCATCTGCTTCATGATCTCCATTTCCGGATTGTGGTCCGGCGCGAAGAGAATGCGGATCGGAACGTTTGAGACAACCTGATCCAGGGGCGCGGCATCATGCCCCTCATTCAGTTTTCCAAAGTGGCCTCGCTGGATTTCGGCGAACTCCCGGGCATAGATCTTGGCCACCTTCTCATCGTGAATGATCACGATGTGGTTGAGGTTGCTGTGGGTGCCGGTCGGCGTGAAGTTGGTCGAGCCGGTCAGCAGTGACTCCCGGTCGCGCACGATGAACTTCTGGTGGAAGATGCTGGTGTTGTAGTCGGTCTTCACGTCGATCCGCGAGCGCAGGATCGCGTTGTGGATCTCCCGGTTGGGCTCGTGCTTGCCGCTCGGCGCCCAGGGGTCGCTCTGAAGCTTCGTGGATTTCAGGTAGTCCTGCTCCAGAACAAGCTTCACCAGGCACTTTCGCGCCCGGGCGCGGATGATGGCTTCCGCGATGGGCCGGCTTTCCAGTTCCTGCACTGCGATCTCGAGGCGTTTCTTCGCGCCGTCGATGAAGTCGACGATCACCGCCTCCAGATCATCGGGCGCTCCGACGGATTTAGGACCTGCGTAGAACTCCACACCACCGACTTTGACGGCCATAGCTCCCCCTTCCCCCAATCGGGACAACACCTCGCGGAATGTTGGGGATCAGGATAGGCGCTCGCGCAAAATTAGACGAGTGAAAGTTCGGACACGCCTTATGGGCGAGCGCCGCCTGATAACTATTTCAACAGCCTCAGCCCAGGTGTTCCTTGAAGAAGGCCAGGGTGCGCTCCCAGGAGAGCTTGGCGTCGGCTTCGTCGTATCGGGCCTGGGTCGGATTGGCGAAGGCATGGTCGGCTTCATACCAGTGCGAGACGAAAGGCTTCTCGGCCTTGGCCATCTCGGCCTCGAAGCCGCTGACCATCTCCTGGTTGATCCATTTGTCCTGGGTGGCGTAGTGGCCGAGGACCGGGGATTTCAGCGCCTTGAGATCTTCCGCGTTGCGGTTGACGCGGCCGTAGTAGACGACCGTGGCCTCGACCGGCGAATCGATCGAAGCATTGAGCGACCAGCCGCCACCGAAGCACCAGCCGACGGTGCCGATCTTGCCCGCCACCGCGTCATGGGCGCGCAGCCAGGAGATCCAGGACTTCAGAGTGCCGCCTGCCTGGGCCGGATCCACAGCCTGCATATAGCTGCGGGCGTCCTCCGGCTGGGTCGCGACCTTTTCGTCGTAGAGATCGACCGCCAGGGCGACATAACCCTCCTTGGCCAGCTCGGCGGCCACGGCCTTGATCTGGTCGTTGAGGCCCCACCATTCGTGAATCAGCAGTACCGCCGGCGCCGGCAAAGCCGAGGGCATGGCCAGCGCGGCCTTTACGCTGCGCCCGTCCTGGGTGGTCAGGGTCACCGTCTCGAGACCATCCGCGGCGGCCTTCGCCAGGCGCGGATCGGCAAGGACGGCGGCGAAAGATGTGGCGGCGATGCCGCTGAGAACCTGTCTACGTGCCAAAGACTGCATGATAACCTCCCTCTGTCCGCGAACTGCGGCGGTTGATTTGATTGAAACGGCTGTCGGTGAAGATTCTTGAATACCCGGTTATAGTTAACCCCCACCGCCTCCGTTTCAACGCGAACAATCCCGCACAGCCCCTGTCATGCCTCACAAATCCGTGTGTTTCGGCCCCTTTCATGAAGCTGGACCCGTCCTTTGACACAGAAATTCCTTAAGCTGCTGACCGTTGCGGCTCTCGTCCTGCCGCTCGGCGAGGCTCCGGCGTCAGCAAAAGAGATCACCGTCTCGGCCACGCCACTGGCCTTTCATCCCAATCGGCCGGAACGCCAGTCCGCGGGAAAGCTGCTCTGGCGCGGCGGGCTGGAGCTGAAATCCCGCGCCGGTCAGTTCGGCGGTCTCTCGAGCCTGTTGGTCGCCGACGACCGGCGCTCCCTGATCGCCGCCAGCGACGACGGGCAGTGGTTCCGGGCCACCCTCACCTATGATGCGGACGGCCGGCTGGCGGGCCTCACAGATGCGGAAATGACGCCCATCGCCGGCCTGGAAGGCGCACCCCTGCGCGCGAAAGCGGAGCGCGATGCGGAGTCGCTGGCGCGGGGGGCGGAGGGCGGCCTCTTCGTCAGCTTCGAACGGAACCACCGGATCTGGCGCTATCCCGCCGACCCTTTCAGCGATGGCGCCGCACCTACGGCCCTGCCGACGCCCAAACCCCTGACCACCACCTTTGGGAATGGCGGCATCGAATCACTGGTGTCCCTGCGTGACGGACGCTTGCTGGCGATCACCGAGGCGCAGGTCCTGGACGAGGCCAAGAACCAGACGGCGGCCTATCTCTGGGACTTTGCCGCCGAAGCGCCAGAAAGCTGGAAAACCTTGCGATTCCAACGCGAAGGCAGCTTCAAACCGACCGGCGCGGCCCGGTTGCCGAACGGCGACCTCCTGGTCCTTGAGCGCTCCTACCGGCCCCTGATCGGCGTGGCCATGCGGCTGCGGCGGATCCGGGAAGCGGAGATCGCACCCGGTAAAACCCTAAAGGGCGAGGAGCTGGCGGTGATTCGCCCGCCCCTGGCCGTCGACAATATGGAGGGGATCGACATCAAGACCGGCCCCGAGGGCGAGATCCTGGTCTATCTGCTGTCGGACAACAACTTCAGTCTGCTTCAGCGCAACCTGCTGCTGCTGTTCGAGCTGAAAGAATAGCCTGCAAAACAAAAAAGGCCCGCCGGGCGGCGAGCCTCTTGTTACGCGATCAAGCGTGGGATCAGGCGGCAGCCTGGCCCTCGAGCGCCTTCTTGACGCGGCGCTTGAGCTGCCGGGCGCGCTGGCCGAGCTTGTCGTTCGGGGTCGAGAGCAGGTAGGCATCCAGACCACCACGCTTTTCGATGGTGCGGATGGTCTGCGTGCTCAGCCGGAACTGAACCGTCTGACCCAGGGCGTCGCTCAGCATCGAGGTCTGCTGAAGATTCGGCAGAAAGCGGCGGCGAGTCCTGTTGTTCGCGTGACTTACGTTGTTTCCGGCCTGAACACCCTTGCCGGAGAAGTCGCAACGACGAGCCATGATACCATTCCCAATTAAGCTAAAACGCAGGCATAAAACGATAAGCCGGGCAGAGCTGCCCGGGTGCGGGGCGGGTTTTACGGCAGCGGCTGGCCCTCGTCAAGGCGAAAAAGGGGGATTCCGGCAGGCACCGCGAATCCGGGCGGATTCGCTGCAAGACCGGCTCAGTGCTCCCTACTCCGTGCTCATCCCCTCGGCGCCATCTCCTCAGCGCCGGGCCCCAGGGGTTGACCATAGCTGAATTCGACGAAATTGCCGTCCGGGTCCCTTAAACCACAATAATAACCCACCGGATAGGGCTCCTGGCGCGGCGCCCAGGCGAGATAGCCGGCGCGCTCCGCCGCGGCGGCCACCCGATCGACGGCTTCCTTGCTCTCGAGGGCGAAGCCAAAGTGGCTGAAATCGTTATCCGCCTGATCGCGCCCCGGTCCGCCGGGCAGCAGGACGAAGATGAAGTCGGTTTCGCGGCCCGGCTCGGCCATCCAGACCACGCGCGTGCCGGCATCGTTGCGTTCGTGGACGATCTTCATACCGCAGATGTCGCGGTAGAAGGCGATGGAAGCCTCCAGATCGCGCAGATGCAGGGCGATATGTGTCATGCGAGGCGTCATGATCCCACTCCTGTTGGGCCGACCGTCCTCAGGTTACATCCAGGGGCAGCGGCGGGGAAGTCTCCCGCGACGGCGGCTGATCACTCTCACGCCGCTGGAGGGCGCTTTCCTGCTGCCGGCGCCACATGGTGGCATAGTGGCCCTCACAATCCAGCAGATCCTCATGCTGGCCGCGTTCGACGATGCGCCCGGCATCCAGGACGATGATCTCGTCGGCATCCACGACGGTAGAAAGGCGGTGGGCGATGACCAGGGTGGTCCGGTCCCGGGAGACCTCGGTCAGGCTGCGCTGGATCTCCCGCTCGGTCTTGGTGTCCAGCGCCGAGGTGGCCTCGTCGAACAGCAGGATCGCGGGTGCCTTGAGAATCGTGCGGGCGATGGCGACGCGCTGCTTCTCACCGCCGGAGAGCTTCAGGCCGCGCTCGCCGACGATGCTGTCGTAGCCGTCCGGCAGGCCGCGGACGAACTCGTGAATCCGGGCCAGCTTCGCCGCGGCCTCGACCTCCTGGCGGCTGGCGTCGGGCCGGCCATAGGCAATGTTGTAGTAGACCGAGTCGTTGAAGAGCACCGTGTCCTGCGGCACGATCCCGATGGCGGCGCGCAGGGAATCCTGGGTCACGTCGCGCAGGTCCTCGCCGTCGATCAGGATCTGGCCGTCAGTCACGTCGTAGAAACGGAACAGCAGGCGGCTGATGGTCGATTTGCCGGCGCCGCTCGGGCCCACGATGGCCACGGTCTTGCCGGCGGGCACGGTGAAGTCCACTTCGCGCAGGATCGGCCGCCGGGCATCGTAACCGAAGCTCACATTGCGGAAGCGCACCTCGCCACCCTGGGGCGCCAGCGTCCGGGCACCGGGCTTGTCGAGGATCTCCGCGCCGGTGGTCAGCAGGCCGAACATGACCTCCATATCGATCAGGGCCTGCTTGATCTCCCGATAGACCGTGCCTAGCAAGCCGAGCGGCATGGCCAGTTGGATGAGATAGGCATTCACCATGACGAAGTCGCCCAGGGTCATGACCCCGGCAACGACCCCCATGGCGGCCATGACCATGACCGCGACCGCACCGCAGGAGATCACGATGGACTGCCCGCTGTTCAGAGCCGAGAGGCTGACCCGGCTGTCGACGGCGGCGCGCTCGTAACTCCGCAGTGCCCTGTCGAAACGCCGGGTCTCGTGTGCCTCGTTGCCGAAGTACTTGACCGTCTCGAAGTTCAGCAGGCTGTCCACCGATTTCGTCGTGGCGTCGTTATCAGCATCGTTCATGCGCCGGCGCAGCTTGATCCGCCATTCGGTGATCAGGAAGGTCAGCAGAACGTAGAGCCCGATGGTGATCAGGGTGACGGCGGCGAAGCGCCAGTCGAAGAGGAACCAGAGAATACCGCTGACGAAGAGGATCTCCAGGATGGTCGGCAGGATGTTGAAGAGCACGAAGAACAGCAGGAACTCGATGCCCTTGGTGCCGCGATCGAGCGCCCGGGTCATACCACCGGTCTGACGCTCCAGGTGAAAGCGCAGGGACAGGCGGTGCAGATGTTCGAAGGTCTGCAGGGCCACCCGGCGGATCGCGTGCTGAGCGACCTTGGAAAAGACCGCATCCCGGACCTGCCCGAAGGCAACGCTCATGATCCGCGCCAGGCCGTAAGCCAGTAGCAGACCCAGCGGCAGGACGATGAGAGGCTCGCTCGCCGCGGCGGCCGCCGCCGTAGAAACACCGTCCGGCAGGGTTAGGGAATCGACGGCCGAGCGCAGGAGCAGGGGCACATAGACCGTCGTCACCTTGGCCGCGATCATCAGGGCAATGGCGATCACCACCCGGATGCGCAGGTCGGTCCGCCCGGCCGGCCAGAGATAGGGCAGAAGACGCCGCAGGCTTGCCAGTTGCTCGCGGGTCGAGCTCTCGCCCTTGCCGGCATCGATCGACAGCGCTTTGGAGGACAGACTCCTCACAGCTCAAGAAATCCTCATAGCAGCCTGTACGCCACAAAGCAGAGTGGCTGAACGCAAGCTATTGTCAATGAATTCCGCGAGAAGCGGTCAGTTGCTCCGACCGAGAGAGCGCGACAGCAGAAGATAGAGCTTGCCGACGTCCGAGGTCATGAAAGCGGCGGAGAGAATGTGCTCCGGATCGCAGTCCGCCGACTGCTTGATCAGAGAATCGAACTGGTTCAGATAGCGGGTCACCTGATCCCGGAAACGCTCGTCGCTGTCGTAGCGCTCCTTGATCTCCGGCGAGGCGATGCGGTCCGGCCGGCGCAGCAGCCGGCGCGCGAAGACCGATTTGTCGCCGGCGCGGTAGGATTTCCAGAACTCCGGCGGCAGATCGCCTTCGATGAATTTGTTCAAATCGATGGCGCTGGAGTTGAGGTCCTCCATCATCACCGTAGCGGTGCGCAGGAAAACATCCCGGCTGGCCTCGATGGACTTCTCCTTCAGAGTCCGGGCCTGCATGGCCGCCTCGTCCGCCGCGGCCAAAAGGTCCTTGCCCTGGTCCCGGAAGATCTGGCCGGCATCGCGGGCCTGCTGGAACGCGGTTTCCACGGTGCCGCCGAAGTCGCTGGCCTGCGCCTCCAGATTGCCGCCCAGGTCTTCTGCGCGGGAGATCGCCCGGTCCGCCGCCGTGCGCACCTGCAGGGAGATGGCGTCGATGGTCTCGGCCATCCTGCCGAGGCGATCGAGATTGCTCTCGGAGATCTTGCTGACCTCGGCGGCCTGGGCCTGCAACTGGTTGCGGACCTCGCCGGAGACGGCCTTTGAGGCCGTGTTGGCGGCGGAAATCGCGTCGGCCTGCTGAGACAGGGTGTCCCTGACCTCCTGCAGCAGGGCCTTGAAATCCTTGCTGACCTCGCCGAAGGCGGTGACCTCCTCGCGGACCGCTGCCCGCAGTTCGCCGGCGGAAGTATTGGCGTTTTCGGCGGCCAAGGTCAGGACGCGGCCCTGGCTGCGGAAGATCTCGACCACCTTGGCGCTCTGGGCGACCGCATTGTGGGCGGCCTCGTCGAAATTGTTGGTGCCGAGCTTCAGGGTTTCGGCAATGCGTTCGACCCGCTCGCTGACCCGCTCGGTGTGCATGCTGAGATTTTCCGAATGGCTGCCGAGCAGCCTGGAGACCTCGCCCGCCTGTTCGATGGCCCGCGTCCCCGCCGCCTCGATCTCCGCGACCATGGGCTGGATCTCGCCGCCAGCCTCCTGCAAGGATTCGCGCGCCAGCCTGGCAGCCTCGGTGAGACGCTCGATCTGCTGCGCGCCGGCCTGTTCGATCTGCCCGGCAGCCCCCGCCGCCGCGGCCTGCAGACGGTCGACCACCTGGTCGGTCTCGGTATGGAGCACCCCGCCCTGCTCGCGCAGGATCTCGGTGATCAGCTTCGCCCGGGTGGCCGCGAGCTCAAAGGAATTGCGGACGTCACGGGCATCCAGCTTCAAACCTTCGCCCACCTTCTGCGAGGTCTCGGTCAGGCCGGAGGTCAGGCTGCCGAACTCTGCACGCTCTTCGGCGAGGGCACCGCGAATCGAGGCGACCCGGGTTTCGGTGTCTTCGAAAAGCTGGCCGAGGCCTTCCACCTGTTCCCGCAGAGACTCACTGACATGGCGCGCCTGTTCCAACACTTGCTCGCCGGCCCCGGCGAAGACCTTGAGATCCCGTTCCAGATCCGCGTGCAGCGAATCGCCCGCCGATTCCACGCTCTCGCGCGCGGCGGCCAGTTCTTCGCTGCGCCGTGCGAGATGGCTGGCGACATCTTCGGTCGCGGCGATCGACTGGTCCGCCGCCATCTGGAGGTCCGCAAGCGGCTGATGCAGTGCCCCGGAAACTTCGTGCACCATGGTGTCGATGCGGCCGGCAGCTTCGTCCAGTGCCTTCAACTGACTGTCCACCGACTCGCGGGAGGCCGCCATCAGGCCATTGATGCGGGTCGAAGCGGCTTCGACCTCCTGGGCCTGGGTCGCCAAAGCATCCTTAAGTTGCTCGGCCTGGGAAGCGGCGCGGACGGACGCGCCGGCAAGCTCCGTGGTCTGCGACTTGAAGGACTGGCGCATGGCATCCATGCGCTCGAAGATCTCGTCCGTGGTCTCGGTGAGTTGATTCGCCTGAGCCTTGAGAGTCTCGCCGATCTGCTGAACCCGCGTCTTGGCCTCGTCGTCCGGATAGACCATGGCATCGAGGTGGCGCAGCAGCTTATGGACCTCCTCCGTCACCAACTGACCGCGCAGGAAGTAAACCAGCACCAGCCACAGCAGGGTCGGCGGCAGCGAGGCCCCGGCAACGCCCATGGCCAGTTCATGCGGCAGCAGGCGCTGAATGCCGCTCCAGCCGACATAGGTCTCGACGTAATAGGCACAGGCACCGAGCCAGGCCGCCGTCACCAGCAGTCCGACGATCCCGGTCATGACCGAGCTCAGCCTCACAAGCCCCCCATCTTTATCTATGCCGCTGCGCGACGTTGCTTCACGATACCCAAAGATTCATGGGCGGCACCAGGATCTTGTATGGGGCCGCCGCCATGGCATTTTCTGTTGCAGAAGAGCAATCAAGGCTCTCTATGTCTTTCGTCTGATTGAGCTTTTGCGTCTTAGTATAAGACTGACGGCCGCTGCAAGTCCAACCCGACCGCCGATTCGCGTCCAGCTTTACCCGCTTGCGGGCGGCAGGACACGCAGGAAGGCAACAGGCTCATCGAAGCCCTTGAGGCTGGTGGTCTCGATCCGGGTGTCGAGCGGTTCCAGCAAAGGCGCCACCGCCGGGTCCTCGGACAGGCTTCTGGAGACCACCACATCGCCGCCCAGTGAGGTGCCCTGCAGACGCGCCGCCATGTTCACGGTCGAGCCGAAGTAGTCGAGTCGGCCGTTGAGGGTGACCGCGATGGAGGGGCCTTCGTGAATGCCCAGCTTGATAACAATACCTTCATCCGACCTCTCCGCATTGAAGCTCTCAACCTGCTTCTGGATCGCGAGCGCAGCCCGGACGGCATCCGCCGGATCGGCGAAGGCGGCCATGATGGCGTCACCGATGGTCTTGACCACAGCGCCGTTGTTGGCGCGCACGATGGCCGCCAGGAAGGCGAAGTGATCACGCACCAGGTGATAAGCCCGTGCGTCACCAATCGCACCGTAGAGTGCGGTGGAGCCTTGAAGATCGCTGAAGAGCAGGCAGACGCGCTTGACCTCCACCTCGTCGCCCGGGCGCAGCACCTGGTCGGAGAAGAGATCGCGGAAGGCCTGCATGGCGGTCACCCGATCCGCAGTCAGGGCATCGCGCACCCAGGGCTGTTCCTCCAGCACAAGGGTCAGCGGACGGCGGGACTGATTGCGCAGCGTGATCCGGTCGCTCGAGCGCCCCGGCGCCGTGGTGAAAGCCTCCGGTCCAGCGATCAGCTCGGGGAGCGGGTCTCCCGGGTTCAGATCGAATTCGACCTCCGGCCCGGGTTCCAGGCTGCGCAGCCGGTAGTGGCCGGCGGCCAGATGCATCGTCTCCTCCCGGCTCTCGCCCGGCTGCAGAGTAAGCTGAAGCGCCACGTGGGGCGTGCTCATGGGTCCGAAGAGGCAGTATTCCCCCGCCGAGATACGTCTCAAGGCCGGCGCCGGATGGAAGCTCAGCTCGACATTGCGCGAGAAATTGCTGTCGTAGTCGATATTGCAGGTGTCGCAGTGGGCGCCGCGCGGCAGTTCGTCCAGGCTGGAAACCGCGGCTTTGGGAATGCGGCAGCGCGGGCAGAGCACATCCCAGCGCAAGGCCAGAAGCCCGGCGCGCGCCGCTTCCAGGCAGAGCTCGATCACCTTGCGCTCCTCCTGCGCCCATTCACGCGCCAGCGCAATGGGACGCAGGTGCACCAGATCGACCTCCTGGGCGCTTTGCACCAGGCGGGCGAGCTTCGAGGCCAGACCATGCCCATGGCCCGAGTCTTCGATGGCGGCGACGACACCGTCGATCCTGGCGCGGACCTCGGGACCGAGGTCGGGCGCCTCGAACTGGAAAGCCATGGGCTGCGTGCCGGCGGCGAAACGGCCCGCATCGGCGGCCAGGCGCCCGAAGGTCTTGCCGGCGCCGGTGAAGAAATTCGTACTGAGGATGATATGGCCGATCAGGTTCGCGGCCTCGGCCTCCAGATGATACTCGCAGCGGCAGCCCTCGCCCTCGGGCAGGAAACGCAGCAGGGCGTTCAGCTTTTTCAGCGGTCCCCTGGAAAAGTCGCGGCGGTGTTCGAACCACTGGCCGGTGACCCAGTTGACCGGCCAGTCGCGCCAGGCGATGTCGAAGGGTCCCATGCGGACATGCCCCAGGTAAATGACGGAGCCATCGTCCTGCGGCAGTTCCTCGATATCGTGCTTGGGCAGGCCCGCCGCCTCGTTGAAACGGGCAGTGTCGGCCAGGCTGGGCCAGAGCTTTTCCGGCGGTTCGTCGAAGTGCCAGACGAAGGTTCGGCTGTATCGCTTACCCATCCCACCCCCGGTTCTAGTCTGCGCGACGGCGGTCTCGCCAAAGGCCCTACCAGCGCAATCGCGGCATCACAGCCGTCGGACGGGCCGGCGCGGTCGCGAGCAGCGCCTCCAGCGCCGCGTCTGCCGGCCGTCCATCAGTCTCTACGTCCAGTTCCCCCCGATGGATGCCGTCGGTCACGAAAATAGACCCGATCCCGACAGCCGCCGCCCCGGCGATATCAGTGCGCAGGGAATCGCCGATGCCGGCGATCCGGCTGCGGTCATCGATGCCAAGCACGGCGAAACAGCGTTCATAGACACCCGGATCAGGCTTGCCGTGCGAGCGCAGATTGCCGCCCATCTCTTCGTAGCGTGCCGCAACGCTGCCGGCGCAGTACTCCATGACCCCGCCGCGGATCACCACCAGATCCGGATTGGCGCAGACCATGGGCAGCTTCAGCGCCAAACTCTGTTCCAAAAGCTCCGCATAGTCCTCGACCTTATGGTCGAAGGCCAGGGTCCCGGTGTTGAGGATAAAGTCGGCCTTGGCCAGATCGGTGACGAAGTCGTAGTCCAGGCCCTCGCGCATGCCCTGATCGCGCTCCGGTCCCAGGTGGTAGCAGCGCCGGCCCAGGGCCCGGTACCAGTCGTCGGGGCGTTCGCTGAGATGCCGCCAGGCTTCCTCGCCGGAGGACATGACCACATGGGCGAGGTCGGGCGCGATGCCGAGTTCCCGGTTACGGGCGACCACGACCTCGGCGCGGCGCGGCGCATTGGAGAGGATGGCGATCCTCTTGCCCGCCTCTTTCAGGCGCGCGACGCAGTCGAGCGCCTCGGGAAAGGCCTGCACGCCATCGTGCATCACGCCCCAGAGATCGATGATGTAGCCGTCGTAGTCGTCGGCGAGAAGAGAAAGACCGTCGTGGAATGGGGTCACGGGCACCTTTAGCGAAAGCCGATGGGAAGTTCGGCTTCTTGTGCCACAGGGTCGGTTAAATGGAAAGGCGGCCGCTCGCTCAGGCCGCGGGACGGGCGAGGCGCGGTTCGCCGAAAAGATAACCCTGGCCGAAGTCGATCTGCTTGTCGAGCAGCCGGCGCAACGTGTCCTCGGACTCGACCTTCTCCGCCACCAGTTTGATGGGCACGGCTTTGAAGGCCTCGAGCAGGCTGTCGACTTCCGAGGTGCCAGCCGAAAGACGGTTGGCCTCGATCTTCACGAAGCGGATGTTCGCGGCCGCCAGGGCCGGCAGGTCCATCTGCAAGTCCGTCACCTGATCCAGCGAAAGCCGGCAGCCGACCCGGGCGAGGCGTTGCAGATGTTGCTTCTCCACCTCTCCGAAGTTGGCGAACTCCGCCTGTGTGAATTCGAAGATCAGGTTCGGCCCGAGGACTTCGTTGTTCTCCAGGAACTCGACGAAGTCGCCGAAGAAGTCGTCGTCGCGCAGGGTATGGGGCGAGATGTTGCAGAAGAAATCCAGTGTGTCGCTGCGGCGCTGGATCTTGCGCACGAGCTGCACACAACGGAACAGCAGCATGTTATCGATGGCGGTGATCAGGCCCTCGCGCTCCGCCATGGCGATATATTCCTCGGGCAGGATCATGAGATCCTCCTCGGTGCGAACCCGCGAGAAGCACTCATAGAACCGCCGGCGGCGCTGAGGCAGGCTGACGATCGGCTGCAGCACGAAGTTGATCCGGTCGTCACGCAGGGCTTTCTGCACCTGCTCAAGGATCTCCGCCTCGCTCAGGTTCCGGGCCACATCCGGCAGAACTTTTTCGGCCTCGCCGGACTTTTCCTCCTTGGCATCATCGTTGGCGGCGACCGGCTGAGCTTTGGTCGACGGGGTTTTGGCCGAATGAGTTTCTGGCAAATGGGCTTCAGGCGGCGGATCTTCGGGAAGGGCATAGGGCGCATCGAGAGGCTCGGCCACCAGGGTGCGCTGCCGGTCCGCCTGCGGCTTTGCCGGTTCCAGGGATTTCAGTACCCGAACCTCGGTGATCGCCTCCCCCACCGCCCCGGGTCCGCAGGGCGCCCGCGCGGCGCGAACCACCGCCTCGACCGCCTCCGCCAATGCCTTGTTCTCCCGCCGCGACCAGTTGAGCTGCTCGTGGAGTTCCATCTGCGTCTGCCGCAGGGTCAGGATCTGACGGCCGAAGAAGGTCTCTCGCGCCAGACGCTGGTACATCTCATGGACCAGGGCGCCGGCCAGGAAGATCAGCAAACCGATCACCACCGCCACCGACTGCTCGAGCCGCGGGAGCTGCGCCGGCCCGACCACGGCCACCGCGATGGCCAGAGCGGTATAGAGACCGAAAAGCAGAATGTTGCGGGCCACAGACATGCCGGCGCGGAAACTCCTCAGAGGATACAGGTAGCAGAGCGATCACTTTGCCTCTTGAGGTCTTGAAAGATGGTTAAGAAAGCCTTGTTTTATCTGATTATTTACCACCGGAGACGGCACGGAACCTGATCTTCCGGCTTGACAGGCGCCGCGGGGAGCGCCATCCAGACCTGCGCGTTATCAGACAGGAGAGAACCGCCGTGGTCACGATCTACCACAATCCGCGATGCAGCAAATCCCGCCAGACCCTGGCTCTCTTAAAGGACAAGGGGATCGAGCCCGAGGTCGTCGAGTATCTCAAAACCCCGCCCAGCAAAGAAACGATCGCACAGCTTCTGGACCAGCTCGGGATGGAGCCGCGCGACGCGATGCGGCGCAAGGAGGCGGTCTATAAAGAACTGAACCTGGCGGACACGGCGCTCAGCCGTGATGCCCTGATTCAGGCCATGGCCGAGAATCCGATCCTGATCGAACGGCCGATCGTCACCGCGAAGGGCAAAGCCGCAATGGGCCGTCCGCCGGAAGCGGTGCTGGAAATCCTGTAGCGTCCAGCTATCTGGCGTCGGCGCCGACAGCCTCGCTGACCGAACGGTAGCCGTCCCGGCGTAAGAGTTCAGCAAGATCACGTTTGATCCGCTCAACCAGCCCCGGGCCTTCGTAAACCAGGGCGGAATAGAGCTGCACCAGCGAGGCGCCGGCGCGGATCTTCGCATAGGCGTCGGCCCCGCTGGCCACACCGCCGACCCCGATCAAAGGAATGCGCCCATCGGTCAGGCGGTAAACCTCTCCCAAAACGCGGGTCGAGAGGCTGAAGAGCGGCCGGCCGCTGAGGCCGCCGCTTTCCGCGTGAGACTGCCCCTTCAGGCTCTCCGGCCGCGAGATCGTGGTGTTGGAAACCGTCAAACCCTCGAGCCCGCGCGCCAGAGCGACCTCGGCAATGTCCTCCATATCCTCACCGGTCAGATCTGGCGCGATCTTGAGAACCAGAGGCGGCGCCTTGTCGGCAAAGCTGTCCCGCAACGCCACCTGGACCGCACCGACCAGTTCATCGAGCTCCGCCCGCCCCTGCAGGGCGCGCAGGCCCGGTGTATTGGGCGAAGAGACATTGATAACGAGGTAGTCGGCGAAGCCGCCCAGCTTCCGCGCCCCGGCCACGTAGTCCTCGAGCGCGCGCTCGGTCTCCTTGTTCTTCCCCAGGTTCACGCCCAGGAGCCCGGGCAGCGGCGACTCACGCCAGGCTTTCAAGCGCGCCGCAGCCGCATCACCGCCAAGATTGTTAAACCCCAGGCGATTGATCACGCCACGGTCCTCCGGCAGCCGGAAGATCCGCGGCTTGGGATTTCCGGGTTGCGGGCGCGGTGTCACGCTGCCGATCTCAACGAAGCCGAAGCCGAGTCCCAGGGCCGGCCCCACCACCGCGGCGTTCTTGTCAAAACCTGCCGCCAGCCCGATGGGATTGTCGAAGGACCGCCCCCAGAGGCTGACCGCCAGCCGTGGATCCGGCGCGCTTCGTCGCCGCCTGGTCAACCCTCTCTCCATCGCCCACAACGTTAGGTCGTGGGCCTTTTCAGGTTCGAGCAGCCGTAACAGCGGTCCCCAGAGGCGATAGCTATCCACGCGCGGGGTCCGGGCCGCGCGCGGGAGCCGGGTTGTCGCCGGTCAAATCTGACAACCTGGGGAAGGTGTGTCGTCCGTCGGGTCCGAGTGGAAGGTCATCCACCCGCCGCACCGCCGCAAGCGGCAGATCACCATACAAATGAGGGAACAAAGCGCCGCCCCGGGACTCCTCCCACTTCAAGGCCGCCCCGAGACCTGTGGCATCGACAGTCAGCAGAACCAGCCCATCCTGTCCGCGGCGGTGCTTTGCAGCCGAGGTTTCAACCTGCTGCGCATTGGAGAAATGGATGAAGCCATCGGCGCGATCCTGTGAGGAGCCGGCATAACTGCCACGGGCCTGCGCCGCGTCCCATTCATCCTTGCGGCAGATATGAAAGATAACGTCATCATACATAATACGAAAAATATCCAATCTCACGTAGCATCGTTAGGTTGCATTACCGCTCTTGCAATCTGCAACTTTCGGTCAATTCTGCATTGCAAATTGCAAGAGTCTGTGATCCAAGCCTCCGGTCGGCGAAACATTCGGCGCCCTTGGCGGCGAATTCAAGGTGTATTTCGTTTGGCACGTCGCTTGCACAAGTTTTGCGAGCAGACCGTGAATGAAACACCGCCATCGAGGAGACCATGACCGTCAAAGAAGACGCAAAACACGATCCGCGCGGGAGCCGGGCACTCCAGAATGCCCTGGATGCTGTCGGTGCTGTGGGCGATTCCGGCTTCGTCCTGGTCCCGAGTGAACCGACCCGTGAAATGATGCTGGCTGGCGCACAGGCCGGCAACATTGACCCGAGTCTTGCCCGCCGAGTTTACCGGGCTATGCTTGGTGAAACCACTTGAGTCTGTCCTTATCGGGTCCCCACTGCCCCTGGGGAGAATGATAGGCTCAAGACCTGCCGAGGGATCACCTCAGATCCAAAGAGCCTCCCCGTGACAGAGTGGCATAACCTGCAGTTATCGCTGGATTCGGCAGCAAACCGATCCCACATTCAACCTGTAGGTCCGTGACTTTTATTCCTACTGCAGGCGAACGGTTTTTATAAGATAATCTTCCCATGTTGAAACATGACGATGTCTGGCGGGCCATCGACAGTCTGGCGAGGCAGTACAATCTGTCACCGTCGGGACTGGCGCGACAGGCGGGGCTTGATCCCACGACGTTCAACAGAAGCAAGCGCGTTACATCCCAGGGAAAGAAACGCTGGCCGAGCACCGAATCGATCGCGAAGATCCTCTCGGCGACCGGGGCGTCGCTGGCGGAGTTCGTCAACATCATCGGCGAGGAAAACGTCGATGTCATGGCGCAGCGGATTCCCTGCCTCGACACCTCGCTCTCGACCAGAGAAGGCTACTTCGATACCCAGGGCGCGCCGCTCGAGGAAGGCTGGGATGAAGTCCTTGCGCCGCACATCGAGGATCGAAAGGCTTTCGCCCTGGAGATCAGCGGCGATCGATACGAGCCGGTCTATCGCGACGGCGACCTGATCGTGGTTTCTCCGGCAGCCAGCATCCGGCGCGGCGACCGGGTGCTCCTCAAGCAAAGCAGCGGCGGAATCATGATCTGCCAACTGGTGCGCGAAAGCGCGCGCCGGATCGAGCTGGCCCAACTCGGCAACCCCTCGGCCTCCATCGCCCTGCAGAATAGAGAGGTCGCCTGGATGTCCCGCATCATCTGGGCCAGCCAGTAACTCGGGTAAGCCAGTAATTTGGTCCAGCCAGTAAACAGCTCTCAGCGATCGCCCCTTGGCATGAACACCGACCCAAACCAACCAGATGCAGGATAATGCCGCTTCTCTGACAAGACTTGGCAAGAGTTTTTAATGTGGTAGCGTTTGCCGGCCCGGAGCTATCCGGTGCCCATCACGAACACAATCTCCCAAAGGTAAGGACGCGCATATGAGGGCCGTGCATTTCATCGACGGAAGCTGGCAGGAAGGCAACCCGGCCATTTTCGGTCCCATGACCCACGCAACCTGGATGGCTTCAGTTGTCTTCGACGGCGCCCGGGCCTTCGAGGGTGTGACACCGGACCTGGATCTGCACTGCGAGCGCACGGTCGCCTCAGCCCTCTCTTTCGGTCTGCAGCCCACACTGCCCGCCGGCGAGATTCTTGAAATCGCCAGGGAGGGCGTTTCCAAGTTCAGCTCGGACGCGGAGCTCTACATCCGTCCCATGCTCTGGGCCGAAACCGGCTTCGTGGCGCCGGACCCGGAGAGCACGCGCTTTTGCCTCAGCGTCTTCGAAGCGCCTATGCCACAGCCCAAGGGTATGGCGGTGCAGCTCTCCTCGTTCCGCCGCCCCCTGCCCAGCATGGCGCCGACCCAGGCTAAGGCAGCCTGTCTCTATCCGAACTCCGGCCGGGCGCTGCGCGAAGCCATCGACAACGGCTACGACAACGCGGTGGTGCTGGACGGTCTCGGCAATGTCGCGGAACTGGCCACGGCCAATATCTGGATCGCCAAGGACGGCGCGGCGCATACGCCCGCACCGAACGGGACCTTCCTGAACGGCATCACGCGCCAGCGCGTGGGCAAGCTGCTGCAAGAGGCCGGCATTCCGGTTTACGAGCGCTGCATCACCTGGGAAGAGGTCCTGGACGCCGACGAGGCCTTCAGCACCGGCAATCACGCCAAAGTCGTGCCGATCACGAAGATCGGCGACCGGAATCTCCAGATGGGCCCGATCTATCAGAAAGCCCGGGAGCTCTACTGGTCTTGGGCGCACCAGAGTTGAGTCTTTTTCGCCACATTTCCATTAAACGTTACTTTCTGAGGTGAAATTAACCGCACACTAATCTTTTGCGCCCAGTTTCCATTCTTAGAGTGCAAACAAATCAATTTGTTACGGCGTTTTGCGTTTTTTGCCGAGGGAAAGGTTCTCAAAGTGCGTGTTCGAAATCAGCAACCTGCTGATTGAGAGGCGGTGTATTTTGAGCCGGGTTGAACGCAAAAGGTCAGCGGCCGCGCGGGCAAGACCCATCCCGTAGTGCCTATGGAAACGGGAGCACCCAAGTGGCATCACTGGACATGGACGGTCCCTTTGCCTTGGACAGTAAGACGATCCAAGGCAACGTCGGCGGCAATCCGGGGAACTTCGCCCTGGGGACGCTCACGGGCAAAAAGCGCTTCGCTGTCCGGCTGGTCGGACGCAGCGACGACAATCTGCAAAAGACCCTGTTGAAAGAGCTGAAACGCGGCAGCGGCCAGCCCGGCTTCTTCGCACGGCTTTTCACTGGCAAGAAGCGCATCAACGCCTTCAAGTTCAGCCACGCACGGGATGCGGAAGCGGCCTTCGCCAAGGAATGCCGTAACTTTCATCAGTTCGGTGGTTCGGACAAGTTGGCCAACAAGGATCACCCCAGGCCGCCGCCGGGCCTGGATATGGCCTGTCCCTACTGCAAGATCAAATTCAAGTAGGCTTCAAACCCTGCTCCAGGTCCTGGTTATGCCGGATCTTGCGACAGATCCTCACCAGCCAAGGCCCGCTTGATCAAGCCGCAGGACTCCTGCAGGCCATAAAGCGCAATGAAAGAGCCCAGCCGCGGTCCCTGCGCCTGTCCCAGCAGCACCTCATAGAGCGCCTTGAACCATTCGCGCAGATTCTCGAAACCGTGTGCCTTGCCGACTTCGTAAACCTGGTTCTGGATCTCCTCCGCCGGGCTGCCGTCTGGAAGGTTCTCCAGCTTGCCCAGCAGTTCTTCCATCGCCGCGCGCTCCTTGTCATCAGGTGCGCGATAGCTCTTCGTCGGCTTGACGAAGTCCTGATAGTAACGGATGGCGTAGCCGATCATAGAATCCAGGAAAGGCGCGTTCTCGGGCGAAGCCTCCGGCACATAGCGGCCGACGAAGCCCCAGAGCACCGCCGGGTCTTCCGTGTTGCAGACCCCCGCCAGGTTCAGGAGGATCCCGAAGCTCAGGGGCGAGGCGGCCGAAGAGGGCGCGCCGCCGTGGATGTGCCAGGCCGGATTCTCCAGCTTGCGATCCGGTTCCTCCGCCACGACCTTGCCGGCGAAGGTCAGATAATCGTCGACCATGCGCGGGATGACGTCGAAATAGAGCCGCTTGGCCGTCTTGGGCTTCTGGTACATGAAGAGCGCGAGGCTTTCCTGGGGCGCGTACTGCAGCCACTCCTCGACCGACAGGCCATTGCCCTTGGACTTGGAGATCTTTTCGCCCTTATCATCCAGGAACAGCTCGTAGGTGAAACCGCCCGGCGGCTTGCCGCCCAGCGCCTTGGTGATGCGGCCGCCCAACTTGACGGAATCCATCAGGTCCTTGCCCGACATCTCGTAGTCCACATCCAGGGCATACCAGCGCATGGCCCAGTCCGGCTTCCACTGTAGCTTACAATTGCCGCCGGTGACCGGCACCTCGGCCAGAGCGCCGTCTTCGTCCTTGTAGACCACCGTGCCACGCTCGACATTCCGCTCGAGAATCGGCACCTGCAGCACCTGGCCGGTCTTGGGACAGACCGGCATGAAGGGGCTGTAGGTCTCACGCCGTTCCGGGCCGAGCGATGGCAGCATGATCTTCTGGATGTCGTCGTAGTGCCGCAGGATCTTCAGCAGGGCCTCGTCGAAACGGCCCGCCTTGTAGAGTTCGGTCGAGGACTGGAATTCGTACTGGAAGCCGAAGCTGTCCAGGAAGCCGCGCAGCCGGGCATTGTTGTGATGTCCGAAGCTTTCATACTCGCCGAAGGGATCGGGGATAGAGGTCAGCGCCCGGCCCAGGTTCTCCGCCAGCATCTCCTTGTTCGGCACATTGTCCGGCACCTTGCGCAGCCCGTCCATGTCGTCCGAAAAGCAATAGAGCTTCGTCGGGATGTCAGAGATGGTCTCGAAGGCGTGGCGCACCATGGAGGTCCGCACCACCTCGCCGAAAGTCCCGATGTGCGGCAGGCCCGAGGGCCCGTAGCCGGTCTCGAAGAGAACGTAGCCTTTCTCCGGCGTTTTCCCACCGATGCGCGCCAGGAGGTTGCGTGCTTCATCGAAGGGCCAGGCCTTGGCCTGGAGG
Source organism: Denitrobaculum sp. (assembly GCA_965232285.1). Taxonomy (GTDB): domain Bacteria; phylum Pseudomonadota; class Alphaproteobacteria; order Kiloniellales; family Kiloniellaceae; genus Denitrobaculum. Next base: position 6,035,603 of record CBDDPL010000004.1, on the reverse strand, counting down.
GCCAGTTCTCTCTCGCTCGACATGCTGTCCGTCACTTGTCTTTCTTGGCCGGTTCCGCCCGGCCATCGATTGCGGAAGCGGATCATCCTCGAAGACAATCCGCCGAAGTTGGGGCGAAACTAGGCGGGGCGCGCCATGAGGTCAATGTTGCATCGCGGCGAGACGCTGGAGGGACCTCTTCCGCCGTGACCTCGGTCGGTTTCTGTCGATATACTCGCCGCGATGTCCCAAGCGAACGAAGTCCCTCCGGCGCGCGGCGCAAAGCACGACGCGGCACCCACTGGCAACCGCGGTCTCCAACTGCCGGCGGCGCCCATGCTGGCCGTCGGCCTGACCCATGCCGTATGGCTGGATCAGGATGGCGAAGTCGCCGACCTTTCGCTCCAGGAGGCAGCAATGCGGGCACGGCAGGACCCGCCGATCCTCTGCCACGCCCGGGCGGTGGCGCGGCGCTTGGGCTGCGATCCCTTTCCCGCCTTCGACCTGCTCGAGCTCTTCGCCTTCGTGCGTCCGGCCCGCTTCTGCACCCCTACCCCGCGCGGTCTGGCCAAAGAACTGGGCTTGCCGGTGCCGGAAAGCCTGGATGCCGAAGCCGGCATCCTGCCGCAGATCGCCTTGAGCCTGCTGCGGGAACAGGCGGCCCAGGGCGACCGCCGGGACCCTTCCGGGCGCGACATCGCCTGGGCTATGGCCCGGACCGGCTGGCGCTGGGGGCCGGCTGTGCTCTCCGCGGTGGAAATGACGGACGGCGGTGACGAACGGCATCGCGCGCGCGGCCTGCATGTCTGGGACTTTCTTTCGGAATGGAATGAAACGGCCCCGCCGCCGCCGCCGGGCAGCGAGCGCGTCTCCGCCGGCGAGGCCCGGACCCGCCTGGGCGAGCTGCTGGACAGCGAAGCCGAAGCCCGTCCCCAGCAGGCGGATTATGCCTCAGCCGTCAGCCAGGCCTTTGCCCCCAGAGAAGCCGCCGGCGAACCCAACCTGGTCCTCGCCGAGGCGGGCACAGGCACGGGCAAGACCCTGGGCTACATCGCGCCGGCAAGCCTCTGGGCGCAGAAGAACGCCGGGCCGGTCTGGATCTCGACCTACACCCGGAACCTGCAACGGCAGCTCGACGACGAACTCTCCAAGCTCTATCCGGAACCGCGCCTGAAATCGGAGCGAGTGGTGATCCGCAAGGGGCGGGAAAACTATCTCTGCCTGCTGAACTTCGACGAAGCCGTCACCAGCCTCTCGGCCCGGCCGAGCGACGGGGTGGCGATCGGCCTGATGGCCCGCTGGGCGGCCTGGACCCGGGACGGCGATATGGTCGGCGGTGACTTCCCCGGCTGGCTGGCCGACCTGCTGGGCCGCGCCAAAACCCTGGGCCTGACCGACCGGCGCGGCGAATGCATCTATTCGGCCTGCGCCCACTATCGCAAGTGCTTCATCGAACGCAATCTGCGCAAGGCCAAGCAGGCAGAGATCGTCGTGGCCAACCACGCCCTGGTCATGATCCAGGCGGCGCTGGGCGGTGGCGAGGACGGGCAGTTGCCCACCCACTACGTGCTCGATGAGGGGCATCATGTTTTCGACGCGGCCGACAGCGCCTTCGCCGCCCATCTCTCCGGTCAGGAGACTTATGACCTGCGCCGCTGGCTGCTGGGGGCCGAGCGCAGCGGCCGCTCCGCCGGACGGGCCCGCGGCCTGCGCCGACGGCTGGAGGATCTGGTCGCGGGCGATCCGGATCTGACCGATCTGCTCAACAAGGCGCTGCAAGCTGCGACCGTTCTGCCGGCCGAGGCCTGGCACCAGAGGATTGCCGATGGCCGAACCGTCGGCCCGGCGGAGGCCTTCCTGGCCGGTGTGCGTCAGCAGGTCTACGCGCGCAGCGGCGGACACGACAGCCCCTACAGCCTGGAGGTCGACGCCCGCCCGGCGGAACCTGCCTTGCTGGAGGCCGCCGTCACCCTGAAGGACGCGCTGCTGACCCTGCTGAAGCCCCTGGAGAGCCTGAAGAAGGGCCTGGAAGCCCGACTCGACGAGGATGCCGACAGGTTGGACAGCGACACCCGGCGCCGGATCGAGGCCTCCTGCCGCAGCCTGGAGCGACGCGGGCAGCTCCAGATCACCGCCTGGTGCGCCATGCTGGATGCCCTGCAGGCCGACACGCCGGCGGACTTCACCGACTGGTTCGCCGTGGAACGTAACGGCGGACAGGATATGGATGTCGGCATGTTCCGGCACTGGAAAGACCCGACGATCCCCTTCTCCGACGCGGTGCTGCGCAACGCCCAGGGCCTGGTCATCACCTCAGCGACCCTGACCGATGAACCGGGCGGCAAAGCCAAGGAGCCGGAGGAAGATCTTTCGAACGCCATGTGGCAGGCGGCGGAACAGCGCACCGGGGCGCTGCACCTGGAGAACCCGGCGATCCGGGCCCTGGTGGCCTCGCCCTTCGATTATGAGAAGCAGACCCGGGTCTTCGTGATCTCGGACGTCCGCAAGGACGACCTCAATCAGGTGGCCGCGGCCTACCGGGAGCTGTTCCTGGCCTCCGGCGGCGGCGCGCTTGGGCTCTTTACCGCGATCTCCCGCCTGCGGGCTGTGCGCCAGCGTTTAGTGGCACCGCTCGAGCAGGCCGGGCTCGATCTCTACGCCCAGCATGTGGACGCCATGGACATCTCGACCCTGGTGGACATCTTCCGGGACGAGGTGGATTCCTGCCTGCTGGGCACGGATGCCGTCAGAGACGGCGTGGACGTGCCGGGCGAGGCCTTGCGGCTGATCGTCTTCGACCGGGTGCCCTGGCCGCGGCCCGATATCCAGCACCGGGAACGGCGCAAGCTCTTCGGCGGGCGCAGCTACGACGACCGGCTAGTACGCCTGAAGCTGCGGCAGGCCTTCGGGCGCCTGGTCCGACGCGACCGGGACCGGGGCATCTTCGTACTGCTCGATCCCATGATGCCCTCACGGCTGCACGGCGCTTTCCCCAAGGGCGTCGTGCCGCAGAAGGTCGGTCTGGCTCAGGCCGTAGATGAGATCAGCGCTTTCTTCCGGGACGATCCGAGCTAACGAATACCAAGAACGTTCAGCAGCACGGAAATGGTCACCACCGAGAGCACGGTGGAGATCATGATCGCCGCCGTGGAGCGCTGGGTGTAGATGTTGTAGCGCTGGGCCAGGACAAAGGCCAAGGCGCCGGTCGGCAGCGCCGACATGATCACAGCGGAGGCGGCCCAGACCGGATCCATCTCCATCACGCCGAAAGCCAGCCAAGCGGCGAGCAGGGGATGCAGGATCAGCTTCAAGGCAACCAGGACCGAGATCTCACCCGCGCCCGCTGTAAAGGAGCGTCCGACCATGAAGAGTCCCATGGCGAAGAGGGCGCAGGGTCCCGCGGACGCGGCCAGCAGATCGCAGAAGGCGCTGACCGGCGTGGGCAGCGGTACCTCCAAGGCCGAGAGCGCCAGTCCAACCAGAGCCGACATGACCAGCGGACTGGAAAAGACGCCGATGATGGCATTGCGCAGGATGGTGAGGCCGCCACTCTCCTGGTTGAGATCGATCTCGATGATCACCGTGGCCAGGGCCAGAACGACCGTGCCGTTCAGGACCGTGGCGATCACGCCCGGCAGGGTGGCCTGCTCCCCGAAGGCCAGGAGCAGCAGCGGAATGCCCATGTAGCCGGTGTTGGAGAAAACGGCCGTCAGGCCGTTGAGGCCCAGTGCGCCGATCCGGTTGGGAAAGGCGAAGGTGGCGATCAGCATGGCGATCCCGAAGGTGCCCAGGATACTGCCACCGACCGCCAACAGATATTGAAGATTGAAGATCTCCGAGACCTCGACCCGCGACATGGAAACCAGGAAGAGCGCCGGCAGGGAAACATAGTAAACGAAGCCGTTGAGCGCCTCGCCGCTGGCATCGCCTAACAGATTGAAACGGCCGGCAAGATAGCCGGCCAGCATGATCCCGAAGACGGGCAAAACGACGTTTAGGACTGCTTCCATGGGCGCGGAAACTGCCTTGCGGCCGGCTGCCTGTCGAGTCCCGATTTTGCATCGCTCCCTTGCAACTTCGCATGACGAGGGTATATAGCGAGTGTCGCCGTAGAAGCCGGTCGCTGGGAGGTCTGAAGCCTCGGCGCGCCCGCACCTCCGGCGGCGGTTTTGTTTGCGCGATGGTCCCGCGATGGTCCCCTGCGCTGTCAGCAAGCCCGTCAGACCAGAGAGAAGAGAGCCTGTCCGATGATCGACCATCACGCCGCCCTGATCTACACCATGGTGCTGGTATCCGCCGCCGACCGCGAAATGACCGATTCGGAGCTGCAGACCATCGGCGACATCGTCCGGCATCTGCCGGTCTTCCACGACTATGACCAAGGCAAGCTGGCCGAGACCTCGCGCGACTGCGCCGTGCTGCTGAACAACGAGGACGGGCTCGACCGGGTGCTGGACGTCATCCTCGCCAGCCTGCCGGAAAAGCTGCGCGAGACCGCTTACGCCCTGGCCTGCGACGTAGCCGCCGCGGACGGCGCGGTCAGCCAGGAAGAACTGCGCCTGCTGGAGATGCTGCGGCACTCCCTGCCGGTCGGACGCCTGCCCGCCGCCGCCATCGAACGCGGCACCAAGGCCCGTTACACGACCCTCTGAGCGCTCTCACCGCCAAGCCGTAGCGGCCTTTTGCCACAGGCTTTTGGCCGCAACGCTCTGCCGGATCCCGGAAGCGCCCCTTGGCCCAAAGCCTCCGCGGGACTAAATTGTCCGCGAAAGCGGCGCCGTCTGCGCTGCTGAAACGACAAGCGGATTGAGAATCGAGGATGCAGGGTCAGACGCTAGCGCAACAGCAGATCAGCGCCGATGATCGCGCGGTCGGTCTCTGGCTGTTGACCTGCGCCGCCATGATCCTGGCCATGGCGGTGATCGGCGCCATTACCCGCCTGACCGAGTCCGGTCTTTCCATCATGGAATGGGCGCCGGTAATGGGCACCATTCCGCCGCTGTCGGACGGTGAATGGCAGCGCGTCTTCGCCCTCTATCGCCAGATTCCGGAATACCAGCAGATCAATGCGGGGATGAGCCTCGAGGAGTTTAAGACCATCTTCTGGTGGGAGTACATCCACCGGCTCTGGGGCCGCCTGATCGGCCTGGTCTTTGCAGTTCCCTTCTTCTGGTTTCTGCTGCGCGGGAAACTCAAGCGCCCGCTGATCCCACACCTGATCGCGATGTTCCTGTTGGGCGGCCTTCAGGGCGGACTCGGCTGGTACATGGTCGCCAGCGGTTTCGCCGATCGCACAGACGTCAGCCAGTACCGCCTGACCGCACACCTGCTGCTGGCCATCGCCATCTATGCCTACATCCTCTGGGTCGCCTTCCGCCTTCTGGCGCCGGCATCCGTGGGCTCGCCGGCGGCGGAGTTGGCCGGCTTGCGGCGCTGGACGATCGGGCTGATCGGGCTGATCTTCCTGACCATCGCCTCGGGCGGCTTCGTGGCCGGTCTGAACGCAGGGCTGATTTACAATACCTTCCCCCTGATGGATGGCGACTGGATCCCGGCGGATTACGTGACGGTCGCGCCCTTCTTCCTGAATTTCTTCGAGAGCATCGCGGCGGTGCAGTTCAATCACCGGGCCCTCGCACTGCTGACCGCCGCTCTCGTGATTGCCCTCTGGCTCTGGTCGCGGCGACTCGAAGTCTCCGACGAAGCTGGGACGGCCTTCAACCTCCTCTTGGCAGGCGTCGCCATTCAGGTGGCACTGGGGATCTCGACCCTGCTGCTGGTGGTGCCGATCTGGCTCGGCGCACTGCACCAGGCCGGAGCCATTCTCCTGCTGTCGCTCGCGCTCTGGGTCCTGCATCATCTGCGCCCGGTTTTGCAGGCCCGGGAAGCCGCCGGTGTCAGCTATGGAACCGCAACATGACGACCATGGAAAACAACGGCAACAACCCGCAGGATCTGGCGATCCCCGACGCACCTTTGCCGGTCTCGGTCCTGACAGGCTTTCTGGGCAGCGGCAAGACCACCGTTCTGCGCCATCTGCTGGGCCAGCCTGACATGGCCAACACGGCGGTGATCGTGAACGAGTTCGGCGAGATCGGCCTCGACCACATGCTGGTGGAAAACGCCAAGGAAGATACCATCCTGCTGAACAGCGGCTGCCTCTGCTGCACCGTGCGCGGCGACCTGGTGGAGACTATGCGCCGACTGTTCAAGCAGCGGGTCCGGCGGGAAATCCCGCCCTTCGACCGGCTAGTGATCGAGACCACGGGTCTGGCCGATCCGGCGCCGATCCTGCAGACTCTCATGAACGATCCCTTCCTGGTGGAACGCTTCCGGTTGGATGGCGTGATCGCGACCGTGGACGCGGCCAACGGCGGCAACACCCTGGACCGACACTTCGAATCGGTGAAGCAGGCGGCGGTTGCCGATCGCCTGCTGCTGACCAAGACCGACGTCGCCGAAGAAGAAACGGCCGATGCCTTGAAGCAGCGCCTGAAGGACCTGAATCCGGCCGCGCCGATCCTGCCAGTGGCCCAGGGAGAAGTGGCGGCAGCAACACTCTTCAACGCGGGGCTCTACGATCCGGCCACCAAGACGCTCGACGTGCAGGGCTGGCTCAAGAGTGAGGCCTACGACGAAGATCACGCGCATGGGCATCACCATCACGACGTCAACCGCCACGACGCCAGCATCCGCGCCTTCTGCATCACGCGGGAAGAACCGCTGAACTGGGACCGGCTGAATTCCTGGGTCGAGATGCTGATCATGCTCTATGGCGGGAATCTGCTGCGCATCAAGGGCATCCTCAATGTCGAGGACTGCGAGGGGCCGGTCGTGATCCACGGCGTACAGCATATGTTCCACCCGCCCATCCAGCTCCCGGACTGGCCGGACGCGGATCGGCGCTCGCGTCTGGTCTTCATCACCCGGGATCTGGAGCGGGAAATGTTCGAACACACCCTGGAAGCCTTCGCCGGCGGCTCGGACCTGAGCTGAGGCAATCTTCACATTCCTCTGTGCAGCCCTGGTGCGGCCGGAGTAAAATGGCCCCATGAGCAAAGCCTTCACCAAGGAAACCGACCAGGAAGACGAGGATCTGCCGGAAGAGGCGGAACCGCTGCCGCGCGGGGTCAAGAACTACATCACGCCGGCCGGCCTGCAGCGCCTGCGGGATGAACTGAAGCAGTTGCGCGTTGAGGAACGGCCCAAGGTGGTCGAGGTGGTATCCTGGGCGGCCGGCAACGGCGACCGTTCGGAGAATGGCGACTATATCTACGGCAAGAAGCGGCTGCGCGAGATCGACCGGCGCATGCGCTTCCTGCTGAAACGCATCGAGATCGCCGAAGTGGTGGACCCCGCCCGTCAGACCAATCGCGACAGGGTCTTCTTCGGCGCCACAGTGACCTATGCGGATTCCAACGACGCCGAACGCACCATCCGGATCGTCGGAGTCGACGAGGCCCGCCATGAAGCGGGCGAGGTCAGTTGGGTCTCCCCCATCGCCCGCGCCCTGCTCAAAGCCGAAGAAGGCGACGTGGTCGAGGTCCGCACGCCGAACGGGCCCGAGTCCATCGAAGTACTGGAAATCGCCTACCAGGATGCCTGAATTGGCGACGGCAAGCCGCCGCTAAAGCGTCAGGCTGTTATGGTTGCGGTCGAGGAACTCTCGAAAGGCCGTCAAACCTGCATCAATGTTGGCGCGGCCGAAGCCGATCCGGAAGCGGTCGCTCGGCGCCTCCAACAACTCGGAGCGATAGATCGAGGCGGGCAGCAGCAAGACACCGCTCTCTTCGATCAGCGAAGTACAGAAGGCCTCTACCCCGCCCCGCCCTCTGTAGCGTGGAAAGCCGATACAGCCGCCATCGGGATGCTGCCATTCAAAGAGGGCGGAATAGTCAGCGAAGAACCGATCCAGGGCGGCAATGTTCCGGCGCAGGAGCGCGCGGTTCCGCTCCAGGATCTTGTCCCGGACACCCAAGGCAATGACGGCGAGCCGCTCGCTCGGCGCCGAGTTGCAGATGGAGAGGTAGTGCTTGTAGCGCTCCAGCTTCAGGAGAAGTTCTCTGTCCTGGCTGGCGATCCAGCCGATCCGAAGGCCGGGCAGACCATAGGCCTTTGACATGACCCCGAGAGACAAACCCTTCTCATAGGCATCGGCAGCCTGGGGCAGCCGTTTGCTCTCGTCCAGCTCCAGCAGGCGGTAAACCTCGTCATTGAAGAGATAGAGGTCATGTTCGCGGCAGATCTCAATGAGCGCGGCGTAATCCTCCCCGGGCATCACCGCGCCCGTAGGATTATTCGGGAAGTTGACGGAGACGAGCTTCGTGTTGGGCCGGATCGCGCGCCGCACATCCTCCGGGTCCAGGCGCCAGCCGCTGTCCGGATCGAGCGGCACGCCGGTCACGTCGCAAATGCTCAGAGGAATGGTCTCGGCGGCCTGATAGTTCGGCACCACGACAATCGCATGGTCGTCGCGCGACAGCAGCACGCGCATGGCGGCATAGACGCCCTCTTCGGCGCCCGCGAAGCAGAGGACGTTATCCGGTACTAGCCGGTCGTAAGTGGCGGCGACCGCCGCGCGCAGGTCGGGCGCGCCCCAGGTTTCCGTATAGCCGAGCCAGAGATCGTCCAGACGCTCATTCTGCGGAATGTCCGCCAGATCGAAGAGAGCGCCGACGCTCATGCTCTCCACGTCCGATGCGGTCATGTGGTGCTTTGCCGTGAACTCCCATTTGGAGAAGTAGGTTTCCAGTTCAAAGTTCCGCATTTTCTGAAACAACCTCCGCCTTTCGTGTATTGTCCGGCACTTTTCAGGAACTGCGGATATCCTGCAAGGGCTTGTCAGCAAAGGCATAAAGTTTCGCGTAGCGCGCCGGGGGAAGGCCGAAAGCGGATTTGAACATCCGCGTGAAGTGCGCCTGGTCGGCGAAGCCGGCCTCCAGCGCCAGTTCGGCCAGCGATCCCTGTGGGCTTAGGCGACAGCGCGCATAGTCGAGGCGACGCGCCAGGGAATAGCGGTAGGGGCTTGTGCCGAAAGCCGAACGAAATTGACGGGCGAGGTCGTAGCGGGGCAAGCCGGTGAGCGTCTCCAGTTCCGCCGAAGCCACCACCCGATGATGCTCGGCGTCGAGGAACTGCCGGGCGCGCTCGAGCGCCTGGAGATCGAGGCTCCGTCGTCGTCCGGAAAGCGCGGATGGATCGCTCTGCAACAGGCCTTCGGCCAGCTCGAGGATCAGGCTGTCGGCGGCCAGGGGTTCCAGAGAGGGATTGAAGTCCTGCCGGAAAGCGCTCTCGATCACCCCAGCCAGTTTCGGATTGATCGAGACTGCATCCGGGACGAAAGGCAGCGTCGCCGCCGGCCCCGCGATCTGACGTACGGCTTCGAAGATGCGTACGGGCGAGACGTACAGCATGCGGTAGCCGAAGCCCTCGGCATCGCCCGCATGGCCGTCATGAATCTCATCCGGATGCAGCACAACCACCTTGCCGGCGGTACTGGTCTGCGCCGCGCCGCGATAATCGAAAGCCTGAACCCCCAGGTCGGTCAGGCCGATCGCGTAGGTGTCGTGGCGGTGCTTGTCATAGGCATGGCCTTCGAACCAGGCTTCGAAGAGTTCGATGCCTGGGGCCGAAGCCACAGCCCGGAACCAGTCGCGACGGCCAGGTCCAGACTGAAGCTTGGACCCTGTTTGAGTTTTGGGCCTGCACAAACCTTCAAGACCTTCGCCGGCCGATCTGCTTCTCTTCTCGTCCATGGGTCCTCGGTATGGCCCTTTCTCTGTTTCAGATAGGAGGCGGCGGCATGTCTTACGACCCCGGCACGATAAACCTGGCCGAGAAGTTCGGCAAATTCACCGAGCAGTGGTCTCCGAAGGTGGTCGGGCAACTCAACGACCTGCACATCAAGATCGCCAAGGTTCAGGGAGAGTTCGTCTGGCACAGCCACGCGGACACCGACGAGTTCTTCATGGTTCACAAGGGGCAACTGACCATCCGCTACCGGGACGGCGAAACGAAGCTGGGTCCGGGTGATATCCATGTGGTGCCGAAGGGCGTGGAGCATCTGCCGGTCGCCACGGAGGAATGCGAGATCATCATGATCGAACCGGCGGGGACGCTGAACACCGGGGACGCCGGCGGCGAACGCACGGTCGAGGACCCGTCCTGGATCTGACGCATGTCTCCCGAACAGGCGCTCGCCTTCTTCCTCTTCGCTTTCGTCGCCGCGGTCACACCCGGACCGAGCAACGTGCTGCTGACCGCCACCGGCGCCAATGCCGGTTTGCAACGCGGCCTGCCCTGCCTTTTCGGGGTGGTGCTGGGCATGGGCTTTATGATGGCGGTGGTGGCCTTCGGTCTGGGCACGGTCGTTCTGGACAACCCCCGGGTCCTGGAAGCGCTGAAGTGGGGCGGCGCGGCCTTTCTCCTCTGGCTGGCCTGGAAGATCGCGACCTCCAGCCCCTCCGAACCGCAATCGGACGAAGAACGGGCAGCCACGAAGCCCATCGGCTTTCTGGGCGCGGCCTCTTTCCAGTGGGTCAATCCCAAGTCCTGGCTGGTCTGCGCCGGCGCCGCGGGCACCTATCTGCAGGCCGACGCGGCTGGGGCCTTCGTGCAGTCGCTCTCGCTCGGCGGTGTCTTCGTGCTCGCGGCCCTGCCCAGTTCCTTCCTCTGGCTGGTCGCCGGCGTCGCCCTGCAGCAGGTGCTGCGCGATCCCGGGCGCCTGCGGATCTTCAACCTGGTCATGGGCGCATTACTGGCAGGCTCCGTGGTGTTCTTCGTCTGGTAGTCACCGGGACGTGACGCTCAGCTTCTCTTAGCCTTTGGACAGGCCGGCGCAGATCGGATATGCAATGCCTGTTGCAGCGCAATCCGGAGGTGGAGAGATGAGCGACCAGTCAGCAAGCACGGATCAGGATATCAAGGGTTTAGGCACCCTCTTCCCCCTGGGTGAGGACACCACGCCCTACCGCAAGCTGACCGGCGAAGGGGTCTCGGTCGAGAGCTTCAACGGCGAGGAGGTCCTGAAGGTCGAGGCGGAAGCGATCCGCCGGTTGTCCGAGCAGGCCTTCATGGACATCAACCACCTGCTGCGTCCCGGACACCTGGCTCAGCTCCGCAAGATCCTGGACGACCCGGAAGCTTCCGCCAACGACCGCTTCGTCGCCTTCGACCTGCTGAAAAACGCCAACATCGCGGCGGGCGAGATCCTGCCCATGTGTCAGGACACCGGCACCGCCATCATCATGGGCAAGAAGGGCCGGCGCGTCTGGACCGCCGGCGGCGACGATGCCGCACTGGGTAAGGGCGTGCTGGACGCCTACGGCAAGCGGAACCTGCGTTACAGCCAGGTCTCGCCGGTTTCCATGTACGAAGAAAAGAACACCGCGAACAACCTGCCCGCCCAGATCGAGATCTACGCGGAGGGCGAGGACGCCTACAAGTTCCTCTTCATCGCCAAGGGTGGCGGGTCGGCCAACAAGTCCTTCCTGTTCCAGGCCACGCCCTCCATGCTGACCCCGGACCGGCTGATCGAATTCCTGGACGAGAAGATCCGCACACTGGGCACGGCGGCCTGCCCGCCCTATCACCTGGCGATCTGCATCGGCGGCACCTCGGCCGAACTGGCGCTCAAGACGGTGAAGCTGGCCAGTTGCCGCTATCTCGACAGTCTGCCGGCCCGGGGCTCCGACCAAGGCCATGCCTTCCGCGATACCGAGATGGAGGAACAGATCTTCAAGCTGACCCAGAACATGGGCATCGGCGCCCAGTTCGGCGGCAAATACTTCTGCCACGACGTGCGGGTCGTGCGCCTGCCGCGGCACGGCGCCAGCCTGCCGATCGCCATCGGCGTCTCCTGCTCGGCGGATCGCCAGGCCATGGGCAAGATCACCAAGGACGGCGTGTTCCTGGAGGAGCTGGAAACCAATCCGGCCAAGTACCTGCCGGACGTGGATGCAGAGGCGCTGGGCGGCGACGTCGTGAAGATCGACCTCACCCGGCCCATGTCCGAAATCCTGACCGAGCTGAACAAGCACCCGATCAAGACCCGCCTGTCCCTGACCGGGCCGATGATCGTCGCCCGCGACGCAGCCCACGCCAAGCTGCGCGCGCGCCTGGAGGCCGGCGAGCCGCTGCCCGACTACTTCAAGGACCATCCGATCTACTACGCCGGCCCGGCGAAGACGCCCGAGGGTTATGCTTCAGGCTCCTTCGGACCGACCACGGCCGGACGCATGGACGGCTTCGTCGATCAGTTCCAGGCGGCGGGCGGCTCCATGGTCATGCTGGCCAAGGGCAACCGCAGCAGCAAGGTGCGGCGGGCCTGCGCCGCGCACGGCGGCTTCTACCTGGGCTCTATCGGCGGTCCGGCCGCGCGGCTGGCCCAAGACTGCATCCGCAAGGTCGAATGCATCGAGTATCCGGAACTGGGCATGGAAGCCATCTGGCGCATCGAGGTGGAAGACTTTCCGGCCTTCATCGTGATCGACGGCAAGGGTAACGACTTCTTCCTGGATCTGAACCTGGAATAGACTGTCACTACGCCGATAGCAGGTGCTTCACAAAGGCGCGCTCGGTCAGCGACGGCTTCTTGTCGAGCAGTTGAACCAGGGAGATACGGTTGATCTCGTCTGCCGGTCCCGCGAGAACGGCGCAGAGTTCGCCGCGCTGAAGCTCCGCCTCGACCAGATGTGAGCCGAAAACCGCCAGGCCCAGGGAGAGCTTCACCGCCTCGATCAGCGCGTGGCTGTCGTCGACGGTCAGGGCGATGTTGAGCTTCGGCGGTGTCCTGTCGAAATGGTGGCGGAACCAGCTTTTCATATCGAAGAGCTGGCTCTGGTGTGTGAGGAAGTCCGCCGCCGCCAGGCTTTCGAAGCTCGCGGCTTCCAGCCCATGCTGCTCGAAGTAGTGTCGGGAGCAGAGCAGGCTCATGCGCTCTTCAAACAGCGTCTCCAGGCTGAAGAGCGAGGACCGGAGCCGGGAGGGGCTGGGGTCATCAAAGACATCGGTGATCGCGAAGTCCAGCTCGCCCGCCTCCAGCAGCGAGAGCAACCGGGTCTGATTGCCCAGTTCGAGCGCGAACTCCACCTCGGGATAGCGCGCCCGGAAAGACGCCAACTTCGCCGGCAGGTAACGGCGTCCGAAGGCAACCGGCGCGCCGAGCCGCAGCAGGCCTGAGGGGCGCTCGCCCGCCGACTTGATCGCGCGGACCTCCTTTTCCAGGGAGGAGAGGAAAGGATCGATGCGCCGGAAAAGACTGTGCCCAGCGGAGGTCGGCACCAGACCTTTGGCCGCGCGGGTGAAGAGCGCGACACCGATATCCGCCTCCAGCTTGCTAAGCGACTGGCTGACCGCCGAGCGGGTGACGGAGAGCGCACGGGCCGCCCCAACGGTGCTATTATGCCGATAGACGGCCTGAAAGGCGCGGAGGCGATTGAGATCCATTGCGATTATTCCAACTAATCATAAACATTAAAATGATTAACAAGAATAACCTATGGAAGGAAGACAGCGTGACAGAAGGTGCTATTTCTTGCTGTTTTTCAATGTATTTAACTCATCTATTAATCATTAATTAACCAAAACCGGAACCATGAAAAACGAGGATCTCACGGCCCTGATCGATCGTTACTGCGCCGCCTGGCGGGAGAAGGATCCGGCAGCGCGCGCGGCCATCCTGGCAGCGGTCTGGCATGAGGAGGGACACTATTGCGACCCGAACGCCGAGGTTACTGGCCGCGCTGCGCTCAGCGAACTCATCGGCGCGGTCCAGGCCCGCTTCCCGGGTGGCGAGGTGCAGCGCCTGAGCGGGGTCGATGCGCATCACGACTGCTTTCGTTTTACCTGGACCATGACCTTGGGAGAGGGAAAGCAACTGCCGGAAAGCATCGACTTCGGCCGACTGGCTGCAGATGGCCGCATTGCCGAGATCACCGGCTTCTTTGGCCTGATTGGCGGCGACTGAGCAGGAGCGTTAGTAAGTTTAAGCGATTCAGTTAAAAGGTTTAACTTTGCTATCCAGTCGAAGAGCAATAGCTGTAGAGGCGATAGGGGCCGGAATGCCCCTTACATCTTGCTCAAAGGAACAGAAGCATGGATCTCCAGCGCATATCAGCTTTTTCGGAGCAAGGAACCGGCGGTAACCCGGCCGGTGTCGCCTTTGTCGAGACCATGCCGGCGGAAGAAGAGATGCTGAAGACCGCCGCCGAGGTGGGTTATTCGGAGACCGCCTTCCTCGCACCGACCGATGAGGGCTGGCGCGTACGCTACTTCGCCCCGGAAACCGAGGTGCCCTTCTGCGGCCACGCCACCATTGCCAGCGGCGCCGCCCTGGGCGCGCGTTTCGGCGCGGGCACTTACAAGCTGGAACTGAACGACAGCAACATCACGGTCGAGGCGGAACAGACCGCCGAAGGCGGCTGGGGCGCGGCCCTGCAATCGCCCGGGACCTGGTCAAAACCTGCTTCCGTTGCGGTCACCCAACCAATCCTCGACGCCTTCGGCCTGAGCGAGAGCGACCTAGATCCGCGGCTGCCTCTGAGCATCGCCAACGCCGGCGCCTCGCACCTGGTGATCGGTCTGGCCAGCCGTGCCACCCTGGCCGCCATGAGCTACCCCTTCGAGGAGGTCAAAGCCCTCATGGCCAAGGCCGGCCTCACCACCATCAGCCTGATCTGGGCCGAAAACGACCAGCGCTTCCACGCCCGCAATCCCTTCGCGGTCGGCGGCGTCTACGAAGACCCGGCCACCGGTGCGGCCGCCGCAGCCTTCGGCGGCTACCTGCGCGACATCGGCTGGCTGAAAGACGGCGGCAGCATCGAGATCCTGCAGGGCCAGGACATGGGCGCGCCCTCGGCCCTGGCGGTTCAGGTCGGCGCCACGAAGGGCGAGAGCGTGCGGGTGTCAGGTGGGACGCATGTGATCGGGTGAGCAGACGATAAAAAGAACCTACAAATCTCCCTAAGCCAACGCCACCTAATGACGGTGCGCCTATGTTCAACAAAAAACAAGATTGTTGAACATCAGCGATACGAGAGGTTCACCAAGCGTGAGTGCGGCCTTTAAATCCGCATCACCCCGCCTCGATCACCACCACCAGATCATGTGGCTCCACCCGCGTACCCGCTGGGGCGACGACCTCGGTGACCTTGCCGCTGACTTCGGCGTAGACCGCAGTCTCCATTTTCATGGCTTCGATCGTGAAGAGGCGGTCGCCCTGTTCGACCTCGTTGCCGGCGGAGGCCGAGACCGAGACGATCAGTCCCGGCATGGGCGCGCCAATCTGGCCCGGGTCGTTCTCATCGGCCTTGCGGTGCGTACGTGCGCTGGCGGCCAGGTGTTTGTCGGCCACCTTGACCGTACGTGGCTGGCCGTTCAGCTCAAAGAAGACTGTACGTTCGCCGTCTTCGTTGGCATCGCTCGTGGCCTGATATCGGATGATCAAGGTTTTGCCGCGCTCGATATCGACCGCGATTTCCTCGCCGTGCTCCAGGCCGTAGAAGAAAGCCGGGGTTGGCAGGATCGAGACCTTGCCGAAGCTGCGCCGGTGCTTGGCGTATTCCTCGAAGACACTGGGGTACATAAGGTAGGAGGCCAGGTCCTGATCGCTGACCTTGCGGCGTAGCCTCCGTTCCAGTTCCGTCCGCTCACCTTCCAGATCAGTATCGGGCAGAACCGAGCCGGGCCGGACCGTGATCGGCTTGTCGCCCTTCAGGATCTTAGCCTGCAGCGTTTCCGGAAAACCGCCCGGCGGCTGGCCCAGGTCGCCGCGGAACATCTCGATCACCGACTCCGGGAAGGCGATGTCGTGGTTCGGGTCCAGGACCTCGGCCGGCGAGAGGTCATTGGTGACCATGAAGAGCGCCATGTCGCCCACCACCTTCGAGGACGGCGTGACCTTGACGATATCGCCGAAGAGGTTGTTGACCGTGGCGTAGGCGGCGGCAACCTCCGGCCAGTGCTGCTCCAGGCCCATGGCACGCGCCTGCTGCCTCAAGTTGGTATACTGGCCGCCGGGCATGCCGTGCTCGAAGACACCCGCCGAGCCGGAACGCATGTCGCTCTCGAAGGCCTGGTAGTAGCGCCGCACGCCGTCCCAGTAGTTGGCGGTCTCGCGCAGCGCCGTACGGTCCAGGCCCGGATCACGCTCCAGGCCGCTGAGAGCCTCGACGATCGAGCCCAGGTTCGGCTGGGAGGTCAGGCCGCTCATGGAATCCATGGCACCGTCGGCGGCATCCACCCCGGCATCGGCCGCGGCCAGGACCGAAGCGGCGGAGATGCCGCTGGTGTCGTGGGTGTGGAAGTGGATCGGCAGGCCGACTTCCTGCTTCAGGGCCGTGATCAACTGGCGCGCGGCGGCCGGCTTGCAGAGACCGGCCATGTCCTTCACCGCGATGACATGGGCGCCGGCGGCTTCAAGCTGCTTCGCCATGTCGATGTAGTACTTGAGATCGTACTTGCTGCGGCTGGGGTCCGTGATGTCGCCGGTGTAGCAGATCGCAGCTTCGCAGATCTTCCCGGTCTCGCAGACCGCATCCATGGCCACGCGCATGTTTTCGACCCAGTTCAGGGAATCGAATACCCGGAAGATGTCCACGCCGGCCTCGGCGGACTGCTGCACGAAGAAGCGCACCACATTGTCGGGATAATTCTTGTAGCCGACACCGTTGGAGCCGCGCAGCAGCATCTGGAACAGGATGTTGGGGATCTTCTCGCGCAGATCGGAGAGGCGCTCCCAGGGGTCCTCTTTCAGGAAGCGCATGGCCACGTCGAAGGTTGCGCCACCCCAGCACTCCAGAGAGAAGATCTGCGGCAGAGAGCGGGCGTAGTGCTCGGCAATGGCCAGCATGTCGTAGCTGCGCATGCGCGTGGCGAAGAGCGACTGATGGGCATCGCGGAAGGTGGTGTCGGTGACCAGAAGCTGCTTCTGCTCCAGCATCCACCTGGAAAGCCCCTCGGCCCCCAGTTCGTCCAACAGATCCCGGCTGCCCCTGGGCGGGGCGTTGGTGTCGGGCGAGGTGGTCACCAGGATCTTGGTCGGCGGCACCTGCGCCTCGGGCATGTGACCGGGCAGGGGACGGCCCTCGACCTCGGGATTGCCGTTGATCAGGACATCGCCGATGAAGGACAACAGCCGGGTCGCCCGGTCGCGCCGTGGATGCACCTCGAAGAGCTCCGTCGTCTGATCGATGAAGCGGGTGGTGTAATTACCCTGGACGAAGTTCGGGTGCCCGATCAGCGACTCCAGGAAGAAGAGGTTGGTCGCCACCCCGCGAATGCGAAACTCCCGCAGGGCCCGATCCATGCGATTGACCGCTTCGCCCGGGGTCGGCGCCCAGGCGGTGACCTTTTCCAGAAGGGAATCATAGAACGGCGTGATCAGCGCACCGGAATAGGCCGTCCCGCCGTCCAGGCGAATCCCGAAACCGTTGGCACCACGGTAGTTGGTGATGCGGCCGTAGTCGGGGATGAAGTTGTTCTGCGGGTCTTCGGTGGTCACCCGGCACTGCAGGGCGTGGCCGTTGAGCCGGATATCCTCCTGGGCCGGCACGCCGCTTTCCGGTGAGCCGATGGGCGCCCCCTGGGCAATGCGGATTTGCGCCTTGACCAGATCGACACCGGTGACCTCTTCCGTCACGGTATGCTCGACCTGGATGCGCGGATTGACTTCGATGAAGTAAGTCTCGGCGCTGTCCACGTCGTAGAGGAATTCCACCGTGCCGGCATTCTGATAGCCGGCTGCCCGAGCCAGCTTGACCGCGGACTGGCAGAGCTTTTGGCGCTGAGCCTCGTCAAAATAGGGCGCCGGCGCGCGTTCCACGACCTTCTGATTGCGCCGCTGCATGGTGCAGTCGCGCTCGAAAAGGTGCACGATGTTGCCGTGCAGATCGCCCAGCACCTGGACCTCGACGTGGCGGGCGCGGCGCACCAGCTTCTCCAGGAAGACTTCATCCCGGCCGAAAGCGGCGCGTGCTTCGCGCTGGCCGGCGGCCACCTGCTCAAAGAGCTCGTCAGCGCTCTCGATGACCCGCATGCCGCGGCCGCCGCCGCCCCAGCTCGCCTTCAGCATGACCGGGTAGCCGACCTTCTCGGCCAAGGCCGCGATCTCTTCCTTGTCGCTGGGCAGGGGTCCTGTCGCCGGCATGACCGGCACGCCCGCCGCTTCGGCCATCTGACGGGCTTCAACCTTGCTGCCGAAGCTGCGCATGACATCAGGAGACGGACCGATAAAGGTGATGCCGGCCCGCCGGCAGGCGTCGGCGAAGTCCGGGTTCTCCGAGAGGAAGCCGTAGCCCGGGTGGATCGCATCGACCTTGGCCTCCTGCGCGACCCGCAGGATCTCATCGATGGCCAGATAGGCCTGAACAGGCTCACGGCCCTTGCCGATCAGATAGCTTTCGTCCGACTTGAAGCGATGCAGGGCAAAGCGGTCTTCGTGGGAATAGACGGCGACGGTTCGGATGCCCAGTTCACTGGCGGCCCGCAGGACGCGAATCGCGATCTCGCTGCGGTTCGCCACCAGCAGCTTACGAAACCTCTTGTGACCGCCTTTGGCCTGTGTTCCCACCATGCCCGCTCTCCCCTCTTTTAGATGCTCACCGCCGTTGTCCGGCACCCCTTTTCTCATCGCCATTTCCGCGACGGCGCCTCTATATGCCTGACAGCAAAAGGCGACTCCAGAAATTCGATTGACCAAACGTCTGTTTGCCAAAGGCCACCGCCCCAGATCGCAAACTGACGCAACCACCGGATCTCCTTGCCTTGGCAAAGAGGTCCGATCAAGGAGGTTAATCGGTTTGTCATCTCTGCGCTTCGCCTCGGTGAGCGTCAGCCGCCTGCACGCCGAGTCGCAGCGCTGAAACCGCCCGGGTCAAGCTTGCCCTGGAACCAAGCCATGGAAGGCGCTAGTCTTCAGGGCTTGCCGGGAAAGGCCGGAATACCGCCTTTTTGCAACAAGGGTCGCTGAAAACCCGCCACGGCAGGCTTCAATTTTATTTCGTACAGGGTGCAGTCCGGGTTCGATGAACCATAAAGAAGTACAGATGATGGCGGCGGAGTTCGTGCTCGGCACCTTGAACCGGGCCATGCTGCTGCAGTTCAGGGAAGAACTGACCCACAATCCTGCCCTGCGCGCCGCGGTCAAGGACTGGGAGCGGCGGCTGGGAGTCGAACGCACGAGCGTGACCCTGCGTCCCAGGCCTCAGGATCACGCCAAGGCATCCCTGAAGCCGCGGCAGCCGGAAGAGGCTAAGAACGGCGCTGCTTCCGTGGACGCTGGAGAGGAAGCACCTCTCTCGGCCTTCGACATTGCACTTGGTAAGAGCGCGCGCTGCGGGCCAAAGAGCAGCGAAGCCCCCCCTCGGCAAACAACCGCGGCTCCTGCGCCGGAACCCGTTAAAGAGGATCCCGCAAAACAGGCGCCCGCAGTGGCTTCACCGGACCTGATGCCGGTTGCGCAGCCGGAGCGGGCCGCTCCTTCCGGTGACGGTCCAACCGGTGTAGCGGCTGAGCCGGACCGGGAATTGCCACTCATCCTGCGTGCCGACGAAGGCGAATGGGAGTCTCTCGCCCCGCGGGTCTACAAGAAGCTCCTCAGCCGGGACGACAGCCTGAACCGGCAGAGCTACCTGCTGCGCATGATTCCCGGCGGGCGTATCCAGCCGCAGCGCCGTGGCGGGATCGAAGAGATTTACGTGCTGGAAGGCCGCCTGACGATCGGGGAGAACAGCCTTGGTCCGGGCGATTTCCATGCCTTCCCCGCCAAAAGCTTCGTGCCGGAAATCGCCGCCGGCGGCGACAGCCTCATCCTGGTGCGCGGCCATATCGCCGAGCGCATTCCCGACCCCAAGGGCACGGCTTAACCGACCATTTTTATTCGCAAACACTTGACCCTCTGTGACTTTTGCCACTAAACCGAGGTGTTTATTAACCGTATTCTCTCAGGAATGGTGTCGCGTATAACCGTCAATCCGTTTACGTCTTGGTCATAATCTGCTGCGAGACTGTGCGGGCTGAACAACGGCAATTGAGGATGAATTACGTGTCGATACTGCCTATCGGACATCTCTCGTTCACCAAAGCGGATATCAATGTGCTTGTGGAAGCGGGCAACGCCCTGGTGGACGACCGTTTGGCCGGATCATGCGTTCCGGTCGAAATCGACAACGGCGAGGTTGTCGTCGCAATCCTGGACCAGGACGACGAATATCTCCTCTGCGCATTTGGAAAGGATCGGGGCTGGTACTGCGCCTACGATTCGGAATGGTCAGTCATTGCCCGCAGCCAATTCATCCAGGATGTCATGGACGTGCTGCCAGGCGTCGCCGCGAACGATGGCCGCTCGGCGGCCAACGCGGCCTAAATCTCATCAGAAGGCCGGTTTTTCTGCCGGCCTCAGGTCACGGAATTTCCTCTGCATCACGCCTGCCCTGTCTAAACCGGGGTTCGGTAGCAGCAGAAACCGAAAGACGGCGGCTCAAAAGAGCCGCCGTCGCTCGTTCCGGGTCAGATCCTCTTGCCGGACAAGGAGCGGTTACGCCGGACCGGCCCGGAGCTGACTAACTCGCCAAAGCTGCTTACTTGGCAGGAGCTGCTTACTTGGC
Organism: Denitrobaculum sp.; assembly: GCA_965232285.1. Taxonomy (GTDB): domain Bacteria; phylum Pseudomonadota; class Alphaproteobacteria; order Kiloniellales; family Kiloniellaceae; genus Denitrobaculum. Next base: position 6,015,021 of record CBDDPL010000004.1, on the reverse strand, counting down.
AGGAGCTGCTTACTGGGCCGGAGTCGCCGGATCCTGGGACTGCTGATTATCAGGCACCTGCTCCAGCGCCGGCACCTCGCTCTGCTGCTGTTGCTGCGAAGGATCATCGCAGGCCGCCACGGCGGCCCCCAAAGCGAAAACCGCAAGAATCGGCGCAAAGGACTTCATTTCAAACATTTCAGTGACCTCCATAACAATTCACCCTCGTTATGGATCGGATATTTGAGCCCGTAAAGTGACATTCAATCGTTTTTCATCTTGTTTCTTTTATATCACAGAATGTCTTTTATTTAACATTTGCTTGTCATACCAAGATCACAAGCAGATTTTTTGACAAAAATGGGCGATCTATTTTAGGCAATCATTGAAACGATACATTTACACCAGGAGGTTTCAAACGACTCCTGCTTCGGGGCGCGGCACAGGTCCCTGCGGCTTGATATCCCGCGTCGTGCTGTAAATCGCCGTCCCCAGGAGAAGGCAGGCAGCGATGGCGGCGAAGCCCAGACGATAGGCCTGCTCATCACTCAAGCCATATTGCCGGCTCAGATCCAGCAGCACACCGAAACCGCTTTGCAGCAATGGAATCCCACCCACGGAGACCAGCGTCAGGAGAGTCGAGGCGCGGCCGATGAAGTGGTCGGCGAAAAGCGCCCGGTTGTGTGCCGCCAGCGGAAGATAGAACTGCTGGCAAAAAGTCATGGAAATCAGACAGCCGATCGCCACGGCCAGCGGCGCCTGAGGCCAGAGCGCCAGAAGCGCGAGACTGCAGAAAGACAAAGCGGCACAACAGAGAATGACCCCTTTGCGGGTCCCGAATCGGCGGTCGAGGGGACCGATCACCAGGCCGGCCACGATGGTCGCAAGGAACAGGGAAAAGAGTACCAGGCCGGTTTGTGCCTGATTGAGACCGTGAATCTGCCGAAAATAAGGGCCGCCCCAGAGCCCGGCAATCGCCGTGATGGGAGCGAAGGTCACAAGACCCAGCGGCAGGATTCTCAGGAAGTCCCGCGTCCCAAAGATTTCCCGATAGCCCCGGAGTGTGTCGCGCAGACTTGCCGGACGATCGGCGCTGGGACGGTAGTCCGGCGGGGCATCGCGGACGGTTAGAAAACCGAGCAGCGCCACGCCGAGGATAAGAACCCCCATAGCGGTGAAATTCGCCCGCCAGCCAAAAAGCGCGACCGATTCGGCAAGAGGATAGGTTCCGCTCAGGCCACCGATCCCACCGATGGCGACCATCCAGCCGGATAGAGTGGCGAAACGGTCCTGGGGAAACCAGCGGGAGAAGAGCAGGTAGGCGCCGGCCGTAAGAGAGGCGAACCCGATCCCCAGAAGCACACGCGCGAACAACAGCCACTGGACATCCTGCGCCTGCGCGAAGAGCAGGCTGCCGAACCCTGAGATGGCAAGCGAGAAAGGGACGACCCGGCGCACACCGTAGCGATCCAGCGCGATCCCGGCCGGCACCTGCATGGCCACGGTGGCGATGAACATGGCGCCGATAATGCCGCCCAACGCCGTCGAGGTCAGTTGCAGTTCTTCGGACAGAACCGGAGATATGATCCCGCCGGCCGCCCGGTGAAACTGAGCGACGCTGAAGATCAAGGCGCTGAAGAGGACGATCCAGATCCGGGCCCAGGACTTCGTCGGCGGCGATTGCATTGGATCGGTCAAGAACGGCCTAACCTCTTCTTTCTTGTCCACGCCCCACATCACGCCATGATCTCTTGATCTCCTCTCACGGCGAGAGAAAATGCGCGGGGACAAGGTCTTGAGATCGGATGAGAAGGCCGGGAAGCCTGGAGCGGGCGAAGGGAATCGAACCCTCGTCGTAAGCTTGGGAAGCTTCTGCTCTACCATTGAGCTACGCCCGCGACCGGCTTTTTGTATAAGCGAAGGGCGTGTCGGATGCAATGGGCTGACTTATGGCTGTAGTCTGTAGGCTGTGCGGCGATTACGCCTCCTGATCACACACGCAAAGTAAAAGCGGCGTGAATGTTACCCAGGGATACTGACAATCGAGGGCCTGCAGGTTAGGTTGCGCGTCAGTCAAAGCTCCCGGAATTGAAGAGAAGAATTCAAGATGCGCAGTCTTCACGCCCGACTTTACGCCCGAGTTCGTCAGTTGTTGCTTGGTCTCGCTTGCCTGCTCGCCGCCTCGGGTGCCGCGCAGGCGCAGGGTCAAAGCTGGGAAGAAACGCTCGCCGCGGCGCGTGGACAGAAGGTCTACTGGAACGCCTGGGGCGGAGACGAGCGGATCAACGCCTACATCGCCTGGGTTGGCAAAAGGGTCCGGGAAGACTACGGCATCGATCTCAACCACGTGAAGCTGGCCGATACGGCAGACGCCGTTTCGCGTGTACTGGCCGAGAAAGCGGCCGGGCGCAGTTCGGGTGGCTCGATCGACCTGATCTGGATTAACGGAGAGAACTTCGCCGCCATGAAGGAAAATGGCCTGCTGCACGGTCCCTTCACCGAGCAGTTGCCGAGCTACGCCGCCGTTGACTTCGAGCACAAGCCGAGCACAAGAGTGGACTTCACCGTACCGGTGGAAGGGCTCGAAGCTCCCTGGGGCATGGCCAAGATCAACTTCATCTACGACAGCGCCCGGGTCGAGACCACGCCGCGGTCGATTCCGGACTTTCTCGAGTGGGCAAAAGCGAACCCGGGACGTTTCACTTATCCGACACCGCCTGACTTCATTGGCTCCACCTTCCTGAAGCAGGTGCTGATCGAACTGGTCGAAGACCGGGACGAACTGCAGAAGCCCTTCACCGACGAAACCCGTTTCGCGGCGGTCACGGCACCTCTGTGGGATTATCTCGATGCCCTGCACCCCCACCTCTGGCGCAAAGGCGAGACCTTTCCGGCCAATGGCCCGGCACAGCGCCAGTTGCTGGACGACGGCGAGGTCGATATCCACATCTCCTTCTATCCATCGGAAGCCTCCTCTCTGATCGCCACCGACCTGCTGCCCGAAACGGCCCGGGTCTTCGTCCTGGAGGGCGGCACCATCGGCAACACCCACTTCGTCGCCATCCCCTTCAACGCTTCAGGCAAGGAAGCCGCCATGGTGGTGGCGAACTTTCTCATGAGCCCGGAAGCGCAAGCGGAAAAGCAGAACGAAGCGGTCTGGGGCGACGACACGGTGCTCGCCATGTCCAAGCTCTCCAAGGAGGATCGCCAGCGCTTCGAGGATCTGCCGCGCGGCGTCGCCACCCTGGCGCCGGAGGATCTCGGCGCGACGCTGCTCGAACCGCATCCCACCTGGATGACGCGGATCGAAGCCGAATGGCAGAATCGCTACAGTCGTTAGGCACAGGTGATAAAGATCTGAAGGCAGATCACCGCTTCGCAGCCCCCAATGGCCAATGGCCTGGGGGCTGCTGCCTTTTCAGGCCGGCGCCGCGCAACGGCGGCATTCGAGCCGTTCCAGCCGCCAGAAATCCAGGTAAAATAGGGTCCGTTGAGCACCAGCGTATTGTGGTGGTTGGTCAGAGATGACGCGAGATTAGGAGCGAGGACGCAGGACATGCAGCGCATATTCCAGGACGAGCGACGCTGGCTCGCGTCATCTCTGACCAGTCCTTTCAGGACGGTCCGCATTTCCCCGGCAGTGGCGTCGCAGGCGTCTTATGCGGGACCTGCCACACAGCGACGCCTGCTCCTGACTGCTGGGGAACTGTGGCACCGCCGCGACAACACCATGATACTCAACAGATCCTGACCCGATGGCGCAGAATAGCGAGATCTTTTTATCCGCCCCTGCTAACCGGGAGAGCGCCAGGTGAGCAGCCTCCGACGCATCGGGCTTCTGCGCTATGCGCCCGCCTTCACCATGGTGCTGTTTCTGGCGCCGGTTTGCGCGGGACTGATTGGCACCTGGCTGCCCGCCGTCGGTATTTTCCCGGCCCTGGGCGGCCATGAATTCAGCCTGCACGGCTGGCGGGAACTCTTCGCTTACCCGGGCCTGGGGTCGGCGCTGCGCCTGTCCCTGACCGCCGGTCTGCTTTCGACCTTCCTGTCCTTTGCTCTGGTGATCGGCTTCGTGGCCGCCTGCGGAGAGCGAAGGTCCTTTCGCGTCATCCACCGCCTGATCGCCCCACTGCTGGCGGTGCCCCATGTGGCTGTTGCCATCGGCCTCGCCTTTCTGATCGCCCCGAGCGGCTGGCTGGTGCGCCTGATCTCACCCTGGGCCACCGGTTGGACCACACCCCCGGACATCGCAACGCTGCAGGACCCCTACGGCCTGGCCCTGACCGCCGGCCTGGTGATCAAGGAGATGCCGTTCCTTTTTCTCATGACCCTGGCGGCGGTGCACCAGACCCATGCGGACCGCCGGCTGGCGATCTCGCGCTCTCTGGGTTACGGACCGGTCACGGCCTGGATCAAGACGGTGCTTCCGGCGATCTATCCGCAAATCCGCCTGCCGATCTACGCGGTCCTGGCTTTTTCTCTTTCGGTCGTCGACATGGCGCTGGTCCTGGCGCCCACCACACCCCCGCCGCTGGCGGTTCTGGTGCTGCGCTGGTTCAACGATCCGGATCTCAACATGCGCTTCGTGGCGGCCGCCTGCGCGACGCTGCAGTTCGGGCTGGTGGCCGGCGCCATCGGCCTCTGGCGTCTGGCCGAAATCGTCATCGGGCGCCTCGCACGCCCCTGGCTGTCCGACGGGCGGCGCGGCGGCGGTGCTCGGGGCCTGGCCTCCTTCCTGACCACGATCGCCATGGCGATCTGCGGACTGGGGGCCTTCAGCATCCTTGCCATGGCGATCTGGTCGATCACCCGGCGGTGGCGCTACCCCGACATTCTGCCGAGCGGCATATCGCTCAACAACTGGATGCGCCAGAGTGACTCGATCCTGCAGGCCGGCCTGAACACACTCTCAATCGGCCTGGCCTCCGCCGCCATTGCCACGCTCTTGGTCGTCGCCTGCCTCGAGAATGAGCGCCGGCAAGGCATGCAAACCTCAACGCGAGGCCTCTGGCTGCTCTATGCACCGCTGCTGGTCCCGCAGATCGGTTTTCTGTTCGGCACCCAGGTCCTCTCGGTTCACCTGAACCTGGACGGGACCTGGTACGCCCTGGTCTGGACCCATCTGCTATTCGTGCTGCCATATGTTTTCCTGTCGCTTTCCGACTCCTATCGGAACCTGGATGATCGCTACGTTCGCAGCGCACTTTGTCTGGGCGCATCGCCGAACCGGGCCTTCTGGCGGGTGAAACTGCCCATGCTCTTGAGACCAATCCTCTACGCCATGGCGATCGGTTTCGCGGTCAGTGTGGCGCAGTACCTGCCAACGCTGTTTGCAGGCGGCGGGCGATATGTCACTCTGACCACCGAAGCCGTCAGTCTGGCGGCCGGCGCAAATCGGCGGGTGACCGGGGTTTTCGCCTTCCTGCAGGCGACTTTGCCGATGGTCGCCTTCGGGTTGGCGATCGGTATTCCGGCGCTGCTCTATCGCCAACGACGCGGCTTGAGGGGAATCGCGTGAGCGCATCAGACCAGGAAACCGGCGGTACGGACCGGCTTTCACGCCAGACGCCCGGCGGTCTGTCCCTGCAGGGCGTCAGTCTGGGCATCGGCGGGTGGCCGCTCATGGCGCCACTCGATCTGGAGATCGACGGCGGCGAAATCGTAACCCTGATGGGGCCCAGCGGATCGGGAAAGTCCTCGATTCTCGCGTTCGTCTGCGGCACCCTGGATCCGATTTTCGAAACTGCGGGAAAAATTCTCATCAACGGGCAGGATGTCACACTGCTGCCACCGGAGCGCCGCCGGGCAGGGATTTTGTTCCAGGACGACCTGCTGTTTCCACATCTCTCGGTAGGCGAGAACCTGGCCTTTGGCCTGCCCCGCCGGATCAAGGACCGGCGGGAGCGTGACCGGCGCATCGATCAGGCCCTGCGCGAAGCCGACCTGGAAGGTTTCGCACGCCGCGACCCCGCAACCCTCTCCGGCGGGCAGCGCGCACGTGTGGCTCTGATGCGCACCCTGCTGTCTGAACCCAGGGCTTTACTGCTGGATGAGCCCTTCTCAAAGCTCGACGTGCATCTGCGCGAAAGGGTACGGCGCTTCGTCTTCGATCACGCCCGCGCGGAGGGTCTGCCAACACTGCTCGTGACCCACGACCCCGAAGACGCCGCGGCGACCGGCGAAAGGGTCGTCGAGGTTGAACCCGCCATGGTTGACAAGGCCCTGGCACAGACAGCGCCGCAAAAAAATCATGAAATGTCCACAAATGATCATTCAAAAGTCGGGATAATAAAAAAATCTGCCACTGGAACCCGGTAAGATCAAAGGTGGTGCAGGTATTGGTCGTCAAACGTTTTTGACAGCAGGAATCGCGGCAACTAAACTGCGCCTTTACCAGTATCAAGTCAGTAACAACCCCTATTGCGAAGCCACCTGGATCCGGATCAGAATTACATCGTTTTAAGTACGGCGGCCGTTCGGTGCTGCCGTTAAGGAGAGTGTGAACATGTTCCCAACTAAATTACTCGGCGCTCTCGCCGCTTTGACCCTTTTGAGCGGCTGTGCTGGTTTCGGTGTTGGCTACGACGTCGAAAACATGCGCAACGCCCAGGCGACGGGCGGCACGCCTTTCACTCAGGCTCTGACCGAAGAGTATCGTCAGATCACCTTGTTCGAAGCCGATGAGATGTACGACTGGCAGGATGCTGGTTACTTTGCCCAGAAGGGCCTGCGCGCCTCCGGCGGCGAGGTTGTCCTGCCGGAGGAAATCAGTGCCTGGCACCTGCCGGCCGACAAAGTCGGTGAGCTGACCGACGCCCGCGCCCGCCTTATGGCCGCGCTTGATGCCGGCGGCCGTGAGAGCAAGCCGGCCGAGGCCGCCCATGCACAAGGCCGCTTCGACTGCTGGATCGAACAGCAGGAGGAGAACCATCAGCCTGACCACATCGCGGCCTGTCGCGATGAGTTCTATGCTGCGCTGGAGAAGCTCGAAGCCAAGCCCGCTCCGGCGGCGGCGCCCGCACCTGCACCGGCTCCCGCGCCGGCCCCTGCGCCGGTCGAGGCACCGAAGCCCTTCGTGCTGCTGTTCGATTTCGACAGCTCCAGCGTCCGGGCCGCCGACTTCCAGAAGCTGGATGAGGCCGTTGCCGCAGCAAGCGGGCTGGACGATGCCGAGTTCGCGGTCACCGGTCACGCCGACCGCGCGGGTTCGGAAGAATACAACATCGACCTTTCGCTCAAGCGTGCGGATGCTGTCCGCGCCGCGCTGATCGAACGCGGTGTCGCCTCCGAGGACGTCTCGGTCGCCGGTCGCGGTGAGGCTGAAACGGCCGTGCCGACCGCCGACGGTGTGCGTGAGCAGGCCAACCGGCGTGTCGAGGTTATTATCCAGTAACCCGGGGCTAACTTCTTTCGGGAGAGTTTCCCGACGGAAACACAGGAACGGCGTCGCGCAAGCGGCGCCGTTCTTATTTTGCTTGACCCGCCGTCGCGATGTAATAATTAGCAGGATCCGCCGAAGAAGGCGGAGCGGATCATCGGCGGCAACCGCCAGGTAATACCGGGCTTTACCGATAGGGAACCATCGGAAGGGCTTGGTATAAGGAGTTTCACGGGCCATGTATTCCGCGACGACACGCGGTATCCGCGTCACGGTCAAGCCGGTCTATCTGGAAGAGCAGTCATCGCCTTCCGACAGCCACTTCGTCTGGGCTTATCAGGTTCAGATCGAGAACACCGGTCATGAGATCGTTCAACTTTTGAACCGTTACTGGCGGATCACCGATTCGCTGGGCCGGGTGCAGGAGGTGCGCGGCGCCGGTGTCGTGGGCGAGCAACCTCAGCTTAAGCCCGGCGACTCGTACGAATATGCCAGCGGAACGCCACTTTCCACGCCATCCGGGATTATGGTCGGCTCTTACGAGATGGAATGCCCGAACGGTGAGCGTTTCGACGTCGAGGTCCCGGCCTTCTCTTTGGACAGTCCCCATCAGGCCGTCCAGTTGAACTGACAAGCAAGCTGCATCGGAAGACGGGATTTGTTCGCCTTCCCCTTGCCTGCTGCGAAGTCCCATCCAGATCATTGCAGACAGACGAGCGATGAAGACCGCAGCAACCTGGAGCATCAAGTGTGACTGAAGACCTTTCCTCCGCCACGGCAAGCCTGCCCGTCCAGGCTGCCAGCAAGCAGGCCGCCAACGAGCAAGCGACCGAAGACAGGCCATCGCGTGACGAGGCGCTGCGCGCCGTCGAAACCCTGCTGCGCTGGGCCGGGGACGACCCGAGCCGAGAAGGCCTGCTGGGTACACCCGACCGCGTCGTACGCTCCTACGAGGAGTTTTTTGGCGGCTATGCCGTCGATCCGGACGAGGTCCTCCAGCGCACCTTCGAAGAAGTCGAGGGCTACGACGAGATCGTTCTGCTGCGCGATATCGACTTCGTATCGCACTGCGAACACCATATGGCACCGATTATCGGCCGCGCCCATGTCGCCTATATGCCCGACAACCGGGTGGTGGGGATCAGCAAACTGGCCCGCGTGGTGGAAGCCTATGCCCGGCGCCTGCAGATCCAGGAAAAGATGACCGCGCAGATCGCCAACTCCATCAACGAGGTCCTTAAGCCCAAGGGCGTCGCCGTGGTCATTGAGGCCGCACACCAATGTATGACGACGCGCGGCGTGAACAAGACGGGCGTCACCATGGTGACCAGCCGCATGCTCGGGCTGTTCCGCAGCAACGCCTCGACGCGGCGGGAGTTCCTGGCCCTGGTGGGCTCGCCCCAGTCAAGATGACAGGAACCGGATGATGGGGGAGATCCGTAAGAAGTTCTTCCTGAAAAGCTTGAGTTCCGGAGCTCATCCGCGCCTAATAGGGCGGGTTTAGCGATTTCACACGCCTAATGACAAAACGCGACGACAATTTGGCTCGAGGCCGACTACGCCCGGCGGCAGCCGGCCGCCGGGGCTACGGTCGGGACACTGATCAAGGCTGCGGTCGAGGCCGTAGTCGACACTCTGGTCGGCACTGCGGACAAGACTGCGGAGTCGCCGCGTGATGGAGCTGCGCCCGGTCGTCTTCGTCGCCGGTATCCTGCTCTCGGTCCTCTCCGTCGCCATGATGATCCCGGCGGTGGTAGACGCCGCCGTTGGGCATTCGGACTGGCAGGTCTTCGCCGCCTCCTCGGCCATCGCCCTGTTCCTCAGCGTCTGTATGGTCCTGACGACCCGCTCCGGCTGGCTGACCTTCACCCTGCGCCAGGCCTTCGTCATGACCAATCTCTCCTGGCTGATGATCGCTACCGTCGGCGCGCTGCCCTTCGCCTTCAGCGAGCTGGAACTAAGCTTCACCGACGCCTTTTTCGAATCCATGTCCGGCGTAACCACGACCGGCTCGACGGTGATCGTCGGCCTGGACAACGCCCCGCCCGGCATCCTGCTCTGGCGCGCCATCCTGCAATGGCTGGGTGGCATCGGCATCATCGTCATGGCGGTCGCGATCCTGCCGATCCTGCAGGTCGGTGGTATGCAGATGTTCCGCGTCGAGGCTTTCGACACCGACAAGGTGCTGCCGAAGGCCGCGCAGATCGCCGCCGAGATCTCCATCGTCTACGTCTCGCTGACCGTCTTCGCGGCCATCATACTCTGGAGCCTGGGTCTCTCCGGCTTCGATGCCATCACCCACGCCATGACCTCGATCGCAACCGGCGGCTTTTCGACCTATGACGCCTCGGTCGGACAGTTCGACAGCAGCGCGGTCGACTGGTCGATCAGCCTCTTCATGATCCTGGGCAGCCTGCCTTTCGTTCTCTACCTGCGGGCTGTGCGCGGCAACTTCCGCGCCCTGATCAACGACAGCCAGGTGCGCTGGCTGCTGGTGCTGGTCCTGCTGGCGATCCTGGCGACCGCCGGCTGGGTGGTTTCCCATGGCATCATGGATATCCCGGCGGCCCTGCGCTACAGCACCTTCAACGTCATCTCGATCATCACCGGCACCGGCTATACCACCGCCGACTTCGGCCAGTGGGGCGGCTTCGTGGTCATCCTCTTCTTCATGCTGATGTGCATCGGCGGCTGTGCCGGATCGACAACCTGCGGCATCAAAATCTTCCGATTCCAGGTCCTCTACGCGACGGCCAAGACTCAGCTTCTGCGCCTCGTGCAGCCGCACGGCATCTTTTTTCCCTACTATAACCGAAAGCGCATTTCCGAGGGCGTTGCCGAGTCGGTCATGGGCTTCTTCTTCCTCTTCGCCGTCAGCTTCGCGCTGCTGGCCATCGGCCTGGGCATGTTCGGCCTCGACTACATCACCGCCCTCTCGGGCGCGGCCACCGCAATCGCCAACGTCGGCCCGGGCTTCGGCGAGATCATCGGCCCCTCGGGCACCTTCGCCCCCTTACCCGACGGCGCCAAGTGGCTGATGAGTGCCGGAATGCTGCTCGGCCGCCTCGAACTCTTTACGGTGCTGGTGCTCCTGACGCCCGCCTTCTGGCGCGGATAAGGCGCCAACGCAAACCTCCAGGAAAAGGACAGACCATGGCCAGAGAGACCTATACAACGCGCGAGATGATCGAGAAGCTGATCGCCTTCGACACCACCTCCGCGCTGTCGAACCTGGCCTTGATCGAATTCGTCGAAGACTATCTGGAAAGCTACGACATTCCGACACGGCGCACGATGAACGCGGAGGGCACCAAGGCGAACCTCTTCGCCACCATCGGCCCGGAGATCGAGGGCGGCATCGTGCTCTCGGGTCACACGGACGTGGTACCGGTCGCCGGACAGAAGTGGGACAGCGACCCCTTCTCGGTCGTGGAACAGGACGGCAAGCTCTTCGGACGCGGCACTTCCGACATGAAGTCCTTCAGCGCCGCGGCCCTGGCCCTGGTGCCGGAGTTCCTGGACCGCCCGCTGAAAAAACCGGTCCACCTGGCGCTGTCCTATGACGAGGAGGTCGGCTGCCTGGGTGTGCGCAGCCTGATTGCCGACGTGGCGGAGAACCTGCCGCGCCCGGCCATGGTCATCATCGGCGAACCCACCTCCATGCGCATCGTCAACGGCCACAAGGGCATCTCGGTCTACGAGACCCGCATCACCGGCCAGGCCGCGCACTCCAGCCAGCCACACCGCGGCGGCAATGCGATCATCGCCGCCGCCATGCTGATCGACTTCATCCGGCAGATGGCCGAGGAAAAACGCGCGAACGCAGACCCCGATTCGGGCTACGAACCGCCCTACACCACCTTCAATGTCGGCGTGATCGAGGGCGGAACCGCGCAAAACATCATCGCGCAGAACTGTAATTTCCAGTGGGAGCACCGGACGCTGCCCGGCGACGACCCCGCCGCCATCCTGGCCCGCTACGAGAACTACGTCACAGAGACCGTCCTGCCGAAGCTGCGCGAGTTCGCGCCGGAAGCAGAGATCACCACGGCCTTACGCTCGAGCGTCCCTGCCTTGACCCCGGAAGAGGACGGCGCCGCGGAACAGCTCGTGCGCCTGCTGACCGGCCTCAACGCCAGCGAGGTGGTCTCCTTCGCCACCGAAGGCGGTCTGTTCCAGGAGATCGGTATCTCCACCGTCATGTGCGGTCCGGGCTCGATCGACCAGGCGCACCAGCCGAACGAGTTTATCGAGCTGTCCCAGGTGGCTGCTTGCGAAAGCTTCCTCAAGAAGCTCGCGGACTGGGCAGCCAGAGACTAAAGCGTCAGATAAGGAAAGAAGACGCGCCGGATCGCCGGTTCGAGCTGGGCGTCCAGGTCGCGCATGACATCCTCGGTCAGCTTGAACCAGATTTCCTCGCGCTCGCGCAGGGAAAGATCCTCTGGCGTGGTGGTTGAGCGGGCGGACCGGGCGGAGAGCGTGGCCAGTTCATTGCCGAAATCGTCGACGATCTTCATCTCGGCTTCCATACGTGCCTGGTAACGTTCGGTCTGTTCGGTGGTGAAAGCCCCCGTCAAACCGCCCTTGGTTTCCAGCTTTTCTTCCGTAACAGAGGCATCTTTAAGGATGAAGAGCGCTTTGTTCTGGGTTCCGACAGCACGCAAGCGGTCCGCCGCCCAACGTTCCGCAGCCTGCGCCGGCGGCACCGGGAAAATATGGTCGACGTTCGGTGCGGCTTGGGGGGCCTGATAGTCCAACTGGTAGACGATTTCACGGACGTTGAGCTTGATCTCAGGCAGATGGCGGAAGGTGATTTCCGCAAAATTGTTCTGTGACGGCGGGGTCTCGCAAGCGGCAACGAACAAAGCGAGCAACAGCACGACGGCACCGCGCGCCGTCCCCTTCAAAGCGAGATGCATTATGGCGAGTCCTCTCTAACACCAAGGATCTTTGACGCCTCGCTTATAGCAGCAAATTGTGTTCGAAAAACAGGCGTAGAACGCCGAATAACGCTCAAGCGTAAAGACGATCCAGCGCCGCGTCGTCGTAGCGGTAGTCGGTGTTGCAGAATTCGCAGGTGGCAATCACCACACCGTCGACCTTGAGCGTCTCGACCTCTTCCCGCGGCATCTGGCTGAGGACCGCTTCCAGACGGCTGCGGGAGCAGCGGCAACCAAAAGCCAGCGCGCGACGTTCGAAGACCCGCACGCCTTCTTCATGGAACAGGCGGAACAGCAGATCGTTGGCCGGCAGGGCGGCATCGAGCAACTCGCCCTCGGTACAGCTAGCCTGAAGGATCATGGTCCGGCGCCAGTCTTCTTCGCGCAGATCCTCATTCTGCCCGCTGGCTTTGGCCTCATCGGGAAGATGCTGCACGCCCAGACCGCCGCCGCGCCAATGCCCGTTCTCGTCCTTACCGACCGAAACCAGCAGACCAGTCTGAATCTGTTCGGACTGACGGAAGTAGTGCAGCAGGCAGTCGGCAAGAGAGGCGCCGTCCAGCTCGACGATGCCCTGATAGCGGTCGCTGTCCGAGCGTTGGTCTACCGTGAAGGCGAGATAGCCCTTCCCCATCAGCTCGGGAACCGTATAGCGGCCGCCCTCAGCCGGCGCCGGAAGGGCATCCAGCTTTGCCGCGTCGAAGCCGGCGTAACCGCGCAAATCCCCCTCGGAGGTAACGTCCGCGACCATAATGTTCACGGCGCCGTCACCCTTGACCTGAAGAGTGAAGACGCCGCTGAACTTGAGCATGCTGGAAAGAACCGAGGCCAGCAGCAGCAACTCCCCGAGGCTCGCCGCAACAGGCTCCGGATAGTCGTGACGGCCGAGAATCGTGTTCAGGCTGTCGCCCAGCTTCACGAGGCGGCCGCGGATACCGGTCGTCTCGAGCATGAAGGGCTGAATCAGGTCATCGAGAATCGGGCTGTTCGCGGGGCCGGTCTCGCCCCCGCCCCCCCTGTCGGGTGTCATCGCGCCAGGCACCAGTAGAGAATCCCCTTCTGCGCGTGCAGTCGGTTTTCCGCCTCGTCCCAGATCACCGACTGCGCGCCGTCGATCACCGACGCGGTCACCTCGTCGCCGCGGTGCGCCGGCAGGCAATGCATGAAGATGGCATCGTCCTTGGCCAGAGACATCAGGCGGTCATCCACCTGATAACCACGCAGAAGATTGTGTCGTGTAGTGCCATCGTCATCGCCCATGGAAACCCAGGTGTCCGTCACGACACAATCAGCCCCCGAGACCGCGGCCTCGACATCCGACGACACAACGATCTTCGCGCCCTCGCGTTCCGCCCAGTCCAGCACGTCCTTGGGCGGCGAGAGCTCCTGCGGACAGGCCAGGCGCAGCTCGAAGCCAAAGCGTGTCGCCGCGTGGATCCAGGAGGTCGCCATATTGTTGCCGTCGCCGGACCAGGTGATGATCTTGTTCTTGATCGGCCCGCGGTGCTCTTCAAAGGTCATGACGTCGGCCATGAGCTGGCAGGGATGCGTGCGGTCGGTCAGGCCATTGATCACCGGAACCGTGGCGTACTCCGCCATCTCAAGAAGGATCTCCTCCTTGGTGGTGCGGATCATGATGGCATCGACGTAGCGCGAGAGAACGCGCGCCGTATCCGCCACCGTTTCACCGCGGCCGAGTTGGGTACCGCTCGGCTCCAGAACCACGGCGTCACCGCCAAGCTGACGCATGCCCACCTCGAAAGACACGCGGGTACGGGTCGAGGGCTTCTCAAAGATCATGGCGAGCGTTTTGCCGAGGAGCGGCTTGGCCTCGCCATCAGGCGCCTCGCCGCGCTTCAGGGCGCCGCCCAGGTCAAGGATGCCATGCAGCTCCTCGCTGGAAAACCGATCCAGATCCAGAAAGTGCCTTGGCGCGGTCATGCCGCACCTGCCCTGGGCCATTTGGCGCAAACCCGCTCCAGCGCTTCGATGGCTTCCTCGACCTGTGCCTCCTGAATGATCAGCGGCGGTAGAAGCCGGATGACATTGTCGGCCGCACCGACGGTCAGCAGACCCTCGTCGCGCAGGGCACCGATCACCTCGCCATTGGCCGGAACCGCCTTCAGACCAAGCATCAGGCCTGTCCCACGGACCTCCGCGAAGACATGAGGATTGGCGGCGACCAGTGCCTCCAGCTTGCTCTTCAAGAGCTTGCCAGTGGCTTCCGCCCGCGCCAGGAAGCCCTCTTCAAGCAGAGCATCCAGCACGGCGTTACCGACCGCCATGGCCAGGGGATTGCCCCCGTAGGTACTGCCGTGGGTTCCCGCGGTCATGCCGGAGGCCGCCTCTTCGCTGGCCAGGAAGGCCCCCAGGGGGAAGCCACCGCCGATCCCCTTGGCCAGCGCCATGACGTCCGGTTCGATCCCGGCCCACTCATAGGCGAAGAGCTTGCCGGTCCGGCCCATACCGCACTGGATTTCATCGAAGATCAGCAGCAGCCCGAACTCGTCGCAGACTTCGCGCAGACTGCGCAGGTACTCGAGGGAGGCCGGGCGTATCCCGCCCTCACCCTGAACCGGCTCGACCACGATCGCGGCCGTCTCGGCGGTAATCGCCGCGCGCAGCTCGTTCATGTTCTCGAAGGCCACATGATCGAAGCCGCCCAGTTCCGGGCCGAAGCCTTTCAGGTGCGCCTGATTGCCCGCCGCCGAAAGCGTGGTCATGGTCCGGCCATGGAACGCATTGTTGCAGGCGATGATGCGGTAACGCTCAGGATGACCCTTGGCACTGTGGTACTTGCGCGCAAGCTTGAGCGCGCCTTCCATGGCCTCCGCGCCGGAGTTGGTGAAGAACACCCGGTCGGCGAAGCTGTTCTCGGCCAGACGCTCCGCCAGGCGCGCGCCTTCTGGGATCTGATAGAGATTGGAGACATGCCAGAGCTTGGCACCCTGTTCGGTCAGGGCCTGCACCAGCTTCGGGTGGCTGTGGCCCAGGGCGTTCACGGCGATACCCGCGGCAAAATCGAGGAATCGTCGTCCGTCGGCCGTGTACAGGTAAGGGCCCTCACCTCTTTCGAAGGCGAGGTCAGCGCGGGCATAGGTCGGCAAGAGTGCTTCGCTCACGAGATCCTCCTTCTGTAGCGGCTTGCGGTTTTCTTGAAACAAGTAAAACGCAAATTGCCTTAGCAGCACGATGACGACAAAACGTCGACCAAAAAAATGCCCGGGAAGGCCGAAGCCACCCCGGATGCCCGCGAATATTCGCCGAAAGCATCGTTCTGTCAACAGAGCGCTGAAGGTGGCCGCCGAAACGGCGGTCAGTAGAGTCGCGTGAGCTTATAGCCCTTGGAATGCAGGAGACTCAGAACACCTTTCTCCCCGGGCAGATGCAAAGCCCCAACGGCCACGAAGGCGCCGCCTTCCTGAAGCCGTTCTTCCATCCGTTCAACCATCAAAAAATTACGCCGGTCAACCACTTCGGCCTGAAAACTCTCCCAGGCCGCCATGTCCGACTCGTCAAGGCTCTCAACCGCCAGATTTTGAATTCCCGAAATGTCCTGGGCCAGGTAGAGCTGGAGGAGTTGCTCGAACTGCACCTCGAAGCTATCGAGCTGACGTAGGACAGATTCGAGATATGCGACCTGAACCTGATCGGAAAGCTGATCGAAGAGTGCAAGCTGTTCATCCAGGGTTTCCAGGCCGTACACCGGCACCCCAAAGTCTCTCGCCCTGGTTTGGAGAGCGAAATCGAGAGCCTTTTTCCCCCTGGCCTTTCGCTGATGTTCAGATGGCGGGACCGAGAAGATCAGGTAAAGCGCCCAGGGCTTGAACCGCTGCAACATATGTTCCGGCAAGCCGTAAAGATCAGCCGCCTTGCCGACCAGTTTGAGTTGCTCACGGGTCAGGTATTCGCCCAGAGTTCGACCTGGCTCAAGCGACATCAACTTGAGCATTTTTGCCTGATCGCCGGAAGACTGCCGGATTTCGAAGGTGGCCGACTTAGCCGAGGCAAAGGCTTCACGTACCGCTTTGGGCAAATTCAGTATGCGAGGATCCGTGACGTGGATCGTCCCGAGGACATAGTTTGGCTCCAGGCCGGAACCCGGTTGTTCCACTTTCCATAAAAGCCCCTGGCCGTAAGGCAGCTCGCGCGCAATCGCGGGACCGACCGCCCCTGTTGTCGCGAAAACAAACAAGAACAGACTTGCGGCAAGCTGCAGCTTTATTTGCCTTACCGCCAAAAACGACGCCACCAGTCCCAGTCTTCGCATGTCCAGCCTCTAGAATCGGACAGAATTCCGCTATTTGTGCCATTTTACAGCAAAGAGGCACGATCGATAACTTCAACTCAAAACTGTAGACAATCCATTAAACATTGGATTTGAGCCGTCTTCAGGCCTTGATCCGATAGCCAGCCGCAAAGAGACGCCAGGCGATGACACCCAGGATCAGGATCAGCCCGCCGAGGAAGAGACCGCCCAGCCAGACCACCGCGTCGCTATGGCCGGTGAGCGCGGCCCGAAAGCCGTTGATGGCATGGAACATGGGATTACCCAGCAACAGCCAATCGAACCCCGCCGGAACACGGTCGAGGGAGAAGAAAGTGCCGGAGAGCAGCCCCAGGGGCATGATCAGGAAGGTCTCGGCGGCGCTGAAGTGGTCCCAGCGTTCGGCCCAGATCCCCACAATCACCCCGACCAGGGCGAAGAGCAGCGTCCCGCCAAGCGCAAAGGCCGCCGCCGTCGCGAAACCGGCAAAGGGCAGGTCGACGAAAAGTGCGAAGATCGCCAGGAGTATCGCCCCGGTGATCAGGCCGTTGGTGGCCGCACCCAGGGTATAGCCCAGGGTGACCTCGAGCGGGGTCAAGGGCGCCATCAGCACGTCTTCGATCATGCCGTCGTGCTTGTCGTGAATGATCATCACCGCCGCGGAGTCGAAGGCCACCTGGGTCAGGGTGAACATGACGATCCCGGGGACCACAAACTGGGCCAGCGTAAGGTCCGGTGACATGGCGGCCGTACCGCCAAGAGCGAGAACGAAGACGGTCACGAAAATACAACTGGAAACCACCGGGCCGGCGATGGATTCCAGGCCGTAACGCAGAAACCGCAGCACCCCCTTTCGGGAGTAGAGCACCCACAGCCCGTACCAGTTGATCGGGCCGTAGGCCCGGACCCTGCTTGCCTGGTTACGATTCCGCGCGGCGCCCGAGCTCATCCGTCATCCGCTCCAGCCGCCGACCTCATGTTAGCCGACCTCATGTCACAAGCCTCATGCCTTGAGGCGGTAACCGGTCGCGATCATGCGATGCGCGACGAAGCCAAGGAATATGTTGACGCCGAGAACCAGGAAGAAGCCGGTCGCGAGAGAACCATCCGCATGACCGATAAAGCCATAGCGAAAGCCGTCGATCATATAGAAGAAGGGGTTGAAGTGAGCGATGAAGCTCCATTCCTGCGGCAGGCGCTCGATCGAATAGAAGGTGCCGGAGAGAAAGGAAAAGGGCGTGATGATAAAGTTGGTGACCGCCGCGATGTGATCGAATTTTTCCGCCCAGATCCCACCGATCATCCCCAACAGCGCCAGCATCAGTGAGGCATTGACCGCGTGCCAGAGGATAAAGCCCGGATTATGGATGGTGAGGGGAACAAAAACCGACATGCCCAGAGCGACGACCAGCCCGACCATGACACCGCGGGTGACACCGCCGCCGGCCACGCCGATCACCAGTTCAGCCGGTGACAGCGGCGGCATCAGCAGATCGACGATGTTGCCCTGGACCTTGGCGATCAGGATCGACGATGAGGTGTTGGCGAAAGCATTCTGGACCATGGACATCATGATCAGCCCCGGCCCCAGAAAGAGAATGTAGTCGACACCGCCGGCCTGGCGCCCGGCACCGCCCAGCGCCAGGGCGAAGACGGCGAGGAACAAAAGGGTCGTCACCATGGGCGCCAGCAACGTCTGGGAAAAGACGTTCATGAAACGGCGGACTTCCTTAACGTAGAGAGTCCAGAGGCCGCGCCCATTGATCGCCCCCATCTTGCGCGGAGACAAGGGCTTCGTCGTGGGAGAAGATTGCATAGCGGATGAAATAGTCCTCTCACGCGCCGCATGCAAGCCGTGCGTGCTGCCATTGAGTCGCCGTCCGGGTCAGAAATCTATAGCGGCGGTGCGCTATTCAACCCGACTGCCTGTAGGCCAGAGGACTTGCGACGGCCTGAGGCAGAGTCATCCTGACCGTCGTTCCTTTGCCGGGATCGCTGGCGATCGTCAGCTCGCCACCATGCAATTCGATCAGGCTCTTGGCGATCGGAAGTCCCAATCCGGTGCCGTCATAGCGTCGCTCCAGGCCATCATCGACCTGCGTGAAGGGCTGTAAAATCCGTTCGATATCGGCCTCGGCGATACCGATCCCGGTATCGCGGATCGACAGGGAAACGCTGTCGCCCTGCAACTCAGCGGTGATCGTCACCGAGCCGCCGGGCAGCGTAAACTTGACCGCGTTGCCGAGCACATTGAGCAGAACCTGGCGCAAAGCCTGGCGGTCGACCTTGAGGGCGATGCCGGTTTCAATGGCATTGAACTGCAGGGCAACCCCGGCTTTTTCCGACTGGAATGCCAGAAAGTCGGTCGCCTCCTTAATCGCTTCGGACAGATCGACGGTTTCATGGCGCAACGTCTTATGCCCGGCCTCGATCTGGGCCATCTCGAGAATACCGTTGACGATATTGAGCAGATGAAGACCGGCTCCATTGATGGTCTGGATATAGTCTCTCGACTTCTCGGCAGAGACTTTTGTGCTGGCAAGGACCTGCGAGAAACCGATGATGGCATTCAACGGCGTCCTCAATTCGTGACTGGTCGCGGCCAGAAATGCGGTCGTGGCGCGAGAGGCCGACTTTGCCTCTTCCATCGCCGTGCGCAACTGGATCAGGGCCGTCTCCCGGACCGTGACGTCGGATCCGACGCCATGCCAACAGCCATCCTCCCGTTTCCGGCCCGACAGCGAGATCCAGCGCTCCTGTCCCCCGACATCCTGCGCGGAAACGGTCAGGTTTCGGAAGCTCTCCTGACTGGATAGGGCTCCGAGCAGCGCCGTCCAGCTCGTGTCTCCGCCTTTCGGTTGCAAATCCTCGAAACGGCGTCCCGTCAGATCCGTACCGCGTCCGCCGAACAGGAGCTCCATCCGATGCGGGGGTGACTGCAAACGGCCGTCGGCATCGGTCTCCCAAAGCCAGTCCGACGCCTGTTCTTCATAGGTGTTGAGAACCAGCGCAATCGTCTCGGCCTGGCGCGCCTGTGCCTGACGGGCAAGCACGTTGCGCGCAAAACCGTGGTAAGCCTGACCAAGAAACGCCCCCATCGAACCGCAGTAAACGACACAGAGGACTGTCATCGTCCAGAAACCATCCCCCTCCAGGGTCGCGAAGCGCAGGGCCGCCGGCACCATGATCGATCCGATGAAGACCAGCGCCGCGGAAGGAACGGAGGCCAGCGCCGCCGTACCGCCCGCCGCCATTCCCAAACCCAAAGCGATCAAAACAAAACGACCCACGGTATCGGCACCGGTGAAAAAGACCGAAAGTGCGATTCCCCAGGCCAAACCGAGAAGGCCGGCCTGGTAGGTCATGCGCCGGAGCGTCTGCTTGGAGACCGCATCCGGGAGCGGGCGATTGCGGTTGCGCAGCCAGACCCGGAGGTTCAGCAGGGCCAGCCCCGAAACGAACACTGCCCAGGGAATAAGCACTTCATGGGGCACCTGCGACCAGAGGCAGCCGACGAGAAAACCGCCGTTCGCGAGCACCAGGGCCATGGTAAAACCCGACTGCCGAACGATTGCCGCGGCCTGCTCGGGCCGCAAGGCGGCGAAATCCGGATGATCCTGTCGCAGGAAAGGGCTGGCGATGGCCGCAAGCGGAGAAAAGGGCAGGGCATCGCCGAGATCCCGCGCACTGCGGGTCATCACAAAGAAGCGAAGGCCGACCCAGGCAGCGGCGGCCAGCGCAGCCAGTGCGGCGAAGGAGAGCAGAATGTACCCTGTCACGGACCGCAGCGCCGAGGGCGCTCCAAGACTGCGTTCGAGCGTCACGCTGCCGTAGCGCAGGCCGTTCCTGTCGAGCGGAATCGATACAGCGACGACGCCTTCCCCTGTCTCCTGCGCGACGCCCAGACTGAAGAGATCGCCGGTCCGGGTATCATAAACCGAGAGGTAGGACAGGTCGCGGTCCACTGCAATTTCGCGAAGTGTCGTCTGCAGCTCAGCACGTTTGATGGCCCCGGGTTCCGGCCCGGCGAAATGCGAGATTTCGCGGGCAACCAGCGTCAATTCGCTCTGCAGTCTTTGGCGCCGTTCATCCTCGGCACTGTCGATGAAGAAGCCGGCCAGGAGCATCACGGCTACGAGCACCGCCGCAAAGAAGGCATAGGCCTGCCCTTCGACGCTTTTGCTAGCCGACACTGCCATTTATCTCGCCGCTCGTCGTCAAGTCATAGTGCCCTGTTTCGTCATCGATGCCTGTCACATCCATAGTGGGCCGATATTCCTAAAAATAGGTCTATTCCAACCCGCTTCTCAGTCTGCGTGGAATACCGTTCCTTCTCAGTCCGGCTCTCACGCTGCACCGATCCACATTTCAAAGTCGGTTATTCGGTTACAATGCATGCTGGCGATTTAAATTTGAATACAAACATTTATTTTTTGTGCAAAGCAACCGAAGCGCAAGGTTTCAACAACGGCTCGCGGCGCAGGCAGTCTTTCCCGGTGAACTTCCGTTCCGCGCATGGCATGCTCTGACGTATATGTCTGAGCACTGCAGCAAAGCCGGTCCGGGAGACCCGGGTTCCGCTCGTCGAAAGGGCCCGAAAAAGGCGACCGCACGCTATCTGGAGAACGCGGCGCTTTATCACCTCGACCGCTATGCGACGTCGCGCGCCCATCTCGCGCAGCTCCTTATGATGCGCGTCGAGCGTTCGGCCAGGGCGCATGATACCGACCGCGAGGAGGGCGCGAAGCAGGTTGAGGCCATCCTCGACAAGCTGACCCGAAACGGCCTGCTCAATGATCGAAGCTATGCGGAAACCCGGGCGCGCAGCCTGCATCGCCGGGGCGCATCGGCGCGCGGAATCCGGGCCGACCTCACAGCCAAAGGGGTTGCTTCAGATCTGATCGAACCGGCTCTCGCGGGCCTGCGGGAGAGTTCCTCCGACCCGGAAACGGAAGCCGCAATCGTCTATGCGAGAAAACGACGGCTTGGACCTTTTCGCCATCCCGACCAGCGTCAGGAAAAACGCGAACGGGACATGGCCGCCCTGGGCAGAAAGGGCTTCGGCTACGAGTTGGTACGCCGGATCATCGACGCGGAGAGTCCGGAAAGCCTGGAGGACCTCCTGAATCCGTAACACTGGGCGACTTGGTACAGGCTAGGTCTTCCATCATACTTCCGCAGCGAAGTTCATCCGTGAGGTCGCAATATGCCTTCGAAAGCGCACGCCCGAACCGCCGCAGCATCCCACCCGCTTCATCTGCTCGCGCAGGCACTTGTGGTCGCTGCCCTCGGTCTTCTGCTTGCCCTGCCACTGCAAAGCACGCCTGCCTTCTCGGCCGGCCCGATCGGCTACGGCAAGGACGAGAGCGACAATAACCAGTCCCTGGCGCGCGCAATCAAACTCGTTGAACGCGGCAGCTACGCCACGGCCATCACCCTGCTTAAAGACGTCATCGCGTCGGATCCGCGCAATCCGGATGCCCTTAGCCTTATGGGCTTCAGCCAGAGGAAACTGGGCGAACGGGAGGCCGCGCTCGACTACTATGCCCGCGCCCTGAAGCTCGATCCTCAGCACCTGGGCGCGAACGAATACCTGGGCGAGCTCTATCTGGAAATGCAGGATCTGGCGCGCGCCGAAGAGCGCCTGGATGTACTTAAAGCCGCCTGCGGCACGACTTGCGCCGAATACCGGCAGCTTGAAAAGGCGATCGCGAGCTTTAAAGCCGGCGGCTGAGGGAGCCCCGTTTACGAGGAAACCGCTGCCGGCTGTCTGGCTTCCTCCAGCATTCCGGCCAACTGCAGGTTGCCGGCCTGTTCGATCACCCGGACGGTCAATCCGCCTTCCCGCCCCCGCACTTCGATGTCATGACCGGGAAAGGCCGTAGTATCGAGCCCGGCCAGCGCGGCAACGGGATCGGAGACCACGAGCTGCGCGCCGAAATCCTTGGTCATGGCTTCGAGCCGGCTGGCGGTGTTGACGGCATCGCCGATCGCCGTCACCGATGTGGCCGCACCGTAGCCCATCTCACCCACGATCACCGGTCCGACATGGATACCGATACCGATGCGCAGAGGCGCGTCGAGATCATTCACCAGCGCGCGGTTCAGTTCGTCCAGCCGTTCCGCCATGGCCCGGGCCGCGGCCAGGGCGTTGCGACTGCCGGCCTCCGGCCCACGCTCGATCCCGAACAGGGCCATGACACCATCACCGATGAACTTGTCGAGGCGGCCGCCGGAGGCCTCGACCGCCGCCCCCATGGCCGCAAAGTACCGGTTCAGGATAAAGACAACGTCATAAGGCAGCTTGTGTTCCGCCAGGGTGGTGAAGCCACGCAGATCGGCAAAAAGAATGGCAATCTCCCGTTCCTGGCCCTGGAGATAACCGGGCCCGCCCTCCGCCCGGCGCGGACTCACGCTGGCCGGCAGGATCGGCGTGACCTGCAGATCGCCGCTCGGCCGGGTCTGGCAGGCCAGGCGCTGGTTTGGCGGCGCGCCGACACGCTCAAGAACGCGCGTTTCCTCCGGGCTGGGCTCCGGCAGGCTCTGCGCACCCTCGCCGACCCGCACCCGGCAGGTCGAGCATCGCCCCCGCCCGCCGCAGACGGAGGCATGGGCGATGCCGGCGCTGCGGCTGGCTTCAAGGATCGTGGTGCCCTGGACCACGGAAACCCGCTGCCCATCGGGATAGGTAAGGTGAACCAGGCCACGCATGCGATCCACCATCCGCCGGATGACCCGGCCGGAAAGCGCCAGGATCAGGAGCGCCAGGAGAACCCCGAGGATGATGTTTTCCAGGAACCCGGCCTGGGCGATCTGATCGGCGTTGGGCAAACGCAACGAAGCCTGGACCTCTTCCCGCCAGAAAGGATCCTGGGCCAGGACCGCGACTTGCCGGCCGGCCACGAAAACCCCGACCGCACCCAGAACAGGCACCAACAGCGCCAACGAAGCGAGCCACGGCAAAGCCCGTGGATACCAGGGTTTCAGGCGCAGCCAGAAGTGAACACCTACGCAACCATGTATCCACACAACGGCGATGGTGATGAACTGCTTGATCCCGTAGTCCGGACGGAAGACGAAGAAGATCAGCAGTTCGGCCAGGTAGTTGTCCTGAATGTCGTAGACTTCATGGAGAAAACGCGTCCCCAGGATATGCGCCACCAGCAGCGGCGGAATGGCGAAGCCCAGCAGAGTCTGCCAGAACTCCCAGCGGGCCATGGCGAGGCGCCGGCGCAGATATATCGCCCAGAAGGCCAGCAAGACATGAAGGATCAGAGCCCCGTAGAATAGCAGGGTTCCAGGGACAGAACGCCAGAGAGTCAGAAACAGGCGGCGCCCGGCCTCCAGCCACTCCAGCGACAGAATCCCCAGTGCGTGGTTGAGGTAGTGAGTCAGCACGAAGGCCAAAAGCAACAGGCCGCTCCAGAGGCGTAATCGACGAACCATTTTTGACCGGGCCTCTTGCGACTTTGGCTGGAAATCCGATTTGAAAGCATATAAGGGGACTTCCCCAGGACGCAAACCTGCAGTGCCACCGCGCAGAGCGGCGGACTCCATGGGATCGAGGATCGCAGAGATTGAGCGAACAACAGGATAGCGAACGCGCCGCAAGACGAGAGCGCCGCCGCCAGGCGCGGCTGCGCGGCATCGACAGGTCGATCCCCTCGCCCTGTATCAGCGTCTGCCAGCTCGACGACGCAACCGGCCTCTGCATGGGATGCCATCGCTCAATCGACGAAATCCGCGACTGGCCGATCCTCAGCGTCGAGGAGAAGCAGGCCGTCCTCGCGGCGATTGAGACGCGCCGCTAAGCACACAGCGTTCATTTCGAAGCTCGTGCATGGGACCGAATATTCGGTCCCGGACCCGCTTTTCTCTAAAAAGAGGTCCCGCTTTTCTCTAAAAAGAAACGCACATCATCGCCTGATTCGACGCAGCCGGATCTCGCCAGCCTCCCGGTGCCACACTGGCATCTGCCCAGATTTTGGTTGACGGCCGGACCCGATAGCGGTCACGATGTTTCTGTACCAACACTATGTTGTTGTACCAATAATAAAAGTTAATGCGCGCTTAACGGAAACCAGGGTGGTGGTTCAGCGTATGGGGGAGTTTTCGAGGCCAGAAAGTCTCAGCGAGGCCTTGAGGTGCATGGAAGCGGGGTCCTGGCGGATCTTGGCCGGAGGCACCGACTTTTATCCTGCCCAGGGCGACCGCCCGATCCGCGAAAACCTGCTCGATCTGACGGCTGTGCCTGAGCTGCGCGGCATTACGCGCCGGGAAACCGGCTGGCGCATCGGCGGGCTGACCACCTGGAGCGATATCGTCAAGGCGCCCCTGCCCGCGGCTTTCGACGGCCTTAAGGCCGCCGCCCGGGAAGTCGGCGCCATACAGATCCAGAACAGCGGGACCGTTGCGGGGAACATCTGCAACGCCTCTCCGGCGGCTGACGGCATTCCACCGCTGCTCGCCCTCGCGGCCGAGGTCGAACTGCTCTCACCGCGCGGGGAACGGCGGCTGCCCCTCGAGGACTTCGTGACCGGTGTACGCTCGACCCAGCGCCAGGCCGACGAACTGGTCGCCGCGATTTACATTCCCGCCGTGGGTTCGAACAGCCGAAGCGCCTTCTTGAAGCTGGGTGCGCGGCGCTATCTGGTCATTTCGATCGCCATGGTAGCCGTCTATCTCGACAGCGATGACGCAGGCTGCGTCACCGAGGCCAGGATAGCCGTCGGGTCCTGTTCTCCCGTTGCCCGGCGGCTGCCAAGCCTGGAGGCAGCGCTGCGCGGGACGGATGCGACGGCGGGGCTCTCGAAAATCGTAACCGCCGGGCATCTGGAACCCCTCCAGCCGATCGACGACGTGCGCGCCACGGCGGCCTATCGGCTGGAAGCAGCGGAAGAACTGGTACGGCGGACGTTGGAAATGGCCGCCACGCCGGCTGGAGCGGCAGCATGACGGCGGGCATGAATCTCTCGTTTTCGCTCAACGGCGAAGCAGTCAGTCTCGCAGCACCGCCCGCCGAGCGCCTGACCAAACTGTTGCGCGAGCATCTCGGCAAGACCGGCACCAAAGTCGGCTGCGATGCCGGCGATTGCGGGGCTTGCACCGTGCTGCTCGACGGCGAGCCGGTCTGCGCCTGCATGGTGGCTTCGGCGCAGATCAACGGCCGCTCGGTCACCACGATCGAAGGCCTTGCCGCCAACGGTTCGCTCTCAAAGCTCCAGCAATCCATGCTGCACCACGGTGCCGCACAGTGCGGAATCTGCACGCCCGGCATGATCGTCTCCGCCGCCGCCCTGCTGGAAAAGACCGCGCAGCCGAGTGAAGACGAGGTGATGGAGGCCCTGGGCGGTGTTCTTTGCCGCTGCACCGGCTACCGCAAGATCATCGAGGCGGTGATGGCCGCCCCCGATTTTGCGGAAACGCCTCTGCGCAGCAACTCCGGCGCTGCCGTGGGTGCGCGCCTCAATCGGGTGGATGGCGATGCGAAGGTTCGCGGCACAGAAATCTTCGGCGCCGACGTCGATCACGACGAGAGCCTGCTGATCCGGGTCGTGCGATCGCCCTACCACCGCGCCAGCTTTAGCTTCGGCGATCTGAAAGGCTACACAGCCAAGGCCGGGATCGCAGCAATCCTCACCGCCGAAGATATTCCCGGACGCAACCTCTTCGGCGTGATCCCGCCCTTCGCCGATCAGCCGGTTTTTGCGGAGCGCGAAACAAAATTCCGCGGCGAGGCCGTCGCGGCGGTGATCGGAGAAGCAGCCGTCATCGAATCTCTCGATCTCGGGGATTTTCCGATCGAATGGGAAGAACTACCACACACGCTGCTGCCGAAGGACGCTCTGGCGGAAGATGCGCCGCAACTGCATGAAGGTCGGCCGGGCAACCGCATGGCCAGCGGAAAGGTGCGCTGCGGTGATCTGGACAGCGGTTTTGCCGCCGCGGCGGCAAGCGTCGAAGGAAGCTTTTCCACCGGCTACATCGAACATGCTTACATAGAACCGGAAGCCGGCAGTGCGAGGCGAGTGGGCGAGCGGGTCGAACTGCGGATCTGCACCCAGGCCCCCTACATGAACCGTGACGAAGTCGCGCTGATCCTGGGCGTCGCGCCGGAACAGGTGCGGATCATCCCGACGGCGGTGGGCGGTGGCTTCGGCTCCAAGCTCGATCTCTCAACCCATCCCTTCCTGGCGCTCGCCGCCTGGAAACTCGGACGGCCGGTCCGCATGACCTACACGCGGCCGGAATCCATGGCCTCGACCACCAAACGGCATCCCTCTGAGATCACGGCGAAGATCGCCGCGACATCCGAAGGCAAGCTCTGCGCCATGGAATTCGAGGGCATCTTCAACACCGGCGCCTACGCCTCCTGGGGCCCAACCGTTGCCAACCGGGTGCCGGTCCACGCCTCCGGCCCTTATCACATCCCGAACTACAGCGCCCAGGCCCTCGGCGTTCACAGCAACGGCCCGGTCGCCGGTGCCTTCCGGGGCTTCGGCGTGCCGCAGTCGGCCATCGCGCAGGAGAATCTGTTCGACGAACTGGCCGATGCCCTCGCCATCGACCGTCTGGAGTTCCGCATCGCCAACGCCCTGGAAAACGGCGTGCCGACAGTGACAGGCCAGGTTTTTGAGCAGGGCTGCGGGGCGAAGAAGTGCCTGGAAGCCCTGCGCGATCGCTGGCAGACCGCACGAAACACGGCCGCCGCTTTCAACGCGAAAACCGAAAACGCCGGCCGACGGCGCGGAGTCGGCCTCTCCGGGCTCTGGTACGGCTGCGGCAACACTGCCCTGCCCAACCCCTCGACCATCCGGGTCGGCCTGCGCAACGACGGCCGGATTGTGCTCTTCAGCGGCGCCGTGGACATCGGTCAGGGGTCCAACACCGTGATCGCGCAGATCTGCGCCGATGCCATAGGGCTGCCCATCGAGACGATGGACTTCGTCAATGACGACACGGACCTGACGCCGGACGCGGGCAAGACCTCGGCCTCGCGGCAAACCTTTGTTTCGGGCAAGGCAGCCCAGCTCGCCGGCGAGGCTCTGCGGGAGAAACTTCTGCGCTTCGCCAACGTTTCCGACGCGGCGCGCCTCTCGCTCAACGAAGAAAACCTGGTGGCCAGCGAAGGCGAGACCGCCCACCGGATCGCCCTTGCCGGCCTGGCCGCCGATGACGAAGGCTTTGTCGCCCTCGGCGAGGGCACCTTCGATCCGCCGACCTCGCCACTCGACGAAGACGGACAGGGCGAGCCCTACGCCGCCTTCGGCTACGGCGCGCAGATGGTGGAACTCGAGGTCGACGAGGCACTGGGCACGATCAAGCTGCTCAAGCTGACTGCCGTCCACGATGTCGGCCGGGCGATCAATCCGACCCTGATCGAAGGCCAGATCGAGGGCGGCTCAGCCCAGGGAATCGGCCTGGCACTCATGGAGGAGTTCATCCCGGGCCGCAGCGAAAACCTCCACGATTATCTGATCCCGACCATCGGCGACGTGCCGCCCGTGGACTCCGTGATCCTGGAGGAACCGGATGCCTTCGGTCCTTTCGGCGCCAAGGGGCTTGGCGAGCACGTCCTGGTCGCTACGGCCCCGGCGATCCTCAACGCCATCCGGGACGCCACCGGCGCCGTGATCCGGAACCTGCCGGCGACGCCGGACAAGGTTCGGGCGGCCATCAAGGCGGTACAAGCAGAACAGGTGTCAAATGGAGCAGGCTGAACAACGCGCGGCGGCGCCGAAGAGCGGCAATACGGTGGAAAAGATCCGTTGTGACGCCTGTCCGGTCATGTGCTACATCGCCGACGGAAAGTCCGGCGCCTGCGACCGCTACGCCAATCATGACGGCATTCTGGTACGGCTCGACCCCCTGACCATCGTCGAGCAGGCCAAGAGCGATGGCCACAAGCTCGTGCCCTTCATGAACCGCGAGGAGGAATGGAGCGGCGATCTGGTCGGTCAGAGCGGCTTCGTGACCGCGGTCGGCGCCGGCACCACCTATCCCGACTACAAGCCCGCGCCCTTCATTGTCTCCAGCAAAGCCGACGGCGTGGACATGGTCACCGTCGTGACCGAAGGGATTTTCAGCTACTGCGGCGTCAAGGTGAAGATCGATACGGACCGGCACCTGGGACCGGAGCAGGCCGTGGTGCGGGCGGACGGCGAGGCGGTCGGCCATGTCACCACCGGCGAGTATGGCTCCCAGATGCTCTCCCTGGGCGGAGTCAATCATCTGACCGGCGGCTCCAAGAAGGAGGGCCGGGTGACCTGCGACACCCTGCTGAACCTCTGTAACGGCGCGGCAGTGGAGCTGACCATCGACGAGGGCTCGGACGTTGTGGTCCAGGCCGGCAAGCCGCCGATCGTCAACGGCTTTCAGGAAGAACGTATGCGGGTCGGCTGCGGATCCGCCACCATCGGCATGTTCGCCCAGCAGTGGTTCGGCCACAGCGACGAGGTGGTGGTGGTCGACGACCACATCACCGGCGTGCTCTCCGAGCACCAGGCCGGCAAGGTGCTGGGGGTTGAGCCCACCGGCATCAAGATCAAGGGCCGCCGCTCGACCCCCGGGCGCTACTTTCAGGTCGCCGAGCCAGGGGCCGGCTGGGGCGGCACCGACATCGACGATCCGCTGGCCATCCTGGGCGATTTCAATCCCAAGATCGCGAAGCCCGGCCAGAGCCTGCTGATGGTCTCCACCACCGGTGAGCAGTACGCCTACTTCGAACTGGATGAAGCGCTGAAGCCGGTCGAGGCGGATCTGCCGGCCAGCCTGCGCGTTTCGGTGGACCGGATCGCCGAGAACTGCGAGCCGGCCTGCTGTTCGGTCCTCTTCATGGGCGGCGCGGGCGGCTCCCTGCGCGCCGGAGTCACGGAAAACCCGGTCCGCCTGACCCATTCGGTCAAGGACACTCTGACCTACGTCTCCTGCGGGGGTGCACCGGTCTATGTCTGGCCCGGCGGTGGGATCACCGTCATGGTCGACGTCACGCGCATGCCGGAGAATTCCTTCGGCTATGTCCCGACACCGGCCATTGTCGCGCCGATCGAATTCACCATGCGGCTCGACGACTACGAGCAACTGGGCGGCTACATGGATGCGGTTGTCTCCCTGGAAGACGTTCTGACCCAGAGCGGCTCCCGCCGCGTGCAGCAGCAGGATGACAATCCCTGGCCAACCACCAGCAAGCTTTACCGCTGGGACCGGGAGCGCGGCGCATGACCTGGTCTTCTCCCATCGCGGCACGCCTGCCGGACGGGCGCTTGCACCTGCAGCACGGACCGATTGATCTGGTCATCGAGGCCGCGGGCGGGCCAGGTGCGCGCGAAGGCGCCTTCGAAGCAGCCGCCGAACGCTTTCAGTCCGTCCTTTTCGAGCTGGTCGAGGAACTGCCCGATTTACGCCGCCCGACCGGAAGCACCTCCCTGAAAGGCCGGATCGCCGGTCGCATGCTTCGGGCCACCCAGCCGCTTGCTGCAAGGCATTTCATCACGCCCATGGCGGGGGTTGCAGGCTCGGTCGCGGATGAGGTACTGGCTGCCATGGTCCGCACCGCCGACATCGAGCGGGCCTACATCAACAACGGCGGCGACATCGCGCTTCATCTGGCGCCGGGACAGTCCTTTACTACCGGACTGGTCGCCAATCCCAATGAGCCGCAGCTCGATGGGCGCTTTACACTCCGCGCCGAGGACCCGGTGCGCGGCATCGCCACCAGCGGCCGTCATGGCCGCAGCCTCTCACTCGGGATCGCCGATTCCGTGACGGTCCTGGCCGCCAGTGCGGCGGACGCGGACGCGGCGGCGACCATCATCGCCAACGCGGTCGATCTGCCGGGCCACCCGGAAGTCATGCGACAGGCCGCAGAGGAATTAGATCCGGACAGCGATCTCGGCGAACGGGCGGTCACCACCGGCCTGGGTCACTTGACTCGCCAGGACGTCAGCCAGGCACTGTCCAACGGCCTCGCGGAAGCACGCCGGCTTCAAAGCGCGCGCCTGATCCACGCGGCGGTCCTCACCCTGGAAGGCCAGGTCGAGGTTTGCGACGGCACCGTCCCCCTCCTTCTTCACAGTCCAGAAACGAAAAGAGCGGCCTATGCCTGACGTCGAGCTGCGCAAGTCTCTCGTCTCCGTCGAGACGATCTATCACGAGTTCGGGCCCGCCCCCGCCGTCCCCCTGCGCCGCGCGGCAGCCTTGGCGGTCATCCGCAACCCCTTTGCCGGGGGTTACGTCGAAGAGATCGCCGGCTTCATGGAGGATCTCAAGCCCCTGGGTCTGGATATGGCCGACCGCCTGATCGCGGCCCTTGGCGGCGACCCGGAGACGGTGGAAGGCTTCGGCAAGGGCGCCATCGTCGGCACCGGCGGCGAGCTGGAACACGGCGCGCTCTGGCACGTGCCCGGCGGCTACTCCATGCGCGAGCGACTGGGCGATTCGAAAGCCATCGTGCCCTCGACCAAGAAGGTCGGAGGCATGGGCAGCCGGATCGACATCCCCATCACGCACATCAATGCCTCCTACGTGCGCAGCCATTTCGATGCCATGGAGCTCGGACTGCCGGACGCGCCGCACGAGGATGAAATGCTCTTGGCCCTGGTCATGACCACGGGCGCCAGGATTCACAATCGGGTCGGTGGCCTGGCGGCAGCCGACATCAAAGGAGAGGACGGACTGCGATGAGCGCGAAGATCAGAAAGATCCTCACTTCGGTCGAGGAAACCCACAAGGAGATCGGCCGGGAGATCTCTCCGCCGACGCGCAAGGCCGTCGCCGTCGCCGTGATCGAAAACCCTTTTGCCGGTCAGTACGTCGAGGACCTGGAGCCACTGATGGAAATCGGTGCAGAGTTGGGCGGCATGCTGGGCGATGCCTGCGTCGCGGCGCTGGGCATCGAAGCGGCTCAGGCCGAGAGCTACGGCAAGGCGGCCATGGTTGGTGAGAACGGAGAGTTGGAGCATGCCGCGGCCATTCTGCACCCGCGCCTGGGCGCGCCGCTGCGCAAGGCGGTCGAGAAAGGCGCGGCCCTGGTGCCCTCCTCCAAGAAGATGGGCGGGCCCGGACAGGCGCTGGACGTGCCGCTGGGACACAAGGATGCGGCCTATGTCCGCTCGCACTTCGACGGCATCGAGGTGCGTATTCCGGATGCGCCCCGGGCCAATGAAATCATGGTGGCGGTATCGGTGGCCGATTCCGGCCGGCCGCTGCCGCGGGTCGGCGGCCTGGAAGCCAAAGATGCCGTCGGGGAAGACGGCTTGCGATAAGTTCAAAAGATAAGGGATTCACGTTCCGGAGTTCACAAACGCATAGCCATACCGGCCAAAATGCCGCATTACAGATGGCTTAATTCGAGGCGAACTCCAGAACAAAGAGGTGAATATGATTGTGTCCGTGATCGACCGTGAGGGTCAGTCCCATGAATTGACCGCCAAGCCGGGCCAGGTGCTCATGCGCGTGCTGCGGGATGCCGATATGGGGATCAAGGCGGAATGTGACGGTTGTTGCGCCTGCGCGACCTGTCACATCTACGTGGACAACGACTGGTACGGCAAGCTGGAGAAACCGGAAGACGAAGAACAGGACATGCTGGACGAGGCCTTCGACGTTCAGGAGAACTCGCGTCTGTCCTGCCAGATCACGCTGAACGAGGATATGGACGGCATAAAGGTCGTGATTGCACCCGATTGGGATTGACCTGATCAGGACGGGCCTAATTAGGACCGGTCGGGCGCATTTTACATCGGCGCGGCAGTAACCGCTGGAGTGTAAGGTGATGGAATACGTTCGGAACACTTGGTACGTCGCAGGCTGGTCGAGCGAGTTCGACCATTCGCTCACCCGTGCGACCATCCTGGAAGAGAACATCGTCCTCTACCGCAAGTCCGATGGTTCCATGGCCGCGCTGGAAGACCGCTGCCCGCACCGTTTGATGCCACTCTCCAAAGGCAAACTGCTGGATGACTGCATTCAATGCGGCTATCACGGCATGACCTTTGATGCCGACGGGGTCTGCGTGCGCATTCCCGGGCAGGAACGGATCCCGGACAGCGCCTTCGTGCGGGCCTATCCGACCCACGAACGCCACGGCATTGTCTGGATCTGGATGGGGGACGCGGACCAGGCGGACGAAAGCAAGATCTTCGATCTGCCGCAGTTCACCGATCCCAAATGGTCGATGCATCACGGCGATGCCCTGCACCTGAAGTCTAACTATCTCAATGTCGCCGAGAACCTCTGTGATCCGGCGCATGTCAGCTTCGTGCACCCCACCACGCTGGGCAACGCGGCCAGCGAGGATGTGCCTGTCGCAACCGAACGCGCCGGCGACGTGGTCATCACCTCGCGCTGGATCCGCAACGCCCCGCCGATCGGATTCTTTCAGAAGTTCGGCGGCTTCAGCGGCAATGTCGACCGCTGGCATTACTACTACCTGCACGCGCCTTGCGTGGCGGCGATCGATTTCGGCAGTTCAGACGCCGAACTCGAACTGCCGGAGGACCGGCGGGACGAAGGGGTGCGGATCTTCGCCCTGCACTTCATGACCCCGGTCAATGCGACCTACACCATCGACCGCTGGATGCACCTGCGCAACACGGCGGTGGAGGATGAAGGCGCCGCGACGCAGATGGACGAGATGTTCCGGGTCGCCTTCGCGGAGGACAAGGAAATCCTGGAGGCGATCCAGGAAGAGGAGCTGAAGCCGCGCAGCCGCCGGCCGATCCGCCTCGCCATCGATAAGGGACCGAACTTTTACCGCTGGATCGTCGACAAGATGATCGCCGCGGAGAAGGAACCGGACGCGAAAGCCGGAGACGGCGCTTCGCAGTCGGCCGCCCAGTAAAAAGCCGGGCGACAGAGAGAATAACAAGAACGGACAGAACAGGAGAGAAGGCATGTACAGGAAGATGATCGGTTTGACGGCCGCCGTTGCACTGGCCGCCAATGTGTTGGGCGCGGGTCTGGCCTCCGCGGCCGACACGATCAAGATCGGTGACATCAACAGCTATAAGCGCCTGCCGGGCCACACGATCCCCTATAAGAACGGCGCGGTCCTGGCGGTCGAAACCATCAACGCCGCCGGCGGCGTGCTCGGCAAGCAGCTGGAGCTGGTCTCCCGCGACGATCAGGGCAAGCCCGGCGAAGCCATCAAGATCGCGGAAGAACTTTTCACCAGCGACGAGGTCGTGATGATCTCCGGCTCGCTCTTCAGCCACGTGGGCCTGGCCCTGGCCTCTTACGCCGGGCAGAAGAAACGGCTTTATCTGGCTGCTGAGCCGCTGGCCGACGCCCTGGTCTGGGGCAAGGGCAACCGCTACACCTTCCGCCTGCGGCCTTCGACCTACATGCAGGCCGCCATGCTGGCGGAGATCGCGGCCAAGAACCCGGCCAAGCGCTGGGCCACCATCGCGCCCAACTATGCCTACGGCAAGGACGCGGTCGCAGCCTTCAAGAAAGTGCTGATGGAGAAGCGCCCGGACGTGGAATTCGTGACCGAACAGTGGCCCGGCCTCTTCAAGATCGACGCCGGCGCGGAAGTACAGGCGCTCGAAGCCGCCAAGCCTGACGCGGTCTACAACGTGACCTTCGGCGGCGATCTGGCCAAGTTCGTGCGCGAAGGCGCGCTGCGCGGGTTGTTCAAGGACCGGCTGATGCTGGGCCTTCTGACCGGCGAGCCGGAGTATCTGGATCCGCTGAAAGACGAGGCGCCGGAAGGCTGGGTCGTGACCGGCTATCCCTGGTACGACATCGAGGAGCCCGCTCATAAGGCCTTCGTGGAAGCCTACCAGAAGCGCTGGGACGATTACCCCCGCATCGGCTCGATCGTCGGCTACAACACCATGCTGAGCATCGCCGCGGCGATCAAGAAAGCCGGCTCCACCGAGACCGAAGCCCTGGTCGAGGCCATGAAGGGCCTGACCCTGGATACGCCTTCCGGACCAATCACTTACCGTGAGATCGACCATCAGTCCACTATGGGCGCCTGGGTCGGTACCACCACGGTCGTGGACGGCAAGGGCAAGATGATCGACTGGGCATACCGGGAGGGCGCGAACTACCTGCCTTCCGACGCGGAAGTCCGCAAGCTGCGTCCGGCCACGGACTGATCGAAGCGGCAGTTGAGGCGATCCCGGCGGCAGGCCATCCGCCGCCGGGAGGCCGCTTCCTATACGCTGAAATGCCATACAAAAGTCACAGGTGTCCGAGAAGTCACAGGCATCCGAGAAATCGGGGGGTGGCTCGGGTTACCCGGAGCTAGCGAGACCAGATGGACTTCTTCATCGTTCAAATCCTGACCGGCCTGGCGAATGCCGCCGCGCTGTTCCTGGTCGCCTCGGGCCTCTCGATCATCTTCGGGGTGACCCGGGTGGTGAACTTCTCGCACGGCTCCTTCTACATGCTGGGCGCCTACATCGCCTATTCGCTGATGACCGTGCTCTCGGGCTTCATCGGCTTCTGGGCGAGCATCCTGCTGACCGGCGTCGCGGTCGGGCTGATCGGACTGATCGTCGAGCTGGGCGTGCTGCGGCCGATCTATAAATCGCCGGAGCTGTTCCAACTGGTCGCGACCTTCGGGGTGATCCTGGTGATCCAGGATCTCACGCTGCTGATCTGGGGCCCGGACGATCTGATCGGCAAGCGCGCGCCGGGCTTCGAGGGCGTGGTGCGGATCGGCGATCAACTCCTGCCCGCGTACGACCTAGTGCTGATCGTGCTTTCCTTCCTGGTGCTGGGCGGGCTCTGGTATCTCTTCAATAAGACGCGGGCCGGCATCCTGGTCCGCGCCGCGACCCAGGACCGGGAGATGGTCGGCGCGCTGGGCGTCAACCAGTCCTGGCTCTTCAGCGGTGTCTTCTTCCTGGGTTCAGCCCTGGCCGGTATCGGCGGTGCGGCGCAGCTCCCCAAGGGCGGCGCCGACCTGCTGATGGATTTCAATATCCTGGCGCCGGTCTTCGTGGTGGTGGTGATCGGCGGCATGGGCTCCATCCCCGGCGCCTTCGTGGCCGCCCTGATCATCTCCGAGCTCAATGTCTTCGGCGTCCAACTGCTTCCACAGAGCACCCTGGTGCTGATGTTCGTGGTCATGGCGGTGGTGCTGATCTTCCGGCCCTGGGGCCTCTTCGGCCGGCCGGAAATCGTCGGCAGCCACGGCAGCCAGGGACCGCCCGAAGCGCCCCTGCGCGCCTTCTCGGGCCGGCTCTGGCTGCTGCTCGCCGCCTGCGCCCTGGCGCTCGCGGCGGTGCCGCTGCTCGGCGGCAACTTCCTGCAGGTGCTGATGGCCGACGTGATCATCGCCTGCCTCTTCGCCACCAGCCTGCACTTCATCCTGGGCCTCGGCGGCCTGGTCTCCTTCGGCCACGCGGCCACCTTCGGCGGCGGGGCCTATGCCGCCGCGCTGATGGTGCAGTACGCCGAGACGCCCATGGAGCTCGCCATGCTGCTGGCGCCGCTGGCGGCCGGCCTGCTGGCCCTGGTCATCGGCTGGTTCTGCGTGCGGCTCTCCGGGGTCTACTTCGCGATGCTGACCCTGGCCTTCGCACAGGTGGTCTGGTCCATCGCCTTTCAGTGGATCGAGGTCACCGGCGGCGACGACGGCATCCTGGGCATCTGGCCGAGCGAATGGGCCAGCAGCACCACGGCCTACTACTACCTGGTCTTCGTGATCGGCCTGAGTGGCATCGCCACCCTCCTCTTCATGGCCTACACGCCGTTCGGTTACGCCCTGCGCGGCAGCCGGGATTCCGCTCTGCGCAGCGAGGCCATCGGCATCAACGTGCGGCTGGTCCAGTGGTCGGCCTTCATCTTCGCCGGCATGATGTCGGGCCTGGCCGGCGCGCTCTTCGTCTTCGCCAAGGGCAGCATCTTTCCGACCGAGCTGGAGATCGCCCGCTCCTTCGACGCGCTGATCATCGTTTTCCTGGGCGGGGTACAGTCACTCTTCGGGCCGCTGGTCGGCGGCACGGCCTTCACCCTGCTGCAGGACTGGCTGGCGCGCTTCGAATACTGGCGGCTCTGCCTGGGTCTCCTGATCATCGCCATCGTGATCCTCTTCCCCAATGGACTGGTCGGTGTCGGACACTGGGTCAAAGCCCGTTTCGGCGGAAACAGCGATCCCCTGGCGGACCCGAAGGAGGAGACGGCCTGATGTCTTTCCTGGAAGTCCGCGAACTCTCAAAGTCCTTCGGCGGCGTCAAGGCCGTCAGCGAAGTCTCCCTCGATCTGTCGGAGGGCGAACTGCTGGCCCTGATCGGGCCGAACGGTGCCGGGAAGACCACCTGCTTCAATATGCTCTACGGCCAGCTCACCCCAGACCGGGGCTCGGTCAAGCTGAACGGGCAGGAACTGATCGGCCAGACGCCGCGCAGGATCTGGCGCCTGGGCGTGGGCCGGACCTTTCAGATCACGGCGACCTACGCCTCCATGACGGTGATGGAGAACGTGCAGATGGCCCTGATCTCCCACCACCGAGGCATTTTCTCGGTCTGGCCTCCGGCCTCGTGCCGGCACCGGGAGGAGGCAGGCGAACTGCTCGAGCTGGTGGGTATGCAGGATCAGGCCCGGCGCGCCGCCTCGGTGCTGGCTTACGGCGATCTGAAGCGCCTGGAGCTCGCCATCGCCCTGGCGCACAGCCCGCGCCTGCTGCTGATGGACGAGCCCACCGCCGGCATGGCGCCGAAGGAACGGGTCGGCCTGATGCAGCTCACCGCCGACATCGTGCGCGACCGCAAGATCGGTGTGCTCTTCACCGAGCACGATATGGACGTGGTCTTCGCCCACGCGCACCGGGTCCTGGTGCTGAACCGGGGCGAGATCCTGGCCGAGGGCACGGTGGACGAGGTGCGCGCCGACCCCAAGGTGCAGGAGGTCTACCTGGGCGGCGGCTCGACCTTCGGCGGCGCGGAAGAGGAGATGGCCGATGCTTGAGCTGGAGCGCATCAATTCCTTCTACGGCCGGGCGCATATCCTGCATGATCTCTCGCTGTCGGTCGCCGAAGGCGAAGTGGTCGCCCTGCTGGGGCGCAACGGCGCGGGCAAGTCGACCACCATGAAAAGCATCATGCGGCTGGTCGCGGCCAAGTCGGGCAAGGTGACCTACGCCGGCGAGGACATCACCGCCCGGCCGCCCCATTCCATCGCCAAGCTGGGCATCGGTTACGTGCCCGAGGAGCGGCGCATCTTCACCGACCTGACCATCCTGGAGAACCTGGAGGTCGGCCGCCAGGCGCCGCGCGCGGGCGCGCCGGAATGGACGCCGGAGAAGCTCTTCAAGCTCTTCCCCAACCTGGAGGAGCGGCGCAACAATCTGGGCGGCGCCATGAGCGGCGGCGAGCAGCAGATGCTGACGATCGCCCGCACCCTGATGGGCAATCCGAAATTCGTGCTGCTGGACGAGCCCTCGGAAGGCCTCGCGCCGGTGATCGTGGAACAGGTCGCCTTCACCATCCGCGAACTGAAGAAGCTGGGCCTGACCATCCTGCTGTCCGAGCAGAACCTGCACTTCGCCAAACTGGTCGCCGACCGCGCCTACATCATCGAGCGCGGCGCGGTGCAGTATGACGGGACAATTGAAGAACTGGAACGGGATGAGGGCGTGCGTAATGCCTACCTGTCTGTTTAATCTGGCGCAATCCCAGTCTGCGTCGTCGAGTTTGATCAAGTTCGGCTGCCGCCGAACCGGCTCCAGCCCTCACCCCCACCCGGCCACCCATCGGAATTATCATGTGGGTGACCGGGTGGGGGAGAGGGCCGGCACCGCGCTAGAACTGAGCAACACATGAAACACACCGCCGCTACAAAACTGCCGAGCGAGGAAACCTCCTATCACCTGGACGAGCAGTTCGGCTTCATCCTGCGCCAGGTCAGCCAGCGCCACACGGCGATCTTCGCCGAGATGATCCCCGATGGCCTGACCGCCACCCAGTTCGCCACGGTGGCCCGCCTCTACGAAATGGGCTCCTGCTCCCAGAACCGCCTGGGCCGCCTGACCTCTATGGACGCCGCCACCATCAAGGGCGTCATCGCCCGCCTGGCCAAGCGCGGCCTCGCCGAAACCTGGACCGACCCGGAAGACAGCCGGCGGCTCTTGGTGGGCCTGACGGCGGAGGGACGTGCGCTGGCGGAGCGGGCCTTTCCGAAGGCCTTCGAGATTACGGACAAGACGCTGGAACCGTTGAGCGGGCGGGAACGAAAGCTGCTGATGGAGCTGTTGGTGAAGTTGCGGTAGGGGCTAGTGTGATTCCTCGTGTTTCACAACTGTATCGGAAGCGTAGGGTTTCAGACATAAACCCGCCCAATGTGATCTACACGAATGCTACGGCTTGTAGTCGCTTGTGCCGATCGTCTCGCCGAAGCGTTCTTTTATCTCCTCAAGGGTTTTCGCCCGCTGCAGCGTTGTTGGAGCGTCTCGCAACATACGCGCATAGTTCACCGCGACAGCACGAAGAGTTTCGTCTTCCGGGGTAAGCGCCTTTGTCAGGCTTTCAAGAGCCTCGTGGTACAGGCCCTCGCTTCGGTCATAGTCTTCTTGTTTGTAATAGAGCTTTGCCAGGTTCTGTTTCCAGATCGCAAGCGATTGGATGTTAACCGATAGTCCGGATTCGGCGCGCCTGATGGCCTCTTGCCAAAGCGGGGAGGCCTTTTCGAAATCCCCCGCTTTGTAGAGCGTGAAAGCGCGCGATGTCAGGCGCGATATCAGAACATCGCTATCAGCCCCGAAAACCCACTCGGCAATCTCGTCCCCTTGCGCAAATTTTTCCCGACTATCCAGGAACCTTACCAGATTTCGAGCAACGGTCATCGTTGACGGATGAGTGAGGCCTAACCTGCTCTCGAAGACATCGAGGGCCCGGCGAAAAAGCGGCTCGGCCTCCTCGTAGCGGCCTTGGGCATTAAGGTTGAATGCTATGTTATTATAGCTGCGGGCCGTTTTGGGATGCTCTTCACCCAGAACCCGCAACCGGATATCGAGAGCCCGGCGATAAAGCGGCTCAGCCTCCTCGTAGCGGCCTAAGGCATTAAGATTGAATGCCATGTTGTTATAGCTGCTGGCCGTGTCGGGATGCTCTTCACCCACAATCCGCAACCGGATATCGAGGGCACGGCGATAAAGCGGCTCGGCCTCTTCGTAGCGGCCTAGGGCATTGAGATTCGATGCCACGTTGTTATAGCTGCTGGCCGTGTCGGGATGCTCTTCACCCACAATCCGCAACCGGATATCGAGGGCACGGCGATAAAGCGGCTCAGCCTCCTCGTAGCGGTCCTGATCGTCGAGATTGAATGCTACGTTGTTGTAGCTGCTGGCCGTGTCGGGATGCTCTTCACCCACAACCCGCAACCGGATATCGAGGGCACGGCGATAAAGCGGCTCAGCCTCCTCGTAGCGGCCTTGGGCATTGAGATTGAATGCCACGTTGTTGTAGCTACTGGCCGTGTCGGGATGCTCTTCACCCAGAACCCGCAACCGGATATCGAGGGCACGGCGATAAAGCGGCTCGGCCTCCTCGTAGCGGCCTTGATCATCGAGACTGAATGCCACATTGTTGTAGCTGCTGGCTGTGTCGGGATGCTCTTCACCCACAACCCGCAACCGGATATCGAGAGCCCTGCGAAAAAGCGGCTCAGCCTCCTCGTAGCGGCCCTGGGCATTGAGATTCGATGCCACGTTGTTGTAACTGCTGGCCGTGTCGGGATGCTCTTCACCCACAACCCGCAACCGGATATCAAGGGCCCGGCGATAAAGCGGCCCGGCCTCCTCATAGCGGCCCTGGGCATTGAGATTCGATGCCACGTTGTTGTAGCTGCTGGCCGTGTTAGGGTGCTCTTCACCCACAACCCGCAACAGGATATCGAGAGCTCGGCGATAAAGCGGCTCAGCCTCTTCGTAGCGGCCCTGATCATCGAGATTGAATGCCACGTTGTTGTAACTGCTGGCCGTGTCGGGATGCTCTTCACCCAGAACCCGCAACAGGATATCGAGGGCCCGGCGATAAAGCGGCTCGGCCTCCTCGTAGCGGCCTAGGGCATTAAGATTGAATGCCATATTGTTATAGCTGCTGGCCGTTCTAGGATGCTCTTCACCCAGAACCCGCAACCGGATATCGAGAGCCCGGCGAAAAAGCGGCTCGGCCTCCTCGTAGCGGCCCTGGGCATTGAGATTCGATGCCACGTTGTTGTAGCTGCTGGCCGTGTCGGGATGCTCTTCGCCCACAACCCGCAACCGGATATCGAGAGCCCGGCGAAAAAGCGGTTCTGCTTCCCAAAAACGCCCCAGACTATCGAGACTTATTGCGAGTGCACTAAGCGCCGATCCGAGTTCCAGCGTTTCATCTTCGGACCGAGCTTCTACCAGTTCAAGCCAATCTGTTGCATAGCGGACTGATAGTCGGTAATCACCCGCGAAATGCGCAAGCCTTTGCGCCTGATCGAGATACTCGTCATTATCCGGCACCAATTGCGCAGCCCGGACATAATGGTCCTTCGCGGTACGATAATCGATCTCGTCGAATGCTACGCGGCCTAGAAGGAAATGCGCCCGCGCGCGACGCTCGATGGCAGCAGTGTCCACTGCGAGGTTCTTGATCTCGGTCAGCAGAGCGCGCGCGTCATCGAGCTTGCCGTTGCGCAGCGCCGCCAAAGCCCGGTCGAATCGGGCATCGGCAATCCCGGGATTAGTGGCGCGGAAGTCCTCGAGTTCAACGGTCAAACGCTGCAGCTCAATGACCTTTTCGTCGTAGGCCGTTTTCAGGTTAGCCTGCTTTTCCTCGACAGCCGCCAGTTCTTCCTGGGCCAGCTTCAGGGAACCCGATAGGTTTTCGATGGTCGCGGCGTCCTTCACGCCGGACGCGATCAATTTGGTCAGGTTTTTCTGAAGCTGGATGACCTCCGTCCGCAGTTCTCTGGTACGCGCTTCCAATTCGGCCTTGAACTCGGCGAAGGACAAACCGATGACAATCGTCAGGTCACCGCAGATCAAAGTGGTTTTGTTACTGTCCCCCTGTGTAACCACCGAACAGTTCTCGGCATCGATGCGCTCCGCTGCGGTGGCCGGAAACGGCAGAAGCAAGAAGGCGCAGACCAGGATAAGTGATCGCATCACTCGACCTCGAAGATGATCGTCTGGTTGTTGTCGCCCTGGGTTACGATAGAGCCGTTGCTGGCGGAGATACCGCCCTGCTCCGGCCCGAGCAGCAGCAGGCCGCCGCCGGTAATGGCAACGATCAAAGCGGCAGCGATGGCAAACTCGATAGGCCCGTAGCCCTGGCGCGTGACAACCGTCTTGTCGCCTCCGACAATTTCCATTGGTCCGACGGCAGCCGGGGCATCAGGCGGGGGCTTTTTGTGAAAATGTCGCAGCAGCGCCAGGGCAAAGGCTGCCAAACCGCCGCTGCCAAACAGCCAGGCAGCATTTTCCCGGATCAAATCGAGCACCGCTTCCACTGCACGCCTCTCAGTCGAAAGTTGCTGATGGCAGCAATAATACCACTAATCGGACAGACAGCTATCGGATTCGAGATCGGTTTGAGGTTGATTTCCCTATTTTGCTGAAATCAGGCTACCGGTCTGGTCAGAAAAGCGGCGCCAAATCCAGTTTGCATATGCGCAGTCGGATATTCTTTATGTAAAGGCCATCAAGGCCCGACACCGCAACCTAAGACCTAGCCTCAACCCTCGAACCCATCGCGCCCCCAAAAACCGTCACAAACCCCAGCGCCGCCGCCCCCAACGAGAATCCAGCCGCCAGCCCGAACATATAGGGCCATGCCAGCCCCGCCGCGATGCCGGCAAGCACGGCGCCCAACGCGCCGATGCCATCCATCAGGGCAAACGCAAATCCCAGCGTCGAGCCTTCGCTATGCCCCACGTGGTCGATCGCTCCCGCCAGGATGGCCGCGCGGATCGCCGTGAGGGCGGCGACGGCGAGGAGCATGGCGGCGAGCATGATCCAGAGTGGGGGTTCGAAGATCATCAGCAAGGCCGCCAGCGCCGCGGCGAGGTTGCCGAAGACCACGACCGGGCGGCGGCCCGCGATGTCGGAGAGCTTGCCGGTCCAGGGCTGGGCCAGGGCGCCGACGATCAGCATGGCGGAGAAGGCGATGCCGGCGGCCTCGGGACCGAAGCCGTGGCGGTCCGCGAGATAGAGCGGGATCATGCTGAGCAGGGCCATGAGCGCCATGTTGTAGGAACAGATCATCACCACCAGGCGCGGACCGCTGCCCCGCGTCCAGATGTTCAGCAGGTCGAGCAGGTTCCGCCTGCTGACCCGCTTCTTCTCCACCCGCGGGACCGCGCGCGCGACCCAGAAGAAGCAGATCCCCATGACCACGGTGGGAAGCACCGAGAGCGCCAGAGCCTCACGCCAATCGACGAAGGCGAGCAGGAAGCCGACGGCGAGCGGCGACAGCACTTCCGCCAGTGAGCCGCCGATGGCGTGAATGCCGAGCACATGCGCGCGCCGCTCTTTGTTTTTGCGGGTCAGCACGCCCGTGGCGATCGGGTGCCAGGCCGCATCGCCCATGCCGGCCACGGCGAGCAGCAGTGCGAGGCTCCAGAAGCCCGGCGCCAGGGACGCCAGCAGATACCCGATCGCGACCCACCAGAAGGTCGCGGCGAGCAGCCGGCCGCGGTTCGAGACATGATCGGTGATAATACCGGCCGGCAGATAGGCAAGTGCGCCACCGAAATTGCAGATGGTGAAGAGCAGACCGATTTCGGCCGGCGAGAGCTCCATGGCGAGGCCGGCCGTCGGCACGATCAGCCACAGCGCGGTGATCGGCCAGTCGTTGGCGAAATGACCCAGCGCGAACCAGGTCAGGAAGCTACGGTTGTTCATGGCGGCGGCAAGCTCGTGTCGGGGAATGAAGGCGCTTCGTCCAAAAGACTTGCTCAGACTAGGC
The DNA here is from genome assembly GCA_965232285.1 of Denitrobaculum sp. Lineage (GTDB taxonomy): Bacteria > Pseudomonadota > Alphaproteobacteria > Kiloniellales > Kiloniellaceae > Denitrobaculum. The sequence continues at coordinate 5,971,566 of CBDDPL010000004.1, read as the reverse complement.
GAGAAGTTTATGTCTTTCATTCGACAGCAAGACAATTGATGTCGAGGAATCGTCAAGCCTCATGACCGAACTGAAGGAATATCCCCAGAACGACCCCGGCGAAGCCTGCATGCCGCGCTATCTGGGAACGACGGTTACCTCCACCGCCAGCGAGAGCTACGACTGGCACAGCCACGGCTTCGGGGAGCTCATCTGCGCGACCTCGGGCTCCATGTATGTGGGCACGTCGGACCGGGTCCTGCTGCTCAGCCCGGCGATGGTCCTGTGGATGCCGCCCGACGTGCAGCACTGGATGCGCTACGGACCGAACAACGAGCTGCGCTACGTCGACGTGCACCGGGACGAGGCCAGGATGATCGGCGAGAAATGCCGGATTATCGCCGTGACGCCGCTATTGAGCGCCCTGATGGCCGAAACCGTTCCACAAAAGGGCACCCACCGCGCGGAGGGTCACAAAGCTGCGCTTCACGACCTCCTGCGTCAGGAGCTGATCGCGGCGCCGGACGTCCCGCTCTCGCTCACCCTGCCGCGGGACCAACGTATTCGCCGCTTCGCGGAATCGGCGCTGGAGGATCCGGGCCTCATTGAATCGGTTGAGGATTGGCTCGCCGATGCCGCCGCCAGCCGCAAGACCGTCGAAAGGCTGTTCGTCAGTGAAACGGGCATGCCGCCGTCCCAGTGGCTGCGGCAGGCACGTCTTTTCCACGCCATTTCACGGCTTTCCGCCGGGGAAAAGGTCAGCACGGTTGCCTTCGACATGGGCTACGCCTCCTCCAGCGCCTTCAGCTATATGTTCCGCCGCAGCCTGGGGCGCAGCCCGAGCGATTTCTGTGCCTGAGATGAGTGGCGGGCTGAAGCCCAGAACCTGCGCCTCATTGTAACCCGCACGGCCGGCACCCTGTGCCTTCAAGCCCTTCCCCCAGCCGGGCCCTTGAAGGTCCGCAGCCCCACCAGCGAGCCCCTGCCACGCCAGAAAGAGGGTATCAAACTTTGACACCCTCTGTTATAGTCAGGCAGGGGTATCTTCCGCAAAGGGATCCTGTATATGCCGTCAGCACATGCCCGGAACGTTGCTCTGACCCCCCAACTCTCCCGATTTGTAGATGAGTTGGTGGAAGCAGGCAGCTACAACAATGCCAGCGAGGTGGTCCGTGACGCCTTGAGGGAGCTGCAGCGGCGGCAGCTTAGAGATCAGTTGACCGAAATTCAGGCCCGGATCGGCAAGGGGCTCGATCAACTCGATCGGGGAGAAGGAATCACTGGCCCGCCCGCCGATGTGTTGGGCGCTGTTCTTGAGGAGGTCAAGCAGCGGCGCAAGGATCAGTGAAAACGATCGTCTACGCGCCGGCTGCCTTGTCCAGTCTCGCAGATATCCTCGAATATACGATAGAGAAGTTCGGCGGAGCCCAAGCCGATGTCTATACGTCCCAACTGGTGGCAAGGATCGAAGCGCTTGCCTCTGGTATCGGTCCTAAGGCGCGGCCCTGTGAACGGCTTATGCGCGGGGTCAGACCTGCCGCTGGATTAAGCTTTTACCACGAAGGATCGCACTTCCTGATCTTCCGGGAAAAGCCGGACAAGCTTGAAGTGGTGGAAATCCTTCATGGCCGCATGGACGTCGCAAGCCGCCTGAAAGAGCTCTGAGGCTGGAGCTTCACAGATTCCGGCGCCACATGAGAACGACTGCGGCGCCGGCGCCGCCTTCCGTCAGTTTTCCGTCTTCATGAAGCGGTCGAACCAGGCGATCATGCGCTCGGGGTGTTCGCCGAAGTAGTTGTAGCCGTCGAAGCGGCGGGAGGTTCCTTCGATCCAGAAGATTTCCTTTTCATTGCTGCCGAGCAGATCGAAGGTGCGCTGGCCGTCTTCCGGATTGGTCCAGGCATCGTCGCGCACCTGGACGAGCATCGTCGGCATCTTGATATCGGCGGCGAAGAGATGCGGGGTCATCTCCGCATTGGCGAAACCGCCGAGCTTCTTTTGCTCAAAGTCCATGACGTCGAGATAATCCTCGACCCCCTGGAGCTTCGCAAAGGCGCCCATGAGCGCGGTCATGGAGACGACCAGCGGGCTGAGCATGCAGCGCACGTTGTCGAAAAGCTCCGGCCGGCGGGAGATCGCCTCGTACTGGGCGTTGCCGCCCGTGCACTGGCTGTAGAGGCCCAGCTTCATTCGCGACAGGCGGGGGTGGGCGTCGATGTAGGTCTTGGCGCCGATGCAGTCACGCCACTCATAACGGCCAATGCCGCAGATGCCGCCGTTCGCGGCGCCGGAGTTGCCGTGGTTGCGCAGGTCATAGGCCAGAACGTTGTAGCCGGCCCGGACCAGATGCGCGATATGCGCCACGAAATCGATCTCCAGATCGTCGACGGCGCTCCAGGGTTCCCCGAAGTGGCCGGTGAAACCGGAGCGGCTCATGGGCATGGGATGGTTCAAAAGGATGAGTCTGTCGCTCTCACCTCCGACGGCGGGAACATACCAGCCCTCCAGCGGCGTGCCGTCGTCGGAGGGAAAGTAGATGTCTTCCCACTTCGTAATGCCATGGTCCGCCGGGGTCTTGTGAACCGGCGTCCGAAAGGCCGGCTTCACCGCGAAGCCGGCCAGGAATTTGACCGTGGCAAGCTTGTCGTCGGGGATGCTTCGGTTTGCTGTCATGGCGCGCTCCTGGTTTTGAATGGACACCGGAAAGGTAGCTTGCAGAGAGCGGTTCCTGGATATCAGGGGCTATCAAAGGCTTGCCTGTTTCTCTCATAGACGCGCGGATCCCTTGGCGGTCGAGCTTCAAAATGCTGTATTTCTCTCATGCGTAAGGACCAGGCGGATAAAGACCGGGATCTCACCGACAGCATTCTCGAACTGCGCGGCGCGCTGGGCGGCACCGGCGTTCCGGGCTTCGTCGACACGCCCCTGGCCAACGTGCAGCTCTTCTGGTCCGACCGGGCGATCGCGCGGACGCCGCTGGTCTATCCGGCCGGGATCGCGGTGATCGTATCGGGGCATAAGACCGGCTATCTGAACGGCGCCTCTTTCCGTTACGACGCCGGCAATTATCTCGCTGTCGGCCTGCCGGTCTGTTTCGAGTGCGAGACCGAGGCTTCCCGGGAGACGCCGCTGGTCGGGATCTTCCTGAAGGCCGATCCCAGCCTGCTGATCGAACTGGCCGCGGCCTTTTCCGAACTGCTGCCGAACGCCCTGCCGAAGGAAACCAGTCTCGGCGTGGAGCCGCTGCCCTTGCAGCCAAAGCTGCGCGATGCGGTCGCGCGCCTGGTCGGGCAGCTCAAGACCCCGGCCGAGGCACGGCTTCTGGCGCCGGCGACGCTGCGGGAAATCTTTTACTACGCCCTGCAGGAAGAACACGGGCGCACCCTGTTGGCCCAGACGCGGCCGGACCGGCCGGAAGCGCGGATCGGCGCTTTGTTGCGGAAGCTGGAGACGGCGCCCGCCGCGGCGCCGAGCGTGGAGCAGATGGCCGCCGCCGTGGGCATGAGCGCCGCAAGTTTCCACCGGCACTTCAAGGCGGCCTTCGGAACCTCGCCGCTGAAGCACCTCAAGCAACAGCGGTTACTGCGTGCGCGGGAACTTTTGGTCCACAGGAAAGCCAGGGTCACGGAAGCGGCCTACGCCGTGGGATACGCCAGCCCCGCGCAGTTCAGCCGGGACTTCAGAGGTTTCTTCGGCGTTGCGCCGAGCCAGGTTTTCGAACCGGAAGCGCAGGACTGAAGATAGCGGCCTGCCGTTCCGGTTCGAACAGGGACGATCTCCTCAAGCCTTCTTGGCGTAGGACTTGATGACGTAGTCGTCGCCCAGATGCTTCACATACTCGGATTCCCAGTAGTAACCCCCGGGGGCACCGAACCACTTCAGGAAGTCGGCAGCTTTCTCGAAGTAGAAGATACCGTAGTTGGGATCGAAGAACATGGCGTCGGCGCCGACAAAGGCGGCAACCGCGTGCCCACCCGCAGAGCCATGGAGAGAGATGATCTTGTAGGACCAGTAGCGGGCGCTGTGGTTGCCGACGATGGCCCTGGCCAGCCGCCAGGCGAAGGCGGTATTAACAGCGCGGGTGGCACGGCCGACCTTCATTCCAGGTGAGGTCAGGTTCAGCGCCGGATTACTGATCTTCATCTGCCGCAGGATCCCGTGTTTGCGCAGAAACTCGTCGGTAAAGGCGTCCTTGATACGGCCGGCCTCCGCCCAACTCCTGGCTTTGTCGAGCGCTTTGCCGTAGGCGAGCTGGTTGAGAGCCATGGCCACGCCGGAGTAGTTGCCGCCGCTGCGCAGATTGCCTTGGCGTCCCATGGCCTTCGCCGCCGCGGCGAAGGTGGTCGGCGTGTCGTTTGCGTGATGGGCGACCCAGTTCATGCAGAGGGACTTGCAGATGCCGTCGTTGGTTTCGGGGATGGCCCGCATGATGTTTCCCACGCCTTCCACCCGGTCGCCCTGGTTGAAAGCTTCGATCAGATGTCCGTTAAAAATGCGCGCGGTACCGCGCACGACTGCTGGCGTGCCGAACATGGCAAGCTCCTTTTCGTGTCGGCCCCCTAGGCGTCTTTGCCAGAGGGCGGGATTGAATGATGTGGTCGGTCGGGAAAGTGACCGGCTAGGCCGGTGACAGTGCTGCCTCTTCAGGCGGGCTGACTGCAAGGACCTCGCCGGGGATGAGCGGCAGCAACCGCGGAGAGGACGGCGACTTCATAGGCGCGCCCCATGGCGGTGACCCCGCATATCCGGTCGTCAATCTTGTGTGCTCAGGTGCCGGGGAAAGCTCAATCTCATCCCACAGATTCGCATTCGCATCGTATCGCAACGGCTGCTTTTGAGAAATTTCTGCAAGCATTCGATTATCCCCACTTTGATTTGCCTGCCGCGGTGACGGCAAGCAATGAACCCTTGATATCGCAACAACAACTTCGCCCTGCGCATTATTCCAATTTTTTTTCGCAAGGCCTTCATCGTTGGCCCAGTGCGAGTCTCAGCGGCGGCCTGCGACACTTCTTCCCCTGGTCTGCCGGAACCGCGTGGCCTATGGTCGGTGGACGTGGAATTCCAGTTCTATGGCGGTGGAATGACGATGACTTCAGCACTCCTGGCGGCGATCCGCTGCGATCACGGCGATGTCGATGCTCTTCTGCGGTCGGTTGAAGAGCAGCTCTCCGCACAGGGACGGCGCGTTCAGGGCGTGCTGCAGGGCAGGGGCCTCTCGAACGGAGAGTGTTTTTGCGCCGATATGGATCTGGAAGTCATCGGTTCGGACCGCAGCTTTCGGATCTCGCAGTCCCTGGGTTCGCAATCCCGGGGCTGCCGGCTGAATTCCGGCGCCCTGGCCGACTGCGCGGCCTTTCTGGAAAACAATCTCAACCCCGACACAGACCTGCTGATCCTTAACCGCTTCGGCCGGGGCGAGAGCGAAGGCAAGGGCTTTCGCGATCTCATCGGTGCGGCGGTGGCCGCCGGCGTGCCGGTCCTGACCGCTCTGCGCCCAGCCTACGCGGAGGCCTGGGCGGCCTTCGGTGCGGAAATGGCCTGTGAACTGCCGCTGGAGCGCGACGCGGTGCTGAAATGGTTCGAAGCCATGCGGGGTCTGCGTGCCTGTGCGTAAGGCGCGGCCGGGCCCTCAATCCGCTCTTTTGAGCGAGTCCGGAGACTGAATTTCACGCACGAAGTCGACAGACCAGGTGGAATGTCCTGCCGAGGTCTGCCGTTCCACCACTTTATAGAGGCAGTCCTGCGCGCTCTTCGGCGGCGTGGGCTCGTAGAGGTGAACGAAGGCCTCCGGGCTCCGCTCGATGGACAGAACGAAGAGGCAGTGAGTCACGTCCCCGCCATTGTCAGAGATGGGAATGACGGTCTTTATCGTGTCGATGAATTCCCGCTGCGGATATCGCATCTGGCCGACACAGACATGGGGCCGCGACGCCGAGACGCAGGCGTCAATCATGGTCTGATAAACCGCCTGACAAGGCAGATAGGACAGTTCGCTCAGCAGGCTGCGGCTAAAGTCCCGCCCATAAGCCGAGACGACACCGGTTCCAACCACCGAAAAGCGCCAATCGGCCTCCTGCGTCCGCTCAAGCAGCATAACGTTCGGCAGGGCGCTCTTGAAGTTAACGGGATCGACGGACGACTTGGCCACCCAACCCTGGGGGCGGGCATGCTCTTCAAAAAAATCCAACATCAACGCATGCAAAGCACTTGGCGCCCAGGTTACCGGCTGGCGTTCATCGCTTAAGTTCGCCTGCGTTAAAAGCATTTCACTCGATCTCCCGAAATCAAAACCTCACAACTCTAGGATTTATTTCGGAAATCATTCCATTTTTACTATAGCAATAGCTTAAATTTTAACACATTTTTGCAGTATTTTCGAATTTTTTTATAATCAAGAGCATCAACAGCTAATTTGAGGCATTAAAAAGGAGGTAATACCATCACGAGGCGCATCCCTTCTTGCAGGGATGAAGCTCAGACCGGCACATGGTCAGATCGGCACAGGGGCAGACCGGCATAAGGGTGAATCGACACAAAGGCGGTCCAGCCTCCCATAGTTCTTGAACCGGCCCGGCTCATAAAATAGAGCTATTCCAGTGTCTCGATTCTGAAGTTCGTATCATTTGCGTCAGGTTCCTTTCGAACTTCAAATCCGCCATGCTAGAGCATGTTCCGACCACACGGGATCAATTTGATGGGCTTTGAAGTCTCATTCGGCAAGGCGCGTTGCGCAGCGCGATACAGCGTATCGGGCAAACATCGCAACGCTGCCGATGAGCCTTCAAAGCCCACCGAAGGCCGGGTTCTTTCCTGCCCTGACTGCGTTGCGGCTCTTATCCGATGCGGCGGCATCCGATGCGCTGCATCGCATTGCGAGCCGCGCCTTGTCAGAACAGAAAATCTCACCGGTCAAATGATCCCATGTGGTCGGAATATGCTCTAGACGCCTTCGAACCTTCCCGGGCCTACCAGAATCTCCATGACAGCTTCCGCCTTGATCAATCCAGCCATCGCCAACCTCAGCGCGCCGCCCATTCCCGTCATCCAGAAAGCCGCCGGAAACTACGACGGCCGGCACGGGGCGCTCATCGATCTTTCACAAGCGGTGCCGGGCTATGCACCGCCGCCGCTGCTGCTTGACCGCCTGAGCGCGGCGGCAAGCCGACCGGATCTGCTGGGCTACGGCGATATCGAGGGCGAGGCTGTGCTTCGAAGCGCCTACGCGCAGGACCTTGCGCGCTGTCACGGAGCCGGCTTCGACGGGACCGAGGTGCATATCACTTCAGGCTGTAACCAGGCCTTCGTCGCCGCGGCAATGACCGTCGCGGGGCCCGGCGAGAAACTGCTTCTGATCACGCCCTTTTACTTCAATCACGAGACCACACTGGCCATGCTGGGAATCGGCGTGGAAAAGGTGCCGGCCAGCGCCGAAAAGGGTTTTCTGCCGGACCCGGCGGAGTTGGCCAAGGCGATCACGCCGGAGGTCAAGGCGCTGGTCTGCATCACCCCCAACAATCCGACAGGAGCCGTCTATCCGCCAGAGCTGATGGAGCGCCTCTTCGACCTCTGTGTCGAACACGGGCTATGGCTGCTGGTCGATGAAACCTACCGGGACTTCCTGCCGGCAGATCAGGACTTGCCGCACCGCCTGTTTCAGCGTCCCAACTGGCGGGAGCACCTGATCGGACTCTACAGCTTTTCCAAGTCCTTCTGCATTCCCGGACACCGGCTCGGCGCCGTCACCGCCGACACCCAGGTCATCGAGAATCTCGCCAAGGTGATGGACAATTTGCAGATCTGCGCGCCGCGGGCCGCGCAAGTCGCTGTGGCCGAAGCTATGCCACAACTGGCCGACTGGCGCCGCGCGAACCGGGTTGAAATCGCCCGGCGCCGGGCGACGCTGGAATCAGTGATGGCGTCCCTGCCCGCCTGGCGGGTTGAGAGCATCGGCGCCTATTTCAGCTATCTGCGCCACCCTTTCGAAGGTACCGGCTCGGCCGAGGTGGCACAGCGGCTTGCCGAGGAGCGCGGCGTGCTCTGCCTGCCCGGCGCCTTCTTCGGCGCGGGACAGGAGGCTTACCTCAGGCTGGCCTTCGCCAACGCCGACTGCGCGGCGCTCGAAAAGCTGGCGGAGCGCCTGGGTTAGAGCCGGGCAGTGGCACGCCTCACCAGCGGCCTGATGAACCGCCGCCACCGTCACCGCCCTCGCTCCCCCAACCGCTGCTGCCGAACCAGCCGGCGCCGCGATCGCGCCAACCATCTCCATGGTAAGTGTTATACCAAGGGGCGATAATATTGCATCACAGGGACAGTCTTCTGAGGTTTTCGGCCAGGAGCGCGGAGCGCAGCGATGCGGTGTATCGGAAGCAGCGCGCGACGCAGTCCGAAAGCCTCAGAAAACTGCCGTTCCGGTTGTCTCCAGGGAACTTCGGAGGGCGTCGAAAAGCCTTACCGATGCCCGCCGCATCGCCTGCGGCTCTTCTTCTACCCGAAGGTCCCTGGAGACAATCCCTGCGGTGCAATATTATCGCCCCTTGGTATCACTTCGGGCACGCCGAACCTGTCCTTGAGGCAGAGTATCAGCCCAATTCCAAAGATCAGGAGAAGGTAGATATACGCTGTGGAGAAGCCGCCCGATTCTGAGAGCGGCTCTTCCTGCGCGGCGTTCAGCCTCGCGCTGTTATCCAGGATCTGTCCACTGTGAGAAAAAGACTCCGCCTCTGCGAACACCGGAGGCGCTGCGACTTGGAAAATCAAAAGCAGGGCCGCCAGACTGGAAAAGCGTGCGAAGCTTCTTGTCAGGCCGGCCATATCAGATCTCGATCAGATGGTCCGGCAGCTCGTTTTTATCGCCAGGTTTTGCGGGAAAGTGTTCAGCCAGGAGCGTGCCGCAAGCATCGACCGCCTGTTCAAAGCCTTCCGCGGTACGACCGGCCTTGACGGCGCCGACGAAGTCGGAAACGACGGCGTCCCACTGATCCTGCGTGACCTTGTCGTCGATGCCCTTGTCGGCCAGGATCTCGACGTAGTGTTCGGCAACGGAGACGAAGATCAGCAGGCCGCTGCGGCCTTCCGTGTGATGCAGGCCCTGGGCGAGAAAGACTTCACGGGCGGTGCGGGCGGCGCGGCGCGTTTTAACGCTCTTGGGGATCAGGCGCATTTTCAGGGGCGACCAGCGCAGGCCGAGACCCAGCACCAGGAAGAGCGAGAGCTGAATGATCGCGACCGTTGAGAGCGGCCAGGGCAAGGCGAGCGCCGTGACGACCGGTGGAACCGCCAGGGCCGCCAGGGCGGCCCAGAGCAGCGGGATGTAGGGATAGGCGTCGCTTTCCCGCGCGATCACGGTGACCAGTTCACCGGCCGTGCGGCTTTCGGCTTCCCTGATCCTGGCCTGCAGCCGCTGTTTTTCTTCCGCCGTCAGAAACGCCATCTCACCATCCTCCCGAGGAACCGCCGCCGCCGAAGCTGCCGCCCCCGCCACTGAAACCACCGCCGCCGAACCCGCCGCCGCTGCCCAATCCACTGGAGCGATTGCCAGAACCAACGACCGGAAGGCCGCCGGAAGCCTCCTTTAGGCAGATCACTACGAAGGCAATCAAGACGAGGAAGAATACGGCCAGGGGATGAAGCTCTTTCTTTCGTGCCGACGCTTCACCACGCGGTTCGTAACTCCCCTCGATCGCGGCCAGAATCGCGTCGACACCGGCGGCAATACCGCCCGGAAAGTCGTTTCGGCGAAAGGCCGGCAGGATCTCCTGCTCGATGATCGTCTTGGAGATCGCATCGGGCAGGTCGCCCTCCAGGCCGTAACCCACCTCGATGCGCACCTTGCGCTGATTGGGGGCCACGATCAGCAGTGCGCCGTTGTTCCGGTCCGCCTGCCCGATCGCCCAGTGCCGACCGAGCTGATAGCCATAATCCTCGATCGAGGTGCCCTGAAGCGACGGCAGGGTCACCACCACAACCTGATTGGAGGTCGCCGCCTCGTGTTGTTCAAGCTGTCTGGTGATCCGGGTCTCCAGATCCGGGCTCAGCAGGTTGGCGTTATCCACCACCCGGCCGGTGAGCACGGGAAACTCAAGGGCAGCGGTAGCGGAAGGCGCCAGGAGTTGCAGCGCCAGCAGCAAACAGGCGACGAGTAAAAAAGCTTTGGAAGAACGCACAGGCAAGCCGATCAGTTGAATTTCACGCTCGGCGCTTCCGCCGCGGACTCAGGCTGGCTGAAAGTTTCGCGCAGCGTCAGATCCGAATAGAGCAGCGACGCCCAGATGCGCCCCGGGAAGGTGCGCAGCTCGGTGTTGAAGACCTGAACCGCCTGGATGTAGTCGCGCCGAGCCACGGCAATCCGGTTTTCCGTGCCCTCGAGCTGCGCCTGCAGACTCAGGAAATTCTGGTTCGATTTGAGATCCGGATAGCGTTCCACGGTCACCAGAAGACGTGAGAGCGCCTGGCCAATGGCCCCCTGATTTGCCTCGAACTGCTGAAAAGCCTGCGGGTTGGAGAGGATGTCGCTGGGGATCTGCATCTGGGTCGCCTTGGCCCGCGCCTCGATCACCGCCGTCAGGGTTTCTTTCTCCTGCGCCGCGAAGCCTTTGACCACCTCGACGAGGTTGGGAATCAGGTCGGCCCGGCGCTTGTACTGATTGTCGACCTGGGCCCAGGCCGCCTTCACCGCCTCGTCATAGGTCGGGATGTCGTTCACGCCGCAAGCGCTCAACAGGGAGAGCAGGAGTCCGCAGGCAAAGAGACGGGGAAACAATCGGTCAATAGCTTGCATAAAGCTCTTCTTTCCAGCGATGAGTTGCGCCGAAACCTATCACCAGCTTTGCCGGAATTCTACCTTTCCGAGCAGTCTTCCCTGAAAAAGGCTTTTATGACGCAGCCTCTCACCGCCCAATCCTCCAGATGCCCGGAGCGGCACAAATTCAGTTGCATATCCCCGCCGAATCCCTCCAAATCTTCCGGCAGCAACCAGCCGCAGAGATCTTGGAGAGAGACTGTGAGTGCACCGCAACCGGGAATTCTTGCGCCCGTTCCTTCCCATGCCCGCTATCTTGAGTTCGTGACCTTGCCCGACAGCGATCCGCGCGCCGGCCTCTCGGCTCTCACGAAACTGCCGGATGGCCAGAAGCGGGTCGTCGGGCTCGGCTGCGGGCTGGCGCAGGCTGCCGGGAGCCCGATCGATCTTCTGCGCGCCTTTCCGGCCATGAGCGGCCCCGGCTGCGAGGTGCCCTCGACCCAGGCCGACCTCTGGTGCTGGGTGACGGGCGAGGACCGGGGCGAGGTGCTGCATGCCGCCCGCGACTTTACGATGGCGGTCAGCGCAGGCTTCCGCTGTGTCCGAAGCGTTGAGGCCTTCCGCTATAAGAGCGGGCTCGATTTAACCGGCTACGAGGACGGAACGGAAAACCCGGAAGGCGAAGACGCGGTCGAAGCGGCCATTCTTCAGGACGCCGGGCCGGGGCTCGAAGGTTCCAGCTTCGTCGCCGCCCAGCAGTGGCTCCACGACTTCGACCACTTTGACAGCCTGACACAGGACGACAAGGACAACATCATCGGCCGGCGGCTGTCGGACAATGTGGAGTTCGAAGGTTCCCCCGCCTCGGCCCACGTGAAGCGCACCGCGCAGGAGAGTTTCGATCCGGAGGCCTTCCTGCTGCGGCGCTCCATGCCCTGGTCGAACGGCGAAGGCGCGGGACTGTACTTCTCGGCCTTCGGCAAGTCCTTCGAGGCCTTCGAGGCGCAGTTGAAACGCATGACCGGCGCGGAAGACGGCATCATCGACGGCCTCTTCCGTATCAGCCGCCCTGTCACCGGCGGCTATTACTGGTGCCCGCCGCAAAGTGACGGTGCATTGGATCTCTCTCTATTGGGTCTTTAGAGCCTGTTTCAGTCATTCGAGATCATTTGACCGGGGAGCCTTTGCGCGGCGGTGCAGGCTCCAGAACATGGGCATCCACGAAGGCTTCCAGATCCTTGGCGGCGACGCGGAACTCGCGGCCGAAACGCACGGCGCGCAGCTCGCGCTGGTGAACCCAACCGCGCACGGTCACCTCGCTGATCTTCAGCAGCTCCGAAATCTCCTGGATCGTGAAAAAGGGACGGCTGAGCATCTCCGCCTGTCTCCTTCGTTAAAACGTCAATAACATTGATCTGGCGTAAATAGCTTAGTTTGATCGAAATCAAAGTCAATAAACATACTTTAGCGCAAACTGGCATGGATGACAGGCATTCAACAGGAGCCGACAGCCATGCCGACCATGATGACCGCCGCGCTTTTCATTGAACCGGGCCGCATTGTTCTCGACGACAAACCGCTCCCCGACGTCGGGCCGAACGACGCCCTGGTCCGCATCACCCTGACCACGATCTGTGGGACGGACGTTCACATCCTCAAGGGCGAATATCCGGTGGAACGGGGCCTGACCGTCGGGCACGAGCCGGTCGGCGTGATCGAAAAGCTGGGTGCAAACGTGGAGGGTTATCATGAAGGCCAGCGGGTGATCGCCGGCGCGATCTGCCCCAGCGGTTACTCCAATGCCTGCCTCGACGGGCTCTGCGCCCAGGACGGTCAGAGCGCCGCGCATGGCCTGAAGCCGATGGGCGGCTGGCGCTTCGGTAACACGATCGACGGATCACAGGCCGAGTACCTGCTGGTGCCGGACGCCATGGCGAATCTGGCGCCGGTGCCCGACGGCCTGAGCGACGAAGAGGTGTTGATGTGCCCCGATATCATGTCGACCGGTTTCGCCGGCGCCGAATCCGGCAATATCCAGATCGGCGATACGGTGGCGGTCTTCGCTCAGGGGCCGATCGGACTCTGCGCCACCGCCGGTGCGAAGCTGCGCGGCGCCAGCACGATCATCGCGGTCGAGGCCCTGCCGGAGAGGGCAGAGATGGCCAGACGCACCGGCGCCGATATCGTCGTCGATTTCAGCAAGCAGGACCCGGTCGAAGAGATCCTGCGCCTGACCGGCGGCCGCGGCGTGGATGTGGCCATCGAGGCCCTGGGGCTGCAGACGACCTTCCAGCAATGCCTCAAGGTCCTGAAGCCGGGCGGCACCCTCTCCAGCCTGGGCGTCTATGCGGAGGACCTCACGATTCCTCTCTCAGCTTTCCATGCCGGCCTGGGCGACCACAAGATCGTCACCTCCCTCTGCCCGGGCGGCAAGGAACGCATGCGCCGCCTCATGAACAGCATCGAATCCGGGCGTGTCGACTTGAAACCGCTGATCACTCACCGCTACAGCCTGGATCAGATCGAAGAGGCCTATGAGCTCTTCGCGAACCAGCGCGACGGCGTGCTGAAGGTGGCGATCACCCCCTGATCCGGGGAAGACGACTGAACAGAAACCATCTCAAAGACTGGAGGAATGAAGATGCTCAAGCGCATACTGGTCGGCATCGCCGGCACCCCCGCCCTGCCAGCGAAAATCGCGGCCAGCGTCGATCTGGCGCAAAAGCACGGCGCGGAAATCAGCGCCGTCTCGGTCGTGGACGTGGATCGCCTCTCGGCGCTGGGCCCGGTACCGATCGGAGCGGCCAAATACGCCCAGAACCTGCGGGAACAGCGGATCGCGCGCAGCCACAAGCTGGATGAACAAGCACTCGAAAAACTGGAATCGGCCTGCGCGGAGGCCGGAGTGCCGATGCACGCCCTCCGCGCCGAAGGCGATCCGCTGGAGGTGCTGACCTCCAACTGGCGCTATCAGGATCTCTGCGTCCTGGGCGTGCGCGGATGGTTCGATTACGGCGTGCTGCCGGATGTGCAGAATGCCCTGCTGAAGCTGATCGCCAAGGGCGTGCGGCCGATCCTCGCGGTAACGGAGGACATGAAACCGGTGCGCTCGGCGGTGATCGCCTACAACGGCTCACCGGAATCGGCGAAGGCGATGAAGCAGTTCGCGCAGATGTCGCTTTGGCCGGGAATCGAGGTGCAGATCGTCTGCGTAGGAGGGCCCAAGAGCGGCGAGCCGGCGGAGACAATCCTGCAGGAAGCGGCCGACTACTGCCGCCTTCACGGTCTCAATCCGAGCGTGACCCAGATGGAGGGCGAAGTCGCGGACAGTCTGTTGGAGATGGCGGCGCGCAGCGAGGCCGGCGTGATCGTGCTGGGCAGCAGCTACCGCAAGATCCTGATGCGTCAGCGCTTCGGCAAGAATGCCCTGCAGTTGATCAAGACCTCTCCGGTCCCGCTATTCCTCTCTCACTAGGCGTGAAGTATCAGGCAAGGGCGGAAAACCATCACGCAAACCTGAAGCCAACCTGAAAGCCCCTTTCAGCTTCATTTCATTCGACTGACGCATAACAGCGGCCCGGCGTGTTCGTTCGGCGCGGCAGGAGTCGCGGCGAGTTCAGTCAGACGCTATGCGAAGGAGATGAATTGATGCGAAGGGCAGAGAAGACTGCAGAGACGGGTCGGATTTCGGACGCCGCCCTCGACCCGGGAAGCACTGCAGGGAATGAAGAGCCGCTGCTCAACTTCGAGGAACGAAACGGCCGCCGCGGCGGCGAGAGGCGAGACGACGGTGGAAACGAGCGCGGCAGGCAAAGCCGCGACAACGAGCCCGGCGAAGGCCCGGGAAGAGGCGGCCGGCGGGACGGCGAAGAGGTCACGCTGCTGGAGCCCAGGCCCGTTGACGGCGCCGGCTCCAACCCGGATCAACCGGACTGGGGCGCGACGGGCCAAACGCTGCTGCGGCTCGACGAGGCGCGCTATGCCGATGGGATCGGTGCGGTTTCCGAAGATCTGCCGAACGCACGCGAGATCAGCAACGCGGTGGTCCAGCAGGAAGATGACAACCCCAGTTCCTTCGGCCTGAGCGATCTCTTCTGGGCCTGGGGGCAGTTCCTCGACCATGACATCGACCTGACGGAAGCCGGTGAAAGCGAGTTCACGCCGGTTGCAGTGCCGGCGGGCGACCCGGCCTTCGATCCGGCCGGTGAAGGCGATGCCATCATCCCCTTCTTCCGGGTCGATCCGGTCGAAGGCACGGGCGAGACCACGCCGCGGGAATTTGAGAATGAGATCACGGCCTTCATCGACGCCTCCATGGTCTACGGCTCAGACGCAGAAACGGCCGAAGCCCTGCGCGGCGAGGGCGGCAAATTGCTGTTGGATGACGAGGATCTGCTGCTGATCACGGAAGGCGGTAATGTGCTGGCCGGCGATGTACGGGCCGGGGAAAACGTCGCGCTGACCTCCATGCAGACGCTCTTTCCCCGCGAGCATAACCGCTGGGTCGACAAGCTGGCCAAACAGGACCCCAGCCTGAGCGACGACGAGCTCTACCAGGCGGCCCGTCAGATGGTGGAAGCAGAGATCCAGGCCATCACCTACAACGAGTTCCTGCCGCTGCTGGTCGGGGAGGACGCCATCGCCGCCTACGAAGGCTACGACCCCACGGTCAATACAGGCATCTCCGTGGAGTTCTCGACCGCGGTTTTCCGGCTCGGCCATAGTCTGCTATCGCCGGAGATCCAGCGGCTCGAGGAGGACGGCTCGGTGATCGCCGCGGGCAACCTCTCGCTGCGTGACGCCTTCTTCTCGCCGGAAGAGATCACCGGGAACGGCGGGATCGATCCGATCCTGCGTGGCCTGGCCGATGGGACAGCGCAGGAACTGGACACGCAGATCGTCGAGGATGTGCGCTCCGCCCTCTTCGGCGCGCCCGGCGAGGGCGGCCTGGATCTGGCGGTGCTGAACATCGAACGTGGCCGCGATCTCGGGGTGCCGACCTACAACGACCTGCGCGAAGCGGTCGGCCTGACGCGGGCCGAGGACTTCGGCGATATCACCTCGGATGCGGCACTGGCCGACGCACTGGAAGAGGTCTACGGCGACGTGAATCTGGTGGACGCCTGGATCGGCGGCCTGGCCGAAGACCCAACGGGCGGTGGCATCGTCGGCGAACTCTTTGCCACGGTCATCATCGATCA
Organism: Denitrobaculum sp.; assembly: GCA_965232285.1. Taxonomy (GTDB): domain Bacteria; phylum Pseudomonadota; class Alphaproteobacteria; order Kiloniellales; family Kiloniellaceae; genus Denitrobaculum. The sequence goes on along the minus strand of CBDDPL010000004.1, from coordinate 5,955,645 downwards.
GTTCGAACGCCTGCGCGATGGCGACCCCTTTTGGAGCGAAGGTTCGGACCTGCCTGATGACCAGCTCGAGGCCCTCTGGGATATCAGCCTGGCCGATGTGATCGAGCGGAACAGCGATATCGAGTCGATCCAGGAGAGCGCCATGCTGGCCTACAATCGGATTGGCGGCACTGAGGGCGACGACGAACTGACGGGCACCCTGCCGAGCGATCTGATTCTGGGCCTGGAGGGCGACGACTTGTTGTCCGGCGGCGAAGGCAACGATCAGTTGGAGGGCGGCGCCGGTTCCGACTCCCTCGACGGTGGGGCCGGCAACGACCTGCTAGTCGGCGGCAAGGACGGTGACAGCTTCATCTTCACCGGTCTCTTCGGCGACGACGTGATCTCAGATTTCAACGCCGGGCGGGGTGATGACGATCTGATCCTGGTGGAGAGCGATCTCTTCGCGACCGAAAGCGACATCCTCGGCGCCGCGGTCCAGGAGGGCAAGGATACGGTGGTGGATTTTGGAGAGGCCGGATCGATCACCCTGGAACGCTTCGACCTGGTGGATCTCAACGAAAGCGACTTCCTGCTGATCTGACGGGAGCGGTTGCGGGAAACAGGAGGGGGGTGCGGCACGGCACCGGCCCCCTTCCTCTGACCAAGCCTTTACCCGCAAAGACAAGTAGGGGTCGCTTTTCACGCTTGCGATCCGCGTCGTCCTGGGGATCAATCTGGTCAGGATCCTCAGCGCAAAGACGGGAGCGCGCGACGCATGCTGACCTCAGCCCAGAGCATTGAACGGGACGCCGCGGCCATGAAGGCCTGGCTCGCCGAGCGGCCGGACACCGAGTCCGTGGCCAACTTCCTGCCGGGACCGGGCATCGGGAGGCTCGATCTGAAGTTCGATATCGGCAGGCTCCGGGAGGCCCTGACACAGGCGCTCGAGCGGGTCGAATTCAAGGGCGATCTGGCCAAGGGTTTCGGGGCCTTTTCCCTGACCCGGCGGCCCGGGGTCGAGGTGGAAACGCCGAACGATCTCTCGGGCCGCTTCTATACCCGGGTCGACGACAGCTACCAGGAGGTTTCCCGCGAGGAGATCGTGGACGAAGAGGCCTTCAGCGAATTCGTACCCACCTTCGCCGGCACCTACTTCGAAGAGGTGCATCGGGAACTGGTGAAACGCTTTCCCATCGGGCGCATGCGGGTGCTGTCCAAGGGCACCTACAACTGCAACTCCTGGCACCGGGACCCGGAGCCGCGGCTGCACATCCCGATCATCACCAACCCGGGCGCGCTCTTCATCGTCAATCACCATGTGACCCACCTTCCGGCCGACGGATCGGTGTATTTTACCGACACGCGCGGCTATCATACCGCCCTGAACGGGGGCGAGAGCCATCGGGTCCACGTGGTCGCCGCCCTCCCCACCTGAAAAGAGATCGAGGAACAGACAGTCCATGGCGATGTACGAGGGCATGAAGCGGGAAGAGCCAGAAACGCCCGGCGGGAACCGGCGGCGAATCATCGACCTGCGCAGCGACACAGTCACCCGCCCCTCCGACGCCATGCGCCAGGTCATGGCCGAAGCCGAGGTCGGTGACGACGTCTACGACGAGGACCCCACGGTCCACCGCCTCCAGGCCAGGGCCGCGGAAATGCTGGGCAAGGAGGCCGGCCTCTTCCTGCCCTCAGGCACCCAGAGCAATCTGGCCGCCCTCATGGCCCACTGCCAGCGCGGCGAGGAATTCATCGTCGGCAAGGTCAATCACATCTTCCAGAACGAAGCGGCGGGCGCGGCGGTGCTGGCCAGCCTCTCACCCTGCCCGGTCCCGACTGACGCTGGCGGCGCCATGTCGCTCGAAGACGTAGCGGGGGCAATCAAGCCGGACGATCCGCACTACGCGGTCTCGCGCCTGGTCTGCCTGGAGAACACCGTCTCGGGACAGGTGCAGGACCAGGAGAACATAGAGGCCATCGCAGACTTCGCGCACGAAAACGGATTGAGTGTCCATCTGGACGGCGCGCGCCTGATGAACGCGGCGGTGGCCTCAAACAGCAAGCCTGCCGAACTGGTGCGCAAGATCGACACGGTTTCGCTCTGCCTCTCCAAGGGACTCGGTGCGCCGGTCGGCTCCGTGCTCTGCGGACCGAAGGATTTCATCGCCCGCGCGCTCCGGGCACGAAAGATCCTGGGCGGAGCCATGCGGCAGGCCGGCGTGCTGGCCGCCTGCGGCCTTTACGCGTTGGAACACAACGTCGATCGGCTGGCGGAGGACCATGCCCGTGCCAAACGCCTGGCCGAGGGCCTGGCCGGCTTCCCCGGGCTGAAGGTCCGGCATGAACCCGGGCAGACCAATATGCTGTTCGTCAGCCCCCGCGAAGAGGAGCAGGAGGGCCTGATCGCCCACCTTGCCGCCGAGGGCATCGTCTTCGCCAACCAGCGGCCCGCGATCCGCCTGGTGACCCACCTGGACATCAGCGATGAGGATGTCGAGAGGATCATCGGAGCGGTTGGCGGTTACTTCGCAGAGTCTGGCGGCAAACTGGCGGCGGCTGGAAGTTGATCGCGAGTCCGGTCGACAGGGAAGCCGTAAGCCTGCCCAATCCTCCACCCATGACCACGGAGCGGGCCTTCGCGGGCTATGAGGCCGTGCGCCATCGTTTACCGCAGGCCGCCTTTCCGGCCAGCGCCATCGAGGCGGAGAACCTCGAGGCCCTTGCCGATCACTTCGACGTCTTCGTGCTGGATGCCTATGGGGTGATCAATGTTGGCGAAACCGCCGTACCGGGCGCGCCGGATGCGATCGCGCGCCTACAGGCCGCAGGCAAAGGCACCTATGTCCTGACCAACGGCGCGACTCTCAATGCCGAAGCCGCGCTGGCCAAGTACCGTCGGCTCGGCTACAGCTTCGATCCCACCCAGGTGATCGCCAGCCGGGACGTGCTGGCCACGCATATGGCCGGCTTCGCGCCGGATTTTCATTGGGGCTTCATGGCGCCGCCGGTTTCCGGAATCGGAGAACTCTCTGCCCGGTCCGTACGACTGGAGGAGGATCCGCAGGCCTACGATGCTGTCGAGGGCTTTATTCTACTGGCCAGTTCCGGCTGGACGGCAGCGCGGCAGGAACTGCTGGTGGCGTCTTTGCAGAGAAAACCGCGGCCGGTGCTGGTGGGCAATCCGGATCTGACGGCGCCCCTCGAAGAGACCTTTTCCTTCGAACCAGGCTTCTTCGCCCACGACCTGGCCGACCGCAGCGGGATCGAACCGCTGTTCTTCGGCAAGCCCTTCGCCAATGCCTTTCAGGAAGTCGCCCGGCGGATCGAGCGTGACCGGCCGGGCACGCTGTTAAAGCGCGTCGCCATGGTCGGCGATACCCTGCACACCGACGTGCTCGGCGGGGCCGCGGCGGGCTTTCGAAGCGTGCTGGTGACCGATCACGGCCTCTTCAAAGGCCATGCCGTCGCGCCTTACATCGCCGAGTCGGGTATCGTTCCCGACTTCATTGTTCGAACGACGTGAACTATTGAATTTCCGGCAGGGTGGTCGCCGGCGGGGTGTTGCGGCTGCGCTGACTGCGCACCACGCCGTCGATGATGGTCATGCCGACGCCCGGCAAATTGCCCTGCTCGACCGACTCCAGGATCGTCTTGCCCGGCGCGTGCTGGGCGCGGTCCATGATCACGAAGTCGGCCGACTTACCGACCTCGATCAGGCCGCAGTCGAGTTCACGCATGCGCGCGGTATTGCCGGTCGCGAAGCAGAAGGCGATCTCGGCGGGCACGTCGCCCAGGCTCGAGAGCATGGCGATCATGCGCAGGATCCCGAGCGGCTGCACACCCGAACCCGCCGGCGCATCAGTCCCCAGGATCACACGTTCGACCTGTTCCAGCTCGCGCGCCGTGCGCATGGCCAGCAGGGCCGATCGCTCGTTGCCGTTGTGGACTAGTTCGATACCCCGCTGGCACTGCTCGCAGAGACAGACGATCTGATCGTCCGGCAGGGCGGTATGGCCGCCATTGATATGGCCGATGATGTCCGCGTCGGCCTCCAGGACCACGTCCTTGTCGATCAGGCCTGAACCGGGGATCGAGGGGCCGCCGGTGTGGATGGTGCTCTGAATGCCGTACTTGCGCGCCCAGGCCACCATTTCCTTGGCCTTGTCACCCGCCTTGACGCTGCCCAGGCCAACCTCACCGAGCAGCTTTACACCGGCTTCTGAAAGCTGCTTGAAATCCTCTTCCTCCATGCCCTCTTCGATGACCGGCGCGCCGGCGTGGACCTTGACGCCGGAGGGGCGGAAGTTCTCGTACCAGCGCTGGGAGGCGATCGCCATGGCCTTCAGGCCGACGATATCCTTCGGCCGGCCCGGCAGGTGGACCTCGCCGGCGGAAATCATGGAGGTAACGCCGCCATGCAGGCAACTGTCGATCCAGTTGATCTGCTGCTGGCGCGGCGTGTAATCGCCGATCACCGGGTGCACATGGCTGTCGATCAGGCCGGGGGATAGGGTCGTGCCCTTGGCGTCAACCACGACATCCGCCTGATCGGTATCGAGGTCCGCTTCCTTACCGAAGGCGGCAATCCGGCCATCGATCGCGACCACCGTATCGCCATCCAGGATCGGCTGCTCGAGCGCACCGCTCAGCAGCAGGCCGATGTTCCTGATCACGAGTTTGTTGCCGCTCTCCGCCATGGATTGTTCCCCCTGTCTGTCTTGTTCGCGAGCTTGTTCTGTAGCGCCGCAACAGGGTGCTCGACAGGGGGAGAAAGCGCAAGGGGTTAGCCGCGCCGTGGCAGAGCCCTGGCGGGATCAGGCAGCCTGCGACGCTGCCATTCCGAGGAACTGCCGGAGGCTGTCTTTCACGGTCTCATCGATCTGGAAGATCACGCGGGCCTGACGGTCGGATGCGGTCACGACCGAAGCGGCCAGCTCACCGCCGAAGCCCTCAACGAAGAGCGTGAGGCTGTCGCCATCGGAGAATCCCTCCAGGTCCTCGAGCAGGGCACCGCCCAGAGACACATTGACCATCCTGCAGTTGTGAGACTGACCGCCCGCGGCCGCCTGGCACCGCCAGGAGCCTTCAAGCCGTTCGTCCTTTCGGCGGTTACCGGAGTCGCGCAGCTCCTGCATGATGGCGTCCATGCGTTGGTCAAGCCGCTCGAGATTCGTCGAGGTGGAGTCGGCGTTCTCCTTGACGCTGCCGGAATGACCGCGGACCTGATCGGTTTCGGAGGCGACATCGGCGATCTGGGTGGAGACCTCGGTCATGTGCTGCACGGTGTTCTGCACGCTGGAGCTGATCTCCTGGGTCGCCTGGCTCTGCTGGCTGACCGCCTCCGTAATGCTGTCGGAGATCTCATTGATCTGCGTGATGGTCCCGCTGATCGAACGGATGGCGTCGACCGCGCCTTCCGTCTCATTACGGATACTGCCGATCTGGGTACTGATCTCTTCGGTTGCCTTGGCGGTCTGATTGGCCAGGTTCTTGACCTCGGCAGCCACCACGGCGAAGCCCTTACCCATCTCACCGGCCCGGGCCGCCTCGATGGTGGCATTGAGCGCCAGCAGGTTCGTCTGTTCGGCAATGTCCTGGATCATATTGATCACATCGCCGATCTTTTCCGCCGCCGCGGCCAGACCGCCAACGGTCTGGTCGGTGCGCTCGGCTTCCTCGGCCGCCGCCTGGGCGATGGAGGAGGACTGATTGACCTGTCGGGTGATCTCGCTGATCGAAGCGGAGAGCTCTTCGGTTGCCGAGGCCACGGTCTGCACCGAACCGCTGGCCTGATCGGCACCTTCGGCGACCGTCGCCGTGCGTTCGCTCAAGCGCCCGATCACGTCGTTCATCTCGCTGGTGCTGTTCTTCATGCTGTCGGCCTGGGCGTTGATGTCCGTGACCGCGGCCTTGACTTCTTGGTTCAGTTCGTCGGCGATGTCGTTGAGCTTCTTCTTCAGTTCCAGCTCCTGGCGGATCTGGCGCTCTTCCTCTTCACGCTTCAGGCGCTCGACCTCGATCGCATTCTCCTGGAACACCAGCAGGGCCCGCGCCATTGCACCGATTTCATCCTTCTGTTCGGTGGAGGTGATCTCAACCTGCAGATCGCCGTCTGCCAGGTCCGACATAGCGCCCGTCAGGCGGGCAACCGGACCCGTGATACTGCGGACTGTCGCATAGACCAGGACGGCGGTCACAAGCAAAAGCGCGAGCGTAACGGAGAGTGCCAGATAGAATCTGCTCTGTGCCTCGTTACCGTACTTCGCCGCCATCGCCCGAAGGTCTAGCGCGACTCTGTCTTCGACTTGCTTCAGAAGCTCAATTTTTTGGGTGATCCGATCGAACCAGTAGCCGGCCTCAATGCCCTCGAGATCGCCGCCGTGGGGATTGGCAATGGCGATTTTGCGCATGCGCTCGACATCTTCGACCGCTTCGCCCTGCAGGGTTTCAACATAAAACGCCCACTGTTCCGGCAAAGCGAAAAGCTCGAACCCCTTGATGTATGCCTGTTGCTGCGCGATCAGGGAGATAAAGCGCTCGTGTACAGCCGGCGCAAAGGCGCCTTTGCCGAATCCGGCCGCGCCCATGGCGCGCTCGATCCCGGCACGCTCTTTGGCCTGCAATAAATTCACGTAGGCCGCGATCTCGTCCGTGATGTGGACTTCGGAGCTCAAGATCGCCATAAGCGCGACAACATCGAGCAGCTTCGTGATGGTGCCGGTGTAGTACTTCGCCATGTCAGGCACGGTGAAAGAAAGATCGCTCACTGAATTCCGCTTCGCGTTGAGTTCCCCAACGCTGTCTCGAGCCGATTTCAGCTTCTGCGCAAAATCAGCGCCGAAACTGTCCGCGTCGAAGGCGTTCATGATTTCGTTGAAATCAGCGCGAACCTGGTCGGTGGCCTGACGCTGCGCGGTGAGCCGTTCTTCGAACTTGCCCCCCCCTTTTGAGGCGATAAATCCGGCCGAGTTTCCGCGTTCCTTCTGCAGTTCGTGCACCAGGGCGGAAATATCGGGCGCGACATTGGCGAGCGTCTGAAGATGCGCCAACTCCGACGCGCTCCGGCCCTGGTTGACAACGGTGATGCCTGCGAAGGCGAGCAACCCTAACAGCGGCAACAGCAATGCGAGAAAGAGGCGACTCCGGATTTTCAGATCGTTCAAGAAACCGAGCATGACACTTCAACCCAGGATAAATTGTTGTCGGAACAAAATTCATCTAAATTGTTTGCTTAAATACAAGATAGCCGGCTGTTCATGAAAACAAGGTAAATTGCTGCACAAAGTTGAGGCAATCACCTAAGGAAAACGCGCGCCTCTGTTTTGAGAAGCACGCGTCGTGAAGGATTTTTATTTGTACTGTCAGGAAGCAATTCTGGAAACAACCGGCTCCAGGAACTGCTCCAGCTTTGCCTTAAAGGCCGCATCGATGTGAAACTTCAGATGCGTGCCCTGCCCGGAGACGACGACCACCGACGCGGGGATGTCGCCATCCAGGCCGTTGATGCGAAGGGTCGCCGTTTCTCCTGTCGCCAACCCGTCAAAACCCTGCAGCAGCGCACCGCCCAGCGATATATTGCCGATTTGGCAATCCGCGCTCCGCCCCGCCGCGATCACCCGGCCCTGCCAGGTACCGATCAGCCGGTCATCCTGCCTGCGGTTCCCGACCGCGGATTCACGGAGTTCCCGCAGAGCCTCACCCATCCGCGTGTCCAGTTGGTCGATGTTGCTCGAGGTGTTCTCGGCATTCTCCATAACGCTGCCCGAGTGCCGGCTGACCTGATCGGTTTCGCCGGCCACGTCCGATACCTGGCTTGAAACCTCAGTCATGTGCTGGACCGTATTCTGCACGCTGGCGCTGATCTCTCCGGTCGCCTGGCTCTGCTGGCCGACGGCTTCGGTGATGCTCTCGGAGATCTCGTTGATCTGCCGGATCGTTTCGCTGATGGAGCGGATGGCATCGACCGCGCCTTCGGTCTCGCTGCGGATCGCGCCGATCTGGGAGCCGATCTCCTCGGTCGCCTTGGCGGTCTGGTTGGCCAGGTTCTTGACCTCGGAGGCCACAACGGCGAAACCCTTGCCCATCTCGCCGGCGCGCGCCGCTTCGATGGTAGCGTTCAGCGCCAGCAGGTTCGTCTGCTCGGCGATGTCCTGGATGATGTCGATCACATCGCCGATCTTCTGCGCCGCCTCGGCAAGACCGCCAACCGTCTTATCGGTCTTAAGAGCTTCCTGTGCCGCGGCCTGAGCGATCGAGGAGGACTGACCGACCTGGCGGGTGATCTCGCTGATGGAAGCGGAGAGCTGTTCGGTTGCCGAGGCCACCGTCTGGATGGAGCCGCTGGCCTGGTCGGCACCCTGCGCGACGACGGAGGTGCGATTGCTCAGGCGGCTGATGATTGCATTCATTTCCGAGGCATTGTGCTTCATACCCTCGGCCTGGCTGTTGGTGTCGGAGACTGCAGCCTTGACCTCCTGGTCAAGCGCATCCGCGATCCGCAGCAGTTCGCTTTTCAGCGCTTCTTCCTGCCGTGCCTTACGCGCATCCTCTTCGGCTTTCATACGCTCCACTTCGCCGGCATTCTCCTTGAACACCAGCAGCGCCTGTGCCATCTCGCCGATTTCATCGGAGCGCCCGGTGGAGGGCACCTCCTGATCAGTGTCGCCGTTGGCAAGGGCGGTCATGACCCGGGTCATGCGATTGATGGGCCGCACCATACCGCGCGCCAGCGACACGCCCAGAAACCCGACCACCAGCAGCGCAGCGGCGGCAATGGCGAGCATGTTGTTGCGCATCTCGACGACCGGCGCCATGATTTCGCTCAGATCTTCTTCGGCCACCAAAGCCCAGGTGACGCCTTCAAAGGTGAAATGATGGAAGGCGGCAAGAACTGTCTCGCCGTTGGCACCGGTGGTTTGCACGACCCCGTTTTTGCCCTCCAGGGCACCAAACGTGGCTTCGTTGGCGACTTCCTTCGTAAGAATCGTCGAGCTTTCCGTCTCGTGCCGTGACTGGCTGCGCATCAGCCGGTCGGCACCAACGATATAGGCCTGCCCGCTTTCACCCAGTCCCGCGGAAACGCCCATGACGGCGTTGATCCTGTCGATTGGCATCTGAAACACCAGAACGCCGCTGAGCTCTCCGTTCGTCTGCAGAATAGGCGTCGCGATGAAACTGGCCGGCGCACCGTTGCTGGGGGCATAGGGTTCGAAATCGAAAAAGGAGATCGCGCCCGCGCGGCCGGCGCTCAGGGCCGCACGAAAGGCGTTGCCCAGATCGCTCTCCTTCCATTCGCCGCTGTTGACGTTGGTGGCGAAGTCCGCCTCCTTAAACACCGAATAGACGAGATTGCCGTCGCCGTCGAAAAGGAACACATCGTAGTAGCCGCGCTCGGTCAGAAACTGCCGGAACCAGGGGTGGTAGCGGGCGTGGGCGGCGCTGTAGTCCGAGCCATCATCGGCGGCATCGTACAGGTGTTTTTCGCCGATGTTTTCCGGATTTTCGGTGATGTAGAGTCTTTGCAGCCGTTCGGTCTGGTCAGAACCGAGCGCTTCCCATCCAGCCCTGAATTCTTCCAGAGCGGCAAGCACCGCCGGGTTGCTCGCCGTGTAACGGAGATCCTGTTCGATCGAAAGGAGGTAGTCTTTCAGCGCCGCTTCGCGGCTGGTCAGGACCGCATCAAGCTTTTCCTCGACACTTTCGAGCGCCTGATCGGAGGCTTCCCAGTAATTGGAAACGCCCATGCCAATGGCCATCATGAAGGCCGTTCCGACGATGGTCAGGGGAAGCTTATGAGCAATTCGCAGGTTGAACTTCCGGAAAAACACAGCACGCAACCCCTTCTTCAATCGACCCCTGTTAGCGGGGTCTTATGACAGTGTGTTGCTCCCTGTGCAGCGGCATCTCTATCGCCGTATTTCCTCCGGCATAGCCACCGGAAAACGACTGGATTTGTCTAAAATTTAAACCGCCTACAAGCAAATAACGGGAAAAATTCCTAACAAACACCTAAGATGTATCGAATTCCCTCACAGCGTCCGATAATTGCATAAGTTTTCCTCTCTGTTCCGGAGGCGGGATGAGAATCGGAACAACCAAATAGAGAAAACCGATTGGGTTACTTCTGCGCAGCACGCGCCGCGACGATCTCGACTTCCACCTTAAAGATTTCACGGGCAAAACCGGAGACGATCATCAGGGTCGAGGCCGGCGGGGGCGTGGTGACGAAGCGATCACGGACCGCCATGTAAGGCTTCAGATAGGCCCGGTCGGTGACAAAGCTGTTGATCCGGACCAGATCGCTGAATTCCATGCCCGCATCGGCCAGCAAGGCACCGATACTCTGAAAACAGAGCTCCGCCTGGGCGCCGGCGTCTTCCGGAATCTCATCATCCGGCGCGATGCCGAGCTGACCGGAACCGAAGAGCAGGCGGGTGCCGGGCGGAACCACGACGCCATGGCTGTAGAGCGCAAAAGGCGCTCGGATGCTATCGGGTGTGTGATGACTCAACATTGCGCTACACTCGCCGCTGTTTCGATTCCAGTTCGCGAGGTTAAGGAGAGTGCTGCGTTATTGGCAAGATCTGACGAGTGAGGACTTTTCAGGCCTCGATCCGGAAAGCACCGTCGCCGTGATGCCCCTGGGGGCGATCGAACAGCACGGGCCGCATCTGCCGGTCTCCACCGACAGCGTAATCGCGGAGGAGATGGCGAAGCGCGCGCTTCAAAAACTTTCCGACGATATCCCGGCCCTGCTGATGCCGACCCAGGCGGTCGGGAAGTCCAATGAACATCTGGCCTTCGCCGGCACCCTGACCCTGACCGCCAAGACCCTGATCGACCTCTGGTACGAGGTCGCCGAGGGGGTGCGGCGCGCCGGTCTGAACAAGATTCTCTTCATCAATGCCCATGGCGGCCAGCCGCAGGTGATGGAAATCGTCGCCCGCGAGCTGCGGGTGAAACAGCAGATTCTGGCGGTCTCCTCCAACTGGTGGAATATGGGTCTGCCCGAAGGACTGATCGGTGCCGACGAGCTGCGGCACGGCATCCATGGCGGCACGGTCGAAACCTCGATCATGCTGCACCTGCGCCCGGAACTGGTGAAGATGGACAAGGCCGCGAACTTCGTTCCGGTGCTGCCGGAAACCGAAGCCGCCAACGAACGTCTGCGCTATCTCGGCGGCGTGGGCATCGGATGGCAGGCGCAGGACCTGCATCCCCTGGGGGTCGCGGGCGACGCCAGCGCGGCAACGCCGGAGATCGGGGAAGCGATCGTGACCCATGTCTCGGGCGCTTTGGCTCAGTTGATCCGCGAAGTGTCCCGGCACCCGCTGTCGTCGCTGGTGTCCCGGTAATCTCACGACACAGGCCTCGGGGTGAAGGCCTCGGGGCGAAGGCCTCGGGGCGAAGGCCTTTGGGCCCACTGTTGTTCAAAAATCAACCGTGGTACTGTATCGATCAAATTGTCAGCAAATGACCAAGAATTAAGCTGAACTGCGGAGTTTTTCAGCCGCCCAACCGCTGATGGTGCCGACAGAAGCTGTCTGGCACCGGACTTGCAGCAAAAGAGGGGTTGAGATCACGCGGGTTTCAGCAACGCCGAACCCAAAACGGCGTCAATCTCGGAAGGCAGAACAAGGGAGAACCGGGTCATGCTATTGGTGAGAGAGAAAACCGCCGTTGTGAAGGCACTCAAGCGCGCCGCTGGGACGGCAGCGGCCGCGAGCCTGCTGGCCGCCGCATCAGTTACCTCCGCGCTGGCGCTGGACGAAGTGACCTTCGGCACCAACTGGGTGGCCCAGGCGGAACACGGCGGCTTCTATCAGGCGGTCGCGGACGGCACCTACGAAAAGCACGGCCTGAAGGTCACCATCGTGCCGGGCGGCCCCCAGGCCAACAACCGCCTGCTGCTGCCCACCGGCAAAGTCGACTTCCTGATGGGCGGCAACATGCTGCAGGCCTTTTCGGCGGTCGAGCAGGGCATCCCGACCAGAGCGGTTGCCGCTGTGTTCCAGAAAGAACCGCAGATCATCATGACCCACCCGGGTCAGGGCCTGGACACCTTCGAAAGTCTCAAGGACATCAACCTGCTGATCGGGCGAAACGGCCTCAACAGCTTTTATCAGTGGATGATCTCGGAATACGGTTTCTCCGAGGACCAGGTGCGGCCCTACACCTATAATTCTGCCCCCTTTATCGCCGACAAGCGTCTGGGTCAGCAGGGTTACCTCACCTCCGAGCCCTTCGCGGTCGAACGGGAAGCGGGCATCAAGCCGAACATCTTCCTGATCGCCGACTACGGCTTCGACACCTATTCCACCACCATCGAAACGCGCAACGAACTGATCGAAGAGAACCCCGACCTCGTACAGCGGTTTGTCGATGCTTCCATCATCGGTTGGTACAACTACTTGTACGGCGACAACGCCGCAGCCAATACCCTGATCAAGACGGACAATCCGGAAATGACGGACGAGCAGATCGCTTTCTCCATCGACAAGATGAAAGAGTACGGCATCGTGGATTCCGGCGACACCGAGACCATGGGCATCGGCGCTATGAACGAAGCGCGCATGACGAGCTTTTTCAACAAGATGGTCAAGGCCGGCATCGTGAGCGCCGATGTGGACTATAAGCAGTCCTATACACTGGACTTCATCAACAAGAAGGTCGGCCTGGACCTGAAGCAGCAGTAGCGGGGCCGGCTTCATGGCCGATGCTATGACAGATTCGGGTGCCGCTCCGGCGGCACCCGCGGCCTCAAACGTCGTATCCCTGCGACATGTCTCCAAGCGTTTCTCGAATGGCACGCTGGCGTTGCAGGACATGTCGCTGGACATCGGCAAGGGCGATTTCGTCAGCCTGCTGGGACCCTCCGGCTGCGGCAAGTCGACCGCCCTGCGGATCATTGCCGGACTGGGCGACGCCACCGACGGGCAGGTCCACTGGCCGGGCGGCAAGCCGGAGCGCGGCGATATCGGTTTCGTCTTCCAGGAACCGACCCTCATGCCCTGGGCCAACGTTTTTGACAATGTCTGGCTGCCCCGGCGCCTGGACGGGGAGTCGCGCGGCGCGGTGCGGGATGAGGTCACTGAAACGCTGGAGATGGTCGGCCTGGGCGGCTTCGCCAAGTCCTACCCGCGCGAACTCTCCGGCGGCATGAAGATGCGGGTCTCCATCGCCCGGGCCCTGGTGACCAAGCCGAAGATCCTGCTGATGGATGAGCCCTTCGCGGCTTTGGACGAGATCACCCGTTTCAAACTGAACGACGACCTGCTGCATCTCTGGGAAACCCATCACTGGACGGTGGTCTTCGTGACCCACAGCGTGTTCGAATCGGTCTATCTCTCCAATCGCATCGTGGTGATGGCGGCCAGGCCCGGCCGGGTCTCCGAACAACTCGACAACGATGCGCCCCATCCGCGCGGTGACGGCTTCCGCACTTCGGAGCACTATGCCCACCTCTGCCGGACGGCTTCCAATGCGCTGCACGGGGCACTCCACGGGGCGCTGCATCAGTCCGCGGGGCCGGAGGGTGCGACGGCGTGAACGTGTCACCCCCTGAGAAGGCCGGCGCAGCTTCCGGACAGAGTGAAGCGGAACCCATGAGCAGCGCCCTTGAAGAAGAGAGCGTCGTCAAATCCGGACCCGATCTGCGGGCAGCCGCCGAACGGCGCGAACGCCTGCTGCGCATCATCCTGCCGATCGTGATCCTGACGGCGGCAATCCTGGGTTGGGAAGCGGTCGTGCGGATCAACGAGATTCCGCACTACATCCTGCCAGCACCCAGCCTGATCATCGAGACCCTGATCAAGGATTGGGCGGTGCTGTCCGTCTCGCTGGTCAAGACCCTGGAGATCACCTTTGCCGCGCTGGCCGTGGCGGTGGCCGGCGGTGTCGGGCTGGCGGTGCTCTTCACCCAGTCCAAATGGATCGAGATCAGCTTCTTCCCCTTCGCCGTGATCCTGCAGGTCACGCCGATCATCGCCATCGCGCCGCTGATCCTGATCTACGTGGATTCCATCCCGACGGCGCTCTTGATCTGCGCCTGGATCGTGGCCTTCTTCCCGATCCTCTCCAACACCACGCTGGGCCTCAACTCGGCCGATCACAATCTGCGGAACCTCTTTCAGCTCTACGGCGCCACCCGCTGGCAGACCCTGCGGTATCTGCGCCTGCCCGCCGCCATGCCCTACTTTCTGGGCGGCCTGAAGATCGCCGGCGGCCTCGCCCTGATCGGCGCGATCGTGGCCGAGTTCGCCGCCGGTTCCGCCGGGCGCGGCGCGGGCCTGGCCTACCGGATTCTCGAATCGGGCTACCGCCTGAATATTCCGCGCATGTTTGCCGCATTGCTCCTGATCTCGGTCACCGGCATTCTGATCTTCCTGACCTTCAGCCTGCTCTCTCACCTGTTGCTGCGGAAGTGGCATGAGAGCGCCATCAAGCGGGAGAACTGATGTGACGGCGCGCGGCACCGAGGAGTCTTTCTGGATCACCAACGCCCGGCTGCCGGTGGCCTTGCTGGAAAACGGCAGCGATCTCGATCTACAGGCCGCGGACGGAGAAGGTCTCATCGCCGCTGACATTCGGATCGCGGGCGAACGGGTCGCGGAGATCGCACCGCCCGCTCCACGCCCAGGCTTCAAAACGATCGACCAGCGCGACGGGATGCTTCTACCCTGCTTCGTCGACATGCACACCCATATCGACAAGGGACACATCTGGCCGCGCAAACCCAATCCCGACGGCACTTTCGACGGCGCGCTCGCGGCGGTGATGGAAGACCGGGAGGCGCACTGGCAGGCGGAGGACGTGCGCCGGCGCATGGAATTCTCCCTCCGTTGCGCCTACGCCCACGGCACAGCGGCCCTGCGCACGCATCTGGATTCCACGGACCCGCAGCACAGGATCTCCTGGCCGCTCTTCGCCGAGATGCGCCGGGAATGGGCGGGGCGGATCGATCTGCAGGCCGTCTCGATTCTGGGCATCGACCGCTTTCTCGAGGGCTTCGGGCCGGAGTTGGCAGACCAGGTGGCTGAATCGGGCGGGATCCTGGGCGCCGTCACCTTCATGATGCCGGAGTTGGATGAAGCTCTGGACATCATTTTCCAACTGGCCGCCGAACGCGGGCTGGATCTGGACTTTCACAGCGACGAAACCGCCGATCCGGAGTCCCGAAGCCTGCGCCACATTGCGGAGGCGGCGATCCGCAACGACTTCTCCGGGCGTATCGTCTGCGGACACTGCTGCTCCATCGCCAACCAGCCGCTCGAGGAAGCCGAAGCCTGCCTGGACCTTTTACTGGAGGCCGGGATCTCCATCGTGTCCCTGCCCATGTGCAATATGTACCTGCAGGACCGCAACGGGACGCGAACGCCGCACTGGCGCGGCGTCACTCTGCTGCGGGAGATGCGCGACTGGGGCATTCCGGTCGCGGTCGCCTCGGACAACACCCGCGATCCCTTCTACGGCTACGGCGACCTGGACGGCCTGGAAGTCCTGCGCGAAGCCGTCCGGATCCTTCAACTGGACTGCCCGCTCGGCGAGTGGGTCTCCTCGATAACCCGCTGGCCGGCCGACATCATCGGCAAGCCGGATCTGGGCCGCTTTTCCGTGGGAGCGACGGCGGATCTGGTGTTGTTCGACGGCCGGAACTACTCCGAACTGCTGTCACGGCCTGAAAGCAATCGGCGGGTTTTGCGCGGCGGCCGCTTCATCGAGCGGGAACTGCCCGACTATCGGGAACTCGACGATCTGATGTCATCCAAGTCCCTGGAGGGAGCGGCATGAGCGACTACGATATTGCGGCACTGAAACAGGCGCTCGCCGGCATCGAGATGGTCGACGACCGCCGTCTGGTCCGCCAGAAAAGCCGGGATTTCTTCTGGTACTCGCCGGTGCTCAAGCGCCAGCTCGATCATGTCTCCGGCGATCTGCTGGTGACGCCTAAAAGCGAAGACGAGGTGATTCGGGTCCTTGCCGCCTGCCACGCCCAGGGCGTGCCGGTCACCCCGCGCGGCTCGGGTACGGGCAACTACGGCCAGGCCATGCCGCTGTCCGGTGGCGTGGTCCTGAACCTGGCGGAGATGAAAAAGGTCCGGGAGATCGGCGAGGGGCGCGTGGTCGCGGAGCCGGGCGCGATTCTTTCAAAGATCGACGAGGAAACCCGCGCGCAGTCTCGACAGGAACTGCGCATGTTCCCCTCCACCTACCGCACCGCCTCGATCGGCGGCTTCATCGGCGGCGGCTCCGGCGGGGTGGGCTCCATCACCTGGGGCGGCCTGCGTGACTTCGGGAACGTTCTGCGCCTGAAGATCGTCACCATGGAGGCCGAGCCCCGGCAACTGGAGCTGACCGGTGAAGACCTGCACAAGGTCATGCATGCCTACGGTACCAACGGGGTGATCACCGAGCTGGAGGTGCCGCTGGCGCCGGCCTACGATTGGGTGGATGTCATCGTGGGCTTCGACGACTTCATGAGCGCCATGCGCTACGGCAATGACCTCGCCCGCCAGGACGGCATCCTGAAGAAGCTGATCACCCCGATCGCCGCGCCGATCCCGCACGACTACCTCAGCCGCGACTACAGCTTTGCGCGCAAGGATCAGTCGATCGTCCTGCTGATGATCGCGCCCCATGCCATGAGCGCCTTCGAGGCCTTCCATCAGCGTTCGACCCGCAGCGAGATCCTCTTTCGCTCCGACAAGGCCAGCGACGAGGAAAAGAAAAATCTGCCGCCGGTCTACGAGCTGGCCTGGAACCACACCACGCTCTGCGCCCGCCGCCTGGAGAAGGAAATCACCTATCTGCAGGTGCTCTATCCCTTCCCCAACCAGATCGAACTGGTGGAGAAGATCCACGCGCGCTTCGGCGACGAAGTCCCGGCCCACCTGGAGTTCGTGCGCTTCGACGGCGACATCACCTGCTTCGGTTTACCGCTGGTGCGTTACTCCAGCGAGGAGCGGCTGGAGGAGATCATGCGCATTCATGAGGATATGGGCGCGCCGATCTTCAACCCGCACCGCTATACCCTGGAGGAAGGCGGCATGAAGCAGACGGACGCCGTTCAGCTTGCCTTCAAGCGGGAGGCGGATCCGCAGGGCCTGCTCAACCCGGGCAAAATGATCGCCTGGGACGATCCGGATTTCGATTTCTCCAGCCAGAAGACCTATCTTTTCCCCGGCCTGCAGGCGATGGAACAGAGCGCCGATCAGGCCGCATCCTAGGGCGATGAAGGTCCTGGTTCTCTTCGCCCATCCGGTCGAGACCTCTTACCAGGCCGCGCTACACACCCGGGTGGTGGAATCATTGAAGCATGCCGGGCATGACGTCGATGACTGCGATCTCTATGCGGAAGACTTCGACCCGCGCCTGAGCCGGGAAGAGCGCCTTGCCTATCACGATCTGGAGGCTGACCGCTCTGCCGTGCAGGGTTACGTCACGCGCCTGCAATCGGCCGACGCCCTGGTCCTGGTCTTCCCGGTTTGGAATTTCGGCTATCCGGCGATCCTGAAGGGTTTCTTCGACCGGATCTTCCTGCCCGGCGTTTCCTTTCGGATGGCGGACGGCAAGGTCGTGCCGGCGCTGAACAATCTGAAACGCACGGCGGCCATCGTCACCTACGGGGGCAGCCGTTTCCGTGCCTTTCTGCTCGGCGACGCGCCGCGCAAGCAGGTCACGCGGGTATTACGTGCACAAACTCTGGGCGCGCCGCAGGATTATCTGGCACTCTATGATCTCAACCGCGCGTCCGCGCAGAAACGCGAGCGATTCCTCGAGCGCGTTCAGAAAGTCATGGAAGGTTTTGGGTGAAGATCCTGCTCGTCTACAGCCATCCGGTGCCGGAGAGCTTCAACGCCGCGATTCGCGACACAGCTCTGGAGAGCCTGCAACAGGCCGGGCACGAGGTAAAACTGCTGGATCTTTACGCCGAAGGCTTCGAGCCGGTCATGGGCGCGCAGGAACGGCGCGACTATCACACCCGGGACCTCAATGAACATCCGGTGCGCGAACACATTGCCCTGATCCGCTGGGCAGAGGGTCTTCTTTTCGTCTATCCAACCTGGTGGTACGGCCTGCCGGCCATGCTGAAGGGCTGGCTGGACCGGGTCTGGGTGCCTCATGTCACCTTCACCATGCCGGAGGGGAATCAGCCGATCCGGCCGCTCATGACCCATATCCGTTTTCTGGGTGTGGTCACCACCTGCGGGGCGCCCTGGTGGTGGAGTAAGGTGGTCGGTGAACCGGGTCGCAAGACGATCCTGCGCGGAATCCGCGCGCTCTGCGTCAAGGGGTGCCGAACCTTTTG
The DNA here is from genome assembly GCA_965232285.1 of Denitrobaculum sp. Classification (GTDB taxonomy): domain Bacteria; phylum Pseudomonadota; class Alphaproteobacteria; order Kiloniellales; family Kiloniellaceae; genus Denitrobaculum. The sequence continues at coordinate 5,937,356 of CBDDPL010000004.1, read as the reverse complement.
GATGGCCCACTACAAGATGGATGCCTCGACCGACGAGAGCCGACGGAGCTTTCTCGCAAGCGTCCGACGGAAGCTCGGCCGGGTGGCGTAAGCTTGGAGGGCGGAAAGGCTCCGCAAGCCGCCCTCCCAAAAGCGATCAGCCTTCCGCCAGGCTGCGGCAGAGCTGGCGCAGGGCGTTCTGGTGCTTGATGTTTTCAATCCGCGAGAAGTTGCGCACCAGATCCATGTGGTGACGCTTCGGCGCCGTGGCCTCGCTCTCGTCGCCACCGCCTTCGATGCCGTCGTAAAAGTAGCTGACGGGCACGCCGAGAACGCGCGCGATCTCGAACAGCCGGCCAGCGGTCACGCGGTTGGTGCCGCGCTCGTACTTCTGGGCCTGCTGATAGGTTACCTTGATGCGCTTGGCGAGCATCTGTTGGGTAAAACCGAGGGCGATCCGGCGCTCGCGGATCTTACTGGCGACAAACTTATCCACCTGCTGATTGGTCAGGGTCGAAGCCTGTGATTCCTGATACATGTTTCATCCGTCCTTTTCATTAGTGCGGCCCGCCCGGTCGATGCCGGAACGGCCCCGTTGTCTTTGCTGTCCGATACTTTGCTGTCCGATACATGGCCGCCGAGCCTCATGCGGCCGGCGGTCTTCACCCGTGATTTACACAGCCGCCGGGCGCGGCAGCACCCCCGCTGCTACTCCGCCTGAGAGACCGCAACCCTCGACGGAAAGTCGTCCGAACCGCGAACACCGACGGCAGCCAACCGGTCCGCCAGCAGGTCGCTGGCGGCGGCTTGGCTTGGCGGCTCAACCATAACGTCGATGTTCAAATAACCCCGTGCGGCCGCAAGTTCCTTCGCCGCCTCCAGAAAAAAGCTCTCTTTCTGCGAGGTAAAAAGCACATGCGCGCGTGACTTGCGCGCCTGGAGCCAGTTGACCAGTTCAATCCCGTCCATCGTAGGATTAAAGAAGTCATACACGATCACGGAAGGGGAGAAGCTGTCATAGATCCGCCCGAGGTCACGCACCTTGGAGGTGGCCTCGACCGTGAATCCCAGGCCTTCACCAACTTCACGCGTCAGCTTTACAAAACCACTGTCACCGTCAATCACCAGCAACCGGTGGCCGGAATCGTCATTCGCCGGCGCGCCGGCGGTTTCTGCGATAACCCTCTGATTCAGGTCCACGCACATTTCGGTGATCTTTCGGTTGTTTGTTGCTAATAGCAAAGATAGGTATCACGTGTGTTGCCGTCAAGAGAATTGTTGCTATTAACAACGAAAATAACTATGGTCTGGCTATGAGGAATTATACGTATGCTCAAGCCAAGTAGGGCCGACATGGGTCTTTCGCTGCTCCTGGAGCAGACCGCGCGCTCCATTTATGACAAGCGCGGCCCGGCCGATATCCATCCCGGCCAGTGGTCCGCACTGCGCTATTTCGCCCGCGCCAACCGAAAAGCTCGCACGGTGGCAGGTCTCGCCACCTTTCTGGGGGTGACGCGCGGCCCGGCCTCCCGGGCGACCAACAGCCTCGTCAAACAGGGTTTTCTCTCCTCGGAAGTCAATGAACAGGATCGGCGCTCGCCGATCTTCTCAGTTACCGACAAAGGCGAGACGGCGCTGAAGGAAGACCCGATTATCCGGCTTGCGACGGCAATTTCCGAGATGGACGGCAAACGGCGGATGGAGCTCGCCGAGAGCCTGGAGCAGCTTTACTCTTCCTTGAACCGGTAACAGCGGTCACAATCTCTTCGATTCCCCGATGCTGGGCGGGGCGTTATCACGGGATTGAAAAGCGATGAAAGCGCGCAGGACTTTATGGCGGAGGCTGTCGGGCCGGCTTACCGGAACCCGGCCGCTTGCTTCGGCGCGCCGGCAAAGCCCCCAAGGCTTGCAGAGAAGGATCGGCCAACTGGAGAGCGCCAACGCCCGCCTAAGGGCGCAGGTCGAATCGCAGGTGGCGGCACAGGCCGAGCTGGAAGAGAGCAGAGCGCAACTCAGCGACCTCGCTGGCGCGGCTTCAGATTGGATCTGGATGCTGGACGACCAACTCCGCTTCAGCTTTTTCTCCGACGAATTCGACAGCCTGACCGCGAGCAGTTCCCGCGACGTCCTGGGCAAGACCCGTTGGGAACTGGCCGGCACGAACCCGGACCAGGACGAAGTCTGGCGGGAGCACCGGGCCTGTCTGGAGGCCCGCAGACCTTTCCGCGACTTCCGCTACAGCTTTATCGCCCCGGACGGCAGCCGCGAGTATTACCGGACGAGCGGGGTCCCCTACTTCGACAAGAACGGGCAGTTCCTGGGCTATCGGGGGACAGCCAACCGGGAAACCGAAGAGGTCCTGACGCGCCAGAAGGCCGCTGAACTCGAGCAGAGCTATCGCGAAATCTACGAAAACGCGGTCATCGGTATCTTCCGCGCCACGGCCGAAGGCAAGTTCGTGCAGGCAAACCCCGCCCTCTACCGGATGTTCGGGTTCGGCAGCGAAGCGGAGTTCCTGAAGGCGGTCAATTCCGCGCCGGAAGATCTCTTTCCCGAACCGGTCCTGCGGGTGGCCATCAAGCAGGAGATCGAACGGCAGGGCGTGATCGAGGCCTTCGAAACCGAGTTACGGGACAAGGGTCACGACAAACGCGTCTGGGTCAGCATCTCCGCCGGCGAGGTGCGCGACGGAACCGGGCGGCTCAAGTACTTCGAGGGCACGATCCAGGATGTCACAAAGCGCAAGCGGGCCGAGGCCGAGTTGCGGCGCCGGGAGCGCGAACTGGCGCAGGCACAGCGGATCGGGCGCAGCGGGCACTGGCGCTGGTTCATCGAGGACGGCGTGATCGAGCGCTCGGAAGAGATGTGCCGCCTGCTCAACATTCCCACGGACCAGACCTGTTCTTCCAAGGAAGAGGGGGACGGTTTCATTCACCCCGAAGACCGGCCAGGCTTTCAAAAGCGTCAACGGCACGCCATCCAGCAGAAGATGCCCTACAAAAGCGAGCACCGGGTCCTGCTGCCTGACGGAGAGCTTCGTTATCACGCCTGCGAAGGTCACCCCGAGTACGACAACGAAGGCCATCTGGTCTCTATTTTCGGTATCAATCGGGATGTGACCGAGCAGCGCGCCGCCGAAGAGGCGCTGCGCGACAGCGAACGGCAGCTCAACGATGCACAGCGGATCGGCCACATGGGGCACTGGCGCTATGACAGCCGGCGGGAGATGACGCGCTGGTCCGACGAGCTCTGGCGTATCTTCGGACTGGAGCCCGAGGCACGGGAACTGACGCTCGATGAGATTTTCACCCGGGTATTCGAGGAAGACCGCGAGCGTACACAGGTCGAGAGCCGGGAGGCCTGGGAGGAACGCCGCCACTTCGTTCAGAGCTACCGGATCGTTCGCCCCAACGGCAAGATCAGGTACGTCAAGGTCGAGGCCCATCCCCAGACCGACAGCGCCGGCAATCTGATTTCCTACTTCGGCGTCACCCAGGATGTTACCGAACGGACGCTTTCGGAGGCAGCCCTCAAGGAAAGCGAGGCCCGGAACCGCGCCGTCGTCGAGGCCTTGAACCGGGCCAGGGTCGGCCTCAGCATAACCACCGACGCGCGCGGCATCATCGACGTCAACGATGCCGTTCTGGAGTTCGCCGGGCTGCGCGACAAACGACAAATCGTCGGGCGCAAGCTGGCAGACCTGCAGCAGCACGGGCGCGCCGACTATGCCGAAATCGGCCGGGACATGTACCAGTCCATCGCGACCAGGGGCTCCTGGGCCGGAGAACTGGACTGGCGCCGGCCGGATGGGGAAGTGGTCAATCTCAGCGTGCGCTCCGCCCCCTTCGTCGAGGATGCCATCATCCACATCGTCGCCGACATCACCGAGCAAAAGGCGCGCGAACGACGCGAAGCCGAATTGGAAGAGGGGCTGAAGCAACGCCAGAAGATGGAAGCCCTGGGCCAGATGGCCGGCGGCATCGCGCACGAAATCAACAACCTGCTGCACCCGATCATCAACTTTACCAAGCTGAGCCGCGACGGAGTCGCGGACGAACAGTTGCGCCACTATCTTACGCGTTCCCTGGAGTGTGGCCGCAAGGCGGCAGCGATCGTAAACGACATCCTGACCTTCGCACGTAAAGGCTCCGGCGAACGCAAGGCGGTCGACCTGGTCGAACTGACCCAGCGCACCGTGCGCTTCGCACAGGACGTAACGCCGCCCGACATCAGGATTCGTGTCAGGACCATCGAGGGAGCGGCCATTGCGGAGGTCAACGAAACCGAGTTTATTCAGGTCGTACTCAACCTGGTGCAGAACGCCAACGACGCCATGGCCGGCGCCGGCGAGGTGCGGCTGGAGATCGAGCGCGCGGACGTCGGGCCGGCACAGGCCGAAACCTTAGGGCTGGCGGGCGGTCCCTACGTCAAGATCGCCATAATCGACCAGGGCTATGGAATATCCGAAGAAATTCTGGGGCATATCTTTGAACCCTTCTTCACCACCAAGGAGGTCGGCCGCGGCACGGGTCTTGGGCTCGCGGTTGTCTATGGTATTGTCAAAGGATGGAACGGCGCTATCTCTGTGGAAAGCAATAAGGATGAAGGCGCCCGATTTGATGTATATATTCCCATGATCCGTGAAGCCGCAGCAGGCCTGGAGACCGAAAGCGCATGAGCAAGATCCTGGTCGTGGAAGACGACGAGTTTGTTCGGGAAAGCGTTTGCGCGGTGCTGAACACCGCCGGCTACGACACTCTGGAGGCCGCCAATGGCGAGGAAGGCATCGCTCTCATCGAAAGCGAAGCGCCGGACCTTGCCATCGTCGACATCTGGATGCCGAAGGTGGACGGCCTGACGCTGCTGCGCCGGGTCCGGGCCGACAATGAACAATTGCCGATCATTATCGTCTCCGGCGGCGGCCCCGGGGAAACCCTGGAACGGGCAACCGCCATCGCTGACACCTACGCCGCCGACCATGTGCTCTTCAAACCCTTCGAAGACACCGAATTGCTGGAAATGATCGGCAAACTGCTGGCGTAACCACGAGCTCAACGCAGAAAGGGCGCGAAACCCTATGGTTCCGCGCCCTCTTTCTTTCCAGCGAAGCCGTTGCCGCGTTACGGCGCGGTGTAGCTGGTCTTCACCGTGGTGTAGAACTCGACCGCATAACGGCCCTGTTCGCGAGAGCCGTAGCTGGAGCCTTTGCGGCCGCCGAAGGGCACGTGATAGTCGACGCCGGCGGTCGGCAGGTTGACCATCACCATGCCGGCCTCCGCGTTGCGCTTGAAGTGGCTGGCATACTTCAGGGACGAGGTCGCGATACCTGCGGAGAGTCCGAAGCTGGTGTCATTAGCAGTCACCAGAGCCTCATCATAGTCCTTGACCCGCAGGACGGTCGCAACCGGGCCGAAGATTTCCTCCCGGTTGATGCGCATGTCGTTGCTGGTCTCGGTGAAAAGCGCCGGCTGGAGGTAGAATCCTTCGGTCTCCCGGTTCAGGCGCTCGCCACCCCAGGCAAGCTTGGCGCCTTCCTTCTGACCGGCTTCGATGTAGGAGAGATCCTGGTCGAGCTGACTCTGGTCGACCACCGGGCCGATATGGGTGCTGGGGTCCAGCGCGTTATCGATCTTGAGGCCCTTGAGTTTTTCGATAACCGTGTCGACGAAGCGGTCATGAATGCCCTCGGTCACAATCAGGCGCGAAGAGGCCGTGCAGCGCTGACCGGTCGAGAAGAAGGCGCCGTTCACGGCCGCATCAGCGGCCACGCCAACATCGGCATCGTCAAGCACCACAAAGGGGTTCTTGCCACCCATTTCGAGCTGCACCTTCTTCAGGGTCTCGGCGCATTTCGCCGCGACGTGCTTGCCGGTCGCGACCGAGCCGGTGAAGCTGACCCCGTCGATCTGCGGCGAGGAGAGGATCGTTTCGCCGACCACCGAACCTCGGCCCATCACCAGGTTGAGCACGCCAGACGGCAGTCCGGCGCGCACCAGGATGTCCGAAATGGCCCAGGCACAGCCAGGCACCAGATCCGCGGGCTTCAAGACCACACAGTTGCCGAAGGCCAGCGCCGGCGCCAGCTTCCAGGCAGGGATCGCGATCGGAAAGTTCCAGGGCGTGATGACGCCGATCACACCGAGGGGTTCGCGGGTGATCTCCACATCGACACCGGGACGAACCGAAGCAACCTTTTCCCCGGGAGTGCGCAGAGCCTCGCCGGCGAAGAACTTGAAGATCTGGCCGGCACGCACGGTCTCGCCGATACCTTCGGCCAGGGTCTTGCCCTCCTCGCGGGACAGCAGTTCGCCCAGTTCCGCCTTGCGGGCGATGATCTCGTTGCCGGCGGCGTCCAGGATATCGGCGCGCTGCTGCGGCGTGGTTGCGGCCCAGGCCGGGAAGGCTGCCCGTGCAGCCGCAATCGCCTGTTCGGTCTCCGCCGCCGAGGCCCGGGCATAGCGCCCGACAACGTTGGAGAGGTCGGAGGGGTTGATATTGTCGTTGGCATCGCTGCCCTCGACCCAATCTCCACCGATGTAGTTGGCCTGGATGTTCATAGTGTCAAAAACTCCTCTTTCCGCGTTCGCAGGAACGCCGTGAAGGTCCAAATGAGCGGATTGCGTCCGGTCGCCAGGCAGGGCAAACCTCCCCGGGGCAAGACTGGCATGTTAGCACGTCACAAAGATAACGACCCGTCGCCGTCGGGGCAATGGAGAGATCGGGGGCACAGGCGGTAAAAGCCGCAGTGGCGACTGCGGCTTTCCCTTCTCTACCTCCACCTGGTCCTATCTTCTCCGCCAGGCCTGGGTCCGCCTTTCCACGAAGCGGGACAGCAGGCCGTAGAGGATGACCACCGTCAGGTTGGTGTAGACGATCATCATGGCCATGGCGGCCGCGGGCGCGATGTCGCCGGCATCGTCCATGTTCATCACCGCCACCGATGCCAGATTGGTGTCCGGCGAATAGAGGAACACCACCGCGGAAACCGTCGTCATGGCGTTCATGAAGAGGTAGACCGCCATTGAAAAGAGCGCCGGCTGGCAGACCGGCACGGTGACCCGGCGGAAAGTCGTCCAGAAAGGCACCTTCAGAGAAGAGGAGACGGACTCGAACTCCCCGTCGATCTGCTTCAGAGCTGTAACCGCCGTCAGATGCGCCACCGTATAGAAGTGCGCGACGGTCGAGAGCACCAGGATCGCCATGGTGCCGTAGATGCCGTTCAGCGGATTGCCGGGATTGTTGAAGAAGAAGATGTAGGCCAGCCCGAGCACCATGCCGGGCACCGCCAGGGGCACCATGGCCATGGCCTGGATCACCACCCGACCGAAGCGCGCGCCCTGCCCCTTTTCCACCAGATAAGCCACGGTGAAGATCAGGCCGGTGCCGATCAAGGCCGTCAGGGCGGCCATCTTCATGGAGTTATACCAGGCGCCCCAGCCACCGCCGTCCATGATCTCGAAGTTATAGTGGGTCAGGCCGAGCGAGAGGTTATAGGGCCAGAACTTCACGAAGGAGGCATAGGCCGCGACGCCCAGCACCAGAAGCAGCATGGCGGCCACGATCGTGCAGAAGACCAATGCGCCGAGATCGCGCCCGCGAGAAGGTTTCGGCTCGTAAGGCACAGCCCGCGCGGAGAGGAGCGCGACCTGGCGGCGCTGAACCAGCCGATCGACGCCGAAAGCCAGCACTGCGGGAATCAGCAGCATCACGCTGACCACGGCACCCATCTGGAAGTTCTGCTGGCCGATCACCTGCTTGTAGATGTCGGTCGCCAGGACCGAATACTGGCCGCCGATCACCTTGGGCACACCAAAGTCGGTAATCACCAGGGTGAAGACCACGAAGACCGCGCTGATCACGCCATATTTAGCCCCGGGCAGGGTCACGGTGAAGAAGGTCCGCAGCTTCGAAGCCCTGAGCGCCTCCGCCGCCTCATAGAGCCGCGCGTCCGACAGCGAGAGGGCGGTGATCATGATCAGCAGGGCGTGCGGAAAGGTCCAGAAGCTGGAGCCCAGCACGATCCCGATAAAACCGTAGATCGGCTCGCCGAACAGCAGGTCGCGCATGAAGCCCTTCTTGCCGAACATATAGATGAAGGAAATGCCGGGCAGCAGGGAGGGCGCCAGGATCGGCACCAGCGCGACCAGACGAAAGAACCCCTTGAAGGGCATGCAGGTCCGCGTGATCGCATAGGCGTAGGTGAAAGCCAGGGTGATCACGATCACCGTCGCGACGATCGAGACGGTCAGGCTGTTGGAAATCGAATAGGACAGCGCCGGCGTGTCGAAATAGGTCGCGTAGTTTTCCAGGCCGATGAAGGCGCCGTCGCCATCCTCGAAGGATTTCGAGAGCATGGCATAGAGCGGCAGGATCACCGCGGCCAGCAGGAAGACACCGGCCACCGCGATACCGCCGCGCATGACCCAGGCCTCGGCATCGAAACGCGCGCGCGGGCCGGTAGCGGCACCAGGGGTAAGCGTGGCATCCGTCATAGCGTCACTCCGACCCCGCCGAGAAAATCCGGACCCGGTCCGCAGGCAATTCGACAGTCAGGTTCTTTCCGTTCTCCAACCCCATGCGGCGCACGGCATTGATGGAAAAGTCCGCCAGGAGGTGGGCGTCGCCGAGGGCTTCCCCGGTGAGTTCGGCCCGGAAGAAGGACCCAAGGAACTCCATATCGGCGATCCGGGCCTCAAAGGCATTGCCGGGAGTCTTGATCACATCCGGCGCGCCCGGAGAGCGCGCACCCTCGCCATGCGGAATGACGTCCTCGGGCCGGATCGCCAGGATAGCCTGGGTGCCGCTCTGGATCTTGTGGTCCTGACAGGCCACGCTCAGCGACCCGAGCTTCACACCACCCGCGCCGTTCACCTGGCAGGATAACTGGTTCATGGTCCCGATAAAGTTCGCGACGAATGGACTGACCGGCTCACGGTAGATCTCCAGCGGCGTGCCGACCTGTTCCACCACGCCGTGATCCATGACCACGATGCGGTCGGCCATGGTCAGCGCCTCTTCCTGGTCATGGGTCACCATGATGGTGGTGACACCGAGGCGGCGCTGCAGGCTCTTGATCTCATGGCGCAGATGCCCGCGTACCTTAGCGTCCAGAGCCGACAAGGGCTCGTCGAGCAGCAGCAGGCCCGGCGACATGGCCAGGGCACGCGCCAAGGCCACACGCTGCTGCTGGCCGCCGGAGAGCTGCGCCGGAAACTTGGTTCCCTGGTCCGGCAGGCCGACCAGCGCCAGAAGCTCCTCGACCCGGCTGGCCGTGGCTTCGCGGGAGGAGCCCGTGTTGTCGAGGCCGTAGGCGACGTTCTTGCTGACCGTCAGGTTGGGGAAAAGCGCATAGGACTGGAACACGATCCCAAAATCGCGCTGGGATGGCGGCAAGCCGGAAATGTCGACGCCCGCCTGGGTCAGGCTGCCCGAAGACTGAACCTCGAGCCCCGCGATAATCCGCAGGAGGGTGGTCTTCCCGCAGCCCGAAGGCCCGAGAAAGCAAACGAACTCACCCTCGTTCACGTCCAGGGCGATGTCCTGCAAGGCTGTGAAGCTGCCGAAGGTTTTGGATACGCCCTGCAGGCGCAGATAGGGCGTTGGAGCGGTCATGATGGCCCTCTCGATAAAAGAGCGGCAGGGCGGCCCCTGACGGGAGCCGCCCTGCGTGCGTGATAGGGCCTATTTCGCCTCAGACTTGGAATCGTAACGCTTCTGCCACTCGGCAAGAATGCTCTTACGGTTCTTGGCGGCGAAATCGAAGTCGTTATCGATCATCGCATCCACCAGGCCTTCCGGGAAGTGCTCGACCGGCTTGGCGACGCCCGGATAGGCGACGACCGCGTAGCCGGTGTTATACATCTCGTTGGCTTCCTTGGTGACGATGAAGTCCATCAGCTTCTGCGCAGCCGCCATGGAGTCCGTGCCCTTGACGATGGCCGCGGCTTCCATGTCCCAGCCCACACCTTCCGAGGGCACGACGATTTCGAGCGGCGCGCCGGCGGCCTTGGACTTGGCACCCCGGAAAGCGAAGGAGATGCCGATCGGAATCTCACCCGCCGCCGCAAGCTTACAGGGCTTGGAGCCTGAGTGGGTGTAGCGGGCGATGTTTTCGTGCAGGCCGTCCATGTAGGCCCAGCCGCCCTCTTCACCGAACATCTGCAGCCAGGAAGAGACATCGAGGAAACCGGTGCCCGAGGAGGCCGGGTTCGGCATGATCACATGGCCCTTGTAGACCGGCTTGGTGAGGTCCTCCCAGGAAGCCGGCATCGGCAGGCCGGCGGCTTCCGCCTCGGGAATGTTCACGCAGACCGAAGCCACCCAGGCATCCATCCCCACCCAGGAGGGCGGCGTTGCGCTGTCAACGAACTTCGCGTCCAGGTTCTTCACACCGGCGGGGGCATAGGGCTCCAGCATGCCTTCGCCCTTGAGCAGAATCAGGCTGGTGCCGGCCAGGCCCCAGACCACGTCCGCCTGCGGGTTGTCTTTCTCCGCCAACAGCTTGGCGGTCACGATACCCGTGGAATCGCGCACCCATTTGATCTCGATGTCGGGGTGATGGGCATTGAAGGCGGCCGCGTAACGCGCCAGATCTTCCGCCTCGACCGCGGTGTAGACGGTCAGCGTCTCGGCCGAAGCCGCGTTAATCGCGAGGCCGCCCGCAAAGGCAAAGGCAGCGGCACCGCTCAGGTATTTGTTGAGTTCGATTTTCATTCTTTCGTCTTCCCTGTCCGTTTTCCGATCTGAAGGTACTTGAGTTCGGGGAGTTGTGATCTCCCTTCTGAAACGCCGGTTCACCCGGCCATCTTTTATGGTTTCGGTTGTGCGATCTCCCCTCCGGCCGTTAAGCCCTCGCCGCGCAGGCGCCTGGCCTGCTCTTCGCTGACCAGGCGGGAATTTCTAAGTTCGCCCCGGCGGCTCAAAATCGGGTAGGCCACCGAGGTCAGGTGCGAGTTGATACGCTTGAAATCGCGCAGCATGTCAATGTGCAGGCTGCTGGTCTCGATGCTCTCCACCAGACCGGAACGCAGCCGTTCCAGATGAAGCTCGGTCCCCTCGAGCTCCATCTTCCGAAACTGCTCCTTGCCGGCGAGCAGGTCGCGGGCCTGCTGTAAATCCTGGGAGATGAAGACGCTCAGCGAGAGGCGGACCGACTCCATCAGGGCTGCATGAACTTCGGCCAGTTCCTCCAGCCCCTGTTCCGAGAAGTTCAGCTTGCCCTTGATCTTCTTGGCGGCCAGCTCCATCAGGTTCTTGTCGATGATGTCGCCGACGTGCTCCAGGTTCGTGGTGAAGGTGATGATCTCGATCGAACGCCGGCTCTCCTCGTCGCTCAGTTCGTCCTGCGACAGGCGCATGAGGTAGAGCTTCACCGCTTCGTAGATCTGATCGATCTGTTCTTCCTGCGCTTCGACTTCGCTGAGCAGGGCCTTGTCGTCTTCGCGGAAAACCCGGATCGTCTTGGCCAGCATCTCTTCGATGATGTCGCCCATGCGCAGGGTCTCGCGCGCCGCCATGCTCAAGGCCAGCGAGGGTGTCTCGAGAAGGTGCTCGTCCAGATGCCGCGGCCCCTCGTTGCTGGCATCGGCCGGCGGATCGCTCAGGATCTTTTCGGTCAGGCCGGCCACCGGTCCAATGAGGAGCAGCGACAGAACGCAAAGGCCGGCGTTGAAGAAGACATGAAACGCCACGACCTGCTGCGCGGGATCGGCGATCAGGCGCAGCAACTCCGGCGAGATCAGGGGCAGCGCGATCCAGCAGACCACGACCCAGAAGCAGCGAAAGATCAGGTTACCCAGCGGAATGCGCCGGGCCGACACCGGCTCGCCGAGCGTCGAACTGAGCGCCGGCAACGCAGCACCGAGGTTGATCCCGAGCACGATCGGCATCAGCGCCTCGAGCGGGAAACTGCCGGCGGTGGCCAGCGTCGCGACCAGCAGCACCACAGCCACACTGGAATAGGCCATCCAGGTCAGGGCCGCGCCGACCAGAATCGCCAGGAAAGGTTCGCTGGCCATGGCGGCCAGGACCTCGCCCACGATCTGGCTTTCCCCGAGCGAGCGCGAGGCAGTGCCGATCACCGTCAGCGCCAGCAGCAGCATGGCGAAACCGATCAGGATGCGCCCGATGTGCTTGACGCGCTGGTCGCGCTTTTCCCCGGTTGCGTGAACCACATATCCCAGGAAGGCAAAGACCGGCCAGATGAAGGCAATGCCCGAGGCCACCACGACCACTGCGAGGGAGGAGCCCAGGTCCGCACCCAGCATGACGGCCAGCGCGGGCGCGGTGGTCAGCGCGCCGCGGCCCACGAAGGAGGAGACGATCAGCGCGGTGGCCGTCGAGGACTGGACGAGCCCCGCCACGACAGCGCCCGCACCGGCGGAAAGAATCCGGTTACCGGTGGAGGCGGCGACGACGGCGCGCAGCTCGCTGCCGAAGGCCCGCGTCATACCCGTGCGAATCATCCGCGCGCCCCAGAGCAGCAGCGCGACGCCGCCTAGAATGGTCAAAAAGACTTCGGTACCACTCAAACCTTGGTCCTTTACCTACCGATCCGCCACCTCCGGGCCGACATATCAGCCCGGCCAGGGTAGCGAATAGGTCTTGACGTTGGAGAAGCTCTTCATGGCTTCCTGGACGCCTTCCTTATAGCCCAGTCCCGAATCCTTGATCCCGCCGAAAGGCGACATCTCGATCCGGTATCCCGGCACTTCCCAGATATTGACCGTCCCGACGTTCAGGCCGTTGACGAAGGCCGTGATCCGGTCAAGACGATTGGTGCAGACGCCCGCCGACAGGCCGAAGGCGGTCGAGTTGGAGATGCGCATCACCTCGGCATCATCGTTCGGGACCCGGACAATGGGGATCACCGGACCGAAGGTCTCCTCCAGCACCAGCTCCGAGGTGTGATCGACCTTGTCGACCACGATCGGCGGCAGCAGCGCGCCCTGACGGCCCGGATTATAAAGAATTTCCGCACCCTGTTCCGCTGCTTTATGCACCCGCGCCTCGAAAAGCGTCGCGGCTTCTTCATGCACCACCGTACCCAGGTCGGTGTTGGGGTCGAAGGGATCACCGAACACGATCTTGCGCGCACGCTCCTCTACCAGCGGCACGAAGCGCTCTGCCACATCGTCCTGCACCAGGATGCGTTTCACGGCGGTACAGCGCTGGCCCGAATTCTTGGTCGCGCCGGCAACAGCGAGATCCGCGGCCTTGGCGAGTTCGTCGTCGGTCAGGTCGTTCAGGATGATCAGGGGGTCGTTGCCGCCGAGCTCCAGAACCGTGCGGCGGTAGCCGGCCCGGTTGGCGATCAGCTTGCCGACTGGCACGCCGCCGGTGAAGGTGATCAGCTCGATGTTCTCGTTGGTGATGAACTCGTCGCCCAGATCCTCGGGCATGCCGGTGACCACAGACAGCATCTCCGGCGGCAGACCGGCCTCATAGAGAATGTCGGCCAGGATCAACGCGGTCATGGGCGTCAGGTCGGTGGGTTTGCAGACGATGCAGTTGTTGGTCGCCACCGAAGGCGCGATCTTGTGCGAGATCATGTTCAGCGGGTGATTGAAGGGCGTGATCGCGCTGATCGCCTTCAGGGGTTCCCGCATGGTGTAGATGCGTCGGGCCTTGCCCTGGGGACTGACGTCGCAGGAAAAGATCTCACCGTCGTCCCGGATGCAGAGCTGCGCCGTCAGGGTATAGACGTCGTAGGCCCGGCCGACTTCGTAGAGCGAGTCCTTCTTGGACAGACCCAGCTCCAGGGAAATCAGGTCCGAGATTTCGTCGCGCCGGGAGTCGATGATCTCGGCGGTCTTGAAGAGGATCTGCTGGCGCTCGTAGCGGGTCAGGGTCGGCTGGTAATCCGCGGCGATCTGAAAGGCTTCGCGCGCATGGGCGGCGGTGCCGCGCGGCACGGTGCCGATCACCTGGTTGGTGTAGGGGTAGCGCACTTCGATCACGCCCTCGGCGTCGACCTTACGCCCGGCGATGCGCATCGGCTCGTGGCGCGGCTTACCCGTCATATCTTCGGCTAGGCTCATGTTCTTGTTCCCAAATTCTCCGGCGGAAAACCGCCGCGAGGTCTAAACAGACAGCTATTACTGGCCCCTCGTTATTGAGCAGCGCTCTGGATCTCGACCGTGTGGTTCAAGGCGACATCGAAGGCGTCGAAGTTGCGCAGGCGGCGGTCCGCCAGGCCCTGAACCGGGCGGTTCAGCATCAAGGGCACCGTCTGCTCCGAAACGCCGCCGTGGGAGCGCAGCGGCACTTCCAGGCCCGAGAGGTCATGCCCGGAAACGCTGGTGCCCAGAACGATCTGCTGTTCCGAGACCACGACCAGGTCGCCGACCCGGTCCTGCGGCAGCTCGAAACGCGCGCAAGCCTCGGCGTTGCTCCCGACATATTCGATGCCCGCGGTCGCGGCGAGATCGGCGATCACCTGCTGACGGTCCGCGCCCTCGGGCAGGTAAACGGTCGCGAAGGACCCCAGAGCTCCGTGGTGTACCACGTAGGGATCGGTGATCGGCAGGATCACACGGGCAGCGCCCTGTCCGAGCTTCGCGTCCAGCAGGTCCTGCAGATAGATCACGGAAGGCGCACCGTCGGTGTCGTGCTTGGCGTTCATGCCGTGATCCGCGGTCAGGGAAAGCACGCAGCCCATGGCGTCGAGCTGGGCCCAGTAGCGGTCCATCATGGCGTAAAAGGCATTCGCCCCGTCACTGCCCGGCGCGTGCTTGTGCTGCACGTAGTCGGTGGTCGAGAGGTACATCAGGTCCGGACGGTCCCGCTCCATGATCTTGACGCCGGCGGCGAAGACGAACTCGGAGAGCTCGGCGGAGTAAACATTCGGCACCGGCATGCCGACCATCTCGACCACGCCCTCGATGCCATTGTCTTCCAGGGTCGCCTGATCCGACTTCTCGGACGAGAAACAGATCGCGCCCTCAGTGCCGAGGGTCAGGCCGTTACCCAGCAGGCGCCGCAGCTTGTCCTTCGCGGTGATGACAGCGATCTTCGCGCCTTCGTCCTGAAAGGCCTTGAAGATGGTTGGGGCGCGCAGGAACTTCGGATCGTTCATCATCACTTCCTCGCCGCTGTCCGGGTCGAGGAAGTAGTTGCCGGAGATCCCATGCACCGCCGGCGGGCGGCCGGTGACGATCGAAAGGTTGTTGGGATTGGTGAAGCTGGGCACCACACAGTCCGCGCGCAGGTCCGCGCCCTGCGCCAGCATCCGGGCGGTGAAGGGCATGACTCCATCGGCGATGGCGGTCTCGATATAGGCCGGCTCCGAGCCATCGATGCAGACGACGACGACGGGTTGCGCCGGCCAGTCGTAGCTGCGGTCGTTGACGGTGATCTTACGGTTCATTTTCTCTTCCTTAAATTTCTGCCGCCTGACAGATATCTTCCACGGAGCCGTCCGGCGTCTTAATCTCAGTCTTGATCTCAGCCTTGGTCGCCCAAGCGCCTGTTCCTTATCACCCCGGCGCGAACCCTACTCCGCCGCCGTGGTGGTTCTGCGCGGCGAAGCGTCACGCACATCCATTTCATCCAAAACGGCCCGGACAGCCGTCAAAAGACCCAACACATCCTTGGATTCGATCTCTCCGATGGTGCCGACCCGGAAGGTCGGAGCCGCGGTCAGTTTGCCGGGATAAATCACGAAGCCCCGCTTCGCCAGGAGATCATAAAAACCCTGGAAGCCGAAGTTCGGATCGGCCGGCTCGACAAAGGTCGTGATAATCGGCGACTGTATAGCATCGTCCAGCAGGGTTTCGAAGCCGATTTCCCGCATGCCGTCGACCAGCAGGCGGTGATTTCGGGCATAGCGGCTGCCGCGCCCGGCGGTTCCGCCCTCTTCCGCATGTTCCCGGATGGCCTGGGCCAGTGCCGCGGCGGCATGGGTCGGCGGCGTGAAGCGCCAGCGACCGCTCTTCTCCAGATAAACCCACTGATCTTCGAGATCCAGCGAGAGGGAGTGGGCATTGCCCTTCGCCGCCGCCAGGGCGCTCTTGCGCAGGATGGCGAAGCCCATGCCGGGCACGCCCTGCAGGCATTTGTTGGCGGAAGAGACCAGCGCGTCGCAGGGCAGGTCCCGTACATCGATCGGCAGAGCGGCGAAGGAACTCATGGCGTCCACCAGCAGCGAACGGCCGTGGCGCGCCGTGACTTCCGCGATGGCCTCCAGAGGATTGAGCACACCGCTGGTGGTCTCGCAGTGGACCGCCGCCACATGGGTAATGCTGCGGTCACCGGCCAGCGCCTGCTCCAGCGCCGAGACATCGTAGGCACCGGTCTCCGCAGTCCGCAAAACCGTGAAGCGCCGCCCCATGACCTCCAGGCTCTTGGCGATGCGTTCGCCGTAGGCGCCGTTGATCAGCACCGCGCAGTGCCCGTCCCGGGGCAGCATGGTCCCCAGCATGGCTTCGACCACAAAGGTGCCGCTGCCCTGCAGAGGCACGCAGACGAAGTCATCGCCGCCGCCGGCGAGTTCGGTCAGGTCCCGGCAGATCCCGGCGGTCAGATCTATAAAGGGCTGATCCCAGGAACCCCAGTCCCGCTGCATCGCCGCCTTGACGGACTTCGAAGTGGTCAGAGGCCCTGGTGTCAGAAGAAACTCGTGGTTTTCACCGGTCCGGCCGGCGCGCTCCAGAACGTCGTATTCAGCAGTCATATGCCTGCGCTTTCCCGCGTCGTTCACGTTAACTCCAGCGCGAAAGTACGATAGCTCAGTTTCATATGTAAAATCGATGTTTTCGATATATATTATTTATTATGTCTATAATTTATTCGCAAATCCGCGCCTTCCATGCGGTGGCCAGCCATGGCAGCTACACCCGCGCCGCGGCGGCCCTCAACGTCTCCCAGCCGACCCTCTCCTCCCAGGTCAAGGCGCTGGAGGAAAGTTACGACGTCTCCCTCTTCGTGCCGGCCGGGCGCGGAATCGAAATCACGCCCCTGGGCCGGCAACTCCATGCCATTACCCAGCGTCAGTTCCGCCTGGAGGCCGAGGCAGAGTTGCTGCTGTCCTCCACCCGGAGCCTCAAGGCGGGTTTCCTGCGCATCGGCGCGGACTCGCCCTATCACGCGCTGCCGCTGATCGCCCGCTACCGGGAGCACTATCCGGGAATCGAGATCTCGATGAACTTCGGCAACTCGCGCGAAATGCTCGCCGATCTGATCGCCCGGCGCATCGATGTCGCGATCATCCCGCCGCCGCAGGACGACCCGCGCCTGATCTCCCGCCTGCTGCTGGCCGACCGGCTGGTCGCCTTCGTGCAGCGCACGCACACCTGGGCCAGCAGTGACAGGACGGGACGCGGCGGCGTGACACTGAAGCAACTCGCCGCGGCGCGCATCATCCTGCGCGAAGAGGGCTCCACCACCCGCGCGGTCTTCGAAGCCGCCATCACTGAAGCAGGCCTGCTCCTGGAAGACGTCTTCGAGATCGGCAGCCGGGAGGCAGTCCGGGCCGCGGTGGTCGAGGGCCTGGGCATCGGCGTGGTCTCCGAGGCCGAGCTGATCCTGGACGAGACCATCCGGGTTCTGCCAATCACGGATGCCGACCTGCGCGTGCCCGAACACCTGGTCTGCCTGGCCGAATGCGCCCCGCAACGGACCATCAAGGCCCTGTTCGATCTGATCGAGGATTGAACGGCACCATCTTCGCGGGTATATTCATTTTGAATATACCTTAGCAGAGGAGTTCTAACCTTTGGCCAATACCAGCCTCAGCCTTGGCCCTCATTGGGAAGACTTCATTCGCACGGAAGTACAAAGTGGTCGTTTTTCCTCCGCAAGCGAGGTCGTTCGCGCCGCTTTGCGGGAACTGGAAGACAAAGGGAAGCGCCTGGAAGCTCTCCGCGCTCACCTTGCGCAAGGCGCCGAACAAGCCGCCCGGGGTGAGTTTATTGAGGAATTCGACATCGAAAAGATCATCCAACAAGCAAAAGACGGCTCGTGACGTCCGGATACCGGCTCACGCCCCGCGCATATCGGGACCT
Source organism: Denitrobaculum sp. (assembly GCA_965232285.1). Classification (GTDB taxonomy): domain Bacteria; phylum Pseudomonadota; class Alphaproteobacteria; order Kiloniellales; family Kiloniellaceae; genus Denitrobaculum. Next base: position 5,919,375 of record CBDDPL010000004.1, on the reverse strand, counting down.
CGAGCACATTGCGAGCTATAGCCTACAGACCTGGGGAAGCGCACAGATGGAGACCTATCTCCGTCAACTGGCAGATCGATTTGACTGGCTTGCAGAAAATCCTAAAGCAGGTGTTGCCCGAGACGACGTCGCGAAGGGATATCGCTGCTTTCCACAAGGCCAACACAGGATCTTCTATTTGATGGAGCCTCAGGGTTTGGCGATCATCGGCATCCCTCACAGGGCGATGGATATAAACCGCTATTTCCCGCCCTCAGAGAGCTAATTCAATGTCCGGCCGTTGTTGCATTGCCAGCAAATGATCCAGACTGAGACCTTCGTAAGTTTGCTAGCGGCAGTAAAATCGGTCTTCCGCACATCCCTAAACACAAAAGCCGATCATCCGCCGATCGATCACCTAAAACATAGCTGATAACAGCCTTCGCACAGGGCTTTAAAGGTTTGCCTGCGCGCAAAATCGCCCTTCTCATAAGCTTTATAACTCTATTATTTTTTAAATAAAGTCAATATCTTAGATTAGAGAGGACGCCAGCCAAAAAATCGTATCTCTCCGGTAAATTTCACAAAAGAGAAACCTTTTCGTCACATCGCCGTCAGGGCTTTCCGGCAGCTTCCTGTAGACACAAACGGGGAGTGGGACATGGGACCAGCCATTGAAGTCAATGGGCTGTCAAAGACCTTTCGCAAACATCGTGCGCTGAACGATATCTCGCTGTCTGTCGACCAGGGCGAGATGGTTGCGCTGATCGGTGCTTCGGGCTCGGGCAAGTCGACTTTGATACGTTTGATCTCCGGCCTTGAGCGCGGCGATCGTGAAGCGGCGGCAAATACAACAGGGGACAGCGGCCAGATCCGGGTGCTGGGATCCCTGGTGCAGAACAACGGCAAGCTGGACGGCGGTATCCGGAAGCTGCGGGCGCGCATCGGCGTAATCTTTCAGCAGTTCAATCTGGTCAACCGCCTGTCGCTGCTGACTAACGTGGTGCTAGGCGTTCTGGGGCGTATCCCCTCCTGGCGCGGCACGCTCGGGCTCTTCACCCGTGACGAAAAACTTACCGCCATGGAAGCTCTGCAGCGCGTCGGTATGAATCAGTACGCCAGCCAGCGCGCCTCGACCCTTTCCGGCGGACAGCAGCAACGTGGCGCCATCGCCCGTGCCCTGATGCAGGGCGCGGAAGTTCTGCTGGCGGACGAACCGATCGCCTCGCTGGATCCGGAGTCGGCCCGGCGCGTTATGGAGAACCTGGCACGCATCAACCGCGAAGACGGCATCACCGTCGTGGTTTCCCTGCATCAGGTCGCCTACGCCATGCGCTACTGCCCGCGCACGGTGGCGCTGCGCGCCGGCGAAGTCGTCTACGACGGGCCGAGCGAGGCCCTGACGCCGAGCTTCCTGCGCGAACTTTACGGCGCCGACAGCGAAGAGCTGGTGATGGACGAAACCCTCGGTTCGGCAATCCGCGAGACCGAGGTTCCCCCCTTGCAGGTGGCGGTCAGCGCCTAGGCGCACCGCACTTCCTGTCCGAAGCGGAGAGAGTTCCCTGTTACCGCAATCGCGGAAAGCAAAAAAAACCTGAAATACCCAAGACTACGGCATTACAAGGAGATACCTAATGTTCGCCAAATTCGCCGGCGCCGCTGCCATCGCAGCGACCGCTCTGACCAGCACTCTGGCCTTCACCACGGCCGCCGCCGCCGAGAAGCTCGAGACGCTGAACTTCGGCATCATCTCGACCGAATCCACCCAGAACCTGAAGAGCATCTGGGACCCCTTCCTCGCCGACATGGAAAAGAAGATGGGCGTAAAGGTGAAAGCCTTCTTCGCCCCTGACTACGCCGGCGTGATCGAAGCCATGCGCTTCAACAAGGTCGACCTGGCCTGGTTCGGCAACAAGTCGGCCATGGAAGCCGTCGACCGCGCCGGCGGCGAGGTCTTCGTGCAGACCGTCGACGTCACCGGCAACCCGGGCTACTGGTCGCTGCTGCTGGCCCATAAGGACAGCAAGCTGGAGAAGCTCGAAGATGTTCTGGCCTGTAAGGGTGAGCTGGCCTTCGGCAACGGCGATCCGAACTCCACCTCCGGCTTCCTGGTGCCGAGCTACTACGTTTTCGCCCAGAACAACGTCGACCCGAAGAAGTGCTACAAGACCGTGCGCAGCGCCAATCACGAGACCAACGCACTGGCCGTCGCCAACAAGCAGGTCGATTTCGCGACCAACAACACCGAGAGCCTGAGCCGGATCAAGCAGAACAATCCGAAAGCCTTCGAGAACATCAAGGTCATCTGGCAGTCGCCGCTGATCCCCGCCGACCCGATCGTCTATCGCAAGAACCTCTCGGACGACACCAAGGCGCAGCTCAAGGCCTTCTTCCTGGGCTACGGCCGTCTGGGCAACGACGTGGAGAACGAGAAGAAGATCCTCGCCGATCTTCAGTGGGCCCCGTTCCGCGACTCCTCCAACGCTCAGCTCTATCCGATCCGTCAGCTTCAGCTCTTCCGCGACAAGGTCAAGCTGCAGGGCGACGACCGCATGGACGCGAGTGAGAGGAACGAGAAGATCGCGGGCATCGACGAAAAGCTCGAGACCTTGAAGGTTCTGGCCAACAACTAAGGCCGGCTGCCGGAAAGCGGGCGGCGGCGCTCCCCCGCGGGCGCCGCCGCTTTTCCATTCAGCAGCATCTCACTGACAAGCGCAAACAAGATTCGGATCGATCCCATGGCAGACATCACCCAACACACAAGCGGCTTCAACACAGCAGCGCGGTCGGTGCCGCCACTGGAGCTTCCGGCGCGGGACCTGAAAAGAAGCACCCTCAACCTGATCGGCTGGGGTCTCTTCGCGGTTCTCCTGATGTGGTCCTGGGAAGGCGCGGAAATGCGCCCGCTCGATCTCTTCATCTACGGCGAGAACATGGGCGCCTTCGCGGCCGGTTTCTTCCCGCCCAACTTCCACGAATGGCCGACTTTTCTCGAGCAGATGATCATCACGGTGCAGATCGCTCTCTGGGGCACCGTGCTGGCTGTCGTCTGCGCCGTCCCCTTTGGCGTGCTCTCGGCCGAGAACATCGCGCCCTACTGGATCTATCACCCGACCCGCCGCCTGATGGACGCTGCGCGCGCGATCAATGAGATTGTCTTCGCCATGCTGTTCGTGGTCGCCGTGGGCCTCGGCCCCTTCGCCGGCGTGCTTGCCCTCTGGGTCCATACCACCGGCGTTCTGGCCAAGCTCTTCGCCGAGGCGGTTGAGGCTATCGATCCTCGCCCCGTCGAAGGCATCCGCGCGACCGGCGCCGGCAAGGTGCAGGAAGTCATCTTCGGTGTCATCCCGCAGGTTCTGCCGCTGTGGATCTCCTTCTCACTCTACCGCTTCGAGTCCAACGTCCGCTCGGCCACGGTGGTCGGCATCGTGGGTGCCGGCGGCATCGGCGTGGTGCTCTGGGAGTACATCCGCGGCTTCTACTACTCGGAAACGGCGGCCGTCATGATCATCATCATCGTCACTGTGGTGATTCTGGATGTCATCTCTCAGCGCCTGCGTAAGATGGTGCTGTGACGCAGCAGACAGATCAGATCTCGACAGGCAATCCGAAAGGCCCGGCAGGGCCGGGAGAGGTGGCCGCGCGCGGCACGATCGTCCTGGTGGTCGGGCCTTCGGGCTCCGGGAAGGACAGCATTCTCGGCGCCGCGGAAGCCGCCCTCGGCAGCGCGGGTGAATTCTTCTTTCCACGCCGTGACGTGACCCGGCCGGCCGCACTGGGCGGTGAACCCTATTGCGCCGTCTCGACCGGCGAATTTCAACACCGCAGGTCACACGGCGCCTACAGCCTTTCCTGGTTCGCCCACGGCCTCGGCTACGGCGTGCCACAGGTCATCGAACAGCATCTGGTGCAGGGCCGGCACGTGGTCGTCAACGTCTCCCGCTCCGTGATCCCGGAGGTGCGCCGGCGTCTGGCGCCGGTCTGCGTGGTGTCCATCGAGGTGTCCGGCGATGTCCTGCGTCAAAGGCTCCGGGGACGGAAGCGGGAATCGGCGGAGGAAATCGAGGCGCGGCTGGAACGCGCGGCTGCCTTTACGGTCGAAGGCCCGGACGTCGTGCGACTGAGAAACGATTCCAGCCTGGAGCAGGCCGTCGCACGCTTTCTGGCGCTGCTCCGAAGCCTCAGCCCAGCAGAGGAAAGCGCGCCCGTTCGCTAAAGCGGGCGCCGACCTCCGGCTGTTCGAAGAGCGAGAGTGCCTCGATCTTCAGCGGCGCGGCGATCAAGGGTTCGACGATCGGTTTCAAGACAGATAGCAAACGCGACTGGCCGGTCTCATCCAGGCGGGTGCTAAGGGTCATGTGGAAGCGGAACTCCTCCATCACGTAAGGGTATCCCCAGTCCATCAGCAGTTCGTCTTGCCGCTCCGTCAGGCCTGCCCCGCGGCGAAGCGCCAGCTCTTCTTCGCTCGGCGGCCTGCGAAAGGCGTCGAGACAGCAAACTGCATCGGCGGCCAGGGCATTCAGCGCCGGTGAGACTTTCGGCAGGGTCAATGCTAGAAAGTCGCCCAGAATGGCGAGCTGGAGGGCTGGCAGCTCAATGGCGGCACGCTCGGCCGCAAAGTCCGCCACAGCGGTCTCAAGGTCCGCAAGTGTCATACCTTCGGCCAGAAAGAAGGGTGGCTTGAGCGTCGCGTGGAAGCCGTAGACCCGCGGCGCCGAGGTCACCGAACGCCGGTAGTTCGGATCGATCAGGCCGGCCCAGGGCACCGCCTCCCCAAAGGTGACGGAGCCGGGTTCATCACTCAGCCAGGCGTTGGCGAAACGCGACAGTTCGCTGCTGCGTTCCGGCGCGTAGTAGATCGCGTAGCGCGGCGTCACCGGGCGTCAGGCCGCAGGCAGTTTTCGATGTCGGCACGATAGGCCTCGAAGCCGGGCACCTCGGCACCCACCACCTTGGCGGCATCGTCCCAGCGGCGCAGGTCGACCGCATCTTCCGCGCCAGGCTGTTGCCGCCAGGCCTCGGCTTCCTCGGAGGTAAAGGCACCGCCCTGCAGTTCCAGGCTACGGATCGAGGCGGGCGAGAGAATAGCTGCATAGTCAGGTTCAGTCGCCACCAGATAGCGCTTGGCCGCGACGTGATGGCGGATCGCATCGGTCACCTCATCCCTGAACCAGCGGCCCAGAAAAGCAGCGCCGCAGGTTTCATGCAACTGGTCTTCGCCGCGCTCGGCCGCACCTTTTGCGTCGCCACGCAGGAGGTGGCCGATATCGTGCAGCAGAGCCGCCACGATCAGGTGCGAGGGCGCACCGGACCTGCGCGCCTGTTCGGCCGACTGCAGGGCATGGTCGAGCTGGGTCACGGCTTCGGCGCCGTCGTAGAGCTGGCCACCGCCGTTCTCGTAAATGTCCCGCATCAGTTCAAAGGCATCTTCCGCCACCGCACACCTCCGCTGGTTTCATCCATAAAGCTTAAACGACGCGGTCTCCCTCGCGCCAGACACAACGCACAACGGGCATATCGTGATGATCGCAAACACGCACCAGGTCCGCCCGCCGACCGGTCGCGATTTCACCGCGATCGTCCAGACCGACCATTCGGGCCGGGTTCCTGGTCACGATGGCCATAGAGTCCGGCAGGGGCAGTCCGACCCGGCGATGCAGCAGGAAGGCACCATGCAGCAGGCTGATCGGCGCATAGTCCGACGAGAGGCTATCGAGCAATCCCTCGCCGGCCAGTTCGGAGGCCGAAACATTCCCGGAATGGGAGCGGCCGCGTACCACGTTCGGCGCACCGGCCACCGTCGCCATGCCGCGCGCGCGGGCCGCCCGCGCCGCCTCGAAGGTGGTCGGGAACTCGGAGATGGTCACGCCGAGCGTCTCAGCCTCTTCCACATGCGCCTCGGTCGCATCGTCGTGGCTGGCCAGCGGAATGTCGAACGCGACGCAGAGCGCGGAAAGGGCTTTGCGGTTCTCGTCCGCGTAGCGCAGGTGTTCCTGCTGCTGAGCCTCGATGAAGCTCTCCATCTCGGCGTCGCTCATCTTGTATTTGCCGCCGTAGTAGATCTTAAACTGTTCGATGTCGACGAACTGCCGCTGGCCCGGCGTGTGATCCATCAGAGAGACAAGACGCAGCAAAGGCGCCTCCTTGACCCGCTCGAAGGTTCCCAGCACGTTCTCTGTCGCCAGTTCACAGCGCAGGTGAACAAAGTGCTCCGCGCGCAGCAGGCCTTTGTCCTGCGCCTCTTCAATGCCTTCGATCGCGGTCGTAACGGTTTTCTCCAGAGCCTCCGAATCGGAGGAACGGTCTCCGATCCGCAGGGCGTCGAGGACGGTCGTGATGCCGGCGGCAGCCAGTACCGAGTCATGGGTGAAGAGCGCCGGCAGCATGGGCCAGACCACACCGGGGCGCGGACAGACGTGGCCTTCAAGATTGTCGGTGTGAACCTCGATCAAGCCGGGAACCAGGTAATCGCCCTCCAGATCGATTGCGGAAGCCACGGCACTGTTGCCCTGCTCAATCGATCGAATCTTGCCGTCAACGACCGTCACCGTCCCTTCGACCACCTCATCGGCCGTGACGATCTTGGCGTTGGTGAATATCGTTTCGCTTGTCATCCTGCGCGTTCCTGCCTGTCGCTGTATTCTATGTCTTCCCGAGTTTCCGTTTCGGTGACCGCCTGCACTTCGTGGAAGCCGCTGCAGACCGCTTCGCGGACTTCAGCGTCGTGGAAAATGCCCACGATGGCGGCGCCGCGGGCGCGGGCCTCCAGGATCAGATCGATCACCGTGCCACGGTTGTCAGCATCAAGGGACGCGGTGGGTTCGTCCAGAAGCAAGGCCGGATAGTCTACCACCATGGTCCGCGCAATGTTTATTCGCTGCTGCTCGCCGCCGGAGAAGGTCGCCGGCGCCAATGACCAGTGCCGCTCCGCTATGCGCAAGCGGGTCAGAAGCCCGGCGGCCTTGTCCCGCGCAGCTTCCGGATCGGCACCCAGCGCGATCAGAGGCTCGGCCACCAGATCGAGCGCTGCGATCCGCGGAATGACCCGCAGGAACTGGCTGACGTAACCCAGGGTCTCACGTCGGACGGCGAGGACCTGGCGTGGTTCCGCGCCGACCAGGTTCGTCATCTCCCCCTTGTGGCGGATCAGAACCTCACCTGACTGCGGAAGGTAATTTCCATAAAGACAACGCAACACCGTGGACTTTCCCGCGCCGGAGGGCCCGGTCAGGGCCACACAGTCTCCGGCGGCGACCGTTAGGTTCGTCGAGGACAGGACATCGAGTCTGATCCCGCCCTGTGTATGGAGCGTGAAGCTTTTGTGAAGATTGCGCACCTGAATGACCAGGTTGGCCGGATCGTTGGCGGCCGCCTTCGCTTCCTGCTCCGCAATCTCCGTATGTTCCGTCTGCACTTCAGTCATGTCATCATATCCATCTCGTCAGACCGGCAGGATCGAAGAAACCAGCATCTGGCTGTAGGGATGCTGCGGATCGTCAAGGACCTGGTCGGTCAGTCCGGTCTCCACCACCTCGCCACCCTGCATCACCATGATACGGTGGGACAGCAAACGCGCGACCGCGAGGTCGTGAGTGACCAGCACCGCAGAGAGCTGCATCTTGGTGACCAGGCTGCGCAGCAGATCGAGCAGACGCGCCTGGACGGAAACATCGAGCCCACCGGTCGGTTCATCCATGAAGATCAGACGCGGATGGGTGACCAGGTTACGGGCGATCTGCAGGCGCTGCTGCATGCCGCCGGAGAAGGTTTTGGGCTGATGGTCCAGACGTTCCGGATCCAGCTCGACCCGGTCCATCCAGTCTTCCGCCGCACCCCGGATCTTGCCGTAGTTGCGGGCGCCCACGGCGATCATGCGCTCGGCGATGTTGGCGCCGGCGCTGACCCGCATGCGCAGTCCGTCGCGCGGGTTCTGGTGGACGAAACCCCAGTCCGTGCGCATCAGAAAGCGGCGCTCGGCCTCGCTCAAAGCGTGGACATCGCGCATGACACCATCGCGCATCAGATACTCGATGCTGCCTTTGTCGCTCTCCAACTGCGCCGAGATACAGCGCAGCAGCGTCGTCTTGCCGGAGCCGGATTCCCCGACCACCGCCAGGATCTCACCCGGCCAGAGATCGAAAGACACCTCCCGGCAGGCAGGTAGACCGTCATAGCTCTTGGCGAGACCGGTCACGCGCAGCAGGGGTTCATCTTCCGACAGCTTTTGCGTCGGCGTCGCCATAGCCTGTGTGAGATCGCCGTACATCAGATCGCTGGGGTTCACGTTACTGTTCATTCCGCAGCCTCCCGGCTTGCCGCTTCCCGGCGCCTGGCGCAGTAGTCGGAGTCGGAGCAGACGAACATCCGCCCGCCCTGATCGTCGGTCACCACTTCGTCCAGGAAGGAGTGCTCGGCGCCGCAGAGTTCGCAGACCTGCTCCCATTTCTGAACCTCGAAGGGGTGATCCTCGAAGTCGAGGCTGTAAACCGCGGTGTGCGGCGGGATGGCATAGATCCGCTTTTCACGGCCGGCCCCGAAAAGCTGCAGAGCCGCCATGCGGTGCATTTTCGGATTGTCGAACTTGGGTGTCGGTGAAGGATCCATAATGTAGTGGCCATTCACCTTGACCGGATAGGCGTAGGTCGTCGCGATGTGCCCGTGGGTCGCGATGTCCTCGTAGAGCTTGACGTGCATCAGGCCGTATTCACTCAGGGCATGCATCTTGCGGGTCTCGCTCTCGCGCGGCTCCAGGAACCGCAGCGGCTCGGGGATCGGCACCTGAAAGACCAGGATCTGATCTTCGCCCAGACGCTGCTCCGGGATACGGTGACGGGTCTGGATGATCGAGGCCTCTTCCGTGCGCTCAGTGGTCTCGACGGCGGCTGTGCGTACGAAGAACTGCCGGATACTCACGGCGTTGGTGGTGTCGTCGGCGCCCTGATCGATCACCTTCAGGGTATCGTCCGGCCCGACGATGCTGGCGGTGACCTGGACCCCGCCGGTGCCCCAGCCGTAAGGCATCGGCATTTCGCGGCTGGCGAACGGCACCTGATAGCCGGGAATCGCGACCGCCTTAAGAATCGCCCGGCGGATCATCCGCTTGGTCTGTTCGTCCAGATAGGCGAAGTTGTAATTCGGATCCGGGCCAACGTGGGCCTCATGGCCCTCGATGGATTCCTGCGAATCTCTCTGGCTTGCTTCTGTCATAGCTGTTCCTACTCCGCCGCTTCGACGATCTCGTCGTCGCGTTCTTCCGCTTCGGCCGCGGCCATCTCCCGACGCATCTTGCGGATCAGTTCCAGCTCCGACTGGAAGTCGACATAGTGCGGCAGTTTCAGATGCTCGACGAAACCGGTCGCCTGGATGTTGTCGCTGTGCTCCATGACGAACTCCTGATCCTGGGCAGGGCCTTCAACCGCCTCACCCAGCGCCCGCCCCTTCAGGGCGCGGTCGACCAGCGCCATGGCGATGACCTTGCGCTCGCAGTGCCCGAAGCTGAGCCCATACCCGCGGGTGAACTGCGGCGGCGCCTCGGCGGAACCCTTGAACTGATTGATCATCTGGCATTCGGTCAGGGTGATCTCGCCGATCTCGATCGGAAAACCAAGATCTTCCGGCGTGAATTCAACCGCGACTTCGCCGAGGCGGATCTCGCCGGCAAAGGGATGACTTCGGCCATAGCCGCGCTGAGTCGAGTAACCGAGCGCGAGCAGAAACCCTTCATCACCGCGCGCCAGATTTTGCAGGCGGAGATCGCGATCCACCGGAAAGCTCATGGGCTCGCGGGTCAGATCGCCCACCTCTTCCGCCTCACCCGCCGGCGCCTCCTCTTCGATCAGGCCTTCATGCTTCAGGAGGTCGACAACCCGGGGCATGGATTCGTCCAGCAGCGCTTCGGCATCGGGCGCATCTTTCGGCATGCGATCGGCTGCATCCCCCCCTTCCGCCGCCAGCTTGAAGTCAAGCAGCCGGTGGGTGTAGTCGAAGGTCGGCCCCAGGATCTGGCCGCCCGGAATATCCTTGAAGGTCGCGGAAATCCGACGGCGGATGCCCATAGCGGAGGTATCCACCGGCGCCGAATAGCCGAAACGGGGCAGGGTGGTGCGATAAGCGCGAATCAGGAAGATCGCCTCGATCAGATCGCCGCGCGCCTGCTTGATGGCCAGCGCCGCCAGCTTGCGGTCGTAGAGCGAGCCTTCGGTCATGACCCGATCGACGGCAAGGCTGAGCTGTTCATCGATCTGCGCCGTGGAAACCTCGGTAACCTTGGGATTGCCGCGGCGTTCCTTCGCCAGCAGCTTGTGCGCTTCATTGATGGCCGCTTCGCCACCTTTGACGGCTACGTACATGGATCAGACCTCCACCTGTGTGGACCGGGGCAGCGCGGCGATGCGGTCTTCCGCGCAGAAGATAAAATCCACACCGCGCGGGAAGCGCGTATGGTTTTCCTGAACCTGCTGCCAGAAGCCGCTGGGCAGCCCCTTGCCTTGCAGCGTTTGCTTATTCTCGATGCCGGGGCCGCGCAGAACCACACCGCGGCTGTCGTCCAGGCGCTCGACCTGGATCAGAAGCGTCGCGGAGCGGTCCGGATATTCCTCGCTGCCTTCCGCGAAGACGTCCAGTGGCGGCATCTGCGCCGGGTCGGAGATCATCGCGAAAGCCGCATTTCCGGAAGCCTCAACGATCGGGCAACCACAGTGGAAGCGGAAGTAGTCGACCAGCGGCTGGGACGTCGCCGCCATGGGATCAAGCCAGAGCGGGGTGTCGAAATCCAGCAGGGTCAAAGCCGCGGCCGCGGTGGTGGGCCAAAGCGGCGTCGGTACGGAGAGCGACAGATCGCAGGTCACGATGTGTCCGGGCCGAGACATCGCGGTCAAGAGATCGCGATACATGGCCTGCGACTGGAGAACCGGGTTGTCGAAACCCGCGTCGGAGACCGCAGTCGCACTGAGGTTCAATCCGTCGGTACCGATCATCAGTCCTCTCCTCTGACAAGTGTGAAGAAGTCGACCTTGGTTGCCGCCGATTTCGCCGAGGCTTCGCGCCGCCTGGCCGCCAATCGTTCGGCGAGGGGACTTATGACCTGGGCCTCCAGGGCCGGGCGCCGTTTGCCGTCCTGCAACAGGGCATCGAACAGCGCCGCCAGTTCCGCATGACGCCGATCACGACCGGCCAGATAGCCCTGCCCGGTATAGCCCGGGCCGCCCTGCGGATCTTCCGTGACGACCGCGCAGCGGGTCACCGTAATCTCGCCGAGGTTAAAGGCGCCGCCTGTCCCGCCGGCGCGCCCGCGCACCATCACGAGTCCGGTTTCCGGTCGGCGCAACCAGCGCCACTTCGGCTTTTGCGGAAGCTCTTCCCAAGCCCGAACGAGATCCTCGGGATCGGACTTCGCCAGCACCGACATCCAGACGCCCCGCGCCTGTTCCTCGGGATTCGCCGCCCGCTGGCTTTCTTTTTCGGCAGAGGATGCTATATGATTTGACATATTCATCTATTCATCCATATGATTTGTTCTAAAGTGATCCAAAAGAGGCGATCCGTAAAGGGACAAAAAATGAAGTTTTGATGACTTCAGAGCCATCCCTTGAAGACCGCCGTGTGAGCATCACGCGTAAGCACCAGGCATCCTGCCTGGATTGCAAAGCGCCCTGTCGGGTGAAATCCGCAGGTTGCAGGGGAACGAGGGTAGACCGAGAGGCGATGATCGAACGCGGAACCGGCGTGGCTTTGTGGCGCCAGATCGAACAGCAGTTGGCCGAGGACGTGACCGGCGGCATCTTTCCCGAAGGCAGCCGCCTGCCGACCGAACCGGAACTGGCGGAGCGTTTCGGCGTCAACCGCCACACGCTGCGGCGTGCGGTTTCGGGCTTGGTGGAACAAGGCCTCCTGCGGGTGGAGCAGGGGCGCGGCACCTTCGTGCAGGAAAATGTCGTTGATTATCTGATCGGCAAGCGCACACGCTTCAGCGAAATTATCACCCGTCAGCAGCGGAATCCGACGGGGCGGCTGCTGCGGGCCTATGAGCTGGAAGCCGACGCCGCTATCGCCAAAGAGCTGGGCCTGAAGACCGGAACGCCCTGCATTCTGCTGGAAACCGTGAACGACGTCGACGGCCGGCCACTCTCGACCTCCTCGAACTACTTCCCGGCGCAGCGCTTTCCCGAGCTTATTCCCGTCTATTCGGAGACCCGCTCAATCACCAAGGCGCTGACCCACCACGGCGCCGGCAACTACACGCGCAAGACCACCCGTGTGACCGCACGCCTGCCGGATGCCGAGGACGCAAAAACCCTGAAACAACCGGCAAGCCGCCCGGTCCTTGTGGTGGAAAGCATCAATGTCGACGAAGCCGGCAAGCCGGTCCAATACGCCTACACGCGCTCCGTCGCCGACCGCATGCAGATCGTGTTCGAGACCTGAAGTCGGTCTCTTGGCCGGCCCGGCCGTTTGAAGCCGCGAAGAGATATTCATCTATATGTTTTCACAACTCGTGACAGGTGCGGACCCGCGGCACCGGTGCGTCAGGGGCCAGCCGCCTTCCGCAGCTTCAGGACCTCGGTCAGGAGGTCGCTTTCCATCCGGTAGAGGGCGGAGACAACCGCGCGCAGGGAAGCATTGACCGCCGACTTGTCACGGCCAATGCCATAGTTTGCCTTACCGTCATCATCCCGGAGTTCGATGTAGGTCACGGTTTCGACGCCGCCCTCCTCATGAACGTGCCGTTCACTGAAGTCATTGATGCGCAGATCGGCGCCAGTCTTGCGTCCGATGCCATCCAGGAAGGCGGCAAGCGGCGTATCGCCCAGTCCTGAGATACGATGGACCTGGCCTGCCAGATAGAATTCGCCCTCAATCTCACAGAGTTCCGCCTCCGCTGTGCCGCCCGTTCTCTCCGAGATATGGATGTTGCCCAGATCCCGGTCGTAGGAAACGGAAAGGTATTCGTCTTCGAAGAGTTCCCAGATCTCAGCAGGGCTAAGTTCACTGCCGGTCTTCTCGGCCCGGTCCTGGGCGATCTGCGCAAACTCAATCTGTAGGCGGTAGGGGAGAGGAAAGCCGTAGACCTCTTCCATGATGTAGGAAATCCCGCCTTTTCCCGACTGGCTGTTGATACGGATGGTACCGTCGTAGCTGCGGCCGATATCGGCAGGATCCAGCGGCAGGTAGGGGACATCCCATCTGGGATCGTTCTGTCCCTTCCGGTGCTTCAAAACCTTGCTGATCGCATCCTGATGGGAGCCGGAAAAGGCAGTAAAGACCAGGTCTCCGGCATAGGGATGCCGCGGGTGCACGGGCAGACGGGTACAGCTTTCCGCGACCTGTTTGATGCTATGGATATCGGAAAGGTCGAGGCCGGGATCGATGCCCTGCGTCCAGAGATTGAGCGCCAGGGTGATAACATCCACATTACCGGTCCGCTCGCCATTTCCGAACAGCGTGCCTTCGATGCGGTCCGCCCCCGCCATGAGGGCGAGCTCAGCCGCGGCCACGGCCGTGCCGCGGTCGTTATGGGGATGGACACTCAGGGTCGCGCAGTCCCTTGATTTCAGATTGCGGGCGCACCACTCGATCTGATCGGCAAAGGTTGTCGGCGTCGACATCTCGACCGTCGCCGGCAGATTGACGATCATGGGGTCTTCCGGCGTCGGTTCCCATACATCCATGACACGCTCGCAGACCTCGATCGAGAAATCGAGTTCGGTGCCGCTAAAGCTCTCGGGGGAATACTCCAGCACAACTTGCGTGTCGCTGGTCTTTTCGGCCAGGTCTTTCACCATCCTGGCGCCGGCCTCCGCGATGGCCGCGATCTCCCTTCTGTCTTTTTTAAAGACGATCCGGCGCTGGATCGGCGATGTGGAATTGTAGATGTGCACGATCGCCCGCTTTGCACCGGCGATCGCATCGAAGGTCCGCTCGATCAAAGGTCCACGGCATTGCGAGAGAACCTGAATGGTCACGTCATCCGGGATCAGGCCGTTCTCAATCAGATGCCGGGTAAACTCGAACTCGATCCTGGAGGCGCTCGGAAAACCGATTTCGATCTCCTTGAAGCCCATGGCGACCAGCATCCGGAAGAACCTCAGCTTCTGCTTCAGATCCATCGGATTGATCAGCGCCTGGTTGCCGTCGCGCAGATCGACGCTGCACCAGATCGGCGGCGCCGTTATCTTGGCCGTCGGCCAACATCGACCGGGCAGATCGACAGAGGGAAAAGGCCGGTACTTTCGGGCAGGATCGAGTCCGCACGCGGAACCTCCGGCCGCCATCGGCCCGCCATAACTCGGAGCTTCGCGAAATTCCTCCAAATCAGTGAGCTTTGCCATTTCAGGAGACCCTTCTTTCCACCTCAACGTCGGATGCCATCAGGCGGCCGTAGCCATCCACCTGTTTCCATTCCTCGGTGAATTCCCTGTTCTGATTCGAGCGCGCCAGCCCGGGCATGAAAGCCTTGGGCACGCCGCCGTGGGGGTTCTCGATATTGCCGTTCCAACGGTCGTCGAGGGCGTCACTGGCAAGCTGGTAACGGGTGTCCGACGACAGCCGGCAACGTCTGGCCGGCGAACGGTTGTCCAGGCTACCGTGCACCAGAAGAGGACTGAAACAGATGACGTCGCCGGCATAGAAGTCAGTGGTCAGCCAACGCCCGCCGAGGCTGTCCTGCAAGCGGAGCGGATCTGTGCTGAGCCAGCCGAGTTGATCCCGGTCCGCATCCTTTTCCCAATAGGAGGCGAGCTTGCTCGACCGATGGCTCTGCTCGAGAATAAGCAGGCTGCCCTCCTCGCGCCGCACATCGCCGATCGGTATCCAGGACGACCAGACATTTCGGGTGCCGCGGCCGATGTAAACAATATCGGCGTGGAGGCCCGTACCCTCCCCCGGTCGGACGAAGCGTGGCCAGCGAAAATCGAAGGTCGTCGTCTCGCCGTCAAGAAAGGCGCTGTAAAAGGCGAGCAGCTCCGGGCTCTTTACGACATTGCTGTAGGCGAGACCGGAACGGATGCTTTCGGAGAGAGCGACCAGGTTGACTTCGTGCAGAAAGGAAGGCTGTTGCTGAATAGCATCCAGCACATCGTGATTGATCGAATCGATCTCGCCGGCAACGGCAAACTTGAGGAGGATTTCCCGGCGGGCCTCCATAACACTTTCGGCCTCTAGCAGCCCCCGGAACAGGAGGTACCCCTCCTCGCTCATTCGGTCGCGCTGAGCCTCCGGATTGCCGAGAAGGTCATTGGACTCGCGGAGACTGCCGAGTTTCTCTTCGCTGGGATCGAGTTTGACGCCGCAACTGTATAAATCCATGGCTTCCTCCTGGGGTCTGTTGACATGTCTCGGCGAGCTCCCGGGTTCCCGTTGCTCAAATTCCTGGACCGCAGGGCACGCAGCTATGCGGCTAGCCACTGAAGGACGGCGTCCAAGCGCTCAGTCGACCAGATGTGCTCGTAGATCATGCCCACGGCAAAAAGCATCAGAACGCTTCCCGCAGCCCAGCTCACCGCGTTCTTCACCCGCGGCGCCTTCAGCCAGCGGCTGGCACCGTTCGCGACAATCGACAAGGGCACCTGCCACACCGTGTTGATGGTGATCAGCACGATGCCGAGCACGAGTAACTGCTGCGAGACCAGGCCCATCTCAACCAGAACGAAGTTCGGCATGAGCGCGAAGTAGATCAACAGGACCTTGGGATTCAGGATGTTGCAGAGAAAGGCATCCATGAAGCCGCGCCAGAGGTTCGGCGAGAGCAGACTGTCCCCGGTGGGGTCATCTTCCAGAACACCGCTGCGCACGATCCTGATCGCGAGCCAGGCGAGATAGATCGCACCGAGGATAGCGATGACTTCGAACATGAAGGGGTAGGAAGCAACGATGAGCGACAGGCCGGCAACGGCCAGGATGGTGTGGCCGACCAGACCGACTTGAACACCGGCAACTGTGAAGAGACCCAGTTTCCGGCCGCCGACCGCGCTGTTTTGAAGGATCAGGATGGTGTCCGGCCCCGGCGATACGACAATCGCAAAGGCGGTGACGGCAAAGGCCAGGAGAGTGGTTGGTTCCACGGGAATCAGCATTTCTTATCCATCTCGCTCGCTTGCCGGTTTGCGAAGCGGAAGCTGAGTCAGTGTCGCGGCGGACAGTCCCGCCGTCTTTCCCGTCGCGGTCTCGAATACTGCTTCGACTTTGCGGTCGGTATGCTCGATGGATGCGCGCAGATGATCGATCATGCTGCCCCAAACCTCCGAATAGCCCGCCGACCACTTGCCGTGACCGGCCCGGGTATCGTCCCGCCGCACGTAAGCGGCATTGGCCCAGTCCGAACCCGGGCGGCGGTGGTGCAGATCATGTTGCGGCAGGTCCCCCACCAGCACGAAGAGGCGATAGGGCAGATGCACGAAGAAGACCCTGAGCCACCAGATCAGCCAGTCGAGGATATCGCCTTCCGGCACGGGGTCACCACAAAAGCGCGCAAAACTCAGTCGCGCCTTTTCCTTGCGGTCGAGCTTTTCACCGCTCGGCCAGCGGTGTTCCGAGTGGTAGTTGATCAGGGATGAGATCTGAAACAGAACGGATGCCGGGAAGAACCAGAGAAGCACCCACTCCAGCCAAAGTCCGGTCACCGACAGAAAAGCGAGCGTGGCGGCGGCATAGCAGACCGACATGGCGACTCTGTAGGGACGCCCGGTGAAATTCAGCTTCAGGCGGCCGGCGAAGTAAGAGATATGAAAGCGGGGTGAGACGAGCGTGATGAAGAGGTAACGCCAGAACTCGCGGGCCGACATATCGGTGGTGAAGCCCGTGCCGAGAATGAACTGAACGTCGGGATCGACCTGCAGGCGTGTCGAACTGTGATGGATACGATGATCTTTGCGGAAGATCTCGAAGGGCGTGGCCCAGAGCAGAGTCGAGATGACCTCACCCATGACGCGGTTCGCCGCAACCCTGCGGCTGAAGATCCCGTGGGTACAGACATGCTCGATCACGACGTAGAACAGACGCATGGCGCCGGTGGTCAACATCCATGACAGGAGCAACAGGGGGACGGAATACCAGGATGCCATCGCCAGGCCGAGCGCGCCGAGCGCAAGTCCAAAAACCAGAACGGCGAGTGTCCAGATCGCGCGGCCGACGGAGCTCCAGACAAAAAGCGGCTGCTGCTCGGGAAGGGGTTTTCCAGTGAGCCATGTCAGGAAAGGCTGAAAGGCAAGCGGTAACACCTGCATGGACTCTCGTGGTTCCGTCGTCATGATCCAGCCTGAGAAGTAAGGGGCCTGCTCGTTCGGGTTTTGAGAAAACCCCGTTCCGCATACAAAGGCCGAGGTGGCGGGCGCCGTTCCGACTTGGGGAGGCCGCGCTGATTGCGCTCGCCACCTCGGACAGGGAAGAGGGTTACTCGGCGGCAACTGCCTGCCGGGAGACATCAGGGTGCCGTTGCCCGGATCCGAGCAAAGCGGCGTCGAGCAGGTCCCAGAGGCCGGCGAGCGAATTCAGGAAATCGTCAACGCCCTCCATGATCAAAGGCAGGGTTTGGTTGTTGGTGACCGAGTTCAGAGCCTCGAAGGCATTTTTCTCGTGCTGCTCCTCGGCGCCGGCCTCGCCCCAGTGCTCCAGCAGATAGTGCATCTCGGGCTCATTGAGGTCGGCCTTGTAGATACCGCTATCGACGAGGCAATGTTTCTCGCCGGGAATGAGCTGGCGGTTGGAGATCATCTCCAGGGCGACCGCGACCCCGAGATTCCGGTAGGTGGAGTCGCTGTCCATCTTGTTCCGTCCGTCGAACACCGCTATGGCCTTGCGTGTCTGGACCGCGAGCCCGCTTTCCGGATCATAGCCGGGAAGGCTGCCGAGCAAATCGTCGGAACAGTTTTTCAGGGTCGCCTCGACCAGGTTTTGGTTATAGAGGTCCTTGCAGAGATCCTCTCCGGCGGCACGGTTCATGATGAAGCCGGCCATGGTGGCAAGCTCGGGGCCGTGGTTCTCTTCACTCTCGACGATTTCCTGCAGAAGATGGCTTTCGCGGCCAAGGCCGATCTCCGCCAGCGCGTCCGGGAATCTTCCGCCGGGACGGGTCGAGGCGCAGAACGACTGGATCTGATGGAACAGGGCCCCGACCGTCTTCGCATCCGGCTGCATGCTGGCCCAATTCTGGAAGATGGGGTGGCTGTAACAACGGTGCTCCCGGATGTGTTGCGCAATCTTTTCGACGGTCGAATTCATGTCTGTGCCTCCTCTGACGATGGGCCGATCCGAAAGGGATGAATGAGGACTGCGACTCTCTTATGGAGCTGAAATTCATTCAACTACCAAGGTTAGTAGTGCCTTGATTGCACAGCGGATGCTAGAATTGACCCGGCAGGGCAGAGGAATCGGCGACTTCATCGAAATGACATAAATCTCAAATAATTAGGATCTGTGTGAGGGTTACGGAATGACAGAGTTTTTCGATGCGGACGGCATCTGGCCGACCTTCGGCCCCTTTTCTCATGGCGTCGTTCTCGGCGATGGTATGGTTGTTCACCTGAAAGGCCAGATTCCGCTCGACGCCGAAGGTGAGATCGTGGGCGTGGGGGATATGACCAGCCAGGTCACACAGGTGCTCGAAAACATCCGAACCGTCCTGCAGACGGTGGGCGGCGACATGTCCCACATCGTTTCCGTCACGCAATACACGACGGAGATGGACAGCTTCATGGCCGCCGGCGCGGTTCGCCGCGCATTCTTTTCGGAACCCTACCCCATTTCCACGACGCTCGGCGTGAAGCGTCTGTATCATCCCGATGTTCTGGTTGAGATATCGGCAATCGCCGAAATTCCACGCGACCGCTACATCGCGCCGGCCTAAGACGCGAACCTGGCGCTCAAAATCTGCTTCTTTTGCGGGCTTCGACGGCCGCAGCTTTGATCAGCTTCGAGAGCTTCGTGAGCTTTTCTTTCCTGGCTTCCTCATAAAGATACAGCAGGGCGAGGTAGATCCCTCTTCTTTCGGCTTTCTGCCGGGATCTCGGGCTGCGGGGAACGCTCTTATTCACAAATACTCCTTTCCTGGTCGATTTGTGTCTGATGTTCAGTGAGCGTTGCACGTCGGATTCAGGCGATAACGCGGCCTTTCCGAGATTTGAAGTGACTTTCGCTGGCGCCGGTTCGCTGGCGCACGCTGGCAAGAACGGCCGGTGAGACTTTTATGCTGGCGATAGCGGTCTCGAGGCCGTCGATGGCGCGCGGCGGTGACAAGAGTTCGACCGGGCAACCCGCGGCCATGATCACACGCCTCAGAATGAACAACGGCATGACACAGAGATACTGTTCGATCCCCCGGGCGACCCCGAACTCCTGACAGGCGCAAAGGAGTTCACCGATGATGCGCCGGCGCCGGCGGGCCGGAAGCCTGTAGTCACATCCGAACCGGCTGGCCTCCCATATCCCGCCTGCCTCGGGCAGGTCGATGGAACTCCAGTCGGGCCAAAGTTGCCTGATCATGTAAGGTTCCGTTGTGGGGATGAGGCGCGTCACCGCCCGCGCCTGGCGCTGCGCATCCAGCCAAATGAGGTATCTGGCGGCCGGGGTATCGAACTGATCGTACTCGAGGCCATTGTGATTCGGAAGCCGCCAGCCGCGCCGCTCGACAAAGAGCCTGTGACGCAGCCTGTGGTGGGAGACCCAGGCTTCTCCGTGCAGGTGAATCGTTTCCCAACTGACGCAGATGATCGTCATATCCCGATTGTCCTGCGCGGCGCGCAGTTTCCTGGCACCATCCATCGCCTGATCCGACGGGCTGACCAGGCGCTAAAACCCGCTGCCACTACGGCGTCAGCATGTTGAGCCGGATGGCCTTGACGACCGCGACGATCCGGCTGTTGGTTCCGAATTTCTTCATGGTGTTCTTGATATGATAGTTCACGGTGTTTTCGCTGATCCCCAGGATCATGGAGATATCCCAGGAAGATTTCCCGAGCGCCGTCCAGCTCAGGCAATCCAGCTCACGCTGGGACAGCTTCAAGACATTGCCGGGCAACGGGCGCGCAGCGAGAGACTCGTGCACCATCTCAAACTGGGCGGCGATGGCTTTCAGGTATCCCATCTGCAGGTCTCGCCTTGAGTTGAGTTTACTTGACGCAAAACACATCACGGCAACCCGGCCGTGAGGCCCATGCAACGGAACGGTAATGCCGTCGCAGATCCCGGCTTCCTGCGCTTCATCGAGAAAACGCCGCTGGCCGGCGGTCAAACCGACCCGCCCGGCAAGATCGGACCAGAGAAAGGGCCGAGAGATCTCGGGACTGTACTGAATGACCGGATCGATGTCCTGGTACCCCTGTTCAAAGTAGTGTTCGGTCCAGCCGGCCGGATAGTTGAGCGCCACGGCCGGTGCAGGCAGGTCGCTGGAAGCTTCGCGATCATATCCGACGAGCGTGCCGTAGGCGTAGCGGTCGTAACCCATTGCGCTGGCCGTTTCCTCAAGCAGGAGGTAGAGCTTCGCCCTGTCCGAGGTTTGGTTGCTTTCAGCTATGAAATCCAGGATTCTCATGCCGCTCACCATTAGCCTGAAGGTTTCGGTCTACAGCTATAGGCGTTCCCTAACTTCGATTGCTTTGCGTTCTTTATTGGCGGAACGAAGATTGGCGCATCCTGCGATTTCCGTATCCCTCTGCCGGGTGACCGCCTCCGCGATTGTCAGTCCCGGCTGCAACAGTTGGCTCAGAGTCGTTGCGTCAGGAGAACTGTGCCGCTGCCGGCCAGCACTTCCTCGCCATTTTGATTCATCGTCTCCCCTTCGAGATTCACCACTACGCCGTCGAGCGAAGGCTTCCTCTCGAGGGCCGTCACCTCCCACCCCATGACGAGCCGGTCTTCGGCCTTTACCGCCCGCAGAAACCTGTACCCGAACTCGAGGCCAAGCATCGGCGTGAAGGCGGAAAAGTGGGTAGCGACCATGGCCGTAAACAAAGCCAGCGTGTGGGGTCCGCAGGCAATGATCGCGCCGAAGCGTGTCGAACTGGCGAACTCAGCATCGTGATGAACCGGATTGCGGTCGTCAAAAAAGTCCGCGAACTGCCTGATCGCAACCGCGTCCAGGCAGACTTCCTTTTCGAAGCGGTAGCCGACCCCGACAACGACATCGCCATAGCGGATTTCGTTCAATCGCTGCGCGCCGAACTCCAAGATCACGTCCTCCCGGTTCAGGGCCGAACTCCAGGGCAGCTCTTCGCGCTCTACATAGCGCGACGCGAGGAAGTCGGGAGTGGCGGCGATCCCCTGATAGATTGCCATGGCAAGATAGCTTCCCGTCGCAAGGGAGGATCAGACGAACTTTCGGCCGAGGTTGTCGTCCGGGCAGACGAGACCGAGTGTCTGCATCTTTTTTCGCGTCTTGCGGATAAAGCTGTTCCGTAAGTCCGCGTTGCTTGTCTTGCGCAGGCCCCACTTGATGTAGAGCGGCGAGCGTTTGGAATCCGAGCGGCCGAATAGATCCAGGGCGATCGGCCAGAAACGGTCCAGCGCTGCCTGGGCCTCTGCCTTGCCGTCCTCGGTCTTACAGGCCTCTTCGATGATGCGGCGGCCGTGCGCGACATGGACATTCTCTTCACTGATGATGCGCGGAAAGATATCGGCGAAGGGTTTGTAGCTGCTCTCCTTGAACTCCAGCATGTGGTAGAGCACGACGGTTTCGCCCAGAAGAGAGAACATGCCCCGTTCCATCCAGGTGCGGATATCGCGAACGAAGTCGGTGGGATAGAGAGGACGTTCATACATGTTTTGTTTGAGCATGTGGGAACAGTCGACACCGATGTCGCTGAGCACTTCGGCTGTCAGAACATAGTGGTCGATTTCTTCCGCCGCGCGCTCGCAGCAAACCCTCAATTCGTAGGCATTCGGCGCCAGGTGGTAAAAGATCTGCGTATAGTCGTCCGACCCCGTCAGTTCGCCTTCCGCGTGAACGAGCATCAGGCGCTTTGCAAGCTCCTGGTACTCATCAGGCATCTTGAGGAATTCTTCAGGCGTTTTGACGCTATGGGCCGCAAGCGGCCGCTCCATCACCGATTCGAGAGGCATCGAACTACTCCCTGGTCAAAGTTTATCCGTTTTTTCCAAGCGACGGATCTTGTCGAACGACGCAGGTCCGCGCGTTGGCCAGTGTGTTTCAACGCGTTTCGCGACCATCAGCAAACACCAGAATCGCGTGCGGCACCTAAGTGAATATTGCGCCTTTCAGGACGATCTTGCGCCTATGTCTTCCAGAGTCTTGCGTAGGGGCCCTACGGGGATTTTCCGCTGCAAACCTTGGCATCCAGCGAGAGAGAAAAGGCCTGATTTCAAACAGGGTCACTGTGGTCGCCGGGTCGGCAGACCGATGGCTTTGGGCAGAGTTCGCGCCGATACTGACTCGGCGTGATCCCGGTGATCTTGCGGAAGTGCTTGGTCAACTGGCTCGCTTCGGCAAAGCCCACGGCGAAAGCGACATCTTGAATGCTGTCGTTACCTTCCTTCAGCAACCGTCTCGCGATCTCAATTCTCTTGCGCAGGATAAACTGATAGGGCGGCAGGCCTGTGCTGCTCCGGAAAGCGCGGGAAAAATGGTAGACGCTCAACTGCGTCTGATCCGCCATATCCTTCAGCGAGATGTTCTCGGCAATATTGGCATCGATGTATTCCAGTGTTTTGGAAAGCTGAAATCCGGACAGGTTCGGTGACTTGGAAACACGCTGGCGCAGAGAACTGTTGTGCGAGGTGACCAGATGAACCGCCAGCATTTGTGCGCAGGTTTCAGCAAAGACCTGGCCATGCGGATTGCCCTGCCGCAGTTCACGCTCGATCTGCATGCCCAGTCCCAGCACCAGGGGGTCAACGGAATCCGCATACTTTGGGGCACCGTTGAACTTGCCTGGGATATTCAGCTCCTCCGTCGTCCGGTCGACGAAGGCCGGGTCCAGATTCAAGATGAAGAGCTCGCCCATGTTGTCCGGATAGAGGACCCTGTGCGGGCAGCCATGCGGGATGTAGGCGGTGTAACCGCGATGCTGGATCTCGTCGATCTGGCGACCATCGATGCTGCGTTGCGCACGCGACAGAGGATTGAGCTTTACCACGAAATAGTGGTTTTGAATGATGTGCGGTTCGGTTTCGAAAAAACCGCGCACCCGCCGCTCGTAAAAGATGTCCGACCAGTCCGTATCGATCGTGGATATCTCAGCGGGCCAACCGAAAATTCGCTCGTTTGTGCCGGGCTCCGCGAAATTGAACTTCGGCAATTGTCGTTGCATGAAACAGCGCTCCAATTCCGATAGTCACACAACGTCCGGTCCCGGACGAACCGGACGCCATTCAACCTCTTCCGATCTCAAGGATCGCTCTCTCAACCTTAAGCACTCGCGAATTAAGTGTGCGTGTTGCGCTGCAGTATTGCAAGTAGAATTCCCGTAAAATGAGTGTGGTCGTGAATATACACTATTATAGAGATATACACGCAAGCGTGGCCACACGCGATGTCCGAGTCTGGGAAGCAAGCCTTTGCTTGCCTCAATTTTTGCCTAACACATTCTTTTCATAAAGAATTCAGTCCCCAAGGATTGGAACCGAACGTTCAGTGCCTCAACGCGGCCGCACCCGCCGAGACCGGTCGGTCAGCAGTGGATCGACGACGTCTTTTTTGACTATTTATGATTGAGCGCGGTCGTCAGATTGCAGCAACGACCGACCGGCTGCCGCGATTCCGGTCGAGCTTGATCTGAACTAGAGCATTTTCCGACCACACGGGATCAATTTGATGGGCTTTGAAGTCTCATTCGGCAAGGCGCGTTGTGAAGCGCGATACGGCGTATCGGATGCCGCCGCATCGGGCAAGCAGCGCAACGCTGCCGATGAGCCTTCAAAGCCCACCGAAGGCCGGGTTCTTTCCCGCCCTGACAACGTTGCGGCTCTTATCCGATGCGGCGGCATCCGATGCGCCGCATCGCATTGCGAACCGCGCCTTATCAGGACGGAAAATCTCCCCGGTCAAATGATTCCGTGTGGTCGGAATATGCTCTAGACGGTTTGAGCAAAAGCCTTGATGGTCTGGGCACCGAAAGCACAGACTTCATGGCCGTTTTCGGCATCCAGCTTCACCGATATCGAACAGCTCGTCAGCGACCGCCCCGCCTTGATCACCCGGCCCTCGGCCAAAAGTTCGGAACCGGAGGCCGGCCGGACGAAGCGGATGCTGTACTCCACCGTCAAGACGCGATGGCCGGGTGCGGCGAGGCTGAGCGCCGCGCAGCCGCCGGCGGTGTCGGCCAGAGCCCCGACGATCCCGCCGTGCACGAAGCCATATTGCTGCCGGACGCTGTCCGACGGGCGCAGCGCGATCTGACAGTATCCCGCAGCAACATCTCGAAGCTCAACTTGAAGGCTGCGCATGAAACCTTGCGCGTGGAGGCAATCGGCCACCGCCTCTCGAAAGTCGGGATTCAGCGGCTCGAACCCGCTTGCCGCTGTCGCAGCTTGCAGCATCTTACGGATGCTCCACTTTCAGTCTGACGCCTTCCTGCACGATGGAGGTCAGGGTCGTACCGACCTGGACGACATCACCTTCCGCACAATGCCAGAGCCCGATGCTGCCGGCTGCCGGCGATTCAATCTCGACCGTGGACTTCTCGGACTCCACCTCGACAATGACTTCGTCGCGCTGGACCTGCTGCCCCGTCTGTTTCAGGATGCCGATGATCCGCACTTCGCGAATCCCCTCCCCAAGCTGCGGCGCGACGATTTCGGTGATGTCCGGATCAATCATTGTAGGCATCCCTGATGGCTTGGACGACATCCCCGCAGTTTGGAAGCACGGCCCTCTCCAGGATTTCATTGAAGCCGATCGGCTCATCGCGGCGAGCCACCAGACGCGGCGGCGCTTTCAAGCCTGTCCAGAGTGAGGGTGCTGCGATCATCTCGGTGATGATGGATTCACCAAAACTGCAGATCCGGTTGTCCTCCTGAACCACGACCAGGTTCCCGGTTTCCCGCACGGAAGTCTCGACGGCCTCCCGGTCCCAGGGCGCGAGCGTGCGCAGATCGATGACCCGCGTTTCGACCTCGTCTTCTCGCGCCACCTGCTCCGCGGCCGATAGGGCGATTTCGGTGCCGTTACCCCAGGTCACCAGGGTGACATCCTTTCCCTCTCGCCTGACGGTGGCTTCGCCGAGACCGACTTCAAGCTCGGGATCCATAGGGAAGCGCAGATGGAACAGGTGTTTGGGAATCAGGAACAGCACCGGATCTTCCGACTCGACCGCGCAGCGCAGCAGGGCCGCGGCGTCGTTCGCTGTACTGGGAACAACCACCCGCAAGCCCGGTGTATGCAGGAACCAACTCTCGTTACACTGGCTGTGCCAGGGGCCGCCGCAGGGCAGGTAGGCTCCGTAGGGGGCCAGGACGACGGCCGGACAGTTCCAGGCGCCCTTACTTCGCCAGCGCAAGGTGGCCATCTGATTGACGATCTGATTGAAGGCGGGCCCGACGAAGTCGATAAACTGTAGTTCGAGGATCGGCCGCAGACCGCCGGCGGCAAGACCGGCGCCGAGGCCGGCGATTGAGGCCTCCGCAAGCGGCGCGTTGATGACACGCCCCGGATGTTTGCTGGAGAGGTCCTTCGTCAGGCCAAAAACCCCACCCTTGGGATCCTCGATATCCTCACCGAACAGCATGACCCGACTGTCTTCAACGAGCAGACTGTCGAGAGTCTGCTTCAAGGCTGCAACAAGGCTCACATCTTCACCCGCGGCGATGCCCGACCTGGCTCTCGGCAGCGGCCCCGACGCGTAGAGATAGCTTCCGGTGTCCTTTGGCTGAGGGTCGGGCGCGGCAAAAGCCGATTCATAGTCGCGGTACACGCGCTCCTTCACATCACTGCCCATCTGATTCCATTCAGCAGGCTTCAGGCGCGCATCCCGCTCGAGCCGGCCTCGCAGTTTCTCGATCGGATCACGCTGCCACATGGCGTCGATTTCGGCCTGGGCGCGATAGCGGCGCTGGTCGTCGGAAGAGGTATGCGAGTAGAGGCGGTCTAGCTCCGCAAGGATGACCGTCGGCCCGCCGCCGCTACGCGCGCGCGCCACGCCGGAGGCCATGGCATCCTCGATCTGATCGCTGTCCCGGCCGTCGATCTGAACCAGGTGTTCGTGGCTGAGAGCACCGATGCGATAGGGGTTCATCCGATCCGTTTTCGTGCTGATTCCATAACCGTTATCCTCAACCAGAAAGACGACCGGCAGGCGCTCCTGCAAAGCAAAACAGACCGCCTCGTAAAACTCGCCCTGACGCATTGTCGCGTCGCCGAGGCAGCAGAGCGTGACAGCCTTCGAGCCGCTCAGGCGTTGCGCCCAGGCTGCCCCCACCGCCGGCAGGCACTGCAGACCTGTCGGGGAGGCGCAGGAAAAGAAATTCCGCTTTTGATCGTCGAAGTGGCTGGGCAACTGCCGGCCGCCGCCGGTAGCAGCGGCCTTGGCGAAATAGGCAAGGGCGATGTCGCGGTTCGGCGTGCCGCGCGCAAGCATAAGCGCCCGGTCCCGGTAATGCGGGAACACGATGTCATCATCCTCGAGGGCGCGCACCGCCGCCGCCAGGGCCTCGTGGCCGGCGCCTGGCAACTGAAAGCGGCCCTTGTTCTGGCGGAAGAGGATCCCCTCCCGCCGGTCCCCTTCGCGCGACAGCAGCATGATGCGCAGGAGGTTCAGATCGTCCAGTTCTGCGCGCTCGACGTAGTCAGCAAGTGGTGTATCGCTCATCTTCGACTCTCACCCTTGTCATTCATGCCGTTCCCGACCGCATTCGGCCGGTCTCACAGGCGGCGCTTGGCGACGGCGACCTCCGAGCTCCGCGGTTTCCACCGGGTTACGATCAGGCTGCCCGAGATGACCAGAAGCATCCCGAGATAGTAGTTGGAGGTCAGTACCTCGTTCAGGATGATGTATCCGAAGAAGACCGCGAAAGGCGGCATGAAGAACATCACCAGGGAGGCATTGGTCGCGCCGACTTTCTGGATCAGGATGTAGTTGAGCAAAGCGGGAACGGCGGTGCCGATGAAGGAGAGGGCGACCAGCGCCATGATCGTCGATTGTCCGGGGCTCAGGTTCCAGGGCTGTTCGACCAGCAGCGCGACCGGCAGCAGCACCAGTGAAGCGGCGAAGAACATTCCCGCGGTCAGGGTCAGAGGATGAATGTGTTTGTTGCGGCGAACATAAACCGTCCCCAGGGCGTAGCTGATCGGCGCGACCAGCGTGACCAGTTGTCCGATCAACTGGCTTTGCAGGCCGCCGAGCAGAACCGACGGGCCGATGACGAAGGTTACGCCGGCGATGCTGACCGCAATGCCCAGCAGCTTTCCGACCGTGATCCTCTCATCCGCCGTCAGGAACTGCGCGAAAATGATCGTAAAGAGGGGCATGGTGGAATAGAGGATGCCACCCAGGCCACTTGGTATGTACTGCTGGCCCCAGGCGATGGCCGCGAAGGGAATCGCCACAAGCAACACACCGGCGAAAACCGCGGGCATGACGTCTGCCAGCCGGTTGGGCAGGGCGCAGTTGTAGAGACGCATAGCCGTATAGGCCATCGGCAAGGCAACGAGGGCACGCAGGAAGGACAGCGTCAGCGGTGGTATTTCCTGAACCAGGATATGATTGAAAAACAGGGAACTGGCAAAAGTCGCCGAAGTGGCGAGAAGCAGTGCCCACTGTGCAAGACCCATCGTGTGTTCTCCGCTGTCCTCTATGCCGTTCCCACGAAACGCTCGCCCGATTCCCAGAATGGCCGCCGCAGGCTTTCGCGATCCAGTTTACCGACCGCGGTTTTCGGCAGCGGCGTCGATCGCAACTCGACTTCAACCGGCTTTCTGTAGGAACCTAACCGCAGGGCGCAGAGATCGATCAGGCTTTGCGCGTCGATCTCTTGTTCCTCCGCGACAGCGCAGACGGCATAGGGGGCCTCTCCCCACCGCGAACTCGGAACGCCGAAGACCGCTGACTCCCGCACACCCGGCACCGCGTTCAGGACCGCTTCTATTTCGGCGGGCCAGATGTTGTAGCCGCCGGATATGATCATCTGGCCGCGCCGGTCGATCAGGGTCAAAAGACCGTCTTGGGTGAAGCGGCCGACATCACCGGTCATGATCCAGTTGTCGATCACTCTCTCGTCGCCGCCCCCGCCTGACGAGGTGGCAGACGGGTTCAGGAAGCCCGTCATCTGACCGGGGCAGCGAACGGCGACCTCGCCGACTTCGCCCTGCGATACCGGCTGCCGCGGATTCTCCAGCGAGCGAACTTCAACGGCGGCAAAGGGCAAAGGGCGCCCGACGGATGAAAGCGCGGGATCCTCTGCGTCCGCTTCGGTCCAGTCGGATGGCGCAAGCAGGGTCACGGGCAGCGCTTCGGTCTGTCCATAAAGCTGATAGACGCAATCACCGAAGATATCGCGCGCCTCCAGCAGCGTCCTGGGGGCTACCGGCGCCGATGCGACCTGCACGCACTTCACATCCGCAAGCCTCATATTCAGTTGCACCGCCCGCTCTACCATCGTCTTGAGCATCGTCGGAACGAGAAAGGTCATGGCGTTTCGGCTGCCGGCCATGTTTTCTAGCATGGCGTCGCTGTCGAAATCCGGTTGCAGAACATTGATACCACCCGCAAGCCAAACCGGCAGGAAGCAGTAGCCCGAGCCATGAGAGACCGGACAGGCGTGGAAAAAGGGATCGCCTGGTTCCACCCGCGGCAGATCGTAAAACCAGCTTCGGCCAATGTCGATCCATTGCCGGTGGCTGTAACCCACGGGCCGTGGCCGACCTGTCGTTCCGCCCGTGTGCCGGATGACATGAAGGTCTTCAGGGGAGATCCGGACCGACGGGGGGGAGGTTTCCAGGTCGGAGCCGAGTAGAAGCTTCATGCCATCCAGCACAATCACGTCGACACCCGCCTGCCGGACCCTGGTCACCAGCCCGGGGTCGCGATGGTCGAGACAGCGGCTGATGATCAAGCCCCGGCAATCGCTTCCCTTCAGCATTTCCAGATGGGCGTCACCGCTGTTGCGGGCATAAAGCGGAACCCGCACGAAGCCGCCGACCGCCAAGCCCAGCAAGGCATCGGTGGCCTCGATGGAGTTCGGCGCAAGCACGGCAATCCGATCGCCGGGCCGAAAGTCGTTCGCCAGCAAGGCCCTGGCCAGGCGGTTGGCACGGACAAGGCATTCATTGAAGGTCAGGCTGTGGCCTTTCCAGCGAATCGCAGGCCGGGTTCCGAAGCGTTGCGCCGCCGATGTCAGAAGGAAACCCACGTTCATGGCAGTACACCAGCGTTCAAAACCTGCCGTCGTGATCGACGCGTTGCCAAGTCGCCCGCCGCCTGCGCGACTTCCCAGCGCGCGACGACAGCGCCCCAGGCCATCCCGGCACCGACCGCGGGCATCAGAAACCAGTCGCCCGCCTGCAAGCCGCCGCCGCGGGACGTGATATCGAGCGCAACCGGAATCGAGGCGCCTGAGAGATTTCCGTGATCGGGATAGATATCGACGATTCGCGTGTGCGGGAAGCACAGGGTCTCCGCCAGTTGCTCGATCAGCCTGGACGAGGCCTGATGCGGGATCACGAGCGAGATGTCCGACCAGGCGAGACCTGCCTGGGCCAAAGCTTTCTCGGAAGCTTCCTGGAACCTTGGCAGAGCCCACCGATGGATCTCGGAGAAAGAGAACTGCCAGTAGTGCAGTTCCCTGTCGAGAACCTCCTGACACAGCGGCTGACGGCTGCCTCCGCCAGGAACGAAAACGTACTTGCCCAGATCGCCATCGGAGCCGGTCGAAAAGCCGTGAAGGCCGAATTCACCGTCGCGGCAGTGCCGCAACACAACAGCACCGGCGCCATCGCCGAAGACCGTCTGCGTGATGAAATCCTTCGGATTGCAGAGCATGGACAGAACATCCGCGGCAATCACGACACTGTTCCGGTAACCGAAGGCATTCATCATCGAACAGGCGACAATCAGGCCGTCAACGAAGCCCGAACAGGCTGAATCGATCTGAAGGAACTTGGCCTTGATGCCCAGGCTGTCTTGGACCACACCCGCGGCCTGGGGCAGCCGGTAATCTCCGGTAAAGGTCGCGAGCACGATCAGATCCAGCTCTTCCGGAGTCATTCCGGCATTTTCCAGCGCACGCCGTCCCGCCTCCGTCGCGAGATCGGCGGTGGATTCCGTCGTCGCGACATAACGTGTTCTGCCACCGTGATACTTCTGGGCCCATTCGTCGAGGCTCAAGCCGCCGCGCTCAGCCCGGTCGTAGTCACTGATGGCTTCCACCTCGTCGTTGCTGCGACGATATGCCGGAAGCGCTGAACCGGTGCCGATGATCTTGATGCCGGTCATGGGACTCAGGCGCTGACCAGAACGCGCCGCTCCGCTGCCGCATCGGCCGCAGCAGCAAGGCGCCTCTGAATCGTCGCGATCTTCTCACGCGCCTGCGCACGGCTGATAAGCCCGGTAAAGACGTGGAACATGTAGGTGGAGGTCAGCCAGTTCTCAAACTCCGCCTTGCTGTCGAGGTGGAGGTCGCGGTTCACCATAATCCAGCTCAGCCTGGCAAGAACGTTGTAGCAGGCGGAACAGTCGTGATCCTCGCCAACCGGACAGCGGCGCGTGGTTTTCAGGTCCGGCAGGAACACCCGCATATGCTGGGCATAGGGAAAACCGTTGGTGATCCGCTGTGTATTTTTATGATGGTCCGTGCTGATAACGGGGCAGACGTCGTGCCCCCAGGTCTGACCGTACAGCTTGTTCATCGTGCCGACCTGGGACAGGTAGGGCGTGGTCAGAATCCATTCCGGATACTTCTTGATCGCCTCCAGAATTTTATCGTGAACCTCGCCGAAGCCGTTCCGATGATCAAAGGAGCCGCCCATGCTTTCGTGATCTTCGTAAAAGCTGAACATGATGAAGTTCTGGTTTTCAACGATCTCCTCGACCACGGGCATGATCTCATGCGCGTTGCCGGGGGTCGTGGTGTAGTACCAGACGACCCGCGAGTCGTTTTTGTAGTTTAGCAGCGCCTCGGCAAAGACATCCTGCTTACCGCCGCCCCGGAGCAGCTTGTCAGTTTCATGCCCGCCCCAGAGCGAGATCGCGATGTTGAGGTCCTCGAATCCGTCACGGCGCGGAATTGGGATGGCGCCGTTGGTGTAGGGCAGAATGTGAAAGTTCTCGTGCAGCTTTTTCAGGCGGCCAAGCTGAAGCGCGGGTTCGCCGCCGACGACCGTCATATAGTTGGTGCCGCGCTGTTTCTCCTGCTCGACGAAGGCATCGAAATCGGCTTCTGCGCGCGGCGCCTTGTGCTTGTCCATATCTTCGGCAAAGAAGTAGCAGCCGGCGCAGCGCAGATTGCACTTGTGTGTGAGATCCACGACGGCGGGCCGAACGGGTGGGCAGGCCTCCACATCATCCGCGATGCCGGCCAGGAAGGGGTCTTCGAGATAGCTATGGGACTGCGCGCTGTTGAACCACATGTTGCATGTCCTTTAGTTAGTGTCTCTGGTGGTTGGAGCCTCTGGTCACTCCGGCCTCTGGTCACTGCAGCCTTAGCTGGCCTTGCGGCGCTGGAGGCTGTCATCGAGATTGGCGCTGAAGCTGACCGGCAGAGCGGCCGGGCCGCGAAAGGCAATTGAATCCGCCCATTCGACTGCACCGTTTAACTGCACATCCTCGGCGGTTTCGAGGAAGCTGCGAATCGCGATCGGGATTTCGACCCTTGCGAGCCTGAGGCCGATACAGGTGTGGGGCCCGTGTCCGAAGACGATGTGAGCATTGCCCTTGCGCGTCAGATCCAGCCGGTGCGGATCACTGAAGCGTCTTGGATCACGATTGGCGGCGTTCAGCATCGGAAAGATTCGGTCGCCCTGCCTGATGTGTTTACCGTGCAGTTCGATATCCCGGCTGGCGACACGCACCATGGCCTGCACAGGCCCGTCGTATCGCAGGAGTTCTTCGGTCGCCTGGGACGCCATTTGAGGATTACCGCGCAGCTCAGCGAGCTGTGCCGGATTGCGCAGCAGCGCGAGGATGGCGTTGCCCAGCAGATGCGCGGTCGTGACATGGCCGGCATAGGTCAGCATGACACAGGTCGCGATGACCTCGTCCTGGCTGAGCCGGTCGCCGTCGCTTTCGGCAGCGATCAAGCGGCTGATGAGATCATCACCGGGATTTTTGAGCCGCTCCTGGTATTTTTCGACGAAGTAGTCTGTCATGAGCCGGACACCGACCGCTGCGCGGTTGTATTTGTCCGGAACATCCTTGGCGGCCCCAACGAAGAGATTGATCTCATCGGACCATAAGCGCAGGGTCTCGACATCGGACGCCGGCAAGCCGAGAAGCTCGGCCATAACCCCGATGGGGATGCGGTAGGCGAAATCGGTCATCACGTCCATTTCGCCGCGGCCTCTGACCTCGTGCAGCAGATCGTCGACCAGCGCGTCGACGATTGGCGCCGCTGATTCCATCAGCTCCGCCGTCAAAGCCAGACTCATCAGGCGCCGAAGATGGGTATGGACTGGCGCATCGTTGAAGGACGACCAGAGCGCTACCAGTTCCAGATCGCCGTAGTCCTTCTTTTTCGTGTCCGGACTCTGGTTCATGAACGGCACGATGCGGTCTACCGACCAGGTCAGCGCCTCACGCACATCGAGGTAGCGTGTCAGCACCCATCCCTGCAGATGATTCGACCAGTGCGCAGGATCCCTGTCTTGAAGCTCTTCGAAGACGGGAAAAGGATCTGTGATGACATGCGAAGCTCTCGGGTCAAATCCGTCGACGTCAAACACTGTGCACTCCCTGTCTGGAGATTGGTCACAAGTATTTCTTCTGCGTCGTTACGGCTGCGAGTTTCGCCAGCGTAGCGACTGCCTGTTCTTGAGGTGATCAAACATCAGAAACGAGAAAGCGGCCTATGCGAAATTTGCGCGAATAGAGGATTCTTGCGACCTTTTTTGCAAATCTCGGAAACGAAGATCCAAGCCTGGAAATCGGCCTCTCGTTGTCACATCGAATCGACTTGACTCTGCGCGGCCAACCTTTCGGCGACCGGGATTTCTACAATCCCCGGGAGCAAGAGACACCGCGGGTTTTTCCGTTCGCCGGCAGAGTTCGCTCCGCTATAATTTATCGAGTCGCCGGCGGCGGGGCGCAGACAGGGCCTGTTCGCTTCTCTCTGATTTCCAGTGAGATGCGGTCAGCCTTCAACTCTAAGATCCCGGGGGAAAAGAGCATGGAGACGATTCCTGACGACTATATGCGGCCGGAGATGATGGCGATTGGTGATTCGCTTTATCAGGGGGTGCGGTCGCTCACGATGAAGAATGGCATGATGCAGTTGAGCGCGCCGGCCCTGGTCGCCGAGGCGCTCGGCATCCGGCACAGGTTCTCCTGTCCCGATCCGCAGCGCGCGATCGTGGTGGATATGGAGAAGTGGCTACGTATGCTGCCGGACATCAGCGGCATCAAGGAGGACATGGGCAAGAATCTCGACTACTGGTTCGCGCGTCCGGCCTCGCCCTCGGGCCGGCTGTTGTTTGAGAACATTTCGGTGGCCTCTGCGACCATCGCAGATCTCTACACCCAGACCTGGCAGACCTCCGACGATTTCCTGAAGAGCTTGCCGCCGGGCGCCAAAAACAAGATCAAGAAATTCGATCTGGCGGAAATCAAGCTCAGCCCGACCATTCAGTCACTGAATGCGCGTTTTACCCTCAATCCTTCGGCAAAAGCGGACCTTAAAAACCTGACCCAGGTCGGCATGGTGGCCGCGCGCAAACCCAAACGACTGCTGGTCAATATCGGCAGCAACAACGGCCTCTGGGACATCGCCTTCGAAGCGAATCCGAAAGGCCGGATGGTCTACAAGGCCGAGATGAAGAAGCTGGCGCAGGCGCTCAATGCCCTGCCGCCGGAGGTCGAGCACATCTATTTCAACAACCTGGGCCTGCCCAGCACCGTACCGAACCTGATGCCGCTGCCCGATACCATCGAGTGGGATGAGAATAAAAAGCCGGGCAAGGGCAAGTACTACGACGCCTACGAAAACCGCTTTGGTTTCGGCTATGGAAGCATGACCGGCCAGCAGCTCAAGAAACTCGACGAACACATTGCAGAAGTGAACAAGGATACTGAATCGATCCTGAAATCAGCCTTCGACAAACCGTCGCGCCTGCACTTCGTCGACATTGCGAAGCTGCTGCAGAGCTACGATTCGAAGCACCAGAAACGCACGGCGAAAAACGTCGTGAAGCTCGCCAACGGCAAGACCATCACCAACGTCATGATCAACGCCAGCCTCTTCGGCAACTTCCGGCGCGGCGGTACGCAGAGCCTGGATGGCATGCATGCCACCACCGTGGGCTACGGCCTGATGGCGCAGCAGGTCCTCGACCGCATCGCGAAGACGGAAAGCGGGGTCGGACCGAAGAAGGTCGATCTCGACTCCGCCTTCGATCGCGACAAGCTGCTCAACGACATGCCGGGGATCTGGAACGCCGGCCTTTGGCTCTGGCGGGATATCCGGCGGGCCCGGGCGGAGGACCGTCCCGACCCGATCGAAGGCGCGGAGGATGAGGCCTTTCGAGATGTCATGACCATTGCGGCGGAAGCTTCCAGAGGTAAGTGAAGCGGGTTCGCTCACCCCATCTGATCTCTAAAAACCTCGCTCTTCCAAAGGCTTGACCTCTAACAGCCTGATCCAGCTTGACTCTTGCCCTATTGCTATATCAACATGTCATTAGGACATTAAAGATTAGCAAAGAACAGGTGGCGTGGTGAAGCCGTCATGACGGACGCAGAGCAGAGGCAAGAGGCGCTGGCGGGAGCAGTCAAAACGGCGGAGCGGCCCAGCGGCGATCTCGCGCATCCGCAGCTTCAGCTCGGCACACAGGGGCTGAAGACCCCGCTCTATCATCAGATCTATCTGATCCTGAAAGGCCAGATCACCGACGGCGTCTACAGTCCGGACGCGCGGCTGCCGAGCGAGCAGGAGCTGACCGAACGCTTTGGCGTGTCCCGCATCACCGCGAAGCGGGCCATGGATGAACTGGCTGCGGAAGGACTGGTGGTCCGGGAGCGCGCGCGCGGCACCCGCGTCATCTATCAGCCGCCTTCGGCCCCGATCCCTTCCTCCGTGGAAGGGCTGCTGGAAAACCTCATTGCCATGGGCCTGGAAACCAGTGTGCGGCTGCTGGAGTTCGAATATCTGCCGGCCTCCGAGGTGATCGCACAGGCACTCGAACTGCCCCCGGGCCAGGAAGTCCAGCGCGCGGTGCGCGTGCGCTATCTGGACGAGGCGCCCTTCTCACACCTGACCACCTACGTCCCCGCGGGGCTCGGCCGGCAGTTCGGCGCGGAGGAGCTTTCGAGCCTCTCTCTGCTGTCCCTGCTGGAACGCTGCGGTGTCCAGGTCGATTCCGCCGAGCAGACCATTTCGGCGACACTCGCGGACAGCGTGATCGCCCAGCACCTGGACGTTGATGTGGGCTCGGCCCTGATGAAGATCACCCGGGTGGTGCGCGACCAGACCGGCGCTCCAGTGGAGTTCATTACCGCCCTCTACCGGCCGGACCGCTACCAGTACCGCATGGCGCTGTCCCGGGTGCAGGGGAAGGACCAGAACCGCTGGACACCCGAGGCCGACAGCGAAGGCGCGTCGTCGCCCGGATAACGAAAACAGAACGCAACCACCCGATCACCATTGGCCGCACCTGCGGGCGCGCGCCCTCACGAGATCGAAACGATAGGGAGTAGAAACATGACCAAAAAGAGTACGACAACGACTCAAGGCCTGGACCGGCGCGAATTCGTCAAGAAGGCTTCGGCCGGCGCGGTCGCCGTCACCGCGGCGGGCGCCCTGGGCTTCCCGCACGTCGCGCGGGCGGCAGACAGCATCAAGATCGGCGTGGTCCATCCGGTCACCGGCTTCCTGCAGTTCTCAGGCAGCCAGTGCCGCTTTGGTGCCGAACTTGCGATCAAAGAGATCAATGCGGCCGGCGGCATCAAGGCCCTGGGCGGCGCCAAGCTGGAGCCGGTTCTGGGCGACGCGCAGTCCAAGGCCGAAATTGGCGCGCAGGAAGTCGAGAAGTTCGCGGAGGCGAATGTCTCCGCCATCGTCGGCGCCTATTCCAGCGGCATCTCGACCGCGACCACCCAGGCGGCCGCGAAGCACGGCATCCCCCATGTGGTCGACGTCGGCGTCTCGGACAAGATCGTGACCCGCGGCCTGGAGAACACCTTCCGCTTCGGCCCCGGCTTTGGCGTGATCACCAAGGTCGGCGTGGAACAGCTCATCGCGCTTAACGAAGCCGCCGGCAAGCCGGTCAAGACCGTCGCCATTGTGCATGAAGACACCACACCCTTCGGCAGCGGCATGGCGAAGCTCATGACCAAGGGCCTGAGCGAGGCCGGCTTCGAGGTGGTCGAAACCCTCTCCCATCCTTCGCCGAACCGGGACTTCAACAACATTGCCCTGAAGCTGAAGTCCGCCAATCCGGACCTGGTGATCCCCTCGAACTATTACAACGAGTTCGTCCTGCTGGCCCGCACCATGCTGCGGCAGCGGGTCCAGCCGAAAGGCATCTATTCGGTGCTCGGCGGCGCGGCCTCACAGTACAAGTTCCTGAAGGAATTCCCCGACGCGGCCCAGTACATCATGGACTGTAACCATTGGTTCAATCCGAAGAACCCGGAAGCCATCCGGGTCCGCCAGGCCACCCGGGACGCGGGCAAATTCTTCAACTATGAAGTCTTCCTCGCCTATACCGCCATGCAGTTCATCGCCGACGGCATCGAGCGGGCCGGTTCGGCCGACCGGGCCAAAATCACCGAGGCCCTGACCAACAGCACCTGGTCCGGGCACTTCATGCCCTACGGCCCGACCAAGATCGTCAATGGTCAGAACATGGGTGCGCAGCCGCTGAACACCCAGGTCATCGGGGATGAAATCGAGGTGATCGCACCTTCTGATTACGCCACCGCCAAAGCCGCTTTCCCGCGCCCGGCCTGACGGACGGTAGATATACGGCAAGGGTGCTCTGTTCGCTAAGAACGGAGCACCCCTGCCTGCCCTTTCCTCTTACCGGAGACCCCGAGCACCCATGATGGATCCTTCGATCATTGTGGCGTCCCTGATCAACGGCATTCTGACCGGCGCGGTCTATTCCCTGGTCGCGCTGGGCCTGACCCTGATCTACGGCGTGCTGCACATCATCAACTTCGCCCATGGCTCGCTGCTGATGCTCTGCATGTACGCGGTGTTTTTTCTCTTCTCGATCTTCGGCCTAGATCCTTATCTCTCCCTGCCGATCGTGGTCGTGGTTGCCTTCGTCTTCGGCTATGGTCTGCAGCGCTTCGTGATCGGAACCGCGAGTCACGGCCGGGACGAGATCACGCTGCTGGTGACGCTCGGCGTTTCCATCGTCCTGGAGAACGTCGCGCTCTTCGCCTTCACCGCCAATGAGCGGCTGGTGCGGGTGCCCTATGACCTGGACGGCTTCGATCTCGGTGTGACCTACGTCGTGATCCCGCAGATCGCCGCCTTCGCGGCCTCGCTGCTGATCACCGCGCTGCTCTGGATCTTCATCGCGAAGAGCGACATGGGCAAGGCGATCCGTGCAGTGGCCAAGGAACGCCAGGGCGCGCGGCTGGTGGGAATCAACGTCGATCATATCTTCGCCGTCAGCTTCGGCATCGGTACCGCCTGCCTGGGAGCCGCGGCGGCGCTCCTGGCCCCGACGTTTCCGGTCACACCGCAGGTCGGCTACTCCTTCGTGCTGATCGCCTTCACCGTGGTGGTGCTGGGCGGCATGGGCAGCTTCGTCGGCGCGCTGATCGGCGGCTTCCTGATCGGCATCACGGAATCCCTCGGCGGCCTCTTCTTCGGTGAGTCCCTCGGTAAGCTCGGGATCTCCCTCATCTTTATCCTGATCCTGCTGTTCAGGCCCACCGGCCTGTTCGGCCAAAAAGCGAACGGCTAGATGACACGCTTCTGGAGTCTCTTCGGTCTTTTCGTCGCCGGCGCCGCGCTCGTGCCGTTCTTCCTGACCTCCAGCTTCTGGCTGGATTTCCTGACGCTCACACTGTTCCTCGCCCTGCTGGGGCAGGGCTGGAACATCCTGGGCGGTTACGGCGGGCAGTTCTCCTTCGGCCACGCGATCTTTTTCGGCACCGGCGCCTATATTCAGGTGATCCTTCAAACCAAACTCGGCTTTGGCGCCTGGACGGCCATTCCCTTCTCTCTGCTGGGCGGCATCGCCATCGGCCTCTTCACCGGGTTTCTGAGTTTTCGCTACGGCCTGCGCGGCTCTTACTTCGCCCTGATCACCCTGGCCTTCGCCGAAGCCTTCCGGGTCCTGGCCACCTCGGCCAAGACCGTCACGGACGGCGGACAGGGCATCTACATCGCCCTGAATCAAGAGCCGGAAGAGGCCTTCGCACGGCTGCAGTTCGGCAGCGTCGACGGCTACTATTACACAGCTTTGGTCCTCACCGCCGGTTCCCTGCTGCTGGCTTACTGGATTGAGAACTCACGCTTCGGGGCGCAGCTCATGGCGGTCCGGGACGACGAAGACGCTGCCGAGGCGCTCGGCATCAACGCCTTCAAGGTGAAGATGACCGCGATCAGCCTCTCCGGCGCGGTCACCGCTTTGGGTGGCGTGTTCTATGTGCAGAAGTTCCTCCTGATGGACCCCAACATCGCCTACGGTCCGACCAAGTCGGTGGAGATGCTGATCGTGCCCATTATCGGCGGTCTTGGGACCGTGTTCGGGCCACTGATCGGCTCGATCTTCCTGCACGGGCTCGGCGAGGTCAGCAAGATCGTGACGGCGGGCCTGATCGGCGACCGGCCGGGCATGGACCTCATTCTCTACGGCATCGCGCTGGTGCTGATCCTCGCGCTGCTGCCCAACGGCCTGATCGGTCTGATGCGCGGCGAATGGCGCCGGCTGCCGAAGAAGAGCGCCGATAAGCCGGGCGCCTTGGAGGCCGGGCGCGATGCTTGAGGTCCGGTCTCTCACCAAACGCTTCGGCGGCCTGACTGCCGTTTCCGATGCCAGTCTGAACGTGCAGGCGGGCGAAATCGTCGCACTCATTGGCCCCAACGGTGCCGGCAAGACAACACTCTTCGCCATGATCGGTGGCTTTCTGTCCCCCAACGAAGGCAGTGTCTCCTTCGCGGGCGAAAGGGTCTCGGGCCTGAAGCCCCACCAGATCTGCCAGCGCGGCCTGGTGCGCACCTTCCAGATCGTCAAGCCCTTCGCCAAGATGACCGTGCGGGAGAACATCGCCGTCGGTGCCCACACCCGCATCAAGGCGAGGGGCCCGGCCCTGGAAAAGGCCGAGGAGGTGGCGCGCAGGGTGGGGATGGGCGCACTGCTCGATCAACAGGCCTCGGCGCTCACTGTGGCCGGCCGCAAGCGCCTGGAACTGGCGCGGGCCCTGGCAACCGAGCCCAAGCTCCTGATGCTGGACGAGGTGATGGCCGGACTGAACGCCTCGGAAATCGAGGACATCCTGCCGGTGATCCGCAAGATCCGGGAGAGCGGCGTCACCATCCTGCTGATCGAGCACATCATGCAGGCAGTCATGTCCCTCTCCGACCGTATCTATGTGCTGAACAACGGCAGCATGATCGCCGAGGGCACGGCGCGCGAAATCGCCGAAGATCCCAAGGTGGTCGAGGCCTATCTGGGGCACGGCGCGCGCGAGCGCCTGGCCCGGGCAGGCGCCGATGCTTGAGATCCGCGACCTGACCTCTGGCTACGGGGTCGTGCAGGTGCTGCACGGCGTGTCCCTGGAGGTGAGACCCGGTGAAATCGTCGCGCTGCTCGGCAGCAACGGCGCCGGCAAATCGACCCTGAACAACAGCATTTCTGGGCTGGTTAAGGTCACCGGCGGCGCGATCCGCTTCGAAGGCGAGGACATCACCGGCGCGCGCAGCGAAGAGGTGGTGGCGCGGGGCGTCATCCAGGTGCCCGAGGGCCGCCGGGTCTTCCCCAACACCACCGTGCGGGAGAATCTGGAGCTCGGCTGCTACCGCCGCGCCCGCGCACGGCGCAGCGAGAACCTGGAGCGGGTCGTCTCGGTCTTCCCGCGCCTC
The DNA here is from genome assembly GCA_965232285.1 of Denitrobaculum sp. Lineage (GTDB taxonomy): Bacteria > Pseudomonadota > Alphaproteobacteria > Kiloniellales > Kiloniellaceae > Denitrobaculum. Next base: position 5,879,268 of record CBDDPL010000004.1, on the reverse strand, counting down.
AAGGAGCGCTTCGGCCAACTGGCCGGGACGCTGTCGGGCGGCGAGCAGCAGATGCTGGCGATCGGCCGCGGCATGATGGCGGAACCCAAACTGCTGATCCTGGACGAGCCTTCACTCGGCCTTTCGCCCCTGCTGGTCGAAGAAATGTTCGCCCTGATCCAACAGTTGCACGCGCAAGGACTGGCCATCATGCTGGTGGAGCAGAATGTCGTGCAGTCGCTGGAAATCGCGACCCGGGCCTATGTCATGGAAAACGGCGTCATCAAGCTGGAGGGTGAGAGTCAGGAGCTGATGCGCAACGAAGACCTGCGGAAATCCTATCTGGGCATGTGACGATGGCAAAAGCACCTCAAACAGGCACACCCCAGACAGCAAACCAGCAGACACTGGCGGAAAAGATCATCGCCCGGGCGGCAGGCCGGGCGTCGGTCACGGCGGGCGAGATCGTGACCTGTGCCGTCGACCTCGCCATGATCCACGACAGTGGCGGGCCGCGCCGGGTCAAACCCATGCTGGAACGCCTGGGAGTGAAGGTCTGGGACCCGAACAAAATCGTGCTGGTGTCCGATCACTACGTGCCGGCCGTGGATGCGCAGAGCGCGGCGATCCTGAAGCTGACCCGGGACTGGGCGCGCGACCAGGAGATCGAGAGCTTCTACGACCAGCAGGGTATCTGCCATGTGGTCCTGCCGGAGCGCGGTCATCTGGCGCCGGGTATGTTCGTGGTCGGCGGCGACAGCCATTCCCCCACGGGCGGGGCCTATGGAGCCTATATGTTCGGCGTCGGGGCGACCGATATGGCGGGCGTGCTCGCCACCGGCGAGACCTGGATCAAGGTGCCGGAGACCATCCTGCTACGCTGGAACGGCACCCTGGGCGCGGGCGTTACGGCCAAAGACATGATGCTGAAGCTCTGCGCCACCCTCGGCATGGATGGCGGCGACTATCAGGCCATCGAATACAGCGGCTCGACCATCGCCTCCCTCTCCATGCAGGAACGCATGACCCTGAGCAACATGGCCGCCGAACTAGGCGCGCAGACAGGACTGATCGCGCCCGACGCAGTGACGGCCGAGGCGATCTCGGAGGCCGGCGGCGAAGCCGGCGACTGGGCGCGCTGGACGGGCGACAGGGCCGCAGGATACCGGCGGGTCCATGAATTCGAGGCCTCGGACCTGCCGCCGCAGATCGCCGCTCCCCACAGCCCCGCCAACGCCGGATCGGTGGAAGAGGTGGGCAAGGTGGCGGTCGATCAGTGTTACATCGGCGCCTGCACCGGCGCGAAGCTGGTGGATCTGCATGCGGCCGCGCGCATCCTCAAGGGGCGAAAGGTCGCGCGCAGCACGCGGCTGATGATCGCCCCCGCCTCCACACGGACCACGGCGGCAGCGGCGGCAGACGGCTCGCTCGCCGCCTTGACGGAAGCCGGGGCGATCCTGATGCCGTCGGGTTGCGGCGCCTGCGCGGGGTACGGCGCCGGCGTGCTGGCGGAGGGCGAAGTCTGCATGGCCTCCACCGCCCGTAACTTCAAAGGCCGCATGGGGTCTCGTGAGTCTTTCGTCTATTTGGGTTCGCCCTATAGTGTCGCGGCAACGGCGGTTATGGGACGCATTGCCGACCCGCGGCCTCTCCTGGCGGAGGGCAGCGGGACATGAGCAAGCCTCTCGAGGCCGGTCGCGTCTGGAAGTACGGAGACGGAGTCGACACCGATCTTCTGGCGCCCGGAATCTACATGAAAGGTTCTCTGGAAGAGCTTGCCGGCCATTGCCTGGAAGCCATCGATCCGAGCTTCGCCGGGACGGTCCGGGAAGGCGACATCCTGGTCGCCGGCAAGAACTTCGGAATCGGGTCAAGCCGCGAGCAGGCGGCCCAGGTCCTGCGCATGCTGGGGGTCACCGCCGTGATCGCGAGATCCTTCGGCGGCATCTTTTACCGCAACGCCTATAACCTGGGGCTCTATGCGCTGGTGTCCGGCGATGTGGACCGGATAGAGAAAGATCAGGACATCTCGATCGACCCTCTGGCCGGACAGATCACCAACATGACCACCGGGGAAAAGCTCACCTGCGAGCAGGTGCCGGAACATCTCGCCGCCATCGTTTCGGCCGGCGGCCTGATCCCCCATCTGGAAGAAAAACTAAGGAAAACCCCATGACGCCGCAAAAACGGCTCAGACAATTGCTTGCTGGCGGCGATATCGTCGTCGCGCCCGGCGTCTATGACGCCTTCGGCGCCATGATGGCGGAAAAGGCCGGCTTCGGAACGCTCTATCTCTCCGGCGCCTCGATCTCTTACACACAACTCGGCGGCCCGGACATCGGCCTGGTCGGCATGGACGAGGTTGCGGGCGTGGTGGGGCGGATCCGCGAACGGGTCGAGCTGCCCGTGATCGTCGACGCGGATGCGGGCTTCGGCAATGCGCTCAATGTCCAGCGCACCATGCGTGTTTTCGAGCGCAACGGCGCCAGCGCCATCCAGCTCGAGGATCAGCAACTGCCGAAACGCTGCGGTCACCTGGACGGTAAGACCCTGGTCTCCGTCGGCGAGATGAGCGGCAAGATCAAGGCGGCCACCGATGCGCGCGCCGACGATGACACGCTGGTGATCGCGCGCACCGATGCGGTGGCGGTGGAGGGTTTCGAAGCCGCGCTCGAGCGCAGTGAGGCCTACGTCGAGGCCGGTGCCGACATGCTGTTCGTCGAGGCCGTGAAGACCGAGGAGGAGATGCGCCGCACCGTCGCGCAGTTCGCCGGCCGCCTGCCCCTGATGGTCAACATGGTCGAGGGTGGCAAGACCCCCATACTGCCCGCCGCGCAACTGGAGGAGATCGGTTTCAGGCTGGTGATCTTCCCGGGCGGACTGGTGCGCGCCATCGCCAAGACCATGAGCGCTTATTTCGAGACTCTGCAGCGGGAAGGCACCACCGCGTCCTTCAAAGACCAGATGCTGGACTTCACTCAGCTCAACGACCTGCTCGGCACCCGGGACATCCTGGACGGCAGCAAGAAGTACGAGGATTAAGTTGGTAAACTCGATCGATCCCGTCACGCTGTCGGTGCTGAAAGGCCGGCTGGAGCAGATCGCCGACGAAATGGATGCGACGCTTTTCCGTTCGGCCTTCAATCCCATCATCGCGGAAGCCCATGACGCCAGCCACGGCCTCTATGACGCCAAGACTGGCGATACCCTGATCCAGGGCAAGAGCGGGCTGCCGGTTTTCGTCGGTGCCATGTCCTTTGCCGTAAAGGCGGTCATCGATAAGTCAGCAGCCCTGGGCGAAGTCCCGCAGGATGGCGATGTCTATATCTTCAACGACCCTTACGACGGCGGCACCCACCTCTCCGACTTCAAGCTGGTGCGGCCCTTCTACCGCAATGGCGAGCTTTTCTGTTACCTGGCCTCGGTCGGCCATTGGCACGACGTCGGCGGCAACGTGCCCGGCAACTACAACCCGGTGGCGACCGAGTGCTTTCAGGAAGGCATGCTGATCCCGCCGGTGAAGCTCTACGACAAAGGCGAGCTCCGTCAGGACATCATTACGATTCTGCAGGCCAATTCCCGCCTGCCCGGCAGCCTCTACGGCGATTTGAACGGCCAGCTCAACGCCCTGGACCTCGGCGTACAGCGGCTGACCAAGCTGCTCGACGAATACGGCGAGGCACCGGTGTCGGAGACACTTATCGAGCTGCGCAAGCGGGCGGCCCAGCTTATGACCAGCTTCATCGCGGAACTGCCGGACGGCCGCTACTCGGCAGAGGACTGGCTGGACAACGACGGCATCGCCGACGAGCCTCTGAAGATCGCCCTGGATATGGAAATCCGGGCCGGCCGCATGACGCTCGACTTCTCGCGCTCTTCGCTCGCCTGCGCGGGTCCGGTCAACATCGCCCGCTCCACCACCGTGGCCTCCTGCTACGTGGCTTTGAAACACATCTTCAAGGATGTACCCGCCAACGCCGGGGTCCTCGATCCGATCGACTTCGTCATTCCGGAAGACACCCTGCTCAGCGTTAAGGCGCCCAAGCCGGTCGGCGGTTACACCGAGACCATCCTGCGCATCATCGACGTGGTCTTCGTGGCTCTTTCCCAGGCCGACCCGGCCATCACCAACGGCTGTGCCTACGGCACTATCAACGCGCTGTCGCTGGCCGGCCATCGCAAGGACGGCCGCCGCTGGGTCATGTTCTCCTTTTTCGGTGGCGGACATGGCGGACATCCGGAGGGCGACGGCCTCAATCACGGCAACGCGCCGATCTCGACCGCGACAATTCCGCCGCTGGAAATCCTGGAGGCCGCCTATCCGGTGCGTTTCACCCAGTGGGCGCTGCGGCCGGACAGCGGCGGCGTGGGTGAGCATCGCGGTGGCTGCGGCGCGGTCTATGAACTGGAGCTTCTGGAGGAAAAGGCCGAGGTGTTTCTGTTCGGTGAACGGGGCAGGTACGCCCCGCCGGGTGTGGCGGGTGGTTCCGCCGGCGCTCTGAATCGTTTCAGCTATCAGCAGGACGACGGCGAGCACGCGCCGCCCATGGCCTCCAAGATGGTCGGCATCAAGCTGACGAAGGGTCAGCGCCTGAAGCTGGAGACACCCGGCGGCGGTGGGTACGGTCCGGCAGCGGAACGCGACCCGGCCACCATCGCCGAAGACGTGCGTCTGGGTTACATCAGCCGGGAATCCGCCCGCGAAGACTACGGCTGCGTGCTTGACGAGACCGGCAAACCTGATCCCGCCGCGACCGCGGCCCTGCGCCGGGAGATCGCTTCGTGAGCAGCCAGGATCGCAAAACCGTCATCGGCGTGGACGTCGGCGGCACCTACACCGATGTCTTTTTCCTGAACGAAGGCGACGGCACCTGTGACGTCGCCAAGGTGCCCACCACGCGTGGCGACCAGTCACAGGGTATCCGCAACGGCATCCAGCAGCGCCTGGATCAGCTCGGCGGCATCTCGACCATCGTGCACGGCACGACGGTCGGCACCAACGCGCTACTGGAGCGCAAGGGCGCGCGCTGCGGCGTGATCACCACGGAAGGCTTCCGCGACGTTCTGGAGATGCGCCGGCGCGACCGGCCGCAGACCTGGGGCCTCTGGGGCAAGTTCGATCCCATCGTGCCGCGCGACCTGCGGGTCGAGGTGAGGGAACGCGTGCTCGCCGACGGCAGCCTGCTGGAAAAGGTCGATCCGGATGAGGTTCGCGCAGCGGCGCAAGAGTTGCTGGCGCGGGGCGCGGAGTCGGTCTGCGTCTTTTTCATCAATGCCTACGCCAACGACGAAAACGAGCGCCTGGCTGTAGAAGCCGTTCGAGAGATCTGGCCCAGCGAGCACGTCACCGCCTCTTCAGAGATCCTGCCGGAGGTGCGGGAGTTCGAGCGAGCCTCGACCGCTTCCCTCAATGCCTACCTGCAGCCGCCGGTCGGCAGCTATCTGGAGCGCCTGGAAGCCGGCCTGCGCGAGGGCGGCTTCGGCGGTCAGGTTCTGATCGTGCAATCGAACGGCGGGGTCATGGCGGTGGAGACGGCCCGGCGCTTCCCGGTCCGTACGGCCCTGTCCGGACCGGCGGCGGGCGTGATCGCCGCGGCGCACATCGCTGGCTCCGCCGGCTTTCCCAACGTCATCACCTGCGACATGGGCGGCACCAGCTTCGACGTCTCGCTGATCGCCGAGGGCAAGAGCGCGCTCTTTCCGCAGACCTCCATCGATTTCGGCATGGTGATCCGCACCCCGATGATCGAGATCACCACCATCGGCGCGGGCGGCGGCTCCATCGCCTGGGTGGACCGCGGCGGCCTGCTGCAGGTCGGCCCGGAGAGCGCTGGCTCGGACCCGGGCCCGGTCTGCTACGGCCTGGGCAACGAGCGCCCGACGGTGACCGACGCCAACGTGGTCATGGGCCGGATCAATGCGGAGCGACCGATCGGCGGCAAGCTGGAACGCCTGGACGTGGAAGCCTCCAAGGCCGCAATCCTGAAACATGTGGCCGACCCGCTTGGCCTCGATGTGATGGCGGCAGCAGAAGCCATCATCCGGGTCGCCAACGCCAAGATGGCGGGCGCGATCCGGCTGGTCTCGGTGGAGCGCGGCCACGACCCCAAGAACTTCTCAGCCATGCCCTTCGGCGGCGGCGGGGCTCTGCACACCGGCGCCCTGATCAAGGAGGTGGGCCTGAAGAGCGCGCTGGTGCCACGTTACCCGGGCGTGACCAGCGCCCTGGGTTGCGTGATCGCCGACATGCGTCACGACCGGGTCATGACCATCAACCGAATGCTGGACGATCTGGACGCGGCCGATCTGGACCGGCGTATGAGCGAAACGGCGAGCGCCGGGCAGGCGCTGCTCGACGAGGCGGATGTGGTGTTCGAAGGTGTCGATTACGATTTCGAACTGGACATGCACTACCTGGGCCAGACCCACACGGTCTCGGTGCCGCTGCCCCTGACCTTCGAGGCCGGAGCCACGGGCGTGACCCGCGAGATTGTCCGGGAGGCCTTCGAGACCACCTACCGGCAGACCTACGGCCGGCTGCTCGAGGGCATCGCGATCCGGATCATGAATCTGCGCGTGACCGTGGTCGGGCGCCGGCCCAAGTTCGATCTCACCATCCTGGCACCCAGCGGCAATGCCGAAGATACCCCAGGCCCGACCGGCAGCCGCCAGGTCTGGTCCGACGGCGCCTGGCACGAGGCGGCGGTTTACGAGCGGCTCGGACTGCCGGTGGGAACACAGGTGCCGGGGCCGGCGCTGCTGGAGCAGCCGGATACCACGATCTTCATCGATCCGGATCTGGAAGGCGAGGTGGACCGCTTCGGCAACCTGATCATCACACGCAAGGAAGAGGGTTGACGTGATGTCGACGGATATGGAACGGACGGCCCTGCTGCTGGTCGACCTGCAGAACGACTTCCTGCACCCGGAAGGCGCCTACGCCCGCGGCGGTGCGACCTCCGAGACCATCGCGGCCCTGCCGGCCCGCGTCAAACCGCTCGCCGACGCGATGCGCTCCAAGGGCGGCTGGATCGTTTCGACCCACTTTACCCTGGTGCCCGGCAAGGGCGGCGAACCTTTCATCTCGCCGCACCTGAAGGCGCTGCGTCCCTTCCTGGGGAAAGGCGATTTCGCGCCGGGCAGCTTCGGCCAGGCCCTGGTAGAGGAACTGGCGCCGGCTGACATCACCGTCGAGAAGGTCGCCTACTCCGCCTTTTACATGAGCCGTCTCGAATGGGCGCTCGGACGTGCGGGGATCAGGCATCTGGTCTTTGCCGGCATCGTCACCAACGGCGGAGTCGCCTCCACGCTTCGGGACGCCCACGTCCGGGATTACCATACCACCGTCCTCACCGACGGCTGCGCCGCCTTCGATGCGCAGGTCCACGAAACCGCGATCGCCAGCATGAAGGGCATCGCCGAACTGACGAGCTGCGCCGATTTCCTGGCCGGGCTTGAATGACGTGACCATCCTCCCTGCTCAGGATATCGATTTTCCGCTCACCCTGCCCGTCGTGATCATCGGCGCCGGGGCCTGCGGCCTGAGCGCGGCGCTGGCCGCCCGGGACGCCGGAGCCGATGTCCTGGTTCTGGAGCGTGATCCGGTGCCCGCGGGCTCCACGGCTCTTTCTTCCGGCCTGATCCCGGCGGCCGGGAGCCGCTTCCAGGCGGCACTCGGAATCGAAGACTCTCCTGAACTCATGACCGTGGATATCCAGAAAAAGGCGAAGGGCGAAGCGGATCCGGCAATCGTCGAATGCGTTACCAAAGCCGCCGCACCCTGCCTGGAGTGGCTGGCTGACAGCCACGGTCTGGAATGGGTTGTTCTCGATGAATTCCTTTACCCCGGGCATGCGCGGCACCGGATGCATGCGGTGCCGGAGAAGACCGGCTCGGCCCTGATCGGACGTCTTGTGAATGCCGCGGAGGCCGCTGGTATCGATATTCTCACCAACGCTCACGTGACCGCGCTTTACGCAGATAAAACCAGCGGACAGGTGGCGGGGCTGCGCCTGGCGCGCCCGGACGGCACGACGGAAGACATCGGTTGCGAAAGCCTGATTCTTGCCTGCAACGGCTACGGCGGCGATCCGGAGATGGTCCGCCAGTACATTCCCGAGATGGCGGAGGCCGACTATTTCGGCCATATCGGAAACCAGGGTGATGCGGTCAAATGGGGCCGCGACCTGGGCGCCGCGACTCGTCATCTTACCGCCTGTCAGGGACACGGCTCGGTGGCAACGCCGCACGGCATTCTCATGACCTGGGCCCTGATGATGGAAGGCGGCATCCAGGTCAACCTGAAGGGTGAGCGCTTCTCCAACGAGCATCAGGGCTATTCGGAGCAGGCGGTCGAGGTCCTGAGGCAGCCGGAGGGTCTTGCCTGGAACATCTTCGATCAGCGCCTGCATGCGCTGGGACTCGGCTTTGATGACTATCGCAACGCGGAACAGCAGGGCGCACTGCGCGTGGCTTCGTCAGTCGAGGCGCTTTCGCAGGTAACCGGCCTGCCGCTCGAAGCCTTGAACCAAGCCATTGAAGAGACCTTTAACGAAGGTGTAGGGCCTTTCGGCCGGGATTTTTCAAAAACACCCGCGCTTTCCCCGCCTTACTACGCCGTGAAGGTGACCGGCGCGCTGTTTCATACTCAGGGCGGCCTGCGGATCGACCGGACGGCAAGGGTCCTGCGGGAAGACACTTCGCGCCTGCCGAACCTCTTTGCCGGCGGCGGCGCAGCCTGCGGCGTCTCAGGTCCACGGATCGATGGTTACCTCTCGGGAAACGGCCTCCTGACCGCCGTGACGCTGGGCCGCATCGCGGGTCAGTCTGCGGCGCGGCAGGTGTTGAAAACCGGCGGCGCAGGCACCTGAGGTCGACGCCGGCCGAATTTTAGGGCAAGCTTTCCGAACTGCGTCGGGCATGGTCGTCACCTCAGCTATGCCTGAAGGGGAGGAGTTGCATGCCTTCAATCCTTCGTTCCCTGCTTTTGCTGTTTGCGGCGTTTGTCCTCATGCTGCCCGCGGACACACAGGCCTCCGCGCTCTACGTGAACAACTACGGCAGCGGCTGGGGCCTCTGGCTGCGCGGCCACTATTTCCTGCGGGAGACGGAGAACGAATACCTTGTCGAGTTTGAGCGCATTTCCGTGGAGCCCAATCGCGAGTACCCGCAGAACTTCGAAATCTCCGGCTTCAAGCTGGCCTATTACTTCCAGGATCGGGAAAGCGGCGAGGCCCTGGAGCGCGACGGCGTTGCCGGGCCGCCCGCGCCCTATCCCGCGACCCTTATGCCGAGCAAACCCCTGATCGTGGAGGGTGTGACCGTCTCAATCGGCAAGTGGACGCCGCTCAAGGCCGAGGAAACCCTGATCCTCGAGCTGCATGTGGTCACGACCTCAGGTGCTTCCATCGGTGTCCCGGTCGGGGAGTTTTTCGGCCAGTAGCTGTTACCGACCTATCGTAAGGCTTGTACTCACTCGCGATCCCAGTCCGGCGAAAAGTCGAAATCGCAGATGCGGTGATTGCGGACCCGGAGCGCGAAGATCGCACTCATTTCTTCCGGCGAAAGCTCGAAGTCAAAGATCTCAAGGTTTTGCCGTATCCGATCGGGATTGCTGGAGCGCGGAATTGCAATGACATCTTCCTGCTGCACATGCCACCGCAACACCACCTGGGCCGGCGTCTTGCCATGGGTCTCTGCCGGTCCGGCAATTTCAGGCAGCGCGAAGAGATCCGATCCGCGCGCCAGCGGACAGTAGGACACCAGCGCCAAGCCGTGCTTTTTGCAGGCTGCCATCACGCGGCTCTGGTTCAGGAAGGGGTGGTATTCCACCTGATTGCAGGCCAGCGGATTCTTCGAAAGCGCCACCGCCTCCTCGATCAAAGAAGAGGTAAAGTTCGAAACCCCGATGTTGCGCGCCCAGCCTTGATCGCGCACCTCGTTCAAGGCCTTGATGGAGTCAGCAAGCGGGATCGTTTTGGAAGGCCAGTGAATCAGGACAAGATCCAGATAATCCAGGTCCAGACGCTTTAAGCTGGCTTCCACGGAGCGTTGCAGGTCGCCCTCGGCGATGTCGGTGGGCCAGACCTTTGTGGTCAGAAATATCTCCTCCCGCGCCAGACCGGACGCACGCAAGCCTTCCCCGACCGCAGCCTCGTTCTCATACATCGCCGCCGTATCGATGTGCCGATAACCCGATTCGAGCGCGCTCTTGACAAGCTGACTTGCCGCCTCGTCCCGAAGAGTCCAGGTCCCCAGGCCGATCGCCGGGATGTTTGCGCCGTTCGCGGATATTCTGTGCATGAGATTTCCTGCTCGCTGATGGAAGTAGGGAATTTGTGACGGGTCGAGTTATAACAAGTCGCCGGCGCTTCTTCGATGCCGTTTAAAGGGCAAATTCTGTTCGCGCCTGAGCAACTTTTCAACGGACGATCGCCGATATTCTTTTGAAAATCCGCCCCCAATACGGCGAGGTCCGTCATGATCGTGTTGCATGGTCTGTTCGAGCTGAAAGACAGCTATGCCGAAAGGGATTTCCGCGAGGCCTTCGATGCTTTCGCAGATCATCTCAGGAAACAATCGCTTCTCGTGGATTGGCGCTTCATGCGTCAGGAAGCGCACGAGGGCTATAACCGCCGGCCGCCCGAAACGCCCCACTATATCGCGATGGAATTCGCGGACAGCGCACAATCGGAAGCCTGCTGGGATTATGTCGAGCAGGACGAGGAGCCGCTCAAATCACTTCATCGCGCCATGAATCGGCAGGTGACCAACACGCGCTTCTTCCTCTGCTCAGACGTTTAGATCGAGTCCTGTCAGCTATTTGCTTTGGGCAGAGGAGACAAGCAGGCCTGTCGCGATCAGATCCTCCGCAAGTCTCTCGATCTCCCCTCCCAGTGGCCGGTCCTGTGCGACCGGAGGCGAGATGCTTCTGACTTTTTTCACGACCGCGGCCAGGCGTGGCGCAATGCGCTCCGGTTTGGCGAGCTCAACCGCCTGAACGGCTGCAAGCAGTTCGATCGCAATGAGATGATCGAGTTTCTTCAGCAACTTCAGCAGTTTGAGCGCCGAGAGAGGGGTGTGGGTCAGGATATCCTCAATGCCTTCAGCGGAGGAGCTGTTGGTGATCGGCACCGGATGGGCCAGTTGCAGGATCTCCCCCAGCAGGGACTCGGCCGGTTTCATCAAGGGCGCTAAACCGGCGGACTCACTGCCGCCAAGCGTCAGAAAACGCGGCAGGCCGCTGACCGCGGGAGAGAACAGCCGGGCAAGACGCGCGAGACTGGCTGTCGCCGATCCGGCCAAGGCGCGCGCCAGCGTATCCAGGGCGATCCCCAGTAACGGCGCCTGGAAGTTGCCGTTCGAGATCATCTCCCCCGCCTCGGTCAGGAGCGGATTGTCGCTGGCGCCGTTTAACTCAGCGTCCAGGGGGCCGGCGAGAAATTCGAGGGCGCCATAGACCGCACCATGGGTCTGCGCCAGGCAACGGATAGAGAGCGGATCCTGCAGACGCCGGGCGGCGCCTGCCTGCAGCAGATCACTGCCTTCCAGGAGCATCTTGAGCTCTTGACCCGCCGTGATCTGGCCCGGCTGCGGGCGGGCCCGCAGGGCCTCGTCGCGCAGCGGCGAGCAGTTGGCGCGAAAGCCCTCCATGGTCATGGCGGCGGTCATCTGCGCTGAGCGCAGGGAGCGCAGGGCCGCAACCTGGCCCGTGGCCGCGAGGCCGGTTGAAAAAGCGGAAGAACTGCAGAGTGCCAGACCATCCTTGGGTCCCAGCTCAAGGGCTGGAATCTCCGCTTTCCGCAGCGCTTCCGCCGCCGGCAGGCGCTCATTCTCAAAGAACATTTCGCCTTCGCCGGTGAGCGAAAGCCCCATGACCGCCTGCACACAGAGATCGCTCGCCCCCACGGAACCTGTCTCCGGGATCACGGGAATGACATTCGCATTCAGACAGGCGGCCAAGTGCTCCGCCACCGCGGGACTGGCGCCGCTGCCGCCCGCGCAAAAGCCGTTCAGGCGGGCCAGCAGGACGGATCGGGCAAGGGGCAAAGACAGAGGCTCACCAAATGCCTGCGCCCGGCCGCGCAGGGTCTGCAGCGAAAAGGCCGCAAGCTGGTCACGCGGCAAGGCCTCCGTCGACTTGGAGCCCAAGCCGGTGGTCAGACCATAGACGGGGTCGCCGGCATCGACATGACGGTCGACCACTGCACGATCTCTTTCAAGCCGCGTCAGAACTTCGGGTGCGAGCGCCACTTTGACTCCGCCTTGCGCAATATCATGGAGGTCCTGCGGCGAGAGATCCCTGCCGGTAAGTCTGTAGGTTTTTTCTGATGGCAAGGCTGCTGTCCCCTTGTGCTGTTCACCGGCAGATTGCTCTCGAAGATGCGGGCTGCGCAAGCGGCTGGAGCAACATGCGTTTAACCGGACTCAAAACTCTCTGCCTTTCGATCAGCACGATGCTGATCTCAAACGCCAGTTTTGAGGTGCTTTGATCCAGAAAAACGCAGGACCCTATAACGAAGCTGTCACTGTACAAAGGCGGGTCCGGCTTCGTAATCTCCCGCCCCGATACGGCGATACCTCAGGAGCGACAGCCAGATGACCGAGAGTTTGACCATTTCCGCGCTCAAGAGCCGCGCGGTCGTCGCTCCCCTTGCCCGCCCCATTCGCACGGCATCGGGCGCCCTGCCCAACGCGCCGCTGGTTCTGATCGACGTGGAAACCCGGGAGGGCATAACCGGTCGCGCCTATGTTTTCGGCTATACGCCGATGACCTTGAAAGCCTTCGTCGCCTTCCTGTCGGAGCTGGAAGAGCCTCTGATCGGCCAAAGCGTCGCCCCGGCCGAGCAGGCGCAGTTCTTTGAAGGCCGCTTCCGGCTTCTGGGCCGGCAGGGTCTGGTCGGGATGGCCCTGTCCTGCCTGGATATGGCGCTGTGGGACGCGCTGGGAAAAGCCGCCGGCCTGCCCGTGGTCAAGTTGCTCGGCGGCGTGCCGCGCCCGGTTCCCGCCTACGACAGCTACGGCCTGGTCGATCCCCTCGAAGACCGCGGCAAGCTGGAGCGCTCGCTCGCCCAGGGATTTCGTGCCATCAAGATCAAGGTCGGCGACGGCAATCTGGCGCAGGATATCGAGATGGTGTCCGGTGTGCGCGACATTATCGGCCCCGATATCGAGCTGATGGTGGATTTCAATCAGTCGAAGAGCGTTCCCGAAGCCGTCCGCAGGATCGACGCGTTGAGCGATTTTGACCTCACCTGGATCGAAGAACCGGTGCCGGCCGAGGATTTCAAAGGTCACGCGGAAGTCCGCGCCGCCGCCGCCGTCCCGATCCAGACCGGCGAAAACTGGTGGTTCCCGCAGGATATGGCCAAGGCCATCGAGGCCGGTGCCTGCGACTTTGCCATGCCTGACCTTATGAAGATCGGCGGAATCACCGCCTGGATGCGCGCCGCGGGCATCGCCGAGACCAACGCCATTCCGGTTTCCAGCCATCTCTTCGTCGAAGCCAGCGCCCATGTTTTGCCGGTGACACCGACCGCCCATTATCTGGAGTATCTGGATATGGCCGGCTCGATTCTTCAGGAATCGATGCCGGTCGAGGACGGTAAGGTAACGGCGCGCGGACCAGGCTTAGGGATGGCCTGGGACGAGGAGGCGGTCGCACGCTACGCTCTTTAAGGACGATCCCGGAAGATTGGGAGTCGGAGAGGGGCCATTTCCAACAGCGCCAAAGCTGAAAGGTCAATGGAAGCCTTACCCGAGATCGTCACAGTTCCCGGTCTGTTGCACGCAGAAACCTTCAGCATCTGAAGGCATCAGCGACCGGATTGGCATTTGTTTCAACTTTCATCACTTTGCCTCTGAAGCTCACTGGACGGGTCCCGCCTTCTCCGGCATTCTCCCGGGCATGAGCGACGCGATTCCCTTCAATCACATCTTCCTGATCGACGGCTCGGGCTATATCTTCCGGGCGTTTTTCGGGATTCCCCCCATGACCCGCCCGGACGGCACGCCGGTGAACGCGGTCTTCGGCTACACCAACATGCTGATCAAGCTGTTGAACGATCACGACGCGGATGGTTTCGCGGTGATCTTCGACGCCGGGCGGGAATCTTTCCGCAACGAGTTCTACCCCGAGTACAAAGCGCAGCGTCCGGACGCGCCCGAGGACCTGATCCCGCAGTTCGCGCTGATCCGTGAAGCCACGCGTGCCTTCAACCTGCCGTCAATCGAGATGACGGGCTACGAGGCCGACGACCTGATCGCCACCTATGCGCAGCAGGCCAAGGCGGCCGGCATTCAGGTGACCATCGTCTCCTCGGACAAGGATCTGATGCAGCTCGTCGAGCCGGGCATCGCCCTGCTGGATCCCATGAAGAACATCCCGATCGGCGAGGAGCAGGTTCTGGCCAAGTTCGGGGTCACGCCGGACAAGGTGGTGGACGTTCAGGCGCTGGCCGGCGACTCCGTCGATAACGTGCCGGGCGTGCCGGGCATCGGGGTCAAGACGGCGGCGCAGTTGATCAACGACTACGGCGATCTGGAAAGCCTGCTCAACCGGGCCGAAGAGATCAAACAGCCGAAGCGGCGTCAGAACCTGATCGAACATGCCGAACTGGCGCGGATCAGCCGCCGGCTGGTGGAACTCAAACGCGACGTCCCGGTCGAAGCGGAACTGGCCGGCTTTGACCGGAACGACCCGGACAGCGAGGTTCTTCGGGCCTTTCTGGAGGAAAACGGCTTCCGCTCCATCATCGCCCGGCTGGGCGAAATGCTGGGCGGCGAGAGCAGGGAAGGCGAAAGCGCGGAACCGGAAGCCGCGCCCGGCGAAGCCGAATACGAACTGGTGCAGAGCCGGGCCGCGCTGGAGCGCTGGATCGCCGAAGCCAACCGGGAAGGTATCGTCACCATCGACACCGAAACCACCTCGCTGGACGCCCATCGGGCGGAGCTTGTTGGTGTCAGCCTGTCGGTGAAGGCCGGCAAGGCCTGTTACATCCCACTCGGCCATCGCTCGCCGGAGGCTGCCGCGGCCGCGGAGTCCGACCAGGGCGGCCTGGATCTCGCGGCACCGCAGGATGCCGCACCCGAAGCACCGGAGCAGATCCCGCTGGACGAGGCGATCACACTGCTCAAACCTCTGCTGGAAGACCCTGGCGTGCTCAAGGTCGGGCAGAACATCAAGTACGACATGATCATCCTGGGGCGCTACGGCATCGAGATGGCGCCCGTCGACGACACCATGCTGTTGTCTTACGTGGTCGAAGGCGGCCTGCACGGACACGGCATGGACGACCTCGCGCAGCTCCACTTCGGCTATGACACCATCAAGTTCAAGGACGTGGCCGGCAGCGGCAAGTCCCAGGTGACCTTCGACAAGGTGCCGCTCGACAAGGCCCTGGACTACGCCGCCGAAGACGCCGATATCACCGGCCGCCTGCACGGCGTCCTTAAGCCGCGGCTCGTGACCGATCGGATGGCGACGGTCTATGAAACGATCGAACGGCCGCTGGTGCCAGTCCTGGCCACCATGGAACGCACCGGGATCAAGGTCGACCGGGATGTGCTGCGCCGCATGTCCAACGACTTCGCCCAGCGGCTCGCCGAACTGGAGACCCAGATCCACGAACTGGCGGGCCGGCCCTTTACGATCGGTTCGCCAAAGCAGTTGGGTGAAATCCTCTTTGACGAGATGGGCCTGTCCGGCGGTAAAAAGGGCAAGAGCGGCGCCTACGCCACAGGGGCCGACATCCTGGAAAGCCTTGCCGCCCAGGGCCACGACCTGCCGGCCCGGGTCCTGGACTGGCGCCAGCTCTCCAAACTGAAAAGCACCTACACGGACTCGCTGCAGGAACAGATCAATCCGGCAACCGGGCGCATCCACACCTCCTACTCCCAGGCCATCGCCTCCACCGGACGCCTGTCCTCAAACGACCCGAACCTGCAGAACATCCCGATCCGGACGGAGGAAGGACGCAAGATCCGTGAAGCCTTCGTAGCCGAGGAGGGCTGCAAACTGCTGTCGGTGGACTACAGCCAGATCGAACTGCGGCTGGCCGCGGAGATCGCCGGGGTGGAATCCCTGCGCCAGGCCTTTCTGGAAGGCCAGGACATTCATGCCATCACGGCCAGTCAGGTCTTCGGAGTCCCGGTCGAGGGCATGGACCCGATGATCCGGCGTCAGGCCAAGGCCATCAACTTCGGCATCATCTACGGCATCTCGGCCTTCGGCTTGGCCAACAACCTGCGGATCCCTCAGGCCGACGCCCGCAATTACATCAAGGCCTACTTCGAACGCTACCCTGGCATCCGCAGCTACATGGACCAGGCCAAAGAACACTGCAGAAAGCAGGGTTTCGTCACCACGCTTTTTGGCCGCAAGATCCACATTCCGGCGATCGGAGAGAAGAACCCGGCGCGCAAAAGCTTCGGCGAGCGGGCCGCGATCAATGCGCCGATCCAGGGAACGGCGGCAGACATCATCAAACGGGCCATGATCCGGGTGCCGCGCGCCCTAAGCGATGCAGGCCTGGAGGCGAAAATGCTCCTGCAGGTGCACGATGAACTGCTGTTCGAGGTGCCTGAAGCGGAGATCGAGAAGACCACCGAGGTGGTCCGGCGCGTGATGGAAACGGCCTGCGATCCGGTGCTGAAACTTTCGGTGCCGTTGGTCGCCGACGCCGGTGTCGGTGACAACTGGGCCGAAGCGCACTGACTGGGTTTACTCTCTGGCGAAAATCCGGAAGCCCGCTTCCACAAAAAGCTTGATCCCGAAGCTGGGCAAACAAGCTCCGGGATCAAGCCCTTCGGTTCCACTGGCTGGGGGGTATAGCCTTCCGCTTTCCTTGGACTGTCGCAAACACATGTCCGGGGGAGACAGGTCGCTTCAAATATCCAATAGCAGGAACCTTAGTTTGGTTTTTTTGCGACGATCGGTCTGGATTTAGTGAGTCGTCGGAATGCTGTCGTCACCAAAGCAAGGCTGCTCGGCATAATAGGCATCTTCCAGCGGGGCATAAGTCATGCCCTTGGTCGTCGCAAGGAACGCGCGGTCCTGCTCCTGGAAGTAAATCGCGTGGAACTCTTCACGCAGGCCCTC
Organism: Denitrobaculum sp.; assembly: GCA_965232285.1. Classification (GTDB taxonomy): domain Bacteria; phylum Pseudomonadota; class Alphaproteobacteria; order Kiloniellales; family Kiloniellaceae; genus Denitrobaculum. The sequence goes on along the minus strand of CBDDPL010000004.1, from coordinate 5,862,191 downwards.
GATCAGTCGGTCGGTTCCTTCGATCAGGCGGCCGGTCCAGGCAAAGAAGTTGGTGGAAGAAGTTATTGTGCCTCTGAGCTGCATAGTCCGTTGATCCTCTGGCGCGGGGTTTTGGTGTCACATCCGACGCCCTCCACTAAACGCCCGAGACCTTAACGTGGACTTAACAAACCCGCCTGACAGCCGGGACTTTCGCCAATATCACAACGATGTCACGGATGGGCGGCAATGCAGCTAAAATTTCGATCAAAAAAACAGAACTTCCCGCCTCGGCGACCTAACATTGACTTCTTGATTAATAAAAGGAAAACGGCCCCCGCGATGCGGAGGCCGTAACCTGGTCAGTGATGCGCTGCCGAGAAGAGATCTGCCCCGTCAGGCCGCCTCGTGAATACCGGCGGCTTTGATGTCCTCGTCCACGTAAGCTTCGAACTGTTTGAAGTTCGTGGCGAAGCGCCGTGTCAGCTCCCGTGCCGTCTGATCGTAGGAGGACTTGTCCGCCCAGGTCAGGCGGGGATCCAAGACGTCCGAAGGCACGTCGGGACAGTTCTGCGGGATCAGCAGTCCGAAGTCCGGGTGGCGCGCCGTATTCACGCCGGCCAGCTTGCCATCGAGGGCCGCCCGCACCATGGCGCGGGTGTGCGCGATGCTCATGCGCTGGCCGGTGCCATAAGCGCCGCCGGTCCAGCCGGTGTTGACCAGCCAGCACTTGGCCCCGCTGCTCTTGATCTTCTCGCCCAGCATGCGGGCATAGACGGAGGGGTGGCGCGGCATGAAGGGAGCACCGAAACAGGTCGAGAAGGTGGCTTTCGGTTCGGTCACGCCCTTCTCGGTTCCGGCAACGCGGGCCGTGTAACCGGAGAGGAAGTGATACATGGCCTGTTCCGCGGAGAGCTCGCTGATCGGCGGCAGCACGCCGAAGGCATCGGCGGTCAGCATCACGATGTTCTGGGGCTGTCCGCCGCAACCATCCGGCGAGACATTGGGGATGAAATCGATCGGATAGCTGGCGCGGGTGTTTTCCGTCAGGCTGCCGTCGTCGAAATCCAACACCCGGCTGTCCGGATGCATGACCACATTCTCCAGCACCGTGCCGAACCGTTGGGTGGTCGCATAGATTTCGGGCTCTGCCTCCGGCGAGAGGTTGATCACCTTGGCGTAGCAGCCGCCTTCGAAGTTAAAGACCCCGCCGCCCGACCAGCCGTGCTCGTCATCGCCGATCAGGGTACGGCTGCCATCCGCAGAAATCGTGGTCTTACCGGTGCCCGACAGACCAAAGAAAATGGCTGCGTCGCCGTCCGGACCGATGTTGGCGGAGCAGTGCATGGGCAGGACATCCCGATCCGGCAGCAGGTAGTTCAGCACCGAGAAGATGGACTTCTTGATTTCGCCGGCGTAGATGGTGCCGCCGATCAAAACCACGCGCTCCGCGAAGTTGACCACGACGAAGCACTCGGAGTTGGTGCCATCTGTTTCGGGGTCGGCGTGTAGATAGGGCGCATGGAGAACCGTGAAGTCCGGCACGAAATCGCTCAGTTCGGCGAGTGGCGGCTGAATGAACATGTTGCGGGCGAAAAGGCTGTGCCAAGGGCTTTCACTGACCACGCGCGCCTTTAACCGATAGTCGGCGTCGGCGCCGGCATAGACGTCCTGGACGAAGAGGTCGCGCTGCTGGAAATGCGCCTGGACCTTGCTGTAGAGCCGGGCGTAGTTCTCCGGCGAGATTGCGACATTCACGTCGCCCCACCAGATGTTGCCGCTTGTCGAGGGCTCTTCGACGATGAACTTATCCTTGGGCGAGCGGCCCGTGTGTTGTCCTGTCCGCACCACCAGCGCGCCACCCGGCGCAATGATGCCGTCGCCCCGCCGCACCGACATTTCATAGAGGGCGGGCGCGTCCAGATTCCAATATGCAGTGTTGAAATTGCGGACAGCATGCCTGTCCAGGCCGTAACTGCTTACGGCCGGGCCTGAATTGGTCACGTCGAATCTCCCTTTGCGTGGCCATATAATCGGCATTCTTGCTTTCGACAGGCTTAATGAATCGCCTCGGCCTGCGAAGTGAATGCACTGGATTTGTATGTACAGAGGTAACTCAGTTTGAAAGCCGAGACCAGTGCCGATCTTGATTAACCAAATAAATTCCACGAAGCGGAAGCGTTGTTCTCAGCGTAAGCGCCTGCAGCCGTGTGAAGTTCGCGCTTTTCCACGAAAAAGAGCACAACCGATAGAAAATTGCGGCGTCATTAGCCATCTGAAGCGTAAGAAACCGGGCTTTAGCAAGCAATTTACTTCTAACGAGGATCTGTGATCTAATATACCTTCGGATTTAAAAGGAGCGTTGAAATCGAGACCTTTGGAGACTGGCGACTCCCGGGCAGCAGTTCTGCGGCCGATAGACAGGCCCACAGTTGGCGAAAAGCCGCGATCAGAGCCGCCCAGTTCATTACCTGCGAAGAGACCCGCGTTCTTTTGAATCACTGGCGCGGCCTGGGAATGCTGTCCCGTCCGCCAGGCCGTCGTGACCTAGATCCGGCGCAACTCGGCGCCGCCCGTACGCACATTTGGCTGATGGACTTCGTCCGCCAAGAGCGGCAGCTCTATTACCGTGAAATCGGCGAGAAGGCCGCGAGCCGCTATACGGAAAGCCTGATAGGTAAGTATCTCCAGGAGATTGTCGAACCCGAAGCCTATCCCCGCGTCGCCTCCTACTTCCTGGCCTGCGTAGAGATGCCGGCTATCTCCATCGTTTCCGGCCGCCTGTTCCACGAATGGCCGCGCCCCTGGTTCGGCGAACGCCTGCTTCTGCCACTGTTCGACGAACAGGGCCGGGCGGAAGGCCTGGTGGGTATCGTCAACTGCCGGAAAACCAGCCTCGACAAAAGCGAGGCTGAAAAAACGACGAAGCGTCACATTCGTATCATCCCGCTCGAAGGCGGCGAGATTATCGAAGCGATCAACTGAGGCGCGGAGCAGATCCCCTTTAGGATCGGGGAAAAGCAGGTCAGGCCTCGACCTCCCAGGTACCGCCATCAAGCAGCAGTTCCCCGAGATCCTCGCGCGACAGGGGCGCGAAGGCGTTGCGGGCCTCCTGGTCAGTGCCGTAGTCGTTCACAGGATCACAGTAGAGCACGCCCAGCGCGGTCGGCAGACTGCTGTCTTCCATGCGCGACAGGGCGCAGGCCAGCGCCCAGTTAGTCTCGTCATGAACCGTGGCCAGCTTCTCGGCGTCGCCACCTTCGTCGATCAGTTGCATGCGGCCGCTGCGGCTGTCGAAGACCAGGCCCTTGTCCCGTTCCTTGCCGAAGACCAGCGGCTCGCCGTGGGCCACCCGGATGGTCTTCTCGACCGATTCCGCCTTGGTCGCCATGCCGGCCCAGACCGCGTCGTTATAGACGATGCAGTTCTGGAAGATCTCAACCAGGGACGCGCCTTTGTGCGCCTGTGCCCGGGTCAGGACCTCGGGCAGGTGATCCTGCAGAGTGTCCGCGGAGCGGGCCACGAAACGCGCGCCAGCCCCCAGCGCCATCAGGGCGGCATTGACCGGCCGGTCGACCGAACCGCCCGGTGTGGAGGGTGAACGTGTTCCCACCGAGGAGGTCGGCGAGTACTGGCCCTTGGTCAGGCCGTAGATCGCGTTGTTCAGCAGCAGCAGATTGAGATCCATGTTCCGCCGCAGGGCATGCAGCAGGTGGTTGCCGCCGATGGAGAGAAAATCGCCGTCACCGCCGACCACCCAGACATCGAGATCCGGATTGGCCAGTTTCACACCGGTCGCCACCGCCGGCGCCCGTCCGTGAATGGTGTGAAAGCCGTAGCTGTCCACATAGTAGGGAAAGCGCGCCGCACAGCCGATGCCCGAGACGAAGACCACCTCATGCGGCGGCCGGCCGATCTTGGCCAGAGTGGAGCGCACCGACTTCAGGATCGCATAGTCGCCACAGCCCGGGCACCAGCGCACTTCCTGATTGCTGGTGAAATCCTTGGGCGTCAGAACCTGGTTCATGCCACGCCTCCCTTGTCTTTCTCCGCGCCCTTATCCATCGCGGCCCGGATCGCCGTCTTGACGGTGTGGACCTTAAAGGGCTTGCCGGTCATCTGGTTAACCCCTTCCGCGGGAATCAGGAATTCCGAGCGCAGCAGCCGGCGCAACTGACCGCCGTTCATCTCGGCCACCAGCACATGGTCGAAGCCGCGCAGCAGCTCCTCCAGGCCCGGCGCCAGGGGGGCGATATTACGCAGGTGGATGTGCGCCACCTCCAGCCCCTCGGCCAACAGTTCCTTCACGGCCGCATTGAGCGCACCATAGGTGGAGCCCCAGCCGACCACGGCGACCTTGCCGCGCTCCACGCCGCGCTCGACCTTGACCGGCGGCAGGATCTCGGCGATCCGCGCGATCTTCTCGGCCCGGAGATCGGTCATGGTCTGGTGGTTGTCCGGGTCATAGGAAATATGCCCGCTGCCGTCGGCCTTCTCGATACCGCCGATGCGATGGTGCAGCTCCGGCGTACCCGGCTTAACCCAGGGCCGCGCCAGGGTGGTTTCGTCGCGCATGAAGGGCTGAAAACCCTCGGGATCGGTCCGGAAGGCCGGATTGATCTCCGGCAGTTCAGAGACATCTGGAATACGCCAGGGCTCGGCAGCGTTGGCGATATAGCCGTCTGCCAGCACGATCACCGGCGTCATGTAGCGGATCGCAATGTTGGCCGCATCGATCATGGCCTGGAAGCACTCGGCCGGGGTCGCCGGTGCCAGCACCGCGCAGGGCGCCTCGCCGTGACGGCCGTAGAGCGACATGGCGAGGTCCGCCTGCTCCGCTTTGGTGGGCATGCCCGTCGAAGGGCCGGCACGCTGCACATTGACCACCACCAGCGGCAGTTCGGTCGCGATCGCGAGGCTCAGAGCCTCGGACTTCAGCGCAATGCCCGGCCCGGAAGAACCGGTCACGCCGAGCGCGCCGCCGTAAGAGGCACCGATGGCCGCCGCCGCCGCCGCGATTTCGTCCTCGGCCTGAAAGGTCACCACTCCCTTGCTGCGCAGCTTCGCCAGCGCATGCAGCAAGCCCGAGGCCGGGGTGATGGGGTAGGAGCAGTAGGCCAGCTTGATGCCGGCACAGCAGGCTGCCGCCGCCAGGCCCTTGGCCATGGCGTCGATGCCGGTGATGCTGCGATAGAGGCCGGGCTCGAAGCTGGCTTCCAACGGCTGCCCCACCACATCACGGCCGATCTCCATGGTCTCACCGAAGGCATGACCGGCATTCAACGCCGCCAGGTTGGCCGCGGCCACCTGCGGCAGCTTCGCGAACTTCTCGGCGATCCATTTCTGGGTAGCCGCACGCTTGCGGTCAAACATCCAGAAGGTCAGGCCCAGCGCCCAGAAGTTCTTGGCCCGGTCGGCCTCCTTCTTACTGGCGCCGGTATCGGCCACCGCCTCGCCACAGCGCTTGGCGATGTCGATTTTGAGGAGCTGATAGGCCGCGAGACTATCATCTTCCAGCGGGTTCTCTTCATAGCCCGCCTTGGCCAGGTTGCGTTTCGTGAAGGCACCCTCATCGAGAATGATCAGGCCGCCGTCGCGCAGATCGGTCAGATTGGTCTTGAGAGCCGCCGGGTTGAAGGCAACCAGGGCGTCGATGGTATCGCCGGGCGTCAGAACCTTGGGGCCGCCGAACTGAATTTGAAAGGCCGAAACGCCGAAGGTCGTGCCGACCGGCGCGCGGATCTCAGCCGGAAAGTCCGGGAAGGTGATCAGGTCATGGCCGCTCAGCGCGGCGGACTTGGCAAACTCAGCGCCCAGAATCTGGACCCCGTCACCGGAATCCCCGGCGAAACGCACAACGACACGCTCTGGCGCCGTGCGCTCCAGCGTGGCAACCGCGGCCTGACTACCCATGGTCAGGCCTCCCTATCAAGTCTTGCAACAGCATGTTTCCACCTCTGAAAACCGACTGGCAGCCTCTGGTCCCGATACCTCACCACCGGCACGGGAGCGCGATTGTCTGATCCTGACAGCAGATGAAGTTTAATTCTACCGCGTCTTCACCCGACAATCCCGCAATTGTCCAACATAAAGCCACCACTCTTTTGACGGACTGGCCGCCATAAATGCATTCCTCTGCGTCAAAGGCCAGCATAATTTCACATAACCAATGCGATTTTATCAAAAAATCACACTATGATTATGTTATTAATACTCTGATCCTCTGCCGCCGGCCCGGAACGTCAGCTAAGAAATAGATTTATCTCGCTAGCATACTAACGAGGTAAATTACACAAAACAAGGTAATAATTTATTGTTTTAATTGAGTATATTATCCGATTGGCGCATTAATTTTCGTGCACGAAAATGTGATTCAGTCGTAGAGTTTCCGAAGCAAACGCGTCAGGGTCCGACGCTCCCGGATGTTCAAGGGCTTGAGGGTCTCGCGGGAGATCTTCAGGCCGAGCGGGATTGCGGCCCGAACGACCTCCTCGCCCTTTTCAGTCAGTTCGACGAAGTGCTTGCGGCCGTCATGGGGGTCCGGTCGGGTTTGAATCAGGGCGCGCGCGGACAGCCGGTCGACCACCCCTTTGATCGTCGCCACATCCATGGCCGTCTGGCGGCCCAGTTCGTTTTGCGGCAGCGGGCCGATCTCGTGAAGCTTGGCCAGCACCGCGAAGCGGGTCGGAGTCAAGTCCTCCAGCATGAGGCCGGAAAAGATCGTCCCATGCTTCTGCGAAGCCACCCGCAGCATAAAGCCGATCTGCTCTTCCAGCAGATAATCCTCGGCATCGAGCGCCGCATCCCCTTCACGCATGGTCTTTCGCCACTCTACCTGTTGTCCTCAGGTAGAGGCTGTTACACCCTTTAGACGCCCCACCTCAAGGCCGCCGTGTGAACCGGCGCATCCCACAGGCCGAGCATCTCGTCGTCAGTTTTGGTCAGGGTGATGGAACAGCCGGCCATATCGAGGGAGGTACAGTAGTCGCCGACCAGGGAGCGCGCGATGGTCAGGCCGCGGTCCTCGCAGAGCCGCCGCGCGGCCTCGTACATGAGATAGAGTTCCATCTGCGGCGTCCCGCCCATGCCGTTCACCAGCAGGATGACCGGATCGCCGGATTTGGGCGTGGTCTGCTCGCAGATCGCCGCGATCATCTCCTCTGCCAGGGCGTTGGCTTCCATGACCTTGACCCGCCGCCGGCCGGGCTCACCATGGATCCCGACACCCATTTCCATCTCATCCTCACCCAGATCGAAGGTCGGTTTGCCGGCCGCCGGCACCGTACAACTGGTCAGAGCCACACCCATGGTGCCCGTCGCGGCATTGACCCGGTCCCCCAGCGCTTTGCAGGCGGCGAGACCGGCGCCGCCTTCCGCGGCGGCCCCGACAACCTTCTCGACGATCACCGTGCCGGCCACGCCGCGCTTGCCCTGGGTATAGAGCGAGTCCTCCACGGCCACATCGTCGTTGGTCAGCACCGTGTCCTGCTCGCCCTCGAACATCTCCGCGGCCATCTCGAAGTTCATCACATCGCCGGAGTAGTTCTTGACGATAAAGAGCACGCCCGCGCCCGCATCGACCGCCTGGGCCGCCGCCAGCATCTGATCCGGGGTGGAGGAGGTGAAGACCTCCCCCGGACAGGCCGCGTCCAGCATACCCTGCCCGACGAAACCCGCATGCAGGGGTTCATGCCCGGAGCCGCCGCCGGAAATCAGCGCCACCTTGCCCTGAGGCGTCCCGCCCGCGCGGGTCACGAACTTCGGCTCCCAGTGGAGCGAGACGATATCGCTGTGGGCCGCGCCGAAGCCGCGCAGGCTGTCGTTGAGGACCTCGTCCACGCTGTTGATGAGTTTTTTCATCTTCTCGTTCCTCCCTTTGGGGCCGATCTTGTTATTCGCCTTCGCGCGCGAGGGCGATCATCCGGTCGGCGACCTCCTGAATGGCATCAGCCAGACGGTCTTGCTTCGCCTGGTCCTTGAACTGCGGCAGCTCGATCATGACGATGCGCTTGCCCGAAAGCTGCTCCGACTCCAGCGCCGCCGCCTGATTCGGATGGGCAATGCGATAGGCGTCCAGAAAGCTCTCCCGCTCCTCCGGCGAGAAGTGGCAGATCTTGAAGATCGAGGCCACATGGGGCGCCGGCAGCGGAACCCGCAGCGCCGGATTGGTGATTTGGGAAACGAAGCTCTTGTGTGTCCCCAGGGCTTTGGCGATGCGCTGGCGGGTACCGGAAGGCCGCCGGTCGATGTACTCCCGCAAAAGCTGTTTATAGGTCGCCACCGACTGGTCGCCGGCCGCTTTGAGTCCGGCAGAGTTCCGGTTCGCGGGCTCGGGTTTGGAGAGCTTCGGATCAGCCATAGCGGCTCACCGCGAGCTTGACCCGGCCGATCTGCGTGGGCGCCACGGAGAGACGCCGCAGGCCGCAGTCGAGCAGAGCCGGGATGCAATCGGGGCTGGAGGCCATGTCGCCACAGAGACTGACTTCGACGCCCTTGCGGGCCGCCGCCTCCACCGTCCGCCGGATCAGTTCCAGAACCGCCGGGTTTTTCGGGTCCGCCAATCGGGTCACCGCCGGGTTATCCCGGGCGCAGGCGGTCGTGTATTGAATGAGGTCATTGGAGCCGATCGAATAAAAGTCCACATCGAAGCGCTCCGCCATCAAGGCCGCGGCAGGCACCTCGATCATCATACCCAACTGCGGCCGGGCCTGCGCAAGTCCTTCGCCATCCAGCTCCGCCAGCGCCTCCTCCAACAGGCTGCGCACGGTCTCGACCTCTTCCGGTACCGTGACCATGGGCAGCATGATTTTCAGGCTGCCCAGCGCCGCGGCGCGGCACAGGGCCCGCAGTTGAGTCTTCAGGATTTCCGGCTGTGTCAGCGACAGCCGCAGGCCGCGCAGCCCCAGGAAGGGATTGGCCTCGTCATCGACCGTGACACCTGGAATGGGTTTATCGCCGCCGGCATCCAGCGTGCGGATGATCACCGGCCGGCCGTCGGCCCAGGCCATGATGTCCCGATAGACCTCAAACTGCCGCTCTTCATCCGGCAGGACACCCTCGGAAAACAGGAACTCCGTGCGGGTCAGACCGATCCCATCGCAGCGTTCGACCGGCACCTCCACAAGCCCGCGGGGATCGTCCACATTGATCAGGATCTCGACGGATTCGCCCGCCGCCGTGACCGCCGCCCGTCCGGCCAGGGCTTCGGCCTGCCCGTCGTCTTCGGCGCGCGCTTGCAAGCGCCGGCCGACCGCATCCAGCGTCGCGGTTTCAGGCACGAGAATCAGGCGCCCCTCTTCGGCGTCCAGCACCGCCGCACAGGCGCTTTGCATCTCTTCGAGGCCCTCCTCCAGCCCCACGACCAGCGGGATGCCCCGGGCCCTTGCCAGGATGGCGACGTGGCTTGTCGGGCTTCCGCCGCAGATCGCCGCGCCGCGGAGACGGCTCCAGTCCAGTTCTAGAAAGCGTGAGGGTGTCAGATCCTGCGCGACGATGATATCGCCGTCCAACTGCGGCGCGGCGGACGGCGCGGCTTCGCCATGCAAGGCCGCCGTTACGCGGTCCCTGAGATCCGCCAGGTCATCCGCGCGCGCCTGAAAGTAGGCATCGTCGCCTGCCCGGTACTCTGTTATCTCCCCGTCGATCACCTCCTGCCAGGCCCGGTCTGCGGGCCGGTCGGCCTCGATGGCCGAAAAAACCGGCGCCAGCAGCTCCTCGTCCTCCAGCAGCGCGGTCTGAAACTCCAGAATCTCGGCGCCCATCTCGTCCTGGGACCCGGCCAGTTCCTCCAGTTGCGCCCTGGCGCGACCAAGGGCTTCTTCGAAAGCCGCGCGTTCCTGCGCCGGCGTGCCTGCCGCGCGTGTACGTTCCGCGGCGGTCGTCAGACGCACAGCGCGCCCTATGACGAGCCCTTCAGCCGCCGGCACGCCCACTACGACCCGCTGTTCGCCACTTTCAGGCATCAAAATCCCGTTCGATCAGATCCACCAGGGCGGCGACGGCCGCTTCAGCCTGCGCGCCCTCGGCGCGGATATGGAGCACCTCGCCGTGCCCGACCTTCAGCTTCATCACCGCATTGGGCGACTTGGCATTGACCCACTTCCCCTCTTCGCCGGCCCGAATCTCCACCGTCGCCTCATGGCTCTTGGCAAGCTTGGTCAGCTTGACCGCCGGGCGCGCATGCAGACCCGTCGGATCCTGGACCGTGGCCTGGCCGCTGGCGGAGGCCACGGCATCCGCGGCCGACGCGTCCGGAGAATGGGTCATGACAAAAACTCCTCCGCCGTCGCGCGCACCTCGTCCAGGGAGCCGCCGCCGGCCGCTTCCGTCGCCGCCATCACCGCGCCTTCCACGATGGGCGCGTTGCAGATGACGATCGCCTTCTGGCGCTCCTCGTCCATCATCTCGATGGCCATTTCGCTGTTGGTCTCGGCGCCGCCCAGATCCACGAGCATGGCCACACCCTTCTCGCCGAAGACCGAGTCGATGGCCTCCTGGATCTTTCCCACATCCGTGCCCAGGCCGCCGTCCGCGTTGCCGCCGCAATAGGCGACCTTCACTTCGTCGCCCACCATTTCACGCACCATGGCGGCGGTCCCCTTTGCAACGTCGGGAGAGTGGGAGACGATCACGATGCCAACAAAACTCGACATAGACTTACTTACCTTCGATGACGTCACAGACAGCATGGATCAGGAGAGCCGAGGAGCGCGCGCCGGGATCCAGATGCCCGACCGAGCGCTCACCGAGAAAGGAGGCCCGGCCCTTTGTCGCCTTCATGTTCCTGGTGCCGGCCAGTCCGGCATCGGCCGTTGCCCGGACCGCGTCCAGATCCAAGGTTTCGGCAGCCTTGAGCAGCTCGGCCACCGGCAGAAGCACCTCCAGCATGGTCTTTTCGCCCGCCTGGGATTTGCCGCGCTTCATCACCGCTTCGATGCCGGCCTGGAAAGCAGTGGCGTAATCGGCGACGCCACCCGGCGCTTCCGGCATGGCCTTGCCCATGGACATCAAGAGCGACCCGTAGAGCGGACCGGAAGCGCCGCCGACCGACATCACCAGGGTCATGCCCGCCTTCTCCAGCGCCTTGCCGGGTGGAAGCTCCGCGATGGTCTCGGCCGCCGCCGCGACAGCCTCGAAGCCGCGCTTCATATTGATGCCATGGTCGCCGTCGCCAATCGCCTGATCCAGCTCGGTCAGTTCCCCGGCATGGGCCAGGATCGTCGCCGAGGTTCGCTCGATCAGCGCCTTGATTATCTCAGGTCCCATAGACCGCTTCCTCCTTCACGACCGGCTTCACCGGGTCGATGCGCCTGCCGTCGCCGTCGAAGAACAACGCCGCGCCTTCCCGCACCCCGATGGCAACCTCATCGCCTTCCGCCAGGCTGGCCGCATCGCCGAGCAGGGCATGCAGGTGTTGTCCTTGCAATTCAAGCAGAATCACAGTCTCGACACCCAGGTGTTCAACGTTGAGCACCCTGGCGACGGCCCCGCCGGTCTGCCCGAGCGTGATGTCTTCCGGACGAACTCCCAGAGTCTTGGCGCCGGGTGGCCCGTCGGGCGCCTCAAGGAGGCCCGGCGCCAGCAGGTTGATCTGCGGGCTGCCGAGCCGCTGCGCCACATAGACGCTTTCCGGCTTTTCGTAGACTTCGCGCGGTTCGCCGATCTGCACCAGTTCGCCCTCGCGCAGCACACCGATCCGGTCCGCCAGGGTCATGGCCTCGAGCTGATCGTGAGTGACATAGAGAATGGTCGCACCGAGATCCCGCTGAATGCGCTTCAGCTCGACCCGCAAATCCTCCCGCAGCTTGGCGTCCAGCGAGGACAGGGGCTCATCCATCAGAAAGACCGTCGGATTGCGCACCAGGGCCCGGCCGATGGCGACTCTTTGCATTTCGCCACCGGAGAGAGCGGTCGCCCGGTTGCCCAGCTTGTGATCGATGCGCAGCAGGCTGGCGATCTCGCGCACGCGGCTATCGATCTCGTCCTTCGTCAGGTTCTGGCCCGGTGCTTTCAGGGGAAAGGCCAGATTCTCGAAGACACTGTAGTGCGGATAGAGGGAATACTGCTGAAATACGAAGGCCACGTTCCGCGCCGAAGTCGGTGTCGCGGTGACATCCAATCCATCGATTGCAACAGAGCCGCTGTCCGGCTTCTCCAGGCCGGCGATCAGCCGCAGTGTCGTGGTCTTCCCGGCGCCCGTCGGCCCCAGCAACACCACGAACTCGCCGTCCCGCACCGTCAGCTCCAGATCTGCAACCGCCGTTGTCGCACCGAAGCTTTTAGAGACATCCTTGAGGGCGATCTCAGCCATGGGCGCCTCCCGCCATTAGCTCGGAGGCGACGGCGCGGTCCGTCTGGGAATCGAACACCACGATCTTGTCGGAGTCGAAACTCAGGCCGACCGTCTCGCCGTCGTTGACCCGAAGCGTATTCGGCGCCCGCACGCGCAGCCGGCCCGAATCCGTATCCACGGTGATCAATTGCCGGGTGCCCATGTATTCCACGCCGAACACCCGGCCGCGCAGCGCACCCTGGTCGGAGATGTGAATATGCTCGGGCCGCGCCCCGATGATGGCTTCCGGCGAGGCCAGCGCTTCGTGCAGGCGCGGCACAGCGATGCGCGAACCCTTGACCTGCACGCTCTCGCTGCCGGCCTCCAGGCCGCCCTCGCCCGCGATGAAGTTCATGGCCGGCGAACCGATGAAGCCCGCCACGAAACGCGTCGCCGGCCGCGCATAGACTTCTGACGGCGGCCCGATCTGCAGGACCTCCGCGTTGTTCATGATGCAGATGCGGTCGGCCATGGACATGGCCTCGATCTGGTCGTGGGTGACATAGACCGTGGTCGCCTTGACCCGCAGGTGCAGCAGGCGCAGTTCCTCGCACATCAGCTCCCGGAACTGGGCGTCCAGGGCGCCCAGCGGCTCGTCCATCAAGAAGGCCTTGGCGCGCCGGATCACGGCCCGACCCAGCGCCACCCGCTGACGGTCGCCGCTCGAGAGACCACCCACCGGGCGGTCCAGCAGGTGATCGATCTGCAGCATCCGCGCGACCTCTTCGGTGCGCTCGCGGATTTCCTTGCGCGGCCGCCCCTCCATGCGCAGTGGGAAGGAGATGTTCTTGCGCACGTTCATGTGCGGATAGAGCGCGAAGAGCTGGAACACGAAGGCAATGTCCCGCTCGCCGCCGCGCTTGTGGGTCACCTCCTCGCCGTCCAGGAAGATCTTCCCGGCGGTCGGCAGCTCCAGCCCGGCGATCATGCGCAGGGTCGTGGTCTTGCCGCAGCCCGAGGGCCCCAGCATCACGAAGAATTCCCCATCCTCGATGGTGAAGGACGAGTCGCGCACGGCGGTGAAGTCGCCGAAGGCCTTGTGCAAATTTTCGATGCGGATCTCAGCCATGTCCTCTTACTACCTCAATCCGGAAAATGACTGACGATGACGAAGCCGACCGTGCCGGTCAGGATCACCGCGAAGGAATAGCCGAAGAGCGCGATGGAGAAGGGCTGCATCAGCATGAAGATGCCCAGTGCGATCAGCACCGTCGCGAAGTTCTCCCAGGGACCCCGCTTGAAAAAGCGACCCGGCCCCCTCGCGGCCTCTTGCCTGTCGTTCTGCTGGCTCATTTGCGCACGGCTCCGAAGGTGATGCCCCGCAGCAGTTGGTTGCGCAGAAGCACGGTGAAGAAGACGATCGGCAGCAGGAACAGCGTCGTGCCGGCGGCGACCGCGGGCCAGTCCAGCCCGCCCTCGCCGATGATAATCGGGATGAAGGGCGGCGCGGTCTGGGCGTTGCCGCTGGTCAGTAGCAGGGCGAAGGCATATTCGTTCCAGGCGAAGATCAGACAGAAGATCGCGGTGGCAGCGATTCCCGAGCGCGCCTGCGGCAGCACCACTTTCCAGAAGGCCTGCAGCCGGGTGTAACCGTCGACCACCGCCGCTTCTTCGTATTCGCGCGGGATCTCGTCGATGAAACCCTTCAGCAACCAGACCGCCAGCGAGACGTTGACTGCCGTGTAGAGCAGGATCATGCCCAGCGCCGTGTCCGACAGCCCGAGGGTGCGGTACATAAGGTAGATCGGAATGGCGACCGCGATGGGCGGCATCATGCGGGTCGAGAGGATGAAGAACAGCAGATCATCCTTCAGGGGCACCTTGAAGCGCGAAAAGCCGTAGGCCGCCAGGGTCCCCAGAAAGACCGCGAGAAAGGTCGAGCCAAAGCCGATCACCACGGAATTCATGTAGCGGTCGAGAAAGCGCGAGGGCCCGACGATCACCATATTGCGTTTGCGCACGATCTCGTCGTACCAGGTTTCCGCGGGTCCCAGGCTCTCGATGTATTCGTCGGTCTGGCGCGAGCGCGTGGTGAAGAGATTGACGTAACCCTCCAGGCTCGGCTCGAAGACCACCTTCGGCGGATAGGAGATGGAGTCCGGCGGCGACTTGAGGCTGGTGGCCAGGATCCAGACCAGAGGGATAAGGGTCACCAGCGCGTAGGCGACCACGACCAGTCCGGCGAGCCATTTGCCCCGGCTTGAACTCTCGACGACCGAATGAGCCTGTGTTGCAACGATACTCATTGCTTCACCTTATTGAGCGCTTTGACGTAGATGTTGCCCAGGCCGAAGACTGTGACGAAGAGGATCACCGCGAAGGCCGAGGAATAGCCGGTGCGCCACTTCTCGAAAGCCTCGCGCTTCAGATTGATCGAGGCGACCTCCGTGGTCGAACCGGGACCGCCAGAAGTCAGCTCCACGACCATATCGAACATCTTGAAGTTCTCGATCCCTCGAAAGAGAACAGCCAGCATCAGGAAAGGCATGATCCGCGGCAGGGTGATGTACCAGAACTTCTGCCAGGCGTTCGCCCGATCGATCTCGGCGGCTTCGTAAAGATAGTCGGGGATCGAGCGCAGGCCGGCCAGGCAGAGCAGCATGATGTAGGGCGTCCACATCCAGGTATCGACGATGATGATCGACCAGGGCGCCAGATCCACCGAACCGATCATGTCGATGGGACCGACCGAGACGAAGAGATTGATGATGTAGCTGAAGATGCCGGTCTGCGGCTGATAGAGGTAGGTCCAGAAGGTGCCCACCACCGCCGGCGAGAGCATCATGGGGATCAGGATTACCGTGGTCCAGAAGCTCGCGCCCTTGAAGTTGCGGTTGATCAGCAGCGCCAGGCCCAGGCCGATCAGGACCTGGATCACCATGGTCCAGACCACGAAGTGGGCGGTCGCCTGCAGATATCCCCAGATGTCCTCGTTGCCCAGCAGCCGCTCGTAGTTGCGCGTGCCGACCCAGTCGATGGGACGCCCGGGCCGGTTGGCGCGGTAGTTGGTAAAGGAGAGATAGACGGTCCAGATCAGCGGAAAGATGTTGATCGCCAGCAGCAGGATGATGGTCGGCGAGATGAAGAGCCAGGCGATGGCCCGGTCCGACAGGCCGCGGACCGACTGCACCACCGCGCCGGGCGTGGCCTGGGCCGCGCTCCTGGCGACCTTCTCGGTCAGGCTATCACTGTGCCGATCCGTCATGACGTCCTTCTGGTGATCCGGTCGTTTGGGTAAAGCGGCTCCCTCGACCGGCCGGATGTATGATCCGACCGGCCCATCTTAACACGCAGAGGGAACCTGGTTGGTTGGGCTTTAGGCGCGCTTGCCTAAAGCTTGCCGTCGTCTTCGAAGACCTCGGTCCAGTCGACGATCAGCTTGTCGAGCGCCTCCTGGGCCGTGCCCTTGTCGGCGACCACATAGTCATGCACGCGTTTCTGCATGGACTGCAGCAGCTCGGCGTAGGTCGGCTCCTGCCAGAAGTCCTTCACACCATCCATGGCCTTCAGGAAGTCGGCGGCAAAGGGCGCGGTGTTCGGGAAATTCGGATCGTTGAGCACGTCCACATGGCAGGAGTAGCCGCCCAGGGACCACCACTTCTTCTGCACATCTGATTTGGCGAACCACTTGATGTACTCCAGCGCCATATCCTTCTTGTCGGAATAGGCCACCACCGAAATGCCCTGTCCGCCGAGGGTCGAGGCCGCCACGTTCTGCGCCGGATTGACGAAGAAGCCCGACTTATCGCCGCCCACGTCTTCATCCTTGGCGATGCCCGGGAAGAAGGCGAACCAGTTCATCTGCATGGCGACCTGGCCGGACTTATAGGCGTCCAGATTGGCGACCATGTAGGCGTCCGAGTGGCCCGGCGGCGTACAGCATTCATAGAGGGATTTGTAGAACTCCAGCGCCTCGACCGCCTCTGGCGAGTTCACGTAGCCCGGCATGTCGTAGGGCTTGTCCGGGTTCTCATACTCGAAACCCCAGGAATACATGGCCGCGGTCACGCCCATGGTGATGCCTTCTGAGCCGCGCTCGGTATAGATCCCCAGCCCGTAGACCTTCTTGCCGTCGATCTCGCGGCCCTGGAAGAACTCGCCGATGTTCTTCACCTCGTTCCAGTTCTTCGGCACTTCCAGCTCGTGCCCGTACTTGGCCTTGAACTCTTCGCGCAATTCGGGACGGGCGAACCAGTCCTTGCGGTAGACCCAGCCGAGCGCGTCGCCCATGGCCGGCAGCGCCCAGTAGTTCGGCGAGCCCTTGGGCCAGGTGGAGTAGGCATGGACGGTCGCCGGCGCGAAGTCGTCCATGGAGATACCTTCTTTCTCGAAGAAGTCGTTCAGCTTGATGTAGTGGCCGTAAGTCGCCGAACCGCCGATCCACTGGCTGTCGCCGATCAGCAGGTCGCAGAGCTTGCCGCCCGAGTTCAGTTCGTTGATGAAGCGATCCGCGAAGTTGGTCCAGGGCACGAACTCGTAGTTCATGGCGATCCCGGTTTCCGCGGTGAAATCCTTGCCCAGTTCCGCCAGGGCATTGGCCGGATCCCAGGCCGCCCAGCAGAGGGTCAGCTCCTTCTCCTGCGCCCGGACTTCCCGGCTATCCATCGCCGTCACCGCCGTCACGCTCAGCGCAGCCGCGGCCAAACAGGCTCCAAATCTCCGCATGCTTTCCTCCCTTGGGGTCTGACCGGGTCCCGCCGCAGTGGCGAAGCACCTGGATCAGCCTCTCGTTCGTTTGATGAGGGAACACCCGCCCCTCAGCGGCAGCCGATTTACTAAACCTGAAAGCGCCTTTGCGCGCCGCAGACCGACAGCCCCGTTTGCCGCATTCTTAGCGTCGGCAAGGAAAACACTAAACTTATCACTAAACTTTTGTCAAACAGCTTCGATTTTGCAATGCAGCATAAATATCTGTTTTTAAGCTATCTTACGCTAATTCTTGGTAAATTTTCTCTCTCAAATAACTAAACTCGAAGTTCAGTCCCCTTCGATCACTCACTTTGCCGGCCATCCTGGTTTAGCATCTCGCGAAAAAGTTTAGTTCCGACAGCACACGAGCGCCCCGGGCACAGGATCCTTTCCGCTTCAGGCGTTTACTGTCCGGCGGAATTAGACCATGGTTCCCGCTTCCGCGAATCACCGACCAAGGACACCCCGCATGAGCAGCACACCCGTCACCCTCGACGACATCCAGGACGCCTTTGCGCGCATCAAGGAGAGGGTGCGGCGCACACCGCTGCTCAGGACCCGCTTCATCCAGAACCCGCCCTGCAAGAATCCCCTGATGGTCAAGCTGGAGTGCCTGCAGGTCACCGGCTCCTTCAAGCCGCGCGGCGCCATGAACGCGGCGCTGCAGCTCAGCGAAGAGGACCTCAAGCGTGGCATCATCACAGCTTCCGGCGGTAACCACGGTCTCGGTGTCGCCTATGCCGGCTGGTCTCTCGGTACGAAGGCGGTCATATACCTGCCCACCTCGACGCCAGAAGCCAAGGCCGAGAAACTCCGGGCCTGGGGCGCGGAGGTGGTGATCGAGGGCGATGTCTGGGATGACGCCAATGAGGCCGCCCTGGCGCGGGCCGAGCGCGACGGCCTGACCTACATCCACGCCTTCGCCGACCCGGCCGTGATCGCCGGCCAGGGCACCATGGCGGTGGAGATGCTGAAGCAGTCGCCCGAGTTGGATGCCATCGTGGTCGCCATCGGCGGCGGCGGTCTGATCTCCGGCATCGCGACTGCCGCCAAGGCGTTGAAACCCGAAATCAAGATCATCGGTGTCGAGGCGGAGGGCGCGCCGACCTTGAGCGAGAGCCTGCGCGCCGGCGAACTCGTCACCCTGCCCGGGATCAGCACCAAGGCGGGCACTCTGGCCCCCCGCCGATCGGCCGAACGCAACTTCGAGATCATCCGCGCGCATGTGGATGACATCGTGTTGGTCAGCGATGAAGAAATGCGCACCGCCGCCCAGTGGCTCTGGTTCGAGATGGGCCTGGGCGCCGAACTGGCCGGCGCCGCCTCCCTCGCCGCCGTGCAAGCCGGCAGGCTGGCCGCCAGCAAGGTCGATCTTCCTGAAGACGCCCTGATCGCCACCATTGCCTGCGGCTCCGGCACCGACGGCATCGCCCTGCCGGGCTGAAGCATGTCCGGCCCAGCCAATAGGGGCGCTTCCGACGACGCGGTCCTCGAACGGGTTCTGGAGTTCGACGGCAAGACCACCGGGTCGCTGGAAGCTGCCTGCCGGTCGGCAGGCAAGGATTTTGCCAGCTTCGATCGCCTGCTCGATCTGGCTGAGGGCGCCGACACCCGCCTGCAAATCGCTGCCACCTGGGCCATCCGCAAGCTGCTGGAGCTGGGCGCGGCCATGAGCGGCGAGCAGCTCAAGCGCTTCCCCGGCACCGCCGCCGCGCAAACCGCCTGGGAAGCCCAACTCCACATTGCCCAGAGCCTTCAGTTCCTCGACGACGCGGACCCGGGCGCACAAGGCTTCGCCAAAACCATCCTTCCCTGGTGCGCCGCCAAACGCCCCTTCCTGCGCGCCTGGGCCATCGATGCCTACTGCCGTCTTGCGCAACACGACGCTGAACTCAGAGAAACAGCCCTGGAACTTTTGGCGCAAGGTGAACAGGACCCCGCCGCCTCGGTTCGGGCGCGGATGCGAAACTTACGGAAAGATCTCGTAACCTAGGACTTGTCGCGCGCCCTCAACCCATCGCCCGCGTCTTCTCGACCGAGGCCGCCAGCCCCTTCGCAACATCCGCCGCGATTCCCGATGCCGTCATGGCCTCCAGCCCTGCCGCGGTGGTGCCGGCATAGTCGATCATCTCCTTGACATGATCCGCCGGCGAGGCCGCGCCTTCGGACATCATGGTGCCCGCGGCGAGGAAGAGCTGGCGCACCGCCCGCTCGGCGACCGGGGGTGCGACGCCTTCCGCTTCGGCGCAGTCCTGCAGGCACTTGGCAAAGAAGGCCACGAAACCCGGCACCGGCCCGGTCATGGCGGTGAAGAACTCGATCTGGCTTTCGTTTGCGATCTCATCGGTCACGCCGCAAGCCTCGAAGAGCGCCGTCACCTGCCGCCGGTCCTCGGCAGTCACCTCGGGGCTCGCCACCCAGGGCGAGTAGGCCAGGCTGTGTTCCGCCGCCGGGCTGCTCATGGCCCGCACCACCCGCACCGCGTCAGTCAGATCCCGCAGCCGCGCGATCGAGATCCCCGCCATGACCGAGACCACCAGCTTGTCCGGAGCCGCGATGCCGATCTCCGAGACCAGCGCTGGCGGCACCGACAGCAGAATCAGATCGCAGGCTTCCGCAAGGGCCTGATTGTCCGTCGTGACCTTCACGTCGGGCGCGGCCTCAAAACCGGCCCGGCTGCCGCTGCGGTTGGAGATCCAGAGATCCTCCGGCGCGAGCGCTCCCTTGTCCAGAACGGCGCGCGCGATGGCACCGCCCAGCATGCCCGCACCGCCTACGATCCCGAGTTTAATCCCTTTTGCAGACATGTTTTCTCCAGTCCAGAAATATGGCTTTGCTTCGAAACGGCCACGACCCGGCCAGGCTTGAGATCCCAGCGTTAGACATCGCTTTGTTTGACGCCACTATAGGCGTTATGCGGCGCAAGTCGAACACACGGAAGGGCCCGCTGCGCGCAAGGCGGAGCAGGCCCAGAACCGGCCGGTTCCGGAACAGCTTTCCTAGCTGATCTTTAGAGCGTCGTTACGGCGAACCCGTCACAGTGTTACGACATACGTGCCGCCCTTGCTTTATGGCGACGCGCGAAGGCCAGGCCACCGAGCCCCAGCAACAGCAGGGAAGCTGTCGCCGGCTCCGGCACCTGGGCGCGGGCTTGCGGTTCGCTGTAGATGAGATCGTCGATCACGACCACATCCTGACCGTTCCCGTCATCCGCACCGAGGATCGCATTGCCGAGCGTGATCCGAACGAAGGAGAAGGCCTCCTCGCCGAAATCCGCGCCCAGGAAGGAGAGATCCTGGGGCGCCGTGTCGACGAACTCGTCCAGCAGGACCTCGCCGTCCGCATCCAGGAACTCCATCCGCGTCAGATCCGGCAGGTCGACATCGGTGAAGACCGCGCCGAAAGCCGTGACTTCAGCCAGGATTTCCGTACCCGACACGAAGAAACCGACCGTCACCGTGTTGCTGTCCACCGGCGTGAAGAGCCGGGGTGCGCTGAAGGTCGCGAACTGATTGACATAGTCGGGATTGAAGCTGTTGAACTTGTCGTCGATCCCGTCGTTGCTGACCGCGAACCTGTCATTCGGATCACTGGTGAAGCCCGCCCCCCGGGTCACGACCTCGTTGAAAAAGAGGCCGGGCATATCGAAGGGTACGATGCCGGCATCCCAGTTAATTTGGCGCCGGCCCTCGGCATTCGGGCCGAGCGCGTTGCCGTTGTTGGGGTCGCCCGCCGCGGCCTGGAAATCCGCGAAGGTTTGCGCGACGTCGCCGCCCGTGGCCCGGAAGACGAAGGGCGCGGCGCTTGCTGTCGCACCGGCCATCATCGTGACCCCAGCCGTTATGGATACCAGCGCGCCGGCCAACCCGAGCGCTTTGAGTAGTCGAAGTGTCATTCTGAAATCCTTTACGTGAAATGGCAGGCCCCCCCTCCCTGGGCGGTCCCATTGCATTGAAAGAATCCGGCCGGCGTGATCGCCGCACCTGAACAACACTTGTGGTGGTAAAAAATTCCACGCAGCGCGAAAATTTTCTTGGCTGTTTTAAAAGTAAGCCCGGCGGCGGCAGTCGCCTTAAACCAAGGAGCGTTGGTATTAGTCGGTCAACTGGCCGGTGAGCAGCTCGACCAGCTCCGCGCGGCACTGTGCCACCGTCTTTGTGCTGGTATCGTAAGTGACTTCGGCGTTCGCGTAGAGCTGCTGGCGGCTTTCCAGGATCGAGCGCAGGTCGTTCATGGCCGCCGGATTGCCGGCCATGGGCCGCCGGTCACCCTGCGCGCGCACGCGCTCCATATGCTCTTCCGGACTGGCCTGCAGCCAGATGGTGTGGAAGGAGCGCAGCAGCATTTCGTAAGTGTTGGCTTCGGCCACAATGCCCCCGGCGACCGCCAGCACCACCCGGCTGTGGCGGTCGATCACCGAGCGCAGGCAGCGCTGCTCCAGGCGCCGGTAGCCGTCCTGTCCGTAGAGCGCGAAGATCTCGGGAATCGCCAAGCCGCTATCATGCTCGATTTCGTGGTTCAATTCGATGAAGGGAATGCCGAGATCCTCGGCAACCAAACGTCCCAGCGTGGACTTGCCAGCGCCGCGCAGCCCGATCAGGGCGATGCGCGACGCCTTGAGATCGGCGCCCGAACGATCGAGCAGCCCGGTCAGATGATCGATGATCTCTTCGCGCTGCGCCGGACTGGCCCGGCGCGCGAGTTCCAGGATCGACAGCAGTTCCGGCGCGTCCTCCTCGACCTCGGCGATCAGGTCCTGCAGCTTCAGGCCGATGGCGTCGGCCACCTGGCGCAGCAGCAGGATCGAGATGTTGCCACTGCCGGTCTCCAACTGGGCGAGATAGCGCTCGGAAACGCCGGACTCGCGGGCCAGGACCTTGCGCGACATGCCGTGGCGGGTTCGTGCGTTGCGCACGCGCGTGCCGACCTCCTGCAGAAAACTCTGCGCCGCCCTCTCGCGCCCGCTGGCCAGGGCCTGCGCCTCCTGCCGGTTCATGCGACGGGCTCCCGTTTGCTTTCGTCCGAGGCGCTTTCCTCCAGGGCGCGTTCCTGACGCTCCGCGTAGGCCTGGATGGAAGCGCGCATATTGGGCGGGATGGAGACCGGCTTCATCTCCCTGGCGTCCACAAAAGCAGCAACCGTCTGCCCGGTAAAGCACAAGACACCATCCTGAAAGGCCTCGACCCGATGGGCCAGCGACGAGCGTCCGATGCGCCGGACGTAGACTTTGCAGGCGAGAAGCGCGCGCGGCGTGACCGGCGAAACCATGTCGAAATCCAGATGCACGAAAGGCGTGCCGATGCCCTGGTCTAGATTGATGGTATACCAGTTAAGCCCCAGACAGGCCTGATACCAGGCCTCGATGGCCTTCAGGCTCCAGGTCGGGATATTCGCGGTGTAGGCAATCTGCGCCGGATCGCAGTCGCCCCAGCCAACGGCAATGTCATGGATGTAAGGACCGGGCGGCAGTTCGCGGACTGCGTCGATATCACAGCGTTCTGGCGGGGCCTTGAAACCGCGCGCCTCAGTAGGTCTCGACATGGTAACGTCCCGTGGTCCGCAGCGCCGGCTTCAGATCGGCCCAGTCCAGGCCCCGGCCGCGGCAGATATCCGCCAGGGCTTCGTCGACGCCGGTTTCCATACCCTTCAGGCCGCAGATGTAAATATGCGTCCGCTCGTCCTGGAGCAAGCCGGAAAGATCTTCGGCGCAACTTCGGATTCGGTCCTGAACGTATTCCTTCGGCTGGCCAGGCAGGCGCGAGTAGACGAGCTGCTGACGCAGGAGCGATTCCGGCACCTTTTTCAGAGGACCGAAATAGGGAAGTTCGTCGGGCTGCCGCGCGCCGAAGAACAGCAGCATGCTGCCCGGCGCATCGGGCATGGCACGGCGGCGGCGCTCCGTAAAGCCACGGAAGGGCGCCGAGCCGGTGCCCGTGCAGATCATGATAATGTTGGCCAGCGGATCGTTCGGCATGAGGAAGGTCGAACCGAAGGGGCCTGTGACCTCGACCTGGTCGCCCTTCTCCAGATCGCAGAGATAGTTGGAGCAGAGGCCACCGGGCTCCCGCTTCACCGTGAGTGCGATGTTGTTGGTGTTCGGGCGCTCGCCGTCCCGTGGACTGGCGATGGAATAGAGGCGCGAATCGTGCGGCTTGCCGTTGGCGTCGGTGCCCGGCGGCGTGATCGCAATCGACTGGCCCTCCAGCACCGGGAAGACCGTGTCGCCGAAGTCCAGGATGATGTGGCGAACGTCGTTCTCCACATCGTCTTTGGTCAGCCGGAAGTTTCCCTGGATGGTCGCGACGGCCGGATGACCACGGCGGAAGAGATTGACCGTTGGCTTGGAGGCCGAGGCCGAGGCCATCGCCTTGCCGCCAGTGCCTTCGTGGGCCTGGGCCAGCAGCGCGTCGATCTCGTCCTCCAGCGCCTCCAGGCTGGCCGCGCTCTCTTCGTCGTCGTTGGCCAGTTCCTCCTGCTCCGGCAGCTCGTCCCACTCGAACTGTTCATCCAGGGAGTAGGCCGTGGCGACGATTCGCCAGTTATCGATCGAACCCGTGGGGCAGGGCGCGATGCAGTCCATGCAGTAGTTACAGATCTCCGCGTCCACAACGTAGTTGTCGTCGTTGTGGGTCACAGCATCGATCGGGCAGACCTCTTCGCAGGTTCCGCAGCGAATGCAGATCTCCGGATCGATCAGATGCTGTTTGAGCGGCGTGCTCATGCGGCGATCTGGACGTACTCGAAGTCACCGGGCTGGTTGTCGATCCCCACTTTCGGTGGCGCGATCCAGCCGGCGTATTCGCCAATTGCAGTAGCCGGCACCATCAGCGACTGGATGAAGTCACCGTCGTCACCCGAGGGCAGCCATTCGCCCTTGCGCTGATTCCATTCGCTCTCCGACAGCACGATGCCCGAGGGCGTCACGGAGATGTTGGCGAACTCGCCGATCTGCCGGTGAAAAGCCTGGTGCGGCAGGGTAAGCGCGAAGTCGACGCCGGTCTTTTCGATAATCTTGTTCCAGCGCTTGATGCCCTTGGCACAGTCGGTGACGTAGTCGTCGCGCAGGCGCATGTTGAGCGCCGAGAGCGCGGGCTCGTCCACCAGCTTGAACTCGCCGTCGACGTGCTTCAGCACCGGATAGGTGGCATCCAGGAGCCGGTGATCGTCGTCGATCTTGGTCTCGTGATAGCGCCCTTTGATGCCGGCGTTGAAGGCATTGGCCGCGTTGGTCGAAACCTCGGAACCGAAGAGGTCCAGCGACAGGGAATAGTGCAGGTTCGCTTTCTTCTGCAGGGTCGGCAGGTCGATGACGCCGAGCGCGCGGATCTTCGCGATGTCATTCGGGTCTTCGATACCCGCCGCCTTCATAGCCTCGCAGGTCCGCTGAATCACGCGGCCGATGCCGGACTCGCCGACGAACATGTGATGCGCTTCCTCGGTCAGCATGAAGCGGCAGGTCCGCGACAAGGGATCGAAGCCGGACTGCGCCAGGCTCTCGAGCTGCATCTTGCCGTCGCGGTCGGTGAAGAAGGTGAACATGAAGAAGGACAGCCAGTCGCCGGTGCGCTCGTTGAAGGCGCCCAGCATGCGCGGTGCGTCGCCGTCGCCGGAACGCCGGCGCAGCAGCTCATTGGCTTCCTCACGGCCGTCGGCGCCGAAGTACTTCTGCAGCAGATAGACCATGGCCCAGAGATGCCGGCCTTCCTCGACATTGACCTGGAAGAGGTTGCGCATGTCATAGAGCGAAGGCGCGGTCTTGCCCAGGTGGCGCTGCTGCTCGACCGAGGCAGGCTCGGTGTCGCCCTGGATCACCACCAGGCGACGCATGAGGGCGCGGTATTCGCCGGGCACTTCCTGCCAGGCCGGCTCGCCCAGGTGTTCGCCGAAGGGAATGGTCCGGCCCTCTTCCTGCGGGGCCAGCAGCACGCCCCAGCGGTACTCGGGCATCTTTACATAGTCGAACTTGGCCCAGCCCTTGGGGTCGACGCCGATCGCGGTGCGCAGGTAGACCATGGAATCCTGAAAACCGTCGGGGCCCATGTTCTTCCACCAGTCGATATAGCCCGGGTGCCAGCGTTCCAGGGCCTTCAGCACCCGGCGGTCTTCCGACAGACCGACGTTGTTGGGGATCATGGTGTCGTAGTTGACGGCATTCGCATCGATCATCGCTCGTTCCTCTGTTTTGGTCTCGAGAGACCTCACACCCGTTCCATGTTGTAGTCGGCCTTCTGCCCGGTGCCGTAACGGCGCAGCGCGCCGTCATCACCCACCGCGTTGGGCCGCTGGAAGATCCAGTTCTGCCAGGCGGTCAGGCGGCCGAAGATCCGCGTCTCCATGGTCTCCGGCCCGGCGAAGCGCAGGTTGGCTTCCATGCCGGTCATGGCGTCCGGCGAGAAGCTGGCGCGCTCCTCCAGGAAGATCCGCACCTCGTCCTCCCAGTCGATATCGTCGTAGGCGAAGGTGACAAGGCCCAGCTCTTCGGCTTCTTCGCCGCTCAGCGTGTCGCCCAGCTTTTCCTTCACCTGCGCGACCTGATCCGGCGCACCGAGAAAGCGGGTTTCGAGCCGGCTCAGTCCGTTCGACATGGGATGACGGCCGAAGTTCGCCGCCGAAAGCTGCAGCGCCGCCTCGGGCCGGTTGTCGCCTTCGAAAGCGCCGACCGCCATGTAGGAGCGGTCGCAAGCCCAGACCAGTTCGGCCAGGGTTCCCGCAAAGCAACTGCCCGGCTCGATCAGGGCAACCAGCGACCGGGAGGTCATGTCGACCCGCTTCAGAACCCGGCGCCAGAAGAGCAGGATCTCACGCGACAGCCAATGATCTGCGCTGGCCTCCAGGAAGTCATCGTAAGCCACGACCTTTGCGCCCTCGCCGAGAGTCTTGAACTGGATCACGCCCAGTTCCATTTCGTTCAGCCGCAGATGCAGGATGGCGTCGTCAAGCTCGCGCGCGCAGCGCAGCGGCCAGAAGGCATCGCCCTGCGCCACCATCTCTTCGGCGGTGGCCGGCGTATCCTCTTCCGGCGCTTTGATGGTAACGGTGGCCAGCCCGGCGTCCCGGTCCAGCTCGACCGTAACGCTGGAGTAGGTCACGCCATCGTCCGAGATCGTCCGGGACAGCGGGCCGAGCTTGATGCCGGCCGCTTCATCCGGACGGTCGGAACCTTCCACCAGCGCCCGGGTCTTGGCCGCCACTGCCTCGTCGAAGCGGGAGTTGGGAACCGTCTCGTCCACCAGCCGCCAGTCGACCGCCTTGCGGCCCTTGATGCCCTCCTCGATCGAGCAGAAGACGTCGGCCAGGTCCCGCCGGACCTTGCGCTTGTCGGTCACCCGCGTCAGTCCGCCGGTGCCCGGCAGGACCGCGAGCAGGGGCACCTCGGGCAGGGCCACGCTCGAGGAACCGTCGTCGGTCAGGATGATGTATTCGGTCGCCAGGGCCAGCTCGTAGCCGCCGCCGGCGCAGGCGCCATTGACCGCGCTGATGTACTGCTGGCCGGAATGATGGCTGGCATCTTCCATCGAGTTGCGGGTCTCGTTGGTGAACTTGCAGAAGTTCACCTTGTGGGAGTGCGCGGCGCCGGCCAGCATGCGGATGTTGGCGCCGGCGCAGAAGACCCGGTCCTTACCGGAGCGCAGCACCACGGCCTTGACCTCGGGATGTTCGAAGCGCAGACGCTGGATCGCGTCGGCCAGTTCGATATCGACGCTGAGATCATAGGAATTGAGCTTGAGCTCATAGCCCTCGAAAAGGCCGCCCTTCTCGTCCACATCCATGATCAGGTTGGCAACTGCGCCATCGGTTTCGATGCGCCAGTGGCGGTACCGCGACGGGTCCGTTTGAAAATCGATCATCTCTCTTTTTCATCCCCTCATCCGGTCTGCGCGTCGCCGTCATCTGCGGGGCGGCGCGGCCCGGTATCGAGTTGGCCTTCTTTGGCTCTTATCTAGAAGTCTAGTGCTGGCCGGGTCGGGGTCAAGCTATAAACTGCATTATTTGACGCATTTATTTTTATAAAATGAAATATATTGCAGATCACAATGCCTCCTGCTCGAACAACTCCAGCTCCACACCCATGTAGGACGAAGTCCCGGGGCCCAAAACGCCCGTCATCTCGCCCAGTAAGTGACCCACTTCATCCCTGAGGCGCGCCGCCGCTTTATCTCTGTCCATGGCTTCTTTCAGGCGGGCATTGCTGTTCTGGATGATCATCTTCAAAAAGCGCTGCTCGAGGGAGTTTGGGCGGCAGGCCAGCCAGACCGCTTCCCAGAGCTCATGAGCTTCCCAGTAGAACCCGGCGTCATAGAGATTCCAGCCGGCACGATAAGTCCGGTTTTCCTGCCAGCGCGCCGGCTCAGTGATTTTCGGACAAGTCGCCTTTGCGGCTTCGAGCAAAACCATATCCGGCCGGCTGCCTGGACCCGGCCGGTGGGGCCTGGCGGGCAGAGTGAACTGTTCCAAAGGAAGGCTCGCCGACATGTCGTCATCCTCACCCTTCGCTCCTGTCGCCGGCATCCAGCAGGCTGGCGGTAAAGCGCAGGGTCGCCGCCAGGGTTTGTTCGGGCTGTTCCCGGAAGGGCGTGTGGGCACAGTCCTCCAGGAACAGACTCTCGAACTCACCGCCGCAGAGCTCCTCGATAGCCGAGACCTGGGCCGCGGTGCCGTACTGATCGTCCAGGCCCTGCAGCACCATCACCGGCACCGTAATCTTCGGCAGGAACGCGCGCAGGTCCCAGTTGCGGAATTCGGGATCCAGCCAGGCGCGCAGCCAACCCCAGAAGGCGCCGTCCACGTTGTCGCCGTGGTACTTCTGCAGGCGTTCGCGCAGGTTCGTACTCTCGAAGACCTCCCTGGTTTCGGCGATGGCCGCAATACCCATGTCCTCGGTGAAGAAATGGGGTGCCATGAGCACCATCCCCCGGACCCGCGGGTCGGCGACCGCGCCGCCGTGAATTGCGGCGATGGAGGCGCCGTCCGAATGCCCGACCAGCAGACCGCGTTCGAAGCCGATGGCATCCAGCAGTTTCGGCAGGACCTCGATGGCCTCGTGATGCATGTAAGTGAGGGGCCGTGGCAGCGCGCAGGGCGAAGAGCCCCCGTAGCCCTGCCGCGAATAGACGAAGACACCGAGACCGCTCGCCCGGGCGAGCTGCTCCGGAAAGTCGCGCCACATGGCCGTGCAGCCCAGACCTTCGTGCAGCAGCACGGCCGTTGGCGCCTCATCCGGGCGCGGCCCGATCATGCGGTACTCCAGTTCGGCACCGTCGATGCTCAGGCAGCCGGTATCTTCGAGGCTCATGGTCTCTCAGTCCCGCAGCTTGAAGCGCTGGATCTTACCGGTCGCGGTCTTGGGCAGGGACTCGACGAAGACGATGTCGCGGGGATACTTCCACTTGCCGATACTGGTCTGGACGTGGTTCTTCAGGGTCTCGAACATACCCTCCTGCACGACCCCTTCCTGCAGGATGACGAAGGCGCGGGGCTTGGTCAGGCCCTCCTCGTCCTCAAAGGGAACAACCGCGGCCTCCAGCACGCTCTCGTGCGAGATCAGGGCCGACTCCACTTCGAAGGGCGAGACCCAGATGCCACTGACCTTGAACATATCGTCGGTCCGCCCGCAGTAGTGATAGCGGCCGTCCGCGTCGCGGGTGTACTTGTCGCCGGTGCGGGTCCATTCACCCTCGAAGGTCGTCCGGCTTTTCTCCCGCTGATTCCAGTAACCGCTGGCCGCCGAGGCGCCGCGCACCAACAGCTCGCCGACCTCGTCCTCCGGGACCTCCCGTCCCTGCTCATCGACCAGGCGCAGATCGTAGCCGGGGACGGCCCGGCCGGAGGTGCCGTAGACGATGTCGTCGGGCCGGTTGGAGAGGAAGATGTGCAGCATCTCGGTCGAGCCGACGCCGTCCAGGATGTCCACTTCCATGACGCGCTTCCAGGACTTGCCGACCTCTTCCGGCAGGGCTTCGCCCGCGGAAAGGCAGCGGCGCAGGCGCCTGGAGGCTTTCTCGCGACTGCAGTCCGGATGGG
This sequence comes from Denitrobaculum sp., assembly GCA_965232285.1. Lineage (GTDB taxonomy): Bacteria > Pseudomonadota > Alphaproteobacteria > Kiloniellales > Kiloniellaceae > Denitrobaculum. Next base: position 5,833,171 of record CBDDPL010000004.1, on the reverse strand, counting down.
CCAGAAGCGCCGCGTAGAGCGTCGGCACGCCGCAGTAGATAGTCGGCTGATGGCTCTTCAGGATCTCGAGCACCGCATCCGGCGTCGGGCGGGCGGGATAGAGAATGGTGGTCGCCCCCACCGACATTGGAAAGCTCATGCCGTTGCCCAGGCCGTAGGCGAAGAAGAGCTTCGCGGCGGAATAGACCACGTCGTCTTCCTCGATGCCGAGCACGTCCTGACCATAGAGCCGTGCGGTCTCCATCAGGCTGCTGTGCACGTGGGGTACGCCCTTTGGCATGCCGGTGGAGCCGGAGGAATAGAGCCAGAAGGCGGTTTCGTCGGCGCAGGTCTCGACCGTTTCGAAGCTCTCCGACTGTTCCGCCAGGCTCCCGGCGAAGTCGATGTGCGCGCCGCTCTCGCCGCCGACCACGAAGACCTGCTTCAATGCCGGCAGCTTCTCCAGCGCGGGGCCGACCGTCTCCAGCAGGGGCGCCGACACAAAGAGCGCCTTGGCGCGGGAGTCCTCCAGGATATAGCGGTACTGATCCGTGGACAGCAGGGTGTTGAGCGCCACCGGAATGACACCGGCCTTGATCGCGCCCCAGAAGATCACCGGGAAATCGACCGTGTCGAGCACCAGCATGGCGACGCGGTCTTCGCGCCCGATACCCTGAGCGCCGAGCAGGTTCGCGGCGCGGTTGCTGCCGCTGTCCAGTTCACCGTAAGTCAGGCTGCGCGCGGGATCGATGAAGGCCTTCTTGTCAGCGCGGCCGGCAGCCAGGTTTCGCCCGATGAAGTCCGTCGCGGCATTATAGTTTCTGGGGTAGTCCATGGTGTCCGTCTCCGACCCTTACTTACCGGTGAACTCGATCTCGCCGTCGGGCAGCAGATAGAGGATATAGGCCTCACCCTTGGTCACCGTGGGCCAGTGGGCGCTGCCGGCGGCGTAGACGTACCAGCCACGCGGCATGTCATCGAACTCGGCCGAGTCCTCGTCCCCTTCGCCAATCGGCATGATCATGCCGATCTCGCCCTTGGTGTGAACGTGATGAGGGCCTTTGATGTCCGCCATGCGCACCACATCGACGGAAAAACCGCCCGCCTGGGCGCCGGGTTTGATCACGCGCCCGAAGCGGATGCCGCCCATCTCGCGGGCGCAGAGCCAACCTTCGGCTTCCCCTTCCCGGCAAAGGGCCTCTACCTGCCGGAAGGTTTCTCCCTCAGCCGGATAGGTCGCATTCAGAAACTCGGCCAGACTGTCGTCCAGCGCCCGCGCGCCGATCGCGTCCGCGACCTCGCTCATGATCGCTTCGAAATCTGCCTGCGCCATATCTCCACCTCTCATGAAAGGACTCGGGGCCTCACACCCCGAGCCAGGTTTTCTGCACGCCTTCGTCCGCCAGGATCTCGGTGGTCGAGCCGGACCATTGGATCGCGCCCTTGCCGAGCACATAAACCCGGTCCGCCAGGTTGGTCGCGAAGCGGAAGTTCTGCTCCACCAGCAGGATGGTCATACCTTCGCGCTTGATGGCCTCCAGCCGCTCCTCGATGTCCTGAACGATGATCGGTGCGAGACCCTCGGTCGGTTCGTCGAGCAGCAGAATGTCCGGGTTCAGCAGCAGCGCCCGCGCGATGGCCAGCATCTGCTGCTCGCCGCCGGAAAGCTGGGCGCCGCCGTTGCCGCGCCGGGCCTCCAGGCGCGGAAAGATCTCGAACACGCGGGGAATCGTCCAGGGACCCGGCCGCCGCCCCTCCGCCAGCGCCAGGTTCTCGTAGACTGACAGAGAGGGAAAGATGCCCCGCGCTTCGGGCATGTAGGACAGGCCCAGACGCGCCATGGCGTGAGGCTTGCGACCGGTTGTTTCCGTTCCTTTTAAACGGATCGTGCCGCGCTTCGGCGGGGTCAGGCCGACGATGGAGCGCAGGGTGGTGGTCTTGCCGGCACCGTTGCGTCCCAGAAGCGAGACCACCTCGCCTTCGCCGACTTCCAGCGACACGCCATGCAGGATATGGCTGGCGCCGTAGTAGCTGTGGATGTTCTCGACGACGAGCATCTTAATGCGCCTTTCCGCCGAGATAGATTTCCTGAACCACGTCCGAGCCGCGCACCTCCTCGGGCGTGCCTTCCATCAGGATCTCACCGTAGTTCAGTACTGTGATGCGGTCGGCATGGGCGAAGACCAGATCCATGTCGTGCTCGATCAGCAGCACCGCCAGCTCCCGCGGCAGTTCGTCGATGAGCTGCAGCATGCGGCCGGTCTCTTCCGGGCTCATGCCGGAGGTGGGCTCGTCCAGCAGCAGCACCTTGGGCGCGGCCATCAGGGCAAGACCCACTTCAAGCTGCCGCTGCGCGCCGTAGGAAAGTTCCGAGACCCCGCGCTCCAGCAGGTCCGCAAGGCCGACCTGTTCGGCTATGGCGGCCGTCTTTTCATGGGCCGCGCGGTTTCCGGACAGGCGGCGCCAGAACTGCGTGCCGTAGCCGCCGGCGACGATATGCGCCAGCATCAGATTGTCGCGCACCGTACCGCTGAGGAAGAGGTTGTTCTTCTGGAAGCTGCGCGAGAGGCCGCGGCGGGCCCGGCGGTCCACACTGAAGTGGGTCACATCCAGTCCGTCGATCAGAACCCGGCCCTCGTCGGGCGTCAGCTCCCCGGCGATCAGGTTGAAGAGCGTGGTCTTGCCGGCGCCGTTCGGCCCGATGATGGCGTGGCGCACCCCGACCGGGATCTCCAGGGAGACGTCCCGGGTGACCTGCAACGCCCCGAAGGACTTGAAGATCCGCTCAGCCCGCAGCATCGCCCGGCCTCCCTTCGGCTGCGGCCTCTTCAGGTGCCTTCTGCTCTTTGCTTCGGCGCGTGACCTGTTTCCAGCCGGCCTCCAGCCAGCCGACCACGCCATTCTTGCCGGTCATGACCACCAGGATCAGGAAGAGGCCGAGCCAGAGCCCCCAGTAATCGGTCAGATCGCTGAGCTCGTGGCGCAGCAGGGTGATCAGCGCCGCGCCGATAATGGGGCCGACCAGCGTGCCCAGGCCGCCCAGGATGCCCATCACCAGCACCTCGCCCGAGGTGGTCCAGTGCAGCAGTTGCGGCGAGATGAAGAGGGTGTGCTGGGCGCTCAGAGTCCCCGCGAAACCGGCCAGCGCGCCAGAGAAGGCGAAGATGCTGGTCTGGTAGGCCTGGACCGGCAAGCCCAGGGCGCGCAGGCGCCCGGCGTTGTCATGCAGCCCGCTCAGCAGCGCGCCATAGGGCGAGGCCAGCAGGCGCAGCAACAGCAGGTAGACCACCGCAACCACCAGGATCAGCGCCAGCGCGAAGGTGCCGGGATCGTTCATGTCGACGCCGATAAACGAGAGGTCGAGCCTCGGAATGCCGGCCAGGCCGTCGTCGCCGCCCAGCGCCCGGGTCTTGAAGACCAGTTCGTAGCCCATCTCGCCGATCGCCAGGGTGATCATGATGAAGAAGATGCCCTGCACCCGCGTCACCACCGCACCGACCAGCAGCGCGATCAGCCCGGTCAGCAGTGTCGCCGCGACCATGGAGAGCGAGGGCGGCCAGCCCCAGAAAGCGGTAAAGACGGCAAAGCTGTAAGCGCCGCAGCCGAAAAGCGCGGCATGTCCCAGGCTCACCAGGCCGGTGTAGCCCGCCAGCAGATCCAGGCTCATGGCCAGCAGCGCCAGCACCGCGATCTCGGCCAGGATCTCCATGCCGAAGTATTCCGCGTTGGTCCAGGAGATCAGCAGCACGACCAGGGTGAGAACGGCGAGGACAGGCCGGAAGTGTTTCTGGTTCCGCATGACCCTAACCTCGCGCCGGGAAGAGGCCCGCGGGCCGGATCAGCAGCACCGCGACCAGCAGGGCATACATCAGCATGCTGGCGAAGCTGGGGAAGAGCACCTGTCCGAAGGTCAGGACGAGGCCGATCAGCAGCGATCCGGCGAAGGCACCCTTCAGGCTGCCCAGGCCGCCGACCACCACCACCACCAGCGTCGGCACCAGGATGGAAACCCCCATGCCGGCTTCAGCGGAAAAGGCCGGCAGGGCGACCACGCCGGCCAGCCCGGCCAGGGCACTGCCGATCAGGAAGACCACGAAAAAGGTCCGCTCCACATTGACGCCCAGGCAGCTCGCGGTCTCCGGGTCGTCCACACCCGCGCGCACCTCCGCCCCCAGTCGCGTATGCTCCAGCAGCGCATAGAGCGCGGCGAAGACCAACAGGCCGACGCAGATGATGAAGAGGCGATAGCTGGGATAGATTTCACCGAAGATCTCGAAGCTGCCGGAAAAGGGAATGCCGCTCGTCACGCCGAGCTGGTCCGTGCCCCAGAGGTAGCGCTGCACATCAAGCAGCACGAAGATCAGGCCGAAGGTGACCAACACCTGCTTCATGGGGCCGGCCTTGCGCATGCGGTCGATGATCAGGCCGTAGAGGACCGCACCGATCACCATGACGCAGATGGGCGCCAGCAGGTAGGCGAGCCACATGCCACCGGTCGCCTGGGCGATGGAATAACCGATCAGCGCGCCCAGGGCATAGAGCGAGCCATGGGCCAGGTTCACGAAGTTCATCAGGCCGAAGATGACCGTCAGGCCCACCGACAACAGGAACAGCAGCATGGAAAGCTGCAGGCCGTTGAGTAGCTGGACGAACCAGAATCCGCTATCTGTCAGCACCTCTAACTCTCAACTTCCGGCGGGCAGGTTGCGCAGGCTTTCACGGCGGGGATAACCTCCCGAGCCGGCCTTGCCTGTCTTCTATTCTAACACAAAGGGAGGCGTGGAAACGCAACCGGCCGGAAGCCTCTGCCCCCGGCCGGATCGCGAAAACTGCCGATTACATGGAACAGCCGTTCGGGGCGTCCTGTACGTTCGGGATCGTGTCGAGCACGGTCTGAACGATCTTGCCGTCCTTGAACTCATTCTTGAAGAGATAGATGTTCTGGACGACGTTGTTGGTGGCCGGATCGATGCGCAGCGGACCGCGCGGCCCGTTGAATTCCACCTTCGACAGGGCGGCCTTGAAGGCATCCTTATCGCCGTCGGAAGCCTTGATGGCCTCGACGATCAGGCGTGCCGCGTCGTAGCCGGCGACGGCGAATTCGGAACCGGTCTTCTCATGCGCGGCCTTGTAGGCGTCCTGGAACCTCTTGTTCTCCGGCGTGTCCAGGGCGGGCACATAGTGCAACGCCGCGACCGTGCCGTCGGCGGCTTCGCCCTGCACATGGACGTAGGCGGCAGAGGTCAGGAAGCCCGCGCCGTAGAGCGGAATGTCCTTCTTCAGACCGAACTCGTGGTACTGCTTCACGAAGGTAATGGCCGCGCTGCCAGCGAAGAAGGTGTAGATGGCATCGGGGTTGGCCGCCTTGGCCGCCGTGATAAAGGGCCCGTAGTCCTTGGTGCCGCGCAACGGCGGGTAGGCCTCGCCGATGATCTCACCGCCGGCTTCGGTAAAGGTCTTCTTGAAGGCTTCCATCATCTGGTGGCCGGCCGCGTAATCGGGCGCCATCAGATAGGCGGTCTTCACACCCTGCTTCGCGAGCCAGCCGCCGACCGGGCGGTTGATCTGACTGTTGGAGAAGGAGACCCGGATGATGTTGGGGCTGCACTTCTCACCGGTCATGTGATCGTTACCGGCGTTCGCGACCACCAGCGGCGTGCCGGAGTTATGTACGAAGTCCCGCATGCCGCCCAGAACGGCCGAGGAGACCACGCCCATCAGAACGTCGACCTTGTCCTGCAGGACCATCTTCTTGGCTTTGGCGAGGCTTGAGGCCGGCTTGGCCTCGGTGTCCGCGCGGACCATGGTGATCGTGTTGTCGCCCAGATCTGCACCATAGTGCTCCAGGCCCAGTTTAAAGCCGTTTTCGATGTGTGCGCCGAGGCCGGCAAAGACGCCCGAGAAGGGCAGCAGAACACCGACTTTATATTCCTTTGCCATCACCTGGCTGCTTGCCAGTACGAGGCCAGCCGCAACCGCGACTCCGAGCTTAACCCGAGTTCTCATGGTTCTCACCTCCCTATAAAGCTTACGCGTTTTTGTTCCTTATTGAGGGCTAACGTTGCATGCATTTTGATACATGTCAAATTCAATATTTTGTGTTTTATGCATTATATTGCATATATTAAAAGCTTGATTCCGATCAGAGCACCCAGCCCGCGGCCAAGCTAGAAGGTCGCTGAATCGTCGGAGCTTAAGCTGCGGTCAGCAAAGACCATGGTGGTCGCCTGTCGCTTCCTTAGATAAACTCGCGCTATGCGTTTCATCTCCGATCCGTCTCTCCCGGGCAATGGCAGGATTACAGGCGTATTCCACAACCAGGATAGCTCCGTCGTTGCCATTGCGTCCTTTTATCCGCAACTGACCAACCCACCGGCGCGTGCCAGCTACTGGGGTCAGCATCTGCATTATCGCGTGGCGCTATACCGGCCGCCGGAAACGACGCCTTTCACGGTTTTCGACCGGCTTCGCTATCCGATCAACGATATAGGTTTTCATCCTGAGAAACCGGTCGTCGTTATCGGGACCGGCCGCTATGACGGCGGATGGAAATTTGACGGCGAACTTATCGTCTGGGATTGGGAGAGCAACCGCGACAGCAAAGTTATCGGCCCGGTCCCGGAAGTCGAACGCTGCAAGTTTTGCAGTGACGGCACCTGCATTATCGCCCTGGTTCGTCCCTGGACGGAAGACTCGCCCGAGAGCGTGGTCGATCCCTACGACAGTTTCTTTGAAGTGCGGGCCAGCTATTCCGAGCAGATCTACGAAGGGATCTTCAACAAGGAGTCAATTTCGCAGCAGATCACGGAACAGGTGCCGAGATCTGCGGGTGATGTCGAAGCCGACAACAGATTTCCGGCGCGTCTCAGTGACCCTGAAACAGCACTGCGACAGTCCTTTAAGCTCTCTTCTATTCATGTGAGATCGGCAGTATGGGATGTCGCCTGGCTGGGTGACGATGACATCGGGATAGTCCATGACGACTGCCAACTCGAGATCCTTGACTCGGGTGGCACTTACAAGCGGCGGTTTATGGGTGACACCTACGGTGCACAGATTCTGAAAGGCTCGGCGCCGATCGTTCATGCAATTGAGATTAATGAAGAGGCACGAGACTGGTCGCAATACTACCGATCACACCTCTACCGCTTTGCAGGGTCTGAGCTCATTCCTCTCGTGGATCGCGACGGCGAGCTTGCTTTTTCGATCTCACGTGAAGGTTGGATCATCGGCCGGCAGGATCGAAGCTTTGTTGAAGCAGTCGGACCTCTTGATGTCATCGGAAGTCCTGACTTGGAGAGCTGGAGCGGTCACGATTTCGGACACTATGACTCCTTCAATCACTTTTTGCGCATCGATGGGGCACCGCATCTTTTCGCGGTTCAGGGAACGCCCCCGGACTCACATGAAAAGAAATGGCTTTGCTTGGTTTCCCCTACGGGAAAATTGAAGCGTCTCTGGCCTCTTCTCCCATCCAATGTCCATCACTCCGATCATGTATTGGATTGCGCCTTTGAGTACTTATCCGACACAAAGGGAGAGGCCGTGATCATGTCCGGGCAGTTCTATGTGCAAGGACGAAGCCCAGAAGAGTACTCAGGTTTCATCGGCCGAAGGCGCCTGGAGGATGGGAAGGAAATCTGGCGGCACGAAACCAAAGCCAATGCCACGATGATCAAAGCCGTTCCCGGCCGCGATGTCGTTCTCGCGGCCTTCCTGGATGGCGAGGTTGCAGCCTTCGAGGGTACGTCCGGAGATGTCTTGCAGCGAAGCAAGCTTCAACCCGACGGTTATGACAGCGTGGTCTTCTCCTTCGACGTTTCTCGCGAGAACATCGTTCTGGGCACCGTGGATGGGCGTGTCGGCATCATTTCGGTCGACAGCTTTCTGCAGTCAGGTTTCGCGTAGTTGCCTGGCTGTTTTTGAGCTTGCGAAATGAAAACGGAGTTCAGAGCGTCACTGCGCTTGGGCAGCAACACCCGAACTCCGTTGTTCCCGTAAATCCCGAGAGGTGAACGTTACTCCGCCGCGACCTTGTCCTGGGTCTTGGTTTCGAAGTCACTGGCGTCGTGGCGTTCGTGAAGCTGGTCTTCCAGCGGGCCGTTGACGCGATTGACCTTGCGGCCGCGGATCACGGCGGGACGTTTCCCGATTTCCTCGGCCCAGCGCACCACGTTCTTGTAGGAGGTCACGTCCAGGAACTCGCCGGCGTCGTAGAGCCGGCCCATGGCCAGTGCCCCATACCAGGCCCAGATGGCTATGTCGGCGATGGAATAGTCATCACCCGCCATATACTGGTTGTCGGCCAGGTGCCGGTCCAGCACATCCATCTGGCGTTTGGTTTCCATGGCGAAGCGGTCGATGGCGTATTCGAACTTCTCCGGCGCGTAGGCGTAGAAGTGGCCGAAGCCGCCGCCCAGGTAGGGCGCGCTGCCCATCTGCCAGAACAGCCAGTTGATCGCCTCCGCGCGCTTGCCGGGATCTTTCGGCAGGAAGGCGCCAAACTTCTCGGCCAGGTACAGCAGGATCGAGCCGGATTCGAACACGCGGGTCGGCGTTTCGGTGCTAAGGTCCAGCAGCGCCGGGATCTTGGAGTTGGGGTTGATGTTGACGAAACCGCTGCCGAACTGATCGCCGTCGCCGATCTTGATCACATAGGCGTCGTACTCCGCACCGCTGTGGCCCAGCTCCAGCAGCTCTTCCAGCATCACCGTGACCTTCACACCGTTTGGCGTGGCCAGGGAGTAGAGCTGCAGCGGGTGCTTGCCCACGGGCAGCTCCTTTTCATGGGTCGCGCCCGCGATGGGGCGGTTGATGCTGGCGAAGGTGCCGCCGTTTTCGGCTTCCCATTTCCAGACCTTGGGCGGGACGTAGGCGTTGGAGTCACTCATGCTTCGAATTCCGTTTTCCTATGGTGTCAATGACAGGGATGGCCCTATCGAGGGGATAGAAGGTCGAGGGGTCAGAAGTTTTCGACCCAGGGCCGAAGTTCGATCTCCCAGGCCCAGCTCGAGCGCGGCTGGTCGAGGAAATGAAGATAGCTGTCGGCGATCGCCTCCGGATCCAGCATGGAGTCCGGATTGTCGGCGGCTTCGACCCGCTCCGGCCGGCTCGCGCTGCGAATGCCGCCGTCGATCACGAAGTGACCGATGTGAATGCCCTGGGGGTGCAGTTCCCGCGCCAGGCTCTGGGCCAGGCCGCGCAGAGCGAACTTGCCCATGGCGAAGGTGGAGGAGCGGGGGTAACCCTTAACGCCGGCGGAAGCACCGGTGAAGAGGATCGCGCCGTGCCCCCGGGGGAGCATACGTTTCGCCGCCTGCTGCGCCATCAGAAAGGCGCCGTAGCCGGTGATCAGAACCGCGGACTTGACCGCTTCCGGCTCCAGTTCCGTGATCGGTCCGCGTACCCGGGCGGAAGGATTGTAGATTGCGATCTCCAGCGGCTCGCCCAGGGCGTCGGCTTCCGCGAAGACCTTCTCCATATCGCCGGCCTCGGCCGCGTCGCAGGTGACCAGTTTGGCACCGGTTTCGGCCTGCAGTTCCGCCAGCTTATCCGTGTTGCGAGCGGCCAGCAGCAGCTTGTGTCCGCGCGCGTGCAGCTTGCGCGCCAGGGACGCAGAGAGCCCGGCGCCCGCGCCGATAATGACGGCTGTTCCCATTTTCGAAATTCCCTCTCGAACCTTGTTCAATCTTGACGCAAAAAAGAAATGCTCGCCAGAGACGCGAGATCAACTCTTTGACACCGGCCCGCCCCGGCCGGGCTGTGATTGATCTCGCGGTATCTCTGCCTCCGGTATCTCTGGTGGTCAGGACGGCAGCATCGCGCCGGCCTGTTTCTCGACAGCCTTGGGATCTCCCAGCAGGCCAGCGTGCATTTCCACGGCGGCCGCGTCCGGATAGACGTCTTCTTCCCCCTGTTCGACTGCCGTCAGAATCCTTCGGACAACGTCGTTGGGAGTCGCTTTCTCCATGGGAAAGCTGGCAGCCATATCAGTATCAACCGGCCCCGGATAAACACCCAGCACCAGCGTGCCCTGCGCGGCCAGTTCGGCCCGCACACCCTGGGTCAGGGAGTGAACAGCCGCCTTGGACGCGCTGTAGGAGCCCAGCATTGGAAAATTCACCTGTCCGGCGATCGAGCTGATGTTGACGATGGCGCCGCCGCCATTGCTTGCCAGGGTCCGTGCGAAGGCACGGGTCACGTCGAGGAGACCAAAGTAGTTGATCTCCATCTCATTGCGGGCGCCGTCGGTGGTGCCCGCCGAGATCAAGCCTTCAAAGGCTGCAACACCTGCATTGTTGATCAGAAGCGCGACGTCTGTGTGGGCCGAGGCCGCTGCTTCAATGGTCTCGCGTTTGGTCACGTCGAGGGTCACCGGAACGACGCGACCTTCGCTCGCCTCAACGAGGTCTGAAAGGCTTTGAGGGTTCCGGGCGCCGGCATAGACCTTAGCTGCACCTGCGGCCAGAAGCTCTTCGACGAAGGCCCGTCCGATGCCGCGGTTGGCCCCTGTAACAAAAGCGGCTTTTCCTTCAATCCTGCTCACGCGATCTTCTCCTGGATTTGATTTCGGTTCGCTGGACTCGGTACTGAGTTGAAAGATATCGTACCGAGTGGTATTTAAATGAAACTTGGCCGGTGGATGTCAAGCAAATTTAGTACCGATCGGTAATTTATTAAGAAACGCAGAGGTGAGTTTCGTGGGAACGGCACGCGGTCGGCCGCGGAAATCGGATCCGGAGGAGGTCCTGGAGACAGCCGTCAAGCTGTTCTGGGAGCGGGGTTACGAGGGCACCTCGATGAACGACCTCGCCTGCGCCACCGGCATGGCCAAACCGGGTCTCTACGCCACATTCGGCGACAAGGAGGCGCTCTATGGCAAGGCACTCGCCCGCTACTTCGAACGCGGCGAGCCCAGATTTGACGCAGTCCTCAATGCTGGCGCGCCCCTGAGGGAGACGGTCCGCAGCTATCTGGAAACGGTGGCCGAAAGCCTGAACGACAAGACGACGCCCTATGGCTGTTTCCTGGTGAACAGTCTGGTGGATTGCGCCGGTCAGCCGCCCGCGCTGGAGTCCCTGGGCCGCGATTTTCAGAAACAGCGCCGCGCCGCCCTGGTCAAACGCTTCCGCGCCGCCCAGAAAGAAGGTGACCTGTCGGCGGAGGCTGATCCCAAGGCCCTCGCCGAATTCTACGCCGGCCAGGCCCTGACGCTCGGACTCCTGCACAGAAGCGGCGCCGACAAGCGTGACCTGAAGCGCTTTATCGAGGTGGCCATGACAGCCTTGCCGGCAGGATGATCTTATCGGCTTCCTCTAAATAGCGGCTTGAGAAACCAGCCCTTAAAAAGAAGAAAAGGCATCGGTCGTCCACAGACGTATCCGATGCCTTCTATAGGCTGCATCTTACCTGCCTGAGTTGCGGGGGACTTGGGGCCCCTTCCGCAAACCCTCAGTTTTGAACGGGCAGCAGGATGATGTTGACCGGGCTCTCATACTTGTTGTCGGCACCGGTCGCTGAGTCGATCGCACTGCTTACGCCGAGCGTCAAGACGACATCGAGTGCAATTCCGGCTGCGCCAGAACCGCTTTCCCAGCCGCTGTCGTTGAGGTATGTGGCTGTTTGATAGCCCTCTTTATCGCACACAATCGTAATGTCGTGCTTGGTCTTGCTGACATTGGCAGTGCTGGGCGTATTCTGCACGCGCGCGATGACCTGGCCTTCACGCTCCAACCGACAGTCCGCACCCGGCGGATTAGTGTTGACGGTAATATCTTGAGTTGTACCATTCACAATGGACGAACAAGCCCCGAGGCTGAGGCCGACCAGCCCCAGCGCCAAAAAACGCCAAATTTTCATTCTAATAACCCACGCCGTTAGATTGAAATAGCTACCTAGCAGAGTTCAGGTTAGATTGCATAGGTTTATTTTTCATTAAGTTAAAAAAGTTGAAGAAATCAAAGTCTCTTTTATACAAAACGGCACAGTCTTTACAGATAAGACCCTGGGGAAATTAGGTAAATTCGATATGACGGCGGAAGCGCAGATCGCTGCATCAAGTTTTCCAGCCTGGCGGCGCTTGACTTCATAAAGAGACTCAGAGGCCTGAAGCCACCTGGATCGGGCGCGACGAGGAGACGGCCGGGACCGCACACTTCCTGCACTTCTGCACAGCAATCTACGGTTAATTATTTGGTTACTGCTCTGATGCCGGATGACCTGCCTGGCACGCCGCTCGTCCGAAAGATCTCCGATCAGGCCCCTGCCATCCCGCGCGCCGGGCGGTCGTTTTCAATGGTGAAGATCATGCCGTCCAGTAGCTCGGCCAGATCCGGCCGTGCGGCCGGTCCGTTGGAGATGGCGACGATCTGGTTCATGCCATCCGGACGAACGCAAAAGATGCCCGGCTCGGCGAAGCGGCGATCCGTCTCTGCGGGCGAGAGCGGATCGGAGATGTAGAGGCCCAGCTCCTGCATCTGGGCTTCGGTCAGGCCGTAGCCGATATCGAAGCTCCAGCCGAATTCAGCGATGTCGGCCTGGGCCTTTTCCTGCGGATCGGCGGAGACCACGACAATGTCGAAACCCGCCTTCTCCCAGTCCCCCTTCATGCCCTCCAGCAGGCTCAGATACTTCTTGCACCGTCCGCAATGCTTGCCGCGATAGACCACGAAGAGGGTCCAACGCTCCCGCGTGCCACCGACGCTGAGCGATCCGCCGCCGACTTTGGGGAAGGACAAAGAGGGAAGAGCACCGCCGGCGGCGGGTTTGGCTGAGGACATGGTCGTTGCCTGCTTTCTGAAGAAACGGGGAAGAGACAGGTTATCCGCCGGCAGACAAAAGAGAAAGTCAATCGAGTGGGTCCGCGCGCTGATCAGTGCCGACTCCGCGCTATAGCGCGCGCCAGCAGCTCGAAAACGCGCGGCGATCTCATCTGACTGACGTTGAAACGCATGAAGCCGTCCTTGGAGAGAGAGGGGCTGAAGACATTGCCAGGCGCCAGCACCATGCCTTCCTCCAACGCGGCACGGGCGAGATCCGCCGAACTGAGATCACCGGGAAGGCGGCACCAGAGGTAGAAGCCGCCGCGGGGCGCCAGCCAGGGCTTGATACCGAGGGTTTCCAGTTTGCCGGCTGTTTCGCGGCGCAGCCGTGCCAGGCGCCGCCGCAGGGCCTCCATGTGCTTGCGGTAACTTCCGTCGCTCAGGGTCGTGAAGAGCAGTTCGCTGGAAACCGGACTGGGACCACCGAAATTGGTAGCGACCTGAAGATCGATCAGCCCTTCGATCCAGTCGGGACGCGCGGCGATGTAGCCGCAGCGGATCGAGGCGGAGAGCGTCTTGGAGAAGCTGCCGATCCGGATCACACGCTCCAGGCCGTCGAGAGCGGCCAGACGGGTCGAGCGCTCCGGCTCAAAGGCCGCAAAGATGTCGTCCTCGACGATGACCAGATCATGGCGCGCGGCGGCAGCAAGCACCTGGTGCGCCGTTCTGGGCAACATCGTCGCGCCGGTCGGATTATGCAGCGCCGAGTTGGTGATGTAGAGGCGCGGGCTTTCCGCATCCAGGATTTCACCGAAGCGCTCCACATCGGGACCGGTGGATGTGTAAGGCACGCCGATCACCGTAACCTGGTGGGCCTTCAGCAGCGCCTGGAAATTGAAATAGCAGGGATCGTCGACCAGCACACGATCGCCCGGCGTCAAAAGGAAGCGGCAGATCAGGTCGATGGCCTGGGTACCTGAGACCGTCAGCAGGACTTGGTTGGGATCGGAGGGCAGGCCCTCCTCCGCGAGCTGCCGTGCAATCAATTGGCGCAGCTTGGCCGCGCCGAGCGTGCCCCCGTAGTCCGACAGAATGACGTCCTCTGCTCGCGCAAGACCGCGGATCGCCTTGCGGAGGGAAGCGTTCGGCATCCAGTCGGACGGCAACCAGCCGCATCCGGGCTTCAGCGTCTCCGGCCGGGCGTCGAGCGACTGGCGTGAGACCCAGAAAGGGTCGATTTCACGATCCAGCTTTGGGCCGACGACCGCCAGATCCAGGGGCGCCGCAACGCCGGTCACGAAGAAGCCCGAACCGGGCCGGGAGCGAATCGCACCTTCAGCGACCAGACGGTCGTAGGCTTCCACCACGGTCGAGGACGACACAGCCATGCTGGCCGCACAGCGCCTGATGGAGGGCAGTTTCTCACCGGGCATCAAGGCGCGGCTGGCGATCTTCCGTCGGATCGCCTCCATGACTTTGCCGGTGCGCGTGCTGCTTCTCACGGACGAACTCCTTCACTGTACGGATTTCAATACCAATACAGTTTTGTATAATTGTATTGATCTGTAGCTTCTGGCACCAGCCCCTTTCCGCTATGCCTTTTGCGTTATCGATGGGGAGCGGCATGCAGGCGACGACAGCGGGATGGGGCAGCGGACTGCTCGGCGTTCTTATTTTCAGCGGCTCTCTGCCTGCGACCCGGGTGGCGGTCGAAGGCTTCAGTCCGCTGTTTCTGACCTCGGCCCGGGCGGCGATTGCCGCCCTGCTGGGCGCTGCGCTTCTGTTACTGCTGCGGCAGGCGCGCCCCGAAAAGGGCGATCTGGCCTCCCTGGCCATCGTGGCGATCGGCGTGGTGGTCGGCTTTCCTCTGCTGACCGCGCTGGCGCTTCAGCAGATAACAGCGGCCCATTCCATCGTTTTCATTGGACTGCTGCCGCTGGCCACCGCGCTTTTCGCCGTGCTGCGGGGCGGCGAGCGCCCGAAGCCGGCTTTCTGGCTGTTTTCCGGCTGCGGCAGTTTCCTGGTGGCGGGCTTTGCTCTGGCGCAGGGCGGTGAGGCTTCCCTGACCGGCGATCTGCTGATGCTGGGGGCGATCCTTCTTTGCGGCCTCGGCTATGCGGAAGGCGCGACCCTCTCGCGCCGGCTGGGTGGCTGGCAGGTCATCTCCTGGGCGCTCCTCCTCTCGCTGCCGATCATGGCGCTGCTCGCCGTCGCGACCTTGCCGGAAAGCTGGGGCGGTATCGGCGTCGCGGCCTGGACGGGCCTGGCATATGTTTCCCTCTTCAGCATGCTCATCGGCTTTGTCTTCTGGTATCGCGGTCTCGCCCTCGGCGGCATCGCGGGGGTGGGGCAGCTTCAGTTACTGCAACCCTTCTTTGGCCTACTGCTGGCGGGGCTTCTTCTGGGAGAGGCCGTGTCCTGGCCGATGATCGTGGTCACCACGCTGGTGGTCGGATGCGTCGCGGGCGCCAAGCGTTTTGCCGGCTAAGCCCCGGCGCTATTCGGCGGGCAGTTGAACGCCGCGTTCCTTGGCGATCCAGGAAGAAAAAAGCCGGACGATCTGGCGGCGTTGCGCGGTCTGCGGCGTGACCAGATGGTGCCCGACGTACCGCACGCTTTCCGAACGTCCGATCAGAGGGGCGACCAGCCGGCCCTTCTCGATTTCCCGCTCCGCCAGGGTGGTCGACTCCAGCGCCACGCCCATCCCATCCACTGCGAAGGCAATGGCCAGAAAACTACGGTCGAAGCGGGAGCCGTTGGGCCGGGGCGCCTCCATGCCATTGGCGGCGAACCAGTGGGACCAGCGGATCTGCTTGTTGTCGCTCTCGATCAGGCTGTGCCGCAGCAGGTCCTGCGGGCTTTTGATCCGCGCCGCCAGTTCAGGCGCGCAGAGCGGCGTGACCTCCTCCTCGCCCAGGGGCGTGGCGCCGTGGCGCGGATCGCGCAGCGGGCCGTAGACGATGTCCGCGTCGAACTCGTCCGCCTCGAAGCTGGCGTAGTCGGTGCCCGCTGAAAGGCGCACATCGATACCCGGGATCTCCTGCACCAGACGCGGCAGGCGCGGGGTCAGCCACTGGGCCGCGAAGCTGGGGGCGCAGTGCAGCCGTAGCAGGCCCGGCGTGCGGGTGGAGACCAGCTCAAAACCGTAACGGATGCTGTCGAAGGCGCTGCCCACGTGGCGCAGCAGTTCCTGGCCGTCCGGGTTGAGCTGGAGTCCCCGGCCGTGCCGCTCGAAGAGCTTGGTGCCGAGAAAATCTTCCAGGCGGCGGATGGAATGGCTGACCGCGCTGGCCGACAGGCCGAGTTCCAGGGATGCGGCTTTGAAGGAGCCTGTCCGGCCCGCGGCCTCGAAGGAACGCACCAGGGATACCGGTATCTTTTGGGTCATCTCTTTGTCTCTCGCGCCAAGCTCAAAGATGAAACAGGCACAGGAAAGTAAGCTTTCTCACGGCCAAATCAGACACTTTTCTTCTTTAACATGACTCAGTTTCATCAATAGAGGGTTTTTTGGCGTTTGTCATT
Source organism: Denitrobaculum sp. (assembly GCA_965232285.1). Taxonomy (GTDB): domain Bacteria; phylum Pseudomonadota; class Alphaproteobacteria; order Kiloniellales; family Kiloniellaceae; genus Denitrobaculum. The sequence goes on along the minus strand of CBDDPL010000004.1, from coordinate 5,816,909 downwards.
GGCGCTGCGGCGGGCAATCCTCAAAAGAAAACAGCGGGAGGAAGCAAGAGTCGATGCCGTCAGAGCCACTGCTCACCGGCCGGGGTAACGTCAGCCTGGCCCGCCGCGCCTGGCAGATCCGCCGCAATTCCCTGCGCATGGCGGAGGTCCAGGGCCAGGGTTACATCGGACAGGCCCTGGGGATTTCGGACGTCCTGGCGGTCTCCTACTTCCACGCTCTCACCTACCGCCCGGAAGACCCGGAGTGGGAGGGCCGCGACCGCTTCCTGCTTTCCATCGGCCACTACGCCATCGCGCTCTATGCCGCGCTGATCGAGGCGAATGTCCTGCGGGAGGAAGAAATCGAGACCTACGGCATGGACGACAGCCGCATGCCCATGTCCGGCATGGCGGCCTACTCTCCGGGCATGGAGATCACCGGCGGCTCCCTGGGCCACGGCCTGGGCATCGCGGTCGGCATGGCTCTGGGGCTGAAGCGCAAGAACAACCCGGCCTTCGTCTATAACCTGTTGTCCGACGGCGAACTGGGCGAGGGCTCGACATGGGAAGCGGTCATGTCCGCGGTCCAGCACGGCCTCGACAACCTGATCGCCATCGTCGACTTCAACGACCAGCAGGCCGACGGCAAGACCACCGCCGCGCTCTGCCGCGAACCCCTGGAGGAGAAGTGGGCCGCCTTCGGCTGGCACGCCCAGCGGGTCGACGGCAACGACATTCCGGCACTGGTCGCCGCCTTCGACCGCGCGCGGAACCTGCCCGACAACTGCCCAAGGGTCATCATCTGCCAGACCAAGATGTGCAAAGGCATCCCCTTCCTGGAGGAGCGGGAGATCACCCACTTCGTGCGGGTCGAGCCCAGCGAATGGGCGGCGGCCATCGCCCTGCTTGATAGCGAGGTGCCGGCATGAGGCCCGAAATCATCCCGCCCAGTTCGCGGCGCAAGTCGAAGTACACCGCCCGACAGGTTCCGGTCTCCAAGAGCGGCGAACGCCTGACCACTTCCGCCATGATCGCCTCCCTGGATGCGGAAGGCCGCTCCACGCTCGCCGCGCCCTTCGGCGAAGCGCTGGCGAAGCTCGCCGAGACCCAGCCCGAGATCGTCGGCCTGACCGCGGACCTGGCGAAGTACACCGACCTGCATGTCTTCGCCCAGGCCCATCCGGAGCGCTTCTATCAGATGGGCATGGCCGAACAGGTCATGATCTCGGCCGCCGCCGGCCTGGCGCGCGAGGGCTTCGTGCCCTTCGCGACCACCTACGCGGTCTTTGCGTCGCGACGCGCCTATGACTTCATCTGCATGGCCATCGCCGAGGAGAATCTGCCGGTAAAGATCGTCTGCGCTCTGCCGGGTCTGACCACCGGCTACGGCCCGAGCCATCAGGCGACCGACGACCTCGCCATCCTGCGCGCCATGCCCAACCTGACCGTCATCGATCCCTGCGACGCGACCGAGATCGCCCAGGCGGTGCCCGCCATCGCGGCCCATCCCGGCCCAGTCTATATGCGCCTGCTGCGCGGCAAAGTGCCCGATGTGCTCTCACCCTACGGCTACCGCTTCGAACTGGGCAAGGCCAAGCGCCTGCGCGAGGGCGGCGACGTGCTCTTCGTCTCCAGCGGCTTCATGACCATGCGCGTGCTGGACGCGGCGGAGCGGCTGGCGGCCGAGGGCATCTCCTGTGCCGTGCTGCATTCACCGACCATCAAGCCGCTGGACGAGGCCGGCATCATCGCCGCGGCGCAGGATGCGGGCAAGCTGATCATCACTGCAGAGAATCACTCGATCGTGGGGGGACTGGGCGAAGCGGTCGCCGCCTGCCTGATGCGCGCAGGCGCTCAAAAGCCCTTCCGCCAGATCGCCCTGCCGGACGAATTCCTGGACGCCGGCGCCCTGCCGACTTTGCACGAACACTACGGCCTCTCGGTCGATCGGGTCGTCGCCCAAACCCGGAACTGGCTCTCGGAGGTGACGGCCGCATGAAACTGCTCGAAGGAAAATTCGTCATCGTCACCGGTGCGGCCTCGCCGCGCGGCCTCGGCAAAGCCACCGCCAGGGCGATGGCCGAGCACGGCGCGACGGTGGCGGTGCTGGATCTGGATGAAGATGCGGCCCAGCAGGCGGCCTTCGACCTGAGCGCGGGCGGCGGGCGCCGCCATCTCGGTCTGGCCTGCGACGTGACCGACAAGGCGGCCTGCGAGTCGGCGGTCGCCCGGCTGCTGAGCGACTGGGGCGGCATCGACGTGCTGGTCAACAACGCCGGTATCACCCAGCCGCTCAAGATCATGACCATCGAACCGGACCACTACGACGCGGTGCTCGACGTCAATCTGCGCGGCACCCTCTACATGAGCCAGGCAGTGATCCCGCAGATGCGCGCGCAGAAGTCCGGCTCGATCGTCAATCTTTCCTCGGTCTCGGCACAGCGCGGCGGCGGCATCTTCGGCGGACCGCACTATTCCGCCGCGAAGGCCGGCATCCTGGGCCTCACCAAAGCCATGGCCCGGGAACTGGCGCCGGAAGGAATCCGCTCCAACGCGGTCTGCCCGGGCTTCATCGCGACCGATATCACCGCCGGCAAGCTGACCGAGGAGATGCGCGCCCAGATCCTGGAAGGGATCCCCATGGGCCGCGCCGGTACGGCGGAGGACGTGGCCGGCTGCTGCCTCTTTCTGGCCTCGTCGCTGTCGGCCTACGTCACGGGGTCGGAACTGGATGTCAACGGCGGGTCCCTGATTCACTGAGGGCCCGGCAAATCCCTGCCGCCGCCCCAAAAGGGAAAGAGCAGCAGGTCACAAAGGGAGGAAAGTCATGAAAGCCTTATTGAAGCCAACGGCTGCGGCCCTCGCCGCCACGCTTGCCTTTGCCGCGCCCGCCGCGGCGGAAGAGATCGTCTTCGCCCACGGCGCCAACGCCGGCAACCCGCGCTTTGACGCGGCCCTGATGTTCGCCGGCCTGGTGCAGAGCTGTTCGGGCGGCGAACTGAAAGTCAACGTCGCGCCCTCCGCCACCATGGGCAACGACGCCGAGATGATCACCTCGGTCCAGTCCGGCGTGATCCAGATGACCGCGAACTCCCAGGGAGCGATGGGGCAGGTCGTGCCTGAGGTCGGTATGCTCGGCCTGCCCTTCCTCTTCTCCAGCCTGAACGACGCCTGGGCGGTGCTCGACGGTGAGGTCGGGGCCCTGATCGACCAGAAGGCCCAGGCCGCCGGTATGAAGGTGGTGGGCTACTGGGACAACGGCATCCGCAACGTCACCCACACCGGGAAGCACATCGCGACGCCGGCCGATCTCGAAGGCATGAAGATCCGCACGCCCCCGGACGAGGTGACCCTGGCCATGTTCAACGCGCTGGGGGCCAATCCCGCCCCGCTGGCCTGGTCCGAGCTGCCTTCGGCCCTGCGCTCCGGCGCGTTCGAGGGGCAGGAAAACCCCCTCACCAACATCCATTCGGCAAAGCTGCATGAGATCACGCCCTACATCTCCATGACCGGCCACAAGTATGAGACCACCCCGGTCATCGCCGGGCTCGGCTGGTGGAACGGCCTGTCGGACGGCCACCGCGACTGCATCAGCGACGCGGTCACCCAGGCCGGCTGGTATCAGCGGGGCCGCTCGCAGCTCGACAACCAGGCTCTGCGTTCGAAGATGGAAGCCGAGGGTGCGAAGTTCCTGGACGTGGACCAGGCCGCCTTCGCGGCAGCCACCGCCTCGGTCTATGACCAGTACCGGAGCAAGTACAGCGACGTCGTTGACCTGCTCATGAAGAAATAGCGCGCTTCCGTGAGCGATCAGCCTGCAACGGCGGGGCCGCAAGGCCCCGTCCTGCTGACCGTCGCCTGGCTCCGGGCCGCGATCTACTGGAGCGGCGTGGGCGTCTTCTCCCTCACCCTGGGGCTGCTCTTCGCCGGGCTCTTCGTGAATGTCCTGCTGCGCTATCTCTTCGCCGAAGGCATCTCCTGGGCCTATGAGATTCCCTACATCCTCTTTCCCTGGACGGTCGGCGGCGCCATCGTGGTGGCGGCCTGCCTGGGCCGGAACATTCGTGTCGCCCTGCTGGTGACTCTCGCCGGCAAGCCCCTGCGCCGCGGCATCGCCATCGCGGTGCACGTCATGACGGCCGCGATTGCCCTCGGCGTCCTCTGGTCTTCCCTGCCAATCCTCAATGCCTCGAAGTTCATGCGCCTGGCGGAGACCGGCATTCCCCAGTTCTACGGCATGCTCGGCCTGGTCTTCGCCTTCGCCGCTGTCGCGGCGGTCTCGCTGATCGACGGCGGCCGGCTGCTCTTCGGCGGTGAGAACCCGGAAGAGACGCCGGCGGAAAGCAGTTTGAGTTAGCATCATGTCGGTTCTGGTCGCCTGGATCTTCGCGATCCTCGTTCTCTTCTCCCTACCGGTCGCCTTCGCGCTGCTCGGCGGCGCGGGCATCGCCCTGCTCACCGAGGGCCGGCCCCTGGCCGTCCTCATGCAACGGCTTTACACGCCGACGCAGAGCTTTCCCATGCTGGCCATTCCCTTTTTCATTCTGGCGGGCAGCCTGATGATGTCGGGGCGCTTCGGCGAGTATCTCATCACCTTTGCCAAGCTGCTGGTCGGGCGCTTTCGCGGCGGCATGGGCCAGGTCTCGATCCTGGGCTCGGTGATGTTCGGCGGCGTCTCCGGCTCCGCCGTGGCCGATGCCTCGGCGCTGGGCAACGCGCTGATTCCGGTCCAGGTGAAGGAAGGTTACGCGCCCGCCTTCGCCGCCGCGATCAACGCCTCGTCTTCGACCATCTCGCTGCTGATCCCGCCCTCGATCCCGCTGATCCTCTTCGGACTCACAACCTCGACCTCGATCATCGACCTCTTCGTTGCAGGGATTCTGCCCGGGCTGATCCTGGGCCTTGGATTGCTCTCTGCCTGCTGGTTCAGCGCCTGGCGCCGCGGTCTGCCGGCTTCGCCCCTGGCCGGCGGTTTCGCCGCCTGGCGCGGGCAAATCGTAAAGGCGCTGCCGGCGCTGCTCATGCCGGTCTTCATCATCGGCTCCCTGCGCTTCGGGGTCGCGACGCCGACCGAGGTCAGCGTCCTGGCCGTTGCCTATGCGCTGGCGGTGGGACTGCTGGTCTATCGCGACTTGACCCCTGCGGGCATCCTGCGCGCCCTGATCGAAACCGCGGTCATGACCGGCGCGGTCCTGCTGATCATCATGGCCTCCTCCGTGGTGCAGTGGATTCTGACCCTGGAGCAGGTGCCCCAGCTCATGACCCAGTGGATCACCGGGCATCTGCACGAACCCTGGATGATCATCCTGGCCATGAACGTGATCATGCTGATCGTGGGGACGGTGCTGGACCTGCCGGCGGCCATCCTGCTGCTGAGTCCGCTCTTCATCGGTCTGGCCGCCGCCGTCGGCATGGACCCGGTGCAGCTCGGCCTGGTCATGGTGATCAACCTGGCGATCGGGCTCTACACGCCGCCCGTCGGCACCACGCTCTTCATTTCCGCCACCATCGCCCGCACAAGCATCGGTAAGGTGGTGGCCGAACTCTGGCCCTTCTTCCTGGTCTCCTTCGTGGTGCTGCTGCTGATAAGCTACGTTCCAGGTCTGACCATCTATTGATCACTACGAGGAGGCTGCTTCATGTCCGACAAGCTGACCATCATCGCGCACATCCGCGCCCTGGACGGGAAAGTCGCCGAGACCCGGGTGTTTCTGGAGGGGCTGGTCGCGCCGACTCGTGCCGAAACGGGCTGCCTCGACTATGTCCTGCACCAGGACGACGAGCACCCCGAGGAGTTCACCTTCTACGAAAACTGGGCGGACCGGGCGGCCTGGAACGCCCATATGGAAACGCCGCATCTGCGCGAGATGAAGCAGATCGAAGGCCGCTTCTTCGAGGTCGAACGCGTCCGCAAGATGACGATGCTGTAGTATCAGCGCATCGTGCTATGGCTATGACCCGAAGTAGGTCTCCAGCGCGCCCCGCATCACGGCGCTGTCGGGGTCGTGGCCGGTCCAGAGCTGAACGCCGATACGCCCCTGTTCGACCAGCATCTCGAGGCCATCGATGGTCCGGCAGCCCATCTCCTTCGCCCGTTTGATGAAGCGCGTTTCCGGCGGATTGGGGATCACGTCGACGACCAGCATGCGCGGATCAAGGCTTGAAAGGTCGATGGGCAGTTCGGCCTCCACATCCGGAAAGAGTCCGATAGAGGTGGCGTTCACGACGATATCCGCCTCGGCGGGAATACTCGCCCGATCCCCCAGTGCCAGGAACGCGGCCTCGAAGCCGCCGCTCTGGGCCTGAACGGCGTCCGACAGCAGGTGCGCCGTCAACTCCCGGCCTCGGGTTTCGTCGCGGTTGATCAGGGTGATGGAGCGCGCGCCGGCCAGGGCCAGTTCAACGGCGATGGCGCGGGCAGCGCCGCCCGCGCCCAGCATCACGACACGCTGACCGGCAGGCGAAGTCACCCGGCGCAGAGCTTCCACCAGGCCGCGCCCGTCGGTGTTTTCGCCAACCAGTCGTTCGTCGCGCCGGACCACGCAGTTAACGGCGCCGATCAGTGCCGCCGAGGGCGCGATTTCATCCAGATGGGCCTGGACGGCGACCTTGTGGGGGATCGTGCAGTTAAAGCCGGCAAAGCCCATGGCGCGCGCCCCGCGCACCGCTTCCGCCAGCCGCGCTGGTTCCACCTCGATGGTCAGGTAGCGCCACTTCAGGCCGTGGTGATCGAAGGCCGCCTGGACCATCAGTTCGCTGGGGTTTTCATCCACCGGCTGCCCCAGCACGCCGACCAGTTCCTTTTTGAAGGACATCGCTCCCTCCCTCAGATCTCAGACTGCGCGGCTGCGGGACTTCACGTAGGTGTCGAAAGCGACGGCGACCACGATGATGATTCCGATGACGATCTGCTGCCAGAAGGGCTTGACGTTCAGCATCACCAACCCGTTGAGCAGGACACCGATCAGCAGCGCACCCGCGGCGGTTCCGAAGACCGACCCCACGCCGCCGAAGAGGCTGGTGCCGCCGATCACGACCGAGGCGATCACCCGCAGCTCGAAGCCGACGCCGGCGACCGCTTCCGCGGAGTTCAGGCGCGCGGACAGGACAAAGCCCGCAATGCCCGCGAAGAAGCCCGTGATGGTGTAGACGCTGGCGATCACGAACTTCACGTTGATGCCGGACAGCCTGGCGGCCTCGGCATTGGCGCCGACCGCATAGACGCTGCGTCCGTAGCGGGTGTAGTTGAGGACATACCAGGCGATCAGCGTGCCGGAAACGAAGAGGACCACCGGAACCGGAACCCCGAAAATATCGCCGCGTCCCCACCAGCGGTAATCCTGGTCGAAGCCGCTGATCGGACCGCCGTCGCCGACCAGCAGCGTGATGCCGCGAAAGAGCGACATCCCCCCGAGCGTGACCACGAAGGGCGGGACTTTGAACAGCGTGGTCGTGACTCCCTGCAAGGCCCCCGCGGCCGTCCCGACGCAGAGAGCGGCCAGAAAGGCCCAGAGCCACCAGACCGTTTCCGTTTCGGCAGCGCCAAGAGAAAAGGATTCGGTCTGGCCGCCGGTGACGATGAAGGCGCTCACGATTCCGGCGCAGGCAAGCATCGAACCCACGGAGAGGTCGATTCCCGCCGTCAGGATCACGAAGGTCATGCCGATGGCCAGCATCCCGAAGATCGAGACTTCGGTCATGATGTTCAGCACGTTGCGCGTCGAGAGGAAGCGTTCGTTGTAAGAGGTGAAGATGATGACCAGGATGATCAGGAAGATCAGCGGCGCCATCTTCGCGAGCAGACCTGACCAGTTGAAAGAGGCCGATTGGGATTGCGGTGTTGCGCCTTGTTCGTTCTGCTCGCCGCGTCGATTATCTGCCAAGTGCTTACTACTCCATTCAGGCCGGCAGCGCGGCTTGTTGACTCTGTAAGGGCGTCATCCGGCGCATCAAGACCTCTTCGCTGGCCTCCTCGCGGCTGAATTCGCCGGTGACCCGGCCTTCCGACATGGTGATGATCCGGTCCGAAACCGTCAGCACCTCGGTGAGCTCGGAGGAGATCACGATCACGGCCGCACCCTGGTCGGCGAGCTCGAAGAGGATGTCGTGAACCTGGGCCTTGGCGCGAATATCGATTCCGCGCGTGGGCTCGTCGACGATCAGGATCTTGGGCGCTTTCGCGAGCCAGCGCGCGATCAGCGCCTTTTGCTGATTGCCGCCGGACAGCTTTCCGATGGCCTGCCCGGGGCCGGCAACCTTGATGTCGAAGCGCTCCCGGCTGGTCAGGAACATCTCCTTCTCCGCCGAGAGGTCGAGCACACCGGCAGGGTTGGAGAGCTGCTTCAGCGAGGCCATCGAGATGTTTTCTTTCACCGACAGGTCCTGAAAGCAGCCCTGGGTCTTGCGGTCTTCGGTGACGAGACCCAGCCCGTGATTGATTGCGTCCAGGGGCTTTCCGATCTCGACCGGTCTGCCGGCGATGCTGATCTCGCCCGCGCGGATTTTGTCGGCACCGAAGATCATGCGCACCGTTTCGGTTCGTCCGGCGCCGACCAGCCCGGCAATGCCGAGGACCTCCCCGAAACAGGCCTTGAAGGAAACGTCCTCGACCCTGGTTGCGTTCGGATCACGCATGTTGGAAAGGCTGCAGAGACCGCGAACCTCGAGCGCGATCTCCGCGTGTTCGGCAGGCGCGCGCTGGCGCAGCAGATGATCCAGTTCGCGCCCGACCATGGAGCGGATCAGGCCCTCTTCGTCGGTGTCGGCCACCTTTCCCTTCGCCACCATCTGACCGTCCCGTAACACCGTGTAGCGGTCGCAGATACGGAAGACTTCCGACAGCCGGTGGGTGACGTAAACGATGCTCAGCCCCTGCCGCCGCAAGCCGTCGACAATATCGAGCAAGCGGTCCACTTCGGAGCCGCTCAGGGCCGCGGTGGGTTCGTCCATGATGATGAGCCTGGAATCCATCGAGAGCGCGCGGGCAATCTCGACAAGCTGCTGTTCGGCAACGCTCAGGCTGCTGACTTCGCGCCGGGGATCGAGATCCAGGCCGATCCGCCCCAGGGCGACGGCGGCATCCTCATACATTTTGCGGTAGTCGAGCCCGAAGGCGCCTTTCGGCTGCCGGCCCAGGAAAATGTTTTCCGCGATGGAAAGGGGCGGGATCAGGCTGAATTCCTGGTAGATCGTGACGATGCCGGAGCGCGTGGCCTCCAGCGGTGTCTCCGATTTCAGCGCCTGGCCGGCGAACTGCACCGACCCGCCATCGCTTTTCTGCGCGCCGCTGAGGATCTTCAGAAGCGTGGACTTGCCCGCGCCGTTCTCGCCGAGCAGGGCGTGGACTTCGCCCGCGGCGACCTCGAAGTCGACGGCATCCAGAGCCAGAACGCCGGGGAACGACTTCGACAGCGCGCGGACGCTCAGAATCGAGTCTTGGGACACGGTTGCGGCCTGCGTTTCTGTCACGTCAAACAGGGGCAGGGGAAGCCAGGGCCTCCGCCTGCCCCCGCTCCGGGAGGAACAGCTATTTCACTTCGCCGTAGCGTTCCGACTCGGTCAGGTTCGCGGCATTGATCATGCGCGGCGTGATCAGGTTCACGACCTTCTCCGGGCGTTCGCCCTTGGTCAGGAAGTTGTGCAGGATCTCGACCGCCGTGCGCGACTGCAGACCGGGGAACTGATCGACCGTGCCCGCGAGCCCGCCTTCCCGCACCGCGAGCAAAGCCTCGGGTCCGGCATCGAAGGCGACGATCGGAATCTTCCCTTCCAGTCCCAGGGTGCGCAGCGCTTCGAGTGCGCCCAGGCCCATTTCGTCATTGGCGGCGACGATCACGTCCGGCTGCTCGGACAGGCCGGTCAGGATAGCGCTGGTCACGCTCAGCCCCTGCTCACGACTCCAGTTCGCGGTTTGCTCCGCGACGATTTCGTATTTGTCTTTCACCGGGTCGAGGACATTGTGCAGACCCCGGTTCCGGTCGATCGCCGGGCTCGCGCCGGGCTGACCCTGCAGGTTTACGACCCTGGCGCCATTGGGAAAGGTTTCCATGACCCAGCGACCCTGGGCTTCGCCGCCGGCCACGTTGTCCGCGCCGATGTGCGCGAGCAGGCCGTCAACCTTGTCGACGCGCCGGTCGATGGTCACCACCGGAATGCCTTCCTTCACGGCGTCTTCGATCGCCGAGGCCAGCGCGTTCACGTCGTTCGGACTGATAATGATGCCGTCCAGCCCCTGGACGATGGCGTTTTCAACGTCGGAAACCTGCTTGGGCGACTCGTTGCGCCCGTCGGCTTCGATGATGGTGATGTTGCCGAGCGACTCGGCCTTTTCATTGATGCTCGCCTGCATATGGACGAAGAAGGGGAACTGCAGCGACGGCATCGATGACATGAATTTCAGTTCATCGGCGAAGGCCTGGGGCGCCGTGCCGATCATCAGGGTGGCCGCTAAGGCAACGCCCTTAAGCTTAATCAATTTCATTCCATTCCTCCTTGAGCCTCGCCGATTTTCGTTGTTTAACGTCCTTGCGAGATTGACTTATGCATACAAAAGTCGATATGAGAAGTCAATCCTATGTGGAACCCGGCTGCCCTGAATGCTGGCCCAATTTTGCCTGTTGGAAGGAACCGTGACGAAAAACGAGAGTGATCCGCTCTACGTCCAGGTGCGCGACGAACTGGCTGGCGCGATTCGAAAGTCCGAGATTCCGGGCGGTGTCAGGATCACCGAATCCATGGTGGCGCAGCATTTCGAGGTCAGCCGCCAGACCGCGCGCTATGCCTTGGGCGATCTGCAGGCCGAAGGGCTGCTGCTATCGAGGGCCGGCCGCCGGGGCTTTCTGGTCTCGAGCGGCGAAGGGTCTACGAGTGCCGAGCTTGAAACCGGCACCGATGCGCGCAGCGCGCTTTCGGCGGTGAAGAGACTGACGCGCACTCAGAAGTGGGAAAGAAACTATGGCAGGATTAAAGCCGAACTGCTGAAGCTCGCCAGCCGGGGCGAATTCAAGATCGTGCCCTCCAACCTGGCGGAGCGCTATGAGATCAGTCGGACCGTCCTGCGCGACATCCAGTTACGGCTCGTGGAAGACGGCATCGTGCGGCTGGAGGGGCAGCAGTGGATCCTGAACCGCTTCGACGCCTGGTCGGTCGCCGAGCAGTTCGCCGTCAGGATCCTTCTGGAACCCTTCGCCCTGAAGGAGGGCTTCGAGAGAATCCCCAGGCACGAGGCGAGAGACTGCCTTGAGCGGCTGCAGGAAGCGAACCGGCAGACCGATGCCCTCACCTCCGAACTGCTTGAGCGGATGGAGAACGATCTGCACGACCGGATGCTGTCCTATTGCGGCAACAGCTTCCTGATGGATGTCTTGCGCCGCAGCCGTCTGGTGCATGTCTTCAACAGCTACTACTACCCCATCCACCATCCGCAGAACCTCTTCACGGACGAACACATCCCGGTCTTCGAAGCGATCCTGGCAGAGGACCTGCCCCGTGCGTCAAAGGCCCTGGTCGCACATCTGGAAGCCTCGCTCGGCCATACGCGCGTACGGCTCGACGCCTTCGCCGCCGAAGCGGCCGAGGTCAAGGTCGGCTATGTGAAGCCCTTGACCCCCGATTACCGGCAAAGCGCCGGACCTGTCCCCGTCCGCGAAGTCTGATAGAGCATATTCCGACCATACGGGGTCAATTTGATGGGTTTTGAAGTCTCATTCGGCAAGGCGCGTTGTGACGCGCGATACGGCGGTATCCGATACGGCGTATCGGGCAAGCAGCGCAACGCCGCCGATGAGTCCTCAAAGCCCACCGGAGGCCGGGTTCTTTTCCGCTCCGACAGCGTTGCAGCTCTTATCCGATGCGCCGCATCGCATTACGAGCAGCGCCTTGTCAGAACGGAAAATCTCCCCAGTCAAATGATTCCGTATGGTCGGAATATGCTCTAGACTCGCCGCCTCTCGGATTTGAAACAGGAACTCAGCAGGGCTATGGCCGGACTTTTGTTGCTTGCCGCGGTGACTCTTCTTTACGCCGGATACAATCTCTTCATCAAACTCTCGGGCGGTCAGGTACCCGCCGGCGTCACGACCACCGTCATGGCGACCATCACCCTGCAGCTCGCCGCGCTCACCACATCGCTGGTCTTTCTCAGCATCCTTCTGCTGCGCGGCGGTCATGTCTTCGCCCTCTCGACCAGCGCCTATTTCTGGGCGGTCGTGGCCGGCATTTGTATCGGCGGCGCCGAGATCGCTTATCTCTATCTCTTCGGCGGCATCGGGACGGAAAAGCCGATGGATGCCAGTGTCGCGATCCCGGTGATCGTGAGCGGGACCATCGTGATTTCGCTGATCTTCTCGTATTTCTTCCTCAAGGAGCAGATCTCGCTCAGCCAGCTTCTCGGCTGCGGGCTGGTGCTGGGGGGGATCGTTCTACTGTTCCTGCCGTTGAATAGTTCCGCATGACGGCGAAAACGAAGGCGCTCGCCTTTCCCGAGTTCGTCACGCTGCTGGCCTTGATGGTCTCCATCCTGGCGCTGTCGATCGATGCCATGCTTCCCGCGCTGGATGAGATCGGCCGGGACCTCAGGCTCGCCGATCCCAACGACTCTCAACTCGTCGTCACGGCGATGTTCCTGGGGTTCGCCTTCGGCCAGATCGCGGCGGGCCCTCTGTCCGACAGCTTCGGGCGCAAGCCGGTGATTTACGGCGGTTACGTGATTTTCATCGTCGGCTGTCTGCTTTCGATCCTCGCCGACAGCTTCTCGGTGATGCTGCTGGGCCGGGTGCTGCAGGGTCTGGGTGCCGCCGCCCCGCGCATCGTCAGCGTCGCCCTGGTGCGCGACGGCTACGAGGGCCGCGCCATGGCGCGCATCATGTCGATCGTGATGGCGATCTTCATTCTGGTGCCGGCCATTGCTCCTGCGATCGGTCAGTTCGTGATGTTCTTCGCCGACTGGCGCGCGATCTTCTGGCTGCTGCTGGCCATGGCGGTCGTCGCCTTTACCTGGTTCGGCCTGCGCCAACCGGAGACCCTCTCGGCAGAAGCGCGGCGGTCCCTTTCTCTCCTGCGGATCGCGGGCGGTATTCGTGAGGCCCTGAGCTACCGGGCCATGACCGGCTACACGCTGGCCGCCGGCATCATCTTCGGCGCTTTCGTGGGCTACCTCAGCTCCGCGCCGCAGATCTTCCAATCCGCCTACGACACCGGCGATTGGTTCGCCCTCTACTTCGGCTGCGCCTCCCTCGCAATCGGTGCCTCCAGCGTCCTCAACTCGAAGCTCGTCATCCGGATGGGCATGCGCTACATGACCTGGCGGGCCCTGATCGGCCTGACCCTGCTCTCGGTTCTCTTCCTTCCCCTTGTGCTCTCCGACCAGGGCTTGCCACCGCTCTGGCTTTTCATGGCCTGGCTGATGACCGCTTTTTTCTGCGTCGGGATTCTCTTCGGGAATTTCAGCGCCCTGGCCATGGAACCGGTCGGACATATGGCGGGGCTCGGCGCGGCTGTGACCGGTGCCCTCTCCACCTTTATCTCCCTGCCGCTCGGCTGGGCGGTCGGCACGGCCTTCGACGGCACCATCACACCTCTCGTCGTCGGCTTCGCGGCGCTGGGCGGTGCCTCCTTGCTTGTCATGTGGTGGACTGAACGCGACCCGGCGGCGGTTTAGGAACTGCGCTGTTTGCTGTGGCAAATGTATGTCAGAACAGAACCCGCCGGCCGGATTCCGCCGCCTCGAAGACCGCCAGGGTGGCGCGCAGGCTGCGGGTGGCGTCCTCGGCCGTGATGCGCGGGGCTTCCTGGCCCCGGATCACCCGGCAGAAGTGCCTGCACTGATTGACATAAGCATCCCCGGCAGCGCAGGAGCGATCCTCGGATTGCAGCGGGGAGTGCCAACCCTCGGCGGTGTTTTCATGGCGCCAGAGCTTCAGGTTGGGAAACTCCAGCGAGGCCCGGTCGCCGACGAAGCGGCAGGCGTTCTGGCCGGCCGGCGGCACCGCAGGATTTTCCGGGAAGCCGTACTCCCAGGCCCAGGGCGAAGCGGCTGAATCGCTTAATAGAAAAGTCCCCAAAGCGCCGTTCTCGAAGCGCAGGAGGATGGCGGCGGTTTCCTCCTTTTCATGGCCACGGACCGTGCTGGCCAGCTCCGCGCTCAGGCTGACGATCTCGCCGCAGATGTAGCGCAGGCTGTCGATCTCGTGGCTGAAGTTGATCAGGATCGGTCCGGCGGCGGGTTTCTGCCGCCAGGTCGCGTCGAAGTAGCGGTCAGGCTTGCGCAAAGTCCATTGGCCATTGACCGCAACCACTTGACCGAGCTCGCCTTTTTGCAGGATTTCCCGCGCTTCATGAACGAAGGGATAGTAGCGCCGGTGATGCCCGACCAGCACTTCGCGTCCCGCCGCGCGGCTCTTCTCGATGAGGACCGCGGCATCCTCGAGCGTCGTGGTGATGGGCTTTTCGATCAGCAGGTGCGCCCCGGTCTCCAGCGCTGCGACCGCAGGTGCCAGATGACGGTCGGTCGGCGTCGCGATAATCACGCCCTCTGGCCTGACCTTGGCCAGCATCTCCCTGGTATCGCTGAAGAATTCAGCCTCATAGCTTTGGGCGCTGGCTGCCGCGGCCGGGTTGGCGTCGGCGATGGCGACCAACTCGGCCTCCTCGACCTTGGCGATGGTTTTCAGATGGCGCGCGCCGATCAGACCGGCGCCGATCAGGGCCAGGCGGACCGCGGTCACTGTGTCATATCCATAAGCCGGGCGGATGCTTTGTTGTTGTTTCGCCGAGAGTTTGGCTTGTTGTACCCCGACCGGCCCCTGCGTCAAGGCCTAGCCGTAGATCTCCTTGAAGATCCCGATGCACTGACGGAAGCCCGCTTCGAAGTCGCCGTTCCCCGGATGATAGACACTTTCGTAAGAGATCACGCCGTCGTAGCCGTCGGCGCGCATGGCCTCGGCCATGGGCCGGAACTGATCGGCCAGCTGACCCTCCAGCATGGGCCGGACCTCCAGCGTCGCCTTCGGCGTGTCCGCGAAGACATCCTTGATGTGAACGTGGCCTAGGTAGCCGCCGCGCATGGTCTCATAGCCGTCTGGCCAGGCGGTCTCGTGCGCCCAGCAGTTGTTCGCCGGATCCCAGAGAATCTTCAGCGTATCCTTCGCACCGAGATCGTCGATCAGCTTGCGGCCGGTCCAGCAGGAATTGATCATGGTCCCGTTCCCGGTCTCGACCACCAGCATCACGCCTTCTGATTTCGCCAGTTCCACCGCGGGCGCGATCAGCGGCGGCAGGGCATCCCAGGCACCCTTGGCCACGTTCCATTGCTCGGCGCCGTGCAGGCCCCAGAGGATCATTTCCTTCTTGCCGGACATGATCCGCACGGTCTTGCAGTCGAACTCATGGGCCATCTCGATACAGCGCTTCAGGCCATCCATGTGCTTTGTGTGCAGTTCGTCGCCCGGCTTGGTGGTCATGGGCATGCCGGCGAAGACGTGCCGTGAGATGCAGGACACGGTCTTGTTGTGCTTTTTGATCAGATCGAGCGCCTTGCGCCGCTCCTCTACGGTCATGCCGCCGACCTCTTTGTCCCACAGGAACTGCAGTTCGGCGTAGTCCAGGCCAAACTCGTCCATCACGCTCAAGGCATGGGCAAAGTCGCGGCTGATACCATCGGTGATCACTCCGAGTTTCATAGCTGTCGGTCTCCGGTCTTTCTTCTGTCCGCGCGTTATCTGTGCAGTTCCGCGCCGATGATGTCCTCTGCGATCCGGGTCACGACCCAGTTGTCGCCCTCGGGGTGCTTGCTTTTTCCGGCCTGGAAGAGCTGCATGGCGGTGCTCGCGGTGAAGAGCGGAACGCCGAGTTCCCGCGCCATGTCCATGGCGATGGTGAGGTCCTTGTACATGGTGTTGATGTGGCTGCCGGTGCCTTCGAACTTGCGGTCGATGATGTTCTCCAGGGCGGTGTTGGTGATGCCGCAACCCGCGCCGGAGGTGCTGAAGACCTTGTAGAGCGTCTCGCCCTTCACGCCGGCTTTGGCGGCCAGGGCCGAGGCTTCGAAGGTTGCCGAGAAGATGGAGCCGATCAGCGACTGCAGGCAGGCCTTGACGGTCTGGCCCATGCCGGCTTCCTCGCCGACCCGGTGGATGACCTTGCTGACGGCCTCCATAGCGGGCCGGCAGCGTTCCATCGCCGCATCGGGCCCGGCCGCCATCATGGTCAGGCTGCCGGACTGAGCGCCCGGAAAGCCCCCGCTGACCGGTGAATCGATGATGTCTATGCCCGTGCCGGCCAGGCCCGCCGCGATATCGCGGGCTTCGGAGGCCTTGATGGTCGCCGTGAGGATGACCGTGCTGCCGGCTGCCATGGTCGACGCCAGGCCATCCCCCAGGATCACAGACTTGGCCTGATCGCCGTTCATCACCATCACATAGACCGCCTCGGCACCCTGACCGGTTTGGGCCGCAGAGCCGGCGGGCTGCCCGCCCATATCCCGGAAGGCCGACATCCGGTCTTCGCTGAGATCAAAGCCGGCAACCTCAAAGCCGGCCGCGAGAAGGTTCTTGGCCAGGCCCGAGCCCATATCACCCAAGCCGATCACGCCAACACGCGTCATGTTTCCTCCTGCTCATCAACCGCTGTCTGCCGCTTCCCAGGGAACAGCGCCCAAACCAAAAACCAGCCGAAGACGCTCTTCCGATCCTCGACCGCTCATCTGCGCCATCATCGCAAAAGCCTTGCATGAGGACATCAGTTTCTTGACGCTGATGCCTTTGCAAATCATAATTTGCGACATCAGATACATCATTATTAGATTTTGATGCATCAACATGAATGAAGACTCGGACAGGCAACCTAAGAGCAAAGCCCGGATCATCGACATCGCGCTTCAGGCGGGAGTCAGCACGGCAACGGTCGATCGCGTGTTGAACGCACGGCCCGGCGTGCGCCAGAAAACCGTCGATCGGGTCATGAACGCCCTGGCGTTACTCGAAAAGGCCCCGTCGCGCCCGGCCATCATCCCAAGCATCGCGGCGGACCTGACCCTTGACGTGATCATCGCGGGCAATGCCGGCTTTTCAAACGAGAATCTGGCGCGGGAGCTGCGCCGGGTTGCCAAGCAGCGCGGCGTGGAATTGCGGGCGACCTATCCGCAACGCATGAATCCGCGGGCCCTGCTGGAGGCCCTGGAAAGCTGCCTTCAATTCGGCAGCTCCGGTGTGATCCTGCAGCCGCTGGAGCATCCCGAGGTCCGGGAAGCCGTTACGGCACTCGCTGAACAAGGCACGCCCGTGATCAATGTCATGACCGACCTGCCCGGGACGGAAAGGTTGGGCTACGCGGGGCTCGACAATCGCGCAGCAGGCCGCACCGCAGGCCTGCTGATGGGCCGCCTCTGCCGCCGGCCCGGCAAGATCGCTGTCTTCTGGGGCGGTCAGCTCTACCGCAGTCACGAGGAACGTGAGATGGGGTTCCGGACCCTGATGCGCGAGGCTTATCCGGATCTGTCGGTCGTCGAGATGGTCCAGGGGCAGGACGATCCCGAAAAGAACTACCGCACCGCCAGGCGCCTTCTCGCCAGCCAGGAAGATCTTTGCGGCATCTACTCCATCGGCAGCGGCAATCGGGGTATCGAAAAGGCCATGCTGGAGAGCGGCCGCAAGGATGACGTAACCTATGTGGCGCAGAACCTGACCCCGCTCACCAAGCAGTGCCTGCTAAGCGGGGTTATGGATGCGGTGGTGCATCAGGATATGGCCAGGGTCGCCGAAGCTGCGATCTCCGCCATGATCGACCACTCCGTCGGGCGACCGGTGTCGGTCGAACGCGTTCCGGTCGAGATCATCATGCGGGAAAACCTGCGCTGAGCTTCAAGGCGCTCCAGCCAGCCTTTCTCAGCACTCAGGGAGATTGACCGAGAGCCCGCCGGTACTGGTCTCCTTGTATTTGGTCAGCATATCGATGCCGGTCTGACGCATGGCTTCGATGCAGTTGTCCAGCGGCATGAAGTGCGTGCCGTCCCCGCGTAACGCCAGCGCGGCTGCCGTGACCGCCTTGACCGCTGCAAGCCCGTTGCGCTCGATGCAGGGCACCTGAACCAGGCCGGCCACCGGATCGCAGGTCATGCCGAGATGATGCTCCATGGCGATCTCGGCGGCATTTTCGATCTGCTCGTTTGTGCCGCCGCGCACAGCGCAAAGACCCGCCGCCGCCATGGCCGCGGCCGATCCGACTTCGCCCTGGCAACCGACCTCGGCGCCGGAGATGGAGGCGTTCTTCTTGATGATACCCCCGATGCCGGAGGCTGCGAGCAGGAAGGTCCGAATGTCCTCCTTGCCGGCAGTGGGGTAAAAATCCAGGTAGTAGCGCAGGACGGCCGGGATCACGCCGGCCGCTCCGTTGGTCGGCGCCGTGACCACCTGTCCGCCAGCGGCGTTTTCCTCGTTGACCGCCATGGCGTAGACCGCAAGCCACTCGTTGGCGGCTTCGAAGGGCGCGGAATTCGACAGGCGCTCGTCGTCGAGCTGTTGCCGCAGGTTTGCCGCCCGCCGCTTCACCTTCAAACCGCCCGGCAGCTCGCCTTCTGCCTGCAAACCGCGTTCGATGCAGTTGTTCATCACGTCCCAGATCTGATCCAGCCGACGGTCCAGGTCTTCCTCGCCCATCGATCGCAGCTCATTGGCGCGCTTCATCTCGGCGATCGAGAGGCTGCTCTCTTCGCCCATCTCGAGCATCTCTTTCGCGGTGGCGAAGGGATAGGGCGCGTGGCTGGGTTGTTCGGCCGAGGCGCCGCCCTGATTCATAGCTTCCAGCTCCATTTCCTCGACCACGAAACCGCCGCCGATCGAATAGTAGATCCGCTCCAGCAGGGTCTCACCCTCCCGGTCGAGGGCAATGAACTTCAGACCATTGGCATGACCCTCCAAAGGCGGGCCGTAGTTGAAGATAAGATCGTGTTCCGGGTTGAAGACGAAGACCGGCAGGCCCCTGGCCGCGATGCACTTGTCGCGCCAAAGATTGGCTTCGCTCTCGCGCGCGGCTTCAGCGTCCAGGCTGTCGGGGGTAAAGCCGAGCAGGCCCAGGAACACCGCCCGGTCCGTAGCGTGGCCTTTGCCGGTAAAGGCGAGCGATCCGTAAAGACTGGCGCGCACGCGGGCAACCCGGGTTTCCGAGCGGTCCCGCAGTTCGCGCAGAAAACGGCTGGCAGCGACCATCGGCCCCATGGTGTGCGAACTCGACGGGCCGATACCGATTTTGAAGATGTCGAAAACGCTGATGAACATGACCCAACCTCGTGACCTGCGAACGCCCGCCAGGCGCATTCTAGAGCATGTTCCGACCACACGGGATCAATTTGATGGGTTTTAAAGTCTCATTCGGCAAGGCGCGTTGTGAAGCGCGATGCGGCGTATCGGGCAAGCATCGCAACGCTGCCGATGAGCCTTCAAAACCCACCAGAGGCCGGATTCTTTCCCACCCTGACTGCGTTGCGGCTCTTATCCGATGCGCTGCATCGCATTGCGAACCGCGCCTTGTCAGAACGGAAAACCTCCCCGGTCAAATGATTCCCTGTGGTCGGAATATGCTCTAGCAGAAACGAGGTTTGCTATCGAAAAGCGAGAAGTGAGTCTGCCGCATTTGCAACATGAAAAGGCAAGGATCGCGGACTCAAGTCAGATCAAGTTCAGGTGGATTAAAGATCGAGGTAAGCATAGGCGCAGGTCGCGCCGGCACAGATCTTCTCTTTGCCGCTCTGGCGGAAATCGACCCTGAGCGTGGCCATGCGACGGCCATTGGAAAGGATCGTGACCTCGGCTTCGACGCCGCCTTTCATGAGCGGCCGCATGAAGTGGGTGGTCATATCGACCGTGGTAACCTGACGAAAACGGCCATTGTGCGCCGAAAGGCAAAGTACACCGACCGTATCGGCAACAGCGGCAATGGCCTGGCCGCAAACGATGCCGCCTTCGCGTGAGAGATCCGCGTTTTCCGGCAGTTCGAAGCGGCCGCCCTGCGCCGAGACTTCAAGGGGCATAATCTTCAACTGCTGAATCCAGGGCGCAAAAGCCTCTGCCAGCAGGTTCTGCATTTCCGGGACGCCAAAGGCCTTGCCGTCTTCTTCTGTCATGGTCTTTTGCTCACATCGAATTGGGCAGGAAGAGCACCACCCAGGGCACGAAGACCAACAGGGCCAGGCGCAGGATATCCACCACCCAGAAGGGGGTGACGCCCTTGAAGATGGTCGCCGTGGAGACATCCTGGACCACGCCTTTGAGGACGAAGACGTTCAAGCCGACCGGCGGGGTGATCAGGCTGATCTCCGTGACCACCACCACGACGATCCCGAACCAGACCGGATCGAAGCCGAGGCTGGTCACCAGCGGAAAGAACACCGGCACCGTCAGCAGCAGCATCGAGAGGCTCTCGAAGACGCATCCGAGAATGATGTAGATCCCGAGGATCATCAGCATGACGATCATGGGATCCAGACCCCAGCCGGTCACCGCCGCGATCAGGCCTTCGGGAAGACCGGCGAGGTTGACGAAGTTCGAGAAGATCCAGGCGCCGATCAGCACGGCGAAGAGGCTGGCCGTGGTGTGGGCAGTCTCGAAAAGTACTTCCCGGACCGCCGCGAAACTCAGGGTCTTGCGCGACAGGGCGATCAGAAAGGCGCCGGCGGCGCCCATGCCGGCAGCTTCCGTCGGCGAGAAGGTCAGATTGAGCGGCCAGAAGTCGAAGAGGCCATAGAGTCCGCCGATCACCAGAACGAAGAGAGCCAGAACCGCCCATACGTCCTTCAGAGCGGCCAGTCGCGCGCGCCAGTCGGAGCGTTCGCCCGCCGGCCCGGACTCCGCGTCTCGGAAGACCGTGTAGCGCACGGCGGCCAGGTAAAAGAGGATGCCGATGAGGCCCGGCACGATGCCCGCGATGAAGAGCTTGCCGATGCTGGTTTCGGTCAGCAGGCCGTAGATCACCAGGATGACGCTGGGCGGAATCAAGATTCCCAGTGTGCCGCCGGCGGCGATCGAGGCGGTGGAAAGACCGTCGGAATAGCCGAACTTGCGCATCTGCGGCATGGCGACCTTGGACATGGTCGCCGCGGTGGCGAGCGAAGATCCGCAGATCGCAGAGAAACCACCGCAGGCGACAATGGTTGCCATGGCGAGGCCGCCGCGCAGGTGGCCGAGAAAAACATAGGAGACCTGATAGAGTTCGCGCGAGAGGCCGCCTTTGTTGACGAAGAGTCCCATCAGGATGAAGAGGGGAACAACCGAGAGGCCGTAGTCCTGCGCCGTGTCGATGATCAGCCGCCCGCCCATGGAGATGGCCGCGCGCGGCGTGGTTTCCATTGCATAACCCACAATGCCGACCAAGCCCATCGCGAAAGCGATCGGCATGCGCAGGAACACGAGGACGAGGACGGCGGCGAAGCCGATGGAGGCGGTCAGCATTCAGGCGTCCTCATGAAGACTCTTGGGTCGCCCGCAGCTCGCAGCCGTACCGATTTGTTCGAGAAGCTCATGCGCTTTCGGCGTCCGCCAGGTAACGCGGCGCGAGCAGGCGCAGCACCGCCCTGATAATCAGAATCACCGCAGTGACGAAGGTGCTGAAGGCGATGAAGTAGGCGATGTAGAATTGCGGCAGGTGCAGATACTCGGTGGTATCGCCGTATTGCTTGGCCCGCTCAGCCAGTTCGAAAACCCGGATCGCCGGCCAGAAGATGACGATCCCGGCCAGGGCATCGACCAGAACATCGCGGATCTGCGCGAACCTGCCCTTAAAGAAGGGATCGAGCAGATCGACGACGATATGGCTGTTGCGCCAGGTAATGACCGGCAGCGCCGAAAAGACGATGATCGCCATGAAGAGCCGCGTCAATTCCGTCGCCGCCGAGATCGGTGCGTTCAGCGTGCTGCGCAGAACAACGTCGGCGAAGGTCATGAGCATCAGCGCAAAGAGCGCGGCGGCCGCGAGGTAGGAAGGGGCATGGACCAGCGCGTGGCGGGTCCATGCCTCCTCTCCGGAACGGACGGTCGTCATGGCGAAACCGGCTTAACGATAATCAGCTAGTCTTCCGCCTTAATTCCCTGCCATTTCACTGGCGATGAATTTGACCGCAGCTTCGGCGTCAACGCCCTTGTCACGCGCGGCGGAAATCGTCGCTTCGATAATCGGCTTGGCCATCTTGCCGTAAGCCTTCTGGTCGGCTTCGCTCGCCGTGTTCAGCGAGTTGTCCGACGCGGCCTTGGTGGCGTCCGTGCCGATGGTGTCGATCTGATCCCAGACCTGGCCGGCCATACGTGAGGCCGGTTCGCCGAAGACCGTCATCAGGGCTTCCTGATCCTGTTTGGACAGGGAGTCGAACTTCTCCTGGTTCATGATCGAGGCGAAGGACCCGCGGTAGAAACCGCCCGGCATGACATAGCTGTGCTGGGCCACTTCCGTCAGCTTGAAGCCCTTTTTGCCTTCCATCGGCATCATGACGCCGTCGGCGGCGTTTGAGGCCAGGGTCTCGTAAACCTTCGGCGCCGGGACGCGGATGCCGGTTGCGCCGAGCGTATCACCGACTGCGCCGGAGACGCCGCCGCCGAGCCGCAGCTTCATGCCTTTGATCTGATTCAGCTCTGTGACCTTGGTCGCGCTGTGGAGCTGTCCGGGGCCATGGGTGTGCAGGGCGATAAGTTTCACGCCCTTATGCTCGTCCGCCGTCTTGAGGTACTTCTCGTAAGCACGCCAGTAGGCGACCGAGGCGGCTTCGGCCGAACCCTCATAGCCGGGGAGTTCGATCAACTGCGTCGCGACGAAGCGGCCCGGGTTGTAGCCGTGGAAAATCCAGGTGATGTCGGCGGCGCCGTCCTGGATCAGGTCGAACTGCGCCGGGGGCGGACCGAGCTTGTACTTGATCTGCGCCGTCACCCGGCCTTCGGTCGCCTCTTCGATCATCTCGATGAACTTCGGCCACATCATGGCGTTCATGCCATGAGTCGGCGGCGCCCAGCTCGAGATGATCAGGGTCGTCTCCGCGGCCAGGGCGGTCATGGCAGTCGAGGCCGACAGCGCCGCGCCCAGGGCTACAGCCGCAAGCGGTTTGAAGATTTTCATCATGTCTCTCCCTATCGTTAGCCGTCCGCCCCCTTGTCGAGGGCGCATTATTCTTTCAAAGCCAGGATGCCACAGAGCTTGCCGCTCGGACATCCTGTCAGGCCCACACGGAACCTCACAGCTTCACGCTAATAAAAACCGACCAGTCGGTCAATCATTATCCCGGCCTGATGAAAATTATCTCCAGAGCCACCTCAGATTGCTGCCGCTGTCCGGTCTTTGCCTCTCTTTCCCCAAGTCTTTCCGCCCGGTCTGTGGCGCCTTGCTTCGGGTTTCGACCAAAATGGTTTCATATGAAACTATTGTCAAGCCGTCAGTTCCGGCGCCCGGTCCGAACTGCTGTTGCAAAGCTAGATCAGCTCTGCGCTCACGGGCCGGGTTTTTCGTTACCTGTCCGCAGCATGGACAGTTTCTCGATGCAAGGATCTGATCCTCTTCCTTGATCTGTCCGCCCTCTCCTCTCGTTCGATCTCGTCGCGCGGCAGTCCATTGCTCACGCGACTTCCGGTTCAGAACCCTCTGCCGCCTTCGGCCGTTTCGCCGAGGGGCGCTGGGCACGGATCAACTTGTGCAGGATGGCCTTCAGGCTCTTCTCTTCCTCCGCGCTCAAAGCCGATGTGGCCTGCTGCTCATGGGCCTTCGCCGCAGCGATCAAGGGCTCCACGAGGCTGCGCCCCGGAGGCGTGATGTAAATCTGGATTCGCCGCCGGTCGGAGGCGTCGTGGCGCTTTTCGACCAGCCCCCCTGCCTGCAGTTGATCGATGATCTTGGTCAGGTGCGACTGCTCCAGCAGAACGAACTGCGCCAGTTCCGTGAGCATGAGTCCAGGCCGGTCGATCAGGCAGGCGAGAACACGCCAGGTCTGCACCTTGACGCCGCTTGTCTTGACCTGGCGGTGAAACTGGCTCGAGAGCGCATGGCTGGTCGCAGCCAGGAGATAAAGCAGATAGCCGTCGACAAAAGGCGAGGCGTCATCCTCGGTCAGCTTGATCTGTCGCAGGCTGGTCATGCCTGGATGTCATCACATCTCGCTTCCGGAATCAATCGTTTCAAACATAAAAAATCGCATTTTCATATAAATTGGATTGACTCAAAGAGCGCTGAGGCCGAATATATGAAAAAGAATATAATTCTCGACCTGCATGATCGCGTTAAGCTTTCGGGAACAGGTTTCAGGGCCGGAACAGGTTCAGGGGAGGTGGGCGTTGGCTGAACGGTCTTTTGTTCAGGAGGTACAGGCGCTGCGGCTCGGGGCCGGAGAGACCTTTCGTGGCGAAGGGATTCTTGCGGTCACCAAGGCTTTGCTGGAGTCCGGCGTCAGCTACGTCGGCGGCTACCAGGGCGCGCCGATTTCGCACCTGATGGACGTTCTGGCCGATGCCAAGGATATCCTCGACGAGCTGGGCGTGCATTTCGAGGCCAGCGCCAGCGAGGCGGCCGCCGCCGCAATGCTTTCCGCTTCCATGCACTATCCGATCCGTGGCGCGGCGACCTGGAAGTCGACCGTGGGCACCAATGTCGCCTCCGACGCTCTGGCCAATCTTTCCTCCGGCGGGGTAACGGGCGGGGCTCTGATCATCGTCGGCGAAGACTACGGCGAAGGCTCCTCCATCATGCAGGAGCGCTCGCACGCCTTCGCCATGAAATCGCAGATCTGGCTGCTGGACCCTCGGCCCAACGCGGAATCCATCGTCAAGGCCGTGCGGGACGGCTTCGAACTGTCAGAAGCCAGCAACACCCCCGTCATGCTGGAGCTGCGGATCCGTGCCTGTCATGTGCACGGCAGCTTTCAGACCCGCGACAACGTCCGCCCGGACTTCACGCTCGAGCAGGCACGCAATAATCCGCGGCGCGAAACCGACCGGATCGTCTTGCCGCCCGCCTCCTTCGCGCATGAGCAGGAAAAGATCGCCAAGCGCTGGCCCGCGGCGGTCGAGTTCATCAAATCGCGAAAATTGAACGAGGTCTTCGAGGGCGATATTCCGGACATTGGGATCATCCTGCAGGGCGGTCACTACAACGGCGTGATCGCCGCGCTGCGCCAGCTCGGCCTCGCTGACGTCTACGGCAAGACCCGGGTGCCGCTCTATGTCCTGAACGTGACCTATCCCCTTATCGACCAGGAGGTGGTGGAATTCTGCTCTGACAAGCGGGCGGTCCTGATGGTCGAGGAGGGGCAGCCCGATCATCTCGAGCAGGCTGTCTCCACCATATTGCGCCGGGCCGCGGTTCACACCCCGCTGCATGGCAAGGACGTCCTGCCCAAAGCAGGCGAGTACACCAACAAGGCCCTGATCGACGGTATTCGCGGCTTCCTCGACGGGCTCGACGAGCGGCCCGCTGCCGTGCCGATGGCAAAAGCCGGCATTGAACTGCCTGAAGAAGTTACTTCAGCCTTGAATGACGCTGTTCCCGCACGGCCTGCCGGCTTCTGCACCGGCTGTCCCGAGCGGCCGATCTTCTCGGCCCTGACCCTGGCGCAGCAGGATGTGGGCGAGCGGCACATCGCCTGCGACATCGGCTGCCATCTCTTTTCGATCCTGCCACCCTTCAACATCGGTGCGAGCACCATGGGTTATGGTCTGGGGGCGGCCTCGGCCTCCGGTCTCAACGTGGCCAAGGGCAAGCGCTCGATCTCGATCATGGGCGACGGCGGTTTTTGGCACAACGGCCTGGCCAGCGGGATCGGCAACGCGGTCTTCAACAAGAGCGACGATGTGATCCTGATCGTCGACAACTACTACGCCGCGGCGACGGGTGGACAGGACATCCTTTCCTCGCGTGCCGGCAACCGTCACCGCTCGACCCGGCATCCGATCGAGGATGCGGTCAGGGGCGTAGGCGTCAAGTGGGTGCGGCGCATCGATCACACCTATGACGTAGCGGCCATGCGCGATGTGATCGAGGAGGCGCTGACCACGCCGGAAAGCGGCCCCAAGGTGGTGGTGGCCTCCAGCGAGTGCATGTTGAACCGCCAACGCCGGGAGCGCCCGATCCGCCGCAAGGCGCTCGGCGAAGGCCAGCGCGTGGTCGAGCAGAAGTTCGGGGTCGATGCGGATATCTGCACCGGCGATCATGCCTGTACGCGCATCTCCGGCTGCCCTTCCCTGACCCTGAAAGAGAGCGAAGATCCACTGCGGGACGATCCGGTCGCTTTCGTCGACCACACCTGTGTCGCCTGCGGACACTGCGGCGAGGTGGCGGACGCTGCCGTGCTCTGCCCGTCCTTTTACCGGGCCGATGCGATCCACAATCCGGGCTTTTGGGACAAGACCTTCGCTAAGCTGCGCAGCGCGGTCACCGAGAGGCTCCAGAGCCGCCGCGACGACAAGCGCCTGCTGGAGTCTTCCTGATGGCTGACACGCTCTCGCAGGACCGGCCGATCTGCGTCGCCGTGCTCGCCATCGGCGGACAGGGCGGCGGCGTGGTCACCAACTGGCTCGTAGCGCTGGCGGAATCGCGCGGCTGGGTGGCTCAGTCGACCAGTGTGCCCGGGGTGGCGCAGCGGACCGGCGCGACACTCTATTACGTCGAGATGATCGAGGCCGGCGGGAAGGCACCGGTGCTGGCCCTGATGCCGACGCCGGGCGATGTGGACCTCGTGGTGGCAGCCGAATGGATGGAGGCCGGGCGCGCGATCCAGCGCGGACTGGTTTCGCCCGACCGGACAACCCTGATCGCCTCGACCCACCGTTCCCTGGCGGTCGCCGAAAAGTCTGCGCCCGGCGATGGCATCAACGACCCGCAGGCGGTCGAGGTCGCGGCATCGCTGGCGGCGCAGCGCTTTCTCCGTGCGGATCTTGCCGCGCTGGCAAGCGCGAACGGCAGTGTGATTTCCGCGACGCTGTTCGGCGCCATCGCGGGGTCCGGCGCCCTGCCCTTCCCGCGCGAGGCCTTCGAGGAGGCGATCCGGGCCGGCGGTGTCGGTGTGGAGGCCAGCCTGCGGGCTTTCGATGCGGCTTATGGCTGCCTGGAAGAGACGCCACTTGATGGCGAAGAAGAAGAGCAGGAGCAGGCCCTGCCCGCATTGCAGGGTGGCAGCGAGGCAGAGCAGGAGACGTACCAGGCGCTCTGCAAGCGCGCGCAAAGCTCTTTTCCCGCTCACCTGCAGCCGATTTTGCGTGCCGGCCTGAACCGGACGATCGACTACCAGGACAACGCCTACGGCGAGGAGTATCTCACTCGGCTCGAAGAGGTCCTCGCGCTGGACAGGCAGATCGGCGGCGGCGATGAGGGTTATGTCCTTACGGACACGGTGGCCAAGTACCTGGCTGCCGCCATGATCTATCAGGACGTGATCCGGGTGGCGGATCTGAAATCCCGGCGCAGCCGCTTTTCGCGCATCCGCGAGGAGATCTCGGCGGCGGAAGACCAGATCGTGACGACGACCGAGTTCATGCATCCGCGTATCCAGGAACTGGCCGGCCTGCTGCCCGCCTTTCTCGGCCGGGGCGCCGAGGACAATGGCCTGGTTCACTGGTTGCTGTCTCTCTTCACCGGCGGCAAACGACTGCGCAGCGACAGTCTGCGCGGCTTCCTGTCACTCTATCTGCTGTCATCGCTCCGCCCCTGGCGCCGGAAACTTCTGCGCCATGAGGTTGAGACCGCGCACATGACGCAATGGCTGGCGAATGTCACGCGGACGGCAAAAGACGACTATATCCTTGCGGTCGAGATCGCGCGCTGCCGCCGCCTGATCAAGGGCTATAGCGATACGCACGAACGCTCCCTCAGCAAGTACGACCGGGTGATGAGCGGCATCGAACTGGTGCGCGGCCGGGAAGATGCGGCCGACTGGGCGCGGCGCCTGCATGAAGCCGCGCTTCAGGACCCGGCGGGGGAAGCTCTGAACGGTGCTCTGGAGACCATCAAGAGTTTCTCGGAGCCTGAGGCGCAGAACGAACCCCGGTCGGAGGTGGCCTGAATGGATGAGCTGGAACTCAAGGTCGTCGAGGTGATCGAGGAAGCGCCGATGGTCCGGTCTTTACGGCTGGAACCGGTGAATGGCAGCGGCTTGCCGGGTTACAGTCCCGGCTCTCATATCCGGGTGAAGTTGCCGAACGGAGACGACCGGCCCTATTCGCTGGTGAACCTGGACCCTTCCTGTGAGACCGGTGTGGGCATGGCCGAGTACCGGCTGGGCGTGCGGCTCGAAGAAGAGTCACAGGGCGGGTCTTCCTTCATGCATGGCTTGAAGGCGGGCGATCAGGTTTCCGCAACGCTGCCGAAGAACGAATTCCCACTTTCGGAGGATAAGGGGCCAGCACTTTTGATCGCCGGCGGAATCGGGATCACGCCCATCGCCTCCATGGCGAGCGAGTTGCTACGCCGCGGTCAGGACTTCGCCCTGCATTATTCCGGCCGCGCCCAGGGAAGCCTGGCCTTTCTGGAGACCTTGCGGAGCCTGCTCGGGGAACGGCTGGCCGAGCACTACGATGACCTAACCGGCGGACCGCTGGATGTCGAATCTGTCCTGGCCGGCGGGGCCAACGACCGGCATCTCTACGTCTGCGGCCCCAAGCCCATGATCGAGGCGGTCCAGGCCGCGGCCCGCGCGCGTGGCTGGCCGGAAGAAAAGATCCACTTCGAACTCTTTACGCCGCCTGTACCCCAAACGGGTGATACGCCCTTTGAGGTGGAAGTGGCTTCGACCGGCGAGACCTACAGCGTGCCTGTGGGCGAAAGCATCATCCAAGTGCTGGAGGCGGCCGGTCATGACCTGATCTACGACTGTCAGCGCGGCGATTGCGGGATCTGCCAGACCGAAGTGATCTCCGGCGAGCCGGATCACCGCGATGTGGTGCTGACGGACAGCGAAAAGGCCGAAGGCAAGGTGATGCAGATCTGCGTCTCGCGCGCCCGCTCGGCGAAACTCGTTCTGGACCTCTAGAGGGAGACGGGAGGCAAACATGATCAACGGGAACGACAGTCTCGAAGCGATCCGCGGTCTGATCCGCGAGGGAGAGGTGCATCGCGATCTCTACTGCAGTCAGGATGTCTTCGCGCTGGAAATGGAGCACCTCTTCCGCAACGCCTGGATCTATGTCGGCCATGACAGCCAGATCCCGAACAAGGGCGATTACAGCGCCACCGAGATCGGCAGCCAGCCGGTCCTGATGGTCCGGCACAGCGACAACTCGATCCGCGTGCTCTTCAACCGCTGTCCGCACAAGGGTACGCAGGTGGTGATCGACCGGCAGGGCAATGCCGGTAAATTCTTTCGCTGCCCCTATCATGCCTGGTCCTTCAAGACCGACGGCAGCCTGCTGGCGGTGCCCTTGAAGAAGGGTTACGAGAACACCGGTTTGCCCGAGTCCTGCGCTGGCAAAGGCATGACTCCGGTGAAGCACGTTGAGAACTACCGTGGTTTCATCTTCGCGAAGATCAACGATGGCGGTCCCGACTTCGCCGAGTTTTTCGGCGAGTCCCTCTCCAGCCTCGACAACATGATCGACCGTTCGCCCGAGGGCCGGCTGGAGGTGGTCGGGTCGCCCCTGCGCTACATGCATCACTGTAACTGGAAGATGCTGGTCGAGAACCAGACCGATACCTGTCATCCCATGGTGGCGCATGAATCCTCCGCCGGGACGGTAAAGGAGATCTGGGAGCAGGAGGGCGGTGACGGGCCTAAACCCATGGCCGTGGAGTGCATCCTGCCCTTCATGTCACCCTACGAGTTCTTCGAAAACATGGGCATCCGCACCTGGGACAATGGACATGGCCACACCGGGGTGCATCACTCGATCCATTCCGACTACTCGGCGATCGAAGGCTATTTCGAACTGATGGTCGAAGCTTACGGCGAGGAACGGGCCAAGGCGATCCTCGACGAGAACCGGCACAACACGGTCTACTTCCCGAACATGATGATCAAGGGCCCGATCCAGTCGCTGCGACTTTTCAAGCCAATCGCGGCCGACAAGACGCTGGTGGAGTCCTGGATCTTCCGTCTGGTCGGTGCGCCGGACAAGCTGCTGCAGCGCACCGCCATGTACAACCGGCTGATCAATGCTCCGACCTCGATTGTTGGACACGACGATCTGGAGATGTACGAGCGCGCGCAGATGGGCCTGGCCAGCGACGGCAACCAGTGGGTCAATATGCTGCGACTCTACGACCCGGCGGAAAGCGCGACGCCCAACGCGACCTACAACGGGACCACGGAAGCCCAGATGCGCAATCAGTTCCGGGCCTGGGAGAAGTTCATGACACTTTCTATGGAAGATTTGGTCTCGTCGGAGGGGTCCGCGGCATGACACCGAGCGCGCAGGATCTGATCGACTTCGTCATTGCCGAGGCCCGGATGATCGACGAGCGACGCTTTCCCGAGTGGCTCGATCTCTTCACAGAGGACGGCATCTACTGGATGCCCCTGGAACCGGATCAGGAGGAGGAGCACCTGACCACCTCCCTGATGTACGAAGACCGCCTGCTGCTGCGCACGCGCGTCCAGCGGCTGGAGGGGCAGCGGACCTTTTCGCAGAAACCGAAAAGCCGCTGTCAGCATCTGCTACAGATGCCGAGCGTCGACGAGATCAATCACGAGGAAAATCTCTATCGCACCTATA
Organism: Denitrobaculum sp.; assembly: GCA_965232285.1. GTDB lineage: Bacteria > Pseudomonadota > Alphaproteobacteria > Kiloniellales > Kiloniellaceae > Denitrobaculum. The sequence goes on along the minus strand of CBDDPL010000004.1, from coordinate 5,786,274 downwards.
CGCCCTTCCACTACGTGGAGACGCGCTTCGACGAGCAGACCCTTCTGGCCGGATGGGCAAGGCACAGCCTTACTCTGGTCGAGGACAACCTGAAGATCCGGCGCAAACGGGTCGATCTGGTGAACTGCGATGCGCCCCATCGTAACATCCAGCTCTTCGTGTGACGGTCCAGCTATGACACGCGCGCTCAGAGATCCGGTCAGTTTCGCCAATGTCTATTCCTTTTTCGCGGCAACAGCGCAGGCAGTGCCTGACCGACCCTTCATGAACCTGCTGCTGGAGACCGCTGAGATCTATGGGATTGATCCCGGAGAGCTAGCCTATGGTGAGGTTTTCAAAGCGGTGGAAGCGAAGGCTGAATCCTACCGGGAGGCAGGCTATGGCAAAGGGCACCGGATCGGCCTTCTGCTGGAGAACCGGCCGGCCTTTCTGATTCACTGGCTGGCGCTGAACCGCTTGGGTGCATCGCTCGTACCGATCAATCCGGATCTGCGGGCGGCCGAACTGGCATACCTGGTTGAACATTCCGAGATGTGCCTGGCTGTCGCCCTGGAGGCGCGGCATCAGGATCTGGAGAAAGCCGGGCTTGAAGGCGGGCTAGAGGTGATTGGGCCGGAGGATGCCGTACCCGCGGCAATGCAGGCAGTTGAAGAACAGAGCGGAGGCTTCGATGATGAAGCCGCCCTGCTCTATACCTCCGGGACCACAGGCCTGCCGAAGGGTTGCGTGCTGAACAACAGCTACTTTCTGAACTGCGGCCACTGGTATCGCTTTGTCGGTGGCCACTGTGCGCTCAATTTCGAAGGCGAGCGGATGATCACGCCGCTGCCGCTGTTTCATATGAATGCCCTGGCCTGCTCGACCATGGCCATGATCGCGGTCGGCGGCTGCCTGACGGTTCTGGACCGCTTTCACCCCAGGAGCTGGTGGGACTCGGTGCGCCGCTCCAGGGCCAGCATCATGCACTATCTGGGTGTCATGCCGGCCATGCTGATGTCGGCGCCGGAAAGTGATGCGGACAAGGAGCACAACGTGCGCTTCGGTTTCGGCGCCGGGGTGGAAGAACGGCTGCATGGGCCCTTTGAGGAGCGCTTCGGCGTGCCTCTGATCGAAGCCTGGGCCATGACCGAGACCGGCAACGGCGCGGTGGTCGCCGCAGCGCGCGAGCCCCGGCACATCGGGACCCGCTGCTTCGGCGCGGCGGAAGAAGAGATTGCCGTACGCATCGAGCGCGACGATGGCTCCGAAGCGGCAGCGGGCGAGCCTGGCGAACTGCTGGTCCGCCGGAATGGGGACAATCCGCGCTACGGCTTTTTCGACCGCTACCTCAAAGACCCCGGAGCGACCGATGAAGCCTGGCGCGGCGGCTGGTTCCACACCGGCGACATCGTGCGGCGGAACCCGGATGGGACCCTTGCCTTCGTGGACCGCAAGAAGAACGTCATCCGCCGCTCCGGCGAGAACATTGCCGCCATCGAGGTCGAGGGCGTGCTGCTGCGTCATCCGCAGGTGGCCGCCGTTGCCGTTGCCGCCACGCCGGATCCGGTGCGGGGCGACGAGGTCTTCGTCTGTGTCGTGCCGGCGGAGCGCTTTTCCCGCGACGAGGCGCTGCAGATCGCCGAGGACATCACACGCTGGTCGCTGGAACAGCTCGCCTATTACAAGGCGCCGGGCTACGTCGCCTTCGTCGAGTCGCTGCCGTTGACCTCAACCAATAAGGTGCAGCGTGGCGAGCTCAAGACGCTGGTCGAGGAGTTGCGGGAGAAACCCGATACCATCGATCTTCGCCACTTGAAAAAGCGGGCGGTGGCCTGATGGCGGGACGGGGCGCAGCGGTCCGGCAGGCCTATGACGGCGTGGTCGCCGCCGTGCCCGTCACCGTGCCCTATCAGCGCTATTCGCCGGAACCGGCCCACTGGTGGATCGCGCGTGCGCTCGGCGAACTGGTGCGGGGCGCAGGACTGACACCGCAGGATATCGACGGCTTCTGCGTCTCCTCCTTCACACTCTTTCCCGACACGGCGGTGGGGCTGACCCAACACCTCGGGCTGACGCCGCGCTGGCTCGATCATATTCCCATGGGCGGGGCCTCGGGCGTGGTCAGCCTGCGCCGCGCCGCGCGGGCCGTTCAGTGTGGCGATGCAGAGATGGTGGCCTGTGTCTCGGGTGACGCGAACCACGTGGATTCCTTCCGCCGCATGCTCTCCAGCTTCAGCCGCTTCGCCCAGGATGCCTCCTATCCCTATGGCTCCGGCGGGCCCAATGCCAGCTTCGGCCTGCTGACCGACCACTATATGAAAAGCTACGGCGCGACCCGGGAGGACTTCGGCAGGATCTGCGTGGCCCAGCGCGACAACGCGCTCAGCTTTCCCCATGCCCTGATGAAGAAGCCCTTGAGCCTGGAACAGTACATTGCCGCCCGGCCGATCTCCGATCCCATCGCGCTCTTCGATTGCGTCATGCCCTGCGCCGGCGCCGAGGCCTTTCTGGTGATGCGTGAGGAAACGGCAAAGATCCTGGACCTACCCGCCGTGCGCGTCCTCTCCACCATCGAACGGCACAACGCCTTTCCTGACGATCCGATCCAGATGCGCGGCGGCTGGGAGATGGACCGGGCGGAATTCTGGGCCATGGCCGGCGTCACCCCGGGCGACATCGATCTGCTCGAGACCTACGACGACTATCCGGTCATCTCCATGATGCAGTTCGAGGATCTAGGTTTCTGCGGTAAGGGTGAGGGTGCGGACTTCGTGCGCAGTCATGACCTCACCAACGGCGGCAGCTTTCCGCACAACACCTCCGGCGGTCAGCTTTCCGTCGGGCAGGCAGGGGCCGCTGGCGGTTATCTGGGTATGGTCGAAGCGCTGCGGCAGGTGACAGGCAGCGCGCTCGGCAGCCAGGTTGAGAACGCTAAACTCGCCGTGGTTTCGGGTTTCGGTATGATCAACTACGACCGCGGGCTCTGTTCCGGCGCCGCAATTCTGGCGGGGCCCGGCGCATGACCGATCCGATCCAACGCCCGCCGCGCAAGGACCCGCAAAAGCGCACGGTGCTGCCGACCCTGCCGCCGACATCGCGCAGCCGCAAGGCGCTCGGCTTCACAGTGGCGGCGGCGGAGGGGCGCTTCGTCCTGCAGAGCTGCGGCGACTGCGGCGCGGTCACCTACCCGCCGCGCGAGGCCTGTCCCAAGTGCCTTTCCATGGATCTTTCCTGGAAAGATATGCCCGAGGGCGGACGGCTGATCGCGGAGACGACCATTCAGACCAGCACCAATGTCTACTTCCGGGAGCGCACCCCCTGGCGCGCGGGCACCGTGGAACTGGACGCGGGGATCACGGTGCTGGCGCATATCCACGGCGACGTGCCGGAAGGCGGGCGGGTGCGCATGATCGCCCGCACGGACAAATCGGGCCAGGGCGTGCTCATGGCCCTGCCGGAACAGGAGACGGCCAACATGGCGGATGATAAGCAGTTGCGGGAGTTGACCTGCGATCCGAAGCATCGCCGGGTGCTCATCACCGACGGGCGTACGCCGCTCGGCCAGGCCATGGCCAGGGCAGTCTCGGCCGCCGGCGCCTCGCTGGTCTTCGTCGGCATCGCCGAGACCTGGCGGCCCTATGGCGGCGCCGAGGAACTGGCGGCGATCCCCAACGTGGAGATCATGCCGCTCGACGTCACCGATACGATTTCGGTCAAGGAACTGGCGAGCGAGATCGGCGGCAAAGTCGATATCCTCATCAACACGGCGGAGCATGTGCGCGCCGGCGGTGCGATGGACCGGGACGGAATCGTCACGGCGCGGGACGAGATGGAAGTGAACTACTTCGGTCCCCTGCGCCTGATCCAGGCCTTCGGTCCCGGCATGCGCTTCCGGGGCGCCGACGGCGTGAACTCGGCCTGCGCCTGGGTCAACCTGCTGTCGGTCTACGCGCTCTCCAACTGGCCGGCCTACGGCTCGACCTCGGCCAGCCAGGCGGCGGCCTATTCGCTCAGCCAGTGCCTGCGCGGCGAGTTCCGGGGTTCGGGGGTGAAGGTCCTGAACGCGCTCTTCGGTCCTTTGGAGGAAGACTGGCGTCAGCATCTGCCGCCGCCCAAAGTCACGCCCGAAAGGCTGGCCAAGGCGGTGGTCGGCGCCCTGCAGCAGGGTCTGGAAGACATTGCCGTCGGCGACGTGGCGGAAGATTTCATGCTGCGCTGGAAAGAAGATCCCCGGGTGCTGGAACGGGAACTGACTCAGCCGGAAGGAGCCTGAGATCATGAGTACATCTCTCCTCTCGACGCTCTCGGAGGCGCTGGTGAACGGCCAGATCCGGACGGTGGATCTGACCCACACCCTCGATCCCGACTTCCCGGTCATCATCCTGCCGCCGGAGTTCGGGCAGTGCGCGCGCTTCCGGGTCGAGGAGGTTTCGCGTTACGACGACCGGGGGCCGGCCTGGTACTGGCGCAACTTCAGTTGCAGCGAACACACAGGCACGCACTTCGACGCACCGGTGCACTGGGTGTCCGGCAAGGATTTGCCCAATGCCGCCGTCGACTCCATTCCGGTGGACGGCTTCGTGCGACCGGTCTGCGTGATCGACTGCTCGAAGGAATCGGCGGAGGACGAAGACTTCCTCATGACCAAAGACTTCCTGCTGGCCTGGGAAGAGAAGCACGGGCAAATACCTGAAGGCTGCTGGGTGCTGATGCGCACCGACTGGTCGAAGCGCAACCCGGCGGCTTACCTCAATATGCGGGAAGACGGGGCTCACTCGCCGGGACCGGATGCGGACGCCATCACATTCCTGATCGACGAGCGCAACGTGGTCGGCTTCGGCACGGAGTGTGTCGGAACCGACGCCGGACAGGCCGCGCATCTCTCGCCGCCCTATCCCGCGCACTATCTGTTGCACGGCGCCGGACGTTACGGCCTGCAATGTCTGGCAAACCTGGATCTCCTGCCGCCGACCGGGGCTCTGCTGATCTGTCCGCCGCTGAAGATCAAGCACGGCTCGGGCAGTCCCCTGCGCGTTCTGGCCCTGGTCGAGGAGTCTGCGGCATGAACGACGCGACCTATCGGGCGGTGGTAACGGGCGGCAGCGCCGGGATCGGCGAACGGCTCTGCCGGGATTTTCTGGATCTCGGTTACGAGGTCATCTCCGTGGCGCGCCGCGCGCCGGACTGGAGTCACGAACGGCTAACGACCGTAAAAGCCGATCTGACCGACCCGAGGGAAACGCAGCAGGCGGCAGAGGAGATCGCCGCCGGTGACGCGGTCACGCACTTCATTCATAACGCCGGCATCATTTTACCCAACCTGATCGAAGAGGCGGCGCCTGACGACCTCCTGACGCTCACCCAGTTACATGCGGGCGCGGCGCTGACCTTCGTGAAGGCCTTTCTGCCGGCGATGAAGGCGCGTGGATTCGGGCGCATCATCTTTAATTCCTCCCGCGCTGCCATGGGTGCGCCGACCCGCACCGCCTATTCCTACTCCAAGGCCGGCCTGCACGGTATGGCACGGACCTGGGCGCTGGAACTGGGGCCGGAGGGCATCACCGTCAACGTGGTCGCGCCGGGGCCGGTCCTGACCGACAACTTCTGGGGTATTATCGAGAAGGGCAGCGAGCGGCAGCAAAAGTTAGCCGATAATCTACCGGTGCGCCGGATCGGCACGGTGGACGACGTGTCGCGAGCGATCCTCTTCTTTGCCGATCCGCGCAACGGCTATGTCACCGGGCAGACGCTCTATGTCTGCGGCGGAGCCAGCATCGGTGGCGTCACCCTGTAACCGGTCCGTCTCGACCGCTCATTGGTATTAAAGCAGCTTTCCAGCTACGGATTTAACGCAGGGCGCTTTGGGACTGGCGCCCCGGAAGGATGTCTTTCCCCCGGTTTTGCAATACAGCAAGGGTTCCGGTCCAGAGCATGCGCGCCGGGCTGTCGCCGACGGTTTTCCAGGAATGGGGAGTGGAGCCTTTGAAGTGCAGGCTGTCGCCGGGGCGCAGGAGGAAGCTTTCACCGCCCAGACTATGCTCGACCATGCCGCTCAGGATGTAGACGAATTCCTCGCCCTCGTGCTGAAAGCTTTCCGATTCATAGCCGGGCGGGCTGTGGATGATGTAGGAGGAGAGTTCGTGACCGGGAAATCCGGCGCTCAGGGTTTCGTAGCTGACGCCGGAATCTGAAACCTGAAAGGTGGCGCGCTGGTCCGCGCGGGTGACTGCATCCGCTGGCTTCGGGCAGGAGACGAAGTAATCCAGGCCCAGGTCCAGAGCATGGGCGATCTGGGCGAGGGTCCCCAGCGACGGTGTCGCCATGGCCCGCTCCACCTGGGAGAGATAGCCCGGCGAGAGGCCGGCCTTGTCGCAAAGCGCCTGCAGCGTGAGGCCTCTTTGCTTGCGGCATTTGCGGATCAGGCTGCCAAGCTCTAGCTGATCCGCCCGGTCAATAACGCTCATGTCTCTTGCACAGTATTCTCTTCACTCCGCCTGCAGTCCCGAATGTCTGAAACATGCGCTAGAGCATATTCCGACCACATGGCATCATTTGACCGGGGAGATTTTCCGATCTGACAAGGCGCGGTTCGCAATGCGATGCAGAGCATCGGATAAGAGCCGCAACACTGTCAGGGCGGAAAAGAACCCGGCCTTCGGTGGGTTTTGAAGCCTCATCGGCAGCATTGCGATGCTTGCCCGATGCGCCGCATCGCGCTGCGCAACGCGCCTTGCCGAATGAGACTTCAAAACCCATCAAATTGATCCCATGTGGTCGGAACATGCTCTAGCCCGACAACTGTTCCAGGCGCGGCATCAGGTTGAGCAGTTCGCGTGTATAGGGGTGCTGCGGCGCATCGAACAGCGCTTCGGTCTCCTGCTGCTCGACCAGTTGCCCCTGCTTCATGACGCCCACGCGGTCGCACATCTGCCGCACCACCGGGAGATCGTGGCTAATGAACAGCATGGTCAGCCCGAGGTGTTCCTGCAGGTCCTTCAGGATGTTCAGGATCTGGGCCTGGATGGAAACATCGAGCGCGCTGGTCGGCTCGTCGCAGATCAGAAAGCGGGGCTGGGTCGCCAGGGCACGGGCTATGGAAATGCGCTGGCGCTGGCCGCCCGAGAACTCGTGCGGATACTTGCGCCAAGCGTCCTTCGCCAGGCCGACACGGTCCAGCAACTCACGCACGCGCAGTTTGGCGTCCTCTTTCTGCAGAATGCCAAGGTGCAGCAGCGGTTCCGCCACGATGTCGGCGACTGTCATGCGCGGGTTCAGGCTGGAAAAGGGATCTTGAAAGATCATCTGGATCTGGCGCCGGTAACGGGCGATGCCTTCCGCGTCCATGGCAGTCATGTCTTCGCCATCGAAGAGGATCTGGCCGCCGTCGACGCCATGAAGCGTGGCGATCATCCGTGCGACGGTCGACTTTCCGGAGCCACTCTCACCGACCAGTCCGAAGACTTCGCCGTCGCGGATGTCGAAAGACACCTGGTCCACGGCGGTGAAGTAGCTGTTCCAGGAGGGAATGATGGAGGACTTTATGACAAACTGCTTCGTGATTTCCTTGACCTCGAGCAGGTTGCCCGATCCGGAGGCTGCAGGCTTGGGCCAGTTCCGTGCGAGGTCTTCGATCTTGAACTCGGTGTCGCGCCCGCCGTAGCTGACCTGGGGAAAGCGTCTCAGCTTCACGTGCGGCCGCGGGACCGCAGAAATCAGCGAACGGGTGTACTCGTGTTTCGGCGCGCCGAGGATCTGGTCGGTTTTTCCGCTTTCCACCACCTTGCCCGCGTACATGACGGTGACCTCTTCCGTGGTGTCGGCGATCACGCCCATATCGTGGGTCACCAGGATCACGCCCACCTGGCGCTCGGCGGCCAGCTCCTTGATCAGATCCAGCACCTGGGCCTGAATGGAGACGTCCAAGGCGGTCGTCGGTTCGTCCGCGACGATCACGGAAGGGTCGGAGCAGAGCGCAAGGGCGATCACCACGCGCTGGCGCATGCCCCCGGAGAATTGGTGCGGATACTGATCGAAGCGCTCTGCCGGATTGGGGATCGATACGCGGTCCAGTAGCGCGATTGCCCGGTTGCGCGCCTCGGCGGCAGAAACATCCAGATGCAGTTGGATGGTTTCGACCAGTTGCTCGCCCACGGTAAAGAGCGGATTGAGCGAGGTCAGCGGATCCTGAAAGATCATGCCGATCTCTTTGCCGCGAATGGCTCGCTTTTCTTCGGCGCCCAGGTGATCGATCCGCCGGCCCTTCAGCCAGATTTCGCCCTCGGCGATCCGCGCCGGGCGGTCGAGCAGCCCGATCACGGCATTGCCGGTCATGGATTTGCCGGCGCCGCTTTCGCCGACGACACCCCGGATCTCTCCGGGCTTGATGTCGTAACTGACGTTCTCGACCGGACGGAAGAGGCCGCGCCGGGTCGGGATCTCGACCGTCAGGTTGCGGATTGATAGTACGGGATCGGTCATCGCAACCTCGGATTCAGCGCGTCGCGCAGCCAGTCGCCGAGCAGGTTCACGCTCAACGCCAGCGCCAGCAGCGTGCAGGCGGGGAAGAAAAGGATCCACCATTCCCCGGAGAAGAGGAAACCCTGGCCGATCCGGATCAGCGTCCCGAGAGACGGCTGGGTCGGTGGGGCGCCGACGCCCAGGAAGCTCAGCGTCGCCTCGGCGATAATGGCCAACGCCAGCGATATGGTCGCGATCACCAGAACCGGGGAGAGCACGTTCGGCAGGATGTGGCGCAGCATGATCGGGAAGGCGCGGCGGCCTATCAGGCGGGCGGCATCGACATAGTCTTTGCTTTTCTCGACCAGCGTCGCGCCCCGCACGACCCGCGCGAACTGCACCCAGTCGCTGAGGCCGATGGCGAGGATCAGGACCCAGATGGCCATCTGATCGCGGTACTCGACCGGCGTGACGCCCTTGGCGATGCCGAAAATCAGCATGGCGACCAGGATCGAGGGGAAGGTGAGCTGGATATCGGCCACGCGCATGATGAGCGTCTCGATCCAGCCGCCGAGGTAGCCGGCCAGCAGGCCCAGAATGATCCCCAGCACCATGGCGAAGAGCACGGCCGCCACGCCCACGAAGAGCGATACACGCATGCCGTAAAGGATCGTCGAATAGACGTCGCGGCCCTGATCGTCGGTCCCCATCGTGAAGCTTTCGCCGGTGAAGGCATTGGGCTGCAGCGGCGGCGTGAATCCGTTCATCAGGTTCAGGCTCGACGGATCGAAGGGATTGGTGGTCGCAAAGAGCGGCGCGAAGACCGCGGCCAGAATCAGGGTCAAGGAGATGGCGGCGGAGACCATGGCGACCGGCGAGTGCCGAAAGCTGTAGGCCAGATCGCTGTCCAGTGCCTGGCGCAGGCGCGAAGGGGCAGGACCCGTATCGTCTGCGGAAGTCTGGTCTGTCGGGGTCAGGTCAGTCATTTACTGCTCACGCGCAAACGGGGGTCGATGAAGGCGTAGAGGATATCGACGATCAGATTGATCAGAACGAACATCACCGAAATCATCATCAGGTAGGCAGCCATGACCGGGATATCGACGAACTGGATGGCGTTGATGAACAACAGACCCAGCCCCGGCCACTGAAACACCGTCTCGGTGATGATCGCGAAGGCGATGATCGCGCCGAGCTGTAAGCCGATGATCGTGATCACGGGCACCATGGTGTTCTTCAGGGCGTGACGGAAGTTGATCGTGCGCTCGCTCAGGCCCCGGGCCCGCGCGAAACGGATATAGTCCTGGCGCAGGACTTCGAGCATTTCGGAGCGTACCAGCCGCATGATCAGCGTCATCTGGTAGAGCCCGAGTGCGATGGACGGCAGTATCAGCGCCTTCAGGCCGCTCTCGGTCAGCAGACCGGTGTTCCACCAGCCGAGGTCCACCACATCGCCGCGCCCGAAACTGGGCAGCCAGCCGAGCTCCACCGAAAAGAGATAGATCAGCAGGATGCCGATCAGAAAGGTGGGCAGCGAGACACCGATCAGGGAGGCCGACATGATGAAATTCGCCATGAAGCCGTGTCGCCGGATTGCGGTGTAGACGCCCAGAGCAATCCCCAGAAGCACTGCAAACATGGCCGAGATGGCCGCCAGCTCCAGGGTTGCGGGCGCGCGCTCCATCAGGATTTCCGAGACTTCCCGCCCCTGGCGGAAACTGAGCCCGAAGTTACCCTGGATCGCGCCTTCCAGGTATTTGAAGTACTGCACCGGAAAGGGCTGATCGAGGCCGAGCTGCGCCCGCAGACGCTCCACGTCTTCCAGAGTGCGCTCCTGTCCGAGCATGTTGTCGATCGGGTCGCCAACGAAGCGGAACATCGAAAAGGCAACGGCCCCCGCGACCAGCAGGACCAGGAGAGATTGCCCCAAACGTCTGACGATAAAAGCAAGCATCAGTGCTCACCTCGCAAGGCGGCGCGCGGGCGGGCGGCCTGGGAAATTGTCATTGGTTTTTTCCTGCAGGGCGATTGCATTCTGTGCCGCCGGGCTGCGGCAGGCTGAGAATGCAAGGCCCGGTTCGGCCGCCTCTCATTGCGAGAGGCGGCCGCTTCGGGATCACTTCTGCGGGATCACTTCACGACGGAGAAGTGCTTCACCATGGGCTGATCTTCGGGATCAACGTTGATTCCGAGGTTCTCGGCCATGCCCCAGTTCAGAACCTGGTGGTGGATCGGGATGTAGAGCTGCTCGTCCTGCACCACGCGCCAGATCGCCGCGATATCGGCATTCCGCTTATCCAGGTCGGTATTGGATGCCAGCGACTTGATCTTCGCATCCAGCGTGTCGTTGTCGAAACCGGTGCCGTTCCAGGTACCGATGTCGCTTTCGCGGCCATGGACGAGGAAGTTGAAGATGTATTCCGAATCGTAGGTCGGCACACCCCAGCCCAGCATATAGAAGTCGGTCTTGCTGTCGGTGATGAGCGGGAAGTGCTGCGCCTTCGGCTTGGAATCGAGGTTCACGGTGATGCCGATCTGGCCAAGCATGCCCACGGCCGCCTGACAGATCGCCTCGTCATTGATGTAGCGGTCGTTCGGGCAGTCCAGACGGATCGAGAAGCCATCGCCGTAGCCGGCTTCCTGCAGCAGCGCCTTGGCGCCGTCCACATCGGTGCTGCTTTCGGCATCCATCGCGGCGGTCCAGCCGTTGACGAAGGGCGGTGCGATCATGCCGGCGGGCTGCGACTGGCCGCGCATGACCACCTGGCGGATGGCGTCGCGGTTGATCGCCATGGACATGGCCTTGCGCACGCGCAGGTCCGCCAGCGGATTCTTGCCGGAGACGTTATCTGCCTCGATGTCGTCCGCGCCCTGGTTCAGGCCGAAGAAGATGACCCGGTTCTGCGGGGCCTGCTTGACCACGAGACCTTCGGCTGAATCGACGCGCGCCAGATCCTGAACCGGCATGTCCTGAAGGAAATTAACTTCACCGGACAGCATCGCCGCGACGCGGGTGGCCGCGTTTTGAATCGGCGTATAGATGATTTCCTCGATGGCCATGGGGAACTGATCGCGGCCCCAGTAGTCCTCGTTGCGCGTCATGACGGTTTTCACGTCGGGCTCGCGGCTGACCAGCCGGTAGGCGCCGGTGCCGTTGGCATGGGTGGTCGCGTAGGTGATCTCGCCACCCTCGAAATCCTGCACCTTGACCGTGTTGTTCGCTTCGGACCAGCCCCGGTCCATGATGAAGAGGTCGGTCAGGTTCGCCGGCAGGATCGGGTTCGGGCCATCGGTTTCCATTTCAACGGTGTAGTCGCCGACCGCGCGCACTTCCTTGATCGAGCCGATCAACTCCTTCATGTCGGAGGTCGGCTGCTTGGCGCGCTCGAAGCTGAAGACCACATCATCGGCGGTGAAGTCCGCGCCGTCATGGAATTTCACGCCTTCACGCAGCTTGAAGACCCAGACGTTGGGGTTGTCCTTGCTCGGCGCCCATTCGGTGGCGAGCGCGGCTTCGAAGGCACCGGTGGTGTCGCGAATGATCAGCGGCTCGTACATCTGATGGCGCATGGTGTGGCTCGGGCCCTCATTCTGCGAATGCGGATCGAGCGTCAGGGCGTCGCCTGCGCGCGCCCATCGGAGAGTTTCTGCGTTGGCCAGCGCGGTCGTCGACAGCAGGACCGAGACAGCCAGGAAACTTACAGCTTTCTTCATAATGACCTCTCTGTTTGTGTGAGCGGCGAACGCCGTTCGCCGCGCTTGTCGCGAGTTGTACACTCAGCCGACTGGAAATGCTTGGAGAGATTGTTCGCCAACAAGCATAAACTGACGGCTGCATGCCCCCGCGTTATTTCACTGCGGCATCCCTGCAAGCTCGATATGGTCGCACGAGATCGAAGGGGTGACCGCTGATGCGCAAGTCTTAGCAACAAATTTTTACTCAAACAAAAAATTTTTTGATGAAGTGACGCCTGCTCCAACCAGGCCGCTAGGGCGGCGTCATTATCACTGCTCCTTGGTATTAAAGTGTCTGCGTAATTTCCTGCAGCAGCCATTCACGGAACAACACGACCTTTTCCAGCTTCGATCTTCGCTCGGGCAAAGTCAGAAAGTACTTCGGTGTTCGGGGTTTCAAGGCTTCGGGGATCTGAAAGGGGATGGTCAGAGCACCTTCGTCGATGAAGCGCTGTGCGTTGTAACGGTTGCCCAGCGCCACACCCATGCTCAACCGTGCCGCTTCGAAGGCATGGAGCGAGTAACTGACGGAGAGGAAACGCTGCGCATCGAGTGAGGGAGAGTCGCGCAGGATCGCCCGCCAGGAGATCAGGCGCCGCTCAGTCTCGATCAAAGTGACGCGCGGGAGATCCTCTAAACTTTGGACCGAATGTTTGCGCAGGAGGCTCGGCGCGGCCAGGGGAACAACCTCGTCGGACAGGATCTGGGTGGCATCCGCATTGCTGTCGGGCGCCAGACGGTATTCGATCGCACAGTCGATCGTCTCCTCTTCCGGCGTAAAGGTCATGCGTTCGAGCAGGCGCAGGTCCAGGGTGTCGTGCTTTTCGGAGAATTTGCCGATCCGCGGCAGCAGCCACATTGCCAGGAAGCTCGGTGGCGCCGAGACGGTCAGGGTCTCGACCCGCGAATAGTTGGCGGCCTCGAAGGTGGCTTCTTCGAGGTGATCCAAGGCGGGCGTAATGCGGTTCAGGAAGTCCTGTCCGGTGTCGGTCAGGATCAGGCGCTTGCCCTGACGATGGAAGAGCGGCCGGCGCAGATGGCTCTCCAGATTGGCCAGTTGATGGCTAACGGCCGACTGGGTGACGGAAAGCTCCTCGGCCGCTGCTCGGACACCACCGAGCCGGGCCACGGCCTCAAAGGCGTTCAGGGCTTTGAAGGGTGGCAGGTTTCTCATTGTTCGAAATTAATAATCAAAAATCTGAAAATAAATCAATTTTTTCATATAAGGCTTTTCTGTAGCTTGAGCCCATGATGATGAGGAGCAGTCGATGACCTTGGGAACGCTGGAGGAACGGCGCGAGGCGATCGCAGAGATCCGCGGCGCGGTCGCGGCGCTCTGCGCGGGTTACGGTGAGGATTACTGGCGTCAGTTGGATGCGGAGAAGGGCTATCCCACCGACTTCGTGAAGGAGATGACCGACGCGGGCTTCCTGACGGCACTGATCCCCGAGAACTACGGGGGCTCGGGCCTCGGGCTCTTCGAGGCCTGCGCGATTCTGGAGGAAATCAGCCGGCGCGGCGCCCACGCCGGGGCCTGCCATGCCCAGATGTATGTCATGGGCTCGGTGCTGCGCCACGGGTCGGACGAACAGAAAGAAACTTATCTGCCGAAGATCGCGCGTGGCGAGCTGCGGCTGCAGAGCTTCGGCGTCACCGAACCGACGACGGGCACGGACACCACCAGCCTCAAGACCACGGCCAAACGAGATGGTGATGTCTACCGGATCAACGGCCAGAAGGTCTGGATCAGTCGGGTCGAACATTCCGATCTCATGGTGCTGCTGGCGCGCACCACGCCGCGCGAAGACTGCCGGAAGAAGACGGAAGGCCTCTCCGCCTTTATCGTGGACCTGCGTGATGCCGTCGGGAAGGGCCTGAGCGTCCAGCCCATCGATGCCATGATCAATCACCATTCCTGCGAACTTTTCTTTGACGACCTGGAAGTTCCCGCCGCGAATCTGCTGGGAGAGGAAGGTAAGGGTTTCAGGGTCATTCTGGACGGCATGAACGCTGAGCGGATCCTGATTGCCTCGGAATGTATCGGCGACGCGCGCTACTTCCTGGACAAGGCGACGGCCTACGCCCGCGAGCGGGAAGTCTTCGGCCGGCCGATCGGTGCGAACCAGGGCGTGCAGTTTCCGCTGGCCAAGTGCTACGCCGAGACCGAGGCGGCGGCGCTGATGGTGGAGCGTGCGGCCCTGCTGTTCGATGCCGGCGCGCGTTGCGGGGCCGAGGCCAACATGGCGAAGATGCTGGCCGCGGAAGCCTCCTGGAAGACCGGCGATACGGCCATGCAGACCCACGGCGGTTTCGCCTTCAGCCGGGAATACAATATCGAGCGCAAGTTCCGTGAGACGCGCCTCTATCAGATCGCGCCGATCTCGACCAACCTCATTCTCTCGTACATAGCCGAGCATGTGCTTGAGCTGCCGAGAAGCTTTTAGGGACAACGTTAGAATGAAACCTTTGGAGGGATGCCTCGTCATCGCCATCGAGCAGGCCGTCGCCGCGCCGCTTTGCACCTCGAGGCTTGCGGAAGCCGGGGCCCGGGTCATCAAGATCGAGCGGGCGGAGGGAGACTTTGCCCGCGGATATGATGTCGCGGCCAAGGGCGAGAGCTCCTACTTCATCTGGGTCAACCAGGGCAAAGAGTCGATCATCCTCGATTTCAAGCAGCCCGAGGACGCGGCCCTGCTGGAGGCCATGATCGCGAAAGCCGACGTTGTGATCCAGAACCTGGCGCCGGGCGCTCTGACCCGCGCCGGTTTCGGCAGCGAGCGCCTGCGCAGCGACTATCCCGGACTGATCACCTGCGACATCACCGGCTACGGCGACAGCGAAGCCATGAAGGGCATGAAGGCCTACGACCTGCTGGTACAGGCGGAAAGCGGCCTGGTCGGGATTTCGGGTGGCCCAGGCGAAGTGGGGCGCATCGGCGTTTCGATCTGCGATGTCGGCACCGGCATGACGGCGCACGCTGCGATCCTGGAAGCCTTGCTCAGAAAGGGACGAACCGGCGAAGGCGCCGCGCTCAAGATCTCCCTCTTCGATGTTGCCGCCGAGTGGATGACGGTGCCGCTGATCCACAACGACTTCGGCAAGGGTGCGCCGAACCGCATCGGTCTGCGCCATCCCTCCATCGCGCCCTACGGAGCTTACCGAACCGCCGATGGCGTCGATACGTTGCTGTCGATCCAGAACGAGCGGGAATGGCACCGGCTCTGCGCGGTCGTGTTTGAGCGGCCGGAGATGGCGGGCGATCCGCGCTTCGAGGACAACAACAAGCGGGTCGCCAACCGGGAGGCCATGGATACCGAGATTCTCGAGGTCGTCAGCAAGCTCTCAGCGCAGGAGTTCCGGGGACGCCTGCTCTCGGCGGAGATCGCATTTGCCGGGGTGAATTCCGTACAGGATGTCTCTGAGCACAAAGCCCTGCGCCGGCGGTCAGTGGCAACGGCCGAGGGCGTGCGGGTCGATCTGCCGGCGCCGCCGGTACAGTGGGTGGAACTGCCGCTGCAGGATGCGCCGGGGACACCGAAGATCGGCGCGCAGACGGACGCCATCCGGGCGGAGTTTGCGCAGGAGGCGCGTCGGCATGGCTGAGCGGACGCTCGACCCGGAGATCCTCGGCCGCTGGATCGGCAGGCAGGAGGAGATGACCGATGTCATCGAGGCGCGGACCGCCCGCCTGATGCAGGCGACACTGGATCGCACCCCGACTCTGCAGCCAGGTGATGCGCTGCCGCCGCTCTGGCACTGGCTCTATTTCCCGATGGTGCTGCCGCAGAAAGACCTGGGCAGGGACGGTCATCCGAAACTGGGCGGATTCCTTCCGCCCGTCGCTTTGCCGCGCCGCATGTGGGCCGGCGGGCGTTTCGGGTTCGAGCGGGCGTTGCGCCTTGGAGAGACCGCGACCAAGCGCTCGGTGATCCAGGACGTGCGCTTGAAGGAAGGCCGCAGCGGGCCGCTGTGTTTCGTCACGGTGAAGCATGAACTCTTCGCAGGCGATACCATGTGTTTCTGGGAAGAGCACGACATCGTCTATCGGGAAGATCCGGCGCCCGGCGCCCCCAAGCCCGTACCACCGGAAGCACCCGAGGGTGCGGACTGGACGCGTCGGGTGGAGCCAAGCGCCATCATGCTGTTTCGTTACTCCGCCCTGACCTTCAACGGTCACCGCATTCACTACGATCCACAGTACAGCCGCGAGGTCGAAGGCTATCCCGGACTGGTCTTCCACGGGCCGCTGACCTCAACCCTGCTGTTTGATCTGCTGCTGGAGCAGAACCCCGGCTGCTGGGTTTCCAATTACGAGTTCCGGGCGGTAAGCCCGCTGTTCGATACCGGCGCCTTTACTCTGGAAGGCCGGCGGGAAGGCGCGAAGGCAGACCTCTGGGCGCGAAACCCCGAAGGACGTCTTGCCATGACGGCCAGGGCAGAGCTGCGGTGATGCGCGCATGAGCACGACCGATGACGGATAGATTGCCGCTGCTGCAGCGGGAAGGTGTCGGGGCAACGGCCCAGATCATCCAGGCAACCGAAGCCCGTTTTCGCCACCTTCATATCAACACGCCCGCCTTGGTACTGGTCCGCTCTGGCGCAAAGTGGATGAGCAATGGAAGTCAGAGTCTCGAGGTTTCTGCGGGAGAAGCCGTCGCCATCTCGGCCGACCAGGCGGTCGATATCGAGAACCGGACTGACGGGAATGCGCCCTATCGGGCCGAAGTGATCGTCTTTGACGGCGAGGCTTTGCGTCAGGCGAATACGCAAATGCAAAGCACGTCAGGCGACAAGATGAAGCTTCAGAGCTACCGCCCCGCAGAAGCTTTTGAAGAGGCACTGATCCGGGTCAAGGAGTCCCTGTCGGAGCCGGCAGCCATACCGCTTTCCGTGGCACGGCACCGGATCGCTGAGCTGCTGATCTGGCTGGGTGACAGCGGAATCGCGTTTCAAGTGCCCGCAGCCGAAACGCTGCCCCAGAAAATCCGGTCCCTGATCTCCAGCGATCTCTGTCGAACCTGGCTTTCGCCCGAGATTGCCCGCAGCTTCGCCATGAGCGAAGCCTCCATGCGCAGACAACTCGCCGCCGCCGATACCTCGCTCAGTCAGATACTGATCGACGTCCGCCTGTCCCGCGCGCTGGAACTGCTGCAGATGACCGATCTTTCCGTGACGCAAATCGCCCTGGAGACCGGTTACGCCTCGCCTTCCCGCTTCGCGGCACGCTTTAGAGCCCGATTCGGTCTATCACCGCGTGAAATCCGGGTCAAGGGCACAAAGAATGAGCGAATCGGCACAGATATTGAGCGGAACGGAGCGGCGATATCGGCACAGAAGACCTAGTCTCACCTCCAGGCATAATCTTGGGAGAATGAGATGTTTCGTCCTTTTAAGTCCGTTCTTGCCGCCGGTGTTCTCACCATGGCGGCTTTCGTATCCAACGCCGTATCAGCGCAGGACTTTGTGCTTTCCAGCAGCGACATCGCGGAGGGTGAAAAGCTCGCGTCCGCGCAAGTTTTTAACGGCTTCGGCTGCGAAGGCGGCAATGTCTCGCCGGCCCTGAACTGGAGCGGTGCACCGGCGGGCACGAAGTCCTTCGCGCTCACTGCCTATGACCCGGATGCGCCGACGGGATCGGGCTGGTGGCATTGGGTTGTCTTCAATATCCCCGCTGCGACTTCTGCCTTACCCGCCAATGCGGGAAGCGGAGAAGGACTTCCGAAAGGTGCTGTGCAGGGCAGAACCGACTACGGCACGAGCGGCTTCGGCGGCGCCTGCCCGCCACCGGGCGAGGTGCATCGCTATGTCTTCACGGTGCACGCGCTGGGAGTCGAAAAGCTGAATCTTGATGCGACAGCCTCCGCGGCGCTGGTCGGCTTCATGACCAACGCCAACAGCCTGGCAAAGGCCAGGATCACAGCCGTCTACACGCGCTGACGACGCGGGATGACCTGCTGCACGATCAGCGTCAGCAGGTCATTTGTGCTCAGTGATGCGGTCGGCTCTTGTTTTCGTCCCAGGTGACGAGGCCCAGGACCAGCATGAAAGTCACCATGCCACCCAACACAAGCGCCAAATAGGCCGTTTCTCCACCGGTCATTGCGGTCTCCCTTCTTGATCAACGACCGCAGGCTGGCCGGAGAAACCGGGTTTGTCTTTGACCTAGATCAGTTTGGGTTTAAGCGGGCTCAAAATTCACTGCCTCTCGTTCCGCAGATCGCTGAACTCGAACGCAAATTTTGAGGCGTTGTATTTCTGTGAAAGCAGAAACCGCTTTAAATCAATCCGCCGTTGACGTGGATCGCCTGCCCCGTGATGTAGCCGGCATCGGGGCTCAGCAGGAACTCGATCGCAGCGGCGACCTCATTGCTGCGACCGATACGCCCCAGGGGAATGCGCGCGGCCATGGCCTTCAGCTCGTGCTGCGACAGGCCGTCCCCCGTTCCCGGGTCCTTTTCGATGAAGCCGGGCACCACGCAGTTGACGGTGATCCCGTCGGGCGCGAGTTCGGCGGCAAGGCTCCGGACCATGGTCTCCAGGCCGCCCTTGGCCGCGGCCGACATCGGGAAGCTGCGCATGTCGGTCCGGAAGACGTGGGCGGTAAAACTGCCCGTCGCCACCACCCGCGCGTTGCGGGACGCCTTCAGGTGGGGCCGCGCGGCCTGGACCAGCTCGAAGAAGCTGAAGAGATTGCCGCGAAAGGCGTAATCCAGATCCGCGCGCGTGCCTTCTTCAAGCGACTTGATGATCGGGAAGCCGGCGTTCGCGACCAGCGCATCGAGCCGTCCAAAGCGCTCGAAGGCTTCCTGCACCAGGCGCGCAGCTTCGCCCGAATCGGCAATATCACCGAGCAACACCTCCGCTTTGCCGCCCGCGCCTGCAATCTCCGCGGCCAGTGCATCCGCCCTCTTTTTGTTGCTGCGGGCATGGACGGCGATGGCGATTTCCGGACCATGGGCCTTCGCGAGCCGCCGGCAGAGCGCCGCGCCGATACCGCTCGACGACCCTGTGACCAGGACTGCTTGCTTTGTCATTTTCCGTCTCCTCTCGCCAGCTCGACTCCATTAAAACCTCCCGGCGATCGCTACGGGAAGCCCCGAATGCGATGGTGTCCCCCAGACTGGCTGGGCATTGGCGCCATAAGCCGTTAAGCTGCTTCGAAAAAGGGGGATGGAAGCAACAGGGAGCTTTCAAAAATCTATCAGTTGTATGATGACCTGTTGAATCTACAACATGGCACGGTAGGCTGTGCTGCGTTGCCGGGGTGCTGTTGCGCACCCTGAAGGTTAAAAATCAACACCGGCCGTACGACCAGGGGAGGGTTAGAGCCAGGTGCTCACAATTGAGAATCTCAACAAGAGTTTCGGCGGGCTGCAAGCGGTAAGAAACTGCAGTTTTGAAATCAGGGAAGGGACGATCACGGGGCTGATCGGACCCAATGGCGCAGGGAAGACAACGACCTTCAGCATGATCGCGGGCGAACTGGTGCCGACCTCGGGCCGGATCGTCTTCGAGAAGCAGGATATCGCCGGGCTGCCGACCCACGAGATGTTCCACCGTGGGATCGTGCGGACCTTCCAGATCCCGCATGAGTTCGCCAAGATGACCGTGCTGGAAAACCTGATGGTGGTGCCGCCGGAACAGCCGGGCGAACGGCTCTTCGCCAACTGGATCTCACGCGGACAGGTCAAGCGGCGCGAGCGGGAGGTCCGGGACCGGGCGGAGGACGCGCTGGACTTCCTTTCGATCTCCCATCTGGGTGACGAGCCGGCGGGCAACCTTTCGGGCGGACAGAAGAAACTGCTCGAACTGGGCCGCACCATGATGACGGACGCTAAGCTGGTGCTACTCGACGAGCCCGGTGCCGGGGTCAATCCGACGCTGCTGCTCAAAATCCGCGAGATGATCAGCCGCCTGCGGCAGGAGCGGGACTACACCTTCTGCGTGATCGAACACGACATGGATCTGATTGCCAGCCTCTGCGATCCGGTGATCGTGCTGGCCGAGGGCACGGTCCTGACCCAGGGCAGCATGGCCGAGGTCCGCAGCAATCCCGAGGTTCTGGACGCCTATCTGGGCGGCGGTGAGGAGGCATAATGTCGAAAAGTGACTCCGGAACCGTCCTCGAACTGGAGGATGTTGTCGGCGGATACGGCGATACCCAGATCCTGCACGGTGTCTCCATGCGCGTCGATCCCGGCGAAATCGTGGTCATCATCGGGCCCAACGGCGCGGGTAAGTCCACGGCCATGAAGGCGGTTTTCGGCCTGCTCAATCTGAGCGGCGGCCAGGTGCGTCTGAAGGGCGAGGACATCACCAACATGCCGCCGGACCAGGTGGTGCATCACGGCGTCTGCTACGTGCCGCAGACCTCCAACATCTTCCCCAGCCTGACGGTCGAAGAGAACCTGGAGATGGGCGCCTATGTGCGGACCGACGATTTCCGCCCGCGCCTGCAGGAACTCTACGAGGTCTTCCCGCCCCTGGCCGAAAAGCGCAGGCAGGCCGCCGGCACGCTGTCCGGCGGGCAGCGGCAGATGGTGGCCATGGCCAAGGCCATGATGCTGGAACCGCAGATCCTGCTGCTCGACGAGCCGACCGCCGGCCTGTCGCCCAAGTACCGGGGTGAGATCTTCGGCATCGTCAAGACGGTCAACGCCACGGGCACGCCGATCCTGATGGTCGAACAGAATGCCAAGCAAGCCTTGAGGATCGCTGACCGCGGCTATGTTCTGGTCGACGGCAAGAACAAGTTCGAAGGCAGCGGACACGACCTGCTGGAAGACCCGGAAGTGGCCGAGATGTTTCTGGGGGGCGGCGCAGCGGCATGATCGAATTCATCAACTTCTACCTGATCCCCGGTTTGGTGCTGGGCAGCATCTATGCTCTGGGGGCGATCGGGATCACGCTGACCTTCAGCATCCTGCGCTTCGCCAACTTCGCACACGGCGAGACCATGCTGCTGGGGGTCTATATCACCTGGAGCCTGGTGCAGTTCACCAGCCTGCATCCCCTCTTCGTCCTGCCGGTCGCCGCCGCGCTGACCGTCCTGGTGGTGCTCGGGATCGACCGGGCCTTCTACAAACCTTTTCGAAACTCTCCCGCCATCATGGTGGTGATCGCCTCCTTCGGCATGATGCTGATGGTGCGCTCCATGGTGCAGTTCATCTGGGGTGTGCAGCTTAAAGGCATGACCCAAGGCATTCAGCGGCCCTGGGTCTTCTTCGACAGCCTGCGCATTTCGCCCAAGCACATCATGATCATCTCCGCGGCGCTCGTTCTGATGCTGGCGATCCACTATCTGCTGAGCCGCACCAAGATCGGCAAGGCGATGCGCGCCATGTCGGATTCGCCGGAACTGGCCAAACTGACCGGGATCGACACGGAGAAGGTGGTCCGTATGACCTGGATCGTCGGCGGCGCGCTGGCCACCTGCGCCGGCGTGTTCCTCGCCATCGACACGCATATCGATACCAACATGGGCTTCAAGATGCTGCTGCCCATGTTCGCGGCGGCCATTCTCGGCGGCATCGGTCGACCCTTCGGTGCGGTCGCCGGCGGCCTGATCATCGGTATTGTCGAGGAGATCTCCTCCTACCCCTGGATCGGTGTCGAGCCTCTTCTGAATCCCGGCTACAAGGCGGGCGTGGCCTTTGCGATCATGATCGGCATGCTGCTCTGGCGCCCCAGCGGCCTCTTCAAAGGGAAGGTGTTCTGAGATGGAACAGTTCTACGGAATTTTCCTATACATCATCTCCCTGATGACCATGGGCGGGATCTACGCGATCCTGGCGTTGGGCCTGAACATCCAGTGGGGCTTCACCGGTCTCTTCAACGCCGGCATCGCGGGCTTCTTCGCCATCGGCGCCTATGTCAGTGCGATCCTGACCACGGCACCTTCCCTGCGACATCTGGGCGGTTACGAATTGCCCTATGTGGTCAGCTTTGCGGCCGCGATGATCGTGAGCGGAATCATCGCCTGGGGCGTGGGCAAGGTCTGTTTGAAACTGCGCAGCGACTATCTCGCCATCGCCACCATCGGCATCGCCGAGATCTTCCGTCTGATCCTGAAGAACGAGACCTGGGCCACCAACGGGCCGCGCGGCGTTTCCATGGTACCGAAGCCCTTCGAGACTCTGCCGGAGCCCTGGAACCATCTGGCTTTTCTGGGCCTGATCCTGGCGGTTATCGTCGTTGTCTACTTCCTTCTGGAAACCGCGCGCAACTCGCCCTGGGGCCGGGTTATGACGGCGATCCGGGAGAACGAGAAGTCGGCCATGGCGGCGGGCAAGGATATCGAGCGCTTTCGGATGGAGGCCTTCGTCGCCGGCTGTATGCTGATGGCACTCGGGGGCGCTTTCATTGCCCACTATCTCAAGTTCATCGGGCCCAACGCCACAGACCCGCTGACCTCGACCTTCCTGGTCTGGGTGATGCTGGTGGTCGGCGGCAGCGCCAACAACAAGGGCGCGATCCTGGGGGCTTTCCTGATCTGGACCATCTGGTCGGCAACGGAGATCCTGACCAGCCGCCTGCCGGACGAACTGGCGATCCGAACCGCCTATATCCGAATCTTCCTGATCGGGCTGGCTCTGCAGATCTTCCTGCAGAAGTTCCCCAAGGGCATCTTCCCCGAGGTACGCCCGAAACCCGAACGGCGGCAGAAGGAGGTGAAGCACGCAACGAGTCGATAAATTGCTGAGATCGGCTAGAATGAGCGCAGTAATGGCGGCTGCACAAAGATTGACAGAGAAATTTATCAGGTCATCATACAAATAATTCAGACGCAGGCCGCGAAAAGAAAACCATAAATACAGAGGAGTGACGTCGATATGAGTTACATGGGTAAATTTATGCTGGCGGCTTCGGCCCTGGCGCTGGGCGTGACGGCTGCGAACGCGGCCGAGGTTAAGGTCGGCTCCGTCGCCGGCGTGACGGGCCCGATTGCCGAACTTGTCGATCCGATCGTCGCGGCGCGTAATCTCGCCGCTCAGCACGTCAACGAACAGGGCGGACTGCTCGGCGGCGATACGCTCAGGATGGTTCTCTCCGACTCGGCCTGCGATCCCAAGGCGGGCGTGGACGCCGGCGGCAAGGTCGTGAACGTCGAACAGGTGGTGGCCGTGGTCGGCGCGAGCTGTTCCGGCGCGACCAACGGCATGGTCCAGTCGGTCACCATTCCTGCCGGCGTTGTGGCGCTGTCGGACTCGGCCACCGCACCCTCCATCAGCGAACTGAAAGACAACGACCTGGTGTTCCGCGTCGCGCCGTCGGATGCCTATCAGGGCGCCGCGCTGGCCAAGCTGGCTTATGACTCGGGCATGCGCAAGCTTGCCATGACCTATTCGAACGATGACTACAACGCTGGCATCGCGACGGTCTTCGAGAAAGAGTTCGCAGCCCTTGGCGGCACCATCACTGCCAATCAGGCGCATGAGCCCAACAAGGCTTCCTACCGTTCGGAGCTTTCGACACTCTCCAACGGCGGTCCGGAAGGCATCGCGATCTTCGCCTACTACGGCAGCAGCGGGATTGCGATCATCCGCAACAGCCTGGAAAACGGCCTCTTCGACCGTTTCTTCGCGGCGGATGGCATGTTCGACACCTCTGTGATCGAACAGATCGGCGCCGACAACCTGCGAGACCGCATCTCAATCACCCAGTCGGCTTCCGACTACGCCGATGCCTCCTATCAGGCTTTCGAAGAAATCTTTTCTGCGACCGGCAAGGACCCGAAGGCGCCCTATGCTGCGCACGGCTATGACGCTTCCTTCCTGATCGCCCTGGCGATCGAGAAGGCCGGTTCCGCGGATCGCGGTAAGATTGCGGCAGCTCTGCGGGAAGTCGCCAACGCACCGGGTGAGGTCATCCGTCCGGGCGAGTGGAAGAAGGCCAAGGAACTGATCGCGGCCGGCAAGGACATCAACTACGAAGGCGCTTCGGGTAATGTCGACTTCGACGGCAACGGCGACGTCGCCGGGATCTATGGTGTCAATGTCGTCGGCGACGACAACAAGTGGGCCAATACGCTGCTGAAGTAACTTCAGTCCGCGTTACGGATCGGCGCCTGCTCTGGCGGGCAGGCGCCGGCCCTACTCCTACCGCCTTGATGCGGCCGGCGGGTGATTTGGCCGCCATCTATCAGAACGAACGTCATCGCAAGATCGGATGAAACGGCTGCCGGGCGAGGAAGCGCCGGCGGAATGCCGTCCCTTTCCCTGTAACAGAGTGGTACTATGGGCGTAGCAGTCAGACTGGGCGTGGATATCGGCGGCACCTTCACGGATGTGGTGCTCGAGCGCGAGGAGGAGCGCTTCTCCGCAAAGGTGCTGACCACTTACAGCGCGCCTGAGGATGCCATTCTCGAAGGCATCCAGCAGGTCCTGGCAAAGGCGGGGCTGACCGCCGGCGATATCGGAATGGTCATACACGGTACCACGTTGGCCACCAACGCCCTGATCGAACGCCGTGGCGCCAGGACGGCCCTGATCACGACCCAGGGCTTTCGCGATGTGATCGAAATGCGCAGCGAAAGCCGCTTCGAGCAGTACGATCTAAATCTGGTGCTCCCAGCACCACTGATCTCCCGCAGCCATCGCTACACCATCGCGGAACGGATCGGGGCGGACGGCCAGATCTTGAAAGCGATCGACCGCAGTGAGGTGGAGAGTGTCGCAGAGGCCATCGCCGAGGGGGGCTATGAAAGCGTCGCCGTCGGTCTGATCCACGCCTACGTCGATCCACGCCACGAGAAACTTGTGCGGGAAGTACTGCAGGCGCGTCTGCCCGATCTCTCCATTTCGATCTCTTCCGAAGTCTCGCCTCAGATGCGCGAGTTCGAGCGCTTCAACACGGTCTGCGCCAATGCCTACGTCAAGCCGCTGATGAAGGCCTACCTCGACCGCCTGGTCCGGCGCCTGGGAGAGATCGGCGCCGACTGCCCGGTCTTCATGATGCATTCGGGCGGCGGGATCATCTCGCTGGAAAGCGCGTCCGACTTTCCGGTGCGGCTGGTGGAATCCGGGCCCGCCGGCGGGGCGATCTTTGCCGCCGATATCGCGGCGCGTTACGGCATCAAGTCGGCACTGTCCTTCGATATGGGGGGCACGACCGCGAAGATCTGCCTGATCAAGGATCAGACGCCGAAGACCGCCAATTCCTTCGAGGTCGCGCGGACCTATCGCTTCAAGAAGGGCAGCGGCATGCCGATCTCGATCCCCGTGATCGAGATGGTGGAGATCGGCGCCGGCGGTGGCTCGCTGGCACAAATCGACAGCCTGCAGCAAATCCGGGTCGGCCCGGAAAGCGCCGGTTCCGAGCCCGGTCCCGCCTGCTATCAGCGTGGCGGCGAGCGTCCCGCCGTGACCGATGCGGACCTTCTTTTGGGACGCCTGGACCCCGACAACTTCGCCGGCGGTTCAATCAAACTCTCGCCGGAAAAGTCGGCCACCGCAGTGGCCCGGCATGTGGGCAAGCCGCTTGGCCTCGAACAAACCACCGCCGCCTTCGGGGTTTCGGAAGTGGTCGATGAAAACATGGCCAATGCCGCGCGCGTCCATGCGGTCGAGAACGGCGAGGATCTCTCCGGCTTTACCATGATCGCCTTTGGCGGCGCGGCCCCCCTGCATGCGGGCCGGCTCTGCGAAAAACTGGGAATCGCGCAACTGCTGGTGCCGCCCGGAGCGGGAGTCGGCTCGGCGATCGGCTTTCTCCGCGCGGCCTTCAGTTTCGAAGCGACCCGGAGCACCTACCTCCGGCTCTCAGCCTATGACGCCACCGCCGTGAAGGAGGCACTGAAAGAGCTCGCTAACGAGGCGGAAGCCTTCGTGCGCTCCTGCGACAGGGAGTCGCCGCTGCTTTACGAGCGCAAGGCTTTCATGCGCTTCGTCGGCCAGGGGTGGGAGATTCCCGTGATCCTGTCCGAGGAGGATCTCGCGGATGCCGGGGGCCTGGGTATCAAGGGGCGCTTCGAAGCCGCTTACCGCGCGCTCTTCGGCCGTACCGTCGAAGGCCTGGATATCGAAGTCACGAGCTGGTCGGTACGCGTCAGCACGCCGGTTCCGGATGTCACTCTGACGGAAAGGCTGGCGGCGCGCGAAGAGGCGATCTCCTCCCAGGCCCGCCCGCTATACGACCCCGTCGGCGCAAAGTTTGACGAAGCAGCGGTTATCGAGCGTGACTCCTTCGCGCCAGGTGTGGCCCTTCAGGGACCCGCGGTGATCGTGGAAAGCGAAACTTCTATCATCGTGCCGAAAGGCTTCGGGGCGGTTATGCAGGCCGACGGCTGTCTGCTGTTAACGCGGGGCGCAGCGGCAGTCTCCAGTACTTCGAAGATGGAGGCGGCATCGTGACGGACTCCCACGCCCTTTCGGTTTCCCATCAGGTCATGTGGAACCGGCTGATCTCGGTGGTCGAGGAGCAGGCCCAGGCTCTGATCCGCACCGCTTTCTCCACCTCCGTGCGCGAAGCCGGTGACCTTTCGGCGGGAGTCTTCGACGTCCGGGGCGCCATGATGGCGCAGGCCGTGACCGGCACGCCGGGACATGTCAATGCCATGGCGGAAGCCGTCGGCCACTTCATTCGGGAGATCGGCGAGGACCAGATCTTCGAGGGCGATGTCTACATCACCAACGATCCCTGGAAGGGGACGGGACATCTGCACGACATCACCATGGTGACCCCCTCCTTCTACCGCGGAAAGCTGGTGGGCTACTTCGCCAGCACCGCCCATGTGGTCGACGTGGGCGGACGGGGCTTCGGCGCCGACGGGCGCGAAGTCTACGAAGAAGGCCTGCTGATCCCGATTATGAAGTTCGCGCTCCGCGGCGAGGTGAACCGGGACCTCATCAAGATCGTGCGTAACAACGTGCGCGAGGCGGATCAGGTGGTGGGAGATCTCTACTCGCTCGCGACCTGCAACGAAACCGGCCACAAACGCCTGGTCGATATGATGGACGAGTTCGGCCTGGAGGATCTGGAGGCGCTCGCCGCTTTTATCTTCGAGCACAGCCGCCGGGCGACGCTCGAATTGATTGCGGAATTGCCCAAGGGCATCTGCGAGAACGAGATGATGGTCGATGGCTATGACGAGTCGATCAGGCTCGCGGTCAAGCTGGTGATCGGCAACGACGGCATCGTCGCGGATTTTGACGGCACCTCGCCGGCGATTGCCCGCGGGATCAATGTGCCGCTGGTCTACACCAAGGCCTATGCCGGCTATGGCCTCAAGTGCGCCATTGCGCCCGAGATCCCCAACAACGCTGCCTCACTCGCGCCTTTTACAGTAACGGCCCCTGTAAACTGCATCCTCAATGCCGTGCATCCCGCCCCAGTGTCGGTGCGCCATGTGATTGGGCACTTTGTTCCGGATCTGGTGATGGGCGCGCTGCATCAAATGCTGCCGAAAAGGATTCCGGCGGAGGGCGCCAGCGCGCTCTGGAACATCCACATCAGCGCCAGACCAAACTCGGATCCGACTGGCCCGAAAGGTGACCGCAAGGCCGAAATCCTGATGTTTAACAGTGGTGGCAGTGGTGCGCGCCCGGGCCTGGACGGTCTGAGCGCGACGGCTTTCCCCAGCGGCGTGCATACCATGCCGATCGAAGCGACCGAGCATGTCGGGCCGATCGTGGTCTGGCGGAAAGAGCTGCGGCCCGGTTCCGGTGGTGCCGGCAAGTATCGTGGCGGTATGGGCCAGGTGATCGAGATCAGTGCCACCCCCGGGCACGAGTTCGATTTCAGCGCCATGTTCGACCGGGTCGCGAACCCGGCGCGCGGACGCGAAGGCGGAAAGAACGGTGCGGCGGGCAGTGTGAAGCTGAAAGACGGAACGATCCTGAAAACCAAGGGTCGCCAGTTTGTACCGGCCGGCCAGACCCTGGTTCTCGAACTGCCCGGCGGTGGTGGATATGGACCGCCTTCGGAGCGTCCGGCAGAGTCGCTGCAGCGGGACCTGGACAACGGCTACATCACACCGCAGGCCGCCGCGGAGGACTACGGCGCCGCCGGAAAAACCGCCGGCAAAGCGGACGCGCAAGACTGATTCGATAGAGATTATACAAAGGGACGAGAGCGATGATGTTGGAAGGAAAGACTGCCGTAATCACTGGCGCCGCGCGCGGCATCGGGCTTGCCTGCGCGGAGCGCTTCGTGAAGGAAGGTGCGAAGGTCGTGCTGGCGGATGTCATGGACGAAGCCGGCGAAGCGGCCGCAAAACGGCTGAGCGACGCGGGGGGCGATGTCCGCTATCGCACTTGCGACGTGAGCGACAAGACCCAGGTCGACGGGCTCATCGCCTTCGCCAAGGAGACCTTCGGCCGGCTTGACTGCGTCATCGCCAATGCGGGCATCGTGCACGCGGCGGATATCCTTGAGCTGGAAGAAGCGGACTTCGACCGGGTCATTGCCATCAATCTCAAGGGCGTCTTTCTGACCGGCCAGGCGGCCGCCAAGGTTATGCGGGAGCAGGCGCCCGACGCCGAAGGCAGCCGCGGCACCATCATCAACATGTCTTCCCTCAATGCGGTGGTCGCCATCCCCGCCATCGCCCCCTACGTCATCGCCAAGGGCGGCGTCAATCAGTGGACGAAGTGTCTTGGAATCCGAATGGCGCCGGAAGGGGTGCGGGTCAACGCCATCGGCCCGGGCTCGATTAACACCGAGATGTTCCAGACGGTGGCCGACGATCCGCAGAAGCTCCATGCGGTGCTGTCCCGCACACCGATGGAACGGCCCGGCGAGCCGGATGAAATCGCGAAGGTGGCGGTTTTCCTGGCCTCCCACTATTCCAGCTACGTGACCGGTCAGACCGTCTATCCCGATGGCGGGCGCATGGGGCTGAACTACACGGTGCCGGTGAGAGACAGCGGAGCCTGATCGGAGGCGGCGGAGACCGCGATGCTGAAGAAGCGCGAAAGCCTGTCTGTGCAGTTGACCCGGGAATTGATCGCCAAGATCGAGAAGGGCGACTACAAACCTGGCGAAAAGATCCCGACGGAGCAGGCGCTATCGGACAGCTATCAGGTCAGCCGCACCGTGGTGCGCGAGGCCATCGCGGCCCTTCGGTCCGAGGGCCAGGTGATCTCACGCCAGGGCGCCGGTGTTTTCGTGGCCGATGTCCGCCCGCCGAAGTCCTTCGAGATCAATCTCTCGGAGGCCGAAAAGCTGCAGGAGGTGCTTTCGGTCCTGGAGTTGCGGCGGGGCGTTGAAGTCGAGGCGGCAGGACTGGCCGCCAGCCGCCGGACTAAAGAGGACCTTGCTCGCCTGGAGGTCTGCTTTGAAAAGGTTGGGGAAGAGATCGTCGCCTGCGGCGACTACGTGGATGCCGATTTCCGTTTTCACCAGGCCATCGCCCGGGCAACCCAGAACCCCTATTACTCGGAGTTTCTGGCCTTCCTGGGGCCCTTCATTATCCCTCATCTCTGGATAGGTCATCGCTTTGCGACGAAGCAGCAGCGCGAGAAGTACGCCAGGAAGGTTCAGGCGGAGCACAAGCGCATTCTAATGACGATCCGTGATCAGGATCCGGCGGCGGCGCGCAGTGCCATGCGCAAGCATGTCTCCAACTCGATCAAGGAATACAGCGAGTCACTGGGCGAGTTGAGTGATAACTCGCGCCGAGTTTAGCGCAAGTCCGAGTCGGCGAGTACGACATCCACCCCCCAGGCGGTCAGGGCGGTTTTGAGTGCCCCCGGTGGCCGTGACTCGGTCACCAGTACATCGACCATCTCCGGATCACCGACCGAAATCGGCGCACGGTGGTCGAATTTCGAACTGTCGGCCGCGATGATGCTGGTCTTGGCGCGCCGCATGATGGCGCGGGAGAACTCCGCTTCCTGCAGGTCGAACAGCATGAAGCCACTGGTCGCGTTGATCGCCGCGGCGGAGAGCACGGCGTATTCGACCTGAAAACGCCGCACGAACTCGATGGCTTCCACCCCGAAGGCGCCGCCGTCGTGGGCGCGCAGCTCGCCGCCGGCCATGAAGACCCGGTTGCCGTTCCGCGCCGCCAGGGTGTGGGCCACGGAGACGGAGTTTGTCACCACGAAGAGCTCCCGCCGGTGCTGCAGCGCCTGGGCGATGTAGGAGGTGGTGGAGCCGATATCGAGGAAGAGGGAATCGCCGTCCTCGATGATTTCCGCAACCTTGGCGGCGATCCGGCGCTTTGCTTCGGGGTTTTCGTCGACCCGCTGCTGAAAGCTGGCTTCGCTGCGGGCGTCCGGCAGATGGGCACCGCCGTGCACCCGCCGCACCAGACCTTCCCGCGCCAGGGACTTCAGGTTCCGGCGGATGGTCTCTTCCGAAACCTTCAGGCGGTCGGCCAGATGCTGGATACGGCTGGAACCGCCCGAACGGCGCAGTTCCTCCAAAATCTCATTTTCGCGCTGGTTGGCTCTGCGAGACTCAGGGCGAGATTCGGGACGTGACTCTGTCTGGGCGAGATCCAAGCTGTCCTCTATAGGCGTGGTAAAATGATGGTATTTCCTAAAAATCCCTCTCACAAACCACAAAAGTCAACATGAATTGCGGATATTTGTGGATTTTGATGAAAAATGATGGATGATGAGGAAGAAGCTGTATCCCTGCCTCGTCGTTTTCGCCGCAAGGGTGGAAAGCCGAGGCCCCGGGCACCGCGCGAAATGCGGCAAGAAAGACGTCAAAAAACGGGGAGTTCCAAGGATGAAACGAGGTTTGTCACTGATTGCGGCCCTCTCGGCCGCGACCTACCTGGGCGCGGCCCTGCCCACGGCCACTGCGGCGGAAAACCAGGATCCCATCAAGCTGACCCTGCACGACTGGACCGGCCAGTTGCTGACCACCAAGATCATGGGCGAGGTGCTGAAAAAGGGCGGCTACAATGTCGAATATGTGCAGGCGGACTACATCGCTCAGTTTGCCGGACTGAAGACCGGCGATCTGCATGTCGCCATGGAAATCTGGGAGACCACCGGCCGGGAAGCGATGGATGAGGCGGTGGCCACGGGATCCGTTGAGAACCTTGGCGAAACCGGCATGCAGGCCATCGAGGAGTGGTGGTATCCCAGCTACATGAAGGAGGTCTGCCCGGGCCTGCCGAATTGGGAGGCGCTGAACGACTGCGCTGAGGAGTTCGCCACGCCGGAAACCGCGCCGAGCGGCCGTTACCTGGGCGCGCCCGTGACCTGGGGCGGCTTCGATGACGAGCGGGTCGAAGCGCTGGAACTGGATTACGAAGTCATCCACGCCGGGACCGACGCGGCGCTCTTCGCCGAGCTGGAATCCGCCTACCAGCGCAAGGCGCCGGTCCTGCTCTGGGTCTACGCACCCCATTGGGCGCCCATCAAGTACGAGGGCGAGTGGGTTGAATTTCCGCCATATTCTCCAGAGTGTTACAACGATCCATCAGTCGGCGTGAACCCGGATCTGGCCTACGATTGCGGGAAGCCGCGGGGACCGATCTGGAAGGTGTCCTGGGCCGGCGTGAAGGACAAGTGGCCGGGCGCGCACAAGGCCATCCAGGCCTTCAAGATCGACAACGACGAGATGGGCGCCATGGTGACCAAGGTCGATCTGGACGGCAAGGACCTGGACGGCGTGGTCGGCGAGTGGATGGCCGCCAATGAAAAGCGCTGGAGTGGCTGGATTTCCAAGTAGTTAGGCCTGTTGAGTCTGGAGTGGAGCGCGGGTTGTTCCGCCCTCCATTCCTGCTGCTCCAGACTGCGCATTGGGTATAAACTTGATTCGCTGACGCTTCTTCGCAGCGGGTCACGAGGTCTCTATGGATAAGCCGGTAAAGCTCGCCTGTCGGTCGGTCTGGAAACTCTACGGACCCGGCGCTGAAGACTTTCTGACATACAAAAGTCACAGCGACGGGGGCAAAAGCCACAACGGCGGGGGACAAAATCCGACCGGCGAAGATATTCGCAATGCCGGCCTGATCGGCGCCGTTCGAGCAGCCGATGTGGAGATCCGCGAGGGCGAGATCTTCGTCATCATGGGCCTCTCCGGATCGGGCAAATCGACACTGGTGCGATGCCTGTCGCGCCTGATCGAACCGACCGCCGGCGAGGTACTGTTCGAGGGCCGCGATCTGCTGAGCATGGCCGAGCGCGAGCTGATCGAGGTGCGCCGCCGCAAGATGGGGATGGTGTTCCAGCAGTTCGCGCTGCTGCCCCACCTGACCGTGCTGCAGAACGTGGCCTTCCCGCTGGAGGTTCAGGGCGTCGACCGGGCATCGCGCGAAACGCGCGCACGCGAAGTCATCGAGCTGGTCGGCCTGAAGGGGCGGGAGAGCTATTTCCCGCGTGAACTTTCCGGCGGGCAACAGCAGCGGGTCGGGATCGCCCGCTCCCTGGCCGTCGAGCCGGACCTCTGGTTCCTGGACGAGCCCTTCTCGGCGCTGGACCCGCTGATCCGACGGGAGATGCAGGACGAGTTCCTGCGCCTGCAGTCCATGCTGCACAAAACCATCGTCTTCATCACCCACGACTTCGACGAAGCGATCCGCCTGGCCGACCGCATCGCGATCATGCAGGACGGCGAGATCATCCAGACCGCGACGCCGGAGGAACTGGTCCTGCATCCGGCGACGGACTATGTGGCGGAGTTCACCCGCCACATCCCGCGCGCCAAGATCCTGACAGCGCGCAGCGTGATGACGGCCGGGCCGGCGCCCAATGGCGCAGCAGGCGAGGTGCATGCCTCAGACCGGATCGAAGCCATCGCCGCCCGGGTCGAGGCCGCCGACGCGCCCTTCCGGGTCATCGAGGACGGTGAGGTCATCGGCTCCATCGGCCGCCGGGCCGTGGTTGACGTGCTGGTCGGGCGGGAGAGCACCGAATGACCCGTCCCGGCGAAGTCCCAACTTGGAAAGGTCCGGCCCTCTGGTGGGGGCTCTTCGCCGTGACCTGGGTGCTTTCCACCTACGGCCGGGATCTCTCCAAGGCTCTCGAGGCGCGCTGGATCATCAAGTATCCCGCCGGCTGGCGTTTGCCTCTGAAGCGCGACATCAGCGACGCCATGAAGTGGCTGGTGGAGGACGCCAGCTTCGGCCTCTTCACTTTCAAGGACTTCACCCGCGGCATTGCCTGGCTGGTCGAGGTGCCCTACGACTTCGTGCGCGCGGCGGTGATCGACGGCTTCGTGGTCGGCGTTGGCAGCGAGGCGAGCCAGATCGCGCCCGCCCTGAGCTGGATCGCCATCATTGCCGTGGTGGTCGCCATCGGCCATAAGGCCAAGAGCTGGAGTCTGGCGGCGCTGGTCGGCGGCTGTTTCCTCTATCTCGCCGTCTTCGGCCAGTGGGACAGCGCCATGGTCACCCTGGCCTCGGTCCTGATCGCCGTGCCCATCGGGGTCGCCGGCGGCCTGTTGCTGGGGATCGCCGCTTACCGCTGGCCGGGCTTCGACAGGCTCCTGCGGCCGATCCTGGACCTGATGCAGACGGTCCCGGTCTTTGCCTACCTGGTGCCGATCCTCTTTCTCTTCGGCTTCGGGCCAGTGGCGGCGCTGGTCGCGACCATCATCTACGCCATGCCGCCCATGGTACGGGTAACCACCCTGTCGCTGCACGGCGTGCCGACCGAGATCCGGGAATTCGGCACCATGGTCGGCTGCACCCGGCGGCAGATGATGTGGAAGGTGCTGGTGCCCTCGGCCGCGCCCGGCCTGATGGTCGGGGTCAACCAGGTGATCATGCTGACCCTCAACATGGTCATCATCGCCTCCATGATCGGCGCGGGCGGCCTGGGCTTCGAGGTGCTGTCCTCGCTCAGGCGGTTGGATATCGGCGCCGGGCTGGAGGCGGGCATCGCGATCGTGGTCATGGCCATCGCCCTGGACCGCCTGAGCCAGGCCTTCGCCACCCGGCCCGCGAAAGTCCACAGCGAGGAGATCGGAAACCAAAACCTGATCAAACGCCACCCCTGGCGCAGTTCCCTCCTCGCGGTCGTGCTGGTCACCGGACTGGCCGGTCTGGTCCTGCCCGGCTTCCAGAGCTATCCGCCGGCGCTGACCCTGACCACCGGTCCTTTCTGGGCCGACCTGGTGGAGGCCATCAACGTCAACTTCTTCGATCAGTTCGAAGCCGTGAAGACTTTCATGCTGACGTACCTGCTGCTGCCGGTGAAGCGATTCCTGCTGGGCATTCCCTGGCCCTGGGGCATCGCCGTCGTGACCCTGGCGGGTTTCCAATTCGGCGGCTGGCGGCTCGCGGCGCTGGCCGGTGGCCTGGCGTTCTTCATCGCGGCCAACGGCCTCTGGGCCAAGGCCATGATCACGCTCTACCTCTGCGGGGTCTCCGTGCTGCTGGCCTCGCTGATCGGCATTCCCCTGGGCGTGCTGGCCGCCGAGAACGCCCGCGCCAACCGGGTGATCTCGGCGATCATTGACACCCTGCAAACCCTGCCGAGCTTCGTCTATCTGATCCCGGTGGTGATGCTGTTCCGGGTCGGCGACTTCTCCGCCATGATCGCGGTGGTGCTCTACGCCCTGGCGCCGGCGGTGCGCTACGCCGCCCACGGCATCCGCAGCATCGAGCCGCAGCTCATCGAGGCGGGCATCGTCGCGGGCTGCACAAGGTGGCAACTGCTCAGAAAGATCAAGCTGCCCCTGGCCCTGCCGGAGATCCTGCTGGGCCTGAATCAGACCATTATGCTGGCGCTCTCCATGCTGGTGATCACGGCGCTGGTCGGCACCCGGGACCTGGGGCAGGAGGTCTACATCGCCCTGACCAAGGCGGACAGCGGCCGGGGCATCATCGCCGGCCTGTCGGTCGCCGCCATCGCCATCATTCTCGACCGCATCCTGGCGGCCAGCGCGCGCAATGCCCGCGCGCGGCTGGGCCTCAGCGGGTAGACGAGGGAGGTTTAGATATGGACGCAAACAACCCCGCTTTCATCCGCGCGCGCGACCTGCCGATCTGGAAAGGGCCGGTGACGCCGGAACCGCTGGCCGGCGGCATCACCAACGTCAACTTCGTGGTAGCGGACGCGGGCAAACGCTACGTGGTGCGCATCGGCGACGACATCCTGGTGCATCAGGTCATGCGCTTCAACGAGCTGGCGGCCAGCCGTGCCGCCGAGGCCGCCGGCCTCTCCCCGGCGGTGGTCCATCACGAGCCCGGTGTCCTGGTGATCGACTACATCGACTCGACGCCCCTGGACGAGGCCGCCGTGCGCGATCCGGCCAATCTGGAGCGCATCGTGCCGCTGATCCGGCGCTGCCACCGGGAGATTCCGCAGCACCTGCGCGGCCCGGCGCTGATGTTCTGGGTCTTCTACGTGCTGCGCGACTACGCGGCGGCGCTCAGGAAAGGCGGTTCTGCGCACGCGACGAAACTGTCCGACCTGATGCAGCGGGCCGACCGGCTGGAGGCGACGGTGGGGCGCATCGAGGTGGTCTTCGGGCACAACGACCTGCTGCCCTCCAATCTGCTGGATGACGGGGAGCGGCTCTGGCTGATCGACTGGGACTACGCGGGCTTCAATTCGCCGCTCTTCGATCTGGGCGGTCTGGCCTCCAACAACGGACTGTCGGAGGATCAGGAGCGCTGGCTGCTGGAGACCTACTTCGAGACACCGCTGCAGGAGGAACTCTGGCAGCGCTATCAGGCCATGAAATGCGCGTCCCTCCTGCGCGAGACCATGTGGTCCATGGTCTCCGAAATCCATTCCGAACTCGACTTCGACTACGCCGCCTACACCGCCGAGAACCTGGCGCGCTTTGAAGCGGCTTTCACTGATTTTAGGGTCTGTTGACCATCTGGATGCCGGCGTGGTTGTGCAGAGATGATGCGAGATTAGGAGCAAGGACGAAGGACATGTTGCGCATATTCAAGGACGAGCGACGCTGGCTCGCATCATTTCTGCACAATCCCTCTGGGACGGATCGCTTTTTCTCCATCGGCCGCGTCGCAGGCGTCTTGTGTGGGGCCTGCCACACGGCGCCGCCTGCTCCTAACCGATGGGAAAATTCGATTCCGCCACGACGGCATCCAGATGGTCAACAGACCCTAACGCATGAGGCCCTAGCATGAGTTCCTTTCCGACAAGCGCCAAGGCGGTGATCATCGGCGGCGGGATCGTCGGCTGTTCGACCGCCTATCACCTCGCCAGGCTGGGCTGGAGCGAGGTGGTTCTGCTGGAGCGCAAGAAACTGACCTCCGGCACCACCTTCCATGCCGCCGGGCTGGTGGGGCAATTGCGCTCCTCCGCCAACATCACCCAGTTGCTAGGGGAATCGGTCGCGCTCTACAAACGCCTGGAGGAGGAGACGGGACAGGCCACCGGCTGGAAGATGAACGGCGGTCTGCGCCTCGCCTGTAACGAGGAACGCTGGACCGAGGTGAAGCGCCAGGCGACCACCGCCCATTCCTTTGGCCTGGACATGCAACTGCTAACCCCGAAGGAGGCGCAGGAACTCTGGCCGCTCATGACCATCGACGACCTGGTGGGCGCGGCCTTCCTGCCCACGGACGGGCAGGCCAATCCCTCGGACATCACCCAGGCGCTGGCGAAGGGCGCGCGTATGGCCGGCGCCAGCCTCTTCGAGGACACCAAGGTGCTCTCGGTCGATGTGGAGGACGGCAAAATCACAGGGATCGAGACCGAGCGCGGGCGGATCGACTGCGAGGTGGTGATCTGCTGCGCCGGTCAATGGACCCGGACGTTCGCCGCCACCGTCGGGGTCAATGTGCCGCTGGTCTCGGTCGAGCATCAGTACATGGTGACGGAGGCCATCGACGGCGTGGCGCCGGACCTGCCGACCCTGCGCGACCCGGACCGCCTGACCTATTACAAGGAGGAGGTCGGCGGCCTGGTCATGGGCGGTTACGAGCCCAACGGCATCCCCTGGGCGGTCGACGGCATTCCCGAGGATTTTCATTACACCCTGCTGACCTCCAACTACGACCACTTCGAGCAGCTCATGGAGCTTGCCCTGGGCCGGGTGCCCGCGCTGGAATCCGCCGGGATCAAAGAGCTGGTCAACGGGCCGGAGAGCTTCACGCCGGACGGCAACTTCATCCTGGGCGAGGCACCGGAGCTGCGGAACTTCTTCGTCGGCGCGGGCTTCAACGCCTACGGCATCGCCGCGGGCGGCGGCGCGGGCATGGCGCTGGCCGAGTGGGTGGCCAAGGGCGAGCCGCCCTACGACCTTTGGGGCGTGGACATCCGCCGCTTCGGGCAGACGCACTTCGACACCGACTGGGTGCGGTCGCGGACCCTGGAGGCCTACGGCAAGCACTACACCATGGCCTGGCCCTTCGAGGAGCACGACAGCGCGCGGCCCAACCGAAAATCGCCGCTCTACGACCGCCTGGCGGCCAAGGGCGCCTGCTTCGGCGAGAAGCTGGGCTGGGAACGGCCGAACTGGTACGCGGATCTCGCGGCCGGCGAAGAGGCCAGGGACGTCTACAGCTTCGACCGCCAGAACTGGTTCGGGGCGGTGGCGCGGGAGCATAGGGCCGCGCGCGAGGCGGCGGTGCTCTTCGACCAGACCTCCTTCGCCAAATTCGTGCTGAAGGGCCCGGACGCCGAGGCCGCGCTGAGCTGGATCGCCGCCAACGACGTTGCCAAGCCGGTCGGGTCGCTGGTCTACACCCAGATGCTCAACGACAAGGGTGGGATCGAGTGCGATCTGACCGTCGCCCGCGTGTCCGAGGACGAATACTACATCGTCACCGGCACCGGCTTCGCGACCCACGACTTCGACTGGATCCGCCGCAACATTCCCGCCGGCCTCAATGCCGAACTCTTCGACGTGACCGCCCACAATGCGGTGCTGTCCCTGATGGGCCCCAAGGCGCGGGATATCCTGAGCCGGGTGACCGAGGACGACATCTCCAACGAAGGCTTCCCCTTCGCCCGCATGAAGACGATTCAAATCGCCGGCGCGCCAGTCCGTGCCCTGCGCGTCACCTACGTCGGCGAACTGGGCTGGGAACTCCACCTGCCGACTGGTCAGGCGCCGGCCGTCTACGACGCTCTGATGGAAGCGGGCGCGGAGTCAGGCCT
The DNA here is from genome assembly GCA_965232285.1 of Denitrobaculum sp. Classification (GTDB taxonomy): domain Bacteria; phylum Pseudomonadota; class Alphaproteobacteria; order Kiloniellales; family Kiloniellaceae; genus Denitrobaculum. The sequence goes on along the minus strand of CBDDPL010000004.1, from coordinate 5,748,115 downwards.
GCGCGACGCCGGCTACCGCGCCATCGAAAGCCTGCGCCTGGAAAAAGGCTACCGCGCCTGGGGTTCCGACATCGGTCCGGACCACACCCCGGACGAGGCCGGCCTGGGCTGGGCGGTAAAGCTGAAGAAGAACGTCGATTTCAGGGGCCGCGCGGCGGTCGAGGCCCAGCGCCGCGAGGGTGTGAAGAAGATGCTGGCCTGCTTTACGGTCGAAGATCCGAATGTGGTGCTGCTGGGGCGGGAGACGATCTACCGGAACGACGAGCGCGTGGGCTGGCTGACCTCGGCGGGCTACGGGCATACGCTGGGGGTTTCGATTGGGTATGGCTATGTAAGGAACCCGGCGGGGGTGGACGCGGACTTCGTACTGTCGGGGGATTATGAGCTTGAGGTGGCGACCGAACGGGTGAAGTGTGAGGTGGGGATGAAGCCGCTTTATGATCCGGGGATGGTGCGGGTGAAGGGGTAGATACGTACTCACCTGCTGAAATATGGCTATCCGTCGACCCACAATGGCCCCCGAACATCTATCGTATCTGGGGAGGGTTTGATTGGTTCTTCAACTATCTCAAAGACAGGAAGATCAAACTCTTTTTCACGCAAAAACTCGATGAAGGCAGATGCGATTTCGTCCTTTCTTTTACATTCGTGGCGAAGCATCAAGTATAATTTCGATAGCTTGGGACTAAACCGCATGGATGTCAGGGCCTCAAACCCTGCCATTCCGCTTGGCCAGGTTTGCATAATGGCGTTTCCTACATCCCCGGGATGTGACGCCAAACTCGACCAGTTCAAATTGTATCCGGCAATACATTCGCTTCGAGTGGGTTTGTCGCCAGCAAAAGCTTCCGAACAGGTGAGCAACAGCGAAGCGACGGAGGCGAGTTTATAACTGTGCATGGTGTCACTTTTCGATCCAGGAGATGAAACGAAGTTTATACTAGGAAGTTCATAATAAAAAAGCTAACCAGCGACTATCTGGTCAAGGGTTGTTGTCAGAGGGTATCTTTTTTTGCATCAGCCCGGGTTACTGTGTGCACAAAGTAGGACTTGACCCCGCTTAGATCGCAACAATACCTAGCCTGCTATCGGACCTTTTTTTGGGAAGGGCGGTGTCCATCTATAAAGGCCTTTGCGCAAGCTGGGCATTTGTCGGTTCCGTTTTCTCAAGGCGTTGAGCTGTACCCTGTGCCTGCCATTGATGTTAGCCAGTATGCGCACCAGTTCCGTATTGTGGTGGAAATCGACGAGGAAAAGCAGGTTCGCAAATAGAAGGTCCAAATCATCTAAAAAAGAACCTGGAACCAGGAAGCCGCCACGTTCCTTATGGGGATACCGGCTCTGTGTGTGAAAATCCCCTTTGTTTGAAAAGTAGTTTTGGATCGTGATTTTTTGACTGGGGGTGGTTGCCCCATTGACCAAGTCCGCGAGCTTCTGGAGATCATGCCCTGGTCCGTATGGATTGAAAGAGAGGTTATCGTATTTCAGGGTGGCTTTCATCAGCACTTCCAAGGCAGTCGCAGCGCAGTAAACAGCTGGCTTCCCCATCCCTTGAAGATAAAGCGCCCTCGCGCCGACGTAAAAATCAACGCTCCTATTCTGCCACCTCACATACTCTAATTGCTCATCAGTAATCATTCGTCGGCCTTCGGTTTCGCGTGCAAGCATGAACACTGCGTCCACTTCGAATTGGATTATGGTTCTAAGGATAACAGAATCCCGCGGGAAGCAGAGCGAAAGCGAGGGAAGATCATCGCCCGCATGGGTCGAGATGCTTTAGCGTCTCGATGAGCACGGCTTTGCCAGGCGAATAGAGCCTGGTCGTCGCTTGTGTCGGGCCGCCCTGAAACCTTTATGAACATCACAAAGGGTGTTTTTTGCGTGCCCCCAAAAGGAACAGGACTCACGATGATTGTCAGTTAATTTGGATCATGTGGGCTGGCAGTTAACTCAACAGCCTCAATTGTCCAAAGTGGCGCATTCCAACCTGTTACGCACTGGGACGGTTCATATTTGTTATCTTCGGTTGGTACTGGAGAAACCCAAACGTTGACAACATGCCACCCCTTTTCGAGATTTGTACAGTATCCTAGTGCGACGCTTGGAGCATGTATGTTTACTGGGTGCCCTTCGTGTCGATCGACAAATATTCTTCGTTCTCCGCAATCGGTTCCATCAACTTTAACAGACCAACGGCACGCCACATTTGGGGCACCAGTAACCCTGAGATTGTCAATGTACATAATTCTAACCTCAGACTCGTCCTGCTCTTTAAAGAAGCGTAAGGATCGCGAAACAATCCTCCCATCCTTCACTGCGCTTGTTGGACCGTGCTCTGTAGCATATGAGATCTTTAAGATTGGAGCTGCCACAGCAATCTGAGTTGTACTTGCTGTGCCGGTTCGAAGATTGTTGTTTTCTGTTTCAATAACTTTTAGGCAATCGACGAGCTTCGAGACGAATCCTTCTGTCTCCTTTAAGTCCAGTTTTGCAGCACAATCACTCGCATTACCAACATGGCTGGAAAACAATATGATCAAAAAAATAATATGAAAGATCATTGATTTAAACATTTTTGCCACTCCTCCCTGGTTAATTTTTCCAAGTCATTGCAATCAATTTCTTCCGTTTCGGAATCTGACTTTGCTAGGTCCCATACCCATGCCCAGTTATCGTGTGCAAATTTCACTGCGGCGCCAAATATTCCGATAGCCACCACGACACTTGATATCACTAAAATTTGGCGACCTACCTTTGTATTTGAGGCTTTAGGCAGTCGGTCATCATTTTTGTTTCCATTATCGATTTCCACTATACAATTCCCCCTATCATTTTAAATGCCACATACTACCTAACACATCTCGATAGAGCACCCTCTCGACAGGTCACTCAGAGGTGGTTCGGTTTGTCTAAACAGTTTCGAGCCGTTTCGTAAGTGGATTTCCCGGGCGGTTATGCCGCTACCGGGATTGGTGGCGACGGGTTGAGATGTGCCTGATCGGGCGTCTGCCCGTTGAGCGCTGAATGTTTAATCGGGTTAGCTCAGGTCTTTCGTTGTGCGTTCTCCGACTCTGATGAGATCGTGTTGCTGGGCAACAACACTGATTTATGTGCCGTCGCGGCGCAGTGGCTTTAGTTCCTTCGCTGGAAAGAACCACATGCTATCTTTTCGTGACCGCAAAACGTGAATTGACCTAAGTCCTAGAATGCTGCGCGTAACGAACTGGACGATCACCTCTTCAGGCTGGTTGACCCTCGCTCTGCTTCTGCTCCTGGCCGCCTGTTCCGCCCGGACCGAAGATCTGTCCGGGGACTACTACCTGGCGAGCGAGTCCCGCGACCAGCAGGTGATCGTGCGCCTGCGGATGCGGCCGGGCGAGCCTTATATCTCCTGCAATGTCGAGGCCTATGACGACGATGGCCGTTTCGTGGTTGCTAGGCAGCGGGTGACGAAGACCTGCTTTTGGGAAGAGGGGAGCGCGCCGCCGAACACAGTCGGGCAGGTCCGCTTCTGGATCGTGGATACACAGCAGGAGCGAATTCTCGGACCCTACCGGGACGCGCAGGCCCTTGAAGCGGCGCGGAAGGCGCACGGGGTTTCTGCCGCGCTCGAATCAGCTTCGTAAGCGATTGGCCGCAGCTTCGGTTATCTGCCTGCCTTCTAACGCCTCACCGGTGACTAACCCGCCGCCTCGCCGTCCGCCGCCGGCGTCGTCTCTCGCGTCGTCTCCGGCGCCGCGGCCCCGCTCTCGCCGGTAAGGGCAATGCCCTCGTCGAAGGGCATGACCACCGGGTTGGGGCGCTGATTGAACATCAGGCGGAAGACGTCCGGCCGCGAGTAGTGGCCGACCGGGTCGGCCGCCGCCTTGGCGTAAGCGATCATGCCCAGATCGATCTCCGCGACCAGCAGCCCCTCCTCCTTCTCGCCGAGTGGCGCGCCCAGCGGCGAACCGTCGGGGGCGAAGATCCGGGCGAAGCCGCCGCCCGGCTGCAGGAACTGCTGCTTGTCGGGGCTATCGCACAGCAGTTCGTACATCTCCTCGGACACGGTCGCGCAGGCGGCGAGGACGAAGCACTGTCCCTCCGCCGCATACATCTGGCTGGCCGCGGTGTTGAGCTCGGGCCCCAGGGCATAGGCGGCGCCGCGATAGAGGCTGAAGCTGGGCCAGGAGGCGATGTGGATCTGTTCGTTCTGGCTGTACATGGCGTATTTGGTCAGTGGCTGCAGATGCTCCCAGCAGCAGAGCGCGCCGATCCGGCCGATCCCGGTCTCGCAGACCACCATATCGCTGCCGTCGCCCTCCCCGAAGACCGTCCGCTCCACATGGGTCGGCTTCAGCTTGCGGCGGCGCGAGACGATCTCTCCTTCCGGACCGTAGTGCCACTGCCCCATGTAGAGACTGCCACCGGCCTTTTCCGAGACACCGACCACCACATGCATGGCGTTGCGTTTCGCCGCTTCGCGCAGGCGCTCGTCCTGCGGACTGCCGGCTTCGATGGCGTTATCGAAATAGCGGCCGACGAACTGCATGCCCCAGGCCGGCGCGCCGAGCCAGATCCACCAGGGATAGCCGGGGATCCAGGTTTCCGGAAAGGCGATCAGCTTGACGCCCTGCTTGCCGGCTTCGTCGATCAGGGAGACGGCCTTGTCGACGGTCCTGTCGAGATCGAGAAAGACGGGCGCCGCCTGAACCGCGGCGACTTTGAAGGCTCCTGACATGCGACGGACTCCCCTGACCGTTCGAATGGATTTATGCGGGTAACAGTCTCGCCGAATTTGAAGAAAACCGCTTTCGCCTGCGGGCGGAAAAAATTGTGTTTTTGGGCGGCGCCACCTAGGCTGAGAGCCGGAAGAAGCGCCCACTATTCGGGGGAAGACCGTAGCGATGCGTTTCAGCACCAGCGATGTCAAAGAGAAGGAGCGCTTCTCTTACTGGCGCGAGGCGGTCTGCGACGCCTATGTGCAGCTCGGCTGCGCCTACGACCGGCGAACGACGCATTTCCGCGGTGAGATTCAACTCGAACGCCTGTCAAAGCTCTCCCTTTCCCGGGTCTCCGGCAACGCCCACCGGGTATTTCGGCGCCGGCGGGATATCGCGCGCTCGAACGACGCCTACTTTCTGCTCAGCCTGCAGACCAGGAACGCCGCCTCGGTCGCTCAGCGGGGCCAGGCCGCCGAGCTGGAACCGGGCGACTTCGCGCTCTACAGCTCGATCGAGCCCTATGAATTGCGTTTGACCGATGCCTTCGAGCAACTGGTGGTCCAGGTGCCGCGCGCCAGGCTGCTGGCACGCCTGCCGGCCGCGGATCTTCTGACCGGGCGCCGGGTCAGCGGCAAGGAAGCGCTCGGCCGCATGGTCGGCAGCAACATCCGGCAGATCGCCGAGGCCATGCGGGAGTCGGAGCCCCGGGCCAGGGAACACCTGCAGGACGCGATCGTCGATCTGATCGCCGCCGGACTGGCATCACTGGACGGCACGCCGCACCAGTTGGCCCTGCCAGACCAGCAGATCCTCACCCGGGCAAAGGCCTTCGTGCAGGCGAACCTCCCGGACTTCGACCTGGACCGGAACCGGGTGGCGGCGGCCATGGGCATGTCGGTCCGCCGGCTGAACGAAATCTTCGCCAAGGAAACCAGCTCGCTGGCGGCCTATATTCGTGGCGCGCGTCTCGAGCGCATTGCACGGGACCTGGAAGACCCGGGCCTGGCCGCGATCTCCATCAGCAGCCTCGCCCTGCGCTGGGGGATCGGCAACCTCCAGCACTTCTCCAGAATCTTCAAAGCGCGCTTTGGCCTGACGCCCCGGGACTTCCGCGCCAAAGCGATGAACGCATCCCTCAATTGATCACTTCATTCCGTTCAATCGCCATGGCTTCGGCCCCTTGCGGGATCGGGCATGTCGAGAAAGAGGAGCTTTATGTCCTGGATCACGTTCGAGCTGAAACGCGACAGCCACGGTGACCGCGTCTATATCATCTACGCGAAGGAGGGGGGCGTCTTCGGGACGGTCCGGCAGAGCGTCAACGGCGACTGGCAGGCCAGCGTCGAAGGCGATGAGCCGGCGACCTACCGCCTGCTGGAACATGCGATGGATCACATGCTCGAACATAAGCGCTACGAGCCAATTCTCAGCGTGTGACGCCCCCTCGTTCATCGCCCCCCTTGTCATCATAGACCCAGATAACTGGTCACCCGGCCGCCAGCATAGAGTCCCAGGCCGAACAGCGTGTGGGTGATCAGGCTACGAAGGCGGGCGGATGCCGGCCTGGGCGTGCGGCTGGCGGCGATGCCGGCCCCCATGCCGGGCTGCATCAGCAGAAAGGGTGCTGCCAGGCTTCCGATGCCCACGGTCAGGGCCGGCGCGATGGTCGGATGGCGCGCCCATTCGAGCCCCCAGATGGCGAGCAGCAGCCCGGCGAAGGCCACACCGATCCCATAGTGCGCCGTCCATCCGATCAGCCGCTCCCCCGGGACGGGGGGTGTCGCGGCGATGGGATTGTGGCGAAAGCGGCCGCGCGGCATATAGGCGAGCCAGCGGCCGACCAGGCCGTAGTCCAGAGAGGGCGTGCCGCGCAGCCGTTTCCAGAAGGCGGCCCAAAGGTCGATGACCGCGGTCGCGAAGGTTCCGATCAGGGTCGCGTGGACCAGATACGCCGCAGCTTCAGACATTTTCCGCCTCCGATCGAGCAGCCGTCCCGGCCGGCGCCCGGGCGCTGACCAGCCAACAGGCGGAGGTGAAACGGACCTCTTTGCCCTGGACATAGGGCTCGAAGGCGGCCCGGGCGGTCTCGATGACCCGCACGCGGGTTTGCCCGTCCAGCTTGTGAAGAACCTGACCGAGCAGTCCCATCCGGCTTAAAAAGAAGACCAGGGCCGACTCGGGCAGGCGGCAGGCAAGATCGACCGGCCGGATCTCGATCCGGGTCCAGCCGCTGTTGCGCAGGATATCGCGGACCCGCCGCTCTTGCGCGAAGGCAAACTGGCCGGGCGCTTCGGGCGCGCGGCCGGGCAGGAGCTCCGGCAGGAGCGGCGCCGCCGCGCGTTCGGCGGTCGTCATAAAGGGGTTTTCCTCAGGGCTCCGCCAGGCGATGAAGTGCAGGGAGCCGCCGTCCCGCACCGCATGCCGCAGATTGGTAAAGGCCGCGACCGGATCTTCGAAGAACATGACGCCGATGCGCGACAGAATCTGATCGAAGCTACCAGGTTCGAAGACATGGCTTTGCGCGTCGGCGCGGATGAAACTTGCCGGCACCCCCGCCTCTTCAGCGCTTGCCCGCGCCGCCGCGATCATGGGTTCCGAAATGTCTATGCCGGTACAGTGCCCCGCGGCCCCGGCCAGTCTCGCGGCCGCGCGCGTCGTGCTGCCCGTCCCGCAGCCGACATCGAGCAGCCGACAAGCGGGTTCAATGGCCGCCACCGAGAGGAGCAGGTCCTCCAAAGGCTGGAACAGATCGTCCAACAGCCCCTGCGCCTCGACCCAGGCGCATCCTTTCTCACTGTTCCAAATCGCCGTCTGGTCCTCCGGGGTCTCTCGCACGACAGTCATTGGCAATCTCCTTTTGCTTGCGTCCGGGACAGGGAAGCCGCAGTCTGCCAATTCAAGTCAACTTGAGGTCAAGAGGGTGAAAGACATTGATATTGCTGAGGTGTCGCGGCACAGCGGCGTTCCCGCCTCGACGCTACGCTATTACGAGGAAAGAGGACTGATTGCCTCGATCGGCAGACGGGGCCTGCGCCGTCTGTTCGATCCTGGGGTGCTGGAACGGCTGGCGCTGATCGCGCTGGGACGCGCCGCCGGTTTCTCCCTGGAAGAGATCGCGCTGATGTTCGCGCCGGATGGACAGCCACAGATCGATCGCAAAGCGCTCGCGGCCAAGGCCGAGGAACTGGACCGGACGATCCGCCAGCTCAGCGCCATGCGCGACGGCCTGCGTCACGCCGCCGCCTGTCCCGAGCCCAGCCACATGGAATGCCCGAAGTTCCGCCGTCTTATGCGCGCCGCCGCGTCGGGGGCAATCAAAGCGCCGGGGAAGGTGGCCCCTCAGCCGGCAACAAGGTGAGTCCCGGATTCTGATGCAATCCGCAATGCGGCCGGCAAGCAAGATGCGGCGCCGCTCGGTTCAGCTCTCGGACCGCCGGAGCGGTCGCTGGACTTCGTCACATCCACACCTAAGTTCTATCGTATCTGAACTTTGGATGCTGGTGTCATGCTGCAGGAGAAGAGAGACGACCTGGCTGTCGAGAAGCAGAAGAGACTGCTTCAGAGGCTGCTGAATGATCTGACGCGATCGAGACCGGATCTCTATTATCAAGCCACCACTGAAGTCGCCCGGCATATAAGAGAATACGTGGGTGAAGGCGCCGTCATGACCGCCGAAGAGCGCGCGCTTCTCGAACAACTCTCCGTGCGCGACATCGAGCTACTGCTGAGTCTGCACTGACCGCGTTGCGGCGTTCTGCCCATTCCAGGTGCCCGATACGGGAACACATGAATGAAGGAGCGCTCGAGCGGGACGGTCCGGCAAACTGATTGTTAAGGCGAAGTGATTGTTAAAAGGCGTAAAATGGAAAGAAAACTGGCAACGCCGTTAAACTGACAACGCAGAGCCCGACTACCGCCCTGCTGTCTACCGTAGATGCTGCAGGCGTTTCGCCTTGCAAACGCTAGTGGCGGAGAGTGAGAGACGAAGTTCGAACTCGGAGCCAGCAGTTAGGGTTGGCGTGGCGGCTAACTGCAAACAAAAAGTGGCGGAGGGGGTGGGATTTTCCTCGAATCCATCTAACTCACTGATTTAAAAATAAATTTTTCTCGCTATTCTATTTAGACTGTAACGCCTCGATGTAACAGTTTCAATGCCTTTGGCCATAGACTGTTTGCGCTCTGCTTCTGGCGAGGTTCAAGGAGTTCGGACTACTTCAAGATCTACCTTGGCATTGCTTTGAGCAGGCACAAATAACCTCCTTCTCAGCATTCATTAGGTAGTGGAAGAGCATCTAGCTTAGCTCGCAGGTCGCTCACGAACGCTTCAGCTGCTCTTGTGAATCCATCTAGCCGTTTCAGCCGATCCTCAAGTTGCCGGCGGGTCTCTGCATTTGGGTCAGGCTCTGCACTTAAGTCGTTAGCCGACGAAACAAAGCGAATTACGATTTCCGGTATTCCGTCTTCCGCGCCAGCGGCTTCTGCCAGTTTAACCCAGTCCTCGGATTTATCATCAGCAGCGCGCGCCGCTTCCGCAAGGCAGTACCGGATTAGGATCCTTGCTGAATGATCAAGGGTGTTCGCTGACTTGAGCCAGCTATCGACCCCACATTCTTTTTCACCCTCTTTCATCTGCACGCGCACGGATGGAAAATAACGAGGGTTATCATTTTCTGGATCGAGGCTTTCGATAGTACGAACAATCGGCTCCAGGTCCTCAAACGGCCGCTTGCCGGATGGTAACACCGCACGATGCTTCCAGAGTGTCAATATCGCTTCAAAGCACGTCTTCTTCGCCTCACTCTTTTCTGCACCTGTAGCATTTTCTGCCTTGGTCATTAGCTCTGCTATGTAATGTGCCATCCAACGGCCGAGAGTATCGACCGAAGTCTCTAGGCCAAGCTCTTCGACAAGTTTACGGCCTAGAGCAAGGATATTCTCAGAGCGTACGGACCCGTCCATCTGCTCCGAAGAGATAGAGTCTGACGCTTGTTGCGATACTTTTTTCGTCATCTTTGTAATTGCTTTCGTAAGGCCTGTTTTGATGTCGTCGATCAATTTTTACTTCGACAATTAGATCTCGGTTAAGCTTGGTCAACATCGAGGTTACGAAGTCTGAATTCACTTGAATTCGGCTTCCGCGCTCTGGGTTGTGGCTCTCATGGCGTATAGCTTCGTCATAATGCCCCCACACCTGAGAAATCATCACAACCGACTGCTTGATGTCTCTCCACAGTCTGATGTCAGCGTCCGTTGAAATGTTCATCAAATCAGCTATGTAACGCGCTGGCATGGGCGGAGGGAAGCTGATGCCACCAGACCAGCGATCCTGGCCATCCAAGTTGCAGTCTCGGCTGTAGTCCGTAATCCAACCCTTTAACGAAAAATCTGATTCTTCGATTTCCATGTCACTATTGGCGCTCGGGATCGCGTAATAATGGAAACTCGTCGCGGTACCGAGTGCTCGAAGCAGCGCAAGAGATCTATCGGGTACCACTAATGCACTGCAAACACGGATGGATTCTTCGTACACGGAATCGGCAAGCGTCCAGTGTCCCCATAGATTCAACATGTTGTCCTCACGCAGAACCCCGTCGAACTCGTCAGTTGTAGCTATGCGTAATATGTCGTCACTATTCTTTTTATCCTGCCAAGCGGGCTGTTCCAGTGGCGGCGGGTCGCGCCGATCCCAAAGCCAACGCCCGTCTTTACGAGTACATAGATGTCTTTCGAGCCAGTCCGCAAATCTGCCGTACTCTTCGTATTCTGAATTGCTACGGACGGGCGTGCTGACCAAACGTCGTCCAGCGACTATCATCAAGGCATGGTATGAATGATAGAAGTGCAACGTATCGGCTCGCGGGTAAGAACCGTGGGAATGGTGAGTGTGGTTCTCTTCGTAGAGTTTACGTCGGCCCCTTTCATCTTCAGTCCACCGTCCCGCTGATGCGGACGCAAAATCAGTGCGGATGACTTTTACTGCCTCTGATTCGATCTCCTCCTGTGACAGGGCAAAAACACGGCCAAGAGGTTCGTACCAGTAGTGACCAATGTCCCAACCAAAGGAAAAGCTGTCTTTGTCGTCACTTGTGGCGTCGTTTATGTTTGAAGTAAACGAGCGCTCGTAATCCTTATTTTCCACGGTTGGAAGCGACGGTACATTAACGCATTCGAGGCGTTCTTTGAGGTTTTCTTTATCTGTCAGGACACCGTCGTTGAGCAGAGCAAGCGCCGCGCTTGCCGCAAACTGTCGAAGTATGACATGAGGTTGGTCCTTCAACGCCCAATCTACAATCTGGCCTGAAAAGGGCTCGAGCACGCTTGGGAACTCCGTTGCCGCACGTGCAATGCCGATGAGAAACCATTGTAGGGCATGTAGACTATAGAATGGCAGCTTTGAGTCGACAAAAGGCCCGCCTTTCTTCTCGATCGCAAACTTTACGAGGTGGTCGAGAATACTATGGCGACCAAGGGTGACGAGGCCCAGCACCGTATGAGCGCCCTCCCACCGCACAACTGCCTCAGGTGCCGCCATTGACGCCCAGATATAGCCTGCAAGCGAGGCGTTAACGTCTTTGGGAGGCAGCAGTTCGTTTGACCATTGACCATCGCCATCGTCGTCTTCCAAAATAGGAGCATAGAGATTGAGACCGAACATCAATGCTTCAAGCGCCTCGTCTTCAGAGAGCTTGATCGCGAGCAGACTGCTAAGTGAGAAAAGTCTATCGTAGTCGGCAAGATCAGGAGTTTGCCCTACCGCATCCAGCACAATTCCAGCAATTTCAATTTCGTTTACTTGAGCTAGCGCAAAAGCTTTTTCAAACGGAAATATCTGAAAGTAGCGATTTTTTGAAATTTCCATACAACAGCGACGACAGAACACTTTGAGTGTATCCCTCAAAGCGCGTTTGATGGCAGGTCGCTTCGTCCAGGCATCGGGTATTTGGTCCAGGAGGCTTCGAAGTTCGTAGAGGCCGAACTCAGAAATACCGCCGAAGGCTTCAATAAAAGGTGCTTCGGAACCAACTTTTACGCGTCTGATTGCCTCCTTGAAAAACCGATCATGATTCCACGGCGGGTCCTTGCTCTTTAACATCACGTAAGCGCGATAAAGATCATTGGCGTTCTTCAGGTCACTGTCAGAAAAGATGTCGTCCCAAGTCCATGCGGGCCCAGGCGACAAGTCGTTTGACTTGTCTGATTGCACAGGTTCGGGCCTAATGTTGGCAAGCTCCTTTGCCTCTTCAAACGCAATAAGTTGATCGAGACCGTCGATCGTTACGTCATGTCGGGACGCGACTTTCCTTAACCTTGAAAACTCTCCACCACTAAATTGCGCGTAACGAAAAAAATATGCCGCTACGACCTCTTTTTCGTGGCACGGCGCGCACGCTGAGAGAACATCGTCGAGTAGCTTGTCGTAGAGCCATTCCGCACGGAAACCAATCAAGGGCAGCGCATCACGTGCATCCAAACTATCGCGCTCAACAAGCCAATTTACTGCAATAGGTAGTAGCCGTTCAGACCAACCGAAATCTCGGTCTCGCCAGCGGCTGAGTACTGCCAGGGCAGACGACGGACAGAGGCCGCAGAGTGCCTCTATGGTAGCCCGCCAATTGAAATGCTTGTCGCGCGCTACGTAATCATAGGTCAGCTCGGCGCAGCGCGCGAAACGGTAAGCTGTTTCAGGCAAGACGCGATCAGTTCGGGCGGCACGGTCTGCTAAATCTAGAATGGCATCCCAACGTGGCAGATTCTCATCACCAATCTTGCTTGCCACCTCAACGGCCTCATTGAAATATGCTTCGGCATCCGATTTGCTGATCATAAAAACTGCGCGGGCAGCGTCGACATAACCCTCGGATTTACTCTCAGCATCCGAACGCTCTTCCTTTGTAAGATTAAATGCCTCCAAGGCAAATTCGAGAGCTACCGATTTTGTCGCCTCTCTCTGACCGCACAACCTGGCGAGAGCCGTTAGAGTCGGGGTAAACAGTGGCCTCCTCTGTTCATCCTTCCAGTTTGAAAAAGCAGACAGCATCGCCGTGTTTGCTGAATCGAGTTTGTGAAGAATGCAAAACCACATCCAAGCGATCTCATCCGACGTGTGGAAATCATCTGGGTAGTATGTATGTTCAGCCTTTTTTGAGGCTGCGCGTGTTCGACTAAGCTCTTCGTCCAGAGAGTCTCTTGTGACGCGACCGGTGAGCGTTGCCGCCCATAGTTGATGCCACGGCAACAGCCGCCCAATGTCTTCTTGGAACTCTTGAGCATCTCTCGAAATAGAATGTTTGTTCTTCTTCTCTATCTCTACCCTTAGCTCAACATAAGCGAGATCATTAAGACCCAGCACTTGGTCTTGCAAAGCCGCACGCAAGCAATACGCACGTAGTATCGGTAATCTAGCCTTAGAGAACCGATGTGACAGTACTCTAGGAGGTTCGCTTGGGAGATAGCGTGATAGTATCTGGGCGGCGTCATTAGCAGTACACAAAGCCTCTTGCAGGCCAACTTCAACAAGCGCTGTGACGGCCTCAAGGGGTGATTCCTGGTCGCCCCACGAACGATGGCTCTCCAACTTGACGCGTGTGCTAGCGATAAGTCGGAGTGCGCGCCTGATTACATCAGCGGGCAATACCCGTTGAATTTTGCGGAGTTCATAGACAACTGCGAGCACTAGACAGACATTGTTTCCTGCAGCACGGGCCATTGCCTCCACATCGTCGAACCGACCATGATCAAGAAGGCGCCTCGTTACAGTCACACCTACTCGGAACGATATTTCGCGAGGCCGCCACAGTGACAAACTGTGTGCTCCGTCGGCGGGACCATGGATGTTGATATGGGCGAGTGTTAACTCAGAAATATCTTGATCAGAAATCTCTTCACGTTTCCTCTCTTCCGGTGTTAATCGGCTCCAATTGTCCAACCACTCAAGAGCCATGCGGAGACGACTGCGCGCATCACCTACAAGTTCCTTGCGACCAGAAAGGAAGGCGGCTTCGTAAACATGTTGAGACCCTAGCCAACCCGATCCAAATGTCCGCCTAGATACGATTTCCTGTATAAGACCAGTATCTAAAAACACCGCTGCGAGATCAGTGTTTGCTTGCAAGATTTTACGCTTGCGGTCATCGCCTGCCGTTTCCCCACCTGCCTTAAGAGCAAGCTTGACTGAAGCGAGATAGCGCTTCGACCGAAGACCTGCCTTTAGTGCAAATTGCAGTCGCTGAAGCTCAACATCATGTTTCTCCAGCGGGCTCGTCTCTGGAAGAGCGTCCGATGTCAAAGCCAATTCGACTAAGTCTGAAAATTTTCCAGCCTCTAACATTAGCTGCGGTAGAGCCGATGCCACATAGGCGCTTGTTGCAGCAAGAGGCTTGAGGTTAGCAATAAGCTCCACCACTATCGCTGCAGATGGCTTGAATTTCTCCCGGAACCAAGTTTCAGCAGGTTCGTCGAAGAATTGTATGGTGTCACCTGTTACCAACAACGGTCGACCAAGATCAATTGCGAAGCTTTTGATCGCTTCCTGATCAACACCTGACATCTTCGAAAGTATTGAAACTGGGATCAGTGGACGGAGGGCCGCAAGCCCCTCACAGATCTTATCTATTTGATCTTTTTCAATTGTCTCAGCGCGATCCTTCAGCCTCTCGATAGCACCTTCCAGCAAGCCTCCGATCGTGTCTTCAATAGTCGTAGGATTAGGTCCTAGCGAGCGCAAAACATTAGACAGCACTGTATTTTGCGATAGCGCAAGCGCCTGGACACGTGGGTTCTCCGAGCTTAGGCGATGGAATTCGTTAATGTCGTGTTCGCTTGCATATTTAAATCTTTCTCTAAGATGAGCAGCTGTCTCGTCGCGACTGAACGGGCGCAATCTAAGCCGTATAGCGTCGATAGGAGGATCAAGATAATCCTGGCGGTGTGATCGACAGAGAAATACCAGACGCACACCTTCAGGCAGTTTTTCCCTAATGAGATCACGAACAAACGAACGCGTTTCGCCGACTTCTTCGGCCGCCATCTGCGCATTATCAGCTGCATCCACGACAATGCAGACCAGCCCACGGTGACAAGCGCGTTGCACTGAAGTGGCAGCCTGACCTATCCGGTGTGCAAAGGCCTTTACATAGGCAGACACGTCAGTATGAACCGCAGGAATCAAGGGATGACAAAGACCTTTGGATGCAAGCTCATTGGCTATTTGTACAAGCGCATCTTTATGTCGATGACGATAACTCGATGCATTTCGATACTGACCATTGCCAAAACAATCATACAAAATGCATGTTGACCCGTCAGGCAAACCACGCGCGATCTGACTGGCGAAAACTGTCTTACCGACACCAGCCGATGCGTGAACAACAACGGGAGTTGTCGCTTCAACAATTGTCCGTAAAAAATTTGCCGCCTGCGCCCTAGGCACTGTTGTATCTAAACTGTCGATCAAGCAAGGGGCCGGAAAGAGCAAGCTTTCATCGGTGTCCAAAGCCCTTAGAACATCCAACTTCGTTATGGTTGAATTATGCCCTCGCTCGGGCAAAGCCCTTCGCGTGACAAGCTCTTTAAGCTTCAAAGGCCCGTAAACATCAGCTTCGGGTAAATAGTCGCGCACATCCTGAGAGAGGATGTTGCGCTGGTCCCAATAATCATCCTCTCGGTCAACGAACTTTAGCCGTCCCAAGAACGAACTAAGCGTTTGTCCAGTTAGTTCGGTATATCTTTCCAGGTTCTGCAGCTTTTTGGGATGGCGTGGCTCCCTACCGGAAGCCGCATCTGCTACAGCCTCAGCAATATCCTTGGAAATCGGTCTGTTGGTAACAAACCAAAATTCGATCTTTTCGGCGAGAACGTCTGTTGAGAAGTTCTTTTGGAGTTCTTTATAGCGCCTCGCGAAACCCTTTATTGTTGTCTCTAATCCACTTGATGTCCAAGGCTCGGTAACACGCAGAGTTGAATGCTTAAGCTGCATGTATCGAACCAGGCGCGCCTCTTGAATTTCTTCACTACCAACGTATTCGGCGATATCGATGACTTCTTCGCCAGCACTTACCAGAGCCTCACTGGTGTTTTCCTCTGGAGACACTCCCTCAATGCTGATGGCTACAAGATCGTTCTTCGCGGAAAGAAGATGCAAGCAGCGTCGGGCAGCCCACAGATAGTGGAATTGATCGCCAGCGCGACTTGGTAGGACTAAGTTAGTCTTCGACATCGATCGCGGATCTCAACACAATTTACAGCCAGAATCACACCCCTTTTGGTTGAGCATTTAAACTCTGTCAACACTATGCGTAATCGATAGGAAGCCTGCCTTCTATCCATTCAGCCACTTTGACTGCGAAGGCATTCATTGGATTTGCCTTTTTTTACCTGGAGGTTGTTTTGCCACTCCGCCGGAACCGACGACCGACTGATGATCTAGAAGCAGACACTTAGGAAGTATGTTTCGTTAGTGCCATTGCTAAGAATCTGCAATCATGTCGAGAAAATCAAACTCAACTCTGAACATATAGCAGAATCGGTCCTCTATGAAATTTCTAGCAAAAGGCCCCACCATTCCTGACCCGCTCCTTCAAAAATGTGACCAAGGGCGCGTTGTGTTCCTTTGCGGTGCCGGCGTGTCGTTCAATGCGGATTTGCCAAGCTTCGTGGGCCTAACAAAACATGTCATAGAGTTCTTTTCTCCTCCCAACGACTCGCCGATTTCAACATCGTTTCAACCCTGGTTAGTCGACGACTACGACGGCCCATTTGTGCCTCTCGACCAAATATTTCATTTGCTCCATCAGGAGTACGGGCGCCAGGACGTAAGTGTCGTGGTAGCAGAACGTCTCAGTCGGATGAATGTCGCGGGCGTCAGCCACGAGCACAGCCTCATTGCCAGGATTTCCTCCGACCCAGAAGGGCGCCCCCAGATAGTCACTACTAACTTTGATCGTTTATTCGATCAGTGTCCGGGCATCACACGCGATCGGATATTCGAACCGCCTACATTCCCAGATATTGATTTTGGCATGCCGGTGCATGGGGTGACATACCTTCACGGCCGATTACGGGAATCGCAGGATGCGCATCACGACTACGTTCTAAGCAGCGCCGATTTCGGGCGCGCCTACTTAGCGGAGGGCTGGGCAACTAAGTTCATTCGAGCGTTGCTGAAGACTCACACGGTCGTGCTGGTTGGTTATCAAGCGGAAGACCCTCCAGTAAAATACCTCCTTCAAGGCTTAAATCATGATGGCAAAAAAGACGGATCTAATCTCTACGCGTTCGAGAAGGGAGCGCTTGAGGATATAGAAGTGAAGTGGCGCGACCGTGGTGTGACCCCAATCCCATACAATGACCATCCAGACCTGTGGGCGACTCTGGAAGCTTGGGCCGAACGAGCTGATGACCCCCGCGCGTGGAGAACTCGCGTCGTCGAGATGGCAACAAAAAGCCCAAAGTTATTGTCCGCACATGAACGAGGGCAGGTGATGCATGTAGTGCGCACAACTCCTGGCGCTAGGCATTTTGCGCAGGTCGATCCACCACCTACCGCCGAATGGCTTTGCGTTTTCGATGCATCACGTCGGGCTGGCCGTAGAAGTAATAGCTTTGGGGAGAACGCGGAGGAGTTCGATCCATTGGTAGCCTATGGCCTTGATGACGACCCTGAACGCTCCTCCAAAGGGGTCCATATCTACGATAACCTCTTCGCTTACCGACACGGAGACACGAACCCCACAGCAAATCACAGCCTTACGGGCCGACTTCCTGAAGGCCAAGAGGTTATGCCATCTCGGCTGTTCCACCTGATGATCTGGTCTGCGAAGCATCTAAACAGTCCGATTGCCGCTTGGTGGGTTGCCCGTCAAACGAGACTTCATCCCCGTCATTTCGAGATGATAAATCACCAACTAAAGCTCGCGAATGATCTTCATCCTGAAGCTCGCCGGACCTGGAATCTTATTCTTGAGGCGTTTTCAGACAGGCGCAGCCCAGGACTATGTGATGGTTGGTACGATTTCGCCGATAAGATTGAGAAGGAAGGCTGGACAACGAGAACACTAAGAATCTTTGATGACGTAATGAGACCAGCCTTGGTGTGCGAGCGGCCTTTCGGCCTTAACGAGTCGAAGCCTCCCGAAGAGTCTTGGAAAGATATCACACCAGAAAAAATCGCAAGATGGGAAGTAAAGTTTCCAGACTGGCACCGCAACGAGCCTGATATCCCAGAAGAAGTTCTTCCCAGCGTTTTCAGGGTTGCAGAAGGCCATTTGTTACGAGCATCAGGTATGCTCTTTGAAATCAGCAAAAGCCACTTCAGAACTCCAACCTGCTACCCGGGCCGAGAAGTAGGGGGCGAGCAAAGGGACCGCGAGGACGATGCATACTTCCGCTGGTTCCTCAGTTTAATGGCCCGGATGTCAGAACGATATCCCGCAGTTTTAAAAGCACATGTTGAATCGTGGAACCGCGAGGAGCCTTTCTACTTCCGGAAGCTCAAACTCTTCGCATTGAACGATTCACAGCTTTTCAGCGCAGACGAAGCAATGAGATACGTGTTGGACTTCGATCAGGCCTACTTTTGGGCGCCCGAGGTGCGACGAGAACTCTTGTTCTTGATTGAGGATCGCTGGCCTGCGTTGTCCCCTGACAACAGAGATGCTCTCGCTGAACGTCTGCTAGCAGGTCCAGACAAGACAGACGGTTGGTCCGACGAGGAGTATCCCAGAGCTAGAGACAAACTCGTTGCCCGTTATACACGGTGGCTAGAACTACGGTCTTTAAGTCTGACTGAAGCGCAATCTGAACGCCTGAAGATGATTATCGACGAGATTCCTGATTGGAGCGACAGTTGGACGTCTGGAATGGTAGTCGAGCTGGGAACCCACATCGGTAGCATCCAGGCCGATGACGACCCAAGGAGCCTGCTCACAGTGCCCATAGGAGACGTAGTAGAGCACGCCAGGTCGGAGAGCAGTCGAGACTATCGAGCACACATTGATAAGAGGCCATTTGACGGGTTGGTGACAGCAAATCCCAGAAAAGCACTTGCTGCACTTTCACACTCTGCTCGTCGGGAGGAATACCCGGAAGACCTTTGGCGGCCATTAATTCAGAAGTGGCCAGAAGATGTATCTTCTAGGCTTCGCAGAACATTCATGTTGCGGATTGCACGCCTTCCCCACGAAGCAATGAGAGATCTTAGTCACACTCTCGGCGACCGAGTGAAGAATGACCTAAAATCGATATACGAAAGTGATCCTGATTTGGCTTGGCATGTTTTTGATGCCGTACTTTCGGGACTGGTCTCTGACGATGGCTCAGCCCTTGACAGTGGGCAAGGAGAGGCACAAGTGGGCGGTGTAATCGTGCAGACGTCACGAAGAACCTTCGATCACGCCATCAACGGCCCTATGGGGTGCTTGACTGAAGGATGGCTGGACGCGCTGAGCTGTTTGGGGCTTCAGCAGGCTCAAGGCATCCCGGAGGAATTTGCGACCCGTGTGGAAAGGCTGCTTGCTGCTCCAGGTGAAGGCGGCGACCATGCTGTATCAGTGCTTTCGTACCAAATCAGTTGGCTGCACTACCTTGATCCCAATTGGATAGTCACACGGATATTGCCTTGGTTCGACTTTAAACACCCGTTGGCAGAACCCTCATGGAATGGATTTCTCTCGACGGCTAAGCTTCCATCGCGCGACATCGCCGAACGCCTTAAGCCCATGCTGCTTGATGTTTTTCCTGCTATCTATCAGTGGAGTTGGGATCACAGCCTCGCAGAGATCGCAGCTCAGATGATCGTAGAACTTGCGGTCTTTCGTCGAGACCAGACTGACGGATTTACAGCCAACGAGACTCGCCAATGCTTACGGATGATGTCCGACTCAAACCGTCGCGATGCAATCGGCCGTCTGGGGCAGATTGGACAGCGAGAGGAAAATGGATGGACTACTCATATCGTGCCATTCATTGAACAAATCTGGCCACGGGAGCGGAAGTTCAGAACCACCGAGATGGTATCGGCATGGGTCAACTTACTAGACGACACGAAAGATGCCTTTCCCTCCGTGCTGGCGAGCATCCGTCGTTTTCTAGTACCTGTGAGGATTGAGAGCTATTCACTTTATCGGCTCGAGCGGGAAATTGGTGGCGAGGAGCCTTTGACTGCACAGCACCCAGAGGCCGTTCTAGAACTGCTCGACGCAATCATTGTGAATGATCCCGCAACGACCCCCATTGAGCTTGCGACTATCCTAGAGGGGATCGAGGCTGCAGAACCAAGACTTGTTCATGATAGGCGGTACTACCGGCTTATTGATTTGGTCGAAAACCGATAGAGCGATCAACGAGTTACCCGCCGGAAATAAGCGGCAAGCCAATGAACGGACGTCAAGGCTCTTTGGACGTGCCGTTCAAGTTGCGTCTGCGTGAAAAACAGATCATCCGTCATCTTGCCTTTCGCAACCCGTTTGATAGACTCCGAGGTGGAGCGACGCCCCGTATGCTAGACGGGACGCCACCTCTAGGGTCCTAGAGAACTAGCATTGTGAAGAGCCGCAGAGACAGCCTGCGGCTTTTCCATTCCAAGCACGCCCCAGCCAAGAAAAGCAACGGTAAGCACATCCGTTGACAGCCTGCACGACTTAAGCTGGCAGTGTCCTGCAATCGTACTACTAGCGCCGACGCCGAGTCCTTTGCCGCCAGACCCGAATGACAAGTAGATAAGAACTACGCCGCTTCGACATCAAAGCCATACATCGTCGCGCCAAACATGAAACCCGATTTTCCGCGACCGCCATTCACTTCTACGATCCCGAGCTGCTCCAGGCTTCGTACAAAGTCGGCGTTTTTCCGAATGTGCGATCTGAAGTTCGATCTATCGTTCATGCCTATGGCTATTTGAACACACTTGAACGAGACAAGTGCTTGCGGATCGCGACCGAGCTCCTCTCTGACGAAATTAACAGCCTCCTGAACTTTGCCCCTGAGAACACGCCGCGAGGGTTCCCAGGGCTTCAGTCGACTGCCAGGAAAAACGTGCTGAAGGATTCTCTTAATACCGCTCTTTGCAGAGGCGATAATATAGAGGTTCGATGGCAGGCAGTCTCCTTTCTGGCTCTGCCTAACGGTCCCTCGACAAGCCGCCTGCAGGATTTGGTCCATATGCTCTCCGAGAATGACATCATCGAACAGGTCTCCTGCTAGTGGCTCGCCATCGGGAGTCGCGGCGGAGAGGCGCGCAAGAGCGTCATACATTGAGTTGGGAAAGAAAAGAGTCCCAGCGAGAATGATGTTAGGGAACGACACATAATCGTTGGTAGCCTTGTGCATTCCCCAAGAAACGAACGCAACATCACTCCGTCGGTGCTCAGACAAAAGCCCAGAGATCTCTCTTTCAACGTCGAAATCCCATTCCGCTTTGTGGTGAATCACCAGCCACTTCTCGTCGGGCCTCGTTGCTATCAACTCCGCGACTCCGTCTATCAGACCCTTTCGTTTGTTAGCGTCCCTAAAAGCGCTTTTAGCACCTGAGGTATTCCACACGTGGCACGAAAGATTGGAGTAGGTCTTCGTTGCCGAGGGAAGCACAACGAGATTGTCACGCGGTGACTCTTCCCACAGCGTATAGGTTTTACGGACCCTGCCAGAAGCATCCAGGATCAACACAGGTGCAAAGTCAGCGGGCAAGCTCTCGTGATAGGATAAGACGGTATTGTTACTCCCACCGTCATTCCGAACCACAGCGCATCGACCTGACAGCCGATAGAGGGCTCTCAACGTGCTTTGATCTTCAGGATAGTCGCTCAGTGATTCGGCAACTAGCTGCAGGTCAGTCTCACCAAGTGACCCATCTAGAGCCGGCACGCGAGCAAATGATCCACTAGCGGCATCTCGCACAGTCGCGGCGAGGTCTTCAACCATAGCCCCTAACTCCTCGTAGTTAGTTTGCAGCAGTCGAGCAGCAAGACTCAAAACCGCTCGTCGTGGAATCGTAATTGGAGCACCTGGAAGAAGAGCTTCATCCCAGATCCGCACTGACCTCGGCTTGCCCTGATAATGAAACTCTGAGATATCAGCAAAGAGCCGGCCTTCGCTGCGGCGGTCGACCATCTGTTGGGACGTGAAGAGGATACGCGCATCGTTCGCTCTAGCTGACCCAAGCCCCAACTTGTTGATACGTTCGTCAGCTGTAAAGGCTGCATATGCCTGAGCATCTAACTCCATGGCCGCAGCCAACGATTCGATCTCGGAGAGCCTCGCAACACAAATGATCATGCCGACGGCCTTATGTTTTGGAGACCTGAGAAGGTTGCGTGAGAACTGAGCGACCATGGAAGTTTTGCCGACCCCAGGATCGAGCGAAGACAGGAAATAGTTGCTGGGACAAGTGCCATCCGCCATATGCTCCAAGACCAAGGCGGCAGACCTGAGTGCCTCGTACATCTCTTCAGTTGGTCTGTGCGCCGTGCGCTCGAGGAAGCGCAGCCGTAAGCTATCTATCGTTTGTTCCGCTAAGCCAGACTCCGTCAACCCACTGAATGGACCAGAAGGTAAGGACGCCAGTGGGCTATGCGCTAAGATTGTCGTCAAAGCGTTCTCCTAAGGTGTTGCTAGTTGTTGATTGACACAGAGGCTGAGGACTGCAGCACTCGAGATATCTTCAGGGGGTCAAATAATCTAAAGAGGTCTCTATATAGCTTTACGACCCCATATACTGGCATCACGAGACTCACCTCAGTTCGGGCATTCAGTCGACCGAAAAGGCAACCCCGTGCAAGGGCCTAAATGAGTGTCATGGGGTCGGCACTTTTTCTATACTTAGCCCATCAATCAAACTCCTCAGGGCTCGCTGAAGAAGAGAGCATAGGACGGTTGAAGGTCGCAGCTGAACCTACTGTGGTCGTGGCCGACAAGGGTCCCCCAGTTGATTCTCACACGGGTACCTTCGAGCCGATAGAGCGGTGTGTGGTCTAAGTGCGTAAATTCTTGCCGTTCATCCAAGAGGGGTAGCTCTGCCCCCTCCTCCAGTTACACATCAGATCAGAACCGCAAGAAGAATGAGCGCCGGCTGAGCTCAGACCTGCCTCGCCGAATTCAGACGATCGAATTTGCGCGATCATCCAATGCCAAGCGTCTCCCGCCAGTTAAACGCATCTCGCTTGCCACCCATACCTGCCTCCAAGCCTGTTGAGTGAGCACCCCTTGAGCATCGACACCCACGAACGCACTGGGTCGTTGAGTAAAGATCTGGCTGTTTGTCGGCGACACTAACAAGTGCACACGCACTACGCTCGTAAAGTCAAAAAATAATCGAATACCCCTTACACTTGTGAATGTTTATCTTTGTCGATTTCTCCAGAATTCATAAGATAATTGATACATAAACATTCACTAGTGGATGTATACACGTATTTTTATCTAATTTTTACTGTTGATTTTCTCAAAATACAGACTCATCGTACCTCTCAACAACGCAATCAAAGGAGAACGCGCTATGACAATTTCCCTGCCGTACTTTCACGTTGAGATAGGCTGCGGGCTGTTCCTGCAACTGGGGCGCCGACTAGAGGTATTCAGCTTTCGCATCCCCAAACACGAGAGATGCTTTGATGCGTGGCGTATTCGCACCGACGATGACATCAGTATTCACCTGCAAACGGGGACTCACCGTCTGACCATCAGTCTCATAACTGCGCCGGCCACCCAAGTCGCGGCGAGCTAGACGCGGTCACGCCAAACAGCCGACCACACCCGAGAGAGATGCAGCCGGCGGCGTTTAACTTGCTGGCTGCACCTCACTCAACTCATGGAGCTGAACTGAGCGGAACCCGTGGTGGTTTGTTCAACATGATCCGGCAAACCGAACTTATCACCGCCCGACCTTCTGGTGTTAGACTGTGGCATTTTGTTCTGGCATCAACGCCGCCCTCGTAACACTCAATCAAGTTCTTTCCGGGTTTCCCGTTGCGCCCTTTAGCGCTCAACTCGTCTAACACACGACTAGCGGCGGCCATCGAAACGTTAGCACTCTTCGCCAACTCGCTGACCGTCCGCCCCTCTTCGAGCGCTACTTCTAGAAACACCTGAAGATGGCTAGCAGGCCCCAATGGCTTAACTTTTCTTAGCTCTTCGAAGGCGCGATAAAAGGACTCCATAGATATCTTCTTCATCGTATCTCCCTTGATTCTGCAACATGTCGCATCGCAGGCTACGAGTTCGGCAGGGTGAATCACGCTTTTGCTTAATGCAAGTTCCAGCTCGCTTATTGGAGCCCCGCGCAGTAGCGACAGGGCGTGCGAGCACGTTCTGCCGATTTGTGTTTCGCTTCCCTTGGTCCCTACGAGGGGTTGAAGGCGGTACACGTCGAATTCCGCGCCTTTGGTTGGACGCGACGGACCCTCGAGATCCGCTGCGGGAGTCACTGGCGGCTATCTTGGCAATAGGTGGTGTGATTGGCCACGGGCGCAGAGTTGGCGCTGTGTGAGTCTCTGAGAGCCTTTCCAGCGGACACCGCGTTAGTTGTCAGAAGTTAACGAGTGCATTGGGCCAAGATCAACTCAGAGTGTTCAACGTCCCAGCCTAAACTCGTGCAGGTATCTGCATTGTCCAACCAAGTGACATTGTTCTTGTCTTTGAGATCGCCATTGAAGCAACGCACCAGATTTCGAGGCTTAAAGCAGACTCCCCCGATTGTAAGAGATTTTCCATCTTGTGCGATTTTAGCCATTACCGCAGCATGTTGCTCTGCCTCGGCTCTTAGAGCGTCAATCTCGTTACGCGCCGTAGTTGCCGTGTCTTCCTTCAAAGCGCTTGCAACCTCATTCGGGATTTGTGCGTAGGTAAGGCCGATAGCGCCTGCCAGAATCGCGCCTAGTATGCCCAACCCATAGAGCGCATTCTTTAGAGACGTCTCGAACACTGTCAGTCTCGTCTCTACGGCCCTCAGCCTCTCTTCTTCGGTCACTAGGTCTCTCCCTTTGTTCGCAGCATTTGGTTGCATAGCTTAATCACATTTGCAGCCGAAGAAACAGATACCCAATGACGAACGAACGAATTCAAACAGCCCGCACCACCTCGCGCGCAGCCTTAGAGGGTCTCGCAACGTGGTGTACGTTGTGCAAACTGGCGGAACTCTGCGGGTTTGAGGCTTGCTGTTGCGGCGTTGTGTTGCGCGGAGGGCTGCCGACCGTCCATCAAGAGCCAAAAAGCGACCGGCCACGGGGGAAAAGCTCCCGAGCAATCCAAGATCATACCCGTTCAGAAATTTCTGCCAAAAACGATGCCTTCAGGAATCACGTCAAAAGCCTATAATGTATATAGGTCTATAAATTAGACGGTTGTCTTCATAAACAGGGTGAGCATATAATCAGCACGATCTCAACCAGGAGCCCCCCCATGTTGGAAGCAGTCCTGCTGGTGATTGGCACACTCTGTCTCGTCGCTCAGACGTACGTGATGGTGCGCCGGTACATCGAACAGAGGCGGGAAGACTAAAGGGTACGACCTAGTGCAGCCCGCTATGGTGTTTTGAACACGAAGTCAGCTTTTCTGAGGGGTTCAAAATCGGTCTCGTAGCTTCTGTATGCATCTTGCCATTCGGAACAACCATCAAACTCGCTGCTTTCGACGTATACTAAAAAGTCTGGTTCATAGCCGATCCTTGCTAGCAGCTCTAAGAGGAACATCCCTTCTACGATAACTGGTCGATTCAGCTGCAGGCGTGCCCCCACAACCTCCTTGAGCCAATCTAGACGATGGTCTTTTGGACACTGATACCCCGCCGGCGGTTCGTCTGACAGTAAGAGGAATAGATCAGCCTCAATGTGTGAAACCTCCATCTGCCAAGAAATGAACCGCGCTGTGGTCGATTTACCCGCACCATCACGCCCGTCAACTCCGATAATGAAACTGCGCCATTCAGCTAAAACAGTCCGGGCCTGCACCAGCAAATCCTCGTGCTGTTGCGTGATTGGCCGATTGATCTGATCGTCTAGCAGCACGCTGCCTCCTCCTCATTGGTGCCCAACGGCCCTTCCATCAGTGCCTCTCAACACCGCATCCTCAGAGCCGCCACGCCATGGATCTCTAACAACAGCCTTCAAAATACGTACAGCGATCTCGTGCTGCTCTCTTATGTCGACAGAAGAACTAGTCACCGCCTAAAGAGGTCAGTGTGACTTTGCCTCAGGTACTCATTCGCAAAGGAATGCTATTAGATTGGAAACAACCATCCTGCATGTAAAAAGGGCATTCTTCCTGTTCCGATTTACCTTTAATGGTAAAATACGCTAGTTTGTGTAGAAATTGGGGGTTTCGTATCGGCGGCTAGTAAATAAATTGGGAGGAAAACATGCCTTGGGTTCGGTTTGCGTTTGCTTGGGATGGCGCCCATACATCGCCGCCAATCGGAGTGAATGATCTTAAAATCAATGGATCACCTTACATCGACGAGCCCGAGGAGTATTCTAACGCCTTAGTCTTCAATCTGGGCTTCATTCCGCGCGGTAAGCTTCTAGAGGTGGAATGGGATGTCACAAACACGGCAGGTGGACCATGGCCGCTTCAATGCTCAGCCATGCTACTTATCAAAGGAAAACGACTAGGAAGAGTGGATACCGAAATTCCATCTTTTGAGCGCTGGAAAGAATGTATCTCTTTGAAAATTCCGAAAGAAGACGACGCACCACAGTTGAGTTTTAACGAAGAAGTGTTAATTGCGGCGGAACCCGGGCCGTTCGAGGATTCTACACCCATCTCAGAAAGCGAGTTTCCGAACTTATACGTGGGCGACATGCGTTACGCTGGTTTTCCGCAACACAATCGTCCATTTCCGCCGGTTTTACTTGAGACCCAACTTTCGTACAAGGTTACGACTAGATCGCGAGAAAAAGCCGAATTTGAGGGCGTTTTGACCACTTTCGACAAGTACGGCAATGTACGCGAAAAGTCCGTGACATCGTTTAAACAACCCTTTCTGATCGGTCCTCCTCAGGAAATAATTAAACTTGGTTCACCCGATGTTATTAAAGTTCACTGGTCGAATCTTTCGGGCAAAATTTTTAGATGGAGAATCAGTTTCTTTGATCATTATCGAATATTTATAAATAACGAGTTGGCGTATAAGGGAGTACAGAGTCTCGTCAGAGATGAAACCCCTGTAAGAGTATCCATGCTGGATAAAGGCATCGAAGGAACCTGGGCGTAAGTGGTTCCGAGAGGGACTAACTTATCCACCCTCGGAACTACCAAACCTACTTATTGATCATCTGCGTGACCTGCGGGGCGATCTTCTCAGCGGTGCGTCCGCCAATGTAGCCGCCGAGGCCAATCTGCATGAGCGTCCACATGTCGGGCGCGTCGGAAATAGATGCGAGCCCTAAAGATAGAACCTCGACACTCTCTCGCTAAAGGCTCGCAGGAGAAGCATTACTTCTTCTCTAGCCGCTGATAGGCGCGGTAGCCGACCATACCTGACCTTAGGGCTGCACCGACGTAATCCGGCTGTTCGACCGGCGCAGAGATGTATGGGGCGAGGGATACCACCCGCCCCTGGCGCCGGCTCTCAACGGCCCCCTTCTGACTCTCAGCGTTCTGGCGATAGCCCTCGAGGTTGGCAGTAACAGAGTCGGCGTAACGAGCCTCTTTGCGAGCATAGTCGTTGATGACACGATCTACCGAAATACCCACAACCCCCGCCTCTCCAAAGGTCACTCTTTGCGCAGCGCGCGCTTCTCGGGCAGCTCTGGATGATTCCTGGAGATCTTGGGACACGGCGATCTCGCGTTCAGTGGTTTGTTGATTGATCTGGCTCTGCTCTTGAGCTGCAGAGCGATTGGCGAGGATTTGATTAACCTCTATTTCCTGGTTTCTCTGAATGGTAAGGGCGTTCTGATACTCTTGCTGAGCGTCAGAAGACTGCTTTTGTCCAAGCAGGCTTGCGCCCGTAGATGCGGCTGCAAGCACAGCCGTTGCGTCACACATTAGGGAGAATTCTTTCTATGTACTTGTGAGCGGGGTGCGCCTCGGCATGCATTCGTCGCAGCCGCGCGCTGAGGCAAATTAGCGAGGTTGGACTCGCCAGCTAAAACCGGTTTCTTTAGCCTACGGTCCGTACGAGTGGTTTATCGATTTGAGCACCGCCAAACCTCAAATCGATTAAGTATGCCGGCATTGAAGCAAGCTGAAGCGGCATACGGTTGTCTTGCCGCACTAAGCGACGCACGACTGCTATGATGACCAATGGTTAGCGCGTGAATAGCCTTAGGAACATCTCCACATCCCGATGCTGGTGTACCCAAGGTTTGCCACGTAGCGCCTGTATAACAGCTCCGGCTTATCCATATGCGCAACACACCTTGTTCGTTTTAAGTCTCGGACAGATCTGCGTTAGGCGAACAAGCCACGGGGAACTTGCTGCAGGAAGGCGGCAGGGCCGCTTAGGCCTATTCAACCGTTGACCTGCGACTAATTTTGTGACGGAAACTGCGACCCAGCAGATAACACAATCTCGGCATTACAGGCTCATTATGGCGAAGCATCCCATTCCCGCGAACCTTCAAAGCCTTCAGCTTCAGGAAGAGTTTCTTCGGAGTAAAGCTGTCGAAATTGTAGAACGAGATGGCAAAATCTCATTACACCTTGAAGCAATCGTACACTCGATGGATTTGGCCGATCTACTGCGGCAATTCCGGACCAGCGATGAAGAAATGAAAGTTATCCAAATGCTCGGGATGAGGATCTTCAACGCCTTTGGAGCGAGCTTGAAACTTGCTCTTTCAGGCTACTCACAAAACAGTGCACTTATTCTACGAGACATCTTGGAGACAGTGTTTTTATTGGATTACTTCAAAACCGATCGACGGCTCATTGAGCGATGGCGGCACGCGAACAAGAAAGAGCGAATGAAACACTTCTCTCCATTACGTGTACGCGAAGCTCTTGATGTACGCGACGGTTTCATTGGCAAAAAGCGGTACGAAATGTACGAGATGTTTTCCGAACTTGCGGGTCACCCTAATATGAACTCAATCCACATGATGCGCCCGCAAAAAGGCGGAGATGCCGTGATAGGCCCTTTCGTAGAGGCCACAACTATACAAGCTACACTCTCTGAGATGGGCAGGCTCGCTGTCCAGGCAGGAGAAGCCTTGAATGCTTTCTATCCCGAGAATTGGGAGGAAGCATATCAAACCCGCGTCGCCTTCCAAGAAACAAAGCACGAATGGATGGCGGTGTTTTATCCAAAAAATCCTGAAACTTAAAATGAAACAAAGGACAAGAGCACCGGGCGAACCATTTTCAGCTTGCAAGAAAGGCCCCCGCAGGCCTCGCTGCGCTTACTCTTTCGTTCGCCCGATGAGCAAGTCTAGGGTATGATACTCGGCAACTTAAGTAGGACCTGAGCAGGTCAGACTTCGGTTAGAGCAGCTGACTAATTTGGATCAGGCTTTAGCGTTGACCCCGCTAGAAGATGGCCGACCATCTGGTCTAATGCACACACTAGATCGCTTGCTTCTTTGAATGTCGGGTATGGCTGGTTACCGTGCAGTCAGTTGTTCGCCGTAAGATGCGATAAATCCAGTCCATCGTAGCGAAGCTTCTTCATCTCTTCAGCTAACGTTTCTAAGGCAAACCCCCGCCCGTAGCGCCCCGACATGCCGCGCTCGCTGTGCCCCTGTAGGGCGTCCATAACATCCTTGCTGATACGGGAGTCGCGACAAGCATCCTCGAAGGTGTGTCGGAACGAATGAAAGGCGTTCGTCTCGCTCTTTATACCCACTCTTTCGAGGAATCGGCGGAAGTGCTTAGAGAAGGGTGAAGAATAATAGCCGTCATGCCCCATCTTCATTTCAGGGAACAGCCGCTGATCGCGGCCTTCCCGACGCATCGCCACGTGCCGTAAAAACCCAAGATCCACAAGTGCCTTATGGATTGGGACCTTTCTGTGGCTGTGAGGTGTTTTAAGCCGCTTGTCTTCCCCATTTCCATTTATATCAACGAACACAATCCCATTCTCTTCGCGGATATCCTCCGTATAGAGCTGAATGATTTCTCCAGATCTCGCGCCTGTGAACAAACCCACTAGAGGAAGCCAGTAGATCCCCAAATCGTCCAGTTTGAGCATCCCACTTTCTGCCCATCTATCCCGCGATCGGCAGCCGACATACAGCGGCGCAGAGAAGATCACATTTAGTTCTTGGATCGAGAATGGATCGCGTTCTTCACGCACACTCCGTTGCCGCTGGGATACCTTGAGGCCCTTTAGAGGATTGCTTGGACAATCATCGTAGTGTTTTTCTGCCCAGGTCCAGAACGAACCGACATAACCAAGCAGCTTGTTCATATTCTTCTCGGACATTGGCGTCAGGCCAAGCGCCTTCGCTCTCGCCGCTGCCTTATCTACAGAGAGCCCCTTCAGCGGTTTCTGCTTGTTCCAGTTCGCAGGCAACTCCATGAGCAGCCTTTTGAATGCCCGACCATCATTCTTTTCGTAGGTGCTTAGAGGGCGATCACCAACGAGGGTGATAAAGTGGCCAATCCAAACACGATGTTCTCTCTCAGTCTTCTCCGCCCAAGAGATGCGCACTTTTTCTTCGACCCACTCCTGTACCAGTTCAGACAACAAGGGAAGACGCTTATCATGGGGTTGAATACTAGGTTTGGCTGATTCGGTTGGTGTTAGCGGCTTGTCAATCTGGGGCGTTTCTATTGGCTCTCCTTCATTTCGGAGCCTCTTAATTCGCGCTGCCTTGATACACGCCTGCTGAAGCGCTCGAACCGCCTTTTTCTCCGCCATAGACTGCGGACGCGCCCTAAGCTCGACATTTTCCCAACTCAGGACCTCGTGAGCTTCGTCCTCAAAGAATGCCCCGGGCTGTCCGCGCGCGAAGAGATATCGGATGTTTTCGTCCCAGTCTTCCAGTTCTTCGGCGTAACCTTCGAGATTCCATCCGTCAAACTCAGCAAGTCGTACATCATCGTCCTCATCCAAAAGGTGCGCATAGTACACCGCCTCAATGTGCTTGACCTGCTCCGGCGTTAAATCCTCAAGAGCCGGCTGATCTTGTTGCGCTAGAAGTCTCCGGTGTTCCTCAAACAGGCCATCAACTCGCGCCGCCTCGACGCGAACACGTCTCAGCGCTTCCTGATAATCCTTCGTGCCGAGAGAGAAAGTTTCTTCGGTCTTCGGGTATGTACCCTTGATATCAACGGGTATGGCCGCGCGGTGATAGTAGGTGGCTCCACGGCGATAAAGGCGGGGGTGTGCAGGCATCTTTTCCATACTCCCAATGTAACAGTCATCTGGAGCAGCGAGAAGATTATATCTTTGAATTTCAGTAAGTTGTAAGGACGGCAATCACTTACAAGAATATGGCGGAGGGGGTGGGATTCGAACCCACGGTACCCGCAAAGGCACAACGGTTTTCGAGACCGTCCCGTTCGACCACTCCGGCACCCCTCCGATCCGCGGAACCTGGGTCGAAACGGCCGATCCGCGAAGCGGCGGGACATTAGCCTAACGCCCAGGCGCCTGCAAGCGGGCAAATGCGCTTCTGGCGGCAAATTCGGTCGCTCATTTTTTCACCCGGGCTCTATATAGTTGTCATCTGGTGATGGAGCGAAAGCGAGATACTTAAGCATCATGGCGTCTTTGCCGAAAATTCCCCTGCACGACCTGGGTGGACACTGGCCGGAAGAACTCTTCGAGCGGGAGATCGATCGGGCAAGATCCCTGCTCGCGGCCGGCAGCAGCCACTATCCAACCTTCGCGGTCAAGCTCGCCGACCGCCTGTCGCGCAATTGGCTCGAGAGATCCGGCAACCCCTACCTGGGCGAGATCGACGCCATGAATGCGCGGCTGGAAGCGCCCGGCATCTACTTTCTCAGCGTCAACTACGAGTGGGGCTGCACTTCCGGGGTAACCGCCGCGCCGGACGGCGGCAACGAGCTGCGCCGGGTGCTGGACTGGCCGCTCGACCGCCTGGGCGCGGATATCGTGGCCGCCCGCTGCGACTCGCCGACCGGTCCCTGGATCAACCTGACCTGGCCGGGCTTCACCGGCTCGATCCAGGGTATGGCGCCAGGGCGCTTCTCTGCCGCCATTCATCAGGCCCCCATGCCGCGCCGGACGCCTGTTATGCCCCTGGACTGGCTGGCCAACCGCAAGCGGGTCTGGAAACGACGCGCCATTCCGCCGGCCCATCTGCTGCGCCAGGCCTTCGAGACCTGCCCGGATTACACGACGGCAAAGAAGCTTCTGTGCGAAACCGAACTGGCCCTGCCCTCGATCTTCCTCTTGAGCGGGACCAAGGCGGAGGAAGGCTGCGTGATAGAACGCAGCGAAACGGAGGCCTTCGTCCGCGAATCGCCCGCGTCCGCCGGGAATCACTGGCAAAGCTACAAGGCCAGGGCCAAGGCGCGCGGCGAGCAGAGCGAAGCCCGCAGTGCCGCGATGCTGGCCTGGCAGGCTGAAGAAGCTGCCGCAAAGGAGGGGGAATCACCCTTCGAATGGTTAAAGCCCCCGATTCTGAACGAGACAACGCGTCTTGTAATGCTGGCCAACGCCGCGACGGGGGAACTTTTCGCCCAGGGTTACGAAAGATCCGCCAGGGGAACACCCGAAAGCGGAGGCGCGGAAGCGGCAACGGCGGTGCTGCATCTCGGCGCGGTGCCGGTGTCTCCGCAAAGCCCGTGAAACCAGCGATTTAACCCCGCGGCCTAACGGTCGGGAAAGACTCTGGAATTCTTGCGGGAAAAGCGTTGACAGGCCGTTCGCCATAGCTATATTCCGCGGGTCCGGCGGGGCCGCCCTTGCGGTTGCCGCCTATTCGTTCACGCAAAATAGCCGGTAAATACCGACATGTTCGCAGTCATCAAAACAGGCGGCAAGCAATACAAGGTCGCCAAAGACGATATCGTCGTCGTCGAAAAGCTCGAGGGTGAGGCCGGTGCCTCTGTGGCTCTCGACTCCGTGCTCATGCTTGGCGACGGGGACAGCGTCACCACGGGTTCTCCCTTCGTCGAGGGCGCATCGGTCGCCGCCGAAGTGGTTGAGCAGACCCGGGGCGACAAGGTCATCGTGTTCAAGAAGCAGCGCCGCCAGAACCATCGCCGCAAGAACGGCCACCGCCAGGATCTGACCGTCCTCAAGGTCACGGACATCCTGACCGGCGGCAAGAAGGCTGCGGCGAAGAAGAAGGCCGCCCCCAAGGCGAAGGCTGAAGAGCCCAAGGCGGAAGCCGAGGACGCTCCGGCCCCCAAGGCTAACGAAGAGGAGTAAGGCTCCATGGCACATAAAAAAGCAGGCGGTAGCTCCCGCAACGGCCGCGACTCGGCCGGCCGGCGCCTCGGCGTCAAGAAGTACGGCGGCGAGCTCGTCATCCCCGGCAACATCGTCGTGCGTCAGCGCGGCACGCAGTTCCACCCGGGCGACAACGTCGGCATGGGCAAGGACCACACGATCTTCGCGAAGGTCGAGGGCCACGTCAGCTTTCAGCAGAAAGCCGGCGGCCGCACCTACGTGTCGGTCGAGCCAAAGGCCTCTTAAGGCCCCGCCTCTCGGTTCTTTTCCGAGGGTGATAGAATTCAGGGGGAATGGCATGCCATTCCCCCTTTTTCGTGTTTGATTTACGGAAAACTCCGGCCCGGCCGGATAACTGACTGGACGAAGGGTCCAATAGAGCGATGAAGTTCCTCGACGAGGCCAAAATCTTCATCAAGAGCGGCGACGGCGGCGATGGCTGCATCAGCTTCCGGCGGGAGAAGTACGTCGAGTTCGGCGGCCCCAACGGCGGCGACGGCGGGCGCGGCGGCGATCTGGTCTTTGAAGCGGTCAACGGCCTGAACACCCTGATCGACTTCCGCTACAAGCAGCACTTCAAGGCCAAGCGGGGCGAGAACGGCAAGGGCCGGGACATGACCGGCGCCGGCGGTCCGGACCTGATCGTCAAGGTGCCGGTCGGCACCGAGATCCTGTCCGAGGACAAGCAGGAAGTCATTGCCGACCTGACCGAGGAAGGCCAGCAGGTCACGCTCTGCAAGGGCGGTGACGGCGGCTTCGGCAACGCCCGCTTCAAGACCTCGACCAACCGCGCGCCACGGCGCTGCGACCCCGGCTGGCCCGGCGAAGAGCAGTGGGTCTGGCTGCGGCTGAAGCTGATCGCCGACGCTGGCCTCGTCGGCCTGCCCAACGCCGGCAAGTCGACCTTCCTTTCGGCGGTCTCCCGCGCGCGGCCGAAAATCGGCGACTATCCCTTCACCACGCTGCATCCCAATCTGGGCGTCGTCTATCTGGGCGGCGAGGAATTCGTGATCGCGGACATCCCCGGGCTGATCGAGGGCGCCCATGAAGGGCACGGTTTGGGCGACCGCTTCCTGGGTCATGTGGAGCGCTGCGGCGTGCTGCTGCATCTGGTCGACGGCAGCCAGGAGGATTTCCTGGAAGCCTACAGGACCGTGCGGGCCGAGCTGGCCGCCTATGGCCGGGAGTTGAATCACAAGCCCGAAGTCGTCGGCCTCAACAAGATCGATGCCCTGACCGAAGAAATGCGCACGGAACGGCTCGCGGCGCTGAAGGAGATTGCGGTCGGCGAGGTCCGCGCCCTGTCGGGTGTCTCCGGTGAAGGCGTCCAACCGGTGCTCGCCAAGCTGTTCGAGCACATCGCCCGGGACCGGGAAGAACGGGCGGATGACAGTGTTACCCGCGCAAGCGATTGGGATTCCGCCTGGCAGCCCATCGAGATGCCTGAAGTGGAGCCCGATTCGGAGACCTCCGAGCCGTGAGCACTGCGAAAGAGATCCAGGGAACCCGGACGCACAGCCTGACCGGCAGTAAACGTGTCGTCGTCAAGATCGGCTCGGCACTGCTGGTCGACGACGCCAGCGGGCAGGTCCGCCGTGACTGGCTGGATGCCCTGACCGACGATGTCGCCGGGCTGGTCAAGACCGGTACCGAAGTGATCCTGGTGTCCTCCGGCGCCATCGCCGTCGGTCGCCGGCATCTGGGCTTGCGCTCCGGTAATCTCAAGCTGGAGGAAAAGCAGGCCGCAGCGGCCAGCGGCCAGATCCTGCTGGCCCACGCCTACCAGGAAGCTCTCGCGCGCCATGATGTCACGGTCGCACAGATCCTTCTGACGCTGGGCGATACCGAACAGCGCCGCCGGCATCTCAACGCCCGCAACACCCTGACCACGCTGCTGCGCCTGGGTGCGGTGCCGGTGATCAACGAGAACGACACGGTGGCCACCAGCGAGATCCGCTTCGGCGACAATGACCGGCTGGGCGCCCGGGTCGCGGCCATGATGAATGCAGATGTGTTGATTCTGCTGTCGGATATTGACGGGCTCTATACCGCCGATCCCAAGCGCGATCCGCAGGCCGAATTCCTGCCCGAGATCGCCGCCATCACGCCGGAGATCGAGGCCATGGGCGGCGACGCCCTGCCCGGCTACAGCTCCGGCGGCATGGTGACCAAGCTGGCGGCCGCCAAGATCGCGGTCGGGGCCGGCTGCAAGATGGTGATCACCGACGGCCGACGCATGAATCCCCTGACCGGCCTGTCGAACGGCCAGCGCGCCTCCTGGTTCCTCTCGGAGGTAGAGCCGCGGACCGCGCGCAAACGCTACATCGCCGGCGCCCTGCAGCCGACCGGCCGGCTGCGCCTCGACGAAGGCGCCGTCCGCGCCCTGAGGCGGGGCAAGAGCCTGCTGCCCGCCGGTGTCACGGCCGTGGAGGGTAAGTTCGAACGGGGCGACTCCGTCACCCTGCTGACCCCCGCAGGCGTGGAAATCGCCCGCGGCCTCGCCGCCTATTCCGCCGTCGACGCCAGCCGCATCATCGGCTTTCAGAGCGGTGAAATCGAAGCCCGCCTTGGCTACCGCGGGCGGGAAGAACTGATACACCGTGACGATCTGGTCTTGATGTAACGCCGTCTGGGTCGTCAAAATAGAGAAACCCTAAACCGAGGACCCGACCATGACTGCCGAAACCGCTGTATTGCGCGACGATCTCGTCAGCGAAATGAACGAGCTGGGCCGCGCGGCCCGGGCCGCCGCCGCTGAACTGGCGCTGGCCGGACCGGAGCAGAAGAACCGGGCGCTCACGGCGGCCGCGGAAGCCCTGCGCAGCCGCTCGGAAGAAATCCTTGCCGCCAACGCGAAGGATATGGCGGCGGCGGAAGAAAAAGGTCTCTCTTCGGCCATGCTCGACCGCCTGCTGCTGAACCCGGACCGCATCGAAGGCATGGCGAAGGGCCTGGAGGCCATTGCCGACTTCCCGGATCCCCTGGGCAAGGTTCTGGAGGAGCGCGAACGCCCCAACGGCCTGCAGATCGCCAAGGTGGCGGTACCCCTGGGCGTGATTGGCATCATCTACGAGAGCCGGCCCAATGTGACGGCCGATGCCGGCGGCCTTTGCCTGAAATCGGGCAACGCGGCCATTCTGCGCGGCGGCTCTGAATCAGCCCATTCCTCGGGCGCGATCCTCGACTGCCTGCAGGCGGGCCTGAAGGAGGCCGGCCTGCCCGAGGCGGCGATCCAGCGCCTGCCGACGACCGACCGGGCGGCAGTGGGCATCATGCTGACCCTGAACGACTATATCGACCTGATCGTGCCCCGGGGTGGCCGCGGCCTGATCGAGCGGGTGCAGCGAGAGAGCCGGATCCCGGTCATGGCCCACCTCGACGGGCTTTGTCATACCTACATTCACGGCGCCGCCAACCCCGACATGGCCCGCGAGATCACGGTGAACGCCAAGATGCGGCGCACCGGCATCTGCGGCGCCACCGAGACCCTGCTGGTCGACCGCGCCGCCGTCGAGAGCCACCTGCCCGGCGTTCTGAAGGGGCTGGTCGAGGCCGGCTGTGAAATTCGCGGCGACGAGACGGTGCAGGCCCTGGACATCGGCGCGTCCGTCAAGACCGCGGAGTCCCAGG
Organism: Denitrobaculum sp.; assembly: GCA_965232285.1. GTDB lineage: Bacteria > Pseudomonadota > Alphaproteobacteria > Kiloniellales > Kiloniellaceae > Denitrobaculum. Next base: position 5,711,488 of record CBDDPL010000004.1, on the reverse strand, counting down.
ACTGGGACACCGAGTACCTCGATTCCATCATTTCCGTGAAGGTCGTGGAGGATCTAGACGACGCCGTGGCCCATATCAACCGTCACGGTTCCCACCACACCGAGGCCATCATCACCGAAGACCCGGCCAGCGCGCAGAGTTTCCTGCAGCGGGTCGACGCGGCCATCGTCATGCATAACGCCTCGACCCAGTATGCGGACGGCGGCGAATTCGGTATGGGCGCGGAAATCGGGATTTCCACCGGCAAGCTGCACGCGCGCGGCCCGGTCGGTGCCGACCAGTTGACCAGCCATAAGTACGTTGTGCGCGGCCAGGGTCAGGTCCGGCCCTGAAAGAGCGGCCTCAGAGATCCAAGACACAGCCTTTATGCGTAAAGCGAACCAGCATCCGAGCCTGAGTCGTATGGGCCGCCGGCTTGGCGGCCGGCTGCCGGCGCCCGGCCAGCGGATTGGACTGCTCGGCGGCTCCTTCAATCCGGCGCACGAGGGTCACGTCGCCATCAGCGAGGAAGCGCTCCGGCGCCTCGGCCTCGATGAGGTCTGGTGGCTGGTGTCGCCGCAAAATCCACTGAAATCGAGCAGCGGCATGGCCCCGCAGGAGAAGCGGGCGGAAACCGCCGCCAGCCTGCTTCGCAACCCGAAGATCCGGGTCACGACCCTGGAAACCGTATTCGGCACGGCCTATACGGCGGAGACCCTGCGGCTGCTGGTCCGGCGCTTTCCCAGGGTGCATTTTGTATGGTTAATGGGGGCGGACAACCTGATCCAGATCGACCGCTGGCAGGATTGGTCCAAAATCTTTAACACCATGGCCATTGCGGTTTTTGACCGCCCGACCTATTCTTTAAGAGCGTTGGCTGCCAAGGCAGCCCGGCGTTTTGCCCGGTTCCGCTGGCGTAAAGGCGATAGTAAACGCCTCGCGGAACACGCACCACCCGCCTGGGTATTCCTCCATAACCGGCTGAATGCCCAATCGTCGACGGCGATGCGGGCGGCGCAGGAACGGGCGACGAAGAGCGTCCCGGACGCGGAGCGCGTTCTGGACGAAGGCAAGGACTGAGAAACGGAGAGATAAGACCATCCTAAGCGAAACCAAGGCCTCCAAGGCCGGTAAGCAGGACGTTCTCGCGTCCAGCAAGCATCTGCTCCAAGTGGTCCAGTCATCCCTCGAAGACGACAAAGCCGAAGACCTTGTCGTGATCGAGTTAGCCGACAAATCCAGCATCGCCGACTACATGGTCATCGCCAGCGGCCGTTCACAAAGACAGGTGAGCGCCATGGCGGATCATTTGAGCCGTGCGATGAAGTCGGCCGGTGTGACGGGCGCCAAGGTTGAAGGTGCCGAGCGCTGCGACTGGGTCCTGATCGACGGCGGTGACGTAATCGTTCACCTGTTCCGTCCGGAAGTGCGTGCCTTTTACAATCTGGAAAAGATGTGGGGCGTCGACCTGCCGGAGACTGTCGCGAGCGCCGGGACGGCCTAACCTAGCCCGGCGCCCTACGGGCAGCAGGGCCGGAGAACTTGTGGTATTCGCGCGCTTTTGCGGGCGAAACACTGGTCTTTTGATTCCGGTCTCTATGGGATAGCGCTCCAGACCCCTTTTGAACTGCACGGATCCAGAAGCCCGGCGAAAAGGCAGACAATGCGTATTACCCTGGCTGCGGTCGGCCGGGATAAGTCCGGCCCGACGCGCGATCTCTACGAACACTACATCAAGCGCCTGAACTGGCCCTTTTCCCTGCGCGAGGTGGAAGAGCGCAAACCTCTGCCCACGGCCCAGCTCAAGCTGCGCGAGGCCGAGTTGTTGCGCGCCGCCATCCCCAAAGCGTCCACCCTCGTCGTGCTCGACGAACGCGGCAAGAATCTCAGCAGTCCGGAGTTCGCACAGATGATCGGCCAATGGCGGGATGAGGGCGTTCAGGACCTCGCCTTCGTGATCGGCGGCGCGGACGGTCTGGATGAGAGCCTGCGCGCGGCGGCCGCACGCAGCCTTTCTTTTGGCCGCATGACCTGGCCTCATATGATGGTCCGTGCCCTGCTGGCCGAACAACTCTACCGGGCCCAGTCGATCCTGGCCGGACATCCCTATCACCGGGAGTAATCTCCCAGGGAAGAATCCCGCAGGAAAGATTCGGGCAAAAGAGAATTTATTAACCATATTGCAAAGGCCCGGAGTCATAGTCAGGGACCGACTGGCCGAAACCAGGTGGCCCTGCCGCTGAAGCTGCGGCAAAAACACTGTAGATCCTTGGGAAATGAGCCTATAACTGCCGATATGAGCAGCCTGAATCCGCCCCGCCCCGTAGTCCTCTGCATTCTCGACGGCTGGGGGCACAGAGAGAACTGTGAACACAACGCGATCTGCATCGGCAAGACGCCGGTCATGGACCGCCTCGCGCAGACCTGCCCCAAGGCCCTGATCGACGCTTCGGAACTGGAGGTCGGACTGCCCGTCGGCCAGATGGGCAACTCGGAAGTCGGCCATATGAACCTGGGCGCCGGCCGGGTGGTCATGCAGGACCTGCCGCGGATCGATGCCGCAATTGCGGACGGCTCCTTCGAGACTTCGCCGCGGCTGGTCGAATTCGCCGAGGCGGTCAAGGCCAAGGGCGGCAAGGCGCATATCATGGGTCTGCTGTCACCCGGTGGCGTGCATTCGCATCAGAAACACATCGCCAAACTGGTCGAAAGCCTGCAGGCGATGGGCATCGAAGTGATCGTCCATGCCTTTTTGGACGGGCGGGACACGCCGCCGCGCTCCGCCGCCGGCTTCCTGGAAGACTTTCTGGCGGATGCGCCCAAGGCGACGTTCGGCACGGTTTCCGGCCGCTACTACGCCATGGACCGGGATAATCGCTGGAACCGGGTCACGAAAGCCTATCACGCCCTCGTCGAGGGGCGAGACGATCCCGAGAGCGAGCGCGCGGAGACGGCCTTAAAGGCCGTGGAGCAGGGTTACGCCCGGGACGAGAACGATGAATTCCTGCTCCCCACCGTGATCGGCGATTACGCCGGCATGGCGGAGGGGGACGGCCTGCTGATGGCGAACTTCCGCGCCGACCGGGCGCGGGAAATCCTCACGGCGCTGCTGGATCCCGACTTCGACGGCTTCGAGCGCAGGCGGAGCGTCGGCTTTTCCGCCGCAGCAGGCATGGTGGAATACGCCAGCCAGCTCAATGCCTTTATGTCCACGATCTTCCCGCCGGCGGACCTGACCGATACTCTGGGCGAGGTGGTTTCCTCCAAAGGCCTGAAACAGCTCCGCATCGCCGAGACGGAGAAGTACGCCCATGTGACCTTCTTTTTCAACGGCGGCCGGGAGGAGGTCTTCCAGGGCGAAGAGCGCATTCTGGTGCCCTCGCCGGATGTGGCGACCTATGACCTGCAGCCGGAGATGTCGGCCCCGGAAGTGACCGACAAGCTCTGCGCGGCGATCGAATCAGGTGAATTCGGCCTCATCGTCTGCAACTACGCCAACGGCGATATGGTCGGTCATACCGGCGATCTGACCGCCGCGATCAAGGCGGTGGAGACGGTCGACAGCTCTGTCGGTCGGCTGGAAGCGGCGATCGAGCGCGCCGGCGGCACCATGCTGGTGACGGCGGACCACGGCAATGCGGAGCAGATGCTGGATCCCGCCACCGGCCAGCCCCATACGGCGCACACCATGAACAGGGTGCCGCTGCTGCTGGTGAATCCGCCGGCCGGCGTTACGGCTCTGCAGGACGGACGTCTGGCGGATATCGCGCCCAGCCTTCTCGCGCTGATGCAGCTTCCCGCCCCGGCGGAGATGACCGGCCGCTCACTGATCGTCGCGGCCGAAACCGCGTCTGGGGCGGCCGCCGAATGATGGCAGGCCTGTTCGCGCCCCGGCGAACGAATGCGATCCGCTGGGTCGCAGCGGCAACGGCTATGACTGTAGCTTTGGTCCCGGTCCCCGGTTTTGCTCAGTCCGCCAAGGGGCAGTCCCCCGATCTGCGGAATATCGAGCGGGATCTGGAGCGCAGCCGGGCCGACACGGAAAACCTGGCCCGGAAATCCGAGGAAGTCAGGATCGAACTGCGCCTGCTGAAAGGCCGCATGATCAATGTGGCGCGCAAGACCCTGACCCTGGAATCGGAACTTTCTGCGATCGAGGAAACCATCGTAAGCCTCGAAGAAGAAGAGCGCAGCAAGTCCGAGGCCCTGAAGCGCCAGCGGCATCAGTTGGGCCGTACCTTGGGCGCCCTGCAGCGTATCGCGTTGCTTCCGCCCGAGGCCCTGGTGGCCGCCCCCGGCTCGCCCCTCGATGCGGTGCGCTCAGCGACCCTCCTGAAGGTTGCGGTCCCGGCGCTTGAGCGCAAAGCCGACCTCTTGAAGCATGATCTCGACGAGCTGGAGCGGCTGCGCGTGCGGATCGAGCGCGAAGGCGTGGAGGTCAGCGCCGCCAGCCGGAAACTGAGCGACGAACGCAAGACCCTGACCGCCCTGATCGACCAGAAGCGTCGCCTGCAGTCCCGCACCGCCGAACAGCAGGCCGCCAGCGAGCAGCGCATGGCACGGCTGGCGCGTGAGGCCGCGGACCTGCGCGACCTGATCCAAAAGATCGAGCGCGAGGCCGCGCAGCGCGAACGGGCGGCTCGGGAAGCCGCCGAACGGGAGCAGGCGCGCCGGCAGGCCCTGCAGCAGGAGCAGAAACGCCAACTGGAGCGGGAGGAAGCCCGCAAGGCGGCCGCAGCGCGGGAAGAGGAGCGTCAGGCTACGCGCGCCCGGCAGGCACAGGCCGAGAATGCCCGGCAGGCGCAAGCCAACAGTGCGCAGCAGCAACTGGCCGCCGCCCTGCCGAACCCGGCGCAGTTGGAGCGGCCGGCAAACATACGCAGCTTCCCCGCGAACGCTCGTAACGAACTTTTGATGCCGGTTCATGGCCGGCTTCTGCGACGCTATGGCCAGCGGGTCGAAAGCGGCGGCGAGGCCTCAAAGGGCATAAGCATTGCGACGCGCGAAGGCGCACAGGTCATCGCGCCGTTCGATGGGAAAGTGGTCTATGCGGGAGATTTCCGCGGCTACGGCCGTATCTTGATCATAGAGCACGGCAAACGATATCATACTCTATTGGCCGGCATCGAACGCGTGGACGCGATTGAAGGCCAATGGATACTAGCGGGAGAGCCGATCGGCGTAATGACCGGCGACGGGGTTCGAAAACCAGAACTCTACTTAGAACTCCGTAGAAACGGACAACCGATCAATCCGCTGCCTTGGTTGGCGGCAACTGGCGATAAGGTACGAGGTTAATGCGCAAACTGCAGAAAGCGGCCGCCCTGGCCGCAGTGGCCCTTCTACTCCCGCTCGGCGGCGCTGCCGCGCAGGACAGCGAAAAGCACTCCGAAACCTACAGGCAGCTCAAACTCTTCGGTGACGTCTTCGAGCGGGTCCGCTCCGACTATGTCGAACAGGCGACGGACGAAGAGCTGATCGAGTCGGCCATCCAGGGCATGCTCTCCCACCTGGATCCGCACTCCAGCTATCTGAACGAAAAGTCCTTCAAGGACATGCGGGTGCAGACCCGCGGCGAGTTTGGCGGCCTGGGCATCGAAGTCACCATGGAGAACGGCTACGTCAAAGTCGTGTCCCCGATCGACGACACCCCGGCCTTCCGCGCCGGCGTGCAGGCCGGCGACTACATCACCCACCTGGATGGTGAAGCCGTCCAGGGCCTGACCCTGGCAGAGGCCGTCGAGCGCATGCGCGGCCTGGTCAACACCGACCTGAAGGTGACCATCCGGCGCGAGGGCGTCGATCCCTTCGACCTGGTCATCACCCGCGACGTGATCAAAGTCCGTTCGGTGCGCAGCCGCGTTGAAGGCAACATCGGCTATGTCCGGGTCACCTCCTTCAACGAACAGACCACACCGGGCGTGGAACGGGCGATCAAGGAGATCAAGGAGGAACTCGGCGGCACGTTCTCCGGCCTGGTGCTCGATCTGCGCAATAATCCGGGCGGCCTGCTGACCGAAGCCATCTCGATCTCCGACGCTTTTCTGGAGCAGGGTGAGATCGTCTCGACCCGCGGCCGGGAGTCGGAGGACACGCAGCGCTACAACGCCCGCGCCGGCGACCTGGTGAACGGCCTGCCGATCGTCGTCCTGATCAACGGCGGCTCCGCCTCCGCTTCGGAGATCGTGGCCGGCGCCCTGCAGGATCACCGCCGCGCCATCATTCTGGGCACCAAGTCCTTCGGCAAGGGCTCGGTCCAGACCATCATCCCCCTGGCGGGGCACGGCGCCATGCGTCTGACCACGGCCCGCTACTTCACGCCCTCGGGCGCGTCGATCCAGGCGACCGGAATTGTCCCTGACATCGAGGTGGAGCAGGCCCGCATCGAGACGCTTGCCGCCGGCCCTCAGCGCAGTGAGGCGGACCTTCGTGGCGCCCTGGCCAATCCGGGCACCAGCGGCGGCGGCGAAGAGGCGCAGCCGAATTCTGACGATCCTGCGGCCACCAGCGAAAATGAAGAGCCCACGGACTATCAGTTGGCACGCGCCGTCGACCTGCTGCGCGGCCTGTCGCTCTTCAGCGAGCGCACGACGAACTAACAAGGATCAGTGCCCTGGAATCGATCTCCTTCGGGTTTCGATGCCAGGGCACTGCTTTTTCCGAAACAACGAAGTAAAGCTGCGGATCGCTTGGTCTCTAGGGTAGGCGGCCGGGCGTTCCCCTATAAAATACCGTGGAAAGAGCCATCCTTCGGTGCGGGGGCAACACAGAATTAACCTCTTGTTTGGCATATTGTCTTGGATTTTAGAGACCTGCTTTCCCGCGTTCCCTCTGACCAGAAGAGCCGGCATCCATAAGAAAGGCGCTGAACACTGGCCCGCAACCGCATAGCTCTGATCGCCGCCTGGTTAAGCCTCATAGGCGTGCTCGCCGCTGGGATCGGCTATGTCTACCTCTCCGACCCCATGCCGCAGATGGCGGAAAAGGCGGAGGATGCCGCCCAGGACGAAGAGGCGGAACAGACGGATCACCAGCAGGAAGCCGGGGACGGCAGTAAAAGCGAAGACCCGGAGGCCAGGGAAGCGCAGGCCGGCAGCGGTGATGCGGATAAAAATCAAAAGGCCGGTGAAGACTCCATGGTGAAGGCTGCGGATGCTTCTGCGCCAACATCCGAAGAGAGCAAAGCGGCCAGCAACGCCGGAAAACTTGTCGCCGACGAAGGGGTACCGGATCCGGCCGAAAAGAAGATGGCGGACCCGCCGGCAGAGACGGAGATGCCCGCCGAGGTCGCAGCGCAGGACGACGAGAACGCGCCCGATGGCGCCGAGAAGCCCGCCATGGAGGCTAAAACGGCCGAGGCGGAACAGATTCCTGAGGCACCCGCGAAAGCAGACGCGCCTGGCAAGACCGTGGAACAGGACGGGGACGCGAAGAGCGAAGCCGAGCCTGTGGAACCCAAGATCGCAGCGGTGCAGGCTACGCCCGAAGATGCCCCTGCGGAAAAGACCACGGCGCCCGACAGCACGCAGCAAGCCGCCCTGCCCAAGGTCCTGGCGCCCGTTCAGGACAGCCTGCCGCTGTGGCAACGTAACCGGCAACGGATCGATCACCGCTGGCTCAAGGACAGCGCCGGCAAAGCCAAGCCGCGTGTCGCCTTCATTCTGACGGAACTGGGATTGGCCCCCCGGGTGGCGGAAGAAATCATCCGGAAGCTGCCACCGGGCATCACCCTCTCTTTCAGTCCTTACGCCAAGCCGCAGACGCTCGAGTACCTGAGCGCCCTCGCCCGTTCGAGCGGCCATGAAGTCATGCTCGACCTGCCGCTGGAACCCATCGACTTTCCCCAACGCGACCCGGGACCCAAAGCGCTGCTGACGGCCCTTGAGCCGCAAGAAAACCTGGAGCGCCTGGACTGGTCCCTGGGCCGCAGCACAGGTTACGTCGGCGTGGCGGTCTGGATGGGCTCCCGTTTTGTCGGTTCGCCCAGACAGATGCAGCCCCTGATGGAAGCGATCGAAGAAAAGGGCCTGCTCTACCTGGACAATGCCGAGCGGGAGGACAGCCTGGGACCCGGTCTCGCCAGTCAGCTCGGCATTCCCACCGTCACCAGCCACCGCTATGTGGATGTTCCCCTCGCCAGCCGCGACGCCATCGACGCCCGCCTGGCGCAGGTCGAACGCATCGCCCTGCAGTTCGGCAGCGCCGTCGCCATGGGCCGCCCCTTTCCGGTAACGGTCGAACGGCTTGCTGAATGGGCCGCGGAGATCGAGAAACGAGGCATCGTCCTGGTGCCGGTTACGGTGCTGGGAGAAGAGACCGTGCGCCGGCAGAATCTTGCAGAGAGATCCGACGACAAGAAAACCAAAGCCAAGACCGACGGCAAAAAGTCAAAAGAAGCGCAGTAACTGCAAACTGCCGCAACAGGGGAGCGTTGCGCAATTCCATGTCTAAGAAGGCCAAAAAACTTAGCGATGCAGAGATCGACCGGCTACCCTACCGGCCTTGCGTCGGTCTGATGGTCCTCAACGCCACCGGCCAGGTTTTCGTGGCGCAGCGGAACGACATGCGCAGCGCAGCCTGGCAGATGCCGCAGGGCGGTATCGACAAAGGTGAAGCGCCCCGGGATGCGGCGCTGCGCGAGCTGGAAGAGGAAATCGGCACGGCCGACGCCGAAGTTCTGGCGGAGAGCGCCGACTGGCACAGCTACGATCTGCCGCGCGAACTGGTCCCCAAGCTTTGGAAGGCGCGCTATCGGGGCCAGACCCAGAAGTGGTTTGCGCTGCGGCTGCGCGGCGGCGACGAGACAATCAATATCGCAACCGAACATCCGGAGTTTTCCGCCTGGAAGTGGGTCGATATCTCCGAGGTCGTCGAGCTCGCGGTCCCCTTCAAGCGCGAACTCTACCGCGACATCGTTGAAGAATTCCGCCACTTAACCACGGCATGAAGCCTGGCCCTCAGGCCGCCTGTTTAAGCCCTCTGGCCTTGCGCTGTATGGCCCAGTAGCCCGCGCGGCAGGCCAAAGCAGCCAATCGCCCCTGAGGATCCAAACCCGCGGCCTTGAAGGTCATGGCGACACCGAGATTCAGATGCTTTGGCCGGTAATAGCCGGCGGCCCGCTGAATATAGGCCTTTGACCAGCGCTTACGGTCATAGACCTCACCCTCGCCATTCGCCGCGAAATAGGCGTAGGCAAGCTCATCATCCTCGGATTCGGTGATGCGCCCAAGAGCGATCAGAGCGCGCTTTACCTTGCCGATCTTCTCTGATTTCAGATAGCGCTTCAGATGCGTGTAAAAGAGCTTGTAGTGCCGCAACTCGTCCGCGGCGATCAGCCTGCAGATCTCGATCAGAACCGGTTCTTCCGTCGCATCGCCCAACGCCGTGTAGTAGGAGGAAGTCCCCACCTCGACGATACAGCGTGCCACCAACTCACCGGAACGGGTGCCGCGTACCGAAGTGCCGACATCCAGCGGGATCGAGTAACCGTCGGTGAAGCGCTTGAAGCTTTGCTCGAAATTGAAGTCAGGATCGGCCAACTCCGCCCAGCGCGCCAGGGCCGCACCGTGTTGGATCTCTTCCACGGCCCAGGCCTTCGCTGCTTCCTGAAACTCCGCATCGTCGGGAAAGACGTTACAGAGATAAGTCGCATAGTCGCCGCCGTTGTACTCAACCATACTCGCGGCTTTGATGATCTTGAGGATTTCCGGATCGACCTTCTCCGGCTCAAAAGCCGCCCAGTCGATGTCATCCAGTGTCCAGTGCTTGTAGGCCATTCTGTGCAATCCGAATCAGCTTCAGTTTCGTGGTGATCCGCGGCACAGCCCACTTGCCACCGGAACGTCATTGAAACGTAACACAAGAAAAAAGGGGGCGAAATGCCCCCTTGATTCATAGTCTTATAAAAAACACAGGAATTCGCGGCGTTCCGTCGAACACCACAATCCCATGTCGTTTCGTCAAGCGGTCGCCCGGATCATCGCCGTGCTGACGGCAATCTGCCGTTCCGCCGCTTTGCGCTCGGCATCGCTCTTGGCGTCCGCAAGATCCTCTTTGGCATCCTGCAGCGACTGACGCGCCGCAGCAGCATCGATCTCGCCGACCGGCTGAGCCTGTTCGGCCAGAACCGTGCAGCGGGTCGGAGTCACCTCAGCGACGCCGCCGGCCACGAAGATCTGCTCCGAAACGCTTTTGCCTTCATAGATCGAGATCACGCCGGGCCGGACCGTCGAAATCATCGGCGCGTGGCGGGGCAGTACGCCGAAGTCACCCTCTTCGCCAGGAACCACGACCATGTCGGTGTCCTTGGAGACCAGGAGCTTCTCCGGCGAGACCAGTTCGAATTCGACCTTGTTCTCAGGCATCGGCCAGTTCCAACTTCGCTTGTTCTACCCGGTGGCGATCAGGCCGCTTCCGCAGCCATCTTGCGGGCCTTTTCGACCGCTTCGTCGATGCCGCCAACCATGTAGAAGGCCGCCTCCGGAAGGTGATCGTATTCACCGGCCAGGATACCCTTGAAGCCGCGGATCGTCTCTTCGAGCGGAACCTGCACACCCGGGCTGCCGGTGAAGACCTCGGCCACGTCGAAGGGCTGCGACAGGAAGCGCTGCATCTTGCGCGCACGGGCAACCGTGAGCTTATCTTCTTCCGACAGCTCGTCCATGCCCAGGATCGCGATGATGTCTTGCAGGTCCTTGTAGGACTGCAGCACGCGCTGAACTTCGCGCGCGATCGTGTAGTGCTCCTCACCGACGACCGTCGGCTCCAGAATACGGCTGGTGGAGTCGAGCGGATCAACGGCCGGGTAGATGCCCAGCTCAGAGATCGCGCGCGACAGCACGGTCGTTGCGTCCAAGTGCGCGAAGGAAGTCGCCGGCGCCGGATCGGTCAAGTCGTCCGCAGGCACGTAGATCGCCTGCACCGAGGTGATGGAGCCCTTGGTCGTCGTCGTGATCCGCTCCTGCATGCCGCCCATGTCGGTGGCCAGCGTCGGCTGATAGCCCACCGCCGAGGGAATACGGCCCAGCAGCGCCGAGATTTCGGAGCCGGCCTGGGTGAAACGGAAGATATTGTCGACGAAGAACAGCACGTCCTGGCCTTCTTCATCGCGGAAGTATTCGGCCTGGGTCAGTCCGGACAGCGCGACACGAGCGCGGGCGCCCGGCGGCTCGTTCATCTGGCCGTAGACCAGCGCGGCCTTGGAGCCTTCGCCGTCGGTCTTGATAACGCCGGATTCGATCATCTCGTGATAGAGGTCGTTGCCTTCACGAGTCCGCTCGCCGACACCCGCGAAAACCGAATAACCACCGTGAGTCTTCGCGATGTTGTTGATCAGTTCCATGATCAGAACCGTCTTACCAACGCCGGCGCCGCCGAAGAGGCCAATCTTACCACCCTTGGCGTAAGGCGCCAGAAGGTCGACGACCTTGATACCGGTGACCAGGATCTCAGCTTCCGTCGACTGGTCGACATACTCGGGAGCCGGCTTATGGATCGGGGAACTCTGCGTGGTGTCGAGCGGACCTCGCTCGTCGATCGGCTCACCGATGACGTTCATGATCCGTCCGAGTGTTCCCGGCCCGACCGGCACAGCGATCGGCGTGCCCGTATCAGTGACATCCTGTCCGCGCACCAGACCTTCGGTCGCGTCCATCGCGATGGTCCGGACCGTGTTCTCACCAAGATGCTGCGCAACCTCAAGCACCAGACGCTTGTCGTCGTTGGTGGTTTCCAGCGCGTTCAGGATCGGCGGCAGGTCGGTGTCGAACTGAACGTCAACGACCGGGCCCATCACCTGCGTGATCTTGCCGATGTTTTTTGCCATGGGTATCGCTCCTCAATGCCTCTCGCACCACCAGGGTAAGAGCCGGTTTCAGGCCTTACATTGCTTCCTTGGCGGAAATAATCTCAATAAGTTCGTTGGTAATGACGGCCTGACGCGTCCGGTTGTAGATCCGGTTCAGGTTGCCGATCATTTCGCCGGCGTTCCGGGTCGCGTTGTCCATTGCGGACATCCGCGCGCCCTGCTCACTGGCGTTGTTCTCCAGAAGCGCCTTGAAGATCTGAACCGCCAGGTTTCTGGGCAGCAGATCGGCCAGGATCTTCTCTTCTTCGGGCTCGTAATCGTAGACCAGCTTGCCGTTGTCGGCTTCGTCCCCAGCCTCTTCCTCGCCGCCGTTCTTGGCAGCGGGCGCGAAGGGGATCAACTGCTGGGTCGTCACGATCTGGGCGATCACCGACTTGAATTCGGCATAAACGATCGTGCAAACATCGATCTCGCCGGCTTCGAACATCGCGATTACGCGCTCGGAGATCGCGTGCGCGCTGTCGAACTGCAGCGACGGTTTCGCAATATCCTCGATCGTGTCGATAATCAGATCGGAAAACTCGCGGCGAAGCTGGTCGCGGCCTTTCCGGCCAACGCAGAGAACCTTGACGGTCTTGCCCGCGGCTTTCAACGCATTGATCTGGTTCCGGCTTTCCCGGGCGATCGAGCTGTTGAAGCCACCACAGAGGCCACGGTCCGCGGTCCCGACGATAATCAGGTGAACATCGTCCTTGCCGCTGCCGGCCAAAAGCGCCGGTGCGCCGGCCTTGCCCGCGACCGAAGCGGCCAGGGAACCCAGCATACGCTCCATACGCTCGGCGTAGGGACGCGAAGCTTCGGCCTGCTCCTGGGCACGGCGCAGTTTCGCTGCGGCCACCATCTTCATGGCCGAGGTGATCTTCTGCGTCGACTTGACGCTCGAGATCCGGTTTCTTAGGTCCTTGAGGCTCGGCATAACGCGTTACGCTTCCTGGTTCGCGGATCCGCTGACAAACCGTCAGACGTAGGTCTTGGTGAAGCTGTCCATGAAGGACTTCAGCTTCTCCTCGGTGTCGCCTGACAGCGCCTTTTCGGTGCGGATGGTCTCCAGGATATCGGCGCCCTTGCTGCGGATCTCGGACAGAAGCTTCTGCTCGAAATCGCCGATCTGGCGAACCTCGATACCGTCGAGATAACCACGCACGCCGGCGAAGATCACCACGACCTGCTCTTCCACGGTCAGCGGCTTGTACTGCGGCTGCTTAAGCAGCTCGGTCAGGCGCGCACCACGGGCCAGAAGCCGCTGGGTCGCGGCGTCGAGGTCGGAAGCAAACTGTGAGAAGGCCTCCATCTCGCGATACTGCGCCAGCTCCAGCTTGATCGAGCCGGCGACCTGCTTCATGGCCTTGATCTGGGCCGAGGAACCCACACGCGAGACCGACAGACCGACGTTGACCGCCGGACGGATGCCCTTGTTGAAGAGATTGGTCTCGAGGAAGATCTGACCGTCGGTGATCGAGATCACGTTGGTCGGGATGTAGGCAGAGACGTCACCGGCCTGGGTTTCGATCACCGGCAGAGCGGTCAGCGAACCGTTGCCCGCATCGTCGCCCATCTTGGCCGCACGCTCGAGCAGGCGGGAGTGAAGGTAGAAGACGTCACCCGGGAAGGCTTCACGTCCCGGCGGACGGCGGAGCAGCAGGGACATCTGACGATAGGCGACGGCCTGCTTCGAGAGATCGTCGTAGGTGATGACCGCGTGCATGCTGTTGTCGCGGAAGTACTCGCCCATGGCACAGCCCGTGTAGGGCGCCAGGAACTGCAGCGGGGCCGGCTCGGAAGCGGTCGCGGCAACCACGATCGAGTATTCCAGCGCGCCGGCGTCTTCGAGCGTTTTCACGAACTTCGCGACGCTGGAGCGCTTCTGACCGATCGCGACATAGATGCAGAAGAGCTTCTTCGTATCGTCGTCGCCCTGATTGCTGGGCTTCTGGTTGATGATGGTGTCGAGCGCGATGGCGGTCTTACCGGTCTGCCGGTCGCCAATGATCAGCTCACGCTGGCCACGGCCGATGGGGATCAGGCTGTCGACCGACTTCAAACCGGTCTGCATCGGCTCATGCACCGATTTCCGCGGGATGATACCGGGGGCTTTCACCTCGACGCGGCGGCGCTCGACGTTCTCGAGCGGGCCCTTGCCGTCGATCGGATTGCCCAGAGCATCGACAACACGGCCCAGCAGGCCCTTGCCAACCGGCACGTCGACGATGGCGCCGGTCCGCTTGACCGTGTCGCCTTCCTTAATGCCACGGTCGTCGCCGAACAGCACGATACCGACGTTGTCGACTTCCAGGTTCAGCACCATTCCTTTGATGCCGCCGGGGAATTCGACCAGCTCACCGGCCTGCACGTTATCGAGACCGTAAGCACGGGCAACACCGTCACCGACAGAGAGAACCTGGCCGACCTCGGCGACATCCGCCTCGGTTCCAAAGTTCTCGATCTGGTTCTTCAGGATGGCGGAGATTTCGGCGGCGCGGATGTCCATCATCCAACCCCTTTCATGGCGAGTTGTAATCTTTGTAGTTTGCTGCGCAGCGAGCTGTCGATCATGCGGCTGCCGACCTTAACGATCATGCCGCCGATCAGCGAGGGGTCGACCGTCAGGTCGAGCTGCACCTTGCCGCCCATAGACTTTTTCAAAGCCTCGGAGAGAGCTTGCTGTTGTGATTCGGAGAGATCCTGAGCCGAGGTCACCTTGGCGGTCATTTCGCCCCGGCGCCGGGAGAGCTCGGCCAGATAAGCCTCGATCATCTGGGACAGCACGAAAAGGCGCCGGTTGTCGGCCACCACCAGAACGAAGCGGCGGGTCAGATCGCTCACCCCCACCTTGTCCAGGATCGCCGCAGTCGCCGTGCTCTGCTGCTCACGCGAATAAAGCGGGCTGCTCACCAGCCGGCGCATATCTTCGCTTTCCGCCAGGACCTGCTTCAAATTGCGCAGATCACCGGCCACCGTATCGAGCTCTTTCTTTTCGTCGGCAAGTTCGAGAAGCGCCAATGCATAACGCCCCGCCAAGCCGCTCAAGCTCGTATCATCGCCAGCCAAGCCAGATGCCCCCAAAGATAACCGGAAAAACTGACCCTGCCCGTTGGGTCATTCCTGACGTACAAGATCCGTTAAGAGCAGGTTACCCCGCCCCGAGCGCGCGTTTGGTATCATAGTCACCGGAGCGTTGCAAGACGAGTCGGACCAAAGCTGAAAAGCCCGGCATAATGACCGGAATTCCGCGCCAAATTCGGCTTTCCTTTTGCCTGCGGTGCCCTGCTTTATCGCGTTTGAGGCCCCGAAAAGTGTCAAGCGGGCCCTTTAGAAGAAACTGTAGGGATCGATATCGATCTGGAGCCGCAGGCGGCTGGGCAGCCTGACCCCGCGGACCCATTCGGAAATGACGCCCTGCGGGGCAAGGTCACGGCGGGTTTTCAGCAAAAACCTGCGCCGGTGGCGGCCACGCAGCAAGGCCATGGGCGCCGGCGCCGGCCCCAGGATTTCAATGCCCTCGTAGCCGGGGGCCCGCTTCGCCAGAGCCCGGCAGAAGTCATCGGCATCCTTTTCGACCGGACTGGAAATGATCAGCGCCGCCAGGCGGCCGAAGGGCGGCAGATAGGCGCGCTGGCGCATCTCGGCTTCCATCTCGAAGAAGCTGTCCCGCTCGCCGGAGCGCAAAGCCTGCATGACCGGATGCTCCGGATCGGAGGTCTGCAGGACGACGCGCCCGGGCCGCTCGGCGCGCCCGGCCCGGCCAGCGACCTGGTGCAGCAGTTGGTAACTGCGTTCGGAGGCCCTGAGATCGCCGCCGAAGAGGCCCAGATCCGCGTCCACCACCCCGACCAGCGTCAGATCGGGAAAATGGTGGCCCTTGGCCACGACCTGGGTGCCGATCAGCAGATTGATCTCGCCCTCCTGAACCGCCTGCACCATCTTCGCCGCCGCGTTGGGCCCGGTCAGGGTGTCGCTCGCCATGACGCCACGGCGCGCTTCAGGAAAGAGCACGGCCGCCTCCTCCGCGATACGCTCGACGCCGGGACCGCAGGCGGCGAAGGAATCGCTATCACCGCATTCCGGGCAGCTTTCCGGCCGCCGCGCGCGATAGCCGCAGTGATGGCACTGCAGGTCTGCGCCTGAGGTCTCGCCGTCATGGAAGCTGAAGTTCCGGCCGCGATGCTCCACCAGCCAGGCGGTACAGTGGGGGCAGCGCAGCCGGTGGCCGCAGGTTCGGCAGAGTGTCAGCGGCGCATAGCCGCGGCGATTGAGGAAGAGCATGGCCTGTTCGCCCTTCGCAAGGGTGTCCTTGATGGAGTCCCTCAGGGAGGGCGCGAGCCAGCTCTGGCCCAGCCCCTCGATCCGCGTCGGTTTGTCACGTCTGAGATCGAGGAGTTCGATGGCGGGCAATTCGGCGCCGCCGTGCCGCCGGTGCAGCTTGAGGCAGCCGTAACGGGCCGTCTTGACATTGGTCAGGGTCTCCAGCGAAGGGGTGGCGGAGGCCAGAACGATTGGAAAAGCGCCGAGTCGCGCCCTTACCACCGCCATGTCCCGGGCGTGATAACAGACGCCATCCTCCTGCTTAAAAGCGGACTCATGCTCTTCGTCGACCACGATCAGGCCCAGTTCGCCGTAAGGCAGGAACAGGGCCGAGCGGGCGCCAACCACTACCCGCGCCTCGCCCTCGGCCACCGCCCGCCAGGTTGCCCGGCGCTGGCCCGGCGTGAGATCGGAATGCCACTGCGCCGGCGCGACGCCGAAACGACGCCGGAACCGTTCCAGCCACTGCCCTGAAAGCGCGATTTCCGGCAACAGCACCAGCGCCTGCCGCCCGGCGGCCAGGGTTTCGGCAATCGCCTCCAGATAGACTTCGGTCTTGCCCGAGCCGGTGACGCCGTCCAGGAGATTGACGGAAAAGTCTTCGCCCTCGACCAGAGCCCGCAAACGGCTCACGGCGTCGGCCTGATCCCCGTGAAACGAAGGCGCCGGCAGCAAAGGGTCCGGCGGGTCGAAGCGGCGCGGCGAGGAGACCTCGACCTGCTCCAGCAGGCCCGCCTTGACCAGGCCGCGCACCACCGAGGCGCCGACGCCGCTGGCCAGGGCCAGGTCCGCCGCCGGCCGGGCCATGCCGTCCGCTGCCTCCGCGACGACCCGGCGGCGGGCATCTGTCCACTTGAAGCCCTCCGGAGTTGCCTCCGACCCGGCGGCGCCCGCCAGCCTGACGGCGAGAACCGGTTTCGGCGCCCGCAGCGCCTCGGGCACCGAAAGAGCCATGCGCAGGACCACGCCCAGCGGCGCCATGGTGTAGTCGGATACCCACTTGACGAAGCGCCGCAGCAGGGGCGTCATCGGCGGCACGGCGCAGCGCTGGATGACCGGCCGCAGGCGTTCTTCGAGATCTTCCGGAGCTTCGGCGGCTTCGTCCGACTCCGCGGACGGGTCCCAGACCACGCCGAAAACCTCACGCTTGCCCAGTGGCACCAGCACGATATCGCCCGGCTGCAAATCTAGTCCGGGCGGCACCCGGTAGTCGTAGGGATGGTTCAACGGCAGCGGCAGCAAGACCGCGACGCTCTGGGGCGAATCCGGTAAGCTTGGCAGACCTGCACCCTGACCGGGCGGCGCGGGCCGGGCGGAACTGGCAAGGCGGTCTGGCATCGGCTACACTCTGGACGTACCGCGACGAAGCGGCTATCACGCGGTTGAGACCGACAACTTTGCGCGTCGAGGAAGCGATGACAAGTCCGCTCGCCGCGTATCCCTACAGAAAGGTGCGCAGAGCAGCATGAAGTTCTTTATCGATACGGCCGATGTGGCGGAGATCCGCGAACTGGCGGCAACCGGCCTGGTCGACGGGATTACCACCAACCCTTCGCTCGTGGCCAAGACCGGCCGCGACTTTCTGGAGGTCGTGGCCGAGATCTGCGACATCGTACCGGGGCCGGTGAGCGCCGAGGTGACTGCGACCGATCACGAGACCATGCTTGCCGAAGGCCGCAAGCTGGCGGCGATCGCCTCCAACGTCGCGGTCAAGGTGCCGTTGACGCCCGACGGCCTGAAGACCTGCAAGGCGCTGTCGGATGCCGGCACGGCGGTCAACGTGACCCTCTGTTTCTCGGCGGCGCAGGCGCTGCTGGCGGCCAAGGCCGGCGCGGCCTACATTTCGCCCTTCGTCGGCCGCCTGGACGACATCGGCAGCGACGGCCTGGAGCTGATCTCGGACATCGTCGAGATTTACGACGCCTATCCCGCGATCGAGACCGAAGTCCTCGTGGCCTCGGTGCGCGGGCCGCTGCACGTGATCGAGGCGGCCAAGATGGGCGCCCATGTCGCCACCATTCCCCCGGGAGTCCTGCGCGCCATGTTCAACCATCCCCTGACGGACAAGGGCCTGAGCGCGTTCCTCGCGGACTGGGCGAAGACCGGACAGACGATCTTGTGATATGCTGCGACGGCGGTTCGGGGGGTCCCGGGCCGCCGTTGTCATGACTGGACCTGCCGACCGAATCCGATTTTGGGAGGACGGCCGATAGAAAAAGGACGAAGCGGAGCAAAATGACCGGAAACCCCAGCGACGCAGCCTCGAAAAAAGGCGGAGCGGACAAGGCCGCTTCCGGGAAAGACGCCGCTCCAAAGTCCTCAACCACGGCACCCGTTACCGCCGCACGGGTCGCCGAGTACCTTCGCCAGCATCCGGACTTTCTCGCCCGCAACCCGGCGCTTCTGGAAGGCATGGAGATCCCGGGCCGGGACCAGGGCAACGGTGTCGTCGACCTGCAGCGCTTCATGGTGGAGCGCCTGCGCAGCGATCTCGCCGAGATGAGCGCCGCCCGCGATGAACTGGTGATCAATGTCCGCACCAACATGGCGACTCAGAGCCGCACGCACAAAGCCATCATCGCCCTGCTCGCGGCCCGCAGCTTCGAGCATTTCGTCGAGACCGTCACCACCGATCTGGCCATCGTGCTGGATCTGGATGTGGTGGCACTGGCCGTCGAGCAATCCGAACGCGACGATCACAGTCAGCCGCCAGCGGGCGTGCGCTGCCTACAACCGGGGGCAATCAACGAGGTCCTGGGGCCGACCCAGAACATCCTCCTGCGCAGCGATATCGACGGTGACCCGATGATCTTCGGCGCAGGCGCCGGCCTGGTCCGCTCGGACGCCCTGATCCGCCTGGATATTTCATCCGAAGCCCCGCCGGCCCTGCTCGCCCTGGGATCCCGGCAGTCGGACCAGTATGATCCGGGGCAGGGGACCGAGCTGTTGCGCTTCCTGGCCCAGGTCATCGAACATACCTTCCGGGCATGGCTGAGCCTGCCGGAATAGCCGGCTCGGACGCCGCCCGAAACAAGCCGTCACCTGAACGGCAGGCGCTGCTGCGAGCCCAATCCATCCCACTTCAGGTGGCACCGGATCTCCAGAACGCCTATGTCGCCTGGCTCGCCTGGCTGAGCGGCGAGAAGCGCTTCTCCCCCCATACCGTGACAAGCTACGCCACGGACCTGGCGCAGTTTCTGAACTTCCAGGCGGCGCATCACGGTGAAGCCGCCAACCTCAAAAGGCTGTCGCAGATTACCACCGCGGACTTCCGCGCCTGGCTAGCCCAGCGCGCCGGCGAGGGTGTCCAGCGCGCCTCCAACGCGCGCGCCGTCTCGACGATTCGCGGTTTCTTTCGCTGGCTCACCAAGGCTGGCCTGGCGGAGAACACCGCCGCAACCCTGCTGCGCCGGCCCAAGGTACCGAAGTCCCTGCCCAGGGCCCTCACGGCTGGCGAAGCCCAGGAGACGATCCAGACCGTCGGCGCGCTGTCGGACGAACCCTGGATCGAACACCGCGATGTCGCCGTCCTCCTGCTGCTTTACGGCTGCGGACTGCGCATCGGCGAGGCTTTGAGCCTGACCCGCGACACGGCCCCCACAACCGGGCAAGAGACGATGGTCATCACCGGCAAGGGCAACAAACAGCGCATGGTGCCCTTGCTCCCGGTCGTGACGGAGGCAGTCGATCGTTATCTGCGCGCCTGCCCCTTCCCGCTTGCGCCCGATGACGCGCTGTTTCGTGGCGTGCGCGGCGGGCCTTTGAGTGCCGGGATCATCCAGAAACGCATCCAGACTCTGCGCGGCCTGCTAGGCCTGCCGAGCAGCGCGACCCCGCATGCCCTGCGCCACAGCTTCGCCACCCATCTGTTGGCCGGCGGCGGCGATCTTCGCGCGATCCAGGAGCTGCTGGGCCACGCCTCGCTTTCGACCACTCAGCGTTACACCGATGTCGACGTGGAGAGCCTGCTCGCAACCTACGACCAGGCCCACCCCAGGGCGAAGAAAAAGGAAGGTTAGGCCTTCAGCCCGCCCGCGGCACGCCACGCGTCAAACGAAGCAGCGCCAGCGGGCCGAGTGCCGCTCCGAGACCGAGAAGCGCGAAGGCCAGCCCCCAGGCCAGAACCCGGTCGGCACCGCCCGCCAGATCGAGCACCAGGCCGAAGGCCAGCGGTGCGATGGCGCCCGTGCCAAAGCCCAGCAGCGACTGCAGCGCCATAGTCGCCCCTTTGCGGGCCGGTTCCGCGTGCTGCACCACACCCGTGGTCAGAGATGCCGATTCACCGGTGACCGACAAACCGTAGAGAGCGGACAGAAGGACCACCAGCGTGAAGGGCAGCGCCGCGGTGAAACCGAGAAAGCAGCCGAGAAGCGCCGATACCAGCATAATGACCGTGATCACCCGCCTGCGGCCGAAGCGCAGGGAGAACTCGTTCCCGATCACGCTGGCCGGCAAGCCCAGCAGCAGAATCACCGTCGCGAGCTGCGTCGCGCTTAGACTCCAACTCTGACCGGGTTGCAGCGAGATCGAAAAGGCCAGAAAGACGACGATCCAGTTGCGGAAACCGAAGAGTTCCCAGATATGCGCTGTGTAACCAAGGATGTAACCGAAGGCAGGCTTGTTGCGCACCACCGGCCGCACGTCCAGAACATCGCTCAGACCCTGCTTGCCCCTTGGCTGTCTCGCTGAGCGGACGCAGAAAATCACCAGCAGGAAGGCGAGCAGGCTGCCCGCCGCCGCCACGCCAAAAGCCCAGGACCAACCGGCCAGGAGAGTGATCTCGCCGGCCATCAGCACGGAGAAGCTGTTGCCGATCGCAAAATGTGCGGTGTAGAGCGAAATGGCCCGGCTCTGGAGCTTACCGGAGATGCGGTCGGTCAGAATCTTCAGACCGACCATATAGGTGCCGGCAAGACTCACCCCGGCCAGCATGCGGAAGATCATCGCGGTCCAGAAACCCTCCGCCCAGAGCGCGAAGGCAAGCGTAGAGACAGCACTGAGCGCCGCCGAAAAGAGATAGATCGCGCGGGCATCCTCTCGATCGGTGAGGCTGACCAGGATCGGGACGGCCGCCGCATAGCCGGCATAGTAGACCCCGCCGATCCAACCGGCTTCGGTGTTCGACAACCCCCACTCCGCCTGGAAGGTCGGGATCAGCGCCGGAAAGGTGGCGTTGCCCAGCATGACCAGTACGAGCGCGGCCACGAAGACCGCGATCAATCCGTAGGGATGCATTCGGATCAGCTTACATTAATGAGCATGCGGCCGGGCCTATTGCTCCGTCAGACCGCGTGCCTGGAAAGGCCTCAAATATGGATGGGGCGCCCGTCGACCGCCAGAGCCGCTTCCTTCACAGCCTCGCCCATGCCCGGATGGGAATGACAGGTGCGGGCGATATCTTCCGCGGAGGCCCCGAATTCCATCGCAAGCACCGCTTCGCCCAGCAGATCACCGGCCAGCGGGCCCAGGATGTGAACACCCAGTACCCGGTCCGTGACCTTGTCCGCCAGAATCTTGACCATGCCATCGGTATCGGCATTGGCGCGCGCGCGGCTGTTGGCTGTAAAGGGGAACTTGCCGACCCGGTAGGCGACCCCCTCTTCCTTCAACTGCTCCTCGGTCTTGCCGACAGTGGCGACTTCCGGCCAGGTGTAGACCACGCCCGGCACGAGGTTGTAATCGATGTGCCCGCTCTGCCCGGCCATCATCTCGACGCAGATAACGCCTTCATCCTCGGCCTTGTGCGCCAGCATCGGGCCCGGGATGCAGTCGCCGATGGCGTAGACGCCCGGCACCGAGGTTTCGAAGGACTCGTTCACCTGGATCACGCCGCGATTGTCCTTGGCGACTCCCAGTTCTTCCAGGCCCAGACCCTCGGTGTAGGGCCGCCGGCCGATGGAGACCAGAACGACGTCCGCCTTGATCTCCTCGGCATCGCCGCCCTTCGCCGGTTCGACGCTCAGGGTCACCGAGGTCTTGGTCTTCTTGGCGCCGGTCACCTTCTTGCCGAGCTTGAATTTCAGCCCCTGCTTGCCCAGCACGCGCTGGGTCTGTTTCGCGATCTCGGCGTCCATGCCCGGCAGGATCCGGTCCAGGAACTCGATGACGGTCACCTCGGCGCCCAGGCGCGACCAGACGGAGCCCAGCTCCAGCCCGATGACTCCGGCGCCGACCACCACCAGGGACTTCGGCACCTTGCCCAGTTCGAGGGCACCGGTCGAGGTGACGATCTGCTTTTCATCGATATCCAGGCCGGGCAGCGGCGTGCTTTCGGAGCCCGTGGCGATGAGGATCTTCTTGGTCTTGAGGGTCTCGCTGCCGCCGTCGGACAGCTTGACCGCAACCTCGCCGGCCTTGGGGATCGAGCCCTCTCCCTTGACGTAGGTGATCTTGTTTTTCTTGAAGAGGAACTCGATGCCACTGGTCAGATCGACCACGACCTTGTCCTTGCGCGCCATCATGGTCTTGAGATCGAGTTCGACCTTGCCGAGCTTCACGCCATGCGCCGCAAAATGCTTGTTGGCCTCGGCGAACTTCTCCGAGGACTGCAGCAGAGCCTTGGAGGGAATACAGCCGACGTTCAGGCAGGTCCCGCCGAGCGTGCCGCGCTTCTCCACGCAGGCCGTCTTCATGCCAAGCTGCGCGGCCCTGATCGCCGCGACATAGCCGCCGGGTCCGCCCCCGATGACGACGAGATCGTATTCCTGATCGCTCATGACTTTGGGTATCCTCTTAAAATCTCTTCAATCGTCCGGATCTGCGGACTCGTCTGGAGTAGTCTCCGAGTCCGACGGCGCCTTGCCGGCCGGCAGTTCGACCAGAAAACCGGCGCCGTCAATGTTGGCCAGCGGGCGCGTTTTCGCGACCAGGCCTTTCTTCATCAGCTCCACCAGATAACGGCCGACGGGCCCGAAGAGTGTCGCCCCGCTCTCTGCGGTCGCCGGCTCGAGACCGATCCGGACGGTCCTGGCTTCGTCCCGGAAGCGCTGCCGCTCGACCATACGATCGATGGATGCGAGGCTGTGCGCGAGATCAAGTCCGCGCAGATCCAGTTCGTATTCCGCGTCGCCATCGACGTCCAAAAAACGCGTCAGCTTTCTCAGATCCATTGCCGCCGGTCTATCCTCTGATGAAGGGGTCTCTTTTCGCTGCGATGCCGGAGGCCTTTACATATCCAGCAGCAGGCGCTGCGGATCCTCGATGGCTTCCTTCACGCGGACCAGGAAGGTCACCGCTTCGCGGCCGTCGATGATGCGGTGATCGTAGCTGAGCGCGAGATACATCATCGGACGAATCTCGACCTGCCCCTTCACCGCCATGGGCCGCTCCTGGATCTTGTGCAGTCCGAGGATGGCGGACTGCGGCATGTTCAGGATCGGCGTCGACATCATGGAGCCGAAGACACCCCCGTTGGTGATGGTAAAGGTGCCGCCGGTCATCTCGTCCATCGAAAGCTTGCCGTCGCGGCCTTTCTTCGCCAGTTCAACCAGGCTCTTCTCGATGTCGGCGAAGGACTTCTGATCGCAGTCCCGCATCACCGGCACCATCAGGCCGCTCGGCGTCGAGACCGCCATGCCGATGTCGTAGAAATGGTTGTAGACGATCTCTTCGCCATCGATCCGGGCGTTGACCGCCGGCAGCGACTGCAGCGCCGCCACCACGGCCTTGGTGAAGAAGGAGGAGAAGCCGAGCTTCACGCCGTGTTTCTTCTCGAAGCCTTCTTTGTACTGGGCCCGCAGAGCCATGACGGCGCTCATGTCCACCTCGTTGAAGGTGGTGAGCATAGCCGCCGTGTTCTGCGCATCCTTCAGACGCCGCGCGATGGTCTTGCGCAGCTTGGTCATCTTGACCCGTTCCTCCCGCGGCCCGGTCGCAGCGACAGGGGCCGCGGCCGGAGCAGCAGGCGCGACCGCAGGGGCCGGGGCTGGCGCCGCCGGGGGCAGAGGCGGGTTTTCGATGAAGGCCAGAACATCGTCCTTGGTGATCCGGCCGTCCTTGCCCGTACCCTTGATCAGGGAGGGATTGAGGTTCTTTTCCTCCACCAGCTTGCGCACGGCCGGTGACAGAGTCATGGCCGCCGGCGGCGTGTTGGCGGTCAGGAACGCCACCATGTCGGCTTTTGTGATACCCCCATTGGCACCACTGCGTTGCACCGAGGCCGGATCCATCGATACCGCGGCAGCCGCGGGCGCAGCCTCAGCAGGAGCAGCAGCCGGAGAGGGAGCGGCCGGCGCAGCGGCAGGCGCAGACGAGGTGGCAGGGGCCGCGGCACCGGCAGTCACCACACCCAGCAAGGCAGCGACACCGACGGTGGCGCCTTCTTCCGCGACGATCGACGTCAGCGTGCCGTTGGCCGGCGAATTGACTTCGAGCGTGACCTTATCCGTTTCCAGTTCCACCAGCGCCTCGTCGGCGGCGACGGGGTCACCCACCTTCTTCATCCACTGCGCGATGGTCGCTTCGGTCACCGATTCACCGAGGGTCGGGACGAGAACGTCAACGGCTTCGCCGCCGTTCACAGCGGCGGTCGGCGCAGGCGCCGCAGCAGCAGGTGCCGGAGGAGTAGCTGGGGCGGGCGCTTCCGCCGCGGGGGCTTCAGCTTTGGGCGCGGCCGCAGCGGCACCGCCGCCTTCACCGATACGTCCCAGCAGCGCACCGACCTCAACGTTTTCACCTTCCTCAACAAGGATCTCGGCGAGAACCCCGGCTTCAGCGGCGTTGACTTCCAGTGTGACCTTATCGGTCTCGAGTTCGACGACAGCTTCATCCTGCGCAACCGCGTCCCCCGGCTTCTTGAGCCACTGCGCGATTGTCGCCTCGCTCACCGACTCGCCGAGAGTCGGAACAACAATATCCGTCGCCATTTTTGTCGTTCACCCCATGTTACCGGGCACCAGAGGTCGGCCCGCAATCACTTCCGTCTCCGCCGGCGGCAAGGCTGCGGAGCAATGCCCGCAGCCTTGCGCCGAAACACTATTTCTTCGCAGCCCGCGTCCGGCCCTTACCTGCCGGCTTGACCTTGCTGGCCGCCTCGGCCTTGCGTGAGGCAATCCGTCCCATGGCCTTGCGCCCGATGGTCAGCGCGTCATCCAGCAGGGCCGCCTGCTCGGCCAAATGCCGGGCATTCTGGCCGGTCGCCGGCGAGGCCGCGGAAGGCCGGCCCGCATAGCGCGGCCGCGGGTTCTTGAAGCCCATTTCCGCAGCGACCTCTTCGATGAACTCGCAGACGTGGCTCCAGGCACCCATGTTACGCGGCTCTTCCTGGCACCAGACGATGTCGCAGTTCCGGTAGGGCTCGAGTTCCATGGCAAGCGCATCGGCCGGGAAGGGATAGAGCTGCTCCAGCCGCAGGAAATGCACATCTTTGATGCCGCGCTTTTCACGCTCCTCGACCAGGTCGTAATAGACCTTGCCGGTGCAGATCACGACCTGCTTCGCGTCCTTCGGCTTGCTGGGAACGTCGTCGCAGTACATGACCCGATGGAAGCTGCTGCCCGGCCCAAAATCGGCCAGGTTGGAGACACAGCGCTTGTGCCGCAGCAGGGACTTCGGGGTCATGACGATCAGCGGTTTACGGAAATCGCGCTTCAACTGCCGCCGCAGTGCATGGAAATAGTTCGCAGGCGTGGTGCAGTTGACCACCTGGATGTTGTCCTCGGCACAAAGCTGCAGGAAGCGCTCGACACGCCCGGAGGAGTGCTCCGGTCCCTGACCTTCGTAACCATGCGGCAGGAGCATGACCAGGCCGGACATACGCAGCCATTTCGACTCGCCGGAGGCAATGAACTGGTCGATGATGATCTGTGCGCCATTGACGAAATCGCCGAACTGCGCCTCCCACAACACCAGAGCCCGGGGCTCGGCCAGGGAGTAACCGTACTCGAAGCCCAGCACCGCCAGCTCACTCAGAGGGCTGTCGAAGATTTCGATCGGCGCCTGATCTTCACGAATGAACTTGAGCGGCTTGTAGCGGGTCTCGTCTTCCTGATCGACCAGGGCGGCATGGCGCTGGGAAAAGGTGCCGCGATTGCAGTCCTGTCCCGACAGGCGCACCGGATGCCCTTCGATCAGCAGAGAACCGAAGGCAAGAGCTTCCGCCGTCGCCCAGTCGATCCCGGCCCCGCTCTTGAACATTTCGTCCTTGGCCTTGAGCTGCCGGGCGATCTTGCGGTTCAGGTTGAAGTCGTCAGGAATACGCGTTAGCGCCGTGCCGATTTCCTTCAGCGTCTTGATAGGCACCGGCGTCTTGCCGCGCCGCGCGTCATAGCCGCGAGCTGTGCCCAGTCCGCTCCAGGCCCCTTCAAACCAGTCCGCCTTGTTGGGCTTAAAGGACTTGGAAGCTTCAAAGTCCTGCTCCAACCGCTGTACCCACTCCTGAACCATGCTGTCGATTTCCTGGCGCGTGAAAGTGCTCTGGGAAATCAGATAGTCGGCATAGATCTGGCGCGTCGTCGGATGCTTCTTGATCTTCCGGTACATCAGGGGCTGTGTGAATGCCGGCTCGTCGCCTTCGTTGTGGCCAAAGCGGCGATAGCAGAACATGTCGATGACAATGTCTTTTTCGAAGGTCTGCCGGAACTCGGTCGCGATCCGCGCCACATGCACCACAGCCTCGGGATCGTCGCCGTTCACATGCAGGATCGGCGCCTGAATGATCTTGGCGACATCCGAGCAGTAGGGCCCCGAGCGGGAATTCACGGGGTTGGTCGTGAAGCCGATCTGGTTGTTCACCACGAAGTGGATCGTGCCACCGATGCGGTAGCCTTTGAGCTCGGAGAGGTCGAGCGTCTCTGGCACCAGGCCCTGGCCCGCGAAGGCGGCGTCGCCATGCATCAGCAGCGCCATGACCTTTTTGTTGTCGCGCACCTCACGCTGGTTCTGCTTGGCGCGGACCTTGCCGACGACCACTGGATTAACCGCTTCCAGGTGGGAGGGGTTGGCGGTCAGCGACAGGTGCACCTTGTTGCCGTCAAACTCCCGGTCGGAGGATGTCCCCAGGTGATACTTCACGTCGCCGGAGCCGCCGATATCTTCCGGATGCGCGGCGCCGCCCTGGAACTCGGAAAAGATGGCGGTGAAAGGCTTGCCCATGAAGTTGGCCAGGACATTCAGCCGGCCGCGGTGCGGCATGCCGACCACGACCTCTTCCAGGCCCATCTGGCTGCCGCGCTTCAGGATCTGCTCCAGCGCTGGAATCATGGATTCGCCGCCGTCCAGGCCGAAGCGCTTGGTACCGGTGTATTTCTTATCGAGGAACTGCTCGAAGGCTTCCGCCGCGATCAGGCGCTCCAGGATCGCTTTCTTGCCGTTGTAGGTGAACTCGGTCTGGTTATGGATCGACTCAACCCGTTCCTGAATCCAGGCCTTCTGGGCGGGATCCTGGATGTGCATGAACTCAACGCCGATGGTGCCGCAGTAGGTCTTGCGCACCGCCTCGACGATCTGCCGCAGCGTGGCGGTCTCCAGTCCCAGCACACGGTCAATAAAGATCGGCCGGTCCAGATCCTGGTCGGTGAAACCATAGGTCTTGGGATCCAGTTCCGGATGCGGCTCGACCGGCTTGAGACCGAGCGGGTCGAGCTTGGCTTCCAGGTGTCCGCGCACACGATAGGCCCGGATCAGCATCAGCGCCCGGATCGAATCCAGCGTCGCCGCCCGAACATCAGCGGAGGTGATGACACCGGCCGCAACGGCATCCGGCATGGCTCCGTTGCCGGCGGTCGGCGCGGCGGCAGCCGGTGCCGCCGCACCGGGTGCCGAAGCGCCGTTCGTGCCTGTCAGGAGGCTTTTCGCATCATCTTCGAGATCACCGAAGAAGGATTTCCAGCCATCGTCAACAGACGCGGGGTCGGCCAGAAACTTTGAATAAAGATCCGCGATGACCGCGGCGTTCGGACCATAGTAAATCGGGTCCATATCTGGATGCGGGTTTGACATCTCTCCGTCTGGCCCGGCCGGGTGGCCCCGACCAAGCCACCTCCTTTTTCTCTCCAGTTAGCCCTGCATGGCGCGCAGCATCGTGCTGCCCAGACTCGCAGGGGAATCGGCGACCAGGAAGCCCGCGGACTTCATCGCCTCGATCTTGTCTCCGGCGCCGCCACGACCGCCGTCGATAATGGCACCGGCATGGCCCATGCGCCGGCCCGGAGGGGCCGTGACACCAGCGATAAAACCGCAGATCGGCTTCTTGGTGCCGGAAGACTTATAGAACTCCGCGGCCTCTTCCTCGGCGCTGCCGCCGATTTCACCGATCATGATGATCCCTTCGGTCTCGGGATCTTTCAGGAACATGTCCAGACAGTCGATGAAGTTGGTTCCGTTGACCGGGTCACCGCCGATGCCGATACAGGTCGACTGACCGAGGTTCGCCGCCGTGGTCTGGGCGACCGCCTCATAGGTCAGGGTTCCCGAACGGGAGACCACACCGATCTTACCGCGCTGGTGAATATGACCGGGCATGATGCCGATCTTGCATTCGTCCGGCGTGATGACGCCCGGGCAGTTCGGCCCGATCAGGCGGGAGTTGGATCCGGCCAGGGCGCGCTTGACCTTGACCATGTCCAGCACCGGGATGCCCTCGGTGATGCAGACGATCAGGTCGATACCGGCGGCAACGGCTTCCAGGATCGCGTCACCGGCGAAGGGCGGCGGAACGTAGATCACGGAGGCATTGGCACCGGCCTTTTCAACCGCTTCGGCAACCGTGTCGAAAACCGGCAGATCGAGGTGCGTGCTACCACCCTTGCCCGGCGTTACGCCGCCGACCATCTGGGTGCCGTAGGCAATGGCCTGCTCGGAATGAAAGGTGCCCTGGGCTCCGGTAAAGCCCTGGCAGATGACTTTCGTGTCTTTGTTGACCAGGACAGCCATTTACTTCGCCTCCTTCACGGCAGCGACCACCTTTTCGGCCGCATCCGCCAAATTATCTCCCGACAGAATCGGCAGTCCCGACTCCGCGAGGATCTTCTTACCCAGTTCCACGTTGGTGCCTTCCAGGCGCACCACCAGCGGCACGTGCAGTTCCACTTCGCGCGCCGCGGCAACGACACCCTCGGCGATCACGTCGCAGCGCATGATACCGCCGAAGATGTTGACCAGAATGCCTTCGACGTTGGGATCGGAGAGGATGATCTTGAAGGCTGCGGTCACCCGCTCCTTGGTGGCGCCGCCACCGACGTCGAGGAAGTTGGCGGGCTCACTGCCGTAGAGCTTGATGATGTCCATGGTTGCCATGGCCAGACCGGCGCCGTTGACCATGCAGCCGATACTGCCGTCGAGCTTGACGTAGTTGAGCTCGTGCCGGGCGGCCTCCAGCTCCATGGGATCTTCTTCGTCTTCGTCGCGCATGTCGGCCACGTCCTTGTGGCGGAACAGCGCGTTGTCGTCGAAGTTCATCTTGGCGTCCAGCGCAATCACCTGGCCATCGCCGGTCACCACCAGCGGGTTGACCTCGACGATGCTGGCGTCCAGCTCGATGAAGGACTTGTACATCGCCATCATGAACTTGACGGCGGAGCCGACCTGCTTGCCTTCCAGACCGAGGCCGAAGGCGATCTGACGACCATGATAGGGCATGAAGCCCTGGGCCGGATCGATGGCGATCTTGAGGATCTTCTCAGGCGTAGCGGCGGCGACCTCTTCGATCTCCATGCCGCCTTCGGTCGAAGCCATGACCGTAACCCGGCTGGTGGCCCGGTCGATCAGCATGCCGAGATAGAGCTCCCGCGCGATGTCGCAGCCTTCTTCAATGTAGAGGCGTTTGACCTGCTTGCCCGCTTCGCCGGTCTGCTTGGTGACCAGCACGTGGCCGAGCATCTTGCGGGCATTTTCCTTGACGTCGTCCAGCGACTTGCAGAGCCGCACGCCGCCGTCGCCGTCGGGATCGTCCTTGAAACGTCCCGCGCCGCGGCCGCCGGCATGGATCTGGGACTTGACAACCCAGATCGGTCCGCCGAGTTCACGCGCGGCGTTTTCGGCTTCTTCAGGTGTAAAGGCGACGCCGCCGCGGGGAACCGCGACACCGTATTTGGCGAGCAGGCTCTTGGCCTGATATTCATGAATGTTCATTGGCCATCAGATGAAGTTTGTGAATGCGATGGGCGAGACGGAGCTGAACGAAAATCCCCTGCGCTGTTCGTCGACGAAGCCGTGCTTCGCGGGCGCCTCGAATGCACCACTGCCGCGTCAGACAGGGCCTTGGCGATCGTGGCGAAGTGAGGCGCATCCGCTGACATAAGGTACCTTAACACCCTGCCTGTGCGGCGCAACCAGCTTCGTTCGTCAACTTACGGAAGATTTCCCGCATCAGACTAAGCTTTCTTGGGCGCTGCCTTGCTTGCGGCCGGCTTCTTGGCCGGTGCTTTCCTGGCGGCTGTCTTTTTCACGGCCGCGGGCTTAGCTGCTGCTTTCTTCGTAGCAGGCTTCTTTGCTGCCGTTTTCGGGGCCGCCGTTTTCGTGGCCGCCGGCTTCTTGGCCGCAGCCTTCTTCGCGGCGGGTGCCTTGGCAGCCGGTTTGGCGGCTGTCTTTGCGGGCGCCGCTTTTTTCGCCGGGGCCTTTTTCGCCGGGGCCTTCGCGGGCGCAGCCTTCATGATCCCCTTGCAGGCATCGACCAGGCCTTTGACGGCCGTAACCGACTTGTTCAGCATCGCCTTTTCACTGGCATTGAGCTGCAGCTCGACAACCCGTTCCGCGCCGCCGGCACCGATCACCACCGGGACGCCGACGTACATGCCTTTGACGCCGTACTGGCCGTTCAGATGCACGGCACAGGGCAGAACGCGTTTCTTATCCTTCAGATAGCTTTCAGCCATGTCGATGGCGGAAGCGGCAGGTGCGTAAAAGGCCGAACCCGTTTTCAGCAGTCCGACGATTTCGGCGCCGCCATTGCGGGTGCGCACCACGATCTCATTGAGACGCTTGCGGTCGATCCAGCCCATCTTGATAAGGTCAGGCAGCGGAATACCGGCAACCGTCGAGTAACGAACCATCGGCACCATGGTGTCGCCATGTCCGCCAAGCACGAAAGCGCTGACGTCTTCGACCGAAACGTTGAATTCCTCGGCCAGGAACAACCGGAAGCGCGCCGAGTCGAGCACGCCGGCCATGCCCACGACCTTGTTCGCCGGCAGGCCGGAGGCCTGCTGCAGGACCCAGACCATGGCGTCGAGCGGATTGGTGATGCAGATGACGAAGGCGTTGGGGCAGTTCTTTTTGATCCCCTCGCCGACCGCCTGCATGACCTTGATGTTGATGCCCAGAAGATCGTCGCGGCTCATACCGGGTTTACGGGCGACACCGGCGGTCACGATCACCACGTCGGCGCCCTTGATCGCCGCATACTTGCTACTGCCGGCCAGTTTGGAGTCAAACCCGGCAACGGTGGAGAGCTGCGCAATGTCGAGAGCCTTGCCCTGGGGCACGCCGTCGACCACGTCGAACAGCACGATATCTCCCAGGTCCTTCAGTCCGGCGAGTAAAGCCAGCGTACCGCCGATGTTACCGGCACCTACGAGCGCGATCTTCTTGCGAGACATAGAATTTTCCTTGAACGGATGACGAGGACGGAGCGGTGCGGGCACAGTCGTCGCCATGCCCTTTATTATTTACGGTTAACTAACGCGAATTGCCTGCAAGGGCAAGGGAACTGGGCTGCCTTCGAAGTGTTGCCACAAAAGATTGAACGGATTTCATCTTTTAACCAACGAAGTATAACAAAAGGTAAGCAAAAACCGTGATCGGCCCGGCACACGGCCGCTGCGGAAAAAGCGATGAGGCGGCCTTTTCAGCTTGCGCCTTTTTCCCCTCGAACGGTGCCTTCAAGTCAGATGATCGAGTGCGATGTACTCGCTGGAGCGCATCTCCTGCAAGCGGCTGACCGTGCGTTCGAACTCGAAGGCCCCGTCGCCGGTCGGATAGAGCCTTTCGGGCGGCGCCACCGCCGAAACCACCAGGTTCACCCGGTGTTCGTAGAGCGCGTCGATCAGGGTCATGAAGCGCCGGGCCTGATCGCGGTTTTCCGGACCGAGCTTGGGAACACCGGAGAGTAAGACCGTGTGGAACTGCACTGCGATCGCGAGATAGTCGCCCGCACCCAGCGGCCTGGCACAGAGTTCCTCGAAAGTGAATCGCGCGACACCGCGCGCGGCGAGCGAGACCGGCAGGCTGCGCCCCTTGAAGTGGAGCGAGGTCGGCGCCGCCTGAGCACCTTCGGTCAATTGCGCGAAGGCATCGTCGAGCGCCGCAGCGGCACGCGGCCCCAGCGGCGCGTGATAGACAGGCAGGTTGCGCATACGATGACGGCGATAATCGACGCCTGAGTCCAGCTCGAGCACATCGAGCCGGCTCTTCATCAGATCGATGAAAGGCAGGAATCGCTCGCGCTGCAGGCCGCCCTCGTAGAGCCGGTCCGGCGGCCAGTTGGAGGTGGTGACCACCACCACGCCGCGCTCGAAGAGGGTCTCGAAGAGCCGGCCCAGGATCATGGCATCGGCGATGTTGACCACATGAAACTCGTCGAAGCAGAGCAGGGTCGCCTGTGTTGCGATCTCCTCTGCCAGATCCGGCAGCGGGTCGGCCTTTTCGCCCTTGGTCTTTTGCCGCCAGTTATGCAGGCGCTCCTGCACTTCCTGCATGAAAGCGTGAAAGTGAACCCGGCGTTTGGCCTCACTGGGCGCGGTTTCAAAAAACAGATCCATCAGCATGGACTTACCGGTGCCGACGCCGCCGAAGATGTAAAGACCTTGCGGCGGTTCGGCCCGGCGGCGCCCGAGCCCGAGACGTTCTTTCCAGCCGACACGCCCGCTCGAGGCCTGATAGTTCTTCAGCGCATTATGCAGGCTCTGCAGCTTTTCCGCGGCCAGTTCCTGACCGGCATCGTGGTTCAGTTCGCCGGCCCGGCGTTTCGCGCGATAGGTAAAGAGAGGTCCGTCTGTCATAAACGTGGTTTGAAAATCGCTTTCCGGCCCTTGTCGTCGGTATCCGCTGAATACGCAAGCCTCGATCCTATGCCGACCGTTACTAAGGCATTCTTGCCGTCACGTCATCAGCCGTTTGCGAAGCTCGCGACAAGGATGTTAAGAGGGCGCCATGTCGCAGCCGGACTCTATTCTGATCATCAAGCTGAGCGCCCTGGGCGATTTCGTGCTTTCCCTCGGTGCCTGTCAGGCCATCCGGAAGCATCATCCCGAGGCAAGTCTCACGCTTCTGACCACCGCGCCCTATCGGCCGCTGGCGGAGGCCAGCGGACTCTTCGACCGGGTCTGGCTGGACAGGCGGCCGCGCTTCTGGCAACTGCCCGCGCTCCTGGCGCTTCGGCGCCAGCTCCGGAGCGGTCAGTTTCGGCGGGTCTACGACCTTCAACGCAATGATCGCTCAGCCGCCTACTTTCGTCTGATCGGCCAGCCAAAGCCGGAGTGGGTGGGCAAGGTCGCCGGCTGCTCCCACCGCTATCAGCAGCCGCGCGACCGGATCCTCCATATCGCGACCCGCGAAGCCCAGCAACTGGCGCTCGCCGGAATCGATCATGTCGCGCCGCCGGACCTGACCTTCGTCAAGGAGGACATCAGTCGCTTCAAGCTGCCTGAGCGCTACGTTCTGCTGGTGCCCGGTGGTGCGCCGCACCGGCCGGCGAAACGCTGGCCGATGGAGCGCTACGCGCAGCTCGCCGGCTGGCTCGCCGGACAGGGTCTCAAGCCCGTATTGCTGGGTACGGCAGCGGAACAGGAGTCCCTGGAGCTCATTGCCGCGGCTTGCCCGGAAGCCCTCAACCTCTGCGGCCAGACAAGCCTTCTGGAAATCGCCACTCTCGGCAAGGGTGCGATCTTCGCCGTCGGCAACGACACCGGGCCGATGCATCTGATCGCGCCGGCCGGCTGCCCGCTGGTCTCGCTCTTCTCTCACGAGTCCGATCCGACGAAGGTCAGTCCGCGCGGCAGCGAGATCGAGATTCTGCGAAGACCTTCCCTGGAAGAGCTAGAACTCACCGACGTCCTTAAAACCTGTGAACGCTTCCTGCCCGACCGCTGACCCCGGTTTCACGCGGGCGTAGAGATCCACCGCCGCGGTTTCCACGGCATCCACCGTAAGACTGCCCATCCAGCTTTTCGGCAGGGTATGATGATAGCCCGGCTGGCTGATAATCTCCTGCAGGCTTTCCGGCGTACGGACGAAGCCGCAGTGCGCACCCCAGGGGCCGTAACGCCGCTCGGAGCTGGGACCGAAAAGGCCCAAGGTCGGCGTCCCCACGGCCGCCGAGAGATGCATCAGGCCGCTGTCATTCCCGATAAAGAAACTGCAGCGTTCCAGACAGGCGGCCGAGGTCAAGAGGTCGAGCTTGCCAACCAGATCGATGACCCGCTCCGCCGGTAAGGCTTTGCACAGCGGCGCGGCCTGCGCCTCCTCGCCGGGTGCGCCGAAGACCGCCAGCCTGGCGCCCGGCAGGGGACCGGACTCATCCGTCAAGCGCTGAACGAGCTCGACAAAACGCTCGGGCATCCAGGTTTTCCCGATCCAGTTGGCCGTCGGGCCCACGGCCAGGATTGGGCCGCCATCCGGCAAGGCCAGTTCAGCGTCACGTCGGTGGGCTTCGTGCAGCCAGACGCGCGGCCCGGGAGGGTTCTTTTCCTGATCGATCAGGCGCGCTAGTTCCAGCACACGCGGCTCGTCCTCGAGCTTCGGCCTGACCGTCAGGCTGCGCCGGCTGAGCAGGCTCCAGGTAAGCTTCGAAGCGCGCAGATCCACCACCAGGTCCCAGCAGGTCCCGACGGTCTCCCGCCAAAGCTGAAACCAGTGTCCGGCCAGAGGCCGCTTCTTCATCACCAGCAGCCGCTCCAGCTCCGGCAGAGCCGAGAAGAGCGGCGCCGAGACGGCGCCCGCCGCGAGCGTGACTCTTGCGCCGGGGTAACGTTCGACCAAAGCCGAGAGCACGCCGGTCGACTGGATCGCATCGCCGATGCGGTTGGAGGTGACGAAAAGTATTTTCATATCCGGCAGGAAAAGCACAGCGGCCCCGGCCTGACAAGACCTGCGTTCAAGGCCAGTGTTCGCCGTTAGCGTCCACCGGCACAGCGCAGGATCGCCCCGCTGACGTAGGACGCCTCATCCGATAGCAACCAAAGCACCGCATTGGCCACTTCCTCGGGCGCCGCGGCGCGGCCGATCGGAACCACCGGCGCCAGACGCGCGGCGCGGCCGGGCTCTCCACCGGAGGCATGCAGCTCGGTTTCCGTCAGCCCTGGCGACACGGCATTGACCCGGATTCCTTCACCGGTCACTTCCTTAGAGAGGCCCAGGGTAAAGCTGTCCACGGCGCCCTTCGAAGCCGCATACCAGACGAACTCCCCGGGGCTGCCGAGCGTCGCCGCGCCGGAGGAGATCGACACAATCGCACCGCCGGCACCGCCGTGCTTGCGCGACATGCGCAGAACGGCCTCGCGGGAGCAGAGCATGACGCCCATGACATTGATGTCCATGGTCCGCTGCAGGGTGTCGATCTCCGCCTCATCCAGGCGGCTGATCTTACCGGTGATGCCTGCGTTGTTAACCAGCGCGGTCACCGGCCCTAACGCTTTCTCGGTCTCTGCGAAGAGGCGCGCAACGTCGGCCGCCTTTGAGACATCAGCCTGCAACGCAACCGCGCGGCCGCCTTCGCTCTTGATCCCGGCAACCACTTCTTCCGCCGCCGTCGCGTTCGATTGATAGTTCACACAGACGGCATAGCCACGGGCGACAGCCAGTTTCGAGATGGCGGCGCCGATGCCCCGTGCGCCTCCTGTTACGAGGGCAACTTTCGACATTCTATCCTCTGCGATGGGTTACACTCACAGCAGACTACGATTCACCGCTGCGACGGCAAGCGCAGAAGTGTCTCGATGCAATTCAACGAGCGCTGGAATCGGGAGACCAGCCGGCAGCGGCAAATGGTCCCGGCGGTTACTTCCGGGTAAAAAAGGCGTTGCTCAAGCCCTTCCGGCATGGTCTTTGTCGTCAGGGTCAATTGGCGCAAAAAAGAAAAAGGAGAACCCCAATGGACGAAGACGTCTTCAACATGTCGCTGCGCAAGTTTCTGAAAAAGGTCGGCGTAACCTCCCAGCGCGAAATCGAGCAGGCCGTGCGGGCCGCCATCGATAGCGGCAGCCTCGACGGCCAGAGTTCCGTGCAGGCCAAGGTGACGCTGAAGATCGAAGCGGTCGGCCTCTCCCAGGACATCGACGGCGAAATCAGCCTGTCGTAAGGACCAGTTCAGGCAAGACAGGACCTTAGTGCACGACGCCGGGTGGCGGCCGCACCTCATTGCCATTCAACAGGATGGCGCCCAGAGGCGTGAACTCGAAGAGATAGTTCGTCACCGACGGCACCTGGTTTCCCGGCTCGGTCTCACCCGCAAACAGCAACAGCAGAGCGCCTTGCATGAGCTGCTGCTGGGCTTGCGGATTTTCGAGAGTCTCGGCCTTTTCGATAAGTTGCGTAAGGCCAAGCACCTGAGCGCTCAAGGATCCCTCCAAACCGATTGGATTGTCCGGATTGATCTTCAACAATCCGTCCATCGTCGCCGTCACGACATCGGATTCGAGCGACTGACCATCGAATAGAATTGTCGTTCCCGCTTCACGGAACAGATCTTTGATCCTGGCATTGAAAGCCTCGACTTCCGGACCGCCCCTATCGATCTCCTCTGTCGAAGACACGCGCGACAGCAAGACTTCGGCCTCCTGGATCATAGCCTTTACAGGTACACGCTGAAACTTCACCGGCAGTGTCCAGCGCCGCGGCAACATTTGAAGGGCCGCATCCATCGCCGGGTCGTCAGGCAGGGAGACGAAAAAGCCGCGCGCCGATATCAAGAGATCCTGAGATGCGAACTCGCTGTCCAGATCCAAGGCGCCAAAATCAAATCGCGAGGACTCCACCCCGAGCTTGAGTTCGGCATTGTCAAAGGTGATGTTCTCCGCTTTCCCGCTCTGGACATATTTGGAAACGGTCTTCCAGAGACCGACCATCTCCCGCAAGACAGTCACGTCTCCCTGTGGGTCCCCAGCCGTAAGCTCCGGGGCAAAAGTGGCAAAGCGCCCCCGAAAGTCGGATATAGCCGCCACATCGTTGAGAGACACGGCTATATTGGTCGTGCTGCTCCCCACGCGGAAACGGCCTGCTTCGCCGAAGTCAGCAAAGAGGTCACGCAGATTGAAAACGATGTCTTGATCGAGCGCGTTTTCTCTCGGCATCTCAAAGTCCGACGTGCTGGACACTTCGGCGATCTGCATCACGACACTCTCCGGGCTTTCGGCCACTGGGGCTTGAACGGGCCCGTTAAATGTCATCTTAAGATCCCTGGCGAGAAAATCGTGGGCATAAACAAAGCCTGTAGCGGGAGACACAACACCCTCGAACTTCTCAAGCCCAAGTTGAAGCGCGAAGAACTCGGCAGCATTCTGCGGATTCTCGATACGGATTTCCTCGGGCACCCGGACGGAGTGAAAGCGATAATTGCCGTCGTCTTGCAGCTTTACACGAGAGAAGTAATCCCCCAGCAGCATGCGATCATTTGCTTCGCCTTCAACTTGTTCCGTACCGACAAGAGTCAGACCTCTCACGGCCAGCTCGTACTCTTCGCCAACCGGAGTCACCTCAACCTCATGCTCCAACCGGACGCCGGGATAACCGCTCGTCACGTAGCTCAAGTACCATTCAACGCCGCTTTTGATTTTCGCTGCCGTGTCGGCAGCAACAGCGGGCAGCGTCGTCCAGAACAGCAGCGCGATCCCCAACAGACCAGTCCCTAGAGCTTTTCCCACCATCCCATCTCCCGATTGCATTCCTCACCCTTTATACCAAGGAGCGTTGATAATGACTCATAGAGACAGATTTCCGTGGCTTTCGGGCTGCGTCGCACACGGCTTCCGATACGCCGTATCGCTGCGCCGAGCGCTTCTGGCCGAAAGCCACGGAAATCTGCCGTTCCAGTTGCCTTCAGGGGCCTACGGAGGGCGTCGAAAAGCTTTGCCGATGCGCTGCATCGCCTGCAACTCTTCTCCTACCCGAAGGCCCCTGGTGACAATCCATATGCGTCATTATCAACGCTCCTTGGTATTAGGCTAAACCTACTCACTTTGTGATCACAAGTTGCAGATACAATACGCACCGGCATTCCTCACCCTGGGACACTGTTGCCCCCGCCTGTGGCAATCCGCCCGGGCAGAGAGATTGATCTCGCCCCGAGAATGTCTATAAGACCGGGAAGCAAACGCACGATCATCGCCGGAGCGCGCGCCGAAACCCGAGCGCCCCGCGCCTGGCCAGCCGAAGTCACTGTAAGGAACCATCATGAACAAGGGCCTGTCGCGACCCAAGAACCAGATCCGCTGTCTGCTTTTGGAAGGGATCTCGCCGACGGCGCGCGGCATTCTCGAGGCTGCCGGCTACAGCAATATCGAGCACCTGAGCACGGCCCTGGACAAGGCCGCCCTGATCGAGGCGCTGAAGGGCGTGCACATGCTGGGCATCCGCTCCCGCTCTCAGTTGACGCGAGAGGTGTTGGAGGCCGCCGATACGCTGGTCGCCGTGGGTTGCTTCTCGGTGGGCACCAATCAGGTCGATCTCGGGGCGGCGTCGCATCGCGGCATCCCGGTCTTCAACGCGCCCTTCTCCAACACCCGCAGCGTCGCCGAACTGACCATCGCCGAGACCGTCATGCTGATGCGCGGCACCTTCACGAAGTCCGCCGCCGCCCACGACGGTCGCTGGTCGAAAACCGCCCTGGGGAGCCGCGAGGTCCGCGGCAAGACCCTGGGCATCGTCGGCTACGGCAATATCGGATCCCAGCTCGCCGTGCTGGCCGAGGCCATGGGCATGGCCGTTATCTATTACGACCACACCGACAAGCTCCGCCACGGTAACGCGAAACCCATGCCCGACCTGAAGAGCCTGCTGGCCAGCGCGGATGTCGTGTCCCTGCATCTGCCCGAGACTCCGCAGACCAAGAACCTTTTCGGCGAGGCGGAAATCCGCGCCATGAAGCCGGGCAGTTTCCTGATCAACAACGCCCGTGGCACCCTGATCGATGTGGAGGCCCTGGCGAAGGCTTTGTCCGAGGGACACCTGGCCGGCGCCGCCGTCGACGTCTTCCCGAGCGAACCGAAGTCCAACAAGGAAGAGTTCCTATCCGCCCTGCGCGGCCTCGACAACGTGATCCTGACACCGCACGTGGGCGGCTCGACCGAAGAGGCACAGGAGCGCATCGGCGAGGAGGTCGCCCGCAAGTTTGTGGAGTATTCGGATGTGGGCTCGACAGTGGGCGCGGTGAACTTCCCGGAAGTCCAGCTCACCCGCGGCTCCGCCGCCACCCGCTTTATCCAGGTCCAGCGCAACGAACCCGGCGAGTTGGGACGCCTGAACGACATCTTCGCCAAGCACGACATCAACATCGTCGCTCAGCACTATCAGACCAACGGTGAGATCGGTTATGTGGTGCTGGATGCGGAAGGCCAGGTGGATAACGCCTTCGAAATCCTCACCGAGATCCGTACCCTGCCCGGCACGATCCGCGCACGTCTGCTGAACCGGGTTTAGCTGCGACCGAAGCGTTTCTTAAGCGCCGCGAATATTTCCGACAGCGAGTCGCCGAACTTGACCGGGCGAGCCTTGTTCAAAACACCTTCCGCGCAGCCGCAGCCTTCGCTCTGGGCGACATTCTTCAGGTAGAAGCGCTTAAAGTCGTCTCGATCACCCGGTGTGCGGAACGCCAAGGGCCTGTCCTCCGATCGACACCTAGCCCCGCCGCTCGACCATCAGTTTCTTGATCTCCGCGATCGCCTTGGCCGGGTTGAGACTCTTCGGGCAGGTGCGGGTGCAGTTCATGATGGTGTGACAGCGGTAGAGCCGGAAGGGATCTTCCAGATTGTCCAGGCGGCTGCCGGTGTCTTCGTCGCGGCTGTCCGCGATCCAGCGGTAGGCCTGCAGCAGGATCGCCGGACCCAGGTAGCGGTCGCCGTTCCACCAGTAGCTGGGGCAGGAGGTGGAGCAACAGAAGCAGAGGATACACTCCCAGAGGCCATCGAGCTTCTCGCGCTCTTCCGGGCTCTGCAGCCGCTCACGCTCCGGCGCCGCCGTAGCGGACTTCAACCAGGGCTCGATCGAGGCGTATTGGGCATAGACGTGAGTCAGGTCCGGCACCAGGTCCTTGACCACTGGCATATGGGGCAGGGGGTAAACCTTTACCTCACCTTTCACGTCGCTGATGTACTTAGTGCAGGCGAGAGTGTTGGTCCCGTCGATGTTCATGGCGCAGGAGCCACAGACGCCTTCGCGACAGGAGCGGCGGAAGGTTAGAGTCGAATCCGTTTCATTCTTAATTTTGATCAGGGCATCCAGGACCATCGGTCCGCAGTCGTCGAGGTCGACCTCGTAGAGGTCGACCCGGGGATTGGCCTCGTCGTCGGGATTCCAGCGATAGACTTTGAAGGTTTTAAGATTTTTACCGGAGCCGGTGGCCGGGTGCTTCTCTCCGCCTTTGAGTTTCGAATTGGCCGGCAAGGCAAATTCAGCCATCGGTTTCTCCTTACGCCTTCTTTTATCTGCTCTATTGTACGCGGCAGCCGTTAATAAACCCGGGCTTTCGGCGGGAAAGTCTGGACTTCGTTGGTCAGCGTGCTCAACTTGACGGGCCGGTAGGCGAACTTGACCCTGCCGTCTTCATCGCAGGTCGCCAGCGTATGCTTCATCCAGTCTTCGTCGTTCCGGTCGGGGAAATCCTCACGCGCGTGGGCGCCGCGGCTCTCCTCGCGATTGGCGGCCGATGACATGGTGACCGCCGCCTGGTACATCAGGTTGTCCAGCTCCAGGGCTTCGACCAGATCCGAGTTCCAGATCATGGAGCGGTCCGTAATGCCCATGGAATCGCGCTTGCCCCAGACCTGCGCCAGGCTATCGACACCCTCATTCAAAACCTCGCCGGTCCGGAAAACCGCCGCATGGCTCTGCATGGAACGCTGCATCTCTAGCCGCAGCGACGCCGCCGGCAGTTCGCCCTTGGCGTGGCGCGTTTTGTCCAGACGGGATAGAGCGAAGTCGGCGGAGTCCGCCGGCAGAGGCCGGTGGGTTTCACCAGGGGTCAGAATCTCGGCGCAACGCTTGGCAGCCGAACGGCCGAAGACCACGAGATCCAGTAGTGAGTTGGAGCCGAGGCGGTTGGCGCCGTGCACCGACACACAGGCCGCCTCGCCGATTGCCATCAGGCCGGGCACCACGGTGTTGGCATCGCCGTCCTTCTCGGTCACCACTTCACCGGACAACAATGCCGGAACCCCGCCCATGTTGTAGTGACAGGTCGGAATCACCGGAATCGGCTCCTTGGTGACATCGACGCCGGCGAAGATGCGCGCGGATTCGGAGATACCCGGCAGGCGCTCATGCAGCAGCGCGGGCTCCAGATGTTCCAGATGCAGATGGATATGATCTTTTTCAGCGCCGACGCCACGGCCGTCCCGGATCTCCATGGTCATGGCCCGGCTGACCACGTCGCGGCTGGCCAGGTCCTTGGCGGAGGGCGCATAGCGCTCCATGAAGCGCTCGCCTTCAGAGTTGGTCAGGTACCCGCCTTCACCGCGCGCGCCCTCGGTGATCAGCGTCCCGGCGCCGTAAATGCCGGTGGGATGGAACTGAACGAACTCCATGTCCTGGCAATAAAGACCGGCGCGCAAGGCCATACCGGCACCGTCGCCAGTACAGGTATGCGCACCGGTGCAGGAGAAGTATGCCCGGCCATAGCCGCCTGTGGCCAGAATGACCTGATGCGCGCGGAAACGATGAATCGTTCCATCGTCCAGATTCCAGGCGATCACGCCACGGCAGGAGCCATCTTCCATGATCAGGTCGATGGCGAAGTACTCGATGAAGAACTCCGCGTTGCGGCGCAGGCTCTGCTGATAGAGCGTGTGCAGCATGGCATGGCCGGTCCGGTCGGCAGCCGCGCAGGTGCGCTGGGCGATGCCTTCGCCGAAGCGGGTGGTCATGCCGCCGAAGGGTCGCTGATAGATCTTGCCGTCCTCGGTCCGGCTGAAGGGCATGCCGTAGTGTTCCAGCTCGATGATCGCCGGTACCGCCTCGCGCACCATGTACTCGATAGCATCCTGGTCACCCAGCCAGTCCGAACCCTTTACGGTGTCGTACATGTGCCAGCGCCAGTCGTCTTCTCCCATGTTACCGAGCGATGCGGAGACGCCGCCCTGCGCCGCCACGGTGTGGCTGCGGGTCGGGAAGACCTTGGTGATACAGGCTGTTTTCAGCCCGGCTTCCGCGAGGCCCAGGGTCGCGCGCAGACCCGCGCCACCAGCCCCGATCACGACCACATCATAGGTGTGGTCCGTGATGTCGTAAGCCGGGCCAGCGGACGCGCCGTTGGAGGCATTGTTTCCGGCGGAACTCATAGCTTAGCCCTCGAAAAGCAGTGTCAGAACGGAAAGGACGCCGATCAGCGCCAGGACGATGCAGGCGCCCTTGACCAGCACCAGGGAGACGATCTTGAGCGCCTCACCGTGAATGTAGTCCTCGATCACAACCTGAAGTCCGAGATAGGCGTGATAAAAGGTCGCGACGATCAGGAGGATAAAGAGCCCGGCGGTTACGGGCGACCCGATCCAGGCCGTCATGGCCGCGTGATCAGCACCGACGTTGCCGACAACCGAGGCCACGAACCAGAGGGTGAGAGGCACCAGCGCCACGGCCGTCAGGCGCTGCGACCACCAGTGGGAGACGCCTTCCTTGGCGGAACCCAGGCCGCGGACCCGGCCGAGAGGAGAACGCAGCGACATCAGAGACCTCCTCCGAAATAACCGAACAGCCAGGCGAGAACCGTCAGGGCGAGGCTGCCAACAACAACCATCCAGCCCGAACGGTAGACGTCGGGCAGCTCCAGCCCCATGCCGCCGTCCCAGAAGAGATGCCGCACGCCGTTACAGAAGTGATAGAAAAGCGCGAAAGTCCAGCCGAAGAGAAGCAGGCGACCAATCCAGGAACCGATCAGCGACTGGGCGAAAGCAAAACTCTCGGGCCCGTCGGCGGCCGCAGCCAGCCAGTAAATCAGGAGCAAGGTTCCAACCGCCAGCGCAACGCCCGTTCCGCGGTGCAGAATGGATAAAACCGAGGTCAGTTGCGGGCGGTAAACCTGCAGATGTGGCGATAGTGGCCGGTTGCTGGTTGCCATGAATGCTCTTCCCCACGCCAGGACTTTCAGGCGTTAACTTATAAGTTCCAGACTTTACTGAAATCTCAACGCCCGAAATGATTTAGACCCCGACACCGGATTAGTCAACTTGAGCCCGGTCAAGTGTGTGTCAATTCTGCTGCATTGCGGTAAGAATGATTATCACTTGCGTTTGAGGCCTCCAGCCAGCCACAAAATATTGTGGTTTGCGGTCCATTTTCCCATGCTGCAGTGCCCACCCTGTGGATAATATTGTGCATAAACTGGGGGCATTCTGTGAAACAAAAGTTATTTTATGCACAGATTTTTTGAAATATGCGTGACAGCTTTCTTGTAAATCATGGTTAAAACGGCGAAGCTTTTCTTGCACGCGAAAGCGTTGAAACGGTTCCAGAAACATCAAGTCTTGCGGTTTACCGTGAGAATGATCTCTGAAGCGGTTTCAAGGACAGAGGTTCCTTCGGGGGCTACCTGTCCTGCGGTCGGAGAGATGTCCTCCCGGACGTTCTTTTCGGTGTCGGAGGTGCGAATGGCTCACGCCTCGTTCTTCCGGTCGGGTCCACGTCGTCGCCCTGCGGTGGGGTGGTCCTTCTGACGGACTTGGCTTTCCTTCGGGAAAGCGGACAGGGTCCAGGTCTCGCGAGGTCTTGTATCTGGCGATGCCGGCGGCACGGAGGCTCTCGGGCTCCCGTTGATGCCAGGATCCTGAAACAGCCGGCCCTCGGGACGGCGCTGGTTCGACAGAGTTTCGGTTGCGCCTGCGGATCTCTGGTTCGCGCGCGGTACGGGGCGCCGGTTGGTCGAAGAGTGAAGCTGCACCGCCGGCAGGGTGTCGGAGGGTCTTCGGGCCCGAGTGTCTGGACAATGTTCGGTGTCGGCTTCGCCAGGTCTGATATCCAACGTCCGATACGTAGTCACCCAGCCGTTTTCAAGTGCTGGGCCTCACGGCTCATGAAGCGTCGGGTTGTGTTCCTCTCGGGACACGCGCAGTGGGCTCGCCCCCTCTGCACCCGGCGCTTCATTCTTTTTTGAATCACCTCACCGCACAGCGCACAGCCGGCGCCGACTTAGATAAAGTCGACATCGTTGTCTTCGGGTCAGCGCGGTAGCAGAACCGTGTAATCCAGGTCCAGCACCACCGCCGGATCGTAGCTGCCGCTTTCGGCCTTATGGGGAAAGTCGGCGCAATTCCGGTCCTTGGCGGCGACAGAGCGCAGGCGCAGCGCACCCAGGTCGCTGCGCCCGGGAAGCTCCAGTTTCTCCAGCACTTCGGACCAGACGTAGATGGTGTCACCGGCGAAGCTGGGTGCGGTGTGGGCACCGCCGTTGATCGCCGCGATTTTCACGGCGTTACCGAGACCGTTGAAGGTCAGCGCACGGGCCAGGGAGATCACATGGCCGCCGTAGACGATCCGCTTGCCGAAGCGGCCTTCCTTTTCGACATGGTGATTGAAGTGCACCTTCGCGGTGTTC
Organism: Denitrobaculum sp.; assembly: GCA_965232285.1. GTDB lineage: Bacteria > Pseudomonadota > Alphaproteobacteria > Kiloniellales > Kiloniellaceae > Denitrobaculum. The sequence continues at coordinate 5,666,672 of CBDDPL010000004.1, read as the reverse complement.
TGATAGAGCCGCGTGGCCATCTGATGCTCGGCCTCTTCGATGGTCATGGCATCCACATGATCGATTTTCTCGCCGACCTGATACTCGTCCCAACGATGCGGCGCGCCGGCCAGACCGAAGTCAAAATCTTCGAAATTCAAGCCGGCAGGCACGACAAGGCTGTCAGTCGCAACCGACTTGGGCAGATCCGGCACCACCGCTTCTGGCGCCGGGGCGGACGCATCCCGCTTGCGCACCATGACCCAGCGGACATAGTCCAGCACCGTCTCGCCGCGCTGATTCCGGCCGCGGGAATTCACATAGACCACACCGGTCTTGCCGTTGGAGTTCTCCTTGAGGCCGATGACCCTGCTCTCGGTCGCCAGGGTATCGCCGGGATAGACCGGCGCGCCGAACACACAGTTGGCGTAGCCGAGGTTGGCGATGGCGTTGAGGGACACATCGGGCACGGTCTTGCCGAACACCACGTGAAAGGCCAGCAGGTCGTCGAGCGGTGCTCGCGGCAGCCCGAGGCTGCGGGCGAACTCGTCCGAGGACTGAAGCGCGAAGCGCGAGCCATAGAGTGCGGTGTAGAGCGACTGATCGCCCTCGGTCACCGTGCGGGGCGTCGCATGCGGCAAGGTCTGCCCGACCGCGAAGTCCTCGAAATAGTTGCCCGGATTGGTTTTCGTCATGCTGCAGGCCTCCCCCTCGCTGCTGTCTTTGCGTCTCTCTATACCTGCGTCGCGGCAGCAAGTTCTTCGATCTTTTCCGCCAGCGCGACGGTACGCCGCGCCGACTCCACGTGCAGATTTTCGATCAACTTGCCGTCGACCACCACTACACCCTTGCCGGCAGCGGCGGCTTCCTGATGGGCGGCGATGATCTTCTGCGACCAGGCGATCTCCTCGGCGCCGGGGGCAAAGGCCTCATTGGCCGCCGCGACGGTCTTGGGATGGATCAGGGTCTTGCCGTCGAAGCCGAGGTCGCGGCCCTGACGGCAGGCGGCGGCAAATCCCTCATCATCCTGGAGATCGAGGTGCACCCCGTCGACGACCGCCAGGCCATGGGCGCGGGCCGCGAGCACACAAAGGCTCAAGGAGGTCAACACCGGCAGGCGTTCGGGTGTATGCGCGGCCTGCAGATCCTTCACCAGATCCGAGGTCCCCATCACCAGGCAGGAGAGACGTGGAGAGGCGCCGGCAATCTCCTCAGCCCGGAGGATTCCCAGCGGCGTCTCCATCATGCACATGATGGCCATCTCCGCCGGCGCCCCGGCCCTGACCATGACAGCTTCCAGTTCCTGCACCATGGCGGCGGACTCGACCTTGGGCAGCAGGATCGCATCGGCGCCCGAGGCGGCAATCGCCTTCACATCTTCCTGCCCCCAGGGTGTGTCCAGCCCGTTGACGCGGACGATGATCTCCCGCGCACCATAACCGCCCTGAGCCACGGCCGCGGCGATCTGATTGCGCGCCAGGTCCTTCGCATCGGGCGCGACGGCGTCTTCCAGATCCAGGATCAGAGCATCCGCCGGCAGGCCGCGCCCTTTTTCCAGGGCCCGGGCGTTAGAGCCGGGCATATAGAGAACCGAGCGGCGGGGTCTGGCAGTCGTCGTCATAAGGCTGTCCCGAGGGCTTCTGTCACCTGAAGAGCCCAGACCTTATAAAAATCTCAAAGCGACTTAAAGCGGCAAATGCTGCTATGCAGCATAGACAGGCAGCGCGCTAACCTGCCTGCTCCGGGGGATCCAGAAAGCCCTCGTATTCGATCAGTCGCCCCAGGAGGGGCAGGGCAACCTGAACGAAGTAGTGATACTTCCTCTCGGTCACCCGCTCCCGCGCCGTCAGCCGCGGCGCGAGAAAGGCGGGCAGCGGCAGCCCCAGCAAGCTGCAACGCTGCAGAAGAAAGGTAACTCCCGCCTCATCGCCCGCCAGCCGGATGAAGAGCTTTACCGGTCCGAAGCGCTCCAGAAGCAAGCGCTGCCCCGCAGTCGAGCCCGGCGCCAGAGCCTGATGGGTCGTCAGGATGGAGCCGCCGTAGTTGCGCGTGATGCTCTCGACCCCGTCCTCCAGGGTAAAGCTGGTCTCGACCGCGATATCCGAGGCTTCCGCGGGCATGCTGAGAAAGCCGGCGAGCCAGCGTCCGGGCGGGTTCGAAGCACGACGCACCCTTCCGCGCCCCCGCGCGCTGTGCCGGCCCCGCACATCGTGCATGGCCTGAATGATCGGCGGAAGGCGGTCATAGTCCGCCCCCAGGACCTCGCGATAGAGCGGCACGCGCTCAGCCATGGGCCTTCCTGCCTTTCGTCCTTACCTTCGAATATACGTCCCGTCGGCGATTCCAGAGCCCCAGCAGAGGCACCGCGACAGCATCGTAGAGCACTTCGGCGGCGCCGTGAATCAGGGGCAACCGCACCAGACGCGCCGCCCAGCGATATTTTGGAATCGCCGACCAGATTGCCGCCATGGCGTCGATGCCGCTGACCAAGCGGCCCCGCTCGTCGAAGACGTAGAGCCGGCGCAGAACGTCCCTGTGGCTCAGGCCGTAAGCCCGCAAGGCCTTGCTGTCAGCGCTGATGCCCTGAAAGGTCATCGCCAGACCTTTACGTTCCGCTTCCTTTCGATAGAGCCCGATCTCGCCAGCGCAAATCGCACAGCCGTCGTCGTAGAAGACCCAGCAAAGATCTTCATTGGTCTCTTCCCGCGGCTTGGCGGTTTCGGACCTGTTCAGCAGATCAGGCAAGGCCGAGTCCAGATCCGGATAGTTGAAGAGGAAGCCCAGTCCTTCGGCCTTCTGCGGCACGACCTTTTGCCCGGCCACGAAGAGGTCGGCGAGTTCACCGAGCAGCCGGCGCAGCACCACCGCCGGCATGCGCAGCAGCAGTGGCCGTTTCAGATTGCGGGCCAGGCTGCGGGTAAAGACCGCGTTGGTGACAGGCCGCGGCGCCGTTGCATTCACAGGGCCGGCAATATCATCCCGATCCAGCGTAAAGACTATGAGGTTGACCAGATCCCGCAGATGGATCCAGGACATCCACTGCCGGCCGCGGCCCAAGATCATCCCGAGACCCAGGCGGACGGGCAAAGCCAGCTGCGGAAAGGCACCGCCGCCCCGGCCGAAGACCAGGCCGATCCGCAGCTGGCAGGTCCGAACACCAAGCTCGACCGCTCGCCGGGCTTCGGCCTCCCACTCCAGGCAGAGCTGGGATGTGAAGACCTCCTGCGGCAGGCCGTTTTCCCGCACGACCTCATCGCCGCGCCGGCCGTAGTAGCCGATCGCCGAGCCGCTGATCAGGACCTCGGGCTTCTGCGCAAGCCGCCGCAGCAGCGCGACGACGTCACGGGTTGTTTCGGTCCGGCTGGCGATGAGCCTCTGCCGGCGGCGCCGGGTCCAGAGCCCGCCCAGCAGAGGTTCGCCGGCGAGGTTGATCACAGCATCGATGCGCCGCTGGTTGTCGATCTCGTCCAGATCCTCAAGAACCTCTACATGGGGGCCGAAGAGATAGCCGGCCTTCGCGGCGTTGCGCGCCAGCACGAGCGGCCTGTCGCCGCGCTCGATCAGCGCCCGCACCAGTGCCGTCCCGATAAAACCGGTGGCGCCGGTCACCAGGACCTGCAACGGCGCCTGCTTGTGGCCGGGCAGGATCGGCCGGCGCTTCCATTCCGGCAGCGAAAGCCGCACCACGACCCAGAGATCGTAGAGGGCCCAACCCAACACACCGATTCCGTAAGCCGTCATGATCCAGGACAGGACACCGTAGTCCACCGCGACGAGGCCGGTTTCGGCTTCCCGCCACGCCAGGGCGACCGGCAGGAAGAACGCCAGGATCGCCCCGAAGTTGATCGCCAGGACGGTGTGGACGATCCGTTCCAGCTTCGGGAGCTTCCGCGTCTGGTCCTCGATCACGAAGTCCCAGAGCGTCACCACCACCTCGATGGCCATGATCAGCAGCAGGATGACCGCCCAGGCGCCGTTCCAGGCGAACCAGGCGATGCCCAGGAAGATCACGGCGTAGAGGAACTCGCGTATGGTATGCAGGATCAGTTCGTTCCTCGCTTCGGGCCGGGAGGAGAGCTTCTGGGTGATCTCGTGGTGCCAGAGATTGTCGAAAGCACCGATCAGGCCCTGAATCGCCATCAGTATCAGCGCGGTCTGCATCTCACTTCTCCTCTTCCGCAAAGCTGCCGTCCTGATAAAAGGTCACACCGAGCAGCGGATGTTTGATCGTCATCTCGAAACGGAAACGGCCAGCCCCGAGGTCGCTGTGCACGACATGCGCGACCCCCGGCGTCAGCCAGTCCGGCAGACGCAGGCGGATCCGACCCCAGCGCCAGAAGTAGTGCTGGCTCAGAAAGTGCAGGGCGCGATCCTGTTCGTAGACCCGAAGGCGCATGCCGAAACCGCCACCGACACACTCCAGCAGAACCTGGCCCTGTTCGATCACCTTGGTGGAGGTGACGGTGATCGGCGCCTTGCCGGCAAAGAAGTAGCGACGGTCCCAGACAACCCCGCCGGTCGCACGGTCTTCGTGGACGTGGACGGAGATCGGCACCTCCTCACCTTCATAGGGCGCCAGCGGCGTCCCGATCAGACGGCAGAGCTGCGCCAGAAGATAGCCAGCGAAGGAACAGCGCACCTTGGACATGGCGCCGTGGTAGCAGGTGTCCGTTGCCTCCGCAGATGTGCCGAAGCGGGCCCGGATCATGGGCGTCAGCCGGCGCCAGCCGGCGGCGCCGACCAGCGCTTCGAAGCCGCCATGCGCAAGGTTCTCCGGGCGGTGGCGGGGAACGGCAATTCCGGTGGCGAAGCTGCCTCCTGCAACCGCCGGAACGCGGTTTGCTCCCCGCCCTGCATGGCTACTTGCCATCATAATCTCTCACCTTTTCTATCCTTTATGTCTGTTATTTCTGTACAAAGAGAAATAACAGACGAAATTTTTTTACTTCTTGGTCACGAACTTCGCGACCTTCCGGCCCATCTTCATCAGCTTGATAAGCACTGGCTTGGGCAGCCTGTGCATCTGCTCGTACCAGCTCGAAAGGGTCTCCATGAACTCGAGAACCGCGTTGATCCTCTGCTTGACCTCTTCCGGCGTCTCGCGATCCTCCTGCGCCTCTTCGCTGCACTGGCGGAGCATGGTCAGGGTCGGATCGATCTCCCGGGACTTGCGGCCTTCGGTGATGGTGATCAGCATTTCCCAGAGATCGTCTTTGACGAAGAAGTGGTCCCGCCGGTCACCCATGACATGGGTCCGATGCGCCAGATTCCAGGTCAGCAGCTCTTTCAGGCTGTTGCTGACGTTGGAGCGCGCCATATTCAGCGTGTCCGAAATTTCCTCTGCGGACAGGGGCTTGCCATGAAGATAGAGCAGCGCGTGCACCTGCGAGACCGAGCGATTGACGCCCCAGCGGGTGCCCATTTCGCCCCAGTGCAGAACGTATTTCTCCATGACCGGTGTGAGTTTCATAGTTTCTGTTATTTCTCTAATGACAGAAATTTCGGAACAAACCAACTATACAGACAGAAGTGTGGGAGAGTCAAGCTCAGGCCAAATGGCGTTTAGCGATTGGAGAGTTGTTCCCCAGATCAGATCCGGGTTACATGGAATCGCCTTAAGCGGTCCATTCACCCGGCGAACTCGATCTAAATACTTGGAGTAGAGCGGATCATTGGCGAAACTGCGGTCGTCTCCTCCTTCCAGGCCCGATAGCGATAAGCGGAGTCCAGATGCCGATCCTCTCGATTCAGTCTCATGTCTGTTACGGCCATGTCGGAAATTCGGCAGCCGTCTTTCCGCTGCAGCGCTTGGGCCACGATGTCTGGCCGGTACACAGCCTGCAATTCTCCAACCATCCCGGCTATGGCGACTGGAGAGGCGAGGTCTTTGCGGCGGAAAAACTGACCGAACTCCTGCAAGCCATCGAGCGCAGGGGCGTTTTCAGCGATTGCGAAGCCGTGCTCTCGGGCTATCTCGGCACCGCCGCGCTCGGACGTGCGGTTGTCGAGACGGTCGCGGCGGTGCGAACTGTCAATCCGGAGGCGATCTTTCTCTGCGACCCGGTGATGGGCGACCAGGAGGCCGGCCTTTACGTCGAGCCGGAGATCCCCGGTTTCCTGCGTGAGGAAGCACTCAACAGCGCCGACATCATCACGCCCAACCTCTTCGAGCTGGGGCTTCTGGCCGGACAGGAGCTTCGGGACTCGTCAAGCGCCCGGCAGGCGGCCCGGGATCTGCTGGCCGATCCTGACAACCGACTGAAAGCGGTGGTCGTCAGCTCAGTACCGGTGCCGAACGACGAGGAGAACGAGCAGATCGGCATCCTGGCCGTCACGCCGGCAGACGCACAGCTTGCCGTAACCTCTAAACTGCCGTTCGATCCGCCGGTGAAAGGCACAGGCGACTGCTTTTCAGCGCTGTTTCTGGCAGCTTTTTTGCGCAACCGAGGCGAAAGCGGCAGGGCGCTGCAGGAGGCCGCCGCATCACTCCACGCGGTCATCGCGGAAACCCACCGGCGCGGTGCCCGCGAATTGTGCCTGATCGAAGCGCAGGAACAACTGGCCGTGCCGCCGTTAGAGGCGGTGGAGATCACTGCGCTGACGGATTGACCTCGCGGGGAACTTGGCGGAAAACTCTCGGGAGCACGGATGGAAAGACAGAGAATGACTGAACTGCACGACTTTATCGACGGCCTGCCGAAAGCCGAACTCCACCTGCATATCGAGGGTACGCTGGAGCCCGAGATGATGTTCGGTCTGGCGGAACGCAACGGCATTGCCTTGCCCTATGCCAGTGTTGATGAGCTCCGGGCGGCCTATCGCTTCAAGAATCTGCAGGAATTCCTGGATCTCTACTATCAGGGCGCCCGGGTCCTGATTACCGAGCAGGATTTCTATGATCTGACCAGGGCCTATCTGGAGCGCGCCCGTGCGGACAAGGTGCTCCACGCCGAGATCTTTTTCGACCCGCAGACCCACACGGCACGAGACGTCGCCTTCGAGACCGTGCTCAACGGCATCACCCAGGCCATGGAGGACGCCGAGCGGGATCTGGGTATTTCTTCGGAACTGATCCTCTGCTTCCTGCGACACCTGAGCGAAGAAGAGGCCCTGGTAACCTTCGCCGCGGCTCTGCCCCACCGTGAGAAGATCATCGGCTTCGGCCTGGATTCCTCGGAGAAAGGCCATCCGCCCGCCAAGTTTCAGCAGGTTTTCGGTCTGGCCAAAGACGAAGGCTTCCGGCTGGTCGCGCACGCCGGGGAGGAGGGACCGCCGGACTATGTTTCCGGCGCGCTGGACCTGCTGCAGGTCGACCGGATCGATCATGGTGTTCGTTCCATGGAGGACGCTTCGCTCGTGGAGCGTCTGGCGCGTGAAGCCGTTCCCCTGACCGTCTGTCCGCTCTCCAACCTGAGTCTGGCCGTCGTAACCGATCTTGCCCAGCACCCCCTGCGCCGTATGTTGGAGTCTGGCCTGATGGCCACCCTCAACTCCGACGATCCGGCTTATTTCGGCGGCTACGTGAACCAGAACTACAAGGCCGTGCAGTCGGCACTGGAGTTGTCGCGGGACGACCTCGCCCGGCTGGCCCGGAACTCCTTCGCGGCATCCTTCCTGCCGGAGCGGCGCAAAGCGGATCTTCTGAAGCAGCTCGACGACTATCTCGCTGCAAATTAGCCTTTCGGCGGCCAGGTCCCGGCGCGTTTGGCGGCGACCGCCGCCTCGAGATCCTTACAGACCCGCTCGAAAACCGGGTCCCAGTTCCCGGCCTCGCCCTGCCGGTAGAGCTTCATGGAAGGATACCAGGGCGAGGTCTCACCCTCGCCCCGATAGAGCCAGTAGGTCGCCTTGTTCAGCAGGTTCCAGATCGGGCAGCCCAGAGACCCGGCGAGATGCGCGACCGAGCTGTCGGTCATGATCACCAGGTCCAGCGCCTCGATCACGGCGGCGGTCTCGGCAAAGCTGTCGAGCTGTTCCCCGATCGCCGTCACCACGGCACCGGCGCCATCCAGTTCCAGGTCCTCCGAACGCGGGCCCTTCTGCAGACTGTAAAGCTCGACACCCGGCACCTCGGCAAAGGGCAGAAAGCGCTCCAGGCCTACGGCGCGCTTGCGGTTGCCCTTGAAGGTCACACTGCCGGACCAGACGATACCGACCTTGAAGCGTTCATCCCGGCGCAACAGAACCTGCGCCTTCTGCCGCGCATAGTCCGGCACACACAGCCTTGCCGCCGGCGGCAGCTTCTCGTCAGTCACCTCGAAGATCCCGGGCAGGGACATGATCGGTACCTCGAGATCATATTCACCGGCGGCCTCTCCAGGCTCCACCATCCTGTCGATGCCCTCGATCTCCGAAAAAAGATCCTGCAGGGGCGTCTTGCACTCGAGAATCACCTGTCCGGCGCCCGCTCCTTCTCCGGCACGCGCCTTCACCAGCGGGATGAAGCGGCTGGTCAGGATCGAGTCGCCAAAGCCCTGCTCGGCGAAGATCAGCAGCTTCCTGCCTTCGAAGCTCTCGCCGCGCCAGCGCGGCACCTCGGCGGGACGTTGCGGTAGATCGCCGGTCTTCCAGCGCGTCTCATAGGCCGCCCAGCCGTCGGCGAAGCGCCCCAGGTGCAGCAGGGCGATGGCCCGGTCCCACTGCGGATGCGCGGCCTCGGGACTGAGGGCAATCGCAGCCTCCAGCTCGACGAGGGCGCGGTCGTAGAGCGCCGCTTCGCGCAGGGCAATGCCGTAGTTATAGCGAATATTGAAATCGTCGGGCTGTGCAGTGGCCGCCGCCTCATGCGCCTCAAGCGCCTCCTCGAGGCGATCCATATCCTTCAGCGCATTGCCCAGGTTTCCGGTGATGCCAGGATCGCCCGGCACGATCTCCAGCGCACGCTTGTAGGCGACCACCGCCGCCTGAAAGTCACCCTTGGTGCGCAGCGCAACGCCCAGATTACCCCAGACACCGGCATGATCCGGCGCCATCTGGAGAATCTTTCGGTAGGCTACAATGGCGAGATCGATTTTGCCCTGCCGGTGCAGGGCCGCGGCCCGCTGAAACAACTGATCCGGCGTAACCTCTTGCGCATTCTCGCTCGCCATACAGGCTCCGTTGCTGGAAAACCAAAGCCGGCAGCCCTCCGGAAAAGCTTCTGGGTCGCTGCCGGCTGTCTCACAGATGGACGACTTTAGCTCAGGTGCTCCTTCACCAGAAGCTCCGCGATCTGCACCGTATTCAGGGCCGCGCCCTTACGCAGGTTGTCTGAGACCACCCACATGGAAAGGCCGTTCTCGACCGTCGGGTCGGTCCGGATCCGGCTGACGAAGGTGGCGTCTTCGCCGGCGCATTCCGCCGGGCTGACATAGCCCTCATCCTGACGGTGGTCGATGACCGAGATGCCCTCCTGCTCGCGCAGAGCGGCGCGGGCCTCCTCGACCGTAATCGGATTCTCGAACTCCATGGTCACGGCCTCGCTGTGGCCGATGAAGACCGGAATGCGCACGCAGGTCGCGGTCAGTTTGATGGAGGGATCGAGAATCTTCTTGGTCTCGACCATCATCTTCCACTCTTCCTTGGTGTAACCGTCCTCCATGAACTTATCGATATGGGGGATGGCGTTGAAAGCGATCTGCTTGGTGAACTGTTCGCGCTTGATCGGGTCGTTCACGAAGATCGCCCGGGTCTGGTTGAAGAGCTCGTCCATGCCGTCCTTACCCGCGCCGCTGACGGCCTGGTAGGTCGAGACCACCACCCGCTTGATCTTCGCCAGCTCGTGCAGCGGCTTGAGCGCAACCGTAAGCTGGATGGTCGAGCAGTTGGGGTTGGCGATGATGTTCCGCTTGGTGTAACCCGCCATGGCCTCCGGGTTGACCTCCGGCACGATCAGCGGCACGTCCGGGTCCATCCGGAAATGCGAGGTGTTGTCGATCACCACGGCCCCGGCCTGCGCCGCCTTGGGGGAATACTCGGCCGAGACCGAAGCACCCGGCGAGGAGAGCACGATGTCGATGCCGGCGAAATCAAACGTGGCTAGGTTCTGCACTTTCAGAACGTCGTCTTCGCCGAAGGAGACCTCGGTCCCCGCGGAGCGCTCCGAAGCCAGCGCGATGATGTCGGACGCGGGAAACTTGCGTTCCCACAGCGTCGTTAGAAGTTCCCGGCCCACGGCGCCCGTGGCGCCGACAACTGCAACCTTATGTCCCATGATAACTGCCTATCAGCTTGATCAATCTCGATTTCCGGCGTTGAATTAAGCGGGATCGAGCAAATATGCAAGATAACCGGCGCGTGAAAGCCCGCGATGGGGTCGGAATCTCGCCGGAAAGTGAAGAAGACCATGGCGGAACGCAGTCCCGACTATCAGGCTTTCTGGCCACGCTATCTGGCCGAACACAGCAAACCCGGCACTCAGTTGCTCCATGCCGTCGGCACGGGTCTGGGTCTGGTTCTGCTGGTCGTCGCGATCATCACCGGCAACTGGTGGCTCCTGCTGCCGGCCCTGATAACGGGCTATGCCTTCGCATGGGTCGCCCATGCCACGGTCGAACGGAACACGCCCACGACCTTTACCCATCCCTGGTGGTCGTTCATCAGCGATTTCCGTATGTTCGCGCTTTACGTCACAGGCCGCCTGGCCCGCGAACGCGCGCGGTTCGATCTCGATTAGGTCATTTTCGAACATCCTCATCCCGTTTCGGTCCATCAATGCTCTTGTGGCGTAACGGGCCAAAAAAAGAGCCGCCTCAAGGGCGGCCCGTTACCAGATACCTTGAAGCGCGTGCGTCAGTTCGTCGAAGTCTCCGGTTTCAGAGTCATCGGCGCCGAGCCAGTGCTGGTGGTAGTGGTCGGAATCGGGGTCTGCGCGGTCTGCGTAGACTCCGTCTGCGCGGTCGTCATGCTGCTGCAGGCATAGACCGCTGCAGGTGCTGCCAGGAACGCGACCAGAGCAAAAGCGGCCGCAAAAACTGCAACTTCCTTTTTCATCTCTCAGTCTCCTTAAACCTTCGCAACTGCAGCAAGACTACGCGTGATCGCGGTCGAGGTCAAACGGGCGTTACGCCGCCAGACTGTCGAGCGCCCCCAGAACGGCATCGCCCATGCCCGTGGTCGAAACCAGGTTCGAGCCCGGGGCGGTAATGTCACCCGTACGCTGACCGTCGTTCAGGACCTTCTTGACTGCGTTTTCGATCAGATCCGCATCATCGCCCAGATCGAAGGAGTAGCGCAGCATCATGGCGAAGCTGAGCAGGGTCGCGAGCGGATTGGCCTTGTCCTCGCCGGCGATATCCGGCGCGGAACCGTGCACCGGCTCGTACATGGCCTTGCGGCGACCGCTCTCGTCCACATCGCCCAGCGAGGCCGAGGGCAGCATGCCCAGCGATCCGGTCAGCATGGCGGCGGTGTCGGAAAGCATATCGCCGAAGAGATTGTCGGTGACGATCACATCGAACTGCTTGGGCGCGCGCACGAGCTGCATGGAGCAGTTGTCGGCATACATGTGCGACAGCTCGACATCCTCGTAGCCGGCGGCGTGCAGCTTGGTCACCTCGTCGCGCCAGAGCACGCCGGATTCCATCACGTTGGCCTTTTCCACCGAGCAGACCCGATTATCGCGCTTGCGCGCCAGGTCGAAGGCTACGGCGGCAACCCGCTTGATCTCCGAGGTGGTGTAGACCTGGGTGTTGATCCCCCGGCGCTCGCCGTTGGGCAGGTCCTCGATCCCGCGCGGCTCGCCGAAGTAGACGCCACCGGTGAGTTCACGGACGATCATGATGTCCAGGCCGGAGACGATCTCCGGCTTCAGGGTCGAGGCATCCACCAGCGCATCGAAGCAAAGGGCAGGGCGCAGGTTGGCGAAGAGTTGCATCTCCTTGCGCAGGCGCAGCAGGCCGCGTTCCGGCTTGATGGAGAAATCCAGGTTATCCCACTTGGGGCCGCCGACCGCGCCCAGCAGCACGGCATCGGCGTTCATGGCCTTTTCCATGGTCGCGTCGGTCAGCGGGACGTTATGGGCATCGATCGCCGCGCCGCCGACCAGGTCTTCCTCGAGATCGAAGCCGACCGCCTGGCGCTTGTCGAACCAGTCGACCACGCGGCGCACTTCGCGCATCACCTCGGGGCCGATGCCGTCACCCGGAAGAACCAGAAGCTTTTTGTTGGAAGCCATGCGTTAGAATTTCCCCACTTGGATTTTACAATTGGACAGCGCCGTCCCGCCGCCAGGGCAGGAGGTCTGCTGCGAACGGATTGAGTTCAAAGCCAGGGCTGCGAGAGTTTCCGCTGCTCCTCGAAGGAATCGATCTTCTCGCCCTTGGCCATGGTCAGGCCGATGTCGTCCAGGCCGTTCATCAGGCAGTGCTTGCGGAAGGCATCGATCTCGAAGTGGATCGTGCCGCCATCCGGGCCGGTGATCTCCTGCTTTTCCAGATCGACGGTGATCACGGCGTTGGATCCGCGTCCGGCGTCGTCCATCAGCAGATCCACCTGCTCCTGCGGCAGGGCGATCGGCAGGATGCCGTTCTTGAAGCAGTTGTTGTAGAAGATGTCCGCGAAGCTCGGTGCGATGATGCAGCGGATCCCGGCATCCAACAGGGCCCAGGGCGCATGCTCGCGGGAGGAACCGCAGCCGAAGTTGTCCCCGGCCACCAGGATCTGGGCGTTCTTGTAGGCCGGCTGGTCGAGTACGAAGTCCTTGGGATTGCCGTCTTCGTCCGTGCGCAGTTCGTAGAACAGGCCCTCGCGCAGACCGGTGCGCTTGATGGTCTTCAGGAACTGCTTGGGAATGATCATATCGGTGTCGATATTGACCAGGGGCAGCGGCGCGGCGGTGGCGGTCAGCTTGTCGAACTTATCCATGGCTCAAGTCTCCTATCCCGCTCAGTCCAGTTTCCGCACGTCGATCAGATGGCCGGTCACCGCGGCGGCGGCGGCCATGGCCGGGCTGACCAGATGGGTGCGCCCGCCACGGCCCTGACGGCCTTCGAAATTACGGTTCGAGGTGGAAGCGCAGCGCTCGCCGGGCTTCAGCTTATCGGCGTTCATGGCTAGGCACATGGAGCAGCCGGGCTCGCGCCAGTCAAAACCGGCTTCGATGAAGATCTTGTCCAGCCCTTCTTCCTCGGCCTGGTTCTTCACCAGTCCGGAACCGGGCACGATCATGGCGCGCACGTTCTCGGCGACCTTGCGGCCCTTGGCCACGGCCGCCACGTCGCGCAGATCCTCGATCCGGCCGTTGGTGCAGGAGCCGATGAAAACCGCATCAACCGGCACTTCGCTGATCGGCGTGCCGGCGGTCAGGCCCATGTATTCCAGCGAACGCTCCATGGCGGAACGCTTGTTGTCGTCGGGCGCCGTATCAGGCGCCGGGATCGCGGCGGAAACCGGGATCACATCCTCCGGGCTGGTACCCCAGGTGACCTGCGGCTCGATGTCCTCGGCCTTGAGGATGATTTCCTTGTCGTAGGTCGCACCTTCATCGGACGGCAAGCTCTTCCAATAGGCCAGGGCCTGTTCCCAGGCGCCGCCCTTGGGGGCCATGGGACGCCCCATGATGTACTGGAAGGTGGTCTCGTCCGGGGCGATCAGACCGGCGCGGGCGCCGCCCTCAATCGACATGTTGCAGACCGTCATGCGGCCTTCCATGGAGAGGTTACGGATCGCCTCACCGGCATATTCGATCACGTAGCCGGTGCCGCCAGCGGTGCCGATCACGCCGATGATCGCCAGCACCATATCCTTGGCGGTCACGCCGAGCGGCAGCTTGCCCTCGACGGTGATCCGCATGTTCTTGGCCGGTTTCTGGATCAGGGTCTGCGTCGCCAGTACATGCTCAACCTCGGAAGTGCCGATGCCGAAGGCAAGGGAGCCGAAAGCGCCGTGGGTCGCGGTGTGGCTGTCGCCGCAGACGATGGTCATGCCCGGCAGGGTGAAGCCCTGCTCCGGCCCGATGATATGCACCACGCCCTGACGCACATCGTCCATGCCGAAGAGCGGCACGCCGAACTCGTCGCAGTTCTTGGAGAGCTGCTCGACCTGGATCCGGCTTTCCTCATCGGAAATGCCCTGGGCGCGGCCCTCGGTCGGGACGTTGTGGTCCGGCACGGCAAGGGTCGCTTCCGGCCGACGCACGCTGCGGCCGGTCATGCGCAGCCCTTCGAAGGCCTGAGGACTGGTGACTTCGTGAACCAGATGGCGGTCGATGTAGATCAAACAGGTGCCGTCATCCTGGCGGTCGACCAGGTGGCTGTCCCAGATCTTATCGAACAGGGTACGGGGTGCGGACATCGTACTTCTTCCTTCTTGAGCCGGCGCCGAACCGGCCACTCTCCCTCGCGGGATACCGCGCCCATCGCCCCTTCAAGGGACGGCCCACCTCAGGCCCGGGCGCGCGTTAAATCCCGCGCAATTCTTCTTGAGGCGCCGGAGAATAGCCACTTCGCACCGGCGGGAAAAGTCTTACTGTGCGGGATCGGCGCATAGCAGGCATTCGGGCCGGCTATAACAAATTCGCCGGGTCTAACCTGATTTCCCGGTACGATGACGCTCACCTGCCAGATCTCGTAGTTCAGAAGCACGGCAGAAAGCCTCGCTTCCACTTCCCAACACCATTCACCGTAACAACCGGAACAGGGTTATCATCGCCTTGCGGACTCACAAAACAAAACACATAGTTGTATTCTCAAAGAATTAAGTCGGGCCAAAGTTTCGCATAATGGGCGAAGATCCTGGTTTGCTGCTTACAAAGAGGAAACTTTTGAAGTTCGAAACACCTGGAACCTTCCGGCTCAAATTCTCCGAGGATGACGGCAATCATTGCATCGAAATTCCGACGCGCTGGAGCTTTCTGGGCGCTACATTCTCCGTTTTCGGGATCATAGGATCAGGAATAGTCGCGCCGGTCTTGGTGACCATCATTCTCATTGACGTAACCGGCGTGACCGACAAATCATTAAAGGCCTATATCTCGCTTGCGGTCGCCCTTCTCGTCTGGCTGCTGGTTTGCCTCCCGCTTGTTCTTCGTCTGTGTTGGAAGCTGTTTGGCTATGAAATCATTACCTTCGACAATAAGAGTCTAACGCTCTGCCGGAAGTTGTTGATTATACAGCGAAGCAAACACTATCGCATGAGTGATGTTGCTCGTATCCGATGGGCAGAGAATCCACGCATTGTTTTGATGCCTTTCTTATTTTTTTACATCTTTTCAAGAAAGGCCTACGGCGCCGTTCACTTCGATTACGGCCCAAGAACAATTGTTTTCGGCAAGGGCCTCGATAGCAGCGAGGGCAGCGCCGTGACCGAAAGAATAGGCTCCCTTTTGGACACCGAGTAGCGAAGCTGAAACACTACACAGCGTACGGACACTTGAAGCAACTTTTGCGCATTATTAAATTGATATAATATATCGTTAAGGTTGTTTAGAAATCTCGCTATCATGAAGCATCCTTTGGAGTACGAATCGCCAGAAGTTTCTCGCCTTTCCTTTTATGAGGAGGGCGACAGGTCTTGCGTGGAAATCCCAGTTCGCAGAGCTTGGTTCTTCATCATTTTTATGACCTTATGGCTTGGCGCCTGGTTGATCGCCGGCATCGCGGGCATGGTGAACGCCGCGACCGGTTCAGCGGACACGCCGGGCGACGTGAACACGGCGTTGCCCTGGTTTGTGTGGGGCTTAGGTGCTCTTATCGTCCTTTTCCTGCTTTCCTGGCAGCTGTTCGGCCGAGAGATTATTTCCATCGACGACAGAGGCCTGTCGCGCAGTTTCAAGCTGTTCTTTTTCTCGCGGCGCAAAAACTATCTTTTATCTGAAATGCAACGCTTGAGATGGCAGGAACAAACCATTGGTTTCACCAGCCTTATGTTTGCCCCCAGCATCTTTTCCAGTGCGAAGTATGGCGCCCTTTACTTCGACTACGGCGCAAAAACCATATCCTTCGCCAATGGCGTGGATTCTGGTGAAGGGCACTATATCCTCGAAGGCATCGAAGCGGGTGTAAGTAAAATCGCAGCCACATGATCCGCTAGCGCCGCGGAAACAGCGCCGTCAGTTGCACATGGATGCAAGTCGCCACGCTGTCGCGGGATCTGCTTGCACAGTTTGAATAACGTCCATGGGTTTTTGCTGTCGATTTAGCTCTGAGCACAAGCCCCATTGAGCAAAATGTGCCGTTGGAGGTTACGGCATCAACATCATAAACTCGGCTTCCTGCTCCATACCGCGCGCGGAAGCCGAGCCGCCGCCAAAGCTGGGAATCGCGTTTATGCGGCCAGGGGCCACTCTGTTGGTCGTCGAGGATGCGGTCTGCTTCGGCGGTGGGCTGGCTTGCGGGACCGTGGCTTGTTTCGGGGGCGGCGCAACTTGCTTAGGCGCAGCCTGTGAGGGCTCTGCTCGTTTCTGCGCGAAGGGCATGTCAACCAGCACCCAGCCATTGCTTTGCGATACCAGGCCGCGCCAAATGGTCTTCCCGTCGGCCTGACCGACCAGCACGATGTCGGTGATTCCGCTGCATTCGAAGCCCAGGGTCGCCCGCACACCGCCGACCAGGCGCTGCAGGCTTCGACGCTCGCCCTGAAAATCGGCGACCCGGTCGCCCAGCACATAGACGGCCACCTTGTTCGCGCAGGTGAAATCATCGGGGACATGAGCTTCCAGCCCCTGATGAGTGACCAGCTTCCGGCTTGCCTGGGCCGCGCCGGAGGTCAAGACCACAGCCGCGGCGACCAGCGCCGCGGCGAGGGCCGTCCCGGAGGAGAGTCTTCGGCAAGAGAGCCAGAATGCTGTCATCATCGAACCCTTGGCAGAAGGAACCAATGCCGGGAACCCCCTGGCTTCGAGCGCCGAAAGCTGCCGCGTTCCTGAGCGATCAGACGATTTCCCAGCCATTGCGACCCTGACAGGCGGTGACCTCTTCCACCTGCTCCGCACCGTCCTTCAAAACAACCACCTGTTCAATGGTGCGGCAGTTTCGCTGCGCGACGACCTGCTGCGCCGACACATCGGGACCGGCCGCGCTATCGTTTACCAGCACCGTTGACGCCTGGCCGGTCGGCTTCAGGAGCTTGTTGAAGATAAAGCCGTTACCAACGCCGTTTTCACCGATCAAATACCAGGGCTTGCCTTCCACTTCGCCGATCACATCGACCGTTTTGCCTGCGCCAAGTGTGTCGACCACCTTGTAGTCTGTGCCGGGGCCGCCCCGGACATTGGAAGCACTGACGACCCGGTAGCGTTCCCCGATGTATTCGAAGGGGGGGAGCTCGGTGACGCGGTCCTTGAGGACCGGCAGTGCCACGCTTTCGGTCCGGGTTTCCTCTTTGATAACCCGCGTGGTGCCCCGTACGCCGGTATCCGGGTTGGTCCAACTGATAGGCTGGCCCGAAACGGCGGTCGTCTGGGTCGCCTCGGCCAGCTTTTTCTGGTCTTCCTCGTCAAGATAGCGACCGATCTGATTGCCGATCCATGCGCCGGCTGCAGCGCCGACAATGACCGCTATGACCCGGCCACCTCCATCGCCGATCTGAGAGCCGGCGGCCGCTCCCAGCACGCCGCCCAAGACCGTACCGACATCCTGTTTCGTGGTCTGGCAACCTGCCGTCGCCAGCAAAAGACTCCCAATCACCACACCGGATACCAATGTCTTCCGCTGCCGTCCTACGGCAATCGCCATATCGCCCTCCGTAAATCCCGCTTACTTTAAATGTCGTCGGTAGTGAAACGTCCGCATAAAAATACTATGCGGAACTTCGCCAGATCGAAAGCGCAATTCGACCATTATACCAAGGGGCGGTAACATTGACCCTTGGTATAACAAGCCTTCTCGCTCAAAGCCGGCGCGACAGCACTCCTGACCGATCACGCCTCACTTACCGAATTTGTACTCGTAGCAGAGAATCTGGGCGCTGATCTTCTCGCCAACCTGCGCCAGTTGACGGGTCGAAAGCGATCGCCAGTCAGAAGCTCTCACGGTCGAATAGCCCTTGCCATGCCGGTCGAGCAAGTCAGTGAGAACTGAATGCTTAACGGCAAAGTTCACGTTCTGCGCCACTTTATCTCCCAGTTTTTCCAATCGCGCGCGCACCACTCCGATTATGTATCCGGCCTCGTTCATCACGGGACCACCGGAGTTGCCGGGCTGTACCGGCGCCGAGATCTGCATAAAGTCGGGGTTGTCGCGCACACCTGATTTGGCGCTCAGTGTCCCCGTCGTCACAACACCGTCGCTGGACAGCACGCCAGAGAACGGCCAGCCGAACACGGTGACGCGCTCACCCAGGAAGAGGTCTTCCTGCGGCGCAATGTGCGCGACCCGGAACTCACTCTGCACGCCCTCTTCCGGCTGCAGGTGAATAAGCGCCAGATCGACCTTTTCCACCGCAAAGGACACCCCCGCCTCGCGAATCTGGTCACCGATACGCACTGCAACCGCGTCGCAGCCGTCAACCACGTGATGATTGGTCACCACCGCGCCGCCGGGGCTGATGAAAAAGCCGGTCCCTGAACTCTTCAGCCGCATCGTGTCGAGTGTCCAGGTTTCGCGCCAGCTACTGGCAAAACGCTGGGCAGTTTGCAGTTGCCTGGCCGACATGCGGACTTCCAGCTTCTGGCGTTCGTGGATCGCTTCCGAAAGACCGTTGGCGCCAGCCCGGTTAAACAGGCCGTGCGCAATTTCAGCATCCGCCTTGACCCCCTGACCGTCGCGGTAAAGCAGGGCCAGGTTGTGCAACGCCTGGGGATGGCCCTTTGCGCCTGCCTTGATGTAGAAGCTCGAGGCCGCCTTCGGGTCCTGCTTCACACCGATGCCGTTGTGCAGCATGTAGCCGGCCATGTTCTGGGCATCGGCCTGCCCGAGTTGCGCGGCAATGCGGTAATTCTTCAGAGCCTCGTCATAATTCTGAACAGTCCCTTCGCCCTTGAACATCTGACGGGCCAGGGACGAAATCGCCGGCACCACACCCGCTTCAGCGGCCCGGCGCAGCAGTCCGACCCCGCGGTTCTTGTCCTGGTTGGTTCCTTCCCCCGCGAGCAGAAGTTCTCCAAGCCGCCACTGTGCCATCGGGAGACCGTTTTCAGCCGCAAGTTCGTACCAGGAAACCGCCTGTTCCAGGTCTCGCTTGATCCCGGCGGCCCCCGACTCGCTCAAACGCCCCAGGCTGTATTGCGCCCAGACATCGTTCTGATCCGCCGCGGCTTCAAAACGACGATTCGCAAGTCGCGGATTTTTCGAGGTTCCGGTCCCCGTCAGCGTGAACCAGGCCAGCAATCGCTGCCCGGTCGGATCGCCCGCATCCGCGGCCATCTGCGCCCAGTTGAACGCAAGGGTGAAGTCGGCAGGACGCCCCAGACCGATGTAGAGCGCCGAAGACAGTGCGAGCGCCGCTCGGGCACTGCCCTGGCCGGCCGCCTTTTCGAGGAGGGGAAAAGCGTCGCTGTAGTTGCCCTTAAAAAGAGCGTCTACACCTTGCTCAGCCTGCGCGTCAGGGTCTTTGTCGACCGTTATTGCCGCCAACTGATGGTGCAGATGATCAGCGTCTGCATCGCCAGCCACCGAGGCGGCGCCAGACAAACCCAGACAGAAACCGGCTGCAACAATGGCCGCTCCAGCCCTCGACGCCAATGACCGGTTCATCGCTTTGCATAAAGCGGCGGAATCAATATTCAGATTACTTCTGTTCATCAACGCCGCCCCAGGGAATTTGTTCTTTGTCCGCGCCGGTTTCAGTTGGCAGATGATCCACCCAAGAACCAAAGAAAAACTCGGCCTGGCGAGATCATGGTCGGGGCAGGCCGGAAAGTCAATTTTGCGGTATTCGCAAAAAGCTAAAAACAAGTCCTGGCGGCAGCTACAGATAGTACTGCGATGTAGATCAGCCCCCTGGTGATTCGCTGAACAATATCAAAGCAATAAAGATCGGTCATCTTCCCCGTTTGCGGCGCCGTCCCTAACTGTGACACTCTCTCGTGCGTTTGAATCGCTATTCGGGTCAAATCCCATGTTCGAGAGCTTCATCCAGGAACGGATCGATACCGGCGAAGTCGAAATAAATCTGCGCCGAGGCGGCAGCGGGCCGCCGCTGCTGCTGCTGCACGGCTATCCGCAGAACCATGTCATGTGGCACGGGGTGGCGCCGCTGCTGGCGCAGAACTTCACCGTGGTCTGCGCCGATCTGCGCGGCTACGGGGACAGCGGCAAGCCGGCGGGCGCCGCCGACCACAGTACCTATTCCAAGCGCGCGATGGCCGCCGACATGGTGCGGGTCATGGAGCATCTGGGCTACACGCGCTTTCGGATCGCCGGGCACGACCGGGGCGGGCGGGTCACACACCGGCTCTGCCTGGACTGGCCCGAGCGGGTGGAGCGCGCGGCGGTGCTGGACATCGTGCCGACCCACAAGCTCTTCACCACCACCAACCAGGCGATCGCCACCGGCTATTATCACTGGTTCTTCCTGATCCAGCCGAACGGCCTGCCGGAACGGATGATCGGCCAGGATCCGGACTATTACCTGAAGGAAAAGCTCGGGCGCTGGTCCGCGCTGAGCGAGCACTTCGCGCCGGAAGCGGTCGAGGCCTACTTGCAGGCCTTTCGCGACCCGGCCTGCATTCACGCTACCTGCGAGGACTACCGCGCCGCCGCCTCGATCGACCTGGAACACGACGAGGCGGACATGGACAAAAAGATCGATTGTCCGCTGCTGGTGCTCTGGGGCCTGCGCGGCCTGATGCACAAGAACTACGACGTGCCCGCCACCTGGCGGGAGCGCGCCAGCGACGTGACCGCCAAGGGCATCGACTGCGGCCACTTCATCCCGGAGGAGCGGCCTTTGGAGACCCTGGATGCCCTGGCGAACTTCTTCGCCGAGTAGACAGCCGTAGCCACAGGCTGCAGCGACGATCATTTTACGGGCGGTAGCCCGAGCCTCTTTTCTTAGGTGACAAGGGGCGACACACCCCTTTATGATTGAGTGGTTATACCAGTCACAAACCTATAAGTTTAACCATAATCAGTGAGCCTATTCCTTGCCTTTTGAAGATCCCAAGATGGAAACGACCGGCGCCAGCGCCGGCAACGCCGCTCAAAACAACAACGATCAGGCCAGCAACAACCAAAACGCCGGGCAGTTCGCGGTCTACGACGGAACTGCCGGGCCAATTGCAAAAATCGCCATGATTAATGCCATTCTCGGGGTCTTTACCCTGGGAATCTACCGCTTCTGGGGCAAGACCAGGATGCGGCAGTATCTCTGGAGCCGGGTTACGATCCTGGGCGATCGTCTTGAATATACCGGAACCCCGAAGGAGCTTTTGCTCGGCTTTCTGGTCGCAGCAGCGATCATGGCCCTCCTTTCTCTTGGGTTTCTCGGGATCAGCTTCCTCGCCGCAAGCCCTGTTGCCCAGGTGGCGCTGAACCTGATTTATCTGATCGGCATCTACTTTCTGATCTACTTCGCAACCTACCGGGCCCGGCGCTACCGCCTGACCCGGACGCAATGGCGTGGCATCCGTTTCGGGCAGACCGGGAGCGCACGAGGCTACGCCGTTCGCGCGATGGCGCTTGCGTTCCTCACCGGTATCACTTTCGGTCTTTGCTATCCCTATATGCAGACCCGCTTACAAGACTACAGAACGAACAACACCTGGTTCGGCAGCCGTAATCTCGTTTTCGACGGACAGGCCTATGACCTTTTCTGGAGGTGGGTCCTGGCCATGATCCTGGCGATTCCGACGCTCTACATCTCGATCCTCTGGTACAAAGTGGTCGAGTTCCGTTACTTCGCGTCGCGCACCCGCTTTGGAACCCTGAGCTTTTCCAGTTCGCTCACGACCATGAACGTGTTTTTGGTCGTCTTGTTGTACGGGGTCTCTCTGTCGATTCTGTACGCTGTGTTCTTCGGTGTTTTCAGTGGTGCGTTCGTCGGTATGACCGGCCTGGAGAGCATGGATCCCAATGCAATTGATCCGGCGCTTATGGATCTTTCACCAGGGGTCATTGCCACGCTTGTTGTCCTGGGTCTCGTCTTTGTATCCTTGATAAACGCCGTCTATTTCGTCCTGTTTCTGCATCCGATGGCCAAGGCTGTCAGCGCGTCACTCCTGGCAAAGGGTTCGATCGATCTCGATGCCATCAAGCAAAGCGACCAGGAGCGCGGCGGTCGCGGCGAAGGCTTTGCAGACGTGATGGATGTCGGCGCGATTTAGAGGCTAACGACTAGACAGGTATTAGCTGCGGTGGCTGCTTGGTATCCGGGAAGCTTCAACGACGGCCGTTCGGCAAATCGTCACGAGGTCATGGTCTGCCTGGACGAAACCGGACTGACCATCACCGGCGAGGCTTTGACGCAACCAATCGTCTGGCACTACGCGGAACTCGTCGCCGTCGATGACATCGCAAAGCAGGTGCCCTTTCGCATCGGCTGCCGCCGGGAGGAAGATGCCCGTCTGACGCTCAGCGACCAGAGGCCGCTGTCCGACTTCCGGACACATGCGCCTCACCTCTTCGGGCCTCCAACCTCGCGGCGGCTGCGCAATGCCGTTTTGGCCGTGGCCGCCACCGCTCTGCTGGCCGTCGGGCTCTGGTTCGGCATCCCCCTGGCATCCCGCCTGGTGGCCGCGGTCATTCCGGTGTCCTGGGAAGTTGCCCTCTCGGATCAGTTCGCCGACGATATCGTGCGGCAGTTCGCCTCCATGACCGGCGATTCGCCCCGGGTCTGCAGTAATCAGGACGGCGCGCTGGCGCTGGAGCGGCTGGTCGATGAACTTGGGGATGTCGGGGGCAGTCCCTACGACTTTGACGTCAAGGTGATCGACGGCGGGCTGAACAATGCCTTCGCCATGCCGGGCGGCCGCATCTTCATCTTTCGCGGCCTGCTGGACTTCACCCAGAGCCCGGACGAACTGACCGCGGTTCTGGCTCACGAGATGGGCCATGTCACCCTCCAGCATGGCACCCGGGCCATCATCCAGGGGCTGGGGATCAGCTTCGTCTTTTCCGTTCTGATCGGGGATGTGGGCGGCGGTGTGATCGCGGCCGCCGGTGAGATTCTCCTGCGTATGTCCTACAGCCGGGAAGCCGAGACCGAAGCCGACCGCTCGGCCATCGAGCTGCTGCAGAAGGCCGGCTACCGCTTCAAGGGCCTTTCCAGCTTCTTCGAGCGTATTGGCGAGGAAAACAAGGACCTGCCGGCGGCCCTGCAGATCTTTTCGACCCACCCTTCGGACGCCAAGCGGGCCGCACTGACGCGCGGTCTGGCCGACAATGGCCGATCCGCTTTCAATGACGAGGAATGGCGCGCCATTCAGAATATCTGCGCGCAATAAAGCGACAAAACCCGCGATCTCGCCCTGGAGATGCGGGTTTGCCTTTCAGACAGATAAAGCCTTCGCCGACAGCCCCTAAGCCGCCGGCAGAAGCTCAGACCTGCGAGACTTAAGCCTTGGCGGCTTTGAGTGCGGCCTTCTGGGCGGCCTTGGCGTCGGCAGCAACCTGACGCTCGGCGGCAGCGGCCTTACCGGCTGCACCCGTGGTCTTCTCGGCGATACGCGCGGACTTACCGCGGCGGCCGCGCAGGTAGTAGAGCTTGGAGCGGCGGACATCACCGCGGCGCACCAGCTCGACCGAAGCCAGACGCGGGCTGTAGAGCGGGAATACACGCTCGACGCCTTCGCCGTAGGAGATCTTGCGGACCGTGAAGGAGGACTGCAGGCCACGGTTCTTGCGGGCGATGCAGACGCCTTCGAAGGCCTGGATACGCTCGCGCGTGCCTTCGATGACCTTCACGTTGACGCGGACGGTGTCGCCCGGGGCGAACTCCGGTGCGGTGCCTTTGGCGCTCAGTGCGGCGACCTGCTCTTGCTCGAGCTGCTGGATCGTATTCATCGCTCTTTTCCTTACTCTTCGTCGGCGCGGGGCATACCGCGCTCTTCGTTTCTTCGCTTCAGGTACCGCGCCCACAGATCGGGCCGCCGCGCCTTGGTAATCTCTTCCGCCTGAGCCAAGCGCCACAGGCGTATATTGTCATGATGCCCGGACGTCAAGACCTCAGGCACCTTGCGCCCCTGCCATTCGCTCGGGCGCGTGTAGAGGGGATATTCCAACAGCCCCTCTTCAAAGGACTCCTCACGCGAGGAGTCGTCGTTTCCCATCACCCCGGGCAGCAGCCGCACAACGGCATCCATCAGCACCAGGGCCGCCGGCTCACCGCCGGATAACACGTAATCGCCGACACTCACCTCGACGATCTCACGGGCGTCCAGCACGCGCTGGTCCACCCCCTCGTAACGGCCACACAGCAGCGTCGCGCCCGGTCCTGCGGCCAGATCCCGGACCATCTCCTGGTCCAGCAGCCGCCCGCGGGGCGAAAGATACAGCAACGGCCCCGGTCGATCCTCGACCGATGCCAAGGCGGCATCCACGACGTCAGGCCGCATAACCATGCCTGCGCCGCCACCGGAGGGCGTATCGTCGACGGAGCGGTGTTTATCGCGCGCAAAGTCGCGAATGTCCACCGTTTCCAGAGACCAGAGCCCCGTTTTCAAGGCACGTCCCGCCAGCGACTGTCCCAGCGACCCTGGAAACATCTCCGGGTAGAGAGTCAGCACCGTGGCGGCCCAACACTCCTGCAACCCCTGCCGCTCCTGCGACTCAGTGTCCGTCACCTTGCCGCCTCTCTTTCAAACACCCTCAGGCCTTCTGGCCACCACCCGAGCCTGATTCGCCTGAGCCGGACTCACCGGTCTCGACCTCTTCCGGCGGCTCGACCACGACCCGGCCGCCTTTCAGATCCACCAGCGGCACCACCTGCCGGGTGAAAGGCAGAAGCAAGGACTTGCCCTCCGACGGCTGGACCTCGAGCAGGTCGCCACCGCCGAAGTTGTGCATGGCCTTGACGCTGCCCAGCACAGCCCCGGAGGAATCTTCCACTGACAGGCCGATCAGGTCGGCGTTGTAGAACTCTTCCTCATCCTCCGGCTCCGGCAGGGCCTCTCGCGAGACATAAAGCCGGGTGCCCTGGAGGGCCTGAGCCTGGTCCCGGTCCGCGATGCCCGCGATGGACACCAGAACCGCGTTCTTGACCATGCCCTTAACCGTGACCTCAAAGAACCTCTGCCCTTTTTCGTCACTCAGGTCGCCGTAGGCGCCGACATCCAGCGGATCGACGGTGAAGCTCTTGAGCTTCACCAGACCCCGGACGCCGTGCGCGCCAGCCACAACGGCGAGACAGACCCTTTTTTCCGAGCCGGTCATAGCGCGCGAACCTCAGATCCCGCCGGTCAGCCCTCGGCGGCTTCCTCAGCCGGGGCTTCCTCGGCAGGCGCCTCTTCAGCCGGCGCTTCCGCAGCAGCCTTGGCGGCTTCTTCAGCTTCGCGCTTGGCTTCAGCTTCCATGGCCAGACGCTCCTGAGCCTTGGCTTTAGGCTGGTTCTTCTTGGTCTGAGTCGGGATCGCCGGGGTCGCATAGAGATCGTTGGCGGCCAGGATACGGGCCACGCGGTCCGTGGGCAGGGCGCCGACCGACAGCCAGTGCTTGATCCGGTCTTCGTTCAGCTTCACCCGGTCGGGATGGTCTTTCGCGACCATCGGGTTGTAGGCACCGACCTTCTCGATGAAGCGGCCATCGCGCGGGCTGCGCGTATCGGCCACGACAACGCGATAATAGGGACGCTTCTTGGCACCACCACGGGCCAGACGGATTTTTACGGACATGGACTTTCCTTCTACTCTTGTTCGCTCGGCCGGCGCGTCGATCTTGATCTTTCGAGCCGGCTGTCGTCAGACAATCTGGTTAACGGCTGTTGCTAAGGCTTTAGTTACTGGGGAAACCCGCCACCGGGCGGCATCAAGCCGGACAGGCCCTGACGCATCAGGCCTTTCTTTCCCATTTTCTTGACCTTTTTCATCATGCGGTTGGCTTCCTGATACTGTTTCAGGAGCTTGTTGATTTCCTGCACCGTGGTGCCAGAACCGCCCGCAATACGGATCTTACGGCTCGCCTTGATCAGCTCCGGCTTGGCGCGCTCCTGCGGTGTCATGGAAGACAGCATCGCGAGCTGGCGCTTGACCAGGCTGTCGTCGAGCTTGGCGTTCTGCATCTTGGCCATCTGGGCCTTGTTCATGCCGGGCAGCATGTTCATCAGGCTGGAGAGGCCGCCCATCTTCTGCATCTGCTTGAGCTGCGAGGCAAGATCGTCCAGGTCGAACTTGCCCTTCTGCATCTTCTTCGCAAGCTTTTCGGCGTCTTCCTGCTCGATGGTCTCGGCGGCCTTTTCGACCAGCGAGACCACGTCGCCCATACCGAGGATGCGCGAAGCGATACGATCCGGATGGAAGTCTTCCAAGGCATCCAGCTTTTCGCCGGAGCCCAGCAGCTTGATGGGGCAGCCGGTGACCGCGCGCATGGAGAGCGCCGCGCCGCCGCGCGCATCGCCGTCGACACGGGTCAGCATGATGCCGGTCAGGCCGACCTTCTCCTTGAAGGCGGAGGCGACGTTGACCGCGTCCTGACCGGTCATGGCGTCAGCCACCAGCAGGGTCTCGTGCGGCTTGGCGGCGTCTCGCACCGCCGCGACCTCGGCCATCAGCTCTTCGTCGATCGCCAGGCGGCCGGCGGTGTCGAGCATGATGACGTCGTAGCCTTCCAGCGAACCGCTCTGGACCGCGCGCCTGGCGATGGCGACCGGCTGCTCGCCGGGGACGATGTTCAGGGTCTTGACGAAAGCCTGCTCACCCAGCACCCGGAGCTGTTCCTGGGCGGCCGGACGCCGCACGTCCAGGGAGGCCATCAGGACCCGCTTCTTGTCCTTGTTGGTCAGGCGGGAGGCGATCTTGGCGCAGCTTGTGGTCTTACCGGAGCCCTGCAGGCCCACCAGCATCATAATGGTCGGCGGGTTGGTGGTCAGGTTGAGGCCGGCATGCTCGGCACCGAGGGTCTCGACCAGGTGGTCATTGACGATCTTGACGACCATCTGGCCGGGCGTGACCGAACGCAGGACCTCCTGGCCGATCGCCTTTTCACGGACGCCGTCGACGAAATCCTTGACCACCGGCAGCGCCACGTCGGCTTCCAGCAACGCCACGCGAACCTCGCGCAGAGCCGCCGAAACGTCCTCTTCGCTGAGCGCGCCACGCCGGCGGAGTTTGTCAAAGACATCGCCGAGGCGTTCCTGAAGGCTTTCAAACATGCCGGTCGGATCCGATCGTCAATTCATCCAGGCCCGAAACGAGCCGCCAAAACCACAAGACCAACGGCCAAACGCAATTTGCGCCAGTGCGCGAAACTCGCGGACTGGCGGGGCTTCTCGAAGCCGACAGTTGGCCTAAGCTGTGATGGCGCGGAACATAGGGACCGAATGCTCCCGCGTCAAGCCCGCGGAATCGCTTGGCCTCAAGACCCGATTTCGGCCCGGTTGGTGAGGCTCGGCCTGCAAGCCTTATGGCGCAGCGATGCAGCCAAGGCATAGCTTCCCCATGGACTTGACCCGGCCTCTGGCCATATAACCGCCATCATGGAACAACTGGCCTTCATAAAGATGCACGGTCTGGGCAACGATTTCGTCGTGCTCGACAGCCGCCGCACGCCGATTGCGCTCACGATCGAGGAAGCGCGCCGGCTGGCCGACCGGCGTTTCGGCATCGGCTGCGACCAGTTGATCGTGATGGAGCCGCCCAGCAGCGAGGGCGCCGATCTTTTCATGCGGATCCGTAACCCGGACGGCGGCGAATCGGAGGCCTGCGGCAATGCCACGCGCTGCATCGCCTCGCTGGTGATGGGCGAGACCGGGCGCGATGAGGTGGTGATCGAGACCCTCGCCGGTCATCTGCCGGCGTCGGCGGCGGACTCGAACGAGATCACGGTGGACATGGGCCCTGCCAACCTGGACTGGCGCGAAATCCCCCTGGCGGAAGAGCGCGACACACTGCATCTGGGCATCGGTCTCGGGCCGCTGCAGGATCCGGTCGGGGTCAACATGGGCAACCCGCACGCGGTTTTCTTCGTCGAGGATGCCGAGGCCATCGATCTGGCAAAGCTGGGCCCCACGCTCGAGCACGATCCCCTGCTGCCGGAGCGGGCCAACATCTCGGTCATATCTCTCGATGGACCGGATCGGCTCAGGCAGCGGGTCTGGGAGCGGGGCGCGGGCATCACGCTGGCCTGCGGTTCCGGCGCCTGCGCCGGCGCAGTGGCGGCGGCCCGGCGTAGCCTCACGGGGCGCAGCGTCGAGACACGCATGGACGGCGGGGTTCTGCGCCTTGAATGGCGGGACGACGGTCATGTGATGATGACAGGACCGGTCGCGACCTCTTTCCGCGGCGAAGTGGACAGGACGCTGCTGTCATGACCGATCCCAAGATCATCACCTTCGGCTGCCGGCTGAACAGCTACGAGTCCGAAGTCATGCGCGGCCACGCCAGGGCGGCCGGCCTGGAAAACGCCGTCATCATCAACACCTGCGCCGTCACCGCGGAAGCCGAGCGCCAGGCCCGGCAGACCATCCGGCGCGCCCGGCGCGAGAACCCGGACGCCCAGGTCATCGTGACCGGCTGCGCCGCCCAGATCTCGCCCGACAGCTACGCGGAGATGCCGGAAGTCGACCGGGTCATCGGCAACGAAGAAAAGCTGAAGCCCGAGAGCTTCGGCCTGGATCAGACCGAGCGCGTGGTGGTCAACGACATCATGTCGGTGACCGAAACTGCCGCCCATTTGATCCACGGCTACGAGGAACGCACCCGCGCCTTCGTCCAGGTCCAGCAGGGCTGCAACCACCGCTGCACCTTCTGCATCATCCCCTTCGGCCGCGGCAACAATCGATCCGTGCCGATCGGCGAGATCGTCAGGCAGGTCCGTATCCTGGTCGAAAACGGCGTGGCCGAGATCGTGTTCACGGGCGTGGACATCACCGACTACGGCAAGGATCTGCCCGGCCAGCCGAGCCTGGGGCAGATGGCGCGCCGGCTGCTGGCGCTGGTACCGGAACTCAAGCGCCTGCGGCTTTCCTCGGTGGATCCGGTCGAGGTGGATGACGATATCCTCCGCCTGATCGCGGAAGAGGAACGCCTGATGCCGCATCTGCATGTCTCGCTGCAGGCCGGCGACGACATGATCCTGAAGCGCATGAAGCGCCGGCATCTGCGCGCCGACGCGGTCGCCTTCTGTGAGCGGGTGCGCCGCCTGCGGCCCGACGTGGTCTTCGGTGCCGACATCATCGCCGGCTTCCCGACCGAGACCGACGAGATGTTCGAGAACTCCCTGCGGGCCGTGGACGACTGCGGTCTGACCTATCTGCACGTCTTCCCCTATTCACCGCGCCCGGGTACGCCGGCGGCCCGCATGCCGCAGGTGCCGGGTAACCTGCGCAAGGAACGCGCCGCTCGCCTGCGTGCGTTGGGCGCTCAAAGAGAAGAGCAGTTCCTGCAGAGCCGGATCGGCCGGCGGGCACAGGTTCTGGTCGAGAAGGACGGCTTCGGCCGCAGCGAGCACTTCGCGCCAGTGGTCCTGCCGCAGGGCCGGATCGGCGAGGTCCTGCCTATCGACATCGCAGGCCTGCGGGAATCCCATCTGATCGGAGCGCTTGCCGCGTGAGCGAAACTCAAGAGAAACGGGGCTGGTTTTCACGCCTCAAGGCCGGCCTGACACGTTCGTCCTCCAAGCTGACCGACGGCATCACGGGCATCTTCACCAAGCGCAAGCTGGACGATGCGGCCCTCGAAGAACTGGAAGAGCTGCTGATTACCTCGGATCTGGGGGTGACCACGGCGGCGAAGCTGACCGCCAACCTGGCAAAGACCCGTTTCAACAAGGACGTCGACCCCGTCGAGGTCCGAGAGGCACTGGCCGAGGATATCGCCGGCCTGCTGGAGCCAGTGGCCAAGCCGCTGGAGATCGACCCTGGCCGCAAACCCCATGTGGTGCTGGTGGTTGGCGTCAACGGCAGCGGCAAGACCACGACGATCGGCAAACTCGCCACAGATCTCGGCCGCCAAGGACATTCAGTGTTGCTGGCCGCCGGCGACACCTTCCGGGCTGCGGCCATCGACCAGCTCAAGATCTGGGGCGAGCGCACGGGCTGTCCGGTCGTCGCCAAGGCACCCGGCGCCGACGCCGCGGGCCTTGCCTTCGAAGCCATCGAAACGGCGCGCGCCCAGGGTAATGATCTGGTTCTGATCGATACCGCCGGCCGGCTACATAACAAGTCGGACCTCATGGCCGAGCTTCAGAAGGTGCTGCGGGTCATCAAGAAACTTGATCCGGAGGCACCGCACGACGTGCTGCTGGTGCTGGACGCGACCACCGGACAGAACGCGATCTCCCAGCTTGGCACCTTTAAAGAACTGGTCTCGGTCACCGGCCTGGTCCTGACCAAGCTGGACGGCTCGGCGCGGGGCGGCGTTCTGCTGGCGCTGTCTGAGAAGTTCGGCCTGCCGGTGCATGCCATCGGGGTCGGCGAGGGCGCCGAGGACATGCGTCCCTTCCGCCCGCGGGACTTCGCGCGCAGTCTGATGGGCCTCGAAGACTAAGGCGGGATTTACGGTTCAGCGCATATCGCCGGTCTCGCCGGCGGGATTACTGCGCGGGGCGAAGTGCGGCAGGTTTCGAACGGCATCGAAATCCCGCAGGGCCCAATGCACCGACGGAAAAGCGATGTCTTCCCAGGGGATCTCGTCCCAGGTGAAGAGCTTTAATTCCTGCGTCTCCGGACCGGCAGAGACATCCGGCGTGATGAGCCGGGCCCGGTAGATTAGCTGAATCTGGCTGATCCTGGGGATCGAATAAATCCCCAGCAACTGATCGATCTCCAGTTTAGCCCGGGCTTCCTCCCAGGCTTCCCGGCAGGCACCATCTACGGCGGACTCATGGATCTCGAGATAGCCGGCGGGGAGGGTCCAGTAACCGATGCGTGGTTCTATAGCCCGGCGGCAGAGCAGGATTTTATCGTCCCAGGTCGCGACCGACCCGACCACCACCTTGGGATTTTCGTAGTCGACAAAACCGCAGTCGCGGCAGACCCGGCGCAGCCGGTCGTCACCTTCGGGCACGCGCTGTTCGAAGCTTTGTTCCTTGCTGTCTCCTGGGCCTTCCATCCCGACAATGTGGCCCAGACCGCTCAGCGCGGCAAGCCGTCTCTGCGCAACGACTTACGGACCCGGGCCACCCCTCGGTGTCGGCATCACCTTGCCCGGAAAGCCGCGTTTCAGATTCGCAGGTTGAGGAAGCGCCCGCGTGCAACGGCGCGGCCGCTTTTGAGGACATTACGGACTGCCGCCATCAGCTCTTCCGTGGACCACCCGGTCAAGGTTGCCTGGCGCCGACGGGCCGGTCCAGGTGCGGCCGGCGCCGCCGCCTTTTTCGCCGGATCGGCCGGGCGCGGTGGCGGGACGGCCTCAAGTTCACGCAACACCGGTTCGGCGAAGCGGCGGATCTTGCCGGCGAGAACCGGGCCGAGCCGCTTGGAATTGCTGGGAATCTTCATTTCTCCAGCTTAGCAACGAGCCGTTAAGCCAGGATTAACTCTTACCGCCGAACTCAAAGGGCCCAAGCAAAAGCCTGCGATGGAAGTCAGAAAAGCCTGCAGCGGTAATTTTCCAAACTCGGGAACCGGGCTAAAGATTTTACCATCTAAAGTGGTTCCTTGCCGTTGGATCCCACGCTTCTTTAAGATTCTGCCGCAGTCGTGTAAAAATTAAGCATAAATTAGCTTGCTTCCCCTAATAATTCATCTTCCGAAACGAGTCTGCGCCCCCTGCGTCCAACCGCTAAGGCCTTAAAATATCGTGGTAATCGGCACTGATAGACGCCACGGACGCTATGGGTCGCAGTTGGACAGATGTTTTGAGCGAAAGTGTCGCCTTGATGCGCCTCTACTCACATAAAAGAGTCATGAAAGAGCAAGATATAGCGCGCCCTGGTTTATCTTTACTATCTTCGCTTCATAATTTATTACAGATTAGAGGAATGTCGCCGGACGTATATTATCGTATCTCGGGAAGTCGTTCGACTTCACAAGGTAAGTGGATGGGGAACACTTTCCGATGAACAGCCAGGATCGCAATCTGCAATTTTTGCTTGAGCTAGCGCTCGATAAGTCCGTCGAGGGCCGTGAGTCTTTAGCGCAGCGGATCGGCGAACTCTTCACGGAACGGGAAGAAACCCTGACCGAGCAGGAAACGGCCCTGCTGGCAGATATTCTCGGAAAACTTGTAAGTAACATCGAAATGTCGGTCCGGCAGTCCCTGGCCGAGCGGCTGGCCGAATCTCCCCTGGCTCCGCACGATCTGGTGGTGACCCTGGCCAATGATCAGATCGAGGTGGCCAGGCCGATCCTGATCAAAAGCGAAGTTCTGCGCGACAAGGAACTGATCGCGATCATCCGGCACCGCGGCCACCAGCACCAGCTTGCCATCGCCATGCGCACCTCGATCGATGAGATCGTGTCCGATGCGCTGGTCGAAACGGGTCAGACCGACGTCATCAAACTCCTGCTCGAGAACCACAGCGCCAAGATCTCCGAGGCGACGCTGACCTACCTCACGGAGGAGTCCCAACGCGTCGACTCCTTCCACGAGCCGCTCCTGAATCGGGAAGACCTGACCCCTGCGCTCGCACAGCGTATGTACTGGTGGGTGTCCGCCGCGCTCCGCGAACAGATCCTCAAGAACTTCGACATTCAGCCGAGCCTGCTGGACGAAAGCCTCGAAAAGACCGTCGAGCGGATGCTCGACGAGGACAAAAGAACGGAAGAAAAGGACTCTTCGGCCGTTGCCCTGGCAAAGCAGCTCGTGGAAAACCGGGAAGTTACGCCGGAGTTCCTCATCTCGGTGCTGCGGCGCGGTGAAATTCCCCTCTTCGAGGCTCTCTTCGGTGAAGTCTCCGGCTTCAAGCCGCCGGGGCTGCAGCGTGTGCTTTACCACCAGGGCGGCGAAGGCCTGGCGATCATCTGCCGTTCTCTGGGTTATCCCAAACAGGCCTTTGCGACCATCTTTCTGCTGAGCCGCCGCGGCCGGCCGGGTTCGGAAACCACCGACCCGCGCGAACTGTCGCGCGCGGTGCTGATTTTCGATAAGGTGTCGCGGGAAAACGCCACGCTGGTGGCGAACACCTGGCGGCGTAACCCTGACTATCGCGCGGCGATCGAACAGATCTCGGCGGCGCGCAGTTCTTCGAAGCAACCACAAGGAAGCATCCAGTGAACCTGCCACTGAAGAAGCTTCTCGAATCCCATACTTCGGGCCGGACGGAAAAGACAGCCGTTGGCGAGGCCGGCGGGGATGTCGACCGCGACATCACCGTCCTGCAGCGCGAACTGTTGGAAAATGGCGACCCGGTGGCGCTTTACGACCGGCACGGCCAGGTTGTCTATACCAATCCATCCTTCGATCGCATTGCCGAGGCCTTCTCGGCGACCGCGCCGCTCAACGGCTTTACCAGCGAGGCCAAGGCCTCGACGGGCGACGAACTGAACGCTCTGAAGACACTGGCCGGCAGTGTCATCAACGAATACGCCGTGCGTATTGCCGGCCGGATCGAGTATTACCGGGCCAAGCACCGCGCCATCAACGACGAGAACGGCGAATTTGTCGGCTCTGCGCTGCTCCTGACCTCACTCAGCGAGGTAAAGGCGCTGAACGCCGCCCTGTCCCTGGCCAATGAGCGGCTCGATGATACCACGCGCCTGGTCTCCGACTGGATCTGGGAAACCGACCGGAACCTGCAACTCACCTACATTTCACCGCAGGTCCAAAAGACTCTCGGCTTCCACCCAAGCGAACTGATCGGCCGCTCGCTCAGCGCACTGCCGACAAGCCAGAGCGATGAGCTGGAGGCCAGAACGGCGCAGGAGCACCGCCGACCCTTCCGCGACCTCAATGTGGAAATCAAGGATCGCTCCGGAACCGCGCGCAGCTTCCTGCTGAACGGCCTGCCGGTTTACGAGCATCAGAACGGCAGCTTCGCAGGTTTCCGCGGCAGCGCCAGCGACGTCACTGAAACCCGCCTCCGCCAACTGGCTCTCTTCGAAGCCAAGGAAGCCGCGGAGCTGGCCAACCGTGTGAAGTCCGAATTCCTGGCCAACATGAGCCACGAACTGCGCACGCCGCTGAACGCCATCATCGGCTTTTCGGAGATGATGTCCTCCGAGCTGCTCGGACCGCTGGGCAACGAACAGTACCAGGGCTATTCCCACGACATTCTGGTCAGCGCCCAGCATCTGCTCGGAGTCATCAACGACATTCTCGACGTGGCGAAGATCGAAGCCGGCAAGCTGCATCTGACCGAAGAAGACGTCAATCCGCACGAAGTGCTCGGCACGGTGAAGCGCCTGATGTCGGAGCGGGCCGACCGCGTCGGCATCACCCTCAAGCTCGAGGCCGCGGAGGACCTGCCGCACATCTGGGCCGACGCCCGGAAACTCAAGCAGATCCTGATCAACCTGATGGCCAACTCGGTGAAGTTCACCCCCGGTGGCGGCCGTATCGATATCAGCGCCTACATCGACCAGCGCGGCGATTTCATCTTCGCGGTGACCGACACCGGAATCGGTATCGCCAAGGAAGACGTCGAAAAGGCCCTCGCCCCCTTCACCCAGATCGACAGCCAGTTGAGCCGTCAGTTCGAAGGCACCGGCCTCGGCCTGCCGCTCGCCAAGGGTTTCACTGAATTGCACGACGGCGAACTGAAGCTGGTCAGTGAGCCCGGCAAGGGCACCCAGGTGACGATCCACCTGCCGGCCCGGCGCGTCATTCCGAACTGACCGTTCGTCCGCATTCGGCGACTCGCTTTCCCTCTAAGCGACAGCAGCCGCGCGTAATGCGCATGCGCAGCGGGCATAGGTGCCCCCAGCAGTGAGCGCTTGGCAGCCCCCGGCGTAGTGGGGTTACAATTACGCCCTTCCTTCGAAGCCACATCCTCCGCTTCAAAACAATCCCCCGGGAACACCGATGAAAGCACCATGGCGGCTGGTCTGATCGAACGCGATTTCGGTACCCCTGCGGCCGCCTTCCGCAGCGGTGCCCGGGAGTCGGTCGGCGTGCCCATGCTGGTGCTTTGTGGCAGTTACCTCGGTTTCGGCGCTCTGGTGCGGGAAACGGGCTTGGCCATCTGGCACGGCCTCTTCTCGACCCTCACCTCCTGGGCATTGCCGGGTCAGGTGGCTCTGGTCGAGCTCTATGCGGTGGGGGCACCGCTCCTGATCATTGCCAGCGCCGTCGCCTTGACCAATGCGCGCCTGCTGCCCATGACCATGACCCTGATGCCGATTATCCGCGGCCCGCGGGCGCCGCGCTGGAGCTACTATCTGGCGGCCCACGTCATCGCGGTCACCGGCTGGGCCGCGGCCATGCGGAACTGCCCCAGTCTGCCGCCGGAACAGCGGTTGCCCTACTTCGCCGGATTTTCCGGTACGCTCTGGGTCTCCACTATGGGCGCGACCGCCATCGGTTTCGCCCTGGCCGATGCGGTGCCGGCATACGTTACCCTGGGACTTGTCTTTCTCAATCCCATCTACTTCATGCTGGTCTTCGCCTCCGACCTGCGGCAGCGCAGTCGGATGCTGGCGCTGCTGCTCGGAGCACTGATCGGGCCGCCGCTCTATCTCTGGTCGCCGGACTGGAGCCTGGTCGTGGCCGGCGTCACGGCAGGGACGCTGGCCTTCGCCGTCACCCGTCCACGGCGCGGGGCGGCATGAGCGAATTCTGGTGGCCCTTCGCGGTAATCCTGATCGGCGCCGCGGCAACCTATGTCTGGCGCGCGCTCGGCGTCGCCCTCTCGGGCCATGTCGATCCGGACAGCCGCGTGTTCGAGTGGATTGCCTGCGTCGCCTATGCGCTGCTGGCGGCACTCATCGCCCGCATGATCATCTTTCCCATCGGTCCCCTGGCCGAGACCCATCTCGCGGACCGGCTTGGCGCAGCCGTCGGCGCGCTCGCCATCTTCTTCCTGACCCGGAACAATCTGCTGGCCGGCGTTTCCGTGGGAACAGCGGCCCTGGTCGCGCTGACCTGGGGCCGCAGCTTCTTTTGATGTTCGATGGCCCGTGCGCGTCAGGCGTCTTCGAGCGCCTTGACACCCGGAAGGGTCTTGCCCTCCAGCCATTCCAGGAAAGCGCCGCCCGCGGTCGAGATGTAGGAAAAGTCCTCCGCCGCACCCGCATGCGCCAGGGCGGCCACGGTATCGCCGCCGCCGGCGACCGTGAGCAGGGAACCCGACTTGGTCAGAGCCGCCGCCGCCTGGGCAACGGCGTTGGTCGCCGCGTCGAAGGGCGGAAACTCGAAGCAGCCCAGGGGACCGTTCCAGACCAGGGTCTTGCAGGCCTCGAGCCGTTTTGTCAGCGCAGCGGCGGTTTCAGGACCGGCATCCAGGATCATGCTGTCGGCCGGAACATCGCGGATCGCGACGATCTGGTTTTCCGCGCCGGCTGCCAGCTCCTTAGCGACCACCGCATCGGACGGCAGGATCACGTCACAGCCTTCCTGCTCCGCACGCTCCAGGATCTGCCGCGCGGTCTCGGCCATGTCATACTCGCAAAGCGACTTGCCGACCGCGAGACCCTGGGCGTTCAGGAAGGTGTTGGCCATGCCACCGCCGATCACCAGCAGGTCGACCTTCTCCACCAGGTTCCCCAGCAGGTCGAGCTTGCTCGAGATCTTGGCGCCGCCGACCAGGGCCGCAACCGGCCGTTCCGAATTTCCGAGCGCCGATTCCAGATGCTCCAGTTCGGCCTGCATCAGGCGCCCGGCCCCGGCGGGCAGAGCCCGCGCCAGACCCTCGACCGAGGCATGGGCCCGATGGGCGGCTGAAAAGGCATCGCCGAAGTAGAGATCACCCAGCGCGGCCAGCGCGGCGACAAAGGCCGGATCGTTGGCCTCTTCACCGGCGTGGAAGCGCAGGTTTTCCAGCAGGGCAACGCCGCCGTTCGGTAAAGCCGACACCACCGCTTCCGCCTCGGAGCCGACGCAATCCGCCGCGAAAGCCACCTCCGCGCCCAGTGCATTGGACAGGGGCTGCACCACCGGTTTCAGCGACATCTCGGGCACCACGTTGCCCTTGGGGCGACCAAAGTGAGAGAGCAGCAGCACCCTGGCGCCCGCCGCCGTCAGTTCCTGGATGGTCGGCAGTGCCCGGCGGATCCGGGTGTCGTCGGTCACCTGGCCGTCGCGCATGGGCACGTTGAAATCCACGCGGACCAGAACCGCTTTGCCGGCAACGTCAAAATCATCCAGGGTCTTGAAACGGGCCATCGTCTCACTTTCCTTGCTGAGAATTCGCCGGACGCGGCGAACCACGAGAAGACACAAAAAAACAGGCCCCGTGATACACAGGGCCCGTCCTTTTTCGCAAGTCTTTCCGCCGGTATCTTCACCTGCGGTTCCGTAACGCTTACCCCAGCGTCGGGATCGAGAAGTCCGCGCCCGAACGGATGCCGGTCGGCCAGCGCGAGGTCACCGCCTTCATCTTGGTGTAGAAGCGCACGCCTTCCATGCCGTGCATATGGTGATCGCCGAAGAGCGAGCGCTTCCAGCCGCCGAAGCTGTGGAATGCCATGGGCACGGGGATGGGCACGTTCACGCCGACCATGCCGATCTGCACGGAGTTGACGAAGTGCCGGGCGGCGTCGCCGTCACGGGTGAAGATCGCGGTGCCGTTGCCGAACTCATGCTCGTTGACCATTTTGGTCGCGGCATCATAGTCCGGCGCCCGCACGACCGAGAGCACCGGGCCGAAGATCTCCTCACGATAGATCGACATGTCGGTGGTGACATTGTCGAAGATCGAGCCGCCCATGAAGTAGCCGTTCTCGTAGCCCTGCAGCTTGAGGCCCCGGCCATCGACGGCGAGGGTCGCGCCTTCGCGCACGCCGGCATCGATATAGCCCATGACCTTGTCATAGTGGTCCTTGGTGACCAGCGGTCCCATCTCGACGTCGGGATCGGTGCCCGGCCCGACCTTCAGGGCGCGGACCCGCGGCGCCAAGCGTTCGACCAGTTCGTCGGCCACCTGATCACCCACCGCAACGGCAACCGAGATGGCCATGCAGCGCTCGCCGGCGGAGCCGTAAGCCGCCCCCATGATGGCATCGCTCGCCTGCTCCATATCGGCGTCGGGCAGGATCACCATGTGATTCTTCGCGCCGCCCAGCGCCTGGACCCGTTTATTGTAGGAGGTGCCGGTTCGGAAGATGTACTCGGCCGTCGGCGTGGCACCGACGAAGCTGATCGCCGCCACATGGGGATGCTCGAGCAGGCCGTTGACCGCGTCCTTGTCGCCCTGCACCACGTTGAAGACACCGTTGGGCAGGCCGGCCTGCTTGAACATGTCGGCCAGCAGCAGTGAGAAGGAAGGATCCTTCTCCGACGGCTTGAGCACAAAGGTGTTGCCGGCGGCGATCGCGATCGGCGCCATCCAGAGCGGCACCATGGCCGGGAAGTTGAAAGGCGTGATGCCGACGCAGACGCCGAGCGGCTGTCGCATGCAATAGGCATCCACACCTACGCCGACGTCTTCGGTCACCTCGCCTTTGAGCAGATGCGGCATGCCGCAGGCGAACTCGATCACCTCGATGCCGCGGGTGATGGAGCCCTTGGCATCCACATGGGTCTTACCATGTTCCTCGGTGATGACCTTGGCCAGCTCCTCCATGTTCTCTTCCAGCAGTGCCTTGAGGCGGAACATGACCCGGGCGCGGCGCAGCGGCGGCGTCGCCGCCCAGGCGGGGAAGGCGTCGCGCGCAGCCTGCACGGCGGCATCGACCTCCGCGACATTGGCGAAGGCGACCTGACGAACGATCTCGCCCGTGGCCGGGTTAAAGACATTGCCCTGACGGCCGCTGGTGCTTTCGACCACGCGCCCGTTGACGTAGTGATTGACGATATCCGACATGACTCCCCTCGCTTTTTGTTTGGCGCCCGCTGTTCCACCACTGGCGATTTGGGTGGAAGGCTCGCACGGCGGCATGGCACAAGATGGCGCTGGTTGTTTCTCACTCGAGTAAACTAAAGAACGGCGAGCAGCGAAAGGGGCAAAAAGGATGACACAAAGCCGTAAGGCGGGAGACTGATCCGGCATGGAAGAGTCGCTTCAGGCCAGACTCAGATCGGTCCTTCTGAACTGCGCGAAGGCGCGGAAGACCATCACCTATCGCGACCTGGTCGCCGAGGCCCAGGTGCCGCCGCCCCATGGCATTCACAAAACCACACTCGCGCTCGAAGATCTGATCCGTGAGGACCATGCCGCCGGCCGGCCGCTCCTGGCCGCCCTGGCCGTCAGCCGCGGCAACGCCGGTCTGCCCGGCCATGGCTTTTTCCATCTGTTGGCCGAGCTTGGCCGCTATGACGGACCCGAGCGAGGACCCGTGGCGCAAAAGGCATTTGAAAAGGAATGCGCCGCCGCGCTCGACTATTGGGGTGGAGCAGGTCGCAACTAGGATCTGTTATGCGGAGGGCTCCACACGTTTGCCCATGCTGACGCGCTCTTCCACATCGTAGCCAAGGGAGCGGTAGAAGGCGATGACGGCGCTGTTGGTCGAACGGACCTGCAGATTGATTTTGACGCACCCGAGGTCCCGCAGGCGCGCCTCCGCGGCCCCGATCAGGCGGGAGCCCAGGCCGCCACCCCGGAAAGCCTCCAGGACGGCCACCGAGTAGAGCCAGCCCCGGTGCCCGTCATAGCCGGCCATTACCGAACCCGCGACCGTCTCGCCCTCGAGCGCCAGCAGAAACAGCTCCGGCTGCGCCTTCAGCTTTGCGGGGATCGCGGCCTCCGCCCGGTTCCAGGGACTGTCGTCGGGAAAGGCTTCTTCCCAAAGAGCTTTCACACCCTCGAAGTGGCGCTCGGTATAGATCACGATTTCCATAGCGGTCTCATTTTTACTTTCAAGATCATTCCGCAAGCAGTTCCTCGACCGACACGACCTGCGCATATTCACCATCCAGGATCGACAGGGTCAGGGCGTGCACCTCTTCCGCCGTCCAGTTACGGCCGTCATAGTCCCGCCGGTCGATCGAGGCGGTGGCCTCGGCGGGAAGCAATACCTCGAATCCCAGGTTCCCGGCCATGCGCACAGTCGCCTCGACTGAGTTCTCCAGCAAGACGCCCGTGATCACCAGGCGCTCAATCCCAGCGGCGCGCAGCCGCTGTTCGAGATCGGTGCCGATGAAAGCTGAATTTACATCTTTCGGAACGACGCACTCGCCCTCCAACGGCAGGCACTCCGCCTTGAAATCATGCCCTTCCTGACCCGGGCGGTAGGGTGACTGCGGATTGGTCGAATCATGGCGGATGTGAAAGACAGGCCATCCGCGTCGGCGCCAGACCTCCAGCAAGCGTGCGATGTTGGCTTCCGCGAAAGGCTGTCCCCGGCGCCCCCAGGACGGCGCATCGATGGCCTTTTGCATGTCGATGACGATCAGCGCGGGGTCGGAGGGCTTTGACATTCTGAAGAGCTTCCGATGCCGTTAAATGGGCAGAAGGTTTAAATAGGCAGAAGGTTGTCCGACTTTACCTCCTGCATCACCGCATAGGTATGGGTTTCGCGAATACCCGGCAGGGAGAGCAGGACCTCCGACAGAAAGCGGCGGTACGCGGACATATGCTGTACCCGCGCCTTGAGCAGATAGTCGGAGCGGCCTGCGATCATATGGCACTCCATCACCTCGGGCGCACGGCAGACCGCGGACTCGAAGGCATCGAAGATATCGGCCGTGGTGCGTTCGAGGGCGACCTCCACGAAGACCAGCAGGCCGCGGGACACCTTGGCCGGATCGACCTTTGCCGCATAGCCGGTGATGAAGCCATCCCGCGTCAGGCGCTTCACCCGCTCGCCGGTGGCGGTAGGCGAGAGGCCGACCCGGTCAGCCAGGTCCAGGTTTGTAATCCGTCCCTCCTTCTGGAGGATGTTGAGTATGTGACGGTCGAATTGATCCACGGCTTTTCCTCTCTGACCAGCGGCTGTGGTCTAGGGTCTGGGGTTTTGGGGGCCGTCACGGCGCAACGGGCGTAAAACGGCTACAATCTCTCTAGCGAAACTCTCCAGCAGACTTAAAAATTATCGGGAATTTATCGCTTCTGTAGGACACAATCGAGATTATAGCTAAAAAATAAGATATTTTAGGGTTTTTCTCTAGCTTATTGTACTTTTACCCTATTTTAACACATTGATTTTGCTGTTATTTAGTTATTCTACGCTCCAGGTAAGGTTGACCCTTCGCGCTAACACTGGCCTGATAAACAACCAAAGAGCGAATCCGGCTCGCAGATGCGCCTATTTGCCGGGAAATATTCAGCAAGGAGATATCATGTCGAACGTATTCATCGTCGGATACGACGGAACGGAAGACGGCCGACGTGCCCTCGATTTCGCGCTGGAACGCGCGCGGTCGGACGGTGCCGAGGTCCAGATCGTCTACGTCCTGGAATGGTCGCCTTACAGCTTCCTCACGGCCGAGGAGTTGGAAAAGCGTCACGCCCGTCGCAAGGAAGAGGTGGAACTGGCTTCCACCCAGATCATGGAGCCGCTGCTCAAGGAACTGGAAGGCGCCGGCCTCTCGGTCCGCGGCATCATCCGCTACGGCAAGATCCCGGACGTCATCTGCGACGTCGCCAAGGATGCGGGCGCAACGCAGATCTTCGTCGGCCGGCATGGCGGCTCGGATATGGCCGCGCGCTTCTTCGGCTCGGTGCCGGGAACGCTGGTGCAGATCTCGCCGATTGCCATCACCGTCGTGCCCTGAGCAGACGCACGCGGATCGGGCAAACACACCAACACTTAAAGAACTCTTTAGGAGAACATCATGGGGGATTTCCGTAACTTCCGGCGCGTCTTTACGCCGCCGACCCTGGCGCTGGCAGCGCTCTTTGCCATTTTACCGAGCCTCGTACAGGCGCAGGAGGCCGGTGGAATTGACGAGATGATCAATACGGCGATCGCGCCGGTTTCCAATGCGATCGTCAGCGTCATTTTCTATTCCGTGCCGCTTGGCG
The DNA here is from genome assembly GCA_965232285.1 of Denitrobaculum sp. Taxonomy (GTDB): domain Bacteria; phylum Pseudomonadota; class Alphaproteobacteria; order Kiloniellales; family Kiloniellaceae; genus Denitrobaculum. The sequence goes on along the minus strand of CBDDPL010000004.1, from coordinate 5,624,748 downwards.
ACACCGCCTTTCCGCTGATCGTCGGCTGGCTGGTCATCGCGGCCTCGGTCTTCACGCTCTATTTCGGCTTTATCCAGTTCCGGTACTTCGGCCACGCGATCTCGCTGGTCAAAGGCGACTACGCCAACCCCGACGACGCCGGTGAAGTCAGCCACTTCCAGGCGCTGGCCACCGCACTTTCCGGCACGGTCGGCCTCGGCAACATCGCCGGCGTGGCGGTCGCCGTTTCCATCGGTGGCGCCGGCGCAACCTTCTGGATGATCCTGGCCGGCCTGCTCGGCATGGCGTCCAAGTTCACCGAATGCACACTCGGCGTCAAATTCAGGAACGAATACGGTGACGGGACCGTCTCCGGCGGCCCGATGTATTACCTGGAAAAGGGTTTCGGCCTCAAAAACATGCCGGGACTCGGCAAGGGACTCGGCGTCTTCTTCGCCATCTGCTGCATCGGCGGTGCGGTCGGCGGCGGGAACATGTTCCAGGCCAACCAATCCTTCAAACAGTTCGTCAATGTGACCGGCGGCGACGCAAGTTTCTTCGCCGACAAAGGCTGGCTCTTCGGGATCGTCATGGCCGTGATCGTCGGTGTGGTCATCATCGGCGGTATCAAGTCGATCGCTCGCGTTACCGAAAAGGTCGTGCCCTTCATGGCCGTGATCTATGTCGGCGCAGCCCTGATCATCATCCTGATGAACATCGATATGGTCGGCTGGGCTTTTGGTGAGATCTTCTCCGGCGCCTTCACCGGCGAGGGCGTGGCCGGCGGCGTGATCGGTGCGCTGATCCAGGGCTTCAAGCGAGCCGCTTTCTCGAACGAAGCCGGCATCGGCTCGGCCTCGATCGCCCACTCCGCCGTGCGGACCAAGGAGCCGATCACCGAAGGTTTCGTGTCACTGCTCGAGCCCTTCATCGACACGGTCGTGATCTGCACCATGACGGCCCTGGTGATCATCATCACCGGTCAGTTGGGCAGCGGCCTGACGGGCGTGGAACTGACTTCCAGCGCCTTCGAGAGCGCCTTCTCCTGGTTCCCCTACCTGCTGGCGGTCGCCGTGATCCTCTTCGCTTTCTCGACCATGATCTCCTGGTCCTATTACGGCCTGAAAGCCTGGACCTACCTGGTCGGCGAAGACAAGACCATGGAGCTGATCTTCAAGATCGTCTTCTGCCTCTTCGTGGTGCTGGGCTCCAGCATGACCCTGGGGCCGGTGATCGACTTCTCCGACTCCATGATCTTCGCCATGGCAATTCCGAATGTCATCGGGCTCTACGTCCTGATGCCCTTCGTGAAGGAGGAACTGGCGCAGTATACGGCCAAGCTGGCCTCCGGCGAGATCCGGAAGTTCAAGCACGGCTGAGGGACGCTGTCACAAGCGCAAAAACAGAAGGGGCGGCCATCGCGGTCGCCCCTTTTGCGCGCGGCTCTTTTTTCAGATTTCAGCGACCGCAGGTGATCTCAGCAAAGCCGTCGCACTTGTACTGCGCACAGATCTCTTCATCGCCGATCAGGAAGGTGGGAAAGAGCCCGCCAATGTTGTCGTCCTTTTGCCAGGCAACCGCACGCTCGAAACCTTTCATCTGGCACCACTTCTGCGCCGCAGGCTCGCCGCACTGACCATCCCTCCTCAGGCAGTAGTTCAGGCGGTAGACGTCATAGACCGGAAAGGTGAAGACCTGGGAGGCACTTTCTTCGCCGCCCGAACTCGAACCGTCAGAGGCGGCGTTCGGGGCGGCAGGCTGCGGGGCCGCCTGAACCTGAGAGACCTGGGCGTGAGAGACCTGAGCCTCAGAAATTGGAGCTTGTGAAACCTGGGTCGGCGTCTGCGATCTGGCGTCGGTGGGCACGGACTCGGTCGGCGAAGGCTGCGCCGGTGTTTGGACAAGCCCTGTAGATCTGATCCCACTCGACGCCGCCTGCGGTGTTGGCGCCCCGGAGATCTTGGCTTGAGGTGTGTTCGCTGCGCGCGCGCGAAGCGCCGGCGGCGACTCGGTCATCGGTTCCAGCTTCGCGGTCGGCAAAGCGACCCCAGGCGCCGCAGTTTTGGCGGCGGTGGTCTGTGGAACAACCTTCGGTTCCGGTGTCGCTTGCGCCACGGTCCGGGGCGCGGCTGTCTTGGGTGCAGGAGCCTGCGGCACAGCCACCGCCGATGCCGTATCTGCTTTGCCTGTTGGCGGATTTTCGACTTGGGCCGGCGCGGTTTCCGCCTTCGGGGCCGAGAGCTCTTTCGCTGCCGTCGACGCGACTTTGGACGGTGAAGCGGTCGGAACCGGCTGCGGCTTCGCGGCCATGGGCGCCGCCCCGTTCGGACTGGCGATCAGCCGCCCGGCCTTGTCCAGCGCCACAAGCCGCAGGGACTGCGCCCGGTCGCGGAACAGCAGGCTGGAGAGCAGCACATCGCGCCGCCCGTCCTGATCCGCGGCGGTCGTGCCTTTCCCCGCCGCACGATAAGGCGCCGTCAGGCTCACGGATTCGCCGCTGCAGTTCTCACCCGCGAACAGGATAGCCTGGAACTGCCGCTCCTTATCTCCATAGCGCCGGTCGAGGTCCGAAGGCTGCAGCAGCGCGATCCTGTCGCTGCGCAGCATATCGGTCGGCACCGCTTTGCCTGCGGATGTTCCCTTGAGATTGACGCAGCCTGGCGGCGCGCCGGCAGCCGAGGCTTCGGTTTGGAATTCCAGCGGAATGAAGCGCCGGTCGAAGTTAAAGGACCGCAGAATGTTGCCGCAGCCCCGGCTGTAGGAACGGCGCCGTTTCATCAGCAGGGCACCGGGCGGGGGACCAAGATCCCGGCGATAGAGAATCGCCGAGCCGTAGCCTTCCTCACCCGCATCCGGCAGCGCGGCGACACCGGCTTTGCCGGACCGGACCGGGAGGAAATCGGCGGTCGGTCCGGTCCAGATCAGCCCGGGTTGCTCGTCACTGCCCAGGGTCGGTGTGCAGCGACCATCCTGCGCGGCGAAAAAAGCGCGCCGGAAGAGCACGACGCCCAGCGATGCGCCGGCCTGTAGCGACCGCACGGCCGTAGCCTCCGCATCTTCGAGCCGTTCGACATAGGCATAGGGCTTGCCGGGCGCCAGCGACAAACTCCGCATTTCGCCGGAGAAGCCGGGCGCAGCAAAAAGTTGGAGTTCGAAGGCGTCGGGGGCCGCGGTTGCTTTTTCCTGCGCTTCAGCCGGCGAAGCCATCGCGAAGATGAAAGCGAAGCCGGCGCAGAAAAGAGTCGCCCTGCTTCGAGCGGCGACGTCCAAAAGAGAGATACCCGAACCGCGCTGCAGCATGCCGTCAAATCCGATCGCTAAGCTCTCTTTTAGATTAGTCCAAGAGCTGTCGCTTTGGAATCCTCTAAAGGCTCAGACACTGCGGCCGATGTAATCGCCGTAGTCACGCTGGCGCCGTCGATAGTCCGATCCGAAATGAGGGCTGGAGAGGATGAAGTCCGCGCTGGCCCGATTGCAGGCGAAGATGACGTTGTAAAGCGTCGAGAGACGGGTCAGGGCCTTCACATCCACGTCGTGGGGCAGGGAGGTCATGGGGTCCATAAAGAAGAAGAGGACATCCAGTTCGCCTTCGGCGATCATGGCGCCGAGCTGCTGGTCGCCGCCCAGGGGTCCGCTCTTGAGCAAGGCGACCTCGAGCGACGGACAGCGCGCCATCACATTCTTCCCCGTCGTGCCGGTCGCCCAGAGCCTGTGCGGCCGCAGGGCCGCCTCATTCTCAGCCACCCAGTCCACCAGTTCCTGCTTCATCTGGTCGTGGGCGACCAGGGCGATGTTCTTGAGGCTGCTAATGATTTCGTTCCCTTCAAGACCGACCAAATTGTGGCACAAGCTATAGCACGCGTGATGCCGGCCTGTCCGCTAAAGCCCGGTTGGCCGTCGGGCCCAAAACTAGTCCCCGAAAAGATGCAGGGCGACCTGGCGCCGGTGCGGCGCGCGGCGGTGTTCGAAAAGATAGATGCCCTGCCAGGTGCCCAGCAGCGGACGCGCTGCCCGAACCGGAATGCTGAGCTGGGTCTGCGTGAGCGCCGCGCGGATGTGCGCCGGCATGTCGTCCGGCCCCTCCGCCGTGTGCCGGTACAACGCCGGGTTCTCGGCCACCAGTTGACTGAAAAAGTCTTCCAGGTCCCGCTGCACATCCGGATCCGCGTTTTCCTGAATGGTCAGGGAGGCCGAGGTATGACGGCAGAAGAGGGTCAGGAGTCCGTCCTGGAGGCCGCTTTCCGTCAGCCAGTCCGACACCGACCGCGTAATGTCGATCAGGCCCTGACCGGAGGTGGAGATCTCGAGGGTGGTCTGTGATTGCTGCATGGCGTAAAGCTAACCCCTCACAAGACATCTTGTCGACGATCCACGAGACTTAATGATGGCATCGCCAGCTTCCCCGGACGCGATTGAACCCCAACAGCTACGCTGGGCCAGGCGGCTTCAGGCCCTGGCACAGACAGGCCTGACCTTCGCGCAGGACCCATACGATATCGAGAGATATCAGGAGCTTCGAGAAATTTCCCTGGAGATGTTATCCGCTGTCGACGACCAGGATCCGGGGCAGATCGTCAGACTGTTCGAAAGCGAACGCGGTTACGCGACCCCGAAGGTCGATGTTCGGGGCGCGGTGATCCGGGAAGGAAAGATCCTGCTGGTCCGCGAGACCAGCGACGGCAGATGGGCCTTGCCGGGCGGCTGGGCGGACGTCAATGCCTCGCCGCGGGAGAACGTCGAGAAAGAGATCCTGGAGGAGTCCGGCTACCAGGCAAAGGTCATCAAACTGGCCGCAGTCTACGACCGGCTGAAACACCCCCACGAGCCGGCGCACCCCTTTCATATCTATAAACTCTTCTTCCTCTGCGCGCTGACCGGCGGGACCGCCAGCGGCAGCATCGAGACCAGCGAAGTCGGCTTCTTCGCAGAGGACGAACTGCCCGAACTCTCGCGCGGACGGGTGCTGGAAAGCCAAATCAAGCGGATGTTCCAACACCACCGCAACCCCGATCTGGCCACGGACTTCGACTGACCTCTGGTTTGACTTTCGACCCGCGCGGAGATAACCGCCGGAGGCCAGGAGCCCGGCAAACGGAACCTGCAACAGCGCGGCTTCAGCGAACCCGCTTTCGGCGGCCATGCCTTCCGGCAGGGTCAACCAAGACAGGCACTCGCAAAAGGCGAAACCTGACATCCCGGCCGTGAAGCTGTCCGGAAGACACTAAACTATTGATTTAAAAAATCGATCCGCGACTAAAGAACGGAGAGCTCTTACCATCTGATAGAAATTAAGTCACCGCAGGAACTGGCCCCAACGGCGCCTAACAGAACCATATACTTCTCAATTAAAAGACAGTTAATACAGCAAGCACCGTTACCTTTGTCTTGGCATTGAAGCTTTAAAGAAGAGCTGCGGACCCGGAGATGCATGACTTTAAGAGTCCTTTAGTTTTCGCAATCTAGTGTTGTGGAAACTTTCTTTGGATAAACGCGCTTGCCTTTATGGCCACGGGCGCAAAGACCGCCAGGTAGAAGCAACAACAATCCGCCCGGCGGGAAAGAAGCGGGTGACGAGATGTACAAGAACCTTTCCATACGCTGGAAGATGATGCTTCTGGTGGCCTTGAGCACGGTGATCCTGGCGGCGACTAGCCTTTACGCAACCTTCCAGATCGCCGCGATCGGGTCGGAACTGGAGGAGATCGCAGAGGATGACCTGCCGCTGGCCAACATGATCACCGCCATCACGATCCATCAGTTGGAGCAGGCGATCCAGTTCGAGCGGACCGTCCGCTTCGGCGAAGAGATGGCGAGTCACCCGGAAGCCGAAGAACACTTCAACAAATCGAACAAGCGCTTCCACGAGCTGGCCGCACAGGTGGACGACGAGATCCTCCAGGCCGAGGCGCTGGTGGAAAATTCGACCAGCCACCTGACGAGTAGCGCGCACAAGCGCGAGTTCGAAAAGGTCATGGCGGCGCTGAAGAAGCTGGAGGTCGAGCATAAGAGCTACAACCTCCACGCCGACGAGGTCATCAACCTGCTGAAGGCCGGCACGCTGGAAGAAGCCCGGGCAAGAGCCCTCGAGGTCGAAGCGGAAGAAGATAAATTCAATCACGAGCTGGAATCCCTGTTGCTGGAGATCGGACAGTTCACCGAGGAGTCGGCGAAGCTGGTGGAACAGCATGAGTTGGCGGCCGAGCGTGATCTCTGGATCGCCATGGCCGTGAGCATCGTCATCCTGGTGACCGGCGGCCTGCTGATGGTCGAACAGATCCTGCGGCCCCTGTTGCGCTCGGTCGACGCGGTCGACGCCCTGGCCGAGGGGGACACCACGGTCGAGCTGACCTCGAGCTCCAGGGATGAGCTCGGCCGCCTGGCCCGTTCGGTCGAAGCCCTGCGCCAGGCCCTGATCAAACTGAACGAAATGCAGGCCGCGGAAGCCAAACGCGAACTGGAGGCCAAGGCCAACATCAAACGCGAGATGCTGGCCATGTCCGACGCTCTGGACCAGCATGTCCAGGTCGCGGTCGGAGCCATCCAGGACAAGGCCAACAGCATGGACGGCCTGATCGACCGTATGAGCCAGGCCGCCCAGCAGGTCAGCGCCCAGAGCACCGCGGTCACCGCCTCGGCCGAGAACGCCACCGGCAATGTCCAGACCGTGGCCTCGGCCGCCGACGAAATGTCCAGCAACATCAACGAAATCAGCCGGCAGATCGACCGCTCCACGAGCATCACGGCCCAGGCGGTCGAGGAGGCCAATCACACCACCGAAAAGGTCGAGAGCCTGACTGAGGCCGCGAAGCAGATCGAGGAGATCGTGACCCTGATCAACGAGATCGCGGACCAGACCAACCTGCTGGCGCTTAACGCCACCATCGAGGCGGCGCGGGCCGGGGACGCCGGCAAGGGCTTTGCCGTGGTCGCCTCCGAAGTCAAGAACCTGGCCACCCAGACCGCGAAAGCCACGGAGCAGATCCAGCAGCAGATCGGCGCAATCCAGGGCGCCACCGGCGACGCCGCCACCGCCATCGAGCGGATCGGCGAAACGGTCAAGGAGGTCAGCACCATCACCTCCGGTATCGCCGATTCCATGAAGGAACAGTCATCCGCCACGCTGGAGATCGCCCGCAGCGTCCAGGAGGCCGCCTCCGGCACCCAGGAGGTGACGGCGAACATGCAGGAGGCCTCCGCCGCCTCGCAGGAATCCGAAGAGATTGCCGGCGAGGTCAGCCGGGACGCCAAGGAGGTGGTCGCCTCGGTCAACGAGCTCAAAACCCAGATCACGGCTATCCTACGCGAATCCAAAGCCGGCGACCGGCGCGAGCACGCGCGGGTGAAGGAACCGAAAGTCTCGCAGATCCAGGTCCACGGCCAGTGGCGCGACTGCACCATCCAGGATATCTCTGCCGGCGGCGCAGAGATCGCGGCGCTCGAGGGGAGCGACCAGGGCGATTCGGTCAAACTGAAGGTCCCCGGCTTCGGTGAGGTCAGCGGCCGCATTATCCGCGCCACCGACTGCTCCCGGGGCATCACCTTCAATCTGGACGAGGACACCCGGACAGCCCTCGACCGGCACCTGCTGGGCGAGCAGCAGGAAGAGGCAGAGGCGGCCTGACCCCGACGCACGCAGGGCGCAGTAAGCGGGCGGCCCGTCGCAGGACGGCCGCCCGCGATTCCTTCAGGCAGATGTTCTTGGGGGTGCAGCAGCCTCTGGGCTGCAGGGGCGTGAAACGCTTTCTCTCTCGTCGGCCTGCGGGTGGAGCGGCTGCTCGAAGTCTTCGTCTTCGGCGGCTATAGCCAGAAGGCGAAACAGCCAGCAGGCCGAGGGCCGGCAGTCTTAGTTGAACACGGTCCAGCGCTTGAGATCGTAGAGGTCCTCGTCGACCCGGCCGATGACTTTCTTCACCCCCTGCTTCAACTGGTACATCAGCTTTGACTGATCGCCGAAGCGCGAACGGGGCGGCTGGGTGCGATTGTTGAGCAGCGGCAGCAGCTCGCGATGCAGGTTCTGCTCGGCCTTTTCCCGGGTGGTGTACTCAAAGATGCAGCCGGAGCCGACAAAGAGGGTTTCATGCCCGAAATCGCTCGCGAGAGTCCGGCGCAGATAAGAGGACTGCGTGGTCAGGATCACGTCGTAGCTTTTGCGATCCAAACCAGCCAGATCCCGCGTCGACAGCGTGATGTCCTTGCCTGTCTTCGCGATTTCTATGGCGTTGGCAGCGCCGCGGATCACGACGAGAAAGCGATAGTCGCCGCTGTATTCGACGAGATAGGGCCGGCAGATCTCAACCCGCTTGGTGAGCTCTTCGCGCAGATAGTCGACGAAATCCGCATCCACGGCCTGATGTTTATTGACCTTCACGATCTCTCGTTCGTAGAGGCTCTGCAGGTCGCTCTCGCGGACATAATGAAACTGCGTGTCATCGGTGACCTTGCCATCTTCGATGGTGAATCCGGGCCCGATGTCGAAAACCTCGGTCTTTGAGTCGGGATACAGCTCAGGATAGATATTGGTTGGCCGTTCGCCGTTGTGGGTTGGCTCGTTGGCCCAGAAGAGATCCTGCTCCAGAAAGGCCACATCCGCAGCGAAGGGAAAACCGAACGTAGGTTCAAGGTCGTTGACTATGCGCGCCCACTGCCTGTTGAAGTGCTTCTGGCGCTCGATCGCGGTTTTCGCGTTGTCCTTGCCCGGAATCACGTAGCAGTTGGGGAAATGCGAGGCGATGCCATAGCCGCAAAAGACGTAATCGACCTTCGGATAGAGCTGTTTCAGGCGCGCGATGATGCTGTCCTGGATATAGCCGGGAGAGGCATGGAGCGCGTCGTTGAGGTTCATCGAGACTTCTTCGCCGTCCGAAAGGACCATCAGCGTGTCGTCGGCGTAGGTCGGTATGATGCGGCATTTGACGCCGTTGCCGAGATCGATCTCCTCATCCTGACCGACCTCGATGACCTCAAAGCCCGCGCGCTGAAGAGAGGGCGTCAGATCGAGCGTGTCCGAGACCAGAACTTTCGTCGTGTTGGGAAAGCGGCGCAGGGTGCCGAGATGCAGATGATCGGCGTGGCCGTGGGAGACATAGATGTAATCGACCGGCGCCGAATCCACCGCGTCCAGAGAAGGCTTGGGATAGATCCACCACTGCGCGCCGAAACAGGGCCCCTGCCACCAGGGATCGGAGAGAATCCGCAAACCTTTGGTCTCGACAAGGATTGCCGCATGTCCAACGAACGTCGTTTTCATGAAGGGGCCTTTTTTCGCTCTGAGTGTGGGAGAATTCGGATAGGCTGCCGGGCTTACAGATCTCGTCTTTGAGTCGGGCGATGAAGGGAGATTATATTTAGGGAACAAGCATTATTTTTTGATGTAAATCATTCTCGCCGCATTTGTCGACGAATGGTTTTGTTACTACCCTTGTGATAAAGCGGTTTGGCAAACACCCGCACCAGACCTCTCGGATTCGCATAAGACCGAAGCCATAGCGCAGAACACGAACGAATGTCGTCTAACGTAACCATCATCGTGCCGACGTTCAACAGAGCCGCGTATCTCGGCGCCTGTCTCGACAGCCTGCTAGAACTCTCCGTAAAAGCCGAGCGCATTCTCGTCATGGATGACGGTTCGACGGATGAGACCGCCTCTGTTCTGCGGAAATACGGCACGGCTATTGAGGCGGTCCGCAAGGAAAACGGCGGCAAATCCTCAGCGCTCAACCTGGCTCTCCCGATGGTCGAAAGCGAGTACACCTGGATCTTTGACGACGATGACGTGGCCTGCCCGGACGCCCTCAAGCACCATCTCGACGCCTTGGAAGGCCACGGCGGATACGGCTTCAGCTACGCGTCCTATCAACGCGCCGACAGCGCCGCCGACGGCGGCATTCTGCCCGGTCCGACCCGCCACGTCGTGCAGCACCATGGCCGCGCCCTCTTCGTGCGCCTGCTGGAGGAGAATTTTCTGCCGCAACCCTCGATCCTGGTCCGCACCGAATGTTATCGAAAGCTAGGCCCTTTCAACGAGCAACTGGTCCGGTCACAGGACTACGACATGCTGCTGCGTCTGAGCAGAGACTTTGCGGCACGCGCTGTGGAGGCAGTCACCTATTATTACCGCCGGCACGACGGTCCGCGCGGAAGCAACAGCGATTCCTTCGCGATCGGAGCCCTGGATGACAGGTGGATCAAGTACGACCGGATCATCTTCGAGAGACTGCACGGCGAGCTGGGACTTTGGGAGTACCTGCCGGAACTGACGGAAGAGCGGAGCCTGACGCCGCTGGAGCGGCGGCAGGCGCTGATCCAGCGCTTCGCCATCATGATGCGCTATTGCCTCTGGGACCTTGCACTGGCCGATCTCTCGTCGCTTCTCGAAGAAGACGCGGGAAACGAAGCGCTTACGGCGGAAGAACGACGGCTGCTGCAGCGGATTTTCGATAACCGGGCGGCCGTTATGTTCCGATGGGGTTACGACGGTCAGCGCCTGCGGAGCCGCTTTAATCGCGGCAAGCGGCAGCTCGCCGACCCGATGCGCCTCGAGATGTCCAGGACACTCTATTACGAATTGCGGCGAGACCTGGGTTCCGGCAGTTATCGCGGAGCTCTTATGATGCTGAAACAACTGCTTCTGCTGTTGGGCGCACAGGGCCTGATCAAGAGCCTGAAGCCTTCTTCCTAGGACAACTTGAGTCCTCTCCAGCGCGGGAAGATCTAAAGCCTTCACGGGCAGCAGGCTTTTCCGTTAAAAGGTTGCGGCCGAAGTTTCCGGCCACAGCAGTTGATGGTGTTTCACAGCTTTTCGATCCTATCCGGTCCCCAAACTGCAGGTTTCCCCCTATGCGCATACTTTTCGGAACCGGACACAGCTACCTGCCGCAGCGCGCGGGGGGATCCCAATCCAGCACCCATGATCTCTGCGTCGAGCTGCAAAAGCAGAAAAAAGAACCGGCGGTGCTCGCCTCCATCGAGCCGGAGGGCTGGCTCGGACTGCGGAACCGTCTTGAGCGAAAAGTGATGCGCAGCCGCGACTATCCCATGGACCGGATCATGGGTTATCCGGTTTACCGCGGCTGGCACCCGGAGCAGGGCGTCGCGGAAGTGGTCGCGCGTTTCAAGCCCGATGTCGCGATCCTGCAAGCGGGTAACCCGCTCACACTGGCGAAACCCTTGCTGGATCAGGAAGTTCCCACGATCGTCTACCTCAGAGACACACTGTTTCATGAGCTCGGCGGCCGGGTCAGCGACCTGCCAAGGCTGCGCTATATCGCGAATTCGAACTTTACCGCAGCGCGCTTTCAAGCGGAGTTCGGACTTTCGGCGCCGGTCATTCCTCCTCTGGTGAGACCGGAAGCCTACAAGACCGAGACCCGGCGCAGCAGCGTCGTCTTTATCAATCCGCATCCTTATAAAGGCGCCGAAATCGCTTTCGGCCTCGCGGCGGCGCGGCGGGACATTCCCTTCCTGTTCGTCGAGGGCTGGCCGCTGTCCGAAGAGGTCATGGCCGACTACAAAGCCCGTGCAGCGACCCTGGACAACGTAACCTGGCTGCCGCGGCACGGCGATATGCGCGAGATCTATGCCAAAGCACGGATCGTCATCGCGCCAAGCCTCAAGGAACGCGGAGAAGCCTGGGGCCGGATCGCAACGGAGGCCCAGTTCAGCGGCATTCCCGTCATCGCCAGCAACAGCGGCGGCCTGCCGGAATCGGTCGGGCCGGGCGGCCTTCTGGTTGAGCCGAGCGACTCGCTGGAGGCCTGGACGGCAGCGCTGTCCAAACTCTGGGACGATCGGGAGCAGTACCAGGCCCACGCCGATACGGCCCTGCAATATGCGCAGCGCGATGAAATCAAACCGGATATGCTGATTCGCAGGATTGTCGAGATCTGCCGGGACTGCCGGGAGAACTTTTAGCTTTTAGCCTTTCGCCCAGCCGAGCCGGCGCAGGACAGAGCGGTAGGCGTTGGCAATCTCCTCGCCGAAGCTGTGCCGGAAGAGGTAGATCCCCGCCAGCCAACCGAGCCCCATGCCGCAACCCGCGACGATAAGCGGCGGCCAGAGGTTGTCCGGCCCCGGGTTCATATAGAACAGCGCGAAAACAGGCACCAGCGAACTGGTCACGGCGACCATGAAGCTCTTCCAGGTCGCACCCAGAATCTCGAGGTGGCTGATGGTCATCAGCCGCTGGAGGCTGTGGTGGAAGACAAAGTAGGTCAGAACATAGAAAACAACCTGGCCGGCGGCGACGTGGGTGATGCTGTAGGTTGCCGCCGTGAAAACAATGACGATCCGGGTCGCCTGCAGGAAGATCTGGGCCTTGAGCAGTTCATCGATCTTACCCGTGCCGAGCAGAATCTGGCCGCAGAGCGACCAGAGCGCAGCCGCCATCCCGCCGGCGGCCAGAATGCGCACGAGCGGCACGGCGGCATCCCATTGATCGCCGAACATGATGCGGATAATCGGATAGGCCATCAGCCCCAGAAAAGCATAGAAGGGCCAGGCGAAGAGCGTCAGGGTCGCCACCGCCTTCAGGTAGGGTGCCTTGAGATCCAGACCGGCGCGATGTCCGGAGGCAAAGGCCGGCAGGGCGACCTGAATAACGGCGCTGGTGAACTCGCGGGAGAACATGGAAATCAGGCCCTGCGCGCGGCTGAAAATACCGACCGCCGTGAAACCCAGCATCCGCCCCGCGATCAGGTCGATCGAATTCATACCGATCTGGGTGACCAGCGCATCGAGGCTGGATTTGCCGCCAAAGGCCGAAACCCGCCGCCACTCGATGAAACTGGGCCAGATAAAACGCTTTTCCGGTCGGTGAAAAGCGGCGATGACGGCCGTGGTCGTCACGCCTGCCAGGGAGGCCCAGGCGAGGCTGGCGAAGCTGTAGCCCTGCCAGGCCAGACCGACGGCGACCAAGGCATGAACGATCGCGCTGACAATCCTGATCTGAAAGAGCGCCTTGAAGGACATGTTGCGCCGGAGCAGGGCCAGGGTCGGTGAGCTGAAGGGAATGACCACGAAACTGAGGCTGAGGATCAGCATCACCGCGCGCATTTCCGGCTTGTCGTAAAGCGCGGCGATCCAGCCGCTACCCAGCGCCAGCAGCAGGGCCAGCGACCAGGCCAGCAGCAGCGTGATGCCCGCCGCCGTGCGGATCCGCTCCTCGGTCAGTTCCTTTTCCTGGATCAGATAGTTGCCGACCCCGAAGTCGCGCAGGGTGTGGGCGATGGCGACAAAGGCGAGTCCGACCGAATAGACACCGATCTCCTCCGGCGAGAGCAACCGGGCAATGATGAGGGTCGATCCGATGTTGATGATCGTGACGGAGTACTTCTCCGCCAGGGAAATCAACAGGGACAAGCGGACAGAGGTCATAAATACTCGCGGCGTGTCTGAGACGCCATCACCCTGGTTTTCAACGCAAATCGGAAACAGCCCGGCTTCCGAGGCAAGCCGGGGCATCAATCAAGCTGCAAAATAGGACCAAAGCCAAGGGCAAATCCAGTCTCGTTGCAGCCACGCTCTGAAGCGCCTGCAAAGATTGGCGCAGAAGCGTCGAATTTTTGGTTAAAACTGTTTCGCCATCAGATTGGACCTTGATGGTGTTATTTCCGGCGACGGCTTTCAGCAGCCCTGTCGTACCAGGACCGGGCTTTGGCCGGGTCCATCTCTACGCCCTGCCCGGTCGAGTAGGCATCACCAATGGCCATCTGCGCATCGGCGATACCTTGTTCCGCTGCGAGATGGTACAGGCGGAGCGCTTCGGTCATGTCGGATTCGCCCCCCAGGCCCTTTGCATAGAGCCGGCCCAGTTCATAATGAGCTTCAGGAATCTCCTTGTCCGACAGTTCCCGATAGATCGACCGCGCTGCCGCGAAATCTCGTTCAATTCCCCTTCCATCCGCAAGGAGATGCGCCAAGGCAAGCCGGGCGTACAGATATTCCGAATCGGCGGCAAGCTGGATCAGGCGGGCAGCCTCTTTATCGTCTTTCGCCACGCCCAGGCCCTTCTGATAGAGCACCGCAAGATTCGTCTGCGCGTAGGCGCTGCCCTTTTCTGCTGCCAGCCTGTAGAGGCGTGCTGCTTCAGCATAATCCCGCGCGACACCACGACCCTGTTCGTAGAGAAGAGCGAGAAAGCTCTGCGCCAGCGTCTCACCCTGCGCGGCGGCCAAGAGAAAGAGCCGGGCCGCCTCGGAATCATCCTGTTCGACGCCCCTGCCATTGTAGTAGAAATCGCCCAGCCTCGACTGGGCCGCCGCCAGTCCCTGATCGGCCGCCAAACGAAAGAACCGGGCCGCCCGCTTGTCGTCCCGCGATACACCGAGACCCCGGCTATAGAAGTCTCCCAAGCTGTATTGAGCCCGCCGATGCCCCTGCGCGGCAGCTAAGTCATACAGACGAAAGGCCTCACCATAATCTCGCGCTACCCCGGAACCGGTTTCGAACAGGTAGCCGAGCGCATCCTGCGCACTCGCATGACCCTTGTCAGCGGCCCGTTTGTACAGCCTTGCGGCCTCGGCATAATCCTGACGTCCAGCCCGGTCGGAAGCGTAGAGACTGCCGAGCCTGTAGAGGGAATAGGCATCCTCTGCATCTCCGGCCAATCGATAGAACTTTTCGGCCTCGTCGTAGCTCTGGGCTACCCCGTATCCGTGTTCATGGAGATAGCCAAGCGCCGCCAGAGAGGGGACGTCGCCCTGATCCGCCGCCATGCCATAGAAGACCGCCGCCTTTTCGTAATTCTGTTCGACGCCAAGTCCGCGTAAATACATCTTGCCGAGACTGCTCTGCGCGCGGGTAAAGCCCTGGCGGGCGGCAAGCTCGTAAAGATTTGCCGCTTTCAGGAAATCCTGCTCCACGCCTTTGCCACGGTAGTAAAGGTTCGCGAGGCTGTTGCGTGCCTGCTTGCTACCCTGTTCGGCAGACAAGCGGTAAAACCGGGCCGCCTCAGCGAAGTCCTGTGGCACGCCATGCCCGACTTCGTACAGGTATGCGAGCGAGTTCTGGGCCTCGGACAAACCCTGGTCCGCCGCCTTGCGCAACAAACGCGCGGCTTCGTCAAAGTCTTTTCCGACGCCGATTCCGTGATAGTAAAGATACCCCAGCCTGCTACGAGCAGCGGCTTCACCCTGATCTGCCGCCAGGCGATAAAATCGGGCCGCTCTTACCTTGTCCTGCTCGACCCCAATCCCCTTCTCGTAGAGGCGTGCCAGTGCACGTTGAGCGTCCGGCTTACCCTTCTCGGCCGCCCTCGTCAAAAGCCGAAACGCCTCTCTGGCATCTTTCGGCACGCCCTGGCCCAACTCGTACATGTAAGCAAGGTTTACGAGCGCATAGGAGCTGCCAAGATCGGCCGCTTCCCGATAGAGTTCGATGGCCTTTTCATAGTCTTTCGGGACGCCCTTGCCGAGATGATAGAGCATTCCCAACGAACCGGTTGCCGAGATGGAACCCTGATCTGCCGCGAGCCGGAACAGGCGGGCCGACTCCTCATAGTCCTGCGGTACGCCCCGTCCATTGAAGTAAAGATCAGCCAGGTCGTTTTGCCCTTCGCGACTATTCTTCGCCACGGCCTTTTCATAGAGCTGCGCCGCCTTGTCGAAGTTTTGAGGGACCCCTGTACCATCTTCGAAAAGCCGACCAAGAGCCACAAGGGCGGTCACATCGTCTTTTTGAATCGCGTTTTCAAACAGGCGTACAGCTTCCTCGTAATCCTGAATGACGCCCTGACCCCTTTGATACATCAAGCCGAGCCTCACTTCGGCTTCGACAAGCCCTTCATCCGCCGCAAGCCTGATGAGGCGGGCGGCTTCGTCATAGTCTTGCGCGACCCCCTGACCTTCGTAGTACATAGTTCCGAGGTTGAAGCTCGCGAAGGTATTCCCCTGCCCGGCAGCCTGAGTAAAAAACCTCGCCGCCGCCTCCAAATCCTGAGCAACGCCAAGACCCTGCTGGTACAGCACGCCCAGATTGGTCTGGGCGTCCGCGACACCTTGCTCGGCAGCGCGATGATACCATTGAACCGCCGCTTCGTAGTCGAGATCCGTACCATTTCCGAAGTGATAGGCTTCCGCCAAATGGTATTCCGCTTCGGCATTTCCCTGGTTCGCTGCGCTTTGAAGAAGCGCGAAGGCCTCGTCATGATGCAGATCGGGGCCCGCATTTTGCCTAAGCAGCAGGGCGAGGCTCAACTGCGCGGAGGCATCGCCTTGCGCCGCGGCGCGCCTGAACCAAAACTCCGCCTGCTTTTCATCTTTCTCGACGCCATAACCGATCTCCAGCAAGTGCCCCAGGCTGTCCTGGGCGTCGAGGTTGTCTTGCTCCGCCGCCAGGCGGTAGAGCCTGACAGCCTCTACGGGATCTTTCTCGACCCCGTCGCCACGAATGTACATATTGGCGAGGTTGGTTTGCCCGACATCATCGCCTTGCGCGGCAGCGGCGCGATACCAATGAAGCGCCCGTTCGTAGCTTTGCCCGACGCCTTCGCCCCCCTCATAGTGATAACCCAGTGCGACTTGCGCTCTGGCCAGTCCCTGCTCCGCGGCCAGACGGTAGAACCTGACGGCCTTGGCATCGTCCTCGGTAACGCCCTTACCGTCGGAGAGCAGGTCCGCCAGGTTCGACTGCGCGGCGGCATCCCCCTGGTCGGCGGCCAAGCGATAGAGGCGCGCGGCCTCCTCATAGCTTTGCGCCACGCCTTCGCCGATCTCATAGAGATAGCCCAGGGAACTGAGGCCCAAGTCGTTTCCCTGATCCGCAGCCAGGCGGTAGTAGCGCGCCGCCTCACCATAGTCCTGCTCCAGGCCTTCTCCAAGGTGATAGAATCTACCCAGAATGGCTTGCGCGTCCGCGTATCCCTGAGCGGCCGATAGCTTCAGGTAGTGGAGCGTGGCGGACAGATCGTGCTCGACTTCCCAGGCAAAGTAATAGTGGCGCGCGAGCCCGAACTGGGCCGCGGGATCACCCAACGCGGCACCTCTTTCGTGCGCTGCGAAAGAATCTCCGGGTTCGGTACTTTTGCCATCGGCCTCAAAATCCCACGGCAGACCAATAAAATGTAAAGGACGCTGGAGTGCCGCTTCCTGTGGCAGATCGGAAAGCAGGACCGCTGCAGAAAGCTCCAGACTAAAGACAGCCGACAGCGTCAGGCCACCGGCAAAGCTTCGCCACAGCATTGGAATCACCCCCACTTTCGTTGTAACGCCGAACGGAAACGCTTCGCGCTGGTTGGTCAGCGCGGCGCTTCAATACAACTATGCCGTTTGCGTAGTGGATTTTCCACCCTTTAAGTCAGTGCTGCTCAGGGCAAGGGGGCTTGGCTTGCCAGGTCTGCAGAGTACGCCCGGGCATCTTGCGGACGAGGCAGCCCTGGTCGTGCCTCGGAGAACCGCGTTCGCGGTCAGCTCAGTTCGAGGCTGCCTCGACCCGCGCCTTCACCGTCGCCACGTCGATCCCGCCCGCCTGCATCTTGCGCTCGGCCTGCTGTTTGATCGCCGTGCTCATGGCCGCCAGGAAAGCGTCGTGGGCGCAGGGCTTGTCCATCTTGCTGTAGACCAGGCCATACTCCACCTCTTCCCAGGTCGAGAGCTCGGCGAAATTATGCTGCAACTGGACTTCGAGATTATCGAGCGCGCCGGCGAACTTCGCTTCTGCGGTTTCCCTGGCCTCGAATTCCTGCCAGAGCGCCGCCAGTTCGTCGCCCGCTTCGCCGCCGATCATCCGGCGGATGTTCTCCATGGCCGCCGCTTCGCGCGCGGCCTTGCTTTGCTTGCGTTCACCGGTTTCGAAGAAGGGAACATCGCCGGCCTCGGCCTCGACCAGGTCATGCACGATGATCATCTGGAGGGTTTTGCTCAGATCAACCGGATGCTCCAGGTGCCGGTGCATCAACATGGCCATGAGCGCCATCTGCCAACTATGCTCGGCCACCGATTCGCGCCGGCCGTCCGACAGCCAGCTATGCCGCAGTTCCCGTTTCAGCCCTTCGGCGAGCTTCAGGAGGCTCATGATGCGATCGATGGAGTCCATAGGGTTAACATCCTGATTCAGCGCTAAGTTACATCCGCTTCGGCGAAAACCGGGGGCGGCGGGAAGCTATGGCGATGAAGTCAGCATAACAAAAAAGGCCGGCGCGGTGCCGGCCTTTTCCGTACAATTGTCAGGTCGTGCTTACTTCGGAAGCACAACCGTATCGATGACATGGATAACGCCGTTCGAGGTTTCGATATCGGCCTTGATCACCTCGGCGGCATCGACCTTGACGCCGTCCATGGCATCGACGGCGAGCTTGCTGCCCTGGACGGTCTCAACCTCGGTGGACTTGCCGGCGATGTCACTGGACATGATCTTACCGGGGACCACGTGGTAGGTCAGGACGGCGACCAGCTTGTCCTTGTTTTCCGGCTTCAGCAGGTCTTCGACCGTGCCTTCGGGAAGCTTGGCGAAGGCTTCGTCGGTTGGCGCAAAAACGGTGAAAGGCCCATCGCCCTTGAGCGTTTCGACCAGATCCGCAGCCTGGACCGCGGCAACGAGAGTCTTGAACTGACCGGCCTCGACCGCGGTATCGACGATATCCGCGGCCTTCGCGGCAAGCCCACCGAAGAGCAGGGGCAGAGCGGCAAGAGTGGCGAACAGAGAAAGGCGTAGCTGTTTCACATCGGTTCTCCTGGCTGTGTGTTTTTGATTACCAGGAGATACGCAACGCCTTCGCCGGAGGATCATTCCGCCCCAAAGAGGTCACAGCCACGCTCGGAAATGACCTACATTTGCCACAGTCGCACTCAGCGTTCCCAGCGGAACTCCCGGTCCGCCTCAGTGATCGGCAGATCGTTGATGCTGGCGATGCGGCGGCGCATGAGTCCGTTCTCATCGAACTCCCAGAGCTCGTTGCCGTAAGAGCGAAACCACTGGCCGGAGTCGTCGTGCCATTCGTAGCGAAAGGTCACGCCGATCCGGTTGTCGGTGAAGCACCAGAGTTCCTTGCGCAGACGGTAGTCGAGCTCGCGATCCCACTTGCGCTTCAGGAAGTCGCGGATCTCCTCCCGGCCGTTCAGGAACTCGGCCCGGTTCCGCCATTGAGAATCGAGCGTATAGGCCATGGAAACCCGTTCCGGATCGCGGGTGTTCCAGGCGTCTTCGGCGGCCTGAACCTTCTGGCGCGCGGTTTCCTCGGTAAAAGGCGGTAAGGGGGGACGTTGCTCCATGACGGACCTTTCTTCTCTTCGCTATGCTTGGTCAGGCTTGAATCCTGACGATCAATCCACATTGTACTGATTGGTACAGTGGGATTTAAGCGTCTTGATTTCAAGAGCGGAAAGGTTCGGGAGCGCGCCGTTTTGGGCGTGCGTTGGCGGCGGCGGACCGGCTAGAGAGAAGAGATTGGCCCGGAAGGAGAGGTAGCGAGCGTGGTGATGGAACGCAGCGATGCCGTGGCGGCGCTGGCCGAGGTCTTCAGAACCTACGGCTTCGAAGGCGCGAGCCTGTCGGTCATCACCAGGAAGACCGGACTGGGCAAGGGCAGCCTCTACCACTTCTTTCCGGGCGGTAAGGAGGAGATGGCCGAAGCGGTCCTCGCCGAGATCAGGCGCTGGTTCGAAGAGGAGATCTTTCGGCCCTTGCGGGAGGCACCGGACGCGCAGGCCGCTCTGGCGCAGATGTTCGCGGCGAGCAACCGCTACTTCCGCTCCGGCCGCCGGGTCTGCCTGGTCGGGGCCTTCGCCCTGGGCCAGGAGCGCGAACGCTTCGGGCAGGAGATCCAGGGCTACTTCGCGACCTGGATCGCCGACCTGGCAAACTGCCTGCAACGGGCCGGACACACGCGCCCGGCCGCCGAGGCCCTGGCCGAGGATACCGTCAGTGGCATCCAGGGCGCCCTGGTGCTGTCGCGCAGCCTGGACGAACCGGCCCTGTTTCTCAGAGCCTTGGATCGAATACAAAACCGCTTGCAGTAGACTTGAGGTAATGCGCAGACAACTCACCGCGAACGACTGTATTCGACGCTAAAATCACCACAGCTCAAAAGTTTTTTTTGAAAGATATATACTATCTTTAGTATTTTACACGCCGGTCAGCCGGCGTTGCATAAACCGCAAGGTCTGGGAATGATGCGCTTTGGGGGAGTGCCGAAACATGAGCGAATCCGCTTGCCCGAGTTGGGCGACCCTAACGAATGCAGCCTGTTCTTTTTTGTTCCGCAACGTAAACGCCACGCGATTGAAAGGCGAAATCCGGTGTTTTCTTATCCGGCTCGAAACAGAGGATAACGGCTCCGGTAACGCAGACGACAAGGACTCTGATAAAAACGACTCTGATAACGCGGATGATGATGACGCCAATCAAGCGGGCGAGAAAACCGGAAGGCAAGCGGCCAAGAAGCGCTGCATCGGCTTCCTGGAAAAGGCCGAAAGGGCGATTGCCCTGGCGGACATCGACAGCGCCTGGAAATGCTATAACGCGGCCCGCCGGGCGGAACTGCACCTGCTGGACGACAATGAGCTAAAGGCAGTACAGATCAGCCTGGCGCATGAGGCGGCGCAGAAGCTGGAAGGCTGGCGCCATAAATCGGTGGCCGAAATTCTCTGCCTGGCGGAAGACACTGACAATCCGGAAGCCAAACGGCGGCTGATTGCAGAGGCGCTGATGATCCGGGACGCCCACAACGACAATCTCTATTTCAGAAAGGACCGTGTGCGCAGCCGCATGGTGATCCTTGCTGTTTTTCTATTGGCGTTGCTGCTGCTCTACCTTTCCGCCATTGGGCTTGGCGACCGGCCGTTTCGCGTCTACATCGCAAGCGAGCCGATATCCTGGGAGTTGCTCGCGAGTTGCATGCTTCTGGGCGGCATGGGCGCCTGCCTCAGCGCCCTCATGTCGCTGTCCAACAAGGACGTGATACCGGATCAGTTCACCAGCATCATGGTGACAATTGCCCGGCCGCTGATCGGCGCCGCATCGGGCATCATCGCGGTGCTTTCATTGAAGACTGGTTTTTTCGATCTGGGCGACAATAACAACGTGGCCGTCTGGCTTCTTGCCTTCGCGCTCGGCTTCAGCGAGCGGTTGGTCATGGGCACCATGGAAAAGATCGGCAGCAAGAAATAGTCGCCCGGCCGGGCAGTGGATGTCCGCTGAGTGGATGTCCGCTGAAAAGGCCGTCCAGGTCAGTGTCCCGCGGACACGGCCCCCTCGGCCAGGACATAGCGGCGGCCGCAGTAGGGGCAGTCGATCTGGCCCTTGCCTTCCATGTTGAGATAGACCCGGGGATGCCCGAGCGGGCCGTTGCCGCCGTCGCAGGCAACGATTTCCGACTCCACGGTGATGGTCTCGGCCGGTTCCATGGTCACTCCCCGTTTAACAAAGCCCACCTCACAGGGCGACGGATTCTCACTCAGGTTCAAGCGGCATTCAAGCCGTTCCGGCCTCACGGCCTTCCCTGCGGAACCGGATCTTTCGGATCAAGAAGCCGAGAGAAGACTTTAAGGGACGCGGTTTGACCCTTATCTCTGCGGATGATACCCATTGATGCGGCGTGATCAATGACCTTTGCAGCGGGACGGCCGAAAGCCATAACGGCGCCCGAAGCCGGTGGCTCCCGTCTCGATACCGCGCCCCATTCAAAGGCCTCTGCACCCTTGATTAACGCTCGTGAGTCAAAATAGCCGAGAAATGCACGCAGCCATGCCCGACAGCCTGACAACCCGCGAACTGGACGAGGCCGCTCTGAACGCCAGCGTCAAAACCCTGCCCAAGTATGCGGTGGAACTGAAGGGCCTGACCAAGACCTACCAGGCGAGCGGCCGGAGCGAAGCCAAAAAGGCGCTGATCGATGTGGATCTGGCGATCCCCCGGGGGTCCGTCTTCGGCCTGCTGGGGCCCAACGGCGCAGGCAAGTCGACCATGATCAATATCCTGGCCGGACTGGTGAACAAGACCAGCGGCAGCGCGCGCATCTGGGACCTGGACATCATCACCCACACCCGCCAGGCCCGGGCGGCGATCGGCGTGGTGCCCCAGGAGCTGAACGTCGATCCTTTCTTCACCCCGCGCGAACTGCTGGAGCTTCAGGCCGGTCTCTACGGCGTGCCGCCGGGCGAACGGCAATCGGACGAGATCCTGGCCGCCCTGGGCCTGTCGGACAAAGCCAACGCCTACGCCCGGACCCTGTCCGGCGGTATGCGCCGGCGCCTGATGGTGGCCAAGGCCATGGTCCACAATCCGCCGGTCCTGGTGCTGGACGAGCCCACGGCGGGTGTAGATATCGAACTGCGCCAGCAGCTCTGGTCCCATGTGCGCGAACTGAACGAAAACGGCACCACGATCCTGCTGACGACCCACTATCTGGAAGAGGCCGAGGAGCTCTGCGACCAGATCGCGATCATCAATCATGGGCGGGTGATCGCCTGCGACACCACACCGGCCCTGCTGGCCCGGCTGGACAACAAATCATTGGCGATCGTTCTGGCCGAAGACCTTGCGGAGCTTCCCGAAGCCCTGACCGCCTTCAATGTCGATCACCCGGAGCCGCGCAAGCTGGTGTTCCACTACCGGGCCAGCGAGAGCGCGGTCTCAGGCATCCTCGATGCGGTCTGCCGCGCCGGCCTGAAGATCGCGGACGTCACGACGGATCAGTCTGACCTGGAGGATATCTTCCTGCAACTGACCCGCGGCGCCCACGATGAGGCGGCCCATTGACGCTGGAGGGTAAAGGGCCCGGAAGCCCGGTGCGGCGCAGGGCGACCACGCGCGCCCTTTGGACCGGCGCGGTCCTGATCGCGCTGGCCATCACCCTGCTGACCGCCTGTGCCCCGAACCTCGCGCCGCGCGGCCCCGGCGCCGAGGCGCCGCTGTTGAGCGAGAGCAGCTTTACGACCTCGGACGGTCTCTCCCTGCCGCTCCGTAGCTGGCTGCCGCCCGCTCAAGAGGGTGAGCAGGGGCGGCAGGAGCCTGAGATCAGGGGCGTGATCCTCGCCCTGCACGGCTTCAACGACTATTCCAACGCCTTCGAAAATCCCGGGCAGATCTTCGCCGCCATGGGCCTGGCGGTTTACGCCTACGATCAGCGCGGCTTCGGCGAAGCACCGCATCGGGGCCTCTGGGCCGGCAGCGGCGTTCTGACCGGCGACCTGGCCGACGCCAGCCGCGCCCTGCGCCAGCGGCATCCGGGCAAGCCGCTCTATCTTCTGGGTGAATCCATGGGCGGCGCAGTCATTCTGGCCGCCTACAATTCGCCGAACCGGCCCGATGCCGACGGTGTCATCCTATCGGCGCCGGCGGTTTGGGCCCGCGCGACCATGCCCTGGTACCAGCGCACGGCCCTCTGGATCTCCGCCCGCGCGATCCCCTGGGCGCGCTTCAGCGGATCGGGCCTGAAGATCCAGGCCTCCGACAACATCGACATGCTGCGCGGCCTGGGACGCGATCCCCTGGTCATCAAGGGTACGCGCGTCGACGCCATCCACGGCCTGGTCGATCTGATGGACCAGGCGCTGGCGGCGGCCCCGGCTTTGGACGCCCCGGCCCTGCTGCTGTACGGCGAGAAGGACGAGATCGTGCCGCGCGAGCCGACCCTGGAGCTCTGGGCCAACCTGCCGTCCGCCCGGCGCGCCCGGCAGCGGCTCGCGCTCTACAGCAACGGCTGGCACATGCTGTTGCGGGACCTGGACGCCGGCGTCGTGCTGGCCGACATCCTGCAGTGGACGGAGGATCAGGCGCAAAGCGCGGGGAACGCCCGGCCCTTACCCTCGGGGGCCGACCGGCTGGCGCAAGAGGCACTGGAAGATTTCCGCACGCCTGCGGAGGCTGCGGTCAAGGCAGCCGATTCGCGGAGTTCCGCCGGGTCCTAAGACTTCATCTGAATTTTCGAAGCGCTCAGTTCTCGCTGCTTTCCTCGGCCTCTTCGGGCAGAGCGTGGCGGTTCATCAGCGGCAGTTGGGTCAGGACGAAGAGGAAGGTCAGACCCATCAGGCCGAAGACCTTGAAGTTCACCCAGAACTCTTCACTCTGGGTGCGCCAGACCACCTCGTTCAAAACCGCCATGGCGGCAAAAAACAAGCCGAAATTCAGGGTCAGGCGCCGCCAGCCGGTGTCGTCCATCGGCCAGGCCGAACCCATGACCGGCTTGAGCAGAGCTTTGCCGAAGGCCAGTCCGCCGAGCAGGATGACTGCGAAGAGCGCCTGGACGATGGTCGGCTTCAGCTTGATGAAGGTCTCGTCATTGAGCAGGAGGGTGAGGCCGCCGAAGACCCCGACGATCACCGCTGTGATCAGCGGCATCAGGGGCACCTTACGGATCATAATCAGCGACAGGGCGAGAGAGATCGCCGTGGCGATCATCAGTCCCGCGGTCGCGACGAAGAGATCCTTCTGGACGTAGTAGGCAACGAAGAAAACCACCAGCGGACCATATTCGGTCAGGGGCTTGAGCCATTTGGGCGCGTTATCGTTCATGTCGATCCGGAGTGCATAAAAACCATAGCTACAAAATAGTATCGCAGCGAAAACTACAAGATCCCATGAAGCAGGACCAGCGCGCACCCCGCTCAGGCCGCCATGGTCCGGTCGCCATGCTCAAGTCCCATGCTCGGGTCTCATGCTCTGGCGCCACCGCCAGGCAAGCGCATTGACGAGCCGGGGCCTGACACTTAACTACAAGACTGAGATTTGTGAAGCGCCCGAACCGCTGGGACCGAAAGCCTTTGACCTCCTCTCAAACGACCGCCGCCGACCTGCCTCCACTTCCCGAGCGTCCGGCCCTGGCGCCTGGCGACCGGCTCGGCAACTTCGTACTTCCGAGCAGCGATGGTTATCTCTGGGTCTTCTATGAAAGAACCCGCGGCTTCAGAAATCTACTGATGGTCTTTCCGGAGGAAACGCCGGACGCGACCGCCAGGCTTGCGGAACTTGCCGCCGCCCATCAGGCCTTACAGGATGCCCGGATCGATGTCTTCGCCATCGGCGGGCTGCAGGTGGAACAGTCCAAAGGGATAGCGCAGCGGCTCAAGCTGCCCTTCCTGCTGTATGCCGATCCCCAGGGCAAGGTCCTGGGCGAACTGCGTCGCGCAAGCGGCTTCACAGACGGGCAGGCTTTCTGCCTCCTGCTGGACGAGAACCAGCGCCTCTTCCGGAGCCTCGCGCTCGCCGAGATCCCGAAAGAGGCGTTGGCGAACGAGTTCTTGGCATTCTACGAGGCGCGCAACCCGGAAGCCCTGGCCCCGGAGCCACAGCGCACGGCGCCGGTGCTCATCGTTCCCAAGGTGCTGGACCGGGATGATTGCGACGCCCTGATCGCGCGTTGGCAAAAGGACAACGAGGAAGGCCTGGTCACCACACGGATCGACGGTAAAGACACCCGCCGTGTCGATCCCGATATGAAGAAACGGCGCGATCACCAGGTCAAGGATCCGGCCCTCGACCGCTGGTTGACGGATCTTGTTGGCCGGCGGATCGCCCCGGAGCTGGTCAAGGCCTTCTACTTTCAGCGCTTCCGCTTCGACCGCTTCGTGATCACCTGTTACGACGCCGAGCGTGGCGACTACTTCCGGCCGCATCGGGACAACAGCACACCGGACACTCAGGCGCGGATGTTCGCGCTCACCCTCAACCTCAATACCGAGGATTACGAAGGCGGCGGCCTGCGCTTTCCAGAGTACGGCCCCGAGGCCTACCGGCCGCGCAGCGGCGATGCCATTCTCTTTTCCTGCTCGCTGATCCATGAAGCCCTTCCGGTCACCAAAGGCCGGCGCTTCACGCTTTTGAGCTTCCTGCGCGACCCCGTATTGCACGAGAAGGTCATGCGCCAGAAGGAGGGCCGGAAAGCGTAAGCCAGAAACGGGAAACCGGGCCCCCCCGGCCAAGATCGCGGAGCGGTTCGCGCGCTTGTGACTGGCCTTTTCGGGCCTGGGAACCATAGTTTCTTTATGAGCGCTCTCGGCAGCAGGCTGTAGACAAGAACAGGGAATCGATAATGTATCGCAAGCGGAACGAATCGACTCGGGCCGGCACCGCGTCACCGGAGCGGCGCGAAGTCCTGCTAGGCCTCGCGACCGGCTTGGCGCTCGGCGCCTTGGCGATGACCGGAAAACCTGCCGCGGCCGAGTCGGCGCCGGGCACGGATATCACGGGCCCCGAAGCCCTGGAGCGCGCCCGGACCGGCGAGGTCACGATCGTCGATGTGCGCTCGCCGCAGGAATGGCGGCAGACCGGACTGCCAGCCGGGGCCAAAGCGGTCACCATCCATGACCCCGAGGGACTCGCAGGCTTCGTCGCAGCCCTGAAGCAGTCCGTCGGCGGTGACCTCGATCGTCCCGTGGCGCTGATCTGCGCCCGCGGCAACCGCTCGACCCTGGCCCAGAACGCCCTGCAGGCCGCCGGTTTCACCCGGATACTGAACATCAAGGAAGGCATGCTCGGCAGCGCGAGTGGCCCGGGCTGGCTGGCGCGCGACCTGCCGCTGGAGAGCTGTAACTGCTAAAGCCGGGGCAGCGCGGATAGCGGGCTCGCCAAGCCCTCCGAATCGCGTGATGCGCGCTCTGTTGAGACACCTGGAGTGGTAAGGATTATTCCTAGCTTTACGCCACCGGGTGCCACGGGATAAAACCGGCGTTAACCATCTGACTGTTAAACTGCGCCCTGTTAAACTACGCCGGGCGGCCAGGATGGCGACGGCCAAATGTCGGGTGGAGAGATCCGCAGCGCTTAGGGCCGACCGTCCTAAAGGCCAGTGCTTTTGAGAAAAGGAAGCCATGGAGTCCTCGACCGCAAAGTTCGGCATTGGTGAGATCGTCCGCCACCGGATCTATCCCTTCCGCGGCGTGATCTTTGACGTGGACCCGGTCTTCAGCAACAGCGAGGAATGGTACCAGGCCATCCCCGAGCATCTGCGCCCCTCGAAGGACCAGCCCTTCTATCACCTCTTCGCCGAAAACGCCGAAGGCCCCTACGTCGCCTACGTATCCGAACAGAACCTGCTGCAGGACCAGGACGGCGGCCCGGTGCGCCACCCGAGCCTGGAAGACGTTTTCGACGGCCTGAAAGACGGCCGCTATCACCTGCGCGCGGAACAGGCGAACTGATTTTCCCGCCCTTCATAGCTGTCCGATGAAGTTGCTTGACCCCGGAACCGGAGCAATGCCACACCCTCTGGTCAAGGACGTCACATTCGCGGTTATCCGGTTATGTCTTCCCAGAGTCACCCACCAACAGGCGTCGGAGAGGCGCCGGTCCTGACGATCCGTGCGGCCGCCGCCACCGATGCGCAGGCGGTTGCCGAGTTGCATACACTGAGCTGGCAGAGCGCCTATCGGGAGCTTCTGCCTGACCAGTATCTCGACGAGATCGTGCCCGAACGCCATCGACGCCGCTGGCGCAGTCTGCTCGCCGGCATCGCGGAGCCGGAAGAGGTGCCGGAGCGACCCGAAGGTATCGTGCGGCTGGCGGAGCGGGACGGCCAGCTCGTCGCCTTCATTTCCGTCTGGTTCAACTACAAGCCCGGCTATGATTGCTACGTAGAAAACCTGCACGTCCGGCCCGGCCTGCGCGGCGGGGGAATCGGCGAAGCGCTGCTACGCCACGCGGCCACGGAAAGCCTGGCGGCCGGCCACCGCTCACTCGCCCTCGAAGTGCTCGAGGGTAACCAGAGCGCCATCCGTTTCTACGAAAGGATGGGCGGAGACAGCCGCAGTTGGGACCAGGAGGAAATGGGCGGCGTGACGGTCGATTACCGTTTGATGGCCTGGGACGACATGGCGGTCCTGGCCGGATAGGGCATATTCCGGCCACAGGGACCAGGCGCCCGGACAAGATATCGCAACGGCGGCCCATGAGCGCTCTTTACCAAGCCAGCAGCTTGCAGTATGTTCCGCCGCACTTCTTCAGGACCCGTAGCTCAGCTGGATAGAGCGCTGCCCTCCGAAGGCAGAGGTCACAGGTTCGAATCCTGTCGGGTCCGCCAATCTTTGTTTGCAGTTAGCCGCCACGCCAAGCCTAACTGCAGGCGCCGGGTTCGGACCTCGTCTCTCCCGCCGCCAAGCCTCACAGAATTCAATTCAGGAGTGTCAGCGGCTGCGCCCCGGGCTGTTCGCCGTAGGCGCGGGTTTCCTTGAGAATCTTTCGGACGATGGGCATGACTTCTTTTCGGGTCATGCCGTTCCTGATCCGGTCATCGTAAAGGATCCGTAACATCATCCAGTCGAGTTCGGTCGGAAAGAGGTACTCCTTGAAGGAGTCGGTGAACATGGTGTTGAAGAGGGAATCATCGTCGTTGAACAGGCCCATGGACTGGATGGTTTCCTCGTAGACGCAGGACTCCAGGGTGTGGCTGGGGACACTCAGGAAAAAGACGATCAGAGTGGTGCCGCGCCTGCCGTCTTCCGCGAAACTTGGAAAGGCGAAGCAGGACTCCAGCTCCTCCCTGACGATCACGTCGAAGGTGCTCGCCAGGTTCTGGAAAACGTACCATTGATGGCTTTGCTCGGCGTATTGGCCTGAAAGATCCCGCATATCCCTGGCGAGCTTGCGCATATCCTTCAGATCCCGGACAAAGATATAGGCCAGAGATTCGCGCTCCCCCTGCTGCGGCAAAATCGGAATCCGGAGTCCCGTGTTGGCGGCAATCTGCTTTGCGGCCTGATCCAACGCCAAATAGAGCTCGCCGGTAACAAGCCCGCCTCGATAAAAAATCGTTTGCCCGATGTCCTGCTCGTACTTCCACAGCCTGCCTTTTCGCCCTTTCTGCGATCCCGCCGCCTCCGGGTGCGCATACTCCACGTCAAACTCCTCACCACCCGTGAGCGCGATCCTGGCGAAGCTTTCCGCAATCTGTTCGTTGGTCATGAGCAGAGTGTGATCGACCGGTTCGCCGGGGCGCGAACGGGGACCATCGACGATGTAGCCCTCCGCATCGATCGTAAAACGCGCAAGCGCGTGCGCGGGCGGCGGCTGGAGCAACCTGGGGTCGGACAGGTGGAGGGGCGCCGGAACCACGGTCGGGGGTATGGCTATGTAGCGGCCGCCGGCACAGCCCACGATCAGCAGGGAAAACAACAGGCTCGAGAGAAGAGCTTTGCAGTAGCGCGGCGACGGGCAGTGGCGTGTGGCACCTGCTTTCAAATCTCCGCACCGCACCGAGAGTCCCCTTCCTGTTTGATCTCACCCCTTGAACAATAGCGCCACGCCACTGACGAAAACCACCAGGCTGATAATTCGCAGATAAGCCTGCTGGCTCAGCTCGGTATGGATGCGGCCACCAACCCAGAGGCCGAGGGCGACAATCGGCAGGGCCGCGATCGAGCCCATGAGAACCCCGCCCTTGAAGAAGCCGAAGAGACCGAAAGCACCGAGCCTGATCGCGCCATCGATCAGGAAGTTCATGGCGAAGGTGGCACGGAAAGCGGTTTTTTCCAATGCGCGCAGGCCCAGATAAATGACGTAAAAGGGCCCGCCGGTCCCGAAGATCGTGCCCACGAAGCCCCCCATGAACCCGAGCGGCAGCGCAAAGAGGCGCGAACCGCGCAGGGTCGGCAGGGGCAGGAGTTGATAGACGGCGTAGAGAATCACGAAGCCGCCAAGCGCCTGGGCCAGAAGGGCCTCCTGCGCCAGGGTCAGAAGCGTCAGGCCGGCCGCGACCCCAAGCAGGCTGAAGGGAATCAACGGCAGTTGCTCACGCCAGGCAATGGCCTCGCGATTGCGCAGACCCTGACTGGCCGAACCCACGTAGTCGAGAAAGACCACGACGGGCACCACTTCCTGCACCGGAAAGACCTGCGCCAACAGCGGCACGGCAATCAGGCCTGAGCCGAAGCCGGCGATCCCGCGAATCAAATAGGCGAGAAAGAGGACGACAGCGGCATAGATCAGCGGCGCGAACTCGAGATTATCGAACTCCCACACTTAGCGCGCCGGCCCCTCGCCGGCTCCGCCAGGCAGAACAGAGGGCGCAGCCCCCACGGGCTCCAACGCGATTCCGCCCGCGCGCCGGTTCCAGAGCCGCAGAAGGCAGCGTCCACTCCCTCCGTCGTCGTCCTCGAAGGCCCCGCGGGCGTGTGCCAGCAGATGATTGTTGACGTACTCGATCTGTCCTGACTCCAGCCGAAACTCAATCCAGCTTTCAGGTTCAGCGACGATGGCTTTCATAGCCGACAGTGCAGCTTCGCCTTTATCGTCCAGTCGACGCTCGAGAAGCTGGTAGCCCTTACGCACATAGTCATCGTAATGCCGGGCGATCAGCTTCCCGCCGCGCCAGGCAAACACCGGGTGCAGACTGCTCTTGCTCTCTTCCGGCGCATGCTCGGCCTGCCGGTCCCACCAGAAATCATCGTAGAGCCGGGCGAGAAGCTGCGGATGGCGGGCCAGCATCTCGTTGTGGGCATGGGCGAGGCTTGCCACCCGGCTGCTGCCGCCGCTGCGGGCCTGCCGCAGGCAGACCAGGGAAACCACTTCGGGCGCATCGGCAAGCCAGCCGCCATCGGTGTGGAAATCCTGGTTCAAGTTGGTGACGGAGCGTCGGACGCCATAACCAAGCTTGGCGCCGGAATCCTTGACCTCATAGAGCCGCGTGCCGTCCAGCTTCTGCATGACCACCGGCCCCAGCAGGGAGGTCAGCAGCCAGGCTATCGCCTTGGAGGTTCGCTCACCCCAGCGCTCGACCGGCAACCTGTCGAGCAGCGCGAAACCCAGCCCCTTGTCCAGTCTTTCCCGCACCTCCGCCATCATCTGCGCGACCGCCTCGAAAGCATAGTCCTGCGGCTCCAAAGCCTCGATCGCGCCTTCGTAGTCGCTCAGCTTGCCAGCCAGCTCATCCAGTTCCGTCATGGCCGCATCGGGGATCGGCAGCAGCCAGTCGGCACGCTGCAACGCGCCAGAGCGCCAGGCATAGGCTGCCGTGATGGGCTGCTCCAGCCGGCGTGGAGCGACCTTTGCCTCGCCGCCAAGGGGATACATTCCGCCGTTCATACCTGCCTCTCCTCGGTCGCACCGCCGGTCAAAGACATGTAAGCATACCTATAATTATGGTAGAAGATCTACAGCATGCTCAATTATCTAGAGAATGACAACATATCCTTTGAACGCTTATGGTTAACGCCCGGAGCCATGAAAACGGGCCGTGACTTGCAGGCCGGCCGGAATAAAGCGGGAGTGATAGGGGTCAGGCAGACTTTGCCGCGACGTCACTGGCCGGCGAAGGCGCGGGGGAAGAAGACAGAATGCGTTCGGCCGGCAAGAGGACCGTCGCCAGCGTGCCCTGATCGACCACACTGTGCAGGGTCAGGGAACCGCCGTGCTGCTCGACGAAGGCCTTGGCCAGCGGCAGACCGAGGCCGGTACCCTCGTATTTGCGGTTCAATTCGCTGTCGATCTGCTGGAAGGCGGCGAGCGCCTTGGGAATGTCCTCGGGCGCGATGCCGATGCCGGTATCCTCGACCTGGAACAGGTAACCCTGGTCGGGATCGCAGGAAACGCGCAGCGCCACGCGGCCCCCGGGCGGGGTAAATTTCACGGCATTGGACAGCAGGTTCACCAGAACCTGTTTCAGCTTGCGCGTATCCGCCCAAAGCGGCGGCAGGTCGGCACCGCTGCCGGGTTGCGGCTCGACCTCCAGCTCGATTTCGTTCTCCTGGGCCCGCTCGATGATCAGCGAACGCACCGACTGCATCACCTCGCGCACATCGATGCCGTCTTCGTTCAAGGGCGAGTTTCCGGCTTCGACCTTCGCCAGATCGAGGATTTCATTGATAATCGACAGCAGATGCTCGCCGGCGCCGTAGATGTCGCGGACATATTCCTGGTGCCGCTCGTTCTCGATCGGCCCCGAAACACCGCGGTTCATCAGATCGGAGAAGCCGATGATGGCGTTGAGCGGGGTCCGCAGTTCGTGACTCATGTTGGCGAGGAAGGTCGACTTGCTCCGGCTGGCGATCTCGGCTTCTTCCTTGGCCTGACGCAGTTCGGTTTGCGCCTCGACTTCGGAGGTGATGTTTGTGCCGGTACCCCGGTAGCCCTTGAACTGCCGCTCTTCATCGAAAACCGGCTTGCCGCTGATGGACACCCAGAGCGACTGTCTCTCGTGGTTGATGTACTCATAGCGGAAGTCCCGGAACGGCCGGTGATTGGCGAGGTCCGTCAGGTGCTGCTGCCACTTGACGTCCCGGGGGCTGTCCTGTGCCAGCTCGGTCCGCGTCCTGCCGATGACCTCTTCCGGTTTCAGTCCGATCGCCGCGGTCAACTGATCGGACAGATAGAAAAAGACGTGATTCTGGTCCGTGGCCCAGAACCAGTCCGACGCGATCTCGGCGAAGTCACGAAAACGCTCTTCGTTTTCGCGCAGCTTCTTCTCATCCTCGCGCGCCTGCCGCTGTCGCCGCCGATGATTGGCCAGGGCCAGAATCAGAAAGGTGCCGGCGACCGCCGGCAGAAGAACGAAGATCCCCACGAACCAGCCACGGATCACATCCAGTCCCGGCCGCGCGATGATCTCGAGAACAAAGGTACGGCCCTGAGAAAACAGCGGCAGCTCGAGGCGGAAGGGATCAAAGACCGGCGGCCCGGCGGTATCCGGGCTGCGCTCCTGCCGATAGAGATAACTCTCCTGCTCCAGGCTGTACTGACGTTCGTCGAAGCTGCGCACGACGAAGCGATCGAAATTGTCGCTGCTGTCGCGGAAGAAGCGGTCGGCGTCGAGAAAGAGCGCCACCATCCCACTCACCTGCAGGCGCCGCGATTCCACGGAGGTCGGTGAGTCGTAACCGAAATAGACCGCCTTGAAGGCGAAGAAACCGCGCCCGACATGGGGAATGTCCAGAACGTCCGAGGCGATCACCGCACCACTGTCGATCGCCCGGCGGATTGCAATCGCCATGGCCGGGTCCGAAAAGGCGTCGAAACCGACCAACTGCGCAAATTCAGGATTGAAGGGCTCCAGTGACGTGACCGGCATCGCCAGGTCACGGTCCTGCGCCCGAACCATCGCACCCTCGGCATTCCTTTCGGTCAACTGAAACTGCGGAAAGCCACCCGCCTGCATGCTTTCTTCCAGGTCGGCCCGGTCACCCTGGCGCAGAGCCGTGAGCTTGGCGATGGTGCGGATATGCGGATAGGCCTCCAGGAGTTCGCGCGACAGCGTCGCGAACTCATAGGCCTCCACCTCGTCGCTGGCGTGATGCAGCTCGACCAGCGTGGTCAGAACCGCATCAGCGCTGGCGAAACGGTGGGCCACCTCCCGCTCGAAGGTATAGGCCTGCTGGGTAAAGATCTCTTTCGCATCGATCAGGTCAGTCTTGATCGCAAGGCTGCTCAGGCCGGCGCAGATCGCGCCCACCAGAAACACCAGGGCGGAAACTTCCCAGGTCTTGAAAAGACGTGCGTTATGAGTTTGAGGCAAACCCTGTCACTCGCTTCGCTTTGCGCATCAGGCCGCGCGGCAGCCGAATGTCGGCAGCGGACAGAACCTCGGTGTTGATCCAGATATCGCGCCGGTTGTTGGCGACGATCGGGATATCGCCAGGCTGCATGCCGCCCAGGATCCGCAGCGCCGTCTTGCCGGCCCATTCGCCCTGTTCTTCCGCCACCTTGGTGATGCCGACCATGGTGTAAGGCATCATCCAGAAATGGTTGGTCATGCTCAGGCGCTGGGCGGCGCCCTGGACGAACTCCCGCGCCCGTTCGTCGTCCCAGTCGTTGATGCCGGCGTTACTGCCCATGATCACCAGATCATGCGCCTGGGCCTGGCGATAACCGGCCATCCAGTCCTCCAGGCTGCCCGCCAGCACGAAGTCGAACTCGATCCCCAGACGCGCCGAGGCCTCCTGAATGCGCTTCATGTTCTTCTTTTCGGTCAGGGTATCGGCACCGAGATAAAAGGCGCGACGAACTCCGGGCGAAACCTCTTCGGCACGCTTGAACATCGGCTCGATCGGCGCGACCTCGATCATGCCGGTCACGTTGCTGTAAGGAAAGCCGTAGGCCTCCACCGTCCAGTTCACGCCGCTGAAAACAAAGGGTGTCTCGGCATCACGGTAATACTGCTGGATAAGATACTTGGCGGCATTATCGTCGGCAGTGATCACCACGTCCGGCGCCCAGTTCTCGATCACGCCCTTGGCCTCGAGAGCCTGCTTCTGCTTATCGGCTTCGGTCTTCTTGCGCTTGGTGTCCATATCGAACTGGCGGAGTTCGCAGCGGTCCTTCAGCGCCGCGCGCAGGCCTCGCTCCACCCCGTCCGACCAGGCATAGCCTTTGTGGTAGGAGGAAACGAAGAGGCACTTCTGGAGCGCAGGCTCCGCCGTGGCCGCGTTTGAGTCACCTGATACCGCCGCGGCGGTTGCGGCCGCCGTAACGGCAAGACCGACGCTGAGAAGTTTCCGGAACTGTTGCATAGCTCTTGATCCCCACGTGACGTTGTCCACAAAGAGTTGCGACGCCGATGGACTGTCGCCAACTGCCGGATAGCCCGGATGATCCCACCAGGAAATATCCCAGGCTTATTCAAGACTACGTCAGTGAAAGATTGCTTAACGGAGGGGCGATTTAACGAGTTTTTAACCGGAAAAATTCTCGCGGCGATTGTTTTTACGCCTTGAACCCGAGAGTCGGGCCTCTCAACCAGCATACGAATTTGGAATCCGGCACCTTCGCCACCAGGTCAATTCCGGGTTACGTGGAATTGCCTTTGGCGACCCATTCAGCCGGTGAACCTGACCTCATTCTTAGAAGTGGAGCGGGCCATGGGCTCAGACATTCTCGGCGGCTTCCGGGGTGGTTGCCGGGTGGGTCACGATCCGGCCAGCGGCACCCGCGGCGGTCTGCGTAACTTTCCGTCCTGAATCAGGGACTTCGTCGTCGTGATCATCCTCGACCGTCACCTTGATCTCCGGCCGCGCGAACTCGATGCCATGCTGTTGGAAAGCCTCCTGGACCGCAATATAGGCCTCCTTGCGGATCATGAACTGGCGGCCCGGTTTGGCCATGAATTTAGCCCGGATCACCAAGCCGTAGTCATCGACCTCGAACACCCCCTGGGACTTGAAGGGCTGAATAAAATCTTCGCCGATTTCGGGATGTTCGAGCAGGTCCGCCCCGATTTTCTTGAAAATCTTCTTCACCGCCCGCACGTCGGTGTCGAAAGGCACCCGGAACTTCAGCTTCATAATGACCCAGTCGCGGGAAAGATTGGTCAGCGTATCGATCGTGCCGAAGGGGACGGTATGAATGGCGCCACGGTGATGCCGGAGGCGGAAGGAGCGCAGCGAGATCTTCTCGACCGTGCCCCGGACCGAGCCGACAATGATGTACTCACCGAGCCGGAAAGCATCATCGATCAGGAAGAAGGCGCCGGAGACGATATCGCGCACCAGGGTCTGAGAGCCGAAGCCGATGGCCAGCCCGATCACGCCCGCACCCGCCAGGATCGGCGCAATGTCGACCCCCAGGGCGGAGAGCACGATCATCAGGACGATCACGCCGAGAACCATCTGTATCGAGCGCTTGAACAGCGGAAAGAGCGTGCGCATCCGCGACATACCGGTGCCGCCGATCTCAGCCTCGGCAGGGTCCTGCCCCTGGGCGGCGAACTCCGCATCTTCCTCCGCGATCTTGCGGTCGATGTAGATACGCACACCCTGCCAGATGGCATAGGCCACCAGCAGGGTCACGGCCACCTGCATGGCGGCTTCGGCCAGAGCCGTCGCAATGCCCCCGTCACTCATGGTCAGCGGGTTGATACGCCAGGCCGAGGCGAGCGAGACCACCACCAGCACCAACAGGGTCAGCCGGCCCGCCTTGGCCAGGGCCGTGCGGACATCATCCGCCGCGGCCTCGAAGCGCAGGGCATCGCGATGAAAGAGCGCGTCCAGGCTGGGAATCACCGCGAAAAGCGCAATGGTGAAAAGCGCCGCGCCATAGGGCACGAAGTCGTAGAGCAGTTCGCGCACCACGATGCCGATCCAGAGGAAGCCGGTGAAGACGGCGAAGATCCACGGCCAGGCCCGGGCAAAACGGGCGCGCGAAGACTCCGCCGGTGCGCCACTCCGAATGTCCTTACGGATCAGACTGCGCCCGGAGATGATGGTGTAGATCAGCAGCGTGATCGTGATGGTTCCCACCAGGATCAGAAAGAGCTCATGCACGTAGCCCACGACACCGAGCGTGCCGAACAGCGCACAGGTGAAGAAGGCGAAGGCGCCGAAGCCGACGGTGGTCAGGAAGGTCCGGTGCAGATAGGCCGCTTCCCGGTCATCGTAGAGCGGCAGACGCAGTTCGGGGCGCCGGGGCGCGTGAAAGGCCTGCGAAAAGGCGATGCTGGCGCGGAACACACCGGTGGCGGTCAGGTAGAAGAAGAAGGCGATCCGGTCTTTCTGCGTGGTATCGAAGAACAGCACGAAGACGGTGGTCGCGACCGCCACGAAGATCCCCAGAAGCAGCAGACGCTTCATGAGGACACCACCCAGCATCATGGCCTTGCGCCGGGTGCTTTCCCGGACCTCGGGTGGAACCGCATCAGCACCACCCGAAGAGCGCGCCATAAGGATGGGGCGCAAAGCCGTCTCGGCCAGAACACCCAGTCCGAAGGCAATGGCCAGCGAGGTAAAGAACCAGACGAGGCCGCCATCTTCCCGGTCGGCGCTGAAGCGCGCCCAGGCGGCCGGGAAGATAGCCGGCAGATTACCGACCGCCGCGAAGATGTGCTGGAACTCTTCACTGATCAGGCCCATGTCGCGCTGCAGGCGATAGATGATGACCGCGGGATTGAACTCCTCGCGCCCGGCCTGGCTCCGTGCGTCCACCTCGGCCAGGCGGCCGACCAGTAACTCGCGCACTTCCTTGTCCGACAGACGGGAAATCAGGGCCTCCGCCTCGGCCTGCCGCTGCGCGGCAGTCTGGTCGCTGCTCTGCGCCCGC
This sequence comes from Denitrobaculum sp., assembly GCA_965232285.1. Lineage (GTDB taxonomy): Bacteria > Pseudomonadota > Alphaproteobacteria > Kiloniellales > Kiloniellaceae > Denitrobaculum. The sequence continues at coordinate 5,587,884 of CBDDPL010000004.1, read as the reverse complement.
GCCCCTTCAGAAACCACAAAAACGGCAAAAACAAAAACCCCCAGCAGCAGCGCAAGCGCTTTGGTGCAGCGACTCAAATCAAGCTGCCGGGCGCGCATGAAAAAGCTGAGCATTTCTATAACTGTTCTCCGCGAGACTATCGCTGCCGCAATCCATATAATCAGATCACAGATTCTTATACATAAACTTACCGGGAATTTGGCAGATGCTCGCGACAAATTGTAAGGAAGAAACAGGGGTTCTGGATATTTTTTCGCGATTGAGAATTAATCGCAGATATGGCATAGAACACCCCATGAAAACAACGACGCAGCCAAACCTACAAGACGCCAGGCGCGGAACCTCCGAGGTTCTGCTGCTTTCAGTGCTTTTTGTAGTTTCCGTAGTGGTAACCCTGGTGCTCTTCCTGGGACTGGGCCTTGCCCCCTCTGCTAGCGCGCAAGACGCTACCACGACATCCCCCGAGGTCCGGATCGAGTTGAACAAGCTCGAACCCACCGGCGAGGCCTGTCGCGCGTACCTGCTGTTCGAAAACAAGAGCGCGGTAGCCTTTCAAAGCCTTAAGCTCGACCTGGTGCTGTTCGACGGCGAAGGCATCGTGGCAAAACGCCTGGCTGTCGAAGGCGCGCCCTTACCCGAAGACAAGACCAGCCTGAAGGTTTTCGATATCACCGGGCTGCCCTGCGACGGCATCGGACGCATCCTGCTTAACAAGCTGACGGCCTGCAGCGACGCGGAGGGAAAACGCGACGACTGCCTCGGTATGGTCTCGGCCAGCACGCGCGGCACGGTGCCTTTCATCAAATAGCCTTTCTACAGAGAGTTCCCGGCGGCCAGGATTCGCCCTTCGCAGGGCCGCTGCCGACATACAAAGAGACCATGGGAAAAAATGACCGATCAGAGTAATGGGATAACCGATACCGCCGGGGCGCTGCCGGAGGGCAACCTTGAGACCAATGCGCCACTGGATCAGGTGATGGATCTGATTCAGGCCGGTGGCCCCGTGGTCATGATTTTGATCGTCATGTCTGTCTTTGCCCTGGCGCTCATTCTTTTGAAACTCTGGCAGTTTCAGATTTCGGGCGTGAGCGAGCGCCGCCGCGGCCGTCAGGCGGTCGCTCTCTATCGGGCCGGTCAGCCGCGCGAAGCGCTCCAGGCACTTGGAACGGCGAAGAGCCCTCTGGCACAGGTCATCGCCCTGGCCATCCGCGGACAGTCGCGCGACGATCTCCGGGAACAGACGGTGCGCGAGGAAGTCCTGCGGCACGGCACCAGCCTGCTGGAAAACCTGCGCAGCTGGTTTCGGCCTCTCGAGGTGATCGCCAGCCTGGCGCCGCTGCTCGGCCTCTTCGGCACTGTGTTGGGCATGATCGAAGCCTTCCAGCAGCTCGAAGAGGCGGGCAATCAGGTCAATCCTGCCATCCTGTCAGGCGGCATCTGGGCCGCGCTGCTGACCACGGCCGCCGGCCTGGCCGTCGCAATTCCGGTCGTCGCGGTCATCAACTGGCTGGAACGGCGGGTCGAACGTCTGGCCCATGAGATGGAAGATGCCGTAACCCGGATCTTCACCCAGGATCTGGCCGGGGATTCACAGGAGGTAAACGCCCTGTGGCATCCGGAAGGGGGACATGAGAATGCACCAGCAGGCTTCCGCGCCGGTGCCGTCGCCGCTGGCGAGTAGCGGCTTCCGGACGGCAGGTAGGCGTCGTCAACTGATCAGTTTAACCCCTCTGATCGACGTCGTCTTCATCCTGCTGGTGTTCTTCATGCTGGCCTCGTCCTTTCTGGACTGGCGTTCGATCGAGCTGAACGCGCCGGGCGCCAGCAGTGGTGGATCACCACTGGAGGGCGCGCTGCTGGTGGAGGTCCGGAGCGACGGCCTCCGGCTGTCCGGCGAAGCGCTCACCCATGAAACTCTGGTCCAGCGCATTGAGGATCTACTGGCACGGGATCCGAACCGGCGGGTTCTGGTGAAGCCGGCGGCGGGCGTCGTGATGCAGGATACGGTCGCCGTCCTCGACAGCCTGACGGCGGCCGGCGTGACAGACCTCTCTCTCATCGCCGATCCGGCGCAGTAGCAGCATGCAGTTCCGGCAAAACAAGGCCCGCAGGGCAAGCGACGACGATCGTATCCTGCCGCTGATCAATGTGGTGTTCCTGCTGTTGATCTTCTTCATGCTGGCCGGCCAGTTGGCGGCGACCGACCCCTTCGTTATCGAGCCGCCGAAGTCCGAAAGCGAAGGCCAGAACAGGCCTCAGGATATGGTCATTCTTGCTTCGGCAGATGGCCGCTTCGCCCTTGACGGAATCGAGATGTCAGAAGAAGCGGTGATCACGGCGGCGCGGCAACGCCTGGAGGATGCCCCGGACGGCAATGTCATGCTGCGCTTGAAGGTCGACGGCAACAAAGCCGCACCGGAAATCGTATTCCTGATGCAGCGTCTGCGCGAGGCAGGATTCCGTAAGCTCAGGCTTCTAACCGTCCCAAAGCCGCTCTAAAGCGCCGCGTCAGATCAGACACAAGCGGCATTGCCGCCGCCAGCAGAATTGGGATCAGCTTCAAAAGCGGAACCTCGCGGACTTGACGGGCTGTTCGCCTGCCATCATTTCTATGGTAGGAGTCAGCCATGCTATGGGGACGGCGATCCAGAGTGCAAACATAGCCAGAGTGCCAAAACAGACTAAGATCTTTTTTTGTCATCGGGATGAAGCAAATGCTTGCGCAAGAAAGACCTCAAGCCATCGCGAAAGCCGCGCGTCTGGTCGGCGCCCTGGGCCTCGCGCTCCTGATTTTCGGCTGCACGACACCCACGCCCTACGGGCCAGCGGATGACGGCAAGGGCTACAGTGAAAGACAAACCGAGGGCGACCGCTACCGGGTCTCCTTCGCGGGCAACTCACGGACACCGCGAGAAACCGTGGAAAGCTACCTGCTGTACCGGGCCGCGGAAATCACCCTGGAGTCCGGAAACAACCATTTCCGGATCGTCGAACAGGACCTGGAGACCAAGACCAGGTATTTCGAGACCGTCTCGGCATCGCCGGCCTTTGGTGGCTTCGGCTATTCGCGTTTCTACGGCTATCGCGGCTTCCGCGGGGCGGGCTTTGGCGGCTTCGCCACGGTCCAGAGCCGCCCGATCACCAGTTATGAGGCTGTCGCCAACATCATCGTGTTCTCCGGACAGGAGAGCGAGGACGGCGAGCGCCTGCACGGCGATCACGCTTACAACGCCAGGGACGTAATCAAGCGCCTGGAGGCGACCATCGTACGTCCGGAGCAGGAAACCGGCTGACGCAGAGTGCTGCGGAGACGAACCGGGCCTTAACAAAAGACACGGTTTATGGCACTTGAACGGCGGCGCAGACGAGACTGGAGGCCGCCGTGCAGTTCATGGTCATCGAAAAGTTCCGCAAGCAGGACGCCCGGTCGGTCTACCGTCGTTTTCATACCGAAGGCCGGCTGATGCCCGAAGGAGTTACCTTCGTCGAGAGCTGGGTGAGCGCGGACCTCGGCCGTTGCTTTCAGGTCATGGAATGCAATGACGTGACACTGCTGCAGCGCTGGGTTTCCGGCTGGTCCGATCTGGTGGAGTTTGAGATCGTCCCTGTCTCGAGAGGCAGGGACACTGCGGCCGTCCTGAGCGAGGAATCTACAGGCGCGGCGCGGACCCCATCCGGTGAGGATTAACGCAGTCCTGTTTGACCTGGACGGGACTCTCCTCGACCGGGACTCCTCGCTGAAAGCCTTCGCGCAGGCGCAGTTCGACCGCTTCCAAGCGCACTTCGCGCCGGCCTATACACGCGACGCCTTCGTCGAGCGCCTGATCGCGCTGGATGATCATGGCCGTGTCTGGAAAGACGAAGTCTACCGACAGCTCCTGCAGGAAAGAGGGATCAGGGACCTCACCTGGCAAGCATTGCTCAAGGACTACGAGGAAGGCTTCTGCCGCCACTGCAAGGGCTTTCCTGGCCTGACCGTCATGATCGCCGAGTTGAAGGCCGCGGGACAGCGCCTCGGCCTGGTAACCAACGGCCCTTCACCCTTCCAGGAACGTGATACCAAGGGTGGTTAGTTATGCCCCATTTAGACGTCTTTCCGCGCCTTTCGGTTAGGAGCGAATGACGCAGCGATGCGGCGCATCGGAAGTTGTTCGCGACGCGGTCCGAAAGTCGCGGAAAGACGCCGTTTCGGTTGCCCTCCATCTCCTTCGGAGGGCGTCGAAAGACCTTGCCGATGCACCACATCGCCTGCGGCCTTTCTCCTACCCGAAGGAGATGGAGGGCAATCTGAATGGGGCATAACTAATCACCCTTGGTATGGCTTCCAGGCGCTCGGCATTGCGCAGGCCTTCGGCTGCCTGGTGGTTTCTGAGGCCGTAGGGCTCAGAAAGCCGGATCCACGCATCTTCCAGCTCGCCTTAGAGCGCCTGAACAGCAGACCGGAGGAGAATCTCTTTGTCGGCGACAATCCGGAGGCCGATATCGCCGGCGCCCGCCTCGCAGGCCTGCGTACGGCCTGGATGCGCAACAGCCACTGGTCGCCGGCCGGTCCGGCCGATGCGGTCTGTGAGCAGTTGTCGGATCTGCCGCGTCTTATCGAAGGCTTGCGGTAGGACAACAATCGCTTCAGCGAAAGTTACATTTTACGGGATACCGCTTACTTTTGACCGAATTACTTAATCATTAAACACCGTAACCGAGAAATTAACAGCTAGACCTGCCGATTTAGAGCTCTGTTAATGATATTCCGACTTAATGGCCCCGCTTACGTAAGAAAAGCCCTCGGGACCACTCGGAACATGACCAAGCTGATCACGCGCGAATACTTGCGCACCCGTTACTGGATGGCGACCGCGGCGATTGTCGCGGTTCTGATGCTCTGCGTTACCGTTAGCTGGTCGATTGTGAATTCTTTCGAGACCAACGCGCAGTTCGCCCGGGCCTTCAGCCAGTTGATCGAGTCAACGCACTACCTGCGTTCGGCTATCGCGCAGTCGATGGTCGAAGACCAGATCAGCGAGGTACCCGAGGACGCGGAGACATCGCTATCGGACAGCGAGGGAAAAACGGCAAACGGCGTAACCTCCCTGGCTCTTGAGCGGGCCTTCGAAGAGCTGGTCGTGACCTTCTCCGCCATCCGCGCCTCGGACCCGGACGGCATTGACGACGACGATGACGAAGGCGCCGCCGAAGAAGAGAGCGAAAGCGAGCAGCACTGGAACGCCATCGCCCATAGCCTGTTTGACGATCTCGACGCGGAAATCGCCCGCTTTGGCCTGGCCCCCGGCGAGATGCCCGCAAGCCTCGCCGCCGTCTGGGAAGACGAGGATGAGGATGAAGGCCCAGAGGGCGAGGGCGAGGCCGAAAATGACGAAGCGGGCGAAGTCAACGAGGCCGGGGAAGCTGACCGCGACGACGAGATGGAGCTCGAGACCCTGATCGGCGAAGTGCTCGATCTCGCCGCGAAGATCGTCGCGGCCGAAGACAAGACCTCACCCGAGGTCCGCGCCACGGCGGAAGCGCTGGAGCGCTTGCTGGAGTACCGCGTGGTGCCCGTGTTCCACGGCGTCGCGCCCATTATCGACGAAGAGCTGACCTCCGGCGCGTCCTTTATCCTGGTGCTGGTGCTGGCCTCCGCCTTTGCGATTATCTGCGCGCTGATCTTCAACGAATTCGTTATCTTCCGGCCGTTGGCCGGCGCGGTGGTCGCGAGCCAGACCGAAATCCTGCAGGAGCGCGATCGCGCCGTCGCTGCCGAAAAGGCCAAACGCAGCTTCCTGGCCGTCATGAGCCATGAACTGCGCACCCCCATGAACGGCATCATGGGCTTCGCGAACCTGCTGCTGCGCTCCGGTCTGAACGACACCCAGAAAGACTACGCGGAGACCATCTACAGCTCCGGCGACACCCTGCTCGGACTGCTCAACGACATTCTGGATATCTCGAAGATCGAATCCGGATCCCTGGAGTTGGAAAAAACCGACTTCGATCTGAACGACGTGGTCAAGAGCGTGGTCACACTGCTCAGTCCACGGGCCTACGCGAACCGCCTGGAGCTAAGCACCTATATCGATCCCAGCCTGCCGCGCAGCATGAACGGCGACGCCGGCCGGATCCGCCAGATCCTGCTGAACCTGGTCGGTAACGCCATCAAGTTCACCCCCAGCGGCGCCATCGCCATCGAGGTCACCGCGCAGCAGCAATGCGACCGCGACGACCACTGCATCCGACTTTCGGTCACAGATACCGGCGTCGGCATTCCCGAAGAAAAGCTCGGCAGCATTTTCGAACGCTTTGTCCAGGTGGACGATGGCTCGAGCCGCAAGTACGAAGGCTCCGGCCTCGGCCTCGCCATCTGCAAACAGCTCGCGGCCCTGATGGGCGGGGAAATCGGCGTCGAGAGCAGACTCGATCAGGGCAGCACCTTCTGGGTCACGCTGCAACTGTCGGATGCCGAACCGCCGGCGGAACAGATCGCCGACAGCGTCTCGACCGATGTCGCCGGTCGGCGCGTCCTGGTGGTCGACGACAACACCTTGAACCGGCGCATCTTCAAGCTGCAGCTCGACGGTTTCGGCATCGAGGCGACCATGGTGCCCGACGCCCGCACCGGCCTGCGCCTGCTGGTCGAGGCCCGCAGCATCGGCCGGCCCTTCGATCTCGCTATCATCGATCATATGATGCCCGAAACGGATGGTCTCGCGCTGGCCAAAATGATCCGCGCCGATCCGGCCCTGGCGGACCTCAAGCTTATTCTCTCCTCCTCCTCGGGCCTGACCGCGGAACAGCAGGCCAGGGTGCTCGGCTTCGATGCCACCTGCCCCAAGCCGGTGCACCAGGACACGGTTCTGAAAACCATTCAGAAGCTTCTGGCCGGCGTCGCGCCGTCATCGGACTCGACAGCCTTCGAGATCGAGGAAACCGCCGAAACCATGATCGCGCTGCCCGCTGAGCCGACGAAAATGGCGGAGATCGACAGGAGCAAGGACTGCGCGCAGCGGATCCTGATCGTTGAGGACAACACGATCAATCTGCGCCTGGCCATGACGATCCTGACCAGCGCAGGCTACAGCGTGGATGCCGTGGCCGATGGCTCGGAAGCCGTGCGCGCCGTCCAGGCCCTGCCCTACGACCTGATCCTGATGGACATCCGCATGCCGGTCATGGGCGGCGTCGAGGCGACCAAGCGGATTCGCGCCCTCGAGCTGCCGGTTGCCGACTGCCCGATTATCGCCATGACCGCCAATGCGATCCGCGGCGACCGCGAGGAATATCTGGCCGCCGGCATGAACGACTATATCTCCAAGCCCATCGACATACGCGGGCTGGTGCAAAAGGTGGAGGAGTACATCGGACCGGTGCGCGAGAACAGCCTCCAAGACCGCCCGACCACGGCAGCTTCGGCACAGGCGGCAAAGGCCTGATCCCGAACCTGTCTTAAATCAGATTCCCCGTCACGCCGGATCGGATGGCGCAGCAGCCCGTCCCGGGCGCAGGCTCTCCTTGATCCGCGCCAGGCGGTCCTGGAAGGCCGGTCCACGGCCCAGAATGACCCCGGTGGAGAGGACGTCGAGGATCACCAGATGGACGATGCGCGAGGCCATGGGGATATAGATATCGGCGTCCTCCGCCGGCTCGATCGCGATCACGATGTCACAGACCCGGGCCAACGGACTATCCGCCGCGGTCAGGGCCAGGAGCGTGGCGCCCCGGCTGGCCGCCAGGCGGGCATTTTCGATCAGGGGGATGGTGCAACCCGTGTTGGAGATCAAGACGACCACATCGCCTTTGTCCATGCCCGCGGCCTGCATCCGCTGCATGACCACATCCGACTGCGCGACCGAGGGTACGTCCAGGCGCACGAACTTATGCTGCGCGTCGACCGCCACGGCGCCCGAGCCGCCGATGCCGAAGAAGGAAATCCGTGCCGCCGCGGCCAGGACATCGACGGCGCGGCCGATCTCAAGCATGTCGATCCGGTCCTGCGCCCGGGCCAGGGCCGCCGTGGTGGCCTCGAAGATCTTGCCGGCATAGGTCTCGGGGGGATCGTCCGCGGCCACATGACGGTTCACGAAGGGAACGCCGCGCGCCAGGGACTGGGCGAGCCGAAGCTTCAGTTCAGGAAAACCGGCGCAGCCGATGGAAAGACAGAAACGGTTGACCGTCGGGTCGCTGACCCCCGCCTTGCGGGCCAGCACCGCGGTGCTGGACTTCATGGCCGCCGCAGGGTCTTCCAGAACCGCCGTGGCCACCTTGCGTTCGGCGGGGCTCAGATCATCGGCCCGCGCGGCGATCACCTCGACGATGTTCGCCGCCGCGTCGATTCCGGATTCAGGGCCGGTCGGCTTATCGAGATTGCCATCCATGTCCCGCTGATCTCCGTTAGCGATCTCCATTAAACTCCCGGCTCAGCCTTTCCCCAGCTTCGCGGCTTCGCGCGCCAGTTCCTCGATCCGGCCCCAGTCGCCCGCCTTGATCGCCTGTCCAGGCGTGACCCAGGAGCCGCCGACGCAGAGGACATTGGGCAGGGCGAGGTAATCCTCGGCGAGCCTGGCATCAATGCCACCGGTCGGGCAGAACTTCACCTCGGCCAGTGGCGACGCAAAAGCCTTGAGCGCCGGCACACCGCCGGAGGCCTCAGCCGGGAAGAACTTCTGATGGGTGATGCCCTCTTCCAGCAGGGCCAGCATCTCGCTCGCGGTGGCCGCGCCGGGCAGGTAAGGCACGGCCGCGCTGCGGGCGGCATAGACCAGGGAGGGCGTCGCGCCGGGGCTGACGATGAACTTGGCGCCGGCCTCCAGGGAATCGACCAGTTGCTCGGAGCGATTGACCGTGCCGGCGCCCACGACCGCATCGGGAACGGCCTCCGCAATCGCCTTGATAGCTTCGATACCTGCCGCGGTCCGCAGCGTGACCTCGATGACCGGCAAGCCACCGCTGACCAGAGCCTCAGCCAGAGGCACCGCAGATGCCGCGTCCTCCAGAACCACCACTGGCACGACCGGCGCCATGGCCATGATCTCCGCCATCCTATCGCTTGGGCCCGCCATCATCTTCTCCTCAATATTTTTATCTTACCTACCAACCAGCAGGTCATCAGGCCGCAGCCGCAGCCTTATCGGACTCCGCTTCACCAACAATGGTCGCACCCTGTTCGGCGCCATTGACCCGCTGCCGGAAGAGGGAAAAGAGCTCGCGCCCCATGCCGAAACGATGACTATCCGTTTCTCTCTGCGCCGCAGTGCGGTCCGCCCAGACCTCCGCCGGCACCTTCGCTTCCAGCGTACCCTGCTCCGCGTCGAGGCAGATAACGTCGCCGTCCCGCAGCTTCGAAATCGGACCACCGTCCAGACATTCGGGTGTGACATGGATGGCCGCCGGCACCTTGCCGGAAGCCCCGGACATGCGGCCATCGGTCACCAGCGCGACCTTGTAACCCAGGTCCTGCAACACCCCGAGAGAAGGGGTCAGTTTGTGCAGTTCCGGCATGCCGTTGGCCTTCGGTCCCTGGAAGCGAAGCACGGCCACCACGTCGCGATGCAGCTCGCCCTTCTTGAAGGCCTCGAGGAAATCGCCCTGGTCGGTGAAGATCATGGCCGGCGCCTCGACAAGGCGGTGCTCCGATTTGACCGCCGAGATCTTGATCACCGAGCGACCGAGGTTGCCGGTCAGCAGCTTCACCCCGCCGTTGGCGCTGAAGGGTTTGTCGGCCGTGGTCAGGATCGCGGGATCCAGGCTCTCGCTGGCACCGTCACGCCAGCGCAACACGCCGCTCTCGAGTACAGGCTCAGCACGGTAGCGCTCCAGGCCACCATCCCCGGCGATGGTCCGCACATCCTCGTGCAGCAGTCCGGCATCCAGAAGCTGCCCGATCAGGAAAGCCATGCCGCCGGCCGCATGGAAGTGGTTCACATCGGCCGTGCCGTTGGGATAGATGCGCGTGAGCAGGGGCACGATCTCGGAGAGCTCGGCGAAGTCGTCCCAGGTCAGCTCGATGCCGGCACAGCGTGCCATGGCGATCAGGTGAATGGTGTGGTTGGTCGATCCGCCCGTCGCCATCAGGCCGACGATGCCATTCACGATGGCGCGCTCGTCGATCACCTCGCCGATGGGCGTCGAATCGTTGCCGAGCGCGGTGATCTCTGTGGCGCGCTTCGCAGCGGCGCGGGTCAGGGCATCTCGCAGGCTGGTATCCGGGTTGACGAAGGAGGCGCCCGGCAGGTGCAGGCCCATGATCTCCATCAGCATCTGATTGCTGTTCGCCGTGCCGTAAAAGGTGCAGGTGCCGCGCCCGTGGTAGGACTGGGCTTCGGCCTCCATCAGCGCGTCGCGCCCGACCTTGCCCTCGGCGTAGAGCTGACGCACGCGGGCCTTCTCATCATTGGGCAGGCCCGAGGTCATGGGGCCGGCCGGCACGAAGATACTCGGCAGGTGCCCGAAGCTGAGCGCCGCCATCATCAGGCCCGGCACGATCTTGTCGCAGACGCCGAGATAAAGCGCGGAGTCGAACATATTGTGGGACAGGGCCACGGCGGTGGAGAGCGCGATGGTGTCCCGGCTGAAGAGCGAGAGTTCCATCCCCGGCTGGCCCTGGGTCACGCCGTCGCACATGGCCGGCACGCCGCCGGCGAACTGGGCGACGCCCCCGGCCTCGCGCACGGCCTCCTTGATGATCCCGGGAAAGCGTTCGAAGGGCTGGTGCGCCGAAAGCATGTCGTTATAGGAAGACACGATGGCGACGTTGGCTTTCTCATCGCCCTTCAGATCACTTTTGTCGGCCTCGCCACAGGCGGCGAAGCCGTGGGCCAGATTACCGCAGGACAGCACACCGCGGTGCGGGCCGCCGGCGCCCGCCGCCCGCAAGCGGGAGAGATAGGCATCCCGGCCTGCACGGCTGCGCAGGGCGATCCGCTCCGTAACTTCACCCAGTTTCGCTTTCATCACTCCACCTCCTTCGAAAGACCGGCCGGCGATAACTGTCCGCGGCGGACCATCGGGATTCGTCAATCAGGCGCGGACGCCCCGGCCAGGCGCAGACGCCCCGGCGCGGGCCAGTCGTCTCTTAAGGCGCCCAGAATACGTCAACGGGCACCGCGCTCTGGCGCAGCAACGCCCGCACCGGCATCTCTTCGACCGGGCCATCCTGCAACGCGCTTTCCAGCACGGCGCGCTTGGCTTCGCCCGCGATCAGCAAAACCAGCCGCCGGCAGTTCAGCAGGCTGGCCAGGGTCAGGGACATCCGCGCCTGCGCCGCCCCCGGCGGCCGGGCGGCAATACAAACCTGCCGGTTGTCGGGATCCAGCGCCGCCGACAGATTGGCGTCGCCGGGAAAGAGCGACGCGGTATGGCCGTCCGTGCCCATGCCAAGGATGACCAGATCGTAAGGCGCCGGCATGGCCGCCAGCCGCTGCTCGCAGGCGGCTTCCGCCGCTTCGGGCGTGTCATGCCCGGTCTTCAGCGGGATGAATTCGGCCGCCGCCGCTTCACCCCACAACAGCTCCCGCCGCAGCATGGCCGCGTTGCTGTCATCCGAATCTTCGTCGACCCAGCGTTCGTCGCTGAGGGTGATCGTCACGTCGCCCCAGGCCAGCGGCCGCTCCGCCAACTGCCGGAACAGCGGTTTCGGCGTGCCGCCGCCGGACAGAACGAGACTGGCCCGCCCGCGCTCGGCGATCCCTGCACTGACCGCATCGCTGACAGTGTTGGCCAGGGTATCCGCCATCTGCGCGCCGTTTTCGAAGACGTATCTCTGGATCGCGTCACTCATTGTCGTCGTGCCAGGTCCGGCCGTCCCGCTCGATCAGCGCGATGGCCGCAGAAGGACCCCAGGTGCCCGCCGTGTAGGCCTTGGGCTTTTCGGCTGCACTCTCCCAGCCCGCCAGGATCGGTTCGACCCAGGACCAGGCGGCCTCGACCTCGTCGCGGCGCATGAAGAGGGTGGGGTTACCGCGCACCACATCCATCAGGAGGCGTTCGTAGGCATCGGGGTAGCGGACCTTGAAGGTCTCCGCAAAGCTGAGATTCAGCGGCGCGCTGCGCAGCCGCAGGCCGCCGGGTCCGGGATCCTTGGTCATGAGGTTGAGGGTGACACCCTCGTCGGGCTGGAGCCGGATCACGAGACGGTTGGCCGCCACTTCGCCGGCGCCGGCCTCGAAGATCGAATGGGGCACCGGACGGAACTGAATGATGATCTCGGAGCTGCGCTTCGGCATGCGTTTGCCGGTGCGCAGATAAAAGGGCACGCCGGCCCAGCGCCAGTTTTCGACCTCCGCCTTGATGACCACGAAGGTCTCGGTCCGGCTCTCCTCATCGCTGTCCAACTCGTCCTGATAGGCCGGCACCGGATGGCCGTCGACGGCGCCGGAGCGGTATTGACCGCTGACGGTCTTGACCCCGATGTCACTGCCGGCGATCGGCCGCAGGGCCTGAAGCACCTTGAGTTTCTCGTCGCGGACCGAATCCTTGTCCAGGCGGACCGGCGGCTCCATGGCAACCAGGCAGAGCAACTGCAGCAGGTGGTTCTGCACCATATCGCGCAGGGCACCGGAGCGGTCGTAGTAGCCGCCACGGCCCTCAACCCCGATCTTTTCCGCGACCGTGATCTGGATGTGGTCGATCGAGGCGCTGGTCCAGAGCGGTTCGAAGAGCGAGTTGGCGAAACGCAGCGCCATGAGGTTCTGGACCGTTTCCTTACCCAGATAGTGATCGATCCGGAAGATCTGATCCTCGCTGAAGACCGTCCCGACCTCGTCGTTGATACGGCAGGCGGAGTCCAGATCGCGGCCGATCGGCTTTTCCAGCACGACCCGGGCCTGGGGCGTCACCACACCGGCGGCCTTCAGGTTATGGCAGATCGGCCCGAAGAGATCCGGTGAGGTCGCCAGATAAAAGACCCGGGCACGCTCCTCGCCGCCTTTCAGTCCCTCGACCAGCCCGTCCCAACCGTCGGGTTTGGTGGCATCCAGCTTTACGTGGGTGATGCGCGCCGAAAAGCGCTGCCAGACCTCTTCTTCGAGATCGGCCGGGTCGAGATGGCGCTCCAGCCCCGCGCGCAGGCGGGCGGTGTAGTCGGCGGAGGTCAGGTCGCTGCGTGAAACGCCGAAGATGCGGCTTTCCGCCGGGATCTGGGCGTCCCGGTCGCGCAGGAAAAGCGACGGCATGAGCTTGCGCAGCGCAAGGTCGCCAGTGCCGCCGAACACCACGATGTCGAACAGGTCGACAGGAATAATCTGAGCCATATGCTCTCCAGGGACCCGACCTTGGACCAGCCTCGCTCCCGCCTGCCGCTCTGCGCCAAAACGAAGCTCTTTATCTGCGCGAAACGCGAAGGAAGCGCGCTAGCCGGCACCGAAATTCGGTAACAGATCTGTAATTTTATCACATTGTTGTGGTATCATAGCCCTAATTTGTGGTTAAAAGCAAGCCGATCTGTAATTTAATTACAGAAGAAGCGCTTCGCGAAAGTCCGGGAGGAGTGGCAACTGCAGTGGGATATCGCGTCTGAGAGTAAGTCGTGTTAGATCATGCGGATTCGTTCGGGAATCGAGATTTCATGTCCCACGCCGCGACGGCGACTGCGCCCTGCCACCCATTCGAGATGAAGCTGCCTTGTACCAAGGAGCGTTGATAGTGACCCTTGGTATAACCACCGCTTGAAGCCGACACCGCTTTTCGCGCCATCCTGCCCCTGGGAGACACGCTCTTATGTCCGCCTCTTCGTCCGACTCCCTGATTAGCCAGTCACCCGCCTGGTCGGCGCTTCGCGCGCACGCGGCAGCGCAAGGCAAGGCCCATCTTCGAGAACTCTTCGAAAGCGACGAAGGACGCTTCGCGCGCTTTTCCCTGACCGCCGAAGACCTGCTGGTGGATTTTTCGAAACAGCGCATCACAACAGAAACCCTGGATCTACTGGTCGCGCTGGCCAGGCAGGACGGGCTGGAAGAGGCCCGTGAGGCCATGTTCGAGGGGCAAAAAATCAACACGACCGAAGACCGCGCCGTGCTGCATACGGCCCTGCGCAACCGCAGCGGCCAGCCAGTGATGGTCGACGGCCAGAACGTGATGCCGGAGATCGAGGCCGTTCTGGCACAGATGAAGCGTTTCTGCGAAGCGGTCCGCAGCGGCGCCTGGCACGGCCACGGTGGCCAGAGAATCACCGATGTGGTGAACATCGGCATCGGCGGTTCGGACCTTGGGCCCCAGATGGTGACCCAGGCCCTCACGCCCTACGGCCGTTCCGGACCGCGGCTGCATTTCGTCTCCAATGTCGACGCCAGCCATCTCATGGAAACGCTCCGGCCCCTCGATGCGGCCAGGACCCTCTTCGTGATCGCTTCCAAGACCTTCACCACCCAGGAGACCATGACCAACGCCGCTTCGGCACGGCAGTGGTTCCTGAGTTCAGGCGCGGAGCAAGCGGACATCGCCCGGCACTTCGTCGCGGTCTCGACCAACCGCGACGCCGTGCAGGCCTTCGGGATCGATCCCGAGAACATGTTCGTCTTCTGGGACTGGGTCGGGGGCCGTTACTCGCTCTGGTCCGCCATCGGCCTGCCAATCGCGCTGGCCATCGGCATGGACGCCTTCGAAGAACTGCTGGCCGGTGCCCACGCCATGGACCGGCATTTCCGCGAAGCCCCGCTGACCGAGAACATCCCGGTCGTCCTGGGATTGATCGGGATCTGGAACAGCAACTTTCTCGGCGCGGCGAGCCATGCGGTCCTGCCCTACGACCAGTACCTCGGCCGCCTGCCCGCCTACCTGCAGCAGGCGGATATGGAGAGCAACGGCAAGTCGGTGACCCAAGAGGGTACGCAGATCGACGACACCACCGGTCCCATCGTCTGGGGCGAGCCCGGCACCAACGGCCAGCATGCTTTCTATCAGCTTATCCACCAGGGCCGGCACCTGATCCCGGCGGACTTCATCGCGCCACTGGAGAGCCACAACGACCTGGCGGCCCATCACCGGATCCTGCTGTCCAACGTCTTCGCCCAGACCGAGGCCCTGATGAAAGGCCGGACAGCAGCGGAAGCCCGCGCGGAGATGGCGGCCCAGAACCTCGAGCCGGCAGAAATCGAACGCCTGGTTCCGCACCGGGTCTTCGAAGGCAACCGACCCAGCACAACGATCCTCTTCCGCAAGCTGACGCCCTACAGCCTGGGCCGCCTCATCGCGCTTTATGAACATAAGATCTTCACTCAGGGCATCATCTGGAAGATCAACTCCTTCGATCAGTGGGGCGTGGAACTGGGCAAGCAGTTGGCAAACCGGATCCTGCCGGAACTCTCGGGCGGGGAGGAAACGCAGCATGACAGCTCGACCAGAGGCCTGATCCGGCACTATCTGGCGCAGCGATCCGGGGGCGGGGAGTAAAAGCCATGGCCAACCGGCAAAACCGGCGCGAGGTGACCAAGGCCCATATGGATCAGGGTGCCCTGGCGCTGCGGCGCGGTAATCCGAAGGAAGCCGCGGTCTGCTTCAACAAGGCCGTGACCAGCGAACCCAAGAATGCCTCCGCCCACTACAATCTGGGCTGCGCGCTGGCCGAAGCCGGCGCCATGGACATCGCGATCGTCTCGCTCTGCCGCGCCCTGGAGCTCAATCCCAAACACAGCAATGCAGTGCTGCGCTTGACCGCCTGCCTGAAGACGCCCGGCCTTACCTTTAAGAGTCTGCCGGCCGCCAAGGGCCTTCTGGTCGCTTTCAATGCGCCTGATATCGCCCACAACAGCCTGGGGCAACTGGCGGCTCTGATCATCCGGATGCAGTCGCCGCTTACCCCGGCCTTCGAACGCCTGGCGGACGAGGGCGCGGCGGCCGCCGCCGAATGGCTGTTGAGTAAGAACGGCCTCAAGCTGCTGGCCGATCCTCTACTGCTGGCCCTGCTGACCAAGAGCATCAATCAGGATCTGGTGCTGGAGGCCTTGCTGACGGCCTTCCGCCGACACTGCCTGCTCACCCTCTCGCCGACGGAACCCTGGGCCAGCGGCCTGCAGCGCCTGCTCTCGGCCCTCGCCATCCAGGGCGCCATCAACGAGTTCGTTTTCGTCACCAGCGAGGAAGAAGATGCGGCGCTCGACGAGGTCGCGCGCAGCGTCGGAGCGCAGTTGAGCGACGGCGGCCGGATCGGCAACGAGGCGCTGCTCTATGCGCTTTACCGTCCGCTCGGCGATCTGCCGAATGCCGCGAAGCTGCTGGAGATCAATCCCAAGAAGCTGCCCGAGCCCCTCCGCCGGGTCGTGGACTTCACCCTGCGCCAGGCACAGGAGGAAGCAACCTTAAAGGCGGAGCTCAAGCGCCTGCGGCCGATCGAAGCCGAAGGCTCCACCATCGTCGCCGGCCAGTATGAAGACAATCCCTATCCGCGCTGGCTGAGCATGGACATCCCGCAGCCCGGGAGCTGGCTCGCGCGCCTGCGCACAGCCCTGGGAGATCAGGCGGCGGGACTGGCGGAGCAGCCCGAGAAGCTGCTGGTGGCCGGCTGCGGCACCGGCCGTCACGCCCTTTACTGCGCCCTGGGCTATGGGCCCAAGACCAGTGTCCTGGCCATCGACCTGAGCACAGCCTCCCTGGGCTACGCGCTGCGCAAAGCAAAAAAGCCTGCCCCACCGAACCTGAGCTTCCTGCAGGCGGACATCCTGGATCTGGATCTGCTGGAGCAGGAGTTCGACATCATCGAGTCCGTCGGCGTCCTGCATCACATGGCCGATCCACTGGCCGGCTGGCGCAAGCTCTGCGCACGGCTGAAGCCGGGCGGCGTCATGCGCATCGGCCTCTACCGGGATCTGGGACGACAGGACATCATGGCCGGGCGCGCCTACGTGGCGGAAACTGGCCTGGAGGGCGACGCGGCCGGCATCCGGGCCTTCCGCGAGGCCGTGATGGGCGGCGATGCGGCGCTCAAGGAGGCGGACTGGTGCCGCAGTCTGCTGGCGACGCCAGACTTTTACAGCGCCAGCGAAGTTCGCGACCTGGTGTTTCATGTCCAGGAACGCAACTACCGTCTGCCGGAGATCGCGGAGGCCCTGGAGGAACTGGGCTTGGAGTTTGGCGGCTTCGACGCACCCAAAAGCCTGTCGGACGCCTTCCGGCAAAAGAATCCCGATCCGGCAGCGCTCAAGGACATCGGGGCCTGGTGGGCCTTCGAGCAGGAACAACCGCTTGCCTTCCGGCGCATGTATGAATTCTGGTGCGTGAAACCGACAGGCTAAGCCGGACATTGCCTGCCCGGGTTTTGTTCGCTAGTTAGGCGGGTCAAATTTCAGACTAGCGGGGGACCGGATAGGCTGCACGAGCCCCTTAGTGAATCGAGGATCACCGATGGAGCAATTCGGCAATTTCTGGAACATAGTGGTCGAGGTCTGGACCCAGGGCTACCTCGGTATCGACATCGGCCGGATCCTGACGGCGATCGCCATCGTCGGAGTCTCGTTGCTGCTGCGCGGCGTCTTCACCCGTTTCGTCATTCGCCGGCTGCGGGCCCTGGTCCGGCGCTCAAAGACCACCCTCGATGACGAGGCGCTGGATGCGCTGGAAGGGCCGATGCGGCTGGTGCCGGTCGTCCTCGGCCTGTTCTTCGCGTTGCAGTATCTGGCGCTCGACGGCCTCGCCCAGACCGTCGGCATCAACTTCGAACGCTCACTGGTCGCCCTGATTATCTTCTGGGGCCTCTACCGGCTGGTCGACCCGCTGAGCTTCCTGCTGCACCGCCTAGACCGGATTTTCACCGCCATCATGGTCGAATGGCTGGTCAAGCTCATCAAGGGGGCGTTCATCTTCCTTGGGGCCGCGACGATCTTGGAGATCTGGGGCATCCAGGTGGCGCCCATCATCGCCGGTCTGGGACTCTTTGGCGTGGCCGTCGCCCTGGGCGCCCAGGACATGTTCAAGAACATGATCTCCGGCATCCTGATCATCGCGGAGAAGCGCTTCGAACGCTATGACTGGATCAAGGTCGACGGCGTGGTCGAGGGCACGGTGGAGTCCATCGGCTTTCGCTCGACCCGGATTCGCCGCTTCGACAAGGCGCCGGTGCACGTGCCCAATTCCTTTCTCTCCGACAATGCGGTCACGAACTTCTCCAAGATGACCAACCGGCGGATCTATTGGAAGATCGGCGTGGAATACGACACGACAGCCGAGCAATTGCGGCAGATCGTGGACGAGATCCGCGCTTACCTGATGGAGAATCCCGACTTCGAGACCGACCCTGGGCGCGCCACCACGCTGATCCACGTGGACAGCTTCAACGATTCCAGCATCGACATCATGCTCTACTGCTTCACCAAGACCACCAACTGGGGCGACTGGATGAAGATCAAGGAGACGCTGGCCCTGAAGGTGAAGGAGATTGTCGAGGGCGCGGGCAGCGGCTTCGCCTTCCCGACCACCACCATTCATCTCGAGGGCTTTCCGGGCAAGGACATCAAACCCGACCACTTTGCGATTGGGGAGATGGAATCGGGCGGGATATCGGGGCAAGAACTGTCGGGAAACACGCCGGCTGAGGAGCCACGCGAGCGCTGATCCTTCCGCGATTTCTTGAAAAGGCCCCCAACTGCGATCGCACTTCTCGGCAATTGCGGCGTCACTATGGCGAATGATTGACAAAAAATTAACACAATCTTGTCAAATCCTGCCGCCTTTCCAACAGTATTCCCGATCTATGCCACAGAAGCCTTAAAGTCACAGTCAAGGTCTGAGGGCCATGTGATAAATCGGTGGCATCAAAACTGACAAATTGATTGCCGGGAATTTCTTGCCAATTATCGTTTCGTCAAGACGCGGACAAGAGGAATGAGCGGCGCATTCCCAAGTGTTCCGACGCTGGCGCCGAAGCGGTTTCAAGGGGTTCCATAACCTCGGAAAACGGCCACTCGGGAAATGGAAGCGAAACGTTACGAGGATGACATGGCTGCAGAGATTGAATGGGTAACCGGGGTACTGAGGGTCGGCCGCAACTTCGAAGAACACGGCGACCCCTATGACTTTTCCTGCACGATCAACCGTCGTGGCGACTATGCTGAACTGATCGGCGGTAACGGAACCATCACGCCCCAGATCTGGCGCGACGTGAAGGAAGCCCTGACCGCGCAGGGCGTGACCCATGCCCATTGGGACCGCCTCAACAACGCTCCCCGCTCGATCGTCGCCAACAGCGCGAACCAGCTCTCCATCCAGCCCAGTGACGTGGCGCACTACGCACTGAACAGCTAACGCTGTCCAAAACAACCGACATTTATAAGCACAATGCGTTTTTCCGGATCATAGAGCTTCAAAATTCGCGTTCGAGATCAGCAGGGTGCTGATCGAACGGCAGAGAATTTCGAGATCGATTGAACGCATTTTGCTCTAAAACCGCCGGCTCCAAAGACAGGGGCGGGCGGTTTTCCTTTGCATCCGGCGCCCGCAGGCAACCGTCAGCGCCTATCCCAACTTCTGCACCTCTTCGTAACGGAAGCAATCGACCGTATGGTCGTTGACCATGCCGCAGGCCTGCATGAAGGCATAGCAGATGGTCGGCCCGACGAAGCGGAAGCCCTTTTTCTTCAGCGCCTTCGAGAGGGCTTTCGACTCTTCGGTCTCGGCCGGCACCTCGGCGAGACTGCGCCAGCCGTTGTCGATCGGCTTACCGCCGACGAAGGACCAGAGGAAGTTCGCGAAGGGACCGCCTGCGACGACCTGGGGCGGAGCCTCCGCCGTCCCCTCCGACGCCATGATCTCCAGCCAGGCCTTGGCATTGCCGATGGTGGCAGCGATCTTCGCGCGATTGCGCACAATGCCCGGATCCTGCATCAACTCCGCGGCCTTCGCCTCGTCATAACCGGCGATGATCCGGGGCTCGAAGCCATCGAAGGCCAGCCGGTAGGTCTCGCGCTTGCGCAGGACGGTAATCCAGGACAGACCGGCCTGCGCGCCCTCCAGGATCAGCATTTCGAACAGCTTGCGGTCATCGTAAACAGGCACACCCCATTCCTGGTCGTGGTAGGCGATATAGAGATCTTCCGCGCCCACCCAGTCGCAGCGGCGCTGACCCGTGTTAATCATGTTTTGTTTCCTATTTGTTTATTATTTGTACTAATTCAAAGATACACCGACGGTTAGCACAGCACCAGTCTTTCCTGCCGGCCCGGCTCCCGGAATCCGTCGGGCGCGAACCAGCGCTATCTACCAGAAAAGGCAGCCTTTACTATTTGGCAAGCTTGCTGTGGGAAGCTGCCCAGGAAGTTGAAAATCCACATGCCGGAAACGGGAGGCAAAGTTGCAGGCGACACAGGCGGCCCAGGCAGTGCAGAACGCACGTGATTTTAAGAGCCAACCGGACTCCGAAACTTCGCCCGACCCCGACGCCAAGCCCGACTCCCACGCCAACAACGACTCTGCCGCCAAGAACGACAACGCCGATCCTTTCCTGGCCAACTACTTTCGCCGCATCGACCCGAAGACCGCCGAGAGCTTCAACGAAGAACAGCGCGCGGCAATCCGGACCATGTTCGCCAGCCGGGACATCGCCAAACATGCGGTGGAGGTCCGCCGGACGCTCGGCTTCGGACGCAAGCGCTTCTACCTGATCTTCCTGCTGGGGCGCGAACGCCGCGCCTACGAGCGGGACGGCCGCTCTCCACGACGCCGCCCGCAGGGTTTCAGCCTCGCGCTCTATCTGGCGCTCTCCGCCTGCTGGCTGGTGCCCGGCTTCCTGCTCGCCAAGGTTATCGGCTAAAAAAGACCAGCCCCATCAAGCCGTAGCATCACGCGCGATCAGCGCCGCGAGTTCCGGCGCGGGCAAGGCCGGACTGAAGAAATAGCCCTGATAGCTGTCGCAGCCGAGCGCCTTCAGGGCGTCAAACTGCTCCGCCCGCTCGACGCCTTCGGCCAAAACGGTCAAGCCGAGCCCCTGCCCCATCTCCACGATCGCCCGCAGTTCCTCGACCCCGTCGCCGGCTTCACCGAGGCTGGTCAGGAAAGAGCGGTCGATCTTGACCTTGTCGACAGGCAGACGGCGCAGGAGCGAGAGCGTCGCATAGCCCGTCCCCAGATCGTCGAGGGCCAGGTGCATTCCGAGATCGCGCAGGGGTTTCAGGCGTTTACCCACCTCCTCCGGATCGCTGGGGTCGGCGGTCTCCGTCAGCTCGATTTCGATGCGGCCGGGCTGGACCCCCGACTCCGTGACGATCTCGACGATGCGCGCGACCTGCGCCTCCTCCTGCACCTGGGCCAGGGACAGATTGACGGCGCAACTGACCGGCGGCAGACCCTGGTTGGCCCAGTCCGCCGCCTGGGCGCAGGCGGTTTCCAGAACCCATTCTCCGATGCGCGTGATGGTGCCGGTCGCCTCGGCGGCCGGAATGATACTGCCCGGCAGTTCCAGGGTGCCGCTGTCGCCGTAGAGCCGGACAAGGGCTTCCGCCCCGATCACCCGCCCGCTGCAGACCTCGATCTGCGGCTGATAATGCAGCCGAAGCTGACCCCGCTGCAGGGCCTCTTCGAGGTCGTCGAGCTCCATCAAAGGATGGTTGACTTCCGCCCCCGCCTCCGCCGCCAGAATGCCGACATCCCCCGCCGCGCAGGGGACGGCCTCCTGCCGGCCCGACCGGCCGGCACGCTCCGCCGCCATAGCGGCCGCGGACAGAAGCCCATCAGGATCCTGCGCCGTTTCAGGATAGACGGCGACACCGGCGCCGGAGAACTTCAGGCTCCCGCCAAGCTCTGTGAGAACCTCTGCGGCAAACTCCAGCGCGTCGTCCGCAACAAAGCAGTGATCGGCGATGGCCGCGACCGCCTTGTGGTCGATCCGGCAGGCCGCGCGCAGATCGGCGAAGCGACCGGCGATCCTGGACGCGATCTCCTGCATCTCCTGCGCCGAATGCCCGTCGGCCGCAAAGTAAAACACGGCAAGCCCGCCGTCGCCCCGCTGTGCCGCCTGCAGGGACGCCACGAGATGATCATGGAACAGCAGGCTGCCGGGCAAGGGGCGCCGGGGTCTCTTACGCCGTTCGATCATGTCTTGTCGTTTGAGGTCTTTAACGCAACGGAAGAAACCGATACGCGGTCAGAACCTGACCAGTCGCGGATGATCAACAGAGTTCCACTTCGACGCCGTTATTCGCAAATCGCAATGGAGTGGCCGGGGGTGAACTGCGCCGGCAAACGCTACCACGCGGTGTAATCGTCTTAGACTATCATATTTTTGAGAAAAACAAGCACCCCGTAAAGATAGTCTGGGAATCAACCGCCGGATGCCTGGCGACCGCAACCTCAAAAGCCCCGGAATTCCAGGGGAACTACAGGTCAAACACGGGCTCTAAATGCGAAACCGCGGTCACTTCGCGTCGGCAAGACGAGTGATGGTGGCCGTCGTCGAATGGCCGGGCTCCAGGTTCGCCAGCACGACCTTGCCTCCGTAGGCCTGAACCTCCGGCGCACCGACCACCTCCTCAACGCTGTAGTCGGCCCCCTTGACCAGAACATCCGGCCGCAATGCCTCGATCAGCGCCAGGGGCGTATCCTCGCCGAAGATCACGACCCGGTCGACGTCTTCCAGCGAGGCCAGGACGACACCCCGCGCCGTCTCCGGCTGGACCGGGCGCGCGGGTCCCTTCAGGCGCGCGACGGAGGCATCGCTGTTCAGGCCCACCACCAGGCGATCGCAGGTCGCCTTGGCCTGGCGCAGCAGGGAGATATGCCCCGGGTGCAGCAGATCGAAACAGCCATTGGTGAAGCCGACCTTGAAGCCCGCCTGCCGCCAGCGGGTGATCTGTTCCAGCAGGATCTCGTGACTGACGAACTTCGCCTCCGCCTGCGACAGACGGGAGGCATGGATCGTCTGGCGGATCTCGATCGCCTCCGCGACCGCCGTGCCGGTCTTGCCCACCACGATCCCGGCGGCCACGTTGGCCAGGGCAGCGGCCTGCTCGACCTCGATCCCGGCCGCAAGAGCGGCGCCCAGCAGCGCGACGACGGTATCCCCGGCACCGGAGACGTCGAAGACCTCCCGCGCCTCCGCCGGCAGATGGCTGACCGCGCCCGACTCCATCACCAGCGACATGCCTTCTTCGCTCCGGGTCGCCAGGATGCCGCCGAGCCCGGCGGTCTCGATCAGGCTGCGGCAAGCCTTCACAATGGCTTCGTCCCCCTGCACCGGAAGCGCGGAAGCCTGCGCCAGTTCCCGCCGGTTCGGCGTGACCAGCGTGGCGCCGCGGTAATAGCCGTAGTCGACCGCCTTGGGATCGACCACCACGGGACAGCCCAACTGGCGTGCCCGCGCGATCAGCCGGCTCACCACCTCGCCCGGCAGAACACCTTTGCCGTAGTCCGAGAGAATCAGAGCCCCGACCTGGGGCAGCGCCGCTTCCGCCGCCTTGAGCAACTGGTCGCGAATCGCCGGCGCGGTTTCGAAAACCGTTTCCCGGTCCGCCCGCAGCAACTGCTGGCCGGTGGCGACGTAGCGTTCCTTGATGGTGCTGGCCCGCCCCTCGTCGACCAGCAGGTGAATGGCGCCGGGATCCTGGACTTCACGCCCGACGAGCTGTCGAATCTCCCGCCCCGCCGCATCCTCGCCGACCAGCGAAAAGAAGCGCGCCCTGGCGCCGACCGCCGCCAGATTACGAAGGACATTGCCGGCGCCGCCAAGCATGGTGACTTCGCGTTCGATCTTCAGCACCGGAATCGGCGCTTCGGGCGAAACCCGTTCCACCGCGCCATAGAGGAAACGGTCGAGCATGACATCGCCGACCACCATGACTTCGGCACCGTCCAGGCGATCGACCAGCGCCAGAAGATCGATGGATTCTGTCATCGGACTCCTCCGCTCAAACCTCTAGACCAGGCCCAGCGACTGCTCGAGCGCGCCGCAGAGCATCTGGCCCAGGGTAATGTGCATCTCCTGAATGCGCGCCGTCGTCTCGGAAGGGACGATCAGCAGAGGATCGGCCAGGCCCGCCATCTGCCCGCCGTCACGACCGGAGAAGCCGGCCGCGACCAGGCCCTGCGCCCGCGCGGCCTCAAGGCCTCGGATGACGTTGGGGCTCCGGCCCGAGGTGGAGATCCCGATCGCGACGTCGCCGGGCTTGCCCAGAGCAGCGATCTGGCGCGCGAAGAGTTCCTCGAAGCCCATGTCATTGCCGATGGCCGTCAGGGCCGAGGTATCGGTGGTCAGCGCGATGGCCGCAATGGGCGCGCGGTCCTTGACGTAACGCACGGCCAGTTCCGTCGCCAGATGCTGCGCGTCCGAAGCAGAGCCACCGTTGCCGAAGAGGAGGATCTTGCCGCCGCCTCCGACCGCCGTCACACAAGCTTCCACCAACTGGGCGAAGGGTGTGGAGAGCGCCGCTGCCGTTGCCGCGACGACCGCCTGATGTTCGGCAAACTCATCGGCGTAAAACTGTTCCAGATCCAACTGTTCGCGCGCCAGCGACATAGCTGTCCTTTTCCTTTTCAACTTTTTTCCGGCAAGCCCGTCCGCCACCGCGGGCGCACTCTAGGGCATGAACTCATAAACTGCGATGGTCCTGATCGCACTGTGACGTATTTTCGGCAGGAAAGAGCCCGAAAGCCCGGTGAGGGGACTTGACGCCCTGAAAATACGTCACAGTGCGACCTTTTAAGGCGATAAGATTTCGCTCTCTGGGCAGCGTCGTGTCGTCGGTCACGGTGCTTCGGCATCGCTCCGCTCCTAACTCCTTGCCAGAAAACGAACTCTTATCGTCAGGACGTCGCAGTTTATGAGTTCATACCCTAGTGATTCCACGGCCCCTCCGCGAGGGCAAAATAACCTGCCGCGCCCGGATGGTTAACGCTTTCTCAAGAGCCGGCGTCCTAGTCTGGCGGAGACCGAAAAGCAAGGTAACGCCGGTCAGAACGGACAAGAACGTCGATGCGAAGCTCCGCCACCAGCCTGCTTCCCAACCAGGAAGCCATTTTTTACGACTACGCGCAGCGCCTGCAGCGCAATCCTGCGGGTCGGCGGGCGCTACACGCGCGCCTCTCCCGCCTGCGGCCGGATAACCGCCGCGAACATCACCTGCGCATCGCCCAGGCAACCCTGGACCAGGTGGTCAGGCTGGATGATGGCGCCTTGTTCCGCCTCGGGAACGATGACCTGGTGGTGGTTTGCGGCAGCGATCTCGCCATCGAACTGGACGAGGCGATCAAACGCCTGGAGTACTTCTTCAGCGACGATCCGCTGTTGCAGGGGCCGGGGGCCGGCAACCTCTTTACGGAGGAGGGCTTCTGCCGTCTCTTCCTGCTCGATCAGGACTACGATGCCTTCCTCGATCTTGCCCGTCAGTTCTTCGACGTTCACGCGACCCGGCTGGCAGCGGAACGGGATGCCACCGCCGAGGCCCGTGCCCGGATGATGCCGCTGCAACCCAACCAGCTCGGCGAGATCGCCGCCGCCATCGCCCAGGCGGATCTCTCCAGCATGATGCAACGGCAGTCCACCTTTCTGCTCGAAGCCGACGGCCGGCCGGAGCCTGTATTCCGCGAGATCTATTTCTCCATCGATCACCTGCAGCAGGTGCTGATCCCCGGGCACGACATCCTGGCCAACCGCTGGCTGTTCCAGGATCTCACCCGGCATCTGGACCGGCGCATGATCTCGCTGCTGGTCCATAATGACGACGACAGCCTGCGCCAGTCCTACAGTCTGAATCTCAATGTCTCGACCCTGCTGTCACCGGATTTCCTCGCCCTGGACGAAACCTTGAGCCCCGAGGTCCGGCGCAGCATCGTGATCGAGTTCCAACTGATCGACGTCTTCGCGGATGTCGCCAACTTCCTCTTCGCCCGGGATTTCCTGCGCGAACGTGGCTACAACATCTGTCTGGACGGCACGACCCACCTGTCTCTGCCTTTCGTGGACCGCAAGCGGCTGGGTTTCGACATGGTGAAGCTGCTGTGGGATGAGGACTTCGGCAATACGCTGAAATCCTCGCGCGGGCCCGAATTGCAGGCAGCCATCGGCGAGATCGGGCCGGAGCGGGTGATCCTGAGCCATTGCGGCGACGAGACCGCGCTCAACACCGGCAAAGGCCTGGGCCTCAGCCTCTATCAGGGCTTCCACATCGACCGGCTGCGGGAGTCCCTGCGCACGCCAGGTGAGTCCGCCGCGATTCTCAGCAACGCCATGGCCCGCCACCGGGCCGCCGAACGCGGCGGGTAACCGGCCCGTATCGCGCAAACGCGGGGCGTCAGTTCCGGAGATTCAGTTCCGGGGCGCGTACTTGGCCAGAATCCGCTGCAGAGTCCGGCGGTGCATCCGCAAACGTCGGGCAGTTTCCGAAACATTGCGGTCGCACTGCTCATAGACCCGCTGGATATGCTCCCAGCGCACCCGGTCGGCGCTCATCGGCAGATCCGGCGGCGGCGGCAGGGCTTCGCCGCTTTCCAGCAGCGCCGCCTCGATCTGGTCCGCATCCGCCGGCTTGGGCAGATAGTCGGTGGCGCCGACCTTCACCGCCGCCACGGCCGTCGCGATGTTTCCATAGCCGGTCAACACGATGATCCGTGCCTCTTCGTGAATTTCGCGCAGGACCTGAACGACCTCCAGACCGCTGCCGTCCTGCAGGCGCAGATCGACAACCGCGTAATCCGGACGCAGCCTGCGCGCCTGTTCCACCCCCTGTGCGACCGAAGTCGCGAGGGTTACCTGGAAGCCGCGCCGCTCCATCGCCCGTCCGAGACGCTCGCAAAAGCGCTCGTCATCATCGACGATCAGCAGCGGGCGGGCCTGGTCGCCATCTTCGGCGTTATTCATTGCGCCACCCATCTCTTCTCTCTCACCTTGACTCATAGCTGTCCTTTCCCGGGCGTATCGGCCTCCAAAGCTTCGCGCGACCATCGTACCTCGACTTCGGCACCGCCCCACTGCCCGTTATCGAAGCTCACGGTCGCGCCCGTGCGCCCCAGCAGGGTCTTTGCGATAAAGACGCCCAATCCCATGTGGCCGCCGCCGCCGTTCCGACGATCGCCGTTGCGGGTCGCGGAGCGCTTCCGGCCCCGACGTTCCTCGAGACGGCCCTTGCTGTCGTCCATCCGCCGGCGGGCCGACTTCGGCTGTTTGGAGCGCGACTCTTTGGCATAGAGATAGGGCTCGCCCAGCCGGCTCATAATCGCGGGATCGAAGCCGGGACCGTCGTCGATCACGGTGATCGATACCGACTCCTGATCCCATCCGAGCCGGGCTTCGACCTTGGCATCGGAGAACTGCATCGCGTTCTGGATCAGAAGCCCCAGACCGTGCAGAACTTCCGGACTACGCTGAACGATGGGCTGGTTCTGCTCCTCGTCGAACAGGCAGTTCATGGTGATGTCGAATTCGACGCCGGCCTGCTCGTAAGGAGAAGCAGCGGCCTCGACCAGCACCTCCAGCGGCAGGCGGTTCAGGAAACCATCATCTTCCTCTTCGGACCAGGCGGCGAGGTTGGCGAGAATCTCACCGCAGCGGTTGCTTTCGCTCAGCAGCAGTTCGACGTCGTCGCGCCCCGGGCTGTCCGGCGGCAGGTCCCGGTTCAGTTCCCGCGCCACCACGGCGATGGTCGCGAGGGGGCTGCCCAGCTCATGCGCCGCGGCCGCCGCCAGGCCGCCAAGCGCGGAGAGCCGCTGTTCGCGGGCCAGCGCCATCTGGGTCGCGGTCAAAGCATCGTGCATATCGCGCGCCTCGGCCGCGATGCTGGAGACATAGGCCGCGATAAAAAGGGCCGCCACCACCAGCGCCGCCCAGGCACCGCCCACGTAAAGCGGCGGGAGAGCGAAGCCGTCCGCCGTCCAGGGCAGAGGAAAGTGCCAGAAGGCGAGAGTCGAGACCGCAACGACCGCCAGGATCGACAGCAGCACTGTACTACGCCGGGAGAGATTCGAGGCCGAGACCGTGACCGGCGCCAGAATGAGGATCGCAAAGGGATTGCTGAGCCCGCCGGTCAGGCCCAGGAGGACCGCCAGTTGCAGCAGATCGAAGCAGAGCGTGAGCGCGGCATCACGGTCGCTGAGCCAGGGATCTGTCCGCCGTGTCGCCGACTGCACGATGTTGAGCAGCCCGGACAACGCAACCACGATCAGGGCCGCCACCACCGGCAGCTCGAAGTCAAATCCGAAATAGATGATGGCCAGGGCGCCAAGCTGTCCCACCAGGGCGATCCAGCGGATCACCACCAGCGTGCGCAGCCGGACTTTACCGCCCAGTCCGCTTTCGGCCGAGGGGAAGAGCGAAACGAGAAGCCTTCTCATGGCGACATATGACGTCGCGAGCCCGGCCTTGGCAAGGTCCCAGTCATCAAGTTCGTCGGGATCGTCAGGCGGGACCGCTGACTCCGGCTTCGGCAAAGGTCGCCATACCGCTGTGGCAGGCGCAGGCGGCCTTCAGGATCAGAATTGCCAGCGCCGCGCCGGAAGCCTCACCCAGGCGCATATCGAAATCCACCAGGGCTTTTTTACCGATGATATCGAGCAGCCGCTGATGACCCGGCTCGACCGAGCGATGCGCCACCATACAGTGATCCAGCGCCCGGGGATCCAGGGCGTAGAGCACCGCCGCCGCGGCCGTGCAGGCAAAGCCGTCCAGCAGAACCGGCGTCCGCGCCATGCGGGCAGCCAGTACGGCGCCGGCAATGGCCGCCAGTTCCAGACCGCCAACACAGCGCAAGACTTCCAGAGGGTTACCCGACATAGCCGGCCGGTGCCGTTCCATGGCAAGATCGATCAACTCGATCTTGCGTGTAAGGGTCGGATCATCGATGCCGGTGCCCCGCCCGGTCCAGTCGACCGCCTTGCCACCGAACAGCGCCGTGCAGAGCGCAGCGGCCGCGGTGGTGTTGCCGATGCCCATCTCGCCCAGGGCCAGCACATCGATGTTGTCCTCCACCGCCATCATGCCGTAGGCCATGGCGCGCACGCAGTCTTCCTCAGACATGGCCGGCGCTTCGCTGAAGTCCGCGGTGGGCTCGTCCAGGGCCATCTCATAAACCCGCAGGTCCGCATCGCCCAGCGCGCAGAGCTGATTGACCGCCGCGCCCCCGTGGATGAAGTTGGCCACCATCTGCTTGGTCACTTCGGAGGGATAGGCGGAAACCCCGCGCGCCGCGATGCCGTGGTTGGCGGCGAAGACCGCCGTGTAAGGCCGCTCGACGGCGGCGGGATGGCGCGCCTGCCAGGTGGCCAGCCACTCGGCGATCTCTTCCAGGCGTCCGAGCGAACCGGCGGGCTTGGTCAACTCCGCCTGCCGTGCCCTGGCTTCCGCCGCCGCAGAGGCATCGGGCCCCGGCAGCTCCTGCATCAGGCCGCGGATCTCATCAAAGCTCGCAACAACCGCTTTCTCGCTCATGGGACTGTCCTCATGAAAAGACTGGCACTTCAACAGTATCTTGCAAGGGCTTATAGACTCTATGCCCCTTGAAGCAACCGTCTTATAACGGCGCGAGAGCCCTTCACCATGCCTCCTGGGGGCGAAAGCAGCTTGGGGTAACGCTTTGCTGGACGATCTCAAACTCTGCCTGGTCTTCATGACCCGGATTCCGCTACGGCTCGAGAAGAGCGAGCGAAGCCTCGCCCAGGCCGCCGCCCTGATGCCGCTGGTTGGCGTCGTCGCCGGGCTGATCAGCAGCGCCGTCCTCTTCGCCGCACTCGGACTGGGGCTGCCGCCTCTGGCCGCCGGCGCAGCGGCCCTGCTGGCCGGCATCCTGCTGACCGGCGCGCTGCATGAGGACGGCCTCGCCGACGTCGCCGACGGTTTCGGTGGCGGATGGAACAAAGCGCGCAAGCTGGAAATCATGCGCGACAGCCGGATCGGCAGCTATGGCGTCATCGCCATTGGCCTGTCCCTCATTCTTCGGGTCGTGCTGATCGCGGAGATCGCGGAGCAGGCCGCAGGTCAAGTTGCAGGTCCCTGGGTGATCGCCGGCGCCCTGATCGCGGCTCACACTCTTGGCCGGGGCTTCCTGCCCGCGGTCATGGCCGCCCTGCCGCTCGCCCGCGGCGACGGCCTCGCGGCCCGAGCCGATCGCCCTGAAGGAAAAACAGCCGGAATAGCCCTCCTGCTCACCCTTCTCATCGCGCTGCTTTGTCTGGGTCCGGCAGCGGGCGGAACAGCGGTCATCGCGGCGGGCATGGCCGTTGTGATCATGGCCTGGCTTGCGCGGCGGCAGATCGGCGGCTATACGGGCGATGTCCTCGGTGCGTCCGAGCAGATGGGAGAGGTCGCCGCCCTCGCGGCCATCACCGCAACTCTGTGAGCAGAAGCCTATGAGCAAGACGACACGCTGGTGGTGGGTCCGCCACGCCCCGGTTACGGAAAACAACGGCAAGATCTACGGTCAGGACGATCTCAACTGCGATTGTTCCGACAGCGAGACCTTTACCCGGCTTGGCCAACTCATGCCGCGCGATGCGGTCTGGGTCGCCAGTCACCTGAAACGCACCCACCAGACGGCCGCCGCCATCGTCGAGCAGATCGAAGATCACCGGGTGCCGGCGCCCCTGATCGAACCGGACTTCGCCGAGCAGCACTTCGGCGACTGGCAGGGCATGACCAATGTGGAGCTGGCGGCCCAGAAGGAGGGCGAGTGGCACCGCTTCTGGCTGGCCCCGGCCTCCGAAGCGCCGCCGGGCGGCGAGAGCTTCGTCGATCTTTATGAGCGCACCAGCCGCGTAATCCACCGGCTTTCGGAGGAACATGCCGGACGCGACATCGTGGCGGTCACCCACGGCGGCACCATCCGGGCGGCCATCGCCCTGGCCCTGGGCCTGGAGCCCGAACGCGCGCTGAGCTTTTCCATCGACAACTGCGCCCTGACCCGCCTCGACCACATCACCGGCACCGCCGGGACCCATGCACCTGAGCCCGACGTGGTCTGGCGCATCGGCCATATCAACCTGGTGCCCAAGGCGGTGGGTTAGGTTTTGGTTTTAACACAGCACCAGCCCTCTCCCCCACCCGGCCGCCCACATGATAATTCCGATGGGCGGCCGGGTGGGGGAGAGGGCTGGTGCCGTTTCGACGACAGTCGAAAGCTTACTTAACTGGATCTCGGATAACGCGCGTAGGCTTCGACAACGTTGAGGTCCATGTGATTGCGCATGTAGCGGGTGGAAGCCTTCTGGAGCGGCTGGAAATCCCAGGGGAAGTATTCGCCGGCCCGCAAGGAGTCGTAGACGGTCAGGCGGCGCTTCTGGCTGCGCCGCACCTCGTCACGAAAGGCGCCAATGTCCCAGCGGGCGCGGACTTTCTCGGTGAAATCCGCGACGGTTCCGGCATAGGCGGGATCCGCCGCCAGGTTGGTCAGCTCCAGCGGATCCGCCTCCAGGTCGAAGAGCTGCGGCGGATCGACCTCGCAGTAATTGAACTTCCAGCGGCCTTCACGGATCATGACCATCGGATCGATCGAGGACTCGGCGGCATACTCCGAATAAACCGGCGGCGCCGATGTCTCTTCGCCGCGGGCGAGTCCCAGCAGGCTGCGGCCGTCACCAGCCAGGTCACTGTCGACTTCCAGTCCCGCCAAGTCGGCCAGCGTGGCCAGGACATCCAGGGTGGAAGTGGGTTCAGTGATGTTGCGTGCGGCGTAGCGGCCGGGCGCATAGAGGAACATCGGCACCCGGTTCGCGCCCTCGAAGAAGCTCATCTTGAACCAGAGACCGCGCTCGCCCAGCATATCCCCGTGATCGGCGCAGAAGAGGACGACGGTGTCGTCTGCCAGATCACAGGCCTCCAGGGTCTCCATCAGCTCGCCGATCTTTTCGTCCAGATAGCTGACGTTGGCGAAGTAGGCGCGGCGGGAATCGGCAACGTTCTGCGCCGTGATCTCGAAATTCCGATAGTCGTTGGCATCGAAGATGCGCCGGCTGTGCGGGTCCTGCTCCTCGTAGGGAATCGCCGGAACGGCCAGCGGCGGCAGACTGTCTTCGGGATAGAGGTCCCAGTATTTCTTGCGCGCCACGTAAGGGTCGTGCGGATGGGTGAAGCTGACGGTCATGCAGAAGGGCTGGCTGCGGTCCGTGCGCGCAAGCTGCCGCAGACGCAGCCGGGCGTGATAGGCAACCTCGTCGTCGAACTCCAGTTGATTCGAGGTCTCACCGACGCCGGCGCCGGTGACCGAGCCCATGTTGTGATACCACCAGTCGATCCGCTGATCCGGCTTGCTCCAGTCCGGCGTCCAGCCGAAGTCGGAAGGATAGATATCGGTGGTCAGTCGTTCCTCGAAGCCATGGAGCTGGTCCGCGCCCACGAAGTGCATCTTGCCTGACAGCACCGTCTTGTAGCCGGCGTTGCGCAGATGGTGGGCAAAGGTCGGCAGGGTCGAAGGCAGTTCCGCCGCATTGTCGTAGACGCCGGTGCGTGAGGGCAGCAGGCCGGTCATGAAAGACGCCCGCGATGGCGAACAGAGCGGGCTCGGGCAATAGGTCCGGGAGAAATTGACCGCGCCGGCGGAAAGTTTGCGCAAGCTGGGAACCTGCAGAAACGCGGCCGGCCCCTCGGGAAAGAGGCAACCACTCAGTTGATCCACCATGATGATGAGAATGTTGGGCCGGGGACTCATACGACACGCCTTTCCTGCAGCTCGACCCCGTCGCTCCAGACCTGCCGGAGCCGCCGCGGGGGTTACTCGAACATAAAATTTTTGATATCTAAAGAATTGCCATTCGCATATAGAACTGTAAATACGATGAAATAAGACATCTAACTGATGATCTGCTTATATCATGTTGCAGAATCACATCGCCGAGCTTCACGCCTTCCACGTCGCGGCCAAGCATGACAGCTTCACCCGCGCGGCCCGGGAACTGGCGGTAACTCAACCGGCCCTGAGCCAGAAGATCCGCCGCCTCGAGGATGTGGTCGGCGCCCGCCTCTTCCTGCGCAGGTACCGGGGGATCGCTCTCACCGAGGCCGGCCAGCAGCTCCAGGACGCGACGCGCGGCGCCTTCGAGCAGCTTGAGCAGAATTTCAGCCAGATCCTGACTCGCGGCGAGCGGAAGAGGGTGCGGATTTCAACAGACTTCGCCTTCGCGGCGCACTGGCTGATGTCACGCCTGCCGCAACTGCGACAGGCTTTCGAGGACCTCGATCTGCAGGTCCTGACCTCGCAACAGTCGGAAGAGGCCGGCAGCGGTGCGGTCGATCTCTCGATCACACTGCAGGAAAGCCCTGAACCGGCCCGCGACCGTCGGGTCCTCCTCCAGGAGAAGGTCATTGCCGTCTGCAGCCCCGGCTTCGCTGCGCAGCATGGCCCCTTCGAGCAGCCGGATCAGCTTCTGCAGGCCCCGTTGCTGACGCTCTCGGCGCATCCCAATGCCCCCTGGCACTCCTGGCAGACCTGGTTCGCTGGCCTTGGCGTCCAGGACAACAGGCTGGGCCAGACGCGGATCAGTTTCAGCAACTACACACTGGTGCTGCAGGCCGCCGTCGAGAGTCAGGGCGTCGCCCTCGGCTGGCTGGGGCTGGTCGACAGCTTTCTGGAGGCCGGGCAGTTGCAGGCCGCTTGCCAGGCGACGGTTTCCAGCGAGCGGGCCTACGTGATGGCCCGAACGAAAGATGCGCCGCCATATGTCCACAGCGTTTTCGACTGGATCGGATCACACTGCCCGGACAGTGTCCCGACAGCTAAAACTGCGGGAGGTTGAAGGCTGCGAGGTAAAGCCACTTTCACCTCATCAGCACAGATTGGACACAGCCTGGCGACTTGAATCCGCGGTGGCCTTTCCCAGATGCAGGGGGAGAGATTCTGTCCGCCTGCGGCGGGCCCCGATAAGATCCAGCAAAAAGATCGAGGACTTTGAGTTCCCCATCACAATAACGGCTGTCTCCCCACAAAACGCCATTCCGGCCGACTCCCCCTCCATGCTAGAGTCATTGGTGCGCGACCGGATTCGCCAAAGATCAAACTCGACGGAGATTTATCGATGAACGCCTTTGCTGTTTCCAAGCTGCGGGCCCGTTCCCTCTTTCGCAGCGTTGCCCGGCAACTCCTTTCAGCGATGCTCCTCTGCGCCGTCAGTCTTGTCATGGCGAATGGCAGAATCGCGCAGGCGGCCAGCCCGGCGGAAGAACTGGTGGCGGAATCCCGCTTCACCATCGAACGGCTTCTGGCTGATCCGGATTTCTTCGAGCTGAAGCCCTTCATCGAACGCTCACGCGGGGTGCTGATCATCCCCGAACTGGTCAAAGGCGGCTTTATCGTCGGCGGCGAAGGCGGGTCCGGCGTGCTGCTGGTGCGTGGCAGCGATGGCACCTGGAGCTCTCCGGCCTTCTATACCCTGGCGGCCGGCAGCATCGGCCTGCAGATCGGCGGGCAGGTTTCCGAAGTGGTGTTCACCCTGATGAACGACGGGGCCGTCAATTCCATGCTCGGTGACGAATTCAAGCTCGGCGCCGACGCCAGCGTCGCGGTCGGACCCATTGGCGCCGGCCTGGAAGCCTCGACCACCACCAACTTCAACCAGGATATCTACGCCTTCTCCAAGGCTGTCGGCCTGTTCGGCGGTGGTGCCCTGGAGGGCGCGAAAATCTTCGATCGCACCGAATGGAACGAATCCTATTACGGCAAGGGCGCTTCCCCGAAGGCCATCGTGATCGAACGCCGCTTCGCCAATCCGGATGCCGACAAGCTGCGCATGAGCCTGCCCAGCGCGGGGCCGGCAACGCAGTAAACGCAGTAGTACCTGTCGGGGCCGGAAAGCGTCGTCACGCCGCGAGCGTACGAATCCAGGCCAGTGCGGCCACAAATCCAGCGTTTATCAGACAGCCGACAGCGAAAACCGCGACCGCGCGCTCGATCTGACTGCGGTCCATGACCGCGGCCGCCGTCTGGGCTTTCGCGTTCGGCGCGGCATCCAGGCCAAGTAACCCGCCCATGACAGCAGCGACACTGCCGCGTTGCGACCAAGCCCGCCGCAGCCCTTCCCGCGGATGACAGCGGGGAATGAAGGCCGCGGCCAGCAGGAGCAGGGCCGAAGACAAAAGCATGGGCAGGAGCGAGAGGGCCGTATCGAGGCGTAACAGGGTGCTGCCAAAATCACCACCAGCAACGCCGACCTTTTCCTCCTGAACGCCGGATATGGCCGGCGAGGCTTGCCGCTGCCGCGCCGAGAGATAGCCGGCCGCCACCCGGATGGTCTGCTGCCAGAAAACGCCTGGCAGGCCCAGCAGCAGAAACCAGAAGACCGGCGCGATCACCTGGGAAACGAAAGCGCGCGACAGACCGTCAAGCGCCGCGGCAACGATTCCGCGTCCTTCCAACCTGCCGAGAAGGCTTTCGGGCAGCCGGCCGATCACCAGCGGCCGCAAGGCTTCCTGCGCCTGCACCGCGCTGCCGCCGGCCAGTGCCGAGGAGACGGCGGAAGCCTGCTGGCAGGCCGTGCGCTGCCCCAGGATGAGGGCCAGGAAAATGACCTCGAACAACCAAGCAAAGGGATAGTTCAGGAAGATACGCTCAATCAGCCAGCCGGACAGCAGGGCCGCGACGGACAGGAAAACGGCCACGACCGCGCCACGCAGCAGCAGATCCAGGCCGCCGCGGTCGGACCGGTTCAGCCGCCGCTCCAGCGCCACCACCAGTCTGTTGACCGGCCGGCGTGGTTGCAGATACCGCCGTTCCGCGATCCAGGGGCCGCCGAGATAAGCCTCCAGAGCCAGGGCGGCCAGCAACAGAAACAGGGGGTCGGCAGCACCATAGGCGCCGGGAGCGGAGGACCAAGTCATGGCGCGATCCTGAGGCCTGGCAGGGACTCCGTCAATTGCGCGTCACTGTTGCCCGGGCCGCAGTTACCCGGAAAGAAGCCGGTCCCGGGTGAAGGTCCTGCGGCATTGCGACACATTTTTTATTGAAGAACATGGCCCTAGAACGCACATAGTCCGTCAACAGGCTCTCTATGCTTGGGATGTCTCAGAGCCGCGCCGATCCGGACGGCGCCAGGAAAGGGTCTTTTCATGCCTCAAAGCTCCATCGCCCGCGCGATTATGATTTTCGGCTTCGGCCTGATTCTGATGCTTGGCGGCGCCGCGACCTGGATCCTGCTGCAGCCCAAGATGCAAAGCGGTCAGACGCAGTCGAGCGGCGAAGCCCTGATCGGCGGGCCCTTCGAACTGGTGGATCAGTTCGGACAGACACGCAGCGACGCGGACTTTCTCGGCGACTACATGCTGATCTACTTCGGCTATACCTACTGCCCGGATATCTGCCCCGCCTCGCTCAGCATCATGACCCAGGCCATCGATCAACTGGAGGAAACCGACAAGGCACGGGCCGAGCGGATCACACCGGTCTTCATCACCGTCGATCCGGAACGCGACGATGTCGAAAACATGAAGGTCTACGCGGAGCACTTCCACCCCGACATGGTCGCCATGACCGGCACGTCCCAACAGATCGCCGCGGCCGCCAAGGCCTACCGCGTTTACTACGCCAAGGCCAAAGACGACTCATCCTCGGACTATCTGATGGACCACTCCTCCATCTTTTACCTGATGGGACCGGACGGGAAGTACGTGAAGCACTTCACCCATAACGACGACTCCAACACCATCGCCACCGCACTGGCGGAACTGGTGCAGACGAAGTAGGCCGTTAAATCAGCCGCTCACCACTGTCCTGGCGGAAAACCATGGCCCGGCCCGGGGCGAAGCTCAGCCTGATTTTTTCGCCCGCCGCATGCTGTGAAGCCTCGCCGGCCCGCACGCAGATCTCGTGCGTCCCGCCATTGAAGCCGCTGACCGCACCGTAAATCAGGCTGTCTGCGCCCAGTTGCTCCACCAGGTCGACCGAGATCTCGAAGTTACCGTCTTCCTGTGGAGTGATATGCTCCGGCCGGATCCCGAGCATCAAGGGCGTATCCTGCGGCAGGGCATCAAACCCCGATATCGACGTCTCGCCAACCAGCAGCGCACCGTTCTGGTAGCGGGCCGGCAACAGATTGATATGCGGCGACCCGATGAAGGAAGCGACGAACAACGTCTTGGGATCGCTGTAAAGCTCCATGGGCGAACCCATCTGCTCGATCAGGCCTTCGTTGATGACCGCCAGGCGGTCGGCCAGGGTCATGGCCTCGGTCTGGTCGTGGGTCACGTAGATCGAGGTGACGCCCAGCTCCCGCTGCAGGCGCTTGATCTCGATGCGCATCTGCACCCGCAGCTTGGCATCCAGGTTACTGAGCGGCTCATCGAAGAGGAAGAGCTTCGGGCTGCGCACGATGGCACGCCCCATGGCGACCCGCTGACGCTGACCGCCCGAGAGCTGCGCGGGCTTGCGTTCCAGGAAGTCCTCGATCCGCAGCATCTTGGAGGTCTCGCGCACCTTAGCCTCGATCTCCTCCTTGGGCATGCCGCGGTTGGCCAGACCGTAGGCCATGTTGCGGAACACGGTCATATGCGGATAGAGCGCATAGTTCTGGAACACCATCGCCACGTCGCGGTCGGCCGGCGAGGTTTCATTGATGCGCTTGCCGTCGATTTTCATCTCGCCTTCGGTGATGGTCTCCAGACCGGCGACCATCCGCAGAAGGGTCGACTTGCCGCAGCCGCTGGGACCGACGAAGACGATCAGCTCGCCGTCGTTGATCTCCATATCCACGCCGCGCACCGCATGGGCGCCGTTGTCGTATCGCTTGTTTACGCCCGAGAGAGTCAGAGTTGACATAGCCTATTTCTCGCTTTCCACCAGGCCCTTGACGAACCAGTTCTGAAAGACCAGCACCACCAGCACCGGCGGCAGAGTCGCCAGGATGGTCAGGGCAAAGGCCTTATGAAATTGCGGCAGCTCGCCGCCTTCGGACAGAACCTGATAGATCTGTTTGATACCGATGACGATGGTGTAACTGGTTTCCTCGGTCGTCATGATCAGCGGCCAGAGATACTGGTTCCAGCCGACGACGAACATGATGATGAGGATGGCCGCGATCATGGTCTTCGACAGCGGCACCAGAATATCGATCAGGAAGCGCATCGGCCCGGCGTTATCGAGCCGCGCGGCCTCCAGAAGCTCCTCCGGCACCGACTTGAAAAACTGCCGGAAGAAAAAGGTGCCGGTCGCCGAGGCGATCAGAGGCACGATCAGGCCGGTGTGCGTATTCAAAAGTCCCAGACCCGCGACCACTTCGTAGGACGGCACGATGCGGACCTCGAGCGGCAACAGCAGGGTCAGGAAGATCACCCAGAAGAGCGGCACGGCGAGGCGGAAGCGGAAGTAGACGATGGCATAGGCCGCCGTCATGGAAATCACCACCTTGCCGATCGCGAAGCCCAGCCCGAGGATCATGGAGTTCACCAGCATGCGCGACGCCGTGACCTTTTTCATCACGCCGCCTTCAACGAAAAGAACCTCGTAGTAGGTCTCCAGGAAATTCCCGCCGAACCAATACTGCAGGCCTTCGTTAAAAAGCGTCTCGGCCGAATGGGTCGAGGACATGAAGGCGATATAGACCGGCGCCGACATGAAGATCATCCCGCAGATCAGGATGAGGTGGGTCGAAAGACTGCGCCAGGGCGAATTTGTCATTTTGCGTCTCCTCCCGGCGCCTAGTAGTGAACTTTGCGTTCGATGAAGCGGAACTGGATGACCGTCAGAGCCAGAACCATCAGCATGAGGATCACCGACTGCGCCGAGCTGCCGCCGAGATCGGCGCCCAGGAAACCGTCGGTGTAAACCTTGTAGACCAGGGTGTTGGTCGCGCCGCCGGGCGCGCCGCGGGTCGTGGTGTCAATGATGCCGAAGGTCTCGAAGAAGGCGTAGGTGATGTTGATGACCATCAGGAAGAAGGTGGTCGGTGCGAGCAGCGGGAAGGTGATGGTCCAGAAACGCTTTTCCGGTGAACGGCAATCGAGAGTCGCCGCTTCCATCACGCCCTTGGGAATGCCCTGCAGGCCGGAAAGGAAGAAGATGAAATTGACGCTGACCTGTTTCCAGACCGAGATCAGGATGACCACGAAACCGGCGTCGAAGGCGTCCAGCTTCTGATTGAAATCCCAGCCCATCACATTCAGGGCCGCGTAAAGGTCGCCGACGAAGGGATTAAACATCAGGTTGCCCATCAGGCCAGCGACCGGCGGCGCCACCGCGTAGGCCCACATGAGCATGGTCTTGTAACTGCTGGAGCCGTGCAGAACCTCGTTCGCGCGCACCGCCAGCAGCAGGGCGATCGCAAGCGAAAAGAAGGTGACGACGGCGGAGAAGACAACGGTGAAGCCGGCCGACTGCAGCCAGGCGGCATTCAAAATCGTGTCTTCGTAATTGCGAAACCAGACAAACTGCTTGGAAATGCCAAAGGCATCCTCCAGCAGAAAGGACTGATAGATCGCCTGGGCCGCGGGCCAGAGGAAGAAGATCGCGATGATCAGGATCTGGGGTGCAATAAAGAAATACGGCACCGCGCTGCGTTCGAACTGCACCCGTTTCATGGCAAAACCTTAAGGGGAGAATGCGGACAGGCAAACAGGCGGCGGGCAGAACCCGCCGCCTGCGAGACAGCCTAAATCAATTGTAGGTGTCGTGGAAACGCTCGAGCAGAGCGTTGCTCTCCTTCTCCATCTCGGCGAAGGCGTCCTCGACGGAACTGTTGCCGGTCAGGATGTTTTCGTAAGCCTTGTACATGGCTTCGCGGATCTGGACGTAGTAGCCGAGACGATAGCCCTTGGTCCATTCGCCACCAGGCTGGCTGAGCTGCAGGATGCCGACTTCAGCGTCCGGAGCTTCCTCATAGTAGCCGGACTCCTTGGCCAGATCGTAGGCTGCGGTGGTGATCGGAACGTAGCCGGTTTCCTTATGCCAGGAGAACTGGGATTTCGGGCTGGTCAGGTACTCGAAGAAGTTCGCGACACCCTTGTACTCCTCGTCCGAATGGCCGACGAAGGAGAAGAGGGCGGCGCCGCCGATGAAGGTGCCCTTGGGCTCATCGATGATGCTCTTCCAGTAAGGAAGATAGGTGGTGCCGAACTCGAACTTCGCGCTCTTCTTCAGACCGCCGAAGGAACCGGAAGAGCCGAGCCACATGGCGGCCTTTTCCTGCACGAAGGCGTCCTGGTTGTCGCCCCAGGCCTTGCCGTAGTAGCCGTACCAGCCTTTGTCCAGCCACTCCTTAACATTGGTCCAATGCATGATCATGTGCTCGTTGTTGTACATGATCTTGGCATCGGTGCTGTCATAACCGTTGTTCGCGGAGGCGAGCTGGATGTTGTGCCGGCTGTGGAAATTCTCGGAGAAGATCCAGGGGCTGTGGCTCTGGGCCAGGGCGACGTAACCGGCTTCTTTCAGCTTGGGCGCGATGGCTTCAAACTCTTCCCAGGTTTTCGGCGCCTCAACACCGGCTTTCTCGAGCGCGGCTTTGTTGTAGTAGAGCAGCGGCGTGGAGCTGTTGAAGGGCAGGCCGATCATCTTGTCGTCGGAATCGGCGTAGAAGTAGCGCACACCCGCGATGTAGTCGTCGCTGTTGAAGCCGACGCCGTGTTCGGAGAGCAGGTCGGCAACCGGATAGACGGCGCCCTTGGCGTTGATGATGGTCGCTGCGCCGGCGTCGAAG
The DNA here is from genome assembly GCA_965232285.1 of Denitrobaculum sp. Taxonomy (GTDB): domain Bacteria; phylum Pseudomonadota; class Alphaproteobacteria; order Kiloniellales; family Kiloniellaceae; genus Denitrobaculum. The sequence continues at coordinate 5,547,384 of CBDDPL010000004.1, read as the reverse complement.
ACCTGGATGATGTGCGGCGCGTTCTTCGCGCGGAAGGCCGCAATGCCGGCGGTCATGGTATCTTCGTAACCGCCCTTGTAGGTGGCGACCAGCTTGTACTCGGACTGGCTGGCGTTGTAGTCGGCGGCGATTTCGTTCACGACTTCGCCCAGACGGCCGCCCATGGCATGCCACCACTGAATCTCGGTCGCCGCGAAGCTGGCGCTTGCGGAGCCGCCGATCGCGGTCGCGGCTGCAAGCGCGATGATGTGCTGTTTCAATTTCATGTAATGTCTCCCTAGAGAATGCGCCGTGACTCCCGCCCCCCGGCGGTGTTTCGGACCGCACGACCCTAACGGCGGGCCATGTTTATTTTGTTACACGATTGTTAACGTTTTCATTTCCGAATATTAACGCTTTCGTTACGAAAATATTACACTTTTTTTGCAGTTCTCGCGAATTCAGCCTGAATCCCGGTTTTGCGCCGTTTTGGCGGCCCCGGTAGCGTCGACTGCTCCCCATTTTTACAGGAATCAGCCATCCGCGCCCGCTGCGCAGCGGCTCAAGGGCGCAAGCTTCGGATAGAAGCACCGGCGCAGCGCACATTAAATCGCGCTATGATGAGGCGAAACAAGGAGTCTGGATGTCGTCTTCTCCCAACAGCGCCCAGGTTGCCCTAGTCCGGGACGCCTGCGCCTATATCGCAGCGCGCGAAGGCGAGCGGGTGACGCTTGCGGAACTGGCGCGGCAGGTTCGCCTCAGCCCCTGGCACCTCCAGCGCCTCTTCAAGAAAATCATGGGGGTAAGTCCGCGCGACTACGCGGCGGCGCGGCGCAGCGAACGGTTCCGTGAAGAGCTGAAGAACGGCGAGAGCGTCGCCGGCGCCACCTACGGCGCGGGTTATGGTTCTTCGAGCCGGGTCTATGAGTCCGCGCAGCGGCACCTGGGAATGACCCCGGCCTCCTACGCCAAAGGTGGTTCCGGGGCGCGAATCGCCTTTAGCATCGTCGAAGCTGCGCAGGGCCGGTTACTGGTGGCGGCGACCCAAAAGGGCGTCTGCTTCGTCTGCCTCGGTCAGGACGAGAGCGAGTTGGAGGTCGAGTTGCGCCAGGAATTTCCCAAGGCGGCGGAGATCTTTCGCGATGACGCGGCCATCGGGCCGGCCGTCGAAAGCGTCGCCGGCTATCTGGCGGGGGAACTGCCCCAGATCGATCTGCCGCTGGACGTCCGCGCCACAGCCTTCCAGCGCCGGGTCTGGCAAGAGCTTCTGGCGATTCCACTGGGGGAGACCCGCAGCTATTCCGAGGTCGCAGAGGCTCTGGGGCTGGGCCGGAGCCAGCGGGCCGTGGCCAACGCCTGCGCCCGCAATCCGGTCGCGCTGCTCGTGCCCTGCCACCGTGTGATCCGGGAAGACGGCACACTGGGCGGATACCGCTGGGGCAACGACCGCAAATCCGCGCTGCTGGCGCAGGAGGCGGCGCTGGCGGAGCTGCTGCCCGGCCGGGTATGAGGTTTGCCAGGACATAAGGTTCATGGCGCGCCTCCCGCTGCGGGCAGGTCCGCCTCATCTCCCAGGTAAGCCCCCCGTCTGCAAGCGCCCCTTGCCCTGAATCGGCCCAGACGATATACAAAATCGGTGATGCAGAATGTCATCGACCCCCATATCTTGCGGTTTGATGACCGGCAGATTCCCCTGGAGGTTCGCCGGCATGCGCGGGCGCGCCGGATCACCCTGCGGATCTCTGCTGACGGCTCCGGCGTCAAGCTCGTGCTCCCCGAAAGGGTGGCACTGCAGGAAGGGCTGGCCTTCGCCGAGAAGAACCGCGGCTGGATCTTGAAACGCCTGTCCGATCAGCCGGCCCGGGTGACTTTCTGCGATGGCGCGGAAATCCCGCTGCTGGGTGAAAATCTGACCATCCGTCACGCACCCGCCGCCCGCCGCGGGGTGTGGCGTGACGGCGATACGATCCAGGTGTCCGGCTTCGCCGAGCATCTGCCGCGCCGGGTCACCGACTTTTTGAAGGCCGAAGCCCGGCGGGAAATCACCCTTCGCGCCCGGGAAAAGGCGCAGTCCCAGAAGCTGCAAATCGCCCGCATCTCGCTGCGGGACACCCGGAGCCGCTGGGGAAGCTGCAGTTCCAGCGGCAACCTGAACTTTTCCTGGCGGCTGATTTTCGCACCGGAGGCGGTGCTGGATTACGTCGTGGCGCACGAAGTGGCGCATCTGCGCGAAATGAACCATGGCCCGGCTTTCTGGCGTTTGACCCGGCAGATGACAGCGGACGTCGGTTGGGCCAAGGCCTGGCTCAGGCGAAATGGCAATTCTTTGTTACGCTATGGATGAAAACGTTTTCAACGCCTGAATAACCGCGGCGCGGCCAGGCAAGGAAAGTCTTTTCGCCGCCGTTTTCAGGTTCCGATGCCGGGCACCCAGATATAGCCGGCCGGATCCGCCAGATAGCACTCGCGCAATCCATGAGGCTTATCGCTGGTTGCCGCGATCACGCTGTGCCCTAAACGGCGGGCCCGTTCTTCCGCCTGGTCCGGATCGACGCCGTAGACCCGCAGCTCAAGTCCGATTCCGCGCAGGGCGCCGTCGCCGGTCATGGCCAGCAGCGGGTTCGAATGATAGCTATGATCGGCGTGAAGCATCCAGTCATGCCCGCCGTGGCGCAGCACCGCGAAGTCATGGTCGCTGTAGACGGCCTCGAGTTCCAGCACCTGGACGGCAAAGTCCCGCACCGGCGCGATCTTCGGCACCAGCAGGTTAACGCCCAGGCCACGCAAAGACCGTCCGAAGGCATCGGCGGACATCCAGTTCTCAGGCATTACTTCACCTCCACAACTTGGTATGAGGACCGCTCATCGCGTTGTGATCGCCCGCAGACGTTGCAAAAAGAACTTTCTTTCTCGTAAGGCTTTCGTCCCCGCGCGTTAACGACTATAACCGCTGATAGAGTCAACGCGTAAAGGTCCACTCCCTCCGAGATACGAGGTCCATGTCCGTCGCTTCGCAGCATCATCGTGCGGAACAGCTTTCCGTCATCGCCTTCCTCACGATGGTCGTGGCCCTGGGGCCGATCTCGACCGATCTCTATCTGCCCTCGCTGCCGGCGATCGGCGAAGCCTTTGGCACAGGGACATCCGAAGTCCAGTTAACGCTGTCGGTCTTCCTGGTCGGATTCGCGGTCAGCCAGTTGATCTACGGTCCGCTCTCCGACCGTTACGGCCGGCGGCCGGTGCTGTTGCTGGCATTGCTGATCTACCTGGCGGCCACCGTGGCCTGCGGCCTGGCGGGCTCGATCGAGGAGCTGGTTGTCGCGCGCTTTTTCCAGGCACTCGGCGCCTGCGCCGGCCCGGTGGTCGGGCGCGCGGTGGTCCGGGACGTCTTCGGCCGGGATCGTTCGGCCAGGGTGCTGTCCTATATGGCACTGGCCATGGCACTGGCCCCTGCGATCGGCCCCGTGATCGGCGGGTATCTCGAGATCAACTTCGGCTGGCGCGCCAACTTTGTTGCGCTTGGTGTTTTCGGTGTTTTATCGCTCGCTGGAATATGGGCTCTTTTGCCTGAAACCAATCTTTATCCCGATCCTTCAGCAGCAAAGCCCCGAAAGCTGTTGGCAAACTACGCATCGCTCGCAAAGGATCCGCTGTATCTCGGTTACGTTTTCCTCTGCACCTTCTCTTATGCTGGCATATTTGCATATATTTCAGGGTCTTCGTTCATCCTCATCGAAGGTTTAGGACTATCGCCGAGTGCGTTTGGCTGGTGTTTCTCGGCTATTGTCGTCGGCTATATGGCGGGGACATTTGCGTCTGGGCGCCTCACGCAGCGTCTCGGCATAAACCGGATGATCTTAATCGGCACCCTGTTCGAATGCGCAGGTGGATTATCGGGCCTCATACTCGCGGTCGCCGGAGAATTTTCTCTCGTCTCAGTCGTTGCACCCACCGTGGTGTTCCTGATGGGTACGGGAATGACGATGCCGAATTCGATCGCAGGTGCCGTGGGCCCCTATCCAAAAATGGCCGGCGCGGCATCGGCACTTCTAGGTTTTACGCAGATGTCGGTTGCAGCAGCGGTTGGCATCGCCGTCGGTCACAGCGGGGGTCAGTCCGCGCTTGGAATGATGATTGCTCTTGCAGTTGTCGCCCTGGCAGCTCTTTTGAGCTTCATCTTGCTCGTACGGCCCAGGTCCGCCGTTGCGCCGACCAAGTTCGATGACACGATGGATGTTAGCGATCCCGGTCGTTCTTGAAAGGCTCCCATTTCGGCCGCTCCCGCGGTCGATCAGACGGCGAAACCCCAAGATTCCGTAAGATCCGACCGATGAAACCGCCGTCCTCCTTCGTCTCAGTAGTTTCGGTTGCCTCTTCCAACTGTCCAGCAACCGCGACAGTATCCGCCGGTGCCGTGGCAGGCCCCACACCCGGCAGTGCCTGCGGCGAAACCCCCTCCAGCGCCCTCGACGCAATCCGCTGCCAAAGCTTCGCCGGGAGGCTTCCGCCGGTGACCTTGTTCATGGGCGCACCGTTATCGTTGCCCAACCAGATTCCCGCGACCAGCTCGCCTGTATAACCTACAAACCAGGCGTCACGAAAATCCTGGCTGGTGCCGGTCTTGCCAGCCGCCCGCCGGTCAATCTTCGCGGCTTTTCCCGTGCCCCAGGAGACCACCGACGACAGCATGTCGTTCATCATCAGCAGCCGCTCTCTGGCAATGACCTGCCCGGTTCCACCGCCAGCGCGTCGGAACAGCAACTTGCCGCCGCGCCCGCGCACCTCTTCGATCCCGAAGGGCCAGACCCCGCGGCCGCCGTTGGCGAAGGTCGCATAGGCACCGGTCAGATCCAACAAGGTGACTTCCGACGTACCAAGAGCGATGCTCGCGGAGGTATCAAGCTTTGAGGAAATTCCCAGTCGGCGTGCAACTTCGGCCACGTTTTCGCGCCCGCTTCGCTCTGAAACCTGAACGGCGACCGAGTTCATTGAGCGGGCCATTGCTTCGCGCAGGGTGACATCACCGTAGTATCGGCCGCCATAGTTTCGCGGCGCCCAACCCTCGACACGGAGCGGCGCATCATTCATCCGGCTGTCGGGAGTGAAACCATGTTCCAGACCGGCCAGGAAAACGAAGGGTTTAAAGGCCGAGCCCGGCTGCCGCAAAGCCTGGGTCGAACGGTTGAACTGGCTCGAAATGTAGTTTCGACCGCCAACCATGGCGCGGATGGCGCCTTCGGGCGACAAGGCCACGACCGCCCCCTGGCTCACAGCACCCGCCTTACCCTCCTCATCCAACAGCTTTCGCAGCTCCTGCTCCGCCGTCTTTTGCGTATGCATATTGAGGGTTGTGATAATCGTCAGATCATCGTCCACTACGCCCACACGTTCTTTGACCTGGCGCATGATCCAGTCGGCGAAGTAACGGGCCTGACGGCCAGCGCGCGGGCGCCCCCGCGCCTTGATCCGCAAGGCCTCCTTGGCCTCTGCGTCAGAAACAAAGCCTGCCTCGACCATAGCTCCGAGGACTAGCGCTGTCCGGCTGTCGGCTCTTGCGGAATCGCGCGCCGGATTATAGCGGGACGGGGCTTTCAACAGCCCGGCCAAAAGGGCCGCTTCATAGAGCGTGACATTGCTGGCCGGCTTGCCGAAGTACTGCCGGGCAGCGGCATCGAAGCCATAACTGCCCGTGCCAAGAAAGACACGGTTCATATAGAGCGAGAGGATCTGGTCCTTGGTGAAACGCTGTTCCAGCCGAATAGCCAGCAGCGCCTCCTGAATCTTGCGCTTCAAGGTCCGATCCGGCGACAGGAAGAGGTTCTTGGCCAGTTGTTGCGTCACCGTGGAGCCGCCCTGGACAAACCGGCCACGCTGTATGTTGGCGACCATCGCGCGCGCAATGCCCCAGACATCCAGGCCGAAGTGATCATAGAAGCGGCGATCTTCGATCGCGAGGATCGCCTGCGGCAGGTGTGGCGGCAGATCATCGACGGTAATGGGTTCACCGTAGAAGTCACCGTAAGAAGCAAGCTGCACGCCATCTGCCGAAACAAGGCGGATCGAGGGACGGCGGGTCATCTCCTCGATGGAATCCACATCCGGCAGGTCATAGGCGTACCAGCCGACCAGAGCGGTCAGAGCCACCCCCGCCCAGATCGCGATCACCAGGCTCCAGGAGGCAAGCCGCAGACCCCAGTGCCGACCTGTCTTGCGCCGCGGCGCTGCCTTACCGCCAGCCTTGCCGCTTCGCGCAGATTTCTTGGCGGCAGCCTTCTTGGCGCCGCTCTTTGCGCCGCTTTTGGGTTTTGTCACGCTTTTCTTGCTTCCTCGCGCCATGACGCCGCTTTTAATGCATCGCTGCCGTCGCCGCCAGCGATCCCGAACCCCGCAAGTCCATTTTCCAGGCCCGCAGTTTTAACAGGCGGGAAACTGCACTCCTACGCAGTCCTTGAAGCCCGAAACTATGGCCGTTTTATGGCTAACCACCACCCAACACGTTGGCTTACAAATGGTTTGTTCCCCGTTCGGGCGCGGCCTCCGCCAAGCTTCCTGAAGAGAAAATCGTTACCCGAACATTAAAGGAATGTTTGCCCAATTGATCGATTATGCACCACCTAAACGAGGCATTGTAGCCGGTGATATATCGATTTTTAGTAGAAAAGGATGAAAAATGACCCAACATACTCCGGACTTTCTGCAGATATCCCGTTACATCTCAGAGATCGATTCCCTCGCTAAATCCAAGGGGATAAAGCTGTCGGTACGGACAGACTTTGATCACCTCTGGGAGTTGTGTAAGGGGCTGCCAGGAAAACCTGTACCGATCACCTTCTTCAACCCGGAATTATCAGATATCGGTCCTGAAAATGCTTTTTGGATTGAAGGAACCAATGCCCGGGGCGAGGTCATCCATGTTCAGGCAGCCAGATGTTACGACCTGTCCGACTCAAGCCTTGCGGACCAAATCGACTCTTTGACGGAGCACTACGTTACCGCTGAAATGCACGAGCAACTGGAGGATCTAAAGTTCTGCCAGGCTCCAGCCGCCAAAGAGATCACCGGAAAGGTCTGTTATCACGGAGAAATCTGGTTGCGAGGCGGCGCCAACGGATACCGGGGGCAAGGTCTGTCCTCCAGCCTTCCACGCCTCATCCTGGCTCTGGCGCTTGCAAAGTGGTCCCCGGACTACATCTGGGGCTTTGGCCATTCCTGGCTGGTGGAGAGAGGCATACCTCAAAAGTATGGCTACAAGAACGTCGCTCCTAAGGGCGCTTACCTCGCCGAGAGCAAGTTTCATCGCCCGATCGACTCTTGGATTATGTGGAGCTCCCAGCCTGATCTTATATCTTTGACGCACCATGAGGAGCGTGTCGATATGGCTGTAGGAATGGGATACTGACATCTTCCGTAATGTCTGAAAGACAGACAAATACCGGTGTCCCGTCGGAAAGCGTACTCGGCAGCAATAGCCGCTGATACGGCACCCACATTGGGTCTTGGCCTTCTTTCCTGAACAAGGCGCGGACATGATGAAGCCGAGGTTCTCTCTTATTGAGAACCTCGGAATAGGCCGCCGAGATCTGCTTGCTGTAACGGTCGCAGGGATGGAACTCGACACCTGACTTGGGCTTAGCGAGCTGCGTCGGGCGCGCGTTGGTAACCCTTGCAAAAGCGGCATTTTCTCCGACGTGGAGCCTAAGAAACCCGGCGTCGGTTTCCGCGGTGGTGTAGACTAATGCCTTTGAATAGAGAGATTTAAAGGTCTTTTCGTCTGCGATTTCGAAAAGATGACCTGCCCTCTCGAAATACTCGAAACCCCGGCGTATGACTTCGCTGCTCGTCCCGACGGATTCAAGATCCTGTTCTTCAACAAAGACCGTATCAATCAACTCGACCGATCGATAGAGATCTGCTTGCCTGATCCGCGCAACGGCATCTCCAGCAACGTAAAAAGTTTCAGTTGCCCAACCGCCAAAGAAGAAATCGAGCACAATGCGCCGTGGCTGCTTGTCGACTTCCAGAAACTCGATCATGGAATCGACCGCTTCCGGCGCCGCGTGCCAGATGTCCCAGCGGAAGGTGATCGTCGTCGGTGTCAGAGAGGCCTTGATCAGGCCGAGTTGCCGGTAGGCTGTCTGTTGCTCGCGGAGATCGGGACCGATGGGAACGGCAGACTCCGCCGCCGTGCCGGGCAGCTCAGCCGCCCGCCACTTACCCATATCATCTATCCACCAGTCTCCAAACATAACGCTATCCCATGCTCAACCGTCATCTTGAACGACGGAGCAATCAAGAGCGAAGACTGCGTCACACTTTTCCGCTGGTTGCCTTCAGCAATCGCAAGAATGAGGACTTCACGTTGCTGTCTTCGATGGCGCCGAACGCCCGGGCCACCTCGACCATGCTGTGCGTCACCCTGGTGTCCGCCAGCTCGGAAGCCGAAGTCGCCGTTTTACCTTTATCTGCGAGCCCTTCGAAAAAATACACGATCGGAACGTTCAGCGCTACGCTGAGGTCCCAGAGCCGGCCACTGCCGATCCTGTTCAGTCCCTTCTCGTACTTTTGAATCTGCTGAAAGCTCACCCCCACCATGGAACCGAGGTCATCCTGACTCAAGCCTTGCGAAACGCGGGCCTGCAAGAGTCGTCTGCCGATATGTGCATCCTTTTCACTTGCCATCGTCTTTCGCCGTTCCCTTTGCTTTCCGTACTTTCCAAATCTGTAACACCGATCAACATAACAGTGTCCAGCATTGGTCTACGATAAGTTGAACCAAGTGGCAAAAACAATCTGTTTGTGATCACCCACGTTCACGCCCTGAACGGGGTTCCCCAGACTGGTCCCTGACCCGACGCCCCGTCTCCCCAACGTCAGACGTCGAGGTTTGCCACCTCGAGAGCATGAGACTGAATGAAATCACGTCTGGGTTCAACAACATCTCCCATTAAAGTGGAAAAAATGTCCGACGCATCGTCGCTATGGGCGATCTTGACCTGCAAGAGCGCCCTGACATTTGGATCCAGCGTCGTTTCCCAGAGCTGCTCCGGGTTCATCTCACCCAGGCCCTTGTAACGGGAGAATTTCACGCCTTTGCGGCCAATTTCGAAGACGGCATCCGCCAGGCTAAGAGGTCCGGAAATCGGATACTCCCGATCTTTACCCTTAAGAACACCCGTCGTCTGGTAGACATCGCGCAGTTCGCCGGCCATATCGTCGAGATGCCGCGCCTCAACCGAACGCAGTGCCGCCGCATCGATCACGCGGCGTTCCGTCAGGCCGCGCAGCAGACGGGTGAAAATCAGGCCACCGCCTTCGCTCGCCTGTCCCCGCCAACCGCGCTCGAGGTCGAGTGCAAGGGCGTCGAGGCGCTCTGCAACAGCCGCCGCGCCGGCTTCCGCCGCCTGCGGGTCGTCAGCCATCTGCAAACCAAGTGCCCCGGCGATCGCGGCCTGCTCGACGATCAGGCTGTTGCCGACCTTGCGGACCAGCGGCTCCATCAGGTTCTTCGCCTGCACCGCACGCCGGACCAGTTCCTCAAGATCCGCACCGGCGATCTGGGCACCGCTGCCGGTGATCAGTGTGCCGCCGCGTGAGCCGCTCTCGATCAGATGGGCCTCCATCTCCCGGTCATCCTTCAGATAACGCAGGGAATCGCCTTTTTTGGCGCTGTAGAGCGGCGGCTGCGCGATGTAGAGATGCCCCCGCTCGATAATTTCGCTCATCTGACGATAGAAGAACGTCAGCAGCAGGGTGCGGATATGGCTTCCGTCCACATCCGCGTCAGTCATGATAATGATCTTGTGATAGCGCAGCTTGTCGATATTGAACTCGTCGCGCCCGATGCCGGTGCCCAGAGCCGTAATCAGCGTGCCGATTTCCTGAGACGAGAGCATCTTGTCGAAGCGGGCCCGCTCGACGTTAAGGATTTTGCCGCGCAGGGGCAGGATGGCCTGGAACTTCCGGTCACGCCCCTGTTTCGCCGAGCCGCCGGCCGAATCACCCTCGACGATGAAGAGTTCGGAGAGCGCCGGGTCCCGTTCCTGGCAGTCCGCCAGCTTGCCCGGGAGGGAAGCCACGTCCAGAGCGCCCTTGCGCCGGGTCAGTTCACGGGCCTTGCGGGCGGCCTCGCGGGCAGCGGCCGCCTCGACCACCTTGGAGACCACGCGCTTAGCCTCGGCCGGGTGCTCCTCGAAATACTGGCTCAGCCGGTCATTGACCACGCCTTCGACGATGGGCCGGACCTCTGAGGACACCAGCTTGTCTTTGGTCTGACTGGAGAACTTGGGGTCCGGAACCTTGACCGACAGCACACAGGTCAGACCTTCACGGGCATCATCGCCGGTCAGGTTGACCTTTTCCTTCTTGGCGATGCCCGAAGACGTCGCATAGGCATTGATCTGCCGGGTCAGGGCCGCGCGGAAACCGGCCAGGTGAGTCCCGCCGTCACGCTGTGGAATGTTGTTGGTAAAGCAGAGCACCGTCTCGTGGTAGCTGTCGGTCCACTGCAGGGCGACTTCCACCGTCACACCGTCGCGTTCGGCGGACATGACCACGGGCGGCTCGAACAGGGCCGTCTTGGTGCGGTCCAGGTAATTCACGAAGGCTTCGAGCCCGCCCTCGTAGTGCAGATCGTGCTCGACCGGCTCCGCGTGGCGATTGTCGGTCAGTTTCAGACGCACGCCGGAATTCAGGAAGGCCAGTTCGCGCAGCCGGTGTTCGAGCGTCGGCAGATCGAACTCCGTCATGGTGAAGGTGTCCTTGGACGGAAAGAAGGTGATCCGGGTGCCGCTGCGGTCCACATTCTCAGCCACGACCGCAAGGGGGGCTTCCGCTTCGCCATCCAGGAACCGCATCTTGTGTTCCTTGCCGTCGCGCCAGATCGTCAGCTCAAGCCATTCGGACAGGGCATTGACCACCGAAACGCCGACCCCGTGCAGGCCACCAGAGACCTTGTAGGAGTTCTGGTCAAACTTTCCGCCGGCGTGGAGCTGGGTCATGATGACCTCGGCGGCAGACACGCCTTCTTCCGGGTGAATATCAACCGGAATGCCCCGGCCGTTGTCCTGAACGGAAACGGAGCCGTCGCCGTTTAGAATGACATCGACGGTATCACAGTGTCCGGCCAGGGCCTCATCGATCGAGTTATCGACCACCTCGTAGACCATGTGATGCAGACCGGAGCCGTCATCGGTGTCGCCGATGTACATGCCCGGCCGTTTCCGGACCGCTTCCAGGCCGCGCAGCACCTTGATGGAGTCCGCGCCGTATTCGCCGTTGCCGCCGGAAACTTCGTTCTCACCGCTATCCGTCATATCTCTCAGCTTTCGTTGCTTCATCCTGGCTTCGGGGCGCATCACAAGGCGTGACCCCGCCATCCTGGACGGAAAAAAACTGGGCCTGGTCGGCCAGCTCCAGGAAGACCGAACTTTCGGTTCCCGTGAGCCAGGCCTGTGCGCCCAGCGCCAAAATTTCATCGTAGAGGGCCGCGCGCCGCGGGGCATCCAGATGCGCCGCCACCTCGTCCAGCAGCAGCAGCGGCGGTGCGCCGCGGTCCAGAGTCACCAGCCGCGCATGCGCCAGAACCATGGAGATCAGCAGCGCTTTCTGTTCACCTGTAGAGCAGAGCGCCGCCGGCATATCCTTGTCGACGTGATGCACCACCAGGTCGCTACGGTGCGGCCCGACCGAGGCCCCGCCGATCTCCGCGTCCCGTCCCCGGCCGGCGGCCAGAAGATCCCGCAGAGAATCTTCGACGGCAAGCGCCGGCTGACCTTCCAGTTGGGCTTCCAGATCGCCGGCAAGAGCCAGGCGCGCCTGAGGGAAGGCACTGACAGCCGCCGCCCCTGAGCGGGACAGGCGCTCCAGAAAGGCCCGGCGCGCCGCCGCGATGGCCACGCCGTAGCGGGCCATGGTGTCTTCCAGCGACGCCAGCCAGGTGGCGTCGGCGCGCCCGCTCTTCAGCAGGCGGGAGCGCTCGCGCATGGCATGCTCGTAAGCGGAGATCCGGCCCGCGTGTTCCGGATCAAAACCATAGGTCAGCCGGTCGAGAAAGCGCCGCCGGCCAGAGGCGGACTCGCGGAAGAGACCGTCCATCTGTGGCGTCAGCCAGACCACGGCCAGGATCTCGCCGAGCGCCTGCTGGCCGCGCACGAACTCCCCGTCGATCTTGATCAGGCGCCGTTCCCGCGCCGTAGCGCCATTGCCTGCACTCGCATCCCGTCCCGTCCCGACGGCGCGCGGCCCATCGGGTGTCTCGACCTCGGCGGCAACGGCCCAGTTTGCCGCGCCTGCGGCTTCCTGGTCGCCGGCGATCACGGAGACCGGCTGTTGAGTCGTCTGCTGTCCGGGCTGCCGGCGGGCGATCTCGGTCAGCTTCGCCGCGCGCAGGCCGCGGCCCGGCGAAAGAAAGGAGATCGCTTCCAGCAGATTTGTCTTTCCGGCACCGTTCGCACCGGTCAGGACCACCGGCCGCGGCGCCACCTCCAGGCTGACAGCCTGGTAACTGCGAAAGCCGGTCAGCGTCAGCCGGGAAAGCCAAAGGCTCTGCGCGGCGGTCATGGCATCCATCGCCCGGCTACCGGCATCAACCGCATCAAGAGCCTGCACAGCACGCGTTGCGTCACGAAGCGTGTCCCTTCGGACCGAGTCCGTCGGGATCGATTCCTGCAGAATGTCCGGGGCCAAGTCAGGGGCCATGTGATCCTTCTGATTAACGATCGCCATGCTTAACGCAACGCGGCCTTCGTAGGCTCATACAGGGAACGGCTCAAATCCGAGCGGCCCGGCCTCGGGTTTTCCCGATCCAAGCCTCTCCGATGCCGTCCCTGTCGCTCGGGGCCGATGATCAGACGCGCATCGGCATGAGGACGTAGAGGGCGCTCGCGTCCTTGACGTCCTGCACGATCGTCGGCGAAGCCGCGTCCGCCATGGCAAAGACAGCGCTGTCCCCTTCGATCTGCATGGCGATATCCAGAAGATAGCGGGAGTTGAAACCGATCTCGATGGCATCGCCGCCGTAGTCGACCTCGATCTCCTCCACCGCGCTGCCGTTTTCCGGGCTGGTCGCGGACAGGGTCATGGCACTGCTGTTCAGCGCCATCTTCACAGCCCGGGACTTCTCGGTCGAGATGGTCGAGACACGGTCCACCGCCTGGGCAAAGGCCTTGCAGTCAACCGTCAGCATCTTGTCGTTGGAGGCGGGGATGACCCGCTCGTAGTCGGGGAAGGTGCCGTCGATCAGCTTGGAGGTCAGCACGGTGGGCCCGAAGGCGAAGCGCACCTTGGTCTCCGACAGCGCCACTTCGATGGCTTCGTCCCGCTCGTCGATCAGCTTACGCAGCTCCCCCACGGTCTTTCTGGGTACGATCACGCCCGGCATGTTGGCCGCGCCTTCCGGCAGGGGCATCTCGAAGCGGGCCAGCCGGTGACCGTCGGTCGCCACCGCGCGCAGCATCGACATGCCGTCTGATTCCGTGGCGTGGACGTAAATGCCGTTGAGGTAGTAACGGGTCTCCTCGGTCGAGATCGCAAAGCGGGTCCGATCGATGAGATTACGCAGTTCACCCGCCTGCAACGCGAAGCCCTGGGGCAGATCGCTGTCGCCGCCGGCCGGGAAGTCCTCCTTGGGCAGGGTCGCCAGAGTGAAGGTGGAACGACCGGCCTTGAGGGTCATCTGCGCGGCATCGCCGCCGGCCGTCACCTCGACCTGCGCACCGTCGGGCAGCTTGCGCACGATGTCGTAAAAGGTATGGGCCGGGGCCGTGGTTGCCCCCGCTTCGCCAACAGCGGCCTCGACCTCATCGACGATGGTCAGATCCATATCCGTGGCCGTCAGGGACAGCTTGCCGTCGCCGGCTTCCAAAAGGACGTTTGACAGGATCGGGATGGTATTTCTGCGTTCAACGACGCTCTGTACATGTGCCAGCGACTTAAGCAGGGCTGCGCGTTCAATGGTCAGCTTCATATTGGTACGAAACGTCTTTCCCGGCGAGAGTTGTCCGTCTGATCCGCCCCCCGTGAGCGACCCGAAAATGAGGTCGCCGGAGAGCTGTTGTCGTCTGCCCGAATCCCTTGCTGACTCTTGCCGAAAGCCCGCAGCGACTCGGGGGCGGCAGTATAGACTGCGCCAGCGCGTCAGGTAAACGTTTAGAGCAGCGAAATGCGCCGATTCCGGACAAAAATCAGCCGGTTAAGAGCCCTGTGCACAGCCCCTTCCCACACCGGGTTCCGGTCAGTACGCGGGGACACCTGGGCCAGGAAGGAAAACGGCTGCGAGCCGCTTTAGGCCCACAGCCGATAACACGCTGATAAAGTTAGGAAAGCTGTCAGCCTTCGAGCATACGCCGCAGCAGCTCCACATCCTCGGCGAAGTTCGAATCCGTTGACTTCAGCTCGTCGATCTTCCGCACCGCATGCATCACGGTCGTATGGTCCCGACCACCGAACTTGCGCCCGATCTCGGGCAGCGAGCGCGAAGTCAGATGTTTCGAGAGGTACATGGCCACCTGACGGGGCCGGGCAATGGCCCGGGCGCGGCGGGCCGAGTGCATATCGGCGATCCGCACATTGTAGTGTTCGGCGACCCGCTTCTGGATCTCCTCGATGGTCACCCGACGGTCGTTGGCACGCAGCAGGTCATGCAGGACATCCTGGGTGGTCTCCAGGGTCACCGAGCGGCCGACCAGCGTGGCATGGGCGACGATGCGGTTCAGCGCGCCTTCCAGCTCGCGGACGTTGGAGGTGATCTTGTGCGCCAGGAACTCCAGCACCTTGGAGGGAATCTCGACGTCGAGCTGTTCCGACTTGGACTGCAGGATGCCGAGCCGGAGTTCGTAGGTGGTCGGATGGATGTCGGCCACCAACCCCCAACCCAGGCGCGAACGCATCCGCTCCTCGACGCCCTCCAGGTCCGACGGCGACTTGTCCGCGGAAATCACGACCTGGCGGTTCTGATCAACCAGAGCGTTGAAGGTGTGGAAGAACTCCTCCTGCGTCGCCTCGCGGCCGCCGATGAACTGCACATCGTCGATCATCAGGATGTCGACGGAGCGGAACTGCTCCTTGAAGGACATGGTGTCCTTCGTGCGCAGAGCCCGGACAAACTGATACATGAACTTTTCGGCCGAGAGATAGATGATCCTGCGCTCCGGCGTCTTGGTCTTGATCTGCCAGGCGATGGCATGCATCAGGTGGGTTTTACCGAGCCCGACACCACCGTAAAGGAACAGCGGATTAAAGGGGGCGTTGCCGGCTTCCGCCACCCGGCGGGCCGCGGCGTAGGCCAGTTCGTTCGGTTTGCCCACCACAAAATTGTCAAAGGTGAAGCGGGGATCGAGCGGCGCGGAGATGTCCCGGTCGGATGCGCGGCCGGCCTCGATATAGAGCCCGGAATCGCCGCTTTCCAGTTCGTCCTTCGCCATCTTTTCCATCTTGGCGCCGCCCCGCTTTCGATCCGGCTCGTTCCCCTTGCGCGCGTCCTTGGCCCCCTCGAACCTCGAGGCCAGAGGCAAGCGGCTCTGCGCGCCGCCGGCCGGCGACGACGCCCGCTCTTCGCTGGCTGCGCCGGAACCTTCCGGTTTCGGATTGGGACGGCTCGGCGGCTGCACGACGATCTCGACCGAACGGACGGACTCGTTTTCGTCGTTCCAGAGCGCATGTATCCGCTCCGCATAGTTGTCGGCGACCCAGTCACGCATGAAGCGTGTCGGGACGGACATTCTGACGACATTCCGTGATTCACTGACCAGTGTCAGCGGTTTCAGCCAGCTACGAAATGCGGCTTCGCCGACTTCAGCCCGTAGCCTCCCGCGCACCCGTGCCCACTGTTCCGTTACTCGCGCAGTTGCCTGCTCGCGACCCATGCGATCCCCCGCTTTGCCCACTATTGCGCCGACCGAACATTCTTGATTTCAAACCCGGATTTCTCACCTGCCGAAGGCCCCCGCCCAAGCAAAGAAAGATGTAATCCTACCCGTGAAATTCTCGACAAAACCCAAATACCCTCAGCCCGATAGATTGCGTGATGCGCGCCACGCACCCCAATATTCCCACAGCTTTTAGTCGATTTGTCCGCCCCATTTTCCTCAATTTCGGACAAAAAGAAGTATTCCTGAAGTAAAACCGAGAATTTGTGCTCCCTTTACCGTCAATTCTTCCTTAGGCAATTCTACGAAACGGAATCGCCGTTGGATTTTTTTATTTAAAATTTGCCGAATTTTATTGATACGCCAGAACCCGGCTAAGGGCGAACAGTGTACTCGCGAGGGCCCTCTCTGGCAACAAGATCGAATCAGGAACGACGACTTTTTTTGCCCAAATGACACAGCCTGTGTCTCAAAAGGCACACCCCATGAACCGGTGTCGCCAGCTCTGCGATACACAAATTAATCCGCAAATCAGACGCTTATAAAAGAGTCTGAAAGGCTCCTGACCGCCGGAGGAAAAGCAGTCAGTCAAGACGCCGAAATTACGAAATCTGCCAGCCACAAGTGGCCACGAAAAACCGCGCCCCCAAGTTTCAGGAGCACGGTGGCTTTGCCGTCTCGCCGCGGCTGGGCTCAGAGCGCCAGCCGGCGGATCGGGTCAGGCCGGTTTTCGTTCAGGCCATCGCCTTGATGCGGGCGTTGAGGCGCGACAGCTTCCGGCCGACCGTGTTCCTGTGCATAACACCGGCCTGGGCGCCGCGGTGCAGCTCCGGCTGTGCCGCGTTGAAAGCGCTCTGCGCGGCGGACTTGTCGCCACCGGCGATCGCCAGCTCAACGTTCTTCACGAAGGTGCGGATGCGGCCGACACGGGCGCGGTTGACCTCGGTGCGCCGCGCGGTCTGGCGGATCCGTTTTTTGGCAGACTTGTGATGGGCCATTTGAAAGACCTGTCATTCTTTGCTTGTTGAGAGAGGCCGGCGTTATAACCGCCGCCCTCAGCCTCGTCAAGCGCTGAAAACCCGCAAAATCGCGCAATTTTCATCGCTTCGCCTGCGCCTTAAGACGAGACCCTGCGAGATGGCCCCACGGCCGGGCCCCCGTGGCCCGACCCCCGCGGCCCGACCCACTGATCAGCGATGCTTCCACTGAGCCGGCCGCTTTTCAGCAAAGGCCGCCATACCTTCCTTCTGGTCTTCCGTCGCGAAGGTGGCGTGAAAAAGCCGGCGCTCGAACTTCACACCCTCGCTGAGGGTGGTCTCGTAGGCCCGGTTAACCGCCTCCTTGGCCATCATGACGGATGGCAGGGAAAGGCCGGCGATCTTCTCCGCCGTCTTGAGCGCGTCCTCCAGAAGCTCTTCAACGGGCACCACACGGCTGACCAGGCCCGAGCGCTCCGCCTCAGCGGCATCCATCATGCGGCCGGTCAGGCACATCTCCATGGCCTTGGATTTGCCGACAAAGCGGGTCAGGCGCTGGGAGCCGCCGGAACCGGGGATGGTGCCGATGGTAATCTCGGGCTGCCCGAACTTCGCGTTCTCCGCCGCGATGATGAAGTCACACATCATCGCCATCTCGCAGCCGCCGCCCAGGGCGTAACCGGCAACGGCGGCGATCACCGGCTTGCGGGTCCAGGTCACCCGCTCCCAGTCGTGGGTGATGAAGTCCTCGCCGTAGACATCCATGAAGGTCTTTTCCTTCATCTCCTTGATGTCGGCACCGGCGGCGAAAGCCTTTTCCGAGCCGGTCAGGACAATGCAGCGGACCTCGGGATCCTTTTCGAAATCATCCAGCGCCTGTCCCAGTTCGTCGATCAGCGCCGCGCAGAGGGCGTTCAGCGCCTTGGGCCGGTTGAGGGTGATCAGGCCCACGTTGCCGCGGGTTTCCACCAGGATGTTCTCGTAGGTCATAGCTTCGCAGTCTCCAGATTTCGTCGTTCGCCGCTCGGGCGTTCAGATTATTTCGGGGACAGGACGAAGCGCACCGTGCGCCGCGGCTGTCCCTCCAGGACTTGAATTTCCAGGCGTTCGCTTTCGCGAAAGAAGACAGCGCTGGCGCCGCTCTCCGTGGATGCGCTCCAGCCAAGTTGCGGCAAGGTCTCGCGGTAGAAGGTCAGGACCGCCGCTGCCGGCACATCGCCCTCGGCATAGGCTTCGACCAGGCGCCCTGAGGGCTTGTCGAAGATCACGGCGGCATCGGGAACGTCCCGCAGCTCCGGCATCAGCGGCACGTCTTCAAGACCGGTCACGAAAGCCGCGGGATTTTGCGCCAGGTTTTGCGCCACACTCTCCGCCACAAGCCTGGGACCGGCAGCAAGCAGCACACAAAAGACCAGACCGCAAAGCGCGGCGGCTCGAAGCCGGAACAGGCGGGTGAGGGATTCTAGGGGCGGCGCGCGTCGCATGGGTTCCTTGTCTACCTTACCGCTGACAAGCCGCACAATAGAAAGTCGAGCGGTTGGACTGCACGATCCGGCGGATCAGCACCGGCGTCTTGCCTTCCGCCTCTCCGCAACGCCGGCAGACCTCGCCTTCACGGCCATAGACCGCCCAGTCATGCTGGAAGTAGCCCAACTCGCCGTCAGCCTGCACGTAGTCACGCAGACTGGAGCCGCCGGCCGCAATGGCTCGCCCGAGCACATCGCGCACGGCCGCAACCAGCTTCTCCGCCCGCTGCCCCTGGACCGTATAGGCCTGGCGCTTGGGAGACAGGCCGGAGATGTAAAGCGCCTCGCAGACATAGATGTTGCCCAGGCCGGCCACCACCTTCTGATCCAGCAGCGCCGCCTTGATGGGCGAGCGCTTGCCCTCGAGCCGCCGTGCCAGCTCGGGGCCGTTGAAGGCATTGCCGAGGGGCTCGGGCCCCAGACCGGCGAGCAGTTTGTGTTCCTCGAGCCGCTCGCCGTCGATCAGATCCATCACCCCGAAGCGCCGGGCGTCGTTGAAGCGAATCTCGTCGCCCTCATCGGTCTCGAAGATCACGTGATCATGGGCGGCCCAGGGGGACTCGCCTTTTTCGAGTTCCGCCGCCTCCAGAATGATCATGCGTCCGGACATGCCCAGATGACAGAGCAGGACCTGTCCGTCATCGAGCTGCATGAGGATATACTTCGCACGGCGCGAGAGGGACTCGACCCGCCGGCCCGTCAGGCGCGCGGCGAAGTTGTCGGGAAAAGGGAAACGCAGGTTGGGCCGGCGCTGCGTCACTTTGACCAAGCGGCGGCCCTCAAGGCGGACGCGCAGGCCGCGCATGACCGTCTCGACCTCAGGCAATTCAGGCATTTAGGCTAACAGGACCTCTTTTCGAAGACGCTCCGAACGGCGGGCGGCCGGGCGCAAAGACAAGATTGCGATCCGACAGAGTAGCGCGGCGGGTGAGCGCGCGCTATGGTCCGCGCCATGTCAGCAAAATCTTCTTCGCCAAGAACTCCCGATCCAGCAGATTCCGGTCGTTCGGAGGGTTTCACGCACTTCGGATACCAGGAGGTGCCCGTCGCCGAGAAGTGGGGCCGGATCCAGGGCGTCTTCGAGAGCGTCGCCTCGAACTACGACCTGATGAACGACCTCATGTCTGGCGGTATTCACCGGCTGTGGAAAGGCGCCATGATCGACTGGCTCGACCCGCGGCCGGGCCAGCGCTTTCTCGACGTGGCCGGCGGCACCGGCGACATTGCCTTTCGGATCGACGCGCGCCTGAACGCGGATCGGGATGATCTTCCATCACCGGCCATGGAGGAAGCGCTCGAGAGAAATCCGAAAAGCGAAGGCGCGCCGGTCACGGTCTGTGACCTGACCCCCGGCATGCTGCAGGTCGGGCGGGACCGGGGCCTGGACCGCGGCATCCTGCACGGCCTGAACTGGGTCTGCGGCAACGCCGAGGCTCTGCCCTTTCCCGATCGCAGCTTCGACGCCTATACGATCGCCTTCGGCCTGCGCAACGTCACCCACATCGACGCAGCCCTGGCGGAGGCCCGGCGCGTGCTCAAGCCGGGCGGGCGCTTTCTCTGCCTGGAGTTCAGCCGGGTCGTCATTCCACTCTTCGCCTCGCTCTACGATCACTATTCCTTCAAGGTGCTGCCGGCCATGGGCGAGATGGTCGCGAAGGACCGGGAGTCCTATCAGTATCTGGCCGAGAGCATCCGCAGGTTCCCGCCGCAGGACGAACTGATCGAGCGGATGCAGGCCGCAGGCCTCGAAATGACCAGCTACCGCAACCTCAGCGGCGGCATCGCGGCGCTGCACTCCGGCTGGCGAATCTGAAGAGCGGCCCCGGTATATGTTCCGCCCGATCCTTATCCCGCTCCGCCTGATCACGATCGCCCGCACGCTGGCACGGCATGATGCGCTGGCCGCGCTCGAGGCCATGGGCATCGCGCGCAGCCTGGTCTGGATCGCGCGTCTGGTTTCCCGCAGAAAGGCCGCGGGTCGGCCGGGCCAGAAACTGGCCCGGGCCCTGACCGAACTGGGCCCGAGCTTTATCAAGCTGGGCCAGTTCCTCTCGACCCGCGCCGACCTGCTGGGCGAGGAGATCGCCGGCGATCTGGCGCAGTTGCAGGACAATCTGCCACCCTTTTCCAGCGCCGAAGCCCGCGCGACGATCGAGGGGGAACTGGAGCAGCCGGTCAGCGCGCTGTTCGAATCCTTCGATCAGAAGCCAATCTCAGCGGCTTCCATCGCCCAGGTCCATCTGGCGGTCACCCGCGAAGGCCAGGAAGTCGCGGTCAAGATCCTGCGGCCGGGCGTTGAGCAGGCCTTCGAGCGCGATCTGGCCCTTTTCTACGGTCTTGCCGAACTGGTGGAACGTACCCAGCCGGCCCTGCGCCGTCTCAAACCGATCGAAGTGGTCGGCACCTTCGAGGAGACGGTGCGCCTGGAGATGGATCTGCGCATGGAAGCCGCCGGCGCGGCGGAGCTGGGCGAAAACTTCGCCGAGGATCCCACTTACCGGGTCCCGGCCATCGACTGGCAGCGCACCTCGCGCCGCGTCCTGACCATGGAGCGGGTCGGTGGCATCGCCATGGATGACAAGGTAGCCCTGGTCGCGGCCGGGCATGACCTGGAAGAGGTGCTCTACAAGGCGGCTGCGATTTTCTTCAACCAGGTCTTCCGGGACGGCTTCTTTCACGGCGACCAGCATCCGGGCAACATGGGTGTCGATACGGACGGCAACATCTTCGCCGTCGACTTCGGCATCATGGGACGGCTGGATTACCGCACCCGTTGCTTCCTGGCCGACATGCTGATGGCCACCATCGCGCGGGACTACCACCGTCTGGCCGAAGTGCAGGTCGAGGCCGGCTATCTGCCCGCGGGCAAGTCCCTCGATATCTACGCCCAGGCCCTGCGGTCGGTCTGCGAGCCGATTGCCGGCAAGCCGCTGCAGCAGATCTCCTTCGCGCGTTTGCTGGCGCAGCTTCTGCAGTTGACCGAGTCCTTCGACATGCCGGTCCAGCCGCAGTTACTCCTGCTGCAGAAGAACATGCTGATGGCAGAGGGGGTCAGCCGGCGCCTGGATCCGGAGCTGAACATCTGGGTCCTGGCCCAGCCCCTGATCGAGGCCTGGATGCGCGAGCACCGCGGACCCGAAGCCCGGCTGCGCGACGGCGCCTGGCAGTTGCTGCAGTCCGCCGAGCGCCTGCCGCAACTGATTTCCAACCTCGAAAAGGTCGCCCATGATGTGGCGAATGGCGGCCTGGGCCTGCACCCCAAGACCTTCGAAGCGCTGCAGGGCCGGGCGCGCACACAAAGGCTCAGCCTGATCCTCGGCGGTCTGTCACTCGCCCTGGCGCTGGTTCTGGCCGCGAGCGTCTGGTTCTAAGGCCACCAGCCTCAAACT
Source organism: Denitrobaculum sp. (assembly GCA_965232285.1). GTDB lineage: Bacteria > Pseudomonadota > Alphaproteobacteria > Kiloniellales > Kiloniellaceae > Denitrobaculum. The sequence continues at coordinate 5,525,650 of CBDDPL010000004.1, read as the reverse complement.
TGGCCGGCGAGATAGTCTTCGACCTCCTGCAAAAGAGCCGTGCAGTCTTCATCGACAACGCCCAGGGCATCGAACTGCCGGACGATGTTGCTGAGATACTCCTTGCTGGTGCCGAGAAATCCCTTGCCGTTCGCGACGAAGCGGATTTGCTCTTCCCGGGTCAGGTCCGGGCAAATGACTTTCGAGGCATGATTGGCAACGAAGGCCAGGGCCGTAATCGCCTGGTCCTCTATCACCGCCGTCACGAAATGGGGTGTATAGGCATGTCCCACCATTTCGCGCCGCCAGAGGATCTCGGTTTCCTTTTCGATGTCCTGCGCCGCGATCCGGAACACCAGGCCTTCGCAGCAATCGCCCCGGCTGGACTCACCGTGATCAAGCGCCGCCATCAGACCAGGCGTCTCCGGGGTCCCGCGCGCGCCGTAGGTATGTTTCAGTACGAAACAGCGCTTATATCCTGAGACGGTCGCGCGGCGCACTTCGGTGAAGTGAAAGGCGGGATCCCACATGAGCGATCCGTACGCAAAGACCCAAAGGTCGCCGCCCCGGTGATCGGCCAGGGTTTGCGCGCGAGACGCCTCTCGCTCACTGTCGCTGCGCAGTTCTTTCAGGACCCACTGCAGTTCCGGTTTCTCCGCGAAAACATCCGCAATGCTGAAGTTGCGAAAAAACGAAGCCTTGGGATCGGTGATCTGCCCCTCAAGTTCCGGGTGGTGGGTAAAGGCGCTGAAAGAGGGCGGCACTCAAGAACTCCGGCGGTGGCAGGCTCATAGTGCCGCGCGAGGTGACACCAATCAATCTGCTTTATGCGGCGGCGCGGGCTTTGCGGCGATCCTGGACCGTCAGCCAGACCAGCGCGCCACCCGCCAGCAACAGGAAGGGGACCATCGCGACGTTGACGGCATTCCAACCGTCGACCGCCGTGCCGCCAGAGCAGTTCATCAGGCCGCCGGAGGCAAGGCTGGCCAGCGTGACGCAGCCAAAGACCATCATGTCGTTCAGGCCCTGGGTCTGTCCGCGTTCATTGGGTGCATGAGCGCTGGACAGGAGAGTGGTCGCGCCGACGAAGCCGAAGTTCCAGCCGACCCCGAGCAGGATCAGCGCGATGAAGAAATTCGCCAGCGTGACGCCCGTCAAAGCCACGACGCCTGCGAGCCCGAGGATGACAAGTCCTGCGACGATGACCCGCGTGACCCCGAAGCGAACGATGAGGTGGCCGGTGAAAAAGGACGGAATGAACATCGCCAGCACATGCGCGGAGACGATGTCGTTGGCGTTGTCATTGGTCAGTCCGCAACCGACCACCGCGAGCGGTGTCGAGGTCATCACCAAGTTCATCAGAGAATAAGAGACCATGCCGCAGATGATCGCGACCAGAATGGTCGGGCTCCGCAGCAATGCCAGCCGCGATCGCCCGGCCGAGGCCGGCGCGGTTCCGCCCCCACTTCGCTCCCCGTCCGGCAGATCCAGGAGAAGAAACAGGAACATTCCCAGCAGGTTGATCGCGATGATGGTCAGGTAGGTTCCGATAAAGGGAATCGGCAGCAGCAACTCGCCGATGAAGGGCAGAACGGAAGCATCGGCAACCAGCTTGTTCAACTGCGGCCCGAAGATCGCCGACAGGAGGCCGCCCGCCATGACGTAGGAAATCGCCTTGGGCCGATAGGCGTCGCTGGCCGTGTCGGTGGCGGCAAATCTGTAAAAGCCCTGCGCGGACATGTAGATGCCCGTGAAGTAGGACCCCAAAAGCAGCAGCGGAAAGGAATCTATGTAGAGGCCGTAGGCTGAAATCGCAGCCCCGACCACGCCGCCAAGCGCCCCCACGAAAAACCCGAACTTCCGGCCGGCGCGCTGCATCAGGGGTGACAGCCACGGCGCCGTCGTCATCGACCCGAAAACAATGACCGAGATGGGCAGTGTCGCAAAGCAGGGATTGCTGGCGAGCATGCCGCCGGCAAGACCACCGACGACGAAGATCATCGGCATCTGCGCCCCCAGGATCGCCTGTGCCGCCACCAGCACGGCGACGTTCCTCTTTGCGCGCGTATCGTCTGTCACTGTCATAAAGAGGTTACCTTTGAGCGGGTGGCTTGGTAAGTGGTGGCTTGGAGCCGCTGAACCGGTGGCTTAAAGCCGGAGCCTTTTTCGCACGGTCGCCGCTAAGGCAGTCGCAGAGAGGCTTCGGTGAGGTCCTGTGTGAAGCTTAGTCAAGATTTTGTCATTGAAAAAATGAAATGATATGATCGAGATCATGAACAAAATCGAACATCCGCTCCCAGACAGCAATCTGCTGAAGACCTTTCTGGAGATCGCCGACTGCGGAAATCTGACCTTGGCCGCTTCACGCCTGAACCGAAGCCAGTCGGCCATCAGCGTCCAACTGCGCAAGCTGGAAAGCGAGCTGAATGTTTCACTATTCGAGCGCGACGCCAAGGGCATGGTGCTTTCCGTCAACGGCGAACGCCTGCTTCCGGTGGCCCGGCGCGTCCTCACCGACCTCGGCCAGGTGCATGCCCTCTTCCAGCCCGCGCTCAAGGGTAAAATCCGGGTCGGTATCCCCGATGATTTCGAAGAAAACGTGCTGGAGCGCACGCTGGCCGATTTCGCCCGCGGCAACCCCGGCGTTGATGTCATTGCGTCCTCCGGCTGCACCGTCGGCTTCCCAGAAGCGGTTCAAAAGGGAAGCCTGGACATCGCCGTCTACTCCGGGCCGGGAAACATCATGGGCGAGGTGTTTCTGACCCAAAAACCGGTCTGGGTCGCGAGCGAGACCCTCTGTCTCGACAAGTCGGAACCGGTGCCGCTCGCGATCATGGACCGGGGATGCTGGTGGCAGGCTCTGCCCACGGAAGCCCTGGAAAAGCAGGGACGTCCCTACACGATCGCATTCGAGTGCAGTGGCCTGACGGGCCAGAAAGCTGCGATTCGCGCCGGTTTTGCGATCGGAATTCTCTATCAGAACAGCGTCGAGCCGGGCATGAAGGTACTAACGTCACGCGATGGTTTTCCGCCACTCCCCCTGTCGCGGCGATCCATTATCATTAACCCCGACGCGCCGCAGAATCTGACCGCAGCGATGGCAAAAGCGATAAAAAATGCCGTTTGATGTCTTCCCGCTTTCGGTTGCGCAGTTGCAGAGAAGAGACTCAAAGGCTATGCAGAAGCCTGATCAAAAGCGATCAGCCTTTACGGAAACAGCTCATCATCCGCCGGTCCTGAAACAGCTCGGCCCACAGCCTTGCAAAAGACCGATCCGCTCTCTAGGTTATCTACGGTGAGCTACCGTGAAATAACGGATGAAACCATGACCGGCGAAACCCGAGTGCTGTTGATCGTCGCTGGCGGCATTGCGGCTTACAAGGCTTTGGAGCTGATTCGCCGGCTGCGTGAGCGCGCCATCCGGGTGCGCTGTATTCTCACAAAGTCAGGTGCGGAATTCGTCACTCCCCTGTCGCTTTCGGCTCTGACTGAAGACAAGGTTTATGGCGAGCTCTTCTCTCTGACCGACGAGGCGGAGATGGGGCACATTCAATTGTCGCGCGATGCCGACCTCCTGGTCGTGGCGCCGGCCACGGCGGATCTGATCGCCAAGATGGCCACGGGCCAGGCCGACGACCTGGCCTCGACGGCGCTCCTGGCCACCGACAAGGACGTTCTGATCGCGCCGGCCATGAATGTCCGCATGTGGGCGCATCCGGCGACCCGGGCCAACATGGAAACCCTGCAATCACGCGGCGTCGCGGTGGTCGGTCCGAATGAAGGCGACATGGCCTGCGGCGAGTTCGGCTTCGGGCGCATGGCGGAACCCGACGAGATCGTCGAGGCGGTTCTCGCAGCACTCGGCAGAGCGGAGCGGCCGGCCGGCGGCGGACCACTTACCGGCCGGAGTGCCCTGGTGACCAGCGGGCCGACCCACGAGGCAATCGATCCCGTGCGCTACATCGCCAACCGCTCCTCCGGTAAACAGGGACACGCCATCGCGCAGGCCCTGGCCGGCCTTGGCGCCCGCACCACCCTGGTTACCGGACCGACCGCGCTGCCCGACCCCGCCGGCCTCGAGGTGGTGCGCATCGAATCGGCCCGGCAGATGCTGGCCGCCTGCGAAGCGGCCCTGCCGGCCGACATCGCGGTCTGCGCCGCGGCCGTCGCGGACTGGCGCGTGGCCAGTGAAAGCGACCGCAAGATCAAGAAGACCGGCGGCAACGGCGCGGCAGCCGACACGCCTCGGTTGGAACTGACGCCCAACCCGGACATCCTGGCTTCGCTCTCCCAGCGCGGAAACGACAGACCTGGACTGGTGGTCGGCTTTGCTGCCGAGACGGAAGATGTGATCCGGCAGGCGAGCGAAAAACGGGCGCGCAAGGCCTGCGACTGGATCGTCGCCAACGACGTCTCCCCGAGCAGCGGAACCTTCGGCGGCGCCGACAACAGCGTCCACGTCATCGACGAAGCGGGCGTGGACAGTTGGGCGCGCATGAGCAAAGCCGCGGTCGCGCAACGCCTCGCGGAGCGGATCGCCGGACATTTCCAAAAGCTGGCAGCGTCGTGACGCCGGCCAATAAGCGAAAGCGACAGGAGAGATCATGACCTCGGTAAAGATTACCGTTAAACGCCTGCCGCATGGCGCGGACCTGGATCTGCCCGCCTATGCCACGGCGCAGAGCGCCGGTATGGATCTGATGGCCGCGGTGGAGGACGATGTCACCCTGGCGCCGGGCGAACGGAAACTGATCCCGAGCGGTCTCGCCATAGCTCTGCCGGCCGGCTACGAGGCCCAGGTGCGGCCGCGCTCCGGACTGGCGCTCAAGCACGGCATTACGGTGCTCAATTCACCCGGCACCATCGATGCGGATTACCGCGGCGAAGTGGGGGTCATCCTGGTGAATCTGGGTCAGGAGCCCTTCGTGATAAGCCGCGGCAGCCGCATCGCCCAGATGGTGGTCGCGCCCTGCCTGCAGGGAAGCTGGCAAGTCAGCGAGGATCTCGAAGCCTCGGCCCGCGGCGCGGGAGGTTTCGGATCCACCGGTCTGGGTCCCCAGGCGGAACTGCAGACAGACCCGCAAAACACTCACGTCAACGGAGGTTAGGGGGCATGCTCCGGCTGTCCAAAAAACTGCTGTTCGCCATTGAGGCGGTGGTTGACATCGCCTATCACGCCGGCAGCGCTACGGTAAGATCGAGCGACATCTCTCGGCGCCAGGGCATTCCCCGGCGCTATCTGGAGCAGGTCCTGCAACAACTGGTTCACCACGGCATTCTTGCCGGGCAGCGCGGTCCGCGCGGCGGCTACCGCCTGGCCCGGGAGCGAAGACGTATATCGGTGGGGGAGATCATCCGCATCGTGCGCAAGCTCGAAGGCACCATCGATCCGGCGAGCGAACCCGACGGTTCCGAGATCGGGGTGAAGGTGGTGCGGCCGCTCTGGATCGATATGCAGCTTGAAATCATGGAGCGCTTCGACAACACCACCATCGAACAGCTCTGCGATACGGCCCGCGAAAAGAACATCCCCAGGGAAAGCGGCACCAGCATTCCGGACTTCAGCATCTAGAGCATTTTCCGACCACACGGGATCAATTTGATGGGCTTTGAAGTCTCATTCGGTAAGGCGCGTTGCACAGCGCGATGCGGTGCATCGGGCAAGCAGCGCAACGCTGCCGATGAGCCTTCAAAACCCACCGCAGGCCGGGTTCTTTCCCTCTCTGACAGCGTTGCGGCTCTTATCCGATGCTCCGCATCGCATTACGAGCCGCGCCTTGTCAGAACGGAAAATCTTCCCGGTCAAATGATTCCGTGTGGTCGGAATATGCTCTAGAGCCGGGTCCGCATGCGCGGAGCCTGCTCTCGCCCATTTGCTATATTACACCCGTTTGCTGTATTGAAACGGCATTTGAGACCTGCGCAACAGCGGCGTTAGATGAATATGACAGCGAACGAGCCATCTTTTCAGAGTGAGTCTTCCCAGGTCCCCGGGCCTGAATCTGCAGAAAACGAGTCTCCCGAGTTCAGGGGCCGCATCTACAACAATATCCTGGAGACCATCGGTGCAACGCCGCTGGTGCGGCTGAGCCGCCTGAAGGCCGCCCATGGCTGCAGCGCCGAGATCGCCGGGAAGTGCGAGTTCTTCAATCCGCTGACCTCGGTGAAGGACCGGATCGGCCTCTCCATGATCGAGGCACTGGAGCAGGCCGGCAGGATCGGCCCCAAGACCACCATCATCGAACCCACCAGCGGCAACACCGGGATCGCCCTGGCCTTCGTCTGCGCCGCCAAGGGCTACCGCCTGATCCTGACCATGCCCGAGACCATGTCCGTGGAGCGGCGCAAGATGCTGCGCTTCCTGGGCGCGGAACTGATCCTGACCGACGGCGCTCTGGGCATGCGCGGCGCGGTCAGCAAAGCGGAACAGTTGCTGGAGGAGCTGGAAGACGCGGTGATCCCACAGCAGTTCAAGAATCCGGCCAATCCGGCGGTACATCTGGCCGCGACCGCTGAGGAGATCTGGCGGGACTCCCAGGGCGCGGTCGATGCCGTGGTGATGGGTGTCGGCACCGGCGGTACCCTCAGCGGGGTCGGACGGGCTCTGAAGGCGCGCAAGCCCGAAGTCAAGATCATCGCCGTGGAGCCGGAAGACAGCCCCGTCCTTTCCGGCGGACAGCCCGGGCCCCACAAGATCCAGGGCATCGGGGCGGGCTTCGTACCAGATATCCTCGACACCTCCCTGATTGACGAAGTCTTGCGGATCGGCAGCGACACCGCCTTTCGCACGGCCCGGGAGGCGGCCGCGATCGAAGGCATGCCCGTCGGCATCTCGTCCGGCGCGGCGCTGGCCGCCGCGCTGGAGGTGGGGGCGCGTCCGGACATGGCGGGCAAGCTGATCGTCGTAGTGCTGCCCTCTTTCGCCGAGCGTTACCTCAGCACCGACCTCTTCGACGGCTTTTAAGGTCACCAGAGCGCAGAGGTTACCGAGGGACGGCTATTGCGGGAAGTCTCACACGCAGTGATTGAATTGTAACGAATTAGAGAGGATTCCCGGATATGGGGGACATCCTTCTTGCGGTTTCCCGATCATGAGGCTCTGATGTCGGACCGGAAAGAACTCCTTTTTGTCCGATTGAGGTGACCGTGGACTTTTCAGACGATCAGATCGACCGCTACGCCCGCCATCTGGTCTTGCCGGAAGTCGGCGAGGACGGCCAGGAGAAACTGCTGAATTCCAGGGTCCTGGTCATCGGCGCCGGCGGTCTCGGCTCACCGCTGCTCAGCTATCTGGCGGCCGCCGGGGTCGGAACGCTGGGGGTCATCGATGACGACGATGTCGATCTCTCCAACCTGCAGCGCCAGATCCTTCATGATACCTCCGCGATCGGCGAGCCTAAGGTGCGCAGCGCACGCCGGCGTCTGACCGAAATCAATCCCGAGGTCGAGGTGATCGAGCATCCTGAGCGCCTGACCAGCGAGAATGCCATCGGGATTATCGAGGACTACGACCTGGTCGCTGACGGCTCGGACAACTTCGCGACCCGCTACCTTGTGAACGACGCCTGCTTCCTTGCCGAGAAGACACTGGTCTCCGCGGCGATCATGCGGTTCGACGGTCAGATCACCACCTTCAAGGCACATATGGAGGGCGAACACCCCTGTTACCGCTGCCTCTTCGGCGCCCAGCAGCAGGACATCAGGAATAGCTGCGCCGACGTGGGCGTCCTGGGCGCCCTGGCGGGCACCATGGGATCCCTGCAGGCGGTCGAGGTGATCAAGGAGCTCTTAGGGATCGGCGAGAGCCTGTCCGGATCGCTTCTGCTGTACGATTCCCTGGCGACCACCTTTCGCAAGATCAAGACCCGGCGCGATCCGGCCTGTGAACTCTGCGGGCCTCAGGCGACTCACTTCGCGCAGAACGCCAAGCTGTCACGCGGCATCCTGCGAACGCTCAACGCCGAGCGGGAAGGGTAAGTGGTTTGAACTGAGTGCGGTTTCGGCCCACGCCCCCACCCGGCCACCCATCGGTATCATGATTGGGGCGGCCGGGTGGGGGCGTGGGCCGGCGCGGAAGGAACTGACGCTCGTCAGAAAAAACTAAAACATCGCCTCGAGCACCCGGTCGGGCGGCGTATGTCCGTCGGCAAAGGTCTTGATGTTGATGATGACCTTTTCGCCCATGGCGATGCGACCCTCGATGGTTGCAGAACCCATGTGCGGCAGGAGCACCACATTGTCCAGCTTCAGCAGCTTCGGATTGACCGCCGGCTCATGCTCGAAGACGTCGAGCGCGGCCCCGGCAATTTCCTTGGCCGTCAGCATGCGGGTCAGCGCGTTTTCGTCGATCACCTCGCCGCGGCTGGTGTTGACGATAAAGGCCGTTTCCTGAAGCAGACGCAGGCGCCGGGCGGAGAGCAGGTGGAAGGTCGCCGGCGTGTGCGGACAGTTGACCGAGATGATGTCCATACGCGACAGCATCTGGTCGAGGCTCTCCCAGTAGGTCGCCTCCAGCTCGGCTTCCACATCCGGATGCACGCGGCGCCGATTGTGGTAATGGATCGAAAGACCGAAGCCTTTGGCGCGGCGGGCGACGGCCTGGCCGATCCGGCCCATGCCGATGATGCCCAGGCGCTTGCCCCAGATCCGGTGGCCGAGCATGCCGGTCGGGCTCCAGCCGGTCCAGTCGCCGGCGCGCACCAGACGCTCGCCCTCGGCGAGGCGGCGCGGCAGGGCCAGCATCAGCGCCATGGTCATGTCGGCGGTGTCCTCGGTCAAGACACCGGGCGTGTTGGTGACACTGACACCACGCTGACGGGCGGACTTCAGGTCGATGTGATCGACACCGGTGCCGAAGGAGGCGATCAGCCGCAGGTCCGGTCCGGCCTGGGACAGGGTGCCCGCATCGATCCGGTCGGTCACCGTCGGCACCAGCACGTCGGCCTGTTTCATGGCATCGACCAGATCGGCCTGTGACATGGGCCGGTCGTCCAGATTCAGGCGGCAATCGAACAGCTCCATCATGCGTGTCTCGATCACGTCCGGAAGTCGCCGTGTCACGATGACGAGGGGTTTTTTCTGCGCCATGAGCCCTGATCCGTAAGGAGGAATAACGGGTCCTGCCATAGCAGGCGCAACCCGGTGTTGTCCAGCGCGACAGCGCCCGTCAGCCTCTCCCTTTGGCCCATCTGGACAAAAGGTGGCAAAGCACGCGCCGGCCCGTCTTCATTATCGACAGAGTGGGCGGCGTCCGGCATGATCCAGCACCGAGGACCACAGCTTCGAACGACACCCGGGAAAGCGGTCGGGTCAATTGAGGGCCCGGCCGCACCTGCCAAGAAAATTCTATGATCCAGTCCATTGCCCAGACCTTACGCAAAGCCTTGATTCTGACGTTCTTTGCCCTTCTCTCGGTCGCCGTGCTGAGCGGCACCTCGCTATCGGAAGCAGGCGCCGAAGGCGTGAGCCTGGGCAAAAGCGGCTTGCCCTTGCCCCGCTATGTTTCGCTGGCGAAATCAAAGGTCAATCTGCGCAAAGGGCCGGGGATGCGCTATCCGATTGCCTGGGTCTACAAGCGCAGTAACCTGCCGGTCGAGATCATCGACGAATTCGATACCTGGCGGCAGATCCGCGACTGGGAGGGCACGGTCGGCTGGGTCCATCGCAATATGCTGCAGGGCAAGCGCTCGGTCATCATCAAGGATGAAATCCGAACCCTGCGCCAGGAACCGGGTGACGCTGCTCCGGCCCTGCTGCGCGCCGAAGCCGGGGTGATCGGCAGATTGCTCGAATGCGCCGAAGCCTGGTGCCAGGTCGAGGTCGCAGGCCGGCGCGGCTGGCTGAAGACAGGGGAGATGTTCGGCGTCTATCCCGATGAAGTGGTGAAGTGACGAAGGAAGGGGGGCGATATGGATGCAGCCACCGTCTACCGTAACAACCTGGTCTGGGACGATCACTGCGGTTTCGAGATGTTGCCGGACGCCCCCTTGGCTCCGCTGCTGACGCCCTGGCGCGAAGCCGGGGTCGATTACCTCTCCATCAACGTCGGCTACGACGTGAAGCCCTGGACCCGGACGATCGAAAACATCGCCGCTTTGCGCCGCCGCCTGCCCGCGGAGGCACCCTTCTGCCGGCTGGTGTCGTCGGTCGGTGACATCGACCGGGCACGCGCAGACGGCAAGATGGCGGTGACCTTCGATATCGAGGGCATGGACGCCCTGGCGGGCCGGGTCGACATGGTGCAGTTCTACTATGACCTCGGTGTCAGGCACATGCTCTTCGCCTACAATCGCAACAACCTGGCCGGCTCCGGCTGTCACGACGAAGACAGCGGGCTCACAGATTTCGGCCGCGCGGTAATCGCCGAAATGAACCGGGTCGGCATGGTGGTCGACTGCTCCCACAGCGGCTTCAAGACCACCATGGCCGCCATGGAACACTCCAGCGAGCCCGTGGTCTTTTCCCACTCCAATTCCAAGGCCCTGGTCGATCACGGCCGCAACATCACCGATGAACAGATTAAGGCCTGCGCGGCGACCGGCGGCGTGATCGGTATCAACGGCGTCAGCCTCTTCCTGGGCGAAAGCGAGCCAACGCCGGCGGCGGTCGCCCGGCACGCGGCCTACGTCGCGGAACTGACCGGACCGGAACATGTCGGCCTGGCGCTGGATTACGCGCCCAAGGCCGAGACGGCCGACGGTGAGGCGGAAACCAGCGATGTCTCCGAAACCATCGCCCGGGATCCGCACTACTGGCCGCCCGGAACGGGCTACGAGGCCGGGGTCAGTTACCTGGATATCCGCCGGCTACCGGAGGTCACCGCGGAACTGGCAGAGGTGGGCTTCACCGAAGCCGACATCACGGGCATTCTCGGCGGCAACTTCCGCCGCGTCGCCGAGCGGGTCTGGAAGTAGACACGCGTATCCGGTCAGTCGAAGTCTTCCGCCAGAGCCGCGCGGACCGGTTCCTGCAGAACGGCCATGTGGCTGTAAGCTTCGTGCCTGAAGCCGATGATCACCTGGGTACCGGCGGCGCGGAACTTCGCGATCTGGTCCGGCGTGAAGCTGAAGTGGATAAACTGCACGGCCGAGGCCTTGCCGTCGGCGGTCGTGCGATCGACGTCTTCTTCCGGCTTGCCGGTGACGGTCTCGTCGCCGAACTGAAAGAAGGCCGTCTCCTCAACGCCGCCCAGCTTGGACAGGAAGGTCGCGCGGCGGACCGGCTCGTCGATCTCGAACATCACCGTCGCCACCAGTTCGCTGCCCTGGGGGATCAGGGGATTGTAAGCGTCGAGCTCATCAGCCAGTTGCTCCGCGCCGCCCTTTTCGATGTAGAGCATCTCCTGAACCTGAGACCACATGGTCTCGTAGTTCTCGAAGTAGAAGGTGCAGACCGGCCCGACCTCGACCCGGCGGTTGCGCTTCACAGCGACCAGCGCCTTGCGCCGCGCCTTGCGGTCCGCGGCATAGACCTCAAGCGGCAGGATATCGTCGGGGGTGATGACGCGCTTGGCCGCCATGATGGTTTCTCCTGAAACTGACATGTCTTGTCCTTACTTTCAGGCGGTTAAGTCCCGCAAAAAGACCTCGACCGCAAGAGGTAAATTGACGGTTGCAGGCTCACAGACCGTAGGCCTTAGCCATCAGTTCGATCGGATGCTGACTCTGTTCGATCTGCGGCTTGTTCTCCATCTTCAAGCGCTCGATACCTTGCAGGATATGGGTTCCCGCCAGCGGACATTCCGAAGCGATGTAGGTCTTGCCGCTGCTGGCCGCTTGGCGGGCCGCCGTCCGGCCCACCTTGATCGCCTTCTCGAAATTATCCTTCATACAGCCCCAGCTACCGCCGTGGCCGGAGCAGCGTTCGATCACCTTGACGTCGGCCTCAGGGAGAAAACGCAGCATCTCGGCCGCCTTGGCCCCCATGTTCTGGGCGCGGGCATGACAGGCCATATGCAGGGCCACCCCGCCCTCCAGCGGCGCGAGCCCCTCGGCCAGGCCTTCTTTCTTGCCAATGTCGACGACATACTCGGTGATATCGAAGGTCGCCGCCGCAAGCCGCTTGACCTTCTCGTCATCCGGCAGGATCAGCGGCCACTCGAACTTCAGCATCAGGGCGCAGGAAGGCGTCAAAGCGACGATATCGTAGCCCTCATCGATCCAGGCCATCATCTCGCTGGAGACCCGTTTGGCGTTTTCAGCCACCTTGGCGATGTCGCCCTGCTCGAACTGCGGCATGCCGCAGCAGGAGGGATAGACCACCTGGGTATCGACACCGTTCCTGGCCAGGACGCCGCGGGCGGCTTCACCGATCGAAGGATTGTTGTAGTTCACAAAGCAGGTCGCATAGAGCGCCGCCTTGCGGCCGAACGCCGGCGCATCGGGGTTCGGCGTGACGCCATCGCCCCGGGCACGCAGCTCGAACGTCATGCCGTGAAACTTCGGCAGGGCCGCGTCCTTGCTGATGCCGGTTGTCTTCTCGAGCAGCGGGCGGGTCAGAGTGTTCTTGCTGGCGCCGGCCCAGTTGGCCAGCGCCGGCGCCAGTCCGGCCAACTTGCCATTGCGGTCCGTCTTGGTCAGCTCCATGGCCATCTTGTCGGCCTTGCCCGCCTTCAGCTCCGCCGCGCGGTAACGCAGCATGAGATGCGGAAAGTCCAGATTGAACTCATGCGGCGGGACGTAGGGGCAGGACACCATGAAGCACATGTCACAGAGTGTGCAGGCATCCACGACCGGCTTGTAATCGGCCTTGTCGACCGTATCCAGTTCGCCGCTCTCCGACTCGTCGATCAGATCGAAGAGGATGGGAAAGGATTCGCAGAGATTGAAGCAACGCCGGCAACCGTGACAGATGTCGAACACCCGCTCCAGCTCGGCATTGATCTTATCAAAATCGTAAAAATCGGGATCGTTCCAGTCGATCGCATAGCGCACGGGCGCGCTCAAACTGCCTTCGCTCATGGATATTGCCCCCTCAGCACTCGAAAGACCGCCACTCCGGGCAAGGCGCAACGGACAAAAGGCACGCGGACAGCAGGTCCGAGAAAGAACCCGGAAGCCATCAGGCTGCACGCGACATCGCCGGCAAAAACCGGTGATGCTCTCAAACGGAAAACCCAGCGGATCCGCTCGCGGAGCAGGATCCCGCTCGATCGGAATGCAGACGGCGCGCGCCATCGACCGCGTAGCGGGAAAGCGACCCTCCCGCTACGCGGCGAACGGCGCCGCGCAAAGCGCCTTACATCGTGTCGAGTGCTTTCTGGAAGCGGCCGGCATGGCTCTTTTCAGCCTTGGCCAGCGTTTCGAACCAGTCGGCGATCTCGTCGAAACCCTCTTCGCGGGCCGTGCGGGCCATACCCGGATACATATCCGTGTATTCGTGGGTCTCGCCGGCGATCGCGGCTTTCAGGTTTAGGGAGGTGTCGCCGATCGGCTCGCCCGTCGCGGGGTCGCCGACTTCCTCGAGGAACTGGAGATGGCCATGGGCATGGCCGGTCTCGCCCTCGGCGGTCGAACGGAACACGGCAGCGACGTCATTGTAACCCTCGACGTCGGCCTTTTGAGCGAAATAGAGATAACGACGGTTTGCCTGGCTCTCGCCGGCAAAGGCGTCTTTCAGGTTGGTTTCTGTCTTTGAACCCTTAAGCGACATACTATTTTCCCTCCAGAATGCGGATAACGGGTTAGGCCACCTCGACCGGCGACCCGCAACGCAGCCACCTCTTGACCGCGATCCCACACAAAGCGGCCGTTTCAAGCCGGCACAACCTGGATGCATAAACCAACGCCGTTTCCGGTGGGTTCAGTCCATGGTTACGCAAGATTCGGGATGAAACGACCAGCCTCTGAGGAAGGTTAATACGACCTTCGCGCAGGCGTGTCAATTTGACTAGAATAATTCTAGAAAGATTTCTAGCCGCTGGTTTTTAGTTGCTAATCGTTCGCAGAAGCGAGCCGGATCACGACATCGACGCGGGACACCTTCATCCCCTCGGGTGCTTCCGGCAATTCGCTCAGAACAACCTTTTCACGAGCGACGTCCTGGAGTTCGCCAGAACCTTCAATATAGAAGTGATGGTGATCTTCCATATTGGTATCGAAATAGGAGCGTCCGGCTTCGACGACAACCTCGCGCAGCAATCCCGCATCATTGAACTGATGGAGGGTATTATAGACCGTTGCCAGGGACACACGGACTTCCGCACCCATAGCTTCCGCATGAAGCTGTTCAGCCGTGAAGTGCCTATGCGCGCCATCGAACAGAAGTTTGGCCAACGCAAGACGCTGCCGCGTCGGGCGCAAACCGGCGTCCTTGAGTTGATCGATCAGGGCGCTATAAGGGCGTTTCGTCGTCATGCTTGTTAATATACGCAGTTCTTTCCATAATAAAAGGCTTTAGAACAGCCGCCTGTCGTTTTTTTTGGAATGACTATAACATGCATCGCTGGATTTCGGCTAAACTGAAGCCGGAAGTGGCCACGCAAGCAGCCCAGCAGGATCTTTTTGCGTTTTTCACTGGGCCCTTGAGTTTGTTATGGTTTTCCTGCTAAGGCGCTGTGGTATAGTCCGCGCCTTGACTTTGGGGGAAGCGTCAGGAATGCGTTCTCAGGCTCCATGGGAAAATGGAGTTCGGGATCACTTCTAGGAACCTTCTGAATCACGTCTGCACCAAAGGGTGATCCTGAAAGTCTGCGTAAAGAGCTCTAGTTTGGATTGAGGCCTTTGACCGAACGACCGAATAACTTCTCCTATGAAGATCTCATCAAGTGCGCCCAGGGCGAACTCTTTGGGCCGGGCAATGCGCAGCTACCGATGCCGCCGATGCTGATGTTCGACCGTATCACTCACATCACCGATGAGGGGGGAGAGTTCGACAAGGGCGAAATCACCGCCGAGTTCGATATCAAGCCGGACCTCTGGTTCTTCAAGTGCCACTTCGAAGGCGATCCCGTCATGCCGGGTTGCCTCGGCCTGGACGCCCTGTGGCAGCTCGTCGGGTTCTTCCTGGGCTGGAAGGGCGCCCCCGGACGCGGACGCGCTCTGGGTGTGGGCGAAGTGAAGCTGAAAGGCATGGTCCTGCCGAGCGCGCAGAAAGTGACGTACCACCTCAACCTGAAACGCGTTATCATGCGCCGTCTGGTTATGGGTCTCGCCGACGGCATCATGAAGGTGGACGGCGAAACCGTATATGAGGCCAAAGACCTGAAGGTCGGCCTTTTCACCAGCGAAGCACCGGCGTAAAAGAAGCATCGGCGTAAAAGAAGCGCTGAACTTTACACATCCGCTTCGGAGAGGCAGATCATGCGACGAGTCGTCGTCACCGGCCTGGGCATCGTTTCCAGCATCGGCAACAACAAGCAGGAGGTTACCCAGTCCCTGCGCGAAGGCCGGTCGGGTATCGAGTACTGCGATACCTACGAGGAAATGGGTTTCCGTTCGCACATCCACGGCTCGATCAATATCGACCTGGATACCATGATCGACCGCAAACTGCGGCGCTTCATGGGCGAGGGCTCGGCCTACAACTACGTGGCCATGCAGGAGGCAATCGCCGACGCCGGCCTGACCGAGGCCGAGATTTCGCACGAGCGCAGCGGCCTGGTCATGGGTTCGGGCGGTCCCTCGACCTCGAACCAGGTTGCAGCCGCCGACATCGCGCGCGAGAAGGGCCCCAAACGGATCGGCCCCTACATGGTGCCGCGCTGCATGTCGAGCACCAACTCGGCGAACCTGGGGACGGCCTTTAAGATCAAGGGCCTGTCCTACTCGATCTCCTCGGCCTGCTCGACCTCGGCGCATTGCGTCGGCAACGGCGCCGAACTGATCCAGTTGGGCAAGCAGGACATCGTCTTCGCCGGCGGCGGCGAAGAGCTGCACTGGAGCCTCACGGTGCTCTTCGATGCCATGGGCGCGCTTTCCAGCAAGTACAACAGCACGCCGGAACGGGCCTCACGGGCCTACGACGTCGACCGGGACGGCTTCGTGATCTCCGGCGGGGGCGGCGTGGTCGTGCTGGAAGAGCTGGAGCATGCCAAGGCCCGCGGCGCGAAGATCTACGGTGAAGTGGTCGGCTACGGTGCGACCGCGGACGGCGCCGACATGGTCGCACCCTCCGGCGAGGGCGCGGTGCGCTGTATGCGCCTGGCCATGGCCAATCTGGGTAACACCCCGGTCGATTACGTCAATGCCCACGGCACCTCGACGCCCGTCGGAGACATCATCGAGCTGGACGCCATGCGCGAAGTCTTCGGCGCCGACATGCCGATGGTCTCCTCGACCAAGTCCCTGACCGGGCACTCCCAGGGCGCGACCGGGGTTCACGAGATCATCTATTCGCTCCTGATGATGGACAACAACTTCCTCTGCGCATCGGCGAACATCGAAAATCTCGATCCGGGCGCCGAGGGTTTTCCGATCGTGCGGGAACTGGACGAAAGCAGACAGATCAACTGTGTGATGTCCAACAGCTTCGGCTTCGGCGGCACCAACGCCGCCCTGGCGTTCCAACGCTATAGTGACTGACTTCCGATAACAGGAAGCAGGGTTTCGGGCAGCAAGGACCGTGTCGCGCCGTTTGGTAACGCAGAACCATCAGGGCGAAGACACGGAGGAAATTGAGGAAGATAGTCAGTGACGGCCAAGTCATCACTCATGACGGGCAAACGCGGCCTTATCATGGGGGTCGCAAACGATCATTCGATTGCCTGGGGTATCGCGAAATCACTTTATCAGCAGGGCGCCAGCCTCGCCTTCACTTACCAGGGAGAGGCCTTTCAGCGGCGTGTGGGTCCGCTCGCGGAGTCGGTCGGCTCAAACCTGCTGCTGCCCTGCGACGTGGAAAACGAAGAGGATATCGCGAAGGTCTTCAGCGCTCTGGAGGAGTCGTGGGGCAGCCTGGACTTCGTGGTGCACGCCATCGCCTATTCGGACAAGGAAGAGCTCAAGGGCCGCTATCTCGACACCACGCGCGAGAACTTCCGCCGCACCATGGCGATCTCCTGCCATTCCTTCACTGCCATCGCGCAGCATGCCGCACCGCTGATGAAGGAGGGCGGCAGCCTGCTGACACTCTCCTACCTGGGGGCCGAGCGGGTCACGCCGAACTACAATGTCATGGGTGTCGCCAAGGCCGCCCTGGAAGCCAGCGTACGCTATCTGGCGGCCGACCTGGGCCCGCAGGCCATCCGGGTCAACGCGATCTCGGCTGGTCCCATGCGCACCCTGGCCGGCTCGGCGATCGCCGACGCCCGCCACACCTTCCGCTTCAATCGTGATAACGCACCGCTGCGCCGGAATGTCCTGCTCGACGAAGTAGGCTCCGCCGGCCTCTACCTGCTGTCAGATCTTTCCTCCGGCGTGACCGGCGAAATCCACCATGTGGACGCGGGCTACAACGTTATCGGGATCCCTTCGCCCCAGCGGGAAGAAAAACCAGCCTGAGGCCGCGCGTCAGGCGCTCGCCTCGACTTCGATGCCGGTGATCAGCCCCTCGGGGGAAAAGCGGATCGTTTCGACACCGCGGCGAAGCAGAGCCTGGCCACCCCCAGCGGGTGTCGCCCGCAAAGTGAAGTCGAAGATAACTCTATCAACGCCCTCAAGCCGATAGTCCGGAACCTCCCAGGTCACGTCCGGAAAGGCCGTGAAGAAACCGGTCATCATCTCCAGGATCGCAGGCCGGCCCTCATAGCTGCCGACGGCGCTTGAGCGGTAGCGGGCCTCTTCGGCAAAGAGGGGCAAGATCGCAGCGAGATCATGTTGGTTGGAAAGCGCGACATAGCGCCTGGCCAGTTCGACGAAATCCGGTGAGGCGATCACCGTTCATGGCCGGCCGCGGCCGGGGCGACGGCTTCGGCCTCGATCTCGACCAGGAAGTCCGGGCTGGCCAGTCCGGCCACCACGATATAGGTCGCCGCCGGAGCATGGCCCTCCAGCAGGCGGTCGCGGATCTCCCGATAGAGCGCCGTGGCGTCGTCCCGGGTGACGTAAACCACCACCTTGATCAGGTCGCGCTTGGTCATGCCTTCGGATTCCAGGATCGCGAAGATGTTGAGCCAGCAGCGTTCCATCTGGGCCGCCATGTCACCCGCCAGCGAGCCGTCCGGGTTCAGGCCGACCTGGCCGGCGATCACCAGCCGGCGGTCGGCTTCGGAAACCACCGCGCCGTGGCTGTAGTTCGAGGCCGGGGCAGCAATGCCCGCCGGCACGATGAATTTCGGGGAAGATCCGCTCATTTGAATGCTCCGTCCTGCTGTTGAAATCGCCGGCCGCCGCAGGGCCGTCAGGCGACGGCTCTCGAGATTTCCTCGGGCGCGTCGGTGATCAGGCAGTCGATGCCCCAGTCGATCAGCTCACGCGCCTTGACCGGATCGTTGACTGTATAGACCGCCAGACCATAGCCGGCGGCCTTGGTCTCGGCCACCTGCTCAGCCGTCACCACCCTGGCATAGTGATGGATGGTCACGCAGCCCAGCTCCCGTGCGGTTATCGCCCAGTGGTCCGGCAGTTCCTCCACCAGATAGCCGCGGGGCAGGGCGGGGGCCTGATCCCGCAAGGTTTCCAGACTGATGCGGGAGAAGCTGCTCATCAGTGGCGCCGGCTGCGAAGCGGGCCAGGCACGCGCGAGCACCTCGAGCGTCCGGGTGACCGTCTCGGCCTCCTCACCCGGCGAGGGCTTGATTTCGATATTCGGCAACATTCCGAGCTCAAGCAGCAGCGCCAGAGTCGCCTCCAGCGAGGGTACCTTTTCACCGGCGAAGTCCGCGCCGAACCAGGATCCGGCGTCGAGGCCCTTCATCTCTTCGAAGGTGACTTCGGCAGCCAGGAGGTCCCGCCCGGTCGTGCGCTTCAGCGAATCGTCGTGCATCAAAACCGGGATCTTGTCCGCCGTCAGCTTGACGTCGAACTCGACCCAGGTCACGCCGCAGGCCGCAGCGCGACAGATGCCGGCCAGAGTGTTCTCCGGCGCCGTGGCGGCGGCCCCGCGGTGTCCCATCACGCGCGGCAGAGAAACCACATCCGACACAGTTTTCTCCCCTTGGTCGCCAGCCCGACTCGTTCCTTCTCTCCACCAACAAGGCTAAGACCAGTTCAGGCCTTTCACCTCTGCGGTTCGGAGCCCTTCCTTTTAAAGATTCGCCTTCCGGGGGCATAGCGAAAAGTCACAAAAAATAAGGGCGGATGCCTTGGCACCCGCCCCATTCCTGAAAGTCTGCAAGCCGTCCGGTTACTCGGCGGCCTCCAGGTCGGCGCCGGTCTCCTGATCGACCCGCTTCATGGAGAGCTTCACCTTGCCACGCTCCAGGCCAATGCACTTGACCTTGACCTGGTCGCCTTCCTTGACCACGTCGCCCACGGTCGCGACCCGCTCCTTGGCGAGCTCGCTGATGTGGACCAGACCGTCGCGCGGACCCATGAAGTTCACGAAGGCGCCGAAGTCCATGATCTTCACGACCTTGCCGTCGTAGATCACGCCCACTTCCGGCTCGGCCGTGATGGATTTGATCCAGTTGATCGCCGCATCGCCCTGCTCCTGGTCGACTGCGGCCACCTTGATGGTGCCGTCGTCTTCGATGTCGACCTTGGCGCCGGTGGTCTCGCAGATCTCCCGGATCACCTTGCCGCCGGTGCCGATCACTTCACGGATCTTGTCCTTCGGAATGGTGAAGGTGGTGATGCGCGGCGCGTTGTCCGAAACACCCTCGCGGGCGGCGGTCAGGGCCTTGGACATCTCACCCAGGATGTGCAGCCGGCCTTCACGAGCCTGGCCCAGGGCGATCTCCATGATCTCCTTGGTGATCGAGGTGATCTTGATGTCCATCTGCAGCGAGGTGATGCCGCCTTCGGTGCCGGCCACCTTGAAGTCCATATCGCCGAGATGATCTTCGTCGCCCAGGATGTCGGAGATGACCGCGAAGTCGTCGCCTTCCTTGATCAGACCCATGGCGATACCGGCAACCGGCCGCGTCAGAGGCACGCCCGCATCCATCATGGAGAGCGAAGCACCGCAGACCGAAGCCATGGAGGAGGAGCCATTGGACTCCGTGATCTCGGAAACCACGCGGATGGTGTAGGGGAAGTCCTCCTTGCTCGGCAGCAGCGGATGCACCGCCCGCCAGGCAAGCTTACCGTGACCGATCTCGCGGCGGCCCGGAGACTTCAGGAAGCTGGCTTCACCGACCGAATAGGGCGGGAAGTTGTAGTGCAGCATGAAGTGCTCACGATAGCTGCCCTCAAGCTGATCGATGATCTGCTCGTCCTGGCCGGTGCCCAGGGTGGTGGTCACAAGGGCCTGGGTCTCGCCGCGGGTGAAGAGCGCCGAACCATGGGTCAGCGGCAGAACGCCGACCTGGCAGTCGATCGCCCGAACGTCCTTCGTCGTGCGGCCGTCGATACGTGGCTGCCCTTTCAGGATGTTCCCGCGCACCACGTCGCTCTCCAGGGACTTGAAGAGCCCGCCGGCAAGGGACAGCTCGTCTTCGTCGAGCTCTGCGGTCGCCTCTTCCTTGACGGCCGCAATCTTGTCCTGACGCTGCATCTTGTCGGCTTCGCCGTAGGCTTCGGCCAGCTTTGCGCTAATACCGCCAGCCAGCAGCTTCTCTTTCAGGGCCTCGACTTCCGGCGGCGGCGGCGGTACATCCCGCGGCTCGCGCGCGCAGCGCTCGGCCAGTTCGATGATCGCCTTGATCACCGGCATCATAGCCTCATGACCGAAGTTCACCGCACCGAGCATCACCTCTTCGGAAAGTTCGTTGGCCTCGGACTCGACCATCAGCACGCCTTCGCTGGTGCCGGCGACCACCAGGTCGAGTTCGGAGTCTTCCATCTCTTCCATGCGCGGGTTGAGAATGTACTGGCCGTCCTTGTAGCCGACCCGGGCACCACCGATCGGCCCCAGGAAGGGCAGGCCGGAGATGGTCAGAGCGGCCGAGGCGCCGACCATGGAGACGATGTCGGGATCGTTCTCCATATCGTGGCTGATGACCGTGCAGATGACCTGGGTCTCGTTCTTGTAGCCCTTGGCGAAGAGCGGACGCAGAGGCCGGTCGATCAGGCGGGAGGTAAGGGTTTCCTTCTCACTCGGACGGCCTTCACGTTTGAAAAACCCACCCGGGATCTTACCCGCGGCAAAGGTCTTTTCCTGGTAGTTGACCGTAAGCGGGAAGAAGTCCACACCCGGCTTGGGCGATTTCTGGCCCACCGCCGTGCAGAGCACAACCGTGTCGCCATAGGTGGCGATGACGGCGCCATCGGCCTGGCGTGCGACGCGGCCGGTTTCGAGCTTCAGCGTACGTCCGCCCCACTCGATTTCTTTGGTATAAATGTCAAACATTGTGTTTTGGATCCTTACAGATTCGCGCCGGAATCAAAAAAAACACCGGACCCACGTAAAGAACGAAGCGGCAGCTTCAACAGCTTCCCCCGCAGCGTCCCTTACGTTGGCCCGGCTCACTTCGCATATCGCGCCGGCGTAACCGCAATAGCTTTGCTTTCATTCGAAATCCCGCCATTGGCCCGCCCCGAGCCCGCCCCGCTTCCCGGTCGGAACCGGAAAGGAGCGAGAGCGGTATCGCGGGCGGAGCCTCATGGCGAGTGCCCTGCGCGCTTAGCGGCGCAGGCCCAGGCGCTGGATCAGGCTGTCGTAACGGCCCTGTTCCTTGCGCTTGAGATAGTCCAGCAGGCGCCGGCGCTGACCAACCATGATCAGGAGGCCGCGACGCGAGTGGAAATCCTTTTTGTGCGACTTGAGATGCTCCGTCAGGTTGACGATCCGTTCGGTCAGGATCGCGACCTGCACCTCGGGTGACCCCGTATCGCCCTCATGCGTGGCGTATTCTTTTACCAGTTCGTTCTTTCGCTCAGTCGTAATCGACATCGCCATATCCTCGTCAGGTTAGAGGTTAAGTACGCGGACCGGGTGGATATCGCCGGCTTCATAGCGTGCCAGGGCAACCGGCGTATTGCCGGTCCTGGCAAAAACAATGCTTCCGCTAGTCAGCTTGCGAACCAGACTGCTTCGGCTGCGGGCCATAACGGACACCGACTGACCGGATCGCAGTCTTGCCGCCTCGGTCTCGGACAAGGCCAGCGCCGGGATGTCGTCCAGCGCGGTCTCAACCGGGAGCAATAGCTCCAAGGCGGCGGGACTATGCCCTAACGCCTCAAGAGATTCCAGCGAAATCGCGTCCTTTTCATGGAAAGAACCGACAGAGGTGCGCCGCAGGCGGCTGACATGCCCGACCGTCCCCAGTTTCAGCGCCAGATCGCGGGCCAGGGAGCGCACATAGGTGCCTTTTCCGCAGTCCACTTCGAAGCTGGCGTGATCCCGGTCGTCGTCTTCTGGGGCCGGATCGCAGGCTTCGAAGCGATAGATCTCGACCGGGCGCGCGGCCAGCTCGAAGTCCTGGTTATCACGCGCAAGGTCATAGGCCCGCGCGCCCTGCAACTTGATGGCCGAGAAACGCGGGGGGACCTGTTCAACAGTGCCCAGAAAGGCGGGAAGCGCGGCCATGATCTCCGCCGGGCCGGGCCGGTGGTCGGAGCTTTCGATCACCTCGCCTTCGCGGTCGTCGGTCGTGGTGGCCTGACCCCAGCGGACCTGGAAGCGATAAGTCTTGCGGCCGTCCATGGCGTAGGACACGGTTTTGGTCGCTTCGCCGAGTGCCAGCGGCAGCACACCGGTCGCAAGTGGGTCCAGGGTCCCGCCATGGCCGATCTTCTGGGCGTCCAGGGCCCGGCGCACCCGGCCCACAACCTGCGTCGAGGTCACATCGAGCGGTTTGTCGACGACGAGCCAGCCATGGACCGGACGGCCTTTGCGCTTACGCGCCATGGTCCTCTTCGCCCCGGTTCTCGCCGCCCTCGCCGATTTCGCCATGATCCACGGCGGCGTCTTCAAAGTCGATCGGGCCGGCGAGGTCGCGGCGAACGCCGGGCTGATTGAGGATCGAATCGATCTTGTTGGCTTCGTCGAAGGAATGGTCGCCAGCGAAGGTCAGGCGAGGGTTGTTCCGCAGATTGACCATCCGGGCAACCTGGCCGCGGAAATAGCTCGCCGCCCGGTTCAAAGCCGCCACCTTGCCTTCCAGGTCGGCGCCGCCCAGCGGAATGACGAAGACGGTCGCGTTGCGCAGGTCCGGGCTCAGGCGGACTTCGGTCACCGTGAAATTGGCGTCGGCAAGGGCAGGGTCGGAGAGACCGCCGCGGGAAATGATTTCCGACAGAACATGCCGCAGCTCTTCGCCGACGCGAAGCTGCCGCTGGCTCGGAGCCCGGCTCCGGCTTCGATTCATGATCGTTCCTTAAACTTGCGGCCCGGGCGGCAGGCTGAAGCTTCAAGGGCCTGAGCTTAGCCGCCGGGTCCGGGGAAGTCGCAAAACCTGTGAGCGCTTAAGCCGGTCCGGACCTCAAGTTCCGGACCGGAAACCTGCGTTCAGGTCAGAGCTCGCGCGCGACTTCCTCGACTTCATAACACTCGATTTGGTCGCGGATCTGGATATCGGTGTAGTTTTCGAACGCCATACCGCACTCGTAACCTTCCCGAACCTCCCGGACCTCGTCCTTGAAGCGGCGCAGAGTCTTCAGCGTGCCATCGTGGATCACGACGCTGTCACGCAGCAGACGCACCTTGGCGCCCCGCTTGACCATACCTTCGGTGATCATGCAGCCCGCGACCTTGCCAACCTTGGAGTTGGTGAAGACTTCGCGGATTTCGGCATAACCCAGGAAATTCTCGCGCTGCGTCGGCGACAGCATGCCACTCATGGCCGCTTTGATGTCATCGACCACGTTGTAGATGATCGAGTAATAGCGGATATCGACGTTGTCCCGCCGCGCCATCTCACGGGCCTGTGGATTGGCACGGACGTTAAAGGCAATGATCATTGCCCCGGTCGAACGGGCCAGTGTCGTGTCGGACTCGTTGATACCGCCGACGCCTGCATGCAGGATCCGGGTTTTGACCTCGTCGGTGCCGAGCTTCTCCAGGCTGGAGACGATGGCTTCCAGAGATCCCTGGACGTCCGACTTGATGACCACAGGCAACTCGGCCGCTTCGCCCTCTTTGATCTTGTTGAGCATCTGCTCGAGGGTGCCGCGGCCGGAGGCGGCCATTTCTTTCTCGCGTTTGGTCTGGGCGCGGAACTCGGCGATTTCGCGCGCCCGGGCTTCGTGCTCGACCACGATGAAATCATCGCCGGCGAGCGGTGCGCCATTCAGGCCGAGAACCTCGACCGGCACGGCCGGCCCAGCCTCCGTGATCTGTTCGCCATGTTCGTTGATCATGGCGCGGACACGGCCCCATTCCGAACCGGTGACGAAGATATCGCCCACATTCAGGGTGCCGCGCTGGACCAGAACCGTCGCCACCGGACCCCGGCCGCGCTCCAGCTTGGCTTCGATCACCACGCCCTGAGCCGAACGCTCCGGATTGGCGCCCAGTTCGAGCAGTTCCGCCTGCAGCAGGATCGCCTCGATCAGCTTATCGAGGTTCATCCGTTCCTTGGCGGAGACTTCGATGGCGAGAATCTCGCCGCCCATGTCCTCGACGACGAGTTCATGCTGCAGAAGCTCGGTCTTGACCCGGTTGGGATCGGCGTCGGGGCGATCGATCTTGTTGATGGCAACGATGATCGGCACTTCCGCCGCCTTGGCGTGATTAATAGCCTCCACGGTCTGTTCCATGATGCCGTCGTCGGCCGCCACGACCAGAATGACGATATCGGTCACATTGGCACCGCGCGAGCGCATCTCGGTGAAGGCCGCATGGCCCGGCGTATCGATGAAGGTCACCTTGTCACCGGAGTCGACGGTCACCTGATAAGCACCGATGTGCTGGGTGATGCCACCGGCTTCGCGCGCCGCCACATCGGTCGAGCGCATGGCGTCGAGCAGCGAGGTCTTACCGTGGTCGACGTGGCCCATGATGGTGACCACCGGCGGCCGCGATTTGAGGCTGCCCTCCTCGTCATCGTCGCCGTGCATGCCGATTTCGACGTCGGCCGCCGTCACACGCTTGATCTTGTGGCCGAACTCCTCGATCACCAGCTCCGCGGTGTCGGCATCGATGGTCTGATTGATGGTGGCCATGACGCCGAGCTTCATGAGGGTCTTGACCACCTCGACGCCACGTTCGGCCATACGGTTGGCAAGCTCCTGGACCGTAATGGTTTCCGGCACCACCACGTCGCGGATGACTTTCTTCGGCGCCTGGCTGCTGCCGCCACGCTCCAGCGCCTTCATCTTTTCGCGCTGACGCTTCACGGAGGCCAGGGAGCGCTGGCGGCCTTCGCGGCCTTCCAGAGCCTGGCTGATGGTCAGCTTGCCGTGACGCCGGCGCTGATCGTCGTTTTTACGGTTCGGCGTTCTGGCGGGCGCGGGCGTGGCCGATTTGCGCTTGATACGGCCGCCCAGGTCTTGTTCCAGATTGATACCCGTTTTGCGGGCTCCAGCCGGTGCGGCGCTTTCATCTTTCGCCTGTTCCTTCGTGGGCGCAGGGGCCGGCGCCTTCTTGGCAGGCGCCTCTTCCACAGCCGGCTGCGCAACCGCTTCCGTCTGCTGCTGAGCCTCGGCTTCCGCCGCGGCGCGCTTGGCCTCTTCTTCGGCCTGGCGCTTCGCCTCTTCTTCGGCGCGCTGACGCGCTTCTTCTTCCTCGGCCGCGCGGCGCTTTTCCTCTTCAGCGCGCTGACGCGCTTCCTCGGCTTCGCGGACCTTGCGCTGCTCTTCTTCCTGCTTAGCCGCCTCGAGAACCTTGATGCGCTTTGCGCGCTCGTCCTGCGTCAGGTGCGAGAGATCCTTCGCCGCCGCTGAATCTTCCGGCGCTTCGACCGGAGCCGCGTCGCCCGTGGGAACAAAGGCCTTCTCGGCGACTTCGCGCGGATGGGTCACCTCGGTCATGCGACCGCCCTTGCCCGGCGCAAAGGTCCGGCTGCGCTTGACCTCAACCGTTACGGCCTTCGAGCGTCCGTGGCTGAAGCTCTGTCTGACCTGGCCCGTCTCAATCGTCTTCTTAAGCTCGAGAGTGCCCGGCCGACTCAGCTTGAGCGGCTTTTTCGTTTCTTTTTCGTTGCTCGTCGTCATCTTTTCCCGGCACTCACTTTCCAGGTCGTCGTCCATCCGGGAACATCCCGTCTGGAGTCTCTACTTCGCTCAACCGAACTCCCGCCAGCCGCGTCGCCTCGGCGACAATGCGATCGGCGAAACCGCCCGGCATGACGGCAATATGCACCGACGCCGGACGACCAAGCGCCCGTCCAAGCTGCTCGGCATCGAACAATTCCAGCACCGGCAATCCAGGTTTTACCGCCTGGCCCAGCGCGCGCAACTTACCGCGCCCGTCATCGGCTGCGTCTGCAGCCTGGATCAAAAGACCCGCTTTTCCCGCCGTAAGCCACGAACGAACCTTGTCGTGGCCGGCGACCAGCTGTCCGGCACGCTTCGCAAGACTGATAAGCTCTAGACACCGGCTGTCGAGCAACCGTTCGACCAGCGCCGCCAAATCCTCGGGTACATGTACCGCCGACTTCGCCGCTCTGGCGAAGAGATTGCGGCTACAGGCCTTGTCTATCATATCTCGGCGTGGAGACAACCACAATCCGCGTCCCGGCAGCTTACCGGCCAGGTCGGGAACGATGCTGCGATCGGGTCCGACAACAAAGCGCAGAAGCTGCGACGGAGGCTTGCTTTCGCCACTTGCGATGCAGCGCCGCAGAGATGGCTCGACGGACGGATCCTTGGCAGATGGGCGTCGCTTCGCGCCGCGGGGTTCCTTCGAACCCGCGTCAGCCGAACATGCCCTTTCCGCCTCCGACATCATCTGCGACCCTCACCACCGTTCTGGCTCAGGCTTCAGGCCGAGGTTCGGCCGACGGCTCCACCTCCGCAGCAGCGGTTTCCGCGGCGGCGACTTCCGAGGCCTCCGCGGCGGCAGGGGCAGGGTCCTCATCCTCGAACCAGTGCGCCCGCGCCGCCATGATGATGTCGTTGGCCTCTTCCAGGCTCGGCGCCAGCTCTTCGCCCAGGATCTCGACCAGCTCATCGCTGGCCAGATCACCCAGATCGTCGAGCGTCTTGATCTCGGCCTCACCCAGCTTCACCAGCATGGCGGGGGAGATGCCCGTAATGGCGGCGATGGCGTCGTCGACGCCCAGTTCGCGCCGGCCTTCCTCGAACTGACGGTTCTGTTCCTCCAGGAAGCCGCGGGCGCGGGCACGCAGCTCTTCCGCCACGTCCTCGTCGAAGCCCTCGATGGAGGCCAGTTCGGCGATCGGCACGAAACCGACCTGCTCGATGGCCGTAAAGCCCTCGGCCACCAGAAGGTGGGCGATGACATCGTCCACATCGAGCGCGTCCATGAACATCTGCGAGCGCTGTTTGATCTCTTCCTGACGTCGCCGGGACTCTTCCTCCTCGGTCATGATGTCGATGTCCCAGCCGCTCAGGATCGAGGCCAGACGGACGTTCTGGCCGCGGCGGCCGATCGCCAGCGAAAGCTGCTCATCAGGCACCACCACCTCGATCCGGCCCTGCTCCTCGTCCAGCACGACCTTGGAGACCTCGGCGGGCGCAAGGGCGTTGACCACGAAGGTCGCGGTATCGGGCGACCAGGGGATGATGTCGATCTTTTCACCCTGCAGCTCGCTGACCACCGCCTGCACACGGCTGCCGCGCATACCCACGCAGGCGCCGACCGGATCGATCGAGGAGTCGTTCGAGATAACGGCGATCTTGGCCCGGCTGCCCGGATCCCGCGCAACCGCCTTGATCTCGATGATGCCGTCGTAGATCTCAGGCACCTCCTGCGAGAAGAGCTTGGCCATGAACTGCGGATGGCTGCGGGACACGAAGATCTGCGGACCGCGCTGTTCCTCGCGCACGTCATAGATATAGGCGCGCACCCGGTCGCCGGTCCGGAAGGATTCACGGGGCAGGGTCTCGTCCCGGCGCATCATGGCTTCGGCGCGGCCCAGGTCCACGGTAACATTGCCGAACTCGTTCCGCTTGACGATGCCGTTGATGACCTCGCCAACCCGGTCCTGGTATTCCTTGAACTGGCGCGAACGCTCGGCTTCGCGCACCTTCTGAACGATGACCTGCTTGGCGGTCTGGGCGGCAATCCGGCCCAGATCAATCGGCGGCAAGTCTTCAATGATGAATTCGCCCAGTTCAATCCCTGGCTGACGCATTTGCGCATCTTTCAGAGTGAGCTGGGTCTGCTCATTCTCAATCTCTTCCACCGCCTCGACGTAGCGGCGCAGATGCACTTCGCCCGACTTACGGTCGATTTCGGCGCGAATGTCATGCTCGTGACCGTACTTTGCCCGTCCCGCCTTCGAGATCGCCTGCTCCATCGCCTCCAGGACCTCGTCCCGCTCGATGGACTTCTCCCGGGCCACCGCGTCGGCAACCTGCAAGAGCTCGGTTTTGTAGAGAACGCTCGTTTCCATGATCACTCGTTTCCTGATTTCCTCGTTACCGCGGATCGGCAGCCCGTGATGGCGCGCTTTGGCCGGCGCCTCGCCGGCCTTTCTCGCATCTACTGGGCGTTCTGATGCGCGGCAATCAGTTCGTCGGTCAACACCAGTTTCGCCTTGGCGATATCCTCAAACGGCAGAACGACCTCCTCGCCGTCCACCGTCAACTTCACAGCCTCTCCCTCGACCCCGAGCAGGCGCCCTGAAAACCGGCGACGGCCATCGCGCGGCATCGAGGTCTCAACCTTTGCCTCGAAACCGGCGAAGCGGTCGAAGTCGGCGAGGCGCGTCAGGGGCCGGTCCAGCCCCGGCGAGCTGACTTCAAGCTCGTAGGCCCCGGAGATCGGATCCTCGACGTCCAGGATGGCCGCAACCGCCCGGCTGATATCTGCGCAGTCGTCAACCGTCATCGCGGCGCCATCCAGGCGCTCGGCCATGATCTGGAGAACGACACGCCGGTCACCGCCGAGGCGGACGCGGACGATGTCGTAGTCCATGTCTTCGAGCATGGGCGCGATCAGGGCCTCGACCTGAGCCGCCAGCCCCTCACTGGTCTTGGCCAGCCTGGCTTCTGGCTTTTCAACTGCTGCCTTTTCAGAGGCGTCGCTCAAGCACCGAACTCCACTGCGTCAGGTCTAATAAAAAAGTGGGCCGGAGGCCCACCTTGCTTGGTAGCCCGATACAGTCGAAGACATCAGACCGTATCAAACCTTTATAACGGCGGCAATCTAACGCCGGAACCGGCAGTCCCGCAAGGCTTTTCTACAGTTCAGCCCGCTGGCCAGCCGACCGGAAAGCGGAGAGGTCACATCTCGCTGCGTGGCTGTCGCCGGAACCGCAGGTAAGCGGGTGTCCGGCCAGCCTGAACGGCCTTGCTTTCGTAGCGCGTCCCCGGCCAGTCCTCAGGCCGTTGCCGCCAGTCCTGTGCCGAGACGGCAGTCCAGCGGAAGTCCGCTCTGCCGGCCAGATGCTCCAGCATCCAGCGCAGGTAATCCGGGTCGTCGGTCGCCAGACGCAGCTCCGCCCCATCCGCCATGACGCGGGCGAGTTCATCGAGCGTATCGTCCTGAATCAGGCGGCGTTTGTTGTGACGGGACTTCGGCCAGGGGTCGGGAAAGAGCACGAAGACCCGCGCCAGGGAGGCGTCCGGCAGGCGCGGCAGGAGGTCCCTGACATCGCCGTCGTAGATCCGGATGTTCTCAAGCCCGCCGTCGTCCATATGACGCAGCAGGCTGGCAATGCCGTTGAAGAAGTACTCTGCGCCGATGAAATCGACCTCGGGATGCCGCTCCGCCTGCCAGGCGAGATGCTCGCCGCCGCCGAAACCGATCTCCAGCCAGAGCGCCCGGGATGGACTTCCCGCATCTTGCCCGGCTTCGCCAAAGAACCTGGCCGGATCGATCCGCCCGGAGTCGTCCTCCGGCAGCTCGAACCTCACCCTGGGCAGCAGGCTTTCCACCAGGCCCTGCAGCCTGGCGCGCAGCGGACGGCCGTGGCGGCGGCCGTAGAACTGACGCGCGGTCGGGTGTGATGACGTCGAGCGCGACGATCCGGACATGATAGCGATTCCAGACAGCCGGGGTTTTTCTGTCGGAAGGACCTGATTCAGGTCACTTCCCCCGTGAAACGTTAAGCGCCGAAGGCGGCCTTGAGGTTTGCGGCGAGATCCGTACGCTCCCAGGAGAAGCCGCCGTCCGGATCCGGCGCGCGCCCGAAGTGGCCGTAGGCTGCGGTGCGGGCATAGATCGGCTTGTTCAGGCCAAGATGCTCGCGGATGCCGCGTGGCGAGAGATCCATGTTCTGTTCCAGCAGAGCGGGCAGGCGGGCCTCGTCCACCTTGCCGGTGCCATGCATATCGACATAGACCGACAGAGGTTTCGCCACACCGATGGCATAGGACAACTGGATCGTGCACTTGTCGGCTAGTTCCGCCGCGACGACGTTCTTGGCCAGATAGCGCGCGGCATAAGCGGCCGAACGATCGACTTTGGTCGGGTCCTTGCCGGAGAAGGCACCGCCACCATGGGGTGCCGCGCCGCCGTAGGTGTCGACGATGATCTTCCGCCCCGTCAGGCCGGCATCGCCGTCGGGACCGCCGATAACGAAACGGCCCGTGGGATTGACGTAGAATTCATGCTCGTCGCACATCCAGCCTTCGGGCAGGACATTGACCACGTGCGGCCGGACGATCTCACGCACCGAATCCTGATCGAGATCCTCGGCATGCTGGGTCGAAACCACGACCGAGGTCGCCCGTACCGGCTTGCCCTGGCGATACTCGAGCGTGACCTGACTCTTGGCGTCCGGTCCCAGGCCGGGTTCCGCCCCGGAATGGCGCGCTTCGGCCAGCGAGCGCAGAATGCTGTGGGCCAGAAAGATCGGCGCCGGCATGAGGCTTTCGGTTTCCCGGCAGGCGTAGCCGAACATGATACCCTGGTCGCCCGCGCCTTCGTCCTTGTTCCCGGCGGCATCGACACCGACGGCGATGTCCACCGACTGCTCATGGACGTAGTTGCTGACTTCCATGTTCTTCCAGTGGAAGCCGTCCTGCTCGTAGCCGATGTCCTTGACCGCATGACGGGCGACCTGCTCCAGCAGCTCGGCATTGACTTCCGCCGGGCCGCGCACTTCACCGGCCAGGACGATCCGGTTCGTCGTGGAAAGCGTTTCCACCGCGACGCGCGCCTCGGGATCGTGCGTCAGAAAGGTATCGACCACGGCGTCGGAAATGCGGTCACACACCTTGTCGGGATGACCTTCTGAGACCGATTCGCTGGTAAACAGATAGCTCTCGTCGCGCACTCTTGTGTCCCCCGTAAGCAGTGGTTTCAATCCGCTCCAGGCCCAATTGCCAGGTCGGTCGGATTGTCTTTGAAGTCCGATCGCCAGTCAGTCTCTCGACGCGGCGAGCAACGTGGAGCTTCTAGAAACAAAATGCGCGGGAAAGGTCAAGAACAAACGAGGTCAGCCAAGCATCTCTGCCCGCCAACTCGCCAAATTCAACCCGGTGCCGGAAAAAAACACAGCTTCCGCTGCGACCTCGGTCGCGCCGGAAGCTGCATCTCTTAGAACAATGGTGGGTTACTCGGCTTCCGAGGCGGCCCCAAGTGCCTTCGTCATCTCGAACAGGCGCTTACGGACCTGTGGATCCGAAATTTTGTAGTAAGCGCGGACCAGTTCAAGCGTCTCACGCTTCGCCATCGGATCCGGCTCGTGGGTATACATCTCCTCGTCGGTGACACCCATATCCCGGATCTGGACGGGCGACTGAGCCGCAACCGTGTCGGGCATCTCCGCAAAAAAGTACCCGATCGAAACGTCGAGCACGCGAGACAGATCGTAAAGACGGCTCGCACCCACGCGATTTGCACCGCGCTCGTACTTCTGAACCTGTTGAAACGTCAAGCCGATCGCCTCACCCAGCTTTTCCTGGCTCATACCAAGAAGGGTACGGCGAAGCCGAATACGGCTGCCGACATGAACGTCGATAGGGTTTGGCTTGCCCTTGCCGCGGACCGGCTGCATTTCCTGAACGCCACTCATCGTCGCATTATCCTTAAGCTTATCCACCATTACTATGTTACTTATACGCATACCACTGTATGCGGTCAACGCCTTTTTCGCGACTTTATGTCCGGTTAGTACAGAGGCTATTCAAGT
The DNA here is from genome assembly GCA_965232285.1 of Denitrobaculum sp. Taxonomy (GTDB): domain Bacteria; phylum Pseudomonadota; class Alphaproteobacteria; order Kiloniellales; family Kiloniellaceae; genus Denitrobaculum. Next base: position 5,493,546 of record CBDDPL010000004.1, on the reverse strand, counting down.
TTTAGCTGAATCTTCTTAGCCCGAATCCCAACACACATAACAGGAACAACTCTGTGATCAGTTTCCAGTGGCTTGAAATAGCGACGATTTTCTGGCCTTCAGCAGGTTGAGGCAGGGCAATATCCAGCACCCCCCCGACTCCCAGGTCGAGCTTTCCCAAAACGCGTCCGTAACCATCGATAACACCGGAAATACCCGTATTCGCCACCCGAATGACGGGAATTCCCTCTTCGACCGCACGCATTTGCGCGGACACGAAATGCTGGCGCGGACCCGATGAATCCCCGAACCAGGCGTCGTTGGTGACATTGAGGATCCAGCCCGGGCGCTGGCCGGGGTCGACGACCTCCCCGGGAAAGATGATCTCGTAGCAAATCAGCGGACTGACAGCCGGAAGGCCAGGCAAGACCAGAGTGGAAACCCCGGGACCGGAAGAAAAATCGCCACGGCCAGCGGTCAGTTTAGAGAAGGAGAGCAGCCAGCGCAGCGGCACGTATTCGCCAAAGGGTACGAGGTGGAACTTGTCGTAAGTCGCCCGCACTTCACCGGCGGCATCCAGGGCATAGAGACTGTTCCAGGTCAGCAGGCCGTTGCCGGTCACGCGCTCCGTCGCACCAACCTGTCCCGGCCCGCGGCGCGGCGCGCCGGTCAGCAGCAGGCCGTTTTCGGGCGCCGCCGCCGCCACCAGACGGCGCAACTGCGCATCGTCCGGCGTGTTCGACATCAGATAGGGGATCGCGGTCTCCGGCCAGATCACGTGGGTGACCTCGTCAAAACCGGAGGAGCGGCTCATCCGGATCAGCTTTTCCAGATGCCCGCGCCGCAGATCAGGCTGCCACTTGAGGGACTGTTCAATGTTGGGCTGGACCAGCCGCAGCGTCACTCCCTCCACCGTATGATCTTCCGGCGCGGGCGCCGAAGCCAGACGCAGCGTGCCGCCGGTCCAGGCCGCAAGCGGCAGCAGGAGAAAGGCCAGAACCGCCACGCGGGTCACTTTCCGCGCCCGATCGGAAGCTGCCGGCGGTCCGGCCAGCGCCGCCGGCGCGGCGGCGGCCAAAAGAGTCATGAACGACAGGCCCCAGGCACCGGTCAGGGCGGCCAGTTGCAGCATTTCAGGCGAAAAGCTCCAGACCGACCCGATGAGGTTCCAGGGAAAGCCGGTGAAAATCCAGGAGCGCAGCCACTCGGACAGCACCCAGAAAATCGCCAGGGCCACGACCCGGGCGGCCCCCTGCCAGCCAAGACGGGCCAGGCCATACAGTGCCAGGGCGGGAAAGAAGGCGAGCAGAGCCGCCAGTCCGGCGATGGCGAAGGGCATCAGAAAACCGTACTGCGCGGCATCAACCAGAAAGGCATAGCCCACCCAGTAGAGGCCGATCAGGCCGTGTCCGAAGCCAAAGCTCCAGCCCAGAAATGCCGCCTGCTTCGGCCGCTCGACGCCGTCGAGCAGCCAGAGCAGTCCGCAGAAAGCCGGGATCAGGAAAGGAAAGATGTGAGCCGGCGGCAAGGCCGCCGCGGCAAAAGCACCGCAAAGAACCGCCAGGGCATGACGGCGCCAGCCCGCAGCAGCCGCAAAAAAGCGAGCCCAGCGACTGGCCAAGCGATTCACCGAAGCGTCAGTCATCCGCGCTTTCTGAGGCCGTGCGCTCCGGAAGCTCGCGAATCCGCAGGCGTTTCACGCGCCTGGGATCCGCTTCCAGGATCTCAAAACACACGCCGCTGGAGGGATGTACGATCAGCTCGCCGCGGGACGGGACCCGACCGGCCAGGAAGAACACCAGGCCGCCGAGCGTATCGATATCCTCTTCCCGCTCCTGGTCGGAGAGAACAGGCCCGACCAGGTCTTCGAACTCCTCGACTGTGGCCCGGGCATCCGCGGCGAGCAGACCGTCAGGACGTTCGACCAGCTTCGGTCCTTCCTCCACGTCATGCTCGTCTTCGATTTCGCCGACGATCTCTTCCAGGAGGTCTTCCGTGGTCAGCAGACCGTCGATACCGCCGAACTCGTCGACGACCAGCGCCAGGTGCACGCGCGAGAGCCGCATCTCCAGGAGAAGATCCAGAACCCGCATCGAGGGTGCCACGATCAGGACTTTTCGGACGATATCGGCCAGATCGAAGGGCTTCTGCTCCTTCACATGCTCCAGCAGGTCCTTGATATGGACGATCCCCACAACATCATCGAGCGTTTCGCGGAAGACCGGCAGCCTGGAATGCCCGGCGCTGCTCATGACCTCGATCAGTTCTTCGATCGGTGTCGTGATATCAACCGCCACGATGTCGGCCCTGGGGACCATGACGTCATAAGTGGTGAGATGTCGGAGTTTGAGGATATTGCCGAGCATCATCCGCTCGTCGGTGCTGATCGGCGTCGCCGCTTCGCTTTCGTCCTCGTTTTCCTGAATCTCGACGATGATCTCTTCGATGGTTTCGCGCAGGTGCGAATCACCGTTGCGCGACTTAAAGAGGCCGGCAAGCCACTGCCTGATCCCGCCGAACGGAGAACTTTCGCCGTTTCTGGCCGACTTCTCGCTGCCCGCCGCTTCGCTCATTGCACGCCCGCCCTCTGTTCGATCGTCCTTGCGGCAGCGTCGGTACTCTCGCCTCCGTTACGATAAGGATTGGCGATGCCCAGCTTGCCGAGAACCGCAATTTCCAGGCCCTCCATGGCATCGGCCTCCTCATCGTTTTCATGGTCGAAGCCGAGGAGGTGCAGGACACCATGCACCAGGAGATGGGTCACATGATCCGACACCAGCTTTTCCTGCTGCGCAGCCTCCCGCACGACGGTCTCCCGCGCGAGAATAACGTCGCCGAGCAGGATCGGCTGTCCGGCCACAAGTGGGATTTCCGGGTCAAAGGCGCCAAAGGAGAGGACGTTGGTCGGCTTGTCGAAACCGCGGTAATCGCGGTTTAGCTCGCGAATATGCGCGTCGTCGCACAGGGCCAGGCTGACCTCGACCGGGCGGCCAATCAGCGATTCCGGTGCGGCGGCCTCAAAGGCCGCCGTAACGGCCCCGCTGAAGCTATGGGCAGGATCGATGACCTGCGGCGCCTCATCATCCTCCGTCGCCGGCAAACCCGGCAACAGCAGGCGCCACGCGGGGTCGAGAAGCGAAAGCTCGATAAGTAAGCTGCTACTGTCAGGGTCGTCGTTCATCGTCTCAAGCGAACTGCCGTCCCGCAGATGCCTCGATCACAACAGACTTGAGCGCTGTCCGATCCATTGAATTCGTAATCCGTCTCTGATCCCGAAAAACGCAATGCACCACGTTAGAAATATACGAACTCACCATTATCTGCGGCCCGAAAACCGGAATAACAAGCTATTAATCAACCCTAATTCCGACGCAGTCTTCTTTTCTCATCTCGCGATCTTGTCAAGCACCTGAAGATTTGTCACGCGCTTCATAGGCCTTCACGATCTTCGTGACCAGATCATGGCGCACGATATCGGCATTGGTGAACTCGACGAACGACAGTTCCTTCATATGCCGCAAGGTGTCATAAGCGTCCTGCAGGCCCGAAAGCTGGCCGCGCGGCAGGTCGATCTGCGAAAGATCGCCGGTAATCGCCATGCGGCCGTTCTCGCCGAGGCGGGTCAGGAACATCTTCATCTGGACCGGCGTGGTGTTCTGCGCCTCGTCCAGGATGACGAAGGCGTTGCTGAGGGTGCGGCCGCGCATGAAGGCCAGGGGCGCGATCTCGATTTCACCGCTGTCCAGGCGGCTGGCGATCTGTTCCGCAGGCAGCATGTCGTGCAGCGCATCGTAGAGCGGGCGAAGATAGGGATCGACCTTGTCACGCATATCGCCGGGCAGAAAACCCAGGCGCTCGCCGGCCTCGACCGCCGGCCGGGACAGAATGATGCGCTCCACCCGCCCGGTGATCAGCATCGAGGTCGCCACGGCGACGGCCAGATAGGTTTTACCGGTGCCCGCGGGCCCCAGGCCGAAGACCATCTCGTGGTTATGCAGCGCTTCGATATAGCGGGCCTGACCGGGTGAGCGCGGGGTCAGCTTCCGGCGGCGGGTGACGATGGTGAGATCATCGCCATGCATGCTCTGGACCGCGGCCTTCTTGTCCGCGGGCGCGTGATCGCCCTGGACCAGCCGCGCCGCGGCATCGACCTCGGCCTCGCCCACGTCCATCCCCTTGCGCAGACGCTCGTAGAGGGCTTTTACTGCCTCGCTCGCGCCCTTGACCTGTTCCGGCGGGCCGGAAATCGACAGGCGGTTGCCACGGGAAGCCACACGCACGCCCAGCCGCTGCTCAAGCCTGACTAGGTTCTGGTCGTGCTCGCCGTAGAGCAGAGGGAGAAGCGCATTGTCGTCGAACTGAATGACGACCGGTCCGTCGGATTTTACCACCTCGGAGCCATTTTTGGGTGACGAACTCAAGAAGCAGCCCCCATGGCAGGGTGCTCGGCCACGGCCGCGACATGATCTGCCTTCGGCGGCAGGCCGCTGTAGACCCCGGTCACGACGGCGCCTTCCAGGCTTCGGGCGTGCGCCTTCTCGATCCGCACGTCGACGACCTCGCCCAACAGGCGGCCGTCCGCCTCGACGAACACGGACTGCATGAAAGGACTGCGCCCGGAGAGCTGTCGGTCATGCCGGCCCGCTTTTTCCAGCAGGACAGGCATGGTCCGGCCGACCGACGACTGATTAAAGGCCAGTTGTTGCGCTGCCAGGAGATTCTGCAGCGTGTCCAGGCGCTCGCTCTTGACCGCTTCATCCACCTGCTGCTCGATCGCCTCGGCGGGCGTGCCGGGCCTCGGACTGTACTTGAAAGAATAGGCCTGGGCGTAGCCAACATCGGTGATCAGGCGCAGGGTTTCGGCGAAATCCTCGTCCCGCTCGCCCGGAAAGCCGACGATGAAGTCGGAGGACAAAGCAATGTCCGGCGCCGCTTTGCGCAGCCGTTCGACGATCCGCCGGTAATCGTCGGCGGTATGGCGACGGTTCATGGCCTCGAGGATCCGGTCCGAACCCGACTGCACGGGCAGATGCAGATAGGGCATAACCTTCGGCTCGTCGCCGTGCACGGCAATCAGTTCATCGTCCATGTCCCGCGGGTGGGAGGTCGTGTAGCGCAGGCGCTCCAGCCCTTCGATCTGAGCGAGATGCCGCAGCAGCCGTCCCAGGCCCCAGGTCTGCGCCGCGGGCCCAGCGCCGGCGGCGAAATGCTGTTCAGGCGCATCGCCGTGATAGGCATTGACGTTCTGACCCAGTAGGGTGATTTCACGCGCCCCCGCAGCGACGAGTCGTTTCGCTTCCGAAAAGATATCGGCCGCGGGGCGCGAGAATTCAGCACCGCGCGTGTAGGGCACCACGCAGAAGGTGCAGAACTTGTCGCAGCCCTCCTGGATAGAAAGGAAGGCCGAAGCTCCTTCAACAACCGAATCTTCGGGCAGGGCGTCGAACTTCGATTCAGCGGGAAAGTCGATGTCCAGAACGCCTTTCGCGCCTTCTTCACGCAGGGTCCTGGTCACCAGTTCCGGCAGCCGGTGATAGGTCTGCGGGCCGAACACCAGGTCCACCTGGGGCGAGCGCCGCAGAATCTCCTCACCCTCGGCCTGTGCGACGCAACCGGCCACCGCCAGGATCATGCGACCGCCGTCTTCGGCCTTTTCCTGTTGCAAATGCTTCAGGCGGCCGAGTTCGGAAAAGACCTTCTCCGAGGCCTTTTCGCGGATATGGCAGGTATTGAGGATAACCATGTCGGCGCCGCCCGGCTGGTCCGTCGGTTCGTAGCCCAAAGGCGCCAGAACATCCGACATCCGCGTCGAATCATAGACGTTCATCTGGCAACCGTAGGTCTTTATGAAGAGCTTTTTCGCCACGTTTCCCTACACCAAAAGCTCCGGGCCCGGTTTCACATCGCAGAAAAATCGTCTGCGCAGCATCCGGACAACAGAGAAACTCATTTCATTCCTTTGCCGGATCTTCCGCCGGTTCCGCGCTGGCCGCCGTCTCAGATTCCGGCCCAGAGTCTGACCCAGAATCTAGCCCAGAATCTGCCGCCGGCGCCGCAAGCTCGACCGCAGCCATCTGCGGACGCGAAGCCTCGCGTTCCTCTTTCGGCCGGGCATCGATCAGACGAGCCCGTTCACGCGCCGCCGTCAACTGTTCGATCCTGCGCCGCGGCCGCCCCGAAAGCGCGGCGGCAACGCCGATCGCCACCTGCCGGTGACAGTGATCGCTCATGGCCTTGCGCGAATTGAACTCAGCGAGCGTGACGGGTGGATGGAAATCCACCACCACCGTCACCCAGCCAAGACCCACGGCCCGCCAGATATGGCTTGCCAAGGTCATATCGCCGTACCAGGCAAAGAATGGCCTTAGATAACGTCCCATTGGGACGCCGTCGAGTCTTGTGTAGGCGACGGAGACCGGCTGTACGGTGATTGGTTGGCCGTCATACTCCGTATTGGCGGCGGCAAAGAGGGCGGATTTGAAAGGCAGAACCCAGTTGCCGTCGTTCGAGGTACCCTCCGGAAAGAGGACCAGATCATCGCCAGCCTCTAGCCGCGCGGTCATTTCATCCCGCCCCTCGCCGGACTTGTGACGCCGCCGCTCGACGAAGACCGAGCGCTGCAGCTTCGCAAGCCAGCCGAAAACCGGCCAGCCCGCCACCTCGGACTTGGCGATGAAAGAGGCCTGCAACAGCGACCCCAACACCAATATGTCTAGATAGGAAACGTGATTGGCCACGTAGAGGGTCGGGTGAACACGGGATTGCCGCCCCCGGCGCTCGACACGAAAGCCCAGGATCCTGCAGCACTGCCGGTGATACCAGCGCGGCAGGCTGCGCTGAAGGGAGGACCCGGTCTTCAGGGCGATAAATTGCACCGGAATGACTAGCAGCGTGAAGGCTGCATAGACAAGGATACGGCCAAGCGAACGGAGGAAGGAACCCGGGTTGGGATCCGTCGACTCCCTGCGCGGATCCATCACATCGACGGCATCCATTTTAAGGGTCGCTCTGATCACCGGCTTTCGCAGTTGCTGCTGCGACGGCGCGTTGGGCGCGCTTCACCTCATCGCCGACATAGTGTCGGTAATACTTACCCGTCACCGAGGCCATCTGGACCACCACACAGACGTCCGTCGTCCCGAATTCGTAGTCCACGACGGCGCCGTCGCCGACATAGCCACCCAATCGCAGATAGCCCTTCAGCAGCGGGGGCATCTCACGCAAGGCCTGCTTCGGCGGAATCTCGTCCTCCGTCGCGATATCCATGGCGGTGTAGCGGCTGGCGAGCGCGCGCGGGCGGAACTCGGCGGGCGCGAGATGATGCCGGTAGAGATAGGACAGCGGCAAGGCGAGGTCCTGCGGATCGGTGCCAGGCAGGCTTGCGCAGCCAAACATTAGCTGCACATCGTAGGCCATCACGTAGGCGACGATGCCCTTCCAGAGAAGCTGCATCGCCCAGCCCTTGCGATAATTGGGATCGATGCAAGAGCGTCCGAGTTCGAGAACCTCTCCCGGCTGCTCGAGCAGCTTCGAGATATCGTACTCGTCGGAGGTATAGAACTGTCCGCAACGCGCCGCGGCGTCACGGCGCATCAGACGGTAAGTGCCGATCACCGAGTCCGGGCCGCCGCCGCGCGACAGGTCGAACATCAGCAGGTGATCGCAGAAATCATCGAAGGCGTCGAAATCACGCTCCAGCGCCGCGACCTCGGCCGAAGGCTTTGCCGACATATCCTGGTAGAAGACCCGATAGCGCAGAGCCTGCGCAGCCCTCACCTCGGCGGCGGATTCAGCAAGCCGAATCAGGATATTGTTCGATCGTTCCTCGACCGGGCGACCTTCAGTCGTATCCAGCAGTACCATCAAGGCAGTCCCCTCGAGATCGTGACACTGGCTTCACTTGATGAAAATTCCTTGGCCGGGCGCTCCGACCGGCCGGAACGATGCGGCGTTTTCATGGCGTCTCTCAACAGCCTGACGCCGCGCTACTAGGGCTCTTCGCTCTGTCGGACCGCGTAGAGTTCCAGCCGATGGCCAACAAGCTTGTAACCCAGAGAATCCGCAATCTGCTTCTGGAGTTTTTCAATGGTCTCGTTGCTGAATTCGATAACGTCGCCATTGTTCACATCAATCAGATGATCATGATGTTCGGTCGGCACCTCTTCGTAGCGGGCCCGGCCGTCGCCAAAATCATGGCGGTCCAGGATGTTGGCCTCTTCAAACAGTTTGACGGTGCGATATACCGTCGCAATCGAGATTCTCTGGTCGTGCTGCGACGCGCGCTGGTACACCTGCTCCACGTCTGGATGATCTTTGGAATCCGAGAGCACCTGCGCGATAATCCGGCGCTGCTCCGTCATCTTCAGGCCTTTGTCTATACACAACTGTTCTAGGCGTGACGTCATGATTCTGCCGTTAAGTGGAACCTTTGATCGGGACTATAACGCAAAAAACACCGCCCGGCCAATGCAGAGCGGCGCTTTTTAAATGCATTCGCGACAATGACATATTCACGACCATCGCCACGCCTGCGAAACTGCGGCAAAGGGAATCCGAGCAGCGACCCACAAACAGCCGCTCCCCTGCAACGCTTGAGCGAAAGCGCGGCCGGACCAATCTCGAAGGTGAGGCGGTTTCAAGGTTTGGAGTACCTACGAAGAGCCTGCCCTCGTCATGATGAGACCTTCAACCCCAGCGAACTAGGCCCTCGCACGCCGTGACTTTGTCCCCAAGCCGATCTGCTTAGCGAGCTTACTGCGTTGCTTCGCATAGTTCGGCGCAACCATAGGGTAGTCCTGGGGCAAATTCCAACGCTCCCGGTAGTCTTCCGGCGACATATCGTACGCCGTTTTCAGGTGGCGCTTGAGCATCTTGAGCTTCTTACCGTCTTCCAGGCAGACAATGTAATCCGGCGTCACGGACTTCTTGATCGGAACGGCGGGATTCGGACGCTCCACAGTCTGGCTCTCGGCAGAACCGATATTGGCCAGCGCCTGGTGTATTTCGCGAATGAGTTGCGGCAGATCGTTGACAGGGACCGAGTTGTTGGAGACATGTGCAGCGACGACACGGGCCGTCAGCTCCAAAAGCTCATCTTTTTTGGTTTCTTCAGACATTATTTTTTCTTACTCGTTTGTAGGCATTTGAAGATTTCGGAATTTGCTTCATATAAAGCAACGGTGTTTGTTTTGTCCATATGTATTATTTATCATAAGAATCCAGTTTTTAGTTCAAGAGCATTTAATCCGACTAGCTCGATGGCGGAAAAAGCCAAGTCAAGACCCGCGCCAGCCTGATGAAGGTCGACTCGCGTAACACGGGATGGATTTGTGCTTGGAAACGCAAAAGACAGGGTCATCCGGACTGCAGTGATAACAGGCTGCGCGCCGGTCCACGCCGGTGCCGGTTTCGCCGGCAGCGATGGCCGCATTCTGCCGAGGCTGGTCGGTCAGCCTTCAGGCTGCCTCAGGAATCGGGATCTCCCGCAAGCGGGCGGGACATGATCATCGCATCGACACGGCGCGGCGGGTCCTTACGCCGATAATAGCCGGCCCTGACGGACAGCTCCGCGAAACCGCTGGCAAGATAGAGGCCGATCGCCGGCGCGTTGTCGACCGCGACCTCCAGAAAGAGGCGGCGGGCGCCCAACTCGGCCGCCTGCTCGAACCCGGCTCCAAGCAGTTCACGCGCCAGGCCGCGGCCCCGCCGGGACGGGACGACGCCAAGCGTCAACACCTCGCAGTCCTCAGCGACGGCGCGGCATAACAAAAGCCCGAGAGGTTCGTTTTCCCCGAGAGCCAGAAATCCGAAGGTCCCGGGAATCGCCAAGAGATCGGCAAAGGCATCGGCCTTCCAGGGTGCCTCGTCGAAGCAGACCGCATGCAAGGCCGCCGCCAGCGCGGCATCGGTCACAGTCATCTGGCGGATCTTGGCGCCGGAGCCTGGATCACCGGGCCCGAGTGCGCCGGAAGATGAGGGTCGATCCCCGCTCGATTTACACATGAGTCGCTTCCGCTCAGCGGCGCAGCCTGTCGGGGCGGGCGCCGAAGGGCCGGCCAGCAGGCAAGGTGACGTCCGGCGCGCGCAGGTAGAGCGGCGCCGGCGCGGGCGCACCGGCTTCCGGGAGCGGACGCTCCGCCGCCAGCGCCGCAACGACCGCCGCGTCCGCAAGCCCGTCGCCTTGCCCAAGCTCGACGGAGCGGCCGGCCGCCGCCAAAGCACCAGCCGCGGGACCAGCAGCGTCACCCAGAACCAACAGGGGCCCCTCCGGCAGACAGGCGTCAAGATCTTCTGGCATCAAAGCCGCCGGCTCCGTCACCGCACACCAGCGCGCAGACGCAGCGCCGTCGGGCGCCGCGGCCTCCTGCAGGACGAAGGCCTGGACATAGAGGTCCGCGCGCTTCGCCTCCAGCGCCACCACTAGCGTCCGATCCCCGCAGATCTCATGGGACGTGGACTCTGCCGGCACCGGCCCTACCGTTACCGGCCCTACCATCACCATTCCTGCCACCGCCTCGAAATTACTGATGCCGATGACCGGCTTCGAGAGCGCCAGGGCAAAGGCGCGCGCCGTCGCAAGGCCGATCCGGACTCCGGTAAAGCCCCCCGGCCCCAGGGTCACGGCGACGGCATCCAGTTGGCCGTAGTCGAGCGCAGCCTGCCGCATGACCTCCTCCGCCATCGGCACCAGCCGTTCGGACTGGCCCCGGGACATGGCCTCGAAGCAGCGGGCGGCGACAGCGCCATCGCTCCAAACGGCGGCAGAACAGGCGGCACCGGCCGCCTCCAGCGCCAGTATCTTCTTGGGAAACTGCATTTTGTGGTGCCAAGTTATCCGTCAGAGAAGCTTATCCGTCAGAGAATCTGGCAGGCTTCGTCAAAATCCAGTCTGGGCGCGCGCGGGCGCAGCTTGGAGGCATCGCCATAGCCGAGATTGCAGAGAAAGTTGGATTTTACGCGTCCGTCAGGAAAGAAGGCCGCATCGACCGCCGCATTGTCGAAGCCGGACATGGGTCCGCAATCCAGGCCCACGGCCCGAGCGGCGATCATGAAATAGGCGCCCTGCAGCGTGCCGTTACGGAACGCCGTCGTCGCACTGTGTTCGGGCTTGCCTTCGAACATCGGACGCGCGTCCGTGTGGGGAAAGAGCTTAGGCAGATGCTCGAAGAAGCGCGTGTCCTGGCCGATGATCGCCGTCACGGGAGCCGCCATGGTTTTCTCGAGATTCCCGGCCGAAAGCGCGGGCTTCAGACGTTCCTTCGCCTCCTGACCGGTCAGGAAGAGGATCCGCATGGGGCTGCAGTTGACGGAGGTCGGCCCCATCTTCGCCAGATCGTAGACAGCCTCAAGCAGGATCGGGCTGACCTCCTTGTCCTGCCAGGCCGAATGAGTTCTGGCATCCCGGAACAAGATGCCAAGATCGGTGTCGCTTAGGATATTGCTCAAGCTTCGTTCCCTTCCTGCTCGACCCCCGCCCCATCCAGGCCTTGAGCCCTCCGGGGTGGCTGAAGCATAGACCGCTCCGTGCGGGGGAGAAACCCGCCGGAAGAACCAGCTTCAGAATGCGATAACAATTGCTGTGTTATCAAGTTGTGTCGAATTGAATCCATTTGCCTCAGACTACCCGGTGAAATGGAAAGAAATTCTTTCCTATCAAAAGGATGAGCTGGCGTGACATCCCTTGTTCAAAACCTACTTCCGATGGCTTCCTTCTGTCGCGGCCTGGCGGTCGCAGTCGCTCTGACCGCTGGATTTGCCGCTTTTTCTCCCCATGGCGCAGCGCAGGCGGCCAAACCCTCCGCAAACGACCCTGTCGGATCACCCCCGGCAGACAATGGCGCCGTGGCGGTGATGTATCAGCGTTTCGGCGAAAGCGGTTTTCCCGCCACCAACATCACGCTGGAACAGTTCGATGCGCACCTCGCCGAACTGACCTCCGGCACCTACAACGTGTTGCCGCTGTCTGAGGTCGTCGCCGCCCTGCGGGAAAAGCGGAGCCTGCCGGACCGCAGCGTGGTCCTGACCATTGACGACGCCTATCTCTCGGTCTTTCACGAAGCCTGGCCGCGCCTGAAGGCGGCGAACCTGCCCTTTACCCTCTTTGTCTCCACCGATGTCGTCGACCGTAGATATCCCGACTTCATGACCTGGGACCAGCTTCGCCAGCTCGCGGCGGATCCCAGGGTGACCATCGGTCTGCACGGGAGCAAACACGGCCATATGATCGAGGCCGAGCCCGCCATCAATCGGGCGAAGATCGAGAAATCGGCCGAGCGCCTGCGCGCCGAACTGGGCTTTGCGGCGACGCTGTTCGCCTATCCCTACGGCGAATACAGCAGCGAACTGGTGGAGGTCGCCCGAGAGGCCGGTTTTGAGGCAGCGGTCGGACAGCAGTCCGGCGCCATCGGCCGCACCGAGGATCTCTTTACCCTGCCGCGCTTTCCCTTGAGCGAAGTCTACGGCGGGCTGGATCGTTTCCGGCTGACCGTGAACTCCCTGCCACTGCCGGTCACCGACGTGACGCCGGGGGATCTGCTGCTCTCGCCCGAGAGCAATCCGCCGGCCTATGGTTTCACGGTCACCTCTGAGGTCTCCTCGTTGCAGGGCCTGCAGTGCTACACCGGGAATCATGATGTCATGGTCGAACAGCTTGGGCTTGATCGGGTCGAGGTCCGCATCGCCGGCCCGCTCAAACCAGGCCGGCGGCGCATCAACTGCACGCTGCCCGGACCGGACCGCCGCTGGCGCTGGCTCGGCAAGCAGTTCTATATCCCGCGATCCTGACCCAGGTTTCAGGAGTCCGCCGCGTTGCGCGCCATCATTGGATCTGGCGGCGCGCCAAGTTTGGCCGGATTGAGTGACGTGAGGTCGTTGTCACGGATCAGGGCCTTCAAGGCCTTGACGTAGCCGCCGCTTTCCTCGGAATAACGGATCAGGCTTGCCGCCAGCGCACCACCCGGATCACCCGCGGCCTTGGTGCGGCGCAGTTTGGCCCTGAGGCTGCGCAGTTCGCCGTAGGCCTTGTGCGTATTGAGGTTCAGCAGGTAGGCGCGGACGGCGGCCATAAGGTCCGGAAAACTCTTCACGCGATAGCTCTCTCCGGCGCCGCGCAGGTCGGGCACGATGCCCTCCTCTGCCGGATCCCAGGTCCGCTGCCCGAAGAGGGCATTGCCTTCCCGTGCAAAACGCGAGGTGCCCCAGCCGCTCTCCTGGATGGCCTGAGCCAGTATCAGGCTGACCGGAATCTCGTCGAGCCGCAGGAGCAGTTCGTCCCAGTCACCGAACGCGGCACCGTAGCGGGCGAAGGCCGCCTCGAGCCAGCGGCGGTCCAGGCCTGCCGCCCTTTCCAGCCGATCGGCCTCCTGGTACTGGTCGCGCAGCGCCTCCACCTGCGCGCGCTCAGCCCGCAGTTCCTCGTTGGCCATGAGGACCAGAGGCAGGAGAGCACCAAAAAAGAGCGTCTTGCGCCGATCGGTTTCCTCGACCGCCACCAGATCCTTTGGCAGATGCCGCACATAAATCCTGGGGACAGGGGCGGCATTCTCTTTGACCGCCTGCAGATTGAAGTCCGCCTGTTTGAGAAAGACCTCGAGATGGCCGGCGGTGATAGGACGCACGACCAGGGGCCTGGTACCGGCCTCCAAGGGCCGGGATAAGCTTCCTTGTCCCCGCTCGTCGGGCTGAAAGGACAGACCTGACAACTCAAGGCCGACAGGAAGACCGACAGCCGCGATCGCAAGAAGGCAAAAGGCGCCGAGCGCCTTCCGGCGCCCCTCGGACGCCTCGAACAGTCGCGCTGCGCAGGTTCGCACGGTCATGCCAAGCTCCTGGCAGCCGTCAAATCAACAGAGACCAGATCAGGCCAATCGCCTGTCAGGCGATCGCCCGGACTTCCTGAACTTCGGGGATGTAGTGCCGGAGCATGTTCTCGATCCCCATCTTCAGGGTCGCCGTCGAGCTGGGACAGCCGGCACAGGCCCCCTGCATATGCAGGTAGACCACACCGCCGTCGAAGCCATGGAACACGATATCACCGCCGTCCTGGGCAACCGCAGGCCGGACCCGGGTGTCCAGCAGCTCCTTGATCTGCGCCACGACCTCGTCCGACTCTTCTTCATCGCCGGAAGCGGCGTCAGGCACGTCGTCAGGCAGCAGAACCGGCCGGCCGGCCGTGAAATGCTCCATGATCACCCCGAGAATCGCCGGCTTGAGCAGATACCACTCGCGGTCTTCCTCCTTGGTGATGGTGATGAAGTCGCTGCCGAGGAACACGCCGCTGACACCCACCACGTCGAACAGCCGTTGGGCCAGCGGCGAGCGCGATGACGAAGAGGCTTCGGGGAAGTTTGCCGTACCGTTCTCGACCACGGGCCGTCCTGGCAGGAACTTCAGGGTTGCGGGGTTCGGCGTCTGTTCGGTCTGGATAAACACGGTCTTTGCTCCAAGCGAGACGGCGTCACGGCCGGCGCCGCAACGGATAACAGCCTGAATGTGGGCGATCCGGCCGGAAAGTTCAAGCTGCGAACCGATTCATCGACATGCGGCGCGGCCTGCCGGCCTTCAGCGGACCCGCTGCTCTCTAACTGATGCTGTCGATGGTCTCGTCGTCGAGGTTATCGGGCACCAGGGTAATGGGAACCCGCAGTTTACCAAGGAATTTACCGGTCAGCGCCGACACCAGTGGCCCGGGTCCGCCCGACCCGGTCTTGGCACCCAGAACCAGGATAGAGACCTGCGGTTCTTCCTCAAGCAGTTCGAAGAGCTGATCCCGGCAGTTGCCTTCCCGGACATAGAGCACCGGCATGCTGCCGGACATCTCAAAGACGCCAGTGGCCAGCTTCTGGAGAAGCTGCTCGGCCTCGGCCCGGGCTTCTTCACGCATCAGATCGCCAACAGCCATCCAATGTTGAAAGTCCGAGGGCTCGATCACGTGCAATAAAGCGACGCGCCCGCCAGTATTCCTGGCCCGACGGCAGGCGAAGCGCAGCGCATGCTGCATCTCCTCGGTCTCATCGACCACAACCAGGAATATGCGGTTCGATCTCGCAACGGCAGGTTCTGACTGACCGCCGCTCTCGGAGTTGACCTCGTCGCTCATAGGCTGCCATCAACCCTTTCGGAACGCCACATGACCCAGCCATCCTGCCACCAGAGCGACGATAATCGCAATCACTCCGTAGAGGGCACCACGCTTGTGAGCAAAATCAAAGATTTCCGCTTCGATGCCAATCTTGCTGACGGAAAGCGGCGTGGTCTGCGCGCTGACAACGCGCCCCTCCTGCAGATGAAAGACCTCGACCAGGTAGGTGCCGGTCGGGACATTGGCGGGAAGTTCCAGCCGGGTGCGGAACAGCCGGCCGCCCAGAAAACTGACCTGGCCAACCGCTTCCGGGAAGAGGCCGTTGCGCTGCTGGGCGCGGATCAGGCCGTTTTTCCACTGCTCGGCGATATTGGGCGAGGCCTTGGTCGGCGGCGGAGCGATCGGCAGATACTCGACGCCCATACGGTGGCGACGGCGTACCGGCTCCGCGGTGATGTCCTCGAGCGGCCGGGAGGCGGCAACGGCGTAGAAGCCCGGCACATCCTCGATGGTCATGGAGGCCGTATTGATCCAGATACCCGCCACGCGGCTCTTGCGATGCATCAGGACAGGCTGGCTGGGACCGCGCACGATCACCACGATGTCACCGGGCTTTTCGGTGGCGCCGAACAGCAGCACGCTGGCACCGGAAAAGCCCGTGGTGATGGCGATCAGGTGGTCTGACAGGTCCGCGACCAGAGACGAGGCCCGCGCAGGTGTCACACGATGCAGGGTCCCCGCGGCAAAGGCGGCGATCAGGAGCAGAACCCCGAGGACGGCCGCCGTCCCGCTCAGATATTTCAGGGCGCGTTGCAGGCTCATAACGCGACCCCCAGCGAATAGACATCGACCGGCGGGGTAAAGAGATCGACGAAGAGCTTGCTACAGACCGCCATGACCAGAATGCCCAGCAGGAGGCGCAGCCAGTCGCCCTGAAGGCGGCTGCCGATCTTGGTCCCGAACTGAGCCCCCACCACACTGCCGACCAGCAGCAGCATGGCAAGCACCACATCGACGGTCTGGTTCTGCGCGGCCTGGAGAAAGGTTACGTTCGCGGCCACGAAGATAATCTGGAACAGGGAGGTCCCGATCACCATCGCCGTGGGCATGCCGATCAGATAGATCATCGCCGGCACCAGAATGAAGCCGCCGCCGACCCCCATGATCGCCGAGAGCACGCCGACCCCGAAGCCGATGCCCAACGGCACCAGCGCCGAAATGTAAAGCCGGGACTTACGGAAGCGGGTCTTGAGCGGCAGGCCGTGGATCCAGGAATGCTGGTGCAGCTTGCGCGGCCCGGCCTTACGCCGCCGGCGCATCATGGCGCGGGTGCCCTCGACCATCATCAGCGCGCCGATGGTGCCCAGAAAGATGACGTAGCAGAGGTTGATGACCAGATCGATCTGGCCGAGGCTGCGCAGCAGCGAGAAGAGGCCGACGCCGACGGTCGAGCCGGCGAAGCCGCCGGCCAGCAGGACCCAGCCCATCTTGAAATCGACGTTGCCCCGGCGCCAGTGGGCAAAAACACCGGAGACCGAGGAGGCAATGACGTTATTGGCCTGGGTCGCGACGGCGACGACCGGCGGGACGCCGATGAAGATCAGCATCGGCGTCATGAGAAAGCCGCCGCCGACCCCGAAGAGTCCGGAGAGAAATCCGATGATCCCGCCCAGGCCGAGCAGAAGCAGGGCGTCGACAGACAGCTCGGCGATGGGAAGATATACCTGCATCGCGTTACTGACTGAGTACGGGGCGGAGCGGTCGCGGCATAGCGGCGCTTTAAACTGAAAGAAAAAAGCTTAAACAGAGCGCCCGCAGAGCCGCTCCATCTCGCTTCGAACTTACTGCCTTTTTGGTCGAATCGCCAAGGCTTTAGACCCGATTTATTGGCCAAACCGGAAAATAAACCCGCGAAACATCTCAATTCACGGGAAGATTTCCCGCTCCGGCATCAGGGACGCAGAAAACCCACCACGTCGTAGACCTCACGCAGAACCGGCTCGGCGACCGCGCGGGCGCGCTCAGCACCGTCGCGCAGAACCGCGTCCACGTGATCCGGCGCCTCGGTCAGGCGCTTCATCTCAGCGCCGATCGGGCCGAGTTTCGCCACCGCCACCTCGGTCAGGGCCGATTTGAAGTCGGCGAAGCCCTTACCCTCGAATTCACCGAGCACCTGCGCCAATTCCTGATCAGCCAGCGCCGCATAGATGGTCAGGAGATTGCAGGCCTCCGGTCGCGCTTTGCGCAGCTCCTCATCCAATTGCCCCTTTTCATCCAAGACATCGGGCCCCGGAATCAGTTCCGGATCGCTGGTGGCCTTGCGGATCTTCTTGGCGATCGCGTCGGCGTCGTCGGTCATGGTGATGCGGCTGTAGTCCGAGGGGTCGGACTTACTCATCTTCTTGCTGCCGTCACGCAGGCTCATGACCCGGGTGGCGGTGCCGAAGATCAGAGGTTCGGTCACCGGAAAGACCTCCTGGCCGAAATCGCCGTTGAACTTGATGGCGATGTCGCGGGTCAGTTCCAGGTGCTGCTTCTGGTCCTCGCCGACCGGCACGTGGGTGGCCTTGTAGGCCAGGATGTCCGCCGCCATCAGGGTGGGGTAGGCATAGAGGCCGACGCTGGCATTTTCCCGATGCTTGCCCGCCTTTTCCTTGAACTGGGTCATGCGGTTCATCCAGCCCAGGCGCGCGACGCAGTTAAAGATCCAGGCCAGCTCCGCATGGGCCGAAACCTGGCTCTGGTTAAAGATGATGTTTTCTTTCGGATCGATGCCGGCAGCAAGAAAGGCTGCAGCGATCTCGCGCGTATTGGCAACCAGCTCCTGCGGGTCCTGCCAGACCGTGATCGCATGCATATCCACGACGCAGTAGATGCAGTCGTAGTCGGACTGCAGGCTGACGAAGTTTTTGATGGCGCCCAGGTAGTTACCCAGGTGCAGATTGCCGGTCGGCTGCACGCCGGAAAAGATGCGCTTCATGTCATTGGATCCAGATACAAGAACTGCTTAACTGCGGCGGGGTTATCGCCGCTGCGGGGTGTCGTGGTCAAGCCCCGGGGCTTTCAGATCCCAGACTATTGAGGATTCGTCCGGCGCCGGAGCAAAGCACGCAGCGCTTGCCGGTCCGCGGCGCCCGAAATCAGGGCCAGACCGCCGTAGAGGATCAGACCGCCGGCCACCAGTAGAGCCAGCGTTGCGATCCGCAGTTCCTGTGCTCCCTCGAACCAGCCCACCAGCTCCAAAGCCGCGAACCAGAGACCGAGCCCCATGGCCGCGGCGGCCAGGGCGATCCGGGGCAGGCGACGCTTCAGCGCCGCGTCCAAAGTCAGAAAGCCCAAAGACCGAAGCCGGCCGCCCAGCAGCGCCGCATGGAGCCAGGCCGAGGCGGAGGTCGCCAGGGCGATACCGACATGCCCGAGCGGCCAGAAGAGGATCAGGCTGAGCGCGATATTGAGGGCGATCGAAACCAGTGCCATCTTCAGGGGCGTGACGGTGTCTTCCCGGGCGTAGAAGGCGGGCTGAAAGATCTTGATCAGCACGAAAGCGGGCAGCCCGAGGGCGAAGGCAGCCAGAGCATAGGAGGTGGCGTCGGTCGCGATCCGGTCGAAGGCACCGCGTTCGAAGAGAACGATGGTGATGGGTCTGGGGATGACCGCCAGGGCGACCGCCGCCGGCAGGGTCAGGAGCATGGCCAGCTCCAGGCCACGGTTCAGGCTGTGCATGGCGGCCGCATCAGCGCCGGCGCGCAGTTTACGGCTCAGGTCCGGCAGCAGGACCACACCGAAGGCAATGCCGATCAAGCCCAGGGGCAATTGATAGACCCGGTCCGCGTAGTAGAGATAGGAGACGGCGCCGGCCTGCAGGGTGGCGATGATGGTGCCGATCAGCAGGTTGATTTGTATAGCGCCCGCCGAGAGCATACCCGGCAGCATCAGCGCGATCAGCCGCCGCACACCGTCCGTCAGGCGCGGGCGGGGCAGACGAAGGCTCATACCGGCGCGGGAGGCCGCCGTCATCAGCATCAGGAACTGTCCAACCCCCGCGATCGCCACGGTCCAGGCCAGCAGGTAACCGGGCATGCCCGTGAAGGGAAGGATCAGCACCAGGGCGACGATGAAGCAGACGTTCAGCAGGACCGGCGCCGCGGCGGCCGCCGCAAAGCGATAGAGCGAATTGAGGACGCCGGACAGCAGAGCCACCAGCGACATAAAGAGCAGATAGGGAAAGGTGATCCGGCTGAGTTCGACGGTCAGGGCGAACTTCTCCGGATCCTCCTCGAAGCCGGGCGCCAGTCCGTACATCAGCCAGGGCATGAAGAGCATCGCCAGCAGCGAGACCAAGGCGACGACGCTGATCAGGACCGCCAGGGTCTGTTCGGCGAAGACCTTGGCGGCGGCTTCGCCCTCCTGCTCCAGGCGTTTGGCGAAGAGGGGGACGAAGGCCGCGTTGAAGGCGCCCTCCGCGAAGAGGCGGCGGAAGAGGTTCGGCAGCTTGAAGGCCACGAAGAAGGCATCGGCCACCGGCCCGGTCCCGAGCACGGCCGCGATGAGGATGTCGCGGACAAAACCAAGAACCCGGCTGATGCCTGTGTAGCCACCCACTGTGGCCAGAGAACGAATCAGTGCCATACAGCCGCGTTTCTAGTGCGGATCGTGTTCTAACGGAAACACTTTGTGTTTTCCGTATGACACGTGAATCCGCACGACCTTAAATGCTTCGATCAGATTCACCGCATGATTGGATCGCCATAGGCGATTTCCTGCACCCGGATCTGATCTAGAGGAAAGCCGCGAAGGAAGGAAGTCTGCGCAAAAAAGAAATCTGCGCTCAAAGGAAGCCTGCGCTTTCTATCCGGGCTTGCCCCAATAGGAACGCGCACGAATATCGTGTTATGCCTGCTTGAGATTTGATTAATGCGCATTCAGACCGCTGGAGGGAAGGGGACATGAGGAAATCACTTAGAATCATAGCCATCACGCTTGCCGTTGGGCTGGGGGGCTTTACCGGCGATGCGCTCGCCGGCGCGCTGGACCGCATCAAGGACAGCGGGAAAATCAAGATCGCCTACCGCGAAGATGCCGCCCCCTACTCCTTGAAAAATGCCATCGGTGAGCCCGCCGGTTACAGTGTCGACCTCTGCCGGGCCGTCGTTGTGCAGTTGAAGGCTCAGCTCAATCTGAGCGAAATCTCGATTGACTATGTCCCGGTCGATTCCGAGAACCGCTTTAAAGCGATCCAGAACGAGCAGGCGGATCTGCTCTGCGGCGCCGCGACGGCAACGCTCCAGCGGCGCGAAATGGTCGACTTCTCCATTCCGATTTTCGTCGACGGCGCGGCCGTCATGACCAAGGTCGAAGGCCCCAAAAACTTCGAAGCCCTTCAAGGTCACAAGATCGGTGTCCTGAAAGCCACCACGACGGAAAAGCTGCTGCAGGGCATTGTCCGGCAGACCGGACTGGATTCCGAGATCGTAACGGTCTCCAACCACCTGGAGGGGCGGGATAAGCTGGAAACCGGGGAAATCTCCGCCTACTTCTCCGACCGGGCGCTTTTGATTTACCTCGCGGCCCAGAGTGCGGAGCCGAGGTCCTTGCGCGTCGGCACCCGTTTCTTCTCGCACGAACCTTATGGTCTTGCCCTGAAGCGCGGCGACAGCGAATTCCGGCTGGCAGTGGACCGGGCCCTCAGCCGGATTTACCGCTCGGGTGACATCTCGGCGATCTTCAACAACGCCTTCAGCGGCGGGAAACCGAGCGATGTAATGAGGGCCATGTACCGTTTCAGCGCCCTGCCCGAGTAAGCAGTCCTCACGGGGTCAGGGACTACTCCGCAGCGGCTTCGGGCTTTCGCTGGGCCGGTTTCGCCGGCTTCCGCTCCGCGCTCTTGCCGCCTGCGGCCTTCTTCGCGGCCGGGGCACAGTCCGTGCTTTCCAGCACTTCCAGCAGTTTCTTTCGGATACGCGTCAGCTTGGCCTTGTTCTCGATCTTGGAACCCAGCGCGTCCTTGACGTAGAAAACGTCCACGGCGTGGGCGCCGTAAGTCGCGATACGGGCTGAGGAGATCATCAGGTTCAGGCGGGTGATGGCGGTGGTGAGCTGATAGAGCAGGGCGGGACGGTCACGGCCGTTGACCTCGATCACCGTATGGGTGGCACTGGCCTTGTTGTCGATCAGCACGCGCGGCGCGACCTGGAAGACATTGTAGCGGCTGGGAATGGCCGAACGCTGCTTGACCATCTCCTGCACCGGCCGCATGCCGCCGGCCAGCACCTTTTCGATGTTGGCCGACAGGCGCTCCAGGCGTTCTCCGCTCTCGAAAGCGCCGCCTTCCACCGCGTCGTGGACGTAGAAGCTGTCGAGCGCCATGCCGTTGGCCAGGGTGATGATGTTGGCGCCCTCGATCGAGGCGCCGCTGACCGCCATGGCGCCGGCGATCCGGCTGAAGAGGCCCGGATGGTCGGCGGTATAGATCGTGACTTCCGTCACCTCGCGGTAGCCGTCCACATGGGCGTCGATCTTGAGCGGCAGCTTCAGGCGCTCCGCCTCGCGCACCAGCAGGGCGTGCCGCAGATGGGTGTCTGTATCCGCCGAGAGCCAGTAGGAGGGATAGCCGCGCTTGATGTGCGCTTCGATTTCCTTCTTCGGCCAGTCGGAGATGGCGGCGCGCAGGGCTTCCTTGGCATGCTCGACGCGGCGGGCCCGCCCTTCGGAGGAAATGCCCCCGGACAGAACCTCCTCCGTCCGCCAGAAGAGGTCGCGCAGCAGGGCGGCTTTCCAGGCATTCCAGACGTTCGGCCCGACGGCGCGGATATCCGCCACCGTCAAGACCAGAAGCAACCGCAGGCGCTCCGGGGACTGCACCAGGGCCGCGAAGTCCTGAATGGTCTTGGGGTCGTCGATATCGCGCTTGAACGCCGTGTCACTCATGGCGAGGTGATGCAGCACCAGCCAGGCGACCGTCTCGGTTTCCTCGGCCGTAAAGCCGAGCCGCGGGCAGAGCCGGCGCGCGACCTTGGCGCCTTCTTCGGAATGATCGCCCGGGCGGCCCTTGGCGATGTCGTGCAGGAACACCGCCACGTAGAGCACCCGCCGGGACAGCACCTTGTGCACCACCTCGGTGGCGATCGGCGCTTCCTCGGCGAGGCGACCCTGCTCGATGTCGTGCAGGATGCCGATGGCGAAGATCGTGTGCTCATCCACCGTATAGTGGTGGTACATGTTGTACTGCATCTGGGCCACGACCCGCCCGAAATCCGGAATGAAACGGCCGAACACGCCCGCTTCGTTCATACGCCGCAGGGTGGTTGCCGGATCCTCTTCGGCACAGAGGATGTCCATGAAGACCTTATTGGCCTCCGAATCCTCGCGCAGCGCCTTCTTGATCAGTTTGAGGTTCTGCGTGATCCAGCGCAGGGCACGGGGATGGATATCGAGGTCGTGCTTCTGGGCCACGGCGAAGATCCGCAGCATCTCGATCGGCGCCTTTTCGAAAACGGCCGGGTCCTTGACGGTCAGGCGGTCGCCTTCGAGCCGGAAACCGCCGATTGAGCGGCGGCGCGAGAGCGAGGGGAGGCGGAAGCGCGAACGCCGATTGTGTTCGGCCTCCAGGGTCGCGCAGAAAATCCGGGTCAGGTCCCCGACGTCCTTGGCGATCAGGAAGTAGTGCTTCATGAAGCGCTCGACGCCCTGGGTTCCCGCATGGTCGGTATAGCCCAAGCCTTCGGCGAGGGACTTCTGAACATCGAAGGTCAGCCGCTCCTCGGCGCGGCCGGTCAGGTAGTGCAGGGCGCAGCGCAGGGTCCAGAGAAAGGCCTGGGCCTTTTCGAAGCGGCGGACCTCCTGGCGAGTGAAGACCTTCTTGTCGACCAGGCGTGAGATGTCGTCAACGTGGTAGAGGAACTTCGCGATCCAGAAGAGGGTGTGGAGGTCGCGTAAGCCGCCCTTGCTTTCCTTGATGTTGGGTTCCAGCGAATAACGGCTGCCGCCGTTGCGCGTGTGACGCAGATCCCGCTCGCTCAGCTTGGCTTCGATGAATTTGGCACCGCCCTGAGCCTGGAGCTCCGACTGAAAGCGCTTGCGCAGCTCCACATAGAGGCCCTGATCGCCCCAAAGCCAGCGTGCCTCAAGCAGGTTGGTGCAGATCGTGACGTCCGCCTTGGCCTGGCGGATGCAGTCCGCGACCTTGCGCGTCGCATGGCCGACCTTGAAGTTCAGATCCCAGAGGAAATAGAGCATGGCCTCGACGACCTGCTCGCTGCGCGGGGTCATCTTGTAGGGCAGCAGAAACAGCAGATCGACGTCGGACTGCGGTGCCAGTTCACCCCGGCCGTAGCCGCCCACCGCCACCAGCGACAGCACCTCTCCGGTCGAGGGATTGGCCAACGGAAAAAGGTGCGTGGTCACATGGTCATAGACCACCCGGATCAACTGATCGACCAGATAGCAGTTCGAGCGCACCACCGCCGTGCCCGAAGCCCGCTCGTCGAAGCGCCGGCGCACCTCGGCCCGGCCGTTCTCCAGGGCTTCCCGTAGCGCCGCCAGA
The DNA here is from genome assembly GCA_965232285.1 of Denitrobaculum sp. GTDB lineage: Bacteria > Pseudomonadota > Alphaproteobacteria > Kiloniellales > Kiloniellaceae > Denitrobaculum. Next base: position 5,469,946 of record CBDDPL010000004.1, on the reverse strand, counting down.
ACCTCTTTGCGGGTCTCCTGCTCGGAGCCGCCGGCCTCGACGATATCCTCGATCCGGCCCTGCAGCGCCCGACGGTCGATGATGGCGCGCCTGTTGCGCACCTCGGTCTCGAAGGACTCTTCGGCCAAGAGCTCTTGCATGTCCTAAATCCACGGCTCCTAAGGACTTACAAAAGACCGCAAAACACCGGCCAAGGCAAGCGGTCAAAGCCTGGGTTACGCCGCTCTCACATGCTTGGCAAAGTTCATGACCTCGCCCTTGAGCTGTTCGATCTGGGCCAGCAGCTCCTTGGCTTCACCGGCAGTCTGGCGGGAGGTTTCATCGGCTTTGTCGGCCGCGCCGCTCAGTTCCATGATCTCGCTGGTCACAAGTTGCGTGCCGTCCGCGATACGGTTGGTGTTGCTGCTAATCTCGCCCACCGCCGCGCTCTGTTCGTCGATGGAGGCGGAGACACTGGTCGCGACCTCGTTGATTTCGGAGATGGTCTCCCGGATCTTCTGGATGGCCTCGACCGCGTCCCTGGTCACATGCTGCATCCCGGTGATCTGACCGGTGATCTCCTCGGTTGCCTTCGCGGTCTGGCTGGCGAGGTTCTTGACCTCGCTGGCGACCACGGCGAAGCCCTTGCCGGCATCCCCGGCGCGCGCCGCCTCAATGGTGGCGTTAAGGGCCAGCAGGTTGGTCTGTTCCGCGATGTCGGAGATCAGGCTGGTCACCTCGCCGATCTTGTCGGCGGCCTGTGCCAGGCCCTGCATGGTTTCGTCGGTCTGTTCGACCCGGGTGACCGCGTCGCCGGTGATGCGGCTGGAATGCGCAACCTGGTCCACGATTCCGGCGATGGACGCGCTCATCTCTTCGGTCGCGGAGGCCACGGTCTGGGTATTGCCGGTCACTTCCTCGGCGCGCTGAGTGGTGCTGTCCGAGCGCGCGCGGGCATCCATGGCCACCTGGTTCATGGTTTCGGCATGACCGCTCATCTCGCAGGCCCGGGCGCGGACCGCGTCAACGAGATTGCCGACATCCTTTTCGAAGACCGCCGCAAGATCGGTCAGGGTCTTCTGCCGCTCTTCATTGGCGCGCCGTTCGGTCTCGCGCTGCTGCTCGCCCATCTGCTGCGCCTCCGTTTCGGCGGCCTGAGCCCGCTCGATCGCCGAAGAGGCTTCCGTGAAGGCACCGGTCAGCTTGGCGGTGATCCACATCAGCGTCGCGGTCTCGAGAATCACGATGCCGGCATGCAGAATCACCCTGGCCAGATCGGTGCCGTTCGGGAAAACCGCCAGCGGCAACAGGTAGTTCAGCACCAGATGATGGAGCGCCACGGTGGCCGCGGCCGCCAGAATCGTGCGCCAGTCGCAGAAGGCCGCGAGCATCGCCAGGGCGGCAAAGAAATACATGTGGATGTCGATCTGCCAGGCATCGCCCATGAACTGGTAGAGCACCAGCGCGACCATACCCATCTGCGCCACCGCAACGAGGTAGCGGGTCGCAGCGACGCTGCCGCTGATCTTCCAACTCAGGGTCGCTGCGCCGGCCAACAGGGCCGCGCCTATGCTCGGCCAGAGCCATTCGCCCATGACGGCGCCGAGGCCGGCGATAACAGGCAGATGCAGCCAGAGGAACGCCACGAAGTAGGGCGTTACGCGTTTTCTGAGGTCGTCAATGGGATTCATCTCAACAATCCATCGCTTTAAATAGAGTCTTTAAGTGTTGCTGCGGGGTCGCGACGCGCTGCCCGCCGGATCACAGCCGCCAAAAAACACAGGGTCGATCCCGATCCAGGCGCCATGGCGCCAGAGCTGGGCCACATCCAGGTCCCGCTCAAAGACGGCCACCACAACATTACGCAAGCCGCCGACGCGGACGATCCGCCCGTCGAGCGCCGCAACCCGGTGCAGAGCCGCATCGCTGCCGATCGTGGGATCGAAGAACAGGGCGACGGGTTCCTGTGCGGCGGGCGCGCGCAGGCTGAGCGCCGAAAGGAACAGACCCGTGCCAAGCGCAAGGGCAAAGGCCGGCGCTATAGAGCGCCAGGTTCCCTCAGTTTCGCCGTCGATATTGGTCTTACACATCGCCTGAATGGTCCGTTTCAATAGGGTCACCATCCAACAGATGTCTTAACAAAAAGTTCTACACAAATGACTGGTAACAAAGCGCGAAAACCGGTGACCACCGCAGGTTGTCAGGGTTTTTCCGCGAGGGTCTTGAGCGCATAAAGCAGTTCCAGCGCCTGTCTGGGCGTGAGGTCGTCCGGATTGATCTCCGAAAGCCGTTCATCCACTGCGGAGGGCCGGGAAGGTCCTTCTGAAAACCCTGTCTCTTGCTCTGAAGCCCGTTCCTGGGCCAGGGCCGCGGCAAAGAGCGGAAGATCGTCCGCGAGCCTGGTCAAGGCACCGGCCTGCTCGCCTTGCTCCAGGGTCGAGAGCACCTCTTCGGCGCGCGCGACCACGGCGGCCGGCAGGCCGGCCAGCTTGGCGACATGGATGCCGTAGGAGCGGTCGGCGGCACCGGCGGCCACCTCGTGCAGGAAGATCACTTCGCCCTGCCATTCCTTGACCCGCATGGCGTGGCAGGCGAGAGAGGCGAGCTTGGCGGAAAGGGTGGTCAGCTCGTGATAGTGGGTGGCGAAGAGCGCCCGGCTGCGGTTGACCTCGTGCAGGTGCTCGACGCAGGCCCAGGCGATCGACAGACCGTCGAAGGTCGCCGTGCCCCGTCCGATTTCGTCCAGAATGACAAGCGATCTGGGCGTGGCCTGATTGAGGATCACGGCGGTTTCCACCATCTCGACCATGAAGGTCGAGCGACCGCGGGCCAGGTCGTCGGCGGCGCCGACCCGGCTGAAGAGCCGGTCGATCACACCGATATGGGCCGCTTCGGCCGGCACGTAGGCGCCCATCTGGGCCAGAATGGCGATCAGCGCGTTCTGCCGCAGAAAGGTACTCTTACCGGCCATGTTGGGGCCAGTGATCAGCCAGAGCCGCTGTTCGTCGGCGAGGTTGCAGTCGTTGGCGACGAAGCTGCCCTCCTGGCTCTTCGCCAGGGCCGCCTCGACCACCGGATGGCGGCCGGCGGTGATCTCGAAGGCTGCGCTGTCGTCGACCTTCGGCCGGCACCAGCGGCCCTGCAAGGCCAGTTCGGCGAGGGCCGTGGCCACATCGAGCTGCGCCAGGGCGGCGGCGGTCACGGCGACCGCGCCGCTGCGGCTGCCGATTTCGGTGACCAGATCCTCGAACAGCTTCAATTCGATCGCCTGGGCCTTGTCGGCGGCGGAGGCGATCTTCTGCTGCAGATCCGATAGCTCGACGGTCGAATAACGCACCGCGCTGGCCAGGGTCTGGCGGTGGATAAAAGGCGCCTCGGGACCGCTCGGCATCTTGGAAGCATGGGTCGGCGTGACCTCGATATAATAGCCAAGCACGTTGTTGTGTCGGATCTTGAGGGTCGCGATGCCGGTCTCCGCGGCATAGCGGCTCTGCAGGGCCGCGATCAGCTTCCGACTTTCGTCGCGCAGGCTGCGGTACTCGTCCAGTTGGGCATCGTAGCTTGCCGCGATGAAGCCGCCATCGCGCGCCTGCAGCGGTAAATCCTCCGCCAGCGCCCGCGACAGGCGGTCGACCAACTCTTCATGAAACCCGAGATCCTGCAGAGCGGCGGCGAGATTGGCCGGCAGGGGGGCGTGCTTCTCGTCATCCAGCAGGCTGCGCATAGCCGCCGCCTCTGACAAGCCGTCCCGCACCGCCGCCAGATCCCGCGGACCGCCGCGTCCCAGGGAGAGGCGCGAGAGGGCGCGCTCGATATCCGGGCAGAGACGCAGACGGCGCCGAAGATCCTCGCGCAACTGGTCCTGGTCGATCAGATAGGCCAGGACATCCTGGCGGCCCGTGATCGCCGCGGCGTCGGTCAGGGGCGCCGCGAGGCGCGCGGCCAGCAGACGCGCGCCGGCGCCGGTCACCGTGCGGTCGATGGTCGCCAGCAGACTTCCCGCCCGGCCGCCGGTCAGGGCCTGACTGAGCTCCAGGTTCCGGCGCGTCGCAGCATCGATCTCCATGACGCTGCCCTGGCGCACCCGCCTCGGCGGCACCAGGCGCGGCAGGCGGCCCTTCTGGGTCAACTCGACATAGTCCAACAGCGCGCCCACGGCGGCCAGTTCCGCACGTTCGAACTCACCGTAGGCATCCAGAGCCTTGACCTCGAAGACGGCCTCGACCCGGCGCCTGGCGTTTTCGCTGTCGAAGCGCGCGGAAGGTAAGGGCGTCAAACGATCCTTCCATTCGGCGAAAACCTCGAAGAGTTCCGGCCTCTGGGTCAGACGCTCCGAGACCAGCAGCTCGCCCGGCGCCAGCCTGGCCAGCACCGCCCCGAGATCCGCCAGGCCCAGGGGCTGGACCTGGAAATCGCCGGTCGACATATCCAGCCAGGCGAGACCCAGCCGGCCCGCCGCCGTGCCGCCGGTCTCCGCCAGGGCTGCGAGATAGTTGTGGTTGCGGGCATCCAGAAGCTCGTCTTCGGTCAGCGTTCCCGGCGTGACCAGCCGGACCACGTCCCTGCGCACCACCGACTTGCTGCCGCGCTTCTTGGCTTCCGCCGGGTCTTCCACCTGTTCGCAGACGGCCACCTTGAAGCCCTTGCGAATCAGTCTGGCAAGGTAGCCGTCCGCCGAATGGACCGGCACGCCGCACATGGCGATATCCGCGCCCTCATGCTTGCCGCGTTTGGTCAGGGTGATGTCCAGGGCGGCGGAGGCGACGACCGCGTCTTCGTGGAACAGTTCGTAGAAATCGCCCATGCGATAAAACAGCAGCGCATGGGGATAGCCGGCCTTGATCTCGAGGTATTGCGCCATCATCGGCGTCACGCCGCGCGCGGCCGGCGCCGCTGTTTTTTGGGTTTGGTCGTTCTGTGGGGCGGCGGTACTGGAATCTGGCATCGATCGCGGACTGCGGAAGGTTCAAGGGGCGTTAGACAGGTCGCTTGGCGGCATCGCACTTACTCCATCCCATGCCCTCTTTGCAAGCACGGGTAGGAGAAGGCAATATAGCGTAATGATCGGGCTTGGCGGTAAGAAAGCGCGGCGGTCATCGAAGCGATTCCGGGGAATCCAAGACGCGCGCAGCCTTGACGCAGTGTTGGGAGTGAAAACGCCATGCAGGACGACGCCATCAAGCAGATGAGCGAAATCGTTGGACGCTTCTCCGATCGCGCGAATTTCAAGGCCGCGGTCGAGACACTGCTGGCCGCGGGCTTTCAATCCAGCGACCTCTCGGTCCTCGATACCCACGAATCCCTGAGCGCCAGTGAATCGCCGGGCGTCGCCTGGCAGGAAGCCATGACCGGGCTGGTCGGCGAAATCAAATACGTGGGTCCGATCACGGCGGCCGGCCTGATCGCCATCGCCACGGGCCCGGTCGGTGCTGCGATTGCCGGTCTGATGGCCGCCGGACTGACTTCTGTCGCCCTGACGGAACTGCTGACGACCCTGCGGGCCACCCCTCATACGGAGCAGTTCGCCCGCGCCCTGGAATCCGGAACCGTCCTGCTGTGGGTTGCCATCGAAAGCGAGCAACAAGGCAAGGTCGCCGAGGAGATTTTGATCCGCCACGGTGCCGAGGATGTCCATCGTCACGAGCGCAATGCACAGAGCTGATCGCCACGATGCGGAAAGAGGGACTGCAAGCCGGAACGCAGTCCTGTAGCAATAGCAGTCTCGCAGCATGACAAACCCGACTGACCAGCAACAAAAAGAATGTACGCCTGTGCGGACATAGACCGGAGAAAAAGAAAAAATGCCCAACGACAGCTCGCGCACAACCGACCAGGAAGCCCTCGACCTGCATTCCAGCGGGCGGCCCGGCAAGCTCGAGATCCGGGCGACGAAGCCGCTGACCACCCAGCGGGATCTGTCGCTGGCCTATTCCCCCGGCGTCGCGGTGCCCTGCCTGAAGATCGCCGAAGATCCCGCCAAGGCCTACGACTATACCGCCAAGGGCAACACGGTGGCCGTGGTCTCCAACGGCACGGCCGTGCTGGGGCTGGGCGATCTCGGCGCCCTGGCGTCAAAGCCGGTGATGGAAGGTAAAGCCGTCCTCTTCAAGCGCTTCGCGGACGTCGACGGGATCGATCTCGAGGTCGAAACCCGCGACGTGGACGAGTTCGTCAACTGCGTGCGTTTTCTCGGCTCGAGCTTCGGCGGCATCAATCTGGAAGACATCAAGGCGCCGGAGTGTTTCATCATCGAACAGCGGCTGCGCGAGCTGCTGGACATCCCGGTTTTCCACGACGATCAGCATGGCACCGCGATCATCGCCGCCGCCGGCCTGATCAACGCCGTGCATTTGACCGGCCGGGAGCTGGGATCGGTCAAGATGGTGATCAACGGCGCCGGTTCCGCCGGTATCGCCTGCGCCGAACTGATCAAGGCCATGGGCGTGCCCCATAACAATATCCTGCTCTGCGACACCCGCGGCGTCATCTATCAGGGCCGCGAAGCCGGCATGAACCAGTGGAAGTCGGCCCATGCGGTCCAGACCGAGGACCGCAGCCTGGAAGATGCGGTCAAAAATGCCGATGTCTTCTTCGGCCTCTCGGTGAAAGGGGCGCTGACCACCGAGATGGTCAAGTCCATGGCCGATCAGCCGATCATCTTCGCCATGGCGAACCCGGATCCGGAGATCACGCCGGAAGAGGTCAAGGCGGTGCGTGACGACGCCATCATCGCGACCGGCCGCTCGGATTATCCCAACCAGGTCAACAACGTCTTGGGCTTCCCTTATATCTTCCGCGGTGCCCTCGACGTCCGCGCCTCCACCATCAATATGGAGATGAAGATTGCGGCGGCGGAATCGCTCGCGGCCCTGGCACGTGAGGATGTGCCGGACGAGGTGGACCGGGCCTATGCAGGCCGCCGCCTGCGCTACGGCAAGGATTACATAATCCCGGCGCCCTTCGATCCGCGCCTGATCGTTGCCGTCCCCAAGGCAGTTGCGGAAGCCGCCATGACCACCGGCGTGGCGCAGAAACCCATCACGGATATGGCACTCTATGAGCAGGAGCTCTCCGCCCGGCTTGACCCGGCGGCCGCGAGCCTGCAGGGGATCTTCGAAAAGGTCCGCGCCGCCCCGGCCCGCAAGCGCATCGTCTTCGCTGAAGGCGAGGAAGAGCCCACGATCCGCGCCGCGCTGGCCTTTCACAACGCCGGCTATGGTACCCCGGTGCTGGTCGGCCGCGAGGACCGGGTCCGCGAAACCATGACGACCATGGGCCTGACCGGTGACTTCCTGGAAGTTCACAACGCCCGGCTCTCGGAGCACAACACACACTACGCGGAGTATCTCTATCAGCGCCTGCAGCGCAGCGGTGCCCTGTTCCGGGACTGCCAGCGGATGGTCAATCAGAACCGCAATGTCTTCGCCGCCTGCATGGTCGCCAACGGACACGCGGACGGCATGGTTTCGGGCCTGACCCGCAGCTTCGGCGTCACCTATGAGGACATTACCCGGGCCATCGATCCCAAGCCCGGACACCGGGTCTTCGGCATGTCCATGATGATGCTCGACGGCCGCTCGGTCTTCATCGCCGACACCTCGGTGCATGAGCTTCCCACGCCAGAACAGCTCGCCGACATCGCCATTCAGAGCGCCGAACAGGCGCGCGCCATGGGCTACGAGCCGCGGGTCGCCTTCCTCAGCTTTTCGAACTTCGGCAATCCCATGCGCGCCAAAGCCCTGCGGATCCGCGAAGCGGTCGAAGTGCTAGACGGCATGGAGGTCGACTTTGAATACGACGGCGAGATGCAGGCCAATGTCGCGCTGGACTACGACCTGATGCGTCAGCTCTATCCCTTCTGCCGTCTCGGCGGTCCGGCCAACATTCTCATCATGCCGGCATTGCACAGTGCGAACATCGTCTCAAAGCTGATCCAGAAGATCGGCAGCGGCACGGTGATCGGCCCGATGCTGCTTGGCTTGAGCCATCCGGCCCAAATCGTCACGCTGGGGGCCACGGTGAACGATCTGGTGATCGCCGCCGGCCTGGCCGCCCATGAGGCCATCACCAAGCAGCGCACCGAGTCGCGGGGGTGACTTTGGACCAGGCTGTTCAGGACAAATTAACTTGAATGCGCGCGGCCCGAAGACTTAAGTTTTAGGAGCAATATTCGCAAATTATCGCTTGTACTTGAATCAAACTGTAATATTAGGGTGCTAAGGTAGGCAAAGAAACTTGGCGACATCACCTCTTACAGTAAAGGTTCGGGCTATGGCAGAAGCTGCCGCTCCCGTAAAGCGCATGGTGCCTGCAACGACGCTCTTTGCCCTGCCGGGTGTCGTCGTCCTGCTGGCCGCCGGCTTTTTGGGCTTCGCGCCCTGGGGCTTCGTCGCGGCCGGCTGCGGTATCGTGATCTTCGGGGCCGCGGCTCTGCTGGCGCGCCACTTCCGCCATGTGACGACCCTGCGCCGTTACTTCGAGCAACTGCGCTCGTCGGATCTCTCGGCACCCCTGGTGGCACCGCCCGAGGGCGGCGATCTGCTCTATCCGGGCCTGAACGACGCCATCAAGGATACTTTGCGGGACCGGCAATTGCGCCGCCAGGAACTGGTACGCACCGTCTCCAACCATGAGGCCGTGCTGTCAGCCCTGCCGGATACGCTCCTGCTCATCGATGCACAGCGCCGGGTCTTGCGCGGCAATCCGGCGGCGGAAGAGCTCTTCGGCAAGGACATTGCAGGACGGGACCTGACCCTGGTCCTGCGAAACCCGGAGCTGATCGAGGCGACGGAAGAGGTCTTGTCCGGCGCCACCGGCCGCTTCGTGGAGTTCACGATTCCGGGTCAGTTCGAACGGCACCTTTCCGGCCGCATCGTCAAGCTGGCCACCACCGGATCGGACGGAACCGCCGCGATTGTCGCCCTGCACGATCTCACGGCTGTCCGGCGCGCCGAACAGATGCGGGCCGATTTCGTCGCCAACGCAAGCCACGAACTGCGCACGCCCCTGGCCAGCCTCCTGGGCTTCATCGAAACCCTGCTGGGCCCGGCCAGGGAGGACGCCGACGCCCGGGTCCGTTTCCTCGGCGTGATGCACGAACAGGCCCGGCGCATGTCGCGGCTGATCGAAGACCTGCTCTCCCTCTCGCGGATCGAGCTGCATGAGTATACGCCGCCCAGCAGTACCGCCGACATCGAGGAGATCCTCAGGAGCGTCGCCAATGCCCTGGAGCCGCAAGCGCGGGAAAAGGCCATGGCGCTCAAGCTGGAGTTCGCCGGGGTCGATCTGGTATCGGGCGAAGCGGACGAACTCACGCAGGTCTTTCAGAACCTGACGGAAAACGCCATCAAGTACGGCCGGGCGGGGAGCGACGTCCGGCTGGTGACCAAACGCATTGAAAGCGGCAGTGGGGCGGCGCGGCGGCTCGGCAAGCCCGGCATCGCCGTGACCGTGATCGATCAGGGTGAAGGTATCGCCCGGGAGCACCTGCCGCGGCTGACCGAGCGCTTTTACCGGGTGGACACCGCCCGCTCGCGTGAGTTGGGCGGCACGGGCCTGGGCCTCGCAATCGTGAAGCATATCGTTAACCGGCATCGCGCGATCCTGGACATCGACAGCACCATCGGCGAGGGATCCCGCTTCAAGGTTTTGCTGCCTTTGGCGCAAAATGCCGCCGAGAACCCCTCTTCCAACCTGTCAGCCGAATCGCTTTCAACCGCTGAGAAACGGACGGAAATCTCCCCGAGCGGCGGTGACGCAGCCGCATGACAAGCCTCTTCGAAGAACGGCAAAAAATGCGTGTTTCTGAGACCCGGTCTAGTCGTGGCGAAGCTTAAAATAGTCGGTAAATCAAAGCTTAAGCGAACGTCATAAAAGTGTCATCAATCTGTAGTAAATCTTGCGCCGAAGAGACATAAGTTCGGCCCCGTCGGCATCCGGTCGACACCGCGCGACCTCGTTCGTGCGACTGCAGATTTCTCAGCCATGATGCTGGAGACATAACGTGATCAAGCATTCTCTTGCCGTTGCCGCAATTGCCGGCCTGGCTCTTACCGCCAATGCCGCCAACGCGCGCGACCAGATCCGCATTGTCGGGTCCTCCACCGTATTTCCTTTCTCGACCGCCGTTGCCGAACAGTTCGGTAAGGTCACCGACTTCAAGACGCCTGTCGTCGAGAGCACCGGTTCCGGCGGCGGCATGAAGCTGTTCTGTGGCGGTGTCGGCGTCGGTCACCCCGACATCACCAATGCCTCGCGCCGCATCAAAGCTTCCGAGTTCGAAAAGTGCACCAAAGCCGGCATCACCATCACCGAAGTCAAGATCGGCTTCGACGGCATCGTGATCGCCAACTCCAAGTCCTCCGAGCCGCTGACCCTGACCAAGAAGCAGATCTTCCAGGCGCTGGCCAAGAAGGTTCCGGTCAACGGTGAACTGGTCGACAATCCCTACAAGATGTGGAACGAGATCGACCCGGCCCTGCCCGCCAAGAAGATCGAAGTCCTGGGCCCGCCGCCGACCAGCGGTACCCGTGACGCCTTCGTCGAGCTGGCCATGGAAGGCGGCGCGAAGAAATTCGAATCGCTCGCCAAACTGCGCAAGTCCGACAAGAAGGCCTTCAAGGCTGTCGCACACGGCATCCGCGAAGATGGCGCCTATGTCGAAGCCGGCGAAAACGACAACCTGATCATCCAGAAGCTGGAAGCCAACCCGAACGCCCTCGGCATCTTCGGCTTCAGCTTCCTCGATCAGAACGCCGACAAGATCCAGGGTTCGACGGTCGACGGCGCAGTCCCGACCTTCGAAAACATCGCTTCCGGTGAATACGGCGTGTCCCGCTCGCTCTACTTCTACGTCAAGAAAGAGCATGTGGGCGTGGTTCCCGGTATCCAGGAATTCGTCAACGAATTCACCAGCGAAGGCACCTGGGGCGACGACGGCTATCTGCTGGACAAGGGTCTGATCCCGCTTCCGGCTGCCGATCGTAAGGCCATGCGCGCTTCCTCGACCGGCATGGCTCCGCTCTCCATGTAAGGTCGATCCGAGATCCGCTGGCGGTCCCTCTTTCCCGGGATCGCCAGCGGTTACTTTTTTTAGCGTCTTTTTTTCTTCTTCGTTTTTCGTTTTATCCCTTCTGTCCCTGAAACACCCTGGTGTCCGACATGTCGTTGCTGATCCTTGCCGCCACACTGCTTTTGTTGACACTGGTCGGTTACTACATGGGACGGAGCCGCTCGGTCGCCGTCTCGGGCGGCGCGACCCACAGCCTGCATTCCCGACCGCAGTATTACGGGCTCTATGTGGCGCTCTGGTGCGGCCTACCGAGCTTCCTGCTGCTGATGTTCTGGCTGGCCTTGGAGCCGCAAATCGTCGAGATGATCTTGGTGGCGAACCTGCCGGCCAGCATCACCGAACTCAACGCGGATCAGAAGGCGCTGATCATCAACCAGATTACCAGTCTGGCTTCGGGCGAAGCTTTCGGCGGAAGCATCACACCCGAAATCGAAGCCGCCGCCGCCGATTATGCCGGCATGCGCCAGACCGGCTTCGCCGCCATGGCGGTGATCGCGCTCTGCGTCGCGATTGCCGGCCTCACCGTCAGCCGGAAACAGGTCGCCACCGACCTTCGGGCGCGCAACCGGGTCGAGACGATCATCTCGACCATCATGATCATCGCCTCGACCATCGCGATCGCGACCACGATCGGCATCGTGCTGTCGCTCCTGTTCGAGGCGTCGCGCTTCTTTACCAAGATCCCGATAACCGACTTCCTCTTCGGCCTGCAGTGGAGCCCGCAAACCGCGCTGCGCGAAGGCCAGGTGGGCGGCTCGGGCGCGTTCGGCTTCATTCCGCTCTTCGTCGGTACGCTGCTGGTGACCTTTATCGCCATGTGCGTCGCGGTCCCGGTCGGGCTCTATTCTGCCGTCTACATGTCTGAGTACGCCGGCCCCAAGATGCGTGCCATCGCCAAGCCGGTGCTGGAAGTGCTGGCGGGTATCCCGACCGTGGTCTACGGCTTCTTCGCCGCCCTGACGGTCGCCCCCTTCTTCCGCAACACCGGTGAAGCCCTGTCGCTGGACGTCTCCTCGGAATCAGCTTTGGCTGCGGGCGTGGTCATCGGAATCATGAGCATTCCCTTCGTCTCTTCCCTGTCCGACGACGTGATGAACTCGGTGCCCCAGACGCTGCGCGACGGCGCCTACGCGCTGGGGGCGACCAAGTCGGAAACCATCAAGCAGGTGGTCCTGCCAGCCGCGCTGCCGGGCATCGTCGGCAGTGTGCTGCTGGCCGTCAGCCGGGCAATCGGCGAAACCATGATCGTGGTGATGGCCGCCGGCCTGGCCGCGAACCTGACGGTCAATCCTCTGGAAGCCGTGACCACGGTGACCGTGCAGATCGTCACCCTGCTGGTGGGCGATCAGGAGTTCGACAGCGCCAAGACACTCTCCGCCTTCGCGCTCGGACTGATGCTCTTCCTGGTAACTCTCACGCTCAACGTGATCGCCCTGCGGGTGGTCCGGAAATACAGAGAGAAATATGACTGAGATGTCTGCCTCTGCCGCACCTATTCAGCGGCCTGATCTTTCCGGCGCGCGCCTGAAACGGCGCTACGCGGCCGAAGCCAGGTTCCGCCTCTATGGTCTGATCGCAGTTATTGCGGCAATGGGCATGCTCGTCCTGCTGCTGTCCAGCATCATTGCCAATGGCTACACAGCCTTCTCGCAGTATCACATTGCGCTTGAGGTCACCTTCGATGAAGCCGAGATCGACCCGACCGGCGAACGGGATCCGAATGTTCTGCGCCGGGCGAATTACCAGGGCATCGCGCGGGGCGCGTTGCGGAGCGCCTTCCCCGAGGTAACGAGCCGCCGGGACAAACGCGCCCTGACGGCCCTGATGAGCGGAAGCGCCGATCAGACCCTGCGCGAGCTGGTCATGGAGAACCCGGACGTTGTCGGGACCACGCAGACCGTCTGGGTCAAGGCCTCCGACGACACGGATTCCTTCATGAAGGGGCACATTTCGCGCGATGTTCCCGAAGCCGATCGTCGGGTCAAGGACCGGGATATCGCCTGGATTGACACGCTGGCCGCAGATGGCAGGATCGAGTCCCAGTTCAACACGACCTTCTTTACGGCTGGCGATTCGCGTGAACCGGAGCAGGCGGGCATCTGGGGCGCCACCGTGGGCTCCTTCCTGATGCTGGTGGTGACCCTGGCCCTGAGCTTCCCGATCGGCGTGCTCTCGGCGATCTACCTGGAAGAGTTCGCGCCGAAGAATCGCTGGACCGACCTGATCGAGGTGAACATCAACAACCTCGCGGCCGTGCCCTCGATCGTCTTCGGCCTGCTGGGTCTCGCCGTCTTCCTGAACTTCTTCGGCCTGCCGCGCTCGGCACCGCTGGTCGGCGGTATGGTCCTGGCCCTCATGACCCTGCCGACCATCATCATCGCGGCCCGTGCCGCCCTGAAAGCCGTGCCACCATCCATCCGCGAGGCCGCGCTGGGCGTCGGCGCCTCCAAGCTTCAGGCCGTCACCCATCACGTTCTGCCGCTGGCCATGCCGGGTATTCTGACCGGTACGATCCTGGGCGCCGCGCAGGCCCTTGGCGAAACCGCGCCGCTGCTGATGATCGGCATGGTCGCCTTTATCGTGGATATCCCGGGCGGATTCACCGACTCGGCGACGGCTTTGCCCGTACAGATCTATCTCTGGGCCGACAGCCCGGAACGTGCCTTTGTTGAAAAAACCAGTGCCGCCATCATGGTTCTCCTGGCCTTCCTGGTCGCGATGAACGCCCTGGCTGTGCTGTTGCGTAAACGCTTCGAACGCCGCTGGTAGGGAGCTCAGGACATGGCTATGGCCGCAGAAAGCATGACGGTGCAGGACCAAAGCACCGCAAATCACAAGATCATCGCCCGTGATGTCTCCGTCTACTACGGCGAAGCCCATGCGCTGAAACACGTCGACCTCGACATCGGCCGCAACCAGGTCACCTCGCTGATCGGCCCCTCGGGCTGCGGCAAGTCGACCTTCCTGCGCTGCCTGAACCGCATGAACGACGTGATCGACGGCTGCCGCGTGGTCGGCAATATCACCCTCGACGGCGACGACATCTACGATCCCAAGCTCGACGTGGTGCAGTTGCGAGCCCGGGTCGGCATGGTGTTCCAGAAGCCCAATCCCTTTCCCAAGTCGATCTACGACAACATCGCCTACGGACCGCGCATCCACGGCCTCGGGGAGAACAAGGCTGAAACCGACGAGATCGTCGAACGCAGCCTGACCCGCGCCGGCCTCTGGAACGAAGTGAAGGACCGGCTGGACAAGCCCGGCACCGGCCTCTCCGGCGGCCAGCAGCAGCGGCTTTGTATCGCGCGCGCGATTGCCGTGAACCCGGAAGTGATCCTGATGGACGAGCCCTGCTCGGCGCTGGATCCGATCGCGACGGCGCGTATCGAGGAACTGATCGACGAGCTGCGCGAGAACTTCACCATCGTGATCGTCACGCACTCGATGCAGCAGGCAGCGCGCGTTTCGCAGAAGACCGCCTTCTTCCACCTGGGCGACCTGGTGGAATGCGGCGATACCCAGCAGCTCTTCACCAATCCCCGGGATGAGCGGACACAGGGCTACATCACGGGCCGCTTCGGTTAAACCAGGACGGACGAAAGCAGCGGTAGGGCAGAGAGGCCTCCCTTTAACACCCGGCGCAGCAAGCAGGACAGAAACAATGCCTACCGGATCGGAACATATCGTCAGTTCGTTCGATAGCGAACTGCAGGACCTGAATCAGATCATCGTGCGCATGGGCGGCATGGCGGAAAGCATGCTCGCGACCGCCATCGAAGCTTTGGTCAAGCGAGACAGCGACCTCGCCAACAAGGTGATCGCGAGCGACAAGGAAGTCGACGCCCTGGAAAGCATGGCGGACGAAGCAGCGGTCAATTTGATCGCACTGCGTCAACCGATGGCCAATGATCTGCGCGAAGTGGTGGCGGCTCTGAAGATCGCCAGCGATATCGAGCGGATCGGCGATCTGGCGAAGAACGTTGCCAAGCGGACGGTGGCCCTGAACAAGACGCCGCCGACGCGGCCGGCCTATGCCATCCCGCGCATGGCGAACCTGGTGCAGAGCATCATGAAGGATACGCTTGACGCCTACGTCGAGCGGGATGCAGACCGCGCCATCGATGTCTGGCACCGGGACGAAGAGGTCGACGAGATGTACACCGGCCTGTTCCGGGAATTGCTGACCTACATGATGGAAGATCCGCGCAACATCACGCCCAGCACCCATCTGCTGTTCATCGCCAAAAACATCGAGCGGATGGGCGACCATGCGACCAACATCGCGGAGAACATCTATTATCTCGCCACCGGCGAGCAGTTGGAAGGCCGCCGCCCCAAGGGGGACACGACATCCTTTCAGGTCGTGACACCCCCGGCCGAAGACGGGGCGCCGGCAGAGGATCCCCAGGAGAAGAGTGAATGAAGCCCCTTGTTCTGATTGTCGAAGACGAAGCGGCCCTGGTAACGCTGCTGCGATACAATCTGGAAGGTGAAGGTTTTCGCGTCGCCGAAGCGAATGACGGCGAGCAGGCCCTCGTCCTGGCGAAGGAAGAGACGCCGGATATCGTGTTGCTCGACTGGATGCTGCCGCTGATGTCCGGTATCGAGGTCTGCCGCCAGATGCGCCGGATTCCGGCAACGCGGGACGTGCCGATCATCCTTCTGACCGCACGCGGCGAAGAGACGGATAAGGTTCGCGGGCTGGACAGCGGCGCCGACGACTACATCACCAAGCCCTTCTCGCCGGCCGAACTGATCGCGCGCATCCGCGCCGTGCTGCGGCGCAGTCATCCGGAACTGGAAGCCGACTCCCTGGCCTTCGAAGACCTGGCCATGGACCTGGTGGCTCACCGGGTGCGGCGGGGCGACCGGGAGGTTCATCTCGGCCCGACCGAATTCCGCCTGCTGCGGCACCTGCTGCAGAACCCGGGCCGGGTTTTCAGCCGTGAACAACTGCTGGACGCCGTCTGGGGCCGGGATGTCTATGTGGAGCCACGGACCGTGGACGTGCATATCCGGCGCCTGCGCAAGGCCCTCAACGACGGCAACGAGACCGATCTGATCCGCACGGTGCGCTCGGCCGGTTACGCCCTGGACCGCTCCATCGCGGCCTGAAGCGGCCCGAAGTGGACAGGCCCGGCAAGCGGCGACAGTCAGTCTTCTTTCAGAGTCTTCGTAACCCGCACGATGCCCGGTTCGTCATGCATATGCCGGACCGTGAAGCCCAGCTCCCGGGCCAGTTCCAGCATGCGCCGGTTGTGATCCAGGACATCGCCCCAGATCTCCCGCAGACCGCGGTTGCGCGCGTAGTCCAGGATCCGGTTCATCAGCTCGACACCGAGGCCGCGCCCCTTGATGTCGGAGCGCACCAGCACCGCGTACTCCGCGCGCTCGTTGTCCGGATCCGCAGAGATCCGCACCACACCCCAGATCTCCGCTCCCGTCTCATCTGACTGCCGCAGGGCGACGAAAGCCATTTCCCGATGGTAATCGATCTGGGTCAGGCGGGCGGCGAAGCTGTGGCTGAGCTCGGTCAGCGATGCGAAGAAGCGCAGGCGGACGTCCTGCGGCGAAAGGCGATCGAACATCCCTTGCAGCAGAGGTTCGTCCTCGGGCCGGATCGGCCGCAGAAAGATCTCCTCGCCGTCCGGCAGAGCGAAGTGGCGTTCCAACTCCCGGGGGTAGGGGCGGATCGCCAGGCGCTCGCTGGAAGAAGCCGCGCGTGGACAGAGCTTCACGCGCGCGTCCAAAGCAATGACACCCTCGTCGTCCGCCAGCAGGGGATTGATATCCACTTCCGCGATCTCGCTGAAATCCACCACCAGATCCGACAGATGAACCAGCGCTGCAACAAGCGCCTCCCTGTCGGCAGGTTTACGATCACGATAGCCTTCCAGCAACCGGGAGATTCGTGTCTCCGCGATCAGCGCCTTAGCCAGAGTCGAATTCAACGGCGGCAGACCGATCGCCTTATCTGCGAGAACCTCGACAGCCGTCCCACCGGCACCGAACAGCATGACGGGGCCGAACTGCGCATCCGTCGCCGCGCCAAGAATCAGTTCTTGCGCATGCGGCCGCTGGCAAAAGGACTGAACCGTAAAGCCCTCGAGTGTCGCATGCGGCGCTAGGCGTCCGACCCGCAGCAGCATTTCCCGCGCCGCCTCGAGAACCTCGGCTTCACCCTCCAGGCCGAGAACCACGCCGCCGATATCGCTCTTATGTGTCAGGTCCGGTGAGAGAATCTTCAGTACGACCGGTCCGGTGATGTAGGAGGCGGCTTTTGCGGCGGCTTCCGGCGTATCGACCTGGAAGGTCTCAACGACAGGAATGCCATAGGCAGCCAGGACCGACTTGGCCTCATGCTCGCTCAGCCACTCCCGCTCTTCCGCAAGCGCACCGGTGATAATTTGCTTTACCAACCTTCTGTCAGGTAGCTTTTCATCCTTGCCGTCTGCCTGATGGATGGAGCTGGGTGTCTCGGCAAGCAGAGTCTGGTTTCGGCGATACCGGACCAGATGCATAAAGCCATGCACCGCCTGTTCGGGTGTATCGTAGGTCGGCAGGTGGTTCTCATCGAAGACCTTGCGGGCTTCCCGCGCCGCCGAGTCACCGACCCAGGCCGTAAAGACAGGTTTGCTCCTCAGCCGGGAGCGGCCCTTGCTCTTATCGAACAGCGTCGCGACGGTGCTTTGCGCCGCTTCCAGGGAGGAAGCCACGGCCGTGGGGCAGTTCATGACCAGCAGCGCATCGGCGGCAGCATCTTCCAGCAGCAGGTCCAGCGCGGCCGCGTAGCGCGCGCCGGGGGCGTCACCGATGACGTCGATCGGATTGCTCCGGCTCCAGGTCGCCGGCAAGACCCCGTCGAGGGCCTCGATCGTGTCCGGGGATAAAGTCGCAAGCCGGCCGCCCTGTTCGATCAAGGCGTCGGTGGCCAGGACCCCGAGGCCGCCGCCATTGGTCAGGATCGCCAGCCGCTCGCCGCGCACGGGACGGGCCGTGGCCAGTGTCTCGGCAGCATCGAAGAGTTCTTCCAGGCTGAAGACCCGCAGCAGCCCGGCACGGGCGAAGACCGCGTCGTAGACCGCATCGCTCCCGGCCAGGGCGCCGGTGTGAGAGGCGGCCGCTTTCGCGCCCTCCGCGAAGCGGCCGCCTTTGATGACGATCACCGGCTTGGACCGCGCCGCGGCCCGCGCGGCGGACATGAACTTGCGCGCATGAGCGATGGATTCGACGTAAAGCAGGATCGCCCGCGTGTCGCCGTCCAGCGCCAGATAATCCAGCATGTCGCCGAAATCCACGTCGGACTTGTCGCCGAGCGAGACCACATGGGAGAAGCCGATCCCCCGGGGCGTCGCCCAGTCGAGCATGGCCGTGACCATGGCGCCGGACTGGGTCACGAAGGCGAGGTCGCCTTTCAGGGCCGCGATATGGCTGAAACTGGCGTTCAGGCCCGAGCCTGGGACGATCACGCCGAGGCAGTTGGGGCCGACGATACGCAGCGTGTTGGTCCGGGCCGCGTCCAGCATCTCCTGCCGGCGCCGCGCACCCTCCTGGTCACCGCCCTCACCGAAACCCGCCGTGATGACCACGGCGCCCCGGGTGCCGCGTTCGGCGAGCTGTCGGACCAGATCGGGAATGCTCTCCGGCGGCGTCGCCAGCACCGCGAGATCCGGCGTTTCGGGCAGTTCTGAAATGGAGGCATAGGCCGCCCGGCCGCCGATGTCCTTTACCTTGGGGTGGATCGGATAGATCGGGCCCGGGAAATCGGCCGAGAGGAGGTTGCTCGCCAGCACCGCCCCCAAAGATCCCTCGCGCCGGCTGGCGCCGATGACGGCCAGAGACCTGGGCTTAAAGAGACTCTCCAGATGCCGAATGCTCATGGGCGCAACCTGCTTCCGATAGCTCGAACGACGTCACGGGACGATTATAGTCAGATGCATGCTGCATCGCAAAATAACAATGCCGCATTGCAACAATATGACGCAAATTCAGGCTTCGGCCGTTTCCTGCTTGCGGGCATGGTACATGAGATAGAGCACCAGCAGGATCGCGGGAATGCCGAGCGCGGAGGCGTAGAAGAAGAAGTTCACGTAACCGGCCGCCTCAACGACGAAACCGGACCAGCTCGCCACCAGCTTGCCGGGTAAGGTGAAGAGCGAGGAAAAGAGGGCGTATTGAGTGGCCGTATAGGCGGTATTGGTGAGGCTCGATAGATAGGCGATGAAGACTGAGCCCGCCAGACCGCCGGAGATATTGTCCGCGCTGATCGCCGCTGTCAGCATCGTGACGTCGGGCCCGATCACAGCCAGCAACGCAAAAACCAGGTTGGTCGACGCCACAAGCAGGGCGCCTACCAGAAGCGACTTCAAGAGGCCGATACGGACCACCAGAATACCGCCGATCAGCGCGCCGACCAGGGTGGCGATCACGCCATAGACCTTAGCGACGTTGGCGATCTCGATCTTGGTGAAGCCGATCTGATCGTAGAAGGGATTGGCCATGACCCCAAGTGTGATATCGGAAAGCCGGTAGAGGCCCACGAAAGCCAGGATGATGATTGCGAACTTGCCGTTGCGGGCAAAGAAATCGACCAGCGGGCTGATGACCGCACCGGAAAACCAGGCGATGATTCGGTGCAGACTGCCGCCCCGGCCGTCACCGCCTTCGATCTGGCGCAGCAGTTCTGCTTCCCGCAGTAGAGTCGCCTGGTCGCGCACAACCTCGGGCTCACGGATGATGAGAACCGTCACCATACCAACACCAACCAGAACGGCCATGGAGATATAGGCGACCTGCCAGGAGGCGAAGGCTGCAATGTAGAGCGCGCCCGCACCGGCCGCCAAAAGCCCAATACGGTAGCCAACCTGATAGGTACCTGACATGGCACCTTGCAGCGGCTGCTCAACCGCTTCGATCCGGTAAGCATCGATGGCAATGTCCTGGGTCGCCGCGGCGAAGGCTATCAACAGGGCAAAGTAAACGATGAGTTCCAGATCCTGGAGCGGGTCACTGTGGGCAACACCCAGGAGGCCGGCGGCAATACCAATCTGGGCCAGCAGCATCCAACCGCGGCGCTTGCCAAGCAGTGTGGTAAAGGGCGGCACCGCCAGACGGTCGACCACAGGCGCCCAGAAGACCTTAATGGAAAAGGTAAGACCGACCAGGCTGAAGAGACCGATCGTTTTAACGCTGACCCCGACCTCGCTCATCCAGAGCGAAAGGGTGGAAAAAATCAGCAAAAAGGGCAGGCCGGCCGAAAAGCCCAGAAACAGCATGCCGAAGACGCGCGGATGGCGGTAGACCGCCAGCGCCTCGAGCCAGTCGCGCCAGGCTTCGGCCCTATCTATCTGCTTGCCGCTGTCAGCCGGCATCCTTCAGCCGGCTCTGTTTCTTGCGCTCATGCGGGCACAGCAGTTGTTTGCGCAGGCGGATCGACTTTGGCGTGACCTCGACCAGTTCATCGTCGGCGATGTAGGACAGCGCCTGCTCCAGACTGCGCACCCGCGGCGGGGTCAGGCGCACGGCCTCGTCCTTGCCGGCGGCGCGGATGTTGGTCAACTGCTTGGCCTTCATCGGATTGACCTCGAGGTCATTGTTCCGCGAATGCTCGCCGATAATCATGCCTTCGTAAACCGGCGATCCGGGATGGATGAAGATTTCGCCGCGTTCCTCCAGGTTCCAGAGCGCGAAAGGCACCGCCGTGCCGTTGCCGTTGGAGATCAGCACACCGGTGCGCCGGCCCTGGATCGGTCCCTTATAGGGGCCGAAATCGTGGAACAGCCGGTTCATGATGCCGGTGCCCCTGGTGTCGGTCAGGAACTCGCCGTGATAACCGATCAGGCCGCGCGAGGGCGCGATGAAGGCCACGCGGGTCTTGCCGCCGCCGGAGGGGCGCATGTCGGTCAGTTCGGCCTTGCGCTCGCTCATCTTCTCGACCACGACGCCCGAATAGTCGTCATCCACGTCGATGACCACTTCTTCCATGGGCTCGAGCCGCTGGCCGCTTTCCGGATCGCTCTGGAACAGCACCCGCGGCCGGCTGATGGAGAGCTCGTAGCCTTCCCGGCGCATGGTCTCGATCAGAACGCCGAGCTGCAGTTCGCCGCGGCCGGCAACCTCAAAAGCGTCCTTGTCTTCTGTTTCGGTGATGCGGATCGCCACGTTGCCTTCGGCCTCACGCAGCAGACGGTCGCGGATCATGCGGCTGGTGACCTTGTCGCCTTCACGGCCGGCCAGGGGCGAATCATTGACCGCGAAGGTCATGGCCAGGGTCGGCGGATCGATCGGCTGGGCTTCGATGGCCTCGGTGACATCGGTCGCCGCGATGGTATGGGCGACGGTCGCTTCCGTGAGGCCTGCAATGGCAACGATATCACCGGCGCTGGCGCTCTCCACCGGCACCCGCTTGAGGCCACGGAAGGACAGCAGCTTGCTGAGGCGGCCGTCCTGCAGCACCTTGCCGTCCCGATCCAGAACCCGGACCGGCATATTGACCTTGGCGACGCCGCTGTGGATGCGGCCGGTCAGGATACGGCCCAGATAGGGGTCCGCCTCCAGGGTGGTCGCCAGCATGGCGAAGGAAGTCTCCGGATTGCCTTCAGGTGCCGGCACGGACTCAAGCACCAGATCGAAGAGGGCCTTCATGTTTTCACGCGGCTCTTCCAGATCGGCAACGGCCCAGCCTTCCTTGGCGGAGGCGAAGAGGGTCGGGAAGTCGAGCTGCTCGTCGTTGGCGCCCAGCGCGGCAAAGAGATCGAAGACCTGGTCCTGCACCCAGAAGGGGCGGGCATCCGGCTTGTCTGCCTTGTTGATCACCACGATGGGGTTCAGGCCACGGGCCAAGGCCTTCTGGGTGACGAATTTGGTCTGCGGCATGGGCCCTTCGGCGGCATCCACCAGCAGAACCACGCCGTCGACCATGGAGAGAATGCGTTCGACCTCGCCGCCGAAGTCGGCGTGGCCTGGCGTATCGACGATGTTGATGCGGACATCCTGCCACTCGACGGCCGTGCACTTGGCGAGGATCGTGATGCCCCGTTCGCGCTCCAGGTCGTTGCTGTCCATGGCGCGCTCGGTGACCTGCTGATTATCGCGGTAAACCCCCGACTGCTTCAGCAGCTCATCGACCAGGGTCGTCTTGCCGTGGTCGACGTGCGCGATGATCGCGACATTGCGGAGCGCGCTGTTTACCTTCGTCTGACCGCTGCCGGCCTGGGAGCTCTCACTCATCACCTTAACCTTGAGTTCTCTCGGACGGCTGCCGTGAGGCGCTATCCGAGTCGTTGATTTACGTACGCCGCGAGCGGGGTCGCGGGTCTGGCGCCAAAATGCGAAATGACCTCTGCTGCGGCGATCGACGCGATCCGGCCACAGTCGTAAAGGCTCTTGCCCTGTGTATAGCCATAGAGGAATCCTGCGGCATATAGGTCTCCTGCCCCCGTCGTGTCAACCAGTTGCTCGACCGGTTCGGCTTCGACCTCCACGGTTTCGTCTCCCGCGACGATGACAGAACCGCGTTCGCCGCGGGTGAGGGCGGCGATTTCACAATGCCCGCGCACCTTGGCCATGGCTTCTTCAAAGCTTTCGACCTGAAACAGGGCGCAGATCTCGTCGTCGTTGGCGAAGAGGATGTCCACGTGGCCGCTGATCAGTTCCAGGAAGGAGTCCCGGTGCCGCTCGACGCAGAAGCTGTCGGAGAGGGTCAGGGAAACCTTGCGCCCCGCGGCATGGGCGGTGGCCGCGGCCTCCAGATAGGCTGCCTTGGCGGGCGGCATGTCCCAGAGGTAGCCCTCCATATAGGTCACCTTGGCGCGGCGGATCATCTCCAGATCCAGGTCCTGCGGCCCCAGATCGACCGCGGCCCCCAGAAAGGTGTTCATGGTGCGCTGCGCGTCGGGGGTAACCATGATCAGACAGCGCGCGGTCGGCGGCCCCTCCACCGCCGGCGGCGTCTCGAACTCGATACCGACGGCGCGGATATCGTGCTGGAAGATCCCGCCGAGCTGATCATTGCGGACCTTGCCGATGTAGCCGCCGCGCCCGCCCAGGGCCGCGATGCCGGCCATGGTGTTGCCCGCGGAACCGCCGGAGGCCTCGACGCCCGGCCCCATGGCGGCATAGAGCTGCGCCGCCCGCTCGGCATCGATCAGGGTCATGGCACCCTTCACCAGTTCATGTTTCTCCAGAAAGACGTCGTCAGCCTGAGCCAAAACATCGACGATGGCGTTGCCGATCCCGACAACGTCCAGAAGCTTTTCTTCCATTACCGCTCGTCCGCTAAAATTCCCCGAAAACGGCGCGCAGAGTATAGTCGCGGGGGATTGACGGCAAGCACACAGTCGGCCCCGTATCCCGGGAGATAACCACGCAAAGAGTTACAACTTTACTATCGCGCACCACGAAGGCTTGGAATTGGCCTCCAAAGTCATTAACTGCCGCCTTGTCCCGCTTTATCGCGCGTATTAAAAGGCAGTTTATGTTTAATGCCCTTTCCAAGGCCTTCGGCCAGTCCGCGGATCCCGCGTTCCGCCGGGTTTTCGTCTTTTCCTTCCTGATATCCCTGGCGATTTTCGCCCTTCTCTGGGTGATCGCCGGCTTTGCGCTCTCCTGGCTGGGCGAGGGGCTCGGTGCCTGGGTCATCGAGAGCGTGCCCTTTGAGTGGGCTCGGAGCGCCGCGGAGTTCCTCTTCGGCACTCTGTCCGTGGCGACCGTGCTGGTCGTGAGCTTCTTTCTCTTCCCTTCGGTGATGCTGATCGGCATGTCCTTCCTGCTCGATCCCATCGCCGAGGCTGTCGAGCGGCGGCACTATCCGGATCTGCCCTCGGCGCGGCATCAGCCGAACGGCGAAGCCATCCGCGGCGCACTGATCTTCACGCTGGTGACGCTGATCATCAATATCGTCGCCCTTCCGCTCTATCTCGCGCTGCTGTTCCTGCCGCCGATGAACCTTGTGCTGTTCTATCTGATCAACGGTTATCTGCTGGGACGGGAATACTTCGAGCTGGTGGCGGTCCGGCGGCTGGAGATCCGCAGCGCCACGCGCTTGCGGAAACACTTTCGCCTGCGGGTGATCCTGGCAGGCGCCGTGATTGCCTTCCTGCTGACGATCCCGATCGTCAACCTCTTCACGCCGATCCTGGCGACCGCCTTCATGCTGCATATCTTCGAGGAACTGCGGCGCCGGACCGGAGGTGCTGTACAATGATCCCAAGTCTGTCCTGGAACAATCGCGGCCTGGTCGCTGTCTTTCTGGCCGCGGCCCTTGTGAGCGGCTGCGCAAAAAACCGCCCCGTGCCTTCGGCTGGCGCAGCCGCCGAGACCGCCGGCGCAGAAGCCTCAAGGACGGAAACGGACGCGGTCGAGGAAAAGCAGGAACCCCTCCAGGAGACGGCCATTCCCAAGCCGGACTTCCCCGAGATCGACGACGATCCCGCACAACTCATCAAAATGACCCGAGACGACCTCAACGGCTTCCTGGGACAACCGGACCTGGTGCGGCGGGAGAACCCGGCCGAGATCTGGCAATACCGGGGCAAGGACTGCATTCTCGACATCTTCCTCTACAACGAGGCAGACCAGGAAAACAGCCCTTACCGCGTGGTCTACAGCGAGGCCCGCGGCCGGGAGGCCGGTAAGGCGGACCAGCGGGCCTGCCTGAATGAGCTCTTGCGGGCCCAGCTCACGTCCTGAACCACAAGATCTCGCGCTTTGGCGCGGATTCTTTCGAAAACTTAGCTACTTCGCCGCCTTGGTTCTTGAAGCCGTCTTCGTTCTTGAAGAGGTAGCCGCGGGTTTCTTCGCGCTGCCGGCTTTGGTCGCCGGTGCTTCGGCAAGGACTTTAGCCTTATAGCCACAGAGGTCGATCACGACGCAAGAGGGGCAGTCCGGCTTGCGGGCCTTGCAAACGTAGCGTCCGTGCAGGATCAGCCAGTGGTGGGCATGCAGTTTCTTGTCCTTGGGGACGGCCTTTTCCAGTTTTCGCTCGATCTCCAGCGGGGTCTTGCCCAGCGCCAGGCCGGTGCGGTTGGCCACCCGGAAGATGTGGGTATCGACCGCGATGGTGGGCTGGCCAAAGGCGATATTGACCACCACGTTCGCCGTCTTGCGGCCAACGCCCGGCAGCTTCTCCAGCTCGTCCCGGTCCTGGGGCACCTTACTGCCGTGATTCTCGATCAAAAGCCTGGAGAGAGCCATGACATTCTTGGCTTTGGAATTGAAGAGGCCGATCGTCTTGATGTGTGACTTCAGCTTGGCCTCGCCCAGCGCCAGCATCTTTTCCGGTGTGTCCGCGACCTTGAAGAGGGCTTCGGTTGCCTTGTTGACCCCCACATCCGTCGCCTGGGCCGACAGCACCACCGCGACCAGCAGGGTATAGTCGTTGACATAGTTTAGCTCGCCCTTCGGCTCGGGCATCTGCGCCTCGAGGCGCTCAAAGAAAGCGATTCGGTCGGCTTTTTTCATGGTGCTGGTCAACTTTCGGGGAGGAAAACGGAATCTTTCGGAGATCTGCAGCTTTCGTATTATGCTTTCCCCATGACTCCTGTCGAGACCCAAGCGCAAGGGGTGCGTGACGATGATGCGCCCCTGTTACTGGATGCCTGTCTCCGGCCGAACCGGAGCCTCAGTCCGCGCGGTTTCCTCATCCTCATGTCGATCGTCTGCGCGATCAGTTTCGCCGGCGGACTGGTCTTTTTTATCGCCGGCGCCTGGCCGGTGGTGGGCTTCCTGGGCTTCGACGTCCTGCTGATCTACCTGGCGTTCCGCATCAACTACCGGGACGGCCGGAACTACGAAACGCTCTGCATGACCCGGCGGTCGCTCGAGGTTACGAAAGTCAACTACCATGGCAAAGCACGGCGCTGGAGCTTTCAGCCGGCCTGGCTGCAGGTCCATATCGACAATCCGGTGCAACATGATTCGGCGCTGACCCTGCGCTCCCACGGGCGCAGCCTGATCGTCGGCAGCTTCCTCACGCCCGAAGAGCGTGCGGAGGTGGCCAATGCCATCACAGATGCCTTGACGGAGGCCCGGCGGGTCGGCGTTTAAAGGATTGGCGCCGTCTAGGGGCTGCAGTCAGAGCCCCAGCATATCTTTCATGGAATAGAAGCCGGCGGGACGGCCCTTGAGCCAGAGGGCGGCGGTGATGGCTCCGCGGGAGAAAACCTCCCGGCTGGAGGCCTTGTGGCTGAGCATGATCCGCTCGCCGTCCGCCGCGAAGATCACCGAGTGCTCGCCCGCCACGTCGCCGCCGCGCAGGGTCGCAAAGCCGATATCACCGGGCTTGCGGGCACCGATAATGCCGTCGCGCACCTTGTCGGCCACGGCTTCCAGATCCACGCCGCGTCCCTCCGCAGCCGCCTTCCCGAGGGCGAGGGCGGTGCCCGAGGGCGAATCCACCTTGTGGCGGTGGTGCATTTCCAGAACTTCGATGTCGTAGTCTTCGTCGAGGGCACCTGCGACCTGCTTGACCAGCTCGAGCAGCAGATTGACCCCCAGGCTCATATTGGCGGCCAACAGGATCGGGGCTTTGGCGCCGGCGGCCTCGATCGATGCGATCTGTTCGGGCGTCAGCCCCGTCGTCCCGACCAGCAGCGCGGTCCCGCTTTCCGCCGCCAGGGCGGCATGAGCGACCGAGGCCGCCGGCGCCGTGAAGTCGATCACGACATCGCAATCCGCGAACAGAGCGGCCGTATCTTCGCCAGCGAGAAGGCCCAGAGGCCCCACGGCCGCCAGTTC
Source organism: Denitrobaculum sp. (assembly GCA_965232285.1). GTDB lineage: Bacteria > Pseudomonadota > Alphaproteobacteria > Kiloniellales > Kiloniellaceae > Denitrobaculum. The sequence goes on along the minus strand of CBDDPL010000004.1, from coordinate 5,443,161 downwards.
GCCGAGATCCTTGCCGAGGGAGGGACTGCCCTGGGGTTCGGTCCCGCCGGCCACCACGCAGCCGTCGCGTTCCGTCGCCGCCTTTACCAGCATCCGGCCCATGCGCCCGGCACAACCGAGGATTCCGATTTTGCAGTCGCTCATACTTACCCGCTCCCTTTTCGGCCCTGCAGAAGCGGGCCACACATCAACGCCCGCGGGTTTAGCACGCAGGCCTTGGCTTGCCCAGACGGGGATGCAAAAGCGTTAGGGAGTGAGGGTGCCGCGCGCGGCTACTCCGTCAGATCTTCCCAAAATTCCTTCACCCGGCTGAAGAAGCCGTGGGATTCCGGGTTGGTCTTGTGGGTCTCGCCTTCTTCCTCGAACTCGCGCAGCAATTCCTGCTGGCGTTTCGTCAGGTTGACCGGCGTCTCCACCGAGACCTCGACGTACATATCGCCGGTCGCGTTAGAACGCAGAACCGACATACCCTTGCCCTTGAGGCGGAAACGCTGGTTGGACTGGGTGCCGGAGGGCACCGAAACCTTGGCGCGACCGCCGTCGATCACCGGAACCTCCACGGAACCGCCGAGCGCGGCGGTGGTCATGGGGATCGGGACCCGGCAATAGATGTTGGCGCCGTCCCGCTGGAAAATCCGGTGCGGCACGATGGAGAGGAAGATGTAGAGATCGCCCGGCGTGGCCCCACGCATGCCGGCTTCGCCTTCGCCGGCGAGACGGATCCGCGTGCCGTCCTCAACGCCCGGCGGGACATTGACTTGCAGGGTCTTTTCCTTGTCCACCCGACCCAGACCACCGCAGGCACGGCAGGGTTTCTCGATCACCTGACCAACGCCCTGGCAGGTCGGACAGGTCCGCTCGATGGTGAAGAAGCCCTGCTGGGCCCGCACCCGGCCACGTCCGTGACAGGTCGTACAGGTGGTGGGCGTGGAGCCCGGCTCCGCGCCGCTGCCGTCGCAGACGTCACAGGCCACACTCGTCGGGACCTGAATCTGCGCGGTCTTACCGCTGTAAGCCTCCTCGAGGGAGATTTCCATATTGTAGCGCAGGTCGGAACCGCGGGCAGCCTCGCCGCCGCGCCGGCCGCCCATGGCGCCGAACATTTCATCGAAGATATCGGCGAAACCGCTGCCGAAATTGAAGTCGAATCCGCCCGCGCCGCGGCCGCCGCCACCGCCATTCTCAAAGGCGGCATGGCCGTAGCGGTCATAGGCAGCCCGGCTGTCCTCGTCCTTGAGAACGCCGTAGGCTTCGTTGATGGTCTTGAACTGCTGCTCGGCCTCGGCATCGCCCGGATTACGGTCCGGATGATACTTCATGGCCAGCTTGCGATACGCCGATTTCAGATCCGCGGCACTGGCGCCCCGTGAAACACCCAGCGTTTCATAATAATCCTGTTTAGACATCGATTTCCCGGACCCACTGCCTCAGCGTTTCCACCCCCGGCGGCAGAAAAGCCGCTGAAGAAGCCGCAGAAGATACTTTAACCAAGCACCCCTGCGGCTTCCTTAATCTGCGCGTTTTGCGTCAGGCGGTTTTGTCTTTCTTGTCGTCGTCGACCTCTTCGAAGTCGGCATCGACAACCTGGTCATCGTTGCCGGCGTTACCGCCGCCAGTTGCGCCGTCGCCCGCATCATCGCCGGCATCAGGCGCGCCTTCTTCGCTGCCCTGATAGAGCGCCTCGCCGAGCTTCATGGACGCCTGGGCCAGGGCTTCGGTCTTGGCCTTGATATCGTCCAGATCGTCGCCTTCGATCGCGGTCTTGAGGGCGGCAACCGCCTCGTTGATCGCGTTCTTGTCGGCATCACCGATCTTGTCGCCGGCCTCACCGAGGGTCTTCTCGGTGGTGTGGATCAGGGATTCGCCCTGGTTCCTCGCTTCGACCAGTTCACGGCGCTGACGGTCGCTCTCGGCGTTGGCCTCGGCGTCCTTCACCATCCGCTCGATGTCGTCGTCGCTCAGGCCGCCCGAAGCTTCGATGCGGATCTGCTGCTCCTTGCCGGTCGCCTTGTCCTTGGCGCTGACGTTGACGATGCCGTTGGCGTCGATGTCGAAGGTGACCTCGATCTGAGGCACGCCGCGCGGCGCGTTGGGGATGCCGACCAGGTCGAACTGGCCCAGCACCTTGTTGTCCGCGGCCATTTCGCGCTCGCCCTGGAAGACCCGGATGGTCACCGCGGTCTGGTTGTCCTCGGCGGTCGAGAAAGTCTGGCTCTTCTTGGTCGGGATCGTGGTGTTGCGGTCGATCAGCTTGGTCATGACGCCGCCCAGGGTCTCGATGCCCAGGGACAGCGGCGTGACGTCGAGCAGCAGGACGTCCTTGACGTCACCCTGCAGCACGCCGGCCTGAATGGCGGCGCCGGAGGCGACGACCTCGTCCGGGTTCACACCGCGGTGCGGATCCTTGCCGAAGAAGCTTTTGACCGTCTCATAGACCTTGGGCATGCGGGTCATACCGCCGACCATGATCACGTCGTCGATCTCGCCCGGGGTCACACCGGCGTCCTTAAGGGCAGCCTTGACCGGCCCCATGGTGCGCTGCACCAGGTCGTCGACCAGGGCTTCCAGCTTGGCACGGGTCAGCTTGATGTTCAGGTGCTTCGGCCCGCTGGCGTCTGCCGTAATGAAGGGCAGGTTGACCTCGGTCTGGTTCGAGGAGGACAGCTCGATCTTGGCCTTCTCGGCGCCTTCCTTCAGGCGCTGGAGCGCGAGCTTGTCTTCGCGCAGATCGATGCCCTGTTCCTTTTTGAACTCCTCGGCGAGGTACTCGATGATCTTGGCATCGAAGTCTTCACCGCCCAGGAAGGTATCGCCGTTGGTCGACTTCACCTCGAAAACGCCGTCGCCGATCTCCAGGATCGAGATATCGAAGGTACCGCCACCCAGGTCGTAGACCGCGATGGTGCCGGCGCCGCGCTTTTCTAGGCCGTAGGCCAGGGCCGCCGCCGTCGGCTCGTTGATGATACGCAGGACCTCGAGGCCGGCGATCTTGCCGGCGTCTTTGGTGGCCTGACGCTGGGAGTCGTTGAAGTAGGCCGGAACAGTGATCACGGCCTGGGACACCGTCTCACCCAGGAAGGTCTCGGCGGTTTCCTTCATCTTCTGCAGAATGAAAGCGGAAACCTGCGAAGGGCTGTAGTTGTCGCCCTGAGCCTCGACCCAGGCGTCGCCACCATCGGACTTGACGATCTTGTAGGGAACCAGATCGATGTCTTTCTTGGTGGTCGGGTCATCGAAACGCCGTCCGATCAGGCGCTTGATGGCGAAGAGGGTGTTTTCCGGATTGGTGACCGACTGGCGCTTGGCCGGCAGTCCGACGAGCCGCTCGCCTGATTCGGCGAAGGCGACCATGGAAGGGGTGGTCCGTCCGCCTTCCGAATTTTCGATGACCTTCGCGTCCTTACCGTCCATGACGGCGACGCAGGAATTGGTCGTCCCGAGATCGATTCCAATAACTTTGCTCATGTGCTCCTCACGCGTAGCAAACTCTTGGGCGGCCTTGTTAACAAGCACCGCCGCCTGGTCCCGTTGGGTGAAGTTAAATAACCGTAATGCTTAGCGGGTTATATAAGCAGAGACTCACGGCCTGCAAGGCGCGTGGCGCTTTTTCGTCCCAAGGTCCCCTCGAACAACGGCGCTAATTTGGCTAGTCTTTCCGCCATGTCAAGCGCGGCCGTGTTTAAGCCTGGATTCGGGTCAGGATTCCGGCCAGGATTCGGGCCGCCAGGGAAGCGATTATTCATGCAGGATTCTTCATCGAGAGAGCCTTCGGGCCGGCCGGCCGCCGAAAGATCATCAACTGAAAGATCACCGGCGACACCGAAGGATGCGGTCTTCACCACCATCATGTGGATCATGATCGCCAACGTTCTGGCAGGGGCGGTGCTGGTCATCACCGGCGAAACCATGGATCTCTCCCCCGCCTTCGCCCGCGTCGGTCTCGGCCTCGCGCTCATCTGCGGCAGCGCCTACTTCTTCTTCCGCTGGCTTCAGCGCAAGGAGATCCGCCGGCGTGAAAAGCTATGGGAAGAGTCTCAGGGCGATGGGTCGTAGCGAGCAGAGAGTTTGACGCAGCGGAGCTGAAAGTGGCGACAGCGCAGGCTTTCCGGGTTGTTCCGGACTATCTTTCCGCCGATGAACAGGCGGATCTGATCACCGAGCTGCGCGACCTGGTGGCCGAGGCGCCCTTTTTCCGGCCCGTGATGCCAAGAAGCGGCCAGCCCTTTTCGGTCGAGATGACCAACGCCGGGCCTCTCGGCTGGGTCTCGGATAAATCGGGCTACCGCTATCAGCCGCATCACCCGGCGAGCGGCAGGCCCTGGCCGGCCATCCCGGGCCGCGTGCTCACAGCCTGGGAGGAGCTGACCGGCTATCCGGCACCGCCCGAATGCTGTCTGGTCAATCTCTATCGGGGGGAAAAGGCCCGTATGGGCCTGCACCGGGACGCCGATGAAGACGTCTTCGATGCGCCGGTGCTATCGCTTTCGTTGGGGGACAGCGCCGTTTTCCGCCTGGGCGGCCTTACGCGGCGCGGACCCACCCAGAGCGTCACACTGCACTCCGGCACGGCCCTCATCCTGGCGGGTGAGACCCGGCTGGCCTATCACGGCATTTCGAAGGTGATGGCGGGGACCAGTCGGCTGCTGACCGGCGGCGGGCGGCTGAACCTGACCCTCCGCCGGGTCACAAAGCCGAAGCTTTAGGCCGTCGTATCGATATTCTCGCCAGGTGCCGGGGCTTCCGCCTCGGCCCCAGCGGCCGGACCGCCGACGGCCACGCCAACGCGGGCGGGCCGGACCAGACGTTCGTGCAGGCGATAGCCCGGCTGCATGACCTGGACCACCGTGCCTGCCGGCGAAGTGGGATCCGGCACCTCGAAGAGGGCCTCGTGGGAGTGCGGATCGAGCTTTTCGCCCAGAGCCGCCACCTGTTTGATGTTATGGCGCTCGAAGACGCTCAGGATCTGCTTTTCGGTCATCTCGACGCCGGTCAGCAGGTTCTTGAGCTGTTCGTCCTTTTCCACCGCCTCGGCCGGCACGGAATCGACCGCACGTTTCAGGTTATCGGTGACCTCGACCAGATCCTTGATCAGCCCCATGGCGGCGTACTTGATGGTATCTTCCCGCTCGCGCCGTGTCCGCTGACGCAGGTTCTCGGTTTCCGCCATCGCGCGCAGCAACTGATCCTTCAGGCTGGAGACCTCGGCTTCGAGTTCTCCGACCCGCGCCGCAGCGCCATCGGCTTCCCCAGCCGCCGCATCGTCTGCCGTAACTTCAGCTTCGGCTGCTGCCTGGACCGCCGCGGCCTCCGCGGCCGCTCCCGAGGTCACACCTTCCGAAACCGCTTCGGCCTCAACTGCCTCGGCTTCGGGCGCCGCCTGCTCTTCGGCGGCGGCATTCTGCTTGTCTTGATCTGACATCCCTGCCAGTCGCTCCTTTCCAAATGACCGCTTCGTCGCTTTAACCGACCAACGGCTAACCGACCAATCGGCCGATGACCTTGGCCGTATAGTCGACCATGGGAATGATACGGGCGTAATTGATCCGGGTCGGACCGATCACGCCGATGGCGCCGACGATCTTGTTCTGGCTGTTGCCGTAGGGGGCGATCACCACCGAACAGCCGGCCAGCCCAAAGAGATCGTTCTCGGCGCCGATGAAAATCTGCACACCCTCCGCGCTGTCCGTCAGCTCGAGGAGCCGCGCCAGCGCCTCCTTGGTCTCCAGGGCGGTGAAAAGCCGGCGAATGCGTTCGAGATCTTCGAGCGCGGTAATATCCTCCAAGAGCTGGGCTTGTCCACGGACAATCAACGCCCCTTCGCCGCCATCCTTGGCCCAGGTGGCCAGACCGGACTCGACCACGCCGGCTGTCAGCTCATCCAGGACCGCCCGCTGCGCGGCCAGTTCCTTGACCACCTCGGCCCGCGCTTCCGCCAGGGTCCGGCCCACCAGGCGGGCGGAAAGATAGTTGGTCGCCTCGACCAGAGACGCCGGCGGCAGGCCGACCGGTACATCGATGACCCGGTTTTCCACCTGTCCGGACGCAGTCACCAGGACCACCAGCGCCCGTCCCGGACCCAGCGACACGAACTCGATGTGCTTCAGCGCTTCGCTCGCCTTGGGGGCGACGACCAGGCCGGCGCAGCGGGAGAGGCCGGAAATCATGCCGGTCGCCTCCTCCAGCAACTCCGGCACGGAGCGTCCAACCGCCGCGCACTGGCTTTCGATGGCGCCGCGCTCGTCTTCGTTCAGATTGCCGTGCTCCAACAACCCATCGACGAAAAGGCGCAGTCCCAACTCCGTCGGCAGTCGACCCGCCGAGGTATGGGGCGCGTAAAGCAGCCCGAGATCCTCGAGATCGGCCATGACATTGCGGATGGTCGCCGGCGAAAGATCCAGGCCGAGCTCGCGCGAGATCGTGCGCGACCCTATGGGCGCGCCGGTGGAGACATAGGCATCGACGATATGACGGAACACCTCACGCGATCGGTCGCTGAGGTCCGATACCTTTGGAGCATCCTTGATCTGCCGGGGCTTCATCTTTCTTTCCTGCGTCACGCACCTGCAATGTAGTAACGGCCCGCAACAGCGTCAACGCAGGCCATGACCTGCCCAAGCGGTCGCGGACACCGGGCTTGAAAGCGGTCGCACTGGGGAGTGGACGTAACCCTGGGCTTGGGCTAGCTTCCGGCCGCAATCCAAGGGATGCCGGACGATCCCGGTTCCAAGAACGAATAGAGGCACAAACATGAGACCTTCCGGCCGGACGCCCGACCAGCTCCGCGACGTCACCCTGGAAATCGACGTCAACAAACACGCCGAGGGCTCCTGCCTCGTGAAGTTCGGCGACACCCATGTGCTCTGCACCGCATCGGTGGAAGACTCTGTGCCGGCCTGGCTGCGCAACAGCGGAAAAGGCTGGGTCACGGCGGAATACGGCATGCTGCCGCGCTCAACCGGCTCCCGCAGCGCGCGGGAAGCGGCCCGGGGCAAGCAATCCGGCCGGACTCAGGAGATCCAGCGCCTGATCGGCCGCAGCCTGCGCGCTGTCACGGATCTCAAGGGCTTCGGCGAGCGTCAGATCAAGGTCGACTGTGATGTGATCCAGGCCGACGGCGGCACCCGGACGGCCTCCATCACCGGCGCCTACGTGGCGCTCTACCGGGCTTTCTCCCATATGCAGGACCTCGGGGCGATCAGCGAAATTCCCTTTTCCGACCAGGTCGCGGCCATTTCCTGCGGTCTCTACAAGGGCACGCCGGTGCTGGACCTGGATTATGACGAGGATTCGACAGCCGAGGCCGATGCCAACTTCGTGCTGACCGGCCGGGGCGGAATCGTGGAGATCCAGGGCACCGCCGAAGAAACCGCCTTCACCCGGGATCAGTTCAACGCGCTGCTGGATCTGGCCGAAGCCGGTATCCAGTCCCTCGCGGCGGCACAACGCCGGGCGCTCGGCCTCGATTGAGGGAGATCAGCATGACAGGCGGTCGTGAAAACCTCAGGGGCGAAAAGCTGGTGCTGGCAAGCCACAACGCCGGCAAGCTGCGCGAAATCGCCGATCTGCTGCATCCCTATGGCGTCACCGTGGTCTCCGCGGGCGATCTGAACCTGCCGGAACCCGAGGAAACCGAGGACAGCTTCACGGGCAACGCGATCCTCAAAGCCCGGGCCGCCGCCGATGCCAGCGGACTGCCGGCCCTGGCGGACGATTCCGGGCTGGCCGTGAACGCCCTGAACGGCGAACCGGGAATCTATTCGGCCCGCTGGGCGGAGACGGACGGCAGCGGCGCCGCCGGCGGTAAGCGGGACTTCGGTATGGCGATGGAGCGGGTCCAGGACGAACTGACGGCCCAGGCAGATCAGGGCAACAGCGACCGCTCGGCCCGCTTCGTCTGCGCCCTTTGCCTGGCCTGGCCCGACGGCCGCCAGCTTGTCTTCGAAGGCGAGGTGAAAGGCCAGATGGTCTGGCCGGCGCGCGGCACCCAGGGCTTCGGCTATGACCCCATGTTCGAGCCGGAAGGCTATGACATCACCTTCGGCGAAATGGATCCCGGGCGAAAACATGCGATCAGCCATCGCGCCGATGCCTTTCGCAAGCTGGTCGCCGAGGTGTTCGAGGCCGCATGACCGCTGTCAGGCTCAAGGAAACGCCCCAGGCGTACACGGACCGGAACCCCGGTTTCGGCGTCTACATACACTGGCCCTTCTGCCTGTCGAAATGCCCCTATTGCGACTTCAACAGCCACGTTCGGGACTCGATCGACCACAGCCGCTGGCGCCGGGCTCTGCTGGCCGAGCTCGATCATTTCGCAGCCGAAACGGCCGGTCGAGAGGTGACCAGCATCTTCTTCGGGGGCGGCACGCCCTCGCTCATGGCGCCGGAAACCGTGGCGGCGGTCATCGAACGCGTCAGCCGCAACTGGCGGCTGGCCGCGGAGGCCGAAATCACGCTGGAGGCCAACCCCACCTCAGCGGAAGCGGGGAAGTTCGCGGCCTTTGCTGCGGCCGGGGTCGGACGCCTGTCTCTCGGCGTTCAGTCGCTGAACGACGAAGCCCTGCGGTTTCTCGGGCGGCAGCACTCCGCTGCAGAGGCCCTGGCGGCCATCGATCTGGCGCGCCGCCATTTCCCGCGCTTTTCCTTCGATCTGATCTACGCCCGGCCCGCACAAAGTGAAACAGACTGGGAAGCCGAACTCGACCGGGCGCTCGAGGAAGGCGCCGGTCATCTGTCGCTCTATCAGCTCACCATCGAAGAGAACACGGTCTTCCACGGCGCCTGGAGGCGCGGTGAGTTGCAGGTTCCCGAAGAGGATCAGGCCGGAAACCTCTACGACCTGACCCAGGTGGCGATGGAGGCGCGGGGCCTGCCCGCCTACGAGATCTCCAACCATGCCCGCCCTGGCCAGGAAAGCCGCCACAACCTGACCTACTGGCGCTACGGCGACTATCTGGGGGTCGGGCCCGGCGCTCACGGGCGCCTGACGCTGGAGAGAGATGACTGTAGGACAGGCCTGAAGATCGCGACACGGCAGCACCGCGCCCCGGAAGCCTGGCTGGAAGCTGTGGAACGGGACGGCCACGCCAGCCGCGGCGAACAGGAGATCGGGCCCGATCAGCGCCTGGAAGAGATGGTGATGATGGGCCTGCGCCTGCGCGAGGGCATAAGCCGCGCGGCTTTTCTGCGGGAAACCGGGAAGGAAGCGGAGCAGGTCTTGAACGGCGAACGGCTTCGCTCGCTGTCTGAAGCCGGCTTTGTCACGCTGACGGACAGAGGCCTGACCGCCAGTCACGAGGGGCGCAGCCGGCTGGACGCCGTCCTGGCGCACCTGCTGGCTTAAGAGTTTGCGCAGCGGTCAGTTGATCAGATTTTCGAAGCTGCCCGGCGCCGGATCGATGACTTGCGGGGCTTCCCGCTCGATGGCCAGCACCGCAAGGCCCCGGTCGCTCTCGCCGGAAGCATAGAAGCGGAAAATCCCGTCGATGCCCGCAAAGCCGCTGGCCTGGGTAAAGGTCACGTCATCGAAGACCGGATCGATACCCTGTTCGGCCGCCTGGGCGGTCAGGACCGCTGCGAGCGCGGTGGCATCGTAGGCCAGGCTGGCGATGCGCGGCGGCGTGGTCCCGAAGGTCTCGCTGTAGCGGGTCTTGAAGGAATTCCAGAATTCCGGCGCCGGCGCGGCGTACCAACTGCCTTTCAGTGAGGGCTCGGCGCCGAGGTTCGCGCCGTCCCAAAGAGCCGTGCCGAGAAAGCGCACCACGTTGGGGTCGACATCGTAGTAGGCGAGGAGCGGCGCAAGCGACAGGGCCTGCTGGGCCGTACCGGCCAGAAGAATGGCATCGAATTCCAGGGTCCCGAGCGTCTCGGAACCCTGCAGGCGCGCCAGGGCCCGGCGGGAGGCCGCATCGCCCGCAGCGGCCAGAGCCTGCTTCCGCGCATCCAGGGACGACTTGCGACCCTCGTAGTTCGCAAGCGAGCGCACTTCGGGCGAGAGGTCCGGCGAGGCAGGATCGTAGAAGATCTGTCGGTTCAGGAAACTGCCGTTGCGTTCGACCGCAAGGCGCATGGACTGGGCGACGGCCTTCCCGTAAGGCGTGTCGGGCGCCAGGACACCGAACTGACGCAGACCCTGGGACGTCGCGTAAGCGATGATCCGCTCGACCTGCAGATGCGGCGCCAGGCCCATGACATAGACCCCGTCACCGCCAACGTCACGATTGCTGGAGAAGGCCAGGACCTTAACGTCCGCAGCCTTGGCGACGGGCTTTACGGCTTCGACGGAGGTCGCAAACAGCGGGCCGATGATCAGTTCGACACCCTCGGCCAGAGCGGCTTCCGCCGCCGCCGTCGCACCTTGTGGTGTGCCCGCGGTGTCCTGCACCACCAGCTTGAAGTTCTCACCAGCCAAGTCGAAGAGAGCGACCTGGGCCGCATTGAGCAGCGCCTGGCCCACCTGCTTGTGCTGACCACTGAGCGGCAGCAGCATGGCGACCTTTACAAACCCATCATCCTGGCCGACCGCTTCGCCCTGAATCGGGCCACCTTCAAACTGAGACAGGGTCTCATCGAAGTTTTGTGCCGTTCCCTGGCCGCCGGCCTCGGCCTCTGGCTGGGCCTCCGCCTGCGCTTGCACATCCTGGGGCTGATTGGCTACTTTCGTCTGTGCGCAGGCTGTCAGCAGCAGAAGCGACAGCGAAACCACGATACCCAAGCCGAGCGAAGAGCGCTCGACCCCCAGGTTGGCGCAGCGGCGCGGTGAGAATGTCAAAAAATTCACGCTCAAATCCATTTTCCTCGGGGCGCAAAGAGCCTAGCCGCGCGGCCACGCGAAGTACACCCCGGAATACGGCCAATCCGGCCCAAACAGCCCCTGGTGGTGCGGCCGAAGCGGCACTTGAATCCGCATCCGCCGCCGACGCTGTCTCTGCGCTGCCGATGCGAAGCGGCCCGGCAAGACTGCGCGCCGGCCTCTATCTTGTCGCCACGCCGATCGGCAACCTGGGCGACCTGACCTTTCGCGCCCGTGACACCTTGATGGCCGCGGCCGCCATTGCCTGCGAGGACTCGCGGATCACCCGGCGGCTGACACAGGCCTACGGCATCACGACGCCCCTCATCAGCTACCATGAGCACAACGCGGAACGGGTCCGGCCTAGGATTATCGAACGTCTGAAATGTGGCGAGGCTGTGGCGTTGGTCTCCGACGCGGGAACGCCGCTGATTTCCGATCCCGGCTATAAGCTGGTGCGGGAGGTGATCGAGGCCGGTCTGGAAGTCACCACGCTCCCGGGCGCCTCGGCGGCGCTCTCCGCTCTCGTCCTCTCCGGCCTGCCAAGCGACCGCTTCTACTTTCATGGCTTCCTGCCGCCCAAGTCAGCCGCCCGGCGGAAAGCCCTCGCCGAACTGGCCGGCATCCCGGCAAGCCTGATCTTTTACGAGTCTCCAAGGCGCCTGGCGGACATGCTGGCCGACGCCTCCGGAACGCTGGGCGAACGGCAAGGGGCCGTTGCCCGCGAACTGACCAAGAAGTTCGAGGAGCTCCGGCGCGGCAGCCTGGACGAACTGGCGCAGCACTACGGCGAGGCCGGGACGCCCAAGGGCGAGGTGGTTGTGGTGATCGGCAGCGCCACCGAAGCCGCCGAAGATCCCGCGGCGGACCTGGACCGGATCCTCCTGGAAGAGCTGAGCAGGGATCAAAGTCTCAGAGACGCCGTGGCCACAGCGGTGCAGAAGACCGGCCTGCCGAAGCGCCAGGTTTACAGCCGCGCGCTCGCGCTGTCGGACGAGGACACCGCCCCGTGATGCGGTCGCTCACACCACCAGGGCCATGACCGACAAGCGGCGCCTGAAGGCCTATCGCAAGGGCCGCTGGGCCGAGGCGGTAGCCGCAGCACTGTTGCTGCTGAAAGGATATCGCCTTCTGAGCCGCGGCTATCGCACACCCCTGGGGGAGATCGATCTGATCGCGCGGAGGCGACAGTTATTGATTTTCGTCGAGGTGAAGGCGCGGGCCAGCCTCGATCTCGCTCAGGAAGCGATCGGACCACGTCAACAGCAGCGTATCCGCCAGGCGGCGGAAATCTTTCTGCAGCGAAATGCCAAAGTCTCGCCTTGCGATTGCCGCTTTGACGTCATCTTGATCGCGCCTTTTCACTGGCCTCGGCATATTGAGGATGCATGGCGTGAATCAAATAATTAAGGTAGAGTCTTCATATACAACTCAAAGGACTTCAGCCTCTGCGATGGTAAGAGCGATTTGGAAAACCGGAACTTCTGCCCGGACTGACGCATCAGGCGCGCGTGGTACCTTGTTAGCAAACAGGCCTGGCGTCATCGCCGCCGCCTTCGGGCTCGGGCTGCTGGGCCTCAGCGGCTGCACCCCGGCGGGTGTCGCCGTCGGTGTCGGAGCGACCGCGGCGACGGCCGCGGCGCAGGAGCGGGGGTTTCAGGGTGCTCTGCAGGACACCGAGACACGGCTCGACATCAATCACCTGTTCTTGCAGGAGAGTGAGACTCTCTTCACGGACATCAACCTTCAGGTCCAGGAGGGGCGGGTTCTCCTGACCGGATCGGTGGAGCAGCCGGAGACAGAGTTGTCGGCGGTGCGGCTGGCCTGGCAGGCCAAGGGCGTGCGCGAGGTGATCAATGAAATCGAGGTCACCGATCAGTCATCCATTGGCGACGTGGCCCGGGATCTCTGGATCGAGACCCAGTTGGAGGGCAAACTGCTGATCGACAGCGGCGTGACCTCCATCAACTATTCGGTGGAATCCGTGAACAACACAGTCTACCTGATGGGTATCGCGCAGAACCAAACCGAACTCACGCGCGTGATCGGTCACGCAAAAGACATCGCCTACGTGCGCAAGGTGGTGAACTACGTCACATTGAAGGACGATCCCGCACGCCGCTCCTAAGGCAGATCCGGAGCAACAGGCGTCGTCACGCAGGCGGCGAAAGACAGATGAACTGGTCAAGTGCAAGCGGCCGTAAGGAACTGGAAGCAAGCCTGCGCCGCGTCGGTGGCCAGGCCGACGCGCAGATCGACCTCGCCGAAGCGGCGCTCCTGCTTGCGGCCCTGGACCGGCCACGTGTATCGCTCGACCGCTACCGCCACCATCTGGCACTGCTGGCCCGGGACACGGCAGCGGCTTATGGACGGGAGCGTGAAGGGGCCGCAGGATCCGACAGACTCGCGGCACAAATCACGGCCATCAACACGACTCTTTTCGAGCGCCATGCCTATAAAGGCGATAGTCTGAACTACGACGATCTGCAGAACGCCAACCTGATGCGGGTGATCGACCGGCAGAAGGGATTGCCGATCGCCCTGGGCATTCTTTACCTCCACTGCGCCCGGGCACAGGGCTGGCACATCGAGGGTCTCAACTTTCCCGGCCACTTTCTGCTGCGCATGGAAGACGGCGAAAACCGCCGGATCATCGACCCCTTCTACGGCGGCGTCGAGCGCGATACGGCGGAGCTGCGGAGCCTGCTGAAAGCCGTCGGCGGGCCGGACGCGGAACTGCATCCGCAGCACTACCGTCCGACCGCCAACCGCATGATCCTCAAGCGCCTGCAGGACAACATCAAGATCCGCCTGCTGCGGCAGAACCAGACCAGGGAAGCCCTGGAAGTGATCGAGACCATGCTGATGTTCGCACCGGCCGAAGCGGCACTCTGGCGCGAGGCCGGCATTCTCCATGCCGATCAGGACAATCTCCGCGCCGCGATCCTCGCCCTGGAGCAATGCCTCTCCCTCGCGGACTCGCCCAATGCACGGCACGAGGCAGCCAGGCTCTTGCAGCAGCTCAAGAGCAACCTTAATTGAAGTCGGCGCTTGAGCCGGCCCCGGCACTGGGCTATTCCGCTGTCGCGGATCCCGGCGGGCGCTGAGATCCAAACAGAAGAGCAAGAGTGGAAGCGGAGCGATAACATGAGCTTAGCGGTCGCCATCCAGATGGATCCGGTCGAGACCATCGATATCGACGGAGACAGCAGTTTCGTGCTGGGCCTGGAATCCCAACGCCGCGGCCATAGCCTTTACCACTATCAGCCGCAGGACCTTTCCCTGAAGGACGGCCGGGTCTACGCCCGCTGCCGGCCGCTGCGCCTGGCGCGGGAGCGGGGCGCGCACGCGCAATTGGGTGAGTCGGAACTGATCGATCTGACCCAGCTCGATGTGGTGCTGATGCGCCAGGATCCGCCCTTCGACATGTCCTACATCACCGCCACCCATCTGCTGGAACATGTCCACCCCAAGACCCTGGTGGTGAACGATCCGATGGAGGTGCGCAACGCCCCGGAAAAGCTCTTCGTCACCCACTTTCCGGACCTGATGCCGCCGACGCTGATCACCTGCGACCGGGACGAGATCACGGCCTTTCGGGACGAATACAAAGACATCATCGTAAAACCCCTGTTCGGCAACGGCGGGGCCGGGGTCTTCCACATCAAGCCCGGCGACGAGAACCTCAACTCCCTCCTGGAGCTCTTTACCGAGCTTTACCGGGAACCCATCATCATTCAGCAGTACCTGCCTGCGGTGCGGGAAGGCGACAAGCGCATCATCCTGATCGACGGACGGCCCGCCGGCGCGCTCAACCGGGTGCCCGCCGAAGGCGAAGCCCGCTCCAACATGCATGTCGGCGGCCGGCCGGATAAGTCGATCCTGACCGCTCGGGACCTGGAGATCTGCGAAGCCATCGGGCCCACGCTCAAGGCCAAGGGCATGATCTTCGTCGGCATCGACGTCATCGGTGACGTCATGACGGAAATCAACGTGACCTCGCCCACCGGTCTGCAGGAAATCGACCGCTACGACGAGGTTTGTCTCGAGGCTGAAATCTGGGACGCCATCGAGGCGCGTTACGGCGAAATCCACGGGAAATGAGCGTCAGGCAAGGAACGGCAATCTAGCCTTGATTCGTTTATTTTGCGCCGCAATATTCGAGCACAGACGCCTCACCTCTCCAGCAATTCTAACGGATTTGTTACAAGAACTGCAGAATTTGCATAGGCTTATGCAGTCAGGCAGGGATTAAGCGGTTTCCTCGCGTAGTGATGGCTGCTATGATATTTGTGCGCTGCAACATATCGTTGCGGCGCATTTCTTTTTGCCAGCCCGCAGGATGCCGCCTTGTACGCCTCGCTTCAGAAGTATCTCCCCGCCTCGCCAAAGACCGAGATTCTCTCCGGCCTGACCGTTGCCCTGGCCCTGGTGCCTGAAGCGGTCGCCTTCGCCTTTGTCGCCGGGGTGCATCCGCTTTCGGGCCTCTACGCCGCCTTTCTGGTGGGCTTGATCACCGCCGTGATCGGCGGGCGGCCTGGCATGATCTCCGGCGCGACCGGCGCCCTGGCGGTGGTGATGGTATCGCTGGTCGCCGAGCATGGCGTCCAGTACCTCTTCGCCACCGTCGTGCTGATGGGGCTGCTGCAGGTCACCGCAGGCGTTCTCAAGCTCGGCAAGTTCATCCGCATGGTGCCGCACCCGGTCATGCTCGGCTTCGTCAACGGTCTGGCGATCGTGATCTTCCTGGCGCAGCTCTCCCAGTTCAAGGTCGAAGGCGCCGACGGCAGCCTGCAGTGGATGCAGGGCGAAGCACTGGTGGTGATGCTCGGCCTGGTCGCGCTTGCCATGGCGGTCATCCACTTCCTGCCGCGCGTCACGAAGGCGATCCCCGCGCCCCTGGCGGCCATTCTCGGCGTCACCGGGATCGCGCTCTTTCTGGGTTTCGAAACCCGTTCGGTCGGTGATCTGACTTCAATCTCGGGCAATCTGCCCAGCTTCCAAATTCCGATGGTGCCGCTGAACCTTGAGACCTTGTGGATCATCCTGCCCTACGCGGTGATTCTGGCGGCCATCGGCCTGATCGAATCTCTGCTGACCCTGACGCTGGTCGACGAACTGACCGAAACCCGCGGCCGTGCCAGTCAGGAGTGCGTCGGACAGGGCGTCGCCAATACGGTGACCGGTTTCTTCGGCGGCATGGGCGGCTGCGCGATGATCGGGCAGAGCATGATCAACATCAAATCCGGTGGCCGCAGCCGCTTGTCCGGTATCGCGGCAGCCAGCTTCCTGCTGTTTTTCATCCTTTACGGCTCTTCGCTGATCGAAATGATCCCGCTCGCCGCCCTGGTCGGGGTGATGTTCATGGTGGTGATCGGTACCTTCGAATGGTCGAGTTTCCGCATTATCCGCAAGATTCCCCGCTCCGACGCCTTCGTTCTGGTGCTGGTGTCGGGCGTGACCGTCTTCACCGACCTGGCCATCGCCGTTCTGGTGGGTGTCATCGTCTCGGCGCTGGTCTTTTCCTGGAAAAGCGCCAAGCGCATCACCGCCCGGCGCTATCAGTCGGAAGACAAGACGACGGTCTACGAGCTGTCAGGCCCGCTGTTTTTCGGCTCCATCACCAGCTTCCGGGACCTCTTCGACCCCCGGAAGGACAGCGAGGACGTGGTCGTGGACTTCCAGGGCTCCCGGGTCTGGGATCACTCGGGACTACAGGCCATCGACAGTCTGGCCGAACGTTACGCCAACTACGGCAAAAGACTGCACCTGAAGCATCTGAGTGCCGACTGCTCCCACCTGCTGGAGAAGGCCGGCAATCTGGTCGAGGTCAACGTCATCGAAGATCCGCACTACGGCGTCGTGGTCGACTACGCGGAACACTATCGCGATGAAGAGGCCAGCCCCGCGGAGGGCTTAAAGCCCGAAACCGCCAAGATCTGACGCAGTTACAGCTTAAGCGCCCAGACCTCGGGATAATCCCTTGTCGGCCCCGCAGTCTTGGGTGGTGTTGCCGTAACGAGCAGCAGGACATCGCGCTGCGGGTCGTAATGCAGGTGGTAGTTCATCCCCAGAGCAAAGGGCAGGCTCGCGCTTTCGATAAGCCGCCAGCGGTCTCGCCCCAGATTATAAGCCCAGGTCTCCGCGCGGCCTCTCGCCCGTAAACGCCGAGACGCCCCGGGTTCGAAGCGATCGACGAGCACCAGGCTTTCCCCAAGCTTCGGGTGAAAGGCCATGGGGGCGTGTTCATCCCGTGGCGGACGCAATCCGGGCGTCGGCATAGGACGAAGGCTGGCATCTTCGGAGCGATAGACCAGAATGTCGTTGCCAAGGCCGTTCCGGCCAAAGAGCACCAGCGCTTTGTGCTTCGAATCATAGACTGCATTGTTGTGATAGCCGGTCGCCCTGCCATCCGCCGTCTTGCGCCAGACCCGATCTTCCAACCCCAGCTCAAAGACACCATGGTAAGCGGTCCCGACCATCACACCACGATCGCTGTCGTAGGTGGTGGCATAGGCAAAAAACGAGGTGTTGGCCGGCTCCAAAGGCCTCCAGCGCTCCCGCTCCAGGTCGAAAAGCCAGATGGGGTGCCGCGTGATCTTGGGCCAGACCTCCGCCAGGGCATCGCTGAAGCGGCCGGGCTCCATATGAGCCGGGTAGCTGCTGACCAGGATCGCGTCGCGCCGCGGGTCGTAATCGACGGCCCCGAAGCTGTGCATGGCCCAGGGACGGTCGCCTGACGCGCCAGCGACCGGCAGGCCTTCCTCGTTCACCCGGTAGCTCGAAGGAGGGTCATCGGGATAAAGGCGGCGCCAGGTGAGCGAGCCGACATCGAAGATGCGTGGCGCGTTGCTCCAGTCCTCGCCATGGGTATCGCTGCCAAACAGTACGATCCGGCCGCGGCGACTGTCGAAAGCCGAGCCGCCATGCGCCTGCAGCGTAAAGGATCCAGGGGCATCCGGCTGCATGCGATGGATCCGGCGCCAGACCCCCGAAGGCAACGCCAAAGCCCAGTCTTCTGCCCTGACTTCGCCAATGACGTTGGCCTGCAGGTATTGAGGTACAGACAAACTCAGGGCGATCACGAGCAAAAGGCACTTTACGGCACCTGCGAGGTAAGAAGGCGGCGGAGGCTGCATTCCCGCATGCTAAGCTTTGGTCAATGAAACCGCGAGCCAAAAGTCGCGGGAGAATAACTGTTTGAACTAACTCTGCATTTTCTCATTAAACGAGATTTTTGTCGAAAAATATTACAGTCGTATCGCGACTTGAAAATCTGAATAACTTATTTGTTGTTATATACTTAAAAGCTTTCGGCAGTGTCTTCAGGCAAAAAGCGAGGCGACTTTTCGACAATTTTCCGTCGGCCGTTTTTACAATCTGAAGACGGTTTTACAGGAGACATGGCGTAAGCCTATGAAATCGCGGCACTACAATCTCTGGCTTAATTCTTGCTTACCATTGCGGGTACTTGAGGTGGCCTCCCGAGGGATCGTTTTTCGAACGATAGGAGGCGCCTCGTTAAGACTGGAAACCATCGGCCCGCTTCATTAGGGCCAACTTACCGGGGGATGGTTACATGCAGAGTGCTTCTATTCGCGCCGGCTTCGTCCGGCGCGCAGTCCAATCCGTTATCACGGCCCGATCCATTATCACAGCAGGCCTGTTCGCGGTAACTCTCGTCAGTGCCGAGCGCGCCTTCGCGGCTACCATCGTCGAAGACTCGATCGACGCAAGCTTTACCGCCCTTGGGCAATGGTTTGAAAATGACGTGCGCCCGGGTGGTTCGGCCGACATCGTCAGCCTGAACGGCGCAGGCGGTAATCTGGAAAACAACGCGCCTCTGCCGCAAGGCGCCGCCCGGCTGCAAACCGGCTTCGACAACAATCATAAGGCCGAGATCGGCGTCGCGGACAGCTACGGCACCGCGGGCGCTGTCCTCAACAGCAGCTTTCGGCTGGGATATTCCTTCTATAAAGCGAACGTCCCGGGCGGCAACACGTTCGCCGCGCCTGCCATCAAGCTCACCTTTTCCAACCCACTGACCACGCAGAACGGCGGCGATGGCTTCGTCACCCTCGTCTACGAAGATTATCTGAACGGCAACTCGCCCGTTGCGACGGGAAGCTGGACGGATGTGCAGATAGATCTGAACAACGGTCTTTTCTGGCAGACCGGCGGCTTCGGGCAAGCCTTCAGTCAGACGAAGTTACTGACATTGGGCAGTTGGCTGACCGAGTTCGATGCGGACTTTCTGGACGCGGAGATGCTGCTTCTCTCGGTCGGGGTCGGGAGCTTCAACCAGGGTCAGGATGGCTACTTCGACAATGTCAGCCTCTCCTACAGCAGTAACGGCACAACAACCTTCGATAAGACCTATGATTTTGAAGTGCGGGCTGTCGCTGTGCCTGAACCCGCGTCTCTCGGACTGCTTGGGCTGGGACTCTTGCTTCTGAGTTTCGCCCGGTCACGCAGAATGAGGGCTCCCGAATAAACTGTAACACCTGCATCGAAAGCGGGCGGCGGATGAATCCGATTGTCTCTCACCGGGTCGTCGGATTCATTCACTTGCATCTAACGCATATTTAACCCGCATAAGATGCGTAACATGTTGTGTAACCTACCGGTCGGTTTTTAAGAAATACGGCATTTTCGTCTTATTCGAGCTAAATGCGGCGGAAGAGACCCTTCAACCGCGCAGGACCAGTTTTGCGATCTCCAGGCTCTCGAGAATTGCCTCGGGCCGGTTTTCCGTTTTTGCCGAGACCATGGCGCCGTTCATGACCGTCAGCAAAGCAGAGGAAACGACGTCGCCGTCCTGCTCCCGATTCGCGTAACCAATAACTTTGGCGTCGCGCGCCAGCAGACGGTAGATGGTCCTGATCTTATCGAAGACCTCAGAAACAGCCTCTCGAATCAGCAGTGAATCTGCCGCCATCTCGTTGGATATATTGACAAATGGGCAGCCGACGCAGCTTTCGCCGCGATCATAACGGCTCAAATGCTGCTGATAAACCCGCTGATAAATCCCGGTCAGGCGATCGATCGGATTAGGGGCCGCCGCCAGGGCCGCTTCGAAAATCTCACTCTCTTGGCGTTCGAAGTGGAGCGCGATCGTGGCCACGGCGAGCGCCTCTTTAGAGCCGAAATGCTGATAGAGGGTCGCCTTGTTGACACGCGCGAGATCACAGATCCGGTTCACATTCACGGCCTGATAGCTCTGCTGCCAAAAGGCGTCGGCCGCGGCTTCCAGGATCTTCCGCTGCGTTCTTTCCCTGCGAGATTCCATTTTTCTTCTATAACCATCCGGTTGGTTTTTTACAACTGTTACCCTTCTCCGTCGGTCCGATGACAGCCTGCTGATACAATTTATGTTTGAATATTCTGCAATGATATTTCGCTTTTTTGAGCGGTTGACTGGCCATATTCTATGCTCCTGTTACCGCAAAACCTGTCTCCTTCACGCCTTGCGCTTTCTTTGAATCTCCCCCCTGTTCACGGCGCAGGCGTCACGCTGGAAGACTCACAGGCCAACGGCGGATCGCCGCCGCGTTTCATCGCCGGCCCCGAAAAGGCGGTCGCGCAGGTTTGACAAGCGGGCAGGGGCCTGCGATACCCGGAGACTACTTTCACGTGTGAATCGGCGTTGTATGGTCGCGAGAGTGAATACCGTCGCCTTTGCGGGCGTCGAGGTTGTGCGGGTCGACGTTCAGGTCCAGATGGCATCCGGTCTGCCGGCCTTTTCCATCGTCGGCCTGCCCGACAAGGCGGTGGCGGAAAGCCGCGACCGGGTGCGCGCCGCCCTGACCGCGCTCGGTCTGTCCCTGCCGCCCAAACGCATCGTGATCAATCTCGCGCCGGCCGACCTTACGAAGGAAGGCAGCCACTTCGATCTTCCCATCGCCCTCGGCCTGCTGGTCGCGATGAATGTGCTGCCCGGGGATGAAGTTCTGGGTTACTCAGTCCTGGGTGAGCTCGCCCTGGACGGACGCATCATGCCGGTCAGCGGTGTACTGGCCGCCGCCTTAAACGCCTCGGCGCGGGATCTCGGGTTGATCTGCCCGGAAGAGCAGGGCGGTGAAGCCGCCTGGGCCCAGGGTATCGAGATCCTCGCGCCCACGACCCTGCTCAACCTGATCAACCACTTCAAGGGCAGCCAGGTGCTGAGCCCGCCGGCGCCGGCGCTGGACGAAGGCGACGATACAACTCTCGACCTGCGGGATATCAAAGGCCAGGACAGCGCCAAGCGTGCCCTGGAGATCGCCGCCGCCGGCGGACACAACCTCCTGATGACCGGGCCGCCCGGCGCCGGAAAATCCATGCTCGCGCAGCGGCTTCCTGGCATTCTGCCGCCACTGGAGCCCGCGGAAGCCCTGGAAGTCAGCTTGATCCACTCGGTGGCCGGAACCCTGGAAGGCGGCCGGCTGCTGCGCCGGCGCCCCTTTCGCGACCCGCATCACTCGGCCTCCCTGCCGGCACTGGCCGGTGGCGGACTGCGTGCCAAACCGGGGGAGATTTCACTGGCCCATCTGGGCGTGCTTTTTCTCGACGAACTGCCGGAATTCAGCAGAGCGACGCTGGAAGCTCTGCGCCAGCCCCTGGAAACGGGCCGCGTGTCCATAGCGCGGGCCAACGCCCACGTCACCTATCCGGCGCGGGTGCAGTTGGTTGCGGCAATGAATCCCTGCCGCTGCGGCTATTTCGGTGATCCGGCGGCCGCCTGCGGCCGTGTTCCGCGCTGTGCAGCCGACTATCAGGCCAAGATTTCCGGGCCTCTTTATGATCGGATGGACCTTCATCTCGATGTGCCGGCGGTCAAGGTCCAGGACCTCTCTCTGCCGCCGCCCAGTGAAGGCTCGGCCGCGGTGGCGGCACGGGTCGCGCAGGCCCGGCGGCTGCAAAGGGAGCGCTACGCGCATCTTCCGGAGGATTCGCGACCGCGTTGCAATGCCGAGGTCGACGGCAAGCTACTGGAAGAGGTTGCCACGCCCGATGCGGAAGGCCAGGCGCTCCTGCTACAGGCCGCGGAGCGCCTGCGTCTGACCGGACGGGGATATCACAGGGTGCTGAGGGTCGCCCGCACGCTGGCGGATTTGGCCGGCAGCGCCGGGATCAATCGGCCGCATATCGCCGAAGCCCTGTCCTACCGGCGCTTACCGCCGGGCAGGGAGATTTAACGGTCAGACTGCCCGATAAGAGTGATAGGCGTCCGAGATCCGAAGCGCCCGCATATCGAATTCCCGCGGGTCACGGCCACGCATGATGTCGTTCGAAATCCGCGTGGCTGCGCCGACGTTCTCAAAAAACATCAGGACGGCTGCAAGCTTCTGCGCAATCGCGTGGAGAAGGTTTTTCATGGCTAAGGTCTCCAGATTTCTCATCGCAACCCGAAATGTTGCGATGCACAAAATATAGAGATTCCATAGCCTTGATTAAATGCACGATCTTGCAGGGAAGCTATGTGTCCGCTGCAACCCAAGTCATTGAGATGTAAGGCAGCGGCTTCGCAGTCACTGGGTCCTGAAAGAAGGCTGCCCTGTCCGGCGCGACGATCTTGCTGCAGCGCAAGATCCTGTCTCAGTCGCCCGGCTGCGAATCAGATTCTTTCGGTCACAGGGCAATACGAAGACGGCGGCCCGGCTACCGCAAACTGGAAAGATTGACGATCAGGGCGTCATTCTTCAGCCGGATGGCCGTCGCGATCTTATGGGCCACGTCCTGATCCGCTTCAGGCGCCTGTAGGGCGGCGTCGACGGCGCGATGCTGTCCTTCGAGCAAGGCTTTGATCACCGCCGTTTCGATGATTCTTTCGACCTCCTTGAACTGTTCCGGCGTCAGATGCGTCACCAGCAGCTTATCGATGCCCTTGGTCGCTTCTTCCGCGATATCCCGCAGCCTGTCCATCGCACTCTCCCTGTCATCACCCCAATCAGCACAGGCTAGCACAGGGCAGGGCAGGCACGATAGACGGCTGAGGTGAGGCCGGGCTTTACCCTACTTGTCCGCCGGCTTGATCATCCGGCCCAGATCCTTGCCGCCGAAGAGGTGCAGGTGAAAATGGGGGACTTCCTGATGGGCGTCGGCACCGTGGTTGGCGAGAACCCTATAACCCGGCGCGACCAGCCCCAGGTCCCGGGCCACCTTGCCGGCGGCGCGGACGAAACCGGCGATTTCTTCCGCCGAAGCCTGAGCGGAAAAGTCATCGAAAGAGACGTAGGCGCCCTTGGGAATCACCAGGACATGGGTCGGCGTCTGCGGGTTGATATCCCGGAAGGCCAGGGCGTGATCGTCTTCATAGACCTTGTCGCAGGGGATTTCGCCCCGCAGGATTTTGGCAAAGATGTTGCTGTCGTCGTAGGCCATGACTGTCCCGATCCCGTCCTGTTGTGAATATGGCGGCAGAATACAGCGGCTGTGGCGCTCCGCCTCGCGCGGACGCTACGACAGAAGGCCTTGAGCCTCAAGCCTGGAGGGATTCCTTCGCAGGGTCATCGCTGCCGCCCTCTTCCGCGGTTTCAGGGGCGTCGGACTGCGGCAAACCCCGTGACGCTTTTTCCGCGATCCCCGAAATTCCCTTGCGGCCTTCGAGCTGCCGCCAGATATCGCAGGGTTTCAGGCCGCGTGAGGCCCAGAGCACCAGCAGGTGATAGAGCAGGTCGGCGGATTCATCGGCCAGCTTGTCGCGGCCGCCAGCTACCCCCTCGATGACGGTCTCGGTGGCCTCTTCACCGACCTTTTGGGCGATCTTCAGCACACCCTTCTTGAAGAGCTTGGCCGTATGGGAGGTTTCGGGATCGTCGTCACGGCGGCTCTCAATCACCTCGAAGAGGTGATCCAGGACGCGTCCGTCGAGCTCCAGTTCCGCCATCTTCTGATTTTCATCTTCCATTTTCGGACAGCCCAACGAGGTTTGCAGGCCCATCGGTCCCGCGAAGTGGCAGCTCAAGGTGAGTTAACTTTGATCTTACAGGATTGCAACCGTTTTCAAAAACGACTTTCCCACGATACAGAGGTTGTAACCCAGCGATCAGACAGCACCCGTTACGCGAACGGGAATGCCGTCCTTTGCCATAAAGGCCTTGGCTTCAGCAATCGAGTATTCGCCGAAATGAAAAATCGATGCCGCCAGGACGGCGCTGGCATGGCCATCACGGATGCCGGCACTCAGGTGCTCGAGACTGCCGACACCGCCGGATGCAATCACGGGAACCGGCACGGCGTCGGACACGGCGCGGGTCAGGGCGATGTTATAGCCCTGCTTCGTGCCGTCCCGGTCCATGGAGGTCAGCAGGATCTCGCCGGCGCCATAGTTAGCCATGCGCCGGGACCAGGCCACGGCGTCGATGCCGGTCGGCTCGCGCCCGCCATGGGTAAAGATCTCGAAACGCTCATCAGCGACCTGTTTGGCGTCAACGGCCACGACAATGCACTGGGCCCCGAACTTTTCGGCGGCCTCCCGCACGAATTCCGGATTGCGGACCGCCGCCGTGTTGATGGAAACCTTATCGGCACCGGCCAGAAGCAGGCGGCGGATATCCTCGACTTCGCGCACGCCACCGCCGACGGTCAGGGGCATGAAACAGGCCTCCGCGGTGCGTGACACCACGTCGAGCATCGTGTCGCGCTTTTCATGGCTGGCGGTGATATCGAGAAAACAAAGCTCGTCCGCGCCGGCTGCATCGTAGACCCGGGCCTGCTCCACCGGATCGCCCGCATCGCGCAGACCGATGAAGTTCACTCCCTTGACAACCCGGCCGTCCTTGACGTCCAGACAGGGGATGACGCGCGCTTTCAGCATCGTCCCGACCTCAACCCGCCGTCGCGTCCAGGGGTGCAGCCACCATGACCAGCGCCGCGGCCGGATCGATCCGGCCGTCATAAAGCGCCCGGCCGCAGATCACGCCCTCGATCCCCTTGTCAGCAACTGCGCGAAGGGCCGCGATGTCGTCGATCGAGGCAACCCCTCCCGAAGCGATCACCGGAATGGAAACCGCCTCGGCAAGCGCGGCCGTCGCCGCCACGTTCGCCCCCTGCAAAAGGCCGTCCCGGTCGATATCCGTGTAAACGATTGCAGCGACGCCGGCGTCCTCAAAACTCCGGGCGAGATCCGTCGCCAGCATTTCACTGACTTCGGCCCAGCCCTCGACCGCGACGCGGCCGCCCTTGGCATCGATGCCGACCACCACGCGGCCCGGAAACTTGCGGCAGGCCTCCTTGACCAGGGCCGGATCCTTGAGCGCGACGGTGCCCAGGATTACCCGCTCGATGCCCGCCGAGAGCCAGCTTTCGATGGTCGCGAGCTCGCGGATACCGCCGCCCAACTGGATGCGCAGATCGACGGCTTTTACGATCTCAGCCACCGTGTCCCGGTTCACCGGATAGCCCTCGAAGGCGCCGTTGAGATCGACCACATGCAGCCATTCGAAGCCGGCGGCGCGAAACAGCCGCGCCTGATCAGCCGGATCGCTGTTAAAGACCGTGGCGCTGTCCATCTCGCCCTGGCGAAGCCGCACGGCCGCGCCGTCTTTCAGGTCGATGGCGGGAAAAATGATCATCGGAATAAGGCCTAAAAGTTGCTCTCGAGATCTTTCGTGTAGAAATAGCCGGTGACCCACTTGCCATCGACCCGGGCATACTGCGGATGCTCGCCCCAGCGGCGAAACTTGAGCTGATCATAGATCTGAATGGCGCGCTCCTGAGTCTCGCGCACATCGAGGTTCAGGACCTTAAGCCCAGCATCGCGCGCCGCCCTCTCGATCCGCTCGACCATCATGCGCGCCAGGCCGTGGCCGCGCGCCCAGGGGGCGAGGAAGAACGTGGTCAGTTGCCCGCAGTGGCTCTGGGCCTCGTTGTTGCGCGGCGGACGGACGAGCTGGGCGGAGCCGGCGATGGTGCCGTCCAGGCGCGCGACGAAAAGCTCGCGCTCCGGAACCAGCAGAACGCCCCGCCAGTAGGTTTCCATCACATGCCGGGGCGGAGGCGTGAGCCAACCGAAGCCGCCGCCATCCAAAATGGCCGCCTCGGCCGCATCACAGAGATCATGCATATCCGGGCCTTCGAAGGCCTCGAGCCGATCGACCACAACGCTTGGCGGCCGTTCTTCGGTTTGCTGGGAATTCACACCGGAGATTGACATCAAGGAGTCCATTTCAAGAAGTTTTCCAGCAGCTTCAAGCCGGCCTTTTGGCTCTTCTCGGGATGAAACTGGGTACCGACCAGATTGTCGCGACCGACGACCGCGGTCACGCTGCCACCATAGCCCACCCTTGCGAGTACCCGCTCGGGCTCGCTTGGCAGCAGATGATAGCTGTGAACGAAGTATACATGGGGATCCCGGCCCAGGCCTGCCAGCACCGGATGCGCCTGATCGGCGAGTTCGAGCTGATTCCAGCCCATGTGCGGCACCTTCAGGTCGGGGTCGTCCGGGTTCAGGGCGACCACTTCGCCAGGAATCCAGCCAAGGCCTTCACAGTCCCCGTGTTCCCGGCCCACCGTGGCCATGAGCTGCATGCCGACACAGATGCCGAGAAAGGGCCGGGCGGCGCGGATCACCCGCTCCTCCAGGGTCTCGATCATGCCGGGCAGGGCGCCCAGACCCCGGCGGCAGTCCGCGAAGGCGCCCACGCCCGGCAGCACGATCCGGTCGGCCAGCCGCACGGTTTCGGGATCGGAAGTCACGACGATCCGGGTCGAGAGGCCCGATTCTTCCGCAGCCCGCTCCAGCGATTTCGCCGCGGAGCGGAGATTGCCCGAGCCGTAATCGATAAGGGCAAGGGTCATGATCGGATGCTGCTCCTAACACATTCTTCGGTTGCGCAGCCGTCCGGCCGCGCTCGGAGATCCACCTGAAAGTGGATTTAAATCAGAGACTTCCCTTGGTCGAGGGCACGGCATCCGCCTTGCGCGGATCGATCGCGAAGGCCTCGCGCAGGGCCCGCGCCAGGGCCTTGTAGCTCGATTCCACGATGTGGTGGTTGTTCTCACCGTAGAGGTTCTCGACATGAAGCGTCAGGCCGGCGTTCTGCGCGAAGGCCTGGAACCACTCCTTGAAGAGTTCCGTATCCATCTCGCCCAGCTTGTCCCGGCTGAAATCCACCTTCCAGATCAGGTAGGGCCGGTTCGAGGCATCGAGGGCAACGCGGGTCAGGGTTTCGTCCATTGGAATCAGGGCGGAGCCGTAGCGCCAGATGCCCTTGCGGTCGCCCAAAGCCTTGGAAACCGCCTGTCCCAGCGCGATACCGGTGTCTTCGGTGGTGTGATGGAAGTCGATGTGCAGATCGCCCTTCGCGCGCAGGGTGATGTCGATCAGGCTATGGCGCGAAAGCTGTTCGAGCATATGGTCGAGGAAGCCGATCCCGGTCTCGACATCATAAAGACCGCTGCCGTCCAGGTTGACGGTCGCGGAAATCTGGGTTTCCTGCGTGTTTCGCTCGACGCTCGCTTGGCGCATCGGCTGGTCCTTCCATCGGATTTACTGGTCTATCGGGCATTCCAGCCCGAAGCCGCGCTCTTTTATCAGGTCGTCACGGCGCTGGCCAATAAAGAAGCAAAGGATCTGTCACGAAATTCCTTGGAAATGACCGACATTTGCCACAGCAGGCCGACGGAAAGCCGATCCGGAGAAGCCTAGAACCCGGAAAGCGTAGAGCCGGCCGGCGGCTCGCGCGCCGCGCGATTCTTGCAGCTTCTTCTTGAACGCGCGGCAAAGTTGGACCATTTCTCTTGCCATGTCACAGAACCAGATTCCGCAATGGCGAGGCACCACGATCCTGTCGGTCCGCAAGGGCGACAAGGTGGTGATCGCGGGTGATGGCCAGGTCAGCCTGGGCAACACCGTCATCAAATCCAACGCCCGCAAGCTGCGGCGCCTGGGCAAGGACCAGGTGCTGGCCGGTTTTGCCGGAGCGACCGCCGACGCCTTCACCCTCTTCGAGCGGCTCGAGGCCAAGCTGGAGACCTATCCGGGTCAGTTGACCCGGGCCTGCGTCGAGCTGGCCAAGGACTGGCGGACCGACCGCTACCTGCGGCGGCTGGAAGCCATGATGGCGGTGGCAGACAGTGAGACCTCGCTGGTCCTGACCGGCACCGGCGATGTACTGGAGCCGGAAGACGGCCTGATCGGCATCGGCTCCGGCGGCAACTTCGCCCTCTCGGCGGCGCGCGCCCTGATCGACATCGACGGCCTGGATGCGGAAGAAATCGCGCGGAAATCCATGGCGGTCGCCGCGGATATCTGCATCTATACCAACAACAACATCCTGCTCGAGAGTCTGCCGGCCAAGTAAGGGCGCCGGACGGTACGACAGGACAAAAGCTCCCTGAATCCAAGGCTTCGCCAAAATGAGTAGCTCGACCTCTTCTTCCTCTCACGCCAGCGCCTTTTCCCCGCGCGAGATCGTCTCGGAACTGGACCGCTATATCGTCGGCCAGAAAGACGCCAAGCGCGCGGTGGCCATCGCCCTGCGCAACCGCTGGCGGCGCCAGCAACTGCCGGACGAACTGCGCGAGGAGGTGCTGCCCAAGAACATCCTGATGATCGGCCCGACAGGCGTCGGCAAGACCGAGATCGCGCGCCGCCTGGCCAAGCTGGCCCAGGCGCCCTTCCTGAAGGTCGAGGCCACCAAGTTCACCGAGGTGGGTTACGTGGGCCGCGACGTGGAGCAGATCATCCGCGATCTGGTGGAGGTTTCGATCCACACCACCCGCGAGCGGCTGCGCGCCGAGGTCAAGGCCCAGGCGGAACTGCACGCCGAAGAGCGGGTTCTGAACGCCCTGGTGGGCGAGAACGCCAGCGCCGACACCCGCGCCAAGTTCCGCAAGATGTTGCGGGAAGGACAGCTCGACGACCGGGATGTTGAGATCGACGTGGCCGACACCGGCGGTCTTCAACTGCCGACCATGGACATTCCGGGGATGCCCGGGGCTTCGATGGGCATGCTGAACCTCAATGATATCTTCGGCAAGGCCATGGGCGGGCGCACAAAGAAGCGCCGTATGAAGGTGTCGGAAAGCTATGATATCCTGATCGCGGAAGAGAGCGACAAGCTGCTGGACGAGGAGTCCGTCGTTATGGACGCCGTCAACAATGTCGAGCAGCACGGCATCGTCTTCCTGGACGAGATCGACAAGATCACTGCCCGCTCCGAACGCGCCGGCGCGGACGTCAGCCGTGAAGGCGTACAGCGCGATCTGCTGCCCCTGATCGAAGGTACGACGGTCGCGACCAAGCACGGCGCGGTCAAGACCGACCACATCCTCTTTATCGCCTCGGGCGCCTTCCATCTCTCCAAGCCCTCGGACATGCTGCCGGAACTGCAGGGCCGACTGCCGATCCGCGTGGAGCTCAACCCGCTCACCCGCGACGACTTCAAGCTGATCCTGACCGAGCCGGAGAACAGCCTGATCATTCAGTACAAGGCACTGATCGGCACGGAAGAAGTCACGCTGGAGTTCGAAGAGGCAGCCATCGACGTGCTGGCAGACCTGGCCGCGGAGATCAACGCGACGGTCGAGAACATCGGCGCCCGCCGCCTGCATACGGTGATGGAAAAGCTGCTGGATGAGATCTCCTTCACCGCCACCGACCGTGGCGGTGAAACCATCGTCATCACCGATGATTACGTCCGCGAAAAGGTCTCGGACCTGGCCAAAAACGCCGATCTTTCGAAGTTTATCCTCTAGTAAGCGTACGCGTACAGCCTACGCCTAGGACTTGCCTGCCTCATCCATTACGGTAAGCAAACGATCGATCGTTTCGTCGTCGAAACGGTTGATCTCCTCCGAGAGGCGGTTGGCGAGTTCAGTGGCGCGGGGCGAGAGGCCGGCGGTGTCGACCGTGACCCGGGGGTGGGAGAGATCGGCGAGCGCCTGAAGTTCTTCCGCATCGTCCCAGATGATGTTGAGGTATTGGCAGACCCGGTGCACGAAGCGACGGTTCGGCCGGCTGCGGTGACCATGCTCCACCGCCGAGAGATAGGCCGAGGAGACGCCCAGGCCCTCGGCCATCTGCTTGAGGGTCACGCCGCGTTCGGCGCGCAGGGCACGCAATTTTTCACCAAAAGGCGTCATAGCAACCTGATGTTGTTAACTCGATTCGAGTTTATAGCCAGAGATCGGGCGCAGACTCAAACAATTACCGCTGCAGCTTCTTGCCATCCCGTTCACGGCGACGCTTGAGCAGGACGTAAAGCGCGCCGGTCCCGCCATGGCCCTGCTGGGCGTAGTTGAAGGCGATGATACGTTCCCGATTGCCCGGCTCGTTCAGCCAGTTGGGGATCTGGGAGCGCAGAATACCGCCGGATTCCTTGGCGATACCCTTGCCGGTGATCACCAGAACGCAACGCCGGCCGGCGGCTTCGGAACGCTGGATGAAGCGGTTGAGCGCGCCATGGGCCTGGGCCTGGTTCATGCCGTGGAGGTCCAGGGTCGCCTCGATCACCATCTTGCCGCGCCGGAGACGCTCCGCATTGCGCCGGTCCAGGCCCGCAGAGGAACCGTGGGACAGCAGTTCGTCGCGGGGACGGGGCGGCGGCGCTTTGGACCTGTTCAGCGGCAGGGCCGGCGCTGGCAGTTTCGGTTTCGTGGCAGGTGGCGGAGGCGGCGCCTTTTCGGTCCGTCCCAGCAGTTCAGCGAAGGGCGTGGCCAGGCTCTCACGGCCCTTGAGCGGCTGCGTATCGCGATTGACGTGCTGCCAAAGCTTGCGGTCCTCGTCCGTGAGTCTGCCGGACGGCTTGGCTTTGGGTTTGCGCCGATCGTTCATGCTGCTCTGAAGTTCAGGCCAGGGAAGCCCTCACATAGCGGCTTCAGGTTCCGCTGTCACCCTCTTCGACGATGATGACGTGCAGGCGGCGCGGGCCATGAGCGCCGAGTTCGATCTTCTGCTCGATATCGCCGGTGCGCGAAGGCCCGGAGATCATGTTGAGTGTCCGCGGCATGGTGCCATTGCCGAACTTCTGGCGCAGCCGGGCCCAGCCTTCCTCGTAAGCCCCCACCACCTGGGAGGACCGCAGCACCACGATGTGGTTCTCCGGCAGGAAATTGAGGGTGGTCGGACCTTCGGGGCCCGAATGCAGCATCAGGGTGCCGGTCTCGGCCACGCCGGCGAAGGCGCCGGTCACCGAAACCTGATCCGGCTCGCGGGCCGGTCCGCTGGAGGTTTTCAGCAGGCTATGGCTGGCCCAGGGCAGAGCCTCGAGATCGGGTGAGGGCGCCAGACGGATTTCCTGGGGCAGGTTGCGGGTCTTGAGGTAGTCGACCACCGCGTCGGGCACCTGATCCGCCGAGGAGATCCGCTGCACCGTGGCCGAGAGCTCGACCAGCATGGATTCCATCAGATCGACCTGCTGCGCGTGGGGTAGCTGGCCCCGCTGCGGGATCAGCCCCGGCTGCGGATCGGAGAGCCGAGCCGCGCGCGCCTCTGGATTGGTTTCATCTGAAACGGTTTTCTTCAGGGACCGCCGGACGGCGCCGAGGATCTGATCGCGTGCCGCGGTCATTGGCTGGCTCCCCCCTTTTTCTGCTTTTCGGCCCAGAGCTGCTGGAAGGTCTTGCCCTGCGGCGCCGGCATATTGCGGTACTTCGTCCAGCCGCCGGCCAGCGGCAGGGACTTGAAGTGCCCCTGGCGCCGTCCCAGAGCGCCCAGCACTGAGATACCCAGGCCGGTCAAGCGGCGATAGAGCGCCGGTCGGCGGGCGAAAAAGGCCCAGAGACCGAGACCGCTGCGCACCGATTTTGGGGTCAGGTGACGTTCGAACTCCCGCTCGCGCCAGTGACGCATCATCTTGGGCAGGGGGATGCGCATGGGGCAGACGCTTTCGCAGCGCCCGCAGAAGGTAGAGGCGTTGGGCAGATGCCCGGCCTCCTCGACACCGATGAGATTGGGGGTCAGGACCGAGCCCATGGGGCCGGGATAGACCCAGCCGTAGGAGTGGCCGCCGACCGCGTGGTAGACCGGGCAGTGGTTCATGCAGGCCCCGCAGCGGATACAGCGCAGCATGTCCTGGAACTCGGTGCCCAGCATGCCCGAGCGGCCGTTGTCCAGCAGGATGACGTGATATTCCTCGGGTCCGTCCGGATCCTCCGCCCGGCGCGGACCGGTGGAGAGGGTGGTGTAGGCCGAGAACTCCTGCCCCGTGGCCGAGCGGGCCAGGACCCGCAGGATGCCGGCGGCATCCTCCAGGTTCGGGACGATCTTCTCGATGCTGGCGATAACGATGTGCACTTTGGGCAGGGACTGGGTCAGATCGCCGTTGCCTTCGTTGGTCACGATGATCGAGGTGCCGGTCTCGGCGACCAGGAAGTTGGCTCCGGTGATGCCGACGTCCGCATCCAGGTAACGCTGACGCAGGATCTGCCGAGCCTCGTTCACCAGGTCCGTCGCCTCGCTGAGCGAGCGTTCGGCGGGCAGATGCTGGTGCTGGGCCCGGAATTCCTGCTCGACCTGTTCCTTGCTGACGTGCACCGCCGGCGCGATGATATGGCTGGGCGGCTCCTTGCGGAGCTGGATGATGTATTCGCCCAAGTCCGTCTCGACCACGGTCAGGCCGGCCTGCTCCAGGTGGTCGTTGAGGGCGATCTCCTCCGAGATCATGGACT
Source organism: Denitrobaculum sp. (assembly GCA_965232285.1). Classification (GTDB taxonomy): domain Bacteria; phylum Pseudomonadota; class Alphaproteobacteria; order Kiloniellales; family Kiloniellaceae; genus Denitrobaculum. The sequence goes on along the minus strand of CBDDPL010000004.1, from coordinate 5,410,778 downwards.
TGCCCTTGGTGACGGTCTTGGCATCCACCCGCCGGCAGATATCCAGGATCGCCTTGCGGGCGTCTTCCGCTGTCGGCGCCCAGTGCACCTGGCCGCCGGACTCGATCACCTTCTCCTCGTAGCGCTCCAGGTAGAAATCCAGGTTCGCCAGGGTATGGTTCTTGATGTCGCGGGCCGCGTCGCGCAGGGCTTCAAACTCCGGCAGGCGGGCCGCGGCGGCGATGCGCTTGCCGGTGAAACCCACCTTCATCTTCGCCATGGCGGCCTGGATGTTGGGGTCGGCAATGGCCCGGCGGGCGTTTTCCTTGAAGTTGTGGGAGGTGGACTGCATGGCGCTCAGCCTCCGCTCTTCAGGCTGCCGTCGCCCGGTGCGCGCCCGATAGAGGGTTCATCGGTCATCCCGGCCAGGACCTCCGCGACATGCCGGACCTCAATGGCCGAGCCGTTGCGCTGCAGTTTTCCGGCCATGTTCATGAGGCAGCCGAGATCGCCCGCAAGCAAAGTCTCGGCGCCGGTCGCTTCGATATTGCCGGTCTTGCTGCTGACCATTGTGTTGGAGATATCCGGATATTTGACGCAAAAGGTGCCGCCGAAGCCGCAGCAGATGTCAGCGTCCGACAGCTCTACAAGAGATAGCTCCTCGACGCTGGAGAGCAACTTGCGCGGCTGTTCTCGCACCCCCAGCTCGCGCAGGCCCGAGCAGGAATCATGATAGGTCACGGAGCGGGAGAAGGCCGCATCGACCTTCGAAAGCTGCATGACGTCGGTCAGAAAGGAAATCAACTCGTGGGTGCGCGATGCCAGTTCCTCCGCCTTTTCGAGCAAAGCGGGTTCCTTCTCTAAGAGCTCCGGATAGTGCTTCTTGATCATGGCCGCGCAGGAGCCGGAGGGCGCGACCACATAGTCGAAATCCCGGAAGGCCTCGATCACCTGCAAAGCGATGGCGCGGGTGTCGGCCCGGTCACCGGAGTTGTAGGCCGGCTGTCCGCAGCAGGTTTGGGTTTCCGGCACCTCAACCCGGCAACCGGTCGATTCCAGCAGCTTGACCGCGGCGAAACCGATACTCGGCCGGAACAGATCCACCAGACAGGTCACGAACAAACCGACACGCGGCCCGGACTTCGACATGCGCTTTCCATCCTCCCAAAGCAGCAACAGCCTCGCGCCGATGATTCCATTCTTATGCGCGCGAGACGAGGTAAATCATACTTTTCGGAATTGGTATTACCACTTTGCGCGGACTGGAGTCACGTGGTTTCCAAGTTGAATAGGTTGGAGAGTTGTTCTGATTAGCGGGACGCCGAAGCGGGTAAGGGCTCGTTACATAGTCTGTAACCTGATATAACTGCCTCTATGAGCAATCCTCAGAAACCAAAAAATACCGCTGAAGCGATCAAACCGATCACGACGCCGCCAAGCCCTGAAGTAAGGGCCTGGCAGGATCAGCAAGTTAGAGACGCTATCGCGGAAGCCGACGCCGGTGACTTTGCAACAGCCGAAGAAGTAAAGGCCATCGTGCGTAAGTTCGTGCCGAATGGATGATGTCGTCTGGTTAAGTCGCGCCCGACGAAACCTGAACGACATCGGTGATTACATTGCTCAGGATAATCCACAAGCTGCACAACGCGTTGTACGTAAGATCGTTGAGCAGGTTACGGCGCTGACCTTTTATCCAAGAATAGGCAGAGAAGGGCGCATCGCCGGAACACGGGAACTCGTGATTGCGGACACGCCGTATGTAGCGGTTTATCGCCTCAAAGAACGCATCGAAATTCTCTTGATCCGACACGGGGCCCAGCGCTGGCCTGAGTAGCTCAACTCCCCGCCGCGCGCCGTTCGGCGACAACCTTGGGCAGGAGCAGGTAGTAACTGCCGCGTTGCTTCATCCTGCCCGCTTCGGCCAGGGCCGGATCGCCGGCACCCCAGAAGAAATCGCCGCGGATGACGCCCTTGATGGCGCTGCCGGTGTCCTGGGCGACCATCAGGCGGCGCAGAGGTCTTGGGTTTTCGCTGCTGCTGCCGGGCCAGGTGGTGTCGAGATAGATCGGTGCGCCGAGCGGAATGAAGGCGGGGTCGACCGCCAGGCTGCGCCGCGGGGTCAGGGCCACGCCCTGGGCGCCGATCGGACCGTCGCCCTCGATCTTGCGGAAGAAGATATACCGCGGGTTGCGCTGCATCAGTTCGCTGGCCTTGTCCGGATTGGCGCGCAGCCAGTCGCGGATCGACTGCATGGAGGCCTTGTCGCGGGAGATATAGCCCTCATCCAGCAGCAACCGCCCGATCGCCACGAAGGGCCGGCCGTTGGAGGCGGCGAAGCCGACCCGCATAGATGAGCCGTCGGGCAACTGAACCTTCCCTGATCCCTGAATATGCAGGAAGAAGACATCGATGGGGTCTTCCGCCCAGAGCAGCTCCAGATTGGCACCGTCGATCACGCCGTTATCGATGTCAGTGCGGTCGTGATAGGGCACCAGTTTGCCATCCACGACCCGGCCGGCGATCCGGCGGCCGGTCATCTCTTCGTCGAACTGCCGCAGATCCACGGTCACCAGGTCAGTCGGACGCTTGTAGAGCGGTGTGTCATAACCGCTGCCGGGAAAGAGCGCGCCCTTGAGTTCCGCCTCGTAATAGCCGGTGAAGAGCCCTTGATCCTGCGCGCCGAAGGTCACCTTGAACGGCACGAAGAGCTTTTCGATTTCGGCCCGGACGCCGGCGTCATCGGACTCACCGCTGCCAAGTGCCGTCAGGGAGTCACAGGGCGCGCGCCAGTCGGCAACACGGCCACCGATCCCCTGCCGTCCGACATTGCGGTCATCCGGCCGGCGGAGCAGGCGCTTGCAGGAACGATGCAGAGCGGGCAGGGCCTCGGCGGTGGGATCCTCCTGCCAGCCGGGAAGCTGGTCGTAGCCGACAGGCTCGAGCAGCATTTCCGCAGTGGTCTCCGGGGCCGTCTCGGGCTGGGGTTCCGCTGATTTTTCGGGCGCGCGGGGTTCGCAGGCGGCCAGCGCCAGGCTTAAAGCGCCAAGAAAGACAAGCGAAGTACCAACGCGACGGGCTTTGCGACGGTCGGGTGAAAAGCCGGAGATGTCGGCTTCAGAAGGCCCAAGCTGCAAAAGGCCGGCCCTTTCTCAATCAGTTCGGGCTCAGATCAGTTCAGGCCCAGGTTAGTTGGGGCTGCGGGTCGCCACCAGGGCCCAGTTGGGATCGCGGCTGCCGGTATTGCGGGCGAAGGTCCAGATGTCGGTGATCTTGGTCACGTGGTTCGGGTCGCCCTCGACCGTTTCCCCTTCGGCATCGCGGGTGACATTAACCTGCTCGGAGACGAACTTGACCGTCACGAAGGCCGTGCGGCCCTGCAGTTCGGCCTCGATAATTTCGGCGGACTCGATGCCGATCAGGGTGGTTTCCAGCGTGTGTTTCTGGTCCGCCCGGGCTTCAATGGCGCCACTGAAGTCGTTGAAGACGTCGTTGGCCAGCAGCGGCCGCAGGGCCTGGGTATCGCCGGCCGCAAAGGCACCAATGATCATCTCGAAAGCCGCCGACGCGCCGCCGGCAAATTCCTTTTCGTCAAAACCCGGATCGGCCCGCTTGATCGCGCGGATGCCGGGACGGATCGAGCCGGCTTCCTCTTCAGAAGGTTCGAAGGGCTCCATATCGGAGACGACATCTTCGATATCCGGGGCCGGGCCCCTGTCACCATGAGGATCGCCTTGGGGGTCGCCATGCGTGCGGTTGGGCAGGTGCACGACCTTGTCGTCGCCCTGATCCTGATTGAAGGGATCGTACTTCGGCGGCTCCTCGTGCCCTGTCCGTTTTCCCAATGCACTGCGCAGGCGCAACACACAGAACACTGCGATTGCAGCGAGGATGATGATATCAAGTCCGAAACCGTCGCCCATAAAATCCAACCACAGGTTCGGCGAAGTGTCTTAAGGATGACGAGCCGCGCCGGAACAAACCACACCGGAGTAGACCCCACCGGAAATCTATTTCACAGTCGGGGTAATCCACATCGAACGACGGGTGACACCTCTTGAAAGTCTGAGATTCTTCAGCAAGTCCAAAACAGGCGGTCGACGACGAACTCCAATGCATTGTAAATAGGGAATAGTTAAGGAAAGAGCAAGCATGGCTATCCTGTTGCTCGCCGCATTTATCGGCGTGCCGCTGCTGGAAATCGCAGTTTTTATCGAAGTCGGAGACCGCCTCGGCCTGTGGAACACCCTGGCCGTGGTGATTCTGACCGCAATCATCGGCACCGCTTTGCTCAGAATTCAAGGACTTGCGACCCTGGCGCGGGCGCGCGGCCAGATCGATCAGGGCGCCCTGCCGACCCGGGAACTCTTCGACGGCCTCTGCCTGCTGTTCGCCGGCGCCCTGCTGCTGACGCCCGGATTTGTCACAGATACCATCGGCTTTGCGCTCTTCGTACCGCAAATTCGCAATCTCCTGCGGCAGTGGCTGGGCAAGCGGCTGGAACTCTCGATGACCGCTTCGACACTACATGGCAGAACCGGGCATGGTGCGCCTGGGCATGGTGCGCCCGGGCACGGCCAGCAGGGCTATCGCAGCGGCATGGACCCACAGGATCAAAGGGGCGGCGTCATCGATGGAGACTTCGAGGACCTGACCGAAAGTGACGATCCGCAGGCCAGGGAGCCCGGCAAACGCCGCAACTCACCCTGGGGGCGCTCCACCGGCGAACCCGATGGCGGTTCTGGTAATGGTTCTGATAACAGCTCTGGGGGAGGCTTGCCGCGATGATGCTGGTCCGCCACGGTCAGTCGGAATTCAACGTGATCTTCGGAGCAACCCGCAAAGATCCGGGCATCATCGATCCCAAGCTGACCGAAGAAGGGCATCGGCAGGCGCAGGCGGCCGGCGAGCAACTCCGCGGCCAGGGTCTGACGCGGATCATCGTGAGCCCCTATACCCGGACCCTGCAGACGGCGGACATCATCGCCCGCATCCTGGAACTGCCGGTGACCATCGACAGCCTGATCCGGGAGCATGCCTTCTTTTCCTGCGATGTCGGAACGCCCCGCTCGGTCCTGTCCCAAGACTGGCCGCATCTGGATTTTTCGCAGCTTCCGGAGTCCTGGTGGCCTTCGGACCCGGAAAGCGAAGAAGATGTTCAGGCCCGGGCCCGCAGTTTTCACGGCCGGATGGCCGAGACCCAGGACTGGGCGGAAGTGCTGGTCGTCAGCCATTGGGGTTTCATCCGCGGCCTGACCGGCCACGAGGCCAAAAACGGCGAAATCCTCAAGTTCGATCCCATCACCTCGGAGTCCGTGCGACACGGCCGGTAAGTCTGGCCGGAAAGCAGGGCCGGAAAGCAGAGCCGATCACCCTCCGGTGAGCTGCTTGTTTGTGTCCCCGATACATGCTAGCGAACGCCGATATTTTGAGCGAGCAGCTTTATGACTAATCGGTCAAAAAGACTGCGAGCCTGCGGAACGAGAGACTAACGACACTGACTCCGTCTTTTCGCCGCTGCGGCGGAAAGGGATCAGGCGCCAGGAGATAACGGCATGGCCGAAGAAGAAAACGAACAACCCCCTCTTTCCATCACGATGCAGTACACGAAGGATCTCTCCTTCGAGAACCCCAATGCGCCGATGGTTTACAGCGAGATCGCCAAGGGGGCGCCGGACCTGACCATCGACATCGATGTCCAGCCGGCCAAGGTCCAGGACCGGACCTTCGAGGTCACACTGAACCTGCAGGCCAAGGCCATGATCGGCGACAAAACCGCTTTCCTGGTGGAACTGGACTACGCCGGCATCGTCGCCATTGGGGAGCACGTCACCAAGCCGGAGGAAATCCAGTTTCTGGTGATGGTCGAGGCCCCGCGTCATCTCTTTCCCTTCGCCCGGCAGATCCTGGCGGAAGCCACGCGCAACGGCGGATTCCCGCCGCTGGTCCTGAACCCCGTCGATTTCATCGCCCTTTATAAGCAGCGCATGGCCGCCTATGCGGAGAGCCAGCAGGCGGAAGCAAAGGGCGAAGAGGCGGCTTCGGACGAGGAAGCGAAGACCGCCGAAGCCTGATCACAACCAACAAGAGATGCCGATCCGGCGCTTTTTTACTGGCGCCAGATCGGCTCTTTCAGCTTTTCCAGCATGGCTTCATGGGCCGCCAGCTCTTCGGCGCTCGGTGCATGGGGGCGGGGCGGGCGCAGGCTGCGCGCCGCCGAAACCTGGGTCGCCGCCTGACTCTGCTTTGATGCGGCATTGAGATCGAAACCGGGCTGGCGGCCGCCGCTGAGTTCCAGATAGACCTCAGCCAGCAACTCGCAGTCCAGCAGCGCGCCGTGAAAGGTGCGCGAGGAGTTGTCGATCTCGAAGCGGCGACAGAGCGCGTCCAGGTTCACCTGGGCGCCGGGGAAACGCTGCCGGGCGATGGCGACCGTATCGATCCCGCGGGAGATCTCGATCTGCGGTTTGCCGCAAGCATCCAGTTCGGCGTTGAGAAACTTCAGGTCGAACTGCGCGTTATGGATCACCAGGGGGTCGTCGCGGATGAAGTCCAGGAAGTCCTGGGCAACCTCGGCAAAAACCGGGTGATCGGCCAGAAACTCGGCGGACAGGCCGTGGATCCGTTCGGCCTCCTCGGGCATGTCCCGTTCCGGATTGATGTAGCGCCGGAAGGTCTCGCCGGTGGGCATGTGACTGTGCAACTCAAGACAGGCGATTTCAACGATGCGGTGGCCGGCGAAGGGATCGAAGCCGGTGGTTTCGGTGTCGAGAACGATTTCGCGCATGGGGTTCCTGATTTTGGGCGTTTCAATAGCGACGCGGCCGGACCACGGACAGCATTGTACGAATCTGCCGCAGACTGTCGCCCTTTCCAAGTCCTGTCTTGATCACGAAGTCCGCGCGCCTGCGTTTTTCCAGGTCCGGCATCTGCTGGGCGCGGATCTTCGCGAGACGCTCGGTGGTCATGCCGGGGCGGGCCAATACGCGCAGGCTCTGCAGAAAGGCGGGCGCGGAGACCACGGCAACCGCGTCGCAGAGCGCCTCGCCGCCGGTTTCGAAAAGCAGGGGAATGTCCAGCACCACGACCGGGGTACGGCGGCGGGCCTGCTGCTGGAGGAATTGCAGTGTGGCCTGGCGGACTTTGGGATGAAGGATGGCCTCCAGGCGGCGCAGTGCCGCCGGATCCTTAAAGACCTGCGCACCCAGTTTCCCGCGGTCGACCGCGCCCCCGACCACCACACCGGGGAAGGCCGCCTCGATCTCCGCCACGGCCGCGCCCTTCGACCCCATCAGGCGGTGGACCGCTGCGTCCGCGTCGTGCAGGGGACAGCCCAGGCGCTGCAGCATGCGTCCAGCGGTGGATTTACCCATGCCGACCGAGCCGGTCAGGCCGAGAATGAAGAGGCCCGGAAAACGCTCGGACCAATTGACTTTCGGCGAGGTTTTCAAGGTTCCAGCATCATGGCGCGCAGCGCGTCCGTGACCTCGGGATTGACGCCGAACCAGGCCGAAAAGCCCGGACGGGCCTGATGCAGCAACATGCCCAGGCCATCGACGACCGGGTTGCCGCGGGCACGTGCGGCGGCCAGCAGCGGCGTTTCCAGCGGCGTATAGACGATATCGTTGACCAAAGCCTCCGGCGCCAGGCCCTCCAGATTCAGATCGAGTGGCGGCTGGCCCTGCATCCCCAGGCTGGTGCTGTTGACCAGCAGCGCAATATCACCCAGGGCTTCGGTTCGTTTCGCCCAGGGAACGACCTTGATTTCGCCGTCGAAACGGCCCGAGAGTTCCTCGGCAACATGCTTGGCACGGCTTTCCGTGCGGTTGGTCAGCCGCACCTCGCTCGCGCCGTCGTTCAGGAGTGCGGCGACGATGCCGCGCCCGGCGCCCCCGGCGCCCACCACCAGCGCAGGTCCCCGGTCGGCACGGTAGCCTTGCGCTGCGCTGCGCAGATTCTCCAGAAAGCCAAAAGCATCGGTGTTGGAGCCTGAGATGCCCCCCTCACCGAAGACCAGAGTGTTGACCGCGCCGATTTTGGCCGCGAAGGGATCGACCTGATCACAGAGCTGCAGCGCCGCCTCCTTGTGCGGCACGGTGACATTGGCGCCGCGGAAACCGGCGGCGGCCAGGCCCCGGACCGCGGCCTCGAAATCCTCGGGCCGTGCCGGCAGCGGCAGATAGGCACCGTCGATGCCATAGTGCTCCAGCCAGTAACCATGCAGCCGGGGTGAACGGCTGTGACTGACCGGCCAGCCGAACACGCCGGCGGTAAGGGTTTTTCCCGTGTGACTCATGCCGGCACCGCGCCATGACCACGCAGAAAGCTCAGCAGCGGCAGCAAAGGCAGGCCCAGGATCGAAAAATAGTCGCCTTTGATCGAGGCAAAGAGCTGCGCACCCCGGCCTTCGAGCTGATAGGCGCCGACGGATTTCAGCGCCTCTTCTCCGACCGCCGCCAGATAGTCGCGGATGAAATCGTCACTCAAGGCCCGCATGGTCAGGCGTGAAACTTCGTTGTGATGCCATAAACGCTGGCCATCACGGACCACGCAGACCGCGGAAAGCAGTTGGTGTTCCTTGCCGCTCAGCGCCGTGAGATGGGCGGCGGCATGTTCCAGGTCCTCCGGTTTGTCGAACCAGACGCCGTTACAGTCGAGCATCTGATCGGCCCCGATCACCAAAGCGCCGGCATGCCTGCGTGAGATTCTTTGCGCCTTCAGTTCCGCCAGGGTCTCCGCGCACTGCGCCGCAGTGGCCCGCTCGGCCTTCAGGGAGAGTTTGACTTCGTCCTCGTCCACATTCGCAACCTCGACCTCGAAATCCACCCCGGCATTGGTCAGCAGGCTGCGGCGGGATGAACTGCCCGAAGCCAGAATCAGAAGCGGCCCGCTCATGACAGCTTCGCCGCTTCCGTCCGTTCCGTGTGACGGGCGTAGTGGCTCATGATCTGCGCCGCGGTTTCCTCGATCGAGCGGCGGGTGACGTCGATCACCGGCCAGCCATGACGGCTGCAGAGCCGGCGGGCCTCGGTCACTTCGGCGCGCACGGACTCGATATCCACATAGTCCGTTTCGTCCGCGCCCTCGGCAATCATGCGCAGGCGGTTCCGCCGCACCTGTACCAGGCTCTCCGGATCCTTTGTCAGACCGACGATCAGGGGTTTCTTCGCCTTCAGCAGATTGTCCGGCATGGCGCAGCCGGGCACCACCGGCACGTTGGCCGCCTTGATGCCCCGGTTGGCGAGATAGATACAGGTCGGGGTCTTCGAGGTCCGCGAAACCCCCACCAGCACGATATCAGCCCCCTCCAGATCGCTGTAGAGCTGACCGTCGTCGTGGGCCAGGGCGAAATCCATGGCTGCGATGCGGTCGAAGTATTCGGCATCGAGCGCATGTTGGAGGCCGGGCCGGCCCGACATCTCAACCCCGAAGTAGGAGGCGAGAGAGTGAATCACAGGATCCAGCACCGGAATGCAGGGCACACCGATCCGCCGCGCGGCCTCGACCAGCGGCTGGCGCATCTTGTCGTTGACCATGGTGAAAAGCACTGGCCCCGGGTTGGCTTCGATCCCCTGAATCACCCGGTCCAACTGCCCCTGGGTCCGGATCAGGCTCCAGACATGCTCGATCGGCTCGGCCACATCGAACTGAACCAGACAGGCCCGGGCAACCGAGTTGATGGTTTCACCGGTCGCATCCGAGACCAGGTGCAAATGGATAATGGTCATAAAATCCGCGGTTCCCTAGAGGGTTTCTCCGTCTTCTCATACAATAGCTGCCGCGCCGCCGCCAGTTTTGACGTGGATGTTTGGGGGCTGGGCGGGGCTTGGGACAGAAATGTGAATCACGAGGCATGAATTTGTGGATAACAGGACCGAAATCGAATTTATGAAGATTCCGTTACCAGAGACTGGAATCTCCTCCCGGCAGCTATCCGGATGAGGAGAGCGATTTCCACAGAGGGGAAAAGTCATCGGATCACAGCTCTGTGTTGCGGGTTATCCACTCTATCCACATTTTTCCATCAGGTCAGGCTTCGGCTCAAAGCTGCCGAGTCGCAAAAGTTATGAGAGGAATCAGTCACATCCCTGCTATCAATTGGCCAGCTCGAAGAGCCGACGTGGACAAGTTCCAGATAAGGCAACAATCCCCAGGATTCACCCCACCAGCAAACAACCACAAAAATTTATTTAAATAAGATTCTTTGTAAGTAGGGTGGGGACCCCGATAGCCGATCCGAATGGCAAGCAGCGTGAAATCCGAAGATAAGCTCCTGATTCGTGCCCTCCGCGGCGAGACCCTCTCCACAGCTCCGATCTGGTTGATGCGTCAGGCAGGGCGCTATCTGCCGGAGTACCTGCAGACCCGCGCCGAAGCGAATGGCTTTCTGGAACTTTGCTACACGCCGGACCTGGCGGTGGAGGTCACTCTGCAGCCGATCCGGCGCTATGGCTTCGATGCCTCGATCCTCTTTTCGGACATCCTGGTCGTGCCTCACGCGCTGGGACAGAAGGTCTGGTTCGAACAGGGTTCCGGACCCAAGCTGGAAGCCCTGACCTCGGCTCAGGACCTTGAGAACTTGGGGCTGGACGGCTTTCACGCGCATCTTGCGCCAGTCTACGAGACCGTCAGCCGTCTAAGACAGGAACTGCCAGCAGAAACGACCCTGATCGGCTTTGCCGGCGCGCCCTGGACTGTGGCCAGCTATATGCTTGAGGGCGGCTCCAGTAAGGATTTCGGAGTTGCCAAGAGCTGGGCTTACGGCCGGCCTGAGGATTTCCAGCGGGTGATCGACCTGCTGGTCGAGGCAACTTCGAGCTATCTGATCCGGCAGGTTGAAGCCGGAGCCGAAGTGCTACAGCTCTTCGATTCCTGGGCCGGTGTCTGGCCGGAAGCGGATTTGCGGCGCTGGTGCCTGGCACCTTGTAAAGAGATCATCGCCCGTGTGAAGAAAGCCCAGCCAAACATTCCGATTATTTTGTTTCCAAGAGGTGTGGGCCTCGCCTATCGGGACTTCGCCCTGCAAAGCGGTGCCGACGGGCTGGGTCTGGACACGACGGTGCCGCTGGCCTGGGCGCGGGAGAACCTGCAGTCCGAGGTGACGCTTCAGGGCAATCTGGATCCCATTAAGCTGGTCGCCGGCGGAGAGGTCCTGGAACGGGCTGTCGCCCATATCCTGGAGCAACTCTCTGACGGCCCCTTCATCTTCAATCTCGGGCATGGCATCGTACCGCAGACGCCGCCGGCGCATGTGGAACAGCTCATGAAGCTGGTAAGAGGCTGACGCAAATCGCCGCAGGCGAGGATCGAATCCAGACCCCGGGGATGGACAAAAGGCGATCCAATCGCCAGCTTGTTCGGCATGACCAAGACCGCAATCGTTCTCTTCAATCTCGGTGGGCCTGATAAGCCGGCCGCGGTTCAGCCCTTTTTGTTTAATCTTTTCAACGATCCGGCCATTATCCGGATCCCGAATCCCTTTCGCTGGGGTCTGGCCAAGCTCATTTCGAAGCGCCGGGCACCGATCGCGCGGGAGATTTATGAAAACCTCGGCGGGGGTTCGCCCCTGCTGCCCAACACCGAAGCTCAGGCCCGGGCTCTGGAGGCCGCGCTTCTGTCGGGTGAGCCGGAAAGCAGTGGCGACGACTTCAAGGTCTTCATTGCAATGCGCTACTGGCATCCCTTCGCTGACGAGGCCGTCCAGCAGGTGAAGGATTACGCGCCGGACAAGATTCTGCTGCTGCCGCTTTATCCCCAGTTTTCCACAACGACGACGGGCTCTTCAGTCACGGACTGGAACCGGGCCGCGGCCAAGGTGGGATTACAGGCGCCAACGAAGACGCTTTGCTGTTATCCCGCCGATCCAGGCTTTGTTGCGGAAGTGGTCACCCGTTTGCGCGCCGCGCTGGATCAATTCGACGAAGACAGCGCGAAACCGCGGGTGCTGTTTTCGGCCCATGGACTGCCGAAGAAAATCGTCGAGGCTGGTGATCCCTATCAGGAGCAGGTCGAGGAATCGACGGCGGCTGTCGTCGAGGCTCTGGCTCTCGCGGATAGCAGGTGGGCGGATCTGGACTGGGTGGTTTGTTACCAGAGCCGGGTCGGGCCTTTGGAATGGATCGGCCCCTCAACCGAAAGCGAGATCGAACGCGCCGGGAAGGACGAGGTTCCGCTCATCGTGGTGCCGATCGCCTTTGTCTCGGAGCATTCCGAAACCCTGGTGGAACTGGATATCGAGTATCGCGAACTGGCGGAAAAAGAGGGCGTACCCAAGTATCTGCGGGTTCCGACCGTGGACGATGGCCCCGCCTTCATCGAGGGTTTGGCCGCGCGCGTCCGTGGCGCTCTGGATGGTTCTGCGTCGCTTTGTCCCGGCCGCGAAGAGGACCCTTGCCCGACCAGTTGGAACAGGGTTTAACAGGCTGCAATATCGGTTTGTTGATACGATCCTTGGGTGGGGGCGCGTAGATGGCTGGTTTTCTGGGCGATGGCTACTATTGGGTGAAGGCGCTGCACATCATCAGCGTGATCGCCTGGATGGCCGGCATGCTCTACCTGCCGCGACTCTACGTCTATCACTGCAACGCTGAGATCGGCTCGAAGCAGTCCGAGACCTTCAAGGTGATGGAACGGCGTCTGCTGCGCGCCATCACCAACCCGGCGATGATTGCGAGCTGGTTCTTCGGCCTGCTGCTGATGCTGCATCTGGAAGCCTGGGAAGAACCCTGGTTTCACGCAAAATTGACCCTGCTGGTCGGCATGCAGATCATCCATGCCGCTTTTTCCCGCTGGCGCAAGTCCTTCGAAAAAGACGAGAATAGCAAGAGCGAAACTTACTATCGCTGGATGAACGAGGTGCCGACGCTTCTGATGATCGGCATCGTGATTCTCGTGGTGGTAAAACCTTTCTGAACGCGGCGAGATCTTCGCCGGGAACCACAAGTGATAAGATATCTTTTGGGCCGATCGCTTCGCGGCCCGATGACCCTTGGGAGGAAGAGATGGAGAAAGCACGCTGGGGCGTGGTGAGCACGGCCAGGATCGGCACCGAAAAGGTTATTCCCGGTATTCAGCGTTCCCGCCTGGGCCGGGTTGCCGGAATTGCCTCCCGCGATCTGGCACGTGCGCAGTCGGCCGCGGCGGATCTGGGGATCGAAAAGGCCTATGGCTCCTACGAGGAGCTGCTGGCCGACCCTGATATCGAGTTTATCTATAATCCCCTGCCGAACGACCAGCACGTCGATGTCACGCTGGCCGCGGCTGTAGCTGGTAAACACGTGCTTTGCGAAAAGCCGATCGGTCTGACCGCGCAGGATGCGGCCCGGCTGTCGGCGCTGCCCGAGAACATCCGGATGATGGAGGCTTTCATGGTCCGCTTTCATCCCCAGTGGCTGCGCTGCCGCGAGATCCTGCGATCGGGAAAGATCGGGAAAATCAACGCGATCCAGGTTGCCTTCTCCTACTTCAACAGCGATCCCCAGAACATCCGGAACCATTCGGAAAAGGGTGGTGGCGCGCTGCTCGATATCGGCTGCTACGCCATCGTCGCCGGCCGCTTTTTCTTTGAGGCGGAACCCCAGCGGGTGGTCGGCCTGATTGATCGCGACCCAAACTTCCAAACCGACCGCCTCACCTCCGGCATGCTGGATTTCGGCGAGGGGCGGCAACTGGTGTTCACGGTCTCGACCCAGTCGGTGCTCTATCAGCGGGTTCAGATCATCGGCACCGAAGGGCGTCTGGAGATCGAGATCCCCTTCAATGCGCCTCAGGGCGCCGCCAGCCGGCTGTTCCTCTATGACGGTTCCGCGCTGGACGGCAGTGACGCGAAGACCGAGATCGTTGCGGAAGCGGATCAATACGCCGAGCAGGCAGACGCCTTTGTCGCGGCGGTGCGGGAGGACGGGGAAGCCCCTTACGGCCTCGAAGATGCCTTGACCAATATGCGGATTATCGATGCGCTCTTCCGCTCTGCTGAAAGCGAGCGTTGGGAAAAAATCTGACAAAGCGTCATTTTCGTGGTCTTAGTCTTTGTGTTTTTCCAGTGATGGTCGCTTTTGGCGCAAAATTTATTGGTGCTTCGCTTGACTTCAATGGGGGCTTCCAGTATCGAAGGCTCAGTTAGGCCCTGGACATTCGTTCGGGTCGTCCCCAATTCATGAATTAGTAATCGCCCCGCATTAGGCTGACTCTGTTCACGACGACGAAGAGCAGCGGCAGTGAGAGATGACCGAGAGTCTCCTCCCGCCGCGCATCGCGCGTATCCCTCCACATCCTTATCTCTGACCAGGCGTAAAGCCCATGAACCTCCAAGATCTCAAAGCCAAAAGTCCGGCGGACCTCCTGGCTTTTGCGGAAGAACTCGAAATCGAGAATGCCAGCAACCTGCGCAAGCAGGACATGATGTTCGCAATCCTGAAGCAGATGGCCGACAACGACGTGCCGATCTACGGATCCGGCGTGCTCGAGGTCCTGCAGGACGGTTTCGGTTTTCTGCGCGCCCCGGAATCCAACTACCTGCCCGGACCGGACGACATCTATGTCAGTCCCAGCCAGGTGCGCCGCTTCGGCCTGCGCACCGGTGACACGGTCGAGGGGCAGATCCGGGCGCCGAAAGAAGGCGAGCGTTACTTCGCGCTGCTGAAGGTCAATCAGATCAATTTCGATCCGCCGGAAAACTCACGCCACCGGATCAACTTCGACAACCTGACCCCGCTCTATCCGGACGAGAAGATCACGCTGGAGCTGGCGGATCCGACCAAGAAGGACATGACCACCCGGATCATCGACCTGGTGACACCGCTGGGTAAGGGACAGCGCGCCCTGATCGTGGCGCCGCCGCGCACCGGTAAGACGATGATTCTGCAGAACATCGCCCACGCCATCGCGTCGAACCATCCGGAAGTTTATCTGATCGTCCTGCTGATCGACGAGCGGCCGGAGGAAGTCACTGATATGGCCCGTTCGGTCAACGGCGAGGTGGTCAGTTCCACCTTCGACGAGCCGGCCAACCGCCACGTGCAGGTGACCGAGATGGTGATCGAAAAGGCCAAGCGTCTGGTCGAGCACAAGAAGGACGTGGTGATCCTGCTGGACTCCATCACCCGTCTGGCCCGGGCCTACAACACCGTGGTGCCCAGCTCCGGCAAGGTACTGACCGGCGGTGTCGACGCCAACGCCCTGCAGCGGCCGAAGCGCTTCTTCGGCGCCGCCCGGAACATCGAGGAGGGCGGCAGCCTGACCATCATCTCCACCGCGCTGATCGACACTGGCAGCCGTATGGACGAGGTGATCTTCGAAGAGTTCAAGGGCACCGGTAACTCGGAAATCGTCCTGGATCGCAAGCTGGCCGACAAGCGGACCTTCCCGGCGATCGATATCGGCAAGTCGGGCACCCGGAAGGAAGAGCTGCTGGTCGACAAGGGCACCCTCTCCAAGATGTGGGTGCTGCGCCGGATCCTGATGCCCATGGGTGTGACGGATTCCATCGACTTCCTGATCGACAAGCTGAAGCAGACCAAGTCGAATTCCGACTTCTTCGACTCCATGAACCAGTAGCTTCACGCGACAGCGTAAGTTTCTGACTCTGCAAAGCTAAACTTGGTCGTTCCGCTTTCGGAAGGTTCGCTGTACCCGCGAATTCTGCCGCTTCTTGGTTAACGTACGTACAGAATTCCGATTGAGAAGTACGGTTAATAAAGTCTTAGTTTAAAAGGCTGAGTCAGCTTTGCGTGGGGTTAATGCCGTCGTACGTTTCCGATCTGTGAAAAGTTGTATAGACAAGTAAAAAAAGGGACGCCTCCCGCAGTGAGAGACGTCCCTTTTGTCATGTCTAGGCTACCGTTCAGGGTAACAGGATGGTCGAACCTGTGGTCTTGCGGGCTTCGAGATCCCGATGCGCCTGAGCGGCTTCAGCCAGCGGATAGCGCTGGTTGATGGCGATCTTGACCGCACCGGAGAGAACCACTTCGAAGAGGTCCTGGGCCGACTTCACCATGTCCTCGCGCTTCGCGGTGTAGGTCATGAGGGTCGGCCGGGTCATGAAGAGCGAGCCCTTGGCCGCCAGCATGCCGGGGTCGACCGGCGCAAGCGGACCTGAGGCATTGCCGAAGGTCACGAAGAGCCCGAGGGGGCTCAGGGAGTTGATCGAGGCGTCGAAGGTGTCCTTGCCGACGGAATCGAACACCACGGGCACGCCGGCGCCGTCAGTGATCTCGCGCACCCGGGCGGCAATGTCCTCCTTGTTGTAAAGGATGGTGTGGTGACAGCCGTTGGCCTTGGCCAGCTCGGCCTTCTCTTCCGATCCGACCGTGCCGATGACGGTCGCGCCCAGGTGATTGAGCCACTGGCAGGCCATCAGGCCGACGCCGCCGGCCGCCGCATGAAACAGCACCGTGTCCCCGGCCTTGACGTTGTAGGTGCGGCGGATCAGGTACTCGACCGTCATGCCCTGCAGCATGATGGCCGCGGCCTGCTCGTCGGAAATGCCGTCCGGGATCTTGATCAGGCGCTCGGCGGGCATGTTGCGCGCCTGGGCGTAGGCGCCGAGGGGCGGGTTGGCGTAGGCCACCCGGTCACCGACGGCCAGTTCCGTCACGCCGGGTCCGAGGGCCTCGACCACCCCGGCGCCCTCCAGGCCGATCACGGCCGGCAGGGCAGGGACGGGATAGAGACCGGTGCGGTGGTAGACGTCGATGTAATTGAGGCCGATGGCGGTCTGGCGGAGCTGTACCTCGCCTTCGCCCGGCGCGGCGAGCTCGATATCGTCATAGGATAGCGCTTCCGGTCCGCCGGGCGCATGGATACGGATGGCTTTGGTCATCAGCTCAAATTCTCCTTCAGGAACTGGATCGAGCGGTCGTTGGCCAGATTGGCGGCCGCTTCGTCGTAGTGTTCGCCGCCGACCCGCGCGAAGGCGTGATCGCAGTTCTCATAGACATGCAGGGAGACCTGGTCATGCTGGGCCAGGCCTGCCTTGATCTTTTCCTGCGCCTCCGGCGGCACGAATTTATCGAGGGCAGCCACGTGCATCAGCAAAGGCTTGGAAATCGCGCCGGACTCGCCCAGCATTTCATCCAGGCCCACGCCGTAGTAGCTGACGTTGCAGTCGCTGTCGGTCCGCGCGGCCATCATGTAGGCCATCTTACCGCCCAGGCAGTAGCCGACGGAACCGACCTTGCCGGTGCTATCGCCATGGCTGCGCATGTGGGCGATGGTGGCTTTCAAATCCTCGATGCCCTTGTCCGGATCGAAGAGACCGAAGAGCTCGAAGGCCCGCTTCCACTCGGCTTCGCTTTTGTCGGTGATCTGGATGCCCGGCTCGATACGCCAGAAGATGTCGGGGCAGCAAGCCAGATAGCCGAGACCGGCCAGCCAGTCGCAGATGTCCCGCATGACCTGATTGACGCCGAAAATCTCCTGCGCCACGACGATGGCGGGCGCCGGCAATTTCGCAGGGATCGCAAGATATGCACCAAAACTGCCGTCTGGTCCCTCTATGTTGATATCAGGCATGGTGAGTTTTCCTCCCGAGGTGTTTGATGAATTTTTTTAAGGTCGCCGAGAGCCTGTGGCTCTACAGGCCCAGGGCCGGAGTCAGAACACCTTCGTGTTCGAGCAGCGCCCGTTTGCTTTCAGGACCTGAGCCGCCGGAGAAGCCGCCCAGTTTGCCGCCACCGCCAAGGACGCGGTGACAGGGGATGATGATGGGGATCGGATTGGCGCCGCAGGCGCCGCCAACCGCTCTGGCCACCGACTCCGACTTTGCGGCCAGTTGTCCGTAGGTCATGGTTTCGCCAAAGGGGATCTTCGCCATCTCGTGCCAGACGCGTTGCTGGAACGGCGTGCCGGCCGGCGCCAGTGGCAAATCGAAGTCCGTGAGAGCCCCCTCGAAATAGGAGTCAAGTTGGCGGACGGCTTCCTCAAGCAAGCGGCGGGCGGGATTGTTGGAGCCCCGGGCGGCGGAGGTCGAAGAAAGAGACTCTTCGGCTCTCTCCTCAGCTTCCTCCTCCGTTAGCCAGGTCAATCGCGTGATCGCGCTTTCATTGGCCCGGACCAGAAGCTTTCCCACAGGCGTCTGAAGCGTGGTTTCCGCCGTAGCGCCGCCATTTTCATGCTCATTCGTTTTCTGAGCCATCAAAATCCCGTCCCCTGTAATGCGGTGAGTAGTTCGTTCGCTGCTGTCATGGGTAACGAGCAGCTTTGCCCCTGGCAAAGATAGACCGCCGCCCGGCCGTCAACCAGACCTTTGCCGCGGGCCGGATGGCCTTCGGGCAATTCCTGATCTGCCGGGATCACCTGGAGGATGGCGTTGGGGAGCGACAGGCTGTGAACGGCTGCCAGGAAGGGGGCGGCATCGTCGCTGCCCGGGCGGGTCACGATCACGATCTGCTGTGCGCTTTGAAAAAACTCTGCGCCGTTCAAAAGGGTGGAGAGCGGGAAGAAGTTCCGGTTGAGCTCGCCGGTGAAGGCGGTGATGAGCTGTTCCGCGCGCGCGCGATAGCTGTCCTCGCCCGTGAGATGGTAGAGGCGGGTCAGGACGCCGACCATGGTGCCGTTGCCCGCGGGGACCGCGTTATCGTGGGCCGATTTGCTGCGGACGATCAGGTCCTGGGCATCATCAGCGGTGAAGAAGTAGCCGCCGCCGGCCTCGTCCCAATAGTGGCGATCAAGCGTTGCGCAGAGATCAATGGCGCTGGAAAGGTAGCTTTCCTGTCCGGTGGTCTCAAAGAGCGCCAGAGCGGCCTCGGCCAGATTTGCATGATCGTCCAGGGTGGCGGCGTGTTTGAGCTGCCCGCGGCGCCAACTGTGATGGAGGCGCCCGTCCGGCATCATCCGCTCGCAGACGAAGGCGAAGGCCCCCGCGGCGGCCTCGACCCAGGCGGTTTCGCTGAAAATGCTGCCGGTCCGGGCGAGGGCGGCGATCATCAGGCCGTTCCAGTCCGCCAGCACCTTATCGTCCCAGCCGGGGTGGATGCGGTCCTTGCGACGCTCAAAAAGCAGAGCCCGGGACTCCGCCAGGGCGTTTTCCTCTTCCTCGGAGAGCAGGGTGGTATCCTGGAGGCGGTTGAGGATGTTCTTGCCTTCCCAGTTGCCGCCGGCCGAAACCTCGTACGTAGCCTTGAAGGCGGGCGCTCTATCCTGCAGCAGCTCGTCGATTTCCGCTTCGCTCCAGACGTAGAACTTGCCTTCCTCGCCTTCGCTGTCCGCATCCAGGGTGGAGGCGAAACCGGCGACTTTGGCTGTGCCCTGATCGGATTCCTGAGCCAGCATATCGCGCAGCAGCCAGCCGACGGTCTCCCGGACACGCTGTTCATAAAGAGGGTTGCCAGAGTCCTGCCAGGCCCAGGTCAGCAGATCGAGTATCTGGGCATTGTCATAGAGCATCTTTTCGAAATGCGGCACCAGCCAGCGCTCGTCGACGGTGTAGCGGGCGAAGCCGCCGCCCAGGTGGTCGTAGATGCCGCCCTGACACATGCGGGTCAAGGCCAGTTCCACGGCGTTGCGGAAGGCGGGCTGGCCGCTGCGTTTCCAGGCGCGCCAGAACAGCTTGTTTATGGATGGCTGTGGAAACTTCGGCGCCTGGCCGATCCCGCCGTTGACCGGATCGCATTCCCGCAACAGCCGCTCGGCGATCTGGGTGATCTGATCCGGGGTGACCTGGGCACCCGGGAGGTTATCGGATAGCTTCCGCAGGGCGCTGCCCAGGCCCGCGACGTTCTTTTTGACCTTTTCCGGTTCCGTCCTGTAGACCTCGGAAATGCCGAGCAGGATCTGTGGAAATCCGGGCCGGCCGTAGCGGGGCTCCGGCGGAAAGTAAGTGCCGCCCCAGAAGGGCTCGCCCTTTGGCGTCAGGAACATGGTGAGTGGCCAGCCGCCGTGTTCGCCCAGAAGGGCCAGCGCGGACTGATAGATACTGTCCAGGTCCGGACGTTCCTCCCGATCCACCTTGATATTGATGAAGTGTTCGTTCATCAGGGCGGCGATTTCGGGACTTTCGAAGGATTCATGGGCCATGACGTGGCACCAGTGACAGGCGGCGTAACCGATGGAGAGCAGGATCGGCTTGTCCTCCGCCTCTGCTGTCTTCAGAGCGTCGTCGTCCCAGGGCTGCCAATGCACCGGATTGTCCTGGTGCTGGAGAAGGTAGGGGCTGGTTTCCTGGGCGAGACGGTTGTTGGTCATGGCTGCCTCGAGATGTGACGCCCCTGTGGGGCCGCCGGGGGAGTCGGGGATGGACTAAGCTCAAGATGGCCACGATGGGCGGCAAAAGCTATAGGAGAATAGGGGGCTATGAAGGATAAAGTCCGACGGCTTCCAGTTCCGCTCCGTTACCTCATGCCGGATCTATCTGGCCAGGGGATGTCGTGGCGGCGGGCCCTATGGGATTGCTTTTCTTTGGTGCCGGCTTCGCTAAGATGAGGCTCCAACTCGCTGCAGTAGACGCCCCGTTGCTCAGGATGCCGTCTCTTTATGATCCGGAAAGGTGGAACAGCATGAAAATCTCGGTCGATATCGATTGTACGCCCGAAGAGGCCCGGGCCTTTCTGGGACTGCCGGATGTCGCGCCCTTGCAGAAGGCGGTGATGGAGGATGTGCAGAAGCGCGTGATGGACAATCTTTCGGCCATGGATCCGGAGACGCTGCTGTCGACCTGGATTCCCGCGGGCATGCAGGGCTTTGAGCAGATGCAGAAGATGTTCTGGTCGCAGATGACCAGCGGTATGAAAAGCAAGGACTGACGGCAGGCACCGACGGGGCCGGTCCAGCCAGTTCCGCCGGCAAAGCCGATAAGCAACAAGAGATCATGACCGATACTATCTTCGCCCTCTCCACGGCGGCGGGTCTTGCCGGTGTGGCGGTGTTCCGCATTTCCGGGCCGGCGGCAGGACAAGCCCTTGAAGCCTTGGGAGGATCGCTGCCGTCCCCCAGGCAGGCGGCGCTGGCCGCACTTCGCGATCCCGGAGACGGAGCGGAGATCGATCGGGCGCTGATACTGTGGTTTCCGGCGCCGCGGAGCTTTACGGGAGAGGACGTTGCGGAACTGCATGTGCATGGCGGACGCTCTGTGCAGGCGGGCGTGGTCAAGGCGCTTTCCGCGCTGGACGGCCTGCGGCCTGCGGAAGCGGGTGAATTTACCCGGCGCGCTTTCGACAACGGCAAGCTTGATCTTTCGGAAGTGGAGGGGTTGGCCGACCTGATTGCGGCGGAGACGGAAGCCCAGCGGCGTCAGGCCCTGCGGCAGATGGACGGTGGCCTTTCCCGAGTCAGTGAAGCCTGGAAAGACCACTTGCTCCGTATCCTCGCATACCTGGAGGCCCTGATCGACTTTCCGGAGGAGGATTTGCCGGAGACGGTGGAGCGGGAGATCGGCGAGAAGCTGGCCGTGCTGGAAAAGGAGATTTCCGGATACCTTGATGACGCAGCGGTCGGCGAACGGCTGCGCGACGGCCTCAGTGTGGCCATCCTGGGAGCGCCGAATGCCGGAAAATCCAGCCTTTTAAATGCTTTAGCGAAGCGGGAGGCGGCGATCGTCTCGGAATTTGCCGGTACCACACGGGATGTGGTGGAGGTGCACCTGGACCTTGGTGGCTATCCGGTGACCCTTGCGGATACAGCCGGATTGCGGGATCTGGAGGATACGGCCGAAGCACAGATCGAGCTGGAGGGGATTCGCCGGGCCCATGCCCGGGCCGAGGCGGCAGACCTGAAGATCGTCGTCTTCGACCTTGGCCGCTGGCCGGAACTGGATGCGGCCACGCTGGCTCTGCTGGACGAGAACAGCCTCGTGGTGTTGAACAAGAGCGACCTGCTTGCGCCGGGAGCACAGAGCCCGCAGCCCCAGAGCCCGCAGCCCCAGAGCCCGCAGCCTCAGAGCCCGCAGCCTCAGAGTCCAGGGCCCCTGAGCCTCGCCGGGCAGGAGAAGCTGGGCGGATACGAGACGATTCTGCTCTCAGCGCGAAACGCGGATGGCCTGGCGGCATTGATCGAGGGATTGACCAGGAAGGCGCGCGACCTGCTGGAAGGAGCGGGGGAAGCCGCAGTTATAACGCGCAGCCGGCACCGGGTCGCGTTTCTGGCATGTCTCGAAGCTCTACAGCGCGCGCGGGGACTGCCGCTCGCCGAGAGCGAACTGGTCGCTGAGGATCTTCGTCTCGCGATCCGGGCTTTGGGACGGATCGCAGGCAAGGTCGATGTCGAGGATCTTCTCGATGTTATCTTTCGCGACTTCTGCATCGGCAAGTAGCCGCGAAAAATTCATCAAGCTGATCGGTCAGACGTCTTGAGCCGGCGGGTTTTCAACCGGCTCTGAAGAGCCTCATGCGCTGGAGAAGCTGTCCCGCTGGATCATCATCAGTGCGAGAAGAGGTTCTTTTCGTGGCGCGGGCTCCGGATCGGGTGGCGTCTCGCGGATGGCGGCGAGACTGGACCAATCGATCGACGGCTGATCCGAAGGCTGCGCCGGTGAAAGCGGCGTCTGGCCTTTCTCTCCCTCCTGATCCCGATGCTCGGGATGAGTGGGCAAGGATGCGAGATCGAAAGACCACAAGGGAGCCGTCTCGGGACCGCTGCCGCGTTTGCTGTCCCCGGCCGGCTCTTCCTCCGTGCCCGCATTGGGGCTGTCGTGATAGCGCGCGGTCTCTCGCAGCGATGCCGGCGCCCGGCGGTCTTTTGTCAGCGTTTCGGGCGAGGCTCCTCTGCCCTGGGAACGCGCGGTTGCGGTAGGATTCGGCATCGCATCAGTCTTGCCGGCGAACCGAACCGGCTGCGGGGATGCTGTCAGCCCCGTCAAAAGCTCATCGCCTGGCGCGGCTTCCGGACCCCAGACGGTGGTCTGGGCTAGGAGCTGGGTTGCGACTTGGGCCGGCCCGCCGTCCGTCTCGGCGCGCTGATCGCTTTCATCAGCCTGGAGGCTTTCATCGGCTGCGTCCTGCGCGTCACTGCCTTCGTCTATGGGAAGGTGAGGAACGTCAGCGACCAAAAGCGGGGCTGCGGCTTCAGGCACTGTATGCTCAGGCATTGCGGTCTCGGGAGCAACCTGAGGGGCCAGCTCAGCCAGCGCCAAGGGCTTACGGCGCGGCAGGATCCCGGAGAGGTCCCGTGCTGCGGCGACTGTCACCGTTTTAGCGGCGCCAGTATCGGTCGTGCTGGGTTTGGTCGTGTTGGGCAGATCAGGTAGGGTTTCCGCGACGATTTCAAGTTCCGGGCCAACGGCGGGCCTTGTGTCGGCGATCTGTCGTCTGGCTTTCGGCAGGGGCGGGAGCTCCTGGAAGTCGACGACAATCACAGGCGCCGGGGTAATGGAGGGATGAAGCTCCAGATTCCGCGAAGCCTCGAGAGGATCGTGTGTGATCGGGCCAACAGGATGTCCTGTTGCCCTGGATGTCGGCGCGCGGGTTACGGCAGGCGCCGCGATCGCAAGTTTCGGGGCCGGAGCCGGACGAGCTTCGACTTTCGGGACGGATTTTGTCTGGGGCAGGCGCTGTTGAGCCTTCTCGGCGCGAGCGCCGCCGACGACAGGCGCGGGGCCGTACTTACTGCTGGAGACGGTCTGAATCCGGTCCAGAGAACTTACGACCGGGAATCCGCTGTCCAGCAACTCCTGGCGTTTCGGTGCAGAAGAGGCGGCAATGGCGGCTTGAGCGGCCGCGAGATTTTGCCGGCGAGTCATGTTGAGCCGCTCGCGAATATCGACGCTGCCGAGAAGTTCGGCGCCCTCATTCAGACGTTCGCTGAGGAGCAGGGAAACGCCGAGATTGTTCGCCAGTGCGCTATTGTCGGGATCCAGGGTCAGTCCGGCGTGATAGTGGGCCTGGGCGGTCGCATGATCACCCCGCTGGTCGTTCAGGATACCAAGCGCGTTGTAGATGGCAGGGTCTTCGCTCTTGCTGGTGAGGGCAGCTTCGAGGTGGCGAGCGGCCATCTCAAGCTCGGAGCGTTTCAGATAGAGCTTGCCGAGACCGTAGTGTGCGTCTGGGTTTGACGCATCGATCAGAAGGGCAAAGCGATAAGCCTCGGCCGCTTCCTGTTCCTTCTGCGCTGAGATATAGGCGTCCGCAAGAGCCAGGACAGGCGCGGGATTGTCGGGTGCCGCTTCCAGCGCTCGCTGACAAACTCCAACTGCAATGCGGAGGTTGTTCGTGTCGGCCATGCGCCGACAATAGCGAAGCAACCGCTCCGGGCCCGGCTCGGCCAGCGCGAGCGCGGCGGCTTTTGAGCTTGTGGTTGGATACTCGACCGTCGTGCAGCCAGATGCGGCAAGGATAGGGGCTAGAAAGAGAAGGAATTTCGTCGCAGTGCTGAGTTTGCGCAAGCTAATCATCGTCAAACGTCCTGTCCGCCGTTGATTTTCGCCGACCAGCGAGAACATCCTTGTTCTAAGAGCTGTGCGGCGCGGAATAAGTCAGGAAGAGGTTAACGCGGAGCGCTTAAGAAGTGATTGATATTCAGGTAGAAAATAGCCTTGAGAGCCGCTTTCTTGCGATGGACTTGAAGCGACATCGGGACAATAACAGCGGGTCCGAATATCGAGGGATGATCCATTGTTTCACGTGAAACACGTCCTGGGGAGTTGTGGAGGTGCTGCGTTCAGAAGACCTCAAGTGTCGTTCCTCGGAGGTTCACGGGAGGTTCGTTTCGGTAGCGTATCAAACGCTGAACTGCGGGGATCTTGGGGTTTCGCAGTGAAATCGGCGAGCGGAAGTGACTGGGCTCTTGCCGCTTCTCGTCGCATTGTGTATCTCCACAGGGTGCGCACAACGGCGCCGACACCTTACTCCAGGAGTAAGTGCTCTCATTTGCCGTTAGGAAGAAATGGAGTAGATCTCTGCAGAGGATGCAGAGATTCTCCGGCGCCGAAACTGATCACAGGATTGAAGAGATGCCGAGTTGCGACGTCATTGTTGTGGGGGGCGGACACGCGGGCTGTGAGGCGGCGGCGGCCGCCGCGCGCCTTGGTGCGGACACGACCCTTGTCACGCACAAGCTGGAGACGATCGGTGTCATGTCCTGCAATCCGGCGATCGGCGGACTCGGAAAGGGGCACCTTGTCAGGGAGATTGACGCTCTCGACGGGATTATGGGCCGAGCCATCGACCGGGCGGGATTGCAGTTTCGTGTTCTCAATCGCAGCAAAGGCCCGGCGGTGCGTGGTCCTCGGGCGCAGGCTGACAGGAAGCTCTATCGGGAAGCGATTCAAGATCTCTTGAAGCAGCAAGCTCATCTGAGCCTGAAAGCAGCGCCGGTGGAGGACCTGTTCATTGATGAAAGCGGGCGATGCGCCGGCGTTGTGACGGGTGAGGGCGAGATCCTGACGGCCGGTGCCGTGGTTTTGACCACGGGTACCTTTCTGCGGGGCATGATTCATCGAGGTGAGACGAAGATTCCGGCCGGCCGTATTGGCGACGCGCCGACCATGGGGCTGTCTCAAACGCTGGATCGCATTGGTTTCCAACTGGGGCGGCTGAAAACGGGAACACCCCCGCGTCTGGACGGCCGTACAATTGATTACAGTGGACTTGAGCGCCAGCCTGGCGATTTTCCGCCCGAGCCCTTTTCGACCCTGACGAAGGCCATCACGCAATCACAGATCGACTGCCATATCACCTATACCTCGCCAGCCGGTCATGCCCTTATTCGCGAGAACCTGCACCGGGCACCGATATATTCGGGCCAGATTGAATCGACAGGACCGCGCTACTGTCCTTCGATTGAGGACAAGGTTGTCCGTTTTGCGGATCGGGAGCGGCATCAGATTTTTCTGGAGCCAGAAGGCTTCGATGATCACACCGTTTATCCCAATGGAATTTCGACATCTCTGCCGACGGGTGTTCAAGAAGGGCTGATTTCGACGATTGAGGGTTTGCAGCATGCCCGGATTCTGCAGCCGGGCTATGCCATCGAATATGATTATGTCGATCCTCGTGAGCTGCGGCCCAGTCTAGAGACGAGACGGCTGCCTGGTTTGTATCTAGCCGGGCAAATCAACGGCACGACGGGTTACGAGGAGGCCGCCGCGCAGGGTTTGATGGCAGGGCTGAATGCGGCACTTGCTGTCGGTAGAAGGGCGGGCGCTGCCAAGGCGAAGCGTGATGAAGAAGCGAATGAGGGCGGTTTTACGCTTGATCGCGCAGAGGCCTACATCGGGGTTCTGATCGACGACCTCGTGACGCGGGGTGTGACCGAACCTTATCGGATGTTTACCTCACGCGCGGAATACCGCTTGCGGCTGCGCGCGGACAATGCGGATCAACGCCTGACGGAGAAAGCGATTGACCTTGGTTGCGCGGGCGGGGAGCGAACCTCGGCGTTCCTTGAGAAGATGACGCAGTTGGGAGAAGCCAGGACTTTGCTGGAGATGCACAAGGCGACTCCGAATGAGCTGGCAAAAAAAGGAATCAAGATCAATCAGGACGGCGTTCGACGCTCGGGGTACGACCTGCTTCGCTACTCCGAAATAGATTTTGCCCGGCTCTGTGATCTTTGGCCGGAGCTGTCAGCACGCATCTCGCCCGCTGTGGCTCAACAGGTGGAAATTGAGGCGCGTTACGCCGGTTACATAGAGCGGCAGAGTGAAGATGTGCAGGCTTTTCGCCGAGATGAGAGCTTCCTTCTTCCGCAGGATCTTGATTATGGAACCGTGCCCAGCCTTTCGAATGAAGCCTGCCAGGTCCTCTCGAAATCCCGTCCCGCGACACTGGGCGCCGCGGCGCGCATCCCCGGTATAACACCTGCGGCGCTTGTTGCTCTTCTTCGTTTTGTGAAGAGGGATGGCGGGAAAAAGGTGACAGATCCCACCGCTGGGAAGGATGAGAGCTCAGAAGATGCCGCGTGATGCGGATTACAGCGCTGATTGCCTACAGCAGGATATTGAGGCTGTTTCACGTGAAACACTGGAGCGTCTGCAGATTTATGCGGATCTTCTGGTCAAATGGAACAAGTCGATCAATCTGGTGAGCCGCGACAGTCTGGGGGATCTCTGGCGTCGGCACTTTTTGGACTCCGCGCAGCTTTTCCATCTTCTTCGCGACACACCTGCGCGAGATGATTTGACTCTGCTCGACCTGGGGAGTGGGGCGGGATTTCCGGGTATAATACTGGCGCGCGGATTGAGGCCGTTGATGCCTTTCGGGCCGATGTTGTCACAGCTCGCGCTTTTGCACCACTCCCTCAGCTTCTGGACTACGCCTGGCCTTTTCTCTCTTTTGAGCGTGCTGACGATTTGCGCGGCGGAGGACAGAGCGATTCAAAAAGGGGGTATCTCCTCCTTCTCAAGGGCAAAAATGTGGATCATGAATTGACCGAAGCTGGCAAAAGGTGGAGTATGCGGATCGAGAGGTTCTCCAGCCGCTCGAGCAGCGATGGTCAGATTTTGCGGTTGGATGCACTACCACTAGGGGATCAAGCAGGTGCAGCCACAAAATTTTGACGACTCCCGAGACGGTAAGTCCACGAATTCGACGAGTCAGGGCCCTCGGGTTCTCGCCATCGCAAACCAGAAGGGTGGTGTTGGGAAGACAACGACCGCCGTCAATCTGGCCACTGCACTTGCCGCCTGTAAGAAGCGCGTCCTCATCCTCGACATGGATCCGCAGGGTAATGCCTCCACCGGACTGGGCGTCGCACCAGACCGACGTGCCCGCAGTATCTATCATGTCCTGATGGACGGCGCTCCGATCAAAGAGGTCTTAATTCAAACCGCAGTACCGGGAATGGCGGTGGTGCCTTCGGGTGTCGACCTGTCCGGCGCCGAGCTGGAACTTGTCAATGCGGATCGGCGGGAGTATCGCCTTCGCGATGGTTTGGAATCGCTCTTTGGCGATTACGACTACGTCCTGATCGACTGTCCGCCCGCCCTGGGACTCTTGACGCTCAATGCCTTTGTGGCGGCCGACGCGGTGCTCGTTCCGCTGCAGGCTGAGTTTTACGCCCTGGAGGGTTTGTCGCATCTGCTGCGCACGGTCGAGCGCGTCAAGCGCGGGCTCAATCCTAAGCTGGATATACAAGGTATTGTGCTCACCATGTTCGACCGTCGCAACAACTTGTGCGATATGGTCGCCGCGGATGTGCGCAAGCATCTCGGTGATGTGGTCTACGAGACCATGATACCACGCAATGTCCGGGTCTCGGAGGCGCCATCTCACGGCAAGCCGGTCTTGCTTTACGATATGAATTGTGCCGGTTCGAAGTCCTATATCCGTTTGGCTGGTGAGATCCTGCGGCGTGAAAGGAACGGTGGAGGTCCGGGTCCGAATCTACCCCATTCCTCAAGCCTTGCCGGTGGCCGGGCGTCACGCAATGGAGGATCTATCCCGGGCGGGGCGGTCGCGAGTGGTTCTCTCTCGGCTTCCAAAGCGATGAAGCCTTCAGGCATGCAGTCTCAGAGCGGGCCGGAAGGGAAAGACCCGGTTGCCGCCGCGATTGCCAGCAGCAAGGCTTTTTCGGCTGCGCGCGCTTCCGGGGCAGGGGCGCGGCGCCCGGACGTGCCCCTGACATAGAGAATAGTGTGGCGGCATTATGCCGTTAAAACAATAGCTTACAGGCAAGACATCAACCTACAGGTCGGCCCGTCATGAGTAATCAGGATCCTTCAGAGATCGAAACCTCCCAGGACAGTTCTCACACGCCAGAAGATTCTCCGGCTCAGGAAGCTCCGCAGGAGGGCGAAAAACGCACCAATCTGGGCCGTGGCCTTGCCGCGCTGTTTGGTGATGAGAACGAAGACTACGCGTCGCTGGATAAGGTCCGCTCCACAAAGGAAGTGCCGATCGAGCATCTGCATCCCAATCGCTTTCAACCGCGTCAGTACTTCGATGACGAGGCGATGCAGTCCCTGACCGACTCTATCCGGGAAAACGGCGTGCTGCAGCCCATTGTCGTGCGCCGGCACCCGGACCGGCCCAGCGAGTACGAGATTATTGCCGGCGAGCGCCGTTGGCGGGCGTCGCAGAAGGCGGCCCTGCACGAAGTGCCTGTGGTGATCCGCGAATTCACCGACACTCAGGCGCTGGAAGTCGCGATTGTCGAGAACGTACAGCGGCAGGATCTCTCCCCATTGGAGGAAGCGGAGGGCTACCGGCGGCTGATGGATGAGTTCAACCACACCCAGGAAGATCTCGGCCGGGTCGTCGGAAAGAGCCGCAGCCACATTGCCAATACCCTACGGCTTCTGACCTTGCCGGATGCGGTTAAGTCATTCCTGGAAAAGGGGGAATTGAGCGCCGGTCATGCCCGGGCCCTGATCGGTTCCGACAGTCCGGAAGCGCTGGCAAAACGGATCGTCGAAGAAGGCCTGAGCGTTCGTGCGACGGAGCAGATCACAAAGCGCGCCAAGGGCGGAAGTTCTGAAACCGCGCCCCCGCCGGAGACCAGACCTTCGGCCAAGATAGCGAGCAGGGGCGGGGCCGAAGCCAGGCCCGCGACAGTGGAAAAGGATGCCGATACCATTGCCCTGGAACGGGATCTTTCCAACATGCTGGGGCTGGAGGTCGCGATCGAGTTCTACGGCAAGGGCGGGTCGCTCATGATCCGCTACGAAACCCTGGAGCAGCTCGATGATGTGCTGCATCGGCTGAATCAGTCCCCGACAGCTTGATTGAGATCGAAAGACCGCTGTCCTGTTACCGGTATCTTATCGCCGAACTCTTACCGTCGGCCTTTTCTGCGGCGAAGCGGTGACGCGGCGGAAATTTCGAAAAGAACCCGCGAGCAGAGAATCTCGGCCGGCGCGCCGGTCTTTTTGCAGTCGCGCTCAGCCTCGAGCAGCCGGGCGGTCGCGCGAGTAAGCCTGTTGCGAGGCCAGGCACCAGCCTGCGCTTTGAACTGAGCCGCGGTTTTCCAGAACAGCGGGGGTCTGAGCTTCTTGGCCGCCTCCTCAAGAGCTGCCCCCTGTGCCATCAGGCCCGAGACAAAGAGCAGCTTGTGAAAGTGGCGGGCGACGGCCCGTAGAATGGTTATGGCGTGGCTGCCTTCCTGGAAGGAGCGGTTCAACATGCGCTCGACCATCGCCAGATCGCCGGAGGCGACACTGAAGGCGAGATCATCCAGGGTCAGGTCCGCACTGTCACCGACGCAGGCCATGGCGTCTTCCAGTTGGATCTGTCCCGGTTCCAGGCCCTTGTAAAGCGCCAGCTTGTCCATCTCACGTCGTGTGACCTGGCGGTCGCCGCCGAGGTTTTCGCTCAAAAAGGTGAGGGCGTCCGGCGTGATGCTATGACCGTAGTCTTTGAGACTTGCCTGAATAACGGATGGCAGCGAGCGGCGATCGTCGCGATAGCAGGCGATTGCCGCACCGCTTTTCTCGCCCTCGAAGAGCTTTCTCAGGCTGGATCTGGCCGGCAGGTCGCCGGCTTCCACCACGATCAGTGCATCGCCCGGCAGACTGGCGAAGAAGTCCTTTGCAATCGCGCTGACGCCGTCAGAAGCTTCGCGCAGTCGAACGACGCGACGCCCCCCCATCATGGAAATGGCCGCGGCTTCGTCGCTGAGCCTGGCCGGATCCTCCTTCAGATCGCCTGGTGTCAGTTCGGCGATGCGAAAAGGATCTTTCAGATCTTCAACGACCGTCCTGGCGAGGTTTTCGGCCCGTTCCCGCACCATACCGCTATCCTGACCAAAGATCAGTACGGCGCGGACAGCGGGGTCCGGCCTGGAGATGAAACTATCGGCCTGGGCGGGGGCAATCTTGACCAAAAATACTCACCATCGGGTTCTGGCGGCTGATTCCTTGTTTAGCACGGTTTTCACTGTGTTTCAGACTGTGCGGACGAGGTGCGCGCGGCACTGAAATAGGCGGCCAGGCGGACTCTGATGTCGTCGGCGATGTCCCGGAGGGTTCGGCTGCGTGCATCCGCCTCGGAAATTGTAGAGGCAAACTGCTTTTCCAGGATGTTGTAGCTGCTCACAGAACGAGAGCGGCCGCTGGTGACGACCTTCTGGTCGTCAAATCGCCGCAGGCTGTAATTGGCAATAATCGACAGATCCGCACGCGTTGCGGTTTCGTCGCTCTCGATCGCGACTTCGCGGATGGATTCATTCAGTTGGATCTGCAGTTCGTATCTTGGCGCGCTGGGCTGTCCCGAGGGATTCAGGCGGTCGCGCAGGAAGTTGTGCATCTCCTGCCCGGTCCGATCGGACAAGGGCGCAATCCTGACCGTGGCCAGTTCGTTCAGGCTTCCCTGTTCGGCTGCCCGGCCGCTGGCATCACCGGATGTCTTGCTGTTGAGCGGCTGAAACCCGCAGGCCGCCAGCAGGCTCAGCGACAGGCCGGCCGCGAGGCACTTCCCAAAGAACCGCCGTCCAAGGCTGGCACCGGATAGAAGAGAGATTTCGCGCGATGGCGCCATGTTACACGACAATATTCACCACCCGATTTTTCACAACAATGAGCTTTCGGACCTGTTTTTCCCCGATGGCCCTTTGTACGGCCGCCTGCTGCAGGGCCGCTTCCCGGACCGCGTCTTCCGCTTCGTCGACGACGACGTCGATGGTCGCCCGCAGCTTGCCGTTGACCTGGACCGGCAGCGTCAGACGATCCTGCGCCGTCAGGGCGTCTTCGGCAAGTGGCCAGGCCTGGTCGACCAACAGGCCACTGTGGCCCAGCCGCTGCCAGAGCTCCTCGCCCAAGTGGGGCATCATGGGACCGAAGAGGCGCACCAGCACCTCGAAGGCCTCCCGGCGTGCCCAGAGTTCGTCGGCGGCCTGGGCCTTGGATGATGTCAAGCTGTTGGTCATCTCATAGAGCTTGGCGACCGCACGGTTGAAACGGAATTGCTCGATGGCGTCCGTTACGTCCAGAATCGTCTTGTGGGTCACCCGGCGCAAATCGAGTGCTTTTCCAGCGATCTCGGCGGGGGCCGCGGTGCCGGCTGCCGGCAGGGCCTCGACGTCATCGCTGATCAGGCGCCAGAGGCGCTGAACGAAACGCCAGGCACCCTCGACGCCGGCTTCCGTCCACTCCATGTCCCGCTCCGGCGGGCTGTCAGACAGCATGAACCAGCGCGCCGTATCGGCGCCGTAAGTCCCGATGATCTCGGCCGGATCGATGGTGTTCTTCTTCGATTTGCTCATTTTGATCGAGCGGCCCACTGTGACAGGCCCCCCCGCGGGCGTCAGCGGCTTGCCGGCGGCGTTGCGCTGCAGATCGGCGGGCGCCAGCCATTCGCCCGCTTCGTCCTGATAGGTCTCGTGGCAGACCATGCCCTGGGTGAAGAGGCCGGCGAAGGGCTCCTCCAGGTCGAGATAGCCGCAGCGTTTGAGGGCGCGGGTGAAGAAGCGCGAATAGAGCAGGTGCAGGACCGCGTGTTCGACACCGCCGATGTACTGATCGACCGGAAGCCAGTAGTCCACCGCGCTCCGGTCCATCGCCGTTTCCGCGCGGGGGGAACAGAAACGGGCGAAATACCAGGAGGATTCGGTGAAGGTATCGAAGGTATCGGTTTCCCGCAGAGCGGGCTTGCCGCATTTGGGGCAGGTTGTGTGTTTCCAGCTTGGGTGATGATCCAGCGGGTTCCCGGGTTTGTCGAAGGAGACGTCCTCCGGCAATTCGACGGGCAGGTCTTCTTCGGGGACGGGCACGATCCCGCAGTCATCACAGTGGATGACGGGGATGGGGCAGCCCCAGTAGCGCTGGCGCGAGACGCCCCAGTCGCGCAGGCGGAACTGAATGGTCCCGCTGCCGGCGCCCAGGGACTCCAGCTCTTCGATGACCCGCCGCTTGGCATCCTCGACCCCCAGACCGTCCAGAAAGCGGGAGTTGATAATGGCGCCGTCGCCGACATAAGCCTCGTCTTCGATGGCGAAGCTTGCGGCATCTTCACCTGCCGGGAGCACCACCGGTGTGACCGTCAGGCCGTACTTGCGGGCGAAGTCCAGGTCGCGTTGATCGTGACCCGGGCAGCCGAAGATGGCGCCGGTGCCATACTCCATCAGGACGAAGTTGGCGACGAAGAGGGGCAACTCGATCTGTGGGTCCAGCGGGTGCCGGAGCTTGAGACCGGTGTCGTAGCCCAGCTTTTCCGCCTTTTCGATGGCTTCTTCGCTGGTGCCCATACGGTTGCATTCGGCCACGAAGGCCGCGGCTTTTTCGTCTCGCTCCGCAAGTGCCGTCACGAAAGGATGGTTGGGTGACAGCGCGCAGAAAGAGGCGCCGAACAGCGTATCGGGCCGGGTGGTGAAGACCTCGATGTCCTGCGTGCCGCCGGACAGGGACTCGTCGGTGAAGGCGAAGCGCACGTGAGCGCCTTCCGAGCGGCCGATCCAGTTGTGCTGCATCACCCGGACCTTTTCGGGCCAGCGATCCAGCTTGGTGAGGTCGTCCAGCAGTTCGTCGGCGAACTCGGTGATCTTGAAGACCCACTGGGGCAGCTTGCGCTTTTCCACCAGCGCGCCCGAGCGCCAGCCACGGCCGTCGATCACCTGTTCGTTGGCGAGGACCGTGTGGTCGACCGGATCCCAGTTGACCCAGGACTCTTTGCGGTAGACCAGGCCGGCCTGCAGGAAGTCCAGGAACATCTTCTGCTCATGCCGGTAGTAGCCCGGATGGCAGGTGGCGATTTCCCGTGACCAGTCCAGGGACAGTCCCATGGTCTTGAGCTGATCGCGCATGATGGCGATGTTTTCGTAGGTCCAGCTACCAGGCGGAACCTTCTTTTCGATGGCTGCATTTTCAGCCGGCAGGCCAAAGGCGTCCCAACCCATGGGATGAAGCACGTTGAAGCCGCGCGCGCGCTTGTAGCGGGCGATGACATCGCCGATGGTGTAATTGCGCACATGACCCATGTGGATACGCCCCGAGGGATAGGGGAACATCTCCAGCACGTAATACTTCGGTTTCGACGGGTCTTCGGTAACGGTGAAGCAGTCCGCATCATCCCAGACGCGCTGCCACTTCGTTTCGGTTTCCTTGGCGTTATAGCGGTTCATCGATCAGTCTGTGGCTTGTCTTTTGCTTATATTCGGTAGTTTAAAGGTGTTTTTGCACCCTGGATGGCCGATTGGCGAGGTAAACCGCGGGTAATATCGTCGGGACCGTAATCTGTCGGACCAATCACTCGCAGTCTGGCACAATCAGATTCACCGCCGCAAATACGGGCCTGTCGACGCTAAACGAACAAGTCCTGCGCCGCGGCCCGTCATTTGCTGTGAATCCGGAATCGCCGCCGCTATTGAATGGATGCGATGCGAAGCTGGCGTGCCCGCGTGAGGATGGCGTTCTCGAGATCGGCAGAGGTTTCGGCGCGGACATCCGCGTCGACCCAGGCGCCACTGCGGTTCTGAACCTGACGGAACACCGCCGCCCGGATACCATCCGCCCGCAGATCCCGGCCGAGAATATACACATTCACCTTCATGCGTTCGGCCCGCGTTTCGGGCGGCGAGTACCAATCCGTGATGATGACACCGCCGAAGGGATCGGCCGATGAGAGAGGCATGAAGGAGATGGTATCGAGCGAAGCACGCCAGAGGAAGCTGTTGACGCCGATACCACTGCCGCCACCCTGGGCGGGATTCTCATCGGAATTGCCAAAGAGCTGCAGGCCGTCACCGCCAAAAACGCTCTCGCGGGATTCATAGGTGCCGCCACCGCCGCCCGGCTTGGTCCGCGGGTAGGTGGTGTCCGGATCCGCGTACTGGCAGGCTGCCGTGGACAGTAGAAAAAAGCCTGCCGCAACTGATGCAAGTATCCGGGAACCGGAGAAGGCCTGAGTTGCCCTGGACATTACTTTTTCCTTAGCGTCCGTCATGGTTTCCAAGGGGTGAAAATCTGGATTCGTTTAAACCATGGTGCTCGGGGAAGGTCAAGAAAGCTCGTGGCCTTTCCGATGTGGCAATTCCCCGGCCAAGCCCCACCGCTTTCCATTGCAGCGCGCCGACGGAGGTTTTGAATTCGGCGGAGACTATAGCGGTTCCAGTTATCCAATCATGGCGCTTCTTATCGTCTTTTCGTTGAAAATGCCCGGTTAAATTGTAGGTCGAATGATTGATATCACATGTAAGTGATTGACATCACAGCGAGTTGATTGAGCCCTTGCGGGATCGAAGGCTTAACGTTGCTGCGAGGGCGGTTGTGACCACTCGGCATAACCGTGCAGCTCCTGTTGTGCCGGTTCAAACCTCAAGAACTGCCTCGGGGATGTGACTGCGTCGGAACCGGAGCTTCAACTTACAGAGTGCAAATTCGCAATATTGCGGTAACTCGATCTAGGGGTAATCATTTATGAGAAACAGACTTCTTGGCGGTACTGCGCTTGTCGCAGCCGGCATGCTGGTCTCGCCTGCGGTCCAGGCCGAAGAACCCATCAAGCTGGGTGTCGGCGGCTTTATGGAACAGTATTTCGGCTATGCGGCGTCCGATGGTTTCACCGGCACCAACAGCGATGGCGATGATATCAGCAACACCGATCCTGATCACTTCGATCAGAAATCTGATTCTGAAATTATCTTCTCCGGCTCGACGACCTTGGATAACGGCATCGAGTTCGGCGTCAACGTTCAGCTCGAAGGCAACACCTCGAGCGATACCATCGACGAATCCTATGCCTTTATCGAAGGCGACTTCGGCCGCGTTCTGCTGGGGTCGGAAAACACGGCAGGCTATCTGATGTCGGTGGCGGCCCCGAACGTGGGTATCGGCATCAATACCGGCGACCAGACGGACTGGGTGCCGATCGACAACGAAGCGAGCTTCTTCCGCGGCACTTTGGGTTCGACCTTCGTCGAGAACAATGCGGTGAATGACGTCAACCGTCTGACTTACTTCACGCCGAGGTTCTCGGGCCTGCAGGGCGGCATCAGCTACACGCCCGACGCCGCTGAAGACGACAATACCCAGCCGAGTGAGAATGCGGCTTTCCATGATGGTGTCGACGTTGGCCTGAACTATACCAACAGCTTTAGCGGCTTCGACATCGCTGCTTATGGCCGCTACGGCATTGCATCGAATGATTCGAGCGGTGGCGATGATCCTGAGGTCTTCAGCACCGGTCTCGAGCTCGGATATGCCGGCTTCACCGTGGGCGGTTCCTACGCCAACCAGGATGATACCGGTCGGAACGATGGTGAGTCGTTCGATGTCGGCGCCTCCTATGGCACCGGCCCCTGGGCGGTTTCAGTGACCTACTTTCAGGGTGAAGCGGAAGCCGACGCAGGCGGCGGCGATGAAGAAATTCAGACCGTCGAATTCGCGGCCAGCTATGCGCTGGGGCCGGGGATCAAGGTTATCGGGTCCGTTGGTTACAGTGACTTCGACGACGACAGCGATGCCGATGGTGACGGCAGCAATGATGGCTATTGGGTCGTTTCAGGCATTCAGTTGTCGTTCTAGGGTGGGCCACGTTTTGGCGGAAACACTCCGTGTTTTCGGCGAAACCTGTAAATCCGCTCTGTTTCAAAGGGTTGGATCAGATTCACAGGCACGACAGATCGCCTATGGCGATTCCGTCTAAACTTGATCTGATCCAAGGCCTTTGGCCCCGGTAACGGCCACCGTTTACAGACGCGTTTAAAAGCGTCGATAGGGAAGGGGCAGCTTGTCTGCCCCTTCTTTCGTTGAGCGAAAGCCCCTTCTTGCGTCGAACAAAGACCGACAAAGACCCAGCGTGGTTTTTTTGTGACACTCCCCTGATTTGCGATTTCGAGCTGTCAGAAATCGCAGTTTTCTGCGGATACAAGCCTGCCGAAGCTGAGAACGACCGCAAAACACCTGCAAGAAGCCTGTGGCATATTCGTCACAGCATTGCGAAAATGTCACTGCGCTTCGCGAGTTCGCGTTGACCAATTAACTCTTTCGATTAATCTGCGCTCGTCTTCCGCAGTTGGTGGGGGTCACTGTTTGTGGTTTGCGTCTTAGTTTCATGGGCTTGTCGTCAAAACTTCGGGCCCGGCTTTGAAACAGGGGGCAGCGGCCTCAACAGGACAAAAAAACACGTACGTGTAACAATTGGTAACTCAAATTAGGGGTTAACTTTATGAAAAAGATCCTTCTTGGAAGCACTGCGCTTGTCGCTGCCGGTATGATGGCTGCGCCTGCCGTGCAGGCCGAAGATCCCATTCAGCTGGGCGTCGGCGGCTACATGGAGCAGTACTTCGGTTATGGTGCTTCGGACGGTTTCGTCGGCCTCGACAGCGATGGCGACAGCGTCAGCAACACCGATCCGGACCACTTCGACCAGAAGTCTGACTCGGAAATCTTCTTCACCGGTAAGACCACGCTGGATAACGGCATTGAGTTCGGTGTGAACGTGCAGCTCGAGGGTAACACCTCCAGCGACACGATCGACGAATCCTACGCCTTCATCGAAGGCGACTTCGGTCGTATCCTGCTCGGTTCCGAAAACTCCGCCGGTTACATCATGAGTGTGACTGCGCCGAGTGTCGGTATCGGCATCAACTCCGGTGACCAGGGCGACTGGGTGCCTTTCGACACTGAGTCCAGCCAGTTCCGTGGTACGCTGGGTGCAACCTCGCTCGAAAACGACGCTGTCAACGACGCGAACCGCGTGACCTACTTCACGCCGCGTTTCTCCGGTCTGCAGGGCGGTATCTCCTACACCCCGGATTCCGGCGAAGACAGCAACACGCAGCCGAGCGAAAATGCTGCTTTCCATGACGGCATCGACGTTGGTGTGAACTTCACCGAGAGCTTCGGCGGCTTTGACGTTGCTGCTTACGGTCGTTTCGGTACTGCTTCGAACGACGCTGGTGGTGACGATCCGCAGGTTTACGGTGCGGGTATCAACCTCGGTTATGCCGGTTTCACCGTTGGTGGTTCTTACGGTGAGCAGGAAGAAGGCGGCAATCAGGAAGGCCGTTCCTGGGATGTGGGTGCTTCCTACAGCACGGGTCCCTGGGGTGTTTCTGTCCAGTACTTCAGCGGTGAGTCCGAAGGCGACGCCGGCGGTGGTGACGAAGAGCTGCAGTCCGCCGAAGGCGCTGTCAGCTACGCGCTTGGCCCGGGCATCAAGGTCATCGGTTCGGTCGGTTGGAGCGAATTCGACGACGATGCCGACGCTGATGGCGACGGCAGCAACGACGGTTACTGGGTCGTTACCGGTATCAAGCTCTCCTTCTAAGAGCTTCTATCGTCTCGGAATGGGGGGAGCGGTTCGCCGCTCCCCCTTTTCTTTGGCCCGTCCGTCAGACGGGCTTTTTGTCTTTTGGCTTCTTCTGTGCCACGAGCGGCCGCCCTTTGCGCAACGGAGGGCCAGGCTTCAGCGGATGTTGAGGATTGAAACGCTGAAAGCGTGACTTCGGGACCTTCTGTCCCGTCGCAGAAATCCGCCGGAAAAAAATGACCGCCGGCCACCGCAGGAATCATTTGGATTCACGAATGAAAAGCGGTCAGATGCTGTTGAAAAAAGAAAGTTGTAACGGTGGGATACATGGGAAATCTCGTCTGGCTGGCATCCTTCCCCAAATCCGGTAACACTTGGCTCCGGCTGTTCATCGCAAACTACCTGATGAACGCAAAAGACCCTTTTCCGATCAACAAAGCGCACCTGCTGACCTTTGGCGATATGATGGGCGCGCCTTACGAAAAGCTGGCAGGTCGGCCGCTTGCCCAGTTGGATGATGCGGCCATCGACCGCCTTCGGCCCAGGATCCACCGGGCTCTGGCAGGGCAGAAGGCCGACATCATGCTGGTCAAAACCCACCAGGCGGTCTTACAGCGTGGTGAGAGCTGGACTGTCACGCCTGAAGTGACCAAGGCCTCGATTTACGTGGTCCGGAATCCTCTCGATGTTGCTGTGTCCTATGCGCATCACTATGGCTATCAGCCTTCTGAAATCATCGAAGCCTTGGACAGTCCCTGGCATAAGCTGCCTGGTGACAAGAAAACCCTTGTAACCCAGTACCTTGGCCGCTGGAGTGATCATGTTCTGAGCTGGGTCGATGATCCTGTTCTCGCGCCGCTCGTCCTGCGCTACGAAGATATGAAGCGGGAGCCGCACGGCGAGTTTTCGAAAGCCATTCGCCATCTGGGCCTCGATGTCGATCCCGAGCGTCTCGACCGTGCCATCCGCTTCAGCTCCTTCGAGGAGCTCTCGCGCCAGGAGCAGGACGCGGGTTTTGTCGAACGCTCGAAAAATGCGGATCGCTTTTTTCGAGGCGGGCGGATCGGCGATGGCCTGACATCTTTCAACGAGGCTGAAGTCGCGCGGGTTGTCGAAAATCACCGGCAGGTGTTGGAACGTTTTGGTTATCTGGACGACTCCGGCCACCTCAAGCCGTAATCCCTCTCCGACAGTGCACAATCTCCGGGATAGTATGATGCCAGACTCCATTGCAGATAATCTCGCCGAGGTGCGGCGGCGGATGGAACGCTTCTCCGGCGATAGTGGAAGACCTGGGCCGACGCTCGTGGCAGTCAGCAAGACCCACAGCGGCGATAAGGTAGAAGCGGCACTCGAAGCCGGCCAAAGGGTCTTCGGTGAAAACCGTGTGCAGGAAGCTCAAGCCAAGTTTCCGGCCTTAAAGGCAGCTTGGCCGGATCTGGAGCTGCACCTCATCGGACCGCTGCAGAGCAATAAGGCGCGGGATGCGGTTGAGCTGTTCGATGTCATTCAGACACTGGACCGCCCGAAGCTCGCAGAGGCTCTGGCGCGGGAGATGGAGCGGGTCGGACGCAGGCCGGACTGCTTCATTCAGGTCAATACGGGAGAAGAACCGCAAAAGGCGGGTGTCTTTCCTCGGGATCTGGAGGCCTTCGTCAAACTGGCGAAGGATAATCTCGGGCTGCCGGTGATTGGGCTGATGTCGATTCCGCCGATCGACGAAAACCCAGCTCTGCATTTTGCATTCCTGAGCGAACTTGGCCGCCGACACGGCTTCTCACAGCTTTCGATGGGTATGAGTTCCGACTACGAGCAGGCCATAGCTCTCGGCGCGACCGTGGTACGAGTCGGCTCGGCTATTTTCGGCCAGCGTGCCGTCAGGTCAGAGGCTTGAACGCGAAAAGCTGTGCGGCAGCCTGTGAGAATCAGGATCTCAGCTCGGTTCCGACATCACCTTCACCGCGCTTTCCAGGGTGACTGCGCGCAGAACCTGTAACAGATCGGGCCGGGCCAGCGCCACGCAGCCCTCGGTGGCTTCATAGTTTTCCCGCGCCAGATGCAGGAAAATTGCGCTGCCGCGGCCTGGGACGACCGGTGCGCTGTTGTGATCCAGGACCACGACAATGTCGTAGAGATGATCCTCTCGCCACAATATTTCGTGGCTGGAAGGGTAGGGAATCACTACTTGTCGATTGTACTGCTTGTCGTCAGGCGCATCGCACCAGCCGTCTTGCCGCGAGATCGCGACCAGGGGGAGTGAGGTCTCGATAGGGTCGATCCGATCCGGACGATAGAGAACCCGGCACATGCGCCAGCGGCCGATGGGGGTCGCGCCGTCACCCTCGCGCTTTTGCTCGGCCGCAATCAGCTTTTCCCGTCCGATCGCGCAGCGGAAGAGCCTGCTGCCGAAGCGGGCTTGCCAGCCGTTACCGGCCTGTTCGACGACAAGATCCATGAGTGAGGCGATACCCGAAGTCGCTTAGCGTTTCGCCATCAAGATGGCGCAGGATCGTTCGCCGCTCAAGCCGCGAAAACGCGTTGCGGATACTTTGTGGCGTCCCAGATGACACCCCTTTCAGATGGCACCCCTTTTCAAATAGCACCGGGGCGCGTGCCGGTCTGCCCGGCTTCGGTGAGGCTCGGCAGGGCGGTGTTTTGCTTGCTCATGGCCTGATAGCGATCGAGCGCCTGCAGCATCCGGTCGGCGAAGCTTGCCTGCAGAGCGCTCTTGTCGGTTATCGAGCCCGGCGCTGTGGTGGTTTCGTTGCTCTTGCCGTTTGCGGCGTTATCCGAAGTCAAAGGAAGCTGCGTTGCCTCCGGCTTGGGCAGGGAGTCCGGCTCCGGAGCAGGATGACTTGCCGCTCGTGGGTTTATGTAACGGCTGGTGTCGATCGGAATACTGCGGTGTGCTGTGTTACGGGCGGCCGGATGCTCCGTCGGGCCAGGACCAGGCGCGGGATTAGGCGCTGAGGAAGGCTCGGTCTTGGTCGTGTTCTGCAGATGCGCCGTGGAAACGTCCTTCGCTTCAGAGGTGCCGGGCGCCGGCCCGTATGCTGACAGAACCGCGGCCTGAGCAACAGGGTTAGCGACAGGTGCGGGCGCCGCTGGGAGCGGGGCGCTTGCGGCTGCAGGGCCATTCTGCGTAAGGCCCATTTCTCTCAAAAGGTCCTGAAGCGCGGCATTACCCGCCACTTCCTGTCGCACAGCGCTCTGGCCGGCTTTCTCTACAGCAGCAACAGGCGCTGCCGCCGTGGCGGGTAAACTGGCGACTGACGGGCTCGAGGGGCTTTCGCTGTCGCCGGTTTCCGCAAGCAGCGGACTATCCGAACCTTCGTCACTGGGGCCTTTCTCCTCGAAGACCATGGCCATGGCGAGCTCGCCGGCATCCTTGCCGGCAACTTCCTCCACGATGGCGTTGCCGATCGAGGCGGCGAAACCCAGCGGCCCGCCGTAAAGCGCACCGCCCATGATCCGGGCCGGCGCCGAAATCTCGTCCCCGGTCAGTTCGCGATAGACTGTTGAGACAAGGGGAATGTGTTGGAGGGGGTTAATGATGTCGACGAAGTCCCAGAACCCGAAGTCTTCGTTCTTAGAGTCGCGGGCTGTTGGTCCTGATCCGCTTGCGGCCGCCGTGCTGCGCCAGGTCGCGTCATAGTCCCGTTCATGGTCGCGCTGTTTGAATAGTGCGTTTTTGAAGCTCTCGGAGGTGTCCGTGGTTCTGGGCGGAGTCTGTGAAGCCTGTGCCTGTACGTCCGCAGCTTTTGCTGTCTGGGTTTTATCCGCTCCGGCGTTCCCTTTGGACTTGGCAACAATCGCCTTGTCCCAAGCTGTGTAGGAGGCATCGAAACGTTCAGGATTCATGGTTTTCTCGGCATCGGCACGTTCTTGTCGTCATCTGCTTCTCTCCTTTGCAAGAAGGAGACCAGATTTAAGGACTTGATATTCCGCCATTTCAGGGCCGGGATCGGACATTGTCGGCAGAAGCGGCCGGGCAGTTTTTGCCCTTCGGAAGCATTGAAGACGGCCTTGTGGAGGCGGACTGACAGAGAGACTGGATTTTGGGTCCTGCAGGCGGCCCGTGAAGCGTTCGCCTGGGACGAGGCTCTTAACCGGGTCGGAAGCTGACGGCGATCCCCGACGCCTTGGTTATAGCCACCCTAAGGAATCAGTCACCCGTTCCGGAACCGAAATGAAATGGGAGATCGTACAGGACACGGACGTACGTATACCGGGCGTACGTCTGCTTCTTACAGGTAATGACCGAAGCGCGTCGCTTTTGTTTCGAGGTAGAAACGATTA
The DNA here is from genome assembly GCA_965232285.1 of Denitrobaculum sp. Lineage (GTDB taxonomy): Bacteria > Pseudomonadota > Alphaproteobacteria > Kiloniellales > Kiloniellaceae > Denitrobaculum. The sequence continues at coordinate 5,368,455 of CBDDPL010000004.1, read as the reverse complement.
TGGCCGTTCGAGGGAAAGTGATGGGCGACGCGCTCTTCGACGCTGATGCCGCAGCGGGCCAGTGCCGTGACTTTCTGGGGGTTGTTGGTCAAGAGCCGGACGCGCTTGAAACCAAGCTGACGCAACATCTCGGCGGCGGGCAGATAGATCCGCTCATCGGCGTCAAAGCCAAGCTGTTCGTTGGCTTCGGCCGTATCCGCGCCCCGATCCTGCAGCTCGTAGGCGCGCAGCTTGTTGATCAGGCCGATACCGCGGCCTTCCTGGGACAGATAAAGCAGAATACCGGATCCGGCCTCGCCCATGGTCCGGATGGCGCCGCGCAGTTGGTCACCGCAGTCGCAACGCAGGCTGCCCAGCAGATCGCCGGTGAAGCATTCCGAGTGCATGCGGGCCAGAACCGGGCTGGAGGGATCGGGGTCGCCAATGATCAGGGCCAGGTGTTCGATGCCCCCGTCGTTCGGCCGAAAGGCGACCACGCGTGTGTTTTCGGCATGGGCCAGCGGGATGCGCGCGCCGGCGACCTTGGTCAAGGCCCGCGCGGCTTCGAGGCGATAATCGGCAATGTCCTGGACGGCCACCGACAGAAGATCATGCGCGGCTGCCCAATCCTTGATCATCTGAAGCGGGAGGTTCTGGCTGTTTGCCGCGCCGCCACTTGCCAGTGTTACGCGGGCCAGGATGGCCGCAGGCAGCAGGCGGGCCAGCTTGGCAAGGTCGATGGCGCTTTCACTGAGCGCAGGCGGGGCTTTGGCGGCGCGCGGCCGCAGGACCTCGACGTCGTAGCCCGGCTCATCCGTAGGGTCCGCCAGGGACTGGATGGTGCTGGCTTCGATCCGCTCATCGCCGAGGGTCAGTGCGAAGACGCCGTTCACCGGTATCAGAGCCTGCGCTTCTTCGAAACCGATGGCCGCGGCGCGCCGGGCGGTCAGCAGAAGCTGAGGCGCCGTCTCCGCCGGGCCGCCAGCACCGGAGGTGAGGGCCCGTAGCTGCGCCAGGGTCGCATCGCAGAGAGTTTCCGCCGATTGCACCAGCGCCGCGAAACCGTCGCTGGTATAGACCAGCACGCAGGCGCCACGGCGCAGATCGGCGACAGCGCGTTCGACGGACTGCAGCGCGTTGGCAGCGAGACTGCTTTTGCTGGCGACCAATTCCGACATCTTCGATCAATAGGTTGCTAAGTTGCGCAAGTTGCTAAGTTACGTAGGTTACCCAGTTGCGGCCACTTTACGGCGTCCTCGGCGTCATGTCACCGTCCGGGGCCCAGGTCAAGAGGCAGTTGGCATTACGGAATGGTTTGAGGTTCTGCCGCTCAGGCTTTTAACATGGTTCGGCGCAGGCTTGAGAACAAGCAAGCGCGGACGACGGCGCTGAGAAACTGGCAGGAAACAGACAGGAATCAGAGGGGCAGTATGACGGACAAGGTTTTCCTGGACTACGATCAGGGGCAACTGGACTACGAGATGAACCTGAGGGGCCGCTGGCCGGAGCACCAGGACTACTTCGAGCGCTGGGCGCGGGATTCCCTGGCCGTCAGAAAGACCTACAAATGTCACGGCGACCTGTCCTTTGGAGACAGCGAAGGACAGAAGCTCGATCTTTTCCTGCCCGAAGGGGCCGGCAAAACCGCGCCGACACCGCTGCTTGCCTTTATCCACGGCGGCTACTGGAAATCGCTCGACAAAGAGGACTTCAGCTATCTGGCGCCGGCCTACCTCGAGCGCGGCATTGCCTTTGCCTCCCTGAACTACGACCTTGCTCCGGCGGTGGATATCGGCGAGATCGTCACCCAGGTCCGCCGCGGCCTGGCCTGGCTGGCCCAGCATGCGGGCGACTACGGGCTCGATCCGACGGGCCTCTATGTGGCCGGCCATTCGGCCGGTGGGCATCTGGCGGCCATGGCCATGGACCCGGCCTGGGCGGCGGACTACGGCCTGCCGGCGGACATCGTCAAAGGCGGCTGCTCGGTTTCCGGGGTTTACGATCTGGCGGCCGTGGCGGCCAGCCTGCAGCAGGCGGAACTGCGAATCGCGCCGGAGGTCGTCGCGGCCCAAAGCCCGCTGCGGAAGCTGCCGGAGCGCGCGGCGCCCCTGATCTGCGCCGTGGGCTGTGACGAGACCGCCGAGTTCATCCGCCAGCAACGGGAATATGTCGCCGCCTGGCGGGAAAAGGGGCTGCCCGGCAGCGCCCTGGAGATGACCGGCGACAACCATTTTTCAACCGCTGACCGGCTGGCGCAACGGGATCACCCCTTGTATCTGGCGGTCTGCGACATGATTTCTTCAGGTATTACCACTTGAGTCCGGGTGGGTGTGACATCATTTAACCCAGATCTCGGCGGGCGAATCACGCTATAGTGGGCTGCCGGACGGCGAATTCGTTTTGAAGGTCTATGCATTAAATTTCCTGTCCTGATACCGGGAGCTGATACGCGGAACTCCCAAGGCTTCGCCTGCTTGAACAGGGCCCCGCGCAATGGTATCTCAGGAAAAAGAACACAGAGGGGCGTCATCGATGGTGGCTGCGGTCGGTAAAAAAATTCTTCTGGTGGATGACGATGATCCGCTCCGCCAGTCCCTGGGCGAACAGTTGCGCCTGCACGAAGAGTTCGAGACCATCGAGGTCGACAACGGCGCTGCGGCCATCGATATCACCAAGAACGACCATTTCGACGCGATCCTGCTGGACGTTGGCCTTCCGGACATGGATGGGCGCGAGGTCTGCCGCCTGCTGCGGCGCAATGGTGTCAAATCGCCTGTGATCATGCTGACGGCGGCCGAGTCCGACGCCGACACTATCCTCGGCCTGGATGCCGGCGCGAACGATTACGTCACCAAGCCCTTCCGTCTCGGCGTGCTGCTGGCCCGGCTCCGCGCGCAACTGCGCCAGCACGAGCAGAGCGAAGACGCGGTCTTCACCATCGGGCCCTACACTTTCCGGCCCAGCGCCAAGGTCCTGCTGCACGGTGAAACCCAGCGTAAGGTCCGCCTGACGGAAAAGGAAACCTCGATCCTCAAGTATCTTTACCGGAACGGCAGCAAGGTCGTCGGCCGTGACATCCTGCTGAACGAGGTCTGGGGCTACAACGCCGGGGTGACGACCCATACCCTGGAAACCCACGTCTACCGTCTGCGCCAGAAGATCGAGGCTGATCCCTCGAATGCTGAAATCCTGGTGACCGAACCGGGCGGCTACCGCCTGGTGCCGTAGGGGACAGGGTTCCCGGGCCGCAAGATTCAGAGCGCCTGAGACCATGCGACAGCCATTAGATCCGGCGTGTCTCCAGCATTCCGGAGCCGACGCGAAGGTGCGTGCTACGGCGCTGACCGGAGTGATCCCTGCCATATTTTTGCCAAATTTGTCTTGGGATGCGTCTTCCGGTCGCCTAAATATGGTTGAGGGCTGAAAGGAAGACTGTCGAATTGGCCGAGAACTCCGATTTCTATGTCCGCTTCTGGGGAGTGCGCGGCTCAATCTCCTGTCCCGGCGACAGCCACAGGCGTTACGGCGGCAATACTTCTTGCCTGGAGATCCGCTGCGGCGACAAGGTGCTGATCTTCGATGCGGGCACGGGCCTGCGGCCCTTCGGCGAAAGTCTTTGCAGTCTTGCGGAGCTTGAAGCCGACATCTTCCTGACCCATACGCACCACGACCACATCGTCGGCCTGCCGTTCTTCAAGCCGAATTTCAACAAGCGCAACCGTATCCGCTACTGGGCGGGCCATCTGCAGCCCGAGCACAGCCTGCACGATGTGCTCTGCCAGTTCATGACGGCGCCGCTCTTTCCGGTGCCGCCCAAGATCTTCGCGGCCAACGTCACCTTCCATGATTTCTATTCCGGCGATGTGCTGGAGCCCCGGCCCGATGTTCGGATCCGCACCGCGCCACTCAATCACCCCAATGGCGCCACCGGCTACCGGGTCGAATTCGGTGGCAAGTCCATTTGCTACGTCACCGACACCGAGCATGTGGAGGGGGAACCCGACCGCAATGTGCTGGAACTGATCGAAGGCACGGATATCCTGGTTTACGACTGCACCTACACGGATGAAGAGTTCCCCCGCTTCAAGAGCTGGGGGCATTCGACCTGGCAGGAAGGCGTGCGGCTCTGCGACCGCGCCGGCGTGGGACGGCTGGTGATCTTCCATCACGACCCGGCCCATGACGACGATTTCATGGATCAGGTGGCCAAGGATGCCGAAGAGACCCGTCCGGGTACCTTGGTGGCGCAGGAAGGCATGGTCCTGCGCCCGTGACGGCTCGCGAGGCTGCCTCCGAGGCGAAGAAAGTGCGACTTTCGGGGCGCGTGCGCCGGCGGCGCCTCTGGCTTGGCCTGCTCACGGTGCTGAATCTGGCGCGCCGGGGCTTTTTTATTCCCTATCGCTATGCGGAAAGCTTGCCTGGCCCTGGCGAACGCCCGGCCTATCCGCCAGTCGAAAAGGTCCTGGAGGCACAGCGCCAGGCTTTTGCGGACTTTCTGGCCGATATGGCGCCCTTCGCCGCGGATTTCGCCCAGATCGGACAGGAGGCGCCGCCCCAGCCGCGCTGGGGGCAGTCCTGGTTTCCACGCCTGGATGCGGCGGCGGCTTACAGCCTGGTCCGACGGCAGGCGCCCAAGCGGATCATCGAGGTCGGCTCCGGCCACTCGACCCGCTTTGTCGCCCGGGCGCTGGCTGACGGCGGCCTGACGACGCAGGTCACCGCGATCGACCCGGCGCCACGGGCGGATCTCGGTTCTCTGCCGGTCACTCTGATCCGCAAGACCCTGCATGCGGCCGGCACGGAGGTCTTCGCCAGCCTTGAAGCCGGCGATTTCCTGATGATCGATTCCAGTCATATTCTCATGCCGGGCAGCGATGTCGACCTGCTGTTCGGTCATGTCCTGCCGGCTTTGCCCGCCGGGGTGCTGGTCCAGGTCCATGACATCTTTCTGCCGGACGACTATCCGCCGGCCTGGGACTGGCGCGGCTACAACGAGCAGCAGGGCGTGATTCCACTGCTGGCCTCAGGTGGCTGGGAGGTGGTCTTCGCCAGCCACTTCGCGGTCAGCCGCATGCCGGAAGTCGTTGCAAATTCGGCCGTCGGCGGGTTGGAGAAACCTGACGAAGCGATTGAATCCGCCATCTGGCTGCGCAAAACCTGCGCCGCCGTTGATTAACTTGTTGCTAGTTAACTTCAGGGTGCTGCATTTCCAGAGCATATTCCGGTCACGAAGAGTCACGACAAACTGACGCCAAGTGATCAAGCAGTCGTTTATATTTAACGGATAAAAATAGGGATGGCGGCTGTCCGGCATATTCACCGGCTCCGGGAGGGCGAACGGCAGGTCAGCCGTATCAAGCCTTCCCATTCGGGGTCATTCCACATCTGATACTAAGCGCAAGTAGCGAGACGGGCGAAGACCTTGGGCATTTTAGATTGGCTGCGCAAATCAAGTGAACCGGTGCTGCCGGAACGCGTGAGTCAGGCGATCCGCGACCAGGAAGACGCCACGGAGCGCCTGATCAGTTGGATTCAGCTCGTGGTGGTGCTGACCTTCGGTGCGCTGTACTTCGCGGCGCCAAAGGTCTTTTCCGACGATGCCGACTTCGCGCCGGTGCCCTGGGCGCTGGCGATCTACCTGCTGCTGACCGTGATCCGCATCGTCTGGTCGCACATGACCCGCCTGCCGTCCTGGTCCCTGGCGGTTTCGGTCTTTTTCGATATGACCCTGCTGATGGTGCTGATCTGGAGCTTCCATCTGCAATACGAGCAGCCGGCCTCCTTTTACCTCAAAGCGCCGACGCTGCTGTATGTTTTCATCTTCATTGCCCTGCGGGCTTTGCGCTTCGAGGCGCGTTTCGTGCTGTTGGCGGGCTTCGCGGCGGCAGCCGGCTGGGGCCTCCTGCTGCTCTACGTCATCACGGTCGATCCGGTCGATACCATGATCACCCGGGACTATGTGCAGTACATGACCTCCAATTCGGTGCTGCTGGGGGCTGAATTCGACAAGATCATCTCGATCCTGGTGGTCGCCGTCATCCTGGCCGTGGCTCTGCGCCGGGGACGGGCGCTGCTGGTGCGCTCGGTGAGTGAGGGCCTGGCCGCCAAGGAGCTGTCACGCTTCTTCTCGCCGGAGATCGCGGCCAAGATCACCACCGCGGACCAGGGCATCGCGGCCGGCACGGGCGAGATGCGCCAGGCCGCCATCGTCAATCTGGACATGCGCGGCTTCACCCGCCTGGCCAGCCAGGCCGAACCTTCGGTCGTGATGGGTGTGCTCGCGGAGTATCAGCAGCGCATGGTGCCCCTGATCCAGAAGCACGGCGGCAGCATCGATAAGTTCATGGGTGACGGCATCATGGCGACCTTTGGGGCCTCCAGCCCCTCGGAAACCTTTGCCGCTGACGCTATGCGTGCCCTGGAAGATGTCGGGGCCGCGGCGCAGCGCTGGTGCACGGAGCGCCAGGCGGCGGGCATCTATTGTCCCCAGATCAACGGCTCCGTGGCGACCGGCCAGATCCTCTTTGGCGCGGTGGGTGACGAAACCCGCCTGGAATACACGGTGATCGGCGATGCGGTGAACCTCTCCGCCAAGCTGGAAAAATACAACAAAACCGCCGGTACCCGCCTGATTGCTGACGCGGAAACCTATCGGCTGGCCCTGGAGCAGGGCTATGTACCGCCGGAAGAGAAGCGCCAGCTGCCGGCTGCCCAGGTCGACGGCGTCGCCCAGCCGATGGACCTTGTGGTGGTGTCGGACTGATGAGCGGCCGCTCCTAGCTGGCGGGCTTCAGCCCGCCCTTTGCCGCCGGATCTGAAGCAAGAGAACGGGCGCCATGAGGCCCAGGCCCACGGCCATGGTGACGAGGCCGGGCGCGATGAAGAGGAAAGACACCAGTCCGACCCACCAGCGCTCCCATCGGGTCAGCGGCGCCAGCAGAAAGCCGGAGAAGGCGACCCCCAGGGATGCGATGCCGAGCATGGCGCCGGCCAGCGTCACCGTGAAGGCGACCCAGGTGAAGCCGTCCGCCACCAGCAGCAATGCGGGCGAATAGACGAACACGAAAGGTACCAGCGCCTTTGCGATGCCCAGGCGGAAGGCGGTGTTGCCGGTCCTGAAGGGGTTCGCGCCCGCAATGCCGGCGGCCGCATAGGCCGCCAGAGCCACGGGCGGCGTGATGTCGGCGAGAACTCCGTAGTAGAAGACGAAGAAATGGGCCACCAGTGGTTCGACCTGAAGCTGGGCGAGGGCGGGAGCGGCGACGGCGACCAGGATGATGTAGGTCGCGGTCGTGGGGATGCCTGCACCCATGATGATGCAGGCGATGGCGATCAGGATCAGGGAAAAGAACAGCGCCCACTGGGTGATGGTGAAATAGGACAGCGGCCAGATCTGGCTGATGAGACCGCCAAGGTCGTTGGCAGTCTGCACCACCACGAAGCCCAGGCGGAAGCCGACGCCCGTGAGCGTGACCACGCCGACCACAATGCCCACAGTCGCCGCGGCGGCGCCCACGGCCAGAGTACTCTTCGCGCCGGCGGCCAGGGCGTTCCAGAGATCCGGGAGGGTCAGGCGGTTGACCGGATTGAGGAAACCCACCACCACGCAGGCGATGATGCCGTAAACCGCCGCGAAGTCCGGCGTACGGCCGGAGAGAATCAAATAGACCAGGATGGCGAGCGGAATGATCGAGAGCCAGTGCTGACGAAGGACGATGGCGGCTTTCGGCAATTCGTCCGCGCTCAGACCGCGCAGTCCCAGCTTCCGCGCCTCCAGATGCACCATGACGAAGATGCCGAAGTAGTGCAGCAGGGCGGGGAAGAGGGCCGCGGCCAGAACGTCCCGCAGAGGGATCTCCAGATACTCCACCATGATGAAGGCGGCGGCGCCGAGGATCGGCGGTGTGATCTGGCCACCGGTCGAGGCGGTTGCCTCCACGGCGCCGGAGAAGTGCGCGGGATAGCCGATGCGCTTCATGGCGGGAATGGTCAAGGCCCCGGTGGTCACGGTGTTGGCGATGGAGGAGCCGGAAATGGTGCCCATGAAGGCGGAAGAGAAGATGGCCACCTTGGCCGGCCCGCCGGAATAGCGTCCGGCGATCACCATCGCCAGATCGATGAAAAGCTGACCCAGGCCGATGCGCGTGGCCAACACCCCGAAGAGGATGAAAAGAAACACATATTGGGCCATCACACCGATGGCGACACCATATATGCCCTGGTTGGTCATGTAGAGATGGTTGATCAGGCCCAGCCAACTGGTGCCGCCGTGTTTCAGCGCGCCGGGGGCGTAGGGGCCGAAGAGCGCGAAGAGTATGAAAATGATGCCGATGATCGGCAGGGTCGGCCCGACCGAACGGCGGGCAGCCTCCAGCGTCAGCAGCAGGAGGCCGCTGCCCATGAAGACGTCGAACTGCGAGGGATTGCCGACGCGGGCCGCCACCACTTCGGGTGGGAGCAAAGGCAGATAAAGGGCCGCAATGACCGCCAGTGCGGCGAAGATCAGATCGGGGAGGGCAACGCCGTCAAAACGGTACCAGGCCTTCGGCGCGGGCCCGCCGGAGGCGGTGCGGCGGACGGAGAAGAGCAGAAACACGAGACCCAGCACGAAGGCCAGGTGAATGCCCCGGTGCAGCAGTTCGCGAATCAGGCCGAAGCCTGAGGCATAGAAGTGATAGGCGGACATGGCGACCAGCGCCACGGAAACGGCGACCGCCAGGTGCTTGCCCGTCGCGCGAAAGGCTGTTTCGGGATCGTAGCGGCGCTCGATCTCCCGGAGCTCTTTCGCCGTCAGCTTTTCGTCCGCCATCTCTTTCCCCGCTCCCCCGGATACAGAAAACCCGGGCGCCTGCGTGACCGCCGCGCCCGGGTCTCAAGGCTCGACCGTTACTTGATCAGGCCGGCTTCCTTGTAAAAACGCTCCGCACCGGGGTGCAGAGGCACGCCGACACCCGAGAGGGCGGTTTCGGCGGTGATGGTCTTGCCCTTGGCGTGTCCGACGTCGAGCAGCTTCCGACTTTCCTTGTTCCACAGCGCCTTGGTGATGCTGTAGATCAGCTCTTCGTCTTCCTTCGCGGAGGTGAACCATTGAGCGCCGACCGCCACCGTCGCGGTCTGTTCAACGCCCTGGTAGGTGCCCGCAGGAATATCGCTGGAAGAGAAGAAGCCATATTTATCGGTCAGCGCCTTGGCGCCGGCGCCGTCGATCGGCACCAGCTTGATGTCGGCGGCGGAGGCCAGCTCGACCAGTGAGCCGGTGGGATAGCCCGCGACGACGAAGAAAGCGTCGATCTTTCCGTTGCGCAAGGCTTCGGAGGCGGCGTTGCCCTTCAGGGCCTCGGCGGTGACATCCTCGAGGGACAGGCCGTTGGCGTCGAGAATCAGATTGGCGTCGACGTAGGTGCCTGATCCGGGCTCGTCGAGAGAGACCCGCTTGCCCTTCAGGTCGGCGACAGAATTGATGCCGCTGTCAGCCAAAGCGACGAGGTGGATATGCTCCTCGAAGAGCGCGGCGATGGTCCGCAGGTCCTTGGCGGGTTCCTTGCCTTCCATGGTGCCTGTGCCGGTGTAGGCCCAATAGGCCACGTCGGACTGCGCGAAACCGGAATTGCGCAGGCCCGAGATGATGGCGTTCACGTTGTCCACGGAGCCACGGGAAGAAACCGCGGAGGCGATGAGGTTGTCAACACCGCAGCTACCGCCCTTACCGCATTCGCGCGACCCCGGGGGCTTCGAAATGGCATTCGCGATCACACCGCCGACCGGGTAGTAGGTGTAGGCCGTGCCGCCTGTTCCGATCGTGAAGAACTTCAGCTCCTGCGCCATTGCCGAGGACGCGAAGCCGCCGGCAAGAGCAGCGCCGAGCGCCACCGCCTTCATGCTGTTGGAGAAGAATCCCATGGAATTTGACCTTCCTGATTGATTGGAGGCAAGACAGTGGCGGGGCCAAACGGATGGTGTCAAGGAACTAACGATCCACTTATCAAAGATTGGCGCGTCGTCCTGAGAAGCTCGCGTCAAAATCGCAAATCGAAGTGATAGACTTCCTTTCGGATTTCGCTTTACTAGAAGGGCGGGATGCAGACTGTCCCGAGTCAGGAATTTGCGGGAGGACACCCTTTGATCGATCAGACGACGCTCATCACCTATCTGCTCGTACTTCTGGGTTTCGTGTTCATTCCCGGGCCTGCGGTCATCCTGACCCTGGCCCGCGCCAGTGCCTCGGGGACGCGTATCGGGCTGGCGACCGGCGCCGGCATTGCGATCGGGGATCTCATACATACGGCGATGGCGGTGCTGGGGCTCTCGGCGATCATCCTGACCTCGGCCTTTCTGTTCAATCTGATCAAGTATCTCGGGGCGGCCTATCTGGTCTATCTCGGGATCCGCGCGATCCTGGAGAAACCCGAGACCAGTCTTGCCGTTGGCACGAACGGCCTGTCTTCGGCGCAGGCTTTGCGCCAGGCCGTGCTGGCCGAAGTGCTGAATCCCAAGTCGGCGTTGTTCTTTCTGGCCTTCCTGCCTCAGTTCGTCCGGCCCGAAAACGGTTCGGTGGCGCTGCAGCTTACGATCCTGGGCGTCCTCTTCGTACTGATGGGGCTCCTGAGCACCATCGTGGTGGCCTTCTGCGCCGGTTGGCTTGGGGGATTCCTGCGGCGCAATCCGGTTGTCCTGCGCTGGCAGGGCAAGGTCGTCGGCGGGATTTATCTGGCCCTGGGCGCCCGGCTCGCGCTGCAGGAAAAGTAGTCCGGACACCTGCCAGATGACCCGCATCCTGCATCTGACCGATCTGCATCTGCGCCACCATCAGCCGGGCTCGGCGGGGGCGCCGGAGCGTCTGTCGCGCGAGATGCCTGCGGCTCTCGCGTCGCTGTCCCGACGCCTGCCGGATCTCGGGGCCGATATCATCGTGATCTCGGGCGATCTGCTGGACGTCCCGGACGAGGTGCTCGCGGGCGGCAGTCCCGACGGTCGCGGGCCGGCCGACTGGCTGGCCGAGGCCGCGCGGGACTATGCCCTGATCCGGGACTGGCTGATCGCCACCGGGCTCGATTATGTGCTTTGTCCGGGCAATCACGATCACGAAGCCGTCTTCGGTCAGGTCTTTCCCGAGGCAAGGGAGGTTATCGAGGCCGCCGGTCTGGACTTCTTCTGTTTTTGGGACGAACTGGGGCCTGACCGCCAGCCCCGCCGCAGTGGCCCGCGACAGGCGCTCTTCCATGCAGCGCTCACCCAGTCCGCGCACGACCGGCCACAGATCCATGTTCAGCACTACATCACCGATCCGCCCACCTCGCAAAAGGGCTGGCGTTACGAATACCTGGGCGCTGCGGAAATGAAGTCGCGTCTTGAAGCCTCCGGCCGCGTTCGGGCTGTGCTGTCCGGACACTATCACCCGGGGATCCTGCAGCAGGAGGGGCCGGTGCTCTATTCCGGCCCACCGGCCTTCTGCGAGGCACCGCATCCCTTCAGGGTCTATGATGTTTCCAGCCGCGAGGTTACGGTCGAAGAACATACTCTGGGCAAAGGGGGAAACCTGCCGTGATGGAAATTTCCTGGATACTGTTCATCGGCGCGTCTTTGGCCGTCATCCTCGCGCCGGGCCAGGACATGGTTCTGGTGATGTCTCGGGGTATGAGCCAGGGCGCGGCAGCAGGCATCGCGACCGGCGCCGGAGTGAGTCTCGGCCTGCTGTGCCATACACTGCTCGCAGCCCTTGGGCTGGGCGCCCTGCTGGCGGCGTCGGAACTGGCCTACACGATCCTCAAGTATGTCGGTGCGGCCTATCTGATCTATCTCGGCCTGCGGACGATCCTGAGCGGTCGCCAGGCGCAGGACAGCCGGCAGGGCAAGCAGGCCTCACTCGCGAAGCTCTTCTCCCAGGGGGCCTTTTCCAACCTGTCGAATCCCAAGATCGCTCTGTTTTACTTCGCTTTTCTGCCGCAGTTCGTACCTTCCTCGACGCCAAACCCGACCCTGGTCATTCTGTTGCTGGGAGTCGTCTTCGCCCTGCTGACCTTCGCCATCAAGGTGCCGGTGGGGTACTTTTCGGGCACACTCTCGAACTGGTTCCGCAGCCACCCTCGGGTGCTGGCCTGGGTCTATCGGTCGAGCGGCGCGGTTTTGATCGGTCTCGGCGCCAGGCTGGCGATCGAGGAGCGGTGATTTCGAGGATCTTCCGCTCAGCGACAGCCCACGGTGATTTAGCGCCCGGCAACAGGCTTTAGAACTTGTTCGGATTGCCCTGGATGAGCATTCCGTTGCCGTCGATCTTGCCTTCCTTGAAGAGGACCATGGAGGGTCCTTGCAGCTCGATCCCGAAACAGCTTTCCGGATCCTCGCCGTACTTGAAGCACATGGTGCCGTCTTCGACCCGCCACTGGCCGGAGTAGCCGTCGGCACGGATGCTGCCGTCGGGCGCATAGTATTCCGCAAAGCCTGAGGCCGGTGCGCTCATGCTGCCCTGATAGGTGTAGCCGCTAACGGCGGTCGAGATCTCTTCCGCGCTGGGTGCGTCTCCGGCGCTCGCCTGCAGAGGCGTGAGGGCGAGAGCGGCGGCTACGGAAAGTGCCAGAGTAACCTTCCGCGGTAAGCTCCTGCAGCTTTGGTAAGTCACGGACTTTTCCTTTTGTTTTGGGGGGCTGGGGAACTGGACCCATGGATGTTCACTTTAAGATCCACCGGCACAGTGAAGCTGACTTGTGATACAGGGTAGGTTATGGCGCGCTTAAATCTGTGTCGACTTGCAAAAACGGGTCTGGAGGCTGCGTTTTTGCAGCCTCACCAAGAACGATCCTATAGGGACTGTGCCGGGGTTTACTTATAGGGATCCGCGGCGTCGCGCAGGCCGTCGCCCAGGAAGTTAAAGGCCAGGATCACCAGGATGACCGGCTGGACCGGCAGCATCAGCCAGGGATAGAGCGCGACCACGTTGATGTTCTGGGCCTCGTTCAGCAGCACGCCCCAGGAGGTGATGGGCGGGCGCAGGCCCAATCCCAGGAAGGAAAGCGCGGTCTCGCCCAGGATCATGGTCGGGATCGCCAGGGTTGCCGAGGCGATCAGGTGACTGGCGAAGCTGGGCAGCAGGTGCCGGCCGATGATCCGCGAGGGCGAGGCGCCCATGAGCTGGGCGGCGGTGCAGAAATCCTCTTCGCGCAGGCTCAGCAGCTTGGAGCGCACCGCGCGGGCCAGGCCCGGCCAGTCGAGCAGGCCGAGGATGACCGAAATGCCGAAGAACACCCCGATCGGGCTCCAACTGACCGGCAGCAGGGCTGAGAGGGTCATAAAGAGCGGCAGTTCCGGGAAGGACTTGAAGATCTCGATGGTGCGCTGGACCAGATTGTCGATCCAGCCGCCGTAGTAACCGGCGATGCCGCCGATGATGGTGCCGAGGACGAAGCTGATGGCCACGCCGATCAGGCCGATGGTCAGCGAAATCCGCGAGCCGTAGAAGATCCGGCTGAGCAGATCCCGGCCCAGGCGGTCCGTGCCCCAGAAAAAGGCGGTACCGTTCTCGGCCGGACAGACCAGATGGAAGTCGCCCTCGATCAGGCCCCAGAACTTGTAGCTCTCACCGCTGCAGAAAAAGCGCAGCTTATCGATCTTCTCCGGATTGGGCGTGTACTCGCGCCGCAGATTCTCCATGTTCAGGTTGTAGTCGTAGCCGTAGACGAAGGGTCCGATGAACTCGCCCTCATGGAAGAGGTGGATCGACTGCGGCGGGGCGTGGATGTAATCGATATGGCGGCTGTGCAGGCTGTAGGGCGCCACGATCTCGCAGATCGCCGCGACGAAATACATGCAGATCAGGATGATCCCGGAATAGTAGGCCAAGCGGTGGCGCTTGAACTTCCACCACATGATCTGCCACTGGGAGGCCAGGTAGTAACGTTCCTGCTCCGGCGTCAGGGCGGCAACCGAATGAGGGTCGAAGGGCGCCGGATTGACGAAATGCCCGGTGACCTCTTCGGCGGGTTTGGTGCTCTGGCCGGTGCCTTGAGGGGGCAGGGACTGGTCGCTCATTTCGTGGCACCTCCGCCGAGCCGGATACGGGGGTCGAGGACGGCCAGCGCCAGATCCGAGAGAAAGACTCCGATCACCACCAGGCTGGCTTCAAACATCAGGAAAGATCCGGCCAGGAACATGTCCTGGCTCTGGAGCGCCCGGACCAGCATGGGCCCCGTCGTCTCCAGACTCAGGACCACGGAGACCAGAACAGCGCCGGAGATAAGCTGGGGCAGGACGTTGCCGATGTCGGCGATGAAGGGGTTCACCGCCATGCGCAGCGGATACTTCAGCAGGACCTTGAGCGGCGAGAGGCCCTTGGCCCGCGCGGTGATCACATACTGTTTCTGCAACTCGTCCAGCAGGTTGGCGCGCAGGCGCCGGATCATGGCGGCGGTTCCCGAAGTGCCGATGACGATGACCGGAATCCAGAGATGCTCCAGAATCGAGCTGACTTTGCCCCAGGTCCAGGGGTGGTCGACATATTTGGGGTCCATCAGGCCGCCGATGGAGGTGCCGAACCAGAGATTGGCGAAGTACAGCAGCACCAGGGCCAGCAGGAAGTTGGGCGTGGCCAGCCCCAGGAAACCCACGAAGGTCAGGACATAGTCACCGACGCTGTATTGGCGGACCGCCGAGTAGATACCGATCGGAAAGGCGACGGCGTAGGTGAAAAGAATGGTCGAGAGCGCAACCAGGAAGGTCAGCCAGAGACGGTCGCCGATCACTTCGGTGACCGGCAACTGGTGTTCGAAGGAAAAGCCCAGATCGCCCTGCAGCAGCCCGAAGACCCAGACCGCGTACTGTTCCAGGAAGGGTTTATCGAGGCCGTACTCCCGGCGGAGATAGTCAATCTTTTCCTGATCCACCGCTTCGCCCTGGGCCTGCATCTCGGCGATTTCGGTCTCCAGATAGTCGCCCGGCGGCAACTGGATGATCACGAAGATGATGAAGCTGATCGCCAGCAGGGTGGGGATCATGGTCAGGATGCGGCGGACGGTATATCCCAGCATGATCAGCTCCCCGCCGCGGCGCGCAGGTCGTTGTCGGCGGAGGGCTGGGCCCGTACGAAATGGCCGCCGCCCAGATCGATCATCTCCATCTCGCTCTGGCCGTCGATGGTGAAGGGATGGGGCCAGGTTTCGGGATTGGAGGCGCGGCCTTCCATCAGGGCCGAAAGATCCAGCCGGTGGGCCGGATCCGGTTCGGGCACCGCTGAGAGCAGGGCCTGGGTATAGGGATGGGTCGGATTGCGGAACAGCAGCTCCCGCGGCGCCAACTCGACCAGGCGCCCCCGGCACATCACCGCGATACGGTCCGCGATGTAGTCCACCACGGCCAGGTTGTGGCTGATGAAGATATAGGTCAGGCCCAGGGAGTCCTGCAGGTCTTTCAAGAGGTTAAGAACCTGGGCCTGGATCGAGACGTCGAGCGCGGAGACCGGCTCGTCGCAGATCAGCAGGTCGGGCTTCAGGGCCAGGGCGCGGGCGATGCCGATGCGCTGGCGCTGGCCGCCGGAGAAAGAATGCGGGTAGCGCTGGAGGTAGCGTACGTCCAGACCCACGACCCGCATCAGCTCCTTGACCAGATCGGCGCGCTCGGCCGGGTTGGTCATACCGTGAATGACCAGGGGCTCGCTGATCAGCTCGAAGACGGTCATGCGCGGGTTCAGGGAAGAGAAAGGGTCCTGAAAGACGAACTGTATCCGTTTACGGAAATCGACCAGTTCCTTGCCGTCCAGCGCCAGGACATCGACCGCGGAGCCCCGGTCGTTGAAGGTCACGGCTCCGCTGTCCGGCGCCGCCGCCCGCATGATGATCTTGGACAGGGTGGTCTTGCCGCAGCCGCTTTCGCCGACCAGACCGAGGCATTCGCCCCGCTTGACCTCGAAAGAAACATCATCGACCGCCAGGACCCTGGTTTCCTCGCTGGGTTTGAAGAAGCCGCCTTTGCGGGTGTTGTAGGTCTTGGTGATGTGCTCGACCCGGAGCAGGGGCGGCTCGTTCGAATCTTCGGGCCAGGGCTTCATCCCCTCGCCGAGGTTGATGCCGCTGTCGTGCTTGATCTCGCGGATCGGCTGCAGGCGCTCGCCAGGCTCCATGTCGAAGCGCGGTACGGCGTGCAACAGCGCCTTGAGGTAGGGATGGCGGGGGTCGCCGTAGATCTCCTGCAGACCGCCACGTTCCATGACCTCGCCGTGGTACATGACGACCACCTCGTCCGCCACGTTGGCGACCACGCCAAGATCATGGGTGATCATGAGGACCGACATGTTCAGTTCGCTTTGCAGATCCTTGATCAACTTCAGGATCTGCGCCTGGATGGTGACGTCCAGCGCCGTTGTGGGTTCGTCGGCGATCAGCAGGGCCGGGCGGCAGACCAGAGCCATGGCGATGACCGCGCGCTGGCGCAGGCCGCCGGACAGCTCGAAGGGGTAGGTGTCGTAGGCGCGCGCCGGGTTCGGAAAGCCGACGAGGCGCAGAATGTCGATGACCATCTCGCGCCCCTGCACGCCGCTGACGTTCTGGTGCAGGTGCAGCGCTTCGCCAATCTGATTGCCGACCGTATAGACCGCCGAAAGCGAGGTCATGGGCTCCTGGAAGACGATCGAGATGCGGCTGCCGCGGATGTCGCGCATGGCCGCCGAATCCGGCCGCAAAGCGGCGATATCGACCACCGCCCCGCCCTGGGCGGGGTCGGAAAAGAGGATCTCGCCGCCTTCGATCGAGGCCGATTTCGGCAGGATGCCCATGATGGCCTGGCTGACGACCGATTTGCCCGAGCCGGATTCGCCCACCAGAGCGACCGTGGAACCCCGGGCAATCCGGAAGGAAACGCCGCGCACCGCCTCCAGCTTGCCCTCCGGCAGGGAAAAGGCGATTCGCAGGTTTTGAACCCGCAGCAGGTCGTCTTGCAATGCCTGGTCTCGGTCGCTCAAGGCTTCACTTTCCCAACACCCCATCTCTCCCTGTCCGGCATGCCATGTGACCGCTGAGCCGGACGCAACGGCGGCAGACTAGCGGAACTGGATCGCGCCGTCACTTCAAGGCGTTGTCGTCTTGAAAGCTTCACGGTTCGGACTCACCCATACCTTCGGCGTCGATATCGATCCCCAGTGTCAGCAGATTGCCGGCAGTCGCCGGATCGATGCCGAGATTGACGCTTCGGGCCGCCTGGGCCGCGCGCTCGGTGATGGCCAAGAAGCCCTCCAGGGAGGATTCGAAAGACATCGAGGTTTTAGGATTGCTGCTGCCGGAGAGCGTGAGCTGCATGAAACCACCGCCGCTGCCATCGCCTTTCTGGAGTTTTCGCCGGGTGCCGAAGTAGCGCAGCTTGACCTCGGTGAGGTCCTGCCAGGCGAGCTGCCGCGGGAAATAGCCGTCCTTGCTCTCGCCTTTCGGGGGGCGGACCTGTGTCGCGATGCCCCGTTCGTCGAGCCAGACCTCCAGGAACTGACGCTGTATCGTGCGCAGGCCGAAGACCAGGAACAGCAGGGCCAGGGCCGCGAAGATGAGGGTGACGAACCAGGGCAGCGGCCCGGACAGCAACACGCCGAGCGTCAGGGTCAGTCCCGCGGCAGCGCGCAGGTAATCACCAATGACCGATTTAACGGGGTAACGATAGACGGTCACGCCCTGCCTTTCCTCGTCGGCTGCTCTGGTTTCACCCCGTTTGCGCCTGGGTCTTTTGCTGCCGGCGCGCCTTCTGTTCCGTCGTCGGGCCTGTCATTGTCGGGCCCATCCCTGGCGGGCTCTGCCGTCCCGTCCTGGGCCTCAGCATGGAAAAATGCTTCGGAAGGTGCAAGTAACTTAGTTGCAGGGTGCCGGCCCAGACACTCCAGGAGGTCATCGAGAAAGCGCCAGGTGGCTTCGTCATGGACCAGGTGGTGGGTCAGAATGCCGGTGGGCTCCTCGCTGACGGCCGCGGTGTCCTCTGCTGTGCGCCGGGTTTCCAGATGGCTGATCAAGAGCGCCAGGGCCTCGCTCTCGCCCAGGAAGCCGCGCTCCGGCCGCCAGCGCAGCAGGTCAAGGTGGCTGTTGACCTGGAGCAGGCCGGGTGCGGGCTGTTGCTGTGCGCGGATCTTGTAGGTGGAAAGCCCGGTGAAGCCGCAGGCGGGCAGCCGGGGGATGATCTCCGGCGCGATCCGGTTCCAGGGTGGCACCAGGACCGTCAGGAAGCGCGAACCGAAGAGCGCGGCCAGCCGTTTCCTGCCGGCGCGCAGGCGGTCCAGGGTTTGCTCCAGGTCAACCGCGGCGCTCAGCTCGGTCTTCTTTTCACCTGCAGGTGCCTGATTGGCGTGGGCGATCCCGTGCTGGAACACGGAGACCTCGGCGCCGGAACCCTCCGTCTCTGCCGCAAGCGCCGCTGGCAGGCTGTCTTCGCAGCTTTCGGGAATGACCGCCAGGGCCAGCCCGGCGCCGTGACGGCGGGAGAGCGCCAGAAGGCGATCCAGGGCCGGGCTGGGTTTCACGGCATCGTCGTCGCGCCACCAGATGCTCGCGGTGCGGCCCGCCGCCTGCCAGCGATCCAGCTCCCGGGTAAGGTCCTGCCAGCCGGTCATGATGCCTGACTTTCCCCAGAGCTTGCACTTGCCCCCGGGCCTGCCGCCGATTTTACCAGTTCCGCCGTGCGCTGAGCGCCGGTGACATCCATGCGCTCGAGCAGATCGGCCGGCGGCGGTTTCGCCAGGGCCGCCTCGATGGCGCTGGCCAGGTTGTCCGGGGTGAGCCGGTCTTCGCTCAGGACCGTCGCGGCTCCACGTTCGGCCAGCAGCCCGGCGCGCAGGGCCTGTTCGGTCTGCTGGGTCGCGGCGAAGGGCACCAGGACGGAGGGCACGCCCGCCGCCAGGATGTCCATGACCGTGTTGTAGCCGGCCTGACTGATCGAGAGCGGCGCGCGGGCCAGCAGTTCGGGGAAGTCGGGTCGCGCCCGCTCCAGGATCATGCCCTCGCCGCAGGCCTTTTGCAGGCGTTGGAAGTGCTCTTCCGCCAGATTGGGGCCGGCGAGCAGGCGCCAGGGCCGATTCGCCAGGGAGGTGCGATCGCGCGCCGCCAGAGCGGCCTCGATCAGGGGGGCGGCGACGGCGCCACCGCCGGCTGAGACGATGACTTCGCCGCCACGTGACTGCTGCTGAGGCGTCTGGGTTCCCGGCTTTTCAAGCACATAGCCGGTGTAGCGGATCTTGTCCCGGAAGCTGTCGATGGCTGGGAAGGAGCGTTCCAGGGGAATGAACCCGGGATCGCCATGCACCAGGACCAGATCGAAATAGCGCTCGACCGCCTCCAGAATCCACTCGGTCTTGCCCGGTTTTTTGTGGGTGGTGAGGACATCGCGCAGGGAACAGAGGATCTGCGGCGGTCTGGCCTGGGTTTTCGCGGCCTCCAGCAGGGGGAGCAGCTCGAAACGCATCTGCCGGCGGCCGAAAGGAAACATTTCGAAGAGCAGAACCCGTGGTCTGTGACGGTCCAGGAGCTCCAGCAGCCGGTCGCGCCGGGCGTCTTTGTCTGCATCCGTCAGCTCCCGGCCCGATTCGTCCACCAGGGCGCTGAAGCTCTCGTCCAGAGTGCGGATCGGCGGAAGCTGCACGAATTCGCAGCCGCCGACATCAGTTTCGGGGACCGGCAGGCCCCCGGAGACGAAAACGACACGTAAGCCCGCCCGGTCCATGGCCCGGGCCAGAACGCTGGCCCGGCGCAGATGCCCGATGCCCAGCAGATGCTGCACGTAGAAAAGGACGTCGACGGGTTCTTGCTTGGACATCCGCTTATCCACCCATCAAAGGAATGTTGAGAGTCTGGACCGCCGGCGTGCCGTCCGAAGACAGGCGAAAGGCGTGGCAGCAGTTGTTCTGCAGCTTGACCGGCGGCTTCCCGGTCATGTCCCAGCCGCTGGCGCGGGCGTAAAGCGCGCGGATGACGCCCTTGTGGCCGACGGCGGCGAGCGGCCCCGGCATCTTCGCCAGCTCGCCGAGCAGGGGTGCGAGCCGGGCCTGCACCTGACGCGGCGTCTCGCCGCCGGGCGGCTGCAGGTCGAGGCCTCTGGCCTCATTTTCGATCATGCTGTCGCCCAGTTTCTCCCGCAAATCCGCCAGACGCCAGCCTTCCCACTGGCCCCAGTGCATTTCCCGCAGGCGCTCGTCGATCCGGGCGTCGGGATGGCCCAGGAGGGAAGCGGTTTCGCGGGCCCGCAGCAGGGGGGAGGTCAGCCAAGTGGCGTTTCGCGCGTCTTCGGGCAGGCGCCAGCTCGGTATCTCCTGACGGGCCGGTTCCGACAGGCCGATGTCGCTATGCCCCTGAATCCGCCCCTCCGCGTTCCAGGCGGTCACACCGTGGCGAAAGATAAAGAGCAGAGTCATGGCTGCCTTCCAGCGCAACTTTCGTGTGCGGCAAGCAGGCTTTCGATGCGCTCCGCGGTGGTGGGGGCGCCGTCGGTGTTCAGTTCCAGCTTCATGTTGCTGCTGCGGCCGCATTCTGCCGCAATGGCCTGGAGCAGGCTGTCCGCCGTCAGATCCTGTTCCTCGACCAGGGTCAGCGCTCCGCGTTCGGCCAGCAGGCGCGCCCGCAGGGTCTGCTCGGTCTCCAGGCCGCCGGAATAGGGCACGATCACCCGCGGGCAGCCGGCGCGCAGGACCTCCATCACCGTGTTGTAGCCGCCCTGGCTGATCGAAAGGCGGCAATTGGGCAGCAGAGAGGTGAAATCGGGCCGGGAGCGCTGCACCATAACATGGTCGGGCGCCTGCGCCCGGAAGGCCTGGAACTCCGCTTCCGGCAGGCTGTGGCCGATCAGGATGCGCCAGCGGCAGTCTTGGAGAGAGGCCAGGCTGTCCGGCAGCCTCTGGCTTGCCGCCAGGGCGGCGGTGACCAGGGCTTCGCTCACCGCGCCGCCGCCGGTGGAGACCAGGATCTCGTCGATTCCGTCACGCGCATGGGGTGGCCGGTCGACCGATTCATCGACCACGTAACCTGTATAGACAACCTGTTCGGCGATCTCCGCCATGGGCGGAAAGGTCTCGTCGAAGGGGATAAGCTGCGGATCGCCGTGCACGAGCGCGAAGTCGAAGACCTGCTTCATCCAGTCGATCATCTCGTTGATGCGTTCGCGCTTTGGCGGCTCCACCAGGATGTCGCGGACCGATGACAGGATCAGGGGCCGGGATTCGGTGGCCCGGGCGGCCTCCAGCAGGGGCCGAAGTTCAAAGCGCATCTGCCGGCGGCCGAAGGGAAACATCTCGATCAGAAGCGCGCGCGGGCGCTCCGAATGGAAGATCGACAGGAGCTGCTCCCGGCGCGCCGTTTTGAAAGCCTCGTCCGCCTCGCCGCCCGTTTCGTCGACCAGGCGACGGAAATAGATGTCCTCGGCGCGCAGAGGCGGGAGCTGGATGAACTTCGCTTCGCCGGTATCCAGTCCGGGCACCGGCATCCCCCCGGATACGAAGGTGACCCGTAACCCGCGGCGTTCCATGGCCCGGGCCAGGGTTGCCGCGCGCCTCTGGTGGCCGATGCCCAGCAGGTGCTGGACGTAAAAGAGAAGGTCTGTGCGGCGCTCCACCGTCATGGGACCGCCTCCAGGGAGGTTTTCGCGCGCAGCAGAATCCTATCCAGTTCCCTGGAAGCGCTGGCGAGGTCATGCCGTTCGATGGCTTTTTTCGCCGCCGCGGCTGCGAAGCTGTCGCGCCGCCCGGGATCCTGAAGCAGCGCTGCGACCGCGGCCGCGAAGGTTACCGGGTCTTCCGGCGGGACCAACAGGCCGGTGACAGCGTCTTCGACCACCGCCGGCACGCCGCCGGTCCGGGCTGATACGACCGGCAGTCCGGCTGCCTGGGCCTCCAGCAGCGCCATGCCGTAAGCCTCGTTGACGGCCGGCCAGACCAGCAAATCGCCCGCGGCATAGAGCGACCGCAGCTCTTCGGGCGTTTGCTCACCGAGATAATACAGCCGGGCCGGATCGACCGGCGCGAAGGCCGCCTCGACCTCCGCGCGGGCCGGTCCGTCACCGACCACAAGAAGCTGCCAGGGTCGCCCCTTGAGCGCGTTGGCGGCTTCGGCCAGGATCCGGTAGGAGGCCAGCTTGTCGCCGCGGCGCATCATGGCCACACAAAGCAGCCAGGGCTGGCGCTCGTCGATCCCATGGCGCGCGGCCAGCGCCGCACGTGCCGCGATACGCTCCGGCTTGCCGGAGCGCAGGCGTTCACCATCCAGGAACGGCGGGAGCACTTCCAGGGTTACGCCCTCAGGCAGACAGGCGGCATCGTGGGGATTGACCGTCACCACGGCGGCGCTCTGCGCCAGGGCCGCGAGCGTTGCCTTGTGGCTCAGATCCCAGGGGCCGCCGGCGCGCTTGTAGGCGACCGAAGCCTCGGCGACCAGATAGGGGATGCCGAGCTGCCGGCAGACCTGCGGACCGACCCAGTCGGGTGCCTTGTAGTAGAGATGATAGGTGAACCAGGCGTCGGGCCGCTCCGACGCCGGCCGGGCCCGATAGCGCCGCAGCAGCCGCTCCGCCAGTTTTTCTCCGACCGTCTTCAGGCGCGCCTGCCGCTGCGGATCACCCTTCGGCTCTCGGCTGCGCAGGCGGCAGGCCAGTTCGACCTGATGCCCCCCGCGCGTGAAGGCTTCCATAAAAAGACGCGCCATATGCCGGTCACCGGAAGGGACCGGATGGTCCGGTGGCTTCATGGGGGCGTAAAAGGCGAGACGCATGCTTACTGCCGTCCGAAGCGCGACAGCAGCTCGTCGATGCCGCTCTCCATGGAAAATTCACTCCTGACCCGCTCACAGCCGGCTTCGGCAAGCTGATGACGCCGCGCGGGATCGGTGATCAGCGTCTGCAGCGCCGCCGCGAGCGCTGCCGGATCCTCTGGCGGAACCAGGAGACCGGTTTCACCATCGCGGATCAACTCGGGAATTGCGGAGACCGCAGTGGACACGCAGGCGATGGCCTGGCTCTGGGCCTCCATCAGGACGTTGGGCAGGCCATCCCGGTCGCCGTCCCGGCCGATCCGGCTGGCCAGAACGAAGAGATCCGCCTTGCGGTAGTTCTCCAGCACGACCTCCTGCGGCTGCGCGCCGAGCCAGTCGATGCGATCATCGATCCCCAGCTTGCTTCCCAGCGCTTGCAGCTTGTCCTTCAGTTTACCGCCGCCGATATGCACAAGACGCCAATTCAGGTCTTTCGGCAGCCGCGCGAGGGCGGTGAGCAGGTCGTCGTAGCCCTTCTTTTCCACCGCCCGCCCGACTGAGAGCAGGATGACCGGCCTTTCGGCGTCGCTGCCGTCGTGACCCTGCAACCGGGCTGGCTCGTCACGGGCTTCGAGGGCCCCTGCATCTGCGCAGCCACAGGCCGGATCCTGTCCGCCCTTCGGGCCTGAATTGGCGCCGAAACGGGTCAGATCGAGGCCGTGGTAGACCAGTCCAACCTTTTTGGGGGTCGGTGCGAGGGCCGCGAGGTGGTCGCGTCCGACCGCGGTGCAGGTCACCAGCCACTCCAGCTCCGCCAGTTTCTCGCGTTTTTCCCAGTCAGGCGTGGTCCAGATGTCTTTCGCATGGGCCGAGGCGGACCAGGGCAGTCCGGTCATGAGCGCGGCATAGCGGGTGACCGAGGCCGGCGTGTGCAGGAAGTGGGCGTAGAGCATCTCGATGCCGGCCGGCAGTTCGCAGGCCAGGACGCAGGCCTGCCCGAAGCGGCGGATGCGGTTGGGGGTGCGATCCCGGGCAAGATCCCGCAGAAAGGCTGCTTTGGCCCGGCGATAGCCCGGCAGCTTCGCCGCGATCCGCCAGCAGCGCCAGACCCGCCGTGGTTCGTCGTGCAGGTATTCCGGCAGATAGGTCACGGCGGCTTCCATCTCGCGATGGACCGGATGGACCGAGCTGTCGGTCGGATGACGAAGCGAAAAGAAGTGGAGCTTCATGCCGCGCTGCTCCAGGGCGCGGAGCTCCTGCGCGATAAAGGTCTCCGACAGACGCGGATACCCCTTTAGAATGACGGCGACGCTCGGTTTCATCAGAGGCTGCGGCTCATGGGGAGGGGGGAAGGCATGTCGGAGGCTGCCGAATCAGGGGCGTCAGGAGCCGCCCGGTGCCACGGCCTCTTCGGCCGCCTCCTGAAGCTTCGTGAGGCCGCTGCGGCGCCGGGAGATCCATTGACGGGTCAGCTTGACCACGTTGCGGCGACCGTCCAGCAGGCCGGGCACGACGGTCTCCGAAGGCAGGCTTTGCTGCGGCAGGTTGCGCAGCGCGGTGGCCATGGTGGCGGCGTTGCGCTCGCCATCGTCACTCAGCATGGTCAGCAGCCCGAGATCCTGTGCCCGGGAGGCGCGGATGAACTGCTCCAAGCGAGGTTCGGTGCGCGGCACGATCAGGGCGCGTTTGTCAAAGGAGAGAATCTCGCAGAAGGTGTTGTAGCCACCCATGCCCACCACCGCGACGGCCCGTTTCACGAAACTCTCGAGCTGGGCATCGAAGGTGATGGCCTCGACATTGGGAAGCCTGTTCACCCGCTCGATGAAGTCGTTCTGCAGCTCGGAGCCCATGAAAGGACCGAGCACGATCAGAGCAGGGTGCGGCAGATCGGGGTCGCTTTCGTAGGCGCGCAGCACCCAGTCGATGATGGCCTCGCCGTCGCCGCCGCCGCCGACGGTGACCAAAAGAAAGGGCTCTTTGATCTTTTCCAGCTTGGGCTGCGGCGCGTCCTCGGTGACGCTGCGGCGCAGGTAGCCCGTGTAGGTGACCTTGCGGTGGACCGAGGGCGGCAAGTCGATGCCCTCCAGCGGATCGCAGATCTGTGGCAGGCCGTAGATCCAGATATCGTCGTAGTAATTGCGCAGGGCCGGCTCGACGCCCTTGCGCTCCCATTCCGGCGCCAGTAGATCCGGTTCGTCCATGACGTCGCGCAGGCCGAGCACACAGGGGGTTCCGCGGGATTTCAGCAGTTCCAGCGTGGCCTTGACCTCGCCGCGCAGGCCGAGCGGTTCCTTATCGACGATAAAGATATCCGGGTCGTAGACCTTGGCCGTATGCTCGATGATCGAGGAGCGGATCGCCAGGGTATCGCTGATGTCGATTCGCAGGCTCAGCGAGGTGTAATCGCCGTCACGCAGTTTGATGACGCCCGGAATGCGCACGAAGTCAACGCGCGAGGAAAAGCCATAGTTTCCGATGATCGGCGAGCCGGAGAGAATCAGAACCGAAAGGTTGTCTTCCGACTTCGACAGGGTATGGGCGATTTCGCGGCACCGTCTCAGATGTCCAAGCCCGAAGCTGTCATGGCTGTAGATCAAAACGCGCGTGTCGCGCTGGCTTGGAGCCATTAACCGTACTCTCGTTTTCCTGCCGGCCTTTTGGCGCCAGCCCCTCTCACTCGGGCCGGGATGATGGCACAGTATCGTCCGCTCAACCAGAGCGCATCCGCGAATTCTACCAATTTGCCGACTGATGAGTGGATATTATGAAGGTAAACAAACGATTGTGCCGCGGTGTTTACGGTCACTGGGTCATCGTTTAAGGTCGCGAATCCGGGGTTTCAAGGCAGCGCTGAAAGCTTTCTGTCAGATTTTATGGAACGCAATCTTTTCAAATACGTCTGGCGGCACAGCCGTCGTGAGCAGATCGGCATTCTGCTCCTGGTGACGATTTCCCTGCCGTTCTATTTCCTGTCGCTCAATCTGCCCAAGCAGATCGTCAACGAAGGCATCATCGACGGCTATGATCTGATCGAGAAACCGGTGGAGGCGCAGGAGCGGTCGCTGTTTTCGATCGAATCCCTTTTCCCGGGCATTTCCCTCGGACCCTACAGTTATCTCCTGGCGCTCTGCATCGCCTTTCTGGCGCTGGTGATGATCAACGGCGGCTTCAAGTACTTCGTCAACACCTTCAAGGGACAGTTGGGCGAGCGTATGCTGCGCCGCCTGCGCTTCGAGCTGGCCGACCGGGTCCTGCGTTTTCCCATCCCCTTCATCCGGCGGGTCAAGCAGGCCGAAGTCGCCACCATGATCAAGGACGAGGTGGAGCCCCTGGGCGGTTTCATCGGCGATGCCTTCGTGACGCCGGCCTTCCTGGGGGGGCAGGCGCTCACCGCCATGCTGTTCATCATGGTGCAGAATGTCTGGCTGGGCCTGGTCGCCGCGGCGATCGTCCTGTTTCAGGCGGTTCTGATCCCCCGGCTGCGGCGGCGCATCCTGGATCTTGGCCGCCAACGCCAACTGACGGCGCGCAAGCTCGCGGGCCGGGTTGCCGAGATCGTCGACGGGGCGGTGGAAATCCAGACGCACGATACGACGAACTACGAACGGGCCGACATGACCACGCGCCTGGGCGAGATCTACCGTATTCGCTTCGAGATCTTTCAGCGCAAGTTCTTCGTCAAGTTCCTGAACAACCTGCTTTCGCAGTTCACTCCCTTCATTTTCTATTCCGCCGGCGGTGTCCTGGTGATCAGCGGCCGGCTTGATGTCGGCGCCCTGGTGGCGGTGATTGCTGCCTACAAGGACTTGCCGGGGCCGATCAAGGAACTGATCGACTGGGATCAGCGGCGCAATGACGTGCAGATCAAGTACGATCAGGTCATCGAGCAGTTCCAGCCGGCGGCGATCATCGATCCGGAGCTGCAGGATCCGGGACAGGACAGCGGGCCGACCCTCAGCGGCAAGGTTGAGGCCAACTCCCTCACCCTGGAGGACGACAACGACAGCAAACTGGTCGAGGGCGCCAGTTTTTCCTTCGATGTGACCAATCATATCGCCGTTGTGGGCACCAGCGGCAGCGGCAAGGACCATCTGAGCATGATGTTGTCCGGCCTGCTGGCGCCCAGTGCTGGCACCATCAAGATCGGTGGGCGCAATCTGCAGGAGCTGCCCTCGGCGGTTACCGGCCGGCGTCTCTCCTATGTTGGGCCCAACACCTACTTCTTTCCGGTGTCGGTGCGGGACAACCTGCTCTACGGCCTGAAACACCGGCCGCTGAAAGAGCCGAATTACGATGCAGCCGGACAGACCGCCTGGGAGAACGAGAAGGCCGAGGCTGTGCGGTCCGGCAACATCACTTTGAACTTTGAGGCGGATTGGGTGGAGTATGCGGCGGCTGGCGCTTCCGGGCCGGACGAGATCAATGCCCGCATCATCCAGATCCTGATCGACGTGGGCCTGGAGGAGGATGTCTACCGGCTCGGGCTCAGCGGCACGATCGACGCCGAGGCCCATCCCGAGGTCGCCGAAGGGATTCTCACCGCCCGCTCCGCCCTGTCCGACCGCCTGGCCTCCGAAGACGCCGAGGATCTGGTGGTGCGCTTCGATCCCAAGGCTTACAACAGGAACGCCACGCTGGCGGAAAACCTGTTGTTCGGCACCCCGACCGACCCGGTTTATGCTGCGGATGCGCTGGCGCAGAACCCGCTGATGCTGCAGGTTCTGGCGGAAAAGGGCCTGAAGCAGCTTCTGCTCGACATGGGCTACAGCATCGCCAAGACCATGGTGGAAATCTTCGCGGACCTGCCCTCCGGCCATCCCTTCTTCGAGCAGTTCAGCTTTATCGAAGCCGACGACCTGCCGGAATTCAGCGCCCTGATCACCCGGGCAGAGAAGTCCGGGCGCGATACGCTCACCGAGACCGAACAAGGGCTGCTGCTGAGTCTGCCCTTCAAATATGTCGAGGAGCGGCACCGCCTGGGCCTGATCGACAGCGAGGCGGAGGAACGGCTGATCGAAGGCCGTCAGCGCTTCTCCGAGCTGGTGATCGAGAAGGATCCCGGCGCGGTCGCTTTCTACCGGCCCGAATCCTAAAATGCGGCGGCCTCCCTGCAGGACAACATCCTCTTTGGCCGGCTGGCCTACGGACAGGCACAGGCGGCGGAGACGATCGGCCGCGTGATGTCGGAACTGCTCGACGAGCTGGGCTTGCGGCGGCGTGTGATCGAGGCCGGACTGGACTACAACGTCGGGATCGGCGGCGCGCGGATCTCGATCGTGCAGCGCCAGAAGCTCGGTTTTGCCCGCTGCCTGCTGAAGCAGCCGGACATTCTGATCGTCAACGAAGCGGCGGCGGGGATGGACAGCGTGACCCAGTCCAGGCTGCTGGAGACCGTGCTGCAGCAGCGCCGGGGCAAGGGTGTCGTCTGGACCCTGCAGCACCCCAAGGCGGCGGAACACTTCGACCATGTGCTGGTCATGCGCGGCGGACGGATCGCGGAGCAGGGGAGCTTTGCCGAATTGACTCAGCCCGGCTCCGCGCTCAGCGAACTGCTGGCGGCGGAGTAGGCAAGAGAGTTTGTAGTGCGCGAAGACGTGATTTGTGGCGCGAAACAAGGATAACCACCTGGAAAAAGGTGGGCGTAGCGGAAGCCGGTTGTTCCCGAGAAGCGCGCGGGGATGCAATCAGGCTCCGGAAAGTAGGCTTGAGGCTGCGGCAGCCCGCTTAAGAATAGGGACAGAGAGATGAGCATCGAGCAGGAAGTCGAAATTCTTCGGAACATTCCACTGTTCGCCAATGTCGAACCGGCGAAACTGAAACTCATGGCTTTCGCCAGCGAAAGGATGATGTTCAAGCCGGGACAGGTGATCTGCAGTCAGGGCGATCCCGGTGATGCCGCCTATATCCTGATCGACGGCAAGGCGAACGTGGAGGTCGATACGCCCGACGGCCCTCTGACCGTAGCCACCATGCAGCGCAATGATATCATTGGCGAAATCGCCATTCTCTGCGACGTGCCGCGGACCGCGACCGTGATCGCCGAGAGCGATCTGACTACCTTGAAGGTCACCAAGGACCTCTTCTTCCGCATGGTGACGGACTTCCCGGAAATGGGGGTCGAGGTCATGCGGGTGCTTGCACATCGCCTGGAAGCCACCACCGCACAACTGATGGCCGCCCGCGCGGGCAATGCCTGAACGGAAAATTTTATGAGCCGTCTCGATAGCGTTATCCGCCGGCTGCAGGCGCAGCGTGCCTGCCTGCAGCAGGGCGTCGATCTGGTCCAGGATCTTGAGGGACCGATCCTTGAACTGGGTTTGGGCAACGGACGTACGTACGACCACCTCAGGGAGATCTGTTCCGGTTGCGAAATATTCGTCTTTGAGCGCCAGGTCGCGGCGCACCCGGACTGTATCCCCGATGACGAGCACCTTTTTCTGGGCGATCTCTCGGAAACCCTGCCGCGTGCGGTTGATCGCTTTCGGGGTCAGGTCCGTATGATCCATTCGGATATCGGCACGGGAGATCAGGCTCGCAACGCTGAAATTGCCCGCTTTATTGCTGGTTTTCTGCCGGATCTGCTGCGTCCGGGCGGGATTATTATCTCGGATCAGGACACGATCTTCACAGGTGCGGCGCCAGTGGCACTGCCGGAAGGCGTAAAGCCTGGCCGCTACTTCATGTACCGTGCTGGTGGTTCAAGTTAATCGTCAAAAGGCGTACGTACGCGCCTGAAAAGCCTCAGTCGATATCGACCACCAGCGGCACGTGATCGGAGGGTTTCTCCCAGGAACGGGTGTCACGCAGGGTCGCCATGGCGGTGATGGAGGATTTGAGTGCCGGCGAGGCGAGGGCGTGATCCAGACGCCAGCCGTAGTCCCGGGCGAAAGCCTCTTTGAAGCGGTAACCCCACCAGCTATACAAATGTTCCGGAAGCGGAATGAAATGCCGGCCGACGTCGATCAGGTCGCCCGCGTCGTGCAGGCGGACCATGTGCTCGGTCTCGACCGGCGTGTGGCCCACCGACTTCAGTAACCGCTTGTGATTCCACACATCCTGCTCGAAGGGGGCGACGTTCATGTCGCCAACCAGAATAGCATTGCGCTTGGCGACGCCGTCGCTTTTGACCCATTCGGCCATCTCGGTCAGAAACTGCAGCTTGTGGGCGAATTTATCGTTCTGTTCCGGATCCGGAACATTGCCGCCAGAGGGGACATAGAAATTGTGAATCTCCAGGCCGCCGGCCACCGTGACGCTCGCATGGCGGCAGTCGTCCTTTTCGCACCAGACCCGCCGCTCCTCGGCCTCGAAAGGCAGTCGCGAGAGGATTGCCACGCCGTTGTAGCTCTTCTGCCCATGCACCGAGAGGTGCTCGTAACCCATTGACCTAATGGCCTCGTAGGGGAAGTCATCGTTCTGGACCTTGGTCTCCTGCAGACAAACCACATGCGGCGACTGTTCCTCGGTCAGGCGCGCGAGATGGTCGAGCCGCTGACGCAGGGAGTTGACGTTCCAGGTGATCAGGCGGACGGACATAAGGACTCCCGGATTTCGACGAGATCTTGCGGTGAGGCGGTCTTAGTTACGTTACCGAAACAAGTCATTCCGGACCCGGAATAAGGCCGTAAAAGGATCACTTATCAGAAGGCCTGATCCGGGCAGGCGCAACCGAAAACTCATAATCCGTAGCGGTTTGCGTTTCTTCGATGCAGCGAGCCTCGAAATTTTAGTTCGAGATCAGTCTTGCTGACCAAGAGGCAGCGACTTTCGAGTCCGGTCAAACGCGAACCGATTGAAGAAAACGATCACGGCGTGGCTGCTTTTTTGGGTGGAGTGCGCTTCAGATCGTGGGAAACCAGCAGCAGATTCCCCGGAGGGAAGCCGCGCGTCCCAAAAGGTCGGCGGCGCGCGAAATTTACTTACCGCGTCAAGTATCCCTCCGGCAGCGCAAGAAAGTATGCTCGTCACCGGGGCAGGCTGAAAGTAATGAAGATCTATAAGCGCTTGATAAAATAAAGGAACGCCCGGTCGGGGGGAGAGCCGGGCGTTCCAGTTCTTCGCAGAGATTGGAAAGACCATAGGGGGGAGCTATGTCTTTCCATTCTGGCCGCCTGCCATACTGGCTGCGGTCTTAGAGTCTTACATAGGTCGATTTTCGGAACTTGCAATCGTCTTTCGCTATGCGCCCAGTGCAAAACGGCCCCGCAATGGATGCAAGGCAGCTTTGTGATCCAGGTGAAAAGGAAAAACCCCAGGCTTCGTGCCGGGTTTAGGCGGCGTCGTCCTTTGGCTTCACAAAAGCGCTAGCGGGTCACGTTCAGGCCGGGATGGCTTCCAGGGCGCCGGCGCTGCGGGCCAGGGCCCGGGCTTGTGCCGCGGCGCCGAAGGCGCGGAACAGCTTCACGGAGATCTCGTTCTCCAGAACCTTGTATTCCGGGTGCCACTGGACGCCGAGAGCGAAGTTGCGCGCGCCCTCGAGCCTGATGGCCTCCACCGTGTCGTCGTGGGCCCGGGCCTCGATGCTCAGGCCCTCGCCGAGCCGGTCCACCGCCTGCCAGTGCAGGGAGTTGATGGTGATCTCGGTCTCGCCCAGCAGGCTGTGCAGGAGGCCGCCCTCGACCAGATGGGCCGGGTGACGGGGGCCGTACTGCACGTCCGGATCGTCGTGGCGCGGCTGGCGGTGGTCGAACTTGTTCGGCATTTCATGCACGCGGACATGCAGCGTGCCGCCGAAGGCCACGTTGAATTCCTGCATGCCCCGGCAGATCGCGAAGAGCGGCAGACCCTGGCGGACAGCCTCGCGGATCAGGGGCAGGGTGGTGGCGTCGCGGTCATGATCGTGCGGTTCCGCCTCCGGCGTGGCCGCCTGACCGTAGTGCGTGGGGTAGATGTTGGAAGGGCTCCCGGTCACCAGCAGGCCGTCCAGGCGGGCCACCGCCGCCGGAATGTCGATCAGATCTCCGAGTGAGGGCAGCATGACCGGCAGGCCGCCGGTCGCCAGGGAGATGGCGCGCACATACTTGTCGCCGACCGTGTGGAAGCCCTTGCCGTCATATTCGCGCACGCAGGCGGGGACGCCGATCATCGGCGGGAGAGAGGATGTCGTCATGGTGAGCAGATTAGCGCTTCATGCGGTGAAGGCAAGCTGTGGAGGCCGCCTCAAACAAGCGTGAAGCTAAATCTCGTTGCCGTCCCTTGTCCCCTGGCGCCTGGGAGGATACCTAAGAGGCATGGAAGCCTTGGAATCCTCGATCCTCACCTGGAAGGGCGCTCTGGTCCTGGCCTGGTTCGCCGCCCTGTTTCTGGCCGAACGCTGGCGACCCCTGGCGAAAGTGCCGAACGCGCCGCTGGCCGGCGGGACACTGCCGCGTTTCGGCATCTGGTCCCGGGTTCTGCGGAATCTCGGGCTCTGGGTGGCGAATGTCGGTCTCTCGCCCCTGGTGGTCATTCCGGTGACGCTCTGGGCTTCCAGCCACGCGCTGGACTGGCGGCCGGACTGGTGGTCGGGGCTGCTGGGCCTGCTGATCGACCTGCTGATCCTGGACTTCCTGATCTACTGGTGGCACCGGGTGAATCACGAGGTCCAGTTCCTCTGGCGCTTTCATGAGATTCATCATCTCGACGGCTTCCTGGACACCACTTCCGCTCTGCGCTTTCACTTCGGCGAGGTACTGCTCTCGGCCTCCGCCCGCGCCCTGGTGATCATCCTGCTGGGCATGCCCTTTTTCTCGGTGATCGTCTTCGAGATCCTGGTGCTGCTCAGCGCCCTGTTCCACCACTCCAATTTGCGGCTTGGGCCACGAACCGAGCGGATCCTGGCAAAGGTAATCATCACGCCGGCGATCCACTGGGTGCATCACCATGCGGTGCGGCGGGATACGGATTCCAACTACGGAACCATTTTCAGTTTCTGGGACCCGCTCTTCGGCTCGCGTTCGACGACCGAGCGCTGGTCGGAGATGCCGATCGGCGTCGAGCGCACGGCGGAGCGCGGCTTTTTCAGCCTGCTGATCCGGCCCTTTAAAGCCCGCGATACCGTTCCGCAAGCGGAACGGCAGCTCTAAGCAATCTTAGCGGCCGCGGCTGTCGTTGTTGTTGTGACGGTCGATTTTCAGATCGTCGTAGTCGAAGACCGAGCGTGAAATCGGCACGTCGTATTCCGCATTGATCAGCGAGACCTGGGTGGTGATGCCCTGGCCGTCGACCACTTCCCATTTGTGTAGCTGCAAGGGCTTGTCGCTGAAGGAGAGGGTGATCCGGCCCACGTCGCCACTCGAGCTGTCTTCCAGCACGAGCGCGAGGGTGCCGGCTTGCCGGACCACGTCGACGATCTCGATATCATCGCTCAGTTCGACCTTTTCGCGGATCAGGAACCAGAGCGGCGTCTCCCAGAGCGGCAGGAAGGTCGCCTGTTTCAGCTCACGATCGTAGTAGAGCAAGGTCAGGCCATCGGCAATCAGCAGCACCGGGTGTGGGTCGTCATATTCGAAGCGCATCTTGCCGGGGCGCTGGATATGCACTTCACCCTCGGCGAAGGAGCCGTTGGTCGAGACCTGGATAAAGCGCGCGTGCACGGACTTCAGGCTGTTGAGATAGCGCTCGATCCGGGCGATGGCGGCGCTGTCGTCGGGGGAAAGCGCGACGGTCTGGACCTCGCCCTGAGCCGTGACCCGTGCGGGCCCACTGTCGGGGGTGAATTTCCGTTGGCTGTTCCATTCGATCGAAGGCGCCAACTGGGAGGGCTGCGCCAACTCGGGGGGCTGCACCAGATCCTTGGTTTCCTGGGCGGTCGCGCTTGTCGCAGAAGCGCCCGATGCTGCCATTGCCGCCATCGCCGCGGCGCAAAGCCATGTCTTCATTCTCTAATCGTCATGTCCGCCCGGGGCGAGAACCTCTCGCTTGCCAACATGGTTGGCCGGACTTACGACGCCTTCCGCTTCCATCTTCTCAATGATCCGCGCCGCCCGGTTGTATCCGATCTGTAGCTGACGCTGGATAAAGCTCGTCGAGGCCTTCTTGTGCTGGCAGACAATGGCCACGGCCCGATCATAAAGCTCGTCGCCGCTGCCGCCACCACTGGGCCCTTCCATGCCGTCGAACTCGGGTTCCTCGTCCTCGGTCACAGACTCGATGTAGGAAGGCTGCCCCTGCCGTTTCAAGCAGGCAACCACATCTTCGACCTCCTGATCGGTTACCAGGGGGCCGTGAACGCGGGCGATTCGGCCGCCCTGGCCCATGTAGAGCATGTCGCCTTGCCCCAGGAGCTGTTCGGCGCCCTGCTCGCCCAGAATGGTGCGGCTGTCGATCTTGGAGGTGACGTGGAAGGAGATCCGGGTCGGGAAATTGGCCTTGATGGTGCCGGTGATGACGTCGACGGAGGGGCGCTGGGTAGCCATGATGAGATGGATGCCGGCCGCGCGCGCCATCTGGGCCAGGCGCTGGACCGCCGCTTCGATATCCTTGCCCGCGACCAGCATCAGGTCGGCCATCTCGTCGACCACCACGACGATGTAGGGCAGCGGCTCCGTCTCGAAGGGCTGTTCCTCGTGGATCGGCTGGCCGGTGTCGGGGTCGAAGCCGGTCTGGACCTTGCGGGTCAGGATCTCGCCCTTCTTCTTGGCCTCCTCCATCCGGCCGTTGTAGCCGTCGATGTTGCGCACCCCGAGGCGGGACATGTTGCGGTAGCGCTCCTCCATCTCCCGGACCGTCCATTTGAGGGCGACAACCGCCTTTTTCGGCTCAGTCACCACCGGCGCCAGCAGATGGGGGATGTCGTCGTAGACCGACAGCTCCAGCATCTTGGGGTCGATCATGATGAATTTGCACTTGTCCGGCGGGAAGCGGTAAAGCAGCGAGAGGATCATGGAGTTGACCGCGACCGACTTACCTGAGCCGGTGGTGCCGGCCACCAGCAGGTGGGGCATGCGCGCCAGGTCCGCGATGGTCGGGTGGCCGCCGATGTCCTTGCCCAGGATCATGGGCAGCTTGCCGCCGGCGCGATCGTAGACGTCGGAGCCCAGAAGCTCGCGCAGATAGACGGTTTCGCGGATCGCGTTCGGCAGTTCGATGCCGATCACGCTGGAGCCGGGGACGACCGCGACGCGCACCGAAATCGCGCTCATGGAGCGGGCGATATCGTCGGCCAGGCCGACCACGCGGCTGGTCTTGGTCCCGGGCGCCGGTTCCAGTTCGTAACGGGTGACGACCGGCCCAGGCCGGACCTTGACGATCTCGCCGCGCACCCCGAAGTCCTGCAGGACCGTCTCCAGCATGGCTGCGTTTTTCTTAAGAGCGTCGCGGGTCATGGCCGCGTCCTGCCCGTTGTCGGGCGGCAGTGCCAGCAGGCTGAGCGGCGGCAGCTCGTAGTCCTCGTCGGCGCTGAAAAGCTTGGGCTGCTGGGCTTCCTGGGCGCGTTTGCCCGGCTTCGGGCGGGCCTTGCGGGGCGCGACGAAGTTCAGGTCGTCCTCGGTCTCGACCGTCGCCTTGGAGAGCGGCCGGGTGTCCCCGTCCAGGCTGGGCTCGATCCGTTCCTTGCGCTGAGCCTTGCGGCGTGGCGTTTTGGGGCGGCTGGCCGCGGTTTCCAGCGAGTCGTGCGGTTCCTCCGCGCCATCGTTCCGGCCAAAGTTCACGGCGAAACCCGACAGGCTGCGCCGCAGGGCTGCCCATTCGTGCCGTTTCATGCCGAGTGCATAGACAAGCGCGGCACCGCCGAGCAACAAGGCGGGAATCGCCACGACCCAGTCGCCCACCGAGATCAACTGCGAAAGCGAAGTCAGGATGATGCCGCCCAGGATACCCCCCAGGCCGGCGTTTTCGACCAGCCAGCCGTCCGGCTGCGGGAGTGCCGCGAGGCCGGCCGCGAAGAGGATGATACCGGCCACCAGCGCGCCGAGCCGCAGCCACCAGTGCGCGAGCGTATGGTCCCGGAACAGGCGCCAGGACCAGCCGGCCAGGACCGGGGTCACCAGAAAACAGCTCAACCCCAGGATCGGCAGGAGGAAACCCACGATATTGGCGCCGGGCCGGCCCAGCAGGTTGGTGACGGGGCCGTCCGTGGCGTGATTGGGCGAGGGATCCATCGGATCGAAGGTCAGAAGCGCCAGAAGAGCTGCCAGAGCGAAGGCGAGCAGGAGCAGTCCCAGGCCCTCGATCAGGCGCCGGCGCATGAAATCTCCGCTGCCTTCCGGCAGGAACCGGGGCCGCTCGTCGCGGCCGGACCGGCTCATTGCGCTCTCCCTTGCCGCCATCTTTTGTCGTGTCCTCTTTCTTGGATTCGCTCAAACTATGGTAATAAAACCACCGTCAGCACCGCTTCGCTGCCAAGCTTTGACCAAAGGGTCTACAAGATCTCGGCAATCCGGCCAAGGGCGGCTTTTGTGACCTCGGCGTCGAATACCAGTGCGATTCTAATATAACTTGCGCCTGGATTATAACCCTCGGGATCGGCGACCGACATATAGCCGCCGGGCAGGACGCGGATCCCGGCTTCCCGCCAGAGTTTCTTTGCCGCTGCCTCGCCGTCGCCAACGTCGAGCCAGAGGAAGAATCCGCCGTCTGGCACAGAGAAACCGAAGCGGTTGCCAAGGATCTGCCGGGCGATTTCGAAGTTGCCGCGGTAGAAGTCGCGCACCGCCTCGACGTGGGCCTCGTCCTGCCAGAGCCGGGTTCCCGCGGCGAGGACCGGCAGGGGTACGCCCGCGCCGCCGACCCGGAGGATGGCATCCAGGGCGTCGATGATCTTCGCATCGCCCGCCGCGAAGCCGCAGCGCAGGCCGGCGGCATTGGAGCGCTTGGAAAGAGAGTGGAAAATCAGGAGATTATCGAGGCTTCCCCCGAGTTCTCCGACAATATCCAGGGCCCCCGGCGGCGGTGTCTGCGTGTAGATTTCCGCGTAGCACTCGTCGAAGGCCGCGACGAAATCATGTTCGCGGGCGAGGGCCAGCAGATCCTTGTGCTGCTGGCGGCTGGCGGCGGCGCCCTGCGGATTGGAGGGGGAACAGAGGATGCAGAGCGCCGTGCGGGCGAGAATCTCCTCCGGCACGGCCTGGTAGTCGGGCAGAAAGCCGGTTTCGCTGCTGGTCGGCAGGAAGACCGGCTCCGCGCCGGCGGCGACCGCCGCACCTGCGTAGACGTGATAGAAGGGATTGGGGATCAGGACCACGGGCTTGGGCCCGTTTTCGACCTGCGGTACTGTCGCCAGGGCGGCGAAAAACAAGCCTTCACGTGAGCCGGGCAGCGGCAGGATATGGCGCTTGGGGTCGATCGTCCCGGGCGCCACCTCGTAGCGCCGCTCCAGCCAGCCGGCGCAGGCCTCCAGATAGGCTGGCGTGCCGCGCGGCGGCGGATAGCGCGACCAGTCCACGGCCTTCGCGGCGATCTCCTCAGCGACGAAGGCCGGCGGCTGCCCCTTGGGTTCCCCGACCGACAGCGCCAGGGGCGAATCCCTACCCAGGGGCGAGGGACCGGGCGGGATCTCCGCCAAGAGGCGGGTCAGGCGGGCGAAGGGATGGAAGGCCTGGAGATTTTGACGGTCGATCACGAAGCGGAGGTCCGGATTCTGGCAGCGTTTGACGCCCGCGAGTCTAACTGCTGGGGAATCCGCATGGCAAGGAGAGGCTGGGACTCTTCCGTCATGTCCGGCTCAGGATGCGTTATGCGGACTCGAACAGCTCGACCGGATTACCGGAGGGATCTTCACAGAGGATCTGCCGTCCGCCAGGACCCGGGAGAATGTCATTGCGGAAGGTGACGCCGCGGGCATGAAGATCGGTCGCGATCTTGTCGAGATCCTCGACTGGAATGACGATGCGGCTCCAGCCGCCTGGCATTGGCCGCGTGCCGTCCGGCAGGGGCTGGCTCGCCGAAGCCTGCGGACCGGCCAGCCAGAGCTGCAGGTCGCCGCGTCCGATGATCGCCATGGCCGCCCCGAACTGCTGCAGGCGCTCGAAGCCCAGGTGCCGGGTGTAGAAGGCGACGGCCTGATCGACATTTTCAACGATGTAACGAACCTGAGCCATCTGTTCCATTCCGTGACAGCTTCAGGATTGTAAGGGAGTCCAAGCCGCGGTGTTGCAGCTTTTGCGTGACATTTTTATCTCACGGCACGTGAAAGGAATAAAAAAGGCCCGGTGGCGGCTGCCACCGGGCCAGGCTGTTGACGGGGGAATCGCCGTCAACGCACAAGTCATGTCAGCAAGTCATTGCCGCGTTAGAAGGATTGGGAGCCGTGGCCGAACTCCGGATAGGCTTCCAGGCCCAGTTCCGCCTTGTCGAGGCCGAGTTCCTCTTCCTCTTCGCTGACCCGGATGCCCATGGCCGCCTTGAGGGCGAACCAGACGATCAGGCTGGCGCCGAAGGTGAAGGCGCCGATGGCGACGATGCCCGTGATCTGGGTGACGAAGCTGGCGCTGCCGAAGATGGCGACGCAGAGCGTGCCCCAGATACCGGCGCAGAGGTGAACCGGAATGGCGCCGACCACGTCGTCGATCTTCAGCTTGTCCAGCAGCGGCACGGCGAAGACCACGATGGCGCCACCGACACCGCCGATCAGCAGGGCCAGGCCATGATGCTGCACGTCCGGACCGGCCGTGATGGAAACCAGACCGGCCAGGGCGCCGTTCAGGGTCATGGTCAGATCCATCTTCTTGTAGAGGATCTGGGTGACCAGCATGGCGACCACGACGCCGGCGGCGGCGGCCAGGGTGGTGTTGACGTAGACGATGGCCGTTGCCGCGGCGTCCAGGGCGGAGCCGATGGCGAGCTGCGAACCACCGTTGAAGCCGAACCAGCCGAGCCAGAGGATGAAGGTGCCCAGGGTCGCCAGGGGCAGGTTCGCGCCCGGCAGCGGGTTCACCCGGCCGTCGGGGCCGTACTTGCCCTTACGGGCGCCCAGCACGATCGCACCCGCCAGCGCGGCCCAGCCGCCCACGGAGTGCACGATGGTGGAGCCGGCGAAGTCCGAGAAGCCGGCCGCGCTGAGCCAGCCGCCACCCCAGGTCCAGGAGGCCTGGATCGGGTAGATGAAGGCCGCCAGGACGATGGTGAAGATCATGAAGGGCCAGACCTTGATGCGCTCGGCCAGGGTGCCGGAGACGATCGAGGCCGTGGTGGCGACGAAGACCATCTGGAAGAACCAGTCGGACATCACCGAATAGCCGTTGCTGGTGACCGCCGAAACCAGTTCCTCGGTCGCCTCGTCGGCGTTGATCAGCGCGGTCTCCGCATCGCCCGCATTATAGAAGATGCTGAAGGAGCCGATGAAGCCGCCTTCGGGCACGTCCACGTACATCAGGTTGTAGCCGATGATGTAATAGGCGATGCCGGCGAAGGAATAGAGAGCGATGTTCTTCAGGCAGATCGCCGCGGTGTTCTTGGTGCGGACCAGGCCGGATTCCAGCATGGCGAAGCCGGCGGCCATCCACATGACCAGGGCACCGTGCACCAGGAAGCCGAAGGTGTTGAACGCGAACGCGGTCTCGTCGGTCACGGCCGCCTGGGCCGCGTTGTTCAGGACCAGCGTGGTTGCGGCGGCAAGGCCGCCCAGTATCAGAAGCTTGCGCCCCCTCGAGGACTGATTGAAAAGTTTCATCGGAAAAGGCCTCCTACAACGCCTCTGCATTGGTTTCGCCGGTTCTGATCCGGACTGTTTGAAAGACGTCGAGCACGAAAATCTTTCCGTCGCCGATACGTCCCGTGTTTGCGGATTGCTGGATGGTCTCGACGACCTGTTCGACCATCTCGTCCTTGACGGCCACGTCGATCTTGACCTTCGGCAGAAAATTGACCGCGTATTCCGCGCCCCGGTAGATTTCCGTCTGGCCTTTCTGCCGGCCGTAACCCTTGACCTCGCTGACCGTCAGACCCTCGATCCCGATGCCGGTGAGGGCTTGACGCACATCGTCAAGCTTGAAGGGTTTGATGATGGCTGAGACCATCTTCATGTCACTCGTCTCCCGGTGGTTTTGCCTGTCTCAGTTCGTTTTCCGGCGCCGACCCGGCCCAAAAGCCGGGCAGCACGCGACCAAATGCTTCTCAAGAAGCGTGCCAGTTTGGGTGCACTGCACAAAAAGGCTAAGAATCTAATAACTTCGGGGGAGTCGCTTGCTTGGGCAGGCTGATCCACATCCAAGACGAAAAAGCCTATAAATTAGGCATTTTTGTATTTCAGATTAAAAAATATGCAGTTTAACCTCTCTTGAGTGACTATAAAATAGCCCCCGGGCGCTAATTCTCTGTCTCGCTGTCCGAAACGCGCGGCTGCGTCCTTTCGTCGTTTGGGGGCAGGAGGTCTTGGACTGGTCGCAGGCGCGCGAATATGACAAAGATGTCGGAGGGCAAAGGCGGAGACGGGTGTGAAAGCGGCGAAATCAGAGGCGGATAAGGCGGCGACACAGCATTTCGAGGTTCTGGTCGTCGGCGGCGGCCTGGCAGGTCTTTCCATGGCTGCGGCGCTGGCAAGCGCGGGGCTTTCCGTCGCAGTGGTCGACCGCGAGGATCCCGCGAAGATGGTCTCAGCCCCCTATGACGGCCGCTCCTCGGCTCTGGCACGGGGGTCTCAGCAGATGCTGGAGGCGATCGGAATCTGGCCGCAGATGGCCGCGGCCGCCGAGCCGATTCTGGATATCCGCGTGTCCGACGGCAAGGTCGGGCAGGCGGCCTCCTCGCTCTTCCTGCACTACGATCATCAGGAGGTTTCCGACCTGGGAGGTCCCGCGGCGCCCCTGGGCTACATCATCGAAAACCGCGAGACGCGCCGGGCCTTTCAGGCGCACCTGCCGTTGCTCGAGACGCTGACTGCCTTCGCGCCGAACGAGGTTCTGGAGTTGTCACGGGGCACGGGTGCCGCCCAACGGGTCAGCGCGCGCCTGAAGGGCGGTCAGAGCCTGACAGCGGAGCTCGTCATTGCCGCCGACGGCCGTAACTCCCTGCTGCGGCAGGAGGCCGGTATCCGCACGACCAACTGGGATTATCCGCAATGCGGCATCGTCGGCACGGTCATTCATGAGCTGCCCCACGAAGGTGTGGCCCATGAGCACTTCCTGCCGGCCGGTCCCTTTGCGCTGTTGCCCATGACCGACGATGAGGCGGGACGGCACCGCTCTTCACTGGTCTGGACCGAAGGCCGGGATCTGACGCCGCATATGCTGGCGCTCGAGGAAGCCGACTTCTGCGCGGAGCTGCAGCGGCGCTTCGGCGACAGCCTGGGGGCGCTGCAGATGCCGGGCAAGCGCTGGTCTTATCCGCTGTCGCTGATGCATGCGGAACGCTATAGCGACCGCCGCCTGGCGCTGATCGGCGATGCCGCTCACGCCATCCACCCGATCTCCGGACAGGGTTTCAACCTGGGGCTCAAGGATGTGGCGGCGCTTGCCGAATGCATCGTCGACGCCCGGCGGTTGGGGTTGGATATCGGTTCGCCGCAGGTTCTGGAGCGTTACGAGCGCTGGCGCCGTTTCGACAACCTGGCCCTGATTGCCACCACAGACGGCCTGAACCGCCTTTTTTCCAACGACCTGCCGCCGGTCCGTCTGGCCCGCGACCTGGGGATGGCCGCGGTCAACCGTATGCCGGGCCTGAAGCGCTTCTTCATGAGCCATGCCATGGGACTGGTGGGTGACCTGCCGCGCCTGATCCAGGGCCGGCCCCTGTGATTGGCCGGGTGTTGAGGTTTGCGGCGGGGCTTTTACTGTCGGTGACTCTGGCTGCCGGAACGGCCGTGGCGCAGGAGCAGGGGGATTCGGTGGTTCTGCAGGGCGGCGGCGGCGAGGTCTATATCGCTGGCCTGCCGTCCGGCTGGACCGCGGCCGCGCGGGTTGAAGGCATGCCGGTGGATTTCGCCGCCTGGACCCCGAAAGGCCAAACCAGCAACGACTGGCGCCAGATGATTGCCGCGCAGCTCTTCTCCGATCTGGGCGGCCAGGATCCGGGGGCCTTCCTGGACCGGGTCGCAGCAGGCTACGAACGGGCCTGCCGCTCCATCTCCACCACCTCGATCAAGCCCGAGCAGGTGAACGGCATGCCCTCCGCCTTCCGTGCGATCGCCTGCGGTCGAAACTCGGTCAGCGGTTTCGGCGAGGTGGTACTGCTGCGCGTGGTGGTCGGCCGGAATGCGCTCTATTTGATGGAGCGCATCTACCGGACCGAACCCTTCGCCGCCGGCACCATCCCCTTCGCCAATGATTTTCTGGCCGAGGGCAAGGAAAGCCTGGAACTGGGTCTTGCCTGTCAACATGTGGGCTCGGGCGCAGGGACGAGTGGAGACTCGCCCTGTCCCGAAGGCTGGAGCCCGGCGCTTCAGAGCCTGGTGGAGGGGCAGGCGGTGACGGTTTTCCCGGGCGGGGGATAAGACCGTTTCCGTGGCAGCCTGGCGCCGGGTCATCCGGTTCTGCTGCCATTCGCCGTAGGCGCGAAAAAGCCCGCATTCCCGCCCACACCTGAATCCCGGGGGCGGGCTGTTTACTCTCGAAATCCGACGTGCCCCTATGACTTTTGCGACCGGACTATACTCCCGGTTGCTGAACGACCGCTTCTTGTCGTTTAGGTGTTATGACTGAAAAAATATTTGGTTAATCAGTTGCGTGTCCGGAAATTTCCGTTCTATGTTTTTACAAGCATGCGAGGAATGGGGATTTTTATGACAACTTCGGGTATTCGTGCCGCAGGCAGCGGCCACGCATTTTCTGTGCCGTCTGCATGGCGACTGATTGCCGTGATCTTCGCGGCCTTGCTTATCTCAGGCTGTGCGCAGACAAAAAGCCATGTTTCGACCAATGGCGCCCCGACACCAGGTTCTTCGCCAAAGGTTCTGGTGATGACGCCGGATGTTGAGCTGTATGTCCTCACTGCTGGCGGCCAGAATGAAACCAATGCGGAGTGGACTGCGACCGCCAAGCAGCATGTCGACACTGCATTAGGAGAGGTTCTTGGCGAAAAATCAGTGTCGATTGTCAACTATAAAGCTATTGAGGACGTGGGGTTGGAAAGCTTGGCGGAGGCGCAGATTTTAAATCTTCATGAGGCCGTCGGTGCCTCGGTCCTTATGCATAAGTATGGCTTATTCAAGCTCCCGACAAAGAAAGAAAAGTTCGATTGGAGCCTGGGCGAAGGCGTTTCAACACTCAGGGACAAATACGATGCGGACTATGTCTTGTTCGTGTTTATGCGAGACAGCTTTTCGAGTGGCGGGCGCGTCGCGCTTCAGGTCTTTGCCGCAGTCATGGGGGTCGGTGTTCAAGGCGGCGTCCAGCAGGGTTACGTATCATTGGTGGATTTGAAGACAGGCGACATCGTTTGGTTCAACCGCCTTGTAAACACCGTGGGGGATCTTCGCACGCCTGAGGGCTCCATGGCTGCAACGCGTGACCTTCTGGAAGAAGCGCCGTTGTGAGATTTGCGCGAAAGTCCGGTATAGCGGCGGCTATTGCATCTGCGCTTGCTTTATCTGCCTGCGTGACGACGGGAACGGTCGAACCAATTCAACCTGGTGAAAAGCCGGCGATTGAAACTGATGAGGCTGGGCTTTGGCTACAGTCTGAGAAAGTCGAAAAATCTGTTCGAGAGTCCGGTAAGGTTGTGACCGATCCGGCGCTGAACGCCTATGTGAAAGGCATTATCTGCAAGCTGGAACCTGAGTACTGTGACGATATCCGCCTCTATATCGTCAAGACGGCTGGTATGAACGCCGCAATGGCGCCTCATGGCGCGATGTATCTCTGGACCGGTGCGTTTTTGCGTCTCGAAAACGAAGCTCAGCTCGCCTACTTGCTTGGTCATGAATTGGCGCATTACAGACTGCGCCATTATTTGCAAAAGTGGCGAGATCTGCGTGCTACGCAAGATGGATTCGCATTTTTTGCTATTGCGACTGCCGGTGTCGGGCTTGTTCCGCTGACTGTTGCTGGAGGGCTGGCTGCTTCTGATAGCATTCTCAGTTTTTCCAGGGAGAAAGAACGGGAAGCTGACATTGAGGGCTTCCAGCGCATGGTCACGGCAGGTTACGACCCAAGAGAAGCGCTAACCTTCTGGGCTCTCTATGTCGAAGAAGAGAAAGCCTCAGACCAGGAAAGGCCGAGCGTATTTTGGTCGACTCATCCACAACCTGAAGATCGAAAAGACTTAATGAGCAAAAGTGTCGATGAGTTGGGTGAGCTTCCTAAAGACCTTACAGTTGGGCGTGAGCGGTATATGGCTGAAACCACTCGTTTCAGACGCGCATGGCTCGCACAGGAAGTAAAATACGCTGATTTCGGTAGAGCGTTAGCCGTTTTCGATCAGCTCCTGCAGAAAAACCCCGAGGCTGGCGACATCTACTTCGCTAAGGGTGAAATGTTGCGTCGGCGTGATGAGGAAGACGACCAGGAAAAAGCCATTGAGGCTTACCGGCGCGCAATCTCGCTGAGCGACCATCCTGTTGACACTTATCGGTCGCTTGGACTCGCGCAGTGGAACCTCAAGCGTAATGAACAAGCGATTGAGTCTTTCAAAACTTATCTGTCGCAACACCCCGATGCCGACGATCACCTCATCATCAAAAGCTACATCGAACAACTCAAGTAAGGCGTGATTTCGTTATGAGACCAATTGTTTTGTTTGCCTGTCTTGCTCTCATCTTAACCGGATGCGCGCCATTCAATATCGTGGAACCAAAGCCCCGTGAAATCGGCGGCGCCTACAAGGTGCAGCCAACCGTGGCATGGAACGCCTATTCGAAGCAGCAGTTTGGTCTGATCGATGAGCGTTGGACCATCGACGGTATCGGTTTAGGGGACATGCGGTTCTGGCACGATGTTAAAGGCGGTGAGACTCTTTTTGAGAGCCGGACTCTTGAGTACCCCAAGTTTGAAGCGGATATGAGGCCCACCGAAGTCGCCGAACTCTATGCGGGCTCACTTTCGAAAGC
The DNA here is from genome assembly GCA_965232285.1 of Denitrobaculum sp. GTDB lineage: Bacteria > Pseudomonadota > Alphaproteobacteria > Kiloniellales > Kiloniellaceae > Denitrobaculum. The sequence goes on along the minus strand of CBDDPL010000004.1, from coordinate 5,323,896 downwards.
TGGCGTCGTTGATTTTGAAACCCAAAATTTGCGTCCCGCGAAGTTTGGTAACGTCGAAGGTTTCCGCTTCGAGTTTACTTACCTTGTCGATACCGGGCTTAAGCAGCGAGGCACGGCACTGGCAGCGATCGTTGACGGGAAGCTCCAGTTGATCGTCTATTCGGCGCCAGAACTTCATTACTACGAGAAGAATCTGGAAGAAGCTGAGAAGGTCTTGGCTTCGGTTCAGGTGCTTTAAGGTCCGTAGCTTGATGCCGGCCACCTTTGTGATGTGATGGGAACCTGTGCGGCCCAGTTCATTGAAAACGCGTGGTCAGAAAAATAAAACTTGAGGCTATGTGGCTATAATGATGGATTGTTTCGCCCACCGTAGATGGACATCCTGTGCAACGGTGTTCTCACGGCTCTCTGTGATCCTGTTCGGGGCATTGCTCCTTGCCGCCTGCACGCCCTCGCAACGGCCGGTCGAGGTGGCTGAATTAAAACTGCATTTCCAGAACACGCCGAAGTACGAAAGAAGTGCTGACGGAGGGTCGCAGCAGGTCTGGAACAAGGAAGACGATGTCGTCGACCTGACCAAAAAGGCAATTGTCGTGATGCGCGGGGAGCTGATCGCGCCTGCGGACTCCAGATATAAGGCGGTGAGTATCTACTACAGAACGCAGTCTCTTGATGAGCTCGGCAGCGGCCGTGATTCTTCGAGCAATGACATTGAGTACTTCTCCGACAGCAACCACTTCTACGCCATCCTGGTCGAGCCGGGCACTTACCGCTATGCCTTTAACGCACTGGGCAATCCCGCCTGGGTGATTTCACGCTATTCCCCGACCCATCTCATCGAGTTCACTGTCGAAGCGGGTGAAGCCGTTTATGTCGGTGATCTGAAGGTGGTCGTCCCTGGGACGACGTTCCAAAGCGGCGGCGAAACGGTCGTAGGCGAGTTCTTGAACCTAGGCGGTCAGTTTTGGGACTACGACTTCCTGGTCGACCACGACGAAGCTGCCGCTCAGCAGTTCTACGCTTCTCTGCCGCTCGACGAGCGCCCACCGCTGCAAAGCCGGATCATGTCGAACGAGCTGATGCCTAACATCAAGCGTTACAATAACGGCAAATGCGACGGCCGTTGGCACATTGCCTACGCCAGCCGTGGTATCTGCTGACGGCATTGCATTGCGCGTGAAATAGAGGCCGGTTCCTCAGGGGTCGCGTGACAGGCCCTTTTTCTCCAGCTCGCTGAGGTAGTTGGCCCAGATCTCTTCCTGGTTTTCGCCCAGATTATAGAGGTACTGCCAGGAGAAGATGCCGGTGTCGTGCAGGTCGTCGAACTTGATCTTGACCGCGTAGTTGCCCACCGGCTCGATGGCCATGATGCCGACATGGCGGCGGCCCGGTAGGGTCTGTTTCTGACCCGGGCCATGACCCTGAACCTCGGCGGAGGGGCTTTCGACCCGCAGCAACTCGGCGCTGTAGGAAAACCGGACCCCGTTGTCGAAGTCTATTTCCAGGCGCTTCTCTTCCGAGATGTAGCGGATCTCACTGGGCCAGTGCTTGGTTTCGAGATCCTGGGAGGACTGTTCTTCGATCATGTTTCGGCTGTGGTTGTTGTTCAGGCGGCCTGTCTTTCAGGCTGGCGGAAGGCTTGGGCCGGATCAGTCGTCCAGCGGCCGCGCCTCGTCGGCCAGCATGATGGGGATGCCGTCCCGGATCGGATAGGCCAGTTGCGCCTGCCGGCTGATCAGTTCCTGGGCCTCGGCGTCGTATTCCAGGGGGCTCTTGGTGACCGGACACACCAGGATTTCCAGAAGCTTGGGGTCCAGTCTGGCGGCGGATTCGCTCATGTCTATTGCCTTCTGCCTCATCGGGTTGCAGAGATGTTTCTATCCAGGCTGCGGCCGGGGGACAAGCCTCATCCACGCCTGCGTTCGAAGCGTTTAATGGGTCGAAAAGCCACTGCCGGATGTGTCGTTGCCCGGCTGATGTATCGCCATCTCCATAATCTTGGTCATGGTCTCGGCGCGATCCTGCAGAGTCATGGCTTCCAGCAGGAGCTGCTTTTCCGAGGCCGCGAAGGGGCAGATCATGGCCAGGGAGGTCACCAGGTGCTCGTTTTCCGTCTGTCCGATGGTTTCCCAATCCCCGCGAATGCCTTGCGCGGAGAAGTAACCGCGCAGGGTTTCCAGCAGGTGGTCGCGGTCGATGTCTGCTTCCCCGGTGGATAGATCGCAGGCGAAACGCTCATAATTCGCTGAAACCCGCCGGAACCCCCTCTTCATCTCCAGTTCGCCCGCCACCTCGAAACGGATCAGTCCGGAAAGGGTGATGAGATAGCGTCCGTCATCGGTCTCGCTGAAGGCATTGATCCGGCCGGCGCAGCCGGTGCCGTAGATCGGCGGGTGCTCGGGCGGCGTGCCTGCCGCCGTCACCGGCTTCCGCGGATCCGGCTGATAGGGGGTGTTGGAGTTGTCTTCTTCGCTCGGCTGGACCATGCCGATGATCCGGTCGCCCGTCAGGGCCTCGTCGACCATTGCCAGATACCGCGGTTCGAAGATGTTCAGCGGCAAATGCCCGCCGGGCAGCAGCAAGACGCCCGAAAGCGGAAACACCGGTATCTCCGCCGGTAGATTGTCAAAGGATGGGTCGAATACGCAGCGGGTCATCCTGACTCCCTTACAAGCCAACCGTCGGCAGCAGTTCTTCGCGCCGCAGCTTTGCGGATCGCCGTTCTCTGACCTTTGGAGGCTTCTGTCTCATGTCCCTGTCCCCGACCTGGTCGCATAATCTCTGTCAGACGGCTGATGCTTCTTCCTGTGCGCTTATGAAAAGAGGATAGAGGAGAGGCGGCTGCGTACCTCTTGCGTCAGAGGATCCGTCTGCCCCCAGGCGTCGAACAGCTTGATGAGCTGTTTGCGGGCGGCTTCGTCATTCCAGGCGCGGTTGCGGCGCACGATCTCCAGCAACTCATCCGCAGCGGCTTCGGACTTGCCTGCGCCCTGCAGCGCCAGCGCGAGGTCGAAGCGGCTCTGATGGTCGTTTTCGTCCTGCTCGATCTTGCGCTGAAGTTCGGTGATCTCGCCCGCGTCCAGCGACTGTTCCGCCAGTTCCACGGCGGCTGCGGCCGAAGCGATTTCGGGAGCTTTCGCGAGTTCCGGCGTCAGGGCGTCCAGCAGTTCGCGCGCCCCTTCCACGTCGTCGGCCCCGAGACGGCAGCGGATGCTGCCCGACAGAGCCCGGGCGTTGTCCGGTTCGTGCTGCAGGATCTGCCCGAAGATCGCCGAGGCCGGGCCGTGCTGACCATCCTCCAGAGCGGCTTCGGCCTGGGCCAATGCCTGCTCGATGGGGCTGTCGCCCTGGCCGCCGCCGGCCTCCTGGGCCAGGCGCTGTACGAAGGCCTTGATCTGGCTTTCCGGCTGGGCGCCCACGAAACCATCCACCGGCTGTCCCTGGAAGAAGGCGTAGACGGCCGGAATCGACTGAACGCGAAGCTGCTGGGCGATGGCCTGGTTTTCGTCGACATTGACCTTGACCATGCGCACGGCGCCGCGGGTCGCCCGCACCGCCTGTTCCAGCATCGGCCCGAGCTGTTTGCAGGGGCCGCACCAGGGCGCCCAGAAATCGACGATGACGGGAGTCTTCATCGAGGCTTCGATGACGTCCTTCGCGAAGGTCTCCTGTGTGCCGTCCTTGACGGCGTCGGCCGCCGGCGCGCCGCCCGTTCCATCGCTTCCGATGATGGTTTCCATAGATTGCATTCCCGTCTTTGTCGTCTTTAAGGCTAACTCATTTCACCGGATCAGGCGTTGCTCGTACGGATCCGTTGGAGAGCGCCCAAACTGCTGATTTCCTGTGCAATCGCAATTTACATGGCCGCTCGCGTCAAAGAAAGCAAGCTGTCGGCCTGTCTCAAATTAGCTATTTGCCCCGTTTAGTGATCAGGGTTGGCCGTTATCCGAATCAGCCGCGGCGAGCGCATCCACGTCAATATAGGCCGGTGCATGATCCTGGTCTTCCAGGAACCTGACCAGGTCCTGGGGGGCGATGGCTGTGGTCATGGTGTTTACCAGAGGATGGAAGTTCAGCGGATCGACCTCCAGCATGGCCTTGTCGAGCACGAATTTGACCTGGCCGGCCCGGTCGTTCATCACGGCGAAGGGCGTCACGGCGCCGGGTTCCACGCCCAGGTGCTTCTTCAGCCGGTCCGGCGACCCGAAGGAGATCCGCCCCGCCTCCAGCGCCTTGCCGAGCGCCTTGAGGTCGATCTTGCGGTCCTCGAAACAGGTGACCAGCCACATCTGGCCCTTTTTGTTGCGCAGAAAGAGGTTCTTGCTGTGGCCGCCCGGCAGATCGTCGCGGACGGTCTTGGCTTCCTCGACCGTGAAGACCGGCGCGTGCTCCAGGGTGCGCGTTTCGATAGCGAGGGCCTCCAGGCGGTCGAAAAGCGCCTGCGGCGTGGCGGCCGGGGTCAGGTCATCGGAGTCGTGTTCGGACATGGTGAGGGTTTCCGGCTTGACGAAGGGATGTAACTGTCTTGCTATCGCGATCAGCCTGATAACGTTCCTTGCGGCCAGCCTGCAAGCCTGAACTGCAGGGAGACCCTGGAGACTCACGCGCGGTGGCTGCTATGCCATTGAGGAGAGAGGTGACTGTCTGTGAAAGAAAAATAAAAAAATCGCCGAGGAGGGGCTTGCAATGACCGCGGAAAGGAGGTATCTCCGCCGCCGAACATGAAGACGCGGGCGTAGCTCAGGGGTAGAGCATAACCTTGCCAAGGTTAGGGTCGTGAGTTCGAATCTCATCGCCCGCTCCATGTTTCTCTTTTTTCCAGGAAATTCTAACAGCTTAGACCGAGACCGACTGTTGGTCCGGCGCTTCGGCTTGTTCAGACCTTGAACAACCGGCCGCGGTCCGGCAGCGCGTCGGAGATCCCGGCAAGGCGCAGCATATGCCAGGCGAGGGCCAGGTTGCTGGAGACGACCGCTTTGTCCAGTTGCGCTTCGCAGGCTTCGATCACGCCCGCGGCCCGGAGATTGGTGCAGGAGACGAAGACCGCCTCGCAGTCCGGGGACCGGCCCACCTGCAGGATGGCCGCTTCGATGGAGGTGGGCGTAATGCGGGCGACGATCTCTTCTTCGCTTTGATTGAAGGACGCGACGGTCGGGATTTCAAAGCCCTGCGCTTCCAGGTGCGCGCGCATGGCGCCTGTAACCTCGGGCAGATAGGGGGTGACGAAGCCGATCTTTTGGACTTTCAGGGCCTGAAAGGCCGCCTTGACGGCGGTCAGGGGATTGGTGACCGGCAACGCCGCGTAACCTTCCCCGAGCCCGCTCCGGACCGCTTCGGCGACCTTCTCTTCACCGATGATGGTCGAACCGGAGGTGCAGCCATAGCCCACGACATCGAGGTCCACTGCAACGGGTAAAAGCCCCGCGGCGGCGGGCAGATTTGCTTCCATCCGCGCCAGGGTCTCGCTGGTCACTTCCGGATCGCTGGGGACCCGTGTGTGATAGAGCGCCAGTCCGTCGAGTTCGAGCAGTTGGCGCAACTCCGGCTCGATGGTCTGGTCGGTTTCCAGGACGATCAGCCCCAGTTTCGCGCGCCAGCCGATGCCGGCATCGGTTTCGAAGGACAGAGCAGTGCCGGCATCTTCAAGTTCCAAAGCAGACATCTTGACCTTCCCTCTGGCCGCTGTTCGGTCACAGGATGACCGGCAGTTCCGCGGCCGCGCGGCGTGTCAGCCACTCCGCACCGCCGTCCCGGATGACGATGTTCTCTTCATGCACCATCAGCTTGCCCGGCGCAAATTCCATGCCCGGCTCCAGGGTCAGGACCATATTGGGCACCAGCAGCGTACCGTCGGTGGCGGTGTTGGAGGGCCATTCGGTCAGTTGCATGCCCAGGCCGTGGCCCAGGCGGCCCACGTCGTTGCCCAGGGCGCCCCCGTCCTCGAGCACCCGCCACATGGCATGGAAGAGATCGCTGGTGGTGGCGCCGGGCCTTGCCGCCTGAAAGCCCGCCTGGGTGGCCGCGAAGACTGTGTCATAGGCCCGGCGCACTTCGTCCGAAGCGCTGCCGAAGGCAAAATTGCGGTCGAAGTCGCAGAAGTAACCGTCGAAGGTCGAACCGGTGTCGAGGATCAGCAGGTCGCCCGTCTGAAGCCGCCGGTCGGACGGCGGCGAGATGATGTCGTCGTAGCCGCCCGGACCCGCGCCGCCGACCAGATAGGGCACGTCGTCCGCCCCGCGGCGCAGGATCTCGGTCTTGAAGCTTCGGAAGGCGTCGGTCTCCGTCTGCTCGGTCGACAGCAGCTCCGGCAGGGCTTCGAAGGCGCTGGAGACGACACCGCAGACATGACGGATCTTGTCGATTTCAGCCTCGGACTTCACCATGCGCAGGCTGCGGACGACGCCTGTGGCATCGATGAAGTCATTGCCTGGCAGACTGCTGCGCAGCCTGTCGAAGTCGCCGAGCGGCATACGTAGGTGTGTTTCCGGGCCCATGGGAACGCCGACCCGGCCCGTGGCGCCTGCTGCGTCGCGCAGAGCGGCGGTCAGCAGGGTGACGCCGTCGTCTTCGGGCCGGGGCGCGGACCAGGTCCGAATGTCCTCGATCCAGGTGCGCCCCATGACGTCGGCGCCAATGGCCGGAATGACCGCGATCGGCTTGCCCTTGGCGGGTACCACCAGAAACCAGGGTCGTGTCGGGCTTTGCCAGAACTGCGTGAGGAAGCCCGAAAAATAGCGGACCTCCGGCTCCGTCGACAGCAGCAGGGCGCTCAGGCGCTGCGCCGACATCAGCCTCTGCGCCGCTTCCAGCCTGCTTTCGAACTCCGACTGCGGAAAGCCTCTGTCGGGGGCGGGGCGCAGTTCAAACAAAACATTCGATCCGCTCATGGGGCAAACGACCTGTGCAGTGGGGCACTCGTACCGGGCGTTATTCTTCGGCTAAATCTTGTTTGATTGCAAGTGGTTAGTAGGGTGCGGTTAAAGCTTGAATGGGATGTAGAGCACCAGATCGGGAAAGAGATAGCAGAGCAGGACCGTCAGCAGCATCAGCAGCAGGAAGGGCCAGACGCCAGCGGCGACCTCGCCGATCCGCGCCTTTCCGACCGCCTGTATGACATAGAGGTTCAGGCCCACCGGCGGCGTGATCAGGGCGATTTCAATCAGGATCACGAAAAAGATTCCGAACCAGATGGGGTCGATGCCGAGAGTGAGAAGGGAGGGCGCGAGCACCGGCACCATGATCAGCATCATGGAAAGGGCCTCCAGGAAGAAGCCCATGACGACCAGCAGAGCCGAGACGGCGAGGATAAAGAGCCAGGCCTCGTCGAAATTGCCGGCGATGAAGAGCGAGATGTCCTGGGGAATGCGGTAGAGGGTGATCGCCTTGCCAAAGATCTTGGCGCCCGCCACGATCAAGAGGATGGTCACGCTGGTTACCATGCTGTCGATCACGGCGGCCTTGAAACCGGCCCAGTCCAGCGTGCGCAGGATCACGCCCGTAATGATCAGCGAGAAGGCGAAGCCCACGGCGGCTGCCTCGGTCGGCGTGAAGATCCCCCAGTAGATGCCCCAGACGATGAGGGCCGCGAGTGCCAGGGAGGGCAGGGCGCGCTTGCTGGCGGCGAGACGCACGGCCCGGCTGGCCTTCTCGGTTTTCTGGTACTGCGAGGAAAAGGCCGCGTAGGCCATGGAGAAGACGATAAAGAGGCCGACCAGCAGCAGCCCCGGCCCGATGCCCGCCAGGAACAGCTTGATGACCGATTCCTCGGTGATGAAGCCGAAGATAATCAAGGGGATCGAGGGTGGGATGAGGATCCCGAGGGTGCCCCCTGCGGCCAGGAGGCCCAGCACGAACTTTCGGGGATAGCCGCGGGACTCCATCTCGGGGATCGCGACGGTTGCGATGGTGGCCGCCGTGGCCACGGAGCTGCCGGAGATGGCCGCGAAGAGGCCGCAGGAGAGAACGGTCGCGACCGCCAGCCCGCCCGGCCAATGGCCGACCCAGGCCTGCACGGCGGCAAAGAGATCCCGCCCGACACCGCCCTTCAGCAGGACGTTCGACATCAACAGGAACAGGGGCACCGACAGCAGGATGAAGTTGTCGAGCCCGCCCAGCAGAGACTGGGGCACCATCAGGGGCGAAAAGCCGCCGATCGCCAGGAGGATCAGTCCAAGCCCGCCCAGCACGAAGGCCACGGGAACGCCGGCGAGGAGCAGCGCGAAGAGGGCAACGAGGATCAGAAGGGTTGTCACGATTTAACTCTGAGGCTCTTCTTAACTCTGGGGCTCTTCGGTTTCGATCCCGCCTTCGTGGCTGCCGGACTTTCGCCAGCCGCCGCCGGACCAGACCCGGATGAACTCCGCGCAGCACTGCAGGAAGAGCACGGCGAGCCCGAAGGGCACCAGCGCTTCCGTCCACCAGTTGGGGATGTTGAGCATGGTGCCGCTGGAGCGGTCTTTCACGAAGGAATCCAGGGCGATATCGAAGCCCCAGTAGCCGACGATCGCGGCGAAGGCGGCCACGAATGCCAGGGTCAGGCTGTCGGAGAGCTTCTTGCCCAGAGGACCAAAGCGGACGTAAAGCGCTTCGATGGAAATGTGCTGGCGCCGGTGCAGTGTCGCGCCCAGCGCGAAGAAGACTCCGGCGATCATCAGGACCTGCGAAAGTTCCGCCGCCCAGATGGTCGGCGCGTTGAGCGCGTAGCGGGCAACCACCTCGTAGGTCAGCATGAGTCCCGTGACCACGAAGAGCCAGGCAGCAAGATTGCCGAGAAAGATGCTGATCGAATCGATCGCGCGCAAGGAACGCCCCCGTTTTGCGGATTTGCTTTGAAAGGAAGGTCCCGCGACTGAGTGTTCAGGCGCCTGAGCCTTCAGGACGCGGGAAAGGGGCCCGGCTGCGCTTCTTTGGCAGTCCGGGCCCCGGCTTCGGCAGGCTTACTTCTGCAGTTCCATGGCGGCGTCCATGACCTGCTTGCCCAGGTCACCGGCATCGGTTGCATACTGCTCGTAGACCGGCTTGGAGCATTCCCGCCAGGCGGCGATCTGTTCGGCCGTCGGCTCGACGATCTTCATGCCGTTCTTGAGCGATTCGTCATAGGCTGCATTCTCGATTTCGGAGATCTTGTCCCGAACGGCCGCATCGGCCATGGCGGCGGCTTCGGTGATGATCTTCTGGTGCGCTTCCGGCAGGTCCGACCAGAACTTGTCGTTCACCACCACCACAAACTCGATATCCGCATGCTGGGTCTTGGTGATGGTGTCCATCACGTCCCAGAGCTTGCGCGCCTTGACGCCGGAGACGCCGGTCATGCCGACATCGACGGTGCCGCGCTGGTAGGCGAGATACTGTTCGGAGCCGGAGATCAGGGTGGGCGCGCCGCCGCAGGATTTGATGAATTCGCCCAGTGTTTTGCCGAAGACCCGGACCTTTTTCTCGTCCACGGCGTCCGGAGTGGAGACCGCATCGCCTTTTGACAGCATGACGGCGCTGCCGTAGGCCTGCCACCAGAGCACCCGGGCGCCGGTCTGATCGAGGATTGCCTTGTCCAGCGGGTCGCGGACCGGGCTGCCCTTGGCCGTGGCCTTGCGGATCAGCTCGTCCGAATTGAACATGAAGGGCTGATAGAAGATGTCCACGGCCGGCACATCACCGACGAAGCGGGTCAGGGAGGCGACGCCCATCTCGATGGCGCCGGAACCGACGGCTTGCGGCACCTGCTTGTCCTTATAGAGCTGCGCCGAATCGTAGATCTGCACCTCGATGTCGCCGCCGGACTTCTTTTCGACCTCTTCCTTAAAGAGCACGAGATTCTGGCCCAGGTGGCTCTTGAGCGGTAGCTGCAAGGTGATGCGCAGCGTGGTTTCTGCGGCCTGCGCCAGCGAGACGCTGCCGGCAAGCAGCGCGGCAGCAGCGGTCATGGAAAGCAGTTTTCTCATTGCGTTTCTCCCTTTTGGGCCAAAGATGGCCTCGTTATTTTTTCGCGATATATTAAGGCAGTAAGATTGACGTAGCTTGCCAAGGCTTGACCGGACTGTCATCAAAAGAAATGACTGATGTCCCTTCTCCAGGCGCTCAGTCGTCCGAAACGCAAATCCCAAGAGGATGAGAGATGCAGGCTTCCCCGGCGAACCGACTTCGCGCGCTCCTGGCCAAACCCGAATTGCACGTGATGCCCTGCTGCTTCGATGCCCTGAGCGCGCGGCTGATCGAGGAAGCGGGCTTTCCGCTCAGCTTCATGTCCGGTTTCGCGGTCTCGGCCGCGAAGATCGGTGCGCCAGACACGGGCCTGATCTCCTACGGAGAAATGGTCGCTCAGGGCCGGGACATCTGCGGCGCGGTCTCGATTCCGGTGATCGGCGACGGCGACACAGGCTACGGCAACGCCCTCAACGTCAAGCGGACGGTCCAGGGCTATGCCCAGGCCGGCTTTGCCGCGGTCATGATCGAGGATCAATTGGCGCCCAAGCGCTGCGGGCACACCCGGGGCAAGCTGGTGGTGGACCGGGAAACCGCCTACAGCCGGATCGAGGCGGCCGTGGATGCCCGCAACGAGGGCGCGGATATCCTGATCCTGGCCCGGACCGACGCGCGCCACACCGAGGGCCTGGACGAAGCCCTGGAGCGGGCGCGGCGGTTTGGACAGATCGGCGCGGACATCCTCTTCGTCGAAGCCCCGCGCGACGAGGTCGAAATGCGCCAGGTCTGCGCCGAGGTGCCGGGCATCCACATGGCGAATCTGGTGGAGGGCGGCACGACGCCCCTGCTGCCGCCGGCGGTGCTTGCCGATATCGGATACCGGATCGCCGCCTATCCGCTGACACTGATGTCTGCCGCTATGAAGGCCATGACCGCGGCCCTGGCCGAGATGAAGGCCGGCCGGCACCCCGAGTCGCAACTACTGGACTTCGGCGAGCTGCGCCGGCTGGTGGGCTTCGACGCCTACTACGAGGCCGAATCCCGTTACGCCGGTGCCCGCAGCGACAACCCGCAGGCCTGAGCTTCGCGCAAGAACCGACCGCTGTTGCTGTCAGAGTTCGGGATTGCCGTCCTCGTCGAAGAAGACGGCGAAGCCCAGAAGATGGTCGACGAAGGTGTCGAAGCTGCCCAGTGGCAGGAGAATGCGCTGGAAGCGCGTCGCGACCCCCGAAGGCCGCCAGTTCGCCCGGCCCTCCCGGAAGACCGGATGCAGATGCCGGCAGCAGAGCTGGACGTCGTGGTGAAAGTCGCGGCCTGAATCCTGAGGGATGAATGTACTGACCTTCTGTCCGGTCACCTCTCGGCCATAGACTTCGCGGAAGCGGGTTCCGGCGACCCGGACGATGAAGTCATGGTTGGGCAGGCGCTCCAGCAGATAGGTGGTCGGCAGCAGCCGCGGAAAATCCATGGGGTCGATGGAAGCGCGCGCCGGCATTGTCTTGCGGCCGCGGTGCCGGTTCCAGTAGTCAAGCGCCCAGGACAGCGATTCGTTGGCGTGTTCCGGAAGCTCTTCCAAAATCCGGTTTTCCGCCGTATCACTCGTGACAGTGACGGAATACATCGCCTCTTTCCTTGTTATTCTATTCTCGACGTTTTCCGATCACATGGCCTGGCGAAATCGCTGAAGCTTATTTCCTTTCGCCGCAGCGCGCTGGGCAACCATCTTTGCCGAACCGAAACGATATCCGCTAAGTCTCAGTTGCAAAATAGAGAATCTGCCTTTCAACAAATCTCTACTGTAAGTTTCACCCTAAATCGGTGGCGCAGGTAATGCCAGTGCCAAATCAGGGAGTCCTTCGTGCCGTCCGACCCGACGACCGCTTGCGGCGCGGGCGGAACAGAAAGCAATTTGTGGGCGCTCGCGGCCCGGTCAAGCCTGGCGCCGCGGCTTTACTTCTCGAAATGCATGACCCCGGCAATGGACTGGACCTCCGAAGCTTTGTCAGAAAGCGGCAGTATCAGGCGCTGGTAGAGTTTCATGTCGTCGCTGTCGACCGTGTGAACGGTGTTGCGGGTGAAGATCGGGGCACGATGGCGAAGGCAGCGGACGTGCTCGTCCAAGGTCTCCTTGAGAATCTCGCCGTCCAGTAACTCGGTCAGACTGCAGCCCTTGATCTGGCCACCGTAGCGGCGGTTGACGGCCTCCCCCACCAGGCGGAAGCGGAAATCGTCCTTCTCCACGTCCAGCAACAGGATGTATGGCAGAAGCTCGGGAATGGAGAGCGGGTCAATGGCATTGCGTCCGGGAAATCCCTCGTCCGTGCGAAGCGACCGCCAATAGGTCAGCATTCGGACCAGTTTCCTGTCGGCAACCTCCGGCAGGCCGTCGTCGCCTTCAATGACCTGCAGCGTCCTTTTCTGACTGAGGCGTCGGCCGGAAAAGCGCAGGTCGCTCAATTCCTGTCGTGTGCTATCCACCTGAACAGACTACCACATTTTTTAGATCGGGCATAAATTTAACAGCTATAGGCTGCAGCTAAAGCCCAGCTTCCGGCGGTTTTTACAAAGGGCGATCCTGCCGTCATGCGCCACCGGAAACCAGAAAGTAGAGCGCACCCAGGGCCGAGGCCACCGTCATGGTGGTGAGCGTGACGAAAAGCGTCAGTGCCCGTCGCCAGCCATCTTCGCGCAGGGCTTTCTCCGGCCTTCGGTTTCCCGAATCACCGAGCGGAGGCTGCATCTCGCTAAAGCTATTCCCGGTTTCGCGAAGCAAGTGGCGCCCAATCCCAAGGGTGTCGCACAGCCGGCCGCAGCGTCGCCTGCTATCGAGGGGCGACGCCCGTAGCGTGGCCGGTCCTGTCATGAAACCTCAGTTGGCTTAAGATCTGGTTTAGGATTTGGCCGTATTGACGGGATCAGGGTGGCTGTCCACTGGCGGAAGACCGGTCGTTCACGAAGATCTGTCCGCGAAAGGTCACGTAAAGTCCATTTCCTTCTGATAGCTACTCCCCATTAACCAAAGAATGCTATAGCCTCGAATGAAGTGACACGAACAATTGGTCGCATGAAGCTAAGCAGCCAGAATTCCGGGGGGATCGCACGCATGGCCAGCCACGCCGAAGAGCACAAATCGGAACTGATCGAGACACTCTGCGAACGCGCCCGCAAGCGGTTGGACGCGAAGCGGTCGGAAGATGCGGTTCGCTTCCTCAAACAATTCTATTGCAACGTCGCGCCTGACGACATTCTCGGCGAGTCGCTCGACAATCTCTACGGCGCCGCCCTTTCGATCTGGGGCCAGAGCCAGCAACGCACCAAGGGCGAAGCCAAGATCCGCGTCTACAATCCGCGGCCGGAAGAGTACGGCTGGAAGTCCTCCCACACCGTGGTTGAGATCATCAACGACGATATGCCTTTCCTGGTGGATTCGGTGACCGCCGCCATCGGGCAGCTCGAGGCGGAAGTCTTTCTGGTGATCCATCCCATCATGCGGATCGATCGCGACGCCAAGGGCAAACTCAAGAAGCTGCACGACGACACCGACGGCGACAATCGCGAGTCGGTCATGCAGCTACAGATCAGCGAGCAGCCGAGTGAGCAGCAGGCCGAGTTCCGCGAGCGCCTGGAACAGGTGCTGGGCGACGTGCGGGTGGCCGTGGACGACTGGCAGTCCATGCGCGGGCGCATGGAAGAGGTCATTGCCGATCTGGAGAAGAGTCCGCCGCCGATCCCCAAAGCGGAGATCGACGAGGGCATCGCCTTTTTGAAGTGGCTGAACGACGACCATTTCACTTACCTGGGTTACCGCGAATACCGCTTCGAGGGCCGGGGCAAGAAGGCGGTTTCCCGGGTGATCGAAGAGGTCGGACTCGGCGTCCTGCGCAACACCGCCTTTCAGGTCTTCGACGGGCTGCGCAATCTCGGCAGCCTGCCGGCGGAGATCCAGGATTTCGTCAAGAAGTCCAACCTGCTGCGCGTCACCAAGGCCAACAGCCGCTCCAGCGTCCATCGCGCCGTGCATATGGATACGGCCGCCATCAAGGTTTTCGACGCCAAGGGCAAGGTGATCGGCGAACGGCTGTTCCTCGGGCTTTTCACCTCGGTGGCCTATTCCCGTTCACCGCGGGACATTCCCCTGCTGCGCACCAAGGTGGACCACCTGATCGAGCGCTCCGGTTTTGCGCCGGGCAGTCACGACGGCAAGGCTCTGACCCATATTCTCGAGAGCTATCCGCGGGACGAGCTGTTCCAGATCACCGAGGACGAACTCTTCGACACGGCCATGGGCGTGCTGCACCTGCAGGAGCGTCAGCGCATCGCACTGTTCCTGCGGCGCGACCCCTTCGAGCGCTTCGTCTCCTGTCTGGTCTATGTGCCGCGCGACCGCTATGACAGTGCGCTGCGGCTGCGCATGCAGAATATCTGCGCCGAAGCCTTCGGCGGCACGGTGACGGCCTTTTACACGCACCTGACTGACGAAGCGCTCGCGCGGCTCCATATCATCGTGAAGACCACGCGGGGCGAGATTCCCGAGGTGGATCACGGCACGCTCGAGCGCAAACTGGCGGAGGCCGGGCGTTCCTGGGTCGACCGGCTGGAAGAGGCGCTGATCGAGGACCGCGGCGAAGAAGGCGGTATCCGCAGCCTGCGCCGCTTCTCCAAGGCCTTCCCGGCGAGCTATCAGGATCACTTCAACGAACACGATGCGGCCTTCGACGTGAAGCGCATCGACGAAGCGGCCGACAGCGGCGGCCTCTCCATGAACCTCTACCGCCCGCTGGAAGCGGAAGCGCACCGCCTGCACTTCAAGCTCTACATTGCCGGTCAGCCGGTGCCGCTCTCCGATGTCCTGCCGATGCTGGAGAACATGGGGCTGAAGGTCATCAGCGAGAATCCCTACAGCATCTCACCTGCCAAATCCGATAGCCCGGTCTGGCTGCATGACTTCCAGATGGTGACGCAGGACGGTGACGAGATCGACATCCCCGCGATCAAGCAGGCCTTTCACGAAGCCTTCGCCAGGGTCTGGCGCGGCGACATGGAAAACGACGGCTTCAACCGTCTTGTGCTGAAGGCCGGCCTGACCGCGCGCGAGCTGACGATCCTGCGGGCCTATTGCAAGTACCTGCGGCAGGCGCAGATCCCCTTCAGCCAGAGCTATATGGAAGAAACGCTGGCCGGTAATCCCAGGATCACCCGGCTGCTGGTCGATCTCTTCCAGACCCGCTTCGACTGCGGCGGCAGCGAGGACGCCGGTAACAAGGAGCGCGATAGCGACGCCGAGGCGATCGTGGAGCAGATCCACGGGCTGCTGGACCAGGTCAGCAACCTGGACGAGGACCGGATCATCCGACGCTTCCTCAACTGCATCGAGTGCACGTTGCGGACCAATTTTTCCCAGACGGCTGAAGATGGCGCGCCCAAGCGCTATCTCTCCTTCAAGTTCGATTCCCGCAACATCGACGAACTGCCCCTGCCGCGTCCCTTCCGTGAGATCTTCGTCTACTCGCCGCAGATCGAAGGCGTTCATCTGCGCTTCGGCATGGTTGCGCGCGGAGGCCTGCGCTGGTCCGACCGGCGGGAGGACTTCCGCACTGAGATCCTCGGTCTGGTCAAGGCACAGCAGGTCAAGAACGCCGTCATCGTGCCCGTCGGCTCCAAGGGCGGCTTTGTCGTCAAGCAGCCGCCGGCCCCGGAGGAAGGGCGGGAAGCCTTCCTGTCGGCAGGTATAGAATGCTACAAGACTTTCATTCGCGGACTGCTGGATGTTACGGACAACCTGCAGGCAGGTAGCCTGGTGCCACCGAAGTCCGTCGTCCGGCGCGACGGGGACGACCCCTATCTGGTGGTCGCGGCAGACAAGGGCACGGCGACCTTCTCCGACATTGCGAACGGGGTTTCGATCGACTATGGCTTCTGGCTCGACGATGCCTTCGCCTCGGGCGGTTCGGCCGGCTACGATCACAAGAAAATGGGCATCACGGCGCGCGGCGCCTGGGAGTCGGTCAAGCGGCACTTCCGCGAGATCGGCAAGGACACGCAAACCGAACCCTTCACCTGTATCGGCGTGGGTGATATGTCCGGTGACGTCTTCGGCAACGGCATGCTGCTGTCCGAGCAGATCAAGCTGGTCGCCGCTTTCAACCACATGCACATCTTCGTCGATCCGGATCCCGATCCGGCCAAGTCCTTCGCGGAGCGCAAACGCATGTTCGAGCTGCCGCGCTCGGCCTGGACCGATTACAATGAGAAGCTGATCTCCAAGGGTGGCGGGATCTTTGACCGCAAGGCCAAGTCCCTGAAGATCTCGAAGGAGATGAAGACGCTCTTCGCTATCGAGGAAGACAGCCTGACCCCCAACGAACTGCTGCGGGCGATCCTGAAATCGCATGTCGAGCTGCTGTGGTTCGGCGGTATCGGCACTTACATCAAGGCTAGCAGCGAGACCAACGCCGATGCCGGCGACCGGGCGAACGACGTCCTGCGCATCGACGCCAAGGAGCTGAACTGCAAGGTGGTCGGTGAGGGTGCCAACCTGGGTATGACGCAGCGCGCGCGGATTGAATACGCGCAGCATGGCGGGCGGAGCAACACGGACTCCATCGACAACTCGGCCGGCGTGGACTGTTCCGACCATGAGGTCAACATCAAGATTCTGCTGGGCGATGTCGAACAGGCCGGCGATATGACCCGCAAGCAGCGTGACAAGCTGCTGGAAAAGATGACCGACGAGGTCGCGGAACTGGTGCTGCGGGACAACTACCTGCAGACCCAGGCCATCACCGTGACCGCGGGCCTGGGGGCGCATCTGCTCGACCGCTTCGCGCGCTATATGCGGGTGCTGGAGAAGCAGGGCGACCTCAATCGCGCGATCGAATTCCTGCCGGACGACGAGACCATCAGCGAACGGCTGAAGCAGGGCGCCGGCCTCACCCGGCCGGAACTTTCCGTTCTGTTGTCCTATGCCAAGATCACACTCTATGAGGAACTCCTGGCCTCCGACCTGCCGGATGATCCTTATATGAGTGGGGCCTTGGTCGACTATTTCCCGAAGGTGCTGGGGAAAGACTATCCCGAAGCGATCGCGCGCCACCGGCTGCGCCGGGAGATCATAGCGACGGTGATCACCAACGATATGGTCAACCGCGTCGGCATCACTTTTGTGCACGAGGTGAAGGAAAAGACCGGTATGCCGGCAGCGGACATTGCCCGCGCCTATTGCATTGCCTGTGAAGTCTTCGGCCTGCGCGAGCTCTTCCTTCAGATCGAAGACCTGGACAATCAGGTGCCGGCCGAGCTGCAGGCGGAGATGCTGGTCGAGGTCGGGCGCCTGATCGAGCAGGGCACGGTCTGGTTCCTGCGCAACGGCGAGCATCCGCTCGACATCGAAAAGAACATCAAGGCCTACGGCAAGTCGCTCGGCCAGCTCATCGGCGATCTGAAGGTCATGCTGTCACTGGAGGTGCGGCGTCTCCTGAGTGTGCGGACCAAGGATTACCGCAGCCGGGGTGTGCCCGAGGAACTCGCGGGCCGGGTCGCAAGCCTGGCCCTGCTGGTGCCGGCGGGCGATATCGTTTCGGCCGCCCAACGGACGAAGCTGCCGGTGGAGCAGGCGGGCAAGACCTACTTTGCGATCGGTGATCGCTTCGGCTTCGACTGGCTGCGCCGCGCCGCCCGCCGGCTGCCCAGCGATTCGGCCTGGGATAAGCTGGCCGTGACCGCCATTGTCGATGACCTCTATGGCCACCAGTCGGCCCTGACCACGCGGGTTCTGGATTCGGTCAATGGTGCCGCCGAGGCCACCGAGGTGATCGACTCCTGGGCCGCGTCCCGCAGTTCGGTTGTGGCGCGGACCGAGCAGCTTCTGGCGGAACTGAACGCCGCCGGCAATCCGGATCTCGCCATGCTGGCAGTGGCGAACCGGCAGCTTAAATCGCTGGTGTCATGACAAAGCGGAGAGCCGGCTCGCAGGAACCGGCTCTCCTTTTCTCTTTACTGGAAGATTATTCCACCCGCACCGCGGTGCCGTTGGCGCTGACCATCAGCATGGAGTCGCCGACGGTCTCGTAGTCCAGATCCACCCCGATCACGGCGTTGGCGCCCAGTTCCTCGGCCTGGGCGATCATATCCTCGATGGCGTGTTCCTTCGCGCCCCTCAGCGCTTTCTCATAGCCGCCGGCGCGGCCGCCGACCACGTCCCGGATCCGGGCGAAGAAGTCGCGGAACATGTTGGCGCCGACGATGGCGTCGCCGCTGACGATGCCCATGTAGCCGACGATACGCTTGCCTTCGATTGAATCGGTGGTGACGATCTGCATGGCGGATTTCCTTTTGAATGGTCTCTGTGTCGTAGATTTAAGGGATGTGGAGACTTCGGCTAGTGTCCCGCTTCTGAAGTTCGTATCATTTGTTTCAGGCTTCTTTCGAACTTCAGAATCAATCAGGGCACTAGTTAACCTATTGAGCTAGTATGGTTTACAGATTTGAAGTTCCTGTGAGGTGCCTGCTGATAAAATGATAGGAACTTCAAACTCACCACACTAGGTTCAATCGACATTCATGATTCCCTTTTTTTGTGATGTGTGATTCATGGGTTTCCAGGTTTGAATATCTGGGGCCCGGCGATGGCGAAACCTAAGCGATATGAAGTGAGCGCTGCTCAGTGGCGTCGGATTGAAGGACTTTTACCTGGAAAGCCCGGTGATCCCGGCCGCAGCGGCACAGACAACCTGCGCTTCGTCAACGGCGTCCTTTGGGTACTGCGCTCAGGCGCGCACTGGCACGACCTGCCGGAGCGCTACGGCAAGTGGAAGACAGTTCATAAGCGCTTCTCCCGCTGGGCCGAGGCCGGCGTCTGGGAGCGCGTCTTCGAACACCTCATCGACGATCCTGACAACGACTACATCTCGCTCGATTCCAGTCTCGTGCGTGCTCACCAGCAGGCAGCCACCGGCAAGGGTGGCGGCCAAAAAGGGGGGACCAGGCTCTGGGGCGTTCCCGAGGAGGACTGACAACCAAGATCCATATGGCCGTTGACGCTCTCGGCCGGCCTCTGCGCCTCATCCTCACGCCCGGTCAACGAGGAGATGCACCTCTTGCACAGGCCTTGCTCGAAGGGCTGTCGCCGCGCCGGGTACTGGCTGACAAGGCCTATGATTCAAACGCCTTGCGCACACTGATCGCAGACATCGGCGCAGAAGCGGTCATACCTTCTAACCCTACGAGAAAGCGTCCAATCCCGTACGATTTCCAGGCCTACAAGACCCGAAACACCGTCGAACGATGTTTCAACAAGCTCAAACACTTCAGGCGCATCGCAACTCGGTTCGACAGACGCGCAAGACACTTTCTAAGCTTCATACATATCGCTGCTGCAATACTATGGATGCGATGAATGTCGATTCAGCCTAGGGCGTTTCGACATGGCGTCCTGTGCCGTCACCGGCGCGAATCCATGTTCGCGCGCGGTTGACAGCCATCTTCCGCGCGACGGCGTCGTCCAGGTCGTAGCCCAGATCCTCTGCCAGACGGTACAGCAGGATCATGACATCCGCCGTCTCCATGGCCGCTTCCTCCTGCTGGCCCTGCGCGACGGCCTCTGCCAGTTCTTTCAGTTCCTGCTGGGCGCGCGCAACCAGATCGCCTGGATTGCGCGCGGGGCCAAAGGTGGCTTCGCCCCAGGCTGCGATGCTGGCCTGGGTTTCGGTTCGCTGTTGTCGGTCCTTAGAAATGACAGACATATTCCTTCTCGTCATACTTGTCGGCGCTTGCGCTGAAATGGCACTGTCCGGTGCAGGGCGAATCGCTTTTGAAATTACCTAAGCCTATCGCGCCGAAAGATCTGCAGCAATGCGGTCGCAGCGGACTTCCCGAAAGGGAAAGTCGATCAGAGGGAAGCCTATGGCCCAAGACGAAATGCAGAGAGATCCGGGTGATGACGGGTCGGACTGGAAGGCCAGTCCGACCGCGCTGGTCGCCTGGTGCTTTTACGACTGGGCGAATTCCGCTTTCCCGACGGTGATCGTGACCTTCGTCTTCGCGAACTACTACGCCTCGGCCCTGGCGCCGACGCCGGAGCAGGCGACCGGTGAGTGGGGCATGGCGATCAGCCTCTCTGGCCTGGCGATTGCCATCCTGGCGCCGATCTTTGGTGCCCTGGCCGACCAGGGTGGACCGCGGAAGCCCTGGCTCTTTGTCTTTACCCTGGTCTGTGTGGTTTGCGGCTTTGCGCTCTGGACCATCGCGCCGGAGCTGTCCTTCGCGGCGCGGGCCTTGCTGCTGGTCGCCTTGGCAAATGCGGCCTTCGAGCTGGGGCAGGTCTTCTATAACGCGATGCTGCCGGAACTGGCACCTGTGCGGAAGCTCGGCCGGCTGTCCGGCTGGGCCTGGGGCCTGGGCTATGCGGGCGGTCTGGTCTGCCTGGTGCTCTGTCTGGTTCTGCTGATCTGGCCGGAGCAGCCGCTCTTCGGGCTGGACAAGTCCGCCGCCGAGCATGTGCGGGCGACGGGGCCATTGGTGGCCATCTGGTTCGCCGTTTTCGCCCTGCCGCTGTTTCTCTTCACGCCGGACCGAAGCTCCAGCGGGCTGCCGGCGGGCGAAGCGGTGCGGCGTGGGCTGACACTGCTGATCAAGACACTGCGAGAGCTGCCAAGCCACGGTCAGATCGGCCGTTTTCTGCTGGCCCGGATGATCTATATCGACGGCCTGAATACGCTTTTCGTTTTCGGCGGTATCTATGCCGCCAGCCGTTTCGGGATGGACACGGAGGAGATCCTGATCTTCGCAATCCTGCTGAACATCACCGCCGGCCTGGGCGCGGCGGGGTTCGGCTGGATCGACGACTGGATCGGCGCGAAGCGCACCATCGTGATCTCGGTGGCCTGCCTGACCGTGCTCTGCGCCTGGATCCTTCTGGTCGACAGCAAGGTCTGGTTTTACGGGCTGGGCTGCGCGATCGGTGTTTTCATGGGACCGACCCAGTCGGCCAGCCGCTCGATGATGGCGCGCCTCGCGCCGCCGGAGCTCAGGACCGAAATGTTCGGCCTCTTTGCCTTCTCGGGCAAAGCCACCGCCTTCGTCGGACCCGCCCTGGTGGGCTGGATCACGCTCTGGACCGACAGCCAGCCCGCGGGTATGGCTGTGATCCTGGTGTTTTTCCTGGTCGGATTGTTGGTTCTCTGGCCGTTGAAAGAGCCGGCTGCGGGCGCCTAAGAGGCCTGAAGTGAAAGAGGACGGACCCGGAAGGATCCACCCTCTGCTCTGACTTGCTTTGGCCTGCTTTGAAGCTGCGTCCTAAGATTTCTGGCCGCCGCTGTAGAAGGGCGTAAAGAGCCAGGCGTGAACGCGGTCGCCGAGCGCGCCAACCTTCTCCGGCGTCCGGCGGACTGCGTCGGCCAGGAAGGCGAAACCCCCGTGGAAGGCTTCGCTCCGCGCCTCATGGCTGCGGCGCAGATAATAGGCCATGTCGTGCGTGATCTCGTACGGCGCCTCGGGAAGAGACGCGTCTTGAGTGGCCGGGTCGTTCGGGCCGAGGGCCGGCTGGCTGCTTCTCACTGTCTGGTATTGGGTCTTCATCTTGAAGTTCTCCTTGGTGGGCTCTGCCAAGGGACAGAAGCGTTGGCTGTTCGTCAGTGAGAAGAAGATAGCGACGATCCTTGAAGTTGATAATAGATAGATTATGAATATAATATGTTCCCATTAGGAACAAATAATGAGGCGAAAGCATGGATGCGGTCAGCGAGATGGGGGTTTTCGTCCGGGTGGTTCAGGCGGGCAGTTTCTCGGCGGCCGCCCGCGCCCTGGATCTGACACCCTCGGCCATCTCCAAGCAGATCGGCCGGCTCGAAGACCGGCTCGGGGCCCGTCTCTTCAATCGCACCACACGGCGGCTCAACCTGACGGAAGTGGGAAACGGATTCTACGAGCGGTGCCGGCAGATCCTCACGGACATCGAGGAGGCGGAGCAGGCGGTCGCTGACCTGCGCTCCCGGCCGCGCGGCACCCTGAAGCTTGCGCTGCCGGCTGCCTTCGGGCGGCTGCATGTCATTCCGGTGCTTTCGGATTACCTCCAGCGCTATCCGGACATGCGCATCGATCTGAACCAGAACGACCGCCTGATCGATATCGTCGCCGAAGGCATGGATCTGGCGATCCGGATCGGCGATCTTTCAGATTCCAGCCTGATCGCCCGCCGGCTGGCGCCCAATCGCCGGGTGGTCTGCGCCGCACCGGCCTACTTTGCGAACAGGACGGTTCCCAAGGGGCCGCAGGACCTCGCCGAACACAACTGTCTCGTCTATATCTATCGCGCATCGCGCAACGACTGGCGCTTTCACGGACCCAATGGAGAAGAGACGGTCCAGGTGTCGGGAAATCTGGAGGCCAACTCGGCCGAAGCGCTCCAGTCAGCCGTGCTCTCGGGTCTTGGCCTCGGCCTCCTGCCGATCTGGCTGATCGGCGCGGACCTCAAGGCCGGGCGTATGATCGAGGTCTTGCCCGACTATCATGCGCCCGACAGCGCGGTCTATGCCGTCTATCCGCCGGGCCGGCATCTTTCGCCCAAGGTACGCAGCTTCGTCGATTTTCTGGCGGAGTATTTCTCGAGCGGGCTGGACTGGGTCGAGGAATCGCTCAAGAAGGTCAGTTGATCGCCCTGAAATCCAGACTTAATGCCGGAAGTGCCGCATTCCGGTGAAGACCATGGCGAGTCCGGCTTCGTCGGCGGCCGCGATCACCTCTTCGTCCCGCATCGAGCCGCCCGGCTGAATGACCGCCCGGGCGCCTGCCTCCACCGCTGCCATCAGGCCGTCGGCGAAGGGGAAGAAGGCGTCGGAGGCCACGACCGATCCGACGGTTGCCGCTTCGCTCAAGCCTGCGGCTTCGGCGGCTTCGCGGGCTTTCCAGGCGGCGATGCGGGAGGAATCGACCCGGCTCATCTGGCCCGCCCCGATCCCGACCGTGGCGCCGTCCTTCACATAGACGATGGCATTGGACTTCACATGCTTCGCGACCCGGAAGGCAAAGAGCATATCCGCCAGCTCCGCCTCGCTAGGTGCCCGCTTAGTCACCACCTTCAGGTCTTCGGCCGTGACACAGCCGTTGTCCCGGCCCTGCAGCAGGAAACCGCCGGCCAGGCTCTTGAGGGTCATGCCGGGCGTGGCCGGATCGGGCAGGGCGCCGGTGGTCAGGATCCGCAGGTTCTTTTTGCCGGCGAGAAGGTCACGGGCGTCAGCCTCGACATCGGGAGCGATCACCACCTCGGCAAAGAGCTCGGCAATCTTCGCGGCGGTCTCGGCGTCCAGGCTTCGATTGAGCGCGATGATGCCGCCGAAGGCACTGACCGGGTCGCAGGCGAGGGCCTTACTGTAAGCTGAAGAGAGATTCTCGCCCAGGGCGACGCCGCAGGGATTGGCATGCTTGATGATGGCGACAGCGGGCCGCTCGAACTCGGCAACCAGCTCGAAAGCGGCGTCGGTGTCGTTGAGATTATTGTAGCTGAGCTCTTTGCCCTGAAGCTGCGTGGCCGTCGCGACGCCAGGCCGCGGGCCATCCGGGCCGTCCGAGCTGCCCACGTAGAGCGCCGCCACCTGATGCGGGTTCTCGCCGTAGCGCAGGCTCTGTGCCAGACGGCCGGCCTGCGTGCGCTGGAGCGGGAAGCTTTCACCGCGTTCGCCATCAAGCCAGTTGGCGATCATGGCGTCATAGGCGGCCGTATGGCCGAAGGCCTTGGCGGCAAGATCGCGGCGCAGCTTGTCGGAGGTCCCGCCGTCGTTGGCGGCGATCTCCGCCATGACCGCGGCGTAGTCCTGCGGATCGGTGACGATCGTGACCGAAGCATGGTTTTTCGCCGAAGCCCGGACCATGGCCGGGCCGCCGATATCGATGTTCTCGACGCAGGTCCCGAAGTCCGCGCCCGAGGCAAGGGTGGCCTCGAAGGGATAGAGATTGACCACGACCAGGTCGATCGGGCCGATGTCCTGCTCCGCCATGGCCTGGCGATGGCTCTCCAGGTCCCGGCGCGCCAGAATACCGCCGTGAATCTTCGGGTGCAGGGTCTTGACCCGGCCGTCCATGATCTCCGGAAAACCGGTGTGGCTGGAGACCTCGGTGACCGCCACGCCGGCTTCCCGCAAAGCCCGTGCCGAACCGCCGGTGGAGAGAATCTCGATCCCCTGCGCCGTCAGGAAGGCACCGAGTTCGGTGAGCCCGGATTTGTCGGAAACCGAAAGCAGCGCGCGGGTGATCTTGTTGGGCATGGGAGGGCTCCAGCGGGACAGAGGGTGACTGCAGCAGGCCCTGCGGTTACGCGGGCCCGGGGCTGCAAAGGCCGTGCGCAAACACGGACCGAAACTTGCTCTCGTGAGGGGTTTATGCGGCTGCCACGGTCACGTCAAGGCGCGTTGTTGCGCTGCGATATGGCGACGCGCTTTTCCGATCCCGTTAGCGAAACCACCACCGGATCCTCGGTCTTTTCGCTGTTTTTGCGATACTCGGGAACCAGTCTGTCGAGGTGCTGCGAAACGCTGTCGTAGTCGCGCGCCTGCGCGGCCGCTTCCAGATCGTCCAGGCTGCGGGACAGCAGTTCGAGATTGGTGGTGCGCGGCGAGGCCAGATGCAGAGAGGGATGGCTGGTCTCGACCAGGGGTTCCTGCTCGTGAAAGAGCTCCTCATAGAGCTTTTCACCCGGCCGCAGAC
This sequence comes from Denitrobaculum sp., assembly GCA_965232285.1. Lineage (GTDB taxonomy): Bacteria > Pseudomonadota > Alphaproteobacteria > Kiloniellales > Kiloniellaceae > Denitrobaculum. The sequence goes on along the minus strand of CBDDPL010000004.1, from coordinate 5,299,284 downwards.
CGGTATAGACGATCTTGACGTCCTTGTCGGGCCGCAGGCCGCCCAGCCGGATCATCTGGCGCGCCAGATCGTCGATCTTGATCGGATCGCCCATATCCAGGACGTAGATCTTGCCTGCTTCCTCGCCCGGCGCCGTCGTGCCCAGGGCTGAAGCCTGCAGGACCAGCTCGACGGCTTCGCGGATGGTCATGAAATAGCGCGTCATCTCGGGGTGCGTGACGGTCAGTGGGCCGCCGTTTTCAAGCTGGCGCGTAAAGAGCGGCACGACGGAGCCGGTGGAGCCCAGCACGTTGCCGAAGCGCACGGTGACAAAGCGGGTATCGGTCGTTCCGCGGTCGGCGATGTCGAGCGCCTGGCAATAGCTCTCCGCGAGGCGTTTGGTCGCGCCCATGACGTTCGGCGGATTGATTGCCTTGTCGGTGGAGATCAGAACCATGGCGTCGACCCCGTTCTTCCGGCAGGCGTCGGCGGTGTTGCGCGTGCCCAGAACGTTGGTCAGCACCCCTTCGATGCGGTTGGCCTCGACCATGGGGACGTGCTTGAGCGCGGCCGCATGGAACACCAGCTCCGGTCGTTCCTCGGCCATGACCTGGTTCAGGCGGGTGGCATCCCGTACGTCGCCCAGGATCGCCCGTTGTGACATCCCCGGGTGCTTCTCGGCGATCTCCATGTCGATCCCGTAGAGCAGGTATTCGGCATTATCGAAGAGGATCAACCGGCTGGGGCCGAAGGCGGCGATCTGGCGGACCAGCTCCGAGCCGATCGAACCTCCGGCGCCGGTGACCATGATGCGGCGCTCGGCAATCAACTGGCGCATGGCCGCCCGGTCGAGCTTCGCCTGGCTCCGGCCCAGCAGATCTTCAATCGCGATGGGCCGGACTTCGATGCCGCCTGCCGCCGTTCCTTCGGCGCGGTTTCTGAAATCCGTCAGGCGCGGCATGCGGTCGATTTGAAGATCGAGTTCCTCGGCCAGGCTCAAGAGGCTCTGCATGGCCTCGCGCTCCAGCGATTTGGCGAGAATCAGGCGCCGTGGCCGGCGGCTGCCCCGGTCTGTGGCGAGTTCCACGATCTTCTGCAGTTCGTTAAGATGCCCGAGCACCGCGACATCGTGAATGTTGCGGCCGACGCGCGTTCCCCGGTCGTCGACGACACCCATCACCTCATAGGCACCGTCCTTGTCGCGCGCCATCTCGCGGATGAAGACCTCGGCGGCATCGCCGGTGCCGACAACGAGGACCGGGACGCGCAGGTGCCGGCTGCGCTCCAGCAGGTGTCGCATGCCCCGGTCTTTGTAGACCCGATAGGCCATGCGGGGTGCGCCCAGCAGGAAGATCAGGACGAACCAGTTGATGATCATCGAAGACCGCGGGATGTCCGCGCCCCGTGTCGTCAGAAAGGCGATCGGCAGATAAATCAACAGCACCATGGTGACGGCCTTCACGATGGCCGCCAGATCGTTCATCGAAGCGTAACGCCAGATGCCTCGATAGAGGCCGGTCATCCAGAAGACGATACCTGCGACCAGAACGAAGAGCATCCAGGCCGACAGCAGGCGTTCCGTCAAATGCGGGAGAGCCTGATCCCCGAGCCTGAGCCCCAGGGCAAGCACAAAAGACAGCGCCGCCATGAAGACGTCGTGTACAAGCGCCGAAAGCGCGCGTGGAAGCTTGTGAGACTTGACTGTCATCCGGGTGTCATTTGCTAGCAGCCGCAGGTCCGGCCTTTCTGTGCCGCAGGGCTGGAAAATCACAAGAGTTACAGCGAGATTAACATAAGAAGGTCCGCATGAGGCAAGGCTCGCCTGCCGTCCCGCGGCATAAGACTCCGGTTTGGTGGATTTGAAGCTCCTGTCACTTCGACGGCGGGCACTTCATGGGACCTTCAGAATCGGGACAGCAGTGGGTAGTTTACGAAGCGCAGCAACAGCGCGATGACGATCACGCCGCCGCCGGCCAGTGTCAGCCAGGCGGGGAGCCAGAAAGACGCCAGGGCCAGCAGCAGAAGCGCTGCGTTATGAAGCAAGAGGTTACGGGACACCCAGGCGTGGTCCGCTCCCCGCTGGAGTGCCTTTTGGTAAAAGTGCTCCCGATGGGCGCGCCAGATCTTTTTACCGCGCAGCGCCCGGCGCCCTAAGGTCACGGTGGCATCTACCAGATAATAGAGCGGAAGAAGCAGCGCCGCGACCCATTGGCCCTGTGCCGCCGTCACCAGGAGCAGCCAGCCGATCAGGTACCCGAGGGTCACGCTGCCGACATCGCCCAGGAAGATCCTCGACGGCGCCCAGTTCCAGGCGAGAAACCCGGCGGCGGCGGCGGCGAGCAGGAGGCCGTAGGCCGCCGTCGTGGACTGTTGCAGCATCAGCGCGACCAGTGACAGGCCAAGCCCTATGGACAGGGTCTCGACGCCGGTGATGCCGTCTGCGCCGTCCATGAAGTTGAAGAGGTTGATGAACCAGACCCAGGCCAGGCCTTTCAGCATATGATCCAGCCAGGCCGGCAGCAGGCCCTGGAACAGCAGAAAGCCGTCACCGGCATGGTCGGTGGCGGCCAGGCCCAGTGCTACCGCGCCGAACTGAATGACCAGGCGGAGCGCCACCGACTGGCCTTTGAGGTCGTCAAGCCAGGAGATGGCGGCCAGGGCCAGTGCCGCCGTCAGAACCGCAAGGAAGCCCGGCGGTGGCGCGCCGAAGAGATGGGACGTCAGGAGCCAGGCCGGCAGCAGGACCGCCAGAACGGCGAGGCCGCCGCCCCGTGGTTTGGGGTGATCGTGGCTGCTGCGCTCATTCGGCCGGTCGTAAATGCCGTATCGCACCAAGAGTTGCAGCACCGCCCAGGTCGCGGCCCAGGACGCCAATGCCGCCAAAACGGCCGCCACAAGAAGTTCGAAGAAGGTCATCGTCGCGCTTTTGAGCCACTGTGCTTGCCGGATCCGCTACAGGGGACCGGATTCCGAAATGTATCAGCTTCCCTTGCCGGATGAGACGCGCTTGATGGCCCACTTCACGATGCGGTCGTCCTGGCCGTCCTGGCCATCTTCTGGAGCCTGACAATTGATGACGATCTGTTCGCTTCGCCGGATTTCGCCGCTGCGGCCCAGATAGACACTCTGTTCGAGCAAAATCTCGCCGCCGCGCGCCCGAAACTGCCAACCCGCTCCCTTGGACGGCCGCAGCAGCACGTTGTCGCCGCTGGCCGCCAGGCTGGCCTTGACGTCGGGATGCAGGTGAAACCGCAGGACAATGCCGCCCTCATGCTGTCCCTCGAAACGATCCTCGCCGCGCAGGTCTTCGCCGCTCGAGGAAAGGAAAAGCCGGCGGTGATGGGTAATTCCGAAGGCGGCGGCATAGCCGTCATGGCTCATATCGAGCCAGGTGTTGCCCTCGACCTCTTCGCGCCGGCAGGCAACATGGTGCGGCGTTTTCAGCAGGCCATGGCGCAGGCCCAACTGCGATGAGTTGGTGTCGCCCAGAACCGCTGTGGAGTGCGCGGCGGTGGAACGCTGCACCCACTGCCAGTTGGGGTGATTGCTCTGCGTGCCGCAGTTGACGATCAGGCGCTCCCGCCCGGCACTCATTTCAAAGGCCAGCGTCCCCGCGTGGGCCTGCCGGTCATAGCCCGCTTGCGGGGGGCTGCCGGCGTCGACGATGACGATGCTGCGCCCGGCCTGCAGGCGCTGGAACCCGGAGTGGGGGGCATTGAGAAGGCTGCGCGCCGCCCCATCGGCACGCTGCAGCACCATGTCGATCTGCCAGCCAGTGTCTTCATTGCTGCCGTTGAACAGCGCGAGGCCGCCATCGCCGTGGCGCAGAAGCCGCAGGATCGGCGCCATGTTCTCGATCGTCGTGGCCAGGCTTTGCGGCACCGGCTTTCCGGAAGCGTGCAGCAGGGCGCGGATATCGATCAGAGCACGCAGGACCTTCAGATGGCGCGAGGGGCTGCGTTCGATATGTCCGCCATCGGCCAGGATCTGCTTACCGAGTTCCCGCTCCAGGAGCTGCAGGCCGCGTTCGAGCCAGGCTTCGCAGCCGGGAATGCAGGCGCCGACGTAGATCAGTCCCTGAAGCGCCATGATCAGGTCACAGCCGGCGAGTCCGCCGGGCAGAACCCGCGAGAGATGGCGCGCCTGCTGCACCAGGCCGTCCAGCAGGCGGTGGCGGAAACTCACGTCGGCGCTGGCGGCGAAGAATTCATACTGACCGAGCCAGTTGGTGAGGCGCTGGCCCAGGATCACCGGCTGCCAGGCTGGCGCGCTCCAGCTTTCGTTGGCGGCCAGCCAGGAGCCGACCAGATCGCGGGCCCGCCGCCGGGCGGCATCGCCCCCGACCGCGCGCAGGTCGCGTAGCCAGAAGAAGCTGTGAAGCTCGGCGAGCCAGCCATCGGCGGCGCCCGGTGGACGCCAGAGCGGCGCCGGATTCCGCAGAGTGCTGCCGGCAAAATGGAAACTGCCGGCCAGAATCTCCGCCCCTTCGTCGGCGTTGCCGGGCCAGGGGTCGGTCGGGCTGAGGCGGACCGCTGTCGGGTTCGGCCCGAAAAGCGACAGACGGTAGGGGGCAAAGCCGAACAGGGGCCGCTTGAGGCGATACCAGATCGCGGCGGCGATCTGGTCGGCGGGACGACGGAGAAAATGGCCGAACTTGTCGAAGCCTTCGGCAAGGTTCTGCCGAAGGGTCTCGAGGGTGGAGCCGTTGTTCTCGCCGTCCTGGGACGCCACCGCGAGCCGGCCGACCTGTCCCTTGCTCATCATCCTCCTGTGTCGCGCATCCGAGCGATGTTGGCGGCGTAGTTTTCCGCTCCGCCGGTAAAGGTCGTGGTGCCTGCCACCAGAACATCGGCGCCGGCCTTCACGGCGTCCGGCGCGGTGTTGAAATTGATGCCGCCGTCGACCTCCAGATCGATACGCCGCCCGCTGGCCTCGATCTTCCGGCGCAGGGCTTCGATCTTTTTGAGCGCGCCGGGGATAAAGGCCTGTCCGCCGAACCCGGGATTGACGCTCATCACCAGGATCAGATCGAGGTCGTCGATCAGGTGATCCACCGCTTCGACGGGCGTGGCCGGGTTGAGGGAAACGCCGGCTTTCTTGCCCAGCGACTTGATCAACTGGATCGTCCGGTGAGTATGGGGGCCGGCTTCCGGATGTACAGTGATGATATCCGCGCCGGCTTCGGCGAAGGCCGGCACGAAGATATCGACCGGCGAGATCATAAGATGGACATCGAAGGTCTTGCGGCTGTGCGGCCGCAGGGCTTTGACCACGCCGGGCCCGATGGTCAGATTGGGGACGAAGTGTCCGTCCATAACGTCAATATGGATATAATCAGCGCCGGCTTCGTCGATCGCGCGCACTTCTTCGCCCAGTCTGGCGAAGTCCGCGGACAGGATCGAGGGCGCTATACGGGTGCTTTGTTGCATAGGCACTAGAGCGGATTCACATCTTTAGATCAGCTTCACCGGGTTACATGGGGCCGCCAGAGGTGATCCCATGTAACCCGGATCTGATCTAGGTATCAGCATGACTCCCTGCCCGCAAGCGCATCCCTGTGTAAAAGATGGCGCGTTTCGGTGCTTTTTCTGCGGAAGCCGGACGGGTTATGACAACTTGACGATTCCTACGCGAATCTGCCGGTGAAATGTGGCGGTAGAAAGGCGAGTCGCTTAAGGATTCTGAGGCGTTATCCGCGGAAGCTAAAGTCGTTTCAGCCGACAGGCGTAGAAGCCGTCCATCCCGCCCAGATCCGACAAATGGGACGGCAGGCTGCGCAGGTCGCCCTCGGCAGTGATGCAGTCCGCCAAAGCCTCGTCCAACTCCGCCGCGGTTACCGGCGCCCGCTCCAGGTCGCGGCGTTCCTTCAGCAGGGCGGCAATGCGTTCGGGCCCCTCCTCGGGTTGCAGCGAACAGGTGGCGTAGACCAGAAGACCGCCGGATTTGACCATTTCCACCGCCGCATCCAGCAGTTTGCCCTGCAGCTCGACCACGGAGGCGAGATCCTCCGCCTTGCGCAGGCGGGCGATATCGGGATGGCGCCGCAAGGTGCCGGTCGCGCTGCAGGGAGCGTCCAGCAGGACCGCGTCGACGGGCTTCTTCGGCTGCCACTTGGTGGCGTTGGCCGCCACGACTTCGACGGAGAGGTTCAGGCGCTCGAGGTTTTCGGAGAGGCGCCGCAAGCGGCCCGCCGAGCGGTCGACCGCCGTAACCTTCGCGCCCGCCGCCGCCAGTTGCGCGGTCTTGCCGCCGGGCGCCGCGCAGAGGTCGATGACCTTGAGACCTTCGACATCGCCCAGCAGGCGCGCAGGCAGGGCGGCCGCCGCATCCTGAACCCACCATTTGCCCCGTTCGTAGCCGGGCAGGCGGCGAACGTCGCCGGCCTGCTTCAAACGCAGAGAGCCGCCGGGCAGAAGTCGGGCCTTCAGGCCCTCGTCGGTCATGCGCTGCAGCCAGTCCTTGCCCTTGGATTTGACTGTCAGGTCGAGCGGCGGCTCGCTCAGGCTGGCTTCGGCGATCTTGCGGGCGGTCTTCTTGCCGTAAGCTTCGCTCCAGCTCTGCCAGAGCCAGTCCGGGGTATTCAGACGCGCGGCATCCTGTTCGGCGACCAGATCCCGGCCTTCCCGGTCGAGCCGGCGCAGGATCGCATTGATCAGGCCTTTCTGGCCCGCGGTCCGCGGTGTGGTCGCTAGGGCCAGCGTCGTGCTGACCGCCGCATGGGGCGGGGTGTCCAGGAACAGTAGCTGCGCGATTCCAAGGCGCAGGAGATCTTCGGCCTCGGCGAATTTCGCTTTCAGGGGGCGGTCGAGACAATACCGGATCAGGGCGTCGATCTGACCCAGGCGCCGCAGCACCGTGGTGGTCAGCAGCCGTACGAAGGCCCGATCCCGGGTGGCTAGCCGGCCGATCTCGGGATGCGCGTTCAAGGCGTCGTCTAGGGCGGTTTCCTGGCGCAGAACGGTGTTGAGAATAGTGACGGCGATCCGTCGCGGATTGGGGCCGCGCCCGCCTTTCGCGCCTGAGGAGCGGTCAGAAGTCTCGGCGGCGCCCTTGCGTCCGTCCTTGTTTTTCGGTGCTTTGCTTCGCATCGCCGGGGTTTAGCATTTCGGTGACGCAATGGAAGCGGAATCTTTGAGATTCTCGCCTTTTTGGGATCTCGCGCCTTTTTGCCGGATTCGCTTGCTCGATATTAGCCCCAGGGGCTCCGGGGGGCGGCTTGGCCGCCGGAGCCCGCCATTTCACGCAGACGCGCCACCCGGTTGGCGGTCGAAGGGTGGGTCGAGAAGAGGTTGTCGACCTTGTGCGCATGCAGGGGGTTGATGATGAACATATGCGCCGTGGCCGGGTTGCGTTCGGCCGCCATGTTGTCGATGCTCTGGGCAGAGCGGTCGATCTTTTCCAGGGCCGAAGCCAGCCAGAGCGGGTTGCCGCAGATCTCGGCGCCGATTCGGTCCGCCTCGTACTCGCGCGAGCGGGAGATCGCCATCTGCACCAGTCCCGCCGCCATGGGGGCCAGGAACATCATGGCCAGGGTGCCGATCAGACCGAGCGGATTGTTGCGGTTGCCGCCGAAAAACAGCGCGAAGTTGGCCAGCATGGAGATCGCGCCGGCCAGGGTCGCGGTGATGGTCATAGTCAGGGTGTCACGGTTCTGCACATGGGCCAGCTCGTGAGCCATGACGCCGGCCACCTCCTGGCCGTTCAATCGGCGCAGCAGGCCGCTGGTCGCGGCCACGGCGGCGTTTTCCGGGTTGCGGCCGGTGGCGAAGGCGTTGGGCTGGTCATTGTCGATCAGATAGACCTTGGGCATCGGCATACCGGCCTTTTGCGCAAGCTTCTGGATCATGCCGTAGAAATTGGGTGAATCCTGCGGGCCGATTTCGCGCGCGCCGTACATCCGCAGGACCATCTTGTCCGCGTTCCAGTAGGCGAAGGCGTTCATCGCCACCGCGATGGCCAGGGCGATCACCATGCCTGCTTCTCCGCCCAGCATGAAACCGACGCCGAGGAAGAGGGCGGTCATGGCGGCCAGCAGGATGGCGGTCTTAGTGTAATTCATATCCGGGCCGGGTCCTTTCATCCATTCATACGTTCCCGGCTGACTGTCAGGTAAGGACCGTGCCAAAGGCCTTCAAGGCTTGGCGTTCCGGTCCCGCGATGCCATATATGGGAAATGACTAGGCTCTTCACCTCGCACAAACCGGCGCCGGCCAAAACCGCACCCGCCGCCCCGCCGAAACCGCAGTCTCAGAAGAAGGTGACCCCGGCACAGATGGAAAAGGCCGCCGCCCGGCGCGCCCGCTCCGGTGAGGTCAATCTGCCCAAGGAAGTCGGCGGTCCGGAAGGTCCCGAACCCACGCGCTATGGCGATTGGGAACGCAACGGCATCTGCTCGGACTTTTAGTCGCATTCCGCCCCCGCGTTCCGGCGCATAGCCTGCATCTCAGCGAATCACAAAGCGGACCTATCGGATATGGAGCTTCTCAAGGCCCATCGGCAGCGCATCGACGCGCTCGACAATCAAATCGTGCGGCTGCTTGCGGAGCGCTACGGCGTGGTCGAGCAGGTGGCGGCGATCAAGGCGGCACACGGCATCCCCAGTGTCCTGGAAGACCGGGTGCAGGAAGTGATCGAACGCAACGCGCAGAGCGCTGCCGCCTTGGGATTGGACCCGGATCTGGTCCGGCGCCTCTACAGAGTGATCATCGACGAGGCCTGCGCCATGGAAGACCGGCTCTGCGGTCGGGCTCCGGCGGCCTGACGGCCGTCGCGCTTTAGCTTTTCGGCCGCAGATTCACCAGGGCCACGCCGACCATGGCCAGGCCCATGCCGGCCAGGGCCGTGATCTCCAGGGTTTCGTCGAAGAGAAACCAGGCGATGATCGCCGTGCTGGGCGGCACCAGGAAGAAGAGGCTGGAGACCCGCGCCGCCTCGCCGCGCTTGATCAGGATGTAGAGCAGCGTGATGGCGCCGAAGGAGAGCACGAAGATCAGCCAGCCCAGTGCGATCAGGAAATCGAGGTGCCAGACGATCTCGCCGGTCTCGAGCAGAAACGCCATGCCACCCACCGCGAGGGTCGCGGCGGCGAACTGAATGACGCTGCCGGAGCGCAGGTCCATGTTCCCGCAAAAGCGTTTCTGGTAGATGGTGCCGGCGGACATGCCGATCAGGGCGAAGACTGAGAGCGCCATGCCGAAGGGCGTGCCGATCCCCAGCGCAAGCTTGTTCCAGACCACCACCACGACCCCGAGCAGACCGAGAATGAGACCCAGCCACTGGCGAGCGGTCACCCGGTCGCCCAGAACGGGCCCGGCGGCGATGGCCACCAGGATCGGCTGCACGCCGACGATCAGGGCCGAGACCCCGGCCTCGACGCCGAGACCGATAGAGGCGAAGACGCCCCCGAGATAGACCCCGTGCAGCAGAAAGCCGGCGAAGGCGATATGCGCCGCTTCCCGCCAGCTCTTCGGCCAGGGAACCCGCAACAGCAGCGCGACCGGCAGCATCAGGGCCACCACCAGCCCGAAGCGCAAGGCCAGAAAGGTCATGGGCTCGGCATAAGGCAGGCCCAGCTTGGCGCCGATGAAACCGGTGCTCCAGAGGAACACGAAGACCCCCGGCATGAGGAGGGGCATCAGGTTTCCAGAGGCGGCGGTCGGTGAGGTCGTGGACATGACGACATCGCTTCTAGCAGGTTGGGTCGGACTTGGCCCGGCTTAATACCAAGGAGCGCTGATAATGACCCATAGGGATTGTCGCTAGGGATCTTCGGGTAGGAGAAGGGCTGCAGGCGATGCAGCGCATCGGCAAGGTTTTTCGACGCCCTCCGAAGGCCCCTAGCGACAACCGGAACGGCCCTTTTCTGCGGCTTTCGGACTGTGTCGCATGCGACTTCCTATGGCCTGCATCGCCACGCCGCCTGCTCCTGGCCGAAAGCCGCAGAAAAGGGTCCCTTTGTGTCATTATCAGCGCTCCTTGGTATACATTGTCCGGTGACAAAGGCTTGATTATCGTACGCCATTCTGAGTAATGGCTATGCAGGAAATAGAATTTTCTGTTAATCAAGAAGACCAATTCCTGCTGAGCTTTTACCTATGGCGGACCGCCGTCTCTCAACCCCGCTGCTGGCGCTCGATCTGGACCGCAAGTCTGAGATTCCCCTGCACCGGCAGCTCTACGACCAGATCCGCGAAGCGGTCCTGACCGGACGTCTCGCGCCCGGCGCGCGCCTGCCGTCGTCCCGGACCCTGGCGAGCGAACTGGGCTGTTCGCGCAACACGGCGGTGACGGCCTTCGATCAGTTGCTGTCGGAAGGATACCTGGCCGGCCAGGTGGGCTCCGGGACCTATATCTCCCACGTCCTGCCAGAAGAACTGCTCACGCTCGCGGCGAAGACTCCGCAGTCTTCCCGGCCTGATCCCGAGGAAAAGGCGCCGCCACGCCGCCGCGGGCTCTCCCGGCGCGGCGAGGTGCTGGCGGCCTTTCCCCGTGGCCGGCGTGTGACGACCGGGGCCTTCGTGCCGGGCGTGCCGGAACTGGCGCTCTTCCCCTTCGATGTCTGGGCGCGGCTGCTGGGCCGGGTCTGGCGGCGGCCGCCGGAAGCGCTCCGGCGTCACGGCGATCACGCCGGCTACGAGCCTCTGCGGCGGGCCATCGCCGACTATCTGCGCGCGGCGCGTGGCCTGGATTGCGACTGGCGTCAGGTCCTGATCACCTCCGGTGCGCAACAGGGCCTGGATCTGGTGGCGCGCACGCTGCTCGATCCAGGCGATCCGGTCTGGGTCGAGAATCCAGGCTATCGGGGCTTGCGCGGTCCGCTCTTTGCCGCAGGAGCCGAAGCCGTGCCGCTGCCGGTCGATGCGGAGGGAATTTCGGTGGTCGCGGGCCGGGATCGTGCGCCGACGGCGCGTATGGCGATCGTTGCCCCCTCGCATCAGTATCCGCTCGGCGTCACCATGAGCCTGGCCCGGCGTCTGGAGCTGCTGGCCTGGGCGCGGGAGGCCGATGCCTGGATCGTCGAGGACGATTACGACAGCGAGTACCGCTACGAGGGACGTCCCCTGTCGGCGCTCCAAAGCCTAGACGATGCCGATAACGGTCGCGTGGTTTACCTCGGCAGCTTTTCCAAGGTGATGTTTCCCAGCCTGCGGCTCGGCTATCTCGTGATTCCCGAGGACCTGATCGAGCCCATGGCGCGGGCGCGCGGGACCCTGGACGACCACCCGACCGCGATCAGCCAGCCGGCCCTGGCCGCCTTCATCGCCGAGGGCCATTTCGCCGCCCACGTGCGCCGCATGCGGGTGCTTTACGCTGCGCGGCAGGCGGTTTTGCTGGAGGAGATCGAGCGGCAACTGGGCGGCCAGCTCGAGGCGCAGCCGGACGAGGCGGGTCTGCATCTCGTGGCCCATCTCACCCCCGAACTTGCCGCGCGCATGAGCGACCGGGAAGCCGCCGCACGCGCCGAGGCGGAGGGCCTGGCGGTCTCGCCACTATCTGATTACTACGACGGCGAACCCGACCGCCAAGGCCTGATGCTGGGTTACGCGGCCGTGCCGGAGGATGAAATCCGGCTGGCGGTCAAGAAGCTGGCCCGTGCTCTGTCGACAGCCTGAAGCGCACAGGGAATAAGGGCTCGCAGCCTTCCGGCCCGAGCCCCTGAAGGCTCAAAAATCTTTATCCCCTTAACCCGCCCGGTTCATGCGGTTGTCGATCAGATCGTCGACGACGGCAGGGTCGGCCAGGGTCGAGGTGTCGCCCAGGTTGGAGAAGTCGTCCTCGGCGATCTTGCGCAGGATGCGGCGCATGATCTTGCCCGAGCGGGTCTTGGGCAGGCCGGGCGCCCACTGGATCAGGTCCGGGCTGGCAATGGGGCCGATCTCCTTGCGCACCCAGGTCACCAGTTCCTTGCGCAGCTCTTCGCTAGGCTCTTCGCCGGCGATCAGGGTGACGTAGGCATAGATTCCCTGGCCCTTGATGTCGTGAGGATAGCCGACCACGGCGGCCTCCGCCACCTTGCCGTGGGCGACCAGCGCGGATTCGACTTCCGCCGTGCCCATGCGATGGCCGGAGACGTTGATCACGTCGTCCACGCGCCCGGTGATCCAGTAGTAACCGCCGCTGTCCCGCCGGCAGCCGTCGCCGGTGAAGTACTTGCCCGGATAGCTGGAGAAGTAGGTCTGTACGAAGCGCTCATGGTCGCCGTAGACCGTACGCATCTGGCCGGGCCAGGAATCGGCGATGCAGAGGTTGCCCTCGGCCGCGCCCTCCAGCAGGCCGCCCTCCGCATCCACCAGCACCGGGCGGATTCCGAAGAAAGGCCGGGTGGCCGAGCCGGGCTTGAGCGGTGTGGCGCCGGGCAGGGGCGTGATCAGGATGCCGCCGGTCTCGGTCTGCCACCAGGTGTCGACGATGGGGCAGCGCTCGTCGCCGACCACCTTGTGATACCACTCCCAGGCCTCCGGGTTGATCGGCTCACCGACCGAGCCCAGTAGACGGAGCGAGCCGCGGTCGGTCGATTTCACCGGGTCTTCACCCTCGCGCATCAGCGCCCGGATCGCGGTCGGCGCCGTGTAGAAGATGTCCACCTTGTGCTTGTCGCAGACCTGCCAGAAGCGCGAGGCGTCCGGATAGTTCGGCACGCCCTCGAACATCAGGGTGGTCGCGCCGTTGGCCAGCGGTCCGTAGACAATGTAGCTGTGGCCCGTCACCCAGCCCACGTCCGCCGTGCACCAGTAGATCTCGCCCGGATGATAGTCGAAGACGTAGTGATGGGTCATGGAGGCGTAGACCAGATAGCCGCCGGTGGTGTGCAGCACGCCCTTGGGCTTCCCGGTCGAGCCGGAGGTGTAGAGGATGAAGAGCGGGTCTTCCGCGTTCATCTCTTCGGCCGGGCAGTCGGCGGAAACCTCGGCGCAGGCCTCGTGGTACCAGACGTCTCGGCCGTCTTTCCAGTTGATGTCGCCGCCGGTGCGTTTGACCACCAAGACGGTGCTGACGTCCGGGCAGCTTTCCAGCGCCTTGTCGGTGTTGGCCTTGAGGGGGATCGGGCGTCCGCCGCGGATGCCTTCATCCGAGGTGATGACGCAGGTGCTTTCGCAGTCCTGGATGCGTCCGGCGAGCGCATCGGGGGAGAAGCCGCCGAAGACCACCGAATGGATGGCGCCGATGCGCGCGCAGGCCAGCATGGCGTAGGCCGCTTCGGGGATCATGGGCATGTAGATGGTGACCCGGTCACCCTTCTTGACCCCGCGGGCCTTCAGCGCATTGCCCAGGCGGCAGACCTGCTCGTGCAGCTCGCCGTAGGTGATGTGCTTGCTGTCCGCCGGATCGTCGCCTTCCCAGATGATCGCGGTGGTGTCGCGCTTCTCGTCCAGGTGCCGGTCGATGCAGTTGTGCGCCACGTTGGTGGTGCCGTCCGCATACCACCTGATGTGCACGTCACCCGGGCCGTAGGAGACATCCTTGATCTGGCTGTAGGGCTTAAACCACTCGATCCGCTTACCGTGCTCGCCCCAAAAGGCTTCCGGGTCCGAAACCGAGGCCTCATACATGGAAAAATAGCCGGATTCGTCGACCCAGGCCGCCTTCGAGACAGATTCGGGTACCTGATAAATCGCGCCTTCAGACATCGCCTGCGCTCCCTCTCTCTTTGCCGGTCATCACGCCGGCTCTTTTTTCTCTAACGGGCCTGGGTTCCTGACATGATTCAGGTTGGCCCACCGCAAATTATTGTCTCTTTCACGCCCTGCCACAAGGCCGGGAGAGGATCCCTGCCGTCGTCAGGGATCGGTGTCGCCCATGGCGCAGATGACCTTCCATTCCGCCGGGCTGACCGGCAGGACCGAGAGACGCGACTGTCGGACCAGTGCGAGGTCGGAGAGCTTGGGCTCCGCCTTGATGTCGGCCAGTGTCACCGGTTTGACCATGGGCCGGATCGCCTTGATGTCGACCATGCCGAAGCGGCCCGAGGCGTCGGTCGGATCGGGGTAGTACTCCTTCACCACCTCGGCGATGCCGACCACCTGTTTCTCGTTGACCGAATGATAGAAGAAGACCAGATCGCCGATCTCCATGGCCTTCATGTTGTTGGCGGCCTGGTAATTGCGCACGCCGTCCCATTCCGCAGACCCGGCCTTGACCTGATCCGCCCAGGACCAGGTGCCGGGTTCCGATTTCATCAGCCAGTAGGCCATCTTCGTCCTCTTTACCGGTCAGCAGTTCGGCACCCAGCTTGCCGCAACTTCAGCGCTTAGTCACCACCTGCGGCCGGTTATATACAGGAAGGAAACACGAAATCTTACGAGACCTTGGTCTTAAGACCTCGATCCGCGGCCGCATTCCTTAGAGGACACAAGCGCGCGAGTGTCCCCGCAGGCCGCTTGACCGGTGAGCCGCGGTCATGCTCCCCTTGCGGTTCGGGTGGTTTAATCGCGCGGTCGGGGGTCCTTCTCAAATCTTTTCCTCTTCCAAGTGGGCCTCGCTCAGCGTTCTGGCGGTCTGCGAAGTCGCGGCCATGTCCCTGTGGTTTTCCGCCTCTGCGATCGTTCCCTCGCTGGCCGCGGAACATGATCTCAGCCGCTTTACCCAGTCGCTTTTCACCTCGGCCGTCCAGGTCGGCTTCGTGGTCGGCAGCATCACCTCCGCCGTGCTCGGTCTGGCCGACCGGCTGGATTCACGGCGCTTCTTCATGATTTCGGCGCTGGTGGCCGCCGTCGCCAACGCCCTGATCCTGGTGGTGCCGATCGAAGGGCCGACGGTGCCGCTGCTGCGCTTCGTCACCGGTGTCTGCATGGCCGGGCTCTATCCGGTCGGGATGCGCCTGGCCTCGACCTGGGCCTCGGGCGACATGGGGCTGGTGGTGGGGCTATTGGTCGGCGCGCTGACCCTGGGCTCGGCGGCGCCGCATCTTTTCAATGCCCTGGGCGGCGTCGACTGGCAGGTGACCATTGTGGCCTCTTCCGTGGCGGCGCTCTTTTCCGCCCTTGCGATCAACCTCGCCGGGGTCGGTCCGAACAGCCGCCCGGCGCCGAAGTTCCGGCCGGGCGATATCCTCTGGGCCTGGACCGACAAGCCGCTGCGCCTGGCCAATCTCGGCTACCTCGGTCACATGTGGGAGCTTTACGCCATGTGGGCTTGGATCGGCGCCTTCCTGGCGGCCAGCTTCGCTGTGCAGCTTGAGTCCGAGACGGCGGTCACGGCGGCCCGCTTCGCGACCTTCGCCACGGTGGGTATCGGCGCCCTGGGCTGCCTGGCCGGCGGGATCTTCGCGGACCGGCTCGGCCGGACCACGCTCACCATGCTGGCGATGGCGGTGTCGGGACTTTGTGCCGCTGTGATCGGTTTCTTCTTCGGTGGCAACCCCTGGCTGGTCACCCTCATCTGCATGATCTGGGGGATCGCCGTGATCGCCGATTCGGCGCAGTTCTCGGCTTCGGTCGCCGAGCTGAGCGATCCCGGCCGGGTCGGCACCATGCTGACCCTGCAGACCGCTCTTGGTTTTACGCTGACGCTGATCACCATTCACCTGATGCCCTACGCCGTGGAGGCACTGGGCTGGCGCTACGCCTTCCTGCCGCTGGCCATCGGGCCTTTCCTGGGCGTCTGGGCCATGGCACGGCTGCGCGCGCATCCATCGGCCGCGAAGCTGGCGGGTGGTAGGGGGTAGGATTCTTTTTGAAAGTTCTGAGCCAGCCCGCTCCCCCACCCGGCCACCCACATGATACTGCCGATGGGTGGCCGGGTGGGGGAGCGGGCTGGCGTCGGCAGCTATAAGTGCCTTACGCCGGCAGCACCTTCTTCCAGGGTCGGATGGTCACGCTTTCGAAGAGGTCCGCGGCCTTGTAGGGGTCGCCGTCGGCGAAGGCCTGCGCTTCGGCGAGACTGTCGTACTCCATGATCAGGACCGAGCCGGTCATGGCTTCGCCGTCTTCGCTGAGGGTCGGGCCGGCCATGACGATGTGATCGATGTTGGCTTTCAGATAGTCGACGTGGGCCGGGCGGTTCTCGGCGCGCACATGGCCGTGGTCCGCTTTGTCGACACAGCTAATGACGTAGTACATGGAGCTTCCCTCTATTCTGGAATGACTGTTCTGAAACGCCGGCTGTTGTAGCCGGCATCGGGTATGAAGCAAATCACTCTGTGGTGAAAGGCCGGGCCAGGAGGCCGCCGATGACGGCGTCGATGTCCGCGCCCTGGTGCAGGATGGCGTTGACGGCCTTGCTGATCGGCATCTCGATCTTCAAGTCCTGCGCCAGGGTCGTCACCGCGGCAGCGGATTCGACCCCTTCGGCGACGGTCAGGCGCACGGACATGAGATCTTCGAAGTCGGCGCCTTCGCCCAGCGCCAGCCCAAGGGCATAGTTGCGGGACTGCACGGCGGTGCAGGTCAGGGTCAGGTCGCCGAAACCCGACAGACCCATCAAGGTTTCCGCCCGGCCGCCCTTGGCCAACCCCAGGCGCACGATCTCGGCCAGGCCGCGGGTGATGAGCGCCGCGCGGGCGTTCTCGCCCAGGCCGCGGCCCTGCACGATGCCGCAGGCGATGGCAATGACGTTCTTGACCGCACCGCCGACCTCGGCGCCGACCGGGTCGTTGGAGCGATAGGGCCGAAAGCTGCGGTTGCCCAAGGATTCGGCCAGCGCCGCCGCCAGGGTCTCGTCGTCACTGGCCAGGGTCACGGCGGTCGGCAGACCGGCCGCCACCTCCGCGGCGAAGGTCGGGCCGGAGAGAACCGCCTGCCGCCGGCCCGGGAGAACCTCCGCGGCCACTTCGGTCATCAGTTTGCCGCTGCTGCGCTCGATGCCTTTGCAGCAAAGCACGAGCGGCAGGTCTTCCGGCAGGATGTCGTGCAGAGGACCCGTGATCGCGCGCAGGTGTTGGGCCGGCACCACCAGGAGCAGGGCATCCAGGTCGTGCAGTTCCTGGGCATCGGACGTGGCCCGGATCGAGGGATTCAAGGCAATACGAGGCAGATAGACCTCGTTGCGGTGCGCCTCGTTGATTTCCCGCGCCAGGGCCGGATTGCGCGTCCAGAGCAGGGCCTGGCGGCCGGCGGCGGTGACGGCAGCGGCAAGGGCCGTGCCCCAGGCGCCGGCGCCCAGTATGCCGATTCGCTCGATCACGCCTCAGAGCCTCAGATTGAAGGCAATGGAGATGCGTTCCCGGTCGCCCTTGTAGGGCCGCACCCCGTGCTGCAGCCAGCTCGGGAAGAGGATCAGCAGGCCGGAACGCGGCGAGAGGGTCTCGGCCGCCCCCATGGAGGCGCCGGCCGGACCGCCGATGCTCAGTTCCGGCGCATACATGATCGGCGCCGCGCCGCGTGGGTCCTGGATCTCGAACTCGCCGCCGAGGGCCGGGTTCTGTCCGATACCGCCGTCTTCCACGTAGTAGCTGCCGGACCAGAAGGCGCCGGGGTGGGTGTGAAACTCATTGCCCTGGCCGGAGCGGTTGATGTTGGCCCAGCAGGTGACCTGCCAGTCGATCTTCACCGGCTTGCCGTCGCGCCGGGTCGTGGCCCGGTCCGCCAGCTTTTTGGCGGAGCCGATCAGATAGTCGAAGGCCGCCCCGCCCCAGTCGGGCAGGTCCCAGGTTGACTGCCAGCCGCCCAGGTTGCTGTGCTGGGTGGAGGTGCTGGTGCGTTCCTTTTCCAGAATGGTCTGTTTGAGCGCGCGGTTGACCTCGTCGGCCCCGGGCAGCAGGCCGGTCAGGATCGGGGTCGGGAAGAGGCCGGTGAGCTCCGCCTTGATGTCCGCGGCGGCGCGGTTGGAAAAGGCCGGGTCGGTCATCAGGCGACACCCTTTAGCTGATCGAGCGGCCAGCGTGGCCGCGGGGCGAAATCCAGGGGATCGGTGAGATCAAGCCGCAGGCGTTCCAGCCCGGCCCAGGCGATCATGGCGGCATTGTCGGTACAGAGCCCGATCGGCGGCGCCAGCAGTTCCGTGCCCTGCTCCGCAGTCAGTTCGCTCAGGCGCGCCCGCAAGGCCTGATTGGCGGCGACGCCGCCGGCGACCACCAGCGGCCCCGGCCGGCCATAGGTCTCGGCGAAGCTGGCCATGGCGTGGGCGCAGCGGTCGGCCAGGACATCGCCCACGGCCTTCTGGAAGCTGGCGGCCAGATCGGCGACCTGCGACTCGCTCAGATCCTCCTGCCCCTCCAGCGTTTCTTCGATGCGATGGCGCACGGCGGTCTTCAGGCCGGAGAAGGAGAAGTCGCAGCCCGGCCGCCCGCGCAGGGGCCGCGGCAGCTCGAAGGCTCCTGCATCGCCGTTCCGGGCCGCGCGTTCCAGGGCCGGGCCGCCCGGGTAAGGCAGGCCGAGCATCTTGGCGGTCTTGTCGAAGGCCTCGCCGACCGCATCGTCGATGGTGCCACCCAGCCGGATGTAACGGCCGATCCCTTCGACCGCCAGCAACTGGCAATGGCCGCCGGAAACCAGCAGGAGAAGATAGGGAAAGCCCGCGGCCTCGCCTTCGCTCAAACGGGCCGTCAGGGCGTGGCCCTCCAGGTGGTTCACCGCCAGGAAGGGTAACTTGTGCGCTGCTGCGATGGCCTTGGCGGTCATCACGCCGACGAAGACCCCGCCGATCAGCCCGGGTCCGCCGGTCGCGGCCACCGCATCCAGATCGGCGAAGTCCAGTTCCGCCTCGGCCATGGCCTGTTCGATCAGATCGCCGATGTGGTCAAGGTGACTGCGCGCGGCGATCTCCGGCACGACCCCGCCGAAGGGCCGGTGCTCGTCGAGCTGCGACAGCACTTTGTTGGAGAGAATGCGCCGCTCATCGGTTACGACGGCGGCGGCGGTCTCGTCGCAGCTTGTTTCAAGTCCGAGTACGATCATAACGTCGCAAATTACCCTTTCCGCCGGCAGGAAACCATCGTCAGATGATCGTTCCCGCGCAGCTACCTGCCTCAAATCGTCGGCTTTTTCCAGGTTTCAATGCCCTATCCGGTGACGAATTCGGGAGGCAGGCTTTAAGAATCTGGCGCCCGCCCTTTCAGGGCGCTAGGTTCTGGCTCCAATTCCGCTTCGTTGCATCAGGTTTTCATGTCTCACTCCGCCATTCTCCGCCTTGGAACCCGGGGCAGCCCGCTCGCGCTGGCACAGGCCCACGAAGTGAAACGCCGGCTGGCCGAGGCGCACAGCGACCTCGCGGCCGAGGGGGCCGTCGAAATCGTCGTGATCAAGACCACCGGTGACAAGATCCAGGACCGGGCGCTGTCGGAGATTGGCGGCAAGGGGCTCTTCACCAAGGAGATCGAGGAAGGCCTGCTGGAGGGCTCCATCGATGCGGCCGTACATTCCATGAAGGACGTGCCCACTTGGCTGCCCGAGGGACTCGAGATCTCGACCATTCTGCCGCGCGAGGACCCGCGTGACGCCTTCTTTTCTTCGCATGGCGGCAGCCTTGGGGACCTGCCCCAGGGTGCGGTGGTCGGCTCGGCCAGTCTTCGCCGCCAGGCGCAGGTCCTGTTGGCCCGGCCCGATCTGAAGGTCGTCACCCTGCGCGGCAACGTCCAGACCCGGCTGCGCAAGCTGGCTGAGGGCGAGGTCGACGCCACGCTGCTGGCGGTTGCCGGACTGCGACGTCTGGGAGAAGCCGAACGCATCACCGCCATTCTGGAGCCCGAAGAAATGCTGCCGGCAGTGGCCCAGGGCGCCGTCGGCCTGGAGGTGCGCTCCGATGACAGCGTGACGCGCGGCTATCTCTCCGCCATCGACGATGCGGCCTCCGTGGTGCGGGTGACGGCGGAGCGGGCCTGTCTGGAGGTGCTCGACGGTTCCTGCCGGACACCCATCGCGGCTCTGGCCGAGCTCGACGCGCAACCCGGCGATCTGAAGCTGCGCGCGCTGGTGGCCATGCCCGACGGAAGCCGGGTCTGGCGCGGGGAAAGAACGGGCTCGGCAGGCGACGCGGCGGTGCTCGGCAAAGATCTCGGCGAGGAACTGCGCGCCGAGATGGGGCCGGATGTCATCCGGTCGCTGACGTCCCACTAACGAGACGGCGGCGGGAGAGGGCTCTTGCGTGTGCTGGTGACCAGACCGAGACCCGATGCTGAGCAATTTGCTCAGGCCCTGGCCGGTCTCGGGCATGAGGTCGAGATCGAACCGCTGTTCGAGGTGGTCGAGCGCCCGGAGACGGCGATCGATCTCGAGGGCATACAGGCCATTCTCTTTACCAGCGCCAATGGCGTGCGGGCCTTCTGCTCCGCGCTTAGGGGGAGAGCCCCGGCGGATCTTGAACTTCAGGTCTTTGCGGTCGGGGATGCCTCGGCGCGGACTGCGGCGGACTGCGGCTTCGCGCGGATCGAGAGTGCCGGCGGCGACGTGACCGATCTGATCAAACTGGTGACTGCGCGCCTGGATCCGGCGGCGGGCGGTCTGTTTCATGCCGCGGGCAGCAAGGTCGCGGGCGACCTGAAGGGCGGCATGGAGGCCGCCGGCTTCGCCTTTCGCCGCGCGGTTCTCTACGAAACCCGGGAGATCCCGGATCTTTCGCCGGAAATCGTGGCGCTGCTTCGTGAGGGCCAAATCGACGCGGTGACGTTTTTCTCTCCCCGAACGGCGGGGAGCTTTGTTAGGCTGGCCTGCGCGGCAGGTCTGGAGGAGAGGCTGGAGAGATCGCTTGCGGTCTGTCTGTCTCCGGCCGTTCGGGACAGACTCGGGCCGCTGCGCTGGAAATCACTTTTGGTGGCTTCGCGTCCGACTCAGGCGGCGTTGCTGGCGCTTCTCGATGAATAAAGTGTGTACACACGAAAAACTTCGCTCCATTTTAGGGCTTACAGCCTTCGGGAAGAGGAATGGCAGATAAGAAAGAACCGGCGGAGCGCGACGTGACGAAGCCGAACGACGGGTCAGGGAACGAGACGGCGGGTGGGACTGCGAGTGAGGTGTCGCCGCAGCAGGCGCCCGAGCATCCGGTCACCGATATCATCGAGGCCTTTGGCGGGCTGCGTCCCATGGCCGGCAAACTCAAGGTGGCGGTCAGCACGGTGCAGGGCTGGAAGGAGCGGGACTCGATCCCCACCGCCCGGCACAGCGACATTCTCGAAGCTGCAAAGGCTCACAACATTGCGCTGGATCCGGCCGCACTTGCGGCAAGCGACCATGTGGCGCGCGATCAGGGCGGCAAGACTGCGCCCGCAAACAACGGATCCAAGGATCAGACTGTGAAGAAAAAAGAGACGGAGTCGTCTTCTCAAGACAAGGCGGCTCAAGACAGGGCGGCTCAAGAAAAGGCGGCGGGCGACGCCAAGAAAGCCGATGCCGTAAAAGACTCGGCGGATAAGGCGGGCGGGGGCGCCGCCAAGACCGCCATTCCGGCGACGGGCGCGGCCAAAGCTTCGGATGCGGATCAGAAGAAGGCCGCTTCTCAGTCCAGTGCGCCAAAGAACGGCACCCCGGACAGCAGTGCCAAAAGCGGCGCAGCTTCAGTCCCTAAGCCGGTTCCGGCGCAGAAGTCCGGCGGCTGGCTCGGCGGATTCCTTCTCGGCGTCATTGTGCTGGCGCTGGTTCTGGCGGGGGCGGTCTACAGCCGCAGCGCCTGGCTGCCGCTGGTCGAGGGCCTGCCGGTGATGGCCGGCGCCGAAGGTGGCGGAGAGGAGAGCTCTGATGGCGCGGCGCAGCAGATCGCCGCGCTGGAGGCTAAGGTTGCGGCTCTGGAAAGCCAACTGCAGTCGGCACCCGCGGCCGAGACCCTTGACCTGACCGAAGTGGATACGGCGATTGCCGAGGCCAACAAGCGGATCGACGTGCTGGATGAAACCCTGGAACAGTTGCTCGCCGGCGGCGTGATCATCGCACCGGATGCGGGTTCTGCCGCGCCGGCCGGTGATGCCGCCCCCGGATCGGTTCTGGACTCGCAGGAGCTGGCATCCCTCAAGGCACAGGTCGAGCAACTGGCCGGTCAGCTCCAGTCCGGCAACGCAGGCGCCGCGTCGCAGGCGGGGAACGGGCCGCTCGAGGATCTGAATGCCCGGCTGGGTGATCTGGAGGCGAAACTGGCGGCCTTGCCGGATCCCGCCGATCGGCTGGCGGCGCTGGACAGCCGCCTGAGCGCCGCCGAACAGGGCGTCGCGGGCCTGCCGGCGCTCGAATCCCGCCTGAGCGGCGAACTGGCCGCCCTGAACGCGGCCCTGCCCAAAGGACCTTCCGAGGAGGCGGGCGACGCCGCCATGTTCCTGGCCTTGCTGCAACTGCGTCAGGCTCTGAGCGGCTCCGGAGCCTTCGAGCCCGAACTGGCCCTGATCCAGGGGCTGGCGGCGGAGGACGCGGATCTGACCGCTGCCCTGGCGCCGCTTGCCGATCATGCCGCCGGCGGTATCCCGGCGCTGCCCGGCCTGCAGGCCTCCTTCGGTGCTATGGCTTCGAAGGTGGTGGCCGCTTCCCGCGGTGGCGAGGAAGGCGACTGGGTCGGCAAGACCCTGCAGAAGGTCTCGGAGATCGTAACCGTCCGGCCCGTCGGCCTGGTGGAGGGCGACGATCCCGGCGCCGTGCTCGCGCGGGCCGAGGTCAAGCTCGAAGCCGGCGATCTGGCCGGGGCCGTGGCGGAACTGGATGGCTTGAGCGGGGCTGCGGCCGAGGGCGCAGCCGGCTGGCGGCAGGAGGCGGCGGCCAGGCTCGACGCTGAAAAGGCCTTGAGCCTCCTTGCGACCCGGGCGGCCAGCCTGATCGGACTGGGTGGCTGACGCCATGATCAGATCGCTTCTTCTCTTCCTCAAGATCGCCATCGTCGTCGCCGTCGTCGTCTGGTTCGCCCGCAACCCGGGTCAGTTCGAACTGCAGTGGCTGGGCTACCAGATCGCCTTCAACAACATCGGCTTCCTGGTGGCGATGGTGCTGGTCATCACCATCGTCTCGGTCATCGCCTACCTGATCTGGCGTTTTATCCTCAAGGCGCCCGGCGGCTTCGGCGCCTCGCGCCGGGAACGCCGCCGCCGCAAGGGCTATCAGGCGCTTACCCAGGGCATGGTCGCCGTGGCCGCGGGGGAGACGGAACTGGCCGACAAGCTGGCGCGCAAGGCTGATGCCCTGCTGGAGGAACCGCCCCTGACCATGCTGCTCTCCGCCCAGGCGGCCCAGCTCAAGGGCGACGACACCGCGGCCCGGCGCTACTTCGAGGCCATGCTGGAGAATCCGGAGACCCGCTTCTTCGGTCTGCGCGGCCTGCTGATGCAGGCGCAGCGGGCGGGCGACGCGCCGGCGGCCCTGGACTACACCCGCAAGGCCCATGCCCTGAAGCCGAAGTCGGACTGGGTGCTGACCAACCTCTTCGAACTGAGCGAACGGGCCGGCGACTACGAGGGCGCCGAGCAGGCGCTGCGCCAGGCGGCTAAATACAAGGTCATGCCGGAGGAGGAGGCGACCAGAAAGCGCGCGGTGGTGCAACTGACCCGCGCGATCCAGGCGCAGCAGTCCGGCGATCTGCAGAAGGCCCTGACCTGGTCGCGCGAGGCGCACAGCCTGGCGCCGGATCTGGTGCCGGCCACCCTGGTCTTGAGCAAGACGGCCCTGGAGGCCAATCGCCGGCGCGAGGCGCTGAAGGTGCTGGAAAAGGCCTGGCCGGTCGCGCCGCACCCGGACCTGGCGCGCGCCTACCTGGAGCTCTGGCCCGACGACAGCGAGGTCGAACGGGTCTCGCGGCTGGAAAAGTTCGTGATCTCCCGCGCTGACCACATCGAAAGCCGCCTGATCGTGGCCGAAATCGCTCTGGATGCCCGGCTCTGGGGCGAGGCCCGCAAAAAGCTGAACCAGGCCATCGAGGCGGCCTCTGCGGCGATGGATAGTGCGGAGTCTTCTGGCGATCTCCCCAGCAGCGACCTTCCGGGTAGTGATCTTCCAGGACGGCGGCTCTGCCGCCTGATGGCGCGGCTGGAGCAGGAGGAACACGACGACGGCGACGCCGCGCGCCAGTGGCTCCAGAAAGCCAGCGAAGCCGGGCCCGACACCGCCTGGGTCTGCAGCAACTGTGGCGCGGTCGCGGAGTCCTGGGCCCCGCACTGCGGCGCCTGCGACAGTTTCGACAGCCTGCGCTGGCAGAATCCGCCGCGTGTGACGCCGGCGCTGGCGATGCTGGAGCAGAGCGCGCCTGAGACGGCGCCTGAGACGGTTGGGACCACGGAGGACGCGGTTCTGCTGCCGCCGGCCCATCCCGCCGACGGACACGGCGGCATTCAGGGCAGCGGCATCGTGGGCAGCGGCGGCACGCCGGCCGGCGAAAGCGACCCGAAGTCCGCGCCGCCTGTCGTCGCCGGCGCAACGAATGGGAGCGCGGGGGCGCGAGAGACCGCCGCGCGGTAAAGCGGCTTCCTTCTCTGTCGCTTGCTGTTGCACGCAGCCGCTTGCGCGGGGCTGTAAACTTTGCTATGCCCGCCCTCACAGCGCGCGTGCCCCAATAGCTCAGCTGGTAGAGCACCTCATTCGTAATGAGGGGGTCGGCAGTTCAAGTCTGTCTTGGGGCACCATTTCTCCTGCTTTCGCGCGCAAACTTGCCGCAAAATCAACCTATTGTCCCGGTGCCTGCGCGTCCCGCAGTTCCGCCACCTCGCGCCGCAGGGCTTTCACCTCGGCCAGGATCAATTCGGTTTCGCTCATCATGGCGTCGCGTTCGGCCCGGGCTTCGGCCTCGTGCTCGGACTGCATGGCATCGACGATCACGCCGATGAAGAGATTGAGCACGGTAAAGGCCGTGGCGACGATGAAGGGCACGAAGAGGGCCCAGGCGAAGGGGTGCACCTCCATCACCGGGCGCACGATGCCCATGGACCAGCTCTCCAGGGTCATGATCTGGAACAGGGTATAGGCGGAATCGCCGATCGTGCCGAACCACTCCGGGAAGTCCTTGGCGAAGAGCTTGGTGGAGATCACCGCGAAGACGTAGAAGATCAGCGTCAGCAGCAGCATGATCGAGCCGATGCCGGAGAGAGCGGACAAGAGACCGCTGACCACCCGCCGCATGGCCTCGACCTTGGAGATCAGGCGCAGCACCCGCAGGATCCGGAAGGCGCGCAGGACCGAGAAGGATCCGGCCGCCGGTACCAGGGCCACGCCGACCACGACGAAATCGAAGATCCGCCAGGGATCGCGCCAGAAGCCCCGGAAGTCGACGATCAGGCGGCCGAGGATTTCGACCACGAAAACGGCCAGGATGGCCCGGTCCAACAGGGTCAGGACGGTGCCGAATTCCGCCATGATCGAAGGGCTGGTCTCCAGGCCCAGCGTTACGGCATTGACCGCGATCAGGACGAGGATGGTGCGTTCAAACGCGGGGGCGTTCAGCAGAAGCTGCAGGCGTTCGCGGATCATGTCGGAATTTCCAGGTGGCAGGAGGTGATTATATCAGGGGTCAATATTATTGCCCCTTGGTATAAGGCGGTATCTGGTTGCGGCAAGCTATCGCTTCAATGCCGTAAGAGCCAGATCTTAGAGCAGGCGAGCTGCATCGGGGTTTCGCGAATTCGGCGAGTCTTGCGGGTGCAGGTGACGACCGCAGGTGGATGCCTGCTGGCTGTCCTGAAATCCCGTTGTTAGCCTCGAGGTGAACAACGTCGTATTTAACGAGAACCTGGCGGGTGACTTTGGACCGAAATCCGGTTTTTTCGGAAGAACCGCTCCGGCTGCTGGCGGAGCACTGGCACGCACTCCGGCACGACAGAGTCCTGCCCAGGCGCTGCGATTTCGACCCAATGGCGATTCCGGCCCTGTTGCCCGATGTCTATCTGGTCGAGCTGACCCGGCCCGACCGGCGGTTCCGTTACCGGCTGGTGGGAACCCGAGTGGCGGAGAAGGCCGGTTTCGATGCGACCGGCTGTTATCTCGACGAACTGGGCTGCGGCACGACGATGCTCTTTGTCATCCGGCTCCTCCAGCGTTGCGTCGACCTGTCCGGACCGGTCGGGTCGGTCAGTTCCTTCGGCACAGCCGGACGGGCTCATCTGGTCGTGCGGCGGGTCTTTCTGCCCCTCACACTGGCCAGGGGCTCGGTGGACCAGATCCTCTGTGGCCAGACCTTCCGCCAGACAAGCCAGCCGATGCCTGCAAGCCGGGAACTTGATCAAAACTCTCAGGTCTACCGGGATCTGGCGGCAGCCACGCCCGATGCGGAACACGCCTACTTCGATCTCTGACGCCGCGGCTAACGGGTTGACTGAATCGAAAAGACTCCGGCCCTCGCCGTCGTGGTGCTATCCTGGTGCCAATCTGCGGCCTGGGGGGGCGGCATGAATCTCGAAAAGGTCATTTTCGGATTTTTCATCGTTCTGGCTTTGACGCTGAACTTCGGCTTTTTCCTGGGCGAAATCGACAATCCCGACCACCACGGGATCGTCGAGTTGTTTCTGGTCATCATCGTCAACCTGATCGCGACGGGCCTTAAGCTCGGCGACCGCTCGCAGATGGGCGCGGTCCTGCTGGCGACCAGCCTCTGCGCCGACCTTCAGCTCATCGGCGCGGCGGTGGTCTGGGCCATCGCGGCCCATGTCTCCAGCGACGGCATGACGCCGCAGGTCATGGCCAGCATTGTCTCGCTGTCGGGCGGGGCGCTGCTCGCGAATGTGATCTCCGTGACCATGCTGGTCGGTGAGACCCTGATGCTGCGGCGCTGAGTCTTCCGTGCCGCGCCTTGGGCTAAACGAGCGAAACATGGCGAAAGCGCCGAAATCGAGCCGGGTCAATTTTATCATCCTGCGCTACATGCGCCGGCCGATCCTGGTGCTGATTACGGTCTATGCCACCTCCATGGTGGGCTGGATCCTGATTCCCGGTGTGGACGCAGAAGGCAACGCGGTCCATCAGAGCTTTTTCCACGCCTTCTATTTTCTCACCTACACCGTCACCACGACCGGCTTCGGCGAACTGCCCCATCCCTTCACCGAGGCGCAGCGCATGTGGGGCATCGTCTCGCTCTACATCGGTGTCATCGCCTGGTTCTATGCGCTGGGCTCCATCGTCGGCCTGGTACAGAACGCGGACTTCAAGCGCTCGATCGCCGAGCGGCAGTTCGCCAAGCGGGTGATGCGCATATCCGGGCCCTTCTGCATCGTCTGCGGTTTCGGTAACACCGGTGCGCTGCTGACCCGGGGGCTGAGCGATGCGGGCATGACCGTGACCGTGGTCGACTGGAACGAAGAGCGCATTAAGACCGTCCATCTGCGCGACTACCGCGCCGAGGTCTCGGGGCTCTGCGCCGATGCCCGGGTCCCGGAACATCTGATCGAGGCCGGACTCCTGAAGCCCAACTGCCGGGCGGTGGTGGCCCTGACCCAGAACGAGGAAATCAACCTCAAGATCTCCGTCACCGCACGCCTGCTGAACCCGGAGGTCTGGGTCGCCACCCAGTCGACCTCCAGCATTCACGAGGACACCCTGGCGACCCTGGGTGACAAGCTGCACATCATCGATCCCTTCCAGACCTACGCGAAGTATCTGGGGGCGGTCATCGCCAATCCGGCGATCCACAGCCTCAACCAGTGGCTGGCCGGCACCCCCGGCGCGACCCTCGACAAGGTCCTGCGGCCGCCCAAGGGCAACTGGGTGCTTTGCGGCTTCGGGCGCATGGGGCACTGGCTGCGCGAGGCACTGGAGGGCGAGGGCATCACCACCTCCGTGGTGGAGCCGAATCCCGCGCCTGAGGACGAAGACCTGCCGAACCTGATCGTCGGCCGGGCCAGCCAGGACAATCTGATCAAGGCGGGCGTCAGGGAAGCCGCCGGCATCGTCGCCGGCACCAACAACGATTCGGACAATCTCGGTATTCTGTTGAATGCCCGGGCGCTCAACCCCGATATCTTTTTCGTGGTGAGGGAAAACCGTTATCGTAACCTGGTGGTCTTCGAAGCGGCCAAGGTTGATCTGATCATGATGCCGGGTCTGGTCAGCGCCCGCCGTATTCTCTTCCTCCTGATCGCGCCCATGCTGAAGAACTTTTTCGAGACGCTGCGGGAACGCGATGCGGCGCAGGGCGGCGCTTACATTGCCGAGGTGGTGGCGCACTTAAATGAAGTGGTGGGAGGCACGCAGCCGCGGATCTGGACCCTCGACACGGAAGATGCCGATCTCATCACGCATGACCGCTCGGCGCGCTGGGCGGCAAAGCGCGGGAATGCCCTGCAGCGCCTCACCGAGGCCGGCCGCAAGGTCACCCTGGAGCATCTGCTGAGCGATCCGGGAGACCGATCGCGCCAGCTTGCCTGCGTGCCGCTGGTGCTCGAGTCCGAAGACCAGACAAGGATCCTGCCGGACTTGGAGACGCCGGTTCGACCGGGCGACCGGATTCTCTTTTGCGGCGATAGCCGCGCTTATCATCTGATCGATGCCACAATGCATAACGAGTATACCCTTGCCTACCTTATGACAGGTAAGGATTTGCCAAAGAGCTGGTTTATGCGCTGGCTCTTCACCAAGCGGATCTTCGCGAAAGCGGCGGGGCAGGAGTGATCCCTGGCTTTGAGGCCGATTCTGCCGGCCAGGGCAAAATGCGCCATAAACGACGAAAGACCCCGCCATTGCTGGCGGGGCCTAACGAAGCGGTATCACGTACCCGGGATCCGGGGGAGAACCCGAGCACGAAAACGAGCCTGAACCCAAAAGATTACCAAGATCTTAAGGAGGGGTTTCGTCGGATTTTTGGCTAAAATCCCATATATTTCAGCAGCTTGTCTTCCTGTCCTTTAGCCTGTGGAAGGCCGGAAGCCTCAGGAGGCTTTTTCGCCGCTTTTCTGGGGTTTTTTGCTTTCGCCGTCATCCGAAGCACCCCTGCTGGTTTGCTTTCCGCCGCCGCTTTCTTCACGAATCAACTGCAAAAACTTTTTTGTGATCCGGCCGTCGGCGCGCAGCCCGAGTTTCTTCTGAAAGGACTTAACCGCCTTTTCCGTATTGGGCCCCCAAAGACCGTCCGGCCGTCCGAGCCGGTAGCCCTTTGCGATCAGGAAGGACTGGACTTCCTTGATCACCTCCGGCGGTGCCGTCACGCGCGCGAGATAGTTTGCAACCCGTCGATGCTGGAACTGTTCCGCCATGTAGAGGGCCGTCTCGCCGGCGTTGTCCTCGATCTCCATATCGGCGCCCGCCTTCATCAGGCGCTTGACGACGGAGAGCCAGCCGGAGCTGGCGGCCGCCATCAGGGCTGTGGTGCCATTGACATCCCGCGCTTCGATATCGGCACCCCTTTCCAGCAGCAGCGCGACGGTTTTGTCGTGTCCCTGCAGGGCGGCCAGCATCAGCGGTGTCCATTCGTCCCGATCCCGCACGTCGACCGGCAGGCCCTTCGCCAGCATGGCCTTCACGACTTCCATGTTGCCGCTGTCCGCCGCGGCGAGCAGGCGCGCGCGATCGTCGCCGGCGGGAACGGCGGCCGTTTCCGCCGCCAGGTCTTCGTCGGAGACCGGCGACCAGTTGGCGGCACGCTCGCGCGCTTCGACCCGGTCCGCCCTGGAGAGCGTCTCATTCAGCCGTTCGACCGCCGCCTCGGCATCCTTGTGGTCCAGCTCGGCGGCCAGGATGTAGTACTGCAGTGCCGTGATCAGGTTCGGCTCGACGCTTTCCCCCAGCTCGTAGCGCTGGGCGACCAGAAAGAAGGAATCGGCCTCGTCGCCGCCGGCCAGCGAGCGCCAGACCTTGAAGGCCGGATCGAGAGTTGGGTCGTAAGCCTCTTCCTCGCCGGGTTTTGAGCTCTGCGCGGCGGATGGGGGCGGACTGAAAAAAATCGCTGCCGCGAGGAAGATTGCGAGGAATTTGAAGGCGTTCATTGCGGCGTGATCCTAAAACAAGACCTCTCGGTTTGAAAATACGTAGCCAGATGGGCCCGACGCCGGAATGTGCAATAGGCCTTGTGAAGGTAAATTCCTTAACCTTAAAATCACGTAAAGGCCGCCCCTCCATCGCGGGATTTCAGCCGGCTTACGCAAGGCTGACCTCGTCATCTGTTTCGGGCATCCCCATATTCCTTTTCTCCAAGACCAGGACCAGACCCCTCATGTCAGAACCATGCGAGCTATCTTCGGGCGAGACGCTCTTTCGGGACTATGATCAGGCCGAACTGGATGCGCAGTACAACAATCGTGCGGCCGTGCCGGACTTTGCCGAGGTGGTTGCGGCCTGGCAGCGGGATTCGGAGGCGGCGCGCAGAGACCTCGACTGCCAGCTCGATCTGGCTTACGGCGCGGGCGAGCGGAGCAAGCTGGATATCTTTCCGGCCGCCGGCGGCGCGTCTCCGGTGCTGGTTTTCATTCATGGCGGTTACTGGCAGGCTCAGGACAAGAGCGTTTTTTCCTGTATCGCGCCGCTCTACGTCCAGGCGGGTATCACGCTGGTCAACATCGGCTATCCGCTCTGTCCCGATGTCTCCATGGGCGAGATCGTTGCACAGTGCCGCGCTGCTCTGCTCTGGCTGTCACGCAACATTGCGGAGCATGGCGGCGACCCGGCGCGGATTTTCCTCGCCGGCCACTCCGCCGGCGGACATCTTACCGCTTTGCTGTCCGCGACCGACTGGGCGGCGGCGGGTGGACCGGCCGACCTGCTCAAAGGTGCCGTGCCGCTCAGCGGTCTCTATGAACTGGAGCCGATCCGTCTCAGCTATCTCAACGCGGCACTGCATCTGACTCCCGAAGAGGCCGCGGACCACTCGCCGTCGAACCAGGCCGCCGTACCTTCCTGTCCGCTGTTGCTGGCCGTCGGCGGCGCCGAAACCGACGAATTCCGGCGGCAGCAGCGGGACTATGTCGCACGGCTGACAGGGCAGGGGGCACGCCTTCAGAGCCTGGAGCCGGCGGGCATCAACCACTTCACCATCATCGAAACTTTCCGCTCGCCGGGCACTGAGCTGTCGGAAGCGGTCCTGAAGTTCATCCAGCAATAGGAGCCCCTCAACATGGACGCCGCAGCCCCTCAGGCTATCCATCTCGATGACTACCGCGCGCCGGACTATCGGATCGCCAAGGTGGCACTGGATTTCGATCTCGAGCCCGAGGCAACCCGGGTGAAATCCCGACTCGCGGTCGAGTATGCGGGCGCGGCTGTGGAGGAGGGGCGCTATCCCCCGCTGCGGCTGGACGGGGACGAGCTCAAGCTGGTCTCCATCGCCCTGGATGGTGCGCCGCTGGCCCCCGAACGCTATGAACTGGAGGACCAGGGGCTGACCCTCGAGGTGACCGCGGCCGCCTTTGAACTGGAGATCGAGACCGAGATCAATCCCAAGGCCAACACGCGCCTGGAGGGGCTCTACATCTCCAGTGGCACCTTCTGCACCCAGTGCGAGGCGGAAGGTTTTCGCCGCATCACCTTCTTCCTCGACCGGCCCGACGTGATGAGTGTCTACGAGGTCACGCTGAGGGCCGACAAGGCGCTCTACCCGGTGCTGCTCTCCAATGGCAATCTGGCGGCAAGCGGCGATCTGCCAGGCGGCCGCCACTGGACCCGCTGGGAAGACCCTTTCCCGAAACCCTCCTATCTCTTCGCCGTGGTGGCCGGCGATCTGGCCTGCGTCGAGGACAGCTTCACCACGTCCTCGGGCCGGGAGGTTGCCCTGCGCATCTTCGTCGAGCACGGCAACGAGAGTCGTTGCGACTACGGAATGGATTCCCTCAAGCGATCCATGCGCTGGGATGAAGAGCGGTTCGGGCTGGAGTACGACCTCGATCTCTTCAACATTGTCGCGGTCAGCGACTTCAACATGGGCGCCATGGAGAACAAGAGCCTCAACGTCTTCAATTCCAAGTGCGTTCTGGCCGACCCCGACACCGCGACCGATGCGGACTATGCCTCGATCGAAGGCATCGTGGCTCATGAGTACTTTCATAACTGGACCGGCAACCGGGTGACCTGCCGGGACTGGTTCCAGCTCAGCCTCAAGGAAGGCCTGACCGTTTTCCGGGATCAGGAGTTTTCCGCCGACATGCGCTCGGCTCCGGTCAAGCGGATCCAGGACGTGCGCCTGCTGCGCGCCCGCCAGTTCCCCGAAGACGGCGGGCCGACCGCCCATCCGGTGCGCCCGGCTTCCTACATCGAGATCAACAACTTCTACACCGCGACCGTCTACGACAAGGGCGCGGAGGTCATCCGCATGATGCAGGGCCTGCTGGGGCGGGAGGGCTTCCGCAAGGGTATGGATCTCTACTTCGAGCGTCACGATGGCCAGGCGGTGACCTGCGACGACTTCGCGGCGGCCATGGCGGATGCCACCGGCGTCGATCTCAGTCAGTTCAAGCTCTGGTACGCGCAGGCCGGGACGCCCAAGGTAACGGTGAAGAGCGAATACGACGCGGATGACCGGAGTTTTACGCTGTCTCTCTCCCAGGAAGTCCCCGAAACGCCCGGCCAGCGGGACAAGCAGCCCATGCACATTCCGCTGGACATGGCGTTACTGGATGCGTCGGGAAAGGCTATGCCTCTCAAGCTGACCGGCGAAGAGGCAACTCCGGAAAGCCGGGTTCTGGACCTGCGTGAAAGCAGCCAGAGCTATCGCTTCGAGAACATAGGCGAGGCGCCCGCTGTTTCCATCAACCGCAGCTTCTCGGCGCCGGTCAATCTCTCCATTCAGCACAGCCCCGCGGCCCGCGCCGTCCTGATGGCTCATGACAGCGACAGCTTCAATCGCTGGGAAACCGGGCAGCAGTACGCCACCGAGCTGCTGCTTGGAGAGGTCGCGCAAGCCGGAACCACCGCTCCGGACGACTTCATCGCGGCCCTGGGGATGACCTTGAAAGATGACAGCCAGGATGCTGCCTTCCGGGCTCTGGCCCTGACTCTTCCGACCGAATCCTACCTTGCGGACCAGATGGCGGTTGTCGATGTCGAGGCGATCCACCGGGCCCGGGAGGAGATGCGGCGCAGGATCACGGGGGCGCTGGGCGAGGATCTGCTTACGGTCTATCGCTCCATGCAGAGCAATGCGCCCTTCGAACCTACGGCCGAGGCTGCCGGACGGCGGGCTTTGAAGAATGTGGCGCTTGCTTATCTGACCGCGGCCGGCGCGCCGGAGATGCTGGAGCTGGCGGTGACGCAGTGCCGGAATGCGGACAATATGACGGACCGCATGGCGGCGTTGTCCCTCCTGACCGACAAGGACATCCCCGAGCGCGCGGCCTGTCTCGAAGCTTTCTATCAGCGCTACCGGGAGGATGCGCTGGTGGTCGACAAGTGGCTGTCGCTGGAGGCCATGTCGGTCCTGCCGGGGACGCTGGCGCGGGTCAAGGATCTGCTCGGACATGAAGCCTTCAGCCTGACCAACCCCAACAAGGTGCGCGCCCTGATCGGGGTCTTCGCCGCGGGCAATCCGCTGCGCTTTCACGAGGCCGACGGCAGTGGCTATCGCTTCCTCGCCGAGCGCGTGGTGGAGCTGGACCGTATCAATCCCCAGGCCGCCGCGCGGCTGATCGCGCCCCTGGGCCGCTGGTCGCGCTACGACGCCGGGCGGCAGGAACAGATGCGTGAAGCGCTGCAAAGCATTCTCGATGCCGGCGGGCTCTCACCGGATGTCTATGAGTTGACCTCCAAATCCTTGACATGATGTGGATCGGAGGTGTCATTTAGAGGCGTGGCGCGTGAGGCCAACAGACCGTGAGGCCGGCTGGCGTTGTCACTTGTACAGCGCTGTCATCGTTGCCAGATCACAGGCTGTTGGATATGAGGTGTCGTCCTTACGAAGGACGCAACAGGCAGAAGAGACCGTGAAGAAGTATAATCTGATCATCGAGCCCTGGCGGGACCTTCCGGGCAGCGTGCGGCGCGGCCAGAGCGGCTTTCGCTGGAAAGTTTCCTGGGAACTGGATGGTCTCTACTATGCCGAGGGCTTCGCGGACACTCACGCCGAGGCCCGGGAGGCCGCTGAAGCTTACCTGATCGACAAGGGCGTCAAGCTGGGCTGGGAAAGCGCCTGAGCGGCTTCGCCGGATGGTAGGGGTTGCCCCCCGGCAGAATTGAAAGGGCCGCGTGACTTACGACGCGGCCCGAACGATTTCCAGACCCTGCTGTGCGAAGTGATCGATCATATCTTCGAACTTGCGGGTGTAGCGGTTGCGGAACTTCGCAAAGTCGGCAGCAATCAGGGCGTCCGGATTGGTGGACTTTTCAAATTCGCTGATCCGATAGGACATCTCGGACCGGTACAGGGCAAAGGCGCCATTGGATACCAGTTCATCGCGGCTCATCACAGTCTCCCTGACAATCAGCGTGCGGAATGCCGCACAGGCTTCAATTCAAGCGGGCGCGACTATAACAAGACTTATCGCAAAGCGAAACAAATTTGTTGCGCTGCAACAAAAGCTTCTAAAATCTGCTGAAAAGTAAGAGTTACTGCGAATTTTCTCTAGTTTTTTTAGTGCTTTGCAGTGTTTGTTTTATCAAACCTTGGTCTCGGCAGAGAGCGTGCGGCGCAATATTTCGTCCAAGACCTAGGCGGCCCGAATTCTCTCGATGAAGCGGCTGACCTCCTGCGCAAGGTTTTCCGAGTGCTCTGAGAGTTCCTGGGTGGCGCCGAGCATCTCGCGGGCCGATCCACCCGAATCTCTGGCCGCCTCGGTGACCTTCCCGATGGTCTCGGAGACCTCCTCGGTGCCCCCGGCGGCATGCTGGGCACCGCGCGAGATCTCCTGCGTTGCCGTACCCTGCTGTTCCACCGCCTCCGAGATACTGGCGGCGATACTGCTGATTTCGGCGATCGTGGCGCTGATATCCCGGATCGCCGTGACCGCAGCGCCGGTCGCGTTCTGAATATCCGAGATCTGGCTGGAGATTTCTTCGGTCGCCTTCGCGGTCTGGCTGGCCAGGGACTTGACCTCGCCGGCCACCACCGCAAAGCCCTTCCCGGCTTCGCCGGCCCGCGCGGCCTCGATGGTGGCGTTCAACGCCAGCAGGTTGGTTTGCTCGGCAATGTCGGAAATAAGCTGGACCACCTCGCCCACCTTGCGGGCCGCGAGGGACAGGCTTTCCACCTCCCGATTGGTCTGCGCGGCCTTTTCCACGGCGCTTTGCGCGATGCCGTTCGACTGACCGACCCGACTGGTGATGTCGGCGATCGAGGCGGAGAGTTCCTCCGCGGCGCTGGCCACGCTCTGCACATTGCCGGAGGTCTGGGCCGCGGCGGCGGCGACGGCACCGGCCTGGTCACTGGTGCCGTCGGCCACCTCGACCATGGTTTGGGAGGTGCTGCGCATGCGCTGTGTCGCCTCGGTCACCTCGTCGACCACGCTCTTGACCGTGGTTTCGAAGGACTCGGCGACGTTCTGAAGGGCCTGCCGTTTTTCTTCCTCGGCGCGGGCGTCCGCCGCCTCCTGCTCCTCGCGCAGACGCTGGACCTCCAGACCGTTTTGCCGGAAGACTTCGACGGCGCGCGCCATCTCGCCGATTTCGTCTCCGCCGCTGCGTGGGATTTCCACCGAGAGATCGCCTTCGGCGACCTTTCGCATGGTTGCCGCCAGACCGGTCAGCCGCGCGGCGATGTTGCGACCGACATAGAGCCAGACGATGAGGCTGGAGACGACGATACTGCTCAGCGCGACCAGCAGGACCCAGGTCCGGTCCCGGGCCAGGATATCCTCGGCCGCCAGCGTGGAGCGGTCGGTTGCGGACTGCGCCCTTGTGACCAGTGCCCCGACTTCCTGCGCGATCTCCTCGGTCAGCTCACGGTTCAAAGCCAGCAGGGCGCTGCTGCCCGAACTGGCCGTGAGTTCATTGAGCCGGATGTCGAGCAGGTTGCTGTCACTGGTGCCGAACATGACCAGCTCCGCCGTCGTGCCGGTCAGGGCCGTCTTGTTCTCTCCCTCCGGCAGCCCGTCCACCAGCCCGGTCAGTTTGTCGGCGATTTCCCGGCTGCGGCTGCGCATCAGGTCGAGCTGTGCCATGTCCTGTGCCGCGACGGCTTCGTTCAGGGTACTGCTGAAGACATCGGCGGTGGCCGAGATCTGCAGCAGGCGCTGCAACTGCGCGATGCCTTCGTCGAACAGGACGGTCAGGTTGCCGTCGACCTCCTTGCGGAGCAACGATCCGCCTGAGATCAGCTTTGCCCGCTCGGCCCGGGCCCGCTCGCCCATAATCGCCTTCAGGTTCTGCAGCAGCAGCAGGAGCTCGGCCGCGATCTCCTGCAGGGCCGTCTCTTCCGCCGCCGTGTCCTGGCCCTGGGCGCGCTGGTTGATGACGGCCTTGCGCCGCGCGAAGACGCCCTTCTGCTCGTCGCTCAGATCGATGATTCGCTGCAGAGCTTCGATCAGCGCGCCGGCGCCTTCCTGCGACTGAAGCTGCAGCATCTGGCCCTGGAAGGCCAGATTGGCGAACAGTGATTCGGTCTCAAGCTGTTCGAGGCTCGTTGGGTCGTTGCTGGCGGTTGCGGCCAGCAGGCTCATGAGACTGAGATTGATGCTGTTCTGGAACTGCAGTTCCTTGATCAGCGTTTCGGTGGCGCCGGCGGTGATCTGCGAAGCGGTGACTTCGATGCCATCGGCGATCTCCGTGCTCCTGGCGCGCAGGTCACTGTCGGCCCGCGCGATCATGGGGGCGAGCAGATCGGTCAGGGCCTTGAGGGCCTGTTCCTTTTGCTCGACGGCCGTGGTCCGCTCGCGGTGCGCATCGATCCGGCTTTCGATCAGTTCATTCTGCTTGGAAACGTTGCCTTCCAGCGCCGTAACTGTCTTGCGGAGCAGATCGGCCAGTTCCTGTTCGGCGTTGCGCGCCTCAAGTGCCTCGATGCCGGCGAGAATGTTCTGCAGCCGGTCACCGATCGCCTGATGCGCTGTCTGACGGTCCACGTGATCCTGCGCGGCATTCAGCGCGGCAGCGTCGGCGGTCAGCCGCGTGCTTTGCTCCGAGAGCTCCCGGGAGAGAATCATGGTCGGCACGCTGCTGCCGGTGATATCGGCCAGACCCCTTTCGATGGAGTTGAGCGAAAACCAGCTATTGATGCTGGCGAGCACCGTGATGCCGGTGACCGCTGCGAATGCAAGTATAAGCTTTGTTTTTACACTGGTCGCGAGGCGCGGCGCGAAGCCCCTGCCTGTCGCCTTTTCAATGACCTGCGGCGCCGTGCCGGAGCGCGCCGGCTGCTGCGGGTTGGAATTGCCGGTTTTCATGGCTGCGGCCTGACTCTCGCTTGGTTTCTCGCCGTGATTCATTGGTCTTAAAACGAAGAGATCACAGCCTGAAGACGTCCTGTGCGAGAGTTGATCGCATGGAGTTAAAAATGCGTTACCGCATTTAACTTAAGTTGTATTTAAGCCTACAAAGGAAAGGCGCTTTGTAGTCTTGGCCGGCTTACTGTTCGGCCCACATGCGCATCAGGTTTGCGCGCGTCTTGAACAGCAGACGGGCCTCTTCGCTGTCGGTGGAAATCGACATGACCCGCTCCATGGCGGTCTGCACGTCGTGAAGGATCTGGCGCTTTGCATCGTCGCGGATCAGACTCTGGACCCAACTGACCGCGGCGACCCGGGTGCCGCGCGTCACTTCGGCCACCCGGTGCGGCGCCGAGGTGGTGTAGACCACCGCATCGCCGGCCGGCAGCTTGATCATCTGCTCGCCAAAAGGCGTCATCAGCACCAGTTCGCCGCCATCGTAGCTGCCCGGATCCGCCAGGAAGAGGGTCAGGGACAAATCCGCGCGCAGCGGGTTCTGGGAGCCCACCATGTCCGAATCCACGTGCTCGCCATAGGCCATTCCGGTTTCGTAGCGACTGATAATGGGTGACAGGATGCGCTTGGGCAGGGTGGTTTTGCTGAAGGTCGCGTTGCGGGTCAGATTTCCGATGACAATCTGGTCGATCTCCTGGGCGCCCGGTCCGCTCTTATCGAGCTGGAGATTGTTTTTCAGATGGCGGATCGGACCGCCGGCGGTCTTTTTGCCATCCTGGAATGCCCCTTGGGCGGCAAGGGTGAGGACTCTTTCGACTTCTGGCCGCGAAAGGATTCCAGGTATGATTGCGAACATTATCTGCCTATTGCGTTGAAAGTCATATCGAAAGCAATTCTGCACAGCTCCGGCCAAGACAAAAGCAAAGAATTCGCGTCTCGAGAACGTTGAATTGCGCCGCCGATTGCCAGTATAAGCGACTATGTCAAATCAAGAGCAACCGCCGCAGGCCCCTGATTTCGTCGAAGTCTATCGCGATGTTATCGACCAGACGACCTGTCGTGAAATCATCGAACGTTTCGAAAAGGATGAGCGCAAGCGGCCGAGTTGGGGACAGTTCAGCGATCAACCCAAGAACCGGAGCGGTATGATGCTCTGCCTGCCGGAGCATGAAGACTGGCAGGATGTGGTCGACAAGGTCGGCAATGCGGTGATGTCGCGGGTTCATGACTATGCCAGGCGCTATCCCTCCTTCGCGACGGTTCTGAAAAGCGGCAGATGCAAGTTGACGCATCCCCTTTTGGAGCGGATTGAACCGGGTCAGGGCTTCGACTGGCATATCGACGGCAGCAAGCCGGGCATCGAGAACCGTGTGCTCTCGACCATTCTCTACCTCGCGACCATCGACGATGGCGGTGAGACGCAGTTTGCTTATCAGGGAAAGGCCGTCAGACCGGCGGCCGGCATGCTGGTGATTTTTCCGCCGTTCTGGACGCACCTGCACCGCGGTGCGACACCGCTTCAGGGGCTGAAGTATAACCTTACCAGTTTCGTGGTTCTTCCCAATCGGAACGCCTGATCCAGGCAGGCATTTTCTGTCCAACCCCAATCATTATTCTGTCGCGCGCCGAATTCTGTAGCGCGCAAAAAAAAACTGCTGCATAAGCGGATTCCCATCAAGCGGCTGCGGCGGAGGGGTCTGTGATTGCTGCCATATCCACGGCCTGGCCGTTACTGCTCGGAATCGGGCTGCTGATGCTCGGCAACGGACTCCAGGGCACGCTGCTGGGTGTCCGGGCGACGATCGAAGGCTTTCCCACCGCGATCACCGGCATCATCATGTCCTGCTACTACGCCGGATTTCTGTCCGGTTCGGTGATCACGCCGCGCGTGGTGAGCCAGGTCGGCCATGTGCGGGTCTTCGCGGCGCTGGCCTCGCTGGCGTCCGCCTCCGCGATCGTGCATTCGATTTTTCTCGACCCCTACAGTTGGGGCGCCATGCGGCTGGTGACCGGCTTCTGCTTCGCCGGGCTCTATGTGGTGGCCGAGAGCTGGCTCAACGATATCGCGACCAACGAAACCCGGGGGCAGTTGCTGTCGGTCTACATGGTCATCACCCTGGGCGGCCTGGCCGGCGGCCAGTTGCTGCTGAACTTCGCGGACCCGGAGAGCTTCAAGCTCTTCGCCATGATCTCGGTGTTGATTTCGGTGGCCCTGGTGCCGACCTGCCTGACGGCGTCGCGCACGCCGAGTTTCGACGCGCCGACGCCCGTGGGCCTGGTCAAGCTCTATCGCATTTCCCCGCTCGGCGTGGTCGGCTCCCTGATCACCGGAACCGCCAACGGTGCCTTTTTCGGGATGGGGGCGGTCTATGCCGGCAACGCGGGGCTTTCCGTCGCGCAGATCTCACTCTTCATGGGCGCCGGCGCCATCGGCGGCATGCTGCTGCAATGGCCCATCGGGCGCATTTCGGACCGCTTCGACCGGCGGACGGTCCTGACCATCACCACCTTTCTCGCGGCCATCGTCGCCGCCGCCATGATCTGGCTGCCGGTCGAGAACTTCTCGTTGCTGCTGATTGCCATCGCGGTCTTCGGTGGCCTGAACTATCCGCTCTACTCGCTTTTCATCGCGCACACCAACGACTTCCTGGAGCCGGATCAGCGCGTGGCCGCCGCCAGCAGTCTGATGCTGGTCATCGGTATCGGCGCCATCATCGGCCCCTTCGCCGCCGCCACCTCCATGGATGTTTTCGGCGCCACCGGCTACTTCATCTGTCTCTGCGTGATCCACGCGGCGATCGGCTTCTTTGCCATCTACCGCATGACCAAGCGCACTGCCGTGCCGCTGGAAGAACAGGGCAGCTACGTTGCCATGCCGCTGCGCGCCACGCCGGCCGTGGCGGCGCTCAGCCCCGAGGCGGAATGGACCGACGAGGAGGAGGCTGTGGATGAGGCAGCCGACGACGACCCAGGCGGGTCCCTCGATGAGGGTGAGGGCGCGTCGAAGGAAGCCTGATCTGCCTGGTCTTTAGAACGACGGCGTTGCCGGGCGCTTCTGCTTCGATGTCTTGCCGATTCCCGGATTGAAGGAGTTGGTCGGGTCGAGCTTCTCGTAAAAGGCGGCCAGCTCCGGCTTGGCTTCGTAGAGATGGCCGACGTTGTGCTCCGCCGGGTATTCGGCGCCGCGCTGATCCAGCAGCGCCAGCATCTTCTGCTTGATCAGCTTGGGGTCCGCGCCCTTGCGGACGATGTAGTCCTGATGGAAGACATGGCAGAAGAAGTGGCCGTAGTAGAGCTTGGCCAGCAGATCCTTCTCGATCTCCTCCGGCAGGGTCTCCAGCCACTCCCTGTCGTTGCGCCGCAGCGCGATGTCCAGGGCAAGGATGTCTTCGACCTCATCCGCGTGAACCGCCTGGTAGCGCACCGCGGCGCCGGCAGCCGCGAAGCGGTGCAGCATGGCCTTCTGGGCTTCGTCTTCGTTGCAGAGGAACCAGTTCTCCGCGCCCAGAACCTCGGTGAGCAGCGCTTCCGTCTGCCGGGCGATGGCGGGGCCGACCTTCAGGATCAGGTGGTGATCGAAGTCTTCCCGGAACACCAGGATCCTCTGCGGCAGGGCTTCCGGCAGAAGGCCGGCGAGGAACTGCATACTGCGATCGACCAGGTTTTGCGGCAGGAAGCCGACCTTGTTCAGCGAGGCGTCGATTCGTCCTTTGAGCGTGAAGAAAAACGGCAGGAAGGAGGTGCCGAGCCAATGGATCATCAGCAGGGTGTCTTTGCCGTAAACCCTGGCGATATCGAAGATGTCCCGGTGCAGGTACTCGCCGCTGACCGGCAGTTCCGGCAGCTCCGAGAGCATCCGGCGGCGCAGCCTCGTGAAGTCCGCCGGGTTCTCGGTGCCCAGGTAATAGACCTTCTCGCCTTTGGCGGCCGGGTAGGTGTCCAGGCGGACGGCAAAAACAGCCAGCTTGCCGGCGCAGCCCGA
This sequence comes from Denitrobaculum sp., assembly GCA_965232285.1. Classification (GTDB taxonomy): domain Bacteria; phylum Pseudomonadota; class Alphaproteobacteria; order Kiloniellales; family Kiloniellaceae; genus Denitrobaculum. The sequence continues at coordinate 5,258,275 of CBDDPL010000004.1, read as the reverse complement.
AGCTTCATGGAGGCGTGACGGGTCGGCATTGAAGCGCGCGGGACGTTCGCTGTCGATCTGGCGAACGCGTTCTTCATAGTCCCGGTCCGAGGCGCGGCCGACGTCGTCCGCGATGTCGCGCTCCTCGAAGGCACCCTGATCGAGGCGTGTCAGGATCTCCTCCGGCGTATCGCCCAGCCGGATTCCCAGGTGATTGACCAGCTCCAGGCTTCCGTCTGCGTGAAGCTGCGCATAGAGGGAGAGCTCTGTGTAAGCGGGGCCGCGCTGCACCAGTGCCCCGCCGGAGTTGTTGCAGACGCCGCCGACCACCGAGGCGCCGATGCAGGAGGAGCCGATGACCGAGTGTGGCTGGCGCTCGAGGGGCTTGAGCAGCTTTTCCAGCTTGTAGAGCGTGCCGCCCGGATGACTGATGATCTGGCGTCCGTCCCGGATCAGATGGATGCGGTCGAGGCGCAGTGTGTTGATCACCACCACTTTCCGGTCATAGCTGCCATTCGGTGTCGAGCCTTCGGTCAGGCCGGTGTTGGCGGCCTGCATGATGACGATCCGGTCGGCGGCGACACAGGCTTTCAGGATCTGCCAGAGCTCGAGCAGGCTGGAGGGAAAGACCACGGCTTCGGCCTCGCCGGACCCGGAGCGGAAGCCCTTGCGGTAGCGTTCCGATTTCTTCGGATCGCTAAAGACATTGCGGGGACCGACGACGGCGGCGAGTTGTTCGAGAAAGGCCACGCTCATGCTTTTCCCCCCTAGTTGAAGGCGACCGAGGGCAGCCAGGTCGCGAGCTCGGGAAACCCGAAGACCAGCGCCAGACCGGTCAATTGTAGCAACACGAAGGGGATCACGCCCTTGTAGATGTCGGTCAGCTTCACCTCCGGCGGGCAGACGCCCTTGAGATAGAAGAGCGCGAAGCCCACCGGCGGGGTGAGGAAGGAGGTCTGAAGGGTGACGGCGACAAGGATCACGAACCAGACCAGCGCCGGCTCGTCGATGGCATCGAAACCCGGAATGTCCAGGCCCAGCGCATTGACGATCGGCCGCATCAGCGGCAGGACGATCAGGGTGATCTCGATCCAGTCCAGCACGAAGCCGAGCAGGAAGACGATGAAGAGGATGAAGATAACCGTGCCTTCCGCGCCGAAGCCGGTCGACTGGATCATGCTTTCGATCAGCTCGTCGCCGCCCAGCTCGCGCAGGACGTAGGAAAAGACCGTGGCACCGATGAAGATCGCGAAGATGTAGGCCGTGGTATTGAAGGTGGAGATACAGACGTTGGCGAGCTTCTTCAGGGTGAGCTTACGGTAGGCGAAGGCAAGAAGGGTCGCGCCGATCGCGCCCACGCCCGAGGCTTCCGTCGGTGTCGTGATGCCGGCGAAGATCGAGCCCAGCACCGCGAGGATCAGCAGGACCGGCGGCAGGACCGCGATCATGACCTCTTTCAGGGCCTGCCAGTCGGGTGCCCTGGCGTCGGCGGGAACCGGCGCCGAGGCGGGGCTGACAAAACCCACGACCAGAATGTAGAGCAGGTAGAGCCCGCCGATCACCAGGCCGGGAAAGAGGGCGGCCATGAAGAGATCGCCGACGGATAGGGCCATCTGGTCGGCCATGATCACCAGCATGATCGAGGGCGGGATCAGGATGCCCAGGGTGCCGGAGGCGGCGATGGTGCCGGTCGCGAGCGGCTTCGAATAGCCCTGGTTGACCATGGCCGGCAGCGAAAGCACGCCCAGCAGGACCACCGAGGCGCCGATGATCCCGGTCGAGGCCGCCAGGATGATGCCGATCGCCGTCACGGTGATGGCAAGACCGCCCCGGACCGTTCCGAACAGCCGCTGCATGGAGGTCATGAGGCGCTCGGCGACGCCGCTTTCATCCAGCATCAGGCCCATGAAGATAAACATGGGCAGGGCGACGAGCACGGCATTCGACATGGTTGCGTAGACCCGGTTCACCGTGGCGCCCAGGGTCAGGTAGTCGAGACCGGTCAGGGTTTCCTCCAGCCCGGTCCAGTTCATCAGGCTGTTGTCGAAGAGATAGGCGACGCCGCAGTAGAGCACGCCGACGCCCGCCAGCACCCAGGCGACCGGAAAGCCGGTGAAGAGCAGACCGATGAAGGTCATGAACATCGCGACGACCAGCTTTTCCTCGGTCGTCTCGACCAGCAGTCCCAGCGCTAAGGTGACGGCGGTAAAGCTGATCAGCACGAAGAGGATCCGGCCCCAACCCGCGCCGGTTTGGGGGCCTCTTGCTGTGAGAATGGCATGGCCGTCGTGAACCAGTCGGGCGGTGGCGGCCAGGGCAAGCAGCAGGAAGCTGATCGGGATGATGGCCTTGAAGGCCCAGCGCGCGGGCAGGCCGGTCGGGCTGTCGGAGCGTTCGTTGACCCGGAAGGATTCGTAGAAATAGTCGTAGCCCTGGTCGACCATCAGATAGAGGAAGGGGGCCAGCAAAAGAACGATGCCGAGGATTTCGATCCAGCGCTTGATGTTGTCGCGCAGGCCCATGTGCAGGATGTCGACCCGCACATGGCTGTCCTTCACCATGGCGTAGCTCAGGCCGATCATGGTGCCCAGCCCGTAGAGATGCCACTGGATCTCGTCCAGCTTGGGATAGTTTTCGTTGAAGAGATAGCGCAGGGAAACCTGGGCGATGATCGCCAGCACCAGGGCGACGTTCGCCCACATGACCACATGACCGATGGCGCTCACGAGGCGGTCCAGGGCCAGTGCGAAGGGCTGCCTGTCCTGGTCTTCGTGCTCGAGAATCCCCTCGAAGACCTCGACCGGATCGAGCTGGGTCTGTTGCGTCTCGCTGGCCATATCAGGCGCCTCTTCCCTAGGAGATCTGTTGGTTTTTCTTGCCCCATCGTTTGCCGATGGTTTTTGAGGGCAGGCGGCCCGCAGACCGCCTGCTCGTGGGACGTGCTTAGCTGCGCGGCAGGAAGGCGTTCTTCTTCCAGAGGGCATAGCCCTCGCGGAAACCGTTCATGTCGTCGAGGACCTTTTTGAAGAAGGCATCGTTCGCGGCTTCTTCCGCGGCGACCTCGTTCCAGGTCTTGCGGTAGAGGGCGAGCATCTCGTCCGACCACTGCTTCATCTCGACGCCGTGCTTCTCGACGTTCTCGATGAGGGCGCTGTGCTGGATGGCTTCGCCTTCGGCGAAACTGTCGGCCATGGAGGCCTTACAGGCGTTTTCGATGATGGCCTTGTGCTGGTCGGAAAGGCCGTTCCAGACATCCTTGTTCAGCAGCAGCTCGAAGACCGTCGCCTGCTGGTGCCAACCGGGGAAGTAATTAAACTTTACCAGTTTGTGGAAGCCGAGACGGGCGTCGATCGCGGGCATGGAAAACTCGGTCGCGTCGATCGCGCCCTTTTCCAGCGCCGGGAAAATCTCTCCACCCGGAAGGAGGGAGGTGGCGACCCCCAGCTTCTGCATGACTTTGCCGCCCAGACCGAAGAAGCGCATCTTCAGGCCATCGAGATCCTCGGCGGAGGAGATCTCCTTCGCGAACCAGCCGGAGGTTTCCGGCGCGATGATGGCGCAGGGCAGGACCTTCACGTTGAAGCCGGCCTGATCGTACATCTCCTGATACAGCTTCAGGCCATTGCCGTAGTACATCCAGGCCATGTATTCGCCGGCCTCCGGACCGAAAGGAACCGCGGAGAACAGCGGAGAAGCGGGGATTTTGCCGGCCCAGTAGCCGGCGGTGGCATAACCGGAATTGATCTTGCCGGAGGAGACGGACTCCAGGATCTCGAAGGGCGGCACCAGCTTGTGCGGCTCGTAGATTTTCATCTTGATCGTGCCGCCGGACATCAGTTTGAGCTGTTCGGCCACGCGCGGGATGGGGGATCCCAGTCCGGGCAGCGACGTCGAGAAGGCGATGGGGGTTTTCAGCAGCAGCTTGTCGGCGGCTTGGGAAGCGGGTGCGGCGGTGGTAACCGCGGCAGCGACCGCGAGGCTGATGAGAGCTTTTTTCACGTGATCCTCCACTTGAATTTGGCTGGTGGCCGGCGCTGTGCCATCGCAGCCGGACGGAGCAACTTTTCCAAATTGCTTGGTGTGGTAAATATAATTGACCAATTTTTGAGTCAATAAGAATCTTTACCACTTGTGAGAATCCGAAGTGCGAAACTGAAAGTTTCTTTCAGGAAAAGGCGAGAATTTTTGTTGTTTGCTGCCTCTCCAGGCTTTGAGAATTGAATTTGATTACAGTATGTTAATAATTAGTGCGCAGCTTCTTGCCGATTGTGGTTCTTGATGCGCTTCACTGGATAAAATAAATTACCTCTTTGGGTTTGATCTTTGGGAAGGCGTGCGAAGTTCCATGCAGGAAGCCGCAAAATATCTCTTCGAACCGATCGACCACGGCTCGGTCGCGGATGCCGTGGTCGAGCAGATCGAAACCCTGATCGTGGCGGGCGTTCTGAAGGAAGGCAGCAGACTGCCGTCAGAGCGGGAAATGGCGGACCTCTTCGACGTCTCGCGGCCGAAGCTGCGGGAGGCTCTCAAGCGCCTGGAGGATCAGAATCTCCTACAGGTGCGGCACGGCGAGGGCTCGGTGATCGCGCCCCTGATCGGCAAGGCCCTGAGCCCGGCGCTCATGGATCTCTACGCCCGCCATCCGGTCGCCTTCTTCGACTATCTGGAATACCGGCGGGAGCAGGAGAGCTTCGCCGCACGTCTGGCTGCGGAGCGGGCGACGGCGGCGGACAAGGACATCATCTCGCGGCTCATGGCCGACATGGTGGCGGCCCACGAAGCCGACGACAGCAAGGCGGCCCAGAAAGCCGATATCGACCTGCATTCCGCGATCGTGGATGCCAGCCACAACTCGACGCTGATCCATATGATGGGCTCGGTCTATGATCTGACGAAGCGCGGCGTTTTCTACAACAGGGACTTTCTGCGCTCGGTCGACGATACCGGGGAGATGCTGTTGCAGCAGCATCTGGCGATCGGTGAGGCGATCGTAAAGGGCGATCCCGCCGCCGCCGAGACCGCGGCCCGCGCCCACATCGATTTCGTCGAGGAGTCCTTTCGCGTCGGTCAGGAAAAGAGCAAACGCGAGGCCATCGCCAAGAAACGGCGGATCCTGTCGGAACCCAAAGGCCGCCGTTAAGCCGGTCCGAAAATCACCCTTCTACGCGCGCGCCGTAATCACCTCGAGGAAGGCCTCGCCGTAGCGCTCCAGCTTGGCCTGGCCGACGCCGGAGAGACCGGCGAATTCCGAGAGGTTCGCGGGTTTCTGCAGAACCATGGAAACGAGCTGCTTGTCCTGGAAGATGACATAGGGCGGCACGCCCTGGGCCTTGGCCAGTTCCATGCGTTTGGCGCGCAAAGCCTGGAACAGGGCATCCTGCTCCGGATCGCCGAAGTCGACCGGGCTCCTGCCTTTGCTGCCGCGCCGCTCGCCGCCCGATCCCCGCTTGCCGGCGGGATCGCGGCGCAGCTCGATCCGCCGTTCGCCCCGCAGCACCTCGCGGCAGTCGTTGCCCAGGCGCAGGCCGCCATAGCCTTCCATGTCCACCACCAGCAGGCCGAGCGAGACCAGTTGCCGGATCACCGAGCGCCATTCGTCGCGGGAGATGTCCTTGCCGATGCCGTAGGTGCTGAGCTCATCGTGGCGGAACTTGCGGATGCGTTCGGTATCGCCGCCCAGCAGTACATCGATGATGTGGGCGGCGCCGAACAACTGGCCGGTGCGATAGACGCAGGACAGAGCCTTTTGGGCCGCCTCCGTTCCGTCGTAGGAACTGACCGGCTCCAGACAGGTGTCGCAGTTGCCGCAGGCCGGTATGTCGCGCTCGCCGAAGTACTCCAGCAGCACCTGCCGGCGGCAGCGCGTGGTTTCGGCAAAGCCCAGCAGCGCGTCGAGCTTGCGGCTCTCGATCCGTTTCTGTGCTTCCGAGGCTTCGGAGCCCTCGGCCATCTGGCGCAGTTTCGCCACATCCTGCAGGCCGTAGACCATCCAGGCTTCCGAGGGCAGGCCATCGCGCCCGGCGCGCCCGGTCTCCTGATAGTAGGCCTCCAGGCTTTTCGGCAGGTCAAGGTGAGCGACGAAGCGCACGTCCGGCTTGTCGATGCCCATGCCGAAGGCGATGGTCGCCACCATCACGATGCCTTCTTCCTTGATGAAGCGGTCCTGGTTGGCGGCGCGGACCTCCGGATCGAGCCCGGCATGATAGGGCAGGGCCCGGTAGCCCTCGTCACAGAGTTTGGCGGCGGTCTCGTCGACCTTGTTGCGTGACAGGCAGTAGACGATGCCCGCTTGGCCTTTGCGCTCGGCGAGGAAGCGCAGCAGTTGATTGCGCGGCGTGGTTTTGGCCTGCACCGAATAGCGGATGTTGGGGCGGTCGAAACCGGCGACGAAGGCACGGCCTTCGCCCAGTTCCAGGCGCTCCAGGATGTCGCGGCGCGTCGGACCGTCCGCCGTGGCGGTCAGGGCGATGCGCGGCACCCAGGGATAGCGGTTGTGCAGCACCGTGAGCTGCAGGTATTCCGGCCGGAAATCATGTCCCCATTGGGAGACACAGTGTGCCTCGTCGATGGCGAAAAGCGCCAGTTCGCAGTCGTCGAGCAACGCCAGGAAAGGGTCTGTCAGCAGCCGTTCCGGCGCGACGTAGAGCAGATCGAGTTCGCCGTTGCGCAGCTTGCGCTCGATTGCGACCGCATCGCGGAAGGCCAGCGAAGAATTGAGCGCGGCGGCCCGGACCCCGAGCTGTTTCAGGTTTTCGACCTGATCCTGCATCAGGGCGATCAGCGGCGAGACCACGATGGCCACGCCCGGGCGCACGATGGCGGGAATCTGATAACAGAGCGACTTGCCGCCGCCGGTCGGCATCAGCACCAGGGCGTCGCCGCCCTCGATCACATGCCGGATGATCTCCGCCTGTTCGCCGCGGTAAGATTCGAAGCCGAAGATTGTCTTCAGAATCTCCCGGTCGCGCGACAGGGGAGCCGCGGCTGGCATGGCAGGCCCGGTCGGCAGGCTATCGAGCAGGTCGGGGGTCTTGGCGGAAGACGCCGCGGCCGGGCTTTGAGGATCGGGCTTCACGATGGATGACTGATGGGCGGCGGGCTGATCCATGAGACCTGACATAAAAGCGCACAGGGGGCGGCGGAAGATTTGGAAGCGCGGCGGACGCGATGGCGCCCGGACAACAGCAGATTAGTCGCAACAGCAGATTAGTCCGGCGGGCCGACTGCGATCAACCGAAGCTTTGATTCCTGCGGCCTCTTTCCCGCGGAGGAGCCCGGCAGATCTCGGGCCAGGTCTCGGGCCAGATCTGGAGTCGTATCTCAGGCCGGATCTTGGGGTGGGGCGAGCGGCTCCGCGGCGGCCCAAACTCGATATACATTTGTTAATATACTTATGGTAAACAAACTCTCTGCAACGGACTTTGCATCAGACCAATCGCTCCCCAACCAGTGCGTTCCACTGGCTCTTCTGCCCCCGGGGATTTGACGGATCACTCTATATGACGGGTATCGACGTTAACGCCATCCCAACTGCTGAAGAACTGCAGGCGATGTTCATCGAAGGCGCGCGGGAAGGCATTGCGGAACTGCAGCGGCAGTACCAGGCGGCCAGCGGCGGCGAGATGGCCTGGCCGGATGCGGTGCAGGAGATGCGCGGGATTGCCCATGATATCAAGGGGCAGGGCGGCAGCTTCGGGTATCCCCTGATCACGCAGATCGGCGATTCTCTCTCCAGACTCCTGAAGCATGAGCGTCTGCTGGATGAAAAGGGCCTCGCCTTGCTCGGTGAGCACGTGAGCGCCTTGGAGACGATCCTCGAGAAATCCATCGAAGGTGACGGCGGCAACCTCGGCGGCCGCTATGTCGAGCGCCTCAATCAGATGGTCGATCAGCTATAAACCGCCTTGATGTAAACCGTCCTGATCCGGGTTGAGGTTTGCCGAACCCGCGACATCCCGAAAACCTGCTGCTCGAGAGCCGGATTGGCCCCTGCGCGAAAAGCCGTTACCCTCGGCGCAAAGATGATCCGGAATTCGAACAGGGAGGATGATTGATGCGTCTGGAGAACAAGGTCGCGATCGTGACCGGTGGCGGCTCGGGCTTCGGAAAGGGCATTGCCGAGCTCTTTGCCGCCGAGGGCGCGGCCGTTGTGGTGGCTGACATCAACGGTCAGGCGGCGGGCCAGGTGGCCGAAGGAATCACCGCGGCCGGCGGCCGGGCAACGGCGGCCCAGACCGACGTCACGAAGCGGTCAGAGGTGGCGGCGATGGTCGCGGCGGCCAGTGAGACCTACGGGCGGCTCGACATCCTGGTGAACAACGCCGGCGCCGCGCACCGCAACAAGTCGATGCTGGAGGTCAGCGAGGAAGAGTTCGACCGTATCTATGACGTCAACGTAAAGGCGATCTATCTCGCGGCGCTGGAGGCGGTGCCGGTCTTTCGCAGCCAGGGTGGCGGCTGCATCATCAACACCTCTTCGACCGCGGCCCTGCGCCCCCGGCCCGGTCTGACCGTCTACAACGGCTCCAAGGGGGCGGCCAATGTCATGACCAAATCCATGGCGGTGGAGCTGGCCCCGGACGCTATCCGGGTCAACGCCATCTGCCCGGTGATCGGCGAGACCGGCCTGCTGGAGACCTTCATGGGTGTGCCCGACACCCCGGAGAACCGCAAGAGGTTCGAAGCCACCATCCCGCTCGGGCGCTTCTCCACCCCGGCCGACATCGCCCAGGCCGCGCTTTACTTCGCCGCCGACGAAGCCGGCTTCATCACCGGTGTTTGCATGGAGGTGGACGGCGGCCGCTGCATCTGACGGGCCCGGCATCTAATCGGTCCGGCATCGCTCCAATAGAAAAAGGCCCGGCGAAAACCGGGCCTTTCGTCTTTGATCCTTAGATCCTGCTCGGCGTTACTCGCGGTTGCCGAAGAGATGCAGCAGGAAGAGGAACATGTTGAGGAAGTCGAGATAGAGCCGCAGGGCGCCCATGATCGCCTTCTTCTCCGAAACCTCGGTGCCATCGGACTCGAGGTACATGTTCTTGATCTGCTGGGTGTCGTAGGCGGTGAGGCCCGCGAAGATCAGCACGCCGGCGACCGAGACCACGAAGTGAATCATGGCCGAGGCCAGGAAGATGTTCACGATCGAGGCCACGATGATGCCGATCAGGCCCATGATCAGGAACGAGCCCATGCCCGTCAGGTCCTTCTTGGTCGTGTAACCGACCAGGCTGAGGCCGGCGAAGGCCGCTGCGGTGATGAAGAAGACCCGGGTGATCGAGGCCCCGGTATAGACCAGGAAGATGTAGGAGATCGCCAGGCCCATCATGCCGGAATAGACCCAGAAGAGGGTCTGCGCCGTCATGGCCTTCAGCGCGTGAATGCGCGCGGACAGGAAGAACACCAGCCCAAGCGGGGCCAGCATCACCACCCACTGCAGCGGCGTGCCATAGATGGCCGCCATCAGGGTTTCGCTCTGGGAGGCAGCGTAAGCAACGACGCCGGTCACCAGCATTGCGACAGTCATATAGTTGTACACGTGGAGCATGTAGCTCCGCAGGCCGACGTCAATCTGGGCGGCGTCAGCCTGGCTGGAGGTCATAAAGCGGCGGTCAGGGCCGTTAACCATAGTGATAGTCCTCGTTGGTCCTAACGTGAAATCTGCGCCTAATATTGGAGCTTCCGGGATACGAATCAACATATTTCCGCACAAGCTGTGCGACAATTCGGATTAACCCAGAATGAATAGGGCGGCGACGCCTATTCATTGCGCAGCAACGGCGCCGCTTTCTGACCCAAAGCCCGCCAGGTTCCGGCAAATCCGAACAGCAGGGTGATGGCGGTCGCGATGATCGCGGTGGAGATCACTGCCCAAGGTTGAAACACGAACTCCAGCTTCATGATTTCCGTGATCACCAGAAAGGCCGCCCCGCTGCCCAGCACGGCGGCAATGGCCGCGGTCAGGCCGCCCAGCAGGCCGTATTCCAGCAGGAAGGCCCGGCCGATCGTGGCCCGCGTCGCCCCCAGAACCTTCAGGATCACGGCGTCGTAGACCCGGCGCTGATGTCCGGCCGCCACGGCGCCGGCCAGCACCAGGACCCCGGCGAAAAGTGCGATGGAGGCAGTGGCCCGCACGGCGGTCGCCACCTGGCCCAGCAGCTCCGAGACCGCTTCCAGGGCTTCCTTGACCCGGATCGAGGAGATGTTTACGAAGCGGTCGGTCACCGCCCGCTCGATCTGGTCCTCGACCTCCGGTGCGGCCCGTACGGTGGCGATCTGGGTCTGGGGCGCCGAGGACAGCAGTCCCGGTGAGAAGACCATGACGAAGTTGATCGAGAGCTGCGACCAGTCGATCTCTCGCAGGTTGGCGATCTCGACCTCAACGTCCCGGCCCAGGATGTTGATGGTCAGCTTGTCGCCGATTACGAGGTTGAGGTGCTTGGCCACCTCTTCGTCCAGGGAGACCAGCGGCTTGCCGCTATAGTCCGGCGGCCACCACTCACCCAGGGTCAGGTTGGTATTGGGCGGCGGGGTGCGCGACCAGGTCAGGCCCCGGTCGCCGCGGAAGATCCAGCCGATCTCGGTCGGGACCTTCAACTGATCCGGCCGCAGGCCTTTGACCGCGGAGATCCGGCCGCGCAGCATGGGCACGCGCTGCAGGTCGGAGGTCCCGGGAATGCTCTCGACCAGTTCGTCGAAGGCCTCGATCTGATCCGGCTGGATATCGATGAAGTAAAAGCCCGGGGCTTCCTCCGGCAGGTTCTGTTCGACCTGCTGGGTCAGATTGCCCTCGATCTGGGCGATGGTGACCAGCACGGTCAGCCCGAGCCCGAGCGAGAGCACCACGCTTGGCGTCGGCGCGCCCGGCCGGTGCAGGTTGGCCACGGCCAGCCGCAGGCTGGGGATCCTGGCGCGCGGCGCCCGGCGGGCCAACGCCATGACGCCCAGGGCGGTGACGTAGAAGATGGCGAAGGCGATCAGCGCGCCGATCACGAAGAAGAGCGCGATCTTCTGGTCCACGGCGGTCAGGATCACCAGTGCGGCCAGGAGTCCGCCGCTGCCGAGCACGCTCAGCGCCATGCCTGACCCCAGCCGGCCCTTGGCCGGCGCAATCACGCTGCGGAACAGGCTGGCCGGCGCGACCTCGCGGGCCCGGCCCAGGGACCAGAGGGAAAAGGTCAGGGCGGTCAGAAGGCCGAAGACGCCGGCGACCGCCAGGGGAATGGGATAGAGCCCGACCACCGCGTTCCAGCCCAGGCTGTCGCCGAGCAGGATTGCCACCAGCATGGGCGCCACCGCGCCGATGATCAGGCCGACCGCCGTGCCCAGTGCCGCCAGCAGCAGGATCTGGATCAGGTAGACCTTGAAGATCAGCTCACCCGGCGCGCCCAGGCACTTCAGGGTGGCGATGGTCGCGGTCTTGCCTTCCAGATAACTGCGGGTCGCATTGCCGACGCCCACACCGCCGACCAGCAGGGCGGTCAGGCCGACCAGGGTCAGAAAGAGGGTCAGGCGGTCGAGAAAGCGCGTCACCCGCGGCGCGGCCGCCGTGGCGTCCCGGATCCGCCAGCCGGCCTCCGGAAAGCTCTCGTTGAGCGCATTCTTGAAGCTCGCCGCGTCGGTTTCCGCCGGCAGAGCCAGGCGGTAGTCATAGCGGGTCATGCTGCCGGGCTGGATCAGGCCGGTCGAGTCCAGGCTTTCCGCGGCGATCATGAAGCTGGGGCCCAGGGTGAAGGCGCGGGTCGTGTGATCCGGCTCCTTCAGAAGGGTGGCGCGGATGACGAAGGCGGTCTCGCCCACGGTCACCTGGTCGCCGATCTGCAACCCGAGGCGGCGCAGCGCGCGCGGATCGATGGCCGCGCCCCAGTTGCCGTCGGTAAAGCTCAGGGCCTGCGCCAGTGCGCCGGCCCCCGCCGATTCCGATTCGCTTGTGCTGGCGCCGTCACCCTTGTCCAGGCGCACTTCGCCATAGAGCGGATAGAGATTATCGACGGCGCGCAGCTCGACCAGAACGCGCTTGGCGTCTTCGCTCAGGCCCCGGGCCATGGCGCGCATCTCGACCACTTCGGAGATCGTGGCCCGTTCGGCCAGCCAGGCGCGCTGGCTTTCTTCGGCCGGCCGGTGGATCAGGTTCAGCGCCATGTCGCCGCCCAGCAGGGCGCGGCCGTCGTTGCGCAGGCCTTCGACCATGGAGAGAGACAGCGAGCCGACGCCGGCAATCGCGGCCACGCCGAGGATCAGGCAGGCCAGGAAGATCCGGAAACCCTGCAGGCCCGCCCGCAGTTCGCGCTTTGCGAAGCCGAAGGCAACCCGGGTCGAACCGCCCCTGCGACTGCGGCCCTCATTGCGCGGCAGGAGGTCCTGCCGGACGCTTTCGCCCAGAGCGGTCACGCTTGTGCATCCTGATTATGGCCGTCATCGACGATCAGCCCGTCGAGCAGCCGCACGGTGCGTCCGCAGCGTGCGGCCAGTTGCGGATCGTGGGTGATGAGCACCAGGGTCGTGCCGTGCTGCGCCTGGAGATCGAACAGCAGCTCGATGACCGTTTCGCCGGTGGCACCGTCCAGATTGCCGGTCGGCTCGTCCGCCAGCAGCAGGTCCGGTTCGGGGGCAAAGGCACGGGCAAGGGCCGTGCGCTGCTGCTCGCCGCCGGAAAGCTGCCCGGGATAGTGGGTGAGACGATGGCCCAGGCCGACCGCCTCCAGGCAGACCGCGGCGCGGTCGAAGGCATCGGCGCGGCCGGCCAGCTCCAGCGGAATGGCGACGTTCTCCAGCGCCGTCATGGTCGGCACCAGGTGGAAGTCCTGAAACACGATCCCGACCGCGTCGCGCCGGAAGCGCGCCAGGCCGTCTTCGTCGAGACTGGTAAAGTCGGTGCCGCCGATCGCGACCCGGCCCTGGCTCGCGCGCTCCAGGCCGGCCATGATCATCATCATCGAGGATTTGCCAGACCCGGAGGGCCCGACCACGCTGACGGTCTCGCCCGGTGCGATAGCCAGGTCCAGCCCGCGCAGAATGTGCACCGGACCGGCCTCCGAAGGCAGGGTCAGCTCAACGCCCTCCAGGGCGATGATCGGGCCCTTCTGGCTGGATGAGGAGAGATCGGAACCGGGGTGAAAGAGCTTGTCGGCGTCTGGCAAGGTCCGAAATCCCTAATAAAATCGATGGATACTGCAAAATAGCTCTTCCGATATGGTCCGGAAGCGGGCTTTTTCAACGCTTGCAGCTATTTCATCCCCTGCAGGCGAGTTGATCGCTCTTTCACCTCGTCCTATATTTTTCGCGAATTGTACAGAAGCCTTGGCCGTGACCTTCTTTTTCAGCTCTCTTTCTGCTTCCTCTTCCGCCGCGCAGGCCCTTCGTCATCTCACCGCTGTCCGGCGCTGGGCCCTGGTCCTGGCCGTGATTATGGCTGCGGGTCTGCCGCAACGGGCCGGCGCCGAGGAGCCCCTGCGCCTCATGGCCTTCGGCGACAGCCTGACCCACGGTTACGGCCTGGTCGACGGCGAAACCTTTCCTGAGCAGCTCGAAGCCGCGCTGCGCGCCCGGGATCACAACGTCACGGTCATCAACAGCGGCAACTCGGGCGACACCACGGCCTCCGGCCGGGCGCGCCTGGACTGGGCGCTGGCCGACCAGCCGGACGCGGTGATCGTGGAACTGGGCGCCAATGACGGCCTGCGCGGCCTGGATCCGGCCCAGACCTACGAAAACCTCGATGCGATCCTGACCCGCCTCAAGGGGGATTCGATCCCCATCCTGCTGGCCGGCATGCTGGCGCCCCGCAACCTGGGCCAGGAATATGCGGCGGAGTTTGATTCCGTCTATCCGCGCCTGGCGGAAAAACACGCTGTGGACCTCTACGCCTTCTTCCTGGACGGCGTCGCCCTGGAGGCCGATCTGAACCAGCGGGACGGCATTCATCCCAACAAGGCGGGGGTCGCCGTCATCGTCGAGCGAATCCTGCCGCAGGTCGAAGCCTTGCTCGCGCGCGTCCAGGGTACGGAGGCCAGTCATGGCCAATGACGAGCTGGAACAGTTTGCCGGCCTGCCGGAATCCGGCGCGCTCGGGGCGGAGGGTTTCAAGTCCGCCTGGGCGAGCGGACCCGACTGGGCCACCGCGGTCAAGGCCTGCAGCGACGCGTTGCTGGAACTGCCCCCCGGGGCCAATCTCGGCTTTCTTTACCTGACGGACGCCTTCACCAAAGACACCGGCAGCCTGCTGACCTTCCTGCGGGAAAAAACCGGCATCCAGCACTGGGTCGGAACCGTGGGGCTCGGTGTTCTGGGCAGCGGGGTCGAGTATCACGACCGCGGCGCGCTTTCGGTCATGGTCATGGCCCTGCCGGAGGATTCCTTTCGGGTCTTTGCACCGGTCATGGATGAAGCTCCCGAGAACGGCCTGGGCGATCTGCTCGCCGTCCAGCAGCACTGGCTCGGTGACGAACGGCCGGGGCTCGCCATTATCCATGGGGATCCGCGGAACGTCGCGCTGACCGAGGTGGTGGAAACTCTTGCAGACAAAACCGCCCCCTTCCTGGTCGGCGGCCTCGCGGCCAGCCGCATCGGCGAGTTTCCCCAGATCGCCGACCGGGTGATCGACGGCGGCGTCTCCGGGGTGCTGTTAAAGCCCGAGATCGAGGTGATCACCGGCCTGACCCAGGGCTGTTCGCCGATCGGCCCTTTGCGTGAGATCACCCAGGCGGAAGACAATGTGATCCGGGAGATCGACGGCCGGCCGGCCTTCGAGGTTTTCAAGGAGGACATCGGCGAACTGCTGGCCCGCGATCTGCGCCGGATCGCCGGTTACATCTTCGCGGCCTTTCCCATGAGCAACAGCGACACCAGCGACTACCTGGTGCGTAACCTCATGGCGCTCGATATCGAACGCGGCTGGGTGACGGTCGGCGAAGCGGTCGAGCCGGGCCGAAAGCTGCTGTTCTGCCGGCGCGATCACGCCGCGGCGGAGCAGGATATGCGCCGGATGCTGAAAGACATCAAGGCGCGCGGCGGCGGCGAGGCCCGGGCGGGCCTTTACTATAGCTGCGTCGGCCGCGGTCAGAATCTCTTTGGATCGAATTCCGAGGAGATGAGGATGATTCAAGAGGAATTCGGTGATATTCCGATCGCCGGCTTTTTCGCCAATGGCGAGATCTCGCGCGATCGGGTATACGGCTATACTGGTGTGCTCACACTGTTCCGCTGATGGCCAATCGGCCCTAAAATACAAGGAAGAAGAATGGATTATCGCCGTCTCGGGCGCAGCGACCTGAAGGTCAGTGCCATCTGCCTCGGAACCATGACCTGGGGGTCGCAGAACAGCCAGGATGAGGCCTTCGAGCAGATGGACTATGCCCTCGGCGAGGGGGTGAATTTTTTCGATACCGCCGAGATGTATCCGGCGCCGCCGCGCGCCGAGACCTACACGCGCACCGAAGAGATCATCGGCAACTGGCTGGCCGCGCGCCGCTGCCGCGACAAGGTGGTGATCGCGACCAAGGTGGTGGGGCCCGGTACGCGCTTTCCCTACATCCGCGACGGCCATCCGCGCCTGACCCGCGAACACATCGTGCCGGCGGTGGACGCGAGCCTGAAGCGGCTTCAGAGCGACTACATCGACCTGTACCAGCTCCACTGGCCCGACCGGGGCACCAATTATTTCGGCCGGCTGGGTTTCACCTATGATGCCGAGGAGCAGGCAACGCCGATCGAGGAGACGCTGGGCGTGCTCGAGGATCTGGTGCGCGCCGGCAAGATCCGCCATATCGGCGTTTCCAACGAGACCCCCTGGGGCGTCATGACCTTCCTGCGGCTGGCGGAGGAGGCGCGCGGACCGCGCCTCGCCTCGATCCAGAATCCTTACAGCCTGCTGAACCGGAGTTTCGAAGCCGGCTTGGCCGAGGTCGCCATCCGGGAAGACTGCGGCCTGCTGGCCTACGCGCCCCTGGGCGCCGGCACCTTGACCGGCAAGTATCTCGACGGTCAGAGCCCGGAAGGCGCGCGCTTCACGCTGTTCCCGGAAAACCGGCGCTATCGCGGCGATCATGCCGACAACGCGGTGCGGGCCTATCTGGAGGTCGCACGGGCCCATGATCTGGATCCGGCACAGATGGCCCTGGCCTACGTGGTCTCGCGTCAGTTCGTCACCTCTGCCATCATGGGCTCCACGACCATGGCGCAGATGAAGCTCGATATTGCGGCAAGCCGCATCAATCTTTCGGCTGATGCGCTGGACGCGATCGAACAGGTCCACAAGATTTATACCTATCCCTGCCCGTGATCACGGGTGGCCCGGTCCAGGACTTTGGGACTTGCGTGCGAGGGGAATGAGGACATCGCCGGGCGGAGCGCCCGACGGGATTTACGGCGGAGAAGGCATTTTCGGCGATTGAGTTTTTGAGGGACGTCACTCTATGCGACTGTTTGTTGCATTAGCTTTGCCGAACGATCTGGTGGAACGGCTGGCACGCATGTGCTCCGGCCTGCCGGGTGCGGTCTGGGTGCGTCCGGAGAATTTTCATCTGACCCTGCGTTTCATCGGCGAGGTCGACTCTATCCAGGCCGCCGATATCGATGCCGCGCTCTCCGCGCTCTCGGGCCCGCCCTTCGAACTGGCCCTGACCGGCCTGGGCCAGTTCGGTGAGGGCCGCAAGACGCGGGCCGTCTGGGTCGGTGTCCAGACCTCACCGGAGCTTTCCGCCCTGCAGAGCCGGATCGAGCGGGCGCTGAACAGCAATGGCCTGGCGCCGGAAGGCCGGAAGTTCCATCCCCACGTGACCCTGGCCCGCTTCTCCAAGAGCCCCGGCAGCAAGCTGCGCACCTTCTTCGCCCAGCACGCCCTCTTCCGCACCGAACCCTTCCAGGTCACGCAGTTCGAACTCTACTCCAGCGAACTGGGCAAGGGTGGCCCGGTCTATACCCGCGAAACCAGCTATCAGTTAAGCGATACGAAGGATTAGAGATAGGGACTTGTCATCTTCGCTCTGGGCCAGCACTCCGTCAGAAAAGATGCGTCGACTGGTGCGAAAATCATAAGTTTTGCACCAATTGCCGAAGCCCGCAGAAATCGGGCAATTGGTAGGTTGCATATTTCTGCTGCAAATTTTTGAATAAACGGACGAGCGACTGTCCCCAAAAAAAAGTAACTATCACAATACACTATAGATCTTCGATGATCTCCAGCCGCCACAGCTTAGGACTGCAGTTAGCCCCAGGGCACAGAAACTCAATCACTTCGTGGTGCGCATCACTCGGAAGAATTATCCGCCGGTGACAATAAAACCCCCCTAATTGGCAGACCAAGATCCCAACAGGAGAGAGAACGCGTGATAAAGCTCGTTTCAGGCGAAGCCTTTGCACCAGGGGCTTCAAAATTCGGCGAGGCCATCGGCGATAACTTCAACGTATCTTCATAGAGAACATGCTCTACACTTATGAGGCAGTCATACGCTTCAGCGTTTTCCTTGGGCAAAGAGATACTGTCTAAGTACGCGTCAAGTAGCTCTTTCAAAGGGCGTAGATCAGATAGGACAAACTCAACGAGAACGTCATCACCTGCCTCGACAAATGTCGCACCTCCTGAAATGTTCATGTCAAATATGGCGTTGCCCCAACTTCCGACCACTTCGAGTTCTGCGCCAGATAATACTCCTGCGCGAGTTCCAGTATTGGAAGCCAAAACCGTTACCCCAAGCTGACTTGAAGCAACAGGCGCCATTCGGATATTTGAATATTCACCTGCTACACGATCATAAAGGCGGTCTCCCACCAATCCGATTACTGAAGTTAGAGCAATAACTAGGGCGAGGCTGTTTTGACCAAAAGGGAGGAACCTCCACACGTTTTGCATCGTACCGCATTTTGCGCACTTTGACGCTCCGTCCGGGATAGGATGCTTACAAGCAACGCAAGTGGAGCTTGGTTCCATGTTCACTTTTTTACTTGCCCCAATCGAATGGTTAGATTTTCCGTGTTTTGATTACACAGCCGGGCTGGTAGCGTTTGGCAATTTCACAAGCGCTGCTGGAAGCTTGTTCCCAATTGCCGTTATTTTATGCGTGAAGAAACTGAAGTTACGAGGCCATCTTCTTGCAAAAATAAAGCGCAATATATGGCGGCATGTTTTCATGCGGTTGTCCTCCACCTTCCATTCTTGCTTGAGCGTAGCCGGAAGAATGGTAGGCGGGTTCATTTAACATACCTGCCTTTTGCTCTGTGCCACCCCATATCCCGCCATGATCATGCGGCGGGAGATGAGTTAAACTCAGCGTCACTGAGGCTTCGCCACCCGATCTACGAAAACCGAACCTGTCGTTTGTATCCGCAACTGCCGCGACAAGTGTATGGCCGCGCCAGCCTTGGCCCATATCGGTCCAGCCAGGTGGGCAACCATTTGGGTTATCAAATGCGATTACAGCGCCAGCAGGAATCTCAGCGGCAGCAGACGAAGTTGGAGCACTTTCTGAACGTATTTCGTCCAGAGCTTCTCTTAATTTCTTATTCTCGTCGTCGAGTGCAACCAGGCAGGCAGCAAGCGCTGCAAAATTCGTCTGAGCAGTTTCAGTGACTTTTCCAGTTGGTGCGGTGGTCAAGTCCTCAAGTTCACAGGCCATTGAATGGGTTGGTGACGTCAGCGCAACTCCAAGCAAGACTGCCGCTATGCTAGCAACCGTCGTCCAGTTCGTCGCTCGTGAAGTATCTGCAGTATGTCCAATGCCAACGAGCTTCATAATCAATCTCCCAAAACAATCCAACGATATAAACAATTGCTGCCACGATCAGACCAGCTACAACGGCCGACCAGACAGAGTTAGCTTTGATTGTCGACCAAGCTGATCGTGCCTTGATTCTAATTGACACGAAGAATCCCCCAACCCTTCATTGTATTGTTGCTCAGATATACGACATCTGTCTACATGACATAAAGGACGTTATGTCATATGATGTGATGTCTTTATAATCTTGGGGGCCTTATATGCCGTGGACGACGATTCTAGAACGTATACCGGTCAAACTTCTGTCCTATGCCGCTGTCGCGTTTATTGCTACTTGGGTCGTATTCGTAGGAATCATTTTGGTATCTTATTTGAAAGGTGAAGGTATCAAGTTTGGCAACTTCGGAACAATTCAGGTCGTAAAGGCCGGCTCGTCATCTCTACCAACTGGTGCTGTTATAGCCTTCGATCTTGCTAAGTGTCCTGATGACTGGGAAAACGTCGGCTCGGTTGAAGCTGATAGATTTGCTGGCCGCACCCTTGTTGTTGCAGGCGCCGGCATGAATCGAGCTGACGGCCGACTTACTACTGAACGTAAGCACGGCGCCTCAGGAGGCTCCGAGACGATCCTGATCACTAAAGACCAGCTACCAAGCCATTCACATCGTCTGGGGATAATTACGTCGGGAAAAGAACATCCGAATTTTGGGCTGAACCCAAATGCCGGGCCGAACGATTTCAAGGAGCGCGCAATTGTAAAGGCACGAGAAGCGGCAGAACTAAGTACGGTCGAAGAGGCAACTCAAAGCAAGACAATCGATAATATGCCACCGTTCATCGCTCTTCATTTCTGTAAGAAGAAAGCCTCGTGACTTCAGTTCCTACTCACACAGCATCGACCGCGGTCGGTCTCACGACCGCCGTTCCAGCTATTGTTGCCGATGCTGGCGAAAACTCGGCAAAGCGCTTTATCGAGTTCTTCGTGGCGACGATCCGGAGCCCGCATACCCGTGAAGCCTACTACCGTAACGTCACCCAGTTCTTTGCATGGTGCGAAGCCAAGGGTCTCGACGAGCTCGACCTGATCGAAGCGATCCACGTCGGCACTTACATCGAGGCCATGAGCCAGCACTATAGTAAGGCCACCGTGAAGCAGCACCTGGCTGCGCTGCGCATGCTCTTCGACTGGCTAGTCACGGGTGGGATCCTGCCGGCGTCACCTGTAACAAGCGTGAAGGGGCCGCGACTCACCGTACGAAAGGGCAAAACACCGGTCCTCCTCGCCGAAGAAGCCCGCGAGCTCCTGGATAGCATTTCGCTAACCAGGCGGAATCGGAAAACTGGTGAGGAAAGCCCCAGCCTGGCCGGGTACCGCGACCGCGCCTTGATCGCGCTCATGGCCTTCACCTTCGGACGGATCTCGGCCGTCCTCGCTATGAAGGTCGAAGACGCATACCATCGTAACCGCAGGCTTTGGATCCGTTTGCATGAGAAGGGTGGCAAGGACCATGAAATGCCCTGCCACCACCTACTCGAAGAATACCTTGCCGACTACATCGACGTGGCTAGATTGGCTGGAGATCCGAAGAGACCGCTCTTCCCAACAATCACGCGAGGCACACGAGAACTAAGCAGCACACCCCTGCCCCGTCAAAACGCTTGGGATATGATCCGTCGCCGCGCACGGGCAGCTGGCATCACAGCGCCAATCAATAACCACACCTTCCGAGCCACTGGGATAACCGCGTATCTCAAGGGCGGCGGTTTGCTGGAGAAGGCGCAGCTGATGGCTGCGCATTCCTCAACGAGAACGACTCAGATGTATGATCGCCGCGAAGACGGGATTTGTTTGAATGAGGTTGAGAAAATCCAGATTTAGGCAATTCACTTCTCAAGGCCGGTTAAAAGCCTCATACCCTAACCCGCCGTTCGCGTTTCGCGCCGGATAATATAGATGCCGCTGGCGATGACGATGGCGGCGCCGGCCCAGACATAGGCGTCGGGCAACTCGTTCCAGAGCAGCCAGCCGAAGAGGACGCCCCAGAGCAGGATCGAGTAGTCGAAGGGGGCGATCACGGCGGCCGGGGCGTAGCGGTAGGCCTGTCCGATCAGGAACATGCCGGCGCTGCCGATCAGGCCCATCAGGGCCAGCAGCGTGAAATCCGTCGGACTGGGCGTGACCCACTCGAAGGGCGCGATGGCGGCGGAGACCACCAGCGAGATACTCGCGGTCCAGATCATCATCGAGAGGGTCGTGTTCTGCGGCGCCAGGCGCCGGGTGAGGATCATGATCATGGCGTAGCAGAGGGCTGCGCCGATCACCAGCAGCGCCGCCGGATCGAAGCTCTGACCGGCCGGACGTAGGATCACGAGCGTTCCCACGAAGCCGACGATGACCGCCGACCAGCGGTGGATGCCGACCTTCTCGCGCAGCAGCGGCACCGAAAGCGCCGTGATGAAGAGGGGACCGGTGAAGGCCAGGGCGAAGGCATCCGCCAGGGGGATGGTCCGCAGCGCGGCGAAGAACATGAAGCCCGCGCCCAGCGCAAAGAGCGCGCGCAGGATCTGCAGCAGGGGTTGTGGGCTGCGCAGGCTGCGATAATCCCGCGAGATCATCAACACCACCAGCAGGGGCAGCAGGCCGAAGGCGTTCCGGAAGACCATGATCTCGCTGACCGGATAGCCGGTGCTGAGCCACTTCACGATGGTGTCCATGATGGCCATCATCAGCATGCCGGCGACCGCATAGGCGATCCCCAGGCCGACCCGGTCATTATGAGTCTGTGAGAGGCTCACAACCTGCTGCGCAGGTGGTCGATCAATCCCGTCATGCCTTCCTCGATCAGATCCAGCATCCGCTCGTAATCCTCCGGCCCGCCGTAATAGGGATCGGGCACGTCCTGCCCCCGCAGCGGCGGCGCGGCATGGTCCAGGAACAGCATCAGCCGATGCTCTTCTCCCGCCGGGCACAGTCTCCGCAGGATCTCCATATGACCGGAATCCATGACGGAAATCACGTCGAAGTTTTCGAAATCGTCCGGCGCCAGTCTCCGGGCGCGCAGTGGGGTCAGGTCGTAACCCCGCTTCGCGCAGGCGCGCAACGCGCGGGGATTGGGGGCTTCGCCCGTGTGGTAATCGTGGGTGGCGGCCGAATCCACCCGCACCTTATCGGTCAGGCCTGCCTCTGCCAGCCGGGCGCGCAGCACGCCTTCTGCGGAGGGTGAACGGCAGATATTTCCGGTGCAGACGAAGAGAACCTGGAGCGCGGTCATACGAAACCTCATACTTGATGCCGGCAAGGCTGTGGTCTTCCATGACGCGGGGAAGGATGATGGTCGCCGAAGAAGACATGCCCCGTGCCGCCGATATCCTTCCTGGAGGTCGTAATCGGGCGCGGCACGGACGAAGACAGGAAGATTGTAGGAAAATTGTAATATGAGCAAGTCACTGGTCATTCTCACCGGCGCCGGCATTTCCAAGGAATCCGGTCTGGATACCTTTCGCGACGCCGACGGCATCTGGGCAAAGGTGCGGCTCGAGGAGGTGGCCACGCCGCAAGCCTTTGAGCGGGATCCGGAACGGGTGCACGGCTTTTACAATCACCGCCGCGCCGGTCTTCTGTCACCCGAGGTCCAGCCCAATGCCGCGCATCTGGCTCTGGCGCGGCTCGAGGCCGAGTGGCCGGGAGACTTTCTGCTGGTGACCCAGAACATCGACGACCTGCATGAACGGGCCGGCTCCGCGAAGCTGCTGCATATGCATGGCGAGTTGCTGAAGGCGAAGTGCCTGGCCTGCGAGGGGGTCTCGGACTGGCGGGGCGAAATGTCCCGGGAGAGCGAATGCCCGCAGTGTGGGGAGACGGGTGGCCTGCGGGTCGATGTGGTCTGGTTCGGGGAGATGCCCTACCAGATGGAACGCATCTACGCGGCGCTGGGCCAGTGCGATCTCTTCCTCTCGATCGGCACCTCCGGCAGCGTCTATCCGGCCGCCGGTTTCGTCGAGGAGGTACGCCGCTACGGCCGTCCCGGCGCGCAAACCATCGAACTGAACCTGGAGCCTTCCGAAGGCGCCAGCCTGTTCCACGACCGCATCCATGGTCCCGCCAGCGAGGTGGTGCCCGCTTACGTCGAGACTTTACTGGCGACCCGGTAGGCGCAGCGCCGGGCGCCGGTCAGCAGGTGCTCTGTGCGTTCCAGGCGGATATCGGGGCCGAGTGCGGCCTGGAAGACTGAAAGCTCGGCGGCGCAGATGCCCGTGCAGCTCTTGGCCGCGGCGCAGATCGGACAGTGGTTCTCGACGAAGAGATAGCCGCCGTCCTCCTCCTTCAGCACCTCGGCCATGTAGCCCTCGTCGCTGCGCGCGCGGGCCAGGGCCGCGAGCTTCTCGCCCAGATCGGCGGCCCCATCGAGGACGGCGCGGTAGTGGGCGGTCTGCTGCTCCGAGCGCACGGCGATCAGGCGCTCCATGGCATCGGCGCCGAAGGTGCTGCGGACCGAGGCGATCAGTTCAACGGCAAGATCCGCATGGCGGTCGGGGAAAAGGTTGTTGGCCTCCTCCGTCAGGCGCCAGCGTTTCACCGGCCGGCCGGCGGAAGGTCGCTTGTCTATACAACTTTCTGCCTTGTCCCTCGTATCCTCGGCCTCCGCGCCCTGAGCCACCAGCTTCTGATCAAAGAGGTCGTAGAGATGCTGCCGCACCGCCATGGGGGTGATGGCGAGCTCTTTGGCCATGGCCTGGGCGCTCTGCGGCCCCTGCCGTTTCAGCAGCTCCAGGATCGCCTGCCGGGTTTTGATGGTCTTGGTCGATTTCTCCGCCATAGACTTCAGGTATAGATTTCCGGTCCGATTTTCTAAAGAAAAATCTTGCAAAAGCTCTCGGAGAGGCTCAGATTTGATAAATAAAGATTTTTCTTTTTAAATATAGGAAAGGATGGGGCCATGAGCTTCGTGCGTGCGGGCAGTTACAGCGAGCTGTCGGAGAAGGGTTCGCTGCTGCTGCGGCTGGAGGGCCGGCAGATCGTGCTGTTCGACGGGCCCAAGGGAGTCTTCGCCTGCAACAACCGCTGTCCGCATGAAGGCTATCCGCTCAAGGAGGGGAACCTGACCGATGGCTGCATCCTGACCTGCAACTGGCATAACTGGAAGTTCGACCTGGAATCCGGCGAAACCCTGGTCGGTGGCGACAAGCTGCGGCGCTATCCGGTGCAGATCGAGGGGGACGAGATCTGGCTCGACCTGACCGAGCCGCCCCAGCAGGAGAAGGTGGCCGCGGCCGAAGCCAACCTGCGAGAGGCGGTGGACAAGCACGAGTACGACCGTATCGCCCGTGAACTCTCCCGTCTCCAGCTTGCCGGCGCCGATCCGCTGGAGGCCCTGCGCAAGGTCATCGCCTGGCAGCACGATCGTTTCGAGTTCGGAACGACCCACGCCACCGCCGCCGCGCCGGACTGGCTGGCGATCCGCGATAGTCTGAGCAGGGACGAGGAGGCCGATCCCGCGGCGGCGCTGGTGCCCCTGGTGGAGGTCATTGGCCACTTCTCCTGGGACGCCCTGCGCGAACCGCGCTTTCCCTTCCCCGAAGGCGTAGCGGACTACGACGCCGAGGCCTTCGTGGCCGCGATCGAGGCGGAGGACGAGCCCGGGGCCGTGCAGATGCTGCGGGGCGCTCTGGCTGCGGGACTGACCTACGGAGACCTGGAGCCCGCCTTCGCTCGCGCCGCGCTGGCCCACTATGCCGACTTCGGCCACTCGGCCATCTATGTCCTCAAGACCGGGGAGCTGATCGACGCCCTGGGGCCGGCGGTTACCGAGCCGCTGCTGCTGGCCCTGACCCGCTCGATCATCTATTCCAGCCGCGAGGACCTGCTGCCGGAGTTCCGAAACTACGCCAAGGTTCTGGACCGCTGGGACGAGGCCGGTGACAAACCCGCCGCGCCTGGGGACTTTTTCGGCCTGAGCGTCGATCAGGCCCTCGAGCGGACCCTGGAGTCCGGTGCGGATCCGCAAATGGCCTACCGGGCGCTGCTCGGGGTCAACGCCCGAAACCTTCTGGCCTTCGATCTGCCGCTGCAGGGGCGCACGAAAGGGGCCATCTCGAACAACGTGAGCTGGCTGGACTTCACTCACGGTGTGACCTTCGCCAACGCCGTGCGCCACCTCTGCGGCCGCTATCCGGCACTCTGGCCCCAGGGTCTCCTTCAAATGGCCTGCTTCGCCGGACGCAACGCCCGCTTCATCGATCGCGAATTGGAGATGGAGTCCTGGCAGGTGGCGGAGCCTGTGGCATTTGTAGGTCAAATCCGAGAGAATCTGCTCGATCACGGGCAGTTCGAATACATCGTCGCCTGCCATCAGGTGAAGCTGACCCTGGCCGTCGAAGACGAACTCGCGGCGGCACCGGGAGAGGAGATCAGCGCCTGCCTCGCGGCCGGTCTGAACCGCTTCCTGAATTCGCCCCTGAAGCGCCGCCATAGCCTCCGCACCGCCCGTCAGGCCATGGCTTTCGTGGCGATCGAGTAGAGCTAAAACAAGGCTTTGGCCGTGTTTCGCTGCATTGCCACCCGCGGTCCGAAAAGCGCGGGTGGCAGCCGGCTGGTCTCCTCAGCGAGGCAGCGGGACAGTTCCGGGCCCAGGTCCCCCTGCGCAAGGATCTCGAATCCCAACCTGCGATAATAGGGCGCGTTCCAGGGCACGTCCCGGAAGGTCGTCAAGGTCATACGCGCGCCTTTTCCTTCGTTTTCAAGCCGTTGACGAACAGCGTCGATCAGTCGTGAACCAATTCTGAGGCCGGCAGCCGCCGGTACGACGTTCAGTTCCAGGATGTGCGGGCCGCCGTCCTTATGGCCGAGCAGCAGGAAACCAACAGCGTCTTGGGATGACCGGCTCTCATCTGTCAGTTCCGCGACGAGCAGCCGTTTCTCCTTCGCGGCCTGAATGAAGGTGGCGGTCTCGTCCGGGTCCTCTTCACTGATTTGCGCCATGCCGATCTCTCGGAAGCGCTCGCCCGCCTGACATTGAACTCTTTGTAATTGCTCGGCTTCTTCTACCCGGCCGGGCCGAATTCGGATGTCTCTCTTGCTGTCAGCCATAACCGGGAGGCTATCACGATCGCGCGAAAAGAGCACTGGGGGCTGTTTTCGGAAAAGCGAGATGGGCTAGTCTCTTGTGCCTACCCACGGAGAAACCAGCCTGCCGTGCCCGAAAGTTCTCAACTCGCCGAAATCCTCGAGCAGGCCCGCGCCTGCCGGCTCTGCGAAGAACATCTGCCGCTTGGCCCCCGGCCGGTCCTGCGTGCCCAGGGAAGCGCCCGCATCATGATCGTAGGCCAGGCGCCGGGCACCAAGGTGCACGAAAGCGGCATTCCCTGGAACGATGCCTCCGGCGACCGGCTGCGGGAGTGGCTGGATCTGGAAAAAGACGATTTCTACGACGACAGCCGCATCGCGATCGTCCCCATGGGCTTTTGCTATCCAGGCCGTAATCCCAAAGGTGGTGACAACCCGCCACGGCCCGAATGTGCGCCAAAGTGGCATCCTTCCCTGCGTGCGGTCTTGCCGAATCTGGAACTGGTCCTGCTGGTCGGCCAGTACGCGCAGGCCTTCTACCTCGGGAAGACGAAGAAAAAGACCCTGACGGAGACGGTCAGGAACTGGCGGGAATACCAGCCTGATTTCCTGCCGACTCCACATCCGAGCTGGCGCTCGACCATGTGGCTCAAGAAGAATCCCTGGTTCGAAGAGGAGATCCTTCCCGAGCTGCGGGAACAGGTAAAGTCCTTGATTTAGAACCGGATTTTGAAACCGGTGACGACCCAGAAATCGTCGTTGTCGGCATCGTTTGCGCGGTTGCTTTCTTCCGCGGCGTTGGTGCGGTCCGCCGCGCCGAGGATTCCGGTGAAGCTGATTCCGGGGCCGAGCGAATAGCCGGCGGAGAGCGCCAGAGACTCGATCTCCTCGTTCTCGCTCTCGCCTTCGCCGCTGCCGTAGGTCAACTGCAGTTCCCAGGGGCCCTGGGCGTAGCGGGCACCGATATCGAACTCGCCACTGTCCGGGGCGAAGCTGCTGGCCGCCGTGATTCGGGTCGCGGGAGAGAGATCGAGTGTCCAGTTGATTCCGAGTTCGGCGCTTTCTTCTCTGTCGAAGGAGTCCGGCCGGTATCCGACGCTGCCCTGAAGGCCGGCGAAGCGCGGCGTGAAGACCGCGATGCCCGAGACACCCTCGTTGCCATAGGCTGAAATGCTGTAGCTCTGACTGTCGAGTGGCTGGCGGCTGGCGCGGAGATCCAGCGGCAGGTTGTCCGAAAAACTAAGAAGGGGCGCGCTCTGTGCCGACCACTGCAGAGCGCCTGAAGGGGATGCGTCCTGCCCCGAGAGCGCGTTTTCGGCAAAGTAACTGCCGGGCACCAGCGGTTCCAGATCCATCGCCGAGGCGCCACCGGAACTCAGTGTCAAGACGCCGGCCAGCAATAATATCCCCGGATTCCGATAGGTCATCGCTGAGTTCTCCTCAGAAGAGGACAGACGAACCTAAGCACGATAGCAAGGATTCTTTAAGAAAAACTTTAGCGGCGAGTCAAATAACCTGCTGAATCAACCACTAGATGTTTAACTTTTTCAGGGATAAGCCTCATTCTGTTCAATCCGCTCCATGTCATCGTCGGAGAGACCGAAGTGATGCCCGATTTCATGGATCAGGACATGCCGGACGATGTGAACCAGGTCTTCGCCGGTTTCGCACCAGTAGTCCAGAATGGGGCGGCGATAGAGGAAGATCATGTCGAGATCTTCCGGGCTGTCCATCAGGCTTTTCTGGGTCAGGTCCACGCCGCGGTAGAGTCCCAGCAGGTCGAAAGGGGACTCGCACTCCATCATCTCGAGAGTTTCGTCGTCGGGAAAGTCGGTGACCTGGATGACGACATTGCCCACGAACTGCCGCAGTTCCGTTGGAATCGTCGCATAGGCTTCGCGGGCCTGTGCTTCGAGATCCGATAATTCCGGCGGCGTGGTGAAACGCGCGATGTTATGCAGATGTGCCATACTTTCCTTGACCCTACTTCAGCCCGCAGCGCGCGCCAAGTCCACTTTACTTCAAGTGGAGCTTCGGCTTTGAAGGTGCAACATGTTGCGTGATGTTGAGACGAAGCGCGAAAACCCGGCCGCAGATCGAACATTGTCGCGCGCAGCGCCTCCAGATAACCTATGTGCCGCTGACTCTAAAGAGGAAATACCATGGCCGATAAGCTCACCGCGGAGGCCCGCGCCGCCGCCCTTGCGGAACTGGAAGGCTGGCGCGAGGTCGAGGGCCGGGACGCCATCGAAAAATCCTTTAAGTTCAAAAACTTCAACCAGGCCTGGGGTTTCATGAACCGCGTGGCTTTGGTGGCCGAGAAGATGGATCATCACCCGGAGTGGTTCAACGTCTACAACCGGGTCGAGGTGGTTCTCACGACCCACGACTGCGATGGCCTGTCGGAGTTGGACGTTACGCTGGCGAAACGAATGGACGGCTTCGCCGGCGAAGCTTAAGGACGCCGGAGACTCTTAAGGGCCCAAGGAAGTGAAAGGGGCCGGAAACATCGGCACCTTGTCATCGTAGCAGCGACGAAACGCTCTACTGCATGCGCATGGCGCCATCCAGGCGGATGGTGTCGGCGTTGAGCATCACGTTTTCGCAGATGTGGAGCACCAGGCGGGCGAACTCGTCGGGCCGGCCGAAGCGGTGCGGGAAGGGCACCTGACCGGCCAGGTTATCCTGCACTTCCTGCGGCATATTGAGCAGCAGAGGCGTGCCGATCAGGCCCGGCGCGATGGTCAGGACGCGCACGCCGTTCTTGGCGAATTCGCGGGCGGCCGGCAGCATCATGCCGTTGATGCCGGCCTTGGAGGCGGCGTAGGCGACCTGGCCGAGCTGACCTTCCACCGCGGCAATCGAGGAGGTGGAGATGATCACGCCCCGCTCGCCGTCGTCCAGCGGATCTTCCGCCAGCATCTCGGCGGCGGCCAGGCGAAGCAGGTTGAAGCTGCCGATCAGGTTAACCCGGATGACCTTTTCGAAGTCTTCCAGGGGCATGGGGCCGCCGCGACCGACAATCCGTTTGGCCGGGGCGATGCCGGCGCAGTTGACAGCCACCCGGCAGGGACCATGAGCTTCCCGCGCCTTGGCGACCGCGGCCTCGACCTCTTCGGCGGAGCCGACGTCGCAGGCCACACCCAGGCCACCGATCTCGGCGGCCATGGCTTCGACGCTCTCCGGGTTCAGGTCCAGAACCGTGACCTTGGCACCGGCCTTGGCCAGATAACGCGCCGTCTCGGCTCCAAGACCCGATCCGCCGCCGGTGACGATTGCCGCTAAGCCCTGTACATCCATTCCTTCTGCTCCTTCTTCGGCGCGCTTGCCGCGTTTCGTTCGAAATCTGGAGCGGGTCTATAGCAGATGCCGGCCGGTAAGGCGATAGCCCGGGATGCCTTTCACCGGATAGTTAGCTGCGCCAGCGCAGGGTCTTGGGCTTGATGGGATTCTCGAAGGGCCGCTGCTCCTCGGCGGCGCGCTGCCACTCGCGCTTCAGACGGTAATACCATTTGGCCTGGGTATCGGCATCGTCGATCAGCATCAGGGTCGGATTGTAAGCCAGGCCTTCCTGCTGCTTAACCACCACATCCCGGTCCTGGCCCAGGAAAACGCGCGCCAACTGCCGGCCCAGGGGCTTCAGGGGCGCCAGCCACTCGATGGTCCAGTAGAGGCACTGATGGACCTCCGTTTCTTTCTCGTTGAGGGGCGTAATGGCGGTCAGACCCACGGCGCTGTGTTTGTCGCCCTGGATATGTTCGATGCGCAGGCCCGGCAGGGCATAGGCGATCTCGGTGGTGACGTTATTCCCAAGGATCTTGTAGACCCGGTGCTCCGCCGGCAGTTTATGGCGGATCATGCGCCAGCCGAGCGCCGTGGGTTCGAAGTGCTTCTCCTTGGGCCGCAGCTTCGAGGCCTGCTTCTTCCACCACCAGGAGGTATGGACGAAGGCCGCGTGGGTCGGATCCATCAGGCCAAAGGCCGCCTGGTCGGCGTCGCAGGGAAAGTCCATGGAGATGGCAACCTGGGGTGCCCGCCCGTCCATATCGGGCATGCGCGGCACCTCGGGCAGGTTTTCGAGATCTGCCTTCCGATCGGCGAAATAGACCCAGATGTTGCCCTGCACTTCCCGGCAGGGATAGCTCTTGGCCCGGATGCGGTCGCAGGAGAATTCCTGGCCGGGCGCGATGGAGGGGATTTCGGTGCAGCGGCCGTCCGGCGCGAACTTCCAGCCGTGGTAACAGCAGGCGACCTCCTGGCCGTCGAAACTGCCGTAGCTCAGCGGAATGCCCCGGTGCGGGCAGATATCCCGCAGGGCGAAGACCTCGCCGCTGTCGGTGCGGCCCAGCAGGACCGGCTCGCCCATAAGCTGTTTGGCCAGGGTCTTACCGCGTGCCAGCCGCTCGCCGGGGACGGCGAGATACCAGAAATTCTTTACCAGGACCGAGCCCGTTTCGAGCATTTTTCCCTACTTTCCTGCGCTATAGCGGTACCCGTCGCCGCACATAGCACATCGATCCCGGCATTGCACCTTTCCGGCGTGTCCCCATATCTGCGTTATGACGACGCAGACGCCGGACCCCGCTCTCGCCCCAGAAGTGACCAACGAAGCTTCCAGCGAAGCTGACCAGGACACCAGCGCGCTCTACCAGGATGCCCTCAAGGGGCGCGCCCTGGTGCCGGTTTCGCCGGAGCGGCAGGAACGCGACCGGGAGAAGGTCAGCAGCGGCTTCTGGCCCAAGGTGCGCAAGACCATCGGCAAGGTGCCCTTCGTCGAGGACGCGGTCGCCGGCTACTACTGTGCCATGGACAGCAAG
Source organism: Denitrobaculum sp. (assembly GCA_965232285.1). Classification (GTDB taxonomy): domain Bacteria; phylum Pseudomonadota; class Alphaproteobacteria; order Kiloniellales; family Kiloniellaceae; genus Denitrobaculum. The sequence goes on along the minus strand of CBDDPL010000004.1, from coordinate 5,227,706 downwards.
ACCCCGACCTGGGTCCGGGCGACGCTGATGGGGTCTCTCGCCTATTTCGTGGTCCCGGCGGATATGATTCCCGACTTCGTGGCTGGCCTCGGCTTTACCGACGATGCCACCGTCATCCTCGCGGCTCTGCGGACCATCTCCGGCCACATGAGCGAGGAACACCGGGAAAAGGCGCAGCAGGCGCTGTCGGACGAGAGTGACCAGGAACCGCTGGATCCTGTTTCCTGATCTTTAGCCCTAAAGCCGCGACTGTGGCGGCGTGCTGCGGTCGCTGCCGCGGGCGGATTCCCGTCTGAGGATGTAGAGCGTTGCGCCAACGATGATCGCCGCGCCCAGGAAGGTCCAGTTGTCCGGGATCTCGCCGAAGAGGAAATAGCCGATCAGACCCGCGAACAGCAGCTTCGAATAGTCGAAGGGCGCGATGAAGGAGGCCTCGCCCGCCTGATAGGCGCGGATGATCATGGACTGGGAGGCCACGCCCAGAACGCCGATCCCCAGCAACAGGCCAAGTTCTACGAGATTGGGCGTCCGCCAGGTGAAAAAGGCCAGCGGCGCGGAGAGGATGATCGAAGTGATGCAGAAGACGAAGAGCATCCTGACTCGGCTTTCCGTGGCCGGGAAGCGCTTCACCAGCGTTACTGCCAGCGCGATACCGAGGGCCATGGCCAGCGCGGCCAGGGCGGTGGGCTCGAAGCTCTCTGCGCCGGGCCGCACGATCACCAGAACCCCGCCAAACCCGACCAGCGTAGCGCTCCAGCGCCGCCAGCGCACTACCTCACCCAGCAACAGGAAGGCGAGGAGCGTCGTGAAGAGCGGCTGGGTAAAGCCCAGGGCGGTGACATCGGCGAGCGGCATCTTGGAGACGGCATAGAAGCCGCAGAGCATGGCGATGGCGCCTGCCAGGCCGCGCAGGATGTGCGTGCCCCAGTGGCTGCTCTGCAGGAGCGTCCTGCGCTCGTGCCAGACGAAGGGCAGGATCGCGAGGAGTGCGAAGAAGGCGCGGGCAAAGCTGATCTGGAAGGCATCCATATCGAGCTGCGCCAGGGTTTTCACCAGCGCGCCGTTCAGGGTGAAGCCGATGGTCGCGCCCAGCATCCAGACCGCGCCACGCTGGTTCGGCGAGAGCCGCTGCCAGTTGCTGCGGTGCGCGGAAGCGGGCTCCGCCGCCATTAAGTTTGAGCCTGCATCAGGTTTGGGCCCGGGCTGCCTCGGAAGCCGTGCGTTCACGCGCCAGCTTGGCCTCCCGGCGGGCGATGTAGATGGCCGAGGCCGCGATAATGCCGGCGCCGACCCAGGTCCAGAGATCGGGCAGTTCGCCGAAGGCGAAGAAGGCCAGAAAGGCGACAAAAGGCAGACGGGCATAGTCGAAGGGGATGACGGCCGAAGCGTCCGCCAGGGTGTAGGATTTGGTCATGGCCAGATGCGCGATGGTCGCGACAAATCCGATCAGCAGCAGGGCCCCCAAGACCGGCCAGCTCGGCCATTCCCAGACGAAGAGGGCCGGGATCAGCGACATCGGCGTCATGATGAGGTTCATGTAGAGCACCATCGCGACCGTGTCCTCGGTCCGCGACAGGGTTTTGACCAGCAGCACCGAGCCGGCCATGAAGACCGCGGCGATCACCGGCATGGCCATGGCCGGCGTGATCTCCACGAAACCCGGGCGCAGGATCACCAGCACGCCGAAGAAGCCGGCCAGGGTCGCGGACCAGCGGCGCAGCCCGACCACCTCGCGCAGGATGAAGAAAGCGCCGGCGGTGGCGAAAAGCGGCACGGTGAAGTTCAGGGCAACTGCCTCGGCCAGCGGCAGGATGGTGATGGAGGTGAACCAGCAGAACATGGCCGAAAGGCCGATGACCGATCGCCAGATGTGCAGGCCCAGCTTCTTCGTCTTCAGGCCCGAGGTGCCGTGCCGCAGAAACAGCGGCAGGACGAACAGCAGGGCAAAAAAGATCCGGAAAAAGGCGATCTGAATGGGGTGCAGTTCCGCCGCCGCGTAGCGGATCAGGATGTTCATAATGGAAAACCCGAGCGCGGCAAGGGTCATCAAAAGAGCACCCTGCACCGGAGCGGAGATCGCTGCGGCGCGGTCGAAAGATAGGCTTCGCGGAGACATACCGCGCACAAACTACAGTGTCACGGGGCGACCGACTAGCCCGTGCGCACGCAGCCCTGCCCTGCGCGAGGCGGGCGGCTCGGGTGTTTGGCCGCCAGACTTTGACAGGTCTGACGGCCCAAAAGTCTGGAGTGAGGGACCGGTTTTATGCCAGTCCGGGTGCGACCTCGAAGGCGGCTTCCGTGCGCGAGCGAACTTCCTCGACCGTCACGCCGGGCGCCAGTTCCGACAGGGTGACGCCGCCGTTTTTCTTGTCGATGTTGAAGACGCCGATGTCGGTGATCAGCAGATCGACAACGTGCGTGCCGGTCAGCGGCAGGTCGCAGGCCTTCAGGAATTTGGCATCACCGGCCTTGGAGTTGTGGTCCATGACCACCACCACGCGCTGCACGCCGGCCACCAGGTCCATGGCGCCGCCCATGCCCTTGACCAGCTTGCCCGGGATCATCCAGTTCGCGAGATCGCCGTTTTCGGCCACCTGCATGGCGCCCAGGATCGCCAGGTTGATGTGGCCGCCGCGGATCATGCCGAAGCTCGCCGCGCTGTCGAAGTAGGAGCTCTGCGGCAGTTCGGTGATGGTCTGCTTACCGGCATTGATCAGGTCCGGGTCCTCTTCGCCCTCATAGGGGAAGGGGCCGATGCCGAGCATGCCGTTCTCGCTGTGCAGGGTGACCTGCATGCCGTCGGGGATATAGTTGGCCACCAGGGTCGGGATACCGATGCCCAGGTTCACGTAAAAGCCGTCGCTGAGTTCCTTCGCAGCGCGTGCCGCCATCTCGTCTCGCGTCCAAGCCATACCGTCGTTTCCTATCTGCTTACTGCGTCTGAGTATCTGTTGCCGCTAAAGTCGCCTTAGCCCCGGGGGCGCGTCGTGCGCTTTTCGATGACCTTGCGGTAGCTGCCGCCGTCGATGATGCGCTGCACGAAGATGCCCGGGCAGTGGATGCCGTCGGCGGGCAGCTCGCCCGGCTGGACCAGTTCCTCGACCTCGGCGACCGTCACCTTGCCGGCGGTGGCCATGGGGGCATTGAAGTTCCGGGCGGTCTTGCGGAAGATCAGGTTGCCTTCGGTGTCGCCCTTCCAGGCCTTGACCATCGAAAGGTCGGCGCGCAGCCAGCTCTCCATGACGTAGTCTTCACCGTCGAAGTCCCGGATCTCCTTGCCTTCGGCGACCAGGGTGCCGACTCCAGTCTTGGTGAAAAAGGCCGGGATGCCTGCGCCGCCGGCACGAATGCGTTCGGCCAGGGTGCCCTGGGGATTGAATTCCAGCTCCAGGTCGCCGTCCAGGTACTGCTTTTCGAAGAGTTTGTTCTCGCCCACGTAGGAAGAGACCATCTTCGCGATCTGGCGGGTCTCCAGCAGCACGCCCAGTCCGTCGCCGTCGACGCCGGCGTTGTTGGAGATGATGGTCAGGTCCTTGGTGCCCGCGGCCTTTAGCGCGTCGATCAGATGCTCCGGGATCCCGCAGAGCCCGAAACCGCCGGCCATGATCGTCATGCCGTCGAACAGCAGGCCTTCGAGAGCGGAAGTCGCGTCGGTAAATACCTTGTTCATGCCGTGTCTTACCTTGTCGCCTTGGTTTCGCCGGGGCGCGCGGCCGCGACTAAAACGGATGGGGTGGATCCGGATTGCAGCGACGTAAAAGTTCCGCCGCCACGGGGTCCTTCACCGCAGTGCAAAAAACGCGGCATCATACTCAAGGGTTTGCGGCGGCTCAAGCGGGAGTCTTCGGTCACTCTGTGACGATCCTTGCCATCTGCTGCATCGCGTGTCACCTCTTGAGGGACAGCAACGCAAAGACGGTTTTCCGATGCCTTTTTCCGCTCTAAATCCAGGTCTCAACCCTCGTCTTTTCTATTCCGCGGATGGTGGCGCCGGTACCGCGATGCCGGGCCTGCCTGCCGGTATCCGTGACGAGGTCGCCGGGCTCGAAGCCTCCAAGATCGTCGAGCTCTGGAAGATGGGTTTCGGTGTCGAGAACCTCATTCCGCTCTGGGTCGGCGAGGGCAACGAAGCGACCCCGGACTTCATCTCTGACGCCGCTCACGCGGCGCTGAAGGGCGGGGCCTGTTTCTACAGCCAGAAACGCGGCCTGCCCGAACTGCGGCAGGAACTGGCCGGCTACATGGAGCGTCAGTTCTCGGTTCCACTCGATGTCGAGCGGGTGAGTGTCACCTCCGCGGGTATGAACGGCATCATGCTGGTTATCCAGGCGATTGCCGGTGCCGGAGACAACGTGGTCTGCGTGACGCCAGGCTGGCCCAATGTGATGGGCGCGATCGAGATCATGGGCGCCGAGGCGCGGCAGGTCAGCCTGGAGCAGCGTGAGGACGGCGGCTTTACCCTGGATCTCGAGCGGCTTTTTGCGAGCTGCGACGCGCGCACCCGGGCGATCTTCGTGGTCTCGCCCAGCAATCCGACCGGCTGGATGATCACGCCGGAGGAACAAAAGGCGGTGCTCGAGTTCTGCCGCGCGCGCGGGCTCTGGCTGGTGGCTGATGAGGTCTATCACCGCTTCGTCTATGAGCAGCCGGTTGCCAACTCCTTCCTGCAGGTGGCGGAGCCCGAGGATGCCCTGATCGTGGTCAACAGCTTTTCCAAGTCCTGGGCCATGACCGGCTGGCGCCTGGGCTGGCTGGTCCATCCGATCGGCCTGGGGCCGGTCCTGGACAACCTGATCGAGTTCAACACCTCCGGGACCCAGGCCTTTCTGCAGCACGGCTGCATCGCCGCCCTGCGTGACGGCGAGGACTTCGTGAAACAGACCGTGGAGCGCTGCCGCCAGGGCCGCGATCTGGTGTTTCAGCGGCTCTCGGCCCTGCCACGGGTTCGGGCGACCTGTCCCAAGGGAGCCTTTTACTTCTTCTTCGCGGTCGAGGGCATGACCGACAGCCTCAACGCGGCCAAGAAAATCCTCCATGAAACCGGCGTCGGCCTGGCTCCGGGATCGGCCTTCGGACCGGGTGGCGAAGGCAACTTCCGGCTCTGTTACGCGGGCACGCTGGACCGCCTTTCGGAGGGCTTGGACCGCCTGGAACCGCTGCTCGCGAAACCGCTTTAGCAACCGCCGGGAAGGCTCTGAGATCCTTTACGAAAAACCACGGGTTGTTGGTTAACTTTCCGTCACTTTTCGCTATGCGAAAACGGCATGGCGCGCGTGAAGATTCGGCATTGGTGCGGGGCTCTCAACGGGCCTAATTGGGGATCAACAGCAGTTTCAACCCGTGGCTCGAAAGTCTTCACCAGTAATGGGGAGATGAGCCCTTCAGAAGGACCAGTAAAATGGCGGCGTTCAATTTCGTTGTCGACAGCACCATCCCCGGCTTGTGCGCAAGCGACCTGACCCGGCGCAGCGGTCAGGCCCTGGAAGCGTCTTATTCCTCTGCGGCCCCCGCCGCGCGGAAGTCCCGCTGGTCCAAGATCACCGATCTGCGGATACTGAAGGATCTCGGCCTGGATCGCAGCGCCTGCTAAGTCTGGCATAAAGCTAATCTGAGAAGGGGCGGTCCCGACGGGCCGCCCTTTTTCTTTGTGCCTCGCTAAGTACTAAAGAAAGCCTTCAAAGCTTCCGCGCAGGCCGTCGGCTGTTCCTCCGCGACGAAGTGGCCGCAGTTCAGGGCGTTTTCTGAAACCTCATCGGCCCAGTCGCGCCAGATCGCGGCGGGTGACTCAGCCTCGGTCAGGAAGTAGCCGCGGCCCCAGATCACGTGGAGCGGGCAGGCGATGCGATTGCCGGCGGATTTGTCGGCCTGGTCGTGCTCTCGGTCCGGGCCCGCGCCGGCGCGGTAGTCGGCGCAGGTTGCGGCGATGACCGAGGGCTTGTGGAACTGCTTGATGTAGGCGGCTTCGGCCTTGGGATCCAGGCGGTTGCCCTCCTGAATCCAGCGATCCAGCAGGTGTTTGACGTAGAAGTCCGGGTCCCGTCCGATCATCTGCTCGGGCAGGGGTGCCGGCTGGGCGAGGAAGGGCCAGTGATAACCGTCCAGGGCCTGCTGCCAGTCCATGGCCGCCCAGACCTCCAGGGTCGGGATGATGTCCAGCACAGCGAGGCGCTCGACGTGGTCGGGATGATCCAGCGCCAGGCGATAGGCGACCCGGCCGCCGCGATCATGACCGGCAAGGCGGAAGCGGTCGTGCCCCAGTTCCGCCATGAGAGAGACCATCACCTTCGCCGTCGTCCGCTTGGCGTAGTTCAGATGTTCCGGGTCGGGCGCGAGCCCGAGACTGTCCCCGTAGCCGGGCAGGTCGGGGATGACCAGGCGGAAGTTCTCCGCCAGAAGGGGCGCGACCGCATGCCAGGCGACGTGCGTTTGCGGGTAGCCGTGGAGCAGCAGCAGCGGCGGACCCTCGCCGCCTGTGACCAGATTGATCCTGCAGTCACCAAGGGAAATCTGCCGCTTTTCGAAGCCGGAAAACATCAAAGATACCTCGTTTGCAGACTGGAACCGGTTAAAATGGTTCCGTTGCATAGCATGCAGGAACCAGTTAAACAAGTTCCATGACTGATAACGCCGTTCCCGCTGCACCCGATCCGGCCGATCTTCCTTTCCACTTTACGTCGGGGCGGCTTTGTCTCGACGCGGTGGCCAGCCTCGGGGCGCGGTCGCAGGAGCGGCTCGAGCGCTGGCCCGCGCCGGAAGACCTGGGCCGCTGGTGTGTCGAGGCGGGGCTGCTCGATGTGGCGCCGGCGGTCACCACGGATGACCTGGAAGCTGCAAGACGGCTCAGAGAGGCGGTCTACCGCCTGGTACAGGCTGCCCGCGAAGACCTGCCCCTGCCCGCGCCGGACGTGGATCTGGTCAACGGCTGGGCCGCGCGGCCGGCGCTCGCCCCCCAGTTAAAGCCGCAGGGACGGGAGCGGATCTGGCGGGCTGAGGCGCCCCTTGAGGCGGTTCTGGCCACGATTGCCCGGGACGCGGTGGACCTGCTGGCCGGAGATCTCCTGGGCCGGATCCGCGAATGCGCGGAGGAAAGCTGTACGGTGCTCTTTATCGATTCCTCCCGGCCGGGCAAGCGCCGCTGGTGCTCCATGAGCCGCTGCGGCAATCGGGTGAAGAAGCAGGCCTTCCGGCAAAGGCAGAAGGATACGGAAGGCTAAGATTCTGGCAAAAAGCCCGTCATACCTTCCAGGAAACCCGGCATGCCGTCGTAGATGTAATCGATGACCGAGCAACCGTAAGCGGCCGCTTCGGCTTCGTTGTTTTGCCAGTCGGGCACCACTTCCCAGACATCGCGCAGCGGTTCCTCGGTGCCGTAGGCAACCTCACTGAAAAGCGGCAGGCGCCGCCCGTAGTCCCGTTCGATCGCGCTGCGGTGCTCGAAACCCATGGCGACCGGGAGGGCGGCAGCCTTAAGCATTGGAGCTGTCAGTTGCGTAGGCTTGTGAGGCGAGATGTCTATGGCCTTGTCCCGGAGGTGGTCGCGCACGAAATCGACGATTCCATGAGGCGCCTGATACAGGCCGGCGGAGCACACCCGCAGCTTGCCGTCCGATCCAAGATGTGCGCGCAGCGCATACTCTGCGCTCATGCTGCGAAAGATATTGCCGCTGCAGATGAAGAGGACGGTGGGGACATCTTTCATGACAGAGACCGTTTTCAGGGCCGCGCGTTATTCCGGGTCGAAGCGCAGCAGCAGGTGGTTGAAGCCGTTCAGGATCTCGTAGGTCTGCGTGAACTGCCGCCCGAAAGCCTCCGTCTCGAGACGGGGATCGAGCGCCATGAGGCTCTCGCGGATCTGCGCGATCGAGGTCTTGCCGTCGATACGTTCGACGATGGCGGCTGCCAGCCGTGGCAGCTTGAGCTTCAGGGGCAGACCCGTGAGCGTGAGGCTCAGCACCGGGTTCTTGCGCAGGGAGGCGGCCAGTTCCTTGGGGTCGAGGCGGGTCAGCAGGGGAATGGCCGTGCCTTCCGAATCCGGCGCGGCGACGCGGCCTTCGCCGCGGCCGACATAGAAGACATGGGTCTTGATGTTGCCGGCGAGCTTCTCGGCGAAGCCGGCGCGGGTGATGTCGTCCTGTTCCGTAAGGGCTGCCAGGAGCTTGGGGTCCTGAAGGTAGCTGTCGGGGCGATAACGCGCCGGCGGGACGAAGCTGACCAGGTCCAAGTCGGAGGTGGAGAGCAGCTCGGCCACTTCCTCCACGCTGTAGGCGCGATCCTGGCTGTGCAGCAGCAGGTCGACCAGCTCAGCATCGCTGCGCTTGTGATCGCCGAGGAAGGGGTTGCGCCGCAGCCAGTTGGTCGGCGGCAGGGCCTCCAGCAGCCGCCGCGCCTGCCCGACGCGTTCCTTCAGGGGCAGGTCTGCGCCCAGGGTCCTCAGCATGTCCTGTGCCGGATAGAGGCCGTTGCGGCCGTAGACGGCGTAGAGCATCAGGCCTATGCCGCCCCCGGGCTTGAGGAGCTTCGAGAGTGCCGCCAGGCCGTCTTCCGGGGCCGCCAGGTGATGCAGGACGCCGCAGCAGTCGATGTAGTCGAAGGCCTCGAATCCCATCGAAGGCAGATCGAGCAGCGAGCCGCTGTGAAAGGTGATGTTGGTCAGGCCGCGCGTGGTGGCCCGGGCTTCCGCGATGGCGCGCGAGGCGCTGGAAAGATCCAGGTAGACCACCTCGCCGGCGGGGCAGCGGTCGGCGAGCTGCTGGGCCAGCATGATGGCGGCATCGCCGGTGCCGCCGCCGGCGACCAGGGCGCGGAAGGCCTTGGTGAAGTCGCGGCGACCGCCGAAGAGGTAGTGATTGACCTCGTCAAGGTCGCTCGGCGAGCCGGTGATCAGGCGCTTCTTCTCGTCCCGAGGGTCCCGGCTCGGATAGGGATAGGCTTCGTACTGGTCCTGGACCTGGTCGGACATGCCGCCTGCCTTCAGCTTCTGCCGGTCGTCAGGACAACCTTGCCGGTGGACTTGCGGGTCGTGAGCAGCTCCATGGCGGCGGCCGTCTCCGCGAGATCGTACTGATGGGATACGTGGGGGGAGAGCTTGCCTTCCTCGTACCAGCGCATCAGGTCGGCGAACTCCTCGCGCACCATTTCCGGGGCGTGCTTGCGGTAGGAGCCCCAGTAGAAGCCCAGGGCCGCGACATTCTTGACCAGCAGGTGGTTGGCCGGGATCTGCGGCACCCGGCCGCCGGCGAAGCCGATAATGACGATGCGGCCCGACCAGGCGGTGCAGCGCAGGGTCGCGTCGAAGACATCGCCGCCCACCGGATCGAAGACAACATCGGCGCCGCGGCCGTCGGTCAGTTCCTTGACCCGGGCCCGGATGTCCTCTTCCCGGTAATCGATCAGGTGATCCGCGCCGTGCTTTTGGGCCACCGCCAGCTTTTTCGCGCCGCCGGCCGTCGCGATCACCGTCGCGCCGAGCGCCTTGCCCACTTCCACGGCGGCCAGGCCGACACCGCCGGCGGCGCCATGCACCAGCAGGGTCTCGCCCGGCTGCATGCGCGCCTGCCAGATCAGGGCGCCGTGGGCCGTGCCATAGGTGATGGGAAGGCTCGCGGCGGTAACGAAATCCATGGAATCGGGGATCGGATGGACGTCGCTTGCTTTCGCGACGGCCGTGTCGGCGAAAGCGCCGTGATCGGTCAGGCAGAGGACCCGCTGGCCGACTGCCACACCGCCTGCCTCGGGGCCCGGTACGGCGGCGCCGACCGCTTCCACCACGCCGGCGCCTTCCAGGCCTGGGCTGAAGGGAAAGGGCGGCTTTTCCTGATACTTGCCGGCGATCATCAGGGTGTCGGCGAAGTTCATGCCCGCGGCATGAAGGGCGACACGCACCTGATCGGGCGCGAGCTCGGGGAGGGCGGCTTCGCCGACGACAAGATCGTCCGGGCTACAGAACTGATGACAGAGGACGGCGCGCATGCCTGGAAATCTCCCGATATCAGAAAGTCATTGAACGAGCGGCGGTGCGATCAGAAGGGCAGCTTCTCCACGGGCCGAACCTGGCCGACCCCTGTGCCGGCCCGATTGAAAAGCGGCGGTTCGATCAGATCGGTCAGGCCCTTGGCCTGCGCGTCGCTCAGGATGCCCAGCTTGCGCAGGACGCTGCCGGTCATGACTTCGGCCGCGCGCGTGGCACCGTCGTCTATCTTGAGCGCGAAGCCGAGGCCCTGCTCCGGAACGGCGCCGCAGTAAACGCCTTCGGCACCGGTCTTGACCAGCGCGCGGCCGTTCGTGGCCTCCATGATGCGGGTGCAGAAGCGAGTGCTGCCCGCCACCATGAAAGGCTCCGCCGCCATGGCGTCGAGGATGGTCTTGCAGGCGGCCTGCCGGGCGGCTGGCTGGCTGGACGGATCGGCCATGCGGGCCATGCCCAGGGCGATGTTGCCGAGCGGGATGCCGATGACGGGAATGCCGCAGCCGTCGATGCCGCGCGGCGCGTTGCCCAGATCGAGGCCGCACATGCTTTCCAGCACCCCGAGAATACGCTGCTGCACCGGATGTTCGTACTTGATGTAGCCTTTGGTTTGGACGCCCAGATGCCTTGCCAGAGTCAGGAAGCCGCTGTGCTTGCCGGAACAGTTGTTGTAGGCGGCCGTCGGTTCGCCACCGCTGCGCAGCAGCGCGATCATGGAGGCTTCGTTGTAGGGCAGGTGCGCGCCGCACTCCAGGTCCGCGACCGAACAGCCGATGCGCTCCAGCCAGGCCAGGACCGTTTCCACATGTCCGGCTTCGCCGTCGTGACTGGCGCAGGCGATGGCGATCTCGGCGGGGCTGAGATGAAAGGCTTCGGCCGCGCCGCTCTCGACCAGAGGAATGGCCTGCAGGGGCTTGATCGCCGAGCGGCCGTAGACCACCCGTTCGAAGGCGCCGGAAGACAAGACGACACCGCCGTCCGGATCAACCACGGCGATTGAAGCCCGATGGCGGCTTTCGACCATGGATCCGCGCGTTACCTCAACCGAAATCGGATTGTCGATCTCCTGCGCGGCCGTGGCCTGGTCGTCGGCCGCGTTGGAGAGCGTTAATTTCTGGGCTGCAGTCATAGGATCGGTCTTCGTTCGTGGCCAGGTATTCGAAAAGATGGAGGCGAGCTCTTTGCATTCGGCGCGATGCTGCGCTGCGTCGAACTCAGGTTAAGCAACTTGCCTTGCAGCCGCCCGGCATGCAAGTTTTCGCGTTATGCGTGGATACTTTGGAATTGGGGTCGAAGGAATCAGCAAGCCGATGAATCTCGGCAACCTGATCCGGTCGACCCATTCGTTCGGCGGCAGCTTCTTCTTCACCATCGCCCCGGCCTTCAACGCCCGGCAGGTGAAGAACTCGGACACCTCGGATGCGGCAAAGACCATGCCGCTCTATACCTACGATTCCGTAGAAGAGCTGATGCTGCCGCGGGGCTGCGCGCTGGTCGGGGTCGAACTGACCGAAGATGCGATCGCCCTGCCGAGTTTTCGTCATCCGGCGGCGGCCGCCTATGTACTGGGGCCCGAGCGGGGCAGCTTGTCGCCCGAACTGCAGGCGCGCTGCGACCACATCGTCAAGATCCCGATGAAGTTCTGCGTCAATGTCGGGACCGCCGGCGCCATCCTGATGTACGACCGGCTGATCAGCTACGGCCGCTTTCCGGCCCGCCCGGTGCATTCGCGGGCCGCGCCCGAGCCATTGCCGGAACATGTCCAGGGCGGCCAGGTGCTGCGCAAAAAGAAACGGCAGGAAAAGGCGCGGCAGGAACAGGAGTCACGCGGCCGCGAATAGCCGCCGCGTTTGCGTCCAGATCAGTACTTGATGAAGGGGTTCAGCAGGCGCCCGAGCCGGCCGGTCAGCTTGATCGGCGCATTGGTCACGATCAGGCAGACGCAGGCTTCGTCCTCTTCGGCGACCGGCTGGTGGTCGACCTCGCCATCGGCGATCTGCACGTCGCCGCGGGCGAAGCGGCCCGAGTCGTCCTGATAGGCCCCGGTGAGGACCAGTGTGAGTTCCGAACCCTGATGGCTGTGCTGGGGCATGGCCGCGCCCGGCGCGACACGGATCAGACGGACATTGAACTCCGGACCGGACACGGGCAGTTCAGCCTCCTCCAGGCCGCGGATCACCGGCCGCCAGGCCACCGCTTCGAGATCGCCGCCGACATAGCCGCGCAGAGGTTGGGGCAGAACGATGTCCTTCTCTGAAGCGCCCGAATAGGAACTGGGGTGCCGCACGACCTTTTCAGGCAGTGGCGCCTCGTCGTCCAGGCGCGCCAGCAGCGCATCGAGGGATCCGGCCTCCATGGAGATCGGCGTAAGCTCATCCAGAAGTGACGCACCGACGGCCTCGAATTCGCTGATCGCTGCCCGGCAGAGCGGGCAGAGCGCCGCGTGGGTCGCGACCAGCAGAGATTCCGCCTCGGACAGCGTTCCGGCCGCATAGGCCGCCAGCAGATCGTCGGTGACGTGATTGCCGGGTAGGGGCAGATAAGATCCGCCCTGGCCCTGCAAAGAAGGCGAAGTCATTGGGCGCCCTCCTTCAATTCCTTGCGGAGATGGCCCAATGCCAGACGAAGGCGTGATTTGACGGTGCCCAGCGGCAGACCCGTCTCCTCCGCAATGGCGCCATGCGCCTTATCTCCGAAATATGCCATTTGAATCAGTTTCGCTTGTTCCGTCGAGAGGCGACTGATGGCTGCTTTCAGCCGCCTCGCATGCTGTTGTTCCTCAATGATGTCGTCAGCCAGGGTCTCCGACTGCGGCACCAGGGCCGGATCTTCCAGATCGATTTCCGGCCGTTTTTCCCGCCTTATGGCGTCGATTCGTTTGTTGCGCGCAATGGTGAAGATCCAGGTGCTGGCTGCTGCCTGTGACGGATCGAAGCTCGCCGCCTTGCGCCAGACCATGATCATCGCTTCCTGCACCAACTCCTCAGCCTGATCCGCATCCGAACCCAGGCGCATCAAATAGGCCTTCAGGCGTGGCGCGAAATAGCCGAAAAGGCCCTGAAACGCTGACTTGCAGCGCTGCTCCGCGATCGCCCCGATCATCGCCGCCAACTCCGGTGAAGTCGGATTGGCCGGCGCTAGCTCGTTCAGGGCTTTCGGTTCCTGCGTCATCGGCCCATCAGACGCGATAATCGCAATGGCGGCAAGCGATCTTGCCGCGCGAACTTCCGGTACCGATCGAGCCACAGCGTTTTTCACGCGTTTTCCCACCCTTCGCGTTAATTCAATAGCTTCTACGACTCGGATTGGTGGTTGGATCAGGAGGTCGGCTGCCTGGACATACTTTTTCTCGCCAAATTTTTACGTTATTGCCTTTGCGCGTGGGAAATCCCACGATCAAGGGCTAGCGAACAGCATAGAGCAGACTATAATAAAGCTATGACTTCACACGCGATGACGCGAGCGACAATGGCCGGAGTTCTGGCTTTGCCGCTCTTTTTTACAGCCGGTGCCACGGTATCGGCACAGGGTATCGAACGGCTCGGCGACTTTGACGCCTGGAGTGCTTATCGTTTCGTCGAGGACGGCAAGCCGGCCTGTTACATGGCGAGCGTGCCGAGCAAGTCCGAAGGCGACTATACCAAACGCGGCGATATCTACGCGCTGGTCACCCACCGGCCGGCGGAATCGCGCCGGGACGAGGTGAGCTTCGTGGCCGGGTACCAGTTCAAGGACGGCAGCGCGGCCACGGTGACCATCGGGGACCGGACCGAGGAGTTCTTCACCCAGAACGATGGCGCCTGGGCTCCGGACCATAAGATGGACAAGGCGATGGTTCAGGCCATGATCCGTGGCTCCACCATGCAGGTGAAGGGAACGTCTTCCCGTGGGACCCTGACGATGGATACCTATTCCCTCAGGGGCTTCACGGCGGCCTACCGCGCGATTTCCAAGAGCTGCGGCGTCAGCTAAAGGCGACGCCGAATCGCTGCTTTTGCGGTCTGGACGCATGACGGCGGGCTTGCGTTTGCGCGGTCGCGCGCGTATCTAACGGCCATGTCCGGAACCGCACATGCCGAAGTCTTTGCGCCGCCCAGCGAAACGGCGGACAAGAAGAACCTCGTGGGTCTCTCCCGCGAGGCGCTTGAGGCTGAGATCGTTGCCTGCGGTGAACCGGCATTCCGGGCCCGCCAGCTCTGGCAGTGGATCTACAGCAAGGGCGTCACCGATTTCGATCAGATGACCTCGCTGAGCAAGGCTTTCCGTGCCCGGCTTGCCGAGAGCTTCGTCGTACGCCGGCCGGAGGTGGTCCAGGACCTGCAGTCCAGCGACGGCACCCGGAAGTGGCTGCTGCGCTTTACCGATGGCCAGGAAGTCGAGACGGTCTATATTCCTGAGGAAGACCGCGGCACGCTCTGCGTTTCCAGCCAGGTCGGCTGCACCCTGACCTGCCGCTTCTGCCATACCGGCACCCAGCGCCTGGTGCGCAATCTTTCGCCCGCCGAGATCATCAGCCAGATCATGCTGGCCCGTGACGCCCTGGAGGAATGGCCCAGCACGCGCCTGGACCGCAAGATCACCAACATCGTCATGATGGGTATGGGTGAGCCGCTCTACAATTACGACAACGTGGCGACGGCGCTGAAGATCGCCATGGACGGTGAAGGGGTTGCGATCTCCAAGCGCAAGATCACGCTCTCGACCTCCGGTGTCGTGCCGGAGATGGAGCGCTGCGGCCGTGAACTCGGGGTGAATCTCGCGGTCTCGCTGCATGCGGTGGATGACGAGACCCGCGACAAGATCATGCCGATCAACAAGAAGTATCCGTTGAAGCAGCTCTTGCAGACCTGCCGGGATTATCCCGGGACCAACAACGCGCGGCGGATCACCTTCGAGTACGTCATGCTCAAGGGCGTGAACGATTCGCCCGAAGACGCCCGCGCCCTGATCAAGCTGCTGAAGGACATTCCGGCCAAGGTGAACCTGATTCCGTTCAATCCCTGGCCCGGCTCCTTCTTCGAATGCTCCTCCAACAACGCAATCCGCCGCTTCGCGCAGATCCTGAACGACGGACAGCTCTCGGCGCCGGTGCGCGCGACACGCGGCGAGGACATTCTGGCGGCCTGCGGTCAGCTCAAGTCGGAATCCGAACGTAAGCGCAAGAGCGAGCGCGTCTCCGTCTCCTAAAAAACATCCACCAGGAATGGCATCCGGAAGGTCAGGAGCGCATCCGGCGCGTCCGCCGTCACGCCCAGTTCCAGGTTGAGGTTGGCCGCCAGGTTCTCGTCGAACTGAAAGCTGTAGCCCAACAGGAGTGAACCCACATCCAGCGAGTTACTCGAGAGATTGACGCCGTTCACCTCGGTGTCGGTCTCGCCGATGAAGTCGTGTTTGTAGCCGAGGGTGAAGGAGGAGCGCTCGTTGATCGAGTAGGCCATCCCGAAGCTGACCCGATAGGCGTCGCCGGGGTCGACCTTGCCGATGGTCTGTTCGTTGAAGGTCTCGCCGACATCGTCCTCGATGGTGTAGAGGTAACCAAGGTTGGCGAAAAACACTGCCGGATCAGAGGGGTAGAGAACGGTCACACTGGGTTCGATCGAGTGAAAGCCGGAACCCGTCGGCAGTTCGGTCTCCAGGCCGTTTTCATCCCGGCCCACGTCGAAGGGACCGGTGCCCGTCGTTGACTTGTAGCGCAGGTTGCCGATGAAGATCGGCCAGTCGTTCAGGCCGCTGTTGATCTGATAATGAGCGGCGACCTCGATGTCTCCCAAACCATTTCCGTCGATCTCTTCCGTTATGGTCTGGTTTGGATCGACCTGGGGAATGACGAAGCTGACCCGGTCGTTGCGGATCACGTAGGGGACCTTCACTTCGAGCTCCAGCCGATCCGTAACGCCAAGGCGCCCGGTTAAGGCCGGCGTGAAGAGGTCCCGGTCGGTATCTTCGGCCTCCAGAAGACCGATCAGGAAGGTGTCCAGAATTTCGATGCCAAGAAAGGTGAAGCGATTGACCTGCGAATGGGAGTACTGGATTGAGGGTTCGACGATCAGCTTGCCACCCGGCGTGAGGACGCCGCCGAGTTCGGGAATCGCCTGGACCTCCGGAGTCTTGCGCTGCGGCTCGCTGGGCGGCTTGCCGACCGGCTGCTGCCCGCTATCTTGTTCGCTGTTCTGCTGGGCGCTCTGAACCCGCTCCGAATTTCGAGACTCGAGCGGCGGCTGGAAGGCATAGTCGGAGAGTCCGGTGGTGCCGTAGGTCAGCTTGAAGTCCGCCTCTCCACTGCCGGCACCGCGGCTTCGGGACAGAAGCTGCTCTTTCAGGTAGTTGATTTCCGCCCTTTGAAGCTCGAGCGCGCGCTCGAGCCGCGCAAGCTTTTCCTCGAGCGAAGCCTGCGCGCTATCTGTGGCGGTTGTCGGGCTGCGGCTGATCTGCTCGTTCGGCAGAGACTGTGCCGCCAATTGGCTACCCGGGGTGAAGATTACGGAAATCGAAATCGCTGCGGCGGATTGCCATTTCATTTGAGTCCCCCTCTTCGTAAGAATGCAGGTGTCGGTATCTTTCGCCGATTTCTACTCTTATTAAGAGAATATTACTCTCGGTGAGCTTTGGACCCACAGCCTTCCGCTTTACGCGCGAAGGGCTGCCGTTTCCATGGCATCACCGCCGAGAAAGGCAATCCCCAAGTTCCGTTAATCAGGCTGGCCGGGTCATCGAGGCAGCCTGTCTTTCATCGAGTCCCCTCTGGTGATAGTCGGTGTATTTTACAGTTTAGAATCCTTAAGTTTTTACAGCTTAAGTGGTTCAAAAGCATGTCTATATGACCATAAAACGCGAGTGTTGCGGTTCTGAAAAGCAGCGCATACTTGTAAAAATTCTTTACAATTATGGTTAATATGCTTTAGATTTTAAATCTAGTCGATTGTTATGCAAGGATTAATTTTTCTGGCACAATAATTGCTGTGTCTGATATTGAATAAAAGCAAGCTGTCGAGTGCTGCGTAAAAATTCCTAATTTACACCACTATTAGGAAAACAAGTAAAAAGCGTGGTGTCGACCGTGCAATGAGGTCTCGGCTTTGTATCTGCTTTGCAGGTAGGCTTGATGTGCCTCGGCGTGCACTGATTTGCCGTTTGCTTCCACCTCACTGCGCGAAGGCGCTGATGCGGCCCCTGTCCGTGATGGGTGAAGGGCCGTGGCGCAGCCTTCGATGGCGTCTGTGCTTCAGCTTGTCCGAAGCAAGTCTTTGGATCTGTTCGGGGCGGGAAGTCCCGTGCCGTGTTTGAAGAGTTCCGAAGGCGCGGCAGCGTGATTGTTGTTGAAATATTCAATTTCAAAGAGAATTTTTGACCTGACCTACAGGAAACACAAAACAGAAAATGACGAAAAAGGTGAGACAGGCCGGGGACTTTAGAGAGAACTGTTTGGGGCGCTAAAGATGCTGGAATCGGGAGCCTACGAAAGTGCCGATGGTAACCTGGCGGCGCTGCTCGCCACCTTTTACGAAGCCGCCGGTGCGCCTGCGAACTGGTCTCCGGCTTTGCGTTCGGTCATGGCCTCCTCCGGGGCGCGCGTCGGATTGATCATTTCTCATGACTTCGACTCCGGGCGCGGTCGGATCGAACAGGCGGAAAACCTCTCTGACGACCTCGTGGCCGCCTATGCGCAACAGGCGCCCTCGGCCAATCCCTTGCTGCGGCAGGAAGACCTGTTCCGCAGCGCGGACCGTGTTGTGGTGGGCGAGGAGATACTGTCGCATGACGCGCTGCGCGACAGCGCCTTCTACCGGGACTGGCTGTGTCCGGCCGGGCTTCATCATTCCCTCTGGGGCGTGCTGGCGCGCAAGGGCAAGCGGATGATCTGCGCCGCTTTCGGGCGTCCCGAGACCAGCCCGGCCTTCTCTGCGCATGACATCACTCTGGTGACGCAGGTCCTGCCGCACTTCCGCCGGATCATGCAACTGCGCGACCTGGTTGGGACCTCCAACGTTTCCCAGCAGATCCTGATGGAGATGCTTGGCGCGCTTTCGGTCGGGGTTGCGCTGCTGGATGGTGACTGCCGTGTCGTCGAAGCGAACGCCATGGCGGCCGGATGGCTGGAGAAGGAGCATGATGTCACGCTGCAGAACAAGCGGCCCTGCGCGACTCACAACGGATTGAAATCAAATCTCCAAAGCCTGTTGAAGTCTGCGAACGCGAGTAGCGAAATCCGCCGGATGTCGGTGATGCGCTCGGAAGGGCCGGAGCCGGTGACCCTGATCCTGGTGCCGCTGCGCAATGAAAGCGATCTCTTCGAACCGGAGCGGTCCGGCTCGATTCTGATGATCAGTGATCCGGAGTACCGCTGCCGGATCCGGGAGGACCAGTTGGTCAGGTTCTACGACTTCACGCCGACGGAGGCGAAACTCGCCCGGCTGTTGTCCAACGGCTATCGGCTCGATCAAGCAGCCGATACGATGGGGATCCGGTACCAGACCGCGCGCACGCATTTGAAGCGGGTCTTCTCCAAGACCGGCATCGACCGCCAGTCCGAACTGGTCCGGCTGATTCTGACCGGCCCGGCGTCCTTCCGCTTGCCGGACTCCGCGGCCGAGGGCTGGCTGGACATGCATCTCGATGAGTTCGGGACCATACACAGCCGTCTGCACGGGGAATAAATGGGCGCCGACGGCCGTGCGTTCCCGACCGTAAATCGATAAAAAATCGCGATCGAAAGTAGATCTCAAGCAGAGGGTTTTCTCATTGAGACTGTATGATGGCGCCTGCGCCGCGCCGGCTAAAATCGTGAAACTTCGATGAAAAACCGCTTTGCAGGCAAGAGTCTGACCCAAATGGGGCACGACAGCGGCCCACCAGCCTTTCATTGTTAGTGCTCAAATCTTCTGGAGCGCCAGGAACCATGGGCCTTTGCCGGACATTTTACCGGCAATGGCTCGGCAACCCGATGCCGTCAGGTAGAGCCGAGAGCATCATCTGAACCTTTAGGAGGGAGCCTAATGTTTAAGAGATTGTTGGTAGGGAGCTCGGCGCTTGCTCTTGTTCTGGCCTTTGCCGTGGACGCATCGGCCAATCCGAAAAACAAATTCGGCGACGGCAATACGGCAACCGCCGATGCCATGGCCAACGCCAATGCCAACGGCGGCAGCGGCGGTAACGGCGGCAACGCCAATGCCAATGGCACGGAAGAAAATCCGGGTGGTATGGCCGGGACCGGCGGTGCCGGTGGCGCCGGCGGCAACGGTGGGACGGCGACAGCCTATGCCGAATCCTTCAATGAAGACGTCGAAGTCATTTCCTATCAGTACATGACAGCGACCGTGACCGGTGCTCCCATCCGCATTCTCGGCGGGGATGGCGGCCGCGGCGGTGATGGTGCGATCGGCGGCGACGGCTCTTATGCCGACGCCTATTCCGAAGCCAATGGCGGCAACGGGCGCCGGGGCGGTAACGCTGGCGACGGCGGTGATGGTTCCTACGGCGAAGGCACCTCGACGGCGAACGCGGCAACCGGTGCCAACGGCGGTGACGGCGGCAACGGCCGGCGCGGCGGCGAAGGTGGCAACGGCAATGCCAACGCCAATGCCAACAGCGGCAACACCAATGCGGGCCAGAACGGCGGCAGCGGCGGGAACGCCAATGGTAACGGCGGTGAAGCCGGCGGCAACGCGGACGGCACGGGCGGGACCGGTGGCGCTGGCGGCGCCGGCGGTAACTCGGCCACGGGCGGAACGGCCACGGCCGGAGCGGCAACGGGGACCGGCGGTGCCGGTGGCACGGGCGGCAACGGCGGTGCTGGTGGCACAGGCGGAACCGGCGGCAGCGCGAATTCCGGTCCGGCGACGGGCACGGGTGGCGCCGGCGGGACCGGTGGCAACGGCGGTAACGGCGGCAATGGCGGCGTCGCCACGGCCGGCGCGGCCAATGCGACCGGCGGCAATGGCGGCAACGGTGGCAACGGCGGGACCGGCGGCGCAGGTGCGGGTGGCACTCTGACGACCGGTGCGGTTTCGGTCGCGGCCGGCGCCGGCACCTTCGGCGGCATCGCCAACATCAACGTTTCGTCCGGCTTCTACAACGCGACCCTTGGCGGCGTGTCCGTGGCGGCCCACTCGGGCGTGAACATCGGCAACGTGGCGGCCGCGGGCGGCCAGTGAACGACCAGCGAAGGAGGGAATTGTCATGTTGAAGACACTTCTGGCGGGAACGTCAGCCGTTGCGCTGGTTCTGGTGTTCGCTTCGAACGCCTCCGCCAATCCGAAAAACAAGTTCGGAGATAACAACTCTGCCTCTGCCGTAGCCAATGCGACCGCCAATGCCAACGGCGGACCCGGGGGCGACGGCGGGAACGCCAATGCCAATGGCGACGGCGCTACAGGTGGTATGGCCGGGGCCGGCGGCCTCGGCGGCGCAGGCGGAACGGCGACGGCCTATTCGGAATCCTTCAATTCCGATCTCGATGTCATTTCTTTTCAGCAGATGACAGCGACGGTGACCGGCGCGGCCATTCGGGTCCTGGGCGGCGATGGCGGCCGGGGCGGTAACGGTGCGGCTGGCGGCAACGGCGACTATGCCGAGGCCTACTCCGAAGCCAACGGCGGCAATGCCGGCCGTGGTGCGCGGGGCGGTGATGGTGGCGACGGCGACTATGGCCAGGCCGCATCCAACGCCGATGCAGCGGCCGGCGCCAATGGCGGTGACGGTGGCCGTGGTGCAAGGGGCGGCAATGGCGGTGACGCCGATGCCAGTGCCTCGGGCAGCTCCGGCGACAGCAATGCCGGCGGCAACACGGCCAATGGCGGTAACGCCAACGGTGTTGGCGGTACGGCCACTGCAGAAGCGGGCATGGCGAACGGCGCCGGTGGGACCGGCGGCAATGGCGATGCCGGAACCAATATCGCCAACGGCGGCGCGGCTGCCGATGGTGGCGCCAATGCGACGGGCGGGGCCGGTGGTGCTGGTGGCGCCGGTGGTCTCGGCGGTAACGGCGGTGCCGGTGGCAATGCCACCTCCGGCGATGCGACCGGAACCGGCGGTGACGGTGGTGCTGGCGGAACCGGTGGCAATGGCGGTAACGGCGGCGAAGCCCTCGCGGGCAACGCGACCGCGACCGGCGGTAACGGCGGAACTGGTGGCAATGGTGGTAACGGCGGTGCCGGACAGGGTGGCGTCCTGACCACGGGCCCGGTGACGATCGATGTCGGTGCCGGCACCTTCGGCGGCATTGCCAACATCAACGTTTCGTCCGGGTTCTACAACGCGACCCTCGGCGGCGTGTCGGTGGCGGCCCATTCGACCGTCAGTATCGGCAACTGACGCGGCCGTATAAGACGAGGCCGGCGGGGTTTGTCCTCGCCGGCCCCTTCATCTTCACCTCTGTCAAAGACGCAGCATCATCCAGAGAAACAAAGGATGAGCTGTGAGTGCCGGGAGCTGTGTCATGAGACGGAATACGATTTTACTTTTGGCTATGGGCAGTATTTTCATCGCTGGGCAAAGTTCCGCTGAAGACCTTCTGAAGGCGCAGCAACTTGCCAGCCCCATGGCCGCTGCCGCGGAATTCAACGCGCAAGAGGATGCTTTTGGTGACGCCGGTGTCGTGGACCTGCAAGATCTCGGGGATCTGCGGGGGCGCGAAGGCGGCATGTCCGTGACCGTGGCAACGGATCAGGAACTGAACGCCGCGGTCGTCGGGGGTGCCATTACAGCCGACAACTTCACAACGGGCGGTGTCAGCTTCGGTGAAAACGCCTTCGATAACTTTGGCGGCGTTGGTTTGGTCAATGTCGTCACGGGCAATAACAATGCCGTCGAGGCGGCGATTGGCGTGACCTTCAATCTTCTCGATTGAGGTGTGCGCCGCGCCGGGTGTCATTCATTAAGGGATTGTTTTCATGTTCTGGACTCGGCTGCGGAAGCGGCGAGAGACCGGCAACCGGATCTCGTCGGGGTTCCTTCCGCTCCTGATTTTTGTTTCCTCCAGCCTGCTCTGGCCAACGGCCGGACCGCAGGCCGGCGAGACTCGGATGTGGGGCGCCGGGGGAGCCTTCTCGCTCAAGGTGACGAGCCTGAAGGAGCTACGCTGGAAGACGGTGGTCCGTCAGCAGTACGACTTTAGCTGCGGTTCGGCGGCAGTGGCGACGCTGCTCTCCTTTCACTACGACACCCCCGTCACCGAGGCGGAGGTCTTCGAGGAGATGTTCCTGACCGGGGATCAGGCCAAGATCCAGACCGACGGCTTCTCCATGCTCGACATGAAGCGCTTTCTCGACAAGCGTGGCCTGAAGTCCGACGGCTTTCGCATGACCCTGGACAAGCTGGCGCGGATCGGCGTGCCGGGGATCGTCCTGATCAACACCCGCGGCTACCTCCATTTCGTGGTGGTCAAGGGCATCGAACCGGACCGCATCGTGGTGGCGGATCCGGCCCTGGGAACGACGGTCTGGTCTCGGGAGAACTTCGAGCAGGTCTGGGGCGGTGGCATCGTTCTGGCGGCCCGCAATGAAATCGAGACCGCCCGGCAGAACTTCAACGATCCGCAAGACTGGCGGGTCAGGCCCAAGTCGCCGATCAGCGAAGGAGTCGACCGCGCGGGCATCAGCTCCTTCACCCTGCATCTGCCGGGCCGGAATGAGTTCGGGAGATAATGCCGTGCGCGCCGACCATCCTTTCATTCCGACAGCAAAACGATCCAGGTTGAGTCGGCCTGTCGGGCCCGTCGGTTGGACGCTCGCGGCCCTGGCCGGTGTTTTCGCATCGGGTGGGTTTCTGCTTGCCCTGACGATGCCTGCTCCTGAGGTCCGGGCGGATGCGATCGCGCGCGCCTCCCTGCGCGCCGCTCACTTCGCGACCACGCCACCTGCCGACGACTTCGCCGGGCTGGAGACGGTCAGCCTGACCGAGATGTCCGACATCCGCGGCGGCTTCAACGTCGGCGGTCTGGAGATGGCGATCGGGGCCAATATCCGCACCTTCGTGGACGGCGCCCTGGTGCTCGAATCCGTCGCGCGGGTGACGCCCTCCGGCCTTGCTTCACAGCAGGTGTCCTCTACCGCCAGTCCACCCGGCGGCGGCGTCACCTTCAACTTCGGGCGCGAGACAGATGTGGCCTTGCAGGAGGTTGCACCCTCCAACGTCGATCTCGGCGCCCTGGCTGCCGACAATGGCGTCGCGATCAATGACAGCAACGGCTTCAGCGCCGCGCTTCACCGGATCACCCAGAACCAGATTCTCGGCGTGATCGTCAATACGGCCGACGGGCGCAGCCTGCGCCAGGAGCTGAACATCGAGATCACCGTCCAGAATTTCGGCAGCTTTCAGCAGTCAGTGCGGAACGCGCTGATGAACGGCCGCCTGATCAACGGTATCGGCCGCGCGAATTAACGAAGAACGATCGGCCCGTTCCCTCCTGAAACCCGCAATGAAAACCACCTGAAAGCCGCATGTTTGCTAGGCTTGCTCCGGCTGCGCTTTTGCCTATACTCCGCGCGGTTTGAGATCTTTCACTCTTTAAAACGACGCGTGGACTCCATGAGCGACATCAAGAAAGTCGTGCTGGCCTATTCGGGCGGCCTCGACACCTCGGTCATTCTCAAGTGGCTGCAAGAGACCTACGACTGCGAGGTCGTCACCTTCACCGCCGATCTCGGCCAGGGCGAAGAGTTGGAGCCGGCCCGTAAGAAGGCCGAGATGCTCGGTGTGAAAGAGATCTACATCGAGGATCTGCGCGAGACCTTCGTGCGCGACTACGTCTTTCCGATGTTCCGCGCCAACGCGCTCTATGAAGGGGTTTACCTGCTGGGCACCTCGATCGCCCGGCCGCTGATCGCCAAGCGCCAGATCGAGATTGCGCGGGAAACCGGCGCCGACGCCGTCTGTCACGGGGCCACGGGCAAGGGCAATGACCAGGTTCGCTTCGAGCTGGGCTACTACGCCCTGCAGCCCGATATCCACGTCATTTCGCCCTGGCGCGAATGGGACCTGACCTCGCGCACGCGCTTGATCGACTTCGCCGAGAAGCACCAGATCCCTATCGCCAAGGACAAGCGCGGCGAGGCGCCTTTCTCCGTCGATGCGAACCTCCTGCACATCTCGGCGGAAGGCAAGGAGATGGAAGATCCCTGGGTCGCACCCGGCGAGCATGTCTTCTCCCGCAGCGTCTCGCCCGAGGCCGCGCCGGACGAGCCGACCTTCATCGAGGTGGCGTTCGAACAGGGCGATGCGGTCGCGATCGATGGCGAGCGGCTGAGCCCGGCGGCGCTGCTGACGCGCCTGAATGAGCTGGGCGGCGCCAACGGTATCGGCCGCTTGGATCTGGTCGAGAACCGCTTCGTCGGCATGAAGAGCCGCGGTATCTACGAAACTCCGGGCGGCACGGTCTTGATCGCCGCCCACCGGGCGATGGAGTCGATCACCCTGGACCGGGGCGCGGCGCATCTGAAGGACGAGGTCATGCCGCGCTACGCGGAGCTGATCTACAACGGCTTCTGGTTCAGTCCCGAGCGCGAGATGCTGCAGGCCTTGATCGACAAGAGCCAGGAAAAGGTCAACGGTACGGTCCGCCTTAAGCTCTACAAAGGCAACGTCATTGTCTGCGGCCGCAAGTCACCCGACTCGCTCTACAGCATGGAGCACGTCACCTTCGAGGAGGATTCGGTCTACGACCAGCGGGACGCCGAGGGCTTCATCAAGCTCAACGCCCTGCGCCTGCGTCTGCTGAACCGCCAGAAGGGTTAAAGCGGCAGGGTTAAAGCGGAAGGGCCCTAACCGGGGAAAGGACTCACCCCGATGATGCTGGGGTGCAGCGCCATGGCCAGGATATGGATCCCCAGGGCAAGGGCCGGCCGCCACCAGCCGATGCCGCGCCAGTCGATCCGGCTGCGGCCGGAAGCTACGGCGGCAAAGGGGATCAGGCTGGTGGTCAGGGCGAAGGGACCCCAGCCCGCTTTCAGCTCCGCCTCCCGGCGCAGGTCGATGTGGTGCATGCCGCCCAGGCTGAGGACGGCGATGCCGGTCATCAGGATGATCGAAGCGGCGTCGCCGTTCACCAGCAGATGACTGACGGCCCAGAGGGTCGTGCCCCAGAGGAAGGGGTGGCGTGTGATGGTGAAGATGCCGAGGGCGGCGCCCTGGGGCATATCCGACAGCAGTTTCTGGCCGCCGACGGCGGTCGGACTGGCGGTGGTCAGGCCGGCGACGATGCCGAAGAAAGCCAGCGGCATGAGAAGCTGCGGCACAAAGGCCAGGGCCGGCGCCGGATACCAGACATTTACAAAGGGCGCGTCGCCGTAGGAGAACAGCATCCAGAGGAAGGCCGAAAGGATCGCGAGCGCGTAAAGAGCCTGAAAGCCGTTGCTGCCGAGTCTCTGAAGCAGCGGCCTGCGGACCGGCGCGCTGGAGAGCAGGAAGTGGCCGCCCACGAAGAGGACCGTTGCTGCCAGGAGTTCGTTCACAGACGGCACCACCTCTTTCAGGCCGTGGGACGAGCATGTCGGGTCTGCGCCGGGACGGACGCAGGACGAGCAGTTTAGCGGGATATGGGAAGGATGACTCCGGCTGTCCAGACCGCCGACGCGTCGAAATTGATTTTGGAGCAAAATGCGTTTAGTCAGTCACAAAATTCACTGCCTTTCGATCAGCAATATGCTGATCTTAAACGCGAATTTTGCGGTGTTACGATTCAACAAAAACGCATTGCGCTATAAACAAGTCCGGTCGTAAGGCCGGAAAAGGATAGATGAAAGCCGCAAAGCGATGACGAACGAACAGAGCAAAGCACCGGAGCAGCCCAAGGACGACCCGGTTGCCCGGCTGATCCTCGATCTGCTGGCCCAGCGCGAGGCCGGCCAGACCCTCGATCCCAACGAGGTGGCCAGAAACTTCGCGGCCTCACGCGCCAAGCGCAATGACCCGCCGGATCTCTGGCGCAAGTACCTGCCTGCGGTCCGTCAGCAGGCCCTGCACCTCGCGCGCCAGGGCCGGCTGACCATCCTGCGCAAAGGTAAACCCGCCGACCCGAACGCACCGATCAAGGGTTTGATCCGCCTCGCCTTGCCGGAGAGCTAAAGGCGAGCTGGCGTCTAAAACTCGGGTGCTTCGATACCCGGCCCAACTGATTTTAGAGGTCGGGCGCTTCGACGCCCGCCCCAGCTAAATTTTAGAAGTCGGGCGCTTCGACGCCCGGCCCAGCTAAGTTTTAGAAGTCGGGCGCTTCGACGCCCGACTGGCGACAGGCGGCGGTGACCGTGTTGGCCAACAGGCAGGCGATGGTCATGGGGCCCACGCCGCCGGGCACCGGGGTGATGGCGCCGGCGACTTCCCGGGCTTCCTCGGTGGCGACATCGCCGACCAGCCTGGACTTACCGCCCTCGCCCTCGATCCGATTGATGCCCACGTCGATGACCGTGGCGCCCGGCTTGATCCAGTCACCCTTGATCATCTCGGGCCGGCCGACGGCGGCGACCAGGATATCGGCTTCGCGGCAGACCGCCGGCAGATCCTTGGTGCGGCTGTGCGCCGTGGTAACGGTGCAGCTCTCCTGCAGCAACAGTTGCCCCATGGGCTTTCCGACGATGTTCGAGCGGCCGACCACGACCGCATTAAGGCCGGAGAGGCTGCCCAGGTGGTCGCGCAGCAGCAGCAGGCAGCCCAGCGGCGTGCAAGGCACCATGGGGGCCGCCGCGCCCTTGCCGCCGGTCATCAGCCGCCCGGCGTTGATGGCGTGAAAGCCGTCGACGTCCTTGGCCGGATCGATGGCGTCGATCACCGCCAGATCGTCCATGTGTGAGGGCAGGGGAAGCTGAACCAGGATACCGTGCACGGCGGGGTCGGCATTGAGTTCGGCGACCTTGGCCAGCAGCTCTTCCTGACTGACACCCGCGTCCATCTTGTGTTCGAAGGAGTTCATGCCGGCTTCGACGGTCTGCTTGCCCTTGCTGCGGACATAAACCTGGCTGGCCGGGTCCTCGCCCACTAGCACGACCGCGAGGCCGGGGGTCAAGCCGTGCTCGGCCTTCAGTTTGGCCACTTCCGCCCCGATCCTCTCGCGCAGGCCTGCCGCAAAGGCCTTTCCGTCAATCGTTACCGCGCTCGACATAATTCACATCTCCCCGCTGTGCGTTGTCACGTTGCTGTTTCTAACAGTTTGATCGTTCCGCTTATGTCGGATAGCGGCAGATAGCGCGCTGTCGCCGACCTCGCTTAAATGTCACTCCCTCTCACATCTCCCCGCCGTGTTCTTGCCGCAGGCGTATCAGCAGCTCCCGGTCGCCGCCCCGGAGTAACAGGGTTTTACGGCGATCGCTATGACCCGCGATCAGCTCGATCGAGGTCTTGGGCAGCTTCCAGGCCTTGGCGAGCAGCTTCGCGAGGGCCTCGTTTGCCTTGCCCTTCTCAGGTGGCGCCGAAACCCGGGCCCGCAAGACCACTTTTCCATCGTCAAGACGCGCCGGTGCGTCGATTTGATTGCGGCTCGCGCCAGGCTGCAGGCGCAGGGCCACTGTCACGCCCTCTTTCGTCAGATCAAAGGGACTCTCGTCAGAAGGCACCGGCACGCATCGAGACGCGGATGTTCAGGATCACCTGCTGCAGGAAGAAGATGCCCAGGAACAGGACGATCGGAGAGATGTCGAAGCCGCCCATGCTGGGAACGAAGCGCCGGATCGGACGCAGGACCGGCTCGGTAGCGCGCCAGAGGAACTCACCCACCATGCTGACGAACTGATTGTGTGTGTTGATGACGTTGAACTGGACCAGCCAGGAGAGAATGACCGAGATGATCACCACCCACATATAAAGATTGAGCGCCATGGACAGAACGGCGAGCAGGGGATCCAGAACAACCATCAACCTCTCCATCAAGGTCAGCAACGTCTTTGTCAGGAAGCCGGTACCCTAATGAGACGAGGTTGTCCAGACAAGACGCGCGTGGGCCGCTTTCCCGGCGGATGTCGAAGGGCGGATCAAGTTCCTTTGGATGAGGCATTATCGGTGTCTTGACACCAGGGGTCCGAATTCCCATTATCCGCCTGACTTGTGGGGCCGTAGCTCAGCTGGGAGAGCGTCGCGTTCGCAATGCGAAGGTCGGGAGTTCGATCCTCCTCGGCTCCACCAATTCCCCTCTTTTTAAGATTTTTGCTACTTACGCAGCTTCTGGCTTGCCTGCAGCATGGCAAGAATCAGCGCGTCTCGCCGGTTAGAGGCCGTTTCGACGTCCTCGCCCCGCGACTCAGCCGTGACGCCCTGGGCAAGGGCGGCGGTGATCTCTTCGCTCAGTTCAGGCGAACCCAGATCGTCCCACCAGCGCTCAAAGCTGTCGCGGTAGCGCTTGCAGAACTCACCCATGCCGCCGGGGCCGGCGCCCAGATGAAAGAGCATATGGGGGCCCATGGCCGCCCAGCGCAGGCCCGGGCCCGCCCAGACCGCCTTATCCACGTCCTCGACCGAGGCCACGCCGCTGGCCACCAGGTGGATGGCCTCCTGCCAGAGGGCGGCCTGCAGCCGGTTGGCGACATGACCAGGGACTTCCTTTTCGATCCGGATGGTTTCCTTGCCAACCTGGGTGTAGAAGCCTTCAGCCGCCTCCAGAACGCCCGCGCCGGTCCGGTCATTGGCCAGCAGTTCCACCAGCGGGATAAGATGAGGCGGATTGAAGGGATGGCCGAGCAGCAGGCGCGCCGGGTCCCGCCAGCCTTGCTGCATATCCTTCAGCATCAGGCCGGAGGCCGAGGAGGCCACGATGGCTTCCGGTGAGAGATGGGGTTCGATTTCAGCGAAGAGGGCGTGTTTGATTTCCAGCCTTTCGGGCACGTTTTCCTGCACGAACTGCGCATTCTCTACTGCGGCGGCCGGACTATCATGAAACCGCAGGCGATCGGGCGCGGCCCGGGGCGCGAGGCCAAGCTGCTCCAGGGTCGGCCAGGCCCGTTCCACATAAGCCCGCACCTGGTTTTCCGCTTCCGCCGCCGGATCATAAATCTCGACGCTCAGGCCTTTCGCCAGGAAAAGGGATGCCCAACTGGACCCGATCACGCCGGCGCCGAGCACGGCCACGTTTTCGAAAGACTGCATCAGAAAAATCCCGGTTGGAGGGGCGAGGCTGCTGTGAGGCCGCCGTCGAGACTGTAGCACTGGCCCGTTGCAAAGCCCGAGGCCTCCGAGGCCAGCCAGAGGGCGAGTTGGGCCACGTCCTCAGGCCGGCCGAAGCGGCCCGCCGGATGACGTCGCAGCGCATCTTTCTGCGCCGCGTCGGGATCTTCGGCCAGGGCGAAAGCCGCATCGGCCATATCCGTCATGATCCAGCCGGGGCAGATGGCGTTGCAGCGGAGCTCCGGCCCGTGATCTACGGCGATGGAGCGGGTCAGGCCATGAACGAAGGCCTTGGAAGCGTTGTAGAGCGCCATGGAGGGATCGGCGGCCTTACCTGAAATCGAGCCGATGTTGATGATGGAACCGCCGCGCTTCATGACCGGAATGAAGGCGCGGCAGACCAGGAACACGCCGCGGGCATTCACGCCCATGACGCTTTCCCAGTCGGCATCGCTGCTCTCGACCACGGTCTTTTCGACCTGGACACCGGCGTTATTGACCAGGATGTCGAGGCCATCGAAGTGACTCTCCGCCTTTTGTCTCAGGGTCGCAACGGAAGAAGCGTTCGAAACATCCGTCGTGGTCCACAACACTCGGGCGTCGAGATCTTGCGGCCGCGCGCCGCGGCCGCAGGTCATGACCTGGGCGCCGGCGTTTTGCAGAGTTTCGACGATGGCCCGGCCGATCCCCTGACGGCCACCGGTGATCAGCGCGGACTTGCCGTCCAGCCTGGTCATGCGTGCGCGACCATGACGTGGCGAATGGCTGTGTAGGCTTCGAGCGCGTAAACCGACATATCGCATCCCGTGCCCGAGGCCTTCATGGCGGCCCAGGGCATTTCCGGCGTCGCGACGCCGTGGGTGTTGATCCAGGTGAAACCATAGCGCAGCCGGCTGCTGACGGCCATGGCGCGGCCCACGTCCCGGGTCCAGACCGAAGAAGCCAGACCATAGTCGCTGGCGTTGGCCTGGGCGATGGCCTCTTCGCTGTCGGAGAAGCGAGAGATGGAAACCACCGGACCGAAGACCTCCCGCTGTGCAACTTCCGCATCGTTGGCGACATTGGCGATGACAGTGGGCTGGTAAAAGAATCCGGCGCCCGAGGCTGCTGCGCCGCCGGTGACGACTTCGGCGCTGTCCCGGGCGCGCTCGACGAAGCCGGCGACCCTGTCGCGCTGCGCGGCCGAGATGACCGGACCCATCTCGACGCCCTCTTCCTTCTGGGTGCCCATTTGGATGCTGTTGACGGCACTCGCAGTCTCGGCGACCAGCTTGTCGTAGATTTTGTCCGCGGCCATGATCCGGCAGGGCTGGGCGCAGTCCTGGCCGGCATTGAAGTAAGAGCCGCCCCGGATGGTCTCGACCACCGCCTCGAGATCGGCATCGTCAAAGACGATCACCGGGGCCTTGCCGCCCAGTTCCAGATGCAGATGACGGATCTTTTTCGAGGCGGCGCGAAAGGCCGCCATGCCGGTTGCCGGCGAACCGGTGACGCTGACCGCTTCGACCTGCGGCGCGTTGATCAGGCGGTCGCCCACCGTATCACCGCGACCCGAAACGATATTGACCACTCCAGGCGGCAGGATGCCGTTCAAGATCTCTCCCAACCGTAAGGTAGATAAGGGTGTGAGTTCCGATGGCTTGAGGACCAGACTGCAGCCGGCGGCCAGAGGCGCGGCCAGCTTCCAGGCGGCCATCATGAGGGGATAGTTCCAGGGCGCGATGGAGGCGACCGGTCCCAGGGGGTCGCGCCGGATCATCGAGGTGTGCCCCTCGACATACTCCCCGGCCGCGGAGCCTGACATGACTCGCGCGGCCCCGGCCATGAAGCGGAAGACGTCGATGGTCAGCGGCATCTCGTCGTCCCGGGCGCTGGCCAGGGGCTTGCCGCAGTTCAGGCTTTCCAGTTCGGCCAATTCCTCCAGATGATCCTCGATGGCATCGGCGATGGCCAGTAAGTAACTCGCCCGTTCCGCTGGAGGGCGGCGCGACCAGATCTCGAAGGCGTCCCCGGCCGCTCTGACCGCCGCGTCGACCTGGGCGTCGGAAGCCTGTCCCAGCGACACAATCACCTGCCCGCTCGCGGGGTCCAGAACCGGCAGGACCTCGCCTTCTCCTGCTACCAGCTCGCCGCCGATCAAAAGATTCTCCTGCATGGGATCCTCGCTAGAAATTGACTCTATCGCCGCCCTTGAGGCCGAGGCGCGTCCGCGCTTCATCGGGTGTCGCAATCTCCAGGCCAAGGGATTCGATGATGCCGCGGATCTTGCGGACCTGTTCGGCGTTGGAGATCGCCAGCTCGCCCCGGCCGATATAGAGACTGTCTTCGAGCCCGACTCTCAGATTCCCGCCCAGCATGGCGGCCTGGGTGGCGAAGGGCATCTGATGCCGTCCGGCGGCCAGCACCGACCACTCGTAGTCGTCCCCGAACAGCTTGTTGGCGATCCGGTGCATATGCATCAGGTTGTCCGGGTCGGCCCCGACCCCGCCGAGAATGCCGAAGACCATCTGAACGAAGAAGGGTGGCTTCACCAGACCCTGATCCACGAACCAGGCGAGATTGTAGAGGTGCCCGAGGTCGTAGCATTCGAATTCAAACCGCGTGCCGTGAGCCTCGCCCAGTTCGCGCAGGCTGTATTCGATGGTCTTGAAGGTGTTCGGGAAGATGAAGTCCCGGGTCATCTCCAGAAAGGCCGGCTCCCAGTCATGCTGCCAGCTCTGGTACTTTTCGAGCAGCGGGAAGATCCCGAAGTTCATGGAGCCCATGTTGAGCGAGGCCATCTCCGGGCTGGCCCGCAGGGCGGCGGCCAGGCGCTCCTCGATGGTCATCCCCAGCCCGCCGCCGGTCGAGATGTTGATCACGGCGTCGCTCGACTGTTTGATCACCGG
Organism: Denitrobaculum sp.; assembly: GCA_965232285.1. GTDB lineage: Bacteria > Pseudomonadota > Alphaproteobacteria > Kiloniellales > Kiloniellaceae > Denitrobaculum. The sequence continues at coordinate 5,195,774 of CBDDPL010000004.1, read as the reverse complement.
CAGGAACTGCTGGAAAGTCTCCGGGCGCGGGTCGGGCTTGCCGGTTTCCGGATCGCGCGCGTGCAGGTGGATGACGGCGGCGCCGGCCTCCGCCGCTTCGATGGCCGCCGTGGCGATCTCGGAGGGCGTGATCGGCAGGTGGGGCGACATGGTCGGGGTATGGATTCCGCCCGTCGGGGCACAGGTGATGATGACCGGTTTCGGCATGTCAGAGCCTCATCTGCTGGACCTGGGCCGAAAGACCGCCGTCGATAACCCAAAGCTGTCCCGTGGCGTAGCGCGCCTCGTCGGAGGCCAGCCAGTTGACCAGGTTGGCGATGTCGTCCGGCGTGCCGTAGCTGCGGATCGGATGGACGTCGCGCACCGACTGCTTCAGGGATTCGATATCGCCGGCGTCCTGAAAAAAGCTTTGCAGCATCGGTGTGTCGACATAGCCGGGACAGATCGCATTGACCCGGATGCCTTCCGGACCGTGGTCACAGGCCATGGCGCGCGTCAGGGCATGCACGGCGCCTTTGGTGGCGCAGTAGGCGGCAAGACCCGGATCTGCGATGAAACCGTCGTAGGAGCCGAAGTTGATCACGCTGGCGCCGTCGGACCTGCGCAGCAGTGGCAGGGCGTACTTCGAGGTCAGGAAGGTCCCGGTGACATTGATGGCGAAGATGCGGTTCCAGTCCTCGAGGCTGGTTTCCTCGATGGTCTTTTCGATCTCTATCCCGGCGGCATTGACCAGGATATCGAGTTTGCCCCAGCGCCCCTCGAGCGATTTGAAGGCATCGCGTGCAGCCTCCTCGCTCGTCACGTCATAGCGGAGACATTCGACGTTATCGGACTCCGGCTCGTGTGCCTGCAGGTCCGCCGCGATCACCTTGGCGCCTTCCCGCGCGAAGCGTGCGCAGATCGCCGCGCCGATCCCACCGCTGCCGCCAGTGACGAAGGCGGTCTTGTCCCGCAGCATTGTCATGACGCGTCCGTCTTATCGGCTGCCCGGTTGTAGGCGGCGAGCAGCAGGCCGTGAAAGTGATGCACCGCATGCTCGGACCGGCCCGAACCTGCCGGGTCATGGACAATCCGTCCCTGGGTGAAGGCCGGGGTGGCCATGCCGCGCTGGACGCTCTCGACCAGGGCGATGTCTTCGGCCTGCAGCACCTCGTCGATGTAGGCGATCGCTTCCAGCTCCGCCGCATTGGGCTCCGCGGTCTCGAGGAAGAAGTCGTAGGTTTCCAGCGTGCGGTCTTTGCCGGCGGGTATGATCTGCATCACGATGATGTTGCCGCGGCCGGGATAACGCATGATGCAGGTGTTCGGCCAAAGCCACCAGACGGCGTGGTCCTTGACCGTCGCCTCCTCGACGCCGTAGGCGCTGTTGGCGCTCTTTCCGGCCTCGGCCATATGGCTGGAGTAGATGCCGTGGGTGGTCACCCGGTAGGTGTCCATGTCGACCAGGGTACAGAAATCCTTGTGCGCGCGCGGGCAGTGGTAGCATTCCAGGAAGTTGTCGACGACGTTCTTCCAGTTGGACTTGATGTCGTAGGTCAGGCGCCTGGCGAAAGTCAGCCGGCCCAGGTCCGGGGCCCAGTGACGGATCTCCTCCGCCAGTGCACCGCTTTCCTCGGCCAGGGGAGGGGCCCCGGCATCCAGGTTGACGAAGACGAAGTCGCAGAACTCTTCCACACGGATGGGATCGAGGCAGATGCTGTTGCTGTCGAAGTCCTTCAGGTCGTTGGTCTGCGGTGCGGCGCGCAGCCGTCCCTTCAGATCATAGCCCCAGGCGTGGTAGGGGCAGACGATCATGCCGGTGCGCCCCTCTCCCTGCAGCAGTTCGTGCGCCCGGTGTTTGCAGACGTTGTAGAAGGCCTGCAGTTCGCCCTCCTTATCACGCAGGATGCAGACCGGCTGGCCAGCGACCTCGGTCGCGATGTAGCGGCCGGGCTCGTGCAGCTTTTCACTGTGGCAGACCCATTGCCAGCTACGCCTGAAGACCGCTTCGCTCTCATAACTGGCCCAGGCGGCTTCGGTATAGGCTTCGGCGCGCAGAGAGGAGGAGCGCGCGGGATCTGGATCGAAACCCTTGCCGATCCACTCGACATCCTGCCGGTTCATTGCGCGGGTCATGGCTTGCTTTCCTCTAGGATTTCGGGGTCTGTCCGATGGGTGGAAAACGGCTCTTCGCGGCCGCGGCCGGCCAGTCCAGGTGGTTCCGGACGTATTCCCGGGCGGCGTTGCGGGGCGGGTTGTAATCCCAGCTCGGCGCGTCGGCTTTCGCGCCGGCTTCGTAAATGGCGCGCCGGCGCTTCTGCGACCGGATGACATCGCGGCGCAGCTTTGCGCTGTCCCAGCGCGCCGCGACCGCCTGCGTGAAAGTCTGCAGCTCTTCGCCATAGGCCGGGTCCGACGCGAGGTTCACCCGTTCCTGCGGATCCGCTTCCAGATCGAACAGCAGCGGCGGATCGCTCTCACAGTAAATGAACTTGTAGCGGCCGCGGCGGATCATGAAGACCGGGTCGGAGGTCATCTCCGCGCAGTATTCGCCAATGGCTTCGCCGTCTTGCTCCGCTGCCGTGCCGCTCGCCAAGGGCCAGAGCGAACGGCCGTCGAGCTCTTGTGCCGGTTCGGGCCGCGGCCTGCCGTTGCTGGCGGCGACGTCGAGCAGGGTGGGCAGGATATCGACCAGTGCGCAGGGTGTGTCATGGACTGCCGGGCGCACGCCGGGGCCGTTGAAGATCAGGGGAACGCGTGCCGAATGCTCAAAGAAGTGCATCTTGTACCAAAGACTGTGCTCACCCAGCATGTCGCCATGGTCCGAGGTGATGACGACCAGGGTGTTCTCGCGCAGCCCGGCTTCCTCCAGTGCCGAGATCAGCTCGCCCACCTTGCCGTCGACATAAGAGGTGTTGGCGTAGTAGGCCCGCCGGGCCTGCCGAAGCTGTGCATCGCCGACGGCAACGCGGCTGGCCTCGATGCCGTCCATCAGCCGTTGTGAAAAGGGATCCTGCTCGGCATAAGGCGGCCGGTAGGCCGGCAGGTCGATCTCCTCCTGCGCATAGAGGTTCCACCATTCCGGTCGTGCGACATAGGGGTCGTGCGGGTGAATGAAGCTGGCGACGAGGCAGAAGGGCTCGGCCCGGTCCTTGGCGTAGTCGAAGATCTTGCGCCGGGCGAAGAAGGCGACCTCGTCGTCGTATTCGATCTGGAAGGTCGTGGCGGCGGTCCCGGCCTCCAGCACCGAATCCATGTTGTGGTACCACTTGTCAATTCGCTCACCCGGCGCGTCCCAGTCGGGGGTCCAGGCGAAGTCGGAGGGATAGATATCCGTGGTCACACGCTCCTGAAAGCCATGGAGCTGATCGGGCCCGACAAAGTGCATCTTGCCCGCCAGACAACTCCGATAGCCCATCTGCGTCAGGTAGTGGGCGAAGGTCGGGATCGAAGAGGGGAACTCGGCCGCGTTATCGTAAGCGCCGATCCTGGTTGCGAGCTGACCTGACATAAAGGAATAACGTGAAGGGGCGCAGAGCGGCGCGTTGCAGTAGGCCGCGTCGAAACGGGCCCCGGACCGGGCCAGGGCGTCGATGTTCGGGCTTTTGACGATCGGATGGCCATAGGTGCCCAGGAACTGCGGCGGTAGCTGGTCGGCCATGATGATCAGAATGTTGGGTGTGGCGTCGCGCATGATCCGGCCTTTCTCTCAGAGATAAGCTTAGGATTGATGCAGCTTTGGTGGTTGATGTTTTTCGTCGTAAAAACTGTAATAATCGACAGATGCGTCATGACCTCTTCGGCCATCCCGCGCAGGAAAGCGAGGGAAAACCCGTCTGCCGCCTGGGGATGCTGCTCCTGCCCGGCTTCAATTCCCTTGCGGCCCAGGCCTTTCTCGATCCCTTCCGGGCGGCCAATTACCTGCGCGGAACGGCGACCTACGACTGGCCCTTTCTGTCGCCTGACGGCGGCCCGGTGACCGCGAGCAACGCTATGGCAATCGCCGGCACGACGATGCTCGATCACTTCGCGCAGCCGCTGGATTTTCTTGTGGTCAATGCCAGTTGGAATCCCGAAAGCTTCCGGGCCCCTGCGCTACAAAATGCACTGCGGCGCCGGGCCAGAAGGGGCGTTGTTCTCTGCGGGATCGATACCGGGGCTTTTGTCCTGGCCTATGCGGGATTGATGAAGGGCTATCGGGCCGCGGTGCACTACGAGCACATTGCCGCCTTCCGGGAGCTCTTTCCCGAGAGCCCGATGGATGAATCCCTTTTTGTCCTCGACCGGGACCGGCTGACCTGTTGCGGCGGCATGGCCGCGGCCGACATGGCGCTCGAGATCATCCGCCTGCAGCAGGGTCTCGATATGGCGAACGCGGCGGGTCGCTACATTTTCCATGAGCGCCTGCGCTCCGGTGAGGAGGGACAACTGCCGACCACCCGCGAACCTGTCGGCTACGCGGCGCCGGCGCGGCTGCGCGATGCCATCGTGCTGATGGAGCGCAATCTGGAGCAGCCCTTGAGCATTGGTGATATCGTCGCCCGGCTCGGAGTCTCGCAGCGTCAACTCGAGCGACTCTTTCGCGCCCACACGGGGGTGTCGCCGGTCCGCTACTATATAGATGTTCGCCTCGACCGGGCGCGGGGACTGGTGACGCAGACGGAACTGCCCATTCTTGAGGTTGCCGCCGCCTGCGGTTTCGGCAGCGGCGCGCAGTTTACCCGCAGCTACAAGCGCCGTTTCGGTCTGGCGCCGAGCCAGGACCGTGTGGAAGGACGCGTACCCTTTCAGTTCCGCTCCTTTCCCAGCCATGCCGGTGTTTGACGTTTTCTCCTTCCGAAGCTGTAGAAAGGCTTTTCCCCTTAAGTTTCGTTAACCAAAACCCCCATCTTGTTCTCCGAAAATAAGAAATAAGACGGTCAATATTTAACTACAGGTAGGTAAAATTCATTAATTTCCTTTTTTGGTATTACCAAAGAGTGGAATTTTTCCTGTTCACCGCGCTCTCTCCATTAATCGACCATTAGTACAAACAACCTAGGATGCCGGGCACTTACAGGTTCCTCGATTAACGAATAGGTGGTGTCATGAAATTTAAAGCATCTCTGGTAGCGGCCACGGGTCTGGCCGGCATGATGGCTGTTTCCACTGCGATGGCGTCCGACTCCCATGTCGCGCCGATGCAGGAGTTTGCCAATTCCACAGTTAAAAGCTGGGTTGCCAACGCTGACCTGGTTGCGGCCATCAAGGCCCAGAACGAAAAGCACGCCGGTCTTTCCCAGGCCGATATCGATGCCATGGACAAGAAGTGGCGTGCCGAAACCGGTGCCTCCAGCAAGCCGATGATCGACGAGGTCCTGGGCCGTGCCGCTTCCAGCTTCCTGGGGCAGGTCAAAGCCGAGACCGAAGGTCTGGTCACCGAAGTCTTCGTCATGGACGCCAAGGGTCTGAACGTTGCACAGAGCGACGTGACCTCCGACTACTGGCAGGGCGACGAAGCCAAGTGGAAGAAAACCTACCTGGCTGGTCCGGACGCCATCTTCATCGATGAAGTCGAAGAAGATGAGTCGACCCAGACCTTCCAGTCGCAGCTAAGCATGTCGATTGTTGACCCGGCGAGTGGTGAAGTGATCGGTGCCATCACTGTCGGCATGAACGTCGAAGCTTTTCTCTAAGCTCGACGGTTAGCAACGAAGCAGTGATTGAGAACGCGGCATAACCGGGGATACCTATGACTGAGCAACAGACAAACGCAACACCGGACTCCAAGGAGGAGTCTCATCCGCGCGGCATGACCGTTGCCCGGAAGGTGTCCCTGGTGGCCGCGCTCGCGATCGCCCTCTGCTTCGTCGCGATGGTGACAACCAACGTCATGAACGGGCGTGTGGCCCTGACGAGTCAGGGCGAGCGCTCCTTCACGACCATTACCAGCCTGCTGGCAACCAACGTGGCCGGCGGTCTGCAGTGGAACAAGGCCGAATCCGTCGAAAAGGCTTACATCGAGTTTGCCAACGCGGAAGACTCGGCGATTTCAAACATTGTGACTTTCAACAAGGCGGGCGAAGAAGTTACGCGCTACGCCTCTGAAACGCTCTCGTCCTTCGACTTGACGGCGGCGCCCGAATGGGCCGCGTCAGTCACCGAAGAGGGCGGAATCTACGTCAATTCGACCGCGAGCCATGTCGTGATCGTAGCCACGCCGCTCAACAAGAAGGGCGAAGCCGTGGGTCTTTTGGCCGTGGCCTGGAGCCTGGATGGCCTGAACGCGACCGTGACAGAGGCTCTTACTGAACAGGTGATTGCCGCGGTCGTCGCCGTGCTCGTTCTGGTCGGCGCTTTGGCTTTTGCGACCACGCGCATGGTGGGCCGGCCACTTGCACAGATGACCGAGGCAATGCGCGACCTGGCGGGCGGGAAACTGGATACGGAGGTTCCGGCGCTCGAGAAGCGAGACGATATCGGGGCCATGGCCGCCGCTGTCGAGGTCTTTAAGCAGAACGGCATCGAAATGCGCCGTCTCGAGGAAGAACAGGCTGCCAGCAAGGCGAAGGCCGAGGCAGACAAGCGGGCTGCGATGGATGCCATGGCAGATGCTTTCGAAGCCTCCGTGATGGCGGTGGTCGATCAGGTCGCCAATGGCGCCACGACCATGCAGAACGCGGCACAGGAACTCTCCGCCTCCGCGCAGTCGACCAGTCAACAGGCGAACAGTGTATCCGCGGCCTCGGAAGTTACGACGAACAATGTCCAGGCGGTCGCGGCAGCGTCGGAGCAGCTCTCTGCCTCGATCACCGAGATCAGCCGCCGGGTCACCGATTCTTCACAGATCTCCAGTGAAGCGGTCAACCAGGTGCGCCGGACCAACGGTGAGGTCGAAGGCCTCTCCGAGGCCGCCCGCAAGATCGGCGATGTCATCAGCCTGATTTCCGACATCGCGGAACAGACCAATCTGCTGGCGCTCAACGCGACCATCGAAGCGGCCCGCGCCGGCGAAGCGGGCAAGGGCTTTGCGGTGGTGGCCGGTGAGGTCAAGAACCTGGCGTCCCAGACCGCCAAGGCGACCGATGAAATCAGTACCCAGATTGCCGCCATGCAGACGGCGACCGCCGGGGCCGTGGATGCCATCAAGGGCATCGGTGGCACCATCTCCAGGGTGGAAGAGGTTGCCGGCTCGATCTCCGCAGCGGTGGAGGAGCAGGGCGCGGCCACGCAGGAGATTTCCCGCAACGTCCAGGAAGCGGCCACCGGTACCAGCGAGGTATCGACGACTATTCAGGAGGTCACCAGGTCGGCCGATACGACCGGCCAGTCCTCGAACAGCGTCCTGAGTGCCGCGGGCGAACTGGCCAGCCATTCCGAGGCGCTGCGGCGGGAGGTCAACGACTTCCTGAAGCAGGTGCGCGCGGCTTAAAGCAGGCCAGGCTTCAGATTTATCTGAAGCTTTGTGGAAGGTGTCTAACACGAAGGCGTCTAACGCTCGGGGCCAGGCTCTGAGGGTCAGACGCCTTCTTTCTTTTCCAGAACCCGCATGCTGAGCCTCGGGTCCTGAGGCCGGATGACCCGCTCGGAGGGGAACTTCACAGTGACGGTGGTGCCGGCGCCCGGCTCGCTCTCGATCTCCAGATGCCCGCCATGCAGCTTGGCGAAGGAGTTGGAGAGCGGCAGGCCGAGACCGGTGCCCTCGTAGCGGCGACTCAGGGAACTGTCGACCTGTCCGAAGGGGGTCAGAGCGGCTTCCAGGTCTTCTTCGGTCATGCCGATGCCATTGTCCGAGATGGCGATCTCATGTCCGCCCTGGCTGCCCAGGCGCGTGACGACCGTGACCCGCCCGCCGCCGCCGGTGAACTTGCGGGCGTTGGAGCCGATGTTCAGAAGGATCTGGCGGACCAGGCGTTCGTCGCCCCAGAGGTTGGGCAGTTCCTTGGCCAGCCGCAGGTCCAGCTTGATCTGTTTCTCTTCCTGCTTGGCGAGGATCAACTGGAAGCAATAGGTCACCACTTCTTCCAGGTTGATCTCCTCCTCGTAGAGATCGAGTTTGCCGGCTTCGATCTTGGAGAGATCGAGGATGGAGTTGATGATTCCGAGCAGATGCAGCCCGCTGTTCTTCATGTAGCCGACGTATTCCCGGTAACGCCGGTCGCCCAGGGTGCCGAAGAGCTCGTGCTCCATGACCTCTGAGAACCCGATTACCGCGTTCAGGGGCGTGCGCAGCTCATGGCTCATGTTGGCCAGGAACTCCGATTTGCCGCGGTTGGCCCGTTCGGCGGCTTCCTTGGCCGCGATGAATTCCTCCTGGGCGCGCACCTCGGCGCTGATATCCGTCCCGATGCCCCGATAGCCGACGAAATTGCCGGCTTCGTCGAACAGGGGTTTGCCGCTAATGACGTAGCTGTGCAGCAGGCCGTCCGAATGGACCCACTGGGTGCGCAGGTTGCTGAAGGGCTGCCGGTTTTTCAGCAGCTCCCAGTGCTGGTCCCACTCGAACTTCAGTTGCGGTGAGGGCGGGGGCAGGCGTTCCCAGAGTTCCTTGCGGGTCTTGCCCAGCGATGCGTCCGGCGAAATACCCGTGACGGCCTCGTAGCGGTCCGAGAAGTAGGTGAAACGGAGATCCGCATCCATCTCCCAAAACCAGTCGGAGGCGATCTCGGCGATATCCCGGAAGCGTTTCCGGCTTTGCCGCAGCGCTTCCTCGGCATCGCTGCCGGCAGCGGAATCACCCTGCAGATTCTGGACGCGCGCCTCTAGCCGCGCAAGCTCCTCAAGCAGCTCTTCGCGGGTCAATCCGGAATAATCAGTCCGACCGTCGGACATGTAGCCTCCCGAATTCTGGGCAGCGAACGGGACGAAAACGAATGAATAGCTGCTACGAGCATTAAACCTTCGTTTCTTGACTGTCCAGTTGGGAACTCGTCGGTTTACTGCGGAACCACCCGCTGGCGATAGGCTATGGTGCCCTAATTCGTCTCGCGGGGTTTCAGGTGCGCGTGCCAGCGCTTCTCCAGTTGCCGGAAGCCCCAGACGATCAGGAAGGTCAGCGCCATGTAGAAGGCGGCGGCGGTGATGAAGGCCTCATAGGGGCTGTAGTAGCGGGAGTTGATGATCCGGGCCGCGCCGGTGATGTCGACCAGTGTGATCAGGCTGGCCACCGCACTGCCGTGCAGCATGAAGATCACCTCGTTGGAATAGGCCGGCAGCGCCCGCCGAAAGGCGCTGGGCAGCACGATCCGCTGCAGAACCAGCGCGCGGGACATGCCGCAGGCCCGTGCCGCTTCGATCTCGCCGAAGGGGGTTGCTACGATCGCGCCGCGGATGATTTCGGTCGTGTAGGCGGCCGTATTGAGCGTGAAGGCCAGCAGCGCATACCAATAGGCGTCCTGCAGGAAAGTCCAGCTCTTGCTCAGTTCCTGCACGAACTCGAGTTGGCCCAGTCCATAGTAGAAGAGGAACATCTGCACCAGCAGGGGCGTGCCCCGAAAGCAGTAAGTAAAGAGCCAGACGGGGCCGGACAGGGCGATCCGGTCGCTGGCGCGCATCACGGCGAAGGGAATGGCGAGTGCCAGCCCGATCACAAGCGCCAGAGCGACCAATTGGGCCGTCAGCCAGAGGCCGTCCAGATACTGGTCGAGGTTCTCGGCGATGATGGAGAAGTCCATGTCAATTCACCCCTCAGGCCCGCCGCACGCCGGCGCTGTAGTGGTTCTCCGCCCAGCGCAGTGCCAGGACGGAAAGGGTGGTGAAGACCAGAAACAGAACTGCAACCGCGAGGTAGAAAGGAAAGGGATCACGGGTCGCGCCGGCGGCCAGGCTTGCCTTGCGGACCATGTCCTCCAGCCCGATGACCGAAACCAGCGCCGTGGTTTTCATCAGCACCAGCCAGTTGTTGCCGAAGCCCGGCAGGGCATGGCGCATCATCTGCGGAATGAGAATGCGGACCAGGACCTGCCGCCGTGTCATGCCATAGGCGGCGCCGGCCTCCAACAGTCCGACCGGCACGGCCAGGATGGCGCCGCGGAAGGTTTCGCCCATATAGGCGCCGAAGATAAAGCCGATCGTGATCGATCCGGCGATGAAGGGGTTGATGTCGATGTAGTCTTCGTAGCCCACCAGCGGCGCAAGGTCATTCACCAGCACCTGTCCGCCAAAGAAGATCAGCAGCATCAGGACCAGATCGGGAACGCCACGGATGATCGTGGTGTAGACGCTCGCGACCGCGGCCGCAGCCTTAACGCCGGACAGTTTGGCGAGCGCGGTTGCCAGTCCGAGCACCATGGCGATGGCCAAAGACACGAGTGCGACGGCGACCGTCAGGCCAGCGCCATCCAGGATTGTCGTGCCATAGCCGTGAAGATCGAACATCAGGGTCTCGTCGCGCCTACTCGCTGGATTTAGCTGCTCGCTGCTTGACTGGGGCCGGACCGCCACGGATTTGCGCCGTGGCGGTCCGCTATCCCCGGGACCAAAGCCCTTTCGGGCTTACTCGCCGTAGATGTTGAAGTCGAAGTACTTGTCCTGGATCGACTTGTAGACGCCGTTGGACCGGATGGCGGCGATGGCGTCGTTCAGCTTCGCCTGAAGATCTTCGTCCTGCTTGCGGATCGCGATGCCGGCGCCGTCACCGAAGTATTTCGGGTCGGTGAAGTCGGGACCGACATATTCATAGTCCTTGCCCGCATCAGTGCCCAGGAAACCGTCTTTCAGGGCGATCGAGTCGGCCAGCAGCATGTCGAGCCGGCCCGCGGTCAGATCCAGATAGGCTTCGTCCTGGGTGCCGTAACGCTTGATTTCGACCGAATCGCCGAACTCGGCGGTCAGGAAGTTGTCATGAGTGGTGGCGCGCTGCACGCCGACGCGCTTACCTTTGAGGCCTTCCTTGGAGACCTCGTATCCGGAGCCCTTCTTGCGGACGAACTTCGCCGGTGTCTGATAGTACTTTTTGGTGAAGGCGACTTTCTTCTTGCGCTCTTCGGTAATCGACATGGAGGCGACGATGGCGTCGTACTTGCGCGCCAGCAGGGCCGGGATAATGCCGTCCCAGTCCTGTGCCACCAGGACACATTCCGCCTTGATCTCTTCGCAGAGCGCTTTGGCGATGTCGATATCGAAGCCTTTAAGCTCTCCGCTCGGTGTGGTTTCGCTGAAGGGAGGGTAGGCACCCTCGACCCCGATGCGGACCTTCTTCCAGTCCTTGGCGCTGGCGTCCGAGGCCGCGAAGGGCCCGGCGGCAAGCGCAAAGGCAGCGGCCACGGCGACTGCGACGAATTTATTCATGATCATTCTCCCATGTTCTCTGTAGGAATTGAAATTTCTTGTTGTGACGGATTACTTCAGGTTCCCCGCAAGAAACTGCTGAAACCGCTCCGATTTCGGATTCTGGAAAACCTCCTGCGGTGGGCCGGCTTCCTCGATCCGGCCCTCATGCAGGAAGATGGTTTCGGTGGAAACTTCCCGGGCGAAGCCCATTTCATGGGTCACCACGATCATGGTTCGGCCTTCATCCGCCAGATCCCTCATGACCCGTAGCACTTCGTTCACCAGTTCCGGATCCAGAGCCGAGGTCGGCTCGTCGAACAGCATGACGTCCGGATCCATCGCCAGGGCCCGGGCGATGGCCACGCGCTGTTGCTGACCGCCGGAGAGATGCGCGGGATAGTCGTTTTTACGGGCATGTATACCAACTTTTTCGAGCAGCGCCTCTGCCTGCTCGACCGCTTCCTGCTTGGGGCGTTTCAGGACATGCACCGGTGCTTCGATGACGTTTTGCAGAACCGTCATGTGCGACCAGAGGTTAAAGCTCTGAAACACCATGGCGAGGCGCGTGCGCAGGCGCTCGACCTGCTTGCGGTCGGCCGGCATGGGTTCGCCGCGCTTGTTGGTGGTCATCCGGATCAGTTCGTCACCGACGAAGACTTTGCCTGAGTTGGGTGTTTCCAGCAGGTTGATGCAGCGCAGGAAGGTGCTCTTGCCGGATCCGCTCGACCCGAGCATGGCGATCACGTCGCCCTTGTTGGCGGAGAGCGAAACGCCTTTTAAAACCTCAAGAGTCCCAAAACTCTTATGGATGTCCTCGCACACAAGTGCTTGGTGCTCGGCGGCCTTCTTCGTAGCCGGCTCCGGCATAATTATATCCCTGCTCAATGGCCGCTTTTTGTCACGGCTTTGATTGAACGTTAGAGGGCTTTCTCCACGAGTCAAAGGAAAAACGCGGCCAAAAGGCGAGGTTGGGCGGTCTTTAACCGAGCTTGTTAATCTGTCTGAGGGTTCGGATTAAAGACCGAGATCCGCCCGGGCCTGTGCGATAGCGGCGTTCGCCTGGGCTTCCTGCGGCTGGCCGGCAAAGGCTTTCGAGGCTTTGGTGAGCGCCTGACGCGCTTTCGCAGGTTCCTGCAGCACGCTATAGGCCCGCGCGAGGCGGATCCAGCCCTGAAGATCCGAGGGATCACTGTCCAAGCGCTCCGCGAGGCGATCGACCATGGAGCGGACGAAGGCCAGTTGCTCCTCCGGCGTCATGCGGCTGGCGGCTTCAATGTCTTCGGCGCTGGGCTGCGGCATTGTGGAACCGCCCGGGGCAGGGGCGGATTCGTCCTGGCTCTGGGGCGTATTCTGCCGCGCCGCCAGGGCCGCCTGAAGCTGGCCGATCCGGCGTTGCAGCAGGGGACGCCAGGGGGTTTCAGGGCCGGCCCGCACCATGATGTCGTTCCAGAGCGCCAGCGCGCGCTCGAACTGGCCGTTCTGCGCCAGGGCCAGTCCGCTGTAATAGAGCGCCTTCATGTTTCGGCTATCGAGCCGGATGGCTTCGGCGAAGGCTTGCCGCGCTTCCGGACCGACCTCACCGCCGGAGGCTGCCACCAGGGCTTCGCCGAGCGAAGCATAGAGCTGCGGCTCCTTGGCGCCCGCCTCGATGGCGCGGCTGTAGGCGTTGGCGGCGTCGATAAAGCGATTCAGACTGCCGTAGGCATTGGCCAGCAGCAGCCAGGCGTGGGCATCGAAAGCCTGGGCTTCGACCCGGGCTTCGAGCTCGGTGATGCTGCCGGCCAGATTGTCCTCGTCGAGAGCTGTCTGGAAAGCGGTTTCCAAAGACACGCGGTCGGCATAGGGAATTGCCGGCAACTGCGGCGAACCCAGGTAAAGGTAGAGGCCGAGCGCCGACAGTGGCACCGTCGCGGCAAGTGCGCCAGCGATCCAGCGGTTGCTCTGGTAGTTGCCCCCTGGGGCCTCGATCTCCAGCGACTCTTGTCGAGCACCATCTTTCGAGGCGGTGGCCAGCATGCGCCGCTCGATTTCGAGGCGGGCCGAACTGGCCTGGGTTTCGTTTAACAGGCCTCGGTCCAGATCGCGCTCGATCTCCGAGAGCTGGTCCTTGTAAACCGTTAGATCGAACTCGCTGCGGGTGCCCGCGGCCGCGCGGGACCTGAGCAGGCCGTGCAGCAGGACCGCAACGCAGAGGGCGGTGAGGGCCGCGGCAACTATCCAGAAGATCATGTCCCTGTTCCCCCGGTCCGGTCTGACCCGGTTCCTCGTCCCGCGTCCTGCTGATCTCTTTCCGGCTCTGTAGCGGTCAGCAGTTCAGCGAGCTGCCGTTCTTCCTGTGAAGAGAGCGGCGCGAGCGCCTCGCCAGCCGCGCGCTTCTTGAGGCGCATGAAGTAGACTCCGATGCCGGCGGCTCCGAGTAACAGCACCACCACCGGTCCGTACCAGAGGAAGTAGGTTTCCGGCCGCATCGGTGGACGCAGCAGCACATAGTCGCCGTAGCGGGCGACCAGGTAGTCATAGACCTCCCGGTCACTGTCTCCCGCCACCAGTCGCTCCCGCACGATAACCCGCAGGTCCTTGGCGAGCTGCGCGTTGGAGGAATCGATCGATTCGTTCTGGCAGACCAGACAGCGGATCTCCTTGGAGAGCTCACGCGCCCGGCCTTCCAGGATCGGATCCTCCAGGACCTCATCGGGCTCCACCGCCTGCAATGGCTGTGCGGTCATGAGCAGGCTCAGCACCAGGAAGAGCAGACCGGTCATACGCAGGCCCGCGTTGAGTGACGCTGCGCAGGAGCTCTGTGATGCACGGGCGGGTGCTGACTGTCGAAAGCGCCAGGTCATTTTTTCAAATCGTCGATCAACGGCAGGATAATCTCTTCCACCGCCGCCGCGTCGATCGGGCCGATGTGGCGGTAACGGATGTGCCCTTCGCCGTCTACAATATAGGTCTCCGGCACACCATACACACCCCAGTCGATCGCGACCCGGCCACTGAGGTCGGCGCCGATCCTGGCATAGGGGTTGCCGTGCTTGCGCAGCCAGGCCGCGGCGTCCTCGGTCTTGTCCTTGTAGTTGATGCCGTAGAGCCTGATTCCGTTCCGCTTTGCCAGTTCGGTCAGGATCGGATGTTCAGCCAGGCAAGGCAGGCACCAGGAGGCAAAGGCATTGACCAAAGTGACGGTGCCCTGCTTCAGGTCTTCGCTGTCGAAGCCGATGACACCGGAGCCGTCCACGCGCGGCAGGTCAAAGACCGGGACCTCCTTGTCGATCATGACCGAGGGAATGTCCGAAGGATTCCGCTCAGGGTCTAGGCCCCAGAAGAAGTATCCGCCGACGACCGCGAAGAGGAGGATCGGCAGGAAGAAAAGCAGTTTGCGCATCGTTTACGCTTGGGCTCCCACCTGGCCGGGTCCGGCCTTCGCCTGCCAGTTTTTGCTCCGAGTCGGTGCGCCGACCCGCAGACGGCGGTCGGTCAGGGAAACGGTTCCGCCGAGCACCATGATGAGGCAGCCCGCCCAGATCCAGGGCACCAGCGGCTCATGGTAGATGCGCGTGGTCCAGCCGCCCTGGCCGTTGGAATCCCCGACCGCGATGTAAAGATCTTTCATACCCGTGGTGTGGATGCCGGCTTCCGTTGTCGGCATGGCCTGTACGTTGTAGACACGCTTTTGCGGCGTCAGCCTGGCGACGAAATCACCATCCTTGGTGATGATGAAGGTCGCTTCCTCAGCCCGGTAGTTCGGTCCCTCAACCGGCTTCATGCTCTCGAAGAGGTAGCTGTAGCCGGCCACCACGGCAGTGTCGCCGGGCGTCATGATGCGAATGTCCTCGACCTTCCAGGCGGAGGAGCCGGTCATGCCGGCGATGGCCACCGCCATGCCGGCGTGCGCCAGCGTCATACCATGGGCCGCGCGCGGCAGCTTGGCGGCACGCCTCATCGAATCGCCGAAAGGGATCGTGAAGAGCTTGATGCGTTCCGCCCATTCGACCAGAGAGCCCACAAACAGCCAGGCGGCGAAGCCCATGGCCACCACGGCCAGCACCGGGCCACCCCACGTCAGGTAGGCGGTTGCCACCATCGCGATCAGGGTGATGAGCCCGGCGAACTTCAGGCGCGAGAGGACGGCGCCCAGCTCCGCGCGCTTCCAGGGCAGCAGGGGGCCAACCGCCATGACGGCCACCAGCGGAACCATCAGCGGCACGAAGACCGCGTTGTAGTAGGGCGTGCCGACCGAGATCTTGGTGCCGGTGGCCTCCAGCAAAAGAGGCCCGATGGTGCCGACGAAGACCACGAAGGTGGCGACGGTAAGCAGCAGGTTGTTGAGCACGAGCCCGCCTTCGCGGCTGATCGGGCTGAAGAGGCCGCCGGGGGTCAGCGCCGGCGCGCGCACCGCGAAGAGCAGCAGGGAACCGCCGATTGCAATCGCCAGCAGGATCAGGATGAAGAGGCCGCGCTCCGGATCGGTCGCGAAGGCATGAACCGAGGTCAGGAGGCCCGAACGGACGATGAAGGTGCCGATCAGCGAGAGCGAGAAGGTCAGGATCGCCAGCAGGATGGTCCATACCTTCAGGGAGTCGCGTTTCTCCACCACAATGGCCGAATGCAGCAGGGCGGTGCCCAGCAGCCATGGCATGAAGGAGACGTTCTCCACCGGATCCCAGAACCACCAGCCGCCCCAGCCGAGCTCATAGTAAGCCCACCAACTGCCCAGCGCGATGCCGGCGGTCAGAGTGATCCAGGCCGCCAGGGTCCAGGGCCGCACCCAGCGCGCCCAGGCGGCGTCGACCTTGCCTTCGATCAGGGCGGCGACGGCGAAGGAAAAGGCGATCGAGAAGCCCACGTAGCCGGCGTAGAGCATCGGCGGATGGAATGCCAACCCCGGGTCCTGCAGCAGCGGATTGAGGTCGCGGCCGTCCAGAGGCGCCGGGAACATCCGCTCGAAAGGATTGGAGCTGAAGATCAGGAAGGCCAGGAAGCCCAGGGTGATCATGGCCTGGACCGACAGCACGCGGGCCTGCAGTGTCGGCGGCAGATTGCTGCCGAATCCGGCAACCGCGGCGCCGAACCCGGTCAGGATCAGCACCCAGAGCAGCATCGAACCTTCGTGGTTGCCCCAGACGCCAGTGATCTTGTAGAGCATCGGCTTGGCCGAATGGGAATTCTGATAGACCGTCGCGACGGAGAAATCAGAGACGACGAAAGCCTGGGTCAGGGCCGCGAAGGCCAGGACGGTCAGGGCGAAGAGGAGTAGGGCGCTGGGCTTGGCGAGAGCGATCCAGGCGCTGTTGCCGCGCGCGGCGCCGATCATCGGCACGCCGGATTGCACGATCGACACCAAAAGCGCGAGAATCAGCGCAAACTGACCGATTTCCGCCGTCATTTGTGAGCCTCCTGGCGCCAGTCGAGGAACCGGCCGGTGCTTTCGGACTCTCTTATACCGGACCTTTCCACCTCGGGTCCTCCCACTTGGCCAACGTCTCGGCCGTTGCTACCGGTCTTATTGCGTCTCGGTTTCGTCGCGCCACTGTCCCGACTGCTTCAGGGCATCGGCGACTTCCTTGGGCATGTAGGTTTCGTCGTGTTTGGCGAGCACTTCACGCGCGACGAAAATGCCCTGGGCGTTGATGGTCCCCTCGGTCACTACCCCCTGACCCTCCCGGAAGAGGTCGGGCAGGATGCCCTTGTAGGTGACCGGAATGGAGTTGCTGAGGTCCGTAACGCGAAAGCTCACGGAAATGCCATCGTCGCCGCGCACGACCGACTCTTCTTCGACCAGGCCGCCCAGGCGGATATCACTTTTGGCGCAGGTCGCCTTGTTCTGGATATCCGTCGGGCTGCAGAAGAGGACGATGTTGTCCTGGAAGGCCGTCAGGATCAGGGCGGCGGCCACGCCCAGCGTGGACATGCCCCCCAGCACCATGTAGAGGCGTCTTTTTTTTCGGGTCATGACTCTGCCCCGCTGCCGGAGGCTCTGGCGGCGCCGGCCGCATCCTGAGACTTACGGTCGCTCCGGCGAGAAGGGTATTCGCCCTGGCGCCTGGCCAGTTCCTGCTCGCGCTCTCGCAGGCGGCGCAGGGTCGTCACGACCAGGGCGGCCATGACCAGGGCCGAGAGTCCGTAGGACGGCCAGACATAGCTGCCGTAACTGCCCATCTCCAGAAAGCTGCTAAAAGAGTCCATCCGTTAAATCTGCTGCCGTCGTCGCCAAACCGAAGCTGCTTTGCAAGGACCGGAGCCTGCGCTCCGCTGCTTATCGTCCTGGGAATGTAGGTATTCCACCCTTGAGAGTCAGCGAGTTATGCGATCTGTTCACCTATTGTTTACGCGGCATCTTGACGCAAGCTGTCAAGCGTCCGCAGACGGGCCCCGATCAGTTCGCTTTTGATGCGCAACAGAAGCAGGACGATGTAGAAGAAACTGTAACCCAGGCCCATGGCCAGCAGGGGCCAGAGCATATCGGGATGAATGGTCGGCCCGTCCATGCGGAACACGCTGGCGGGCTGATGCAGGGTGTTCCACCAGTCGACCGAAAACTTGATGATCGGCACATTGACGAAGCCGACCAGGGCCAGAACGGCCGCCGCTTTCGCGCCCCGTTCGCGATTGTCGAAGGCCGAGGTGATCGCCATGTGGCCGAGATAAAGGAAGAAGAGGATCAACACCGAGGTCAGGCGTGCGTCCCAGACCCACCAGGTGCCCCACATGGGCTTGCCCCAGAGCGATCCGGTGACCAGCGCCAGAAAGGTGAAGGCCGCGCCGATCGGGGCCGAGGCGCTGGCCGCAAGGTCCGCGAGCGGATGCCGCCAGATCAGAGCGATGGCGCTGGCAAGGGCGATGTTGGTGTAGACGAACATGGCCATCCAGGCAGCAGGCACGTGGACATACATGATGCGCACGCTTTCGCCCTGCTGGTAGTCCGCCGGCGCGACGAAGAGTCCGAGGTAGAGGCCGAGCGCGATCAGCACCACGGTCGCGCCTGTGCACCAGGGCAGGATCGCGTTCGCGAGGCGCAGAAAGCGCGCCGGATTGGCAAAGCGGTCAAGAATCATAGCGTTCCGCTTCTCGAGTCAGGCCTTGTGTCTTCCAACTGGATCCTACCTTAACTGACCGACGCAGGCTCCACTTTGATTTCGATCATGAAAGAAAACGAAGCGGCTTCCGAAAGAGTTCCTCTGGATCGCGGTCCAAAAGCCCTCCGCAGTCTCGGAAGATATGGTTATCGGCCGGTTAACCTCTCTCCGTTTTTTCGCTTGCGATAACACCTTCGCCTGTCCGGTGCCACCCATGCGATGACCTGTGGATAAACCTAGTCATTCGTTGGCCTGCCGCAAGGCTGCAGCGCCCGCCAGCGGTGATACGACCAGCGAAATCAGTAAAATTGCCGTTAGCAGCAGCAGATGCGGGCGAATGCTGAGGCCGGTGATCGCGCCGTCCACCGCCGCCACGCCGAAGATCAGGGTCGGAATGTAGAGCGGCAATACCAGCAGCGGGATCAAGATGCCACCCCGCCGGGCGCCAAGGGTGAGCGCCGCGCCGACCGCGCCGATCAGGCTCAGGGTGGGCGTGCCCAGCAGCATGGCGGCGAGCAGCGTCGGCAGGGCGTGCACGGGCATGTTGAAGAGCACGGCAATGAGTGGCGCTGCCGCGATCAGGGGCAGGCCGGTGGTCAGCCAGTGAGCGATCACCTTGGCCAGCAGGGTCAGTTCGAGCGGGACGGGGGAGAGCGCCATCAGTTCCAGGCTGCCGTCCTCGTAGTCGGCTAGAAAGAGACGCTCGAGCGACAGCAGGACGGCCAGCAGCGCGGTGACCCAGATCACGCCCGGCGCGATGGCGGCGAGCTGATTGGCTTCCGGCCCGACACCGAAGGGAAAGAGCGCTGCGGTGAGAACGAAAAACAGTACGATCATGGCCGCGTCCGAGCGCTGCCTCAGGGCCAGGCGCAGATCCCTGGCGATGATCCCGACAAAGCGCGTCACCAGCTTTCCTCCAGTAAGGCGGGATCGGGCGGTGGCGCGGCGAAGTCCTCCAGCAGGAGGGTATCGCTGTCCGGCATATCCAGAGGGGTGTGAGTTGCCGCGATGACGAGCCCGCCGCTGGCGCGATGCTCCGCGATGGCAGCTTCCAGCCGCTTTACGGAGCGATCGTCCAGGCCGACCGAAGGCTCGTCCAGCAGCCAGATCGCCGCCGGACTGGTGATCAGGCGGGCCAGGGCCAGACGGCGGGATTGACCGGAAGAGAGCTGGCGGCCCGGTACATCGCGCAGCGTCGTCAGGGAGAAGCACTCCAGTGCCCGCGTCAGCAGGTCTTCGAGATCTTCATCGCCGTTCTTGGGCGGATAGAGCTTTGCCCAGAAGGAGAGATTCTCTTCGACGCTGAGCACCGTCTTGATGGCATTGCCGTGACCGATGTAGCAGAGATTCTCGTGGAAGGCCTCGGGATCCTCTGCAACGGTCGTGCCGTCCCAGCGCAGCTCGCCGGCCGTTGGTGCCAGCAGACCCGCCAGTATGCGCAGGAGACTTGATTTCCCGCTGCCGTTGGCCCCGCGCAGCGTGAGTGCACCACCCTCGGGCAAGGTGAAGTCCAGCGCGGCAAAGATGCGCCGTCCTGCGCGGTTACAGGCGAGGTTTCGTCCTTCCAATGTCGGCATATCGGGGGCGTCGGTCCGCAAAGAGGTGCAACTCGGGACCCGTATAACAGATCGCCGCAGGCGCGCCAAACCCTTGCTGGCGCGGCATTTCGACTGCTTTTGAGGTGGGGTTATACCAAGGGGTGCTGAAGAGGCGAACGGCTGCCGGGGTCGGGGGCCGGCAGCCGTTCTGTTTTCCAGCGTTCAGAGGGTAACTCAGGAGACTAGCTGGCAGTCTCAGTCAGAGAGGGGAAGTTCTCCGTGACTAGGAAGCTAGGTTTGGATTGCGGTCGCACTTGGTCGCAATTGTGGCGAAAAGATGATTTCTGGCGGCGGAGTGGACGCCGCGCGGATTCGCCCCGCTGAAAATCTTGAAAGGCATTGAAATAACAGGAGCTTAACCTGCGCCTTCGAAATCGCGCTGATCGTCGATCACCTTGCCGTCATTGGGCAGTTCACCGGGTGCCTTAAGCAGGATTTCGCCGCGCAGTTTGCAGAAGTTCTGCACCGACGCGGCGATGGCTTCGACCAGGCCCTCGCTGTGATCCGCACTTTCGCAGAGCACGGTCATGGCGTCGCTTTCGCCTTGTCGGGTCACGACGATGCGCGCGCGCTGGATCTCGGGATGGGCCTTGACCACCCGGTCGAGCTGTTCCGGGTGGACGAACATGCCCTTGATCTTGGTGGTCTGGTCCGCCCGGCCCATCCAGCCTTTGATGCGCTTATTGCTACGGCCGCAGGGGCTGGCACCCGGCAGGATTGCGGAAAGATCGCCGGTCGCGAAGCGGATCAGCGGCGCGTCGGGGTTGAGGCTGGTCACCACCACCTCGCCGACCTCGCCGTCCGGCACCGGATCGCCGGTTCCCGGACGCACGATCTCCACCAGGTGGCTTTCGTTGATCACCATGCCTTCAACCAGTTCGCCCTCGCCCGTTCGGCTCTCGTAGGAAATGACGCCGAGATCCGCCGTGGCGTAGCACTGCTGCACGGTGACGCCGCGCTCTGCGTACTCCTGACGCAGCGAGGGGAAGAGCGCGCCGCCTGAGACCAGGGCCCGTTTGATCGAGCTGCAGTCGGCGTCCATCTCCCCGGCTTTATCCAGGATGACCTTGAGATAGTCCGGTGTGCCGCCATAGCCGCTCGGGCGCAGATGGGCGATGGTCTCGGCCTGTAGCTCGGTGTTGCCGATTCCCGCCGGGATGACCGTGCAGCCCAGCGCGCGGGCGCCGCCGTCGAAGATCCAGCCGCCTGGCGTCAGGTGGTAGGAAAAGGCGTTGTGCAGTAAGTCCCCGGGCCGGAAACCGGCCGCGAAGAAGGCACGTGCCGCCCCCCAGAAGTCGTGCCGCGCGGTTTCGAACTCATAGATCGGTCCCGGCGAGGCGAAGAGACGGGCCATGGAATCGACCGGTACCACGGGAAAGCCGCCCAGCGGCGGTCGCTCTTTCTGCAACTCGATCAGCGCGGATTTGCGCGTCACCGGCAGGCGCGCCAGCGCCGCCATATCGGTGATTTCTTCCGGTGCAACCTCAGACAGGATCTCGCCATAGGCGGGGGAGCGGTCCCGGGCGAGCCCGACCTGGACCGGCAGCGCCGCGGCGACGGCTGCAGCCCGGGCGTCGGCGCTGCGGGTTTCCAGGTCGTCGAAATAGCTGTCTGACGCGCTCATACGCCTGATCCTTCAGAAAGAGGGTTATGACAGCCTGATTGTGGCGCAGCCGAGCGGTTCAGGCCAGCCAGCGTTTGCGGCGTTTGTAGTGCTTCACGTCCCGGAAGGACTTGCGCTCCGAGCCGGAGACGCCGAGGTAGAATTCCTTGACGTCCTCATTGTCGCGCAGCGCGGCGGCTTCGCCGTCCAGCACGACCCGGCCATTCTCCAGGATATAGCCGTAGTCGGCGTAGCGCAGGGCCACGTTGGTGTTCTGTTCGGCCAGAAGGAAAGAGACGCCCTCGGTCTCGTTCAGTTTCTTGACGATCTCGAAGATTTCCTCGACCAACTGCGGCGCCAGGCCCATGGAGGGCTCGTCGAGCAGGATCATGGTCGGGCGGCTCATCAGCGCGCGGCCGATGGCGCACATCTGCTGTTCGCCGCCGGAGGTGTAGCCGGCCTGGCTGGTGCGGCGCTCGCGCAGGCGCGGGAAGTAGTTGTAGACCATCTCGAGGTCCTGCTGGACCGCCGCCCGCCCGTCCTTGCGGGTGTAGGCGCCGGTCAGCAGGTTGTCCTCGACGGTCAGGTGCTCGAAGCAATGCCGGCCTTCCATGACCTGCACCACCCCCTGTTTCACCAGATCGTTCGGCGTCAGGCGGTCGACCTGTTCCCCGTTGAAGAGGATCGAGCCCTTTGTCACCTCGCCGCGCTCCGCGCGGAGCAGATTGGAGATGGCCTTCAGGGTCGTGGTCTTGCCGGCGCCGTTGGCGCCGAGGAGGGCAATGATGCCCCCCTCGGGTACTTCCAGAGACACACCCTTCAACACCAGGATGACGTGGTCGTAGATCACTTCGATGTTGTTCACCGATAGCAGGGTTTTCTTTGCGTCAGCCTGAGTTGGAGTGGCGCTTGCTTCCATCGGAATGTGCCTCGTTTTCTCTTTACCTGTTAGCCGGTTACGAGGTGCAGGCGTTGGTCGCGAGACCACGCTCGGAAGCGATCTTGGCCGCCTCTTCCTCGATCAGTGGGCGAACGACATCCTGCATGGGCTCGATCCACTCGGTGGACTTCTCCCAGGCCGCGCCGTCCCACTTCTTCAGATAGACCGGGTGGCTGCCTTCGTGATCTTCGCAGGTCACGTTGATCGGGTTGGTGAAGCCCGCCAGGCCGAGCTCGTCCAGGCGAGCCTTGTCGAGCACGATGTTCTCAAGACCCCAGCGCATTTCCTCGCCGTTGATGGCTTTGTTCCCGAACTTGCCCTGGGCCGTGCGGATGGCTTCCGCGACCACGATGGCGTTGAAGACGCCGCGGTTATAGAGCGTCTCGCCGACCATGCTGTCAGGAGTCTGCGAGCCGTCCTTGCCGACCACGTGCTCACGCAGGTCCTTGAACAGCGGCCAGCCGTCGCCGACGCCGTGGAAGTCACCGGCCAGATAGCCCGTGGCCTTTTCGCCTGCGTCGCGCACGTCGGACTCGTTGCCCGACCACCAGACGCCGATGAAGCGGTCCATGGGATAGTCGACGTCGACAGCGCCCTTCACGGCGGTCGGGTTCATGGCGCCCCAACCCCACATGAACAGCCAGTCCGGCTCATCCGAATCGATCTTTTCCCAGGTCGAACGCTGGTCCTGCATGGTCTTCGGCGGGACCGGATAGGTCACGAAGTCGAAGCCATGCGCGGCCGAGAGCTTCTCGAGGGTCGGGATCGGCTCCTTGCCGTAGGGATGGTCGAGATGGATCAGGCCGATGGTCTTGCCCTTCAGGTTTTCCATGCCGCCTTCCTGGTCGGCCACGTACTTCACGAAGACCGAAGCCTGGCTCCAGTAGGTGGTCGGCAGGTTGAACACCCAGGGGAAGACCCGTCCGTCGGCCGCCGGCGTCAGGCCGTAGCCCATGGAGAGCACCGGGATCTTGTCGCTGTTGGTCTTCGGGATGATGGCGTTGGTGATGCCCGTGCTGTAGGGGTTGTAGACCACCGCGCCCTTGGTCTTGGTGCGCTCGTAGCACTCCACGCCGACGTCGGTCTTGTAGCCGGTTTCGCATTCTTCGACGACCAGCTTCACGCCGTTGATGCCGCCGTCACGCTTGTTCAGCAGCGCGAAGTAGTCGGACATGCCGTTGGCGATGGGGGTGCCGCTGTCGGCGAAGGCGCCGGTCCGGTAGGTCAGCAGCGGAATGTAGATGCCGTCTTCGGCCTGAACCGGCGTCAGCGCGCCGCTCACGGCGCCCGACACGGCTACGGCAGCGACCGCCGCGGCCAGGGTTAAACGCTTCATTGTCATCTGTGATCCTCCCAGGTCAATTTATCTAGATGATTATATTATGTTTTTTTACTTCGTTGAACTCTCTTGGTTTTCCTTCGGTCCTGAAGCCCCAATCAGTAAGGGAAGGGCCAGAGCCGCAGCTTCTCCTTCACGATCTGCCAGAGCCGGGCCAGTCCGTTGGGCTCGACGATCAGGAAGAAAATGATCAGCGCGCCGAAGATCATGAATTCGAGGTGCTTCGCCAGATCCGAGGAGATCGGCAGGCCCAGCAGGTCCGGCGCGTTTGTCAGGATGATCGGGATCATCACGATAAAGGCCGCCCCCATGAAGGAGCCCGCGATACTGCCCAGTCCCCCGATGATGATCATAAAGAGCACCCTGAAGGAGAGATTGATGTCGAAGAGATCCGGCTCGGCGCTGTCATAGAAGAGGAACAGCATCAGGCTGCCGGCCATGCCGCTGTAGAAAGCGCTGATCGCGAAGGCCAGCAGTTTGGTGGGCAGCGGGCGAATGCCGATGATCTCGGCCGCGATATCCATGTCGCGGATCGCCATCCAGGCCCTGCCAATGGCGCTGCGCACCAGGTTCTTGGCGATCAGGGCGAAGACCGTCACGAACGCCAGCGCCACATAGTATTTGGCCATGGGGTCGGCGTTCGGGCCGGTGATCAGAATCCCGAAGAAGGTCTTGGGAACGCCCTCGATCGCCGTGCTGGTGTTGGTGAACCAGTCCACCCGAAGGAACAGCCAGTCCAGGAAGAACTGGGCCGCCAGGGTGGCCACGGCGAGGTAGAAACCCTTGATCCGCAGGCTCGGCAGGCCGAACACGACTCCCACCGCCGCCGCGATCAGGCCGGAAATCAGAAAAATCAGGATGATGCTGAGATCCGGGAAGATCACCGCCAGCTTGTAGCTGGCCACCGCGCCCACGGCCATGAAACCGCCTGTTCCCAGCGAGATCTGCCCGGTGTAGCCGGTCAGGATGTTCAGGCCGATCGCCGCCAGCGAAAAGAACAGGAAGTTGATCATGATGATTTCGAGGAAGTAGTCGGTTCCGAACGCTGGAATCACTACCCACGCGAAAAGCAACACGATCGCGATCCCGATGCGGTCCTGCTTGATCGGGAAGATCGCCTGGTCGGCGACATAGTTGGTTTTGAACTGGCCTGCTTCGCGATAAAGCATCGTTTGTTACACCCTTTCGATGATTTTTTCGCCAAAGAGGCCTTGTGGACGGAACAGCAGGATGATCAGCGCGATGACATAGCCGATCCACTGTTCGACGCCGTCGCCGAGCGGACCGCGCCAGTAGAACTCCGCGAGCTTTTCCGTAACGCCGATGATCACGCCGCCGATGATCGCCCCCGGGACCGAGGTGAAGCCGCCCAGGATCAGGACCGGCAGCGCTTTCAGGGCGATCACCGCGAGAGAGAAGCCGGCCTGGCTCTGCGCGCCCCACATGATGCCGGCGAAGATGGCGACCAGGCCTGACAGCGTCCAGACCACGACCCAGATAAAGGGCAGCGGAATGCCGACCGAAAGAGCCGCCTGGTTGTCGTCCGCCACGGCCCGCAGGGCGCGGCCGATCTTGGTGCGGTTCAGGAAGATGATGATGCCCACCACCATCAGGCCGCCGGCGATCAGGGCCGTCAGGTCGAGCTGATAGATGCGCACCGGCTTCCTGAAGACATCGCCCAGGATCCTGAACTTGTCATCGGGAATGGCCAGGGCATCGATGGGCACCGGCTTGGGGTCGGCGCCGAAGATCGTCTGCCCGAAGCCCTCCAGGAAGAAGGCGAGCCCGATGGTCGCCATGAAGAGGATGATGCCGGGCTGGTTGACCAGCGGCCGCAGCACCAGCCGTTCGATCGCATAGGCCATGGCGCCCATCACCACGATGGCGATCAGGATGGCGAAGATCGCGGGCACGCCCATCTCGATCAGGCTGACCACCGTCAGGCCCGCGAAAACCACCATGATGCCCTGGGCGAAGTTGAAGACGCCGGAGGCCTTGAAGATCACCACGAAGCCGAGCGCCACCAGCGAATACATAACCCCGGCGCTCAGACCCTGGGAGACAATCTGGATCAGCTTGTCGGGCCGGTTGAAGATCGCAATGAAGGGATCGATGAAGAGACCGCCCAGAAAACTGGAGGCGACGGCAAAAAAATCGAGAGCGCTTCCGTCCATCTCTTAGGAATCCCGGCGGCAGGTAAGGAACAAGGCTGAGGCGGCGTCATGTGCGCCGCATGGGAGGCCGACATCAGTCATGGCTGACCCCCAGATAGGCGTCGATCACCTGCTGGTTGGCACGCACCTCGGCGGGGGTGCCGTCGGCCAGCAGCTTGCCGTAGTCCAGGACCACGACCCGGTCGGAAATATCCATGACCACGCCCATGTCGTGCTCGATCAGGGCGATGGTGGTGCCGAACTCGTCGTTCACATCCAGGATGAAGCGGCACATGTCCTCCTTCTCCTCGACGTTCATGCCCGCCATGGGCTCGTCCAGCAGCAGCAGGTCCGGCTCCATGGCCAGGGCCCTGCCCAGTTCCACACGCTTCTGCAGGCCGTAGGGCAGCCGGCCGACCGGTGTCTTGCGGATCGACTGGATCTCCAGGAAGTCGATGATCTCTTCGACCTTTTCCCGGTGCTCCAGCTCTTCCTTCAGGGCGGGACCCCAGTAGAGCGCCTGCCAGAGGAAGTTGCGGCGCATCTTCAGCAGCCGGCCGCTCATGATGTTGTCCAGGGTAGACATACCCTTGAAGAGGGCGATGTTCTGGAAGGTGCGCGCGATGCCCGTTTTCGCGGCCTCGTGGGGGCGCATCTGCTGGCGCGCCTTACCTTTATAGGTGATCGTGCCTTCCTGCGGGTGATAGAAGCCGTTGATCACATTCAACATCGAAGACTTGCCCGCGCCGTTCGGACCGATAATGGCGCGAATCTCATGCTTGCGGATGTCGAAGGAGATGTTGGAAAGCGCCTTCACGCCGCCGAAGGACAGACTGACGTCTTCAACCTTCAAAAGCACTTCGCTGAAGTTTCGGCGTGCCATGGGTCCGGGACTTTCAGAGGCTTCGTCTTCGCTCTGCGCCGGCGGCGCGGGGCGGTCGAGAGTTGCAGCGGTCATCTGGCCGTCTTCCTCAGCTTGCCTGCTTCATGGGTTCGGGGGCGGCGAAGGTCTCGGCGTCGATGATCACCAGATTGGCCTTGATGGAGCCCTTGCGGCCGTCTTCGAAAGTCACTTCCGTTTCGATGTCGACCTGCCTGGAACCGTCGTAGAGACCGTCGACCAGCGGCTGGTACTTCTCCGAGATGAAGCCGCGGCGTACCTTCTGAGTTCGGGTCAGCTCGCCGTCGTCGGCGTCCAGTTCCTTATGCAGGATCAGGAAACGTTTTATCTGCGCGCCTGAGAGGTTGGCATCCGCTGCCAAGTCGCGGTTGACCTGTTCCACATGGGTCGTAATGGTCTTGCAGACTTCAGGGTTTGCCGCCAGCTCCTGATAGCTGGCGTAGGCGATGTTGTTGCGCTCCGCCCAGTTGCCGACCGCGACGAGATCGATATTGATGAAGGCGGCGCAGAAATCCCGGTCATGCCCGAAGGCGACGACTTCCTTGATGTCGGGGAAGAACTTCAGCTTGTTCTCGATGTACTTCGGCGCCATCAGGGAACCGTCGTTCAGACGGCCGACATCCTTGGCGCGGTCGATGATCTTCAGGTGCCCGTCGTCGCCGAAGAAACCGGCGTCGCCGGTATGCACCCAGCCGTCCTCGGTCTTGGTCTCCGCGGTTGCGTCCGGGTTCTTGTAGTACTCGACGAAGACGCCCGGGCCGCGGAACATCACCTCACCCGAATCGGCGATCTTGATGTCGACGCCCGGGGCCGGCTTGCCAACCGTGTCGGCCTTGATCTCGCCATCCGGCTGGATGGTAATGAAGACCGAGGCTTCCGTGCTGCCGTAAAGCTGTTTCAGGTTGATGCCCAGGGCGCGATAGAAGTCGAAGATATCCGGCCCGATCGCCTCACCGGCGGTGTAAGCCAGCCGGATGCGGCTGAAGCCCAGCACGTTCTTCAGCGGTCCGTAAACCAGCACGTTGCCGATGGCGTAGAGCAGGCGATCGCTGAATGAGACTTCTTCCTTATTGAGGATCGCGATGCCGCAGCGCTTGGCGACCTCCATGAAGTACTTGAACATCTTGCGTTTCAGGCTGCCGGCGTCTTCCATCCGGATCAGCACGCTGGTCAGGATGTTCTCGAAGATTCGCGGCGGCGCGAAGAAATAGCTCGGCCCCAGCTCACGCAGGTCATGCATGACCGTGTCGCCGGATTCCGGGCAGCTCACGCAGAAACCGGCAGCATAGCTCTGGCCGAAGGAGAAGATGTTGTCGCCGACCCAGGCCATGGGCAGGTAAGCCAGCACCTCTTCGTCTGCGGTCAGGCCCTCGAACTCCACGCTGTTCTTGGCGGTCTGCAGGACGTTGTCGAAGCTCAGCACCACACCCTTGGGGCGTCCCGTCGTGCCGGAAGTGTAGAGCATGATGGCCGTGTCGCTGCCTTGCCCGCGTGCGATCTCGCCTTCGTAAAACGTGGGGTTGGCCGTGGCGTAGGCGCGGCCCTGCTCCTGAACCGCCTCGAAGCTGCAGAGAAAGTCCTGTTTGTAATCGCGCAGCCCGCGGGCATCGTCGAAGACGATACGCTCCACACCCGGGCATTTCTCGCGGATCTCGATCAGCTTATCGACCTGTTCCTGGTCTTCGACCATGGCGAAGCGGATCTCGGCATGTTCGATGACATAAGCCATCTCTTCGGCCACCGAATCCTGGTAGACCGGCACGGGAATCGCGCCGATCGCCTGCGCTGCCGTCATGGTCCAGTAAAGCCGGGGCCGGTTGTCGCCGACGATCGCGACCTTGTCGCCGCGGGTCAGGCCCATGGCCGCGAAACCACAGGCCAGAGCCTTGATTTCCTCGGCGGCTTCGCGCCAGCTCCAGGCCTGCCAGATGCCGAACTGCTTTTCGCGGATCGATGGCTGCTCGCCGCGCGTCCGCGCGTGCTCCATCAGGAGTTTGGGAAAGGTGTCCAGGTTCGACGCGTCAACGCTCATCCAAGCCATCCTGTTTGGAGACCGGATGCGGCCAAAAAGCCCTCCGCCCAACGCGTTCGGGGCGTATATTCCCCGAAAGGCGTAGTGACTTTCGCACCGCTACGCCGGCCTCCCAAGTTCGTTTGTGGTCACATGTTTGGTCAGTGACTTTGTGTTATCGCGGAACAGGTAAGTTGATTTGCGAGCAGAGGTCAAGAGCTAGTGGCATGTGGCGAATTTCATTTCGGAAAATACACCCTCTGGCAGCATAATGCACTGATCATGCAGCTCTGAAACGAATTTCTGCAGGACGGGAAGCAGGAGTAGAGCTTTGAAAAAGCTCGAAAAGAAATAGTTACATCTGCAACTGATTGGCGTTGTCCGTCTGAGTTGTGAACGCGGTCAGCGCGAGTCTTCGGCGGCAGCGACGTCACTCCTGGCCAGACCGGACTCGCGTGTTTGTGATGCCTCCCCGCGACTCCGAACGCTGCGTTTTTGGAGGTGGCGGCTCTTCATCCGACTTTCGCGGCCTGGGTCTGTTTTGTCTTGCGCAGGAACGGCCGTGGCCTATTGCTCCAGGTAGCAAATCCATATGTTTCCGGTATTTCTCTTGCTGTTCTATTGGTTTCTTTACAGCGCAGGCCTATTTTCGAATTGCATTCCGACGGTGGCTTCGCGCCCGGCCTGCCCT
The DNA here is from genome assembly GCA_965232285.1 of Denitrobaculum sp. Classification (GTDB taxonomy): domain Bacteria; phylum Pseudomonadota; class Alphaproteobacteria; order Kiloniellales; family Kiloniellaceae; genus Denitrobaculum. Next base: position 5,166,236 of record CBDDPL010000004.1, on the reverse strand, counting down.
GTGTCCGCTCCGCGCGGATTCCCGCCGTCTCGAGAAAGCGCAAACCAGCACAAGAAAATGGAGGCTCGCCGTGGCCCTTGGTACCGATTCCCTGAACACGCGCCGCAAACTCGAAGTCGGCGGTAAGACTTACGACTACTTCAGCCTGGAAGCGGCGTCGGACGCCATCGGCGACATTTCCCGACTGCCCTTTTCCCTGAAGGTGCTACTGGAAAACCTGCTGCGCTTTGAAGACGGCCGAACCGTATCGGTCGAGGACATCAAGGCTCTGCCGGCCTGGTTGGCCAGTCAGCGCTCGGACCGGGAGATCGCCTATCGTCCGGCGCGGGTCCTGATGCAGGACTTTACCGGCGTTCCCGCGGTCGTCGACCTGGCTGCCATGCGCGCCGCGATGACCAAGCTGGGCGGTGACCCCAAGAAGATCAATCCCCTTTCGCCGGTCGATCTGGTGATCGACCACTCGGTCATGGTGGACGCTTACGGCGGACCGGACTCCTTCCAGAAGAACGTCGCGCTGGAGTTTGAACGCAACGGCGAGCGCTATTCGTTTCTGCGCTGGGGGCAGACCGCCTTTGACAACTTCCGCGTCGTGCCGCCGGGCACCGGCATTTGCCACCAGGTAAATCTCGAAAACCTGGCCCAGGTGGTCTGGACCAAGGAAGAAGACGGCAAGACGATTGCCTACCCCGATACGCTCGTGGGTACCGACAGCCACACCACCATGGTCAACGGCCTCTCCGTTCTGGGCTGGGGCGTTGGTGGCATCGAGGCCGAGGCCGCGATGCTCGGCCAGCCGGTGTCCATGCTGATCCCCGAAGTGATCGGTATGAAGCTGACCGGTCAGCTCAAGGAAGGCACCACCGCGACCGATCTGGTGCTGACGGTCACCCAGATGCTGCGCGCCAAGGGCGTGGTCGGCAAGTTCGTCGAATTCTACGGCGCGGGCCTCGATCATCTGACCCTCGCCGATCAGGCGACCATCGCCAACATGGCGCCGGAATACGGCGCGACCTGCGGCTTCTTCCCGATCGATGAAGAGACCATCCGTTACCTGAAGTTCACCGGCCGAGACGATGATCGGATCGCCCTGGTGGAGGCCTATGCCAAGGCCCAGGGCATGTGGCGCGATACCGACACGCCCGACCCGGTCTTCACAGATTCGCTGGAACTGGATCTCGGCACGGTCGAGCCCAGCCTCGCAGGCCCGAAGCGTCCGCAGGACCGGGTCGCGCTCAGCGCCCTCGGCGCCGAATCCACTAAAGTGGTCCAGGCCGCGGTCGGCAGTGACATCTCCAAGGGCGCGCCGGTCGAGGGTAAGGACTACAGCCTGAATCACGGCGATGTCATGATCGCCGCGATCACCAGTTGCACCAACACCTCCAATCCCAGCGTGCTGATCGCCGCCGGCCTGGTGGCCAAGAAGGCGCGCGAGAAGGGCCTTTCGGTCAAGCCCTGGGTCAAGACCTCGCTGGCGCCGGGCTCCCAGGTGGTCACCGATTACCTTGAGGCCGCCGGCCTGCAGAGCGAGCTGGACGCGCTGGGCTTCGATCTGGTCGGCTATGGCTGCACCACCTGCATCGGCAACTCCGGCCCCCTGGCCGATGAACATATCGCCGCCATCGATGCCGGCGATCTGCATGTCGCCGCGGTGCTCTCCGGCAACCGCAACTTCGAGGGCCGGGTCAGCCCGCAGACGCGCCTCAACTACCTGGCTTCCCCGCCGCTGGTGGTGGCCTATGCCCTGGCTGGCAATGTCACGGTCGATCTGCTGAACGATCCGCTCGGCACCGGTAGCGACGGCGAGCCGGTCTTCCTCAAGGACGTCTGGCCCAGCAGCCAGGAAGTCGAATCCCTCATGGGCTCCTCCCTGACGCCGGAAATGTTCCGGGCCCGTTACGACAACGTCTTCGAAGGCGGCGAAGAGTGGCAGGGCATCGAGACCTCGGCGAGCATGACCTATAGCTGGGATTCGGGCAGCACCTACGTGCAGTACCCGCCCTTCTTCGACGACATGGGCGCGGAACCCGGCGAACTCAGCGATTTCCTCGGCGCCCGTTCTCTCGCGATGCTGGCCGACTCCATCACGACCGACCATATCTCGCCGGCTGGTGCCATTAAGAAGGAAAGCCCGGCGGGGACCTACCTGCTCGAGCACCAGGTCCGTCCCATCGATTTCAACTCCTATGGCTCGCGCCGCGGCAATCACGAGATCATGATGCGCGGCACCTTTGCCAATATCCGCATCCGGAACGAACTGGCACCGGGCACGGAAGGTGGTGTCACGAGGCACCAGCCGAGCGGCGAAGTCATGCCGATCTACGATGCCTCCATGAAGTATCAGACGGACGGCGTGCCCCTGGTCGTGATCGGCGGCAAGGAATACGGTACCGGCTCTTCGCGCGACTGGGCCGCCAAGGGTACGCGCCTGCTAGGCGTGAAGGCGGTCATCGTCGAGAGTTTCGAGCGCATCCACCGCTCCAACCTGGTCGGCATGGGCGTCCTGCCACTGCAGTTCAAGGACGGCGTCAACCGCGAGACCCTGGGCCTCGACGGCACGGAGACCTTCGACATTGTCGGCGTGGCCGGCGGTATCACGCCGCGCATGGACGTGACCTGCCGGATCCACCGGGCCGACGGCAGCAGCGAGGAAATCCAGTTGCTGTGCCGGATCGATACCGCCGATGAGGTCGAGTACTACCGCAACGGCGGGATCCTGCACTACGTGCTGCGCAACCTGATGAAGGCGGCGTAGGTTTACGGTATCAGCCTGAGAGACTAGGGGGCGCTTAGGAGTTCTTCCGGGGCGCCCCTTTTGTTTTGAAGTGACGGCCGTCTCAAGTAGACTGCCGCCCTTTCCAGGGTGACAGCTTCGGACTGTCTCCCCCATGCTGAAACCGTTGCCGCAAATGCCCAAGCTCTTCGTGAACCACACGACGCTCTACCGTTACCGCCAGCCGGTCTCCTTTGGTGAGCACCGGCTGATGTTCCGGCCGCGGGACAGCCACGATATGCGGGTGATCGACACGGCGCTGAGCATCGCGCCTGCCGCGGAGATCCGCTGGATGCATGATGCCTTTTCCAACTCCATCGCCGTGGCCAGCTTTCAGGAGCAGGCGGAAGAGCTTCGCTTCGAGAGCCGGATCGTCATCGAGCATTTCGGCCTGGAGGCTCCCGAGTTCAAACTGGACAAATACGCCCAGACCTTCCCCTTCTGCTACGATTCCGACGAGGTCGCCGACCTGGGCCGCTGCGACGAGCGGCATTATCCGGACCCCCAGCGCCGGATCGACGCCTGGGCCCGGGGCTTTCTCGAACGCGGTCTGAACAGCCGGACCGAAGAAGTCTTGCTCAGGATCAACTCCGCGATCCATGAGCAGTTCCTCTATCAGCGGCGCTACAGCCTTGGCGTGCAGACGCCGCTGGAAACCCTGGACCAGGGCAGCGGCACCTGCCGGGATCTGGCGGTCTTCATGATGGAGGCGGTGCGTTCGCTCGGCTTCGCGGCGCGCTTCGTTTCCGGCTACCTCTACGATCCGGCGTTGGACAGCAACGCGGTCGCCGCTGAGCAGGACAGTGAAGCGGTTCAAGGCGCCGGCGCAACCCATGCCTGGGTGCAGATCTTCCTGCCGGGCGCCGGTTGGGTGGAGTTTGATCCCACCAACGGCCTGGTCGGCGGCGCCAATCTGATTCGGGTTGCCGTCGCCCGCGATCCGGCACAGGCGATTCCTCTGCAGGGAACCTTCATCGGACCGCCCGATGCCTTCGAGGATATGCAGGTGGAGGTAGAGGTCTTGTCCGAGGCGGCGGCTTCATAAATTTTTAAGTATATCCGCCACTTTAGAGCCCTTCCGCATCACCCTAACGTGATTCGCCTGTGACCCTGCCGCGCCCCTAGTCTGAGGGCATGAAAACAATACCTGCATGGCTGGTTGGCGGGATCTTTGCCGTCGCAATCGCCGGGGTGAGCTGGCACTCCGCGACGCTTCAGGCGGGTGGTTCCAAGGCTTCGGCAGTCTCCGAAGTCGATCGGACTCCGCTGCAACTGGCCGCCGACGAAACCAGCGCAAACCGCCCTGTCGTCGTAGAGCTTTTTACATCCCAGGGCTGTAGTTCCTGTCCACCCGCGGATGAACTGCTGGGCGAGCTGGCCGATCAGCCGGGCGTGATCGCGCTCGCCCATCACGTGGACTACTGGGACTACATCGGCTGGAAAGACCCCTTCGCGCGGCCTGAGGCCACCGAGCGTCAGCGCCGTTATGCCAAGCAGCTCGGCAGTCGCTTCATCTACACCCCGCAGATGGTGATCGACGGGCAGATCGACGTGGTCGGATCCCGCCGGACACAGGTGATCAGCAGCATCACGGCTGCCCGCTCGGCCGGTGAGCGCCTGGCGATTGATATTGAAAGCGACAGCAAGACGGCCAAGGTGACGATCCCGGCCGGCGAAGCCCCGGAACAGGGTGCGACGGTCTGGCTCGCGGTCTATGACGACGAGCACCGGACCCGCGTCGGACGCGGTGAGAATGCCGGCCGCGAACTGACCGACGCCAACGTGGTGCGGGAGTTCGTGTCGCTGGGCACCTGGAACGGCGAAGCCATGGAGCTTTCCGTCGATCTCGCCAGCGCCATTGCGGAGGGCCGCGGCGGCTGCGCGATCATCGTGCAGGAAGGCCGTGCGGGCCGTGTGCTCGGCGCCGCCCTGATGGATCTCGACGGCGCGCCGTCTTAACTGCGCAGTTAAGACAGTTGAAAATGCCGGGATGAGGCTCGAAAGCCCTTCCCGGCATTTCTGATTCTTACGCCAGCCCCTTCTCGACCAGGCTCGAAAGACGTCGGGCGAAGGCCACCGGGTCGGGCAGGCTTTCGCCTTCCAGGATGCGGGCCTGATCCAACAGCAGCGCGGCGGCGTCCTCCAGTTCCTGGCCGGCGCCGTCGGTGCCGATGCGACTGGCCAGAGCCTTGACCAGACTGTGCTTGGGATTGACCTCCAGGACCCGCTTGGCGCTGGTATCGAGCTGCTTGTGCTGCTTCAGGATCCGCTCCAGATTGATGTCGATGTCGCCCTCGTCGGCGACCAGGCAGACCGCGCTCTCGGTCAGACGTTCGGAAGCGCGGACGTCCTTGACCTGGTCCTTGAGGGAGAGCTTCACGAAGGCGATCAGGGAATCGATGTTGCTGTCCCCGGTCTTCTCCTCTTCGCTCTCGTCCTTGTCAGCCTTGTCCTCGCCGCCGATCTTGCTCAGATCCGCGCCGCCACGGGTTACTGACTTGAAGGGCTTGTCCTCGAAGGTCGGCACCGAGGTGACCCAGAACTCATCGACCGGATCGCTGAACAGCAGCACTTCGACGCCCTTGGCCGCGAAGCCCTCGAGCTGCGGGCTGCGCTTGATCGCCTCGGCATCCTCGCCGCTGATGTAGTAGATCGCGTCCTGGCCGTCCTTCATGCGGCTGACGTAGTCCGCGAGCGTGGTGGTGCCCTCGGCCGTGGTCGAGCTGAAGCGGGCCAGCTTCAGCAGTCCGTCGCGCTGGCCGTCGTCTTCGTAGATCCCTTCCTTCAGGACCGCGCCGAAGTCGCCCCAGAAGGTTTCGAAGGCCTCGGCGTCCTTCTCGGCCTTCTTGGTCAGTTCGGAGATGACCCGCTTGGCGACGCCGTTGCGGATCTTCTTGAGCAGCGGATTGTGCTGCAGCATCTCGCGGCTGATGTTGAGCGGCAGGTCCTCGGTATCGATCACGCCGCGCAGGAAGCGCAGATAGGGCGGGATCAGCTCGGCGCAGTCGTCGGTGATGAAGACCCGGCGCACGTAGAGCTTCACCCCGTGCTTGCGGTCCGGGTGGAAGAGGTCGAAGGGCTTGTTCGCCGGAATGAACAGCAGGCCGGTGTATTCGATCATGCCCTCGGCCTTGAAGTGCATGCGCTCCCAGGGCTCATCGAAGGCGTGGGCGACGTGGTGATAGAACTCCGTGTACTGCTCGTCGGTGATCTCCGACTTCGAGCGGGTCCAGATCGCCGAGGCGGTGTTCAGGGTCTCGGCTTCCTTGTCGCCTTCCGCTCCCTTGCTGGTCTCGGAGAGCGAGATCGGGATCGGAATATGGTCGGAGTAGGTCTTGACGATCCCGCGCAGGCGCATGGGGTCGACGAACTCTTCCTGATCCTCCTTCAGGTGCAGTGTGATCCGGGTGCCCCGTTTCGGCGCGTCGTCGCTTTCGCCGATGGTGAATTCACCGCGCCCGTCGGAGTCCCAGCTCCAGCCATGGTCTTCGCCGGCCTTGCGGCTGGCGACGCTGACCTTATCGGCGACCATATAGGCGGAATAAAAACCGACGCCGAACTGGCCGATCAGGTTGGCGCCGTCCTGCTTGCTGTCGAGCTGCTGCATGAAGGCGGCGGTGCCCGAGCGCGCGATGGTGCCCAGGTTCTCGACCAGGTCTTCCCGGTTCATGCCGATCCCGTTGTCGGCGATGGTCAGGGTCCTGGCATCCTTGTCCAGGCTGAGTTCGATCTTGAAGTCCGGATCCTCGGCCGTCAGCTCCGGCTGCGTCAGCGCCGCGTAGCGCAGGCGGTCGCAGGCATCAGAGGCATTGGAGATCAGCTCTCTCAGAAAGATCTCTTTGTTGGAGTAGAGCGAATGGGCGACGATATCCAGAAGCCGCGAAACTTCGGCCTGAAAGCTAAGCTTCTCTTCAGACATAAATCTTGGTCCAGTGGTGTTTCAGATCACGAAGGTCACGACAGAGAGTTGTGACCAAGGGTTTCATATGTCGTAATGACACAGCGGTTGCAAGTCCTGCGACTGCCGCCGGAGGGTCGAGAGCTGGAAGCGACCGAGCAAGAGCGGGCCGAGGAGCGCCGGGCGATGGTCGGCGAGGTCGTCGCCGACGCGGCCGCAACCGCCGACCGGCTCGGCAAGAGGGCCTTCTCGAGCGCAGTCTTGGCGGCGATGGAGCAGGTGCCGCGCCATCTTTTCGTGCCGGAGAGCAGCCGGGAACTGGCCTATGTGAACCGGCCCTTACGCATCGGTCACGGTCAAACCATATCGCAGCCCTTCATCGTAGCGCTCATGAGCGACCTGGCCGGGGTCAAGCTTGGTGAAAGGGTCCTGGAGATCGGCACGGGCTGCGGCTATCAGACGGCCATGCTCGCCGAACTGGGCGCCAAGGTTTATTCGCTGGAGCGCATCGCCGCGCTGGCCGCGGCGGCGGAACGGCGGCTGACGGAGCTCGGCTATGGCGAGGCGGTTCATATCAGGACGGGCGACGGCGCCGAGGGCTGGCCGGAGCAGGCGCCGTTTGATGCCATCGTGGTGACGGCGACAACCAACCCGAGGGTCGTCGAGAGGCTTCAGCGCCAGCTCGCCCCGGGTGGCCGCCTGGTGGTGCCGGAGCTGCTGGAGCCTGATGCGAAGGACCGCCGCAGCAGCGTTTTCAAGCTGGCCCGCTGGCTGTCCGACGGGCCGGAAACCGATCTTTGCCTGATCACCAAGCAGCCGGACGGGACCTGCGTTCAAAAGCGACTGCTGCCGGTTGCTTTTGTTCCACTGGTCGAAGGCGACGTGCAAAACTGACATCACCGCATGAAATGCTGCGTCGCATCCATATCTCACTTGCATAGCGGCAACGAGACAACGATCTTTTGTCCATGTTTCATCCGTTAGACAGCCGGGCGGACCAGAGGATCGTCGCCGTTCTGGGTCCGACCAACACCGGCAAGACCTACCTCGCCATCGAACGCATGCTCGGTCATCACTCAGGAATGATCGGCTTTCCGCTGCGGCTCCTGGCGCGCGAAAACTACGACCGGGTGGTGAAGATCAAGGGTGCCGCCAAGGTCGCCCTGGTCACCGGCGAGGAAAAGATCGTGCCGCCGGGCGCGGTCTACTTCCTCTGCACGGTGGAATCCATGCCGGTCGACCGTCCGGTCGACTTCCTGGCGGTGGACGAAATCCAGCTCTGCGCGGATGCCGAGCGCGGCCACGTCTTTACCGATCGGCTGCTGCACGCCCGCGGCCGCAGCGAGACCATGTTCCTGGGCGCCGAAACCATGCGGCCGATGGTCAGGAAGCTGGTGCCCGAGGCGACCTTTGAGCAGCGCCCGCGCTTCTCCAAGCTCACCTATGCGGGCGAAAAGAAAATCACCCGCCTGCCGCCGCGCTCGGCGGTGGTGGCTTTCTCCGCCACCGAGGTTTACGGCATGGCAGAGCTGCTGCGGCGTCAGCGCGGCGGCACGGCAGTGGTGCTCGGGGCGCTGAGCCCGCGGACCCGCAATGCTCAGGTGGGTATGTTCGAGGCCGGGGAGGTTGATTACCTGGTGGCGACCGACGCGATCGGCATGGGTCTCAATCTGAACCTGGACCATGTCGCCTTCGCCAAGCTGCGTAAGTTCGACGGCCGCAGCCCGCGCCGTCTGACGGCGCCGGAGATCGGCCAGATCGCCGGCCGCGCGGGCCGGCATATGAACGACGGCACCTTTGGCACCACGGCGGATGCAGGTCCCCTGCCGGCGGAGCTGGTCGAGGTGGTGGAGAGTCACGGTTTCGACATGCTGCAGCATGTCTTCTGGCGCAGCCGCAATCTCGATATGAGCAGTCCGCTCGCCCTGCAGAAGAGCCTGCAGCAGCGTCCGCCCCTGGCCGAGATGCTGCGGGTACGGGATTCCGAGGATCTGGCGGCGCTGATGAGCCTGAGCCAGGACAAGGAGGTGCTGGCGCTGGCGACCAATCCGGCGGCGATGCGGCTGCTCTGGGATGTCTGTCAGGTGCCGGACTTCCGTAAAATTCTCTCCGATCATCACAGCCGCCTGCTGAGCCGGATCTACAAATATCTGGCGTCCGATGTGGCGCGACTGCCGGACGACTGGGTCGCGGCACAGATCCAGCGCATCGACCGGGTCGACGGCGATATCGAGTCTTTGGTTTCGAGAATTGCCGATATCCGCACCTGGACCTATATTTCGCACCGCGGCGACTGGCTTGAGGACGCCGCCGGCTGGCAGCAGAAGGCGCGCGCCATCGAAGACCGCCTGTCCGATGCGCTGCACGACCGTTTGACGCAGCGCTTTGTTGATAGGCGGGCCATGGTGCTGGCGCGCCGGAAAGAGGGAGAAGAACCATTGGCGGCAATCGTGGCCAGCGGTGAAGTGGTGGTGGAAGGCGAGGTGCTGGGCCGCCTGCGCGGTTTCCGCTTCGACCTGGACGAAACGATCGAGCCGGATCACGCCCGCGCCTCTCTGGCGGCGGTGCGGCGCGTCCTGGCGACGGAGATTCCGCAGCGCATTCTGCGCTTCGAACAGGATAACGATGGCAGCTTCCTGCTGGATCGCGAAGGCAGGCTGACCTGGCGCGGCGCGCCGGTCGGCCGGGTCGTCCGCGGAGATACGGTTCTGACGCCGGGCGTCGAGGTGGCGGCCAGTGATTATCTGGACGGGCCGGGTCGGGAACGCCTGCGGCAGCGTTTGATCGCCTGGCTGAACCGGCACCTGCGCGCGCAGCTCAAGCCGCTGTTCGGTTTGAGCGCGGCGGAGTTGAACGGCTCCGCCCGCGGCATCGCTTACCAGACCATCGAATCCCTCGGCCTGGTGCCGCGTCACGTGGTGGCGCGGCAGATTGCCGATCTTTCGAAAGCGGACCGCAAGGCGCTGGCGGAACTGGGCTTGCGGATCGGGCGCGAGAGCATCTTTCTGCCGGCGCTGCTCAATCCCAAGACCGCCATTCTGCGGGCGGTGCTCTGGGCGACCTTCGCCGAGGTCGAGATGTCGGAACTCCTGGCACCGGCCACAGCCGAGGCCGAACCCATCCAGGAGGTTTCCGAGGACAAGCCTGTGGAAGAGAGCCTCGGGAACCTGCCGGTAGAGGACGGCGTTGCGGCCGAAGCCGAACAGCCGGTGGAGGACTCGTCCCCGGAAAATGCCGTGTCTCCCGAACCGCTGGCGGCCGTGGAGGGCGTCAAAGCGGAGGAGGTCAAAGAAGTCAAGGACGCCAGAGAAGAGGCCTTCGCTCTGCCGGCAGATGGTTTGCTGCCACGCAGTGACAGGCGTTCGGGCCGTTTCTTCCAGGCGATCGGTTTCCGGCGTTTCGGCAATCGTTCCGGCGAGGCTGTGCTGCTGCGCGCCGATGCTCTGGAGCGGGTTTCGAACGAAGCGCACAAGCTGGCGAAGGAAGGTGCCTTCGCCATCTCGGAGGAACTGACTAAACGCGGTCGCTGCAGCGCGGCCGCGCTGGAGATTCTCCTGCCTGCCATTCGCTTCCAGCGCAGCAAAGGCGAGGACGGTGGCACCGTCTTCGTCCGGCGGCCGCGCAAGAGCGAAGCGTCCGAGCAGAAACCGCGACGCCGCAAAAGTCAGCGGGATGCCGCCAAGGCCCAGGCTGAAAACGGAACGCAAGGTTCTGAAGACCTGCCCAAAGAGGCGGGGACCGCGAGCCAGGATGCTGCGGCACCCGTCTCCGACGAGGCGCCATCGCCGGCCAAGGCCAAGCGGAACAGAAAGCCGAAAAGGCAGAAACCGAAGGCAGGCGCCAAAAAAGGCGGAAAGCCTAAATGGCAGGGCGATCCGGATTCTCCCTTCGCGGTGCTGCGCAACATATCCTTCGGCAAGTAGGATGGCGCAAGGCAGCCGCAAGGAAACGTGTAAGGGCGGTACGGGTGAGGGCGAACCGGAATCCCTGCGCATCGACAAGTGGCTCTGGTTTGCGCGCTTCTTCAAATCGCGCAGCCTGGCGACCCAGTTCTGCGCCAGCGGGCGCATCCGCATCGCCGGCAACATCGTCAACAAGGCGAGCCATGTGGTGCGGGTCGACGATGTCCTGACCTTTCCCCAACGCGACCGGGTCCGGGTGATCAGGATTCTGGCGCTGGGAACCCGACGCGGGCCGGCCCGGGAGGCCGTGCTGCTCTATGAGGACCTTGCGCCGGAGACGCCCGCTGCCGCGGCGCCGGAGGAAACCCCGGCGTCGGTCGGGGCCCGGGAACCGGGCAGCGGACGCCCCACCAAGCGCGAGCGCCGTCATCTCGACCGTTTCCGCGAATCCTGATCTGCTCTCTGTCGCTTCGGTGGCAATGACGTTAACCTTACGGCCATGAAGTCTCCGCTTTCAGACCTGACCTATCGGCGGCTTTTTTCCGCCCAGGTGATTGCCTTGGCCGGCACCGGACTTTCGACCATTGCCTTAAGCCTGTTGGCCTATGAACTGGCTGGCGGCGATGCCGGCGTGGTCCTGGGAACCGCCTTTGCCATCAAGATGGTTGCCTATGTTCTGATCGCGCCTGTCGTCGGTGGCTTTGCACACCGCTTTCCGAGACGCCGCCTGCTGATCGGGTTGGATGTGGTTCGGGCGCTTTGTGTCGCCTGCCTCCCCTTCGTGAGCGAGATCTGGCAGATCTACCTCCTGATCTTTCTCATCAATGCCTGTGCTGCCGGTTTTACGCCAACCTTCCAGGCGACGATCCCGGACGTACTGCCCGATGAAGCCCGCTATACCCGCGCACTTTCGCTCTCCCGCCTGGCCTACGATCTGGAAAATCTGCTCAGCCCGTCCCTGGCGGCCGCGGCTCTGCTGGTGCTGAGCTTCGATCATCTCTTCGCGGCCAACGCCCTGGCCTTTCTGATCTCGGCCCTTCTGGTCTTCTCGGTCCGCCTTCCGGCGCCCAGGGCCGTCGAACGTGAGCGCGGTGTCTGGAGCAATCTTTCCTTCGGCATCCGGGCTTATCTCAAGACCCCGCGCCTGCGCGGCCTGTTGGCGCTGTCCCTTGCGGTGTCTTGCGCCGGTGCCATGGTAATCGTCAACAGCGTGGTGTACGTCCGCGAGTTTCTGGGCGGTTCGGAAAGCCAGACCGCCTTGGCCTTCGCCGCTGCCGGGGCCGGTTCCATGGCGGTTGCTCTGCTATTGCCGCACCTGCTGGACCGCTTTCCCGATCGGCCTTTCATGTTGGCCGGGGGGAGTGTTTTGGCCCTCGGCCTGCTGGCGGGCTGGTCGGGGCCGGGACTTCTGGCCCTTCTGCCGGTCTGGTTCCTGCTCGGCGCCGGCTCTTCGCTGATCCAGACCCCTGCCGGGCGTCTGCTGATGCGTTCGGCGCAGGAGGGCGACCGGCCCGCGCTTTACGCTGCCCAGTTCGCGCTCTCCCACGCCTGCTGGTTGATCGCCTACCCGCTGGCCGGTTGGGCTGGTGGTTTGCTGCCCCTGACCCAGGTTTTTCCGCTGCTCGCTTTCATCGTGATGCTTTCCAGTCTGGCCGCGCTTTTTCTCTGGCCGGCCGGGGAGAAGGCGGAGCTGGAACACTGGCACGATGCGCGCGATCACGAGCACCTGCATGTGCATGACGAACATCACAGTCACGAACACGAGGGCTGGGAGGGGCCGGAACCGCACCGCCACCCCCACCGCCACGCGGCGGTCCGGCACAAGCACAGCTATGTCATCGACCTGCATCACCCGGAGTGGCCAGCCGGCCGGTGACGGGAAAGTGATGTTATGCAGTCAGAGCGAACACCAGCGTCAGGTTGTTGCTGGGCATCTCGATGACTTCCGGCGTGTCGAAACCCTGCCGCGCGGCGTCCGCGGCCACCTGTTCCAGGTCCCGCAGACCCCAGGCCGGGTCCTGGCTGCGCAGGGACTGGTCGAAGGCGGCATTCGAGGGGGCGGTATGCTGACCGCCGCGCTTGAAGGGGCCGTATAGGATCAGTCGCCCGCCCGGTCGCAAGTGCCGGGCTGCGCCCGCGATCAGGCCGAGGCCGGCTTCCCAGGGGGCGATATGGATCATATTGGCGCAAAAAACCGCGTCGAAAGCGCCTGAATCGGTATCTTCGGTGTTCCATTCCGGCATCGTGACGTCGATGTCCAGCGGGGCCGGCAGGACAATGCCAGCATGCTCGGCATGGGATGCGATGGATTGTCGCAACTCCGGGTTCGGATCGCTTGGTTGCCAGGTCAATCCCTTGAGCTGCTGTGAAAACCAAACCCCGTGTTCACCGGTGCCGCTGGCGATCTCCAGAACCCGTCCGCCCTCCGGCAGCAGGCCCCTGAGCACCTGCAGCAGGGGCTCGCGGTTGCGCTGGGTGGCAGGGGCGTAGCGGCGCCTGTCCGCTGTCTGCTCACTTCCTGTCACGTTTGCTAAATCCTTACTTTGCCAAGGGTTGCATGGACGAGGCCGCGCATGATACGCACTCCGCTCGATTGAAGGTATCTAAGCAAGATCTGCCGTGATTGAAAGATTGAAGGCTCTTCTAACGGGCAAGACCGACGCTGGTGTTGCCGCGGGACGTGACCGGGATACGCTCCAGGTTGCCGCCGCGGCGCTGCTGGTTGAGGCGGCTATGATGGACGAGACCTTCGACGGCAGCGAGCGGGTGGCCATCGAACGGCTCCTGACCGAACGCTTCGATCTCTCGGCTGGCGAGGTGGCCAGCCTGGTGGAAGAAGCCAAGACCGAGGTCGAAAGCTCGAACCAGCTTTTCGGTTTCACGCGGATCGTCGCCGATGCCTTTGATAACGAACAGCGGGTCGAGTTGATGGGTATGCTGTGGGAAGTCGCTTACGCGGACGGTGAACTGCATGACCTGGAAGCCAGCCTGATGCGCCGCCTGGCCGGCCTGTTGCATGTGTCGGACCGTGACAGCGGACGGGCGCGGCAGGCCGCGAGACAGCGTCTCGGCCAATAGCTTCGACCGCTGGTTTTTTGAGGTGGACAGGTCTGTTTCGCTGCTTCCGTCGAAAACAGGCCTCAGAACAAATATAGCGAAGAACCGCGGCACTGGATATCGCGATAAGTCCGGGGCCCGTGGCGAGGAGACCAGAGATGACCTACATCGTGACCGAAGCCTGCATCAGGTGCAAATACATGGACTGCGTCGAAGTCTGTCCTGTGGACTGCTTCTACGAAGGCGAAAACATGCTGGTGATTCATCCCGATGAGTGTATCGACTGCGGCGTTTGCGAGCCCGAGTGTCCGCCGGAGGCCATTCTGCCGGACAGCGATACCGAGGCTGAGCAATGGCTGGAGCTCAATCGCGAATATAGTGAAAGCTGGCCGAATATTACCCGCATGGGTCAGCCGCCGGCTGATAGAGAGGAATTTCGCGATCAAACAGGTAAGTACGAAAAGTACTTCAGCGCCAATCCGGGTAGTACCGACGGCTGATTACTGCGACTCCACGGGCGGCGGTCTGCCTCGCTTCGGGACCGCTGCCGCGCGATCGTGGTAAGAAATCAGGGTTAACGCCGTGTAGCAAGGCTGCTTTGCAGAAAAGGCAGGCCTATGTTGCGGCGCAACAGTTGTTTTAAGCGGCCAAATAGAGTATAAAGTATTTGTTACACATTGGCGGTGATCCCCTGTGTAGCAATCCAACCTCGACGCTCGGTGTGTTTCGGCACTGGGGTGTGCGAGGTTGAATTTTGCATGTGAAGACCGAACGACGGGGACCAGGCTGTGCGGTCCCGCCGTTCCGCGCCGCACCTCCGCACGCGCCGCCCGGGAAGACGGATCAGCTTCCGGGCGCAGTTGCCCAGGTAGTGCACTGGCGGATAACAGACGGAGCAAGAGAACACGAAATGGCGAAATCGAGTGAATTCGGGGCCGGCGATTACGTGGTTTACCCGACCCATGGCGTCGGCCGGGTGCTGGGCGTCGAAACCCAGGAAATTTCCGACGTAACCCTCGAATTGATCATCATTAAGTTCGAAAAAGACCGGATGACCCTGCGTGTTCCGGTCAACAAGGCGCATGAATCCGGTCTGCGGAAGCTCTCCAGTCGTAAGATGATGGACTCGGCACTGACCACCCTGAAGGGGCGCAGCCGTGCGAAGCGGACCATGTGGAGCCGCCGGGCTCAGGAATACGAGGCCAAGATCAATTCCGGCGATCCGGTCTCCATTGCCGAGGTCGTCCGGGACCTGCACCGTGCCGCCGATCAGCCGGATCAGTCTTACAGCGAGCGGCAGATGTATCAGGCGGCTCTTGACCGTCTGGCGCGTGAATTGGCCGCCGTCGAAAAAATCGACGAAGAAGCGGCGGCGCAGAAGCTGGAAGAGTTGCTCACGGCGGCCTGAGCCTGTACGAGTTATAACGGCGCGCCGGTAAGGCCGAATCCGGCATCCTGGCGCGCAGTTTCGTTCCGACTCTAGGGTTGCCGCGCCTTCGTCAAATCGGGTGGCGCTCCCTGTAAAAGCTTGAGGAGGCCACCTGCCGCCCCTATGCGCGATCGGCAGAAATTTGCGGTTTTACGCGCGGCGCGGAGAATCTGGACGATCTCCTCGGTTCATGGTGATGCGGATCGTCTGGATCGAATCCATGCACAGCTCGAGACCCGGCTGCGGCGCGGCGACCGTGTGGTCTATCTGGGCAACCTGATCGGCCGCGGTGACTCGATCCGCAAGACACTGGATCATGTCATCGAGTTTCGGCGCGGGTTCCTGGCCCTGCATCAGAATTTTCCCGAAGACATCGCTTTCCTGCGCGGCGGGCAGGAGGAAATGTGGCAGAAACTGCTGCAACTCCAGTTCGCCAGCGATCCGCGCGGCGTCCTCTCCTGGATGCTCGATCAGGGCGTGGGCGCTACGCTTGAGGCTTACGGCTCGAGCGCCCGCGAGGGCCTGCGGGAGGCGGCCTCCGGGCCGCTGCAACTGACCCGCTGGACCGGACGCCTGCGCAGCGCCATCCAGGACAATCCCGGCCATTACCAGATCACCAACGAGATCCGGCGCGCCGCCTATACGGCCGACCGCCGCCTGCTGTTCGTCCATACGGGACTCGATCCCACCCGTCCTCTTGAGACCCAGAAAGACAGTTTCTGGTGGAGCTCTTCGGCCTTTGCCCGTCTGAACGAGCCGTACGGTGACTTCCAGAAGATCGTGCGCGGTTACGATCCCAGTCACCCGGGGCTCGAATCGACCCGGCATACGCTTACACTGGATGCCGGCTGTGGTTTCGGTGGACCGCTGATCGCGGCTTGCCTCAGCCCTGAGGGCGAGGTCATCGAAACCCTCGAGGCCTGAAAGCCTCCAGGCATTCATGTTTCTTGATTTTTTTGCGCAGATTTTTCGTATTATACGAACATGGTGATTTTGTGCTATCATAAGTAGAGGTATGGGGAAGGGCGTAAATTGCGCTCCGGTGATCTAGCGGCGGCCGAATAGCGTAAAGAGGTTGTGGCGTTCGAAAGAACCGAGAGGTATCGCCGGCATGACGCGCTTCGAAAATGCGGAAACCCATCGCGCGCAGACACGCTTTATCCGGCGTTCAATGTCGGAACCCCTGCTGTCTCGCGATCATGAGTTCGACCTGGCCAAAGCCTGGCGGGACAACAAGGACGAAGCGGCTCTGCACGAACTGATCCGCTCCTATACCCGGCTCGTGGTTTCCACCGCCACCCGCTACCGTCACTATGGCCTGCCGATCAGCGATCTGGTTCAGGAGGGCTCGGTCGGCCTGATGCAGGCCGCGGCCCGTTTCGACCCGGACCGGGAGATTCGTTTCTCGACCTACGCCAGTTGGTGGATCCGTTCCGCCATACAGGATTTCGTGCTGCGCAACTGGTCGATCGTGCGCACCGGCACGACCGCCGCCCAGAAGACACTGTTTTTCAACCTGCGCCGCCTGCGTGCGCGCATCGAGGAACAGACCGGCAGCAGCTTCGACGATGCCGGTCGGGCCCAGGTCGCCGATGAACTCTCGGTCGGCCTGCACGAGGTGGAGTCCATGGAGCAGCGGCTCGCCGGAACGGATCATTCGCTCAATCACGTCATCGGCGAGGAGGGCGAAAGCGAATGGCAGGACTTTCTGGTCGATGATCGCCCGAATCCGGAAGACCTGATCATCTCCTGCCGTGACGGCGAAACCCGCAGCCGTTGGATTACCGAGGCACTCAACGAACTGCCGCTACGCGAACAGCGCATCGTCAAGGCCCGGCGGCTGACCGAGGAGAGTGCCACCCTGGAGGAACTGGGGCGTGAACTTGGCGTCAGCAAGGAACGGGTCCGCCAGCTCGAGGGCCGGGCGCTGGCCAAGCTGAAGAGCGCCATGCTGCGCCGGGTCGAGGACAGCGGTGATCTGATCGGCGAAGCCTGACGCCGAAACCCACAGCTTCTAACACCGCTCCCGCGCTACTGCGTAATGATCTTGACCGTCTGACCTGCTCTGAGAGGCTGTCCCGCCTGCAGGCCATTGAGGGTCTGAAAGCGTTCCAACTGAAAATCATCATAGGGAAAACGGCTCGCCAACCTTGACGCAGTTTCGCCGCTGCGCACCTTGTGCAGGCGGATACGTTTTGGCTTGATCCTGCCGGCTTCGGCTGCCGAGAGCTTGCGGAAGCTGTAGGTGGTCCGCCTCAGGCCTTCGGCCTGGCCTGCCGTGACCTTGGGCGGGGTCAGGAAGAGGAAACGATAGATGGTCTGCGCATCATAGCGCATGACGATCAGGCGCAGGTCGCGCGCGCCCTGACGGCCACTAACACGGGCCGTCCCGGTGAGGGCTTCCATACCATTGATCCGAACGCGTTCGATCCCCTCTAACGGGATCTTGTCGGATGACAGCTCGAAGGCGGAGTCCAGATTGCCGGTCTTTTTCGGAAACTGATCGAAGACGATGACCGAACCGTCCCCGTGCTGGGCGCCCACGCGGGAGGAAGAATTGATCAGGCGGTAGCCTTCGGGCACCTCGAAAGCGAAGCGCAGAACCGGGTGTTCGAACCTGCGGCCCTGAATAATGCCTTCCTTGGGGTCGTCGCCGTAAAGCATCCCCTCGAGCTTGGAAAGGTAGATTTCCCGTCCCACGATCGGGTTCTGAACGCGCTTTTCGCCGGCCTGGGCGATGGCACGACGGATCCGGTCGGCCGTGCGCGGGTGTGTCTGCATGATGTTGAAGTTGTCAGCGGCTTCCGGGTTTCCGGCGATGGTGGCGGTCAGCCGGCTGTCGGCCTGCAGCTTGGTCAGGAAATCCGCCATACCCTCCGGTTCGAAGCCGGCGCGCGACAGATAGCGTACGCCCAGGAGGTCCGCCTCGAACTCCTGGTCGCGGGAGTAGCTCTGCAGCGCGAGCACCCCGACCTGACCGGCTGCCTGGGCAGCCTGCTGACTGCCCAGCAGGATGCCGACACCAGTGGCCAGGATCTGAGTGGCCTGAGCCCGGCCATAGCGCTGGGAGGCATGGCGTCCGGTGACATGCCCGATCTCATGGGCGATCACGCCGGCCACCTCTGCCTCGTCGTCGGCCAGGGCTAGCAGGCCGCGGGTCACATAGACGTAGCCGCCGGGCAGGGCGAAGGCGTTGACCACGGGGGAATCCAGGACCGTGAAGGTGAACTTTTGATCGGGTGTTTCAGAGGTCTTGGCCAGCAGGTTCCCGAGGCTCGTGATATAGCGCGAGATTTCCGGGTCGTCGTAAATGCCGCCGAACTGTTTGACGATCTTCTCGTGTTGCTGTGCCCCCAGGGCGGCTTCCTTGTCCTTGGTCAGGCCACCGGTGAAGAAGGACTCACCGGTGGCCGGCGCCGTCTCGCAGCCGCTCAGCACGGTCAGTGACGCCAGCAGCGCCGACGCGGCAAAGAGCCTGCGCAGGGAAGAAGGAATCATCGGTCGAGTACCTCTATCTGTTCCGGATGCGTGACGGTAATCGTCGCGCCGTTTCTGTAACCCAGCCAGCCGCGTGCCCGCACCCGGCGACCCTCGTAGAGGCGCGGGTCCAGGCCCTCGGCCTCGAACTGCCGCCGCTGCGCCGCCTCGATCACCAGCGTGAAGTCGCTGCGCCAGTCCTCACCAAAATTAAGATAAGCCCGTCCACTTACGATCGCTACCTTCAAGACACGGCCCTCGACGAGCTGGAAGCTGCCGACGTCCTGGCCGCTGTCCTGCGGCCGCCGAACGGCGTAGAGCGGGTGTCGCCAGAGGCCGCGCCGCTGGTTGCGGGCCTGTTGCTCCAGGGCCAGCAGTTCGGCGACGCCCCGGCGATTGTCCGGATAGCTGCTGACCCGGGCCAGTCCCCGGTGCAGCAGCGCGCCCTGCAGCCAAAGTCCCTGCGCGTTTGTCGCCTGAGCCAGAATCCGGTCGTGTCGGTCGCGGCGGTTGCCGCCGTAGAACAGAGTAACCGGTCCGTCGCCGATCAGCGTCTCGAGTGCACGCGCCGCCTCGAGACCCAGGGGCCAGGCTTCCGCGCTGTCCGCTGTGGTATCTGCCGGGGGTGAGGGCGCCTTTATGCCGGAGAGTTGCAGCACCCGGCCGTCCTCGAGCCGCAGGCTGTCACCGTCGATCACCTCGGCGACCGCATGGCTTCCTCCGGCTTCGAAGAGGTCGGGGTGAGGCAGGAGAGGCTCCTCCGCGGCGGAAGCCGAAGCCGTCAGGAGTGCGAGCGCGAAGAGGCTGTGAACGAGCGGTGAACGGCTGTGCATGGGGCTATTTTAGCTCATTTGTCGACCTTGTTGACTTGAATCCTCCGGCGGAAATGCAGCAAAAAGCTGTGGCTGTCTTTTACCGCTGGCGGTGACGGGACAGCTTGCGGCATCATGGCTTCGCAGTGCGGCCAGCCATGCTGATCGGCACGGCATAAAGGCTTTGAAGGATGAGTAAACGACTATGGTGTCCAGCGCCGACAGCCCGGGCCAGATGACCGGCCTCTTTCCCTCGATTGAACCCAGCGACAGCGGGCACCTGGCGGTCGATGGCCTGCACGAGATCTACTGGGAGACCTGCGGCAATCCCGAGGGCACGCCGGTGGTGTTCCTGCACGGCGGCCCTGGTGCCGGTGCTGCGCCGGACCACCGGCGATTCTTCAACCCGGCCGCCTATCGTATCGTGGTCTTCGATCAGCGCGGCGCGGGCCGCTCCCGGCCCCAGGGCGAGCTGACCGACAACACGACACAGCACCTGATCGCCGATCTGGAAGCCCTGCGCAAATCTCTCGGTATCGAACGCTGGGTGGTCTTCGGGGGCTCCTGGGGCAGCACTCTGGCCCTGGCTTACGCCCAGGCCCATCCAGGCTCGGTGCGCGGCCTGATCCTGCGCGGCATCTTCCTCTGCCGGCCCTTCGAGATCGATTGGTTTCTCAAGGGCATGCGCATGATTTTTCCGGAAGAGTGGGCGCGCTTCTCTGAGTTCCTGCCGCCGGAGGAGCGGGATGATCTGCTGGCCAGCTACCATCGGCGCCTGACCGATCCGGACCCGGCCGTTCACCTGCCCGCGGCGCGCATCTGGAGCACTTTCGAGGGCTGCTGCTCCACCCTTCTGCCCAGCCCCAGCACGGTGGCCGCTTTCGGCGAGGACGCCATGGCCCTCAACCTGGCGCGTATCGAAGCCCATTACTTCGTCAACCAGATCTTCCTGCCGGAGAACGATCTGATCGATAACATCGAGCGTATCCGTGACATTCCTGCGGTGATTGTCCAAGGCCGCTACGATGTGGTCTGCCCGATCGTCACCGCCTATGAGCTGCACAAGGCCTGGCCGGAAGCCGATTACGTCGTGATCCCCGATGCCGGCCACTCGGCCATGGAGCCGGGCATCCGCAAGGCCTTGATCGCCGCGACCGAACGCTTCAAGAGCCTGCGTTGAGGGAGCTGGGGGTCTTTCCATGAGCCTCAAGCTCCAGCGGATCGTGATCTTCGTCTCCAATCTGGAGAAGGAAGCCGCCTTTTACCGCGACAAACTGGGGCTTCAAGTCACCGAAGAGCGTGAGGGCTGGGTCGCTTTCGATGCCGGCGGCTGCGAGATTGCCCTGCACCGGGGCAAGCGCAAGGCGCGGCTGGATTTTGAAAGCAGCGAATTCCTGAGCGAGGGTTACGCGGACTTGCGCGCACGCGGCGTTCCTCTGGGTGAGGTCAAGCCGCATCCCTCGCGCGAGCTGTCCATCGCGCGCGGCAAGGACCCGGAGGGCAATCCCTTCCAGATCAGCGACCCCGAAAGCTGACGCTTCAGACCTTGCCCGCAGTGCGATGGCCTATCCAGAGTGGTCACAAGCGGTTGCGCGGGCCCGTAACTTTCGTATGATGCGCAGGCATGTGATCGTTTTTGAGGCAATTCGACCTCGTATCAATGGAACATGCTCTGGGGCGCGGGCAGGTCGAGGGGCTTACAATGCCGGCGCCCGAAGTTGGGGTGTAAATCGGGGGGCTCTGCTGTGTCATTTCGGCGCCGTTTCTTTTCGTCCATGGTTGTCCTGGCCATGGCTCTGTTCCTGTCATCCGCCGTTGGTCTGTCGTCCAAGGTTCAGGCCGAGGAAGACGATGCGGCGCTGTTGTCCTTCGGCGTCGGTTATTTCGACGCTCTGCGCGCGATCAAGGACGACGATGCGGACGATGCCGCTGATTTCCGTCTGGAGTACCGGCACGACGAGAAGCTCTGGATCTTCAAGCCCTGGGCCGGCATCGAGGCCACCAGCGAGGGCGGCATCTGGGGCGGCGGCGGTGTCCTGGTCGACATCTACTTCGGCAACCGCGTGGTGTTGACCCCGAGCTTCGGCGTTGGCGCCTTCACCGAAGGCGACGGCCTGGACCTGGACAGCGTGATCGAATTCCGCTCCCAGATCGAACTGGCCTACCGCTTCAACGACCGCTCCCGCCTGGCCTTCGCCATCAGCCACATCTCCAACGCCAGCATCGGCGACACCAATCCTGGCGTCGAGATCGCGACCATCTACTATCATCTGCCGCTGGATAAGCTGTTTTAGGCGTCTGGGTCTTTACAGGTCCGCCCGGGCACTTCAGTCCAGCAAACCGGGATTTTTACAGAGTAGGCAAAGAGCGGCGCCCCATGTATAACGGGCGCCACTTACCCATTCAGCGCCCGTAGCTCAGTTGGATAGAGCACAGGATTCCTAATCCTGGGGTCGCAGGTTCGAATCCTGCCGGGCGCACCAACTCTCCACTACGCTCACCTCTCAAAAGACACGAAAAATCAATAAGATACCGCGTATAACGCTCGCTTTGCGCGTGATTTCTTGTGACCCTACCATCTCTCTGTTACGCTGGTTTTCGCTACCTAGAGCGCCCTATTTGCTACCTAGAATGCGACTTGAGAGGAAACCAGGAGGGTTATGCCGAAGATAAAACTGACCAAACGGGCCGTCGAATCGGCAACGGCAGACGAGCGCGATGTGGTTCTCTGGGATACGGAGCTTGCCGGCTTCTGCTGCAAGATCACGCCGAAGGGTAAGAGGGTCTATCAGGTCTATTACCGCACCCGCAGTGGACAGCAGCGCCGCCCGACGATCGGTGCGCATGGCGTTCTGACCTGCGACGAGGCGCGCAACATCGCGAAGATCTGGCTCGCCGATGCCGCGACCGGTGGCGATCCTAGCCAGGATAAGCGGACCGACAGATCCGCCGTCACGCTCAGGGAGTTCTCGGAACAGTATCTGACGCGCCATGCGAGGGTTCGCAAGAAACCGCTAAGCGTGGAGGCGGATGAGCGGAACCTCAGGAACCACATCCTGCCAGCGCTCGGAAGCAGGGCCATGCCTGATATCTCTAAGCAGGACATCGCCAGATTTCACAGCGGCATGAGCGACAGGCCCGGCGCGGCCAACCGCTCCTTAGCGCTTCTAAGCAAAATGTTCAATCTGGCGGAGCTGTGGGGTGTGCGGCCGGACTATTCGAACCCTTGCCGTCACATTGAAAAATTCAAGGAACGCAAGATTGAGCGCTTTCTCTCTGGCGAGGAATTCGCCCGGCTTGGCCGCGCACTGGCGGAGTGCGAAAGCGAGGGCACCGAACGAGCCAGCGTCATCGCCGCTATTCGCTTGCTGGTCTTCACCGGTTGCCGCCGGGACGAAATTCTAAAACTCGAATGGACCAGTATCGATTTTGAGCACACCTGCATCCGCCTGCCGGACAGTAAGACGGGCGCAAAGCCGGTCTATCTGAATGCGCCTGCGCTCAAGGTGCTTTCGAACATTCCTCGCAGCCAGGACAATCCTTATGTGATCGTCGGTGCAAAGCGCGGCGCGCATCTGGTCAATATTGAAAAGCCCTGGCGGCGGATAAGGGAGAAGGCAAAATTACCTGATGTGCGTTTGCACGACTTACGGCACAGCTTCGCGAGCATCGGCGCGAGCACCGGAATGGGCCTGCCGATGATCGGCGCTCTCCTTGGGCACAAGGACACAGCGACAACGCAACGCTATGCCCACTTGTCGGTTGATCCGCTTAGGGCGGCAAACGAGGCCATCGGCGCGGAAATCGCCGATGCCCTTTTCGGCGAGGGTTAACAGTTACTCTCCGCACCGTGCTCATAGCGCTCTTTGTTCCGGAGATGGGCATCTCGCAGTGTGGTCTTTCACAATAACGTTTTAGGAAAGCAGTTTGGGTTCGCAGCTATGGGCTATCAGTTTGAGCTAAGTAAGCACTACAGCCTTCTTCAAGCCTTCGACCGGATCGGCGAGCATCTTTTTGCCTCGCAGTGGGCGGGCACCGAAGTTTGGGCGCGACCCGTTGAAGATCCCGATCAGATCCGGCGAGAGCGTAACGCGATCAACGAACGGCTGAATGCAATCGACGCAGAAGTTCTTTTGCTAGGGCAGAGGATGGCCCGAGCGGATTGTCAGCAGGAGCGTGCAGCGCTTCATGTTCAGCGCAGCAAGCTTACAGCCGAAGCGAATGCGCTGCATGAGAGAAGATCGACGTTTCCTGAACTCGGTGAACCCTACTTTCGAGATCACGACGCTTTTCTCCGCCGGCAAAAAACGCAGGAAGTATTGATGGTGGGATTGTCGGAGGGAGCGATTCACGCGCAATTTGGAAACGGAACACTGATTGATTGGAAGACTTGGAGCCGCGCCGACGGCTTCAAGCTCTACATCTCTCTGTCGATGGCTGTTGTTCCAGGCAAGCTTAGTTCCTTGCGGCGGGCACCGGTTTTCTTCGCTCGTTATGTTTTCGAAGACTGGCTTGGTTCCGTTGAGGCGATTGTCGAAAGGCCGGTTACGGAGCTGTCTCCACAAAAACGCTGTGAAGCTCTGATTAAGGCAATTGTCAACGCAGGGTCATGGCGAAAGAAAGATGACTGCTGGCACGAAGCGGTGCAGAGCATTCCAGAGCTATCAAAACGCGCATTCAATCAAGCTTGGAGTAATGCTGCGCCTGATCATTGGAAAAAGTCGGGGCGACGAAGCGCGTGAAAGAAACCCTGCACTCGATACGCCCATACACGGTGGAGAAATTTTCTCTGCCTCTAACTATCAGAGAATAAACTGAAATTAATCGATGCACCTGGACTGTAACGATTCTTTTTAAATGTGCCTGCGTTTTTTCCTGCCTCGTTTTCGCTCACCTTGATTTCAGTTACATACTGATCTCACGGAGGCCCATGATGGTCATTCAAGCTGAATCCCTGCAGCAGGCTGCAAGCCAAACTTCGCCCGACTATTTCGATCAACTGATCAACGAACAGACCGCCGCCGATTTTCTTGGCTATTCCGTGCGCGCCCTTCAGAACTGGCGCTTGCGGGGCGGCGGCCCGCGTTTCGTAAAGGTCTCCAGCCGATCTATCCGCTATCGCCGGCGCGAGTTGATTGCCTGGGCGGATGCGCGGATGGTTGAGAACACCGCGCAGCAAGGTTTCTACCAATGAGTTTTGGCCTCGCGGGCTTGGCCGCACCGCGAGGCATTTTGGGGCCGAATGGCCTCGGGAGGGGCACGGCGTAAGCCGGGCCCCTTCTCTTTTTCTCTCCGCTGGTTCGGTCTCGGGATTTAGGCACGAACCGGCCGACCGGCCCCAAAATCCAAGCGGCCCCCGGCGCGGGAGCGCGAACCAGAAACGAGCCGCCCGCCAGGGCGGCGTCATTCCCTTAGATCAAAGCCAAAACTGAGCCGGCGAAATGCCAAGAGGGGGGTCCTTGTAACACCCCCCTCTAGAAATACGAGTGAGTAGGACAGCGACGATGAATGTCATCTACAGCGGATTTGACAACCTGGACATTGCCTTCACCGGACACATCTCCGATGAGCTGAACGCGGCGTTGGCAGAAGCGCAAGAGGAGGCCAAGAAGCGGATGCAGAATTATCTCCTCGAATACCGAAGCGTTCGGATGCACGTGGGCGAGACGGGAGGGAAGGGCGGCTATGCCTACCGCTGCGACACTGGCCCTGATGGTGCATCCTGGTTCTTCAAGCGCCCCAACCGCAAAGACCCCTGGGGCATCCGCGTATCGTCAAAGTCGCTTGGCCTCGCTCTTTATGGTGTCGATGGTGGGCGCAAACGCTTCTACGACTTTCTAAATGCCCTGGGCATCAGCACTGAGAACATGCGGGTCAGCATCGGCCGTGTAGACTACGCCATCGACGTCCTGGCTCCGTCGTTTGAACTGATCCCTGATGACTTCGTGATGCACGCCCGCTGTTCCCGCGCGGATGAGCACGAGGCCGAAGTGCAAGGCGTTACCGGGCGCGTCACCGGCATCCGCATTGGCAGGATGCCGGGTCGCCAGCTTGCAATTTACGACAAGCGCAAAGAGGTGATCGACAAGCAAAAAGTCGCGTGGTGGAAGATCTGGAATTCAGGCTGCCAGCAGTGTGGCTTACCTGAAATGAAGCCTGCAGATCGGCAGAGTTCGCAGGTCTGGCGGATGGAGTTCCGCGCTGGAAAAAACCACCTGAAAGGCCGCTGGCAACTGCGGTCCTGGGAAGATCTCTACACCAAGATCGGCGACGTCTTCCGGCATATGGCGGCGGACATCCGTTTGACGAGACCGACGCCAGACAACAACCGTTCCCGCTGGCCAAATGCTGCAATGTGGGATTTGGTCGTCAGGCACCTGCGCCAAGATCTCTTCGAGATGTCATGCGGCCTCGAACCGGGCGCAGCGACAGAAGTCATCCGTAAACACCACGCTGAGCTTCTGGAATGCCAGATCATTGGCCTCACCGCGACCTGGGCGACAGTCATAGGTTTTATGCCCGGTGACAGCCGGGAGATTGTCGAAGAGATCGGCGAGACGCTGCGCCTTCACACGATTGAAAACGGGGAGGATTTTGAGCGGAAGATGCAACGCGCTGCAGACAGGTACGTATTCCTTTGACTGGTGAAATGGCTTGTCGGTGCTCCAGCATTGCGCAATATTTGATTGCATATTCGATTGAGGCTGGCAACGTGCGCGATAATGTAGCAATTGAAAACAACAAAAACTCTGCCATCTATTATCGCTCGGTTGTTGTTCAATATCAGCAAGCGTCGGGTCGAGAGTTTGATGCTGAGGTTGTTAAGGTAGCAAGGGCGCGATTTTTAGAGCTTCCTACTGACCTTGTGCCGGATCGTACTGTTGCGCCTCCTAGAGGTGGGTTCCATGGTGTTGCGGCAGCTAATCCTGAATTTGTCGGGCGCGAAGAGGATTTGAAGACGCTGGCGACGGCGGTCATCGCCAATTCGCCTGTCGCCATCGGTCCAGTTGCCAGTGCGGCTGCTGGAATCGGCGGGATCGGAAAAACTCAATTAGTCAACGAATTCGCTCATCGTTACGGACAATACTTCGACGGTGGCGTGTTCTGGATTTCCTTTGCGGATGCTGCGCTTGTGCCAAACGAGATTGCGCGACATGGCGGCGCGAGGGGGTTAGATCTGCGCCCGGATTACTCGACTTTGCCACTTGATGCTCAAGTTGCCTTGGTTTCATCGGCTTGGCAGAGTGAGTTGCCGCGGTTGCTGATCTTTGACAACTGCGAGGATGAAGATCTTTTCCATGCGTGGCGTCCGCCAACTGGTAACAGTCGGATTCTTTTAACCTGCCGCAACACGCTATGGAGTGCTGCTAGCGGCGTGTCGGTACACTCTGTTGATACGCTGCCTCGTGCGAGAAGCATTGAACTTTTGCTCAAACACCGGCCCGAGTTTCTGGCGGATGATCCGGATTTGGACCGCATTGCAGAGGCCTTAGGTGATTTGCCTTTGGCCCTTCATTTAGCAGGTGGTTATCTGAGGGAATATGCTGGGGAAGCGTTTGCAACGCCAGCTGCTTATTTGGAAGAGATCGCTAGAGATGAAGTTTTATCACATCCGTCTTTGACTGGAGATGTCGATGGTCAAAGCCCGACTGAACATGATCGTCATGTTGGTCGAACATTCCTGACCAGTCTGCGGCGCTTGAATCCAGGAAATGAAATCGACCAGTTAGCGCTGTCAATCCTTGGCCGGGCCGCGTCTTTGGCACCAGGAGAGCCGATCCCGGTAGACCTTCTACGAGAGCAACTTGCGGATGCAGGTGCGCTGGATAGGGATGCAGTTCGTCGGCGACGTGATGCGCATAATCGGACCCTCCGACTTGGCCTGTTGGCTGAAAGTGGCGAACGTAGGGTGCAGATGCATCGCTTAGTAGGGCACTACATTCGGGCAAATTTCGAAGGCACTCGTGACGAACAGATAAAAGTTGCCGAAATCTTGTTGTTGCGTGCAGAGCAGATCAATGAGGATAAACGGCCAGCCCCGATGGCTGAACTTTTGCCACATCTGCGCCACCTTGCTGAAACAGCCGCAAATCATGGCATGCCGCAGGCTGCTCGTTTTTTTAGCGCAATTGGCGATCATCTTTCTGCGATTGGACACCTGAAAGGATCGAAAGTGGCGAATGAAAGGGCGCTCGAGATCAGTGAAGCCGTTTTCGGTCATGACCATCCAGATGTCGCAATCCGTCTTAACGGCTTAGGTCTGGTTTTGCGCGACCTTGCTAGCTATGCCCAGGCTAGGGAAGTATTTGAACGGGCACTTAAGATTGATGAGTTTGCTTACGGTCTCGATCATCCTAACGTTTCAATCCGCCTAAATAACCTAGGATTAGTACTGCAGAACCTAAATGACCTTGTGGGCGCAAAAGCAGCGTACGAACGTGCTTTGGTGATCAAAGAGGCTAGTGCTGGACCCTTGGATCCTTCTGTAGCTATGTGCCTGAACAACTTGGGGTCGCTTTTGAAATCCATGGAGCACTATGGTGCAGCTGAAGCAGTTTTCAAACGTGCTGTTAACATCGCCGAACAAACATTGGGGTTTGATCATGCTGACGTAGGTATGTTTCTTAATAATTTAGGTGATTTACAACGATTACAAGGAAACCTGGTTGAAGCCAAACAATCCCTTAAGCGCGCTCTCAAAATTGACGAAGACATTTTTGGATTTGATCATCCAAACGTGGCAATCCGGCTTAACAACCTTGGCTTAGTCTTCCTGAAAATGGATAAGTATGCGGATGCTGAAGAGGTCATTCGGCGCTCCTTAGAAATCAATGAAACCGCTCTAGGACCTGATCATCTTCAAGTCGCCATCGTCAGCGATAACCTGGGCGGAGTACTATTGGCGCGGGAAAAATTTAACGAAGCAGAAGCTGCTTTCGAGCGAGCTTTAAGCATTTGGAAAAAACATTTCGGATCCAAAGACCCAAATGTTTCTCGAATAACAAAGAACATTGAAATGGCAACGTCACAACGAAAATGAGGAAAAAGAATGAGAGATAGAGTTGAGATTACAAACAATAATAATTCGATAGTCAATTACAGAAGCGAATTACGAAATGTCAGCCAAATAATTGGTGGACTCGATAAGGGTTCAGTTCATGACCGGGTCGAGCTAGAAAAACTTGTAAGCGCGCTATTTTCAGAAATAGAAAACTTGCCAGAGGAACAAGCTGCCGAAGGTAAAACCCTGGCGCGTAAGGCCGTCCAATTGGTTGAAGATATCCAAGAGGGGGCAGATCGAGGCACTGTTGTTGGGATGTTAGATGTAGTGTTTCAAGTGACCAAAAAAGCGTTTAGTAATGCACCTAAGATACTTGAAAATGTTGAAGCAATTGGAAAATTAGTCGAAAAAATTATCTAAAGAATATTGTAAAAAGGAATAAAACCCTGAGTGCGTGACTACATTGATATTTCTAATAACGACGGTAGCGAAGTTTTAGTTAACTCGACTAAGGTTGTTGTTCAATATCAGCAAGCGTCGGGTCGAGAGTTTGATGCTGAGGTTGTTAAGGTAGCAAGGGCGCGATTTTTAGAGCTTCCTACTGACCTTGTGCCGGATCGTACTGTTGCGCCTCCTAGAGGTGGGTTCCATGGTGTTGCGGCAGCTAATCCTGAATTTGTCGGGCGCGAAGAGGATTTGAAGACGCTGGCGACGGCGGTCATCGCCAATTCGCCTGTCGCCATCGGTCCAGTTGCCAGTGCGGCTGCTGGAATCGGCGGGATCGGAAAAACTCAATTAGTCAACGAATTCGCTCATCGTTACGGACAATACTTCGACGGTGGCGTGTTCTGGATTTCCTTTGCGGATGCTGCGCTTGTGCCAAACGAGATTGCGCGACATGGCGGCGCGAGGGGGTTAGATCTGCGCCCGGATTACTCGACTTTGCCACTTGATGCTCAAGTTGCCTTGGTTTCATCGGCTTGGCAGAGTGAGTTGCCGCGGTTGCTGATCTTTGACAACTGCGAGGATGAAGATCTTTTCCATGCGTGGCGTCCGCCAACTGGTAACAGTCGGATTCTTTTAACCTGCCGCAACACGCTATGGAGTGCTGCTAGCGGCGTGTCGGTACACTCTGTTGATACGCTGCCTCGTGCGAGAAGCATTGAACTTTTGCTCAAACACCGGCCCGAGTTTCTGGCGGATGATCCGGATTTGGACCGCATTGCAGAGGCCTTAGGTGATTTGCCTTTGGCCCTTCATTTAGCAGGTGGTTATCTGAGGGAATATGCTGGGGAAGCGTTTGCAACGCCAGCTGCTTATTTGGAAGAGATCGCTAGAGATGAAGTTTTATCACATCCGTCTTTGACTGGAGATGTCGATGGTCAAAGCCCGACTGAACATGATCGTCATGTTGGTCGAACATTCCTGACCAGTCTGCGGCGCTTGAATCCAGGAAATGAAATCGACCAGTTAGCGCTGTCAATCCTTGGCCGGGCCGCGTCTTTGGCACCAGGAGAGCCGATCCCGGTAGACCTTCTACGAGAGCAACTTGCGGATGCAGGTGCGCTGGATAGGGATGCAGTTCGTCGGCGACGTGATGCGCATAATCGGACCCTCCGACTTGGCCTGTTGGCTGAAAGTGGCGAACGTAGGGTGCAGATGCATCGCTTAGTAGGGCACTACATTCGGGCAAATTTCGAAGGCACTCGTGACGAACAGATAAAAGTTGCCGAAATCTTGTTGTTGCGTGCAGAGCAGATCAATGAGGATAAACGGCCAGCCCCGATGGCTGAACTTTTGCCACATCTGCGCCACCTTGCTGAAACAGCCGCAAATCATGGCATGCCGCAGGCTGGAACACTATTAAATGAACTGGGGCTTCATCTGATCACGACTGCTGATTACGCAGGCGCGAAATTGGCTCTTGAGCGAGCTCTTAGTATTGATGTGGCCATAAAGGGGCCTGATCATCGGCACATAGCGATCCGCTGTAACAATTTAGCTTCAGTTTTGCGAGTTCTGGGAGACCTTAAAGGTGCCAAGTTGGCCGCCGAGCGTGCAGTTAGAATCGACGAGATCAACTTTGGACTCAATCATCATATTCTTTCTTATAGCCTAAATACCTTGGGCCTTATATTGCAGGATGATGGTGACCTTAAAGGTGCCAAAATTCATTTCGAACGTGCTCTCGAAATTTGTGAGGCTGCTTTTGGTCCTGACCATTCTACCGTCGCCACTAGCGTAAACAATCTCGCTCTGGTGTCACATCAGATGGGTGATTTAGAAAAAGCAAAAACAGCTTCTGAGCGGTCACTTGAAATAACTGAAACAACAATGGGGCTCAATCATCCAGACGTCGCTATACGCGTCAACAACCTGGGCGGAGTTCTGCAAAGCCTTGGTGACCTTGACGCTGCTAAGAAATCCTTCAATCGTGCGCTCAAAATAAACGAAACCACTTACGGAGTAGACCATCCAAGCGTAGCTGTCTGCGCCAACAATTTGGGTGGTGTATTGCAAGAACAGGGTGAATTCGAAAGTGCAAGGGTGGAATTCGAACGCGCACTTCAAATTTACGAGGCAACGTTTGGTGTGGATCATCCGCTCGTGGCTAACTATCTCACAAATCTTGCAGGATCTATGCAAAACCTTGGCGATTACGAGAGCGCGAAGGATTCGTATGAGCGCGCTCTTGTGATTGACGAGGCGGCATATGGGGCTGATCACGCAAAACTAATTCCGAGATTGACCAATCTAGGTCGCGCATACCATGACCTGCGTGAATTAAATGCTGCAAAGATTGTATTTGAGAGAGCCTTAGCAATTGGTGAGGCAGAGTTTAGCCGAGATCACATTAACATCGCTTATATTCTCAACGATCTGGGGTTAGTGTTGAGGCACATGGGAGATAATACTGAGGCTAAACGCATGTATAAGCGTGCGGTTTTAATCTATGAAACGCATTTAGGGTTCGATCATCGCGACACTATGGTGGTGCGAGAGAATTTGTCTAAGTTGTAAGCGCGGCCTGGCTTTTTACTCTACCGCCGACACATCAATTGTTCATAAATCGTTCCTGTACATGCCAGATTTTTTAGGGTCATCGGGGCAGGTTTGAAAAACTTGATCGCTCTTTCAACGATTGGATAATTGAGTCGGTTCAACATGACCAGAGTGTATCGCCTCGGCTTCAGTATGGAGATACCTATTTGATACTAAATTCATACTCAATTTAGAATATACTAATTTAATCAATTATATATAAGTGATTGGCGCGCTATTCCTAATCCTGGGGTCGCAGGTTCGAATCCTGCCGGGCGCGCCATTTCCCTCCAAATGGTCGCCCTCTTAATTGAAGGTGGGTTCGAACTTTGTTCGAACAGGCGCGCCATTTCCCTCGAAATGGCCACCTTCTCATTCATTAGCTGACTTCGTTGAGGTAACGGTACTTGTCGGTCACCGCGCGGTGGATCGCCCAGATCACCGGCGCGCCGGTCTGGTCGAAAGCGACCTCGTCGATCACCAGAATGGCGCCCGGCATGGCCACATCAATCAGGCGGCAGTCAGTGGTGGTGGCTAACTCGGCCCCCAGGGATTCGCGCACCGCGGAGACCCGGATGCCGTACTCCTCGAGCAGATAGAGATAGAGCCGGTCGGGAATGTCGTCCGTTTGTAGTTCCGGAACCCTTGCGGCCGGCAGGACCATTACATCGTGCATCACGGCCCGGCCACCGACGGAGCGCACCCGTTCGATCCGAATCACGGAGTCTTCACTCGATAGCGACAGGCGTGCCGCCTCCTCGGGTGCCGCCGGACGCCGCTCCGCGCTCTTGATCTCAACCGAGGAGTTCATCAGCGACCCGTCCAGGCCGTGCAGCCGGAAGTACTGGAAGAAGAAGCGCAGCGAATGATGCGGTGAACGTCCGGTGACCACCGTGCCGGTCTTACGGCGCCGCATCAGGAGGCCTTCGGCGGTCAGGTCGGCCAGGGCACGCCGGGCGGTTCCCACGGCGACCCCGAATCGCCGTGCCAGTTCGGTCTCGCTGGGCAGGACCGTGCCGGGCAGCCATTCGCCGAGCAGGATCAGTTCGGAAATGTGGCGCTTGACCTGCTCATAGAGCGGAACCGCGGCAAGACCCGGGAGATCTGCCTTGTTCTCTTTGGACGTGGATGTCTTCACCGCCTGGCAAAACCTTCTCTGATAAGCGCCGTTCCACCCTCGGGAACAGCGGGACGTATCCCTGGATTTAACCGAGGAACCGGCCGGTAGCAAATCCCAGTGCCGTCTATCGCGCTTGACTCTACCTCACGATCCGATAGTTTTCTATATAGTTTATAGAAAATGCATTCCATGAAGAAGGATGCGGGAAGACTGGAGGGCCATCCGAATGGCCGGAAGGGCGAGCAGTTCCAGGAACAGTGATCACAGCCGGAGGAAATCCGCGCTGGACCTCCTGCCGGCGCAGGAACCGCAGATGCTCGACGAGCTCGCCCGACTGATCGCGACCGAT
Organism: Denitrobaculum sp.; assembly: GCA_965232285.1. Taxonomy (GTDB): domain Bacteria; phylum Pseudomonadota; class Alphaproteobacteria; order Kiloniellales; family Kiloniellaceae; genus Denitrobaculum. The sequence continues at coordinate 5,133,379 of CBDDPL010000004.1, read as the reverse complement.
ACCAGCTTTCCGCCCGGCGCAGGCTACGCAGCCTTTGCGGACCTCGCCGAAACCCTCGTAACGCCGCTCGGCTTTTCCTGCGAAAGGGTCACGGTCCCGGAAGCTCTCTGGCAGGTGGCCGGCGCTTCGGGTGAGCGGGTCAACCTCATCGCCCGGCGCGCGGCCGGAAAGCCGCCGTTGGCGGTCTACTTTCATGTCGATACGGTGCCGGCGGGCGACGGCTGGTCACACCCGCCCTTCCGGCTGGTCCGGCAGGGCGACAAGTTGTTCGGGCGTGGAACCGCTGACATGAAGGGCACCATCGCCGCTGTCCTCGCGGCTCTGCGGGCGCTTGAGGAGGTTGGCGAGGAGCTGGCCTACGACCCTCTGTTGCTGTTCTGCAGCGATGAGGAAGGCGGGCTCTATCCGGGCATCCGCTACCTGGCCGAACAGGATAAATTCTCCGGGCATCTGCTCTGCCTGAACGGTGGTGCCGTGCCGCGCATCTATGGCGGCAGCTTCGGCAGCATGGACTTCCGGCTCTCTTTCTTTGGCCGCAGCGCGCACTCCGGCGATCCGGTCGGCGGTATCAATGCCTTCGAAGAAGCTCTGCCGGTCCTCTCCGCGCTCACCGAACTGAAGCAAAGCATCGAGACGCGGGAGTCCGAGATTCCGCCGCCGCCGCACTTCGAAGGCAGGCCACTTCACGCCCGCCTGACCCTCACAGCGGCCGCAGCCGGCAGCAAGGGTTCGGCCCTCCCTGGTCAGTTCGATGTCACGATCAACCGCCGCTACACGCCGGAAGAGTCCGCGGAAGCGGTAGAGGCGGAGCTCCGCGGCTGCGTCACGAAGGCGGTCGCCCGGACCCGACTGCTTGGTCATGACATGACGCTTACCGGTCATCTGGCCCCGGTGTCCGACCCGACCGGCCCGCACAGCCTGCGTTGGCAGCAGGCTCTTTCGGAAGGCTTCGGCTGGCCCATGAGCGACTTTCGAACCTATGGCTCCTCGACCTCGTCCGACCTGGGCTGGGTCCAGAAAACGGGACGGCAGGAGATTCTGCTCGGCGGCCTGTCACGTCCCGACCGCAACGTGCATGCCGCCGACGAACACACGACGCTTTCAGACCTGATGGGTTTGAGTCGGTCGATCCTGCTCTATCTCAGCGGCGACTTCGAAAGCGGTCAACTCAACGAAGAATAAAATCGCGTAATGACAAGGAGGCTTCCATGAAAACCAGTTTTCTCTCTTTGAATCGGCGCCTGTTCCTGAAGACTTCCGTTGCTCTGCCCGTCATGGGCGCGGCCGGTGCGCTGCCCCTCACTCCGGTCTTTGCGGCCAACAGGGGCGGGACCCTGAACGTCAGCGTCAACCGGGCGCCCGGCAAGCTCAACCCCTTCCTGCACCGCCTGAACTCCGAATACCTGCTGGGCGAACTGCTCTACAGCGGCCTGACCCGCCTGGGCCAGGACATGTCGCCACAGCCGGATCTGGCAGAGTCCTGGACGCCCAATGCGGATCTGACCGAATGGACCTTCAAGATTCGCAGCGGTGTGACCTTCCACAACGGTCAGCCCGCCGGCGCCGCGGATGCGGTCGCCTCGCTGAACCGTGTGCTGGACAAAGCCACCGGGTCACCGGGACGGCGCAATCTCGGTCCGATCGAGTCGGTGTCCGAAGGCGCTGCCGGCACCGTCGTGATCAAGACCAGCCTGCCTTACGGCGACCTGCCGGTTGCGCTTGCCTATTCCACCGCCAAGGTGGTGCCGGCGGAGATCGCCAGCGGCGATCTCGCCCCGCTGGATCAGCAGGCGATCGGCACGGGGCCCTTCAAGCTGGTCAGCTACGAACCGGACCGGCTGACGGTGGTCGAAGCCAACCCGGACTACTTCATCGAAGGCCTGCCCTATCTCGACAAGGTCAACCTCATGGTCTTCCCCGACGCGACGGCGGAGATGGCGGCCCTGATCGCCGGCGAGGTGGATCTGGCCCTGGAGGTCCCGCCCGCGGACTTCGCGCGGGTCGGCGCCGCCGCCGGCGTCGTGGCACAGCGCACGCCTTCGGGACGCTTCATCGATGTGGTCATGGCCAACGACCGGCCGCCTTTCAATGACCGGCGGGTGCGTGAAGCCCTGTCACTCAGCATCGACCGGCAGGCCATGATCGACCTGGTGGCCGAAGGCTACGGCAGTCCGGGCAACGATACGCCGATCAACTCAGCCTATCGCTACTATGGTGACGCGCCCGTCAAGCAGCGCGATATCGCGCGGGCCAAGCAACTGCTCGCCGAGGCCGGTTATCCGGACGGCCTCAACACCACGCTGGTCGCTTCGGTCAAACCCGGCTATCGCAAGACCCTGGCCGTGGTGGTGCGCGAGATGGCCAAGGACGCCGGCTTCAACATCGAAGTCCAGACCATGGCGCACAGCACTTATCTGGACCAGGTCTGGAAGAAGGGCGACTTCTACGTCGGCTTCTACAACATGCAGCCGACCGAGGATGCGGTCTTCAAGCTGCTCTTCACCTCGGACGCCGCCTGGAACGAAACCCGCTGGAACAACACGGACTTCGACGCTCTGGTGGAAAAGGCGCGCACCACGGTCGACACGGCCGAGCGGGCGAAGCTCTATGCCTCCGCGCAGGAGAAGATGCGCGCCGACATCCCGGCGCTGGTGCCGGTCTTCTTTGACCTGCTCGCCGCGCATCGGGATTACGTGGAGAACTATCAGCTCCACCCCAGAGGCGCGACCTTCAGCCTCGAAAAGGTCTCACTCGGCGCGGGCGCACCGAACCGCGGCTGATGATTAAGCGGGGAAGCCGCGGCAACTCGACGGCTTCCCCGACCTTCGGTTTCAAATCAGGAACACCCGATGTCCCTTGCCTATCTGGTGAAGCGGCTGCTCTATCTGCTGATCACCGCCCTGGTGGTCTCGCTGATCGTCTTCGGCATCACGCAGATCCTGCCGGCGAATGCGGCACAGATGCTACTCGGCGAGTTCGCGACGCCTGAGGCACTGGCCGCGATCGAAGCCAAGCTCGGCCTCGATCAGCCGGCCTATCTGCAGTACCTGAAATGGGTCGGCGGCGTGCTCTCCGGTGATTTCGGCACCTCGCTGCGTACCGGCCTGCCGGTAGGTCCAACGGTGATCGATGCTCTCAGCCGGTCGCTCACGCTGGCCGGACTCTCGCTACTCGCCGTGACCCTTGTCGCCATTCCCCTGGGTGTCGCCGCGGCGGTCTACCAGGGCCGCAAGATCGATTTCGGGGTCAGCTTCACCTCCTACATCGGCGTCTCCCTGCCGGAGTTCGTGCTGGCGACCCTGCTGCTGGTCTGGTTGACCCGTCCGGAGGTCGGGCTCTTCCCGGCCAGCGGCTACGTGCCTTTCGGTGACGATCCGCTGAAGGCGCTCTGGCACCTGGCGCTGCCGGTCCTGACCCTGACCATTGTGCTGACCGCTCACGTCATGCGCATGGTGCGTTCGGAGATGGTGGACGTGCTGCACAGCGATTACGTGCGCGCGGCCGAGCTGCGCGGCCTGCCGCGGCGCTCGGTGCTCTTCCGGCACGCCCTGCGCAACTCCCTGCTGCCCACCATCACGGTGCTGGCGCTGGATGTCGGATACCTGATCGGCGGCATTATTGTGGTGGAGGAGATCTTTGCTTTTCCCGGCGTCGGCCGGTTGTTGATCGTCGCGGTCCAGCAGCGCGACCTGCCCCTGATCCAGGCCGGCGCGTTGATCATGGCCATGACCTACGCCCTCTCCAACCTTCTGGCCGACTTCGCCTACGCTTACCTGGACCGCAGGATTCAGTATGACTGAATTGCTCAAACGCCTGCTGCAGCATCCGCAGGGGGCCGTCGGCCTCATCCTGATGACGGTTCTCTTCGTCGCCATGGCTTTCGGCCCGCTGCTGGCGCCCTACGACCCGGAAAGCTTCGACTACGGGGCTCGCCTGGTCGGACCGACCGCCGATCACTGGATGGGCACCGACCAGTTCGGCCGCGACATCCTCAGTCGATTGTTGTGGGGGGCGCGCTCCACCATCCTGCTGGGCCTGACCGCCACGGTGATCGGCACTTCGCTGGGCGCCGCCATCGGCATACTCTCAGGTTTTCTGGGCGGCCGGATCGACGACGCCATCATGCGGATCGTCGATGCCACCATGGCCATCCCCAACCTGCTGTTCGCCCTGTTGATCGTCACCGTGCTGGGCCCGAGCGGCATCAACGCCGTGATCGCCATCGGCATCGCCTTCGCGCCCGGCATGGCGCGGATCGCGCGCAGCGTCACCCTGGCGGCCCGCAATCAGGATTACGTCTCCGCCGCCATCGCCCGCGGCGAAGGCGCGCTCTATATCATGGCGCGGGAGATCCTGCCCAACATGGTGGCGCCGGTGATCGTCGAAGGCACCATCCGTGTCGCCTTCGCCATCATGCTGCTGGCGACCCTCAGCTTCCTGGGCCTGGGCGCGCAGCCGCCGGCGCCGGAGTGGGGCCTGATGATTTCCGAGGCCCGCGGCTTTATGTTCCGCAATGCCTGGACCATCGTCTGGCCGGGCCTCGCCATCGCCACGGTGGCCATCGCCTTCAACCTGCTGGGCGACGCCCTGCGCGATGTTCTGAACCCGAGGACGCGATGACCGGCCAGCAGCAAGATGCCGTCCTGCAGATCGCGGACTACAGCCTCTCCTTCAAGACCGCCGGAGAGCCGTTTCGCGTGTTGGAGGAGCTCGACCTTACCATCCGGCGCGGCGAGATCCTGGGCCTGGTCGGCGAATCAGGATCGGGCAAGAGCTCGCTGGCCTATGCGGTCATGCGCAGCCTGCAGAGCGGGACCGCCCTGGAAAGCGGCAACATCGTTCTATCGAGCCGGGACGGCGATCCTTTAAATCTGCGTGAGCTCGACCGGAAGCATCTGGAGGATATCCGGGGCAAGACCGTGGCCATGGTGTTCCAGGACCCCGGTGGCTCGCTCAACCCGACCTTGACTTTGGGTGACCATATCGCCGAGGTGCTGGACTGCCACCGTGGCCTGAGCGGCGCAGAAGCCGCAGAGGAAGCCCGGCGCCTGCTGGAGATGGTCGGCCTGCCCGACGCCGACCTGATGCTGGAGAAGTATCCGCATGAGGTCTCCGGCGGCGAGAAGCAGCGCATCGTGATCGCTATTGCTTTTGCCTGCAGCCCGGACCTCATTCTCTTCGACGAGCCGACCACCGCGCTCGACGCCACCACCGCCGTCAACATCCTGGATCTCTTCCGGCGGCTGCAGGCGGAAACCGGGGTCGCCGCGCTCTTCATATCCCACGACCTGGGCACCGTGGCGGAAATCGCCCACCGGGTGGCCGTGATCTACGCCGGGCGCATCGTCGAAGACAGCCCGGTCGAAGCGCTGTTCCGGGAACCGCGGCACCCCTACACCCGCGCGCTGCTCGCCAGCCTGCCGCGCCCTTCCCCGGACGGCGGGAACGCGACCCTACTGACCTTCCCCGGCCCCCTGCCGGATCGCCAGGGTCCGAAAGCCGCCTGTGTCTTCGAAGCCCGCTGTCCCTTCGCGCAGGAAGCCTGCCGCCGGGACCTTGTCGAGCTCGAGGATGATGGAGGTCACGCCACAGCCTGCCTGCGCTGGCGGGAAGTACTGCAGGACAGCATGACGGGCGTTGGCGGGAAGGAAAGCAACGGCGAAGCGAAGGAGTCCGGGGACGCTGCACCGGTGCTTGCGGTCGAGGATCTAACCGTGCGAATCGGCCGCTGGTCACTCCTGAGCCGGCTCACCGGCGGTAAGGCGCGCATCGTTCACGCTGTCAACGCCGTCGACCTCACCCTCAACGCTGGCGAGACCCTTGGCCTCGTGGGCGAATCCGGTTGCGGCAAATCGACCCTGGCGCGGGCGCTGAGCGGACTGCGCGCCTTCGAAGGCACAATCCGCTTCGATGGACGGGAGATTCGCGGTGCCGGCATGATGGATCGGCGGTACCGCAGCCGCGTCCAGATGATCTTCCAAAATCCCGACTCCTCGCTCAATCCGCGCCAGAAGATCGGCAGCATTCTCGGCCGTCCCTTGAAGCTCTATCAGAAGCTCCAGGGCCGCGCGCTGCAGGAAAGGATCACCGAACTTCTCACCCAGGTTCGCCTGCCTTCGCACTACGCCACCCGCTATCCGCATGAGCTCTCGGGCGGCGAAAAGCAGCGGGTCGCCATCGCCCGGGCAGTCGCCGCTGAACCCGCTGTGATCATCTGCGACGAAATCACCTCGGGCCTCGATGCCTCCGTACAGGCTGCCATCGTCAATCTGCTGAAGGAGATTCAGGCGCGATTGGGCATCGCCTATCTCTTCATCACCCACGATCTGAACCTGCTGCGTTACATCGCCGACCGCGTGGCCACCATGTATCTGGGCCAGATCGTCGAGCTTTCCGCGGTCTCGGCGCTGGCGAGACCGCCCTACCACCCTTACACCCGCGCCCTGCTGTCCTCGGCGCCCACTCTCGATCCCGCAATCGAAGTACAGCGGGTGCGCCTGGGCGGCGTCATGCCGACCCGGACGGAGGCGCTCGCCGGCTGCCCCTTCGTGTCTCGCTGCCCCAGCGGCATCGCCGGGCGCTGCGAGTCGCAAGCGCCGCCCTTGCGCAGCTTCGGTGACGCGCATTGGCTGCGCTGCCACCTCGAAGAAGAAAGCCTGTTGAACGAACAGGCGATCTGGACGACCGCCGAAATCACGAAAACTGAAATTCCAGGGGAGACGCCGCCATGAAACATCAGGAGATCCTCGACAGCATCGACGAAGCCGCCTGCATCGATTTCCTGGCGCATATGGTGCGTCACAAGAGCTATACCGAGACCGAAGGCGAACGTGCCCTGGCGGCTTTCATGCGCGACCAGATGCAAGCCCTGGGGATCGATGCGGAGTTGCAGCCGGTGGTCGATCAGCGGGTCAATGCCATCGGTACCTGCCGAGGCACCGGCGGCGGAAAGAGTCTGCTGTTCAACGGACATCTGGACACCAATCCGGTAACCGAGGGCTGGAGCGTCGATCCCTGGGGTGGTCTGGTCGAGAACGACTGCATCTACGGCATCGGTGTTTCCAACATGAAGGCCGGCGACGCGGCTTTTTTCTGTGCGGTGCGGACCCTGATCGAGAAAGGGGTCAAGCTGAAGGGCGATGTGGTGCTGACCTTCGTGGTCGGCGAACTGCAGGGCGGTGTCGGCACGGTGCGGGCCATCGAGCATGGCGTGAAGGCCGACTACTTCATCAACTGTGAACCGACCGACCTGAAGGCGCTGACCCTTCATGCCGGCGCCTTCAACTTCATTGTCGAGCTGGAGGGCGTCACCCGTCACATCTCGAAGCGCGAGGAGGCTGTCGACGCGGTGGCCGCCGCTGCCGCGCTGGTCCCGCGACTCAACGCCATGACCTTTTCCGGCGCCACAAGCGATCTCCATCGCTCCGTGAACCGCGCCAATGTCGGCGTCCTGCGCGGTGCGCTCTCACGCGAATTTCACGAATGGCGGCCGCCGCAGATCGCCGACTTCGCCCGCCTGAGCGGCACCGCCCGTTACGCGCCTTCGCAGAGCCGGGAATCCGTGCTGGCGGATTTCCGCAGCGAACTGGACAGGCTCGAGAGTGAGTTTCCGGGATTGAAGAGCAAGGTCTATGCGCAGGAGGCCGAGACCAAGCGGCCCAGCATGCCGCCCTTTGAGGTGGCGCCGGATGCCCGCATCGTGCAGACCTTGAATCAGGCCTACCGCGATCTGCGGAACGAGGAACAGCCCACGGGCGCGGTGCGGCCGCCGGCCTTTTACGGCACCGACGCTGCACACTTTTACCAGATGCTCGGCATGGAGGGGATCGTCTGCGGCCCAGGCGGCAAGTACAACACCATGCCCGACGAGCGGGTCGAACTGCGCGATTACCTGGACGCCGTGCGGCTCTATCTCATTGCGATTCTGGAGATCTGCGAAGTGAGCGACGGCTGATTCCCCTCAACCTCGAGGCACTTCACTCTCTTCGGTTCAGGAAGACGACTTCGCAGGTTCCGGCTGGCTGTAGGTTCCACCGGCGGCCTCGCGCCAGACCTGAGCGAAACCCGCCCAGACCGTCGGCAGTACCGTCCCGCGATAGGATGCTCCTGCGGGGAGCTGCGCCATCAGGCGGGCGTGCGCCGGCTCCAGCGCGTGGTAGGGCAGGCCGGGAAAGAGATGGTGCAGAGCGTGGAAGCGCAAGCCGACCGGACAGAGCAGCAGGTTGATCGGGTTGCGGGACGGCACGTTGACCGAATCCTCGATCTGCTCGGCGAAACCCATGGGCGTTTCGTCGCCGCGGTAACGGTGGGTGCCGCCAACCGCGCGGAAGGAATTCATGGTTCCGACGAGCACCAGAACGCTGTACCAGACCAGTGCCGCCTCCAGAGGTAAAAAGCCCAAGAGGAGGGCTAGAACAGCCGCCATGGCATAGGCACTGGCGATGGTTTCCTCAATCATCCAGCGCCGTCGTTCGGTCTGGCCCGTGGAGACATCCCGGGTGAAGTCCATCCGCAGCGCCATGGCCGATGCGCGTTCCTTGACAAGGCGGCGCAGCGGCGGGGACAGCAGGGACAGCGGCGCGAGCACCGAAAAGCGGAAGGCCGAAAGCGGCGGCAGCACAAAGTTCACCAGAAAGTGGGCCGCGATGTGCCAGGGTGACTGGGTCGCGAAGGGCAGGTACTCACCGTCCTGCTTGGTCCCGTAGCGGTTCTTGTTGTGATGGGCCTTGTGGATGCCGTGATAGAGGAAGTCCGGCACCAGCAGGGGAATGCCGCAGATCGCGTTCCAGGCCACGCGGAAGCCAGGAACCGCCGACTTCTGCAAATGTGCCAGTTCGTGGGTGAAGCAAACGGCGCGGTAAAAGGCTACGGCCGAGACTGCGACATAGAGCATCTGAAGAGCGGAAAAGCTTTGCGCGTATACAGCGAGAACAAAGGTCGTCCAGCCAACAGCCGAGCAGGTCAGAAAATCGAGCCAGTAGAGCGCCGGTTTCGGCTCATAGAGATCCGCAACGATGTCGCGCATCTCTTTAACCGAGGGCTCCCCCGAACGCGGGATGCCGGCCATGGGTGCCGGAGCCTGGACTTCTGAAGATATCAATTTCTCGGACATGGTCTGAACTCTGAGCGAAAAGACATTGGCTCTAGATGTAGGGACGCCGGCGGAACTGAGTGCGGCTCGCAACGATGCCCTAGAAGCTAGCCGTAACGGAAGAGGTTTAATCTTCCATAAAGATTTCCTTGGATGCCCGATAACGCTTGTTGAATTTCTGTGACCTCTCACAAACCGCAACAAAACTTCCCTATGTTATCTGCAGAGAACGGTAGCAAGGGTTTGAAATTCAAGTGTTCGTGGGACAGATTGCCGCAGGTGTGAAAAGTTTTCTCAGCGTCGCGCTTCTTGCCGGCGCTTTGGTGTTGACCGTAGAGCAGGGCCCGGTGAAAGCGGCGCGCGTCGTTACTCTTTGCCCAGCCGAAACAGTAGTTAACGCCGAAAGTGCGGCTGAAGAAGGCGCTTCTGAGAAACTCAAATCTCGAGACTGCCAGTTCCGCTCGCTGAGCGAAGCCGTCGCCGCCCTGAGGGACGGCGACCGGCTGGAAATCGCAGCGGGCGATTACCGGGAAGCAGCGCGCCTGACGGCGAACGGCGTTACCATCGCGGCGGCCGAAGGTGCTGCCTTGAGAGACACCGCTTACGATGGTAAGGCCGCGCTGCTGATTCTCGGCAACGATACGGTGATCGAGGGCCTGGAGTGTTCCGGCATTCAGGTTCCGGCCCAGAATGGCGCCTGCATTCGTCTGCGCGGGCGGAACCTGACCCTGAGAAATGTCTATTTTCACGACAGCCAGCAGGGGCTGCTGTCCGGCGGCGAGGTGGGCGAGGTCATCATCGAAGACAGCCGTTTTGAACGCCTGGGCGCGGTCGGACGCGCACACGCGATCTACATGAGCGATGGCGATCACCTGATTGTCCGCCGTAGTCGGATCCTGTCGTCCAAGGATGAAGGTCATGAGATCAAGAGTCGGGCGCGCAGGACCACAATTGAAGACAACGAGATCGGGTCCCTCCTGGGGCAGGACAGTCGTGCGATCGATCTGCCCAACGGCGGGGAGATCACGATCAGGAACAATATCATCCAGAAGGGCCCGAACAGCCTCAATCCTGACCTGATCGGCATCGCCCTGGAGAAGTCTGTGGAGCCTCATGCCGTAAGCTGGGTGATCGTCACCGGAAACACCCTGATCCTGGATCGCCCCGGGCGGCTGATGCACTCGCTGATTCCGGTTCAGATGACCGATAACGAAATCGTCTCCGGCTCACCGCGCAGCGGCAACAACTGGCATCCTGATCGCACTGCGGCGGGCCTGCCCCCGATGCCGGAGCTGGCGCGCGTGGTCGTGCAGGATCTCCGGGCGGGCGCGGGCAGCCTCGAAACGGTGGTCGACCAGCTTGGAAAAGCAAAAGGGCGCTACACGGAACTGGCAAACAACGGTGATGTCCTGACCTGGCGCGGGCGGCCTCTGGTCCTCACATCGCCCGAGACCTCGATCGTGACATTGCTGTCGTCGCAGCCGGGGGAAACTGCCTCCTTCAGCGATCTCTACAAGTTGATAGAACCGGATGAGCAACCGGGACTCTCGTCGGCGAAAGAGCGGCAAAGCGTCGTCCTCGGCACCATCAAAACCCTGCGCCGGAAGTTCCGCGATGTCGACCAGTCCTTCTCTGCGGTTGCTTTTAAACCAGGCAAGGGTTTCGTCTGGGACGAAGGCCGATAGCTAGAGCTTATTCCGACCATACAGGATCGATTTGATGGGTTTTGAAGCCTCATTCGGCGAGGCACGTTGTGAAGCGCGATGCATCGCATCGCATTGCGAACCGCGCCTTGTCAGAACGGAAAACCTCGCTGGTCAAATGATTCCCTATGGTCGGAGTATGCTCTAACTCTCCTGACGGTGCCGGCCGAGCAGGATCAGGCCGAGATACCAGACAAAAGCCGCCAGCTCGTAGACTGGATATTGCCACCACTTTCGAAACGGGCCTTTCCGCCAGGCGCCCGCCACGCCCCGCGCCTGCGCTTTGACGCCAGCGGCGCGGAATGAAAGAACCGCCCGGGGGAGATGCAGCTGGTCGGACACCAGAAGCGCCGAATGCCAGCCTCTGTCTGCCATAATCCGTGCCGAATGCATGGCGTTTTCAAGGGTGCTGCGCGACCTGGTCTCCACGGCGATCCGCTCGGGGGGAACGCCGGATGAAATGGCGATCTGCCGCATGACTTCGGCCTCCGCTGGCGGATGCCGGCCGAGGCCACCTGTGAAGAGCAGATAATCCGCTTCGCCCGCTTCGAACAGTTCCAGGCCGCGGCGCAGCCGGCGCTCCAGCGTGGGGCTGGGGCGGCCACGTGACCAGACGGCAGCCCCCAGCACGACGATGACATCGTGGCGGCGTGCCTGCGCCCCCGGGGGCGCGTGTCGGGCATCCTTGTCAGTCACGGGGGCATTGGCCCCTTCCAGGGAAGAGCGCAGTCAGCCGCTCACGGCACAAGGATGGTTTCGCGACCGACCTTTCGGCCAGGCTGTCCCGCAGCTCAGCCGCCGAGTTCATTCAGAAGGGCGCGGGCATCGGCCTCCGATGCGAAACCTTTGTGCGCCTGGAGAAGTTCGCTCAATTTGCTTTTGGCGTCTTCGAGGCGACCGGTTTCCTTCAGCGCGAAGGCATAGTGGAACTGGACCTCCGGATCGTTCGGCAGCTTCGCGCTGGCGTCGGCTAGCATCTCCAGGCCGCGTGCCGCGTCGCCCCGCTGCACCAGGATCCAGCCCACCGTGTCCTTGATCGCCGGAATACCCGGCGCTGCCTTCAGGGCCTCTTCTCCATACTCCAGGCTCTTGGGATCATTCCGTTCCTGATAGAGCCAGGCCAGATTGTTCAGAACGATCGGATTGCCGGGATTGCTCTCGTTGAGAATCTCATAGTTCGCAAGAGCGCTGTCATACTGGTTCAGTTCCAACTGAACGCCCGCCAGCACAAGGCGTGCCGCCCGGTCATTGACGTTTTCATCGACCCAGGTCTTCAGATCCGGTGCCGCTTCGGACTTATCCATCACCTGTGTCCGCGCCCGGAACAGGGCGATGGCGAGCGGCCCGCTGGGGCGTTTCTCCCAGGCCGATTCGTAGGACTGGACTGCCTCCTGGAATTTGCCGGACTGCATATAGACGTCGGCGAGAAGCTGGTGCCCGTCCGCCGCATCGGGCAGCTTGTCCCTCAGGGCCATCGCAGTCTTGGCCGCGGTATCCAGATCGCCCTTGCCGATATCGATCTCCACAAGCGCCCGATGCGCATCGGCATTATCGGGCGCGAGGCGCAGCAGCTTTTCATAGGATTGCCGGGACTTGTCGACTTCACCGGCGGAAGACTGTGCCCGGGCAAGCAGGAAGTGGCCATTCACGTAATTCGGCGCCAGTTCGACGAGACGCTCGAACTTCTGCACCGCCGTGGCGAAGTCTTCCTGGCCCACATAGACCTGCCCGATGGCCTGCAGCACGCGCGGGTTGTCGCTGTGCTGGCTTTCGAGTTCGTTCAGGACCGGAATCGCCAGATCGAATTTCTTCTGGCCGGCATGCAGGTTGGCCAGCCGCAGACGCGGTGCGGCTGAGTTGGGATTGGCGTCGATGGCTTTCTGGAGCCAATCGGCAGCGCCATCGAAATTCTCCGCGGTGGCATCCAGTTCGGCCAGGGCGATCATGGCATTGACGTAGCCCGGCTCGAGTTCGAGGATTTCCTCGTAGCGCTTGCGCGCGGCGTCCGGGTTGTTTTCGACCATGTCGAGCCTGGCGACGTTCATCCGGGCCGGCAGATAGTCGTTATGTGCCGCAATGGCTTCCTCGAAGACCTTGCGGGCCTCGGCCGTCTCTCCCTTTACGCTGAGCGCACTGCCGAGCAGATTGAAGGGAATCGGGCTGTCCGGCAGGTCCTTGCGCAACTGGCTCGCGACTTCGAGGGCCTCCTCGTAGCGTCCGGTGCGGATCTGCATCTGGGCCAGAATGATCTTGGAGGCCGAGGCGTCCGGTCCGCCGACGTCCGGTGACGCCTCGAGAACCTCGATCGCCTCCTCCGTTTGACCCGAGCGCAAATGGCTGACCGCCAGTCCGCGTGCGATTTTCACATCTTCCGGCGCCAAAGCGGTGGCTCGGTCCAGGTAGGTCGTGGCCTCGGAATAACGTTGGGCCCGCATGTAGGCCTCGCCCAGCATAGCCAGCGCCTGGGCATCGTCCGGCTGTGCCTCGGCGAGCGGCTCCAGGATGCCGAGAGCCCTGTTGAGCTCACCTTTGCGCAGATAAGTCGCTGACAGGATCTTCTGCGCCGGAACATACTCCGGGAAGCGCGCGAGATAACCCGAAAGATAGCTCTGCGCCCGCTCCAGTTCGTTGTTTGCGTAGCTGATGGCACCGGCCAGATAAAGTGCCGGCGGGAAGCTGTCGAGATAAGGCCCGATTTCCTGAATTGCGTCCCGCGCGCTTTCGAAGTTGCGCGCCTTGGTCAGCACCAGCGCCGTGAGATAGTGTGCGGTCGGATGGCGCGGCGCAAACTCCTTGACCGCGTCGAGATCCGCCTGCGCCTCGGCGTCCTTATTTTGGGCGATCAGGGAGGTCGCCCGGCCCAGCAGGGCCGGAACATTGCTGGCGCTGATCTGCAGCACCTTATCGAAATTGGCGATTGCCCCGTCGAAGTCGCTGGCGAAGCGCCGCAGCTCCGCCTTGACCAGCAACGCGTCGATGGAGTCCGGTGTAAGAGCGAGCGCGGAATCGATCTTGGCCTCGGCCTCGGGGTAGTTCCGCTGAGCACCGTAAATGCGGCCTTGCAGGATCTTTGCGCGGGCGTCCTGCGGGCTGAGTTCAGCGGCCGCACCGGCTTCGACCAGCGCTTCCTCGAACTGCGACAGGCCGAGATGGCCGCGGCCCCGGATCAGCCGGATATCGGTTTCAAAGGCGTTGTCGCGGGTGCCGGGCTCGACTTCCCGCAGGGCTTCCGCGAATTTGCGCTGTTGCAGGTAGGCCTGCCCAAGGGGGATCAGGATCGTGTCCCGGGCGACGCCCCGGCTCTCGGCAGCCTTCAGTTCCTTCTCCGCCGATGCGCCGTCGCCGATCTGAACATAGATGCGTCCCAGCAGCATGCGGGCTTCCACATTGTCGCGGTCCTGCTGCAGAGCGTTCTTGAGCTGGATGATCGCCGGATTGAGCTGGCCCTGCTGGAAGTAAACCAGCGCCTCTTCGTAGTAGGCGACGGACTTGCTGCTGTCGGTCGCCCCCTGTGCCGAGATGGGTGCCAGCAGCGCCAGCGTGATGGCGGCGGTTGCCAGCAGACGGGTCCGCTTGGTCCTGGATTCAGATCGCTTTGACATGGTCATATCCCTGCTCATTACTTATCCGGTTCATCCCGCAAGCCGTTCAGACTGCGTCATCTGATGAATGCCGGCGCATCCGATGCTAAATCATTTAAGGCTCTGCTGTCCCCGTTCCCCAGCGCGATACTACGGTATCGACCTTCAAAAGGGCGCGAGCCGATAAATCACGTCAAGTCAGATGTAAGTGCGCCAGGTTACGAAAACAACTTAATACCCTAGTGTGGTGGATTTGAAGTTCCTATCATTTTATCGGCAGGCACCTCATAGGAACTTCAAATCTGTAAACCACACTAGCTCAATAGGTTAACTAGTGTCCTGATCGATTCTGAAGTTCAAACGAACTCGAAACAAATGATACGAACTTCAGAATCGGGACACTAGTATCTTAACACAGTTTGGATCAATGCGTGTCCCTGCCTGGCCGGGCTGATCTAGTCCCTGTTTGCGCTCTGCGAATCGGTCTCCGGTGCGCTTGACGGGGCGGAGGGATGATAGCGGCCAGGCGCCAGGAGGCCGTCCGGGTCGAACGCGGCCTTGATTTTCTGCACGGCTCCCCAATAAACCGATTCCTGCCGGTCGGCGTAGAATCCCATCGACTCCAGGTTCATGCGGTAGGGATAGAATCCGCGCTTTCTCCCCTCTTCGAACAGGGCGCGATAGCAATCCCGGGCCTGCGCAGCTTCCGTGTCGGGATGGAAGAGGATCGGCACGGTGCTGTCGAAACAGCGCTCGGAGATCGTGGTCAGGGTGATCAACGGATCGATGCCAAACCGCGGGCAGACCTCGTTAACCATATCGACGTAGCGCCGCGCAGACCCGGCCGTCATGGGAACCAGAGGCGCGTACCACATGAGACCGCAGCCATCCCGGGCCGGATCCAGCGGCTGGCCCTGCTCCGGCAGCCGGCCCGACTTCCAGTAGGCCAGCTTCAGAGCCGTTTCTCTGGGCCGCCCCAGCAGAATATCGAGGGTTTCGTCGAGCGTGCCGAGCCGTTCCTGCAAGACCCGGCCCGCGGCGCCGGGCAGGGCCGAGGTCAGGCCCCGCAGCAAGGCGAGTTTCGGCTTGGAGAAAAACACCAGGCGCTTGGCCTGCGGGCCCAGAACCCGCTTCACGCGTCGGCGCATGGCGGGCACCGTCTCCCTGGTGCCATAGAGCGCGCCCACGCCGAACCAGTGGGGCAGCCGGCGCCTTCGGGCCAGGCGTTCGACAATCTCGGCAGGAATCGCCTGGCCTGGCGTCACCTCGTCCCGCGGATAGGGCTCGATCATCGAAAGGACCCGCAGGCGATTCAGGATGTTGATGGCGCTCAGCCCTTCCCCAAGCGCCTGGCGAAGCGCACGGGCGGCTTCAACGCCGGCCTCCAGGTCCGACTCCTTGGGCAACTCGAAGACGAAGAGTTCGACCCGCTCGGGGATAGGCGCCAGGGCGATGGTCATGCGGGTAACGATCCCGAGGCCCGATTGGGTAAAGAGACCATCCAGATAGGGACCGACCCCCCACTTGTAGGCCTGGTCCACCGCTTCGCCGCCGGCTTCGGCCATGGCGGACTGATAGATCTCGCCATTCGGCAAGATTGCGCGCAGGGCCGTGACGGCCGCGAAGTGGTCACTGTGCGGCGTGATGCCGTAGCCGCGCTCCAGCGCATTGCCGAGCAGGCTGCAGGTCGGCCCGGCCCCGGTGACAGGCACCAGAAAGGGCAGGTCCCGTTCATCCAGATAGTCGCGTAGCTGCTGCTGGGTAACACCCGGTTCCAGGGTGACAAGGCCGAGCAGCGGATCGACTTCGAGAATTCGGTTCATTCCGCTTAGATCGACGATCACGCTGCCGTCGCTTGCGGGCGCGGCGCTGCCATAGCCCCAGTTATGTCCCGTACTGACCGGATAAAGCGGCAGCTTCCCGGCGCGGGCGATCTCGACCACTTCTTGGACCTGGGCTTCGCTGCGTGGCGTTACGACCGCCGGCACGTCGCGCTCTGCTGCGATACAGTTTTTGCCGTAGCGCTGGCAGTCAGCGCCAAGCAGAACGGCATCCGCCCCCAGTGCCTGTCGCCAGGCGGCAACAGCAAGATCGAACGGGTTGGACTCGGCCATCAGATGGCTCCGGCAGACGGAAGGAATAAAACAAGCTGCGCGACTGTTATATCAACGCTCCTTGGTATTACCATGCGTGAAGGCTTACGTGAGGACATGGAATGGAAACAGCAGCGCCATGAAGACGACTCCGAGAGAGAATATCAAGTGAGACTCGGGCATAGATCACCGAGATGCAACTCATGCGGTGTTTTGCCAGCTAAGACGTAACCCGGGGCTGTTGATATTTCTTTGACTCACAAAGGTAATTCGGAAAGACATAAAATAGGTTAAGCGGCGCCGGGCTCTTTCCGCCGGCAATCGACGCGCCGCGGCATGACGGATTGCGGATGCCGATGCCAAGGACGGCGGCGGGTGTTATAAGGAGGCATGATCGTAGAAACCGCTTTCATCGGGACCATCAGCTACGCGGTCGGCGCAATCGCTTTCCTGATCCTTGCGCTTCTGCTGGCCGTTAACTACGAACGGCGGCTGCAGGGCAGCCTGTTGATCCTCTCCTGCTTCGTCACCTTCCTCTGGCTCGCAGTGGCAGCCTACGAGCATTGGAGCGGCGCACGCCTGATCGCCATGGTCGAGGCCTTCGAAAACCTGCGCTCGGTCTGCTGGCTCGCTTTTCTCTGGAGCGTCCTTCAAAGCGGCACTTCGGACAACCAGCAAGGCCTGGGTCGCTACATTGTCTCGATCTTCATCGCCTTCTCGATTGTGCTGCTGGGCTATGAGCTCTATCAGCCCCTGAGTGTTGAGACCGGATTCACGGTCCGCTGTCTGCTGCGCCTGATCCTGGTGATTGCGGGCCTGATGCTGATCGAGACACTGTTCCGCAACACCAGTGAAGACGACCGCTGGAAGATCAAGTTTCTTTGTATCGGCATCGGTGGGCTCTTTGCCTACGACCTCTTCTTCTATGCCGATGCCTTGCTGTTCGGTGAAGTCAATTCCGACTTCCAGCAGGCCCGTGGCGTGGTGCAGGCCATGGTCGTGCCCCTGCTGGCCGTTTCCTCTCGCCGGAACGAGATGTGGCGGACCAACATCACGGTCTCGCGCAAGATCGCCTTCTACTCGACGACCCTGACGACCAGCGGCATCTACATCATCATCATGGCCGGCGTCGGCTTCCTGCTCCAGCAGTTCGAGGGCTCCTGGAGCACGATCATTCAGGCCACCTTTTTCTTCGGCGCGATCATCGTTCTGGCCGTTCTGCTGATTTCCGGCACCGTGCGCGCCCATATCAAAGTCCTGATCGGTAAGCATTTCTATGCCTATCGCTATGACTATCGCGAAGAATGGCTGCGCTTTACCCGGACCGTGTCCGAATCCCAGGAAACCGAGGAACTGGGTGTCCGGGTGATCCAGGCGATCGCCGATATCGTCGAGAGTCCGGGCGGTGCCCTCTGGCTGCGTCAGGACGACCGCTATGTCGTCTATGCCGCCTGGAACATGGCGGTTTCCAGCCTGCGGGCCGAGGAATCCGCCTCCATGGTGCGCTTTCTGGAGGAGCGTCAGTGGCTGATCGATATCGTCGAAGCCAAGAAAGACCCGGAGAAGTACGGCAATCTCGAACTGCCTGATGCCATCGGCGATTTGAAGAATGCCTGGATCATCGTCCCCCTGACCCATCATGCGGCCTTCATCGGTTTTCTGTTGCTGGCTCGGCCGCGGGCGGTGCGTTCCCTCGGCTGGGAAGACTACGATCTGCTGAAGACGACCGGGCGGCAGGCGGCCAGCTACCTCGCCGAGCAAAAGAATGCCGTGGCCCTGGCTGAATCGCGGGAGTTTGCCAAGTTCAACCGGCGCTTCGCTTTTGTCATCCACGACATCAAGAACCTGGTCAGCCAGCTCGAACTGCTGTCCAAGAACATGGAAAAGCACGGTCACAAAGAGCAGTTTCGGGAAGACATGACCGATACGCTCAATGATGCGGTCTCCAAGATGCGGCGGCTGATGGACCGGCTCGGCAATGACCAGCCGAGCGGTGAAAGCAGAAACATGGTTGAAATTCGGCCTTTGTTGGAGAAATTAACTCGAATTAAACAAAGCGATTCCATAGATTTATCTATCGATTGGGGTAACGACGACATCTCGGTTGTAGCTGACCAGGAACGTCTGAGCGCCATCATCAACCATCTTCTGCAGAACGCGATCGATGCGGTCGGATCGGACGGCTGGGTGAAGATCAGTCTGAACAGAAAAGACGACACGGCCTTGATCGAAGTCGCCGACAATGGCCCGGGAATGGACAGGGAGTTCGTTCGAAATGAGCTCTTCACACCCTTCCGCTCGACGAAGTCCCGCGGCATGGGCATCGGCGCTTACCAGTGCCGCGAGTATGCCCGGGAACTGGGAGGAGATCTTGAAGTCGTCAGTAACCCGGGTTCCGGCACGACCATGCGCATCGTCCTGCCCGTCGCCGACCCCGCATCGGCACAGGGTGCCGCCGCCCTCGGCGGTGCCGCCGTCGCCAAGCCAGCCGCACCGATATCTGGCTGACAACTCGAAATGACCCGTTGGAACAGTGGTATAGAGATCAAAGATGAGCGAACCGACCCAGAAACTTTTGGTTGTTGAAGACGACGACGGGTTGCGGCGCCAGCTTCGCTGGGCTTTTGATAACTGCGAAGTGGTCCTGGCCGGCAATCGCGAAGCCGCCGCCGCCGCGGTCAAGGAACACCGCCCGCCGGTCGCTCTGGTCGATCTGGGTCTGCCGCCGGATCCCGACGGCCCGACGGAAGGTCTTGCCACGCTGCAGGAAATCCTCTCGATCGCGCCCGAAACCAAGGTCGTCATGATGTCGGGCCAGACGGAACGCGAATATGCCGTTCAGGCAGTGGCGCTGGGCGCTTATGACTTTTACCAGAAGCCAATCGAGGTCGACGTGGTCAACCTCACGATTCAGCGGGCCTACAATCTCCATGCTCTGGAGAGTGAGAACCGTCGGCTGTCGCAGTCCAAGGCGGGTGCCGTTCTGCCCGGCGTGACCACGACCAATGCCGAGATGCTGAGGATCTGTGGTGAGGTCAAGCGTTTCGCCAGCGCCAACGTCGCCGTCGTCCTGATCGGCGAAAGCGGTACCGGCAAGGAGCTGCTGGCGCGGGCGACCCACGAACTGAGCGAAAAGGCCAAGGGGCCCTACGTCGCCATCAACTGCGCCGCTATTCCGGAACATCTGCTGGAAAGCGAACTCTTCGGCCATGAAAAGGGCGCCTTCACCGGCGCGGTCAAGACCACGATCGGCAAGGTGGAACTGGCAAACGGTGGCACGCTGTTTCTGGACGAAATCGGCGACCTGCCCATGTCCCTGCAGGCCAAGCTCTTGAGATTCCTGCAGGAGCGGGTTATCGAGCGAATCGGCGGCCACAAGCAGATTCCGGTCGACATCCGTCTGGTCTCGGCGACCAACAAGGATCTGCTGAAGCTGACCGAAACCAATGAATTTCGTGAAGACCTCTATTATCGGCTCAGTGAAGCGGTCATCAAGATTCCGCCGCTGCGCGAACGCCCGGACGACGCGGTGGTCATTGCGCATCAGTTGCTGACGGCTTTTGCCGAGGAGCAGGGCCGGAACGTGACCGCCTTCACTGCCGATGCCCTGGCTTCGATCTCCAGCTACGAATGGCCCGGCAACGTGCGCGAACTGCAGAACCGGGTGAAGCGTGCGGTGGCCGCGGCCACCGGCTCGAAAATCACGGTGACCGACCTGGATTTGCCGAACTACGAACAGCCGGCGCCGAGCGGCACGCTGCGGGAATACCGGGAACAGGCCGAGCGGACGGCCCTGACCCGCGCAATGGTCGAGGCCCAGGGCAATATCTCCAAGGTCGCCAAGCTGCTCGACGTCAGCCGACCGACCGTCTACGACCTGATGCGCCAGCACAATATGAAGGTCTGATCCGAACCAGGCCGTCGAACGACCGATTTACCTGTTGGCGATCGGCTTCACAGGCCTGTCACGGCAGCTTGCCAATGCGGTCAAATCGCCGTGATTTCAACGCTTTCCTAACCTTCTTGTGTTGATCTTTCCGTCTAACCTGAAGCGGACGGATCGATCAGCAAAATGGGGAAAACACGGACCTGGCGGTTCTTTGAAGCGGTCACGGCCTATCCGAAGACCGTGCTCTTGCTGGTCGCGATCATTACGATTGCCATGGCGAGCTTCCTGCCGCGCCTGACCAAGGACACCAGCGCCGACGCCTTCATGCCTGCCGGCCATCCCGCCGTGGTCTTCCGCGACAAGGTGAAGGAAACCTTCGGCCTGAAAGACCCGCTAGTGGTCGCTGTGGTCAACAACGGCCCGCAGGGTGTCTTCAACCCGGAAAGCCTTGGACTGATCAAGTGGCTGACGGATCAGATTTCCGAACTGCCGGGGATCGATGCTGACCGCGTCACCAGTCTGGCCAGTGAAAAGAACATCATCGGCGTGCCGGAAGGCCTGCAGGTCGAGCCCTTCTTTAGCGATCCGCCGGAAAGCCAGGAAGAGGCCGATGCGATCCGCGCGGCGGTCACGGCCTTTCCGCTCTACAACGGCAACCTCATCGGCCAGGACGGCAGGGCGACTTTGATCGCCGCCGAACTGCTGGACGAGGAGCAGTCCCAGGAGGCTTACCGGCTACTGCGGGCACTGGTGGACACCGCTCCCACCCAAAATGGTGAGGAAATCCACGTCGCCGGCCAGGGCGGCGTCATGGGCTACCTGGGCCAGTACGTCGATACCGACGCCCAGCGTCTCAGCCCTCTGGCGGCGGTGATCGTGGTCCTGATCCTCTTCCTTTGCTACCGTAACCTGCGTGGCGTCCTGCTGCCTCTGCTGGTGATCGGTGGCACACTGGCGGTCGCCATGGGGGCCATGGCGGCGGCGGGCAAGCCGATCTACACCATCACCAACGCGCTGCCGGTCGTGCTGATCGGCATTGCCGTGGCCGACTCCATCCACATTCTGGGTCAGTACTACGACGAGCTTTCGCGGCGACCCAAGGCCTCGGCGCGGGAACTGGCGATCCGTACCATGATGGCCATGTGGCGCCCGGTGACCATCACCTCCTTCACGACCATCGCCGGCTTCATGGGAATCTATGCCTCCTCGACCATGCCGCCCATGGAGGACTTCGGTCTCTTCGCCACACTGGGCATCGCGACGGCGTTGATCATCTCCATGGTGGCCGTCCCCGCCGGCCTGACCCTGCTGAAACCGCAGATGTCACCGGCCCTGCGTGCCGCCCGCCGGGTCAGCGGTTCGCTCCATGCAAAGGACGATGGCACTGAGCCTTCCGAGAGCCGCGGCGCGCTGCTGGGCCGCCGGATCGGCCGCTCTGTCGCACAAAATCCCAAGATTGTGCTGACCCTGGGCTTCCTGGTGATCGCCGCCGGTGTCCTCGGTCTCTCTCAGCTCCGTGCTGACGAAGCCCCGATCGACAACTTCCAGGTCAACGAGCCCATCGCCGTGGCCGACCGCGTCATCAACGACCTGATGAACGGCACCACCACTCTGGACGTGGTGATCGAGACGCAGGAGGAAGAAGGCCTCTTCGATCCCGAGCGCCTGCGCCGGATCGAAGCCCTTCAGCGCTACATCGAAAGCCTGCCGCATGTCAGCTCGAGCGTCTCTATCGTCGATTACCTGAAGCAGATGAACCAGGCGCTGTTCGACAATCAGGCCGATGCCTACCAGTTGCCGGAGACCGCCGATCAGGTGGCGCAGTACTTCCTCCTCTATTCGATGAGTGGTGACCCGACCGACTTTGAGGAGGAGGTCGATTACGACTACCGCCTCGCCAATCTGCGCGTGACCATGAACAGCGGCCTCTACAGCGCCGAGACCGAGGTGATCACCGCCCTGGAAGACTACATTACCAGGGAATTCAACGGCGCGGATATGACGGCGCGGCTCTCGGGCCATGTCACCGTGCACTACAACTGGATGAACCAGTTGCTGAGCGGCCATCTGACCAGTGTCCTGATCTCACTGCTTGCCGTCTGGGTCATGTCGTCGCTGACTTTCCGCTCGATCATCGCCGGCAGCCTCACCCTCATGCCGGTCGCGATTTCCGTCTTCCTGGTCTATGCCCTGATGGGGGCCGCCGGCATCCGCCTGGCGATCGGAACCTCCATGTCGGCCGCGATCGCCATCGGCATCGGCGTCGACTTCGCCGTCCATGCGCTCGACCGCCTGATCCTTCTGGCCGGTGACCGCGCCCGCAGCCTGGACGAGGCGATCGAGGAACTGTTTCCGACCACCGGCCGGGCGCTGCTCTTCAACTTCCTGACCGTCTTCTTCGGCTTCGGCGTCCTGATCTCCAGTCAGGTTCCGGGCCTGATCCGCTTCGGCAGCCTGGTGGCGGTCGCGGTCTCGGCGGCCTTTATCGCCAGCATGACCGTCCTGCCGGCCCTGGTGAAGCTGCTGCCGCCCGCCTTCCTGACCGAACAGTTCCGGCTTGCCCAGGCCTCCCGAGAGATTTCCGGCCGCTGGGAACGGCTGGGCATCAGCGGTGCCCCCGATCGTGCTTGAGAAAAGGAACGCTTCAAGATGACCTTCTTCGTGCCCCGCGCTTTGACCTTCAGTCTCACCGCAGCACTGCTCGCCGGCGGCCTTGCTTTTTCGGCGACAGCAGCGGACAGCGGGTCGCAGCGCCTGGCCGCGGTTCCCGAAGCGGCGCAGGATCTGCCCAGCGGCGATGAGATTGCCCGCCGCATCAATGCGCGCGATGACGGCGTCTCGGTGGTCCGCGACATGACCATGGAACTGCTGGACAAGCGCGGCAAGAAGCGCACGCGCAAGACCCGTTCTTTCCGCAAGTACTTCGAGACCGAAAAGCGCATCGCCATTTTCTTCCAGAAGCCCCGCAACGTGCGCGACACGGCCTTTCTGACCTTCGACTACCTGGACGACGGTGAGGAAGACGCGCAGTGGCTCTACCTGCCGGCGCTGCGCCGCGTGCGACGTATCTCCGGTTCCGACCGGGGTGATTACTTCATGGGGACGGACTTTACCTACGACGACATCCGTCAGGATACCAAGGTCTCGGAAACCGACTATCAGCGCACGACCCTCGGTATGGGCGAGGTTGACGGCCGAGCCTGCTACATCGTCGAGGGTATTCCCTCCAGCGAAGACGTCGCCGAGCAGCTTGGTTACAGCCGGACCCTGAGCTGTGTCGATACCGAGATCTTCATGGTGCTGAAATCCGAGATCTGGGATCTGCAGGGCAATGCGCTCAAGACCATCTACACCCGTGACATCCGTCAGGTGCAGGGGATCTGGACGGCGCACCGTCTCGAAGCTGAGAACCACAAGACCGGGCACAAGACCGCCTTTGTGATCAGCGATGTCGACTACCAGGCCGATTTGAGTGACGACCTCTTTACCCGCAGCGCCCTGAAGCGCGGCCTGTAGGAAGAGACGGTTAGATGAACGCTGCCTGCTCCCAAGTTGTCGCGAAGATGTCCCTCCCTTCCATGCGCGGCTTCCGTCAGCGCCTTCTGGCGTCGGGCGGTTGCTGTGTCGCAGCGATCATTGCCCTTTCAGGTGCTGCCGTCGCCGAAGACGACGGGCTCGGCGGCTATCTTGCCGATACCATCGAAGACGCCGTGACCTTTACGGCGAAACTTAGTCACGAATCGGCGCTGGATCTCGATGACGGCAATGGTCAAAAGGTGGAATCCACCTTTCAGCCGGAGCTTGAGGTCGAACTGCCGGAGGGCTTCAACCTGACCGCCATCGGCCGTGTGCGCTGGGACACGCGCGACCGGCTGGAACCGGGCAGCCCGAGCCAGGATACGACCGCAAGCATTTCCCGTCGCTGGCTGGCGAACGACGATCTCGACTTCGAGCTGCGGGAGCTCTATCTCGACGCGCCCACGGACTTCGCCCACTTCCGGATCGGCAAGCAACAGACGGTCTGGGGGCAGTCGGACGGCCTGAAGGTTCTTGATGTCGTCAACCCGCAGGACTTCCGCGAGTTCATCCTCGACGACTTCGAGGATTCACGAATCCCGCTCTGGACCGTCGCTGCGGAGGTCCCGATCGAGGACTTCACCGCCGAGTTTCTCTGGATCCCGGACCAGACCTACAACGACCTGCCGGAGTCGGACGCGCTCTATGCTCTGACGGCGCCGCGCTTCGTGCCGGCCGCCGTTCCCGGGTTCACGGTCGTTCAGCAGGAACCGGACCGGCCGGACGATGTTCTTTCCGATTCGGATGCCGGTGTCAGGCTGCTGGGCATGGTCGACGGCTGGGACCTCAGTCTGAATTACCTTTACCACTACGACGACAATCCGGTCCTGCGTCGTCAGATCAACGGCACGACGGTCACCATCACACCGGAGTACGAGCGGACCCATCTGGTCGGCGGCACCTTCAGCAACTCCTTCGGCGACTTCGTACTGCGTGGCGAACTTGGCTATTCCTTCGACCGCTTCTTCCTGACCGAGGATCTGAGTGACAGCGACGGAGTCGGCGAAAGCGACAACATCTCCTCGGTCGTAGGACTGGACTGGTATGGTCTCGACGACACGCTGGTCAGCGCCCAGCTCTTTGGCGACTACCTCACCAACGACATCGACGGCCTCGTGCGGGATCAGTTTGAATCGACAGCCAGCCTGCTGGTGCGCCGCAGCTTCCTGGACGAGGACCTGGAGGCGGAGGTGATCTGGCTGCAGTCCCTGAATAGCGGTGATGGTCTGGTGCGGCCGAAAGTCACATATCAGGTCGACGATGACTTAAAAGTCTGGGCCGGTGCCGACATCTTCTTCGGCACTTCCGACGGTGTTTTCGGTCAGTTCGACGACAATGACCGTTTCCTGGTCGGTGTGCAGTTTACCTTCTGACCCGCGTGTCAGACATACGAGCTCCTCGGCATAACTGGGCCGAAACGAGCAACGCCCGCAACTGAGGTGCGGGCGCGGACTGTTGTCGCATTTTAACTGGGTTGGTATCTACCGAACGAAAGGTAGAATTTACCTCTTGCCTGCTGCAGACTTCGGTAGAAGCTGCCCATCGTCTGTCCCGACCTCCCAGAACTCCCGCCGTGCTTCTCGCGAGGTCTTCAGAAGGGTTTCAAGAGCGGCGTAGCAGGGCTGGCGCCGGCCATGGTAATCGACCACCGGACCGATGGGCTCAAACTCCAGGCCGAAGCGATAAAGCAACCGGATCAACGCAGGTTCCATCACGGCGCAGACATGCGTGATGTTGTGTTCGATGCACATCCTGAGGACGGACTTCATGAGGCCGAGCGTGATGTGAGGCAGCACCCGGCGCTCGAGCTTCTTGCGATCCGCCGGTGTGCTTTCGCTGGTCGCCCAGTTGACGTCGGCATAACGTTCCTCACCGGCGCGCCGGCGAAACTCGCGCGAAATCGCGTAGCGGGAGATTTCGGCCGTGGTCTCCTCGGGAAAAGGAATATGCTCCGTCTTCCAGACATCCTGGATCGGCAGACGATAAGCCGCGTCGTTTGATGGCAGGATCAGGCGCACCGCCCCCATGGTCGTGGCCGTAGGGCGATGGATCAGCAGACTGTGGACCGAGTGCGGATCGTACTCGTCCATTTCCATTTCGTTCGGATTCTCGGATGGATCCTCAAAGGGATTTTCCACGCAGTAGACCTGGTAGCGCAGCCGGTGCGCCTGCTCGATCTCCTCGGGCGTGACCGCCGGCTTGGTCTCGAACCAGTGTTTGAAGAGTTCCGCGAGCCGGGCGTTGTCGGAAGGTGCCGCGGAGAGACCGGACACAGACAATTGACTCGGTGCCGTTATTGTCTGTGGTTGAACGACGGCCATTGCGCACTCCTGAACGGAACCTTAATTGAGTGGCGCACTTTAGACTTCACGTCTTAAATTATCGTAAATGGGAAAATTTCTTCTTCTGTATAAACAGTCAATTAGTTGCAATTTTAGAGAAATCGCCAAGTGAAATTGTTGAAGAGAAGAGTGATTTAACTGTCCAAATAATATCTTTTTGACCGAAACAGGATTTACTTCAAGTAGTCTAATCGCCGTGGCCATCGATTTACTATTTGGTGTGGACAAAACAACCGCTTGCAGGCGGAACTCCCTAATCCTCCTGGCCGGGTCCGTCCACCAGGGCTTCGATGCGTCTGGCGTTGTTTTCCCAGGTCAGCGCCTTTTCCGTGATCGCGACCCGGGCCGCCTCGCCGATCTGACTACGCAGTTCGTGATCCCCGCAAATCCGTTCGATGGCGCTCTTAAAGCCTCCCTCGACCTCCGGATCGAACAGCAGCGAATCGACCCCGTCCGTCAGGATCTCCTTAATGTTGCGCATATCCGGTGCAACGATGGCCCGGCCCAGCGCCATATACTCGAAGAGCTTCAGGGGCGAGGCATAGCGGGTAACGGCAGGCTGCAACGCCACGTCGAAGGCGGCGATATATTGAGCCACCTCGTCGCGGCCAATGACGCCGGTAAAGGTGACCTGATCAGAAACCCCCAGTTCCCTGGCCTGCGCTTCCAGCCCCTCGCGGGCCGGACCGTCCCCGACGACCAGGAGATGCAGGCGCTTGCCGTCACGCTGCTCCGCCAGGAGGTCGACGACATGATTGAGGCCGTGCCAGTCCCGCACGAAACCGGTAAATCCGAGCACCAGGCTCCCGTCGAGCTGTAAGCGCTCGCGCACGATACGGGTATCGATGTCTTTTAGAAATCGTTCTTTGTTGATCCCGTTCGGGATGACCCGGATCCGCGTGTCCGGTACGCCGGCGTCACGAAGGTAGTCGGCCAGTACGTCGGTTACCGGCAGGGCGTAATCAGCCTCCCGCCAGGCCGTCTCTTCGGTCCAGCGGGCCAGACCTTTCAGGGTGATATTGCCAAAGCGGCTGCGCTCTTCGAACAGCGGGGCGTTGACCTCCAGGAGCATGGGCAACTTATAGCGCCGCTTCAGCCAGACGCCCGACAGCAGGAAGAGATTGCTCCGCTCGTAGAGGACATCGGGCCGATGCTCCAGGTAGGCCCTCCGGAGGCGCCGATAGGCGACCAGCGAGTAGGCGAACTCCATCAACTCGTAGACCGCCTGCGGCAGATGCCGTTTCAGCGCCGCCACCAGACCGTTTTCTTCGCCGAAACCCTGTTTATCGCTGCCACCGGGCGCGACCTTGACGATCTCATGGCCCAGGGCCTTGAGCGCGGTCATCAGTTCTTCGATGTGAACGGCCTGGCCGTCCGTCGAGCCGGTTCTGTGATGGTAGAGTATCTTCATCGTCAACGCCGCTCGAGAATGGAACGAAAGAGATCGTATTGCCCCTGGGAGGTCGCCTGCCAACTAAAGCCCTCGGCATGGGCGCGGGTCGTGTCCCGGCCTGGCGGATTTTCGAGCAGTGACAGAACCGTGTCAGCAATCGCCTCGGGCGTGCGTTCCGGAATCAGTGCGCCGGCCGCTGGCGCGGTAATGCACTCCGGCGCCCCCCAGACATTGGTGGCCACTGCCGGCGTTCCGCTGGCCATGGTCTCCAGCAGCACATTGGCCCAGCCCTCCCGGCTGGAGGCCAGTACAAGGGCATCGGCGGCGCTGTAGAGTTCCGCCATCTCCTGGTGCGGAATCGCACCCAGGAAACGCACGCGGTCTTCAAGTCCCAGCGCCTTCACCTGCGCTCGCAGTGCGGCATCGTCGGGCCCGGTTCCGGCGATCAGCAGCGTGGCATCCGGGATGCGTGGCATGGCCTCGATGATCAGGTGATGCCCTTTGCGCTCGATCAGATGCCCCACGGAGAGTAGGATCCTGCCCTCGACGCCGAACTTCCTCTTTGCTGCTTCCCGGTCCCGCGGTTGAAAGAGCTCGAGATCGACGCCATTGCGCAGTACCTCGACCTTTTGATCGGCAATACCCAGCTTCACCAGCTCATCTTTCAGCGCCTGACAGACGGTGATCAGGCCATCGGCCTGCTCGGCCGCTTCGGTGATGAGGCGCCGAGGCGTGGGGTAGTTCGGGATCAGATTGAGATCGGTCCCGCGCGCCGTCACCGTAAA
The DNA here is from genome assembly GCA_965232285.1 of Denitrobaculum sp. Lineage (GTDB taxonomy): Bacteria > Pseudomonadota > Alphaproteobacteria > Kiloniellales > Kiloniellaceae > Denitrobaculum. Next base: position 5,104,926 of record CBDDPL010000004.1, on the reverse strand, counting down.
GGGCTTACCGATCGCGCGTGCGAGATAGGCGGCGGCAACGCCGTCGGGATAGAAGTAATGAGCATCGAGCAGATCGAAATCGTAACCCTCCTTCAGCAGGCGGGTCACGAGAGGTTTTACCGCGTGATACATGAGTGACGGGGTCAGGTTCATACCGACCTTGGGAATCAGCGGATAACGGGGATAGGTAATCTCCAGGCCGGAACGCTGGTCGCTTCGGGGAACCTTGGCGAAGGTGGCATAGTCGCCGAAGAGATCCGAAGTGAAGGGAAACCAGGGAACCGGCGCAATGACCCTCGCAGTCACGTCGTTATGTTCGATCAGGTGGCGCAGGCGGTTCTCGACGAAGACACCATGATGCGGTTGCGCCCGGTTTGGGAAAAGCGTCGAAAAGGTCAGGATCCTGATGTTATCGCTCATGCGTCGAAGACCTTTTCGTAAGCGGCGAACATGCGCTCGGCCGCATAGACCTCACGGGCATGGGCCTGGTTGACGGCTCCTGTCCGCATCCGCAGATCCTCCTGAGCCACAAGCGCCTCGAAGCTCTCAAGCAGGGCTGCATCATCGTACTTGGGCGTCACGAAGGCCTTGCTGTCGTCCGGCAACATGGCTTTGACGTCACCGACGTCATAGGAGGCGATGGCGCGGCCCGCCGCCATGGCCTGGAGGATCGAATTGGGCATCTGCTCGGTATCGGAGGTCATGGCGAAGATGTCGATCCAGCCCAGCATCTTGTCGACTTCATCGCAGTGGCCTGCGAAGACGACCCTTTCACCAAGGCCCAGCTCGCGCGCCAGTTTTTCCAGCGCTGGCCGTTCTCCACCGTCGCCGACCAGCAGAAGTCGGAGAGGACTGGCGGCCTTCGAGGAATTGACTTCCAGGAGCTTTGCGAAGACCTGGATCAGGCGCGCGATGTTCTTTTCAGCCCGCAGGGGCGCGACCGTTCCGATCACGATCTCTCCAGGAGATTTTGTAAAGCCTGCCGGTATGCCCTGCACCGCGGCGCGGCCGAAGGCTTCGCAGTCGACGCCGTTGGGAACATGCTGGACTTTACGTTTCGGCAGTTTCCAGACTTCCGTCGCGATGCGCAGAAGCTGGAACGAGGGCACAATGATCTGGGCTGTGCGCGCAAGGGCGACGCGCCGGAAATAGACACGGCGCGGAATCTGCCGTTCCGCTTCCTCCACGCCGAATCCGCTTTCCAGATGCACGTGACGGCAAAGCGGTGACAGCGTGTTGGCCAGGGCCCATTCGGTCGAACCCCAGTTGAAGGTTAGCAGCAGGTCCGGGGACAGGGACTTTACATAGCTGCGGATCGTCCGCAGCCGGCCAAACAAGCCTGTGTCCGGGCCATCGAAGGCCAGAACCTCTGTCGCCAGATCCGGATTGAGCCGCGAGCGGCAGTCGGTCGGGCCGTCGAGCGAAAGGATCGTGTGACGGTAACGATTCCCAAAGTGATTGATGATGCTGCTGATGCGGATCGGCACTCCGCCATGCGCGAAGGTCGGGAAGACATGCAAGAGGTGCGGTGGTGCCGGTCTGTTTGACCCTGACATCTCAATCATAACTCCACCGCGTTCCCCGTCGCGCAGCCGGTTAGAGCATACTCCGACCGAAAGAAATGATCGCTGCGATTACAGCGTGTTCTTGAAGTAGGCGATGGTTTCCTTCAGGCCATCTTCCAGACTGACCTTGGGCTCCCAGTTAAGATGCTTGCGCGCCAGTGTGAGGTCCGGTTGCCTTTGCTTGGGGTCGTCGCTCGGCAGAGGGCGGCGTTCGATTTTCGAGCCCGACCCTGTCAGCGATATCACCTTCTCCGCAATCTCGAGGATCGTGACTTCGTTTTCATTTCCCAGGTTGACGGGACCTGTGAAATCATCCGGCGTGTCCATGAGCAGACAGAACGCATCGATCAGGTCGTCCACATAGCAGAAGGACCTGGTCTGGGATCCATCGCCATAAATTGTGATGGGATCATTGTTCAGGGCCTGAACGATGAAGTTGGACACGACCCGGCCGTCGTTGGGATGCATCTTGGGGCCGTAGGTGTTGAAGATACGGCCGACCTTGATCTTGAGGTCGTATTGCCGCCGATAATCGAAGAACAGAGTCTCGGCGCAACGCTTGCCTTCGTCATAGCAGGCCCGCACGCCGATCGGGTTCACACGTCCCCAATAGGATTCCTGCTGCGGGTGCACCTCGGGGTCGCCGTAGACCTCGCTGGTCGAAGCCTGGAAGATCTTGGCCTTCGTGCGTTTCGCCAGACCCAGCATGTTGATAGCGCCATGCACGCTGGTTTTCGTCGTCTGAACCGGATCGAACTGATAGTGAATCGGAGAGGCCGGGCAAGCCAGGTTGTAGATTTCGTCGACTTCGACATAGAGCGGAAAGGTCACGTCATGACGCATGAGCTCGAAGTCGGGATTCGACGGCAGGCTGCTGACGTTCACCCGCGTACCGGTGAAAAAGTTATCCAGGCACAAGACCTCGCAGCCGTCGGCAAGCAGGCGCTCGCAGAGATGCGAGCCCAGAAATCCTGCACCGCCCGTCACCAAAGTTCTTCTCTTTATTGCGTTCCGCATTAATTGCTCCTGCGCGTTGCCTGTGCATCGCTGGATAGCGATGAAAAACGCTCTACGAAATCCGGCCCCAGCCGCTGGCACATAAGCTCGGCGATCGTCTGCGTCAGGTAGTTCCAATCGTGCTTTTTCGCGACTTGCTTTCTCTGCTCGACGCGCTGGGGCGAGGTTTCGGCGGGTGAAAGGCCGGTCTGAATCGCCTGCTCCCACTCATCCGCATTGCTCGCGAACTGCACCCAGTCTGCAAAACCCTGGACAGAGCGTATCGGCGAGGCCACTACGGGCCGTCCACCCGCAAGGTACTCGTGCAGCTTCAGGGGATAGATGAACTTCGTATAGTCATCGATCCGATAGCACATCAGACAGACGTCCATATGCTGCATATAGCCGGAAATCTCATTTCTGTGCTTGTTGCCCAGGAAATGCACATTCTGCATTTCACGCAGCGAATCATACTTCACCTTGTCTTCGCCGAGTTCACCGAGCGGGCCGACCATCACGATCGACCAGTCGCTGTGCCGTCGCGCGAGTTCAAGCAGGATGTCGACGTCCAGTTGCTTTTTTATGACCCCCACGTAGCCAATCCGCGGGTGGGGAATGTTCTCGAGATCTTTCGGCTCCGGCCGCGGCTGGGCAAAGATATTGTAGTCGACGCCATTGGGAACCAGCACCGTGGTCGGGCTCAGATGGCCCTTCTTTTCCATAAGCGCGGGCGAATGGACGATGACCTGATCGACCCGTTCCATAACAGCGATTTCTTGCGGATCCATCGGCTGCTCGACCGCCGAGAAAGAGTACTCGTCATCAATGTGATAGAAACTCACATCGTGCGGTACGGCGTCCAGGCTATAGAGAAACTCGGGCCGCCACAGATAGAGAAGGATGGTCTTGCATCCTTTCCGGCGCAGTTCCTTGACGATCGTCTGCAGCCGCTTCTTTTCCAGGTATTGGACCAAAAACTCCGGCCGATAGAGTTGGGGGAGCCACTTGCCGCTGCGGAAAATGCTGTAGCCGTCGGAAAACTCGCTCGTGTCGAATTCGCTCTCGTCCTCATCCGCTTCGGCGGGCAGCCACAGTTCCCGCCAACCCTTTGGCGGCTCCATCCAGACCGTGTGGAAGTAGTGCCCGAGGCGCGTCAGGACCTGATGGCGCGGCATCCAGGGCGAGTTCCAGAGATCGGGAACAAGCCCGATGACGCCCACGTCCGGCATCAGCGGCGACTGGCCCGGCTGCATGAGGTTCGGGAGCGCGTCGGAATCGCTGTCGACTTCTGTCTCGTCTAGCTGTTCAACCGACATCATCCGGTCCTTTCAGATCGATTCCAGCAACGGCGGTTCGTTGAACGCGCAAAGGTTTCACTTGGCGGGGGCCCACTCGGCGAAAGACATCGAGCAGGAGGGCTTCAGAAATCCGCAGCCGGTTGCGCGGATCCGAATAGAGTTGGTGCGATTGCCGCATAGTTGGACCTACCGAGCGCCGTGCGGCCAGAGAACCACCCGCACTGTCTGCGCGATAATACTGAGATCAAGCAAGAGGCTGTAATATTTGATGTAGTAGAGATCGTACTGAAGTTTCTGCCGGGCATCCTCGATCGAGGCGCCGTAGGGGTAGTTCAACTGCGCCCAGCCGGTCACGCCCGGTTTCACCCGATGGCGTTCGGAATAGTAGGGGATGACCTCGGCCAGTTGCTCGACGAAGAAAGGCCGTTCCGGACGTGGGCCGACGAAACTCATGTCGCCCTTCAGGACGTTGATGATCTGCGGGATCTCATCGATCCGCGTCTTCCGGACGAAGGCTCCGACCGCCGTGATCCGGGTATCGTTGGCCGCGGCCCACTGGGGACCGTCGCGCTCGGCATCGACCCGCATGCTGCGGAATTTGGTCAGGACGAAAGGTTTGCCCCGAAAGCCCATGCGCTCCTGTCGGTAAAAGATCGGGCCCGGGCTCTCGAGACGCACGGCGATGGCGGTCGCCACGATAATGGGCAGCAGAAAGATCAACAGCGCCAGGCTGACCACGATGTCGAGGCAGCGTTTGAAGGCCTGCTGCAGGCGTCCGCCCGGAAAGCCCTCCGAAAAGAGAAACCAGCTTGGATTGAGCGCATTGAGGTCAATGCAGAGGCTCTCGCGCTCACGGAAACTCATGTAATCGGTGATCGCCGTGCCGTTGAGCCGGCAGTCGACCAGCGAAGGCAGGGGGAGGGCGCCCCGGCGATCCTGAACCGCGACCACGATCTCGTCGATCTCGTTCTCTTCGACATAGGCCGCCAGTTGGAGATCGTCGGGCAGGATTCGCTCCGGCGTGACCTTGACCTGCTCGCCGGGAATCTGGACGAAACCCGCGCAGACGAAGCGGCAGGAGCGCCCGTCGTGCTCCCGGTCTTCCAGGAGGGCGGCGCGCTCCCCGACACCGATGATGATGATCTTGTGCTTCAGTTCGTTGTTATCGACGATCTGCAGGAACACCAGCCGCAGGATCATGAGAGCCGGAAAGGCAATCAGCATGGCGATCGCCAGCGCCGAGCGCCAGATGGTCAGATCGGGCAGGGTATAGAAAATCACCGCCAGCGCGAAGGTGCTGATCAGGAAGGATACGAAGAGCCGGGTGAAGATATCCGAGAACTTCGAGGAAAACTGCCAATTGTAGAGGCCGAGGGAAAACATCGCGCCCATGACAACCGCAGTGAAGAGAATCATCTCCGGAATGAAATAAATGAGTCTGGCTGTTGCATCGACACCGGGCTCCGCCGACACGCGCAGATAAATGCCCAAGGTGACGGAAAAGGCGAGCGTCAGGCTCTCCAGGGCTGCAAGTATGGCGAGGGGGCGGGAAAAATGCATGAGGCAGGCTTATACTGATGAATCCAGGGCGGCAACTGATGATTCAGGAATTGAACAGAACTTGAACGGAAAATTTAGCTTTGAAACATCCTTCGACACTTCAGTTCAGCGGTAAGGTTTCGGTCGACGTGTAAACCGCGGAGACTATTACACAAACTACTTAACGGAATAACTACATAGCAAGCCTGGAAGAAAGACTTCCAGTGTCAAGAAACAGCTCCTCGAGGCTGCCTTTACGGCAGCGAAGGTCCCTATTACGCGCGGATGCGGGCGGCCTCCGACGGGGGCGCCGAAACGGGCGCGTGTCCGCTGGTGTGTACCTTACGCAGAAAGGACTCGAACATTACAAGCGACCAGATCGCCGCGCTGTGCTCACGCACACCGGACTGATGCTGGTCCACCAGGGTTTCGATAAAGGGCATGTCGAACAAGCCGGTGTCCGCCAGAATTTCGCTGGAGAGCGCGCTACGCACCCGTTCCCGCAGAGGGCCGCGGAACCACTGGGCCACCGGCACGGCAAAGCCCATCTTGTCGCGATAGAGAATGTCGTTGGACAGGTGCGGCTCCAGCGCCTTCTTGAAAACGTATTTGCCCTCACGCGCCTTCAACTTGAGCTGAGGCGCGATCCGCGCCGACCACTCGACGAACTTGTGGTCGAGAATCGGGACCCGGACCTCCAGGGAGTTGGCCATGCTGGCGCGGTCCACCTTCGTGAGGATATCGCCAGGCAGATAGGTCTTGAGATCGGCGTACTGAACGCGGCTGAGGTAATGATCCGTGGGCGCTTCGCGCATGAAACGGCCGACGACCTCCGAGGCATGGTAGCCTTGAAGTTCGCGGCGCATGCCATTGGAATAGAGGCCATGACGCAAGTCGTCGTTGAGAATCGACACCGAGTCGAAGTAGCCGCCAATCGTTCCGCGCGCCAGGGCCTGGAAGGTGGTCTTGGCCCGCAGGGGTTTCGGCGCCCAGTCGAGTTTCGGGTAATAGCGGCCCAGAACCGAGAAGAGCGGCGCGCGCAAGCCGGCGGGCACCCGGCTGCGGACCTGCTCCTCATAGTGATGCCAACGGTAGCGGCGATAGCCCGCGAAGACCTCGTCGCCGCCGTCCCCCGATAAGGCCACGGTTACTTTCTCGCGGGCCAGCTTACAGACCTGGTAGGTGGGCATGGCCGAGCTGTCCGCAAAGGGCTCGTCATAGAAAGACATCAGGTCGTCGACCAGATCGAAGGAATCCGGATCGACCTGCTTGACATGATGGCGCGTGCCGAACTGCTGTGAAACCTGTCCGGCATACTTTGATTCGTCGTAATCCGGCTGCCCGAAGCCGATGGAACAGGTATCAACCGGCTCGTCCGACAAGCCGGCCATCAGCGCCACCACGGCACTGGAATCGACACCACCTGAGAGGAAAGCGCCCAGGGGCACCTCCGCGATCATCCTGATCCGGACCGCCTCACGCAGCTCCTCGATCAGGGATTCGCAGATCTCACCTTCGCTGAGGTTTTCAACCTCGTCGAAGCGCACATCCCAGTACTGGCGCGGCGTGGCGGGCAGGTCGTCGCGGCGCTGTACCAGAATGTGCCCGGGCGCCAGCTTATGGACGTTCTTGTAGATGGTTTTGGGATCCGGCACATAGCCGTAGCCGAAGTACTCTTCCACTGCGAGTGGATCGAGATCGCGCTTCAGTTCCGGATGCAGCAGCAGAGATTTCAGCTCGGACCCGAAAACCAGCGTGCCGCTTGGCAGCAGGGCGTAGTAGAGCGGCTTGATGCCGAGCCGGTCGCGCGCCAGGAAGAGAGTCTGCTTGTTGCTGTCCCAGAGCGCGAAAACGAACATGCCGCGGAAGCGCTCGACGCAGGCCTCGCCCCAGGCGGACCAGGCGTGAATGATGACCTCGGTGTCGGAATTGGTGCTGAAACGGTACCCGGCGTCCTTCAGCTCCTTGGTGAGTTCTTTGTAATTGTAGATCTCACCGTTGTAGATCAGCACCACCGAGCGATCTTCGCTGAACATCGGCTGCTGGCCCTCGGCCAGATCGATGATTGCCAGCCGGCGATGGCCGAAACCAAGGCCCGGTGCCGTATAGAGGCCATCCTCGTCCGGACCGCGATGCGTGATCGAGTCGTTCATCCGGGCGAGCAGATCACGGTCTATGGTGTTTTGACTCCGGGTTTCAAAGAGTCCGACGATGCCACACACTTATCGATCTCCATCCAGATTGAGGCCGCCCTGTAGCTTGCCCGCGCTCTGCTGTCCGGCGGCGCCGTTTCTCGCCCGGGTCTTGTCGGCCTCGGCCAGGTCCATGTCGGTCTGTTCCAGCATTGCACTCACCGATTCCATCTGCGAGGTAAAGTTCTGCAGGGTTTCATGCGCGTCGACCGGCGCGTCGCTGTAGTCCGTCGCGACGGCAATTGCGGCTGCCGAACGTACGCCGCCGAACAGGCGCGCCTTTACCTGCAGCAGCTTCGCCATATAGGGGCTGGCGGTAAAGCGTCCGTCGACCCAGTACCAGAACCAGACCACACGGCCGCGCCGCTGCGCCAGCATACGGACATAATTCACGTCACGGGTTTCGCCTTCGATAACGGCATCGAATTTTCCGCTGCCGGCACGGTCCCAGAACTTACCGTCTTCGAAGCGGTTGTTGGAATTGATCACCTCCGCGTCCTGGCGCTGCGAAGCGTAGAAGGCAAGATAAACATCGACGCGCTGTTCGTCCCCCAGCTGCCCGTCCCGGCGATAGCTGTCAAAGAGCTCCATATCCGCCCCGACGAAGCTCGGCCGCCAGTTAGGCGCCGGCTCATCAATCCGCTCCCAGGGCGGCTGGACGACAAGCGGACGCATGGGGACAACCGTGTTTTCCGCAATCTGGTATTCGGTCAGTTGCCGGCCGGCGTCGGCGCTGCCGGCGATGATCAGCACGGCGACGGCCGCCAGGATCGGGCTCAGAACCCTCGGCGGAACCCGGTCGAGCAGACTCTGTCCGTTTGCCTGTCGCCGATCTTCCGGCGGCGCTTCCCGAAAGGAAAACCCGATGGCAAGCAGCAGAACCGTCACAAAGCTCAGGAAGATGAAACCGTAGGTCAGATGGTCGGCACCAACCGCTACGGTGAAGTCGCTGAGGTGGGCCAGCATGACGATGCCGAAAGCCCGAAAGCCATTGGCGATTACCGGAATGATGAAGGACAGGGCGATGAAGGCGATCCGGCGCTTTAGGCTGCGATAGAGCTGATTCGCGCCGATGAAGCCGAGCGCGATGGTGCTGATCAGAAAGCGGACACCGGCGCAGGCTTCGGCTACTTCGAAGCTGCCGGAGGGGATGTGGATGAAGAGGCCGTCCAGATAAACGGGAATCCCGACGAGCTGCAGCATATAGACGACGAAGACCGCCGTGACGTCCTGCAGCGGTGCGATCAGGAACTCGCCAAAGGGGATGGTGAAGAAAAGGAAGAACAGTGGAAAGGCGATCCGCCAGGCCACCTGCCAGCCCAGAATCGTGATGACCGAAACGACCAGCATGCTGACAAGAGCAAGCTGTTGCACCGCCTGGGTCCCCGAGACATTGCCCACCAGCCAGCCGAAGGCAAGCAGCGCCATAAGCGGCAGCCCCAGCAGCGCAACTCTGGGGGTCAGTCCCGAAAGGCGTTCGCGGCGGGTCCAGACCAGATAGGCGGAGACCGGTGGGATCAGGAAACAGTGACCGAACAGCGTGGAGGACGTCCAGGTCTCCACCATGGAGCGGCCGGTCTCGAAAAACAGCAGAAGAAGGCCAAGCCAGACAATGAAGATGGCGCCGAGACTCAGGTGCCACTGCCGCCGCAGCGCAGCTTCAGCCCCAGCGTCGGACGGCGCGGCTTCCGGCGTTTGGGCGTCCGGTGTTGCATCCTTGACGGGCGCTATGTCGCTCTTGCTCTCTGACATGGTCCCTATCTCGATGCCTCCAGGGCGGCCGGCGCGGCGCCTTTCAGCATCGCGGTCAGACGGTCGATGTTCGCACTCCAGGCGTAGTCGCGCATGACTTTTGCGCGGGCATTCTTTCCTAGCAGGCAATCCTTGCCCGAGTCTAAAATCCTTAGAGTTTTTGCAATGAATTCATTGGGATCGTCGGCCTTGAGAACCTCTTCACCGCTGCGCGCATCAATGCCTTCCAGGGCCTGGGTCGTTGCGATCACGGGCTTACCCATGGACATGCCCTCGAGCACCTTGTTCTGAATGCCCCGGCTGATCCTCAGGGGCGCGACCACGGCCGCGGCGTGGGCCAGATACGGCCGGACATCTTCCACGCGGCCGGTGACCGTCACCCCGTCCTGGCGGGCCAGCGCCTTGACCTCGTTTCCGGGCTTTGATCCGACGATGTAAAAGTGGATGTCGCCGCGTTTTCTGCGCAAAGCCGGCAGAATCTCTTCCGCGAACCAGATAACGGCATCCGCATTCGGCCAGTAGTCCATTGCGCCGGTGAAGACGAGCGGGCAGATCTCATCATCGAAGGGCGAGGCGAAGGAATGGGCCGCGTCGAAGTACTCGAAATCCACGCCGTTGTTGATGTGGAAAGTTTTACCGCCGCTTTCCGGCGCCAGGCTTCGGAAAAAGTCCGCCTCGGCCGGCGAAACGAACAGACTGGCGTCGCATTCAGCGGCCGTTTTACGCTCGAATTCAAGCAGCTTCCGGCCTTCCCGGTCGTAGACCCAACTGGCCGGCCATGGCTTGGTCTCGGCATACTGCCGCCACTTATCGGAATCGACATCGACGAAGTCGACGACCCGTCGCACCTTGTCGCTCAAGGCCTCGGGAATGTACTGCGCAACGGCGCCGGAAAAGACGAAGACGGACTCGAGGGTCCGTTCCCTGGCCAGCTTGTCGACCCAGCGTTGCAATCCCTGGTTCCGGTAATAGCTCAGGGTGAGGGGATCGCCGTTCAGCAGGGCTGTCGAAGACCATAACCTTGCCGCCAGGGGGTTCAGTTCCGCGAAATGGCACTGATCGCAGACGGCCCGCAGATGATCGATGTACTGCAGATCGTCTCGGGAATCGACGAAGCAGCCGAGATGTACCCGATAATGCTCCGCCAGGCCCTTGAGGATGTTCCAGGAGCGGATTTTATCGCCCTTGTCTGGCGGGTAGGGAATCCTATGCGCCAGAAAGAGAAGTTCCGGTTGGCCGCTCATCCCAGACTTCTCGAGATAAAGGGGCCGATGGTGTTGGCCACCGGCAGAGGCAGCTTCCGCCAGGCCGCAATAAAGAGGCTGTACTTGGGATTGGTCGGATTGACCTCGGGCAGGGCCTCGACTCCGAGAAGTTTAAACTCGTGCACCAGGGGCTCGGGCTCGAAGCCCCAGTGTTTTTTGAAATCGAAGGCGCCGGTACCGCGCTTGCTGCGGCCGAAATCGAAGATGCGATAGCCCGCCTGGCAGGCCCGGCGCATCAGATCCCAGTACATGAAATCGTTGATGGCGAGCTTGCGGTCCGTCGAGGTGCCGCCGCCATAGTAGGGCACGACTTCATCCCGGAAGTAAAAAGACATGACCCCGGCAACCGGCCGTCCTTCATGCGTGATCGTCAGGATTTCGCAATCGTCGGAAAAGACTTCTTTCAACATGCGGAAATACTTGCGGGAAAACACCGGTGTTCCCAGGTTCCGGACGCTTTCCGAATAGATGCGATGAAGCCGTTCGGTGTTGTCGTCCAGCTCTCCGACCAGACCCGACTTCAGGCCCTTGCGCACCATCGCGCGCTGCTTACGCGGGATGGCTGCGAGGTTTTTGTCCGGATCGGGATCCATCTCCTTGCGAAAGGTGACGTAGAGATCGTCCTTGCACGCCCAGTCTGGATGGACGGGCGCCCGCAGTCTGAGCTCGAGGTAGTCGACCGCCAGGGATTCCGCCAGCTTTTCCGCCTCGACATAGAGGGCCGCCTCCGTCTCGGCGTCGAAGGCCGCCGCACCGCCGTAGACGCAAAAGGCACTTGAGATCAGGGCATTGCCGAAGAGTCGGCTGTGCACGTGGACAAGAGGCAGAACGCCGCGAATGGCGCCTTCGCGTTCCAGGTAAAGAAAATAGCAGTCATGCCCGAAGCTTTCTTCGAGCACTTTCTTCCAGCCCGCGCGATGAAAGAAGGTCGCGGAGTCGCAGCTCTCGACAAAGGCATCCCACTTGCTGGCCGCCGAGTCGTCGAGGCGCTTGATGACAGTCTCTTCTACCACGGGCCCCTCTACCACAGCCCCCTCACGCCGCCATCCCGTAGCGGCTCATAAACACCCGGTCGACACGATCCCAGGCAAAGTCGGCCAGCAGCACCCTGAGACGCGATTCCATCCGCCCCAGATTGGTGTAGTGGCGGAGCCTGGATTTGACCGGTGCCCCTTTCACCCGTGGCTGGCCGGGATCGATTTCCCAGGGGTGGAAATAGAACATACAAGGCTCGCCGTCCTGTCGATTGACGCGCCGCATGGCCCAGTGGGAGTAGAAATAGGGCAGCAGGCGGAAATAGCCGCCACCGCCGCAAGGCAGTTTCTTTCCGCCCAGGGTCACCGTGGTGGCCGGGATCTCGATCAGGTCGTGATCCTGTGACGGCTTGAACCTGAAACGCGGCGCTTCCGGCATCCCATAGAGGTCATGGTTGATGGGATAGACGCTGGAACTATAGACATGCCCTTCGCGGGCCAGGACGTCGAAGGCCCAGGGCGTGCGCTTGTCGATCGAGAAGCTGGCGGCACGATATCCATTGACGGCGCAACCGCCCGTGTCCTCGAGCATGAGCTTTGTCCGATGGACGTCGTCCTGAAACTCGGCTTCGGTCTGGTGATGCACCCTGATGTGTTCATAGCCGTGGCTGGCCAGTTCGTGTCCGGCATCGACAATGCGCCGGATTAGCTGCGGATAGCACTCGGCGACCCATCCCAGGGTGAAGAAGGTCGCCTGGGTGTTGTGGTCGGCAAACATCTGCAGAATGCGATCGGTGTTGCGTTCGACCCGGCAGTCATAGGCGCTCCAGTCGTCCCGGGTGACCTGGCCGGCAAAGGCGGAAACCTGGAAATAGTCCTCGACGTCGACCGACATGGCATTGACTGTCGGGGTATTCGCGGTGGCGATGCCATCCGAGGCGGCGCCATCCGACTGCAGACCGCTCGAGGCGCCCTGCGCCATCGGGCCATCCGATATTTCCCTGTACCGTTGCATCTACCGCCTCCATGGCGCGTCCTGGACGGTCACTGTTTTCGCCTTAGTGAAGCGAAAACAAACGACCAGACCTTAAAACGTTAGAGAGCTTAGTTCGTTCCCAGGCGTTGCCGGAAACCGCCGCTCTCTGCTTAAAACCCGCTTCCACAATCGACCGCATCTGCAGCTTTCCATGAAAAACCGCAGCGACCGCCGGATTCAATCCATCGATTGTAACCAGACCCTAGTTCTTGCCGCTGCCACCTTCCAGCGCTGAGACACGTTGAAACAGCCTGTCCAGATCCGGGTTGGAGTTCGAGGCTCCGCCCGCGACGCCATTGCTTCCGCCGGATTGGAGCTGCGCATCCTGCGCAGGCTGCATTACGTCGGCTTCGTTGCGCGCGATGGTCATGGGCGGTAAGGCGGCGCCTTCCTTGCGCATATCCATGACGACGTCTTCCACATCGGCGGGTTCGATCAGATGCCGGTCTTCCAGATAGCTTGCCAGCAGGAGACGATCACAGAGCAGGTTTATCCGCCGTGGAACGCCCGCGGTCTCGGAATAGATGATCGGGTAAGCGCCCTCGTCGATCTGCGGATCTTCCTGCCAGCCGACCAGTCTCAGCCGGTGCTCGATGTAGAAGCGCGTTTCATCGAGATCCAGGGGCTGCAGGTGGTAAGTGGCGATGACCCGCTGGCGAAGCTGCTCCAGGCTGGCGCTGGCCAGCGTCCTGCGAAACTCGGGCTGTCCGATCAGATAGATCTGCAGCAGGGATTTATGTTCGCACTGAAAGTTCGAGAGCATCCGGAGTTCTTCCAGCGAAGAATGCTTGAGGCTCTGGACTTCGTCGATGATCAGGAGAGGACGGCTGCCGTCGCGATGGCACTCCAGCAGAAAGGCTTCGATTCGCTTGAGGATTGTTGCCTTGTCCGCGCCTTCCTGGGGCAGGCCGAAGGAGGCCGCGACAAGCCGCAGAAGATTGTCCGCTTCGATCTGTGTCGTCACCACGCGCGCCGTGATCAGGCGCTGCCCCTTTAGGGAGGAGAGGAAGTAGTCCATCAGCGTGGTCTTGCCGGCACCGACCTCGCCGGTAATAACAATGAAGCCCTCGCCCTTGCTCAAACCATAGGTCACGTAGGCGACAGCCTTTTTATGCGGCTGACTGGTGTAAAAGAACCGGTAGTCCGGCGTGAGCTGAAACGGCAGTCCCGTCAGATTGTAATAATCTGTGTACATATCCCTAAGTCGGACCCTTTTAGGCTATAGGCTGGAGACTTGCCCGTACGCTAACGCTTTTATGTGAAGCTTATGCGTTGTTGTCGATATCGCCGTAGGCATAGTAGCCGCCGTAGTAGGATCCAAACTGCGTCGCGCCGAACTGTGGCCGGGCTTTGTTGAGCACCATGCCGATATTCGGGCAGGTACTGATCAGATCCAGAGCTGATTTGACTGCCGAGCGCCGCGTGCCCTCCGCCTCGACGACGAAAATGATCTGGTCCGCGTGCCGGGCCAGGATAGAGGACTCGGTCGTCGCCAGAACCGGCGGCGCATCGAACACGATGATCCGGTCCGGATAGCGTTTGGAAATCTCCTCGACCAGGCGTTTCATCCGGGTGCTGGCCAGCAGCTCGGTCGACATATGATTGGGTTTGCCGGCGGGGATCACCGAAAGGCTCTCGACATTCGTGCGCAGGATAACGTCGCCCACGTCGAGTGAGGGATCTTCAAGAAGATCCAGCAGTCCCTTGTCCGCATCGATCCCCAGACGCTTGACGATACTGGGGCGAGAAAGATCGCCGTCAATGAGCAGCACCGTCAGGTCCTTCTCCGAAGAGATGCTCATCGCGAGATTGATGGCGGTGAAGGTCTTACCTTCCCCCGGTACCGCCGAGGTCACCATGATCAGATTGTGCAGGTTGCTGTTTTCCTGCCAGCGGTTGCGCAGGACGGTATTCTTGATGATCCGGAACTCTTCCGTGGTCAGCGAACGTCCGCGATCGGGAGTGAGGATGCCTTCGTGCCGCAACCTCTCGAAATCGATCAAAACCTGGCGGCTGCCCCGTGCGGGCAGCGTGTTGCCGCTTGGGGCTCCGGCCGGTGCATGCCCGGGTGCCGCGCCTTGTGGGCGCTGGTCGGGTTGAGCCGGTGCCGCCATTTGAGCCGGCGCCGACTGGGGCGCAGTGGCCTGGGGCGCAGTAGCCCCTGGGGGCTGGCATCATAGGACGCATCTGTCGGACTTGGCACGGCCTGAACGGGCGATGGGTGCAGAGGAGTCGGCTGTTGCGGTGCCGGCGCCGCAGCCGATTGTGCTGACGCCGCCTGCGGTGCACCCGTTTGGGGCTGGGTGGCCTCAACGGACGCCAAAACGGTTTCGACCGGCGGGAAATTCTGGTGAAGCGTTGCCGAGCTCAACTTGGCCGCAGCCTTTTCAACCAGCGAAGGGCCGCTCGGCTTTGCTTTGGGCGCGCTGCCGTCTGGACGGTCCATAACTCAGTATCCCCTCATCTCGAAACCTTAACTGCCGCCAAACACGCCGGAGATCAGCGGCATGAGTTTGTTGGAAATCGTGTCGTTAACAACCGCTGGAATATTGGCACCTTCCTGCACGATGCTGAGGTTACTCAAACCGACCTGCGATTCGATACGCAAAAGCGAGCCATAGGTTCCCACCATCGCCAGCAGTACCACTGCCGTACCGGCAACCTTCGAGAAGCGCCAGCCACGCTTGGTCAAATCCTGCACAGCGGTAACCGTGCCCAGAACCGGCAGGGCGAAGGCCGCACCGAGGTTCGAGGCATCGTGGAAGGTATCCTGGATAAAGATCATCACCCAGGCCACGCCGACACCCGCACCGAGGCCCACAATCAGAACCACGGTCAGGAACAGGGCGCGGTTCGGTCCGTCCGGTCGCGCCGGGATCTCCGGCGGGTCGACGATACGGAACTGCACCGGCTCGGCACTGACCTCACGCTCCTGCGAAATACGGGCCGATTCCCGGCGTTTCAGGAGCTGCTCGTAGTTTGTCTTGATGATGTTGTAGTCGCGGTTGAGCTTCTGGAGTTCCGCTTCGACCGCCGGCACGTTGGCGCGGAGGCGCTCCAGCTCTTCGATCTGGCCCTTGATCTGATCCACCCGGCTCTGGCTGATCTGAATACGGGACTGCTGCTCGATCAGGCGAAGCTGCATCTGCGCGTAGAGTGGATTGGGCACGCCGCTTTCAGCCGTTTGCTGATCGCTGGCGTTCAGTTCCGCCTCCAGGGCCGCCTCCAGTTCGCGTTCGTTCTTGGCCTCGAGGGCGGCGAGCCGGCGCTTGGCGATAACGACGTCGGGGTGCTTTTCCGTGTAGCGGGTCAGCAGTTCCTGGATCTGCGCTTCGATTTCGATCATGCGCAGAGTGGTATCCGACGGTGGTCCGGACCCGATGCCGACATCGGTGGCTCCACCGATCAGTTCGGGGGTCGAGGCCAGTTCACGCTGCAGCACGGCGCGTTGGGTAATCGCGGTGTTGAGATCATTCTCCGCCGCCAGCAGCGACGTTTGCGCGCGTTCGACCCGGCCATGATAGCCGGATGCACCGGGCAACGCGTCGAAGTTCTGTTGTTTGAAGGATGCGAGCCGCGCTTCCGCCTCTTCCAACTGTCGCTCGTAATCCTTGATCTGGTCCTCAATGAAGCGTTGCGCCTGATCCATGTCGTTGCGGCTCTGGCCCAGATTGCCCTCGACGAAAATGGTCAACAGCGCATCCACGACATCGCGCGCCCGGACCGGGTCGCCGTCTTCAAAGCTTACCCTGAAAAGATTCCCACCGTTGGACTGCACCCGGGTTTTCTCATCGAGCCGCTCGATCAGGCGTTCCATCTGGTCAGGCGTGGTTGCGGTGATGTCCAGATCGGTCATCCGCGCGACCTTCTGCAGGTTCGGCCGGCTGAGAAGGGTCTGCTGCATCAGTCGGATTTCGGAGCGAATGTTGGTATCGACCGCCAGGCCTTCGAGCAGCGGCCGCAGCATCGACGCGGTATCCACGTAAATCCTGCCGGTGGCGACGTAGACGTCGGGAATGGTCGCGACGTAGAACCAGCCTGCAACGCACACGATCCAGGAGGTGATCATGGCATACCAGCGCCGCTGCCACACGGCGTTACAATAGAATATAAACTGTGCGTAGATGTCGTTCATCTCAACGCTCAACCGCCCTTCACATCAGTCCGAAGCTCTTGCAGCACTGGATAAAAATTGCAATCGCCAGCTTTGCGCTACGCGCAGTTTCTATCCGATTTGTTTAAAGATTCAATCTTAACAATTCCTGACAAACAGGTGATTTTTGTCAGCGCACGACCTCCGTGGCGCTCATCGTCATACATCCGCCGATAGGCCCTCTGCGGAGAGCCACCTGCCAACCCTGGGGAAAGTTTAGCAGAATACGGCGTCGAACGAATGACAGAGCAGCATTGTATCCTACCTGCTTTTCAGGTCAGTTAAGTCCCAATTGTGGCAGGACAATGACAACAATTGGTTCACACGGCCAATTGACTGTCCCGTGAGGCCACAAACCGGGCTTGATCCCCGACACCGGTCTTGTGCTTTCATCGGCAAGACAACCTTCCTGTTATCCATAATGTTCGTACACGTGTTTTAACCCTTAGGTCTATAACAAATCGAGTAAATTTTTTATTCCGTAAAATCTGATGTTCTCAAAAGTCTGAAATTCACGCCTTAAATACGCAGCGGCAAATTTCACCAATCGGGCGTCCCCGCGGGTCAGCAGGGGACGATGGCCGGTCATTTGGCGAGCCTTGACGAAAAAAACGTAAGGGGCGCCACCTGGGCGCCCCTCAGGGTCAAGACCTCCAGATGGCGGCTATCAGAACAGGCTTTCCGGGATGATCAGAACATCACCCGGCAGCATCGCCACGTTCGCCGTGATATCTCCGTCTTTGATCAGATCGTCGAGGCGCACCCGAAACTCTTTCTGCTCGTCTTCAACGAGGCGCACGATGGTGGCGTCGTTGCCATCGGCAAACTGGGTCAGACCCCCGACCGAGATCATGACGTCCAGAGCGGTCATGTTCGCCCGGTAAGGAATGGCCTGGGGTTGCGCCGCTTCGCCAAGGACCCGGACCTGCTGGGTAAAGGGGCCGACGAAGCCGGTCACGATAATGGTGACAATCGGATCCTGAACGAAGACCGCGAGCTTTTCTTCGATTTCCCGGGCTAGTTCACTGGGCGTCTTGTTGGCCGCCTCGAGGTCCTCCATCAGGGGCACCGAGATCCGGCCATCCGGACGCACCGGAACGGCGATTGTCAGTTCAGCATTACGCCAAACGAAGATCTGCAGGTTATCGCCCGCACCGATCCGGTACATCGGCGCAACCGACTCTTCCCCCAGCTTTGCGGCGGGCAGATCCGCCTTGTCACCGGAACAACCAACGAGGAACATCGCCGCTCCCATCACCAGGGCGGTGAGCGCCTTCTTCGCAGCCAACGGACTAAGAACCATCTGGACCCCCTCAAGCTAATACAATGGGTTTTTACACCCAACCTCTGCGCTGGTAAAGACGCGGCACGCCGAAAGTCCTTGAAAAATAGGGTCGTTCACCGCGTGATCTTAGCTTATAGCGTCAAATCGGTTAAGATTTAACCATGTAATTTGCCTTGCGCCACAGGCTTCCCGGGTTGCGCCCCTGACATCTTCAAGACCGTATCACTCCTGTCCCGGCCCCTGCGGGAGCCGATAAAGCCGGACGCCCGGATGCCCTTCGGACAAGGCGTTGCGCAGTTTGTAGGGCAAAAGCTCTTCCATGCCCACGGCCCGGATCAGGGCACCTGCCAGTTTAGGTTCGGGCGCGACGCGCTCCAGAAGTTGCCAGTTCTCCTTGGGCAGATATAGCTCGACGGCATCTTCCGGGATCCAGTTGGCCAGTTCGTCTGCCCGCAACGAATTGTAGAGATAGAGGCCGCCGGCCGGTGGGGCATCTTTCAGCACCCGCGTGCCGGCGCTGCTCCATTTCAGCAGCAGTTCAGCCCGCCGATGCGTGAGCGGATCGGTATAGAGGCTTTCATCGTGCCGCTCGGCAACGGCCAGCAAGGCACGCTCGCCGAACATATGGTTCCGGTTCTCGACGTAGATTCCTGCCAGGTTGCCGCTTACGATCAAGAGGGTCGCAATGGCCGACGCCCAGTAGTGCCGCTGGCGGAAAGCTTCGGAAATCGCGAGCGCCGTTACGACCGAAGCGCAGATCGCTGAAATCAGAAAGTACCGCGGATTGAGCGGCAGCAGCGACTGCACGGCGCCGACGCAGAGCAGCCAGATCAGGCCGACCGCGCCAAACAGCATGGCGATTCGCCGCACGGCGGGCTCAACCTGGCGGTTGATCAGAAGCCAGGCAGTCGCGGGCACAACCGCCCAGAAAAGGATCGCGAACTCCTGATTCGCGAGAATGACCAGCAGCGGATCGACGATGGGATGGGCAATGACGTTGCCGGCCACGTCAATGCTGCGGTCGATGGTGCTGTCGTGGTTGAGGGAGATGTTGATCCGGTAGAGCGGATCGCCGGTCATGATGAAGAAATAGACCACCTCGGCAAACCAGACCGCTAAGAAACCGGCGGCCATGACGAAGTGTTCCAGCCGCTTGATGCCGTAGCCCAGCAAAAAGGCGAAGCCGTAGAAGACCAGAAAGAAGACCGTTGTTTCGCGGGTCAGGAACCCGAGGCCGGCCAGTGCGCCCGCCGCCAGTAAAAGCCGCCAGCGCGAAGCCGCCTGCGATGCCGCATGAAACAGGAAGAGGGAAGCGAAGATGAAGAAGGCCTCGACGATGTCGACGGAAGCGATCGTCGCCCAGGTCACCAGCAGCGGGCTGGTGATTAAAAGCGCCGACGTGAAGCAGGCGGGAAGCGCTCCCGCCGCCCGGTGAAGCATCAGGACCAGCAGTGCGATCAAGCCGAGACCGTAAAGCAGGGTCGGCAGGGTCATGGAGACTTCGCTCTCGCCCAGAGCAACGAAGGAGAGCGCCATGGGCACCGTAATTGTGTAGCGGACCGTCCCGTGTCCGCCCACATAGGGAAAGGACTCGATCCAGCCGTAGGCGCCGTCCGCATAGGTCACATCGTCAGACCCCAGGTAACCGACCCAGGCATAGGCCGTCAGCGCCAGGAAAAGCGCAAGCGAGATCGCTATGACCTTCCGGGGCGAATCCGTCAGCGTGGCGAACGTCATTGGGTGACCTCTTCAGAACCTGATTGTGCCTTGTTCTTTCTGAACACGAGATGGCGGCTGACGAAAAAACTGCAGATGATCACCAGCGCATCGACCCCGATCTTGGCTGGCAGGGTCGGCAGTGCGAGTATGTCGATGAAGAGGTAAAGCAGGAGGTTCGCACCGGCAATGTTGGCGGCCAGAAGCGTGACGTAACGCAGCGCCTGCTTCTGCACCGGGTCGCTTTGATCTCCTGCGAAGGTAAAGTACTTGTGCAGGATAAACCCGGTCAGCGCGCCTGCGACCTTAGCAAATGTGTTGCCCGCCAGATGCTGCTGCGGCCAGATCTCGACCACGGCCCAGAAACTGCCGAGATCGACCAGGTAAACGATGCCGCCGACAGCGACGTAGAGCACCGTCTGCTTGAGAAAGTCCCGATCGAGCATACTAGCCGGTCCGTTCCTCTGTTCCACGCTCCGCGGCGCCGTGCGGCAGACCAAGCTGCGAAGCACCGTCGGCCTGGCCGGGTGCCGCAGAAATCCGCGGTTTGTTGTACTTCATCCGGATCAACGGGTAAGTCGGCTCGTTCCCGATATCGTGCGACAGAAAGGCGATGAAAAACTGGACACCCAGGATGATCGGCAGGACCGCGATCATAACGGTGCCGGTGGAGGCCGGAATGCCGGTTTCGATCGAGTGCTGCCATTCGATGGCGCCGAAGATGGTGCCGAACAGGCCAAAAAGGAGGCTGACGAAGAGATTGACCGACGCGACCGAGAAATCGCGCAGGAAATAGCTGTAGAAGATTCGCCGCAGAGACGCCCTGATATGCTTGCCGAGAAAGCTGAAAGCCACGTCCCTGATCTTGAGGTTGCTCTCCTCGTCGGCATAAACCGCCTGCATCGGGAAATCATGCACGACCGCCCGGATACCTCCGAGGTTGATCAGCATGTCGGTCTCGAAGAAATAGCGTTCGGCGATGTTGTCGAAATTCAGACGCTTCGCGGCCGAGGCACTGATGGCCGTGAAGCCGTTGGTCGGATCGAAGATGCGCCAGTAGCCGCTGGAAATCTTCGTCATGAAGCTGAGGACCGCATTCCCGAACAGCCTGACCGGGGGCATGGAATGCACGTCGTATAGTGAATAGAAGCGGTTTCCCTTCACGTAGTCCGCATCGAGATTGACGATCGGCCGGATCAGTTCGGGGATGAGATTGGGGTCCATCTGGCCGTCGCCGTCGACCTTGACCATGATGTCCATGCCGTCTTCCAGCGCGCGGCTGTATCCGGTCATGATCGCGCCGCCGACGCCCTTGTTCTTTTCGTGCCGGAAAACCCTCAGCCGCGGATCTTTGCAGTGCGCCTCGATAAAGTCGCCCGATCCTTCAGGACAGCAGTCGTCGATGGCATAGATCGCGTCCACCTCGTCGCCGATGGCGTCCAGGACCGGCAGCACGAAAGCCTTCACTTTATAGCAGGGGATGACTACTGCGACGCGCATCGTTTGTCATTTCGTTTCAGGAAGACCTTGCCCGCATCTGCAAAGCCGGGCGCAGGCTTGCGGCGTTGCCCGTTTCGCGATGGCCGGCCCGTTTCGCGGCAGCCGGAGAGCTCCGACCTAATCCCTCAGTTTCTGAAATCCTGATCCTGGAGCCGGCTCTGCACCGTCCGGAGCTTGTTTTCCGTATCCGCCTGCTGCTCGGCTTCGAAGTCCCGCATCTTGAACCAACCCGTTTGCTCCTTGATGGAATCGCTGTTGTCGTTCTTGATGGTCCAGTGAATCAGCAGGCCGACCAGGGCAAAGGTCGAGAGCAGCAGTCCCGCGTTCAACAGACTGGATAAGATGTCAATCATCCCTCGTCCTCGGCCTTGGTTTACGGGAACCTGCGATCCCGGCTGTCACTTCCGACAGATCGGCCACGGAACAGCCGATCTTACTTCTATGCCCTTTAGGCTTCGTCTTTCAGGCTCCGGCGGATACTCCGAATGCCTCGAAGAGCTGCTGGCGGCCTGAATAACACATTCCACGCTTGCACGAACACAGATAATTCGCCGATACAGCCTGCTCAAGAAATTGTATGTAGGCGACTGTTGCTCCCGATCCGCAAGCCGGATATTTATAGTCCGTCAAGCAGTTATGCCTTATTGTCGCCCGGAAGTTTTGTCTTTGAGTTAAAATCCTGACGTTCAAAAGGTAGTTCGCGCCGCGATGCGGGATCTCTTCATCACCCTTAACATCCTGCTGACCTTTCCGGTCATCCTCATGCGACCCTATATCGGGATCACCATGTGGTGCTGGCTGTCCTACATGAATCCCCATCGCTTGAGCTGGGGATTTGCCTACAGCCTGCCGTTCGCGCTGGGGATTGCCGCCGTGACGCTGCTCGGCTTCGTGATGTCGCGCGAACCGAAGCGTCTGCCTATGAACGCCATGTCCGTGCTGATCATCATGATCACCATCTGGGTCAGCATTACGACTCTCTTCGCGATTGTGCCTGACCAGGCCTGGGTGAAGTGGGAACGCACCATGAAAATCCTCGCCATGACCTTCATGACGATGATTCTGGTGACAAATCGCGAACGCCTGCAGGCGCTTATCTGGATTATCGTCATTTCGCTCGGTTTCTATGGCGTGAAGGGTGGAATCTTCGCCGCCATTACCGGCGGTAACTACCGGGTCTGGGGGCCCGCCGACACCTTTATCGGCGATAACAACCAGCTTGCTTTCTCCCTGCTGGTGGTGATGCCCCTGATCCGTTACCTGCAGGTCACGACCGACAACATCTGGGTCCGGCGCGGCCTGGGCATTGCGCTCGTGCTGACCGGGCTGTCGGTTTTTGCCTCCTATTCCCGCGGCGCTCTGCTGGCGGTCACGGTTATGGCGCTGATGCTGTTGCTGCGCGCGCAGCGCAAGCTCCTGATCAGTCTCGGACTGGTGGCCGTGGTGGCAGTGGGCGCCGCCTTCGCGCCGCCCCAGTGGATCGAACGTATGCAGACGCTCGAGTCCTACGAAGAAGATGGTTCGGCTTCGGGACGTTTCGACGCCTGGAAGTTTGCTTACGAGGTGGCGAAACGTAATCCCATCTTTGGCGGTGGTTTCCTGGTGCAGTTCGAGCACGAACTCTTCATGGAATATGTTCCTGAAGCCGTGAAGCCCCGCGCCTTCCACAGTATCTACTTCGAAGTTTTGGGCGAGCACGGTTTCATCGGTCTCGGGCTCTTCATCATACTGGCGCTCGTCACCGCCTACAACTGCAGGTGGATAAGGTTGCGAACAAAATACCGCGCCGAACTGCGGTGGGCGCACGAGCTGTCACGAATGCTGTTCCTGTCCCTGGTCGGCTATGCCGTTGGCGGCGCCTTCCTGAACATGGCGTTCTATGATCTTTTCTACCATCTCCTGACCATCGTGATGGTGGCCAAGATGCTGGTGCATCAGAATTTGACGGAAACCATCAAGGCCAAGAGTCATTCCACCGCTCAGGGCCCGGCCGCGGGGGGCGGCACCACGCCTCTGCCTGCTTACCAGACCCGAAATGATTTCTTAGTATCCAACCGATAGAACCTTCCGTGACGTCCCGGTTTTGCGACGCACCGATATTTCAAAGAAGACGGCAGACCGTGACGGCCCATCTCCTTTCAAATCCTGAACCCCTGAACCTAGCTGAGATCCGGAGCGGTCTGTGAAAATCCTCATGGTTTCCTGGTTTTTTCCGCCGGCGAACACTATCGGTGCAGTCCGCATGGGGCGTATGGCACGCTTTCTTTCTCAGCAGGGGCATGATCTCAAGGTTTTGGCGGCGTCGGATCTGCCTTTCCCGAAAACGCTGCCGCTGGAGATTGCGGAAGAACAGGTGCTCTACGCACCTTGGGCGGATGTCAATGCGCTGCCCGACCGTCTGACGGATGCCGCGAAGTTTCTGCTCCGGCCTTTCCTGTCCCGAGGGCAGGCGCCTGATTCGGGGGCGGCAGACAACGCACAGGGCGCCGCACCGGCCGTCGACAATACGCCACCACCGCCTGGTGCGCTCAAGCGGCTGCGCGCATCGCTCGGCAGCCTCTACAGCAATGCGATCAATCTGCCCGATGCCCGCATCGGCTGGATGCCTTACGCTATGTCCCGGGGCCGCAAGCTGCTCGAGCACTGGACACCCGACGTGATCTACGCCACGGGGCCGCCCTTTACCGGCCTGCTGATCGGCTATCGGCTGAGCAAGGCTTTCGGGGTTCCGCTGATCACGGAGCTGCGCGATCGCTGGGTGGACGATCCTTACTATCCGCCGCCCGCCTGGCGTCTGCGGATCGACGGCGCGCTTGAGCGCAGGGTTATCGAACGCTCCTCGGCGCTGGTCACGGTTTCGGAACCCTGGGCCGTGGACTACCGCGCCAAATACGCTAAGCCGGTGACGGTGGTCTATAACGGCTATGACCCGGAAGCCCTGGAAGGCGCCACCAGCGTCGGGGCCATGAACGATACGGCTTTACGGATTGTCTACACCGGAGGAATCTATCCGGGCCGGCGCGATCCGGCTCCGCTCTTCGCCGCCATGCAGAGCCTGAACCTGACGCCCGACCGTATCCGCATGGATTTTTACGGCACCAATCCGGATCATGTCTGGCCCATCGCGCGGCAGTACGACGTTGAGGCCCTGGTGACGGTCAATCCGCCGGTGACCCATCGCGAGGCCGTCGAACTGCAACAGGCCGCCGATATACTGCTGCTTATGCAGTGGAACGACCCGCGCGAACAGGGCAATGTGCCCGGCAAGCTCTTTGAGTACATGGGCGCCCGCAGGCCGATCCTGCTTCTGGGGCTGGAAAACGGCGTGCCTGCCGCTTTCCTGGAGGAGCGCCAGGCCGGATTCTACGGTGCCAGTCC
Source organism: Denitrobaculum sp. (assembly GCA_965232285.1). Classification (GTDB taxonomy): domain Bacteria; phylum Pseudomonadota; class Alphaproteobacteria; order Kiloniellales; family Kiloniellaceae; genus Denitrobaculum. Next base: position 5,080,277 of record CBDDPL010000004.1, on the reverse strand, counting down.
GGCTGCCATCGCCGAGCAGCTCAAGCTGTGGCTCGACATGAAGCGCAAGGGCGGCATTCCGCCCCTGCCGGAAGCGGCCCGCAGCGGGCTGACGCGTGACGATCAGTACCGGAAGCTGGACGGCTTCCTGCGGGAGACGATCTCGCCCCGCGACGCATAAGGATAGATTCCGCCGATGTCCGAAAAAACGCCCTGTGAAGTCCATATCATCGCCGGCGCCCGCCCGAACTTCATGAAGGTTGCCCCGCTGTTCCACGCGCTCAAGGGCGAAAGCTGGTGCCGGCCTGTGCTGATCCACACCGGCCAGCACTACGACGTCAATATGTCCGACGCCTTTTTCCGCGACCTCCAGCTTCCGGAGCCCGACCATCACCTGGAAGTCGGCAGTGGCACGCATGCCGAGCAGACCGGCCGAGTCATGATGGCCTACGAGAAGATCTGTTTCGCGCAGCGGCCCGACTGGATTGTGGTGGTTGGCGATATCAACTCCACACTCGCCTGCGCCCTGGTTGCCGCGAAGCTCTGCATCCCGGTCGCCCACCTGGAAGCGGGCCTGCGTAGCGGCGATCTCACCATGCCTGAAGAGGTCAACAGGATCGTCACCGATTCGGTCGCCGATCTGCTCTGGACGCCCTCACCCGACGGCGATGCCCACCTGAAGGCCGCCGGTGTCGCCGACGAGCGTATCGACCGGGTCGGCAATATCATGCTGGACGCCTACGAGATGTTGCGGGAAAAGATCGAAGGCGCGGCCACCTACGAAAAGCTGGGATTGCAGCCAGGCAGCTATGGGGTCGTAACCCTGCACCGGCCCTCGAACGTCGATGATCCTGAGAAGCTGACGACGCTCGTCGAACGCATCGCCAGTGCTGCACAGCGCTGCGAACTGGTCTTTGCCGCCCATCCGAGAACGCGGCAGAAGCTCGATGACTTCGGGCTCATGCCGCGGCTGAGCGATGCTCCGGGTGTCCGTCTGGTTGAGCCCATGGGCTATGTCGAGTTCATGGGGCTGGTCCGGCAGGCCAAGCTGGTCATCACCGATTCCGGCGGTATCCAGGAAGAAACCACCTATCTGAACATTCCCTGCATCACGGTCCGCGACAACACCGAGCGCCCTATCACCATTTCGGACGGCACCAACCGGCTGACCCCTCCGGAAGCGGTTGAGGCGGCGGTCGATCAGGTCCTTGCGGGCGACTGGCCAAAGGCAAAGACCATCGAGATGTGGGACGGAAAGACGGCCGGCCGGGTCGTCGCCAGCCTGAAAGCGCGGCTTTAAGGGCTCGCTCCGCGTTCAGGCGCCGCTCTGCTGCACCGCCGCGGAGCTGGAAGTGCGCTGGGGCGCGGACTGTCCTGCGCGTTGAAGAAGCTGTTCCCGAAAGCGGGTCGGCGTGGTCGGCTGTCCGTTCAGTTCATTCATGAAGAAATCAAAGTAACGATCCAGCGTATCCAGGAACTGCTGCAGATCCGCTTCGCTGCGCACATAGGGCGTGTGGCCCGCCGCCAGCGAGGGACTGTGATAGGTGAAGGAAAAAACCCGGCAGCCCTGCTGTAGCAGACTCTTGGTCAGGCGGCGGTGCTCCGTGTGATCTGCGCCCTCGGGCGACAGGCGGATCCGTTCCAGCAGATGGCTCCGCGAGAGGATGCCCGGCAAACGCACAGACAGTCCAAGCGGGCCCGAAACCAGGGGAAAGACCCGCTGGCCGAGCTGGGAAAAGGCGCCGTAAAAACCACAGGACAATGGCAACTCGAGCAGAGGATCCTCTTCAGCCCCGAACCAGTAGGGCTGAAAGGCGAAGTCGCGGAAGTCCGGGCCGCCATCGTCGGTGAAGGCAGTGAAAGGCACCACGCTGACATCGATCTTGTAGCCCAGTTCCGCCAGGATCGACGCGGTATCCGGGCCAACGCCGTAGCGGCCCGCCTTGTAGACCGTGGGGCGGCGGCCGAAATTTTCTTCGATCGTCTTGGTCAACTGCTGCAGCTTGCGGCGTTCCAGCTCTGGCGGCAGGTTGCCCGGATAAGAATTCAGCGTGCAGACCTCTTCTTCATAGGGTGGGCTGACCCAGGGATGAAGGTGCGCACCGATTTCGCAGGCGCCGGCTTCCATGAGCGGCTTCAGACAGGCGATAGAGGAGTCCGTTGCGGCGACCGGATAGTCGATGACATAGGTCGGCACGATGCCGTAGCGGGCGAAGATCTCCTGTGCTTTGCGCTGCGCCGCGATGCTCTCGACAGCCACGTTGTCGCGCGAGAAGGGCTTGGCCCAATCGAACTCCTCTTCCGTATCGATGATGACGGTCAGGAGTGGTGCCGAATCCTCGGGCAGTTCGATTCGCCTGTTTGCCGTTTGTACCAGCATATTCCGCCCGTCTCTCCTACTTCAGCTTCGCGCCCGCTGCTTTCCGGTTGAGAGCAGGCAGTAAACGACAAATTGAACTCTCTGCAAACTTGTGCGCGAGATCGCCCGCTACAATATAGTCTCTGTCGCTTAATATATGGATTCATTTAAGCTTATGTGACCGCGCGTGACTGGGATCTCGCCGGGTCTTATACCGGTTGGGGTTTGGAAGCTTGGAGAGAAAGCGAAGCGTAATGCGACCATTCGGGGCCAAAGCCACAGCGATCGTCTCCGCCTTCTTCGCCGCCGGCTTTACCGGCGTGCTCAGCGCCTGCGCCGCGGAGCGCTCGCCCGGCGAACAGGTTCTGGCCGAGTTGCCGGCGGGCCCGAGTTGGAAAAGCGGCACGATCCGTCGAGGCGCGGATGGTACACCGACCATCGAGCCGGCGCAGCCCGCGCCGCTGCCACAGAAACACGAGGCAAGCCCGGAACCGACTGCGAAGCCCGCGCCGCGCGAGGGCACCGAAGCGGCCGTGGAGGCTGATGGAGGGAATGCCAAGAAGGCGCAAGAGCCCGCGCAGAAACCGGTGCAAAAACCAGCCCAGAAGCCGGTCACTGTCGAAGCGCCGGCGAAGCCCGCGACGGCGGCCAGGCGCCAAAGTCCTAAGCGCCCGGCCGATCCGGACGCTTTCGCCGTCCAGCCGCTGGAGATGCCGGCCTTGGCAAAGATCGTTTCCAAGCTTGAGCCGGGGCGCTGGTTCGAGCTTCCCGACAGTGCCATCCGGTCGGTCCTGCTTGAACGGTCGCGCGCGCCTGAAAACGGTGGAGTCACCGGCTCGGCCGCTGTAATCGGCGCCTGGAACGGCGCGGCCTTCGACGGACGCTTCTGGTACTTTCATGGCGGCGGGCACAAAGACTACAGCGGAAACGAGGTCTATGCCTTCGACTTCGCGAATCTGAGCTGGTCGCGCCTGACCGACCCCAGTCCCTTCGTCTATAAAAACCCGGAAACCGGAAAGTGGGACGCTGCCAAGAACCAGCAGCATCCCTGTCCCCGGGTGCCGGATCTGGATGGCGACGGCAAGTTCGACGCGCCGGTGCCGGGACACACCTACGACAGCATCGTCTACAGCCCCAGGACAGAAACGATTTTTCTTTGGAGCCAGGTCCCTTTCTGTATCGGCGGCAACGGCTGGTCGGGCGCCCCGATATGGGAATTCGACCCCAAGACGAAGCGCTGGGACAGTCATAGCCCCGAGATGAGCCGTGATATCGAGGGTTACAGGTCAGCCGAACTCGATCCCGCGACGGGAAACATCGTGCTCGTGTCCCGCTACCGGCTTTCGGTCTTTGATGTCGAAAGCAAGCAATACAGCTCCATGCGCAAGGTGCAGCATACGGGATCGGACGGGACCGTCGCGATCGATCCGAGCCGGCGCCTGATGGTGCTGAGCGATCGGATTGGCGTGCGATCCGCGAATCTCGGTGATGGCAGCAGCGTCGGAGGCCTGACGAATCCGATAAAACGGCCGACTTTCAGTCAAGTCGCCGGCGTTGCCTATAACGACCGGGATGAGAACTTTGTCTATTGGTCGGGTGACAGGCGGATTTTCACGCTCGATCCGGTCACCAACGAGTGGGTTCTCTACGAAAACCACGGTGGCGCGGCCCCGAAACGCAGCCGTCCCTACTCGAAGTTCGTCTATCTGAAGAACCTGGATGTCTTTGCGGCCTATGGCAGTCCCAACAAGGGGGTCTGGCTTTACCGTCTGCCCAAGGAGAAACCGACGCTCGACCCGAACCGGGTCGTCACGCTCTGCAACGGATCCGACTGCCAGGACTTTCGGCAGATCGGTCAGGCTTTCCGGGCCGCTGAGGATGGCGCGACGATCACGATCGGCGGTGCAAGCTTCTATGAAGCGGCTGTCCTCACGGCCAGCAACGTCACGATCAAAGGCTCGAAGGGAACGCATCTGCTGGAGTCGGCGGCCGAGGGCAAGGCGACCCTGGTGATCAAGGGCGACAACACGACGATTGAAGGCATTGAGTGCTCAGGCATCGGGGTCAGCGACGGGAATGGAGCCTGCATCCGGCTCGAAGGTGAGAACCTCACGCTCCGCAATGTCTATTTCCATGACAGCCAGCAGGGCGTGCTCACAAGATCGCGCGGCGGTGGACGGATCTTGATCGAAGACAGCAGGTTCGAGCGCCTGGGAGGGGCCTGCGGTATCAAATGTGGCCGTGCCCATGGAATCTATATCGGCCGGGCAGCCGAACTGACTGTTCGCCGGAGCATGTTTCTCTCACCCAAAGACGAGGGGCATGCCATCAAGAGCCGCGCTTCGCGGACGGTCATTGAAAACAATGTGATTGCTTCGTTGGACGGCAAGGATAGCAGACTGATCGACCTGCCGAACGGCGGAACCGTGATCATCCGGAACAATGTTTTGCAGGAAGGCAATAAAAGCAGCAATCCGGATATTATCGGAATTGGCCTGGAGCTGGGGGGGCCGGGGATTGACGGATTCCCGCTGAACTCAAGCCTGATCGAGGACAATATCATCGTCATAGAGCCGGCCGAGCGTCCGCGCCGCTTTGTCCATAGCCGAGATGTTCCTCCGCCCGAGGTTACGGGAAACACCTTTGTCGGCGGCAGGCCTTTTGGTGGCAACAACAAGTGGTACAAGTCCAGACAGGATGCCAGCCTCGATCCCTATCCCGCGCTGCCTGAAATGAAGAAATAAGGGCTTCGGTCCACTCCCCCTGAATCCCCTGTTTTCCCCGTTGCGCTCTAATCGATCGTCCTGTCGATGGCCTTGATTTCCAGGCTGGGTTTCTCCACGACATCGGGCAGCTCAGCCTTGTTCCGGTAGATCACCAGTTCGTCGATCCGAACGATCGGCGCGCCCGTTATCGGGACCGAGTTCACCCGCTCGAAGCTATCACCCTGCAGAAGCCCGATCAGGCTCTTTATGACCGGTGTCTCTGCAAAGGACTTTTCGTCTGACACAACATAATAGACTCCGAACCGCCTGAGCTGCTCGGCGATCTGGGCCTGGGAGAGATCTTTGGCGTCCGTCCCCAGGGTCGGCAGGATTTCGAAGCCCAGAAACAGCTTGTCAGCCCGTAAGACCGTGATGTCGTCGCGCTGATCCTGCGCCCGCACGTTGAAGACGAAGTCGCCGTCCTTGTGGCCGGAAAACAGCACGACGGCGTTCGGCGGGGCATGCTCGGCGATATAAGCCGCAGCCTGATTGTAGCCGGACCCGTGGGGCGAAGGATGGAACAGCAGCGTGACTGCCGCAACCCCCACGCCCACCGCCAGAACCAGATACTCCCGCCACTTCGCCAGGACCGGCAGACTGAAAAAACCGGCGGCGGCGAACACGACGGGAAGATACATGGGCAGGCCGTGCCTGGTCTCTTTCAAGTCAATCAAAGTGAAGAGCAGGTAGCCCCCGAGGAACCAGCAAACGAAGAACAGAATGTCTCTCGACGCGCATATCCTGCGCAGTCTCGGCAGCGCGCATAGAACCGCGGCGGCGGCCGGCGCCACGACCCACCAACCAAGCACTTCCGGCAGGCGTACGAGATACCAAAACAAACCTTCAAGCGAGCCTGCGGAAACACCATCCGGGTGTGCCGTCGTGTTTTGGACGTTGAAAGAGCCGAACTTCACCTGAATCACGGCGAGCGGTACGAGGGCAATCAAACTTACGATAGCCGTGACCCAAAAGTATCGGCGCGTGAGCAAGGCCTTGCCCTGCGTGAAAAGAAAAAACAGCCCAAGAATCAGAATGACGAAAAAAGCGGTTTGCTTGGTATAGAGGCTGCACAGGCCGAGAAAGGCCATGGCGTAAAGATCCAAAGGCTTGCCGCTATCCATGAAACGCAAGCCGAACCAGGCGCACCAGACCAGGAAGGCCATCATCGGAACTTCGAGGAGAACCTGCCGCCCCCAAAGGGCAACCTCGGGCGACAGGCCATAGGCCAAGGCCACCCCCGCGGCCGCGAGCGGACCGAAAAAGCGCCGTCCCAAGGCATAGATGCCTGTCATCAGGGCAAAGTAAAAACCAAAGACGACGATCATTGCCGAGAGGTGGCTGACCCCAAGCGGAATGAAGGCGAGCCCCAGCACGACGTGCAGCATGGGAGGGTAAAACAGAATCACCAGCGAAGGATACTGGGCATAGTAAGCCTCTGCCCAACCGACCGGATCGTCGAAAGGAAGCGTCAGTATGAGATCACGCACAAAGGCGCCGCTCAGGGCATTGCGAGACGATTCGAACCAGGAAAACGAGCCATCAGTCGGCGTCTGCGAGAACAGCAGGCCTGTCGCGATGATCAGGATTAAGGCTGCGGACCCCCGCCGCAGAGAATCACTTGGCGGCAAGCTCATCACTCGTCAGCTCAGCGTCGGCTATCTTTGGCAAGGGCGTACTCAGACCGAGAACATCCTGCACAAAGTACAGTGGACGCCGTTTGGTTTCGTTAAAGACACGGCCCAGATACTCACCGATGACCCCGAGAACCATAAGCTGGATGCCGCCGATAAACGCAATCATGACCATCAGTGAAGGAAAGCCCGGGACCGGGTCGCCGAAAAACAGCGCCTTGGTAAAGATGTACAGGCCGTAGAGAAAAGCGAACAGGGCGGTCAGGAGACCGAAATAGGTGGAGGCTTTCAAAGGCGCGATCGTAAAGGCCGTGATCCCTTCAAGCGAAAAATTCCAGAGCTTCCAGTAGTTCCACTTTGTCGTGCCGGCAAAGCGGGGGTCGCGCTGATAATCGACGGCGACTTGCTTGAAGCCAATGACCGCGAAGAGGCCCTTCATAAACCTGTGCTGTTCGCGCATCTGGCCCATGGCGTCCAGGGCCTTACGGTCGAGCAGTCGGAAATCACCGGTATCCGCCGGGATCACCACCTTGCCGCCCAGGCCCTGCATAACGCGATAGAAGCCGAAAGCCGTCGCTTTCTTCACCCAGGTCTCCCCCTCACGCGAAACGCGCCGGGCATAGACAACATTATAGCCTTCCCGCCATTTCTCTATCAGCGTCGGGATCAGTTCCGGCGGATCTTGAAGGTCGCAGTCGATGGGAATTGCGGCATCGCCCCGGGCGTAGTCGAGACCGGCCGTGAGGGCAATTTCCTTACCGTAATTACGGCTGAGGTCCACGATGGCGATTCTGGCGTCATCGGTCTGCAGGGACTTGAGGATTTCGAGCGTATCGTCAGTGCTGCCGTCGTTGACGAACACGATCTGGCTTCTGACGGTAAGACTGTCAAGCACCGCGCTCAGGCGTTTGTGGAACTCCCTGATAACTTCCTGTTCGTTGTAAGCTGGAACGATTACCGAGACCAAAAGAGAGTCGCTGTCATTCATACATCTGTCCGGCGGTGCATCGTCAGAGAAATAACGCTTTTGTGCTCAATTCACAGACTATATCAGCAATATCGACAGCTATAGCTTGAATCACACGGCTTCACAACGCCGGTTTCCCCGGTATCCTGTTTAGCAAAGTATAACCTATGATGAAGTGCCAAGACCTTCGAGCAGGGGAACTGTTCTGAACTTCGGCGCCGCAGGATTGCTTACAACAGGATTGTTTGCCAAAAGATGAAACTCGACCTTTTTAGAAGCCCCGAGCTCAAGCGCGTTCTGCGGTTTGGTATTGTCGGTGTCATCAATACCGCGGTCGATATCGGCATATTTTCGCTCCTGTTTTACAGCTTTGGAGCGTCGCTTCTGGTTGCAAATACCGCAGGTTATCTGGTCGCTGTGTCGGGCAGCTTTGTTCTCAACAAGAACTGGACCTTTTCGGAAACCAAACACGAAGGCCGGACTGAAAGGCAGTATCTCCTGTTCATCGGGCTGGGGCTGGGCGGCCTCGCCTTATCCAACATCGTTGTTTGGAGCCTGACCCATTTCATGCCCGAAATCGCGAGCAAGCTGGCGTCCGTGGTGGTCCTCTTTGTTTGGAATTTCGGTACGTCGCGCCTGATCGTGTTCCGAGCCCGGCCTTCGCGCCCGCCCATGTCGTGAATTCACGGTCACGAAAGCGGCTTCGCGCGAGCCTTTGAAGCAGCCGATGAGCGTTAGTGGTGCCTTCGTCGTTGCCGGCTGAAGCCTGCTATTTCCGAGAGGCGCACTACTTCCAGTAGGTTTGGGGCGGCGGATACTCCACAAACATCAGCTTCCAGTGGACGTTTCTCGCGTTTGCATTCCATGTGAAACCGAATTTTGTCGGCCAGTAGTGAATTGCGTAAAAGTAGCCGTGATTACTACAGCCTTCGCTGCGGTTTGGATTTGAGGGATTCTTGCCCTGTACGTTCCATACCCGGGCCCAGTTCTGAAAGCCGTTCTTTTCGTGCAGACGCCCGTTTGCCCAGATTAACCGATTGTATTTGCAGAGATATTGCAGCCCAAACCACGACGAGACATTAGGCTTGAAGGTGTCCCGCAAGAATACATTGGTCTCACGATCCCGGACGATCGCCAAACGTCCCCGGCGCCCTTTGTAAGTGCGTTTTGCCGCCAAACCCTTAACTGAGAGCCAGCTCGTTTCGTCACGCACGAATCGGCCCGGGTACTGGTTCTTCAAGCTTACCAGTTCGAAGTAGGTATCGCTCGGTTCATAGTAGACGGGCGTGTCCAATAATGGGGCAGCCAAAACAGCCGTCGCACTACCGATCACGATCGACAGGGCCAGCATTAGGTTTCGCATCATCTCAAAGCCCAGATTTTATCATCCTTCAAACAATATAATTTACGATTCCTCCTCCCCAAGTCAACTCTCTGATCATCGCCTTGCTGTGTCATTTTGGTTAATCAAATGGCGGAAATCTGCGCTTTTTTCAGGTTTCCTTGCTGTGCGATAGGCGGAGCCAGGTGCCTGAACGACAGTGTTTCAGCCCCTGAGCAATGCCTTCAAACGGGCAGCGCCCACATGCCGCAGAGCCCCCAGCGCGCCTTGCAGGGTGCGCGGATTGAAGGCCAGAAGGCCGCGCCGCTCGCGCCGCTCGCTAAGCCACTGCTTTTTGTAGGCATCGTCGCCGCGGCCGTAGTCGACTTCGACGACCCGGTTGTGGGTCATCACATGTTCGAGAACCCTGACGGTCAGGACCGAGCCGGCGGAGAGTTTCTTGAATTCCTCATCATAGGCCAGCTTGAAGATGGTCGCCCGACCGCCCGCGATGATCCAGATCTGCGATGCCGCCGGCCGCTCGCCAAGGTAGACGGTGCCCAGGCAGAGCGCACCGGCCGCCGCCGCTTCATGGACCAGCCGGCGGGTGAAGTCGGGGAAGGGTTCCGGTTCCTTCCAACTGTTGGCATAAATGGCGTCGTAGGCATCCATGGCCCTGTCCAGATCTGTATCATCCGAATCCTTGCCACCGGTGAGGATCTCGAAGCGGACCTCGTCCATCTTCTCCAGCTTCCGGCCCTTGCGCTTGACCGTGTTGCGCAGAACCGACGGCCGGCGCGCCATAAAGGACTCCAGGCTGTCGCCTTCCGTTCCTTCATACCAGTTGCCGAAGTGGGCATAGCTTTGAACCACGAAACCGGCCCGGCGCAGCGCGGTCTCAAAGGCCGGAAAGAACGCGTCGGCCGGATCGAGTGACTCGAAATTGAGACTGCGCCAGGCCGGCCGCTGTGCCGCCAGGGCCCGGGCGAAGCCCTCCGCGGCCTTTTCCGGCGTCACGGCGGTGGGATGGATGACCGGCAGGAACTGCGTCGTGTACATGGTGCTGAAGCCGGCCAGGCTGCGCGAGTCGCCCGCGGGCAGGCCGGCCGCCGCGCCGGCGCCGCTGCGCGCGACCAGCAAGCCGAGTGCCGTCTCTGCCCCCTCCTGCTCGAGGCCGTAGAGATAGAGTTCGTCGCCGGTCTCGCGCGTGGTGTCGGCGAGAGTCTGGAACCAGGGGCGGCTGGCATAAAAACTCTCACCCCCCGCCGCCTCGAACAACGCCGTGTAGCCGGCCGGCAGGGCATTAAGGTCTTTATAGAGTTTCGACTGCATAATCGGGAGACCGGCAAAGTGATGAGCTGCTGTAGGAAAACGAGGACGCGCTTTACGCCGTCTGGAAAGATCCGGCAGGCGGTTTAGTACACTAGAGGTAAGAAACTATTCACAGATCCACATAGCATTTCGTTAACGGCTTATGCTACGACCTTTCGCAGAGCCGCGAAGGGCATAACAGTAACAGTTCAATGACACCTTTCGACCCGCAATCCGACCGCAGCGAAACAAAAACCGAGGCTATGACCGCATCCTATCAGGTTTCCTGCGAAGGCATTGACGGACTGTCCGCGCTGGGCGACTCCTGGCGGACGCTGGAGCAGAGCTGCGAGGCGTCCTTTTTCCAGTCCTGGCACTGGATCGGGACCTGGCTGGAGACGCTTCCGCCGCGTTTCGAACCGCGGGTGCTGCGGATCACATCGGACGGGCGCCTGGCGGGCCTGGCGATCCTGATGTTTCATTCCGGCAAGCGTCATCGGATCATGCCGGTCGGCCGGCTGTTGCTGAACGAGACCGGCGATGACTATCACGATCGCCTCACCCTGGAGTACGGCGGCATTCTCTGCGACAGAGCGGCACATGCCGCCGTCACGGAGGCTGCCCTGAGCTGGCTGCTGAAGCAGGACCCGAACTGGAGCGAAATCTGCCTGAGCGGTCTTCTGCCCGCGGGTCTCTCGGATGTCATGGCGGTTGCCGCCAGGCTTGGGTTACTGCCCTGGACCTTCGACCTCAAGCCCTGCGACTATGTCGATCTGGAGGTGGTACGCGGCGCCGAAGGCGATTATCTGTCGCAGCTCAGCCGTAACACCCGTCAGCAACTGCGCCGCGCCCTGCGGCTCTATGAAGCGGAAGGGCCGCTTTCGCTGACGGCCCCTCGGAACCTTGCCGAGGCCCATGGCTTTCTGGGTGAACTGGCCGAACTGCACCAGGGTTACTGGACCGCCCGTGGCGAATCAGGCTCCTTCTCCAATGCCTACTTCACTCAGTTCCACCGCGCCCTGATTGACGCCGGCTTCGCGGACGGCAAGATACAGCTCCTGCGCGCCTCGGCCGGCGACCAACCCATCGGTTATCTCTATAATTTTCTCCACAAAGGCTATGTCTACGGCTATCAGAGCGGCTTTCGCTACGATGAGGATCCGAAGCGCAAGCCCGGTCTGGTGACACATTATCTTGCGATCGAGGAAAATCTCAGCCAGGGCGCCAGAATCTATGATTTCATGGCCGGGCAGGGACAACACAAGCGCAGCCTGAGCAATGCGACACAGGACATGACCTGGCTTGTCCTGCAGCGTAATCTTCTGAAAAATCGTTTGGAGCAACAACTGCGCCGCATGAAGCGGCAGCTTGCCGAGCGCAGGCAGGCGGCGACCGAGGCCGGCTGAGCGGTGGTAAAAATCAAGCGGCGTTATGCCAAGGCACGGTAATATTGACCCTTGGTGCTACGACCCCGGAGAGGGGTCGCCGCTGTAGGTGAAGGCACCGGATCGCAGCAGATTACGCTGCGTAAGGTGAGGAATGAGGGGAAGACGTTAACGATGAGCGGGCTTTGTGGCTGGTTGGGCGGTGCGACGTCGGTGACGGAGGCGCCGGAGGTTCTCTCGGCGATGGCGGCCGGGCTCTTCGGTTTTCCCGCTTCGCAATCGCAGTCCCACTGCGGCCGGGGTCAGGCCCTTGCCATCAAGGGGCACAGCAAGAACATCAGCTTCTTTGCTGAAGGTCCGGTCCTGGCGGCGATCGAGGGTTATCCCCGCTGGCTGGATCCGGAGCTGGAGCGCATCGCTTTCCGGGACGGCCAGGCTGCAGCCCTGGCGGCAGCCTACCGGCGGCATGGCCGCGATGCGCCACAGCAGATCATGGGCGCCTGGGCGCTCGCCGTCCTGGACAGTGAAAAGCAACGCGCGCTGCTGGCGACCGACCGGCTCGGCATTCGCCCGCTCTGCTACGCCCGTTCTGCCTCGAAAGAGGGGCTGGTGTTCGGCACCACGACCGACTCTATCGCCCAGCACCCCGAGATCTCCACGAGCATCAGTCATCAGGCGATTTATGACTACATGTTCTTCACCCGTTCGCCGGCGCCGGGAAGCATCTTCCAGGAGGTCACCAAGCTGCTGCCCGGGCAGTGCCTCTGGTATGACAACGGCAGCCTGGACGTGGGCGCCTACTGGCGCGTCGACTACAGCGACGACAGCCGCAGCCGGGACGAGTTGGCGGAAGAACTGATGACGGTCATGCGCAGCGCCATGAAGCGCGCCACCGCCGGCCGGGATTTCGCCACGACCGGCTCCTTTCTCAGCGGCGGCATCGACAGCTCCACGGTGACCGGCCTGCTGGCCGAACAGAGTGAGCGTGTGAGTCGGTCCTTCGGCGTCGGTTTCGATTCGGTCGAGCACAACGAGATGGGCTACGCCCGGATCACCGCCGAACACTATGGCGTCAAACTGCAGGAGTACTACGTCACGCCGGCCGATATCGTCGATTTCATCCCGAGAATCGCCGACATCTATGACGAACCCTACGGCAACAGCTCCGCGGTTGCGGCGTACTATTGTGCGAAGATGGCGCGTGAAGACGGCATCGAGCTGCTGCTGGCTGGCGACGGTGGCGATGAACTCTTTGCCGGGAACGAGCGTTACGCCGACCAGAAGATTTTCGAGGCCTATAACTACATCCCGCGCTGGCTGCGCGGCGGCCTGCTCGAACCCCTGGTCATGAACGCCCCGGCGGGCGAGCGGATCATGCCACTGCGCAAAGCCCGCAGCTATATTCGCCGCGCCAAGGTACCCCTGCCGGACCGGCTGGAGAGCTACAACTACTACAACGACATCGAGCTCAGCGACTGCTTCCGGCCGGCGGTGGCCGAGAGCATCGACCGCGAAAACCCCTATCGGCTGTTGCGGATGCACTACAACGACTCCGGCGCGGAGTCTTCGCTGGACTCCATGCTCTATCTCGATGTGCGCACGACCCTGGCCGACGACGATCTGCGCAAGGTGGAGCAGACCACGGCGCTGGCCGGGGTGGCCGTGCGTTATCCGCTGCTGGATGAGGAGGTACTTTCCTTTTCTGCCAGGATTCCGCCGGCCATGAAGCTGGAAGGGCGCAAGCTCAGATCCTTCTTCAAATACGCGGTGCGCGATTTCCTGCCCCCGGCGACCCTGACCAAGTCCAAGCACGGCTTCGGCTTGCCCTTCGGTCTCTGGCTGAAAAGCGATGCGGGTATGCAGTCCCTGGCCTATGACAGTCTCACGAGCCTCAAAAGCCGCGACATCTTTCAGCCGGCCTTTCTCGATACGGCCATCGAGACCCACCGGAACGGACATTCCTCCTTTCATGGTGAGCTGATCTGGGTGTTGATGCTGTTGGAGCTGTGGTTCCAAAAGCATCGTGACCAGGGCCGGGTGGCCTCCGCCGCTTAAAGTGGATGTTCGGGATCCGATCTCCCAGATCCGACTAGCTCGATGCCATCAGCTATAAGCGATCAGATACCAGAGCTGCCCGAGCCACTCGTGCAGAGCGTAGTAGCTGGTAAAGAGGGCGCCCGCGCTGGGCATGAAGTCTGTGATCTGGATCTCGAGCGGTCTCGACAGCCGGGTCGGTGCGGGAATGACTTTGACCCCCGCGGTTTCAAACGCCAGGATCGCCCGGCGCATATGCCAGGAATGGGTCACAAGATATACAGTTTCGATGTCGTGCGCGCGTAATAGCGCTTCCGTATGAGTTGCGTTCTCTTGCGTGTTCCTGGAGGCCGGCTCGGTCCAGACGGCATCCACTGAAAATTCTTCGTTCAGAACCTTGGCCATAGCCTCGGCAAGCGGGGTTTTGATGTCACCGACAATTCCGCCCGTCGCCAGAATCGGCAGACCGAGATCCCGGTGTAGCTTCGCAGCGTAGCGCAGCCGTTCAAGGGTCAGGCCGCCCGCCGTATCCTCACCGCCGTATTCCGGCGCTTCTTTATACATACCCGCGGCCAGCACGACGATTGCCGCCTTTTCAGCCACCGGCTGCTTGCTATCCAACGCCTGATGAGTCTGCAGACTGCCGAGCAACAGGGCGGAGACGACTGGCAGGGATAAGACCAGCAGACCGGCCAGGGACAGGACCACGAGGCTTCGTCCCAATAGCGGCCACCACCTCGCGCAGAGCCATCCGATCAAGGCCAGCAGGATGAAGTTGAGCGGCGGCAGAAAGAAGGGTTTTATGTAGTAAACGAGTGTGGTCATAACCGGCTTATCCGCAGGGACAGTCGTGAATCCGACAGGCCGCGCCACCCGCCAGACAGACCGGGTCACCGGCTCGACCGGCAATCACTGTCACTTTCCCGCTGCGCTGCGTCAAACTCTTCTTTATGGACCGGCCCAGGGGCGCCCGGCGACGCGTGACACTTGCCGTTTTAACCCGACCTGATACAACTGTCCCCGCGAAAAGATAGAGGAATTCGAAGACGATGGCCTTCGTGGACACGCGCAGCCTGGCCGACGGCGAGGTGATCGAGGCGGACATCTGTGTGATCGGCGCGGGTCCTGCTGGTCTGGCGATCGCGACCGCTTTTGACGGTGACGGCACGCAGGTCGCCCTGCTGGAGAGCGGTGATATCGGCCTGGACGAAGAGACCCAGGCCCTGGCCGCCGGCGAGGTCGTGGGCATTCCCTATCCTGATCTGGACGTGGTGCGACTGCGCATGCTGGGCGGCAGCACGAACCATTGGGGCGGGAACATCCGGCCTCTGGACGCTATAGACTTCGAGGTCCGGGACTGGATCCCGCACAGCGGCTGGCCCTTCGGCCTGGACGCGCTGCTGCCCTACTATCGGCTGGCCGCGGAATTTTGCGGCGTCCCCAGCGAAGCTTTCGAAATCGAAAGCCAGCGCAGCGCCGTGGGATCGGAGCCCTGGAATTTCGCTGATGATGCCATCGCGTCTCAAGTCTTTCAGACCGTGGGTGGCGAGGCCCGTGCGCTCGGCCTCTATCACGAAGAGCGCCTGGAAGAGTCGGCTAATATTACGACTTATCTCTTTGCCAATGTCGTCGACGTGGTTACCGATGAGCTGGCGACTCGTGTGACCGAGCTGACGATCAAGACCCTCAACGACAAGACTCTGACGGCGCGGGCAACCCACTACGTCCTGGCCGCCGGCGGTATCGAAAACCCGAGAATCCTGCTGTTGGCCAATAAGACCAAGACGGCGGGCCTGGGTAACGAGAACGACCTGGTCGGCCGCTACTTCATGGAGCATCTGACCAGCCCGGACTTTGCGGCGCTTTTTCCCTCAGATCCGCAGCTCGACTTCAAGTTCTACAAGGACTTCGAGGCGGATTGGGGCGAGACCTGGGGTATCCTGACCTTGCCGGAAAAGACCCAGAGGCAGGCCCAACTGGTCAATGCCCGTTTCCAGGCCGCCAAGATCGTCAACGAATTCAACAAGAACATCGACGACCCTGCGATGCAGTCGCTGGCACGGCTGGTGAACGCCGGCTCGCGAGGCAGGGTTCCCGACGACTTCGGACAGCATCTCGCGAACGTCATTGCCGATATCGACGACGTTGCGGAAAGCGGGTACTACCGCTTGTTTCACCATCCCGACTATCCCCTGGTATCGATCGATCTGGTGGTCATCTCGGAGCAGATTCCCAATCCGGACAGCCGGGTCTACCTGGGCGATACGACGGACCGCTTCGGTCAGCGCCGCTGTGTGCTCGACTGGCGTCTCACGGAGCAGGACAGCGCCATCCTCGGGCGGATTTCGGAAGAGGTGCAGCGGCAGTTCGGCCGCAGCGGACTGGGGCGGGTCCGGGTCAGGCTGCCGGAAGGTGGCTACGCGTCGATCAATCCGCATCCCCACTACCATCACATGGGCACGACCCGCATGGACAGCGATCCCAGACTTGGGGTCGTCGATGCAAACTGCCGCCTGCACGCGTTGCCCAACCTCTTTGTGGCGGGCAGTTCGGTTTTTCCCACGGTCGGCAATGTCAATCCGACCCTGACCATCATTGCGCTCGCATATCGTCTGTCGGATCACCTTAAGGCTCTCAAGTCATGACGATCAAACCTGCCATCCCGGATCGCCGCGCTCTGCTCAATGCGCTTCTTGCGCTGCCGGTTTTAGGGGTTTCGGCTGCACCGGCCGCCGGCGCCGCGTCGTCGACAGCGGCCCATCTGACCACGGCGTTCTTCTCCAAGCGCCACAGCGCAGCGGTCCTGGGTCAGGCCTATCTGCTGCAGCGGCCGGAGGAGGCAAGTGTCGATCGCCTGGAGGCCTTGCTTCTGTCGCGGAGGAACCTGGAGCTTCTTTCCGAGGCCGGCGTCGCAGGCGGTGATCTTGGCGTGACTCGCCCGCAGGAACTGAAAAAGGCCTTCCAGGCGCTCCGTCGACGAGACTTCGATGACGGCGAGGTTCTGCAGATCGACGGCTGCATGCTGTCAGTGACCGAACTGCGGCTCTGCGCCCTGGTGGCCCTGACCTGAAGACTGTTGTTCGACGATGGCAGACCCTAACGACGGAGCACTCGGAACCATGACCGTAAAGGCCCATCCAGTCTGGCGTGCTCTCTGGCTTGCCGTCGCCTGCCTGTCGTTGCTTTGGCTTGGGGCAATGCTCTATCTGGATTTTGCCTACGGCATGTTCCCGCAGGTGCTTTTCGGCGGTCTCAAGATTCTTGTGGCGGGTTACCTGGTCCTCGCCATCCTGTTAATGCCGCTCTACTTCCTGATCAGGCTGCTTAAGCTTAGGGCAGATCAGGTTTAGACGGCATCACCGCGGGCGATCTTTCATAGATATGAGTTTGCTCTAGGCACAAAAAACCTCCCGCCACGAAGGCGGGAGGTCTTTCTTTGCTTTAAGCCAGTGCGGCTTAGGCAGCCTTACGGCGACGGGCGATGCCCAGGCCGAGCAGACCGAGGCCGAGAAGGGCCAGGGTGCCGGGCTCAGGAACAGCGCGAGCCGTGATCGTGAAGGAGGTCTGCAGTACGTTGTCCTGGCCTTCTTCGGTGATGAAGCCGACACAACCGGCTGCTTCACCGGCGGCGGCGCAGGCTTCGTCAGACAGCGGGCCAAGGCCGGCAGCCGTCAGAGCCACGGTGTAGATGAATTCATCCAGGAGGAAATCGAACGACAGAGCGCCCGGATCCTGCAGAACGAAGATGTCTGCGCAAGGCGTGCCGCCGGTGCCCGGGGTACAGTCGCCACCACCGGCCGGAAAGTTCGCGGTTTCCTCGAAGAGAATGTCGAAGACCACGGGCAGCGGACCGATCGGCGCGCCGGGGGCCGGCTGCAGCGGGGTCAGCAGCAGAGTCGAGGTCAACTGAGCATTGGTCAGGGTCTGGCTGGCACCCGTGATGGTGTTATTGGCGTGCGTCAGCATGGCGCCGGAGACAGCCGGACCGTTGGTGAAGAGGTTCGGCGGGTTGCTGACCGTCGGGGTCACGAAGAGCTGGCTCGGACCGCCGCTGCCCTGGCCCCAGGAAAGAACGGTCGGAAGACCGCCCAGGCCGGCATTCGGAGCCGAACCGACGACACCGTTGTTGGTCGTGTCGTTGGGAGCCGCATTCTGATTGGGAGCGACGGGCGCAAAGGCGGAGAAACCACTCTGCACGACGTAACCCCATTCGGTCACCAGCGCGGCGGATGCCTGACCGGCACCGGCGATGAGGGTAGCCGCTACTGCTGCACCGCTCAAAAACTTGGAAAACTTAGACATGTTACAGTTCGATCCTAAGCAAATGTGAATTTCCCCTCATTGTAAGCAAAGTGCGTGCCAAAAATGGATTTCATTTAAAATCAATAGCTTAAGAAAAGGTAAGCTTGGCAAAGGCCGTGAAGTTGTAAATTCAGCCGACAGCGTTTGAGCCCTAAAAATGTCACAGACTGCGCGTTTTCCGGGGAAACAGAAGGAAATTTCTGAAAAAATATAAGAATAACAATAAGATGTTGGATTTTCTTGTGTTGTAAATTTTCCCAACAGGGCCGCCAGTCAAGTTATTTTCGGGCCCTGAGGACGAAGCTCGGCCTACGCTTGCGTCACGCTGCCTTGGGGAGGTCCTTAGCCTCTGCAGGCTGAATTTGTGCCTCGACTCATCTTTGCCGCGGAACAAAAAAACCTCCCGCCACGAGGGCGGGAGGCCTTTTTTCGGTAACTCTAAGTCGGGGTATGACTTAGGCAGCAACCTTGCGGCGGCGTGCGATGCCGAGGCCGAGCAGGCCGAGGCCGAGAAGGGCCAGGGTGCCGGGCTCCGGAACGGCGCGTGCCGTGATCGTGAAGGAGGTGCCCAGCGTCGTGGACTCTTCTTCCGGAGTGATGAAACCGATACAACCGGCGGCACTGTCAGCCGCGGCGCAAGCTTCGTCAGACAGCGGGCCGAGGCCTTCGACCGTCAATGAGACCGTGTAGATGAACTCGTCCAGGAGGAAGTCGAAGGAGAGTGCACCAGGGCCATTGGCCAGTACGAAGATGTCCGCGCAGGGCTCGCCGCCCGTACCCGGGGTACAGTCGCCACCGCCGACGCCGGCATTCTCGGTCTCTTCAAAGAGGATGTTGAAGAGGATCGGAACCGGACCGATCGAACCGCCCGGAGGCGTAATCGGGGTCAGCAGCAGGGTCGAAGCCAGAGAGGCCGACTCGAGCGACAGGCTGGCACCGGTGATGATGTTGTTGTTATGGGTGATGTCCGCACCCGCGACAGCAGCACCGTTGGTGAAGAGGTTCGGCGGATTGGTGACCGTCGGGGTCACCACCAGGCTGCTGGGCCCGGCTGCCGTGGAACCCTGACCCCAGGACAGAGTGGTCGGAAGACCACCGATACCAGGATTCGGAACGGAGCCCACGACACCGTTGTTTCCGCTATCATCCGGCGCGGAGGTCTGGTCAGGAGCCGGCGGAGAGAAGGCGGAGAAGCCGCTCTGCACAACATAGCCCCATTCAGTGACCAGGGCTGCCGACGCTTGCGAAGCGCCAGCAAGGAGCGTCAACGCGACCGCGGTTCCGCCCATAATCTTGCTAAACTTAATCATTGATTTCACTACCCTCGCTAATGAACTTCGGCCCTATCGAAGCAATTCGCATGCCAACAGTTTTTGTCTTTAAGAATCAGGTGATTAATGAAGGGTGGCACTATTGTTCGTGTGCGATTGTAAAGAGTGCCGACATAAAATTTACGTTATCGATCTTCCTTCCCAGACATTTTCGAGACGCCGCTTTGAGAAAATGAAGGATTTGTTAACAAAAACAGCCGCGTAAGAAAATTCTGCGCGAGTGTAAGAATTCTCAACACTTTCCTTCCGATGGTCCGTGCTGGTTCCTGCGGCGCGCGGCTTCGCTCCGGATATCCGTTCCGGTAAGTCTCTGCTACAGCGATGAAATATTGTGGTAAATCTGTGGCATTTCGGCATTACGGTGGATTTTGTAAGACTCTTCGACTCTCCGCGCGCAGTCGCTGTCTGGTGTGGAGACTGGCCGAACACACTTGCCTTGCAGGCCTGCCCGGTCATTTTTGGCCTGATCGCGTGTCGCTGCCTGGATTCCCTTCCGCAGAAGCGACGCTGTAAAAAAATTTAAGCGATATGAGTCTCTTGCCGACGCAGGGGCGTTCTGTGTTAGAGGTGGCCACCGTCGCAGCTTTGGACGCCGCGAAGTGTGACGTACAGGGTGCCGGCGAAGCGGCAAGCGAATTTAACTCAAGGAAGATGCTTGGTATGGCGAGGGAATTGAAAATCTATCCGGTGATCCTTTCCGGGGGATCGGGCTCGAGACTTTGGCCGCTTTCCCGCGCCCACTATCCAAAGCAGTTGCTACCCTTGTCAGGCGAGCGGACAATGCTGCAGAACACCGCGCTGCGGGTTGCAGATTCCGCGCGTTATCACGGTCCCCTCGTTATCTCGAATGGCGAGCATAGGTTCATCGTTGCCGAACAATTGCAACAGGTTGGGGTGAAGCCGCACGCTATTGTCTTGGAGCCTCTGGGGCGAAACACGGCGCCCGCGGTGACGATTGCGGCATTGATGCTGCAGCGAGATGATCCGGACGCGGTTATGGTGCTCCTGCCGTCCGATCATGTCGTTGGCGATCCTTCCGGTTTTGACGCGGCGGTCAATGACGCGGCCGGGGCGGCTTCCGCCGGACAACTGGTGACTTTTGGTATCACGCCCCGCATCCCTGAAACCGGCTACGGTTACATCAAGCAGGGAGCGGCACTTGACGGGCATGACGGTGTCTATGCGGTTTCGTCCTTCGTAGAGAAACCTGACCTGCAGACGGCGCAGGGCTATCTGGAATCAGGGGATTATCTCTGGAACAGCGGAATGTTCGTTCTGCCCGTACGGGCGTTCCTTGACGAGGTCGCCCGCCTGGCACCGGATATCCTGAAGCAGTGCAGGCTCGCTTTGGAGAACAGCAACCGTGACCTGGACTTCGTGCGACTCGATGAGGACGCCTTCGGAGCCTGCCCCAGTGACTCGATCGACTACGCCGTTATGGAGCACACCGACAAGGCGGCCGTCGTACCTGCGGACATGGGTTGGAATGATGTCGGGGCCTGGCCGGCGCTCTGGGACATCGCCGAAAAGGACGCCGACGGCAACGTCTGCGCCGGCGACACCCTGCTGCGGTCGGTGTCCGACAGCTACATCCGTAGCGAGGACGACAGGCTGATCGCCGCCATAGGCCTGAAGGACCTGATCGTTGTCTCCACCGACGATGCCGTCATGATCTCACCCAAGTCCCGCGCCGGCGAAGTCAAGGACCTGGTCGAGAGCCTGAAAGCCGCGAAGCGGAGCGAGGCCGTTCATAATCGCAGGGTTTATCGACCCCGGGGCAACTACAAGGACATCGACGAGGAGGAGCGGTTTCGCGTCAAGCGGATTATCGTGAAGCCGGGCGGGATCCTGTCGCTGCAAAAGCATAAGCACCGTTCGGAGCACTGGGTGGTCGTCAAGGGGATCGCGACGGTGACCTGTGGTGAAGAGGAGACGACCTTGAGAGAGAACCAGTCCGTCTACATCCCGAAAGGGGTGGTTCACAGGCTGGCAAATAAGGAAGCGGATCCACTGCACCTGATTGAGGTTCAGGTCGGCGATTACGTGGGCGAGGACGACATCATCCGCATAGAAGACACCTACGGCCGCAACTGAGCATCTGAACACGCAGGGCCCAGGCTCGTTCGCTTAAGAACGACCGTCCGCTATGTCATTGACAAAAAGCGATTCATTTGGTTAACAAAGCGCCTTCGAAGCAGCAAGGGCCAAAGAAATGAATCCTGCGGAAGGGCTTGCCGGGCGAGCGGGTCAAAGAAGGAGAGACCTGCGTGGGCGTTTTGCGCTTGTACTGCTGCCTGTGATGTCTCTGGCCGGTTACGCTGCTATGATCTACGTCGGACAAGCATTCCTGACGCAGTGATTGAGCCTGGTTTCCGGCTTCTCCGGGGCTCCCCGGCGGGCTTCGCGAAATTGTCCTTGCCGTTTAAGATAAGATTCGTTTTTTTGTCCTAGATCTGATGTGACGAACAGGGTTTATACCCTCTTCAAGATAGGCGGGTAGCTCAGTGGCAGAGCGCTCTTGCAACACGAGAGAAGTCGGAGGTTCGATTCCTACCCCCGCCTACCAACATTCCAATATGGCCATATACCTCGGTTGGTCGGTCATGCCGTCCCGCAAAGCGAAGGTGTTATCGCGGCGGCGGGACTGTTGTATCCCTTCTTTTGGATCGCCTGACGGGGCGGATCCGCACTCTTAGGAACTGGGGGGCGAGCACAAAGATGCGCGTATTAGTCACCGGAGGCGCAGGGTACATCGGCAGTCATGTTGTCCTGCAACTGGGCGAGGCCGGGCATGATGTCGTTGTCTACGACAATCTCTCGACCGGCCGGCGGGACGCTGTGCTCGCGGGCGCGCTCGTCGAGGGGGATCTCGCCGATCGCGATGGCCTCGCGGCGGTCTTTGAGAAACATGACTTCGATGCGGTGATGCATTTCGCGGCCAACATCGTCGTACCGGAATCCGTTGCAGATCCACTCAAGTACTATGGCAACAACACCCGTAATACCCTGGGGCTGCTCGAAACCTGCGCGCGTTTCGGCGTCGAAAAGATCGTCTTCTCTTCAACCGCCGCCGTCTACGGTATCCCCGAGCAAAGCCTCGTGGACGAGACTGCGCCCCTGGTGCCAATCAATCCTTACGGCGCCTCCAAGATGATGAGCGAGCGCATGCTGGCGGATCTCGCCGCCGCGTCGTCTCTGCGGTATGTCGCCTTGCGTTACTTCAACGTCGCAGGTGCGGATCCCCAGGGGCGTATCGGTCAGTCGACACCGAAAGCGACGCATCTCATCAAGGTGGCCGCGGAAGCGGCCGTCGGTTTACGCCAGGGCCTCACGGTTTTCGGCAGTGATTATCCGACCGAGGACGGGACCTGTGTCCGCGATTACATCCATGTGGCGGATCTGGCGCGGGCGCATATCGATGCCCTCGACTACCTGCAACAGGGCGGCGCCTCGCGCGTGATGAACTGCGGCTATGGGCATGGCAGCTCTGTTCTGGATGTTGTTGAAGCGGTGAAGCGGGTTTCGGGCGTGGACTTTCCGGTGCAGATGGATGAGCGCCGGCCAGGCGACCCGCCGGCCCTCATTGCGGAAAGCAAGCTGATCCGGGACGTGCTGGGTTGGGTGCCGCAGCACGACGACCTGGACTTTATTGTCCGGACGGCATTTGAATGGGAACGCAAGCGCGCGTCATCCGCCGCGGCATAAAGCCGGCCGGCTTTTGCCAAAATAATCCTGTTCGTGATCGTTCATCCTTTGTGTCGCGCACGGCAAGTATCGTATCCAGGGAATTAAGTCTTAACACGCTTCTATGAATTGGTTTCACCGTCCACGACTCCGCTTTTTGGCAGCTTCAAGAGAAAAGCCGGTGTTAACCATAATAAACAGGCGCTTTCAAACCCCTGACCGATGGCAGGCAAAGAGAGTTTTGGCGCCCGATTAAGCTTATCATGCCGATTTACCGGCTTCCTTTATTGGGCGTATTCTCGGTTTATTCACAAGTCCAAGAGATATTTTCAAAGTAAAAAACATGTCATAATTATAGATACAACCTCGTATCACAAAAATAACACATCTTGATATTTCCACCCTCTGGTAGTTTCATATACAACAAAAGAACAAGAAAGTAATATCTACCATGGGGTGTAAAGTTTCCTGGCGGGAATCGTTTCCTGATTTAGCAGGGGCGATGGGGCTTACAGATTTTCTATTGCTGTCCGGGCTCCCGGGCGGTCGTAGTCCGGATGTTTCCCTTCTCTTTCCGTACAGTCCTACCTGAGCGTCGAGCTTCGTTTCGGCGCTTTGCTCAGCAAATCGGCGCAGACCAGACCGGAACGCCTGTTCGGGTCGTCTTGAGAGGTTTTCTTTATTTATGGCGGACATACGACTCGTCGATCTGTTTCATCACCATTTCGAAGTCGTGGAGGCAACGACCGACGAGTTGAAGTTGAAGGCCTTTCAACTGCGGTATCAGGTTTACTGCGTCGAGAACGCCTACGAGCCGAAGAACCCTGAGGGTCTCGAGCGGGACATTTACGATGGCCATTCGCTGCACGGTCTTCTGATCCATCGCGCGAGCGGCAATGTCGCCGGGGGCGTGCGTCTGGTCCGGCCCCGGTCCGGGGATCCTTCCTGCAGCTTTCCGCTGCAGGAATCCTGCGACGACCCGGCTTTTCGCGATCGCCGCCGCTTCCCGCTGGCCCATACGGCGGAAGTCTCCCGCTTCGCCATCTCCAGGGATTTTCGGCGCCGTTTTTCCGACACCGCTTACGGCGACGAGTGCCGCGGCCGGCCGGTCGTGATGCAGCATATCACCCTCGGGCTGATGCGGGCGATCATGGAGATCAGCCGGTCGCATGACGTCACCGAATGGGTCGCGGTGATGGAACCCGCGCTGCTTCGGTTGCTGCAGCGCGTCGGCATCTTCTATGCCCCGATCGGCGAGTTGATCGAGCATCACGGCCTGCGGCAGCCTTGCGCGGCCAATATCGAGGAGATGGTTGAAACCTCCCGGCAGCACAACTTCGCCTGCTACGAGGTTATGACGGACAGCGGTCGCCTCGCCGAGCGCCGTGTTCTGGTGGCAGCTTAACCGCCCCCTGGCATAACTGCTCCGCACAAACGGTCATTGATCCGCTCCCTGATTCTGTAGGATGCTCCGGTGGTCTTCCCTCCGTCCTCCGGGAGCGTCCAAGTCATGACCGCATTGCCGAAATCAAACGAAACCAACGCGCCCACCTATATCTTCGAGGCCAGCGAAAAGCCGTCGCTGCCGTTGATCCAGGTTCCCCTGATCCCGGCCACGGACGAGGCCCTGAAGGGCTATGGATATCTCGTCGATAGAGCGGAAGACTGCGAAATCGAAATCACCCGCTGGCCGGCGCAGGGCTGGCGGCCGGTGGATGAGGATAGCGGGGACGAAGGCGGCACCACCGAAGGCATCTTCGAAGGTCTCTGGAAGGGCGATGTTCTGACCGGACGCAACGAGGCGGTCGGCGGCGATTATGTGCTGGGCTGGAGCTGTGATCCGCAGCAGGCCTCGGCCGAGGCGCAGACGGTGCCGCGCGAACGGGTGCTGCTCTGGCACCTCAACTACCACCCGGATGGCGGCCAGCTCTTCTTTCCGCTCGAGCCCAAGCCCTTTGTCGTACCGTTGGCCCTGCCGGGCGATGATCTGAAGCCCGAGAACGTGGTGGCTTTCTGGTGCGACGGCAGTCAGGGGCTCTATATCCACCCCAGCATCTGGCATGAGGGTATCTTCCCCGTCCAGGATCGGCAGCGTTTCTTTGACCGGCAGGGCAAGGTCCATGCCCGCGTCAGCGCCGACATCGGGACCGAGTTCGGCTGCTACCTCTCGGTCCCGCTGCAGCTTTAACGGACTCTCGGTTTCCTTCCGTCAGTCATCGCGGCTCCTCAGTGGTGGGTGCCGCAAGTTCCTCCTTGTCCGGGCTTTCGGCTTTGCCGCCGAACACGAAGCGTGTGTAGACGTAGCTGAGACCCAGCAGCGAGAGGCCCAGGCCGAAGAAGGAGAAGACCCGGTAAAGCCCTTCCAGTTCCGCGGCATCGACCAGGAAGACCTTGCCGACCGACAGCAGCATGATGCCGAGCGAGGCGTAGCGCAGCATCTGGTCGCGCTTCAGGATGCCGGCGATCAGTAGGGCAATACCGAACAGGATCCAGACCACCGAATAGCTGTAGAACTCGGCGTTCCCGGCGGTGCCGGAGTCCAGGAAACTGCCCTGGAAGGCCTGACGGACGATCAGCGTGATCCAGACGAAGGCGAGCAAGAGCGCGATCGGCTTGAGGAACTGCGCCCAGTAGGGGAGCGGTTCATCCTCATCGAGCCACGCCAGTTCGCGCGCGGCACGCAGGCTCCAGAGAATGGGCAGACCGAAGGGCAGGATCAGGGCGTTCAGGACCGGCCAGCCGGCGATTTCCTGATGCGACCAGATCGGGTTGTAAAGAAAGAGATCGAAATAGCCGATCCGGAACAGCGCCGCCCCGCAAAGCACCGCACCGCTCCAGAAGACCGCCCGGCGCAGATAACGCCGTCCGACCCAGAAGCAGAAGAGCCCGTAGAGGAACAGGACGTTGGTGATGATGCCCCGCTCCAGGAAGCCCGCTTTGACGTAGAGGACATTCGCATCGATGTTCATGAGCTGGCGCGTGAAGTAATAGCCCATGATGGTTCCCAGGGCGATCGCGGCGACTTCCAGGGCACGCACCAGGGGATCGTCGGCCTTGCGGCGCAGGAAGATGGCGGCACCCACGAAGAACAGCGCCGGCAGACCCAGCCGGATCAACGGCTCTTCCACGATCGGCACGGTTTGCTGTAGGGGCAGTTGCACTTCGATCAGGCTGAAGGCGGTCAACTGCACCAGCAGAAGGATCTGGGGGATGAGAAGGCCGCCGAAGATCAGCGCCACGATGCCCGTGACCGGCCTCAGCACCTTGATCTCGGTCCTGACGTAGATCCAGGCCACCGCAAGGACTTCCGCGGCGAAGGCCAGCGGCAGGTTCTTCTCGTCCAGCACGACCACCAGCGTGAGCGAGACCAGGGCGGTGGCGGCCACGGCGAAGATGGCGACCAGATGTTCCTTCTGGGCCTCGGCGCTGAACTGCACCTGGATGGCCCGGACCGAGGCGATGGCGATCGCCGACAGCGCCAGCGCGATGCCGCCCCAGACGAAGCTGCTGTGCACGGCGATCTGTTCCGATACCGGCGCGAGATGCAGTTTGTAATAGGCGAGGAGATAGAAGCCGAGCACCGCCGTGGTCGAGAGCCCGGCCCAGGTCAAAGCCTTGTCGGCGCGCCAGAAGAGCCGGTAGCCGCTGCCGGCGAAGAGCGCGGCAAATCCGGTGAGAAGGGCGCTGTAGGTGACCAGGTCGTCCGGCGTCCTGATGAAGAGTAAGCCGGTTGTCGCGAGCAACGAGATCCAGGGAACGAAGCGGTACTGTTGATCGTCTCTGTAGGCGACCAAGATTCCGCCAAGTGCCAAGAGAGCGAAAAGACCCCATTCGCTCAAATCGAATCTGGCCAGTGCCAGTCCGAGTGCGAAGATGACCGTCGCTCCGCTTACGCCCAGGTAACCAAAGGCGGTCCGCAGGTCCAGTCTTGGCGCTTCACCCGTTTGACGGTCACGGACATGCCCTTGATTGAAGTACGCGACAAGTCCCGCAAGGACAGAAAGGTAAAAGCCTAAGACGAGCATGTCGTCGCCAAAAGACGCGACAATCCATATCAGCGCCCAGCCCAGGCTGGCACCGAGCGTCGGCAGCGCCAGATCCCACCAGTTCTGCTGGCGGATCAGGAGCATGGCCCCGCCAAAGAGAACGATGAGATAGGTAAAGAGGATCGCCGCAGAGGGTTCGTTCGAGGGCACCAGCGCGGGCGTGATGAAGCCGAAGATCAGGCCGAGGAGGGCGATCGGCTTGCCGTAGCGAAGTGACAGAACGATGGCCGTTGCCGTGACTCCGGAGAGTCCCACGAAACCAAGCGCTGGCGAGATCAGTTCGTAGAGGCTGGTGGCCGCATAGATTGCCAGATAGAGCACGGCGACACCCGCGCCCGAGAGCGACTGGGCGATGCGCCGGCCATTGGCGAAGTTCGGGCGCTTCCTCACCACGTCGCCGCCGGCCAGCAGGCCGAGGCCGAGCAGGCCGCCCAGCAGGACACGCACCAGCGGGCTGAGGAGGTTGTTGTCGATCGAATACTTCACCAGGAACAGCCCGCCCAGGGCAAAAGCGATGCCGCCGATCCAGACCGGCAGTCGGGCACCGAAATTGTGCTCGAGAGAGGGGCTGATGTTGAAACTGCCGGCCATGCCGCGCGCGGCGATTTTCGGCTCCTCCTTTTCGCGGTCTTCGCCGGCCGTCGTTGCCCGAGGCTCTGGCGGAATGTGACTGCCGCTTCCATCCACGCGCTCCGGTTCGGCAGCCTGTTCCGGCGATCCGGCTTCGGTTTCGCTTTGCCTTTCCTCCGGCAGGTTCTGCGTTGCCGCTTTCGCAGGTTCATTGGTCCATATGGCGGGCGCAGCAGGAGGCTGTGCCGCAGGTTTCGACGCTTCTCGTCTGTCTGTCTCGCGAGCTGGAAGCGGGGCGGCGGCCGCCGGTGCTTTGGTGGCCTTGGGCAGCGAGATGCCGGCGTCGGCCAAGGCTTGCGCCATCACGGCGAGTTGTCGTTCCAGCTCGGCCAGTTGCCTGCGCAGATGGCCGGTGCGGCTTAGCGCGAACCAGGTCGCAATCGAGGAGACCAGGATAAAACCAATGCCAAAGAGAATCAGAATGACTTCAGGTTCGAAAAACATAACGAATTTTCCTCGATTCCAGCGGATCGGCCCTTGCGGACAAGGGTAACATAAGGCACAATTAAACACTGTTCAATAAAATAATGAACAGTGTTTAATTTACCGTTTCCGAGGGCGGTTGGGGGCAGTTATGGCGCGGCGCAGCGATCATACGCGCGAGGAGATCAAGGCGATGGCCACTGCGGCCGGACGCGATCTCATCAATGATAAGGGGCTGGCCGGTTTCAGCGCCCGCAAGCTGGCGACGGCTATCGGCTACACGGTCGGCACGCTGTATAACGTCTTTGAAAACCACGATGATATTGTCTTGCATATCAACGCCGTGACCCTGGAAGACCTGCTGGCCTTCATGGAAAAGCGGCTCGGTGCGGAGAATCCGTCAGGTGCAACGGATGGCGATCTGATGGTGCTGAAGGCCCTGGCTGGCTGTTACATCGACTACGCCAGGCAAAACTACAACTGTTGGAGCGCCCTGTTCGAGCACAATCTGCCGCCCGATATGGAACTGCCGGATTGGTACCGCGAGCGGATCGACGCGCTCTTTCACTTCATTCAACAGCGCCTCCAGACTGTGACCGGCGACGCTGCGGAAGCCCGCCAGACCGCGCGGGTGCTCTGGGCCAGCATCCATGGGATCTGTGCCCTGACGCTGACCAACAAACTTCGGCTGGTCGGCGTGGAGACTGTCGAGGATCTGACGGAAGACCTGATCGAGAACTACGTCACAGGTCTTAAGAACCGCTGAGATTACAGTTCCAGAACGGCGATCGGATCGTCGAAATTCACCTCGACCAGATTGTCGCCGGCGCCGCCCCGATCGACGATCAGAAAGTCGGACTGCGCCTCGAGAGCGATCAGCGGGTGGTGCCAGACGTTGCGGGCGTAGTTGACGCCCTGATCGGCCTGGGCCAGGAAGACGTGAAGATCATCGGCCGCGAGACCGCTGCCATCCGGAATCTCCGGTCTGGCGACGACGATGAGATAAGGCCGTCCCGACAGCGGCACGAAGGCCTGGGAGGCCAGAGGGTGCCGCTCCATGACCCGGACCGGAAAAGGCATGGGGCGGGGATCGCCACGAAAGATCGAGATGATCGGCCGCCCGTTCTGCTCCTTCGTATCGACCTCCGCCAGGTCGTGGAAGCGGGTGGTGGTGCCTTCGTTGATTGGAAAGTGCTTCGCGCCCTCGGTCTGAATGACATCGCCGAAGGGTGCGAAGGCGTCCCTGGTCAGAGCCTGGGGTTTCAGGCGAGGGGTCATTTGACCGGCTTTCCGAAGAGGCGCAGGCGGCTGATCCCGCCGTCGGGAAAGATGTTGAAACGGACGTAGTTGACCGCGCCGATCTCCGCGAGTCCCTCAAAGGGATGTTCGGCGTCCGCGCTAAGTTTGCGGCGCTCCATCAGCTCCGGCCAGAACTGGGAGGAGGCGATCAGGGCGGCCTCACCCATATCGGGCACCATAGCCGCCTGGATCGAGCAGCTTTCCGGGAAATTGCCTTTGAAGTGCGCTGTGTCGACGAGAGCGCTTTCGATCACGCCGGGATGGCCGAGCGCGATGATGATCCAGTCGTTGCCGGGCTCGCGGCGGCGGCGGGTCTCCCAGCCATCGCCCATATTCTCCCCGCGTCCCGGCGCCAGCAGGACATGGGGCGGCCCGTAGTGGCTGTCGTTCCAGGCCACGGGACGCC
Organism: Denitrobaculum sp.; assembly: GCA_965232285.1. GTDB lineage: Bacteria > Pseudomonadota > Alphaproteobacteria > Kiloniellales > Kiloniellaceae > Denitrobaculum. Next base: position 5,050,404 of record CBDDPL010000004.1, on the reverse strand, counting down.
CGCCCTGCAGCAGGGCGGCGAGATCCGTCGTCTCGTCGCCAGCTTGTGACCAGTCATAGGCGACCTCGCCATAGACCCTTAAGCGGGCGACGCCGCCGTCCGGATAGATCTGAAGGCGAAGATGGGTGACCGCGCTGTCGCCCTGAAGCTCGAAAGCCGGAATCTCGAAGAGATTGTGCCCGTTGCCCTTCAGGGTGACGGCCGGCAGGATCGTGATCCAGCCGGCATCTTCGCCAGGGACTTCATCGTCGCTGATGCAGGCTTCGATGGCCGCGGAGGGGGCGTAGTTGCCGGTGAAGAAGGAGGTGTCGATATCGACGCGCTGCGGCCGGCCCGGCTGTCCGAGCCGGACAATGCAGTGATCATTGCCGCCCGTCCGTCGGCGGCGACTCTCCCAGCCATCCATCCACTTACCGTTCTCGTCGTACTTGTCCGCGATGAAGACGGGTGGTGCGGATGCCAGCATCCTGTGCATCGAGGCAAAGAAGTCGTCGCTGCAGGAAACCGCGCGCGCCCCGAGCCTGGGATCGAGCAGGTTGACCCGACCCGCGGCGAAGGTTTCGGCTTCGGGGGACGCTGGGGCGGCTGTGATGTGTTCGCTGGTCATAAAGCTTCCATCGAGGTGTTGGGCCTAGGGCAGCAGATCTTTCAGGCGCAGCAACGCGATACGCTCGACCTGGCTGCAGGCGGTCGCGAATTCGGTTTCGGCGTCGTTTTCGACCCGATTTTCGAAGGCTTCCAGGATCTCCTGCTTATTGCGCCCTTTCACTGCCATGATGAAAGGAAAGCGGAAGGTCTCCGTGTAGCGCCTGTTGAGTTCGGTGAAACGCGCCAGTTCCGCTTCGCTGAGGCTGTCCAGCCCCGCGGAAGCCTGCTCCTTGGTCGAATCCCCGGTCAGTTCACCGGCCAGCGCCAGTCGTCCTGCGAGATCCGGGTGTGCGGTCAGGACACCCAGGCGTTCTTCCCGGCTGGCTGCCCGGAAGATGCGGCACAGAGTTTCATGCAAGCCGTCCGCAGTGCTGCAGTCTTCGCTTTTGCGTTGCACCAGCGCACGGATGGTAATCCAGGGCGAATGCTCGAAGACCCCGCCGAAACGGGCGACGAAGGCCTCCGCGCTCATCTGCGCCGGATCGGAGGCGTCGTCGCTTGGGCGGTAGGGGTGAGCTTCCTGCCAGTGCCGCGCGATGTCGACGCGCCGCGCTGTCCAGACCCGCTCGAAACCCTGGATGTAGTCCAGAAAACGGGCGAGGGCGGCCGCGCGGCCGGGACGTCCGACGAGACGGCAATGCAGCCCGACCGACATCATCTTGGGCGCGCCCGCCAGGCCTTCGGCATAGAGGCTGTCGAAGGAGTCTTTCAGGTAGGCGAAGAACTGGTCGCCTGAGTTGAAGCCCTGGGGCGTCGCGAAGCGCATGTCGTTGGCATCGAGGGTGTAGGGCACCATCAACTGCGGCCCGTGCGCGCCCGTGACCCAGTAAGGCAGTTCATCCGCATAGCTGTCGGCGCCATAGAGGAAGCCGCCTTCTTCGGCCACCAGCTCATTGGTATGCTCGGAACAGCGGCCCGTATACCAGCCGAGCGGCCGGGAGCCGGTGACCCGGGTATGGATCTCGATTGCCTGCGCCATCTGCGCGCGCTCGTCTTCGCGGGTGAAATCCTTGTAGTCGATCCACTTGAGGGCGTGGGAGGCGATCTCCCAATCCGCTTCCAGCATGGCGGCGACCTGATCCGGCGCCCGCTCCAGAGCGGTCGCGACGCCGAAGACCGTCACGGGGATGTCGCGTTCGGTGAAGAGCCGCCAGAGGCGCCAGAAACCGGCGCGGGCGCCGTACTCGTAGATCGACTCCATGTTCATGTGGCGCTGTCCCGGCCAGGGCGCTGCACCGACGATCTCGGAGAGGAAAGCTTCCGAGGCCGGGTCGCCGTGCAGGATGTTGTTCTCGCCGCCTTCTTCGTAGTTGACCACGAACTGCACCGCGATGGCGGCATCGACGGGCCAGCGTGGATCGGGCGTCGAGCGGCCGTAACCGGCCATGTCACGGGGATAGGGCGGGTGCATTTGTGAGCTGTTCCAGGGTGTGAGCTGTTCCAGAGGCCTTCGGAAAAGAGAATCTCGAGGCTGACAGATTAGAGTGTCGGCTCCAATTTCGCTTCCGCAAAATTTTTGAAAGTCTTTCTCGGCATTGCACGATCCTCTCTGACCTAAGCTGCTTGAAGGTCGCGCAGGTTCGCGAGGGTCAGGCCATCCAGCATGTCCCTGAGGTCCTGCTGGCAGCGCTCCTGCATGAAATCGGCGAAGGCTTTGATCTTCGGAGCCAGCAGGCGCCGGTGAGGATAGAGGATCGCCAGGGAGACCGGTTCCGGCGGTGTCTCCAGCAGGACCGGCCGCAGCCGGCCGGCGCGCAGGTGTTCCGCCACCTCGAAAAGCGGCTTCATGACGATCCCATGGCCGGCTACCGCCCAGTCGGTGAGCAGATCGCCGTCATCCGATTCGAAAGGGCCGCCGACCGCCAGCCTGTTGATGCCGGACTCCATCTGCAACGGCCAGCGGAACTGGGTGGAGCCGGGATAACGTAACTGCAAGCAGTTGTGTTGCGTCAGGTCTTCCGGCGTTTGGGGTCTGCCTCTTTTCTCAAGGTACGCCGGCGCGGCACAAAGCAGGCGCTCGCAGTCACAGATCTTCCGCATCTTGAGGCTGGAATCGTCGAGCGCCGCGAGCCGGATGGCGACCTCGACCCCCTCGCGGGCCAGATCGATGACATAGTCCGAGAGCCGCAGGCGCACCTCGATCTCCGGATAGAGGCTGTGGAAATCCGGGATCGCCGGTCCGATCACACGCCGGCCCAGGCCCAGCGGCACCGTGACCCGGATCGCGCCGCGCGGTCGCCCGCCGACGGCCGCCACGGTCGCCTCCGCCTGCTCCAGGGCATGCAGCACCTCCAGGCAGCCTTCGTAAAAGAGTTTCCCCTGTTCGGTCGGTGAGAGCTGCCGGGTCGTCCGGTTGAAGAGCCGCACGCCGACGTGTTTCTCCAGCTCCTTCATGCGGTGGCTGGCGACGGCCGGCGAGATGCGCATCTGCCGCCCGGCGGCCGAAAGCGACCCCAGCTCGACGACCCTCACGAAAACCCGGATATTTTCCAGCAGCGACATGACCTTGCTTCCTTCAAAGCCACGCTATCGCCTTTCGGTTTTTTTTGAAAGTCATCGTGACTGCTTGGGTCTTCTTTAAGTGGCCAAGGCGGTCTAATCTGTGGCTTCGTTCGAATGGCTGTACCGGTGAAAGATCCGGTCCGGGGGAGTGTCGTTGATGGACCCGTTGTATTGGGACTGGCTGAGTTTTGCCGTGCGCTGGCTGCATGTGGTCACCGCGATCGCCTGGATCGGCTCCTCCTTCTATTTCATTGCCCTCGACCTGGGTCTGCGGAAGCGCGAGGACCTTCCCACGGGTGTCGCGGGCGAGGAATGGCAGGTCCACGGCGGCGGCTTCTATCACATTCAGAAGTACATGATCGCCCCCGAGGCCATGCCGGAGCACCTGACCTGGTTCAAGTGGGAGTCCTACAGCACCTGGCTGACCGGCTTCCTTATGCTGGTGGTGGTCTATTACGTCGGTGCCGAACTCTATCTGATCGAGCGCTCCGTGCTCGACGTGCCGGCCTGGGGCGCGATCCTGATCAGTCTGGCCGGGCTGGCGCTGGGCTGGATCATCTACGACCTGCTCTGCCGATCGCCGCTGGGCAAGAACGACTGGCTGCTTTATGCCGCGCTCTTTGTCTTCCTGATCGTTCTCTCCTGGGCCTTCACCCAGGTCTTCACGGGCCGCGCGGCCTTCCTGCACAGCGGCGCGGTGATCGCCACCATCATGTCGGCCAATGTCTTCATGATCATCATTCCCAACCAGAAGAAGGTCGTGGCCGCGCTCCGGGCCGGCGAAACGCCGGAAGCGCGCCTGGGACTGCAGGCGAAGCAGCGCTCGACCCACAACAACTACCTGACCCTGCCGGTCATCTTCCTGATGCTGTCCAACCATTACCCTCTGGCCTTCGGCACCAAATGGAACTGGGTGATCGTGGCACTGGTGCTGGTGATGGGCGCGATCATCCGGCACTTCTTCAATTCCATGCATGCCAGCAAAGGCAAACCCTGGTGGACCTGGGGTGTGGCTGCCACCTGCTTTGCGGCGATCGTCTGGCTCTCCAGCTTTCCCGGTGACACATCGGAGGAATTCGACATCAGCGAATCGCAGGATCCGCTCTATCTTTCGGCCTCTTTCGAAGAGGTCCGCGACACGGTTCTGGGGCGCTGCAGCATGTGTCACGCTCAGGAGCCCTATTGGGAAGGCATCGGTGTTGCGCCAAAGGGCGTGGTGCTGGAGACCGACGAACAGATCCTGCGCCATGCCCATGAAATCTACCTGCAGGCCGGTCGTTCCAACGCCATGCCGCCGGGCAATGTGACCGGGATCAGCCGGCAGGAGCGCGAAGCGATTACGGCCTGGTTCGAAGACACCAAACCTTGAACTTCGCGACCCAAAATTTCCATTGACGATAGCGCGGTCCTGCGCTGATCTTTGCGCCCCTTTCCGCAGCAGGATGCTATCGAATGAAAGTCGTCACCCCCGATTCGCCCCAGACAGCCAAACGTCCCCAGGATAGCCTGCGCGTCGCCCTGGCGCAGATCGCGCCGGTCTGGCTCGACCGAAAGGCTACTCTGGAGAAGGTCGTCGCCCAGGTGCAGGCGGCGGCGGCTGAGGGCTGCGGCCTGGTGGCCCTCGGTGAGGCGCTGGTGCCGGGCTATCCCTTCTGGATCGAACGCACCGACGGCGCACGCTTCGACGACATAAAGCAAAAGACGCTCTACGCGCATTACCTGGATCAGGGCGTGGTGATCGAGCGCGGCGACCTGGACGCGGTCTGCACCGCCGCCAGGGAAGGCGGCATTGCGGTCTATATGGGTTGCATGGAGCGCGCCCCGGACCGGAGCGGCCACAGCCTCTATTGCAGCCTGGTTTACATCGATGCGACCGGGGAAATCGGTTCCGTGCACCGCAAGCTGCAGCCGACCTATGAAGAGCGCCTGGCCTGGGCGCCCGGCGACGGTCACGGTCTGCGGGTCCACGAGTTGCCGCCGTTCAAGGTCGGCGGCCTGAACTGCTACGAAAACTGGATGCCCCTGTCGCGCACGGCGCTCTATGCCCAGGGCGAGGATCTGCATATCGCGGTCTGGCCAGGTGGCGACGATCTCACGCGGGACATCACGCGCTTCATTGCCAAGGAGAACCGCTCTTACGTCCTGTCGGTCTCCGGTATCATGCGGCCGGAGGACTTTCCGGCGGACACGCCGAGCCTGGAGGAAATCCTGTCCGACGGCGAAGCCATTCTGGCCAACGGAGGCTCCTGCATGGCCGGGCCGGATGGCGAGTGGTTGATCCCGCCGGTGACCGACAGCGAGGCATTGCTGGTGGCCGATATCGACCACTGCCGGGTCCGCGGAGAGCGGCAGAACTTCGATCCCACTGGCCATTACTCACGCCCGGATGTCACCAGCCTTACGGTCAACCGTAAGCGTCAGGGCCTGGCCAGCTTCGAAGACTGAGAAGGATGCCGGTTATTCGGCCGCCTTCCGGTATGCCGGCCCCATGGGCCCCAGTCGTACACCGGGCCGCAGCCGCTTGAAGGGAATCAGATCAAGCTGGCAGGGGTTGGCGCCCGGCGCGTCGGCGAAAATCACTTCCTGGGCGATGGGCTGATAGTCGGCCAGGAAGTGCACCGCGCTCTTCACCGCGACGATCTTCTGTTCGCCCGGCTCGATGCCTATGTGGCGGAAAATGGCCTGATCGGCGTTCTGTGCCCGATGCGAGCCGACCACGACCCGCACGTCGCTGGCGTCGTCCAGGATAGATAGCACCGCCATCTGCCCCAGGTCCGCATGGGTGCCGCCGTACATGGGGCCGGTGAAGAGAAAGCGCCCGTCGGACAGGGCCTCGACCCGGACTCGAACCTCCAGGGCGCTGCAATCCGGCTGCGCGATGCAGGCGCCGATGGCCGCATCGAACTCGCCGCCAATCCCGACCTCCTGTGCCCTGGCGGCGGTCTCGGGATCCCACAGCATGCCCAGGCAGGCTTTCTGCGCGCCTTCGGCCACCAGCGCCTTGAGCAGCCCGGTGGTGTCGCCCACGGCGCCGGCACCCGGATTGTCTTGCGGGTCCGCAAGGACCACCGGCTTGCCGGCCTTCTCCGCAAGCTCCATGGCCTGGCGTGCGGCGGCGTTGGAGGGGATCAGCGGATTGTGGAAATCGCTTTCGCTGGCCTGCAGCACCGACAGCATCTCATCGGCGGCACGGTCCACCGCGCCTTGATCGCTGCCATAGGCGACGATCGTCGGGCCGCAGTGATGGATGTCGGCCGGCGGGAACCCGAAGGCCAGATCGACGGAGGTCACCCCGTCGGTCTCCAGGCCCGGCAGCAGGCCATAAAGTCGCCGCCCCGGTTCGCGCATGGTCGACTGCGCCTGCAGGGGGATCAGGTAATCGACTGGCCGGAAGGCCTTCGCGAAGGGCTGTCCCTGTTCCAGGATCTGCGCCAGCAGCTTCTGTGCCCGCGCGCCGGTCGCCGCCATATCCACGTGCGGATAGGTGCGGTAGATAGCCACGACGGAAGCGAGGTCGATGAAGTCCCGGGTCAGGTTGCCGTGCAGATCCAGGCTGACCGCGATCGGCAGGTCGGGCCCGACAACGGCGCGCAGGCGACGGAGCAACTCGCCCTCGCCGTCTTCGAAGTCTTCCGTGACCATCGCGCCGTGCAGGTCAAGATAGATGCCGTCCAGCGGCCCGGCCGCGGCAACGCCGTCGCAGATCATGGCGGCGATCCGGTCGAAGGCCTCCTGCATCACGTAGCCGCCGGGCTCCGCATTGCTCCAGAGGATGGGCACGAGATCCCAGCTCCCCGGCGCGGCGTCGATAAAGCCGCCGAGCGGAATGTTCAGGCCCTTGAAAACGGCAAAGAGATCATCGGCTTGCGTCAGGGCCGGCCAGGCGCCGCTTGCCTCGAAGTCTTCGTAGCGCGTCTTGAGCGGCGCAAAGGTGTTGGTCTCATGCTGAAAGCCGGCTACGGCGATTCTCGGATGGCTCATCGGTTTGCCTCCACGGCAGCGGCCGGATCCAGCGGGTAGATCGGGCGGCGGATGTTCTCATAGGTCAGGATGGAATTGTCCGAGGTGGTGACGCCCTCGCCATCCAGTGTGTAGGTTGCCTTGGCCAGAGGTGCGAAACCTGCGCGGTAGTGGATGCGGGATTTGAGCAGGATGTAGCGGCAGGCCTCCGGATCGATTCCGTTCTCCGAGAGGATACCGCTGTCCCAGGGCTCGTGATGTTTTGACGTCACCACGATCTTTACCCCAGCGGTCTCGAAGACCGCGGTCGGACCGGTGTCGACCTCGACGCCGGTGTACATCGGACCCCGGACGATCCAGCGGCCATCCGTGACCTTAAACACCTTACCGCTGAGGCGCAGAGGCTTGCCCGCCAGCGCGATCGAGGGCATGTCCATCTTGCCGCCGAGATCGAGCGTGAGGTCGGCGCCTTCTCCAGCCTCGTGCATCTTCATGGCGGCGGCTGGATCGAAGACGGTCGCCACGGCCACGCCCTGCAGGCCTGCCTCCAGCACGCTTTTGATCACGGTCATGACGTCGGACGTTCCGCCCGAGCCCACATTGTCCGCGTGATCCAGCAGGATGATGGGGGCGACGTTGCGCTCCTTCGCATCGGCAATCGCAGCCCCGATCGGGCGATGCGCGTAGATCAGGTCTTCATGGACCGACCAGACCTGATCCAGCAATCGGTCCCGGCAGGCTTCCGCGGCTTCCGGGTCACCGTCGGCGACCGTTACGACCGAGACTCCGGCGTGTTCGACGTCGACCATCGGGAAACCGCCGAAGACCGTTGCGGCGCGAATCGGCGACTCGGATTCTTCGCGGCGGGTCGCCTCCTGCAGCGACTTCATGGGTTCGTCGTCGCTGCCCATCGCAAGCGTTTGGGCGAGAACTGGCGCCGGCCCCCAGGCCATGACCGGATTCGCGCGGCCTTCGAGCTTGTCCCAGAGGACCTGCGCGATCTGCTTTCCGACCGCGTACATGTCGGTGTGTGGATAGGACTTGTAGCCGATCATGACGTCGCAGTTAGCGACCATGGTTTCGGTCAGGTTGGTATGCAGATCGAGGGTGACGGCAATGGGCATCTCGGGCGCGATTTCACGGATTCGGCGCAGCAGTTCGCCTTCGCCGTCCGGTAGGTGTTCGGCGGTCATGGCGCCGTGCAGATCCAGGAAAACCGCGTCGATATCACCTTCGCGCAGCGGCGCCAGAATCCACTCGGCAAGCGTCTCATAGGTTTCGCGTTCGACCAGGCCGCTGGGCATGGCTTCGGCGGCGACGGGCGCGACGACTTCCGCGCCGCGCTCTTCGGCCAGTTCGATGTAAGCGGCGATCGGCATGTTGGTGCCGCGATAAGCATCAAGCACTGCCTCGTTATGATGCAATCCCCAGGCGGCGAAGCGCGCGAGATCTGTTTTTACCGGTGAGAAGGAGTTTGTTTCATGCTTCATCATTGCGGTCAGAATGCGCATCGACGCCCTCGTTTTCGGTGGTTTTTTCGGGGCTTATGAGGGTGTTGGCGATGCTGCTTTCGGTCAAGCCTAAAAAACGGCATTGACTCTGCAAGGGCTTCCTTCCGTACAATCGCATGCAGTAACCATGTCTCTTTCCGTAATTAAAAATTAAATCGACGGGCACCCGAGGCCTGCACAAAAACAGGAGAACAGGAAAATGTTACGTTGGACAAAACGACAATTTTTGGCGGCCGCGGCGGTCGTGCTTCCCCTTTCCCTGGGGGCGGCACAGACTGTCACATCGGCGGCTGCCGAGACGGTGCTGCGTGTGATTCCCCACGCAGACCTGAAGAACCTGGATCCGATCTGGACCACGGCCTACATCTCGCGCAACCATGGCTATCTGATCTATGACACGCTCTTTGCGATGGACGAGTCCTTCACGCCGCAGCCGCAGATGGTCGATAGCTGGGAAGTCTCCGATGACAAAAAGACCTGGACCTTCAAGCTGCGCGACGGCCTCAAGTGGCACGATGGTGCGGACGTCACGGCCGAGGACTGCATCGCCTCGCTGCAACGCTGGGGCAAGCGGGACGGCATGGGCCAGCAGCTTTTCGAGGTTGTCGAAAGCCTGACCGCGAGCGACTCCAAGACCATCGTCATGAAGCTGTCCGAGCCTTACGGCCTCGTGCTGGAGTCGATCGGCAAGATCTCTTCCAACGTTGCCTTCATGATGCCGAAGCGGATCGCGGAAACCGATCCCTTCAAGCAGATCGAGGAATACGTCGGATCCGGCCCCTTCATGTTCAGCAAGGACGAGTGGGTGCCTGGCTCGAAGGTGGTCTATCTGAAGAACCCGGACTACGTGCCGCGTTCCGAGCCGCCCTCCGCGGCCGCCGGCGGTAAGATCGCCAAGGTGGACCGGGTCGAGTGGACCTACTTCCCGGATCAGACCACGGCTATGAACGCCCTGATCAGCGGTGAGGTCGATTTCTTCGAGCAGCCCGCCAACGACCTGGCGCAGATCCTGGAAGTCCAGGAAGACATCACGGTCGAGGTCAATGATCCCCTCGGCAACATCGGCTTTGCCCGCTTCAACCACCTGCTACCGCCCTTCGATAACGCGGATGTCCGCCGGGCGGCGATCATGGCCATGAAGCAGGAAGACTACATGGCTGGCGCGGTCGGTGATTCGAAGTTCTGGAAGACCTGCTACAGCGTCTATCCCTGCTCCACGCCGTTGGAGAACGACGCGGGCAGCGACGTCATGAAGGCCGGCGATATCGAAAAGGCGGCCGCCGCCCTTAAGGCTGCCGGTTATGACGGCACGCCGGTGGTCATCATGCAGCCGACCGATATTCCGCTGCTGTCCGGTTTCTCGCTCATCACGGCGGAAAAGCTGCGCAAGATCGGCATGACGGTGGAGCTGCAGGCCATGGACTGGTCGACCCTCACCTCCCGCCGGGCCAAACGCGATCCGGTGGCCGACGGCGGCTGGAACATGTTCCACACCTGGTGGATCGGCGCCGATGTGAGCAATCCCACGGCTATTGCCTTCTCCGGCAATCCGGACAAGGGCTGGTTCGGCTGGCCAACCGACGCGGAGCTTGAGGCACAGCGTGCCGCCTTCGCCAAGGCCGGCAGTGTCGATGAGCAGAAGGAGATCGCCGCGAAGGTGCAGGACCGCCTCTGGGCGATCGGTGCTTCGGGGCAACTGGGACAGTTCTTCGTTCCGGTGGCCTACCGCAACAACGTCAAGGGCCTGATCAAATCGCCGGTGCAGTTCTTCTGGAACATGTCCGTCGAATAAGCGCTCCGGCAATCTGGTAATCACACCTCTTTCCGCCGTCCGTAAGGCCTGTCTGTTGCAGAGTCTTCTGTAGTAGACTGGTCCTTGTCGGGCGGCGGAAATGCCGGAGGCATCATGTTCGGCTATATCTTCAGACGTATTCTGGCGACCGTTCCTGTCATGGGGGTGGTTGCACTCTTTGTTTTTCTCATGCTGCGGCTTTCGCCCGGCGATCCGGCGGCGGTCATCGCGGGCGACTACGCGACCGCGGAGGACATCGTCCGGATCCGCGAGCAGCTCGGCCTGAACGAACCGATCGTCGTTCAGTTCGTGACCTGGATCGGCAGCCTGCTGCAGGGCGACCTGGGCATTTCGATCTTCACCAACCTGCCGGTCTCGACCCTGATCGCGCAGCGCCTGGAACCGACGATTTCCCTGACCCTGACGACCATCATCTTCACGGTGATCGTGGCGGTGCCGCTGGGCACCCTGGCGGCCTGGAAGTCGGGCAGCCTGATCGACCGCTTCGTCATGCTGTTTTCCGTCGGCGGCTTTTCCGTGCCGGTCTTCGTGCTCGGCTACATCTTGATTTACATAATCTCCATGGAGCTGCGTTGGCTGCCGGTGCAGGGCTATAAGAGCATCAGTGAAGGCCTCTGGCCCTTCCTGCGCCACATGATCCTGCCGACGCTTACGCTTTCCGTGATTTTCATTGCCCTGGTCTCGCGCATGACCCGCGCTTCGGTGATGGAGGTCCTGCAGGAAGACTATGTGCGCACCGCGCGTGCCAAGGGCCAGAGCGAGACCAAGGTCCTGTTGCGCCACGCCCTGCGCAATGCCGCCGTGCCGATCGTGACCGTCATCGGTCTCGGCATCGCGCTGCTGATTGGCGGCGTGGTGGTGACCGAGAGCGTCTACAACATTCCCGGGCTCGGCCGGCTGGTGCTGGATGCGGTGCTCAAGCGGGATTACCCGATCATCCAGGGCCTGATCCTGCTCTTCAGCTTCGTCTACATCCTGATCAATCTGCTGATCGATCTCTCCTACTGTTTCTTCGACCCGAGGATCAGATATTGACCGATACGCCCAGTTCCACGAACAAGGCGGGCGAGATGCTCGCCGCGCCAGCCGGCGGCGGCTCTGATCCGAGTCTCGCGGTCCTCCTCTGGCGCCATCCCTCCATCGTCTGGGGCGGCGGCCTGCTCGCCGTCATGGTGCTGATCGCGATCTTCGGGCCCTTCTTTACCGGCGATCCCGTCGCGCTCAATCCCATCAAGCGCCTGAAGCCGCCCTCCGGCGAAAGCTGGTTCGGCACCGATTTCCTGGGCCGCGATACCTTTGCCCGGGTGATTTACGGTGCCCGTGTGTCGCTGGTGGTCGGGCTGGCCGTCTCGCTCCTGGCGGTGTCCCTGGGACTGGTGATCGGCATGGTCTCCGGCTACATCCGGGTCCTGGATGCTATCATCATGCGGGTGATGGACGGTTTGATGTCGATCCCCGGCATCCTGCTGGCCATCGCGCTGATCTCCCTCTCCGGCGCGACCATGACCACGGTGGTGATCGCCATCATGATCCCGGAGATCCCCCGGGTGGTGCGCCTGGTGCGCTCGGTGGTGCTGTCGGTGCGCGAGGAGCCTTACGTCGAGGCGGCAATCGCGTCGGGTACGCGGGTGCACCTGCTGCTTTACCGGCACATCCTGCCCAACACCATCGCGCCGCTGATCGTGCTCGCGACCTATATCTGCGGTTCGGCCATGATCACCGAGTCCATCCTCGGCTTCATCGGCGCCGGCATTCCGCCGGAGATCCCGAGCTGGGGCAACATCATGGCCGAGGGCCGGACCTACTTCCAGCTTTCACCCTGGATCATTTTCTATCCGGGCATCGCGCTCGCCGTGACCGTTCTGGCGGTCAACGTGGTCGGCGACGGCCTGCGCGACACTCTGGATCCGCGCATCGCGAGGAAGATGTAATGAGCAGCCGCAAACTCTCCGCCGCCGAAGGGCCGGTCCTGACCATTCGCGGCCTGACCGTGCGGCTGCCCGCTGATGCTGACCGCCTCCACGCCATCGAGGACGTCTCCTTCGAGGTCGGGCGGGGCGAGATCGTCTGTGTGGTCGGTGAATCCGGCTCCGGCAAGTCGGTCACGGCACATAGTGTCATGGGTCTGATCCCGCGCAAGGAACTGACACCGGTCGCCGGCGAGATCCTTCTGCAGGACGAGGAATTGCTGAGCAAGAGCGAGACCCAGTTGCGCGCCCTGCGCGGCGAGCGCATGGCCATGATCTTCCAGGAGCCCATGACCGCGCTCAATCCGGTGATGAAGGTCGGTGACCAGATTGCCGAGATGCTGGAGATACACAGCAGCATGTCGGCTCAGGAGCGCAATACGCGGGTGATCGAAGTCATGCGCGACGTGAACCTGCCCGACCCGGAGCAGCTCTTTCACTCCTATCCGCATCAGCTCTCCGGCGGACAGCGGCAGCGCATCATGATCGCCATGGCACTGGCCTTGGAGCCGGGGCTGCTGATTGCCGACGAGCCGACGACCGCCCTGGACGTCACGACCCAGGCGCAGATCCTGGATCTCATCAAGGATATCCAGCAGCGCCACGGCACCGGCGTGATGTTCATCACCCATGACTTCGGCGTGGTGGCGGAGATCGCCGACCGTGTCGTGGTGATGCAGCATGGCAAGGTGGTGGAGCAGGGGAACGCCCAGGAGGTCATCGGCAATCCGCAGCATCCCTACACCAAGATGTTGATGGCCTCTGTGCCGAGCCTGACGCCGCCGGCCCGTGAAGCGGTGGATGAAGACCGTCCGGCCCTGACCGCGCGCAATCTCGACAAGACCTACGGCGCGCGCGGCTGGTTCGGCCGTGGCCGTGAGGTCCATGCGGCGCAGTCTGTCGAGCTGGTCGTGCACCGGGGCGAGACCCTTGGCGTGGTTGGCGAATCCGGCTCCGGCAAGTCCACCGTCGCCCGCTGTATCGTGCGCCTGATCGATCCCACCGCGGGGGAGATCATGATCGCCGGGAACAACATCGCCGGCCTCGCGGAGAAGGCACTGCGGCCTTACCGCCGCGATGTGCAGATCGTCTTTCAGGACCCCTATCGCTCCCTGAACCCGCGCCGCACGGTGGGCCAGTCGATCATTGAGGGGCCGATGAACTTCGGCACTTCGAAGGAGGAGGCGCTGTCGCGCGCCCGGGACCTGATGCAGGTCGTGGGGCTGGCGCCCGATGCGCTCGACCGCTTTCCGCACCAGTTTTCGGGTGGTCAGCGGCAGCGGATCTGTATCGCCCGCGCGCTCGCCATGGAGCCCAAGGTCCTGATCGCGGACGAGGCGGTCTCCGCGCTGGACGTCTCGGTGCAGGCTCAGGTGCTGGAACTGCTCGACGATGTGCGCAAGCGCTTCGATCTGGCCATGCTCTTCATCACCCACGATCTCCGCGTCGCTGCCCAGGTCTGCGACCGCATCATGGTGATGCAGCACGGCAAGGTGGTCGAGCAAGGGGCGACGGCCGAGGTCTATGCTTCGCCGCGGCACCCCTATACTCAGTCGCTTCTGGCGGCGGCGCCCGGACGCAGCACGACCTTCGGAACCGCGGCCGAGTAGGCGGGAGCCTTCTCGCTACGCTTTGATAGGAGACCGGCAGCCTCTGCCGGCGCCTTTCACGCTTGCCAAAATCTGAAAGACACCAATAGGTAATCTCAGATACAGTGACTGCTTAAACTTAAGAGAGCAGAAGCGGCTGAGCGTTACTTATGCAGGACAGCAGGCTTGCCTACGGATTTCTGGCGCCGGCACTGATGGTGATGACGCTCTGCGGCGTGATTCCCATGGGCTTCGTGCTCTTCTATTCGCTCCACGATACCTTCGCCGGCAACAACTTCGTCTGGGTCGGCCTGACCTGGTTCCGGCAGGTCCTGACGTCGCCGGAGTTCTACGGCGCACTGGGACGCAGCCTCGGGTTTTCTTTGCTGGTACTGGCCATCGAGATTCCCCTCGGGATCTACATCGCGCTGCGTCTTCCCACCAGGGGCCTTCTTTCCTCCTGCTACATCGTCCTGATGGCCATTCCGCTGCTCACGCCCACCATCGTCGTCGGCTACATATGGCAGGTTCTGACCCTGCCGCGGGTCGGGCTGCTGACCGCGGGCGCCGCGGGGCTCGGCCTGGACTACGACATGAACGATCCGGTGGTGGTCTGGATAACTCTGGCCCTGATGGACACCTGGCACTGGACGAGTTTCGTGGTCCTCCTGTGCTTTGCGGGCCTGCGCGCGATCCCTGAGGACTACTACCGGGCTGCGGCCATCGACGGCGCCAGCGCCTGGGCGATCTTCCGCTTTATCCAACTGCCGAAGCTGCGCTTCGCTCTGCTGCTGGCGGTGCTGCTGCGTTTCATGGACAGCTTCATCATCTATACGGAAGCCTACGTGGTCACCCGGGGCGGGCCGGGCGTTTCCACGACCTTCCTCTCCCACGAGCTGATCCAGACCGCCACCGTTCAGTTCGATCTGGGCGAGGGCGGCGCCATTTCCGTGATCTACTTCCTGATCGTCCTCTGCGTCTCCTGGGCCTTTTTCACGCTTCTGGTGCCTGGTCGGCCGGCCGAGGCCGGGAGAGCAGGGCCGTGACGCGGAAGTTCTCCCCGGCGCCGGCGATCTACGTGGCGCTGCTGATGCTGCCGATCTACTGGCTGGTCATCATGAGCGTGAAGAGCAACGGGGAGATCCGGGGCGGCCTGACTCTCTGGCCGCAGGCGCCCAGCCTGGAGAACTTTCAACTCATCTTCAGCAGCGCAAGCTGGTATCTGGGATACGTGAATGCCAGCCTTTATGTGCTGCTGAACGTCTGTATCTCGGTCGCCGTTGCCATTCCGGCGGCTTACGCCTTCTCGCGCTTCCGTTTTCCCGGTGACCGCCTGTTGTTTTTCGGGTTTTTGATGTTTCGTATGATGGCGCCGGCGATTCTGCTGGTGCCTTTCGTGCAGATCTTTTCTGACCTGAAGCTGATCGATACCTACATCGCCGTGGCGATCGCGCACTGCTTCTTCAACGTCCCGATCGCCATCTGGATCCTGGAGGGTTTCATCTCTTCTGTCCCGCGTGCGATGGACGAATCAGCGATGATGGACGGATACGGCTTCCCGCGCTTTTTCCTGCGCATCCTGCTGCCCCAGATCGCGCCGGGCATCGCGGTGACGGCCTTCTTCTGCTTTATGTTCTCCTGGGTCGAGCTTCTGCTCGCCAACGCGCTGACGGTGGTCCACGCCAAACCGATCGGCGGCATCATGACCCGCGCCGGCGGAGTCCTGGCGGCGGATATCGCTCTGCTGGCGGCCGCCAGCGTTCTGAGCCTCATTCCAGGCATCCTCATGATTCTCTTCGTGAAGAACCACCTCGCGAGAGGCTTTTCTATGGGCCGGATCGCCTGAGCGCGCGGGACTGCTCCAAACGGATCTTTCGGACCCGACGGCCGAGGCGAGACCAGATTTTATGGAAAGATGGTGGAGCCGAGGGGAATCGAACCCCTGACCTCTACAATGCCATTGTAGCGCTCTCCCAACTGAGCTACGGCCCCATCTTGCGTTCACGCTTGGGAAATCAAAGCTTCGCCGCGGGAGCGGCGGGCGCGAACGGCGGGAAGATATGTGTCCCTCCGGATCAAGGCAAGGGAAAAATCACTTGTTCGGGTCGGCGCGTCTCAGGCCTGATTCGCGACGCTTTCCCGAGGCAGGATCGCCTGTCGCAGGCGGTCTTTCCCTCGCCGCTGGCGCCCGCTTCCTCGCGCGGGCGTTTAAGCCGGCAACGGGCCTTTAGCGCTCTTCTTCGTCGCCTTCGATGACGACGTTGCCGAGATCCGAGTCCCCATCCAGGTCGTCGGTGTTTGTCAGCACAGCGTCATCGTCTTCATTCACGTCGATATCATCATCGTCGTTGTCGTCCAGCAGCACGGTATCATCTTCACTCGTGTCCGCTGCCGGAGCTGCATCCTTTGCCGCTGCCTTCGCAGGTGTCGGCCGCGGACGCCTGGACTTCAACAGGGCATCCGGATCGAAGGTCGCGCCGCACTTCGGGCAAACGATCGGATTGCGCTGCATATCGTAGAATTTTGCGCTGCAGCTCTGGCAGACGCGTTTGAGACCCCATTCCGGCTTGGCCACGGCCAATCCTCCAATAGACTGCAAATCGGCTTCGGGCGTGGCGTTTGCCATGTTCGACTGCGCCTGTCAAAAGGTAATTCGAGGAATTGAGCCTTCTCGACTCAAGGGGGGGCTTTCAGGCCCGGAATCTGCGCTAGGCCTCGCGCTGAAGCCGTGGTGTCGCAAGCGTTTGTCAAGACATCGCCTGAAAGACCTGAAAGACTTGTCATCCCGCTGCGGTATGCTAGAGACGGGGCGCGCTGTCCGGAATTGCAGATGACAAGGAGCCGGCCTCGAAACGACGGGCCGGTAGAACCGCCGTGAAACCTTTGACCGCCCTGCCTTCAACGTCCCTGAGCGGTGCCGTCCGCGTGCCGGGCGATAAGTCCATTTCACACCGCGCGCTGATGCTTGCGGCCATCGCGGTCGGTGAAAGCAGGATCGAGGGCCTTCTGGAAGGCGAAGACGTTCTCTGTACGGCCGCCGCGATGCGGGCGCTTGGCGCTGAGATCGAGCGGGGAGAGGATGGCGTCTGGCGTGTCTGGGGGCGCGGTGTCGGCGGTCTGCGTGAACCTGACGCTGTCCTGGACATGGGGAATTCCGGCACCGCAGCACGGCTTCTGCTCGGTCTTCTGGCCACCCATCCTCTGACCGCCACCATGACCGGTGACGAGTCCCTGCGCGGCCGGCCGATGGGCCGGGTCACCCGGCCGCTCAGCCAGTTCGGCGCGCAGTTCACCGGGCGCGGCGCCGGAGCTGGCGAGGCCGCCGGCGGGGAACTCCTGCCGTTGACGGTGAGCGGCACGGACCAGGCGTTGCCCATCACCTATCGCCTGCCGGTCGCCTCGGCTCAGGTGAAGTCCGCGGTCCTGCTGGCCGGACTGAACACGCCGGGCGAAACCACGGTGATCGAGCCCGCTCACACCCGTGACCACAGCGAACTGATGCTGCGCCACTTCGGCGCGGAGATCTCGGTGCGGGAGACTGAGGACGGCCGGGCATCCACGCTTGTCGGGCAGCCGGAACTGACGGCCAAGGATATCAAGGTGCCCGCGGACCCCTCTTCCGCCGCCTTTCCACTGGTTGCCGCCCTGCTGGTGCCGGGCTCGGAGATCACCCTCCCCTCGGTCGGTATGAACAAGCACCGCACGGGCCTTTTCGCGACGCTGCGGGAAATGGGGGCGGCGATCGAGTTCGTTAATCCACGTGAGGAGGGTGGTGAAGCGGTCGCCGATCTGCGCGTCAAGGCCGGTCCGCTCAAGGGCGTCGAAGTGCCGGCCGAGCGGGCCCCCTCCATGATTGACGAATACCCGGTCCTGGCCGTCGCGGCGGCCTGCGCGGAAGGCGCGACGGTGATGCGCGGCCTGTCCGAGCTGAGGGTGAAGGAATGTGACCGCCTGGCAGCCACCGCGCGCGGTCTCGAGGCCTGCGGGGTCGAGGTCGAGGAGGGTGAGGACAGTCTGGTGGTGCATGGTGTCGGTGTCGGGAACAAACCGGCTGGTGGCGGAACTGTCGCCACGCACTTCGACCATCGCATTGCGATGAGCTTTCTGGTCCTCGGGCTGGCGTCCCGGAATCCGGTGAATGTTGACGATGCCACCGCCATCGACACCTCCTTTCCGGGCTTTCAGTCCTTGATGAGCGGGCTCGGCGCCCGAATTGCCGCCAGCGAGACTTGAGGAGAGTGAGGCAGGTGATTGTCGCCGTTGACGGACCGGTGGCCGCGGGCAAGGGCACGTTGGCAAGAAACCTGGCCAGCAGGCTCGAGCTGGCCTATCTGGATACGGGCTCCATTTACCGCGCGGTCGGCGCCAAGGTCCTGGAGCGGGGCGAGGACCCTGGTGACCCTGTAGCCGCTTTGCGCGCAGCCCGCGATCTGGTGCCGGAGGATCTCGCGCGTCAGGATCTGCGCCAGGAGCGTGTCGGACTTGCAGCCTCGACCGTTGCGGTCAACACCCAGGTGCGTGCCGTGCTTTTGGACTTTCAGCGGGATTTTGCGGCAAATCCACCAAATCTGGCGGCGGGACCCGCTTCAGGCGCCGTTCTCGACGGCCGGGATATCGGAACGGTGGTCTGTCCGGATGCGGATCTGAAGTTCTTTGTCACGGCGACGCCCGAGGCGCGGGCCGGCCGGCGCCATAAAGAGTTGATCGAACGCGGCGATGAGTCTATATACGCGCGCGTTCTTCAGGATCTCAAGGATCGGGATGCCCGGGACTCCCAGCGGGTCACGGCACCTCTGAAGCCGGCTGATGATGCTGTGTATCTCGATACCAGCGATATGGAAGCCGACGAGGTTCTGGAAGCGGCCCTGAAAATTATTGCTGAGCGCGACCTTTAGCGCGGCGGAATTTCACGGGCTGTGGCGGCGGGCTGAGGCATTGAAACGCCAAGGCCGGCTTTGGAAAGCTTTGAAGTTTGAAAGGGTGGCAATCTGGCTCAGGCCTTGCCGCCTTGTTGTCGTTCCGGGGAAGGCCCGGCCTCTTGCGGGAGGGCGGCTTTCGTCGGATGGATCAATAAATTGTGGCCCGGGATGGTCCCGGGAAGACCGTCGGAGTCAACCGGCCGGCCCGCATAGTGCGAATTGAAAGGACTTTAACACATGGCTGAAGCAGCCACTGAAACCCCGACCCCCGCGAAGGAAAGCTTCGCCGCACTTCTCGAAGAATCCCTCGGCACGATCCCGAGCCTTGAGGGTACCGTTCTCAAAGGCACCATCGTTTCGATCGACAGCGATTCTGTCATGGTCGACGTTGGCCTGAAATCCGAAGGCCGCGTGGCCCTGAAGGAGTTCTCCGAAGCCGGCCAGGTCCCCGAACTGAAAGTCGGCGACGATGTCGAGGTCTACCTCGAGCGCATGGAGAACAAGAACGGCGAGGCCATGATCTCGCGCGAAAAAGCCAAGCGCGAAGAAGCCTGGACCCAGCTCGAGAAGGCCTTCAACGACAATGAGCGCGTGAACGGCGTGATCTTCGGCCGTGTCAAGGGCGGTTTCACCGTCGATCTCTCCGGGGCCGTGGCCTTCCTGCCCGGCAGTCAGGTCGACATCCGTCCGGTCCGCGACGTTTCGCCCCTGATGGGCACCCCGCAACCCTTCCAGATCCTGAAAATGGACCGTGCCCGCGGCAACATCGTTGTCTCGCGCCGCGCCGTTCTCGAGGAGACCCGCGCCGAACAGCGTTCGGAACTGGTCGCGAACCTCAAGGAAGGCCAGGTTCTGCAGGGTGTGGTCAAGAACATCACCGATTACGGCGCCTTCGTCGATCTCGGCGGTGTCGACGGCCTGCTGCACGTCACCGATATCTCCTGGAAGCGCATCAACCACCCGACCGAGGCCCTGACCATCGGTCAGCAGGTCGATGTCCAGGTTATCCGCTTCAACGCCGAGACCCAGCGTATCAGCCTGGGCATGAAGCAGCTTGAAGCCGATCCCTGGGAAGGCGTTTCGGCCAAGTACCCGATGGGTGCCAAGTTCGTCGGCCGCGTGACCAACATCACCGACTACGGCGCCTTCGTCGAGCTGGAGCCCGGCATCGAAGGTCTGGTCCATGTCTCCGAGATGAGCTGGACCAAGAAGAACATCCATCCGGGCAAGATCGTCTCCACCAGCCAGGAAGTCGAGGTCATGGTCCTCGACGTGGACGAGCAGAAGCGCCGCATCAGCCTGGGTCTGAAGCAGTGCGGCTCCAACCCCTGGGATGCCTTTGTCGAGAACTATCCGGCGGGCAGCGAGATCGAGGGCGAGATCAAGAACATCACCGAATTCGGTCTGTTCGTTGGCCTGCCCGGCGAGATCGACGGCATGGTGCACCTCTCGGACCTCGACTGGAACCTCTCCGGCGAGGAAGCCGTCAAGGCTTACGAGAAGGGCGGCATGGTCAAGGTCAAGGTGCTGGATGTCGATGTCGACAAAGAGCGCATCAGCCTGGGCATCAAGCAGCTTGGCGACGATCCCTTTGCCGGTTCGACCCAGAACATCAAGAAGGGCGATGTGGTCACGGTCACCGTGCATCAGATCACCGATGGCGGTATCGAGGTGCAACTGGCCGACGGTGCCCTGGGCTTCATCCGCAAGGCCGAACTGTCGCGCGATCGCAGCGAGCAGCGTCCGGACCGCTTTGCGGTCGGTGAGAAGGTCGACGCCAAGATCACCACGATCGACAGCAAGACCCGCAAGATCTCGCTTTCGATCAAACAGCGTGAGGCCGAGGAAGAGAAGCAGGCCATGGCCGATTACGGTTCGACCGAATCGGGTGCCAGCCTGGGTGATATCCTCGGTGCGGCTCTCTCCAAGGCCGCAGAAGGCCGCGAGGCCGAAGAGGCCAAGCCGGCCAAGAAGGCCGCTGCCAAGTCCAAGGCCGCGGATGCCGAAGAGGCGCCGGCCGAAGACGCCGAGGGCGGCGACAAGGCCTGATCCGATCGATCCGCTCCTCGTTTCGACTGCGAGGGCGCGATTATGACAAAGCGGCCCGGTGGATGCACCGGGCCGCTTTCGTTTGCTCTTCGCGTACTATTAACTACGTTGCACAAAAAAACCTTTGATCTTAGTGGGTTACACTTGACGCTTTTGGCCCCCTCTGGCAACCTTCGGGGTAATGAATGTGAGCCAGAGCGGTTTTCTTGAACCAAGCATACCGTGAAAAACGGAATCGGTACCGGAAAATTAAGACTTTGGCGGTTGAACAGAGAGATGATGCGTTAAAAGCTTGATTCATGCTTAGGTGTTGAACCGCATGGCCTGCCAGGGGGAAGGGGCATTATGACCAAGTCGGAGCTCATTCAGCATATCGCGGAGCTGAATCCGCACCTTTATCACCGTGACGTCGAACGGATCGTCACGACGATATTCGATGAAATTTCAGAAGCTCTGGCGCGCGGGGACCGGGTGGAACTCCGTGGTTTCGGTGCCTTTTCGGTCAAGCACCGCGAAGCGCGGGTCGGCCGCAATCCCCGTACCGGCGACGCGGTCAGCGTCTCCGAGAAGCATATCCCCTTCTTCAAGACCGGCAAGCAGCTTCGCGAGCGCCTGAACGGCGAATCCTGACGCCCATCCGGATTCCTGATTGCCCTGTTAGCAGCATGTCAGGAGCAGCGGGTCCGGGGGATCTTCTGCTGTTCCTGTCTGGCCGTGTGGCGCCAGGGTTCGTATCTGGCTCTTGCTTCCTTGCCCTTCGCTTTCCTGGACGCGTTAAGCTGTGTTAGAACTGATTCGGTTTTGAACAGCACCTGCCTGCCGTTCCCGCTTTGGGGTGGCACTGCTTTCGGATTTGCCTGGGCCGCGGCGATAAGGATCGCGTGACAGGGGTCGGGTAAACCAAGGCGTGGTCTGAGCCAAGGTGGGGCGGGCAAACTCAGCGAGCCGAATGTGAAGTATTTTTCCTGGATCATCACGCTGCCGATCACCGTGGTCGTCGTGATCTTTGCCTTGAGCAACATGCATGAAGTCACCTTCGGTCTCTGGCCGTTCGATGACACCTTCACGCTGGAGCTCTTTATCGCCGTTCTTGCGACCTTTTTGGTCGGATTCCTCTGTGGCGGCATCGTCGTGTGGTTTTCCGACGGCAAGGTCCGGCGCAGGGCGCGCAAGGCCGAGTTCGAAGCGGCGGGCCTGAAGCAGGAGAACGCCAATCTCAAACATCAGGCCGCGCGGCAGGCGGCGGAGCGCGCGCACAAGGCGGGCGCCCCGGCAACTGGCGCTCCTGCGCCAGGTGATGTGGCGCCACTGCAGATCGCTGCCGGACCCGGCGGTGACTCACCGCCCGCCCGGCTCACAGGAAGCTGAAGGTCAATCAGCATCCCATGATCCCGTGGCGCCTGTCCAAGCAACGCCGGGCCAGGCGGATTTAAGGGCAACGCCATGCGGATTATCTCTGCCGCCGAAGTCGAAGCCGCGCTGGATTTCGCCAGCCTGGTGGAGCGTCTGCGCCAGACCTTCCGGCGCGAGACGCAGGTTCCAGATCGTCACCGCTATCAACTGGAGGACGGCAAGGGGGACGAAGCCGCATTGCTGCTGATGCCCGCCTGGCAGTCGGGCAGCAGCATCGGGGTCAGGCTGGCCACGGTCTTTCCCAACAATGGGGAACGCGGCCTGCCGACCGTCATGGGCGCCTACCTTCTGCTCGATGGCAAAACCGGCTCCCCCAGGGCTTTGATCGACGGCCCCACGCTGACGGTCAAGCGTACGGCCGCCGCATCCGCGCTGGCATCACGGTATCTTTCCCGGCCGGACTGCGAGCGTCTCCTGATGGTCGGAACGGGCAATCTGGCGCCCTACCTCATCACGGCGCACGCGGCGGTGCGTCCGGTCTGCAATGTCCTGATCTGGGGCCGTCACCCTGAAAAGGCGGAGCGCCTCGCGAAGCGGTTGAACCGGCGCGATTTCCGGGTCGATTACACGACCGATCTGGAGGCGGCGGCCAAGGGCGCGGATATCATCTGCTGTGCCACGCTGAGTCCTGATCCTCTGATCCGCGGCGCCTGGCTGCAGCCGGGACAACACCTGGACCTTGTGGGCGCATTCCGGCCGGATATGCGCGAGAGCGACAACGAGGTGATCCGGCGGTCGCGGATTTTCGTCGATACCCGCGAAGGTGCCCTGAGCGACGGTGGTGACCTGGTCCAGCCAATTGACGCGGGTGTCCTGGACCCGGCCGACATTGCCGGGGATTTTTTCGATATGACACGCGGTGACCGCGCCGGCCGGCGCTACTACGATCAGATCACGCTCTTCAAGTCGGTCGGCACCGCCATCGAGGATCTGGCTGCCGCGCAGTTGACGGTCGAGCGCTGCTGACGCTCAACCTTTTTCGAACATTGGCCGCCGCCGGTTGCCTTGCCGCGGAAAGCTGCTAAGAAGGCGTTCTCAGAAGCAGCCGTGGCGCCGGCCCTTGTTCGACCGGCCTGCCGCTACGGTCACTGTCCGCAATTCTGAGAGGATTTCCCCCGCATGAACCCGAAAGACCGCATCCTTGTGGGCGTGGATACGCCCGACCGTGCCCGTGCCGAAACCCTGGTCAAGTCGCTGCGCGGCAGGGTCGGGGGCATCAAAATCGGCAAGGAGTTTTTTACGGCGCAAGGCCCGGAAGTCGTGAAAGAGGTGGTTGGTAACGAACCTCTCTTCCTGGATCTCAAGTTTCACGATATCCCCAACACGGTCGCAGGCGCGGTGCGTTCCTCACTGGGGCTCAAGCCTCTTATCGTCAATGTGCATGCCTCGGGCGGGCGTGCCATGATGACTGCGGCGGCTGAGGCCGCCCGCACGCAGGCCGAAGCGCTGAAGGTGGCAAGGCCACTGGTGATCGGGGTGACGGTCTTGACCAGCCTCGACGATGCGGATCTGGACGCGGTCGGACAGTGCGGGCCTGCTGCTGCGCAGGTTGAGCGTCTTGCGGCGCTTACCCAGGACTGCGGCCTGGACGGCGTGGTTTGTTCCCCGCGCGAAATCGCGACACTGCGGGCGCAGCGTGGGCCGGATTTCAAGCTGGTGGTGCCGGGCATCCGCCCGTCCTGGGCAGCGGCCGGCGATCAAAAGCGCATCATGACACCTGCGGAAGCCGTCTCGGCCGGCGCCGACTATATCGTCATCGGCCGCCCGATCACGGCGGCTCCCGACCCCGCGGAAGCGGCAGATAAGATCGTAGCCGAACTCTCCAGTCTCTGACTCGGTCACGGCCAAGCCTTATCAACGCTCCTTGGTATTATCCGGTCAGACCTGGTGAAAGCCGAACTTGTTCAGCAGGCCGATCAGCATCTCTCCGGCCTGAACCCGGTGCGCTGTGTGCAGCGAGCGGGCGGCAGCGGGATCGCCGGCCCGGATGGCTTGCAGGACCTGGCGGTGGTCCTCGTTCGACTTGGTCGGGCTCGGCCGCAGATAGAGGGTTAGCGACCTGACCCGGCGGACCTGGTCGTTGTAGATCTCGACAATACCGGCGATGCGCTGGTTGCCGCCAAGCCGGATCAGTTCGTTGTGAAAGGCCTCGTCGGCGAGCGCCCAGGCTTCGCGGTCGTCCTGCTCGAGCGCTTCATCCATACGGGCGATCGCCTGTTCCGCCCCGGCGAAGTCGTCATCGCTGAGGTCTTTCTGAGCCGCCCGTTCCGCCGACAGGCCCTCCAGGGCCGTTAGGATTTCGTAGATCTCGTTCATGTCCGCGGCCGACAGGGCGCTGATCTTCACACCGCGCCGGGGCGTGACCTGCAGCAGGCCCTGCGTCTCGAGTATCAGGATGGCTTCGCGGATCGGCGTACGGGACATGCCGAGCCGTTTGGCAAGCTCGCCCTCGAGGTGGTTCGAGCCGGCAGGAAGCTTGTTCTCGAGAATAAGTTTCTTGATGACCTCGATTGCGACCTGGGTGCTGGACTTTCCCTTCGGGTCCTGCGCCGCCTTGCTCGTGATCTCACTTTCAAACGCCATACCCACCTCAAGTCCCTGTCGTTCCAGCCGCCGTCCCGCTGTTTCTGCTGTATTGCCGTTTCCATTGTATTGCGGCTCGCAATTTCTTACCGACGATGCGCCCGATGGCAACAGACCGCAACGCAAAATGCGCCTGCCTGGCTTACGGCCAGTGACCTGCCATTCAGGCCTTTTCCATAGTTTTGATCCCAGATTCCATGAATGAAATATCCGTAAGGCATTGATTTTCAGGTAAAATCAATGAATTTGACAATGAATAAAATAATGCATACGTTAAAATATGCAACAATAACGATGAACGCGGAGGAAATTATGAAACGGAGTTTCTTGAGTGTCGGCGCGGCCGTCGCGCTGCTCTTGGGCGTGGGTTCGGCCGAGGCCCAGGATTATCCCTTCCGGGATATCACGACGGCGGTCGTTTGGGGGGCCGGTGGCGGCACCGACTCGATCAACCGCATGATCATGGCCGAGATGGAAAAACACCTTCCGGTCCGGATCAATGTCATCAATCAGACGGGCGGCGTGGCCGGTTCGAACGGGATGGTCTATGTCATGAACCAGCCTGACGACGGCTATACGCTGGTGGGTCTGTCGGAATCCAACGTAACGGCGGCCGTTCAGGGCGGATGGGACAAGAAGTTTGAGTTCTGGCATCCCTTTATCGTTGGCGGCTCGCCGGACCTTATCTCCGTGCCGGCCAACTCGCCCTACAACAGCCTCCAGGACCTGGTCGCGGCGGCGAAAGCCGCGCCGGGAACCATTCCGGCCGCGGCTTCCGGGTCCGGCTCGATCCACCACCTGAATCTGCTGGCGATCGAAAACGGCTCGGGCGCCAAGTTCAAGTTCGTGCCTTACAAAGGCTCCGCACCGGGCCAGGAGGCGGCTATCGCAGGAGAGGTTGCCCTGGTCGTGACATCGCTGGCGGAGCAGGCGCCGCTGATCAAGGGCGGGCAACTCAAGCCGCTGGCCATGCTGACCCCGGAGGCGGTTTCTTTCGAGGGCCAGGAAATCCCTTCGGCCTTTTCCATCTATGACGGTCTCGACAAATACCTGCCCTTGAAGCAGGCCATTGGTTTCGCCATCCATGCCTCCGCGCCCGAAGCGGCGAAGGCGAAACTAACAGAGGCTTTTGACAAGGCGATTGCCTCCGATGTCGTCGCCGAATGGGCGAAAGCCAACAACTATGACGTTTCGGGACAGTCCGGTGCGGAGGCCTCCGCCACCTTCTCGAAGCTGGAAAGCAATTTCGCCTGGACGCTTTGGGAGCTCAAGGCGGCGAAGGTCGATCCGGCGTCGCTCGGCATCGCAAAGCCGTAACTGTCGCAGAGAGTCTTTGAGAAAACGAGGTGCAGGCCAGTCAATTTCCGGCTGGCCTGCCGGCGGTGTTGCTAGGCGGTTTCGATGGATGACAAACGCATTCTGCGGGCGCGGGATTTCTGGACGGCCCTGCTGCTGCTGTCGGTAAGCATCTTCTTTCTGTTCCGCACGGCGGAGATTCCCTTCTTCGATGCCAAAGCCGCCGGGGTCGATTCGGCGGAGTGGTACAACTCGGCGGCGCTGGTGCCCTTCGGGATTTTTGCCGCGCTGTTTTTGCTCGCTCTGCTGCTACTGGGAATCGCGATCAGGGACGGCGGCGCGCAGCAGGCCTTTTCCGCGCTCGGGCTCGGCTTTGACCGGGCCGAGGTTCAGCGTTTGTCGGCGATCGCCGCGATCCTCTTTTGCTACATCTTCGGCCTCGTGCCGCGCGTCGATTTCGTGATTGCCTCGGCCCTCATGATCACCTGCCTGATCTGGGGCTTTCACGGTGGTTCCCGGACCGCGATGTTTGTCAGCACGCTGGCCATTGCAGTTCCCGCGGCCTACGCGGCGGTCTTTCATTTCGGGCGCGATCAATGGACCAGGCCGCAGGATGACGACTGGGTCACGCTGGTTGCCTTTTTGGCGCTGACGGTGCTGATGTTCTGGTATGAGCGAAGCCGCGGAACGATGACGCCGGTCGTACGTATCACGCCCTTGATTGCCGTCGTCTGTCCTTTGATTCTGGTTCTGGCGATGGCCTTCGGATTTCGGCAGAACGTACCGAACCGCACCGGTCTGATCTTCTCGAAGATCGAATATCATTACTACGTGACGGTGAAGCCGTTGTTCGAGGGGCGCTGACAATGGACTTCGTCATTACGCAGCTTGCGGGTTTTTCATTCCTGCTCTTCGAGCTTGCGCTGGACCCGGTCACCTACTTCTATCTTTTGCCTGCGGTTTTCCTGGGGATTGTCTTCGGTGCGCTTCCCGGCCTGACCGCGACCCTCGCCGTGACCATCCTGACCGGATTCTTCGGGAACAAGTTTCCGCTCGACCAGGCGCTGATCGCCCTGATCGGGGCCTATGTCGGCGCGATCTATGGCGGGTCCTATCCTTCCATCCTTTTAAACATCCCGGGAACGGCGGCCTCGGCGGCCACGGCAATGGATGGCTATCCCCTGACCAAGCGCGGGCTGGGCGGGCAGGCACTCGGGCTGACCACTACCGCATCCTTCATCGGAACGCTCTTCGGGACTTTCTGCCTGCTGGTTTTTGTCTGGGTGCTGCTGGCGATCTCCAAGAATATCGCCTCGCCCGAAAAGGCCTTGCTCGCGCTGTTCGGTATCCTGCTGTCCGGAACCCTGATGTCGAAGGACCTGGTCATCAAGGGCTGGATTTCCGGGCTGATCGGGCTGGCGATGGCCATGGTCGGCCTGGACCCGCTGCTATCCGAACAACGCTATGTCTTCGGCTGGTCCTATCTGCTTTCGGGTTTTCAGGTGGTGCCCGTCCTGATGGGCGCCTTTGCTATCCCGCAGATCATGGATGGCGCCCGTCAGGCCATCGCGATCGCCCGGACACCGGCGATCGGCCGTATCGCGCCGGAATTCACCGAGGTTGTCAGGCGCCTGCCGACGATCCTGCGATCCGGCGCGATCGGCACCGGGGTCGGCGCCCTGCCAGGTGTCGGCGAAGATGTCGCCGGCTGGGTCTCCTATGGGGTCGGCAAGGCCACTTCCAGGGAGGGGCAGAGCTTCGGTACCGGGGCCAAGGACGGCCTGATCAGCGCGGAGGCGGCGAATAATGCCGCCATCGGTGGCGCGCTCATTCCGTTACTGGTGCTGGGCATTCCCGGATCGCCGCCCGCCGCCGCTCTGCTTGGTGCGCTGAAGATCAACAACGTGATCCCCGGTCCGACCATTGATCCTCTGCTGATCCTGCATATCGTCGCAATCCTGGTGATGGCCTCGCTGACCATGCTGCTGATGGGTCTCTTCACGGCGCGGGTTTTTGTCACCATCTTGCGGATTCCGCAAACTGTCTTTCTGCCGGTGGTGATGGTGCTGACCACCATCGGGTCTTTCTCCGTGGGCGGGGGGATCAACGATCTTTTCCTGATGATCGGTGTCGGTTTCGTCGCCTATGCCATGAAGGTGATGCACTATCCCATCGCGCCGCTGGTGATCGGCGTGATTCTCGGCGGCCTTTTCGATGAAACCTTCCGCCGCTCGCTTCTGATCTCGGACGGAGACCTTGCGGTTTTTGTCTCTCGTCCGGGGGCGGCGATCCTCCTGACGCTCAATCTTCTGCTCATTGCGAGCCAGATCCCGATCATCAAGAACCTGGCAAGGCGGTTGCGGTCGAAAAGTCTGTAAGACGCGCCCCGCACAGTTTCCTCGCCCTGTTCCCGGTCAGCGTCTCCTGGTTGATTGCCCGGCAGGGCTATGCCAACCTGCGCTGAATGGACATGACGTAAAGCGCAAAGACAGGATCTTTCGACGTTATGAACGACAGGACGTCGTCAGGCCTTGATCGCCGCCTCCCGGTTCTCTTCACGATGGGTTTCGCTTACAGCAGTGCCGTAAAGAATGTGCGGTTTGCCGAGGAATCGACGAAGACCGCAGTGGGTGTCTCGTGAGTAGTTCTTCATTGCCACCGGAGCAGTCCGTCCGGTCCTTCGATCTGATCGATACTGTCGGCGACGCCTATCAGTTTGTCTTTCGTAACCTCCACCTGATCCCGGCGGTGATATGCCTGCCTCTGCTGATCGATATCCTCTTGATACTGGCCATGGACTTCACGCCGCTGGGGGACTTCATCGCTAATGAGGAGGTTACACCGCAGTGGCCGCCGTCAACCGAGTTCCTGGTGAAGATTACGGCTGCCCTCGCGTTGGCCGCGGTGCAGGTCTTTTCGCTCGTCCTTTTCTGCACGGCCTGGTACCGACTGATTCTCCTGGGTCAGGCGCGCGCGTACCCCAGGTTTTTTTATCCCTTGGATAGAAGGCATCTGCGGCTTTTGGGCTATAGCTGGCTCGTGGGCGCTGTTATCGCTGTTCTTTTGCTCATTGTTATTCTTCTTGCCTTCCCGTTGCTTGGTGTCGGTGCTGGGATTGGAATTTCGCATTTGATTCTGATTCCCATCTCCTTTTACATCCTCATCGTCGTCCCCCTGCGCTTCTCCTATCTCTTTCCTGCCGTCGCCGTCGATGAACGCTATCGCCTGGCGGATTCCTGGCGCCATACCCGGAAACAGACATTGAAGCTCATCGGCGGATCGATTCTCTGCCTGTTGCCCGCCACTGTCGCGGCAGGTTTTCTGGGCGCTGATGTCTCCTTTGGTATTTCCATAAAGCTTGGAGAAGAAGCGGCGGCGCAGCCGGCCCTTCCGCCGTTTCTTCTTGCGGTGATCGCTTATCTCGTCAGCAGCTTCAACAGCCTGGTCATGGCGGCCTTTATCGCCATGGCCTTTAGAACCTCCACCGGCTGGGTGCCCGAAGATCCTGCCGCCGACGTGGCGCCGCCCGCGACCTTGTAAAGGCCCGGACTGCAGCTATCTGAAGGAGGAGTGTCATTGATCCCCAGGGGGCGTCGTGGCATTTTCCACTGCGCCCTCGGTGAGGGTGTCACGATCCTTCATCCTCGAGCAGCACGGGTTTCCATGACCGCCTCCCATACACCGCCCGAAAAAGCCGTCCAGACCCTGGCGGTGATTCCGAGCGTGATCGCTGCCTATAGCCACCTCTTTGCCAACCTCCGTGCCGTGCCCGCGGCGATCTGCCTGCCGGCGCTGATCTATCTCTTGTGGTACGGCTTCGTTAGCTTTTCAGGGGCGGGAGGGCAGGTGCCCGCGTCTGGTCAGGCCGCCCAGGTGCCCGGTGCGAGTTTTCTGCTCCTGCTTTTGGTGGCGTTTCTGGTGCAAATCTTCGCCACGGGTCTGTTGTATGTCGCCTGGATCCGCTTGACCCTGTTGGGACCGGCCGCAGCCTGGCCCAGGTTCTTCTATTCGCTGGAACGGCGTCACTTCAGATTTTTCGGCACCGTGCTCCTGGTGTTCTCCATCGTCTTTTGCACGGTCCTGCTGATCGGCCTGATCGTCGGTCACCTCTTGTCGTTGCCGCAGAGCGTCGCAATGGCGATCGTTGCGGTTTCTTACTTCTTGCTGCTGGTGAAGTTCTCGTTCGTCTTTCCGGCCATCGCCGTCGATGAATCCTACAGCTTGCGCAACGCCTGGAAGCAATCGACCGGTCAGGAGCACCGGCTACTGGCAGGTTTTATCCTCTGTATCCTACCGGCGCTGCTGCTTTCCTTTATGGTCAATGGCGAAGCCCTGATGCAGG
The DNA here is from genome assembly GCA_965232285.1 of Denitrobaculum sp. Lineage (GTDB taxonomy): Bacteria > Pseudomonadota > Alphaproteobacteria > Kiloniellales > Kiloniellaceae > Denitrobaculum. The sequence continues at coordinate 5,019,812 of CBDDPL010000004.1, read as the reverse complement.
TCTTTGCGAACGAGCCGGTCACCATGACGCCGACGCCCTTCTGGGTTACGGCCTTCGTGACACTCTTCGGGATCCTGAACGGCCTGGCGTTTATCTCCTATCTCTCCATCGCCTTCCAGACCTGCAGCGGTTGGGTGCCCGAACTGCCGGAAAGTCGCGAAGTCGGGCCCTGGGGCTCCTGACGACCCTAGTAAATCAGGTTGCTCCGGCTTCCAGTCGCGAGAAGAAGCGGTCGATGATCCGCCGGGTGACCCGGGAAACGCTGCTGCCGCTTTCGTTCGAGACCTGTTGAATGAAGTCGAACTGATCGGGATGGAGGGCGATTTCCCATGCCACCCAGCGGGCCGTCTCGTTCTCGCGGGTAATGAGCCCGGCCGCGCCCTTCAAGGTCATGTTACGCAGTTGCCACCGCTGCTCAAAGGGATCCTGGGAGTGGTGGCTGACCTCCGTAAGGGTGTCGTTGATGATCTTGCGACTGGCTTCTGAAATCGAGACCCCCATCTCCCGGGCGAGCGATTCCAGAAGCTGCGCCTGGGTCGCGTTGAGATTGACCCGCCGGACCACCCACTCGGGGCGCGGCGTCGCCGGAGTCTGGGGTTGGGCCGGTTCAGGCTGCTGCTCTGCACGTTGAGGCGGTGCCGCAACCCGCACGCGCCTCTTGCTTTCGCGCGGCCGCGGTGCCGGCTTTCGGTCCATGCCTTCGACCGCAAAGATGGCAATGGCGGCCATGATGACCAGCAGAGGATCGGTGATCTCCGGTGTGTGGCGGATGACGTAGGTCTGCGCGAACTCGATCCCCGCGATCCAGGCCGTGGCGGCCAGAAGGGAGATCCAGCCGCCGGCGCCCATGCGCATCAAGAGGTAAACGATGCTGCCGTAGGCGAAGACCTTCTCGCTTGCCGACTGTGCATTGACGAACATGGAACCGCCCAGGAAGCCCTGGAAGGGCAGCCAGTTGAAGTCGATCGGGCGCTCGCGGATGATGAAGGGCTGTAGATCGTTCCAGGCGATCGCGATCAGGAGGCCGATCAGCAGCGGCAGCTCGACCCTTTGGATCCGGCTGGTGACGGTCCAGTAGAGCAGGATCGCGAGCAGGCCGCCGGCGATGGTCGTCGGGGTGACGATGTTATAGACGATGATGATCTCGGCCGCGAAGGTGCCCAGAACGGCCAGGGGCAGCAGGCGGCCGAGCCGTTTGCCCTGCAGCCCCAGGTCCATCAGGTAGCCGACGATCAGCCAGGCGACGGCGTGATAGGCGATGCCTGCGGGGCTAATCTCCTGCAGGTCCAGCAAGGGTTTCACCGAATCCTTGATCGACTGGAAATCGATCGAGGGCACGAAGGGGATCAGGCGGTAAGTGATCCAACTGCCGATCAGGATCCAGGGCACCAGATATAGCTGTGCACCCTGGCCGGCCGCGCGGAGAATGAACTGCCGCGACGGAATACCAAGAACGCCGCCAACCGCGATGCCCAGCAGATTCCAGATCACATCCTGGAGGTTTTCGTCGCGCGAGGGCAGGTAAAGCTGCGCGACCTGCAACAGGAAGGCAAAGATGACACCGATGCCGCAGACGAAGAGAAACTGCCGCAAGGGCCGGGTTTCCGGCGCCGCCGCCAGGATGCCCAGGTAGCCGAAGGGCAGGAACAGCACGACGTTGCCCAGGATATCGCCGCGGCTGGTTTCGACGCAGCAGGTGTCTAGGAAGGCCTGCCAGGCCGCCGGATCGAGCTGTTGAAAGTGGAAGTCGAAGGGATAAATCGACCCGTAGGCAGCAATCGCTGCGAATCCTAGCCAGAGCTTATTCATAGATGGATATGCGGCAAATGAGTCCGAAAGGCGGAAAAGAGGGTCGAAGAGTCAATGATCAAGCAAGCAAAAGAAGTCATAACACCACTTGGTTTCAGGAACTCTAACTTATTTGTACGCGGTGGGATTGATAAATTTTCCCGACAGGGTTTCGTTGTTGCATTGCGCCGTTCGCAGGGCCGCAGCGGGAAAAAAACCTGTGCATCTGCGCCCGCAAGCCTCTAAAACCCTCCTATGAGCGCTCAAGTCAAGATCTGCGGCCTGTCCACGCCGGAAACCATGGCGGCGGCGGTCGAGGCCGGGGCCGATTATGTCGGCGCCGTCTTCTACCCGCCCAGCCCCCGTTCGGTGACGGTGGAGCAGGCGGCTGCGCTCATGGCACCGGTCGGGAACAAGGCGGTCAAGGTCGGCCTTTTCGTCGACGCCGATGATGCCCTGATCGAAGACGCCGCGACCACCGCGGGGCTGGATCTCCTGCAACTGCATGGCGGCGAGACTGTCGAGCGGGTCGGTGAGATCCGCAGGCGCTTCGGCCTGCCGGTCATGAAGGTGATCAAGATCCGGGGCGCTGAAGATGTGGCCCGGGTCGAGGACTTCATCGAAGTTTCCGATCGCATTCTTTTCGACGCCATGCCGCCCGCGGACAGGGAAGATGCCCTGCCCGGCGGCAATGCCGTGTCTTTCGACTGGAGCTATCTGAAGGGGCGGAGCTGGCGCAAGCCCTGGATGTTGGCCGGTGGTCTGACGGCCGAAAATATAAATCAGGCCGCAGAGCTGTCCGGCGCCGAGGCGCTGGACGTTTCCTCAGGCGTCGAAGACCGGCCGGGGGTCAAGAACCCAGACAAGATCCGTCACTTTATCGCAACAGCCAAAGGGCTCTAGAGAGCATCTCCCGGCGAGGGTCTGAACCGCCCGGGGTTGAATCTCTCTATGCCATTGAGTTGTCTGGGTAATTTACCCTGACGACTGAGGCGTTTTTCGCAGGGTGCGCAGCAACGGCGCGCCTTGCGATGGCGGTGAATTTCCGGCAAAGTCCGGCGCGTTCCAAAAGAGGCATAAGTAGCAGAATGACAACGCCTAATTCCTATACCACCGGGCCCGACGAGCGCGGCCATTTCGGCAACTTCGGCGGCCGTTTCGTCGCCGAAACCCTCATGCCCCTGATCCTCGAGGTCGAGCAGGCTTACAATGCGGCCAAGGCCGATCCGAGCTATCAGGCCGACCTCGATTATTACTTCAAGCACTACACCGGACGGCCCAGCCCGCTCTACTATGCCGAACGTCTGACCAAGGAGTTCGGCGGCGCCAAGATCTACTTCAAGCGCGACGAGCTGAACCACACCGGGTCCCACAAGATCAACAACTGCCTGGGCCAGGTCCTGCTGGCCAAGCGCATGGGCAAAACCCGCATCATTGCCGAGACCGGTGCCGGCCAGCACGGCGTCGCGACGGCCACGGTCTGCGCCCTTTTCGATCTGCCCTGCGTGGTCTACATGGGCGCCACGGACATCGCCCGCCAGGCCCCCAACGTCTTCCGGATGAAGCTGCTGGGCGCGGAGGTGGTGCCGGTCACCAGTGGCACCGGGACCCTCAAGGACGCCATGAACGATGCGTTGCGCGACTGGGTCGCCAACGTGGAATCCACCTTCTACATCATCGGCACCGTCGCCGGCCCGCACCCCTATCCGGCCATGGTCCGGGACTTCCAGTCGGTGATCGGCCGCGAGGTCCGCGAGCAGATGCAGGAGGCCGAAGGTCGGCTGCCGGACAGTCTGGTGGCCTGTATCGGCGGCGGCTCCAACGCCATGGGCCTGTTCCATCCCTTCCTCAACGACCCGGAGGTGCAGATCACCGGTGTCGAAGCGGCCGGCCATGGGATTCCCAGCGGCGAGCATGCGGCTTCGCTGACCGGCGGACGTCCCGGCGTGCTGCACGGCAACCGGACCTATCTGCTGCAGACCGACGACGGGCAGATCAAGGACGCCCACTCGATCTCCGCCGGGCTCGACTATCCGGGCATCGGGCCGGAGCATTCCTGGCTGAATGATATGGGCCGGGTGCAGTATGTCTCGGCGACCGATAACGAGGCTCTCGAAGCCTTTCAGCTTTGCTCCCGCCTCGAAGGCATCATCCCGGCGCTGGAGCCCTCCCATGCCCTGGCGCATGTCAGCAAGGTTGCGCCGGACCTGCCGCCGGACCATCTGCTGGTCATGAATATGTGTGGACGCGGCGACAAGGATATCTTCACCGTTGCCGAGGCGCTGGGGGTGGAGATATGAGCGAGAGCCGTTTGGAGCGCCGTTTCGCGGCGCTGAAAGCCGAGGGCCGCGGCGGCCTGGTGACCTTCACCACCGCCGGCGATCCGGACTACGACACCGCCTTCGAGATCCTCAAGCGCCTGCCGGAGGCCGGAGCCGACGTGATCGAACTGGGCATGCCCTTTTCCGATCCCATGGCTGACGGTCCTGCGATTCAGGCCGCCGGTCTGCGCGCCCTGAATGCCGGGATGACCCTGGCGAAGACCCTGCAGATGGTGCGGGACTTCCGGGCGAACGATGACGCGACGCCGATCGTCCTGATGGGTTACTACAACCCGATCTACTCCTACGGGGTGGAGGCCTTCATCAGGGATGCGCTGGGGGCCGGGGTCGACGGCCTGATCATCGTCGATCTGCCGCCGGAGGAAGATGACGAGCTTTGCGAGCCGGCCAATGCGGCTGGCCTGCACTTCATCCGGCTGGCCACGCCGACCACGGATGATGCCCGCCTGCCGAAGGTGCTCACCAACACCAGCGGCTTCATCTACTATGTCTCCATCATGGGTATCACCGGGACCAAGGCGGCGTCCGGCGATGCCGTGCGCGCGGCCGTGACCCGGCTGAAGAGCCACACGGATCTGCCGGTCGCGGTCGGCTTCGGCATCCGGACGCCGGAACAGGCGGCGGAAGTGGCGGCCGTGGCCGACGCGGCTGTGGTCGGCACCGCCCTGGTCGAGCGGGTCAAGGCGGGCCTCGGAGGGGACGGACTTGCCGGTCCCGATCTGGTCGAGGGGGTGGTTGGCCTTGTCGCCTCTCTGGCGGCCGGGGTGCGTTCCGCGCGCCAGGCATAACCGCCAGCATCGCTTGGGCCGCGCCGATAAAGCGCGGCCCATTGAGTCGAATTCGTTGGTCCGCCTGAAGAAAATAGATTAACCAGGACCATTCGAGCTTAGAGAATCAAACGCCATGAACTGGATTGCCAACTTCGTCCGCCCCAAGATCCGGGCGCTGGTCAACAAACCGGACGTTCCCGATAATCTCTGGGAAAAGTGTCCGAGCTGCGAGCAGATGGTGTTCCATCGCGAGCTGGACGCCAATCTCCGGGTCTGTCCGCATTGTGGCCATCACATGCGCATCTCCGCGCGGCAACGCCTCGAGTGGCTGTTCGACGACGGTGCATTCAAGGTGATCGAGCTGCCGGAGACCCTGGTCGATCCCCTGAAGTTCCGCGACCGCAAGCGCTATACGGACCGCATCAAGGAAGCCCAGGCGAAGAACGAAGACAAGGAAGCCATTGTCGTCGCCCATGGCGAGATCGGCGGCTCGCCGGTGGTCGTTGCGGCCTTTAACTTCAACTTCATGGGTGGCTCCATGGGCATGGCCGTTGGCGAAGGTCTGTTGGCTGCCGCGCGGCTGGCAGTGCTGCAGGCCGCGGCCCTGATCGTGGTGCCCGCCTCGGGCGGCGCGCGCATGCAGGAAGGCATTCTCTCCCTGATGCAGATGCCCCGCTCCGTGATCGCGGTGGATCTGGTCAAGGAAGCCGGCCTGCCCTACATCGTCCTGCTCAGCGATCCGACGACCGGCGGCGTCTCGGCCTCTTTCGCCATGCTGGGCGATATCGCCATTGCCGAGCCCGGTGCGACCATCGGCTTCGCCGGCAAGCGGGTGATCGAGGAAACCATCCGCGAGACGCTCCCTGAAGGCTTCCAGCGCTCCGAGTACCTGCTGGATCACGGTATGGTCGACATGGTCGTGCCGCGGCAGGAGCTGAAGGTAACGCTCGGGCGCATTCTGAACATTCTGAGTGTTAAGACACCTTCGGCGGAGATCGTGCCGCTGCCCGGGACCGAGGACATCGCGGTCGAGGTGGAGGCCGAGGGCGACGCCGCGCCGGCCGAAGGGGAGGCCGAAGAGGGTAAGGGAGAGCCCGCCGATGGCAAGACGGAGTGACGCGGTCCTAGAGCGCCTTACCCGTCTTCATCCCAAGATCATCGATCTCTCGCTCGGACGGGTAGAAACCCTGCTCGAGCGCCTGGACCATCCGGAGCGGCGCCTGCCGCCGACGGTCCATGTCGCGGGAACCAACGGTAAGGGCTCCCTGATCGCCAACCTGCGGGCCATGCTTGCCCTGGGCGGCGATCCGGCGTCGGGTCTCAACCGGGTGCATGCCTACACCTCGCCCCATCTCGTGCGTTTTCATGAGCGGATCGAGCTGGACGGCAAGCTGATCGACGAGGATCTGCTGGTGGAGCTCCTCGAGGAGTGCGAGACGGCGAACCTGGGCGAAGCCATCACCTACTTCGAGATCACGACCGTGGCGGCCTTTCTGGCCTTCGCGCGGACACCGGCGGATGTCTTGCTGCTGGAAACCGGCCTGGGCGGCCGGCTGGACGCCACCAATGTGCTGGAGCGGCCGCTGCTGACGGCGATCACGCCGATCTCCATCGATCATGTGCAGTTCCTGGGCAACGAAAAAGAAGGCATCGCGGCGGAGAAAGCCGGGATTCTGAAGGCCGGTGTACCCTGTGTGATCGCCCCTCAGGAGCCGTCCGTTATGGCGGTTTTCGAGGCGCGGGCCGCGGAACTGAAGGCCCCTCTCTATCGCGGCGGCATCGACTGGGACTTCGAAGCCCTGGACGAAGGCTTCGTCTTCAAGGGCGCGAAGGGAGAGACACACTATCCCAAGCCCGCTCTGCGCGGCGCACACCAGATCGTCAATGCCGCGCTGGCGGTGGCCTGCGCCGAACAGCTCGAGGCTTTCCGGCCGAAGATCGCCGAAGGCATTGCCACCGCGAAATGGCCGGCCCGCCTGCAGCGTCTGACGCGCGGCCCTCTGCTGGACCTCCTGGGGGTCAAGAGCGGCGTGGGTGTTTCGGAGGACAGCCGCTGGGAACTCTGGATCGACGGCGGCCACAATGCCGCCGCCGGCGAAGCTTTGGCTGAGGTGCTGGCCGACTGGGACGACCGGCCTGTTCACCTGATCTACGGGATGCTGAACACCAAGGTGGCCGAAGATTTCGTGCGGCCCATCGCCGAAAAGGCCTCCAGCCTTCATGCCGTCGCCATTCCCGACGCGACCGCATCCCTCACCGCCGGCGAGGCAAAGGCCCATGCGGTGGCGCAGGGTTTCAAGGCGACCGCGAGCGAGTCCGTCGAATCCGCCATCGCCGATATCGCCGCGCGCTTTCCCGGCGGGCGCATTCTGGTCTGCGGATCTCTCTATCTGGCGGGACACATCCTGGCGGACAACGCGTAGGGGCGAGCGCGTTTTTGCGGCAGATGAAGCGCGGAGACGACTTCGGCTCGCATTCGGAACAGCTAAATCGATGGCTCAGAGTTTTCAATTAGCCGGCGCGGCGAAACGCTCGGAGCGGGTCTGAAAAAACTGCGCCTGCAATTCGCTATGCGCAGGATAAACTGGCGATGCTTCACCTTGGGGGCTTCGGGATTCCCGACGATCGACCGACCTAGTCCAATTGTCCGCCCATGATACCAAACCGCTCCACCACGGCATCCAGTGATTTGCGGCAGTGCTCGATATCTTCACGTGCGGTCTTCCTGATTCTCCTGAGTTCCAGCAAACGTCGAGGCGACGGATACCAACGATTGAAGTCGAGGCCAAAGTACTTGCGCGAACTCGGAGGCAAGTTCTTCAGGCCTATCAGCAGGTTGTGATAGGACTGGGCCATTGTCGCGGCCATGAAGGCCTGGTTGCTCTTTCGGAGCAGCGCTTCGAGATCGAGGAAGTAAAGCCCCGCCTGATGCAGTTTTCCGCTGAGATACAGATGTGCGAGGATGAAGCTGGAATAGGTCGTGAGGAAGTGCATGGCGTGGCGCGTGTTTATCGACAAGATGATGCCGTTCGGTGAAAGACAGCGTTTCCATTGATCGGGCGGTGCCTGGCGAAAGATACTTCCGGTACAATTGACAAATATACTGCCTGGCGCGACGGGCAGAGCTGGCCCATTGCGCAGGACCATCTGAGGTCCTTCCGGGTGATCCACGACGTCTTCGAGATAATCCCAGATTTTATCGTTTAGGGCCGCTTCAATCCGCCTGTTTTCGTCTTGAGACAAAAGGCCAAAGATATGGTTCTGATTTCTTGGCTCTGTATCGACGGCGTAATTCGCGAGAAAGTATCTGCGGACTTCGTCTTCGTTGTGTCCGTTAAACCTGTTTGCACAATCCCGAAAGATGTTGGCTATCAGGCTGCCTCCTAACCATCGTCGGGCTCCTGTCGGAAAAAACCTTGTCCTGTCGAGAAAGTAGGTCCCATTTCCATTAATCAGGCTAACGGCGCGGTTGTTGTTTTCGTTGTGTACCTCAAGGACCGTGTCCATGCCTGTTTTGCCGCCGCCGACAACGTAAACCTGCGCATTCGGATGTGCTGAGAGCGTATCGACAAGACTTTGGGGCGCAATCGATAAAACCTTCTGCGATGACACAGCAAATTTATCAGGCGCTTTGTAGTTGAAGCCGGACGCATGTATGACACGATGCGCTTCGACCGTTTCTATCGATTCAGGTGCATCAGTCGGATGCATATCTACTTCGGCTCGCCAGCCATCAGAATGGAGCGTTTCACGTTCGTTGCAGACGGAGTGGCGAAATCGGCTCTCCAGATCCAAACGACTGCTTATGGTCTTTAAGCACTTGGCGAGGTGATTTTGGACTTCATCCCGATCAGCGAGGTGGCTCGCGGGCTTTCGCCACTCCCACTTAAGGTTTCCGGCGGTGAACAGTGGATGGGGTTGATGTAAGCGCACATAGCTGTAGGCCATTGTCCACATGCCGCCCGGCCCATCTTTTTCGTCGATAAGCAACACCCGTGCGGACCTTGGCAGGTAGACCGTTGCCGCATGCAAAGCGTTGAGCCCTGCAATTCCGGCCCCGATCACGATCAGATCATAAGGTGTGCTCCGACGCTCAGCTTTACTGCTTCCCGTCACGAATCCTTCCCCTTGCAGAACCTTAACTATACGGCGTCACAGAGTGCAGTCTCTGCTCACAAAGCGGATGTCCGCTGTATCTGTCTCAAACACAAAAACACCCCCACTCGCCCGGATGTAGGTGCTTTTGCTTTAAGACAAGTTCGGGTCGTGGCTCAAATAACCTCTTCTGCCCATGCGATAGCCCAGGGTTTCAATGCCACGGCCAACCACTTCGGCTTACCCGCTATTGTCAATATCGCGGCGAAAATTTCCGACTGGGTGCGAAAGACTGAAGCCCACCATTCGCCAGTCTCAAATTTCAGTTTAACATTGACCGGAAGAACCCGGTCTTTGGGATGACGTTTGGCATGATAGAACTACATGGCTGGTTCACCATCCGAGAAGCGTTTCGCGAGGAAGATGAATCTGACACCAAGCTTGCTGCGGCAGTTTCGCAAATTGAACAGGCAATCTCAAAACTGAGCGAGCACAATCTGTTTGCCAAGCTGATCCAGCAAAATGGTCTCTACAGCCTCTTATTAAATGGGCATTTTAATCATAAGGATAGTCGTTGGGATGCGGTTGTAGAACTCGTATCCTTGGTATCCATCACGGCACCAGGATCATTTGGAGTTCTTCATTTTTTTGACGACGAAGATGAGGAAGGTTGTGAAAATCAGTTTCAGGCGTTGGTGCTAAAGAAAGGCACAATCCAAACGATCGTTGACGAACATCTGTCTCCATTTTTCTGCGAGTTGGAAGAGGTAAGCGACCGAGGTTGAGGCAACTCGGTCCTTTATTTTGGATTCAAATCAGCGCTTCACTTCGCGCATCCGCAAACACAAAAAAACACCCCCACCCAATTGGGCGGAGGTGTTTTTGCTTTAGGACGAATTCGGGTGAGGCTCAGATAACCTCTTCCACCCATTCGATCAGCTGGTTTTTGGCGACCATGCCGATCTTGGTGGCCGAAACCTGTCCGTCCTTGAAGAGCATCAGCGTCGGGATACCGCGCACGCCGTACTTCTGCGGCGTCATGGGATTGTCGTCGATGTTCATCTTCGCGACGGTCAGGCGTCCATCCATCTCCTGCGCGATCTCCTCCAGCGCCGGCGCGATCATTTTGCAGGGTCCGCACCATTCGGCCCAGAAATCGACCAGAACGGGCCCATCTGCCTTGATAACGTCGTTTTCGAAGGAAGAGTCACTGACGGGACTGGTACTCATTGTAACCTCTATGACCTGTTGTGGGGCTGCACATCCATGGAGTCCGCAGCGCTTACATGAAAGGAATGTAGGGAGCACGGGGGCGCGCCGTCAAGGCGCGTGATCCGCAAGCAGAGCATCGCTGAGATGCATCAAACGCGGGCCGTCGGTCCAGAGCAGGAGCGTCTCGATCTGCCGGTCCGGATAGACCTGTCGCAGGACAGCGCGGTAAGAGGCCATTTGTTTCAAGTAGATAGCAGGAACTGCTTCCGGATCTCGCGGTGCCGGCCGGTTGGTTTTATAGTCCACGACCCAGACCCGGTCATCGCTGACTAAAAGCCGGTCGACCTGCCCCGAAATCACTTCCGCATCGCGGAATCGGCCGGAATCCTGGCTTTTCGGGATCACCCCAACGATCGGTACCTCGGCCTGGCTCCCCGGGCCAAAGAGCGCGCCGAAGCGGGAATCCTCAATGACGGCAAGGGTTTCGCTGAGGATTTCCGCCTGCTGCTCGTCGGAAAGGCCATGCAAGGGGCGGGAGAGAAAGCGTTGTCCCGCCGCTTCTCGCTGCGAATCCGCCAGTTCCGGCAGGGTCTGCAGCAAGCGGTGAATCAGGCGTCCGCGGCGGAATCTCTGTCCCTGGTCACCGCCCAGCGGTGAGCGGATCGCCGGTTCGCTTTCCGAGGGGCGCGAGGGCGCCAGGGGCCGCGGCGGCGAGGGCTCGCTCGGCGGTTTGGCGCGGGCCCAGGCCGGCAGGCGCAGGAAATCCCGTTGCAGTTCCGGCTCTTCCCGCCCGGCTTCCGGTGCTGCCCTTTGCGGGCTGGTCATGCGCCAGCCGGTGCCGCTCCAGCCCTCGGCGATTGTGTCCGAGAAGTCGTATTCGATCTCCTCCGCCAGGGGGGCGATGCCCGCCTGGACCAGGTTGTACCAGCAATCGTCCGGCGGCGTGCGGCGCCGCTCGTTCCAGCCGCAGAGCAGCAGCCTGTCTTCTGCGCGGGTCATGGCGACGTAGAGCAGCCGTTTGTATTCCCGGATGTTGGCCTGGGCGATGGCCCGCCGGGCCGCGGCTTCGGCCTGGCCCGCGAAGTCCTGGCCCAGCGACCAGATCGGCAGGTCGCCGACGGATTTCAGCCAGATCAGGCCGCGGTGCGGCAGTGGCCCCTGGAGGGTGTCCGGCAGCAAGACCACGGGCGCCTGCAGGCCCTTGGAGCCATGCACGGTCATGACCCGCACAGCGCCGCCGCCATGTTCCATGTCGCGTTTGATCTCCTGCTCGCCCCGCTCCAGCCAGTGCAGGAAGCCTTCCAGTGTCGGCGTCTGTTCCCGCTCATAACTCAGGGCGAGATTGAGAAACTCATCGATAGGATCATTGGCGTCCGGCCCCAGCCGCGCGACCAGGGCTTCCCGGCCGCCGCGTGGGCCCAGAATCTCGGCAAAGAGCTCGAAGGGGCGGACCGCCTCGGCGAAGGTCAGCAGGGTCGCGAAGCTCTCCCAAGCCGCCCGGAAGGCGAGCTGTTCGTCGGCCCGGCGTTGCAGTTCGCGCCAGAGCGGCGCGCTGCGGCCCTGTGCCAGATCGAAGAGCTGTTCTTCCGTCAGGCCGATCAGAGGCCCCTTGAGCACCGTGGCGAAGGTCAGATCGTCCTCGGGCAGCAACAGGGCGCGGCCGAGCGCGACCAGATCCATGACCGCGAGCTGGTCGGTGAGCACCATGCGGTCGACGCCGGCGACCGGTACCTGCAGCGTCTTGAGCTCGCGGACCAGTTCCTCGACGAAATCGTTCCGCCGGCGCACCAGAACCAGCAGGTCGCCCGGGGTCATGCGCCGGTCTTTCGAGGCAAGCCGCGATTCCGGGTCCTTCGCACCTGTGGCGGACAGGGTCCAGTGGTGGATCTTATGAGCGATCAGGCGCGCCAGGCGGCTGCGCGGCGAATCGGTCCGGCGGGCCGTGATCGGCAGCTCCCAGGGCTCCGGTGCCTCCTCGTCCTGTGGATCCACCGGTGGCCAGACCTCGACGACACCGCCCTGACCGAGACGGGCCGGCAGATGCTCGATTCCGTCTTCGCCGAAGCGCACGCCCTCGGCGGCCTCCGGCTGCGCGAAGACCTCGTCCACCGAAGTCAGCACCGCGGCGGTGGAGCGGAAGGAGACCGCCATGTCGACTTCTTCCCAGCTCTGTTCCACCGCGCGAACCCGCTCGGCGAAGTAACCGCGCATGGCTTCGAAGGCGGCCGGATCGGCACGTTGAAAACTGTAGATCGACTGCTTGGCGTCGCCGACCACGAAGAGAGTCCGCTGCTCCTCGCGGGCGCTTTCCCCGGCGAAGAATTCGTCGGCGAGGGCACGGATGACCGCCCATTGATCCGGATTGGTGTCTTGGGCTTCGTCTACCAGGATATGGTCCAGGCCGCCGTCCAGCTTGAACAGGACCCAGGGTGCGATGTCGGGGCGTTGCAGAAGATCCCGGGTTTGAAAAATCAGATCGTCATAGTCCAGCAGGGCGCGGCGGGCCTTCAACTGTTCGTAGCGTTCGAGCATCTCGGCGCCGAGCCGCAGCAGCGCCACCGACTTACCGGCCACCGCGATGGCGTCCAGCCGCTTCTGTAGCTCCAGAACCCGACCGGCCTCGGCCTCCAGCACCTGCAACGCGCTGGGAACGGCCTTTTCCGCGGCCTTGGTCAGCAGCCGTTTTGTGATGTCACGCTTCTTCGTCGTGAAGATGGCGGCATAAGCCTCGAAGCCCGCGATGCGGTCTTCCAGGTCGCCGGCCAGCCAGTTGGCGAGGATTTCCCCTTTGGCGACATCGGTCTTGGAGCCTGCGGAAAAAGCATCGCAGGCCAGACGCAGACCCATGAGATCCAGCGCCGAATCCCGCAAAGACCCTTCCAGGACTGTCGCCCTGGTCTCGTCCTCCGCGACGCCGAGGCAGGCATAGATCGCGCCGATCAGGCCCTCCAGGCCGCCGTGCCTCTGCAGGCTCTGGCGCAGCCGGCCTCTCGCCTGGATCAGTTCGGCGATCAGTTCGCCGAAACTCTGTTCCTGGGCATGGGTCGCAATTTCTGTCAGCGCCTGGCCGAGTGGCGTTCGTGGGTCCTGGCCTGCCCATGCCAGGACACTCTCGCGCGCCTGCTGGAGCAGTTCCTCCGCCGAGCGCTCGTCGAGCACCTGAAAATGCGGCGCGACCCCCGCCTCCAGCGGAAAACGCCCGAGCAGCGATTGGCAGAAGGAATGGATGGTCAGGATCTTCATGCCCCCGGGGGCGTCGAGCACCCGGGCGAAGAGTTGCCGCGCCGTCTCGATCAGCGCTTCTTCCGGCGCCCTGCCCGTTAGGGATTGAAGTTCCGCGGCCAGGGACCCGGTCTCCAGTGTCGCCCAGCCGGCCAGGCGCCGCGCCAGCCGGTTCGACATCTCCGCCGCCGCCGCCTTGGTGAAGGTCAGACAGAGGATACGTGGCGGTGGCGTGCCCTCGAGCAGCAGGCTGAGCACCCGGTCGGTCAGCACCTTGGTCTTGCCGGTCCCCGCCGAGGCGGCGACCCAGACCGAAGCCTCCGGGGAGGCCGCGCGGCGCTGCGCCTCGGAGGCTTCCCGCTTGATCGCTTCGCTGTGGCGGGTTGCTTCTGCGCTTGCCTGGGGGCTTGAGCCTGTCATGACTCGCCGCCTCCCTCACCGGCGGACCATTCCTTGATCCGCGCCAGATGGGCGTAGTCGTTGAAGCGCAGGCGGCGGTCATGACGCGGCTGTGCCGGATAGGGCGTCTCCGGCTGGTCGAAGCGTGCGATCAGCGCCTCGAGCCCGGCCAGGGCGGCTTCGGCCAGTTGCCCGGCGGATTGCTTGAGCGGCTTCTGTTCTCCCGCGGTGGATCCGCCGGTCAGGCGCCAGTAGCCGAGACTGCTGATCTCACCACGCAGACCGCTGAAAGCACCCGCATTGAACATTGCGGCTTCGAGGGGCAACTGCGGCGCATAACCCATCTCGACTTCCGGGTCCGTCGGTGTCCGACCGGTCTTGTAATCCAGGATGGCAAAGCTGCCGTCGCGCAGTTCGTCGATCCTGTCGGCCTTGGCGGTCAATTCGAAAGGTCCGGCGGGCGCGTTCAGGATCAGCCGGCCGCTTTGCTCCGGATGCGATCGGCGGGTTTCTTCGCGCCAACGCTGCTCGGCCGTTGAAAACCAGGTGGCGATCCGCAGGAAGCGCGGCCACCAGAAGGCCCGCAGGGCAGGGCGCACGGCGGCCTGTGCGAAGACGGCTTCGCCGATTTCCAAGAGCTTAGCCTCCGGATCGGCCGGCAGCTCTTCCGGGTAGGCTTCGAGAAAACGCTCCAGAACTTCGTGGATCAGGGTGCCTTTTTCCGCGCCGCCGGGATCCGCGTCGATGGGATCCAAAGGCCGCAGCTTCAGAACCTCGCGGGCGTAGAGGGCATAGGGATCGCGCCGCCAGGTTTCGATCCGGGTCACGGACAGCCTGCGCGGGCGAACCTTGACCGGCGGCCTGGGCGCGGGCGGCTTGCCGCGCAGCGACCGGCTCGGCTTGTCCAGCATCTGCGCCCAGGACAGCCAGTCCGGCGCCTCGCCCATCAGAGCGTCGTTCAGGTCGAGCCCCTGCAGCAGGGCCTCCAGGCGCAGCAGCCAGCGGGAAGGCACGGTCGGGGTGCCCTCGACCCTTGTTGCGCGAGTGATGTAGACCCGTGGCGCCGCGGTGGCCTGGGTGAAGTCATGGGCCGAGAGACCGATGCGGCGTTCCGGCGCGGGCAGATTGAAGTCGGCGCGCATGGGACGGCTCAGCCAGGGGCCGGCATCGACTTCCATGGGCCAGGTGCCTTCGTTCAGGCCGCCGAGAATCATCACGTCCGGATGCTGCAGCCGGGCCTCCAAGGGTCCCAGGATCGAGAGGCGCGGATGATTGTTGAAGGACTGGCGGACCACCCGGCCTTCCAGCAGGCTGTTGAGCAGTGCCGGATAGCGCCGGCCCGAGAGGCCGCCGAGGCTGGAGGCGGCGTCGCGCAGTTCGTCGACGAAACCGGCGAGCGCTGTTCCGGCATCGCCCAGCCAGATGCGCTCCGCGCCGCTTTCCCTGTCACTCGCCGCCAGGGCCTCCATAAAGGCGATGTGGCTGTCGATGATTTCGGCGAAGGCCGTGTCCGGTGCGTCGAGGGCCTGCTCAAAGGCCGCGGCAGTCTCGGCCAGCCAGCGGACAAGGTCACGGCATTCCGCCTTGGCTTCCTCGACCGGCGCCGGGTCATCGCCCTCGGCCAGACTGGCGAGCAGCCCCGCGAAACCGGCGGTCGGCCGGACGCCGCGCCAGGCCAGCTTCTCCAGCTTCTGCAGTAAGGCGAGATAGCCTGCGCGCGCCTGTCCGCCGGAGGCCAGCGGATGTTTGAGGGCGGCCAGGGCGGCCAGAGGCTCCAGGCTGCCGGCGATCATTTCGGCGGTGAGGCAGAGGAAGCTCCCCGGCAGGGAATTTGCCAGCGGCTGCCCGGCTGAATCGTCGACGCTCAGGCCCCAGCGGCCCAGCTCCGCCGCGACCCGCCGGGCCAGGGCGCGATCCGGCGTGACCAATGCCGCCCGCTTGCCGTCCTCCTCCAAGGTTTCACGCATCAGCAGGGCGATGACCAGAGCCTCTTCCGCTGCTCCGGGACAGTCGATGCGCTGCAGGGGTTCCAGGGCACCGCGGGCTTCTTCTGGATCGAGTTGGGCCAGCAGCTCCCGCCACTGGGGTGTGACCGCCGCCGGCAAGAGGGCCGTGGCGAGCAGCCGGGCACGCGCCTGCGTCTCAGGCTCCCGAGCGGACTCTTGCTCCAGCGACCGCCAGTGCCCAACCTGGTTTCGGTCCGTTTCCAGCCGCGCCAACAGGCTGTGCAAACCGTATTGCGGGTGGCTCGGGTCTTCGCCGATCGCGGCCCAAACGGTCTCCGAGGCTTCCAGATCCACGCCGGGGAGGACGACGTAGCCCTGCGGGAGCTGCGAGACCACTTTGATGAGTTCGGCGGTGGCGGGGATCGAACCGGTCGAGCCCGCGACCAGGACCGGTGCCGGCGGCGGGTTTTCGCGCCAGGCGGCCGCCTGGGCCTCGAGCAGCAGGCGGCGGCGCTCTGCGAGGCCTACGCAGCCCTGTTCCGCCTGAATGGCCGGCCATTGCAGTGAGAGGATTTCCAGAAAGGTGAGGGTGATCTTCCAGTGTGCGGCGTACTTCTCCGGCACCAGTCCTTTCAGATCTTTCAGATCCAGGCCTTCGGTCTCGACCTGGTCCAGCAGATTCGCGAGCTCCGCGGCCAGGCGCACCGCCTGGTCTTCGCTGGGGGCCTCCATGCCCTCTTCGCCTGCGGTGGCCTCGCCCCACTTCATGATCAGGCGCGCGAGCAGCAACTGGCGGCGCAGCGGGGGGATCGCTGGCGGGATTTCGACCTCCGACGCGGGTTCGCTCAGCACTTCGCCGCTGGTCAGTTCCAGCTCGTCCGCGTCCAGATCGCCCAGGGGTAGCAGGCGCGGCAAAAGGAGCGCACGGGCCTCGGAAATGCGCAGGAAGGCCTCCTGCAGCACCCGGCAGGCCCGGCGGTTGGGCAGCAGGATGCGCACGCGGGCGAGGATAAGGGGGTCATCTCCCCAGCGCTCGATGACGCCCTGTGCGAGGCTGTCCGCGAAGGCGCTGCCCGCGGGAATGTTCAGGATCTTCGGGCCGTCTACAGTCATTCTGGCCGCTGAAGCGTCCGGATTGTTCTGCTTCGCGTCATGGCCGGATCCTCATGGGCTTTATCAGGTTTGCACCGAGGTAAAGGACAGTTCCTGCAGTGCGGCCTCCGCATCGCGCAGCTCTTCCGGCGTGCCGATGTGAAACCACTCGCCATCGTGCCGGATGCCGAACAGCCGGCCGTTCTCGATCGCCCGATCATACAGCAGATTGAGCGAGAAGGGACCCTCCGGCGCGTCCTCGAAAAAGCGCGGATGAAGGATCTGGATGCCGGCATAGATGAAGGGCGCGATTTCCCGTTCCGCCCGACGGGTGATCCGACCGTCGGGATCCATCATGAAATCCCCGAAACCCTCGTAGCCGAAGGCATAGACCGTGGGGTGCAGCAGCAGCAGCCCGTCCATCTCTTCCTCGTCCCAATGGGCGGCCAGACGCGTCAGCGCGGAGGCGTAGCCGTCCAGCCAGCAGACATCACCGTTGGTCACGAAGAAAGGCTCCGCGCCCAGCAGCGGCAGTGCCTTCTTCACGCCGCCGCCGGTCTCCAGCAGCTCGTCTTCCCGGGAATAGACGATGGCCGGCGCCTTCCGCTCGGCAAGGTGATCGACGATCCTGTCGCCGAGGTAATACAGATTGATCACCACTTCATCGATTCCCGCCGCGGCGATACGGTCCAGGATGGTGTCCAGCATGGCCCGCCCGGAGACCTCGACCAGAGGCTTCGGTTTGTCTTCGGTCAGCATTCTCATGCGCGTCCCCAGGCCTGCCGCCAGGATCATGGCCCGCTTCGGGATCTCGCTCGTCATCAACGTCCTCCATCGCCCGGACCGCGATCGGCCCCGGGCACAATGCGTTTCTCCGCCGGAAGGCGTTCGTCGAACCAGTCCCGCAGCTCGGCGAGGGCAGGGTGCTCGAAAGCCTCTTCGATGAGGCGCCAGGTCCGGGGAATGTATTTCAGGTAGTTCGGCTTACCGTCGCGCCGCAGCAGCCGGGCGAAGTTGCCGAGAATCTTCACGTTGCGCTGCGCGGACATCACGGCGAAGGACTGTCTGAAGCCCGCTTCGGGAAGTTCCGGAAAGGCCGCCAGATAGCGCGTCACGGTCATCTCCGCCACCTCGGGCGAGACCTCGCGCCGTACGTCATGGACCAGGGACATGAGATCATAGGTCAGAGGTCCGAGGACCGCGTCCTGAAAGTCCAGCAGGCCGCAGGCGGCGATGCCCTCCCGACCCGGCAGAACCATGAGATTGTCGACGTGATAGTCGCGCAAAACCAGACTATCGGACATCGCCCGCGCGCCGGGCAGGACCCTGCGCCAGAGCTCCGCGAGCTCCGCCCGCACTGCCGCCGCTTGCTGTGCGCCGAGGGCTTCGGGGAGATACCACTCCGCGAAGCGCCCGACCTCCTCCAGCAGGATCTCGTCGGAGTAGGCCGGGACCTCGATCTCCGCCACTGCACCTCCACGCTGCGGCCAGCGCTGGTGCAGCGCGATCAGGCTATCGACCGCCAGTCGGTAGAGGCCGGCTTCTTCCTCGCCGGACGCCAGGAGGTTGGTAAAGGTCTGGTCTCCGAAGTCCTCCAGCAGCAAAAAGCCCTGGGCCAGATCCACGGCCAGGAAGGCCGGCACGCTGAAGGAAAGGCCGCTCAGCAGGCGCCCGATGTCGTGAAAGGCGCCGACCTTCTCCGGCGGCGGCGCATCCATCAGCATCGCGCTCTCGCCATCTCGCGAGAGACGGATGTAGCGGCGTGCCGAGGCGTCTCCCGGCAGAGGCGCGCGTTCCGCATCCTGCCAGCCGGCCTGCGCGAGAAAAGCGTCGAGCTGTTCGTCCCGCCCGCTCATACGCTCGGTGCTCCCGACGGAAAGCTCTGCGCCAGTGTCGCGACCCGCGCCTGCCATTTGCCCCGTGGAATGAGCTCGGCCGTGCGGGTCTCCGGAGTCGCGCCGAATCCAAGCACCAGATCCAGGCGTTCCGCCGGCAGGAGGGAGCCAAGGCGCTCCGGCCACTCGATCAGGGATATGCCGTCTGAAAAGGCCTCTTCGATTCCCAGCTCGTAAGCTTCTTCCGCCTGCTCCAGGCGATAGAGGTCGAAATGCCAGACCTGTCCCGCGGCTCGCTCATAGAGCTGGACCAGGGTAAAGGTCGGGCTCGGCACCTCTTCCGGCTCGTTGCCGTCCGTGTCGCGTGGAAGAGCATTGATAAAGGCGCGCGCGAAGCTGGTCTTGCCCGCGCCCAGGTCCCCGGACAGCGCAATCACGTCGCCGGCCTGTGCCTGTCGGCTCAAGTGTTGCGCCAGATTGGCGGTGGCGGCTTCGTCGGCCAGGGTCAGGGTCATGCGGGGGGTGGTCGGATCGAGCGGTTTCATGTCAGGGGAGGTTTTACCCGCCGGACCCGTGACCGGCAACCGGGGAGTGATGCGCCGTGGACGGCTTGCGCGACCTGCTGCCGTTACGCCCCCGGAGGGTCGGAGGGAATGTGGCAGGTCACGGAGGTTCCCTTGCCTTCGACCGACTCCAGTTCGACCCAGCCGCCGTGCATTTCCACCAGGCTCTTGACCAGCGAGAGTCCCAGCCCGGCGCCGGACTGGCGTGCCTGACCACCGATGACTTCGAACTTCCCGAAGACGCGGGCCTGATCCTCACCCGGGATGCCGATGCCCGTATCTGTGACGCGCAGACAGACCATCTTGCCGTCGCGTTTGGCGCCCAGGGTGACGGTGCCGCCTTGCGGCGTGAACTTGATGGCGTTGGACAGCAGATTGAAAAGTGCCTGCTTCAGGCGCCGCTCGTCGACGAAGGCGGTGCCGGCGTCCTCCGGACAATCCAGCGTGAGGCGGATGTTGCGGTTGAGCGCGCGTTCATGCCCCAGGGTTTCGATGGTTTCCAGCAGGCTGCGGACCTCGATCTCGGTCCGGTCCAGATGCAGGTAGCCGGCTTCGATGGAGGCCAGGTCCAGAATATCGTTGATCAGGGTCATAAGCCGTTGCGAAGACTCGACGATCGCATGGCTGTATTCCAACTGCCGGTCATTGAGACTGCCGAAGAACTGGTTCTCCAGGATCTCGGCAAAACCCACGATGGCGTTCAAGGGGGTGCGCAGTTCGTAGGAAATGTTGGCGATAAACTCCGACTTCAGGCGGTCGGCGGTCTCCAGCGCTTCGTTGCGTTCCAGCAGGGCGCGCTCCACGCGGATCGAATCGGTGACATCGAGGAAGGTAAAGAGCGAGGCACCGTCGGGCAGGGGAACCTGAGCCCAGTCGACGATCGAGCCGTCGGCGCGCTCAAAGCGGCCGCTCATGGATTCCGCCTCGGTGGCCTGGGCGACCATGGTCTCCAGGATCTCCGGCCATTCTTCCGCCGAAACGTCGAAGAAGTCGCGCTGGCGATCGATGACCTGCCGGGCGTGCGGCTCGCTGGACAGCAGCTCAAGGGGCAGGTTCCAGATCCGCGCGAAGGCCGGATTGAAGAGTTTCAGTCGGCCGTCCGCGCCGTAAACCGCGACGCCTTCGTAGAGATTGTCGAGGGTTTCGCGCTGCACCTCGATCAGGGTGTTGTAGGAGCGCTCGAGGGTCAGCCGGTCGGTGACGTCCTCGAAGGTCATCAGCACGCCGCCGAAGGGGTGCGGCGTTGCCACCATCCGCAGGGTGTTGCCGTCGGGCAGGTGTTGCAGCTCCTCCATGGGCTCGATCATGGTGCGGAATTCGCGCAGGCGCTGCTGTTTGAATTCCGGGTAGTTGGCATACTCCGGAAGACGCCGCTCGTCCCGCGCCGCGTCCAGAATGTCGCTCATGTCCGGGCCGCTGTTCAGGAAGCCTTCATCCATGCGCCAGAGGGCGGCATAGGCGGAGTTGAAGAACTTCAGGCGCATGTCGGGCCCGAGGATTGCGATGGCCGTCCCCAGGTTCTCAAGCACCGTCGCCTGGGCGTCGATATGGCGGGTCAGCTCGACCTGCAGGTCTTCGCGGGTGGTGTCGTCGAAGGCGTAACCGATCAGCCGGCCGTCTTTGAGCGGACGTTCCCTGACCTGGTAGAGCCGCCGGGCGCCGCCGACCACGATATGATGGCTTTCGGTCTCCAGCTTGCCGCTTTCCTTGGCGCGCTGGGCGATGGCCTGGCCGATCCGCCCCTGCGACTGTCCCAGAAGTTCCAGGCCTTCTGCCAGAACGCCGTCGCGGGTGGTGTCCAGGGCGGTGGCATAGTTGGTGTTGCAGTAGGTCAGATTCAGATCGGCATCGCGCCGCCAGATGGGAATCTGCAGGGCATCCAGGATCGTGCTGAGATCCTCCGTTTCGCGCATGGCGCTGTCGAGGACGCCCTGCTGCGCCGTGACGTCGCGGAACCAGATGCTGTCGGTCTGGGACTGACCGTCGTCCGACTTCGCGCGGATCCCGAGCGCTTCATAAATGCCGGTGCCGTTCCGGTGCCGCAGGCTCAGGATAAAGCCTTCGCCCGAGGCGCGCAGCGCGCGCTCCGCCTCCGCAAGCTGCCGGGCATCCTTCTCGATGAAGGCGCCGCCGAGATCTTCCAGGTTCGCGGCTTGATCGGCCTCGAGCCCGAGTACGGTGGCAAGGTTGCCGCTCCGGTTCTGCCGGCCGCTATTGTGATCGTAAGAGATGCAGGCGAAGGGTGCGGAAGAGAGAACCCGGCCCAGGATCCTGGCCTGCTCGGTGCCGCCGACCAGCGCGGCTTCCGCGGCCAGCCAGCGTTTTCGATAGGCAAGCGCCAGCAGAACGGCGCCGGTGACGCCGATCGCCGCTAACAACAGTCCCGGCAGATATACCGGTAGTCCGGCCAAGTTGTCTTCCCC
This sequence comes from Denitrobaculum sp., assembly GCA_965232285.1. GTDB lineage: Bacteria > Pseudomonadota > Alphaproteobacteria > Kiloniellales > Kiloniellaceae > Denitrobaculum. The sequence goes on along the minus strand of CBDDPL010000004.1, from coordinate 4,998,125 downwards.
CAACCAACCGGGTCGCATCCGCCGCCTGTTCGGATCCGACCGGATAACAGCCCGCCTCTGCGCGTCTTCCTGCCTGTCAGTACGCGTCCGACCTTCTCCTCTGCCCGTCTTGGCAGCAAAGGACCAGACTCGAACAGCCCGTTTACTGTGAAAGCAAACGGCCTGCGTTCGGATTCATGCTAAGAGTCTAAGGGTTTACGCGGGCCGCGACAAGCGGCGGGAAGTCTCAATGGCCCGATTGTAAAAAAAGGGGAGGGCCGAACTCGGCCTTCCCCTTTTCTCTGTCAGGCTTTCTCTGCCACCTCGGGTGCACGCCGCAACAGGCGCAATCTACCTCAGCGAGGAGCCTCCGAGGCGCAAGAGGATCAGTAGCGGTAGGCTTCCGGCTTGAACGGACCTTCCGTTCCGACGCCGATGTAGCCGGCCTGCTTGTCGGAGAGCTTGGTCAGGGTGGCGCCAACCTTGGCCAGGTGCAGTTCGGCAACCTTTTCGTCGAGCTTCTTCGGCAGGACGTAGACCTCGTTCTTGTAGTTGGCATAGTTCTGCCAGAGTTCGATCTGTGCCAGGACCTGGTTTGAGAAACTGGCGCTCATCACGAAGCTCGGATGGCCGGTCGCACAGCCCAGGTTGACCAGGCGGCCTTCGGCCAGGACGATGATCTTCTTGCCGTCGGGGAATTCGATCTGATCGACCTGCGGCTTGATGTTGTCCCACTTGTAGTTCCGCAGGGCTTCGATCTGGATCTCCGAATCGAAGTGCCCGATGTTGCAGACGATTGCCCGATCCTTCATGGCGGCCATGTGGTCGGTGGTGATCACATCGACGTTGCCGGTGGCGGTGACGAAGACATCGCCGTACTTGCAGGCATCGTCCATGGTCACGACTTCGTAGCCTTCCATGGCGGCCTGCAGGGCGCAGATCGGGTCGATTTCCGTGACCATGACCCGGCAGCCGGCGTTGCGCAGCGAGGCTGCGGAGCCCTTGCCGACGTCACCGAAGCCGGCGACCACGGCGACCTTGCCCGCCATCATGACGTCGGTGGCGCGACGGATGCCGTCCACCAGGCTCTCGCGGCAGCCGTAGACGTTGTCGAACTTGGACTTGGTGACCGAGTCGTTGACGTTGATGGCCGGCACCTTGAGCGTGCCCTTCTTGGCCATCTCGTAGAGGCGCAGCACGCCGGTCGTGGTCTCTTCGGAGAGGCCGCGGACGTCGTCCAGCAGCTCCGGATACTTTTCGTGCATGATCGCCGTCGCGTCGCCGCCGTCGTCCAGGATCATGTTGGGCTTCCAGCCGTCGGGGCCGGTCAGGGTCTGCTCGATGCACCACCAGAACTCTTCTTCCGTCTCGCCCTTCCAGGCAAAGACAGGGATCTCGGCGGCGGCAATGGCCGCGGCGGCCTGATCCTGGGTCGAGAAGATGTTGCAGGAGGACCAGCGCACGCTGGCGCCCAGGGCCGTCAGGGTTTCGATCAGGACGGCGGTCTGGATCGTCATGTGCAGGCAGCCGACGATCCGGGCGTCCTTCAGCGGCTGGCTGTCGCCGTACTCGGCGCGCAGGGCCATGAGGCCGGGCATCTCGGTCTCGGCGATTTCGATTTCCTTCCGGCCCCAGTCGGCCAGGGAAATATCAGCGACCTTGTAGTCTGTGAACTCGACCATTGAATTTCTACTCCGAACGCGACGCCGGGTCTTGGGGCGCCAAGGCGAATAAGGGTTAGCGTGTGAAAGCGGTGATGTAACAGCGAACACCTGCGGCTTCAAGGCCGCAATGGGTCTTGCAGGCTTCTGCCGCGCGCGCAGGCAGCGGGATCGTCTTCAATGGCTCTCGTTGAAGTCGTCGAGCAAGGCCGCGATCCGCCCGGAGTCGTGCTGGTCCATGATCGCCATGGCCCGGTGACTGGCAGCCCGGAGATCGATCTTAAGCACCCGCTTTTTGACGCGGGGCAGGCCGGTGGCCGACATGGAGAGATCGCGCACGCCCAGGCCCAGCAGCAGCGCCGTAAAGCGAGGGTCGCCGGCCATCTCGCCACAGACGGACACGGGAATACGGGCCCGCAGGGCGGCCTCCACGGAAAACTGGATCAGCCTCAGGACAGCCGGGTGCAGCGGATTGTAGAGATGCGCCACCTGTTCTTCGCTGCGATCGATCGCCAGGGTGTACATGGTCAGATCGTTGGTGCCGATGGCGAAGAAATCCACCACCTGCGCCAGGGCGTCGGCGGCCAGGGCGGCACCCGGGATTTCGATCATGGCGCCCAGCGGCGGGATCGGATCGGCGATCCGGACACCCTGCGCCTTCAGGCGTTCGGCGACGCCGGCCAGGACCTTCTTGACCTCTCTGACCTCGGTTACGCTGGAGATCATCGGCAGCAGGATCCGCACCGGCCCGTGCGCGCCGGCGCGCAGGATCGCCGAAAGCTGCGTCTCCAGCAGGGAGGTTTCCTTCAGGGACAGCCGGATGGCGCGCAGACCGAGCGCGGGATTGAGCGCGTTGCCCATGTGAACGCCGAGGGAGGAGGTCAGCTTCTCGCCGCCGACGTCGAGCGTACGGATGGTCACGCTCTGGCCGTCCATGCCCTCGACGATCGTGCGCAGGCCTTCGTATTGTTCTTCCTCGTCGGGCAGGTCTTCGCGGTTCATGAACATGAACTCGGTGCGCAGAAGCCCGACACCCTGGGCCCCGGCCGTGACCGCTTGCACCAGATCCCGGGGCAGCTCCAGATTGGCCTGCAGGCTGACGCTCTGGCCGTCGCGGGTGGTGGCCTCCACATCCCGGAGCTGGGCGAGCGAGCGATACTCCCGCTCGATGGCTTCGCGCCGCAGCTTGTAGTCGCGGAGCCGCTTTTCGGTCGGATTGACGATGACCAGGCCGTTGCTGCCATCGACCAGAACCCGGTCCCCGGTCTTGATACCGGCAAAGAGGCCATTGACGCCGAGCACCGCCGGCAGGCCCAGCGAGCGCGCCATGATGGCGGTGTGGCCTTCGGCGCCGCCGAGATCGGTTGCGAAGCCGCCGATGCGTTTCGGGTCCATCAGGGCGGTGTCGGCGGGTGTGATCTCCTCGGCGATCACGATGCTGCCCGGGGCCAGATGCTCGAAGCCGCCGTATTCCGTTTTGGTCAGGTTCCGGACGATGCGCAGGCCCACCTCCCGTACCTCCTGGGCGCGGGCCCGCAGGTAGGAATCGTCCATCTCGGCGAAATTCTTCGAGATCTCGCCGATTTCGGCCATGACCGCCGCTTCGGCGTTGAGCATTTCTTCCCGCATGCGCCGTTCCACGGCGCCGAGCAGGCTGTTGCTCTTGAGCATATGGAGGTGGGCGTCGAGCAGGTAACCCAGCTCCTCGGCGGCGGCGCCGTGGTAACCTTCGGCTTTTGACTTCAGCTTGCCGACCTGCCGCCGCGCCTTCTCCACCGCTTCCTGGAAGCGTGCAACCTCTTCGTCCAGCTTGGCCTGCGGCAGGCGGTATTCCAGAACCTGGATCTCGCCGCTGTCGCGCAGATGGGCCGGACCGACGATGATCCCCGGCGAGACGCCGAGGCCCTCGAAGACCCGTTCCCCGGCCGTTTCCGGAGCGCTGTCCTCCTGCGGTGTTGTCGCTTCAGTCTTCATCGAATTTGTTGTCGATTAATGTCGCCAGGGCCTCCACGACCTGCTCGGCCGCCGGCCCGCTGGCCCGAAGCTCGATCTGACTGCCCGGCGATGCGGCCAGCATCATCAGGCCCATGATCGAGCAGCCCGAAACCTCGGTATCATTCTTGCGTACCAGAACCTCGGCATCGTAGGCCCCGGCCACCTTGACGAACTTGGCGGAGGCCCGGGCGTGCAGCCCCCGCTGGTTCTGGATCGTAACTACCCTGCTGACCATGGCCTCGCTCACGACTGCTCATTGGTCAAGAGCTGGGAGGCTACATTGATGTATTTGCGGCCGGCATCCTGCGCTTCCTTGACCGCCGCCGGCATGTCGTGGGTTTCACGCAGGCTCGCCAGCTTGATCAGCATGGGAAGGTTGATGCCGGCGATGACCTCGACCTCACCGTAATCCAGCACCGAGATCGCCAGGTTGGAGGGGGTACCGCCGAACATGTCGGTCAGCAGTACCACGCCTTTGCCCTGGTCGACCTGCTTGACGCTCTCGATGATGTCCTGACGCCGTTTTTCCATATCGTCGTCGGCGCCTATACAGATGCAGGCGAGGTTCGGTTGTGGTCCAACCACATGCTCAAGCGCATCGGCGAACTCTTCGGCGAGTCGCCCATGTGTGACCAAAACCATTCCGATCATTGCTCGTCCTTTAGACTTCTAGGCTTCTACGGGCGCGTCTTCAGCAGCCCGACCGCTGTCTTGCAGCGGATTTGCAGCCCGCTCGCGTTGTGACTCTCTCGTGATGTCCCGATGCGTCAGGCTGACCTTGCCCCAATGCAGAGTGAGCCACTCCGCAAGCTGCTCGGCCAGCGCGACCGAACGGTGGCGCCCACCCGTACAGCCGAAGGCGATTGTAAGGTAGCTCTTACCCTCGCTCTCGTAGCGCGGCAACAAAGGTTTCAACATGGCCGTCAGTCCTGAAAAGAACGGCACGAAAGCCGTGTCTTCGGAGATGTAGTCGACGACCGCCTTATCCCGCCCGGAAAGCGGGCGCAATTCCTGTTCATAGTGCGGGTTGGTCAGGAACCTGACGTCGAAGACAAGGTCGGCCTCGCGCGGCAAACCGAAGCGATAGGAAAAGGAGGTGACGAAAATTGCCATCCCCGAAGCTTCGGAGAGGCCCAACTGGCCGACGATCTGCTGGCGCAGCGCGCCGAGCGTGAGGTTCGAGGTATCGATGACGTGATCGGCCCGGCTGCGCAACGGGAACACCAGCCGCCGCTCGGCCTTGATGCCGTCATGCAGCGGCCGGTCCTGCGACAGCGGATGCCGTCGGCGCGTTTCGGTAAAGCGGCGGCTCAGTATCTCGTCGTCGCAGTCGAGGAACAGCAGCTTGAGATCGAGATTGCACCGGCTTTCCAGCGTGTCGAGCTGCTGCAGAAAGGGATCGACCGCGAAGTTGCGCGTTCGGATGTCGACGCCGACGGCCACCGAACGTTCGGCGCCACCTTCGTCGATCATCGTCTCCAGCAGGTTCAGCGGTAGGTTGTCGATCGCCTCGAAACCGACATCTTCCAGGATTCGCAAGGCCGAGGAACGGCCGGCGCCGGAAAGGCCGGTCACGAGAACAACTTTTAGAGGAGGCGTCTCTTCAGACATCGCCGCAAATTCCATCAAGACGAGATCGGTACGAACGGACCGAATCTCTTAATCCCTGTCCATAATAAACCCGCTCATATCCCGCACGGCAAGCCGCAGCTTCGCCGTCGCCGAGGCCTCGAAGGGGAACAAATCGAGACTGGGGAGGGAAAGCCCCAGGAAGCTGCGGGTTTCCGGCTTCGGCAGGCGCTCGATCTTCTCGGGCCCGGTCAGGTTGATGCAGAGCGACAGCGGGACCGATTCGAGATGTGGCAGGGATACGATGCCCAGCCCGCGCACCTCCATGCGGCCGGCGAGTTCTTCCGGCGGTGCGGCCCAGAGGCGGGCTTCTCGCCGTGACAGGCGGGTCTGATCGTCGGCGACCAGCGTCGCGCCCTGATCGATCAGCCGGAACGCCAGATCCGATTTGCCGGCGCCGGAGGGGCCGAACAACAGGACGCCGGTCGTTTCGCCGTTCTTGTCGGGCAAGGCGATGCAGGTGGCGTGAACCAGCGGAGCCTCCGTCACCTCAGGCCTCCTCGGCCGGCAGAAGAATCTCGAAGCGCGTTCCTGCAACCTCGCCAGAGCCGTTGTAGCGATTCTGCGCGGAGATCTTGCCGCCGTGGGCTTCCACGATCTGCTTGGAAATGCTCAATCCCAGACCGGAATGGGTGCCGAATTTCTCCGACTTCGGCCGCTCGGTGTAGAAGCGGTCGAAAATGGCTTCCAGCTTGCCTTCCGGGATTCCGGGGCCTTCGTCCGAGATGGTCAGGACGATGTCCTGGTCCTGACGTTCGGCGTGCAGCCTGATGAGCCCGCCGGGCGGGCTGAAGGTGACGGCGTTGCTGATCAGATTGCGCAAGACCTGGCCGAGACGGCCTTCGATCCCTTGCACGACAAGCGGACGCTTGTCGGAGACTTCGACCTGAAAACGGGGCCCTTCCTCAGGTGTCGTTGCGCGGTGAACCTCGACCAGCGCATCGAGCAGGCGGCCGACGTCGACCGCTTCGGTCTGGGCCCGGGACAATTCCGCATCCAGGCGCGAGGCATCGGAGATATCGGAGATCAGGCGGTCCAGGCGCTGGACGTCGTCCAGGATAACCGCCATCAGGCGCTTTTGCTGTCCCGGATCCTCGATGCGCGCGACAGTTTCCACCGCGCTGCGCAGGGAGGTGAGGGGGTTCTTGATCTCATGTGCGACATCGGCGGCGAAGCCTTCAATGGCGTCCAGCCGGTTCCAGAGTGCCTCCGTCATGTCGCGCAGGGCGCCGGAAAGCTCGCCGATTTCATCGCCCCGGGTGGTGAAGTCCGGAATCTCATACTGCCGGCCCTTGCCGTAGCGTACCCGGTCGGCGGCTTCGGCCAGGCGGACCAGCGGGCGCGCGATGATGCCGGCCAGATAGAGCGAGATCAGGATGGTCATGCCCAGCGCGACGCCGCAGACCATGAGGATGTCCACCCGCCGGTCGCGTACGGCGGCTTCGATATGGCTGCCACCGGTCGAAAGCATCAGGGCGCCGAGGATCCGGCGGTAACGTTGCACCGGCACCGCGACCGACAGCACCAGATGGGCGGACCGGTCCTGGCGCACCATACCCGGGCTGTCGCCCTTCAGGGCCAAGGTGACCTCTTCATAATCGCCGGCTCTTTGCGTCGAGGCCTCGCGATAGAGTTCGAAGTTCTCCTGGCCCGGTAGCCAGTTGACCAGGCGGTCGACCTGGCGTCCCATCCAGCCCATGGGGATACCGCCTTCCGGGGGCGGCAGCTCGATCATCTGGACCTGGCCGCCCGGCCCGACCAGTACGTAGCTGTCGGCCAGGATCTCGCCGTTTCCCTCGAAGAGGCGGGCCCTGACACCGGTTTCCGCCAGCAGCACCCGCATCAGGCTGCGGGCCTGGTCGGGTATCAGCTTCTCTTCTCCGACCTGGGCGGTTTCGACGGCGCTATTGGCCAGGCTGAGCGAAAAAGCGCGGGCCTGGATTCTCAAGGAATCGAGCTCCGATCCGATCAGAGAACGCTGATACTGGGTCAGGTGCAGGAGACCGAAGACGGGGATCAGGAGCACAAGGGTGTTGAGCGCGAGAATCCGGCGGGTCAGGGGCGATCGCCAGGAGCGGCGCCAGCGCCGCTTCGCGATCGGCGCCGCGGCGACTTCCGGCTCGGCAGAGAGAGGCAGGGGATCTTCTTTGTCCGGGTAAGACCGGCCGGCGGGCTGCTGGAGCTTGCTGTTGCCGTTCCGGGTCCGGAAGGGCACCACCAGGCGCGTCGGCTTGGCGCGACGATCACTGTCGATGGTGATGCGCCGGTCCTCGACGCCGCCGGCCCGCCGGTCCGTCACTGCTCGCGGTACCGATACCCCACGCCGTAGAGCGTCTCGATCTGCGCGAAGTCGTCGTCGGCATCCTTGAATTTCTTCCGCAGGCGCTTGATGTGGCTGTCAATCGTCCGGTCGTCCACATAGATCGAATCGCCGTAGGCTGAATCCATAAGCTGGTCGCGGTTTTTCACATGACCCGGGCGCTGCGCCAGGGCTTTGAGGATGAGGAATTCCGTCACCGTCAGGTTGATCGGTTCGCTTTTCCAGGTGCAGAGATGGCGGGCTGGATCCAGCATCAGGTCACCGCGCACCAGGGGCGGTTCGACGCCCTCCTGCTCGGCATCGCTCTGGGCCGCGCGTTCGCGCCGCAGCAGGGCGCGGATCCGCTCGATCAGCAGGCGCTGGGAAAAGGGCTTGGTGATGTAGTCGTCCGCGCCCATGCGCAGGCCCAGCACCTCGTCGATCTCGTCGTCCTTCGAGGTCAGGAAGATCACCGGCAGGTTCGAGGTCTGGCGCAGGCGGCCCAGCAGCTCCATGCCGTCCATGCGCGGCATCTTGATGTCGAGAACCGCGAGATCCACCGGGTTGGCGCCCAGGCCCCTTAAGGCTTCGGTGCCGTCGTTGTAGGTGCGCACCTTGAAGCCTTCCGCTTCCAGGGCGATGGAGACGGAGGTCAGAATGTTACGGTCGTCGTCGACCAGGGCGATTGTCGGCTGCATCATCATCTTTCTTTATAGTGCTTTTGACCCGCGGGGAACAACCTGCGCGGATCTGGGGCAATTCTGTGGCTTTTCCGGCCCCAGTAATCGCCAATCTGTGGCGTTTTTGGGGCAAGTTGAAGGCGCAACCGGGGTGAATGGTAAAACGGCGGGTTTTGCGGCAGTCCCGCGCCTGCCTGAAGCCGCAGGTTTTCATGGTTAAGCGCTGCTGTTCGGCTTGGCGGGCAAGTCGCTGAAAAATAACTGCTGTCCAGGACTTTTCCCCTATGGCCATCGGCGGGCGGCGGCGCTAAAGATGGCGCCATGACGAACGAGATCCAAACCACCGATGTTGCGGTGATCGGCGCGGGACCCGTCGGGCTCTTCGCCGTCTTCCAGTGCGGCATGCTCAAAATGCGCTGCCATGTCATTGATGCGCTTGAAGGAATCGGTGGGCAGTGCACGGCGCTCTATCCCGAAAAACCGATCTACGACATCCCGGGATATCCCTGCGTCCATGCGGCGGAACTGATCGATCAGCTTGAAATCCAGGCCTCTCCCTTCGATCCCAAGTTTCATTTGGACCAGCAGGTCGAGAGCCTGGTCCAGTGCGAGGATGGCGGCTGGCAACTGGGCACCAGCAATGGGACGCAGATCCGTGCGCGCGCCGTGATCATTGCCGCCGGGGCCGGGGCTTTCGGGCCGAACCGCCCGCCGCTGGAAGGGCTGGAAGATTACGAGAGTAAATCGGTCTTTTACATGGTCCGGCGGCGCGAGGACCTGCGTGGCCGGCGCATCGTCATCGCCGGTGGCGGCGACTCTGCGGTCGACTGGGCGCTCTCCCTCTCGGAAGTCGCCGAGAAGGTCTATGTCGTCCATCGCCGGCCCCGCTTCCGCGCCGCGCCCGATAGCGTCGAGCGTCTGCACGGCTTGGCGGAGTCCGGAAAGATCGAGCTTGTTGTGCCCTATCAGCTCTCAGGCCTGGAGGGCAGCGACGGCCAGCTTTCGGCGGTCCGGGTTGCGACCCTGGACAACAAGGAGAAGGCGCTGGAAGCCGATGTGCTGCTGCCGTTCTACGGTCTGGCGACCTCGCTGGGCCCGATCGCGGGCTGGGGCCTGAATGCGGACGAACGCCACCACATTGTGGTCGATCCGGCGACCAGCCAGACCAATCAGCCGGGCATTTTCGCGGTCGGCGACATCTCGACCTACAGCGGAAAACTGAAGTTGATCCTGACCGGCTTTTCCGAGGTGGCCATGGCTGCCCATGCCATACATCGTCTGGTCTATCCGGATCAGGAATTGCATTTCGAGTATTCGACCTCCAAGGGCGTCCCGGTCGGGTAAGGCTTTTCGAGTCGAGAAAGTGGGAAGGAGCTGACCACGCTATGGCCGACAGCAATGGATCTGAAGCCGAAACACCGCCGGGAACAGTCATTCGCGGACTGATGCGTTCTGCGGCCCAAGTCAGTCTTTCCACCGCCTTGGCACGGGATGATTCCGGACGGCCTTACGTTTCCCTGGGGCTGGTCGCGTTGGATCATGATGCCTCGCCCTTGCTGCTGCTCTCGGACCTGGCGGACCATACCGCGAACCTGAAGGCTAAACCCGATATCGCGTTGCTGTTCGACGGGACGGGCAGTTACCGCGACCCGCTGGCGGGACCGCGCGCGTCCGTGCTTGGACGGGTGCAGGTGGTTGAGGACCGGCGCCTGTTAGGGCGCTTTATCCGTCGGCATCCTGGTGCCGAGCTTTACGCCGGTTTCAAGGATTTCAATCTTTACCGGCTGGAGGTAGAGTCCGCGCACCTGGTGGCCGGTTTCGGCCGGATTCACTGGGTCGAAGCGGCCGAAGTGTTGTTTGATATCGCTGGTTCGGCGGCCCTGGCGGAAGCTGAAGCAGATATCGTTGATCATATGAACGAGGATCATGCCGATGCGGTGGCCCTGATCGCCACCCGGATTGCCGGCGGGGCCCAGGGCGGCGCCGATACGCCCTGGGTTATGACTGGCGTCGATCCTGAAGGCTGTGATTTGCGTTGCGGCGCAGATCTGGCCCGTGCCGCTTTCGACAAGACGGTAAAGGATGCCGAGACGGCCCGTGTCGAGCTGGTGCGGTTGACCAAACGTGCGCGGCGAGAAGCCGGCGGCGCTTAACAGACCTAGAGGTTATAGGCGGATCACTCCACTGCCTTTGTTTCTCCGAGGCAAATCACCGTTCCGCCGTTCTCCACAGCTTGTGTCGGGGCATCCATGGGGATCAGCGCCGGATCAAGGTCGGCCTCGCGCAAAAGCATATCGCTTTCACCACAATAAAGTTCGTTCAGACTCAAGATGACATCGCCTCCGATTTCTCGGTTTTGACCGGCAAGTTTAACGGTTGCGAGAAAGCCGAGTCCGATCTCCAGGTCGTGGGGCAGATCGGCAGTGGTGGCGAAGACTTCGAAGGCTACGCTCCTGTTTTCGGGAAAGATGTTTCCGGACAGTGCCACGAAGCGGCCGCCCCGGCGCCAATCCCTGGTCACCTCTTCCGCGCGTGCCGCGTAGTCCGCGTTCAAGCTCGCAACCTGTTCCGTTACGGCCTCTATATCTTCGGCGGACGCCCGGACGAGCCGGTCGGCGGGGGACACGTCCTGGAGTAAGACCTGGAGCGGCGGCGCGGATTCGACGAGACGCTGCCAGCCGACGTTGCCCCTGTCCTGGAGCAAAAGCCCGGCATAGAGGCCGATTGAGTAGCTTTCCGCGTCCGCTTGCGCATCAATGCCATCAATCGAGTCGAGGAGTTCCAATGTCTTTGCGCGAATGACGTTTGCGGGCGCATCCCACCCCGCCAGTGCCCGGGCGGCGAAGGCCACGCCCAGATACTCGGCCGTGCCCTCGGCGATGTCTATGCTGCGGATCTGTCGCGCCTCAAGGGGATGGTTCTGCAGATAGCGGTCATAAGCCGTTCGCGCTTCGGCGAGTGAGAGCGCACGCATTTCCGGCTCAATCCAGGCGCGTTTGAGCGCCGTGATGATCTGTTGCCGGAGTATTCGCGGTTCCACATCTGCGGGCAGCAGCGTGCTGCGCCGTTCATCTTCGATGCTTGTCGGCCAGCCGTGGAAAGCCTGAACATATTCGTGAAAGGCTTCATGTACCGCGATTGCGGCGATCTCCTCGCCAGTGATCTCTTCGCTTGCGCGGGTGTTGACGAAGAGATCCACCGTCGGCTGGTTATCTGCGGTTTGGGAGAAGCCGTAGCTGAAGTCGTCAAAAGCATCCCCGGGATAAGGCAGGTCTTCGAGAAGCGTGACCTGGCCATCGTCGACCTGCCAGGCACGATCGTCGATCTGCAGCCGGAAAACCACGTCGTTCATGCGGTCACGCTTGTTCTCTGCCAAGGGCCAGAGCTCGTTCAACTGATCCAAATGTGCCGACACTTTTTTGACCGCTGACAGCAACTCTGGCTCTTCGTGAGCGTTGGCCAGATTGGGTGCGAGCAGCAACAGTGCGGCGGCAAAGCAGAAAGAGATTTTCATCTTGGAGCCTTTCATTCTCGCGTGCCGGCATGAAGTCTGCCTTTCCCGAAAACCAGTGCTTTCGGGATGACAATATCCGGCGCTTTATTGGTTTTGCCTCGGACGAGGCCGTGTACGGCAAAGCGGACAGCGGGACGCTTACTTGTTATGCGTTGAGTTGTGGAGTGCGAGCGTACCGTATTGAATCGCGAGACTCAGTCTTCGGATGAAGTCCTGTCCCGCGGTCTTTGCCGACATGGTCTTGCTGATTGCAAGTTCTGCGCGCTGAGCGCGCCAGGCGCTCCGGTTCTCTTCGGGCGCTATCGCTGCGCCGGGTTCAATCAAGAATGATGATCTCGTCATCGTATTCGCCTTCCACCACGACAACGCCGTAGGGCTCTTCGACGATATAGATATCTTCTTCGCCTTCATCGAAGATGACGTGAGTTGTCGCATCCTCGAAAAAGAAGATCTCAGGTTCGATCGGCCAGTCCTCTACAACAATCACCTCGCCCTCCAGATAGAGGACTTCGACGGCCGGTGCCGGCAAGACGATGATCGGCGGGGACGCGACGTCGCGCGGGGCCGGCGTCAGGGCCAACTGGGCTTTACCCGCGTTATTCCTTTGAATCTGCCAGCTCCCGTCGGGCTTCCGGCAGGCCGTGCCATACGCGTTCTGCGGCTTTCCCGCGATCGTGACCTGGGTCTGATACTCCCGGCAATAGGTCTCCCGGGCGCTGGCGTCCGATATCATCACGGTCACCGAAAGAAGGGTGATGAAGAAGCCGACCGCGAAGACGGAGATAAGAAATCCGACTTCCCATCGCGGCAGCAGTTCTTTGAGGGTCGATTGCATATCAAGGGTATCCTTTCCTTGGATTCTATGCTTCAGCATCGGGTGTTTCCTCTGTGTTGGGTTCGAAGGCGAGAATGTCTCCGGGCTGGCACTCGAGCGCTTCGCAGATCGCGTCTAGTGTCGAAAAGCGTACGGCGCGGGCGCGGCCCGACTTCAGGATCGAGAGGTTCGGCAGGGTGATGCCGATCTGTTCAGCGAGCTGACTCAACTGCATCTTGCGTTGGGCCAGAACGACGTCGAGGTTGACGATGATCATGGTTTTTCCTTTTGGCCCTAGATGAGATGGTCCATTTCGTCCTGCAGCCGCGCGCCTTTCTCCATCACACGAGCGATCAGAACGATGGCAACGCCGCAGAGCAGGAAAGGCAGGGGCAGACGGATCTCGCGCACCAGCTCCCAGCCGCCGTCCAGTTCCGTTTCAGCGGTGACGGCCATAAGGGACTGCATGACGTAGAGTTCCATCAGGCTGTCCAGGATCGCGATTGCCGCTGCCATGCAGAACAGCAGTCCGACGTTCCGAATACGGCGGGCGTTCTCCTGAGAGAAGATCTCGCCGCGTTGATAGGCGGCGAAGAGTCGTTCGAGCTGAAAGATAAGAAGCCCGTAAAAGGTCACCGTCACCAGGAGCAGTGCGAGACCCACCCACTCCAGACTGTCCTCCAATTCACCGAGAAGGAGCTCTTCCCCCGTCTCCTGCTCTCCCGGGAGCAGCTCTCTTTCAGCGGAGTCGTCACCCTCCTGCGGCAGCTCACCTTCGCTGGAAATGACCCCCAGGTTGATGCCGTCAATGCCCAGCCAGACCGTTCCCTTGTCCAGAACCAGGGTAAGCAGGGTTGCGACCGCGATCACCCCGAGCAAAGCGAAGAGGCCCATGCGTATGCGGTGGCTGAAGCGGCTGATTTGACTGTCCAGGCCGTCCATCATTTTTTCCCATCTGTTGCGTATCTGCAGCCTAGGTAGCGTGTGGAGTTCCGATAATCAATATGAATTTATCGAAAAACAATAAAAATTATCCGAATAAGGAAAAGTGTTTGTCGATTTTCAGATGCTTGACCAGGCAGTCGGTTTGCGGTCGCTGACCCGCCCCGCGTCAGCGATGACGCAGGGTGCTCAGGTGCGGCCAGCTCAAGCTTTTCTCGAGTCGAGAGGCTGAAAACTATTGGTATTTAATGGTTCTTTATTCGAACAATTCGAGATCTGGCGGCGTTTGTCCTGGTTGGCTGGAGGACAAGACGGGCGCTAAGCTGTTGTCAGTCGCTTGACCTCTGCCACGATGTCCTTGTTGGAAAAGGGCTTGCTCATGAAGGCGTCGGCGCCAAGGTTGGCGGCGGTATCGCGATCCTGGGACTGGCCCTTGGCGGTGATCACGATGACCGGCAGGGCGGCGAGCTGCGGCGTGCCGCGGACCTGTTTCAGGATCTCGAAGCCGTTGGTCTGGGGCAGCATGACATCCAGAATCACAATGTCCGGGGGGCTGGATTTGAGGGAATCCAGTACCAGGCCACCGTCGAACACCGCCGAAACTTCGTAGCCCTCGCGCTTCAGGATGAAGCTGAGCGATTCCACGATGTTCTTTTCGTCTTCGGCTATCAGTACCCTGGTTGCCACGGCGCTTCCCCGAAATCCCTGATTCTATTGCCCGGATCATTCCAATCGGACCCTGGCGCTGACACCTTTCCGGTGCTTTGACCTGCAAGTCTATTGCCTCGCGCAGACGATGGAAATAGCTCTCTGTGTTCGCTCCGTTGTCTGCCGGCCCGATCAGGTGGCGACGATCAGCTCCTCCTGCCGGTGGGCGCAGTCCTCCCGGGTACAGAGGCGGCAGGTCGGGCCTACCGCCAGCATCCGCTCCCGAGCCGTCAGGTTCAGACCTTCGCCATAGACGGTGCGGTCGGCATAAAGCGCTTCGCAGGCCAGCATGATGGAGAGCAGGGGACGGTGCTGGCCATAGGCGCTGGCGCCCTTTTCGACCGCGCAGGCCACAAAGAGAAAGCGGTCGTTGTTGGGGAAGGCCGCCAGGCTGCAATTGACGACGCCGGGAGTCTGAAAGGCGCGGTAAACCGGCCAGAGCGGGCAGGCGCCGCCGTAACGCGGGATCGGCAGGCCGGGCAGGGTGTAGCGCTTGGAGACATAGCCCGAAGGATCGACCCGCATGAAGGCGAAGGGAATGCCTTCGGCTGCCTGTCGGCGTAGCGTGATCAAGCGATGGCAAACTTGCTCCAGGCTGACATCGAAGCTGTGGCGCAGGCGTTCAAGGTCGTAGCGCAGTGTGACGGCCTGCTCGAGAAAGCGGTCGTAGGGCAGGAGCACGGCGGCGGCAGCGTAGGATGCCAGGACGCGGCTGGCCTGCCGGCGGGCCTCGCTCGTGGTCAGGACGGCAGCCTTGCCGATGATTTCCTGGATCGGTTCGGCCAGGGCGCGCTCCGCAACGGCCCGGGCCAGCAGGAAACGGCGGCTCGAAGCCGGCACGGCATCGTCAAGGACCAGTCGTTCGGCGTCCGTCCGGTTCTCGCCGGACGCGGCTTGCCCGGATCGTTCGACGACCATCCCATAGTGCTCTTCCAGCAACTCGCTTAACGCCGGTACGGTCGCTGCACCGCCAAGCTGCAGCCGCTCGGTGAGGGCTTCTGCGGCAGTTTCCAGTTCCGGAAAGTAGTTGCGGTGCTCCTGCAGAAAGTCGTCGACCTCTTCATTGGGTGAGATTGAGCGGGTCGGGGCCACGCCTTTGTCGAAAAAGGCGGCGAGGCCTTCGGCGACACTGGAAAGCTGGTCGCTTTCGGTCAGCAGGATGTTGTGGAACCTCTGGCGCTGGTCAGGCTCGATGTCCGAGACAGATTCGAGGATTTCCGAGGCCGAGCGGATTGAAGCGACGTTGGTCAGCATGCGATGCACGGCGGCGGCCAGAAAGGGGTCCTGATTCAGCCGGTCGGCGAGCGCGATCACGGTTTGATCCCGGTCCATATAGGTGCGGTAAAGCACAGCCAGCGCGCGGGCCCAGTCCGGGTGCCGGCCGACCAATTCGCTGGCGCTTTGAGGTGAGACTTTCAGGTTCTGGAAGGTTGGCGAGGCGGCGATTTCCCCCAGGTCGTCGATCAGGCGGCGGTCGGCGGCGCCATCCAGTTCCTCCAGGCGAATGCCCAGTTCGCCGGCGAGGCGCTTGAGAAGACTACCGCCGATGTTTCTCTTCTCGCTCTCTATCAAGTTCAGGTAGGAGGGCGAGACACCGACCTTGGCCGCTAACGCCGTCTGGGTGACGCCCAAGGCCTTGCGACGCTCGCGGAGTTTCAGTCCGATCGGGGCTCTGGCCATAGTCTAACAGTCTCTTTTTTCTCGTATTTGTGCAGCGCAAGATAAAGATTTTACAAATCTTGCTGTGACAACTTAAGTATTTTTACAAAAAAACCTAATAGTATCAATATATTATTGTCGCTTTGACTTAACTGGCTCATGATAATCTATAGATGCCCTAAGTGCATCGGCTGGCGATCGCCGAATGGCTTCGTTTGGCGACAAAAATAAGACGATCCTGGGAGGATAGAATGGACGAACTTAAAAGAGGTGTGAGTCGGCGCGGCGTACTTAAGGGCGGTACCGCCCTGGCGGCCGGCCTTGCAGCACCGACCTTCTTTATGCGCCATGCTTTCGGCGCCGATTTCCGCAACAATCCGGGCGATGGCGGCGAAGTCACTTTCGGCTTCAATGTGCCCCAGACCGGCGCTTATGCCGACGAGGGCGCGGACGAGCTGCGCGCCTACAAGCTTGCCGTCAAGCACATCAACGGCGAAGGCGACGGCGGTATGCTGAATACCATGACGCCCGTCTCGCTCAAGGGTGACGGTATTCTGGGCAAGAAGGTCGTCTACGTTACCGGCGACACGCAGACGAAAGCCGACGCCGCGCGTGCTTCGGCCAAGCGCATGATCGAAAAAGACGGCGTCATCATGTACTCCGGCGGTTCGTCCTCGAGTGTTGCCATCGCGCAGCAGTCGCTGGCCCAGGAGATGGGCATCGTCTTCATGAACGGTCTGACTCACTCCAACGACACCACCGGTAAGGACCGGCGTCGTTACGGCTTCCGTCACTTCTTCAATGCCTATATGTCCGGCGCCGCGCTGGGTCCTGTGCTTGAGGCGGAGATGGGTAAGGAACGCCGCGCCTATCACCTGACCGCTGACTACACCTGGGGCTGGACTCAGGAAGAGTCGATCAAGAACACCACTGAAGGCCTCGGCTGGCAGACCGCCAATCTGGTCAAGACGCCACTGGGCGCCGGTGACTTCTCGCAGTACATCACACCGGTTCTCAACTCCGGTGCAGACGTGCTGATCCTGAACCACTACGGCAAGGACATGATCAACTCCTTGACCCAGGCGGTTCAGTTCGGTCTGCGCGACAAGCAGGTCAACGGTAAGGATTTCCAGATCGTCGTGCCGCTTTACTCGCGCCTCATGGCGCAGGGCGCCGGTGCCAACATCAAGGGCATCTTCGGCACCACAAACTGGAACTGGTCGCTGCAGGACGCAGGCTCTCAGGCCTTCGTTAAGTCCTTCGGTCAGGAATACGGCTTCCCGCCGTCGCAGGCCGCACACACCTGCTACGTCCAGACCCTGCTCTATGCCAATGCCTGCCAGAAGGCCGGCACCTTCTATCCGCCGGAAGTCATCAAGGCGCTGGAAGGCTTCGAGTTCGACGGCATGGGCAACGGCAAGACGCTGTACCGCGCCGAGGACCACCAGTGCTTCAAGGACGTGCTGGTCGTGAAGGGCAACGAGAACCCGAGCAGCCAGTTCGACCTGCTCGAAGTGGTGCAGGAAGTTCCACGCAGCCAGGTCGAGTACGACTCGAATCTCTTCGGCGGCGAACTCGGCCCCTACGAGGTCTAAGCGACAGTCTTGTTAGTCGGTGGGTCCGCGGGCGCTTTGGCGTCCGCGGACAAACCCTTGAAGCAGGTTTTGCTTCCCCTTAGCGACTGATCCCAGGCCCGATAGCTAGCAGGATCTCCCGGCGTTACTGCCACAGCTTCAACCGACGCGTTTTCCCGGTGGCCCACGCGTCATAGAGGTGGACAGTCATGGATACCTTAGCGCTCCAACTTCTAAACGGTCTCGACAAGGGCGGCGCCTTTGCGCTGATCGCCCTCGGATTGACTCTGATTTTCGGTACCCTTGGGGTGGTGAACTTCGCCCATGGCGCCCTCTTCATGCTGGGGGCTTTCTGCGCGGTCACGCTCCAGAAAATCCTGACGATTTCGGTCAAGGTGAAGGACGAAAGCATCACCTTTTTCGAAGCTTATAAGGAAGTTCCTTACCTTGAGACCTGGTTTGGAGAGACCGGTAAAATCATTATCGATTTCTCGGTGCCGCTTTCGATCATTCTTGCGATCCCGGTGATGCTGGTCATTGGTTTGGTCATGGAGCGCGGGCTGATCCAACGCTTTTACAAGCGCACGCATGCTGAACAAATTCTGGTCACCTTCGGTTTGGCAATCGTTATCCAGGAACTGGTCAAGGCCAATTTCGGCGCCAACCCCATTCCCACGCCGGCCCCGGAAGCGGTCGCGGGCAGTGCGAACGTCGGCGCCTGGTTCGGCATGGGCGACGCCGTGGTTTATCCCTGGTGGCGTCTGATCTATCTGGGCTTTTCCCTTGCGGTGATCGCAGCGGTTTTCTCCTTCCTGCAATTCACCACCTTCGGCATGGTCGTGCGCGCCGGTATGCAGGACCGCGACACAGTCGGACTCTTGGGCATCAACATTCAGCGGCGCTTCACCATTGTCTTTGGTTTAGCAGCCGTGGTGGCCGGTCTGGCGGGTGTGATGTACACGCCGATCCTGCCGCCGGACTATCACATGGGGATGGACTTCCTCGTGCTGTCCTTCGTCGTCGTCGTCGTCGGTGGCATGGGCTCGCTCGGCGGCGCCGTGGCAGCGGGCTTCCTGCTCGGCATCCTGCAATCCTTTGCCTCCATGAATGAAGTCAAAAGCATTCTGCCCGGTATTGATCAGATCATCATCTATCTCGTCGCCGTGGTAATCCTTCTGGTCCGTCCGCGTGGTCTTTTGGGCCGCAAGGGCGTGATGGAGTCCTAAGCCATGAACGACAACACTTCCCGCAGCGATATGACGATGATGGGCATTTTTGCCCTCGCCGTTTTGACCATGCCGATCTGGCTGATGCCCATCGGGGCGGCCTATCCCGACCTGATGCAAAAGTTCGCGATCTTCGGCATCTTCGCTATCGGCTTCAACATTCTCTTCGGCCTGACCGGATATCTGTCTTTCGGACACGCGGCCTTTCTGGGGGTCGGCTCCTACACAGCGGTCTGGTCCTTCAAGCTCCTGAGTATGAATGTGGTCCCGGCCGTCATCTTCAGCGTGCTGGTTGCAGGCGCTTTCGCCCTTTTGATTGGCTTCATCAGTCTTCGTCGTTCAGGCATCTACTTCTCGATCCTGACGCTGGCCTTTGCCCAGATGTCCTACAACCTCGCCTATTCGGTTCTGACGCCGATCACCAATGGCGAGACGGGACTGCAACTGGCCAAGGACGATCCGCGGGTGATCGACTCCCTCTTCGTGGAGGCGGGTGCGGGCATTCCCTCCACCAACTTTTTCGGCATCGGGATGAGCGGCTACAGCGGCTTCTACTTCTGCGCGCTGCTGCTGATCGTCGGATTTTACATCTCGCTGAGAATCACCCGCTCGCCCTTCGGAATGATGCTAAAGGCGATCAAGTCGAACCAGAACCGGATGAGCTACACCGGTCTTAACACCCGGCCCTATGCCCTGACGGCATTCGTGATCTCAGGCATGTACGCAGGCCTGGCGGGAAGCCTGATGGCGGTGACCGATCCCCTGGCGGGGGCGGAGCGCATGCAGTGGACGGCCTCGGGTGAGGTGGTTCTGATGACAATCCTGGGCGGCGTCGGCACACTGTTGGGGCCGGTGCTCGGCGCAGGCATCATCAAGTATTTTGAAAACATTTTCTCGTCCTTCAACGAAGGCATACTGCGCGAATTTTTCGGTTTTCTGCCTGATGGCCTGGAAGACGTTGTGGTTTCCGTTGTCGGTCTCTTTGTCGGTGAAGGCTGGCACCTGACTCTTGGTGTGCTCTTCATGATCATCGTGATCTTTCTGCCCGGCGGCCTTGTCGAGGGCGCCCAAAGGGTACGGAACTACGTTGCCCGGCGCGGCGGTAAGAAAAACGCCGGTTCGCAGCAGCCGCAAATCGCCGAGTAGAGGAGGCGAGGACAATGGGAATTCTCCAGGTCGAGGACGTCAACAAAAGCTTTGCGGGCCTTAAAGCCCTGCATAACGTGAACCTCGATGTCGAAGAAGGTGCCGTACACGCGATTATCGGCCCGAACGGTGCCGGCAAGTCGACCTTGCTGAACTGCTTCGTCGGCCGTTTAAAGCCGGACACAGGCTCGGTGATGTTCAACGGCACCTCTCTGCTGGGCATCGCGCCCCATGAGATCAACCAGGCCGGCGTCGCACGCGTGTTTCAGACGCCGGAGATCTTTGGCGATCTCACCCTGATCGAGAACGTCATGATTCCGACCCTGGCCAGGCGTGACGGCGCCTACAAGGTCAATGCCTGGGGGCGGGTCGATCAGGAAGCGGAGATCCGCGACAAAGCCGAGCACATCCTTGAGGACGTAGGGCTGGCCGACAAACTGGAGATGCACGCCAACAGTCTGTCGCGCGGTGACAAGCGGCGGCTGGAGCTGGCCATGTGTCTGGTCCAGGATCCGAAGCTGCTGTTGCTGGACGAGCCGACTGCCGGCATGTCGCGTGCCGACACCAACAACACCATCGACTTGCTCAAGCGGATCGGCGAGCGCGGCATCACCAAGATCGTGATCGAGCACGACATGCACGTGGTCTTTTCGCTGGCCCACAAGATCAGTGTTCTGGCGCAGGGCACCGTGATCGCTGAAGGCGCGCCGGAAGAGATCAAGGGCGACCCGCGTGTCCAGGAAGCCTATCTGGGAGGAGCCCACCTATGAGCATGGCGGAAAACCTGGCACCGCAACCGGGCGCCAACGGAGCAGCTCAGGCCAGCAAAGGCCGGGCCTTCTTCTCCTGCTGGGATATACACAGCTATTACGGCGAGAGCTACATCGTTCAGGGCGTGAGCTTCGATATCCGCGAGGGCGAGATCCTCGCGCTGCTGGGCCGGAACGGTGCGGGTAAAACCTCAACTCTGCGGACCATCGCGCGGGCTTCCGATCCGCAACTGACCCGTGGTGAGCTCTGGCTGGATCACAAGCCGCTGCACGAAATGAGCGACTACCAGGCGGCGCAGCAGGGTGTGGGCCTGGTGCCGGAAGACCGGCGCATCATCCCGGGCCTGACCGTGGAGGAAAACCTGCAGCTCGCTCAGATCGCTGAGCCGCGCGGCTGGTCGATCGAGCGGCTCTACGAGCACTTTCCGCGCCTGGCCGAACGACGCAAACAGGAAGGCGTCACCATGTCCGGTGGTGAACAGCAGATGCTGGCGGTCGCCCGCGCCCTGGCCCGGGACGTCAAGCTGCTGCTGCTGGACGAACCCTACGAAGGCCTGGCGCCGGTTATCGTGCAGGAGATCGAGAAGATCCTGGAGGAGATCAAGAGCCTGGGCCTGACCACCATCATCGTCGAACAGAACGCCATCGCGGCCCTGCATCTCGCGGACCGCGCCATCATCCTGGACATGGGGCAGGTGGCCTTCGACGGGACGGCACAGGAAGTGCTCGACAACGAAGACCTGCGGCAGGAATACCTCGCGATTTAAGGTGTTTTTGGCTTTGCGCGCGTTGCTGAGCCGGCCCGCACCCCCACCCGGCCTCCCAACGGTAGTATCATAGGGAGGCCGGGTGGGGGTGCGGGCCGGAGCGGTTGTTACTTCCGGCGAATCAACGCCTCTTATTTCCTTCGCGCCCTCTTGTCGATAAAGTCGGCTGCCCGATAGAGGGAAAACGGAGAGTCATGGCCCGGGCCACAATCAAGGATGTTGCGGAACTGGCGGGGGTGTCGATCGCCGCCGTCTCGCGCGTGCTGTCGATCAACGGCAGTGCGTCACCGCGCATGCGCGCCAAGGTGATGGCGGCGGCCGATCAGCTCGGTTATCGCCCCAATGCGCTGGCCCGCAGCATGATCAACGCCCAGACCAATCTGGTGGCCCTGGTTATCGGTGCGACCTCCAATGTTTTCGATTCCGCGCTGGTGGATGGTCTGGCCGACCGTCTGGCGCTGCGCGGTAAAAAACTCCTGCTGACGCCGGTCGTCGACTCCGGCCCCATCGACGATGAACTGATGGGCGCCTTGGATTATCAGGTCGACGCGGCCGTGGTGGCTGCCGGCACCATGACACGGGAAGCCTGCCTGAAATGTGCGAAGCTGGGGGTTCCCGTGATCCTCAGCGGTCGGAACATCGACGCACCCGGGATCGACAGCGTGCTTGCGGACAACAAGGGCGGCGGGCGTATGGCGGCGGAGCTGCTGATGCGCTCGGGCTGTCAGCGGGTCGCCTATGTCGGCGGCACTTACTATGCCTTCTCCGACCACGAGCGGCGCGATGGCCTGGTCGAAGCATTGGAAGCGGCCGGTCGCAGTCTTAGCCACAGCGTAAAGATCGAACAGTCGAAGGAGATGACCGGCTTCGACGTCGCCATGGAGCTGTTGTCGGGCCCTGACCGTCCCGACGGGGTCTTCTGCATCAACGATATGGCGGCAATCGGGGTTCTGCAGGCTGCCGCGGCGCTGGGCCTGTCGGTGCCCGAAGATCTGGCGGTGGTCGGTTTTGACAACACTGAACTGGCCTCCTGGCCGAGCTTCAGCCTGACCACCATCGACTATCCCGTGGGGGCAACGGTCGAGGCTATCATCGAGATGCTGGAGACGCGCCTGGCGCAGCCGGATCTGCCGGCCCGTGTCCATCGGATCAAGACCCGTCTGGTCGTGCGCGATTCCACGCCGAAGAAATTGAACATCCGGTCGGCTTGAGCGGACTGCGGGCCGTCAGGGGCGGCCCCATTGCCGTCGTTGGCGACTTGTTTTGTCCGGCGCGCCGTTGCATAAGCGAAGGCATCATTTCTTCCGGTCTCGCTACCGAGACTCACTTTTCCGGATCATGAGGCTTTCGCGATGATGAATGGCGCGCAGACTTTGGTGAAAACCCTGCTGGGGTCAGGGGTGGATGTCTGCTTTTCCAATCCCGGCACTTCCGAAATGCACTTCGTGGCGGCGCTCGACGAACACCCCGACATGAAATGCGTCCTGGGTCTGCATGAAACTATCGTCACCGGGGCCGCGGACGGCTATGCCCGCATGGCTGGCAAGCCTGCCGCGACCCTGTTGCACCTGGGGCCGGGTCTCGGAAATGGTCTCGCGAACCTGCATAACGCTCGGCGGGCGAGGTCTCCGATCGTCAATGTGGTCGGCGACCATGCCACCTACCACAAGCACTTCGATGCGCCGCTGACCTCCGATGTCGAGGGCATCGCCGGGCCGGTTTCCGACTGGGTCCGGACCAGCAAGACCTCCTACCGGGTGGCCGGCGACGCGGCCGAGGCGGTGGCCGCCGCGCGGCAGGCGCCGGGTCATATCACCACCCTGGTGCTGCCGGCCGACTGTGCCTGGAATGAGGCCGCGGGCCCCGCGGCGCCGATTGCGCCGCCGGCGCCCCTCGCCGTGGCCGAAGAGGCGGTCGCCAAGGCCGTCGAGTGGCTGCGCAGCGGGCGCAAGGTGGCTTTGCTGCTGGGCGATGTCGCCCTGATGGAAGAAAATCTGCTGCTGGCGGGCAAGATCTCCGCCGTGAGCGGTTGTGATCTCCTGACGCCGACGAGCAATCGCCGGGCCATGCGTGGCGCGGGACGCGTCAGCTTCGAGCGTATCGCTTATCCGGTGGATGTGGCGCTGGAGCGCCTGGCCGGCTTCGAGGCGGTCCTCGCTTTCGGCGCCGACGAGCCGGTGGCTTTCTTCGCCTACCCTGGCAAGCCGAGCCGGGTCTTTCCGGAAGGCTGTGAGGTGATCTCTATGGCCGGCGTGCGCCAGGATATTGCCGCTGGTCTGGCCGCTGTCTGCGATGCGCTGGGGGCCAACAATGCCGCCCCGGCGCTGGTCGAACACGACCTGCCCGAGATGCCGAGTGGCGCCATCACCCCAGATGCGGCAGCGGCCGTGGTGGCGCGCGCGATCCCGGAGAACGCCATTGTCGTCGACGAATCCATCACCTCGGGCCGCAGCCTAGACCGCATCACCCGCGGTGCTCTGCCGCATGACTGGTTGCAGATTACCGGCGGCGCCATCGGTTGCGGCTTCCCGCTGGCGACCGGCGCGGCGGTGGCCTGCCCGGACCGGCCGGTGCTCGGTCTGCAGGCCGATGGTTCCGGCGCCTATTCCCTGCAGGCGCTCTGGACCCAGGCCCGGGAAGAACTGCCCGTAGTGACCCTGATCTTCTCCAACCGGGAGTACCGGATCCTGAAGGGCGAGATGCGCAATGTGGGCGTGACCTCGGTGGGCAAGAATGCGCTGGGGATGCTGGATCTGCGGCGGCCCGACATCGGCTGGGTGGACCTCGCCCGCGGTTTCGGGGTGTCCGGAGAAGCGGTGGAGACAGCCGAGGATCTGGCTGCCGCGCTGCAGAGGGGCTTTGCCGAGAAGCGGCCTTATCTCATTGAAGCGATCATGCCCTAAGCGGTCGGGAACAGCTTCGTCCGCATTGCGTCACTTGGACAGACCCTCGTCCAGGATCCAGCGAACCTCCTGCTCCAGTGCATCGGCGAAGGCGAGCGCGAGGCGTGAGAGAGGTTTGTGCATGGGGGTCAGTACCGCGGCGCGGTAGATGATGCTCGGCCGGAAGGGCAGGAAACGAATGCGGGCGTTGTCCGGCCGATTGACCCTGTAGATCCAGGCCGAAAGCGGGCTCATGACCGCATAGCCCAAGCCTTCTTCGACAAACACGTATTGCGCAGCCGCGTTCTGCATCTCGAAACGGGTATGCAGATGGGCACCGCAAGCATCGAAGATCTCGCGCAGGCGCCGCGAAATGAAGTGATCGGAAAGAAAGAGCGCGGCTGGCCGGCCATCCAGATCCGCGGGCGTCACCTCCGCGCGGTCGGCGAGTGGATCTCCCGCCGCGACGGCGCAGACACAGTCCATCTCGACCACTGAGGTATTCACCAGCGGCGACCCGGCATCGTACTCAGCAAAGCCGATATCGAACTGCTGGGACGCCATGCGCTCGAAGACCAGGCCGGAGGACTGGCTGACCAGGGTTACGGTGACATCGGGACGGTCGCGCACGAAACGGCTGATCAGGCGTGGGATCAGAAATTCCGCGTGGACCGGCATACTGGCCACCCGCAGGTGCCCGGCTTCCAGTGTCCCCGCTTCGCGCATGGTGCGCTGGAGTGAATTGAGGCGAGCCAGGATCTCCCGGGTTTCCGCATGCAGGAAGTGCGCTTCGGGCACCGGGTGCAGCCGTCCGCCGCGCCGTTCGAACAGCTTATAGCCGACTTCCTCTTCCAGGCCGGCGATCTGCGAGCTGACGGCAGGCTGGGTCCTGCCGAGATTGCGCCCGGCCTTGCTGACCGAACCGGTCAGCATGACTTCGTTGAAGACTTCCAGCTTCCGCAGATCCATCCCCGGCCCCCTTTACCAGTATATAAACAAATTCTATCGATATAGAGAAATTAATAATTTGATATTATATATGAAGATTTTAAGATCGGATTTGCAGGGAACGGAACCGGAGCAAACGGCCGGGAACCGGGTCGGCGCGCTGAGCGCCGGGCAGTCGCATTCCGGTTTATTCGTTTCCCAAAGGGGGGAAAGGGCGATTAGTCTATTCCCATAGATAAGAAAGCGTCGGACGCTGCCCGCATTTTCGGGTGAAAGGGTACGGCCGAAGATCGAATTCATAATAAACGGAGGCTCAAGATGAAGTTCAAATCCAAGTTCCTCGCCGCGGCCGTTGCGGCCACTATGCTGGGTGGCGCCGCCGCTCAGGTTCAGGCACAGGAAATGAAGTTCTTCCGCATCGGCACGGGCAGCGCCGGCGGCACCTACTTCCCGATCGGCGGCATCATCGCCAACGCCATCTCCAACCCACCGGGCTCGCGGCCCTGCGACAAGGGCGGCACCTGCGGCGTCCCCGGGCTGGTCGCCATCGCACAGTCGACCAACGCCTCGGCGCACAACGTCACCGCGATCAACGCGGGCCAGATGGAAGGCGGCCTGACCGGCGCGGCCACTCTCTTCTTCGCCTACCACGGTGTCGGCAAGTTCGAAGGCAAGCAGAAGCCGAAGCTGCGCATCATCGCGAACCTCTTCCCTGAAGATCTCCATCTGGTGCTGCCGAAAGGCAAGTCCCTGAGTTCGCTGAAGGAACTGGAAGGCAAGCGCGTGGGTATCGCGCAGGCCGGCTCCGGCACCCAGATCGCCGTGGAGCTGATGCTGGCGGAACAGGGCATCACCCGCGACAACATCGATGAAGCCGAGCTCAACAATTCTCAGAGCGCCGAGCGGATCGCCGACGGCCAGTTGGACGCTTACTTCTATGCCGCCGGTACGCCGGTTGCGGCGATGATCCAGCTCGACAACACCAAGGGTATGGAGCTCTATTCCTTCTCCGACGCGGAAATCACCGCTTCGAACAAGGCCGTGCCCTACTACGTGCCTTCGAAGATCGCCGCCGGCACCTATGCGGGCGTCGGTTATGACGTCAACACCCTGGCGGTGAACGGCATCCTGGCCACCAGCATCGACATTCCGGAAGATCTCATTTACGAGATCACCAAAGCCCTCTGGAGCAAGACCACCCGCAAGCTGCTGGACAACGGTCACGCGAAAGGCAAGGTCATCACGCTCGACACGGCGTTGAAGGGCCTCGACGGTCTCAATGTCCCACTGCATCCGGGCGCCGAGAAGTTCTACAAAGAAGCGGGTCTGATCAAGTAACTGCTTCTCTTTAAAGATCACGCTTCCGGCCGGCGGAAACCCGCTCGTCATCTCTGCCGGTTTCTCCGGCCGGACGCCTGACAGAAAAAACACGAGAAATTTAAAGATCCGATCGCTTGTCTCCCCGCGGCGCTGGGACTGGGAACTTGCGAGGTCCGCCTGTCTGGACTCTAGGGGGAGTGCATCCGATGAGCGATTCCACTGGTAAAATCGATGTGGCAGCCGCCGAAGAGCTGGAAAAGAAGTATGATTCAGCGCTGGCGACCCGCGACAATGGTCCAGCGCTCAAGCGCATCCTCTACTTCGTCGCCATAGCCTTCGCGCTCTATCACATCTGGACCGCCGGATTCGGCACGCCGGTCGAGCATCAGCACATGGGCGTGCACCTGACCGGCCTCTTCATTCTGATCTTTACCGGCTTCCCGCTGGTGCGAAATCGTCAGACACTCGAGTACCGGCCCAATTCCGCGCTGCTTTGGGGCAACGTCCCCCTCTACGATTGGATTTTCGCGATCCTCGGCGTTATGGCCGCCCTGTTCCTCGCTCTTTCCTGGGACGGTCTGAACCTCTTTGGCTACGAGATTTCAGAACAGGCGCTGCGCCAGGGCGACCCCTCGACACCCGATATCATTCTCGGTACCGCGCTCGTCGTGCTGGTCCTGGAGATCGCACGGCGCTCTCTCGGTTTCGTGCTGCCGATGATCATCCTGGTCTTCATCGCCTACGCTTTGCTGGGTCCGCAGATGCCCTTCCAGGTTCTGCAGCATCCGGGCGTCGACTGGCGCCAGTTCATCAACAACATGTACTTCCCGCAGGAAGGTATCTTCGGCGTCACCCTCTGGGTCGTCTCGACCGTGGTCTTCCACTTCGTCCTGTTCGGCGTGGTCGCCCAGCGCATGGGGCTCGGGCAGTTCTTCGTCGACAACGCCATGATCCTGGCCGGCAAATACACCGGCGGTCCGGCGAAGGTCAGTGTCGTTTCCTCAGCCTTCTTCGGCACGATCTCCGGCTCCTCGATCGCCAACACCGTCTCGACCGGGTCGCTCACGATCCCCAACATGAAACGCATGGGTTATCCCGGCCACTTTGCCGGCGGCGTCGAGGCAGCCGCCTCCGCCGGCGGCCAGATCACTCCGCCGATCATGGGCGCCGCCTCCTTCCTCATGGCGGAGTTCCTGGAGGTGCCGTACACGACGATCGTGCTGGCCGCCATCGTGCCCGCCGCCATGCACTACATCGGCGTGCTCTCGATCGTCCACTTCGCCGCCAAGAAGCTTGGCCTGCAAGGCTATCCAAAGGACGCCCTGCCGCGCTTTGTCGCCGTCTGGCGGGAGGGCTGGCACACGGCCTTGCCGCTGCTCGCCCTGCTGATCGTTCTCTTCAGCGGCTACTCACCCAACATGGCCGCCTTCATCGGTCTGATGTTCTGCATCCTGGTCGGCTTCTCTTCTTTCCGGAAGCCTGTCACGCTGATCATTCCCGCCGGTCTGATGACCTTCATTCTCTGGAAGGCTTCCGACGGCGGTTTCTCGCCGACCCTGGCGGGCATCCTGGCCGGCCTCCTGATCCTCGGCATGATGCACAAGCGCGAGCGCCAGGACCTCGGCAAGCTGTTCGACAGCTTCCACGTGGGTGTGCAGTACGCTCTGGCCGTCGGCGCCGCCTCCGCGGCCGTCGGCATCGTGGTCGGCGTCATCAATACCACCGGCGTGGCCTTCCGCCTTGGCTTCATGGTCACCAACGGCGCGCGGGACATGGCTGAAGGGCTGCATCTCTTCCTGGGCTGGATACCCTTCGACGTCTTCGCTCAGGCCTCCCTGCAGCAGTTCCTGTCCCTGGTCCTGATCGCCATGGCCTGCATTCTGATGGGCGCGGGCCTGCCGACCACGGCGCTCTACATCATGCTGGTCTCAGTGGCGCAGCCGGCACTCGCGCAGATGGGTATTCCCGCGCTGGCGACACATATGTTCGTGCTCTACTACGGCGTGATTTCGGAGATCACCCCACCGGTCTGCGCCTCCGCCTATGCGGCGGCGGGTATCGCGGGATCGAATCCCTTCCGGACCGGCATCAGCGCCTTCACGCTCGGAATCGGGAAGTTGATGGTGCCGATGGTCTTCGTCTATGCGCCGACCATGCTCATCGTTCTGCCCGAGTACTTCACCTGGGCCTCCTTCATCCAGGTCTCGCTCACCTGCGCCCTCGGCGTCTTCGCCATCGCGACCGCCGTGGCCGGCTTCTTCCTGGCGCCGCTGAACGCCTTCTGGCGCTTCGTGATGGTTTGCGCGGGCCTGCTGCTCGTGGCGCCCAGTTGGGAAAGCGATGTCGCCGCGTTGTTTGTCGCGGCGCCGGTCTTGATCCTGCAGTTGCTGCAAAGCCGCCGGGCCAAGGACGGCGTTGCCATGCCGACCGAACCCGGTCAGTAACTTGATGACAACACGTGAAATGGCAGAGGCGGGAGATACAACGGCAGGCGGTTCGGCTGGCGAAGCCGAGCTTCCCTGTCTGGTGATCGGTGCGGGCATCGTCGGTCTCTGCACCGCCATCTCCCTCCAGGAACGAGGTATTCGCGTCACCCTGATCGATCCCGACCCACCGGCCGAGGCAGCCTCTTACGGCAATGCCGGCGTCCTTTCCACCTGGTCCTGCATACCGCAATCCATGCCGGGACTCTGGAAATCCATACCCAAGTGGCTGTTGGATCCGGAAGGGCCGGCCAAGATCCGCTGGCGCCACCTGCCATCGCTGCTGCCCTGGATCATCGCCTTCCTGCGTGCCGGCCGGGTCGAACGTCTCCCGGCCATCTCCGACGCCATGCTCGCGCTGAACCATCCCACGATGGACCTCTATCGCCGGCATTTGGAAGGCACCGGCCAAGAGCACCTGGTCCGCGATTCGGACTACGTCTTTATCTATCGTGACCCGTCCAAGGCCAATCTCGACGCGCTCGAGTGGCGCATGCGGGATGAACGCGGCACACCGCTGGAGCGGATCGACGCGGGCGCGTTGCGTGATCTCGAGCCCGACATCTCCGAGGATTACAAGGCCGCCATCCTGATCAAAGGTCAGGGCCGGACGACCGATCCGGGCGCGGTCGGCAAGGCGCTTGCCGAAAAGATCACGCGCCAGGGCGGAGTCTTTCTGCGCGGCAAGGTCCGGCGTCTGATCCCGCGGGAAGACGGCGGCTTCCGGATTGAAGCGGACAATCGCAATCTCTTGGCCGGTAAAGTCGTTCTCGCCGCCGGCCCCTGGTCCGCCGAACTGCTCAAGCCACTGGGCTTGCGCGTGCCGCTGGAGGCCGAGCGCGGCTATCACATGGTCTTCGCCGATCCGAATGTCAGCCTGAACAATTCGATCATGGTCACTGACGGCAAGTTCGTCGCCAGCTCCATGGAGATGGGGTTGCGCTGCGCCGGCACCGCGGAATTCGCCGAACTGGATGCACCGCCCGACTACCGCCGTGCGGAAGTCTTCAGAGGCATGGCCAAGAGGCTTTTGCCCGGGCTCAACACCGAAGATACGGATGTCTGGATGGGACAGCGCCCCTCCTTTCCTGACAGCCTGCCGGCGCTGGGGCCTGTCCCCGGCCTGCGCAACCTGACCGCCGCTTTCGGGCATGGTCACCTGGGCATGACGGCGGCGCCCATGACCGGCCGTATTGCGGCGGCACTGGTTGCTGGCGAACCACCCAATCTGGATCTCACGCCCTACGGCCTGGAGCGCTTTCAATGATTGAGGCCGGCTATGGCTGAAACCTGTGACGCCATCGTGGTCGGCGGCGGCATGGTGGGCGCAGCCTCAGCCTTTGGCCTGCAACGGCTCGGCTTGAAGACGGTTATGCTCGACGAAGGGGATGTCGCTTTCCGGGCCGCGCGCGGCAACTTCGGCCTGGTCTGGGTGCAGAGCAAAGGCGTCGAGTTTCCCGCCTATGCGCGCTGGACCGAAAGCTCGGCCTCCCGCTGGCAGGAACTCTCTGATGAAATCGAAGCGGCGACCGGCGTGAAGACCGGCTACAGCCGGCCCGGCGGCTATGATCTCTGCCTGTCGGAAGAGGAACTGGCCGCACGGGAAGCCAAGTATCAGCGTCTCGCCCAGCACTCCAACAGCTTCCGCTACGAGATGCTGGGCCCGGAGGAGCTGCGCGCGCGGCTGCCAGGGCTGGGGCCCGATGTGGTCGGTGGTGGCTACTCGCCCAACGATGGACACGCCAGCCCGCTCTACCTGCTGCGTGGCTTGCACGCGGCCTTTGTGGCCAGCGGCGGTAAGATTGAGATGGGCGCGGGTGTATCAGGCATAAGCAACAACGACGGTGTTTTTTCGGTGATGACTGCGAAAGCGGTCTTCGAAGCGCCCAAGCTCGTGCTGGCCGCCGGTCTTGGGGTGCGCGAGCTTGCGCCGATGGTGGGTCTCGAGATTCCTGTCGAACCGCTGCGCGGTCAGATCATGGTCACCGAACGGCTGCAGCCTTTTCTCGAGCATCCGACCGCCACCGTGCGGCAGACGGTCGAGGGCAGTGTCCTGCTGGGAGATTCCCACGAAGATGTCGGCTTCGACAGCGGAACCTCGGCAGCCGTCATGCAGGAGATCGCAACGAATGCCGTCCGCAAGTTTCCGATTCTCAAGCGCGCGCAGGTGGTGCGCACCTGGGGTGCCTTGCGGGTCATGACTCCGGATGGCAGTCCGATCTACGCGCAGTCGCCGAGCCAGCCGGGCGCCTTCGCGGCGGTCTGCCACAGCGGCGTGACCCTCGCTGCCAGTCATGTCTACGCCTGGGCGGAAACAGTGCGCGACGGTGTTCTGTCACCGGATCTTACAGCCATGGGTCCGCAGCGTTTTGTGGAAGGGAGCGGTGTCGATGCATCGCATTGATGTCGGAGACCGGCCGGCCGTGAAGATCTATTTCGACGGTCAGTTGATCGAGGCCCGTGAAGGTGACAGCGTGGCTGCCGCGCTGCTTTCGAGCGGCATGAAATCGATCCGCGATACTGCGGTCACCGGGTCATCCCGCGGACCCTTCTGCATGATGGGGGTTTGTTTTGACTGCCTGGTGGAGATCGACGGAGTTCCGAACCGGCAGGCCTGCATGATCCGGGT
Organism: Denitrobaculum sp.; assembly: GCA_965232285.1. Classification (GTDB taxonomy): domain Bacteria; phylum Pseudomonadota; class Alphaproteobacteria; order Kiloniellales; family Kiloniellaceae; genus Denitrobaculum. The sequence goes on along the minus strand of CBDDPL010000004.1, from coordinate 4,966,500 downwards.
GCGCGATGGCATGGTCGTGGAGCGGCAGGCTGGCGCGGCCGCGGTTGCCTCGAGATGAAAAGCCAAACACAAATCGCGGTCATTGGTGCCGGTCCCGCTGGTCTAGCGGCCGCCACGCAAGCCGCTCAGGAGGGCGCGGAGGTTGTTCTCTTCGACGAACAGCCGGCACCGGGCGGTCAGATCTATCGCGCGATTGAAAGCGCGTCGGCCGCGCAAAAGGACGTGCTGGGAAGGAGCTATAACCGGGGTAGGGATCTTGCGCTGGCCCTGCGGCAGAGCAAGCTCGACTACCGACCTGGCACGAGCATCTGGCAGTTGACCGCCGAACGGGAGATCGGATTTTCCAGGGATGGTGCCGCCGGTCTCATAAACGCGGAGCAGGTGATCCTCGCCACCGGCGCGTTGGAACGCCCCTTCCCGATCCCCGGCTGGACCCTGCCCGGTGTGGCCACCGCGGGCGCGGCCCAGATCCTGCTGAAGGGCTCCGGCCTCGTGAGCGAGGGTGCCGTCTTCGCCGGCAGCGGGCCGCTGCTCTACCTGGTCGTGTCGCAATATCTGCGCGCCGGGGTCCGGCCTCTGGCCCTGCTCGACACCACGCCGCGCGACAACCGCTGGCCGGCGCTGAAGCAGATCGCGGGCGCCCTCAAACGCTGGGACCTCCTGATCGAAGGCGCGGGCTGGATGCGCGAGATCCGGCAGTCGGGTATGCGGGTGGAACGGGCCGTAAGCGGTCTGAAAGTCGAAGGCAGCGAGCAGGCGGAAGCCATCAGCTTCCTGGACGGTCGGGGCCAGAAACAACAAATCGCCTGCGAAAGGATCTTCCTGCACCAGGGCGTGGTGCCCAACGTGAACCTGGCCATGGCCGCCGGCTGCCGGCATCACTGGAACGAGCACCAGCTCTGCTGGCTGCCCGAGACGGATACCTGGTTCGAATCCTCCCTCCCCGGGATCGCGATCGTCGGCGACGGCGCGGGCATCGCGGGCGCAATCGCCGCGGAGCAGGCGGGCCGGATCGCCGCCCTGGGCGCCCTTCAACGGCTGGGAAAACTGGATGCCACCGAGGCCGCCAGGCGGAGCGAAGACAGCCGGGCGGCACGCGTGAAGGAACAAGACATTCGCCCCTTCCTGGACCTCTGGTTCCGGCCAAGCGATATGCACCGCATCCCCGCCGATCCGAACACGGTCGTCTGCCGCTGTGAGGAGGTCACCGCCGGCGAACTCCGCAAGGGTATCGCCCTCGGCGCACCGGGCCCCAACCAGCTCAAGGCCTTCTGCCGCGCCGGGATGGGCCCCTGCCAGGGCCGCCTCTGCGGCCTGACGGTCACGGAAATGATTGCCACGGAAACCGGCACCTCGCCGGAGAGCGTCGGCTACTACCGCCTGCGCCCGCCGGTGAAGCCGCTTACGCTTGGCGAACTGGCGGCCCTTCCAGTCTCGGAAGACTGAAGCTCAAACCATCGGCCAGGTGTCACCGACCTTGTAACCCTCGGGCCAGGGGTCGTCGGGGTCCAGCATGTGCTGGTGCGTTCCGGTGATCCAGGCGCGCCCGGCGATCGAGGGCACGATGGCAGGACGGCCGCCGAGACTGGTTTCCGCCTCGATCCGGCAGTCGAAGCGCGAGCCGATGATTGAGCGTCCGATGAAGCCCTCGCCCGGCTTGAGCTGACCCCGGGCATGCATCACTGCCAGCCGCGCCGAACAGCCGGTGCCGCAGGGCGAGCGGTCGAGCTTCCCCGGTTTGATCGCCACCGCGTTGCGCCCATGCAGACCGTCTTCCTGTCGTTCCAGCGGTGCAGCGATCTGGCAGAAGGAGATATGATTCCACTCGGCGTTTTCCGGATGGCTGAAGCCGAGCTGTTCATTCGCAGCATCGGTGATGCGCACGCCGGTCTCGGAGATCTCTCGTGCCTCGTCCGGGGTGATGGCGAAGCCCAGAGCCGACGCATCGACGATCACGAAGCTGTCGCCGCCGTAGGCTGTATCGACGGTGAGAGTCCCCAGGCCCGCCACCTCCAGCTTCGCCTCCAGCTTGTCGGCGAAGGAAGGCACGTTGCGGATGGTGATCCGCTCCGCCTTGCCGTTCTTGCAGTCGGCGGTGGCTTCCACAAGCCCGCCCGGCGCTTCCAGGGTCATGCGGGTCTGCGGCTCGGTCATGGGCACGATGCCGCTGTCCAGCAGAACCGTCGAAACGCAGATGGAGTTGGACCCGGACATGGGCGGCGTGTCCTCCGGCTCCATGATGATCCAGGCTGCCACCGCGCGCGGATCCTTCGGCTGCACCAGCAGGTTCACGTGGCGGAAGACCCCGCCGCGCGGTTCGTTGAGCATGAAGTTGCGAAGCGTCTGGTCCTGCGCGATCCAGCGCGACTGCTCCCAGACGCTCTCGCCTGGCGGCGGCATCACCCCGCCGACGATCACATCCCCCACTTCGCCTTCGGCGTGGCAGGAGACGACGTGAATGACCTTGCTCGACCGCATGGACCAGTTCCTCAGGTGCCGACTGACAGCACGGGATCGCCCAGCACCTCGAAGACCGGTTCGATCCCCAGGCCGGGACGGTCCGCTGCCGTCATGCAGCCCTCGACCCGCTTGGGCGCGCCGCTGGCGATCTCGACCGTGCCGTAGCTGTTGAAGTCGGTCGCCGAGAAGACGAAATCCTCCGGCGTCGAGCGCGCCAGATGGGCGATGGCCGCGGTAACGATATCTCCGCCCCAGGTGTCCTCGATGGTCATGGGCACACCGGAGGCCACGCAGACATCGCGCATGACCCGCGCCTTGGTCAGGCCGCCGACCTTGGAGATCTTCAGGTTGATGACATCCATGGCGCCCTCGGACAGTCCGCGCAGCAGGGTCCCCAGGCCGTCGATCACCTCATCCAGAACGAAGGGCAGGGAAGTGCGCTGGCGCACCACCAGGCATTCCTCGTAAGTCGGGCAGGGCTGTTCGATATAGACATCGATGTCGCGTACCGCCGCAACCACCCGCGCAGCCTCATGCATGCTCCAGCCGGTGTTGGAGTCGGCGACCAGGATGTCGCCCTTGCGCATCTCCTTGGCACAGACCCGGATGCGTTCAATGTCGGTGTCGGCATCGCCGCCGACCTTGAGCTGGAACTTCCGGTAGCCCTCGGCACGGTAACCGGCGATCTTCGCCGCCATCTCCTCCGGGCTTTCCTGGGAGATTGCCCGGTACAGCCGAACCTTCTCCTGCTCCGCTCCGCCCAGCAGCTTATAGACCGGCTGATCGGCGACCTTGCCGAGGATGTCCCAGCAGGCCACGTCGATCGCTGCTTTCACGTAAGGATGGCCGCGCAGCACAGCGTCCATCTGCCGGTTCAGCGGCCCCAGGTCCGTCGGGTCCAGACCGATTACCTTCGGCCCGATCTCCGCCAGGCCCGCGCGTACACCGCCGGCATAGGCGGGCAGATAGGCGGAGCCCAGGGGACAGCACTCGCCGTAGCCGGTCACGCCAGCATCGGTCTCGACCGCCACGACCGTGGAATCGAAGGTCTCGACGAAGTTGCCGTTCGACCAGCTATAGCGGCCTTCCTTCAGCGGCAGGTCGACCTGATAGACCTTCAGCCCCGTAATCTTCATTCTAGGCGTTTCGCTTTTTCCCGAGTGAGTGGTTTTCAAAATATGCGTTCGAGATCAGCATTTTGCTGATTGAGAGGCAGTATATTTTGAAGCGGGTCAAACGAAAACGCTTTAGGCAACCAGGCTCTCGTAGCTCTCCAGTTTGGGACGACTGGCGATCGCGTCTTTCACGATGCGCTCGACTTCGGCGCGCCGCTCGCCGGACAGGGGCATGCGCGGCATGCGCACCCGGTCGTTGGAGTCGATCTCCAGCGCTTCCGCCAGCTTGATGTTCTGAACCAGATAGGTGGAGACATCCAGGTCCAGCAACGGCCGGAACCAGCGATAGATTTCCAACGCCTCAGCGCTTCGGCCAGCTTGCAGCAGGCGGTAGATGGCGACTGTTTCGCGCGGGAAGGCAACCACGAGGCCAGCCACCCAGCCGACCGCACCGACCGAGAGGGCCTCGAAAGCCAGGTTGTCCACGCCGGTAAAGACATCGAAGCGATTGCCGAAACGGGTCAGGATCTCCGTGGTGCGGCGGATGTCGTCCGAGGATTCCTTGATCGCGACGAAGCGCTTGTCGTCGGCTAGTTCTTCCATGATGTCCGGTGTCACGTCGACCCGGTAGGCCACGCGGTTGGAGTAAATCATGATCGGCAGGTCGCCGGCCTCGGCCACTGCCCGCAGCGTGGCGACCGTCTCCTGCGGGTTGGTGTGATAGATCGGGCTTGGCACGATCATCAGTCCCGAGGCGCCGGCCTTTGCCGCCTTTTCCGCCAGCACGCAGGCCTCGCGGGTTGCCGCTTCGGCCACGGTCATCAGGACCGGCCGCCCCGCCGCCGAGGTCTGTGCGGTCTTCATGACATCCAGGCGTTCATCCTGTGACAGCATGGAACCTTCACCGAGTGAGCCACAGACGATGATCCCGTCGCAGCCCGCAGCGATCTGGTAGTCGAAGCAGCGCTTCATCTCGGCGTGATCCAGCGCGCCCTCAGGGGTGAATTTGGTCGTTACCGCCGGAAAAATACCCTGCCACATGATTTCGCATCCCTCTCGTTTTGAACCGCTTGGAAAAAGATCCACCTCTTCCTGCGTCAGTCTTCCGCCAAAGGCCACGCCGCCCGCCGAAATCCATCTTTTTTCAGATCATCGGGCTTTCGTCGACGGGCCGCAACCGCACTGGAAGAATTTCATCTATTCAAATTGTATATTGGATCCAATATACTGTCCATTAGGTCCTGTCCAGTTTTTCGTCTAGAATCGTTTTGGTTTTTCACATTCGGAGAAGACCGCAAATCGGACGTTTGATCTGGTGATAGACAAGTGCTGGAGGCCTGCAAGAAATGGCAACCGGGAAGAGACGGATAGAGTGGCAAGCGAACTGAACCTCAAGGCAAGAGATCTCGGCCAGACGGCGTCGACCTCTGATGTGGTCTATGATGCCTTGCGCGACGCCATCATCCGCGGCGAACTGGGTGAAGGCGAAACCATCCGGCAAGAAAGCGTTGCCAGACTCTTCAACGTCAGCCGCATCCCGGTCCGGGAGGCACTGAAACGCCTGGAAGCGCAGGGATTGGTGGATTCCGTGCGTTACAAGGGCGTGGTGGTGTCTTCGATCTCCGCCAGCGAGATCGAGGAGATCTTCGAGTTCCGGGTTCTGGTGGAATCCAAACTGATCGAATACGCGGTCGGAGCCATGAGCCAGGAGTCCCTGGAACTCGCCAAGAGCTACTGCGAGGCCTTTGCGCAGGAGACCAATCCCGAGAAGTGGGGCGATCTCAACCGCCTGTTTCATTCCGCACTCTATCGCGATTCAGGCCGGCCCTACTACCTGGAGGTCATTCGTGGCACCAACGACCGGGTCGAACGCTACGTCCGGGCTCAGTTGGATCTTACCGAAGGTATGGAGCGGGCCCGCCGCGATCACGAAGCCATTCTCGATGCCTGCCTGAAACGGGACAGCCAGAGGGCGGCCGAACTCACTGCCGGCCACATTCACAATGCTGGGCAAGCGCTCATCCGATTTCTCGAAACGCGCAGCCGAAGTTAAGGCTTAAGCGTCTTCGAGGACCAGATCGGCGCCCTTTTCCCCGACCATGATCGCCGGCGCGTTTGTGTTGCCCGAGGTGACCGCCGGGAAGATCGAGGCGTCGATCACGCGCAAATTTTGCAGGCCGTGGACCCGGAGACGCGCGTCCACCACGTTTTCCGACGGCTCAGGGCCCATGCGGCAGGTGCTGACCGGGTGGAAGATGGTTGAGCTGCGCTGACGGATATCTTCGATCATGGCTTCGTCGCTCTCGACGTCGACACCTGGCTGAAGCTCTTCCTCGATCAGCGCGGAGAGAGCCGGCGTGGCCGCCAGTTTACGCATGAAACGCACGCCTTCGAGCATCTCCTGCAGGTCATGATTGGTCGAGAAGGAGTTGGGGTGGATCTCCGGATGCTCCGCCGGGTCGGCTGAACGGATCTGCAGATAGCCGCGGCTGGTCGGACGGCAGGGCGAGATACCCAGCAGGAAACCGGGGTAGGGGTCTGGGCTCATCAGTGCACGCCGGCCCGGCGGAGTCTTGATGTAGCTGACCGGTGAAAAATAGAGCTGCATATTGGGACGCTCGATGTCCGGACGTGTGCGGAAGAAACCGCCGCCCTGATTGACGCTGAGAGAGAGCGGTCCCCGGCGCAGGAGGACATACTTGAGACCGGCCCAGAGCTTGCCGTGCCAGGGACCGAGCTCCTGATTCAGGGTCGGACGGCGCGAGCGGTAGAGGTGATCGACGCCGAGATGGTCTTGCAGATTCCGTCCGACTGCCGGGCTGTCGTGCAGGACATCGATGCCCAGAGGTTTCAGCACCTCCGATGGACCGACGCCTGAGAGCTGCAGAAGTTGCGGGGAGTTGATCGAGCCGGCGGAGAGAATCACTTCGCGCCCGGCCTGCGCCCGATGAAGTTTGCCGTTCTGCCGGTATTCGACGCCGACGGCCTTTTTGCCTTCGAACAGCAGCCGCGTCGTGTGGGCTTTGAGTTCGACGCGCAGGTTCGCGCGCTTCATGGCGGGCCGCAGATAGGCCCGCGCCGCCGACATGCGGATGCCGTTCCTGGTGGTGATCTGATAGAGGCCGACCCCTTCCTGGGTCTCGCCGTTGAAGTCTTCGTTGTAAGTCAGTCCGGCTTCGCGCGCCGCCTGGATATAGACCTTGTTCAGCGGATGGAGTTCCTGTGAAACATCCGAGACATGGAGCGGTCCCTCCGTGCCGCGCCAGCGATCGCCCCCGCGGGCATTGGTCTCCGATTTCCTGAAGTAGGGCAAGACATCCGACCAGCCCCAGCCGGGATTGCCGAGGTCTTTCCAGGCATCGAAATCCTCGGCCTGCCCGCGGATGTAGACCATGGCGTTGATGGAGGAAGAACCACCGAGCACCTTGCCGCGCGGCCAGTAACCCTGGCGGTTTGCGAGACCGGGGTCCGGTTCCGTGCGATACATCCAGTTGACGTTTTTGTCGTAGAAGGACTTGCCGTAGCCGATTGGCATCTGCACCCAGAAACGCAGGTCGCTGCCGCCCGCTTCCAGCAGCAGCACCCGGTGGCGGCGGTTCTCGGTTAGGCGGTTGGCCAGCACACAGCCTGCGGAGCCTCCGCCGACGATGATGTAGTCGTAGTTCGTTGTGGCCTGATTTGACACCCGACGCGCCTTCAAAAAAAATTCGCGGTATATTATGCGAGCGGCCTAATAGCCGTCAGATCCAATTTCGACAAGTCCCCATACCACTATTCAGCGGCCGATCGGTCGGCTTTTGCATCAAGTCGCTCCAGCACCCGCGCCAGAGCCTCGACACCGGCGACGATCTCCGGCGGCTTGATGCCGCTGAAGCCCAACACCAGTCCGTTTAGGCCTGAGGCGGCAATCGAGAAGCGCTCGATCGGGGTGACGGTGATGCCTTCCCGCTGCGCGGCCTCGGCGACCGCCGTCTCGGAGAAACGTTCCGGCAGCAGCCCGATGGTATGCAGGCCGGTGTCGGTGGGCACGATTTCGAGCAGGCCGTCCAGACGCTCCTTTGCGGCGTCGTACAGCACCTGGTGCCGTTCCGCGTAGGTCTTGCGCATGCGCCGGAGGTGGGCCGCGAAGTGACCTTCCTCCATGAAGCTCGCGACCACCGCCTGGTTGCTCGAGGGTACGCCCTGAAGGAAGGCGTTGGTGACCCGGTTGAAGACCTCGACCAGCCCGGGCGGCGACAGGAAGTAGCCGAGCCGTAGGGCGGGAAAAAGGGTCTTGCTGAAAGTGCCGACGTAGATCACACGACCGGTCCCATCGATGCTCTTGAGCGTCGGTTGCGGATGACCGCCGTAGCAGAACTCGCCGTCATAGTCGTCTTCGATAATCAGGGCATCGGCCTCTTCTGCCGCTTTCAGCAGGGCGAAGCGCCGCTCCAGGCTCATGGTGGAGCCCAGCGGTTGCTGATGCGTGGGCGTTGCGAAGGCGAGTCGGAAGTCTTTCGCCAGGCGGCGACCTTCTTCCACGATCAACCCTTTCTCGTCGACCGGGACCGGCAGCAACTGCGCGCCGCTGGCGATCAGGGCGTTGCGGGCGCCGATGGCGCCGGGGTTCTCGAACCAGACCTTGTCGCCGGGATCCAGCAGGACAGAGCCGATCAGATAAAAGGCCTGCTGCGCGCCGCCGACCACGAAGATCTGTTCCGCTTCGCAGGCGATGCCCCGGTTGCTGCGCAGGTGGGAGGCAATGGCCTGGCGCAGCGGAAAGTAGCCGTTCGAATCGCTGTAACCCATGATGACATCGCGCGGCTCGCGCCAGTGCTTCGACATCAGCCGCGACCAGAGCGCTAAGGGAAAGGCATCGAAAGCGGGCATGGCGGTGGCGAAGGCGCGCGGCTTTTGGAGCAGACGGCGTTCGACGAAATCGTCGGAGGCTCTGGTAATGGCGCGGGAGAGGTGTGGTGGTTGGGTGGCCTCCTCGGCGGCCTCGACCGGCGGCTGGGGTGGCACCGGGCGTTTATCCTTCAGGGCCGCGCTGACGAAGGTGCCCGCGCCGGTGCGGGATTCGATCAGGCCCTCGGCGGCCAGGCGCTCGAAAACCTCGATTACAGTGGTGCGCGAGATCCCCAGGTCCTTGGCCAGGGTGCGGCTGGCGGGCAGACGCTGGCCCGCGTCCAGGCCGCCGGAAAGAATGAGGTCGCGGATCGCCGTGAAGACCTGCGTGGTGACCAGACGCCCGGATTCACGGTCGATATGCAGGGAGAGCAGCAGCGCACCACCGCTTCGCTTGACCATGAACTCGCTCCTCCCCTGTCGGTAAGTGGTATTGTAGATCGTTTAAAATGGACCTTATCGCCAGTCCAATTTCAAGTCATATCGGTAACCCTGAAAATGCGCTATGACGCAACTCCAGTGACAAACCCTATAGGCCAGTGACGCGCTTCCTATGAAAATCAAATCGCTTGAGACCTTTTCCACCGAGTATGTCGGCTTCGTCCGGGTCACCACCGACACGGGCGCACAGGGCTGGGGTCAGGTCTCGACCTACAACGCGGATATCTCTTCGCTGGTACTGCATCGTCAGGTCGCACCCTGGGCGTTGGGCCAGGACGCGCGCGACATCGACTATCTTGTCGACATCATTCCCCTGCGTGAGCACAAATTCCCCGGCTCCTACCTGCGTCGGGCGATCGGCGGACTGGATACGGCGCTCTGGGACCTGCATGGAAAGCTTGCGGGCAAAAGCGTCTGCGAACTGCTCGGCGGTATACCGCGGCCGATCCGGGTTTATGCCTCGTCAATGAAGCGCGATGTTACGCCCGCGCAGGAGGCCGAGCGCCTGCTGCGGCTGCGCGATGAGTCCGGCTACGACGCCTTCAAGTTCCGGGTCGGCGCCGAGTGCGGCCGCGATGTGGATGAATGGCCTGGCCGGACCGAGGAGATCGTGCCCACCATGCGCAAGGCCATGGGCGACGACACGGCCTTGCTCGTGGACGCCAACAGCGGTTTTTCGCCCGGGCGCGCGATCGAGGTCGGGCGCATTCTCGAGGACAACGGCATCTCCCACTACGAGGAGCCCTGTCCCTACTGGGAGCTGGAGCAGACCAAGCAAGTCACCGACGCGCTGGAGATTGATGTGACCGGCGGTGAGCAGGACTGCGACCTGGCCACCTGGCGCCGCATGATCGAGATGCGGGCCGTGAACATTATTCAGCCAGATATCTGCTACCTCGGCGGTATTAACCGGACACTCCGTGTCGCGAAGATGGCCGAGGCGGAGGGCCTGCCCTGTACGCCCCACTGCGCCAATCTTTCGCTGGTGACGCTCTTCACCATGCATCTACTGGGCGCGATCCCGAACGCCGGCAAGTATCTGGAGTTTTCCATCGAGGGGCCGGATTACTACCCCTGGCAGGAAGGCCTCTACAAACGTTCGCCCTACGACATCCTGGACGGCAAGGCGACGATTCCCGATGCGCCCGGCTGGGGTGTGGAGATCGATGAGGACTGGCTGGGGCGCGCCGACTACCAGATCAGCGAACTGGACTGATCGCGCCTAGAGCGACAGACTGAAATTCGGAGATCCGTCAACATCGAGGATGCCTGTGGTTTCGGAGCTTTTCACCGACGACTTTAAGACCGATCCCTATTGGTGGGAAGCCTCGCCGCGGCCCGATCTTGCTGCGCCGGAACTGCCAAAATCTGTCGACGTGCTGGTGATCGGATCTGGCTACACCGGCCTCAATGCCGCGCTGGAAACCGCGCGCGCGGGGCGCCACACGCTGGTCCTGGACGCAGAGGCGGCGGGCTGGGGCTGCAGCACCCGCAACGGCGGGCAGATCAGCACCAGCGTAAAATCCGACCTGGAGAGCCTCAGCGCGAAGTACGGCCACGACCGGGCCTTCGCGATCATGAAGGAAGGGCACAACGCGCTGGCGTGGATTGAGGACTTCGTCACCCGGGAAAAGATCGACTGTCATTTCATAGTGCCCGGACGCTTTCACGCTGCCCACTCGCCGGCACAATACGAAGCGTTGGCGGTCGAGATCGGTCAGGATGTGCCGGGTCTGGAGATCGGCGCGGAACTGGTGCCGCGCAGCGAGCAGCGGCAGGAACTCGGCACCGATGCCTACTTCGGCGGCGTGGTCTTTCCCAAGCATGCCTCGCTCGATCCGGGACGCTATCACCAGGGACTGCTCGACAGGGTTCTGGAAGCCGGGGCGACGGTCATCGGCAACTGCGCCGTGACCGGCGTCGAGCGGCAGAGCAACGGATATCGCGTAACCACCGCGCGCGGCAGCCTGGAGGCCCGCGACGTTGTGGTCGCGACCAATGGCTATACCGGGACTGTCACGCCCTGGCAGCGGCGACGCGTCATTCCGATCGGCAGCTATGTCATTGCGACCGAGCTGGTGGCGCCGGAGCTGATGGACAGTATCATGCCGAAGGACCGGATCGTCAGCGATACGCGAAAGGTGGTCTATTACTATCGGCCGTCGCCGGATCGGACCCGCGTTATCTTCGGCGGCCGCGTCTCGCACAACGAGACCGATCCGCTGAGCAGCGGCCCGAAGCTGCATGACTCCATGGTCGCGATCTTTCCAGAGCTGGCGGGAACGAAGATCAGCCATTCCTGGGTCGGTTTCGTGGCATACACTTTCGACGAACTGGCCCATATCGGTCAGCAGGACGGGATCTACTACGCCATGGGCTATTGCGGCTCGGGCGTTTCCATGGCGAGTTATCTGGGCATGCGGACAGGGCAGAAGCTGCTGGGCCTCAAGGAGGGCCGCACCGGCTTCGACGAACTGACCTTCCAGACCCGGCCCTTCTACAGCGGCAATCCCTGGTTCCTGGGCGCTTCGGTTATGTACTACCGCTGGCGGGACGCCCGTAGCTGACAGGCTTTGCGACGGATTGGTATCCTAAATTGTTGAGAATGGCCCTTCCTGCCAGACCATTATGACGTCGTAAAATCGTAACCTCAAACAAAGCCCCGTACTGCCGTTGTCGTTCCCCATTCCTTTGGAAGGCAGACGATGCATCGGCAGAAGAGATAATCAGGCGACAGATGAGGAGACAGAACATGGGACAGGAAAAGAGCATGAGCGGTCCTTCGAGGCGGCGCGTTTTGGCGACAACCACGACGGCTGCGGCGGCTTTCGCACTGATGGCCGGCGGACTGACGACGGGTGCCGCCGCTGAAGAGAAAGTCACCATCGCCTCCTGGGGCGGTTCCTACCAGAAGGCGCAGAGCGAAGCGCTCTTCAAGCCGGCTGCCAAGAACACCGGTATTGTCGTCACGGAAGAGACCTACGGCGGCATGTCGGACGTGCGACTGAAGGTCAAGGCCGGCGCCGTGACCTGGGATATCGTGGCCAGCGGATCAGGCAGCGCCTCGCGCGCCGGCGCCGAGGGTCTGCTCGAGCCGCTCGATTATGACATCATCGACGTCTCGACCTTCTATCCGACTCTCAAGATGAAGTACTGCGTCGGTGGCGACGTCTTCTCGACCGTCTTCGCCTGGAACACGGCGACCTACGGCGACAAGGGGCCGCAGAGCTGGGCCGACTTCTGGGACGTGGAAAAGTTCCCCGGCAAGCGCGCCTATCGCGGCAAGGTCGCCGGCGCACTGGAGCCGGCGCTGATGGCCGACGGAGTGCCGCCGGAAAAGGTCTACGAGGTGCTCTCGACGGAAGAGGGCATGGAGCGGGCGATCAACAAGATCCGTGAACTGAAGCCCCACATCGCGGTCTGGTGGAGCTCCGGCGCGCAGCATGCGCAGCTCATGAAGGACGGCGAGGTCGATATGACCACAGGCTGGAACGGCCGCTTCGACGTGGCGATCAAGGATGGCGCGCAGACGGCCTATACCTTCAATCAGGCGCTGCTGGACTATGACTGCTTCACCATTCCCAAGGGCGCGCCCAACAAGGATACGGCCATGAAGTTCCTTGCCGAGATCAGCAAGGCGCAGTACCAGGCCAATCTGCCCAAGTACATCACCTACGGGCCGACCAACAAGATGGCTTACGAGATCGGCAAGATTGACGAGGCAACGGCGCGGAAACTGCCGTCGCATCCGGACAACGCCGCGCTGCAGCTACCGGTCGACATCGAGTGGTACGCCAAATTCGAGCAGAAGGCTTCGGCGATGTATCAGGATCTGGTGACCGAGTAAGCCAGATCCTTGGGGGAAGGGGGCGGCGTTCGTGCGCCGTCCCTTTTAACATTCGTTTCAGTAAGAGGTTCGGCTGTGAGCGAGACGACTGCGGCGCGCGGGGCGTTGCCTATCACGATTCGCGACGCGACCAAGAGCTATGGCGCGGTGTTCGCGCTGGATAACGTCGATCTGGATGTGCGCAGCGGCGAGTTTCTGACCCTGCTCGGTCCCTCGGGCTCCGGCAAGACGACTCTTCTGATGGTGCTGGCAGGTTTCACACGACCCGACTATGGCAGCGTCAAATTCGGCGAGCGGGAGATCGTCCGCACTCCGCCGCACAAGCGCGACGTGGGCATGGTGTTTCAGAACTATGCGCTCTTTCCGCATATGAGCGTGGCGGCCAACGTTGCCTTTCCCCTCAAGCTGCGTGGCGTCTCCAAGGCGGAAGCGGCCGAGCGCGTCGAGGGCGCGCTGGAAACCGTGCAACTCGGCGGCTATGGCGAACGGCGGATCGATCAGCTTTCCGGCGGGCAGCGCCAGCGCGTCGCCCTGGCGCGGGCGATCGTGTTCGAACCGCGGATCCTGCTGATGGACGAACCGCTCTCGGCCCTGGATAAGAAGCTGCGCGAGCAGATGCAGATCGAGTTGCGGCGCCTGCACGACAAGCTGGGCATGACCACGGTCTATGTGACCCATGACCAGCGCGAGGCCCTGACCATGTCGGACCGGATCGCGGTGATCAATCACGGCCGGGTTATGCAGTTGGGCACGCCCGAGGAAATCTACGAGCGTCCGAGTAACCGTTTCGTTGCGGACTTCATTGGTGAATCCACTTTCCTGCCGGTGCGATTGGAGGACGGGACCGCACGCTTCGGCGGACAGGCTCTGAAGGTGGCGGAGTTACCTGGAACGGCCGAAGATCTGCTGCTGATGCTGCGACCCGAGCGCCTGCAGCTTCTGAGCAACGGCGCGGCCGCGGCGGATGACGACACCAACTGCTTTAACGCCACCGTGCGGGAAATGGTTTATCAGGGCGACAGCTTCCTGATGTACAGCGCCCTGGCGGATGGCACCGAGATCAGCGTGCGCGGCATGACCCGGCGCGATACCGTTGCGACCCTGCCGGCCGTGGGCGATGCGGTCCAACTGGCGCTGCATCGGGATGACACGGTGCTGATCGCGGCCGAGGAGGTCTAGGCGATGGCCGAGGCCGTTCTCTCTTCTGCGGCACAGGGTTCTGTGCAACCCAATCAGGTCGAGCTGAAACGCGACGCCCTGCGCGAACGCTTCGCGCTCTTTGGGCTCTGCTCGCCGGCGCTGCTGCTGGTGCTGATCATCATGGTGCTGCCGGTGGGATGGCTGTTCTGGCTTTCCTTCCTGGGTGAGGACGGCAACTTCACGCTGGAAAACTATCAGCGCATGGTCGAGAGCAAGTCCTACGCCCGGATCTTCCGCAACACCTTCGAGGTCAGCCTGCTGACCACCGGGATCTGTATCCTGATCGGCTATCCGCTGGCCTACTTTCTCTCGCAGCTCCCCAGGCGGGCCGCGAACCTCTGCATGATCACCGTGCTGCTGCCTTTCTGGACCTCGCTGCTGGTGCGTACCTACGCCTGGCTGGTGCTGCTGCAGCGCCGGGGCCTGATCAACGAATGGGGTATGGATATCGGCTTCTGGGACGAGCCGATCAAGCTGGTGCACAACCTGACTGGCACCCTGATCGGTATGGTGCACATCATGCTGCCTTTCCTGGTTTTGCCGGTTTACGGCTCCATGCGTGCCATCGACCGGGATTACCTGAAGGCCGCCGCGAACCTGGGCGCCAGTCCGACCCAGGCCTTTTGGCGCGTGTTCTTCCCGCTCTCGCTGCCAGGCCTTTTCGCCGGCGCGCTGATCGTCTTCGTACTCTGTCTCGGTTTCTTCGTCACGCCGGCGGTGCTGGGCGGCGGCAAGGTGATCATGGTCTCCATGCGCATCGCCACCAATATCGAACTCTTCTTCAACTGGGGCGCTGCCAGCGCCCTGGGCGTAGTGCTGCTGGTCCTGACCCTTGCGATCCTGGGCATTGCCTCGCGGGTCCTGCGCTTTGACCAGATCCTGGGCGGAGGGCATGGCTCATGAGCTGGCTGAGCAAACCCGCATCGGAAACTCAGATCACCCACGGCGGACGGCTCTGGCTTTACCTCCTGGCCGGACTGGTGATGACCTTCCTGCTGGCACCGACGGTGATCGTCATCCCTATGTCCTTTTCGGAATCCCAGTACCTGGAGTTTCCGCCCCGGGTCTGGTCGCTTCGATGGTACGAACACTACTTCGGTTCGCCGGAGTGGATGCAGGCAACCGCGACCTCGCTCAAGGCCGGGGTCTTTACCATGCTGCTGGCCACGCCTGTCGGCGTGATGGCGGCTTACGGCCTCTTCGTGTCGCGCATGCGGATCGCGAGCCTGATCTTCCTGATCCTGGTGATGCCGATCATGGTGCCGGTGATTCTGGTCGCCATCGGCGTCTTCTACGTCTATGTGCAGATCAGCCTGGTCAATTCTCTGCTGGGCCTGGTTCTGGCGCATAGCATCCTGGCCATCCCCCTGGTGGTCGTGGTGGTGAGCTCAGCCCTCAAGAGTTACGACATGAACCAGGAGATGGCCGCGCGCAGCCTGGGCGCCTCACGCTTTCGGGCCTTCATGGTCATCACCTTGCCGCAGATCCGATTTTCGGTCATTACCTCGGCACTGCTGTCCTTCCTGACCTCCTTCGACGAGGTCATTGTCGCCATGTTCGTCTCTGGCGGCGAGAACTCCACTCTGACCCGCAATATGTTCAACGCCCTGCGCGATCAGATCGATCCGACCATTGCCTCCATATCCACGATCATGATTATTGTCTCGACAAGTCTGCTGGTTTTGGCGCAGGTCTTTGGGAAGTCGGACGGAGAGAGCTGAAGCCTCCGTTTCTCGTCAAGTCGTGGATGAAATGAAATCGTTTCTGCGGGCGATTGCCGACACTTACGAGGCCCAGGGTGGCCCAATGACAGCGGAGCTCGCTGCGGCCCTGCGCTCCTCCGGAAGTTTGTCTGCGAAGACACCTTTTGAGCCGACGCCCACGGGCGCGCTGTTGGATCGGATCCTCGGGTCTCCGGCCTCTCCGCGGCATCCACTGCTCGGCGAGGTGGCGCGGCTGCGCGACCGCTTGATCTGGTATACACCGAGTTTCGACCGTATTCCCGAGCCGATTGGATCAAAGCTGTCGGTGGTCGAGTTACTGGGCCCGAACGGTCTGGTGATCTGCGATCACTGTCGGGTGGGGTTGCTGCTGCAGATGCCGGATCTCACATACCCCGCCCATGCCCACGCCGCCCATGAGCTGTACCTGGTGCTGAGCGGTACTGCGGAATGGCAACTGGGTGATGCCTCACCGCAAACGAAGCCACCAGGATCTTTTATCCATCACCCCGGCGGCCATTGGCATGCGATGAACACGCGAAGCGAACCCTTGCTGGCCATCTGGGGTTGGACCGGTGATATCGGCTTCGAGAGCTATCGAATCTAAAGCAGCGGATTAACGACAAGCCGCCGTATTTCAACGTAAGCCCTCAGACCTCGTCGAAGTCGAGAACCAGCTT
Organism: Denitrobaculum sp.; assembly: GCA_965232285.1. Classification (GTDB taxonomy): domain Bacteria; phylum Pseudomonadota; class Alphaproteobacteria; order Kiloniellales; family Kiloniellaceae; genus Denitrobaculum. The sequence continues at coordinate 4,950,149 of CBDDPL010000004.1, read as the reverse complement.
TTCGGTCAGCGGCCGGGCCTGGCAGGCGAGAATAAATCCGGCTTCCTGCTCCCAGGGCTCCAGGGAGTAATTGGTCGCCATCTCGGCTTCACCTTCGACCACCTTGCAACGACAGGTACAGCACATACCGCCCTTGCAGGAATAGGGCAGTTCCAGACCCTGACGGGCGGCGGCGGCCACCACGTTTTCATCGCCGGCGACCATCTCGATGCTGTGGCGGGCGCCGTCGAGCACGGTCTCGATGGTCGCGCCCTGACGCGCTGTCTCCTGCGCCCGTTGCGAGGCGCTGCGTGGGGCGCCACCGTCGGCGGCCAGGAACATCTCGGAGCGGATCTTTTCCTCCGCAACGCCCAGGCTGCAAAGTGCGCCCTTGGCCTGTTCGATCATATCGCCCGGTCCGCAGAGGAAGTAAGCGTCAACCGCCGCCGGATCAAACAGACCGACTTTCGCCAGTTCCCCGATGCGTTCGGCATCCAGGCGTCCATGCAGCAGGTCGATATCCTGCGCTTCCCGACTCAGCACATGGACCAGCCGGAAACGCTCCAGGAAACGGTCCTTGAGATCCTCCAGCGCGGTGCGGAAGATGATCGAAGCAGTGCTGCGATTGCCGTAGAAGAAGGTCACCCGGCTCTGCGGTTCACGCTCCAGCAGCGATTTGACGATGGACAGGATGGGCGTGACGCCGCTGCCCGCGGCAAAAGCGACGTATTCGCCTTCGGTTTCCGCACGAGGGTCGGCTTGGAAACGCCCTTCCGGTGTCATGACATCGAGCGTCATACCGGCGGTCAGGTTGTCGTTGGCGAAGCTGGAAAAGAGACCGCCTTCGACTTTTTTGATGGCAACCCGCAGTTCGCCGTCGTCCAGCCCCGAACAGATGGAGTAAGAGCGCCGGACGTCTTCGCCATTGAGATCGCGGCGCAGAGTCAGATACTGGCCCGGTGTATAGCGGTAGTCGTCACGTAGCGCCTCGGGCACCTCGAAGCAGATCGAGACGGCATCCGCGGTTTCGCGGCGGACGTCGGAAATGGTCAGCGGATGAAACTTGGCTACCATGCTCGCCTCACAGGCACTTGAAATAGTCGAAAGGTTCGGCGCAGGAACGGCAACGATAGAGCGCCTTGCAGGCGGTCGAGCCGAACTCGCTCACCCGTTCCGTATCGGATGAGCCGCACTGCGGACAGTCGACCGAGTCCCGACCGAACAAAGCCTGCCGTGAACTCGAGCTCCGCGCCGGCGGCGCAATGCCATAGGCCCGCAGCTTCTCCCGGCCGGCTTCGGACAGCCAGTCGGTGGTCCAGGCTGGTGAGAGCACGGTTTCCACCTGGACTTCTTCGAAGCCTGCTTCTCGCAGCGCCTTGAGGATCTCGACCTCCATCACCAGCATGGCGGGGCAGCCGGAATAGGTCGGCGTAATGGTCACCGTGACCCTGCCGCCGTCACCCATCTCCAGGTCACGTAACACCCCCAGGTCTTCGAGGGTGAGGACAGGAATCTCCGGATCACAGACGCTGGCCGCCGCGGCCCAGGCCTTCGCAGCCTCCGGTGTCGTGCCCTGGGCTGTCGCTGCCGTGGGCATCACCATTCCAGACCGGGATAGGCGCGTTGCATGTACTGCAACTCACTCAGGATATGGCCCATATGTTCGCTGTGCAGGCCCTGTCGGCCGCCGGTCTGGGTCCAGCTATCGGCGGGTCGCGTTAGGGTCGCACGCGCCAGCACCGCATCGACGGTCGCGTCCCAGTCGGACTTGATCGCCGCCGCATCAATGCCGATGCCGGCCTTCAGCATCTCCCCGGCGACCTCGTCCATTTCGAAGAGTTCGCTGGCGTAACCCCAGAGCTCGTCGAGCGCGTCCTGGGTCCGCTCATGGCTTTCCTCGGTGCCGTCACCCAGGCGGATGATCCATTCGGAGCAGTGGCGCAGGTGGTACTCGACCTCCTTGACCGACTTGGCCGCGATCGCGGCCAGGGTTTCGTCGCTGGAGGCGGTCATGGCCGACCAGAAGGGTGTCATGAAGGCCGCGTGGAAGAACTGACGGACGATGGTCACGGCGAAGTCGCCGTTCGGCTGTTCCATCAGCAGGGCGTTGCAGTAGTCCCGCTCGGCCCGCAGGAAGGCGAGTTCGTCCTCGCCGCGCCCCTTGCCCTCGACCTCGCCGGCATAGGTGAATAGCGCCCGTGCCTGACCCAGCAGATCCAGGCCGATATTGGCCAGCGCCAGATCCTCTTCAAGAGTCGGCCCATGACCGCACCATTCGCCCAAGCGCTGGCCCAGGATCAACTGGTCGTCCGCCAGCCGCAGGAGATATTTGAACTTCGCGTCCTGCTCAACAAGCTCTGGCATCACATATGCCCCACGTCTTCGGGGATCTCGTAGAAGGTCGGATGGCGGTAGATCTTCGTGCCGGTCGGCTCGAACATCACGTCCTTCTCGCTGGGGTCGGAGGCCACGATGTCGCTGGAGCGCACGACCCAGACCGACTGACCTTCGCCGCGGCGGGTATAGACGTCGCGCGCGGCCTGCAGCGCCATCTCGGCATCGACCGCATGCAGCGAACCGGCGTGCTTATGGCTCAAGCCGTTGCGGGCGCGGATGAAAACTTCCCAGAGCGGGGTGTTCTTCTCGGTCATCTTCGTCTCTTTCGGTTCGGCGCTTATTCGGCGGCAACGGCGGTTTCACGCGCCCTGGTCTTCTCGGCATAGGTCAGCGCGGCCTCGCGCACCCAGGCATTGTCGGCATGGGCCTTGCGCCGGGCCTTCATACGGGCGCGGTTGCAGATGCCGTTGCCCTTGACCACGCGCCAGAACTCTTCCCAATCGATTTCGCCATGGTCATAGCTGCCCCGCTCCTCGTTCCACTTCAGTTCGGGGTCCGGCACGATGAGGCCGAGGAACTCCGCCTGCGGCACGGTGGCGTCGATGAATTTCTGGCGCAGTTCGTCGTTGGTGAAGCGCTTGATCTTCCAGGCCATGGACTGGTCGGAGTGGGTAGATTCCGCGTCATGCGGACCGAACATCATCAGGGACGGCCACCACCAGCGATTCAGAGCATCCTGCGCCATGGCCTTCTGTTCTTCGTTGCCCCGGCTGAGGGTGAGCATGATCTCGTAGCCCTGGCGCTGATGGAAGCTTTCCTCCTTGCAGACCCGGATCATGGCGCGGGCGTAAGGCCCGAAGGAACAGCGGCAGAGCGGGATCTGGTTCATGATCGCCGCGCCGTCGACCAGCCAGCCGATGGTGCCGATGTCGGCCCAGGTCTGGGTCGGGTAATTGAAGATGGAGGAGTATTTGGCTTTGCCACTCAGAAGCTGTTCGGTCAGCTCTTCGCGGCTGACCCCCAGGGTCTCGGCGGCGGAATAGAGGTAGAGCCCGTGCCCGCCCTCGTCCTGCACCTTGGCCAGCAAAGCCGCCTTGCGGCGCAGGGTCGGGGCGCGGGTGATCCAGTTGCCTTCCGGCAGCATCCCGACGATCTCGGAGTGGGCGTGCTGCGCGATCTGGCGCACTAGTGTCTTTCGGTAACCGGCCGGCATGGGATCGTTTGGCTCGATCTTGAGCTCCGCGTCGATCCGCGCCTGAAAGGCCGCCAGGAATTCCTCATCTTCATGGGTGGTGCCGTCGGCACCAATCAAGCCCTGAGAATACATTGTGCCACCTCTAACACTGCAGTCTCTGCATAATACGTTACGAATTTAAGCTTATCAATAATTTTTTCGTAACATAAATCTATGACTTCAGGCCGCCGAAGCGTCCGTAAAAGCCCTTCGTCACCGGCGGCAGAGCGCCCTCCGGCGCACCGTCGCAGGCATCGAGCCAGGCTTCACTGGCTGGCAGCAGCAGCCGGTAGAGTTCCGCCGTCATCTCCCGTGCCTGCCCACCCGGCCAGGCCTTAGGCAGCAGAACCTGCGGCAAGAGAGGGTCTTTGAGCGCCGCGCGCCGGAAGTCGTGGATCAGCAGGGTGCGCGCCGCCATGGCCGCCAGCGGGTTTAGTTCTTCCCCATCCTGCAGACTCTGCAGCAATGGCAAGAAAGCGGCCGTGAGTTCCGCGTAGGCCGCGGCGGTCTCCTCCAGAGGCCAGGCGGCGGAGGTCAACGGCGGCAGATGTTCGCTGGCCGGCGCTCTGGCCGAAAAAACCACCGCCCCCTCAAGATACGCTCCCGCATCGGGTGCCGCCTCGGTTTCCGGTCGGCAGAAGACTGTCGGGCCCAGCGTGCCGAAGCCCAGTTCGCGCAGCGCCTTGCGTCTCGCATCCCGTGCCTCGCCTGCTTCTTCCGGCGCCACGCAGATGGTCCAGCCGCCGTCCCACTCGATCGGCCCCGCCGCGTAGATCCGCATCGTCGCCAAGGCAAAGGAGAGATTGCCCGCATTGGAAAGGCTGTAGTAACTCCGCCGCCCCCGCTTATCCCGTACCAGCCAGCCGTCCGCCGCCAGCCGCGACGTGGCCGCCCGCAGCGCCCCCGGCTCGATCCGCAAGCGTTCCATTAAGTCCTGCAGCGCCCCCATCCTGAGCACCCCGCCGCGCGGCACGATCGCATCACCATAGGCGGTGATCACGATTGACCAGACCCGCAAGCGCTCACGCGCATGCAGACGGTCAATGAGAGATTCGAGGCAGTCGGTAGCGGAAGAGGAGGTTTCGGGAGCGATCATGCTCCGTTTATGGACCAAAGGTACAGCGCCCGACAAGCGCCCTGCCGAGACTAGCGAATCCCCTGCAGCCCCTTCACGAAGAGGTCGGTCGCAAGCTCGGCATACTCTTCACGGCTGATGCCGCCCTTGGGGCGGAACCACATGTAGTGCCAGTTCAGCATGCCGAAGAGGGACATGGTAACCGGCTTCAGGATCGATTTCTGCTCGTCGACCGCCGGGTTGATGGCGCGAACCGCATCGGCAAAGACCGTCACCAGTTTACGCTCGAGCGCTTTTAGCAGATCCTGCTTGTCCTGGGGCAGGGCCGAGAGGGCATTGATCTGAACCTTGTGCTGGGCATCGGCGTCGCGGTAGCAGTCCAGTAGCGTCCGCACCAGGAGGCGCAGACGTGCCTCCGGCTCGGCTTCCGGATCGTCGGCCTCAATGATCGCCGTGCAGAGCTCCTCCAGATGACCGTTGATGATGTCGAAGAGCAGCTCTTCCTTGCTGGCGTAGTAGTGATAGAGCAGCGGCTTGGAAACACCGCATTCGGCAGCCACGCTGGCCATGGAGGTACGCTCGAAGCCGCCGTCGGCGAAGAGGCGCGCCGAACGCTGCAGGATGGCGTTGCGTTTTTCGCCGTAGTCCTGCGCCTGTGTGCGAGCCATAGATCTTCCCCGTCCTGTCCGACTTTAAACTGCGAATCCCCAGGGGCGCTTTACCGTTTTTCCCGCCGGTCCACAAGACGCCGGGCCTTCCCCTGGGAGCGTTCGACCGACTGCGGCGCACCGACGGAAACCCTGGCGGAGATGCCGATCACGCTCTTGATGTGGTGGACCAGTTCTTTCTCGCTCGCCGATCGGGCCTCGTCGGAAGCCGCATTGAGGCTCGCCTCCACATGCACCGTCATGACGTCCATGCGCTCCGGATTGGTCAGTTCAATCTGGAAGTGCGGTGCGAGGCCGGCGCACTTCAGGATCTGTTCCTCGATCTGGGTCGGGAAGACGTTGACCCCGCGCAGGATGATCATGTCGTCGGAGCGGCCGGTGACCTTTTCCATCCGCCGCATGGTCCGCGCGGTCCCGGGCAGCAGGCGCGTCAGGTCCCGCGTGCGGTAGCGGATGATCGGCAGGGCTTCCTTGGTCAGCGAAGTGAAGACCAGTTCGCCCTTTTCGCCGTCCTCCAGCACCTCGCCGGTCTCCGGATCGATGATCTCCGGATAGAAGTGATCCTCCCAGATGTGCAGCCCGTCCTTGGTCTCGACGCATTCGTTAGCCACCCCCGGCCCCATCACTTCCGAGAGGCCGTAGATGTCCACCGCGTGCATGTCGAAAGCCTGCTCGATCTCCTGTCGCATGGTGTTGGTCCAGGGTTCGGCGCCGAAGATCCCGACCTGCAGGGAGGAGTCCCGTGGGTCCAGTCCCTGGGCGCGGAACTCGTCCAGGATCGACAGCATGTAGGAGGGCGTAACCATGATGATCTCGGGTTTGAAATCCTGGATCAGCGTGACCTGACGCTCGGTCATGCCGCCGGACACCGGCACCACTGTGCAGCCGAGCTTTTCAGCACCGTAGTGGGCGCCCAGGCCCCCGGTGAAGAGGCCGTAGCCGTAAGCGATGTGCGCGATATCACCGGGCCGGCCGCCGGAGGCGCGGATCGAACGCGCGACCAGGTTCGCCCAGTTGTCGATGTCGGTCTGGGTATAGCCGACGACTGTGGGTTTACCAGTCGTGCCGGAAGAAGCGTGGATGCGCACCACCTGGTCGCGCGGGACGGCGAACATTCCGAAGGGATAGTTGTCGCGCAGGTCGGTCTTGACCAGGAAGGGAAACTTCGAGAGGTCGGAGAGGCTCTTCAGGTCGCCGGGATGCACCCCCGCCGCGTCGAAGCTCTGCTTGTAGAAGGCCGTGTTCTCATAGGCATGGCAGAGCGACCAGCGCAGGCGTTCGAGCTGCAAGCTGGCCAGCTCATCCCTCGAGGCGATTTCGATCGGATCGAGGTCCGACTTCGACGGGGTGCGGTCTTCCATGGCGCGATCCTCCTGGTCTCTTTTGTTTTGTTTTTCGGCCTCAGGGCGTTACTTCGTCTTCCGGCAAGTGCGTGCCTTTGACCGAGCGGGACTGTCCCCGGAATTCGGCGATGGCCGTGCCGTCCTCCCGCGTCACCCGGATATCGTAGATGCCGGAGCGGCCGTAGCGGGTTACCTCTTCCGCCGTGGCGGTCAGGCGGTCGCCCTCGAAGGCCGGCGCGATGAAGGTGATGGCGCAGTGCTGGGCCACCACGTTCTGGTTATAGCTGTTGCAGGCGAAGGCGAAGGCGCTGTCCGCCAGCGTAAAGATAAAACCGCCGTGGCAGATCCGGTGTCCGTTGACCATGTCACCGCGGACGGTCATGGAGAGTACCGCCCGGCCCGCAGCCACCTCGTCGATCACAAAGCCGAGCCCTTGCGATGCGCTGTCACCTGCCCACATGGCGTCGGCGCAGGCCCGCGCCAACTCGTCCGGCGTCATCTCTGATGGCTGAGTCACGCCTTGCGTCCGGTAAAGTTCGGCGCACGTTTCTCCAGGAAAGCGCTGACCCCTTCGGCGTAATCCGGTGTCCGACCGGCGGCGCGCTGAAGGTCCCGCTCCAGATCAAGCTGCTGGTCGAGGCTGTTGGTCGCCGCCGCCTGGATCGCCCGCTTGGTGAAACCGAGCCCGACCGTCGGTGCCACGGCGAAGGCCTCCATCATGTTCTGCGCTTCGACCATCAGGTCCTCGTCTTCGACCGCCTTCCAGATCATGCCCCAGTCGGCCGCCTGTTCCGCGCCGAGCGGCATGCCGGTCATGGCCAGGGCCTTGGCCCGGGCTTCGCCCAGCAGGCGCATGAGGCTCCAGGTGCCGCCACTGTCAGGCACCAGGCCGATCTTGCTGAAGGCCTGGATGAACTTCGCCGATTTGGCCGCGAGCACGATGTCACAGGCCAGGGCGATATTCGCGCCGGCGCCCGCCGCTACACCATTGACCGCACAAACCACCGGCTTTTCCAGCGCCCGGATTTCACGGATCAGAGGATTGTAGAGAGTCTCCAGGGTCTCTCCCAGATCCGGCGGGCCCTCCATGGTGGCCGGATTGCGGTCGCCCAGATCCTGCCCGGCGCAGAAGGCGCGTCCGGCGCCCGTTACGAGCACGGCACGGCAGTCATCGTCGTCGTCGGCAGCCTGGAAAGCCGAGAGCAGGGCCTTATTCATCCCGGCATTGAAAGCGTTGAGCTTGTCCGGCCGGTTCAGGGTCAGGCGGTGATAACCCGCGGCCTTTTCGACCAGAATCGTGTCTTCGCTCATGCGCCCTCTCCCTGGCTTTGCCGTCTCTTCCGCGGCCTCTTCGACAGCCCCGTTCCGGCTGCCCTTGTCTCTTGTAACATCTTAGTGCGCAAAAAACATCTTGCATAAACCATCCGGTCGGTCAATTATTTCTTCCGTTCAAAGACAGAGCTGGTCGAAAGAGCGCCGCGGCGGCAATTGCCGGGTGGTGAAGGCTGGCAAGTTGCCTAATGGGAGACTGAGATGACGCGCTTCTTCGAGAGCCATCGCGAGATGCTGGACAAGGCGGTGGACGCCGCCCGGGAGCGCGGCTACTGGAGCCCCTATCCTGAAGCGCCAAGCGGCAGGATCTACGGCGAGACCGCCAAGGACGATGGCGAAGCGGCTTTCAAGGCGCGCCTGGGCAATCTTTTCGAACTGTCCGACCACCCCACCAACGGCCAGGTGGTCGGCAAGGAGACCTCGCCCTTCGGCCTGCCTCTGGAGATCACCTATCCGGCCGCGGATATCGACCAGTTGATCACCGCTTCGAAAGAGGCTGGAAGCGGCTGGGCCCGTGCCTCTATCGAGGACCGCACCGGTGTCTGCCTCGAGATCATCCAGCGTATCAACAAGCGCAGCTTCGAGATGGCCAACGCCGTCATGCATACGACGGGACAGGCCTTCGTCATGGCCTTTCAGGCCGGCGGACCACACGCCCAGGACCGCGCCGTCGAAGCTGTCGCCTATGCCTACGCCGAGATGACCCGAAACCCGGCCACGGCCATCTGGACCAAGCCGCAGGGCAAGCATGACCCGATCGTCCTGGATAAGGAGTTCCGCATTCTGCCGCGCGGCATCGCGGTCACCGTCGGCTGCGCCACCTTCCCGACCTGGAACGGCTATCCGGGCATCTTCGCCAGCCTCGCTACCGGTAACACAGTGATTGTGAAACCGCATCCGACCGCGATCCTGCCTCTGGCTCTTTCTCTGGAGATCGGCCGTGAAGTCTTGCGCGAGGCCGGCTTCGATCCGAACGTTCTGCTGCTGGCCGCCGATGAAGCGGGCGCGGAAATCACCAAGGATCTGGTGCAGCATCCGGAGGTCGCGATCGTCGACTTCACCGGCTCCAACGCCTTCGGCCAATGGATCCGGGAGAACGCCAGGAACAAGCTGGTCTACACCGAGGAAGCGGGCGTCAACTCCGCGGTCGTGGCATCGACCGACAACTTCAAGGGTATGTGCGGCAACATCGCCTTCTCCCTCTCGCTCTACAGCGGTCAGATGTGCACCGCGCCGCAGAACATCTACGTGCCACGCGACGGCATCGAGACGGAAGACGGTCACAAGTCACTTGACGAGGTGGCCGGCGGCCTCAAGATCGCCATCGACAAGCTGTTGGGCGATCCGGCCCGCGCCGCCGGGATCTGCGGCGCCATCGCCAACCCGGCCACGATCGAACGAGTCCGGAGCGCCGGGTCTCTGGGCGAGGTCGTCCGTGCTTCGGAAACTATCGAAGGTCTGGAAGAGGCACGCACGGCGACGCCTATGCTGCTGAAAGTCGATGCCGCCGAAAGCGACGCGCATCTGGAGGAGCGCTTCGGTCCCATTGCCTTTGTGGTAGCGGCTGATTCCGCTGAAGATGCCATCGCCCGGGCGGCCGATTCCGCCAGTAAAAAGGGCGCCATCACAGCGGCCGTCTACGCAACCGACGACGCGACCCTTGATAAGGCGGCGGACGCTTTCTCCGCTGCGGGTGTCAGTCTCTCCTGTAACCTGACCGGCAACATCTTCGTCAACCAGAGCGCCGCCTTCAGTGACTACCATGTCAGCGGCGCAAACCCGGCCGGCAACGCTTGCCTGACCGACGCGGCCTTTGTGGCCAATCGCTTCCGGGTGACGACGGTCCGACGCCCCGCGGCGGCGTAGGGTCAAGAGTGAGGGCGGATTCGCATCAGATAGAATTGCCGGCGGCGATCACGTAACCCTGTGATTCGGGTTGGTGTTCAGGGCTCTTTCCTGTCCTTTGCTGCCAGCATGCCTTTTACGCGCGTCAGCAAGAGCTCGCTCGAGACCGCGAAGTTGACCCCGGCGTTGGCGTCGGACTCCTTGGTGAAGATCGCGCTCAGCAGGCCGACCAGTCGGCCCTCTTCGTCCACCAGTGCACCGCCCGAGGCGCCTGGATTGACCGCCGCGTCGGTCTGAATGAAGTCTTCGATCGGATTGAAGCCGATGCCGGAGCGGGCCCTGGCCGAAACGATGCCGCAGGTGATGCTGAGGTCGAGCCCAAAAGCATTTGCGATGGCGCAGACATGGGCGCCGGTGGCCGGGCGCTCTTCGGCAATGATGATGGGGACGAGGGGCAGTTCCGTCTTTAGCAGGGCGAGGTCGCTGGCCGGGTCGATTGCCAGGATCTCTGCCGGGACGCGCCGGCCCTGATGATCGCGCACCGCGACCTCGGTGGCGCGGGCCACCACATGGGCGGCGGTAATGATCAGGCCGGGTTCCAGGATGGCGACCCCGGTGCCTTCCGGGGCCGTTCCCGCCGGCGCGCCGAAGCCCGGGCGGCTGTAGCCCGGCCAGGTCGGCTGGACCGAGACCACGGAGGGCGAGGCGACGTTCCACGCAGTTTCCGCGTGTTCAGCCCTGAGCGTCGTTGCCGCAGCGATGACGGTGCTCCCAAAAACCAGACCCTGTAGAGCCGTTCGGATAAAGCGCATACGCCGATCCCACCAATTTCCAATTGCTGCCTATCTTCTCTGCTGTAGGGTAACGCGCCTGACCGTGATCGTCGCGCCGCAATTTTTTGAAGAGCCAAGCAGGTGACCATGAAAAGCAAGAGAGTGAAACCTGTTGTCACGATGTCGCTGCTTGCCATCGCTGCGGCCTTTGTCCTCGCCGCCTCGCCGGCGAGGGCGCAGAGCCAGGAATGCCGTCAGCCGGAACCGGTCTGCGCCGCGCGCGCGGCGGTCTTCGCCATCTCGGCCTTCGACCCGGTGGGCAGCGCCGTGCGCATCGCCGAGGATCGCCTCGTGACCTCGCGCCATTCGGTGGCGGACAGCGAGGTTGTCGATCTTTTCCTCGCCGACGGCACCAGGATGACGGCCCGGGTCGTGCCCGCCGACTACAAGGGTGACATTATCTTTCTTTCTGCACCGGACCTGCCGCCGGGACCGGTTCTGGAACCTGCCGACGCTGAAACAGGAATGCAACTCTTCACGGTCGGCGCCGATGTCTCTTTCCAGCGCATCCGGGCCTACGACCCAGGCAAGGTGACATTGCTGCCCGCTGAAGGTAAGGCGTTGGCGCGGCTGCATCACAGCGCTCACAGTCAGCCCGGCAACAGCGGCGGTGCCCTGGTGGATGAAGAGGGCCGTCTGATCGGAATTGTGGCGGCCGGCGGGGAGGGGCGCCACGAGGCGGTGCCCTCCCAGGCGCTGACGGAGCTGGCGGCGCGCAGTGGTCTGGAGCACGCGGAAGCCAGCGCTGAAATCGGTGCCGCCGTGCGCGTCTGTACTCTGCAACTGGAAAACCTGCGAGGCCGGCAGGGAACGCTCGACGAGCAGCAGGTCAAGGCGCTGAGTACCGCCTGCCGCCGCAGCGGCAACCGGCAGCTTTTCGATCTTGCGGGGCAAACTTTCGGCGTCCGCCGTCTGACGGAGGAATCGCTGGCGCTGTTCCAGGATTCCCTTGAGCAGGACCCCCATTCCCTCAACGGCCGATTGGGCCTGGCCATCACCTATCATATGGCGGCTCGCTACGAGGAGGAACTACCCCACCTGCGCTTCCTCTTTCAGCACGCGCCGGAAGATCTGCAGGTGTTGCGCCTGGCCATACAGGCGGGGGTCTGGGGTGACGATCCGGATTTCGCACGGGCTGCCTTCGAAAAGCTCAAGGAGGTCAATCCTCGTGCGGCGGGCGCCGCCGAGCGCTTCATCACGGCTCCACCGCCCCGGCCGCAGCCGCGGGAGTGACCGCCGCGCTACTCCAGGAGCTGCGGTAGGGTCATGGAGACCGCGGGCACGAAGGTCGTTAGCATCAGGGCCGCGAAGATCGCCAGGTAAAAGGGCCAGATCGAGCGCACTGCCTTTTCCATCTTCACCTCGCCCACGGCGCAGCCGACAAAAAGGCAGGCGCCGACCGGTGGCGTGCAGAGGCCGAGCCCCAGGTTCATCATCAACAGCATGCCGAACTGTAACGGGTCCATGCCCAGCGTCGCGGCGACCGGCAGGAAGATCGGCGTGCAGATCAGGATCAGCGCGGCCATATCCATGATCATGCCGAGGATCAGAAGCGCGGCGTTTATCATCAGCAGGATGGCGATGGGATTGTCGGTCAGCCCGGTCATGAAGGCGACGGTCTGGTCCGGCACCCGGTAGAAGGTCAGCATGTAGGCGAAGGCCGCGGCGCTGGCGACCAGCACCAGCACCATGGCCGTGGTCTTCACCGCGCGGGTGACGGCGGTGACAAAGGCCTGCCAGGTCAGGCTCCGGTAGACCAGGATCGTGACGAGAATGGCGTAGATGGTGCCGAAGGCGCCTGATTCGGTGACGGTGAAGATGCCGGACAGCACGCCGCCGACGATGATCACCGCCGTAAAGAGCCCTGGCACTGCCGCCACGAAGGACAGAAACAGCACCTGCCAGCCGGGGAAAGCCTCTGAGGGATAGCCGCGCCGCACGGCGATGGCATAGGCGGCCACAGCCAGGCAGCAGCACATCAGGACACCGGGCACGACCCCGGCGAGGAACAGTTTCGATATGGAGATCCCGCCGCCCGCGGCCACGGCGAAGAGGATCATGTTGTGGCTGGGCGGGATCATGATGCCGGCGATCGAAGAGGTGACGGTGACGTTCACCGCATAATCGTCGTCATAGCCCTTTTCCTTCATCACCGGGATCAGGATCGAACCCAGCGCCGAGATATCGGCGACCGCCGAGCCGGAGATGCCGCCAAAGAGCATGGAGGAAAAGACGTTGACGATCCCCAGGCCGCCGCGCACCGCGCCCACGGCCGCCGAGGCGAAGCGGACCAGTCGCATGGCGATGCCGCCGTGGAACATCAGTTCGCCGGCGAAGATAAAGAAGGGGATGGCCAGCAGGGAGAAGACGTTGACGCCCGCCACGATCCGCTGGAAGCCGATGACCAGCGGCAGGCCTTCGAACCAGAAAGCCGACAGCGCGGCGACACCGAGGGCGAAGGCTACCGGCATGCCGATGACGACGCCGAAGGCGAAAACCAAAAGGAGGAGTGCGAGGCCCATAGAGTCGCCGTTACTCGAGATCGCCGGCGGCGTGATCCGGCAGGCCGAAGCGTGCCGTTCGGATCAGATGGCCGACGCAGAAGAGGAAGATAAGACCACCGGCCACCGCCAGCGGGATCGCGCGAAGGCCTTCGGGCAACCCGAGCAGCGGAATGGCCGCGCGCCATTTGAACAGCACCAGTTGATAGCCGTACCAGGCCATGGCGCCGCCGTAGAGGGCGAGCGTCAGGTCGGTCGCCACGGCGAAGACCAGCTTCACCCGAGGGGAAGCGACATCGCGGAAATAGGAGACACCGAGATGGGTGCCCTCGTGGATCCCCACAGCCGCGCCCAGAAAGGTGATCAGCATGATGAGCAGAAGCGACATCTGCTCGACCCAGGTCGGCGTGTCGTTCAGCACGTAACGCCCGAAAACCAGCCAGCCAAAGATCAGGGTGAGGACCACAAGACCAACACCGGTCAGCAGCCGGCAGATCACTGCCAGCGCATCGAGGCCCTTGTCGAACCAGTTGTCTCGCGGCTGTCGCATTTAAGGCGTGGTTTTCGTCAGGGAATGAGGATTGCGGCAAGCGGGCAGGGAAGATCCCATCCGCTTGCCTTTACGCGGTAGGGCCGGTCAGTCGATCGACTGGATCAGGTCCACCAGCTCTTTCACATCCGGATTGTCGGAGAGATAGTTGTCATAGACCGGTTTCATTGCGTTCTGAAACGGCGCTTTGTCGGCGATTTCGTTGAACTTGACGCCCGAGGCCATGACCTTTTCACGGCTTGATTTCTCACGCGCTGCCCAGAGCTCGCGTTGAAGCTGAGCGGACTCGACCGCTGCTGCCTTCACCGCCGTTTTCATGTCGTCGGAAAGGCCTTCCCAGACGCTGGCGTTAATGCAGACGCATTCGGGGATGATCAGGTGCTGGCTGAGCGAGTAGTAGCCGGCGACCTCGAAGTGGCCGGTCGATTCGTAGGACGGCCAGTTGTTCTCCGCGCCGTCCACGACGCCGGTCTTCAATGCCTGGTAAACTTCGGCGAAGGCCATGGGCGAGGGGTTGCCGCCCAGTTCCTTGACCATGCCGGAATAGAGGTCGTTGTTCATGACCCGAATCTTCATGCCCGCGACATCCGCCGGCTTGGTGATCGGCTTGTCGCGATTGTAGAAAGACCGTGCGCCGGCATCGTACCAGGCCAGGCCGATCAGGCCGGCTTCCGCCATGCCCGCGTTGATCTTGTCGCCGGCCGCGCCGTCCAGGGCGCGATGCATGTGCTCGACGCTTTTGAAGACAAAGGGCAGTGACACCACGTTGGCCGCGGGCGCGATCGGTCCGATGGGACCGAGATTGAAGTTACCGACCTCGACAGCACCGATCCGGACCTGCTCGATCGCATCGGGCTGGCTGCCCAGAACGCCGGCGTGGAAGTTTTGGACGGTGATCTTGCCGCCGGTCTTTTCGGCGACCAGCTCGGCGAATTTGTCCATCGCCACGGTGTTCGGATAGCCTTCGACGTGAATGTTCCAGGCCCGCCATTCGGCGGCGCTTGTCATGCCGGATGCAAAAGCCAATCCGAAGGCCGCAACGACAGCCGTTGTTCCTATCCGCTTCATTCTTTTCCTCCCGTACATGGTTTTTCCCTTCTGTTGTGATGATCTGAAACCGCAGAAAGTAACTATGTGGTTACAAAATGCGATGGGCGAGTCAACAAAAAGCTGCGCCGTGGCCGGCGTCGTACCATTTTGAAGTTGCGTAGTGTGGGCTCGAATTGCGGGACAGGTCAACAGCTTGGCGCTGTCCGCGCGTTTCCCGTTCCCCAGGATGTCTGAGGATTTGCGGGAGCCGCCCGGCAATATGCCGGGCCTGTGATTACCGGCTAAAAGCCTTTACGGGAACTGCTGTAAACAAAGTGAAGCACTCGCAGAAGTGCGTGCCGTCTTACGGTCGTTTATGGGGGCTATCCTGACGGTGATTACTCCAATAAGCTATTGGATGTCTTTAACTTCCCTTCTCGGTACGGAAGCGTTCCATCCAATTTCGGCTGGTGGCGTCCGCGAGCTTTGCCACGGCTGGTGTGAGTCCTTGCGCTGCAGTCGGATCCAACCCTAACCGCTCCAAGACTCTGGCCGCGGTCTTTTCCGGGTCACGCGAAAGCGCATCATAGTTTACACGCAGCGGCGCGATTGCTTCGCCGGCGAACCAGTCTTGCCACGCCTTGTCGAGCGCGGTCAGTTCCGCGAGGTGATGGGTGATTGCATCGGCATCGTAATGTGGCTCTTGCGGCGGAGAAAGGCGCTCCAACTCGGACCCGTCGGGGGCGCGGTGCCACAGTCCCGTCTGGCTCGCCCTAACGAAGGAAACTGCCTGTTCGAGCTTATTCCTCCGCGAGAGGTGGATGAACAGCGTCTTGCCGAACACCGCCTGGAAGCGCGCGCCGTGGCTCGACAGCCCGGGGTGGAGAAGATCGATCTGACTGAAAAGAAAGTCGAAGCTCTTGCGCTGTAGACGCAAGCCGAAGACGTCTGTGCCGGCAGTGCCACGTAAGCGCGCCGCTTCGAAGACGGCCGCCAGGATCTCACGCGCCGGCGTGGTGTCATCCGGTGTCAGATCGAATTTCTGCAGCCAGTCTGCGAGTGACGGCGTATGAAAGTAAGAATCGGGTTTCCCGGCTACGCCTGTCGCGGCCAGGAGTTTGCAGAGCAGGGTGCTTCCGCTTCGCGGCGTGGTGCAGATCACGTAGGACTGATAGTTCGCCATGGCGTCGGTCTTGGGATTTGCGGGCTGTTTCTGTTCGAGAGGCTTTTATGCAGGAACATGTCCTGATTCAAAAGTGAAGCGGCGTTCTAGCCATCATCCGCCGGATTCGGCAGCCACCCCCACTTGACTCGGCTGCCGCCGCGCTCCAGCGAGGGGCCGGTGCGTTGCCGGATCGCGGCCTTCAGATCTTTGGCCGTCCAGTCGGGGTTTTTCTCCAGCAGGCGCGCCGCCAGGGCCGCGATGCGCGGGACCACGAAGCTGGAGCCGGAGGTGGTGCCGCGGGCGCCGCGGTGGTCGATGACCTCGATCCCTTCGCCCGGCGCCATCAGGTCGACGTTCGTCAGGCCCCAGTTGGAACCTTCCGCAAGGCGGCCGAAGGAATCGGAAGAGGTGACAACGATGGCGTTCTCAAGTGGGAGACCGGCGGGGTAAAGCGGTTGCGCGTCGATGTCCCGGCCGTCGTTGCCGGCCGAGATGATGAAAAGCGTCTCCCTATGCCGCCCGGCGGCTGCGGCAAAGGCTTGCCAGTCTTCCGCCTTGCGGCTGCCCAGGGGCATCATGACGATGCGCGCGCCTTTGTCCGCGGCATCGTCAATCAGTGCCGCCATGCGCGTGAGATCGGGCCGGGGATAGCGGTAGGGCAGGAGGCGCGCACTTGGAGCTTCACGCAGTAAGACACTGGCGACCGTGGTGCCGTGGCGCAACGGGAAGAAGGGCGAACGGCTGGTGTCGAGATCGAAGGGGCGGTCGTCCAGGTCCCAGTAGTCGTAACCCAGCATTGTGCCCTGCCCGTCCCGGGCCAGGCGTCCGGCGATCTCCGGCAGCAGGTAATTCACACCGCTGTCGATTTGCGCCACCAGAATGCCGCCAGGATCCCGTCCCGGAGGCACCAGCGGGTTCAGAGCTTCGCGCGCGCGGTCCGGCTGTAGCGCAGCGTCATAGTGGCTCAGCCATGCGGCGCGACCCGAGTCGTCATAGTCGAGCCGTCGGCCATGGCGCGGCGCGCAATTGCCATCGAGGCCCACCAGCGCCAGCGGGCGTTCCTCGCCGCTCTCCAGGGCTTCGTAGATCTCCGCCCGCACCCGTCGGATGTTCCCGGCAAAGGCCGAAAGGTCGATCCGAAACAGCCGGCTGTCCCGGCGGAGCTCCAGGCGGCGGCGGAATGCGGCGGTCGCGCTGCCGCGATCTTCCAGGGACAGCAATTCCCCGAAGTCCGCTGCAAGCGGAGCCGGATCCTCCGTGCCGCCTTCGCAGACTTGACCGGCGAGCACGGCCAGCGTTTTCAGATCTGTGTCTGGTGTTTCATCTCCCGCTGCACTGGTGGTGGCTGACGCAAGCGCCAGGAAAGCACTAAGCAGGATTGCGGCAAGAACAGTGGGTTGCGGTCCGCCGGATGTCGTGTTGCGCCTTCGGCCGATGGCGAACCGACTGGCTTGATTCAGCAGTTTGTTGCGCATTGGATATCGAACTCGGATTGCTGCCCAAGAATGAACAGCAGGTAGCGCGCAACGTCAAGACGGGCGCGCCACCTCCGTTGAGGTGGCGTGAATGCGCCGGGTGTCCTGGCCGTAAACCCTTCAATTTCCTGAGTTAGACAATGCGGTTCTGCTTGACAGAAGTTTAATTGCAAATCATTCTCAATCGCAATTAAACTTTATGACCTGCGCAGTGAAGACAGGAGTCGCCGATATGAACGTCTATGCCGGCAGCCCCGCCGGGGGCAGGGCGCGGATTGTTGCCGAACTGACTCTTCCCGAAGCTTTGGTGATCTGGGCGCTGCGTAAACATCGGGAGTCCCGCGAGACCGAAGAGCAGCTTATCGCTCTGAGTGACCTGCCCCCGACCGAGGGGCTGTCGCGGGAGTTCCGGGAACCTGCGGGCAGTCTCAATAGTCTGCTGCCGACCTTCACGAAGGTCTTTGGAAGCAAGCAGGTTTATGAAGCCATCGAGGTCTTCGGCGAGGTGATCGGCTGTTTCGACCAGGGCGCGCGCTGTCAGATCCGCATCAACCCCTACAGCGAGGAGTGCCTCTCGATCCATGAGGAGCATTTCCTCTCCATTCTCGATGCGCTGCAGCAGTCGGAACTGGAGCGCGCTTCCCTGCTGGTGCAGTGGCTCATCGAACCGACCCACAATGCGATCTTCCTGCGGCAGGCTCACAACTTCGCCCGGCTTCTGTCGAGCGCCGGCCATCTGTTGAACGCAAAGGCCGCGACGACACCGGCCGACCGGCGCAAAGCCCTGAAGGATAGCGAAAAGTCCAGAGCACCGGCGGTCACGCAGGCTGAAGATCTGACGCTCGGGGAAAGTATCATCCTGCGGGGCACCCGCCGCTGGGTTGCCTGCCTGCATCAGGAGCAGGAGCCCTTCCCGGTACTGCAAGCCCATTTCGCCCACTATGGAATCATCGACAGCGCCGCCAGCCTGAACGCAGTTCTGCGCAATATCGCCTTTGCTGCCAGCCGGACCGTCGATATCCACGGCCCCTCCTGTCCGGGCGTGTCGCCGGACGAGGCGGACCTTCTTCATGCCGTCGCGGGTTTTCAGCGGGCCGACAGTGGACCAGCCGAGCAGGCGCTGGCCAACTGGATGCCGCCCAGTGCTATTCGGCTGACCTCGGGCCCGCTGGCCGGCCTCGCCGACTCGCTGCTTGCTGCCGGCCTGATCTTGCCGTTGCGCGAACGCACCGCGGATCTTTCGCCGGAGGAACGACACGCCCGCTGCTGGCGCTCAGACCACCCGAATCAGCCAGCCCGTACCCTGCACTGAGGAAACGGAAACCCTTGTCTTCCTATGAAGCGATGAAGTTGCCGATCGCTTCATTCACCTCGCCGGCGCGCTCCAGGTGCGGCATGTGGCCGGTGTCGTCATAGAGAGTCAGGCTGACGGCATCTGGCAGATCTTCTCCATGATGGGCCGGAAGAATCTTGTCATTGCGGCCCCAGATCACCTGAACCGGGATGCCCAGATCGCCCAGCCTGTCCCTGAAGGTAACCCCCTGTTGCCCGCCTGGCATGATCTGGTCGCGCAGTAGCCCCAGCGCGGCGCCGACCCCGTCGAGGCGTTTGAACTTGATGATGTCTTCGACCATGTCGGCGGAGATCGCCTCGGCATCATCGACCAGCAGTTCCAGTACGCCGCGCAGCTTGCGGGCGCGGGTCTGGCTGATGAAGCCCTCAATGTAGTCCATGTTGATCTCCGACCCCAGGCCGACAGGGGCGATCAGCGAAAGGCTCGCCACCTTGTCCGCATGCTGCAAGGCGAGGTCGAGGGCGATTCCGCCACCCATGGAATGGCCCACCAGATGCGCCCGCTCGATCTTCATGATCTCCATGAAAGCTGACAGCGCGTCGGTCATGGCGCTGAGGTCGCCAGTGCCGACGTCCTTGGTCGAACCACCGTGCCCCGGCAGGTCGACGGCGTAGGTCGCGCGGCCTTCGGACAGGGTTTCCTGATTGAGCATCCAGTTGTCGAAGCCGCCGCCGAAGCCGTGGACGAAGAGGAGCGGTGCATCCCCGCCGCTGCCCAGGCTCAGATAGCGGATCGAGCGGCCCGGGGCGATCTCGACGCTTTCGGGCTCCGCGCCGCCGGCTGCGGCTTCTTCCAGGACGAAGTTCGCCTTGAAGTCCTCGACATAGCTGTCGATGTCTGTGTTGCTGACATCCTCCTCGGCACAGACCGCGAGCAGAAACCCGACCGGCACCGTTTCGCCTCCGGCCGTCACGATCCGGCGCAGCAGGCCGTCCGTCGGACACTCGAAGATGTTGGTGATCTTGGTGGTTTCGATGTCGGCGATTTCCTGGCCCTTTTCGATCCGTGCGCCTTCCTCGACCTGCCACTCGACCAGCATGCCTTCCTCCATCGCCAAACCCCATTTGGGCATGACGATGGGAACGATGTTCCCGCTCATTCAGAGCCTCCGCTTTTCTCGCTCAATTCAATCTGTCTGAAAACGAAGGCTCCCTCCCTCTGGCTGGGAGGGAGCTCTTCATTCACTCGGGCTTAGTGTCCCTTACCCACAACTTCGCGAACCGCCGCCTCGATCTTCGCCGTGTTCGGGATGTAGACATCCTCCAGCGCCGGCGAGAAGGGCACCGGGCAATGCGGCGCGGTCACCATCTTCACCGGGGCCTTGAGGTCGCTGAAGATCTCCTGGCTGACCAGCGCCGAGATGTCCGAGGCCATATTGCAGCGCGGATGGGATTCGTCGATCACCACCAGGCGTCCGGTCTCCTGAACCGTCTCCAGAATGGTCTCGGTGTCCAGCGGCGAGGTGGTGCGCGGATCCACCACCGTGCAGGTGATGCCGGAACCCTTCAGGCTGTCCGCGACTTCGTTGGCTAGGTTCACCATGCGTCCGAAGGCGACCATGGTGACGTCGTCGCCCTCGCGGGTCACGTTGGCCTCGCCGAAGGGGATGGTGTAGGCCTCGTCCGGCACCTCCATCTCGTCGTCGTACATCGCCTTGTGCTCGAAGAAGACCACCGGATCGTCGTCGCGGATCGCCTGGGTAAGCAGGCCCTTGGCCTCGTAAGCGTTGGAGGGCAGCGCCACCTTCAGGCCCGGGATATGGGTGAAGAGCGGATAGAGGCACTGACTGTGCTGCGAGGCGGCGCGGAAGCCGGCGCCGTACATGGTGCGGATCACCAGCGGCGTCACCGCCTTACCGCCGAACATGTAGCGGAACTTGGCCGCCTGATTGAAGATCTGATCGAAGCAGACCCCCATGAAGTCGACGAACATCAACTCGGCGATGGGGCGCAGGCCGGTGGCTGCCGCACCCGCCGCGCAGCCGACAAAGGCGCTTTCGCTGATCGGGGTGTCAAGCACCCGATCGCGACCGAACTGCGGCATCAGGCCTTTGGTCACGCCCAGCACGCCGCCCCAGGCGTCGTCCTCGCCCGGCGCGCCCATGCCGCCGGCGATATCCTCGCCCATGATGATAACCCGCTCATCGCGCTCCATCTCCTGACGGATCGCTTCGTTGAGCGCCTGGCGATAGCTTTTTACTGACATTAATTCGCTCCTGTTTTCCTAGAACTTCCGGTTCCAGCCGGCTCCCCCACCCGACCACCCAATGCCATTATCCTGTGGGTGGACGGGTGGGGGAGCGGGCCGGCCCCGGAGCCGGCGTCGGCCGCTCAAATCAATACTTCACATACACATCCGTCAGCAGATCAGCCTCGGTCGGCTGGCTGGCGCTGGTGGCGGAGGCCACGCATTCGCCGATGTAGCTCTTGACGCTGCCTTCGATCTCGTCCAGTTCGCCGGTCTCCAGCAGGGAGGTCTCGATCACCCGCTGGCGAAAGAGCTGCAGGGCGTCCTGCTCGGCCTTGACCTGGTCGACCTCGCCGTCGCCCTTGTAGGTGATGGCATCACCTTCGAAGTGGCCGTAGTAGCGGTTCAGCTTGACGTGGATCAGCGAGGGACCTTCGCCGTTGCGCGCCCGTTCGATGGCTTCGCGCGCCACTTCCCAGACCGCGAAGAAGTCATGACCATCGACCTCGGTGCCCGGCATGCCGAAACCCTTGGCGCGGTCGACCTGCGAGCCCGCGACCGACCAGGCGGAAGCGGTGGACTCGGCATAGCGATTGTCTTCCACCACGAAGATGGCCGGCAGGTTCCAGATCTTAGCCAGGTTATAGGATTCCAGCGTCGTGCCCTGATTCGAGGCGCCGTCGCCCAGGAAGGCGATGGCCACGCCGCCGGTCTTCAGAGTCTTGGCGGTCAACGCCGCGCCACAGATCAGCGGCGGTCCGCCGCCCACGATTCCGTTGGCGCCCAGCATGCCCTTGCTGAGGTCGGCGATATGCATGGAGCCGCCCTTGCCGCCGCAGAGCCCGTCCTTCTTGCCGAAGATCTCGGACATCATCTCCTTGGCGTCGCAGCCCTTGGCGATGCAGTGGCCGTGGCCGCGGTGGGTCGAGGCGATGGCGTCCCGGTCTTCCAGGTGCATGCAGATCCCGACCGCCGAGGCTTCCTCGCCGGCGTAGAGGTGAACGAAGCCGGGAATGTTCCCAGCGGCGAACTCGTCGTGAACGCTGTCCTCGAATTCCCGTATCAGGCACATGCGCCGATAGGCTTCTTTCAGGTCGTCGCGGTTTAACTGCACCTTCGATTCCTCCCTTGCTTTTCTTCTGACGCAACCTGCCGGTCCCCGCGCTTGGTGGGGCCGTGGTTTTTCGCAGTTACATCCGCAAGGGGCGTGCCAGATTCGCTTTGCAGGAGATTCAAGCGGATAGATCGGGATGACTGTTGCAGTTGCGACAGTTGTCGCAGGGCCTCTGTCGCAACTGCACCAAGGTCGTAGACGCAAGCGACTCCGATTCCGGCGCCGGGAATGCTATAGTTAATCCTACAAGCTGCGGGAAAAGCGGCGTGGGAGGAAAGCGATGAACCTGGATGGCGGTGCGGAAAGACGTCACGTAAAGCGGGTGCTGGCGACCATCTCGCGCGATGGCTCGGGTGCAGGCACGAAGCGGCTGGAGCCGCGGAATTCGATCTCGCGAACCATTGAGGCCTCCTGGCGGCGTTGTGTGCTGTCCCACGGTATCGAGCCCCACAAGGTGCGTCAGCCGGTGATTCTGACCCAGGGTGAAGTCACGCCGCTGCGCGATCAGTTCGATGTCATGAAGTCGATCTTCGCGCCGGAACTGGACCGGCTGCACGAACGTCTGGCCAAGCTGGACTACGTGGTGCTGCTGGCCAATGCGGATGGTATTACGGTCGATGTGCGCTGCGCCGGCGAGATCGATCGCGAGGCGCGCAATTCCGGGCTGCATATGGGCGTGATCTGGACGGAAGACCTCCAGGGCACGAACGGGGTCGGCACCTGTCTCGCGACCGGGCAGCCGATCTCCGTCGTGATGGACGAGCATTTCGCGATCCACAACACGCCGCTGACCTGCACGGTCGCGCCGATCTACTCTCCCGATCAGCGCCTGGTAGCCGCGCTCGACGTTTCCACGCCACGGCCGACCGATCACCAGACTCAGCAACTGGTGATGCAGATCGTCGCCAATGCGGCGCGGCGGATCGAGAACCAGCTTTTCATGGCGCAGTTCCAGAGCGATCACGCCATCGTCGCGCTGTCGCAGGATTCTCGATTCAGCGATCTGGCCAGTGCGACCTTGCTGGCCATGTCTTCCAGCGGCGGGGTGGCCGCCTGGTCGCCGACCGCGAAGACGCTGCTGGATCCGATGGTCGAACGTTCCCTGATGGAATACCGCCTTAAGGGCCAGGTGGAGCATTTCATCCGCAATCAGGCGGAGGGCGACGCGCCTATCGTCGTTGAGGACGCCAGCTCGGGCCGTTTCTTCGCGCGCTGCCTGACCGATGGGGAAGCACCCAATCCGCAGTCGCTCCGCGAGCCACCGCCGCTTCGTGACCGGACGACCGACGTAGGGGAGAAACCCAAAGCACAGTCGGAGGTCATTTTCGGCGCCGATCCGGTGATGGAGCGCAACTTCACGCTGGCCGCGCGGATCGTGGATGCGGGCCTGTCGATCCTGGTCACCGGCGAGACCGGCAGCGGCAAGGAGGTCTTCGCCAAGCACCTGCACCGCATCAGCCGGCGCGCGGACAAACCCTTCGTAGCGGTCAACTGTGCCGCCATTCCGGAAAGCCTGATCGAGGGCGAACTCTTCGGCTACCGCCCCGGCGCCTTCACCGGCGCGGCAAAGAGCGGCTACAAAGGCAAGATCGCCGAGGCCAACGGTGGCGTGCTCTTTCTGGATGAAATCGGCGACATGCCGCTGGAGCTCCAAACCCGCCTGCTGCGCGTCCTGTCGGAGCGGGAACTGACCCCGCTTGGCGGTGCGCCGATCCCGCTGGATCTCCTGGTGATCTCATCGACCCACCAGGACCTGGAGCGCCTGGTGGCCGGGCAGCGCTTCCGAGAGGACCTCTTCTACCGCATTGCCGGTGCCAGCCTGACCGTGCCGCCGCTGCGCGCCCGTAGGGACCGGCGGATCTTCGTGACTGAGATCTTCGAACAGGAATGCGCGATCGCCGGTCGGAGTCTGACACTCGCGCCGGAGGCGCTGCGTTTGCTGGAGAGCTATCCCTGGCCCGGCAATGTGCGCGAGCTGAAGCAGACCCTGCGCTATGCCGTCGCGGTGAGCGAGGGGACGATGGTCGGGCTGGATGCCTTACCCGCGCGTCTGACGGCAAGTCTGGAACCGGCCGAGGCCGCATCGCTTGAAGCCTCGACGGAAAAACTGGTAATCGAGAAAACGCTGGAACGCTGCGGGTACAAGGTGACGGCCGCCGCCGAACTGCTGGGTGTCAGCCGCTCGACCCTGCATCGACGCATGAAGCGCTTGGGGGTGAAGCGGTAGGTTTTTCTGCTGGTCTGGACCGTCGCCGGCCCTCTCCCCCACCCCGTCCACCCATATGATACTGACGTTGGGTGGACGGGGTGGGGGAGAGGGCTGAAACAGCTTCGACGGGAGTCGAAGTTACAACCAAGATTCCATCAACTGCACGCCCAAGCCAGTCATTTCTTTTTTGGCCTCGGCCAGCGAGCCTTCCAGATCGATGGCGCGGCAGGCGGATTCGATCACCGTCGCCTCGAAACCCTGTTTTCGCGCATCCACCGCCGAGAAGCGCACGCAGTAGTCGGTCGCCAGCCCGACACAGAAGACCCGCTGAAACCCCCGCTCGCGCAGATAGCCCGCCAGGCCGGTCGGGGTCTTGTGATCGTTCTCGAAAAAGGCCGAATAGGAATCGATCTCCCGCCGATACCCCTTGCGGATCGTCATCTCGGCCCGGGACAGATCCAGCCCGTCGTGCAGATCCGACCCGCGCGTCCCCTGAATACAGTGATCCGGCCAGAGCGTCTGCGGCCCGTAAGGCATGGTCACCTGCGAAAAGGGCGCCGCGCCGTCATGACTGGAGGCAAAGGAAGAATGCCCCGCCGGATGCCAATCCTGAGTGAGGATAATGTGATCGAAGTCCCGCGCAATCCGATTGATCTCCGGCACCACCGCATCGCCGTCGGCCACGCCCAGACCTCCGCCGGGGCAGAAATCGTACTGCACGTCAATGACGAGAAGGAGGTCGGTTGAGAGAGGCTTGATGGGCATGACAAGGGGCCTTTGTTGGGGCTGGTTGCTGAGATTATTGCGGGGCAAGGCGGGATTGTGAAGGGTTATGGTCTTAGGCCAATACGAAGGAACCGGATTCGCTGAATTTGGGGTTTTTAGTCACTTTGAATGCGACAGGTGTGTGGAATATTGGGGGAGACAGATGTTACCGTGATTTTCTTAAAGGTGGTATAATGAGATGGTTTAGCGTATTATTGGTGGTGGATTAAAGACTAGAAATTTCACTCAGTTTTTTCTTGATGAGGTGCGGTATGGTCACCGTCGGTACATTCAATCTGAATAACCTTTTTTCTCGATTTAACTTTAGAGGAAGCATTTCTGATCTGCCTGACGCAGGCACAGGGGGAATTAGCCTTACTTTTCAAGAAAACGAGTTTAGAGCTCGGACATTTGTTGGTCGACTTGTGCATGCCAAGGATCCTAACGATACAATTGAGGTGGCAAGACGCATAAGAGACGTAATGAACGTAGATGTCCTAGCGGTGCAGGAAGTTGAACACATCGAAGTGCTTAAGGAATTCAACCGGACTCAGTTAAATGGCTTGTATCCGAATGTAGCTTTGATCGAAGGAAATGATCAGCGACTAATAGATGTTGGAGTGTTGTCCAAACTGCCAATTGGAGCAATAACCTCGTTCCAGACTGCAACGCATCCAGACGAACCAGGGCGCCGTGTTTTCAGCCGCGATCTTCTCAAGGTAGAAATCCTTAGGCATAACGGCGACAAGCTGTTCAATCTCTATAACACACATCTGAAAAGTCATTTTGTTCCATTCGGCGAGGACCCCGTGCTTGGGGCACAAGAAGCAAACAACAGACGGCGCCGTCAGGCAGAAACGATCGCTCGTATCATCTCAAGTCAGGAACGATCCGATGCGAGGTTTGTGCTGACCGGTGATATGAACGATCCGCCGGACTCAGACTTCCTGTCTGCAATGTTAACAATTGACGGGCGTTCATTGGTTAATGCTCTCGACAACCCAACGCAAACACGTGCATCGAAGGCGGAAACACCCGGCCAAGGCCCTGGGCCCCAGAATGAAAGCTGGACGCATCGGTTTAATCCACCTGGACCTGAGTTTCCAAGATATGAGTTGCTTGATCATATTTGGGTCAGCCAAGCGTTGGCCGATAAGCTAGGCGAGGCAATGATCGACCGTCGAACTAAGCATGGTGGTGATGGTAGCGATCACGATCCTGCTTGGGTTGAGATCGATATCTGACCGTAGAGCTATTCGCGTAGTGCTTTTTCGAAATGCGCTCTGGGTGGAGAGAGGTCTGCTGTAGTTATTTCCTCTCTAGTCGGTTTCTTTGACCTATTGGTAGGTTAGGTAGTGCTAAAACCTTACCGCCCCAACTCGTCCACCATCCGCTCCCGCATCAAAAATTTCTGAGGTTTCCCCGTAACCGTCATCGGCATCTCATCCACGAAGCGGATATGCCGCGGCACCTTGTAGTGGGCGATCTGACCCTTGCAGAAGGCGGTGATTTCCTCCGCCTCGGCCGTCGTCCCCGGCTTTAGTACGATCCAGGCGCAGAGTTCCTCGCCGTAACGCTTATCGGGGATACCGAAGACCTGGACGTCCTGGACCTTGGGGTGGCGGTGCAGGAAGTCTTCGACCTCGCGGGGGTAGATGTTTTCGCCGCCGCGGATGACCATGTCTTTCACCCGGCCGACGATGGCGCAGTAGCCCTCCCGGTCGAGGGTCGCGAGGTCGCCGCTGTGCATCCAGCCCGCAGGATCGATGGATTCCTTGGTGCGGGCGTCGTCGCTCCAGTAGCCGCGCATGACCGAATAGCCGCGGGTGCAGAGCTCGCCCTCCTGGCCGACCGGGAGGGTGCGGCCCTCGGTGTCGACGATCTTCACTTCGAGCTGCGGATGGATGCGGCCGACCGTGGCGACGCGGCGGTCCAGCGGGTCGTCGCAGTGGCTCTGGAAGGAGACCGGGCTGGTCTCGGTCATGCCGTAGGCGATGGTGACCTCGCGCAGATGCATGTTTGCGATGACGCGCTTCATGATTTCGATGGGACATGGCGCGCCGGCCATGATGCCGGTCCGTAGTGAGGTCAGGTCGTGGTCGCGGAAGCTGGGATGGTCCAGCATGGCGACGAACATGGTCGGCACGCCGTAGAAGGCGGTGCAGCGCTCGCGCGCGACGGCGGTCAGCGCGGTCTCCGGATCGAAGGCCTGGCCAGGGAAGACCATGGCGGCGCCGACGGTCGTGCAGCCGAGCGTACCCATCACCATGCCGAAGCAGTGATAGAGCGGCACCGGAATGGCGAGCCGGTCGTCGGAAGTGAGGTTCAGGCGTCCGACCACGAAGCGGGCATTATTGACGATGTTGAAGTGGGTCAGAGTCGCGCCCTTGGGCGAGCCGGTGGTGCCGCTGGTGAACTGGATGTTGATGGGCTCGTCCGGATCCAGCTTCGCGGTCAGATCGTCCAGCCGCAGCCGCTGCGCGGGACCGGCGAGGCCCAGTAGCTCATCAAAGCGCAGCATGCCGGGCTGCGGTTTCTCGCCCATGACGACGACCGAACGCAGGAAGGGCAGCTTGCTGGACGACAGGCGTCCGGGTTCGGCTTCGGCCAGCTCCGGCGCGATGGAGGTGATCATCTCGACGTAGTCGCTTGACTTGAAGGCGGGGGCGATGACCAGCGCCTTGCAGCCCACCTTGTTGAGCACGTACTCCAACTCTGCCGTCCGGTAGGCCGGGTTGACCGTCACCAGGATCGCACCGATGCGCGCGGTGGCGAACTGGGTCAGCAGCCACTCCGGCCGGTTCGGCGACCAGATACCGACCCGGTCACCCGACTCGATGCCGATGGCCAGCAGGCCCGCGGCCAGATCGTCGACCTTGCGCGCCAGTTCGGAATAGCTCCAGCGGATGGACTGTTCGGGAAAGACCGCGGCGTCCCGCGCGCCGTGCTGCAGGGCGGTCTCGGCTAGCACCTGCGGCACGGTCTTGCGCCAGAGCGGCTGGCTGCGGTCGCCCGCAACATAGGAAAGGCCATCCCGCGGCTTGAGGCTTTCCGGGTCTTCGCTCTGCTGCGCGGGTGCACTGTCGGACAGCGAGGTGATCGGCTGCGAGAGATCCGTGATGGTGAAGCCGAGACCGGTCATCTCACATGCTTTTCCAGTCACCGGCCTGTTCGAAGGCGTGGGCGGCGCGGTAGATGGTGCTCTCGTCGTAATGCTTGCCGATGAGCTGCAGGCCGATCGGCAGGCCCTCACTCAGGCCGCAGGGGATCGACATGGCGGGATGGCCGGTGGCATCGAATGGGGCGGTATTGGGGATCATCTCGAAAGCGCGCTGGATGTAGAGCGGCAGGGGATCGTCGGGCGAGGGGATCGGCGGCGCCTTCATGGGCAGGGTCGGCATCATCAGCAGGTCGTACTGGCTGAGGGCCTGGTTGTACTCCGCCTTCATGCGGCGGCTCAGGTTCTGCGCCTTGGCATGGTAGTGGCCGCGATGGTGCTTCTGCATGTACTCGCCGATGAACATGGAGATCTTGAGGCTCGGTGAGAGCTCGTTGGCCCGGCTGCGCCAGTTGGCGTGATGGTCCAGCAGGCTGGTGACGTAGAGGCCTTCCCAGCCGGTCGCGAAGCCATTGCCGTGCATCATGATGTCGGTCAGGCCTTCCAGCGCGATGGGGGTCCAGATCGCCGTGCCGTCCAGATGGATGGGCACGGAGATCTCCTCAACCGTCGCGCCCAGCCGGCGGAAGGTCTCGGCGGCCTGGCGGACCTTGGCATCCACGTCCGTTTCGCTGCTAGGCAGGCCGAAGCCCTCGCGCACCAGACCGATGCGCAAGCCCGCGACACCGCGCCCGAGTGCGGAGAGATACTTGTCGATGCGCGGTGCGTACTGACGCGGATCCAGGCCGTCCTCACCGGCGATCACCTCCAGCAGCAGGGCGTTACCCTGGACGTCAGTCGTCATGGGGCCGGTGTGGTCGATGGTCGGCTCGATGGGCATGATGCCGGTGTAGGGCACCAGGCCATGGGTCGGCTTCATGCCGTAGCAGCCACAGAAGGCCGCCGGGATGCGGATCGAGCCGCCCTGATCGCCGCCGATCGCCATCTCCACCTCGCCCAGGCCGACCAGCGCGCCGGAGCCGGAGGAGGAGCCGCCCGCCGTGTGACCCAGCTTATAGGGATTGTGCACCGGGCCGGTGGCGTTGGTGTGGCTGCCGCCCGAGAGGCAGAAGTACTCGCAGTGCGCCTTGCCGACGATAGTGCCGCCGGCGTCCAGGATGCGGGTCACGATGGTGGCGTCGACATCGGGCGTATAGCCCTCCAGGGTCGAGGCACCGTTCATCATGGGCACGCCGGCCAGGCAGACGTTGTCCTTCAGGACCACGCGCTTGCCCTCCAGCGGGCCGGTCGGCGCGCCGCGCACCTCGGCCTTGACGTACCAGGCGTTGAGCGGGTTCTCCTCGGCGCTGGGCCGGCGGCCGGGGGTGCGGGGATACTTCACCTGAGGCAGGTAATCGGGCAGGGCATGGACCCGGTCGTAGGCCTGAAAGGTGCCCTCCATGATCGCCATGTAGTCCATCAGTTCGCGGTCGCTCATGGACATGCCGAGCCCGCCGACGATGTCGCGCATCTGGTCCAGGGTGGGGCGTCGAACGCTCATGATGGTCTCCCGGTTGGGGGCTGCTGGCAGGGGCTTTTGGCGGGGCGGGTCTTGCGATGGTGG
Source organism: Denitrobaculum sp. (assembly GCA_965232285.1). Lineage (GTDB taxonomy): Bacteria > Pseudomonadota > Alphaproteobacteria > Kiloniellales > Kiloniellaceae > Denitrobaculum. The sequence continues at coordinate 4,920,433 of CBDDPL010000004.1, read as the reverse complement.
AGTGGAGCGCGGCGGGCTCGCGGTCGCCGGACGCGTGAAGCGGTTGTCACTTGCTTGCGGCGCGCTGACGGGCGGCGGCGCTTTGGCGGCTTGGGGTGCGGTGGCACTGCTGGTCTGTCGTCCGGCACCGAAGCCGACGAACTCCTCGATCAGGGCCGGATTGGCAGCGGCGTCGGTGGAGACTTCGCCTGTGATGCGGCCGCGCTCCAGGATCATCAGCCGGTCGGAAACGGCGCCCAGGAATTCCAGGTTCTGTTCCACCACCAGGATGGTCAGGTTGGCTTCGGCGACAATGGTGCGCAGGGTCTCCTCGATCTCCTCGATGATCGAAGGCTGGATGCCCTCGGTCGGCTCGTCGAGCAGCATCATCAGCGGTTCGCCGATCAGGCAGCGCGCTAGTGCCAGGAGCTGCTGCTCGCCGCCGGAGAGCGCGCCGCCCTGGCGATCCAGCAGGCGGGTCAGGCGCGGGAACCAGACAAGGATGCGTTCGACGGCCTCGTCCGCCGTGCCGCCGCTGTCCGCCGACCAGGCGAAGCGCAGGTTATCGCGGACGGAAAGCTGACTGAAGATGCCCCGGCCCTGGGGCACGTAGCCCAGTCCCGCCTGCGCACGGTTGTGAGCCGTCGCCTTGGTGATGTCATCGCCGTCGAAAGTCACCCGACCGCCGCGCGCCGGCAGAAAGCCCATAACGGTCTTCAGCAGGGTGGACTTACCCATGCCGTTGTGACCGAGCAGGCCGACCACTTCGCCCTCTACGACCTGCAGGCTGACGCCGTGCAGAACCGGGATGTCGCCGTAGCCGCCCTTGAGCTCACTGATCTCCAGCAGAGCGGATCTCTCGACCTTTTCACTCCGGGTTTGATGTGAAGAGACGGGGGCGTTCATGCGCGTTTCCCCAGATAGACGTCGCGCACCTGCGGATCGGCCATGACCGCTTCCACCGGCGCCTCGGTCAGAACGCGCCCCTGGTGGAAAACCGTGACGGTCTTGGCGATGCTGCGGACGAAGTGCATGTCGTGCTCGACCACCACCAGCGCCGCGTCACGGTTCAGTTCGTGGATCACGGCGATCATGCGCTCGACCTCCTCGCCGGTCAGGCCGGCGGCGGGCTCGTCCAGCAGGACCAGCTCAGGCTGCCCGGCCATGACGATGCCCAGCTCGACCAGTTGACGCTTGCCGTGCGCCAGGGTCGCGACTTCGTCCTGCGCGACCTCTTCCAGTTCCAGACGCTGCAGCACCTCGCGCGTACTGCGTTCGGCGGCGCGGCTGGACTGGCTACGGCGCGCCGAGAGCCAGATGTTTTCATAGGCCGAGAGGCCGTTCATGACACTCGGCACCTGGGTCTTGATGCCGACCCCGCGCCGCGCGATCTCATGCGGATGGATGCCCGTGCAGTCCTCGCCCTGCAGATAGACGCTGCCCTCGCTTGGGGTGAGCTGCCCGGTCAGGCACTTGAAGAAGGTGCTCTTGCCTGCGCCGTTCGGGCCGATGAGGCAACGCAACTCGCCAGTCTCCAGACGGAAATCGACGTTCTCCAGCGCTGTTACGCCGCCGAAGTGCACGGTGACGCCACGGGTTTCCAGGATGGCGTCATTCCGCATGGCGTATCCTCCGGCGGGCGCTTCGGCGCGCACGCGGTTTGGCTCTGCCTTTGCGTCCGGTCACGAAGGGCGCCAGGGTCGGCACAATCCCGCGCGGCAGGAAGAGGATGAACAAAACCAGCAGGCTGCCCAGGACGAAGAGGTTATCGACCAGGGTCTGTTGTCCCAGGAAGAACTTCAGCGCACCGAGGGCAAAGGCGCCGACGATGGGGCCGAGCAGGCTGCCGGCGCCGCCGACGATGACCCAGATAATGATCTCTGCGGACTGGCTGAGGCTGAAGAGGTTGGGCGTGACGATCTCAGCCCAGTTGGCGAAGAGCATGCCCGCCAGGCCGGCCAGCAGCCCGCCGACGGAAAAGGCCAGGGTCTTAATCAGGCGGATGTCATAACCGACCAGCTCCGCGCGCAGCTCGTTCTCGCGAATGCCGACCAGGATGCGGCCGAAGGGCGCGCCCAGCAGCCAGCGCAGGCCCAGGAAAGCGGCGAGCAGGATCAGCGCGCAGAAGTAATAGAGACTCTCGTCGATCAGGTACTCGCTGGAGTCCCAGGGCAGGGTCAGGGTGTCGAAGCCGGGGATGCCGTTGTAGCCGCCCATCCGCGCGTTGCCGATCTTGTAGGCGCTGCCCGCTGTCGAGTTCATGAACTTGAAGAGGATCAGGGTGGCCACCAGTGTGACCACCGCCAGATAGACATCGCTCAGACGTCCGTAGAACAGCATGGCCCCTAAGGCGGCAGCGAAGAGTGCTGGGATGATGAGCGCGACGACGGCGGCCGCCCAGGGATCGGCGAAGTTGATTGCCGCGATGGCGAAACTGTAGGCGCCGAGACCGAAAAAGGCGGCCTGACCGAAACAGAGGATGCCGCCGAAGCCCCAGACGAAACCGAGGCTGAGCGCCAGCAGACCGTAAATGATCAGCACCGTCAGCGTATAGATGTCGTCAAAGACGAAGGGCGCCAGCAGCATAGCGATCAGGCCGATGACGGCGGATATGATCATCTCCCGCTGCATGATCAGACCTTATCCTTCAGGAAGCGCCCGGTAATGCCTGTGGGCAGAAGGCGCAACAGGACGACGGCCGCGAAGAGCAGGGCGATCTCACCGACCACCGGCGTGGCCAGAAAGGTAAAGACCTGGGAGACGAAACCAAAGAGTCCGGCGCTGGCCAGCGTGCCTGAGATCACCGCCGTGCCGCCGGAGATGACGGTGATGAAGGCTTTGGCGATGTAGGCGGCACCGGCGGCCGGGTTGATGCCGACCAGCGGCGCCATGACACCGCCGGCGAGCCCGGCGAGCGCCGAACCAGCGACGAAGGTCACCATATAGACGCGTCCGGTGTTGTAACCGAAGGCCTGGGCCATCTCCGGGTTCTGCATCGCACCGCGGGCGACCAGGCCTGCGCGTGAGGTCTTCAGGACCAGATAGACCCCGCCAATCACCAGGATCGCGATGGCGATGACGAAGAGATTGTAGCCGCTGATCTGGTAGCTGCCGACGGCGAAGCCGGAGATCGGCGTGGTGATGCCGGTCGTGGTGTTGCCGAAGATCATGCTGAAGCCGCCGATCATGGCCAGGCTCAGGCCCCAGGTGGCCAGCATGGTGTTGATCAGGCGGCCATAGAGAAAGCGCACGATCAGCCGCTCGACCAGAAAGCCGAAGATGGCCGCCGCCAGCGGGGCGGCGACCAGAATCGAGAGATAGATGTTGAGACCGGCCTGGTTGCTCATGATGGCGGCATAGCCGCCGAGGGTCAGGAACTCGCCATGGGCCAGGTTGATGACGCGCATCATCCCGAAGATGACCGCGAGCCCGGTGCTGATCAGGACCAGCACCGCGATCGCGTAACAGATTTCCATGACGACCACTGCGGCAAAGTCCATCAAGGAAGCTCCCGGCCGGTCGTTTTCAGGTGGTTTTTCTCAGACACGATCCCGATCAGATATCGATCTCGTACTGGGTCGTGTCGTTCGGGTTTTCCTGCAGGTTGCAGACGGTCTGGGTGTCCACCGGCGGCCGTTGCAGGAACGACTTCTGCACCGACATCTTCTGGTCCTTCACCTCGATCAGGTGGACGTCGAAGGTGGCGTGGTGGGTCTTGGGATCGATCGAGATGCGCCCGGTGGGCCCGTCGAAAGCGGCCCCGCCTTCGAGCGCGGCGATGACGTCTTCGCGCGCCACGGAACCGGCTTTGCGTGCAGCCTCGGCCCAGAGGTGAACACCCTGATAGGTCGCGACCGCCAGTTCATGCACGTCGTCGGTCGCGCCGTAGCGGTTGGTCCAGCGCTCCAGGAAACTCTTGTTCGCCGGGGTGTCGAGCTCCTTGGAGAAAGAGTAAGCCAGCATGATGCCGTCGCCCTCTTCCTTCGTGAGCACGACATGCTCGTTGCCCGCGCCCACCGTGGTGGAAGCCATGGGGATCTTCGATTTCATGCCCGCGGCAGCCCACTGGCGATAGAAGGAAAGGTGCGCGCCGCCGACCAGGACCAACATGATCATGTCGGGGCCGGTCTCTTGGATTTTGGCGATGGTCGAGCCGAAGTCCGCAACGTCGAGCGGGAAGAAATCGACCTGTACCACTTCGCCACCGGCCTGCTTGGCATAGTGCTGGATCCACTTCGCGGTGATCTGACCGTAATTGTAGTCGGCCGCCAGCACATAGACCTTCTTGCCCCACTTCTCCATGGCGGCCGGCACCAGGACCTCGGCCTGCTGGGCCGGGGTGATGCCGGTGCAGAAGATGTTGCGGTCGCAGACGCCGCCCTCGTACTGGACGTTATAGAAGTAGAGGACCTTGTTCTTGCGCAGGGTCGGGCGGATGGCTTCGCGCGAGGCGGAGAGGATGCCGCCGTGAACCACGTCGACCTTGTCCCGACGGGCCAGTCGCTGGCCGTACTGGGTGTAGAGCGCCATGTCGGACTGGGTATCGTAGGCCACTTTTTCGACCTGGCGCCCGGCGATACCGCCGCCTTCGTTGATCTCGGCGATCGCCATATCGACGGCTTTGTCCATGGGCTTGCCATAGAGATCGAAGATCCCGGAGGTGTCGAGGATGGAACCAAGCTTGATGGTTTCCTCGGCGCGTACAATGGCGGGCATGCCGAGCACCGCCGTTGCGGCCGCGGCACCTTTCAGAACCTTTCTGCGATTAACGGACATCATCAGTCTCCCGTGTCTTTTATGATTCAGCCGTGATCGACCAGCTTGTTTCAGCTTGCCTTATCCGGTGCTTTGGAAGGGTCGCTTTCCCCCGTTCCCAGGTCAAGGTTGACGCCGATACTTTCCCCGAGTTTCTGCATGGCGGGCAGTTGCAGGGCGAGATTGAGGATGCCATCGACCGCGTTCGACATGGGGGCGCCGCTGCTGCCCGCTGCGTTGCCAGTTCCGCCGCCGCCGTTCTGACCGAGGCCGGACACATGATTGATCCGGATCGAATCGATCTTTTCCAGCGGCTTGGCCATACGCTCGGCGATCTCGGGCAGTTTGTCGATCTTGTGGGTGTCGAGTTTAATGCGGAGCAGTTCGCTGCTGGCTATGTTCTCCGCCTCGATCATGGCGGCCTTGCCCTCGGCCTCGGCCTGCATTGCTTTCAGACTGGCTTCTGCGCGGCGTTCGGTTGCGGCGGCCTCGACCTGCGCGGTTTCCATCATGGTCGTATTGGCGCTTCGGCTTTGCTCGCTGGAGACTTCACTTTCCTGCTTGGCACGGATCAGCGCGGTGGCGCGTTCGCGTTCCGCTGCCAGCCGGTCTTTCTCAAGCTGAACCTTTTCCTGTGCCTGCACCACTTCACTGCGCTTGGCTTCCGTCTCGGCCTGTGCCGCGATCTCCTCGGTACGCTTTCGGGCCAGGGCGATCTGACTCTCGATCTTGGCGGTCTCCGCGGCCAGCAGGGCGGTGACTTCGTTTTCGCGTAAGGAGCGGTCGCGTTCGATCTCAGCGACCTTCACACCCCGTTCCCTTTCGATCCGGGCGCGGGCTGTGCTTTCTTCCGCCTGCTGTCGGGTGGCCTCGGTTTCGGCGGTCGACTCGGCCTTGAGCTTTTCGATGGTCAGGGCCTGGGCGATCTCCGCCTGCTGCTGTTCACGGTCCAGGTCCAGTTTCCGCTTCAGGGAATCGAGCTGCGTGTGGCGGACGGCGACATCCGCGTCTGCTTCGATTTCCGCGCGCTTTTTCTTGTTGGCGGAAATCACTTCGGCCAGGCGGCGCATGCCGACGGCGTTGAAGGCATTATTGTCGTCCAGGGCGCTGAAGGGTGCCTGGTCGAGCCGGACCAGCGAGGCGGACTCCAGGTAGAGACCATTGTGCGCCAGGTTTTCCTGCAGGATCTCCGACACTCGGGCGACGAAGTCGCCGCGGTTTTCGTGCAGATCGTCCATGGTCTTGGTCGCGACCACGGCCTGCATGGCGTCGATGAAGCGGCCGGCGAAAAGGTTCTTGAGATTCTCCGGGTTGAGCGCACGGGCGCCGATGGCCTGAGCGGCGGTCGCGACGCCGTCTTCGGTCGGCTGAACCCGCAAATAGAACTCCATCTCCAGATCCAGGCGCAGCCGGTCTTCCGACATAAGCGATTTCTCACCCGTGCGCAGAATCTCCAGACGCATGGTGCGCATGTCGATCCGGTCCGCGCGATGCAGGAATGGCAGGACAAGCACACCGCCGTCCATGACCACCTTCTGACCACCGGCGCCGGTACGGATCAGTGCCTTTTCCCGGGTCGCCTTTTGATAGAAGCGATGAAGAAAGGCAATTGCGACCGCCAGAACGACGATGAGGACGATGAGCGTAGCGATCGTAGGCACGGAGCTCCCCTCTTCACTTTCCTTCGGCCCGTTTGGTGTGTGGGGCCGCTGTACCAGTTACCCGGACCGGGTGTCGGCTCTTCGCCGCAGCCTCTGTTCCGGTTTCAGGTTTGATTTATTTTCCAAGGAAAACAATATAATCTTCGGGCGTCACGTCAAGCGCTAGGACTTTCACTCGTCGGAAAGCTGTCCCACGAGTTCGAAAGCGTGACCTTCGGCCTTGGCGAGGTACATGGGCATTTGCGCGCGGCCGCCGCTTTGAAAGATCGTGCCACGCGGGCCCTTGACCGGCAGGGGACCTCCCGGCTGCTGCCAGTTCGACGTGCGGGTTGCTTCGGCCAGGGCGTGCAGGAAATAGAGACCTTCGTAAAGCCCCTCACCGATGGAATTGAGCATCGGGCCGCGATCACCAAACCGGCTGTGATAGCGTTCGCGGAAAGCGCCATTGGCCGTATTGTCGAGCGCAGAGAAGTATCCCGAGGCGACGAAAAGCCCATCGGTCGCATTTGCGCCGATGGCAAGCAGAGTGTTCTCCTCGACCGCGCAGGAAAAGCGAACGACGCGGCCGGCCTGGCTGCTGCGTGCGAAGGCCCTGTTGAAGCGAACGCAGTCATCGCCGACCAGGGACAGAAGCAGGCCGTCCGGCTGCGCGCGCCGGATCCGTTCAAGGACGGGCTCGAAGTTCTGTGTGCCAAATGGCAAGTAAGACTGTCCGACGATGCTGCGGTCTCCACCGCGAAAGTGCAGATGCACGGCCGCGTGCGACGCGCGCGGCCAGATGTAGTCATTGCCCAGAAGGAACCAACGCTTCAGCCGGTAGCGTGCCGAGAGCCAGTCCAGCCCGGGCAGGAGCTGTTGGCCGGGCGTTTCGCCAATGCAGAAGACACCCGGTCCGGCCGGGCCGCCCTCGAACAACGGCGTATAGACGTAAGGCAGGCTGCCGGCAATCCGACCGGCGATCGCTTCCCGGACATCGCTGGTATGCATCCCCACCAGTGCGTCGATCCGGCCCTCCGCCTGGAGGTTTTCCGCTTCCCTGGCCACGTCTTCAGGGGTGTCGCCGGCGTTGACGATCGTCAGGCTGATGGGACGGCCATCCATGCCACCCTGGGCATTGAGTTCTTCGGCTGCCAGTTCGGCGCAGGCGCGGCACGAGGGGCCCCAGATTCCTGCAGCACCACTCGTAGGGATGAACAGACCGACCTTGTAGGATCCGTTCGTAGCCAAACCCCGCTCCCGACCGTCTCCCGCGATGCGGCTTTCGCCCATCGCGCGTTGTGGCGACAGTGTCCGACATAAAACCGCAAATTCCAAGCCTTCCTCATAAGTCCTTGATTCCCTTGCGGAGGCTTTCTGCCTTGCCGGCTGTTGTCTCGGCATAGCTTGGGGGAGCATTGGCGCCAAAAGGCTTTGCGTGACTTGGAACTGCGCGCAATTGGCCTTCCAATTTCGCGCCAGACAGGCTATTTCCTGTTCTGGAACGTTTGGTTTGTTACGAGATTTCGATGTCAGCAGAGTCGCTGATCAACAGCTTACCCTATCTCCTGGCCCAGGCACATCGTGCCGTCCATGGCGAGTTGGATGCCGCCTTGAGGCAGGAGAACCTGCCAGTGGAGCATTGGCGAGTCCTGCGCGCGCTCGACGACGGCCAGGGACGCACCATGTCGGAGCTCTCGCAACTTGTGCTCATGACGATGTCAGCGCTGTCCAAGGTGATTGATCGCATGACCAGCCGGGCCCTGGTTCACCGCAAACAGGATATCGAGGATCAGCGTCGCGTTCTGGTTTATATCTCTGATTTCGGGCTAGAATTGCTGGCGCGCTGTGACGACCACCTCTCACCGGTTCAGGCTGCGCTGGAGACCCGCCTCGACCCGGATGACGCCGCTCAATTGAACGGTTTGCTCCGGAAATTGAACGGCCAGTAAGGCCTTTGGCGCGCCTTAGGGCGACTGACTCTTTCCTCATATTGATTGCTTAAGTGCGGTGGCCTTGCTTCCGAGCGCGCGCTTGCCTGTCTTGCCGGGCAAGGCAATGGCTTTTGAGAACCTATACCCGGCATTTTGTTCTTGATTTGTTCTCATGCGTCATTATCTTAGATTTACTATGCAACTTCTGTTTGCCTTTAACGATGAAGTCGCAATCTTCGCCGACATTCATCACAGACTGCGCAACCGCTTCGGTCCTCAGGGACCCTGGCAACTGCTCGACCCCGTGAGTCAGCTTGTTCTGGGCATCATCGGTGGGCGCACCCGCGGCAGCGTCTCGTTATTGTCCCTGGAAGCTTTGCTGCTTCATTTCGGATCTTGGGAGGCCGTGCGTGACGCGTCCCGCCGGGAGGTCGAAATCGCAATTGCCCGCGTGACCTTTGCAGACAACAAAGCGCGGCATCTTCAGGCGGCGCTGCGGCAGGTGACTCTGGAGCGCGGCAGCCTGTCGCTCGATTTCCTCGAGCCCTGGCGGACCGACGCTGCGCTCGAATGGCTGGAACGACTCCCGGGCGTTGGGCGCAAGGTCAGCGCCGCCACACTCAATTTCAGCCATCTGCGGAAGAAAACTCTGGTGATCGATACACATCACCTGCGGGTGATGAAACGCTTGGGTCTGGTGCGGGCGAAGGCGGATATACATGAAGCTTATCGGCAGATCGTCCCACGCCTTCCCGGACGCTGGATCGCGGCGGATTTCGATGACCACCATCAGCTCGTAAAGTCACTGGGACAGACGACCTGCCGCCATGACAGACCGGCTTGCGCCAACTGCCCGCTGCGGGATCTTTGTCCCTCGACGACGAGAGGCCCTGTCGTTCGGCCGTTGAAACCGACTGGGCCGAAAGTGCCTGGGCTGGAAGTGCTTGAGGCCGCGTCGCTGTCACGCTCCACGGCCTCTTCACACTGAGATCTCAGTAGATTGGGAAACGATCGGTCAGGGCGACCACCTTTTCCTTTACCGCGGCTTCGACGGCCGCGTTGCCTTCTTCGCCGTTCTTCGACAGGCCGTCCAGGACCTCGATGATCAGATCACCGACCTGCCTGAACTCGGCGGTGCCGAAGCCGCGGGTGGTGCAGGCCGGAGACCCCAGGCGGATACCGGAGGTGACCATCGGCTTTTCCGGGTCGAAGGGAATGCCGTTCTTATTGCAGGTGATGTTGGCACGGCCGAGCGCGGCTTCGGCCGCCTTGCCGGTCAGACCCTTGGGCCGCAGGTCGACCAGCATCAGGTGCGTGTCGGTGCCGCCGGACACAATGTCCAGGCCGCCTTCGATCATGGTGCCTGCCAGGACCTTGGCATTATTCACCACTGCCTGGGCGTAACTCTTGAAGTCGGGCTGAAGTGCTTCGCCGAAGGCCACGGCCTTGGCGGCGATGACATGCATCAGCGGGCCGCCCTGGAGACCCGGGAAAACGGCCGAGTTGATCTTCTTGCCGATGGCCTCGTCGTTGGAGAGGATCATGCCGCCGCGCGGTCCGCGCAGAGTCTTATGCGTCGTGGTGGTGACCACGTGGGCGTGGTCGAGCGGATTGGCGTGCACGCCACCGGCGACCAGACCGGCGAAGTGCGCCATGTCGACCATGAAGTAGGCCCCGACCGCATCGCAGATCTTGCGGAAGCGGGCAAAGTCGATGCTGCGCGGATAGGCGGAACCGCCGGCGATAATCAACTTCGGCTGGGTCTCGCGGGCGAGGCGCTCGAGATCGTCATAGTCGATCTGCTGGTTGTCTTCGCGCACGCCGTAAGGCACCACGTTGAACCACTTGCCTGACTGGTTGACCGGCGCGCCGTGGGTGAGGTGACCGCCGGCAGCGAGGTTGAGGCCCATGTAAGTGTCGCCCGGCTGCAGCAGCGCGAAGAAGACCGCCTGGTTGGCCTGGGCGCCGGAGTGCGGCTGGACGTTGGCGAAGCTGCAGTTGAAGAGCTTCTTGGCGCGCTCGCGGGCGAGATCCTCCGCCGTGTCCACGAACTGGCAGCCGCCGTAGTAACGCCGACCGGGGTAGCCTTCCGCATACTTGTTGGTCAGGACCGAACCCTGGGCCTCCATAACCGCCGAAGAGACGATGTTCTCCGATGCGATCAGTTCGATCTCGTGGCGCTGACGTCCAAGCTCCTGATTGATCGCCGAGAGCATCTCGGGATCACTGGCGCTGAGCGAGCCGCCGAAAAAGCCCGGGAAGAGCTTGGGGGTCTGGATCTGGGCCTGATCGGTCATGTCTTTCGTCCTATCTTACTCTCGGTTTGTTTAGGGGTTGCTGTTCGCTGTTCTGGAGGCTCACCCGGTCCAGCCAAGCCCGGCGGCGATACAGTTCATCGATAGCAGCAAGGGCACCAGGGTGGAGCCGCGAACCCGATCGCCGTTCTGTGCGGCCCGGAATTCGCTGAGCAGCTCGACCTGAAGAAGATTTGTCCGGTCTATCAAGGGCCGGATCTCGCCAATTCGCGACCTGAAGGCGGGGAATCGCGTCGCGAGCGTGCTTTGGCCGGTGATCGCGGCCAATTGCTTGCGGGTGGTGTCGTACTCCTGCCGGATCATCGAGAAGATCCTGTCCCGTGTGGCATCGTCGCGCACCAGGCCGGCGTAGCGTGAGGCGATCTCGATGTCGGTCTGAAAAAGCGTCTTTTCGACCTCGTCGATCATCAGGCGGAACAGCCGGGATCTTTCGAACATCTCGACGAGCTGTGCCTGGCCCTCATGGCCGCGGACCTGAACGAAGGATTGAAGGGCGCTGCCGAAGCCGTACCAGCCCGTGATCAGATGCCGGTTCTGACTCCAGGCGAAGACCCAGGGAATGGCGCGCAGGTCGGCCAGGCTCGCGGCCCCGAAGCGACGGGCCGGACGGGAGCCGATGTTGAGCAGAGCCAGCTCTTCGACCGGACTGGCCTGAAGAAAGTAATCGACGAAGCCGGGCTGCTCCAGCAGATGGCTGTAGCTGACCTGGGACATGCCCGCGAGTGCATCGATCGCTTCATCGAATTCGACGTTCGCCTGCTGCACTGCCTCACGCGGTGACTTGAGACTGTGCGCCAGGACGCTGGCGCTGAGCAGCTCGAGTTGATAAAGCGCCGTGCCGCGGTTGGCGTATTTCGACGAAACCACTTCGCCCTGCTCGGTGGTGCGCATCCGTCCCAGGACGGTTCCGCCCGGCTGCGCGGCGATGGCGCGGCCGGTCGGTGCGCCTCCGCGGCTCACGGACCCACCGCGGCCGTGGAAGAAACGCACCTGAATACCCATGTCGCCGGCGGCGGCGATGATCTTCTTCTGCGCCTTGACCAGTTCCCAGGTCGAGCAGACAAAACCCCCGTCCTTGTTGGAATCCGAATAGCCGAGCATGACTTCCTGGACGTTCGCCGCTTCCTTCAGGCTGCGCCGGACGAGCGGGACGGTCATGAGGTCTTTCAAAGTGTTCGGCGCGGCCCGAAGGTCCGCGATGGTCTCGAACAGGGGGACGATCGGCAGAGCGATTGGTCCGCTGCCGTCGTGTCCGCCACAAAGCCCGGCGTATTTGGCCAGAAGATAGACCGCAAGCAGGTCGTCGGCGGAGGTGGTCATGCTGAGGATGAAGGCGCCGATCGCCTGCCGGTCGCTGCCGGTCAAAACTTCCTGGATCAGCCGGAACAGGGCCATGGTCTCCGCCGCCTCGTCGGAGAGCCGCGATAGGCGGGGTGTTGGGACTTCCTCGGCCCTTAGGGCGGCGCGCAGACGTTTTGACCAGCTTTGGGAGCCAGGCTCCGGAGCAGCATCGCTCTCCGGGCTGTTAAGCCGCCAGATTTCCCCGAGCACGCGGTTGATCACGGTCGAGTTCTGGCGGATATCCAGAGATACGGTGCGGAAGCCGAAGGTCTCCACTTCCCAGCGCAGCGGCACAAGGAAGGAGGCGGCGATTGAGCCCGCCTTCATGTCGATCAGAGCGCGCTCCAGGGCCCGAAGGTCATCGGCGAGCTGCGTCGGATTGCGATAGATGACGGCGCCGTTGTCGCCGCCGTCGGTCGCTTGCAGACGCAGATCGACCGCGGTCAGGTATTGGCGAACAAATTCGTTGGGATTGCGCGTCCGCAGGTTTTCAATGTCGCCGGACTTTTCGAGCAGATCCTTTAACCTGCTTTTAAATCCCTCCGGGATCGGGACCACCTTGCCGCTGATGCTGATCATCGGGATGACTGCGGCGAGCCGTTCGCGCAATCTCGCGAGCGCTGTTGCCCGATTGGCGGCCAGAGTTTCGCGGGTGACGTTGCTGGTGACCTTCGGGTTGCCGTCGCGGTCGCCGCCGATCCAGGAGGAAAAGCGCAGGAAGGGACGCATCTGCAGGCCGTCTTCGCCGTAGTGGCGGTGCAGCGCGCGGGCGAAGAGTTCGTAGAGCTGACTTGTTGCGTCGAACAGGGGCTCGCGGAAGAAATGCAGGCCCCAGGCGACCTCCTGATCAAGGTTCGGGCGTTCGAGCCGCAGTTCCCCGGTCATCCAGAGCAGATCGATATCGTTGCGGAGCTGCTCGATCAGTCCTTCGCGCTCCCGCGGGGTCCAGCGCTGGGCCTCGAGATCGACCAGTTTGCGGTAAATGCGGCGATGGATCTCCAGAACCGTGACTCGCTTGGCCTCGGTTGGATGCGCGGTAATGGTCGGCCCGACCTCGAAGTGCTCCAGGGCGGTCCCCACCTCTTTTGGGCTGACACCCAGGGCTGCAACATCGGCGAGGATGTTTGAGAAAGAGCCCCGGACCTGGTCCGGTCCGCCGGCGGTTTCAAGCTGCCGCCGGGCACGCATCATGGCGTTTTCTTCAGCGATCCTGGTGAGCTGAAACCAGATACCGGTCGCCTGCAGCGTTGCGATGCGGAAACCCCGCTCCGGCGGCGGTGCCGCCGGGCCGTCGCTGAAGAGCTTGAGGACCTGCGGTTCTCGCTCGGCGATGACACTGCGCAGCAAACCGAAGAGGAGATCTTTTATCTCCTCCGCATAGTCCGGCTCTTCACCCGCAACGCCATGCTCCGCAAAGCTTCCTGCGGTCTCTTTACTCAAAAGCGAAGTGGCCATCACGCCACGAGGTCGCGGGGCGGCCTTCCCTCGAAGAAGTCCTTCAGGTTCTGCACGACGCGATAGCCCATGGCCTCGCGGGTCTCCCGCGTCGCGCTGCCGAGATGGGGGAGCAGCACGGCGTTCTCACAGGCCCGCAGTTCGGGCAGGATGTTGGGCTCGCCGTCGAAGACGTCCAGGCCGGCCCCGCCGATGGTCTCGAAGGTCAAGGCCTGGACCAGTGCCCGTTCGTCGACGACTTCGCCACGCGCCGTATTGATCAGGAAGGCCGTTTCCTTCATCTGATCGAGGCGGCGGCAGTCGATCAGATGCTTGTTGGCGGCACCGCCCGGGCAGTGCAGCGAGACGAAATCCGCCTGAGGCAGCAGTTCATCGATGGAGGTTGCCGCCTCCGCGCCCGTCCTTGCCAGCACCTCGGGTGCGATCGGCGAGCGGTTGTAGGCCAGAACCCGCATGCCGAAGCCGTGATGGACCCGCTTCGCGACTTCCTGGCCGATGCGGCCAAAGCCGATGATCCCGAGCGTCTTGCCCGAGACCTTTGCGCCGAGTAGGTGGGTAGGACGCCAGCCTGACCAGGCGCCGTTCCTGACCTCGCGTTCGCCTTCGCTGGCGCGCCGGGCGGCCATCAGCATCAGCATCAGGGTCAGGTCGGCGGTACATTCGCTCAGCACGTCCGGGGTGTTGGTCACGGCGATGCCGTGGTGCTTCGCACTGTCGATATCGATGTGGCTGTAACCGACGCCGTAATTCGCCAGGATACGCGTGCGCGGTTTGCCATGATCGAGCACGCGCGCGTCGATGCGGTCGGTCACGGTGGGCAGAACCGCATCGGCGTGGTGGACGGCGTCCTTCAACTCATCGGAGGTGAGGGCGCGGTCCTTCTGATTGAAGGTGACATCGAAGTCCTGGACCAGGGCGGCTTCGACGGCTTCCGGCCAGCGCCGGGTGACGACAACTTTCGGCTTGATCATGACGGCATTCCCTTACGCTTAGGCTGCTTTCGCGATGACCTCGGCCATGGTGGAGCCGATCTGCGAGGGGTTGGGGGCGATGGTCACGCCGACATCGCGCAGAATCTCGACCTTTTCGCTGGCGCTCTCGCCGAAGGCCGAGATGATGGCGCCCGCGTGGCCCATGGTCCGGCCCTTCGGGGCGCTAAGGCCGGCCACGTATGCGACGACCGGCTTGGTCATGTGGTCGCGGATGAACTCTGCTGCTTCGGCTTCCTGCGGTCCGCCGATCTCGCCGATCATGACGATGGCGCTGGTCTCCGGATCCTCTTCGAAGAGCGTGAGGATGTCCTTGAAGGAGGAGCCGTTGATGGGATCTCCGCCGATGCCCACGCTGGTCGAGACTCCGATGCCCAGCTCCTTCATCTGCGAGGCGGCTTCGTAGCCGAGCGTGCCGGAGCGGCCCACGATCCCGATCGAGCCGGGCTGATAGATATGTCCCGGCATGATGCCCAGCAGGGCTTTGCCGGGGCTGATGATACCGGCGCAGTTCGGTCCGATAAGGCGCATGCGCTTTTCCTGGCGGTAGCGGCGCATGTAGCGCTTCACCCGGATCATGTCCTGCGCGGGAATCCCGTCCGTGATGGCGGCGCAGAAGGTGATACCCGAGTCTGCGGCTTCCATGATGGAGTCCGCCGCGAAGGGCGGCGGCACGAAGACTGCGCTGACGCTCGCACCGGTCTCCCGCACCGCTTCTTTCATGGTGTCGAAGACCGGCAGGCCATGGACGCTCTCGCCGCCGCGGCCCGGGACCACGCCACCCACCACATGGGTGCCGTAGTCGAGCATTTCCTTGGTGTGGAAACTGCCGATCTTTCCGGTGATGCCCTGGACCAGGACCGGCGTCGTGCGGTCGATGAGGATGCTCATGACGATGCCACCATCTTGACGTTGTGTTTGATGTCGTTCTGCCAGGCCGAAACCGCCCGCTCCGCCGCTTCCTTCAGGGTCGCGGCGCGGATGATCGGCAGGCCACTCTTGGAGAGGATCTTGCGCCCCTCCTCCACATGGGTGCCGGCCAGACGGACGATCACCGGCACGTTGACCGGGTTGGCCTCGAGCGCCTGGACGATGCCTTCGGCCACCCAGTCGCAGCGGTTGATGCCGGCGAAGATGTTGATCAGGATCGCCTGCACATCGCCGTCGGACATCACGAGACGGAAAGCCTTGGCCACCCGTTCCGGTGAGGCGCCGCCGCCGATATCCAGGAAGTTCGCGGGCTTGCCGCCGGCCAACTCGATCATGTCCATGGTGGCCATGGCGAGACCGGCGCCGTTCACGATGCAGCCGATCTTGCCGTCGAGCCCGACGTAGCTCAGGCCACGGTCGGCGGCCTGGGACTCGCGTGGATCTTCCTGCGACTTGTCCCGCAGTTCTGAAATGCTGGGGTGGCGGAAGAGGGCGTTGTCGTCAAAGGTCATCTTGGCATCGAGGGCGACCATCCCGCCGTCGGCGGTGACCACCAGCGGATTGACCTCGACCATGGTGGCGTCGAGCTCGCGGAAGGCCCGGTAGCAACCGGTGATGGTGGTGACGGCCTGCTGGATCTGTGCCGGCTTCAGGCCCAGGCTGAAGGCGATCTCGCGGGCCTGGAAATCCTGGATACCGACCGCTGGTTCGACCACGGAGCGAACGATGCTCTCGGGCTTGGTCTCGGAGATCTCTTCGATCTCCATGCCGCCGGCCGCGGAGGCCACGACCATGACGCGTTCGCTTTTACGGTCCAGCACGAAGCCGAGATAGAGCTCCTGCTCGATGGCGGCGGCGCCTTCCACATAGACACGGTAGACCACCTTGCCCTTCGGACCGGTCTGGTGGGTGACCAGACGTTTGCCGAAGAGTTCATCGGCGGCGTCATAGACTTCGTGCTCGTCCTTGCAGACCTTGACGCCACCGGCCTTGCCGCGGCCGCCGGTGTGAACCTGGGCCTTGACGACCCAGCAGTCGCCACCGATTTCGCGCGCCCGGTAGGCCGCCTGTTCAGGGCTGTAAGCCAAGCCCCCGCGTGGCACCGGCACGCCGAAGCCGCTCAGGATTTCCTTCGCTTGATACTCATGAATGTCCATGACTCGATTCCCGCTTGGACTCTCTGCAATCGCGATGAATTGCCTCGCGATTTATTGTGCGTTGTTACTCGCGCTTATTCTGCAGCGGCGCGCGTGATGAGCAGGTCGCTATAGCCGTTGGCGGCGGAGCGGTAATACTCCTGCGCGGCGGCGACACCGGCACCGGCCACGATCGGCACGCCCAGATCGCGCAGCGCCATCTCAGTGCCAGCCAGGGCGGTCAGGACCATGACCTCATTCAGATCGCCCAGGTGGCCGATGCGGAAGACACGGCCTGCCAGTTTCGAAAGGCCTGCTCCCAGGGAGATACCGTAGCGGTGATAGGCCCGGGCTAAGAGGGCGCTTGAGTCGTAGCCGTCCGGCAGGCAGATGGCGCTGACCGTGTCTGAATACCACTTGGGTTCCTTGGCGCAGAGCCGCAGGCTCCAGGCATTGGTGGCCTGACGCACGCCTTCGGCCAGATAGTGATGGCGCGCGAAGACGTTCTCCAGCCCTTCGTCCAGCAGCCGGTCGACCGAAGACCGCAGGCCGCGGATCAGGGTCATGGGCGGGGTGTAAGGGAAGAAGCCCGTGTCGTTGGTCTGGATCATGTCCTTGAAGTCGAAGTAGCAGCGCGCGAGGCCCGCCGTTTTCGAAGCTTCCAGCGCCTTTTCGCTGGCGCACATGATGGCGAGACCGGCCGGCAGCATGAAACCCTTCTGGGAGCCGGAGACCGCCAGGTCGACGCCCCATTCATCCATGCGGAAGTCGACGGAGGCGATGGAGCTGACGCCGTCCACGTAGAGCAGGGCCGGGTGGCCCGCGTCGTCCATGGCGTGGCGGACACCCGCCACATCGCTCTGCACGCCGGTTGCGGTTTCATTCTGGGTGACCAGGACGGCCTTGATCTCATGCGCCTTGTCGGCCTTGAGTTTCTCCGCGTAGATATCGAGCGGCACGCCTTCGCCCCATTCGACATCGACGATCTCGACCTCCAGGCCGTGCCGCTGGCAGAGGTCGATCCAGAGGTGCGAGAACTGACCGAAGCGGGAGGCGAGCACCTTGTCGCCGGGTTTCAGCGTGTTGGTGATCGCCGCCTCCCAGCCCCCGGTGCCGGATGCAGGGAATAGAAACACCCGGCCGGTCTCGGTCTTAAAGATTTTCTTCAGGTCGGCGAAGAGCGGCAGGGTAAAGGCCGGCAGATCGGGTGCCCGATGATCTTCCATGGGAACATCGATCGCCTTGCGGATCTGCTCGGGGACATTGGTTGGTCCCGGGACGAACAAGCCTCTTGTACCTTGCATCCTTCAACTCCTCCCTCGTAGGGTTTTATGCGGGCCGGCTTTGTTGAAAAGACCCGGTTGCCTCTGCTGCCTGCCTCTGCCGGCACGACGGAACCGCTTGCCCGAATTCAACGTGTGAGCTCCATTGCCGCCATAACACTGCCGATTGTTTCGTGACACAACACCCATTCCTCCTGCTTTTGGATATCTCTTAGGATAGGTATTTTCCTACCTATTCAGATGGTATTTTCCCAAATTCCTTGTTAGGATACCTACCCATTCAGGTGGTTTTTGCTGTTTTGAGGGGATGAAATCCATGGAATCCGCCAAAAAGACCGCTGAGCCGGTCGAGGTCGCGCTGGCTGACAGCAACTCCATCATGCTGTCCGCCTTGTCCGAGTTCTTCGACCGGGATCCGCGTTTCAGCCTGGTGGCCACGGCCAGTTCGGCGGAAGGCTTCCTGGAGGCGGTGCTGCGGGTGCCGGTGGTCGTGGGCGTGATCGACTGGACCCTGCCGATGCTGGGTGGCGAGAAGCTGATCGAAATCCTGCGGGCGCAGGTTTCGGCTCCGCGGATCGTGGTCTACTCTCACGGCGAGGGGCGCGAGATTCCGCGCCGGGCCATGGCGGCAGGGGCGGCCGGCTTCTGCGCCCGCAGCGAGTCGCCGGAGAACCTGCTGGATATCGCCGCCGACGTCGCGGCCGGTCAGATGGTTTTCCCCTTTCTCGACGTTCGGGAACTGCGCCAGGATCCGCTCTACAGCCTGACTGAACGCGAGCGCACGCTGCTGACCGCGCTGGCCCAGGGTCGCACCAACAAGCAGCTTGCGCACGATCTCGGCATCTCGATCAACACGGTCAAGTTTCACCTGCGTAACCTCTTCGAGAAGCTCTCGGTCAACAACCGGGCCCAGGCCATCGCATTCTACTATTCGTCGATAGTGGGGTCCTCTCCGGAGCTGCCTGTGATACCCTCCGCGCGACCGGAAAACGACTGACCCGTGCGCTCCATGGCGCAAAAACGATCGTGAAATGCGCCGCCAGAATCTGCTTGACAGAAAGTCGTTTTTTCCCGTTCGCTCGCCGGCCTGTTTGCATCACCACAAAAACAGGACGTCGAAATCATGAGCTTTCACATCATCGAACAGGCCCCGGCCAGGCTCAACAGAAGCGAGCTTGCCGTTCCCGGAAGTCAGCCACAATTATTTGAAAAAGCAGCGAAATCCAATGTCGACGTGATCTTCCTCGATCTCGAGGATGCGGTTGCGCCCGACGATAAGGAACAGGCACGTAAGAACATCATCGAAGCCCTCAACGATATCGACTGGGGTCGCAAGCTGATGTCGATTCGGATCAACGGACTCGATACCCACTACATGTATCGCGATGTCGTTGATGTGGTCGAGCAGGCCGGCGAGCGGCTCGATCTGATCATGATCCCCAAGGTCGGAACCGCAGCCGATGTCTATGCCGTCGACATGATGGTTTCTCAAATAGAAGTTGCAAAGGGATTGAAGAAACGGATCGGCTTCGAGCATATCATCGAGACCGCTTTGGGTATGCAGAATGTCTCCGAAATCGCGGCCGCCAGTAAGCGCAATGAGTCACTTCATTTCGGCGTCGCCGACTACGCCGCCTCGACCCGGGCACGGACCACGATTATCGGCGGAGTCAATCCGGACTACGCGGTCCTGACCGATCCTGATGACGCCGGCAATCGTGATGTTCACTGGGGCGACATGTGGCATTACGCGCTGGCACGTATGGTGGTCGCCGCGCGCGCCAATGGCCTGCGCCCGATCGATGGTCCCTTCGGCGATTTCTCTGATCCTGACGGTTATCGTGCGGCGGCGAAGCGGGCCGCCGTGCTGGGCTGTGAAGGCAAGTGGGCGATCCACCCTTCGCAGATCGATCTGGCCAACGAAGTCATGAGCCCCAGCGACGCGGAAGTTGAGCGCGCGAAGCGGATTCTTGAAGCGATGGCCGAGGCCGAGAAAGAGGGTAAGGGCGCGGTCTCGCTCGACGGCCGTCTGATCGATTACGCCTCTATTCGCCAGGCCGAAGTGCTGGTGAAAAAGGCTGAGCAGATCGCCGCGAACTGAATGTCCTGAGGGTACCCCTGTCCGATCAGGTCAGGGGGCCCGGCATTCCGGTTAGTCGCTTGGCAGCTATGCGATGTTTCGGCTTGCGCGCAAAGTCAGATTGACGAAGATGGTTGCCAAATTTGCCACCGTGATCTGCATCTGTTCTAGGGCGGCTGCAGGCAGCTTGGGAGTTAAGGGAATCATGCTGAAGAAGACGGACTTTTACATCGACGGTCAGTGGGTTGCTCCTGCCGTCGCAAAGGACTTCGAGGTGATCAACCCGGCCAATGAAACGGCCTTTGCCACGATCTCGCTGGGCTCGGAGGCGGATATCGACCGCGCTGTGGCTGCCGCCCGCAAGGCGTTTGAAAGCTACAGCCGGACCAGCCGCGAAGAGCGCATCGCGCTGCTGGAAAAGCTGGTGGAAGTCTACGACCGTCGGGCCGGTGAGATGGCCGTGATGATCTCGCAGGAGATGGGCGCGCCGATCTCCATGGCGAACCACAGCCAGGCCGCTGCTGGCTCTGGTCATCTGCGTTCGACCATCAAAGCGCTAAAAGAGTTCGAGTTCGAATACGATTTCAACGATTCGGGCGAGCGCATCGTCCAGGAGCCGATCGGCGTTTGCGGTCTGATCACGCCCTGGAACTGGCCCATGAACCAGATTGCGCTCAAGGTTGCGCCGGCGTTGGCGGTTGGCTGCACGGTTGTCCTGAAACCGAGCGAGATCGCACCGATGTCTGGTGTTCTTTTTGCTGAGATTCTCGACGAGGCGGGTTTCCCGGCCGGCGTTTTCAATCTGGTCAATGGCGAGGGTGCCGTGGTGGGCGAAGCCATGTCGCGTCACCCGGATATCGATATGATGTCCTTTACCGGCTCGACCCGGGCCGGCACCGCCGTGACCAAGGCAGCCGCCGATACGGTCAAGCGCGTGACCCTGGAACTGGGTGGTAAGTCCCCGAACATCGTGTTCGAGGACGCCGACCTGACCAAGGCGGTGAAAACCGGCGTGCTGCACTGCTTCAACAACACCGGTCAGTCCTGCAACGCGCCGACCCGCATGCTGGTGCAGCGCGACGTCTACGACAATGCGGTGGAGATCGCCGCGGAAGTCGGCCAGAAAGTCCAGGTCGGCGATCCTGCTGAGGAAGGCCGTCACATCGGGCCGCTGGTCAGCTCCATGCAGTTCGACAAGGTCCAGGGCCTGATCGAAACGGCCATTGGTGAGGGCGCACGCGTCGTGATCGGCGGCTCCGGCCGTCCGGAAGGCCTGAACCGCGGCTACTACGTCCGCCCGACCATCTTCGCCGATGTCAACAACGACATGACTATCGCGCGGGAAGAGGTCTTCGGCCCAGTGCTCTGCATGATCCCCTTCGATACCGAAGAGGAAGCCATCGAGATGGCCAACGACACGCCTTACGGCCTGGCGGCCTACGTCCAGAGCGGAAGCCCGGAGCGGGCCAACCGCGTCGCGCGCCGTCTGCGGGCGGGCATGGTGCAGATCAACGGCGCCCAGCGCCCTGCGGGCAGCCCCTTCGGCGGCTACAAGCAGTCGGGTAACGGCCGCGAAGGCGGAACCTTCGGTCTCGAGGATTTCCTCGAAGTGAAGGCCGTCAGCGGCTATCAGGCCACGGCCTGACAAGCGGCACTATTGCGGCGGGGAGGCGTCAGCCGCCCCGCCGTCGGTGCCGTGATTTATGAGGCAGGGCAGAGAGGGGTTTGGCCCAATGAACGCTTTGCGTTCCATCGAGCATTCGCTGCCCATTTCCCTGCTGCGCGCCCGGGAAGCGGTGATGGCGCGTTTCCGGCCACTGATCACCGGTTACGGCCTGACGGAGCAGCAGTGGCGTGTGATCCGCGCGCTGGCCGAGGCCGATGAACTCAGCGCGACCCAGCTCGCCGAGATCTGCTGTATTCTTCACCCCAGCCTGACCCGCATCTTCCGGACGCTGGAAAACAAAAAGCTGATCAAACGCAGCCGGTCACGGGGCGACGGAAGGGTCGTTTCCGTCTCTCTCACTGATCAGGGGCATGCGCTCTTCGAGGAGATCGCGCCGCAGTCGGAGCAGCTCTACCGACAGCTCGAAGCGGAGCTGGGCCGGGACGAGATTGAGCGTCTGCTCGTCGCGCTCAACAACCTGCGGAAGATCTGATGCTCCGCTAGGGAAAGAGGCGTAGTAGTCCCAGCGTGATCACTGGGAAGCTCACCAGCACGACGACCCGCACGAGATCCGACAGGAGAAAAGGCACGACCCCGCGAAAGGTTTCGGTCATGGGGACATCTTGCGCCATCTTGTTGATGACGAAGACATTCATGCCGACAGGCGGGGTGATGAGGCCGACCTCGACGACGATCAGAGTGATGATCCCGAACCAGATCGCGGTCTCTTCGGCCGTCAGGCCGAAGTCCAGCGCCATGACCACCGGGAAGAAGATCGGAATGGTGAGCAGGATCATGGAGAGCGCATCCATGACGCAGCCGAGGCAGAAATAAAGCAGCAGGATCAGGCTGAGAATCAGGATCGGTGGCAGCCCGCTGGTTGAAACGCTTTCGGCCAGGCTCTGGGGCAGGTGGGTCAGCGCCAGAAAGGCGTTGAAGATATCGGCGCCGATCAGGATCAGATAGATCATCGCGGTGGAAACCGCCGCGCCGCGCAGGGCTTCCAGGAACTGATCCATTTTGATGCCGTTGAAGACGGCGATGATCAGGGTGCCGATGACTCCGAAAGCGGCTGCCTCGGTGGGAGTGAAGACTCCTGCATAAATGCCACCGATCACCACCAGGAACAGCACCAGCGCCGGCAGAGCTCTCAGGTAGGCGCGGCGGCGCTCGCTGGCCTCCAGGCGATCCGCGGCCGGACCAGCCTCGGGCACAAAGCGCACGAAGATGGCGATGGCGAGGATGTAGCCGATAGCCGCCAGAATGCCCGGAATGAAGGCGGCGAGGAACATCTTGGCGACGTTCTGTTCGGTCAGGATGGCGTAGATCACCAGGATGACCGACGGCGGTATCAGGATGCCGAGGGTTCCGCCGGCGGCCAGAGCGCCGGTTGCCAGGCTGCCCGCGTAGTTGAAGCGCTTCATCTCCGGCAGGGCGACCTGCCCCATGGTGGCCGCCGTTGCCAGGGAGGACCCGCAGATCGCCCCGAACATGGCACAGCCGCCGATCGCCGCCATGGAAAGCCCGCCGCGCAGGTGCCCGAGCAGGCCGTTGGCCGCATCGAAGAGGGAGCGGCTGAGACCCGAGTAGGTCGCGAGATGCCCCATCAGCAGGAACAGCGGCACGACCGAAAGGGAATAGGAAGAGAGCAGGTAGTAAGGGCTGGTCTTGAGATAAGCCAGAAAGGGCGTTAGCCCGTTCATCACCAGGTAACCGCCGGCGCCAGCGACGAACATGGAGACGGCGATGGGGATGCGCAGGAAGATCAGTAGCAGCATGGCGCCGATCACCAGCGCGCCGATGGTGGGGCCGGCCACTCAGTTGTCCTCCGGCAGCTTCGGCAGATCCGGATTACTCTTGTGAAGAGCCTCGCCGGTGAGCGCCGACCAGGCGGTCATGATGCCTGTCGCGCAAAGCAGGGCGAGGGCGGGCACGATCACGACGAAGCCCCACCAGGTCTTGAGATGCAGCACCATGCTCTCATCGTTGTAGCGCTTCAGATCGGCGGCGCCCTCGAACATCCGCCAGGCCAGCAGGGCGGCGACCAGGGCGAGCAGCAGACAGCCCAGGGCATCGAGCAGGCGTTTGATGCCGGGCGGCAGGCCGCCGGTCAGGACGTCGACGATGACGTTGCCGTCCTTCAGTTGGCAATAGGGCAGGAAGAGGGCGACGGCGATCGCGCAGCCGACCTCGACAATTTCAAAATCCCCCGATATGGGGCTGTTGAAGAAGTAGCGGCCGAGCACGCTGACCACCGTGGTCACCGCGATCGCGACCAGGACGAGCCCGCCGAGCATCGCCAGAAAACGGCAGCCTGCACGAATGAAGGCTGCCGTCTTTTCCTGAGCGAACTGTAGCGAGGACACTTCAGCCGATCCGCCGATAGGGATTCAGGTTTACTGGCTATACTTTTCGATCAGACCGTTGGCCTCGTCGTAGAGGGCCTGTCCGTCGTGGCCGGCGCCAGTCAGGTCGGCGATCCATTTGTCGACCACCGGCCGTGTGATCTCCTGGATCTTGGCGACCTCGGCGTCGGAAAGTTCGACGACCGTGTTGCCGCGCTCGCGCGATTTGTTCTCGCCGACCACCTCGACCTCGTCCCAGACCGCACCCATGCGCTGGGCCAAGGCCATCCCGGAATTGTCGTCGATGACTTTCTTCAGGTCGTCGGGCAGGCCGTCGTACTTGCCCTTGTTCATCGCGAAGATGAAGACCGAGGTGTACATGCCGCGCGGCGAGATCATCTCGGCGTGGTTCGGGGCAAGTTCGAAGATCTTCAGCGGCAACACCACCTCCCAGGGGAAGACCGTGCCGTCGACCACACCCTTGGAGAGCGCTTCCGGCAGGGCGGGGGCCGGCATGAAGATCGGCGAGGCGCCCAATGCGTCGAGCGAGGCACCGATCAGGCGGTTGGGCGCGCGCAGCTTCAGGCCCTCGAAGTCCGCCACCGAAGTGATCGGGGCTTCGCGGGTGTGGAAGGAACCGCGGGCATGTACGTGGAAGAACAGCGGATGGACGTCACCGAACTCCGCCCTGGCGTTCTTTTCATAATACTCCTGCACCGCCTGCGAGGTCGCCTCGGCATCGGTCACCATGAAGGGCAGTTCGAAGGCGGAGATGACCGGATAACGGCCAGCCGTGTAGCCGGGCAGAGTCCAGACCACGTCCACGATACCGTCGCGCACCTGATCGATGAGCTGCGGCGGCTTCCCGCCAAGCTGCATGGCCGGATAGACCTCGACCTTGATGCGGCCGCCGGATTGTTCTTCGACGGCTTCGGCCCAGGGCATGGCCAGCTTCGTATGCGCCGGCGCCTTCGGTGACAGAAAATGATGGACCTTGAGCGTCACCTCCTGCGCCGTCGCGCTGGCGGCAAAGGTGAAACCCGCCAGCAGAGCCGCGGCGGTTGCGAAGCGTCGTGTCATCGTCTTCATCCCTGTTTTTCCTCCCTCTTTAGTGCCGGATCGCGCCGTCTGGCCCGTTTGTCTTGCTTCGATCTTCGCCGGAGTTAAACCGGGGCCGTCCGACTAAGCGCAATTATTGGATAGATCGGAAGCGCATGCCAAATGAATATCTGCGCCGGTCAAATAACCGAACCTCCGCGCCTTCGTTTGGCAGACTTCAGGACAGACGTTCTCTTTGGACCGGATTCGAGAGTGTTCCGACACCCTCGACCGTCACCTCAACGCGGTCGCCTTGGCGCAGCCATTTCGGCGGGTCGAACCGGGCGCCGGCGCCGGTCGGCGTGCCGGTCGCGATGAGATCGCCCGGCAGCAGCGTCGCGAAGGTCGAGAGGTATTCGATCAGTCGGGCAAAGGGAAAGGCCATGGAGGCGGTGCTGTCCTGCTGACGGACTTCACCGTTGACCCGGGTCTCGATCTTCATGTCGGTGAGGTCGATGTCCGAGAGCTCCGTTTCGATCCAGGGACCGATGGCGCCCGAGCGGTCGAAGTTTTTGCCCTGGGTGACGTTAAACTTGCTGTGTCGGAGCCAGTCCCGGACCGAACCCTCGTTCATGATGGTCAGGCCGGCGATATGCCCGTGGGCTTCGGCCTGGGGAATGCGCCGGCCCGCCTTGCCGATCACCAGCACGATCTCGCCCTCGTAATCGAGCTGCTCTGACTCCGGCGGGATCTCCAGCGCTTCGCCCTGCGCCACGAAGGAGAGGGGATTGCGCATGAAGACGCTGGGATTGGTGGGCGCAGCCGTGTTGTCCTTGTACTCTTCGTTGCGGTTCATGTAGTTGACGCCGATACAGAAGATCTTGACGGGATCGGGAACCGGCAGCGCGAGCGTGACCTCTTCCAGCTTCAGCGTCGCTTCAGCTTCTTTAGCCAGCGCCTCGGCTTCCGCCAGGCGGTCTGCATTCAAAAGACCGCGCACGCCCTCACGGCGCAGATCCATTTTGTCGGCAAGTTCGACGATGCCGTCGGGCGTGACGGCGCCGAAGCCCTGCTGCCCCCGGTGACGATAGGTGATGAGCTTCATGTCACGCCCTCAAATAAAACCGGCGCGGGTCAGTACGCCGTCCAGCCGTTCCTCCAGCGCCTTATCGGCCGGCACCAACGGCAGGCGGTGTTCGTTCTGCGGCAGGATACCCATGCGCTTCATCATATACTTCATGGGGATCGGATTGATGTCGTAGAAGATCGCCTTGTTGATCTCGAAGAGCTGCCGGTGGAGGCGGCGGCCTTCGAAGAGCTCGCCACGCCAGACGGCCTCGCAAAGATCGGCGAGAACCCGCGGCGCCAGGTTGCCGACCGCGTTCATCAGGCCGCAGGCGCCGACCGCCATCATCGGGAAGCTGAGTTCCTCCAGTCCCACGAAGAAACGGAAGTCGTCCCCCACAGCCTCGAAGACATCGGTGACGTAGCCGAGATCGAGCGACGCGTGCTTCATGCCGACGAAGTTGGGGCAGCGCGCGTGCAGTTCCTCGACCGTGGCCACCTTCATGTCGACCGCGGCCCGGCCGGGAATGTGATAGACCATCCAGGGCGTGTCGTGATCCCGGGTCAGCGCTTCGTAGTAGGCGACCATGCCACGCTGCGGCGGCCGGGAGTAGTAGGGGGTGACGATCAGCAGGGCGTCGGCGCCCGCCTTGACCGCATGGCGGGTCAGCGCATCGGTCTCGGCGAAGGATTGTGAGCCGGAGGCGACGGCAACCGTAACCTTGCCGGCGGCCGCTTCCATCGCGACATCGACGATCCGGTTGCGTTCTTCAACGCTGAGTGACGCCGGCTCGGAGGTGGTGCCGTTGACGAGAATGCCGTGGGAGCCCTGTTCGATCTGGTATTCGACCAGCTTGCCGTAGGCCTCGTAGTCGACTTCGTTGTTCTTGAAAGGCGTGATCAGCGGCGGGATCGAGCCGCGTAAAAAGTCTTCCGGCAGCCTGGACACGAGAACCTCCAACCTGACTGTTTGTCATCGCGCCAGCGATCGTAATTCTTCTTGAAATATTTAACAAGTTAAATTATTCTTGTCATCACTATCCGGGAACAGGAAGAGCCAAGGCGATGCCTCATTTCACTATCGAGTATTCGGCCAACGTGGAGGAGGAGATCGACTTCATGGCCTTTTGCGAAGCCCTTCGCGTGGCGGCCGTGGAGACGGGCGTATTCCCGCTGGGCGGCATCCGGGTTCGGGCTCTGAAGTGCAGCGACTACGCGATTGCGGATTCGGCGCCGGAGAATGCTTTTGTCGATATCTCCCTGCGCATGGGGCGCGGGCGCGACCTGGAAACCCGCCAGCAGGCCGGGCAGGCGGTTTTCGCGGCGGCTGAAGCCCACCTAGCTGCGCTTTTTGATCAGCGGCCCCTGGCGCTGTCTTTCGAAGTGCGGGAGATCGACCCGGATCTCAGTTTCAAGAAGAATTCCATTCACCAGCGCCTTAAAGCGCAAGGCGAATAACTAGGGGCGGCAGAGAAGTATGAGTGATTTTGAGCAGAACCTCAGCAAGCTCGAAGGCCACCTCGAACGCTTCCGGCGCGAGGGCGTCTTGAATCATATCGACGGCGAAGCGGTTGCTGCCAGTGGCGGGGAGACCTTCGTGACGGAATCACCGGTCGATTGCAGCGAGATCTGCCGGGTTGCGAAAGGCGGGGTCGAGGACATCGATCGCGCGGCGGCGGCGGCCAAGGCGGCCTTTCCGGCCTGGCGGGACATGGATCCGGTCAAACGCAAGGCGATCCTGCACCGGGTCGCCGATGCGATCGTCGCCCGCGCGGAGGAAATCGCGCTGCTGGAATCCTGGGATACGGGGCAGGCCATCCGTTTTATGAGCAAGGCGGCGATCCGTGGAGCGGAGAACTTCCGCTTCTTTGCGGACCGGGCGCCCGAGGCCTGTGACGGCCGTTCCATGCCCAGCGTCAATCATATGAACATCTCTGGCCGGCGGCCCATCGGGCCGGTGGGCGTGATCACGCCCTGGAACACGCCCTTCATGCTCTCGACCTGGAAGATCGCGCCGGCCCTGGCCGCGGGCTGCACGGTGGTGCACAAGCCCGCCGAATGGAGCCCGGTGACGGCGAGACTGCTGATCGAAATTGCGGAAGAGGCCGGGCTGCCCAAAGGGGTCTGGAACCTGGTGAACGGCTATGGCGAAGACGCCGGCAAGGCGCTGACGGAACATCCCGACATCAAGGCGATTGCCTTCGTCGGCGAGTCGGCGACCGGCTCGGCGATCATGCGCCAAGGGGCGGAGACCTTGAAGCGGGTGCACTTCGAACTGGGTGGCAAGAACCCGGTGGTGGTCTTCGAGGATGCGGATCCGGAACGCGCCCTGGATGCTGCCGTCTTCATGATCTACAGCCTGAACGGTGAGCGCTGCACCTCTTCCAGCCGGCTGCTGGTACAGGAAAGCCTCTACGGCGAGTTCACGGCTAGGCTGTCCGAACGCGTGGCCCGGATCAAGGTCGGCCATCCTCTAGATCCGGCGACCGAAGTCGGGCCGCTGATTCACCAGCGGCACTTCGGCAAGGTGGTGTCCTACTTCGACGTCGCCAGAAGCGAAGGTGCCAGAATCGCCCAGGGAGGGACCGCCTTCGACGGCCCCGGCGGCGGACACTACGTAGCGCCGACCCTCTTTGCCGAGGCGCGCAATGACATGCGGATCGCCCAGGAAGAAATCTTCGGGCCGGTCCTGACCGCCATTTCCTTCACGGACGAAGCCGAGGCCCTGCAAATTGCCAATGGCACCCGCTACGGCCTGGCGGGCTACGTCTGGACCAACGATCTCTCCCGCGCCCTGCGCTTCTCCGATCAACTGGATGCGGGTATGATCTGGGTGAACTCGGAAAACGTCCGCCATCTGCCCACGCCCTTCGGCGGGGTGAAGGACAGCGGGATCGGCCGCGACGGCGGCGACTACAGCTTCGATTTCTATATGGAGACAAAGAACATCGCCTTCGCCCTTGGAGACCACAGAATCCCTAGATTGGGAGCTTGAGATGGGCGAGCTCGTTCAGGCGGCCAAGATCACCCATGTTCCTTCGATCTGGATGTCCGAGACGATCGAGGAGCTGAAAGGCATCCGACAATTCGCCATCGACGGCCTGAGGGAGTTGGGCCGGCGGGCGGAGGCCAGAGGGGTTGAGACTTTTGTCATCTGCGACACCCACTGGCTCGTGAACCAGGGTTTCCATCTCAGCGGTTCGCCCGAGATGAAAGGCCGCTTCACCAGCAACGAACTGCCGCACATGCTGGAGGGGATGGAATACGACTATGTGGGCGATCCGGAACTGGGGCGGCAGATCCAGGACCAGGCCCGAGCGGACGGTATCCGCGCCATTTGCCACGAGGTGGAGGACCTGAGCGTCGAGTACGGGACGCTGATTCCCATGCGGCATATGAACCACTTCGGAGCCCGCGTTCTTTCGATCGCCGCGAATCAGTTCTCGACCCCGGCGGAGAACGCCGCCTTTGGGGCTTCGCTGCTCAAAGCGGTTCAGGCGAGTGATCGCAAGGTCGCCTTTTTGGCGTCGGGCTCTCTTTCCCATGCTTTCGCGCCCAACGCGGTCTCCCAGGACTATCTCAACCAGATTACCGACGAGTTCTACCGGCAGGTCGACCTGCGCGTGCTGCAGCTCTGGCAGCAGGGCGAGATCTCCACCTTCCTGAAGATGCTGCCGACTTATGTGACGAACTGCGTCGGCGAGGGCGCGATGGCCGACACCGGTATGCTCTTCGGTGTGCTCGGCTGGGACAGGTACCAAGGCAGAGGCGAGATTCTCTGTGACTATTTTCCCAGCAGCGGCACCGGCCAGTGCATTGTGGACTTCTCGCTTTGAGCGTATCAGCCCTGGCCCGAACCAATCAGTCGTTCCGGCCTGTCTTTATTAAAAGCGACTCCCGCTAACAAATTTGTGAAGGCGGGCTCTTTCCGCGTCGGTGCATTAATCCTTTGAGAAATCAGTACTATTCGGCGGTTTTGCGGGCTCTGCCGTGCATCCTTTCTGCTTCCCGTAGGCCCTGGGCCGGCGATGCCGGAATTGCCCTGACAGGCGGAAATACGCCGAAGTTTGTCGAATTAGGTACGGTTTTTGTCGTAAAATCCACGATGTGATGACGGGAATTCGACAATCCTAGAGACTGCAATTTGAGGATTCCTTGCGTCCCGGCATAATCTCGTCGACAGGGCTGTGAAATGAAACGAGACTGACGTGGTTCGCTGATATAAAATTTGTTTGTCGCATTTGGAACAGCGGCCCAATGAAGGGGGCTGCTTTGATATCGGTTAGAAAAGAACAGAAAAGCAGGGAGCAAGTTGCAATGTCTGATGAACTCAAGGATCTGGGACTGCTGGTTGCGCGCGGTCAGGTGAGCCGGCGTGATTTTCTCGGTCGTGCCGCCGCGCTCGGTGTTGCGGCGCCGTTGGCCACCAGTCTTTTGTCTTCCACGGTGCTGGCTGCCGGACCCAACAAGGGCGGGCATATGAAGCTGGGCATGAACGGCGGTACCTCCGCCGACAGCCTGGACCCGGCCACCTTCGCCAGCTCGATTCCTTTCACCTTCGGCCGCGTCTGGGGTGAGACCCTGGTGGAAACCAGCCCGGTCGATGGCAAACCGGTGCCGGTGCTCGCCGAATCCTGGGATGCCTCCGCGGACGCCAAGACCTGGCGCTTCAAAATCCGCAAGGGTGTGACCTTCCACAACGGCAAGGAAATGACCGCCGACGACGTGGTGGCCACCTTGCTGCGCCATTCGGACGAAAACGCCAAATCCGGCGCGCTCGGCGTCATGAAAACCATCTCCGGTATCAAGAAAGACGGCGACGACGGTGTTCTGGTCACGCTGGATTCGGGCAATGCCGATCTGCCCTATATGCTGTCCGATTACCACCTGATCATTCAGCCGGGTGGCGGCGTCGACGATCCGGCCGCCGGTGTCGCGACCGGTCCTTACAAGGTGAGCGTGAACGAGCCAGGCGTGCGCTACGCCGCCGAAAAGTACGAAGGCCACTGGCGTTCGGAAGTCGGTCACGCAGACTCGGTCGAGATCCTGGTGATCAACGATCTGACCGCCCGCATGGCGGCCCTGACCTCCGGCCAGGTGCATATGATCAACCGCGTCGATCCCAAGACCATCGGCCTGCTGAAGCGTGCGCCGACCGTGACCATCGAGAACACCTCCGGCCGCGGTCACTACGTCTTCATAATGCACACCGACAAGGAGCCTTTCTCCAACGTCGATCTGCGTCTGGCGCTGAAGCATGCGATGAACCGGGAGCAGATGGTCGAGCAGATCCTGCGCGGCTACGGCAAGGTCGGCAACGACTTCCCGATCAACGAGGCCTATGCCTTCTTCCCGAACGACATTCCGCAGCGCACCTACGATCCGGATAAGGCGAAGTTCCACTTCAAGAAGTCGGGTCACGACGGGCCGGTTCTGCTCCGCACCTCCAATGCCGCCTTTAACGGCGCCGAGGATGCCGCGGTGCTGTTCCAGCAGTCCTGCGCGCAGGCCGGAATCACCATCGACATCAAGCGTGAGCCGGCGGACGGTTACTGGTCCAACGTCTGGAACGTACAGCCCTTCTGCACCTCCTATTGGGGCGGCCGTCCGACCCAGGATCAGATGTATTCCGTGGCCTACCAGACCGGTGCGGACTGGAACGACACCAAGTGGAGCCGGCCGGCCTTCGACGAACTGCTCGTCGCTGCCCGTGCGGAACTCGACGACAAGCGCCGGGCGGAGCTTTACCGCGAAATGGCGCTGATGGTGCGGGACGACGGCGGCCTGATCCTGCCGATGTTCAACGACTTCATCGCGGCCGTATCGAAGAAAGTCGGCGGTTACGTGCATGATGCCGGCGGTGAAATGTCGAACGGCTTCGCGGCCATCCGCTCCTGGCTGGTCTGACGACTCTGTGAAGACGGGCGGTCGTCGGGGCCGCCCGTTTCCACCTGGGCCGTGGCCGTTTCTTTCCGCAGCCCAGTTGATGATTCTCCATCACAGAGCTCCGGAAATGAACCATGTCCAACGCAAATACCAGCCGGCCGGGCGGGACAGGCCCGGCGGGAGGCTTTCTCAGTAGCAGTCCGCTCCTCGCCCTGCTTCTGCAACGTATCTTTTTAGGTTTCGTTCTTCTTCTGGCCATTTCGGCCCTTCTCTTCATCGGCATCGAGATCCTGCCCGGCGATTTCGCCCAGGCCTATCTCGGTCAGTCCGCAACGCCCGAGGCAATCGCCAATATCCGCAAGGAACTGGGTCTGGATGCGCCTCTGCTGGAGCGTTACTTCGGCTGGCTCGGCGGTGTTCTGCAGGGTGACTTCGGCACCTCCTGGGCCAATAAGGCCAGTGTGTCGGAGCAGATCGGTAAACGGCTCGGCAATACTCTTTTCCTGGCCTTCTGGGCCGCGGTGGTTTCCGTGCCGCTGGCCATCGGCCTTGGCATGATCGCGGTGCACTATCGCAATACCTTCATCGACCGCCTGATCAATATTCTGTCGCTGGCGGCGATTTCCCTGCCCGAGTTCTTCACCGGCTATCTTCTGATCCTGTTTTTCGCCGTGAACTGGGGTGTGGCGGTTTTCCCCTCGACCGTGTTCGAGGGCATGCCGCTGGGCGATCAGCTTGCTGCGATCGCGCTGCCCTGTGCGACGCTGGTGTTGGTTGTGCTGGCGCATATGATGCGCATGACCCGGGCGGCGATCCTCAACATCATGTCCTCCGCCTATATTGAAACGGCGGAACTCAAGGGCCTGGATGCCTTTCGGATCATCGCCAAGCATGCCGCGCCGAATGCGGTCGCGCCGATCATCAACGTGGTTGCGCTGAACCTGGCCTACCTGGTGGTGGGTGTCGTGGTGGTCGAGGTGATCTTCGTCTATCCGGGTATGGGGCAATACCTCGTCGACGCGGTCACCATTCGTGACATGCCGGTGGTTCAGGCCTGCGGACTGGTCTTCGCGGCGGTCTATATCCTGCTGAATATGCTGGCGGACATTCTGGGTATCCTCGCGAACCCGCGTCTGCGGCATCCGAAGTGAGGGTATGGCCATGCAAATGATCAAAACCATGCCCTGGAGTGCGCGCATCGGCCTATTCGGCGTTATCGTGTTTCTCTTTGCCGCAGTCTTCGCCGACCTTCTGGCGCCTTATGGCGAGCGGGATATCGTCGGCGACGTCTGGGAACCCTCGTCCGCGAAGTTTCTGCTGGGGACGGATAACCTGGGGCGCGATCTGCTCTCACGCATGATGTACGGCGCGCAGACCACGATCTTCATCTCGGCGGTCGCCTCCATCCTGTCCTTCTCACTCGGAATCTTCTTGAGCTTCTTCGCGGCGGTGGTGCGCGGCTGGACCGACCAGGTGCTGTCGCGGATCAACGACCTCATGATGGCCATTCCGACCCTGATCTTCGCTCTGGTGGTTCTGGCGGCCCTGCCGCAGGAACTCTGGATCCTGATCCTGGTCATGGCGATCATCGACTCGACCCGCGTCTACCGGCTGGGCCGGGCGGTGGCCGTCGATATCGTGGTCATGGACTTCGTCGAAGCCGCCCGCCTGCGCGGTGAAGGCCGGATGTGGATTATCTTCCGGGAGATCCTGCCCAACGCGCTCTCGCCGCTGCTGGCCGAGTTTGGCCTGCGCTTCGCCTTCGCGGTTCTTTTCCTTTCGTCGCTGTCGTTCCTGGGGCTGGGTATTCAGCCGCCGGAGGCTGACTGGGGCGGCATGGTCAAGGATAACAAGGACGGCATTATCTTCGGTGTCCCGGCCGCCCTGATTCCCGGCGGGGCCATTGCGGCCCTGGCGGTCTGCGTCAACCTGGTCGTGGACTGGCTGCTGAACCGAACCGCCAGCTTGAAGGGAGGACGCGGAGATGTCTGATACATTGCTGGAGGTCGAGGACCTTCGTATTGGTGCGACCGTCTATCCTCCGGGGGAGCCGCCCAAAGACATCGAGATCGTCCATGGTGTCTCCTTCACCCTGGAAAAGGGCAAGGTGCTTGGGCTGATCGGGGAGTCGGGCGCGGGTAAGTCGACCATCGGACTGGCCTCCATGGCCTACGGCCGAGGCGGCGTCCGGATCACCGGCGGGTCGGTTAAGCTCAACGGCACCGATATCCTGCAGATCCCGAAATCCGGGGTGCGGGACCTGCGCGGCTCGCGGGTCTGCTACGTGGCGCAATCCGCGGCGGCGGCCTTCAACCCGGCGCACCGACTCGGCGATCAGATCATCGAAGCGACGGTTCTGCACGGCATCTCGAGCCGGGCCGAGGCGGCGGAGCGGGCCGACCACCTCTTCGAGGTTCTGGGCTTGCCGAACCCCAAGGAGTTCGGTCAGCGTTATCCGCACCAGGTGTCCGGTGGTCAGTTGCAGCGCGCGATGACCGCCATGGCGCTCTGTTCTCAGCCGGACCTGATCGTCTTCGACGAGCCCACGACCGCCCTGGACGTGACCACGCAGATCGACGTTCTGGCGGCGATCAAGCACGCGATCGAGGAGACCGGCACGGCGGCGCTCTATATCACCCACGACCTCGCCGTCGTGGCCCAGGTGTCGGACGACATCATGGTGCTGCGCCACGGCAACACCGTGGAGTATGGGCCGGTCTCGCAGATCATCGAGGCGCCGCAGGAGGACTACACCCGTGAACTGGTTTCGGTCCGCTCGAACATCAAACCGGAGGCGGAGGATCAGTCCGACGCCCTGCTGATGATCGAGAACATCGATGCGGCCTACGGCAACTCGCTGCAGGTTCTCTTCGATGTGTCGTTCCACCTGCCGAAGGGTCAGACCCTTGCGGTGGTGGGAGAGTCCGGTTCGGGTAAGTCGACGACCGCGCGCGTCATCACCGGCCTGCTGCCGCAAAGCAGCGGACGGGTGACCTTCGACGGGCGGGAACTGGCACCCAAGCTGGCGGATCGGCCACGGGAGGATCTGCGCGCGCTGCAGATGATCTATCAGATGGCGGATGTCGCCATGAACCCGCGCCATACGGTACGGGAGATCATCGGACGCCCCTTGACCTTTTACTTCGGCCTACGCGGTGCGGAAAAAGAAAAGCGCACCATCGAGTTGCTCGATCAGATCGAAATGGGCAAGTCCTTCATCGACCGCTATCCGGCCGAATTGTCAGGCGGTCAGAAGCAGAGAGTCTGCATTGCCCGTTCGCTGGCGGCGGACCCCAAGCTGATCATCTGCGACGAACCGACCTCGGCGCTCGATCCGCTGGTTGCGGAAGGGATCCTGAAGCTGCTGATGGAGTTGCAGGACGAGACCCACGTCTCTTATCTCTTCATCACTCATGATATCGCGACGGTCCGCGCGATCGCGGACTCCATCGCGGTGATGTATCAGGGACGGCTGGTGCGTTTCGGGCCGAAGAACAAGGTGCTCTCGCCGCCTTTCGACGACTATACGGACCTGTTGCTCAAGTCGGTGCCCGAGATGGAACTGGGCTGGCTCGAGAAGGCTCTGTCCGAGCGCAAGATGGCGGCGGCCGGGAACTGATCGAGCTTACGCCATCCCTCCAAGTCGGGAGATGGCATCACAGATACGGGCGAAGCTCTGCTTCGCCCGTTCGCTTGTGGTCCGCGCGCGCAGATAACCATGGACCAGCCCTGGCTCGTTGATCCATTCGGCCTCCACGCCGGCATCCTTGAGCCGCTTGACGTAAGCAGGTCCGTCGTCGCGCAGCGGGTCGCAGTCGGCGGTCACGATCACGCAGGCTGCGAGACCCGTGAAGTCCTCGGCCAGGAGCGGCGCATAGGTGGGATCCTTGGCCAGGGCTTCGTCTGAGATCTCATCCGGCACCCGGGTCCTTTTATAGAACATGATGTCTCGTGCCGTGAGCATAGGCGCGTTGGCCTCCTCCTGGTAGGACGGCAGCCACAAGCTTTCGCCGCCGAGGCCCGGATAGATCAAGACCTGTCCGACCGGCGCGTCGCTTCGTCCGCGCGCCGTGAGACAGACCGCCGCTGCCAGGTTGCCGCCGGCGGAGTCGCCGCAGAGCAGGACGGGGCGCCCTTCGGATGCCACGGACTCATAGACCGCCAGGGCATCCTCGTAAGCCGCGGGATGGAGATGCTCGGGCGCAAGCCGATAGTCGGCTGAGACCACCATGAAGCCTGTGGCCGCGGCGATCTCGGCGCAGACATCGTCGTGGCTCTCCAGGCCGCCGACCACGAAGCCGCCGCCGTGGTAGTAGATGACAGTCGCTGCCGGATCGCTCTTGTCTGTAGATCGATAGCGACGCACCGGGACAGTGGCACCGGAGGTTTCGATGCTGCTGTCTTCGGCGGTTACGCTGTCCGGCCGCGGTTGCCGGAAAGCTGCGCACATCTCGTCATAGACCGCCCGCTGCCCGGCGACGCTCTGATCGACTGTGTCAGGCGGATAAAAACTGTTGGTGCGGTCAATAAAGGCCCAGATTTCGTCGTCGATACGGGGAGCGTAAAAGGGGTCGCGTGCGGTCATTCACCTGTCTCTGCGGGTCCGTTGCTGGATTCCTGCGGATTATGCGCTCTGACGCTGGTGAAAACAGTTCAAATCTATCTCCGTCAGGCGAAGATCGATGAACTGCGTGATGCGTTCAGGCAGATAACCGCGCAGATCGATCTGGGCCTGGTGACGCAGCGGCCGCAGCCTGACCCAGGCGTCGTGACTTTGGCGCAGTTTCCGGCGCAGGTCGTCCCGGTCAATCTGTGCCCAGCGCATCTGGGCGGTTAAGAGCTCCGGCTGCCGCCGCAGGTCTTCCCCGCTGATCGGGATCACGTTGTAATCGACCGGCAGGGAGTTGTTGCCGTTCATGAACTCCATATTGCCGCTGTAGCCGGTCGCCACGGCCAGGTTGCCGCAGGCCATGGCCTCGCTCAGCCCGAGACCCCAGCCTTCGGCGTGATGCGCGCTGACGAAGCAGTGGGCGATATGGTGCAGGGCATCGAGGTCCGCGTCGGAGAGCGGCTCAGCGATTTCGATCAGACCGGCAGGGCGGGGAAGATCCCGCGGCAGCGGGGCATTGCTTTTGACGATGAAGCGCGCAGGGCCCTCGGGAAAGAGGTCGCCGAAGGCCTCAAGGGCCGTCCGCAGGTCTTTTCTCGGATTGCTGCCGTTGGTGATGCAGTAAAAGTAAAAGGCGCTGTCCTGATAGCCGATGCGTTTCTCCATCCGGGCGATGGCCTGCGGATCGACCTTCGGCGGGCTTACCACGTGAGGAATGATTTCAGTCCGCCGGCAGAAGGGCGCGAGGATTTCACGGCAGTAGGAGGAACAGGTCCAGACCTCGTCCAGGAGGCTCAGGTTGTGACGGTAGTGTGCCGGAGGCAGATCGGTTTCCCAGACTGAATAGCCGATGACATAACGATCCTCGAGTTCCGGGAAGGCCCGGAAATAGCCGGCGTAGCTCCAGGGTTCGTTGTGAAGGATGACAATGTCGGCCTGACGCGGGTGGTCGACCAGCTCGATACCGAGGGACTCTATACAGTTCCGGTAGGCCGTGCCGGCCCGCCGATGGCTGATGTAATGTGACAGTAGATAGCAGAGCCTGGGCGCGGATGCGTTCTTCATGTCATGTCTCCACCGTCACGATGCCGAATTTATAAAGCCACATGATCGTCCTCATGGCCTTGGCACTAGGGGATTGGGCGTTTGCGGCGCTTGCATTGCTGTTGAAAAGGCTTTCGAGGTTTTGCGGCGCCTTTTCCAGCGCCGTCACTATGGCGTCGACCTTGTCGTCGTCGAGCAGAGAGTCAGCGGGAAAGCTGTGCATCGGATCGGATCTGAGACGCTTGAGTAAGAAGTGCGCGTCCAGATCGGCGAGGCGCAGTTTGCTGTCGCGCCGCAAAGCAGCGGTGGGATGGCTCTGAAACAGCGTGAAGGGGTCGGGGTAATCGGGATGCACGGGATCTCGGTCGCGATCCCGCTCTCCCAGTGTTCGCGCCTTCGCCCTGATTTCGGCCAGTTCCCGCCAGAGCGCCTGGTATTGCCCGATCACCTGCCGCCAGTCATAGAGCTGTTCGACGCGCCGCCTGCCGGCCGCACCCATACGGTGGCGCAGTTCCGGGTTCTCGGCCAGGGTCGTGATGGCCTGCGCGCAGCGGTCGATGTCGACCGCGGTTGCCTGACCGACAAGACCGATGAAATTGAAATGATCGTAGTGCTGTTTGGCATGCTGGTCCGCCAGTTCGATACCGGCCCCCGGTGGCGCCATCATGGTCGGAACCAGAAAGCCGGTCTCGCCCTCGACCACGGTTTCGCGATAGCCATTCCAGTCGCTGACGATACAGGGCAGGGAGGCTGCCATGGCTTCGACGGGCGTGAGGCCGAAGCTTTCCTGGACGTTGTCGGGCAGGGAGATGAAGAAATCCGCGGCGTGCCAGCTCTGGTTCGCCAACTGGTTTTGGGTGCCGTCGATCCAGTGAACCTGCACAGAGGGGCAGAAGAGGCGCCGTGCCGCATCGAAGCTCCGCTGACTTCCCGGATCTGAAAACTGACCGGCCAGGATGAGATGTAAGCGCCCGGACGAGAATCGATGCTGCGCCAGTTCGAAGGCCCGGAACATGGGTGTCGGATGGGCTTTTGAGAAGAAGTTGAGCCGGCCGAAGTAGAGCCCCACGATGTCTTGCGCCCCGATCCCCAGCTTTGCGCGCAGTGTCCGGCCGGCTGCCTCAGTCTTCTCGTTGCGGCGGAAGCGCGCCGCGTGGACGCCCAGCGGGATGATTGCCGGCTTCATCGGGTTCGGCGGCACCCTTATGCCGCGCCGGCCCAGATAGTCGGTCCAGGATTCCAGGATTCTGTCGCTGGCGGCCTTCACCGCCTGCGAGGTGCAGATCAGTGCGTCCCAGGGCTGGGTCGGGGCGGTGATGAAATCGCGGATGCCTCTGATCACGCGCTCGGTCGCGACGGAGTGCGTGATGCCGCAGATGCTGAAGAGGCGCTCGCCGCCGTATCGGCGTAGCCAGGCGGATTCCGCGATGATCGGTCCGGGCTGAAAGAGGCAGCCGGCGCGGGCCAGCCCGCTCAGGTCGTTGGGGCGGATCCAGCTACAGGCCGGGGTGTTGCCCGTTTTGCCGCCGGATCGCCACCCTTCTTCCGCCTGCCGTTGAAATTCTTCGAAGTGCGCCGGTCCTGAAGTCAGGCAGAAGAGTTCCTCGACTCCGCTGTGATGGATCATTGCGTCGAGAAAGCCTTCGCCGGCGGACTGCCGGCCAACCACCTGGGCCTTGCCGCCCTGATAGGATTCCGGAATGTAGTAGATCGCGCAGTTCTGCGGCTGCGCTTTCACCGCAGTCTCCGCCTGGACCTCATACACGGATCCTTGCTCCCCCGCCCTCAGGTGTCATTGCACACCGGATAGTCTTGGTCGGGTTTGAAGGTCACGTCATAGCGGGGGTAGTCGTTCATGGTGAAGCCGTTGTTGAAGCTGCCGCCGCTGTTGTTGATGATGTGGATGACCGCATCGATGGCGAGCCTCAGGGCGGGTTCGGTCCAGCCGCCCTCGACGCCGTAGTTCTCGCCCGCGAAGTAAAGGCCGGAGCCGGCGCTTTTCTCCTGGTTGTAGCTCAGCAGGGCATAGTTCTGGCTCCAGTTCCGCTGCCGGTAGAGCTTGGCGCAGCCATGGTAGGTCGGTTGTTCCGACCAGTGCATGACCGTGGCGTCGTTGGCGTTCACGTAGTTGCTGATTTTGTCGCCGAGGGTGCTGCTGGTGATCTCGTCCAGCTCCGCGAGCACCTTCCGGGACAGCTCCGCGTCGTTGTAGGGCAGCAGCTTGACCGCATCGTCCTCCCAGGTGTAGCTGGCCAGGAGCGCGCCGGCGTCGTTGGCATTCCACTTCACGCCATAAGCGTCCTGCACGAAGGTGTCCGATATAATCACCTGCGGAATGCTGGAGTTCTCCCAGTAGGTGCTGGTCAGCGGGAAGAATACCTTGCAGGAGGTGATGTTGTGCTGTTCGTCGCGCGCTGAAAGCACTTCAAGTGGCAGCTCCTCCATGGTGAAGCCGTCATTCTGACCGATCGGCAGGTTGATGGAGGTTTGCGAAGCCCAGAGGGTCGGCGTGATCACGGCATAATCGACGGCGTAAGCTTGACCATTGTCATCGATCACGAGCAGGCCCGACCCGCTTCTTTCGATCGCGCTGACGGCGCGGTTGATGAACAGATCGGCAGAGGTGTCGTTGCCGTCGCGCGCCGCTTCGTAGAGGGAGCGCGTGGCGCCCGGCGCCGTCTGATAGAACAGCCATTGCGTCAGGGACTGGATGCCCTCGTAAAGCGGCGGTGTCAGGGGGGCGCCGTTGCTGTCGCGGACCGAACTGTCGTTATAGAAAGGCAGGCCACTCTTGTTGGTGATCCCGACCATGGACTGCAGATTGCTGTTGAAGCCGAACATGACGCAGCGGATGAACCAGAGCGCGCCGATTTCATAGAAGGCGCCCCAACTGCCGTCACCGGCCCCGATGGTATAGAAGAGTTCGGACTCCGTTTCGTCCATGCCGAAGCCGCCCAGCCAGCCGTCGTTGTTGTAGGTCGTGATCGCCGGGGTGAAGACCATGTCGCCGAAGGACATCTTTTCGTAGTGATTGGCGATCATTTCCCAGGTTTTCGGCCAGTCCGCCTGGGTGTAGAGGCTGGAGACGGTCGTGCTGAAAAAGCTGACGAAGGCGGATTCCTTCTCGTAGACCTGCTGCAGGTAGGCATCGTTCGGCGGGTTATAGCTGTTGTTGCTGGCCGGCCAGAGGATCATCTCCTTCTGACCGCTGTTGAAGAATTCGCCTTCCGGTCCCCAGCCCTGGTTCATGTAGATACCGGTGTTGCCCGGTGCCGAGCCGGGATTGGGGAAGGGGGCGGCCGTGGCATTGGCCTCGGCGGTCAGATAGTAGTCGAAAAGGCAATTGCCTTCGCCGCGCTCCGTGAAATAGGGAAAGCGCATGGCTCCCAGTTCCATGGCGGTGGTCTCGCCCCGGATCGGCACTGTGTAGTGGCGCCCGCAGATCCGGTCGCTGGCTTCGAAGATGATCACCTTGTAGCCGCAGCGGTGCAGTTCCCGCGCGGCGGTCATCCCCGCGACGCCGCCGCCCACGATCGCGACGCTGGGTGCGGAGGCGGGCGCCGTGCCGATGCCGTTGCCCGCCTGTTGTGCCCGATGCAGAAGCTCGTAGTAGTCGAATCTCAGATCGGGCGGATTGGGGTAGTCCGGCATCCAGTCGCCGGCGGCAGGGTCGCTTGGGACACGCGGAATTTCAAAATCGGCTACAGGGCGCATGGGGGTCTCCTGTCGTTTGAATGCCGGGTCTCGGTCCGGGGGACGTCTCGTTGCTGTCGATCGATTTCCTATGGAAGGATGGAAGCTTGATGTGCCGATTTGCTCTCTTCATGAGAGGTGGTGGAGCTGCTTATATTTTCCTGGGAAAATATATCTACAGCCAGGATGAGTGTCAACGAAGAATGGTGTTTTTTGTTCGCTAAGATACCTACGGTGGTATGCAGATATCCGGTGAGTCTAATCCCGCGGCGCTGGAGGCAGCCTGCGGATTTTTCTCGTTCGGACGCTGGAAAGCGGCTTGCCGAGATTCCAAATCGCCGGCACTCTGCGCCGTAACTCAACAGCACCACCGGCGCTGTACCGGGCCGGCGTTTTATCGGAGAGAGAAATGACTCGGAAAGTCGTCCTGATCATCCTGGATGGTCTGGGCTGGAAGACGGCCCGCGGCCTGCTCGGCAATGTCGAGGGTTGGGTCGAGCAGGGCGGCGCTTTGGTCTGGAAGATGCGGGCGACCCTGCCGTCGGTCTCGGGGCCCTGCTATGTCTCTATCCATACCGGCGTGACCCCGCAGGAACATGGCATCGCGGACAATTACAAACTGGTGCGGGTCGGGACGCCGGATATCTTTTCCGAAGCGCGGAAGGCCGGGCGAACCA
Source organism: Denitrobaculum sp. (assembly GCA_965232285.1). Classification (GTDB taxonomy): domain Bacteria; phylum Pseudomonadota; class Alphaproteobacteria; order Kiloniellales; family Kiloniellaceae; genus Denitrobaculum. Next base: position 4,878,576 of record CBDDPL010000004.1, on the reverse strand, counting down.
CGGCGGCGGCGGCCCATTCCTTCTTTTCCAGCTACTTCCAGCGCGCACCCTTCGATATCTACCGGGATCTGGAGGTCGATGACGAGAGCCTGCCGATCCAGCATGCCCGCTTCTACAGCATGACCGGCGAGACCAAGGGCAACATGGCCACCCCCGCCGAGGCTGATCTCTTCGCCCAGGCGGCGATCATGATCGACCGGCACCAGCCGGACTATCTGCTGATCCACAGTAGCACCATCGATTCGACCGGTCACCGCTACGGGCCGGATTCTGCCGAAATGGACCACGTGGTCTATGTGGTCGATGGCGTGCTCGGCAATGTCGTTCCGCGCTGGCTGGACCAGGGCTACGAGATCATGATCACCGCCGACCACGGCCAGTCGGAGCGCGGCCACCACGGCGGCACGAGTGACGAGATGCGTGAGGTCGCCTTCTATTACTTCGGTGAGGGAACGGGGCCGGACAGCGGGACGATTCTCGACCAGCTCCAGATCGCGCCGACGGTGCTCTCGCGCCTGGGCGTCGCACCCGCCGAGACCATGAAACAGCAGTCTTTTCTGCGTTAAGTTCGTTGCCGTGATAGGGAGTGGCTGTGTCTGAAGAACGTTCTTTTCACGTCATTGAGGATGCCTGGATCCCGTTAAAGGACGGGACCCGGCTCGCCGCGCGCATCTGGATGCCGGACGACGCGCAATCGGACCCTGTTCCGGCCGTTCTCGAATTCCTGCCCTACCGGCGTCGCGATGGCACCGCACCGCGCGACGAGAGCACCTATCCGGTTTTCGCCCGTGCCGGCTATGCGGGCGTTCGCGTCGATATGCGCGGCAGCGGCGATTCGGACGGTGACATTGAAGACGAATACTCGCCGCAGGAACTGGCCGATGCCGCCGAGGTCATCGCCTGGCTTGCGGCGCAGGACTGGTGTAGCGGCGCGGTCGGCATGATGGGGATCTCCTGGGGCGGCTTCAATGGCCTGCAGGTCGCGGCCCTCCGGCCACCGGCTCTTAAGGCGGTCATCTCCCTGAGTTCGACGGTCGATCGTTACAACGACGATATTCACTACAAGAACGGTTGCCTGCTCTCGGCCAACTTCTACTGGGCCAGCAACATGCTGTCCTATTCCTCGCGGCCACCGGATCCGGCGATCGTGGGTGAGGGCTGGCGGGATCTCTGGCTGAAGCGTCTGGAGTCTATCGAGTTTCCGCTCACCACCTGGCTGGCGCACCAGCGGCGCGACGACTACTGGCGGCATGGATCGATCTGCGAAGACTACGATGCGCTGGAGGCTGCGGTTCTGATCATCGCCGGCTGGGGCGACGGCTACCGCAACGCGCCGCCGACCGCGGCGGCTCATCTCTCGGCGCCGGTCAAGGCCATCAACGGTCCCTGGATTCACAAGTATCCGCATTTCGCCTGGCCCAAGCCGCGGCTGGACTTCCACGCCGAGGCCATCCGTTGGTGGGACCGCTGGCTCAAGGGTGTTGAGAACCGGGCTGGGGAGCTGCCTGCCTACCGCGCTTACATCACCGAGGCGGTTCGTCCCTCGACCTGGCGTGACAGCGACCCGGGCCGTTGGGTGGCGCTCGAAACCTGGCCCTCGCCTGATATCGGCAGCCGGACACTGCACCTCACCGAAAAGGGGCGGCTGAGCGAAGATCCGGGCTCGGAAGGAGCGCTTGTCATCTCTTCGCCGCAGGATTGCGGCACAGCCTCCGGCGAGTACTTTACGCTCGCGCCTGGCGCGGACTTGCCGGGCGATCAACGCGTCGACGATGGCGGTTCACTGGTCTTCGAGACCGAAGCCCTGTCGGAGCCGCTCGAGATCCTCGGACGGCCGCGCCTTTCGGTGAAGGTCGCGATCGATGCTCCGCTCGGCAACCTAATCGTAAGGCTCGTCGACGTGCATCCGGATGGCATGGCCCAGCGGGTCAGTCTCGGGGTGCTCAATCTGGCGCACCGGCACAGCAACGCCGAACCTGCGCCCATGACGCCGGGGACCTTCGAGGAGGTGGAAATCGCGCTCGACGAGTCGGGGCATCTTTTCCGGGCCGGTCATCGCATCCGGGTCTCGATCTCGACCGCCTACTGGCCGCTGATCCTGCCGCCGCCGTCGCAGGTAACGGCGCAGATCGTGACCGGACCGAGAAGCCGCTTCACCCTGCCGCTTCTGCAGGCTGCGAAGCGCGCGGATATGCCGGAGCCGGCGGATCCCGATCCCCTGCCGAAGTACAAGGTCCTGGTACCGGGCGAAGACCGCCGCTGGGTGGAAAAGGATATGAGCGCCGGCATCACCCGCTATCACATTCTCGATGACGGCGGCGCGAATGAGCATCCGGGGCACGGCATGGTTTCTCATGAGATCCGCCGGGAGAGCTGGTCGATCAAGCCGGATGATCCCCTGAGCCTGGTCGGTGAGGCACAGATGACCGCCAAACGCAGCCGCGGTGACTGGGCGACCCGCACGGAAGCCAGGGCGCGTATGACCGTGGACGGCACGGACTTTCACCTGGAAGCCAGTCTCGAGATCTACGAAGGTGAGACCCTGCTGTTCGAGCGGCGCTGGTCGGATAAGATCCCGCGGGATTGCATGTAGCTGTAGGAAGGAAGGTCAATGTCTGAAACCAAGGTTGCCATTGTTACCGCGGGCGGCAGTGGCATGGGCGCAGCCGCGGCCCGCAAGCTGGCGGAGGAGGGCTTCGCCGTCGCCATTCTCTCCTCTTCAGGAAAGGGCGAGGCTTTGGCCGAGGAACTGGGCGGCCTTGGCGTCACGGGTTCCAACCAGTCTGTCGAAGACCTGCAGCGGCTCGTCGATCAGACCATGGCGCGCTGGGGCCGGATCGATGCGGTGGTGAACAGCGCCGGACACGGTCCCAAGGGACCGGTGCTGGAACTGACCGACGAGGACTGGCATCTGGGCATGGAGTTCTACCTGCTCAATGTGGTGCGGATCTCGCGCCTGGTCACACCGGTGATGCAGAAGCAGGGCGGCGGCTCGATCGTGAACATCTCGACCTACGCCGTTTTCGAACCTGAGGAGATGTTCCCAACCTCCGGCGTGTTCCGTGCCGGGCTCGCGGCCTTCACCAAGCTCTTCACCGACAAATATGCCGCCGACGGGATCCGCATGAACAACGTCCTGCCCGGCTTCATCGACAGTCTGCCGGAGAAAGAAGACCGGCGGGTGCGGATTCCCATGGGCCGCTACGGGCGGGCGGAAGAAGTGGCTGAGACCATTGCCTTCCTGGCCTCTGACAAGTCCGGCTACATCACCGGCCAGAACATCCGCATCGACGGCGGCATCACCCGCTCGATTTAACCCTTATCCGCAGCGAAGCGGTCGACCACCCGCTGCAGGACGGGGGCGTAGTGTTCGAAGGGCGGTGTTTCCAGCTCGGGGTCCTTGCCGTCTTCGTCCCAGAAGCGTACCTGCAGGATGTCCCGGAGGTTCGGGTTCCTTTCGAAGGCTGCGACCTCGTCTTCCGACATGGGGCCGCCCTGGAGGTTGAGGCTGTGAATCGAGGCCTCTGACAGGCGGTCGAAGTAGCTGGGATCGGTGGCACAGAGATAGCGCTTAGCGCCGACGTGATGGCGTACGCAGTCCGTAACCACCTGCGGGAAGAAGGGTTCGAGCACCGCCGCACCGGCGGAGTCGTGATAGTTGTTGACGCCCTTCTCCAGCGCATCTTCCGGGAACTCGCTGGTGTAGTGGCCGATGTCGTGTAGCAAAGCGGCCGCGATCAGTTCGTCCTTCGCGCCCGCCCGCTCGGCCATGTAGGCGCCCTGCAGCATGTGCTGGGACATGGTCACCTGCTCGCCCAGATAAGAGTCCGCGCCGCGGCGGTTGAAGATATCGCCGATGAAGTCGACGATGGTCTTAGACGTGAGCTTGGGTTCCGTTGCGGTCATTCCGCGGCCTCCGGCAGGCTTTCTTCGATTGCGGCGAGGGTCGAGAGCAGGCCGTCCTTGTCCGCATAACAGCCCTGGAGCCAGCGTGAGCCGGCACCGGAAAAGCCTTGGCGGGCATGCAGCACCCGTGTGTTGTCGACGATGAAGAGCTCGCCAGGGCTGAGCTTGAAGGTCACTTCGCTTTTCGGCCGTTCGATGATCTCGGCCAGATGACGATAAGCCGCGTAGAACCCGGCCATGGCGTCGTAGGGAATGTCGGTGAAGGGCGCAGCGGAACGGTTGTTGAAGCGAACCGACAGCAACTCGCCGTCCGGCCCCAGTTCGATCATGGGGCGTTTCGAGCGCAGGCGGATGCCGTCTGATCCGGCATACTCAAAGCGCGCGGCATACTTCACCAGAAGATCGAAGTGTTCCGGGGCTTCCGCCTGCAGGGTCTCCACGGCCTTGAAGCCGTCCACCACGATAGAGTCGCCGCCCTCGGCCGAATTCTCCAGACAGGCGAGGATCTGAAGCGTTGGGACCGGATCGCGGTAGGGATTGTCCGTGTGGGCCTGTAAACCCAGGCCGGTGTAGGCGAGATTGACCGGATTGACTTCCGAACGCACCTCGAACCAGCGGCCGTAGTTGGTTTCGCGCACGTAACCGAAAAGCTCTGCGATCTCCAGCAGGGCGCCGCTCTCGGGTTTCAGGCCGGTCATGATGGCAACGCCGTAACGGCGCACGCCTTCCAGCCAGCCGGCTAGCGCGTGGCGGTCGCTTTTGACCGCGGCTAGGCTGCCGTTCGGGATCGACTCTGAGAGCTCCTGGCCCCAGCGCGTGACGCTCTCGCCAGTCCAGCCGGCGGCGCGCTCGCCCGTCCGGTCGTAAACCTTTGCTGCGAGCCAGTCGGCGGGAAAGGTGACGTCCCTGCCTTCGGGTTGAAACCGCAGAGAGAGCGCACCGCCTTCCAGCTTGGCGCTCTCGATCCTGGTATCAGCCGGGTAATCCAGCAGCGTGATCAAGCGCTGGCCGTTCTTGGCGTCCCGGGTTTGCGGATCGAGGGCATTGTCGCGCAGCCAGACCGCATGGAAGCGTGCCGTTTGACCGTTTGACCAGGTCACGCGGAGCGCTTGGCCGTCATCGAGGCGGGTAACAGCGGTGAGGGTCATCCGTCGGACCTTTGTGTGGCTGCAGTTAGGGCTGGATATAGACCGTGATTGAGGGTAATCACAAACGATAGATATTAGGTAATAAGACCTAAGTTTTATTATGGCTCAGGAAAGATCAGACCATAAGCTGCCGCCTTTGGAATGGCTGCGGGCCTTCGAAGCGGCGGCACGCCTGGAGAACTTCACGGCGGCCGCTGAGGAGCTTCACCTGACCCAGGCCGCGGTCAGCCAGCAGATCCGTAAACTTGAGGCGCATCTGGGCGTGACCCTGTTCCGCCGACTGCCGCGCGGGGTGCAGTTGACTTCGGAGGGGCTGGCCTACCTGCCCCATGTCCAGGCCAGCTTTGGCGCTCTGGCGCGCAGCACCCGGGACCTTTTCGGCGCCGGCGGCCGGAAGGCGGTCTCCATTGCCGCGCCGATCTCCTTCGCAACGCTCTGGTTGACGCCGAAACTGACAGTCCTGCGGGAACGGCATCCAGAGCTCCGGGTCACCCTGGCCTCGGTCTATCGTCCGCTGGATTACGAGACAATTGCTGCCGATCTGGAGATCCGCTTTGGGAATGGACCTTGGGACGGCAAGACGGCCCGGCATCTGGAAACCGAGACCCTTGTGCCGGTCTGCGCTCCAAGCCTTTTGTCCCGGATCCCGGAGGGTGATTGGAGCCAGTTACCACTGCTTGGCATGTCCGGCCCGCGGGGTGGCTGGTCCGACTGGGCTGATCTGGCAGGCATGCCGCCCCCCGGGCCGCCGGTGCTGGTGTTCGACAGCTTCATCCAGGCCCTGGAAGCCGCGAAGGAAGGGGCGGGGGTTCTTCTCGCCTCCTTGCCTCTGACCCGGCCGCTGCTGGATTCCGGCCAGTTGCATCAGCTTTCTCCCATTGTCCTCACCATGTCGGCGGGCCACTGGCTGGTCCGGGATGCCGGCAGTCTGGCCGGATCGTCGGATGTCGAGTTGCTCTGGGACGGGCTGGGCCGCAGTGGCTGACTTGGTTTGGGGCCGCTGATTTGGCCTGGGCGGCTGAATTTGTCTGTAACGGTTGAAGTCGCGCATGGCAGACCTGATAGCACTGCGCTTGTTGCGGCACGGCTTTTGTGACATGGCATAGGAAAAGGGAGGAATCCGCAACTCGGCTGTCCTGACAGTTGTCCGGCGCGTTTCCCGTCACAAAAAGGAACAGCGCAGTACCTATGCTCGCCCAAGCAAAAGCCCTGGGCCGCGGTCTCTACGACCAGCCTTATCTCCTGCTCACCCTGACCATGCTGTTCTGGGGCGGCAATGCCGTGGCGGGGCAACTGGTCGTGGGCGAGATCTCTCCCCTGACCTTGACCTTCCTCCGCTGGCTATTGGTCTGCGGCGTTCTCTGGGCGGTGACCGGTCGGCGGGTACGGGCCGAATGGCCGGTTATGCGCCCGCGCCTGCTCTGGATCACGGGCGTGGCGATCTGCGGCTTCACCGGCTTCAACTCACTCTTTTACATTGCTTCCCACGGCACCACCGCGGTCAATATCGGCATTCTCCAGGGCTCGATCCCGGTGATCGTCTTCCTGGGGGCCTTCGCCCTGCACCGGACGCGGGTCGGTCTGCTGCAGATCCTCGGCGCGATCATCACTATCATCGGGGTGATCGTGGTTGCCACCGCGGGCGATCCGGCGCGTCTGACGGCCCTGGCCTTCAATCCGGGCGACGTCACCATGATGGTCGCCTGCCTGTTCTACTCCGCCTACACCGTCGCCCTGCCGAACCGGCCGAAGGTCTCGGGGCTGGTGTTCTTCACTGTGATGTCGCTGGTCGCGATGGTCACGACCCTGCCGCTGATGCTCTACGAGGTCTTCAGCGGGACCGTGATCTGGCCCAGCCTTAAGGGCTTGGCAGTCGCTCTATACATCGCGCTTTTTCCCTCCTTCATCGCGCAGATCTTCTTCATGCGCGGCGTGGAGTTGATCGGCCCGGGGCGGGCCGGGATCTTCGTCAATCTGGTGCCGGTCTTCGCCGCCGGGCTCGCGGTCGTGATCCTGGCCGAGAGCTTCCATCTCTATCATGCGGCGGCCCTGGGCCTGGTGCTCGGCGGCATCTGGCTCTCCGAGCGGCACAAGCGGCGGTGAGTTTCGGAGCTGATTTTGCGCTGCTATTCAATTATGAAATAAAAAACTTTATAAATAAGCTCTTCACGCCTTCAGCTTGAGACAGTGACATGAGCAAGCCGGAACCTGAGGTTCTCGGATGGGGAGATCTGGTCCGTTCCGGCTACTTTGCCCGCCTGGCCCTGATCTGCACGGGGGTCTGGCTCCATGCCGCTGACGCCCTGATGGTGGCGACCCTGATTCCCAGTATCCTGGCGGACATCGGTGGGGCCGAACTGGTCGCCTGGACCATCGCGCTCTACGAGATCGGCTCCATCGCGGCCGGTGCCGCCAGCGCACTGCTCAGCCTCAGATACGGTCTGCAGCGGGTTATGACCCTGGCGGCGCTGCTTTACGGCGCCGGCTGCATCGTGAGTGCCCTGGCCCCCGATATGCCGATCATGCTGGCCGGGCGGCTGGCTCAGGGTCTGGGCGGTGGTGGTCTTATGGCGCTGGCCTTCGTGGCTATCAATCGCCTCTTTCCGCGGGAGCATATGCCCCGGGTGATGGCGGTGCTGTCGATCCTTTGGGGCGCCTCGGCCTTCAGCGGACCGCTGGTCGGCGGTGTCTTTGCCGAGTTGCAGATTTGGCGTGGCGGTTTCTGGTTCTTTGCGGCGCAGGCGCTGGGCCTTTCGCTCTGGATCTTCCTGGGGCTGCGCGATCAGGCGAAGGGTGAAGACAAGGCGGAGGGTCGCATTCCCGTCTGGCGCCTGTCGGTTCTGTCGCTGGGTGTGCTCGCCATTGCCGCGGCCGGTATCGACGTCTCACCCCTGCGCTCACCTCTGCTGGTGATCCTGGGCCTGGCGATCCTCGCCCTCTTTCTGCGTATGGATGGCCGGCGGGAAGGCAACCGGCTGTTGCCGCTACGCCCGCTCGATCTGCGCCACAGAGTGGGTGCGGCGCTACTGATGATCTTTTGTTTCGCCGCTTCCACCATTGCCATCAGCGCCTATGGACCGGTGCTGATGACGATTCTCTTCGGCACCTCAGCGTTGCTGGCCGGCTATATCCTTGCGCTCTCGGCGATATCCTGGACGGTCGCGGCCGTGCTGACTTCGGGGGCGCCCGAGAGGCGCGACCGGAGCCTGATCCTGGGCGGTATGATCGTCCTCAGCATCAGCATCGTCGGCTTCTTGTATGCGGTTCCGAACGGGCCGCTTGTGCTGATCGCCCTGGTTGCCGTTCTGGAGGGCGCCGGCTTCGGCATGGCCTGGACTTTCATTCTGCGCCGCGCGACCGCGCTCGCCGAGGGACAGGACAAAGACCGGATCGCCTCGGCCATGCCGACGGTCCAGCGGCTCGGTTACGCCGTCGGTGCCGCCTATGTCGGCATCATCGCAAATGCGGCGGGCTTCGCCGACGAGACGGCGCCGGCGGTCGCCCGTTCGGTGGGCACCTGGATCTTTGCCGGAACCTTGCCACTTGCTGCTCTTGGTCTCGTCGCGGCCTGGATCTTCACGCGGGAGCGCCAGGAGGCTTAACGCCGAGGCCCCATTGCTATAGGTTCCTGACGAACTCAATGTCTGGCGAAGTCACCATTCCTTCATGAAGCTTTTTATCGATTCGGCTGACCGCGCCGTCTGGGAAGACCTGGCGCCCAGCGGACTCTTTTCCGGCGTGACCACCAACCCTTTGCTGCTGCAGCGCGCGGGACTGCGGTGCGACCTTCCAAAGCTTGCCGATTTGTACGAGTCGGCAACAGGCCTGGGATTTGGCGAGATCCAGATCCAGTCCTGGGGCGGAAGCTCCGAGGCTCTGGCTGCCAAAGCTTTGCTCCTGGCGGATCTCGGACCGGAGGTGGTGGTCAAGCTGCCGGCGACGGCGGAGGGCTTTACCGCCGCGCGGCAGCTCCGGGCGGAGCGGCCCGAAACCCGCGTCACCATGACGGCGGTCTATGCGCCGGGACAGGTGATCGCGGCGGCGGCCTTCGGCGCCGCCTATGCGGCCCCTTACTACGCGCGCCTGAAGGAAGCGGGGGAAGACGCCGATGGCGCTTTGACCTTGATGCAGACGGCGGCCGGCACGAGGACGCAACTGCTTGTGGCCAGTCTTCGCAATGCCGGGCAGGTCGTGCAATTGACCGCCCGGGGGCACCGCTGCTTCACCCTGCCGCCGCTGGTGGCAGCGGAGCTTCTCCTAAGCGATCTCGCCGAGCGCGCCGTCGCCGACTTCGAAGCCGCGGCGGCGGGCGCCTGAAGCCTTACAGAGCCGCCTCGACCTCGGTGAGCCTTGGCGGATTGCAACCGGTCTGCGCGCAATTCAACCCCGCGACAGTGCTGGCAAAGGTCAGCATGGCTGCGAGTTGCGCGTCCTCCAGCGCCTCCAGACCGCTGCGCGAAAGCGCGCCGTTGCGGCTCAGCCAGGCCAGCAGGCCGGCCTGAAAGGAATCGCCCGCGCCGATCGTGTCGCCTTTGCCGTCGCTGGCAAAGCTTCTGGCCGGCATGGGAACCTGAAGGCCAGCCGCCGTGAAAGCCGTTGCGCCTTCAGCGCCGCGGGTCAGGACCGTGAGGGTGATCTCCTGCTCCTCCATGAGCCGGCGGATGGCGTCTTCGGGGGAGAGGCCGGGATAGAGATAGTCGAGGTCTTCGTCGCTGGCCTTGATCATGTCGGCTTTTGCCAGCATGGCCATCAGCCTGCCCCGGTAATCCTCATAGTCGCCGATCAGGCGGTTGCGGACATTGGGATCGATCGAGATCAGGGCGCCCCGTTCCGCGGCGGCTTCCAGGGCAGCGGACCAGGCGGGGCCGTCCGTTTGTTCGATCAGGGCCAGCGAGCCGATCTGAAAGGCTTCGATGTTGTCCGGCAGCGCCGCCGCAAGATCTGCCGGGTCCAGTTGCCGGTCGGCGGTGCCTTCCCGGTAGAAGCTGTAACTGGCGCTGCCTTCGGGACTGAGCGACACCACGGCGAGAGAGGTCGGGGCAGCGACAGGATCAGACTGCAGCGCTGTGACGTTGGAGTCTTCCAGTCGGCCTGCCAGCAGCCGGCCAAGAGAGTCGTCGGACAGCGGACAAAGAAAGCCGGTCGCGACCTGCAGCCGGCCCAACGCGATGGCGCAGTTGTAGGGCGAACCGCCCGGACAGGCTTCGTAGAGCGGCCCGCGGGGGCCTTCCGTGGCGACTTCGGGACGATGAACGAAATCGATCAGGCTCTCGCCGGCAACGACAATCATGAAAACAGCAATCCTGCGGACTCTTCTTCGTAACAGCGGCAAGAATGGCGTCTATTCCTGCCGCTGCAACGACTTTTTGTAACGCAGGCGTTTGTGGGCGGCTTCAACCCTGGCGCATCGCCGCCCGCGGCAGCTTGATGTCGAACTTCTCGCGGATCTCCCGGTCCAGGGCTTCGGGAATGTGATCGGGGAAGACGCTGGAGAGGATTCGCTGTTTCTCCGCGACCGCCCGTGCAATCAGGTCCGGCTTGCCCAGCTCTTCCCACTCCTTCGGCGAGGAGCGGTCGCCTAGGGCCGGGTAGACATATTCTGTCTGCATGAGGTTCAGGGTCTGCTCATGGCCGAGGTAGTGACCGGGACCTTCCAGGCAGACCTGGCGCATGGCCTCGATGGAAATGGAGTCGTCGGTCACCTCGATGCCACGGACACAGCGCAGGCACTGGCCGATCATGTCGTTGTCGATGATCAGGCTCTCCAGGCAGAAGCCCAGCAGCGAGGCGTGCATGCCGACGGATTCGTAGACCATGTTGAGGCCGGATAGCCCCGCCATGACATTGGTGATGCCCTTCTCATAGCCCGACTGGGGATCCGGCAGCTTGGCGTCGGCCATACCGGCGGCCGAGCCACCCGGGATGCCGTAGAAATGATGCATCTGGGCGCAGGCGGCGGTCAGCAGGGCCTGTTCGCCGGAGCCGCCGGACATGGCGCCGGTGCGCAGGTCCGAGACGAAGGGCCAGGTGCCGAAGATCGCCGGATGTCCCGGCTTCATGGCGTTCACGTAGATCAGGCCGGCGATGCATTCCGCTGTCGCCTGCGTCACCGTGCCCGCGATGGCGGCCGGGGCGGTGGCGCCGGCCTGACCGGCCGACAGCAGCAGAATCGGCATCCCGCCTTCGATGCAGGCCTCCATGACCTGGCAGGACTCGGTGGCGAACTTCAGCGGGGGCACCACGAAGCAGTTGGTGTTGGAGACGAAGGGGCGCGCGCGCCACTTATCTTCGCCGCCGGCGGCCAGCTTCAGCAGCTCGATGGCCTGACGGGCGTTCTCCGCGGTGGTGAAGCTGGTCCCGACATGCTTCGTCGTGCTGGAGATCGTGGCGTAGACCGTGTTCAGGTCCAGGTCTGCCGGATCCACCATGTCCCGGGCCACCATGGGCCGCTGGAAAAAGTGCACGTTGTCGAGAGTATTGATGATCCGGCCCGCGTCATAAATGTCCTGCAGGTTCGATTCCCGGTATTCGCGATTCTCCACGTCCACCAGATGCACGGCGGCGCCGGCGGTGCCGTAATGGACCTTCGTGCCGCCGGGCTGGATGTCGTGCTTCTCGTCCTGGCCATGCAGGGTGAAGCTGCGGTTCGCCTTGGCGAGGGTATCTTCCACCAGTGCCGGTGAGAAACGCAGCCGCCCGTCATCGCCGAGGGTCGCGCCCGCGTTGGTCATGATCTCGATGCCGGACTCGGGTGCGTCGGCCAGCCCGATCTCCGCCAGGATTTTCAGGACCCCCTGATGGATCTTCTGAATGGCGGCCTCGTCCAGCGGCTTGAAGTTGCCGCCCTCCAGTCCGCTGCGGATGGGCCGGATATCTTCGGCCAGCGGCGCGGCGCGAAGGGCCTTGCGGGCGTCCCGGCCGCCGGCGCGGCGGCCTCTGCGCTCTGTCTGCATCTCAGTCATGATGCTCACTCCCACATGAGGGCTATTGCCGTGCGCTGGGGTCAGGCCCGCAGGCGCGCGTTTTCCGGGTCGTAGAGCGGCTCCCGGGCCACGACGGCGCGGCGCCGCTCGCCCAGGACTTCGATCTCGACCTCGCTGCCTTCTGCTGTGCAGTCGGTCCGGATGGTCGCCAGGGCGATGGACTTTTCGATCCGATGGCCATAGCCGCCGGAAGTCACGAAGCCGATACGTTCATCGCCCTTCCAGACGCTCGAGAGATAGACCGCATCGCCCGGCTCTTGACCCTCTGCCGGGTCCTCCAGCAGCAGCGGTACGAAGCTCTGCGACACACCCTGCTGCTTTTCGTTCAGGAGCGCCTCGCGGCCGATGAAGGCCGGCTTGTCCAGCTTGACGAAGCGGTCGAGCGCGCCCTCGAACATGGAATAGTCGTTAGAGAGATCATGCTTCCAGGCCCGGTAACACTTCTCCAGACGCATGGATTCCATGGCGTACATGCCGAAGTCGATGATCCCGTGCTCCTCGCCGGCGGCCCAGAGCTTGTCGTAGATGCCCAGGACATGCTCGACCGGCAGGTGCAGTTCCCAGCCCAGTTCGCCGACGTAGGAAACCCGGACCGCGAAGCCGCGGGCCATGCCGATCTCGATCGGCTGATGGGTCAGCCAGGGGAAGGCTGCGGTCGAGAAGTCCGTGTCGCAGACCGAGGACAGCAGCTCCCGCGATTTCGGCCCGGCGACCACCAGCGTGGTCCAGCTACCGGTTTTGTTGGTGATGGTGATCGGCGAAGCTTCCGGCAGATGCTGCTCCAGCCAGTCCCGGTCGTGCCATTCGGCGCCGGCTGCGGTGATCAGCAGGAAGTGGTCCTCGGCGAAGCGCGTCACCGTCATCTCGGTCAGGATCTTGCCTTTCTCGGTGGCGAAGTAGATCAGGCCGATGCGTCCCACCTTGGGCAGGGCGCCGGTGATCAGGCCGCGGAGCCACTCGGCGGCCCCTTCGCCGGAAACCTCGAAGCGCGAGAAACCGCAGAGATCCATCAGGCCGACCCGGTCGCGGATCGCCAGGCATTCCTCGCGCACCGCCTCGAACCAGTTGGTGTGGTGGTAGGAGGGTTTCTGAACCGCTTCGTCCTTGCCCGGACGCGGGAACCAGACCGGACGCTCCCAGCCGGCCGCGGCGCCGAACATGGCGCCCTTGGCCTTGAGCTTTTCATAGAGCGGCGAGGTGCGCGCCTGCCGTCCGGCCGGCCACTCCTGATTCGGGAAGTGGATGGCGTATTCGTGCGAATAGATCTCGATGGCCTTGGCGACGCTGTATTCCTTGGTGGCGTAGCCGGTGAAGCGGCGCGGGTCCACGCCCCACATGTCGCCGTCGGTTTCGCCCTCGACGATCCACTCGGCGCAGACCTTGCCGGCGCCGCCGGACTGGACGATGCCGAAAGTGAAGACGCAGGCCTCGAAGGCATTGGGCACACCCGGCATCGGGCCGATCAGGGGATTGCCGTCCGGCGCGTAAGGGATCGGGCCGTTGACCACCCGCGTGACGCCGGCGGTGCCCAGGATCGGCACGCGCGCGCAGGCGTCCTCGATGTACCACTCCAGGCGCTCCAGATCATCCGGATAGAGCTGGAAGGAGAAGTCGGCGGGCATGGGATCGCCCTTGGTCACCCAGTGCGGCGTCGCCTGCTTCTCATAGGGACCCAGCAGCAGGCCGTTCTTTTCCTGCCGCAGGTAATAGGAGCTGTCGGGGTCGCGCAGCAGCGGCAGCAACTGGCCGCGTGCCTGCAGCTCGGGGATCTCTTCGGTGATGAGATACTGGTGCGCCATGGAGATGCAAGGTACCTCGCGGCCGAACATCCGGCCGATCTCCTGGGCGCGGTAGCCGGCGGCATTGACCACGTACTCGCAGCGCACTTCGCCCTTATCCGTTGAGATCACCCACTCGCCGTTCTCCCGCCGTACGCCGTTCACGGGGCAGAAACGCACCACCTTGGCGCCGAGATTACGCGCGCCCTTGGCATAGGCCTGGGTGAGCTGCGCCGGATCGATGTCGCCGTCGTTGGGATCCCAGACGCCGCCCTGGATATCGTGGGTTTCAAGGAAGGGATAGACGCCCTTCATCTCCTCGTTGGTCATCATGTCCATCTCGAAGCCGAGATGATTGGCCATGGAGCAGACGTGGCGGAATTCCTCCATGCGCTCCTTGGAGTGCGCCAGGCGGATTGATCCCGTGACGTGGTAGTTCATGGGATAGTCGACCTCGTCGCCCAAGGTCTTGAAGAGTTCGGTCGAGTAGCTCTGGATCTTCATGATCGAAAGCGAGCCGGAGAAGTTGGGGCAGTTACCGGCCGCATGCCAGGAAGAGCCTGAGGTCAGCTCGTTCTTTTCCAGCAACAGGCAGTCGCTCCAGCCCATCTTCGCAAGGTGATAGAGGACGGAACAGCCCACGGCGCCGCCGCCAATGATCACCACCCGTGCCGTACTCGGTAACTCAGCCATCTTTCAATCTTCCCAATCTGCAGTCTCTGTGATCCCGCACCAGCTTATAGGGACTGCTGTGGTCGGGCCAAAGGCTCTGTTCTATCTAAAACGCCGGCTTTCAGCCGGCTGCTCTGTCGCTATTCGTCCAAGCGCACGCAGGACTCATGGCGCCGCGTGCGACGGCCTTATCTTCCCCGCCTGGAAGCGAAGCTGTTTTGTCAATTTGCGGCGCGCAGCGCTGTCATATGCGACCGCTCACGCATTGATGAGCTTCCTTTGCTCTATGGCGCGGAAATCTGCGGTTTTTTTGCGACATCATAGGGTCGCGAACAGGCGTATCGCTGTCGCGGCCGTACATCTGGGCTGTGCATGGCCGCGATCTTCCTTTTCTTAGGGATTGGAATGCTATAGTTGGAATTACGCGGGCGCGCGCTGTGAAAAGGGAGGCGCTGCCCGTGATAGTGGCACTAAGAGCGATTTTCGAAACGGCTTCGGCGGTATGAGCGATCATGGCAGTGAGCGGCCTGGCGAGCCGGGCGGTGGGCAACGCAGACCGATCACCTTCGGATTTCTGCTGGTTCCGCAGTTCACCCTGACCTCCTTTGCCGCGGCCGTCGATTGCCTCCGGGCCGCGAACCGGGTCGCCGAATCCCAGCTTTGCAGTTGGCGCCTGCTTTCAGAGGAAGCCGCGACGGTTCCCTCTACCAGCGGGGTCGAAATCACCGTCGATCAGCAGATCGGCAGTGAAGACAAGTGGGACGTGCTGATTGTCTGCACCGGTTTCGAGCCGGAAGCAGCCGAGACCAAGAAGGTTCTGAACTATATCCGCCGGCTGTCCCGCTTCGGCAGCATTGTGGGCGGCATCGAAAGCGGCGCCCATCTGCTGGCGGCCGCCGATGTCCTGAACGGGCAGGAATGCACGATCCATTGGGAACTCTACGACGGTTTCGTGCAGCGCTTTCCGGAAGCCCAGGCGGTGACCCGGCTCTTTACCCTGAACGACAAGAACTTCACCTGCGGCGGCCATCTCGCGGTCGTCGATCTCATGATCGCACTGCTGAGCCGGTGGCTGGACAGCAAAGAACTGACCCGCCTCTCGAGCCTGTTCATGCACGATATCCGGCGCAGCACCGCGGAGGAGTTTTCCCAGGTACAGAGGCAGGAGCTCTCGACCATCAACTCCGACAAGGTGTTGAAGGCGATCGAGATCATGCGCGACAACATCGAAACGGTCGTGGACCGGCATGAGATTGCCGACTACGTGGGCGTCAGCCTGCGCCAGCTCGAACGGCTCTTTAATCGCCACCTGGGCCTCTCGCCGGCCTCATACTACAAGCGCCTGCGGCTCAACAAAGCCAAGCAACTGCTGCATTACTCCTCGCTCTCGATCACTGAGATCGCGATCATCTGCGGCTTTACCTCGATGTCGCACTTTTCGAAGAGCTACAGGGAGTTCTTCGGTATTTCACCCAAGTTCAGCCGCAAGGTCGGGCCGGTGATCGGCAGCCAGCGCAATGAGCTGCGCGGCGGCCTGTAATCCGCGACAGTTTCGCGTAAAGTAGTGTCATTCAAGACCGCTGACAGCGATCGGATGGCCGCCATGGATAGCTCAGAACTGGTTTCGCTCGTCATCGAACCGCGCGCCAGGGACGTCGGTGGCTTTGACGTCCGCCGTGTTCTGCCGGTGGCGCGCCGCCGGAACGTCGGCCCCTTTATCTTCTTCGATCACATGGGGCCGGTCGATTTCGCGCCGGGGCAGGGGATCGATGTGCGGCCCCACCCGCACATCGGTCTGGCCACGGTCACCTATCTCTTCGAGGGCGAGATCTTTCATCGCGACTCCCTGGGCGTGGCGCAGGCGATCCGGCCGGGGGCGGTCAACTGGATGACCGCCGGCCGCGGGATTGTGCATTCGGAGCGCACCGCGCCGGAGGAGCGCGCGAAGGCTGGCCGGCTGAACGGCATTCAGTCCTGGGTTGCCTTGCCTTTATCCCATGAGGAGACCGAGCCGGCTTTCCATCATCATCCGGCTGAGAGCCTGCCGCTGATCGATGGACAGGGCGTACGCATGTGCCTGATTGCGGGCACGGCCTACGGCAGGCGCGCGCCGGTCGAGACGCCTTCGGAGATGTTTTATCTGGATGCCCGGCTCTCGACGGGGGCCGAACTGATCCTGCCGGACGAATATGAGGAGCGCGCGATCTATCTGGCCGAGGGTCAGGTCCAGTTGAGTGACGGCAGCGAAGTCGCCGAGGGCACCATGGCGGTGTTCCATCCCTCTGTTGAGGTCGGGATTAAGGCCCGGGGTGATGCCCGGGTCATGCTGCTCGGCGGCGCGCCTCTGGACGCGCCGCGGCATCTCTGGTGGAACTTCGTCGCCAGCACGCCCGAACGCCTGGAGCAGGCCAAGGCCGACTGGAAAAACGGGCGTTTCGATCCGGTGCCGGGTGACGATGAGTTCATTCCCCTCCCTGAGGGCTGAAGGATAAATCAGAGAGAGGGCGCGTCGCCGAGCAGGATCGGCAGGAGGCCGCGCTCCATCATACTGCGCACCTTGTCGTGCTTGTAGCGTTCGTCGAAGGCGCCTGATGTGATGACCACCACCAGCGTTTCCTTCGGGAAGATATAGATCTTGTTGCCGCCCAGGCCGGAGGCGGCAAAGGTGCTCAGACTATGGTTCCCCACCGGCCAGTTCTCCCGGACCCAGAAGTGGTAACCATATGTGAGTCCGATATCCGGTCGGGCCACCTTCAGGTGCGAGGCGGTCGAGCGCTCGACCCAGTCCTCCGACAGAATCCGCTTTCCCCTCCAGACTCCTTTGTTGAGGTACATCTGGCCGAACTTTGCCAGATCCCGGGTGATCAGGCCTTCCAGCCCGGCCAGGGAAGCATAGCCGTCCGGCAGGAAAAGGTAGCGGTACATATCGATCTCGAGCGGCCCGAAGAGGTGTTTCTGGGCAAAGACCTCCACGGGCATGCCCGAGGCCTTTTCGATGACCGGCGCGCAGAAACGGCTGGCCGCCGAGCTGTAGACGAAGAAGCTGCCGGGGCGGGAGAGCAGCCGCAGGTTCAGAACCTCCGAGATCCAGTCTTCGCCGTAGTTTCGGAATTTCGCGTAGAAGCGCGTGGAGGTGTCGTTCGCCAGGCCGTAGCTCATGGTCAGGACGTCTTCAATCGTGATCTCGTCCTTTTGCGAGTCCCAGTTTTCGCCCCGGTCGAAGTCGGGAAAGTAGGACATCAGCTTGGTCTCGACACCCGGGATGAAGCCCTTGTCGATCGCGATCCCCATCAACGCCGAGGTAAAGCTCTTGCCGACCGACTGGACGTCGTGGGGCGAGTAGCGGCTGGTGCCGTTGAAGTATTCTTCGATCAGGATCTTGCCGTCCTTGACCACCAGGAGGCTGTCCAGGGTTCCAAACGCGCCGTCGAGGATCTGCTCCTTCAGGGCGTTGAAATGATCACGGTCCAGGCCTTCGGCTTCCAGGGAGGTCTCTTCCCAGACCTCTGGCTTGGCCTTGACGAAAATGCCGTCCTTCCAGAGGCCGGTCTGCCGGCTGCCGTCGGCGAGCGTCAGGCTTCCCTCGCCGTGGAACAGGCCGTACCCGCCGAAAGCCCCATTGTAGACGCGCCCGTCCTCGAAGCGGGCACTGCCGGCCCCGATGACCTCGAGCTGATCGAGCTCCCGGAAGATGTACTTCAGGCGCCCTTCGAAACGGTATTCCAGGCCGTCGCTCCGGCGAACGGTTCCGCGGGTGAAATGGTTGTCGTCCCAGCGGCCCTTGAGCTGCGTGCCGTCGGCGAGGGTGGCCAGCCCGTGGCCGTGAAAGCTGCCACCGAAGGTCTGGCCGGCATAGCTGTGGCCTTCGATCGTGATGGTCTGGCGCTGGGCAATAGCATCAGTGGAGGAGACGAAGCCTCCCAGGACGAGGCCTGCGATCGCCGCAAGTTTCCTGGTGCGTGGCAAATTCAACCTGAAATCCTCCGGCCAGATCAGCCTATTACAATCTGAGCGTGATGGAAGTCGAAGCTGAAAGCAAGCCTTCTACTTAGATGCGGATGAGGTGCGGCAAGCGCAGCTTCGTTGCAGGGATCGCAGAAAGTGGCTTATCGTCCGCCCGGCAAAACACATAGGGGCAGGAACATGATTTTAGACGGCAGCGCAGTCACTTTGGAGCAGGTCATCGCGGTCGCCAGGGACAGTGAAGCGGTGGAGCTGTCAGAGGGCGTCCGGGCTCGTCTGGCCGAAACGCGGGCCTTGATCGACGATGCCTGGATGACCGACGAGGCTCCGCTGATCTACTCCTTCAACACCGGTGTGGGCGCCTTCAAAGACCGGCGCATCGCGGTCGAAGACATCAAGCGCTTCCAGACCAACCTGATCCTGGCTCATGCCACCGGGGTGGGGGAGCCGCTGACCGTCGAACAGACGCGTGCCGTGATGTTCCTGCGACTGAATGCCTTCTGCTCGGATCATTCGGGTGTGACCCTTACCGTTGCGGACCGACTGGTCGACTTCCTCAACAAGGGACTCTCGCCGATCATCCCCGCGCAGGGCTCCGTCGGTGCCTCCGGCGATCTCGCACCTCTGGCCCACATGGCGGGCGCGCTCTGCGGTTTCGAGGAGGCCGAAGTGATCTACCGGGGTCGCCGTATGCCGGCACGCGAAGGCCTCGAGAACGCAGGGCTCTCCCCTGAACTCGATATGGAGTCGAAGGATGCCTCGGCGCTGATCAACGGCTCGACCGTCTCACTGGCGGTGGCGGCGCTGGCGCTGGCCGAAGCGGAGCAGATCGCCCGCCACGCGGATATCGGACTCGCTTTGTCCCTGGAGGCCATGCGTTGCGAAAGCAATGCCTTCATCGAACCGCTGCACGCGGCCCGGCCCCATCCGGGCCAGAAGCTGGTCGCCCGCAATGTGGCTGCCTTGACGGCTGGCTCGCAGCGCATGACGGAAGCGGCCCGGCAGGCGGTCTTTCCCGAGGAAGCGCGGGCCGAAGGAACGGCCCCGGCCCCGCGGGTGCAGGATTCCTATTCCCTGCGCTGCGCGCCGCAGGTTCATGGTCCGGCACGCGAGGCCCTGGGATACATCCGGGGCGTTATCGAGCGGGAGATCAACTCCGCCACCGACAATCCTCTGATCGTTCAGGACGGCGGCCAGCGCCGGGCGGTTTCCGGCGGGCACTTCCACGGCCAGTACGTCGCCCAGGTGATGGATCTGCTGGCGATCGCCATGACCGATCTGGGTTCGATCTGCGAGCGGCGCGTCGCGCGCCTGATCGACCCCAACATGAGCTACGGCCTGGCGCGCAACCTTGCCTCTGGCACGCCCGGCCTCAACACCGGCTATGGCACCGTCCAGTGCTCCCTTTCCGCCCTGGTGATGGAGAACCGGACCCTCTCGGCGCCGGGCTCGGTGGATTCCATTCCCGGCAAGGGCAACGCCGAGGACCACGTCTCCAACTCCATGTGGTGCGCCCGCAAGGCCGGCCAGGTGGTCGAGAACCTGCGCACCATCGTCGCCGGCGAGATCCTGGTCGCCGCCCAGGCCCTGTCCCAGGTGGCGGAACTGGCCCAAGACCACGCACTTGCGCCTGCCACCGCGGCGGTCCTGGCTGCTGTGCGGGAGCAGGTGCCTGCACGGCTGGAAGGCGATATCTGGTTCGCCAGGGACATGGCGGCGGCTACGGAACTTGTACGTTCCGGGACTTGCATTAAAGTCTCGGAGAGCGTCGTCGGCAGCTTGGCGTGAAGTCTCAGCTCTTGGGCTCCCATCCTGGTCGTCCGGTCAGGTAACGCCAGGCATCGCCGAGAGACCGTGCCCGCCAGCAATCCCGCGCGATCGCCAGGAATTCGTGAAAGTTGATGGTGAGCGGGTTCGAGGACTCCAGCGGCTTAGTGATGCCGAAGGTCACCGGCGCGGTCTCCGCCTGATAGGTTCCGAACATCCGGTCCCAGAGGATCAGGATGCCGCCGTAGTTCTTGTCCAGGTATTCCGGATTGGCGCCGTGGTGCACCCGGTGCACCGAGGGGGTGTTGAAGATCTTATCCAGCCAGCCCAGGCGGCCGATCTTCTGGGTATGGATCCAGGTCTGGTAGGCCACCACGATGAAGATCGCTATCAAGGTCTGGAGCAGGTCGAAGCCCAGCAGGAGCATGGGGACGAAGAATATCCACTCGATCAGCCCCTCGACCCAGGCCAGTCGAAAGGCGGTGGTCAGGTTGAATTCCGGCGAGGAGTGATGGACGCTGTGATAGGCCCAGAGAACGCGGATCTCATGCTCGAAACGGTGCATCCAGTAGTAAGTGAAGTCAGCCAGCAGGACGGCAGCGATCCAGGTCCAGAGATTGACCGGCAGTTGGTAGGGCACGAAGCTCTCGGCGATCGCCAGGGCGATGATGAAGGCTGCGCCGAAAGCCGTGCGCTCCAGCAGGCTGTTGACCGCCGCGATCACGACGTTAGCGGCGGTTTCCTGCCAGCCGGGGCGCCGTTTGAAGGCCAGATCCCAGAGGATCTCGACCACGGCCAGGGCGATCATCGCCAGGCCGTAAAGTCCGAGCAGTTCGAGGCTGTCCGTATAGGCCTCGAAACGCAGTTCCAGATCGTCCATGATTTTATATCCGGGGTTGGAGAAGACCGACGACAAAGGCGTCTATGGCGGCGGCCAGCTCGACCGGCTTGTAATCCGGGTCGAGGATGGCGCGGGCGCAGAGCCCGTCGATCATGGCGAGAATGACCTGGCCGAGGGCCGCGGGAGGCAGATCCGAGGTGATCTGGCTATCGGCCTGCGCTTTGGTCAGTGCGCTGGTCAGGGCCTCCTTCAGTTCCTGTTCGTTGCGCGACAGGGCCACCCGGACCGCCTCGTTGCGCGCCGCCTCGGCCTGCAGTTCGACCGCCAGCCGCCCGTAGCTCTCGTCGGCAAAAAACTTCAGGATCTCGAAGAGGATGACCCGCAGGCTTCCGACCAGATCCCGGGTCTGCCTCAGTTCCCCGATGATCTCTTCATTGTCCCGGCGCTCCTGCTCCGCGATGGCCAGGATGATCGCCTCCTTGCCCTCGAAATAGCGGTAGAGCGCCCCCGGGCTCATCCCGGCCTCGGCGCAGATGTCCTGCATGGAGGTCTGGTGAAAGCCCCTGCGCACGACGCAGCGGGCGGTGGCGTCCAGAATCTGTCTGCGCCTTGCTTCCGAAAGCTCCGGATCGAATTTCCGCGCCAAGGTTTCTGCCTTTCTCTGCTCGATGTTCTACATCAGTCGAGTAATATGATTAAAAGAATGAACGTTCATTCTATTTATGAATGTAGCGTTTGAGAGTCAAGGTGAGTTGAACAGGTAAGGGGCGGGGAGGCGAAAGGGTATTCTACGATAATTCGTCAGGAATTTTGGTTCGGTATCATCTTAAAAAAACAAGTCAGGGCGCCGGCTGTGCCTGAGAGGAGACCCTTGATGTTCCAGGTTGGGCACCGCACGTTAGTGTTGTTGTGAGATTTTATCTGCTATGCTGTGTGACATGAATGACGCGACCGAAAAGCAAAGTTTGGACGAGCATCTCCGCCCGTCGGCAGATGCGGGCAAGAACCCTGAGTATCAAGCCTGGAAAGAAGGCAAGATAAAGCGGGCGCTTGCGCAATCGGAAGACCGGTCAAAGATGGTAACGGCACACAAGGTCTGGGAAGAACTCGGGCTTGAACGTTAACTTTACGCCTGAAGCGCGTTCAGACTTAAAAAATATCCGTGCATACATCGCTGGCTTCGACGAAGCGGCTGCCGGGCGCGTCGTTTCTCGCATCAGGCAGGTTGTCCAAATATTTGAAAACTTTCCGCTTCTCGGTCGGGAAGGAACAGTTGCCGGGACGCGCGAGTTTTCGATCCCGGGATTGGCCTACGTCGTCGTGTACCGGATTGCTTCTGAAACCGATATCGACATTTTGACGATCGTCCATGAACGCCAGCAGTATCCACCCGAAACAGATGGATAATCCTCGAGTCACCGAGCCATAGGAATGGCCCGGATCATCAAAACCTGCTGAAAATCGTTACGACGCCAGCGCAATGAGCGCGCGCTGGTTTTCCAGGGTCGCGACGCAGGCGCGGGCGGCTTCGGCGCCCTTGGTGACGAAGTGGTCGGTGAAGAAGGCAATCTGCTCGGGCGATTCCTGGAAGGTCTTGGGGGTGAGCACCACCGAGAGGATCGGCACACCGGTATCAAGCTGCACCTGCATCATGCCCGAGACCACCGCGTCGGCGACGAACTCATGACGATAGATGCCGCCGTCGACCACGAAGGCCGCGGCCACGATGATGGCATAGTCGCCGCTGTTGGCGAGGCCCTGGGCCTGCAGCGGGATTTCGTAGGCGCCGGGCACCTGGAAGACATCCACCGCGTCGGTCGGTTGGCCGAGCGCTTCGAGTTCCTGTCGGAAGCCGGCGAGGCTCTGGTCGACGATATCGCTGTGCCAGGCGGCCTTGATGAAGGCGATACGTGCGCGCGGACCACCCGCGGCCGGCTTGGCGCTATTGCTGCTGTCTTTGGAAACGGTAAGAACCTGACTCATCTCGCACCCCATAAAAACAACGGTTTGGGGCGCACAGACCTGACGGCGCAGGCTGCCTGAAGGGCAGCACGAAACGGCCGTCATCTGCTCTCTACCATCCGGACTGTGACCGTCGGCTCCGGAATCACACCGGATCTGCTGACCCCAAGGAACAGGCCCTTGGGCGCTCGCGGGCTTATGCGCTTTTCTGCTGTATCTCCTCAGCAGAACCTTCCGCATTCACCGCCGGTGGGGAATTTCACCCCGCCCCGAGAACACTTAGTTGTGCTGATCAAAAACCTTCCTGAGATCGCGATCAAGTGATTTTTCAGTCTGCTCATAATTGCTTGATTCCGTTGATTCTAATCTCGCCTTGTCCGATGCTGTGGGCTGCTTCCTTTCCAGACTTTCCAACACAATCCCCGGATTTCTGCTATGCCGCCGCGCCTCATGCACGCCCCCCTGACCTGTTCCCTGGCCGCGCGCTTCGCGGCCGCCGAAGGCGGGGTTCCGCTCGAGATCACTTACCTGAACCTGCGGACCAAGGAGCTGGAGGGTGGCGGGTCGCTCTATGACCTCAACGCCCTCGGGCAGGTCTCCGTGCTGCGGCTCGAAAGCGGTGAGATCATCACTGAAACCTCGACCGTGCTGACCTGGATCCAGTCCCACTCGCCCGATGCGGCCTTTCGCCGGGATCCGAGCGACCCTGACTACTTCCAGTTACTCCGCTGGATCGCCTTCTGCGCCACGGAACTCCACAAGCAGCTTTTCCGGGTCGTCTTCTACGACGAGGCTACGGAGGAGGTGAAGGAGCGCATCCGCGGACTGGCGCCGCAGAGATTCGAACTGCTCGAGCGCCATCTCGCGGCGCGTCCTTTCCTGTTGGGTGACCGCATCTCCGCGGCCGACGCCTACCTCGCCTGGTTCTTCGTCCTGGCGCCGCGGGCGGGGCTGGATACAAGCGCCTACCCCAAGCTGGAAGCCTATCGGGAACGCCTGCTGGAACGTCCCCTGATCCGCGACCTCATCGCCAGCGACCGCAACAAGGACGCGGAGATGAAGCGGGCGTAGTCTGCCGTTCAGCAGCAGGCGTCGGTCGCGCAAGCTGCGCTGAAACGGCCGTCCTCGACCTTGCCACCGCGCCCAAGGAAGGTCTGGTCCGAGAGGTAAAAGGCCGCGAAGGCCTCTTCGAAATCCGGCGCGACCGAGCGCTCGACGAGTCCGGTCGCCATAAGTTGCTTCTGCCAGTTCTTAAGCTTGGGGCGGTCGCCGAGAAAGTCGAAACCCGACCGCCGCTCAATGATCTCGGCGCGATGCAGCAGAGTCAGCCAGGCAATATCGACCATGCCCAGATTATCGCCGCCGAAGAAGGGTGTATCGCCGAGCTGCTTCTCCATTCGATCGAAGGCCTTGCCGAGTTTTTCGCTGCGGTCCTTCAGGACTTCCCGGTCGGGGCTGCGCTGCGCGCTGCACTGGACCAGGTAGTTCTTTGCGGCCAGATAGCTCCAGGCCCGGTTGGCTGCCTTTTCTTCCAGCGAGATGTCCGGCTGAAGGGCCGGATAGGCTTCTTCCAGGTATTCGACGATGGCGTCGGATTCGAACAGCGCCTGGCCACGGTCGGTAATCAAGACCGGCACCTGGCCGTTCGGCGAGATCTCCAGGAACCACTGCGGTTTGTCCTTCAAGCTGATAAACTCGACCTCGTAGTCGATGCTCTTTGCTTCCAGCAAAGCCGTGACCCGTTGAACGAAGGGACAGATTTTGAAACTGACGATTTTCATGGGGGAGGGTCCTTCTGCTTCCAGCCTATGGCTCAGAACCTATGCCTCATATCTCTATATTTCAAGAAATATTGAGATATGAGAGAAAAGCAGGCTTTGGACATGCTCGCAGCGCTATCCCAGGAGACGCGTCTGCGGGTGGTCAGGTACTTGGTTCAGGCGGGCGAAGCGGGTGCCTCAGCGGGTGAGATCGGGAAAGAAGTCGAGGCGAGCTCGTCGCGGATCTCCTTCCATCTTTCGGCGCTCGAGCGCGCGGGCGTGGTCTCGTCGGAACGCCGCTCGCGCAGCATCATCTACCGCGCCGAGATCGGAAAGCTCGGGAACCTCATCTCTTTCCTGCTCAACGACTGCTGTGACAATCATCCGGACATACTTGCCTGCTGCGGGCTTGGCTGCGGTCCCTCCTAATGCGGGATGATACGGCGACCCTGCACCTGCTCTGCGGCAAGATCGCCGCCGGCAAATCCACCCTGGCCCGGCGCCTGGCCTCCGAGACTCCTGATCAGCGAGGATTTCTGGCTGTCCCGGCTCTATCCCGAAGAGATCCAGACCCTGGAAGACTACCTGCGCTGTTCGGGACGCCTGAAGCAGGCCATGGGACCACACGTGGAAGCCCTGCTGCGCGCTGGCCAGTCGGTCGTGCTGGATTTTCCCGCCAATACGCGACGGCAGCGGGACTGGCTCCGCAGTCTCTTCGTCGCCGCGGGCGCGGACCACCGGCTACACTACCTCGATCTGCCGGACGCCGTCTGCAAGGCTCGGCTGCAGCACCGCAACCGGAAAGGCGGGCACGACTTCGCACCCAGCGAAGACGACTTCGATCTGATCACCGGCTACTTCCAGCCGCCGGCGCCGGAGGAAGGCTTCCAGGTCATCCGCCACGGCCCGGAGTAGAGGCGATTACCCTTCTAAAACGGGCCGCATGAAGCTGCGCTCATAACTCAGGATACAGCGGGTTTCCTCGGCGTAACTGAAAGCCGCCTGGCAGTCGGCGTCCTCCAGAATGCGTGCCCGATAGACTTCATAGTCGGCCAGGCTGGGAAAGCTGAAGAGGGCGAGCGCGATGTTGTTGGCGCCTTCGTGGGGCAGAAAGTAGCCGTGGTGCGTGCCGCCGAAGCGCTCGACCAGCGGGATCCACATCCGTCCGTAGTGTTCGAACTCCGCCTGCTTGTAGGGGTCGATCTTATAGTGGACGTAGCAGGTAATCATGTTCCCGAAGGCTCCTTTATAAGCTATGCGGTGATCAGGCGGGCGATGGCCTCGATGTGGATAGCGCCGCAGTCGAGAGTCTGGAAACCATGGTCCTGCCCGTCAAACACTAGGGCCAGGTCCGTTCCGCCGAGCATGATGGCTTCGGCGCTCTGGTCCGCGATCATCCGGCGGCTCGTTCTGAGAAAGGTTTCGCGCTGGGCTTCCGTCACGGCGCCGGCGGTCGCCATCGCGACATAGGCCTCGTGGACCTCCATGAGATCCGACCCGGGTGGGGGCAGGATCTCGACGGACTCGATAGCCCCGTAGAGGCGGCTTTCCATCGCGCCCTGAGTCCCGAGGATACCGACCTTCTTGAAGCCCGAGCGCGCGAGCGCCGCCTCCGTCTCCTCGAGCATGTCGACGACCGGCAACGGTGAAGTGGCTTTAAAGGGCCCGATGCAGAAGTGTCCGGCAATCGAAGGCACGGCGATCGTCTGCGCGCCAGCGGCCTGCAGTTGTTCGGCGAGGCGCAGAAAAATCTCGACCTGTGCCGACTGCTCGTCGCGCGCCTGATTGCGCAGCAGGGTCGGCGCATCCGCATGGGCCATCGTCAGTTCCAGAGTCGTTTCCTGGGCTGCGGCGGCCGCGATGAGCCGCCGGTAATAAAGGTCGGTGGCCGCAGGTCCGATCCCGCCGATCAGGCCGATGTGCATGGAGCTCTCCCCGGGGTCTGAGGTTCCGAAACCCTAGGATAAGCCGGGCGATGGCTCAATCGACCATAATTCATAGGAAGCATTAGTAAATTTAGTGCGCGCGATTTCCCCTAGCGGGCGTCCTGGATGAACCCGAGGTCCTCCAGCTTGAAGCGATGGACTTCGCCGGTTTCCGGGTCGAATTCCCGCCGCTCGCCCTGTCGGGGAAAGCTAAGTCCGTAGAGATGCAGGTGCAGCAGGGGCGCACTGCTCTCGGCTTCGATGGCGTGAATCCCGTCCGGCATAAGCGAAACCGCGGTGCCTGGGCGCACTGTCAATTCTGCGGCCTGGCGCAAGCCGCCGATATCCGCGCCATCGTGAACAAACAGGCGGTGGGTTTCCTCGCCCTCCACCGCCGCGACCAGCGCCCAACTCCCGCCGTGATCATGCGGCCGGGAGACCTGCCCGGGCCGGCTCGAGTTGACGTAGAGCGCATAGCCGCCGTCGTTGTCCTGATAGATCAGCGAGGTGCGCTCGATTTCGACTTCGTCCGGCACCGGGAAGTGGCTGCGCGGAAAGAGTGCCCGTTGGGCGCAGAGGGCCATCAGATGCCTCTTGGCCTCCTCGAGCGCCGGTACCGTCACGCCCGTCTCAAGCGCTGCCTTGATTTTGGCGATACAGTCGCGGATCGCCACATCCCTCCGGACTTTCACATCCATCGCTCGCTCCTCATGATTTCGATGGAAAGCATAGTGAAGCTTTTGCAATGAGAGAAACGAATTGTTATTATTGCATTCATGAGTTCAATTGATGCCTCGCTTGTCAACAGCGACCTTCTGCGCAGTTTCCTGGCCGTCGCGGAAGCCGGAAACGTCACCCGCGCCGCGGCGGTGATCGGGCGCACGCAATCGGCTGTCAGCCTGCAGATCCAAAAGCTGGAGAGCGCCTTTTCCGTCCGGCTCTTCGAACGGGGCGCCCGCGGAGTCGTGCTGACGGAAGAGGGAAAGCGCCTGCTGCCCGCCGCCCGAAAGGCCCTGGCCGAGATCGAGCGAATCGGCAGCCTCTTCTCCGATCCGCTGGCCGGGCGCATCCGGGTCGGCATCCCCGACGACTACAACGAGACGATCCTGGAAAAGGCCCTGGCCCGCTTTGCCGCCCGCTACGGTGAGGTCGAGGTCTTCGTGCGCTCCGGCTGCACGGCGGGCTTTGCAGGCGCCCTCAAGCGCCGTGAACTGGATCTGGCGGTGGTCTCCGCCGGACCGATAGACCCTCAGGAGGCTTTCTTCTCCGAACCCACGGTCTGGGCTGCGGGCGCCGAGACCTTGCTTGATGAGGCCGCGCCGGTTCCCCTGGCGCTCTTCGACCGGGACTGCTGGTGGAAGGATGTGCCGACCAACGCTCTGGAACGGGCGGGACGCACTTGGCGGCTGGCCTACCTCAGCGAGAGCTATGCCAGTGTGAAGGCGGCCATCGCGGCCGGGCTGGCCGTTGGCATTCTGGCCCGCAGCGCCCTGGAAGACTCGATGCGGGTCCTTGGGCCCGATGAGGGTTTTCCGCCACTGCCGGCCTCTTCGCTTACTCTCCTGAAAGGCCCCAATGGCGACTCGCGGGTGGTGCAGGCGATGGAGAAGGCGCTGCGTGAAGCCGTCGCCTGATCACAGGGCCGTTGGCCTTTAGCTCTATTCAAGATACCGATCGGTATGCTATATCTTTGAGTTAGAGATCCTGCCCGCGGCGGCTTCGCGGGGTGGGGCCGGCACGGCACCGGTTGTGATGAGGTTGACGACCATGAGGAATCCCGCAGAAACCCGCGACAAGCTGCTCGAGACGGCAACGGGCCTGATCTGGCAACGCAACTACAGCAGCGTCGGTGTCAACGAGATCTGCCGGCAGGCCGGGGTGACCAAGGGGGCCTTCTATCATCACTTCGAGACCAAGGCGGATCTCTACGTGGCCGCCTCGCGCCACTATTGGGAAGGCATGAGGAGCGATCTGGACGCTATCTATTCGCCCTCCTTTACGCCCCTGGAACAGCTTGAAAATGTGATCGGCATGATCATTGAAAAGCAGCATACAGAGCGCTTTTCCGATGATTTGGAGGTTGCGGGTTGCCCCTTTTTCACCTCGGGCGGCCAGGCGGGCGTGGATGAAGACAAGATCCGCCGGGCGGCGCGGGAGATGGAGGAGCAGATGCAGCGTTACAGCATTGCCCTCGTGCGCAACCTCAAGGTCGAGGGTTATCTGAACGGTGATCCGGACGTGGAGCAGGTCGCCCGTTTTCTCCATCACTTTATCCAGGGCCTGATGGACTACGGCCGCCTGATGAACAGCCTGGACGCCGTGCGGCTCGACCTGCGCGAAGGCATGTACCGTTTGCTGGACGTGAAGCAGGCGTACCGGCTTCAGGGGCCGGAAGTCCCGGCAGCCGGCGCCGCTGACGCCGCCTGAATCCGGCCGTCGCTTCGGGCGACCGGTAATACCATGCCGGAAACGCATAGCCCCCACCCGGAAAAAAACAACTCCCGGCATTGACAACATACCGATCGGTTTCTACCTCTACTCCAAGACGATTACACTGACCGGTTTACCGGCCCGAACGAATTGCCGGCCTGATAAGCTAACCTACAGGGGAAGATCAAGATGACTGCCGGATCTCATGCCAAAACCGCAACGATCACCGTCGCCCTTGTGGGCGCTCTGGCGGCCGGCGGTTACTTTTTGAAGCCTTACCTGGTCGAAACCGTGGGTGTCGGCCCGGCCGCCGCCGTGCAGGCGCCCCAGGCCATTCCCGTCAAGGTTCAGCAGGTCGCGACCCAGCCGGTGCGCCTCTGGAGCGGATTTTCCGGCCGCCTCACCGCCATCGATCAGGTCGAGCTGCGCCCGCAGGTCAGCGGAACGATCCAGGAAATCCGTTTCGAAGACGGTCAGATGGTCGAGAAAGGCGATATCCTTCTGGTGATCGACCCGCGGCCTTATGAGGCGGCGGTGGCCGAGGCCAAGGCGGATTTGAACGCTGCGCGCCACACCCTGCGCCTGGCGAAAAAGCAGCGCGGCCGCGCCGAGCAACTGGTCAAGAAAGGCCACGTCTCCAAGTCCGTTCTGGACGAGCGGATCAGCGACCACACGGTCGCCGTCAGCCGCGTGAACCGCGCCAAGGCGCAGTTGGAACAGGCCGAGATCGACCTCAACTACGCCTTTGTCAAGGCGCCGATCAGCGGCCGTCTGAGCCGGGCCGAGATCACCGAGGGCAATCTTGTTGAATCCGGCCCCAACGCGCCGGTTCTGACCTCCATCGTTGCCACCGACGGCATCTATGCCGACTTCGATGTAGACGAGCGGGCTTACCTGCGTTACGTGCATGAGCTGGCCAAATCGGGCGATGCGGTCACCAAGCTGCCCGTCGAACTGCTGATCGATGCCGGCGAAGAGCGCAGCTACCGCGGTCATATCCACAGCTTCGACAACCAGATCGATCCGGCCACCGGCACGATTCGTGCCCGCGCCATCTTCTCCAACGACGACGGCAGCCTGCTGCCCGGTATGTTCGCCGAGGTGAAGCTGGGCGGCCCGCAGGTGGAAGAGGTGGTTCTGCTGAACCCCGGCGACATCGGCACGGACCAGGACCGCAAGTTCGTCTATCTGGTCGGCGAAGAGGGAACCGTGGCCTATCGCGAAGTCTCCCTCGGGGCCTCCGTGGAGGGCAAGCGGGTGATCACCAGCGGACTGGAAGCTGGCGAGCAGGTGATCCTCGGCGGCCTGATGAAGGTTCGGCCCGGACTCCCTGTCACCCCGATCCTGCCCGAGCCGGCCACTCAGATTTCCGAGAATGGCGGCGGTGAAGAGGCCGGCCTCGCCAACTAACTTTTGATCATTGCGGCGGTTCCCAATGGCGACGATATGCGCCTTGCAACAGGAACCGCCGCGATTCTTTTGAACCTAGATTCTCTGAAATGAACGTGCCGTAGTCTGGGCGCGCGGACAGCGCCAAGCCCACTGCGATGCCGTTGCCTGTTTGCTTGATCCGGTCAAACGAACGGATTGCACAGGTTTTCCAGGAGCGACTGTCATCATGTCCTTCCCCCGTTTCTTCATCGACCGGCCGATCTTCGCCGGCGTGCTGTCCATCCTGATCCTGATCGGCGGCCTGGTGGCCATGTTCAATCTGCCGATCTCGGAATACCCCGAGGTCGCGCCGCCCTCCGTGGTGGTGCAGGCGCAGTTCCCCGGCGCCAACCCTTCCGTGATCGCGGAGACGGTGGCGACCCCGCTGGAGGAGCAGATCAACGGCATCGAGGGCATGCTCTACATGAACTCGCTGGCCACGACCGACGGCAATCTCTCCCTGACCGTGACTTTCGAGATCGGCACCGATCCCGACCTGGCGCAGCAGAAGGTACAGAACCGGGTGACCCAGGCCCTGCCGCGCCTGCCCGATGTGGTGCGGCAGCTTGGGGTGACGGTCATCAAGAGCTCGCCGGATCTGACCATGGTGGTCCATCTGCGCTCCCCCAACGAGCGCTACGACATGCTCTACCTGCGCAACTACGCGACCCTCAACGTACGCGATGCCCTGGCGCGGGTGCGTGGCGTGGGCCAGGTGCGGCTGTTCGGTTCGGGTGATTACGCCATGCGGATCTGGCTCAACCCGGATCAGATCGCCGAGCGCAACATGACCGCTTCCGAGGTGCTGGATCAGATCCGCCGTCAGAACATTCAAGTGGCCGCCGGTCAGATCGGCGGCCCGCCCTATGACGACGGCATTCAGGTGCAGTTGCCCATCAACGTGAAAGGCCGCCTGCAGTCCGTCGAGGAATTCGCCCAGATCATCGTGAAGCGCGATGACGACGGCACCGTTGTGCGGCTGGGCGATATCGCGCGGCTGGAGATGGATTCTCAGCAGTATTCGCTGCGGTCCCTGCTGGATAACAAGCCGGCGGTCGCCATTCCGATCTTCGCCTCGCCGGGTGCCAACGCGCTGGATATCTCCAGCGGCGTACGCGCGACCATGGCGGAGCTCGCCGAGACCTTCCCAGAGGGTGTGGACTACAGCATCGTCTACGACCCGACGGTCTTCGTGCAGGAATCCATCAACGCGGTGGTCAAGACCCTGCTGGAGGCCCTGGCGCTCGTCGTCCTGGTGGTGATCGTTTTCCTGCAGACCTGGCGCGCCTCGATCATTCCGCTGCTCGCCGTGCCGGTCTCCATCGTCGGCACCTTCGGGCTGATGCTGGCCATGGGTTTTTCCATCAACGTGCTGTCGCTCTTCGGCCTGATTCTTGCCATCGGCATCGTGGTCGACGACGCCATCGTGGTGGTGGAGAACGTAGAGCGGAACATCGCCAACGGCCTGAAGCCGCGCGAGGCCACCATCGCCGCCATGAAGGAAGTGACCGGCCCGATCATCGCGACCTCCCTGGTGATCACCGGCGTCTTCGTGCCCATCGCTTTTCTGAGCGGGCTGACCGGACAGTTCTATAAGCAGTTCGCGCTGACCATCGCCATCGCCACGATCATCTCCACCATCAACTCCCTGACCCTCAGCCCTGCGCTCTCGGCCATCCTGCTAAAGGGCAAGGACGCGCCAAAGGACATCCTGACCCGTATCATGGATTTCGTCTTCGGCTGGTTCTTCCGGCTGTTCAACCGGGTCTTCGGCGCGGCCACGGCGGTCTATGCCAAGTCTGTGGGTGGTTTCATCGGACGCAAGGGCATCATGATGGCACTCTATGCCCTGCTGCTGGGTGCGACCTACCAGGGCTTTCAGATGGTGCCTCCGGGCTTCATTCCCCTCCAGGACAAGCAGTACCTGGTGAGCTTCGCTCAGCTCCCGCAGGGCGCCACGCTGGAGCGCACGGAAGACGTCATGCGCGCCATGTCCGAAGCCGCGCTGGAGGAGCCGGGCGTGACCGGCGCCGTGGCTTTTCCCGGCCTTTCCATCAACGGTTTCGTCAACAGCTCCAGCGCCGGCATCGTCTTCGTCACCCTCGACGACTTCGACAAGCGCACCGACCCTTCGCTCTCCGGCGGCGCGATTGCCCAGAGGCTGCAGCAGAAGTTCGCCGGCATCGAGGATGCTTTCGTCGCGATCTTCCCGCCGCCGCCCGTGCAGGGCCTGGGCACCATCGGCGGCTTCAAGCTGCAGGTCCAGGATCGCCGGGATCAGGGTTATCAGGCGCTGGACGACGTGATGAAGCAGGTCCTGGGCAAGGCCTGGGGCGCGCCCGAGCTGACCGGCGTCTTCTCCAACTACAACATCAACATGCCGCAGCTCTTTGCCGACGTGGACCGGACCAAGGCCGAGCGCCTGGGTATCCCGGTGGACGAGATCTTCCGCACCATGCAGATCTATCTCGGCTCGCTCTATGTCAACGACTTCAACCGCTTCGGCCGCACCTACCAGGTCATCGCCCAGGCGGACAAATCCTTCCGTTCGACGCCGGAGAGTATCGCCCAGCTTCAGACCCGTAACGCGGCGGGCCAGATGGTGCCTCTGGGTTCGGTGGTGTCGGTCTCCGAAACCTTCGGCCCGGACACCACCATGCGCTACAATGCCTTCCGCTCGGCGGATCTCAACGGCAATGCCGCGCCGGGATTCTCCAGCGGCCAGGCTCAGGCGGCCATTACCAAGATCCTGGAGGAAACCCTGCCGCCGGGTATGGAGTTCGAATGGACCGAACTGACCTACCAGCAGATTCTGGCAGGCAACACGGCGGTCTTCATCTTCCCGCTCTGTATCCTGCTGGTGTTCCTGGTGCTGGCGGCCCAGTACGAGAGCCTGACCCTGCCGCTGGCGGTCATCCTGATCGTGCCAATGTCGATCCTCTCGGCGCTGGTCGGCGTCTATCTGACCGGCGGCGACAACAACATCTTCACCCAGATCAGCCTCTTCGTCTTGGCGGGGCTCGCCTCGAAGAACGCGATTCTGATCGTCGAGTTCGCCCGTGAACTGGAACGCGAAGGACGCGGCCTGGTCGAGGCGGCGATCGAGGCCAGTCGCCTGCGCCTGCGGCCGATCCTCATGACCTCCTTCGCCTTCATCATGGGCGTGGTACCCCTGGTGCTTTCCAGTGGGGCAGGCTCCGAAATGCGCCAGTCCATCGGCATCGCGGTCTTTTCCGGGATGTTGGGCGTGACCTTCTTCGGGATCATCCTGACGCCGGTCTTCTACGTGCTGGTGCGTAAGCTGGAAGGGCGGAAGAAAGAAGCGGCTGAGGCGGCTTAAGGCCCGTACAGCCTTGTGGCGGCACGCGGGGCTTTTCTTGCGCCCCGCGGCCTGCCACACTCGGACTTTATTGATCGCTCTCTTCGATACAGTCCCACCCCTTGGAACAAGACCTCATCTTCCTGGCGATTGCCTTCTTCAGCGCGTCGATGCTTCAGGCCGCGACCGGCATCGGCTTCGGCATCATTGCCGGGCCGGTGCTGTTGCTGGTGCTCAATTCGCCGGCGGCGATCCAGATCAGTGTGCTCCAGAGCTGGTTGATCTGCGCGGTGCTGGTGCCGGGCCTGCGCAGCTCGGTCCAGACTGATCTGATAAAAGTCTTTGCCAAGGGCAGTGTCATCGGCATTCCGCTCGGCGGTGTCGTCTACTTTCTGGTCTCGATCGGCCTGCTGAAATTCCTCGCCGGCCTGGCGGTACTCGGCACGCTGTTCTTCGTGCTGCACAGCAGTAACTCCGGCAAGCGCCGGCAAGCCGCAGCGCAGGCGGTCCCGCCGCCGGTTTCAGGTGCCTGGCCGCTCTCCATGGGCCTGGTCTCCGGCGCCATGAACTCTGCGCTGGCCATGCCGGGGCCCGTGCCCGCCGCCTGGATGTCCGGCGCGGGTCATCCGAAGGATGTGGTGCGCGCCACCACCCTGGCCCTGCTGCTCTTCACCTATCCCGCGGCCTTTGTCCTCCAGTGGTTCCTGGTCGGCTTGACGGCGGAAACCCTCTGGCTGTGCCTCGGGCTGGCGCCGGCGACGCTGGCAGGTATCATGGTCGGCCGGTTGCTGGTGCGGCGCGTGACCGAGCTGGTCTTTCGCTGGTTTCTGGTGCTGGTGCTGATCTCGACGGTTGCCGGCCTGTTTTACGACTCTCTCAAACCTTTGGTCTCATCATGACGGATACATCAAACGCCTCACCTCAAGTCGGACGTCTCGACGAACTGCCGCGCGCCCGGCTGTTTCAGGGACCGACCCACCTGGAGCCCATGGTCAATCTTGCCAAGGCCGTCGGCACGGAGCGGCCACTACTGGTCAAGCGTGACGACCTGACCGACATGGCTTTCGGTGGCAACAAGGTGCGCCAGCTCGAGTTCTATCTCGGCGAAGCGCAGGCCCAAGGTGCCGACACGGTCCTGATCACCGGCGCGGTGCAGTCCAACTTCGCCCGGCTGGCGGCGGCGGGCGCGCGCAAGCTGGGCATGGACTGCCACATCCAGCTCGAGGAGCGGGTCGCCAAGAACGACCCGCGCTACCGCAACTCCGGCAATGTGCTGATCGAGCGTATGCTGGGCGCGACCCTGCACTCCTATCCGGAGGGCGAAGACGAGGCCGGCGCCGACCGGCAGCTTGGTGAGATCGCGGAAGGTCTCCGGCAGGAGGGACGCAAGCCCTACATCATCCCGCTGGCGCCGGGCCACGCGCCGCTGGGTGCCCTGGGCTACGTGGTCGCGGCGCGAGAGATCCTGCAGCAGATCGAAGAGACGGGCCTGCAGGTCGATGAATTCTTCGTCCCCTCGGGCAGCGGTGCGACCCACGGCGGTTTCCTCTTCGGCCTGCGCGCGCTGGGCTGCCAGGTTCCGGTGACCGGTATCTGCGTCCGCCGCAACGCGGAACTTCAGAAACCCCGGATCGAGAAGCGCTGTCAGGAGATCGCCGAGCTGCTGGGGATCGACAACCCTGTCCCCGATGCTGACGTGGTGGTCGACGACACCTTCCTCGCGCCGGGCTACGGCCGCGCCAGCGAAGTGGTGCTGGAGGCCATCCGTCAGGCCGCCCGGAGCGAAGCTCTGATCCTGGACCCGGTCTACTCCGGCAAGACCATGGCCGGCTTCATCGACGCGGCGAAGCGGCGGGAAGGCGAGGGCGCGCTGATCTTCCTGCACACCGGCGGCACGCCGGCGATCTTCGCTTATGAGACTGACCTGACGGTCTGAAGCTCACGCCTTCTCAACAACCTGCTTCTCAAGGGTCCGCTTCTGGCGACGGCCGATCACCAGGCCTGCGAGCCCGAAACCAAACAGCGCGAGACTTGCCGGCTCTGGAACCTGCGGCGTATCCGGCAGGTCCTCCGGGATGAACATGAAGCCTGAAATACTGACGGCGGGGGCCAGGTCGGGCGGGAAGCCGCTGTTGGCAACGTTGAAGTTTACGAGGTCGATGAAGCTGTCGAAGCTGAAGATGTTTATGTTGTTCAGCCCGCCCGGATCCGACTCGGTAATGATGTGGTACTGATCGCCGTCGAAGGTTAGCCCGGAGATGCTGACAGCCGGGGCCAGGTCGGGCGGAAAGTTGCTGCCCGAGACATTGAGATTTTTTAGGTCGGTCAGGGTGTCGAAGCTGAAGATATTGATATTGTTCAGTCCACCCGGATCCGACTCGGTAATGATGCGGTACTTGTCACCATCGTAGGTCAGTCCCGAGATGCTGACAGCCGGGGCCAGGCTGGGCAGGGGCGCGCTGCTCGCGACGTTGAAGTTTACGAGGTCGGTCAGGGTGTCAAAGCTGAAGAGGTTTACGTTATTCAGCCCGCCCGGGTCCGACTCGGTGATGAAGTGGAACTGATTGCCGTCGTAGGTCAGGCCCGACATGCTGACGGCGGGGGCCAGTCCGGGCAGGAAGTTGCTGCTTGAAGTGTTGAAATTGACCAGATCGATATAGTTGTCAAAGCCGAAAAGGTTCATGTTGTTCAGACCGCCCGGGTCTGATTCTGTGACGAAGTGGAATGTTGGTGTTGCGAAGACTGGTAGCGGAAAAACCAGCAAGCCGGCGATCAGAAACAGCACTCTTTTCATGATTTCAGCCCCCCTTAAATCACTGTCCGGAGTGATCTGCCAAAATGCGCAGAACGGAGCGAAGTCGCCTCAATATGTCCGGACGCCGTCCGATGCGAGCTTAAAAATCAATCCCTTAAATCAGGGCTGCCCGCAGCGGCCTAAATCATAAGTATGCATAGTATCATAACTCAGCTCGCCGGTAAATTGAGACTACCCATGCGGGTCCAGGACCATCACGACGCGCTGGCCGGAGCCTGAACGAAGATCGCGTCCTGGACGAGCCGGCAGGCGTTCGGGCCCGGGACGCCGTCGGATTTGGCGGTCGCGGGGAAGGGCGGTGGCAGGCTTTCGTCGGAGCAGCCGCCGCGGTAGCTGGTCAGCATGGAGGGAGCCAGTTCGGAGATCAGGGGCCCGTGGTCGTTCAGAACCAGATGGATCTCGGCGGTCATCGGGTTGTCGAAGCTGGCCGGGTACCAGCCCTCGCCGACCGGGCCGGCCGGCAGGAGAGACCGGAAACCCGCCTTACCGTCGGCGCCGACCACCACGCCGTCGGCGTAGGTGATTTGGGTGCCGACCTGCGCCGACTTGCCAATGACATCGCCGGGCGGACAGGGCGTCGCGCTGCAGGCTTCGGGTTTTGTGATCACGACCCACCAGGCGGTTACCACATGCCCCGGCGGCAACTCCGCGGTCCGCAGCGTCATGGCTGCGCCCCAGTCGGCTGTCTTCAGTTGAGCTTCGGCCCCTTCGATCGACCGGGCCGGCTGCGACTCGCCGGCCATATGCTCGACATGGCTGCGGTAGCTGAAGGTTTCCTGCTGTGCTGGCGGATGGGCGCAGGCCGCGGTGAAAAGCAGCGGCGCAAAGCAGACTGTGTTTACAAAGCGCTTTCGCGGGTCTTTGAGAGGCTCTCGCCCTGTCCTGATCTTCAGCATGGTGGATCCCTTCGTGAATTCCCTTGAACGGGTGACTGTGAAGGAAGCCTAGGCCGACCAGGCGTGGTCGAAATACTAAGGTCTTTGGAGTAACTTCAGATGCTGGAGCTTCGGCAGAGAACTAATCATCTCCCAAGGACATCAGAAAACTATAGCCGTGCCGTTCGAAGCCGACCGACTCGTAGAACTTGTGCGCGGCGTCGCGTTTCAGATTCGCGGAAAGCATCAGTTTGTAGCAGCCTTGCTCGCGCGCATGCGTCATGGCGGCGGACACCAGGGCCTTTCCTACTCCCTGCCTGTGAAGGGTCGGATCCACGACCACGTCCTCCATCACGGCGGAGGGCGTTCCCAGGTGACCCAGGTTGTCCATGATCAGCAGGGCGAAGGAACCGCCGATCCTTCCTTCCGGCAGCAAGGCCACGTAAAGCTTGTAATTCGGATAAGCGGCAAAGCGCGACAGCAGGGCCTTCGCCGCCTCCAGGTCGAGGACTTCGCCATCGTCGATATCCGGCTGCGCGTAAAGCCGCAGGACCGCCGGCAGATCCTCTTCCGAGGCCTCCCGGACGACGACGGCATCCGACACTGACTAAGCCTTCAGCAGCGCTTTGAGCGTATCCGCCACCTGCTTGACCTGTTTCTGGTCGCCGGTGATGCGCTTCATCAGCAGGGCGCCCTCGATGGCGCTGAAGGTGAGCTTGGCCATGCGCGCCGGGCTGCCCTCGAACTGAAAGGCGCCGTCTTTGCGGCCCTTCTTGAGCAGTTGCGTCAGCCAGGCGAGCTGTTCCTCGAAGAAAAGCTCAACCTGACCCTGCATTTCCTTCGGCAGGCCTGGATATTCGCCGCTCAGCACGCCGCAGAGGCAGGCGTGGATCGGATTGCGCGCCAGGCTGAGGATCGGCTTGAGGTAGGCGTCGAAGGCCTTCCAATAGTCGATCTCTTCCTTGCCGTCGAGGTCGCACATCGCTTCCAGCATCGAGTTGCGGTAGCGTTCGATGATCGCCTCGCCCAGCGCCGCCTTGGCGGGAAAGTGATAGTAGATACTGGCCTTCTTGATGCCGACGCGGTCGGCGACATCCTGAAAGCTGAAGGCGTGGAAGCCGTTGTGCTGAATCAGCTCTTCGGCGGTGTTCAGAATCTCTGTTGCGGTTTCAGACATGCCGGGTTCGATCAGTCCAGGTTGGTGTCATCATCCCGGCCTTTCCGGGACTTGCCCCATTCTATATAGCCTCTGCGCGCCGCCGCGTCAGAATTTTTCGGAGAAAGGCCGCAGATCGAGCTCTTGAGTCCAGGCGGAGCGGTCCTGCTGGATGAGCTGATAGTAGCTTTCGGCGATGGCGTCCGGCTCCAGGCAGGCTTCGCGCGCCGGGTTGAAGCGTTCGACGGTCTGCTCGCTCCAGATCAGTCCGTCCACCACGACGTGGGCGACATGAATACCGTCGGCTCCGTGTTCGCGGGCCAGGGCCTGGGCCAGGCCGCGCAAAGCGAACTTGGCCGAGGCGAAGGCCGCGAAGTTAGCGCCGCCGCGCAGGGCGGCCGTGGCGCCGGTGAAGAGGATGCTGCCGCCGCCCTTTTGTTTCATGGCTGGCACCACCGCCTTGGCCGCGGTCATGCCGCCCAGGCAGGTGACCCGCCAGACGGACTCGAACTCCCGCGCCGTGATCTCCACGAAGGGTTTGATCAGGATCTGGCTGGCGTTGTGGATCAGGACATCCGGCGCACCCCAGAGGCCTTCGATGTCACCGATGGTCTCCCGCACCGCGGTCGGTTCGGCGAGGTCGCAGGAGAAGTGCCGGTAGGCCTCCGTCCCGAGCTCCGCCTCCAGCTCGCGCCCGAAGGCTTCCGAGCGGGCCAGCCCGGCAACGCGGTAGCCGGCCCGCTGCAGACGCCGGCAGAGTGCGGCGCCCAGGCCTGGTCCCACGCCGGTAACGATCGCAAGTTTTTCGCTCATGGAGTTTCCTTATCTGCAGGGGGAGCGCCGTCGATGAACTCAGGCCTTGGTATTGAATTACATAAGCCCGAAGATGCGCAGTGCAAGCACCACCTGCGCAGCGAAACCGGCCGCGAAGCAGAGCGTCCGCGCACCGGCAATTCCCGCGGTATAGACCAGGAAGTGGGCCAGGCGGGCGAAGAAGTAGACCATGCAGGCGGTGCCGGTGAGCGCGTCGCCGATACCCAGTGCCACCACGCCGAGCGCGAGCGGCGCGAAGATGACCAGGTTCTCGATGCCGTTCTTATGGGCGCGGATACTGCGCTCGGCCCAGTCGGCGTGCGGGGCGTCGCCGGCTTCGGGATTGCCCAGGGTTCGCATCAATCCACGACATGCCATGCGGTTCAGCACATAGGGAATCCAGAAGAGGGCGGTCATGAGAGCGGTGGCCGTCAGCCAAAAAATCTCTTGGGACATCAATCGCACCTTTCAGATTGTCAGTTTGAAGGAGTGAGAAAAACTACCTATCGAAAGGTAGAATTGTCAACGCGAAGTCACCGCCGCGACCGGATGTCGCGGATTTGTGATCGCCCGTTTGCTCTCCCGCGGCATGGCAATCGCATCCAGCGTCATAACCGGCGCGGACAAGTTGCTCGAGGGGAGAAATTCGAATCTACATCTGCATGAATTGCTGTAATATGTGGGCAAATAAAATTGATGCGCGAATGCGATAGGGGGACTTGCAGCATGGCCACGAGAATTCCCAAACCCAAAGAGGGGCGCCTGACCTTCGATGCGGAGGGGCAGGAGGGCGGCTTCTTTCACAGCCGTCACTTTCATGTACCCAGCGGCAGCTCCGGCCTGACCATCGGGCGGGGCTACGACATGAAGATGCGCTCGCGCTCCGACGTGCGCGATGACCTCGCGGCAGCCGGCGTCAGTTCCGTCGAGGCGGCGCTGATTTCTCAGGCCGCAGGCCTGAAGGGAGAGACCGCCGAGGAGTTTCTGGAGGAAAACGACCTCGAGGACTTCGAGATCACGCCGCGGACGCAGCTCAAACTCTTCGAGATCGAATACCGGCGGCAGGAGGCCGATGCCCGCCGCCTGGCTACCAAGGCGGATGTGACACGCGCCTACGGCAAGACCGATTGGGAGGGCTTACATCCGGTGATCAAGGAGGTGTTGGTCGATCTGCGGTTCCGCGGTGACTACACCCCCGCCTGCCGGAGGTTTCTACAGAAGCATGTTGCGGCCAACGACCTTGGCGCTTTTGCGAAGGAGGTTTCCGATCCGGAACGCTGGCCGAATGTGCCATCCGACCGTTTCAACAGGCGTAAGAAGGCCTGCGCCGCCGCGGCGCAAGCGTGATCTGGCGCAAAGCTGCCCCGCTTCAATGCCTGTGGTTATGAGCCTGCTGTCCTGATTTGACCGGTCCCGACGCCAGGCGCTCGGAGCGCGGGCGGTAGTCGACACCTTCGTCTTCGTCGAAGTACTCCAACAGCAGTTCGCGGTAGGCGCCGATCTCGGCGGCGCTCGGCTGATGGAACTCCGCATCCTCGGAAGCCTGACCCACGATCACCGTTCCCTCCATGTCCATGAGGATGTGGGGGATGCAGTGATACTCGAAACTGCCCGCGGTCTCGAAGCGGTAGGACCAGCGCGCGCCGGCCTCGGTCAGGTCCGGGCTCTGAAAGGCGGACGCACCCCTGGGGTAGCCGTCCGGATAGGTCATCATGCTGTGGGCGACTTCGCCCTGGTTGATCCAGGTAACCGTGTCGCCCGGCGCAATCCGGATTTCCTTTGGCTCGAAGTACATGGCGCCCGTCTCCATGTCGGAGACGACCTGGACGATATGCTCCTTCGGTTGGCCGGCGGTCGCATCACTGGCCTGGGCGAAGCCGGGCAGCGAAAGCAGGGCGGCCAAAGCCGCCGTCACGAAGTGTCTTTTCATATCCCCTCTCAGCCCTCTGGAGACAGACTTGGACTGCGTGCTTCGCAAATTAGGCGTTTACTGTTCTTTCCTGGACCAAATGAATGCCAGCGCTCTTGCAGTCAAATTCCATCAAAATTGCTAAATAGTTCTTCAAGAAGCTTATATTAATTTCGACGCTAAGTGGCTTTCATTGAGTCTTTCTTAAGAGTGGGTGGAAATAGCGTATTGAAGGAAAAATTCAACTGCTGAGAGCGGGATCGCCAGAGTTTGTGCTATCAAGCGGATTGTTCTGAAGGGACTCATCGTAACCGGCTGAGGAAACCAAGCTCCGCCAAAGGTAACAGCAGGGTCAAAACCACCGCGCCCACAATGGCGAAGACCGCCGTGCGCTTGGCGTCCCGGCGGCCACGATTGCGCCGGTATGCGGCGACGGAGATGGCCGTGGCCAGCAGGGCCAGGACCAGGCCAGCGGCATTGGCGACGGGCACGGCCAGCGCGGTGGCGTAGCTGGGATTGATCTGATTCTGGGCAACCGCGCCCAGCACGATGAAAGTCGATCCGGCCAGCATAATCCAGGTCAGTATTGCGGAAACCATGCTTCAAGCCTTTGATGTTTAGAGAAAAAGAATGCGTCCTGACCATCCGTGATCAAAATGATCAGAACGCATTGAGTGACCCCACCTGCGAAGATCTCGTTCTTCCTGTGATCCGGTTGGTGGGGGTACCCGATGAGCTGTTCACCAAAAGCTCATCGGGCAGGGGAAGCGTCAGTTCACAAGCGGGCTGTCGACGAAGGAGACGGTGCGATGACCGCCGGAGCCGTCCTTGCTTTCGACGCCGTTGCGGATGCTGCCGACCAGCTTGTCCTTTCCATCGTCCAGTTGCAGGTGCACCAGGCCGCCGTCCTGCGTGATCTTGCCGGCGTGCAAGGCGGCGACGCAGATCGTGCTGTTGAAGGCGTAAGAATCGGTACCGGAAATACGCCGCATCTTCCTGCCCTTCGGCGCCGCCGGGCAGTTGAAGGTGAAGCGCTGACCGAGCAGCCGCTTATGAGCGAAGCCGGTGCGCGTGAACTTGGTGTCCCACTTCAGGCGCGGGATGTAGGGCCCCTGCGCCGCGTCGGCGGTTGTGGTGTCGGTCGCATCGACGAAGACCAGGGAGCGCGGCGTGCCCGGCAGGTCCAGCGAGTCGATGCCGTTGCGGCTGCTGCCCGCATAAGACTTTTCGCCCGGGTTCAACTGCACGGTCACCAGGCCACCGTCCGTGGTGATCTGGCCGGCATGCAGGGCCGCGACGCAGATGGGATTGTTGCTCGGATAGACGTCGGTGCCGTAGAGGGCATCGTCCTTGTCCCGGATCGAGCGCGGCGGGCAGACGGCGGAGAAGCGCTGCCCGATAAACTTGTCGCTGTCGAACTGGAACTTCTTCAGCGTGGTGTTCCACTCCAGTTCCGGCAGGGCCGGGCTCTCGCTGGCGACGGCGCCGCCGCTGATGGTGACAGTCAGGGAAAGGCCGGCGATGGCTGCTATGGTGAGAGTCTTGATAGATTGCTTTTTCATAATGGGGTCTCCTTTTTTGAAATCTTGTCCGCTGCTGAAATCAAATCGCTGGGCAGTGAGAGAAATTGCCCTGACGACTTCTCCGGCCCGTCCTTTGGCCAGAGTCCTCCCGGCACCGCAGCGAAGCGCAGGTGAGGTTGCGAAGGTCCGGTCTATCTGACCGGAACGGCTATGGAGATGCGAAGCGGCTTTGACTTTCCGCTGAAGCGTTAGTCCGCTTTGCGCTGGCCATCGGACTGTTTGCGGCGCCTGCCATAAGCCAGGGCCACCAGGCCGGAGAGCAGCAGCAGAGCTGTTCCCGGTTCCGGCACAGGCGTGGGCGAAGTCGTAATGTTGCGGATCAGGAAGCTGCCGACCGTTGGCGCGGCCTCATTGAAGCCAAAGCCGTTGTCGTCGAGAGTCGCCCGGGTCGCGGCGGCGTCACCGAAAGGAACGGTGGGTTCCAGGCTGCCCAGTCCGGCATTGAGTGCCGGACCTTCCAGCAGGTAGTGACCAAAGGACACGAAAAAGAAAGGCTCGGTGATGCCCAGCAGATTCGCGAGTTCCCAGACCGGAAGCTCCGGCGGCCACTGAAATCCCGGGGTTATGCCAGCCGAGGTAAAGAAGAGGGTTTCCACATCGCTGCGGGTGGCGTAGCTGAAACCCTCATAGAGCCCGCCCGCGCCAAGTTCCGCCTGGACCTGGCTGACCGAGAGCCCGGTGCTCTCGGTCAGATCCAGCCACTCCAGACCGGTATCGGTGTCGCGGGTGATGGTGTTCACCCCAAAACTGGAGTTCAGCGAAATGAAGGCGGCTTCGGCGTCAGGGGCGCTCAGGCCCAGGAACAGCGCAGCCGCCGCTGCGGAAAAACCCGCTGTAAATTTACTCTTGTTGAACATCTGAAAGGCTTTCTTGAAAAGGGAACCGTCGTGAATTTTGCAGGTTCAAAAATAACTGCTTAGATCCTTTACGAAGTCTCGCCGGCGCTGCGATGAAGCCCTGTCCCTGCATAAGCAAAATGAATGTTTGCAGGATGGGGCAGGCGCGCCGCTATCACGGACGCCGCTGCCGAAGCGTACCGAGTCCCGCCAACCCCAGGCCGAGGATCGCGAGGGTTCCAGGTTCTGGAACGGCGGTCGCGTCGACCACACCAAAGGCCAGGTTGTCGATGATCTCCGCGCCTGAAGCGTTGTTGGCGCTGAGTGTAATGCCGCCGATCATGTTCATATCGTCGATCACACCGAAGAAACCGCCCATGGAGTCGGCTTGGGTTTGCGTGGATGTGATCAGCAGGTCGTTGATATCGAACAGGCTAACGACGATACCTTCCGCGGCACCAATGAACTGAAAGATGTCAAAACCGGC
Organism: Denitrobaculum sp.; assembly: GCA_965232285.1. GTDB lineage: Bacteria > Pseudomonadota > Alphaproteobacteria > Kiloniellales > Kiloniellaceae > Denitrobaculum. Next base: position 4,834,217 of record CBDDPL010000004.1, on the reverse strand, counting down.
GGCATTGACGCCGGGCAGGAAGCTGATGATCAGGTCCTGACCGAAGGAGTTCGGACCAATGGCCGAGCCGTCCAGGTTAGGTGAGAAGTCATTGTCAAGCGCGGCGAGGTTGCCTGCGGTGCTGACGAAGGAAATCCCTTCCGCGATGTCGCCGGGATCGAAGACCGAGTCATCGGTGTCGCTGTTCCAGGGACCGGGCTCGCTCATGGAACCGGGGCCCTGGAAGGCTTCCTCGAAGTCCTCGAAACCCGCCAGCGGGCCGGCCGCATTCTCGAATGCCGTTCGATCATCGAAGAAGAGCGGTGCAGCGGTCGCCTCCGTGTTTGCCAGGTTCAGTGACAGTGCCGAGAGGGCGATGAAGGCGCCGTTTGCAATTATGTTCTTCCTGTACATCTGCGTCGCTTTCGTAAAGTGGGGTCATGATTATTTTTGTTGGCTTACGAATGTTTCTTGTAAGCTCTAGTTAAAGACCGTCCTTCGCGAGGTGAACCCGTATCCCTGCATGACGCGAATGTAATTTTGCAGGATGTTGATTTTGCGCCGCTTTTTCCGCTCCGCGCTTTTTTAACCTTCGATTCTGCCCCGCGCTTTCTTGCCCCGGACCTTCTTGCAAGGGATTACCGGCGCCGCCGCCGGGCAAGCACAACGCCGGCGAGCCCGAGGCCGAGCAATGCAAAGGTCGAAGGTTCCGGGACCGATACGTGATCGACAATGATGTCGAAGTCCTGGAACAGAGTTATCTCTTCCGGGAAAAAGATGCTGCCGGCGATTGAGAAGAGGCCCCAATCGAAGGTAATGGAGTCTGCGGTAAGATCGATGACGTCGAAATAGTCCGTGTTGCCGCCGACATGCACGACATCGATGATTTCACCTGGACCGCCGAGCCAAAGGATGTTGCTCAACTCGACCGTCACCGTCGGAAAGATAAGGGTGTCGACTCCGGTCAAATTGATCGCCTGAGCGGTCAGGCGCAGGCTGTCGTCGTCGAGCGCTTCGACCCAAAAGTTGAAACCATCGTCGCTCATGTTGTTATTGCCGAATAGGTTCGACGTTGAGCCGCTGAAGAGAGACGCCGACCCGCAGGCTGCAAAGTCCGGAGACTCGAATGTCGGTGTCACAGTCTGATTCTCGCGCGGGAATTCTGTCCAGTCTGTGCTTATGTTTGTGCCGCAAAGACCAGCTTCTGCTGTGCCCGTGGCCAGGAAAAGCGAGCCGCCGAAAACAAGCCCGAACAAAGTGCGCGTAACTAAGGTGTAAGTCATGATCTATGCCTTTCTACGTCTGCGTTGCCGGAAGTAAAAAGCTCCAAGACTCGAAGCGAAGAGCGCGAGGCTCGCCGGTTCCGGCACATCGACCTGCCGCGTCATCAGCTCGATGGAGGCCAGCGCGCCATTTGTGATCGGCTCCCCGTTGAGAACCGAAAAGGTGACGCTGTCTGCGGTGAAGGCCACGCTGCCGATGCCCTGAAAGGCGGTCAGGGCCACGCCTGCGATGATGCTGTTGCCGTCCATCCAGTCCAGGTCGCTGAAAACGAAGTCGAAATTACCGACAAAGCTGCCGGTCGCGGCGTCGATAACCTCAAAATCGATCACCGACGCTCCGACATCGATCGTCACCTGGTCGAAGAGGTTGTATTCCACCCCGGCGCCGACGGTTTCTGTCAGGGGTCCGAGAACGCCGCCGCCGACTTCGATCACGTGAAGGTCGATCGAGTCCCCGATGAGGGTCGCATCGGCTGTTTTGGGGCTTGCAAGAGCAAGAGTGGCGGCGAGCAGGCCGAAGGCCAAACTGTGTCTAAAGGTCATGGTCGTTGTCTCTTGAAAGCTGTTGCGTCAGGACCTGCGCCGGCGGCGCACAAAGGCGATGCCGAGCAGCCCGGCGCTTAAGAGGCCCAGCGTGCCGGGTTCAGGTACCGCGGTCGGGTTACTGATACCGAACACGATGTTGTCGATGACCTCGCCGCCACCCGCTGCCTGCGCACTGATGCTGAACTCGCCGAAGATCTCCGAGTCGTCGACCACGCCGAAGAAGCTGCCAAGCGGGTTGAGGGTGACATCCACTGACAAGGCGAGTTCGTCAAAGAAGGTGCGTACGTCGATGGTGAAGATCTGCTCGCCTTCGCCGAGCAGGAAAAGGTCGAGGCCGAAGGCATTCACCGGCAGATTGAAATCTATAAAGAAGTTGTCATCGGCATCTGCGGGCCCAATCGCAACACCCGTCGATGCCGCTGAGAAGCTCCCGTCGACCGCCATGAGATCGCCGGGGAAGCTGTCGTAGTCTATGCCCTCGGCAAGATCGCCCGGGCTGAAGATAGCGTTGTCGCTATTGCTGTCCCAAGCGCCGGGCGCGATTGCGCTGGGGCCGGGGTTAATGTTGGCGGCTTCGAAGTCCTCGAAGCCGGAGAGGGCGCCGACGGCCTCCATAAAGGCCTGACGGTCGTCGAAAAAGACTGGTGCCGCCGACGCATCCAGAGACGAGAGAAATGGAGCGGCGGCAACGCAAAGAGTGCCGATCGAGAGTCTGGTTCTGGTGAGCATTCTTGCGATTCCTTCAAGTGTTTTTAAAGCCGCCGGACAGCCTCGCTTTTGTGTTCGTAGGCCAGGTCTCCAGCCGGAATTGTTCTTGGTTAGATTGTATAAATGCAGGTGTCAGTGGTTGCGGATTGATAGCTGTCGGGCTGACACCGGTGAACCCGCATCACTGCACGAGGGGTATGTATTTTTGCTGGATCCCCCTTCTGAGGTATCCATCGCAGGGAGCTCTTGCCCTGCATTCCCGGGGCCGGTGGGTTAAGCTGCGCAGGCCACGGCCTCGACCTCCACCAGCCAGTCGGGCGAAACCAGGCCCGCGACGAAAACCGTGGTGATGGCCGGCCGCACGCCGTCGAGCAGGTCTTTACGGACTTCGACCAGAGCCGCCATATCTTCGCGCCGGACCAGGAAAAAGCTCATCTTGACGATGTCGTCGAGCGTCATCTCCGCCTCCTGCAGAACCCTCTCCAGGTTCGCGAGCGCCTGGCGACACTGCTGCTGAAAGCCCCCGGCAAGTTCGCCCTGCGGCGAGACCCCGACCTGGCCGGAGACATGAAGGATCCGGGCGCCGCCGCGGGTCTCGACGCCGTGGGCATAGATCCCGTGATAGGGTTGGCGGACGGGAAAGGGGTCGTGTCGGGTCGAGGTCATCATGGCACCGTTCCTGATCGGTTGGTTGCTGTCGATCAGGAAACTGGCATGCCGCCCGCGGCGGCGGGAGCGAGGAATCGGAAAGGGGCTTTCGAGAAAACGGCGATTGCCGGCGGGGACTGGGGGCTCTGAATTGAATTCTGTGACAGCCTGGCTTCAGCCGTGGGCCTGCGCTTCGGCCTGCAGCCAGGCCATGGCGTCGCGCAGGATCGGCTGGCGTTCCGCGTTCGGGAGGTAGGCCAGGTAAAAGCTGTGGTGCCAGTCGATGGCGTCGGAGAACTGTTCGAGGCTGCCGTCCGTGAGCTTCCCGCGGGCGATGATCTCAGGCAGCAGAGCGACGCCCTGTCTCGCGATCACCGCCTCGAGGGCAACCACAAAGTGCTCCATGACGATGGGGCTCGTCTCGCTGGGCAGTTGGTTTCCAGTGGCTTCCGACCAGCTCTGCCACTCGTTGTTGGGGAAGATCTGGATCAGGCGGGTCGAAGACAGCCGCGCCGAGATGTCGCACTCAGCCTCGCTGGCCAGAAGGCCTGGTGCGCAGACGGGCACCAGCTTCCCCGGAGTCAGTTCCCGGGAGATCAGGCCGTCCCAATCGCCGGCGCCGAATCTCACAGTCAGATCGATTTCCTCACGCGCCAGATCGACCACCCGGTCCGAGGTCAGGATCTCCAGTTCGATTCCGGGCAATTGCTGTTCAAAGGCGGTCAGGCGCGGCACCAGAAACTGAGATGCGAAGGAAGCCACGGTTGCAAAGCGCAGGACGTTGGAACGTGGTGGCCGGCGGGAAAAGCGCTGGAAGGCCTTGCCGAGCATCTCAAAGGCGGGCGCTGCCGATTCCTGCAGTTCCCGGCCCTCCAGGGTCAGGGCCAGGCCGTCTGGCAGCCGCTCGAACAGCCGGGCGCCGATGAAGTCTTCCAGGCCCAGCACCTGCTTGCTGACCGCGCCCGGTGTCACGCCCAGTTCGTCGGCGGCGCGGGATAGATTGAGATGGCGCGCGGCGGCTTCGAAGGCGCGCAGGGCATTGAGGGGCGGGAGCGGTCTGGGCGCAAGTGGTTTGGCCATAGATAAGCTATAGCACCGCGCCGTTGCGGTGATAAGGGAACATCCATGGGTAAGGCCTGCGGTCTTGCAGTGTATGATGCTGCAGATTTGCATAGGCTCTTTGCGCGGATGCGGCTTCACGGGGGCCGGCAGACGCGCTAATTCATCCTGGCCTGGAAGTCTGTTACAGTTCTGCGCTGTATCGCGCTTCTGCGGTCCGCGGCGGGGCCTGGAAAGGCTCATGCCGGTCAGGGGAGGACGCGAATGGATGAAGCCTTTGATTTACCGGCGCGCCGGCACGGCAGCGAGACCATTGTCGCGCTCCATTGTTCCGGCTGGAGTGCGAAGCAGTGGCGGCCTCTGCGCGCGGCGCTCGGATCGCGCTTCGAGTTCCTGGCGCCCGAGAACTACGGCTGCGAGAGCCGGGGCGACTGGCACGGCCGGCACGCCTTTCGCCTGGCGGACGACGCCAGCCTCGCGATTGATCTGATCGACCGTTGCCAGAGTCAGGTACACTTGGTCGGTCACTCCTATGGCGGGGCGCTCGCGCTTCACATTGCCCTGGCGCGTCCGGAGAAGGTCGCGAGTCTGGTGCTCTACGAACCCTGCGCCTACTACCTTCTGCGCCAGATCGGTGTTGCGGGCGAGCAGGGCATTTCCGAGATCATGGAGCTGAACGTCTTTGTCCGTGACCAGGTGGCCGTGGGCGACTACCTCGCCGCCATGTCGAGCTTCGTGGATTACTGGAACGGCTACGATGCCTGGGACGAGTTGAAGCCGGAGTTGCAGGCACTGATGCTGCGCTGGGCGCCCAAGGCGCCGCTGGAGTTCCATGCGCTGATGGAAGAGCCGGTCCTGCTGAGTGCCTATGGCGAACTGCGGATGCCCGTCCTGCTGATGCGCGGTGAACATACCCCCGCCCCGACCGGCGCCATTGCCGAGGCGCTGATGCAGCAAATGCCCAACTGCCGTATGATCGACGTCTCGGGCGCGGGTCATATGGGGCATGTCACACATGCCGCTGACGTGCATGCCGCGATTTTCGAGCACCTGGCCGATTACGCCCGAGGCGAGGGTGACGACGATCGGTCCAGGCAGGCCTCTTAGCCGATCGGATTAGCTGGTCGGAAGAGACGCGAGCAAGGCCAGGAGCAGTGCGATCAGAATCAGACCCGCTGTGACTGCCCTGCCCGATGTGCCCCTGTCGGCACCGCTGGCCTTTGTCTCTCGAACATTCGTTTCGGACAGAGTCGTTTCAGACACGATGGAGCCCCGGGGCAGCGGTTGCGTTGCTGTGACAATTGTCGGGCATTTTGAACGAAAAGAATGAACCCCGCCTTTACGTTTGTGACATTTCGCGGGCAAATCTCTGGGGATAAGCCGTTAAAAGCATTTCCAAGCCGGCGGTGATCGACTAGCCTGCCGCAGCGCAAAAAATTCGGGTCGCAGATGAGCCGGGCGGTCCTGTCCGGCTGGCGTATAAGACTTTGGATAACAAGAGATCTGTGAGGGTTGCAGAGGCATGCTGAGCATTCTTGGACTGGGTCTTCTGATCGGCATGCAGCATGCTCTGGAAGCCGATCACGTGGCGGCTGTTTCGAGCATCGCCGCGCGCCGCAGCGGCCTGCGGGACATCGTCAAGCACGGCATGACCTGGGGCTTCGGCCATACCATCACGCTGTTTCTCTTTGCCGGCGCGGCTCTGCTGCTGGGTGCGACCATTAGTGACGACATGGCGCGCTGGCTCGAATCGGCGGTTGGCATCATGTTGATTTCGCTAGGACTTTATGTGCTCTGGCGGCTGCTGCGCGACCGGGTTCATTTCCATGTTCATCGTCACGCCGATGGTGTTCGGCATCTTCATGCCCACAGCCACCGCGACGACAGCGGGCCGCACAGCCCGGTCCGGCACGAGCATGAGCATCCGGCGAAGGCTGGCGGCGGCTTCGCCTGGCGCAGTCTCTTCGTTGGCTTGATGCATGGCATGGCCGGTTCGGCCGCGCTCCTGATCCTTACCGTTTCCGCGGTCGAGTCGCCCTGGGTCGGAATCGGCTATGTGCTTCTTTTCGGCGTCGGCTCCATGGTCGGTATGGGCCTGCTTTCGGCCGTTATCGCGGTGCCGTTGGTTTGGACAGCGCGTGCCATGACGGTGACCAACCAGGTCCTCCAGGGCGTGATCGGCTGCGTGACGATTCTCGTCGGCTCCCTGACCCTCTACGGAACGTTGGGCGGCCTTTAAGCGCCTGAGGCCGTGTAAGCGCTCGACGTCGGGCGCCGGTTGTAGGGCAGGAGGCTCAAGAGCCGTGCCAGTGCGCAAGTGTTTGTGATGCCGGCAAAAACTAACCCCATACCGACAAATCCGCTGAGCAGGGCAAACCAGGGTGAAAGCAGCCAGGCCAGCAGCAGGCCGGTGACGATCATGCCACCGGCCGCGATCTGCACCTGGCGCTGCAGGCTGATCGGTGCTTTCGGGTTCAGTCTGGTGTCAAAGCCGGCAGCTTTCCAGGCGGTCAGCCCGCCCTTCAGCGCATAAACCTCGCGATAGCCGCTGGCCAGGATTTCCGCGGCCGCCGCGCCTGTGCGTTGCCCGCTGTTGCAGTAGAAGATGGCGATTTCCTCGATATCTTCGGGCACAGCGTCGCATTGACTGCCTGCCCTTTCTTCGGGCGCCGCCTCGCGCATCGGCATTGCCGCTTCTATGTGCTCGCGCTGAAACTCATCGGCCTCGCGGATGTCGAAAAGCTGTGCCCTTCCCTGGTCCAGCCAGGCCTTGGCCGTTACGACATCGATGGTCCGCAGCTTTTCTGGCACGCGGTCTCTCCCTTCATGACTCTTTATATTCAAATTTTAATATATGAAGGATGGCGTGATCGGCAAGGCGCGAACTGTCGCAGTTCCGATGCCCGGAGTTGCTTGGATTCGCGTCGGCTGTTTTCTCCTTTATTTCTGGCAGTCGCAGAAAAAATTAAGTACCGGTGCGCGTGCCAGATACTTTGCAAATGAAAAATTCAAGGAAAGTAAAACCGTGAGTCTCTGTGACAAATATGAGTTCCGATTTCGTTGAGCTTGTTTTTCAACGCCCCAAGCCGTTAGACCTTTTTCTCCCCTGTGCCGGTGAAGCGCGCACCGGCTATTTCTTTGAGCGAAGGTATTCGCGATGCGGCGCGAGGAATCATTTTCGATCAGTGTCGTGATCGCGACCCGCAATCGTGCCGTCCAGCTTGCGCAGTGTCTCCGTAGCTTTTACGGCCTTGACACCCGTCCGCTGACCGCGTGGGAAATCATCGTCGTGGACAATGGTTCCAGTGATTCCACCGCGGCGGTCGTCGAAGAGCTCCGGACGACTTCGGGCCTCCCGCTTCGCTACCTCTACGAGGGTGCGCCAGGGGTCTCTGCGGCGCGCAACGCCGGAATCCTGGCGGCGCGTTACCCGGTTCTCGCCTTTACCGACGACGACTGCCTGGTGGAATCCTCCTGGCTTGTGGCCATCTGGCGCAGCTTTACAGAGGATCCGTCCGTTGTTCTGGTTGGCGGCCGCGTCGACCTCTTCGATCCTGAAGACGAGGCCATTTCCATAAGACGCTTCGATGATCGCACCGAGATCAGGGGGATCGATGATATCTTCACCCGCCTGATCGGATGCAATGTCGCCATTTCGGCGCTTGCGCTCCAGACGGCGGGTGCGTTCGACACCTCTATAGGGCCCGGTACCAGCTTTAAGGCCGGTGAGGATCACGAGCTTTTTTACCGGATTCTGAAAAGCGGTGCGAAGGTGGTTTATGAGCCGGATGTGCGTGTGGCGCATGCGCACGGACGGCGTAAACGCGACGAGGTCCTGGCTTTGAAAGCCAACTACGTCAAGGGACGGGCGACGATCCTGGGGAAGCACATCCGGGCCGGCGACCGGGGGCTGATTAAGCAGGCCTATTGGGAGCTTCGGGCCTATCTGTCCGCACGCCGGCAACCGGACGGCCTCGCCAACGCACCTGAGCCCAGGTTCGCCGGTATCTACCTTTCAGGTCTGGTCAGAAGTTTTCTTTTTCTGCGTTAATCGCGCCGCTTGAGGTCAAGTGAGCGCCTGTCAGACGAGATCTCGTCGTCAGGGAAGCCAGCCTGAACAACAATTTTTGCTCGGGTTTCTTGATTTTCATGCTATTATAGGTAGGTGTTCCTGCGACGCCGCGCGGATTTGATCGATCTGCGCTCAAGTGCGGGTCTTGGAGCGGGCTGGCATATCGAGAATTTATCTAATATTTATAGATTGCCGCTACGGATTGACTGCTGGCGGCGCATGATAAGTTTAGAGCTTGTTCGGGGTTCGGCAGTTTCGATCGGCGTTTCCTTGTTTGACTTTGGTCAGCTTCGATGTCTGAACCTGTGGATGTCGGCGGGTTTTTGAGCTTTTCTGGCGTGCAACCGCCGAGAGTTTCGTTCGTTTGGATCTCGTCCGACCAAGTCGTTGTTTCGTTTTTTGTAATTGGGCTGCGTTCGCTATGTCTCGAGAAAGCTTTGATGTTGCGCCGCGGCCTCGCAGTGGCGACTGGGAGGCTTTAGATTGATCTCCGTCATCATCGCGACGCGCAATCGCGCACCACAGCTCGAGAAGTGTCTCCGCAGGTTCGAAGGGCTTGATCTGGCCGGTGTGTCGGCCTGGGAATTGATCGTTGTCGATAACGGTTCGACCGATCAGACGGCCCAGGTGGTGCAGGACCTCAAGGGCGAAAACAAACTGCCTTTAAAGTACATCCTGGAATCCATGCCGGGAGTCTCTCCAGCCCGGAACGCAGGTATCCGCGCCGCCCAGTATGAAATCCTCGCCTTTACCGATGATGACTGCATGGTTGGTTCAGGCTGGTTGAAGGCTATTTTGCAGGCATTCCAATCGGATCCGGAGCTATCGCTCGTCGGCGGACGCGTCGAGCTGCATGATCCGCAAGACTTCGAGATTTCGCTTCGCCGTTTTGACGACGCCTGTGAGGTGCATACGCTGGATGAACTCATTGACCGTCTGATTGGCTGCAACATGGCGCTTTCCGCGCAAGCCATTCGCAAGGTTGGTTACTTCGACACCATGATGGGCGCGGGGGCCCGTTTCAAAGCCGGAGAGGATCACGACTACTTTTACCGCGTTCTCAAAAGCGGCGGGAAAGTGCGCTATGACCCTGAAATCCGGATCGAGCACGCCCATGGTCGGCGGTCGAAAGAGGAAATCGAGAAACTGCAGTCCTGCTATGTCGAGGGCCGGGCGGCGCTCTTTGGCAAACACATCCGCGCGGGCGACCGCGGTCTGATCAAGCAGGCTTATTGGGAAATCCGCTCGCTGCTGGCGAGGCGGAAGCGGGACGATGGGTCCGAGGCGGCGCCGGACTATCGATTTTTCCGCATCTATACCTTCCACCTTCTGCGGGGGCTGCTGCTTCTGCGGTGAGCGGATCGACGCTCTCGCGGAACTCTTCGCCAGGAAGGTTGAAGGCCGTCTGAAAACTCGGGTTGCTATGGTGGTGGGACATGAAAAAGCGCGAAAAGATTGCCTTTATCGGCATCTGTTCAGGGGATAAGGATCTCATTGCGAAGTGGGTCGCGACCGGCGATATGCCGCACGTCAAGAGCCTGCTGGAGTCTGGCCTGGTCGGAGAGACGACCGGTTTGCCCGGAGTCTATGTCGGTGCCCATTGGCCCTCGTTCATTACCGGCTGTACGCCGGCCAGCAACCGGGTGCATTCCTGGGAGCAGTTGCAGCCCGGCACCTATGATGCCTATCGCTGCAAGGCCGGCGACCATATGCAGAAGCCGCAGTTCTGGGAAACTCTCAGTGCCGCCGGCGTAAGGTCCTGCGTGTTGGACATTCCGCACAGCCGGATCTCCCCGGATATCAACGGACTGCAGACCGTCGAGTGGGGTGCCCACGATGGCGCCTACGGTTTCCATGCCTCCAATGAAGCTCTGCGCAAGGAGATTGTCTCCCGTTACGGGCTGCATCCGGTCAGTGGCAACAGCGATGCCGACCGGCAGATCCAGGAACTCGATCTCTTCGCGGATGAACTGGTCCGGGGTGCCGAGATGAAAGGCGCGCTGTCCGAGGACTTCGTGCAGCGCGAGGATTGGGATTTCTTTGCTCAGGTCTTTACCGAAGCCCACTGTGGCGGCCATCTGCTCTGGCATCTGCATGATCCTGACCACGAGCGCCACCAGGAGGCGGTCGAAGCCGGCGTCGGCGATCGTCTGAAGGATGTCTACCTCGCGATCGATCAGGGTATCGGACGGATCCTGGAAAAGCTTGATGAGGACACGACGGTAATCTTCCTCGCCAATCATGGCATCGGGCCGAAGTACAATGCGGATTTCCTGCTGCCGGAGATTTTGATTGCGCTGGGCGTTGCCGAGCCGGCTGAGATACCCGTGGAAGAGCCGGGTACCATCGATCAGGTGGATGCCTTTATCACCAAGGCCTGGCAGCAGTTGCCGCAATCTTTCCGGGACTCGGCGCAGCCGCTCCGGGATCGCATCCGCGGCGCGATCCATAAGGAGAAAACGCCGCCACCGAAGATCATCCCGTCGCAGGGCAAGTGTTTCTTCGTGCGCAACAACACGGCGCATGCGGGTATTCGTGTCAATCTTGTCGGGCGTGAGCCCAACGGGCAGATCCAGCCGGGCGCCGAATATGAGGCTTTCCTGGACAACTTGAGCAGCGATCTGATGGGAATCATCAATCGCGATACCGGTAAAGCGGTTGTCAACAAGATCCATCGTTGCGATGAGCTCTACGACGGTCCGGAGCGGGAGCATCTGCCCGATCTCTTCGTCGACTGGACGAACGATGCACCGATCGAAAACATCTGCTCCAACAAGATCGGCCATATCTCCGGCCGCTATAACTATTGCCGTACGGGCGAACACCGTCCGGATGGTATCTTCGCGGTCCGGGGGCCCGGTATCCCGGTCGAGAAGATTGAGCGGAAGATCTCCTGTATCGAGTTCGCACCGACCATTGCGGCGATTCTGGGCGTCGATCTGCCTGAAATCGAAGGCCGCCCGATCGCGGAGCTGCTGGCTCACGTTGAGGTTCCGGCGCAGGCAGAGGCCGGTTGATCCCGGGTCCTTTCGGTCAGTCGGGGTTTGCGACCCTGTAAGGAGCTGAAGTGTCGGCGGAAATTAAGAAGCGCATAGCAATCGGCGCCGGCTGGATGGTGTTCATGCGGTTGGGCGATCGTTTGATCGGCCTGATCAGTATGGCGGTTCTGGCGCGCCTGCTTCTGCCCGCGGATTTCGGGCTGGTGGGCTATGCCATCGTGCTGCTGGCGATCCTCGAAATCTTCGCTCAGCTCGGGGTCGAAAACGCCCTGATCCAGGACCAAAAGGCACCGCGGGAAAGCTACGACACCGCCTGGACCATGAACATCTGCAAAGGGTTGGCGCTTTCGCTCGGCCTCGTGATTGCGGCGAAACCGGCGGCCGGCTTTTTCGAGTCGCCGGACGTTGTGCCGGTGATCTATACGCTGGCTCTGCTGCCTTTTGTGGCCGGTCTCGAAAACATCGGAACGGTTGATTTCCAAAAGGAACTGGAGTTCCACAAGGACTTTATCTTCAACTTCCTGACCCGTTTCTGCGGTGCCCTGCTCACCATCACGCTTGCCTTCGTGCTGAAGGATCACTGGGCCCTGGTGTATGGTATGATCCTGCGCGCGGTGCTGCGGGTTCTGCTCAGCTACCGCATGAGCGACTTTCGTCCGCGGCTCAGTCTGTCCCGCTTTTCAGAGATCTTCAGCTTCTCAAAGTGGATCATGCTGCAGAACCTGTTGCACGGCTTCAACGAGCGGCTGCCGGCACTGGTCATCGGCCGGATGAGCGGCCCGCAGGCTCTGGCCTTCTTCAATATTTCCTTTGAGATCGCCAACCTCGCCTCGACGGAACTGGCCGCGCCTATCCGCCGCGCGCTCTTTCCCGGCTTTGCCAAGATGAGTGAAAACCGGGAACAGCTTGCGGATTCTTTTCGCTGGGCCCTGTCCATCATCGTCACCATCGGCCTGCCGATCCCTTTGGGGATCGGCGTGACCGCTGAATACCTGGTGCCGGCGCTCCTGGGATGGAACTGGCTTGAGACGGTGCCGGTCATCCAGGTTCTTTGTCTGCAGGGCGCTATTATCATCATGGGCACCAACAGCCATCTGGTTTACCTCGCGCTCGGCAGGCCCTCTATCACGGCCTGGTTGTCCGGCCTGCGTCTGGCGATCCTGGTGCCTTGCTGCATCTACGGGGTGAGTGAACTGGGCGCGGTGGGGGCCGGGCTCGCGCTTGTCGCTTCGGCGCTGGTGGTCAGATTCATCGACTATGTGATCGTGCTGCCGATGCTGTCCATGCGCGTGATCGACTTCATCGCGCAGATCTGGCGACCCCTGGTCTCGGTTACGGTCATGACTCTCGTCGTCCGCTTCCTGCAAAGCTGGCTGGAAACCTCCGACTTGCAGTCGTATCTCCTGCCGAAGCTGGTGCTTTGCGTGTTGGCCGGCGCAGCGACCTACGTCGCGACGCTGCTTGCGCTCTGGATCCTGAGCGGCGCGCGCAAGGGGCCGGAATCCTATATCATCGGCCTGATCAAGAACTTCCTTGTGTCCCGCCGCCTGCTGCCCAGAGCAGATCAAGCTTAGCTGCGTTCCAGTTCAAAGCCTTCATCGAGCCAGCCGGTGATTCCGCCGATCATCTCTTTGACCGGCCGTCCGAGCCCGGCAAGCTGAACGGCGGCACGGTTGGCACCGTTGCAGTGCGGCCCGGCGCAATAGACTACGAACAGCGTGTCATCGGGGAACACCGCCATGCGCGCGGCGGTTATCTCTGCATGCGGAATGTTAAGGGCGCCGGCGACATGCCCCCGGGCGAAGGCCTGCGGGCCGCGAACGTCGAGCAGAACGAAGTCCTGTGCGCTCTGCTCCAGGGCCAAATGAACATCGGCACAGTCGGTTTCGAAGCTCAGGCGCCGCTCGAAATGGCTCAGAGCTTTTTCGGAAGCGGCGGCGGCAATTTGTGCGACGGGGCTGGTCATGCTTTGTCCTTTGGTGAGATTGGCGTCGGGTGTGTCCTTTGTGCCGCCTCCTGCCGAACCTCACAATTGGCTTGAAAGACAATATACGTTAAAAACAGGCCATGCACTCCCTTCCACCACCCTCCGCGGCTGTGCTGGCTTATGACCGGCTTTGCACCTTCGAATTCGGCATCGCGGTCGAGCTCTTCGGCCTGCCGCGGCCGGAACTCGCGCAGTGGTATGATTTCTCGGTCTGCGCTCTGGAATCCGGGCCTTTATCCACGACCAGCGGCGTGAAGATGATCCCGGACGAGGGCCTCGAGGGTCTGGCTTCCGCTGATCGGATCATCATCCCAGGTTGGCGGGACCTGGACGAGCCGCCGCCGGAGATGCTGCTCGAGTTGCTGCGTGAAAGCCACGCGCGCGGGGCGCAGTTGCTGTCCTTCTGCTCGGGCGCCTTCGTGCTTGCGGCCACCGGCCTGCTTGACGACAGGCGCGCGACGACCCATTGGCGTTACGGCGACCGCTTTAAGGCGCGCTTCCCGCGAGTCCGCTTCGTTCCCGATGTCCTCTATATCGACGAAGACGGACTGGCGACGGCGGCCGGCAGCGCGTCGGCTATCGATCTGAGCCTGCATATGATCCGACGGGACTACGGGCCGAGAGTGGCCAATTCGGTGGCGCGCCGGCTCGTGGTGCCGCCGCATCGGGATGGCGGACAGGCGCAGTTTATCGAACAGCCTCTGCGCGACGAGGAGAGCCGTCTGTCGTCCGTGCTCGACTGGGCGCGGGAGCGCCTGCATCGGGATATCGGGGTCGGTGAGCTGGCGCAAGAAGCCGCTATGACCCGGCGGACCTTTGACCGTCAGTTCCGGCAGACAACGGGTGTCAGCCCGAAACAGTGGCTGATCAACGAACGCGTGGCCCTGAGCAAGGAACTGCTCGAAACCACGCGCTTTTCCGTTGAGGAGATTGCGACCCGGACCGGCTTCGGGACAGCAATGACCCTGCGTCATCATTTTCGCGGTCAGGTCGGCATCTCGCCGACCCGCTACCGGCAGCGCTTTATGCGAAGCGCGATGGATTGAAGGGCCTTCGCCGCACTAGTCACGCAGCTTGATGCCGCCGATATCGCCGACGAAATCGCAGAGCTGCGGGACATAGTCCTCGCCGTGTCCCTCGGCTTTGGCGAGCGAGAGCAGGTGATAGGTGGCGGGTGCGATGAAGGAGGGCATGTCGGCGGCTTCGGCCATGCGCATGTAGTAACCCACGTCCTTGCGGGCGTTCGCGACCGAGAACTGCAGGTTTGACGGGTCGCCCTTCAGGGCATTGGTCATGCAGAAATCGAACATGCCGCTCTTGAGGGGACCGGCCGCCATCACCTCGTAGAGGCTTTTTAGGTCGACGCCGGTTTTCACCGCCATGGCGGCCGCTTCCGAAGCGGCGGACGCGGTGGTCATAGCGAAGAAGTTGTTGATCAGCTTCAGTTTGTGACCGCTGCCCAGGGGGCCAACGTGGAAGATATTCTCGGCCATGTCTTCGAAGAGAGGCCAGAGCTGCTTCACCTCGGTATCACCGCCACCGACCATCATGTTCAGCAGGCCTTGTTCTGCATGCAGCGGGGTGCGGCCCAGCGGAGCGTCGATCAGGCTGGCGCCCTTGGCGGCTAGGGCTTCGCCCATGCGGGCCGTCGAGGTCGGGTCCGAAGTACCGCAGTCCACCACCAGGGTTCCCGGCTTGATCCCGGCCAACAGTCCGTTTTCGCCGGTGATCACGGCTTCGACCGCGTTCGAGGTGGTGACACAGATGAAGACCACCTCGGCTTCCGCGGCCAGGGCGGCGGCGTTCGCCGCTTCGCTCGCGCCCTTGCCGACCAGCTCGTCGATGGGCGCGCGGTTCCGGTGCGCCATGATGGTGAGCGGATAGCCCTTGTCCAGAAGGTTCAGGCACATGGCCCGCCCCATGAGGCCGATGCCGACGAAGCCGATGCGTTGCTTGCTCATGTTTGCTTTCCCCGATGCTTCAGTGATGGTTGCGCAGCTTATCCACCGGAAGAAACCGGCTGTGGATGCGCGTGCGGTAGGAAGAACAGCATCAGTTTAGACGAGCGGCGCAAGGGGCGCCACGTGTCTGCCGACCGTTGATGCTGCGGAAATGCGCAGTTTCCGGCCAGCGCAAAGAAAAAGCGTCCTGCTGATGCAGGACGCTTTTCGTATCCGGCTCGGCTTGACCTCGAAAGCTTCAGGTGGAGGTCAAGCCGAAGCTTAAGTGGTCAGCCGACGCGCAGGTTTGACGCCGCAGCGCGACCCTGACGGTCGCTTTCGAGATCGAACTCGATCTTCTGGCCTTCCTGCGGGTGGTCGATGCCCGAGCGCTCGACGGCGGAGATGTGCACGAACACGTCCTTGCCGCCATCGTCGGGTTGAATGAAGCCAAAGCCCTTCTGGGCGTTAAACCACTTTACGGTACCAGTAGCCATAATCGTTCCTAGTCTTCTAAGTTAGTGCGATCCCTAGAGATCGCGGGGTGGAATACGCCACGCCTCCCATTGGAAGACGTGTTTTGTTTCTATCTCTCGGTCAGGCAGCCTTTTGGGCCGCGCTGCGGCGCGGGCGCCGACGCCTGTTTCGCGACTTTGCCGCATCGGTCTGCTGACCGGTGCCTTGTGCGGCCGTCCGTGCCGGCTTGTGCTTTTGCTTCTGGGCCTGACCGCCTGCTTGAGGTTTGGCCTGCGCCTTGCCCGAAGACGCATTGCGCTTGCGACTGCGGCTCCGCGAACGCTTCGGGCCGTTGTTCCGCCGTTCCTGCTGGGTGTGGCTGTCCTCGGCTGCCGGACCGGCGCTCTGGGCAAAGGCGGCGGGCGTCTCAAGCACGGTCAGGGCTTTCTTGGTCAGCCGTTCGATATCGCGCAGGTAACTACGCTCTTGCTTGTCGCAGAAAGACAGGGCGATACCGGTGGCGCCGGCGCGGGCCGTGCGCCCGATCCGGTGCACGTAACTCTCCGGCTCGTTCGGCAGTTCGAAGTTGATGACGTGGGTGACTTCCTCGACATCGATGCCGCGCGCGGCGATGTCGGTCGCCACCAGAACCCTGACCGATCCTTCCTTGAATTCGGACAGGGCGCGCTGACGGGCCGACTGCGACTTGTTGCCGTGGATGGCCCGGGCCGTAATACCCGCTTTTTCCAGGTGGTCCGCGACCCGGTTGGCACCATGTTTGGTCCGGGTGAAGACGATCACGCGGGCGAAACTCTCGTCGGCCAGAAGATCCGCGAGGAGCGCGCGTTTTTGTTTGCTGCCCACGAAATAGAGCTGCTGTTCGATGCGCTCGACGGTGGTCGCCGCCGGCGTGATCTCAACCCGCTTCGGATCGCTCAAGAGGTCGGCGGCCAGATGGGCGACATCCTTGGGCATGGTGGCGGAAAACAGCAGGGAATGGCGCTTTTTCGGAACGGCCGCAACGATCTTCCGTACGTCGCGGATGAAGCCCATGTCGAGCATGCGGTCCGCTTCGTCCAGGATCAGGGTTTCGACCGCGTCGAGGCGCAGGTGTCCCTGATCTTTCAGATCCAGAAGCCGCCCGGGGGTTGCGACCAGGATGTCGAGGCCTTTGGCCAGGGCGCGGACCTGTGGGTTCTGGCCGACGCCGCCGAAGATCACGCTGTGGCGCAGGCGCAGATAGCGGCCGTAGGTGGCGATGCCTTCGCCGATCTGAATCGCCAGCTCGCGCGTGGGGGCCAGAATGAGCGCCTTGACGCCACGCGCCGGTGCGCGCCTGTCCGATTCGGAGAGTCGCTGTAGCACCGGCAGCGCAAAGGCGGCGGTCTTGCCGGTTCCCGTTTGCGCAATTCCCAGAAGGTCCTTGCCTTGCAGCAGGAGCGGGATGGCTTGTCGTTGAATGTCAGTGGGTTGGAGGTAGTTTTCCGCATGCAATGCACGCTGAAGGGGCTCGACGATGCCGAGCTCGGCAAAAGTGCTAAGAGTCAAGAAGTGTCTTTCTGCGCTCTGGGCCCGAAAATCGCCACTCTGTCTCGATTTTCGGTGCGACGCTCTCACTGCGTCCCATGCGCGATGGGGGACGAAAAGGCTGAAACAATACGGTCTCGCGGTATCTCGTAACGGTCAAATCCGTGACGTATCGCGCTAACGCGAGATGATGATGCACTGCACAAATGTGGTATCCGGCTTAAGAAGTCAAGGTGAATTTATCCCGAAGCTTCCGTTAACACCCCGTTAAGCTTGGTTTTTCCCGGCTTTCAGGCCAGCAAGGTCACTGGGTGTTCTGACCGGCCTGCGTCAGGCGGGTGCCCGCGCAATTGCCGATCAGGGGATGCCCCGCGAGGCTCGGATCGCCATCGGCTCCCAGGTGCTGAGCAGGGCTGTAGTCGATCAGGGAACCGTCCTTGGGGGCGGAAAAGTTCAGTTTCAGAAGGCAGCCGCGGCCGTCGTACCAGAGGTTGAGGTCGATATCGCCGGAGACTTTGAAAGCCTGAGCCGCTTGCTGTCCCCAGGGCATGGGAACGTAGCTCGGATCGCTTTCCGGCGTGACCTGGATGTCCGCCAGCGTGCCGGTTTGGGTGTTGAGCAGGGCTTTGGCGTTGCGGGTATCCGGATGCCAGTAGCTGCTCGGCAGGACGTCGGCCGGCAGAAGCGCTTCGCCGCTGTCCGACTTGATTTTAAAACCGTCTTTCTCGGCGCGTCCGGTGATCCAATGTTCGGTGCCGTCATTGTCGGTTCGGGTGTCGATGGAGATCAGACGATTACCGCGCCAGATTTCGCGGTTGCGATGCTCGTAGCGAAAAACCGTGATGAAGGCGAACTTGAGTTTGAGATCGATATCGATATCGACGATCAGATCTTCGCCACGTCGGGTGAAGTCGATGGAGTGGCTGCCGATCATGTCGCCTTTGCGCAGCACGCTGAACGCGAGGCTGCTGGGATCTTCGCCGGCGCCGGTGCCCGTGCGCTCCGGACTGGCGTCCGCGTTGCTGGCCGCAAGTCCCAGCAAACCGGCGGCGCAAAGCGCCACGGTCGCGGCAGTGGAGACCGGAAGCGGAATCGACGGGCGGCTGGAGATGCGTTTGGCCATGGTGCGTTGGTCCCTTACTGCTGCGGTTCCGTCTGGTTCAAAATCTGCCGCCGCTTGCGGCTGTCTTGACGTCCAGGAACTGCTGTCTGGCGCCGAAGTCTTCCTCCGGCCTGATATCACCTGCATCGCTTTGCTGTGCCGGTTCCTTATGGAAGAAGATCAGGGCTTCACCGACCTTGATGCCGAATTTGGAGACATAGGCGCGATTGATCATGACCCGCTCGTCCTGGAGCCACAGCCAGTCGTCGAACCTGACCCGTAGCGTGCTGTCGCCCACCGGAAGGTCAAAAAAGTAGGACCAGTTGAGCGCATTGCCGGCCACCTTGCCCTTGGCGGTGCCAACGACTCCGGGCGCGGTGCCTTCCCATTCATTCGGGCCGGTCTTGCGCAGCGTCCAGATGCGCTGTTCGGTCTCTCCGTCGTTGTAGACGAAGTCTTCCTTCAGGGTCAGTGTCTCACCGTCCCAGGTGCCTTCGATGTCCACGGTGAAGCGACGCCGGACCTTGTCGAAGCGGTCCTGGAACTGGCCCCAGGCCTTCATGCGTCCCACAAAGTAGTCTTCGAGCCTCAGCTCGGGTTCTGTCTGTTCGAAGTCTTCCAATTTAAGCCCACCACACGCTGCGACCGACAGAGCGGCCAGAAGAATGACGAACCCCCGAAACGCTTGCCCCCAGAAGCTGCCCATTTGTTCCATAGTGTCTGCTTCCCACCTCTTGCCTGGTCATTGGCGCGGCCTTACGGCTTCGAGACCCGCATTGATCCCTCGATGTGCGGTTTCGGGTCCCTGCCGGATGTCCGGAGCTGCATCGTCCTGACCTGCCAGGCGCCGCCTGATTTCCTCATGCAACTCCCGGGTGACCGGATAGTTGCGCATCAGGGCAACGGCGCAGAGCTTGAGGGCGACGGGCAGGCCGCCATAGAGCAGGGAAAGAACCAGGAGCTCGCCCGCGCCGTTTTCGCTCTTCGCCGAGAAACCCACCAGATCCAGAAGCGGGAACGCCAGGCCGATGGCGATGGCGAAGGTGAGTTTCGAAGCAGTTCCCCAGAGCGCGAAAAAGATGCCCGCGCGCCGGAAGCCGGTCTTGTCTTCATCCCAGTCGACCAGATCCGCCTGCAGGGCGGCCGGCAGAACGAGGTCGGCGCCGGCGGCGATGCCTGTCGCAATGACGATCACGAAGAAGATGGCGATATCGCCTGTGCCCAGGAAGGGCACCCAGACGAAAGCCAGGCAGGCGGCGGCCATGGCGCTGCGCCAGGCCGCATGTTTGCTCCAGCGGCGCGATGCCATCACCCAGAAGGGCACCGACAGCGCACAGACGCCGAAGTAGAGCAGAAGCAGCAGACCTGCCTGATCCGCCGCGCCGAGCACATGCGTGGCGAAGAGCAGGAAGAGCGTTGCCGGCAGAGCGTTGGCGATGCCGTTCAGCAGGTAGCTCAGCATCAACTGGCGGATCGGACGGGCCTGCGCGAGCAGTGAAAAGCTGGCCAGAGGCGATCCCTTGGGCAGTTTCGACTTCGCAGTGTCCGGGACGAAGAGGCAGCAGACGGCCACAGCCAGCAGGAGGCTGCCGATAATCATCACACTGTTGCTCTGCAGGGCCCCGTCGGGACCGTCTGCCTGCGTGGCGCCCGTCTGCGCTAGGATTTCCGGCAAGGTCAGGGCGGCCAGGCTGCCCAGCAGCCCGAAGATCACCCGCGCGCCGCTGATCCGGCTGCGCTCCTGGTAGTCCGGCGAGAGATCGGCGCCCCAGGCGTAGGAGGGCACCACGACCGCGGTGCCCGCGAGATAGATGACGATGGCCCAGCCCAGCAGATAGAAAGCGCTGGGATTCTCCGGCGGATGAAACAGTGCCCAGACCGACAGCGCGATCAGGGGGCTGCCTGCAAGCACCCAGAAGCGACGGCGCCCGAAGCGGGCCGGCGTCCGTTCGGAGAGATAACCGATGACGGGATCGGTGACCGTATCCCAAAGCCGAGCGACCAGCAAAACCCCGCCGATAACGGTCAGGCTGAGGCCGGTGGATTCAGCGTAATAGGTGGGCAGAAAGACCTGCAGACTGAGAAGCGTTGCGGCGAGCGGGAAGGCGAGAAAGCCGTAGCTGGCCAGCGTGCCAAAGGGCAACGCCGCCGCCGGATTTCCTCTGCTCGCTAAAGTTTCCTGCATCCTGTCCGCTGTTCTTCCTGGCCGGGAAATCAAAGTCGCTTGCCCGGCGCAGGAGCTGTCTCGTCAAAAACCGGTCTCTATACGCAGCGAACGGCGGATTGGATGCCTGTTGGAAAGGTTAATCAGGGCTTTGGGGGACTCAACCGCGCTCTTCCCCTGAAGAGTGAGGGGCTGGCAAGAAGACGAGAGCGATTTTCTTTATGAAACAGACTCTTGACGCGGAGGCGCTTCAGCTATCGGGCCAGCTCTTCCTGGCGCTGGGCCACCAGGCTCGCCAGGCTTCGAGATCGAAGCCGAAACGCTGGTCCGTTAACACGGTGAGGGCACCGATGGCATCGCCCTTCAGCCAAAGCGGGTCATTGGGCCGTTCCAGCCGAGAGAGCAGGGCTTCGATCGTGGCGCGATCCTTCTGGTCAGCTTGCGCCGCGGCCCAGATGGCGAAGAACTGCGGATCGAAATACTTCGCCGCGCCATTCTCCGGCTTGGTCCAGTCGGCGGCGATCAACGACGATGGAACAGGACCCTGGCCTGTGATGCCCATGGCCCAGAGCAGTATGGAAGCTCCGATATCGCCCAGTGGTTCGATGATGACATCGCGAAAGGGGTTGAGGCGGCCTGCTGGCCGTGGCACGGCCAGGCGTTCCGCGAAGAAGCCGGCCGGTGGCGAAGAGGTGGCCGCGTCGAAGGCGAGCGCGCGCAGCGGGCCACCGAAGCTTTCGTAAGTCCGGGGATCGGCGAGGGCCCGGTCGAGCGCATCGGCCTGTGCCTGCCAGTCAGTCACGCGCGTCCGGGGCTCCGGCTTCAGGTCCGGCAGGGGTGAGGGCAGGGTCTCGTCGCGTACAAAGGGCTTATGAACCAGCGCCCAAAGGCTGCCACGGTCGTTCCTGTCGCTGCCGCCCACGAAGACGGCGTGGTCTCCGGCGATGACGTCGAAGGGCTCACCATCGGTTATGATGCCGGCAAGGCTCCAGTCGCCGCCGTCGCGGCTGCGCCAGAGTCGACCGCCCTCGGCCGAGTCGCCAACGGCCCAGAGCTCGCGGCCGTCAGACGTCAAATCGAAGGGGCGCCAGCCCGGCCGAACCTTGCTGACCGCTTCTGAGCTGTGGCCGTCGCTGCGCCAGACGACGGCGCCTTCTTCTTCCTGGACCAGGCCGTAGACGAATCTGCCGTGCCTGACCACCTCCGACAGGGCGCGGTTCTGTGGCCAGCCTGGCAGGTCGCTGAGCGCCCTGCCGTCGAAACGCACGAGCTTGCGCCCCTCGGGGGCTTTCAATTGCCCGACCAGGAAGCCACCGATTTCCACCAGATCGACGATCCGCGAGACCCGGCGGTCGGGTGTCGGATGATCGTAAGCTTCGCGCCAGGTCTTGCCCCGGTCGTCCGAAGCCTGGAGCCCGGCGCGCCAGGCCGAGGTGGCGGCATAGAGCTGACCGTCGCGTTCCGCCATGGCGAAAACGTGGAACATCCGGGCCGTGGTGATCTGGCCGGTCGCCCAGTCCTCGCCGTTGGTCACCTGAAAGTCGCCCCAGCCCGGCGCGATGCGCGGATCTTCCGAGGGCCAGTAGAGCAGGCCGCCGGAGATGAAGGGGTTGCCCGCGTCCTGGCTCCAGAGATGGCGTTCGTATCTCGTCGCGCGCGTTACCGGATCGTAGCTGTAGATCTCCGCCGAATTGTGGTCGATGCCCTTGACGCTGTTGGTAAACCAGAGGCGGTCCCGGAACAGGGCCATCTGACTGACGACGGGCCAGGGCGCAACCTGTGTCAGCAGTGCCAGTTCGCGCGGAGCCTCCGCGGCCGCTGCTTTGCCCGCAGTGCCGATCAGGAGCAGGCCTGCCACAATTCCAAGGCTGCTCACCACTTTTCGGAGGCAGGACATGATCCGGCTTTTTCCCTGCTGCTAAATCAAAGCTGTTGAGGTTAGATAGTGAGGCCCGATTTGCCCGACTTGGTTTCACAAGCCCGTGAAGATCATCACAATCTGTCTGAGAGCGTGGGTTTGGCCCGTCTCATAAGGACAAGCTGCTCATAAGGACAAGCTGCGGGTCACTGTAGAAGCTCCTAATCTTTTTGAGGGTTCGATCATGCGCAAATTCGAAGAGATCTTTTCCATGGCTGCGGCGCGCAAGGGCGGCGCGGAGGCGCTGCAAGGCTTGCTGAGCAAACCGAAGTCAGCGGCCGCGCTCACGAAGATCGGCGATGACCGTTGGCTCGCCGGCATGACCCGGGGCGTCTTCCAGGCCGGGTTCAACTGGAAGGTCATCGAAAACAAATGGCCGGGCTTCGAAGAGGCTTTCGAGGGTTTCAGTCCCGGGCGCTGGTCTCTGATGTCGGACGAGGATCTGGACCGGCTGGTCAAGGACACGCGCATTGTCCGCAATGCGGTCAAGATCCTCTCCGTGCGGGACAACGCGATCCTGCTGACCGATCTCGCGCGCGAGCATGGAACGGCCGCCCGCTGTCTCGGCGCCTGGCCTTCGGAAGACTACATCGGCCTCCTGGAGCTGCTGAAGAAGCGTGGCGGGCGCCTGGGTGGCACCACAGCGCAGTATTTCCTGCGCCAGATCGGCAAGGACAGTTTCGTGCTGTCCAAGGATGTCACGACCGCGTTGATCCGGGAGGGGGTCGTCGAAAAGGCGCCGGGGTCCAAGTCCTCGATGCGCGCGGTGCAAAATGCCTTCAACACCTGGTCGGAAGAAAGCGGCCGTTCCCTGACTGAAATCAGCCGCGTGCTTGCCATGTCGGTTGGCGATTAACGTCTGACGCCCTGATCCTGCAGTTGACGCCGACGCGCGGCTGAGGGCGGCTGCCCGAAATGCCGGACGTAGGCGTGGGAAAGCGTCGCCGCGGAGCTGAAGCCGCTGCGTGCCGCCACTTCGCCGAGGCCTTTCCGGGTTTCCAGCAAGAGGCCGCGCGCCAGGCTGAGCCGAAGATGCAGGTAGTAGCGGTGCGGCGTGGTCTGAAGCTGGCGGCGGAACAGCCGCTGGAGTTCGCGCTGCGACAGCCCGACCCTTTGCGCCAGTGCGGTGAGCGGCAGCGGCGCCTCGATGTTGGCCTGCATGACGGCGATGGTCTCCACGACTTTTGGGGAAAGGCGCCCGCTGCCACGCAGGGCCAGCCCCGCCTGTGGATCCTGCGCATTCTGATGCTGGTCGTAGATCAGCACGCCCGCGACGTCGAGGGCCTGGGCCTCTCCATAGTCGCGGGAGATGATCTGCAACATGAGATCGAGGGTGGTCGTGGCGCCGCCGGCCGTGATCCGGTTCCGGTCCAGCACGTAGCGGTCGGGCAGCACCTCCACCTCCAGGAATTCCTCGGCAAAAGACTCCATCTCCTGCCAATGGATTGTGGCCCGGTGTCCGTCGAGAAGGCCCGCAGCCGCCATCAGATAGCTGCCGGTGTCGAGCCCCGCGATCAGACAGCCTGCCCGGGCGAAGCGGCGCAGCTCGGCGCTCAATTCGCGAGAGACCTCGCGCCGGTAGTCGTAGCCGGCAACGACGAAGAGGATATCGAGCTGTTTCATCTCTCTGAGCGGGGCATCGGCAGCGATGGTCAGTCCGCTCGAGGTGGTGACCGGCTTGCCGTCCAGGGACAGGAGCGACCAGTCGTAGAGCGGGGCGGCAGCAAAGTGATTGACTGCCCGCAGAGGCTCCACCGCATTGGCGAGACAAAGGTTGCTGAACTGGGGCAGCAGAAGAAAGCCGTGATGGAGTGGTGCCTTGCGCATGATTCGTCGAAAAATATGTGATTTTCGGTGAAAATCATACGGTTTCCCGGCCTGTGCAAGGCTAAAGTGCCGCTGTTACAGGAGGAAGCCGATGAACTGGGAAGTCTTTGTCACCTGCGCCGTCACCGGTGCCGCCGAGTCCGCGGATAAAAGCGAGCATGTGCCGGTCACGCCGAAGGAAATCGCCGATGCCGCCATCGAAGCCGCCAAGGCGGGCGCCGCCATTGCCCATATCCATGTGCGCGATCCGGAAACCGGACTGGGCGCGCGCGATCCGGAACTCTTCAAAGAGGTGGTCGAGCGGGTTCGCGAAGCCGACACCGACGTGGTCATCAACCTGACCGCGGGCATGGGCGGCGACGTGATCTTCGGCCCTGGTGAGACGCCCCTGCCGCTGAACCCGGAAGGCACCGATATGGTCGGGCCTCTTGAGCGCCTGGCCCATGTCGAGCAGTTGCTGCCGGAGATCTGCACGCTGGACTGCGGCACCATGAATTTCCTGGCCGGCGATTACGTCATGACCAACACGCCTTCCATGCTGCGCACCATGGCCCGGCGCGTGCAGGAACTCGGTGTGCGGCCCGAACTCGAAGTCTTCGACAGCGGGCACCTGGTCTTCGTCAAGCATCTGATCTCCGAAGGCCTGCTGGACGATCCGATCATGATCCAGCTCTGCATGGGCATCCCCTACGGCGCGCCGGACGATCCCATGACTTTCCAGGCTCTGGTCAATGCCCTGCCCGAGGATTCGATTTTCTCGGCCTTCTCCATCGGGCGCATGCAGTTGCCCTTCGTCGCGCAGGCGGCCCTCTGCGGCGGTAACGTGCGGGTCGGGTTGGAGGATAACCTCTATCTTTCGCGCGGCGTCAAAGCCACCAATGGCTCACTGGTCGAGCGCGCCGTGACCATCCTCGAGGCCATGAACGTCAAGGTGCTCGGGCCCGAGGAAGTGCGTCAGAAGCTGAAGCTGGTCAAACGCGGCTGATTGCGGAGAGGGACGGCAAAGGATGCGGGAAATTCGGAAGGTCGGCCTGGTCGGCGGTGGGGTTATCGGCGGCGGCTGGGCGGCCCGCTTTCTTCTCAACGGCATCGATGTCACGGTTGCCGATCCGGACCCCGAAGCGGAACGCAAGATCGGCGAAGTGTTCGCCAATGCCCGCCGGGCGCAGAAGAAGCTGACCTATACCTCCAATCTGAAAGAGGGCCGGCTGCGGGTCGTGACCGACCTGGAAGAGGCCCTGCGCGACGCGGATTTCGTGCAGGAAAGCCTGCCCGAGCGCGAGGATCTGAAAATCGAGGTTCTCGCCCGGATCAGCCGGACGATCGATTCTGACGTGATCGTCGGTTCTTCGACCTCCGGGCTCCTGCCCAGCCGGCTCCAGAGCGAGATGGAGCACCCGGAGCGCCTCGTGGTCGGGCATCCCTTCAATCCGGTCTACCTCCTGCCGCTGGTCGAGGTCTGCGGCGGTGATCTGACCAGCGCGCAGACGAAGCAGGATGCCGCGGCGGTCTATCAGTCGATCGGAATGAAGGCCCTGATCCTGCGCAAGGAGATCGAAGGCTTTCTCGCGGACCGGCTGCTTGAAGCCATCTGGCGTGAGTCCCTATGGCTGGTCAACGACGGCATCGCGACGGTGGAAGAGATCGACGATTCCTTCCGTTACGGCGCCGGTCTGCGCTTTGCCTTCATGGGCTCCTTTTTGACCTATCGTCTGGCAGGTGGCGAGGCCGGGATGCGGCACTTCATGGAGCAGTTCGGGCCGGCGCTGAAGCTGCCCTGGACCAAGCTGGAAGCGCCCGAACTGACGCAGGATCTCATCGACAAGGTGGTGAACCAGTCGGAGCAGCAGGCGGCCGGCGTCTCGATCCGTGACTATGAACGCAAGCGCGACGACTGTCTGGTGTCGATCCTGCAGGGGCTCCGGAAGAATGACTTCGCGGCCGGTTCGGTGCTGAAGGATTTCGAGGCGAAACTCTTCGGGCAGTCCCAGGGCGCGATCATGTCCGCGGAGGACGACCTCTCCCGGCCGCTGACGCTGCTAAAGACGGCGGTCGATCCCGAGTGGGTGGACTACAACGGGCATATGACCGAAAGCCGTTATCTTCAGGTCTTCGGTGAGGCTTCGGACGCCTTTTACGGCTATATCGGGGTTGATGCCGACTACCTCGCCGGCGGCCACAGCTACTACACTGTCGAGACTCATATCATGCATCTGCGCGAAGTTCATGCCGGGGAACCGATCCAGGTCAGCACCCAGCTCCTCGGTCAGGACCAGAAACGCCTGCGCCTGTTCCATGTGCTGACGCACGCCGAGACGGGCACGCGCCTGGCAACGGCCGAGCAGATGATGCTGCATGTCGATACCAAGGCGCAGCAGGCCTGCCCCGCCCTGCACGAGGTTCTAGGCCGGGTCGAGGCGATTGCCACTGCGCATGCGGGACTGGAACAGCCGGCAGAAGCCGGCCGCCGGATCGCGGAGATCTAGAGGCGTCCCGTCCGCTCGTCGTATCTGGCGTAGTGTTCAGCGACCCAGGCATGGAACGCGTGGGTCGCCGTATCCATGACCGGTGACAGGACGCCACCGTCGAAGGCGGGCGCATAGCGACCACGCTGCATGCCTTCGACCACGCCGATGTCTTCGATGAAGACCTCTTTCCACATTTCGCTGTTACGTGTGCGCAGGTCCTGCCAGTCGTCTCCGGTCATCTCGGGTGAAGTGTAGTAGATCTCCACCCGCTCGACCGTCTTGTCGTGGGCATGAGGCTCCAGCAGAATGGCGAAGAAGTGGTCCTTGTGGATGCCGACCAGCACGTTGGGGTAGACGGCGACATACTCCGCGCAGGTCGCCCATTTCTCCGGCAGGTTGGCGAAGTAGGAGAAACGGCGCCCGCTATCGTCAAGGCTCGGATTGTAGACGGTCGTGCCCTGACCAGAGAAGCTGCCGGCTTCAATGATGTTGTAGTGGTCTTCCAGCCGCGAGTAGCTGTTGAGGCCTGGGTGCACCCACGGAAGGTGATAGCTTTCGCAGTAGTTCTCGACCGCGAGCTTCCAGTTGCTGGCGAGTGTCAGGCTGAAGGAAGAGTCTTCGCCGGCGTGATAGACCTCCTGGCCATCGAACTCCGCCCAGCGCTTGGTGAGGGGCGCGATGGCGCTTTCGAATTCCGGTGCGTCGCCGGAAAGATTCACGAAGACCAGATCCATCCAGACCGCCGAGCGCACTTCGTAGAGGCCGAGTTCGCTCTTGTTGACGGCCGGGTGATCGTTCTGGCCCGGGCCGCCCAGGTGCGGGGTGGTCTTGATCGCGCCGTCCAGGCTGTAGCACCAGGAGTGATAGGGGCAGCGGATGACACCGCGGAAGTTGGTCGGCTCGTCGACCAGGATCATGCCCCGATGGCGGCAGACGTTCTGAAAGACCCGCACCTTGCCGCTCTTGTCCCGCAGCATCAGCAGAGGAATGCCGAGGAAGTTGATGGGCCTGGCGTCACCGTTGTTTGGCACATCCTTGCCGAAACCGATGCAGGCCCAGTTCGGGGCGAAAACCCGTTTCTTCTCCTCTTCGAAGACCGCGGCTTCGCGGTAGAAGGGATTGGGCAGGCAGGCGCCGTCCTGAACTGCTGACAGATCGGAGGACAGATTCTGCTCGGCAGGCTGCAGGGAGTCCGGGGTTATGATTTCTGCCAGTGTCATGGACGCCTCCGAAGGATTTAGAGTCAGCGCTCGTTTACGGCAGAAAGCGTAGAATCCCTATTTGGATCAATAGCCCAAAAGATCATCTATCGCTTGATTTCAGATCAACACAGGTTACTTCAGATCAATCCAGAAGACTTGTCGCAAGCGGTATCTCCGCCGCTGATGCCTGATCTATCGTCTGCTGCGCGGTTTCGATCAGCCAATCGAGCAGCAATTGTCCGGGTCCGGTCAGACTCCGGTTGCTGTTGGTCGTCACGTAAAAGGAGCCGGGTGCGGCGATCTCCAGATCGGTCAGGCGGACGAGCTTTCCGGACGCGATTAACGGCGCCACCATGGAGTGCCAGCCCAAAACGACGCCCTGGTTGTCCTGTGCCGCCTGCAGGGCGATGAAGTAGTTGTTGAAGCGACGGACATCCAGGCTCGAAGTGGCCTGGCCGAGCCGCTGGAACCATTCGCTCCAGTGGGTCCACTCCGGATCGACAGCATCCAGGACCAGGAGCGGCAGCTCCGTGATGGACTTGAGGTCGGTCTCCGGATGGGCGGCGGCGAAGTCACGGCCGCAAACCGGGTAGATTCGGTCGTCGAACAGCTTGATAGCCTCCTCGTCGGGCCAGATCCCCTTACCATAGCGGACGCGCAGATCGACCTCGGAAAGGCGCAGTTCGTGTGCGCGGTCGGCAATGACATGATTGAGGGTGATTTCCCGATGCGCCCTGGAAAAGCGGCCGAGCCGCGGCATCAGCCAAAGCGAGGCAAAGGCGGTGCTGGCGCCGATGGTCACCGAGGCCCGCCGGTCCCTGTTGCGGATATCCTGATAGGTCTGCGCGATCTGGCTGAAGCCCTGGGCCAGGGTCCGGTAGAGCCTGGTGCCGTCACTGGTGAGAACGACGCCGCGATGGACCCGTTCGAAGAGGGGGAGGCCGATGTCCGCCTCCAGCGCCTTGATCTGCCGACTGATGGCACCCGGCGTGACGTTGAGTTCGTGGGCGGCGCGCTTGAAGCTGAGATGCCGTGCGGAGGCCTCGAAGGCCGCGAGGCTGGTCAGGGAGGGCAGTTCATAGTAGCGCCGGGCCATTGGGGCAGTCTTTTTCGTCTCTGTTCTTTTTGTCATTGGAGTCGGGATTGCCATTGCGGTCAAGAGCCGCGCGGACAAAGGAAATCTGCAGGCGATCTCCTAAAGCCGATTAAAAAAAATTCGGTCGGTCTGCATCCGGATTGATATTGCCGGGCGTATTGTCGGCAGAGATGCGCGCTTCTCCCGTGTTTTCACTCAGGAGAGAAAATCAATGCTTAAGACTGTAAATGTCGGCCGCCGGGCCTTTCTCGGCGGTACAGGGAAATCTGTGCTTTCCGCGACGGCCGTCGCACTTTTGGCGGGGTGCGAATCCATGGCGAAGAATGTCGGTACAAGCCCCGGCAGCGCCGATGCCGCGCAGGATGTTGCCATCCTGAACACGGCGCTCGGCCTCGAGCACGAGGCGATCGCGGCCTATCAGCTCGGCGCGGAAAGCGGCCTTCTGGCGAAACCTGTCTTGCAGACCGCCGTCCTTTTCCAGAGCCAGCACAAGGAACACCGCGATGCGCTGGCTTCCACGGTCAAATCGCTTGGCGGGGTGCCGGTCGATACCGAGAGTCTGGAGGACTACGCGGCGGCGCTCGGCGCCGGCGGCCTGAAGAATCAGACCGACGTTCTGCGTCTGGCCGCCAGGCTGGAGAAGGGGGCCGCGAATGCCTACCTCGGCGTCATTCCGGCCTTCTCGGACGCGGATCTGGCGCAGGTTTCCGGGCGCCTCGCGGCCGACGAGACCATGCATTGGACCGTGCTTGCCTCTGCATTGGGCGAAAACCTGCCCGTGAAGGCGCTGAGTTTCGGCGCATAGAGGCTGAAGGTTAGTCGACTGAAGAAGCCGCTCCCCGAGCTTCTTCCACCGGAAACGAAGGCGCTGTCTCCCTCGCTGGAGCATGCCTTCGTTTCCTTTTTTCGATGCAAGGAAATCAGCATGAAAATCAGGTCTGCCCTGTCCTGTCTGTTGACTTTGGGGGCGAGTCTAGCTCTCAGTCTGCCGCTCTCTGCTGCCGAGAGAGACCCCGCGCGCGGGGCGAAGCTTTACGACAGCCGCTGCGGCGCCTGTCACTCAATCGCCCGAAACCGGGTCGGCCCACGTCACCTTGCCTTGCTGGGCCGCGAGGCTGGAACGCAGCCGGGCTATCGCTATTCGAAAGCTTTGAAGGACTCGAAGCTGGTCTGGGACGAAAGCAACCTCGAACGCTGGCTTGCCGATCCTCAGAAGGTGATACCGGGACAAAAGATGGGCTTTCGCGTCCGCAAAGCGGAAGACCGTTCCGATATCGTTGCGTTTCTACGCTTTCTTGGAACCGCGGCTGAAGCAGCGACAGAACGATGACGCGAGTCCTAGCGTTTCGTCAGAAGGGCGGTGTCACCTCGCGTACAGCCGTCGAGCCGGGGGTTTCGGGTAATCCAGTTTCCGTCTGCTCACGTACAAATCGCAAAGATGTGACGGTCTCATTCGGAGATCAATGCGGATGCGTCATTCTTCCCATCGGAAGGAGGGGCAGAGACGTGGGTTCAGACAGCGTGATTCCCGAAAGAAGCAGAGAAAATGCTGGCGGCTTTAGGCCCGTGGTACTTACGGACAGCGTCGAACGCCAAGCGCCAAGCGCGGTGGAAGAGTCCCTCGAGGCTCTGGTCGGACGCGTGTCCGCGGGTGACCGCTCGGCATTTCGCGCGCTCTATGATCGAACTTCGCGCCTGGTTTTCGGAACCGTCCTGCGGATTGTGCGCAGCCGGGAGGTCGCCGAAGAGGTTGCGCAGGAGAGCTATGTGCTCCTTTGGCAGAGAGCCGATCGTTTTCAGATCTCACGCGGCAGCGCGTTGGCCTGGATCGTTTCGATCGCCCGCTATCGCGCCATCGACCGGTTACGTGCCGACCGGGCGCGTGGGCTCGATAACACTTGTCCCGAAGACTTTGGTGATTGGGAGTGCCAGCCGGGTGACTCCCGCGTTGCTGGTCTCCAGTCGAGCGGAGCCTGTTGTTCAGCTCTTTCGGACGGCGATCGCTCCATCGTCGATGCCATGTCGATTCGGGCCGCTCTCCAGCGCTTGAAGCCCGATTATCAGCGGGCGATACTGCTTGCCTATCGTTACGGCTATACCCATGAGCAACTGGCCTGCGCCATGGATGTGCCTCTGGGCACCGCGAAGAGCTGGATTCGCCGTGGGTTGAGAGCTCTGAAGGATAGTCTCGAATCATGACCGGCAGAGACCTGAAATCAGAAGACCGGAAGTTTGGGGACACCGCCGATCGCTTGGCTTCGGAATATGTCCTTGGCACCCTCGAGGGAGAGGCGCGAGCAGACTTCGTCATTCGTCTGGTCAGCGATCCGGCCTTGCGCGCACTGGTTGCCGTCTGGGAAGAGAGGCTTTCCAGCTTGAACGAGGATGTCAATCTCGACCAACCGCCTGCAAGGCTCTGGCAAAAAATCGAGGACCGGATCGAGTATCTGGAGCCTGCCGGTACCAGGACCTTGCGAGCCCAAGCCGGCCGCTGGAAAAAAGTCGGGCCCGGCGTCGAAATCAAACTGCTTTATGCGGACAAGGAAAGCGGCGCGCGGTCTCTGATGATGCGTCTGGCGCCTGGTGCTATCTATCCCGCCCACGATCACAGCGCGCTGGAAGAGTGCGTCATCGTCGAGGGGGATATGATCATCGGCGACCTTCAGCTTCATGCCGGCGACTACCATGCCGTCGAGGCGGGGACGCGCCATGGCGAAGTGACCAGCCAGAACGGTGGCGTGGTCTTTCTGCGCTACGCGGCGTAAGGGGCCGTTTTATCCCAGTTTCGAGAAGTCAGGCCGGGTGCCGCCAAGCGCCGTCGTGATGTCGTTCGCCGCTCTGACCACGAGCGCTCCCAGAAGAGGCACACGCTCGTCGGTTATGCGGGCCGTCGGGCCGGAAAGCGACAGGCCGGCCAGGGGATGTCCGTACTCGTCGTAGATCACAGCAGCGACGCAGCGCAGGCCGATCGCGTTTTCTTCGTCATCAAAAGCGTAGCCCTGTTGCCGCGCGAGGCTCAAGGCCTGGCGCAGCTTGGCGGGGGTGTCGATGGTCTTTTCCGTGTAACGGCCCAAGCCGCGCCTTTGGACGATCTTATTGACTTCGAGGTCGGGTAGCCCTGACAGAAGAGCCTTTCCGACACCGGAGCAATGCAGGGCGACGCGCCCGCCCGGTTTGGCGATTGCGCGCATCATCTGACGGCATTCCACCTGCCCCAGGTAAATGGCCTCCCCCTGGTCCTCGACCGCGAGGTTGACCGTCTCGCCACTGTCTTCCATCAGGTTACGCATGTGAGGCCGCGACATGGCAATGAGGTCGCGTGACCGGATAAAGGCGTTTCCCACGACAAAGGCCTGGACACCGACCAGCCAGACATTGCGCTCCAGATCAAAGCGGACGAAGCGTTCTTCCTGCAGCGTGGTCAGCAGGCGATGGGTCGTGGAGGGCGCGAGGCCGACTTTCTGCGCCAGATCGCTGAGGCTTAAACCATAGTCCTCGTCGGTCAGGGCATTCAGCAGCGAAATCGCGCGCGCAAGCGACTGGACCTGACCGCTTCTACGGCGCTCGCTGCGATCTGTCGTTGCGGTTTTGCTGTGCTTGCGCCGTTGCTGCGGGCCGGGAGCGGTCGACATCCGGTGGTCCTGTTGTGTCCATTCATTATCGTGCCAAGGCATCTTGGGGCGTTCATCCGGCTGGAGGCGCCTCCAACAGCGGTATCTCATGGGCGCCGTGAATGCCAGAGGTGTTTTGGGCCCGGGTGCCGATCTTTTGGCATTGCTTGTGCGATTACAAGGCCATAGATCCCGGAGCGACGACTTGATCTCTTTTTCTTTGAAGTAGATCTGTCCTCAGTCTTGCGGTTTCGCTTCGCAATTAACGGCGATTTAAGAAAATACAGCGAAATTTACGCAAATATCCAATGGCCAGTGCAACTTAAGGAAATCATTAACTTATCGAAATCTGAAGCCGAGCGGATGGATGCTCATTTTTGAATGTTTTCCATTTCAAGCAATCGGCTTTTGTTTCGAGAACAACCAGAAATAGTAATGAGTGCTGTTTTAAAAAGAGAATGGCTGGTGAAGTGCAGGGCAATGCACAAGCCAGTACGCACGGAGGTTCTTACCCGCGTCACTTGGCACGCATCCACCTTTAGCGGGGGTGTGCCAACAAATGGAGAGTGTCTATGAAGAAAATTTTGCTACCTCTTGCCGCCGCCGGTCTGATTGCCGGCGCAAACGCAGCTTCGGCGGCTGCGCCGGGCGTTTCGGATGATCGTATCGTGCTCGGCCAGTCGGCAGCCTTTGGCGGTCCTGCCGCTGCTCTGGGCACAGGCATGCACCAGGGCTTGATGGCTGCCTTCAAGGAAGTCAACGAAGCCGGCGGCGTTCACGGCCGTCAGCTTGAAATCCGACAGATGGATGACGGTTATGAGCCGGATCGGTCGATCGCCAACACCCGGCAGTTGATCGAGCAGGACAATGTCTTCGCGCTGATCGGTGCTGTCGGTACCCCGACCTCCAAGGCGACCCAGCCGATCGCCACCGAAGCGGGCGTGCCCTTTATCGGCCCCTTCACCGGTGCCGGCTTCCTGCGTGACCCGAACAACAGCAACGTCATCAACGTTCGCGCCACCTATGACCAGGAAACGGAAACCTGGATCAAGCACCTGACCGAGGACCTGGGCATCAAGAAGATTGCGATCCTCTACCAGGATGACGGCTTTGGCCGTGTCGGTCTTTCCGGCGTGAAGAAGGCCATGGAAGCACGCGGCATGTCGCTGGTTGCCGAAGGCACCTACAAGCGCAACACCGTCGCGGTTAAGTCCGCTCTGCTTGAAATCCGTAAAGCCGAGCCTGAGGCCGTCGTCATGGTCGGCGCCTACAAGCCCCTGGCCGAGTTCGTTAAGCTGTCCAAGAAGCTGAAGATGGATCCGGTTTTCGTGACCATCTCCTTCGTCGGCTCCAACGCTCTGGCCCAGGAGCTGGGTGATCAGGGTGATGGCGTTGTCATCAGCCAGGTCGTGCCTTTCCCGCAGGATTCCTCGATCCCGCTGGTTGCCGACTATCAGAAGGCTCTGAAGGCTTACGACCCCTCGCTGCAGCCCGGTTTCGTGTCCCTCGAAGGTTACATGGTCGGTCGTCTGACGATCATGGCGCTTGAAAAGGCCGGCAAGGAGCTGTCGCGTGAAAACTTCCTGAGCTCGGTCTATGGCACCGGTGCTTTTGATCTGGGTGGCGCCACGCTGAATTACGGCAATGGCGACAACCAGGGCATGGACCACGTCTTCCTGACCGTGATCCAGCCGGACGGGAGCTTCAAGGCTGTTGAGACCTTGACCCGTTAAAGAGACCAAAGCTGTGTCCGGGTGGCCTTCCGGCCGCCCGGGCCGGCTTTCTTGTTAGGTGGAGCTTCAGGATGACAACGAAAATTTTTGAGTCCGTGAGGGACGGTTTGAGCCAGGGGCTGAGCAAGTTCAAATCGAAAGCGGACAAGGAAGACACCGGCACCGCCGCGCCGGAAGGCGGGCAGTCCGCGGCTGTGTCTTCGAAAGAAACCGGAGCCGGCAAGAAGTTCGGGATCGGCCAGAAACTCTATCTTTCACTGGGTGCGATTACCCTTATCACGCTGGTCGCGGCGTCCATGACCCTGCTGACCTTTGAGCGGGTACGCACAACGCTTGACGCCCTGACGCAGACCTCTGTGACGGGGATCATGAATTCCATGGGCATGTCTGCCGAGAGCGCTGCATTGGCTGCGACCGCGCCTGCCCTTTTGAACGCGCGAACCGCAGAAGAGCGCGCCGCGGAGAACCGTGTGATCGAGGAACGGCTCACCGCGCTCGAAGAGTTGCGCCAGGGTATCCTTGATGAGGACCGCCGTGCCGAACTCAAGACGCTGGTGGAAGATCTGCGCTCCTCCCTCGAGAACCTCAATCTGCGGGTCGAAGAGCGCGAGGGCTTTCAGAGCCGGGCGGATGAAATCAATCGAAACCTGCAGATCGCGCACGAGAACTTCCTGAACTTCGTGGTGCCGGTGGTCGACGACAAGAACTTCCTACTGGCGGTCTCCAGCGAAGAAATGACTGAGCGCGCCGGAAGTGTCATCGACCAACTGGTCGGTGAGCAGGTCCAGTTCCTGAAATCGGCGCTCGCGCTGAAAGCTGCGGGGCATCAGTTGATCGGCCTGGAAATTCAGATCGGTTCCGCCGAGACTCTGGACGCCCTGGTCCCGCTGAAAGAGCGCTTTACCGCGATTAAATCCTACATCGACACCGTCACGGCCGGTTTGCCCAAGACGGATGAGGCCGCGAATGTCGTCAAGGTTGCCGGGCAGCTTCTTGCGCTGGGCGCTGGTGAGAAGTCGGCTTTTGAACTGCGCAGCCGCTGGCTTCAAAGGCGCAGTCTTTCTTTCGCGGAACTGCAGCAACTGAACCGGGACCGTGCAGAGCATGATGAGATTTTGCTGGAAGTCAGCCACACCTTTGAGAAGGTGCTTGAGCCTGTGGTCGATGATGCGGAGTTCAACCTGGAAATCGGCCGGGATGATCTGACCAGTGAGCTGACGTCCTCGATCTCGGACTTCGTGAACAAGGATGTCGCGGAACTGCGGGCGCTGATCGAACTGCGCGCTGAAGTTAACCTGGCCGCGGGTCTGTTGAGTGCCGCGGTGGGTGCGCCCGACGTCGCCTCCTTGGGTGCTATCCAGGAGCGCTATACCTCGGCAAAGAACACCATCATGACGGCCCTGGATGATTTTACGGGGACAGAGCTGGAGACCCAGGCGAAAGAGACAATCATGGCCATTGAGGTCATCGGCTCGGGTGATCAGAGCATTTTTGTCGTGCGGGATGCCTTGCTGCGGGCGCAAACGGCCGCGACGGCATCGCTTTCCGAAGCACGGAAGCTCTCCGAAGCCGTCAAGACGGCTGTGGACAAAGTGGTCGCAGATGCCAGCGTCGACGCCTCGGCCGGCAGCGAAACGGCGCGCGAAGCAATGGAGAGCAGCCGTTTTGTTCTGATCGTGATGATGGTGCTCAACGTGACCTGCAGCGTCCTGGTCGGTTGGTTCCTTATCTCCCGTCAGGTCGTGCGACGTCTCGTCGGTCTCGCCGGTGGCATGGGTGAAGTTGCGAAGGGTAACCTTAAGGTCGAGATCGACTCCAAGGGCCGTGACGAAATCACCGACATGGCCAACGCCCTCGTCGTGTTCCGGGATAATGCCGCCGAGATGGAGCGGATGCGCAGCGAGCAGGAGGAGATGGAGAAACGTGCCGTCGAGGAACGCCGCCAGGCGATGAACCAGATGGCGGACAACTTCGAAGAGTCGGTCAAGGGGATCGTGGATCAGTTACTTTCCTCCGCGCAGAGTATGGAAGGCAATTCGGGCTCCATGAGCGATGCCGCCGATAAGACGAAGGAAGCATCGGGCAGCGGTCGTACGACCGCGGAGCAGACTTCTGCCAGCGTGCAGACCGTCGCGACGGCGGCGGACCAGTTGACCTCGGCCATTCGCGAGATCAGTTCGTCGATCAATCAGACCACCGACAAAGCCCGAACGGCGTCCGACAAGGCGCGGATCACGAACGACGCTGTGGTGTCGCTCAGCGATGCCTCGGAAAAGATCAGCTCGGTGATAGAACTGATCCAGGGGATTGCCGAACAGACCAACCTGCTGGCCCTCAACGCCACCATCGAAGCGGCGCGGGCTGGAGATGCCGGCAAGGGCTTCGCGGTCGTGGCCGGCGAAGTCAAGAACCTGGCGAGCCAGACGGCCAAAGCGACTGAGGAGATCACCCAGCAGATCGCCGAGGTCCAGAACGGCACCACGGAAGCGGTCACTTCGGTGAAGGAGATCAACGATCTGATCGCCGAGATGACCGAGACCATGGTGACCGTAACGGCCGCCGTCGAGGAGCAGGAGGCCTCCACCAGCGAGATCGCCCGTTCCACCCAGACGGCAGCCAACGGCACTGGCGAAGTGACTGAAACTATGGTCCGGGTTGCAGAAGTGGCGGACGAGACCGGCCAGCTTGCGGCCCATGTGCTGAATTCGGCACAGGAGCTTTCAGGTCAAGCGCAGAGTCTGAATGACGAGGTCGGCAGCTTCCTCAAGACCGTGCGCAGCGGAACCTGATCTGACCAGGATTGCCGTCGAGACTTAGCCCGGTTCGCCGCCTTCCGGCAGACTGGGGCAGAAAGGCCGGGTTCACTCGCGTGAGTGAACCCGGAGTCTTTTGCGAACTATTTTAGAACCGGTCGGCCGGCGCGGGAATCCCATCGCCAGGCTGGGGAGTCCGCTGAAATCTTCACGCCGCCGACCCACCGCGGTACAGCCCCCAGAACCTGAAAGTCGGCATGTTCCTTCAAAAGCTCAGCACCAAGCGAATTGAGCGAAAGTCGTCTGTCCGGCCAGGGCTGTTGCCGGGTTTCGGCGGCGATCCGGATCGGAGGGTTCCCGGCATTGTTCAAATCACGCAGAAACGACCAATACATGAGATCTCCGAGATAGGGCAGCGGCTCGACCTCCAGGTGCAACTTACGAAACAGCTCGGCACCGGTCACAGGGGCTTCGGCGAGGATCTGCAACGTCAAGCGCTCTGTCAGGCTAAGGCCGTCATCGTAGCCTGGCAGTTCCTGTAGGTGCCGCAACAAAGCCGGCGCCATTTCCGGTATGGCCGGCGTTCCCCGCGCGGCAATTTTAAACAGCGTCTCTGGAGACTTCTCCCGCAGCGCCTGCCAGACCTGGTAGCCGAGGCTGAGCATCGGTCGCGTGACCGGTTGGCGCTGCGACCAGAGCATCCGCAGCGCGGCCGGCGAGAGTTGCCCCAATCCGTTGAACCGGGTGATTACGGGGAAGCGGTCGATACAGATCAGCTCAATGGTCTTCGGGGTCCCGCGATGTGCGCCCTGATCGGCGAAAAACGCCAGAAGCCGGGCCAGGATCAATTGATCGTAGCTGTCGTGCTCGAACCAGAGGACGACCCGCTCGGCGGTGCAAGCGCGCGACAAACCGGCGTTTTCTTCCGCCTGGCGGGCACGTGCCCGCTCGATCGGGATGCCATAGCTGCTGGAAACGAACGCGGCCCGGACGCTGTCCAGGTCTTCGCCGCCGGGTACGGGTCCGTGACAATAGGGATCCGCGAATTCGACAAAGCTGCCGATGAAACCGGCTGTCATCAGGCCTTCGCGAATATCGGATCCACAGCGAATGTGAACCGTGTGACGGTCGGCATCGGGCGCTTCCGCCCCGCCCGCGATATCATGTCTTGCCTTTGTGAGCTGACCGATATGCTGGCGCAGCTTCGGCCAGCTCTCGACACCCATTTCGCGCGCTATGATCAACTGCGCGTCGCTGAGTTTCGTGATGGCGCCCGCAATTTCACGCGTGGAAAGCTTGCTTGCGCGCGGATGATGTTTGGAAGCGCGCTGCAACGCCTCTGTTTCGCCGGTGGATAGGGCGTGCTGCAGCTCTTTCGCGCGCTTTTTTTGCTGATCGAGGTTGAGACGAACCTGATCGTCCGTAAACACCGGTTCAGGCCGGGCCGAGTCCTTGGGCATGATAACCCCCTTCGCTGTTACCTGCGTCCGCAATACCAGGCAAAAAGGGGACAATCCCGATATGTCATGAAGTGGTTGTGGGCGCGGCCCTTCCCGCGGACGGGGGTGCGTCAACCTCGCGCCACAGAAGATGCTCTATGGCGGCAGCTCATGCAAGTGCCTTATATCGTGCCTAAGGTCGGCGGCCTCAGTGGTTGTTCCTGGGCGTGGTCTCCACCACCTTATGGTACTTGGTCGCCGGTTCCAGACACATCCCCGTCGAGAGGTCGCCGACCATGGAGCGGTAGATCTCCTGCCAGCCGGTCTGGTGCGGCGGGATCGACTGCTGCCAGGCGGCCTTGCGGCTGGTGATCTCCTCGTCGGAGATCATCATATCGACCCGGCCCTTGCGCAGATCGACGCGCAGGATATCCCCGGTCATGACGATGGCCATGCCGCCGCCCAACGCGGATTCAGGCGAGACATTCAGGATGGAGGGGCTGCCGGAGGTGCCGGACTGACGTCCATCGCCAATGGTTGGCAGGGCGGTGATGCCGGCTTTGATCAGATCGTCCGGCGGCTGCATATTGACCACCTCGGCGGCGCCCGGATAGCCGATCGGTCCGGCGCCGCGGATCAGCAGGGTGCAGTGCTCGTCGATCTCAAGCTCCGGATCGTTGATCCGGTCGTGATAGTCTTCCGGGCCTTCGAAGACGATGACGCGGGATTCGAAGGCTTCCGGATCCTCAGGGTTGGATAGGAAGCGCTCCCGGAAGTCCGGGCTGATGACGCTGGTCTTCATGATGCCGGAATCGAACAGGTTGCCGGACAGAACGCGGAAGCCTGCCTTCGGTTTCAGGGGATTGCTTATGGGCCGTATCACGTCCTCATCCAGCACTTTGGCCTCCGCGTAGGCCTCCGCCATGGTCTGCCCGCTGACGGAGAGGGCCTCACCCCGCAGGCCGCCCAGCTCCTTCAGGCGTGCGATGACAGCGGGGACGCCGCCGGCGCGGTGGTAGCTCTCGGCGAGGTACTCGCCAGCCGGCTGGCAGTTGACCAGCAGCGGCAGGTCGAAGCCATGAGTTTCCCAATCCCGCACGTTCAGCTCGACGCCCATGTGACGCGCGACCGCGACCAGATGGATCGGCGCGTTGGTTGAGCCGCCGATCAGGGTGTTGACCGCGATTGCATTCTCGAAGGCCTCGCGGGTCATGATCTTGTCGGGTGTCAGTTCTTCGTGAACCATGTCGACGATGCGCCGCCCGGTGCGGTAGGCCATCTGCGCCCGGTCGCGGTAGGGGGCGGGGATCGAGGCGCAGCCCGGGAGGCTCATGCCCAAAGCCTCGGCCAGGGAGTTCATGGTCGAAGCGGTGCCCATGGTGTTGCAGTGGCCCAGGCTGGGGGCGGCGCTGGCGACGATGTCGATAAATTCCTCACCGGTGATGGTCCCGGCCGCGAAGCGCTGCCGGCATTCCCAGGCGATCGCGCCGGAGCCCATCTGCGGTTTGCCGTCCCGGTAGCTGTCCAGCATGGGGCCACCGGAGAGAACGATGGCCGGCAGGTTGGCCGTAGCCGCCGCCATCAGCAGGGCCGGCGTGGTCTTGTCGCAGCCGGTGGTCAGGATCACGCCGTCCAGGGGATAGCCGTGCATGACCTCGACCGCGCCCAGATAGGCAAGGTTCCGGTCCAGCGAAGCGGTCGGCCGCCGCCCGGTCTCCTGGATCGGATGTACCGGAAAGACCAGCGGCACCCCGCCGGCATCGCGGATACCGTCGCGCAGGCGGGCTTCCAGATCCACGTGGATGCGGTTACAGGGGGAGAGATCGCTGCCGGTCTGGGCAATGCCGATGATCGGACGTCCTGACTGCAGCTCCTCCGGCGTCAGGCCGAAGTTGAAGTAGCGCTCCAGATAGAGCGCCGTCATCCCCGGGTCGCCGGCAATATTGAACCACTTTTCGCTGCGCAGCGCTTTGCGTTCCGATCCGTTTTCGGGCTTTTTCGACATGATCTACAGTTCCTGCTGGTTGAGAACCTGCGACCGCCGCGGGAAGCGGCTATCGACAGGATCTTGTCGTTGTCGTAAAAAGTATTACTAATAGAAATAGGCCAAGGCGCCAGCAAAGTCACGCGCTCTGTCGCGTGGCCATTTCAGGGATCGTGAGAGGACCTTTCCGGATCGTGACAGAGAAAATTCTACAGGCGGAACTCCTCCTGGACTGCCGGAATCAACTCGGCGAAGGCATCCGCTGGAACAGCGAACAGCAGAAGCTCTTCTGGGTCGATATCCAGCGGGCGCAGCTTTGGGCCTTGAAGCTGGATGACCGGAGCAGCGAAACCTGGGATTTGCCGGAGCGCATCGGTTCCTTCGCCTTTCGTCGTTCCGGCGGCCTGCTGGTCGCGTTGGAAAGCGGCCTGCACAGCTTCGAGCCCGAGAGCGGCGAGGTCACGCGCCTGACGAGTTTCGAAGCGGATTTACCGAGCACACGCATGAACGACGGCGTCTGCGACCGGCAGGGCCGTTTTGTTGTCGGCGGTCTGGATGAACAGGGCCTGCGGCCTCTCTCTTCGGTGATTTCCTACGACGGCGCCGGCCAGCTCGCGACCCTGATTTCCGATGTCGGCTGCACCAACTCGCTGGCCTTCAGCAGCGACGGTACAACCATGTATTTCGCCGACACTTCGGACCGCTACATCTACCGTTATAGCTACGACCCGGCGACCGGCCGACCGGGTGATCGAAACCTCTTCGCGTCCCTGCCGCCGGGCGGCGGGCGACCCGACGGCTCTACCGTCGACGCCCAGGATCACCTCTGGAATGCCGAATGGGGCGGATCGCGCGTGACCTGCTACGACCCGGCGGGTGCGGTCGTTGCGCGGGTCGAGCTGCCGGTCAGCAACATCACCTGCTGCAGCTTCGGCGGTCCCGATCTGACAACTCTCTTCATCACCTCCGCGCGGGATGGCCTCAGCGACGCGCAGCTCGCGGCCCAGCCGCAGGCCGGTAGTCTCTTCGTTTGTGATCTTGCCGCCGCCGGCCTGAAAAACAGCGGCCTGCAGGACATTCCCTATGCCGGATAACGGCGCTTTACAGAAAGTTTCGACCCTATGACCTCCAACATCGATGTTTCCAGCCTCCTGCCTGAAGATCATGATTCTGCCTTGCTGGTGGGGCGCGTCTGGGAACCGACACTCGCCGGACCGACGCTTTGCCTGCTGCGCGCGGGAGAGCTGCTCGACCTGACGCCCCTGGCGGCGACCATGAGCGAGCTGCTGGAACTCGATGACCTTTCCGGTAAGCTCGCGGCGGCGCAAGATCTTCGGGTTATCGCCTCGCTGGACGACGCGCTGGCCGGCAGCCAGGAAGAAACACCGGCGGAGTCCCGCCTGCATCTGCTGGCGCCCTGCGATCTGCAGGCTGTGAAGGCCGCCGGGGTTACCTTTGTTGCCTCCATGCTGGAGCGCGTGATCGAGGAGCAGGCGCGCGGCGATGCGGGCAAGGCCGAGACGATCCGCAAGGAGATCACGGCGATTATCGGCGACGATCTCTCCAAGATCGAGCCAGGCTCGGAAGGCGCTGCGCAGATCAAATCGGTGCTGCTGGAAAAGGGCGCCTGGTCCCAGTATCTCGAAGTCGGCATCGGGCCGGATGCCGAGGTCTTCACAAAGAGCCAGCCCATGTCTTCCATGGGCTTTGGGGCGCAGGTCGGTCTGCATCCGGGCTCGACCTGGAACAATCCGGAGCCGGAGGTGGTGCTTGCGGTCAACAGCCGGGGCGAGATCGTCGGCGCGACCCTTGGCAACGACGTCAATCTGCGGGACTTCGAAGGCCGTTCAGCGCTTCTGCTGGGCAAGGCCAAGGACAACAACGCTTCCTGCGCCATCGGGCCTTTCCTGCGGCTCTTCGACGGCGGCTTTTCAATGGACGACGTGCGGGCCGCCGATCTCTCCATGACCATTGAGGGCACCGATAACTACCGCCTGGAAGCGGTCAGTTCCATGAGCAAGATCAGCCGCGACCCGGCCAGCATCGTGGCCCAGACCATCGGCGCCCATCACCAGTATCCGGATGGCTTCCTGCTGTTCCTGGGCACCATGTTCGCGCCCACCGACGACCGGGATAAACCCGGCGAAGGCTTTACCCACAAGGTCGGTGACCGGGTGACGATCGCGACACCGAAGCTCGGGGCGCTGGTCAATCACGTCAACCGCTCGGATCAGCTTCCGCCCTGGCGTTTCGGGACCGGTGCTCTGATGCACAACCTCGCTAAGCGCGGATTGCTCAGTTCCTGATCGCCTGTTCGTCGCTGTCGAAGAAGTGCAGGCGGTTTTCGTCGAAGCGCAGGCCCAGGGTCTGTCCGGGGCGTACGTCAATGTCGCCGACGTGCCGAACGGTTAGCACACCGAGTTCGCCGCAGTTGACGTAAAGCATCACGTCTGCGCCCAGGTACTCGGTGACCTCGACCTCGCCGCTGCAGTGGCCCTCGACCGGAGCCACCACCGCGATGTGCTCGGGACGGATGCCGAGTTGGACCGGTGTCCGGTCTGCGGCGCCGCGCGGGAAGGCGCCGTCACCCTGGCCCGGCAGCTTGAAGCGGTCGCCTTCCGTGGAGCAGGG
The DNA here is from genome assembly GCA_965232285.1 of Denitrobaculum sp. Classification (GTDB taxonomy): domain Bacteria; phylum Pseudomonadota; class Alphaproteobacteria; order Kiloniellales; family Kiloniellaceae; genus Denitrobaculum. The sequence continues at coordinate 4,791,085 of CBDDPL010000004.1, read as the reverse complement.
GACGACGTTCATCTTGGGGCTGCCGATGAACTGCGCGACGAAGAGGTTGTCCGGCCGTTCGTAGAGTTCGCGGGGTGAGCCGACCTGTTCGATCTTGCCCGCCTGCAGCACCACGATCTTGTCGGCCAGGGTCATGGCTTCGACCTGATCGTGGGTCACGTAGATCATGGTGGCCTTCAGGCTCTGGTGCAGCTTGGCGATCTCGAATCGCATGTCCACCCGCAGGGCGGCATCCAGATTGGAGAGTGGCTCGTCGAAGAGGAAGGCGCTGGGCTCGCGCACGATGGAGCGGCCGATGGCGACGCGCTGCCGCTGGCCGCCGGAGAGGGCCTTCGGCCGGCGATCCAGATAGTCGTCGAGCTTGAGGACTTTCGAAGCCGCCTCGACCTTCTGCTTGATCTCGGCCTTCGGGGCGCCGGCGGTCTTCAGGCCGAAGCCCATGTTGTCGCGCACGCTCATATGCGGATAGAGCGCATAAGACTGGAAGACCATAGCCAGTCCCCGTCCCGAGGGAGGCTCGCCCGTGACATCGCGTTCGTCGATCTTGATCGCCCCGCGGCTGGTTTCCTCCAGCCCGGACACCAGCCGCAGCAGGGTGGATTTTCCGCAGCCCGACGGACCGACGAAGATCACGAACTCACCGTCCTCGATCTGCAGGTCGACGCCTTTGATCACCTGCAGGTCACCGAACCATTTCTCGACCTTTTCCAGCCGGATCGCGCCCATGACAGGATCTCCCTAGTTTGATGTCTCTTGCGCCGCCAGGTGCCTGGGAGAGGCCCAGGCCAGCCAAGTGGCGGCCGTCCAGGTGAAGTCGCCGCCGCCGGCCCCGCGTCCGGTGAGCGGGCAGAAGTACTCGTAAAAGCCGGCGCTCTCGATCAGTGCCGCCGTGTCGCCGCGCACCCGCCTGGCCAGATTGCCGTGGCCCTGTTCCGCAAGTCCGCGACCGATCAACTCGTTGACGACGCACCAGACCGGGCCGCGCCAGTAACGCAGGGAATCGAACTTCGGATGTTCGGGATCGAAGCTGGGGACGCCATAGTGGCAGGCGGCCGCGATGCGTTCCAGGTTGGCGATGTTTGCGGCGTCTTGCTCCGGCGACTTTATGCCGGCGTAGAAGCTGAGGAAGGAAACACTGGAGACGCCGTCGGTTTGCGCGTCGCTGCGCAGGTCGCGGGCGCAGTAGGCGCCGGCCTCCGCATTCCACAGCACGGAGGCGCCCTTTTCTGCGCGCGTGATCCAGCCTTGGATTTCGGCGATGTTATCGCGCTCACCCAGGGCGTCCGACAAAGCGAGGAGGTCCCGGTCGGCGCGAAGAAGCACGAAGGTCAGGCCGGGGTCCGCGACAAAGAGCGGGCCGTTCCTCGCGATCTCCTGCGGGTCCCAGGCACAGTCGCGGCCGAATTGGACCAGCGCCACGTAACGGTCGTAGTCCTCCTTCGTCGGGCGCATTTCGGCGTGGATCTGATCCGTATCGCGCCGCTCGTAGGGCTCCACGGCAGAGGTGTCGACCTCGGCCATGGCTGCATCCCAGTCGGGGGAGTTATCGCGGCCCGATTCCCAGGGGTGGGCGATGGCGATGACGCCCAGGCCGTCCGGATCCCGGTAGCTGTGAAACCAGCGATGCCAGGCCAGCAGCTTCGGAAAGAGGGCGCGGGCCCGCGCTTCGGCGGTCTCTTCGGGACCGGCTTCATAGAGGTCGCGCGCCACCGTGGCCGCGACCGGCGGCTGCGAGTAGCCGGAGCTGGGTGGCGTGGTTCCGGATTGCCAGATGCGCGGGCCTGGAAAGTAATCCGGGTCGTCGCGCCGGAAGATGATGTGCGGCACCATACCGTCCGGCCATTGGGCCTCGAACAGGGTATCCAGCTCCGTCCAGGCGCGATCCTTGTCGATTTCGCCAAAGCCGCGCGCGGCGAAAGCGGAATCCCAGTTCCATTGATAGGGGTAGAGCCGCGCGGTCGGGACGGTGAAACCACCCCGGTCGTTGGTCCGCAGGATTTCCTTGGCCTGCGCATCCAGTTCCGCTGCACGCCGTGCGTCGATCATCATATTCATCCCTTGACGGATCCCGCTGTCAGACCTTGAACCATAAAGCGTTCGAACCAGAGGAAAATGCCGAGAACGGGGAGGGTCGCGATGACCGCCCCGGCCATCAGATGCTGGCGCGGCACTTCCGAAGAGTTGAGAGAGACGACGCCGCGCGACAGGGTGAAGATGTCCGGGTCGTCGAGGAACATGAAGGCGAAGAGGAATTCGTTCCAGGCGATCATGAAGACATAGAGCGAAACCGACGCCAGCGCAGGCAGCGACAGCGGCAGGGTGATCTTGAGAATCACCCCCAGGCGCGAAAGACCGTCCATCAGGCCAGCCTCTTCCAGCTCCGCCGGCAGGCCCTGGAAGTAGCCCTGCAGCATGTAGAGCGCGACCGGGATGGTGGTCGCCGGATAGATGATCAGCAGGCCGGCCACGGTGTTGCGCAGGCCGAGTTGTGAAAAGACTGCATAGAGCGGGATCACCAGCACGATCGCCGGCACCATGTAGATCAGCAGGATCGAGCGCGACAGCACGGCCCGGCCCGGGAAGCGCAGGCGCGAAACCGCGTAGGCACCCGGTACGCTGAACAGCAGTGTGAGGACCACCGTTGCCACCGACACGATGGAGGAGATCAGCAGATAGCGCCCGAAATTGAAGAGCTCGAAGAGCTCGACATAGGAACGGAAGAGGCCGCTGACGCCGCCGGAAAAGTCGATTGAGAAGTCCAGCGGATTGGCCAGCAGCGACTGCTGGCTCTTCAGACTGGTCATGACCAGCACGTAGAAGGGCAGGGCCACGATCACCGTGAAGACGACGAAACCCAGGCCCTTAAAGATACGGATCAGGACCTTTTCGAAGTCGTAGCGCCGCATGACCCCGCGCAGGGCATCGTGCAGGCAGGCCCAGTTGGTGAAGCTCACCGCGCCGACGATCAGCAGGACCGCCAGGATCTGCCAGAGCGGCGCAGTGTCCAGGGGGAGGCCGAAAGGATGGGCGAAGCTGGCGATAAAGAGGACAACCAGCACCACGGCTGCCGAGACGGCACGCACCGCCGGGGTGCGCTGTGCCGGTTCCCGCGCCATCAGGACCAGCGCGCCCAAGAGGCCGGCGAGGGCGGCGGCATTGACGGCCGGCTGCGCCGGTGCGCCGGAAACCAAGGCGAAGGTGATGCCGATCACGATCATGGCCAGAGTGCCCCAGAGCGCGCCGGAGACGATTGCGAGCAGCAGCCCGTTGCGGAGAAGAGCCATCATCCTTCGTCCTTTGGCGAGAAGCGGAAGTAGATAATGGAGAAGGTGAAGAGCACCACGAAGACGACCACGGCGACCGCTGCGCCGGCGCCCAGGTTCGCCAGCGCAAAGCCCTGTTCGTAAACATCGACGGTCAGGGTGCGCGTGCCCGCGCCACCGCCAGTCAGCAGGAAGATGTCGTCGAACTTGTTGAAGGTCCAGATGAAGCGCAGCAGGAACAGCACCGAGAGAATGCCCGCAAGCTGTGGCAGCGAGAGATACCAGAACTGCTGCAGCGGTGTCGCGCCGTCCATCTCGGCGGCCTCGTACATATCGCTGCTGATGGACTGCATGCGTGCCAGGATGAAGAGGAAGGAGAGGGGGAAGTAACGCCAGGCTTCGAAGGCGATCACCGTCGTCAGAGCAAGCGGGAAGGTGAACTCCACGCCCAGGATGAAGAAGCTGGCTTCGCGCTGGCCGAAGAAGTTGATCGCGCCGTCGCTCGCGCCCATCTGCTGCAGGATGGCGTTCAGGGCGCCGGAGAAAGGATCGAGCAGAACCACCCAGGTGAAGGCGACGGCAATGACCGGCGCCACATAGGGAAAGAGGAAAAGCCCGCGTAGAATCGCCCGGCCGCGAAAGGCCTGGTTCATCAGCAGCGCGGCGAAGAGGCCGAGGACCAGCGCGCCGCCGGTGCCGAAGACCGTGTAGTAGATGGTCACCTTCATCACGCTCCAGAACTCGGAGGCGTTGAAGACCTTGCGGAAGTTGTCCAGGGTCAGTTCGGCGTTGGTGAGGATGTTCTCAGAATCCCCCGTCATGACCGGTTTGCTGTCTTTCGGATCGGTCTCGGATGCCAGGTAGGCCACTCCGACTATTGCCTCGACCCGCAGTCGTTCCCGATAACCGCCTTCGAGGTCACCCAGATCGCAGCGCAGGCTCTGACCCTCGAGAATGCATCGCGGATCGAGTTCGACCGGCGTCAGTCCTTCCGGCCAGCGGTCGGTCATCACGACTTCGGCGATGGCCCGCTCGCGGGAAGAGTTGCGCAGTCGGTACTCGACGCGGATCTGGTCGCCGACCGCTTCGGCATCGCCCCGAACGCGTTCGCTGGCGACCGGGGTCGGCGGCCGCAGGTCGCCTAACTGGACCGGCTTAAAGCTGATCCAGAAGTTCGCGATCAGCGGGATCAGGACTATCGTCGCGACGATCAGGAAGGTCGGCGCCAGCATGCCATAGGCCAGGCGTGCTTCGCGCCTCTGCATCGGTCCCACGCCTTTCGGCGGGCCGGCGGTGGGTTCTACGCTGCTCATGCTTCTCTCCGAAAAGAAAAGACGCGTCAGAGAAGGCGGCTGTCAGCGCACCGCACGCGACGGCCGCTTTCGCCGGGAAGAAAGGGGCGGCCGGACTTCCCGGGCCGCCCAGTCCACGCGGGAGGACTACTCGATCCGAGCCAGTTCTTCGTTCATCTTGGCAACGGTCGCCGCGGCATCGCGTTCACCCTCGATGTACTCGCGCACCGCCCGGTTGATGACCTGCGAGTTGATCATCTTCGAGGCCAGCGAAAGCTGCTTGTCGGCAACGCCCCAACGGTTGGCGGTTTCCAGCCCGGCGACGATGGTCTCGACCACCTCGGCGGGATAGAGCTCGCTCAGCGGGGCTTTGCGGTCCACCCCGACGTCCAGGGCCGACCAGGCCTTCACGAACTTGACCGGATCGCCGGCATCGCCGCGGCGGATCGGGAACTTGCCTTCCGGCGCCAGCGAGAGCGTGCCGGTGTAACCCTCGTCCATGGAGAACTTTACGAACTCGATGGCGGGATCGGTGTCGGCGTCCGCCGTGATGCCGAGATAGCGGATGTCGGCCCAGGCCGCGCCCTCAGGATTTGAGGGGCCGGAAAAGGTGGTTACCACCGCCGTCTTGCCGGCCAGTTCGCGCGAGGTCGGGTCGCCGTTGATGGTCGGCGGCGCGCTGTCACGCAGGCCCGCCAGCTCGTCGAGGATAAAGGGCGACCAGATGATCATGGCGGCCTGGCCGGCGAAATAGATCTCGCGCGACTGCTTCCAATAGAGTTCGCCCGGAGGCGACGCCTTGGCGATGGTTTTATAGAAATCCAGCACTTCGGTGGTCGCTGCGACGTCCAGGGGCTGGAAACCCTTCTCGCCGACCGGCGATACGCCATTGGCCAGGAAGACATGCTCCAGCACCTGGCTCATGAAGTTCTCGTCGACCTTGGTTGCCGCCACGAAGCCGAACATCTCCGGCGGATTGTGCAGAGCCTCGATGGCTTTGGTGATATTGCCATAGGTCGTGGGTGCCGCCAGGCCCTTGGCCTCGAAGAGATCCTTGCGGTAGACGATCATCTGGGTCCAGCCATCGACCGGCACGGCCGCATAGCCGCCGTCGACCTCGGCCATCTGCAGGGCGCCCGGCGCGAAGGTGCCGGCGCCTAGGTCCTCCACCACGTCGGAGGCCGCGTCGCCGTCCAGGATGCCCGCTTCGGTCCAGGGCAGGACATACTGCAGGGTGTGGTAGATGACGTCCGGCAGGTCGCCGGCCGCGAAGGCCGCCGTCGCGCGTTTGCCCAGATCCTTCTCCGTCACCGGGATGACCTTCACCTCGATGCCGGTTTTGGCTTGGAAGTCGGCCGCGATCTGCTCCTGGCGGGCCAGACGCTCCGGCTGCTCCTCGGTCGTCCAGAAACGCAGCGTGTCGGCGGCGACGGCCTGGTAACCGAGGCTCAAAGCGATAGCGGCGGTCGCAAGCACGCCGGCGGGTTTCTTCAGGGCCTTAAACCTCGTCCAGTTCGGATTCTTCATTCTATCCTCCCTCGTTGAGTGGCTTCGGACTAAGCCACTGTCTGCTCTCGGATCTTTTCTGCGAGCTCCTGCGGTGTCAGCGCCGGTGTGCCATCAGAGCCACGCCTTAAGAGCTTCCCTTGCTTCATGACCTGCAGGCTTGCCGGTTCGGCACCCTCGATGAGGTCCAGCAGCATGTTGGCGACTTCCGCGCCGTGGTCGCCGCCCGACTGGTCGAAGGTGGTGAGCTGCGGATCGAGGTAGCTGCCGAAGGGCAGGCCGTCGTAGCCGATCACCGTGACATCCCGGCCAACCGTAAGACCCAGGGACTTGATCGCGCTGTAGGCACCGATGGCCAGCAGGTCGACCGCGCAGATAATGGCTGTGGGGGGAACCGGCTGCAGCAGCAGGCGTCTTACGATCTCCTCGCCGCTCTCGATATCCAGGTTCGGCGCCGTATGGACCGGGGCGTTGGAAGCCGCGATACCGGCGGCTTCGATGCCGCGCAGGAAGCCCTTGAGGCGCAGCCGCGCGAAGTTCATGTGCGGCGGCGCGGCGATATGCGCAATCTGTCTGTGTCCCTGGTCGGCAGCCAGAGCGACGGCCTCGAAGAAGGCGGCCTCATTGTCGAGATCGAACCAGGCATAGTCGTCCGGCGCGTCCGTCCGGCCGTGCGCCACGAAGGGGACGCCCGACTCGCGCAGGAATCCGATCCTCGGGTCATGGGTCTCGGTCCGGCTGAGAATGAAGCCATCCACTTTGCGTGCTTCGATTAGGCGCCGATAGACTTGGATTGCTTCTTGGGTCGAGGCTGCCGTCGAGACCAGCAGGTCGCGGCCTCGGGCGTTGAGGCTGCGCGAAACGCCGTCCAGAAACTCCGAAAGGAAGGGATCATAGAGGGCCGGGGCGCCGCGGATAATGACGATTCCCACCGATTCCACCCGGCCCCGTTTCAGGCCGCGGGCGAGGGGATCGGGTACGTAACCCAGATCGCGTGCCGCGCTTTCGATCTTCGCGCGGGTTTTGGGGCTGACGTCGCTGTAGCCGCCGAGCGCCCGGGAGACCGTCGATTTGGACAGTCCCAGCGTCTCGGAGAACTCCTTGAGAGTCAGTTTTCCTTTTTTCGGGGCCAAGTGTCTTTCCATCCCTGCGGCCTGGATTTCGTTTCCAAAACCGGTTTTGATTTTTGTTAGTTCTGCGCCTGAATCCATTGCTTGTCAAGAAGATGATTTGAGGAAATGTAAATTATGTAACAAAAACAATGTTTTATAATTGGATATTATTTCTGCGGTCCGATTGAACTTCACCTTTGGAGTGGCGCCGCGGTGTTCCATGTCGTTTCAATGCTATAAAATTGGACGGCCCTGAACAGCGATAGCGACAGATGAATAATGCTCTTCCTTCTATTTTTCCTTTAAAATCGGTATTTTTGGCCAATTTTGGTCAGTTTTTATGACCTAAACCGGTTTTGCTTGTTAGCTGCTCCAACCGGCTTGCAAGATGATCTGTGGCGGCCTGTGATCCGTAACTGAAATGAAGCCATTTTCCGTGCCTTGAAGTTATGTCTGCACCGCGTCTCATCCTCATCCTCGGCGATCAACTGACGCCCGCTATCTCCTCGCTGAAGGACGCGGACCCTGAGCGGGATCTCGTGCTGATGGCCGAGGTGATGGAGGAGGCAACTTACGTCCGTCACCATAAAAAGAAGATCGCCTTTGTCTTTTCCGCCATGCGTCACTTCGCCGAGCGTCTGCGATCGCTCGAATGGCGCGTTGACTATCGGCGGCTGGACGATCCGGGAAACGCCGGTTCTCTGACCGGTGAAATCGACAACGCGGTGCGGCAGTACAAACCGAGCGCGGTCGTGGTCACCGAACCTGGGGAATGGCGGCTTCGTAAGGCGATGGAAGGTTGGTCCCAGGCCCTGGGGGTGCCGGTCGAGATTTTGCCCGACTCACGCTTCCTCGCCACGCACGATGACTTCGCTGCCTGGGCCGTCGGACGCAAGCAGCTTCGCATGGAATTCTTTTACCGGGAGATGCGCCGCAAAACCGGGCTTCTGATGGAAGGTGAACAACCCGCGGGCGGAAAGTGGAACTTCGATGCTGAAAACCGCAAACCAGCGAGCAACGATCTCTTCATGCCGCAACCGGCCGCCTTCACGCCCGATGACATCACGCGGGAGGTTCTCGAACTGGTGGCTGCCCGCTTTGGCGAGCATTTCGGGGAGCTGGAGCCCTTCTGGTTTGCGGTGACGGAAGAGCAGGCGGAAAGGGCACTCGAAGTCTTCATCGAGCAGGCGCTGCCGAAGTTTGGCGACTTTCAGGATGCCATGCTGCGCGACCAGCGTTTCCTCTATCACTCGGTGCTGTCGCTCTACATCAATGTCGGCCTGCTCGATCCGCTCGCGGTCTGCCACCGGGTCGAGATCGAGTACCGCGCCGGGCGAGTCCCGCTGAACGCGGCGGAGGGTTTCATCCGGCAGATCATCGGCTGGCGGGAATACGTCCGGGGCATCTATTGGCTCAAGATGCCGGATTATCTGCATGAGAATTTCTTCAATGCGGACAAGCCCTTACCGGCGTTTTACTGGAGCGCGGAGACCGACATGGCCTGCCTGCATGCGGCGGTCACCCAGACCCGGGAAGAGGCCTACGCGCATCATATTCAGCGCCTGATGGTGACCGGGAACTTCGCCATGCTGGCCGGGGTCGATCCGAAGGCCGTACATGAATGGTATCTGATGGTTTATGCGGACGCCTACGAGTGGGTGGAACTGCCCAACACCTTGGGCATGAGCCAGTTCGCCGACGGCGGTCTGCTGGGCTCCAAGCCCTACGCGGCCAGCGGCAACTACATCAACAAAATGTCCGACTATTGTCACGACTGCCGCTACAAGGTTCAGCAAAAGACGGGCGAGGACGCCTGCCCTTTCAATCCCCTCTACTGGCACTTCCTGGTGCGCAATGGAGATAAGCTGCGCGGCAATCCGCGCCTCGCGCAGGTCTACCGGACCTGGGACCGGATGAGCGACGACAAGCGCGCCGATTATCTGGACTCGGCGGAGCGGTTCCTGGAAAAGCTTTGGTGATGGATAAGCGGGAGGAATCGAACGCGTGACGACAACCATTGTCTGGTTCAGGCAGGACCTGAGGCTCGGAGATAATCCGGCTCTGTTCCATGCCGTTCAGCGGGGTAAAGTCCTGCCGGTCTTCATCCTGGATGAGGGCGAGGGGCTCGGCCTCTCGGTGGCGCTGGGCGGGGCCGGGCGCTGGTGGCTGCATCACAGCTTGAAGGCTCTGCAAGGGAATCTCGAGGGCCTGGTTCTGCGGCGCGGTGATCCGGCGGAGCAGTTGGCACGCCTGGTCGAGGCCAGTGGCGCCACGGCCGTCTACTGGAATCGCTGCTACGAGCCGGAGGCCATCGCGCGCGACAGGCAGATCAAGGCGGCGCTGCGCGATTGCGGCCTGGAGGTGAAGAGCTTCAACGCCGGCCTGCTGCACGAGCCCTGGGAACTGGCCACCGGCGCCGGCGGACCCTTCAAGGTCTACTCTCCCTTCTGGCGGGCGGCCCTGGCCAAGCCGGTCGAAGCGCCGCTGCCGCGTCCCGACGACGTAAGTTTCGCCGATGCAACGCCCGGCGAAGAGCTTGAAAGCTGGGGCTTGCTGCCGGCGTCGCCGAACTGGGCGGCCGGATGGGAAGACCTCTGGCAGCCGGGCGAGGCCGGGGCCCGTGACAGGCTGGAGGCCTTTCTGCAGGAAGGGCTGAGCGGTTACGGCAAACTGCGGGACCGGCCTGACCTGCCGAATGTCTCCCGCCTTTCGCCCCACCTGCATTTTGGCGAGATCTCGCCGCGGCAGATCTGGGCTAGAACCCGCTTTTACGAAGAGGGGCGAGCCGAGGTCGGCAAGGATGCTGGCAAGTTCCTGAGCGAGGTCGGCTGGCGCGAGTTCTCCTATCATCTGCTCTATCACTTCCCGACCTTGCCGCGCGAGAACTGGCGGCCCGCCTTCGACAACTACCCCTGGCGGGAATCTGTCGAGGATCTGACGGCCTGGCAGCGTGGGATGACCGGCTATCCCATCGTGGATGCCGGGATGCGAGAGCTCTGGCAGACAGGCTACATGCACAACCGCGTGCGCATGGTCGTGGCCAGTTTCCTGATCAAGCATCTGCGGCTGCACTGGAAGCACGGTGAAGCCTGGTTCCGAGATACCCTGCTGGATGCAGACCTCGCCAACAATTCCGCGAGCTGGCAGTGGGTGGCGGGCAGCGGGGCGGATGCCGCGCCTTACTTCCGCATTTTCAATCCCATGACCCAGGGCCGGAAGTTCGATCCGGACGGGTTTTACGTCAGGCGCTTCTGCCCCGAGCTGGCGAAGCTGGACAACAATGCCATCCACGCGCCCTTCGAGCTGTCGGAGATTGAACTCGCCGCTGCTGGGATCCGGCTCGGCCGCGACTATCCGCGACCCATCGTCGACCACGCCACGGCGCGGGCGGCGGCTTTGGCCGGTTACGAGGCCGTCAAGGCTTCGGCGGTTTGAAACCCTTGCCCGAAACGAACGAAATCGAGCGCCGACTGCTTGATCTTTGCAAGGCGCGAGGCGCCGACAAGTCCATCTGTCCGTCAGAACTGGCGCGTGATCTTGCGCAGAGTGAGCCAGAATGGCGGGCGTTGATGCCAGCTGTGCGGGCGGTGGCGGCCGAACTGAGCCGTCAGGGCAAGATCCGCGTCCTGCAGGGTGGCGTAGTGGTGGAACCGGAGGCGGCGAAGGGTCCGGTCAGGCTGGCTTTCGTGCCGGAGTAGGGCTGACGGTCTTCGCGCTGCGCCGGCAGCGTTCAGAGCAGTAGCGGACCTGATCCCAGTCCCGCGCCCATTTCTTCCGCCAGCTAAAGACCCGCTCGCAGACCGGGCAGGTCTTCTCCGGTAGATCGGCCTTTCGGCGCATCTTCATCTCTCACGCTTCTCCGCGAAAAGAAGATCAAGTTGCGCGGGATCTGTCTTTTTGGCTCGCTTTCGTCCGGTCATGGGAAGGCCGCTTTTCCGGCTGCCGTGTTTATTCTGGATGCCTGCGGCCGTCTCCTTGAAGTCCCGGCTGCCGCGCAGGCCCCAGATCTTCTGCCTCGCTTCCTTGGCCGCCGCCAGGTGATCGACGATCGGGAGGGGATAACGCCGGTCGAGCAGTTGACCGGCATCTTCCCACAGCCAGGGTTCCTGAAGATATCGCTCCGGGACGGCGCGCAGTTCGGGTAGCCATTGCCGGACAAAACGGCCCTGTGGATCCTGGTCATAACCCTGCTTGACCGGATTGTAGATGCGGACGGTGTTGATGCCTGTCGTACCGGATTGCATCTGCACCTGCGGCCAGTGAATACCCGGTTCGTAATCGGTGAAGAGACGGGCCAGATGTTCGCCCGGTTTGCGCCAGTCCAGCCAGAGATGCTGGCTCGCGACCGCCATCAGCATGGCACGCATGCGGAAATTCATCCAGCCGGTGGCGGCCAGTGCGCGCATGCAGGCATCGACGAAAGGCAGGCCTGTTTCGCCGGACTGCCAGGCGGTCAGGCGCAACGCGTCCGGTTCCGCGGGGCGCAGACCGTCGTATCCGGCATGCAGGTTCTTGAATTCGAGGCCGGGTTCGTCTTCCAGCTTCTGCATGAAGTGACAGTGCCAGTGCAGTCGGCCGGAAAAGGAACTGAGCGCAGTTCGCCAGGTGCCGGTCCGCCCGGCGCCGCTTCGCTTCACGTCTCGCTGCTGCCGCCAGGTGGCCTGGGCGACCTCGCGCATCGACAGGCTGCCCCAGGCCAGATGCGGTGACAGGCGCGAGCAGGCGTCGAAGGCGGTGGTGGGACTCGACATGGCCGTCCGGTAACTTTCTCCGCGCCGGGAGAGGAAGGAATCTAACCGTTCCAGCCCCTGGCGCCGGCCACCCGCCTGGCGTTCGGGGCAGGGAGGGCCTGCGAGATCGAGATCCGCTGATGTCGGAATCCTGCCGGGCTCGGGCCAGGACAGGGGCGTGAGGCTTCCTGGCGAGGCTGTGACAGGCTCGGCCATGAAGGCATCCCACTGTCGTGCCCAGCCGTCGCGGGTCCTCAGGCGTCGAATCACGCCCGTCTGACGCTCCTGATGCCAGGGAATGCCCGCCGTCCGGCACCATCGGGCGACCGCCTTGTCGCGTTCGAAGGTCCAGCCGTTACCGGTTTCCTCGTGGGACCAAAGTGCGGTGATCGGCCTCTGCCGATGGATCCCGGCGAGGATCTCAACCACCGAACCGCTCCGGAAGATGAGCGGCTGACCCAGTTCGGCCAGAGACCGCCCCAGGTCCTGAAGACACTCGGAGACGAAATCCCACTGGCGCGCGGACATATCGGGCTGCCGCCAGAGTTCCGGTTCAAACACGAATAACGGAAGAACAGGCCCCTGGGCCGCGGCTTTGCTGAGGGGGCGATGATCCTCCAGGCGCAGGTCGCGTTTGAACCAGACGATCTGCAAAGCTTCTTTCGCGGGAGTCATCGCAGTTCGCGCTCGCCATTACCCGGATCTCTTTTATGGTCCGATGGCTATACGCTTTACGTGCGATGGCGGATCATCCCGTGGTCTGTCAGATCGCCCGGGAATGTCGCTTTTCGCTCTGGTCCAGGTAGCGGTCGAAGACGGCGCAGACGGCGCGGACCAAGGGGCGGCCGCGTTCGGTCACCCTGATCTGATGGCCCGTGACCTCGATCAGGCCATCGGTGATCATGGGCTTCAGTTTCGCCAACTCCGGGTCGAAAGAGTCCGCTGAAACGCCGCCGGCCTCGCAGAGCGCGATCAGGTCGAGGCTTCCCTGGCACATCAACTCCTCGATGGCCTTGCGGCGCAGGCGGTCGTCGCTGGTCAGTTCCCGGCCACGGGCGACGGCGAAGCGCCCTTCGCGGATCGCCTTGGCGTAGGTAATGAAGTCGGGACTGTTCTGGATGTAGCCGCGCGGCAGGCTGCCGATGGCTGAGGCCCCGAAGCCGATCAGCACGTCGGCCCCGTCCAGGGTGTAGCCCTGGAAGTTCCGATAGAGACCACCCGAGTCCAGCGCCTGAGCCATGGGGTCCTCCGGCAGGGCGAAGTGGTCGAGTCCGATCGGCCTGTAGCCCAGCCAGGTCAGCATCTTGGCGGCGAAACCCGCCTGCTTCACGCGGGCGGGCCCATCGGGCAAGGTGGATTCATCGATCAGTTGCTGATGCTTCTTCATCCAGGGCACGTGGGCATAGCCGAAGAGGGCGATCCGGTCCGGCCGCAGAGCGGCGGTCAGGCGCAGATTGCGCTCCAGCTTGGTGATATCCTGTTCCGGCAGACCGTAGAGCAGGTCGAAGTTGATGGAGGTGATGCCGGCGGCCCGCAGGTCGGCGACGCAGCGCTCGACCATCTCGAAGGGCTGGATCCGGTTGATGGCCTGCTGGACCTCCGGGTTGAAGTCCTGCACGCCGAGGCTGGCGCGGTTGACGCCCGCCGCGGCCAGGGCCTCTGCCTGGCCGCGGTCGAGCCTGCGCGGATCCACCTCCACGGCAACCTCTGCATCGGGTGTCAGTTCGAAGCGCTCGGTCAAAAGCGCCATCAGATTTGCGAAATCCTCGTTGGACAGCAGGTTGGGGGTGCCGCCACCCCAGTGGATATGGCTGACCTTCCGTCGTCCCCGCAGGGTCTTCGCCACCAGCTCGATCTCCTGCCGCAGCAGCGCCACATAGTTGGCGACGGGTGCGTAGCCATTCACCACCTTGGTGTGACAGCCGCAATACCAGCACATCTGGCTGCAGAAGGGGATGTGGAGGTAGAGTGAAAGCCTGTCTTCGGTGTCGATCGCGCTGAGCCAGGCGGCATAGTCCCGGGTCGTCACATCGGGTGTGAAGTGTGGCGCGGTCGGATAGCTGGTGTAGCGCGGTAACCGGGCGTCACGATACTTAGCGAGCGTCTTGTCCATCGCCGCACACTAGGGCTTCGGAGTGGCCGCTGCTTTGATTTCGATCAAGGGCGAGTCGCCTGCGGAACCGTTGTTTTTCGAGGTGAAAGCTCCCGTGGCGGTCGAAAAATCGACCAGCCCTGTCTGGACAGCCAAAAATATCTTCAAAAAAATTCGAATAAAACGCCGGTTGGTGTGTTTGCGTCCTGTAAATCGACCACAGCCTCTTGTCTGCCCGGTGCTTGTTTTGGAAGTGCCCGCGCAAGTCAGAGGCCGGACAGAGAGGAACAGGAAGATGTTGAAGACCCTAGCGAGTGCAGCCTTGGCCCTGGCGGTTCTTTCCGGACCGGCGCTGGCAGAGAGCTGGAGTTTGTCCCCGGAAGAATCCAAGGTTTCCTTCGGATCGATCAAGAAAGGCAAGGTCGGCGAAGTCCATCACTTCGGCTCGGTCAGCGGCCAGGTGTCCAAGAGTGGCGCGGTCAAGATCGAGGTCGATGTGGCCAGTGTGGAAACCTGGATCGACATCCGAAACGAGCGGATGCTGAAGTGGGTCTTCGACTCGGTGAACTTCCCCAAGGCCGTGATCTCCGCGCAGATCGACATGGCCGAACTTGAAGCCCTGAAACCGGGCGAAACCACCTCCCTGGACGTCACGGCCAACCTCTCCCTCGCCGGACAGAGCGGCGATGTTGAAGCCACCCTCTTCGTGGCGCGCCTGAGCGACGGCAAGGTTCTGGTGTCCAGTGACGAGATGATCATGCTCAGCACCGAGGATTTCGGCCTGACAGCAGGTGTCGAGGAACTGCGCAAGATCGCCAAGCTCGACTCCATTGCACAGGTGGCGCCGGTATCTCTCCGCCTTGTCTTCGCTCGCGACGAAAAGAGCGCGGCTGTGAGCCCTGACGCGGTGCTGACGACTGTCGGGCTCAAAACCTCGGCCGTTGCTGCCGTTCCGACCGGCGATGCCAAGGCCGGGAAGAAGGCTTTTCGCCGCTGCAAGGCCTGTCATGAGGTGACCTCGGAAAAGAACAAGGTCGGCCCGCATCTGGTTGGTGTTGTCGGACGGGCCGCCGGGGCGGTCGAGGGTTACAAGTACTCGAAGGCCATGGCTTCGACGGCCATCGTCTGGACGCCGGAGGCTCTGGGCGAGTTCCTGAAGAACCCGAAGGGCTATGTTCCAGGGACCAAGATGTCGGCGAAGCTGAAGAAGCAGAAGGATGTTGACGACATCATCGCCTTCCTGGCCGAAAGCGCGAAGTGACCTCTAGGAAATGGAGGCAAACCTGGGATGGACCTAGTCCGGTCTCAGGTTTGTGATGACGGATAGAATTATTCTTTTGAGTTGTATTGCGATAGCCGGACCTCGCAGAAAACCGGGCATTTAAGCAAAAGGGATAGATTAGGAATTTATTAATTTCTTCAAAGAGATGATCCTGCCCGAAGCAAATTTAAAGCTTCCAAAAACTGCCACAAAACGATCACCGTTTTGGGTGATGTTCCACCACGAACGATGCCTATCTATTAGGCACCGAACCGCAGTTATGGAGCAGGAAACAGATCATGAGCGGCACTTGGACCAAGCAGGGCGAAGAACCGACTCTCGAAACATTTTTCGCTGACCCGATCGTGGATTTGCTGCTGCGCCGGGACGGTCTCACTGTTCAGGATGTCTGGCAGGCAATCGACCGGGCGAGGTCCGGCGGGACCTCCGTCGCTGACAAATCAGCTACCTGCTCTCCGAGGATGTACAAAGCCGCCTAATACCGAGGGGCTCCCATTAATACCCCATGGCGACGGATTTCGATGGTTTGGACCAGGAGCAATCGCCGCCGTTCATGCGCATCCCCTGCGGAATCGACCGCTTCGTCATCGGCTGCGGAGTCTCCTGATCGGCGCATCTTCTACTGCTGTTCTCGGCAGCAAAAAAGCCGCTCAAAGAGCGGCCCTTGCACGCTCAAGTCCGGTTGGTTCAGTTGACTGCCTTCTCTTCGGGAGTCCTTAGATCGATCGGCCAGGGGTCTTCCGATAGATCGATGCGATCAACGATCACACCGTCATCCCCCATGATGACGATCTCCTGGCTATAGTCATAGCCCAACCTGTCGAGGATCTTTCGGAACTCCCGAGTCTGCCTCTTGAGCATCTTCACGTGATTGTTCGCTTGGTGATACCTCGGGACCAGATCGGAGTAGAGTTTCTTATAGTCCACATCATCAGCCGCGGCCGCCGGAATGGCTAAAAGCAGCAAAAAGAGACCTAAAAACCTCACCACTTCCTCTCTCTTCCCTGTCCTCTACAGTGCAAAGGTAAGGCCCTGTCCTGAATCCCTATCCAAGCAATTTCAAGAAATCTGCCCAGATGGTCTGAATCAATCTGAGATAGTACCGTACCTGTAGCGATTGCACGCGAAACCTGCAAGAGTTTTTGGGCTGCCATGCAACCGAATGTCTATATCTCAATGAGAACCGCGCCGGGCCTGTCCTGATCTGACCAGACCTTGAAGCTCACCACCTGAAGGCCGGATTACGGCTCGACGAAGCATTTGACACCGCGCTGGTCGTACCAGTTCAGCCAGCCGCTGTCCCCGGAATCGATGACCTGTGGGCAGGTCCAGACCTGATAGCCGAAGCCGGTTGCGCCATCGATCGGCGGCGCGTTCTTCCGTTCCGGACCGCCGACGGCGGTCAGTCGCACGCACTGCTGTCCGACTCGGCCCATGATGATCAGTTCGTTGACGCCGGCCTGACGGAGGGAGGCGTCCAGCAGGCTCGCGCCTTTGTTCGACGGGCTGGCCTGTCCGGTTCCGTCCACGCGCCCAAAGGCGTTGAAGCCGACCTTGAAGAAGACTTCGGTGTCATCTGGCAGGTTGCCGGTCAGGATCGATTTCGTCGGCCGGCGGGTTTCCGATCTCATCGGCGGATTGATCTCGACCAGCACCACTTTCATCTTGAGTTCGATGGCCAGGGCCAGGATCTGAAGCTGCGCGACACTCCGCGGGTTCGGTGCCTTGTCTTCGCTTTGCTCATCGATGATCAGGACGCCGAATTTCCGGCTGGTCTTATACTTCAAATAGGTCTGGATTCCGCTGCGCAGGCCGCCGTCGCATCTGGACATCATGATTCTCCCCAGGATGGAGTGCGATCATGGCATAACGCGCGAAAAAGTTGTATTGAATTAGGTTCCGATGATCCCGTGGCTTTCAGATGGCTTCAGTTCGGGAACTTGAAGTCACGCCCGACCTTGCGCACCTTGTAGCTGGTCCCGGTCACATAGTGCCGGTATTCGAAGAGGTTGCGTTTGAGGTCCAGGATTTCATAAGCATCGTAGAACCTGGCTTTAGCGGTATCGATACCGACCACCTGGTTGCCCTGGCGCCAGCCCTGGGTCGCCGAGAAATAGACCGGGCCCGAGACACCCCAGATGCCTGTCTCCATATGGCTGCGATAGCGGCCGTCGGCGCCGTAGATCCGAAATTGTATCTTGTAGGTGCCGTCCCTGGCGCGCTCGATGATCCATTTAATCTGACCGCCGGCGTTGGGTTTCGTTTCGCCGAACCAGATCCCGACCAGAAGGTCCCGGCGCTCCTGCTGTACCTTCATCGGATCCTTGGCCGCGGCCAGGCTCGCCGTGCCGTTCAGCGCTAAGGGCGCCGTCAGGCCGCAGAGAAGGGCCAGGATTGCGAAGATCCGCCACATGATTTTACCTTTGTTCCCTCGCCTTTTTTGCCGTGGCGCGTTCCGCTGTCCCGTAACGAAGATCACGCTCCCCGGCCTGCCGTTTTCCGGCGTTGCTTCTTTTCGCTCTAAGGCTACTCAAATTACCTATAAAACTGCAATTGTCCTGTCATGATTTTCACGTTTCGACCAAGACCGGGATGGTACAAAAATTACCTAAAGTTGTAAAATATCCTTAAATTCTCCGATAAAGGAGCTTCCGCCATGAAAGCAAGCTTGGGAAGCCAGGTTGTGCCCAGCCTGATGGTCCGGGACCTCGATGAAAGTCTCGATTTCTACGTTGAAAAGCTGGATTTCGAGGTGACCGGCCGCTATCCGGAGAGCGGGGAGCCTGATTGGGCGGAGGTCCGCCGCGACGGTGTGGTGCTGCAGTTCTTTGCGGCGTCGTCGGCGCCCGAGGGTTTGCCGGCAAGGCCGGGTCTCAGCGGAACACTTTACTTTTATCCCGACAGCGTCATGAAGCTGGCCGGAGAACTGAGGGGTAAGGTGCTGTTCGAGTGGGGGCCCGAGGTCATGGATTACGGCTTGCGCGAATTTGCCGTGCGCGATCCCGACGGCTATTTCCTGGCTTTCGCGGAATCTGCCTGATTCCGCGAAAGATCCGTTATGTGAGCAGAAAGCGGGAGCGGCCGGAGAAGAGCTCTCGGCAATCCAGGACCTGGCAGATCGGGCTCCGGCGGTCATAGGCGCGCCGGTCCGGCCTTTGGGGTTCCTGGCTTATTCGGCCATCTGCCCGTCGCTGGAACAGCCGGCGGTCACTGCTGCGGCGTTCCCGCCCGCGGTAGCCGGAAGTGCGGACATCCCGTTCTCCCGTCCAGCTTTCGGGCAGCGTCGCCTCCTCCGGAGATTGCGGCAGGGTCAGTACGATATCGCCTTTGTTACCGTCCAGAATAACGCCGCTGAAGCGGTCGCGGACCAGGCCGATATCGCGCAGAGCATGGTCGTTGATGCGGTGCAACTCTAGCAACATGCGCCGCTGCCGCCGGCGGCTGCGGTAGTGCGCCGCCAGGGCCCGGATGTCTTCCATCAGTTCTCCCGCGACCGTCGTGATTGAGCGCGCGATCGCCGACAGGATCCTTGCGCCCGGAATGCCGCCTTTTATTGCGGACATTGTTCTTTCCTTTCGTCTTCATGTTGGCGGTTGCGGCCAGATGGCTGTTACGGCTTTCACCGCCGCAGACCCTGGCCGTCCGTTTGTTGAGGGGAATTCTCACTGTCCACCGTCAAGCCGGCGTTATTTTTTCGTCGGCGGATCGGTCAGAAGGCGTGAAAAATATGTCAAAAGCCGGAAAACAGCGCTTTTCCAGGCAAAAAGCTTGAAAAGTCCGACTCTCACCAGGGCGCGACCGCCCGAAAAAAACCGGCTCCGCCTGGAGGTAATGGCGGAACCGGCAAGTTGGGAGGCATCGGGGTGAAGAGAAAGGACAGTCTCAGAGTCGGGCGAGCGTGAGGGCCTGCGGGTCGCCGGCCCAGGCGGCTTTGAAGAGGCGGGTCGTTTCCCTCGCCGCGCGCGTGTCGCCCATGGCCTTGTAGGTCTCGATCAGGCCGTAGAGCGCCCAGCCGTTGTTGGGGGCCTGAAAGAGGGCCTCCTTGAAGGCGCGCTCGGCCTCTTCAAGACGTCCGCTCTGGAGCAGGGCGGCGCCCAGTGACTGGCTGACCGGGTAGTACCAGTAGGGCGGCTCCATGTAGGGCAACTCGGACTGGATCTCCACCGCGGCGGCGAAGGCCTCGACCGCGTCGTCGTGCCGGCCTTCCGCCTGCGCGATCCGGGCGAGGAGAACCTGGCGCGCCAGGGCGACGACCTCGGGCCCCGGGACCGCGGCCTCGATCAGATTCGTGAAGTCGGTGCGGGCGTTCAGGTCCTCAATGGCCCTCGCTTCCCGGCGGGCGGCGTCGAGCTTGCCGAGCGCGACGAAAGCGCCGCCGCGAGCGTAGTGCCAGACGGCCCGGATGTAGGGCACTTCGGCGCCCGGGTCCTGCAGTTCCAGGACCTCTTCCGGCCGGCTGAACTGCGCCATGGCGAAGAGCGGCGCCGCTTTGATCGGCTGGACCAGCGGGATGGCTTTGGCCGCCGCCATGGGCAGCACCGCGTCCAGCTTTCGGGCCGCCTTGAGCACGGTCTCGCCCGCCCCGGCCATCTGCGCCGAGGTCAGGACGAAATGCACGTTGTGGGGATAGTAGACCAGGGGATAGACGCCGCTCGAATTGAGGGTCTTAAACAGGGCCTCGTCCGCCTCGATCGCCGCCTGGTTCGCCTTCAGGGAATCCAGGTAACGGCCGACCCGGTAGTAGATATGGGAGGGCATGTGCACCAGGTGGCCCGCCGCCGGCATCAACGCGCCCAAGCGGTCCGCATGCTTCTCGGCGCGTTCCGGACGGTCGGAGGCCTCCACGATATGGATGTAGAGATGGATCGCCGCCGCATGGTTCGGATTACGGCCGAGGATCTTCTCGAGCAGCGCGATGACCTCGCCGGTTTGTCCCTTGGGGGTCCGCGCATCGGCTTCCCAGTAGTCCCAGGGGGAGAGGTTCATCATGGCTTCCGCGTAGATGACGGCAATATCGTCGTCCCCGGGAAAGCGCTGATGCAGAAGGGCCATGGCGTTGGCGAAGTTTTTATCCAGATCGCTCCGTTCCGGGGCGACGCTATCGGAAGAAGCCGCAGTATCGAGGTAGCGGGTATCGAGCGCGGCGATCAGCGCCTGCTCCTTCTCGCTTGCCTGAGCGGCAAGCGCACGGGCCTTCGCCATGGCCTGGGCGGCCGGCTCTTCCGCTTCGGGCTGCATCGGGACGTTGATGTTCGGACCCAGCGCCCAGGCCTCGCCCCAGTAGCAGAGCGCGCAGCCAGGGTCGGCCTTCTGCGCGGCTTTGAAGGAGCGGATGGCGTCGGCGTGGTTGAAGCCGTAGGATAAACGCAGTCCCTGATCGAAGTAGCGCTGCGCGATCGGGTTGTCAGTGGTGATCCGGATGCTGTGATGGCCAAGACCCTCCAACAGCGGGAGGCCGGTGCCGTCATCCTCTGCGGCTTTGGCAATGCGGATTCCGGCCAGCATGAGGTCTGCGGTTTGCGCCGGATTATTGGAGGCGCTGCGGGCCTTCTTGCCGCGGCAGATCGTGCCGGCCATGATTCTTGGATCGAAGAGTTCGCTGATCGTGCTCTCGGACAAGAGATCGATCTCCGGCCCGTCCGTGCCTGCGGCGTTCGGCATGGCTGTGACCTGGAAGGTGACCTGGGGTTTGTTGGGTGCTGCCTGCTGAAGGGATTCCCGGCGGGAATCATCGGCGCGGGAACCATCGACGCGGGAACCATCGGCCGAAGGGGGCAGTGCGGAGGCGACCGCGAGGGCCGTTGCGGCCAGGGTCAAGGCTGGGAGTTTCCAGTCCGTCATCTTTCTGTCCTCGTTTCTTACAGGGCGCCGGCGGCCGCCGTTCGGCGCGACGGAACCTTTCGCCCGAAGCGACGGGCGTTTCGTTTTTTCGAAAAGCTGGGGTGAGGCGGGACGGTCTTACTCGTGAGACCGTCCCCGAAACCTCAGGCGACGCTGACCTGCTCGCTCTCCTGCAGCCGGCGCCGGAACTGTGCATTGAGCGGACTGGTCGGCTTGAGCGCCATACGTTCGTTCGAGAGCGCCCGGGCCAGACCCAGTTGCCCATCCCGGAAAGCAGCCTCGATCAGCGTCAGGTCGATGACATCCCGCTGGGCGTGACTGCCGCCGAAACGGTTGGCCATGCCGCGGACCGGCCGGATCAGTTCGATGCTCCGGCCATAGTCGCCATGGCTGAAGGCGTGCAGGGCCTGACAGAGCGGCAGGCCGATCTCGGCGGTCATGGCGTCGTTGCTGCCGCCCTTGCCGACCCGTGCCTCCAGCGCCGTCAGCAGCCGCCGCGCGGCTTCGATGTTGCCGCTGCCCACGAAGGCCATCATGGCGTGGAAGTCGTTGAAGGCGTAGAAGGCATCCTCGCCGACGGGCTCCCAGACACTGGCGATCTCCTTCCAGCGCTCGCCGGCCTCGACACCGCGCAGATGCAGGCGCCAGAGCATGGCGGAGGCGTCGACCATGTCCAGGGCGACTTCGGAACGATCGGCACGGATGTGGTCGTCGTAGATCTGCATGACCCGTTCGATCTTGCCGAGATCCAGATAGTACATGGCCAGATGCCACCAGTTGTGCACGGACATGAAGTTGTCCGTCGCCCAGTGGGATCGGCGGCTTTCCATCCAGTCGATGCCGTCCTGCTGGCGGCCCTGCATTTCATAGACGTGGGCGACGGCGTGCTGGGCCCAGGCGTCTCGGCCGTTGAGCTCGATCGCCTGACGGCCGTAGTCCTCGGCGCGGCGGTAGTCGCCCATTTCCTCAAGGCCGAAGGCGTACATCCCGAGCAGGGTGTGGTAGTGCGGCACGCTGGCGGACCACTGAGGCAATTGACGCGCGATGCGGTCGCGCAGATTGCGGGCATCACCGACGAAAAAGTCCCAGAGATGGGCGACCTGCAGGGCGACCACGTCCCGGGGGTAGTCGAGCAGGATCGTCTCCAGCTTTTCGATGCCGGCCCGCAGGTCACCTTCGATGAACTTCTGAAGCGCGGCGATATGACCGGTTTCACGGTCGGTGGCGGGCAGGGAGGTCACGGCTTTGAAGCTGGCTTCGGCCTCCGGCATCGCGGCCTTTTCGGTGGCGAGAACGTGCAGATAGGCGCGAAAGCAGTGCCCCATGACGAACTGCGGGCTGTCTTCGAGGGCGGCATCGATCGTCGCGACGGGGTCGTCGATATAGCATTGCAGCTCACCGACGGCCCGGGCGTAGAGTTCCGCGGCTGTCTCGCTGGCGCCGGTCAGGCTGTAACCCTGGGGGTCTTTCAGGGGCATCTCTTTCTCTCCTGGATCTTCGCTTCATTGATAAGGTGTTGGCGTTGCCAGGGTTTTAGGGCGCCAGCGTGACGTCACTGTAGGGCGCGGCGTGAAAAAGCCGTCAAAAAACCGATTAGAGGCGTTATTTTACGCTGAAAGGGATGATTTCGAGGGCTTTTTTGCTCCCCGCTGTCGGATTCACCCAGGGGTTTTCGTTTAAAACGCAGAAACAGCCGAAAGAAGGGAGGCGTCCATGCTCTATGCACTGCTGATCTATCAGGCCGAAGAGGTCAGTGAGGCCTACAGCGAGAGCGAACGGGCCGAGGTCCTGGCCGCGCACGGCCGGATGCAGGAAGACGCCAAGGCGAAGGGGCATTTCCTGGCCGCCAACAAGCTGATGCCGACCTCTTCGGCAACGACTCTGCGTGGCAGCAGCGAAGGACCGGACGTGATCGACGGGCCTTTTGCCGAGACGAAGGAACAGTTCGCCGGCTTTTACCTGATCGACTGCGACAACCTGGATCAGGCGATGGACTACGCCCGTCAGCTTCCTCATGTGACCACCGGCGCGGTTGAAATCCGCCCTGTCGCCTACGCAGACATCACGGCGCCCCGCGAGGGCGCCGGCAAGGGAGTTGAGCAGTTGGATCTATAAGTCGTGGACAGCATCGGGGCCGTTCTCCGATCTAACAGCAGGCGGGCGCTGGCGACTCTGATCCGGATTCTCGGCGATATCGATCTCGCCGAGGATAGCCTGCAGGACGCGGTCACCCAGGCTCTGGACCGCTGGCCGCAGTCCGGGATTCCACAGAACCCATCGGCCTGGCTGATCACCACGGCGCGCAATAAGGCGATCGATCGGAAAAGACGGCAAGCGCTGGAGAAACGCTATGGCGAGTCCCAGCGCGAACTCTTTGCCCAGCCCGAGGGGCCGAGAGAAGAGGCGATGGAGGAGGCCATATTGAGCCAACACATCCGCGATGACCTGCTGCGCCTGATCTTTACCTGTTGCCATCCGGCGCTGGCCCGTCCGGCGCAGATCGCTCTGACCCTGAAGACCGTGGCGGGGCTGAGCGTCGTGGAGATTGCAAGCGGCTTCCTGGTTCCGGAGAAGACCATGGAACAGCGCCTGACTCGTGCCAAGCGTAAGATCGCCGATGCCCATATTCCCTATGAAGTACCGCGGGCGTCCGATCTGCCGGGACGCCTGGACGCTGTGCTGACGGTCGTCTACCTGATCTTCAACGAAGGCTATTCCTCCTCGGCGGCGGGCGCTTTGATCCGTGTCGATCTCTGCCAGGAAGGGATTCGGCTCGCGCGGATGCTGGTGCGGCTGTTTCGCGGCGAGCCGGAGGTGTCGGGTCTCCTGGCGTTGTTGCTTTTGCAGCATTCCCGCCACGCGGCGCGTTTGGATAATGACGGCGGAATCATCACCCTCGATAAACAGGATCGCGCGTTATGGGACCGGGGCATGATCGCGGAGGGGCGAAGCCTGGTCGAGAAGGCGCTGCATCAAAAGCGCCCGGGGCCCTATCAGATCCAGGCGGCCATCGCGGCTCTGCACAGCCAGGCCGTTGATCCGGAAAAAACCGATTGGCCGCAGATCGCGGAGCTCTATGCTGCCTTGGAGCGCCGTCAGTCCTCGCCGGTTGTCACCCTCAACCGTGCGGTGGCCATTGCCAAGGCAGATGGGACGACTGCCGGGCTCAAGCTGCTTGCGGAGATCGAGGCCCTGCCGGATATGCGCCGCTACCATCACTTCCATTCAGTCCGCGGCGCTCTGCTGCGCGAATGCGGGCAGGTTTCGGCGGCGATTGCCGCCTTCGAGCAGGCGCTGCTGCTGACTCGTAATCCGAGCGAACAGAGCTATCTGCGCCGGCAAATCGCCGATCTTCGGCGTGATGATCTCGCCGGATAAAGGCCGCACAGAAATAAAATCGGCCTTCTGTCGGATTTCTGCCGACCTGTTCGTTTAAGCTGTGCGGGTGATGCCCGTGAAACTTCAAGAAAACCGACAGGAGCATGACATGTCCGACGCCTTCCAAACCCACGCCGCCTTCAGTTGGTCCGAACTGCGCAGCACCGATATCGAAAAGGCAAAGGCCTTTTACACCGACGTCATCGGCTGGACCACCGAACCCATGGATATGGGCGAGGGTGGAATCTATACGGTGCTCAAGATCGGTGATATGCCGGTCGGCGGCATGATGGCGATGCCGGAAGCCGCGGCCGGGGCACCCTCCCACTGGATGCTCTACGTGACCGTCGATGATGTGGACAAGCGCCTGGAACAGGCCACGGCCGCGGGTGGAACCATCACCATGCCGCCCATGGATGTGCCCGGCGTGGGACGGATGGCGAGTTTCACCGATCCGACCGGCGCCGAGATCAGCATCATCACCTATGAGCAAAAGGACTGTTGAACGGCTTTCTGACGTTCTGCTGCATCGGCCGTTATCGTCAAGGACTATACGGCACCCAGTCCGAATGTGAAGATGACGGCGATGCCTGCGCCGGCCTGCAGCGGCAGGCGCCAGACGGGCTCCGGCGGATCGATCAGCGCCCGGCAGATCAGCCAGAGTCCCAGCCCGATCTTCAGCAGGGCGGCGAGTGCCAGTGGCAGCGAGGCCTCCGGGTGGATCAGGGCCGGATTGAAGACGAAGGCCAGGGGCACGAGGTAGAGCCCCAGGCCGAGCCGCATGGCCTGGCCGGCGACCTTCAGCCATGGTGCTTCCGCCATGCCCGCCGCGATGAAGACGGCGCCGCAGACCGGTGGCGTGATGGTGGAAAGCAGGGCGTACCAGAAGACGAAGAGGTGCGCGTGTAGGGCGGGCAACCCCAGTTCCTGTAAGGCGGGCCCGGCGACCGAAACGCAGATGACATAGGCGGCGGTGGTCGGCACCTCCATGCCGAGGATCAGGCAGGCCAGGGCGGTCAGCAGCAGCGCCAGCCAGAGTTCACCGCCCGACAGCCCCACGATGACCGAGGTGACCTTGACCCCCAGGCCCGTCAGATTGAGCACGCCGATGACCAGGCCGGCGCAGATGATGATGGCGGCGATGCCGGAGATCTGGCGCCCGGCTTCGGTCGCGGCCTGCGTCAACCGTCCGCCCCAGGCGCGAAAGGAAAAGCGGAGCTGACGGTCGCAGGCCAGCATGACCGCTGCGGCCAGGATGGCGACAGCGGCGGCGAATTGCGGTGTGTAGCCGGTGGTAAAGAGGATGATCAGCAGGGTGCCGAAGGGAATCAGGAAAAAGGGCACGGAGCGGGCCACGTCGCTGCGCGCCGGCAACTCCTCCGGCGTCATGCCGCGCAGGCCGTAGCGCAGGGCAAAGCGGTCCACGCCCGCCCAGGCGGCCCAGAAAAACAGCAGCGCCGGCAGGAGGGCGGCGGTCATGATGTCCAGGTATTGGACGCGCAGCAGCTCCACCATGACGAAAGCCCCGGCCCCCATCAGCGGCGGCATGATCTGTCCGCCACTGGAGGCGACGGCCTCGACCGCCGCGGCGAAAGAAGGCGGGTAGCCGAGCCGCTTCATGGTCGGCAGGGTGATGGCACCGGTCGAAGCGACGTTCGCCGAGGCCGAGCCGGAAATCGATCCGAAGAAAGCCGAAGCCAGCACCGAAACCTTGGCGGCGCCCGCCCGCAGCCGCCCGGCGAGGAAGGTCGCCAGCGACATGAAGCCGAAGCCGCCTTCGCCGGCCCCGACCACGGCCCCCAGGATGACGAAGATGGCCACGACATTGACCGAAACGCCGGTCAGCGGCCCCCAGATCCCGCCCTCTGCGATGGTCAGGGTGCCGAGCAGGCTGGCGGCGGGGAGGCCTGCATGACCGAACTCGCCGGGCAGGTACTGGCCGAAGAGGCCGTAGAGGAGGGCAATCAGTGCGACGGCCGGCAGGGCGAGTTTGACGGCCCGCCGCGCCATCTCCAGGGTAACGGCGATGAGCACCAGGGCGACCAGGAACTGGAGGTCGCCCTCGAGCGAGCCATACTGATCGTCAAGCTCAACACGGTTGAGCAGGATGTAGCCGCAGGCCGCCCAGCCGGCCAGACAGAACAGAATGCCGCTGCGCCGCAACCAGCTACCTGCCGGCGCGCCGATGATGAAGACCCAGGGCAGGGCCAGCGCCATGTGGAGCGGGCGGCTGACCAGGTTTGGAATCAGCCCCGAGAAGATCAGGTAGAGATGGAAGGCGACGCTGGCGAAACCCAGGGCGGGCAGCAGCCAGTGGCTAGCTGTCCCCGAACCGGCAGGTTCCGGCTGTTGGTCCGACGATGAAAGGGTCATGACAGTCCCTAGGGGTCGATACTCATGCCCCTTGGTATAAACAGCCGGCTGCCTGCCGGATCCGGGAAAGCCTATTTCAGGTGATCGGCGATCTCGACACCGGCCTCGCTGTAGTACTTCAGCGCGCCCGGATGCAGCTTAGCCCCCATGCTCGACAGCATCTCGGCGGAGACGCCGTCCCACCAGGGGTTGGCTTCGCCCATCTTCGCCTTGCCTTCCCAGAAGGTCTTGGTCAGGGCGTAGGCGGTCGCATCGTCCATAGCAGTGGTGGTGTAAGCGCCCACCGGCAGAGAGGTGGTGGTGACATCGTAGTCCACGCCCGGATAGGTGCCGGCCGGGATCACCAGGCGGGTGCGTTTGGTCTGGGCGACCTGCTCGTCGCTGAGCGACAGCAGGCGGATCTTCGAACCCGCCGCGGCCTCGATCACGTTGGGCGCGGGGTAGGAGCCGGCCGTGGCGAAGCCGTCGACCTGGCCGTTCTTCAGCGCGGGGACGGCAGAGTTCAGCTCGACGTCCACCAGATTGACTTTGCCTTCCAGGCCGAAGAGGCCGAAGTACTTCGCGGCTTCACGGGCGCCGAAACTGCCCTTGCCGATGATGAAGTCCTTACCGTCCAGATCGCCGAAGCCGGAAACGGCCGATTTCTCGCTGACCACGAAATGCATGGTCAGGGAGGGAATGACGAAGAGCGAGCGGATCTTGCCATAGTCGGCGCTGTCCTTCTCGAACATCTTCTTGCCGCCCTGGGCCAGTTTGACCAGCACCGGCGGCGTGGTGAAGACGTAGTTGCCCTGGCGCTTGCCGGCTTCCTTGACGTTCTGGACCGAGCCCTGGCTTTCCTCGACCGTCACGATGATCTCGCCGTCCGAGCCGCTTTTCATGGCTTCGGCGATCTGCACGGCCATCTGGTAGTAGGAGGAGGTGGACTTCGCGGACTTGTAGGTGACTCTGGTTTCGGCCTGTGCTGTGAAACCGAAAGCCATCACAGCGCCGATCGCGACGCCCGAAAGTAAGCTGCGTAACATAAATCCTTCTCCCGTACAGGTTTGTGGCCTCATCTATGGAGGCCTTCTTCGATTGGCTTGGCTGGCCGGCGATGGGGGCTGGCTGAATTACGCCAGAAGCGGAGCGCGTTACTCGCCTTCGGCCATTTCTTCGAGCGTTTCCCGGTTTTCGAGCCGAACCTCATTGCCGGGGAGCAAGGTGATCAGGCCGGCCGTTTTTAGCTGCGTGATGGTCCGGCTGACCGTCTCCGTGGTCAAACCCAGGAAATCCGCCATGTCGGTCCGCGTAATCGGAAGGGAAATGGGGTTGGGCTTGTTGCCGCTCTTGCGTGCCCGGTTGGACAGCATCAGCAGAAAGGAGGCGATCTTTTCCTTGGCCGTTTTACGCCCGAGAATCAGCATCTGATCCTGGGCCAGCGCCAGTTCGTCGCTGGCGATGCCGAGCAGGCGCCGCTCCACTTTCGGAAAGTCCTTCAGCAGATTTTCCAGCTTCCGGCGGTTAAAGCGGCAGAGCGTGGTGTGGCAGACGGCTTCGGCGCCGTAGGCATAGACATCCCGTGTCGCCAGGCCGAGGAAGTCGCCAGGGAAGAGAAAGCCGGTGATCTGCCGCCGGCCGTCCGGCAGCAGCTTGTAGACTTTCATGGCGCCGGTCGTGACGTTGAAGACATGCTCCGCCGGCGATCCTTCGTCGAAGAGACTCTGGCCCGAGGTCAGTTCGACGTCGGAAGACACCCGGTTCAGATGCTCAAGCTCTTCATCGGTCAGCGCATTACAGAAGCTCAGGTCGCGAACCGGGCAGGCGCTGCAGTTTGTGGCAACCGCGCCATGAGGCCTCGGTACGGCATCCTGCAATGCGTTGGCCACGCCCAGGCTATGCTCGTTTGGTCCTTTCACAGGTGTTTCTGCCCTGTTTGGGTTGGTCATCTCTCTCGCGGAGTTTCCCTCGTAACGCATGACGTGACAACCGAAATGTCGAGTCGGTCCCGTAATCCAGGGCGTTCCAGGCCTGCTGCGGGCGGCGTAGAGCCAGATCGGAGAATCAATTCCGCTTTCAGGACTTTGATGCATGTCAAAGACAAGTGAGACCACTCGCCCCATCGTGCCGGGGATTGCTGGGAGTCTGACAGTTTTTCTCTAGATCCGGGAAATTTCCGTCAGTTTCCGGCTCAGGCGGTCGGAGGTGTATTTCCGACCCGGTTATATATTTCGGGGCCCGCCGCGCTCCGGACAGAGTCATAGGGACGGACTGCTGAAGATGATGCTGCGCGCGCGTGAACTGACGGCGGATCGAATGGCACAGGCCTTTCCGCTTGTGCAACTGGTCAATCCAAGATTGTCGTTTGACGGCTGGCAACGCTATGCCGCCTACCGCACCCAGGAGGATCTGCGGGAGCCAGGGGGTATGCTGCTGATCGAGGACGGCTCGGAGCATATTGCCGGTCTCTTCGGCTATCTGATCGATCTTAACCTTCAGCACGGGCGGGTTCTGGTGGCGCGTGATCTGGTGACCCTGGCGCTGTTCGAGCACCAGCGCTGCCAGACCTTGCGCACGATTGTCGAAACGCTGGACGAACTGGCCGAGACTCATAGTTGTGCCGCGATCCACACGCTGACCGCCAAGCCCCTGTCCTGCGAGGACACCAGCGGTCCTTTCGATTATCTCTTCGCCGCTGCGGGGCATCGCAGCGAACCCTGGGGCTTTTGCAAGATGCTGACTTCGCCGGCGGTTTGACGGCTTGGAAAACGGGGTGTTCTGCTCCGAAATCCGGGAATCTCTTTGCGCCCGGCAGCCTTTAGCTCGCTTGAGTTGTTACAATTCTCTTTGTAGAGGCATAGATTGGCAGATAGCTTGGTTCTGTTGATTGCTCTATGGAGTGGATAGTTCGGCGGTGGCGCTTTCTCGGTCCTTCCTACTGACATTCCGGAATTGGCGGGTCGCGCTGGTCCTGCTGCCGCTGGCGATTGCCCTGCGGATTTTCGACCCCTGGCCGGTCGAACAGCTACGCCTGAAGCTTTTCGATCTCTATCAGGAGATCAATCCGAGAGAAATCGAGTCGAACCCGGTTGTGGTCATCGATATCGACGAGGCGAGCCTGAGCGCTTTCGGCCAGTGGCCCTGGCCGCGCAATCTCCTGGCCCGGCTGGTGGACTTTGCCGCGGAATCGGATGTACACGGAATCGGCTTCGACATTCTGTTTCCGGACGCCGACCGTCTCTCGCCCGAGAGCCTGATCCAGCATTACGGGACCCTGCCGCCACAATTGCAGCAGACACTCGACGGTTTGCCGTCGAACGATGCGATCCTCGCCGAATCCGTCGCGCGTGCGCCCGTCGTCCTGGGCGTGGCGCTGTCTTCCACCGCTACAAGCGACGGGACCTTGCTGGCGCTGCCTACGCCGATCTTCGAGAAAGGTGGTGATCCCCGGGACTTCCTGGTGCGCTATTCCGGAACCGTCGGCAACATCGCGGCAATCGGCGAGCGCAGCCGCGGTCAGGGCGTCGTCAGCCTCTCGACCCGGCGCTATGGTGTGGTGCGGCGGTTGCCGGCGGTGGTGCGGGTGAACGAATCGCTTTTGCCAGCCTTCTCCATCGAACTGCTTCGGATGGCGGCAGGCGGCGAGTCACTGAGTGTCTTTACCGACGACGCCGGCATCTCGGGTGTCTCCTTTGCCGGCCAGTTCGTTCAGACCGACCGCAGCGGGCAGTTCTGGCCACACTTCTCGCGCCATGATCCCGCGCGTTTCGTTTCGGCGCGCGATGTTCTGAACGGCGCGGTCGATCCGAAGCTGCTGGCCGACAAGTTCGTTCTGATCGGCACGACGGCGGTCGGGGTGGGTGACGTTTCCGCGACGCCTGTCGGCCAGAATATGTCCGGCGTGGAAATCCACGCGCAATTGCTCGAGACTCTCTTGACCGGCGGCCTGCTGCACCGGCCGAATTTTGCGGTCGCGAGTGAAATCGCGATCATGCTGATCGTCTGCA
Organism: Denitrobaculum sp.; assembly: GCA_965232285.1. Classification (GTDB taxonomy): domain Bacteria; phylum Pseudomonadota; class Alphaproteobacteria; order Kiloniellales; family Kiloniellaceae; genus Denitrobaculum. The sequence continues at coordinate 4,760,230 of CBDDPL010000004.1, read as the reverse complement.
TTTTCCTGGTTGTGGTGCACAGCCGCCGCAAGGCGGTCACGATCATCGGGTTCTTCCTGCTGCTGTCCTTTACCGTTGTCGGCGTCTCCTGGGCTGCCTTTGTCCTGGAAAGTACCCTGATAGATGCGACCTATCCGCTGTTCGTGGCGGTCGTCCTCTATCTCTTCCTGGTCAGCGGCGGTTTCCTGCGAGAGGAACGGGTCCGGCGTCGTCGTGAAGAGCGTTTGCGTGAGCTGCAGGACGAACTGATCAACGTGAGCCGGGTCAGCGCCATGAGTCAGCTTTCCTCGGCCCTGGCCCACGAGCTGAACCAGCCCTTGACGGCAATCATCAACTATATTCAGGCCGGGCGGCGGGTTATCTCCAAAGCCTCCGCTCAGGCCGAGGGCGGCAAGGTGGCTACGGCTGGGGTGCAGGAGACTGTGGCCGCTAGTTCTGCTGCCAACTCTTCTGCCAGCTCTGCCGCTGGTTCTGCCGCGCAGCCGGATCCGGCGACGGTTCAGCGGGTCGGCGAGATGATGGCGAAGGCTCTGACGCAGGCCGAACGCGCCGGCGGAATCATCCGGGGGCTGCGTGATACCTTTGAGAAGCGCGAAGCGACGCGTGCGCCTGAGGATCTGGATGCCATTATCGAAGAGGCCGTCCTCCTTGGCCAGATCAGCTCTGCCCGGCCGCCGGCGGAGGTCACCAGCCGCCTGAACAAAGACCTGCCACCGGTTGACGTCAATAGAATTCAAGTGCAACAAGTGATCGTCAATCTGGTGCGCAATGCGATCGAAGCCGTTAGCGCCTCGCCGGTGCGCCATGTCGCGGTCGAGGCTTTTCCGCATTCGGAAGAGAAGATCGAGGTTGTCGTTTCGGATTCCGGGCCCGGTGTGGCGCCGGAAGTGGAGGAAAAGCTGTTTCAGTCCTTTGTCACGACAAAGGATTCGGGGATGGGAATCGGTTTGTCTATCTGTCATTCGATCATTGAAATGCACGGCGGCGAAATGTGGTTGACGAAAAGCTCTGAGGGCGGAGCATCCTTTCACTTCACATTGCCGACTGCGCGGTAGGGCCCTTTATGACTGAAGAGATGAGACCGGCGGGTAAGGGTAAGATCTATATCGTCGATGATGACGAGGCGGTACGCGACTCGCTCCAGATTCTCACCGAGTCCTATGACTACGAGACCGAGGTCTTCGAGTCCGGAACGGCCTTTCTCGCAGCCGTCGAGGCAATCGGGTCCGGCTGCGTCCTGCTGGACGTGCGTATGCCGGATATTGACGGCCTGGAGATACAGGCGCGTCTTGCCAAGGCCAATCCCCGTTTGGCGGTGATCATCATTACCGGTCATGGGGATGTGCCCATGGCGGTCAAGGCGATGAAAGCCGGGGCTTTCGACTTCATTGAGAAGCCCTTCACCGACGATGTCCTGATGGAGAGCCTGCAGCGGGCCTGGGCGCACAGCAGGGACCTGGCCGCCGCGCAGCAGGATGCGGGCGGCGACAGCGATGCCAACAGTGAGATTCTCGGACGCATCGAGGAACTCACGCCGCGGGAAAGGGATGTTCTGGATCAGTTGATCATCGGCCGGCCGAACAAGATCATCGCCTATGAACTGGGAATCAGTCCGCGGACTGTCGAGGTCCACCGGGCCCGGGTGATGGAGAAGATGCAGGCGAAGAGCCTCTCGCATCTGGTCAGGATGGCCCTGGCTGCGGGACTGCAGCTCCAAGAAGAATAAAATATTTGCATGCGTAGGGTTTCTATTCCTGCCGATGCGATCTACGTAGATTCCCCTATTTGTCCCTCGTGCAAAGCTGCTTAAGCTTCCCGTCATGGACAGGTGCGATTTTGAGGGTAACACCGCACGCGTCGTGATCGTCGATGACGACGATGCGGTTCGTGATTCCCTTAAGCTACTGCTGGAGACCGACGATATCGACGTTCTGACCTATGCGTCGGGCGAAGAGTTTCTGGCGAACTCCCCGCATCTGCGCTGCGACTGCGTGATGCTCGATATCCATTTGCCGGGGGTCAGCGGAATCACGGTTCTGCAGAAACTGGCCGCCGAGGGTTATCAGGATCCGGTCATTTTGATGACCGCGCGACCGAGCGAGGCGGTGCGTCTGGAGGCCCAGCGTGCCGGTGCGATCGCGCTGCTTCTGAAACCGCTCGACGATGCGCAGCTTTTCGATGCGCTCCATCTGGGTATGGCGGCGCGCGACTCCGCTGCACGCGAACGGTCTCTCTACACCAAAGGGCAATGATATTGCCTCTTGGTATAGTCTAGGGAACTGAGCTGCAGCGGCTTGCCTCAGCCGGTCTAAATCAAATCTTGGGATCAGATTCGCAAGAGCGGCCGATTGCCTGTTGCGATCCAGTCCAACCTCACTCTGGCAGTGCCTGTGATCACAAGTAAACGGCGAATTGCCTGGACGCTAAATCACTGAAACAGAATATTTTTCAAGGTTTTGAAGTAAATCGCGCGAAAGGCGAGTTCCAGGCCGTTGATATCGCCTTGAGTTAGTCTACGTATATTTCCCTACTATTGGAATTTCTGAGAAAGGCTAGGCTTGCGGCAGGGTTGAGCCGAGGGGTGAGACATCGCCCTTACGCGGTCCTGCAGCACTCCGAAGTAACCGGGCGCAGGAAGCCCCGGATCAGCGGGAATCGGCGAAAGAAGCAGACCCGGGAGTTGCGGCTGTTTGCGAGCTGAAGAGGCTGGGGGATAAGCGCCGACTTGAATAAAGCTGAAAACAGGAAAATCTCATGGAGGGATTACACAATGAATAAATTCTCAAACATCTTGATCGCCGGTCTGGGATCGCTGGCCTTGGCCGGTTGCGCCGGCACCGGTCTGGAGAGTGCGAAGGATCGTTCGCCGTCCGGCAGCGAGTTTTCCAAGAACCTCTACAACGGCTATATCGACCTCTCCGAGGGCGAATATGCCGAATATGATTTCAGCGATTCGGACGTTTTCGCGCAGAAGGCCAGCCTGGCCAGCGAAGGCGCCGAGGTGACCCCGGACGAAATTTCCGACCGTGACCTGCCCGATGATCGCGTCGGTGTTCTGAGCTCCTCGCGCGATCGCCTGATGGCCGCTATGGCGGCCGGTGCCGCGGCAAAGTCGCCGGCGCATGCGGCCGAAGCCCAGGTGGCCTTCGATTGCTGGATGCAGGAACAGGAAGAGAATCGTCAGCCGGATGATATCGCTGCCTGCCAGGCCGGTTTCGCCGATGCGATCGCTAAGGTGGAAGCGGATCTGGAAGAGCCGAAGGCGGTCGCTGCTGTGGCGCCTGAGCCTGCACCTGCACCCGCGCCGGCGCCTGAGACCAAGAGCTGGGTGGTTTACTTCGACTTCGACAGTGCCGACCTGAGCGCCGATGCGGCCAGCAAGATCGACGAAATCGTGACCTACGCCAAGTCCGGCGACGCGAAAGTGTCACTGACTGGACACACCGATCGTGCGGGTGCTGATGAATATAATGATCTGCTGTCGGCAGAGCGGGCGAAAGCCGTTGCCAAGGCCATGGGCGACCAGGGCCTGGGCGTCGACGAGGTCCAGATGATCAGCCTGGGTGAGAAGGATCCCGCCGTGGCAACCGTCGATGATGTGAAGGAACCGCTGAATCGCCGTGTGGTCGTTAAGGTGTCGAATAACTGACCGCAAGAAGATAGGATGATTTCGCGTCATCCGAATCCAGACGAGGGGGGAGTGCCTGATGGCATTCCCCCCGACGCGACCGAAGGTCAGGCCGCAATAAGAGGCACTGGCCAGACCCTTTGCAGTTGATTGTGTTTTAAGAATTAAAGGAACGGGCTTGTGAGACTCCTGATCGCGCTTTTGCTCCCCTGGCTCTTGTTTTTTACGATCGGCCGTCCGATCGCGGGTATCATCTGCCTGATTTTGCAGATCACGCTCATCGGATGGGTGCCGGCGGCCATCTGGGCGGTCTATTCGCTGAGCAACTACGAGACTGACAAGAAGATCGAGAAAGCCGGCCTCTAACTGGCCGTTGCGCATGGCATTGCCTCTCGTGAATGAAGGGTAGAAACATGAAAAAGGTTCTGATCGGCGTTGGCGTTCTGGTCGTCCTGCTGGTAGGGGCTGTCGTGGCGGTCCCGTTCCTGGTGCCCAAGGAGGAGATCAAGGCGCAGATCACCCAGGGTGTGCAGGAGGCCACCGGCCGCAAGCTGACCATTGCCGGCGATCTGAATGTCTCGGTCTTACCGAATCTGGAAGTGGTCGCCGAAGACATCGCCTTCGAAAATGCTGCCGGGGCCGCCGAGCCGAACATGGCGGCCTTAAAGGAACTGCGCCTCAAGCTGCAGCTCCTGCCGCTCATTTCAGGCACGGTCCAGGTCGACGAGTTTGTGATCGTCGATCCGGTGATCAATCTGGAGATCGACCAGAGCGGTAAGCCCAACTGGGAGTTTGCCGCTGCGGCCCCGTCGTCCGAAGCGCCGGCTTCTTCGGGCGCTTCGGAGTCTTCGGGCGGTGGGGGCGGTTCCGCCATCAACCAGATCAGCCTGGGCAACATTCAACTGGTCAACGGCAATCTCAAGTTTACCGATGCCACATCCGGTGCCACGCAGGAGGTCTCGGCCATCAATATGGCGGTAAAGCTGACCGATCTGGACAGCCCCTTCACCGCCGAGGGGTCGATGCAGTGGAACGCCAAGACCATCGAGCTTTCGGTCAACAGCGACAAGCCGCGCGGCCTGACCACCGGTGAGGAAGCGCCGGTCGCCCTGTCGGTCGGTACGGATGTGATCAAGCTGAGCTTCGAAGGTTCCGTGGCGACGGCCTCGCAGTTGCTGGTGGGCGGGGCGCTCGACCTTTCGATCCCTTCGATCCGTGATCTCGCGGCCTGGACTGGCAACCCCATCGAATTCGAAGGCAGCGGGCTGGGCCCCTTCAACCTGGCAGGCAATGTCAAGGTGGAGGGTTCGACCTACAGCTTCACCGAAGCCAAGCTGGGCATCGACGAAATTGCCGGCGACGGCAGCGTCACGGTCGCTACCGGCGGCGCGAAGCCTCAGATCGATGCTGAACTGAACCTTGGTGTGTTGGATCTCAACCCCTATCTGCCGCCGGAGAAGGAAGGCGCGGCCCCGGAGGCTGCTTCGACAGAGGGAGGCGCGGCTTCGAGCGGCGGCTCCGGCGGTGGCGGCGATGCGGCGCCCGCAGACTGGAGCGACGATCCGATCGACGTCAGCGGTCTGCAGGCGGTCAATGCCAACTTCGCCCTGACGGTTGCCGGGATTTTGGTGCAGGAGATCAAGGTCGGACAGAGTGCTCTGAACGTGGCCCTGCAGGACGGTCTTCTCAATGTCGATCTGACCGAGTTGAATCTCTATGACGGCAAGGGCAGCGGCAAGCTGACGGTGGACGGCCGCAATCAGGTGCCGGCCATCTCGGAGAGCTTTAGCCTTTCCGGTATTTCGGCGGAGCCGCTCCTGATGGATGCGGCCGGCTTCGACCGGCTGTCCGGCACCGGTCAGATGGAGATCGCGGTAACCGCCAGCGGTGCGACCCAGCGTCAGATGGTGGAAAACCTCAATGGCAAGGGCGCGGTGACCTTCAACGACGGGGCCATCAAGGGGATCAACCTGGCGGCCATGGTGCGTAATGCCGCGAATGCCTTTCTCGATCCCGGCGCCAGCGAAACGCAGAAGACGGATTTTGCCGAACTCTCCGGTACCTTCGACATCAAGAACGGACTGCTCAGCAACAATGACCTGAAGCTGCTCAGCCCGCTGCTGCGTGTCGAGGGTAAGGGCACCTCGGATCTGCCGTCCCGCATGGTCGACTACCGGGTCGAACCGAAAGCGGTGGCCAGCCTGGAAGGGCAGGGCGGCAGTGCTGATGCGACCGGAATCACGGTCCCGGTTCTGGTCAGCGGCCCCTGGCATAACCTGTCCTACAAGCCCGACCTGACCGGCGCGATCGAGAACATCGCCAAGGACCCGACCAAGGCGCTCGAATCGGTCGGTGGCGCGGTCGGGGGTGATGCCGGCAAGGCCCTCGAGGGTGTGCTCAAAGGCGGCGATTCCGAGGGTGGCGACTCTTCAGGCGGTCTGAAGATTCCCGACGATGCCGGAAAAGCGCTCAAGGGTCTGTTCGGGAACTGACGGTCGCAGCAAGCAATCAGGACTGAGAGGGGGCGCTATCGAACACACCGATGGCGCCCCTTTTGTATCGACGGCTTAGCGAATAGTGACCTCAACCCGTCGGTTTCGTGGCTCCGAGACATTGTCTGCGGTCGGCACCAGCGGGTTGTTCTCCCCATGGGAGGTCAGTTCGACCAGTTCGGCATCGACGGCCTGGCGCAGAAGCATATTGCGCACCGTCCGCGCCCGATCGAGTGCGAGTGCGGCATTGACGCTGGCATCGCCGGCCGTATCGGTGTGGCCGATGACGGCGATACGCGGCGGGGCTTTGCGATTGTCGAGCGTCTCGAGAATTTCCGGGATCAGGGCCTCTGACTCTGCCGTCAGCTCGGCCGTACCAAACTGAAAATACAGCAGGAAGGTAACCGTGCGCTCCGGCTGGGCCGCCAGGGCTTCGCCGAAAACCTCCTGGATCTCGTCCTCCTCGAGAACGAAAGGCTCCACCGGCTCCTGGCCGGCCCGGTCCAGGCCGGTGGCCTGGCCGGCCTGATCGAGGGTCTGGGCGCCGGCGTCGTTCTGGATCTGAATGACGCCGACCTGCCCGTCGTCGTCTTCCAGCAGTACGAAGAGATTATTGGGCGTGCAGGCGGAGAGGGCCAGCAGGGTGAGAGCAGCGAGCCACGGGCGGATTGCGCGCAGATCGTGGAGGCCGCGAGACCGGGATGTCAGGCGCTGATCAATCATCGACACGTGCCAGGAACTTGGTGCCGCGCACCGACAGGGTCGCGACCGGGGTTACAACGGAAACGGAGTCGGGTGAGAGCTTCGCGATCACGCCGGAGACGTAGAGCAGCGTGCCTTTCAGAAGCTCTGTCACGAAGGAGAGCTTCTCTTCCTTCGGGACAAACTCGAAGCTGGTCAGTTTGAGCTGTGATCCGGACCCCATGGAAAGCTGGGAGTTGTCGATAAAGGTGATTCCCATGGAGCCGCTGCCTTTGACAATCAACAGATCGGCGACGAAGACCGGATCGCCGACGGCAATGGGCGAAGTCTCGCCGTCGCGGACGACCAGGGTCGTTCCCTCTACGCTTTTGACGTAGCCGATGGCGTCATCCGCCCGGGCTGCGCCTGACAGCAGGGCAAGACCGGCCAGCATGAATAGCAGCAGGATTGCCAGATTTCTGACGACAAGCACCCTTATTCCCCTCTTTCTCAGAGTTGCGTTCGCCCGGACGAAGCTAGTGTGGTGGATTTGAAGTTCGAAACGCGCCTGACACAGAGGATGCGAACTTCAGAATCGGGACAATAGTCGCCGCCTGGCAAAAGCAATGCGGCCCTATGCTGCGTGCATCGGCGGGAAAAAACAAGAAAGTCGGTGTGAATTTATCTGCAATTCTCGCCTTAGGCGAATTTTCCGGGAGACATCTTTGATCGAATGGCTGCTCCGTTCCTGCGGCGGAATGCCGCAGCGCGCGCAAAGCGGCGACGTTTTGCCGCGACCTGTTCCTCTTGGCAGCCCGTCACCCGCTTTGTAGCTTCCGCTCAGCTCAGGTGTCAATTCAACCCCAAGGCGCGATGCACGGAGCTGTTATTCTTGTGTTATCATGATTCTATCCAGGGATCCGTTCGGCATGATTGTCGTCATGACTCTCCAGACACCTCCTTGTGGATCGTACCGGCGTTTCGCGCTCTGTGACGCGGGCCTGCCGCTTCGGCGTCTGGCGGGGCCGCGTAAATCTGAGGCAGGTTGATTTATGTCAATGGGCTTCGCCGGGCATCGCTGTAGAAAGACTGCATCTCTCACCTCCTTGTGCCAGAGGCGCCGGTCTCAGCCGATTCCTCTGGTACTTTTTTGTTCGACACCTTGGGGGAACCGATGAACTCTTCCCAACCAACCGCGCAGGTTCATCCGACGACCTATCTCGTCGGCTTGGCTCTTGCGTTCGGCTCGCTGCTTGGTTTGTTCCTGATGGCGAAGGCCAGCGATCCGGTGATGTCCTTTCACGGACTGGTATTTCTGCTTGCCTGTGTTTCCGGCGTGTTCATGCTGATCAGCCGCCATTTCAATGGCGTCTACAGCGGACCTGAGGACCCTTCCAAGGTTGAGTACAGCGACGGCGTCATCAAGGCGGGTGTGATCGCATCTGCTTTCTGGGGCGTGGTCGGTTTTCTGGTGGGATTGGTTATCGCGCTCCAGTTGGCCTTTCCGGAGTTGAACCTGGATCTGCCCTGGACCACCTTCGGCCGTCTGCGGCCGGTGCATACTTCGGCGGTGATCTTTGCCTTCGGCGGCAATGTGCTGATCACCACCTCTTTCTACGTGGTGCAGCGGACCTGCCGGGCACGCCTGGCGGGCGATGTCGCGCCCTGGTTCATCTTCTGGGGTTATCAGCTCTTCATCGTAATCGCCGCGACCGGCTATGTCCTGGGTGTCACCCAGTCCAAAGAGTATGCCGAGCCGGAATGGTACGCCGACCTCTGGCTGACTTTCGTCTGGGTCGTCTATCTGCTGGTTTTCCTGGGCACGCTCTGGAAGCGTAAGGAACCGCATATCTACGTGGCCAACTGGTTCTACCTGGCCTTCATCGTAACCATCGCGATGCTGCACATCGTGAACAATCTCTCCCTGCCGGTCTCGCTGGTCGGGGTCAAGAGCTACTCGCTCTTCGCCGGCGTGCAGGATGCTCTCACCCAGTGGTGGTACGGCCACAACGCGGTCGGTTTCTTCCTGACCGCCGGTTTCCTGGGGATCATGTACTACTTCGTGCCGAAGCGCGCGGAGCGGCCGGTCTATTCCTACCGGCTGTCGATCATCCACTTCTGGTCGCTGATCTTCCTCTATATCTGGGCCGGTCCGCACCACCTGCACTACACGGCGCTGCCCGACTGGGCCCAGACGCTGGGCATGACCTTCTCGATCATGCTGTGGATGCCGTCCTGGGGCGGGATGATCAACGGTCTCATGACCCTCTCGGGGGCCTGGGACAAGCTGCGCACCGATCCGGTTCTGCGCATGCTGGTGGTCTCGGTCGCTTTCTACGGCATGAGCACCTTCGAGGGCCCGGTCATGTCGATCAAGGCGGTGAACTCGCTCAGCCACTACACCGACTGGACCGTCGGCCACGTGCACTCCGGTGCGCTGGGCTGGGTCGCCTACGTCAGCTTCGGCGCGCTCTACTACCTGATGCCGGTGCTCTGGAAGCGTGAGCGGCTCTACTCGCTGAAGCTGGTTTCGCTCCACTTCTGGATCTCGACCATCGGCATCGTGCTCTACATCACGGCCATGTGGGTCTCGGGCATTCTCCAGGGTCTGATGTGGCGGGCTTACGACAGCCTCGGGTTCCTCGAATACTCCTTCGTGGAGACCGTGGAGGCCATGCACCCCTTCTATGTGATCCGCGCCGGCGGGGGTGCCCTCTTCGTGATCGGCTCCTTCATCATGGTCTACAACCTCTGGCGCACGGCCCGCGGTGACCTGCGGGACGAGAAAGTTCAGATATCGACTTCGCAGCCAGCGGCCGGGCGTCCGGCCGTGGCCCCCGCGGAATAAGTCGGCAGAAGAGAAGATTCGGAGATCGCTATGTTAGCCAAACATGAAATCGTCGAAAAAAACTCGACCCTTCTGCTGGTGCTGATTCTGATCGTGGTGTCGATCGGCGGCCTGATCGAGATTGCGCCGCTGTTCTACCTCGAAAGCACGATCGAGAAGGTGAAGGGCATGCGCCCCTACTCACCGCTCGAACTGGCGGGACGGAACATCTATATCCGCGAGGGTTGCTACAACTGCCACAGCCAGATGATCCGCCCGCTGCGTGACGAGGCCGAACGCTACGGCCACTACAGCCTGGCGGCGGAGAGCATGTACGACCATCCCTTCCAGTGGGGCTCGAAGCGCACCGGTCCGGATCTGGCCAGGGTCGGTGGCCGCTATTCGAACGAATGGCACGTCGCCCACATGATCAACCCCCGTTCGGTGGTGCCGGAATCCATCATGCCCGGCTATCCCCATCTGGTATCGACTCCGGTGAGGACCGACGACATCGCCGATCACCTCAAGGCCAACGCCGGCGTGGGCGTGCCCTACAGCGCGGAGATGATCGAAGCGGCTTATGTCGATCTCATGGCGCAGAGCAATCCGGATGCTGACGGCGTGGATGATCTGGTGGCCCGTTATCCCAAGGCGGTGGTCGCGGACTTCGATGGTAACCCGGCCTTCGTTTCCGAGATGGACGCCATGATTGCCTACCTGCAGATGCTCGGGACGCTGGTCGACTTCGACAGCTACCAGCCCGAAGAGAACCTGCGCTAGAGCGCGATCGGAAGGAATGACGTCATGACTTATCAGGAAGTGCTCTACGCCAGCGAGACCTACGGTCTGCTCTATCTGATGGCGATGTTCTTTGCGGTGCTGGTCTATGCCCTGTGGCCGCGCAACAAGACGAAGTTCGATAAGGCGGCACGTATGCCGCTGGAGGAGGATTGATCATGGCCGGGAAGAAAGAAATCGATGCCGTCACCGGCGTGGACACGACCGGCCACGAGTGGGACGGAATCAAGGAACTGAATAACCCCCTGCCGCGCTGGTGGCTCTGGACCTTTTACGTCTGCTGTATCTGGTCTCTCGGGTACTGGATCGTCATGCCGGCCTGGCCTCTGATTTCCGATCACACCAGGGGCTTTCTGGGCTACTCCAGCCGTGCGGTCCTGAGCGAACAGATTGCGGAAGCAAAATCCCGTCAGGGTGTCTTTCTGGACAGGATCGCAGTGGCCGAACTGGAAGAGATCCGGCAGGATCCTGAACTCCTGAACTTTGCCCTGGCGGGCGGCGGTTCCGCCTTCGCCGTGAACTGTTCTCAGTGTCATGGTCAGGGTGCGGCCGGCTTCGTCGGTTACCCGAACCTCAATGACGACGACTGGATCTGGGGCGGCACGCTGGATGCGATCCACGACACGATTCTCTACGGCATCCGCTCCGATCACGATGATACCCGCTTCAACGACATGCCGGCCTTCCAGACCGACGGTATCCTGACCCGCGAGGAGATCAGTGATACGGCTGAGTATGTTCTGTCGCTGTCGGGCGAACGGCCCGATGCAGAAGCCGTTGCGCGCGGTGAGGAACTCTACGTCGATAACTGCGTGGCCTGTCATCAGGACGGCGGGGTCGGCGATCAGGACCTGGGTGCGCCCAACCTTGCCGACAGCCTCTGGCTCTACGGTGGCGACAAGGCGTCGGTGGTGACCAGCATCAATACTGGCCGGGGCGGTGTGATGCCCGCCTGGAACACACGGCTGGACCCGGTGACGATCAAGCAACTGGCTGTCTTCGTCCACTCTCTGGGCGGTGGCGAAGAGTAGCCTTCGGTTCCCTTTAGAGCAGGTTGCGTTCAATTGGACTCAAAACTCACTGCCTCTCAATCAGTAAAGCGCTGATTTCGCCTGCTGGCTTTGGCGCAAGTTTTGAGACGTTGAAATCGCGGAGAACGCAACCTGCCTGTAGCAGCCCTACAGCCAAGATAGGGGCGCGTGAGGTGAAGGTGGAACAAGCGAGACAACAGGCCTACGATGGTGGAGGCGGTGTCGAGCGCAGCGATGTCTCGGCCGTTAATACGGCCGAGCAACGCTCTCTCTACAAGAAGCGGGAGAAGATCTATCCCAAGAAGGTCTCCGGCACCTACCGGCGCCTGAAATGGGTGATCCTCGCGGTCACGCTGTCGATCTACTACCTCGCGCCCTGGATCCGCTGGGACCGGGGGCCGAACCTGCCGGATCAGGCCATCCTGATCGATATGCCGGCGCGGCGTTTCTACTTCTTCTTCATCGAGATCTGGCCGCAGGAGGTCTACTACCTGACCGGCCTGCTGATTCTCGCGGCCCTGTCGCTGTTCCTGATCACCACCCTCGCCGGCCGGGTCTGGTGCGGCTATACCTGCCCGCAGACGGTCTGGACCGATCTTTTCGTGGCCGTCGAGCGCCTGATCGAGGGTGACCGCAGTGCCCAGATGCGCCTGGATGCTTCCCCCTGGAGCGGCTCCAAGATCGGCAAACGTATTCTCAAGCATTCCGTCTGGATTCTGATCGCCGTGGCAACCGGCGGCGCCTGGGTCTTCTATTTCGCCGATGCGCCGAGCATCCTGCCGCGCCTCTTCACGCTGGATGCGCCGCCGGTGGCCTATATCACGATCGCCATCCTGACCGGCACGACCTATCTCTTCGGTGGTCATGCCCGCGAGCAGGTCTGTACCTACATGTGTCCCTGGCCCCGAATCCAGGCGGCCATGCTGGACGAAGACTCCCTGACGGTCACCTATCGTGAATACCGCGGCGAGCCGCGTGGCCCGCGGCGCAAGAACAAGCCGGTGGAGAATCTCGGCGACTGCATCGACTGCAATCAGTGTGTCGCGGTCTGTCCCATGGGCATCGATATCCGGGACGGTCAGCAGCTCGAATGCATTACCTGCGCGCTCTGCATCGATGCCTGCGACAACGTCATGGACAAGGTCGGCCTGCCGCGCGGCCTGATCGCTTACGATACGCTTTCGAACGTCGATCAGCGTTCCCACGGCGGGAAGACCAAGGTCCGGCTGCTGCGCCCGCGCAGCCTCATGTATATGGCGATCATCCTGCTGGTCGGCGTGGTGATGCTCATTTCACTGATCAGCCGCTCGGCGGTCGATATCAACGTGCTCCGGGACCGCAACCCGCTGTTCGTCACTCTCTCCGACGGCTCGATCCGCAACGGCTACACCGTGAAGATCCTCAACAAAGACCATAGTGAAAAGCTGTTCAAGCTGTCGCTCGAGGGCATGCAAGGCACCGCCCTGCAGGTGGTTGGATCGGAGCCGGAAGCCCTGACGGTAAAATCAGATCGTCTTGCCAGTTTTCGGGTATTCGTGACTCTTCCCAAGACCAGCCTGGAGGCTGCATCTCAGAACTTCACCTTTGTGGTGACGGACCTTTCCGACCAGGGTGAAACCCGTCACGACAGCATCTTCCGGGGACCGGAACAATGAAGCTGACCATGCCGCAAACCCTGAACGGTTATCACGTTTTCGGTGCCTTCGTGGCCTTCTTCTTCGTGGTCATCGGCGTCAACCTGGTGATGGTGTTTCTGGCGCTTGATACCTGGAGCGGCCTGAGCACGGAGGACGCCTACCAGCGCGGCCTGCGCTACAACAAAACGCTCGAGGCGATGGCGCATAAGGATGCGCTTGGCTGGCAGGACAGCGTGATCTTTACGCCGGGCCAGCCACAGGGCGACGAAGGCCGTGGCCGCATCACGCTCGAAATGCGTGACCGCGAGGGGCAGCTTTTGGAAGGTCTGATCGTCGCCGGTCAGATCTGGCGGCCGACCAATGAGGGCTTTGACCGCCCGATTACCCTGCGGGCCGTGGGCGCCGGGCGCTACGAAACCGACGTGGTCTTCCCGCTGCGGGGCAACTGGCTGGTGCGCCTGACGGCTCAGCGCGATCCGAACCGGCGCGACTTGGCCGCGACCTTCAGTGAAGACGAGGCCGGCTTCGTCTTCGGCATCGAACAAAGGATCGATGTGCCATGACCGCCGGCATGAACTGCTGCCCGCCGGTCGAACTGGCCGAGGAAGCGGACCGCATCGAGCATGAAGGCCTGCTGGCGACCGCCCGTGCGCATGCCAAGCATCTGGGAGAGGATCGCTACGATCTCAGCCTTGGCGTGTCCAACTTGCATTGTCCGAGCTGTATTCATCAGATCGAAAAGGGACTGGCCGGGCTGCCGGGGATCGAGCAGGCCCGCGTTAATCTGAGCACCCGCCGGCTTTTCGTCCGCTGGCGCGAAGAGACCTCGTCCCTGAGCGAGATCGTCGCCAAGGTCTCCGACATGGGCTACCGGCTGGCGCCCCTCGATCAGGGCAGCCAGAGCCAGGAGAGCAGCCGGGAGGAACGCGAACTGCTGCGCGCGGTCGCCCTGGCCGGCTTCGCCTCGGCAAACGTGATGCTGCTGTCGGTTTCGGTCTGGAGCGGCCTGGTTTCCGACATGGGGCCTGCAACCCGGGTCCTGATGCACTGGGTCTCTGCGCTGATCGCGCTGCCCACGGTGGTGCTCGCGGGGCGGCCCTTTTTCCGCTCGGCCGTCGCGGCCCTGCGCAGCGGGCAGCTCAACATGGACGTGCCGATCTCCCTGGGGGTCACGTTGGCCTCCGGCATGTCCCTGGCCGAGACCATGCGTGGTGGCGAGCATGTCTACTTCGATGCCGCTGTGACGCTGCTCTTCTTCCTGCTGATCGGGCGCTACCTGGATCTGCGCATCCGTGGCAAGGCCCGTTCGGCGGCTGAAAACCTCATGGCCATGCGCGCGGCCAGCGCGACCGTGATCGATCCGGACGGGACGCAGCGCCGGCTGGCGGCGGCCCAGGTGGAGCCGGGCATGCTGGTGATTGTCGCGGCCGGCGAGCGCATCCCCGTGGACGGCACGGTCGAGCAGGGCCAGTCCGACGTGGATACCGCCCTGGTAACCGGCGAATCCCTGCCGCGGACCGTGCGCGAGGGGACGGAAGTCTTCGCCGGAACCCTGAACCTCAATGCGGCGCTGCGAATCCGCGTCACCTCGACAGAGGATTCGACTCTTCTGGCCGAGATCGTGAAACTGATGGAAGCCGCCGAGCAGGGCCGGGCCCGCTACCAGCGGCTGGCGGACCGCGTGGCCCGTGGTTACGCGCCGGTGGTTCATATCCTCTCGGCGGGAACTTTTCTCGGCTGGCTCTGGTTCGGCGGGATGGACTGGCAGCTTGCGCTGATGACGGCAGTCGCGGTCCTGATCATCACCTGCCCCTGTGCGCTTGGTCTCGCCGTGCCCGCGGTCCAGGTGGCCGCTGTCGACCGGTTGCTGCGCAAGGGCATTCTGGTCAAGGCCGCGGATGGCCTCGAACGGCTGGCCCAGGCCGATGTGGTCGTTTTCGACAAGACGGGCACCCTGACCATGGGGCGCCCCGAACTGATCAACGGCGGCGAGATCGATCCGGTCAAGCTGCAGCTCGCGGCAAGCCTCGCGGCCGGCAGCCGGCATCCGCTGTCCCGTGCGCTGCTTCGCGCGGCGCAGGCACAGGGCCCGGTTCCGGCTTTGGCGCAGGCCGTCGAGGAAACCCCTGGCATGGGGCTGTCGGTCACGCTGGAGGGGCAGGAGTTCCGCCTTGGAAACCGCAGTTGGTGCGCTGTCTCTGAGGACGTCGCGCGGCAGGTGGCGGGGGCCGCTTCAGAGCTCGAGCTCTGGCTGGCGACGCCGGATGAGACCCCGCAGGTTTTCCGCTTTCGGGACGCACCCCGCCCTGCGGCCCTGCAGGCGGTCGAGGCCTTCAAGAAGCAGGGGCTCGAAGTGGAGTTGTTGTCCGGCGACCGGCCCGGTCCTGTCGAGGCGACGGCCTGGGCCCTGGGCATCGACACCTGGCAGGCCGAATGCCGTCCCGACGCCAAGATCGCCCGCCTGAAGACGTTGGCGGCGGAAGGTAAGCGCGTGCTGATGGTTGGCGATGGTCTGAACGACGCGCCCGCGCTCTCAGAGGCTTTCGTCTCGATCTCGCCGGCCGATGCCTCCGAGGTCAGCCAGACCGCCGCAGATCTGATCTTTCAGGGCGACAGCCTCGACGCACTGATCGAGGCCCAGCATGTGGCGATGGCATCGCGCCGGCTGGTGCTGCAGAATTTCGGACTGGCGTTTCTCTACAACGCAATCGCCGTGCCCTTTGCGGTCGCCGGCTTCGTCACGCCCCTGGTGGCGGCGGTGGCCATGTCGGCCTCTTCCATCGTGGTGACATTGAACTCCCTGCGCCTCTATGCCATGAATCGGCGTCCGATGGCGAAGACGGTACCGGATACGACCGTCGCGGTCTTCGGTCCTGAAGGAAGGACGGTGTCATGACGGCCCTGATGTACCTGATCCCCGCGGCTCTGTTCCTGGGCCTGCTGGGCGTGGCCGCCTTCTTCTGGTCGCTGCGCGCCGGTCAGTTCGACGATCTGGACGGCGCGGCCCACCGCATCCTCTTCGATGACGAGGATGGCGAGCAGAACAACGGTAAAGACCCGCGCTAAAAAAAAAGTGCTCCGCACCAGGTTCTGGAGCGGAGCGCTTGCTCTACTTCAAAGATGAATTACGGCGTTTCTTCCACCAGGTCCCGATAGGCATACCAGGTGGCGTGGCCGATCAGCGGAAAGGTGACGATCAGCCCGACGAAGAGCGTCGCCAGGCCGCAGGCCGTGACCATGGCGACCAGCCAGGCCCAGACGACCATGGCCTTGAAGTTGTCCCGTACCACGCGAACGCTGACAATGATGGCCGTGATGGCATCCACCTGATGAAAGACCAGCAGCGGGATCGATACGACGCTGACCGAGAAGACCACCGCGGCGAAGATGCCGCCGATGAAGGTGCCGACCGCCAGCATGGTGAGACCTTCAAAGGAGAATAGCAGGAGCTGGGTCGCTTCCTCCAGGGGAGGAATTTCCAGGGTGCCGAAGAACAGCGCGAAGAGCAGGGTCGCGATCCGGATCCAGGCCAGGATCATGAGGGCCAGCAGCACGCCGATGAAAGCCAGTTGGCCGGGTGACTGCGTTTTGACGAAAAGCGCGCTGCCCAGTTCGACGCTTTGCCCGCTGGCGTGACGGCGGCTGATTTCATAGAGGCCGACCGCGAGCATGGGGCCCAGCAGCATGAAGCCCGCGATCATGGGCAGGAGCAGGTACTCCAGGCCCACCAGGAACAGGCCTGCGGTCACACCGAAGCTTACCAGACTGAGCAGAAAGCCGTAGGTCAGGGATACACCCGGCGCGCGCCAGAGATCGCTCCAGCCGGCCGCCAGCCATTTCCAGGGTTGCTCCATGGTGACCTGGCGGATGTTGAAACGCGGCTGCGTCCCGTCGATCTGTGTTGTGTCCTGCGATATCACGGTCATGCCTCACTGAAAGTCTTTCGCGCATGCGGAGTAAGACTAGCGCAGAATAGCACTAGCCCTCCATAACTTATTCTGCTTTGGAACGCCCGGTGCGTCATTGACGTGAATCAATGTCGGCAAGGTCTTTTGGTTTGATAGTCGTCATTATCGTTGCTGCCCCGGCTTTATGGGTACAGCTTTTCCAAACCTTCGCACTAGGTGGGATTTCGATGCGTAAAAATCGTTTCGTTTCCTCGCCTCGGTCGCGACCATCCGCAGCGGAGTGAACATGACCTACAAAGATATTCTCGTTTATCTGGACGACTCTGCGGCCTGTGAGAAGCGCGTTGCGGCGGCGATCGATCTGGCGCGCATCCATGGTGCGCACCTGACCGGCCTGGCGCTCAACGCCGGGGTCTCCATGGCGACCTATATGGAAGTGCATGTGCCTTCGGAAATCCTGGAGTCCATGCGCAAACGCGAGCAGGAACAGGCGGAGCAGACCGCCGCCGCTTTTCGGTCGGTGGTGGAAAAGGCCGGCCTGAACAGCGACTGCCACGTGGTTTCGACCTCCGACGCCGATGCCGCGAAGACCGTCGCGGAAATGGCCCGCTACAGTGATCTGATCGTTCTGGGTCAGGTCGACGAGCGCGAGAGCGAGCCCCTGGGCGGTGAGAGGCTGCCGCAGGATGTGATGCTGACGGCGGGCCGTCCGGTTTTGATGGTGCCCTACATTGGTGCGGGCGCGAACTTCGGCGAGAAGGTGCTGGTGGCCTGGAATCCCGGACGGGAGTCGGCCCGGGCGGTGGCCGATGCGCTGCCGGTCCTGCAGAAGGCGAAGTCGGTGACCGTCCTGACGGTGAACCCGGTGGTCGGCAAGGGCGCGCATGGCGAGCGTCCCGGCGCTGATATCGCCCGGCATCTCGCGCGCCACGATGTGAAGGTCACCGTCGACCGTGTTATGACCGATCAGGTCAGCGTGGCCGATGCCATCCTGGCTTACATCTCCGACAACGGTATCGACATGATCGTCATGGGCGCCTACGGCCGCTCCCGCCTGCGCGAGATCGTGCTGGGCGGCGTGACCCACGAGCTCTTGAAGCACATGCCGGTCCCGCTGCTGATGTCGCACTAAGACTTCAGGCGCAGGTTCTCGGGGTCGTAGAAGGGCATGGGCACAGGCGTTGCGCGACGGCGTCGGCCGAGGATTTCGATCTCGAAGGGGCCTGTCGCATCCTTCTGTTCGCTGTGGATGTAACCCATGGCGAGCCGCTTGCCGGTCCGGAAGCCCTGTGACGCGGAAGTCACGTAACCGACCAGTTCGCCGTTCATAAGGATCGGGTCGCTGGGCAGAGGGTCCGTGTCTTCGCTATCGACTTCGAAGCCGGTGAAATGCCATTCGGCTCGCTCCTGGCGTTGCTTTCGCACGGACTCCTTGCCGATGAAGTCGGCCGCTTTGTCGAAGGCGACGAAGCGTGCCAGCCCGGCATCGAAGACCGTGTACTCGGTGCCGAAGTCGGCGCCCCAGCCGTGATAACCTTTCTCGACGCGCATGGCGTTGAGGGCGTAGGAGCCGAAGGGGACGATACCGAAGCCTGCGCCGGCGCTCACGATGACCTCGTAAAGCTGTGCCAGCGCCGCCGAGGGGAGATGCAGTTCCCATCCCAGTTCGCCGACGTAGGACACGCGCAGGGCCGTGACCGCGACGCCGGCCAGTGTAACATCCCGCACGCTCATCCAGGGCATCGACTCTTTGGAGAGGTCACTGTCGGTGAGTCTCTGGAGCAGGTCGCGGGATGACGGACCCATCACCAGCAGAGCTGCGTCCCGTTCCGCACCTTGCCGCAGCTTGACCGAGCCATCTTCGGGAAGTTGCGCGGCCAGCCAATCGTAGTCGCGCTGCACGGCCAGGGTTGGGCCGCAGAGCAGGAAACTGTCGTCGGCCAGGCGGGCGATGGTCGCTTCCGACCAGATCCTGCCTTTCGGGGTCAGCATGTAGGAGAGCTTGACCCGGCCTGCCTTGGGCAGGCTGCCGCAGAAGACGCGGTCCAGGAAAGCGGACGCGCCCGGACCTTCGACTTCGTATTTGGTGAAGCCGCCGTGATCCATGATCCCGACGCGGTCGCGCACGGCTTCGCATTCGGCTTGCACAGCGCTGCGCCAGGGTTCGTCGTCGTGAAAGGAAAGCGCTGTCTCGTCGGCATCGCCATCACGCCGGAACCAGAAGGCACGCTCCCAGCCGCCGATCTGGCCGAAGACCGCGCCGTCGGCTTTGAGGCGGTCATAGAGCGGTGTGTGCTGGACCGGCCGGGCTGACTCCAGGATGCGGTGCGGATAGGGGATCGCGTACTGCAGGCCGTAAAGCTCGCAGGCGCGTTCGCGGGCGTAGTCGGGCGTGGCCCAGTCGCCGAAGCGGCGCGGGTCCCAGGCGGCGAGATCCCACTCGGTCTCGCCCTCGGTGATCCATTCCATGATGGCCTTACCGATGGCTGCCGACTGGGTGATGCCGATCTGCACGCCGCAGGCGTGATAGAAGTTGCGGGCATTACCGGCCGGACCGACCAGCGGCAGGGCATCGGGGGCATAGGCGATCGGACCGTTCACGAAACGCTGGGCGCCGGCCTCGGCCAGCAGCGGCACATGGGTTATGGCCTGCTCCAGCACCTCGGCGATGTCGTCCACGGAATCCGGAAAGAGCTGATGGGCGAAATCGGCGGGCAGCCCCTCCGGCCAGGCCGCGCGGCCGTCGTGGCCGTAAGAACCGAAGAGGAAGGCGCTGCGTTCGCGCCGCAGGTAAAAACGGATATCCGGATCGCGTATCAGCGGGAAGATCTCGCTGTTCTCCTCCAGAGCGGCCAGCGGTTCGGTCACCACATACTGGTGCTCGAGAGTCGCCACCGGCACTGGTAGGCCGGCCATGCGGCCGATCTCGGCACCGTAGAAGCCCGCGGCATTGATTACGATCTCGGCGACGACGTTGCCCTTGTCGGTCTCGATCAGCCAGTCGCCATTCTTACACGAGATGTTGGTGACCTTTGTGAAGCGGGCGATCTCCGCGCCGCCGGCCCGCGCGCCCTTGGCCAAGGCCTGGGTGAGCTGGCTGGGGTCGATGTCGCCTTCGTAGGGATCGTGGATGCCGCCGATGACGCTGTCGCCCGGCTGCCAGAAGGGGTGCATTGTGTCCATCTCGGCCGGCGTGAGAACCGGCAGCTCGAAGCCGGCGCAACGCGCGACGCCGGAGAGATGATGAAACAGCTCCATGCGCTCGGGCGTATGAGCCGGCCAGAAGGCGCCGGTGTGGCGATAGGTGATCGCGGAATCGACCTTGGTTTCGAGATCTTTATAGAGAGACCAGGCGTAGTTGCCTGCCCGCATCCCGAGCCAACTGTTGGCGTAGGTCGGGATGTTCCCCGCGGCGTGCCAGGTGGAGCCGGAGGTCAGTTCGTCCTTTTCAATCAGCAGGCAGTCGGTCATGCCGGCTTCGACCAGGTGATAAAGGATCGCCGCACCGACGGCGCCGCCGCCGATGATCGCCACGCGGACCTGAGATTTCACGCTTTAGAACTCCGCGAGCAGCCGGCCATAACCGGAGATTTTTTCCTCGAGGCCGAGACCGCGCAGGCTCTGCCAATAGACGGCGGCGTTGCAGGCCACGATCGGCTTGCCAAGTTCCGCCTCCAGCTCCGCGATGATCGCGACGACCGGCAGGGCCGTGCCGACCTGCAGGATCGCGTCGCAGTCGGCTTCCGCCACCTCCCGAAAGACCCGGCGGATATCGTCGAGCGAAGTCTCGCAGATGGCGGGCAGGGAGGGGGCCTCGGTCCCCTTGATCCGTACCACCTCGAAGCCGGCGGCCTCGGTATTGGCCTGAACGATCTTGTCGACTTCGGCGTTGAAGGGCGTGACGACACCGACTTTCCGGGCGCCGAAGACTTCGAGCGCGGCATAGTCGGCGGCCGAGGCATTGAAAACCGGAATGCCGATTGCCTGCTGGAGCGCGTCGCATTTCGCCGCCAGCTTGGCCGGGCCGCCGGGGCCGGCGTCGGTGGTCAGTCCGATGGCGATGCCCGCTGGTTTGCAGTCCATCAGCTTTTCGGCTTCGGGCTGCAGATCGTCCGAGATCGCATCGCCGCCCAGACGGAAGCGCTGCATCTGGTTGGTCACGCCGTTCGGCCGGAGCAGTTCGAGTTCCGGCTGGACCACCGTGTTCATGGCCGGGGTCATGACGCCGATCAGGGCGCGGGGGGCGAGGGTGTCCGTCATGTCATTCACCTTTCAGGTAGGAATTGAGCCCGAGCATGCCGCCGATGAAGATGCCGTCGCCGACGATCCTGGCCATCTCCGCTTCGTCTTCCGCGGCGCAGTCGAAAGTCACCTCCCAGATAGAGAGGGTGCTGTCGTCATGGGTGACCGGGATCAGGCGGTGCTTGGAGCGGTAGTTCCGCACCGGCAGCGGACCCTCGATGATGTCGTAGGCGTAGAAGCGCTCCTGGTCCGAATGTCCGATCAGTGTTTCCCGCCAGAGGGAGCCATCGGCGGCCTCCAGACGGCGGATCGCGCCGACTTCCGTCGCGCCGCCGTTTTCCATCTCTGCGCTGGTGACGCCGGGGTTCCAACTGGCGACGCCGTCGAAGCGGCGCAGGGCCTGCCAGACACGTGCCGCGGGCGCTTCGATGATCATGCTGCGAAAGACGTGCATCAGGTCTCCTCCGGCAATTTGATGGGAAAGGCTTCGCGGATCGCGGCTTCGGCCTCTTTCGCGAGGTGTTCGGCGGGTCCCCGGGACAGCAGTTCGCCGACCCGGTCCCTGGCCCGGTCCCAGATGCTCGAGCCGCCGCCCTCCAGCCAGTCGTCGAGACTCTGCCGGTCACCCAGGCGCGGATAGACGTATTCGCTGGTCATCAGCTCCAAAGTCTGGTTCTGCCCCAGGTAATGGCCTTCGCCGGTTACCACGGAACGAATGACCTCCAGGTCGAGCAGGTCGTCGCTGACCTCGATGCCGCGCACGCTACGCAGGACGGCGCCGCACATCTCGTTGTCGATCACCAGGGCCTCTGGACTGGCGACCATGATCGAGCCCAACATGCCGACCGAGAGGTTGATCATGTCGGCACCGGCCTGGGCGGCCAGGGCCACGCTGTAACCCTTTTCGTAGCCGGCCTGGGCATCGGCGATCTTGGAGTCGGTCATACCCGCCGAAGCGGTCGAGGGCAGGCCGAGGTTAAGCAGCAATTGCGCCGCCGCTGCGCAGGCAACTGCTCCTTCACCGCCGCCGCCGCTCATAGCCCCGGTCCTCAGGTCCGAGATGAAGGGCATGAAGGCGAAGATGCAGGGATGCCCTGATTTGAAGGCGTCCACCAGCATCATGCCCGCGAGCGATTCCGCGAGCCCCTGGGCCAGCGCACCGGCGAGCGAAGCCGGACTGGTCGCGCCGGCCTGACCCGCCGAGCAGATCTGCAGGGGCATGCCCTCTTCCATGGCCCGGATCATGATCGCGCAGCCTTCCTCGGCGAAGCGCAGCGGCGGCACCACGTGCACGATGACCCCGAAGCAGAAGGGCTGTGTTCGGAAGCCGTATTCGCGACCCAGTGCGTGATCGAAGAGACGGACGACAGGGTCGAGATGCCCGGCGTGATCGAAGCTGATGCCGATAGGTTTCGCGGTCGCCTTCAGGCAGGCGAAGGCCGTGTTGATATCCAGCTCCAGAGGTGTCGCCATGTCGCGGGCGACGGTCGGGCGGATGCCGTAGTGAATGTTCTCGCAGGTCTCCAGGATCCGCATCAGGTCATAGAGATCGCTGAGCCGTGCCTCGCGAAAGCTGTCGGTCTCAGCATCGAGCACCTGCACGGCCGCGCCGCCGGTGCCGATGTGCACATTGCCGCCGCCGATCTCAAGGCCGCGCTCCTCGATGAAGCCGGGCAGCGACACCCGCGAAGGCGTCCGGGCGATGGCGTCTTCGACAGCGGCGCGTGGAAAACACAAGCGATCATCGCGCAGAATGGCTTTCCCGCTGTCGATCAGGAGGGAGCGATAGGGTTCGGGCGTGCCGGCCATGCCGATATCCGCCAGAATTTCAAAGGCGGCATCGGTGATCTGTCTGACCTGCTTTCGGTTCAGGGGCGCAAAGCGTCCGCCCCTGGGCGGCGCTGGCGTTGCATCGGCATTATCGTCACGTCTGCCGCGCGCCCTGGATCTTCGGTCACGCCCCACGTCTGCTGACCTCTTGCCAGGCATCCTCGAGCGCGGCTTTGAAGATGGCCACCAGTTCGTCGATTTCGCTTCTCGAGATGATCAGCGGCGGCATGAGCTGCAGGCGGTCGCCGATGGCGCGCATATAGAGGCCGCGCGCGTGGGCGGCGTTCATGACCATCTCGCCGACTTTCCGGGCCGGATCCCAGAACTCCCGCGTCCGCTCGTCTTTCACCAGTTCGACACCACAGAACAGACCGACGCCGCGCACCTCGCCCACCATGGGGTGATCCTCCAGGGCCTTCATCTGCGCCTGAAACCATAGGCCCACTTCGCGAACATGCGCGACGATATCCTGCTCCTCATAGATCTTCAGGGTCTCCAGGGCGACCGCCGCGGCGACCGGATGGCCGGCGTAGGTGTAGCCGTGGCCAAAGACCCCGACCTCGTCGCTGTTCTTCATCATCTCGCGGTAGAGGTCGTTCTTGAAGAGCAGCGCCGACATGGGGATGTAGGCAGAAGTCAGGGCTTTGGCGCAGGTCAGCAGGTCGGGCTTGAGATCGAAGGTCGTGCTGGCCCAGAGATTGCCGGTGCGGCCGAAGCCGGAGATCACTTCGTCGACCAGGAACAGCAGGCCGTGTTTGCGGATGACCCGCTGCATGGCGCCCCAGTAACCACTGGGCGGCACCAGCGCACCGCCGCCGCCCTGGACCGGTTCGGCGAAGAAGGCGGCCACGGTATCCGGATCTTCCGCTTCGATCAGTTGGTCGAAGGCCTCGGCCATGCGCGCCGAGAACTCCTCCTCGCTCTCGCCCTCGATATGAAAGCGATAGTAGTTCGGCAACTCGGTGTGTTTGAACTCGGGCAGAGGCAGGCCGAATCTGGCATGCATATGCGGCTGACCGGAGAGGGAGACCGTCGCGACCGTGTTGCCGTGATAGCCGCGGGTCCGGCCGATGATCTTCCGTCGTTTGGACTCACCCTTCGCCGTATTGGCATACCAGATGAGTTTGATCGCCGTGTCGTTCGCTTCGCTGCCCGAGCACTGGAACAGAACCCGGTCCATCGGCACCGGCGCGATCGAGGTCAGCTTGTGGGAGAGTTCCGCCGCGGGTAGCGAAGATCGATTGTAAAATGTCGGCGTATAGGGCAGCCGATCCAACTGCCGCTTCGCAGCCTCTGCCAGGCGTCCGTTGGAATAACCCAGCGCCGTGCAGCCCAGGCCAGAGATGCCGTCGATCAGCCGCTGTTCCCGGTCGTCCCAGATGTAGATCCCCTCGCCGCGCGTGATCATGACCGGGCCCTGTTCGGCATGGGCCCGCAGATTGGTCTGGCCGTGGACATGATGCGCCATGTCCTGGACGCGGGCGGCGTTGCTCATTGGCACGGTTGGCTCTCCTGAATGATGATTTGATCCTAGGAAAGCCTTGAATGAATCTCTATTAAGTAATTGGTCGATATTGCTGAAAGTTTTTCACGCAAAGGCACTGGCATGCAGAGACCCTTTCTCGAGTTCAAGCATCTGGAAATGATCCGGGCCATCGCGCTGTCGGGACGTGTCAGCGACGCGGCGGAAACGCTCGGCCTGACGCCTTCCGCACTGTCGCACCGCATCCGGGAGGCGGAGCGGCGGCTGGGCGTCGAGCTCTACGCGCGGTCGCACAAGAAACTGAAGCCGCTGCCAAGCGCCGACTACCTCGCGCAGGTGGCCGAAAGGGTCCTGGGCGAGATGACGCGCGCGGAAGAGGACGTGCAGCGCATGACCAGCGGCGTCAGCCACGTAGTGCGGATCGCCGTGGAGGCCTACAGTTCCTATCACTGGCTCCCGGCCTTCATCCGTGTCGTCCGCGCGCAGTTGCCAGGCGTCGATCTTCAGGTGACCGCCGGCGCGCGCAGCGATCCGGTCCGCGCCTTGATGAACCATCAGGTCGACCTCGCGATCGTCTCTTCCGAAGCGACCGCTATCGGCGTGGCGGCGATCCCTCTCTTCGAGGATGAACTGCTCTACATCATGCCGCCGGACCACCGGCTCGCGGCGCAGCCCTCTGTAGAGGCTGAGGATATCGCCGGCGAGGACTTCATCACCTATACCCGTGTGCCGCAGCCCGGCCAGGAATACGATCGCCTCTTCCGGCCGGCCAAGGCCTATCCACGCTGGACCACCACCATCGAGCTGCCCGAAGCCATCATCGAGATGGTCGCGGCGGGGCTGGGCACCAGCATCCTGGCGAACTGGGCACTGCAGTCGGCCCTGCGCGACAAACGGGTGGCGGCCGCACGGCTCGGTGCGGAGGGTTTGCCGCTGACCTGGCGGCTCGTCTGGCGCAGAGAGGAAGACGGACAGGGGAGCGGTCCGGTCACCGAGGTGGCCGATCTTCTGGCCGGCTGGTGCGCCCTGCCGGATGGCGGTCTGGACCGGCTCTGACGTCGCTGTCGCTTGCGGGTCTGTCTTATGGTTGGCTCTGGAAGCTGTCACAGAAACCTTCGTACCGCCCGCCTCCAAAGTCTTGCTATGATCCCATCGGCAGCAGTCTGCAAGGAGCCTTCGCGATGTCCGACGAACTGGTTTTCTACACCCACCCCATGTCCCGCGGCCGGATCATCCGCTGGATGCTGGAGGAACTCGGTCAGCCCTACCGGGCGGAGCTGCTCGACTACGGCACCACCATGAAGGGGCCGGACTATCTTGCCCTCAACGCGATGGGCAAGGTGCCTGCAATCCGTCATGGCGCGGTCGTGGTCTCCGAGACTCCCGCCATCTGTGCTTATCTTGCCGATGCCTTTCCCGACGCCGCTCTGGCGCCGCCACCCGGAGATCCCCTGCGTGGCCCCTATTACCGCTGGCTCTTTTTCGCGGCGGGCCCGGTCGAGGCGGCGGCCACGAACAGGATGCTCGGTCACGAAGTGCCCGAAGACCGGCGCGGCACGGTGGGTTACGGCTGCTACGAGGATGTGCTCGCGATGCTGGAACAGGCGGTCGCTGGTAAGGAGTATCTGGTGGGGAACCGCTTCACCGCTGCGGATCTCTATCTCGGATCGCATATCGGCTGGGGCCTGTCCTTCGGATCCATCGAAAAGCGTCCGGGCTTCGAGGAATACTGGCAGCGGCTCTCGACACGGCCGGCGGCGATGCGGGCGCGGGAGATCGACGACGCGCTTTTGGCGGAGCAGGCCTGACCCGGAAGCGCACCCCGGGATCTGCACCTGGGATCTGCACCCGGGATCTACATCTGATCGATCGGTTGTCGGCACCGATTCTCTCCTCTAACCTGCCGTTATGAAAATATGCGTCTTTTGCGGCTCGAGTCCCGGCAAGGACCCGGCCTACGAGGAAGCGGCCCGGGAGATCGGAACCTTCTTCGCCAAGCGGGATATCGAACTGGTTTACGGCGGCGGCCAGGTGGGCCTGATGGGGACCCTGGCCGACGCGGCGCTCGCCGCCGGCGGCAAGGTGACGGGCGTCATGCCGGCGGCACTTGTGAAACGGGAAATCGCCCACAAGAGTCTGACTTCCTTGATCGTGGTCGAATCCATGCACGAGCGAAAGGCCGAGATGGCGACACGGTCCGACGGCTTCATCGCCCTGCCCGGCGGTGCGGGCACTCTGGAGGAGGTTTTCGAGCAGTGGACCTGGGCACAGCTTGGCGTGCACCAGAAGCCCTGCGGCTTCCTCAATGTCAAAGGCTACTTCGATCCCCTGCGGGAGATGATCGGACGGATCGTCACCGAGGGCTTCATGAAGGCCGACTACGCCGAGATGCTGACTTTCTCGGACTCCTGCGAGGACATCCTCGAGGCCTTTGAGGCCTACGAGCCGCCGGCGCGCAAATGGATCGACGGCGCCACCGGCGTGCGGACTTGAACTAGAGCTTATCGCGCAGGGCGTAGTAGAGCATGCCCAACACCAGGCCGGGCCAGCGCAGCAGTGTGCCGCCCGGAAAGCGGCGGGTGGGGATGCGTGCGAAGACGTCGAAGCGCTCGGCCGTGCCCGCCACGGCCTCGGCGATCACCTGACCGGCCAGCGAAGCCATGGCGACGCCGTGGCCCGAAAAGCCCTGGGCGTAGTAGACATTGGATGACAGCCGCCCGAAGTCCGGCATGCGGTTCACGGTGATGGCGAGCGTGCCGCCCCAGGCGTAGTCGATGCGGGTCTTTTCCAACTGCGGATAGACCCGCAGCATGTACTTGCGCACGAAGCTTGCGATGTCGTTGGGGAAGCTGCGGCTGTAGTTCTCACCGCCGCCGAATAACAGTCGTTTGTCCGCGCTCAGCCGGTAGTAGTCGATGACGAACTTACTGTCGGCCACGGCGACGTCGTCCCGGATGATCTCCCGGGCCAGACTGTCCCCCAGGGGCTCTGTCGCCAGAATGAAGTTGTTGATCGGCATGATCTTGCCGGCCAGACGCGGTTCCAGATGTTCCAGATAGCCGTTGCAGGCCAGCACCACATGCTTCGCCGTGATCTGCCGGCCGTTACAGTCAAGGCGGCAACTGGCGCCATCCCGATAACCGGTGACCCGCGCGCCCTCGAACAGCCGCGCCCCGGCCTCTTCGGCGGCCCGGGCCAGACCCAGGGCGTAGTTCAGCGGATGCAGATGCGCCGCGTCGCCGTCCAGGACTCCGCCGTGATAGATCCCGGTCCCGAGCATCTCGCCCATCTCGGCTTTGGAGACTGTGCGCAGGTGGGGATAGCCGTAGTTCCGCTCCAGCTTTTCGACATAGGCGGGAAACTCGGCGGCATCGCCGGCCTTGTAGGCGGCATGCAGAATGCCCGGCTTGAGGTCGCAGTCGATGCCGTGCTGCGCGATCCGTGACTTGACCACGGCCTTGGACTCCTCGGCCAGGTCCCACAAGCGGCGGGCATCCTCCTGGCCGACCATGACCTCGACCACATCCTGATCCTGGCGCTGGCCGCTGCCGACCTGCCCGCCGTTGCGGCCCGAGGCGCCCCAGCCGATGCGGTTGGCTTCCAGCAGCACCACGTCGTAGCCGCGCTCGGCCAGATGCAGAGCACTGGAAAGACCGCAGTAACCACCACCTACCACGCAGACATCGCAGGCGATGTCGTCTGTCACTGTTGGACAGTCTGTCCGCCGGTTTGCCGTCGCGGCGTAGTAGGAGGCGGGGTGGACTTTTGCGGTCATGCGGATGTGGTGCTGTCCTTGCGGTAAGGTCATCACCACATAGAAGACTGTGGCCGCTTCGTAAAGCCTGGCCTGAGATCTGGCAGCCCCGGGATCTGTCAGCCCTGCGATTGACCTCCCGTGTCGGATTTCGACTTTTGCCGCCGCGCAAAACCAAAGGCGAGTAAGCCGAATGCCAGGCTCGCCAGCGTTCCGGGCTCCGGTACCGGCGGCGTGGCATCAGGGTCGACGAAGGTCCGGAATCCTAGGTCGCCGTTCACCAGTTCGATATCGAAGGGGCCCGGCGGCAGGGACACGAACTGGGTGCCCGCGCCGTAGGAGTTTCCGACGGGCGTGGAAAGCCAGTTGTAGGATCCGCTGTCCAGGTACTCCAGAGCGATCGCCAGCACCTCTCCGACACCGACGAAGAGGTTGAAGGAGGTGAGGTCGACGGAGACGAAGCTGTCGTCAGTGAAATCGAGTTCCGGGACCGAAGCCGATGCGATACTGCCGCTGGCCAGCGGCGTGCCGCCCGGAATGCCGCCCTGGATCGGAAGGATGTCGAAAGTCAGGTCGCTGACCGGGGGATCAAGGTTGGTCCTGCGGATCTGAAGCTCCATGCTGGTGAGCTGACCCGCGATGCCGACGGTGAAGCTCTGGGCGTGGGCAAAGTTGGTGTTGAGGAGAACCGCGCTGTCCGCTCCCGCCGCGAAGGCATCGTATTCCTGGTCGAGCAGAGGCGCGGCCTGACCCGCTGTCGCAAGTGTGAGACCTGCCGCGGCGGCAAGGGTCGCCGTTAGCTTCCTGAAAAGCATGATCTGAAATTCCTTATGACGATGAAAATTGCAAAGAACGCAGTCGGGCAATGCTTTGGAACAGGTTTGGATGCGGGCCACGCAGACCCGCTGCAATGGTCAGACGGCGTAAGCGCTTGTGGTCATGAGATCCGCCATTTCACCATAGGCTTTCTCCCAGGCGCTCCGGGTCTCCGGCGTAAAGCGGTCGCCGAGAAGCTCCTCGAAAGTCTGCAGTAGAATCCTGCCGGCAACGGGGTAGTGCTCGCGTTTAACACCGTAGGCGACGTGCCGCAGGGCGAGGCCTTCAAGCATGGGCGCCAGGGTGTCCATGTTATGCAGTTCCAGCACGATCACGCTCAGCTTGCTCATCAGCATGTCGCCCTGGCGGCTGATATCCGTTGTGAAGAGCGCACGTGTTTCCGGCGCGTAGTCGAAAAGGTTCCGGTAAAAACGCTCCGCCACATTCTCGCTGTTGAGCAGAACCGCGCGAAAACTGCTGCGGATCAATTGGATTTCGTTGTTGCTCAACGCCATGGTGCAAACCTTCCGGCTGATTGAGAGCGCGAAGCTTGGCTAAAATAGGCCTCAGCGTTTTTTCGCCTCGATCACACGGGATCCAACGGTCTATAAATTATCTGTATAACTATGTTTGTTAGCTGCCGCCTCCAGGTTGTCTTCGACCACTGAGGCGTCATCTATGACCACTTTGGTACACGCAATTGCCGGCCGCTTGAACCCGTGAAACAGCACAAGGAACATGCAAATTTGCATGAATGCCTGGGGCGCGGTGCAGGCGACGGTTGTGGGGCGGGAGCGGAATGGATTGGGATAATCTGAAGGTCGCGCTGGCGGTGAGTCGCCTGGGCTCCCTGACGCAGGCGGCTTATATGCTCGGCATTGATCAGTCGACCGCGGGCCGCCGGCTCTCCGCGCTCGAGGCCGATCTGGGCGTCATTCTCTTCGTGCGTTCCAAGACCGGCTTCGCGCTTACCGACGCGGGCCAGGCCGCAATCCGGGAAGCCATCGAAGTCGAACGCCGTGTCGACAGCCTCGTGGATGCGGTGGCCAAGTCGGAGGAGGGGCCGGTCGGCATTATCCGCCTGCTGGGCAACGCCTGGACTCTCGACCGTCTCGCGCGCAGCGTCATGGCGCCCTTCCTCGCCGAACATCCCAAGATCGATCTCAGGATCGTTACCCATGTGCCGCGCAGCCGGGTGCGCGGCGAGGCCTCGCTGTCCCTCTGGTTCGAGGTTGAACCGCGCGACGGCGAGTTCGCCATCAAGCTCGGCGATGTGCCTTACGGGCTCTACTGCGCCCGCGGCAGCGATCCGAAGGAGCTGGGCTGGGTGTCCTTCTACGACGAAGACGCTTTGCGGCCCGCGATCACCCGGACCTACCGCCGCCTGCGCCGGCGTCACGAATCCTTGCGTCTGACCGCCACGGACGCAGGGATCATGCTGGCTGCGGTGCGTGAGGGCGTGGGCAAGGGATTGCTGCCCATGTGCCTTGCCGAAGGGGATGAAAAGCTGGTTCGGGTCAACGACGGGAAGCCGGAACTGCTGCGCGGCCTGCATCTGCACGCGCATCCCGACACGGTGCAGACGCTGCGGGTTCAGGCGACCATCCGCTGGCTGCGCGAGTCCTTCGAGCGCGTCTTTCTGCCGGCGGCGCCTTCGGAAGTGTCAGAAGATCTCGAAAATCAGCAGCCGTCGCAGTGATGCAAGTTCGACGCGGCAGCTTGCGCTTCCGTCAGCCGTGATCTCGGCAATCACGTGATATCCGCGGGACTCGATGTAACCGGCGTCACAGCCTCGTTCGCCCGCTTCTACCCGATAGCGCAGCTTCAGGTCTGACTCGCCAACGAGCGGCAGCAGGATCATGGCCTTGCCACCGGCGGGCAGGCCCTCGATCTGCTCCTTGCCGCCGCGCACCTCGACTTCGATGTCCGTGACCTCCGAAGCGCTGCCGTTGGCGATCTTGAGGGTGGAGCTGCTCAGCCACAGCAGGTTCGGCGCGAGCAGCGCGAGGAAGAAGCCGACAACGATGCCGGCTGCCAGCAGACTCTTGCGGCCACTGAGGGACAGGCTGAGGGGATCGCCCATCTTTCTGGCGTCACTCTGCGTTGCGCGCGCCCAGCGTTGCGGGCCTGCTGAGAGCTTGGGCGATCAATGCCCCTGCGGCGGTCTTGGCGACCTGGGCGGCGCGGCTGCGCTGTTCGGAGACCTGGGCGGTCACGATCGCACCTTCAAGCAACAGCGCCAGTTCCTCCGCCAGCTCCGATGGCTTTTCGGCGCCGGCGGCGCGACAGAGATCCTCGATGTAGCGCCGCATCAGGGACTTGAACTCGCGGCAGACCTGACGGATCGGCGTGTCCGCTTCGGAGAACTCGCCGACCGCGTTGATGTACATGCAGCCATAGAAGTTGTTCTGCTGGAACCAGTCCGCCGCCACATCGTAGACCGCCAGCAAACGCTCCCGGGGTGTCTCGGCGCGGGCCTCGACCTGGCGCATGAAACCGTTGCGGAACAGGCCGTCGTACTTCTTCAGGGCCGCCAGGATAAGCTCGTCCTTGGAACGGAAATGCCGGTAAAGGGTTTTCTTGGACACGCCTGACTTCGCCAGAATCGTGTCGATCCCCGTCGCGTGATAACCGTGTTCTCCGAACAGCTCGATCGCCGTATCGATCAGATGTTCGCGCCGCTGCGGCGGTGCCATGCGCATTCCCTACCTGAAGCTACAGAGCTGTATCTATATAGCCTCTTCGAATCGCGACAGCAATGGCGCACTCCTGAATCCTTACACCCAACACGCTCCCCGCTCCAAGTCACAATGACTTGAAAAGCTTTGCCGTGGCTGGCGCTTGACGAAGGAGACAGATCTGTTTACTTCTATCGACATAGGAAACAGATCTGTCTCCTTTTAACTCTTTCCCAGGGGCGGCGTTCCGCCGGCCCGGCCATACAGCAGGAGTTTCCCTCATGCCACGTATCCAACCTGTCGAGCATGCCAGCGCCTCCGGCGAGGCCAAGGATCTGCTGGACGGCGTCCAGTCCGCCCTCGGTATCGTGCCGAACATCTTCGCGACCCTGGTGCATTCGCCGAAGGTGCTCGAAGGCTTCCTCTCGCTGAACAGCGCTCTTGGGCAGGGACTGCTTCCGGCCGCCTTGCGCGAACAGATCGCCCTGACCATTGCCGGCGCCAACGGCTGCGACTACTGCGCTTCGGCCCATACGGCGATCGGCAAGGGTGCGGGCGTCTCCGCCGAAGAGCTCGCCAGCAGCCTGGAAGGCCAGTCGAGCGATGCCAAAACCCAGGCCGCCCTCGGTTTTGTCCGCAAGGCGGTCGCGGCGCGTGGCTGGGTCGATAACGACGATGTTCAGGCCCTGCGCGATGCCGGTTTCAGCGACGGCGAGGTGGTCGAGATCGTCGCCCATATCGGCGTCAACCTGCTGACCAACTACTTCAACCACATTGTCGGAACGGACATCGACTTCCCGGTTGTGCGGACGCCGGATTCGGCGAAGGCCGCCTGACCGGCCGCCCCTCTTCATTTCGTCCAACTCTTGCCCAAGGAGGAAAACATGCGGAAAACAGCGAGACTGCTCACGGTGGGCGCCGTTGCGCTCTTCACCCTCGCCGGCATGATCGGCAGCGCCGCGAACGGCCAGATGGTCGCAAAGGGCTACGCCGAGGGCGTGGTCTCGGACAGCGGCGCCATCCGCGTGCCTG
Organism: Denitrobaculum sp.; assembly: GCA_965232285.1. Lineage (GTDB taxonomy): Bacteria > Pseudomonadota > Alphaproteobacteria > Kiloniellales > Kiloniellaceae > Denitrobaculum. The sequence goes on along the minus strand of CBDDPL010000004.1, from coordinate 4,727,393 downwards.
ACAATTTCCGGACCGATTACATCATGCTGGGCGCCTGGTCGGTGGCCGGTGATGTGGATACCGGAGGCGAGGTCGGCCTGCATGTGGTCTACGCGCCGCGTGATGCCGTCGAGGCCTACCGCCGGGATGGAAGCTTCCCGGACGGTACGGTGCTGGTGAAGGAACTCTTCAACGGCAAGACCGAGGCGCTGACCACCGGTGAAGCTACCAGCGCGGCCGAGACCGCCGGTTACTTCGTGATGGTCAAGGATACCAAAGGCCGTTTTCCCGAGAACAAAAACTGGGGTGACGGCTGGGGCTGGTCCTTCTTCAATGCTGATAACCGGACGGAAGCGGTGACCGAGGACTACAAGGCCGAATGCCTGGCCTGCCATGAGCCGGCCCGCGCCAGCGACCTGCTCTATGATTACGCCTATCCGGTGCTGAAGAACTAATCCTGATAACGTCCTACCTTGCCGTAAGAAGTGCGGCAGGGCTCTCTCTCCACAACCCTACCTCTGGCCTCTGCGCTCTCGACGCAGGGGCCTATTTTTTTCCTCAATAGATCCAGTTTGAGGATTTATTAGATCCAGATGCTTGCCCCGCTGGCATTTACGGCCCGGGCTGCAATACTGGCCCTAGCGAACTATGTAACTGGCCCTATCCCGATCGCATCGCTGTCGTCATTCATCGGCGCGAGGGGCATCGCCCAGAGGCTCAGACCATAGTTCCCTGTGAGGAGGAAAAACAGCCATGACCGCGGGTCAGAAACAGATCACCGTCGAGGATCTCGTCGCCACCTTCGATGCTTTCAACAAGCATGATGTGGAAAGTGTGATGAAGGCCTTTGCCGACGACTGCGTGTTCTATCCGGTTGGCGGTCCCGAAGTCTACGGGGCAAAGATTGAAGGCGCCGAGGCCATCGCCGCGGCTTTCTCCGGTGTCTGGGCGGCCATGCCGGATGCCCACTGGGATCATCACAGCCACTTCGTCTACGAAGACCGCGCGGTCTCCGAATGGACCTTCAGCGGCACCGACAAGGACGGCATGCGCGTAGAGGCCGAGGGCGCCGATCTCTTCACCATCCGTAACGGCAAAATCGTCGTGAAGCAGGCGCTTCGTAAGAACCGCCCGGCCTTCAAGGCTTAAGCCGCCGTGTCCCTGGTTAGCGATATCTCATCCGGGAGAGAGCTCATGGCCGACCAAAGACTCGCCGCCGTTACCGGGCCGAAGCGCCCGACCCACTGGCCGAAAAGCAGCTATGATCCGCGCTACGACCCCCTGGTGGATGCAGGTCCGGGTCACAATCGTGACTATGCGCCGACCTACTGGATCGGCACCGCCGGCGCGCCGCCGGAGGATGACGGACCCATCACCCAGGACACCGATGTGGACGTGGTGGTGGTGGGCTCCGGCTATACCGGCTTGAGCTGCGCCATTCACCTGGCCAAGGAGCACGGCATCAAGGCGGCCGTGCTCGAGGCCAATACCGCGGCCTGGGGCTGCAGCACCCGCAACGGCGGGCAGGCGCAGATCTCCTCCGGGCGTCTCAAGCGCTCCCAATGGATCAAGCGCTGGGGTCTCGATGTCGCCAAGCGCATGCATTCGGAAGTCTCCGAGGCCTTTGACGTCTTCCGGGACCTGATCTTCTCCGGGGAGTTCGACTGCGATCCGCAGCGTGGCGGTCATCTCTACATCGCGCATAACCAGCGCATGAAGCAGATGATCGAGAAGGAGTCTCAGCTTCTCAATGAGGCCTTCGGCTACGGTACCCGGATCCTCTCGCGGGAAGAGCTGCACCAGGACTTCGTCCGGGAAGAGGAAGGCCTCGCGGCCATGCACGAGCCGGACGGTATTGGTATCCATGCGGCGAAGCTGGCCTTCGGCTACGTGAAGCTCGCGCGGAAACTAGGCGCGACGGTGCACCCCTCCAGCCCGGTCATGGGCTGGAAGACGGTCGACGGTGTGCATCACCTGACCACGCCCGGCGGCACCGTCCGCTGCCGCGCGGTGGCGCTGGCGACCGCCGGCTACACGCCGCCTGGGCTGCATAACCGCACCAAGAACCGTCTCATGCCGGTGCTGTCAAACTCCGTCGTGACCCGGCCGCTGACCGACGAGGAGCGGGAAGCCTGTAACTTCAAGACCAACCTGGTTCTGACCGACACACGGACCTTGCGGCACTACTACCGTCAGATGCCCGACGGCCGGGTGCAGATCGGCAGCCGCAGCGCCATCACCGGTGCCGACGCCGAGAACCCGAAACACCTGCAGATCCTGCTGGAGGGGCTTTATCGCAAGTTCCCGGCGCTGCGCGGAATCGATCTGGATTATTCCTGGTGGGGTTGGGTCGACGTCAGCCACGACATGATGCCGCGGATCTTTCAGCCGGACCCCAAGCAGTCAATCTACTACGCGCTCGGCTACGGCGGGAACGGGGTGATGTATTCGGCTCAGGCCGGCCGGCGCATGGCGCAGATGGTGGCGGGAAAGGGCGCGGGTCTCGACCTGCCGATCTTCACTTCGCCGCTGCCCAGTCACGGCGTCCTGACACCTTTCCGGCGCCTGGGACAGCGCGCCATGTATGTCTGGTACTACCTGAACGACGAGAAACGAAAGTAACGAGCGAAACCCGGATCTGTTTCAAAAAAACGAAGCAGCCATCTTTTTCAGGGGAGCAAGGCGAAACGTCTTCCGCCTGACGACGACGAGAGAGGAACTTAGTTATGAAGATGACGACGGAAGAAGCCTTTGTGAAGGTTTTGCAGATGCACGGTATTGAGCATGCCTTTGGTATTATCGGGTCTGCGATGATGCCTGTGTCTGATCTCTTTCCCAAGGCTGGGATCAGCTTCTGGGACTGCGCCCATGAGACCAACGCGGGTATGATCTGCGACGGCTACACCCGCTCCACCGGCAAGATGGCCATGGCCATCGCACAGAACGGCCCGGGCATCACCGGCTTCGTGACCCCGATCAAGACCGCTTACTGGAACCACACCCCGATGCTGCTGGTCACGCCTCAGGCGGCTAACAAGACCATCGGCCAGGGCGGCTTCCAGGAGGTCGAGCAGATGGCCCTCTTCCGGGACATGGTCTGCTATCAGGAAGAAGTCCGCGACGCCTCGCGTATTCCAGAGGTGCTCAACCGGGTGATCGAGAAGGCCCACCGTGGGTCCGCCCCGGCCCAGATGAACGTGCCGCGGGACTTCTGGACCCAGGTGATCGATGTGGAACTGCCGCAGATCGTGCGCCTGGAGCGTCCGGCCGGCGGCTCGGACGCCATCGCCGAGGCCGCGCGCCTGCTGTCGGAAGCGAAGTTCCCGGTGATCCTCTCGGGCGCCGGCGTGGTGATCGGCAATGCCATCCCCGACTGCGTGGCCCTGGCCGAGCGTCTGGACGCCCCGGTCTGCAGCGGCTACCAGCACAACGACAGCTTCCCGGGCAGCCACCCGCTGGCCGCCGGTCCCCTGGGCTATAACGGCTCCAAGGCCGGGATGGAGTTGATCGCCCAGGCCGACGTGGTCCTCGCCCTGGGCACGCGGCTCAATCCCTTCTCGACCCTGCCGGGTTACGGCATCGACTACTGGCCAAAGGATGCCAAGATCATCCAGGTGGACATCAACTCGGACCGCATCGGCCTGACCAAGAGGGTCTCCGTGGGCATCTGCGGTGATGCCAAGAAGGTGGCCAACCAGATCCTGGAGCAGTTGGCCCCGACCGCCGGGGATACGGACCGGGAGGCCCGCAAGGCGACCATCCATCAGACCAAGTCCGCCTGGCTGCAGGCGCTGAGCTCCATGGACCATGAGGACGACGATCCGGGGACGAGCTGGAACGAGGAAGCCCGGGCAAGGGATGCGGAGCGTCTTTCACCGCGCCAGGCCTGGCGGGCGATCCAGGCGGGTCTGCCGAAGGAAGCGATCATCTCGAGCGACATCGGCAACAACTGCGCCATCGGCAACGCTTACCCGAGCTTCGAGCAGGGCCGGAAGTATCTGGCGCCGGGTCTGTTCGGTCCCTGCGGCTACGGCTTCCCGGCGATCATCGGGGCGAAGATCGGCTGCCCGGACACGCCGGTGGTTGGCTTTGCCGGTGACGGGGCCTTTGGCATCTCGATGAACGAGATGACCTCGATCGGCCGTGAGGAGTGGCCGGCGATCACCATGGTGATCTTCCGGAACTACCAGTGGGGGGCTGAGAAGCGCAACACGACGCTGTGGTACGCCAACAACTTCGTGGGCACGGAGCTGGATCCACACCTGAGCTATGCGAAGGTGGCCGAGGGCTGCGGCCTGAAGGGCGTGACCGTGACCACGCAGGAGGAGCTGACCGCGGCACTGAAGACCGCCTGCGACGCGCAGAAGGACGGCACCACGACCTTCATCGAGGTGATCCTGAACCAGGAGCTGGGCGAGCCCTTCCGGCGCGACGCCATGAAGAAGCCGGTGCCTGTCGCCGGCATCGACCCCAATGATATGCGCCCGCAAGTCGGGGCTTAAAGCCAGGCCGCATAGTCAAACAAACGAAGGCGGGAGAAATCCCGCCTTCGTTACTTTTGAACACCATCCTGCTGGTAGGTATAGCCATGACCGAAAACAAATACGCTGTCGCTGCTTTCAGCGACGAACCCAGGCGCGAAGCCCGACGCAGCCTCCGCGACGTCGATGCCGAGCGCGTCGTTTCCGGCGATCCCCAGCACCACACCCGCTTCTTCTTCGAGAGCGAGGACGGCGCCCTGAACTCCGGTACCTGGACGAGTACGCCCGGCAAATGGCGGGCCTTCACCGATCGCGACGAATTCTGTTACATCGTCTCCGGCCACTGCCGCCTGATTGACGACGAGGGCTTCGCCCGCGACTTCAAAACCGGCGACGCCTTCCTGATCCCCAATGGCTTCACCGGCTACTGGGAGGTGTTGGAAACCACCACGAAGCACTTCGTGATCCGTTCGCACGAGGCGTGATCCGCCAACGGTTTTCTGCAGCCATTGCCCCTCAGTCCGGCTTCACCTGCGACATGATCGCCAGGAGCCGGTCGTCCGGATCCTTGAAGAAGGCCATCCACTCCTCGGTGCCGTCGTCGTGCTTGTGGATCCTGTGCGGGGGACTGGAGAAGTCGACGCCGCGACCGAGAAGTCTCTGGTAAGCCTGCGTGATGTCCGAAACCTGAAAGTAGATTACGGATTCCCCGGTGGGCTGCTCCGGGCTCTGCTCGAGGAAGAGCCGCGTTCCGTTGCAGTCGAAGAAGGCCAGGTTGCCGAAGCTATAAAGGTGCGGAAGTTCCAGCACATCCCGGTACCAGGCCTCCGAGCGGTCAATGTCGGACACAGACCGCGAAATCTGCCCGATCGGGCCAAGTTTCAGATCGGGTTCCATGTCGGCTCTCCGGTTTCGAAGCGCGCTGTCGAGGGGTTCGGCGAACCATCCGCGAAGCGCCTGTTTGTTCTCCAGACCGATTTTGGAGACCGCGTTCGAAACGTGGAACTTGACCGCATCGAGGGAGACGCCCCGGCGCCGCGCGATCTCTCGATTTGACAGACCATGCTGAGCCAAGTGTACGACCCGCCATTCCGCCGGTGTCAGTATGTCTTTGCAACGCGGCCGCCCGCGTTTCGAGCCTAAGGTCATGACCCGATACTAATCGCGGATCGCGCGAATTACACTCCCCCCTTTGCCGATGGCGCCTCAGATAGAGCGCTTGTGCGGCAGCTCAGGCGGCGTTTGCCCGCTCCCTGTCTCACTTCTCCCAGCGCCCGATCGCCTCCGCGATCAGCTTGACCCCCTGTTCGATCCGGTCTTTCGGGATGACCGAATAGGCCAGGCGCGCGAAATTGCGCGGTGGGTCGTCGGATGCGAAAAACCGTGCCCCCGGTTCGATCAGCACGCTGTCGTTCTTCAGTTCTTCGGCCAGGGCTTCGCCGTCGACGCCTTCCGGCAGCTCCAGCCAGACGCTGGCGCCGCCGATGGTGTCGCGGTTCACGACCCGCAGGTCGGTTGCGGCGAGAGCCTTCTCCAGCAACAGCCAGCGGTCTTTGAAAACCTCGCGCTGACGCGCGGCGTGGGCATTATAGTGGCCGAGCGCCAGGAAGTAGGCGGTGGCGCGCTGGGTTAGGCCCGGCGGGTGGCGGGTCACCAGGGTACGCAGGCCGCGCGCTTCGGTGATCAGCGTTTCCGCCGCCGCGATGTAACCGAGCCTCAGGCCGGGAAAGAGGGTCTTGGAGAAGCTGCCCAGGTAAATCACCCGGTCCTGCCGGTCGATCGATTTCAGCGCGGGCAGGGGCGGCTTGAGGTAGTTCATCTCGTAGTCGTAGTCGTCCTCGACCACGATGAAGTCGCGTTCCTCCGCCAGCTCCAAAAGCCGCCGCCGGCGCGCCCGGGACATGTTGATGCCGGTCGGTGCGTGATGGCTGGGGGTGATGAAGACCACCTGCACGCCTTCGGGGATCTCCTCGACGCACATCCCCTCCCGGTCGACCGGGATCGGCGCCAGCCTGACGCCGGAGAGGCGCAGCATCTCGCGCAGTTCCGGGTAGCCCGGCTCCTCCATGGCGGCGAAGGCATCCGCGCGGTGCGACATCAGCAGGTGCGCGACGATCCAGAGGGCGTTCTGCGCGCCCAGGGTGACCAGGATCTCCTCCGGCCGGGCGGCGACCCCGCGCCCGGGCAGGCTGCGCATCACGATCTGCTTGACCAGCATGGGGTCGTCTGCATCCCGGAAATCGCCGGCGGCCGCATCGAAGTCGCGTTTGCCCAGCGCCCGGCGCGCGCAGTCCCGCCAGGCGTCGTGCGGGAAGAGGCTCTGGTCCGCCTGGCCGTAGACGAAGGGATAGCGGTAGGCGCGCCAGTTGGCCGGCTTGACCTGCGCGGCCATGGCGGCATAGCTGCGCGGCAGGTGGCGCGACCATTCGACCTTGGCGCTTTCCTCGCGTGCTTTTTCCCCGGCTGCCAGGCGCAGGCTGGGCGAGGTCTCGGAGATGAGATAGCCGCTGCGCGGCGCCGAGACCAGATAACCGTCGGCCACCAGCTCCTGATAGGCGGCAGAGACCGTGATCCGCGCGATCTTCAGATGCTGCGCCAGCGCCCGGGTCGAGGGCAGCTTGTCCCCCGGCGCGAAGCGCCCGGACCAGATCGCCGCCGAGATGGTCTCGCGCAGGCGCATCTGCAGGCTGATCGCGCTGTTTTCGCTCAGAAAAATATGGCTGACGCTGATGTTCATGGGTGCAGGATAGCCGCGCGGCGACTGGGGTGGAAGCCTTGGTCGGCCTGTGCGGAGTCAGAAGACTTACCGGCATGATAACTCTGTTTGCGTCTCTACCTACAAACAAAAGATGTATTTTTCACAAATCCTTAGGGCTTTTCGCCTATCAGAAGTCGTTTAAAGCCTCTCGAGACTTAAAGAAGAAACGGACTAAGGGCGTGGTGACCAGAGACAAGCACGAAGAATTGCTTCGGTTTAATCGGATCGACGAGAAAACAGGGGCGGTTCTGCGGGAGTTGAAGCCGCTTCTGGAGGCGCATCTGTCCGACATTCTCGAGCGTTTCTACGACTACATTTCCGGCTTCGCGGCCCCCAATGGCCTGTTTCAGGATCAGGCGTCGAGAGATCACGCGAAGTCGCAGCAGGTGAAGCACTGGCTGCTGATCCTGGCCGGTGACTTCGACGCGGACTACGTGGAATCCGTGCGCTGTATCGGGCGCGTCCACAATCGGGTGGGACTGGAGCCGTCGTGGTACATCGGCGGCTACACTTACATCACCACGGAACTGCTGCGCTGTATCAGCGATCACTATGACGGCGGCTGGCGTGACCGGGGCACGAAGGGCAAGCGCGCCGAGGCTCTGGCAGCCGTCAATAAGGCCGCGCTGCTCGATATGAACATCGCCATCTCGGTTTACGTCGAGGAAAACCGGAAAGACCGCAAGCAGGCTTTGGAAAGTCTGGCGCAGCAGTTCGAAGGCAGCATCAAGGAGGTGGTCGAGGGCGTCGCCACCGCGTCCGACGAAGTGCTCACGACGGCCCGGGGCCTCTCCGGTGTGGCGAGTCAGACAAGCGATCAGGCCTCCGCCGCCGCCGCTACCTCCGAACAGGCCATGGCCAATGTCCAGACCGTGGCCGCCGCCTCCGAGGAGCTGTCGTCCTCGATCCAGGAGATTGGCCGGCGCGTGGAAGAGTCCTCGCGGATCACCAGCGACGCGGTCTCCAAGGCACAGCATACCAACGCGCAGGTCGAGGGCCTGAGCGGTGCGGCCCGGAAGATCGGTGAGGTCATCAGCCTGATCCAGGACATCGCGGAGCAGACCAACCTGCTGGCCCTGAACGCCACCATCGAAGCGGCGCGAGCGGGCGAGGCCGGTAAGGGCTTTGCGGTCGTGGCCGGTGAGGTCAAGGCCCTGGCCAACCAGACGGCCCAGGCAACCGACCAGATCTCCCAGCAGGTCTCGGAGATTCAGGAAGCGACCGCCTCATCGGCGGATGCCATCCGACAGATCGTCACCACCATCGAGTCGGTCAGTGCCATCGCCAATGAGATCACCTCGGCCGTCGGCCAGCAGAGCGATGCGACCCGTGAGATCTCCGCCAATATTCAGGAGGCCGCTGCCGGCACACGGGAGGTCTCCGGCAATATCGACGGCGTGACCCAGGCGGCGGGCCAGGCCGGTGAGGCCTCCGGCCAGATGCTCGAAGCATCCCAGGGCCTCGACCGCCAGTCCGAAAGCCTTCGCTCCGCTGTCGAGCAGTTCCTGGAGCGCATCCGGGCGGCTTAGCGGCTGATCACTCGCGAATAATCGTCGCCCGCCGTTCGTCGTCCTCCGGAAAGACGCGGCCGGAGAGCAGTGTCGCGAAGATGTGGTCGAAGACCAGGCCGGGCTGCCCTTCTTCGCGGCCGGAGCGGAAGTAGCTGTGACCTTTCGGGTTGTCGTAGACATTGTTGATGTCGTCGCACTCGACCGTATAGACGTTCTGCGGCGTTAGGGTCATGTCCTCCGGTCCGGTGTGTCCCAGGCGGCGGGAGGCGACCTTGTTTTTCAGGTTGGCGGCCTTGCTGGCGCGCAGTGCCAGATCGTCTGAAGCGTAGTAGACCACAACGTTGCGCGAGGCATGGCAGATCAACTCCCCGCGTTCGCCCTTGTGCAGAGACTCGTTGACGATGTCCGCAGCCACCAGGAAGGTGTTGCGCATGATCAGGGGAACGCCGTTGGCCAGGTCGTAACGGTCCCAGGCGGCGATGGTTTCGCGCAGCACCCGGTTACCCATGGAATGGGCCAGGACGTTGATGCGCTTCAGGCAAGGGTCTTCCGGCGGGTTCTCATCCTTGTCTTCGCGCCATTCCATAAACTTCTGCAGCACGCGCGCAAAGGCGAAGGCGCTCTGGTCTGCCGCCTTCTGGTCGTCCCAGTAGTCCTTGACGATCCCAAGGTCGTTGTCGCAGGGCCAGATCAGCGGGATAACCAGAACCTCGCCGTCTTTCTTCTGGTCGCAGAGTTTCTGAAACTCCGTGGCGCCGGCGAAAACCGTATCCGGCAGATTCGAAAAGCCGTGGATGTAAATCAGGACTTGCCGCCGTTCAGCCGCCTTGAGCCTTTTAAGAAAGGCTTGGCTGCCGACCTCGACGCTGCTGCCGTCGGCCGCGCGTTCGCAGTAGAAGACCGAGTTGCTGGCCGCATTGTTCTGCAGATCGAAGTCGAAACGGCGGTTTTTCTTGGACCGAATGCTTTGTTTCGGAAAGCGATTGGTGATGAACAACATGATGGGCTCCGAAATACGTGTGTCTGAAATCACGGTCGACGGAGGTTGAGAAGGGATTTTGCCGGGGTGTGGTGATCGACCGTAGGCCTATGGTAACGCGATTCGCCTATGCGGTCGCGTCCCGAATCAGCGGCGGTCTAAAGGCGATGCGCTACCCTGGCTTCTACCGGGGTTTCGCGGCGGTGCCGTAGACCAGGACTTCGACGCCCTGCGCGATAGTGGCGGTTGAGAAACGGCTGTTGACGATGAGGGAAAACCCTCTGCAGCGGCTTTCTCCTGCATACGCAGAACCGCTTCCCGGCGGCCGCGTTCCAGCAGTTCTGTATAGCTCTTGAGTTCGTCGCCGATGATGTTCTTCAGACCCGCAAAGATATCGCGGCCGATATGTTTCGTACGTACCGTGCCGCCTTGCGCCAGGCCTTTGTGCTCCGCGATGCTTCAGCCCGGAGTTTCCCCTTTTTGAAGTATCTCGTAACGGTAGAGAGATTCTCTATGTGGTATAGGTATGAGTTGGGTCTGTCGAATGCGATGTCGAAAAGGTTGACGATGAATCTGCCGCAAGAGTGCCGGTGCAGGAACAGGTCCGCGGAATTGTGAGCGAGACCTTTGCGCAGCGCATGAGCCGCTACCACGGTTGGCTTAAGTTCTCTTTGTTTCTGCTCTGTGGCGGCGGTGTTGTCCTGGCGCAGTTCTGGCCGCAGGAAACGCCAGATACTGTGCACCTCTTTGCCGACCGGCTGCGCGATATCATCATGGAGGGCCGCGCCGAGGATCTTCGGGCGCTGCCCTGCCGGCCGGTCAATTGCGTCAATGAACGGGTTGTCAAACAGGTGATCGGCGGCGCAGGGCAGGAGGGCTTCGTACGCCGGTTTCTGAAGCGTCCGGAAATCAGTCTCCGGGTTTACGAACCCTTTTCGCTCGAGCAACTGATGGACGGTGATGACTATCTTCTGTTTTTCTATGACCCCCATGCCATGCGCTTCGCCGCGCGTGCCTATCCCTCTGTACAGGACCAGCGGGCGCTCTGGCGCAAGAGCTACATCGAAACCCGGGTCTCCTTTCGCGACGGCAAATGGACCCTGGTCGGTGCGCCTTTCCTCTCCCGGCCAGCCACCGAGATCGATCTGAGGCGAAAGCCGTAGCGCGGTGTTTCCTTACTCCAGCCGCGCATGCGCGCGCACCGGAAAGGTGCCCATGCCGCGAACCTTGGGCGGCACGGCGAAGAAGCGGAAGCCTTCGGTCGGCAGGGCCGAAAGATTGGTCATATGCTCGACGATCGGGATCTCCGCGGCCAGCAGGATGGAATGCACGGGGCGGGTGCCGCCGGAGATGTCGTCGATGTTGAGGGAGTCGATCCCGACCAGCGTCGCACCCTGATCGCGCAGGTAGATTGCCGCGGCCTCGGTCAGGAAGGGGTGCCCCTCGAAGTAGAGATCCGTGCCCCAATGCCTGCTCCACCCGGTCTCAATCAAGACCGCGCGCCCGCCGATGTCGCTTGCGGCGAAGGCCGTCCAGTCGATGGCGCGCCCGGCGGCGCCCGCGACCCGGACCAGGAGGCCCGGCAGGTTCGAGACCCGTTCCAGTGCCAGCCCCTCCAGGTCATGGCCGTCGCGGTAACGGTGGAAAGGCGTATCGATGTAGGTCCCGGTGTTGGAAACCATCTCGATCTTACCGATCTGGAACTCCGTGCCCTCGGCATAGTGCGCATGGGAGTCCAGAAAGGAGATGTGGTCGCAGATCAGCGGCGCGGGCAGGCCTTTGTAGGTGACCATGCCGTCGGTGATGCTGTGGCTGAGGTCGATGAAGTCGTCGCCGCCGCTTCCTGACTGAGTGTCGTCCACCGGGCTCTGATTGCGCTTGTGCCGCTCCTCGATGATCCGTTTGTTGAGGATGCGCACCTCACCGACCATCAGCAGGCGCAGATCCTTGATGATATAGGCCGCCAGGGCTTCGTCCGCGATATCCTCGCCTTCGATGTCCAGGCGGAAATCCTGACCCTGGATACCGCCCCCGTTGGAAAAAGTGACCTCGAAGTCGAAGCAGACGCGTCGCTCGTTCATGTCTTCATTCCCTTTACTTCGTTGGGTGCGGAGGCCCCTCTTCGCGGGCCGACCGCTGGGTGGCGCGGGCAGTTACCCAAGCAGCATCCCGATCACCTGTTCGGCTTCCTGCCGCGCGGTTTCGGCGCTGACCCCATCCGGGTCATGGGCCTTTCGCAGCCAGGCGCCATCCATATAGGCCTGGAGCGCGCGGCGTGCGGTGTCTCTTTGCGAGTCGGGCAGAAGCTGCGAGAGTTCGATATTCAGGTTGCTGCGTACCCGGTTTCGGTTGATCCGTTGCAGACGTGCCAGGGGCCGGCTGTAAGGGGCGTGGGCCCAGAACTGCATCCAGACGTTCACGGTCGGGCCGGTGAAAAAGCTGTCGCCAAAATTCGCCAGGACCAGGGCGCTGAGACGCTCGCGATGACCTTGAGCTTTTGACAGCCGCTCCAGCGTTTCGCGTTTCAAGGTGGAGAGAAACCGGCGCATGGTGGCTTCCAGCAGCTCTTCCTTGCCGCCGAAGTAGTAGTGAATGCTGCCGGCCGAAGCGCCGGCGCGCGCGGCAATCTGGTTGACCGTCACGGCGGCGAAGCCATGCTCCACGACGGCCGAGATGGCCGCATCGATCAACTCTTCGCGGCGGAGATCCTTAATCCGTTGCCGGCCCATTCAGTCTTTCCTGCTCCCTAATGACGCCCGGCTCTTCCCGGCCGGCTTTTGCTTCAGTTTAAGCCGCGCTTGCAGCGCCTTCAAGCTGATCCAGCGATTTTTTGATTGCACGACCGTGCAAATTTTGGCATGCTTCAGCATACAAACTTGTATACAGAGCGGATAATAAAGAAATTCAGTCGCTTAGGGCGCGACGGCTCTGCGGATTTACATAAGCAAAAGGTGGGAGGAAGCCGTGACTTTGATCTTATCGGCGGGCGTTTTGCTCGCGCTGGGGATGGTGATTTTCAGCCTCGTCAAGTGGGGCAATCTGGAATGCATCGGCGTGACGCCGGTGCCGCTGTTCACCTTTATCGCGATCCTCTTTACTTCGGGCCTGGACGTCGGCCTGATCATGTTTCCGCTGACCGAGTTCCCGGTCTATGCCAACACGGCAGAGAGTCCCGAATACGCCTTCACCAATCCGCTCGCCATCGAGTTCGGTTTCTGGGGCTTCATGATCTGGGGCTTTTATTTCCTGACCAGCTTTTACTTCTGCGTTATCGAGCCGCGGGTCGGTTTTTTCGAGATCCCCTGGGTGCGCCTGTTGAACAATGTCGTCATCATCGGCACCTGCGCCTTCACCGCCTATCTCTTCCTCACGAACCTGCCCTGGTACGCGCCGCAGATTGGCGACGGCGAAAGTATCACGGCCACCTTCTACGTGATCGTCTTCGTGGTGATCCTGGCGTCCGTTTACTCGAGCACCGACATCAAGTACGTGAAGATTCTCAGCCTCGCCTCGACCTGGCTATTCATCGGACTGATCGTCCTGATGGCGGTGGCGGCCGGCATGGGCGGCGGCGCAATCCTGGAGAGCGCAGGGCTGATCGGCGGTTACTTCGCGAATATCCACAAGTTCGTTCTCCCCATCAACGACTACCATGAGTTCTATCTCTTCTGGTGGTTCGCCTGGAGCATCATGATCGGCCAGTTCACCTCCCGCTTCGTCGGCGGCCTGAAGACCTGGCAGGTGCTGGTCGCGCTGGTGGTCTTCCCCTCGATCCCGCTCGCGATCTGGTTCTCTGTGCTCTACTACTATCATCTCAACAGTCTCGAGATCGCAGGCCTCTTCAGCATCGCCATGATCGTCGTCGGCGTGACCTTCGTGATCAACTCTCTGGACTCCCTGACCCGGCTTTACTCAGACAACCTGAAGCTCACCGTAGCCCGGTTGGGTCGGATGAAGTATATCGGTCTGCACGTGGCGCTGCTGTTCGGCCTGACCCTGCTGTTCAAGCTGGACTTCCTGCAGATCCAGTGGATCGGCGCGATCGTCATCGGCCTCTACTTCGCCTGCCTCGGCTACATCCTCTACGCCAAGCGCAGCGAGGTCATGGCCATCCGCAGCTCACCGGAAGACCGCGTGGTTGACTTCAATAAGATCGAACAGGTTCACTGAGCTCCGACCCCGGACATGATCCCGGCATCCGTTCCCTAATCGGTGCGGATGTCGGGTTCTTTTGCTTCTGAGGCATGCGCTCCCGGCAGCTCCCAGCCCCGAAGCTGCGCATAGGCTGAGCAAAGCGCGGTGCAGATTATGGCGATGGAAAGGAGAGCTGCCACCATATCGTCTCGCCGCTGTCACGGGTCATAATCTGCCGTTTCCGGGTTAGCGAAGATCGGCAATCGAAACGACGAATTTTCCCCTGTTACCTATTCGCAGGGGCGGTGATGCGCGCGTCGCTTGCGTGCGTTTTTCCGATAGGCTTCATAGCCGCTCCTTTAGACGATTCGGCCGATTCTATGCCGATCGTCCATAAGACTGTGCTGAGAGTTCAGTTCTCCGCCAGAAACTTGATTTCCCGTCCGGTGCTGCGCAACTGCTCAGACAGCCGCGCTGATGGAGCTGCTTCTGCCCTGTGGTGCGGTCCTTGGGATCAGAAGCGCTCGACAGCGTCTTCGCAGCAAAAGGACAGGATAATGGAAACAGCTTACTTCTACCTCGCCCTGAGCGGCATGCTCACGGTTCTGCTCTGGACACCCTACATTCTGGCGCGGCTTTTCGTCTGGGGCCTGCCGACCTTTCTGAACAACTATCCGGCCGGCTTCCCGGTCGAACAGCCGGCCCCGCCGCTCTGGGCCGAGCGGGCGAAGCGCGCGCATCTCAACATGGTCGAGACCATGCCGGCCTTCATCGCGGTCGTGTTGGGTGTGGCGCTGTTCGGCGGCGATTCCGCGGGTGAAGTCGCCGGCCTCTGGGCGCAGATCTTCTTCGTCGCCCGTCTGGCCCATGCGGTGGTCTACACCCTGGGCATTCCCTATCTGCGTACCCCCACCTACCTGGTCTCCTGGGCCGCGATCCTGGTGATCGGCGCGCAGGTGGTGATCTGAGGCGGATAACCATGTGGGAGGTGCAGCGATCCTGGCTGGCAGGATCGCTGCACCTCCGTCTGGTCTCAGTCCTCAAGGCCAATGGCCGCCGATAGGATCGGCACCGCGTCGCTTTCGGCTGAAAGGTCGAAGCTTAGGCGCATACCATCGACTGGCGGTCTCCGCAGCTTTTTCCGGGCAGGGCCCGCGACGATCAGCCGGCCCTGCCTTTCCAGCTTTTCGATACGGCCCCGGGAAAGGCCAAGTTCCCGGGCCAACAGCCGGTCCGTACGCAGGGCTGTGGAGCAGGGGATCGCGAATTGAATCTCCAGGCGGGCGCAACCGGAGATCCGACCGTTCAGCGGCGTCTTGCGGACCAGCGTTTCCGAACAGACCTCGATCTGTCCGGTGAAAGCCTGCAGTCCCGCCAAGTCAAAGGCGACAGACTCTGCGAGCAGAGGGTCGTTGGACTGCAGGGCCTGCAGAAAGGCCGGGTCCAGGGTCTGGAGGTTTCGGCGTTCGACAAGCGGCCGTTTCCAGGTGGTGGCGCAGGTGATGCAGCGATAGAGCAGCCAGGCGTCCAGCCGCTTGCCGTTGGCGTTCAGCCGGAACCTGCCGCTGCTGTTAAAGCTTTCGCTTTTACCGCAACCGCTGCAAAAGAGCCGCGGCCGCGGGGTGTTCAAGGGTTTGACCGTCCAGAGGACGGAGAGCAAAGAGGACATCTCGGTTCGGTCTTCCAGTCGGAAGTCCGCCGAGAGGACGGTCTGAGCGTGAAGTGAGGGCTCCGGGCAATCGGAACGCGCTCACGGAATCCGGTGCGGCGATAAACGAAGTCACGAAGAAATGCGCTGGCGGCGGAGACCGCGCGATCAGCAGAGCCCTGCGGGCAAATCCGGGCTCAGGCGGCTAAGAGCTCGAGCTGTGAGGGATCTGCGCAAGGGCATGCCATACCGGTCTCGAACCGCCACCTCGGCGAACGCAGGGTCAAAGGCCCGACGGCGTTCCGGAAAGAACGCGCTCAGGCCACGCGAGGGCTAGATTTGAGACCGGCGTTTATGATGGCAAAGCCTTGCTCCGACAGCGGCGCTCCTGCGCCGGGGAGGGCAGTTGTACGGGAGACCGGCGCTGCTTGGCAAGGGGCGGCAAAGGAACGGCCCTGCTCAGGGCTGGAGTTTGT
This sequence comes from Denitrobaculum sp., assembly GCA_965232285.1. GTDB lineage: Bacteria > Pseudomonadota > Alphaproteobacteria > Kiloniellales > Kiloniellaceae > Denitrobaculum. The sequence goes on along the minus strand of CBDDPL010000004.1, from coordinate 4,711,427 downwards.
CCTCGGAAAGATGGCGTCGGCTGACAAGGCGGAATGTCCTCGCTACAGTGATTTGAACGCCTCTGCGGAGGCTCTGCCTGCAAGCGGGTAAGCTGTAGGTTGTCAGTCGGGTGGCGATTTCTTCATACGGGGCGCTCCTGCCAAGATGGTGCAAAAAGAGACAAACGACAAAGCGGTTCTGGTTGTCATCACGGTGCCAAACCGGACCGTGGCCAGGACCATCGCCACGACGCTGGTCGAGCGGCATCTGGCCGCCGCCGTGCATGTCACTGAGATTGACTCCGTCTTCCGCTGGAAAGGCGCGGTCCGTGAAGGACCCGAAGTGACATTGACCGCCAAGACTCTTGCGGCGCGCTTCGACGAAATCAAGGCTGTGGTCGAGGAACTGCACCCCTATGAACTGCCGCCACTGCTCCAGGTCGATATCGAGCGGTCAACGCAGCCCTACGCGGACTGGATCGCCGAGAATGCCTGTGGGGCAAAACCACAGGACGGTAACTGAAGAATCATGTCGTTAAAGCTGCGTTCGTCCAGTGCGAAGGCTGCTCATAGAGGACGCGACTCCCAAGGCGATGACCTGCCGATCCTCTCCAGAAGAAAGTCGATGAAGATCCTCACCTTCGCGGTCAGCACGTTCGATTTCGGGTAGATGAGCCAGAGGACGGACCGGTCCTCGACAGCGTAGTCCGGCAAGACCTGGATCAGTGACCCTTGAGCCAGTTCGCCGTGGATGCTCCAAAGCGAGTTCAGGGAAATGCCTGCGCCGGCGAGCGTGATGGCCTTCTGGTTCATGCCGTCATCCAGGATGACGCGACGCCCGGATTGGAGAGGATCGAAGAGGCCTGCCGTGCCGCTCGGGCCGGTCAGTTTTCGCGCCGGGACATCCTTAAACCCGATCAACTGATGACCGTCGAGATCTTCCGGGTGCCGTGGCTCGCCGTACCGCGCGAGATAGCTGGGCGCGGCACAGAGAATGCGCTCGTCGTCGGCGAGCTTGCGGCCCTTCAGGCTGCTGTCTTCCGGCGTCGAGTTTCTGAGCGCCAGATCGAAGCTGCCCTCGATCAGGTCGAAGGGCGTGTCGGACAGGCGCAGTTCGAGGCTGATGCCGGGATGCTGCTCCAGGAACGCGGGCAAGAGCGGTGCGATGTAGAGCTGGGCGAAGCTGCTGGGGGCCGTGAAGCGGAGGGTTCCCGTCGCTTCGGAACTGTCCAGTCCCAGGGCGGCACGAGCGGCGCTTTCCTGGGCGAGGATTTCTTTGGCATAGGGCAGAAACTCGGCGCCCTCCAGCGATAGAGACACCTTTCGGGTCGAGCGATGCAGAAGATCTGCGCTCAGGGTCTTTTCCAGCTTTGCGAGCCGTCCGCTGGCCACCGCCGGCGCCATGCCGAGTTCCCGGCCGGCGGCGCTGATATTGAGCTTTTCCGCCGCCAGGACGAAGAGCCGAAGGCTGTCCGTATCCATACTATTTTATCCAAAATCCGAATTATAAATTCAAAAACTGCCTATTTATATAATTTTTACAAGAAATATATTCCGCCGTGAAGCCGCCATTTCGGTGGCCCGCAGCCTCAAGAAAAGGAGGGAAAAGCCATGTTCGAGAATATCGGCTGGATCGTCGAGGCGAAGATCAAAGAGGGGCAGCGCGATGCCTTCGCCGCGATCGTGAAGGAGATCGTCGCGGAAACCCGAAAGGAAGGGGGGACGCTGAACTATCAGTACTACGTTTCCGACGACGGCGATGTCCTGGTTTACGAGCGTTTCGCGAACGTCGAATCCGCGCACATTCACATCACCAACTGGGACAACTTTGCCGAACGCTGGGTCGCCGCTGCGCCCGCTACCCGCATGGTCCATCTCGGCAATCTTCCCGAAGACCTGCGCGCGCGGCATGCGGCCCTTGCGCCTAAGCTTCTGAAGCCCTTCGACGGTTTCGCCCGTTGACTGCCCAGACAAACACAGACTGAGACGTCCCCGATCATTGGAGAAGCCGAAACCATGACCTACTATTCTGTCCTTGCCGTCACCCCGACCAATGAAGACTGGATCCCCGATTACATCGGTCCCGCGAATGCGCTCGTCGCCGAATACGGCGGTAAGTATCTCGCCCGCACGGCGAGCCACGAGCAGCTCGAGGGGGAGGATCAGCCCTCCGACCTGCGCATCGTGATCGAGTGGCCGTCCAAGGAGGCGGCCGTCGGTTTCATGAACGATGCACGCTATGTGCCACACCTGAAAGCCCGCACCGCCGGTTCGAACAGCTTCCACTTCCTGATCGAAGGTAAGGACGACCTCGCTGCCGAGGCGTGATTCCGGCGCGGTGATCGTAGAGTCCAAGGCCGGGGCGCAGCCTGCGTCCCGGTCGCTGAAGGAGGGACATTTCCATGCTGATGAAGGTCGAAGATCCGGGGGGCGAAACCATTGCGGGCTTTGAAGCCGTCAACCGAGGATTCAACAGCGTCTTTCATCCGGGCCGGCTGAGCCTCGGCCTGGTGGCGCCGATGGAAAGTTACGCGACGGGGCCGGTGCCGGCGATGCGCCGTCATCTCGAGCGCGTCCAACTCGCGGAAGCGCTCGGCTTCGCGGCCGTCTGGTTGCGGGATGTCCCTTTCAACGTGCCCTCCTTCGGCGATGCGGGACAGGTCTACGATCCCTTCGTTTACCTCGGCCTTTTGGCCGGACAGACGGAGCGTATTGCCCTGGGGGTCGCCAGCATCGTGCTGCCCCTGCGTCATCCGGCCCATGTGGCCAAGGCCGCGGCCAGCGTCGATGTTCTCTCCGGCGGGCGTCTCATTCTCGGGGTGGCATCGGGCGACCGGCCCGAGGAGTACCCGGCGGTCAACCTGCCCTTTGGCGAGCGCGGTGCGCGCTTCCGTGACAGCTTCGCGTACATCCGGCGCATGGCGGAAACGGCTCCGGCGTTCGAAAACGGCTATGGCAGCCCGGGCGGCGGCCTGGATATGCTGCCGAAACCGGCCTCGGGGAAACTGCCGCTGCTGGTTACGGGCGGCAGCCAGCAGGACCCGGGCTGGATCGCGCGAAACGGCGATGGCTGGATGACCTATCCACACCCCATTGCAACACAGGCGAAAATCATCGAGGACTGGCGGCAGCGGCTGCAGGCTGCCGCTGCGCCGGACAAGCCGGTGATGCAGCCGCTCTACATCGATCTGGCTGCAGACCCGAAAACACCGCCGCAGCCGATCCATCTGGGATTCCGGCTGGGCATGGATCACCTGCGTGCCTATCTCCTGGCGCGGGAGGCGATCGGCGTCAACCACGTGGCGCTGAACCTGCGCTTTAACAGCGCCGACATCGAGGTCACGATGAAACGCCTGGCCGATGAACTCTTGCCGGACTTTTCCGGGTGAAGGAACCGAGACGATGCAAAAGACCATTCTGATCACCGGCGCCACGGACGGCATCGGGCTGGAGACGGCAAAGCAACTCGCTGCTCTCGGCCACCATATTTTGCTGCATGGGCGCAATCCGGCGAAGCTGGCCGCTGCGGAGAAAACACTCGCGGCCCTGCCGGACTGCGGCCCCCTGGAAAGCTATATCGCCGACTTCGCGCGCATGACAGAGGTTCAGGCTTTGGCGGAGGCTGTGGCCGAGAGGCACACCAGCATCGATGTCCTGATCAACAATGCCGGCATCTTCAAGGCCTCTGATCCCGTCACGCCGGACGGGCTCGACCTGCGCTTCGCGGTCAACAGCATCGCGCCCTATCTGCTGACGCGGGAACTGCTGCCGCTATTTGGGAAGACCGGGCGGGTCATCAACCTCTCTTCCGCCGCGCAGGCCCCGGTCAGCCTGCGGGCGCTGGTGGGGCAGGCGCGTCTGCCCGATATGGAGGCCTATGCGCAAAGCAAGCTGGCCCTGACCATGTGGTCGCGGAGCCTGGCGTTACGGTTGGGAGATGAGGGGCCCGCCGTCATTGCGGTCAACCCCGGTTCGCTGCTCGGCAGCAAGATGGTGCAGGAGGGCTTCGGCATTGCCGGCAACGACCTCGGTATCGGTGCCCAGATCCTGACCCATCTGGCGTTGTCGGCGGAGTTCGAGGATGTCTCCGGCAAATACTTCGACAACGACAAAGGTGCCTTCGGCTCACCCCATCCAGACGCACTGAACCATGAAAAGTGCGAAGCGGTCACCGAGGCGATCGAGACTCTGGTGTCTCAAGGGCCCTGATCGAATGGCAAGCTAAACTGGGTAAAAGCGCACGGACAGCTCTGGGGGGCGTGCGAACCTCCCCAAAGCTGAGCGGCTTATCAACCTGCCGACAGATAACCGAGATTCAGCGTACTCGCCGACGCGCCGCGAAGCCGAGGCCGGCGAGGCCCAGGCCGAAGAGCGCCAGAGTGGCGGGTTCGGGCACAGCCGCGATCGGCACTTCCTCAAAGTTCAGAGCCTGCACGTTTGCCAGGTCGAAGCCGGGGGCGTTGGGCGCGCCGCCGTTGCCCAGGCTGACGATCTTGACCGCGCGCACCTGGTCGGTAAAGCCGATGTCGGCAAGATCAAAGCCGGAGATAGTGTTTCCGTTCGCCGTGCCGATGAAGGTGAAGTCGTTCGGGTCGGTGGAAAGAGTCGAACTGACGAAGATATCGGCGAGTTCCTGCGCGGCGCCAACCTCGTTGATGAAGATGTCGTCGCCGGGCCCGTCGAAGATCACGTCGTCCGTAAAGCCGACCGTGACGAAGGAGCCCAGAGGCAGGGAAAGAAAGGTCGCGACCGGGCCGTCGTCGCCCAGCACCACGTCGAGCGAGACCGCCTGGATGCTGGTTGCGGCCGGCGGGAAAGCGCCACCCTGCGGGCCGCCGCCCGGCAGGGTCCCGTTGCCACTGTCAAAAAACTCGACGACCACATCGGCGAAACCGATCTGTCCCGCGGTCGCGGGCAATGCCACCGCGATGCTCGCCAGAAAGGCCAGTGGTGCGATGAAAACTTTCAAAAACTGACTGCCAAACACAAAAAGACTCCCCTTGTCTTTACAAGCTATAGCTTCCGAGAGGTTTTCCAGGTGAGTGCGGTGCAGCGACCGCTGCGCCGGAATGAGACCAGATACCTTCGTTTCTTACCTTGTTAAGCAATTTCCGAGCCAACCGGTTAAACTCCAGATTTTTCGCCACATTTTGTATCTCGCCAATTGAAGGCGCGCCGGATTTGTCAAGAAATCCGACGGAATTTAAGGCCTGGTTGGGCGATAACTAGGAATTTACTCCGAAAAATGCGCTGTTCTTTCAATGGCTTGCGAGGGTTGAAGGTCGCGAGTCGCGCATACAAGGCCGTAAAGCTGCCCGACAGGTCATCGACCTGGCCTGTCATTGGCACCGCTATTGGCGCTTGAACTGTCTCTTCCGAAAGGAGGAAAGGGAAGATTGGTTCGCGCATCGAAGAGATGGCCTGAGCCTTCTAGGCCCGCCGGGCAAGGTTCTCAAAAGTTCGATGCACGCTAGATGCTTGCCAACTGCCAACCGCCGACCGTGAGTCAGCGGGTCGGCATGCCCGCCGTTTTCATGCATTGCTGCGCCACTGCGGCGATCGGCTTATGCTCCCTGGGCTCCACCACGTGACTGCTCAGGCATTCGATCGCTTCGATCAGCGCGTCCTGAGGACAGCCGAGGCGCTCGTAGAGAGAAATGATATCGGCTGCGTTTTGACTCTGCCGGGTTGCCGCGTCAGGCTTTTCCTGGGCGATCTGCTCCAGAAATCCAATGTAGCCGGAGACGGCGAGCGGTCCCAGGATCAGACAGCGATCCTGGGCCGCCTGCGCCTGCGAACCCGCTGCCGGAAGAAGCATCGTTCCCGTCAGCGTCAGAAAGGCGGTCGCGCCGAGCTTGAGCGTCCGGCTCAGAGTGACTTCCTGCGGGCGGCTCATGACCGGTGCCTCCTACGGCGCTTGCCGACCGCCGTCAGGCCGACCAGACCGAGACCGAAAAGCGCCAGGGTCTCTGGTTCGGAAATGGCGACAGGACCCGGTCCGGGCTCGTCCGGCGGCAGGTTGAAGAGGTGGGCCCGGCCATTCGAATCGCCAGGAGCGCCAGCAGCGCCCAGCAAGGAACTCACCACCACATTGCTGCCGAAGATAGCCACATCGAAGCCGAAGAGGTTTCCATCGGACGCTGCCGGGTCGTTCAGGGTGTAAAGCAGCTCGCCTGTCGTCACGCTGAAGACGTAAGCCTGTCCGACGTCGTCGCCGGCTGTGTCGTCTTCGTCAGCGCCGATTACGACCTTGTCTCCATCGATCGCAACTGAAACGCCGAAACCGTCGCGACCTGTTGCAGTCGGATCGTCGAAGGTGAAGAGCAGTTCGCCCGTCGTGGCGTCGAAAAGGTGCGCCTGTCCGACGCCATTTCCATTCGTGCTGTCCCCAACCGCACCGACCAGAACGAGATCGCCTGAGGTGGCGACGTTCGCGCCAAAGCGGTCTCTTCCCGTGGGAGTCGGATCATTCAGGGTGTGCAGCAGGTCGCCGGTGGAGGCGCTGAAGAGATGCACCACGCCTTCCCCCGTCCCACTGCTGATATCGCCGTTGGTCCCGATCGCTACAGTGTCGCCGGAGACGGAGACCGAAGCGCCGAAAAGGTCGAAAGCGGTCGGATTGGGGTGGTTAAAGGTCTGCAGAAGCGCGCCCGTCGAGGCGCTGAAGAGGTATGCCTGGCCGGCGCTTTCACCATTGGTGGCGTCGCGCGCAGCGCTGATCAGGACATTGTCGCCGGAAATCGAGAGCGATCCACCGAAACCGTCACCCCGCACCGGGGACGGATCGTTGAAGGTTCGCAGTAACGCGCCGGTCGCGCTGTCAAAGAGGTATGCCTGCCCGGCACCGACGCCGTCAGCGCGGCTGTTGTTCGCGCCGATAAGAACACGGTCTCCCTCGCTCGCGATCCCTATTCCGAAAAAGCTTTCCCTGGTCGCCGTCGGGTCGTCGAAGGTCCGGATCAGGGCACCCGTGGTCGCATCGAACATGGAGACCTGTCCGCTCCGCGCGCCGTTCGCATCGTCGAAGATATCACCGACAAAGATGTTGTTTCCGGAAACGGAAACCGTGCGTCCGAATTGGTCGACAACCGGGCTCAATCGCGGATCGTCGAAGGACCGGACAGCATCAAGCGGGGCTGCCGCGACGCTCCCTCCCGCGGCGGCTGTAAGGACGAGGGCCAGCAGGCTTCTGCGCATCTTCCAAAATCCTCTCAAGTTGACGAGGCCGAAGGCGACCTTGTTTATTGAACTTTCGAGGCATTTCTATGTGCGGATACAATCCCAGTCCAATGCTACCTTTCTATCAATTGATACAATAAAAGTATCATTTCTTTTGAGCTTGCTATCACGGAATCGTGAGCAGGGTTGCTCCTGTTGGATGACTCACGCGGCAGCTATCATTATGGACGGCTACCGTCGCTTCCAGGACCCAGTGCCGACTCCGGTCGCCGCGGCTTCCAGAGACTCGCAGGCGCCGGCCCCCCTCAAGGCCTCGCGAATCTGTGTCCGGAGACCGCCTGGACGGCTGCTCCAAAGCACGTTAGTTTTCTTGGATTACGGGAGAAGAAATACAGCCGTCGATAGGTGGGGCGCGATGCTTTGCTGGAGCTATCACCGAAACCGGCCAAAACATAAAAAAGAGCAAACAATGATTTCCGGCCTGAAAGCCTCTCTGTTTTTGATGTCTTTTGTTTTGGCGTCTTTTCTGTCGCCGCTGGCCCAGGCCGAGCCCTGGCCGCAGAAACCGGTCAAGATCGTTGTTCCCTTCGGTGCGGGTGGCGACACGGATTTCAATGCGCGCCTCCTCGCCAAGTATCTCGAGCCGGAGCTGGGGGTGTCGCTTCCCGTCATCAACGTCAGCGGTGCCGGCGGCAGTATCGGCGCGCGGCAGGTTCACGACGCGAAACCCGATGGCCAGACGGTCCTGTTCTTTCATTCGGCCATGCTGGTGAACACGGCCTCCGGTCTTGCGGACTTTTCTTTTCACGATATGGAGATCGCCGCCATCGTCGGGCGGGAGCCTGGCGGGGTGATCGTGGTGAAGGCGGACGCGCCTTGGAAGACGATCGGAGATCTGATGGCGGCCTCTTCCGCCGATCCGGGCGCGATCGACCTGACCACCAACATCGGCGCGACCACTTATCTCATCGGATCCATGATCAACAAGGCTGGCGGCGGGTTCAACTTCGTCGATCTGGGCGGCTCCGCCAGCCGGCTGACCGCCGTATTGGGCGGCAACGTGGATGTTTCCCAGAACCCTCTGGGCCAGATCCTGCCCTATGTCGAGAGCGGAGAACTGCGGGCGCTGGCCACGCTTGCCGCCGCGCCGAACGAAGACCTGCCGGACGTTCCGACCTTTTCCGCGGCGGGTTACGAAGACGTGCAATTTCAGTACGTCTACTTTCTGGCCTTTCCCAAAAAGACGGATCCCGCAATCGTCGCCAGGCTTTCCGGGGCGGCCGGAAAGGTCGTGCGCGGTAACGAGGCCTATGCCCAGGAACTGAAAAAGAGTTACCGGCAGGAACCCTTTTATCTGGACAGCAAGGAGGCGGCCGCTTTCCTGTCGGCGGAAGAAAAGGTCATTAACGGCTTCCAGTTCTGATTTAACGGGGGAGAGTCAGTGTGCGTTCGGCCCACAGGGACATAGTCTCCGGCGCGGTTTTTCTGCTGTTGGCCGTCGGTCTTCACCTGGCGGCGCGCGCGATACCCGCCAAGTTTCCGATCGGCGTCGACTCAGGTTTCTTTCCGGAGGTTGTTTCGGCTGCGCTCGGCCTCTTTGCACTGGTTGTTCTCGTTCAGGGCTTTCGCAAGCGGACAAGGAATGGCCAGGAGAGTGCTGAAGGACAGGAGGAGGTGGCCGGTGACGATGCGCCTGCTTCGATTGTCCGGGCAGGCGGTGTGCTGGCGCTGATCGCCCTTTACGGTGCCGGTCTCGCCGCCGTCGGTTTCCTCCCCGCCACGCTGGTTTTTCTGACGCTTCTAATCTATCTGCTCGCTCCCCCCGAGGTCTATCACCCCGAGGCCTATCGCCCCGAGGCCCATCACCCAGAAACCCGCCGCTCTGGCGCGCGTCGCTTAGCCGCCTCTGTCGCAGTCTCCTTGCCGACGACCCTGGTGGTCTACGCGGTTTTCACCTACGGCTTTGCGGTCCTGCTGCCGTCCGGCGCAGTTTGGTAGGCGGGAAACATGGATCTCTGGCTCGCCGGCGCGTCTCAGATATTTGCGCCTCTTCCGCTCGCGGTCATTTTCCTCGGCGTCATCGTCGGGATCGTCTTCGGTTCGATTCCGGGCCTGAGTGCCACGATGGCCATCGCTCTGGTCCTGCCGCTGACCTTCGGCCTGGATCCGGTCGTCAGCCTTGCCCTGCTCGTGGCGCTCTTCGTCGGCGGGATCTCCGGCGGCCTGATCACGGCTGTTCTGATCAACATCCCGGGCACGCCCTCGTCGGTCGCCACGACCTTCGATGGCTATCCCATGACCCAACGGGGACAGGCCGGCAAGGCACTGGGTGTCGGGATTCTCTTTTCCTTTCTCGGCTCGATCCTGGGCTGCCTTGCGCTCTTCTTTCTGGCGCCGCCCCTGGCCGGCTTTGCACTGAGCTTCGGGACCTTCGAATACTTTTCGATCTCGCTCTTCGCCCTGACCCTGGTTGCCGGGCTCGCAGGGTCGAACCTGGCCAAAGGCCTGGTGAGTGCGGCGTTGGGTCTCTTGCTGGCCATGATCGGCGTCGCACCGGTCGACGGATACAAACGCTTCACCCTCGGTATTGCGGACTTCGATGCAGGATTGGCCCTGCTGCCTGTCCTGCTCGGGCTCTTTGCCGTTTCGGAGGTCCTCAAGGAGGCTGAGACACTGTACCGGCAGAAGAAGGTATCCCCGCCGCGCTTCGTCATGCCGCGCGGCTTCGGTCTCTCCTGGCGTGAGTTCACGTCGCAGGGCGTAAATCTCTTTCGCTCCAGCGCGATCGGGATCGGGATCGGCCTGCTGCCCGGCATCGGGGCCGGCACATCCAATCTCCTGGCGTACCTGGCGGCCAAAAGCAGTTCGAAGACACCGGACGACTTCGGGACCGGCGTTGTTGACGGGCTGGTGGCGAGTGAAGCCTCCAACAATGCGGGCATCGGCGCCGCCATGGTTCCGCTCATGACCCTCGGCATCCCTGGCGATACCGTGACCGCCATGTTGCTCGGCGGTTTTCTGATCCACGGTATCCAGCCCGGGCCCATGCTGTTTCAGACCAACGGCGAACTGGTCTATGCCATCTTCCTGGCCCTGCTGTTGGCCAATGTCATGATGCTGTTCGTCGAGTATTTCGGCATCAGGGTCTTCGTGAAGATCCTCTCCGTCCCGAAGCACATCCTGCTGTCCATTGTCATGGTGATGTGCGCGGTTGGTGCCTTCGCGCTCAACAACCGCCTGTTTGACGTCTATACCCTGATTGCCTTCGGGGCCTTTGGCTATGTGATGCTGAAGTTCCGCTATCCCTTTCCGCCGCTGATCCTGGGTTTCATTCTCGGTCCCTTGATCGAACAGAACATGCGTAGCGCGCTGATGTCGACGCGCGGGTCCTTCCTGCCGTTTTTCGAGCGCCCGCTTTCCGCCGCGTTTCTTCTACTCGCGTTGGCCTATATCTGCATCACGATCTGGCGGGCTGTCGGGCGTAGGCGTTCGAAGTTATAGTCCAGACCGACCGCCCGTTTTTTTAAGCGATCATTCCTATGTATGACCTGAACCAATTGCGAAGTTTCATCACCGTCGCGAGCGAAATGAACTTTCGCCGCGCCGCCAAGGCGCTGAACATGACGCAACCGCCTCTGAGCCGGCAGATACAGTTGCTTGAGCGGGAAATTGGCGTCGAACTCTTCGACCGTTCAGGCCGCGCCATCCGGCTTACGCTTGCCGGACAGCGCTTTCTCATCGAAGCAGAAGATCTCTTGCGCCGGGCCGAGGCGGCGGCTTTGGCCGCCCGGCGTGCGGAACGGGCATCGGAAGGCAGTATCGTGCTTGGCTTCGTTCCCATTGCGGCGCTTGGACTGCTGCCGCTGGTCATCGAGACCTTGCGGGAAGCCCTGCCAGGTGTCGATCTTGTTCTGCAGGAGATGCAGACCATCGAACAGGTCGAGGCTTTGCCCGCCGGACGAATCGACCTGGGCATCATGCGGGAGCCGCGCGACCAGAGTCTGTTGAAGCTGACCCGCATATACCGCGTGCCTTTCGTGCTCGCGCTGCCCCGCGATCACCGTCTTGCGGAGCAGGAAGACTTCGATCTTCAGGACCTGACCGGACAGGACTACATCATGTACTCGCCGGGGGACGGGGCATACGGCTACCAGATTCTCAACAAGGTCTTCGCCGCCCGCAACATTCGCCCTAACTTTGTGCAGCTCATCGGCCAGAGTCTGACGATCCTCTCGCTGGTAAACGCGGGGGAGGGGATTGCGCTGGTGCCCGAATGTGCGCGGGCGACAGTCTTTCCGAATGTGGTGCTCAAACCAATCCGCATGCCGAAGCAGTCCATGACCGAATACTACGTCGCGCGCGCGAAGACGGCCTCGTCTAACCCGCTGACAGACAAGGTCCACCAGGCCCTGCATGATCGTTACTACGCCGGCGCTCGGAGAAACTGATACAATTTTTGTATCAGTTGATACATTCATAGCATTGGACAGAAATCACACCTGCACGTAGCAATGCCCCAACACCACCTTTGGGGAGAGCAGGCGTGATGATCCGTTCGAATGAATGTAATTCAAGGTTTTTACCTCATGTTGGACGCGGCCTGACGGCTGCTTTGCGCGCCAAAAAGGCCTTTCTCATTTTGTTTGCGGTCCTGCTTTGCGGCACCGTTCCGTTTTCCGCCAATGCGGCCTTGATGTTTGAGGTAACGCTGGAAGCCCGGCCCGCCGTGGGCCTTGGTGGCGATTTTTCCGTCACAGGCTCCTTCACCGGTGCGGATGCCAACGCGAACAATGTCATTGAACTGAATGAGTTGACCGCATTCGACTGGACAGGCGTTAATAACAATTCCTTCTTTTCAATCAATCTCGACTTGGATGACCTGTCGAACGGAAGCAGTGCCTTTCCGCCGGTGTTTAGTTTTGACCTCTTGTCCAATGCTCTTAATTTCGCTCACAGCAGCAACTTTTGTGGCAGCGGCGGTTGTCAGATTGGCGGAAACTTTACCGGCCTGGCCACGGGTTCGAGCTCGCAAACTGGCATAGTGACCGAACTTTCCATCACGAGAGCGGATCGGCCAACGGTCTCGGTCCCCGAGCCGGGCACACTCGCGCTGCTGGGACTCGGATTGGTTGGTATTGGAGTTGCGCGGCGTCGTAAGGCGGTCTGAGCCGCTCCCGGGACGGGCGGCTCGTCTGGCGGCGGTCTCAGGCTACCCTCGCCGGACCGCCGCTTTCCCCCAGTCAAGATCTCACACGGAAAAGCGATATGAGAAAGATCCTTCTCGCGATGGCATTGATAACCCCACTGACCCTCGCGAGTTCGCACGCCTCGGCAAAGCTTATAGAACTGGCCGGGACCTTTTACGGTTCAATGAGCATAACAGCCACGGAGCCTGACATTGAAGGAAGCTGGAGTCTCGTTTATGACGATGCCGATGTCCCGAACGGTGACGGGGTCATCGACGTCGGCCTGACCTCCCTGACATTCACGGTGAATCCGCTCGGTGGCATTCTGTTCGATGTCACGAACGCGGGGGCGCGTTTGACGTTCTTCGATTCGCGGCTACGTCAGGTTGACATTGGCGGTCTGCTTGATGGTGAAGCCAGTACCTTTACAGACAGTATCGCCGATTTTTACCTTGGCTATTCCGGCAGCGGCCAGGACCTTCGCGCCGCGCACTGGGTGATCCCGTCGGAAGGGATCTTGGGCGCTGACAGAGGCCGCGGAGAATTCACCATCAGCGCGGTGGCAGTGCCCGAGCCGGGCACGCTCGCTCTTTTGGGTCTCGGGTTGCTGGGGCTATGGGTTGCCGCCGGGTACGGACAGCCGTCGCGCCGATCCAGGCTTTCGATTCGCGGCTCTTTATCTGGAGGGGCCGCTTAGGGACGCAGGATCTGCTGCAGGATGCCGAACTCGTTGAACATCATCCATTCCTGTTCAACGCGTCCGTCCTTCATCTTCCACTGGCTGATGCCCCAGAGATTGACCTCACGGCCCGTGGGCTCGCCGTAGGGGCCGTTCCCCCTGTGCGTGCCTTGCGCGCCCCAGCGGATCGACACCTGGAAACCTTCCTCGGGATTGCCCATCCAGTAGAGGTCGTTCACCTGCAGGCTGATGTCCGGGAACATGGCGACCATGGACATCACGAAGGAGCGGAGCTGTCCCGTCCCGCGGTAGAGACGGCCGGTGGAGCCCTGAACCACGACACTCGGCTGGTAGACCCGGTCGATGGCCCCAAAGTTTCGGCGGTTCCAGATGTTGTGGAAGGTGGCCTCGACGAAGGTCCTGATGTCGTCCTCCGGCGCGTCAGGAAAGGGGACTGCTTCCGGTTTGCCCTGACCTTGAAGTCGTCGGGGCTCGCTTGCCATGAAGTTTGGCGGCAGAGCGGCCGCAGATCCCTGAGCGGCGAAGCGTCTGGCCGTCTCGACCACGTCGAAGCCCAGTTGCTGTAGCAGCCCCGCGGTGTCGTAGATGACATGTTCGTGGAAGATCTCGTTGTCACGGGCGACGCAGTTGGCGATGCACCAGAGCTGCACGCGCTTGCCGGTCGGCGGCCCGAAGCGGCTGAAGCCGGTGTTGGTGCCCAGGATCTTGGTGCGGTGGGATGTGTGAAAGCCGAGGGCTTCGTTGCCTGCCCAGATCACCTCGTCCGCGACCAGGCGGATATCGGGGAAGGCGTTGTTGGTGTGGACCGTGTCCGCGACGATCTTGTCTCGGCCATACTGCAGGCCCAGATCGTCCCAGACCTTACAGTCGTGGCTGTAGGTGTCGTAAATGTAGCCGATGTCCTTCTCTTCCCAGATCCGGTGGGTGATGCGGACGATGTAGTCGACGATATTGATGTACTGCGGCTCGAAGCCGCGCATGGGCTGGCGGACCAGGTCTTCGGGCGGCTGTTGCAGAAAGCTGTCAGTGCCGCCGCGTCGGTAGGCATCCAGGGAGATGCTGTAGTCGCTCGGCATGACCTCCGTGCCCAGAGCCTCCATCTGCGCCGGCGCCGTGGCCGGGTTGTCCTTGCCGGGCCGGGCTTTAGCGGCGGCGCGCCCCTGTCTTTTCACCTCTTCAAGCGCTTCCGTCATGTCCCTCTCCCATGGTATTTTTGCTTTTATTGCATACGTATGCATATCACAAGCTGAGCAAAATGCGCAAGGCGAGGGAGACTCCAAGGCGAGACGCCGAAAGAGTTTCGGACGCGCCCGATCCTACTTTCCGGTCCAAAACGCCACTGACCGAGAGACTGCAGATGTGGTGAGTTCTAGCGTAAGTAGGACAGGAGAGAAATCTTCGTCCGCTCGACGTCAGGCCACAATGGATGAGACTTTTGAACTGACTCGGAACATGTTGCGAGTTTCAATCTTGTCTGAATGACTTATCCATTTCTTGCCGGTGGTAATCCAGCAAATAGTGATTGAACTCATGATACAGCTTTCTGAGAAACGCTTTGTTTGGGCCAACAATATCCATGCCGCGATCATCGTAGGGCCACACCAGAACTTTCTTTTTTAGATTGAATAGATACACGTCCACCGAAGCGCGCGGTTTGATGGGCCCGAAATCGGACGCAAAAGCCAGCCACAAGGCATTTGTCAAATGCTTACGCGAAGCTTTAAAGGCAATGTGGTGCCATACATAATCCTGGCTTTCTTCCCCATCTCCCCAATCAGACTCTGTCTCGGTTTGTTCAACCCAATGCTCTTTTTCGGTGACCGGCAGAAGCTCGAGGTCTCGGAGCACTCTTAGCGTGGATAAACACGATAACAACGCAGGTCGCGCGTAGAATTTAAGGCAAACCGTCAACTCATCATCGTGTTCGAAGACTTGCTGACAGACTTCCAGGCACTTGCGATGCGCGGTCAGGAATTGATTGAGGTAGTGCCCTCCTTCCGAAAGCGCAAAGCGCAAGCCACCTTTGAAGCTATAGAAGAGGGGAAGCTGGAACGCTCTGCCGTCGAACGTTCTGTCGATCTGGATGCGGAGGCTCATGCTGTGGTTTCCTTGCTTGGTCTTCGTTGTGGGTATGAAAAGCAACACAGACGTAAGAGGCCGGAAGCGTTGCCGCTTCCGGCCCCTACCGGAGGTCCGAGCCTGCCTGGCCCGGCTCTCCGGTTTCCTCTTGCGTTTCCGGTTCACGCTCATCCCTCAGGACTTGCGTGGCCGGATCCGCACCAGGTCGTCGAGCACGCCATCCATGCCGTTTCCGACGATGACGTTGCCGACCTTCTCGGAGACCTTCTCCAGAGCCTCCAGCTCCTTCAGCCGCAGCAGGATGGGGTTATCCTCCATCAGCTTCGCGGTGTTCAGGAGCGATCGCGTCGCGGCGGTTTCTTCCCGCCGCTTGATGACGTTGGCCTGCGCGGTCTTCTCCGCCTCGATGACCCGGTTCATCAGCTCCCGCACATCTCCGGGCAGGATGATGTCCTTCACACCGACGGAGGGGACCTGCAGTCCCGCGTCAGCCAGCTTGGGCAGCAGCAGCTCCGCGACCGCCGTGTTGATGCCCAGCTTATCGCCGAGCACCTCCTCCAGCGTGCGGGTGCCGATGACCTGCCGCAGGGCGAACTGAAGCTCCTTGTAGAGGAAGTCCTTCAGATCCGCGGTCAGGGCCACGGCCTTTACCGGATCGGCGACCCGGTAGACGGCCGTGACATTGGCCCGCAGGCCGATCCGGTCCCTGGTCAGGACCTCCTGGCCGGTGACCTCCAGAGTCTGCAGCCGCAGATCGAAGGTCACGACGTCGATGCGCCGCAGCGCCTTGACAAACGCGTACCGCCCGGGCGCAAGCTGCCGCTGGAACACGCCGTCGACGTAGAGCAGTCCGACATGGTCGGAGACCACCTCGGCGACCGCGACCAGCTCCCGCGCACCAAGCCGCACCAGGGGCGCGACCAGCCGCTCGGGCAGGACGTAGTCCTTGGCGGCATCGATCCGTTCGATGCTTACCTTCCGCAGCCGCTTGCCGTAGAAAGCGACGCTGCGCGGGGCCACCAGGCCGACCAGCTTGCCATCGGCGATGACCAGGCCCAGCTCGCCATCACCCATATCGGCCACGGCGAAGTGCGCCTCGACAACCTGCCGGTGGGTCAGGTAGAGCGCGGCCAGCGCGGGATCCTTTACGGACATGGCCTGCAGGTCCAGCTTGACCACCTCGATCTTGCCGAAGCCCCGCGCGAAGCGGTGCACGCCCGGCTCCAGCACCCGCTGAAACACCCGGTTCCGGTAAAGGAGACCGAGCTCGAAGTCGGCGATTTTCTCGGTCTTGTAAAACATCGAACTTGTCCTTTCTTTTCTTCTCTCTTCTTGTTTGTCTTTTTGTCCTTCGCGAGGGACCGGAACCGAAGAAAGTTCCAAATAAATTCGTACCGACCTGCGTTGCGCTTGAACGCCATAGCTTCGCCAATGCGAAGCGAGAGATCGGTCAGGAGTACCGGAAGAACCCCGGCGGCGGCTGCTGGACGCCTCCGGCTCTCTCCCTCCACCGTCCGGGCGGAACTTCGGGGAGCTGCCCCGATCCAGCCCATTTCGTAGGCCCGTCCGAATGGACGTTCCCTTGAAGACGGGGCTGAACCGGCGATACGGCCTGCCGAGGTCCCTTGCGGGCGGTGTTGGAGAGCGCGGTGGAAGCGCACGGAAGCAATCCGCTGCCTGGCCCGCATCCCGAACCGCAGTCTCCTTAGAGACCGCGACCGGACCGGCCTGGCGCTCTTCCGGCATCCTTCGTCGTAGATCAGCGTGGCAAGCTGAGTGTGATGGAGGGATTCGAACCCTCTACACCTAGATTATCAGTCTAGTGCTCTACCCAATGAGCTACATCCATGTCGGCATACACGGGGATCGAACCCGCGGTCTCCGGGCATCATCTACCCGGTGCTCTCCCAATGAGCTATATGCCCTATGGTGGTACCCTGGACTCGATACACGAAGGGCGTATTACGAACGCCGAGCGCGCCGGCCGGGTATCCGGAACCCGGGCCATAGAGCGGGCATGCCGGCGGAAAAAGCCGGCATTAAAGTACCAAACGAATGAGGCTCCTGATCCTCTCGCGAGGGATACCTGTTGGTCTTTATGTCTGTGGTAATTTCATCATGGTCCTGTCTCCCTTGCCTTTGTGAGCCGGGGCAGGACACGCGCAGAACGCGGGTCTAGACCCCGGTTGTCGTTGCCCGATCTCTCGGGCTTATGAGGTGTTCCCGTAACATCATCGGGTTTCCTGCTGCGCGTTGAACCACAGCGGCATTGCTGCGGTGGACGGGGGTATAGGCCGGAAACGATTCCTAAATCAACCGCTAATCTGCACACCATCGGCGAAAAGACCGATTGAGAAAGAAACGGTGTGGCCGCTGTGCGGAATGTTACCTGAAGAGCAAGGAAGCCTGCCGTTTCATTGCGCAGGTTGCGTTGGCGGTTCGTCCGCTCCCGGCGGCATTGTGACCGGACACGGCTAATTCTGAAGGCTGATTTCATGCTGACGAGAAGTTGGCACTCGCTCGCTTACTTCACCATCCTTATGGCAGGTCGAGGCGCTGCCAAAGCCTCGATCTCTCTGCGCCCCGCTGCCTTCAGCTTTGCGTTGCCTTTGTCTTTGCCGGTCGGGCGTGGGCGAGATCGTTGCGGATGTGGGAGAGCTTCTTGCCGATCGCGCGCCGCAGTTGGAAGCGCGCCCAGGGTCGAAAGAAGAATCGCGTCACCGGACTGATCCCCTCCATGCGGATCGTTGCGACCGTATAGGTGAGGCGCGTGCGCGCCGGACCGAGCGCTTCCAGTGCAATGCTTTGCTGGTGATCGGGGGTGCGTTTCGAGCCGGCGCTGTCATCGATGTTCAGCTCCGCGATGGACTGGCGTTTGAGCGGCTCCCACTCCATGATCACCCCCATAAAGCGCTGATCCGGCATCGGCCAGGGGATGATCGGGTGGTTCGTGTGAAGCATCTCGAAATAGGTGCCCTGGCCGCCGGCATCCTGCATCCGGACGATCCCGTTGTGGAAGGCGTCCGCCTCCCAATGCCGCGGCGCCGCGATCACCTGCCAGACCGCTTCGAGGCTGTGTTCCAGGACGAAGGAGCCTTTCGCCATGACTTCGAGCCCCGGGTTTTCGGTCACACGCCGGCGCGCCTCCGTCGTCCAGTAAGTCGAGTCTTCTGCCGGTTCCGCGACCATCGCGCCTTTCCTTTCTCCTTTGCCCCGCCGCCTTCTTCGGAGTCGGAAATTGATATAGGTGTCTCGCGGTCAAAGAAAACGCGGCGCGGGGAAGGAATCACAACTTGTCCCCAAACTCCCATCCCGCACGGTGCTCCCTCTGGTGCAGGGCGCCCCGCATTCCCACGTGACGTTCAGGCATCGAAATCACCTTGGTTGTGGTCGCATTGATCGGCCGCGCTGAACCAACGTTCTGCATGGCAGTTGGGTTTCCGATGACGCTGAGAGCGCCATCGAACCGATGCCCCTGTAAGCCGAGATCTCTCATCGAGGCGCCCATCTGCGCAAGCAACAGGACGTAACCTTCTAATCTAGGGAAAATTGATGAAGCTACTTGTTTCAGGACTTTTAGCCACGACGCTCGCCCTGGGCCTCGGCGCGAACCGGGCGGAGGCGCAGAGCCTTCATCCGGAATGCGGAGAACTCGCAGGGCACGCGCAGTTGTCGTGCAGCAACTTTATGGATTGGTATGAACTTAAAGGAAACAGGTACATCGCCGATAAGTCGAGTCTGGGGTGGAGTGAAAGCCGAATTCTAAGAGCACTCCTGCAGATGTATAAGGCCACCGGCAAACCCTACTTCCTGGAAGAACTGACACGGCACATCGATACCGTCTGGAGTCTGCGGGACGATATCGCCGGCACGCCGGACTGGGCCGGGCGCCTGAAGGCCTACTGGAGCAGAAGCCAAGGCGACGACGGGAACGGCGTACCGCTCGGCGACCACGGCTATGTGGTGCACAGCGGGATGATCACCTATCCGATCGTGAAGCTGGTGCAGCACATCTACGACACGCCGGCCCTGGACAATGACCCGGTCCTCAGAGCCAAGGCGGACGACTATCTGGCCAAGGTGCGGCAGGTCGTTGCCGCCCACAATTACCGCTGGAAGGCGGAGGACTACCGGGACGTCGACATCAAGCCGGATGAGGGCTTCTATTTCTGGGCCGGAAACGACCTTGCAGTGCTGGAAAGCAATCGTGGCTGGAACGTACCGCACAATCAGCAACTGGCCATGGGCAGCACTCTGCTGGCGCTCTACGAGCTCACCCAGGAACCCGAGTACAAAGACAAGGCCAGGCGTATGGGCCGGGTGTTCTGGAGAGACCTGAGCGAAAGCGGCAGTGGCTATGTCTGGCACTACTGGTGGGGGTCGAGCCTCGTGCGCGACGACAAGCTTGAAGACTTCGGGCATGGAATGGTCGATCTGGAGTTCATGATGGAGGCCTTCAACAGCGGCTTCAACATCGTCAACAGCACGCGGCCCTTTCCCGAAACTTCGCATATGAACCGCTTCGCCTCGACCTTTCTGACCAAGTTTCACAAAGGCCCCAGCAGCTACGCCGAACGTCTGGACGGCATCACGGCAAATCCTCCGAGGCAGGGAAAGGTCGACCGGGCCGCTGGTTACCTTGGCCTGGCTCAATGGGACGAAAGGGTCTACGACGAGATCTACAAGACCTTTACATCCAGCAGCAATAACCTGAACGACACGGCTGTCACCGGTTTCTCCAGCCCCCTGGTGATGCTCGGCTGGGCCAACCTGACCTACTGGGCCGTCGAACTGGGCAAGGGCCTGCCGCCGGCGGATGGCGTCTTTACCTTCGAGGGCGATAGCCAGGGCTGGGTCAACGCAGCCTGCAGCGGTTATGGCTACAGCCTGGGAAGCGGCGGTGCGGCCCACTCGGGTTCCGGATACCTCCAGGTGTCCGAAGGCAGCGGGAATCCTTCCTGCAATCCCGGCGCGGCGGGAAGCCTGGACCTCAACTGGTACCAGGATTTCGAGAACCTCGGCGGCGGCTTTCAGGTGAGTGGTTGGGTCCGGGCGCGAAGTGACTACAGCGGCAACGCCGCCGTGACCAACCACTGCGTCAAGCTGCTCGACACGGCGACGCTCGCGGAGCTGGCCTCCGAGTGCCGGACCTTTACCAATGCGATGGACTCGGGTTGGGTTTCCTTCGACCACGACTTCACCGCCGCGGCTGCAGGCGTCGACAATGTCCGTGTCGTCATCGGCAGCTACGATAGCTGGGCTACGGACTGGAACCAGCGCCTCTACATCGATGACGTCACCGTCGTGAGGAATTAGACCAAGGCCTCACAGGCATCCTTGTGACTAACCATGCGGGCTGGCTCCTTCGCCGGCCCGCATGACAGTTTGGGCGGCGCGGAAGAGTGACCTTCACCCACCTTGTCACTTTACGAAATCATGTACGACGATCCTTCACCCGCCGCTCGCGGTAGAAGCTGTAGATGCCCGTGCCGACCACGACCAGGCTGCCGAGCAGGGTCCAACCGTCGGGCACTTCGTCAAAGAACAGCAGGCCCAGCACCATCGCCCAGATCAGCACGGAGTAGCGGAAGGGGGAGACGAAGCTGACCTCGCCGACCCGCATGGTCATCACGGCGAAGAGGTAGCCGAAGAAGAGGAAGCCCGCCGCGCCCGCCAGCATCGCCAGGGCGCCGCCGCTCACCGGCTGCCAGGGCGCGGTCAGGGACAGCAGGCCGCCGACCGCCGTGATCGCGAGGGAGGAACTGAGCGCGACATAGGCCGAGGGCGTCGCGGCGGACAGGCGCCGGGTGGAAAGATCCCGCAGCACGATGAAGCCGACCGCCGCCACGACCCAGAGCGCGTAGGCGTTGAAGCCCTCGCTGCCCGGGCGGACGATGATCAGCACGCCGGTAAAGCCCACCGTGATCGCGGTATAGCGCCGCCAGCCGACCTTCTCGCCCAGGAACAGCGCCGCCGCCAGGGTGACCGCCAGCGGCAGGGCCTGCAGGATCGCCGTCGCATTGGCGATCGGCATGTTGAAGAGCGCGGTCAGGAAACAGAGCGTGCCGCCGACCTCTCCCGCCGCGCGCAGTGCCATGATCCCGGCGTCCCGGCGGGCCGGCAGGTAGAAGATCCCGCCCTGCCGCAGCACCAGCAGCCCCACCGCCAGCGTGACGAAGATGCCGCGCAGAAAGATGATCTGATAGAGCCCGAGCTCCGCCGAGATCAGCTTGATGATCGCATCGTTCAGCGCAAAGCCCGCCATGGAGATGGACATGAAGAGCGCGCCGCGCACATTGTCGGAAAGGTTACGCATAGGGCGCAGAGACTAACCGATGGGCGGCACGGTTAGCTATGTTGCTTCTGCAGGGGGCTTTTGCGCTGTGGTTGGGGGGGCTCAGGAGCAGGTTGTTCTGGAACGTTATACCTCGCTACGTCATGCACAGATTTGGACCTGACCTCACTCACAAGCAGCAGTTGCCAATCTCTGTGTCGGTTGAATGGCCGTTCGCATGCTACGGCTGCCTCGTGGACAGACGCCGCGATGCACTCTCGAGTTTCGAATTTCAAAGACGTAAGATCGAACTTAATCACGCAAGTTTATGAGTTAAGTATTAGGTCTCCCGAAGTTCTCAGACCTGAATGGAACCTGCTCAACGGAACCCATCAAGGCCAGCGGTCAAAAATCACCGCGCAAACAGGCCGAACACATGACTGCTCTCGACAATGTCAGCGCAAACCTCAAAGTCCTTGCCAAAACGGGGCCATCCACACATGACCTCGTACACACACTTTCGAGTCGAGTCTTGTTCGTTGCCGAAATCACACTCGTTTTTTTATGTAGAACAAGCATCATGGTATAGATTATTATAGGTTGAGATATATTAAAGAGGATCTATCAAAAGGGTTTATCTGATGTCTGATACAGCGGCAAAGATTGGTGTTTTCACGTTCTTGGGATCCCTTGGTTCTTGCGCAATGGGCGCAATTATTGCCCCGACCAGAGAAGATTTGTATCGTGACCCATTTGGTTCCTTTGCGTCCAAAGTAGAAACGGCTAGTGGATTTCAGGGGTTTGGTAATTTACTACTAATCGTAGCAATCATTTCTTTTGTTATTTATGGATTTCAAAAAATCCTTAGTAAAGAAACGAAGCATGAGACTTATCATGGTCCAGTGCATACAGGCGACATTTCAGCTTCTGGCCAAGCGAAAGTTGTTGGAGCTGGCGGTACAATGAATGATAAATCAACCAGTATAGATAACTCGGTCGATTACAAAAATGATGCAATCACCGTATTGAAATCTGTTCAAAATCTAATATCCGACTCGAATATTGAACGGTCTTCAATTTCTGAAGTTGATCGAGATATTGCAGAAACAATAAAAAAGATAAAAAAATCAGATAAAAATTCTCCCAGTGCTGTAGATTTAGTTTCACAACTTTATGAAAGAATCCAAAACTCTGAATTGCCAAGTAAAATAGTTAAAGTGTTGGGTGATTGGGTAAGCAAAGTTAGTTGACTGCTAGCACAGTGAGCGGGATAGCTCAACATGACCTCTTTCATAAAGAAGGCCCTATGTAGCTTTTAAAGCGGCAACACGAATAGCAGCGGTTAGTCTGCCAACTGTTGTGGATGGTGGGCCATATGGATCGCCTTCTTGCTGGCGACGATGAAGCAAACGTTCGGCCCGCGTTTCTGCTTCTTGAACTTGCTTTACGAGATCTTCGCAATTTGGAGCTTTATTGCGTTGTTTGTTGTATTCGGGACAAAGCTGCATGAGATGATTTTGTGCTTCGTTCCGTCCATCGGGTTTATCGTAGTCTTCCTTATGCAGTATAAGCCAGATTTCAAAGCAAGGATTAGATCGCCCAACCATTACACCCGCGCCCTCGCATCTGAGTATTGCGTCATGGAATTTTGGGTGTTGGTCTCGATCAAATACTGCCCATACTTCATCAGCTTCTTCGAAAGAGTTTTTCTTACCTCTGTGGCCAGAATTCAAATTTCGGAGATGTTTGATTGCTTCCGTTGCAATCGTGTCGGGGACGCCAATACCACCGTAAGCTCTCACGTCTATGAGTGCATTAGTACATTCGCGCTTGAGCGCAGAAAAATATGTTGGCTCTGTCTTTTTGCCTTCACAGAAAATGTGGAAGCACCGTTTGGGTTCTCGTCGATATCTTTTGCGTTGTAGCTTAGGTATCGCTCGACGGGTCATCTTTTAATCTACTTGGAAAATTTCTGTCACAGAGCCAGCGAACGGGATGGCACCAAATCGGCCTTGTAAATATCCTCTTTCAATATTGTCGTCCTTCCGTGTTCGGATATCAGTGAGCGGGTAAAGGTATGTCATGCCCTCAAAGTCTTTTTCTGCAAACCACACCTGATCTCTTCGTAGAAGAGGTGAAGCTAATAGATTAGTGTCATGAGTGGTTGCAATCATCTGCGCGCCGTGTGGATTGGTTTTGGCATGCGAGAAAAGTGCGAGCACAGCCTCGCAGGCTTGCGTGTGTAGGCTCGCGTCTAGTTCGTCGATTAACAAAAGCCCACCTCTGTCTAGAACACGAAAAACACTGCCCAGCAGCACCAACAGTCTGCGTGTGCCTGCACTTTCTCTATCAATGCTCATGTAAACTTGGCTGCCATCGGGGCCTTTGTGAGCGAGTTCGATGGTTTTATTCTTCCCAAGCTCTTCAGGCGGGGGGAAAGTTTCAGCTAATTCCCCTTTGCCCACTTCCTTCATTGCTGATTGCAGAGCAGTATGGAACGCACGATATTCGTCTGGATATTCACTTTCTTCCCAACGGAACCCTGTCACGCCGGTCCCAATTTTACCTAAGAATTCGATTGTTCGATTATCGATTTCCTTGTCAGCAAGTTCAAGTGACGCACGCGACCCTCCAACAGATATGTTGTTGTTGGAGCGCATAAATCTGAAAAATTTTGTAATTTCAGTTATTTGCTTGTGATCGTTTTGTAGGGCTGCTGAAACAAATAAACTGTTATCTCGGGTTAAGTCGCTAATTACTTTGTTTCTACCTTTTAAATTTCTGCCAAATCTGAATCGGTCATATTCGCGTTCAAATAACATTTGCCGTGATCCACGCGGGAACCCATAAAGCCATTCGCTAGTATAGCCCTTATCAGATGTTTCAAATCCGTAATGATAACGCACGCCATCCGACAAGAAATCGATGTCGAATTTTGAAGGTGCGCGCGCGTATGTTGGGTCGAGGGCAAATGTTCTGCGTTCAAGGCCGCTTTCAGGCCGTCCCCAAATATGGGAGCTTCGTATTTGCTCGCGCATATACGAAATCGCGTCAACAAAGTTACTTTTGCCTGACGCATTCGCGCCATAAACCACGGCAGCTGGCAAAATTTGACGATCTCCTAATTCGGATCCATCGAGGAGCCCCATTTCAGGGTCTTTAAGCGAAGATGCCAGAAGGGAGAATTCTTGCCTGTCTCGGAACGATAAGTGGTTCGTTACACTGAAACGAAGCAGCATGGTGTACCTTATCAGAACAGTAGTGGTGTTGCTGTTTAGCGGAGGAATTCGTGAAATTTTCACGAATCTAGAAGGTTAACAACAAAATTGTTGTCATATCTTAAGGTAGAGTGTAGCAGTTTCCAAATGTTAAATATGCCCATTCGTGGGTACTCGCTAGCAACCCTGGCTTTTGTGATTGTGGCCGGGTCTTGTTTCGTGCGTCAGTGTTCGAGAATCGCTAATCGCTCCCGCACTAAGATCGGCGGCTTGGTAGACTTAGGATTATCTCGATAAATTCGCGGTCTGATGGGTCTGTGACCGATGCTGCATATTCGCTTAGAAAGTCCCTTACGCTAGGTTCGTTGATCACGAATTCCATGAGAAAGACAGCGCTTTCTGGGATCCGGCCGTTTCGCTCGGATTTTTTGAGTATGTAAAGCAGGGTGCCGGCGTAGCGTTCTGGCTTTTCTAGGATGAAGCCTTGAATGCCGTCATCGAGGCCTCCGGGGCCATAATTGGAGGCGTAGTGCAGCGCTTTGACTTCGTGCTTTCGAATCGGATGTAGCAAGCGGTCGGGCAGCCAGCCAAGCAGATAGGTTGACGCGATTACCGCGAGAAAGATTGCGCCATACTTCAATAGCTGCATTGAGAAGTGCCGAAGAAGTTGAGAGTCGAACCCGCGTATACTATCGAAACCAAGGCATTAAACAAATGGGGGCGCGGGGGAACGTGTTCCCCCGAATCTTGTTTTGTCCTGCGCCTACAAACCCTTCCCCGCCGCCTCCACGGCTTCGGCGATCACATCCTCATCCCCGATGTGATTCGCCAGCAGCAGCACCAGTCGGCTGTTGAAGGCCTGGCTCTGCTCCGGGGTTAGATCCCGATGCGCGTCGATCAGGACCTGATAGACATCGTCCGGGTGGGCGAGGCGGGCTTCGCTCTTAAGGCTCGTGCTCATGCGGCGGTTCCTTCCGTGAAGGTTTCCGCGCCGGCTAAACCTTTCCCCAGCGCCCGGTGCAAGGCGCCGCGGATAGCTTGCGGGTTGGCTTCGCGCCAGCGGGCGGTGACGTGCTGGTCGGGGCGGATCAGGTAGAGGGTTCCGGGGCGGGCGTCGTAGCGGGCGTCGGCCTGTTGGGTGCTGTCGATCAGCGCACCTGTCGGGGCTTCGCGTCCAGGCAGGAAGATGGCGACGAGGCGGACCGGGATTTCCAGGGCCGCGAGGGTCTCTCGCAGGTGGGTGAGGGTCTCGGCGGTTTCTTCTGCGCGGGCGAAGTAGAGGGCGCAGAAGTCGCCGCCTAAGTGGTGGAGCAGCCAGCTCTCTTGTCCGTCCACAGTCACCGGTGCGTCGGCGCAGGGGGCGCCGGGGACCATGGCGCCGAGGAAGCCCGGGCTGTCGGGGGAGTTCAGGCCCGAATCAGAATAGGTCGAGGGCAGGGACAAACGCCCGCTGTTCACCAGCCGTCGCGCGAAATCGTGGTCTCTTGCCAGGTCCAGCACGGCATCCCGAAACGCGCGGCTGGCGTCGCTCTTGGGAGTGATGAAGTCGGTGCTGCGGGTCGAGTTCAGGACGTTTTCGTCGGCGGCGTAGGCGCGCTCGGCGTGGTAGCTTTCCAGCAGGCTTTCGGGGGCCTTGCCTGCGAGCACCAGGTCCAGTTTCCAGATCAGGTTGTCGATGTCCTGCAGGCCGCTGTTGGCGCCGCGCGCGCCGAAGGGCGAGACCTGGTGGGCGGAATCGCCGATGAAGAAGATGCGGCCATGGCGGAATTCTTCCAGGCGGCGGCACTGGAAGGTGTAGACGCTGACCCATTCCAGCTCGAACTCGACCTCGTCGCCCAGCATGGCCTTCAGGCGCGGGATGACGTTTTCCGGCTTGCGTTCCTCCTCCGGGTCGGCGTCCCAGCCGAGCTGCAGGTCGATGCGCCAGACGTCGTCGGGCTGTTTGTGCAGCAGGGCGGACTGGCCCTTGTTGAAGGGCGGGTCGAACCAGAACCAGCGCTCGGTCGGGAAGTCGGCCTTCATGATCACGTCGGCGATCAGGAAGCGGTCCTTGAAGACCTGGCCCTTAAAGTCCAGGCCCAGCAGGCGGCGGGTGGTGCTGCGCGCGCCGTCGGCGGCCAGCATGTAGTCGGCCTGGAGCCGGTACTCGCCGTCCGGGGTCTCCAGGGTCAGGGTCACGCCGTCTTCCTGCTTGTCGACGCCAGCAAGCCGGTTGTTCCAGCGCAGGTCGATCTCCGGGTGCTTCAGGACCTCGCGGACGGTGAAGGCCTCGAAGTGGTACTGCTGCAGATTGATGAAGGCGGGCATGCGATGGCCCTCCTCCGGCAGCAGGTTGAAGGCATAGAGCTGCTCCTCGCCGAAGAAGACCTTGCCCTTCTGCCAGGTGACGCCTTTTTCCACCAGCGCCTCGCCGACGCCCAGCCGATCCATGATCTCCAGCGCCCGCTTCGACCAGCAGATCGCCCGCGAGCCGGTGCTGACCGTGTTGTCGTCGTCCAGCACCACCACTTTGCGGCCACGTTGCGCGAGATCGAGCGCTGCGGCCAGACCTACGGGGCCTGCGCCGATGATGACGACCGGATGACGCGCGGGCGTCGCGGATGTTTGGTCCGGCGAAGGCTGATAGGTGAAGTCGGTCTGTGCCGTGTTTTCTGAACCCTGGGTCATGAAGGGTGTCTCCCCAATACGGAGTCTTCTCTCTTCATTGTTACGCGCTCGGTCTTGCTGCCAAGCTTTGTTTTGCCTCGGTGCCGGCCCACTCCCCCTTCCGGCCACCCACATGATAATTCCGATGGGTGGCCGGGAGGGGGAGTGGGCTGGGGCCGGTTCGGCGCCAGCCGAACCTAATCAAACCCCGCAGTGAAGGCTGGTGCAGGTTCAGCGAAAGCTGAACCTAACTAAAAGGCGCGACGCGCCTTAAGCCTCCGCGTATTTCACATCCTTGTCCCGCTCGAGCGCCGCCCACATTTCCATGTCGCGCTCGGCGGTCCAGATGCGCGGATCGACGATGCCCTGGGCCTCGTCGAAGGCGCGGGTCACGTCGAAGGGCATGCAGTGCTCGAAGATCACCCAGTCGCCGTAGGTCTTGGAGAGCTTGGCGAAGGTCTCGGCGTAGACGACGTTCAATTCCTTCTTCTCGGCGACGCCCGCCTTGACCGACTCGTAGAGCTCGGTGATGAAGGCCTGGGTACCGTCGATCGCCTGGGCCACGTCCTTGGCATCTTCAAGGGCGTCGCCGCGGCCAGGGATCAGCTTCTGGGGATCGAAATCGCGCAGTTTGGCGAGGGTGGTCGGCCAGTCGGTCAGATAGGCGTCGCCGGTGTAGGGGGTGGCGCCGAACTCGACCAGGTCGCCGGAGAAGCAGATCTTCTCGTCGGGCAGCCAGGCAATGATGTCGCCCTTGGTGTGGCCGCGGCCGATCTGCTTGAGCTGCACTTCGCGTTTGCCCAGCCGCAAGGTCATTTCGCCCTCGAAGGTCATGGTCGGCCAGGTCAGGCCGGGCACGGATTCGACCGACTGGAAGAGGCGCGGAAAACGCTGGACTTCCGATTTGAAATCCTGCGCGCCGCGCTCGACGATCAGGTCGTGAGTGTCCTGGCTGGCGATGATCTCGTGGGCGCCGTAGGCCGAGGCACCCATGACCCGCACGGCGTGATAGTGGCTGAGCACCACGTGCTTGATCGGCTTGTCGGTCACGCTCCGGATGCAGTCGATCAGGGGCTGGGCCTGCACCGGCGTGGCCTGGGCGTCCATCACCATCACGCTGTCGTCGCCGATCACCACGCCGGAGTTGGGGTCGCCCTCGGCGGTATAGGCGTAGACGCCCTCGGCCAGCTCGGTGAAGCTGATCTTCTTTTCCTGCAGGTCGCCCTGCGAAGCAAACTTGGCGGTCATGTCGTTTCTCTCTCCTGCGGGGGTGTCTTATACCAAGGTGCGTTAATAATGACTCATAGGGACAAATTTCAGTGGTTTTCGGCTAGGAGCGTGCGGCGTAGCGATACGGGGTATCGGAAGCCGTGCGCGACGCAGCCCGAAAGCCGCAGAAATCTGCCGTTCCGGTTGTCTCCAGGAGCCTTCGGAGGGCGTCGAAAAGCCTTGCCGATGCGCTGCATCGCCTGCGGCTCTTCTCCTACCCGAAGGTTCCTGGAGACAATCCCTATGGGTCATTATTAACGCTCCTTGGTATTACTTTACGGGTTGTCGTATTTCACGACCTGCTGGTCGATGGCGCCGAAGATCGACTGGCCCTCGCCGTCCAGCATCTCGATCCGCACCCGGTCGCCGAACTGCATGAAGGGGGTCTTGGCCGCGCCCTCGTCGATGATCTCCAGCATGCGCTTTTCGGCCAGGCAGGAAGAGCCCGCCGAGCGGTCGACGTTGGAGACGGTGCCGGAGCCGATGATGCAGCCGGCGGTCAGCGGGCGCGACTTGGCGGCGTGGCTGACCAGCTGCGGGAAGTCGAAGGTCATGTCCACGCCGGCGTTGGGCTGGCCGAAGAGCTCGCCGTTCAGGTGCGTGACCAGAGGCAGGTTGACCTTGCCGCCGTCCCAGGCCGCACCCAGTTCGTCGGGCGTGACCGCCACGGGCGAGAAGGCGCTTGAGGGCTTGGCATGGAAGAAGCCGAAGCCCTTGCCCAGCTCGGCGGGGATCAGGTTGCGCAGGGAAACGTCGTTGACCAGCATCAGCAGCTTGATGTGGCCCCTGGCGGCCTCCGCGCCGACGCCCATGGGGGTGTCGTCCAGGATCACGGCGATCTCGGACTCGAAGTCGATGCCCCAGTCCTCGCTGCCCAGGGGCACGTCGTCGCGCGGCCCCAGGAAGGCATCGGAACCGCCCTGATACATCAGGGGGTCGGTCCAGAAGCTCTCGGGCATCTGCGCGCCGCGGGCCTTGCGCACCAGCTCCACGTGGTTCACGTAGGCCGAGCCGTCGGCCCACTGATAGGC
This sequence comes from Denitrobaculum sp., assembly GCA_965232285.1. Classification (GTDB taxonomy): domain Bacteria; phylum Pseudomonadota; class Alphaproteobacteria; order Kiloniellales; family Kiloniellaceae; genus Denitrobaculum. Next base: position 4,681,866 of record CBDDPL010000004.1, on the reverse strand, counting down.
GCGGGGCAGGGGCGATTCCAGGGTGACCGGATCCAGGTCGAAGGCGGCGCTCATCTCACCGGCGTTCAGCTTGGCGTAGACCGCTTCCAGTTCCGGGGCCTTGGCCTTCCAATCCTCGAGGACGGCCTGCAGGCTGGACGCGATGGCGGGCACCTCGACCGCCTGGGACAGGTCGCGGCTGACCACGATCAGGGTGCCGTCGCGGCTGTCGGATTTGATGCTGGCGAGTTTCATTCGGGATCTCTCTGTGTCTTTTTCATTCGTTGATGCTCGTCGCGCGTTCGTCAGGTGACGCGCCAGCTCTTCACATATTCATGCTGTTCGATGCCGCTGGGCAGGTCGCCGACCTCCAGGGCGTCGCGGGTGTCGATCATCACCGCGTACTCGTCGGTCGCCGCCTTCTTGGGCGTGAAGGCGCCGGCCAGGGCTTTCGGGTGCGGGCCGTGGGTGAAGCCGCAGGGGTGGAAGGTCATCATGCCCGGGTGGATGTTGTCCCGGCTGAAGAAGTCCCCGGCGTGATAGAACAGCACTTCATCGTAGTCGTCGTTGTTGTGATAGAAGGGCACCTTCAGCGCGTCCGGATCGCTCTCGAAGGGGCGCGGCGCGAAGGTGCAGACCACGAAGCGATTCCCCACGAAGGTGGTGTGGGCCGAGGGCGGCAGGTGATAGCGGGCGCTCAGCAGCGGACGGATGTCGCGCACGTTGATGCGCACCGGCGCCAGGTCGCCTTTCCAGCCCACGGCGTCCAGCGGATTGAAGGGGAAGGTCACGGTGCTGACCGCGTTGCGGCGCTTGATGGCGACCTGCCAGGTTCTGTCCGAGCCGTTGGCATCTGCCTGCTGGTCCTTGAAGGCCTCGTCGATCGTGGGCACGTCCAGCATGGCCGGGTCGAAAATCGCGTGCGGCCCGAGCATGCCTTTGTCCGGCAGCATGTAACTGCCGTTGGTGGCTTCGATCAGCAGGGCGGTCATAGGCTCACTTGATTCCAGCCGCCACATGGTGCCGCGGGGGATCATGATGTAGTCGCCGGCCTCGACTTCCAGGTGGCCGAAGTCGCAGAAGAGGTCGCCCTTGCCCTGGTGCAGGAAGATCAGCTCGTCGCCGTCGCCGTTGCGCGCCAGCTTTTCCATGGCCTCCGGCACACGCCAGAAGCGCACCTGGACCGAGGCGTTATGCAGCACGCACTTCGCGTCCCAGGGTGAGGCCTCGATCTGGTTGATCAGGGTCAGGTCGAAGGCGCGGGGGCGCAGCGGGCCCTCCCAGTCGATCCAGCCGGTCGGCGGGTTCTTGTGGTAGAGATGACTGGCCGGGCCGAAGAAACCTTCCTTGCCCATCTCCCGCTCGTAGGTGCCTTCGGGCAGCTTGGCATGCGCCTGCCGCGAGGTCAGTCCCTCGACACGTTGAAAAGAAATGTGGCGTTTCATTCTCTGGCGCTCCTTAGCGTTCTGTGCGTGCCAGGCAAGAGCCTGACCGGACAGGGCCTGCAAACGCTGCGGTCCCGGTGCGCTGTGGCTGGAGAGAACTGCGGGCCATGGCCTGACGGTCTTGACGCCCGGCCGATCCGGTTCGGCGAACCCGATCTGGCGGACCCGGTTCGGCGGACCCGGTTCGGTTAACCCAGTCGGGCAACCCAAGCCCGTCGGGTCAAACCTGTTCGGTCGAACCCGTCGGAGCAAACCCCTCGGGTCGAACACCTTGGCCCAGGTGCGGTCCCTGGACGATCTCTCCCCAGAATCGCGGAGCCGGCCGCTCGTCGCGCGGGCCATAGCCGCGAAGTTTTCCAAGCCGCTCGTTTTTGGCTAGTCTTCGGTTGCAACCAAAATGGTTTCATATGAAACTAATGTCAAGTCGTGTGTGGCGTCGCTGCTGGTCTCTCTGCGCGGTGCCGGAATGTTGGAGGCCCTATGGCCGGTAAAGCTGAGACTCTCGGCGGCGCGAAGCGCGGTCGTTCCGAGCGCGGGCGTCAGGTTCGCGGCATCAAGACCAGCGCGCGTGCGCCGCGCCAGCATGAGCGGCGTCCCGCCGGTGAGGCTGCGGTGGGGGTAAACGACGGGGCGGTACTGGAACTAGATAACTTCCTGCCTTACCGCCTCTCAGTCCTGAACAACCTGGTCAGCCGGGCGCTGGCCGAGCAGTATCAGGCGCGTTTCGGGCTCTCGATCCCGGAGTGGCGGGTGATGGCCAACCTGGGCCGCGCCGCGCCGCTCTCCGCCAACGAGGTCGCCGAGCGGACCTCCATGGACAAGGTCAAGGTCAGCCGCGCGATCTCCCGCATGCACGACGCCGGCCTGGTGAAGCGCGAGACCGATCCGCGCGACAATCGCATGGTTCGTCTGCAGCTCTCGGTCCGGGGCAAGCGCATCTACGACAAGATCGCGCCGATGGCTCTGGCCTGGGAGCGGGAATTCCTCTCCGTGCTGAGTGACTCCGAAATCGCCGCCTTCGATCGCATTCTCAGCAAGCTGGACAAACGCATCCGGGAATAGCCTGACTGTGACGCAGGACCGGATGTGACAAATGCCCGGTTGTGACATCTGTAGGGCATTTCCATTGGATTTTTACAATTTAATAGGTATTCTATCGCCAGTTATTCGATTTTAAATTGATTTTGGCGAGGTAGGCCTATGCTTTCGGCGGCGCTGCGTCAGGTTCTTCTGGCGCTGTTTTTTTGTGCAGTGACCCTCGGGATAAATCCCGCTGTTCTGAAAGCGGAGGAGTCGGGATATTACAAGCTTGGCCGGGTAACCGCTTATGCCAGCCACTGCGGTTATAGCGGCCTCGCGAAGGAAATGCGGCAGCGCTATGGCGGCGTGCAGGATTTCAAGACCGGCCTGCGCGAAAACGACCTCTCCAGCCACGATTACGTCTGGGGCCTGCCCTGTGGCAAGGTCGAGCGGAGCCTCGAGGAATTTTTGGAAAAGGTGAAGGCGGCCGAAGCGAAGTAAGCGGTTGCCTCTATTTGGCGCCGGCCCAGCCAATCCGGTCCACCGCCTCTTTGGCCACGCGACCGACGTCCGGGCTTTTGCCCTCCGGGCTCGCCAGGATCTTTTCGTAGTCGAACCAGGCGGCTTCCGACACATCGTCAGCCGCGACAGCTTCGCCGCCCAGGTAGTTGCAGAGCACGGCGACCAGCACATAGTGGTGCAGCAACCGGTCCTCCCTGTCGCGGATGATCACGTCGACGGAGGTCAGGGTTTCGCGGGCTTCGGCGTGGATTCCGGTCTCTTCCCGTAACTCCCGGACCGCAGCCTCGCTGACGGTCTCGCCCAGTTCGATCTTGCCGCCGGGAAAACCCCAGAGACCCAGATCCGGTCTGTTGCTCCGGCGGACCAGAAGGAAGCGCGAATCTTTCATCACGACGGCCAGGGCGGCGGGGATCGGTCGTTCTGTCATGGCTGTACGCTCTTCCGGAGTTATCAGGGTCCCGAATTCTCCTCTTCCAAAGCGCCTTGTCGAAAGAAAAGTTTCCCGCTGCGGTCGGAAATCGCCTCGCTGCTTCGTCTAAAGGGAAAAGACAGCCTGAGGAGGAGAGAAACTATGCCGCTTGTCATTTCGCCGCTGTTCGTGGCGCTTCTGGTGGTTGTTCAGTTTGGACTGACCGCCCTTGTCGGCGCCTACCGCGTTAAGTCCGGCATCGACTTTTTGGATGGCGGAGATGTCACCATGACCCGGCGCATGCGCGCGCATGGGAATTTCACGGAGACCATTCCGATTGCGCTGATCGCCATGGCGCTGGCCGAACTCGGCGGTGCACCGGCAGCGCTGCTCTGGGGCGGCGGCGCGCTGCTCGTGGCCGGCCGTCTGATTCATGCCCACGCTATCGTGACGCGCGGCATGGCCCCGGGCCGGGCGATCGGGATGGCCATGACCTTTCTGTCGATGCTTTCCTTTGCGGCCTTCCTGATCTGGCAGGCCTGGGGCGTCGTGTAAGTCCTGACTGGAGGTGCCGTAAATGCCTTATGACCTTCATCCCGCGGACCTGATGCGGCAGGCACTGGCTTCGCGTCAGGGCGTCACCGAGAAAGCCATGTTCGGCGGTATCTGCTGGCTCCTGAACGGCAATATGCTCTGCGGCGTCGAGGTCGGGCGCTTCATGTTCCGGGTCGGCAAAGCCCAGGAGGCGGACGCCATCGCCCGTCCCGGCGCCGAAGTGGTTGCGTTCAATGGCCGGCGCATGGGCGGTCTGGTCTGGGTAGATGCGGAGGCCTGCCGGGTCAGCGGTCTGGAGAGCTGGATCGACCTGGCCTCCCGCTTTGCCGGGTCCCTGCCGCCGAAGTGACGGAAGCACAAGCGGATAACTGAATATTGTATGTATACGAATTAAATGTTATGATGCCATATTAGATGCAAATTCATTACTGAGGACCATCTCATGGCAAGCTCTCCAGCGGCGCCCGCAACGGTGACCGCCATTGAAAAGCTTCTGAAAGATACAAAGGCAACGAGCCTGGTGAATTTTACGCTGGGCACGATCCAGGTGACTCCTGCGCTGATCGCCGATGTGGGAAAGGCCGTCAGTGCGGGAAAAATCACTGTGGTCGTCGATCCCACGATCTCGCACGATGCCCTCTATAATGTGAAGCTCAATCAGCTTCAGTTGAAGAAGAACAGCTCCAGCTTCAATCTGTTGGATCGGGCTCTGATTGTCCATGAGGCGACCCACGCGGTCAGCGACATGCGCAAGCTGGGCAAAACACCGAACATCGATGACGAGGCGGCGGGCTACATCGCCCAGGCGCTCTATCTCTACGGCAATCACCCTGTTAAGACGGATCGGCTGAAGGACGTGACCAATGCCGCCGCGGACAAACTCTATGCCGCGGCTTACAACGCAGCGGTGGCCATCGTCGGCAAGAAAAACGCCGCGGCCATCGCGACGGAGGTCACCAAGGTCAAGGCCGCCTTGAAGCTGGTGCCCCAATACAAGAAAACCATCGGCATGTCGGCGATCCACGACGGCATCTGACGCAAGCCTTTGAAACGGGTGCGCCTAGCGCGAGAGAGCGGTTTACATAGTTTCAAATGAAACTACGATGTCCCGGCAGAAGAACAATCCGTCGGGAGGCCGGTTCCAGCATGAAACTCTACAGTTACTTCCGCAGCTCTGCCGGCTGGCGTGTGCGTATTGTCCTCGCGCTGAAGGGCCTGGACTATGACCTGGTGCCGGTCCATTTGCTGCGCGATGGTGGCGAACATCTGAAGGCGGACTATGCGCAGACCAACCCGCAGGGTCTGGTTCCGGCGCTGGCATTGGAGGGCGGAGATGATGGCCAGGCCCTGACCCAGTCGCTCGCGATTATGGAGTATCTGGAGGAAAGCTATCCCGAACCCAGCCTCTTACCTGGCGATGCCAGGCGGCGGGCCGAAATCCGGGCCTTCTGTCAGGCGATCGCCTGCGAGATTCATCCTCTGAACAATCTGCGGGTTCTCAAGTATCTGGTTCGGAACCTGGGCCATGACGAAGAAACAAAGCTGGCCTGGTATGCTCACTGGATCCAGGAAGGCTTCCGCCCGATCGAAAAGCTGCTCGCGCGCGAAGAAGGGCCCTTCTGTTTTGGCGCGCAGCCGACCCTGGCCGATGCCTGTCTGGTGCCCCAGGTCTTCAATGCCAAGCGATTCGAGGTGGATCTGACCGAGTTTCCAAGGGTTCGGGCCGTGAACGACGCCTGTCTGGCTCTGGAGGCCATTGCCGCGACCGTTCCGTCGCTGCAACCGGACGCGGAGTAGAGCGCCGTCAGGAACTGGCCAGATAGGCCGCGGCGCCGGTCAGTGCGGGGTAATCGGCCGTGATGACATGGCAGGGAATGGCGGCCACGTAACCGGACAGACGGCCTTTGTCTTCGAACCGCCGGCGGAAGTCACTTTCAGCAAGGAAGTCGCCGAGACGCGGGACGATGCCGCCGCCGATATAGATGCCGCCCCGTGCCCCCAGGGTGAGTGCGAAATCGCCGGCAAAGCCACCCAGAAGCGCGCAAAAGATGTTGAGGGTCTCCCGGCAGAGCGGGTCAGTGCCGGCAAGGGCGCGCGCCAAAACGTCAGAGGGCGCCAAGTCCTCAGTCGCGGCCGCATCGATCGCGCAAAGGGCGCCGTAAATTGCCTTTAAGCCCGGCCCAGACAGAATCCGTTCCGCGGAGACCCGGCCGTAGTGCTGCTCCAGGTGCTGCAGTACCGCCGTTTCGCGCAGACCGGAGACGGCGAGGGAGGCATGCCCGCCTTCGGAAACCAGGGGAATCCAACTGCCCTTATGGGGGATCAGGCCGGAAACACCGAGCCCGGTGCCCGGGCCCACAACTCCGATCGGCAGCCTGCCGACCTGCTGAATCCCGCCGATCTGACGCAGGCTGTCCGCCGTGAGGTAGGGGAGTGACAGAGCCAGCGCCATGAAATCATTGATGATCTCGAGGCGTTGCAGGCCGAGCTGCTCCTTGGTCCGCGCCCGGGAAAAATCCCAGCCGTTGTTGGTCATGCGGATGCGGTCGTCGTGGGTCGGACAGGCGAAGGCAAAGCAGGCCTGGGAGGGGGCAGGTAGGCCAATGGAAGCAAGATAGGAAGTGGCCGCATGAGCCGGATCGCGGTAGTCGGCGCAGGCGAGCGTCCGGGCCTTGGAGACCCTGCCGTCATGGGACGCGACCGCAAAGCGCGCATTGGTGCCGCCGATGTCGGCGATCAGACTCAGGGCATCGTGACCCTGTCCCGCGTTTTCCTTGGATTGTCCCATCTTGGATTGTCCCATCAGGGGCCTCGATCTTTTCACCTGAAGTTTCGGCTTGCTTCGTATCGCGCTTCGCATCGCCCTGCGCTTTCGGGCAGTTTGTATCACGTTCGCCCGATCAGGACCAATCCGCCGTTCCCTCGACCGCTTACGCAGCGAGGCTGATCGGCAGTTCGGCGATCACGCGGAAGCGCGCGCGGTCGGGGCGCAGCGTCGGACCCGCCTGTTCGATGCTGGTGAAGCGTGACAGCAGTTTTGAAAAGGCGAGGCTGGCCTCCATGCGTGCCAGGGAATTGCCGGCGCAGATGTGGATGCCGTTCCCGAAGGCCAGGTGGCGGTTGGGTTTGCGGGCGATGTCGAAGGCTTCCGGATCGGGAAACTGACGCTCGTCGTGGTTCGCAGCCGCGATACCGACATGGAAAAAGCTGCCTGCAGGGAGCTGTTGGCCGTGCAGCGTCACCTCCGCCACGGCGCGCCGGTTGCCGATCTGCAGCGGACTTTCGTAGCGCAGCATCTCCTCCACCGCCGTCTTCATCAGTTCTGGCTCGGCGCGCAGGCGGGCCATCTGGTCCGGAAAGCGCAGCAGCAGATCCATGCCGTTGGATATCAGGGTGGTCGTGGTGTCGTGACCGGCGTTCAGCAGAAAGATGCAGTTGTGCATCAGTTCGACTTCGCTCAGGCCGTCCGGCGTATCGTGATCGGCCAGCAGCGCCGAGAGGATGTCGGTTTCTTCGCGCTGGTTCAGGCGCGTTCGTTTCCAGGCAATCAAGTCGCGCAGATAGTCTTTAAAGGCCTGCACCGCGGCATCGCCGGTCGCGCGTTGCTCTGCGGATAGGCTGGGCTCCAGGGCGCTGAGGATCAGATTGGCCCAGTTGCGCAGCGGCTCGCGCTCGTCCTTCGGGATGCCTAGCATATCGCCGATCAGGTTGAGCGGGATGGCATTGGCGAAATCATTAACCAGGTCGATGCTGCCGGCATCTGCTGCCCGGTCGAGCAATTCATCGATCATGGCGGCCACGTTGGCTTCCAAGGCCTTGAGCGTGCGCGGAGTGAAGAAAGGGGCCAGCAGCCGCCTCACTCTTGTGTGGTAGGGCGGATCGTTGAAGACCAGCGAAGTGGTGTGATGCTCATAGAGCAGGCCGTCGCCGAGCTTCGGTCTGAAATCGAGTTTCTTGTCCGAACTGTAGGTCTGATGGTCCTTCAGGATGGCCGCGACATCGTCGTAGCGGCTGACGAAATAGGAGCCGTCGGGCTGGCGGCAGAGCGGCGCCGAATCGCGGACCTGCCGATAAAAGGCATAGGGGTTTTGATAAAAATCCTGACCCAGATTGGCCAGTTCGAAGCCGTTCCCGTTCGCAATCATAGTTAATTCCGTCTTAATACATTTTGCCGATGATAGCGCTTCGTGCCGGTGGTTGCGCCACTGCGGAAACACTCTATGTTAATACTGCCTGGTGAGGCTTTCAGCCCCGCTTGGTGATCATCATCGCGACGTTCACGCGCCACTGCCTGCGATTCTTGCGCTTCTCGGAATTTCCATGAAATTGACCTGAGTTTGTCATCCAAAAAGTCGCAGAAAAGACCAAGCTGTCGCAAGTTCTACAGAACGTAGCTCCGCAGAAGCTAAAACTGCCGCTTGACTGCCGGACAGGCGGTCCTTTGGCAGCGAACATCCGATTTACCTGTGAACGACCATAAACTAGGAACGCTCCAGATCATGATTTCAGACACCATCGGCGGTCGCATTCGTCAGGCTCGAGCCGAAGCAGGATTGAGCCAGAGGCAGTTGTCCACGCGCCTGGCCATCAGCGGTAAGACGCTGGAAAACTGGGAGGAGGACCGCAGCGAGCCGCGGGCGAACAAACTGGTCATGTTGGCCGGTGTTCTGAATGTGCCCTCCACCTGGCTGCTGACCGGCGATGCGCCGAAGGATATGAAGCGCGGCTTCGATTTCCAGGAGACCATGGGCATCACCCAGAAGCTGGAGCGTGCCATGGCTATGCAGGTTGCGCTTTCCTCACTGTTGGAAGAGGTTTCTTCCGACGTTTCCCGCCTGCAGAGCGAACTGGACAGCGAGCTCGAACTGGAGGGGTGATTCCCGGCCTGGGCTGATTGCTCTGCTGTTTGCATAGAGCTAACCCGAGATCCGGTTGCTGGCGACCCGGCGCACCAGGTCGACGAGGCGGGGCCCGACCTCCTGTTCCATGCGCTCCCGGTCGAGCATGAAGGCCGGCCCGCCGCAGTTGAAGGCCATGACCGGCGCACCGTCCCGCGGCACCAGCGGGACGCCGACCGCGTGGACATCCGAGCGCCACTGGCCGAAGGAACTGCAAAAGCCCTTGGCCGCAATATCCTCGCCGGCTTTTTCAATGCCGTCGCGCACCTGTGGCCAGTCATTGCCGCTGCGTTCCTGGATACGTTCCACCAGATAACCTCTTTCGCCGTCTGGCAGGGCGCAGAGGAAGGCCAGTCCGATCGAGGTCGACTCGATCGGTACGCGTGCGCCGATTTCCAGGCGCAGCGTGGCCAGGCTTTCGGGGTGGCAGGTCTGAAGGTAGCGCATGCTCATGCGGTCGCGTCCGCCCAGCGCCACCGACACACTTTCCTGATCTGCCAGTTCCTGCATGGCGGCGCGCGCGGTCTGGCGGATTTCCATGCCGGCGAGACTGGCGTAACCAAGGGCCAGGACCGGTGTGCCGAGCTGATACTTGCCCAGGCGCTCCAGGTAGATCAGGTATCCGAGAGCGCTGAGGGTGTAGGTGAGGCGTGAGATTGTGGCTTTGGGCAGGCCGGTTCGCTCAGCCAGTTCCTGATTGCCGAGCGGGCCGTCGCCCGGGTCGAAGGCGCGCAGGATCTCCAGGCCGCGGGCCAGGGCCGTCACAAACTGCCGGTCGCCGGCGACGCCTTTCGCCGCGCCGTCGCTCTGCAGCCGGTCACTGAGAGGCCCTTCGATCTTCGGGCTCCCGTCGCGTCTTTTTCTCACCTTCCCGCTATTCCCCGCTGTTGTCTTACGGCCCCCGGGGCCAATCGGCTAAAGCCGTGGCTGGTGAATACCCGGGCGGTGGCTCCGCGCTTGCCCTGGACACCAGGGGCGCCCGAGGCGGAAAAGCCGGGCTCAATTGCTGTCCGGTCCCAGAAAAGCATTGAACAGGAGGGTCCCACGCTTTACAGATAAGGTCAAGATTTGCGGAAAATTATTTCGCATAGCGGAATTAATGGAGGTTGCCATGTCGTCGAAGCCGGAATTCAAGTGGGACGATCCTCTTCTGCTGGACGATCAACTCAGTGATGAAGAGCGGATGATCCGCGACGCGGCTCATGCCTATTGCCAGGACAAGCTGATGCCGCGGGTGCTGGAGGCGAACCGGCACGAGCTTTTCCACCGCGAGATCATGAACGAACTCGGTGAACTCGGCCTGCTCGGCTCGACCATCCCCGAGGAGTATGGCTGCGCCGGTGCAAACTATGTCAGCTACGGCCTGGTGGCGCGCGAAGTCGAGCGGGTCGACAGCGGTTACCGTTCGGCCATGTCCGTCCAGTCTTCGCTGGTGATGCACCCGATCTATGCCTACGGCAACGAGGAGCAGCGCCATAAGTACCTGCCCAAGCTGGCCAGCGGCGAGATGGTTGGCTGTTTCGGCCTGACCGAGCCCGATCACGGTTCCGATCCCGGCGGCATGAAGACCACGGCGCGCAAGGTTGACGGCGGTTACATCCTCAAGGGCGCCAAGATGTGGATCACCAACTCGCCGATCGCCGACGTCTTTGTGGTCTGGGCCAAGTCCGATCCGGACAACGCGATCCGTGGCTTCGTGCTGGAAAAGGGCATGGAGGGCCTGAGTGCACCCAAGATCGAGGGCAAGTTCTCCCTGCGGGCCTCGATCACCGGCGAAATCGTCATGGACGACGTTTTCGTGCCCGAGGAAAACCTGCTTCCGAATGTGCAGGGCCTGAAAGGACCATTCGGCTGCCTCAACCGGGCCCGCTACGGGATCTCCTGGGGCGCTCTGGGCGCCGCGGAATTCTGCTGGCAGGCGGCGCGCGGTTACACCATGGAGCGCACGCAGTTCGGCCGGCCGCTGGCGGCGAACCAGTTGATCCAGAAAAAGCTGGCCGACATGCAGACCGAGATCACCCTGGGCCTGCAGACCTGCCTGCGGCTCGGCCGGCTTTTCGACGAAGGCCGCGCGGCACCCGAGGCCATCTCCCTGGCCAAGCGCAATTCTTGCGGCAAGGCGCTGGATATCGCCCGGACGGCGCGGGACATGCACGGTGGCAACGGTGTTTCGGACGAGTACCACGTCATCCGTCACGTCATGAACCTGGAAGCGGTCAACACCTACGAAGGCACCCACGATATCCATGCGCTGATCCTGGGGCGGGCGCAAACCGGAATCCAGGCATTTTTCTAGGAAAAGTTGTTTAATCCTGGCGGCTGTTTCGAGGCTGCCTGCCGGAAAACGAGGGGCCTGTCGCTCCTCGTTTTTTCGTGGACCGCCTACTTATTGAGCCTGCGGGAAGGTGCTGGCTGGCAAGTTTGCTCAGCCACGCTCCTGGTCAGGCGGCGGAAACTCCTGTCCGGGCAATAGGTTTGGGCAACAGGTTTAGGCAGTCGGCTTTGACAGTGGGTCTGGGGCCCGTTCCGGCAACCCGATCGAGTCGTGGAAACCGGCATTGTGGTTAACAAAATTCCGCTTCCGAGACCTGCGAATCTAGGACGTTAAGGTTAAGGCTCCGAGCGGTTTTGGTTAAGGAATAAGGTTAACAAATCCTACACAAAAATTTTATCGCCGGGAGACTGGCTGAATTGCGTTTCCTGCATGGCTCGCGAATGCTTGGAAAAAGCAAATTGATGTGGTGTCTGTCCGGAATTCGCTCTGGAATTTGAACCTTGTCAGGCCATCTCAGGAGTCAGGCTGTAAGGATATTGATTTCCTTGGAATTTGCCTCACGCGTCGCGCCTTGATTGGGGGGCTGGCTCCGTCATGTATAAATTTTCGACAGTCTGCGAACAAGTAGTAATTCTACTATTCACCCTGGTCATAATTGCGGCGAAATTGGGGCAGACAAATATATTAACCAGATACAACTGAATTTTCTCAATAAATAATAATAAAATACTAAAGTAACAAAGTAATTGTATTTCGTTTCGTTGTGAAAAATTATCCGGCATTAGATATAAATTCGAGATAATTCTTTTTGACATTCGATATTAATCTCTTGTAAAGGAAAAGCCACGCGCCGGGTCGGGGTCAGTTTCTTAACGAAATTGGTACCGGCGCAGAGGTCTTAGCGGTGGCCTCGTCACGGAAATAACACTGTGGTGAAGACCGATGATTAACGTTCTTGCGAAGAAAACCGACTTGCTGGGCCGGATCCAGCGGACCCCCTGGGTTGCCATCTCTGCCAGCTTCATGGCGGGGGCAGTCTTCATGGGTGTGGCCGCCTCTGACCGGGCGCCGGCAGTGATGGCTTTCGAGGCGCCGAACGCGACCGCCTCTCAGCCTGTGCAGCCCTCGGCGAGCCAGGAGCTTCTGCACCTGGCCAGTGATGGCGCGGTTGCGGGTGCCATGGCGGGCGCCGGCGACGTCGCCAAGGCGATCGAGAGCTTTAAGTCACCCGACAGCAGCGAGCCGAAACTGCCCAAGGTGACGGATGTCGGGCGCGGCGTGAATCTGGCGGCTGTCAAAGCTGCGCGGGTGCCGACTCTGGCGAAGGTCGAGGACGAGCTCTTCTGTCTGGCACAGAACATCTATTTTGAGGCGCGGAGTGAACCTACCGCCGGTCGTCGTGCGGTAGCGCATGTGGTGATGAATCGCGTCGCCAGTCCCCGCTTCCCTGCGACGGTCTGCGAGGTCGTGCGCCAGGGGGGCGAGAGCCGGCGCTACAAGTGTCAGTTCTCGTGGTGGTGCGATGGTCTGAGCGACGATATCAAAAATGCGAAAGCCTGGAAGGATGCCGAGCGCCTCGCCAGCTTTGTTTACTGGGGTCTGTCGCAGGACATGACCGAAGGCGCACTTTGGTATCATGCCGACTATGTATCACCGCAGTGGCGTACCGCCTTCAAAAAGGGGCCGACGATCGGCCGGCATATCTTCTACAGCTACAAGAAGCCGGCTAAGAAAGTAAAGCGCACGCAGCTCGCCAGCCGCGTCGCCGAGGACTAAAGGACGTTTCCTCCAGAACGACCCGCCGTCCGGCACCCCAATTGAAATCGGCCCGCGCTTTGTCGCGGGCCGAACTGCTTTTGGGCTATGGCGTTCTCAGGATTCGCGATGATCCGCCGGAGCTTTAGGCGGAAACGCGGTTGGGATAGCCGCTTCGGATGTCAACGCTCTAGGAATCAGTCCTCGGAATCGTCTTTCCGGTGGGCATCGAGGTGATGAACGGCGCGCTCGCGCTCCTGTTCGTTCTTGGCTTTTTCAGCCTTGGTCAGGCCGAATTTGACACGATTTTCGCTGGCTTCCGCTTCTTTGGCACTGCGCTTGCGGCGTTTGCGTTCCTGGCGCAGATTGATGACGTCGCCCACTCAAATTCTCCCGGATCCGGTGAGGTCTTTTCACTCCTGCCGAAAACTATACACCGAATCCGGGACCGCTTTAACTCAGGATTCTCCCTTATATCAACGCCCCTTGTATTACAGGGGGCCGCTTCCGATTAGCTGTAGGAAAAGCGGGGGAACCAGTCGCTGCCCCGGCCCTCGGGGGTCATGTCGAAAGCGTTCCAGATCGGCCAGAGCATGTCCGCGTGCCGCCCGTGCTGGCCATCTTCCCAGGGGGCGTAGAGCAGTTCGCTGTTGTAGCGGTGGCGGATGCCGTCCGCACCCTTGTGGAAGATGTTGATCGCCGGGATCTGCCCGCCATCGCCGGTTTCGCCGAAGTAGTCCGCGTTGTAGCTGTTGTCCTCGGATGACAGCAGGCGGAGGTTGTTCCAGCCCCGGCCCTCGGCCCAATCCAGGAGCCTGGGCAGCGGCGCTTTGCCGACGACGGCGAAATTGATCCTGGCCCGGATGTGCGGCGCACTGCCGTTCAGGCCGTCCAGCAGGGAGGTGCAGGCCGGGCAGGGGGTCTCGTCGCCGGGCGCGAACATGAAGCTGTAGAGGAAAAGACTCTCCTTGCCCGCTTCGAAGAGTTCGCTGAAACGGACCTGACTTGCAGCCCCTCCTCCCGACAGCGCCGTAAAGACATAATCCTCTTTCAGCGGTCCGCCCGGGGGAAGGGCCCGCCGCTGCGCCGCGACCGCCTCGATCTGGCGGCGCAAGGCCAGCTCCGCGGTCAGAAGGCTGTCGCGCGCCGTGCGGTAATCATCGCTCTCGCCGGGGAAACGCTTGTCGTGATGCTCACTCATCTTTTTGCTCCTTGATTTGCCTGTTTCCGTCCAGGGGGATCCTTTGGAGGTTTTCTCGAGATAGCCGGCCAGGATATCGAGCTTCCGTTCCCAGAAGCGGCGATAGGCGGCGATCCGGTCAAGCTTCTTAATTAACATTATCGTTAAATAATGCGGCTGTTGAGTCGATATGACCAGTGTTATTTTCAATAAAGGTTAAATGCGTTGATAAATATATGTTTTTCGACGAGTCTACTTAACTGTCATGGTGGATGGAGGGATTTGCGGTTGACCTGCCGCCGGATCAGGGACATCTGCTTAAGCCGGTTCCGGACAAGGAACCCATCCGCCATAAAGCCGAGGACGAACGGTCATGCAGACACCGCCAGACGCCCCCAAGCAACCCCAGACTCACAGCCTGCATGGCCGGGAGCGCCTGGATGAATACGCCTGGATGAAGGATCCGGACTGGCAGAAGGTGATGCGGACGCCGGAGGTACTGGATCCCGATATCCGCGCCTACCTGGAGGCCAACAACGCCTACACAGAGGCCGTGCTCGAACCTCAGAAGGCGCTGATGGATTCGCTCTTCGCGGAGATGAAGGGCCGGATCAAGGAGGATGACTCCAGCGTTCCGTCGCCGGATGGCCCCTATGACTACTACCGCCGTTTCGAGGAAGGCGGTCAGCATCCGATCTTCTGCCGGCGCGCCAACGGCGGCGGGCAGGCTGAGGAAGAAATCCTGCTGAACGGCAATGTGATGGCCGAGGGGACGAGCTTTTTCCGCATTGCCGCCTGCCGCCACAGTCCGGATCATCGTCTGCTGGCCTATGCCGTGGACCTCAGCGGGTCCGAGTACACCACGATCCGCATTAAGGACCTGCAGAGCGGCGAGTTGCTGCCGGACGAAATCGGCAGCGCGCAGGGCGATCTGGCCTGGTCCGCCGACGGCAGCACGATCTTCTACACCATTCTCGACGACAACCATCGACCCTGCGAAGTCCGCCGCCACCGGCTCGGCGAAGATCCGAAGGACGATGTCCTGGTCTATGCGGAAGAAGACCCCGGTTTCTTTGTGGGGGTGGGCAAGACCGAGAGCGGGCGCTTCGTCGCCATTTCCAGTCATGACCATACGACCTCTGAAATCCGGGTGATTCCCGCCGAGTCGCCGGACGCCGCGCCGCGGCTGATCGCGGCGCGTCAGACCGATGTGGAGTACGACATCGCGGATCGGGGCGAGCGTTTCTATATCCTGACCAATATCGACGGTGCCGAGGACTTCAAGATCGCGACCTGTTCCCTGGACGATACCGCGCCGGCCTCCTGGCAGGACCTGGTTGCGCACGAGCCAGGGCGGCTGATCAAGCACATCCTGCTCTTTGCCGGCCATATGGTACGCCTGGAGACGGTCGAAGGACTGCCGCGTATTGTCATTACCGAGCTGGAGAGCGGCGACGAGCACGCCATCGCCTTCGATGAAGGAGCCTATGATCTGGGAATCGTCCCGGGATATCTCTTCGAGACCACTGTCCTGCGCTTCACCTACAGCTCCATGACCACGCCGTTGCGCATCTATGACTACGACATGGCGAGCCGGGAGCGGGTGCTGCGCAAGGAGCAGGAGGTGCCCAGCGGTCATGATCCTGCTGATTACCGCACGGAGCGTATCTCGGTGGCGAGCCACGATGGTGCCGTCGTGCCGGTGTCCCTGCTCTATCGGAAAGACCAGAAGCTTGATGGTTCGGCGCCGCTGCTGCTGTACGGCTACGGCTCCTATGGGCACTCGATGCCGGCGAGTTTCTCCACCAATCGCCTCAGTCTGGTGGATCGGGGCTTCGTCTATGCCATCGCCCATATCCGCGGCGGGATGGACAAGGGCTACGGCTGGTACAGCGCCGGGAAACTGCTGACCAAGAAGAACACCTTCCTCGACTTCGTCGCGGCAGCCGAAGGCCTGATTGAGGGCGGCTATACGAAAGCGGGGCAGATCGCCATCCACGGCGGCAGCGCCGGCGGTATGCTGGTGGGCGCGGTGGCCAACATGCGGCCGGAGCTGCTCAAGGCGGTGGTGGGCGAGGTGCCCTTCGTGGACGTGCTCAACACCATGTGCGACGATACGCTGCCGCTGACGCCGCCGGAATGGCCGGAGTGGGGCAACCCCATCGCCAATGCCGAGGCCTACGACTACATCGCTTCCTACTCGCCCTATGACAATGTGGAAGCCAAGGATTATCCGCACATTCTGGCGACGGCGGGCCTGACGGACCCTCGCGTGACCTACTGGGAGCCGGCCAAATGGGTGGCGCGGTTACGCGAGCTCAAGACGGATTCGAACCTGCTGCTCCTGCGCACCAACATGGATGCCGGGCATGCCGGGGCGTCGGGCCGCTTCGACCGTCTGAAGGAAGTGGCGCTGGTCTACGGCTTTCTGCTGAGGGTCTACGGCCTGGATTAAGATGGTGTCTGCGAGTTTCTCCAAAACAAAAACCCCCGGCTTTTGCCGGGGGTTTCGTTTCGCTGCCAGGCGGCAGACTACGACTGGATGCTGAGCGCCTGGATGATGACGTCCAGGTTATGCTGGAACATGGCCTCGTAGCTGGTGGCCGGGCCGCCGCGCTCCGAAAGCGCATCGGAGAACAGCCGTCCGCCGATCTTGAGACCGGTTTCGCGCTCGATCTGCTGCACCAGCGCCGGGCTGGTGATGTTCTCGACGAAGAGCGCACCGGCGCCCTCTTTTTTGAGATGGTCGATCAGCGTAGCGAGATCCTTGGCTGAGGGTTCGGCCTCGGTGTCGATGCCGACAGGGGCCAGGAAGGTCAGATCGTAGGCGTTCGCCAGGTAGCCGAAGGCATCGTGCGCGGTCACGACCGTGCGGCGGTCAGCCGGCAACTTCTTGAATTCGCTGAGGGCGTGACTGTGCAGCGCGGAGAGCTTCTCGCTGTAAGCCTTGGCATTGGCCTGATACGTCGCCGCATTCTTCGGGTCGGCGCTCGCCATGCCCTTGGCTATGTTGGCAACGTAGATCTGGCCGTTGGTCAGTGCGTTCCAGGCGTGCGGATCCGTTTCACCCTCGACCTTCAGGGGCGTTACACCCTCGGTGGCGACGAGGACCTTTGCCTTGGTCCCTGAGGTTTCGATCAGGGTCTGGGACCAGGTTTCGAAGCCCAGGCCATTGACGAAGATGACATCGGCGTTCGTCACGGCGATCGCGTCTCTGGCGTTGGGCGTGTAGACGTGGGCATCGGCGTCCGGACCTACGATGGTCGTGACTTCGGCCAGATCGCCGGTCACCTGGCGGACCATGTCTCCGAGAATGGAGAAGCTGGCGACGACTTTAACTTTTTCCGCCGCCGCTGCCGGCAGGGCGGTCGCGGCAAGGCCCGCGATGAGCAGGGCACTAAAGAGTTTCTTCACAGGCTTTTTCTCCTTTGTCGAGGTTGGTCGGGGTCGCCGCCTGGAGTCCGCGGCGGAAGGGGTTGAGGCGATGTCCCGCGTGGAATCCCTGCGGGGCGAAAACCAGGCTGATGGCGAAGAAGACCGCCGCCACCAGCACGATGGCCGGGCCCGAGGGCACATCCGGCAAATAGAAAGAGACGATCAGCCCGATCCAGCAGCTCAAGAGCGCGAAGACGAAGGTCAGGATCAGGTAGCTGGTGATGGTTGAGACCCAATAGCGCGCCGCGGTCGCTGGCAGGATCATCAAGCCGACAGCCATCAGCGTTCCGAGGGCCTTGAAGGCGCCCAGGAGATTGAGCACGACCAGAAACATGAACCACTGGGTGACCAGGCCGGGGCGTTTGGACTGGCTTTCATGGAACACAGGATCGATGGTGTTGATAATGAGCGGCCGGAGGATCAGGGCGAAGCTGACCAGAGTAATGGTCGCGGTGGCGCCGATCAGGATCAGGGTCTCGTCGTCGATACCCAGGATCGAACCGAAGAGAAAGCTCTTCAAGGGCACCGCCGAGCCGGCCGCCGAGAGGATGAAGATGCCGAGTGCAAGCGCGATCAGGTAGAGCGATGCCAGGCTTGCGTCCTCGCGGATGATGGTCATGCGTGCCAGGAGGCTGGTCAGTGCCGCGACCGCGATCCCGGCGGTCAGGCCGCCGACGATCATGGAGGCAACCGACAGCCCGGCGACCACGAAGGCGATGACGATGCCGGGCACGATGGCGTGGGCCATAGCTTCGCCGGCCAACGACAGGCGCCTGAGCACCAGAAAGGCGCCGATCGGCGCAACGGAAAAGCTCAGGACCGTGGTCGCGGTCAGGGCCCGGATCATGAAGCTGTAGTCGAGCCACTCAAACACGGTCGCTCTCCTGTTGCGCGTACATGCTTTCGATCCAGCTTGCCTGGCTTTGAGACATGTAGCCGTGACCGACCAGGTTGCGCGGCGTCAGTGTTTCCTTCGGCTCGCCGAAAAGCGCGCGGCCGTCGCCGAGCAGCAGCGCCGAATTGCAGTGCTGCAGAACCGCGGAGAGGTCGTGCAGCACCAGGATCACGGCACGTCCTTCATCGGCCCAGCTATTGATCAGCTCCAGGAGCGCCGCTTCCGTCGTCTGATCGACCGCGGTAAAGGGCTCGTCCAGCAGAATCAAAGGGGCGTCCTGGACCATGGTGCGGGCGAAGAGCGCCCGCTGCAGTTGCCCGGCCGAAAGCTTGTGTAGTTGCATGTCGGCGATTCCGGCGGTGCCGGTGCGCTCCAGCGCAGCGTCAATCCGGGCCCGGCAGGCGTCGTCGACACGGCCGAGAAGCCCAAGGCCGGACCAGGCGCCCATTGCCGCCAGATCGCGGACCCGTATGGGAAAACGGCTGTCGAACTCCGTCCGCTGCCCCAGATAGGCGATTGTCTCCGGCCGCCCGGCCGGCCAGCGCAGCGCACCGGCCAGAGGTGACAAGGCGCCCAGGAGTGTCTTGATCAGGGTCGATTTGCCTGATCCGTTGTGGCCGACAACGGCCAGCACGTCGCCGTGGGCCAACTCGAACCCGACGTTTTTGACAACCGGCACATCCCGGTAACCGAGCGTGAGCCCGGCGGCCGAAAGCAGCAAAGATCGCGGCATGGCTCTAAGACGGCGTTAAACGCCGAAGGTCGCAGCGATGATGGCCCAGAGGCCCGCGCAGGCGATGCCGACGGCGATCAGATGGTCGAGCGTGCTGGCGGAGGTGAGATTGAATTCGGAACGGTTTTTGGCCGGCAGGCTTTGCAGACTCATTGACATCTTCCTTGGGGACACCCGCCCCGGCAAAAGGTTTCAAAGTGTCTGGCAGGTCTTCTGGCTCGCGGTTACCGGGATCCTTCTGCTCGCCTTCCCAGGGTGATCCCCAGTGGCCTCATGAGCAGTCCCTATCGCTCACAGTTGCGGGTACAGCCCCGGATTTGCTCCCTGATGGGTACGGCGCACCGGGTTCCCTTTTAATCCGCCATTTCGTTCGATCCGGCGGAACCATCGCGCAGCATGATATGAAGATTCGAAACTCTGACAAGGCCTATTGTTGCAGAACCATGTCCGGTCTGCGCCTGGTGTCCTGGAGGATCGCGTAAAAAAGGGCGGCTCTTCCGAACCGCCCTTTCTGGGATTGGTGACCTGCAAGAGGATCAGTTGGATTTGGTCTTGCCATGGTCGCCGTGACCGCTGTGATCGCCGTGGCCACTATGATCTCCATGGTCTCCGTGTTTCTGGCCGCTGGTACCCAGGGCCTCGACATTGACGGTGACTTCTACCGCGCCGGCTTTCTCGAAGGTGAGGGTCATGGGAAACTTGTCACCCTTCTTGAGGGGTTCCACGAGGTCGAAGAGCATGACGTGATCGCCGCCCGGCTTGAGTTCAGCAGTGCCGCCTGCAGGCACCTCGATGGCCTCGACCGGGCGCATGCGGGCAATGCCGTTTTCCATGAGATGGGTGTGCAACTCTACCCGTCCGGCGGCGGGCGAACTTGCGGCGACAAGGCGGTCGTCCTCGCTGCCCATATTCATGATCTTGGCGTAGGCGGCGGCCGGGCGTTCGGGAATATTGGCCCGGGCGAAGGGATGATCGATCATCAGGGAGCCCTTCTTGAATTCGTGGGCTCCCGCAGGGGTGACGGGCGCGAAAGAATTCGGGTTTATGACGCTTAACGCCAGGGCTCCTGTAAAAACGGCTGTCGTAAGCACTCGCAGAGTCAACATGTCTGATCTCCTAGGCGGCCGCGGGAATCGAAGGGCGGCCGGAGTAAGTCATAGGGTCATTTGGTTTCCCGCCGTCTATTGGACGTCACTGGCGGAAACCTGATTTTGCTTTGAAGTTTAATCGTCACCCCGAGCGAGCCGGCGGAGGGCTCCCGACGGTCTCAGGACGGGTGCGAACGTCCGGGAACGCTTTGGGGTGGGCCGCGCGGCAGCCTTGGGGTGACGGCCAGCAGCAATGGGGTCCGCGAATCGGCTGGCCGCGCCATCTGTTGCTGGCCCTGCTGCTGGGGAAAGCTCCAGCCGTGTAACTGGACGATGGGGCCGGTGCCACAATGGATCTGGCAGACGTCGCAGAGATGTTGGGTCTCGTCCGAAGAGCTGCCGTCTTCGTCCTCCACTTCGATGGTTTTGAAACCGTCGGGGGAGCAGATGACGATCGAAATGGTTCCGTCGCCCGCCGGCAGGATCGCAGCAAAGCCCGGCATCGCAGAGGTAACCG
This sequence comes from Denitrobaculum sp., assembly GCA_965232285.1. GTDB lineage: Bacteria > Pseudomonadota > Alphaproteobacteria > Kiloniellales > Kiloniellaceae > Denitrobaculum. The sequence goes on along the minus strand of CBDDPL010000004.1, from coordinate 4,661,160 downwards.
CGAAACAGCAAAGCGCCAGGACAGCGATGAGGCGACGAGGAAGCATTCGATATCCGAAAGAAAGATCGTGCAGTTTAGCTATTTCAGGCCGGAAGAACCAAGGACAAAGAGCCGCAGGCTTTCATTGGCTTTCGCAATAGAAAGACCGCCGAACCGGGCCGGGAAGCTCCCGTGAGGATCGGCGGTCAGTTTCGTACCGTTAGGTGAGATTGCGGCGTTGTTTCAGCCTGTCAATCTGCCATTCGGCGAACCCGGTACCAGTGACTTCAGCTCTTCGCCCCAAGGGACGTGATCAAAGTCTTTGCGGCACTGGGCCTCACCATAAGGTTAGACATCTGATCACCTCCTTTCTCTGTTGCACCAATGGATTCACTGCGCCACTTCTTGATAAGCTTGTCAAGTCTTGTATGTGGCTGGATCGCCTTTGCTAGATGTTGTGTTTTTGTGAACACAGTCATAGCTCTCGGCGAGCCTCATGAAGCTGCCGCCGCGGTCGGATCGATGTAATCCGCTTCATCGAATTCACTGTCCAGCGTCGGGGTCTCACCTTCGCTGGCCAGAACACCGGCCTCGATCTTCGCCAGGCTGTCCATCACGACTTCCTCGCTCGGGAAATCTTTCGTCTTTTCACTGATGCGCGCGATGATATCGCCGACCGGCGAGCGGGAGGCCGTGGGTTCAGGTTCTTCCGCTACAGTTTCCTGGGGCTCGGGCTCTTGGGCCTCCTGGGGTGCACTGTCTTCAGAGGCCTCTGCGGTGACTTCATCCGCTTCTGCGGCGGGTATCTCGGAAGCGGTTTCTTCTGGTTCAAGATCGCCGCCACCGGCCTCTGCGGTATCTGCGTCCGCAACGCCGTCCGCGGCATCGACTTCCGAGGTCTCGGGCTCGGGGGCTTCGGCGGCGACTTCGAGCTCTTCTGCCTGATCCTCGGCAGCCTCTACCTCGGTCGCAGTCTCCGGTTCGACCTCAGCCGTGTCGGCTTCTTCGAGCGGGGCGGCATCCTCGACGGGATTCTCCTGCGCCTCTGCTGCTACCAAGGCCTCTGCTGGTGCCTCTTCCCCAGTCTCGGGTTCCCCGGTCTCGGCTTCCCGGATCTCGGCCAGGTTTGTATCGACTTCCTCGTCGTCTTCTACGAGAACCGCTTCGCTGCCGCTGGCGGCCGTCTCTTCCGGCTGTGCCTCCACGGCGCCGGCCGCGCCGCCGGTGAGGGCTGTGACCATGGCGTCCAGGCTGTTCATGGTGTCGTCAAGCTGATCTTCACCGTTGGACTCGACCGCCTGCAGCAGGGATTGCAGCATGCCCCGGAGCTGCTCGTTCTCCGCGGTCACCCGTTCGAGCTCCGCGGTGCATTCCTCGAGAGCCGCTTGTTTCCGGCTGAGGCCGCCCTCGACCGCATTCATCAGGCTGAGCAGCCGGGCGCCGTACTGTCGCTGCTGGTCGCCGACCGATTCGAAACGTTCTTCCGCGGCGTCGACGCGAAGGCGGAGTTCACTGATATCGCTCATGAGCGCACCCTCCCCAGGTAAGTCTTTTCGGAGCCCTTGGAAAGGCTCAACACCGCAGTATCATTGGGCTTCAATGCTTTACATTTCATTAAAACCCGGTGCTTCAGGCCGCTGATTTCGGCACTGTTTCGCCATCCTTCGCTCTTGCGTGGCAAGACCACATCTGCATGATGACCCACGATGATCTGCCGCGAAGGCTGATGGCATCTTTCAGCCGTCGCCGGGCGCGCAGAGGCTGCAGGAGAAAGCGCTATGAACGGCCAGTACGCGGGTGACGTAACGGTTCAACAGGCCTGGGAGCTCTTGGAGAATGATCCCAAGGCCGTGCTGGTCGATGTGCGGACCGAACCTGAGTGGATGTTCGTCGGGACGCCGGCGCTCGCGGGTCTCGGTAAGAACCTGATCCGGGTCTGCTGGCAGACTTTCCCGGCTATGCAGGTCAACGGGAACTTCGTCGAGGAGGTGGCGCGCCACGGGGTGGAGCCGGACGCGAAGATCCTGATGCTCTGCCGTTCGGGCGTACGCTCTATGTCCTCCGCCGCGGCGATGACCGCCGCGGGCTATGCCAACTGCTACAACGTGCTTGGTGGCTTCGAAGGTCCGCATGACGCGGAGCGGCATCGGGGCAACACCGATGGCTGGAAAGCGGCTGGCCTGCCCTGGGAACAGCCCTAGCCGGGCATATCGTTCCTGCGAGGCCGGGCTGCGGATTTCCATTGCCCGTCCCGATCTGACGTGATACCAAAAGCTCTGTGGTGATTTGGGCCGGCCGGCTTGCAGCCACGTTAAAGAAGTCGCTAAAATGGCCGTGTTCGGAAGACCGGTTGCGACTTTGCAGCCGGTTTTTTTATTGGCCCCATCGAACGGACCGCGCCGCGGGGGCCAGGGTGCCCTGTTTGCCGGCCTGTCTTTTCGAGCGGGGCGAGCGTTTGGACAGGCAAGGACATGACAGAGCAGAAGACAGCGAGACGGCGCCAGACAGAGTTGGTGCGCGGTGGCCTCGTGCGCAGCCCCTTCGAAGAGACCAGCGAGGCCATCTACCTGACATCGGGTTATGTCTATGGTTCGGCCGCCGAGGCGGCGGCCGCCTTTCGAGGCGACATCGAGCGCTATGTCTACTCCCGCTATGGCAACCCGACGGTCAGTGTGTTCGAGGAACGCCTGAGGCTGCTCGAAGGCTCGGAGATCTGCCGGGCGACGGCCAGCGGCATGGCTGCGGTCAACGCGGCGCTGGTGAGCCAGCTTAAGGCCGGCGATCGGGTCGTTGCCGCGCGCGCCCTCTTCAGTTCCTGCCAGTACATCATCGGCGAGCTCTTGACACGCTATGGCGTTGAGGCCGAATTCGTCGACGGAACCGACATGGCCGGCTGGGAAAAGGCGCTGTCTCGACCCGCGAACGTGGTGTTCCTGGAGACACCTTCGAACCCGACTCTGGAAATTGTCGACCTGCGCGCGGTTTCGGAGCTTGCGCATGCCGCCGGGGCGCTGGTGGTCGTTGACAATGTCTTCGCGACGCCGGTGCTGCAGCGCCCCCTGGAACTGGGCGCGGATATCGTGGTCTACTCCACGACCAAGCACGTCGACGGCCAGGGCCGATGTCTTGGCGGCGCGATTCTCTGTTCTGAGCAGTTCGCAGATGATCATCTGACGAACTATCTGCGGCACACCGGGCCGGCCGGCAGCCCTTTCAACTCCTGGGTGATGCTCAAGGGGCTCGAGACCCTGGATCTGCGCGTCGAGCGTCACTGCGCCAACGCGCTCGAACTGGCTGGTTTCATGGAAGACCTGCCGGGCATCAGCAAGGTGATCTATCCGGGGCTGGAAAGTCATCCGCAGCATGAGCTCGCGATGCAGCAGATGTCGCGGGGCGGAACCCTGATCGCTTTTGAAGTCGAGGGGGGGCAGGAACGGGCCTTTGCGGTGCTGGACGCGCTCCGGAACGTCGACATTTCCAACAACCTTGGCGACGCCAAGTCGCTTGCAACCCATCCGGCCACCACGACGCACCAGCGCTTCTCGGAAGAAGAGCGCGCCCATCTGGGCATCACCGAAGGTTTGATCCGCCTCTCGGTCGGCCTGGAGGATGTGGAAGACCTGAAGGAGGATATGGCGCAGGCGCTGCGGCGCTGATTTGAGCGCCACGGTGAGGCGGTCTAAGACCGCCTGCGCGTAAAGTTGCTTGTTCCAGAGCATCCCGCTATTAGGGAAGAAAGTCCGCGTTCGGACCCGAACCCGATAGGGGAGTGACCTCATGATTTTGCTGCAGGGTCTGAAAGCCTTCCTGGCGGCGGAACTGCCACCGCGGCTGCAGGAGCAGATCGATCGGCGCCGCAGCGAAATCAAGGCCCGGCGCTTTTCCGCCCAAAACCGGGGTGAGACCTATCTCTGTGTCTTCTGCGGTCAGAGCCATGCACGCTTCATGCCGGCGGGACATGTCTATCCGGTCATCAAGGAGAAGAAAATCGTCGCCGGCGGTCTGCGTGACAATGTGGTTTGCCCGACCTGCGGCTCCATGGACCGGGAACGGCTGGCGCGTCTGGTGATCGAGGAGCGTCTAGGCGTCGAACCGCATCACCATCTGCTGCATATCGCGCCCGAACCCAAGCTCTATGAGTATCTGGCGAAAACCATCACCGGCCGCATCGTGGCCTGTGACCTCTTTCCCGAGGATCGTCCGGGGGTCCCAAGCATCATCAAACAGGACCTCACCGCTTTGGAGTTCGAAGACAACAGTTTCGACGCGGTGGTCTGCAACCACGTTTTGGAGCACATCCCGGCGGATCACCTCGCCATGGCCGAGATCAGGCGCGTTCTGAAGCCGGGGGCGAAAGCCTTGCTGCAGGTTCCCTATTCAGAAGTGATCGAAAACACCGAAGAGGACTTTTCGGTCATCACCGACGCGGAGCGGATCGCGCGCTACGGGCAGCGCGATCATGTGCGGGTCTATCAGAAACAGGATTACATCCGGCGCCTCGAGAAGGCCGGCTTTGAGGTCGAGTTACTGGAAGCCGACGCGCTGCGAGGCTATCGGCGCTATGCGGTCAATCCGGAAGAGTGCGCCTTCGTCGTCCGCAAGCCCGAGACAGCTTAGTCCTCATGACAAAGACTTCGGAGCAGCCGACACACTACATCGACAGCTATTACGCCCGCACGGTGGCGGCGCATAGTCCGCGAGCGTCGTTGACAGGCGACATCGAGGCTCAGGTCTGCGTCGTGGGCGGCGGTTTGGCGGGGCTCTCGACAGCGCTTGGACTGGCCGAACGGGGTGTTGAGACCGTCTTGGTCGAGGCCCGGCGGGTGGGATGGGGCGCGTCGGGGCGCAATGGCGGCTTCGTGTCTCCCGGATTTTCCCTCTCGAATCGTCAGATCGTAAAGGACCTGGGGCGGCAGCAGGCGCGCGAAATCTACGATCTCAGCCGGGAGGCGGCGGATCTGATCCGCCGGCGCATTATCCACCTGGAAATCCCGGGCGTGCCTGTGGTTGACGGCCGGATGAAGGTGTTGCGTTATCATGCGCCCGGCGAGCTGGAAGCGGACAGGGACTTCATGGCCGAGGTCTTCGGGGTCGAGTCCGAAGTCTGGCCGCGCGAGCGCCTGCGGGCGGCACTGCTCAGCGAGCGCTATCATCACGGTCTCTTCAATGCCGGCGGTTTTCACTTTCATCCCCTGAATTACGCGCTGGGGATCGCTGCCGCGGCCGAGCGCGCAGGCGTTCGCATCCATGAGGATTCGCCGGCTGTCTGGCTCGACTTGGAGCGGCCGGAAAAGCAGGTGCAGACGGCGTCGGGGAGGGTCCGCGCGAAGGAGGTGGTGATCGCCTGCGGCGGTTACATCGACGGGCTGCAGCCGCTGCTTTCAGGCGCCACCTTGCCGGTCGCAACCTATGTCGTTACGACCGAGCCGTTGGGCGAGCGGGTGCAGGACGCGATCCGCGTGCCCTACGCGATTTCCGACACGCGCCTGGCGGGGAACTATTTCCGGGTGGTCGAGGGCGGCCGCATTCTCTGGGGGGGCGATATCACAGCCTGGACCCGTGAACCGCGCCAACTCGCCCGCCAGATGATCGAAGACCTGGTTTCCGTCTTTCCGCAGCTTGCGGGCGTGCAGGCCGAGGACGCCTGGATGGGTCTCATGGGCTATCCGGTGCATAAGATGCCGCAGTTGGGCCAGCATGCCCCCGGTGTCTGGCACTGCATGGGCTACGGCGGGCACGGCATGGCGGCCACGACCATGGGCGGCGAACTGATCGCTTCGGCCATAGCGGAAGGGGATGACCGTTACCGCCTTTTTGCCCGCTATGGCCTGCAGTGGACGGGCGGCCGTGTGATCGGCGCTGTCGCCGCGCAGATGACCTACTGGTACTATCAGTTCCTCGACCGGCTGCAGGAATCCCGGTCCAAGGCGTGAAGAACTTTGGGCGTTCGCCCGACAGACACCAACACGAAAGCTGAACATGTCGGAGATGAAGGTGGTACAAGCACGGCCTCTCAGTTTTGAGATTCCTTCGGTCGAAACCGAACGCCTGTTGTTACGTGGCTTTCGGCTCGACGACTTCGATGCCCATGCCGCGATATGGGCGGATCCTCAAGTAACACGGCATATCAGCGGCCGGCCCTTTTCCCGCGAAGAATCCTGGGGGCGCTTCCTCCGCCATGAGGGTCACTGGTCTTACATGGGGTTCGGCTACTGGGCGCTGGAGGAAAAAGCCTCCGGCCGCCTGGCCGGGCAGGTCGGCTTTGGCGATTTCAGGCGCGACATCAAGCCCTCCATCGAAGGCGTGCCGGAGATCGGATGGGTGCTGGCGCCCTGGTCGCAGGGGCAAGGCTATGCGACCGAGGCGGTGAAGGCGGCTCTCGGCTGGCTCGAGGCCAACTTCGGTGAGAGCTGCCGCAGCGTGTGCCTGATCGCCCCGGAAAACCTCGCTTCCCTGCGGGTGGCGGAGAAATGCGGCTACCGCGAATATCTCCGCACGCGCTATCACGATGGGCCGGCCGTCCTCCTGGAGCGATGATCCGGGCCCGGGTCAGGCGCGGCGATTCCTCCTGTACGCCAGGCCCAAAACCAGCAGACCGAAAGCCATGAGCGCCATGCTGGCCGGTTCAGGCACTGCGACCTGATTCTGGAAAGCAGGCACCGTCGTCAATGCGAGACGGGTCGGTTGCCGAGGTCCAAGGTTGGAAAAGCCGAACAGCAGTTCGGTCCCGCCTGACAGGCTGGTGACGGCGCCGCCCAGGGCGAAATCGCCGCCGATGGCGGCGTTCAGGTCAAGCAAGGCGAGGGCGTTCAAAGCAATGGACAGCGTTCCGCTGCGGGTCTCGGTCAGGACACTTGCGCTGCCATAGCTGATGCCGTTGCCCAGGTCGTCGAAGGCCGTGACGCCGCCGCTGCCGTCCAGGAGCGACGGAAGATCGCTGGTGATGTCGAAAAGACCGAAGGTCTCACTCGGGTCCGGGCTGAAGGCGCGGGTGCCATCGAGGCCGATGGTCAGGACCGCTTCCGTGATCTGACCCGTGATGCCGCTGAGATCGAAGTTGAAGAAACTGCGGAACTCCGCGCCGTTGGAGAGCCCACCTGTGATGAAGTTGCCGACCGAGGTGCCCGACCCGCCGGAACCAAACACGCCGCTGTCGCGGTAGGTGCCGCGTTCAGTGGCATCCAGGATCGTTGCGCTGGCCGCCGTTGAGAGTGCGAAAACTGCGGCAAGCGCGCAGACCGCCGAAAGAAATCTATTCCGGAACACTTGTCTCTCCATACCTGGAGTGCGATCGTTCCTGACACTGGGATCAGGAGCGTGAATCGCCCTCACGCCTTAGAATAAGAGACTGATTCGCGTTTCATTTTTTCCGAAAATGAAACGATCAGGCTCTTGAACGGTCCGGAACCCAACCCGCGCTATCTGCGCAAGCGCCGCCGTGTGTTAAACCTCATCGGCGAAGCATGGGCGCCTTCAAAAAGCCCCAGGCCCATGTTCTCCGACGAACAGTGATTTAGGTTGAAGTCAGACGGCGGAAATCTTCGTTTTTCTATAGGTCCATACGTTTCTGTATGGAATAAATCTGCGAAAGCAGCCGGGAAAGCCGCTATTCCAGGCTTTGGGCCGCGAGCGCGGCGGCGTTGTTGCCGGAGCGGATGGCACTTTCGATGGTGGCGGGGTAGCCGGTTTCGGTCCAGTCGCCGGCCAGGAAGAGGTTGTGCCAGGCGGTGCGCGCACCGGGGCGCAGTTTCAGGGCCGCCGGCGTTTGGGCGAAGGTGGCACGGCGTTCCTTGACCACCCGCGCCTGATAAGCAGTGTCGGGTGGCAACCGCAAAGCCTGGGCCGTTTCGCGCCAGGCTTGCGTCGCGATCTCCTCCGCCGATGCCTCGGCCAGCTTTGCCGCGGCGCTGACGGTCAGGCTGGCGATATCGTCGCGCAGGAAGACCCAGTCGAAGGCGCCGCCGACCAGACCCAGGAAGGGGAGGTTCGGTGGTAACAACGCTTCTTTCGAAGGCGGCAGATCGATGCGCAGGTGAACGTTGACGATCGGACGGCTGTCGTCCGGTGTTTTCAGGCCGGGTACGACCTGGGCCGCATTGCCCGGCGGCAAGGCCAGGACAACCAGTTCGTCCGGTCCCAGGGAAAGCTGCGTTTCGCCGAAGTTCAGAGCTGTAATCCGGTCCCCGTCAAAGGTGAAGGACCTGAGCCGCCGATTGAAAGCGATGTTACTGCCGCCGGCTTCGATGACTTTGAGTGCCGGATCGATAAAACTCTCGCTCAGGCCCTGTTTGGGCACCAGGGGGCGGCAGGCCTGCCCGCCTCTCGCAAAGGATTCCCGCAACGTGCGCCAGAGCAACTGGGCAGATGCTTCTTCCGGCACCGTATTCAAGGCAGAGGTGCATAAGGGCTGCCAGAAACGGCTCCAGAGGGCGTTGCGGCGGGTCAGGCAATCGGCCACGGTCTCGTGGCTTCGCGCGGCGGCAAGCTGCAGAAAGGATAAGTAGTCCAGTGGACTGCTGCCAGGGACCCGCCGCGCGCGTTGAAAGATCCACCAGGGAATCGGACTGTCGCCCAGCTCCAGTGCCCAGCGCTCGCCGCTCTCAAGGTCAAGAAAGGGAAAGCGGGCGCTTGGCGGGCCGATCAGATGCTTGCGGGCCCCAATGGCGGAAAGATAGTCCAGCGCGGCATGGTTCGCGGACAACAGCAGATGATTGCCGTTATCGAGCCGGTGTTCAAGCTTGTTGTCCCAGTAGGAGCGGCAGCGCCCGCCGGCCTGGGCTGCGGCCTCATAGAGGGTCGCGCTGATGCCGCTTCGGGTGAGGCGTAACGCGCAGGCAAGGCCCGACAGCCCGGCGCCGATGACGTGCACCTGCGTCAAGAGTCAGATCAGCCCGTAGCGGACGACGAGCCAGAGCTTGACCGCGCGTGGGACCCTCACTCTCTGCGTACCACCGGGCCAGCCTGCCGCGTCGAGGCGCTCCAGCAGCCGGCTGTAGATCTCCAGCATCAGGCGCGCGGGCCGCAGGGAAGTTCCGGAACTTTGGCGGATCAGCGCCCGCGCCCGTGTGAAGCGGCTTCTCGCCTCCGCGCAGAGGGTTGCGTGGACCTTGGTGAATCCGGGGTCTGCGAGAACCGCTTGCGGGTTGCGCTCCGCAATGCCCTGCGCCTCCAGATACTCCCGCGGGACATAAAGTCGCCCAAGCGCGGCATCCTCTTTCAGATCGCGCAGGATGTTGGTGATCTGCAGCGCTTCGCCTTCGATGACCGCCAGTTCCTCAGCCTCTGGACCCCTGGCGCCGAAAGCGCGGATGGACAGCAAGCCGACGGCGCCGGCTACCCGCCGGCAGTAGAGCTGGAACTCCGCAAGAGGCGGTGCGAGCGCCGGTTTGCGGACATCCATTTCCATACCGTCGATCACCGCCAGGAATTCGGCTTTCGGCAGCTCGAACTGTCGCGTGGCGTCTGAGAGTGCGCGCATGATGGGATGTTTCGGCTCACCGGCGAAGAGCAACTCGACTTCGTTCCGCCAGGACTCCAGTTGGGCGAGCTTTTGCGCTTCGTCTTCCAGGCCGTCGGCAATATCGTCGACCGCGCGGCAAAAGGCATAGATCCCGTACATGGCGCGGCGGCGCGACGGTGGCAGGAGGCGCATGCCCCAGAGAAAGGAGGATCCGGCCCGCAGGACCACCTCGCGCACGTAATCCTCTGGCCGTTCGATCGCGGCGCTTTCTCGCAGTTCGAGGCTGTCAGCCATGGCGTTCCGCTGCTTTGATGTTTGTTTCTTCCGGCCGGCCGGTCCCGCGCCGCGTCAAGATGGCCAAAACGCCGCGCAGTCCGCAGCTCAAAAAATCGCGTTTCGACAGCTTGACCGGGCGGGCGAGGGGGTCTTCGCGCCGCAATCGGGCTGAAAGCCGCCGGGCCAGGCGCAGGATGACGGCCGATTCCATGGCAAGGCCACGGTCCCTGAGCTGAGCCGGAAGGGGGCTGGCGTTACGGAGCAGATCATCCACGCCGTCCAGACAACGGTCGATGACCCGGCGCAAAGCCGGCGGTGTTTGCGCGGCCTCAAGAATCTCGACCGTCAGGCCTTCTTCGATCATCCAGTCCAGCGGCAGATAAACCCGATCCAGTTCCCGATAGTCCTTACCGCAATCCTGGAGGTGGTTGAGCACCTGCAGTGCGGCACAGAGGGCATCGGATGCCGGGTATCCGGCGGGCGCTTCTCCATGCAGTTCCAACAGATAGCGCCCCACCGGATGGGCCGAGAGGCGGCAGTAGTCCAGAAGATCCTCCCAGGACTCGCGCCGCGACTTTCGCGCATCCTGCATGAAGGCATAGAGCAGGTCCTGGCAACATTCCGGCGAAACCCCGGTCTCCGCCAGGCTGTGCCGCATGGCCGAGACCACATCCTCTTCCCGGTCGTTGTCGTCCGTGAGCCCCTCTTCAAACTGCGACAGAAGCGCGACTTTCTCGGCCGCCGCCAGGTGTGGGCTGTCGGCAATGTCGTCCGCGGCGCGGGCAAAGCGGTAATAGGTCATGACATGAGGCCGCAGCCGGCTCTTGATCAGCCAGGAGCCGACGGGAAAGTTCTCGTCCCGCGCGGTCTTTCCAGAAGACGGCGTGACGGTCAGAGATGGAGGCTCCAACTGGACGCTATGCGGCACGAGGCATATTCGCTTTCTGGCTTCCAAAAGGCGGCAGGAGTGTAACCGTGGCCCTGGTCAAGAAGCAAACGTCATGGAGGCTGCTAACCACCACTTGCGCCGCTGAGTTCCATGAAGCGGGTGACGAAGGCTGATTTGGCGGCGTCCGGAGCCATGGGAAGCAAGGTGATACTCTCGCCCTCGACTGCGTCGCCGAACAGGCGCTTTGCTTCTTTCGGTTCGAAACCCGCAAGCTGTGTGGCCTCCAGATAGGCTGCGGCGCGATCGGCTTTTTTGATGTCGCGCGTCAGTTCACGCGGTGTGATGGCCGGCAGGCCGAAGCGCAGATGCACGGCCGACAGCAGGCGCTTCTCCAGAGCTTTGTAGTCGGGGCCGATCGCGGATTTGAAGGGGGTGATCATGTCGCCCACCACATATTCCGGCGCGTCGTGCAGCAAGGCGATCAGCAGCCAGCCGGCGGAGGTGTCCGGCTTCAACCGGTGGACAAGTTCCTCCACCAGCAGGGAATGCTGGGCCACGCTGAAAGCCCAGTCGCCGGAAGTCTGGCCATTCCAGCGCGCCACCCGGGAGAGACCCTGGGCGATGTCCTCGATCTCGATGTCCAGCGGCGAGGGGTCGAGAAGGTTCAGTCTGCGGCCGCTTAACATGCGCTGCCAGGCTCTGGACGCCGCCATGGGACGGTAATCTCCTGCAATCGATAGGGGGTGTTTCGGAAGAAGGCGATTGGCCTTTTGGTTTGGCTTCAGATCGCCCGGCTTTCACTGGCGGTCAAGCGGGATTTACTACAGCAATTGCCGGAAGAGTGGTAGTCTTGGCCACAAGCGGTTCGAAACAACGGCGGCAAAGACAAAGCCCGCCGGACGGGCTGTGAGGTGGATAAGGGAGTGGAGATGACGGCGGAAGCGCTTGCCTGTCCGCGAATCACGCTGAGCGGTGGATCGTAATGCTGGTGCAGTACGACCCGGCGCTGATCGCGCTGTCCCTTGCCGTTGCCGTGATCGGCTCCTATGCCGGCCTCCATATGGTCGAGCGGATGGTGCTGCTGTCCGGTGTTGTCCGGAAGTCGATTCTGGCGGCCTCCGCGGTGGCCATCGGCGTCAGCATCTGGTCCATGCACTTTATCGGTATGCTGGCGCTCAAGCTGCCGGTCACCATCAGCTATGACATCCTGACCACGCTGATTTCGGCGCTGGTGTCGATCCTCATGACCGGCGTGGGCCTGGCCCTGGTCAGCTATGGGCGCGTGACGCCGGTCAAGCTGATTGCGGCGGGGGTCGCCATGGGCGGCGGGATCTCGACCATGCACTACGTGGGCATGTCGGCGGTCCGGGCCAACTGTGTGATCAACTATACGCCCTGGCTGGTCTTGGCCTCCGTGTTGATCGGGATTTGCGCCTCGACCCTGGCGCTGTTCCTGGCTTCGCGGGACAAGAAGCGCTGGCAGTTGGCCTGCGCGGCCATCGTCATGGGCCTCGCGATGGCGGGTATGCATTATGTGGCGATGGGGGCGGCCACCTTCCTGCCTGCCGAGTTTCTCCTGTCCATTGCCGAGCCGATCCTGGATCCCTCCACGCTCGCGATTATCGTGGCGCTGACGACCTTTTTCATCTTGGGTTTCGCGATCCTGACGGTCCTGCCCGACGGCCAGAGGGCGCAGGAGGACCAGCCGCCAGCGGCACCCGCGGTCCAGGGCGGCGAGGCGCCGGCGGCAGCGGTCAATCCCGGCGTCAAGATCCCCGTGGAAGTCAACAACAAGACGCAGTTTCTGGAGGCGGATGCCGTCGCGGCGATCCAGGCGGACGGACGTTACACCAGGATCTTCACCAGCGAAGAAAGCTACTTCTGCAGCTTTTCCATATCGGAACTGGAATCCCTGCTGGACGCCGGAAAGTTCCTGCGCGTCCACCGCAGCCATATCGTGAACCTCGAAGCCATCGAATCCTTCGAGCGCAAGAACGAGAATGGTGCGGTTCTGCTGCGCAGCGTGGCGCATCGTGAGGTGCCGGTCAGTCGCGGCAATGTCACCCGGTTACAGGCTGTTCTCGCAAGCTAAAGGGAATGCGTACAGGAGCGTACGTACGATCCGGGCTGGTCTTCTTGAGCGGTTAAATCGGATTTGTCCTTTTTCGCCAGAGCTTTGTTTGCCTCTTATCACTTCTCCGCTGGTGACGGTCCGCGCAGGCGCGAAAGGAAACCGCGTTGATGATCTTGTACGTATGACATCCCGTCGTTCATGTGCATGAACCGCCTTTCATTAAAAATACCACCGGGTTCATTCCCGCTCGCTGGTCCCTTCACCCGGCCTGTGGGTGAATGGTCGAGAGCAGCACGCGAAGAGGGCCATCGAGAAGCCCCGAGTGTGATGGGAGGAAACAACCGGATCGGAGATGCACGGAGGAACCGTGTTCACTCCGACCTTAACCGCCTGCCTCTCTGACCGCATTTCTCGAAGGGCTGACTGATCTGCCGCGTGCCGTGAAGCGTTAACGAGCCGCTGAGCATGAGGAGGTTGGCATGATACCGGGCGACTTCGAATATCACCGTCCCAGTTCGATAGATGAGGTCTTGGGGCTGCTGTCCAGCCACGGCGACGAAGCCCGGGTGATTGCGGGCGGGCACAGTCTGATCCCCATGATGAAGCTGCGCCTCGCGGCGCCGGAACATCTGGTCGATCTGCAGGATGTGGAAGGCCTCGTCGGCATTTGCGAAGACGGCGATTCCATCTCCATCGGCGCCATGACCACGCAGACGGACCTCATCGCGTCCGAGGTTCTGGCCCGGCACTGCCCGATCATCCGCGAAACCGCGCTGCTGATCGCGGACCCGCAGGTGCGCTATTGCGGCACCCTCGGCGGCAATGTGGCGAATGGCGATCCGGGCAACGACATGCCGGCGCTGATGCAGTGCCTGGGTGCGACCTACCAGCTTCAGGGTTCGAATGGCGGCCGGGAAGTGGCCGCGTGCGATTACTACGAGGCGGCTTACTTCACGGCGCTCGAAGAGGGCGAACTGCTGATCGGCGTGAAGATTCCCAAGCCGGCGGCGGGTCACGGCTATGCCTACAAGAAACTGAAGCGCAAGGTCGGCGACTACGCCACTGCGGCGGCGGCGGTGATCCTCTCCATGGAAGGCGGGACCTGCACGGCCGCCTCGATCGCGCTGACCAATGTGGCGGATACGCCGCTTTATGCACAGGCGGCGGCCGATGCCCTGGTGGGCACGGGCCTGGATGCCGCGGCCATCGACAAGGCCGTGGAACTGGCGGAAGGCATCACGGAACCCGCCGCGGACGGCCGGGGTCCCGCTGACTACCGCACCAAGATGGCCGGCGTCATGACGCGCCGGGCGATCCTGGAAGCGAAGGAGCGGGCGCAATGACGAAAATCACAGACCACACGGAACAGACCGCTGAAACCGGGAGGCGCGCAGCATGAGCAAGAAAAAGGTCTCCATGACCGTAAACGGCCAGGCGGTAGAGGGCGAGGTGGAAGCCCGGACCCTGCTGATCCACTTCCTGCGGGAAAACCTTGGACTCACCGGCCCACATATTGGCTGCGAAACCAGTCACTGCGGCGCCTGCACCGTCGATCTGGACGGCCGCTCGGTGAAGTCCTGCACCATGTTCGCTGTCCAGGCGGAGGACGCCGAGATCACCACGGTCGAAGGCATGGCGGCTGCCGACGGCACGTTGCATGCGATCCAGGAGGGCTTCATGCAGGAGCACGGCCTGCAGTGCGGTTTCTGCACGCCCGGCATGATCATGCGGACCCATCGCCTGCTGCAGGAAAATCCCGATCCGACGGAGGAGGAAATCCGCTGGGGCATCTCCGGCAACCTCTGCCGCTGCACGGGATATCAGAACATCGTCAAGGCCGTGCGCTACGCGGCCGACAAGCTTAACGGCAAGCTACAGGAGGCGGCTGAATAATGAGCGACGCACAAAGCATGACGCTGGAAGAGCGCGAAGCCACCCTGGGCGGTATCGGCACGGCCCGTAAGCGCAAGGAAGACATCCGTTTCATTCAGGGGGCGGGAAACTATGTGGACGACGTGAAGCTGCCGGGCATGGTGTTCGGCGACTTTGTGCGCAGCCCCTACGCTCACGCGCGCATCAAGTCGATCAATACGGAAGCGGCCCTGGCCGTCCCGGGCGTGAAGGCGGTTCTGACCGCCGCCGATCTGAAGCCTTTGAACCTGCACTACATGCCGACGCTCGCCGGCGACGTGCAGGCCGTCCTGGCGGAAGAGAAAGTTCTGTTCCAGAACCAGGAAGTGGCCTTCGTGATCGCCGAGGACCGCTATATCGCCTCGGACGCCGCCGAACTGGTTGAGGTGGACTACGAAGAACTGCCGCCGATCGTCGATGCCTTCAAGACCATGGACGAGGGCGCAATCTGCCTGCGCGAGGATATTCAAGGCAAGACCGAGGGCGCCCACGGCGCACGCAGGCACGACAACCACATCTTCACCTGGGAGATCGGCGATAAGGAAGGCGCCGACAAGGCGCTGGCCGACGGTGAGGTGACTGTGAAGGAACTGGTGACCTATCAGCGGGTTCATCCCTCGCCGCTGGAGACCTGCGCCTCCATTGCCTCCATGGACAAGATCAAGGGCGAACTGACGGTCTACGGCACCTTCCAGGCGCCCCACGTGGTGCGGACGGTCGCCTCGCTGCTCTCGGCGATCCCCGAGCATAAGATCCGCGTGATCGCACCGGATATCGGCGGCGGTTTCGGCAACAAGGTCGGCGTCTATCCCGGTTATGTCTGCTCGATTGTGGCCTCTATCGTTCTCGGCGTGCCGGTCAAGTGGGTCGAGGACCGCATCGAGAATCTCTCCGCGACAGCCTTCGCCCGCGACTACCACATGACCGGCGAACTGGCGGCCACCAAGGACGGCAAGATCACCGGCCTGAAATGCCACGTGCTGGCGGACCACGGAGCCTTCGATGCCTGCGCCGATCCCACCAAGTGGCCGGCCGGCTTCTTCAATATCTGCACCGGTTCCTACGACATTCCGGTCGCCCATGTTTCCGTGGACGGCGTCTACACCAACAAGGCGCCGGGTGGCGTGGCCTACCGCTGTTCCTTCCGGGTCACGGAAGCGGCCTACATGATCGAACGCATGATCGACGTGCTGGCTCAGAAGCTGGAGATGGATCCCGCCGAGTTGCGGATGAAGAACTTCATCCAACCGGCACAGTTCCCCTACAACTCGGCGCTCGGTTGGGAGTATGACAGCGGCGACTATCCCACCGCCATGAACCAGATGATGCAGGCGGTCGACTACGCCGGCCTGCGCAAGGAGCAGGCGGAGCAGCGGGACAAGGTCGCGCGCGGCGAAAGCCGTTCCCTCATGGGCATCGGCGTGGCTTTCTTCACCGAGATCGTGGGCGCGGGCCCGAGCCGTAACTGTGATATTCTCGGTGTCGCCATGTTTGATTCCTGCGAGATCCGCGTGCATCCGACCGGCAGCGCCATTGCCCGCCTGGGCACCAAGTCGCAGGGGCAGGCGCACGAGACCACCTACGCGCAGATCCTCGCCACCGAGATCGGCATTCCTTCCGAGGACATCGGCATCGAGGAGGGAGATACCGATACCGCGCCTTACGGTCTCGGCACCTACGGCTCGCGCTCCACGCCGGTCGCCGGCGCGGCCGCTGCGCGGGTCGGCCGGAAGATCCGGGCCAAGGCGCAAAAGATCGCAGCTCACCTGCTTGAGGTGGCGGAGGGCGACCTGGAGTGGGAGATCGACCGCTTCAAGGTGAAGGGCCTGCCCGAGAAGCAAGCGACCATGAAGGAAATTGCCTGGGCGGCCTATAACAACCTGCCGGAAGGTATGGAGCCGGGCCTGGAGGCGGTCGACTACTATGACCCGCCGAATATGACCTATCCCTTCGGTGCTTATCTCTGTGTGGTCGATATCGACATCGATACCGGTGAGACGGCGGTGCGCCGCTTCTATGCCCTGGATGACTGCGGCACGCGCATCAATCCGATGGTGATCGAGGGGCAGGTCCATGGCGGCCTGACCGAAGCCTTCGGTATCGCCATGGGACAGGAGATCGCCTACGACGAACTGGGTAACGTTCAGGGTGCGAGCTTGATGGACTATTTCCTGCCGACGGCGGTCGAGACGCCGGTCTGGGAGACGGACTATACTGTGACACCGAGCCCGCATCATCCGATCGGCGCCAAAGGCGTCGGCGAAAGCCCGAACGTCGGTGGCGTCCCGGCCTTCTCTAATGCGGTGATCGATGCCTTTGCGCATCTCGGCGTGACGCATATGCCCATGCCGCACACCGCCTGGCGGGTCTGGAAGCAGTGCGAGGCGCTCGGGCTGACGAAGTGAACCGGTCCACAGGGCCTTTGAGATGAAGCAAGAACGCGAAGATATCCTGCGGCGCTTTGCCGAGACCGGTTATGTCGCCGATCCGCAGCTCGCCATGGCGGTGCTGATGATGCAGCGGCTGCAACGGCCGCTGCTGCTGGAGGGCGATGCCGGCGTCGGCAAGACCGAAGTCGGTAAGGCCCTGGCCCGGGTATTGGATGCGCGTCTCATTCGTCTCCAGTGCTACGAAGGTCTGGATGCCAACGCCGCGATCTATGAATGGAACTATCAGCGGCAGCTATTGGCAATCAAGATCTGGGAGCAGGAGGAGATCTCAGCGGCCGAGAGGGAACAGCATATCTTTCAGGAAGACTTCTTGCTGAAGCGGCCCCTGCTGGAAGCCATCGGCCAGGAGTTGCCCCCGGTTCTGCTGATCGACGAGATCGACCGGGCCGATGAAGAGTTCGAGGCCTTCCTGCTGGAGGTGCTGTCCGACTTCCAGATCTCGATCCCGGAACTCGGTACCATCGAGGCCAAATCCGTGCCCTATGTCGTCCTGACCTCGAACGGCACGCGCGAGCTGTCTGATGCACTCCGACGGCGCTGTCTCTATCATTACGTGGATTATCCGGATGAAGGCAAAGAGCTCCGCATCCTGCAGGCGCGTTTGCCCGGGATCGACCTGCGGCTCGCGGGCCAGGTGGTGCGCTTCGTTCAGGCGATCCGCAAGGAGGATATCGACAAGAAGCCGGGTATTGCCGAAACCCTGGACTGGGCGGCGGCCCTCGCAGGTTTGGAGATCGGCGATCTGCGGGACGATCCGCAAGCTTTGTATGACAGTCTCCTTTGCCTGCTGAAGACCGACCGCGACCGGCGGGCCATCTCGCCGGAGGTGACCGAGCGGATCGTCGGGAAAGTGGCCTGATGACTACCGCGATTGAAGCCCTGGCTGCCGTTCCCGGGCCCTTGCCGCGCCTCGTCGGTTTCCTTCGGATGCTGCGGGACAACGGCTATGTGGTCGGTGCGGCCGAGGCCCAGGACGCGGCGCTGTTTCTGGACGCCGGATCTATGCCGGCGATGGAAGACCTGCGTCAGGGTCTGCGATCGCTGCTTTGCACCGGGCAGGAGGACTGGCGGCGCTTCGATGAGATCTTCGATGCCTATTGGATGCGCCGGGGCGTCAAGCGTGTCGCCGGCGTTTCCGGTTCAGGGCCGCAGGGCCTGCGGAAGCTGCCCGGGAACGGCCCGGTCTCGAAGCCGAGCGTGTTGGTCGACGCGGTTCAGCGGGCGGCCGGCAAAGACAGCGAGAGCGCCGCGCAGCAGGGCAGCCGTCAGCGCGGCGCATCCTCGAGCGAATCCCTTGAGAAAGCCGATCTGCGGCAGATTGCCGACCCCCGGGAACTGGCCCGGGTGCAGGAATTGACCGTGGATCTCGCCCGGCGCATGCGCAGCCGCCTGACCCGCCGGGAGCGTCAGCGCCGCAAGGGCCGGCGGATCGATCTGCGCAAAACCATTCACCGCAACATTGCCCACGGGGGCACACCGATCGAACTCTTCCGCCGGCATCGCCGGGACAAGCCGCTTCGGCTTGTGGTGCTGCTGGATGTTTCGGGTTCCATGAACAACTACAGCGTCTTCTTCCTGCGCTTCATCCTGGGGGTGCTGGACAACTTCCGTCAGGCCGAGGCCTTCGTCTTCCACACCCGGCTGGTGCATATCTCCGAGACTCTGAAAGAGCGCAACGCCGAGAAGGCGCTGGAACGCATGACCCTGATCTCCCAAGGCTGGAGCGGCGGCACCAAAATCGGTGAGAGCCTGGAGAGCTTTAATCGCCAGCATGCCCAGCGGGTGCTGAATTCCCGCAGCGTGGTGATGGTGGTGAGCGACGGCTACGACACCGGCGAGCCGGAACGGCTTGGCGAGGCGCTGGCGAAGCTGCGTCGCCGCTGCAAACGCGTCGTCTGGCTCAACCCCATGATCGGCTGGGAGGGCTATGAGCCGGTCGCCGGCGGGATGTCGGCGGCCCTGCCACATATCGATCTTTTCGCGCCGGCTCATAACCTGGAGAGCTTGGCCGCCCTTGAACCCTATCTGGCGAAGCTGTGATGAGCAGTCATCTGAACGACGAGATCATGGATGAAATGGCCCGCCTGCGGAGCAGCGGCGAAGCTTTTGCGCTGGCGACGGTGGTGCGGACCCAGGACGCGACCTCGGCCAAGGCCGGCGCGAAGGCGCTGGTCTATCGGGACGGGCGGATTTTGGGCTGGATCGGCGGCGGCTGTGTTCAGGGTGCCCTGCGCAAGGCGGCGGAGGCGGTTCTGGCCGGAGCCGACGCACACCTGATCCGCGTGCGGCCGAAAGACCAGGTGGTGGCGCCGGTCGACGTCGACGGGGTCGAGCTGCACAAGAGCGCCTGTCCCAGCGGTGGGACCGTGGAGATCTTCGTGGAAGCCATGCTGCCGCCGCCGCAGTTGGTTCTGCTGGGGGCTTCGCCGGTGGCCGTGGGTGTGGCCGAGCTGGCGCGGCGCCTGGGCTTCAGTGTCACCCTGGTCGCGCCGGAAGAGCAGCAGGCTCAGATCCGGGAGGCGGATCGCCGCCTGACCTCTTACGACCTGACCGATCTTACGCTCGGCGAGTCGTCCTTCGCGGTCGTTGCCACGCAAGGCAAGCGCGACCGGGAGGCGCTCTCGGCGGCTCTGCGTTCTGCCGCGCCCTATGTGGCCTTCGTGGGCAGCCGGAAGAAGGCCGAGGTGCTGTCGGCGCATTTGATAGAGCAGGGCCTGACCCGGCAGGAGGTCGCGCGCCTGAAAGCACCTGCCGGCCTCGACATCGGCGCGATCGGACCGGAAGAGATCGCCCTTTCGATCCTGGCGGAAATTACCGGACTGCGCCGGCGTGGCGCCCGCGAGATCGGGGACACGAGAGAACGCGCAGGGCCGAGCTAAAGAACAATCGATCCGGCAAAACTTGACAGATCTCCCGCGATCGGGAGTCTGCCGCATTCAATGATATAACGTAAGGAGTGCCAGCCAGTGGACATGACGGGAGAATACCGGCTCAACGCATCGCGGGAAGCGGTCTACGACGCCTTGAACGATCCGGAGATCCTGAAGCAATGTATCCCTGGTTGCGAGGAAATCGAGAAGACCTCCGAGACCGAGATGACGGCGAAGGTGGTGGCTAAGGTCGGTCCGGTCAAAGCCAAGTTTGCCGGTGCCGTGACCCTCTCCGATCTGAACCGGCCGGAGAGCTATACGATCTCCGGCGAAGGCAAGGGCGGCGCGGCCGGCTTCGCCAAGGGCGGTGCCAAGGTGCGCCTGGAGCCCGATGGAACCGGCACGCTGATGCACTACGAAGTGCATGCGGATATCGGCGGCAAGCTGGCGCAGTTGGGCAGCCGTCTGATCGACGGTACCGCGAAGAAGATGGCGAAGGATTTCTTCGAGACCTTCGCAAGCCTGGTCGACGGAAAAGGTATGGAGGCTGCGGAAGCCGAAGAGGCGGCGCCCGCTGCCCCAAAGGCAGAGGCGGAAGCGCCTGAAGCGGCCCCCGAACCGGCACCCGAACCAGCGGCTGCTGCTGCGCCTGCGCCTGAACCTGAGCCAGAGCCTCAGGCGACGCCCCAGACGGCTCCCGAACCCGCACCGGCACCCCAGCCCGAAAAGTCGGGTGGGCTGAGCCCTATGGTCTGGGTCGCGGGTGTGATCCTGCTTGCGGCGGTCGCGGTTCTGATTAGTCTGTCCTGAAGATCAATTTCCCGCGAACATAATGAGTCGCGGCGGGAGTCTTTAGGGAGAGGCCTGTGTCGGAGAGTGAACCGCGATCCTTTAAGCCCGTTTCGGGCGCTGTGCTGCCGCGTTACGCGGGCATTCCGACCTTCATGCGCCTGCCGCACATCGCGCTGGACGACCTGACGGACGTCGACATCGGTGTCTGCGGCGTGCCCTGGGACGGCGGCACGACGAACCGGCCGGGCGCACGCCACGGCCCGCGCCAGATGCGCGATCTCTCCACCATGGTGCGCAGTGTCCACCATGTCTCGAAGCTGAAGCCCTTCGAGCTGGCCAACTGCGCGGACCTGGGCGATTCGCCGGTCAATCCCATCGATATCGAGGATACCCTCGCCCGGGTCGAGAGCTACTATAAAGCCATTCACGAGGCCGGCGTTGTACCGCTGACAGCCGGCGGCGACCATCTCATTACGCTTCCGGTCATGCGGGCCATCTGCAGCGACGGCCCCGTCGGCATGGTGCATTTCGACGCCCATACCGATACCTGGGACCGCTATTTCGGCGGCTCGAAGTATACCCACGGCACGCCGTTCCGGCGGGCCATCGAGGAGGGCCTGCTCGATCCCAAGCGAACCGTGCAGATCGGTATTCGCGGTGGGCTCTATGGCGATTTCGACAACGACTGGGGCATCGAGCAAGGCATCCGGGTCATCGCCATCGAGGAGTTCTTCGATCTCGGCGTCGATGCGGTGATCGAAGAGGCCCGCCGGGTGGTCGGCGACGGCAAGACCTACATCAGCTTCGATGTGGATGGTCTGGACCCGGTTTACGCGCCGGGCACGGGTACGCCGGAAATCGGCGGTTTCAGCACCCATGAGGCCCAGCGCATGATCCGCGGCCTACGCGGGCTGAACTTGGTCGGCGGTGATGTGGTCGAGGTCTCACCGCCCTTCGACCCCAGCGGCAATACGGCGCTGGTAGGCGTGACCATCATGTTCGAGATCCTCTGCCTGCTGGCCGAATGTGTCAGCAAGGGGCGAGGCTAGACATCTAGATAGGTTTCGCGACGGCCAGGATCGCAACCACGACGATCACGATGATTGTCAGGGGACCTGAAAAGCGCAGCGGCGACGGCGGCGAGGCACCGGCTATTCCTGTCCGGCGCCGCAAGCGGCCTGAGAGCGCGCCGTGCACGCCCGAGAGCGCGAAAATGATCGGCAGCTTGACCCAGAGCCAGGGTGCTGAAAACCAGTCGCCCTGAAAGGCGAGTACAATTCCCAGACCCCAGGCCAGCATCATGGCCGGTGAGGTCACCCAGCGGTTCCAGTGCGCCACTGCGCCGACCAGCGGCGTTTCCGACGATGCTTTTCCAGATCCTTCCGCAGGGAGAGCCGCAACCGCCAGGGACAGCAGGAACATGCCCCCGATCCAGATCGCGACACTGGCGAGATGAAAGGCTTTGAGCCAGAGATAATCCATAACGTCTCTGCCTATGCCGGTGAGACAGGAGGGAGTCAAGCAGGGGCGGTTGCCGTGGGGGCACAAAAAAACCACTTCCAGATCTGCGGAAATTAACCAATTTGCGCATTGGCTCTGCGTAAATTGGTTAATTTCCCGATTCTTGATTTAAGTCATCATGACCTTTGCGCCGGAATCTGCATAATGGATGCAGCTTTTCGCGAAGGGTAACCGGGCCAGTCCGCGGAACGAGGGATTTGCGAGGCAAAACGTGACGGTTCTAAAAGCGGAAGAGATGAAGACCATTGAGACGGCGGCCAGCCCTTCGGCGGCGCAGTTCGGTTGCGGCTCCACGCCAAAACGCGATGCCATCGTCCGTGCCGCGGCGCGTCTCTTTCTCGGTTCCGGCTATGGCGAGACCAGCATGGATGCCATCGCCGCCGAAGCGGAGGTCTCCAAGCGCACCGTCTACAGTTACTTTCCCGGTAAGGATGCGCTTTTCGAGGCGGTGATGACCGACCTCTGCGAGAGCGAAACCGGGATGCCGCATTGTGACCTGCCCGAAGGGCCGGCCGAAGAGATTCTGCCCGAAGTCGGCCGCGGATTCCTGAAAACCCTCTCCTCGGATATCGTTCTGACCATCTTCCGCATCGCGGCCTCGGAATCCGCCCGCTTTCCCGAACTGGGAGAGACCTTCTTCCGGGCCGGGCCGAGACGGTCGATCACGACCCTGGCCAACTACCTGCGCGCCCGGGAAGCGGCGGGAGAACTGAGCGTGCCGGATTCCGAACTGGCCGCCACCCACTTCCTCGGGCTGGTCAAGAGCGACTGCTTCATGCGCCTGGTTCTTGGCGTGGGTCCCAAGCCAGATGAGGCTGAAACCGAGCGCGTGGTCAGCGCCGCCGTGCGGGTCTTTCTGCGTGGCTATGCCCGCGAGGCTGGATAGGGCTTTGTAATTCTTCGCTTCTTTCTCGTCGCGCCGGGGTGAGACAGTTGGTCGCTGTTGTCCTCCAGCGGGCCAGCCGCTACATCCCCCGGATAAGCGAAGGCCTAGTGTAAGAGCTAGGCCGCTGACGCAGAAAAAACGACGTGAGAGATTTATGTTTTTGCTTTGGGTCTGTCTGGCGGCCGTTCCGGCGGTCGCGTTTCTGCTGCGCAGTGCGCTGCGTGGAAACGACGGCGAGAAGATTGCCTTCGTGGTGAACGTCATGCTGCTGTGGTTCGCGGCCGCGGTGGTTTTCGGCTATCCCGGAATCATCCTGCCGGCCCTGTTCCTTACGGCTGTTGTGCTGATCAGCCTGATCGTTATGACCGCGGCGGATATGCTTTCGAAGCCGGCGGAGGCGGAACCTGCCGTTACGGATAACTGAGGTTTCAGCTTGCCGCCGTCGGGAAAAGAGCGCGCAGTTCCGCCGCCTGCCGGTGGGATTGGCTGCCTTCTCGCACGGCCAGCGCCAGCTCGCGGACCAGGCCGGTATCGCCGCTCGGTCTGAGGACCACTGAACTGTCCGCATAGCGCTCGATGTCCGGCACTGGCAGGAGCGTGAAGCCGAAGCCGGTCTTCACGCATTCCATGATGGCTTCCACGCCGTCCATCACGATGCTGTTCGCTCGCTCGCCGAGCTTCGTCCTGGACAGATGTCTGGCGGTCAGCTTGCCGATACCGGTGCTGGGCAGAAAATGGAGGAAAGGAAGCTCGCGCATCAAGGCTTCCAGGGACAGCTCCGCCACACCCTTCGGTATGGCATAGGCCAGAGGCTCGTAGCCGAGGCTGTCATAGCGCAACGCCGGCCGGACATCCTGCGAGGCCGTCACCACCGCGGCATCGAGCCGGCCCTGCAACACCTTTTCCTCCAGATCTTCCGACAGGCCGCCTTCGACCTCGAAGCGCGCCGCAGGCGCCGCCTTGCGCGCCATGGCCAGGAAGCCGGGCAGGAGTCGGACGCTGGCCGTCGAGATGAAGCCGATCCGATAGCGGCCAGAGAGGAGACCGCCGCCGGCGCAGAGGCCGAGCAACTGGTCTTCATCCGCGATGACATCCCTGGCTTTCGCGGCAATCCGGCGGCCGAGGGGCGTGAGCCGCGGGGGTCTGAAAGCCCGGTCGAAGAGGCGGACGTCCAGTTCCTGCTCCAGCGCTTTCATCTGCATGGAGACCGCCGAAAGGGTCATATTGAGCTGGGCGGCGGCCTGGTTGAAGGAGCCGACCTGATCGATGGTCGTCAAGGTTCTGAGGGCGCGGGTCTGCATATCTTCAATAAATCTGTATTTGATATAAAAATCAATTCGATTGTACTGAAGATGGCAGGCTTTAGACTGGGATGCAGATCTTCCGGGACAGGAGAGGCAGCATGTCCGATCTCAAGCCGATTAATCCCTATCAGGCGGCCGCGCGGGAACTGGCGGGCCGCTTCGCGCCGCGCGCCGCGCGTTGGGACCAGAATCGCGAATACTGCTGGGAAAACGTCGCCGAACTGACCGAAGCCGGCCTGATGGGGATGTCGATCCCCGAAGCCTATGGCGGCAAGGGCGCGTCCTTTCATGATGTGGTGGTGGTGGTGGAGGAGATCGCCAGGGCCTGCACCCTCTCGGCCCGGATCGTGGTCGAGGCCAATATGGGCGGCATCTCCGCGATCATGGCTTACGGATCCGAGGCGCAGAAGAAGTTCTGCGCGCCCATCGTGCTGGCGGGCGACAAGCCGGCGATCTGCATCACCGAACCCGAGGCGGGCAGTGCCGCCACCGAAATGACCACGACGGCCCGGCGGCAGGGCGACCGCTACATCCTCAACGGCCGTAAGCACTGGATCACCGGCGGCGGTGTTTCGAAACTGCATCTGATCTTCGCGCGCGTTCTCGATGAGGATGGCAGCGAACTGGGCATCGGCGGCTTCATCGTGCACCGGGACCCGGAACAGGGGATCGAGCCCAAGGGTTTCGAGGTGGTACGCCGCGAACGCACCATGGGGCTCTGCGGCATGCCTGAGGCCGAACTGGCCTTCACCGATCTGGAGGTTGCCGCCGACTTTGCCGTGGTGCCGCCCTCCGGCTTCAGGCGCGGCTTCGCGGATCTTATGAACGCCTACAACAGCCAGCGCGTCGGAGCCGGGACGATTGCGATGGGTGTTGCGGCGGGCGCGCTGGAACATGCCAAGCGCTACCTGCAAGAGCGTGAGCAGTTCGGCCGGCCGCTGGCGGAGTTCCAGGGCCTGCAGTGGATTCTGGCGGATATGGACACCGGTGTTCACGCCGCGCGTCTGATGCTGCACGAGGCGGCGAAGTCACGCGGGCCCGGCGGCAGCGCCTTTCCCGACATGACCATGGCGGCGCGGGCCAAGCTCTTCGCCTCTGAGACCGCGATCAAGGTGGTCAGCGATGCGCTGCAGGTCTTCGGCGCGCGCGGCTATGGCGATCAGGAGCCGCTGGAGCGCATGTACCGCGACGTGCGCATGTTCACCATCGGCGGCGGTACGGCACAGATCCTCCGCACCCAGGTGGCGGGCAGTGTCCTGGGGATCAAGACCCCGCAGACCCGTGAGGGCTATACGAAACTGGCGGCGCGGACCGCGTCGCAAAAAGCAGCCGAGTGAGAGAAACGAGATATGAGTGAATCCGATCCCATCCGTCCTGATTCCGAAGTGAGTGAACTGCGAGCAGCAGACCTCCTGGCGCGCCGGCTCTATGAAGCTGGTTGCCGTCATGCCTTCGGCATGCCCGGCGGCGAAGTCCTGACCCTGGTTGACGCGCTGGAGCGCGCCGGTATCCGCTTCCTGCTGGCCAAGCACGAAAACGCGGCCGGCTTTATGGCCGAGGGTGTGCATCAGAGGACCGGCGCGCCCGGTATTCTGGTGGCAACGGTTGGCCCCGGTGCGCTCAATGGCATCAACGTGGTCGGCAACGCCGAGCAGGATCGCGTGCCGCTGATCGTGCTCACCGGCTGCGTCGATGAGGATGAGGCACTCACCTACACGCACCAGGTGCTGGATCATCAGGCGGTCTTCCGCCCCATCACCAAGGAGAGCTTCCGCCTGACCGCCGCGGGGGCCGACATCATCGCCGACAAGGCCGTGGGCATCGCCACCGAGGGCCGCTCGGGTCCGGTGCATATCGACGTACCCATATCGATCGCCGACGCCCGGCCCGGCCCCGTTTCCTTGCGCCGCCGGCCGCCCGCCGCGCCGGTCCGGCCGGCGCCGGGGCCTGACCTGGAGCGGGCGCGGGAGTGGCTGCGCAGGGCGAAACGCCCGGTCATGATTATCGGGCTGGACGCGGTGAAGGACGAGGCCGGAGCCAGTCTCCAGAGCTTCGCCGAGAACTACGGCGTGCCTTTCATCGCTACCTACAAGGCCAAGGGGCTTGTGCCGGAGGATCATCCGCTGTGTCTGGGCGCGGCGGGCCTTTCGCCCCTGGCCGACGAGCAACTGCTGCCCTTCGTGAAGTCCGCCGACCTGATCATCTGCGCCGGCTACGACCCCATCGAGATGCGCATTGGCTGGCGCGAGGTCTGGGACCCGACGCAGGTCAACGTCATCGACATCGCCGCCGAGCCCAACCGGCATTACATGCATCAGGCCTCGGTCAACTTCGTCGCCGACACAGGGGCGACGCTGGCGGCCCTGCAGGATGGCGTGGCGGCTGGCGAAACCTGGTCCGGCGGCGAGATCGAAGCGGTCCAGGCGGCGCTCGCCACCGCCTTTCCGAAGGATGATCCCTGGGGGCCCTCGGCGGTAATGGACGTTTGCCGCCGGGTGCTGCCGCGCGAAAGCCTGGCGACCTGCGACTCCGGGGCGCACCGCATTCTCTTGTCGCAGATGTGGGAGAGCTATGAAGCGCGCAGCTTGCTGCAGTCGACCGGCCTCTGCACCATGGGCTGCGCCCTGCCGTTGGCGATCGGCGCCAAGCTCGCCGATCCGGAGCGGCCGGTGGTGGCCTTCACCGGCGACGCCGGCCTGCTGATGGTCGCCGGTGACCTGGCCACGGCGGCGGAGCTCAAGACCAATTGCATCGTCGTGGTCTTCGTCGATGCGAGCCTGGCCCTGATCGAACTGAAACAGCGCGGTCGCCAGATGACCAACGCCGGCGTCGATTTTGCCGAGCACGACTTCGCCGCCATCGGCCGCGCCTTCGGCGGCGCCGGCGCCACGGTCACCAACCGGGAGGAACTGGAAGCGGCGTTACAGGATGCGCTTAAGGCGGAGAGCTTTACGGTGATTGCCGCCGTGGTTGATCGCCGGTCTTACGACGGGCGGATATAGAGGCTTTAACTGTCTTTAGGTCGGACGCTGCGTCCGGCAACGCGTCTCGTGGCCTCCGCCCGAAGCGGAAGATAGAGCAGTCTGTGCATCATTCGCTCCGCAAGCCGGGGGGCGGCAAGGCCGACGCCTCCGAGAAGCTTGGCACGCCAGCCCGGCACGAGGGTTTTGCGCTTTTTCTGCACGGCTTCATAGATTTCCTTCGCCGCGACCGTGGGTTCAAGGCGTCCGCCCTCTTTTGCGCCGGGCGGGGCGTGAAGGCGGGCATGATCCGTACGCAGAGGGCCGGGAAGCACGCAGAGGCAGCTTACCTGACGGCGCGCGAGACTGGGCGCCAGGTTTCGCGCGTAAGCCAGGAGGCCGTCTTTGCTGGCCGCGTAGACTGCGGCGCCGGGATAACTGAGGTAAGACGAGAGCGAACCGACAAATACGAGAACGCCACCCTCCGAAACGAGTTCGCGCTTGAGCAGCGTATTGGTCATGACGATGGGCGCACGTAGGTTGACGGCCAGGATTCGCTGCATCGTTGCCTGATCGAGACGTTCAAAAGGCCCCGTGGCATTGATGCCAGCGTTGTGGATGACGACGTCCACCGGGCCGCCCGCCTGAATCGTGTCGACGGCGCTGATAGCAGCGTCGTCGTTCGCAAGATCCGCGCGCAGATTCTTGTTAAGTGCGGTTTCGTGGCGCTTACCAACGTTCCTGTGCGTTGTGTCTTGAGGGCAGTCCCGCCAGTCGCGATCGAAGCCCAGGACCTGGTGGCGGGTGCTTTGAAACTCTGCCGCGAGCGCCGCACCGAGGCCGCGAGCGGCACCGGTTACAACGATTCTCATGCCGCTCTCCCACTCCGGCGGACTTTTTCGAGAAAGCAGGCCATGTGCCCGGCTGATGCGAGCATCGGCCCCTTTTCGATCCGCCTGACAATGACGGCTGCGACCTCGTGCGGATCCAGAAAGAAAGAGGCGAGCAGGCAGTTCCGCCAGGACGTATCCATTCGATAGCCTGACTTGCGGTGGAAACCCGTGCGCGTCGGTCCAGGATGAACCACCTGCACCTCGACTTCGCCGGACAGTTCCAGCTTTAAACTGCGCGCGAAACCCTGCAACGCGGCTTTTGTCGCGCCGTAAACCGCGTAGGAAGGGCAGGTCTTGTCCGTGACAACGGAACCGATGAAAACGATCCGGCCACGGGCGGGCCGGAGATACGGCAGAAGAGCGTGACTGAGAGCGCAGGGCGCGACGAGATTTGTCGTCAGGAGCCTGTCCAGCGACCCCAAAGGCTGATGTTCGGTAGGCCCGACCCAGCCGGCAGCGGCATTGTGGACGAGAAGATCAAGACTGCGCCAGCCAATGTCATCAAGAACCTGGGAAAGCCGCGCGGGAGTCTTGGCATCTGTCAGATCGGCCTGAAGGTAGATCTGTCCGCTTGAAAGAGATGTTTCGATCTCTGACCTGGGCCGCCGCCCGACGATCAGCACGTTGGCGCCCTGCGCCGACAGGAGTTTTGCAAGATTGCGACCGATACCATCTGTGGCTCCGGTGACGACCACGCGCTTGCCAGCTATTTTTTTGCGTAAAGTACGTTCCGGGACAGTGTGTCGCGGCCCGCGGAGGTTTGTCCAGCCGCCTTGGAGGCCGCGAAGAGGCGCCAGTATCCCCAGATTCATGAAGAGAGTCCCTGTCCTGCCTATCATATGAGCGAAGAGTCAGATTTGATTGTCATATAGTCAATTTAGTTGACTATATCTAGTTTGGGTGACGAAAATAGTCAACTAAATTGACAAAAATTTTCTGCCTGCCATATTGGCAATATGCCGACAGACCTCGACCAACGCCGCGCCCGCCTGATCGGGCGCCTGATCACGCGATTGTCCATGGCTTATCAGCGCCGTCTGGAATCAGAGGGAAGCGTGAGCCATGCTCTGCCGCCCGCGCAGAAGTCACTGCTCGTGCATATCGAAGCGACAGGCAGCCGCGCGTCCACGCTCGCGGAACGCGTGGGAATTTCGAAGCAGGCTGTCAGTAAGCTCGTGCAGGAGCTCGAAGCGCAGGGCTATGTCGTCCGGCAACCGGACGAAACGGACGGCCGGGCGACAAGGATCTGCTTTACGCAGCAAGGGCGGGATCTGGTGCAGGATACGGTGTCGGTTTTTGAAGCTTTGGATCTCGAGGCGATTAGCGTTTTGGGCGAAGAAGACGCTGTGGCGTTACGGAAGCTTCTTGCGCGTTGGGCCGATCACCTGGATCCGAAAGCCTTTTGACGCCAACGGCGGTTAGGCCACAAAAAACGGATGCGGACCTGAGATCTCGCCGATGAAGCTTTGGTGAGTCAAAAGGCTGCCGTACTTTGAGCCGTCGTCCCGCCAGCGGTGCAGGTGCAGGGACGGCGGGTCCATGTGGAAGCTGGAGGGCGCGCCCGGGTTCAGGGCCAGGCTGACCGCGTGGGCCTGACTGGGGCAGATGCTGGTGGGCTTGCCGGCGAAGCTGGTCAGGATGTTGCGGTGGACGTGGCCGCAGGCCAGGGCCAGGACCTGCGGATGGGCTGTCAGGACTTCGGCAAGCCGCGCGGCGCCCCGGCAGTTCTGAACATCCATATGTTCGATACCGGTCAGGAAGGGCGGGTGGTGCATGGCCACCAGGGTGGCCTTTTCGCGCGCCGCCGAGAGGCTGTTGTCCAGCCAGTCCGCATGCGCTGGCGTGAAATCTCCGTACGGCTTGCCCGGAACTGTGTCGTCGAGCATCACCAGCCGTAGCGGGAAGCGGTCATCGACATAACTCAAGTGGCCGTCAGTGGGCAGGGCGACGCGGTCGCTAAAGGCGGTGCGGAAGGTCTCGCGCCGGTCATGATTGCCGGGCAGCGGCAGCAGGGGCGGGCGCAGGGGCGCCAGCAGTTCCGACGCAAGTTCGTACTCTTCCGGCTTGCCCGCATCGACCACGTCGCCGGTCAGGATCACCGCATCCGGCAGGGGATCGAGCGCATTGATGTGCGCCACCGACGCCTTAAGAAAGGCGGCGGTATCGACCCGGCCGTAGGCCAGGCTGCCGCGGGCTTTGATATGGGTATCGGTGATTTGCGCGATGATCAGCATGGCGGCATCGGAACGGAGTTCGAGGCATCCGTCAAGTCATACCAAGGGGCGATAATATTGACCCTTGGTATGGCTTCCTGCTTGACCTTCCAGTTACTGGAATTCTTATTTTCAAGGTCTCCTACTATCCACCTGCGCCTTTAGACAGGGTTTCCACTGTGAGCTCCTACGTTTTTGCCATTGAGGGCATGACCTGCGCCAACTGCGCCCAGCGGGTCGAGAAGGCCTTGAGCAAGGTGCCGGGTGTCGTGCAGGCGGAGGTGAACTTCGCCCTGGAAAAGGCTGACGTCACCGTACGCAGCGGTGCGGTGGATCGGGAGACTCTCTTTCAGTCCGTGCGCGCAGCGGGTTTTGCCGCGGTTGCGCCCGAAGTGGGGACGGATGTGGGGCAGGCCGCTGACTCCGGTGCCTCTGGCGAACTCAGACTGCTCGCCGTGGCAGGGCTGCTCAGTCTGCCTTTCCTCCTTCAGATGCTGCTGATGGCCTTCGGCTTTGGGGAAATCCTGCCGGGCTGGCTGCAACTGGCTCTGGCGCTGCCGGTGCAGTTCTGGATCGGCAGTCGTTTTTATAGCGGCGCCTGGAAAGCCCTGCGCGCTGGCGTGGCCAATATGGATGTCCTGGTCGCGCTCGGCACCTCGGCCGCCTTCTTCTACAGCCTCGCGGTGCTGCTCTCCGTCGAGGCGGTGATCCCTCTCGCGCTCGCGGATGGCCATCTCTATTTCGAGGCGGCGGTGATCGTGATCACTTTGATCCTGGCCGGCAAGCTCCTGGAAGCGCGCGCCAAGCGCAGCACTACTTCAGCCATTCGCGAGCTGATGGCCCTCCGCCCCGAAACCGCGCGGGTGCTGCGGGATGGCGGGGAATTCCTGCTGGCCATCGCGGAGGTGCAGCGCGGCGATCTGGTGCTGGTCAAGCCGGGGGAGAAGATACCCGTCGACGGCCAGGTGATCGACGGCCGCAGCGAAATCGACGAATCCTTGGTCACGGGTGAAAGCCTGCCGGTGCTGCGGGAGGCAGGCGCGGCGGTGATCGGCGGGTCTCTCAACGGCAGCGGCCTGCTGAAGCTGGAGGTCAGCGCGGTCGGCGAGGATTCGACCCTGGCCCGTATCATCCGGCTGGTCGAGCAGGCGCAGAGCGGTAAGGCGCCGGTACAGCAGCTTGTCGATCGGATCTCGGCCGTCTTTGTGCCGGTGATCGTGCTGATCGCATTCGCCGCCTTCGGCGGATGGCTCCTGGCCGGGGCTGGTTTTGAGCCGGCGCTGGTGGCCGCGGTTTCCGTGCTGGTCATCGCCTGCCCCTGCGCGCTCGGCCTGGCGACCCCGACCGCGATCGTTGCGGGAACCGGCGCGGCCGCGAAGGCCGGCATCCTGATCAAGGATGTCGCGGCGCTGGAGCGGGCCAAAGGGGTCGATCTGGTCGCCTTCGATAAAACGGGAACCTTGACCGAGGGACAGCCCGCGATCCTCGAAGCCGAATGGCGGGAAGGCGCGGCGACGGACCTGCTGCGGCTGGCGGCCTCCGCGCAGCGCGGCAGCGAACATCCGCTAGCCCGGGCCTTTCTCAAAAAGGCGGAGGAACAGGGGCTGGAACTGACGCAGCCGGAGCGTTTCGAGAGCGTCCCCGGGCGCGGCATTCGGGCCCGGGTCGAGGCTTTTGACGTGGTGATCGGCAACCGGGAGATGATGGCCGAGGCGCAGGTCGATCTCTCGGCGTTTGTGGGACGGGAAGCGGCCTTTTCAGAACGCGGTGAGACAGCGGTGTTTGTGGCCGTCGACGGCTGCCTGAAAGGAATCTGCGCGCTCAGCGATCCTTTGCGGCCGCGTTCGGCGGCGGCGGTCCAGCGGCTGAAGGCGCGCGGCGTCGAAACCCTGATGCTGAGCGGCGATAATCAGGCAGTGGTGGCGCGGATTGCGGCGAGCCTCGGCCTGGATCATGCGCAGGGTCCGCTGCGGCCGGAAGAAAAGGTCGCGGAGGTGGCGCGTCTCAGAACCCAGGGGCGGTCGGTTGCCATGATCGGCGACGGCGTCAATGACGCGCCGGCCCTGGCCGAGGCGGATGTCGGTATTGCCATGGGCAGCGGCAGCGACGTGGCCATGGAGACCGCGGGCATCACCCTGATGCGGCCCGACCCGCGTCTGGTGCCCGCAGCCCTGGAGGTGGCGCAGGCGACACTGTCCAAGATCCGTCAGAATCTCTTCTGGGCCTTCATCTACAACGTGATCTGCATTCCGCTGGCGGTCTCGGGGTTGCTGAATCCGGCCTTCGCCGGTGCCGCCATGGCCTTTTCCAGCGTCAGTGTGGTTGCCAACTCCCTGTTGCTGAAGCGCTGGCGGCCGGTTCTTGATTCCTAGCGGTACTTTTGCAGGAATCCTGCGGATCCGCGTCCTTGGTTGCTGCAGAACGCACGCACATTGCGCTGTCTCATGTTTATTCTTGTGGCATTCTGATGCCGAGGAGCGAGGAGAAGAGGGATGCGCTTTGAAGGTAAGACCGTTGTCGTCACCGGCGCCGCGGGAAATCTGGGGCAGGCGGTGGCGGCGGCTTTTGCGGCAGAGGGCGCCGACCTGATCCTGGTCGATGCCGACGCCGCCAAGCTGGATGAGGCTTTTCCGGGAGCTGAGGATCGACGCAGCAAGCTGGTTGTCGATCTGCGCGATGAACAGGCCACCGTGAGATCCCTGGCTGAAAGCCTGCCGGAGGGCGGCGCCTGTGACGTGCTTTGTGCCATTGCCGGCGGCTTCCACATGGGCGAGCCGGTCTACGAGACCTCGCGTGAAACCTGGGACCTGATGCTGGGCCTGAACGGTGAGACCCTGCTGAACGCGGTCAAGGCACTGATGCCGGGCATGCTTGAGCAGGGACAGGGCCGCGTCGTCACCGTCGGAGCGGCGGCCGCCCGGAGCGGTGTCGCCGGCATGGGGGCCTATACCGCGACCAAGAGTATGGTGATGCGCGTGACCGAAGCTCTGGCGGCCGAAGTGACGGGGAAAGGCGTGACCGTCAATGCCGT
This sequence comes from Denitrobaculum sp., assembly GCA_965232285.1. GTDB lineage: Bacteria > Pseudomonadota > Alphaproteobacteria > Kiloniellales > Kiloniellaceae > Denitrobaculum. The sequence goes on along the minus strand of CBDDPL010000004.1, from coordinate 4,627,651 downwards.
GCTGCCCAGCATCATCGACACGCCGCAGAACCGCGCGGCCATGCCGAAGGCTGACCCGGCGGACTGGGTCACGCCGGCCGACCTGGCTGCGGTGATCACCTTCCTGGCATCGGACGAGGCGAGAGCGGTCAGCGGTGCGTTGATTCCCGTCACCGGCGGGCGCTAACCCAGGCTGTCTTTAGTTTCTGAGTTACTGATTTCGGAGTTACTGGTTTCTGGACTGCTAGTTTCTGGGCATACCGTTCTTGGGCTTGCCGTTTCTGGGTGGCGCGGTCGAGCCGCCGGGCACCACAGTGGTCTCGATCTCGACGGCGCGCGGCGTCTCTTCGCCCGACAGGATACCGACAATCGATTCCCCGGCCTTGAGGCCCATGTGAGCCGTGGGGACATGGACCGTGGTGATCTGCGGCACCATCTCCTGGGCGATGTCCAGCCCGTCATAGCCGCAGATCGAGAGGTCTTCCGGGACGCGCAGGCCGCGCGACTGGGCTTCCATCAGGGCGCCGATGGCCAGTACATCATTGCCGCAGATGACGGCTGTGATCTCGGGCGCGCTTTCCAGTAGCTGCGCCAGACCCTCGCGGCCGTTGCGCACCGAATAGGGATGACGCGTAACGCGCTCCGGCGGCAGGACCAGGCCGTAGTCCTCGAGGGCATTCTCGACGCCGAGAGTCCGCAGCCGGGCGCGGTCGCTGACGTCCGAAGGTCCCTCGATCACGCCGATTTTCCGATGTCCGAGTTCCAGGATGTAGCGGGTCATGGCTTCGGCGCCCGCGCGGTTGTCATAACCGACGCAGCGATGGCTACCATTCGGAAGGTAGATCGAGCTCAGAAGGTAGGGAATCCGGCGGGTGTTGAGGAGGCTGTAGACTTCCGGCGACCGCTGCGCGCCGGCCAGTAAGACGGCATCGACGCCCGCTTCGACCAGGGCGCGGACCTCCTCCAGTTCGAGGGCCTCATCAAAATCGTAGTTGGCGATCACCAGGCTGTAGCCCGCCTGCCGCAGGCGGCGCTGCAGGGCGTCCACGAAGCGCGCATAGATCGAGTTTGCGATGGTTGGGATCACGGCGCCGATCCGGAAGGTCTTCTGTGACGACAGGGCGCGGGCGGCCGGGTCCGGAATGTAGTTCAGTTCTGCGGCCACGGCGGCGACGTGTTTGCGCAGCTCTGCCGAAACCTGCTGGGGCTGATTCAGGGCGCGGGACACGGTGGCGGTCGAGACCCCGGCCGCTTTGGCGACATCCCGTACGCCGACGCTGCCGGTCGACTTGCGATTTACGCCTATGATCTGCCTGCCCACCCGTTACCGCCTGATTTCTCAGCTTATCGCGCTGTCCTGCGGCGGAGTGCCGAGGGACCCGGGACGCCGCGCAAACACGGAAGTCTATCCCCGAAAGCGACCACGACCAAGCGCGATCGAATTCCTGCATTTCCGGCGTTTCAGAAAGCGGCTTGCGCTGAAGGAACGATTGCGCTTATGCTTTATGTAACCGGTTACATAAGCGGAAACGCGGGGTGGCGGTAAAATGAACAATAAAACTGCAGGGGACCCGGTCATTGAGGTCCGGTCTGTCTGGAAGATCTTCGGGTCGCGCTCGGCAGAGGCGCTGGAGGCGATTCGCAGGGACAATTTAGGTAAGCCCGAGGTGCTCGAGCAGTTCGGCTGCGTGGTCGGTGTCGCGGATGCCTCCTTCGCGGTCGAGCAGGGTGAGATCTTTTGCATCATGGGGCTGTCAGGCTCGGGAAAATCGACCCTGGTCCGGCACGTCAATCGCCTGATCGAGCCGACGGCCGGCGAGATTCTGTTGAACGGGCGCGACGTCAACGGCCTGGACGACGAGGAACTGCGGCAACTCCGCGCCGAGACCATCGGCATGGTGTTTCAGAATATGGCGCTGCTGCCGCACCGCACGGTCCGGGACAACGTTGCCTTCGCCCTCGAACTCCGCGGCGTTGACAGCTACCAGCGCAGCATCGCCGCGGACGAGACCATCGCCAAGGTCGATCTGACCGGTTACGGCGACCGCTACCCGGCGGAGCTGTCGGGCGGCATGCAACAGCGGGTCGGTCTGGCGCGGGCGCTGGCCGCGGACCCCGACATTCTGCTGATGGACGAGCCTTTCTCGGCGCTCGATCCCCTGATCCGGCGGCAGTTGCAGGACGAGTTCCTGGCGCTGTCCCACGTCATGCACAAGACCACGCTCTTCATCACCCACGACCTGGATGAGGCGATCCGCATGGGCAGCCGGATCGCCATCATGAAGGACGGCGTGATCGTCCAGATCGGGACACCCGAAGACATCGTCACCCAGCCCGCGGATGATTACGTGGCGGACTTCGTTGCCGGCATCTCCAGGCTCAAGCTGGTCTTCGCCCATACGGTGATGCAGCCGCTGGAGGCCTACAAGGCCAATGGCGGCAACGGCCTGGATGAGGCGCTCTGTCCGGTCGCTGATCCGGAGACCGACCTCAATAGCCTGGTCGACCTGGCGGTCGGCAGCGAGCATCCGATCCTGATCAAAGACGATGGCGCTGCGGTTGGCGTGGTGACCAAGACCGCCCTGCTGCGCGGCATACAGGGAGAGCCGTGATGACCGATACACCTGCCAATGCCGGCGTCGAACTGGACGGCCAGGAAGCGGCGCCGAGCCTGCAAGAGCAACAGCTTGTCGCGGAGTTCGCCGGCGATAACGCGGACTATTACAGCGATACCTTCGTTCATCTGCAGCAGAATCGGCTGCCCACGACCCACATCAACCGCGCGGCCCTGACGGGCGGGCCGTTCTGGGCGGCAAAGCGGGGCAACTGGCTGCTGTTCTGGGGGGCGCTGCTCTTGGACGTCTGCGGCCTGATGCTGATGGCCCGCGGCCTTTTCGCGGCGCCGGAACAGGCGGGCAGAATGGATCTCCTCTGGGGCATTGCGGTGCTGGTCGCCGGCCGGATCCTGGTCGCCCGTTTCGCCGATCCGCTCTACTATCGCCAGTATCAGAAGTGGCGGATCGACCGCAGTGTGAATTCCGGCCTTTCCGCCGCGCGGCTGCAGACGGCGATCCTCCTGATCTTGATGATCGGGCCAATGTTGATCTACCGGGCGACGCAGGTTGCGCCCACGCTGCGCGAGTGCAAGCGTCTCTGGCGCAAGATGGGGCGCGGGGAAGAGGCTGCCCTGATCGACCGCTTCAACTGCTGGGTCATCGGCGAGGTGCCGATCGGCAAGACGGTGCAGCAGCCGGTGGCCGGCGGCATCAACGACTTCATCGACTGGATGACCATCACCTTCGTCGTGGTCTTCGATGCCATCACCGTCGGTGTGCGCAGCGTCCTTAATCTGCTGGAACTGGTTTTCGTCGGCACGCCCTGGCCGGTGATGGCCTTCCTGCTGGTGCTGGTCGCGTGGCGCACGGCCGGCAAGAATGTCGCGATCTTCACGGCGCTGGCGTTGTTCTATCTGGGCCTGTTCGGCTTCTGGCAGAAATCCATGTCCACCCTGTCGCTGGTCGGTGCCGCGACCGTGATCTGTGTCGTCCTGGGGGTGCCGATCGGGATCTGGTGCGCCAAGTCGCCGCGGGTCTACGCCTTCATCCGGCCGGTTCTGGACATCATGCAGACCCTGCCGAGTTTCGTATATCTGATCCCGGCCATCGCCTTCTTCGGTGTCGGTAAACCGCCGGGCATTCTGGCCACGGTGATCTTTGCCTTGCCGCCGATGGTGCGTCTCACGGTCCTGGGCATCACCCAGGTCCCGGAAAGCGTCAAGGAGGCGGCCCTGGCCTTCGGCGCGACGCCGCGCCAACTGCTCTGGAAGGTCGAACTGCCTCTGGCCGTCTCCTCGATCATGACCGGGATCAACCAGACCATCATGATGAGCCTGTCCATGGTGGTAGTGGCGGCCCTGATTGCGGCCAAGGGCCTGGGCGAGGACGTGCTCTTTGCCCTGCAGCATGTCGAGCATGGTCTGGGCCTGCTGGCCGGCGCGGCGATCGCACTTTGCGCGATGATCATGGACCGGGTGGTCCAGGGCGCGCGCAAACCCGATCAGAGCTGATCCGCGGAAATCGATTTCCAACAACCACAAAGCCAAGGAACACGGGAGTAGGGAAATGAGAAAGTTATTGAAATCCACGGTGGCGGGCATGCTGATGACCGCCGTCCTGGGCGGCCCGGCGGCCGCCGAGGAAACCATCGCCATCGGTGAGCTGTCCTGGGACGGCGCCCGTGCGATCGGCTACGTCATGAAGGCCGTCATCGAGTTGAAGCTGGAAGGCAGGGCGGAAATGAAGAAGGCTGAGGCGGCCGTCATCTTCGCCGGCATGGACAAGGGCGACGGCGGCCTCGACGTCTACACCGACGTCTGGATGCCGAACCAGGGTGAAAAGTGGGCGAAGTACATCGACGATCGCGGCACCGTCGATCACAACACCACGCCCTATCAGGGCACGCAGCGGATCTTTATCCCGAAGTACGTCCAGGAAGAATATGGCGTCACGTCGATCGAGGATCTGCAGAAGGACGAGGTCGTCGAGATGTTCGACCGGGACGGCAACGGCAAGGGCGAGTACTGGCCGGGCGCGCCGGGCTGGAACTCGACCAATATGTGGATGATCAAGTTCCGTTCCTACGGCCTGGACGACAAGTGGGAAGCGGTGAGCATTGACGATGCCATCTTCAAGTCCCAGCTTGACAGCGCCTACAAAAAGAAAGAGCCCATGCTCTTCTATTACTGGACGCCTGAGTGGCTGCACGCGGCCTACGACATCGTGCCTATCGAGGAGCCGCCGCACACGGAAGGCTGCATGGAAGTCTATCAGCCCAAGGACCGCGAAGACTGGCTCGAGGCTTCGACCTTCAACTGCGCCAGCGAAAATGCGCAGGTCTGGGTGGCCTTTTCCAAGTCGCTTTACGAGCGTGCGCCGAAGGTCGCGAAGTTCCTGAAGAACATCCAGCTCGATCCGGGCACGGTGAACGGTTGGATTCTCAAAGTCGGCCGCGACAAGCTCGACCCGCAGGACGTCGCCGAGGAATGGGTTGAGGAAAACGAGGAAATCGTGGAGAAATGGATCAACGGGTAACCGCTTCCTGAAGCAGATACCTCCTGCCCGGACAGATCGGACGCCGATCGCGCCTTTGCTCTGTCCGGGTGTTTTTCCCTCCGATTGATCCGTTACGGAGTGCGTGGGATCCGATGACTGTCCTCTTTCCGGCATCGCAGGCCTACGCCGGCCCGGCTCTGGTCAAGCGGCCGGGGCTCGACGATCTCGAACCTCATCAGGAGCGTTATCTGGTCCCCGCGGCTGGCGCGCTCCTGTTGGATCTTGCCGCGTCGGATCGCCTCGAAATCGTCAACCAGGAAGGCGGTCAGACCGCCTGCGTGGCGGTTTTTGCGCCTGATGGCCGCTGGGACCCTGATGGCCTGAGGGCGGATGATCCCGCCCTGCTGCGGGTGCTGTCTTCGGCCGGTCTCCGCCGATCGATAACCCCCCCGCTGTCGCAGGCGCTCGGGCGTCTGGGGATCGATCCGAACAACATTCCATCCGTCCTGGCTGCTTTGGGCCCGCGCAGTTTGCCGGGTGATCGCGTGCTTTTCGAAGCTGCGCGCGCCTGCTTTCTCGTTATCGCCGCGCCGGCGGGGCACGATGGTGAGGCTATGCCGGACCTGCCGATAGATGGTCCGCAGGCAAGTGATCTGCGGGTCCGACTGACGCGGGCTCCTGCGGCTGCCAACGACCTGGAGCGCCGGCCGCCGGCGCCGCTGGCCGAACCGCGGCTCGACCTGCTGGTGCCCCGGCGCAGCGGACGCGCCTACGAGGTCAAGGCTGGCGAGTATATTCAAGTTGCCGACATCGCCGGGCGGCAATGCTCGGACTTCATCGCCTTCTGCGCCCGCGCGCTCGACCGGGGCCAGGAGCGCTTCATCGATTCGACCGTTACGCGGACGATGGTGGGCCGGGCCTATCCGAATCCCGGGCTGACCGACAAGTTCTATGACCAGGACAACCAGCCGCTGGTGCAGGTTATTCAGGATACCTGTGGGCGGCATGACACCTTTGGTCTGGCCTGCACCGCGCGCGTCTACGAGAACAAAGGCTTTCCCGGGCACGTCAACTGCTCGACCAATATCTCAGACGCCATGCGGCACTGGGAGGTCGCGCCGCGCGGTGCCTGGCCGGCGATCAACTACTTCTTCAATACCCAGGTCGATGCCGGCAACGCGATCCGCTCGGACGAAGGCTGGTCGCTGCCGGGTGACTATGTGCTGATGAAAGCGCTGACCGATCTGGTTTGCGTTTCGACCGCCTGTCCTGACGATACCTCGCCGATCAACGGTTGGAACCCGACCGACGTCCAGCTTCGCCTGTACCGTGAGACCGAGATGTTTCGAAAATCGATTGCCTTTCGGGCCGGGCCGGAGTCCGATGTCGTCATGACGAAGGAAACGCCGTTTCACAGCCGAACCTCGGAGCTGACCCGCGATTATCGCGCGGCGAAGGACTTCTGGATCCCCGGCAGCTATACCACCTCGGGCGTGCTCGAGGAGTACTGGGCCTGCCGGGAGGCCGCGACCCTGCAGGATATGTCGCAACTCGGTAAGGTGGACATTACCGGACCGGGCGCCGAGGCTCTGATGGATCATGCCCTGACCCGCGATATCAGGCGTGTCGCGGTCGGTCAGGTGGTCTACAGCCCTATGTGCCGCGCGACCGGGGCGATGTTCGACGACGGCACTCTGTTCAGACTTTCACCGGATGCCTTCCGTTGGATGGCGGGCGATGCCCAGGCCGCGGAGTGGCTGCGCGAGCTCGCGGCCGCGCTCGGTCTGGAGGTCCAGGTGCGTACGGCGACTTCCAGTCTCTGCAATCTGGCCGTCCAGGGACCTAAGTCCCGGGAGATTCTTTCCTCTCTGGTCTGGACGTCGGAGGCACATCCGCGCCTGGAAGAACTCAAGTGGTTCGGCTTCCTGGTCGGGCGCATCGGAAGTTTCAATGGTCCTGCCGTTCTGGTGTCGCGCAGCGGCTTTACCGGCGAACTGGGCTACGAGGTCTTCACCTCGCCCGGGGATGCGCCGGCGGTCTGGGATGCGATCCTGGAGGCGGGAGCGCCACAGGGGATGATTCCCATGGGCCTGGACGCGCTGGACATTCTGCGGATCGAAGCGGCCTTGCCTGTGGCGGGGCATGAGTTCGACGAGAACACGGACCCCTTTGAGGCAGGGGCTGGCTTTGCCGTGCCGCTCAAGAAGAAGGAGCGGGACTTCGTCGGCCGCGAAGCCCTGCTGCGTAATGCAGCCGCGCAACGCCACCAACTCACCGGGCTGGTGATCTCCGGCCAGGATTGTCCCGAACATGGTGATCCGGTGTTCCGGGGCCGGACACAGGTCGGCATCGTCACCAGTGCCTGCCGCTCGCCGCAGCTTGGGCAGCCGGTGGCCTTGGCGCGGGTTGCCGTGGAGGCGCTGGAGGTATCAGGCGAAGAGGAGGCGGAGTTCAGCATCGGCCGCTTGGACGGCCGTCTGAAGCGCCTTGCCGCGCGGCAGATGGATCCGCCTTTTTACGATCCGCAAAAGCTGCGGCCGCGCTCTTGACGCTGCGGTCACAGGGACCGCAGTTGAGTTGAGAAAACATAAGTATTTCAATCACTTTGGTGCCGAGCACAGGAATCCCTTCTGTCTACAAACGGATTTCACTGACTTGACTGTGTTAACGATAACAATCATTCTGGCACGGCAGGGCCCTGGTCGAATTGCCAAGACCAAGGCGAAGGCTGGAGCCGAAGGGAGGAGCCTCATGTGGGCTTGATAGGGTTTGGCTAGCATGCTAGCATTTAAAAAATCGCCAGCCGAACTGGAAGACGTAACTTTCATCGGATCAACGAATTTTTCTCCGGGAGGAACTCATGAAACTGTCACATAGACTTGTTGGAACCGCGGCGACCCTGGCTTTGTCCTGTGGCGTCTCCTTCGGTGCACTCGCTGCCGATCACACCCTCAGAATCCAGACGCACTACGCGCCGGAAACCGTGTCCGGCAAGCTCGCGCAGCAGTTCGTCGATGACGTGGAAACCATGTCGGGCGGACGTCTGGACATCGAGATGTTCTTCTCCTCCTCGGTGGTGAAGTCGGTTGAGACCTTCGACGCGGCAGCCAGCGGTATCCTTGACGGCGACATGACCGGCGGCGCTTACCAGACCGGTAAGAACCCGGCCTTCCAGTTTGTCGGCGACATCATGGGCGGTTACGACACGCCGTGGCAGCAGTACGCCTGGCTCTATCATGGCAACGGCTTCGAGGCCGCCAACAATCTCTACAACGAATACAACATGCAGCTCATCGGCTGGTGGATCTATGGTCAGGAGTCCATGTCCTCCTCCAAGCCGATCGCCGGTCCCGCCGACCTGAAGGACTGGAAGTTCCGTTCCCCGCCGGGCCTGGAGACTGAGATCTTCGCCGAGCTGGGCGCCAAGCCGGTGGTGATGGACTTCACCGAAATCTTCACCGCGCTGGAGACCGGCATCATCGACGGTGCTGACGCTTCGGGTCTGGCCAACAACGTCGGTCTGGGTCTCTACGACCTGGTGTCTCACGCGACCTATCCGGGCTTCCACTCCATGCCGTCGGATCACCTGGCCATCCGTAAGGACGCCTGGGACGCTCTGCCGGAGGACCTGCAGCGCATCGTCGAAGTCGCCATGCAGAAGCTCGCCTTCCAGACGGCGCTGACCTTCGAGGTGAAGAACAACGAAGCAGCCAAGGCGATGACCGCAAAGGGCGTAACCCTCTACGACTGGTCCGCTGAAGACCGGGCTGCTTTCCGGGCCGCGGCGCAGAAGGCCTGGCAGGGATGGGCTGAGAAAACGCCGGAAGCCCGCGCTCTTGTCGACAGCCACACGGCGTTCCTGAAGAACCTCGGCCTGGTGAAGTAAGCACCGGAATGAGCGTTTGATACAACGGGCCTTCCGCCAAATGCCGTTTGATGCGGCAAGGCATGGCGGGGGCCCGTTTTTCTATCCGACAGCAGCTTACTGAAGGTCGCGACCATCAAACCGCGCTGTTGGGGCGGTCGACTGTGCTACCCTGCAGGATGAGAAAGCGAGTCGCCCTGCGGCGGTGACGGCGCGGAACGGCGTGTTAGAAACGGAGACCTGTCATGGTCGAGCATGAAATTACGAGTTGGGTGGATCGTATCAGCATCGCGATCAGCCGGGTGACCATGTTCATCGTCGCCCTGATCGTCGCCATCATGTTTTACGAGGTGGTGCTGCGCTACGTCTTTGAGAGCCCGACGCTCTGGGTTAACGAGATGTCGCTCTGGATTGCCGGCGCGGTCTACCTCCTGGCCGGCCTTTATGTGATGCAGCAGCGCAGTCACATTCGGATCTTCATGCTTTATGACGCGGTCCCACGCAATTGGCAGCGTGGTTTTGACCTGATCTCGACTCTTTTTATCTGTCTCTTCGCCGCAGCCGTCGTCTGGGGCGGCTTCAATGAGGCCTGGGCCAAGCTGATGCGCTGGGAGACTTTCGGCACGGCCTGGGATCCGCCGATACCCGCGACCATGAAACCATTGGTTCTGATCGCCGTCGTGCTGATCGCACTCCAATCCGTCTCGAACCTGATTTGCGATTGGCACAAAGATAAGCAAGCCCACGCAATCGTCGACGACTAACGGCTTATGCTGAGTTCCTCGACGGGATAAAAGCAGAGAATCAAGGTGAAAAACCAATGAGCCGGCGCACTTGACCGGCCCAGGGGGGAACATAGGTAAATGGATATCGGAACGATTTCGCTGGTCCTGCTGATCGGCATCTTCGTGCTCCTGGCGATCGGCATGCCGCTCGGCTTCGCTTCGGGCTTTCTCGCCGTTGCTGTTCTGATGATGAAGTTCGGTCCCGATCTGCTGTTCCGTTCTTTCGGCACCGGGCCACTCAATATCCTTGCCCAGCGTATGTACGGGTTGATGACCGACTATGTGCTGATATCCGTGCCTCTCTTCATATTTATGGCCTGTTTATTAGAGAGATCGAACATCGCGCGGACGATGTTCGACAGCCTGAACATCTGGCTGAGCCGGACCCGGGGCGGCATCGCGATCGTCACGGCAATCATGGCCATCATCATGGCGGCGATGTCGGGCATTATCGGTGGCGAGGTCGTTCTGCTGGGCCTGATCGCGCTGCCCAACATGCTGCGTCTGGGCTACAATCAGAAGCTGGCGATCGGTACCATCTGCGCCTCGGGCAGCCTGGGCACCATGATCCCGCCCTCCATCGTGCTGATCATCTACGGTCTGGTGACCGAGACTTCGATCCACGCGCTCTTCAAGGCGGCCTTCATTCCGGGCTTCATCCTGGGCGGCTGTTACATTCTCTACATCATTATCCGCACCCGGCTCCATCCGGAGCAGGCCCCGTTGCCGGAAGGTGGTGAGGAAGTCACCATGGCCGAGAAGATGCGCGCCTTGCCCGGTCTGCTGGCACCGATTCTGGTGGTTTTCGTCGTGCTTGGCTCGATCTACGGCGGCATCACCGGCATCACGGAAGCCGCCGGTATGGGCACGGTCGCGGTTCTTGTCCTGATCATTCTGCGGAAGGAAATGTCCTGGGGGCTTATGAAGGAAGCCCTGATGCGGACCTACAAGTCGACCGGGACGATCCTCTGGATCACCTTCGGCGCGACCGCTCTGGCGGGGGCCTATTCGATCGCAGGCGGGCCGACCTACGTGGCCAATCTGATCGTAGGTTCGGATCTGCCGACCTTCGGTATCCTGCTGGTCATGATGGTCATATTCCTGATCCTGGGCGCCATCATGGACTGGGTCGGGATCGTTCTGCTGGTGATGCCGGTCTTCCTGCCGATCGTACTCAAGCTGCCGGTGGATGAACTGGGACTGACCGGCGCGCTGGTCGCAGCGCCGACCTTCGTCTCGGTCTGGTTCGGTATCCTCTTCTGCGTGAATATGCAGGTGAGTTTCCTGAGCCCGCCTTTCGGCCCGGCCGCCTTTTACCTCAAGTCGGTGGCGCCCTCGCACATCACGCTGATTGATATCTTCCGCAGCTTCCTGCCCTTCATCGCGCTGCAGCTTTTTGTGCTGTCGCTGATCTTCCTCTTCCCGGAACTGACGATGGTGTTCCGATAAGCCGCGGCGCAGGATTCAACCGGTAAAGCGGACCCGGTCGGAGGCCAGGAGGGCCTCTACGTGCTCAGGGATGCTGAGGCCTTCTTCCACCTGGGACAGAAGATCCTGTTCGGCGGCGAGTATGGCCGGGAGCGCCGCGCGGGTCTCTTCGATGCGCGTCTGCGGAATGACCACGACACCGTCCCGGTCACCGGCCAGGATATCGCCCGGAGCGATCTGCAGACCACCCAGCGACACCGGGACATTGACCGCGCCCGGTCCGGAGCGCGCCGGCGAGTTGGGCGTCAGCCCGGCGCAAAAGACGGGCAAGCCCACGGGCAGGATGGCGTCGTAGTCCCGGAGCATGCCGTCGGTCACCAGGGCGGCCACGCCCTTGTTCCTGGCCATGGCGAGCAGCAGATCACCTGCGACGGCTGCGGCCTCGAAGGCATCGGTCGCCGCTACCAGCACATCGCCCGGTTTTGCGACAGCAAGCGCCGCGAAGAGTGCCAGATTGTCCGCAGGGCCGCAGAGCGCGGTCACGGCCGAACCGCAAAAGCGCGCCGGCAAACCGTCCCCGACACCGAGTGGCTTGATGCGATGATGCAGCGCGCCGCTGCCACCCAGCGCATCAACCAGGTTGCTGGTGGCGACCCCGGTAAAATCCGCGATTGCTTCCGAAGAGGGACGTTCGATGCTACGGCGTATGGTCAGGATGGGAGGATCTTCGATCATGCTTGCGGTCTGCCTTATATTTTCTACGCGACTAGGGTTTAACGCGTCCTACTGTAGTGACAGCCCTGCCTGCTCTTGGCAATGCGTGCGAATAGGTTTGGGATGTTTGCCTTCGTCCATTATATCTGAAGTCCCGTCGTTCCCATCGTCCGACAAGTGGAACGCGCCTGATGCTGGAGGGATGAAACAGCTTGCTGCCGTGCAGGAAGAGGGACTGTACCCAAGACTCCACGGACCTTAGGTCCTGACCAATGGCGGACGCAGGAGGTCCTATCGGATTCCTGGGTGAAGCCGCGGTCTTCATGACCGCCGCCGTCCTGGTCGTACCGCTGTTCAAGCGTTTGGGGTTGGGCTCGGTGCTCGGCTTTCTGGCGGCGGGCACTGCCATCGGGCCCTTCGGAATCGGGATCATCAGCAATTCGGAGGACATCCTCCACTTCGCCGAGTTCGGGGTGGTGCTGCTGCTGTTCATCATCGGGCTGGAGCTGAAACCCAGCCGGCTCTGGGTGATGCGGCGGGAGATCTTCGGGCTCGGCCTGGCACAGGTCTTTACCACGGGCGCCGTGCTTTCCTCGGCGGCCTATCTTCTGGGCCTGACCTGGCAGGCGGCGATCATCGCCGGCTTTGGGCTGGCGCTTTCCTCGACCGCCTTCGCCCTGCAGATCCTCCAGGAGAAGGGGGATCTCAACACCCGTCACGGCCGGACGGCCTTCGCCATTCTGCTGTTTCAGGATATCGCCGTGGTGCCACTGCTGGCCCTGGTGGGAATCTTCAGCTCCGGTGGCGGCGAAAGCGCGGACCCGCTCTGGCTTGCCGGTCTGAAAGCGGTCGCAGTAGTGGGCGGTGTGCTGATCCTGAGCCGCTTTCTGCTCAACCGTATTTTCCGCCTGGTCGCCAGAGCCGACTCCCGTGAGGTCTTCGCCGCGGCCTCTTTGCTGGTGGTGGTGGGCACCTCGCTCATGATGGACGCGGCCGGGCTTTCCATGGCCCTGGGCGCCTTTATCGCCGGCGTCATGCTGGCGGATTCGGAGTTCCGGCATCAGCTCGAGGCGGACATCGAGCCCTTCCGTGGCCTGCTGCTCGGTCTCTTCTTCATGGCGGTCGGTATGTCGGTGGACTGGCGGCTGGTCTTCGAAAACCTGCTGGTGGTCGTGTTGGCCGTGGTGGCGGTCATGCTGGTCAAAGGACTGTTGCTCTATCTCCTGGCGCGCGCCTTCGGGGTCGGCAGGTCCGAAGGGCTCTCGATCGGCTCCACTCTCTGCCAGGGTGGTGAGTTCGCCTTTGTGCTGTTCTCGGCCGCGGCGGCGGGCGCGGTTTTCACCAGCGAACTCGCCAACCTCGTGACTGCCAGTGTCACCATCTCCATGGCCCTGACACCTCTGGCCACCAGTCTGGCCGGACGCATGGCAAGGCGGAACGCCGCGGCGGCGCCCAGCGGGCCGAAACCGCCGCCGGCGCGCAGGGTGGAGGACGCCCGGGTGGTGATTGCCGGCTTCGGCCGGATGGGGCAGGTGGTGGCGCAGCTCATGGCGGCGCGCGGGGTGATCGCAACGGCGATCGACACGGACCCGGAGCGCATCCAGATCGCGCGAACCTTCGGCGCCAAGGTCTTTTACGGTGATGTTCAGCGGATCGACGTTCTGCGCGCCGCCGGCACCGCGGAGGCCGAGGTTATCTTCGTCTGCGCGGACGATCCGGATTCCTGTACCGAGATTGTCAAACGGATCAAGGGGGCCTTTCCCAAGGTGAAGACCATCGTGCGCGCCTACGATCGTATGCACGAAATGGAGCTGACCGACTGGACCAACGGTCTGATCGTGCGGGAGACCTTCGAATCCAGTGTCCTGATGGGATGCGAGGGTCTGCTGCGGCTCGGCTTTACCGAGGCGGAAGTCGAAGACACTCTGGCGGAGTTCCGGCGCCGGGACAGCGAACGGCTCCGGCTGCAAAAATCTATCGGTATCTACGCGGCGGCTGAACGCATGCAGGAACCCTATCCGGACTCAGGTTCCGAAGAGAAAGAAAGCAAAAGCTGATAGCCTTTGACCGTTCAGTTTCCCGTCCGCCTTTGCCGGGCGCGCTGCCACAGAGGCTGGGCTGACGCGTAGAGGATCAAGAGCCAGGCCAACAGGCCTTTGGAATGATCGGACAGGGTCGCCGGGCCGCTGAAAGTGACCTGCTGCAGGATGGCGTGAAACTCGGGCGGGTTCTGCACGACGATCTGCCAGGGCAGGCCGTCGAAGATGGTCAGGTAGTAAAGATAGTAGATCTGCGGCGACAGCCAGACGAAGAGCCAGGTGACGAAAACCGCGACACCGAGACGCGCGGCCAGGCGAGCCGGCAGTCCTCGCTTCGGTATCAGGCGAAAGAGGCGCCCGGTCGCGATGAGGCAAACCACCGTGAGTGACAGAGACAGCAGGGCCAGTCCGATCTGGCTGCTGTTGCTCAGGGTGAAGAAGGAATCGCCGTCGTACATCTTTGTCGTTTGTCTGCGGTTTTGCCGGGTGGGTTGCTGTATTGTCTGTTGCAGCGGTGCGGTTGGCCAATGGGAATTGCGATGTCGAGGGCTCACGCTTGGTCTTTTCGGGTTTTGTCCGGCTTTCTTGCCGCAGTGGGAATGCTGTCGCTCCTGGTGACAGCGGCGGCGGCAGCCGAATCCATGGATAACTTTATCTTCGTCGCCAATCGCACCACGCCGGAGATCGCGGTCATCGATATTCGCAGGGATGAGGTTGTTTCGCGAATTACGGCGGATGATGTCCCCCTCCATCTCCTGGTGTCTGAGGAGCAGCGCCGCTTGATCACCACCTCCGCGGAACAGAAATCGCTGGCGATCATCGATTTCGACAGTGGGGAAACTCTGCACAGGCTTGATCTGGGCTTCGAGCCCGCCTTCGTGCAGCTCGGGCCCGAGGGTAACCTTATCGCGGTCGGCGGCGCGCGCGGCGGCTTAGCCCTGCTGTCGCTCAAAAGCGGCCAGGAGCTGTTCCGGATCGAGGACCTGGCGAAAACCGGCTACGCCATGTTTGGCGCGAAGGGGGAGCGACTCTACCTTTCGCACCGCGGGTCCGGTGAGGTTTCTGTTATCGCGCTTGCAACGGGCAAGGTGACGGAGGTGATCTCGCTCGATCCGGTGTCACCGGACAGCGGCGGGATTGCCCATATCAGCCGGACGCCGGGCGGCCGTTACGGTTTCGCGCTGCATCGGACCGGTGGCGGCGTCAGTCTGCTCGACCTGGAAAGCAAGGCCGCAATCGCCGATATCGACCTGCCTGGTGCCCACTGGCGCGGCTTTCCGACCGTGGACAGTCAGTATCTCCTGGTGCCCAACAGCGACGATGATTCGCTTTCGGTGATCTCGACCCGAACCCGCCGGGAATCGGTACGCTTCGAGGGGATCCGGGATATGACGGGTGTCAACACCGCCCTCTTCGGCTCCGTCGCCTTTGCTTTCAGCCGGGCCGACAAAGGCGTCACGGTGATCGATCTGCAGGAGCAGCGAATCATCGACCGCTTTGCTTTGCCCGCCGCACCCGAAACCGCGGCGACCACCACCGACGGTCTGAAGATCTACGTAGCGCTGGTCGAGAGCGATCAGGTGGCCGTGATCGATGTGATACGCAGCAAGTTGGTCAAGACCATCGACGGCGTTGGGGAAGAGCCCTGGGCCGTCTTCGCGGCAGGCGGCTTAAACTACTGTCATTGAAGGGTGAGGATCGCTCTAGCTCTGCAGGATCGCCAGCCTGGCTTTCATCATGGGGTGAAAGCGGCAGTAGTAATCCGTCTTCATCCCGGCCTCGACGGTCATTTGCCATTCCTCGTCGCGTCGGAGTTCGCCGGAGTCCCAGCTTCCGTCGTCCGCGGTGGCGGTGTGCGGAGCGATATCCCGGTTGATCCAGGTGATACGGTCGCCCGGGCGGACCTCGATCCGCTCGGGGGCGAAGACGAAATCGCGAATCTCCACGATGTGCGTTTGGCCGCCATCAGCGGCAATCGCTTTGCCGCCGAACCAGCGGCTGGCGAGGACCGCACTGGCGAGAGCCAGCGCGGTCCTGCGGGATATCCTGTCGAATGTCACGACGCGGCCGTTACTTCAGAGATTCGACCATCATGGCCGCGTGGTGCTCATGCGCCTTGAAGATCTTCAGGGCCTTTACGAAGAGCTCCTTGACCTGCGGTGTTTCGATGTTGGGGATGAAGGTGCTTTCGACCAGACCATTGACCGCCTGGTGGTAACCCAGTTCGTTCTCGGCGTAGCGCTTGTCGAAGGCAGCACCGCTGAGCTGGCTCATTTCCGCTACCAGCTTGTCGGCGTCGCTGTTGAGCTTCTGACTCAGGAAGTTGTCTTTCGGCTGCACCTTCAGTTCCTGCAGCAGGGCCAGGGCCTCTTCGTTGACCGCGCTGTGGTCGCGGATCATGGTCCGGGCGAATTCGTGAATTTTCGGATTCTTGGAAATGGCCAGCGCCAGATGCGCGTAGCGGATATCGATCGAGTCGGCGGTGTAGGCGACGTGCGCGATCTCCAGATCGTTCAGCTCGGCGGGCGATTCCGCGTTAGCTGCGCTGGTCCAGGCGACGGCGGAGATGGCGAGGGCGGAGAGAAAGACTTTCGGATTCACGGGCGGCTCCCATTCTAATTCTAAAGTTCAATTACCCCTTGCTTCGCAACCGACGGTCCGATGGTCTCCCGCGAGGATCGCCACGTCTGCTGCCTGCGCTTTAGCTAAGGACGGCTTGGGTTTATGATCAATCACAGGGCGTTCATAAAACTTGATCGATCGTACAAGCCGCGATCCGGCATAGTGAATTTCGGACAGTTTTGCGCCATCTGTGCTTTGGAGGTGCCGCAATGGATTTGCTGAGTAACATTCTGGAACTCTTGAAGCTCAAGGGAACGCTCTACTTCCGGACGTCCTTCAATCCCCCCTGGGGCGTCCTGGTTCCGGCCTATGAAAACGTGTCGCGCTTTCACTTCGTGCACCGCGGCCGCTTTTGGTTAACGGTGGCCGGTGTGAAGGAGCCGCTTCTGCTGGAGCAGGGCGATCTGGTGATCATCACCCATGGCGCCGAACATGCCTTGCGGGATCAACCGGACCGGCCGGTCAAGACGGTGGACCAGGTGGTGTCCGACGCGGGCTTTACCGGCGAGGGCGCTCTGGTGATGGGCGAGCAGGGCAGCGGCCATGAGACCCAACTGGTCTGCGGGCACTTCGCTTTCGACCGGGATGCCACCCACCCCCTCATCGAACAGCTACCGCCTTACCTCCATATCCGGGACTTCGGCGAGTCCTCCACGCTCTGGCTTGAGTCGACGCTCAAGCTGATCGGGGCCGAAGCCGGGCGGGGCAACCTCGGCGGCGACCTGATCGCTCTGAAGCTGACCGAGATCATCTTCACCCAGGCCATCCGGGCCTATCTCACCGGTGATGGCCAGCGGCAACTGGTCTTCAAGGGCGTGGTCGACGCACACATCGGGCGTAGCCTGACGGCCATGCACCGCAACCCGGCCGAGGCTTGGACGTTGGAGACCATGGCGCGCAATGCCGGCCTCTCGCGGACTGCCTTCGCCAACCGCTTCCACGAACTGATGGGGATGACCCCGATCCAGTATCTGACCAGTTGGCGCATGCAGCTCGCGCGCCGTTCGCTGGTCGAGTCCGACGCTTCCATCTACGAAGTTGCGGAACAGAGCGGTTATCAGTCGGAGGCGGCCTTCGGGCGCGTCTTCAAGCGACACTTCGATCTGGCGCCCGCGACCTACCGCCGGCTCCAACGGCCCGAGGGGTCAGCGGCGTAGCTCTCGTTCCGGCCGCTACTGCGGCTCATAGCCCGCATCGCGCAAGGAGGCCAGCGTGATGTCGAGCAATTCGTGGGACTTGCGCCGGGCTTCTTCGCTGTCGCGCCGCTCGATGGCGTCGATCACCGCACCGTGCAGCAGGCGTGTGTCCTCCGATTCGATCCCGGGCCGGGAGGTCAGCTTGATCGACTCACGCAGGCTTTCTTCGATGCAGGCCCCCAGGCCCGAAAAGAGCGCATTGCCACTGGCGGTGAGGACCAGGCGGTGGAATGTCACGTCGGCTTCGATGGCTTCGTCCGGATAGTGATCGCTGAGACCGCCCATGGCGTCGTAGGCTTTGCGGATCTGATCGATCTGCGCCCCGTTGGCGTATTGCGCCGCCAGCGCCGCGGCCTCCGGTTCGACAATCCGGCGCATGGCGAAAAGTTCGTTCAGGTGCGTTTTCGGGGCGATGACCTGCCGCCGCCAGCGCAGCATATCCGCATCGAGGAAATTCCAGTCGATCCGCTCACGCACGACGGTTCCGATCCGGGGCCGCGACATGATCAGGCCCTTGCCGGACAGCAGTTGCAGTGCCTCCCGCAGACAGGTCCGGCTGACCTCGAATTCCTCCAGCAGTTTGCTTTCGTGCGGCAGTGCGGCACCCGTGGCATAGGCGCCGGTGATGATCCGGCCCGCCAGTGCCTCGACAACCGTATCCCGGAGGTTCAGACGTTTCCGCTGCATTTGTCCGACAATTCTCTTACAGGCAGTCCATATCTCTGCTGTTTGGTATTAACCAGCCGGTTTCCACGCGTCCAGTCTCCAGTCACTGACTCTGTTGGACGGAAACTGCGATCTTGAAGCAAATAGTAATACGTATTACAAATCGTAATATCCAGCCTGGACATGCGAATCCCGTTGATATTCGGTTCTTATTTCAGACTTCGAGCGGCAACGGGATTGTTTCCGACGCGTTTTGGGCGGCGTAAAGTCCTCCTGCGGACGCGCCTTTAAGGGCATAATGCCGCAGCGAACGCGCAATGGATGAGAACCACGACAAGCTGCCGCCTGGAACCGCGGCCGGAAAGGTCTGACTGATGTCGAAAGCTGCCAAGTTTCATAGCCTCGAGGATAAGCCTGTCCTGATCACCGGCGGCGCTTCGGGGATCGGCAAGGCGATGGTCGAGGCCTTCGCCCGTCAGGGATCGAAAACCGCCTTTCTCGATCTCGATGCGGAGGCGGGTGAGAAACTGGCCGCCGACCTGCGGGAGGAGACCGGGGCGACGGTGGTGTTCCGCGCCTGCGACCTTCGGGACATCGACGCGCTGCGCAGCAATATCAGCGAACTGGCCGCGGAGACCGGCCCCTTCGAGGTCTTGATCAACAACGCGGCCAACGACACCCGGCACGACTGGCGCGAGGTGACGCCGGAATACTGGGACGACCGGGTCGCGGTGAACCTGCGGCATTTCTTCTTCGCCATTCAGGCCGTAGCGCCGGGCATGATCGAAGCCGGCGGGGGCTCAGTCGTCAATCTGGGGTCGGTGTCCTGGATGCTCGCCCAGGGCGGCATGCCCTGCTACACCAGCTCGAAGTCGGCGGTCCAGGGCATGACCCGTTCTTTCGCCCGCGATCTGGGACCCCACGGGATTCGGGTCAACACCCTGGTGCCCGGCTGGGTCATGACCGAGCGGCAGATGGAGCTCTGGGTCGACGAAGCCGGTGAGCGCCAGATGGACGAGCAGATGTGCCTCAAGGGTCGGGTGCAGCCGGAGCATATCGCCAATGCCGCCCTGTTCTTCGCGGCGGACGAGAGCGCCATGTGTTCGGCGCAGAGCCTGATCGTCGACGGCGGCTGGGTTTAACTCCCTTCTCCCCGGAGAAACCGGAAAATGTACGATGGCTGAAACGACGGCCCGCTTGCTTGTCGACTGGGGCACGACCAATCTGCGGGCCTATCTTGTGGCCGCTGATGGCTCGGTTCTGGCGCGGCAGAGCAGCGACCAGGGGATCCTTTCGGTCGAGGCCGCCCGGATGCCGGCCTTGCTAGACGACCTGGCATCGCCCTGGGGCGCGCGGCTTGGCGATGGCGCCGCGGTGCTCTGCGGTATGGTCGGTAGCGCCAATGGCTGGCAGGAAGTGCCCTATGCGAATTGCCCGGCTGCGTTTGACAGCCTGCCCGCGGGCGCGGTGAAGCTGCGATCGGCGGCGGGGCGAGACGTCTTCATCCTGCCCGGCTTAACGCGCCGCCGGGAACTGGCGCCCGGACTCCTGCAGGCCGATGTGATGCGCGGCGAGGAGACGCAGATCTTTGGCGCCCTGAGTTGTCTGGGGCTGAGCGACGCCACCTTCTGCCTGCCCGGCACCCATTCGAAATGGGCGCTGGCAAAGGATGGCGGGTGCATCGACTTCGCCACCTACTTCACCGGTGAACTTTACAGCGTCCTGACGCGCCATTCCCTGCTTGGCCGCCTGATGGCCTCGTCTGAAGGGGCTGACGGCCAGCTCTTGCCGGCCGGTTTTGAGCGCGGGCTGGTGACGGCAAAGGCGACGGAAGGACTGTCCGGCAGTCTTTTCGCGACGCGCGCGGATATCCTTTCCGGCCTTATGACCGCTGCCGAAGGGGCCGGTTATCTCTCCGGCCTCCTGATCGGCGCTGAAATCCGCGAGGCTCTGCCGCGTTTCGCGCCCGCGGGGCCGGTCACCGTCGTTGGTGCTCACAGCCTGGTGCCTCTTTACCGTGCGGCGTTGGAAGATGCCGGTGCCGCCGTCGAGACCGTGGAGGGTGAAGCGGCGGTGGTGGCCGGCCTGCTTCAGGCGGCGCAAAGACTGGATCCTTGAGAGGAGCGACAAAGATAATGTTTTCCAAAGAAGGGGCGCCCTACCTGGTCGCCATTCTGCGCGGCGTGACGACTGAGGAAGCCCCGGCGATCGTCGAAGCGCTTATCGCCGAGGGTATGACCTGGATCGAAGTGCCGCTCAACTCGCCGAATGTCATGGAGACCCTGAAACGCTTGCAGGCCGACTACGGCACGCGCGCGCGGATCGGGGCCGGCACGGTGACGCGGCCCAGCGAGGTCGAGGCCCTGGCGGAGCTGGGGCTCGAGTATTTCGTGACGCCCAACTGCGACACGGCGGTCATCGCGGCGGCGGTCGAGCGCAACATGGCGGTGGCCTGCGGTTGTATGACCCCGTCGGAAGCCTTCGCAGCCGCCTATGCCGGCGCCAAGGCCATCAAGCTTTTTCCCTGCGAGGTGATCGGCACGGCCGGGGCCAAGGCCCTGCGCGCGGTTGTGCCGCCGGAAGTGCCGTTCTTCGCGGTCGGCGGCGTTACGCCGGAGAGTCTGGAAGACTATTGGCAGGCCGGTTGCATCGGCTACGGCATTGGCTCGGCCCTCTACAAGCCGGGCAGATCGCCGGGAGATATCGCCGAACGCGCCCGCGCCTTCGTGCAAGCAGCCAAAGATCTCAGCTAGAGCATATTCCGACCACACGGAATCATTTGACCGGGGAGATTTTCCGTTCTGACAAGGCGCGGCTCGTAATGCGATGCAGAGCATCGGATAAGAGCCGCAACGCTGTCAGAGCGGAAAAGAACCCGGCCTTCGGTGGGCTTTGAAGGCTCATCAGCAGCGTTGCGATGCTTGCCCGATGCGCTGCATCGCGCTGCGCAACGCGCCTTGCCGAATGAGACTTCAAACACCATCAAATTGATCCTGTATGGTCGGAAAATGCTCTAGTCTGCGTCCTGCTGGGCGCGTAGTTTCGCCGCGCGCTCCCGGCGCACGAGGATCAAAGCGCCGGTCACGATCAGGACGATGCCTGCCGCGCTGATGAGGGTCAAAGCCTGACCGAAGAGGGCGAAGTCATAGATGGCGGCGAAGACCGGCGTGGCGTAGAGCAGGGGAATGACGAAGCTCGCGTCTGCCCGTTTCATGGACTGAATGAAGCAGAACTGCGCCGTGACCATGGTCATGCCGAGCGCGGCCAGGAGACCCCACTGAAACGTGCTTGGTGCCGTCCAGAAGAAGACTGCGACGGCGATCGAGATACTGGCGCCGAGGCCGTTGTTGATGGCCAGGATGCGCAGGGGCGGTTCGCCGTCGCTCAGCTTCTTGATGAAGATAACCTCCACGCCCATGAAGAAAGCCGAGATCAGGGCCAGGACCGCCGCTGGCTGAAAGGCCTCCGTGCCCGGGCGGGTGAGGACCAGCGCGCCGAACAGTGACAGCGCCGCGGCGCTCCAGCGCTTCGGCCCGACCTTCTCGCCCAGAAAAGGGATGGAGAGCGCCATGGTGACGATCGGACTGAGGAAACTGATGGCGTTGGCGTCGGCGAGAGGCATCTGTGCCGCCGCCGCGAAGAGGAAGCTGACGCCGACCCAGCCGAAGAAGGAACGGCCGATGTGGATCGGCCAGGGAGCACCGCGAAGGCTCGGGCGTTGCCAGAGCAGAAAGGGCATGAGAGTCAGAAAAGCGAAGCAGAAGCGGCCAGCCGAAACCTGCACGGGATGCAGTTCGACTCCGCCGATGCCGCGCCCCAGGGCCTTCGCCAGGAGTGAGGTGACGGCGATCAGCGCGGCGGCGAGCGCCATGAGCAGCAGCCCCTGCAGACGCGGGGAGAGAAGAGAAAATTTTGGCATGCTCGCTCGGAGAGGGCGACGCGCGACCTGCGCTACTTGAGAGACTTTTGCAACTCCTTAGCACGTCCTCCAACGCGGCGAAATGCCATTGGTGCCCGTTGGCCCCTTTAGGCGCAGTAGGCGTGATCGCCCGTCCAGCGGTGATACATTTCCGGTTTGCTGGCACCGGACAGGCGGGCGTGGGTTTCCCGCCAGAGACCTGCCCATTCCGCCGGGTCTGCCAGAACCTGATGCGGGGCGATCCGGCTGCGGGCAACGAAATCGGGAAACTGCGGCCGGCCGGTCGGCTCGCCGCTCCGGTTGAAACGCAGATCGAAGCTCCAGCGCAGGCGGTCGCTGCGGTTGGGCAGGGAGCCGTGAATGGTCAGCGGATGAAAGAAGATCACGCCGCCGCTTCTGACCGGCAGGGGGGTGATCTTCTGCTGATCGATCAGTCTCGCCGGGATCCCCACCTGCGGCTGCGGGCAGTGGATCTGCATCTCCTGGCGGTGACTGCCCGGAATGACCCGCAGGCATCCGTTTTCTTCATCCGCATCGGTGACGGCGCACCAGGCGGTGACCATGTTGGTGCGATCGGCCTCGGGCCTTGCGACGGCGCGGTCCTGGTGCCAGTCGGTCGAGGTGATGTGTGCGCGGATCTCGTCGCCGTCGAGCAGCTTGGATGGTGGTTTGATGCGCACGTGCTGGATCGGATTGCTGGTGATCTCCGGTCCGATCAGGGCTTCCACGGCGTCGAGCAGATCGGGCGAAGTCATGAAGCGGAAGATCGCCGGGCCGCAGTGCATCGGCGTGTCTTCGTCGAAAGGGCCGGTCGGAAGGGAGATGTCCAGGGGCTGGAAGTAGTCACAGCCCGCGGCGTAGCTGGCCAGAATGCGATCCTGGAACGACGCCTCTGCGGGTAAGGCCGGCATGGCGCCATCACGCTGCCACCCTTCGCACAAGCGCGCCAGGAGATCCTCGTACTCCCGCACGACGGGTTCGAGACAGCCGGCGCGGTCGAAGACCTTCTCGACAACCAGATAGCCATTGTCTTCGAAGAATTGGATCTGATCTTGCGTGAGCATAGCTGAGTTCCGGCGTCACCGTGGTTTCACGACTTAAGCTTGTTTGATCTGGTCCCGCCATGCCAGCGGAAAAATCCGGCATCAACCGGCTTGTGTCATAGACAAAGCTTCAAAAGGGCTGTGTGCCGACCGTGATGCCTCACCCGGGTCGCTGTTGTCGGTACCTTCGACTAGCCTTCACCAGAGTTCCGGTAGCATTTAAGGGCATCTGCTTCGATCCCGTCGATCCAGGTGCTCTTGCAGGCGCCGTAGGCATGGTGGTCGTCCCGATGCAGAGTCTGACAGCGCAGTTTCTCAGCCTCGTATCTTCGTGCGATGTGGGGGGTTGCGATCAGGTAATCGCGGAAGGCCAGATGCCGCTCGATTTCTTTCGAGCCGTGCTGGTAGCAGTGCAGTTGAAACACTCGTTTGCCGCTTTCCGGATCGTCGCGAAAACAGTAACGGCGCCCCGGCAGGCCCAGCTCCCCTTTCCAGACGTAGCCGAGGGCCTCGAAAGCTGCGCGCTTGAGATCGAGACGCCGTAAATCCTCGACGACCGGCAAGAGATCGATGATGGGTTTGGCCCGGATGTTAGGAATTGAGGTCGAGCCTACGTGATGCACGGCGAGCAGGGTTTCTCCTGCCGTGTGTTTCAGAACGTCCGCTTCTTCCCGCGCACAGCGGCGCCATTCGGGGTTGTGAGGTTGGAGTTCTACGGCAAAGGATTTTAGCGGATTCGCCACCTACGAATCCTGCTCATCGAGATAGGCCCGGATCAGCGCCCGGTACCTGGCGCCGTCGAAGCTGGGAAAGTGTCCGCCGTGCACCACGCGGATCGGCAGCTCCATGATGGACTTCATGGTTTCGACATAGGTCGGAACGTCCGAGTGGTAGGCATCGTCGATCAGGGGGCCGTCATAGACGGTATCGCCGGAGAAGAGCACGCCCGTTTGCTTCTCGAACAGCATGATCCCGCCCGGCGAATGGCCGGGTGTGTGAATGACCTGAAACTGCCGGTCGCCGAGATCGATCACGTCGCCGTCCTCCAGTATCCGCGTCGCCGGCGCCGCCTTCACCGCATAAAGCGCCGAGCTGTAGGGTGATGGCGGAAGACGGGTGAAGATCTCATCGGTGACGTAGGGATCGGCCAGCGTGGAGTTTCGGTCCGGCGTGGCCATGATCTTGGCTTCTTCCGCATGGACGCAGCGTTCCTCGAACTCGTGATGGCAGCCGATGTGATCGAAGTGGGTATGACTGGCGACCGCGACGCAGGGCCGCTCCGTCACCAGTGGAACCGCTTCGCGCAGGCTCACGACCCCCATACCGGAATCCACAAGCAGATCCCTGTCACGCCCGCGCACATGCCAGATGTTGCAGCGGTAGAACTCCTTGATGAAGGGTTCGCTGATATAGGTGACCCCGTCGTCCAGCGATCTGGTCTGATACCAGCTCTCGGCGGTGGCGATCTGCATGGGCTGTTTTCCTTAACTCTAGCGCAACAACATGACCATGTCCGCGGGGTCGGCGTAAAGCTCCAGCCGTTCGCCGCGGTGGGGATTGTGCTTCTGCGAGACCCGCACGCGAAGCGGCTGTTCCAGTCTCTCCATCCGCAGGCTACAGAGATGATGGGTGCCGAAGAAGCCGCTGTCTTCCACCTCACCGCCACCCAGGTGCAGGCGCTTCGGCGCCGGCTCGAGCTGCAGGTGCTCGGGCCGCAGGGCGATGGCGAGCTTCGTCCCCTGCGGTCCCTGGCCGGGAAGTGCGAAGCTGCCCAGCGCCGTCGCGACCTGAATTGCGTTGTCTGAAACGGCCGTGATCTCGCCCTCGATCAGATTGTTCTCACCCATGAAATTGGCGCTGAAACGAGAGCAGGGCCGCAGGTAGATCTGTTCCGGTGCGCCCTGATCCTCGATCGAGCCCTCGTTCATCACCACGATGCTGTCGGCGATGGCCATAGCCTCTTCCTGGTCGTGGGTGACATGGACGAAGGTGGTGCCGACCCGCTGCTGGATGGCCTTCAGTTCCTCCTGCATCTGCCGGCGCAGCTTCATATCCAGCGCGCCCAGCGGTTCGTCCAGCAGCAGCACCGCGGGTTCGACGACGAGCGCGCGGGCCAGGGCGATGCGCTGACGCTGGCCGCCGGACATTTCATGGATCCGGCGTTTGGCCATATGCCCGAGTCCCACCATCTCCAGGGCCTGCGCAATACGCTCGGCCTGTTCCGCCTTCGCGACGCCGCGCATCTTGAGGCCGAAGCCGACGTTCCCGGCGACCGACATATGGGGAAAGAGCGCATAGTCCTGAAAGACCGTCGTGGTCGGCCGTTGGGCCGGCGGCAGGCTGGTAATGTCGGTACCGTCGATGAAGACCTGGCCCTGGGTCGGCGTCAGGAAGCCGCCAAGGATGTTCAAGAGTGTGGTCTTGCCGCCCCCCGACGGACCCAGCAGCACCAGGAAGGCGCCCTGATCGATGGTCAGGTTGATGTTCTCGACCGCGACCTTGCCGGCAAAGCGCATGCCGATGTCACGAAACTCGACGGCGGCAGGCGTCATGTCTTCTTCCTTCCGAAGAGAACGAAATCCAGGAACAGAACCACGGCGACCGAGATCAGGAAAACGAAGCTGCCCACGGCGTTGGTCTTGGGATTGAGGCCGGTTCGCAGCATGCTCCAGATCTCAACCGGCAGGGTGACGTCGAAACGGCTGACCATGAAGGCGATGATGAATTCGTCCCAGGAAAAGGTGACCGAGAGAAAGAAAGCGGCGAAGAGCGCCGGCCAGAGCAGCGGCACCGTGATCAGCAGGATGACCTGCCACTCCCGCGCGCCGAGGTCGCGGGCGGCCCGCTCGATGTTGGCCTGGTGCGCGCCCATCTGGCTGATGATGATCGCGAAACAAAGCGGCAGGTTAATGACCACATGGCCGATACCGATGGTCAGCAGTGACTTCGGGATGCCCAGACTGTTGAAGGTGATCAGCAGGCCCATGGCGATGATCAGGTAGCTGACCGTCAGGGGCGCGGTCAGCAGCCCCTGCATCAGACCGCTCAGAGGCAGGCGGTGCCTGGCCAGGGCGTAGGCGGCCAGGAAGCCGAGAACCACCGAGACCGCCGAGGAAGCGAAGGCGACGATGATCGAGTTTCCGAGGGCCTCCATCACCCGCTGATCGCTCAGGAAGGCCTCGTACCACTTGAGAGAAGGCCCGTTGAAGGGCGGCACCGGTACGCGGGATTCCTGAAAAGAAAACAGCACCAGCACCAGCACGGGCAGGAAGATGAAGCCGTAGATCAGGCCGGCGTAGAGGAGCGATGGCAGATTCCCGAGCTTCGTCATGATCCTACAGCCGCTCCAGCTTCAGCCAGCGGGCGCAGCCCAGGTAAACGAGGCTGACCACCACCATCAGCACCATGGCCAGCGCCGAGGCGGTCGGGAAATCGGAGCGCCGGGCGATCTGCAGCATGATGGTCTGGGGCATCAGTAGCTCTTTGTTGCCGCCCAGGATCTGCGGCGTGATGTAGTCGCCGATGCAAAGCACGAAAGTCAGGAAGGCGCCCACCATGATGCCGGGCAGGGTCAGCGGCAGGATGACGTAGATAAAGGTCCGGATCGGCCCGGCCCCCAGGTCCGCCGCCGCCTTACGGTAGTTCTTCGGTAACTGCACCAGATTGGCGTAGATGGTCAGGGTCAGCAGCATGACGAAGAAATGCACGAAGCCGATCACCGTGGCGCCGCGGTTGTTGGCGAAGGAGACCGGCTCCGCCGTCAGGCCGGTGTCGAGCAGGAAGTTCGAGAGAATGCCGCCCTCCGACAGCACCAGCAGCCAACTGTAGGAACGCACCACATAGGAAGTCCAGAAGGGCAGGATCGCCAGGATCAGGGCCATGCGCTGCCAGCGCGCCGGCACCTTCTCCGCCAGGATATAGGCGAAGGGATAGGCCAGCAGAACACTGATCGCCGTGACAATCAGCGTGACTTCAAGCGAGTTGATCAGGGACTGAAAGAGATAGGACTTGGCGAAGAACTTTTCGTAGTTGGCCAGGGAATAGTCGGTGATCAGCCGCGATCCCACCCGCTTCCAGAGGCTGTAGACCCCCATGATCACCAGCGGCATCACGAAAAAGGCCGCGGTCCAGATGAGGGCGGGCAAAAGAAACCCCCAGGCCCGCAGGCGGTCGGAACCGGGCGTGGGGGTCTCCAGCGACATGGAACAGTTCTCTAACGCTTCGACGGTTTAGTGTTGGAGGAACTCCGTCCAGACATCCAGCATCTCGCCGTCCAGCTCCGCGTCGGGGATGAAGTAGCGGTGGGAGTTGGCCTGGAATCCGCTCTGCTCGTCCCAGCGCAGCGCCGTTTTCTGCTGCTTGGTCAGGGCCGTGTGAGCCTTGGAATTGGCCGGCATACCCCAGAAGCAGGAGGAGGTGGCGAGCCGCGCCTGGCCTTCGGGGCTCATGACGTACTTCACGAACTCGATGGCCAGATCTTTCTTTTCGGAAGATTCGAAGACGGCCAGCGACTGGCTCCAGAGCACACCACCCTGATCCGGCAGGACCCATTCGAGCTCGGGTTGCTCGGCCGAGAGGACCGAAACGGCCCACTCGCCGCCGCCGATCAGGATATCGGCTTCACCGACCGCCAGCGCCGTGGAGGAGGCGACCACGTCGCCGACCATGACGGCGTTGTCCTTCAGCTTGAAGAGCTCTTCCTTCATCTGTGGCAGGACATCGGCGGTGATTTCCGAGGGCTTCATGCCCATCTTCAGCGCCACCAGGTTCATCAGCGGATGTAGTAGTCGTAAACTGCGATCCGGCCCTTGTATTTGTCGGACCAGAGGCTGTCGAGGTCGCGCATGTCGGCGGGATCGACCTTGTCCTTGTTGTAGCTGACCACGTTGTAGCCGAACTTCTCGGTGATCGCGTACATCATGCCGTCTTTGAAGGTCACGTCGCGCATCTGCACCGCTTCGAAGACGTCCTCCAGGGGCAACTGATCCTGAGGCAGCTCGGCCAGCAGGCCGGCTTCGACCACGCCGGGCACGTCCACGCCGTCGATCACGAAGACGTCCCAGTCGCCCGGACGTGACTGCTCGACGATGGCCAGCGCCGCGCCGGTGCCCTCGTATTCCTTCAGGTTGACCTTGACGTTGAACTTTTTCTCGAAGGGTTCGATCAACTGCGGATCCGTGTGATCGCACCAGACCAGGGCGTTGAGCTCTTCCTGGGCCTGGCTCGCCGTGGCCGCGAAGGCCATCAGCGCGAAACCCGAGACGCCTAGACCGGAGCGGCGGACAGCCGTTCCGAGCGCGCGATAAACCTGCTTGAACTTCATCCTTGCCTCCTTGTTCGTCCCCCAGGGTCTGCGGACAAACCCTGCCTGGCTGCTCAAAAAAACGGCAGCTCGCCGGCGTTTTTTGTTGAAACTTGAACCGGTTCATTTTTTTATGAACGGGTTCAAAATTTGAGTCAACGCTTTTGTCCGCGTCGATTCCAAGGCAAGCGAAGGTTATGTCGGGATTACGGGAAACCCAAAAGGCGCAGCGGGAACAGCGCATCCTGCAGGCCGCGGAGCGACGCTTCCGGGAACAGGGTTACGAGCAGACGCGGATCGAGGATGTTGCGCGCGAAGCCCGCATTTCCGTTGGCACGGTCTATAACTACTTCGCCAACAAGTCGGACCTGCTGCTGACGCTGGTCACGATCCATGACGATTTCATCTCCCAGGAGATCGATGACCTGATCAAGGCACCGCCGCGGGACCTGCTGGAAGGTGTCTGCGGCTTCTTCTGCGCCATGTCCCGCCATTCCCTGGAGCATCTGGGCCGGGAGAACTGGCGGCAGCTCTACGGTATCGCCATCGCCCAGCGCCAGAGCGTCCTTGGTCAGCGTTTCTCGAAACTGAACCGCCGGCTGCAGGAACGCATCGTCCGGTTGCTCACCGCGATGCAGGCAGCAGGCCTGCTGTCGCCGGACTGCGAAATATCGAAACTCGGCGGCATCCTCTATCGGGTCGAAACCATGCTCTACATGGAACTGGTCGCCAGCGATGAGATGAGCTTCGAGGACTATCGCGCCAGGCTGCTGGAGGAACTGCGCTTCCTGCTGCGGCCTCACATGACGGGCGCAACCGCAGCGCCCTGTATCACTCCGCCGCCATCCGGCCTTTGACTTCGACCTCGTAGCCCTTCTCTTCCGGCTCGTCGTCGGTCATCTCCGGCGGGAAGCCGGGCGCGCGGATATCCAGTCCGGTGGCGTCCTCCAGGCGCCGGATGATGTTGGGCGAGAGTTCGCGGGAGCCATAGCGCTGTTCGCCGTCCTTGAAGATGTCGATCAGTAGGGGCGAGACCTCGAGGGGGATGTTGGCGCGCTCGGCGATCTCCTGGAAGAGGGAGATGTCCTTGACCACCAGATCCATGGTGAAGTTGATGTCCCGCGAGCCGTTCAGGATCACCTGGCTTTCCGTCTCATGAACGAAGGAGTTGCCGGAGGAGATGCGGATCGCCTCGAAGGTGGTGTTGAGATCCATGCCCGCGGCCTTGGAGGTCACCAGGGCCTCGCAGAGCGTGACCAGATTGGCGGTGGCCAGGTAGTTGGTCATGACTTTGAGGGTCGAGGCCGTGCCGATCTCGCCGGTATGCAGGACCCGGCGCCCCAGCACGGTCAGGACCGGCAGCGTCCGCTCGAAGGTGGCACGTTCGCAACCGGCGAAGATCGCGATGTTGCCGGTGGCCGCCCGATGGCAACCACCGGAGACCGGACAGTCGATCGGTTCCGCGCCCTTGGCTTTGACCAGTTCGGCGATGCGGCGCACTTCGCTCTCGTCTGTGGTCGACATCTCGGCCCAGATCTTACCTGCCGAGAGGCCGGCCAGAATGCCGTCTTCCGCCTCCATCACCGCCGAGCAAATAGTCGGTGAGGGCAGGCAGGTGATGATCATGTCGACCGCTTCCGCCATTTCTTTCGGGCTGTCCGCCCACTGGGCGCCCTTATCTAAAAAGGGCTGTGCCACCGCCTCGTCAAGATCGCGGATGGTGAGATCGAAGCCGTTGCGCAGCAGGCTGCCGGCAAGTTTGCCCCCGACGTTGCCGAGGCCGATGAATCCGATTTTCATAGCGCGTTTCCTCAGTAGGCTTTGTTTTGTTTCGTGTCAGGCGCTGGCTGGCGTTTCCGACATTTCCAGGTGCAGGGCCGTGCCCTCGTAGGGGTGCGCCAGTGCGACCTCTTCATTCAGTTCCACGCCGAGCCCCGGATCGCTTGGCGGGATCACATAACCTTCCTCCCAGCGGATCGGTTTCTTCAGGATCTCGGAATGGAAGCCGCCCCAGGTCTGGATGGATTCCAGGATCAGGAAGTTGGGTGTGCAGGTACTGATCTGGATGTTGGCGGCGCCTTCAATGGGGCCGCAGTAGAGGTGCGGCGCGATCTGGGCGTAGTAGGTCTCGGCCATGCCGGCGATCTTCTTGGCCTCCAGGATGCCGCCGACCCGGCCCAGGGCCATCTGCAGGATCGAGGCGGCCTGGTTTTCCAGGACCCGGGCGAATTCATACTTGGTGGTCAGGCGTTCGCCGGTCGCGATGGGGATCGAGGTCTGGCGGGCGACCCGGGCCATCTCGGCGGGGTTCTCCGGCGGCGTCGGCTCCTCGAACCACAGGGGGTCGTAGGGCTCGAGCTGCCGGGCCAGACGGATCGCGCCGGAGGTGGTGAACTGGCCGTGGGTGCCGAACAGCAGGTCCGCCTTGGTGCCGACCGCTTCGCGCAGCTTTTTCACGAATTCGACCGAGCGGGCGATGTCTTCCAGGCTCGGCTGGTGCCCGTCATAAACGGTATAGGCGCCGGCCGGATCGAACTTGATGGCCGTGAAACCCTGAGCCACGTAGTCCGCGGCGCACTCGGCCGATCGATCGACGTCGTGATAGAAATCCTCGTTCTCGCCTTCGCCGGGATAGAGGTAGGTGTAGGACCGCAGGCGCTCGTGCACCTGACCGCCCAGCAGCTCGTAGACCGGTTTGTTCAGCTCCTTGCCGACGATATCCCAACAGGCCATCTCGATGCCGCTCAGCACACCCATGACCGAGACATCGGGGCGCAGGGTGTAACCGGCGCCGTAGACGTTGCGCCAGAGCTTCTCGATCTTGAAGGGATCGGTTCCGATCACATGGCGCTCGCAGACGTCCTCGATCATCTTCGCGATGACATGCGGGCCGAAGGTGGCGGCATAGACCTCACCGACGCCGGTGATGCCGCTGTCGGTCGTCAGCTTCAGGAAGATGAAGTACCTGCCGCCGAAGTGTGGCGGCGGATTGCCCACCACGAAGGTTTTGACGTCGGTGATTTTCATGCAGGCTGTGCCTTTCCAGAGAGGGCGCCTTTAAAAGAGAATGACGTTGCGCAGGGCGTCGCCGCGCTTGACCGAATCGATGGCCTCGTTGACCTCTTCCAGCGCGTAGCGGCCGGTGATCAGTTCGTCGAGTTTCAGGCGGCCCTGCTTGTAGAGGGTCACCAGGTTGGGGATGTCCACCTGGATCTGCGCCGAACCCATCTTGGAGCCGAGGATGTTCTGGCTGTAGGCGGCGATGGTGCCGGGATCGATCTCCGACATCACGCCGGTCGCCGGCATACCGACCAGCACCACCGTGCCGGTCGGGCCCATCAGGCCATAGGATTGATCGAACGCCGCCTTGGCGCCGACGGTCACGAAAACGTAGTCCGCGCCGCGGCCGCCGGTCTTGGCGCGCACGGCTTCCCCGACATCTTCCTTGGTGGGGTTGATGGTCGCGGTCGCGCCGAATGCGCGGGCCGCCTCCAGCTTATCGTCGGCCAGATCCACCGCGATGATCTCCGTCGCGCCGCAGAGGGACGCCCCCTGGACCGCGTTGAGCCCCACGCCGCCGGTGCCGATCACCACCACGTTCGAGCCGGGCCGGACCTTGGCGGTGTTGACCACCGCGCCCAGTCCGGTGATGACGCCGCAGGCCAGGAGGGACGCTGATTCCAGCGGCACGTCCTTCGGAATGACCACCGCCTGCGACGCATCGACGACGACATATTCCGCGAAGGCGCCGGTGCGCAGGCCGTGCCCCAGGCTATCGCCGTCGGCCCCGGTCAGGGGCGAGGTCTCGTCCAGTGGAAAACTGGTTTCGCAGGCGACAAGCGCACCCTGGGCGCAGTAGTGACAGTGCCCGCAGGATCGGATCAGCGTGACCACCACATGATCGCCGAGGGCGAGGGTGGTCACGCCTTCGCCGACCGCTTCGACGACGCCCGAGGCCTCGTGGCCGTAGACGGCCGGCAGTTCGCCGCCCCAGGCGCCCTCGGCATAGAGGATGTCGCTGTGGCAGATGGCGCAGGCGGCCAGTTTGACCTTGATCTCGCCGGCCTGCGGTTCGGCGATATCGACTTCCTCGACGACGAGCGGTTCTCCGAACGTCCGGCAGACGGCGGCTTTCATCATGCGATCTCCAGATCGGCGGCTTTACTGGAGGCGAAGTCTCCGCGAAGCGGTTTCGAAAATCAAACAAATGAAATGGGGCCTGAGCCCCTTTTTCTTTTGCGGGTGGAGGGACGGTCAGAAGGTCATGGATTTTCGGGCTTGTCGCCGCTTTCGAAAGCTGTCTTTAGTCAGTTTTGAACACGCGAGAAGGAGATGTAAGCATGCCGCTGGAGCTTTGGTTCGCCTTTTCCCTGACCAGTGCGGTTCTGTTGGTCGTGCCCGGCCCGACGGTCATGCTGGTGGTGAGCTATGCCCTGGGTTACGGCAAGCGCACGGCCTGGGCGACGGTTCCGGGTGTCGCTCTGGGCGACTTCACGGCCATGACCATTTCACTCGCTGGCGCCGGCGCCGTGCTTGCCACCTCTGCCACGCTCTTTGCGATCCTGAAGTATGTGGGGGCGGCCTATCTGATCTGGCTCGGCATCAAACTCTGGCGCGCGGAACCGACGCTCGAGCTGCCGGATCAGGCCCTGCCGGCCAGGGGCCAGCGCTCCATGTTCTGGTCGGCCTACATCGTCACGGCGCTCAACCCCAAGAGCATCGTCTTTTTCATCGCCTTCCTACCCCAGTTCGTGGTTCCGGCCCAGCCGGCACTGCCTCAATTCCTGATCCTGGGGACGACCTTCCTTGTCCTCGCGACCGTCTCGGCGGCGGTTTGGGCAGTCGCCGCGGGGGAAATGCGGGCGCGCTTTCGCAAACCCGGGACGCTCAAGCTGGTCAACCGCTTCGGCGGCGGCTTCATGATCGGGGCCGGGGTGCTGACGGCGGCGGCGCGCAGGATTTAGGGCGCTCTCGGCCAGGTCCTTCGATCAACCTCAATCGAACACCACGCCCTTGGTGAGTAGGAAGCAGCCGTAGGGACGGTCCTCGGTGGTCTGGACGACGGCAAAGCTCTTCTTGGCGGCCTCGTAGAAGGCGAAGCGCTCGATCGAACCCATGGTGATCTCCCGGCCCTCCGCGGCATTGCAGGCGGCCTGGATGTCCTGGTGCACCTCCAGAACCTGGTCCGGCTTGCCCACCACCTCCATGCGCTGCACCGGCGCCTCGATAAAGCTGTCCAGGGGATAGAGCTGCAGGATGGCCTTGGCCGCTTCGGTGTCGTTCACGCCGTTCATCTGGATCAGGCGTCCGCTGGTGGTCTCCTTGGCCACAGTCGCGGCCGGAAAGTTCCGGTCGGCCAGGGTCAGGACATCGCCGTGGCCCATGGCGCGCAGAACCCAGAGCAGGTCGGCGGAGATGATCGAGGGAATGGTCTTCAGCATGGCTCTTTCCGATTCAGGCGTTGTTTAGTGGTTCGAGGACCGTCTTGTTGGCTTCGTAGGCGCGCCGATAGGCTTGATAGAAGGGCCGGTAGGCTTTGTGCGCGGCCATATCCGGCTCGACCCGGCGTTCCACATGGACCATGGCTTCGCTGGCCTCGGCGATGCTGGAAAAGGCGCCACTGGCGGTCGCGGCCAGGATCGCGCAGCCCAGCGCCGGCGCGTCGGCGACCCGCGTGACCGTCAGGGGCAGGCCTGAGACATCGGCGTGGATCTGCATCCAGAGATCCGAGTTGGTCACGCCGCCGGCGATCACCAGTTCGTCGGGCCGGTAGCCGCCCGCGCGCTGGGTCTCCAGGATCAGCTCCGTGCCGTAGGCGATGCCTTCCAGGATCGCGCGGAAGAGATGGCCCCGGCCGTGGCTCAAGGTCAGACCCGAGATGGCGCCCCGGGACAGCGGGTCCGTGTGAGGCGTCCTGTTGCCCTGGAAGTGATCCTGCACGATCAGGCCTTCCGAGCCGGGTGGCAGGGCGGCGGCCTCGGCGTTGAGTTGATCGAAGCTGGTGGCGGGGTCGAGCATGCGCTTGAGCCAGGCGACAATCGAGCCGGTCGAGGTCTGCCCGCCCTCGACCACGTGATAGCCGGGCAGCAGGGCATTGGCGTAGGTGCCCCAGATCCCCTGACCATGGAAGGCATGATCCGCCAGCCCCAGATGCAGGTGGGAGGAGCCGGTGATAAAGGCCATCTTGCCGGGTCTCACCACGCCCAGGCCGATCATCGCGATAAAGGCATCGGCGCCGCCCTGCGCTACCGGCAGGCCTTCGGGCAGACCCAGGTGTTCGGCGGCGCTTGATGTCAGGCCCCCGATCACCTCACCCAGGGGCAGGACCTCCTGCGGCCATTTCTCCTGTAAGGCTTCCAGGCCGAGTTTCGCCAGCAAGCTCGTCTGGTACCCGCCGTGCTCTGCCATGTAGTGCCAGCGCACCGCGACATTGTTGATTGAAGCCACGCGCCGGCCGGTCAGATGAAAGTTGAGATAGTCCTGGTACTCGCAGATGGTCGCGGCGCGCGCGAAGTTTTCCGGCTCGTTTTCCTTGATCCAGAGGGCTTTGGGAATCATCCACTCGGCGGAAACCGGCCCCGCGCCGTCGGAATTCACCCGCAGGGCCGGATCGCCGCTGGCCGCAACCCTTGCGGCTTCCGCGGCCGAGCGGACATCCATCCAGATCAGGGCCGGGCGCACGGCCTTGCCTTCCGTGTCCAGCGCGACCACCGAGCAGCAGGTGGTGTCGACGCAAAGCGCCGCGATGTCGTTTGGGGAGACGCCGGCTTCGGCAATGGCCTGTTTGACCGACTTGCCGATGGCGTCCCACCAGTCGGCTGGGTTCTGCTCCGCGCGGCCCGGCTTGGGGAAATCCGTCTTGTAGGGGGTGGCGGCGAAGGCCAGCGGGCTGCCCGCGCTGTCGAAGATGCCGGCGCGCAGGGATTCCGTCCCGCCGTCCACACCGATGAAGTATTGATCTGCCATCGCTATACCTCGCTTTTCGCTCCCGCCGGTCCATTATAGGCCTGCCGGATCAGGGCGATCACCTCCTGTGGGATTTCCAGGTGCGGCAGATGCCCGACGCCTTCGAAGCGGTGAAGTTTCGCCGCCCAGAGCGCCGCCGCCTGTTCGATCGGGACGACCCAGTCCAGGCTGCCCCAGACCAGGCGCATGGGGATCGGAAGCGCGTTCATCTGATCCATCGGCAGGACCTGTTGCGCAGAACCTTCGATCAGATACTTCAGGATCTCCTGATACTTTGCCGTGACAGCCGGGTCCTCCCGCTGCTCGGCCACCAGCTCGGCCATGCCCTTGGGCAGCCGGCTGCCCCATCCGATCAACTGCTCGAGCAGGATGGTGATGGACTCCAGATCGCGCACCTCCGCCAGCCGTCGCAGCAGCCGGTGGTTCAGATCCGGGCCCAAGCCGGCCGGCGCGAGCAGGGTCAGGGACTTTACATCTTCGCGGGCCTGCAGGGCGACCGAGGCTGCGACGGCGCCGCCCATGGAGTGCCCGACCAGGTGTGCTTTCGACAGCCCACGCTGCGCCAAAGCCTCGATGACGGCGGCTGCCATGGCTTGGACACCGTTGCTTCCCGGATGCGCGCGGGAGCGGGCGTGGCCCGGCAGATCGAAGGCCAGGGTCAGGATATCGCGGGCGAGGGGAAGCTGGATGTTGATCCAGGCGTCGGCGTCGCCGGCGAAGCCATGCAGGAAGACGACCGCTTCTTCGGTCGCGGGGCCGAGCACCTTGGCGTAGAGCTGACCTGCCTCTGCCAGGACTTCTGTCTGCGCCGCGGCGCGAACGTCATCCGCCTGTATCCGTCCGCGCCGTCCGCTCCCGGTCAGATCTGCCAGATCGATCCCTGATTTCTGTGCCAGACGGCGGGCGGCCGGCGAGGCGGCCAGCTTGTCCCCGGCTTCTTGACGAGTTGCCGGGCTGGGCGCAGGGACCGGCGTTTCGGTGACCGGCTCCGGCGTGATGTTTTCTTCGCCTCCTTCACCGGCGAGTTCCGCGAGCTTCCCGCCCACGGGCACCACATCGCCTTCGGCCACCAGGTAAGCGATGATCTCGCCATCCTCCAGGGCCGGGAACTCCACCAGGGTTTTGTCGGTCTCGATCTCCGCGATGGTCTCCCCACGCTTGAAGGCCTGGCCGGGCTCCACCAGCCATTTGCTGAGAGTGCCTTCCTCCATGGTTTCGCCCAGCCGCGGCATGGTGAGGAAGTGGCTCATCGGCGCAGCAGCTTTCTGGCCGTGGCGAGGATCCGTGCGGGGGAGGGGATCGATCCGGTTTCCAGATCCGGTGCCACCGGGATGGGGATGTCTTCGCCGGCCAGGCGGATTACCGGCTCTTCGAGCCAGTCGAAGGCTTCCTCCTGCAGGACGGCGGCGATCTCGGCGGAGACTCCGGCGGTGAGCGTGTCTTCCGTTACCACCAACGCCCGCCCTGTCTTGGCGACCGAGGCGACCATGGTGTCCCGGTCCAGGGGATTGAGGGTCCGCAGGTCGATGACTTCGGCTTCGATGCCATCCCCGGCGAGCGTCGCGGCGGCTTCCAGCGCGAAGTGGAGCATGCGCGAATAGGTGATGATGGTCAGATCACGACCTTCACGCAGAACCTTCGCTTTGCCCCAATCGGCGCTTGCTTCCTTTTCCAGCAAACCCTTCTGCGTATAGAGCCCCTTGTGCTCGATGAAGACCGTCGGATCCGGCAGGGTCAGTGCGTGGCGCAGCAGCAGGTAGGCGTCGGTCACGGTGGCGGGCATCGCGAGCCGCAGCCCAGGCGTATGCATGATCCAGGCCTCCAAAGACTGGGAGTGCTGCGCGGCGCCCGAGCGTCCGGTGCCGCCCTGGGTGCGCAGGATCATGGGCACGCCGATCTGCCCGCCGAACATATAGCGGATCTTGGCCGCCTGGTTGGCGACCTGGTCCATGGCCAGGCCGATGAAGTCCACATACATCAGTTCCGCGACCGGGCGCAGGCCGGTCATGGCTGCGCCCACCGCCGCGCCCACCAGGCCGGCTTCGGAGATCGGTGTGTCGATGAGGCGCTCCGGCCCGAAGTCGTCGATCAGCCCTTTGGTCACACCGTAGGCGCCGCCGTAGAGGCCGACTTCCTCGCCAATGACGATGATGTTGGGATCTTCCGCCATGGCGTCCCGCAGCGCCAGGCGGAGCGCGTCGCGGTAGATGGTCTCGATGCCCTGGGTCATTCGGCCAGCACCTTTGCGATCCGCTGGTCGACCGGTTCCGGCGGCGGCTGGTCCGGTGCATAGACATCCGTGAAGAGCGCCGCCTGCCCGGGCTGCTGACCCTCGAGCGCGAAGGTCAGTGCCGCATCCATCTCCGCTGTGACCGCGCTGGCGATCTCATCGCAGCCTTCTTCTGACAGCAGTGCATCCTCGATCAGGCGCCGGCGTTGCAGGACCAGGGGATCGGTCTTGCGTCCCTCTTCTTCCTCGGCGTCATCCCGGTAGGGCGACTTGTCCATGCGCGCATGGCCATGAAAGCGGTAGCAATCCACCACCAGAAATCCGGGCGTGCCCCGGCGTGCCGCTTCGATCAGATCGCCGGCCACCTCGGCGACCGTCTCCACATCGCCGCCGTCGGCGCGGGCGCCGCGCAGCCCGAAAGCAGTGGCGCGTTCTTCAAAATCGGTGCGGGCCGCCGAGCGGTCCACCTTGGTGCCCATACCATACTGGTTGTTGATGCAGACGAAGAGGCAGGGCAGGGACCAGAGCGCGGCCATGTTCATGCTCTCGTAGAGGACACCTTGCTGCGCCGCGCCGTCCCCGAAGAAAGCTGCAGATATCGCGTTGTTTTTGAAATGCCGGGCCGAGAGCCCGGCGCCGACCACCGCCGGGATGCCGCCGCCGACGATGGCGTTGGCGCCCAGGTGTCCCAGTTCCCGGTCGGCGATGTGCATGGAGCCGCCCTTGCCCGCGCAGTAGCCGCTCTCGGCCCCGGCGATCTCCGCCATCATGCGGTTGGGGTCGGCGCCGCGGGCCAGGAAGATGCCGTGGCCGCGGTGGTGCGTGGTGAAGCTATCGCCTGCGCCCATGTGGGCTGTGACGCCCACGGCCGCGGCTTCCTCGCCGATGGACAGATGCAGCATGGAACCGGCCGTCCCGCCGCGCACGAAGAGTTCCCCGACCCGCTCCTCGAAGGTCCGCACTCTCAAAAGCTGCCTGTAGTACTCGATGCTGCGGCTGTTGGGCTTCGCTTCACTCACGACTGCAGTCACTCCGTTCAGGCTTTCAGGCCGTCGATCATGCGCCGCAGCGCCAGCATGCCCGGATCGTCTAGCCCGATGGATTTTTCACCGAACATGCGCGCGCGGCCCAGCTTCGAGGGCTGACCACGGAAAGCCTCGAGCGCCGTGTCGGCTGCCTGGTCGGCGGCGGCGAGTAAAGCAGCGGGTTCCCCGACGTCAGACGTTGCCTTGCGGATTTCCTCCAGCATGTCGATCACCGTCTTATCGCCGAGCGCCCCCTTGCCGCGTTTCAGCATGGCTTCGATGGCGCCTTCCAGCAGCGCCGAAGTCTCCGAGACCGGAACTTCGCTCCGGCCCTTGCAGGCCTTAGCCGCGGCCATCAATCCCGTCGCCACCAGCGTCCCGAAGGAGGAAGACGAGACCCGCTGAAAGGCTTTCGAGCAGGCCAGGAAGGCCAGGCCGACATCCTCCGGCAACTCCGCCGCGCCGTCGGCCGCTTCGCGCCAGCCACGCGCCACCGTGATGCCGAGATCGCCGTCGCCCAGCTTGCCGTCCTGGCTGTTCAGTTCGTCATGCGCGGCCTCGCCGGCCTCAGCGAGTTTGGCCAGCAGGCTACGCAGATCGTCGCTGGTGAAAGCGCTCATGGTCACACACGCCAGTAGGCGCAGTCCGCGGGCGCCTTCAGCAGGGCCTCCAACTCGTCGTCGAGCTTACAGAGCGTGATGGTCGCGCCGGTCATCTCCATGGAAGTCGCATAGCGTCCGACCAACGGCATGACGATGCTGGCGCCCGCCGACTCCAACTGCGTCTTGGCATGCCGGTACATGATGTAGAGCTCTTCCTGGGGCGTCGCGCCGAGGGAATTGACCAGGATCGAGACCCGGTCGCCGGAGCCCAGCGGCATGTCGGCCAGCAGGCGTTCGATCATCTCTCCGGTGATGGCGTCGGCGGGTTTCAGCTTGTCGCGCCAGATGCCCGGCTCGCCGTGAATGCCCATGCCCATCTCCATCTCCTCCTCACCGAGGGTAAAGGTGGGTTTGCCGGCCTGGGGAACGGTGCAGGGCGTCAGGGCCATGCCGATGGAGCGGCAGGCGTCGGCGGTCTTTTGTGCGACGCGCGTAACCTCGGCCAGATCGGTCATCTCCTCAGCCTTCGCGCCGGCGGTCTTGAAAGCATAGACCATGCCCGCGACCCCGCGGCGTTTCTCCGCTTCCTCCGGTGGGGCGGAAACCACATCGTCTGCCAGCAGCACCGTGGTGGACTCGATATCGTCTTCCAGCTCGACCGTCTCGCCGGCCATGTCGAAGTTCATGACGTCGCCGCCGTAGTTGCCGTAGAGCCGCAGGATGCCCGCGCCGCCGTGCGCCTGGCGCATGGCTTCGGCCATTTGCTCGGCGGAGGGCGAGGCAAAGACGTCGCCGATGGCAGCGGCGTCCAGCAGGCCCTTGCCGACATAGCCGGTGAAGATCGGCAGATGGCCGGAGCCGCCGCCGGTCACGATCCCGACCTTGCCTTGGGTTGCGCCGCCGGCGCGGGCGATCACCCGCCGCTCGGGCTGCGCGTAGAATTCAGGATGGGCCGCGCACATCCCGTCCAGCATCTCGTCAACATAGTCTTGCGGCGCGTTCAGGATCTTTTTCATGGCGATCGCCCGTGTTTCGTTCATGGAGAAGGGAAGTCAAAGAAAGAGGGGAGGCCGAAACCTCCCCTCCCGTTTTCAGGCGTCAGATCTTGTAGCCAAGCTCGCGCGCGCCATCGAGGAAGTTCTTGTACTGCCTCTTCTGGCTGTCGATGCCCAGGCGCTGAACGATTTTCACCCATTCCTCCGCGGCCTCGTCGAGCGCCTGCTGCGAGGTCAGCTCGCCGGAGATGGACTTGGAGATGTTCCGGCCCAGGGCGTCGGCGTACTCCGGCGCGCCTTCCCAGAAGAACTGCGGATAGCCGACCTCGACGTTCTTGAGGCCTGCGTCCAGGTGGTTCTTGGCGGTCTCGAAGTTCTTGAAGATGCCCGAGTTGGTCTGCCAGAGATCGCTGGTGCCACGCTGCGGGTTGGCCTCCAGGTACTTCTGCGCCGCGGCGTCGCCATAGTGGGTCTTGCCGAAGGGATCGGAGCCGCAATATTCGTCGGCCACGATCTCATTGGAATAGTCCGGATGGGACATGCGGTAGATGAAGTAGAAGGCCGCGTCCTTGACGTCCTGCGGCAGGTTCTTCGGAATGGACGCTGTCCGGCACCAGAGCGAGATCGCCCGGTTGGTGATGGAGCCGTCGTCGTTCTTCCAGCCCGGAACGATGTCCGCGCGCTGGTCCTCGGCCTTTTCGACACCCTGCTGCTGCACGGTGAACTCGGCCAGATCGATCCACCAGACCGACATGACGTCGGAGCCGGACTGCCAGCGCTGAATGGTGGTGCCGATATCCATGGCTTCCGCGCCCGGAGGTCCGAACTTGATGATCTCCTTGTAGATGTCCAGCGCTTCGGCGGCTTTGCCCTGGTTGATCACCG
The DNA here is from genome assembly GCA_965232285.1 of Denitrobaculum sp. Classification (GTDB taxonomy): domain Bacteria; phylum Pseudomonadota; class Alphaproteobacteria; order Kiloniellales; family Kiloniellaceae; genus Denitrobaculum. The sequence goes on along the minus strand of CBDDPL010000004.1, from coordinate 4,586,339 downwards.
GGTTCATGTTTTCGTCGAAGTAGTTCACCCCTGCTGAGGCCGCGATATCCATCCAGAAACCCCAGCCGAAGGCCGGCGGGTTGACTACCATGGAGGTGCCGTAGATTCCCTGGCTGGAGAGCTCTTCGGTGAAGAACTGGGTGGCCTGCAGGAACTCGTCCCAGGTCTTGGGCACATCCAGCTCCCGCTGGAAGCGGGACGAGAACTTCTTCTGCAGCTCCGGATTCTCGAAGTGGCTCTTACGGTAGTGGAGGATGTGAATATCGCCGTCCAGCATGGTGCCGTAGGTCTTGCCGTCCCACTTAGTGTAGAACTCGCGGTAAGCCGGCATGACCCAGTCGAGATACTCCTGCGAGCCTTCGTACTGGGCGAAGTAGTCGTCCAGCGGCTCGAGTTGCCCCGTTTCGGCCAGTGCGCCGAAGTAGAGTGAGGGATACTGCACGAAGTCGAAGCGCGGACGCTTGGTCAGGAGCTGCGGCAGGATCTTGGCGACCGCATCGCCGCCGTCATACATCTCGCGGCTTTCGATGCCGACGCCGGCTTCTTTCTCCAGCAGCGGCGAGAGCCACATGGGGGCGTGCAGCCAGTTGGAGTCCTGAAAATACTTGAGCTTGATGTCCTTAAAGAGCTTCTTGCCGGGCGGCACCGCGGTGGCCGCAGAGGCAGGTCGGATAATCGCGGGTGCCGATGATGCCGCCAGCGCGCTGGCCGCCACACCCTTCATGAACTTCCGGCGTGTAAAACCGCTGAAAATACTCATTCTTGTTCCTCCCTTGGTTGGCAAATCCGATGCCGGACTTCGGCCTTAATCGCAAAATCTCTTCAGTCGATCAGGGCCTCCGTCTTGGCGTCGAACACCATCACGTCTTCGGGACGATACCCGAGCGTCACGGCTTCTCCCGGCGCGGCCCGCGTTTCGGGCGGGACCATGGCGCGGAATTCGGTGTCTCCATTAGCGAAGGTCAGGATCGAACGTTCGCCGAGATATTCGTTGATCAGGACCGACGCGGTGATGTCGTGCGCGTCGCTGCCGCTATGGCTGCTCGACTGGCCATCTGCATCCTTCAGCCGCAGGTTCTGCGGGCGGACGCCGACGATGAAGTCGCGGTTGTCCGAGGCGCGAATCTTTGCTGCCCGGTGTTCGGTCAGGTGAAAGACCAGCGCGCCGTCGCGGGTGGTCAGCGCCAGGCCGCCGCCGTTTTCGGCCACCACGGCCGGGAAGAAGTTGGTGGGCGGCTCGCCGATGAAGTCGGCCACGAAGACGTTCGCCGGCGCATTGTAGAGCTCGTTGCGGGTGCCGACCTGCTGCAGCTTGGCGTTGGACATGACCGCGACCCGGTCGGCCAGGGCGAGGGCCTCGACCTGATCGTGGGTCACGTAGACCATTGTCTTCCCGAGGTCCCGGTGGATGGCCTTCAGATCGAAGAGCATCTGGAACTTCAGATGCGCGTCGATGTGGCTCATGACCTCGTCCAGGATGAAGACGGAGGGATCGCGGATCAGGGCGCGGCCCAGGCTGACCCGCTGCTGCTGGCCGCCGGACAATGCGCCCGGCCGCTGGTCCAGGATCGAGGTGAGCTTGAGGATCTCCGCGATATCCCTTGCGCGCCGGCGCCGTTCGTCCTCGCCGACGCCGCGCACTTCGAGCGGAAAGGCGAGATTCTCCTCAATGGTGAAGTTGGGATAGAGCGCGTAGGTCTCGAAGGCCATGGCGACATTGCGGTCCTGCGGCTCCAGCTCGTTCATCCTTTTGCCGTTGAAATTGATGTCGCCGGAAGAGATCTCCTCCAGGCCGACGATCATGCGCAGGGTCGAGGTCTTGCCGCAGCCGGAGGGGCCCAGCAGGGCGACGAACTCGCCGTCGTGGATCTCCAGGTCGAGATCCTGCACCGCATGAACCTCGTTACGGCCGGAGCGGTAGATCTTATTGACCTTCTGAAGGCTGACCTGAGCCATGTTACGCCTCCACCTGACCGGCCAGCGCCGCTTCGGTTTTCTCAGGTGCCGCTGTCGCCTGGGCCGGTGCTCCCAGCGTCAAATTCGCACCGGTGACCGGATCGAAGTAGTGCAGCGCCGAGGTGTCGACCGCGAGCTGGACTTGGGTGTCATGCTCGAAAAGCCGTTCGGGTGACGTCAGAGCGGTCAATCTCAAACCGAAGACATCGGCGATCAGGATGCCGGTGGAACCCAGCGCCTCGTAGAGATCGACATTGGCGGTGACCTGCGCGCTGCCGGCCGGCATTTCGTCGGCGGGCCGCACGAACTGCGGGCGCAGACCGATGGTGATTTTGGGATCGCTGCGTGCGGCCAGGATCTGCGCGCGGGCCGGATCGACCGGCAGAACCAGGTCGCCCTGCTCGGCGCGCAGGTAGAGTTTGTCTTCGTGGGATTCGAGTCGCGCCGGGATGACGTTAATGGTCGGTTGCCCGAGGTGTTCCGCCACGAAGAGATTGGCCGGCCGTTCGAAGAGGTCCCGCGCCGTGCCGACATCCACCAGACCGCCGCTGCCCATGACGCCGATCCGGTCGCCCAGGGACAGCGCCTCGGCATAGTCGTGCGTCACATAGAGGGTGGCCACCCTGCGCAGGTCTTCCAGGGTATGGAACTGCTGCCGCAGCTCATGGCGGATCTTGGCGTCCAGGTGGCTGATCGGCTCATCCAGCAGGAAGACGTCCGGGTCTGCGACCAGGGTCCGGCCCAGAGCTGTGCGCTGTTTCTGTCCGCCCGAGACCTCGCCCGGTTTGCGGTCGAGCAGGTGATCGATGCGCAGCAGTTCGGCCACTGACTGCACCCGCTTCTTGATCGTGGCCGGGTCGGTCTTGCGGGCACGCAGGGGGCTCGCGATGTTTTCCGCCACGGTCTTGTGGGGATAGAGCGCGTAGGATTCGAAAGTCATGGCGACCCGCCGGCGGTAAGGCGGCAAAGCCGTGATGTCCTTGCCGCCGACGATCACCTTGCCCGCGTCGGGCGCTTCCAGTCCCGCGACCAGCCGCAGCAAGGTGGTCTTGCCGATGCCCGAGGGGCCGACGATGACGAAGAACTCGCCCTCTTCGACCGTGAGGTCCATCCGGTCGATGACCGGAAAGTCCCAGCCTTTGCAGAGGCCCTGAAGTTCGAGTCTGGCCATGTCCTACCCCTTCACCACGCCGAGGGAGAGGCCGCGGACCATATAGCGGCGCAGCAGGATAAAGAGCGTCACCGGCGGCAGCATGGCCATCAGCGAAAAGGCCATCTGCAGGTTCCAGAGGGTCTGGCTGCCGTGGGTGAAGGTCGGGATGACGATGGTATAGGTCTTCACGTCGGTGCCCACGAAGAGGTTGGCGAAGAGGTACTCGTTCCAGGCGAAGATCCAGCAGAGCATGGAAACCGAAATCATGCCGGGCAGCACCAGGGGCAGTGTCACACGCATGAAGGCCTGCAGAGGCGTCCAGCCATCGAGATAGGCCGCCTCCTCCAGTTCTCTAGGGGCGTCGCGGAAAAAGACCATCATCAGCCAGGTCGCCAGCGGCATGTTGAAAACCAGATAGAGGATGATCAGCGAGATGCGGCTGTCCGTGCCCCAGGGCGTGGCGTCGAAAAGGAAGAACATGGGGATCAGGACGGCGACCGGCGGGAACATGCGGTTGGAGAGGATCCAGAAGGCCAGGTTCTCGCCGCCCGCCTGCTTCGGAAAACGCGCGAAGGCGTAGCCGGCCAGGGTGCCGAGGAACAACGCCAGCAGGGTGTTGCCGGAGGCGATCACGAAGGAGTCCACCAGGGACTGGAAGTTCGAGGCTTCCGCGAAGACCGAGACGAAGTTCTCCGGGTGCCATTCCTGCGGCCAGAAGGTCGGGATGGTGCTGTTGGTTTCCGCCGCCGACTTGAAGGCGGTGATGCCCTTGAAGTAGATCGGGAAGAGCGTGAGCACGACCCAGATGCCCAGGAAGAGCAGCAGCAGCGAGCGGACCAGGCGATAGTTCTTTTCCGACATCTCGTTCCCGCTCCTACGCTATGCCCTGCGCCTTCAAGACCCGTTTCAGGTACTTGAGGAACAGCGTGATGAGGACCGCCGAGATGGCGAAGATGATGATGGCGTAGGCGGCTGCCTCGCCGATGGCGAACTCGCGGATGCCGCGCTGGAAGGCAATGTAGGTCGGCAGCTCCGAGGACTGCGCCGGTCCGCCCGAGGTCATGATGTAGACCAGATCCACGAACTTGAAGGCGTCGGTGAAGCGCAGGATGAAGGCGATGGCGATCACCTCCTTCAGCATCGGCAAGGTGATGCGGCGCATGACCTGCCAGCCGCTGGCGCCGTCGACCTTGGCGGCTTCATAGACCGCCGGCGGCAGGGAGACGCGGCCGGAATAGACGATCAGCAGGGGCAGGGCGGTCCAGTTCCAGATGTCCGCGACGATGATCGACCAGAGCGAGATGCCGGAATTGAACCACTCGATGTGCTTCGAGATCAGGCCCAGGTTCAGGAGCGCCTGATTGACCGCGCCGTTGGAGGGGGTCAGCAGGAACTTCCAGAGCACGCCCACGATCGAGGGCGACATCATCATGGGCAGGACCAGAAGGATCAGGATGATGGTGCGCGCGATGTTGCTCTTGACCAGTTCGAAGAGGATCAGGGCAAGCACCGTGCCCAGCACCACCTGCAGGCAGGCACCGAAGCTCAGGTATTGCACCAGGTGTACGGTCGAATCCCAGAAGCGGTCGGACTGGAAGACCGTCGCGAAGTTCTCGAAACCGATGTAGCTCCAGTTGCCCTGGAACAGGCGCATCATGTTGGTGTCGTGGACCGAGTGGTAGAACATCCAGACGGTCGGATAGACCACGATGCCGAAGAGCACCAGCACCGGCAGGCCGACCAGCAGGATCGGTACCCAGCGTGCGACGATCAGGTTGCTGCGGGGTTTGTTTGTGCGGAACCATTCGGGATAGGTCGAGGGATCGTCCCGGACGATCGAATTGGCGGTGGGCGCGGTCATATCGCTCACGCGGCACGTCCTTTCGAGCGTTTGGAGGGTCCGACGGAGCTGCGCTCCATCAGTTCCGGTTGCAGCAGCATGGTCGGCGGCGCCTTCGCGCCGGTCTTCAGGTGATCGATCAGGACCCCGGCGGCGCGCTTGCCCAACTCGAAGGCCGGCTGGCGGATCGTGGTGAGCGGGGGCGACATGAAGGCCGCGTATTCGATGTCGTCGTAGCCCATGACCGAGATATCTCCGGGGACCTGGAGGCCTTTCTCGTGAATGGCGCAGAGCGCGCCCATGGCGGAGAGATCGTTACAGGCAAAGACCGCGTCGGGCCGCACCCGGGCCGGCAGCGCAAGCAGATCCTGCATGGCCCGATAACCGCCCTGCACCGTGAGATCGGAAGTGGCCCGCAGCTCGGCGGGAATTTTCACGCCTGCGGCCTTCAGCGCGCCTTCCAGGCCGGCGATACGCTCAAGGCTGCGCGGATGATCGGCCGGCCCGGTGATGCAGCCGACCCGCTCGAAGCCGAAGGCGGCGAGATACTCGCCGGCGATGCGGCCACCCAGCAGCGAATCGTCATTGATCACCGAGACCACGTCGGCATCGCCGGTGTCGATGGCGACCACCGGCGTGCGCTTGAGTTCCTCCAGCCGCTTGAAGAACTGCGGATCGCCGTTGGTGGTCATGACCACCAATCCGTCGATGCGTTTCATCATCAACGCGCGCAGATGCACGACCAGCTTGTCCAGCACGTCATCGGTGTTGCAGAGGATCAGGCTGAAGCCCTGATTGAAGCAGCCGGTCTCGACCCCGTGGATGACCTCCGCGAAGAAAGGATTGGTCGAGTTGGTGACCAGCATGCCGATGGAATAGGTCTTCTTGACCTTCAGGGCGCGGGCCACGCCGGAGGGCTCGTAGCCCAGCTTCGCGATGGCTTGTTCGACCCGTTCGACGGTGTCTGGCGAGACCTTGCGGGTGGCGTTCAGGACATGCGAGACGGTGGTCGCCGAGACCCCCGATTCCCTCGCTACGTCCTTGATCGTCGCCATGGACCGCTCTGTCTCCCCCGGGCTTCGGCCCCAGAATAGGGGACGGCCGTTGCACTCTTTTGGGGAAAGCTGAAATCAGATCTCTGAAGAGCGAGAGCGGCAGAATCCTTCAAGTAACGCCGCGCAGCACTCCTAGCGTCATGACCTGTTGGACGGTACGCCCCGGATCCGGTAACCACCGGGATCTCCGCGCATCTTTGCAATGCGCTAAAGGGACAATGCGCCAAAAAGGCGAAACCGTCCGTCTCCCCGAATCTTGATTTTTGAAAACGATAGAGGCGCGCAAACGTTTGCGCAAACGATTTCGTTGCCGCATTGCAGCAATCCGGAGGGACTCAATGGAAAATCCAGGGCCGCCGTTTTCGGCGGTTCCTACAACTTAAAGAGTCCTCTCCGCCGATGACACAAAGGGTTGAGATCTGGCATTTCCTGCGCTGTAGGGAAGGTCCGGAGAGAGCCCAATTTTACAGATGCTGCGGTGTGTACGAATGGCTGTGGCTGTGGCGAATACTCTATCCTAACAACCTTGAAGGCCTACAAACCAAAAAGGATAAGGGCGGCGGCACCAAAACAAAGCGCAAAAACCGAGGCCATTTGCTTCCGCCCGGGAACGACAAGGTAGGACTTTTCGGGCTTACTGGGGTGGTAGAACACCGTTACGCCTGAACTGTCGTGCCGGTCTATGTCCCGAAACTGCCATTTCAACAACCCCCGCAGATTATGGGACACTAGGATATGCCAAGTGTTAATCTTATCGTTTTCGTAAGGCACACCATCGACGAAGTAAGTGTAATGAACCGTCGCCTTGTAGCTGGTTTCATCATGTGAACCGACACCCGAGCCGACAATGTTTTCCTCATGTAACTTACCGATGACACTTGGCCACTTGCTTATCCGGTGCATGTGTATCAAGGAGTACACGCCCATTAGTGCAAAGTATCCAATAGAAATCAGAGTGATTGCATTATGTTCGCCTACGATAAGATGTTCAAAATATTCAATCATATGAATAATTTAAGCTGAATAATATTTACTGCTAATAGACCTCCTCCATTTTCGGTGGAAGCCCGGAGACAGACCGGCCCTGCGACAGCGCTTGAATGGAGCTATGAGTTGACGCAAGCGCGATAACTTCACCTTTCGTCCGCCTAACCTTGCAACTTGGGTCTGTGCCTAAACCAACCAATACTGCAAAACCAACAAACGTCTGGTTAATGACGGAGCGGGCCACGTTGATGTCGGGGTTCATGTGAGTGCGTGTTGCACCAGCCAGCCGGCAGTTTTGCATCTAGACCAAATGTGTTTTGGATGCTTTAGTCGAGCCACATGCTTGAGCCGCCGAAAAGAACAAATTGACTGAAATCAAACATAATCATGTGCACTTCGACATTAGACAATCCGTTCGAGAACGAAACACCACACGGCTCGTTATTGCGCCCCTCTTTTCAATTGGCCTGATTTGGTTTGGGACGTTGCTGTTCCCAGAGGGAACAGTCCTTGAGCTAGGTATTGAAACTGTTGAGACGTGGAACGTCTGGTCCTTTTTGGGTTTCATATGCATCGGTAGCGGGATTTATTGCCTGTTGAAGGAGGCAGTCTTCGCTGCGCGCGCGTACTCTACGAGCGGTGAGTGGCATTTCCGTCTCACAGACCGTGATCTGCTATGGCATGTCCCAAATCACGCCCACGGGAAAGAAGAAGGTTTTGAGGCTCCGCTAGAGGACGTAAGGCAGATAGAGTTTAGGACCATTCAAAAGCATGAAGATGTTGATGAACGGGAATACTGGATCCATTTCCATTCTCGGGACTCAGTCAAGCTCCAATCATATGCAGGCATCAAACTATCGTGGCTGGTCGAGAAAATAAGCGCAACTGGAGTGCCCTACGAGGAAACATCTGAGGATTTCTAAGAGTCGTCTGCCAAGGGCGCCGCATGCAGCGCAACTATTCAGGGGCAAAACCGGATAGCCGCCGTTCCCGCTGATGTTGCCAATGTCGGAAAGTCCGCAGCCTGGACGTAAATCCCCTGCCAGAACCTATGCGCAAAAACGTTGGTTGTTGCCCTGCCTGGGTTACGCGGTCTGCAGGCGTCCCGGGGAGAGGGAGCAACGGCCGCGATGCGGGTTCACCTCGATCTCGTCGCGGTGCAGGACTTCTTTCAACTGGTCGGCGCCGCCGATGTATTCACCGTCGATCCAGATCTGCGGCACGGTGACCGGGGTCTTGGGACCGATGATCGGTTTGACCCGGCCGATCATCTCATAGAGCGCGCGTGGATTGCGCACCACGTCGTGGTACTCGTAGTCCATACCCGCTTCGTCGAGATAGGCCTTGGCCTTCACGCAGTAGGGGCAGGAGGCCTTGCCGAAGACGTGGCTGCCGGTGATCGGGGTCTGCGCCACGTGGGCCTCGATGATGGCTTCGGTGAGGACGCCGCGGTTCAGCGCGTGGCCCTGGCTGATGATCTTGCCCTCGACCATGACGATCGGCGCATGCCAGCCGCCCTTGGGCAGGGGTTTCCACCATTCGCTCAGCCACTCGCGGGTATCCAGCTCAACCGGGATGCCGGCCAGTTCGGTTTCGAAGGTATCCTGAATGACGTCCGTGGTCAGGGCGCACTCGCCGCAGGGAATGTTGACCTTGAAGGGACCCCAGGCGCCCGCCCACTTGAAAAGCTGTACTTGAACCGGTCTGCCAGACATGAAGCTTCTCCGTATCTCAGAACTTTGAACCCTTGTGTCACAATCCAGGTGGCGCGCCTCGTCAGGGCTTTAAAGACGTAAAGCCCCCGGATCGCGCGCTTCTGACGGCTTTGTGACGCTTCGTGTATATGTGTACCTGCGTTCCTTCTGGGCAGTCTTATGGGCTGCGGGTTAAGAAAAACCAAAGCAGTTCCACAAAAAGAACTATTTTTCTTATCATGGAGGCTGAGTGAGACTGCTGCCCATAATTTCAGCAGAATCAAACGGCTAGGAAGTCAGGGAAAAGATGCCGCACAAGAAGATCCGAAGCTTCAACACCAAGGACACCTATCCCGAACAGAACCTGGACAATGACCTCTGCCAGACGGTGGTGGCCAGGGGCACGATGGTCTTCGTGCGCGGCCAGATCGGCCAGGACCTTGATACCTCGGAGAGCGTCGGGATCGGCGATGCGGCGGCCCAGGCCGACCAGGCCATGGCGAACATTGCCAAGCTGTTGGAGGAAGCGGGCTCGCAGCTCGATCACATCTGCAAGGTGACGGTCTACATCACCGATCCGCGCTATCGCGAGGATGTCTACCGGACCATGGGCAAGTGGCTGAAGGGCGTCTTTCCGGTCTCCACCGGCCTGGTGGTCTCGGCCCTGGCGCGGCCCGAATGGCTGGTGGAAATCGACGCCATCGCCGTAATTCCGGACAGCGACTGAGGGAGGAGCCTGTCATGACCTATCGCGCTTTGACCGGGCAGCAGGTTCAGGACTTTTGGCGCGACGGCGTGCTGACGGTCGAAAATGCCATTACGCCGGAGCAGCTTGCCGCGCTCCGCGCCGATTTCGCCGCCTGGGTGGAGGAAAGCAAAGGCCACGCCGAGAGCTACGGCACCGCCGTCGACGGCCGCCCGCGCTTCGACCTGGAAGGCTCGCACGCCGCGGACAGCCCCAAGCTGCGCCGGGTCAATGCGCCGGTCGACGTCTCGGAGGCTTACCGGCAGGTCATGCGCGACAGCCGCATGGTCGACATGGTGGCCGACCTGATCGGCCCGGACGTCCGCTATCACCATTCCAAGATCAATTCCAAACTGCCGGGCGCGAAGACCGAGGTGAAGTGGCACCAGGACTTCCCCTTCACCCCGCACAGCAACGCGGACCTGGTGACCGCGTTGCTGATGGTCGATGAGGTCACCGAGGAGAACGGGCCTCTGGAGGTGGTGCCCGGCACCCACAAAGGCCCGATCCATTCCCTCTGGCACGAGGGTCGCTTCACCGGTGCCGTGGCGGAGGATATCGCCGCCGACTTTCAAAGCCGCGCGGTCAAGTGCTTCGGGCCGGCCGGTTCGGTCTGCCTGATGCACACGCGGCTGGCGCACGGCTCCGCGCCGAATCTCTCGGAGCAGCCGCGTACCCTCTCGATCACGGTCTATGCGGCGGCGGATGCGGCCGCCTGTTCGCCTAATCCGGTGCCTTCAACGCTGGACGGCGAGATCGTGCGTGGGCGCGAGCCGAACAAAATCCGCAGCGAGGCCTACGAAGTCGAGATTCCCGAGTATCCCAAGGGCGCGTCCTTCTTCCTGCAGCAGGAAGCCGGTCGATGACCTTTTCCATCGCCGCGCGCTGCGCCGAGACCGGCATGTTCGGGCTCGCTGTTTCCTCCTCCTCGCCCGCCGTCGCCGCGCGCTGCGCCTACGCCCGGGCCGGGGTGGGCGCCGTTGCCAGCCAGAACATCACCGACCCGACGTTGGGTCCCAAGACGCTCGATCTCATGGCGAAAGGTCTCTCAGCGCCGGACGCGGTCGAAAAGCTGGTTGCCGAAACCGACTTCATCTCCTACCGGCAACTGACTGCCATCGACAAGGAGGGCCGGATGGCGCATTTCTCTGGTGAAGGCACGCTGGGCGTTCACGCCGTCGCCGAGGGACTCGACGTGGTTTGCGCCGGCAACCTGCTGGCCAACGACCAGGTGCCTCAGGCGATGGCCACGGCTTTCGCGACCGCGCAGGGCCATCTGGGCGACCGCCTGATCGCGGTCATGCGGGCCGCGCTCGAGGCCGGCGGCGAAGAAGGGCCCGTGCATTCCGCCGGGCTGCTGCTGGTGCGCGACGTGACCTGGCCGGTCGCCGACCTGCGGGTCGACTGGCACGAAAGCGATCCCATCGGTGCGCTGGCGGATCTCTGGGATCTCTACAAGCCGCAGCTCGACGCCTACGTCACCCGCGGTCTCGATCCGCGCGAAGCGCCGAGTTATGGCGTGCCGGGGGATGAGTAATCAGGCTTCAAAGCCTGCTTTCAATTCGGCTGAGTCCATGCTCTAGATTCAAGCATGCGCTTTACCCTTCGACAGCTTGAGTACTTCGTGGCCGCGGGCGAGACCCTCAGCATCACCCGCGCCTCGGAGCAGACCGCGATCTCTCAGCCTTCGATCTCGACCGCGATCAGCCAACTCGAGAAGGAGCTTGGCGTCCAGCTCTTCGTCCGCCATCACGCGCAGGGCCTGTCGCTGACACCGGCCGGCCGGCGTTTGCTGCGCGAGGCCAAGGCGCTGTTGGCGCAGGCGGAGGGCCTTTACCACCTTGCCGACGAGATGAGCGGTCAGCTCCGCGGCAATCTCACGGTCGGCTGCTTCGTGACCCTGGCGCCGATGATTCTGCCTGAGCTGTCCCATTCCTTTGCCGCCGCCTGTCCCGGCGCCGAGATCCGGTCGGAAGAGGCGCATCAGGAAACGCTGCTAGAGCGCCTGCGCCGGGCGGAGATCGATGTGGCCATCACCTACGACCTGCAGATTCCCTCTGACATCGCCTTCCGGCCGCTGGTCAGCCTGCCGCCCCATGCCCTGGTCGGCGAAAGCCACCGGCTCGCCGGGCGCGGTGAAGTCGCGCTGGCGGAACTGGCCCCCGATCCCCTGGTGTTGCTGGACCTGCCCATCAGCCGGGAGTACTTCCTCGCCATGTTCCTGCGCGAAGGCCTGGAGCCGGTGATCGCCGCCCGCTCCGCGCATCTGGAAGTGGTGCGCACCATGGTGGCCAACGGGCAGGGCTACAGCCTGGCGAACATCCGGCCACGCTCGGACCAGGCCATGGACGGCCGGCGGCTCGTGCGCCTGCCGCTGACCGGCGATTTCCCGCCCATGGCGATCGGCATCGCGACCGCCGCGCAGATCGGCAAATCCAAGCTGCTGCAGGCCTTCGAGGCGCACTGCGCGGCGCGCATCACCTCCAGCCATATCCCCGGCATGATCGCGCCGGCGGAAGAAGCCTAGGCTCTGCCGTTTTGCCATCAGGCGGAGTTTTTCTATAAAAAAAGGACTTGAGGCGGACCCTGCGTCACAGCTTATGTCTTTGGGCATGAGTGCAAAATCAAATGGCAATTTTAGAAGCGAGAAGCTGCTGACCGCCGCCGAGTGCGCCGCCCGGATCGGCCTGACGGTGCGGGCCCTGCGGCTTTATGAGGCGCGCGGTTTGCTCACACCGCAACGCAGCGAAAAGAACTGGCGGCTTTACGGCGTGCGGGAAATCGCCCGCCTCAGCGAGATCCTGGTCCTCAAGCAACTGGGCCTCAGCCTGAGCAGCATCGTCGAACTGCTCGTGAATCAGGATAGCCGCTTCGATGAACTGCTGGCGCTTCAGCAGGCCAGCCTGACCGAACGCCGGAATCAGATGGAGCAGAGCCTGCGTCTGGTTACGGCACTGCGCGAGAAAACGGCGCGCGGCGAAGTTCTCAGCGTCGAGGATCTTTTGAAACTCGCAAAGGAGACGCAGATGAGCGATACGAAGTCTGAAGCCGTGGCCTGGAAGCGCTATGAGCAGGCCCGTCCGCGCGCTGAAATTCCAGCCGAGCGGGAGGCCTTGGCGGGCTACTTGGGTTCCTATGTCTTTGCCGACGCTTTGGTGGCTAGAATTACGGCGGAAGATGGCCGCCTGTTCCTTCAATTGGTCGGACAGCCACCGGTCGAACTCTACGCCGAGGCGAAGGACCGCTTCTTTTTCAAGGTCGTGCCCGCACAGGTGACCTTTCTGCGCGCGGACGATGGGTCGGTCGAAGCCTTGATCCTGCATCAGGGCGGCTTCGAACAGAAAGCCACGCGTTCCGGCGCTGGCGCTTTCGAGGCGGCGGAGGCCGCGCTGGCCGAACGGGTTCAAAAGAAGGACCCGATGCCCGGAAGCGAGGAAAGGTTGCGCCGTGTGATCGAGGAACATCGGATCGGGAAACCCGACTTCGGCCGGATGAGCGAACCGCTCGCGCAGTTGGCGCGTGAACAGCTTCCGATCATCGTGCCGGAACTTGAGCGCATGGGCGAGGTCGAGACCATCACCTTCAAGGGCGTGGGACCCGATGGTTTCGACGTCTTCGATGTCCGCTTCGAACACGGCAAGCTGGAATGGGGTCTCTCTCAGACCTCCGAAGGCATCCTGACCGGCCTCTACCTGCGCCAGACGCCCTGAAGCTGGTCAACTGAATTCAGGTTCCCACCACCATCGGCGAAACCAGCCGCCGCAGGGTCGCCATCACGCTGAGGGCGGTGATTTTGCCGGTCGGCGGGTTCTCCGGGGTCGGGATGTTTTCGATGGTCATGGTCAGGCGGGAGGAATCCGATTCCACCGCGATACTGTGGGTGTTGCGGGTGACCGTCGGGTCGGCCCAGATTTCGACCTGGGTGCGCTCCGGCCCGATGCCGGCCAGTGCCAAGGCGGCGCCGACGTTCACATTGGCCGGAAAACCGATGGCTGCTTCCCGGGCATTGCCGGAAAAGACCTTGAGCGGCTCGGTGAGGCCCTCGATCTCGATAGCGTTCTGAAGCAGGTGCGGCGCGCCCTTCAGGCCGGCCGGCGGTTTGCGGGTGGTCATACGGATGGAGTCCACCTCACCCTCCGCCACCGCCTTGACCGCGTCCAGGCCCAGCAGGGCGCCGGTCGGGATCACGATCTTCGCGCCGGTCTCCTCCAGGTGCTCCATCAGTTCCGCATGTTTGAGCAGCACGCCGACGGATAGCGGCACGAGGGTCTTCCCGGCCGCGATCACCGGATCCGCAACCTCCCGGAAGACCGCCGCCGGCGCGCATTCCACCACGATGTCGGCCACGTCCGCCAGTTCGCCGAGCGGCAGGACCTGAGGGGGCGTGCGGAAGCCGGAGAGACGCTCGGCTGCTGCCTCTTTGTTGCGCGCGGAGACCGCCGTGAGGCTCAGTCCGGGCACTTCGCCGGCGTCGATCCGACGGGCCACGGTCATCCCGATCGCGCCCAGTCCGGCGATCGCCAGCCGCGCTGCTTTCCTGTTCTCTGTCAAAGTTTTCCGCCATTCTTTTGAGGAGCCACTGCCCGGGCTGAGCAGTTCCACCTCATATTAGAGTCTCTTTTCCCGAAAAATCCATGCTATGGTTTTGTATCTTTGCATTCAAAAAACAAAACGAAGCAAATTACAGGGAGTGAGAGATGAAGAGATTTACACCAGTTCTGGGCGCGGCGGTGGCTGCCGCCACCTTTGCCGCCACCACGGGTTTTTCCGCGGCGACCTCCGGCGTTCATGCCGCGGATATCCCCTGCAGCACCGCCAAGCTGATCGTGCCCTGGAAGGCCGGCGGCGGCACCCACATCATCTTCTCGACCTTCGAGGAGACCATCAAGAAGCTCGACGTCGAGCCTAAGATCCAGGTCGTGACCGTGCCCGGACAGGGCGGCAACAAGGGGGCCAAGGAAGCCCGTAAGGCCAAGGCCGACGGCTGCACGCTTTTCGCGATCCATCAGAGCGCGATCGTGGGCTTTCTCAACGGCCGGGTGGACTTCACCTGGGACGCCTTCGACATGGTCGCCCAGGTCACCAGCACGCCGGAACTGATCGGCGCCGCCGGCTCCGTGCCCTGGAACAGCTACGAGGACATGATCGCCGCCGCCAAGGCAGATCCGGAGTCCCTCAAGCTGGGTGCGACCTTCGGCTCCACCAGCCAGTTCATGTGGGTGCTGCTGGAAGGCCTGACCGATACCAAGTTCAAGTACGTGCCCTTCGACGGCACGCGTGAGCGTATCACCGCGTTGCTGGCCGACACCATCGAGCTGGCCACCATCAACGTGCCGACTGCTCGCAAATACGTCGCCACCGGCGAACTGAAGGCCTTCGCCATTGCCGCGGACAAGCGTTCCAAGCATCTGCCGGACGTCCCAACCCTCAAGGAACTGGGCACCGACATGACCTATGCGCTGGACCGGGGTATCGTCGCGCCCAAGGGCACGCCGAAAGACGTGATCGCCCACTGGGGCGAGGTCTTCAAAAAGGCCGCCGAGGATCCCGAACTGATCGCGGCCCTCGAAGCCAAGGGCACGGACGTCAAGTGGGTCGGGCCGGAAGGCTATGCCGCCTGGTTCAAGGAGACCTACGACGCCCACGAAAAGGTCGCCATCGATATCGGCATGTACAAGAAGTAAGCCGCTACGGGCTTCGCTTGCTTTCGAGCTGTGGCCGGGCCGCTGTTGCGGTCCGGCCCCCTCGAGTCCGGAACGGATCTTCTATGGCGTAATGCGTTTTCTGATCCATAGCACTTCAAAATTCGCGTTTGAG
Organism: Denitrobaculum sp.; assembly: GCA_965232285.1. Taxonomy (GTDB): domain Bacteria; phylum Pseudomonadota; class Alphaproteobacteria; order Kiloniellales; family Kiloniellaceae; genus Denitrobaculum. The sequence continues at coordinate 4,571,092 of CBDDPL010000004.1, read as the reverse complement.
ATCAGCACCTGGCTGATCGAAAGGCAGGGAATTTTAAGTCCGGTTAACGCATTGTGCTCAAAAACCGAGAGGCCGACGCGGTATGTCACTGCCGAACCGGGATACGATCATCGCGATCGTCCTGCTGTTTTTCACCGGGGTTCTGATCTGGGCGAGTTTTGATATTCGCAATCCCGACTACGGGACCCTCGCGCCCTCCGCCTGGCCGCGCAGCGTGCTCGCCATCCTGACGGTCTTCGGGTTGATCTATCTTTTTCAGTCCCTGCGCGCGCCGAAAACCGATGCGCCACCGGAGAAGACGGAGGGGCCGGGTGGCGTGATCGGATGGTTCGTCAAGTACCGCAATCCGCTCTGGTGCTACCTGATCTACTTTCTCTTCCTCGCGACCCTGCCGTTTTTCGGCAGCCTGATCGGCGGCATCCTGCTGGTCTTCCTGCTGCTTTCGGTGCTCGGCGGTTTCGCGCCTAAGAAACTCCTGCTGCACGGCGTCATCGCCTCCGTCTCCATGGGGGCCATGTGGGCGATCTTCACCTTCGGCCTGCGCGTGATCCTGCCCCAGGGATCGCTCTTTGAAGTGATCTAGGGAGGATTAAGGCGTGCTCATCGAAAACCTTCTCGGGGCCGTTGCCGAGATCGGCAACATCCAGACCCTGGCCTTCATGATCATCGGGGCGACGGCCGGTCTGATCTCCGGCGCCATCCCCGGTTTCACCATCGCAATGGCGGTGGTTCTCACACTGCCCTTCACCTTCGGCATGCCGCCGGCGCAGGGCATCGCGACCATGATCGGCGTCTTCGTCGGCGGGCTGTCCGGCGGCCTCATGTCCGGTATCCTGACCGGCATTCCCGGGACGCCCTCCTCGGTGGCGACCACCTTCGACGGCTTTCCCATGGCGCGCCGGGGCGAACCCGGCCTGGCCCTGGGTCTGGGGGTCTGGGCCTCCTTCTTCGGCGGCATCATCTCCGCCATCCTGCTGATCGCCGTCGCGCCGCAGCTCGCCCGGATCGGGCTGGAGTTTCAGCCCTGGGACTACTTCTCCCTTGTCTTCTTCGCCCTCACCATCACCGCCAGCCTGGCCGGCGAGAACCTGATCAAGGGCCTGATCGCCGGGGCGCTGGGGTTGCTGATCGCGACCTTCGGCGAGGATGATATCAACGGCATCTCGCGCTTCGATTTCGGCGTCGACTACCTGCAGGAGGGTTTCGCTTTCCTGCCCGTCCTGATCGGCCTCTTCGCCTTCAGCCGCCTCATGACCGACGTGCGAGATCCCAAGACTGCGACCAAGGCTTTGACCGAAATGCAGGAGGTCAGCATTCGGATCGAGCACCGCAAGGCCGCACTGACCGTGCTCAAGAGCTGGGGCAACCTGATCCGTTCCTCCTTTATCGGGGTCTTCACCGGCATTCTGCCGGCCGCCGGTTCGTCCATCTCCAACGTGCTGGCCTACGATCAGGCCAAGAAGGCTTCCAAAACGCCGGAGAAGTTCGGCAGCGGTTTCAGCGACGGCATCATCGCGCCGGAGTCCGCCAACAACGCCACCGCCGGCGGTTCCCTGATCACCATGATGGCGCTTGGCATTCCCGGCGATATCATCACGGCGGTGATGCTGGGTGCGTTGCTGATCCACGACGTGATCCCCAGCCCCAGCTTCATCACCGAGGCGCCGGTTCTGGCCTACTCCATCTTCCTGGCTTTCTTCGTCGCCAACTTCCTGGTGCTCGGCCTGCAGTCCGGCGCCCTGAAGCTTTTCGTCCTGGTGACCCGGGTGCGCATGTACGTGTTGGCGGCGGTGATCCTGGCCTACTGCGGTATCGGCGTCTTCGCGCTCCACAACATCGTCTCGGACATCTGGACGCTCTTCATCTTCGGCATCGTCGGCTACGTCCTGCGCAACCTGGGCTTCCCCCTGGCGCCGGTTATTCTGGGCGTGGTGCTGGGACCCATTGCTGAGAAATGGCTGTCGCGCTCGCTGGCCATCTCGACCGACCCCACGCTGTTCATCACCCAGCCCTGGTCGCTGTTCTTCGTGATCGCCAGCGTTTTCTCGCTGCTCTTCACGCCCTACCAGCGCGACCGCGGCAAGAAGGCCTGGACCCGTTTCTATCCGCCGGCACTCATGCTCTCTCTGTCAGTGCCGCTCATCATGATGGGCGGGATCGTCCGCCCGGGCCTCGGGGTCGTTCTGATCCTCTCCGGCCTCTATCTGCTCTATCGCACGCAGCAGAGTCGCGCGGTTACGGAGAACTGAGCCGCCCATGGACTATGTGACGCTCGGCCGCACCGGCCTGAAGGTGAGTGCCGCGGGACTGGGCTGCGGCGGTGCCAGCCGGCTCGGCCAGGGCTACGGAGAGAGCCAGGCCCACTCGGTCGCTGTCGTCGAGGCGGCGCTGGATCTGGGGATCAACTTCATCGACACCGCGGCCGTCTATGGCACTGAGGCCATTGTCGGCGAGGCGGTCGCCGGGCGGCGGGATCAGGTGGTGATCTCGACCAAGCTTCCCATCGTGCCCGGCGGCGCGTCGCCTCTGGGCACGGACCTCATCTCCGGCGCCGAACTGGAGCGCAATCTCGAAGACAGCCTGCGCCGCCTCTCCAGCGATTACGTGGACATCCTCCATCTGCACGGGGTCATGCCGGATCAGTACACGCATTGCCAGCAGGAACTTCTGCCGGCCCTTCAGCGCCTGCGCGATCAGGGCAAGATCCGCTTCCTCGGCCTGACCGAGCGCTTTATCTACGATCCGCAGCACGCCATGCTGAGCCGTGCGCTGGAGGATGCCCACTGGGATGTGGTCATGGCCGGCTTCAACCTGGTCAATCCCTCCGCGCGGCGGCGGGTCTTTGCCAAGACGGCGGTTCAGGGGGCGGGAACCCTGGTGATGTTCGCCGTGCGGCGGGCGTTGAGCAACCCGCAAGCTCTGGAGGCGCTGCTGGAGGATCTGGTCGAGCAGGGTCTCCTCGCAGCCAACGCGTTGGATCCGGATGACCCGCTCGGCTTTCTCAGGACGCAGGGTGGCGCGCAGAGCGTGATCGATGGCGCTTACCGCTTCTGCCGCCATGAACCGGGCGCCCATGTCATCCTCACCGGGACCGGGAAAATCGAGCACCTGCAGCAGAATCTTGCCTCCATCAACGCGGCCAGCCTGGAAGCGCGCTGTCTCGAGCGGCTCGAAGCACTGTTCGGCGCCATCGACAGCGTTTCCGGCAATTAGCCGGCTCCCATAGTCTGCTGCCATGCAACTGCTCGCCTGCCAGATCGACATTCCGCCCACACCGGATCCGGCGTCCCGCGACGCGCATCTCGAGCGGGTATCGGCGAAGGTCTCTCGAAGTCTGGAGGACGCGCCTGCGGATCTGGTCGTTCTGCCGGAGCTTTCGGCGATCGACTATTCCCGCGCGGCTTTTGATCAGCTCGACAGTCTGGCGGAGGATTTGCGCGGACCCTCGTTCGAGCGCTTCCGGGCGGTCGCCCGGCGCTTCGAGGTTGCCGTCGTCTACGGCTTCCCGCGACGGAGCGAAGAGGGTTACCACATCTGCCAGGCCGTGGTCGGGCCGGACGGTGATCTGATCGGCAGTTACGACAAGCTGCATCTCGCCCAATACGGCGCGTCGATGGAAAAAGACTACTTCAAGCGGGGTGCACGGCCTTTTTCCTTCACCTTCAGAGGGTTAAGGATCGCGCCGATCATCTGCTACGACATCCGCTTTCCGGAACTCAGCCGGGATCTGGTGCTGCAGCAGAGCGTGGATCTCATCCTGCACTGTGGCGCCTATGCCCGGGATCCCTCCTTCTTCACCTGGCATCCCTTCGTGGTGTCCCGCGCCCTGGAGAATCAGATCTTCCTTCTCAGCCTGAACCGGGCGGGGGAGGACTTCGGGCGATCGATCTTCTGCCCGCCCTGGATTGACGAGGTGACGCCGCCGCTGGTTTTTCCCGAGCGGGCCGAAGCCTTCCTGCGGTGCAGTGTCGATCCGGCGCGGATCGACGCGGTGCGCGCGGAGTACAGCTTCCTGGCCGACCGCCTGGAAAGCTATGGTGAGGCTGAGTAGGGGCACCGTCCCGAAAGGATTATTGGCCGCAAAAGGCCAGGAAATCATGCGGCCGCCGCGTTCGCGCGCCGTAATACCGCAGTAATGACGTGATCATCCAGAAGTTTATAGGGCTATACAAAAATATTGAGGTGGGAGTTAACTTCCTATTAGTGTCTCCTATGCTGCCTGAATAGTGCCTGGCGAGCGACTCTTGAGCGCCCTTGGGGATCTATTCCACAAGCCTGAAATGTTGAAAAGGGCAATCAAATTAGAGTGCTTGTGAAAATCACTCTAAAATATTGAACATAATCAAAAAATTAAAATCATATTGAGGTCGTTCCGCCGCTGTTCTGCAGGGATGGGTGTTGTTGTTCCGGCTAAATCACGGATTGATTGTCATTACTTGCTGATTGTTCGTTTTATTACACCCTCTGGGTCGGCGTTAACGCTTTGTAATTCCACTTTGCGTTAAAAGCATCAGATACCGCGACATCTTCGCCCTGGAGAGATTCATGTTGAAAGGAGTTCGGCCGGACCTGCTGCGGGTTCTGTCGCTAACCGCTGCCATCACGGTGGCCGCCGCCGCCCTGGCGGACGGCTTACGTGCGTCCGAACCGGGCAAGGCGGACGAGGCTGAGTTGAAGGCGCTCTATGAGCGACCGCTTTATGTTCCTTTTCCGACCGGGGCGTCTTATTCGCCGCAGTTGGCGACCCTGGGTAAGATGCTGTTCTTCGATCCCCGCCTCTCGAGCACCGGCAGCATGAATTGCGCCAGTTGCCACACGCCCTCCTTCGGTTACGAAGCGCCGGTCGAACGGGCGGTCGGTGCGAGCGGGCGCCCCCTGACCAGGCATGCCAATACCCTGCTGAACATGGCCTGGGTGGCGCCGCTTTTTTGGGACGGGCGCGCTGCAACGCTTGAAGAACAGGCCGTCTATCCGATCGTCGCGCCGGAGGAGATGGCGGGCAACTTCGATGACATCGTCACGATGCTCTCGGGGATCGAAGAGTATCGTGTCTGGTTCGAAAAACTCTTCCCGGAAGAGGGTGTTTCCAAGGATTCGATTCTGACCGCCATCGCGACCTATCAGCGCACCATCGTCAGCGGCTGGGCGCCCTTCGACCGCTGGATCGAGGGGGACGAAGAAGCCATCAGCGACGCGGCGAAACGCGGCTTCGCGCTCTTCAACGGCAAAGCCGCCTGCGCCGACTGCCACACAGGCTGGAACTTCACCGATAACGAGTTCTACGATCTCGGCCTGGGCGACGACGATCTCGGTCGCGGCGCCATCGAGACCGATGACGACTTCCTGAACCACACCTTCAAGACGCCCGGGCTGCGCAATCTGACCCAGCGCGCGCCCTTCATGCACGACGGCTCCCTGGCGGATCTGGAGGAAGTGATCGTTCACTACGAAAAGGGTGGTATCCCGCGGCCGTCGCGCAGCGTCCAGATGATTCAGCCCTTCGATCTGAGCGATGCGGAACGGGAGGACCTTATTGCCTTCCTGCTGACCCTGACCGCGGAAGCGGAGGAAACCGCCATGCCGATTTTACCGAACTGAGGCGCAGTTCAGAGCCGGGACCGTAACCGAACAACCGCAAAGCAAGAAACATGTCGATTAGAAACAAAATCTTCCTGCCACTTCTGGGCGCGGTCCTGATGGGCGTCGCGCTGGCCGGCTTTATGGCCTGGCAGTCGTCCCGGGAGCACCAGAAGATCAGCGACACCCTGAGCAAGGTGGTCGCGGCCAACCAGCATGCGCAAGCCATTGTCGGGAACTTCGATAAGGCGGTTGAACTGGTACATCGCGTCACCGCCATGACCGCCTTTGTTTCGGCTGAGGAGATCGCTGAGACCTTCGGCGCTGTCGACGGTGACATGACCGAGCGCCTCGCGGCCCTGCGCGAGGTCGCGCTATCCGAGGATGTCGAGACCTGGATCTGGCAGATCGAAGAAGAATACAAGATGTGGCGCAAGGACGCGCTGGTTCTGCTGGGTATTACGCAGGCCGCCGAGGTGCCGACCCTTGAAAAACTGATGCGGCATCAAAAGACCCTCGCGCATATCATCGTCCTGACCCGCGATATCGTTGACCGGGACGCGGGTATGGTGATCGATGACGCCGAAGCCTCCATGCAGTCGACCCTGATCGTTGCGCTGGTGGCGACGCTCATCTTCATCATTGTCGGGCTGATTGTCACCTTCGCGGTCACGCGCAATCTCAGCACGCCTCTCTGCCGTCTGGTGATCAGCGCCGAGAAGCTCGCCGCCGGTGATACCAAGGTGGAGTTTGCCGGCGACGACCGGCAGGACGAGATCGGCGCGGTGGCGCGCGCGATCGCCGGCTTCCGTGACGGCGTGCTGGCCAATGCCGAACTGGAGGAGAAGGCGGCCAGCCTGCAGCAGCGCCGGGAGCAGCGGACCAAGAAGATCGAGAGCCTGATCAACGGCTTCAGCACGACCACCGAAGAGATGCTCGGCTCGGTCGAAGCCAAGATGGAAACCATGAAGCAGACCGCCGTGACCCTCTCCGAAATCGCCAACGCGACCTCGGAAAAGGCCACCGGTGTGTCGACGGCCTCCGAAGCCGCCTCCAGCAGCGTGACGACCGTTGCCGGTGCTGCCGAGAAGCTGTCCGCATCGATTTCCGAGATCTCGCAGCAGGTCGGCCAGACCTCGCGGATCGTCGGCGAGGCGACCGAAAGCGCGCTTTCCACCAATGAAAAGGTCTCCGGCCTGGCCGAGGCGGCCAGCAAGATCGGCGATATCGTTTCGCTGATCCAGGAGATCGCCGAACAGACCAACCTTCTGGCGCTCAACGCGACCATCGAGGCGGCCCGGGCGGGCGAAGCCGGCAAGGGTTTCTCGGTGGTGGCCTCCGAGGTCAAGGCCCTGGCCAACCAGACCGCGAAGGCGACCGAAGAGATCTCAACCCAGATCAGCGCCATCCAGAACTCGACCGGCGACGCTGTCACGGCCATCTCGGCGATCACCGAGACCATGAACAAGGTCAACAGCTACACCACCTCCATCGCCGATGCTATGGAGGAACAGGGGGCGGCGACCCGGGAGATCAGCCAGAGCATTTCCCAGGCCTCCGACGGCGCGAACCAGGTGTCGGAGAACATCTCCGGCGTTTCCGTCTCGGTGGCGGACACCAGCCGTTCGGCCGATGACGTAGGCAGTGTCGCCAACGAGGTCAGCCAGGAAACGGTGGTGCTCAAGAACACCGTTCAGCAGTTCCTGGCCAACGTCAAAAGCGCTTAGGCCTCCCGTTCTGCCGTCGCTGGAGAACCAGCGGTCTCCGGCCACGGCCTCCGATCAGGGCCTGTCTCAGGAATCCCGGCGCCAATGCTGTGGAAGCTTGATCCAGTTGCACGCCTGTTGGTGCCGATAGGACGCGTTTGGCTCTGGTAAAGGCGTTGCCGTAAAGCAACCTCCCGCGACGCCGGTCATGCTCTCGAAAAGGCCTGTTTTCCAATAAAGAGTCGAACCACAAGCCTTACAGAAGTAGCGCGTCTGATCCGGCGCGACTTCGTAGGATGATGCCTGGCCGCCCGTTTCCTTGACCTGCTCGTCTGCGAAGTAAGCGGACCAGCCGAAGGCGCTTCCCGTCCGCCGTTTGCAGTCGTCGCAATGGCAGAGGCCATTGAACTGTGGGTCACCTTCCAAGGTGATCCAGATCGATTCGCAGCAGCAGGTCGCTGTCCGGGTCATGACCGTCCGTCCTGGGCGTGAGTCTTGGGCGAGAGTCCTGGGTTTGAACAGATGTCGCCGCGTGAGACTACCAGGTAATCAGGTCCGGCGGCAGGTGCTGCGCCCGGTTGGTATAGACCACGACCTTCGAGTTCGCCGTGAAGTCGATGCGGGTGATCGAGGTGTTGTGGGTGGCCCAGTTGGCCTCCCAGTGGCTGTCGTAGTTTGCCGCGCGGCGTCCGAGCCCCGTGAAGAGGTTGATCAACTGGTCGATCAGGTTGCCGTGGATGATCAGGGCGACGCAATCCTCGCTGCCGCCGTGGCGCCGCTCGAATTCGCCCGCCACCTGCTCGGCGCGCTGCAGGAACATCTCGTCCGTCTCGTGGGGGCGGTCGTACCAGCCGCCGGGGCTCATGTCTTCCGGCAGTTGCAGCTCCGGGAAGCGCTCCTCGAAGTAGCTGCGCTCCGGCCCGGGCAGGCCAGTCCGTGTTCCGTCTTCCGCGAGATGAAAAATACCCTGATTCTCGAAGATCTCCGGGTGCGCCACCAGTGGCAGGCCGCAGGCCTTCGCGACGTACTGCGCGGTCAGGATCGAGCGCGTCATGAGGCTGCAGTAGATATGGGTGAGGCCGAAACCCTGTGCCCCGCCTGCTGGCCCGAACCGCGGGTGCTGCTGAGGGTCGCCCTGCGGGTGCGCGAGATAGCCGGCCAGCAGTTCCGCCTGACGATGGCCTGCCTCCGTCAGTTCAGGGTCCGGCGAGCGGCCGAAGGCCTGGCCGCTTTGGGCCATGAGAGCGTTGTTGGCTGATTCGCCATGGCGGATGAGGTAAAGTCTCATGATCTTTCCCAGGGTTGCTTCGAATGAGGCGTGAAGGCAGGCCAACGCTTTGCTGGCGACAGGAGAGGCGGGCCGGAATGCTTGCAGGTCGTTTTTCTAGTCGCTGGAACGCCGATCTGTAAAGCGTCACGACAGTCAGATGTCCTGCCAGATGCCCTGTGCAGGAGGCGATTGCGCAGGGCAGATTAGCCTGCCACTGTTACCTCCCTGTGAAAACGAAGCCGTCCGGGGGCTGCGCCCGTGCCCGATATCCCTCTGAACTTTACCCGCGCCGAATATGCCGAGCGGCTGGCCAAGACCCGCACCGCCATGGCCAGGGCCAGCCTGGATCTGATCATTGTTTCAGATCCCTCGAACATGGCCTGGCTGACCGGTTACGACGGCTGGTCCTTTTACGTCCATCAGGCCGTGGTGGTTGCGCTGGATGGTGAGCCGCTCTGGTGGGGCCGCAACATGGACGCCAATGGTGCCCGCCGCACGGTCTATATGGCGGAGGACAACATCGTCGGTTACCCGGATCACTATGTTCAGTCCACCGAGCGCCATCCTATGGACCAGCTTTCCGGGGTTCTGAAATCCCGGGGCTGGGACGGCCTGCGCATCGGCGTCGAGATGGATAACTACTGGTTCTCCGCGGCGGCCTTCGAGTCCCTCAAGACGCATCTGCCGGCCGCGGTTTTCAGTGACGCGACGGCCCTGGTGAACTGGCAGCGCGCCGTGAAGAGTCCGGTCGAGATCGAATTCATGCGCCGGGCGGCGCGCATTGTCGAGGCCATGCACGCCAGGATCCTGGAGCTGGCGGAGCCGGGTTTGCCCAAGCACGAGCTGGTCGCCGAGATCTACGCCACCGGTATTCGCGGCGCGGACGGCCACTGGGGCGACTATTCCGCCATCGTGCCCATGCTGCCGTCCGGGATGGATGCCACGGCACCGCATCTGACCTGGGACGACCGGCCCTTCAAAAGTGGCGAGGGCACCTTTTTCGAGATCGGCGGCTGCTATCGCCGCTATCACTGTCCGCAGTCGCGCTCGATCTTCTTCGGCCGCCCGCCGCAGAAGTATCTCGACGCCGAGGCCGCAGTGCTGGAGGCCATCGAAGCCGGTCTGGACGCTGCCAGACCGGGCAACACCTGCGAAGACCTGGCCGCCGCCTTCTTCTCGACCCTCGCGCGCTTCGGCATCGAAAAGGAAGGCCGCTGCGGCTACGCCATCGGGCTCTCCTATCCGCCGGACTGGGGCGAGCGCACCATGTCTTTCCGCCCGGGCGACAGGACGGTCCTGCAGCCCGGCATGACCTTTCACTTCATGCCGGCGATCTGGCTGGATGATGGCGGCCTGGAGATCACCGAGCCGATCCTGATCACCGAAAAGGGGGCAGAGTGTTTTTGTTCGACCCCCCGCAAACTCTTCATCAAGGACTGAGAACGAGCCCATGACCGAATCCGATCTGCGTCCCTCGCCCATCACGGCCACCGTCGACTTCGAAGCTGACGGCGTTCAGCATGGCTTCCTGCGATTGCCCTATAGCAGCGACGAGTCCGCCTGGGGCGCGATCATGCTGCCCGTCACCGTGGTGAAAAGAGGCGAGGGGCCGACGGCGCTGCTGACCGGCGGCAATCACGGGGATGAGTACGAAGGGCCGATCGCGCTTTTCGACCTGGCGCGAAAGCTCACGGCGGAAGAGGTCTCCGGCCGGGTGATCATCGTCCCTGGCATGAACTATCCCGCCTTCTGCGCCGGCACCCGCACCTCGCCGATCGACAAGGGCAACATGAACCGAGTCTTTCCCGGGCGACCGGACGGCAGCGTGACGGAGAAAATCGCGGACTACTTCACCCGCGTTCTGCTGCCGCTTTCCGACATCGTGCTGGATATCCATTCCGGTGGAAAGACGCTGACCTTTCTGCCCTTCGCCGCCACGCTTTCGCGTCGTGACAAGGACCTGGAGTCACGGGGCTTCGAGGCCGTGGCCGCCTTTTGTGCACCCTGGTCCGTGCGGCTGGACGCCATTGACTCAACCGGCATGATCGATGCGGTCGCCGAAGAACAGGGCAAGGTCTTCATAACCACGGAACTGGGCGGCGGCGGCAGCGCGAGCGCCGAGACCGCCGGCATCGCCAAGCGCGGCGTGCGCAATCTGCTTCGTCACGCCGGCATTCTCTCGGGCGAGATCGAGCAGGCGCCGACCCGCTGGCTCGATTTGTCTTCCGAGGACTGTTTGGTCGTCGCCGAAGACCCGGGCCTGCTAGAGCTCTGCGTCAATCTGGGCGACTCCGTGACGGCGGGAGATCTCATCGCGCGGGTCTATCCCATCGGCCGCACGGGCGTGGCGCCGCTGGAATACCGTGCCAAAGCTTCCGGCCTGCTCGCCGGCCGGCACTTTCCGGGGCTGATCAAGCCGGGTGACTGCCTGGCCGTGATCGGGAGCGTCTCCGCTTGATCCGGTCGATCGGCCCGCGTTATCCTGCATCAGTTGAGCACCGTCTCATCACTTGAAGCGAAAGAAGCAAGCGTCAAGGCACCGTCCAGCAGGCGCGCTGCTACTTTCAAATGGAGATCAGATGATGACGAACGCTCCCGCCTCCGCGATCGGCTTCGGCCGGATTGCGGCGATGCTTCCCGTTAAGGACATTCAGCGCGCCCATAATTTCTACGTCGGAGTCCTCGGCTTTCGAAAAACGTTCGAGAACGGCGATCCGGTGGGCTTTATGATTCTCGAGCAGGGTGGGGCCGAGTTGCACCTGACTCTACAGCCCGGCTACAAGGCGCCGGCTTTCAATGTCGCGCATATGCTGGTCGAGGACGTGGCGCTCCTGCATGCCATTTGTCAGCGCGAAGGCCTGCGGATCATCAAGTCGCTGCAGGACAAGGACTACGGCCTGCGGGCTTTCGTCTTCGAAGATCCAGACGGCAACCGCATCGACGTGGGGCAGCCGATCTAGAGTATGTTTCGGCATGCCTCTTGTCGGTCTGAAACTTCGAGTCGGCAGAATTTACAGTTTCTCGGTGAAAATGGCCGAATCGCGGAAAAAACGTCGAAATTTTTTACGCTCGAAGTTTTACAAAATCTTCGCGTTATTGGTAACGCCTTAAAGGCAAAGGATACCTTGATTCTGGCGTAATTTTTGCTTGTTTGGCTGTGGAGATTTTAACGGTTACGTCACAGCTTTTGACCCGCATCACGGGTCATGTTGCAACCGACAGCAGACAAACGAGATGACCAGGGGGACAGGATAGTGGGCATCAGTAAACTGAAAGGCTGGCTTGGGGGTGTGCTCGCTGCGGCGCTGCTGAGCCTTTCCGCAACGGCCCAGGCCGGTGTCGTCACCAACTTCAGCGCCGTCTTCGATCCGGCGAATGACCTTATTCAGTTCAGCTTCGATCTCGATCCGGTCGATGCGGACACGCCGAACGGCATTGAGTCGATCAACTTCGACTTCGACTCCTTTCCCTCCGGCGAGCCTTTTATCGCTGGTTCCACACTGGTCTTTTCCTCCGTCGGCGGCGCCGCTGGCGGGATTCTCGACAGCGACGAGTTCGTCGTCAGCTTTCCGGTCCTGACCGATCCCGCCTCGCTCGTTTTCATCATCGGCGGGATCGAGACGAACGGACTTGAGAACGACAACAACTTCAACATCGACTTCTTCTTCAACCTCACCGGTGGTCCCTTCCCCTCCACGCTGGGACAGCAGCTCATCAACCCGGTGGACATCCAGACCGCCTTCTCGGAAGGCACCGTGACGGTGCCGGTGCCTGAACCCGGAACGCTCGCGCTTCTGGGGCTTGGCCTCCTGGGCCTTGGAATCGTTCGGCGGCGCAAAGCGGCGTAACGCCGGGCATAGACCCCACGGTTTTTCGCAAACGGCGGTTCTTCGGAGCCGCCGTTTTTTGTGCGCGACGTCTGAACGGGGGTATTTGCAACCCGATCTCCTTGTGAATAAAAAAACCGGTCGTCCGGACGAATTTTAGAGACTCTGCGAGGAATATCGGTAAAATAGGTCCGAACGAATTTCATCGCATATTTTCATCTCAAGAGGATCAAATGAGTAGTAGCAGCGCGCAAACCTACGACACCTGGCACAGCGACCCGGCCCTGGAACCCGGCATGGCGGAGGCGCACGCGCCCTACTGGCGGCACTTCATCGACCTCCTGCCGGAAACGGACCTCAGCACCCGTACGCTCCTGGACTTCGGCAGTAACCGGGGCGGCTTCCTGCGCCTGCTCTACGCCCTGCGGCCCTTCCGCCGGGCGGTCGGCGTCGACATCGCGGTCGAGTCGACCCGCGCGGCCGAGGCGGCGAAGGGCACGCTGCCAATCAGCTATCAGGTCGCGACCGACCTTTCGCGCTGGCCCGATACCTTCGACATGGCCTTCAGCTATGAGGTGATTTATCTGCTGGAGGATCTCGCCGAACACGCCGCCCAGATGCGCGCGGCTCTGCGCGACGGCGGTGTCTACTACGCGGTCACCGGATGTCACAGTGCCAGCCCACTCTGGCCGCGCTGGCGCGAACTGCTCGTCGCTAACAGCAATGCGCCGGTGCAGGACCGGACGCCAGACGACTATGTGGCTGCCTTTGATGCGGCCGGCTTTGCCGTCTCGGTCAAACGCTTCGGATTCGATGGTTTCGTAGCCGTTCCCCGGGACCCGAGCTACTACCCGCGCCTGGAGGATGCCCTGAACTACCCGGCCGAGGACAAGCTGCTGTTCCGCCTGGAGAAGCGGGATTAGTTTTATGAGTGAGGTGGAGCGCAAGGGTGGGCGGCTGCTGTGGCATCAGGTGGGGGAGACCCTGACCTCGGAAATTCTCGATGGGACCTTCGCGCCAGGCGAGCGCCTGCCCACGGAGCCGGCGCTGATGAAGCGCTTCGGCGTCAGCCGCCACACCGTCCGCCAGGCCCTGTCGAACCTGGAGGCGCGCGGCGTGGTCCGGGCCGAGCAGGGACGTGGCACCTTCGTGCACCGGCTGGCGCTGGATTACGGCATCTCCGAGCGCACGCGGTTTTGCCAGGACCTGGGGGCCAGGGGCCTGGCGGCCAAGGGTGAGCTGCTGCTGCACGAGGTGGTTCCGGTAACGGCCGGCCTCGCACCGGACCTGAACCTGGAAGCCGATGAAGAGATCATACACCGGCGCGGGATCGCCTTTGCCGATGACCTGCCGGTCGAGCTGGCGGACAGCTACTACCCTGCGGCCCGCTTTCCCGGTTTCGCCGAGGTGCGGGCGCGGTACGCCATCCTCTCCGAAGCCTTCGCGCACTACGGCATTTCCGACTACCGGCGCCTGAGCACGGAGATCGGCTCCCGCCTACCGAATGCCGAAGAGGCGCGGCTTTTGCGCCTGCCCAAGTCCCAGCCGGTCCTGACCATCCGGAAGGTCGATGTCGATCGCGACGGCAATCCGCTTTGCCTCTGCCATTCCATCTGGCCGGCGGAACGGGTGAGCTTCGCCATCCAGGCGCCGCGCGACGGCGGCTATCTCACCCTGGCCTGATTTCTAAATCAACTTTCTGTGCCGCATTTTTCTGTGCCGCATTAAACCCAACGCCGCGAGGCCGATGCCGAAGAGCGCCATGGAGGCCGGCTCCGGAACCGCTGCGGCCTGGCCGAAGTAGACGTCGTCGACGGCGAGGTTATTGCCCGTTATCTGGTCGCTGGTCACGACGAAGGAGATTCGCGCGATGGGAGTGTCACTGCTGATCACCCCAAGGAAGGCGGAAAAGCTGCCGGCCGGCGTGATGGGGCCGTCCAGGGAGGCGAGCAGGCCGTCGCCGAAGTCCGAGGCTGTCATGCGGACGCCGTGATTGCCGCCGAAGCTGTCGACGAAGGCGCCGACGGCCATGGTCCCGGCCGGAAGTTCCGCATTGATCTGTTCCAGGAAGTCGTTGGGCGGCAGCTCGCCGTCGGAGATGGAGCGCGCGCCGGAGCGCGATATGGAGGTCTCGATGAAAAGATCCGTCTCCGCCGTCCAGGTCAGGCCGAGGCTCGTGGTGCCGTTCGGATTGCTGCCGTCCACCCAGGGATCATTCTCAAAGTCTTCGAGCATCAGGGAGCCGGCGGCGGCCTGAAAGTCGGCGAAGTTGGTATAGGTCATCACGACCGCCGAAGCACTGCCGGGTAAGGCGCTGACCAGAAGCAGGCTGCAGAAAGCCAGCGCGCTCCGAAAAAGGGCGTGGGAAAAATGGAAAGAGGAAGACATTTTTTGTCCCTTCGGTCTGAAATTGCGCGAGGGGCGCTGGAAGTATCATTTGTCGGAAAATTTTTTGCGGCTGTCTTATACCGGGGGCGAAAATACGCGCTGGCGCAGCCGTGATGAACCCGCATCGCTGCAGGAGGCAAAAGTATTTTTGCAGTCTGGCGGCCCGGAGCAGGCCTCTGGGATTTTCTTGGAACAGAGACTGCCAGTCGCTCAGTTCTGCCAGCCACCCGGTTCTACCAGTCGCGCGAGTCCGTCTTCCCGACCTCTGCCGCGCAGGCGCTCTTCACCTGCCCGAGCCGAATGCTTTGGGCGCCGATCGATGCCAGCAGGCGACAGAGATCGCCGGCAACGAGCGACCGCCAGACTATCCGCAGGAAGCCGCCTTACCAAGCAAATGGCGATCTAGAGTGTCTTCAGGTACTCCACGAGCGCGTCGATCTCATCCGGCGTCAGCCCATCCGCGGGATAAGCGTGCCCGCGTTTCAGGTTGCCGTTGTGTATGGTGTCGAATTCGAACTTCGGGTCGTCCGGACCGTAGTCTTCGGGCCTGTATTTGAAGCCGACTTCGTCGGGGTCGAAGGTCCGGCTGCCGACATAGAAGCGCTCTATCCTGTCCTCCGGTCTTTTCAGGAGCTCCTTCAGGCTCGGGACGGAACCGTTGTGCAGGTAGGGCGCGGTCGCCCAGATCCCGTTCAGGGGACGTGCTTTGTAAGAGGGGCTGCCCGGCTTTTCGGTTTCAATCTTTTGCGGCACGTTGACGAAGGCGCGCAGCGCGATCTTGACCACCGCCTTGCGGTCGTAGCTCAGGGTGCCCGCCGCCGCATTGCCGAGAAACTCCGCCACGGGTGCCCCATCATGGACAAAGGTCTGGTTGGGGTTGGTCAGGGGACAGTTTTCGACCGGGTCGCAGGGTGGCTGATAGCGCTTGTAGGTACCCTTCAAGGGGCCGGTCGCCGCACCTCTCTCGAAGAACACGGCCGCCGTCGCCCGATCCGTGTTCAGGCCCGCGGAGGCGTCGCCGACCGGGATCGAGTTGGCCTTCACGCGCCGCTGACGCGATTCCGCATCGATCGGTTGGTGGCAGCCGCTGCAGCCGCGCTTCTGGTCGAAGTAAAGTTCCTCACCTTTTTCTGCCAGTTCGCTGTCGATCGCCGGCAGGACCGTGTCGGGCCACTTCGGCGACCAGAGACTGACCAGCAGATGCTCCAGCTTGCCAAGGTTCTGCAGGCGGACTGAGGATTTGTAGCCGGTCAGTTGCGCCGGGTCGGTGGGGTTATCGGGCGGTGTTAGCTCGAGGGCGCCGAACACCCCGAGCACCTCGCCCAGGTTTCGGACCAGGGCGCCTTTGGCATCGTTTTTCACCATGCCGTTCCACTGGATGTAATCATGGTGCGGCGCGTCCCAGATAAAGGGGTAGCTGGTCGGGGCGTCCGCCACCCTGCGGTTACCCTCGATACCGAGGGCCGTCACGGAGATCTCGTTCAGGATGGAGTTGAGTGCGTCGAGCCGCCCGTAGCCATAGTCGAGGCCGTCTCCGCTGTTGCGTTCGTTCCAGGCCTTTCGCACCCCGATCATGGTCGTCAGGTGGGTCTTGAGTTCCTCTTCGGTTTGCGCGCTGCCGTCATCCTGATCGAGGACCGCCTCGGCGAAGCGGCCGAACTTCGCCTCGTCCTGCAGGGTCGCTTCCATGGAGTCCACCAGTCCCTGCATCAGGCCCTCGAAGTCGGCCATGGCCGGCGCGCCGTCGACCACGATCTTTTTGCCTTCGTAGTTGACCTGATTCGTGTGGCAGGCGGCGCAGGTCATGCCGAGCCAGTCCTCGGCAATTTCCTGATAGACCGGGTTGCCGTGGTCTTCATATTCGAGCCTGAGCAGCCGGCCCGATTTCTTGGAGTACCAGACCTTGTCCCGGGTAAAGCCGATGGGCAGTCCGTCCGGGTTCAGTTCCGTGGGAACCTGCGGGATATAGCGCAGGTGATTCATGTGCTCGTCGTCGAAGAAAGGATCGCTGTTGCCCGCCTGCTCCAGCGCCGTGGCCCAGTGATAGGGGATGATCTGCGAGCCCTGTTCGGTGAACCAGAAGAGCTGCCTTTCCTCGTCATCCCAGTTCTGCCAGAGCACCACCTGCTCGCCCGGTTCCCCCACATCGTCGAGAGCGCCGTAAAAGGTCGTGGGCGGGTCCATGCGGCTTTGACAGGCGGAAAGCGTCACTGCCAGCAGCAGGGCGGGCAGTCCGACCCGGTATCTGCGCCTGCTTTGAGGCTTGACGGCGGTGTCCCGGTTGCAGCCTGCCGGCGTCTCCGGTACCAGGTTCGTTCCTGCGCTCATGTCCTGCTCCACTTGCAATGCCTGAGTCTTGTCGTGCCCGAATCTTGTAGGGCCTGGGTTTTGTACTGCTGGGTTGGGCCTTCGCTCGATCTTCTTTTTTACAGCGCTCTCGATGGGTTGCCTCACTGCGGCGTTGCCCGGCAAAGCTACACCTCTGTACTCTGCAGCCGCTGTTCGGTCCGCCACACCTCTTCGAATCTTTCCCGGAGTATCCTGCGCCCAATCACGCCTGATAACCAAAATCGCGCAGGAACAAGGAATGAAAACCAGTATAAAATAGTGCGATATCAAGAGCTTTTACAATCATGGAATTGTATTCGCTTGCCTGTTGAAAAGTCAAGCCAAGCCAGCCTTTTTGAGGCGCCGTCAGCCCGTCGTCGGACCAGCTTGCCGGATCGCTGCTCAACTGCCGGCCCCTTTGGTCTTCGCCATGGCCAGGCGTTCGCGGTGCAGGGTGTAGATGCCGGTCGCCACGATCACCGCTGCGCCCAGCCAGGTCCAGCCGTCCGGCAACTGATCGAAGACCAGCCAGCCGTACAGGGTTCCCCAGATCAGCAGGCTGTAGTGCACCGGCGCCAGCACCACCGCTTCGGCAACCTCGAGCGATTTGATCACCATGGTCTCGGCCGCCGCCGCCATCAGCGCGATGGAAACCAGCAGCAGCGTTTCCAGGCCCCAGGCCGGGGTCTGCCAGACGAAGGGCAGAGGCAGGCTGAGCAGCACGATGGCGCTGATCGCGGTATAGGCGATGGTGGTTTCTGTCCGGTCCGAGCTGCTGAGTTTGCGCGAGACGATCTGGCGCAGGGCGAAGCAACTCGCCGCCACCAGCACCAGGAACATGGCCGGGTGGAACACCCCCAGCCCGGGGCGGATCACCAGCAGCATGCCCAGGAAGCCGATGGTGATGGCGGTCCAGCGCCGTGCCCCGACCCGCTCGCCGAGCAGCAGCGCGCCCATTACCGTCACCATGAAGGGGGCGACGAAGGAGACCGCGACCGCGTCCGCCAGGGGCACGTAAGCCACCGCCAGAATGAACATGGCCGCCGAACCCGCCGCCAGCGCGCCGCGCCCGATCTGCAGGAAGGGATGCGCCGTCTTCAACAGACTCGGTCCGCGCAGCCCCAGTATAATTAGCACCCCGAGAAACAGTCCCATCTGCCGCGACCAGGCGATCTGCACCGGATGCAGGCTCTCGGTCAGGAATTTCGCCTGGGTATCGACCGCTGAATAGAGAAAGAACCCGCCCGCCATCCAGGCAATGCCGCGCAGGTTGTTGCTCGCGCGCGGCCCTGATGGACGCGGCCCGTTCTTGGCCGCTCTGACGACGGGAAAAGCGATGAGACAGCTCCGGAGGGAGAGGGAAAAGGAGAAGATTTCTCCCTCCGGTTTAAACCTCTGATGTCCGCAGGTCTATCGAAAAGGCGAACGCAGCGATGCAGGTCGAGTCTGCGCTTAGCGCATGCTACCGCCATTCGGGATCATTTGACCGGGAAGATTTTCCGTTCTGACAAGGCGCGGTTCGCAGCGCAACGCGCCTCGCCGAATGAGCCTTCAAAACCCATCAAATTGATCCCGAATGGCTGCAACATGCTCTAACGCACGGCCCGGTTCATGCCGCCGTCGGCGAGGATCGACTGACCGGTGATATAGCGTGCGCCCTCCGAGGCCAGGAAGACGCAGGCCTGACCGATCTCTTCGAAGCTGGCGGGCCGCTGTGCCGGGATCGAGCGCCGCGCAAAGTCGGACAGGTTTACGTTTTCGCAGAAGCCGGGCATGAGGTTGTTCATGCGGATATTGTGTCTGGCGTAGCGGTCCCCGTAGAGCTTGGAAAAGCTGTGCAGTGCGCCGCGCAGCATGCTCATGGGATAGGGCGCGCGCGGCTCGACGGCATTCATGGAGGAGATGTTCACGAAGGCGCCGCCGCCCTGTTCGATCATGATCGGCGTGACGATCCGGGCGAGCTTGACCACGTTCAGCACGTACATGTCGAGGCTTTCATGCCACAGCGCATCGCTTAGCTCCAGGAGAGGGCCGTCGAAGTCCGGATCGAAGCCGACCGTTTTGATTGCCTCCGGCACGCCGCCGCCGTGCCCCATGTTGCTGACCACCGCGTCGATGCGTCCGTAGTTCTCCAGGGCGTCGTCCACCAACGCCTGCAAGTCGCCAGCATCCAGCACCGATCCGCTGCGGCCGATGCCGCCCAGTTCCTCCGCCAGTTCGACGCTGCGCTGTGACGGCGACATCAGAACGAGCTTGTAACCGGCCCTGGCCATCTCGATCGCACAGCCCCGCCCGATCCCCTGTCCCGTCCCGGTCATGATCGCTACTTTACTGTCGGACATGGCACCGCCTCTCTTCCCCGATAAAGCCCAAGACTATCGCGCGCGCGTAGACATCCGTAGCGAGTTTATGGCGCAAGGCCTGTGAGCAAATCTCATAGCGCAGGAGGGTCGATGAGGACGGGGTTACCGCTTCAACTTCGCGTCGGGCGGGATCTGCTGCTAATCTGTCACCCCCTGAACCGAAAAGATCTGATTTGCTGTCCGGTATGGATTTCAGATGACGGCGTATGAAGTTTTCTTGTCAATCACGGGTATCGGTCTCGTGGTCCTGGCCTTCGCGGGCCTCTTCGGGTTTTCGCCCATCGGGGTTTGGCGTCGACTGCGCGGAGACACGCACGGGATCGGATCTGCGTCTGGAATGCACAATCAGCGACACCACAACGACGACCACTTCGGCGGTGGGGATTTCGGGGGCGGTGGTAATGGTGGTGGCGGTCCAGATTGACTGAATAAGCTTAAGGGGCGTCGCGGTACTCGACCTATGGGCAAGACAAGTAAAGAACTTCGTGAGGAGCAGCCGGTTTGGCTGACCGTCCTTTGGTGTGATCGTTGTGGCAGGGCGATCAACCGGAATGACGAGAAAGACCACTTCCACTTCGAACAGTGCGGCGGTTGCCGCAAGTTCAAGGCGATCGATGCCGACTGGGGTTACTGCCGCAGCCACGAGTCCGTCTACGGCGGACGGCGCATGTACGAGCACGACACCTGTTCAAAATGGGTGGAAGGCAAGTGGTGAGTCTGATTGAGCTCCTAAACCGCTTCCACCTTTACCAGTGACCTCAACGACCAGCGCTTCTGCGAGGTGCCGTCGCGTTTGCAGCAGTAAAATCATTACTCCTGGTCAGGAAGGTGGCTTGAGCCCAAGCAATTCGCGGGATCGTTGGACAGCGTTGTGGTCGATTTGACCGTTTACGGCTCGTTCCAGAGCACTGCGCTGTTCCGGATAAAGGCAGCTATCGTCGCGGAGCAAGTTGTCATTCGTTTGCTCCTCGAACCATTTCTCTACCTCCGAAGCAACGAACGCGTACATCATTTCAGCGCATTGATCGAGAGAGTCAGCATCGGTTCCGTAGTCGAATCCCCTGGTTTCTGAGGGACCGCTGAGAACAATAGAGTCCCTCTGCTCGTTGAGTACGCGAATGCAATAGTGAAGTCTAAATGCGGGCCCGAACGAATATTTGTGAATGTGGATAAACTGCGCGAGGAATCCTCTCTCTCGCGAAAACCATGAGCTCTTCCTCGTAAAGCCGATAGCGGCGAGTTTCTTCGCGAGGCGGCGTAAGACCTTTTGTGCGTTGGATCGCTCCAGTTTCTTAGCCGCGCGGTCGCGTTCAAGTAGCGCGTGCTGTTCAGGCGTGAGCTTCATTCTAGAGGGCCCATTGCTTCAAGGGATTGATTAGGGATCGAACCGTCGCGGCTGTTGGACGATAACATAGCTAGACGGAACGACCATCGGCTCACCTTGCTCTGTCGGGAGTCGGTAAGCGATTATCTCCGCCAAACCCTAAACCGCCTCCGCCGCCTCCCTCACCAGCGACCGCAACCACCTGTGCTTCGGCGAGGCGCTGTCGCGTTTGTGCCAGTAGTGTTGAAACTGCAGGCTGGGTGAGGGGAAGGGGCAGGGCGCGCTGGCGAAGTCCTTCATGATCAGGCGGCCCAGGCGCGCCGGCAGGGTGGCGATCAGGGGCGTGCCGCGCATCAGGCTGGAGAGGGCGTTGAAGCCGGGCACCTCCAGGCTGCAGTTCCGGTGCAGGCCCTGCTTTTCCAGCAGCTCGTCGATCAGGCTGCGGCCGTCCTCGTTGGCGAAGCTGACCTTGGCGTGCTGGGCGACGACATAGCTCTCCAGGTCGTGCGGGGCTGCCACCGCGGCCGGGTCGAAGAAACAGCTATAGGACTCATCGAAGAGGCTCTGGGCCAGAATGTCCTGGCTGTCGCGCAGGGGCAGGGGCGAGATCACCAGGTCCGTGCGGCGGGAACGCAGGTCCTCGATGATGCGTCCGGCGCTGTCGATGATCTTGAGGCTGGCATCCGGCGCCTGCTCGCGCAGCCGGCGGAAGACTTCGGGCATCAGCAGGTCGCGCTGATAGTCGTGGGCCGAGATGACGAAGCGGTCGGTCAGCGCCGCCGGTGAGAAGACTTCCGGTTCGGCCAAACCCCGCAGCCCATCCAGCAGGCCGTCGACCCGTCCGGCGAGCTGATCGGCGCGCTGCGAGGGCACGATGTTGCGCCCGGACTTGATGAAGAGCGGGTCGTCCAGCAGCTCCCGCAGCCGGGCGAGGCCGTGACTGACGGTGGACTGCGTGACCCGCAGCCGGGCCGCGGCGGCGGTTACCGACTGCTCGTCGTAGACCGTCTTGAACATCAGCAGCAGGCGGCCATCGAGGCTTAAATAATCGAAATTCTTCATATGATTTATGAAACATATGCGATTGATCGATACAAGGCTCCTCTTACATAGTGCTGCCGGAAGACATCTTTACTCATGCCCTTTAACCTCTGTCCGAAGAAGTTCACCCCTCCGCCATGAAGCTCGATCTGCGCATCTTCGCCTTTATCCTGGCCGTGCTTTCGGCGCTGCCGCCCTTCTCCATCGATACCTACCTGCCGGCGATCCCCATGATGGCGGATTTCTTCGGCGTGTCGGTGCATCATGTCGAGTGGTCCATTTCCGCCTACTTCCTGGGTTTCGGCCTGGGCCAGCTTCTGGGCGGCCCCCTGTCGGACAGCGTCGGGCGGCGCAAGGTGGCGCTCTGGGGCCTGCTGGTCTTCACCGGGGCCAGCGCCGCCATCGCCTTTGCCGCGCAGGTCGACTGGCTGATCGGACTGCGGGTGCTGCAGGGCCTCGGCGGCGGCTTCGCCGTGGTGGTGGTTTCGGCCATCGTGCGCGACCGCTTCGAGGGGCGGGAGGCCGCGCGGATCTACACCCTGATCGGCTTCATGATGATGGTTGCGCCCCTGATCGCCCCGGCGGTCGGTGCGGTGATCCTGGCTTTCACGAGCTGGCAGGCGATCTTCGTCGCCCTGACCCTTTACGGCGCGCTGACCATCTTCGGCGTGCTGGCCCTGCTGGGCGAGACCCGCGTGGTGCGCCGCGGACCGCGCCTGTCCGCCGGCCAGTCCTTCCGCGCCGCACTGGCCAGCTACGGCCGCATTCTGAGCCATCGCGGTGGCCTGGCCTATCTCCTGACCATGGGTTTCGCCATGGGCGTGCTTTTCGTCTACCTGACCGACTCCGCCTTCGTCTTCATCGAGTACTACGGCTATTCCCACACCCATTTCCCGATCTTCTTCTCGGCCAACGTGCTCTCGCTGATGGCCTTCAACCGCCTCAACGCCCTGCTGCTGAAGCACTACGAGCCGGACGAGATCCTGCGCTGGGGGCTCAATCTGCTGCTTGCCGTGACCCTGGCGCTGCTCGCCGCAGCGACCCTCTCCGGCAGCGAGGTCCTGGTCTTCCCGCTGCTGCTGATCGCCCTGGGCAGCCTCAGCTTCATTTCCACCAACGGCACCGCCTGCTTCATGGCCTACTTCGGCGAGGAAGCCGGCGCCGCCAATGCCGTGCTGGGCACCGGCCGCTTCGTCGCCGGCGGATTGTTGGGGGCCGTGGTCGGCTTCATTCACGACGGCAGCCTGCTGCCCATGACCGGGATGATTGCCTTCTGCGCCGTGATGGCGCTGGCCTCCTACCGCCTGCTGCGGGTCACGGCGGAGAAGGGGCAGGAAGAGGCCGAGGTCAAGGAAGCAGCGCTTTAGCCTGCCCCACGGGTGACCGATCTTTTCCTGGTAAAACTGGCGAACCACTTCTTGCTTTGATAGAATTCTCGCGCTTGCAGCCGAGAATTTGGATGAATGCGTGCCTGGAAAAACAGCTTCCGGCCCGCCGGTATCAGCCAGGGGGCAAACGAGACGTGGCGGCCTCAAAGGTCTTGTCATCCTGCTTTTTTGCTGGGCGGTGATCATGTCCTCGCCTAACTCTTCTGCGCGCGCCGAGACGGCGCAGGCCCTGGCGCCTGAGAAGCTCGCGGCTTTCGAGCGCGAAATGGCCAGGCTCTATGAGGGCCTGCCTATGGCGGGGCTGGCGGTCGGCCTTCTGAGCGGTGGCGAACTCCGCTGGTTCAAGGGCTACGGATATGCGGATCTAGCGAAGAAAACCCCGGTGACCGCCGACACGCCCTTTCACCTGGCCTCCCTGACCAAGACTTTCGCCGCAACGCTCCTTCTGCAACTGGTGGAGCAGGGCCGGCTCGACCTGGACGCGCCCGCCGCGGATTTCGGCATCGAGCTGAAGGCCCGCGGGACCATCACGCTCCGTCATCTCTTTTCCCACACATCGCACGGCGCGCCCGGCAAGCGTTACCGCTACGACGGTTCCCGCTTCGCGCAGCTCGACCGGGCCATAGAGCAGGCCACCGGTGAGAGCTTCGAGGCACGCCTGGAGCAGGTCATTCTCACAGCGCTCGGCCTGGAGAACACTGGGCGCATGGGCGATGAACTGGCGGTGCCCCTGGCTTCCCCCTATGCGCTGAACGACGCCGGTGAACTGGTGCCGGGCGCCTATAAAACCTACTATGGCAGCTCCGCCGGTCTGGTCGCCTCGGTCTCGGACTATGCCAAATACCTCACGGCCCTGCGGGAGCACCGCTTCCTGCGGCCCGAGACCCTGGCCCTGGCTTTCACGCCCAGCCGTTCGAGCCTGGGCCACGAATTACCCTATGGCCTCGGCTGGTTCATCGAGCGCCTCGAGGGCACCAAAGTCCTCTGGCACTACGGTTACTGGGATGCGGTCTCCACCCTGGTCGTCATACTGCCGGAGCGCGACCTCACTTTCCTCGCCTTCGCCAACACAGACGCCCTCAGCCGCGGCTTCGACCTCGGCAGCGGCCGCCTCCTCAACTCGCCCGCCGCCGCGCTTTTTCTGCAGCGCTTTCTCTTCGAGGCGGAGTAGTCGCCAACAAGCGCGTATCCGGACTCGGATTTCCGATCCGTCTCTCTCGCCGCCGTGCTACTGTCCTACCTTTCTGCATTTCGGACAGAGGTGGTCGATAATGCCCGACACGGCTCCGCGCACCGAAGAGGTGCCCAGCTTCTGCGCGCTCTGCGTCTCGCGCTGCGGCGCCATCGCGACGCTGGAGGAGGGGCGCTTCACCGGCCTGAAGCCTGATCCTTCCCACCCGACCGGCCAGGCGCTCTGCATCAAGGGCAAGGTCGCGCCGGAGATTGTCTACCACCCGGAGCGTCTGCTCTATCCCATGAAGCGGACGAAGCCGAAGGGCAGCGCCGATGCGGGCTGGCAGCGGATCACCTGGGACGAGGCGCTCGAAACCATCGCCGCGAAGCTGAAGGAGCTCTCGGCAAAGCATGGCCCCGAGAGCGTAGTTTTCAACACCGCTTCGCCCTCGACGTCGGCTTTGTCGGATTCTATCGCCTGGGTCCGGCGCCTGCGCCGGGCCTTCGGCAGCCCGAACCAGTCCGTCTCCATGGAGCTTTGCGGCTGGGGCCGTTATCTGGCCAACCTCTACAGCTTCGGCGCGGGCCTGCCGGCCGACTGCATGCCGGATTTGGAGAACGCCGGCTGCATTCTCTTTTGGGGCTACAACCCGACCGTCTCGCGCATCGCCCATGCCACGGCCACCGTCGCGGCGCAGGCCGCCGGCGCGAAGCTGATCGTCGTCGACCCGCGCCACGCCGGCCTGGCGCGCCGGGCCGACCACTGGCTGCAGGTCCGCCCCGGCAGCGACGGCGCCCTGGCGCTCGGCCTCGCCAACGTCATGATCGAGCGCGGCTGGTACGACGAAGAATTTGTGCGCGACTGGACCAACGGACCGCTGCTGGTCCGGGACGACAACGGACGCTTCCTGCGCGCAGCGGATCTCGACACGGCGGCTTCGGCGGATCACTACCTGGCCTGGGACGAGGCCGCCGGCGCGCCTGTCGCCTACGATCCGGAGTCTGTCCGCTACCTTTCGGACAGCGCCCGGCCTGCGCTCTTCGGCAGCTTCGAGATCGAGACCCTCCAGGGTCCCATCGCCTGCCGTCCGGCCTTCCAGCTCACCGCGGAGCTTTGCGCCCGCTATGGCCCGGCGGAGGTGGAGGATCTCACCGGGGTGCCGGCCGGGCAGGTGGTGGAGACCGCGCAAACGCTCTGGGACTCCCGCCCGGTCGCCTACATGGCCTGGAGCGGGCTCGAGCAGCAATCCAACGCCACCCAGATCGCCCGTGCCATCGGTCTGGTCTACGCGCTGACCGGCGATTTCGACAAAAAGGGTGGCAACGTCCTCTTCCCGGCGGCCCCCAGCAATAACATCCAGGGCGATGAGATGCTGTCCGCCGAACAGCGCGCCAAAACCCTCGGGCTGGCGGAGCGGCCCCTCGGCCCGGCACGCTACGACCACGTCAGCTCCGCCGATACCTACCGGGCGATTCTCGAGGGCGAGCCCTATCCCGTGCACGGCCTGGTCTCTTTCGGCTCCAACCTGCTGCTGGCCCATGCCGACGGTCATCGCGGCAAGGAAGCGCTGGAGGCTCTCGCGTTCCATCTTCACGTGGATCTCTTCATGAATCCCAGCGCGGAGACTGCCGACATCGTCCTGCCGGCCGCCAGTCCCTTCGAGACCGAGGGTCTGAAGATCGGCTTCGAGACCAGCGAGGCGGCCAACGCGCTCATTCATCTGCGCAAACGACTGGTGGCGCCGCGCGGCGAGGCGCGCTCCGATGTGCAGATCGTCTTCGACATCGCCGAGCGCCTGGGCCTGGGCGAGGTCTTCTGGCAGGGTGACATCGACGCCGGCTACCGTCATCAGCTCTCGCCCAGTGGTGTGACGCTAGAGGCCCTGCGTCAAAACCCGAACGGCATCCGCGTGCCCCTGGAGACGCTGTACAGGAAATACGCCGAGCCCGAAGACGGCGTGCCGCGCGGTTTCAAGACACCCTCGCGCAAGGTCGAGTTCTATTCCGAGACTCTGCTGAATCAGGGCTATCCCCCGTTGCCCGACTATGAGGAACCTCTGATCAGCCCACGCGCCCGGCCCGATCTCGCGGCGCGGTTCCCCCTGACCCT
The DNA here is from genome assembly GCA_965232285.1 of Denitrobaculum sp. Taxonomy (GTDB): domain Bacteria; phylum Pseudomonadota; class Alphaproteobacteria; order Kiloniellales; family Kiloniellaceae; genus Denitrobaculum. The sequence goes on along the minus strand of CBDDPL010000004.1, from coordinate 4,544,597 downwards.
GACCTGCACCAAGGACAGCCTTTACTGCGAAAGCCAGCACCGCGGCCTGCCCTCACTGCGCCGCCGCGCCCCCGACCCGCAGGTGGATCTCCACCCCGAGGCCGCCGCCGCGCGCGGTATCGCCGCCGGCGACTGGGTCACCATCGAAACCCCCAAGGCCCGCGCCAAAGCCCGCGCCCGTTTCGACGCCTCCCTCGATCCCCAGGTGGTCTGCGGCCAGCACGGCTGGTGGCAGGCCTGCCCAGAACTGGACGCCCCCGGCTACGACGCGGTTGGCCCCGACAGCGCCAACTTCAACCTGGTCATCGGCCAGGAGGAGACGGATCCGGTCAGTGGCTCTGTGCCACTGCGGGCTTATGTCTGTGAGGTGAGCAAGGTGGTTGGCGAAGAACACCAGCGGCGAGGCGATGGCTTAAGTCACCAAGAAACCGCGTAATGTCAGGTAACCACGAATTCAGAACACCCTGCAGATCGATGATTGCTTTCTACACAGCTTAACCTGAATCTTCAGCGAAAAAAACTTCGGGACGCCGAATTCTCTTTGTCTCGACGTAATACTTAATGTCTTCGATTTCGGGTTCTATCGACATCCTCAAATCTTGTTTTTCCATAGAGGAAAACACTGGCAGGTTCTCAAGCCAGGTCGCCAACCTTCCAGGAATTTCGGATAGTCCGTCGCTAGGAATCGCCCCCAGAAGTTTGTTTAACTCTGCTTCGGCGTCTAACAATTCTGTTCTGCATGCCTGTGCTTCAGGCCTGCTTATCTTTTTGTCACCAGGGGCGAATTTGTCAGACTCGCTTATGAGAAAGTTCGCCTTTTTATTGAACTCCTCTGACGTAACTCTTTTAATCGGTGCTGCTAAGTCCACTACGTTGAAGACATGCCAATCACTCTTCATACGCTCTATTTCATTCGCATCGATGCCTGCACTTATAAGTGAACCTTCGAGTTCTCTCATGAAATCAAAGTGATCTTGACGACTAAAGCGGCTGTTCGGTCGCCCCATGCGAGCTGACATGACCATTACAGGGTAAGAAATGGCAGCGGACGTTCTTTTTAAGTTTTCGATGAGTGTGGCCGCCTCTTCTTGCTTTTCTTCCCAGAGTTCGGCCTCAACTCCCAGTGCTTTGAACCTCTTAAACTTGGCCAAAAACGCAAACAACAAAAGTAGAGCGGCGGCGGAATATGTCGAAGCGGATTCAACGCCGAAGCCTCGAAACGATAGGATCACGCCTGACACAAACAGAGCGACAGCGATAAGAAAAAGAGCGACCCGAACGAAATCTTCTGGGTTATCGTCTTTGTTCGCGATTGCGGAACTCGTCATCTTGGCCTCCTCACGTTATGCGCATTTCATGCAAGGCCACAGGCTGTAAAACTCGCATGCCAGTATCGGCTTATGGCAAATGGATGAAGCTTTTCGTTCTGTTGCCTTGGCGGAGCGGTTTCTTGCGGCAAGGCTTATCTTTATCCAGCTTGTCGAACTGCCGGGACGTCGTGAGTCTGTGCAACCCAATCATCTGGCCGTAATTTATGCTTCTTATGATAGCATAAATAAGACACTTCTTAATGAAGTTTGTGAACATGGAAATCAGATGACTACGACTGTAATCGAGATCTTGTCTCCAGAACTCCGCAGGCGCAAAGACTAAAACACGCGACGAACTTTAGCCAAATTGCCTCCTTACTTCGCGCTTCCTTAACACCGATGCATCACCATCGCGCCAAGGATACGGGAGGTGGATATGGGTGCTTGGGCTGCCGGTAGTTTTGGCAATGACACTGCGTTGGATTTCCTGGCCGATCTGCAGGGCTTTGCGGCGCTGCGCAAGACCTTGGCCGGGCTCGAAAAGACTTCCGGCGAACTGGACGCGGATGACGCCTCCATTGCCCTGGCCGCCTGCGACCTTCTTGCGGCGGCGATCGGTCGGCCGCCGGCCGATCTGCTGGACGCGCCAGATTTCGCGCAGGAAGAGGTTTCCGGCGAGCTTCTGGAGACGGCCAAGGTGCTCGTCAAGCGGGTGCGCGAAGGCTCGGAGCTGGCCGAGCTCTGGGCGGAGGATGACGACGCCGAATGGCAGGCGGAACTGGATGGCCTGCTGCGGCGGCTCACCCCCTCCGCGCCCTACGACGCACCGAAGAAGAAACTGCCGGCGCTACCCGACGACTTTCTGGGGCACTGCTATCTCTGCAACGAAATGGTGACGGAACGCGACGGCTTTATGTTCGAGCACTCCATGGCAGGCGGCGGCACCATCTCGATTCACCCCCATCGCCGTTGCCTCGAGAAACGGGCTCCCGGGCCTCACTGGGAGAGCGACGGCTCACCGAGCGAGAGCACCCGGAAACAGCTCCTGCAGGATATGGGGTTTGAGCCGTAACGAAGGCTTAGAGTCTTCCTCGACGTCCGGCCTTCGCAGCTTGATGTGATTACCCCATCCGCTCCCATAGCGGCGCGCACATCGTACCGACGCGCTCTTCCACCGCCATCATGGCATCGACGATCCTGTCTTCGCGCCAGCGCTGGCCGACGATCTGCACGCCGATCGGCTGCGGGCCCTGCGGCAGCTCGGCCAGCCGCGCCGGCACGTTACCTGCCGGCAGGCCCATGAAGTTCATGGAATAGGAGTAGAGCGCCGAGCCCAGGGCTTCGCGCACGCCCTCGGCGCCTTCCGCGTCGCGGTTCGGGCGGAAGAAGGGCTGCGGCAGGAAGGGCGTCAGCACCAGGGGATAGCGCTCCATGAAGCGCATCCATTCGCGGGTGTAGTGCGTCCGGCGCGCCAGGACCGCCAGATATTCGTCGCTCTCGAAGACCGGATACTGGCGGTAGTATTCATCGAAGATGGCCTTGATATCCGCTGAACCATGGGCGCGGATATCCGGCTCCATCAGCACCGAGACCTCGGACATCAGCGCGCGGTAGCCGTCCAGCGCGCAGTCGCGCAACAGCGGCGGCTCGGCCTCCTCGACGAGATAGCCCGCATCCACCAGTGCATCGCGCGCCGTATCCAGCGCCGCCGAGACCTCGGGATGCAGCTCGAACTCGAAGGTGTTTTTCGTGAAAGCGACCCGCACCGGGTCCTCCGTCGCCGCGCCGCGCCAGGGCAGCGGTGCGTGAAAGGGATCACGCACATCGGCCGCGATGAGCGGCGGCATCCCCAGGTGGAGGTCGGCGGCGCAGCGGGTGATCAGGCCCTGCACCGACATGGCCTGGGCGAGCATCCCGCGCTCCGCCTTCTGGCTGGGGTTCCAGGCGGGCACGCGGCCCATGCCCGGCTTCACCGTGACAGCGCCGTTGGCGGCGGCCGGGAAGCGCAGTGAGCCGCCGATGTCGTTGCCATGTGCCAGCGCGCCGATCCCGGCCATTACCGCCGCGCCCGCGCCGCCCGAGGAGCCGCCTGGGGAAACATGCGCTCCCCAGGGGTTGTGCGTGCGTCCGTAGAGCGGATTCGCCGTATCGGCCCGGAAGGAAAACTCCGGAGTGTTGGTGCGTCCGATCACCACCGCGCCGGCCTTCAGCAGATTGGCGACGAGCGGCGCATCTTCCTGCGCAATCAAATCCTTGAAGGCTGGAACGCCGTTCGTGGTTGCCTGGCCCGCCTGATCCACGTTGACCTTGATGGTGACGGGAATGCCGTGCAGGGGCCCGGGCTCATCCCCCGCGGATCGCGCTAGATCCAGCGCCCGCGCCCGCTCCCGCGCGGTCTCGCTCAGGTCGGCCACGACGGCGTTGAGAGCTGGATTGACCTCTTCCATGCGCGTGATCGCGGCTTCAGTGGCCGCTTCGGCGGTGATGTCCCCGGCCCGCGTCCGCGCGGCCAGTTCCGTGGCGCTCAGGCGCCAGATCGAATTTTCTGTCATGCCGGGAAGCTAGATCATTTCGGGGCGCTGCGGAAGTCGCCTGAGGGAAGTTAGTGTGGCAAGTTTTGGAGGGGTAGGGGCTTCCATGCCGAGCTTATGCGCACGGAGCCGGCCGGAAAGTGTATGTTTCTCTTATGACTTGCATATTCTGCGCAATCTTGTCCGGCGATGCGCCCGGATTCATTCTTTGGGAGGAGCCGGAGGTATCGGTCATCTTGTCGCTCGAGGGACACCCACTCGTCCTGCCGAAGCGTCATGTTTCCTCTTTGGAGGCGCTCGATGATCCGACCGCCGCGACCCTCATGTGTGCCGCGATGAAGGTTGCCCGGGCTCTCAGAACCGAGACCGGTTGCGAAGGGATCAATCTCGTCCTCTCGGACGGCGCCGCGGCGGGACAGGATGTGTTCCATGTCCATCTCCACGTAAAGCCCCGATGGCGAGAGGATAATGTGGTTCTGAACTGGGATACTGCGATAGCGCCGGAGGCCGAACGCGCGCGTCTTGCGTCGGCGTTGTCCAAGCGGCTTGCTGTGCCGGCTGAAGCTTAGGTGCCGGTCTTGAAGCTACGGATTCCTGGCCGCAATCAAATACACAGGGGGAGCTACCTGTCGGATTGTCAGCCGGACCACGCCTCCTCCTACATCTCCGCCGAAAAGCGGCTTTCGAAGTGCCGGACTGTTTCCTCGAAGCGCTTCAAGACCTTCCGGGCAACCTCGGGGACATAGGCCTGCTCCGGCGCGCCGCCGGTCATGGCGCGGATACTCTCGACATCCGTGAAGCGCATCATGACGAGGAACTCGACCTCGTCGCCGGCATCGCGCCGTAGCAGTTCGAAGCCCTTCAGGCCGGCGATGCCTTTTGCGCGGATCTCCGGGAAAACTTCCGTGGTGAGAAGCTGCTCGTAGACATCCGCGTTTTCCGGCGTGGTCCAGGCTTGCCAGAGTCTGGTGATCATGGGTTTCCTTTCTGTTTGTCGAGCCGGGCTGGAAGCTCGCTGACCGGGCCATGGGTGGCGGGTTTTTGAATCTGTCAATCCGAAGTGATTGTGCTGTCAGACAGTCGAGTCCGAAAGAGCGATGTTTCCAGAGTTCATGGATATGTAACTCCGGTGATACGGCCCCGAGACTCCCAAACATCTGAACGATCCAATCACTTCGGACCAAACCTGAGACATCTTGTGCCACCTGTCGCAAACAGCAGTGACCTCCGCCGTGATCCATGTTAATGGCCGATGGAAAGGGCCCACCATGACAGCGCAACAGAAACTGCAGAACCCGACAGCCGGCATTGCCTTCATCCTGATTGGCATCCTGGCGATCTCGGTCAACGATATGCTGATCAAGTTTCTGTCCGGCGGCTATCCGCTGCATCAGATGGTTTTCACCCGTTCCCTGATCGGCATCGGTTTCAGTCTCGCACTGGTACAGGTCGAGGGCGGATGGCGCATTTTGAAGACGGATCAGCCCGGCCTTCATCTCCTGCGCGGCCTGCTGATTGTCACCGCCAATCTGACCTTCTTCACGGCTCTGGCGGTGATGCCGCTGGCCGAAGCGACGGCGGTGTTCTTCGTGGCGCCCCTGATGATCACCCTGCTGAGTATTCCCCTGCTCGGCGAAAAAGTCGGACCCATGCGGATCGGCGCGGTGATCGTCGGTTTTGCCGGCGTGATCATCATGACGCGCCCCTGGGAGAGCGGCGGTGAGCGCGAGATCAGCCTCCTGATCTACGTCCTGCCGGTCGTGGCGGCCTTTACCTACGCCCTCAACAACGTGCTGACCCGCATGCTGGGCGTGAAGTCCAAGGCTTCGGCCATGGCGGTCTACATCCAGGGTACCTTCATCATCGTGAGCCTGATCTTCTGGTCCCTGGCGGGCGACGGGCGTTACGCGCAGGGACTGGAAAACGAAAGCCTGATTTTCCTCCTGCGCGCCTGGACCCGGCCTGAAGGCAACGACGTCTGGCTCTTTGCCGGGCTGGGTCTCAATTCGGCGATCATCGGCTACTGTCTCGGGCAGGCCTACCGGATGGCCGATGCCGCCACTGTGGCCCCGTTCGAATATGTCGGGCTGCCGCTGGCGATCTTCTGGGGCTGGATCATCTGGGGCGAACTGCCGGATCTTGCCGTCGCGCTGGGGATCGCGCTGATCCTGGGCTCGGGCCTTTTCGTGTTCCTGCGCGAGCGTCAGAAGAACCGCAGTGTGGTCAGCGGCAAGCGGGTGCACCGGAGGTATTGAAGCAAGGGGCGCTGCGTTGGTGCGGGATCGATCCTGGCGCATGGATGCAGCGCCCCGTCCTCGAGGCGAGCGCGTTACTTTGAGAGAGCGTCGAAGAGCCTGTGGAGATCCGCGCGCAGGTCGTCCGGGTCTTCCAGGCCGATATTGATACGCAGGATGGTGCGCTGATGTTCCGGCTGCACGAACTTCCGGATCTTGGCGACAGACATCGGCGCGACCAGGCTGCGCGTGCCGCCCCAACTGGCGCCGATCGCCATGACCTTGAGCTGGTTCAGCGCTTCGTCGAGCCTGGCTTCCTGACCTTCAGTGAGCACGACGCTGAAGACGCCGCTGGCGCCGGAAAAATCGCGTTTGAAAAGCTCGTATTGCGGAAAGTCGGGGAGCGCGGGATGCAGCACCCGTCCGACATCCGGGCGCGCTGCCAGCTCATCGGCGAGGCTCAGCGCGACTTTCCCCACATGCGCAAGCCGCACGGCCATGGTCCCGATCCCACGCAACGCAAGCGCCACTTCGTCGGGGCTGACACCTATGCCCAGCATGCGCATGGTGTCCCGCAGCTTCTGACGCAACTCCAGATCCTTGACGCTGATGGCGCCAAGCAGCAGATCCGAGTGCCCGCCCACATACTTGGACAGGGCCTGCATCGAAAAGTCGATGCCCAGGTCCAAGGGCTTCAGTTGCAGGGGAGTCGCCCAGGTGTTGTCGGCCCCGGTCAGAATGCCATGTTTCCTGCCCAGCGCGGCGATTGCCCGCAGATCCTGCAGTTCCATGGTTGTCGAGCCAGGCGTTTCCGTCCAGATCAGCTTAACCGAGGGATCGATCAGATCCTCGATCCCTTCGCCGTCAGGCCGGTAGACCTTGTGGCGGATGCCGCGCGGCTCCAGAAAATTGACGCAGAAGTCCAGGGCGGGCGGGTAGACGTTGTCTGGGATCAGAACCGTATCCCCGGGCAGCAGCACGCTGAGAAAAACGACCGTCACCCCGGCGTGGCCGGATGGCACGATGACGGACCGCAGGCCATTTTCCAGCTTCGTGATCTGCGCTTCCAGTGTTCGCGTCGTGGGCGTTCCGTGTAATCCGTAGGAGTAACTGTCGAGGTCGCGCTGAAGGCGCTTTGCGTAGGCCTGCGCATCGTCGAACACAATGGTCGAGGCGCGGTAGGTCGGGACCGTCAGGCTGGAGAATTCCGATTGGTCAACGGTGGGATGGATCGTGCAGTGTGTCGCGTCGCGCATGTGCCTTCCTCTGAATCTTTCGGCGACTACAGCAAGATTCTCTCTGGCAGACAATTAATAGTTTAGCATAATTCTATGCTTAAAATTTATAGTCTGTGAGCGAAGACCATGAAGTTCAGGCAGCTTGAAGCCTTCCACAATCTGATGATCTCAGGCTCGACGGTGCGCGCCGCGGAGCTCATGCAGATTACCCAGCCTGCGGTCAGCCGGAGCATCGCGGAACTGGAAGCCTCGCTTGGCTTCACGCTCTTTGACCGCGTGCGTGGACGCATGATTCCGACCACGGAGGGTCAACTGTTTTTCCGGGAGGTTTCCGAGAGCTTTAAAGGCATGGACCGCTTGAGATCCGCCGCGGCCGCGATCCGCGATTTTGGTTCGGGGCACCTGAAAATCGCTTCGCTTTCCGCTCTCGGCGCCGAGCTGGTGCCGAAGGCGGTCCAGGACTTCCGAAAGAAGAACCCGCGGGTCAGGATAACCCTTCAGATCCTCCCTTCGGCACAGGTGCGCAATCAGATCGTGGACGGGAACTTCGACGTCGGCCTGGCCGCCGATGAAATCGACCGCTCCGGGGTGGATACGACTCACTTCGGCGGATTTTCCGGCGTTATCGCGATGTCACCCGACCACCCCCTGGCAAAGCGGCATAAGCTTGGTCCGAAAGATCTCATCGGACAGCCGATGATCGGCCTGGCGCCGGAGGACCGGGCGCGTCACAGGTTCGACAGCATTCTGAGCGAGGCCGGCGTCTCGCCTGAGTATGTGGTGGAAACACCTTCCTCGACGACGACCTGCGCCCTGGCGCTTTCCGGCGATGCCGTCGGCCTGGTCAATCCGCTCGTCGTGGAGGGCTTTGCTGCAAGAGGGTTGGAACTGCGCCCATTCACCCCCGCGGTGAACTTTCGCTCGTTCCTTCTGTTCCGGCCGGACACCCAAAGATCGAAGCTGGTCAGGGATTTCACCAAGAGCCTGCTCAAGCTCAGGAATGCAATGGTGTGACGGCGGGGTGCGGCACAAACGACGAGCTTTGTGCGGGTCGTCTATCCGAGAACAGCCGCAGAAGCCTTCGCAACGAATGGCCGCTTCGAACCCAAAGTGAATAGTGATGCAGACGGCATGAAAGTCAGCTTTGGGTTGCGCTTTCATCCTGTTGTGTCGATGCTTCTTCGAGGCGTGTCTTGAGACGGCCAATAACCTGTTGCGCTTTCGCGATATCATCTAATGACAGGCCTTCTGACAGTGCATTCACCCACGGGATTTGCCTCGCAATAGCGGCTTCGTACAGTCTTTTCCCTTTTGGTGTCATGACAACAAGGTGTGCGCGCTTGTGGTGTGGGTTTTTTTTGAACTCAAGGATGCCCTCTCTACTTAGCTCATTGACGATTCGTTGAACGCCTTGTCTGTGAACACCCATGGTTCGCGCATGCCAGGCGACTGACTCTGGCCGGTCCGCATAGGCGATTGCGCCGAGGATTTGCCATCGCGCGCTCGTCAAACCGAGTTCAGATACGAGTCGGTCACCAGCAAGTTGCAATCGCCCATTGATCCGAAACACATCCAAAATCAGCGCTGTTACTGCTTCTCCTTCCTCGGTCCGTTGATCATCCGACATGTCGGCCTCTCATTTAATTTGACAACATATTGTCATTATGCTTTGTGGCTCCAATATATGACAACATGATACCAAAACAAAGCGAAATGCAAGGAGCATCAACATGGTCAACTTCAAACCTCTCGATCCCGAATTCCCAATTGAACGGCAATTGAACGTCGATGCCGGGCCTGTCGTTCTTATCAATCTCTTCACAGTTGATCCTGCTGACCAAGAAGCTTTGGTTGAAGCTTGGAAGAGCGATGCCCAATGGATGAAAAAGCAGCCAGGTTACATCAGCACTCAACTCCACAAAGCCATCGGTGATGGCAGCATGTATCTAAACTACGCCGTTTGGGATTCTGTCGCAGACTTCCGCGTTGCGTTTTCAAACCCAGAGTTTCAGCAACAGCTCAACCACTATCCCTCAAGCGCTGTGACAGCACCTCATCTGTTCGAAAAGGTTGCCGTGCCGAATTGCTGCACGGCCTGACGAGATCCTTTGTGACGGGCAAAGTTGAGGGAAAAATAATGAAAACAAAGCTCCACGCCATCGCAGGCTGCGTTGGATTTCTAATGATCCTTATCTTCTGGGTTTCGACTGTTACCAGTGAACTCTTCGCGAGCTACGAGACAGTTGCAGCAGTCAAAGCATTAATCCTGAAGGGTATGCTTATCCTCATTCCCGCGATGGTCATTGCGGGTGGAACGGGTATGGCAATGGGTCGGAGGCGTAAAGACGCTCTGACGAGAGCCAAGAAGCGACGGATGCCGATCATCGCACTTAACGGTTTGCTTGTCCTCGTACCCGCCGCCTGGTTTCTAGCGGGCAAGGCCGTTCTAGGCGAGTTTGATAGCACCTTCTACGCAATTCAGACGGTCGAGTTGATCGCAGGTACCGCAAACCTCACCATGATGGGATTGAATATTCGAGATGGCTTAAGGATGACCGGTAAGATCCGGCGGTCACGCTGAAGGCGCTATGGTACCCAGTGCCCAGGCCGGATAGCCGACATTCGAGCAAACGCAGCGAACTCACCTTTTGTCTGCATTGCAGCTTTCTGGTTTGCACCCTGTGAAGGTCTGGATTGAGCCCAAATCGACAATTGCTGCGTAGACCCTGAATGTCTGCTATCAGAAAATCACCGTACTATCGCAGCCTATTGTGCCGCACTATCTCGCGTAGGCTATGTGAGTGACTTGTTTCAAATTATTCTACCGAGATAGGGCACTTTATGATCAACTACCAACTGATATTATTTGTAACCGTCGTCGGCCTCATGAGTCCGGGACCGTCTGTTTTGCTCATCGCAAATACAGCCATGAATCGTGGGCGCTGGATAGCGGTTCACGTAGCTCTTGGTGTTACAGCAGGTTCTATCATCTGGTCATCAGCCGCAGCCCTTGGAATGGCCGCTGTCATGACGGCAAATGCGTGGCTGTTCGAATTGTTTCGCTACGCAGGTGCAGCGTACTTGCTTTGGCTTTCATACAAGTCCGCAAAGTCTGCATGGCAACATAACCGTTTGACACTAGCCAACAGCGTCAAGGGGTCCACAAGGAGAGCATTCTTTACCGGATTGGCGGTTCATCTGACGAATCCCAAACCAGTACTGTTCTTTGGCTCGCTCTATGCCTTGCTGGTTCCGTCTACCGCAACGAATGCGGAACTTGCTCTTGTGGTTCTCCTGATTGGTGGGCCAACGCTCATAGCCTTTGTCGGATATGCGTTCGCATTTTCCAGCCTGAAGGTGATTGCGATGTACGGCCGGATGAAACGATGGATTGAAGCCGCATTTGCTCTCGTATTTGGTTCCTTGGGTGTCGGGATCCTTCTTTCTAGATCACCATCACAATCTTAACTGGAAAAGCGTTAGCGGACATCCACAAGACTTTGACAAATAGCAGCATTGTCCGCATTGCGGCTTCCTGGTTTGCATCCTGTGAAGGTCGGGTTCGCGCCCTGCTCGACCAATGCCGCGCAGAGGCCGAATGGCGGGCATGGGAATGCAAGTCACGCGAACACTTAGACCGAAGGCTTATCCCGCCGGCGTTTTGTTTGCACCCTTCTCCCGCGTCGCCAGATACGCACCGCCAACCACAAGAATTGCGCCAAACACCGTGACTGCCAGGATAGGTTCGCCCCACAAGACGTAGCCAATGACTGACGCAAACACGAGTGACATGTAAATCCATGTGTTGACCTTGTCTCCCGGCGCTATGGAGAATGCCTTGGCGTAGAAGAACTGCCCGATAATCGTAAACAGGGCGATGAAAAAGACCTGGATAATCTGGCTCGGCGTGGGCCATTGCCACGCCCAGGGTAGGGACAGCATGGACAACAGAAGAGCGAAGAGCGCGAAGTAGAACATCTGCCTGTCCGGTGGTTCTGTCGTTCCCAGCGACCAGATGACAAGTGCGGCGGCTGCGCCTCCCAAAGCTGCCAGCAGGGCAGAGATGTCACCGACCGAAATGCCCACACGGTCAGGGCGCACAATCAGCACCACTCCGATAAAGCTGATCAGCACACCCAGCCACACATAGCGATCTGATAACCTGCGGAAGATGAGATAGGCAAGAATGGGAACGAAGAGCGGACCCATGGATTGCAAGATGACTGCGTTGGCGAAAGGGATGTGAACCACCGCAAAGAAGTAGGTCACGATGGCCCCATAGGTGAAGACGGACCTCAGAAAGTGCTTTGCCAGTTTGCCGGTCCGAAGACCGCCAACGGGCGGTCGAGCCATCACCCAAAAGCACATCAGAATGAACATGCAGACATTGGTCCAGAACACGAGGATCAGCACATTCAGCTCGCTGGCCGCATAACGCGCCACAGCGGGTGCGGCCGCGAAAAGAAACGCCGCAACAATCACATATGCGGCACCGCGCCAGATCTCATTTCCCGTAACAGGTGCCGCCATCGACCAGCCATCCTTGACGCAAAACAATCAACACAGGCTTTGATGGCGGATGACTACTGCCATCTGTGTGGCAGTAGTGTTTTGATACATGTCTGAAGGGAAGCGAGGTGAGCCCATGTCCAGATCAGCGCGGCTTTTCGAAGTGATTCAATTGCTGAGATCAGCGAAGAAGCCGCTGTTGGCTCGTGATCTGGCCAGCGCGTTGGAGGTGTCGATACGGACGGTGTATCGGGACATCGCGGCGCTTCAGGCCATGCAGACGCCTATACTGGGCGAGCCGGGCGTCGGCTACGTCATGCGAAAGGGCTACGACCTCCCACCCATCAACTTCGATGTCGAAGAAGCCGAGGCAATATCTGTCGGTCTCGGCCTGCTCGCACGCACAGGGGATGTGGGACTGTGGCGGGCCGCAAAACGCGCCGCGCGCAAGCTGCATGAAACGGCACCCGGCACAAGACGGCTTGTCACGTCGTCTTGGACAATGGAGTCCTTGCCGAAAATCGAGCTCTCCGAACTTCGCAAGGCAATCCGAAGTGAGACTAAGATGCGCATCGTCTACCGCGATGCCGGAGACCAAGAAACGCATCGTGTAATCTGGCCACTCGTCCTGATCTACTATCTGGACGCTGTCATGATCGTGGCCTGGTGCGAATTGCGTCAGGATCTACGGCATTTCAGATTGGACCGCGTGGCCACCTACAGAGTGCTTGCCGAAGATTTTGTAGGGCACGGCGATGCACTCGTCTCAGCATGGGAGCAGAACCAGAAAGATAAGACCGTTCCAACTGTTCACATGTGATGCCGAAACCTGCCGCTCACTCAATCTCAGTGAACGTCCGCTGCGTCCGCCATCCCTGAACTTCGATCACTTGAATCTGTCAGGCCGTTTTGGGCGCATAGCGGACTTCGCTGCCGCGCGAGGGTTACCCGCTCTGCCTGACGAGCAGTGGCCCGGTTCGAATACGCCGGGCTCCCGCTCGCCATCTTCCGGGGCTGGATCATCTGAGGCGAACTGCCGGATCTGGCGGTTATGCCGAGGATCGCGCTGATCCTGGGCTTCTCGCATTCCTGCGCGAGCGACAGAAGAACCGCAGCGTGGTGAGCGGCAAGCGGGTGCACCGGAGGTATTGAAGGCAGGGGAGACAATCCATAACTCGCGCGTGGCGTTAAGAGTTACATACTATGTCACCGGAATTTCCAGGTGCGATTGGATGGCAACACCACCATTATTGACTGCACCGTCTGCCCGAGATCATCTGTTTACAATTCCGAGGATACAACTCTCACCCAGCATCGTGAATTAAATGCCGTGGTGCTGGAACTGCTATTGCGATGGTCTAGAATGTGGAAGAGTCATCTGGAAAACATGTATAGGGTATTCAAATAATTTGCTTTATCATAAAATAACGGCGCAAATTTTTGTCCAAAACTTTGGTAGGGTGCAGATAAAGTAAAAAGCACCGTTCCTGCTTACTTAAATTAAGGTCGGGGAAGAAAATGTCTTCGAAGAAGGCGTCGCGAGCGTCCGAGAAGAGCTTTAAGAGGTAGGATTTTGGGGGAGTCAGATGCTTTATGGAAACCGATAAAATAACGGAATGGCGAGGGGGTGTTTAGCCTTGCCCGAAGTTTTATGTTAACTGGAATGGGAGGTTTAAATGATTTTGAGAATCAATGCGTTGGTGGTTATGCTGTTTGCAACATCAGCGAACGCGGGAGAATATCTTGGCGATCTCGTTCTAAAGGATGTTGCTGAAAAATATATTGGACACGGTCCTTATGATCCTGGCCATACCGAGTTTGAGTTAGTGGAGTCATATACTTACGTAGCGGATAATGGCACGGATTATACAGTTCCTATAGGTTCTATTGTCAACGGCGCCTCTATTCCAAAACAGGTTTGGAGTGTTGTAGGTGGCCCATGGTCGGGTAAGTATCGAAATGCATCAGTTTTTCATGACTATATGACAGAAAACCAACTTCTCGACTCTGATACTGTGCATGAACTGTTCTATGAAGCCATGCGTTCGAGTGGTGTGGGCCGCGTACAGGCGCTTACTATGTATTATGCCGTTGCAGCGTTTGGTCCCACTTGGGATAAGGCAAGCGGTATTGAACTCACCCTAAATCCGGAACAGCCTTCAGAAGAGCATTTAGAGGATGTAAAGAAAAGAATATTCGAGCAGTCGTTAACAAAATCGGATATCGACGCATTGATCGCAGATCTTAAAAGTCGATAGTCACAATTTTCTCACATTTATAAGGTTGTCTTTGATTTCTATATGGTAGCCATCGAATACACCGGAGCTATTAAATCTGACGTTTCGGCCCAGTGCTGTTTTGATAACTCCGGATATGTCTTTTGCGCCTTTTGGAAGAAGAAACTCTCCTTCGCGATCTATTGTGAAGCTTGCGGAACCAGAGTTTTGACCAGATTCGATGGTCCCAATTTCAATCTCATCGTATGCAACTTGGCCAAAGCTATCGCCAGTTCGCTTTCTAAACCCACTAATTTGAGACTTTGCACAAAACTCGACTCTAACTCTGTCTTTCGTTCGTTCAAGTATTTGTACCGAATTGGATCCTTGCGTAAATCGATTTTCAATGCGAACTGTCTGTGGATCAATCTGTCGCCCAGGTGTAGTTCCATAAGTCCAGGAACGACATTTTCTTTCAACCAAGCTGCCGGTCGAAACGCCAACTCTATTGTTCGTAACACGATGGCGAGACTTTTCGCCAGTTGTATAAGTTGGAACGATGAAATTTAAAGCTACGGTGCTGACTTGATTGCCTCGCTGTGCAAATGTATTCGAGCAAGCTTGAAATCCTTTTTTTGCTTCGTCAATTGCATCAAAGTAGTTGTGATAGCCATAGGACACTTGATCGCGTACGCGCCTCAACAGATCGCTAACGGGTTCCCAACGACGGTGAATGATGGCTGCGGCACATCCTGCGAAATGATCGGCTTGTCGCTCTTTCTCTTTAGTTGATAAGTCTCTGAAAGCATTAAAGTGATCTAGTAAGAAATGACCCAACTCGTGACCAAGAAGAACAACTATCGCATCTTCGTCGTATGCAGTGATGTTCCGCACATAAGATTTGTCGTACATAACATACCGGCCAGGTGGTATAGCCTCATCAGGTAGTGGCGAATAGGCAGAAACTTTTACGCCTAGAGATGTGTCACACTCAAAAAACCTGATGGGCTGAGCGGGCAGGCCAATTGCGTTGCCTATGCGGTTAGCGAGACGTTCTAAATCGCTCGGCGCTATGCTTAGTGGTTCTCCGTGATTAGCAATGTACTCTAAAGCGTTTTTTAGGCATTGGATCGGGGGGCTTTCGGATTTTGATGCTGCAGTGCTGCTTAAAAACGCGACCACGCTAAAGGAGATAGTGTAGAGCAGTTTTTTCATGCTGCTTTATACCATATCTTGAGAATAATTGATTGCACAAACTTTCGCGCGAGCGCGCATGATATTCTAATAATACAGTCATTTTTAATCTCAAAATACCGCAATATTAACACTGGAACAGCGCAATTAATATAGAAAGGCATTGAAAATTGATTGTGCGCTACTGTAGATTTTTTGGCCGTTTCATGGGAATTCTGATCTAGAGAGCGTGCTTTTTCTGTTTTTCTTACTTCTTAAATTTGAGAATTCGTATTACAGCTTGAGTTAGAAAAGAGCTCTGAGATTGCGAAATAGTAGTCAGTTCCCACTCCACCCTTTTGTAACCCCTCATCGCGACTGCTATTCCCCAATCCTCCCTTGAATCTCCGCGCTCTTTGAGGCCATCTAACCCCAATTCAGCCAAACAACAGGAGGCACGCACCCCATGGCGGGACCTTTGCAGGGCTATCGCATCGTCGATCTGACCGCGATGATTTCCGGACCTCTGGCGACCATGATCCTGGCGGATCAGGGCGCCGATGTGATCAAGATCGAGAGCCCGCAGGGCGGTGACTACACGCGGCAGGTCTCCAACCGCCGCTCCGGGCTGGCGGCCTCCTTTCTCAACAACAACCGCAACAAGCGCTCGGTGGCGCTGAATCTGAAGGAAGCGCGCGGGATCGAGATCCTGAAGGAACTGGTGAAGGATGCCGATGTCTTCGTGCAGAATTTCCGCCCCGGCGTGATCGAGCGCATGGGCCTGGGCGAGGAGGAAATCCGCCGGATTGCCCCCGAGATCGTCTATGTCTCGATCAGCGGTTTCGGCGAGATGGGGCCCTACGCCCACAAGCCGGTCTACGACCCGCTGGTCCAGGCGCTGACCGGCCTGACTACGGTCCAGGCGGGCTCGGACCAGGAACGGCCGCGGCTGGTGCGCACCATCCTGCCCGATAAACTCACCGGCGTGACCGCCTCCCAGGCCATTACTGCCGCGCTCTTATCGCGCGAGCGCACGGGCAAGGGCCAGCATGTACGGCTTTCCATGCTGGACTCGGTCATCGCCTTCCTCTGGGGCTCGGACATGGGCAGTCAGACCTTCGTCGGCGAGGAGATCCCGCAGCAGGCCGCCCAGAGCTTCATCGACCTGATCTACGAGACCAGCGACGGTTATATCAGCGTCGCGGTGCAGTCGGACAAGCAGTGGGAGGGCCTGACCCGCGCCCTGGAAACGCCGGAGTGGCTGGAGGATCCGCGCTTCAAGAGCCCGGCCCTGCGCCAGACCAACATCGACGCGCGTCTGGAACTGACCCAGTCGGTCCTGCGCGGCCGGCCCTCTGCCGATTGGCTGGCGCGGTTGGAGGCGGAGGACGTGCCCTGCGTCCCGGTCCTCACCCGCAACGATATGATCAGCCATCCGCAGATTGCCGCCAGCGGCATTGTGATGGAAAGCGACCATCCCCAGGCCGGCCGCCTGCGCCAGGCCCGGCCCGCGGCCCGCTTCTCGGAAACCCCGCCGGAGCTGCGCCATGGCGGCGCGCTGCTGGGCGCGCACAATGCCGAGGTGCTGGGCGAACTGGGTTATTGCCCGGCCGAGATCGAAGCGCTGCACGCGGAGGGTGTTCTCGGAAGGCCCGTGGAACCTGCGGAGGCGGCGCCGCCCGCCGCGAAGCGCTCGGGAACCGAGGGATGAGCCGGGGGATGACTGAGCGGATGATCGATTTCTACTACTGGCCGACGCCCAACGGTTGGAAGGTCGCGATCCTGCTGGAGGAACTGGGCCTGCCCTATAACCTGATCCCGGTGAACATCTCCAGGGGCGATCAGTTCAAGCCCGAGTTCCTGGCCATCAGCCCCAACAACCGCATGCCGGCGATCCTCGACCGTGAAGTCGCGGGCGAGCCCGTGCCGGTCTTCGAGTCGGGCGCGATTCTGTACTATCTCGCGGAAAAGACCGGGCGCTTCATCCCGGCCGATCCGCTGGGCAGGAAGGAAACGCTGGAGTGGCTCTTCTGGCAGACCGGCAACCAGGGCCCCATGGCCGGACAGCTCAGCCACTTCGTCAACTACGCGCCGGCCAAGGACAACGCTGAAGGTACCGGCGAATACAGCTACGCCAGGACCCGCTACGCCAATGAATACGACCGCTGCCTGGGGGTGCTGGAGCGCCGGCTGGAAGGGCGCGACTATATCCTGGGCGACGACTACTCCATCGCCGACATGATCAACTGGCCCTGGGTCCTGATCGCCAAGCCCCTGACCCGTGACCTCTCCGACTTCCCCAACGTCACCCGCTGGCGCAAGGCCATCAAGGAGCGCCCCGCCGTCCAGCGCGCCGTCGACCTGGGCAAGGAATTCCGCCGCAATGCCCCGCCCAGCGAAGAGGAGCGCAAGATCCTCTTCAGCCAGAGCGCGGAAACGGTCCAGGCCCAGATCGGGGAGAAGGCCCAGGTTGATGAGAAGATGGGCGGTTGAGGCTGGGAGCCTGACGCTCGTCGGTCCTTGTCCTCAAGCTCCTCTTCTGCGCGCGAAGAACAGCAGCCCGCCCATAGCGAACAGTGTCAGCGGCAGGGTCGTCGGCAGCGGGACGGCCGTGGGGCCGCTGGTCCCCTTCGCGAAGATGAGGTCGTCGATGTTGAAGCTGTCGGTCGAGAGCGGGTTGGCGTTGGAGAAGACGATGGTCTCGAAGGCCGTGTCCGCCAGGAAGCCGACGAAGCCGTCCGTCGTGACTTCGCTGTTGATGTCGTAAAACAGAAAACTCTGAGGGCCGTTCCCGCCGTCGAAGGTCACCTGCAGGCCATCGGTCGCGGCAAAGAACAGATCGAAGCCGAAGCCGGTGATCGGCATGGGAAAATCCCAGGTGATGCTATCGGCGAGATCGTTCGTCGCGTTGTTGACGGAGTTGCGGTAGAAGCCGCCGGCGTCGTCGAAGAGCACCACTGAATTGTCGTCGAAGAAGATGGAATGCGGCGCGTTGGTCGAGACGATGCCGTTGTCGAGGGTGATCTGCTCCGCCCCCGGGATGGGGGTGTCGAAGGCGTCTTCGACCAGGGGCGCGCCGGCGACGGCCGCTTCGAAGAGGCTGCGGTCGTCGAAGGTCATGATCGCAGCAGCGGACGGGGCGGATAGGAGAGCCGTGCAGGTCAGTGCGACGGCGGCACAATTCACGATCTGAAAGGGTCGCATGGGAAATCTCTTTCTAAAGATAAATCAATGTTGTTCAGGGTAAGTAGCGAATGTGTTTTCGCAGGTGAACCCGAAGGACTGCACAAGCGCTATGTGATTTTGCCGGTTCCAGGATTGGGGGCGAGTGCTCGGGGTGTTGCTTTTCGGCGATCTGATCCGAAACCGGCTTTCCGGGCTGACGCCGGAACGAGGAGGCTAACCATGCCAGCGAGCCCAGATGGAAAATCCGAAACATCCTGCCGGCAGGCAGAAGCAGAGAAGGCCAATCGGAACTTTCAGAGTCGGGCGCAGCCAAATGCGCTTCTCTTGAACCATGGCATCTGAAAAAACTGCGGCAGGATCAGTCGGCGAGATCGGCAGATTGTGGGTCGAGAGGCGGCGAATCTTATGGCCGGTTGAACGCAGTCTGATCAGGCTCCTTGATGTTCCTTTCCAGGACTGGATTTTTAGACGGTTTCAAATGAAACTATTTTGCCTCGAGCCAGCAAAGGGCAGATGCAGCCTGCAGGCATTTTCGCTCGCCGGTCTTTCGTCTTTTGGGGATAAGAGCCGTTTTGCTTGGCCCGCGTCCTCTCGCGTCCTCTCGCCGAAAAGACGAGACGGGCAGGCAGGATTCTCCCGCGCGGACAAGTGAAAGCTGCCCCCAAGGCGCAAAAAGCTGTTCCCAGCGGCGGCGGTCTTCGCTGTGACATTTGTAGGGCATTTCGTCGCAGACTTTCCCCACAGTCCCCGAAATGACTTTTCCCGACGCCACTTTTGTTGTGAACTCCTCTCATTCGCAATCCAAGAGGAAAAGCAGCCTGATGTTGAGCAGACGAGGCTTCCTGGCCGCGGGCCTTGCCGGGGCGGGCGCGGCGGGGTCCGGCGCCGTCCTGGCCGAATTCCTGGCCGGGCGGGGTGTTCTGGCCAAGGACGCTCCAGCCGATATTATTCTGCAACCTCAAAGGCTTGACCATTCGATCCTGCCCGGCACCGTGACCGAAGGCATGATGTCCTATGCTGCGGACGGGCCCGCGCCGCTGCTGCGCATGAAGCAGGACGAAGTCTTCACCGCCGATCTGGTCAACGGCCTGGAAGAGGCCACCACCATCCACTGGCACGGCCTGCGCATTCCCAACGCGGTCGACGGGGTGCCCTTCCTGACCCAGCCCTACGTCTATGCCAAGGAGCGTTTTCGCTACCAGTTCAGCCCGCCCGACGCCGGCACCTTCTGGTACCACCCGCACTGCAACACCTTGGAACAAATGGGAAAAGGATTGACAGGCCTGCTGATCGTGGAAGAGCCGGAGGACCCGGGCTTCGACCAGGATCTGGCGCTGAACCTGCGCGACTTCCGGCTCAATGGGGAGGGGCAGTTCATCCGTCAGTTCAAGCCCCGCCTGGCTGCGCGCGGCGGCACCCTCGGGACCGTCCTGACGACGAACTGGCAGGTGGAACCGCGGTACGAAGTGCCAAGCGGCGGCCTGCTGCGTCTGCGCCTTGCCGCCACTGACGTGACCCGGATCTACCGCATCAGGCTCGAGGGGGCTGACGATTCGTCACCTGTGACGGCGCAAGTCATTGCCCTGGATGCCAATCCTGTCCCCAGGCCCTTCCCGCTCGACACCTATCCCCTCGGCGCCTATCCGCTGGGGGCGGGCCAGCGTATGGATCTCGCGATCAAACTGCCGGCCGATGAGGGACAGGTCCTGCGCGTCATCACCGAGAGCGGCGCCGGGCCCAGACTGTTAGCCGAATTGATTACCAAAGGCGCCGACCGTAAGCGCGACCCGGCCGAACTCAAACCCCTGCCGCCGAATCCGGTGCTGGAACCGGACCTGGCCAATGCCGAGATCATTCCTTTTACCTTCTCCTGGTCGGCTGAGAAGTCGGGGATGGAATCCATTTGCGGCACACTGGGTTATACATTTTGGGCCATCAACCGCGTGCCCTGGCCCGGCGACGTGCCCGACCCCGGCGGCCCGCTGGCGGTGCTGAAGCGGGGGCAGAGCTATGTCTTCCGCCTGATCAACGAGACCCCGAACAGCCACCCCATCCACCTGCATGGCATGAGCTTCAAGCTCCTGCGCTCCAATAAGCGCAAAGTCCTGCCACTGGTGACCGACACGGCTTTGCTTGAGCCGCAGGAGACCATGGAGGTGGGCCTCGTTGCCGATAACCCCGGCGACTGGGTCTTCCACTGCCATGTCATCGAGCACCAGAAGTCCGGCCTGACGGGTTATGTGAAGGTGGTGTAACGAAAAAGGCGGCTGCCGAAGCTGCCGCCTTTTCCTCTTGAGTATCAGGTGGATGCTATTCGTTCAGCGCCGCCACCACGATGATCTCGACCTTGAAGTCCGGGCGGGCCAGGCGGGACTCGCCGGCGGCGCGGGCGGGGGGATTCTCCGGGTCGATCCAGGCGTCCCAGACCGCGTTCATCTCGGCGAAGTCGTCCATGGAATCCAGCCAGATGGTGGCCTGCAGGAGGCGCGATTTGCTGGAGCCGGCTTCGGCCAGCAGACGGTCGATGCTTTCCAGGATCGCCGTGGTCTGGGCGGCGACGCTCTGGCCCGGCGCACCGACCTGGCCGGCGAGGTAAACGGTGTTGCCGTGGATGACGGCCTGGCTCATGCGTGGGCCGGATTCGAGTCTGCGAATGCTCATGGAGCTGTTCCTTTCTTGTTGCGATTAGGTTCGGAAACGGGCTGGAGACAGCGCTTTGACCGTCTCGTCGTCGAGGATCTCTGCGGTCGGCCGGCCCAGAATCAAAGCGGCGGCGAGCCGGGACATGGCCGGCGAGGTCTGGATGCCGTAGCCGCCCTGTCCCGCCAGCCAGAAGAAGCCTTCCGCCAAGGGGTCGAAACCGTTCACCGGCGTGCGGTCCGGCGCGAAGGTCCGCAGGCCTGCCCAGGTGCGCAGGACGCGCGTAACCTCGACGCTGGTTGCCTGTTCGAAACGATGCAGCCCTTCGGCCAGGATCGTGTCGTCGGCGAAAACATCATGGGGTTCGACCGGGTCTTCGTCAGCAGGCGAGACGAAGAGCTGTCCGGCGTCCGGCTTCATGTACCAGGTCTCATTCACGTCGCTGACCAGCGGCCAGGCCATGACGTCGTGGCCTTCGGGTGCCGGCAGCACGGCGATGGAGCGGCGCATCGGGGTCAGGCCGATCGGCGGCAGGCCGGCCAGCTTGGCCACGTCGTCCGCCCAGGCGCCCGCAGCGTTGATCACGATCCCGGCGTGTAGTTCGCCGTCGCCGGTCGTCAGAGTCCACAGGTCCTTTTCGCGCCGCATTCCGGTCACCCGGCTGCGTGTCCTGGCCTCACCGCCGGCCCGCTTGTATCGGCGCAGCCAGCCCTGATGCAGGCTGTTGACATCGATGTCGCGGGCGTCGGCTTCGTAAGCGCCCGCGGCGATCCCTTCACGCCGGAGAATCGGGACCTTTGCCGCGGCATCGTCGGGCGGCAGGCTTTCCAGCCCGGGGCAGTCTTTCATCAGGCTTTCCAGGGCGTCGAGGCCGCTCTCATCCGCAAGCGCCATATGGCCGCGCGGACTGAGCAGCGAGCCTTCCGCGACGTCGCCGGGCGGGTTCTGAAGATAGTCTTCGCTCGCCCGGTTCAGGGCCCGGACCGGCGCATTGCCGTAGTTGAGGATGAAGGTTGCGGCCGAACGCCCGGTCGAGTGATAGCCCGGCTGATCCTCGGCTTCCAGCAGGATGCAGCGGAGGTTTTCGCCGGCAAGCATCGCGCCCGCGCCGGCACCGGCGATCCCGCCTCCGATGATCGCGACGTCGTAAATCTGGCTGTCAGACATGATAGCCGTCCTGTTGCTCTGTTCCGTTTGAGATAACCTTGGCGGGTAGCGATGTCGGATGGGAAACCAAAATCCCTCCGGAGACAAGCCTTTTGAAGCAGTAAGTTATCCCGAATGGCGCAGCGGCGTCGCTTTGGGCACAGGTTGTGGCTGACCCCTCTCCATGAAGCTGCTATAGGGCTGGGAATGCAAAACCAATCCGGCGAGACTCTGCCGCCGCAGCGACAGCCCGAAAACCGTGAGATCGTCGCCGTAAGCCTGCTGCTGGTTTGCGGCGGGGTGTTGGCGAAGCTTTACCTGGACCTGCCGCACGCAGGGTCGGTGGCCTCCATGGCGCTGGTCACCTTCGCGGTGTTTGGCCGGGAGTATTTTCGCTTCCGCGAGTTCTTTCTGCTGAGCCTGGCCATTGTGCTGACCCTGGCCGCCTTCGCCACGCGGGCGGATGTGGTGCCTATGGTCGGTCAGGCCCTGGATCGTGCGGCCTTCCTGGCCGCCTTCATGATCCTGCTCGCGCTGCTGCGAGATGGGGCCGTGACGTCACCCTCGGTCCTGGAGGTGGGGCGCTACCTGACCCGCCAGCCGCCGGGGCGGCGCTATCTGGCCCTGCAGAGCGGCGGTCATGTTCTCGGCGTCATCCTGAACTTTGGCTGTTTGAGCCTGCTCGGGCCGCTGATCCAGCGCGGGGTTCGGGCGGAACAGGGCGATGCGGCCGACAAGACCGCCGCCGAGATCACCGCGATCCGCGAGCGCCGGCAGATGTCGGCGCTGACCCGCGGCTTTTCCTGGATCATCGCCTGGTCCCCGACCGCGATCACCCAGGCCTTCGTGCCGCTGGTTCTGACGGGTGTCCAGACCGGACGCATGGCGGCCATGGGCGCAGCCATCACCCTGGTCTTCTTCCTGGCCGGGTGGCTGGAGGACCGGGTCCGCGGCGCGCGGATCCGCAAGAAACTCTCTGCGCAGGGGCAGCTTCCCGCGCCCAATCCTATGACCTTTCCGAGGGCGGAGTTCATGAAGTTCGCGGCGGTCTGCCTGGCACTCGGGCTCATCGCCGGCGGCATCATTCTCTCGACCGGCAGCGCGACCGTCCCGGCGCTGATGCTGACCGCGCCTCTGGTAACTGTGGTTTGGATCTGGCTGCAGAACCTGGGGGCGCAGGAGTCTTTTCCGAAGGCTCTCCGGGCAACAAGCGACCGCGGCCGGGAGATCGTGAGCCAATCGATCCCCAACAGCTCGCCCGAGGCTCTCACACTCTCGGTGGCCGGCTATGCGGGTATCATGGCCGCCGGTCTGACCGATGCGCCGGCCTTCGCGGCCTTCCTGGGGCTGGAGGCGGTTCCGCCCCTGGCGATCTATCTCACCGTGGCGGCGCTGGTGCCTTTGGCGTCGAACCTGGCGATCCCCTCCATGCTGGTGGTGACCTTCCTCGGTAGCCTCTTTTCGGCTTTGCCACAGCTTGATCTGGACCCGACCCTGCTCGGCTTCTCGCTGGTCATGGGTTGGGGACTGAACCTGGTGGCGTCCCCATTTAGTGCAACTTCGCTGGTTCTCTCGCGCGTGACGGGTATCCCGGGGACCCGGATCTCCTGGCACTGGAATGGGCTCTACAGCCTGATTTCCTACGGCATCGTGGCGATTTTTCTCACTCTTTTCAGTGAACTGTGATGCCGGGCAGCGAAGAAGCTGTTGTGTTTTTGGTTTTTCCTGAAAAAATGGCGCCAAACGACGGTTTGGGACGGGGCGAAGCCCCGACCCGGGCGGTCACTCCGCCGGTCATGAGATCGGGCCGGCCAGGAGATCGGAAAAAATCGTGCGTGCGCCAAAAGCACGCCGCAGGAAGCAAGTTGCAGGGAGAACACAACGATGATTCGTTTTTCATGGAAAACCGCCGTTATCGCGGGCGTGGCGCTGACCTTCGCCGGCGAGGCGCTGGCCGAGACCACCTGGAATGCCTCGCTCTGGGGCAAACGCCGGGCCTTTACCGAGCATATGGAGAAACTGTCCGAACTGGTGAATGCTAAGTCGGGCGGTAAGTTCCAGATCAAGCTGCACTACGGTGCGGCCCTCTCCAAGAACCGCGAGAACCTCGACGGCATCTCGATCGGGGCCTTCGAGATGGCCCAGTTCTGCGCCGGCTATCACCGGGACAAGAACCCGACCATCACGGTGCTTGAGTTGCCGTTCCTGGGCGTGACCACGCTGGAGCAGGAGATCAAGGTCTCCAACGCGGTCTACAGCCACCCGGCGACCCAGAAAGACCTGGCGCGCTGGAACGCCAAACTGCTGATGCCCTCGCCCATGCCGCAGTACAATGTGGCCGGCACCGGCGACGCACCGGCGAGCCTCTCCGACTTCGACGGTATGCGCATCCGCGCAACCGGCGGCCTGGGCAAGGCCTTCGAGAAGGTCGGCGCCGTGCCGACCTCGGTGACCTCTTCGGAAGCCTACAATGCGCTGGAATCCGGCGTGGTTGACTCCGTGGCCTTCGCGCCGCACGCCCACCTGGCTTTCCGCACCATCGATATCGCCAAGTGGTGGACCACCAACCTGAACCCGGGCACCGTCAACTGCCCGATCGTGGCCAATATCGATTCCTTCGAGGCGCTGTCGGACGAGGAAAAAGACATCCTCATGAGTTCGATCCCCGAGGCCCTGGACCACTACCTGGCCAAATACGGCGAGGTCTATGACAAGTGGGGCCCCGTCCTTGAAGAGAACGGCATCAAGAAGGTCGAGTTCGCTCAGGCCGAGATCGATGCCTTCCGCGAGGCCGCGGCTGCGCCGGGCCGGGAAGCCTGGATCAAGGAGATGACGGAGAAGGGCCTGCCGGCGCAGGAACTCTACGATCTCGTGGTGAAAACGCTCAAGGAATAGAGCGGGTTAAGCTTTAGTCGCTTCGGCCTCCGCTTCTGCGGGGGCCGTTGCCGTTTCTGGGGGACACATCATGTCCAGCGCCTCCGTACGGAGCGATGACTCGGGGCTTTCATGGGCCGACCGGCATCTGTTCCGTATCGAATCCACCCTCAATCTGATGTCAGGGCTCGTCGTCTTCACGCTGATGCTGCTGGCGGTTGCGCAGATCATCGGCCGCAAGGTCTTCAATGCGCCAATCCCCGGCTTCATCGACTGGGTCGAGCAGTTCATGGTCGTCTTCGCTTTTCTCGGCGTGGCCTACTGTCAGCGCCTGGGCGGTCATATCCGCATGGATATTCTGATCGGCCGTGTCCGGGGCAGGCCGCTCTGGCTGGCGGAACTGATCAGTGTGCTGCTCATGATGGTCGTGATCACGGCGCTGGTTTACGGCGGTTGGCTGCATTTCGAGCGCGCCCTGAAAATCGGTGATTCCACGATCGACATCGCCCTGCCGACCTGGCCCGCCAAGTTGCTGGTGCCATTGTCCCTCGGGCTTCTCTGGCTGCGGCTGCTGGTTCAGCTTATCGGTTACGGCCGGGCTTTCTGGCGGGGTGACGAGGCGCCGGTTGCGGTGCCTCTGATCGAAGACGCGGCCACCATTGCCAAGCGTGAGGCGGAGGAGACCATGGGCGAGTCCCTGGACAATGGGGAGGCGCGCCCATGACCCCCTTTGAAATCGGCGTCCTCTATTCGATCCTGCTGGTGATCCTGGTGATCATCGGTGTGCGCGTGGCCTTCGCTGCCGCGCTGATTGGTCTGCTCGGTCTGATCACCATTCAGGCTCAGCGTCTCGGTTTTGAGAAAGGTCTGCTGGTGGCGGTCAAGCTGGCCGGCACGATCCCGCATTCCAAGTCGACCACCTACGCGCTGTCTCTGATCCCCACCTTTATTCTGATCGGCTACCTCGCCTACTACGCCGGGCTGACCCGCAGTCTTTTCGAGGCCGCGAAGCGCTGGGTCGGCTGGCTGCCGGGCGGCCTCGGCGTCTCGACCGTCTTTGCCACCGCGGGCTTTGCTGCGGTCTCAGGAGCGTCGGTCGCGACCTCCGCGGTCTTCGCCCGCATCGCCATCCCCGAGATGCTGAAGGTCGGTTATGACAAGCGATTTGCGGCCGGCGTGGTGGCTGCGGGCGGCACTCTGGCCTCGCTGATCCCGCCCTCGGCGATCCTGGTGATCTACGCCATCATCGTCGAGCAGTCGGTCGGTCAACTGCTGCTGGCCGGCTTCCTGCCCGGCGCGGTTTCCGCATTGATCTACGCGGGCATCGTCATCTTCCTGGCCAAGTGGCGCAAGGATCTGGGGCCACCGGTGCGCGGCTTTACCTGGGGCGAACGTTTCGCCAGTCTGCCGGGGGCCCTGCCGATCTTCGCCGTGGTGGCGATCATCATCTACTGCATCTACTTCGGCTGGGGCACGCCGACGGAAGCCGGCGCCCTGGGGGCCTTCGTGGTGCTGGTCATGGCGGTCGCGAAGGGTATGCGCTGGGGCCAGCTCAAGGGCGCCCTGATGGAAAGCGCCAAGCTGACGGTGATGATCTTCACCATCATCTGGGGCGTCCTGCTCTACGTGCGCTTCCTGGGTTTCGCCAACCTGCCCGAGGCCTTCGCCGAGTGGATCGCGGCGCTGGATCAGCCGCGCATCGTCACCCTGCTGATGATCCTGGCTGCCTATGCCATCCTGGGCATGTTCATGGATGCCATCGGCATGCTGCTGCTGACCCTGCCGGTGGTCTATCCGGCGGTGATCGCCCTGGGCTACGACCCGATCTGGTTCGGCATCATCGTGGTCAAGATGGCGGAACTCTGTCTGATCACGCCGCCGATCGGGTTGAACTGTTTCGTTGTGGCGGGGGTCAGACCGGATATATCGGTCCAGGATGTCTTCCGCGGGGCCTCGCCCTTTTTTGTCGCCGACGTTCTCACCGTGGCCGTGCTGATCGCCTTCCCGGAGATCGTGCTGTGGCTGCCGAAGTTGGTGGCGGGATAAAGCCTCGCAGGTTTTGTTTATCGGCGGGTCAGATGCTCCAGGGAGACGGCGCCGGTCTCCTTGGAGGTCTGCAGGACCACGTGGCTGCTGAGGTTGAGGCCGTCGGGTCCGCAGGCCAGCAGATGGTCGCTGATGGCGGTGTAGGTGGCGATGTCGCTGCAGACGAAGCGCAGAAGATAGTCGAACTGCCCGCTCACCTTATGGCACTCCACCAGTTCCGGGATGTCCGCGACGGCTGCCTCGAAGGCCCCGAAGGCGCCCTTTTCGTGGCTGGAAAGGCTGACGCTGACGAAGACCGTGACGCTCGGCGCGATCTGCGCGAGATCGACCCGGCAGCTATAACCTTTGATAATGCCAAGTTTTTCCAGCCGCTTGACCCGCTGCAGGCAAGGACTGGGGGAAAGTCCCACCTGCTCTGAGAGTGCCTGGTTGGTGATGCGCCCGTTGTCCTGCAGCACGGTCAGGATCTTCAGGTCGATCCGATCCAGTTCATTCTGCCGTAGCATCTTGCACTCCTGGGTGATGATGGGCTTTTTACCTGCCGGGAACAGGCCTAAAGGACTGAAATATAAAATTTGATAGACTGGGAAAAGTTACAGCAGTTTCTGCTGTCGATCCAGCCGTCTTCGGCAGTTCCTTCTCGTCACGCGCCATCTTCGGCAGCACATAGTCCGATACCTCTGGCATTCTCAAGTGACTCACTCACAGAAGGATCTGTCGCCATGGTGGCTGAAACCGCAGTCCTGGAACGCCCCGGCAGTCATCAACCCACTGCGCAGGACAGTCCCAGGCGACCGGCACTGATCGGTGTCCCGACCGATGTCGGGGCCGGTGTCCGCGGCGCTTGTCTGGGCCCGGAAGCCCTGCGTATTGCCGGCCTCGCCAGGGCTCTGAGGGACCTGGGGCACCGGGTCGTCGATCTGGGCGATCTGGACGGTCCGCCCAACCCGGAGGAGTTGCCGGGCAACGGTTGCCGAAATCTGCGTGAAGTGAGCACCTGGTGCCGGCTGCTGCGCGACCGGGTCGCCGAGGCCGCGGGTGAGGGTATGACACCGGTCGTGCTCGGCGGCGATCACTGCATCGCCATGGGCTCCATCGCGGGTATCGCAAAACACTGTCAGGCGATCGAAAAGCCGCTCTTCGTGATCTGGTTCGATGCCCATACCGACTTTAACACACCCCTGTCGTCGCCCTCTGGTAACGTCCATGGCATGCCGATCGCCGCGCTCTGCGGGCGCATCGACGATCCTGAGTTCGATCTTGGCGTGGCAACCCCGGTGGTCGAGCCCAGTCGTATCAATCTTTTCGGCATCCGTTCGGTCGATCAGATCGAAAAGGCGACGCTGGTGGACAGCGGCCTGAAGGTGTTCGATATGCGCGCCATCGACGAGCGCAGCACCTTCACCATCATGCGCGAAATCCTGGACGACGTCGCGGCCGCCGACGGGCATCTGCACGTCAGCCTCGATGTCGATTTCTTGGACCCGAGCATCGCGCCCGGTGTGGGCACGACCGTCCCCGGCGGCGTCACCTATCGGGAGGCGCATCTTTGCATGGAGATGATCGCGGAATCCGGCCTGCTGGGATCGCTGGATCTGGTCGAACTCAATCCCCTGCTCGACGAGCGCAACAAGTCGGCCGAACTGCTGGTCGATCTGACCGGCAGCCTCTTTGGCAAGGCCACCCTGCACCGATAAGAGCGTGAGCGCCATAGCGCGGAGAAACACAATGAAACTGGATCCGAAACACATCGTTGCCGTCGAACACGAACTGGGCGCCCATAACTACAAACCGCTCGACGTGGTGCTATCCCGGGGCGAGGGAATCTGGGTCTGGGACGTGGATGACAAGCGCTATATGGACTGCCTTTCCGCCTATTCCGCGGTCAATCAGGGCCACTGTCATCCCAAGATCCGCGAAGCCCTGATCGAGCAGTCGGGGCGGCTGGCGCTGACCTCGCGCGCCTTTCACAACGACCAGCTTGCGCTCTTCTATCAGGAAGTCTGCGAACTCACCAATTCGCACAAGGTGCTGCCCATGAACAGCGGCGCCGAGGCGGTCGAGAGCGCCATCAAGGCGGTGCGTAAATGGGGCTACGAGATCAAGGGCGTGCCGGAAGACCAGGCCGAGATCATCGTCTGCGCCGACAACTTCCATGGCCGGACCATCACCATCGTCGGCTTCAGCACCGACCCGGCGGCGCGCAGCGGATTCGGGCCCTTCGCGCCCGGCTTCAAGGTCATCCCCTTCGGCGATGCCGCGGCGCTGGAGGCGGCAATCACGCCTAATACCGTTGGGTTCCTGGTCGAACCGATCCAGGGCGAAGCCGGGGTGATCATCCCGCCCAAGGGTTATTTGAAGCAGGTGCGCGAGATCTGTACGCGCGAGAACGTCGTGCTGATCCTGGACGAGATCCAGACCGGTCTGGGTCGCACCGGAAAGCTGCTGGCGGAGGAGCACGAGGAGATCGAGGCCGACCTGACCCTGGTCGGGAAGGCGCTATCCGGCGGTTTCTACCCGGTTTCCGCGGTGCTTTCGAATTCGGAGGTGCTCGGGGTCCTTAAGCCCGGGCAGCATGGCTCGACCTTTGGCGGTAACCCCATGGCCTGCGCCGTGGCCCGTGCTGCGCTAAAGGTGCTGGTCGAGGAGGGCATGATCGAGAATGCCGAAAAGATGGGGGACTACTTCCTCGACGGCCTGAAAGGCATCCGTAACAACCTGATCAAGGAGGTCCGCGGCTGCGGTCTGATGATCGCCATCGAGTTCCATCGTGAAGCCGGCGGCGCCCGCCGCTACTGCGAAGCCCTGCGGGACGCCGGTATCCTCTGCAAGGAAACCCATGTGGATACCATCCGCTTCGCGCCGCCGCTGATTATCGAGAAGGATCAGATCGACTGGGCGCTGGAGCGGATCGAGCCGGTCATCCGGATGCAGTAACCTCTTCCGAGCAGCCTGCGAACCTGACGATGCGCTGGAAGTAGTCGCCCAGGGCCTGGTTCCGGTCCGGGCAGGAGTTGGTCGCGAAGATGACCAGGTCCGGATAGGCCTCCATGCGCCGAAGCAGGTGGGACACCTCCGGGTTCTGGACGTGATCCTGCGCGTCCTTGACCTGACTGCGCCGGCCGAAAAGCGCGTCGGCTTCGTCGAAGTAGAGCAGCCAGTTCTCCGCTTCCGCGCGGGTCAGGAGCCGGGCGAGGTTCTTTTCGGTCTCGCCGATGAAGCGCGAAATCAGGTTCGGCAGATCGACATAGACGACCCGCCGTCCGTTCTCCCGTCCCATCAGTAAGCCGGTCAGGGTCTTGCCTGTGCCTGGCGGCCCGGAGAACAGCACTCGGTAGCTTCCCGAATTGTCGGTTTTCCGGAAGCGCCGGGTCTCTTCGCGGAGCTCAGCGAGTTGTTTTTCGATGGAATCGTAGGATTCGACAGCGTCCCAGGATAGCTCGGTGGTCAGCTCACGAGCTGGAAAGGAACGTCCCAGGGCTTTGAGGTCATTGGCTTGGATTCTCGGAGTCATGGATTTTCCTCCTCTACCAGCGCCGACAGTTGTTTTTGCTTATGGCTTTTTCCCCAATTTCCCGGCCGAAGCCGTCGGAATCCCCGAAGTATAACGCAGGTTCGATCCCGAATTAGAAGGGATTTTGCAGGAGATCCGCCTTTTCCAGGCGCCGATCATAGGGGAAAGGAGTCCTATCTCCCTGATCTGGATCAATTTCCTTTCGCTTCTCCAGCCGCCATTTTTTTCCGCCGTGAGCCTGGAAAAGAAAGGCCGCCGGCAAGGAAACCGGCGGCCAGGTCGTCCCAAGGACAGGAGAAGATCTTACTTCGCGGCTTCCTCGAATTCGGCCGTCAGCTTGGCTTCGCAGGCCTGAACCGCCGACTGCGCGGCGTCGATCCATTCGCGCCCGAAGTTGCTCTCATACCACTTCCAGACCGGTTGTGCGGCGGCCTGGAAGGCGGCTTTTTCTTCCGCCGTCGGCGAGTAGACGGTGCCGCCGGCTTCCTTGAAGGCGGCGAAGGCGTCGACGCCCTTGCGCATGGGCAGGACTCGTGCGGTCTGCTTCAGGAACTGGAAGCCGTCGTAGACGATGCGCTGGTTTTCGGGGCTCAGGTCCTTGAAGGCGTCCTCGTTCATCCACCAGAGGGCGGCCATGTAAGCGTGGCCGTCCAGCGAGATGTATTTCAGGTGATCCTGGAACTTCATGTTCACGATGTCGGTGATGCCGTTCTTGGTGCCTTCGACCACACCGGTGCCCAGCGAGGTGTAGACCTCCGGCCAGGCGATGGGGGTCGGATTGCCGCCCATGGCCTTCACCAGCTCGATCTGGATGTCGGCGCCGATGGTCCGCAGCTTCAGGCCTTCGACGTCCGACGGTGTCTTTACCTGTTTGCTCGTGGTGGCGATGTTGCGCCAGCCGCCGGTGTTGGAAACGGCCATCAGGCGCGCGGCACCCACGTCCTGCAGGACGGCGTCACGGATCTTGCCGACCAGCGGCCCGTCGAAGACGCATTCCGCGACCCGGTCGTTGGGCAGCAAGTAAGGCAGATCGAGGAACTGCGCCGGCGGATACCAGCCCGCGAGGCCGCCGTTGGTGGTGATGTAGATCTCCAGGCGGCCGTCCAGGAGCGCCTCCGAGCATTCGTCGGCGTTGGAGCAGAAGCGGCCCGAGGGATAGATCTCCACCTCGATCGCGCCGTTGGAGGCGCTTTCCACGTAGTTCTTCAGAACCAGAGAGCCGTCATAATCCTCGTCGTCCTGGGAGCCCAGGAAGGCGATCTTCAGTGTGGTGTCCGCGGCGAAGGTCGGCGCCGTGAATGCCAGGGCACTCAACGCCATCCCGCCGGCAGCCGTGACGGCTGCGAGTTTTTGCCATCTAATCATCCCTTATGCCTCCTTGCTTTTCGTCATTAGAGTAATCCGAGAATCCGGGGCATGAAGAGCACCAGATCCTCCACATAGGTGATCAGGAAGATCACCAACACCTCTACTGCCAGGAAGGGCAGCATGGATTTCACGATCGCTTCGACGCGCACCTTGGCGACGGAGGAAGCGACGAACAGCACCAGTCCCATGGGCGGCGTCGCCAGACCTACGGTGACATTGACGCACATGATGATGGCGAAGTGCACCGGATCGAGCCCCAGGTCGCCGACGAAGACCTTGCCCAGGATCGGGCCCAGGATCAGGATCGCCGGTCCCGCATCCAGGAACATGCCGACGATGAAGAGCATGATGTTGCAGAGAAACAGCAGCAGGTAGGGGTTCTCGGTCAGCGACAGCAGGAACTCCGAGAGCAACTGGGCCGCGCCGACCTGATCGGCGACCCAGGAAAAGGACTTCGAGGCGCCGATCAGCAGCAGAATGATGCCCGAGGCGATAGCGGCGCGCAGGAAGACCCGCGGCACTTCGCGCAGACCCAGGGTGCGCAGCACCACCAGGGCCACGACAAAGGCATAGAACGCGGCGACGCCGGCGGCTTCCGTCGGTGTGAACCAGCCGGAAAGAATGCCGCCCAGCAGGATGACCGGCGTGAGCAGCGGCCAGAAGGACGCGCCCGCCGCCCGCGCCACCTCGCCGGCGCTGGCGCGCTGGCTGGCGACCGGAAAGTCGTGCTTCTTGGCGAGATAGTAGGTCACGGCCATAAGGCCGCCGCCGACCATCAGGCCCGGTACGATGCCCGCAGCGAAGAGCGCGGCAGGACTGACGCCCATGATGAAGGCGTAGATGATCATGATGCCGCTCGGCGGGATGATCGGGCCGATGACGGATGAGGCGGCCGTGACCGCCGCAGCGAACTGACGGCTGTAGCCGTTCTTCTCCATGGCCGGGATCAGCATGGAGCCCAGCGCCGAGGTGTCGGCGACGGCCGAGCCGGAGAGCCCGGCGAAGAGGATGGAAGAGAGGATATTGACGTGCGCCAGGCCGCCGCGCACATGGCCGATCAGGGTCTGGGAGAAGTGTACCAGCCGCTGGGTGATGCCGCCGGTGTTCATGATCTCACCGGCCAGGATGAACATGGGCAGGGCCATGAGCGGCACCGAGGACATGCCGGAAAAGAGCTGGCTGAGCAGGGAGTTGAGATCGCGCGGCCGGAAGTCGTTGCCGAAGTCGTTGACGACCGTGATGCCCGAGGCCAGCAGCAGGCCATAGACTACCGGTACGCTGACGGCGAGGAGCAGGAGGAAGATCCAGAGGAAGGCTAAAGGCATGATCGCGACTCCCTATTCGGCTCGGTTGGCTTCGATTTCCTCGAAGCTCCGCACGGGTCGGATCCGCTCGTCATAGGGATCGATCAGTCCGAGGATGTAACGGAAGATCAGCTCGAGATTGGCCAGCAGCAGCAGCGCCATGCAGACCGGCATGGTCATGTAGACCGCGCGCCAGGGAATGTTCAGCACCGGGATCATGACCCGCGCCTTGAAGGGCCGGATGGAGGCCAGATCCAGCCCGAGCAGCCAGTCCAGAAAGATCTCGGTCGGCAGGAAGCGGATGCCGATCTTGCGCATGGTCAGGTCGAGCCCGATGAGGAACAGGATCATCAGGCCCAGATGCACGATCAGCAGATGCAGCCGGGCGATGCGGCCGCCCAGCAGATCATGGAAGAAGTCGAGAGAGACGTTGGCCGCGCGGCGGTAGGCGATGGGCGCGATGACGAAGGCGGAAATCGGCAGCATCACGATGAAGGCCTTTTCCGTCCAGGGCATGGAAATGCCGGTCTTGCGGCCGAAGACGGACAGCACCACCGTGATCAGCATGATCGCGATGCCGATCCAGGCAATGGGCTTCAGGACCTCTTCGGCGGCCCGGTTGACGCGCCGGAGGCCGGATATCGCCAGCAACAGGGCTGTTTTCATTTTTCCTCCCCTTCGAAGCACCGCGTGGCACTTTTATCCGTGCCTTTGTATGCGGCCTCCGATGTCAGTCGTTCACCTGCCCACCATCCACGTTTATGGTTTGACCTGTGACGTAGCTTGCGTCTTCGCTCAGCAGAAACTTGATGACGGTCGCGACTTCCCGCGGCTCTCCGAAGCGTCTGAGCGGGATCTCCTTCAGGAGCATCTCGCGCCGCTTCTCGATGACCTTGGCCGGCATTGAGGTCTGGATAATGCCCGGCGATACGGCGTTGACGGTTGCCTTGCTCTTAAAGCGCCGCGCCAGGGCACGGGTCAGCCCGACCAGCCCGCCTTTCGCAGCGCTGTAGGCCACATGATCGACCGCGCCCCGCCGGTAGGCCAGCGAGGTGACGAAGACCACCCGGCCCATCCGGTCCTGCGGAAAACGCTCGGACATGGCCGTGGCCAGATCGTATCCGTTGGTCAGGTTATTGGCCAGCGAGCGGTCCCAGACGCCGTGATCGCCGCCAAGCTCCGGGTCTTCCTCGAAGACGCCGGCCAGATGCACGAAGCCGAAGAGCGGTCCCGAGACGGCGGCGAGAGCTTCCCGGAAAGCCGAGGGCGAGCCGGTTTCGCGCGCATCCGCGAAAACCTGGCGGTCCGTCACCTCCCGCAAAGCCTCGGCATAGGCCAGGACGCCGCTCTCGGGCCGGTCGAGCAGCAGCAGGTCATAGCCTTCGGCGAGAAAGATCGGGCAGCAGGCGCGGCCAATGCCGCCAGCGGCGCCGGTAACGACGAGGGTGCGATTGTTCTCGCTCATGCCGCCGCTCCTTCCGCCCCGTATAGCTTCACACTTTCGATACGGTTGTTTTCGTCCAGTTCTCCGGTGTGCTGGACTACGGGGCCGAGCGGCAGGCGCGCGCTCTGTCGTACGTAGACAACGGCCTTGCGCAGCGAAACCTCGCGCTCGAGAACCCGGCCGCCGGTTACCGCCTCTTCGGTCCAGAAGTCGTACCAGGTGCCTTTCGGAAGATAGAAGCGGACCTTGCCGCCGGGCTGCAGCACCGGTGCGACGAAGAGGTCGCCGCCGAGCAGATACTGCTCGTCGAAGCCCCAACTGGCCGGATCGTCGGGGCAGGCGACGGCCATCGAGCGCATGACCGGCAGGCCCGTGACCGCTTGGTCGGCGCAGGCTTCCAGATAGGGGATAAGCCGGTAACGCAACTCCATCCAGTTGCGCACGATTGCTTCGGTTTCTTCGCCGAAAGCCCAGGGCTCCCGGTCGCCGATCCCGTGCATGCGGCAGTGAGAGGAAAGCACGCCTGCCTGTACCCAACGAACGTAGAGCTCCGGATCCGGGTTGCCGCCATAGAAGCCGCCGATGTCGTGGCTGTAGTAGGGACAGCCGCTCATGCCCCAGGAAAGGCTGCCGCGGATACTGCCGGCCAGGCCTTCCCAGCTCACTTCCGGGTCGCCGCCCCACTGGATTGGGGCTGTCTGGCTGCCGCTCCAGCCCGAGCGGGCCCAGACCATGGCGTCCTTGCCGAAGCGTTCGCGCGTCGCCTCGTAGACACAGCGGTTGTAGAGCAGGGGATAGATATTGTGGAGCCGCCGGCCGTCATCGCCGTTCGCGGCATGGGCGTCCGGCGGAACCTGTTCGCCGAAGTCGCTCTTGATCACATCAATCCCGCTGTCGAACAGCCGGTTGTGCGCCCGGGCGTACCAAGCGTAAGCCTCCGGTTGTGTAAAGTCGACCAGCCCGCTGGGCGGTAGCGCGGTCAGAACCTCGCCGAAAGGCGCCGGATCCCAGTGGTAGATGTAAGGTTCGCCTGCTTTGTCGGTCAGCAGCCAGCCGCGCGACGCCAGTTCATTGAAAAGCGGATGATTGACCGAGACAAGAGGATACTCCCAGACGCAGAGCTTGAGATTGAGATCCTTGATCCGATCGGAAAAGGCCTTGGGATCGGGGTAACGGCTGGCGTCCCACTCGAAAGCGAAGCGGGTGGGGGTGTCCAGCCAGGCCCGGCCGTCCAAGGTGAAGACGTCGCAGGGGATGCGCCGTTCTCGGACCTTCCGGGCGGTGGCGAGGGCTTCCTCGGCGGTGCGGTAATAGGCGCGGCTGAGCCAGAGGCCGTAGCTCCAGCGCGGCGGCTTCACCGGCCGCCCGGTCAGGGCTGTATAGCGCTCAAGAATCTCCGCCGGGCCATCGGCGGCGATCAGGAAGAGGTCGAGTTCGCTGCTGTTGACTTCCAGGCCGTAGGTGCGGTGCGACCACTGGGGATAGCCGACTCCGTGCTGGACGTCCGCTGGCGTATGCACGAAGAGGCCCCAGCCGGAAGGGCTCCAGGCGAAGGGCGCGTTCTTGTAGGAGATCTCGGCGTTGACCCCAAGCGCGTCTTCGTTGTGACTGACCACAAGCTGACCGCGCCGGTTCAGCGGACCATACTTTTCCCCCAGACCGTAGACCGGCTCACCGCTGTCGAGATGAAAGGCGGCAAAGATCCCTTTTCCCGTCGTCGCGAAGGGCGGCAGTCGGAAGCTGCGCCGGAAGTGGCCATCGGTGGTGGAGCGGAGGACTTCCTTTCCGCCGCGCGAGAGGACGAAGCGGAAGGGCTCGTCCGTCAGTTCGAGCGTCAGATCTCCTGCCGTGACCAGACAGCCGCTGTCCGTTTCCTCGGCGGCCAGAGGTAAGGCGGGACCAAGGTCCGACAGGATGGGATAGTCCGCGCCGTCGCGTTCGCCCAACCTGAGCCGCAGAATGCCTTCCAGCGGTGCGGAAACCTCAAGCGCTTCGCCGCCCACGGAAAAGCGCAGCAAACGCGCCTCCGCTTCGACCAGATGAAGGCCGGACAGCGGCGTCAGCCTATGAGGTTCGAGCGCGGACACCTTAGGTCAGCTCAAGAACGGGCAGGTCGAGCATGCCCGCCAGACGGCGCAGGGCGGGGCGGTGTTCGCCGTAGACCAGGGCGGTGTGATGCTCCAGACCCTCGCGCATGATTCGTTCCAGAACATCGCCGGCGGGTTTGTCGAAACGGGCGACGCCCGAGGTCCCTGAGAAACTCGGCGGCGCGCGCAGAACCTCGGCGCCGCCCAGCACCAGCCGGATCTCGTTCTTCGCCTGGGTGAGGCGGGCGAGGGTCACGCGGCCTGGCTTGAGCGCAAACTCGTTCAGCAGCGGCAGTTTGCGGTTGGAATGAATGGTCGGACCGATGGGGCCTTCCGGGTCGGCCATGGAAATGGGCGCCTGTCCGCAGTGCCAGAAGACGACCGTGTCCTCCTCGACATTGACATCAACCAGATCCGTATTGAAGGCGGGCTCGCCCGCCGTCCACTGTAGCATGAGAGACGACAGCGTCCCGAAAACGTCCGCCTCACAGCCGCAGGGCGTGCCGTCCTGGTTCATGAAGGCCATGGGGCCGCAGGCGGCGCAGCCGAAATCGGTGAAGAACTCCGGCCAGCAGCGCACGGCCATGGCTTGCAGGTTTTCCTGATCGGCCATGCGCCGCATCGCGACATAGACCTTCATGCTCTTGTGCAAAGACTCCTGGTCCAGCTCATCCAGGGAGCCCAGGTCGCCGGCGGCGCGGGCGCGCACGGCGTCGGCGTCCGCGTCTTCCACCGCAGCGGCCGAGGCGATGAAGTCGCCGATCGGCAGGGTCTGCGTTTCCACGCCGAAGCGGGCTTTCAGCTCGTCCTTGTCGTAGGAGCAGGTATCGAAGCCGGCCGGGTGCTCGCCGATCACCCCGACCCGGGTTTCCGACAGACGCCGACGGACATAGCCGGCGCGCGCCAGGGCGATGACCTCATCCAGAGCCTCCGCGGAATCGGCTTCCCGATGAATGTACTCGAAAGCCTGGCCGGCTTTACCGAGGGCGTGTCCGGCGAGATTGATGCCGCAGAAACCGTTCAGCCTGAGGCGCCCGCCGCTGCGCGGTTCCGGAAAAGACCAGAGCACCAGGGGCGCGTCGAGCGATTTCGCTAACTCCACCGTCATGGTGGCGTCGGTGAAGGTGACCTGCAGGATCAGCAGCAGATCCAAGGGTTTTTCTGTCAGGGCGCCCAGATTGCCGCGCACTGTGTCGGCGTCGAACTGCAGTTCGGGTGCGCCGATGATTTCCGCGTCCAGCCCCTTGAGACCTTCCATGGCGACGGCGAGGAGCGACTCGGCATAGGGTACGTCGAAGGTCGGCCGGCCGACGGCGACGACACCGATGCGCAGGCGAGGGGACTCCATCATGCCGCGGTTCCGTCCCCATACATGCGGGGGAACTGCGCGCCGGCCCCGGCGATCCGATAGCCCTCGGCAAAGGCAGGGTGCTGTTGCCAGGGCGTGGCGCGAGCATCGGTGAGCTGATTGATCGATTCCATGTAGGCGACGCTTTCGCTCGTGAGCGCAGAGTCCA
Source organism: Denitrobaculum sp. (assembly GCA_965232285.1). GTDB lineage: Bacteria > Pseudomonadota > Alphaproteobacteria > Kiloniellales > Kiloniellaceae > Denitrobaculum. The sequence continues at coordinate 4,506,260 of CBDDPL010000004.1, read as the reverse complement.
CGGCTGCCATATCGGGATAGTTCTGCATGGCCTGCCACCAGATGGCGCGGCCGGCGAGGAAGCCGCTGGCGCCGGCATTGTAGGCATAGGTCAGGACGTTCTTGAAGGAGGACTGGTTCGCGCCGGCGCTCAGCATCACCCAGGGGCGGGTGGTTGCCTTGCCCAGTTCATCGAACCAATGCTGGCATTCGGCGGCCTCCGCCGACTCCGGGTCGGGCACCTGGTCGGCCGGGATCGGGCTCTCCAGCTTGAAGATGTCGACACCGAAGCGCGGGTCGGCGAAGGTGCGCACCGACTCCACGACGTTCTGCGGACGCTTGAACTGGTGTTCGCGGTAGTCGGTGGTCTGGTCGTCTTCGCCTGATAGCGGATAGACCAGCATCTCGAAGAGAAAGCAGATGTCGTGGCGGGCGCAGGCGCGGCCGACCTCTTCCACATAGGCCTGCTGATGGGCACAGATCTCGGGGTCCGCGTCGGGCCGGTACCAGGCGAGGACCTTGACCGCGTCGGCGCCCATGCGCTTGATCTTCTCGACGCTCCAATCGGTGATGCTGGCCGATTTGCGGCCGCCCTCGGTCTCTTCGAAGCGGTGGTCTTCGAGGGTGACGATCAATCCCTGGCCAGGATGAACGTGACGGACCGCGTCGGAGTAGGCCCAGATGGGATCGAGCAGCATGGCTGAGGCCTGTGGTGCCAAATTGCGGGTCAGGGCTTCCTTGACCGCGGTGACTTCGGCATCGGGCGCATTGTCGATCCCGCGCTGCGCGGTGATGAGGTTCATGATCGGCGGACGTTGATCCACCGCGACCATCTTGAAGCGCCCCTGCGCATCGGCAAGGCGGCGGAGCGACCAGAGTTTTCCTGCTGAAATATCCATTTGCCTGCGGCGACTCCCTCTTTGCCAAGACCGTTGCTCAGGTCCGGGCAGCTTCGACCCTGATGGCCTTCACCATGACGTCCGGCGCGCAGTTTTTGCGCGCTTCGCAGCCGAGCGCGTTGGAAAGCTGTTGATCTTTTCGCTTATTCTGTTCGGATTTCGCTCAAAATATCCAGTGATATTTTCGAAATCGATCAAATTAATGAGCGTAAATGAACATTACGCTTCGGCGAGCATGACTTCGACGCCGAAATCCGTCAGCAAGTCCCGCAGGCTGGCCGGCGGCGGCCGGTCAGTAAAAACCGCGGCGACCTCCGACAGACTGCCGATCCTGACCGAGGCGGTGCGGGAAAACTTGGTGTGATCGGCGGCGACGATGACCCGCCGTGCGTTGCGCATCATGGTCTGGGCGACCATGGTCTCGTTGTAGTCGAAGTCGAGCAGCGTGCCGTCTTCGTCGATGGCCCCGACGCTGACCACCGCGAAGTCGGCGCGGAACTGCTCCACGAAGGCGAGAGCCGCGTTCCCGACGATCCCACCGTTGTGGTGACGGATGCTGCCGCCGGCGACGAGGGTATCGATGTTGGGCCGGGTGTGGAGCACGGTCGCGGCGTGCAGATTGTTGGTGATCACCCGCAGGCCTTCCCGGTCGACAAGCTTGCGCGCCACCATCTCCATGGTGGTGCCGATGGTCATGAAAAGCGAGCTGTTGTCCGGCAGGTAATCGGCCACGGCGCGTCCGATCGCCTCTTTCTCCTCCAGGTGCGAGATCTTGCGCAGGGCGTAGTCCGTGTTGATGACACTGGAGGGCAAACCGACACCGCCGTGGTGGCGGACCAGCAGTTCCGCCTCGCAGAGTTCCGCCACGTCGCGGCGCACGGTCTGGGTCGAGACGCCGAACTCCTTGGCCAGTGTCTCTACCACGCCCACACCGCGCCGGCGTACATGTTCCAGGATGGCGTCGCGGCGTTCGCTGCTCTTCATGCGCTCTTCTCCTGCGCTGCGTCCGAAAGAAAGGCCTCGAGCTCCGCGCGGCTCGGTGTGCCGGCCCGCCCGCCGAACCGGGTACATTTCAGGGCCGCCGCCGCGGAGGCGAAGCGCATGGCTTCCGGGATCGAGCGCTGCTCCGCGAAGGCGACGGCCACCGCGCCGTGAAACACGTCCCCGGCCCCGAGGGTGTCGACGATATCGACGGAAAAGGCGGGGCAATGTCCGGCGCTGCCGTCGCCGAGAATCCAGTGGCAGCCCTCCGCACCGGCGGTGACGGCAACCATCCCATCGGTTTTGCCTTTGGCCTCCGCAAGAGCCGCTTCGAGGTCGTCCAGGCCGGTGAAGTTCTTCAGGCCCGGCCCGGAAAAGACCACGTGGCTTGCGGTGGATACCAAGGCCGCCAGAGCTTCGGTTTCCGCGGTCACATCGGCATCGAGTACCGTGGGAATGTCATAACGCGTTGCGGCTTCGAACAGCGCCAGCGCGCCCTCGGGCCAGCGCGCGTCCGCGAGCACCGCCTGAGCGGAAGCGATCTTCTCAAGAGGCAGCCAGGAGGGGTCCCGGTCAAAGCCCGGATCGCCCGGCGTCACGATCATTCTTTCGCCCTGGGCGTCGAGAAGGACCACGGCCATGCCCGAGGCCTTGCCCTCGAAGGTGCGGAGGTTCTCGGTATCGACCCCGTAGCTGCGGAGATCCGCGTCAATGCGGCGGCCGATGTCGTCATCGCCCACCCGGCTCCAGAGTGCGGCTTGCGATCCGAGTCTGGCGGCGGTTGCTGCGGCCGTGGCCGCCGGTCCGCCACCGACCTCCAGAAAGGCTTTTGAGAAATTCTTGCCGCCACCGCTGGGCAGCCGGTCAAGCGCAAAGATCTGATCCCAGACGGCCAGTCCAAGGCAAATCACGCTTGTCATAGGGCGGCTGCTCACGCTCGTCGAAATACTTGGGGCGGAGCCCTCCTTGAGCTCCGCCCCAAAGTCTTGTCAATTCTGAGCGAATTGCAACAGCCGATGTGGAAAAGGCAACAGAGCGCCCTCTGTGGAACCCTTTACGAGTTCCCGGAGAGGCAATCCTTGATCGAAACGGACATGTTGCGGATCAGTTGGAAATAGAGATCCGGGCCTTCGTCTAAGCCGGCGCCGAGTGGATCAAGAACACCCGAACGCGCCGCCGTTCCCTCCGTTACGACTTTCACAAGCTTAGGCTCGAACTGCGGTTCCGCGAAGACGCAGGTCCCGCCCAGTTCCTTCACACGGGCCTGAATTTCCGCCACCCGCTGCACGCCGGGAATGACCTCCGGGTCGACCGTGATGGAACCGGCGGCGGTGACGCCGAAACGCTGTTCAAAATACTGATAGGCATCGTGAAACACGATGAAGGGCCGGTCGTGGAGCGGCGCCAGCTCGGCCTTGACCTCTTCGATCAGGCCATCCAGTTCCTGAGACAGGCGTTCCGCATTGGCCTGGTAGGCCGCGGCATTTGCGGGATCGACAGCGACGAGCGCTTCTTCGATCTCGTGCAACATGGCCTTCGCGTTTTGCGGATCCAACCAGAAGTGCATATCGAATTCGCCGTGGGCGTGTTCGTCGCCGTGGTCGTGCTCGTCTTTGTGCGCATGCTCATCTTTGTGACCATGCTCGTCTTCATGAGCGTGTTCGTCTTTGTGGCCATGCTCGTCATGGTCGTGTTTGGCATGGTCATGTTTGTCATGATCATGTTTGGCGTGGTCGTGATCCTTGTGATCTTCAGACTCTTTGTGGTCCGCGTGCTCGTCCTTGTGGCCATGCTCGTCTTCGTGGCCTTCGTGCCCGTGGTCGTGCGATTCAAAAGGACCGCCTTCCCTGAAGGGAAGTTTCACCAGGTCATGGGCCTCACTCAGAGTGACAAGCCTGGCATTCTCGCCCAGGCTCTCGACGGGCTTTGCAAGAAAGGTTTCTATGCCTTCACCAACCCAAAAGATGACTTTTGCGTCCTGCAGCTTACCCGCGTCGGAGGGCCGAAGGCTGTAGGAATGCGGCGAGGTGCCGCCCCGGACGATGAGATAGGGCTCACCGATCCCCTCCATGACCCCGGACACAAGGGAGTGGACTGGCTTGATCGAAGTGACGACCGCGCCGTCATCCAGCGCCCGTGCGTCTGGCACATAGAGGGCGGTACCCACAGAAGCTGCGGCGCCTGCCAGGGCAAAGAGGGAGACCATCTGTCGGCGCAAGCGCTTCATCTTTCTGTCCTCATCGGCTCTCGGAACGGTGCCTGTCTCGAAGCTTCGAAGAGACAGCGCCTGGCTCCATGATCTTGGTCGTTCACATAGAAACGTTATGACATTACGCGTTTATTGCGCAACGCTATAACCTATGCGATACAGGATCGCAAGAGGCGGAGTAAGTGCAGTCATGACAAAGCCCTCGGGCGCAGCGGAAGCCGTTGCGGAGACCCTTGTGGAGGCCAAAGGCGTTGGTCTGCGCCGGGCCGGCCGTTGGCTGGTCAGCGGCGTTGACCTTACCGTCAACCCGGGCGAAATTGTCACGCTGATCGGTCCGAACGGCTCCGGGAAAAGCACCACGGCAAAGATCGCGATCGGCATTCAAAAACCCGACGCGGGAGAAGTGCGGCGGCGAAAGGGTCTGCGCATCGGCTATGTGCCGCAGAAGCTGTCGATCGACTGGACCTTGCCCTTGACTGTCCAGCGGCTGCTGACGCTGACCGGACGCTATAGCGCGACCGCGGTCGCGCGTGCTTTGGAGGAAGTCGGCATCGCACATCTGGCCAAGGCCGAAGTCCAGCATCTGTCGGGTGGCGAGTTTCAGCGCGCGCTTCTCGCGCGGGCCATGATCGGGGTGCCGGACCTGCTGGTGCTGGACGAGCCGGTCCAGGGCGTTGATTTCACCGGCGAGGTGGCGCTCTACAATCTGATTAAGGAGATCAGAGACCGGACCGGCTGTGGAATCCTGCTGATTTCTCATGACCTCCATGTGGTGATGGCCGAGACCGACACGGTCGTCTGCCTGAACGGCCATGTCTGCTGCCGGGGGACGCCGGCTTCCGTGGTTGCAAGTCCTGAGTATGTCGAACTCTTCGGCAGCCGCGCCGCCGAGACCCTCGCGATCTATCGCCATCAACACGATCACACCCATCTTCCCGACGGCCGCATACAGCATCCCGACGGCTCGATCCAGGGTGGGGGCCATGTCCACGGCGATCATACCCATTGCGATCATTCGGACCCGCAGGATAACGCCGCTGATGCCGAAAAGGGCGACGTGGTGCGCCTGCCGGAGCAGAAAAGCCGTCAGGCGGAGAACCCGGCCGTCAAGGATTCGGAGGCGGCTAATGCTCGATGACTTTTTTGTCCGCGCGCTGGTGGCCGGTGTCGGGCTCGCGATCACCGTGGGGCCGCTGGGGTGTTTCATCGTCTGGCGGCGCATGGCCTACTTTGGCGACACCATGGCGCATTCGGCGCTGCTCGGGGTTGCTTTGGCCTTTCTCTTCGACATCAATCTCATCGCCGGTGTTTTCCTGGTGGCGACTCTGGTCTCCCTGGCGCTGCTCCTGCTGCAGAAGCGGGGGGCTCTTTCGACCGATGCGCTGCTCGGGATCCTCTCGCATTCCACCCTCGCTCTGGGGCTGGTCATGGTTGCCTTCATGACCTGGGTGCGGATCGACCTGATGGGTTTCCTCTTCGGCGATATCCTGGCCGTGTCCCGGCAGGACATTCTCTTCATCTATCTGGGCGGCGCGCTGATCCTCGGCCTGTTGATCTGGCTCTGGCGGCCTTTGCTGGCGGCGACGGTCAATGCCGAAATCGCCGAGGCGGAGGGGCTGCGCCCGGAAGTCTCGCGGCTGATTTTCATGCTCCTGATGGCCTGCGTCATCGCCATCGCCATGAAGATCGTCGGCATCCTGCTGATTACGGCGCTGCTCATAATCCCGGCTGCCACGGCGAGGCGCTTCGCGATGACGCCGGAGCAGATGGCCGTGATGGCATCTGTGATTGGTGCGCTGTCGGTCGTCGGCGGTTTGTACGGCTCGCTGGAATTTGATACGCCATCAGGGCCGTCGATCGTGGTTGCGGCTCTTGTATTTTTCCTTCTCAGTCTTCTACATGTGCGCGGACTGAAAAGACGCATTCCTTCAAACGACGGGAAAACAACATGACGTCATCTCTTCCCGATCTCACGAAGAACCAGGCTCTGGTGTTCGAGGCACTGTCGCAGGCGGGGGCGCCGCTCAGCGCCTATACCATCCTGGACCAGCTCCGCGATGATGGTTTTCGCGCACCTTTGCAGGTCTATCGGGCGCTGGACAAGCTCATGGAGCACGGGCTGATCCACCGTCTCGAGAGCCTGAACGCTTTCGTTGCCTGTCGGCACAACCACAAGCACCAGGGCGCCACGGTCTTCGTGATCTGCGGCCGCTGCGGAGATGTGGATGAACTGACCGATCAGGTCGTGAAGGATCAACTGATGCAGCGTGCGCTCGAGCGCGACTTTACGGTCGAAAGCGCCACGGTGGAGCTGCGCGGCTATTGTGGTGGCTGCAGCCAGTAGGGCAATCATGTCTGTTCTTCCCGTCACCCTGCTGACCGGCTTTCTCGGCAGCGGCAAGACCACGCTTCTGTCTAACATCCTGCGCGATCCCCGCTTCGCCAAGACCGCGGTCATCGTCAATGAATTCGGCGAGCTCGGGCTGGACAACCTCCTGGTCGAGCGCAGCTCGGCGGAAGGGGGCGGCGATGAAATGCTGGAGATGACCTCGGGCTGCCTCTGCTGCACGATCCGGGGCGATATCCGCGAAAGTCTGCGGCGGTTGCTGGCACGCCGGCTCGCGGGGGAGATTCCCGCCTTTGAACGTGTGGTGATCGAGACCACCGGTCTGGCCGATCCCGCGCCGGTGATCCACACGCTGCTGGCCGAACGCCAATTCGCCTTGGCCGGGGTCGTGACGCTGGTCGATTGCGTCAACATCAGCCTTACCTTGTCCAGGCAACCGGAAGCGATGAAACAGATCGCCATGGCCGATGTGCTCCTGATCAGCAAAAGCGACCTCGCGCGCGATCCGGCTTCCAGGAAAGACCTGGCACGGCTCAAGAGCTCTCTGCAGCGTCTCAATCCCGGCGCGGCGATATATGATCGGAACGACGGCGCCTTTGATCTGACGCAGCTCTTTGGCGCCAATCGCTATGACCCGGCCGGGAAAGGCGCTGACGTGGCGGACTGGCTGAAAGCCGAGGCCTATCATGCGGCGGAGGCGCAGGATCACGACCATGGCCACAGCCATGACCATGACATCAACCGCCACGGTGAGGATATCCAGGCCTTCGCCCTGATCTTCGAGGCGCCGCTGGAACGCGTGGCCTTTACCTTCGCCCTCAAGTTCCTGGTCGCGAACCAGGGCGCGGATCTGCTGCGGGTGAAAGGGATCGTCGCCTTTAAGGATGCGCCCGAGCGGCCCGTGGTGCTCCATGGCGTTCAGCATATCTATCACGACCCGCGCGAGTTGCCTTCCTGGCCCGACGAAGACCGCCGCAGCAAGCTGGTCTTTATCACCCGCGGCATATCCAGGGCGACGGTCGAGAGCTTCTTTGCCGCTTGGCAGGAGCTGGAAGAGGAACCGGCGCCGGTGGTATCCGCCGCGCTCAAAGCTGAATGAAGAGATCGCCGTCCTGCAGCTTGACCGGATAGGTTTGAAGGTCGACGCAGGCTGGCGCTGACAGCGCCTTGCCGTTGGTGATCTCGAAGCGGCCCTGGTGCAGCGGGCATTCGATGACTGTGCCGATGACCATGCCATCTTCCAGGTGCTGTTCCTCGTGGGTGCAGTAGCCGTCGGTGGCGAAGAAGCCTTTTTCCGTGTTGTAGACCGCGTAAGTGCGTTCGCCGTGATCGAAGCGGATGAGATCCTCTTCGTCGATTTCGTCGGCAGGGCAGACCCGAACCCAATCGCTCATGACATGCTCGCTTTCGAAAGGGACCTGTAGCCGCCAGCGGTGATCATGTGCGGCGCCTGACGCAGGCTGGGCGCCTTGGTGGAGCGCCCCAGGGAGCGGCGCAGGACCACCAGGAAGACTTCCCAATTGGTGCGGAAAAAGCCGGGATCGGGTTCCGGCAGTTGATCCTGGATCGCGTCGTTCAGCGCCGGCAGGGCGTGAAAGGGGACCTGGGGATAGAGATGGTGTTCTATGTGATTGTTCATGTTCATGTAGAGAAAGCGCCCGAGCCAGCCGGTGCGGAAAGAACGGGTGGAGTCCAGGATCGAAGGGGCGTTTTCCTGCAGCTCCACATGCTGAATCAGCGTGAAGAGCAGCATGACCGGTCCGCCCAGCAGCCTCGGCAGGACGATGAAGTAGAGCGGCCAGAGCTGTCCCATCGCGATCAGCGCCGCGAGGGCCGCGTAAACGCCCAGGCAGGCCCGCGCGCCCCACTTGAGCTTGGGCAGTTCGCTTTCGGGCGTGAAGTCGCGGTTTTCCTCGCTGAACAGGCCGAGCGCGTTGCGGAGGAAGACCTTAAATTCGTAGGTCAGGAGGGCGATGCCGCTGATCTCGAGCAGCCAGCCCCGAAAGGCCATGGGCGTGTCGAAGGGCATCTGGTTGTCCTTGCCGACGTGCCAGGTGTAGGTGTGATGCCGCGTGTGGGAATAGCGCCGGTGATAGGGCTCCTCGAAGTAGAGCAGCGAGCCGAGCCAGAGGCAGGCCTCATTCAGCAAGCGGGTCCGGAAGGCTGTGCCATGCGCGCATTCGTGGCTGAGCGCGTAGGACGGCACCGTCAGGATCGTGCCGTAGAGGAGCATGGCGGGAAACAGCCACCAGGTCCCGAGCGTCAGATAGAGAAAAAAGCCGCTGACCGCCAGCAGCGCGAACCACTGGGCGAGCCAGATCAGGCCGGGCCGATCGCTGCGTCTGGCGAGGGCTTTCAAGGCCTTCCGGTCCAGTTTGATGCCGGACGAGGCGGCATTGGTGGCGGCGTAGCCGGTCATTAGGTTCGTTCTCTCCGCACGGGTCGCGTCTGGTCTTCGACCAAGCTTGCGGCCGGCCGGCGCGCTTTACCAACGAATAAAGCTTCGTCATATAATCAGTCTGACTTATGGATCGCTTATGGATGGAGCTGTGGCGAATAAGAACCTTCCTCCGTTGAACTGGCTGCGGGCCTTCGAGGCTTCGGCCCGGCATCTGAGCTTCACCAATGCGGCGCGGGAACTGCATATGACCCAGTCGGCGGTGAGCCAGCAGATCAAGAGCCTGGAGAACTACCTGGGCAAGCCGCTGTTTCATCGTCGAACCCGCGCGCTGGAACTGACCGAGGCGGCCATGACCTATCTGCCGACGGTCCAGGAGGCCTTCGCCGCGCTGCTGCTCGGCACGCGGGCGCTGGTCGGTGTCGACCGGGACCAGGTCCTGGAGGTGCAGTCCAATCTGGCCTTCTCGGTCTTCTGGCTCACGCCACGGCTGGGACGCCTGTTCGAGCGTCATCCCTGGATCAACGTCAACATCACGACCGCGATCTGGGCGCCCGAGCGGACTGCTGCGGCGGCCGATATCGAGATCCGTTTCGGCCGAAGCGAGTGGGAGGGAAACAAAGGCGAAAGGCTCACGAGCGGTACCTTCTTTCCGGTCTGTGCGCCCGGTGCGGAAGCGGAACTGACGGACATTGATGCGCTGCTCGATAAACGCCTTTTCGATTGCAGTGGTTTGCTGTGCAACTGGGAGCGTTGGCTGGGCGGCCAGGGCTACAGCCTGCCGGCGGGCAAGGTGGTGAACTGGGCAACGACCTTCGTTGTTTCCCTGGCGGCGGCCCAGGCCGGTATCGGCGTTGCCATGGCGCACGAAGCCGTGGCCGAAGATCTTTTAAAGCGGGGCCTGTTGAAGCGGCCGTTCGACTTTGCGCTGCCGATGGAGGAGGCTTACTACCTGATCACCCCGCCCTCGAAGTCGGCGAGTCCCGCGGTTGCCGCTTTCGCTGAGTGGATCGAAGAGGAAGCGCGGCAGCCGCTAACGTAGAAGATCGAAGGCGTCACCCCAGCAGTCTGAAACCTTATAGCCCTGCGGGTAGGGGTCGCTCGGGTCCAGGCCGATCTGGTGGAAACCGTGGATCCAGCCGCGCCCGGTGATGCGGGGCAGGATGGCCTGGCGGCCGGAAACCTCGGTCGTACCGGTGAACTCCACCTCGAAGCGACTGTCGATAATCGAGCGGGCCGTGAAGCGGTCGCCGACCTGGGCCTGTCCCCGCGCCGCCATGACGGCCAGGCGCGCGGAGTTGCCGGTTCCGCAGGGGGAACGGTCGATGCGTCCTGGCGGCATGATGGTCGCGCCCTTGAACTCGCCCTCGTCGTTGTAGCCGACGAACATGACGTAGGAGACGCCCTCGAGGCCGGGAATGTCCGGGTGGGAGATATCGAGCTGCGCATTGACCGCGCGGTGAATGCGGCTGCCGATATCCACGAGCTGTCGCGCGCTTTCGGGCCGGATCTCCAGGCCAACGGCGGCCGGATCGATCAGGGCGTAGAAAATCCCGCCGAAGGCGATGTCGACGGCAACTTCGCCGAGGCCTTCCACCTCCACCTTGGCATCCAGGCGATCCGCATAGCAGGGTGTCATATCGAGAGAGACCCGCTCGCACTTGCCTTCTGCACACTGCGCCGTTGCCGTCACCAGCCCCGCGGCCGTATCCAGAACCACGGTGGTTTCCGGCTCCCGCATTTCCAGAATGCCGGTCTCGAGCAGCACGGTCACGAGACAGATGGAATTGGAGCCGGACATGGCGTGTGCCTGATCGCCCTGCAGCACGATGAAACCTACATCTGCCTCTGGGCGGCTCGGCGGGAACAGCAGATTGGTGCTCATCTGCGAACAACCGCGGGGTTCGAACACCAGAAAACGCCGCAGGGAGTCGTCGACCTCGTTCAGATAACGCAGCTTGTCGAGCATGGTGTCGCCCGGAACGTCGATGACGCCGCCCGTGACGACCCGGCCGACCTCGCCTTCGGCATGGGCCTCGACCATGTGAACGGTTTTCTTCCAGCGCATTGACTCTGTTCCAGCTTTCCGATTGCGGCGGGCGATCTTAGAGCGCAAGGCCGGCCTGTACCAGGGCCTGTCTTTTCCATCGTCGCCCGGGTCCTCATCGGCTAGTCTCCCGACTGCAACAGCATCCAAGGAAGCGGAGATTTGGAATGGGACGACTGGCGGGAAAGACGGTGGTGATGACGGCGGCCGGGATGGGCATCGGCCGGGCCTGTGCGATCGCCATGGCGGAAGAGGGCGCGCATGTCTACGCCACCGATATCGACCAGCCGTCGCTCGATAGCCTTGCTGCTGTCAGTCCAAATCTCGAATGCCTGCAGCTCGACGTCACCGATGCGCCAGCCATCACCGCGTTGCGCGATAAGGTCCCGACGCCGGATGTGCTCTTCAACTGTGCCGGCTACGTGCATGACGGCACCTTGCTGGAAGCGGACGACGAGGCCTGGGAGCGGTCTTTTCAGATCAACGTGCGTTCCCACGCCCGTATGATCGAGACCTTCCTGCCGGCAATGATCGAGAACGGCGGTGGCTCCATCATCAACATGGCGACCGTGGCCTCCAGCCTGATGGGGGTCGCCAGCCGCTGCGTCTACAGCGCGACCAAGGGCGCCGTGCTTGGCCTGACCAAGTCGATCGCGCGCGACTACGTGCAGCAGAGGATCCGTTGTAATGCGGTCTGTCCGGGAACGGTGCTGACGCCCTCGCTGAAGGCCCGCATGGCGGCGCGCGGCGATTACGACAAGGCCTACGAGGAGATGCTGGACCGCCAGCCGACACGGGAGATGACCCATCCCGAGGATATTGCGCCCATGGTGGTTTATCTGGCCTCCGACGAATCGAAGGTGGCGACCGGTCAGTTCTTCGTCGTCGATGGTGGCTGGACGATTTAATGACGAGAGGAAGCGGTCCTATGCGTGTGGGATTTATCGGCCTCGGCGCCATGGGTTTCGGCATGGCGGCGAACCTCCTGGCCAAAGACTTCCAACTGACCGTGATTGCCAACCGCAACCGCAAGCCCCTCGAGGCCTTGCTGGCGCAGGGCGCTGCCGAGGCAAAGACCTATGAGGATCTGGCGGCGGCAAGCGACGTCATGCTGCTTTGCCTGCCGGATTCCGATGTGGTCGAGCGGGTTGTGGCGGGGTTGCAGCCGAGTCTGCATAGCGGCCACACGCTGGTCGATACGGGCACCTCGTCGCTGACCTCGACGGCCAAGCTGGCCGAACGTTTGGCCGCGATGGGCGTTGCCTTCGCCGAAGCGCCGCTGACCGGTGGCACAAAACAGGCCGAGGCGGGTGAACTCGGTGCCCTGGTCGGGGCGGAGGATGCCGTCTTCGCACGCATAGAACCCGTTCTCAGGGCTTTCTGTGCGGCGGTGCAGCACTTCGGGCCGGTGGGGGCCGGTGGCCGCGCCAAACTGGTGAATAACTACATGGTCCTCGGGATCGCCGCATTGGTCTTCGAAGCCTTTCATGCCGCCGATGTGGCCGGCGCGGACTGGGCCAAGCTATATGATGTTGTGATCCGCGGCTCGGGCGATTCGGGTGTCTTTCGCCGTGTGATCGGCGGCGCGCTGGAAGAGGACTTCAAGGGTTACATCTTCACCGTGAAGTCGGCGCACAAGGACCTGCGCTACATCACGGAGATGAACGAACAACTGGGCCTGGTGACGCCCTTGAACCGGGCCGTCCTCGATATCTTCGCGCGGGCCGAAGCGGAAGGTTACGGCGATCTGATGATCAGTGAACTGCTGCGCGGCGATATCCGGAAGCAGCGGGGCGGCGTATAGAGCCTAGTTTGACGGGCCGATGTTGCGGATGACTTCCAGGGTCACATCGCGGACCGCGGGGATCGTCGGCTTCAAGATCTCGAGACGATCGAAGGCCTCATGATTGGCCTCTAAATTCGCGCGCAAGGCCTGACCGAAAGCCATGCGCAGTTCCGTGCCGATGTTGAACTTGCAGACCCGGGTTTCGTGCGCAAGCCTTTGACGTGTCTCAGCTGGGATTCCGCTGCCGCCATGGAGGACCAGCGGCAGCGAGGTCGCGGCCTCAACGGCGGCCAGGGCACCGAAGTCTATGCCTGCTGTCTTTTCCGTCTGCAGGTGCACGTTGCCGACGGAAATCGCCAGCGCGTCGGCGCCGCTTTCGCGCTCGAAGCGCGCCGCCTCGGCCGGATCGGTGGTGGCGGAAGCGGCCCCTTCCGCGTAACCGACGAAGCCAACCTCGCCTTCGACCGAGACCCCGGCGGCATGTGCCTTCTCAACGATGCCGGCGGTGATCTCGATGTTTTCCGAGATCGGCAGCTTGGAGCCGTCGAACATCACGGAGGTGAAGCCGTGATCGATCCCTTCCAGGCAGTCGTCCGGCGAATAGCCGTGGTCGAGATGGCAAACCACCGGCACCCCGGCCTGATCAGCGAGATGCCGGAACATCTTGCCGAGCACCGGCAGCGGCGTGTGTTTGCGGCAGCCGGGGCCGGCCTGCAGGATGATCGGGATCTTTGCCTGCTCCGCCGCTTCCATATAGGCACAGGCGTCCTCCCAGCCCAGCACCACCAGTCCGGCGACGGCATAGCCGCCGCTCATGGCGTCGCTTAGAACATCACGGAGTGTCGCCGCGGTCATTTGAACTTGGCGATCATGTCCTTGATGCCGGGAATGGTTTCGATCTGATATGCGTGGGTCGGGTGGAAGTACTGCTTCAGGGAGCGCTGGCTCAGGCCGCCCAGGATGGTGAAGTAGTACATCTCGTAACCCGGGGCTGCGACACAGGGGTGGTAGCCCTTGTCGATCATGAAGGTGGAGCCGTCGACGACGTGAAAGGCTTCGCCGACTCCGTTTTGTTCCTTCTGCAAAAGCTGCATGCCGAAGCCGTGGTCCGGTTTGAAGCGGAAATTATAGACTTCGTCGTGCCGGCTTTCGTCCGGGAGGCGGTCGGTATCGTGTTTGTGCGAGGGGAAGCCGGACCAGCCGCCCTGACCGACGGTGAAGAGCTCGGAGACCAGCAGCCGGCCAACCTTGTCGTGGTACTTGGTGCCGAAGATATGCTTGATCTTGCGGTGGGTCTTGGTGTCGTCGGAGCCGTACTGAACCTTGTCGATGTCCGCCGCGCGGACGGCGAAGGGCTCGAGGGTCTTGTCGAACTGGGCGCCGGCGACGAAGACTTCGGCCTCGTCGGACGTACAGACGAAGGAGGCTTTGGCCGCGGTCGGAACGTAAACGCCCTCGGGCTCGCCGTCCCAGACATCCAGCGTGCGTTGACCGATGCCGGCAAAGCCTTCGCCGGCGACATCCACGTCGACCTTGCCGGTGGCGGGTACGACGCAGGTCTCGTAGCCGGGCGTCTGATACTCGAAGGCCTGCCCCTTCTTCAGCTTGACGATGTTGAAGTAGGTGAGGGGGACCCGCGAGTCCTCCATATCGATGATCGGCTGGTTCTTGTTGTCAAAGGGCGCGATATGCATGGGTTTCTCCGGGGGCTAACGTCGTTTTGCACGACAGATTGTCTTGGGATGAGATAAAGCACTCGAGTTCAGTTTTGTCCGGCATGGCTGAGGAACAGGCGACCCGGGTCACGACGATGGCGGCCGAGGCCGAGCCCTGTATGACGGCGTCTTTCACGGAAAGACCCTCCGCGAGGCCTGCAAGGAAGCCGCCCATGAAAGCATCGCCCGCGCCGGTGGGCTTGATGGCCCTGACCGGAAAGATTCCGGTCTCGAAATGCTCTGACTCTGTAAAGGTGACGGCACCCTTCTCGCCCATTTTGTAGACGACCAGGGAAGGCTCGCCGGCGAGCAGGGCGCGCGCCTGCTCGAAGCCGTTGCGTCCGGGACCGGCCGCGACTTCGAACTCCAGGTCGTTGCCGACCACGAGGTCGCAGCGTTCGATGGCGCGGGTGTAGATCTCCGCGGCCTCTTCCTGGGACGGCCAGGAGTAGGGCCGGTAGTCCATGTCGATAATGACCGGCGTTTCAGCCGCCCGGGCCAGTTCGATGGCGCGGAAGGTGGCTGAGCGGGAGGGTTCGGCGGCCAGGGCCGTGCCCGAGAGGACCACGCCGCCGTAGTCGCCATAGTCCGGCGCTTCCACGTCCGCGATGCCCATGTCGAAATCCGCCGCGCCGTTGCGGTAGATCACCGACTGGCAGTTTTCGAGCCGGGTTTCGACCACGGCCAGGCTGTTTCGGGCTTCGCCGCCGACCCGGCGGAAATGCCTGGTGCCCACCCCGAACTTGACGAGCCGCGCGGTAACGAAGCGTCCGACCGCGTCGTCCGAAACACAGGTCACCACCTCCGTCTCGCACCCCAGCTTCGCCAGCGCCACGGCCGTGTTGGCGGCGGAGCCGCCGACATGGGCCGAAAAGCTCTCCGCCTCTTCCATCTCGGTCCCGGGCGGTTCCGCATAGAAATCCATGCCGGCCCGACCGATGATCAGGAAGCGTTTGCGTTGCAGGCTGTCGAGCGAGGCGGTCATCGTGGTTACACGCCCTGGCGCTGCCGCTTCCGGCTTTCTTCGGCGCCGGCGCGCGCGGTGTTGATTTCCGCGCGGTCGGATACAGCGGGGATACCGGTCTCCCACCAGGTGTGGCCTTCCTGGGTCCAGCCTTCGTAAGCATCGACCTTGAGCGAGATGACGTAGGTCCGGTCGGAGGCCTTGGCCCGCTCGAAAGCCGTCTTCAGATCTGAGATCGATCCGACCGTTTCGGCATTGGCGCCCATGGCGCGGGCATGGGCTTCGAAGTCGACCGCGAAGGGCTCGACCGCCAGGTTGCAGTCCTGGATCAGGTTATTGAAGGAGACGTTGCCGGTGCCGTTCTGCAGCTTGTTGATCACGGCGAAGCCGCCGTTGTCGCAGACCACCACGATCATCTTCTTGCCGGACAGCACCGAAGAATAGATATCCGAGTTGAGCATCAGGTAGGAGCCGTCACCGATGAAGATGATGGTCTCCCGCTCCGGCTCCTCTTCCTGTTGCGCGATGCGCGCGCCCCAGCCGCCGGAGATCTCGTAGCCCATGCAGGAGAAGCCGAATTCGACGTCCACCGTGCCGACGGAGTGGGTGCGCCAGTTGGCGGTCACTTCGGCGGGCAGGCCACCCGCGGCGGCCACGACCCGGTCGCGCGGGTCGCAGACCTGATTGATCGCGCCGACCACCTGGGCGTAGGAGAGGGGACGGTTGCCCGGCCGGATGTTGTCGTCCACATAGCTGTGCCAGGCGTTGCGCTCTTCCGTGGCTTTTT
Source organism: Denitrobaculum sp. (assembly GCA_965232285.1). Classification (GTDB taxonomy): domain Bacteria; phylum Pseudomonadota; class Alphaproteobacteria; order Kiloniellales; family Kiloniellaceae; genus Denitrobaculum. The sequence continues at coordinate 4,490,149 of CBDDPL010000004.1, read as the reverse complement.
CGGTCCAGGCCGCCGGTGCGCTGTAATCACCCAAGGCTTCAGTCAGAAGGTCGATCGAAAGCTTCGCATCGCCGACCACGGGCTGCGACAGGTGTTTGCCCGCATCGTGCCGGCCGACATTGATCCCGATAAAGCGGGCGTCCTGATCGAAGGCGGTCCAGGAGCCGGTGGTGAAGTCCTGCAGACGGGTGCCGATGGCCAGGATCACGTCGGCCTGTTCGGCGAGATTGTTGGCGGAGTTGGAGCCGGTGACGCCGACGGGGCCGCAATTCAGCGGATGCTCGAACAGGAGATTGGCACGGCCGGCGATGGTCTCGACCACCGGAATGCTGTGCTTTTCGGCGAGGGCGATGAGTTCCGCGGTTGCCTGGCTGTACTGCACGCCGCCGCCGGCGATGATCAGCGGACGCTCGGCTTTGGACAGCAGGGCGGCTGCGGCGGCCACCTCCCGTTCATCCGGTGTCTGACGGCGGATCTGGTGGATACGCTCTTCGAAAAAGCTGAGCGGGTAGTCGTAGGCCCAGCCCTGAACGTCCTGAGGCAGGCCAAGGAAGGCAGGCCCGCAGTCGGCGGGGTCCAGCATCGTGTTGATGGCCGCCGGCAGGGACTGGATGATCTGCGCCGGATGGGTGATGCGGTCCCAATAACGGGAGACCGACTTGAAGGCGTCATTGACCGAGAGGCTCGGGTCGCCGAAGTGCTCGACCTGCTGCAGCACGGGATCGGGCAGGCGTGTCAGGAAGGCGTCGCCGGCCAGCATCAGGAGCGGCAGGCGGTTGGTGTGGGCGATCCCCGCCGCCGTTAGCATATTGGTGGTGCCTGGTCCTGCGGAAGCGGTTGCAAACATGAAGCGCTGGCGCAGTTTCTGTTTCGCGTAGCCGATGGCCGCCATGGCCATGGACTGTTCGTTCTGTCCGCGCCAGACCGGCAGCTCTTCCCGATGGTTGTAGAGCGCTTCACCGAGGCAGGTGACGTTGCCGTGACCGAAGATTGCAAAACCGCCGCCGCAGAGCCGGACCTTCTCGCCCTTGATCATGATGTACTGATTGGCGAGGTGGCGCACCAGCGCCTGAGCCATGGTCAGCCGCACGGTTTTTCCGTTGGCGGTCATTGCGTTCTCCCAAAGTCGATTTGATGCTTGACGCTGTAAGCTAAAACGAGCTTAGTTGTTTTTGCAACCGGTTGCAAAAAAGAATCTCTCAAAGTGGGGCGGTCATGCGGAATCTGGGGCTCGGCATCGTCGGTGGCGGCTATATGGGCAAGGCCCATTCGGTTGCCATGCAGGCGGTCGGTGCGGTGTTCGACACCAGGCTGCGGCCGGTCTGCGAAATGATCTGCACGACCAGCGAAGCGGGCGCGGCGGAGAAGGCCCGCGCCTTCGGCTTCAAGCGCTCCACGGCCGACTGGCGTGTGCTGGTGGCCGACCCGGCCGTCGAGGCGGTCGTGATTGCCGCGCCGCAGGAATTCCACCGGGATATCGCGCTCGCCGCCTTCGAACGCGGTAAGCCGGTCTTCTGCGAAAAACCCCTCGGGGCCAGCCTCGCCGAAAGCCGGGAAATGGTGGCGGCGGCGGAAGCGGTCGGGGTCGCCAATATGACCGGCTTCAATTATATCCGCACCCCTGCCTCCCAGCTCGCCCGACAGATCGTCGAATCGGGCGAAATCGGAGAGATCACCTATTTCCGCGGTGAGCACACCGAGGATTTCTTCGCGGACCCGCAAGCACCGGCCAACTGGCGCACCCGGGGCCGGCCCAACGGCACCATGGGCGATCTGGCGCCCCACATGATCAACGGCGCGCTGGCATTGGCCGGGCCGATCGAAAGTCTGATGGCAGACATCGAGACGGTGCACAAATCGCGGCCGGGACCGGACGGTGAAGCGCAGGCGGTCACGAACGACGACCAGGGGCAGTTCCTCTGCCGTTTCGAGAATGGCGCCATGGGCCTGCTGTACTTCAGCCGCATCGCGACCGGCCGCAAGATGGGCTATGCCTACGAGATCTTCGGCACCAAGGGCGCGCTGCGCTTCGATCAGGAAGATCAGAACGCGCTCTGGCTCTATAAGAGCGACGCGCCGTCCGACCGGCAGGGCTACACCAAGATCCTCACCGGCCCGGAGCATCCGGACTATGTGGTCTTCTGCCAGGGGCCGGGTCACGGCACTGGCTACCAGGACCAGATCATCATCGAGGCCAAGGACTTCCTACAGGCTATCGAGAGCGGAGCGACCGTCTGGCCCAGCTTCCGGGACGGGATGGAAGTGAATCGGGTCATTGAGGCCGCCTGGTCCTCGCAGCAGGACAGACGCTGGGTGCCGCTCAGCGAAATCTGAGCCATCTCGGCTCCACCGGAAACCCAAAGAACAACAGGAAATCTATGTCGATCAGAATTGGAAACGCGCCCTGTTCCTGGGGCGTTGAATTCGCCGGGGACCCGCGCAATCCGGCCTGGACTCAGGTGCTGGACGACTGTAAGGCCGCAGGATACCACGGGATCGAACTCGGGCCGGTCGGCTTCATGCCAGAGGATCCGGCGGAACTGGGCGATGCCCTGGCGGAGCGGAAACTGGAGCTCATTGGCGGGGTCGTGTTCCGGCCCTTCCACGACCCAGGTGAGTGGGACCAGGTGCTGGACGGTGCGACCCGGACCTGCGCAGCGCTGAAGGCGCATGGCGCGGAACATCTGGTCCTGATCGACTCCATCTCGCCGCGCCGGGCGCCGACCGCGGGCCGGCCTGACGAGGCGGAGCAGATGGGGCCTGATGAATGGAAGGGCTTTGTCGAGCGCATCCGCCATATCGCACGGCTGGGCAGCGAGGACTACGGTCTGACCGTCGCGATCCATCCCCATGCCGCGGGCTTCATGGATTTCGAACCCGAGGTCGAACGGCTGCTGGAAGAGGTCGACGCGGACAGCCTGAAAATCTGCCTCGATACCGGTCACGCGCGCTATGCCGGTTTCGACCCCGTCGCCTTCATGAAACGCCACATGGCGCGGATCTCCTACATGCATTTCAAGGATATCGATCCACAGGTGAAGGCCGATGTGATCGAGAAGCGCACCGACTTTTACGAAGCCTGCGGCCAGGGTATTTTCTGCACCCTGGGCCAGGGGGAAACGGACTTTCCGGCGGTGCATAACCTTCTGCGCGAAGCGGGCTTCACGGGCTGGTGCACGGTCGAGCAGGACTGTGATCCGGAGCAGGCTACATCGCCTATCGACGATGCGCAGGCCAACCGGATATATCTCGAATCCATCGGCTTCTCTTGAGTGGGGATAGATCTGTGACGAAGCTTAAGTGGGGCATGATCGGCGGCGGCGAAGGCAGCCAGATCGGACCGGCGCACCGCCTGGGCGCGGGCCTGGACGGGCTTTTCGAACTGACCGCCGGTGCGCTCGATGCCGACGCAGCGCGCGGGCGGGACTACGCTCAACGCCTCGGGATCTCGGCGGAGCGCGCCTACGGCGACTGGCGGGAAATGCTGGCGGCGGAAACTGCGCGCGAGGACCGTATCGATCTGGTGACGGTCGCGACGCCTAACGCGACACACTACGAGATCACCAAGGCTTTTCTGGAAGCCGGTTTCGATGTGCTTTGCGAGAAGCCCATGACCATGACGGTCGAGGAGGGCGCGGAGATCGTCGCGCTCACTGAAGGGACGGGACGCATCTGCGCCGTGAACTACGGCTACAGCGGTTATCCACTCGTGCGGCATATGCGGGCCATGGTAGCGCGGGGCGACCTGGGTCGCGTGCGCCTGGTTAAGGCGGAGTTTGCCCATGGCTTTCACGCCGATGCGCAGGACGCCGATAACCCGCGTGTGCGCTGGCGTTACGATCCGGCGCAGGCCGGGGTCTCGGCGGTCATGGCGGACTGCGGTATCCATGCCCTGCACATGGCCTGTTTCGTCACCGGGCAGGAGGTCACCAGCCTCTCCGCCGACTTCGCCTCCTGCATCGAAAGCCGGACCCTGGAAGACGACGGCATGGTTTCTTTCCGCATGACTGACGGTGTCGTTGGCCGTCTCTGGACCAGTGCGGTGGCCGTCGGGCGTATGCACGGGCTCAACATCCAGGTCTTCGGCGAAAAGGGTGGGCTGCGCTGGGCACAGGAATGGCCGAACCAGCTTTACTGGACGCCGTTGAACGAAACCACGCGCACGCTGGAACGCGGCGGTCCCGGACTCTCACCGGAAGCGGATAGGGCCTCGCGCGTGACCATCGGACATGCCGAGGGCATGCCGCTGGCTTTCGCGAACATCTATTCCGATCTGGCGGAGGTGATTTCAGCGCGCAAAGAGGGACGAATGCCCGATCCTGCGGCGACTCACTACCCACGCGCCATCGATGGGCTGAACTCTATGGCCGCCGTCTACGCCGCTGTCGAGTCGGCCGGTAACGGCAGCCGCTGGACCGATGCGCGGCCGCCGTCACAGCGTTAGGCTGGGCGCGATTTCAGGGTATTGCGTTCCACCACAGTGCAGGGCAGAAGGCGGACTTCCGGCGCCCGCTCGGGTTCGTCGAGTATGGAGACCACCAGCTCGACGGAGCCGAGGATGATCTCCTTCAGGGGTTGGCGGATGGTGGTCAGGCTGTAGGCGTGCCAGGCCGACATGTTCATGTCGTTGAAGCCGATGAAGCCGATGTTCTGGGGGATCGAAAGGCCGGCATCCCGTGCCGCGTCGATCGCACCCATGCAAATCAGATCGTCGCCGCAGAAAACCGCTTCGAAGCCACCCTTCTCTAGCAGTTCGTGCATTGCCAGACGCCCCGCCTCGTAGGCATAGGCTTCTGCATAGAGGCTCTGCGTGATCGCCAGACCGATCTCCTGCGCGCGCCGCGTGAAGCCCGTGGCGCGATCCTGGGCCGAGGTGGCGCTTTGCGGCCCGCCGAGAAAGGCGACCTTGCGGTAGCCATGGGCCAATAGCGTCTCTGCCGCCATCGCCCCGCAATGCTCATTGTCGATCCCGACGACATGAACGTCGGGGGTGGAAGCGAAGCGTCCGAAAGCATGGACGACCGGCACCTGCGCCTCACGGAAAGCAAGGGCGAAGGCCGGCGGCAGGGTCGAGGAGGCGACGATCACGCCGTCGACGGAATATTGTTTCAGCAGACGCACGGAGGCCGAAGGATCGGTCTCGTCGGTCAGATTGACCAGCAGAGGACGCAGGTTCCGTTCCTGCAGCGCCCGGGTATAGAGATCGAAGACTTCAAGAAAAACCGGGTTCTGAAAGTTGTTGGCGATCAGGCCGATCAGCTTGGTTCGATTGGTGGCCAGGCTGCGGGCGATCAGGCTCGGTGAATAGCCCAGATCGCGGGCGGCTTTCTCGACTTTCTTGCGGGTTTTGGCAGACACGCTCGCGCCTTGTGTAAAGGTGCGCGAGACCGCCGAGCGGGAGACGCCGGCGCGTTCTGCGACTTCCTTGAGTGTGATGGCCATAAGCGATACTGCACCGATCCTGCGAAACGCGGGTAGACGAGCGTCCGGGTTTAACCGGGCGGAGCACCATCCCCCAGGGGAATGATGAACCTTTGCGGAAATTTTTGCAACCGGTTGCAAAATTGACCGTTCTGTGGTTTATGTTCGTCAGTGGGTTGTCAGCGCCAGCCGCTGACCCCGAACTTCGGGAGGAAAAAAGAATGAAGAAGCTACTCTGCGCCGTTGCGGCGGTCGCAGCCCTTGCAGGAACCAGCATCTCCAGCGCCTGGGCGGAAGGCGAGAAGTTCATTCTCGTCAGTCATGCGCCGGACTCCGACTCCTGGTGGAACACCATCAAGAATGCCATGGCGCTTGCCGGCGAGCAGGTCGGCGCGGAAGTGGAATACCGTAACCCGCCAACCGGCGATATCGGCGACATGGCCCGCATCATTTCCCAGGCCGCTGCGTCCAATCCGCACGGCATCATCACCACGCTGGCCGATCCGGACGTGCTCCGCGGCCCGATCGAGGATGCCGTCGCCAAGGGCATTCCCGTGATCATCATCAACTCAGGCACGCCCGAGCAGGCGGCCGAAGTCGGCGCTCTGATGTACGTGGGTCAGCCCGAGTATGACGCCGGCCTGGCCGCCGGACAGCGCGCCAAGCGCGACGGCGTCGGTTCCTTCCTCTGCGTCAACCACGTGGTCTCCAACCCGGTGGTCGGTGAGCGCTGCCGCGGTTTCGCCGATGGCCTCGGCGTTGAACTGGGCAAATCGATGATCGATTCCGGTCAGGACCCGGCGGAAATCAAGAATAAGGTCAAAGCCTATCTTTCGGCCAATCCTGAGACCGATGCGGTTCTGACCCTCGGCCCGACCTCGGCGGATCCGACCATCGAGGCGCTGAAGGAAAACGGCATGGCCGGCAGCATCTACTTTGGCACCTTCGATCTGGGCACCGAGATCGTGAAGGGCATCAAGGACGGCACCATCAAGTGGGGCATCGATCAGCAGCCCTTCCTGCAGGCCTACATGCCGGTGATCGTTCTCGCCAACTATCATCGCTTTGGCGTGCTGCCCGGCAACAACATCAATTCCGGTCCCGGTTTCGTCACCAAGGACGCTCTCGAGAAAGTCGAGAAGTTCGCCGGCGAGTACCGCTGATACCAATGATGATTGTCTCCCGGATGGCTTCGCCGTCCGGGAGCTTCTATCCCATGCGGGCGAAGTGATCGCCCGATGCAGGACAACAGCCTGACGAACAACTCCTGCAAGCCTCTCAGGTTGTCTTCCTGAGGAGAGGCCAGGGTCCCTGTGGCTAAAAGGCAGTCGGCCCGGATGATCAGGTAGCGTCCTGGACGTCGGAGGGGAGGAAGATATGACAGCGAACAACGCGGATAACACCGCTGCTCCCGCAGCAGAGAAAGACGAACGCGTTAAAGAGATCTCCGGCTTCAGAAAAGCCATGATCCGCCCGGAGCTGGGATCGATCTGCGGGACCATACTGGTTTTTGTATTCTTTTTACTGGTTGCCCGTGATTCCGGCATGTTCTCGGCCGAGGGCGTGCTCAACTGGGGCGTCGTCTCCGCCCAGTTCGCCATCATCGCGGTCGGCGCCTGTCTTCTCATGATCGCCGGGGAGTTCGATCTCTCCGTCGGCTCCATGATCGGTTTTTCCGGGATCGTGATCGCGCTGATGAGTGTGACCTGGGGCTTTCCCATGTGGATCTCGATCATCACCGCCTTCATCGTCGCGCTCGGCATTGGCTGGCTGAACGGCTATCTGGTCATCCGCACAGGTTTGCCGTCCTTTATCGTCACGCTGGCTTTTCTTTACATCCTGCGCGGCCTCACGATCTTCGCGGCCATCGCCACCACCAACAAGACCATCATCGGTGGGATCCGCGACGCGGCTGAAGGCGACTGGCTGGCTTCTCTCTTCGGCGGCAAGATTCTGAACGGTCTCTTTGTCTGGCTGGCGGATCTGGGACTGATCGGAAAATTCGTGGCCGGCAGCCGCGCCGGCCAACCCATCGTCGACGGCGTGCCGATGCTGATCGTCTGGGCCATCGTCCTGATCGTCTTCGCGCATCTGCTGCTGACCCGCACCCAGTTCGGCAACTGGATCTTCGCTGCCGGCGGCGACGCGCAGGCGGCACGCTACACCGGCGTGCCGGTGGACCGGGTCAAGATCCTGATGTTCATGTTCACCGCCTTCTGCGCGACGGTCTTCGCCACCTGCCAGGTGATGGAGTTCGGTTCGGCGGCGGCCGACCGCGGTCTGCTGAAAGAGTTCGAGGCGATCATTTCGGTGGTGATCGGCGGCGCGCTGCTGACCGGCGGCTACGGTTCGGTCATCGGGGCGGCCCTGGGCGCGCTGATCTTCGGCGTGGTCCAGCAGGGCCTTTTCTTCGCCGGTGTCGAAAGCTCGCTCTTCCGGGTCTTCCTGGGGGGCATCCTCCTTCTCGCGGTGATCCTGAACACCTACATTCGCCGCATCATCACGGGGGAACGCTGATATGTCGACGCCCTTGATCGAACTCCGCGATATCGAGAAGCACTTCGGCTCGGTGATCGCTCTCGCCGGCGTGTCGCTGGCTGTTCATCCCGGTGAATGCCATTGTCTCTTGGGAGACAACGGCGCGGGCAAGTCCACCTTCATCAAGACCATGTCCGGTGTGCATATGCCCACCAAAGGACAGATCCTGGTCGATGGTGCCGAGACCAGTTTCAACGGCACCCGGGACGCCATCGAGGCGGGCATCGCAACGGTCTATCAGGACCTTGCCATGATCCCGCTGATGTCGGTGACCCGGAACTTCTGGATGGGCCGAGAGCCAAAGAAGTCCATCGGACCCCTTAAGTTCATCGATTTCGACCACGCCAATCAGGTCACCATGGCAGAGATGGCCAAGATGGGCATCCGTCTGCGCGAGCCTTCCCAGGCCGTCGGCACGCTGTCCGGTGGCGAGCGGCAGACCGTCGCCATCGCCCGGGCGGTCTACTTCGGCGCCAAGGTCCTGATCCTGGATGAGCCGACCTCGGCGCTCGGCGTGCGCCAGACCTCAAACGTACTGGCGACCATCGACAAGGTGCGCAAGAACGGCATCGGCGTGGTTTTCATCTCGCACAACGTCCGCCATGCCATGGCGGTGGGCGATCGTTTCACCGTGCTCAACCGCGGCAAGACCCTGGGCACGGCGAAGCGGGGCGAGATCTCGCCGGAGGAACTGCAGGATATGATGGCCGGTGGTCAGGAACTGGCCGAACTCGAGGGATCTCTCGGCGGTACCGTCTAACTCTCTTCCCGTTGTGAAACTAACGGCCCGCCGCTCTAATCAAGAAGCGCGCGGGCCGTTTTTTGATCGGTCACCAGGCCGGTGATCAGTCCCTGGTCCAGGACGGCGCGCAGGGCAGTGACCTTGTTCTCGCCGCCCGAAATCATGATGCGCTGTTTGATCTTCGCGAACTCGCGCGGATGCAGACCGATCACGCGACGGTTCACGGGATGATCGATGACCTCTGCCTGCTTGCCGATGTAATAGCCCAGGAAGTTGCCGACCGCGCCGGCGGCGCTGGCGCTGGCAAACTCTTCTTCACTGACGAAGTCGACCCGGCGGATGGTGGCGCTGTCCAGGCCGCCGATGCTCACGATGGCCAGCTCCGAGTTGAGCGCCCGGTCGTAGATCTCCTGTAGCAGGGGCTGCTGGAACAGGATGTCCCGGCTCTCCTGGGTGTCACAGACGATGGGGCCGGGGAGGTAAAGGCACTCCGCGCGCAGCTTGCCCGCCAGCTCCGTGGTGGCTTCGAAGGCGGCGATCGACGAGCGGCGGGTCAGGGAGCCCAGCAGGGCGACGACGGAGACCTCGCGCATGGGGGCTTCCGGCATGGCATGGGCGAAGGCCTTTAGCGTCACGCCCCAGCCGAGGCCGATGGTCATGCCGTTCTTCAAGCGTCTGAGGACCGGCTCGCAAGCCGCGGCGCCAACCAGGCGCGAGAGTTCGTCCTCGTCCTCCGTGTAGGCGAGGGTGACTTCTGCCAGATCCAGCTTGTAGCGTTCGGCCAGGGCCTCGCCGAGTTCGACGTTCTCGGTCAGCTTCGAATTGATCGAGATGCTGACCACGCCTCTTCGCCGCGCCTCCGCCAGCAGGCGGATGACGCGCGTCCGGTTCACGCCGACGCGGGCGGCAATTTCCTGCTGGGTCATACCCAGGACGTAGTAGCACCAGGCGATGCGGACGGCGAGCTGCTCGGGCCAATCCTGCTGTTCGCTGCTCTCCTGAGCCATGCTGTTGTCGATCGAAGCCATTTTCCTATGCCCAGAGCCGAGTCCGTCAACGAATCGAAGCTGGCGACTCGGCCTTCTTCCGCAGGATTCCCCGACAAGGGATAGCACCCGAAGGCCGGGAGCTAAAGCGGCCAAAACGCCCGGATGAAGCGTCGCGATAGCCACGGCATCGGCTGCTTTGAACAAATGTTATTGCATATGAACATTTGTTATGTCACGCTTTCCGGCAATGAAAAGCGGCTGACTTCCGGTGCTCGCGCAGCGGAATGTCCGGTCCGACAAAGATTAGGGAGGCTCATTGGTGCTTGTTGCGCAGGCATTCAGCGTGGCTGACGGGTGGATGCGGCAATGACGTCCCTGCCTCTGCGCGCACCCCGTCTCTTTATCTCTGACCGGCCTCTGCCGTGGCTGCTTCCGCTGATCATCATTCTCGTGGTCTTTGCGCTCTATCCCTTTTTCTACAACATCTATCTGAGCCTTCATGAGTTCGTGCCTCGCAAGCGTGAACTGGTGTTTGTCGGCGCCGATAACTGGGAGCGCCTCTTCGCGGACTCGCGGCTTTGGGGCTCGCTCTGGATCACGCTGCTCTACACCGGGATTTGTCTTTCGATCCAACTGGTCCTGGGTATGGCGATCGCCCTGCTGATCGACTCCGACGATCCGGGCTTCGGTATCCTGCGCGGTCTGCTCACCCTGACCCTGGTCATTCCGCCCGCCATCACCGGGATGATGTTCCTGCTGATGGAAGACGCGCAGTTCGGTGTGATCACCTACTTCCTGCAGTCGATGGGCTTCCTGGAAGGCGGTTCGATCCTGGCCAACAGTACCAGCGCCCTGATGGGCGTGATGCTGGCGGATATCTGGCAGTGGACGCCCTTTATGGTGCTGATCTTTGTTGCCGGGCTGCGGGCCCTACCGAGCGATCCCTTTGAATCGGCCATGATCGACGGCGCCTCCAACTGGCAGATCTTTCGCCGCCTGACCCTGCCGATGATGAGCAAGGTGATCGCCATCGCCGTGCTGATCCGCGGCATCGATCTCTTCCGGACCTTCGACTACGTCTATGTCATGACTTCGGGCGGGCCGGGTACCTCGACCTACACGCTCAGCCTCTACGCCTGGCAGCAGACCTTCAGCTTCATCAAGTGGGGGTACGGCGCGACCATCTCGCTCTTCGCGCTGATCGTCATCCTGGTGGCGGCCAACCTCTTCGTCACTCTCACCAAGACGAGGTGGTAGAGGATGCTGCTGACCCCCACTCAAAGAATCCTGCGCGCCTTCGCCGCCTGGGCCATCGTCGCGCTCTTCGTCTTTCCGATCTATTACTGGATCACCGTCGCCTTCAAGGTCGAACGCGAGATCTTTTCCCTGCCCCCGAAGGTCTTTCAGTTTACTCCCAGTTGGAAGTCTTTCGAGGAGGTCTTTGGCGTTTCCCTGGGCTTTGAGAACGGGCTGGAAGTTATTCCGGGCGGCGGTGACTTTTACATGACGCCGCGGCTGGTCGACAGCATCGTCGTGGCGCTTTTTTCGACCCTGCTGGCGGTATCGATCGCCGTGCTGGCGGCCTATGCGCTCTCACGCATGCGCATCAAGGGGCAGCATCACTTTGTCTTCTGGATACTCTCGACCCGCATGATGCCGCCGGTCGCCGTCGCGATCCCCATGTTCTTCATCTACAAGAACTTCGGACTGCTCGACAGCCACCTCGGCATCATCCTGATCCATGCGCTGATGAACATGCCGCTGGCGGTGTTGCTGCTGAAGAGTTTCTTCGACGATATCCCCACCGAGATCGACGAGGCCGCGCTGATCGACGGCGCCTCGCGCTTCCTGATCTTCCGCCGCATCGTCCTGCCCATGGCCATGGGCGGAATCGCGGCGACGGCGGTCCTCTGCTTCATCTTTAGCTGGACCGAATTCCTGTTCGTCTTAACCCTGACGCAGACCTCGCTGAAGACCGTACCCGTGGTCTCCTCGACCTTCGTCACTTCGACCGGCACGGCCTGGGGCAACATGGCGGCCCTGGGAACGGCGGCCATGCTGCCCGCCTTTATTTTCATTCTACTGGTTCAGAAAAATCTCGTGCGCGGCCTAACCCTGGGATCGCTGAAACAGTGACCCGGCAATGAGCAAAAGCAAGTTAAGGGAGGAAAAGACAATGAATCCGTTAGATAGAAAACTCTACCTTGCATCCATTACCGACCGTTTCGTGAAGGGCCAGATGGATCGCCGCAGCTTCCTGCGCGCGGCCGGCAAGCTCGGCCTGGGCGCCGGGGTTCTCGGGCTGAGCTCCATGATGCCTTTCGGTGGCCGGGGTGGCTTCATCTCGCCCGCGGCGGCGGCTGAGATCGAGCCCGATAAGGAAATGATGGCCTGGCTGAAGGACGTCGCGAAGCCTTTCAAAGGGCAGACCGTGCGCCTTGCCACGGAATCGACGCCACCATCAAACGCGATCAACTCGGCCTTGAAGCCCTTCTTCGAGGAAGCGACCGGCATCAATGTCGAGATCGAGGTCCTGCCGCTGGAGCAGGTCCTGCAGAAACTGACCCTGGATGTCGCATCCGGCCTCGGCACCTACGATCTCTACTATATCGATCAGAGCTGGATGGCGAGCTTCTCCGGCGACGTGATCGATCCGCGCGAGAAGTATGCCGCCAACAGCGACCTGGCCATGCCGAACTACAACATGGACGACTTCCTGCCGGCGCTGGTCGACGGTATCTCCATGTACGACGGCATCATGGTCGGCGTGCCTTACGACATTCCGATCTTCATCACCATGTACCGTGCCGACATCTATGATGAGTTGGGCTTGAAGGTCCCGACCACCATGGACGAGTACCTAGCCAACGCCGTCGCCATCCAGAAGGCGAAGCAGCCGGAGATCTACGGCACCAACGGCCAGATGAAGTCCGGCCACTACAGTCTCGAGTGCGACTGGACCTGCTGGCTCTGGGCACACGGCGGTTCCATCTTCGGTTCCGACGGCAAGTTCACCGGTAATGACGATGCCGGCCTTGCGGCCATGGAGTACTGGGTCAAGCTGAAGGAAAACATGCCCGAGGGCGTGACCACCTGGACCTGGGACGGCCAGGGGCAGTCCATGGCGCAGGGCATCATCGGTCAGACCCTGAGCTGGGGCGAGTTCTTCCCCTTCTGGGACAATCCGGAAGCTTCGAAGGTCTCCGGCCTTATGGAAGCCGCCGTGCCGCCGGCGCCCAAGGCGCCGCTGCGCACCGTCGCCGATACCGGCTTCGGCGAAATCCCGGGTGTCGGACACCAGGGTGGCTCGTCACTGGCGGTTTCCAAGTACTCCAAGAACGAGGATGCCGCCTGGCTCTTCGCGCAGTGGGCGACCTCCTTCGACACCCAGGTCTACATCACGACCCTGGGCGGCGGCACCGGCCCGACCCGCGAGAGCGTCTACGACGATCCGCGGATCAAGGCCAATGCCAAGAAAGGCATCGGTGGGACGACCCGGCACCTGGATGCGGTGCGCGACACCATCGCCAATCACATGGGGTCCGAGCCGGATCTGCCGGCCTGGGCGGAGCTGTCCAACGACACCATTCCGGTGGAACTGGGCCGCTTCTGGGCGGGCGACTACGACTCGCCAAAAGCGGCCATGGATTCGATTGCCGAGAAGGTCGACGAGATCGTCGCCCGCGGCTGACACGGGTCGCTGTCTTTGGCGGGGCGGCGCAGGTAGCGCTGCCTCCCAAAAGCAAAAGGTCAAATTTCAGGAGCTTCTTTCACGATGGGAAAACCCCTCGTCGTCATTACGGGTGCCAGTTCGGGCATCGGCGAAGCCACGGCGAAAGCCTTTGCCAAGGCCGGTCATCCGCTGCTGCTTCTGGCCCGCAGGCTGGAGCGGATGGAGGCGCTCGGCCTCGAAAACTGTCTTTGCCGCAAGGCGGACGTGCGCGACCGGGAGGCCATTACCGCGGCGGTGAAGGAGGCCGAGGCGCTCTATGGCCCGGCGGACTGTCTCTTTAACAATGCCGGCATCGCGCGTCTGGCCGACATCGGAAGTCAGAATCCCCTCGAGTGGGATGAGACCATCGATATCAACACAAAGGGTGTGATGAACGCTCTGCACGCGGTCATGAACGGCATGAAGGAACGCGGCCGGGGCACGATCGTCAACATGAGTTCGATCGCGGGCCGCAAGGTCTATCCGGACCATACGGTCTATTGCGGGACCAAGTTCTTCGTGCACGCGGTCTCCGAGAGCATCCGAGAGTATTTGGCGCCCCATAACGTGCGCGTCATCGTGATCTCGCCCGGGATCATCGAGACGGAGGTGCTGGATCACGTCACCGACGCGAACACCCTCAAGAACTACAAAGACAACAAGGTGCGGATCGGCGGCGGCATCTCCGCGGATCATGTCGCGGACATGATCCTCTTCGCCTACCAGATGCCGCAAAACGTGCTGATCCAGGAAATGGTCGTCACGCCGACCCGCCAGGAATACTGAGCCCATGTCCACGGGCGCCGACAGACTTGTCATCGGTCTCGACAGCTCGACCCAGAGCACCAAGGCGATTGCCTGGAATGCTGCGGGTCAGGTCGTGGCAGAAGGGCGCGCGCCCATCCAGCTCTTCAACCCGAGGCTCGACTGCTTCGAGCAGGATCCGCTCGACTGGTGGGAGGCCTGCCGCAAAGCGCTGGCGGACTGCACCGCGCAGGTCGGGGCGGATCGGATCGAAGGCCTGGCGATCTCCAATCAGCGCGAGACCATCGCCTTCCTCGATGAACACGGCGACGCGGTCTATCCCGCCATCACCTGGCTGGACGAGCGCGCGCGGGCGGAGGTTGCGAGCTTTTCGAAGACTTTCGGCGCGGAGCGGATCCATCGCATCACAGGACGCCCGGTCGACATCACGCCGTGCCTCTACCGTTTGGTCTGGATGCGGGATCATCTGCCGGATCTCTATGCCCGCACGGTCTGCTTTGCGGATGTGCAGAGCTATCTGGTTCAACGGCTCTGCGGCGGTCCTTATCGCACCGGCTGGACCTCCGCGGATCCCATGGGCTTGTTCGATATGGAAGGCAAGTGCTGGTCCGGGGAACTCTTGTCCGCGCTGGAACTCGATGCCAGCCGATTGCCGGCGGTGGAGCCGCCCGGCGCCTGTTTGGGGGAGGTGAGTGCCGAAGCTGCGGCCGTCACCGGATTGAAACCAGGAACGCCGATCTTCGCGGCTGGGGGTGATGGGCAGTGTGCCGGGCTCGGCACCAACTGCGTGCAGCCGGATCGGGCCTATATCAATCTGGGGACGGCCGTGGTCTCGGGAGTCTGGTCGCCCGACTACCGCTTCGGTCCTGCCTGGCGCACGGAAATCGCCGCCCAGGGCGAGGGCTATATCTTCGAGAATTGCCTGCGCTCCGGGACCTTTCTGGTCGACTGGTTTGTCGAGCGTTTCATGCCCGGCGGCAAGAGTGACCCGGAGGTCTTCAGCAAGCTGGAAGCGGAAGCGCTCGAGCTGCCGATCGGTTCGAACGGCCTGCTGGTCCAACCCTATTGGTCGGGTGTGATGGATCCCTATTGGGACACGGCGGCCCGCGGTGTGATCCTGGGGCTGAGCGGTAGTCACGGCGCGGGCCATGTCTATCGCGCCATCCTGGAAGCCATCACCATCGACCAGGTGATGCGCACGCAGGAGACCGAAAAGGCGCTGGGCCATGCCATCTCGCATTACGTGGCGATCGGCGGCGGCGCATCCAGCCCGCTCTGGCGGCAGATGCTCGCCGACGCCTCCGGTAAGGAAGTGCACATCAGCGATACCGTGGAGGCTTCTGCTCTAGGTGCCGGGATGGTCGCCGCCTTCGGGGCCGGCTGGTACCCCTCGATCGTGGCGGCGGCCGCGGCTATGTCCGGCAAGACCCAAGCGATCCTGCCTGATGCCGGGGCGGGCGCGCGCTACCGCGCCCTGCTGGAGATCTACCGGGAGCTCTACCAGGCGACCGCCAGCCTCAACCAAAGACTTGTCCAATTTGCCGCGGAAGGAACACCTGCGTGACCCTCGAGAGTGATACGAAGAGATCGGAATCAGCCGCTATCGAGAGTTACGGCGGTGTTCTCGACGAACTGGTCGCGGGGAGCTGGGTCAATCCCAAGACGGGCGAGCAACAGGGGATTCCACCTGAGGCCATGGTGATCGCGCCGACGCTGGATGGCGCCGAAGCCGATCTGATCGCCGCGCGGCATCGTGGCAAATCCATGCTGGTGGTCAGCGACAGCTTTACCCGGGAGGCCCTGGGGCGCCGGGTTTATGAAGCTTTGCGATCGCTGGGCTCGGTCAGTGAGTATGTCTGGGAAAAGCCAAGCTGCTCGGAAGAGGGAGTCAAACAGCTTCAGGAGGCGACCCGCGGTGCGGAGGTGCTGATTGCCGTCGGTTCCGGCACGATCAATGACAGCGTGAAATACGCGACCTATCTCGACGGGCGCGACTATTCGGTCTTCGCGACCTCGCCCATGAACGCTTATTCGACCTCGACCGCTTCGGTATCCTTCAGCGGTTTCAAGAAATCGATCCCCTGTCACGGCGCGAAAGGCATCTACTACGATCTCGGTGTGATCGCGAACTGTCCCGCGCGTCTGATCTCCGCCGCATTCGCCGACGTCATCTGCCGCACGACCGCGCAGGTCGACTGGCTGATGTCGCACATCCTCTTCGACACGCCCTATTCCGACACGCCCTACGTCCTGTTGAACTATGACGAAGGGGGGATGATCGACAATGCCGACCGTATGCTCTCCGGCAGTATCGAATCCCTGGCGATGCTCACGCGGATCTCGGCGATCATGGGGTTGGGAACCTCCTTCACCGGCACCACCCACTGCGGCAGCATGGCCGAACACATGATCTCCCACTACATCGACATGTTCGCCGGCGAGGCCCATCCGCGCACCTCCCATGGTGAACAGGTCGGGGTCGCGACCCTTTCGATGTCGCGCCTCCAGAACGACCTTCTGAACAAGGATCAGCCGCCGGTCATGCGTCCGACGAACATTCCCGAAGCTGAGTTGCATCAGAAGTTCGGCAAGGACTACGCCGAGATGATGATCGAGCAGACCCGCTTGAAAGCGCTCGACCAAGCGGGCGCCGACCGTCTGAACAGGCGCTTCGAGGAGAACTGGGACGGCTTTGCCGCGCAACTGCGCGCCGTCATGTTGCCTTACGAAAAGGTGCATACCGCCATGGAGGCGGCCCACTGTCAGACCAGCGGGAAGGAGCTCGGCTTGCCGGACGGCTTCTATCCGGACGCGGTGCGCTACGCCCGCTTCATCCGCGAGCGTTTCAGCGCGCTCGACCTGGCGGACGACAGCGGACAGTTGGAGAGCTATGCGCAGGCCTGCTTCTGAGCGGCTGGGCCTGGGGAAAGTTGGATTGGGGAACTTGAGGTATGGCGACCGTTGAATACGACGGGATAGGAAAGAGCTTCGGACCGGTGGTGGTGATGGAGGACATCTCCTTTGCCATCGAGGCGCAAAAGTTCGTGGTGCTGCTGGGGCCCTCCGGCTGCGGCAAGACCACGCTGCTGCGCATGACGGCAGGTCTGGAGACCATCACTGCGGGCGAAATCCGCATGGGCGGCCAGCGGGTCAACGAGATCCATCCGCGCGACCGCGACATCGCCATGGTGTTTCAGACCTACGCGCTCTATCCCCAGATGACGGTCTTCGACAACATCGCCTTCAGCCTGCAGGTCCGCAAGGTGCCGGCCGATGAGATCAAGCGCCAGGTCGAGGAAGCGGCCGAGATCCTCAATCTGACCGACTATCTGAAGCGTTACCCCAAGGCCCTGTCCGGCGGCCAGCGTCAGCGCGTGGCCATGGGCCGGGCGCTGGTGCGGCATCCGCGGGTCTTTCTCTTCGACGAACCGCTCTCCAACCTCGATGCCAAGCTGCGCGGACAGATGCGTTACGAGATACGGCGTATCCACGACCGCCTCGAGACCACGACGATCTATGTCACCCATGATCAGATCGAGGCCATGACCATGGCCGATGAAATCGTGGTCATGAACGGCGGCCGGATCGAGCAGATCGGAACGCCGGAGGAGATCTACGACCGACCGGCCAACTGCTTTGTTGCGGACTTCATCGGCTCGCCTTCGATCAACCTCCTGAAGGGGGAGGTCGGCAGCCATGATGGCCGGCCGGTCGTGCAGGTCGGTGCGAGTTCTCTGCCATTGCCGGACAATACATCGGCTGCTTCGGGGCAGCCGGTGGTCTACGGCGTCCGGCCGCTCGATATCACGGTAACCGATCAGGGAGAGGTTTCCGGTAGCGTTGAGTTTCTCGAAAACACCGGCGCCGAAACGCACCTGCATCTGCGCTTTGACGGCCAACTGCTCCGGGCCGTGGCGCAAGGCAGGTTGCGGGTCGGTCGCGGGGACTCCGTGGCCTTCTCCATCGATCCGGCGAAGGTGCATCTCTTCGACCAGGGCAGCGAAAAGCGGATCGACTGATGGCTCGGATTCTCATTCTCGGCGCCGGCGTGATGGGGAGTTCACTCTCGGTTCCGGCGCTCGATAACGGCCATGAGGTTACGCTCGTCGGCACGCATCTGGATCGCCACATTATCACGGCCTTGAAAGAAGATCGCGCGACGCACCCGACCCTGCGCGCGCCTCTGCCCGACAAGGTCGTGCCGCTGCAGATCGACGAGGTGACTGCCGGGCAGGGGCGTGAGGCGGACGTGATCGTGGTTGGCGTAAGCAGCCCCGGGGTTTCCTGGGCCATTGAGCAACTCCTGAGATTGCTCGATCGCCCCAAGCCCGTCGCATTGGTGACCAAGGGGTTGGCTGAATCCGGACAGAATAAACCTTTTGCTTTCACGGAGCGGGTCAGCGCTGCCTTGCGCGATAAGGGGCTCGGCGAGGTGCCGTTGATCGGCATTGGTGGTCCTTGCATTGCCCGGGAACTGGCGCTGCGCCAGGCGACCTCGGTCGTCTTCGCGTCCGAAGACCCTTCGGTTGCCACCGATTTCGCCGCAGTCATGCAGACGAAACACTACTCGGTCCACGTCAGCGACGATCTGACCGGCGTCGAAGCCTGTGCCGCCCTCAAGAATTTCTTCGCCATTGGCGTCAGCGCGATGATCAGCCGCTATGTTCTGCCCGGCGATGCCTCCGCTGCCGCCGCGAAAAATCCCACCGCCGCCGCCTTCAATCAGGCCATCCGCGAGATGGCGGGGCTGGCGGCCTGGATCGGGGGGCGCCGGGAGACCGCCTATGATCTGGCCGGCGTGGGCGATCTGCATGTCACGGTCGGCGGTGGCCGCAACAGCCGCCTGGGCCAGTATCTCGGGAAGGATCTGTCGCTGCGGGATGTAATGGCGGGGCCGTTGAAGGGGGAGACCGTCGAGGGCATCGACACCGGCCGCAGTCTGGCGCCGGGCCTTTTCGCGGCCTTCGAGCAGTCGAAGCTCGATCCCGCCGGCCTGCCGCTGACCCGCGGGCTGCTGGATACGATCCTGGAGAACCGGCCCTTCACTTTCGATCCCGCCCTAGCGCTTTAGCCATTGGAGAAGAGGCAATGACGGATAGCGACATCAAGGTCACGAAGCTCGGAATCGGATGTGATCATCTGGGCCTGGCGATGAAGAACGATCTGCGTGATCATTTGGCGTCCCAGGGGATCGAAATGGTCGATCTGGGCGTCAACGATGAGACCCCGGTGGACTATCCGGATGTCGGCTCGGGACTGGCGCGCAGGCTGGCGCAGGGGGACTTCGAACGTGGGATCCTGATCTGCGGGACCGGGGCCGGGATGGCGATTGCCGCGAACAAGGTCCCCGGGGTCAGGGCCGTCTGTGTGACCGATCCCTATACCGCCGAGCGGGCCATCGCGAGCAATAATGCGCAGATCGTCACTTTCGGAGCGCAGATCACCGGCCTCTCCGTGGCCCGGATGCTGGCCGATATCTTTATCCGAAATTCCTTTCAGGGCGGCCGCTCGGCGCCAAAGGTCGCGAAGCTGCAGGCGCTGGACGAGGTGCGGTAAGAAAACACTCCCGCCACCACGGCATGTCCCACGTTTTCCGTAATCTTCTGGTCGGCCTCCGAGTCCGGCGCCCCCTCTTTCTGCGCAGGAGCAGGTTGCTGTCTGCACGAGGGGTATTTTGTTTCTATATTAATAATGATTATCATTTGCATTTTTCTTTTCTATCCCTATCTTGCAGTCGCGAAGATGGCGCCTACCTAAGGCTTTCTGTCCTGCGGTCGGCGGAGACAGGCGGTCGGGCAAGTGGCCTGCCATAACCTTGCGAAAACGGCAGAAAACCGACGAAAATTGGAGTTTGAGAGTGGGAATCGATACTGCGCTGCTACCGAAATCGGTCACTGCGGAGAGGGTGATCGACGTGCGTCACTGGACGGAGCGTCTGTTTTCCTTCCGCATCACGCGGCCTGCCAGCTTTCGCTTTAGGTCCGGCGAATTTGTGATGATCGGCCTGATGAATGGCGAAAAGCCTCTGCTCCGGGCCTATTCCATCGCCAGTCCCTCCTGGGACGACGCCCTGGATTTCTTTTCGATCAAGGTTCCCGACGGCCCCCTGACCGGCCGGCTGCAGGCGATTCAGCCGAACGATACCCTGCTTCTGGGCCGCAAGCCGACGGGCACATTGGTGCTCGATGCTCTGAAGCCGGGCAAAAATCTTTATCTTCTCTCTACCGGGACCGGAGTTGCGCCCTTCGCGAGCGTGATCCGCGATCCTGAGACCTATGAGAACTTTGAGCGGGTCATTTTGACCCATACCTGCCGCGACGTTGCGGAACTGGCCTATGGTCAGGACCTGGTTTCGACAGTGAAGGAAGACCCTCTTGTCGGCGAACAGGCTGCGAAGCAACTGACATACTTCGGCAGTGTGACCCGCGAGGACTATGTTAACACGGGGCGCATCACCACCCTGATCGAAAACGGGCAACTTTTTGAAAAGGTTGGAAGTCAGCCATTTGATCCCTCCCTTGACCGGGTCATGATCTGCGGTTCTATTGGCATGATTCGCGATGTGAGGGATCTGGTCGAAGCGGCGGGCCTCGTCGAAGGGGCGAATTCGGCGCCCGGCGACTTCGTTGTCGAGAAGGCGTTTGCAGAGTAATGCCGAAGTGGTAGCGTCCGGGCGGTAAAACCGAACCGGACCTGCTGCCGGTCTGCTTCGATCTGGGAGATTTCAGAAGACCATGGCGGACACTGTCATCGATACCTCGGCTCAATCCACGATCGATCTCTTGCGGCGCCGGCGTTCCGTGGTCGTCAAAAACATGTGCGAACCGGGCCCCGGGCAGGAAGAGCTGGATCTGATCCTGGAGGCCGGAATCCGGGTGCCGGACCACGGCAAGATCGGCCCCTGGCGCCTGCAGGTTCTGAACAAGCCGGCGCAGGCTATGCTCGGCGATGTCTTTGCCAGCGAATTTTCCGGGCGGATTCCGGATGCCAACGACAAGCAGGTCGAGTTCGAGCGGGAGCGGCCGCAGCGTGCACCGCTGCTGATCGTGGTCAGCAGCCAGGTGAACCGGGAACATTCAGTTCCGGAATCCGAGCAGATACTCTCCTGCGGCGCGGTCTGTATGAACCTCCTCAATGCCGCGGCCGCCCTGGGCTATGCGGCGCAGTGGTTGACCGAGTGGCCGGCCTATAACAACAACGTCAAGCAGGCGTTGGGCGTTGCGGACGACCAGGAGATCGTTGGATTTATCTACATCGGCTCGGCCGTCGAAGCGCCGGGCGAGCGGGTTCGACCTACAATTGACACAGTTGTCAGCTATCCGGACGCGATTCCGGTTAAGTAAGGCCGTCCCCAAAGCGCCGCCGTAGGGCGCAGTGGTGACGCAGATCAAAGCCCGCAGCCTCGTTGCGGGCTTTTTTATTGCGGTTAAATTCTCTGGAACTCTTTCAGGATCGGCTCGTTCTAGGTGATAGGATAGCCAAGAAGCCAGATTTTAACCGACGGCAGCAATGAACGAAGAGCCGATGACGCTGCAGGCGAGGCAGGAGAGCTTTGAAGCCCTGACGCGGCCTCTGCTCGACAGCCTCTATCGCACGGCCTTGCGGATGACGCAGGAGCGGCAGGCGGCCGAGGACCTGGTTCAGGATACCTGCCTGAAGGCCTATCGCGCCTTCCATCGTTTTGAAGCCAATACGAACTACAAGGCCTGGATCTTCAAGATCATGACCAATAGCTGCATCGATCGGCGGCGGGCGCAGAGCGACGTACGCATGCTGGATCTGGACGAAGTCGGCGACGGCCTGGTCGCTGCAGGCTCGGGCAGAGCATCCGGGCAAGCCGCTTTGGTCCTGCCCTTTCCGGGCGTTGCCGGGAGCGACCCCGAGACTGATCTGCAAGGCAAGAAGTTCCGGGAAGCGGCTCTGCGCTCTATAGCCGCCATGCCGGAGGAGCAGCGGCTGGTCTTGGTTCTGGCGATTTTTGAGGAGTTTTCCTATGCGGAGATTGCGCAGGTCGTCGGCTGTCCGGTGGGAACCGTGCGCTCCCGCCTGAGCCGTGGACGGCAGCAGATGCAGGAGGATCTGGCCCGCTTCGTGAAGACAGACGCGGGCCCGTCCCAGTCGTCGAGCCGGAGAAAGTGACCGGAGATATGGTGAAGCTCACGTGCGAAGAGATGAAGGAAGCCCTTTCGGCCTACGCGGACGGAGAATCGGGGCCGGAGGAAACCCGGGCCGTCGAGGAACACCTGGCCGCTTGCCAGGCTTGTAAAGACAAGTTTCAGGCCAACCTCGAAATCGAGCAGCGCCTGCGGGAGCTGAATGCCGAGGAGCGGGCGCCGGACGGGCTCTGGCAGGAGATATCGGAGAGGATTTCAGCCGATCCCGTCGAGGATCTCGCTGCGGCGCGGAAAAGTCGGGCGGCGGATCAGGCGGAAGGCTCGCGGCGGACTCCCCTGATCGGGCGCCGGCGCTTCGCGGCGCTTGCCGCCGGGGTCGTCCTGGCGCTGGGGGCCGGTGTGACTCTGCCTTACTGGCGGCGGGTCACCGGCGAAAATCCTCTGATCGTCGAACCGGTCAATGACTTCGTGACCTTCAAGGCGAGCGAGCGGCCGCTCGACATGGCGGCGTCGGATCCGGTGAAGCTCAAGGAGTGGTTCAACGGCAAGGTGGACTTCCGCCTGCCGCTGGACCGTGCTGAGACCGGAGGTTTCCGCCTGATCGGCAGCAGGCTCTGCTACTTCCTGAACAGACGGCTTTCCGCCCTGATGTACGAACGCTCGGGCGCACACATTTCGCTCTATGTAATGACGGGTGAAGGCCTCGAGATCCCAAGCGGGATCTGGGAGGAGGTTGCGGGCCGGGCTATTTCCAGCTTCCAGGTCAAGGGATACAGCAACCTGATCTGGCAGGAGGGCGATCTGGTCTATGCCCTGGTGTCGGATCAGCCGAAAAGTCAGATGCTGGAGTTCATTGCCGGCCTGGATCTGAAGGCTGCGGCAGTCTCGACCACGACGGGCACGTTCCAGGCTTAGCAGATTGATCTTGAAACAGCGAAGGCGGGATTTCTCCCGCCTTCGTTTTTTGGTTATGCGGCCCGGTGTTAGGCGCCGAAGTCTTTAAGCACCAACCTGGGGCCGCATGTCGTTGGGGTCGATGCCGGCGACAGGGACTGGCTTCTTCATGGCATCACGCCGGAAGGGCTCACCCAACTCCTGGTTCAGGATCACCTCGATGAAGGTCGTGGTGCCGTCCTTCTGCGCGTCGCAGGCGGTCTTCAGTGCCGCGGTCAGCTCCTCCTGCGTGGTCACGGTGATACCCTTCAGGCCGCAGCCCTCGGCCACCTTCGCATAGCTCAGATGCGGGTCCAACTCCGTGCCCACGAAGTTGTTGGCGTACCAAAGCGTCGTGTTGCGCTTCTCAGCCCCCCACTGGTAGTTCCGGAAGATCACCATGGTGATCGCCGGCCACTCCTCACGGCCGATCGAGGTCATCTCGTTCATCGAGATGCCAAAGGCCCCGTCACCGGCAAAGCCAACCACCGGCGTGTCCGGACAGCCGATCTTCGCCCCGATGATCGCCGGGAAGCCATAGCCGCAAGGACCGAACAGACCCGGCGCCAGGTACTTCCGGCCCTGCTCGAAGCTCGGATAGGCGTTGCCGATGGCGCAGTTGTTGCCGATATCGCTCGAGATGATCGCTTCCTTCGGCAGACCCGCCTGGATCGCCCGCCAGGCCTGGCGCGGTGAAAGACGCTCCGCGTCCCTGGCCCGGGCTTCCTCGTTCCAGCTCGTCCCCGGATCGTCGTCCTCATGGTCCATGGAGCTCAGCGCCTGCAGCCAGGCGGACTTGGTCTGGTGGATGGTGGCCTTGCGGGCCTCCCGGTCCGTATCCCCGGCGGTCGGGGACAGCTGCTCCAGGATCTGGTTCGCCACCTTCTTGGCGTCGCCGCAGATGCCCACGGAGACCCTCTTGGTCAGGCCGATGCGGTCCGAGTTGATGTCCACCTGGATGATCTTGGCATCCTTCGGCCAGTAGTCGATGCCGTAACCCGGCAGGGTGGAGAAGGGATTGAGCCGCGTGCCCAGGGCGAGGACCACGTCGGCCTTGGCGATCAGCTCCATCCCGGCCTTGGAGCCGTTGTAGCCCAGAGGACCGGCGGCCAGCGGGTGGCTGCCCGGGAAGCTGTCGTTGTGCTGGTAGCCGCTGCAGACCGGGGCGTCCAGACGCTCGGCCAGGGCCACGCAGTCGGGGATGGCGTCGCCGATCACCACGCCGGCGCCCGAAAGGATCACCGGGAACTTGGCTTCCGACAGCAGGCGCGCGGCCTCGGCGATGGCGTCCGAGCCGCCGGCCGGACGCTCCAGGCGCACGATCTGCGGCAGTTCCACATCGATCACCTGAGTCCAGAAGTCCCGCGGCACGTTCATCTGGGCCGGGGCGGAGCCACGGTGGGCCTTCTCGATCACCCGGTTGAGCACCTCTGGAATACGCGAGGCGTCGCGGACTTCCTCCTGGTAGCAGACCATGTCCCGGAAGAGGGCCATCTGCTCGACCTCCTGGAAGCCGCCCTGGCCGATGGTCTTGTTGGCCGCCTGGGGCGTGACCAGCAGCATCGGGGTGTGGTTCCAGTAGGCGGTCTTGATCGGGGTCACGAAGCCGGTGATACCCGGGCCGTTCTGGGCGATGGCCATGGCCATCTTGCCGGTGGAGCGGGTATAGCCATCGCAGATCATGCCCGCGTTGGTCTCATGGGCGCAGTCCCAGAAGCTGATCCCAGCCCTGGGAAAGAGATCAGACACCGGCATCATCGCAGACCCAATGATACCAAAGGCATGCTCAATACCGTGCATCTGCAAAACCTTCACAAAGGCTTCTTCCGTCGTCATCTTCATAACTAAGTTCCTCTCTCGTCGTCCAAATTCGATTGTTGCGCCGGGCTTAACGCGGTCACTCCGCCGCGGCCCGGGCGTCCTCAAGAACCATTGCTGAAGCTTTTTCGCCGATCATGATGGCCGGGGCATTGGTGTTGCCCGAGACGATCTCCGGCATGATCGAACAGTCGGCGACTCTCAGGCCTGCGATGCCATGCACCCGCAGGCGGGCATCGACCACCGCTTGCGGATCCTGTCCCATCTTGCAGGTGCCCGTCGGGTGATAGATGGTCGTGGAGTAGTTCCTGGCCCATTCAAGCAGTTCTTCGTCGCTGGTCTCCGAGGGACCGGGCCGGAACTGCTCGGCGATCTTACCCGCCAAGGGTTGCTGCTGGGCGATCTTCATGGCGATCTTGATGCCGTCCACGATGGTTCTGCGATCGGTCTCGGTGGCCAGGTAGTTGGGGTGAATAGCCGGGTAGGTCTTGGGGTCGGCGCCCTTCAACCTGATTTCACCGCGGCTCTCGGGCCGCAGTTGACAGACGGAAGCCGTAAAGGCCGAGAAGGGATGCACCCCTTCACCCGGGCTGTCGGCCGACCAGGGCTGGATATGAAACTGAATATCCGGCGTTGCCACCTCGTCGCGGGTCTTCAGGAAGCCGGTGGCAAGGCTGGCCGCCATGGTCATTGGCCCGGCGCGGAAGAGAATGTACTTCAGGCCGATCCGCATCTGATTGAAGTAGCTGCGGACTTCGTCATTTAGGGTCGGTTCATTGCACTTGTAGATGAGCCTGGCCTGCAGGTGGTCCTGGAGGTTCTTACCGACACCCGGCAGGTCGGCCACGACCTCGAGACCGTTGTCCTTGAGCTGCGCGGCCTCGCCGATTCCCGACAGCATCAGGATCTGCGGCGAACCGATGGCGCCGGAAGACAGAATGATGTCGCGCTTCGCCTTGACGATCTGTTCGCTGCCGTCGGGCCCGGTAAAGGCGACACCGACGGCGCGCTTGCCCTCGATCACGACCCGGGTGGTCATGGCTTTGGTGATGATCTGCAGGTTGGGGCGCTTCTTGACCGGGTTCAGGTAGGCCACGGCCGAGCTGCAGCGGCGGCCCTTGCGCGCGGTCAACTGGAAGTAGCCCACGCCTTCCTGCTCGGCGCCGTTGTAGTCGCTGTTGTAGGGGTAGCCGGCATTCTGCGCCGCCGCGACCCAGGAATCGCAGATCGGGCGACTCAGGCGCATGTTGGAAACCGACAGAGGGCCGCCGACGCCATGAAACTCGTCTTCGCCGCGCTCCTGATCCTCGGCTTTCCTGAACAGTGGCAGCACGTCGTCCCAGCCCCAGCCGGGATTGCCCATCTGGCGCCAGCGCTCATAGTCTTCCTTTTGCCCGCGTACATAGAGCAGGCCGTTGAGCGAGCTTGAGCCGCCGAGGACCTTGCCGCGCGGCCAGTCGAGCTGACGTCCGTTAAGCCCTGGATCCGGCTCGGTTTTATAGCACCAGTCGACGCTTGGATTGTGCATGGTCTTGAAGTAGCCGACCGGAATATGGATCCAGGGGTTCCAGTCGCGGCCTCCTGCTTCCAACAGGATGACCCGGTTCCCGGAATCGGCGCTCAGACGGTTCGCCAGCACGCAACCGGCGGAGCCGGCGCCAACGACCACAAAATCAGCTTCCATTTCCTGCATTGCCGTCGTCCTCCCGATTATCTTGCCTTAAGGATTGGCTTGCCTTTTTGTGCAGATAGTGTATTTTTTGAGACCATAAGTCTCATAAAGCGCGTTTAATTGCAAGGGAGGATACAGTGACTGTCTCAAATAAGCTCAAGGGAATCTCGCGGCGAGATCTCTTCAGGGTTGCCGGCCAATACGGCATGTCGTCGACTCTGATGGCCGCGGCCGGCCTTACCGGTGCGGTGACCTTGCCAAGCCTGGCGCGGGCCGCCGAATCGACCTACGAGAAACGTTTTGCCAAGCCGGCTAAGTTCAATCTGAAGTTCGGCGCGGCCGGCTTCAACGCGCGCAACCTGCTGATCGAACGGGCGGGTGCTCTGGAATTTGCCCGTGACCTCGAGTCCCGCACCGACGGTGAAATCCGCATCGAATTCATCGGCGACAACCAGATCTGTGGTCAGCTTTCCTGTGTGAAGAAAACGCAGCAGGGTATCGTCGATATCTATGCGGCTTCCACGCAGAACTCCGCCGGCGGTGCGCCGTACCTGAACGTGCTGGACTACGCCTTCGTGTTTCCGGGTCGCGCGTCTCAGTATCACTTCCTCTACAGCCCGGAGAGCCAGAAGATCCTGCGCGATCCGCTCGAGAAGCGTCATGGCCTGAAATTCCTCTTCAGCCACGCCGAACTCCGCGGCATCCAGCTTGGCCTGAAGTGGGAAGACAAGCCGACCGTCACCAAGCTCGAAACCCTGTTCGGCACCAAAAACCGCGTCACGGGTACGCAGCTCGGCCGTATCGCCATGCAGCTCCTCAACCTCAACCCGGTTCCGATCGCCTGGGAAGAAACCCTCGACGGCCTGAAGCAGGGCCTGATCGACGGTGCCGAAACCTGGGCATCCGCCGTGGCTTACGCCAACATGTCGCCGGTGGTTTCGCAGGCGGTCGATCTGAAGTTCTTCTGCGGCACGGAACACACCTCCATGTCCGCCAAGGTCTTCGACAGCCTCGGCGGCGATCTGCAGGACGCTGTTCTTGAGTCGTCCTATCTGGCTCAGGTCCATGTCCAGGCAGCCAACGAAGCCGCGCTGGTCAAGACGGTCGGTTTCTCCGATCCGCAGTTGCCGGGCACGCTGTTCGCAGAGAACAACGTCCGTCCTGCATTCCTGCCCGCTGAAGAGATCAAGATGGCCGAAGAAATGTGCTCGCCGGAGTTCAATCCGGAGCCCTGGGCACAGTGGCGCGAGCGTCTGAACAACTGGGCCGGCGGCATCGACACCTACGCCGAGATTCACCGGATTGCCCGCGAAGTTCCCGCGGATATGCTGCCGGAGAACGTCGAGCCACGGCGCTGGTGGAAAGCCTGATCTAAAGCTGTCACCGCGTCCCTCCCGAGATCCGGAGGGGCGCGGTGTCGCTTTAGAGTCTATAAAAAAGACCAGACAAAAAAGTCTGACGGCGGGAGGGATCGAGCATGTCATCATTTTTTGAGGGCGCCGGTGCGATCTTCGACGCAATCCTCTCCGGGGATTCGTGGATGTTCGCGGAATCTTTGAATCATTCGGCGGCTTATTACCTGGGGGCGGTCGTCGTACTGCTCGGCGGGTTTTTGGTTCTTAAGTTGCTGCAGGCTGTGCCGTTTCTGGACAAACACCTGGAACGCACGGTGCTGATCACCAGTTACCTCGTCATTGCCATGGTGATCTTCGTTGAAGTGATCCGGCGTTTTGTCTTTCAGGTTCAGGCGCCCTGGTCGACGACCCTGCCGCCTTATCTTTTCCTGATCATGACCTGGGTCGGCTGCGCCTATAACACGCGCCTGCGGTCCCATCTTTCCTTCTCCGAGTTCCGAGCCGGCATGCCGCGCATCGGCCAGATGTTCTGTGTGAGCCTGGATGCCGTGCTCTGGTTGACCTTCGCCTTGATCGTCATCGTGACGACCACGAAGCAAACCGCCAATTCCGCCTCCAACTTTCAGATCCTCCTGGGCACCGACAATGTCATGCAGTGGTGGTTCTATGCCTGTGTTCCGGCGAGCTGGCTGATCCTGAGCGCGCGCGTCATCGAGAATTTCATGGATGATGTGAAGCGTTTCCGGTCCGGCGAACCGGTGATTCAGCAAACGGCAATGATCAGCGACTAGGGGGCGGAGATGTCTGACGGAAACTGGATTCTCATCATTTCGATCGGCGTCACCGTCTTCTTTATGCTCGGTGTTCCGATCTTTCTCGTCATCGGCTTTTGGGTCATTGGCGCGAGTTTTGTCCTGGGGCTGACGCTCGACAATATCGGTGTCGCGCTCTCGGATGTCTTTACCGACGGCTTTGCGTTGCTCGCGATGCCGCTCTTCATTCTGACCGGTGACCTCATCAACAAGTCGGGTATCGCGCGCCGGCTGTCGGACTTCGCCTATGCCTGCCTGGGCTGGCTGCGGGGCGGTCTGGCAATGGCGAGTCTCGGGGCTTGCGGTCTCTTCGCCGCGATCTCCGGTTCCAACTCAGCGACCACGGCGACCATCGGCGCGATGATGCACCCGGAAATGGTCAAGGGTGGCTATGACGAGCGCTTTGCCGCGGCGACCTCCGCCGCCGGCGGCACGGTCGGTATCATCATTCCGCCGTCGATCATCTTCATCGTTTACGGCTTCCTGATGAACCTGCCGATCTCCGATCTCTTCGTTGGCGGCATCATTCCCGGGCTGATGATGGTGGTCGGTATGCAGGTGGCCTGCTGGATCGTCTGCACAAGAAACGGCTGGGGGCATCTGATCCAGCTCAAGATGGTCCGCGTGCTCAAGACGGCCTTCGGTGCCTGGCTGGGTTTCTTCGCCATCGGTCTGGTCCTCTGGGGGATCTATACCGGTAAGTTTTCGCCGACCGAAGCGGCCGGTGTGACCGTGGGCTTCTGTATCATCGTGGGTCTGATCTCGCTGCCGCTCTTCAAGCTGCTGGGCGACAGAGACCCCAATCGCTCACCGGAGGAAAAGAGCTACGGCGAGCAGTTGCTGGTGGAAGGCTTCACCTTCTTCGAGATCCCCAGCATCGTGATCCGCTCGGCCCAGATCACCGGTATTCTGGCGCCCCTGATCGCCATCTCGGTGGTGATGCAGCAGATTCTCTCGCTGCTGGGCGCCCGGGAAACCATCGAGGCCTTCGTGACCGGCATGGGTGGTTACTACGCGGTTCTCTTCACCGCCATGATCATCGTTTTCATCGCGGGGATGGTTCTGGAGAGCCTGCCGAACACGATCATCCTGGCACCGATCCTGGCGCCGATCGCACATTCGATCGGGGTCGATCCGGTCCACTTCGCGGTGCTCTTCCTGGTCGGTGGCTCGATCGGCTTCATCACGCCGCCTTACGGTTTGAACCTCTATGTGGCAAGCGGGGTGACCGGGGTCCCTTACTTCAAGCTCTTACGCTATACAGTGCCCTATCTCATCGCCCTGATCAGCGTCTGGATCGTGGTGGCCCTGGTGCCGGATCTCTCCACGCTCCTGCTGCCCAACCGCGGAGGCTGATTTAGAGAGTGTCTGCTGTGACGACGGCCGTACAGAAAGAGAAGCCGGACAGCATCCCTACCGTCTTGCGCCTCCTCCTCGTGCTGGAGGAGGTGGCAAGGCAGGGCGTTCCAGTCACGCCGTCGGACATCAACCAAAAACTCAGACTGCCCAAGCCGACGATCCATCGCCTCTTCGCCACGCTGGAGGAGGAAGGCTTCCTGCAAAGGAACCTGGGTGGCAAGGGTTTCATTCCGGGTGCGCGGCTTCGGGTGCTGGCCGCCGAGGTGCTCTCCGCCCGAAGTCTTCGCTCCGCGCGCATGGCCGCCATGACGGCGCTGGCCGAAGAGGTTGGCGAAACCTGTAACCTTGCGGTTCCGGATGGAGAAGAGATGCTCTATCTGGAGCGGGTGGAGACCAAGTGGCCGCTGCGCATCCAACTGCCGGTGCGCAGCCGCGTCCCGCTTTACTGCACGGCCGGCGGCAAGCTTTACCTCGGCAGTTTGAGCGAAGCTCAGCTCGAGGCGTATCTCCAGCATCGAACGCTCTCACCGCATACGACGCATACCATCACGCGGCGCGCAGACCTGATCAAGGAACTCGACCGGGTGCGGCGCGAAGGTCATGCTGAGGATGCCGAGGAGTTCATGGAGGGCATGATTGCGCTGGCCGTGCCCGTGAACGACCCGAGCGGCCGCCTGTTGTCCACCATCGCGATTCACGCACCGGTGCAGAGAATGGCGCTGAAAGAAGCGCGACGTCACCTGCCCCGGCTGCGCGAAGCCGCGGCCGAGTTGTCCCGACTGATCAGCGACGACGATTGACGCTTGCCGTCCTTCGCTTGCTGTCTTCATCTTCCGGCCGTGCTGATTTGATCCAGGTCATGGTTCAAGCCTGCCAGGCAGGTTTAAGCTCCTGAAAGATCAAGGTTTTCGACATCCTTTCATCTTGGCAGGTGCAATGTCTTCGGACAAAGATTCACGGACTCGAACACACCAGGTCGGCGACCAGTCTGAGGTTGAAGCTTTTCTCGTCTCGCCAGCGGCCTATGGTATCGCAAGCGACGCAGTGGAGCGCATCGACACCCACGCGGCGATGGTGTTCCTGGCTGGGGACCGCGCCTACAAGATCAAACGCGCCGTGATCTATCCTTATCTGGATTTCTCGACCCTGGCCCTGCGCGAGGCTGCCTGCCGGCATGAAGTGGAAATCAACCGCAGAACCGCGCCGGAGATCTATCTCGGTCTTTGCGCTATTCGCCGCAACTCTGCGGGACGGCTCTATCTTGAGTGCGGTCGGGTTAAGGACTCGCTGGATCCGGTGGTCGAATGGGCGGTCGAGATGCGGCGTTTCGACCGCGAGAAGATGTTGGACCGTTTGGCTGAGAAGCAGGCCTTGAGCAGAGATCTTCTCGAGGAGCTTGCGCGGTCTATTGCTGCGTTCCATGCCGCGGCACCGCGCTGTGCGGCTGACTTCGACGGGGCCGAGAGCTTTGCCGAAATCATCCGCGGAAACGATCTGGCATTCGAAGAGCATCGCGCCCTCTTTCCGCGCGCCGACTCGCTTGCACTTACTCGTAAGTCGCTCGACCTGGTCGAGACCTGTCGTGAGCTCCTGGTCACGCGCGGCACCAGGGGCAAGGTCCGGCACTGTCACGGAGATCTCCATCTCGCCAATATCGTGATGTTCGAAGGGCGTCCGCTGCTCTTCGATGCCATCGAGTTCGACGACCGGATTGCGACGATCGATGTCTTTTATGATCTCGCCTTCCTGCTGATGGATCTGTGGGAGCGGGGATGCGAGGGTGCGGCGAACTTTCTGTTCAACCGTTACCTGACGGCGACCGGCGACTATGAGGCCTTGCCGCTGCTGCCATTGTTTCTGTCCGCGCGGGCCGCGATCCGGGCCAAGGTCTCCGCCGCCCAGGGAGGCCGCGATGCGGCGCAGAAATACTTTCGCTATGCCCTGGGCTTTCTGGAGCTGACGCAGCCGGACTGTGTCGCGATCGGCGGTCTGTCGGGCAGCGGTAAGACCAGCGTGTCACGCGCTCTGGCGCCCGCCATTGGTTCCGCGCCCGGCGCCGTCCATCTGCGCAGCGACGTGATCCGCAAGGAGCTGTTCGGCGTGACGGATACGAAGCGTCTGCCCGTCCAGTGCTACAGCCAGGAGGTCAATGCACAGGTCTACGGCATTCTGTTCAAGCGTGCCGATGAGGTCCTGTCCGCGCGGCATAGCGTAATCCTCGATGCCGTCTTCGCGAAGCCTGAGGAGCGGCGTTCGGCGGAGGAAATCGCGGCACGCCAGCAGGTTCCTGCTCATGGATTTTGGCTGACCGCGCCCAAATCGGTTCTGAAGCAACGTGTTGCTGCTCGGGAAGGGGATGCCTCCGACGCCACGCCGGCAGTCGTCGATCAGCAGTTTCGTTACGATCTCGGACCTCTCGCCTGGGAAGTCCTCGAAAGTGACGGAACACCCGAGGCCCTGGCCGACCGGATTCAGCGAGAGATCTCCGGTCGACGCAGGGCCTGAGCACAGGTAATCAGCGGAAGACTAGTTTCCGCCGAATGTGGCTGGCCGCTTTTCCAGGAAGGCGGTCATCCCTTCCTTCTGGTCTGCGGTCGCGAAGAGCGCATGAAAGACCCGCCGCTCGAAGAGGATGCCTTCGTTCAGGGAAGTTTCCTCGGCGCGTGCGACGGCCTCCCGAGCGACGGTGACAGCGGGCTTCGAATAGCCGGCGATCGTCTGCGCCGCCGCTTCCGTCTCTTCCAGCAGCGAGGCCGCCGGAATCACCCGTGAGACCAGTCCGGCACGCAGGGCTTCCTCCGCGTCGATCATGCGGCCGGTCAGGATCATGTCCATGGCGAGGGCGCGCCCCACCAGGCGGGGCAGACGCTGCGAGCCGCCGATGCCCGGGATCACCCCCAGCTTGATCTCCGGCTGGCCGAACTTCGCCGTGTCGGCGGCGAAGATCATGTCGCACATCATGGCGAGTTCGCAGCCGCCTCCCAGGGCGTAGCCCGCCACCGCCGCAATCTTGGGTGTGCGCAGGCGGGCGAAGGCTTCCCAGCCGGCAAAGAAGTCCTCGCGGTACATCTCCTGGAAGTTCTTCGGCTGCATTTCGGAGATATCCGCCCCGGCGGCGAAGGCCCGTTCCGAGCCGGTCAGAACGAAGCAGCCGGTCTCCGGATCGTTGTCGAGCGCGGTCAATTGGCCGGCGATCTCCCGCATCACCTCGCTGTTCAGGGCATTCAGAGCCTTGGGGCGGTTCAAGGTGACGGTCACCACGCGGCCGGAACGTTTGAGCTCAATAGGATCGGTCATTGTTTTATCCCCCTCTTCAGGAATCCCAGATGGCGCCGTAGGCTGGAATGCCGCGACGCTCCATTTCGTAAACCACGTAGCGGGTCAGCTTCTGGTTGGAGATGCAGATCACGGCTTCCGCATCGAAGGAGCGGCAGGCCTGCAGCGACAGGGCGGCGAGATCCGGTTTGCCGTGGCTGTCGGTATCCCAGATGTGCGCGTCCGGGCAGACCGAGAGGATTTCCTCGACCAGGGCGTCGCCGTAGGTCTTGCGAGGGCTTCTGGTTGCCCAGATCAGGTGGATCGGCACCTGTTGCGCCAGCAGGTGCGGAAGGACCGGCCCGATCCCGCTGCCTGTCGCGATATAGACCACCCGCTTGAACAGCACCTCGATCCGGGCGACGCCGGAGGTGGTGATGCCCTTGACCCAGACGTGCGAGGGACAGTCGTCAATGAACTGGCCCGTCCAGTCCCCGGCCCGCGAGATGATCAGCCGGTAGCCGGACTGATCGGGCGCGGGGATGGAGGCGAAGGAATGCCATTCGAGCAGGGGACTCCGGCTGATGGCGTTGGAGGAGCCGGGGAAGGCGTCGTCGCCATAGTTGAAGCGCACGATGGCTGCATGGCTCGAGGGCTTGACGATCTCGACCGGCACCTTCTTCAGGTGCATCCAGGGCAGGGCGATGCTGAAGGTGATGACGCAGAGCGCCCAGAAGGCCGGTGCCTCCAGGGGCGACAGACCCTGCGCCTCCAGGAACAGCAGGGATTGCGCCCAGAACAGTGCCAGCGCCGTCCAGCCGCCGAACCGATGCAGGCGTTCGAAGAGGTCGTGATACCTGGCCCGGAGCGGACTGAGCGCGGTGACCAGCATGGCGGCCAGCAGGATCACCAGGGTGACGGTGATACCGCCGAGGGCTAAGGGCAGCGTTTGCGATCCCTGAGTCATCTCATAGAGGAGACCCAGACAGAAAGCGGCCATCCAGAGGCTGCCCATGGCCGCGCCGCCGCTGTGCAGGCCGCCGAAGTGAAAGACCTTGCCCAGGGTCCAGCGGATCGAGAGCGGCCAGGAGGTGGGCGCTCTGGTTGCCGCCCAGAAGAGGAAGTTGATCACATGCTGCTGCCGGATCAGGATGGCCAAAGTCAGGTTTGCGACCGCCGCGTTGGACAGCAGCGCCAGGGCCGGGCCTTCCGCCGTCCAGAGGAGGCCCTCGTTCAAGGCGAAAGCCAGGTAGCCGAGGTTCGCGATCATGACCAGGGTCGCGAGCCGCCGGTACTGGGACAGCACCGGGTGCGCGAAGAGGCGGCGAAGAGCATTCGGCCTCGGTTTTTCATCGATGGTGAGTTGGTTGCTACCGCTTGTAAGGTCTGACATCACGCCACCTGCCCTTCACCGTCGTTTTTCATCCGGGTTTCCGCCAGCGAGAGCAGTGCGCGCTTGTCGACCTTTCCCCGGCTGGTCGCGGGAAAGTCGTCCAGCGCCATGAGGATCGTCGGCATGCAGTAGTAGGGCAGCGCCTTTGTGACTTCCGCCCTGGCCGCTGCCAGGTCCACCGAAGCGGGCCGGACGAAGGCCGCAAGATTGCGGTCGTCGAGTTTCAAGGTGACTGCCTGGAGACAATCGCGCGTCTTTTCCAGCGCGCCGGAGACCGAATCCAGTTCGACCCGGAAACCACGGACCTTGACCTGATCGTCCGTGCGCCCGAAGTGCTCGAGCGCGCCCTCAGGCGTCCAGCGCCCCAGGTCGCGGGTTCGGAACATCATGCGTCCGCCGCCCAGGAAGGGATCCAGGCGATAGCGCTCGGCGGTGAGTGCCGGGTTGTCGAGATAACCCGCCGTGACGCAGTCGCCGCCGGCCCACATCTCTCCGACTTCGCCGATCGGCAGCGGTTTCAGGTTTTCATCGAGGATGTAGACCGTGTTGTTGGGGGTCGGGACCCCGATGGTCAGACGTTCGGCCTCCGGCGCATGGGCGAGCATGGTGTTGACGATGGTGGTCTCGGTCGGTCCGCAGGAGTTGTAGAAGGTCGCGAAAGCGGCCCAGGCGTCCGCCAGAGGCCGCGGGCAGGGCTCTCCGGCCACCGCGACCGTCTTGACGTTCCGGCAGTTCGCCGGATCGCAGCGGCCCAGTACAGATGGCGTCGCGATGACCACATCGGCCTGCCGGACCGTTTCCTCGATGTCCTTGCCGCGAATGATCAGGGTCCCGCCCTGCGCCAGACAGCCCAGGATCTCCCAGGCCGCCATATCGAAGGCGATGGAGAGAATCTGCGCGACCTTGATGCCCGCTTTAATGCCGAGCGAGCCCGGCTCGGTCAGAAGAATGTTGCAGACATTGCCGTGGGTGACCTGCACACCGTTGGGTTTCCCGGTCGTGCCCGAGGTGAAGAGGATGAAGCAGCGGTCCTCCGGCAGCACGTCGACCTTCGGAACGGAACCTGTCACCGGCTCGTCCGGCATCCGGTCGATGGCGATGACGGTTACTCCATCGATCTGCGGAACCGCATCCCGATTGGCCTCGAGGGTCAGAATGACTTTGGTCTCGACGGCGGATGCGATATGCCGGAGCTGCGCCTCCGGTGCCACGGCGATGTCCTGTGGAACGTAGCAGGCACCTAACTTCAGGCTGGCGAGAATACCGATCAGCATGGGAATCGAACGACGCAGGAAAAGACAGACCGCATCGCCCTGGCCTACGCCCCTGTCTGCCAGGATTGCGGCGAGTTGTTCGGCTTGCCGGTCGAGAGCGCCGTAAGTGATCTGCTCGTCGAGGTGCCGTGCCGCGATTGCCCGCGGCGCGGCCTTTGCCTGGGCTTCTATGGCCAGATGAATACGGCTGTAGGACGGCGCCACCGTCGGGCCTGCACCGAAGCTCCGGAACAGCGCGCGATCACCCGCCGACAGATCCGCGAGCGCACGATCAAGGGCATCGTCCTGACCGGCGAGACCGCGGCCAGGGTAAGCCCGATCGTCACTGTTGGGAATTTGGCCACGATGGAATTGTTCTAATCTATCTTGTAAATTCATGATCCAGGCTCCATTTAGGAAGTAACGGTGGCCGGATCATGCTAGGTGGCCGGTGGGTTTTTTGTATAAAACTCGAAACAAAAAACTGTTCACAGAATTGAGTGAATAAAAGCCGCGTAACGGGTGTTTACAAAGCTTGGTTTATATTTGCCCGTTACAGACATGCCCGCGAAAAGGGCTGAGACTCCCGCGTCATAAGAGCTTGTAGAGCGCCAGCGGTTGCGCGTTAAAGGCTGACGGATTACCGAACCTGTTTGAGGGTTTCCTCGGGCCGGGCGATCCAGTCGCCTGAGCGAATCATCGCGGCGACCTCGCTCAGCAGAATCCCGACGACCGCCTGTGTGGCGATGGTATCGGCACGGTGCGAGGGGCGGGCCAGCACGATCTGGCGTGTGACCTTGGGGCGCCGCAGGGGGGTGGCCTGGACCAGGCCGCTGGCTTCTTCCTTCTGCACGGCGGACAGCGGCAGGATGGTGTGATAAAGCCCCCGGACCACGAGGGACTTCAAAACGCGAAAGGAGTCTCCTTCGGCCCGAACAGCCAATTGACAGTTCGCTTTCCGCGCCGCCGTCTCAACCACCGAACGCAAGCCATGAGACTGGCTGGGCAGGGCCAGGGGCAGCCTTGCAGCGGCGACAAAGTCCATCGCCGTGCCGCTTTCCGCTCGCCAGGACGCCGGGCTGATCAGGGCAAGGTCCTCGGTGAAGAGCGGGGTAGCGCGCAGGTGCAGGCTGTCCGAGGGACCATAGAGCAGGGTCGCATCGATCTCGTCGCGCTGGAGCCACTCTACAAGGTGCCCCGCGTAACCTTCGACCAGCCGCAGAAAGATGCTGGGCTGTTCCTCGGTGACCCTGCTGACGAGCCGCTCGGCGAGCATGGCGCTGGTGGTCGGCATCAGGCCGAAGGAGACCTGGCCGGTGATGGTATCACCCAGTGAGCGCACGTCGTCGATGGATTGCTCGAACTGGCGGATAAGAGGGGCGATGCGCTTGTAGAGTTCCTGTCCGTGAAAGGTCAGGCTCATCCCCCTGGCATGCCGTTCGAACAGAGGGGCGCCGACCTCCGCTTCGAGCAACCTGATTTGCCGCGACAGAGCGGACTGTGCAATGCGCAGGCGATCCGCGGCGGAACTGAGTGAGCCGGAGTCGGAAACTCTGATGAAGGTCTTGAGCTGCTTCAGATCCATCGCTTAGCTATCTCATTCTGCGTAACCTAGTATCGCTATTTTCTAATTTTTTGAAATCTGGGAATCACATTAGTCTGTTCCGTGATCGTCAAGGAAATGGGAAAGCGCTTTCAATGACCGATACGGCATTGCCCGATGATTCGCATCAGGACTGGGCGGACGGCATCTATGATGTTCTGAAGGCCTTCGGGGTATCGCAGGCGTCCTACGTGCCGGACGGAGGTCATGTCCGGTTGATCGAGCGCTTACAGGCTGATGGTTCGATCGCGGCCATCGCTCTGACGACCGAGGAGGAAGGCGTGGCGCAGGTCGCGGGCGCCTGGCTGGGCGGCGCGCGAAGTGTGCTTTTGATGCAATCCAGCGGGGTGGGGAACTGCATCAACATGCTGTCGCTGATCAAGCACTGCAAGTTCCCCTTCCTGACGATCGTCACAATGCGCGGTGAATGGGGCGAGTTTAATCCCTGGCAGGTGCCGATGGGGTCCGCCGTGGAGGACTGCTTCAAGCTGATGGGTATCAGCGTTACCCGGGTGGATCAGGCGCCCGAGGTTGCCCCCGCGGTCCGCGCCGCCGCCAGTATGGCCTATCTGGGCGGTACGCCCTGTGCCGTCCTGCTGTCGCAGAAACTGATCGGCGCAAAGGACTTCACGAAATGACGGATCGTCGAGAGGGCGGGCTCGACCGCCGAGAGGCCGTGGCAGCACTCTTGCGGGACAGGAAGGATGCGATCGTCGTTTCCGGCCTGGGGGCTGCAACCTACGACGTTGCGGATCTGGGCGATCATGATCGCAACTTCTATCTCTGGGGCGCGATGGGCGGTGCCGCCATGATCGGGCTCGGACTCGCGCTTGCACAGCCTGAGACTCCCGTGATCGTGGTGACCGGCGACGGTGAAATGCTCATGGGCATGGGGTCCTTCGCGACCATCGCGCTGCAGAATCCGGGAAATCTCAGTATCGTCGTTCTCGACAACGGGCTCTATGGTGAGACGGGTTCGCAGCAGACCCATTCCGCCTTCGACGCTGACTTGGCGCGGATCGCATCAGCCTGCGGCATTGCCGACACGCGCGATGCCAGATCGATCGCGGAAGTCGAAGAGTTGGCGGCGCGCCTGCACCAGGCCGGAGAGGACACTTGCGTGGCGGTGGTCAGGATTGCCGCCGGAAACAAGCCGAAGGTGATGGCACTGCGCGATGGTGCGATCAACAAAGGGCGCCTGCGGTTGGCCCTCGGGCTGCCTGCGGAATAAAACAAAAGCCAGCCGGCGGCTGTCATCGCCGGCTGCTACCAGGGAGAGATCAATGCGTGCAGCAACGTTCCACGAGTTTATGGGGCCGATCGGAGTCGAAACCCTGCCGGATCCGACTCCGCCCGCCGACGGCGTCGTACTGCGCGTGATGGCCAACGGCGTCTGCCGCAGCGATTGGCATGCCTGGATGGGACATGATCCCGACATCAAGTCCTTGCCGCATGTGCCTGGCCACGAATGTTCCGGCATCATCGAAGCGGTCGGTCCAGAGGTACGAAACTGGAGCCCCGGCATGCGGGCCATCGTGCCTGTGGTCTCTGGCTGCGGCAAATGCGGATACTGTCACGACGGTCAGCATCAGGTCTGTCCGGACCAGTACCAGCCGGGCTTCACCGGCTGGGGCGCTTTCGCGGAGTTCGTCGCCGTACCCTATGCCGACGCGAACCTGGTCGAGTTGCCGGAGAGCTTGTCTTTTGAAGTTGGCGGCAGCATCGGCTGCCGCTTCACGACCGCCTTTCGGGTCGTTGTTCAGCAAGGCCGGATCGAACCCGGCCAGTGGGTTGCGGTGCACGGCTGCGGCGGGGTCGGTCTCTCGACGGTCATGATTGCGGCCGCAATGGGGGCGAACGTGGTTGCCGTCGATATCGACGATGCGCAGCTCGAACTCGCCAGGGCCGCGGGCGCTCTGCACGCTATCAATGCACGCCAGAGTAACGAAGTGCCCGAGGCCATTCGTGATCTGACATCGGGCGGCACGCATGTCTCCGTCGACGCCCTTGGCAATCCCGAGACCTGTAAGAACTCGATCCTGTCTCTGCGCCGCCAGGGCCGGCATGTGCAG
The DNA here is from genome assembly GCA_965232285.1 of Denitrobaculum sp. GTDB lineage: Bacteria > Pseudomonadota > Alphaproteobacteria > Kiloniellales > Kiloniellaceae > Denitrobaculum. Next base: position 4,450,343 of record CBDDPL010000004.1, on the reverse strand, counting down.
GTTGGTCTGCTGCTGGGTGGGGAAAACAATCCGCCGATCCCCATGGATCGCGTGATCGCCCATGAACTGGAGATTGTCGGCAGTCATGCCATGGCCGGTCATACCTTTGCCAACATGATGACCATGGTGACCACCGGACGGGTCGACCCCTCGAAGCTGATCACCCGCAGCGTCGATCTGCAGGAAGGCGCGAAGGTGCTGGAGCAGATGGGGAACTTCACCGAAACCGGCGTAACCATGATCACGAAGTTCTAAGTCAGATCTGTTCCGGCGGCGGCGCTGACGATTTGAGGAAAGCCTCAACCTCTTCCCGGGTGACTTCCAGGGGGAAGCGTGCCTGGGTATTGACCGCCCGGACGAGCTGTTTCTGATATTCGTCCCGCGGGATCTCCAGAACGCCGAAGCGGCTCAGGTGCGGCGTATTGAACTGGGTATCGAGCAGCTTGTATCCGCCCTTACGCAGGCGCAGCGCCAGGTGCATCAGGGCGACTTTGCTGGCGTCCGTAACGCGGCTGAACATGGATTCGCCGAAGAAAACGGCGCCGAGCGAGACGCCGTAGAGGCCGCCCACCAGCTTGCCCTCCTGCCAGCACTCCACCGAGTGGGCGAAGCCGCGCGCGAAGACCTGGTTGTAGAGTCGCTCGATGGTCGGATTGATCCAGGTGTCCGGCCGTCCCTCCGTCGGCGCGGCGCAGAGCCGAATGACTTCGTCGAAGGCGGTGTCGCAGCGCACCTCGAAGTCACCCTGACGTATACGCCTGCGCAGTTTTCGGGGGATATGAACCGCATCCAGCGGCAGGACACCGCGCAGGTCCGGGTCGATCCAGTGCAAGACCGGATCATCCCGACTCTCCGCCATCGGGAACACGCCGACGGTGTAGGCCTTAAGGAGAAGGTCGGGCGTAAGCTCCATGTCCGTCCGTGGTCGTCGACCCTGATTTGCCGGACCGCGCGACAGGCTGTCCGGCCGGTTAACTCTGCCCCCCGACAAACTTTTCTAGCCAGTGAATATCATAATCGCCGTTGATGAATTCGTTGTCGACGATCAATTTCTGGTGCAGGGGCACCGTGGTCTCGATCCCGTCGATCACGAACTCTTCCAGCGCCCGTCGAAGCCGCATCAGGCATTCGTTCCGGGTCTGACCGTGCACCACCAGCTTGGCGATCAGGCTGTCATAGTGCGGCGGCACGCGGTAACCGGCGTAGATGCCCGAATCGACCCGTACACCGAGCCCGCCCGGCGCGTGATAGTCGGTCAGGGTCCCTGGCGAGGGCATGAAGGTCTGCGGGTTCTCCGCATTGATCCGGCATTCGATGGCATGGCCGGAGAAGCTCACGTCCTCCTGGTCGATGCTCATGGGCAGGCCGGCGGCGATGCGGATCTGCTCGCGGACGATGTCGATACCCGTGATGGCCTCGGAAATCGGGTGCTCCACCTGCAGGCGCGTGTTCATTTCAATGAAGTAGAACTCGCCGTTCTCGTAGAGGAACTCGATGGTGCCGGCCGACTTGTAGCCAAGTTTCTTCATGGCGTCGGTTGAGCGCTTGCCGATCCAGGCCCGGGCTTCCTCGTTGAGAGCGGGCGAGGGGGCTTCTTCGAGCAGTTTCTGGTGCCGGCGCTGCAGCGAACAGTCGCGTTCGCCCAGATGGATGACGTTACCCTGTCCGTCGGCCAGCAACTGGATCTCGATATGGCGCGGCTGACCCAGGTACTTTTCCATGTAGACGGCTTCGTTGCCGAAGGCGGCCTTTGCTTCGGTCCGGGCGAGCTGAACCGCCTGACGCAGTTCGGCCTCGTTGTGCGCGACCTTCATGCCGCGTCCGCCGCCGCCCGCCGCGGCCTTGACCAGGACCGGATAGCCGATTTTCTCGGCAACCGGCAGGGCTTCCTCGGCGGTCAAGATCTCGCCGTCCGAGCCCGGCACGACCGGAATTCCCAGGCTCTCCGCGGCCTGCTTCGCGGCCACCTTGTCGCCCATAAGCTGAATATGCTCGGGCGAGGGGCCGATGAAGACAAAGCCATGCTCCTCGACCATAGCCGCGAAGTCGGCGTTCTCCGACAGGAAGCCGACGCCGGGGTGGATGGCATCGGCGCCGGTGATGGTCGCGGCCGAGAGAATGGCCGGGACGTTCAGGTAGCTGTCCTTGCTGGCCGGCGGGCCGATACAGACGCTTTCGTCGGCCAGCCGGACATGCATGGCGTCTGAGTCAGCCGTCGAGTGAACGGCCACCGTCTGAATGCCCATCTCCCGGCAGGCACGGTGGATGCGAAGCGCGATCTCGCCGCGGTTGGCGATCAGGACCTTCTCGAACATGGGCTGCCGCCCGGGTCTATTCGATGGCCAGCAAGGGCTCGCCGAATTCGACCGGCTGCCCGTCGCTGACCATGATTTGAGAGATCTTGCCGGAACGCGGTGATTTCAATTCGTTCATCACCTTCATGGCTTCGATGATCAGCAGTGTCTGACCCTCGGTGACCATATCCCCGACCTTGATAAAGGCCGGCGCACCCGGCTCCGCCGCCAGGTAGGCGGTTCCGACCATGGGCGAGTTGACGGCGCCTGCCGGCGGCTTGTCGCCCGTTGCCGCGACCGCGGGGGTGGGCGCTGCCGGAGCCGGTTCGGCAGCGGCGGCCACCGGAGCCGCAATAACGGACTGAGCCACGCCGCCCTTGCTGACGCGAAGACGATGGCCTTGCGACTCGTATTCGATTTCGCTGAGGCCGGTTTCATCGAGAATACCCGCGAGCGCGCGGATCATCTCTTCGTTGATTTCGAATTTCGACATTATGCTTCTTGTTCGTTGATGAGCTTTTTCGCCATGGCATCAAGTGCCATCAGATATCCCTGGGCTCCGAAGCCGCAGATCACACCAAAGGCGACCAGGGAAACGTAGGAGACTTTTCGAAAGTCCTCTCTTTGATGGACGTTCGAGAGGTGAATCTCAATGCAGGGCAAGGCCGCGCCCTTCAAGGCATCCATAATCGCGATGGAAGTATGCGTATAAGCGGCCGGATTGATGATGATCCCGTCCTGGGTGGTTCGGGCTTCCTGGATCCAGTCGATGAGCGTACCTTCGCTGTTGGACTGCCGGAAGTCGAGTGTGATGCCTAACGTCGCCGCCTGCGCGCGGCAATCCGCCTCGATGTCGCCCAAGGTCGTATGGCCATAGATATGCGGCTCGCGGAGGCCCAGCATATTGATGTTTGGGCCGTTGAGGATCAGGACTTTCGGCGCGCTGGCCACGTATCGCTCCTGTTTGAGCCTGATTGGGCTCTATGCCAACAAGACATAAAACCGTGATCCGACCCGGGCATTGCGTAACTTCTAGATCAGATCCGGGTTAGATGGAATCGCTTATGGCGATCCGTTCATCCGGTGAATCTGACCCAACCCTATAAAGTAGAGCGAATTCATATGCTTTATCGGAAATACGAAGGGCTTCCGACAAAGCATGACCCGCTCCAGGACGCTACCCGGTTGCAGCCGAAGCCATTCCGCTCGACCGCACACCGAGTTGATTCCCAAGCGTTAGCACACGGCGCCGTGAGCGCGCAATGCGGCTTCGCTGGAATATCGGTCTGTAAGGCGATTTGATCGGCGAAAGCGATCACGGGCGCGCGCTATTGCGATGACGCGATTTCAGATGTCGTGACCCCTTAAGCTTCTCGGGCGGGCAAACAGCAAGCCCGCCCGAGAAGACCAGGAGGTATCAGCCGGCGTTCGCTCTCGCCTGGGCGATCAGGCGCTCGATTTCCGCCCGGTTGGCGGCGCCCGGGACCAGTTGTCCGCCGATCACGAAGGCCGGTGTTCCCCGGATCGAGAGCTGTTCGGCCAGGGCGTGGTTCTTGCGCAGGGTCGCGGCGATCTCGTCGGATTGCATGTCGCGTTCCATCTCATCCGGATCGACGCCGACCTGCTCCGCGACCTTTCGCAGGTGTGCCAGGCTCATATCGCCGGGCGCGCGCATCAGGGCGAAGTGAAAATCTTCGTACTTCCCTTGCTTGGCAGCAGCCAGCGCGGCCTTGGCGCCTTCAAGCGATTCCGGTCCTAGGATCGGGAACTCCTTGAAGACCACCCGGACGTTGTCATCGGACTTCATGGCAGCTTCCAGGGAGTCGGCCGAGCGCCGGCAGTAGGGGCAGCGATAGTCGAAGAACTCGACGATGACCACGTCGCCGTCAGGGTTACCGGCGACCGGCGAGGTCGGATCATACTCCAGTTCCTGCCGCAGCTCTGCAAAGGCACTTCGACGCTGCTGTTCCTCGGCCTGGACCCGCCGCTGTTCGTAAAGCGTAAGCGCCTCGACGAGGACTTCCGGATTCCGAAGCAGGTAGTCCCGGACAATCTTTTCGATGTTCTCGACCTCGGCAGCGCTGCCATTGGCCGTGGACTGCTCCTGCGCCCGTGCCGGAAGGGCCTGAAAGATCAGCCCGGCAAGGAGCAGTGGCAGAAAGAGCGCGATGAAGCCGGGGCGGCCTATCGCATGGGAAGCTTGCGGAAACACTTCAGGAAATCTCCCGGGATTAATTGGAGGCGCACTCGTCAGGTTAGTTTACAAGTCATTGATGTGGTTTTTCGAGGCCGGCAATCAACGCTTTTGTTTTTCCACCAGCCGCTCGGCCAAACCCTCGATATCCTGTGCCCTGAGTGAGCTCGGTGACCCCACGGGCAGGAGCTTCACGGCGCGGCGCGCGTGCTGCAGAGACTCCCGGGAACGCCCTCTCGCCAGGGAGGCTTCCGCGAGGGCCAGGGCCGTCATCCCCGTATCGCCACTGCGTCCATAGGCGATGGCAGACAGGCGCCAGGCGGCCGAGTTATTGGGTTCGTACTGCAGGGTAAAGCTAAGATTTTCAAGGGCTTTTTGGTCCAGCTCCGCGGTGTTGGCTTCGATCTGTGCCTGCGCCAAGGCGAAGTGCAACTGGGGCGAATTGGGCCTCAGTTCGGTCGCTTTTTCGAAGGCGGGCAGGGCTTCCAGGCCGCGTGCATTCTCGTAGAGCATTTGCCCTTTGAGCTCATAAAAATAAGGGTCGTTGGGGTGCTCCTCGATCAATCCATCGATTAGCGGCAGGGCGATATCCAGCTCCGCCTCACGATAATGTGCGATCGACCGGGCGTAGCGGCTCTCGAGAGAGGCGTCTTCTTCCGGATAGGTCTGGAACACGCGCGAAATCGGCCAGAGAAAGCCGATCAGCTTGGCTTTCATCCGATTGTGCAGACGAACCAGCTCTTCGGGAGGCGGTTGATCCTTGTAAGGAGATTGGGCGACCGCGTTCTCGAGAAAGCTGATGCGTTCCGAGGTCAGGGGATGGGTGCGCAGGTAGGGATCCTGGCTGGTCGCCAGCAGAACCTCCTGCCCGCGCAACACGCCCATGAAGTCGAGCAGGCCCTGGGGCGACATCTTCGTCGCCTCCAGCAGACGGACGCCGGCCTGGTCCGCCGCGGACTCCTGGCTGCGGCTGTAGCCGAGAAAACCTTTCAGGGCCACGTCTTGCCCGCCGCTGATGATTGCCGAGGCTGCTTCGCCGCGGCCGGTCGCCAAAGCAGCGCCGATCCCCAGCAGATAGCTGGCAATGATCGTCGACTGTGCGTTTTCGATGCTCCGTCCGCGAATGGCCACGTGACCGCCGGCCATATGCCCGGTTTCATGGGCGATCACGCCGATGACTTCCAGAGGGCTTTCGGCCTTTACCAGCAGACCCGTGTTGATAAACATCCGGTTGCCGGAGGTGACGAAGGCATTGAGCGCGTTGTTATTGACCAGAAAAATACGGACGGACTGGGGACTTATGCCGGCTGCTTGGAATAGTGGCGTTGCGTAGATTCGAATGGTAGTTTCGATTTCCGCGTCGCGCACCAGCCTCAGCCCCTGTGCGGCGAGCGGCGCCGGCGTGGCGAAAACAGGCGCCAGCAAGGCAAAGATAACCGCAAGAGCCGTCAGCGGGGAGAAGGTGCGTTTGGTCACAAGTCAGGTCTCGACGTCAAATCATAAACCTAGGGTCGCCGCTGAGACGATTCAACGAAACGCTCCGCTAGGCCCCACCTCAGATCCACAGAGTCTTCAGGTTACCGTGAATATAGTTTCAGCAAACGCCTGCCACGGCAAGGCGCAAGGGGAGCTGGCAAGGCACCGCTCCTCTCGGATGCCGTTCACATCTGCGTTGATCGGTAAGTCAGCATTGATGAGCAAGCTGCGTCGGACTTTCCTGGCCGGCAGCACGCTGCTGGCGCTGGCGGCCTGTGAAAGCAACCCGCAGCCAGACGGCGTCTTCGCCCCTGTGGACGGCTTTGCCGGCCTGATCGCCGGGGATGAGCCCCGCGCGGTCATCGTCGGGCGGGACGTGCTCGGCAATGGCGGCACCGTCGCCGACGCTGCCGTTGCCATGTATTTCACCATGGCGGTGACGATGCCGTCGCGGGCCGGAATCGGCGGCGGCGGTGTCTGCGTTTACTTCGACGCGCCGAGCATGTCGGGTGAGGTCTTCGAGTTTCTGCCCCGTCCGGGCGCCTCCGGGGGCATGGTGCCCGGGAATGTCAGAGGTCTGGCGGCTTTGCATGCGCGTTATGGCACCTTGCGTTGGGCGCAGATGCTCTCGCCGGCCGAAGGCTTCGCCCGCTTCGGTCATGCGGTCAGCCGCGCCTTCGCCCGCGACCTGTCGGTTGCCGGGAATGCCCTGCGCCGCGTGCCGGATTTGCGGCGGCGCTTTGAAGTGGAGGGCGGTGAACTGGCCCGGGAGGGCAAGACCATCGTTCAGCCTGAGCTCTCGGCGGTGCTGGCCGGTGTCCGGCAGCAGGGGGCGGCCTACTTTTATGGCGGGGCCTTTGCCCGGCGCCTCGCCGAGGCCTCGACGCGTGTTGGACTTCCTCTCACGGTCGAAGACATCCGTAGCGCCTTACCCACGGCCAGACCCGCGGTGACCCTGCCCGTGAACCCGGATGTGGCCTATTTTTCGACGCCTCCGGCCGGCGGCGGCGTGGTTGCGGCGCAAATCTGGCGGATGCTGACCGAGGCCGAAGACTACAGCGAGGCGAATCCCGATGAGCGGGCCCACCTCTTCGTTGAAGCCTCGATGCGCGCCTTTTCGGAGCGGACCGGCTGGGTTCAGCCGGACGGCAGCAGCAGCGTGGATCTGGAGACCCTGGTCGGTGAGGGCCGCGCCCAGTCGGCCATGGCCAACTTCGACGCCAAGCGCCATACCCCGTCGGCGCAGTTGTCGCCGGTACCGGGACAGGCTCCGGGCGACCCTGGTGCTGCGGGCTTCGTGATCGGTGACAAATTTGGGAACGGGATTTCCTGCAATTTCACCATGAACGGTTTGTTCGGATCCGGCCGGGTGGCGCCGGGCACCGGTGTTCTGCTGCCGGCGCCGCGTCGTTCGCCGGCTGACGGCGGTGATTCTCTGGCGACTGTCATCGTGGCGAATACCAATACCGGCGTGCTGCGTTTCCTCGGTTCCGCCAGCGGCGGTGCGGTGGCCTCGACCTCTCTGGCGCGCCTGATGCTCGACAGCCTCACTACCGAGCAGGGGCTGGAATCCGCTATGGCGGCGCCTCGCGTCCATCACGGTGGTGTGCCAGATGTGACTTTCCATGAAGAAGACAACCCGGCGGTCGAGGGCCTCAAGGCGAAAGGTCATGCCACGCAGGCGGTGCCCCAGATTGGCCAGATCAACGCGATCTACTGCCCGAAGGGCATCGTCGAGGCGCCGGGGATCTGCGAAGTGATCACCGACAGGCGCGGGCACGGGCTCTCGAGCCTGGTCCAGTAAAGCGCTGCCGGCAAATCTCTGCTGGCGGCCTTCGATAGCGGCAGGTCCTGACAGGCGAGGAAACTATGGCACTGAAAGTAGCATCCCGGGGCCGTGCGGTCTCCCCTTTCATCGTGATGGATGTGATGCGGGCGGCCGGGCAGCGCGAGGCGGCGGGGGAAGAAGTGCTGCATCTCGAGGTCGGCCAGCCGGGTACGCCGGCGCCGCAGAAGGTTCTGGATGCCGCCAAGACCGCTTTGGAGTCCGATCTTATCGGCTATACGGACGCCCGCGGTATCCTGGGTCTGCGCCAGCGCATTTCGCAGTACTATCAGGATTCTCACGGCCTTTCCGTCGATCCGGAACGGATCATGGTCACGACGGGATCGTCGGGCGGGTTTCTTCTGAGCTTCCTGGCGGCTTTCGATGCTGGAGACCGGGTCGCCTTGGCGGCCCCGGGTTACCCTGCCTATCGAAACATCCTGCAGGCGCTGGGGGTCGAGCCGGTTCTGTTGCCGAGCGAGCTGGAACAGGGCTTCCAGCCGACCGTCGAACTGCTCGAGCGCACAGCAGGCCGGCTGGATGGCCTGATCGTCGCCAGCCCGTCCAATCCGACCGGGACCATGCTGGACGGCGAGTCCCTCTCGGCGCTGGCAGATTACTGCGCCGAACGGGATATCCGCCTGATCTCGGACGAGATCTATCATGGCATCAGCTATGGCCGGAAAGCGGTCTCCGCCCTGGCGAGCAGCCCGGACGCGGTCATCATCAACAGTTTTTCCAAGTATTTCTCCATGACCGGCTGGCGACTTGGCTGGATGGTCCTTCCCGAGGACCTCTTGCGTCCGGCAGAATGCCTGGCACAGAATCTCTTTATCTCCGCGCCGGCTTTGTCGCAGTTGGCCGGGCAGGCGGCTTTCGACTGCGGCGATGTTCTGGACAGCTACGTCGCCGCCTATGCCCGTAACCGGAAGCTGTTGCTGGAGGAACTTCCCAAGGCGGGCTTTTCTCGGATGGCGCCCGCCGACGGTGCTTTCTACATCTATGCCGATGTTTCGGAGCTGACTGACGACAGCGAAGCCTATTGCCGCAGGATGCTGGCCGAGACAGGGATTGCGGCGACTCCCGGGGTCGATTTCGATCCGGCACGGGGCCAGCATTTCATTCGCTTTTCCTTCGCCGGCCCTGAAGCCGATATCGCCGAGGCTGCGCGACGCCTGCAGGCTTGGGTGTAACCGGCCCTGTCAGGTTTCTTAGCCAAGGGACAGCATTAGGCAGCGCGCAGGAAAAACGCCGCTTCGGGGGGGCTACCCAAAGCGGCGTCTTTCAGGGATTAAAAGCGCCCATCCGCGTCCGTTAAGACGCCGAATGTTTTAAACCCAGCGCGACCACCATCCGCGCCGCTTCGGCTCATTGCTGTCCGCTTCGCTGTCGGATGCGTCGTTGCCGCTAGATTCGGAAATGGCCGCTGGCTCTGCGCCTGGAGCAATTTGAGCTGCAGGGCTTTCGGACTCCTGGGCTACCAACGTTGCAGTTTCCGCCGGGTCGGTGGAGTCGGCGGCAAGCGGCAGAGGTTCCGATTCCTCGGGCTGTGCTTGCGCGGCCTCAGCCAACGCAGGTTCCGGCGGCGTCGCCTTCTCTTCCTTTACCTCTTCCGCAGGCTCCTTTGCCGCTGCAGGCTTGCGCGCCCTGCTCCGGGGACTGCGCGTCGAGGCGGCCCGGCTTCGCGCCGGACGCCTTTTCGGCTTGTCTTCTGCCTGCTCTTCTGACGTTGCAGCTTCATTAGCCTGGGCTTCGGCTTCCGTCTCCTGAGGTTCAGCCTTCTCGCTCCGGCGCGGCGCCCGCGTACGGCGACGCTTCGGCTTGGGTGCTTCTTCCGCGGCGGGCGCGGCACCCTCGGCTTCACCAGCCTCAAGCGGAACGTCGGCGGCTTGCGCCTCGGCGTCCTCGACCGAGCCCGGCAGAGCGTTTACCTCTTCGCTCTGGGATTCCAGATTGCCTTCTTCGCCCGGCGCCGTGACGGCGTCATCTTCCTCGTCGGCAGCGGCAGCGGCAGCGGAGTCTTCAGCCATCGCCTCCTCGGATTCGCCATCGGCCTCTGCGGCCTCCTGCAGATCCATGTCGCCGTTTTCCCGGCGGCGAGAGCGCCGCCGGCCGCCCCGCTTGCCGCGACGGCGGCGTTTCCGTGACTTGGAATCTTCGTCCTCGCCTTCACCCTCGTCAAAGGCAGCATCGGCCAGAGCTTCTGAGGCTTCTTCCTCGTCTGCGGCAGAAAGGTTTTCCTCGGCCTGAACGGGTGCGACATCCTCGTCCCGTTTCCGACGCCGGCGGCGGCGAGAGCGCTTCCTCTCGTTGCCGGAGTCTTCCGAATCGTCCGAGAAGTCCGCACGAAGATCTTCATCGTCACGCTGTCTTGCGGGCTGACGGTCGCGGCCGCGGTCCCGCGATCTTTCAGCGCGCTGATCACTGATGCGTTCGCCTTGCTCGTCCAGTCGGTCGAGACCAAAGTCCGGTGCCGTCAAGGAATCGTCGGCAGCGACCTCTATCTCAAAGCCGTAGCGTTGTTCGATGTCGAAAAGCCGCGCCCGCTTCTGATTGAGCATATAAAGCGCAACGGCTGTGGGAACCGAGATCAGCAGGCGCCCGCCGGCCCGGCGAATCCCCTCTTCCTCCACTGCGCGCAGGACATGCAGTGCGGTCGACTCGGTGGTTCGGACCGTGCCCACACCATGACAGGTCGGGCAGATCACCGTGGAATTCTCGACCAGGCTGGGCCGTAGCCGCTGGCGCGACATTTCAAGCAGGCCAAAGGGGCTGATGCGGCCGAGCTGGATCCGGGCCCGGTCGTTCTTCATGGCCTCTTTCAGCCGGCGCTCGACCTCGCGGTTGTGGCGGGATTCCTCCATATCGATGAAATCGATGACCACCAGGCCGGCAAGATCGCGGAGGCGCACCTGCCGGGCCACCTCTTCGGCCGCTTCCAGGTTGGTCTTGAGGGCCGTTTCCTCGATGTGTCGTTCCCGGGTCGCCTTGCCCGAGTTCACGTCGACCGCGACCAGGGCCTCGGTGGGGTTGATGACAATGTAACCGCCCGAACGAAGCTGCACGGTCGGGTTATGCATGGCATCGAGCTGGCCCTCCACCTTGTAGCGGTGGAACAGCGGGATCGACGGATCTTTGTAGAGCTGAACCTTCTTCGCGTGGCTCGGCATGAGGGTCCGCATGAAGCTCTTGGCGGCTTTGTAGCTGGCTTCGCCCTCGACCAGCACGTCTTCCATATCGCGCGAATAGAGATCGCGAATGGCCCGTTTGATCAGATTGGCCTCTTCGTGGATCAGCGCCGGCGCGGTCGAACGCAGAGTCAGTTCCCTGATCTCGTTCCAAAGACGCATCAGATACTCGTAATCACGGCGGATTTCGGTCTTGTTGCGCTGACTGCCGGCGGTTCGCACGATTACGGCGATGCCCTCCGGGATCTTCAGGTCGCTCAGGATTTCCTTGAGCCTGCGGCGGTCGCTGGCGTTGCTGATCTTACGGCTGATGCCGCCGCCCTTGTTGGTGTTGGGCATCAGGACGCAGTAGCGGCCGGCGAGCGACAGATAGGTGGTCAGGGCCGCGCCCTTGTTGCCGCGCTCTTCCTTGGCAACCTGCACAAGGATCACCTGCCGGCGTTTGATGACCTCCTGGATCTTGTATTTGCGCAGCAGTTTCGCGCGGCTGCGCTCCGCCGCTTCCTCGTCGTCCTCGCCGCTGAGGGTGTCGACCGAGGTTTCGCCCTCGATCTCCTCGACCGTGTCGTCCTGCTCGACCGCGGTGTCGTCCTCTTCTTCGGCGTCCTGTGCGTTGGCACTCTGCGCGTCGGCCGGAGCGACTTCTCCCTCCGCCGCTTCTTCACCGGATGCCTCGGCGGCCTCTGCGCTTTGCGCTTCTGATTCGGCGCCTTCTTCCGGGCCGTCGTCGGTTTCGCCGTTTTCGGAGGCCTGCAGCTCAGCGGTGCCTTCGGCGCCCTCAGATTCAGGGGCGCCGTTTTCCGCTTCGTCCCCGTCTCCGTTCTCGTCCTCGTCGCCGGTGGGCGAGGACTTCAGGCTGTCTTCTTCCGCGAGAAGGGCCTCGCGGTCGGCGATGGGGATACGGTAATAGTCAGGATGGATTTCGCTGAAGGGCAGAAAGCCGTGGCGGTTGCCGCCGTACTCGACGAAGGCCGCCTGAAGCGACGGCTCGACCCGCGTAATCTTGGCGAGGTAGATATTGCCCTTGAGTTGTTTCTTAGAGACTGTTTCGTAATCGAACTCTTCAAGACGAGAGCCATTGTGAACCACCACCCGCGTCTCTTCCGGGTGGGTGGCATCGATCAACATACGTTTTGCCATTAATTGGAAACTCCAACGCGCATCCTGCGCCGCGCGCAATTAAGGCGGGGCGGGGCGCGTAATTCTGTACTGGCTGGTTAAAAACCATCCAAGCGGTCTCACGATAGTGCGTTCCGTCGCGGTTATGGCGGCTCAGAACGCTTGCCTTTGTTTGCGCGTCTCGGCGCGCAAACGATGAATTTGTCGCGGAGCAGGCAAATATTGTGCTGGCTCCGCCGGTTGTCGTCGCCGTTCTTGATCCCGGCAATCCTGCGCCCGGCCCTGCCGACCATTCCTTCCCGTGTCGGGACCCATTCAGGGATAAAGGTGCCGTGCCGTCAGGTCGTTTGAAGGTAACCGTTCCGACGTTGGGCCAATAGCCAGCACGTCATCTTGGTTAAGAACGTTCCACGCGCAGAGTAACAGCACTGCCCTATATGTGTCACACCCTAATTTTTCGTTATTTTTTGGATGGATACGCGAAGACTTGGTCGAGATCCCTATATTTGTTGAAATCGCTTTCAAGAAGCCGAATTTCACGGGCTCTGATCGTCTGATACAGCAAGAGTCAAGGACTTAGAAGACTGCCATCCCGTATTTGGGCGTGAATTTTACTGGTTGCAATTACATGAATCGGATACATCTCGAAACAGGATTGCCGCGCGAAAACCTTTGTTTCGCCCGATTCGGCATTAAAAACTGTGGCACATGAAAGCTTTAGTTCTCATTCTGGCGTTTCTGGTGCTCGGGCTGGGTGAGGCGGTCGCCAAGCCCAAGGTGTCGGTGATCCGCGTCGGAGAACATCCGGACAAGACGCGCCTGGTCCTGGAGCTCTCGGAAGCGCCGAATTACCGGGTTTTTCTGTTACCCAATCCCTATCGGGTCGTGATCGACCTGCCGGAACTGGACTGGTCCGTGCCGGAGAGCCGTATTCCCCGTGGGCGCGGCGTTATCGAGGCCTTGCGTTTCGGCCTCTTCGCGCCGGGAACCAGCCGGGTTGTGCTGGATCTCAAGCAGCCGGTCCTGATCAAGAGCGTCTTCGTTATTCCGCCGCGGGACGGTCGCCCGCACCGGATGGTGGTGGACGTGGAGCCGGTGACGGCTGCCACCTTTGCTGCAGCGCCGGCAGCGCGCTTTACCGCGGAGTCCAAGGAGCCCTTGCGCAGTGTTGAGACGGCGGTCACGGCCAACGTACAGCCGAAATCGGCGGGTGACCTGCGCCCGACGATCGTCATCGATGCCGGGCATGGCGGCGTCGACCCCGGCGCGATCAGCATCACCGGGCTTCAGGAGAAGAAGCTGGCGCTACAGTACGCCAGAGAGCTGCGGCATCAACTGGAGGCCTCGGGCCGCTTTCGTGTGGTGATGACGCGGGACAGCGATGTTTTTCTGGCGCTCCGCGATCGGATCGATATTGCCCACAAAGCCAAGGGCGATCTCTTCGTCTCGCTGCATGCGAACAATCACAAATCGAGAAAAATCAAAGGTTTTTCTGTTTACACCCTGTCCGAAAAGTCGTCGGATGCCGAGGCAAGGAGCCTGGCAGCCAAGGAAAACAAAGCAGATATCATTGCCGGCTTTGATCTGTCGCAGCAGACCGAGGTCGTGCGCGACATCCTGATTGATCTGGCGCAGCGAGAATCGAAGAACCAGGGTAATCAGTTTGCGACCACCGTGATCGACGAGGTGGGACAGGTCGCGGGTCTGCTTGGCAATCCGCATCGCTACGCAGGTTTTGCTGTTCTGAAGTCGCCCACGATCCCCTCGGTTCTGATCGAGATCGGCTATCTTTCCAACCGGGTCGAGGAAAAGCGGCTGCGCGAACCGGCCTACCGTAAGAAGCTGATGCAGGCGCTTGCCCGTTCGATCCGCAATTATTTCGAGGAAAACCAGACTTTTAATCAGCGATGACGGCCCCAATATCGCCATAAAGACCAATGATTATTTGTTAGGTATTTTTGCGTATACTCTGGTTGCGGGTCGCAGGCGTATGATGGCGCTGCAGAGATTGAGATGTTTCGGCGTATGTCATGAAGATACAGGAACATCGCTCGCCGGCAGATTGGGGGAATGAGCCCCGAAGTCGCCGGCAGAACGAACGGAGAGCAAACTGAGAGTTTTCATCTTCATTCTGGGATTCCTGGTCTTTTTCGGCCTTGCCGGCGTGGCCGGCGGCTTCTATGCCCTCCACCACTACGGCCGCGGTCTGCCGGACTACAAACAGCTCGCAGACTACGAGCCGCCGATGGTGACCCGTATTCACGCCGGCGATGGCCGCCTGATGGAGGAATATGCGACCGAAAAGCGCATTTACGTTCCGATTCAGGCCATCCCGCGGCGGGTGGTGAATGCTTTCCTATCCGCGGAAGACAAGAACTTCTTCGAGCATCCGGGCATCGATTTCGTCTCGCTGCTGCGTGCGGTGGTGACCAATATCGCCAACATCGGCCAGGGCCGGCGCCTGGTTGGTGCTTCCACCATCACCCAGCAGGTGGCCAAGAACTTCCTGCTGACGAACGAGGTCTCCTACGAGCGCAAGATCAAGGAGGCCTTGCTGGCCTTTCGGATTGAGCGGACCTTTTCCAAGGAACGGATCCTCGATCTCTACCTGAACGAGATTTATCTCGGGGGCGGATCCTATGGGGTCGCCGCTGCGGCCATGAACTACTTCAACAAGCCGCTCGACCAGCTGACGATCGAGGAGGCCGCTTATCTGGCCGCCCTGCCCAAGGCGCCGAACAACTACCATCCGGTCCGCAAGCACGCGGCCGCCCTGGCCCGGCGCAACTGGGTCATCGGGCGTATGCAGGAAGACGGCCGCATTACCGCCGAGGAAGCGGAGGCGGCACGGCAGGAACCGCTCGAGGTGAAGCGCCGCGATGCGACCGAGGTCGTCAATGCCGATTTCTTCAGTGAAGAGGTGCGGCGGGAGCTGGTTGATAGCTATGGTGACGAAGAACTTTACCAGGGCGGTCTTTCGGTTCGAACCACGCTGGATCCCCGTCTGCAGGCAATTGCCGACCGGGTTCTGCGCAAAGGCCTGCTGGCCTACGACCGCCGCCATGGCTGGCGCGGGCCGGTGACCACGATCAAGCTCGAAGATGAAAGCGGACAGGCCGTCGACTGGCAGGAGAAGCTGGCCGCTATCAAGCCGCCGGCCGGCTCGGCACCCTGGCGTCTTGCGCTGGTCCGGGAAGTGACCGGAAAGGCCGTCGCCATTGCCCTGGCCGACGGCGCCGAAGGCAGCATTCCCATGAGCGAGCTGACCTGGGCACGCAAATGGCTCAAGAATCAGCGTTTCGGCAACAAACCCAAACGCCCTTCAGAGGTTCTCTCTGTCGGTGACGTGGTACTGGTCGAGGCTGTCGAGGCGAACGAAAAGGGCGAGGCCTACGAGGCCGGGACCTTCGGACTGCGCCAGTTGCCGCAGATTGACGGCGCGCTGGTGGCGCTGGACCCCCATACAGGGCGGGTCCTGGCCATGTCCGGCGGTTTTTCCTTTGAGCAGAGCCAGTTCAATCGCGCCACCCAGGCCAAACGGCAACCCGGCTCGGCCTTCAAGCCCTTCGTCTATCTGGCGGGTCTGGACAGCGGTTACACGCCCGCGACCTTGATCCTGGACGCGCCCTTTGTCATCGACCAGGGGCCCGGCCTGGGCAAGTGGAAGCCCGCCAACTACACGCGCAAGTTCTACGGACCGACGCCCATGCGGGTCGGGATCGAGAAATCGCGCAATCTCATGACGGTGCGGCTGGCCCAGACCATCGGCATGGAAAAGGTCGCCGAATACTCGGCGCGCTTCGGGATCGACGAGAACCTCCAGAAGGTGCTGTCCATGTCTCTGGGCGCCGGCGAGACCACGCTGATGCGCATGACCACCGCCTACGCCATGCTGGTAAACGGCGGTAAGCGGATCACCCCCAGCCTGATCGACCGTATTCAGGACCGTAACGGCGCGACTATCTACCGACATGACCTGCGGGACTGTGAGGCTTGCAATGCGGAGTTTCAGACCGGCGGCGAGGTGCCGGAACTGGAAGATGACCGTGAGCAGATTGCCGATCCCCGCAGCGCCTATCAGGTTGTCTCCATGCTGCAGGGGGTGGTTCAGCGTGGCACGGGGCGCCGGATCGCGGCGGTCGGCAAGCCGCTGGCCGGCAAGACCGGAACGACAAACGACAGCTTCGATTCCTGGTTCGTCGGCTTCTCGCCCGATCTGGCCGTCGGCATCTTCACCGGTTTCGACAATCCCCGGACTCTGGGGCGCAGGGAGACGGGGTCCTCCATCGCCGCCCCGATCTTCAAGGATTTCATGGCGGACGCCCTACAGGAAGAGGCGGCCATTCCCTTCCGCATTCCGCCGGGTATCCGCCTGGTGCGGCTCAATGCCGAAACCGGTCAACTGGCCCGGCCCGGTGATCAGAAGGTGATGCTGGAAGCCTTCAAGCCCGACAACGTCCCGACGGGGCAACAAGTCCTGATTGACGGCGGCTATACGCCTTCGTCCGGTCAGACCGGCGCGGTGCCGACGCGCGCGACGACCGGTGGCGGCCTTTCCGGCGGCCTCTACTGAGTTCGGCTGCACTGTCCCCCATCAAAAGGATGCACAGCCTGTAGGTCGTCCTGTACAGAGGCCCACGAATTCCGTAAAAGACCCAGCGAAAATTTAAGTCCGCAGAGGAGGCCGCATGCGCGCCGAAATCCAAGCGGTGGTCGACGACATCAATCAGTCGTTGGCCCTGCTGAGGAGGCATCTTTGACTTGGATGCCGCAACACGCCGACTAGACGAACTGAACTCTCTCGCAGAGGATCCCTCGCTTTGGGATGACCACGAGGCTGCGCAGAAAATCATGCGCGAGCGGACCTATCTCGAGCAATCCATCGCCCGCTACAAGGAATTCGAGCAGGGCGTCGAAGACGGCGTCATGCTGATCGAACTCGGCGAGGCCGAAGACGATGCCGATACCGTCACCGAAGCCGAGAACGCACTGATCGCGCTTAAGGAACGTGCGGCCAAGGAACAGCTCGCCTCGCTGCTGTCCGGTGAGGCGGACGCCAACGACTGCTATCTTCAGGTCAACGCCGGGGCCGGAGGAACCGAGGCGCAAGACTGGGCGGAGATGCTGCTGCGCATGTATGTCCGTTGGGCAGAGGCTCACGGCTACAAGGTCGAATGGCTGGACGAGAGCGCCGGCGAAGAGGCCGGCATCAAGTCGGCAACGCTTCAGGTGAAGGGCCACAACGCCTACGGCTGGCTGAAGACCGAGTCGGGCGTGCACCGCCTGGTCCGGATTTCGCCCTATGATTCCCAGGCCCGGCGCCACACCTCCTTCTCCAGCGTCTGGGTCTACCCGGTGGTGGACGACACCATCGAGGTCGAGGTCCTGGACAAGGACCTGCGGGTCGATACCTTCCGGGCCTCGGGCGCCGGCGGGCAGCACGTCAATAAGACCGACAGTGCGATCCGCATCGTGCACGAGCCGACCGGGATCGTGGTCCAGTGCCAGAACGACCGCTCACAGCACAAGAACCGGGCCCAGGCCATGGCCATGCTGAAAGCGCGCCTCTATGAGCACGAGCTGCAGAAGCGCGAAGAGGCTGCCCAGGCAGAGGCGGACAGCAAGACCGATATCGGCTGGGGCCACCAGATCCGCTCCTACGTCCTGCAGCCCTATCAGATGATCAAGGATCTGCGCACCGGGCATGAGACAACCAATTCCGGCGCGGTCCTGGATGGCGACATCGACGGCTTTCTGGAAGCGTCCCTGGCCAGCCGGCTCGGCGGCGAGAGTTCGGAGGCCGGGGCGAACTAACGGCGGAAACCCCGCCGTTCGGGCGGCCTTCTTAAGAAAGGATCGGGAGATGCGCGAGATTCTCGAAGGCATTCACTGCTGGTCCCGCCTGTCCGAGCCCCACGGCTATGACTTCAACGGTCATTTCGTCGAACTGCCGGGTGGTAACCTTGTGATCGATCCCGTTGAGCCGGCCGAAGAAGGTCTCGACTGGATGGTTTCGCGCGGGGTCGCGCAGATCCTGGTGACCAATCGCAACCACAGCCGCGCCGCCAATCGCATTCGTGAGGCGACGAAAGCGGAAACCCTGATCCATCCGGATGACGCGCGGCATGCCCGCATGCAGGGCTGCGAAGTTGATGGTGACCTGCAGCCCGGATCGCAGGTCGGGCCGTTCCATATACTCGCGACCCCTGGAAAGTCACCGGGCGAGGTGGTGCTCTACTGGCGTGAGCGGCGCCTGGCTTTTATCGGTGATCTTGTGATCGGCAATCCGCCCGGGTGCTGTTCGCTGTTGCCGGAGGAAAAGCTGGAAGATCCTGCCCGGTTGCGTGCCAGCGTGAAGACCCTGCTCAACCTGGAGCTCGAGTGTCTTTTGATGGGGGACGGCGTCTCGATCATGAGCGATGCCAAGACCGCTTTGCGGGCGCTGGTTGAGCGCTTCCCTGATTAGCCAAGGACTGCTGCGATTCAGTCTTACGCTTCCGCAGGCCTGGAGTGCTTCCGGGCCTCGGCTATCAGCCAGTCACGGAATTTCCGGCCGGCGGGGGGCAGGCCGTTCAGGGAAGGATAAGTCAGATAATAGGCTCGAGAGCCTTCTATCGCGAAAGGTGATTGGGTTTCTCCGCCGCTTCTCTGGCTGATGCAGGGCATCAGGCCGTAAAGCTCGAGCAGGCGGTCCGTGGCCGGCGCGCGCGCCAGGGCGATGCCATAGCCTTCGGCGGCCAAAGCCAGCGAAAGCTGCGTGGTGTCGGCAAAACAGATGTCAGCGGTCGCGATGTCAATCTCTTCGAGGCCAGGATGCTCCCTGTCTTCCTCGCTTGGGCCGAGGGCCTGGAGCACCTGAAACCAGCCGGTCCGATGTGTCGTAATCTCAATCAGACGATGCCGCAGCAAATCCCGTGGTGAATGAATGTCCGCCATGATCTCGGGCGTTGCGACCGGATAAAGCCACTCACCGAACAGCCTCTCGCCCTCTTCGCCAATCTCGGGGCCCGTGCCGAAAACGATGCGCAGATCCGCATCCGAGCGCCGGAAGTCTTCGATATCATTCCCGGTCATGACTTGAAGCTGCACTTCGGGATACGCCTCGCGGAACTTCCCAAGGCGTGCGGACAGCCAGGAACAGGCGAGGATAAGGCTGGCCTGTACGGTCAGAGGCTCGTGCGAGGGGCGGCCGAAGAGGGCGGCCGCGGTGGTTTCGACGGATTGGAAGGACTGCTGCACCGCCGGCAGGAAGGCCCGGCCCGCGTCTGTCAGGGTCACCGAGCGCGGGCCGCGCTCAAAGAGAGGTTTGCCCAGATAGCTCTCGAGTGACTTGATCTGTTGGCTGACCGCTGGCGGGCTCATGCCCAGCAGGTTTGCGGCCTGCACGAAACTCTCGGTTCTTGCTGCGGCCTCGAAGACGCGCAGCCAGTTCAGCGAGGGGATCCGGGTAAAACTCATGAAGGAAGGATAAGTTCAGCTTAATCATAGAGGCAAGAAACAAAGCTTTCGCTTCGAAGCGGATCGCGGAGAATTCGAAAAGCCAGCAGATGTCGATTGAAGGAGCTGTTTTCCATGTCAGGGTCACTTTCGTCGGAGGCGGTCGCGCAGTACCAGTGCGACGGCTTTCTCTTTCCGCTTCAGGTCTTCGATTCCAGTGAAACCCAGCGCTACAGAGCTGCCCTGGAGGACCTGGAGCAGGGGGAGCACGGGGAACTGCCGCGGCCTTTGGCCAGCTACCTTCGGGTCAATGCCCACTACGTCGTCCCCCTGGCGGCGGAGATCGCCTTGCGGGCGGAAGTGCTCGATGCCGTGGAGTCGATCCTGGGGCCCGATCTTCTGATCTGGAGCAGCGAGTTTTTCACCAAAGAAGCCAGGACGCCGAAAATCGTCTCCTGGCACCAGGATCTCACCTACTGGGGGCTCGGCGAGACGGACGAGGAGGTGACGGCCTGGGTGGCGCTTTCGCCGGCAACCCGGGAATCCGGCTGTATGCGTTTCCTGGCAGGTTCACATAAGCAGAGGATCCAGCCTCACAACGATACCTTTTCTGAAGACAACCTGCTGTCGCGCGGACAGGAGCTCGCGGTCGACGTCGACGAGGAGCAGACCACCGATGTGGTGCTTGAACCGGGTCAGATGTCGCTCCATCATGGCCGCATGTTCCACGCGTCGGGTCCAAACCAGTCCGATGACCGGCGTATCGGCGTTGCGATCCGCTTCGTGACGCCGGCGGTGCGGCAGGTCGTGGGCGAACGGGACTATGCCATGCTGGCGCGGGGGATGGACCGGGCGCGTAACTGGATCAATGTGGCGCCGCCGCCCTCCGCCTTCGATCCGGATGCGCTCGCACGCTACGAAGAGATCGCAGCCGAGCACGCGAAGGTGCTGGCGCGGGATGCGGCCCAGCCGGTGGGCCTCTATTCGAACTGACAGAGTCTTCATTGGAGATGGAAATGATGGACGCGCTTGCTGAAAACGAAAGAGCCGAAACCGGCGACCTGGAAGGGCAGACGGTGTCCTTCACCCAGATGAAGGACGGAACCAAAGAAGAATACCTGCTGCTGCACAAGCTGGAAGCGGCGCATCATACGGGAACGGCGGAGCGGGTCTTGCGGGAGATGCGTCTGCAGGCGGATGAAACGATCCCCGGCTATCAGATCACCCGGCTGGAGCATGGTTTGCAGTCCGCCACCCGTGCTTATCGCGAAGGCGCCGGCACCGACTGGGTCGTGGCCACTCTGCTGCATGATATCGGCGATGGTCTGGCGCCGCAGAACCATGACCGCTTTGCGGCTGAGGTCCTGCGGCCCTTTGTGCGCGACGAGGTGGCCTGGACCATCGAGCGCCACGGCGCCTTCCAGATGGTCTACTACGCCCACCATTACGGCTGGGACCAGTACGAGCGCGAGAAGTACCGCGATAACCTCTATTATCAGACCTGCGTGGATTTCTGCGAACGCTGGGACCAGTCGTCTTTCGATCCGGCCTATGACAGCGAGCCGCTGGAGTTCTTCGAACCCATGGTGCGCGAGGTCTTTGCCCGCAAAGCCTACGACGAAGCGGTCATTCAAAAGGGCGTGGTCAAGGGACTACGGCCGTAAATCTCAGACCACGATGGACCGTGTCGCTGTCCGTTTCGCGATGATGAGGCGGCCCGGCCGGTCGAGCGCATCCATGTAGTTGGAGGCCTCGATTTTTTGGACTTCCCAGAAGCCCGCCTGCTGGAGTTCGTGGAAGCTCCTGGGGTAATCGTGCTCTTCGAAGGGCTGTGCGTTCAGGTAGATGACCATGGCCGCGCCGGGTTTAACCACGCGGATA
This sequence comes from Denitrobaculum sp., assembly GCA_965232285.1. Classification (GTDB taxonomy): domain Bacteria; phylum Pseudomonadota; class Alphaproteobacteria; order Kiloniellales; family Kiloniellaceae; genus Denitrobaculum. Next base: position 4,428,929 of record CBDDPL010000004.1, on the reverse strand, counting down.
AACTCGCGCAGGTTTTCGGGGCCGACATGACCGCCGCCAAAGGCGCCGACAGAGATCAGGGCGTCGTAGCTGGCCTCGGGAATGGCGGTCCGTTTGGTCAGATCGCCTTGTAGAAGCTGCCGGTAAATCCCGAGGCTGCGCGCCCGGGCCAGCATGCCCGGCGAGATGTCCAGGCCGTCGAAGCGTGTATAGCCCCGGGCGGCGAGCTCGTGCCCCGCCAGACCGGTGCCGCATCCCAGGTCGATGATGCTGGCCTGCCGGTCAGGCGCGACTGCGACGAAAGCTTCAGCGGCAATTCGCGGCGCGACGTAGCCGTAGGTATGCAGGAGATCGCTTTCGTAGTCTGCTGCCCAGGCGTCGTAGTGTTCCCGGGCATCGATGGTCTGATCCTGGTCGCTGGCGGCGGCCAGTTTCCCTTGCAGTTTTGACGGCATGGCGGGTCTCCGGGGCGAGCAGTCTTCGTCGCTCCCACACTAACGACGACCGGTCTCGGCTGACAAGTTCAGGATGACGGGAGCGCCCCCTCGTGCTCCAGCAGCCACTGTTTGCGCTTCAGGCCACCGGCGTAGCCCGTGAGTTTCCCGCTACTGCCGATCAGGCGATGGCAGGGGACCACGATCGAGAGAGGGTTTTGCCCATTGGCTGCGCCGACCGCCCGAGGCGCATCCGGGCGCCCCAATTTCCGCGCCATTTCGCCGTACTGCCAGGTCCTGCCGGCGGGAATGCTGCGCAGCCGTAACCAGACTTCCTGCTGAAAGTCGGTGCCGCCGGTATCGATCGGCAGATCGTCGATGGCCGTGAGTTCGCCGTCAAAATAGGCCCGCAGTTTCTCGCTGTGGCCGCCGGGATTGTCGTGGGTCTTGAGCTCGTAGTCCTTGAAGTGGGACCGCAGGTTCTTGTCCAGGCGATCCAGGCAGTCGTCAAATTCAACGGCGCAGAGCGCATAGTCGGTTTCCCTAGCGCCTGCTTCGTTTCTCGTCACCAGAATGACGCCGCCGATGGGGGAAGAAATCTGGTCTCTCAGCAGCGTTACCACAGAAACTCCAAACAGCTTTCTTGTTGCGATCAGCCTGACGCCGACCGCCCAATCGCCAGTATCATAGGCTGCCGGCGGATCCCGGACTGGCTGGAAACGGTCCTGATAATATAGTTGACAATGTTAACTAAATTCACAAGACTTTTGCTGATCAGGGAAAGTGGTGATGACCGGTGAAACGGCGACATACCGTCTGCGTGACGGCCTGGGGTATCAGGTCTCCCGTCTGGCGCGGGTGATGGAGCGCGATTTCGAACGACGGCTTGCCGGGCTCGGGATCACGCGGTTGATGTGGTGTGTGCTGCCGACGGTCGGGCTGGAAGGCATCGAGCGCCCCTCCGAAATCGCCGGGCATATCGGCGTGAACCGCACGGCGCTCTCGCGGGTCCTGCGGGAACTGGAGGCAAAAGACTTCGTGACGCGTGAGCCCGACGATGCCGACGGCCGTTCGACGCGGGTTCGTCTGACCGGGAAGGGACGGGACTGCCTGGAGGCGGCTCTGCCGCAATCCCTGGGGACGACCCATCACTTTGGGGAAAAGCTGAGCGGCAGGGAACTGGAGAACTTTCGCCGGCTGATTGACAAGCTGCTGATCGGAGAAGAGGGCGCTTTGCCCGGCATCTAAAGTTTAGCAAGGAGAGGGCCGTCCGCCTGGCGGAAGGACGAGAGAGATGCGGTTGTTTTCCTATAAAAACCGACCGGTTCATCTGGGTCCCTATCCGCTGGAGACCCTTCGGCGACAGGAAGCCCTGCCGGACCTTTCCGATATTCCGGCGATGGAACCGCTTGGCTTTCTTGACCCGGCCCGGCCGGAGAGCCTCTCCAACCCCATGGCGCTTTTTATCGGGATGCTCGATGCTATCCGCGACGGCCTGATCGCGGAGAAGCGTTCCGAGATTCCGCAAGACCCGCAGGCGCGCAGCGACCATCTCAAAGCCGCCGGCTATTACTTCGATGCGACCCAGGCCGGCGTTTGCAGGCTTCCGGATGGCGTTTTTCTTGAGACACCTTTCCGCAATCCGGTGCTCGATGATCTGGTCCGGCAACTGGAGGGCAGTCAGCCCAAAACCCTGGCGTCGGGCATCGATGTGGTGATGGCAGATGTCAGGGATTCGGCACGCGCGAAACCCAAAGCGATCGATCATCACAGCTACGCCATTGTCTATCTGGTCGAGCATCCGCGGGACCCGGAACCGGCGGAGCCCGGCTCCGAATGGATCACCGGCACCCTGGAGCAGCGCTCCGCCGTACGGGTCGCGGAGACGGCGGTGGTGCTGGCGAACTATCTGCGCATTCTCGGTCATGAAGCGCGGGCCCATACGGCCAGTTCCTCGGATGTGGATCTCGGCAAGCTCGCGCTCGCGGCCGGCCTGGTGGAGAAGGTCACGCGCGCCGACGGTTCAGTGGTCTTGTCCAATCCTTACGTCGGTGAGGGTTACAGCCTGGCGGCGGTCACCACGACCCTGGAACTGGCAGAGGACAAACCCCTGGCCCCTCGCGGCCTGGCGGACCGCTGGCGCTCTCACGGCCCGAAATGGTGGCTGGGAAAAGGGACCTTCAAGAGCGCCTTCAACTGCAGGCCCTACGGCAAGCGGCCCTTTGCCAAGGGCGCCTTTCCTTTCGAGAGGATCCGGCAGCAGGAGGAGCCGACGACCTTTATCGATGCCGAACGCATCCCGCGCGTGCCGAAGCGCACGGATATGTTCGCCCGTGCCCTTTTCGGCGACATGGGCAAGGTGGTTCAGGAGGGTTCGAAGAATGGCGCCTACGTCCTCAAGAACCCCATGGGCTATTGCTCACGCCGGGCCCTCGGGGCGCTGATCCTGTTGCAGGACGGGGAGGCGGCCGAGGAGATTGCCGAGAGCGCGAAAGACCCGCAGCGCAACGCGGACAACGTCAAGGCCGCGCTTTACTACCTCGGTGCAGATGCGGTCGGGCTCTCTCCGGCGCCCGACTGGGTTTATTACTCGCATGACGCCGCCGGCAATGAGATCACGCCCTACCACAAAAATTCCATCTCTATCCTGATCGACCAGGGGCACGAGACCATGGATGCGACCAGCGGCGATGACTGGATCTCCGCCGCCCAGTCCATGCGCGCCTATCTGCGTTCCTCGCTGATCGGCGGCATCGTCGCGGAGCAGATAAGGCGGCTGGGCTATGGGGCGCGGGTCCATTCGGTGCTGGATGGCGAGGTTCTGCAGCCGCCGCTGCTGCTCCTGTCCGGCCTGGGTGAGGTCAGCCGCATCGGTGAGGTCATCCTCAACCCCTACCTCGGGCCCCGGCTCAAGTCGGGCGTGGTTACGACCGACATGCCCTTCACCTATGACAAGCCGATCAACTTCGGCATGCAAACCTTCTGCGAAAACTGTAACAAGTGCGCGCGCGAATGCCCCGCCGGCGCCATCACGGCCGGCCCCAAGGTGATGTTCAACGGCTATGAGATCTGGAAATCGGACTCGGAACGTTGCGCGCGCTACCGCATCACCAACCTGCTGGGCAGCATGTGCGGCCGCTGTATGAAGACCTGTCCCTGGAACCTGGAAGGGCTGTTCAGAGAGACGCCGTTCCGCTGGCTGGCCATGCACTATCCCAAGGCCGCCAAATGGCTGGCGAAACTCGATGACAAGGTCGGCAACGGGCAGATCAACCGGGTCAAGCAGTGGTGGTGGGATCTCGAGCTGCAGCCGGACGGCCGTTATATTCCCGCCAGGGAAACCAATGCCCGGGCCCTGAGCCTGGATCTGGATCTCAAGTACGAGGATCAGACGCTTGCGGTCTATCCGGCCCATCTCGCGCCGCCGCCTTATCCCGTGCCCTTTCCGATGGATAGGGAGGCCGGGCTGAAGGCCTTCCAGGAACTCTTGAGTCCCGGGGAGCACAAGGCGCGGCTCGCACGTGGTGAGACCGAGGGACTCGTGCCGCAGTTTCAGATGCCGGAGGGGCCGCCGCCGGTCATTCCGGTCCGGGTCGCTGAGCGCCGGGATATGGCGGAAGACCTTGCCCGCTATGAGTTTGCCGCGGAGGACGGCAGCGATCTGCCGGCCTTCGAGGCCGGCGCCCATATCGATGTGGTGGTCGCGCCCGAGTACTTCCGCCAGTACAGCCTGGCGGGAGATCCCGCCGACCGCTCCAGGTACGTGGTGGGCGTGCTCCAGGAGAAGGAGGGGCGCGGCGGTTCGAAGCTGATGCACCGGATCTTCGAGAAGGGCCGGAGGGTCTTTATCTCGCCGCCACGTAATCACTTTCCGCTGGTCCAGGGGGCGCGAAGGTCCCTGCTGATCGGCGGCGGGATCGGCGTCACCCCTCTGATTGCCATGGCGCACCAGCTTCATGCGCAGGGGCATGAATTCGAACTCTGTTACTCTGCGCGACAGCGTGAGACGGCGGGCTTCCTAGAGGATCTGGCGCAGGTCCCCTGGAAGGATCGGGTGCGTTTCTTCTTCTCCGCCGAAGGCAAGCGTGCCGATTTTCCGAGCTTGCTCGCGGACTACCAGGAGGGTGATCAGCTTTACACCTGCGGGCCCGCCACCTTCATGGACGGAGTCTTCGCCGCGGCGGAGGCCAATGGCTGGCCGGAAGAGATTTTACATCGCGAATACTTCTCGGTGCCGGAAGAGGCCGAATATGAAAACCATGACTTCGTCGTCCGGCTGGCGAAAGACGGGCGGCAATTCGAGGTGCCAGCAGACAAGACGATCACGGATGTGCTTGGAGAAGCGGGAATCCATATTGACGTGAAGTGTTCGGAGGGCATCTGCGGGGTCTGTGTGAAGCCCTACGCTGCCGGTGACGTTGAGCACCGCGACTTCGTGCTGGGTAAGAAAGGCCGCGGAGAGAAGCTCATGACCTGTTGTTCACGTGCGGCAAAACCCGGTGGAGAAATCGTTCTGGATTTTTGATTTTGCCGGCGCTCGCCATATCGGTCTGTCGCATCGTGCGTATTAGCGATGAAATGCCAAGAGGCGAATTTATCGAAATTTCACCTTAAGGTGTATCCACGTTTTCTGCGTGTTTTCATTGACAGAAATTAAGCTCTGACCGCTGCGCTCGTCTCGCGCGCGGCGGTTACACTTTTTTAAAATTTTTAACTAACTGAAAAATATAAACTTAAAGTCCAAGCACCGAACAAGCTATTGCTGGCGTTTACGTTTTGGAAACTTATCCCTGATAGCTAGATTTTATCTAAAATTCAATCTTAGATGCGTTTTTCTAGCGACCATCTCGCCTCCGAATGTGTCGCTTTATAAAACCATAGATAAGGAGTGTGCATGCTGAGGAGTTTCTATTCACTTGTGTTCGCCATGTTGTCCGCTGTGGCTGTGTACGGTCCCCTGACACAGGAGACACAAGCTGCCGTTATCTTGAATGCCTCAAACGGCCAACTGATCGGTGCGCAGAATGTCAATGTCCAGGGGACGCTCTATGATGTCTCCTTTACTGACGGCACTTGTCTCGATCTTTTCTCTGGTTGCGACAATGCAGCTTCCGACTTTACCTTCACGACGTTCGACAGCGCCTTTGCTGCTGCTACTGCGCTGGTCGAGCAAGTTTTTATCGATACGGCGGGAGGACTCTTTGGCTCTGATCCAGAGTTGACGCAGGGCTGCGAAGGCCTCGTCGTTTGCTTCTATTCCATTCCCTATACGATCTCGCGGTCCAGGTTTGACGCGCTCATTGCGCACAATCTGGCAGACAATGGTGCCGATTTTGTGTCTTCGTCTTTTGCGTTTCAAAATACTGACTATTTCGGCCTTCCGAATGACACGTTTGCTGTCTTCTCGCTTGCCTCAAATATACCGGTTCAGGTAAGTGAGCCATCAACCTTGCTGCTGTTCGGCGTTGCGATGCTTGGGGCAGGTATTGTCTTTAGGCGCAGGCAACGAACTCCTGACCTCGGTCCATGGAAAATGTCCGGCACATACTAACTTGACCCATTAGGGCACCATAGAAACCTCGGGTGTATCGTGAGCAGATCCACTCGAGGTTTGCGCTTCCGATAATTGCGAAGGGTGCCATTAATTCAAACCGCCAGCGAGTGACGATTAAGACTTTCTGGTTGCCAGGTAGATCCCGGGCAGCACCAAGGCGGCGCCGATCAGGTGATAAAGCTCGAGGGTTTCGTCCAGCAACAGAAAGGCCAGGACGCCGTTATAGACCGGCGCCAGATACATCAGAAGAGAAGTCGGGCCTGCGCCCAGGATGCGCTGGATCTTCGCGTAGGAGAGATAAGCGCCGCAGGAGGGCACCAGGGCGAGGAACAGGACTATGCCGGCTGTCGTCAGATTCCAGTCCATCGCTTCGCCCGCGGCCATTTCACCGAGGTAGAAGGGCAGCATGACGATCAGTCCGCCCGCGGTAATGGCGGCGAAGCGGGCGATCATCGGCAGCCTGCTGTCGCGGTGCCGCAGCAGAAGCGAATAGACGGCCCAGGCGGTTGCGGCGGTGGCAATCCAGATGTCGCCGACCACGAAGCGCAATCCCAGAAGGATTTCCGGGTCCCCCTTGCTGATGATGGCGAGGACACCCAACAGGCAGACGGCGACCCCGACCCCCTGTATGCGGGAGAGAGCCTCGCCGTAGAAGAGCCGCGCGAAGACCACGATCAGGATCGGTGAGGCGGCGTAGATCAGGCCGATATTGGTGGCCGTGGTGCTGTCGGCCCCGATATAGACGAAGGCCCCGCAGACCCCCATGCCGAGCGCGCCCAGGATCAGCAGGTCCGGCCATTCCCGTCGGAAGGCGCCACGGTGCCGCCAGAGAACCGCGAAGGTGATCGGCGACAGGAGGAGGAACGTAGCGGCCCAGCGCCAGAAGGCGAGGGCGACCGGCGGGACGAGGTCGTGGGTCGCGCGGGCGACCAGCATGTTGCTGCAGAAAAAGGCTGGCGCGATGGCCAGGAGCAGGAAGGCGAACTGCCGCTCCGTCAGTCCGAGATACCGCGTTTCGGGAGAGGAGGTATTTTCAGGGGTGTTAAGAGTCGGGCCATCCGTCATGGCTCGGATATATCGGAAGCAGGCGGCAGCCGCAATTTCTACCCCGGTTGCCGAATTTGCATAGCTTTGATCAGGCGGGGCGTCGCATCATGCGCTGTCCAGGGCGCTATAGAAATCCGCCGGCATGCCGGCCGCGCTGCGGGCCGGCTCATTGAACGGCGGTTTCAGAGCGCCGCGGAAATGACGCCGGACCAGCGCCTGCCAGCTTTCCTGCGGATTCTCGCCCTCTCGTGCGCAGAGGTAATCGAACCAGCGGGTCCCGCAGGCCACATGGCCGATTTCCTCGTCGAAAATGACCTGCAGGATCGCCGCGCTTTCCGGGTCGCCAACCGCCTGCAGCCTGCCGATCATGGCCGGCGTCACGTCCAGGCCGCGCGCCTCCAGCACCATGGGCACGATGGCGAGTCGCGCCTGGAGGTCGTGCGCTGTTTCCTCCGCGGCCTGCCAGAGGCCGTCGTGAGCCGGCATATCACCGTAGGCGGCGCCCAACTCTGCCAGGCGCCCGGCCAGCAACTCGAAGTGCTTTGCTTCTTCGTCGCCCACCTGAACCCAGCCGTCGTAAAAGGCTTTCGGCAGATCCTCATCGGTGAAGCGCGCAATGATATCCCAGGCCAGATCGATGGCATTGAGCTCGATATGCGCCAGGGCGTGCAGCAGCGCCACGCGCCCTTTTGTGCCGCTGGTGATCTTACGCTTGGGCACCTCGCGCGGCGCCAGGAGCGGTGGATTGACCGGCCGGCCAGGGCGCGCGGGTGGCAGCGCATCGCCAATCTCGCATAGACTGCCGCTGCGCCAGCGCGCCGCCGTGCCGCGAGACAAGCTCACCTTCTCGAAAGGATCGCCCGTCGTGAGAATCGCGACCGCGGCGGCACTCAGGCTGTCGTGTTCGGGCATGGGCGTTGTTAGAGAGCCTGTGCGGCTTCCAACACCTCTTCGACGTGCCCCTTGACCTTCACCTTGCGCCAGATGTTGCGAATCAAGCCCTTTTCGTCGATCAGGAAGGTCGCGCGCTCGATGCCCATGTACTTTTTGCCGTACATGGACTTCTCCACCCAGGTGCCGTAAGCCTCGCAAACGCTGCCGTCCTCGTCCGATCCGAGGGCGAAGTTGAGCTCGTGTTTGGCCTTGAACTTGTCGTGCTTGGCAACGGTGTCCTTGGAGACGCCGACAATCTCGGCATCGACCTGGGAGAAATCCGGCAGGGAATCCCGAAAGCCGCAGGCCTCCTTTGTGCAGCCGGGCGTGTCATCCTTGGGATAGAAGTAGAGAACGACCTTTTTGCCTTTTAGTCCTTTCAGGCTGACCTCTCCGGCACCGTCGGTGCTCATTTTGAATTCCGGTGCCTTCTGCCCGACCTCTAGCATTGAAACTGCTCCCTCTTCCTGTGCTGCGAATGGTTACAAAAATTGTTCGCGCAGACGGTCGGGTCAATAGGGGAGATGGACAAATTCCCCGAAACGGGACCTGCGCTTGATTCCGTGCCATCCGGATCGCCGCGGGAATTGTCTTACAACCCGAGTAAGTGCTAATTCTGCTATGCCGCCGCAAGCCAATTTCGGCTTGGAAGCGCGAAGCGGCTCGATTGCAGCAAATAAATTGTTGGATAACCTATGTTTACCAAGGCGATTGCCCAACCTATCTTTCCCACGCATATCTGGATGCACAGCCTGGAAACCGAAAAGGCCCGTCATCTCAACGCCCAGGTGAAGGAGGCCCTTGCCAAGCTATTGCCCTGCGCCGGACAGGGCGCTTCTTCCCGGACGCGCCAGTCGGCGCAGGATCTTCATTGCTTCGAGGAATTCAGCGAACTGGTTGCCGTTTTCGATCATGCGACGCGCGCCGTTCTGGACGCCATGCGTGTGACCTACGCGGGTTTTCAGATTACCGGCTGCTGGGCGAACATCGGCGGACCCGGTGCCGCACATCCCATGCACACCCATGCCAACAATTTCCTAAGCGGCGTTTACTATGTCCAGACCCCACCCGGGGCAGGGACGATCTGCTTTCAGGATCCGCGCGATCAGCGTGAAATCATTCAGCCCAGGTTTTGCGAGACCAACCAGTTCAACATTGCCATTCAGCAGGTTGCGGTCGAAGCCGGCAGCCTGATTATCTTTCCCTCCTGGCTGAAACACTCGGTCCCGCCCAACGGCAGCTCGGAAGAGCGGATCAGCATCAGCTTCAACGTGATGTTTTCCGATTATGCCGAGACCATCAGTCCGCCGCGCTGGAGCGGGATTCCCCTGGCACGAGTGCCGGGAAGGTGAGCGCGAGGGAGGAGCAAGATGTTGCTCCTCAGACCCATTTCATCAGCGCTTTGGGGTGCGGAACGTAGTCGTTCGCTTCGATCTTGATCCAGGCCGTGCTGTTCTGCGCGCGTTTGACCTTCTCGATCAGGTGCACCAGCGTAAAGCGGCGCTGGGCGACGATGTCTGTAAGCTTCTGGCGCGTTTCCGGCGATTTACCGATCAGGAAGCGGCGCGGCACCTTGCTGTGATTCAACTGGCTCATGAGGTTCTCTAGGAAGAGGTAGCTGGTCAGGCTGGTGGAGGCTGAGTCCACGAAAATCGAGGCGAACTCGGACATGTGTGGCAGCAGGAAGTAGAGCGCGTCGAGAATATCGCTGGGCTTGCGGTTGATATCCAGGAAGACCAGGTCGATCGGCTGTGCCAGGAAGGGGTATCTCTCGGCCGTGAAGGCGTCTTCCGACTCCATCTCGACCCGGTCGTGCAGAAAGGTCATGTGGTTTTCCAGCGCCAGCAGCGTGGTCAGGCGTTGGATGAAGGTGGGATAATCCAGATCCTCGTCGTCAATCAGACTGAAGTTCTCCGAAGCCATGAGCGGGGCAACGGATTGACGGAAGGCGTTTCTGTCCTGCCACTGGCTGCCATCGTCGATGGTCCAGACATGGCCCTTGCCGACCTCCTTGACCGCCTGCGCCATCCAGAGCGCCGAAACCCCGAGTCCGGTCCCCAGTTCGACCACGTTCAGGGGCTGCTCGCGGCGTATCAGGGAGTAAAACAGCATCGAGATGTCCTCGCTGCCATAGATAAAACCGATGCGGTTGCGCAGCTCGAGCAACTGAACCAGGGCGGGGATGTCGCCAGGACGGCTGTGTTCTTCTTGCATGATGTGGGCTTTCTCAAAGAGAGCGGCCGGCGGGTCTCGCCAATTCGCGGCGGACCCTGCCAGATCACATCTTCGAAGGCAACCGGATGGGGTGGATGACAAAAGCCGAAGAGATGTCCTAGTTTGGGCTGAATATCCAAGGCCGTCCCGTCTTCTGCCGACAGAGGGGCCGGGTCAATTGCAACCCTTTCCTCGCAGACGGTTTTCCTCATGTTTGAACAGGCTATCGCCCAACCGATCTTTCCAACCCACATCTGGCTGCATTCCCTCAAGCAGGAAGACGCGGCTCGCTTGAACCGGGATGTTCTGGCCGGCCTGGACAAGCGGATGAAGCCTTTGCCGGCCATTGGCCCCGGCCAGTCCTGGCAGTCGTCCCAGGACCTGCACCACTTTCCGGAGTTTGCCGAGCTGGTGACGGTTTTCACCACCGCCTCCAAGGCGGTCCTTGAAGCCATGGAGGTGGCCTATGAGGGTTTCGAGATCACCGGCTGCTGGGCGAACATCAATCCGCCGGGGGCGCCTCATCCGCCACACAGTCATGCCAACAACTATCTCAGCGGTGTTTACTACGTTCAGATGCCCGAAGGCGCAGGTACGATCTGCTATCACGACCCGCGGCAGCAGCGCGACGTCCTGGAGCCTAGATTTAAGAAGCTGAATAAGTTCAACAGCCTGTTCCAGAACGTAAAGGTCGATGCGGGGACACTGATCATCTTCCCCTCCTGGCTCGGGCATTCGGTGCCGCCCAATCCCACCCAGGGCGACCGGATCAGCATCAGCTTCAATATCATGTTCTCCGACTACGCCCGGACTATCAGCCCACCGCGCTGGACCGGAATTCAGCTCAAAAAAGACTGATCCTTCAGCCGCCGAGCTGACTGTAGGGCTCGGTAATGATCCTGCTGTAGATGCTGTGGCTGGCCGCGGCGCTCTCCAGCATGGCGTTCTTGACCTTCGAGAAATCCTCGAAGCCGGTCGCCCGGCAGAGCGCGATCCTCAGATCATCGGAAGCTGTTTCCTCGTCGAAGCTATCGCCCACGGTCAGGCGCAGAAGCCCTTGGATTTCGCGAAACAGGCGGTGCGAGGCGATCAGGTGTTCTGCTTCCTCGGCCGGCAGAAGGCCGAGTCTGCTGCAATTTGAGAAAACCTTCTCACTGGAGGGTGAAAGGATGTCCGGCAGCTCTGCGGCGTGTCGGAGCTGCAGGTACTGCGCCAGAAATTCGATATCGACCAGGCCGCCGCGCAGGTGCTTGCTGTCCCAGACCGACTGTGCCTTGCGTTCCCGTTCGATACGCTCGCGCATCTCGGCGACATCGCGCAGCAGCTTTTCGGGATCGCGCGGGCGGCAAAGGACTTGCCTGATCGCCGTCTCAATCCGCTCGACGAGCTTCGGATCTCCGGCAATGCCCCTCGCCCGCGTGAGCGCCATATGCTCCCAGGTCCAAGCCTCACCTTCCTGATACTTTACAAAACCGGCCAGGGTTGTTGCGACGGGGCCCGCGTTGCCGGAGGGGCGCAGCCGCATGTCGACCTCATAGAGCCGGCCTTCACCCGTTGGGGCCGTCAGGGCGTTGATCAGACGCTGTGTGAAACGAACGAAGTAGAGGCTCGGGTCCAGAGGCCGCTCGCCATCGGATTCCTTGCCGTCCGGCGGTGCCTCGTAAAGGCAGAGCAGATCCAGATCCGAGGAAACGGTCATCTCTCGGGCACCCAGCCGGCCCATGGCGATGACCGCCATATCGGGGCCGTCCAATCGGCCGTGCCGTGTCGCCAATTCCTCCAGCACCGGACGGTAAAGCCCGCGTACGACGGCGTCGGCCACATTGCTAAGCGATTCTCCGGTTTCCCCGGCATCGCCACTGTGGCGCAGGATGTGAACCCCGATCTGAAAGCGATGATCGTTGGCCCAGCGCCGGGAGAGGTCCAGGACATCCTGGAAATCCCGCGCGCGCCCGAGCATGGATGTCAGGTCAGCCTCAAGTTCGTCCACACCGGGGGCGGGTTCGAAGAATCCGGGGGTCAACACTGCATCCAGCAGGCCGCTGTTCCGGCTCAGTTGGTCCGCCAGGACTGGTGCGCCGCCCATGATCTCCGCGATCAGGTTGAGCAGTGTGGGGTTCGCGCTGAGCATCGAAAAGAGCTGCACACCCGCGGGCAGGCCGGCAAGGAAGCTGTCGAACTTGGTCAGGGCAAAGTCCGGCTGTGCGGTTTCGCCGAGTGCTTTCAGGAGCGACGGCAGCAGTTCGCCGAGGATCCGCTGTGCCCGGGGCGAGCGGGTGGCCCGGTAGCGGCCACTCTGCCAGCCGCGGATCAGGTGAAACACCTGAGTGCCGTCACTGAAGCCCAGCTTTTCCAGGGTCTCGAGCACCTCGTCGTTCGGATCGCTGTCTGTCACGACCAGGCTGACATCCGACTTCGGCGCTGCATCATCCTCGAAGAGTCGGGCGTAGTGTCCCTCGACGCAGCGGAGTTTTTGGACGAGCACTTCCGCAAAGGCCTGAGCGTCGTCATATCCCATGAAGGCACCGATCTCCGCCAGACCCTCGTCGTCACTCGGCAGGCTATGGGTCTGCTGATCCTCAACCATCTGCAGCCGGTGCTCGACCCGCCGCAGAAACCAGTAGGCCTCGATCAACTGATCGGCCGAATCCTGCCGCAGATGTTCGCAATGGACCAGGTCCTGGAGCGTGGCGATGGTTTTTGCGTTGCGCAGGCGCGGATCCCGGCCGCCCCAGATCATCTGCTGGGTCTGGGCGAAGAACTCGATCTCCCGGATGCCGCCCCGGCCCAGCTTGACGTTGTGGCCAAGCAGGGCGATGGCATCGCTGCCCTTATGCGCGTTGATCTGCCGCTTGATGCCGTGAATCTCCTGGATGGCGGCGAAATCCAGATGTTTGCGCCAGACGAAGGGGCGCAGTTCGCGCAGGAACATCTCTCCCAGTGCCAGATCCCCGGCGCAGGGGCGGGCCTTGATCATGGCCGCCCGCTCCCAGTTCTTGCCGAGGCTCTCGTAGTAGGTCAGGGCGGCCTGGAGCGAGATCGCCAGCGGTGTTGCGCTCGGATCGGGCCGCAGGCGCAGATCGGTTCTGAAGACATAGCCGTCCTTGGTGCGGTCCTGCAGCAGGCGCACCAACTCCTGGGTGATCCGGACGTAACCCTCCTGCGGGCCGCGGTGGTGCCGGTAGTCGACCTTGTCCCGGTCGAAGAGTACGATGAGATCGATATCCGAAGAGTAGTTGAGCTCACCCGCGCCCATCTTGCCCATGGCGAGGATGGCGTAGCCGCAGTCTTTCTCGGGGTTTTCCGGGTCAGGAAGCTGCAGGTCCCCGCGTTCATGGGCCACGCGCAGGAGGTGGCTGAGCGCGCTTGAGAGTGCCGCATCGGCAAAGGCCGTCAAAGCCTCGACAATTTCCCGATCGCTCCAGAGCCCGGCGATATCCGCCAGTCCGGTCAGCAAAGCCATGCGCCGGCGGGCACGGCGCAGTCCCTCGGAAACCGGCCCGGGCTTCAGCTCCGGCGAGAGATCCTGCTTGAGGCCTTGCAAAAGCTCGCTTAGAACCTCTGAGGGGCCAAGCTTTAAAAGGGAGAACAAGGTCCCAATATCTGAGACGAGTGCATGTGTCAGGAAGGGGCTGTTCGCGAAGACCGCGTCCAGAAGCGCGCGCCCGGTAGCCGATGCCGCCATGTCTTGGGAAAAGCTCTTGAGATTCGGGTCTTCCAGCTTGTCAGTCTGTTCGGCCCAGAGGTTCCGGCCCAGCGCCAGGCGTTCGGCGTTGCGGGGGATAGGTAGTTGGTTTCTTGCGATTTGATCTAGATATTGCATCGTCTCTCAATTCCGGCTTTCCGGAACACTGCGAGACCCTGCGCGGCGGGTCAAGCATGCGGCAGCGGCCGTAAAGGAAGTTTCCGGAGAAATGCGTAGAATCGGGATCCTGGCCTTTGAGTGCTGCATCGCTCTGATTGCGGTCACGGCGTTGATCGTCGGTGTCGCTTTCTGGCGTTTGACCGAAGGGCCTGTTTCGATCGATTTCCTGGTTCCCTATGTCGAGCAGGCGCTCGGCGATTTCGACGAGAATGCGGACTTCGAGGTTGCTGAGACCCTCCTGGCCTGGAATCCCAGTCAAAAGGCGGTTGAGATCCGGGTCCGGAGCGCGGTTGCGCGCGATGCCGACGGCGAGGTGGTGGCCAGCTTGCCGGACGTCGGTGTCGAGCTGAGCCTCAGGGCGCTCGCGCAGGGCACCTTCGCGCCGACGGAAATCGAGGTGACCGGCGCGCGGATCTTTCTGGTGCGTGATATAGACGGCCGCTTTTTCGTCGGTGACGAGGCTCTTTCGGAAAGGCCGGAAACGGCCGTTGGCATCGGCCGTCCGCAGGACGAGGATGCCGTGACTGGAAGCTCGGCGGCGCTGGAGTCCGCAATGGACAGGTTGATGCAGCCGCCGGATCCCCAGAATCCCCTGGCATTCCTGCGGGAGGTCCGGATCGTCGGCGGCACCATCGTACTGGAAGACCGGCGCGCCGGCCTGCTCTGGTACGCTCCAGACGCGAGTGTCTCTCTCCGGCGGGATACGGCTGGCCTGGCGGGAGAGCTGGATCTCGCCCTTCAGACCGGAACGGAGCAGGCGACCCTGAACGGAGCCTTCCTCTATGACAGGGCCGACGGGACATTGGATCTGGCCTTGACGCTCGATAATCTTTCGCCGGCGGCCATTGCCCCGATCGCGTCGGAACTTCGGCCATTGAAGAGTTTCTCGGCCTCGCTCGGCGCAAACCTCTCCGCCTCGATGAGCCTTGAAGGGCGTGTCGATTTCCTGCGCTTCACTCTGACCTCGAGCGCCGGAGATCTTGCGGTTGCAGATCTACTTCCGGCGCCGCTGCCGATCCGGGGAATGGAGGTCAAGGGCCGCTTTGATGGCCCCACGCAGGAACTGGTGATCGATGGGGGCAGCTTACGCCTGGGGTCGGATGAAGAGGTCGGGCCGGAGATCAGTTTCGACGGGACCCTTCAGGTCGTCGAGGGGGTTTTCCAGGCTGCCGGGCGGGTCGAGACGGCGAATGTACGCGTGGACGATCTTGCACGCTACTGGCCACCGATCGCCAGTCCGAACGGCCGCGAATGGGTCCTGGAGAACATTCGCCGGGGTGTTGCCGACTCCGCGAAGATCGAGGTCGCGGCATCGGTTCCCGAAGACGATCTTGGGGCCGTTGAAATTCACTCCGTGACGGGTAGCCTGGCCTACAGCGGTCTCGATGTTCATTTCCTGCGCCCCATGCCGCCGATCACAGACGTGAGTGGAACCGCGACATTCGACGCCGATGGTATGTACTTTAAGCCTCGAGGCGGTCGCCTCGATGACCTGATCGTCCAGCCGTCGGATATAAGGATAGAGGGTTTCCGGCGGAAAGGTCCGGAATCCATGACCATCCGGTCCAGGGTCGAAGGTCCCGTCCGTGATGCCTTGCTGCTGCTCAATCATGACCGTCTGAAGCTGATCGACGGCCTGGGGATCAGGCCGGAGGACACCGGCGGTTCGGCGGTGACCCAACTGGCCTTTGATTTCCCGCTGATCTCGGACCTTTCCTTTGACGATATCGTGTTGTCGGCAAGTGCCGGGATTGAGAACGCGTCGGTGAAGCAGGTGCTGTTCGGCCAGGATGCCACCAATGGTCAGCTCGAACTGGCTCTGACCAATACGCAGATGGAACTGAAGGGGCCGGTCGAACTGGGTGGTGTGGCCGGAACCGTAGAGTGGTTCGAGCCATTCGAGTCGAAGCACCCGACCGGCAGTGTCATCAAGGCGCTCGTGCCTTCGATCGATAACGCGGGGCGGGAAAGGCTTGGCTTCGATTTCCTGCCTTATCTCGACGGCCCGGTTTCGGCATCGATCGTCTACATCGCGCAGCGAAACCTGCCTGACGAGGTGCAGCTTGTGGCCAATCTTGAAGTGGCCGCCCTTGCCGTGGAGCCTCTGCTCTGGGCAAAGCCACCGGGCACAGCCGGCGAAATTCGGGCGGTGGTCGAACTGGTCGACGACAGAGCGACCAGGATCAGGGATGTCGAGCTGACTGCGGGAGACCTCAGGGCCTCCGGCCATGTCCTGATGGATGAGGCTGGACGTAACATCTCCGAGATCTTCGCCGACAGTCTGGCCTTCGGCCGTACGGCCGTGCAGGCCGTTCACCTGCGCCGGCTGCCTGAAGAGGTTGCGGTCTCCATTGGTGGCGGCGTTGTCGATGCTCAACCCTATCTGGCAGAGGACTCTGCTCCTGAGACTGCGGCCCGTCAGGCGGCTCAGGGTGGCGTGGCGCAGGAAAGGGATGCCTTTTCCGTCACCACCAGAACACTCGATACGCTGCTGTTCGGAGATGAGCAGTATCTGGAAGCGGTCACCTTTTCCCTGCAGCAGACCCGGGTTGGCTGGGAGCGCATTGCGTTGGACGGAGAGATCCCCGAGCGCTTCTGGACGCCGAAGGTCGAGGCCGAAGACGGTGACGCTGCCGCCGCAGTGGAGGGGAATGACGCTGCCGACCGGAAACGGGTCAGCATCGATTTTCGTCCCACGGTCGGAACCAAGCACAGCCTGCGGGCGCGCACCAATGACATGGGGGCTGCGCTGCGGGTTCTGAACATTTTGGATACCATAGAAGGCGGCGTTCTGGAGGTGCGCGGTGAAAGCGACGGCCCTTCGCCGGCTGCCCCGATCCGCGCGACCTTGCAGGCGCGGGACTACCGGGTGGTCAACGCGCCGGTGCTTGCGCGGGTCCTGACCTTCGGGTCGCTGACCGGCGCCCTGGATACGCTTTCCGGTGATGGTATCGTGTTCGACCGCCTGATAGGGGACTTCATCCTGGAAAACGGTGTCGCACGCTCCGAGATGCTACGGGCCTATGGCGCCGCCATTGGCCTGACTGCGAAGGGCACCGTCGATGTGGACCGGGCGCGCCTGGATATCGAAGGGACGGTCATACCGGCTTACACCGTCAACCGGGTGCTCGGACAGATTCCGGTACTGGGCAACATCCTGACCGGAGGTGAGGGTGGCGGCGTTCTCGGCGTGACCTACAGCGTTGGCGGGCCCTTCGAAGAGCCCGAGGTTTCGGTGAACGCCCTTTCCGCCCTCGCGCCGGGCTTCCTGCGCGGTCTCTTCCAGGGAGAAGGTGAGCCCGTGGCGCTGCCGGACGAGCGGGAACAGCCCTAGATTTCTGCAGCTTTCTCCCGAACAGCCGTTAGACCGCTTTCACCAGGGCGTGCCGTTTCTTGCCCGCAGAGAGCTTCACCACCCCTTCGGCATTGAGGTCGTCTGCCGTCACGGCATGGTGTTCGCCGGGGATGGCCACGTCATTGATCCGGCCACCGCCGCCTTTGATCAGGCGCCGGGCCTCACCGTTGCTGGCGGCCAGTCCGGCCTGCCGCAGCAGTTCGTAGGCGGGAACGCCTTCTTCGAGCAGACTGCGCTGGATCTCCGTGGTCGGTAAATCACTGGCCAGCGCGCCTTCTTCGAAGGTTTTGCGCGCGGTTTCCATGGCTTTTTCGGCTGCGGCGCGTCCTCGGCAGACGGCCGTTGCTTCAGCAGCAAGAATTTTCTTGGCTTCGTTGATTTCTGAACCACCAAGCTTTTCGAACCGCTGAATTTCCTCTTCGGGAAGCTCCGTAAAGAGTCTCATAAAGCGTCCAACATCGGCATCTTCGGTGTTCCGCCAGTATTGCCAGTAGTCGTAGGCGGAGAGGCGATCTTCATTAAGCCAAACGGCACCGTCTGCCGTTTTGCCCATCTTGGCGCCAGATGATGTCGTTAACAGTGGCGTTGTAAGCCCAAACACCGTGCTCTGATTGATGCGGCGCGTGAGGTCGACGCCATTTACGATGTTGCCCCATTGATCTGAGCCTCCCATCTGAAGGCAGCAGTCGTGACGTTGGTTCAGCTCGAGAAAGTCATATGCCTGTAGGACCATATAGTTGAATTCGAGGAAGGAAAGTGGTTGCTCGCGGTCCAAACGCAGCTTTACGGAGTCGAATCCAAGCATCCTATTCACTGAGAAGTGCCGGCCAAAATCGCGCAGGAAATCTATATAGTTCAGCTTTTCGAGCCATTCCGCATTGTTCAGCATGACTGCGTCGCTTGGCCCGTCGCCAAATGAGAGGAACTGCGAGAAAATCGCTTTGATCCCGGCCATGTTTCGAGCGATGTCTTCTTCGCTCAACAAACGTCTTGCGTCGTCTTTTCCCGACGGATCGCCAACCTTCGACGTACCGCCTCCCATCAACACAATAGGTTTGTGACCGGTTCTCTGCAGAAATCGCAACATCATGATCTGGACGAGATGTCCGACATGAAGCGAGTCGGCTGTCAGATCGAACCCAATGTAAGCAGTGATTGGGCCTTTCGCGGCGCGGGCATCGAGTTCCGCCATGTCCGTGCACTGGTGAATGAAGCCGCGGCGGTCCATTTCACGCAGGAAGTCCGATTTAAGCGTCGCGTTCGAAGAGGTCATGATCCTGGTTCTACTGGTTTTTCGGTTGGCGGGCGCCGGTGTAAAGGCTTCTGAAACCAGACTGCTTCATATCTGAAGCCTGGGGTCTCGGGCCTGATACCTTGCCCTGGGCGGGCCGATTTAACACAATCACCACAAGTTCTCAAATAGACCAGTTGCCAGCGGGGTTTCATGCGCAATTTTGCCGAATTCTGGACCGTCGGACTGATGAGCGGCACCTCCCTGGACGGGATCGACGCGGCGCTCCTGAAAAGCGATGGCCAGCGCGTGCTTGATTTCGGCCCCCGGCTGACGGAAGCCTACGACGAGGCTTTTCGAGCCCGCTTGCGCGCGATTCTGGGCGGACAGCAGGCGCCCGAGACGGTCGAGGCGGTCGAATGGGATTTAACGTTGCACCACGCGCAGACGGTTGAGCGTCTGCTGGGCGAAGCCGGCCTCAACCGGGATCAAGTCGCTTTGATCGGCTTTCACGGCCACACCATCTTTCATGCTCCGGATCAGGGCCGTACCTGGCAGATCGGCGATCCGGCGCTTCTGGCCCGGGAGACGGGGGTCGATGTGGTGGGGGACTTCCGCTCCCGCGACGTTTCGCTGGGCGGTCAGGGCGCGCCCTTCGCCCCTCTGTTTCACGCCGCCCTGGCCAGGGATCTCGAAAAGCCGTTGGCCGTTCTCAACGTCGGCGGTGTCGCCAATGTAACCTGGATCGGTATGGCCGAAGAGGAACTGCTGGCCTGCGATACGGGGCCGGGGAACGCCCTGATCAACGACTGGGTCGAGCGCCACAGTGGCCGGCCGATGGATGAGGACGGGGCGCTCGCCGCTGCGGGAAGCGTTAGCCCTGAGGTCCTGGCGCAGTTGCTCGACCACCCCTACTTCGACCAGAAGCTGCCCAAGTCCCTGGACCGGGATGATTTTGATCCGACTGCCGTTGAGAAACTCTCACTGGAGGACGGAGCCGCGACCCTGACGGCCTTTACGGCTGCGGCCGTTGCCCGCGTCGTGCCGCAACTGCCGGTCCCGCCAAGGCGCTGGCTGGTAACCGGCGGCGGACGTCACAATCCGACCCTGATGGCGATGCTTGCCCGGGAACTGGGTGTGCCGGTCGAGCCGGTCGAAGCGGTGGGTTGGGACGGGGACGCGCTTGAAGCGCAGGCCTTCGCCTTCCTCGCGGTCCGGTCCCGTCTGGGGCTGCCTCTTTCGCTGCCCGGAACGACGGGTGTCACACAGCCGACCAGCGGCGGCCGTTTCGCCGCCGCCTGACGGGCAGAGCTTTGAGCGTCGCCTTTGACCGTCAGCGGGCCGCGGCTGCCTGATCTCCCTCGTTCAAGGCCTTGTTGAGGTAATCGTCCAGGTGGCCGTTCAGTTCGTCCATCTGGTCGCCGAAGAAATGTCCGGCACCATTCAGGACGCGATAGTCGATGGAAATGCCCCTCTGGCTGGAAAGCTTGTCGACCAGCTTCGCCACGGAGGGTTCGGGGACGATGTCGTCCTGATCGCCCTGCAGGATCAGGCCGGACGAGGGGCAGGGCGCCAGAAAGGTGAAGTCATGCATGTTCGCCGGCGGCGCGATCGACACGAAGCCGTTGATCTCAGGCCGGCGCATCAGAAGCTGCATGCCGATCCAGGCGCCGAAGGAGAAACCGGCGATCCAGCAGGCCGAGGCGTTCTCGTTCACCGACTGGAGCCAGTCGAGCGCGGAGGCGGCATCGGAGAGCTCGCCCTCGCCCCGGTCAAAAACCCCCTGCGAGCGGCCGACGCCGCGAAAGTTGAAGCGCAGAACCGAAAAGCCTTGCCGCGCGAAGGCATGGAACAGGGTGTAGACCACCTTGTTGTTCATCGTGCCGCCATGCTGCGGATGCGGCTGTAACATAAGGGCGATTGGGGCATTGGGGGACTTATTGTGTTGATAGCGTCCCTCTAGTCGACCTTCAGGGCCGTTAATGATCACGTCTGGCATCTAGCCAATATTCCTTGTCATAGTCTCTCTGTGCGGCTCGGCAGCGTGGATTTAACCCAGTGGGTGCCTAGGTTAAAAAATCCCCGGTTTGTGTGAGAAAAAGCGCTATACTTGACCTCTCTAGTCAGGTTTACTATATCGCCAGAACACATTCTTGTGCTGTCGGCCGACAGGCAAGCGGCTGGTAAAGGCCAATGTCCGGAACCAAGCGCGCATCATAGCACGAGGGATAGAGCCATGTTCAAGGGTCTAAGAGGCTGCAGGGCAAGAGAATAGGTCTCGGGCCCCTTGAGGGTTTTCTGCAGAGGGCTCAAGGACCCTAAGAGGGCTCTGTCTGACGTATCCGGCGGGTTCGAAGCTCGAAAGAGAGGCGTGCGGTGAAGCTAAACACAAAAGGGCGCTACGCCGTCATGGCGATGGTGGACCTTGCAGCCAACTGCGAGGAAACGGTTAAGGGGAGCAGCAAAGCCAAGCGCCGTCCGGTGCCCCTGGCCGAAATCGCGGATCGGCAGGAAATTTCCCTCTCTTATCTCGAGCAGCTCTTCGCAAAACTCCGGCGGGGCGCGCTGGTAAAATCGGTCCGAGGGCCCGGCGGCGGCTATCTGCTGGCCCGCTCGGCGGAAGACACCCGCATCGCCGACATCATTCTGGCGGTCGATGAACCGATCCGGGCCACCCGCTGTATGCCCGGTCAGCCGGTGGGTTGCCGGGGGAACAGCAGTCGTTGCCTGACCCACGACCTTTGGGAAGAGCTTGGCAACCAGATCTATCTCTATCTGAACTCGGTCAGCGTAGCCGACGTGGTGGCGCGCCGGGTGCTCGGAACCAGCGGCCTTTTCGATGCGGCCTGTTTCGGCGCGCCCTCCTGCGGGTCCGCGGATGACGGAGCTCAGGATACAGATCCCGCCCATGCCGCCGAATGAGGACGAGCGGATCATGACGCGCGATCAGCGGGGCGAGTAAATGCGCCGGCACTATCTGGATTTCAACGCGACCGCCCCGATCCGTCCCGAGGTGATCGAGGCCGTGAGTGCCGCCATGCGGACGCTTGGCAATCCTTCCTCGGTGCATGGCCCGGGCCGGGATGCCCGGCGACTGGTCGAGGGCGCCCGCCGGTCAGTGGCGACGCTCGTGGGCGGACGCAGCCAGGACGTGATCTTCACCTCAGGCGGCACGGAAGCCAATAATCTTGCCCTGAAGGGCAGCGGCAGGCAGCGCGTTCTCGTGAGCGCTGGTGAGCACGACTCTGTGCTCCAGGCGGCGCCTGCGGCATTGTCCGTGCCCCTGACCCCCGAGGGCGTCGTCGATCTCGAGAAGCTGGCGGAACTTCTGGCGCAGGATGCCAGGCCGGCCCTGGTTTCCCTGATGCTGGCGAACAATGAAACCGGCGTCGTGCAGCCGGTGGCCGAAGCGGCCGCCATGGCCCGCAAAGCCGGTGCGTTGGTCCATTGTGACGCGGTGCAGGCGGCCGGCAAGCTGCCGATTGATCTGTCGGAACTCGGTGTCGATATGCTGACGCTCTCGGCCCACAAGATCGGCGGTCCTCAGGGCATCGGGGCCTTGGTTCTGGCCCCGGGCGTGGAGGTGACGCCGTTGCTTCACGGTGGCGGGCAGGAGCGGCGCCGGCGCGCGGGCACGGAAAATGTGGCGGGCTGCGCCGGTTTCGGCGTTGCGGCGGAACGCGCCCAGGCGCAGTTGCCTAAGGCCCGGTCGCTGTCGGACTGGCGCGATGATTTCGAACGCCAGATTCTCACGCTGTCGCCGGAAACCGTCATCTTTGGGCGCGGCGTCGAACGCCTGCCCAACACCAGTTGCCTGACCATGCCCGGCGTGCCCGCGGAGACCCAACTGATGGCGCTCGACCTGGCTGGTGTTGCGGTCAGTTCCGGCTCGGCCTGTTCTTCAGGGAAGGTTCAGTCCTCCCACGTGCTCAGGGCGATGGGGGTGGCGGATGCGGTCGCCTCCACCGCGATCCGGGTGAGCTTGGGCTGGTCCAGCGAAGCCGAAGACCTTGATGTTTTGGTCGAGGCTTGGGCCACTTTACTTCAGCGCCACAAGGGATCGCAGACGTCTGCCGATCTGTCGGTCAGTTCCGTCGCTTAAGGAGTGTGTATTGTCCCAGGACATCGATATTGACGTGACGGAAAAGGCGGAATCCGCTGTGGACGACGCGCCGGTTGCATCCGAGCCCAATCGGGTGAGCGCATCGATCTATCTCGACAATCAGGCCACGACGCCCACCGACCCGCGGGTGGTCGAGGCCATGCTGCCCTACTTTTCCGAAAAATTCGGGAACCCTCACTCTGCCGACCATAGCTACGGCTGGGATGCGGAAGACGCCGTAGAGCAGGCGCGGGCGCAGGTGGCGGAGCTGATCGGCGCCGAAGCGCGCGAAATCGTCTTCACTTCCGGCGCCACGGAGGCGAACAACCTGGCGATCAAGGGCGCCGCCCGCTTTCACAGGGACCGCAAACCCCACGTCGTCACGGTTGCGACTGAACACAAGTGCGTCCTGGAATCGGCGCGGCGGCTCGAGCGGGAGGGACATCGCGTCACCTTTCTGCCCGTCCATCCCGATGGCCTGATCGATCTGGATGCGCTTGCCGGGGCGGTGAACGAAGAGACGGCGGTCGTCTCGATCATGGCGGCCAACAATGAGATTGGCGTCCTCCAGCCCCTCGACGAAATCGCGGCGATCTGCCGGGAAGCCGGAGCCTATTTTCACTGTGACGCGGCCCAGGCGATCGGCAAGATTCCGATCAATCTTCGCGAGACGGCGATCGATCTGCTGTCGATTTCCGCCCACAAGGTCTATGGCCCGATGGGCATCGGCGCACTCTACGTGCGCCGCCGGCCCCGTGTACGCCTTGAGGCGGAACTCGACGGCGGCGGGCAAGAGCGGGGTCTGCGCTCCGGAACTTTGCCGGCGCCGCTCTGTGTGGGGTTCGGTGAGGCGGCCCGGATCGCACGCGAAGAACTGGCCGAGGAGAGCGAACGCGTCGGCGCGCTGACCGCGCAGCTCTATCAGGGACTTTGCGAAGCCCTGCCGGGCGTTCACCTGAACGGACATCCGAGCCGGCGGCTTGCAGGGAACCTCAATCTTGCCTTCGAAGGCGTTGAGGCTCCGGATCTTCTGCGTGCCGTGCCGCGACTCTGTCTGTCGACAGGCTCCGCCTGCACCTCAGCCTCCGTGGAACCCTCTTACGTTCTGCAAGCCCTTGGTGTCAGTGAGGATTTGGCACGGGGCAGCCTGCGTATCGGCGTCGGACGTTTCAACAGCGCCGGTGAGATCGAGGTGGCGACGCAGATGCTGGTGGAAGCGGTGAGGAAGATCAGAGCGCAGGGTTAAAGTTGCGTTTTCATGGTTAATTTGCGGGTTTTTTGGAGCAAAGACGAGAGATCGCTCGCCTTTCCGTCAGCGAGCCTCTAATAAGCGTTCCGGTTTCCGCGGGTCACGAGACGAAAAGAGGAGTTTGGCTGCATGCCGAAGATGGTGTTCATCGAGAGAGGAGGTAACCGTAAGGAGGTCGATGCACCTCTCGGGCTCTCGGTGCTGGAAATCGCACATCGCAATAACGTCGACATCGAAGGTGCCTGCGAAGGCTCACTGGCCTGTGCGACCTGTCATGTGGTGGTGGACCCCGATTGGTATGACAAGCTCCAGGAGGCCAGCGAGGATGAAGAGGATATGCTCGACCTCGCCTTCGGCCTGACGCGGACCTCTCGCCTGGGGTGCCAATTGATCATTACAGAGGCTCTCGACGGGCTCACCGTTGCGCTGCCCGGCGCCTCGCCCAACATGCTGATGGATTGAGTCGTTTAGATATGGGCGAATTTACACCAAGCTGGGAACAGGGCGTCTTCGCGGCTTTCAAGGCGGAGAACCGGGCGGACTGGAACGCCTACGTTGATCACGAATTCGTCCGCCGCCTGGGTGACGGAACCTTACCTGAAGCCTGTTTTCGGCACTATCTCGTGCAGGACTATCTCTTCCTGATGCACTTCAGCCGCGCCTACGCCTTGGCCGTCTATAAGAGTGACAACCTGGCCGACATGCGCCAGGCGGCGGCGACCATGGATGCGCTCCTGAACGAAGAGATGCAGCTCCACGTCAAGTATTGCAGCCAGTGGGGGCTGAGCGAGACCGAGATGGCCAAGGTGGCCGAGGCTTCGGAAAACCTGGCCTACACCCGTTTCGTGCTCGATGCCGGCCTGTCCGGTGACCTGCTGGATCTTCTGGTGGCGCTTGCGCCCTGTGTTGCCGGTTACGGCGAGATCGGGCTCAGGCTGGCGGCGCAGACTGGCATGGAGCTCACCGAGAATCCCTACCGTGACTGGATCGAGACCTACGCCGGCGAGGATTACCAGTCGGTGGTCGTCTCCGCTTTGGCCCAATTGGACCGGGTGACCTCGACGCGGATCGGGGGTGACCCGCATCGTTCGGGCCGCTGGAGCTCCCTGGTACGCACCTTCGGTTCCGCCACCCGTCTTGAAATCGGCTTCTGGAACATGGGGCTTTCACCTAACGCCAGCGCATAGTTTGCAAGCGCCCGTGAGCGCTTGACCCAGATCAATGCGCCCTTAGCAACCTCCCCGCAAGCTCCCAAAGCTCAAACTGCCGGGAGAGAAGCGATGGGTTTGTTCAAAAGGTTGGGCGAACGCGCAGAGCTGATGGGTGAAATGTTCGCGCAAACGGATGCCCTGACTGAAGCCGGGAAGTTCGACTGGTCGCTGGAGGGGAAGCTCAAGAGTGCTGTGGTTGCCTGCGCCGGCTGCCAGGATACGGCGAAATGCCGGGCCTGGCTTGCGGAAGGCCGCCGGCACGCGGACCCGCCGGAATTCTGCCCCAACGCCCCACGTATCCGGAATTTGCGCGCCGATTTTTGACTGAATACGTCAGTTAAGCTTCGATTCGGCGTCCAGTTCGGCAAAGTCGGCGGCATTTGGACAAAAGAGGCGATAATCCTCGCGGTTTCCCTCGCCAGCCTGCCATCGCCGGCAAAGCCCACGCCTTTCACAGTTGGCGCAGGCGCGTGCCATATCCAGGGCCCGCCAGCGTTCCCGCCTGAGGTCTATTGCTGGAATCCCCAGTTTTTCTGCCGTTTTCTCAAGACGTTCCCTGGCATCCACCGTGCCGCCCGCAAGGGTCATGAGGTCTGAGCGGGTCAGCGCAAGATCCCCGAACTGGCGGGCTTCCATCTGCGAAATCTGCCGAAGCTCCCGCATTTGCCGCATTCGACGGCGGGCGGTGCGGCCAATTTGCATGATCAGATCGTGGGCAGACATCTTACGGCCTCCAGCCGGTACGAACTTTAGTCCGGACAGCTTTTCACAGCTTGGCCCGGCATTCCTTGATATGGATCATCATGGCGGCAGAAGATGACGGCCAGCTTGGCTTCCAGGCGAAGCTGGATCAGATCAAGTTGAGACGGAATTGCCGCAGGCGATCTGGCGTAGACGTGAATCCACTCTAGGCTGAATCGACATTCATCGCATCCATAGTATTGCAGCAGCGATATGTATGAAGCTTAGAAAGTGTCTTGCGCGTCTGTCGAACCGAGTTGCGATGCGCCTGAAGTGTTTGAGCTTGTTGAAACATCGTTCGACGGTGTTTCGGGTCTTGTAGGCCTGGAAATCGTACGGGATTGGACGCTTTCTCGTAGGGTTAGAAGGTATGACCGCTTCTGCGCCGATGTCTGCGATCAGTGTGCGCAAGGCGTTTGAATCATAGGCCTTGTCAGCCAGTACCCGGCGCGGCGACAGCCCTTCGAGCAAGGCCTGTGCAAGAGGTGCATCTCCTCGTTGACCGGGCGTGAGGATGAGGCGCAGAGGCCGGCCGAGAGCGTCAACGGCCATATGGATCTTGGTTGTCAGTCCTCCTCGGGAACGCCCCAGAGCCTGGTCCCCCCTTTTTGGCCGCCACCCTTGCCGGTGGCTGCCTGCTGGTGAGCACGCACGAGACTGGAATCGAGCGAGATGTAGTCGTTGTCAGGATCGTCGATGAGGTGTTCGAAGACGCGCTCCCAGACGCCGGCCTCGGCCCAGCGGGAGAAGCGCTTATGAACTGTCTTCCACTTGCCGTAGCGCTCCGGCAGGTCGTGCCAGTGCGCGCCTGAGCGCAGTACCCAAAGGACGCCGTTGACGAAGCGCAGGTTGTCTGTGCCGCTGCGGCCGGGATCACCGGGCTTTCCAGGTAAAAGTCCTTCAATCCGACGCCACTGAGCAGCGCTCACTTCATATCGCTTAGGTTTCGCCATCGCCGGGCCCCAGATATTCAAACCTGGAAACCCATGAATCACACATCACAAAAAAAGGGAATCATGAATGTCGATTGAACCTAGGCCTGGAGCAAATCGGTGACCGGGTGCACCCGGTGCCGGGGAAAGACCAGTTCGACCGTCGTACCCTTGCCGGGCAGGCTGTAGAGTTTCAGTTCGCCGCCATGGCGTTCGATCAGAGAACGGCTCAGTGGCAGACCCAGGCCGGTTCCCGGATTGGCGCGTTCCAGGCCCTTGCTGACCTGACCGAAGGGCTCCATCACCGTCTTGATATCACCAGGGGCAATGCCGACGCCTGTGTCCGACACGCCTATCCGAAGTGTCCCGTCGTGCTCCAGCTTCCCCGTCACCTCGACCCGTCCCTTTGGTGGCGTGAATTTGACCGCGTTGGAGACGAGGTTAAGCAGCATCTGCTTGAGCGCGCGCCGGTCCGCGCAGAGAAGCGGAAAGTCCAGCGGAACCGCGTTCACGAAATGGAGGCGGCCGGCGGTCAGTTTGGGCTCCATCAGCTTGTGGACTTCATCCACGAAACGTCTGATCGAGATCTCTTCGATATCGAGCTCGAACTTGCCGGCCTCGACCTTGGAGAGATCCAGCAGATCGTTGATCAGGCTCAGGAGGTGCTCGGCGCTGCTGTGAATATTGTCAGAGTAATCCTTATAGGTCGGCGACAGTTGGCCGAACAGTTCAAGCTGCATGGCCTCAGAGAAGCCGAGGATGGCATTCATCGGGGTCCGCAGTTCGTGGCTCATATTGGCGAGAAACTCGCTCTTCGCCCGGTTGGCGTTTTCTGCTTCTTCCTTGGCCTCCAGCAGAGCCTGTTCGACTTTCTTGGTCTCGCTGATATCCACGATGACGCCGTCCCAGACCACATCGCCGTTGTCCTTTTGGCGCGGGATACCAAAGGATCGGGCCCAGCGCGCCTCTCCGGACTGACCGACGATACGGAACTCATGCGTATGAGGGTCGAGCCGGTCGGCTGATTTATCGATCGTCCAGGCGAGGGATGAAATGTCCTGCGGATGGACGATCTCGGTCAGGTCTTCGATCGCCGGCCGATGTCCGTCGAGCGGGAGGTCGAATTCGTTGCGGGCGCCGGTGCGCAGGAAGGGATAGCTGGTTTCACCCTCTGCTGTACGGACCCGCCGGTACAGCAGTCCGGGAATGTTCGCCGCGATCGTCCCCAGGCGTTCCATACTTTCCTGGCGCGTCCGTTCCGCGAGCGCGCTATGATCGTCCTGAATTTGCTGGGCCATCGCGTTGAAGCCCTGGGACAGGCTTTTGACCTCGGCGGGCGCCAGTTGCGGGAGCTGCGGCACGCGCCGGTCGCGATTGCCGGCTGCAAAGTCCTGTGCAGCACGGACCACGGCTTCGACCGGCCGCGTGAGCAGGCCGGAGAGGGTCCAGCCGAGCACGGCGGCGGCGGCCAGGCCGACGGCTACAATGGCAAGGACTGCATGCCGGACCTTATCGGTCTGGCTCGTGATCTCGCTGATCGGCTGCGGCACCATCACGCCCCAGCCGGCTGACTTGGCCACGGAAAAGCCCGAAATCATCTCAGCATTGAGTGCCGGCGAATGGAAGTGGGCAACCCCTGTTTCGCCCTTCATCATGCGCTGAACCGGTTCGAGCTGTGAGAGATCTCGCATCTCCAGGCGCCAGTCATCATTTGGATGGGCGATGATGCGGCCCGATCCGTCGACGATTGCCGCATGCCCCTTCTCGCCGAAGACAATCGACTGTTGAACCTTGACCAGGTAGTCCGTCGAGAGCTCGCCGACCGCCAGAGTGTCGTTGGCCAGCGCTTTTGCGAGGTAGATGGCTGGCTCTCCGCGAGCGCTTGCCGCGACCCCGCTGAAATACAGGCCGGTCATCCGCGCGGACGATGCCGTTAGCAGGGCGCGGCCCTGCGTTTCAAAGAAGGCGGCTCTACTCGCCGCAAGCTCATCGTCCGGCATCAGGTCGTAAAGAACCTGTCCTTCCGACAAAACGAAAAACTCGTTGTAGCCAAGCCGTTCCGCGAAAGCCGAGAGGGCAGTGGACCGACGCCCATCGCGCGCGGCCTCGATGAAATAGTCAAAGGCTGCTTCGACGTCGAAGAGGTAATGATCAAGGCTCGAGGTGATGTTCTCGGCGAGCAGCAGGTGTTTTTCGGTCGCCGATTCAATTTCGTTCGGCAGGGCGTTTTTCTCGACCCAAAAGCCGAGCAGAAGAACAGGTACCGTCGCCACCAGGGTGAAGGCGGCTGCCAGCAGATACCTCAATCTAAGAAAGCCCGACATGAAGCGACCGAAAGAATGCCTAATGACCAGGCTCTGCGCCTGCGCCGCGAAATTCAAAGACCTCAGTCTTTCGTATATGGCGCGCCTTGGGAAGCAAAAACTGGCAACTCAGAGTGGTTGCTGCTTTTGCACAAGGTCAATTTATTTGTAAGCACTCGAATTTGAGGTGCTGCTACAGCGTTTTTGCTCGGACTGGTTTGTATTCTTTTGGATCGGAAGCTGTGCTCCGAAAGTCTTTACTTCGTCGCGATGTCAGTGAACTTCGACAAGGCGCCCGATATTTTCTCAAGCACCTTGGCTTTCTCGCCCAGCCCGTGCCGCTCGCTAAGATACTGCGGGTCATTGTAGACGAGATAGACTTTCCCCTCTGCATCCTCATAGGCAAGCGCCTTAAGAGGTAGGTCCACGCCCGCCGTCTGATTGCTCTGCATAAGTGGCGTTCCGAGCTTCGGGTTGCCGAAAATCAGCAGCTCTGTGGGTCGCAGGGACAGATCGACTTTGGAAGCACCCGCGGCATGGTCGACCCGGGCAAAAATCGTAATGCCCTTCGATTTCAGGGTCTTTTCCAGCAGGCTGATCGTCTCGGTGACGGATCGGTTGCTTTCCTTCACGATCATGCCGTTTTCGGCGACGGCCGAGAGACTGCCAGACGTGGCGATGGCGAGAGAAAAGGCCGCAGCGAGAAAAAATCGGAGCATTGCAATCCGTCCTGTAATGTACGATCAAGAGCCCGGATCATAGCGACACGGGTGAATTTCGGTGGTGACATGTTTGTGAAGCTCGACCTGACGATCGCCCGGTCGTTTTAAACATGGCCGACGTGAACTCCATCTTAGGATATTGCCTGTGACCGCGCCAGTGCCTCCCGGTGGCGATATGTCCGTGGCGCGTCTTCCGCAGCCAAACGTCGTCAAAGTCTTCAAGGGTTTGCAGGGAAGGCTCCTGCTGCGGCCCTGGTACGACTGGTGTGGTGTCCGGGCTGTCGTCAACTGGTATTTCCCTCTGTCCCGTGCCTGGGCGGCGGCGCTGGAGGCCGACGGTGATCTCCAGAGCTTCAATGCGGTGCTCGGGCGAAAACTCTCTGCGTCTCGCGGGCTGATGAAAGCGCTGGAGCAAACCCTCACGGCCGATCACGCTTATCAGGCGGCGCAGCGGCAGTGGGAGACGGCGGCCTTCGGGGAGGCGGTGACTTCTGATGCCGTGCTTGTGGAGAGGGAGCTTGAACGCCAGCGCTCCTCAAAGGCCCGGATGCTTCAGCGCAAGGCCTTTTTGCCCTGGCGCCGAAGCTTTCCGAAGCTGCGCTGGTCGATTCCGGCGCCTGATCTGGTCGCACAGCGGCATGAGAGGCGTTTGGAGGGCGAAAATCATGCCTTTGAAGCGCCGGAGTACTCTGCGTTTGAATCGTCCCGCGTGCTTCGTGGCGACTGGGGCGACCAAGGTCCCTATCGGCAATATTGGTTGCGTTTTCCTGCGCCCAGCCAGGCGGTGATCGACGGCTCTCAGCAAACCGGAGAAAGGCGGGCCTGGGCCAAAGTCTATGAACCTGCCGAGGGGGGCGCGAATGCTCCCTGCCTGATTTTTCTTCACGGCATCGGTATGGAAACGGACCTCTGGGGCGAGATGACCGATCCGGTGAATATGCTGACGGCAAGGGGTTTTCGGGTGATCCGCCCGGAGGCGCCCTGGCACGGACATCGCCGGGCCGAAGGCTTTTTCGGTGGTGAGCCCGCCATTGCGCAAGGCCCGCTTGGCTTTATCGAGCTGTTTCATGCGGCGGTTCGGGAGGCTGCGTTGCTGATCGAATGGGCGCGTCGCAACGGGGCGTCTCGGGTAGCGGTCGGTGGCCTGAGCCTCGGGGCGCTGACGGCGCAGCTCGTTGCCACCCGCGCCAGGAACTGGCCCGAGGCGCAGCGCCCGGACCACCTTCTGTTGGTGACCACCAGCGAAGATATGCTGGATATCGCGTTGCGCGGCAGTATGGCGCGTCTTCTTGAAATGCCGCGGCGTTTCGCGGCGGCGGGATGGACGGAAACCGAACTGGCCCGCTGGACGCCCTTGCTGGAGCCCCACGGGGAGCCGGTCATGGCGCCGGATCACATCGCGGTGCTGTTGGGCCGGGCCGATGACCTGACGCCGGTGGCCGGCGGCGAAAGCCTGTTGAAACGCTGGCGGGTTCCCGAGGACAATGTCTTCCGGCGCCATCAGGGTCACTTTTCGGCTTCCCTCGGCCTCTACCGCGACGCGGCAGTGCTGGAGCGCCTCGCCGAACTCATGGTGGTTTAAGGGATTTCTCTGTGTTTTCGCCGTTGTGCGACGCCGCAAAAGCTTCGAAGAGCTGTCACAAAGGTAAGAAGAAAACGACACCGCGACTGTAACAATCCGCGGTGTAAACAGCCGATCGTGAGAGGGCGAATCGGCAGGGCTGTATCCGTCGAGTCGAACGCTGCCGCGGCGCCATCGCGAAAGTCGGTCTCAGACCGACGAAGATCGGCCGTGGCGGGTCGGCTGAAGCCAAGAGGGCGAGATCTTGACGGCAGCAGCACAAACGGCAGAGCGGAGTCTGTCCCGGCTTCCGCCGCCCAAATCCTTCAAGATGTTCAATGGCGTGCAGGGTAGGGTCCTGCTTCAACCCTGGTACGACTGGTGTGCGGTTAGAGCGGTCGTCAACTGGTACATGCCTTTGTCGCGCGCCTGGGCGGCCGCACTGGAATCGCGTGACGATCCGGGCGCTTTCAACGCGGCGCTTGGCACCGGCTTCCAGCACTCGAAGCGCTTGCGTGGCGCGCTGCGCCGGTCGAATGAGGCCGCAAGCGATTTCGCCGAAAATCAGCTCGTCTGGGAAAAGCGCTTCTTCGGCCCCGAGCCAAGCCGCGCGCATGAGCTGTTAGCGACCGAATCCCGGCGCCAGGAGCTTTCGGAGCAGTTCATGCTGCAGCGTAAGGCCTTTTGGCCCTGGCGCCGGCACGTTCCGAAGGTCAAGTGGGATTTACCCTCGGCTGAGGAGGTCGAGCACCGGCACGGCCATCGGCTGCGCGCGCAGGAGGCCGCCTTCGAAGTGCCGCAGCAGCCCGCTTTTGAGATTTCGCGTTCCATTGAAGGGCAGTGGGAAAACGGATCACCGCACCGCCAGCAGTGGCTGCGGTTCCCATCCGCAATATCTGGCGATATCGCCTGGGCGAAGCTTTATGAGCCGGTTGATCCGGCGCCCGACGCGCCCTGTGTGATTTTTCTTCACGGGATCGCCATGGAAACCGACTGGTGGGGCGAAGTGGCGGATCCGGTCAACGAACTCACGGAACAGGGTTTCACGGTCATTCGTCCGGAGGCGCCCTGGCACGGCCACCGGCGACAGGAAGGCTGGCATGGCGGGGAAAACGTTATCGCGCATGGACTGGCGGGTTTCCTGGATCTCTTCCACGGCTGGGTGACCGAGATTGCCATGCTGGTCCAGTGGGCTCGAGAGCGCGGCGCCCGCTCGGTGGCGGTCGGCGGCCTGAGCCTGGGGGCGCTGACCGCGCAGACTGTCGCAACCGCGGCCCAAAGCTGGTCGAAGGCGCGGCAGCCGGATGCCCTGCTGCTGGTGACCACCAGCGAGGATATGCTCAAGGTGACGCAGAACAGCTCCATGGCGAACCTGCTGGAGGTGCCCAAGGTGATGTCGTCGGCCGGATGGTCACAGGCGGAGCTGGCGCGCTGGATGCCGTTGCTGGAGCCCCAAGGCGCTCCGGTGATGGCGCCGAGCCGGATCGTGGTGCAACTCGGTCAGGCGGACGATCTGACCCCCTACGAAGGCGGCGTCAGCCTGGTTCAGCGCTGGGGCGTGCCCGAAACCAATGTCTTCCACCGGCGGCGCCAGGGGCATTACACCACCAATCTGGGTCTCTATCGGGACCGTTCGGTTCTGAAGCGCTTTGTGAATGTCATGCAGGGCCGAGTTTCGGGCTGATTAGCCCGCTTGAAACCTTGCTTGTTAAGCGCTTTCTCCTATATTCGCGCCTATGAACTCGCTCGGTTTTGATAAAGCGCCCGCGGAGACCCGCGTGGTGGTCGCCATGTCCGGCGGCGTGGACAGCTCGGTCACGGCCGGTCTGCTGCACGCCGAAGGCTATGATGTGGTCGGCGTGACCCTGCAGCTTTACGATCACGGCATGGCCATCGAGCGCAAGGGCGCCTGCTGCGCCGGACAGGATATCTACGACGCGCGACAGGTGGCGGAGCGGCTGGGTTTTCCCCACTATGTCCTGGATTACGAGTCCAGGTTCCGCCAGAGCGTGATCGACGATTTCGCTGACAGCTATCTGCGTGGCGAGACGCCGATCCCCTGTGTGCGCTGCAATCAGACGGTCAAGTTCCGGGATCTCCTCTCAACGGCGCGGGATCTGGGGGCCGAGGCTTTGGCGACCGGGCACTACGTGCAGCGGGTTGCGGGAGCCAAGGGCCCTGAACTGCACCGGGCCGTGGATCCGACGCGGGACCAGAGCTATTTCCTCTTTGCGACCACCGATGAGCAGTTGGATTTTCTGCGCTTTCCGCTGGGCGGTATGCCGAAGAGCGAGACCCGGGCGCTGGCCGAAAAGATGGGACTGGAGGTGGCGGACAAGCCGGACAGCCAGGACATCTGCTTCGTGCCGAATGGTTCCTACGCCAACGTGGTTGAAAAGCTGCGCCCGGGTGCCATCGAACCCGGCGATATCGTTCATGTGGATGGCCGCGTGCTGGGTCGCCACGAGGGCATCATCAAGTACACCATCGGTCAGCGGCGCGGCATCGGCGTGGGCGGCACGGCGGAGCCGCTCTACGTGGTCCGGTTGGAGCCGGAGGCCCATAAGGTCATTGTCGGCCCGAAAGAGGCCTTGGCGCGGGATATCGTGCGGATCGGCCAGGTGAACTGGCTCGGCGATCTGCCCCTGTCCGAAGAAGGGCGCGAGGTTCAGGTCAAGCTGCGCTCTGTTTCCAGTGCCGCGCCGGCCCGTGTGTTCGCGGCAGCCGATGGCGGGGCAGAGGTTCTGCTCAGCGAGCCGCAGTTCGGCATCTCACCGGGGCAGGCCGCCGTTTTTTACGACGGTGAGCGCGTCCTCGGCGGTGGCTGGATCGCGGAGACGGAGCTCAAACAGGCCGCGTGATCCCTTAAAGCCCTAGCCAGTAGCGGATGCCGTAGCCGATGACGGCGAGGGTTCCGACACCTGCCACCCAGAGTCCGACAAACCAGGCCAACCGCTGCAGCGCGCTGTTCTCGCTGGCGCTTTTTGGCATCAGTGATAGCCCTCGGAAGGATCGACCTTCCCGCGGAACACCCAGTAGGCGTAAGCGGTATAGGCGAGGATCAGCGGGATCAGTACGGCGGCGCCCACCAGCAGGAACAGCAGGCTTTCATCCGGTGCGGCCGCTTCCCAGATGGTCATGGCCGGCGGCACGATGTAGGGAAAAAAGCTGATCCCCAGTCCCAGGTAGGAGAGGACAAAGAGGGCCAGCGCGGCGAAAAAGGGCTGACCGTCTTTGTGCTGGCTGAGACCGCGAAACAGCAGGAAGGCCACTGCGGCGACCAGGATCGGCACGGGACCGACGTAAAGGATCTGCGGAAAGGCGAACCAGCGGGCCATGAAGATCGGATCCAGGAAGGGCGTCCAGAGGCTTACGGCGCCGATCAGCAGCAGGGTGCCGCCGGCGGCGATCCGCGCGATGTCATGGGCGCGCTGCCGCACCGGGCCAGTGGTCTTCATCACCAGCCAGGTGGAGCCCAGCAGCGCATAGCCGACCACGACAGCAACACCGGTCAGCAGCGAAAAGGGCGTCAGCCAGTTCCACCAGCCGCCGGCATAGGCCCGTTCGGCAACCGGAATGCCCTGGATCAGGGCGCCCAGTGCAATGCCCTGGCAGAGCGCGGCTGTCACGGACCCGGCCGTGAAGGCTAGGTCCCAGAGAGGCTGGGACTTTTCGCTGCGCCAGCGGTATTCAAAGGCCACGCCGCGGAAGATCAGGCCCAGCAGCATGATCGTCAGCGGTGCATAGAGGGCCGGCAGAACCACCGCGTAGGCGAGGGGGAAGGTGGCGAAAAGCCCGCCACCGCCCAGCACCAGCCAGGTCTCGTTGCCGTCCCAGACCGGTGCGACCGTGTTCATGGCGTAGTCGCGTTCCTTGCCCTTGCTGAAGAAGGGAAAAAGGATACCCACACCGAGGTCGAAGCCGTCCAGCAGCACGTAGGCCAGAACGGCGAAGGCGATCAGGGAAGCCCAGACGAGAGGAAGATCGAGTTCCATAACCTGTCCCTCCTATTCCGCCGGCCTGGGCTGGTTCTGCGCCGGGCCGGGCGTAAGGCCTGCAGCCCGGGTCGGCTGATCCGCCGCCGGACCGCTGTCACCCGGACTGGGAGCCCGGCTCATCAGCTTCAGGACGTAGAAGACGCCGGCGCCGAAGACGACGAAGTAGACCACGACGAAGGCCGCCAGCGAGGTCGCGACCGCCGGAGCGTCGATCGGCGAAACGGAGTCGGCCGTGCGCAGCAGCCCATAAACGGTATAGGGCTGACGGCCGACTTCGGTGGTGATCCAGCCGGCCAGGATGGCCACGAAGCCTGCCGGCGCCATCGCCACCGCCGCGCGGAACAGCAGATCAGCCTCGAAGAGCTTGCCGCGAAAGCGCTGGTACAGGCTCCAGAGTCCCAACAAGGCCATAAGGACTCCGAGCCCCACCATGATCCGGAAGGACCAGAAGACGATGGGAACGTTCGGCCGGTCTTCGGGGGCCCATTCCTTAAGGCCTTTGAGCTCACCGTCCCATTCGTGGGTCAGGATCAGGCTGCCCAGCTTGGGAATTTCGATCGCGAAGAGGGTTTCCTCCGCTTCCATATCCGGCCAGCCGAAGAGGATCAGGGGCGCGCCCTTCTGGGTCTCGAAGTGGCCTTCCATTGCGGCGACCTTGGCCGGCTGGTGCTCCAGGGTGTTGAGGCCGTGCAGGTCGCCGGCGAAGATCTGGACCGGTGCCACGATGGCCGCCATCCACATGGCCATGGAGAACATGACCCGCGCGCCCTCGTTCGTCCGGTCGCGCAGCAGGTGCCAGGCCGCGACCCCGCCGACCGCGAAGGCCGTGGTCAGGTAGGCCGCGAGCACCATGTGCACCAGGCGGTAGGGGAAGGAGGGATTGAAGATCGCGGCCCACCAGTCGGCGGGGATGAATTGCCCAGCTTCGTTAATGGCATAGCCGGCCGGGGTCTGCATCCAGGAGTTCACCGAGAGGATCCAGAAGGCGGATATCAGCGTGCCGACGGCGACCATCAGTGTGGCGAAGAAGTGCAGGCGCGGGCCGACCTTGTTCATGCCGAACAGCATTACGCCCAGGAAACCGGCCTCCAGGAAGAAGGCGGTGAGAACTTCGTAACCCATCAGGGGCCCCAGGATCGGGCCGGTCTTGTCCGAGAAGACGCTCCAGTTGGTGCCGAACTGGTAGCTCATCACGATGCCGGAAACGACGCCCATGCCGAAGACCACGGCAAAGATTTTCATCCAGTACTTGAAGGCCTGGAGATAAACCTCGCGCCCGGTGAAGAACCAGAGTCCTTCCAGCACCGCGAGATAGCTCGCCAGGCCGATCGAGAAAGCCGGGAAGATGATGTGAAAGGCGATGGTAAAGGCAAACTGGATCCGCGCCAGCAGCACGGCATCAAAGACTTCGGTCATGGCAATGACATCACCTAGGGCGATGTTCCTACAGCATTATTCCGATAGATCTACAATTATTCTAAACGCGCTCCGGCACAAGAGAAGCTTCTGTCGCGAATTGTCGCAGGCTTTTTTAGTCGGCGGACAAACTGATTGTTCCTCCAATGAGGCTTAACATAACTTTCCATCCGGCATGACATTCAAAGCTGAAAACAACGACAAGTACCACGCTTGGCGGTCTCGAAATCTGCACCGACTTCTGCAAGCCGGCGTGCCCGAGCGCATCGCGAGAGGTGATCGCGACTTTTGGATTCTTGTCCAGGAAGGTGAGGAGTTGGGTGGCGTTGGCTGGAATGTCGATTGGATCAGCAATCAGGAAGCTGAAGATCTTTACAGTCTTCTGTCCGAGTTCTTTGGAAATGAGAGCGACCTTGGTTGGGATTTGTTGGACCGGTTACGGAGAAAACTTGGCGGTCGCCTGCCTAAAGACTGAAGCTTCGCTTTCCATCAGCGGGCACCCTGTTTGATGACCTTGAATTCGCAGGGGCTCGCGGCCTGTGTCTCTATGACCTGCCGTAAGCCTTTGATCTGCTGAGCAATTAGCTGAAGAAAATGCAGGCCGCGAGTGCAATGCGGACATTGTGTGAGTACACTCAAGCGGAAACACTATTACATATAATAAAATCTTAAGATGTTAGTGTGAGTTGAGTTTTAAGGCTAAAAGCAAAGCGATACTTCAGCAATCCCTATGCCCGCAAATGACCCGGATTGGTGTGCGGTCGCGTGGCGCTCGACGAACTAGCCGCGGACCAGGGAACAAATACGTGATTTTCCTAGCTTTTCATGGATATTGCGGCGCACATAAACTAATATTCAACCGGTATTATCCATTCTTGACGCTCGAGCTAGCCTGAGGCTTGGCGGCGGAACGCCGCAGCCGGGCGCGTGACGACTCCTCCATTGTGATGTTGGGGGATGTCGGAGTGGTGGAATCGGCGTTGACGGGCACGGCTGTGAAAGTGGGCCGGGCTGTCTTCAGGTTTTGGGGCGCGTGGGTATCGCTATGTCAATTTCGGGGGTTTCAAGCCGGGTCCTTCCCGTGGGGGTGCTGTTGCGCCCTGAACTCTCCCCCGACAGGTTTCGGGGTGGTGGCGCCTGATGCCCAGGATCCCGCAAGAGCCTTTCTTCCCAGCATTTCACGCCCGAAATCTCGCGCCCTTCCGCAAGTGGGTCGGCCTGGTCAACCGGCAGACGCTGCGCGCTGATGCTGCTGCGGCCTTTACCAACGCCGCCGTGGTGCTGCCCCAGGCCATCGCCTTCGCCGCCATCGCCGGCCTGCCGCCGCAGTACGGGCTCTATGCGGCGATGGTCACGCCGGTGATCGCGGCGGTCTTCGGCAGTTCCTGGCATCTGATATCCGGGCCCACCACCGCCATCTCGGTGGTGATCTTCTCGACCCTCAGCGGTATTCACGAACCCGGCAGCGCCGATTACATCCAGGCGGTGCTGACCATCACGCTGCTGGCGGGTCTCTTCCAGTTGCTTATGGGCGTGGTGCGCCTGGGCCAACTGGTCAGTCTTGTTTCTCACTCGGTCATGGTCGGCTTTACCGCCGGCGCGGCGATTCTGATCGCGATGAGCCAGGTCTCCGGCTTCCTGGGGCAGAAGCTGCCGCGGCCGGAGGAGATCGACGCCTTCTTTACCGGCGTCTGGCATGCCCTGCCGAAGACCGACCCTTACGTCTTTTCCATCGCGTTCAGCACCCTGATCGTTGCTCTGGCCTGCAAGAAGTACCTGCCGAAATGGCCGAACTATCTGCTCGGCCTGATCTTCGGCAGCCTCCTGGCCTTTGTGCTCGACGCCAAGTCCCACGGGGTGCAGTTCGTCCAGAGCGTTGAGACCGGCATTCCGCAGTTCGCCGCACCCGGATTTTCCCTGGACGCCCTGCGTGAGCTCTCCTCGGGCGCTTTCGCGCTGGCGCTGATCGGACTATTGGAGGCGGTCTCCATCGCCCGGGCCATCGCGCTGAAGTCGAAGCAGCCGCTGGACAGCAACCAGGAGATCATCGGCCAGGGCCTCTCCAACATCGGCGGTTCCTTCTTCTCGGCCTATCTGGGGTCCGGCTCCTTCACCCGATCGGCCCTGAACTATGAATCCGGCGCCAGGACGCCCATGGCCGCCTTGCTTTCGGCGCTTTTCCTGCTGCTGATCCTGCTGGTGATCACGCCCTTCATCGAGATGATCCCGATCCCCGCCATGGCGGGTCTGATCATGCTGGTGGCCTGGAAGCTGATCGACTTCAAGGAGATCCGCCACGTCCTGACCTCCAGTGCCTCCGAGAGTGTGGTCCTGCTGGCGACCTTCTTCGCGGTGGTGGCGATCGATCTGGAGTTTGCGATCTACGTCGGCGTGCTCCTCTCGCTCTCGATCTTCCTGCGCCGTTCCATGCGGCCGGGCCTGCCGATCAACGTACCCAACGCCAAGGTGCGCGGCCGGCCTTTCATGAGCCCGATCCTCTGGAACCTGCCGGAATGTCCGCAGGCGGTCTTCGCCCGGCTGCAAGGCTCGCTCTACTTCGGGGCCGTCGAGTTCGTCGAGAAGGAGTTTCGCCGGATCGAGGAGGAGCGCCCGGGCCAGAAGCACTTCGGCCTGATGTTGGACGGGGCGGTCGGCGTGGACCTGGCCGGTGCCGATCTGCTGATTCAGGAGGCTAAGCGCCGGGAAGCCCGGGGCGGACACCTCTACATCGGCGTGCGCTATCCGCCGATCCGCCGCCAGCTTGCGCGCTTCCACGTGCCGCGGGAGATCGGGCGCAAGCACATCTTCCGGCGCAAGACCGAGATGCTGCCCAAGCTGGTCGAAAACCTGGACCCGGACGTGTGTGCTAACTGCACGACCCGCGTCTTCCGCGAGTGCGCCAGGATGCCCAACGTCGCGGCGGCGGCCGCCGCCGAGGATTCGGCCGTGGCTCCGGAAGCGGAGCGCGGCAAGCCTGAAACGCGCGTGCTGGACCGGGGCGAGGCACAGCGCTTCGATCCGGGCGTCGGAAATGAAGGGCCCGGCGACTAAGATCGTAGGCGACTAAGATCGCAGGCGACCGGGGCGCGAAGGATAACAGCGGGGGAGAGCGGATGGCTTTGCCGAAAGTCATGAGCGGGGTGCAGTTGACCGGCCATGGTGGGCCGGAGACTCTGGTCTGGAACGATGCGATCCCGGTCAGGCCGCCGGCGGCCCATGAAGCCCTGGTGAGGGTCCGCGCGGCGGGGGTCAACAACACCGATATCAATACGCGTATCGGCTGGTATGCCAAGAGTGTGACGGCTTCGACGGAGGATGCCGTATCGGCAGAGGATGGCGGCTGGGCCGGTGCGCTCGACTTTCCGCGCATCCAGGGCGGGGACCTCTGTGGCGAGGTCGTGGCCGTCGGGGAAAGCGTTCAAGGCCTGACGCCGGGAATGCGTGTCACCTGTCCGATCAACCAGCCGGTCGAGGTGCCGGGGAAGCCGACGGCCTTCGTGGCCCTGGGATCCGAACTTGATGGGGCCTTCGCGCAGTATTGTACCCTGCCGGCGGCGCAGCTTTACGATGTCACGGCCTCGCCCCTGAGGGACGAGGAGATTGCGGCTATTCCCTGTGCCTTCGGGACTGCGATCAACCTGCTGTCGCGCGCAGCCGTGGCTGAGGGCGAACGGGTGCTGATCACCGGGGCCTCCGGCGGGGTCGGACTGGCGGCCGTGCAACTGGCGACGCTGAAGGGCGCGCGGGTGACGGGGATCGCCAGCGCGGCCAAACAGGAGGCTGTGCGGGCCGCGGGGGCGCAGGACCTTCTGGGGCGTGGTGAAACACCTGAGAGCCAGGCCTATGACGCGGTAGTCGACGTGGTTGGCGGGCCGGACTGGGGAGACTTCATCGAGGCCCTGCGGCCGGGCGGGCGCTATGCGGTTTCAGGCGCGATCGCGGGGCCGCTGGTCGAAGCCGACCTGCGCACGATCTATCTCAACGACATCACGCTCTTCGGCTGCACCTTCCAACCGCCGGCGGTCTTTGCCGAGCTGGTCGCGCTGATGAACCAGGGTCGGATCCGACCGCTGATCTCCAGGACCTATCCCCTGCGGGACATTGCCGAAGCCCAGGCGGATTTTCAGTCCAAGCGCTATCCGGGCAAGCTGGTTCTGATCCCGCCGGCTCCGCCGTCGCCGTGAGGTCGCGCTGCCGTGCCTGAAGGTCACACCATCCATCGTGCCGCCCGCGACCACCGAGAAGTGCTGGCGGGCCGGGTCCTGGCGGTCTCCTCGCCGCAGGGTCGTTTCGCGGAGGGCGCTGCGCGGCTCGATGGGCGCGTCTGCTCAGAGATTGAGGCCTTCGGCAAGCATCTGCTCTACCGTTTCGAGGGCGGCGAAGCGCTGCATATCCACCTGGGGCTCTACGGGCGCCTGAGGCTGCAGGCTCAGCCCGCGCCGCCACCCCGCGGCGCGGTACGGGTGCGGCTGATTGGGGGCAGCCATCTGGTGGATATCAACGGGCCGAACACCTGCCGGGTTCTCGATGAGCCGGAAATCCTGTCGCTGATCGATCGCGTCGGGCCCGACGTCCTGCGCGCCGATGCCGATCCCGAGCGCGCCTTCGCGCGGATCGCCAGGAGCCGTGCGCCGATCGGCCGCCTGATCATGGATCAGTCGGTCATGGCCGGTGTTGGCAATATCTACCGAACGGAAATCCTCTGGCGGCTCGGCATCCATCCCGAAACGCCCGGGCAGGCGCTCAGCCTCGCCGACTTCGAGCGGATCTGGGCGGATGCCAGGAAGCTGCTCGCCATCGGCATGAAGTATGACGCCATCATTACGATTGATGGGGCCTCTCCCTCCGACAGCCGTTATCGGGAACGGGTGAACATCTTCGAGCAGGAGCTTTGCCCCGCCTGCGGCGGCGAAATCCGCCGCTTCAAGATGGACAACCGCCGGGTCTTTACCTGCGAAAGCTGTCAGCCGAAGCCCGCAATCTCCTGACCCATCACGCGTCGCTTTCCAGATACCATTGCGGCTCGGCTATACCCTGCCTGGTCCGGCCTTCCGCCGTGCGGTCGCTGGCGAAGAGGTGGCCGCGTCTCAGGGTGCCGGAGATGGCAACCGGCTTGCCGATGTCTTCGTCCGGCCATTCACGCTTGCCGCGAAGGTATACCGGCTCGCCGGCTTCGGTCAGCACGACGGCGCCGGCTTTGGCGTTGTAGGCGCTGCCTTCGATCAGAGTCCGCTGATCGATCCGGTCTTCCAGCCCTGCTGGTTCCTCGCTCATGATACTATTCGCTCCGCTACGGGCCGCCGCCGGCGACACCGACGCAAAAAACCTGGCCGTTAAAGTCGAGGAGGCCCCGGGAGTAATATTGCAGATTGCTCTCGTAGACTTCCATCTCTCCGCCGCAATCGGGGTCGTTCAGCAGGGTCTCGTCGCAGTGGTTGGCGTGCCACCATTTGCCCGTTTTCTCGTCGTAGAGGCCGTAATCGAAGTTTGTATAGCCGCCCGGCCGCCGCGAGTAATCGTATTCGCTCATATCGACCTTGCCGGTCTTCTTGTCGCGCGGATAGTTGGCGTCACCCTTCCAGAAGCGTTTCGAAAAGATGAGGACCTTTCGATCGGGGAAGTTCTGGGCCACGAAAGACTCCATCTTTTCCTTCGCCGCGTAGGCCTCCTTGAAGCTGTTGTAGCAGTTGCTGAGATCCGGGTCGCCGAGGGATTGAAGGTTGAGGCCCGTGATCCCGATGCAGCCGAGCGCGAGGGTCTTCTTTTCCTCCGGCGTCATCTTGCGATTGTGGTCAGCTTCCCACTTCTTGATGTAGTCGTCGAGGTCGTGCTTTTTGGTTTCCTTCTTGCCGCGCGGGTGGAGTGATCCGAGGACTGGGAAGAGCAGGTAAAGGCTATCAAGTTCGTCGCCGTGGAAGTTGTCGTAAAGCGTTTCGAGTCCGACGCTGTCGACGATGGTTTTTCGGTCCGCCTTGCTGGCTTCCTGAAGCAGCACCAGGATGGCCTGTTCATCGTCGTTTCCGGTAAAGCCCTTGATCATCTCCTTGATCAGGAGGATGTGGGTTTTCAGCTCCTTGCCCTTGTGCATTTTCTTTCGGACGACGGCGCGGGCCTTGTTGTCGCTGTCGTAATCGTTTTCGATGTCACCGAGCTTCTCGATCTTCTCGAGATAGCTCTGCAACTCCGATTCCTCATAGTCCTGCTCGCTGCCGGTGAAGAGGTCGGTGAGCGCCCGCCCAAGATCGTTGAAGAAGCCCTCCGCCGTTGGACCGCTGGAGGGCTCCTGCGTCTGGACCTGCGGTGTCTGAACTTGACTGGCCCGGGGCGCGTCCGCCTTGGCTTTGCGGCGCTGAATGGTTCCCTGCCGGATAGCTCCGCCTGGCCGTCCGGGCGCATGCCCCTGCTGGCCCACGTGCGCCAATTCGTGCGCGAGCAGATGCCGACCGGATCTCGAGGTCGTGTCGAGAGCCCCGGACGCGAAGAAGATGTGCTTGCCGGTGGTAAAGGCACGGGCGTTGATGTCGCGGCTCAGCGCATTCGCGCGCGCACCGTCATGAATACGCACCGCGGAGAGATCCCGTCCGAACCGCGGTTCGAAGTCACGCCGAACCGTCGCGTCGAGCGGCCGGCCGAGGGGTATCTCGGATGAAAGGTCTCGCGAAAAGCTCTCACCTGAGTCCGAGAGACTGTTTTCCGAAGCGGCCTGGCGTCCTGGGTTGCGCCGGGTCTGGAGCTGTTCTTCCTCTTCCTCTTCGTTTTGCCGCTGCAGGGGAGAGACGGTAGCAAGACCTCCACTGGTAGGCGTGATGGGTAAGGGGCCCCGTCGGGGCGCTGCTGGAGCTTTGGACGGTGGGTCGGCCACCACGGCGTCTGCGATCCGGTCGGCTTCTTGTTCCCAACGGTCGCCGGGCGGGTTGATCCGAAGCTTGGGCTGCAGATTGAGCTTTTCTGCCGTTGTACAGTTGCCGCACTTTCCCGACACGCTGGCGGCGGCGCCACAGGCGCAGGCCCTCTGCAGGAGTTGTGCGGAGGGGCTCGCAGTATCGCTTGTGCTGGTCTGCGTCGCAGTTTGCCGGCTCATGACATGCTCCAGTCTCTCAGGAACACCCGGATGGCCTTCTGCTTGAGTCTCTTTTTTTACGAAGCTCTAGCCGTCGTTATGAGTTAACGCCGGTCCGACTGCATAATCGGGCAAGCCATTCTCAGGCTGGTTTCGCTTTAAAGAGGCGGAAGGCCCTGAAAATATCGGAACTGAAAAATCGCTTTTTCTTTGAGGGGGTGAGTATTGCACGATTTCCGGTTGTGCTCAATAAATTTGTAAGTGTTAGAATGAATGGTCGTGGCGCGCTTGCGGTTTTCAGGTGCGCGACTGGGCTGTCCACCAGCGTGCGTGAAGTCGCTACCTCGTCTACCTCGGTGGCGAAAGCCGATGCTCTACGATGGATA
This sequence comes from Denitrobaculum sp., assembly GCA_965232285.1. Lineage (GTDB taxonomy): Bacteria > Pseudomonadota > Alphaproteobacteria > Kiloniellales > Kiloniellaceae > Denitrobaculum. The sequence continues at coordinate 4,384,636 of CBDDPL010000004.1, read as the reverse complement.
ATCGCCGAGTCTTTATCTGCTAAAGCTGTCAGCCGTCACCGGCACTCACTTGAAGAGCGCTGCGCGCCGGCCCAGCGTTGCAGCCATGGCCGAATGCGCAGGAATCCGACATAGGCCTTTTCCAGCAGCCAGGGCATGGGGCCGATCTGGCACATGCGGCCGAGAAGCCTAAAGGCAGGCAGGTTCGACCAGAGGCGGCTGAAGGCCGCGCCGCCGGACAGAAGTTCTCCCTGCTGTGTGAGCACATGGAAGCGCGCCAGAGCCTGCGCCCGGGGCAGGTCTTCCGGGATTTCCGCGTTCGGCGCACTGACATCCAGCCAGCAGACCTGGTCTCCACCAGCCCGTTTTCGATAGAAGGCGATTTCCCGCGCGCAGAGCGGGCAGTCGCCGTCGTAGAATACCGTCAGTTTCCGGTCGTTCACTTCGCTTCTCGAGCAAGTTCCGTCGATCACCGCATCTATACGCGGCAGGCTGCCGTTTTGGATTGCTTGGTCCTATGCGACCGCTGTGGCATTGATCCCTTGGGGGTGGGACGCCATATCCCACAAGAACCGTATCGCTTCACTTTGCGTAATGGAGCGGCAGTTTTTAGCGAATCCCAGGATCGAAGTTGGGACGAGAATCATGACCGCGATCAAAAGACTGGCCGTGTTTGCCCTGCTGCTAGTGGTTCCGCTGACCGCCTCCGCCGATGTGCTACACGCGCAGACCGCGCACGATTTCAGCTTTACCTCGATCGAAGGCGAGCCTCTGCCGATGGCGAGCTTTGCGGGCAAGGCCGTGCTGCTGGTGAACACCGCCTCGCGTTGCGGCTTCACCCATCAGTATGGCGATCTTCAGAGCGTCTGGGAAAGCTATCGCGACCGCGGGCTGGTGGTGCTGGGTGTGCCGTCGAACGATTTCGGCAGCCAGGAACCTGGTACGGAGGCCGAAATCAAGCACTTCTGCGAGGTCAACTTCGACGTCGATTTCCCCCTGACAGAGAAGGAGGCGGTCAAGGGTGAAGCCGCGCATCCCTTCTATCGTTGGGCCGCCCAGGAACTGGGTCTGGGGAGTAAACCGCGCTGGAACTTCCACAAATATCTGATCGCCCCCGATGGCCGGCTTGCGGGCTGGTTCGGCACCTCAACGCCCCCGACGGCGGCGGAAGTTGTGCAGGCGATTGAGGCTGTCCTTCCAAAAGCGCCCACAGGCGAGGGCTGAGCTGCGGGAGCTGATTGAGGTCGCTATCTTTCGTTTTGCAACGATGCATTCAACTGCATGACAATTTTCTGATGAAATGGAGTGGGACTGGCAAAGAGGTCCTTTCGGCATTCATCTAGGAAATCTGAAATCGCGTTCTTGTTCCAGGCTGCGGAGTTTGGTCGTTGTTCCGCTTCTGAGCGACTTAGGTAGTTTACTGCCTCCCTGCGAAACATCTGTCCAAAGTGTTCCGGTGCCATACGGACTTGAACTTCTGTGGACATGCCATGCTCAGTCCAAATGAAGCCATAACCGCCGTAACCTCCACACCACTGCACGATCATCCAAACAACACCGAGGCGTACCGCTTCGACATCGCGCCAACCATTGGCTTCACCGAACAACGGTGCGAGCGAGTCTTTGACATAACCGTCGTGTTCCACGTCGATGGAGCGGATGTAGCGTTCGAGAACACCGTAGCGGGTGGGATCAAGTAAAATCAGAGCCTTTACCGCGTGTGCTAATGCAGGTGTTTCTTCATCGGGGCCGTAGAGCTGATCTACGTAGGCCATACGATGTCTTGGCGCTTCATCCAGGTAAGCCGTGACCATCCGTTCAATTGCAGTGACCGCGTCAATTCCTTCGAAAACGATGTGCTCGAAGAACTGCTCTTCACTGAGAGATGTTACTGCGCCGTCGAATGGCTTTTGTGGCGTGAAAACAGGACGGAACCAATAATTGCACCGCAGGTTTGGAAACCGCGTGCGGATAGCGGCAGTTAGCCAGTCAATTGCGGCGATGCAATCTTTCGCCGACAGGCTCTCGAGTGGGACCCTAGCGGCTATTGCGTTTTGCTCAAACTCTTGGCACCGGGCCTTGAGTGCGGCGTTTCCAAATTCCGCAGGCGGTAACTCGCTGCAGCTTGTGGGTGTCGCGGAAAGAGCTTGGTTTCGCGGAACGATTTTGGCGTTGGAGATAGGGACTTCGTCAGCCTTACGCAAAACAAGCATGTCTCGATTTCGAATCAGACTATCGGGCAGAAACCGCTCGATGCGACGTTTGCGACTTTTGACGCTCACCGGGTCGTAATGAACGCACGCTTTTGCTTGCCCAGGTTTACTCCCTACCACGCGAATTTGGCCGTCAGAAAGACAGTCGATTTGCTGCGCATGCTCTCGGGCCCAAGGTGGAAAAGTCCCCCAAGTCTTTTTCGCGAGAGCGGGCGGTGTCGCAAATTGTTCGATCACATAGCGAGGCGATTGAGATCCGTTCAGATCAAGACGGCGAAGGATCCCCGTATACTGAAGAACCCAGAAGGCACGCGAATCTGCTTCCCAGGCGACATCGCGAATAGTGTCGTGAGAAAACTGAAGTCTTGCTAACTTTCTTTCTTTGAACTTCTCTTGGCGATCTTCAGTTCCTGCGGGGTGTGTCCGATGACTCGATCGATCGGTATCATCCAGGTCGAGCTTGGCGACTGTCTCCTGCCACTCGACATAATTTGCGTCGTTCTGAGGCGTTCGATCTTGACCCCAATATACCGGGTGGAAGTCAACGGGAAGACGATCGACAACTATTCGGCGATCGATTGCTATTCGTTCAAGATCCCATGCCAGAAGCGTAACGGCGACTGTCTTTTCATTATCTCCAAGGGGTGGCTCCAAGTCCCAAGTGAGGAGGGTTCTCCGGTCCGGAGAGAGCCAGCTAGACTGATGCGGATAGTAGAGCAATTGTTTCGTGACGAATTTCGTAACATCGGCAAGTTCTTCTGAGCACTTGATCACGTAGGAGAGATTTTTTGATTTGCGACTCGTACCGCTCAAGATCATTGCACCGTCATATCGTTCGAAGAGCGCACTTGAGCCTGTCAGTTCCAGATCGCTGGTTCTGAAAGTCAGACTGAGATCACGACCGCTGTAAATGGAGAGTTTTCTCTTGTTGCTCTCAAACAAAACAATTTTCTGGGCCGCAGAGGCAACTGCAAAGCGCATTGTATCGCTGAGTTCTAACTGTCCAAAACAGACCTGTTGCTCGGCATCGAACAGAGCGAGGTGACGATTTCCCAGTACGACGAATCGGTCATTGCTTATCACTTGAACGGCTTTGCATTCGTCATTCCGGAAAGGATGAACCAACCAGTCGCGCGTACCGCCGTCATATACGCAGCGGACAGCTCCACCGCTGTCGCATCCAAAGCTCTCGAGGGAAATCATAAGGCGGTCTCCATGGGGCTTGAGGACAACCTATGGCGGATAATTGATAATGAATGGATAATGTTTGGATTGTTTGCTTTAACGCCGGTTCGATCGTCTTGGTGGTGTGATACAGAAGCCCCTGGTTAACCTCCGGCTTCCACAAGTTTCAAAAGGCTCGCCACTCGGTCCGCTTCGGCGGCGGGTTTGTCCCAGCGGATGCGTTTGATGCGGGGAAAGCGCATGGCGAGGCCGGACTTATGCCTGCTGGAGGCTTGGATCGCATCGAAGGCGACTTCCAGGACCAGCTCCGGCGCGACCGCACGCACCGGGCCGAAGCGCTCGACCGTGTTGTCGCGGACGAACTTGTCGAGCTTCAGCAGCTCCTCGTCGCTGTAGCCGGAATAGGCCTTGCCGACGGGAACGAGGCGGGTTTCGCCTTCCTGCTCCACCCAGCAGCCGAATGTGTAGTCGGAGTAGAAGGAGGAGCGCCGGCCGTGGCCGCGCTGGGCGTAGAGCAGCACGCAGTCGGCCGCGAGGGGATCGCGCTTCCATTTGAACCAGTGACCCTTGACCCGGCCGGCCAGGTAGGGACTGGCGGCGCGCTTGAGCATCAGGCCTTCGTAGCCGGCCTCACGGCATTGCGCGCGCAGGGTATCGAGGGCCTGCCAGCTTTCGGCGGGGAAGACTTCGGAGAGATCCAGGCGCTCGGGCGTGGCTCGCGCGGTCCAGGCTTCCAGCCGGCGGCGGCGTTCCTGGAAGGGCAGAGGGCGGAGGTCTTCGCCGGGAACCTCCAGCAGGTCGTAGGCGCGGATGTGGGCGGGGAACTGCGCCAGGAACTTGGCGGAGGGTGACTTGCGTCCCAGGCGCTTCTGCAGTTGGTCGAAGGGCTGGACCTCGCCGTCGCGGGCGATCAGCAGTTCACCGTCGATCACTCCCTCCCAGTTCATAGATTCGATGATGTCGGGGAAGGCTCCGTCGATGGCCTCGCCGGTGCGGGTGTAGAGCCGCCGCTCGCCGGCGAAAGCGACCGCCTGCACGCGGACGCCGTCCCACTTCCATTCGGCCAGGAAGTCGGCCGGATCGAGCTTTTCTGTGTCGTCTTCCGCCAGGGGATGGGCCAACATCGCCGGACGGAACATCAGGGTGCGCTCGACCTTCGGCGGTTCGGCGCGACCCTCGAGCCAGGCGAAGAGATCCTCGTAGGGCGGTGTGAGGCCGTGCCAGATTTCCTCGATCTCGTCGACGGCGACCCCGCCGTAATCGGCCAGCGCGACCTTGACCAGGCGCGCAGAAACGCCGACGCGCAGGCCACCGGTCGCCAGCTTTAAGAGGGCGAAGCGCTCCTTGCCGCTTAGCCGGTCGAGCAGGCTTTCCAGGACCGCGCCGCCGGACTGTCGGTCCCGGGTCTGAAGCTGCGCGACGGCTTCGCTCAGGGCCAGGTCGCCGTCCTGTTCCGGCGCCGGCCAGATCAGGGACACGGTCTCGGCGAGATCGCCGACGTAGTCGTAGGACAGCCGGAAGAGTTCGCCGTCGACGCGGCTTTCGGTGAGGCCCCGGATCACCGAGGCAGTGACGGCGGGCAGGTCCAGGGTTCCGGCGATGGCTGCGACGCCGTAACCGCGGTCGGGATCGGGGGCCGCGCGGAAATAGGCCTGCAGAAGGCGAAGCTTTTCGTTGCGCGAGCCGGTGTAGACCAGGCGCTCCAGCAATTCGCCAAAACGTTTCATGCCAGCGCCTCGTCGCGGCCTTGTAAGGCCAGCGGCGCCGCTTCCAGCCCGATGGATTGGGCGTAGTGGACCAGCGCATCTTCCTGACCGTGGGTCACCCAGATGGTCTCAGCCTGGACGTCACGGAGGGTGGCGGTCAGCTCGTCCCAGTCGGCGTGATCGGAGATCACCAGCGGCAGCTCGACCCGCCGCTGCTTGACCCGCTGGCGGATCAGCATCCAGCCGGAGGCCAGGCCAGTGATGCGTTCGGGGAAGCCGCGTGACCAGCGGTCGGCCAGCGCGCCCGGCGGGCAGAGCACGATTCTGCCGCGGGTTTCTTTCTTCAGTTCCGCCGTGACCGGGATCAGGTCACCCAACTCGACACCGGCGGATCGGTAGAGATCCGAGAGTGCGATCAGAGCACCATGGACGTAGATCGGCGCGTCATAGCCGAGCTGGCGCAGGTGCCGGATGACGCGCTGGCATTTTCCCAGGGCGTAGACGCCGATCAGGTGCGCCTTGTCCGGGAAGACCTCGAGGGAGCGGAGCAGCTTCTGGACTTCGCCTTCGGTCGGCGGGTGGCGGAAGACGGGCAGGCCGAAGGTGGCTTCGGTAACGAAGAGATCGCAGGGCACCGGCTCGAAGGCCGCACAGGTCGGGTCACTGCGCCGCTTGAAATCACCGGAGACCACGGCCCGCCGACCTCGGTGTTCGATCACGATCTGCGCGCTGCCCAGGATATGGCCGGCGGGGGCGCAGCGTATTTCGGTCTCACCGAGCTTAAGGGCTTCGCCGTAGGGCAGGGCCTGAGTCCGGCTGGCGTGATCGGGGCCGTAGCGGATGGCCATGATGTCCAGGGTTTCGGGTGTTGCCAGGACCCGGCTGTGACCCGGGCGGGCGTGGTCCGCATGGCCATGGGTGATGACGGCACGCTCGACCGGGCGCAGGGGATCGATATGGAAATCGCCCGCGGCGCAGTAGAGTCCCTGCTCTGTGGGATACAGCCAGTCGAGGCTTTGTGCCATAGTGAACCAGGTGCGAAGAGAACTCGTAAGTTAAAGTATTTATGACAGCCAGCGTGACAGTCAAACCTCCAGGAAATGCAGATCCGGCATGAAGCTTCCGGCTCAACCCTTTGGTGCCTGGTTTCAGGAGAAGGGCTGGCGGCCGCACGCCCATCAGCTTGCCTTGCTAGAGCGGGATCCGGAGCGTCCTCATGACCTGGTGATCGCCCCGACCGGCGGCGGCAAGACGCTGGCGGGTTTTCTGCCGAGCCTGCTGGCACTGTCCGACGGCAAGCATAAGGGACTCCATACCCTCTATATCTCGCCGTTGAAGGCCCTGGCCGTGGACGTGGCGCGCAACCTGCAGATCCCGATCCAGGAGATGGCGCTGCCCATCGAGACCGACACCCGAACCGGCGATACGCCCAATCATCGGCGGCAGGCGCAGCGGAAGAACCCACCGCAGATCCTCATGACCACGCCGGAGAGCCTGGCACTGCTCTTGTCCTATGCCGATGCGCCCAGGGTCTTCAAAACGGTCAGGACCGTGATCATCGACGAAGCCCACGCCATGGCCAGTAACAAGCGGGGGCAACAGCTCGCGCTCGGACTTGCACGATTGCAGAGCTTGAGCCCGGATGTCCGGCGGATTGCGCTCTCCGCGACCGTCGCAAAGCCTGCCGAACTGGCCGCCTGGGTCTCTTCGGACGGCAAGCCCGATCTGGTGCGGATCATCGATGCCGGGCGCGGCGCCAAGCCGCGGGTGTCGGTCCTGTCGGTGAAGAAGGCGCCGCCCTGGTCCGGCCATTCGGGCCGCTACGCCATGCCGGCCGTGATGAAGCAGATCGAGAAATCCGGCACCAGCCTGCTCTTCGTCAATACTCGCAGCCAGGCGGAGTTCGTGTTTCAGGCCCTCTGGCGGCTGAACGACAATAACCTGCCGATCGCGCTGCACCACGGGTCTCTTTCAAAGCTGCAGCGCCAGAAGGTCGAGGCGGCCATGGCGGCCGGCAGCCTGCGCGCAGTGGTGGCGACCTCCTCCCTGGATCTCGGGGTGGACTGGGCGGCAGTGGACCTGGTGATCCAGATCGGCGCGCCCAAGGGCGTCAGCCGCATGGTGCAGCGGATCGGCCGCGCCAATCACCGGCTCGACAAGCCCAGCCGCGCGCTCTTCGTGCCCACTAACCGCTTCGAGGTCCTGGAGTGCCGCGCCGCGGTCGACGCCATCAACGACGGCGTGTTGGACGGGGACGCGATCCGGACCGGCGGGCTCGACGTGCTGGCGCAGCACATCATGCTGATGGCCTGTGCCGGGCCGTTTCGGGCGGATGCGCTCTATGAAGAGGTCAGGCAGGCCGGCCCTTATCGGTCGCTCAGCCGGGCGCAGTTCGATCAGGTGCTGGCTTTCGTGGTGGACGGCGGCTATGCGCTCCAGGGCTACGAGCAGTGGCGGCGCCTACAGCAGCCGGAGCCGGGTCTTTATCGTCTGCGCAGTCCCGGGCTGGCGCGGCGCCTGCGCATGAATGTCGGCACCATCGTCGAGGCGGAGAGCCTGAAGGTGAAGAAACGGCGTGGGCCGGTGGTCGGTGAGGTGGAGGAGCATTTCATACAGTCCCTCAGTCCCGGCGACACCTTCGTGCTTGGCGGTCAGGTCTGGCGCTACGAGCGCCTGAAGGACATGGCGGCAGAGGTGACGGCGGCGGTTGGCAAGGACCCCAAGGTGCCGGCCTACGCGGGCGGAAAGTTTCCACTGAACACGGCTTTGGCCGAACGGGTCCGGGCGATCTTCGAAAAGCCTGAGGCCTGGAGCGCCTTGCCGAAAGCTACGAGAGAATGGCTGGAACTGCAGCGGGAGAAGTCGGAGCTGCCGCGCAACGACGACCTGCTGGTCGAAACCTTTCCACGGGGCGGCAAGTGGTTCCTGGTGACCTACAGTTTCGCGGGTCGCAACGCGCATCAGACCCTGGGGATGCTATTGACCCGCCGCATGGAGGCGCTGGGACAGGCCCCTCTGGGGTTCGTCGCGAACGACTATGCCCTGGCCTGCTGGTCGCTGAAGCCCGTCGAAGATCCGGCGGTCCTGTTCGATCCGCAGGATCTGTCCAATGGCATGGAAGAATGGCTGGCGAGCTCCGCTCTGCTCAAACGGACCTTCCGGCAGGCAGCCGTGATCGGCGGCCTGATCGAACGGCGTTTTCCGGGCAAGCAGAAAACAGGCCGGCAGGTGACTTTCAGCTCGGACATCATCTATGACACTCTGCGCAAGTATGAGCCGGATCACGTGCTGCTACAGGCAACACGTGCGGACGCGATGGTCGGGCTGGTGGACTTCGGCCGGATCGAGGAGCTGCTGACCCGGATTCAGGGCAGAGTCAGACATGTCCGGCGCGAGCGCATCACACCGCTTGCGGTCCCCCTGATGCTTGAGATCGGCCGCGAGCCGGTCTATGGAGGAACGGCTGAAGACCTGCTGTTACAGTCTTCCGCCGAGGAACTCCTGAAAGACGTGATGGGCGACGATAAGACGGCGGCGGCATGAGCGGACAGGCTTTCATTTTCTGCGGCGAAGCGCTCCGCGCGGAAGCTTCCGGCGCGCTCTACTGGCCGGCCGAAGAGACCCTGGTGGTGTCCGACCTCCATCTGGGGAAGGGCAGGGTTCTGGCTGCCAAGGGCAAGGGTTTCCTGCCGCCCTACGATGCCTCCGAGACACTGAGCCGTTTGCGGGGCGCCATCGAAAGCTGCGGTGCCCGGCGGGTGATCTCCCTGGGCGACTCCTTCGATCACGCGGAAATCGGCATGTCGGACGAGGAGCTGGGAAAGCTCGAAGTACTGATGAAGGGCCGGGAATGGATCTGGGTGCTGGGCAATCATGACTCCGCTCTGCCGCATCGGCTGCAAGGCCACCAGCTTGTGGAGTTCAAACTGGGCGCTCTGACCTTCCGACATGAGGCGGCGGAAAGGGCGGTGGCAGGAGAGGTCTCGGGACACTTTCATCCCAAAGCCGCGGTGCGGCTGCGGGGGCGGCGGATACGGGGCAGGTGCTTCCTGCGCGACAGCTGGCGCATGGTGATGCCGGCCTTCGGGACCTACACCGGCGGACTGGATATCACCGATCCGGTGCTCGCAAAGCTTTTCGAGCCCGATCCAGCGGTGCTGCTCTGCCACAAGGATACCGTCTATCCGCTGCCGCCGGCGTTGCTGAGCGTTTGAAGACTGCCACCTCTACGATAAACCGGCCGCATCCTTCCGACGAATTGGATTGGTTTCTTCATCGCCTTCAGGCGCATTCGAAGGCTCCTCGTCAAGGCCTTCAGTCCAGTAGGCAATCTTTTCGTAGAGTTCGATGCGGTTGATGGGCTTCGTCATATAGTCGTTCATGCCCGCCTGCATCACACGTTCACGATCCCCTTTCAGCGCGCGGGCGGTCACGCCGATGATGGGGAGAACTTCAGCGTCCTTGCCGAGCTGACGGATTCTTCGTGTCGCTTCCAGGCCATCCATCTCGGGCATTTGTACGTCCATCAACACGAGGTCGAACGGCAGGTCCCGCACGGACTGAACCGCTTCGGTTCCGTTTGCCACGACGGTGATGCTGTAGCCTTGTCCCAGCAGCATTTCCCGCACGACCTTTTGGTTCACGTGATTGTCTTCGGCTAGAAGAATACGCGCTCGGCAGCCGTCCGGATGGCAGTCGGAGTCTTCCCGAGGCAATCTGCGCATCGGAGATGATTCCTTGATCACCGGCCGAGAAACAGAAACCGGATCTCGATCCGGGATGTCTCGTGCGCCTGCCTCTCCAGGTGTGAGCACCTCTCTCAAGCAGCGCGCTAGAGCGCCTGGGCGCAAGGGCTTAGGCAGAGCCGCGTCGAAGCCGCGTGCCTGTGCCAGGACGGTTGAATTGTACTGGCCGGACGACGAGGAGAAAACAAGTGTTGTTTGACTGACGCCCTCCGTACTTCGGACCATGCTGCCGAGATCCAGGCCGTCGGTTACGGGCATGATGTGATCGATGATCGCGCAATCGAAGGGCCGGTTGTTATCGGCAGCATCGCGGAGTTTGGCGAGCGCGGTCTCTGCATTGATGGCAAGCGTGACATCCGCGCCCAAGGCAGCGAGCTGCTTCTCGAAAACTTCTCGATTCACATCGTTATCGTCGACCACCAGGAATTTCCGGCCTTCGACAATATCGGTGATGCTTTCAGCCCAGGAATCTTTGCCGCCGTACTGTTTGACGCGAACCGTGAACCAGAAGAGGCTGCCTCCGGTATCCCTCGGTTCGAAACCGATCTCGCCGCCGAGCAGTTCAACCAGGCGCTTGCAGATTGCCAGGCCCAGGCCTGTTCCCTCATGCTCACGTTTATCGGTGCTGTCGGCCTGAGAAAACTCTTCGAACAGCTGTGCCTGCATTTCGTCCGGGACCCCGAAGCCGGAGTCGCGCACCTCGAAGCGGAGCATCATTTCGCCGCCCGGTTCAGATTCTGGCGGCTTGGAGTCAAGCCGCACGGTGGTCTGGATTGACACGCCGCCGTTCGCCGTAAATTTAACAGCGTTGCTGATAAGGTTGAGCAGAACCTGCCGTATCCGGCCCTCGTCGCCGACAAAGCTGTTCGGCACGTCCGACGCGACGAAGGTTGGAATCTCCAGTCCCTTGCTGTGGGCTTGGGGGGCAAGGAGTTCGACGGCGCTGTCCAACATCGGCAAGAGCTCGATTTCGGTTTCTTCCAACTCCAGTTTGCCGGCCTCGATCTTGGAAAAGTCCAGAATGTCGTTCAGGATCGTCAGCAGTGACTCGCCTGAACTCAGGATGGTCTCGACGTTTCGGCGCTGATGTTCGTCCAGCTTGGAATCCAGTACGAGGCTGGCCATACCCAAGACGCCGTTCAGCGGCGTACGAATTTCGTGGCTCATGTTGGCGACGAAGGCCGACTTCGCACGCTCGGCGCTGAGCGCCTTGTTGCGTTCTTCCTCCAGCAGGAGGTTTTGCTCCTTTTGTTTCTTGAGCAGGCGAGCCAGAGCGATGAAAGGAATGAGAAGCGCGACGAGCGTCAGACCCACCAGCTTGAGACCCAACTCCCAGAAGTCGCGATAAAGTTCCGCGGCCTGTTGCGTCTGGTCGACGTATACCTCCGCGATGGCAACGGTCTCGCCGTCCTGCAGGATCGGAATGTAGCTTTCAACGTATACGTCGGGACGGTCGGGCTTTTCGCGGCCGTCTCCCAATTGTGTGAAGGGGACACCGTTCATAACGACGCCCGCGGCTTTGGTGTTGTGATCACCGAGGCTCAGACCGCTATTCGTGACACGGTCAAGCTGGTCGGAGCGTAGCGACAGCCGACCCTGCCGATCGAAAAGCTTGAAAAGAAACACATCGCCAAAGCGTTCGATGCCTCGAAGAAACTTAAGCTCCGCCGCAACAAGTGAACCTCCATTGGCAATCTCCTCGACGCGTTCAAGCTCCGATGAGATGTAGGCGCCCCAAGAAAGCGACGTCCGTTCTGCCTGGTTGGAGATAATGCGGTTCGCGGCCTGCTCGGCAACGAAGATGCCACCCGAACCGAGCAGAACGAGCAGAGCGCCGAAGACTGCAGAATAGATGAATTTGCTTTGAAAACTACCGGTCGCTTCGCTCATATCGCTTTGCCATTTGTAGAGGGCGTGTGCGCGGCCGGCGCCGATTTAGGAAGAACCAACAGGAACCACAGGATCGCTTCCATGCTGTTTTGCTGAAGCAGTCATTATCGTCGCAAAACAACAAGTATTCGAGTCATACCGCATCTCAAGGAAGCTAGTGGCAGGACCGTTACTTGATTCCTAATGTCTGCATAGCAGTGCTCGATTTTCGTAATTTTTCTAGGAAGATTCCGTGCTCTAAACACCTAAGATAGAAGAAATTACCACCGAGCGTTACGTTTTACTGCAAACGGGGTTGTATTTTTCTTGAGCGATAACCGTCAAGGCGGAGTCTCTTGTAAGCTTCACTTACGCCGAGCCGCGAAGCGCCCTATTGCGAGAGACAAGCGGTGACGGCGACTGGCAACGCTGGCAAGAGAGGATGCCTCGCAAGCCGTCCAGGTCAACCTGAGCGCGTCCTGCTGCCCCGCCGCGCTTGAGGCGTGATGCCAGCGCCTGCCGTCAAATCTCCTGCCGCAGCATTTTTGTTCCTGATCGTCAGATCAACTGCGTGATCGGCTGCGTGCGTATCCCATCGCGAACAGGCCCAAGCCGAACAGAACAAAGCTTCCCGGCTCGGGGATCGCGGTTGTTGTTTGCGTGCCGGCCGGTTCAAACAGGAAACCCGGTCCCAGGATGGCGCTGGCGTTGGGTGTTGTCTGGTTTGGCAGGATCAGATTGCCGATCTGTTGTGTGCCGAAGCGTGTTTCGAGAAACTCGATCTCGGGCGCGAAACTGCGCGGTGCGTTGGCGTTGTTAAAGGCACCCTGGAAGGAATCTCTGTCCGGGTCGCTATCCGATGGACCGAGGCCGGGCGCGGAGGCTGCGAGATAGAGCGCGCCGATAACATAGTCCTGACCGCTCGAGAGCAAGAGAGGCTCAATATCGACGTAGCGGAAGTTGTCGATGCGGATGGTTCCTGTCCCCTCCGGCAAAAGCGCCTGCACAAGGTTCGTGCCGTCGCCTCGCCAGATACCGATTTCGTGCGGATCGACCAGGCCGTCGTCGCCGATGTCGAGCAGTCCGAGCGCAGTGACGGTTATGTCCGTCGTCGGGCGAAAACTCCATCCGAGTGTCTGACTCTGGGTGTTGCTGCCCGTGCCTGTCACGGCGTTGGCCGTCACTGAGACTGCCGGAACGGGCGTTGCCTGCGCGGGCGCAGCCACGACCGCAGCGATGGAAAGCATGGCAGATGCCGCGGCACCTGCCGCTATTCTTCTTAACGGAAGTAGTGGCATTGAGAAAAATCCCCAAAAGAGACGCGCCGTCAGACGCCGACCTGAACCATGAGAACTCTACTCTGGGGTGTATGAAGAGTCATTCGCCTAAATTCGTATTGGGGTATGCGTAAATTTTCGAAGAGCGCGCCAATGCTTCTTTCCACGGCTTCGCGAAAGCGCTGAAGCCCGAGGTTTGCTTGGCGTGTCGGGATGGGGTTATTCGATCGCGCCCATTCGCCCCAGGATGGCAAGGACCCGAAGACGAGCGGCCAGCAGATCTCTTTCCGCGTCTTGCAAGGCGAGCTGCTGGAGGATTGCGTCTCTTGAAAGCTCCGACAGGCGCAGGAGGTTCAACTGGCCGATATCGAACATTTGCCGCGCGATATGGGCAAAATCACGGGTGAAGGCCGTCATGGGCTGAAGCAGGCTGCGGCGGCGTTTGGTGTCCTCGTATACCGTCCAGGCCAGCTTGAGTGCGCCCTGCTGCTCCGGCGCGTTTGAGGCATTGGCTGCCAAGGCACTGAGAGCCGCCGCTTCGTCTTCCGGCCAGGCCTCATCAGGGATGATCGGGGCGATGAATGCGGCGGGATCGGCATCCAAGTTCGACTCGAAGAAAAGGCGTGCCAGCCTTGATTTGGTGACACGCTCTGTTTCCAGGAGTTGCAGGCGTTTCAATTCAATTTCCGCCAGCAGGGAATCGGCGTAGGGGAGACGTCCGCCTTCTAGGCCTTCCTGGATAATGTCGAGTAACCCGCGCTGAGAGGTGATGGCGTCCTGAAGGGTTTGGAGCTGCTCCCGGTCGCTGAGCGCATCCAGGTAGAGGTGCGTAACGCCGCCTAGACAGGAACCATCCGGGTTATGAGCGCTGGTCGATAGCAGACCGGCCTTTGCGATATTCTGCTCGATGGTTGCACAGTTTTTCTGCGTCCGCTCCAGAAGCTGCCAGAGCTTAGCCGCCTGGGCGGGGCCGAAGAGAAGGCTTGAGAGAATCAGGCCACCGAGTAGCGAGCGAAAGAAAAGGAAAATATCTGCGCGCATGCCAGTCGCCTTCACTGCATTGCGGGTCGGTGGAGAGAGAGCAAACCGCATCAGTTGCCGCCTTCTCCCTCGTCGCTGCCGAACATGTCGGCGACCGCTTCCCGGGTGATCGAGAAGCCCTCGGCCAGCACGGAGATTTTGGTGCGCAGGTTCAGGGCGAAGCGTCTGAGATGCTCCGGGGAGTCGGTGGCTTCCTGAACCACCTGGCGCTTGAATTCCTCGACCCAGAGCTCGACAAGTTCCGGCGGCACACTCGAGAGATCCTGGACCAGGAAGGCTTCGTCGCCGGTGACCGCCTGCGCGCTTAAGGGCCGAAGCACTGAGACGATGTAAGGACCCTTGCCTCGCAGGCGCAGTTGGCCCGTCAGCACGTCGGCGCGCGGATAATCATAAAGGCGTGAGAGCAGGTCGATCTGCTCCTCGGCGCTGCGCTGGGCGAAGTGCAGGCGCATGCTAGTGGGTGAAGTGTCTTCGAAGATCGGCTTCAATGGCGCATAAAAGATATTGATGCTGGAGCGCGCTGCGCCACTGCTCTCCAGGGCATCCGCCGTGCGGGCCTGACCAACGTAGGCTTTGATGGCGCTGGTGAAGCGCGCGCGGTCTTCGCGCTCGCCGCTTTCGGAGCCGGCGTAAAGCAGATAGCTGTAAAGCGGATGGCCGTCCCGTTCCTTTTCGCCGGAAAACAGCAGATCGCGTCCTGTGTGCCGCAGGCCGGACAGGGCTGGAAGACGTATGCCGCGGCTGCCACCTGTGCCGGACGCCGTTACGAAATCGTCGGGGTCTGGTGACCCGATCGTCGGCACAGTCGGGGCGGGGACCCCTATGGGCGTCGCGGTGATGATAAGCTGCGTTGCGGGCAGGGTCTGGTCGCCGACCGCGAACTCGAGTTCCGACAGGTCCCCGGCCAGCAGCAGATCCTCCAGAAGAATTTGCGACTTGTCTTCGTCGAACCAGAACATCAGGTCATTGGCATTCACGAAGGTCTGGGCTTCGCTCAGGTCGAACAGAAGCTTGACGGTCGCTGACGTTGGAACTCTGATCACCCGGTTTTCTCCCGGCGTCGGTTGCTCGATCTCGATGACCGGTTTGGCCGAATTTGCAAGACCGTCTGTGGACAGCCAGACCAGGATGATCGTCAGCGTGAGAAAGACGATGGCAGTCCGGGAACAGAGGTTTTTTCTAACCAGGTTCATTACCCGTCCGCCTTTTTTGAAGATCCGAGGTGTTTTCTCGCCAGATGGATCAGCTTGATCAGCCCGTAGAAGACCGCGAGGATGAAGACGGTTTCGGCGACACCCAGGGGCGCGTCGGGAAAGGTAAAGTAAAGGGCAGCCCAGACGAGGACCGTCAGGGCAACCGCAATTCCCAGATCCAGGCTCCACTTCACCGCTGCTTTCCCCCGAAAACTATCCAGACTATCGTGAAACAAACCTAACATGCCTGTCGAAAGATAGGCGAATGAAAGGCCGGTCAGCATCCGGGCGCCGCTGTAAATCCGCGTTGAAGACATTTCTCGAACACTTTTCTTGCGGAAATGTGCGGTTTTTGTCGACAGCAGCGGTGAAACACCACCCAAGAGCATGGCTTTTTATGGCTCCTGAAATCCGCTTACCCGTAAGGCCTTGCAACCATGGCCTGTTTCATGAATTCGCATGCAGAGCACTTTGCCGCTTCACCTGAAAAGGCATTTATTCTCAGTTGAAGGCGTTTTCGCGCCTTTTCAATTATTCGTCGTTCGTGACGTAAAGCGTCGCTAGAACACAGTCACAAATATTAGAAGAAATTTAAGGGGTAAAGAGAGATAAGAAGCTGTATAGGGCGGCTAAATGCGGGTCCATTCTGTAACTTATTTGTAGTTTGAGCAGCCGTTCTCATTAGTGTGCGAATCGGAACGCAGAATCAGATGACTATTCGAATTATAAGTGTGTCCGTATCCATGGCGCTGGCGGCATTGATCATGGCGGTTCTCGCCTTCGATCTTTACAAGATGCAGAAGACCCGCCAGGTAACCGAGGGCGCGCGCAAGAGTTCGATGGCTCTGTCCGTGCTCTCCAGCGCGCTGACCGTGCTTTCCAGCGAACGCGACCTGGTCTACATGGCACTCGGGACTGGAGACGCCTCCGCCAGTGTCACGGATGCCATTGCTGCGGCGCGCAAGCAGGTCGATGAAGAACTGGATGGTTTTCTGAGCACGCTGGAAGGTGCCGACTGGGCGGAAGACCCGCAGGCGCTGATGGATGTGGTCACACAGTCGCGCGATGTGCTGTCGCTGTTCCGCGGCGAGGCCGACGGCCTGGTTGCCACACCGGCTGCCGAGCGCGATCCGATCCGGATCATGCAACTGCCCGGCGACTACACCAACATTATCATTTCGCTGCGACAGATTTCTTCTGGCCTCAGGCGCAGTGACGTTTCGATTCCCCATCAGATGATGTTCCTGGAGCGCTTGGAGCGGCTGACCTGGAGTCTTTACGACTACGGCGGACGGGAACGGGCCGCGTTGGCCCTGATCGTGGAGAACCTCGAAACCGCTCCGCAGAACCTGCCCTTCGCGGCGCAGATGATCGACCGCGCTGTCATGTCCTGGCAGGAGATCCAACCCTACTTCAAGGACACAAAACTGCCGACAGGGATCCTCGAGCAACTGACCGCTATTCGGACGGCGTTCTTCGAGGATTACTGGTTCCTGCGCGATGAAATCACCTATCTGGCGCAGTCGGGCGAGGCCATGACCCTGTCGCAGGAAGAATTCCTGCAGCAGAGTGCCGCGGCCATGACCAGCGTCGCGACGCTGCTGTCGATCATCGAAGAGGAAAAACTGAATTTCTGGTCGCAGCAGGCGCAGGACCAGTTTGTCGCCCTGATGTTCTACGCCACCATTGCTCTGATCGGTCTGCTGCTCAGCGCCTACTTCCTGTTCTTCATGTTGCGGCGGGTTACCGGGCGGATCAACGCCATGACCGGTCAGATGTGTAAGCTGGCCAAGGGTGACACCGGTATCGACCTGACGGCCTTCCAGAGCAGGGATGAGCTTGGCGAGATGGCTCAGGCCGTCGAAGTCTTCCGGACGAACGCCGAGCGGGTTTCCGAACTGACCGCCGAACGCGAAGCTCAGCAGCGTGAGAACGAACAGGCCCTGCGCCGCGAGATGTCGGTTCTGACCGACTCCCTGGAGCAGGCGATCAAGCAGACGGTCGTGCGGGTCGAGGACAAGTCCAATGAGATGAAGGCGATGAGTCAGAAGATGACCAGCGCCGTCACCAAGGTTCAGGATCAGAGCCAGTCCGCGACCATGGTGTCCCTTGAATCGGCGGACCGGATGAAGGACGTGGTCTCGGCGACCAACGAACTCGCCGTTTCGATCGGCCAGGTCGAGAATGCCGCGAAGGATGCCTTGGGGCTCTCCGGTACCGCGGTGGAAAAGGCGAGTAAGACCAATCAGACGGTTCAGGAACTGAAGGAAGCCGGCGGCCGCATCGGCGCCATCGTGGGCGTGATCAACGATATCGCGGAGCAGACCAATCTGCTGGCGCTCAACGCCACAATCGAGGCGGCGCGTGCGGGCGAGGCCGGACGCGGTTTCTCAGTGGTCGCTTCCGAAGTGAAATCGCTGGCCAATCAGACCGTGCAGGCGACCGAGGGTGTGGCCGAGCAGATCACCTCCATGCAGCGGATCACCGATGAGACGGTGGTCGCCATTGAGGATATCAGCAGCACGATCCACAAGATGAGCGAAATCACCCAGAATATCGCGGCCTCCGTCAATCAGCAGGAAACCGACACCAACGCGATCGCCGAAAACATTCGCACGGCCGCGCAGGACACCGAGAAGGTGAGCAGTGGTATCGCCGATGTCGCCGATGTCTCGAGCAACTCCGGCCAGATCGCTATCGACGTCGATACCGCCGCCACGGCCATGAGCGAGGAGATTTCCGAGCTGGAGACGACGATCACGACCGCCGTGCGCAACTGGGGCAAAACCGCCTGAGACCGGGCGCCTGCTCTGAAAATAAAGAGAAAATTAGCTTCTCGCCTCTAGGTTTCACACACCCAGTAATACCCATTTTCCAGTTTAGATCGGAGCAAGACATGTCAGGTAAGACACGTAACACCCGTTATTCCATGGCTGTAGTTGCCGGCGCCATGGCCGCCGGTTTCGCGATGGCCTCTGTCGACAGCGTTCAGGCCAGCGCCGACAAGGAGCGCTGCTATGGTGTTTCGCTGGCCGGCCAGAATGACTGCGCCGCCGGCCCCGGCACCACCTGCGCCGGTACCTCGACCCGCGACTACCAGGGTAATGCCTGGAAGCTGGTTCCCAAAGGCACCTGCACCGAGATCGAGACGCCGAAGGGCAACGGCAGCCTGCGTCCGGTCAAGCGCTAAGCGTGAGCGCCGTGTCTGGTTTCCTGCTATGGGTCGAGCGGTCCCGCGGCAGGGAACCAACGCGCCGCTTCGGGTTCGATCCTTGGATGGCCCGAAAGGCCACTAAAGGAGGGCCGGATCCGCGGTCATGAAAATTACGAACGACCTGCCTGTCGGGGTCAGTCTCAAGCCCCAGCATTTCGACGAAATTCTTCACGACCAGCCAAAGATCGGCTGGTTCGAACTCCATCCCGAAAACTACATGGCCGCCGGCGGCGAGAACCTCCGGGCGCTCGGTGAAATTGCCCGGCGCTATCCGCTGTCGTATCACTCCGTCGGTCTTTCTCTGGGCCGTGCCGAGGGGCCCGATACTGCGCATCTGGAGCGCCTGCGGGAGCTCTGCGCGCGTCACGAGCCGGCGCTGATCTCCGAACACCTGGCCTGGACCAGCAGCGGTGGTGTCTTCCTCAACGATCTGCTGCCGATTCCCTACAACCAATCCTCTCTCACGCAGTTCTGCGATGCCGTGGACCTTGTGCAGAGCCGGCTCGAGCGGCGGATCCTGATCGAGAATCCCTCTCAGTATGCGGCCATCGAGGGCAGCGAGATGGCGGAGGCCGATTTCCTGAACGAGCTGACGCGCCGCAGCGGCTGCGGCCTGCTGCTCGATCTTAACAACGTTTATGTCTGTTCACAGAACCTCGGGTTCCCGGCCGAGAGCTACCTGGAAGCTCTGGATCTTACCCAAGTCGGCGAAGTGCATCTGGCCGGACATGCCGAGACCTCCTGGGAAGGCCGCCAACTGTTGATCGACGATCACGGCAGCGCCGTCTGCGACGCGGTCTGGAAACTCTACGAGCATCTGCTGGAGATGACCGGGCCGTTGCCGACCCTGATCGAATGGGACACCGATGTGCCAAGCCTTCCGCGCCTGCTGGAGGAAGCCGGCAAGGCGCAGGAGCGGGTAGCGGCGCTGCAGGCGCGGACGGAAATCCATGCTGTCGCTGTCTGAACACCAGGCCCGCTGGCGTGCCGCGCTGCTGTCGCCTGACGAAGGCTTTGCGGCCTCGCTCCATCCTGCACTGCCGATCCACAGAAACAACTTCTTCCACGCGACCGGTTCGGCGCTCGCCGCGCAGTTCCCCACGGTCGAGGCTCTGGTCGGCGCGGAGTTCTTCGTCGCCATGGCGAGGGATTTCATCCTTGCGACGCCGCCGGTTTCCCCGGTCATCATGAGCTACGGGGCCGACTTCCCGGCTTTTGTCCGGGCCTATGCGCCGGCACAGGATCTTCCTTACTTAAGTGATGTCGCCGATCTGGAGTGGAAGCTGAACCAGGTGCGCGATGCGGCGGACGTGCCGCCGCTGGAGCCGCAGAGTTTCGCCGTTCTGGCGCCCGAAGACCTGTTGGCGCTGAGGCTGGCGTTGGTTCCCGCGGGGCGGCTGTTCCTGTCCGACTATGCCGCAGTCCGGATCTGGCGCGCCCATCATGACGACCCTGCGGAGCTCTCGGGGATCGGTCCCATCGATGATCCCTGCCGGGCCCTGATCGTGCGGCAGGGGCGGGAGACTGCGGTCATCGACCTGACCCGGGGCGAGGCGGTTCTGGTTGAAGCGCTCGAGGCGGGTGAAGAACTCGGCGCGGCGATGACACAGGCGCTGGAGGAAGACTCTGAGCATGACGTGCCCGCGTCGATCCGCAAACTGGCTTCCTCCTCCGCTCTCAGATTACGCGACTCCTGAAGATCTCTGGGATCACTCCGTCGGGTTCTGAAAGCGCCACTGTGACCGCGCCTTCGGCGTTTCTCCGCAAGTTGCAAGAAAGAGCGTACGCCAGGCGTGCAGGAGGCTGAAGGTTTCGGCCGACTGTGGGCCGACGGTCAGGCAAAGACCGCTATCTGCCAGTTCCAGGCGGCCGTCGGCGCGCTGTTCGAACTTCTGAAAATTGGCAGCACGCAAAAAGGCCTCTTCGGCGCCACAGGGCTTCAACATGAGAGCACTGCCTGGCAGGGCCTTTTGATTGACTCCCATGGCGGTAACGCAGGCATCGAAGGCCGGGAAGAAGAGGCTCCCATCCGACCGGTAGGCGACCATGCCGTCCGGTGCGCGGCCCGGTTTGCAGTTGTGTGAAACCAGCGGCATGTCGGTGCGAAAACTGCCGCCCGCGCCCACGACATCCAGGCAGTAGCCGTCAGCCGGCCGGTCGAGCGGGTCGACGAGACGCAGGTAAGCGGGCGTCTCGTGGGCCGAGGCGGCGAGCGAGGCAAGCGCGAAGAGGCAGAAGCTGGCCAGCAAAAGCAGAAGTTTCATATGCGAGAGGGCCTATGGCTGGAGTTGAGGCGCGAAAGCCTCTTGCGGTTCGGCGACGCCCTTGAGGCTGTGCGCGCCCATGGGCTTGAAGCGCTCGTCGGGCAGGCGCTCGGCAAAGGCTGACGAGACCAGAATGTGGCGGTCGAGATTGCCGGCCAGGTCGGCCAGCCGGCTGGCAAGGTTTACGCTGCCGCCGACGACTGTGTAGTCCAAGCGCGCGCCCGACCCGATATTGCCGTAGGCGACCTCGCCGAAATGCAGTGCCATCTTAATGTCGAAACGGGCCGAGGGCTCCGCCTGGTCCCGGTCCTGCGCGATACGCCGCAGGATTTCGCGCGCCGCGGCCAGGGCTTTGGCGCAGGCGCTCTGGCCGTCCTGCTCTGCGCGGAAGATGGCCAGGACTCCATCGCCCATGTATTTCAGGACATCGCCGGCTGCGTCTTCGATCGACGGGACCACACAATCGAAGTAGCGATTGAGGAGATCGACGGTTTCTTCACCACTCATATTGCCCGACAAGGCCGTGAAGCCGCGCATGTCGGCGAAGACGATCGCGGAGCGGATATGCACCACGTCACCGCGCCGGACCTGACCGGAGAGAATGCGGTGCTGCGGCTCCTCACCGACATACATGCGCAGAGTCTCGTTCAGGAGAATCCAGACGCGGTTCAGGTCCAGCAGGATGCTCAATGCCTTCTCGATCTCGCGCAAGACCGCGACGTGGCAGTCGGAAAAGCCCCCCGGATGGCGGGTGGCGAAGGTCAGGCCGCCTTCCGCGCCGTCGCGAAAGAAGACCGGCATACAGATGTAGTCGATATAACCGTCGGCGCGGAGTTCCGGAACGATGCCATAGGCCTCGTCGTCGGTCTCCGCGAGCCGGAAGGCGACCCAGTCGCGCGTCTTGTGGGCCTGGCAATAAGGGCTGTTGTCGTAGGCCTGCTGATTGTCCCAGGGAAACTCCAGGGTCCTGACGCCTTCCTCCGGGCTCCAGTTTCGCCCGAGCCCGCGCCGGACGGCATAGAGGGTCGGAATAGCACTCGTCATGCGATCCAGAGGCACGCCGGCGTCGATCAGACGCTGGGCGCAGCCCTCGACCAGAAGGTCCGGATCGTCGAGAAAGCGCGCCTCGCCGGTCAGCCAGTTCCGGATCCCGGCGGCTTTGGCCGCAATTTCGGGGGGCATTTCTGAGGACTGGGCCTCTCGACCTTCGGTTTGAGCAGACATGGCACCTCTTCGGTCTGAAGGACTGACTTGGATCTGTATCGACTGTACCCGGAAATCAATAGCTTGGTGCGAATTCCGGCCGGTTGTGACTTTCTTCACTGCGCGATGTTCAAAAAACTGTTGTTTGAATGTCATCGGTTTGTTGCCCAGGTGAAATACGTTGCCCAGGTGAGGAGAATCGGTTCGTCGCAGGACGTGATGAGCCTTAATACCAAGGGACAGTATTCATGACCCATAGGGATTGTCTTGAGGGGCCTTCGGGCAGGAGAAGAGGCGCAGTCGATACGGCGTATCGTCAAGGCTTTTCGACGCCCACCGAAGGCCTCTCAAGACAACCGGAACGGCAGCTTTCTCAGGCTTGCGGACTGCGTCGCGCACGGCTTCCGATGCACCGCATCGCTGCGCCGCGCGTTCCTAGCCGAAAACCACAGAAATCTGTCCCTGTGGGTCATGAATACTGTCCCTTGGTATAAGGGAGTTCGGCGGAAATGTATGTCGAGTGTTTTCCCCGGGATGAAGAGCGCTGGAACGCGGCGACTCACGGCTTTGGCGCCCTGCTCAGTGTCATTGGCCTGGTCTTTCTGATCCTGCAGGCCGACAGCGTGGGGCGTGACGGCAGCCTGCCGGCGGTGGTGGTCTACAGCTCCGCCATGATCTTTCTCTTCCTCTTTTCGGCTCTGCACCACGCTGCCTGGCATCCGGTCCTGAAGCAGGTCCTGCTCGCCCTGGATCACTGCGGCATCTACCTGCTGATCGCGGGAACCTACACGCCCTTTTGCCTCTTGCTCCCCGACGGTCGGGAATGGACGCTGCTGGCGCTGGTCTGGGGACTGGCGGCCGGTGGGATCGCGGTCCAGATCTGGTCGTTCCTGGTCGGGCACAGCGAGCGTTATGAAAAGTTCGCCTATCTCCTCTACCTGGCGATGGGCTGGCTGCCGGCGCTCTATATCAGCGAGGTTGTCTTCGGCACCCTGGCGGGCGGTGGCCTTGCCCTCCTGGTGGCCGGCGGCCTGACCTATAGCATCGGTGTGATCTTCTATCTCTGGAAGGATCTGCGCTTCGGACATGCCGTCTGGCATCTTTTCGTTATCGCCGGCGCGGTGTTTCATTTCTTCTCGATCTACCACTTCGTGGTTCCGAAAATGGTCTGAAGCGGGTGAAGTTTCCGGGGCAGCTTTCAGACCTCGCGTGTCACCGCTTTTCCCACGATAAAATCCTGCTTGCATGCGGATCTGCTCTGGCCAAATATTGCGCTGCACAAAATCTACCGTGTGATCGGATCTTGCGATCGCATCTGCAGCAGGGCCTGAAGGAGAGCATTGGACATGTTGAACGGAAAGAATGCCGTCGTTACCGGATCGACAAGTGGAATCGGCCTGGGCATTGCCGAAGCCTTCGCGGCGGCCGGCGCCAATGTCATGCTCAACGGCCTGGGCGATGCGGCCGCCATCGAAGAAATCCGTGCGGGCCTGGAAGCGAAGTACGCGGTGAAAGTCGCCTACTCGCCCGCCAACATGCTCAATCCCGATGAGATCGCCGCCATGGTGAAGGGTTGCGAGAGCAGCTTTGGCTCGGCCGACATTGTGGTGAACAACGCCGGTATCCAGCATGTCGCGCCGGTCGACGAGTTTCCGATCGAGAAGTGGGATGCGATCATCGCCATCAACCTGACCTCTGCCTTCCATGCCATCCGCGCGGCCCTGCCGGGCATGAAGGAACGGGGCTGGGGCCGGATCATCAACATCGCCTCCGCTCACGCCCTGGTGGCTTCGCCCTATAAGTCCGCTTATGTGGCGGCGAAACACGGCATCGCGGGCCTGACCAAGACCGTGGCCCTGGAAGTGGCCCAGCAGGGCATCACCGTCAACGCCATCGCGCCCGGCTACGTCCTGACGCCGCTGGTCGAGGCCCAGATCCCGGATACCGCCAAGGCGCGCGGAATCAGCGAGGAAGAAGTGGTGCAGACCGTCATGCTGGCGAACCAGCCGACCAAGAAGTTCGTCGAGATCGAAAACCTGGGCGCCCTGGCGGTCTTCCTCTGCCAGGATTCCGCCGCCGCCATCACCGGCGCGACTCTGCCGGCGGACGGCGGCTGGACGGCGCAGTAAGGGCTCTCCGCAAACAGGCTCGCTTAACGGAGTTTTTCCAGGCAGGTCTCGGTCAGTTTGCGGAACCAGATAACGGCAGGATCCTGCTCCGCGCGCAGATGCCAGAGAATAGAGACGCTGAACTGCGGACTGTCGAAGGGCAGAGGCGACGCGGTGAGCCCGAAGAGCTCAGCGTAGTGACGTGCCGAGCGGCTCGGCATGTTCAAAAGAGATCGTCGCGACTTCAGAATGAAGGGGATGGTCGAAAAGCGCGGAACGCTGGCTAGAATCTTTCGGGTTTGGCCCAGTGATGCGAGCGTTTTATCGATCGGGCCGTACCAATCGCCTCTGGTCGACAGCAGAATCTGGGGCACTTCGACGAACTGCTCCAGGGTGACCGGTGGTTGGATGGCTGTCTGCGCCGGATCGAAGAGCGTCGTGAAGCTGTCGTGGTAAAGCACCTGGAAGCGATGACGCTTCTCAAGTTCCGGCGGCGTCGCCGTCAGGGCCACATCGACGGCGCCTTCGTCAAGCAGGCCCGGGACGTTGCGAAAGTCCGCTGAACGCACGATCAGCCTCATCGCGGGCGCACGTTCAGCCATCGCTTGCAGAATTGCAGGTACCAGAACCACTTCCAGGTCGTCGGGTGAGGCAAAACGGATGGTTCGATCCGAGCTTGCCGGATCAAAGCCGCCGGCGGTTTTTATGACATCGCTGATCTCGCCGAGGGCTGGTCCGATGCGGTCAAAAAGCTGATTGGCAAGGGGTGTCGGCTCCATCGCCTTCCCCGCGCGCACGAAGAGAGGATCGCCAAAGAGGTCACGGAGCTTCCCGAGCGTCATGCTGACTGCAGGCGGTCCGACAAGCAGGCGTTTTGCCGCCTTTGTGACCGATCGCTCCTGCATCAGCGCGGAAAACACGAGCAGAGCGTTAAGATCGTAGCCTTTAAGTTCAGTTTCGCTGAATGTTTCTTTCATAACATTCAGTCTGGAAGAAAATAAGTTCCTGCGCAAGTTAGATCCATCGACAGAGAACGATGGAGGTTTCGATGAAATCTATTGGCATTATCGGCTCCGGAAACATGGGCCGCGCGCTCGGTATCCGTCTGGCACAGCTTGGTCACAGCGTCATCTTTGGCGCGCGTCGCCTGGAACAGGCGGAGGAAGCCGCCGAACGCGCAGGCGCAAATGCCTCGGCTGCCAGTAACGATGACGCAGTGAAAGCAAGCGACATTCTTATCTGGACGATTCGCGAGAGCGATCCCGCAAAGGTGCTTGCGCAACCCGAAGCTTTGGCAGGCAAGATCGTCATCGATCTGAACAATCGCGACTACAGCAACGATGTCCGCAACGGTGTCTGGTTCGATACCGCGATTGCTGAGGCATTGCAGACCAATGCGCCGGAGGCCCGGGTGGTGAAGGCCTGGAACACGATCGCGATGGAGGCGTTCGACACGGATCCGGATGAACTGCGTTCCGCTAAGGCGCAGACCTTTATCGCCGGCCGCGACCCGGAGGCCAAGTCGGTGGTTGCCGTGCTTTCCGAAGAACTGGGCTTCGAGGCGGTGGACTTGGGATCTGATCCAGTTGCCTTTCGGGTGGCTGAAGCCCTCGGGGACGTCATTCGCTTCCTGATGATCGACGGCGGCAGAGGGGGGCAGGCGCACCTGACCTTGACGCAGTTGCCCCCGCCCTTGCTCGGCGCGGTCGGTGAACGCCTGCAATCGAACTACAAATGACCGCTACAGCGGGATAGACACTGCTTTCTTGTTACTGGTTGCTTTGTCAGCCTGAACGACGTAACCATTCTGCCCTCTGTGTTGCCGCGGCTGCTGAACCCGACAACACAGGAGCAGTTTATGTCACAACAACGTAGCCGTGCGTGGCGTCGTGCGCAGCGCCGCCGTTGCGGCCGGCGCGGCACAAAGAAAATTCAGTATCCGGATCTCAGCGGCGATAAGTCCTGGAAGCTGCTTTACTTGTGGAGCTGCAAACTCCACAGGGCGCGGCAACTTGGCTATCTCTGGCCGCGTCGGGAATGGTTGGAAGCATTAGAGGACAGCTCTTCGGTGAATGTTCTGTTCGTTTGCAGCCGGAACCAGTGGCGCAGCCCAACAGGCGAGCAGGTCTGGCGGAAAGTTCCCGGCGTATCAGTGCGCTCGGCGGGTACGAGCAGAAACGCGCGCCGGCGCCTGAC
Organism: Denitrobaculum sp.; assembly: GCA_965232285.1. GTDB lineage: Bacteria > Pseudomonadota > Alphaproteobacteria > Kiloniellales > Kiloniellaceae > Denitrobaculum. The sequence goes on along the minus strand of CBDDPL010000004.1, from coordinate 4,358,443 downwards.
GCTTGCCGATATCCGCTGGGCCGACCTCATCCTGGTGATGGAAGATAAGCACAAGTCGCGGATCCGGGCCGATTTTCGGGCCGAGGTGAAGTACAAGGAACTTCACGTTCTCGACATTCCTGACGACTATCTCTTCATGGATCCGGAACTGGTCGAGATCATACGCGAGAAGACGGAACCGCTGATCCTGGGTGAAGAAGGAAGCGAATAGCTCTTCTGCGGTCCGGGGCGTGAAGCACTCACGGAGCGGCGGGCGTTTCCGGCTTCGTGTGCGGCCAGCCAGGTTCGCCCCAGCCGGCGGCGTTGCGCAGCCGGATGCCGCTGGCGTGGAGAGAACTTTGCCAGATGTCTTTGAGCGGTGTCAGGTCTTCGAGCGCGTGCAGCGCCACACCTCTGCCGTCGAGTTGCGTGGGCAGATCCGTGAGGCGCTCGATATTTGCCGGTCTCACAGCGGTTCGGGAAACCCACATTCCTATCTCGCCAACTTCTTCAAAACTGTCTGTCGGTAGGCTGTAGCGGTAGATAACGCTTTCCTGCAGTCGCGTCAGCCAGGCTTGCTCTATGTAGGCGATGGCGCGCAGAGACCCATCGGGAAACCAGCGGGTTCTGTCTTCCTCGCTCGTCGAGGTGGTTGGCCAGATAACAATACGCGGGCAGTCTCGTGGAAAGAGATAGAGTATCTCGTGGCGATCATCGATCGCCCAGACCAGGGGCCCGTTGAGCCACTCCTGACCCGGCGGCCGCTGCGCGGCGACCTTCACCGGCCTCGGATGGAACGCGGTGATATCAGGATCTTCGCTGAAGTGCGCGAGCCTCGTCACGAGCCTCCTGCTTTCCCCGCCAACAGCCCCATGTAGAAGGCCATCACCGAGGCGCCGTTGAGGGCGGTGATCTCGCCCACGTCGTAGGCCGGGGCCACTTCGACCACATCCATGCCGATGAAGTTGATGCCGCCGAGTCGGGTCAGGATGGCGCGGGCCTGCCAGGCGTGCAGACCGCCGACCTCGGGTGTGCCGGTGCCGGGGGCGCAGGAGGGATCGAGGCAATCGATGTCGAAGGTCAGATAGGTCTTGGCTTCACTGCCGACGATGCCGCGAATGCGCGCCGCGATCTCAGCCGGGTTGCCCATGTGGACCTCCTCGGCGGTGATGATGGTCACGCCCTGCTCCAGGGTCCACTGCCAGACCTCCGGTTCGACGCGGCAGCGGATGCCCACCTGAACCATGCGCTTGGGATCGACCAACCCTTCGTTGATCGCGATGCGGAAGTTCGTGCCGTGGGTGACCGGGACAGAATAGTTTTCATCCCAGGTGTCGACATGCGCGTCGAAGTGCACCAGGCCGAGCGGGCCGCCGTGCTTCTTCGCGGCGGCGCGCAGCAGCGGCAGGGTTACCAGATGATCGCCGCCGACCGAGATCAGATGTTCATGCTCCAGGGCCTGCTGCTCAATCAGTTCCAGCGACTCCTCGAGCTTGCCCATCATGAGCCCGAAGTTGCCCACATCGGCGAAGTCCAGGCTGTAGAGATCGGGCCAGAGGTCCGGGTAGGTACCGCCGGCCATGCGGCTGGCGCGCCGCACCGCCGCGGGTCCGTCCCGCGCGCCGGCGCGGTTGGTGGTCGCGATGTCGAGCGGCACGCCGGCGATCGAGATCGCGGCACTGTTCATTTTGTCGGTCGCAAAGAAGGTCTCTCGGGCCGCGAAGCAGGGCAGGGGAGGCTTTTCGGGTTGGCTCATAAAACACCTGGGTACTGCGGGGGCTGTTAGAGCGCCATTCTAGCGCTAAAGCCGGCGCGATAAAACGGTCTGCCGCGTCCCGGCCTGGCCGCTGCTTTTCTCCATGAAGGCCGTAAAGCCGTCATCTCTGGCATAGGCGTTGATGACCTGCAGTCCGCCAGATCCCGCGCCGGCCATCAGGGCCGCCAGAATGCGGCTGCCGAGGCCCTTCCTTCGGCAATCCGGGCGCACCGCCAACTGCGCCAGCTTCGCGGTCGGGCGGATAACAGCGCCGTAACCCAGCAGAACGTCGCCATCGTAGATGCCCTTGATCTCGATATCCTCTTCAATGCGCTTTAAGGCATCGAGGCTGTTTTGCCAGGTAGGCGGCCAGTCCCAGAGTTTCGGTCCGGCGCTTTCGATGATCTCCAGCGGAATAGAGGGGATCGATACCGTTGGCTTTTCTGGCGAGGCCGGGAGGGTAAAGCAGGTCACGTCCCGCTCAGGCTCGAAGCCGAGTTTGCCGTAGGCCTTTCGGGCCGAGGTATTCTCTTTGATGACCTCCAGCTCGATGCTCTCGAGTCCTCTGAGTCTGTGGTTGGCGAGCATACGTTCGAAGATCTGTCCCGCGAGTCCGTGGCCCCGATGGCTCGGGATAGTACCAGTCGCGACCGTATAGGCGATCGCTTGTGAGTTCTGGCCGTTCGACCCCATGATCCAAAAGCCGACGATCTTACCCTCCGCCCGCGCAATCCAAGTGAGTGCCGGGTCAAAGCCGCGCTGGCGCAGCATGAAGTGGAACTGCTCCAATGTGGGCTGCATCGGCAGGAGATAGTCACTGAAAGCAGCGCAGAGGGCTTCGTGCAGGAGGTCGAAGTCGGAGTCTTCGAAGAGGCGGATTTCGATCATGCGTCGCAATCTGTCGCAGATCCTTCAGCCGGTAAAGCCGTAGAACTGCATGACGCTTATGCGAAAGCGCCGGTTTCATTTTATTGCGGGGGTTGCAACATGGGCGCATACTTTCGGGAGGTTTCCAATCCTGTTGAAACGGAGCGCGAAATCATGACGAGCATCAAGTCAAAATGGACCTTGAGCTGTTGGGGCGCGACCGCTGCGGCAGTGATTCTTCTCTCGATAACGGCTGGGGCGCAGGCCATGTCCCAGAGATCCGAGGTTCCGACCGCGGCGCAGATCGAGCGCTTCCTGCGGTCGGCGCAGCAGGAAGCTCACCCGCGTCTTCCGCCGGCTTACTGGAATACAAAGCTGCTGGACTTCGAGTTGAGACAGCTCGAAGCGACGGCGCCGTCCAACTGGATCGCGGTCGCCAAACTCTCCTTCGACTTCGGGCCGCCGCCCGTCGGTGTGATCGGTTTCGAGCGGGAACGCGGTGGTGAATTCCGTCTGGTTCTGGAGCGGAAGGCCGGCGAATTCGGGCTTAAGCGCTTTGCACCGCTGCGGGGCGTGCGGCCGCTGCTGGCAAGGTGATCGAAAACGGTTTAGTGTCGCCTGCCTCTCCTTCCAGATATAATACTTTCAGTGCTCGCGTGTCGAGTTGCCTGAAGACGACTGCTCAGTCCCACAATCGCTCCCGAAAGCGCATACTCCTGACACGAGTACAATACTCTGCAACGCTTGCTGCTTTGAATGGCGCCTAGGGTATGGTTGTCCTTCGAAAACACTTTTCCGAAGGGTTGCGTGCTAGTGTCTGGAACTAGACCAAAATGCGTTCAATCGGTCTCAAAGTTCTCTGCCTTTCGGTCAGTAACATGCTGATCTCAAATGCGAATTTTGAGGCGATATGATTCAGAAAAAACGCATTGCGCTATAAGTCTAACTAACCGCAGTTTGCTGACTCTGCCAAGTTTCTCTTAAAGGCTTCGGCATTGCGATGATTTTCAATCTCGGCAAGCCTCACAGCGTTGCTAAAATGTCGCTTTGCCACGCCGCATTGCTTTGAGTCTTGTGCGATCAGGCCTATTTGATTGTTTGTCTCGGCCATTCTCGAAGAGTCTGCAAAGAGCGTGTAGATGTCGAGCGCCTCGTTCGCGGTACGAATGGCTTCTTTATGTTGTCCCATGCTAAAATGTGCACTGCTCTGTAGCCGCATCGCGTTTGCTTGAATGTCCCAGCTATTTTGATCTTTCGCCAATTGCGCAGCTCTCTTTAGAGGACCCAACGCGATTTCAGGCTTACCGTTTTTGATTAAAGTACCGCCTAAACACAACCAAGTTATGGGAATATTGGGGTTGAGTTTGAGCGCGTGTCTGAGCTGCTTCTCGGCTTTATCTCCTTCCATCATACAGCCCCCAACCGCCGCAACGTTCCCTGTGAATCCGCGCCAAAGTTGCATAAGGTTAAGTGACGGAGCGGTGTAATTCTTAGTGCTGCAATCGACCTTAGCATCTCCACCGACTACATTAGGGCTGCAGTCACCGTCACTTTTTTGGTCAACGGAATTGGATTGGGCATAAGAGTTGGTCGCCGCGAATAGATAAAAAAGAAAGGCGAGGTTCAAAGTTTTCATCGCACGATATCCACATCTCCATTGATAACATTGGGGCTGTTTGGGCCATTTGATGTTTGATTTATTTCCAGACTTGGAGCGTCCGAGGAATTGGATGTCTGCAACAAAAAGCTAGCGATTGTCGCTGCTGAGGCCGCTACCGCCAAAACAGTCACGGCTTTTTTTAGCGTTTTTTTTGTCATAACTGACGCCTTAGCTCTTCTGCCAAAAGTTAATAGGATGATGCTTATCTTAAATTTTTAATTGAAGAAGAACGCCTTCTTTGAAGTGTGTATATCTTATGTTTTTCGTGCATTAATTTCACCAAAAAAGACTCAGATTCCTTCCGATTTGGAAGGCTCAGATATCGCAGCGTGAAGCGCCTTCGCACATTTCTGACCATAGTTAGTAATGGCAGCATTGCCGATTTGCCCGACTCGCGCGGATGTGGCTCAATAGGGGCTCTCTGCTCACAGTCTTCAGCAATAGTCTATGCCAGGTCAGGCCGGGTTCGGCGGTGTCGTCCGTACCCTCCAGCACAGGAACTTTCGTATCTACATCTCGGGCGCCTCGGTCTCGCTGATCGGGACCTGGATGCAGCGCGTCGCCGTGGGCTGGCTGACTTGGGAACTGACGGAGTCCGGTTTCTGGCTGGGCCTGGTGTCCTGCGCCGATCTGCTGCCGGCGGTCTTCGTCGGGCCCTTCGGCGGTGTGGTCGCCGACCGTTACAACCGGCTCAAGATCATGCTGACGGCCCAGACGGTTTCGCTGTTTCAGGCCATCGCTCTCTTCCTGCTGACAGCCTCCGGAAATGTCACCGTCGAACTGCTGGCGCTGCTGGTGCTGGTCAACGGCATCGCCATGGGCTTCAACCAGCCCTCGCGCCTGGCGCTGATGCCCAGTCTGGTGCCGCGCGAGGACCTTTCGACCGGGATCGCAATCAACTCCATCGTCTTCAATCTCGCGCGCTTCATCGGTCCGGCGCTGGCCGGCCTCTTAATCGTGACGGTCGGGGTGGAAGGTGCTTTCGGGGCCAATGCGCTGACCTTCTTCGCCTTTCTGCTCGCCCTGTCGCGCATTAAGGTTCCGCGGCGTCCGGACCGGGGAAAGGGCAAGATCCCGCCCTCGATCTGGGTGCAGCTTGGCGAGGGGGTCAGCTACGCCGCGCGGCACCCGGGGATCGGCCCGATGCTGTTGCTGCTCGCGACTGGATCGCTGGGTGTGCGGCCCTTTGTCGAACTGATGCCCGGTTTCGCGGACAGGGTCTTCGGCGGTGGCGCCGATACCCTGGCCCTGCTGACATCAACGGTTGGTGTCGGAGCGGTCCTGAGCGGTCTCTGGATCGCACGGCGCGGCGGCGGCGGCCTGACCCGCCTGGTCCTGATCAACACCTTGGTCATTGCCCTGGCGATGCTGGCCTTCGTGGCGAGCAACTGGCTTTGGCTGGGCGTAGCCAGCGTTGCGGTTGCCGGCATGGCTATGGTTGCCGCCGGCGTCAGCATGCAGACCCTGATGCAAATGGCGGTCGAGGGCGAGCTGCGTGGACGGGTGCTCAGTCTCTACGGCATCATCTTCATCGGCGGTCCCGCGGCCGGCGCCCTGATCATGGGCGCGCTGTCGGAGACCTTCGGCCTGCGCCTACCGCTCGGGGCAGGTGCTGTGATCGTCATCGCCATGTGGCTCTGGACCTGGCGCAAGCGTGACTCTATCGCGCAGGCGCTGGAGCCGACACGCGCCAGTGTCAGACCTGGCCCTGACCAGACAGAGACCGGTCGCTACCAGACTCCGAAATAGATCCCGCGCTTCTCGGCACCGCCGGTGCGCCGCTCGAGTTCCGCATCGCTGATGGTGGTGCGCAGCCGGCGCCGGCGCAGCCAGTCGAAGAGCTGGGCTTCCAGCTCCGCGCGCACCTCGGCATGGGCGTTGGAGCGGCCCAGGTCTTTCAGCTCTTTCGGGTCGGCCTGCAGGTCGTAGAGCATGGGTGCGTGCTTCTCGAAACGCATGTATTTCCACTGCTCGGTACGCACCATGAAGGCGCGGGCTTCATTTGGGGCAAGACCCAGATCCGGACGGGCAAAGCGCAGCGCGAAACAGCTATCGGCGTAGACAGCTTTGCGCCAGCCGGCCGGTTTCGCGCCCTGAAGAAGAGGAGCGAAAGAGGCGCCTTCCAGCCGGTGCGGCTCGGCTTCGCCTCCGGACCACTCCAGGAAAGTCGGCGCCAGGTCGATCGCCTCGACGAAGTCGCCGATGGTCTGGCCGCGGGTGGCATTCGCCTGCGCCCGAGGATCATGGACGATCATGGGCACGCGCATGATCTCGTCGTGAAAGAGATCCTTCTCGCCCAGCCAGTGATCGCCGAGATAGTCGCCATGGTCGCTGGTGTAGATGATGATGGTGTTGTCCGCCTGGCCGACCTCCTCCAGGAACGACCGTAGCCGCCCAAGATGATGATCGAGCTGGGAGATCAGGCCCATGTAGGTCGGAATGACTCTCTGCCGGACTTCGTCGCGGGAGAAGTTGACGCCCTCTTTATGCTCCATGAAAGCTGCCAGGACTGGGTTGCAGTCGGCTTTTTCGTCTTCGCTGCGGTTGGCGTCGATGATGTCCTCGGGGCCGTACATCTCGTGGTAGGGCGCAGGCGCCATATAGGGCCAGTGCGGTTTGATGTAGGAGAGGTGCAGACACCAGGGCTGGTCGGGCGTATCGCGGATGAAGTCCATAGCCCGGTCGGTCATGTAGGCGGTTTCGGAGTGCTCCTCCTTTACCCGGGCCGGCAGATGGGCGTTGCGCAGGAACCAGCCGGACAGAAGTTCGCCGTTCTCGCCCTCCGCGGCGTTGGCGTAGTCATGCCAGGGGTTCTTGCCCTCGTAGCCCTGTTCCCTGAGGTAATGGTTGTAGGCCAGATCCGGTTTGAGCAACTCGTCGGGATGCAGCCCGTCGTCCCGCTCGACCGGCTCGAAGCCGCACTGGCGCATGAGCACGCCGTCCGCACTGTCCGGGTCGAGCCCCAGCCGTTCGCAGGTCTCCATATCTGGCCGCATGTGGGTCTTGCCGACCAGGGCGACCCGGTAGCCTTCCGGCCGCAGGTAGTCGCCCATGGTCTTCTCGTCGATGCGCAGCGGGTAGTTGTTGTAGTAGGCGCCGTGGGAAAAGGCATAGCGCCCGCTGTAGAAGCTCATGCGCGAGCCGCCGCAGACGGGGGCCTGCACGAAGGCCTCCGTGAAGCGCACGCCGTCGCCCACCAGCCGGTCCAGGTTGGGGGTTTTGAGAGTCGGGTGGCCGGCGCAGCCCAGATAGTCGGCGCGGTGCTGGTCGGCCATGATGAAGAGGATGTTGGGTTTCTTGCTCATGCGCTTTCGAACCGGGTTCCTTGGTTTTGCGATTGCCTGACTCAGGGCTTGAGATTGTCTGGAACGGTCATGCCGATTTCCTCATAGTAACGCAGCGCGCCCGGGTGCAAGGGCGCGTTCATGTCGGCGAAGGCGGTCTCGGCGGAAATGGGTTGCATCCACGGCGCCTCGGCTTTGATGTCTTCCAGGCCCACCCAGAAGGCCTTCAGCATTTCGTAGATGGTCTCGTCCGGCAGGTCCTTGTTGGTGGACATACCCACGGTGATGGCCAGGGTGTTTTCCGGCGCAGTGTTGACCTGGGCCTCGCCGTAAGCATCCGGCGGCATCTGGGTGAAGCGGAAGCCCGGGCGCTTGGAGAGCTTGGCGACTTCGGGCCGGGACAGGGCTTCTTCCGGGATACCGAGCATGCGGATCTCGTTGGAGACCGCGACCTGACTGATCACCGGGCTGGGCGGATTGGTCGGGTTGCAGTAGACGTCGATGTTTTTGTCCTGGAAGGCCTGGGCAGCGGAATCCCAGCCCAGCTTCGCGACCTCGAAATCCTCGCCGGCCTTGTAGCCGGTGACGTTCTCGAACAGCAGGGTCATGGTGCGCAGGGCGGCGCCGCCTGGCGGTCCCAGGAAGACGCGCTTGCCCTTGACGTCCATCAGGGACTCGATGCCGGAATCCGCATAGACCACGATGTGATACATGCCCATGGGGAAGTTGAAGAGCATGCGGATGTTCTTCGAAAGGTCCGGCGCCTGCTTGATCTTCTTGTACATGGCTTTGCCGTTGGACATGAGGAACATGACCGTGGGAGAGGACATGCAGAAGTCGGTCTTGCCGACACCGACCTCCAGCATGTGCTTGGTGGCTGCGCCGGTGGCATTGACCTGGATTTCATGTTCCGGCAGGGCCTTGTTCACCAGCGTCGCGAAGGTGGTCATGACCAGATTGGGCGTGGTGCCTGGACCCAGGGTCGACATGCGGTAGAAGGTCTTGGCGGAGGCTGCCGAGGGCAGGAGCGGCGCCAGACCGGCGGCCGTCAGGGTGGCCAGGGCACTACGGCGGTTCAGGAGATAGGGCTTCTGTGACATGGGCGTTCCTCCGGTTATGCGAAACCGCTGTTCCGATTTCTATTGTTCTGCCAGAGCGTCCAGCCGATCAGCAGAAGGGCGAGCGCGCAGGCTGCAAGGGTTATCAGGTCGGATGTAAAGATGATGGCGAGGCCGAGGCCGGCGTAGAGGAGGGCGAGGGGATTGCGCGCCCCCCGCGCGATGGCGAAGTCGATCATCAGCAGCGCCAGCGCAAGGCTGATGATGGCCAGTGCGCTCTCCCAAAGCGGCTGTCCAGTGCCCAGCAGCAGCGCCGGTTTGTAGGCGAAGGCGAAGGGGATGAGAAAGCCGCTGACGCAAATGCGCACCGTTTCCAGGCCCACCTTGATGGGGTTGGCGCCGGCTATGGGGGCAGCGGCGAAGGCAGCCAGGGCGACCGGCGGCGTGATGGCCGAGAGCACGCCGAAATAGACCACGAAAAGATGGGCCTGCAGGGTCGTGAGGCCGAGCTTCTGCACCGCCGGCCCCATGACCAGGACGATGACGAGATAGGCCGGCACGGTCGGCATGCCCATGCCCAGGACCAGGCAGGCCGCGGCCATCAGCAGCAGGGAAAGAAAGAGCGAGCCCTGCGACAGCGCCTGCACCACGCTCGCGAAGCGCAGGCCCAGGCCGGTGAGGTTCATGACCCCGATGACGATGCCGACGGCGGCGACGATGGCAACTAACAATGCGGCGATGCGCCCGGTCTGATGAAGAAAGCGTAGCCAGGGCGCGAGCCGGCGACTCTCGGGGATCAGAAGGAAACCCATGATGACCGCGGCCAGGCAGCCCCAGAAACCGGCGAGGGCGGGGCTGGAGCCCTGCAGCAGGCTGCCGACGATGATCGCCAGCGGCAGGACGAAGACCGAGAGCTTACGCCACTCGCGCGCCTCCATGACCCGGCTTTCCTCCAGGGCACGTTGGTCCACCTGGATCTTGCCGGCCTCGGCGTAGATCACCGCGAGCAGATTGCCGAAGTAAAAGAGCGCCGGGACCAGCGCCGCGAGACAGATGGTGAGGTAGGAGATGCCGGTGATGTCCGCCATGATGAAGGCGACCGCGCCCATGATGGGCGGCATGATCTGGCCGCCGGTCGAGGCGCCAGCTTCCACGGCGGCAGCGAACTTGGGCGAAAAGCCGTAGCGTCGGATCAGGGGGATGGTCACCACGCCGGTGCCGACCACATTGGCGACCGCGCTGCCGGAAATGGTGCCGAAGAGGGCGCTGGCGATCACCGCGGCCTGGGCCGGGCCGCCGCGCAGGCGGGCGGTGGCGATCAGGGCCAGGCGGACGATGCTGCGATCGACGCCCACGGCCTCCAGGATACCGCCGAAGACGATGAAGATCAGGATGGTCGAGGTGACCGCGGCCATGGGCCGGCCGAAGACGCCATCGAAGCCGTACCAGAGGGTCTGCAGAAGCTCCTCTCCTGAGAGCCCGGCGTGCTGAAAGATCCAGGGTAAGGACTCGCCGTAGACCGCGTAGGCCAGGCAGAGCACGCAGACCACCACCATAGTGTTGCCAACCGTGCGGCGCGCCAGTTCCACCACCACGGCGATGGCGATGCAGGCGACGATCACGTCTGCCTGGTTCAGGAAATAGAGTCCGCTCTCGACTTCTTCCGAGATACGGAAGAACCAGAAGGCGGAAAGACAGAGGCCGAGCAAGGCCAGCGCCCGGACAACAAGGTCGAGTGGTGACGTCTTGTCTTCATCCTGGGCGCTGCCGATCAAAAGGATCAGACCCGCCAGCAGCAGCGCCCCGACCCTCTGGATCACTTCGTCGAAGACCCCGAAAGCGGCGATATAGATGGCGGTGGCAAGCAACAGGAAGCAAGGCAGACCGACGACGACGCGCCGGCCGCGGTCGACCAGACCCGGCCGTTCGGCAGCCAGTGGTTCCGCCATAGACTCTTACCTCCCGCGTCCCCGTCTAAGCTGCAGAGACTTTCTTATCGAAAGACTACGACGCCTCGTCAGACCGCCACCAGTATGCTATTTCACCAGGTGAAACTCGTGAGGAAGAATGGACAGCGTCGAATCGGTCAAGAGTATCCGCGCACTGGAGCGTGGCCTGCAGGTCCTGGAACTCCTGGGGACAGAGCCCACGCTCTCGCTCGATGAACTGCATCGGCGCTCGGGCTTGGCCAAGGCAACCCTCCTGCGGATTCTACGAACGGCGATCGCGGCGCAATGGGTGCATCGACGGCCTAGTGACGGTCACTATCAGCTTGCCCGGGCTGTCCAGGACCTGGGCAACCGGATCGGTCGCGAACACATTCTCTGCGAGGTTGGCGCGCCGTTTCTCGAGGAACTGCAGCGGGACATTGGCTGGCCCTCTGACATCGCGGTTTCACCGGCCGTGGGGCAGGTCGAGATCCTTGAGACCAGCCGCTTCCGCGCGCCTTTTGCCATCAATCGGCTGGTGGTCGGCTTCCGGCCCTCCATGGCTTTCTCCGCGCTGGGGCGTGTCTATCTGGCCTATCTGGAGCCGGCGGAGCGGGAGGCGCATGTGCAGTGGCTGGTGGAGTTCGGCCGTCAGCAGGAACGGCGCTACGTTGCGGGGCAGGCGTTCCGCGAAGAGTTGGAACGCACCTTCGAACAGGGCTATGGCCGCCGGGAGCCTGGCTACTGGGGACGAATGGTCGATCATGGGGCCGAGCTGGGTGCGATCGCCGTACCGGTCTTTGATGGCACGCGGGTGCAGGCGGCTTTGAACCTGGTTTGGATCGGCAGCGTGATGAGCCAGGAAGAGGTGGTGGATCGCTATCTCGAACGCCTGCAAACGGCGGCGACGGCCATTTCGAAAGCAGCCTCGCGGGCGGCGATCAGGTCTTAGCCGCGAAGATCTCGTCGAGCCAGTCGATGACCGCCTGAACGCGAGGAAGCTGCCGCACCTCGGGATGAACCATCAGCCAGATCTCACGCGTAAGCAGACCGGACTTTACGCGGAGAAGGGATGCATCTTTTGTTGCGACGATGTCCGGCAAGAGTGTTTGCCCGAGCCCCGCCCGGACGGCTGCGAGTGCGCTGTCGGCATCGTTGACTCTCAGCGTGCCGGTGTCGGTGCCCTGTCGCGCGATCCAGCGCGCCTGAGGAAGATGTGCGTGCGTTTCTTCGTAAGTGATCCAGGGTAGGGGCCGGGTATCGGAAGCTTGGGCGTGGTACGAGGAGTAAGAGAGATCCGCCAGCTTCCGGCAGAGTCCGGCGTCTTTCTGCGGCCGCACGAAACGCAAGGCGAGATCGGTTTCGCGGCGGCTGAGACTGAGATTGCCGCTCTCGGCGATGGTCTCGATCTCCAGCCTTGGATGCTTCGTCAGGAGGTCACCGAGCCGGGGGATCAGCAACCGGTTCATGAGGAGCGGCACCGCTGTCAAGCGCACTCGGCCTTCGCAGGATCGCAGGCCGCCGGCCAGACTTTCGCTCAGGTCTTCCGCGGCTGTTTCCATCGTCTCTGCAGCGGCGATGACCCGCTCGCCGCTTTCGGTCGGGACCAGGCGGCCCTCGATACGGCTGAAGAGGGCGGTGCCGAGATCCGCTTCGATGCCCTTGAGGCGGCGGGAGACGGTGGTCTGGTCGATGGCCAGCCGGCGGGCTGCGGCGGAAAGGGATCCGGTTCTGGAGATCGCGAGGACGAGCTGAAGGGCGTTCCAGTCCATGGCGTGAGTTCCCTGCATTTATGCAGAAAGAATAGCAAAATATGAGAGACAAATTAAGAGTTCTGCAGGGTGGTTGGCAAAAAAGAACCGGCGGCCGGGTCGCCCCTGCCGCCGGCTCCAGGGCAAGTTGGGAGATTATTTGCCCCAGATCTTCTTGTATTCGTCGCGATAGCCGTTTTCCGGGTCGAAGCGGTTATCCGGTCCGCCGTCGTAGGCGATGTTGTCCGGCGTCACCACGTGCAGCGGCGAGACGTAACCGGACCACTTTTCGCCGGCGAAAGCGCGGTTGAGCTCGTCGATCAACTGCCAGCCCTGCAGGTTCAGAGGCTCGGCGACCGTAACGGCCTGATACTGCTGCGCGCGAACCCGCTGATAAGCGGATTCTGAACCGTCTCCCGCGGCCACGTTCACAGGCGCACCGTCGCCCTTGATGCCGGCGGCTGCCAGCGAGGGGCCCATGAAGTCGAAGTAAAGGTCGTTGATGGCCAGCGAGTGGGTCCACTTGCTGCCGTGGCGCTGCAGCAGGGTCGTGGTGAGCTGCGGCATGCGGGTCGAGGTGTCGGCGATGGGGGTATCGACATACTCCAGAACCGTGCCGCCGAGATCTTCGATGACCTCCTTCATGCGGTCGGCCTTGGCGATGGCGATGGAGTAGGTGGAGTCGGTGAAGATCACCACGGCCGGTTTGCCGCCGGCGTCCTTGAAGGCCCAGTTGGCGGCAGCGCGGGAGACCTCCATGGCGTCCGTGGTGACGTTGGCGAAGACGCCGGTACCCTCGACCGGACCGATCACCGGCGCGGAATGCCAGGAGACCATTTTGATGTCAGCTTCCTGAGCCTGTTCGACCCCAGCTTTCTGCTCCAGGATGTCTGCACCGTTGATCACGATGCCGTCGGGCTTGAGGGCCAGCGCCTGGCTGAAGGCGGCCTGGCGGCCGGAAACCGAGCCGGCGCCGTCGATCACGCGCACTTCCCAGCCGATGGCGGCGGCGGCTTCCTCGATCCCGGTGGTCACGCCCAGGACGCCGCCGTTCTTCAGATCGGCCGCGAGCACGACGATGGTCTTGCCTTCGGCGGCCTTGGGGCCCGTGGTGGGGCCGTCCCAGGTGTCCTGGCGACTGGCGTACTTTTGAACCACCTTGTCGGCCTCGGCCATCTTGTCCTGAGCCAGGACGTTCGGCGCCTGTGCCGCGAGGGCCGCAATCATCGCGGCGGACAAGGTCAATGCAATGGGTTTCATGCTCTTTCCTCCCTAGGGTTTGTTTGTTCTGAGGATGTTGAATCTGGCTTGGGGGCGGGTGCCAGCTTGCGGGCGGCGCTGCGTTTGCGCTGGGCGTAGCCGGCGATGCCGATGGCGACCAGCAGGGTCACGCCGTTGAACATGGGCTCGACCCAGAAGGAGCCGCCGAACTGCTGAATGCCGGAGATGCCCACAGCCAGGATGGCCACGCCGATCATGGTGCCCCAGACATTGACCCGTCCCGGTTTGATGGTGGTGGAGCCCAGGAAGGCGCCGACCAGTGCCGGCAGCAGGAACTCGAGGCCGACGCTGGCCTGACCGATGCGCAGCTTCGAGGCCAGGATCACGCCCGCCAGCGCCGTCAGTGTGCCCGAAGAGATGAAGGCGGCCATGGTGTAGCGCTGGACCGGGATGCCGTTCAGTGAGGCGGCCTTGGGATTGGCGCCGATGGCATACATGTAACGGCCGATCGGCAGGTACTCGAAAATCAGCCAGAGCGCGAGCGCAATGGCGAGGACGTAGAAGGCGGTGATCGGCAGGCCGAAAACCATGGTGCCGTTGATGGCATAGAAGCCGTCGGGCAGGATGCCCACCACCTGCCGCCCGCCGGTGTGCCAGAGCGCAAGCGCATAGAGCACCGTGCCTGTGCCCAGGGTCGCGATGAAGCTGTCGATCTTCGCGACCTCTACCAGCATACCGTTGCAGAAACCGACGAAAGCGCCAAGCAGCAGCACGATCAGGACCGCGAGCGGCCAGGGCAGTCCGCCCCAGGTCTGTAGGCTGATCGCGAGGATGTGCCAGATCACGATGCCGTAGCCGACGGTCAGGTCGATCTTGCCGGTGACCATGGGGATCATGGCGGCCAGCGAGAGCAGCGCGATGATCGCCTTATCGCTCAGGATCGAGCGCAGGTTCAGCAGAGTCGGGAAGGTATCCGGCAACAGGATCGAAAACAGCAGGATCAGGAAGACGGTGAGCAGGACCAGACCGTAGACCGGCAGGAAGCGCAGCAGCTTCTCGCCGGTAGTGGCGGAGCGCAGTTCGTGCCGAGTGGGTTCGAGTGCGTTGGATTCGATGGATTGCATAATCTTGTCTGTCCGTTAGACGGCTGCTGCTGTTGGTTCTGGGGGTGCCTCGGCGGCGGAAGCGGCGTGGATCAACGCGGCGATGGTGAGCGCTTCGCCCTCCAGGCTCTCAACCACTTTGCCGCGGCTGAAGACGATGGCGCGGTGGCAGATGTTGGCGACCTCTTCGAAGTCGGTGGAGATGATGACCAGTGCCGTACCGCCGGCGAGCGCCTGGTTCATGAGGCGATAGATCTCCGCCTTGGCGCCGACATCGACTCCGGCGGTGGGGTCTTCGGCGATCAGGAGCTTTCGGTCGGTGGCCAGCCAGCGGCCGACCACCACTTTCTGCTGATTGCCGCCTGAGAGTGCCTCAACCGGCAGTTCGGGATCGTTGGGCCGCAGACCGACGGCCTTGCCGATCTCCTGCGCGCGCCGCGCCTCTCCGCTGCTCGAGGTGAAGGACAAGAGTCCTCGGCCGACCGAACCGGGATTGAGGAAAGTGTTCTCGCGCACACTGAGGGAAAGCGCGACCGACTCCTCGGTCCGATCGCGGGCCACCAGTCCGATGGCACTGTCCAGCGCGGCGCGGGGCGAGGAGAGGTCCGGTGCGACGCCGTCCAGGCGCACGAACCCGCTATGGGCTTCGCAGCCGAAGAGGGCGCGCCCTACCGATTCCTGGCCTGCGCCACGCAGGCCGACCAGTCCGAGGATCTCTCCTTTGAAGACATCGAAGTGGACAGGCCCCGCGGTCTCGGTCACGAAATCGCGGACCTCGAGCACCATATCCCCCGGGCGCGTGTCGGCCTTGTGAAACATCTCGTCGTTCGGCCGCCCGACGATCAGTTCGACCAGGTCCCGCGGGTTGGTCTCGGCGATGGCGCGCTCGCCGACCAGACGACCGTCGCGCAGCACTGCGACCCGGTCGGCGATCTGGAAGATCTCGTCGAGCCGGTGGGAGACATAGATGATCCCGACGCCCCTTTCGCGTAAGGGGCGCAGGGCCGTAAAAAGCCGTTCCACTTCGTCAGCGGGCAGGCTGGCGGTCGGTTCGTCCAGAACCAGCAGATCGCATTCCACGGCCAGAGCGCGGGCGATGGCAACCAGGGATTTTTCGATCCGGGAGAGTTCCTGCACACGCTGGGTCGGGTCGATGTCGCAGCCCATGGCCTGAATGGCGCGTGTGGCCAGATCTTCGGTTTCGGACCACCGGATCAGCCCACCGCCCTTCGGGAAGCCCTGGGCGAGGGCGATGTTCTCCGCCACCGTCATCCATTCGATGAGGCCGAGGTCCTGATGGATGAAGGCCACGGTCTGGCGCTCACCGTATCGCGAAGGACGGTGCTGGTAGGCTTCGCCGCGCACCAGGATACGGCCGCCGTCTGCCGTGTGAATGCCGGCCAGGGTCTTGATCAGCGTGGACTTGCCGGCGCCGTTTTCGCCCAGCAGGGCAACGATCTCGCCGACACCGATGTCCAGGGAGACGGAGTCGAGCGCGAGCGTTCCGCCGAAGCGTTTGGTGATGCTGTCAAAGCGCAGAAGCGGTGCATCTGCCGGCATCTTTCTCTCCCTGCGATCCGCTTTTGCTTGCGGTTTGTCGTTGTCCGGCAGGCGTCTTTGGCGCGCGCTGCCGTCACTTTGCGTTCGTCAGCCGTCCGTCGTATCCGCCTCGGGTGGACGCGCCGATTGCAGTTCGGGCGATTGCAGAATCTCCGCCACCATCTTCTTGATCGACTGCGAAATGTTCACCGAAAAGGCGCGCTCGTCGCCGCCCGGCCGTTCCAGAGTCGCCAGTTGGCTGTCCAGCAGCGCTGGGGGCATGAAATGGCTGGTCCGCTTGTTGACCCGGCGCTCCAGAAGCTCGCGCGATCCCTCGAGCAGAATGAAGAGAAGGTCCAGATCAGAGGCGTGTTTCAGACGTTCCCGGTAGGTCCGTTTCAGCGCTGAGCAGCCCGCAACCACCAGGCCACGCTCCCGCGCCGCTTCGCCAATGCGTGCGCCAACATCGTCCAGCCAGGGCTCCCGGTCGGCATCGGTCAGCGGCGTGCCGCTGCTCATTTTCGCGATGTTGGCGGGCGTGTGATACTTGTCCGCATCCAGGAACTTGACGCGCAGAGACCGGGCAAGCGACCGGGCAATGGTCGTCTTGCCACAGCCCGACACGCCCATAATGACGATGCCGAGCGGGGGCTGCGCTTCAGAGCGTGGCTGTGACGCCGCCGTCGACATAGAGAATGTGTCCGTTGACAAAGCTGGAGGCCGGAGAGGCCAGGAAGACCGCGGCGCCGATCAGTTCCTCGACGTCGCCCCAGCGGCCGGAGGGGGTGCGTCCGACCAGCCAGGCCGTGAAGGCTTCGTCCTTCACCAGGGCTTCGGTCAGTTCGGTCTTGAAGTAGCCGGGGCCCAGGCCGTTGACCTGGATGTTGTGTTTGCCCCAATCGATCGCCATGCCCTTGGTCAGCATCTTGACCGCGCCCTTCGAGGCCGTGTAGGGGGCGATGGAGGGACGGCCCAGTTCGCTCTGCACCGAGCAGATATTGATGATCTTGCCGCGCTCGCGCGGGATCATGCGGCGCGCGACGGCCTGACCGACGAAGAAGATGCTGTCCAGGTTGGTGCGCATCAGTTCGTCCCAGGTCTCGGCCGGGAAGTCTTCCAGAGGCATCCGGCGCTGAATGCCCGCATTGTTTACCAGGATGTCGATGGCGCCGACAGAAGACTCGATTTCCTCGATGCCCGCGGTGACCGCTGCCTGATCCGTGACGTCGAAACCCGCCGTATGCACCTTGGCACCCTCGGCCCGCAGGCATTCCGCCGCCGCTTCCAGCTTATCCTGACTGCGTGCGTTGAGCACCACTGTCGCGCCCGCCGCGGCCAGGCCGCGCGAAAGGGTGTAGCCAATGCCCTGGCTCGAACCGGTGATCAGCGCGATGCGCTCGGAAAGGTCGAACAGGGCTGCGGTCATCGGTGCTCCAGGTCCATCGTTGCTGTTTCGGAATGCGCGCTCTCGCCGAGAGAGAACTCACGGCTCGAAAGGCTGCTTCTTCAGCGGATTAGCGTCAAAATTCGAGAATTATGTTATCGATAACAGTCGCTCGCTGTCAAGCACTTGCGTGCTAACAATTGCCTCAAGGCTTGGTGAGGTCTGGCGTGCTTGCGACCGGCTGAGGTGACTTGCCAAAGAAGCTGATTGCTCTACAATGTTATCGATAACTTCTGTTTGCGGCGGGCATAGCCTGCCGCTTCCGTTAGCTGGAGCGTTTTTATGTCGAAGCCGCAGGTTCTTGTAATGGGCGCCTATCCACAGTGGGATATGGATGCGCTGGAGGAGAGGTTCACCCTGCACAGGCTTTGGGAGGCCGAGGATCAGGCCGCCTTGATCGCGGCCCATGCCGATGGGATCCGTGCGATTGCCACTCGCGGCGATCTGGGTGCGGATGCGGCGCTGATGAAGCAACTGCCCAAACTGGAGGTGATCTCCTGTTTCGGTGTTGGCGTCGACGCTATCGATCTCGACTATGCGAAGTCCGCTTCGGTCAAGGTGGCCAATACCCCCGACGTGCTGACCGATGATGTTGCCGATATGGGGGTCTCGCTGATCCTGGCCGCGGCCCGGCGGATTCCGCAGGGCGATGCGCATGTGCGGTCGGGCGCCTGGCTGGAAGGCCCCCTGGACCTGACCACCCGGGTCAGCGGCAAACGGCTGGGTGTGCTGGGCATGGGCCGGATTGGCGCGGCCCTGGCGAAGCGCATGCGGGCCTTCGATATGTCGATCGCCTATCACAACCGCTCGCCGCGCGATGATGTCGACGCGGTCTATAAAGAAACACCGCAGGCGCTTGCGGAGGCCTCCGATTTCCTCGTTGTCGTCACCGCCGGCGGTGAGGGGACCCGCCATATCGTCGATGCCTCAGTGCTGGAAGCCTTGGGGCCGGAAGGTATTCTTGTTAATATATCGCGTGGTTCCACGGTGGATGAGGAAGCCCTGATCGCGGCGCTTGCGCAGAAGCGGATCGGCGGCGCAGGCCTGGATGTTTTCGCCTCGGAACCGGATATGGACCGGCGGCTGCTCGCGTTCGAGAACGTCGTGGTTCAGCCCCATCACGGCAGCGGGACGGTGGAAACCCGCAAGGCTATGGGCAAGCTGGTCCTGGACAATCTTGTTGCACACTTCAACGGCGCGGAACTGATTACGCCTGTCGTGTAATCGCGCGTCGATCGAACTTTGAGAGGAGCCGCCATCATGCGTGCCGTCACCATCCATGCACCGCACGATCTCCGGGTCGATGAGGCCGCCTTCGGCGAGGTTGGTCCCAGGGACGTCAAGGTCCGGATCGGCGTCGGCGGAATCTGCGGGTCCGACCTGCACTACTATCACGATGGCGGTTTTGGCGCGGTCCGGATCCGCGAACCCATGATCCTGGGGCATGAAGTATCGGGCACCGTGGATGCGATCGGCAGCGAGGTGTCTGGTCTTTCCATCGGCGACAAGATCGCGGTGAATCCCAGCGTGCCCTGCGGCGAATGCGTCTACTGCCTGGACGGCAAGCCCAATCACTGCCTCGATATGCGCTTCTACGGCAGTGCCATGCGCTTTCCCCATGTCCAGGGCGCCTTCCGCGAAGTCCTGGTCGCCAAGGAAGAGCAGTGCTTTCCCGTGCCGGCCAACGTGGACTTGACCACGGCGGCTTTTGCCGAGCCTCTGTCGGTCTGCCTGCACGCGGTCAAACGTGCCGGCACGGTTATCGGCAAGAAGGTGCTGGTGACGGGCAGCGGACCGATTGGTGCGCTCGCCGTGGCGGCGGCGCGGCGGGCCGGCGCTCAGGAGATCGTTGCCACCGACGTGATGGACGAACCGCTTGAGGCCGCGAAGAAGGTCGGTGCTGACCAGGTGATCAACGTGGCCAAGAACCCGGAAAAACTGGAAGCCTACGCGGCCAACAAAGGCACCTTCGATATCCAGATCGAGGCGAGTGGTAACGAGCGGGCCATCATTGGCGGCCTTGGTGCGTTGAGGCCGCGCGGTGTTCTGGTGCAGCTCGGCATGGGCGGCGATGTCAGCCTGCCGCTGGGGCTGATCGTCTCCAAGGAGATCGATGTGCGCGGCACCTTCCGCTTCCATGAGGAGTTTGCCTGGGCGGTTGATTTCCTCTCGCGCGGACTGATCGATGCTTCGCCCCTGCTGACCGACGTGATCTCGATCGACAAGGCACAGCAGGCCTTCGATCTTGCGGGTGACCGCTCAAAGGCGATGAAGGTTCAGCTCTCCTTCGACTGAGGCTCTTCTTAAAGATCCAGATCGGCGCCGACGGCTTCCAGGGCTGCGCGGGCAACCGCCTTGTCCTGATCGCCGCTGCCTGAGCCCACGCCGATTCCGCCGACGGGTAGGCCATCGAAGCGGATCGGCAGGCCGCCGGGCAGGGGAGTGACCGCGCCGTCCGTGGCCAGCCCCAGCGCAAGCCCCACGTTCATGTCCAGATTGCCGGTGGCCGCGTTCATGGAGGCGGCTGTGCGCGCCTTGGCCGTGGCGGAGCGCAGGCTGAGAAACTTCGCGCCGCTCATGCGCAGGGAGGCCAGCACCTCGCCGCTGCGGTCCACGATCACGATGCACTGGGGCACCTGGATCTTCGTCGCATGCTCGACCGCCGCCGAGAGCATCGCCAGAGCGCCGCGATGGGTCAGCTCGCGGCTGTCGACAACGAAGGGCTCGATGGCTTCGCTCATGGCTGCTGCACCCCGCGGGTGTTGAGCGTGATGGAATAGAGCGAGGAGGAGGCGGCGATGAAGAGGCGATTCTTCTCCGGGCCGCCGAAGGTGCAGTTGGCGATCTTCTCCGGCACCAGGATCTTGCCGATGCGTTCGCCGCCGGCTGTATAGACCTGAATGGAATCCTCGGAGCTGGTGTAGAGGTTGCCGTGGGTATCGAGGCGGAAGCCATCAGCCAGGCCCGGGTCCACGACCGCGAAGACCCGGCCGTTGGTGAGGGACTCGCCCTCGACCACATCGAACGCGCGAATGTGGTGAGGCCCCTCGGGATCGTGCGAGGCGCCCGTGTCGGAGATGTAGAGGAGGCTCTCGTCAGGTGAGAAGGCGAGCCCGTTGGGTTTGTCGAAGTCGTCGGCGACCACGCTCAGTTCGTTGCTGTCCGGATCGAAGCGATAGACGTAGCTGGCGCCGATCTCGCTCTCGGCCTGGTAGCCTTCCTCGTTGCTCATGATGCCGTAGGGCGGATCGGTGAACCAGATGGTCCCGTCCGATTTCACCACCACGTCGTTCGGCGAGTTCAGCTTCTTGCCCTGATAGCGCTCGACGACGCAGACCACGGTCCCGTCGGCCTCCGTGCGGCTGATGCGCCGGCCGCCATGCTCGCAGCTCACCAGCCGGCCCTCCCGGTCGCGGGTGTGGCCGTTGGTGAAGTTCGAAGGCTCGCGGCAGACCGTCATGCCTTCGGCGGCGGACCACTTGAGCATGCGGTTGTTGGGAATGTCGCTCCAGAGAACGTAGTCGCCCTCGGCGAAATAGACCGGTCCCTCGCTCCAGATGGCGCCGGTGCAGTGCCGTTCGAGCCGCGAGTCCGGCAGCAGCAGATCCTCCATCCGAGGGTCGAGGATCTCGATGTTCTCCCAGGACATTTCTTTCCCTTTCTGGCTTTTCTCTTCAGGTGCTTCCCGGTCAGGTGCTCTCTCTGGGGACAACCTTGAAATCGATCATGACGGTGGAGGGCGTGACTTCCTCGCCGGCACGGATCCTGTCCATGGTCGAGAGCAGCAGTTCGCCCGCCTGCTTGCCGATGTCGTAGCTGTTGACCATGACCGTGGAGATCGAGGGCCAGCAGCAGCGCGAGACCTCGAAGTCACCGAAGCCGGCCACGGCCACCCGGCCGGGGACCGCCCAGCCGCGCCGGTGGCACTCCATGATCACGCCGAAGGCCGAGAGATCCGAAACGCAGATGACCGCGTCCACCTCGGGCCACTGTTCGATCATCTGCGCGATGGCCTGACCGCCCTGCTCCATGGAGATCGGCGGCGTGCCGAAGGTGATAACGTGCCCTTCCCCCAGCCCGAGCTCCACCATGGCCGCTTCGTAGCCGGCGCGCCGGTCGGCGCCGCGGGTATCGCGGTTGCTGGAACCACCGATGAAGCCGATGTTGCGGTAGCCGCGTTCGACCAGATGATGGACCATAGCGCGCGCCGCGGCTGCGTTGGAGAAGCCGACCACCTGATCGATCGGGTCTTCGGGCAGGTCCCAGGTTTCGATCACCGGGATGGCTGCCGATTGCAGAAGGCGGCGGGCCCGGTCGGTATGGAAGCCACCGGTCAGGATCATGCCTTCCGGCCGCCGCCGCAGCATGGCCGCAATCAGTTCTTCCTCCTGCCCCGCGGAGTAGTCCGTATAGCCCAGCAGCAGTTGAAGCCCGCGTTCGGAAAGGGCGTCGGTCAAGCCGCAGGCCGTGTCCGAGAAGTTCGAGTTGTTGATGGTCGGCACCAGGGCAGTGATGAAACCGGAGCGCTTGGAGGAGAGGCCGCCGGCAGTCAGATCGGGCACATAGCCGATGTCTTCGATCACCTCGAGGATGCGTTCGCGGGTCTTGGCGGAAACCGAGGCGCCGTCCTTCAAGGCGCGGGAGACGGTCATGGCAGAGAAGCCGGAGAGGCGCGCCACATCGGCCATAGTGGGTCTTGGCGTGCTTGCGCGCGGCAGGCCGAATCCGTTTTCCGCTCGCTTCACCCTCCCGGCTGCATTTCTGGCCGGTCTTTCTTTTTGCTTCTTGTCGCCTGTCGCCGCCATGCTCTCCCGTCCGGAGTCAGCGCCGTCCTTGGGAACGGTGAATCCAAGCTGCTACTCACGAATATGTTATCGATAACAAATGTCGCGCCCGTGATCAAGCTTTAGGGCGTCTGTGTGCCTGACCGGCGATCGCCGCGACTGCCGAGAGGCCGCGTCAGCCGTGGGATTTATCGTCGTGCGCCGACTTCCGGATGCGCCGGACCATCAGCCAGACCGAGAGGATGATGAAGGGGGCAGCCAGGGTGGTGATCACCGTGGAATCGATGGGCAGCAGAGTCTTGGGGATCCCTTTCAGCAGCCAGGAGAGGATGCCGATGCAGTAGTAGCTGACGGCGGCGACGGAGAGGCCTTCGACCGTCTGCTGCAACCTCAACTGAAGCTGAGAGCGTCGGTCCATGGAGGCCAGGAGGTCCTGGTTCTGGCGCTCCAGTTCTACATCGACACGGGCCCGCAGGAGCGAGGAGGCGCGGGCGATCCGCTCGGAGGTCGAGGACTGCCGGTCCAGGATCGCCTGGAAGCTGCGGATCGCCGGCCCAAGCCGCCGTTCGACGAAACTCGAAAGACGTTCATAGCCTTCGATGCGCTCTTCGCGCAGGTCTTCCAGACGCGATCTGACGATCGAGTAATAGGCCTTCGCGGCCGAGAAGCGGAAATTGGTCTCGGCGCCGATGGTTTCCGCACGCGCTGCAAGAGCGGTCAGTTCGCTCAGCAATCGGGCCTGATCGTCGGAACCCTCGCTGCCCATGGCCTGGATCAGCTTGCGCAGATCGTCGTCGATCTGACCGATGCTGCGGCCGGCTGATTTCGCCACCGGCCAGGCGATCAGGGACAGCGTGCGATAGGTTTCGATATCGATCAGGCGCTGGATCAGGCGGCCGGTGCTCTTGGGGTTGTCCGATTCGTTGCAAACCAGAAAGCGGGCGTAACCGTCCGGATGAAACCTGAAGTCGGTCATGATCTTGGCCTGACCGCCGTTGGCGGTTGCGGCGATAATCCGGCTGCCGGTGAGAAGACGGTTCTCGCCATCCCTCGACCAGCGCTGGTCTCCCGGCGTGTCGACGTAGAAGCGCAGGGCGACGATGGGCTTGCTTGCCGGATCCCTCTGATCGTCGTCTTCCTCTGTGCCGCCACCTCCGTTCATCAGGTCAATGGTGATCAGAGAACCAAAAACGCTGTCCGCGCCTTCGGCCGGCTCTTTGCTGATGACCGTGTAGGAGCAGAATTCGGTGTGTCGCTCCCACTTGAAGATGACCCGCTCATCCTCCAGTACCAATTGCTGCCTGGCTTCGGCGCCGACGCTCTGGCCGAGCTGCTGCGCGACCCGGCGGACATTTTCCCAGTCCTTCTGGGCGTCGAGTTCGCCGGAAAGGAAGACCAGATGCTCGCAGATGCAGGGCGCAATCGCCGGCAGCGCCGGCCGCGCATTGGTCTCTGCCATGACCTCATGGCGCAAAGGATGAAGGCTGGTTTCCAGGCGATGGGGCTGCGCCGTCGCCGGATCTGCGGCTTCAGCCTTCCGCGTGCCGTCCTGCGCCAGGGCCACACGCTTTTCCTCAATGTCGCGTTCCAGTCTGTGCATCCGTTCTTTCCCGGCTCCGGCCGTTGCGGCGCCCACCGGCGGGATTGCCGCTGAAGCCGCGCGCCGTCACTTGACAGCATTCTGCAGCCTTCCGGCGTGCCATCACAGCAAAAAGGGCCCTTTTCCCGAAGGAAAGAGCACCTTTACTTATGTTCCTAGCAGCTTTGACCTCTGAAAGGCGACGAGGCAAAAGGTCGCGTGGATTTGCCGAAGCGGGGCCCAAAAGCCTGGGTCGTCATGAGGGGAATCCCGAATGTAAAGCGACCGGTGACATTCCCATCTTTCCTTCAGAGCGCCATGTTTCGTCTTTGATCTGTGTCTGATGGCGCTCAACAAAGTGTTGGTGTTACTCTGCGCCGCATCGGCGCGGGCCTTCAGTTAGAGAGCCCTTCCGGTCTTTTGCCGGATCGTCGATGCGGCGTTTCTTTTCACTCCGCTTCCGGGGCTTGCGGCTGTCGTCGCCTGAAAGGCTCTGCAATCTATCCTTTAAAGTTTTAGATTTATTGCTTTTGGCAATCATGGGTTAGTTGCCCTGCCAGAGAGGTATTTCTTCCGGAGACAGATCGCGTGACAGATCTTGAAAAACTCCCTCGCGGCGGCTTGCGCGCAAGGGGAAAATAAGAAATCGCGTCACGCGAGTAGTGCCTTGAATTTCCAGCATAAAGAGATTTTTAGAATTTGTTTGTTTACCGTCAAAAGTTTGATTCAATAGAGTTTTTGGCCTCAAGAGCGTTAAATTTTTTTTGAACGAGACCCCTAAATTTTTGATTAAAATTGTGTTACCTTCGACTTAAATGAAGATTCGCAGACAGAAAAAGTGCAGCGAATCCAGTTAGGGGAAACACCTATGAATAAGACGGATCAGCAAGGTCTCGGAAAGCTCCCAGGATCGGCCAATAACGAGAAATGGCCGGCGCTGCGCTCGACCGCCTTTATTCTGCTGACCAGTGTCGTGATATGGCTGGCCTTCGTCATGGCAGTGGCCAACTTGGGCTGATCCGCTTTAGATCCAGTCTGTTCCGGTTCAGCTCGCTCTGACCCGTTTTCCTTGGTCGGTTTTTCCCTGACCCGATCAAAGTCTGCGCAGGCAGAAACCTAAAGCCCCGACTCCCGCGAAATCTCCAACCGGGGCGAAATCCCCAACGCCGACGAAATTTCGGGCGCCGGTAATGTTCTGGGCACCAACAGAGTTTTGGGCGCCGATAAAAAGTCCCGTTAGCTGTTTTCCATGCTTGCGAGCATCTGCCGCAGCACCTCACAGGTAAAATCCTTGTCTTGAACGGTTCCGAAGCCTCGGACGTCGTAGCCGCCCTTGCCATCCTCCTTAAGGCCGATCGCGATCAGGTGCTCGGCGCCGAATTCCTTCATTTCCCGCACCAGCGCGTCGAATTTTGCCGGGTCGGCGGAGGATTTGCTGTCCATTATCAAGCTTCCTATAACTGATGTGTGAGCCTTCACTACGCCGCAGAGCATGGTTGTTTGGCTCTAACTCTTTGTTTTACCGACGCCGATCGCCTTTGCAGGAGAGCCTGTTTCGAGACGACGCCGATCGCCCGTCTCGAGAGAAATACACGTTCTGCCGAAAGCTGCAAGACTCGATCCTTCGAGCGGTGCTTTGCGACGGAACCAGCGCCGGGACAGCCAACCGGCGTCCGATCTCCTGCATTTCCCAGGCGCCTGTGTTAAGCTGTTGCTTCCAGAGGAGAGAAAAGCGCCGGAATGCCCTTGACAGAGGGCCACCCAACCCCCTATACGCCTGCCTCTGACGGCAGTTCCAGATGCCTGTGGCGGAGTAGCTCAGCTGGTTAGAGCAGCGGAATCATAATCCGCGTGTCGGGGGTTCAAGTCCCTCCTCCGCTACCAAATCTATTATAAATCAATATCTTATAATTAAATTGAACTGACAATGGTAGCGGTTTGTCACGCTAACTTTGTTGGTTCTCAGAGAGCTGCCTGGCAGCTAAACGACTATAAGCTGCTTCTTTTTGTTTCTATACAACCAAATTGATTTTGCTTATCCTGGATTGATCAGATCTGTGATCGGCGTAACCCATGGACGCATTGAAGACCTTTGCGGATATCGCTCCGTTTCTCACCAACCCGCTTGTGCTGGTGGGTTTCGTCCTATTGCTGTTTTTCGGCATTCATCGGACTTTGATCAAATCTGGAATTCTGCAGCCATTGTCCGAAAGACAGGGCGGCGTCGTGGTCAAGCTCTTGCTGAAGTACGGCTTCGTCATCGCTTTGGTGATGATTGTGTGCGGGTTCGGCTACGCAATTTACACTGCAACGCTAGAAGCGGAGCCGAAGGCGGATGTCGCCGCGATCGTGAAAACTTTGCAGGAAGCTCACGCGCGAGAACTTACCCTATACCAAAAGCGCGAAGAGGCGCTGACGGCACAGAACAAGGATCTGGTCGAAGCTGTCACAGAATTTGCGCTCCAGGCGGAAAAGCCTTTCGCTCCAAAAGGCGTCAAGGACGCGCTAACTGAACTGGAGGCGGGGAACCCGGAGGCCGCTGAACAGATCTTTGCGGAGACCCTGGAGCGAAAGTCTGCCGAGGGCGAAGCGGCGAACAAGGAAGCCGCGGCCGCGGCACGGCATCTCGGTGCACTGGCAACCCTGAATGATTCTCAGAAAGCCTACGTTGCCTATAAGCGGGCAAGCGAACTGGATCCCGAAAACGCCCCTGGCTGGTTGAGCTTCGGAGATGCCGCAGTGACGGCAGGATTTCTTTCAGAAGCGGCGCAGGCGTTCCGACGGTATCTTGTGCTTCAGGAGCAGGCGATTGAGGAACGAGAGGTTTCCGTTGCCTACAATCGGCTAGGCGATGTTCTCCGCGCACAAGGCGATCTTGGCGATGCTCTGAAGAGTTATCGGTCTGGCTTGGAGATACGAGAGCGTCTTGCTTTACAGGATCCCGGCAACGCCGGCTGGCAATGGGACCTATCGGTCAGTCATAACAAGATTGGCGATGTTCTCCGCGCACAAGGCGATCTTGGCGGTGCTCTGAAGAGTTATCGGTCTGACTTGGAGATTGCCGAGCGTCTTGCTTTACAGGATCTCGGCAACGCCGGCTGGCAACGGGACCTATCGGTGAGTCACGAAAGGATCGGCGATGTTCTCCGCGCACAAGGCGATCTTGGCGGTGCTCTGAAGAGTTATCGGTCTGGCTTGGAGATACGAGAGCGTCTTGCTTTACAGGATCCCGGCAGCGCCGGCTGGCAACAGGACCTATCGGTGAGTCATATCAAGATCGGCGATGTTCTCCGCGCACAAGGCGATCTTGGCGGTGCTCTGAAGAGTTATCGGTCTGGCTTGGAGATACGAGAGCGTCTTGCTTTACAGGATCCCGGCAATGCCGGCTGGCAACGGGACCTATCGGTGAGTCGCGATAGGATCGGCGATGTTCTCCGCGCACAAGGCGATCTTGGCGATGCTCTGAAGAGTTATCGGTCTGGCTTGGAGATACGAGAGCGTCTTGCTTTACAGGATCCCGGCAATGCCGGCTGGCAACGGGACCTATCGGTGAGTCGCGATAGGATCGGCGATGTTCTCCGCGCACAAGGCGATCTTGGCGGTGCTCTGAAGAGTTATCGGTCTGGCTTGGAGATACGAGAGCGTCTTGCTTTACAGGATCCCGGCAACGCCGGCTGGCAACGGGACCTATCGGTGAGTCATAACAAGATCGGCGATGTTCTCAGCGCACAAGGCGATCTTGGCGGTGCTCTGAAGAGTTATCGGTCTGGCTTGGAGATTGCCGAGCGTCTTGCTTTACAGGATCCCGGTAACGCCGGCTGGCAAGTTGACTTAGCTGTGATCAGTGAACGACTTGGGGATTTTTCGGAGAATAATGGAGATGATGCCGAGGCTGTTCAAGCTTTTAAGAAATCGCTTGTGATCTATGAAAAACTGATCAAACGGTATCCTGATAACAATCAGGTGCTCGTCTATTCGGTAGTGCCTCGTTGGCGTCTAGGAGAGCTCTTGGGGCAAGAGGGTCGAGTGCATTTGCTTGATGCATTGGAAATTTTGAAGTCGATGGACAGCCAAGACAAACTCGATTCGAATCGTAAATCTTGGATTTCCCAACTCGAAACGCAGCTCTCAACGAAATCGCTTTCAGAGACTTCGGATTAGGCTAAAAAGCTAGCCGTTTCCGAAGTACTGTCAGGGCAAAAGCGCTCCTCCGCTACCATTATTTCAAAGAGTTAGCTGAAAATAGCAGCTAACTCTTTTTTCTTTGGAGTAATGTCAGGGTGACAATTTTACGCAGTATTGGCTTTAATGAGCAGGATATGATTGTAGCGTCGAGCAAGGGTGTTTTAACGAGGTTCCTAAGCTTTGAGTGCTGCAGCGCCAACTAATCCGTCTCCTTAACCGAACTAGGTTGGGGACTCATTTAAGTCCATGCGATGATGATAGCGAATAGGGCGAGGGCCGAGAGATAGTTCTGAGCGAGGCGGTCGTATCGGATCGCGATCCTTCTCCAATTTTTCAGTCTTCCGAACAGGCGTTCGATGAGATTGCGACGTCGATAAGCATTTCGATCGAGCGGATAGGGGCGGTTGCGTGTGGCGTTAGAGGGGATGACAGCGGTTATTTGGCGGGCTTTGAATCGAGTGCGGAAACGATCTGCGTCAAGCATAAACTCATTTCGATCAAGGTGATCGACGTTCTGACGGACCTGTTCATCCTGTGCTGTACCCTGGTCTTTATCAGATCAGATAAAGACCCTGAGTTCGTTGCCGAAGCGGAGCACGAATGGATTAAGCCCGTTGGAGCCCAGACCGCTCACACTGAGATGGGATTATCTCGGAAAAACAGTTACGCCGAAAGTTTCAACGCCCGCTTGCGGGGTAAACTACTAAAAGGGGCGACCTTCTATTCTTTCATGGAAGAACAGATTTTCATCGAACAATCCCGGTAGCATTACACTACCAAGCGTCCGCACTTGACGCACACATGCAAACCAGCAACTCCTGAATCTGTCATCCCAATGGATCAAAAACCGGTCATACAGTAGCTATACAATCGGGCCATTCGAGTTGGGCAGATTAAGTAAGGCTATTTCAGTGAGAAGACGCGCACTTGAATCACCGAGCCATCCCTCAAATTGAAGTCCTCGGTCTTGTGCACCGTTATGCCGTCTCGTGTAAGCTGATCCATCGCCTCAGTCACAATCGAATAGTCAACGGGCGGATAGATTTCCGCATATAACTGATCGATCGTAAGGTAGGTTTTGCCCCGCAAGGCTTCAGTGATACTTCTGGACGTTTCACGAACCAGCCTCTGCTGCTGGCTCTGATCGAAAATAGCAATTCCAAAAAGAACACATAGGAACACGAGGGACGTGGCAAGCAGAATCGTTTTTCGCTTTCCTGTATTTTCGAGAAAGAAGACTTGAGCGAAGCCACCAATGGATATCGCTATGCCCGCGATGGCCAATAGCAGATCGATCGAGAATCCCCCCAACATACGCTTGCCCCTGGAGCTTTATCGGCAGGAGTCTTCTGCGCCGGCCGAGTCAACGCCACTTAGAATTGGGGCGGGATTGTCGCTCGGGAACTTCCAGTTCCACGCAGCTTCGCCGCCGTGAATCGAAATCTGTTTTGTGTTGAGGTGATCACCAACGAGTTTGATTTCGAGAACACCTGAACTGGGCACCTCTCGTATACTCCCCTCAATACCGACTGGGCGGCTGGGGCTGACACCCACAGGCAGGAAGCGCACAATCACCGAATGCGAAGTGCCGCTAAGACCAACAGTATGACACAGGTTTCGGAGATACAATTCTCCGGCGGACGTGCTCAAATTGGTCGCCTTGTTAGTGGCCGCAAAACTGAAACCAGGGAAGAGCCTTGACCTTGAATGGAAAAAGCCTTGAAACAAATATGAGCAAACACCCCTGAGATTAACTTTTATATGATGCATACAACAATATGTTGAGTCGAGTCATTTACAATATTACCTGCCTTGGATGCGACGCCTGTTGAAGACAATCTGCCGTTCTTCAGGATAATCACCAAAAGTGTAAAAGCTTGCACGACCTCACCCAACGCACATGACGGTGCAAGTTACCTACCGACCCAAAGTCACTTCCCTTCGTTAAGAAGTAGCGATTTGGATGACCTTCAAATACTGAGAGATTTTTTGCCGCTCCTAAAAAAAGGAATTTCTTAGTACAAGACGGATAATACGCAACTCACCGCAGCTTGTTTTCTGCGCTAAGCTTCGCGATACTTTCTTCTGACTCTCGAAATTTTCAGCCTGAAAGACAAAGGATTTCCACTCCCTTCGCTACTTCGGCCCGGAACTCGGATACCCTTCTCGTCAGTGTATTTCAATGGGCGAAAGAGAATCTCCAGAGCCGGGCTATGAAAGCCTTTCGGAATAGATATGGAGGTGGCCTTAGATCTGCCCGTGTGCACTCTTCTTTTGGGATTAACCAGTGTTGAGCACCTCATGCTCGACCTCGTCCATTGCAGTTACGTTCACAGCTGGATGGCCGCCTTTCCTGCGTCCCTTAACGCACAGAACGAGCTTGTCCAATGTCCAAGAGAGCGCCATTCTTACTCCCCATGTTATGTAGCGAAAGAACAGGCTATTTGTATAAAAGCCAGCAATCCAAGGCGCTTAGGAGTAAGCTGAAAGCGCTCAGCCATCTTTGGGTTTAAAAATCGGACCTTAAATTTTCACGGATTTGTGAAAGTAAAGAACCATGACGCGCAAGCCATTGTCCTACGAGCGGGTTGACACGATATCTGTACTAATTCGACAGATACTTATAATTGAATCCAATTATGAGAAGAAAAACCATCGTAAAGGTTAGGTTGAATTTCATCTGACGCATTGAAAGCTTAAAAAATAAAACACCTTCATCGCTCACGACCTTCATAGTTTTGCACTTTCTGAGCAAAATCTGCCTCAATTCCGTAAAAACAGGCAAAAAGACAGAGCATAATAGCGCGACAACGTAAGCAAAACCAAATATAAAAAACTGAAAAATGCCGATAGCAGCAAGCAATACATAAAAAAACATGCAGAAAATAGGCACGATAAACATAAATAAGAAGAATAAATATATGTAATCTTCCTGATGCGCTGCGAGCATTCCAAGTATGAATGACGCGGCATCGCCCGTAATGATCCAGACAGGTACTCCAACGGCAAGGACTTTTCGTAAGATTAAAGTAACGTAGTGCCCTGACAAAACCCGCTTAGCACCATTTGCAACCAAAAAGTACCGCAATAGCAACCTCCTGGCCGCGCGGTATCGGAGCAGTAGCTTCGATCTGAAGATCTCCTTTGGATACTTGTTGATCTTCACACCCTCAATCCCAGCCAGAAACGTCAGCATCATATCGGCCAAAAGCCGATCCACGAAGAAGAAGCCGATGACTAATATGTCTTTCTCGGTTGCCGAAAGTGAAAAATCAAAAACCTGTTTGACCGGATAGAGGACAAAATCCAGAACCAGCGCAACAAAGATACGGTATGCTTCCAAGAAGTTCTCAAGCCACTCGGAGAGCGTGATCTCTCCAAGTTCGCCAAACAGGCTGATGATACTTGTAACGGTGAAAAACAACCCTACGGAGCTCCATACACTGGAGACCGAAATCATCTTTCGCTTAGACATTCGCGGGCTTGTGCTGCATAGGATCGTCGAACTCTTGAAATTTACGCGTGCTAGAGCAACAAGTGCAAGTTTAGGTATTATTCTAGCAGATCTGTCGTGGGACTGTAGGGCGAATCGATTTGAGATCTGGCATTCGATTAGCCACACAATGGGCAGCAATTCGTGATGTTTGTTCGAAGTTCGCGATCAACGTAGATGCCTGTTGCGCGTCTGCATGGTTGGCTAAATCGCGATGTCAGTTCGAAAGAGATTTCCTTTCATCTGTGTTACGCTCGTGCTCAGAGCATCTCCCGAAACACTGACTGTATCCCGAGTAGTGCGTATTGTCCTAGTGAGTTTGCGGGCACTGCCGCTTCGGATAGTTTCTTTTTGAACTTTGGGATACCGGCCGCTCTGTGGTGTATCTGTTCAGATCGCGCACGATTGTATGCGCCTTCCCCTTCGTAGAGATCTCACATCCTCCGCGTCACCTTTAGAGGTCTTCTAGGCCTATGCATAGGCAAGATAGAGTTGATCAGCCTATCAAATAGCTCGTTCTTTAAGGTTTACCAGTGAGCGCTCAAAAGGCGTAGCTGAACCACTAAGCTCATTGGTACAATCTGCAATAAGGTCTTCGACTCCACGTTCAACTTCATCGAAATTGCGGGTTGAAATGCCATTAGGCGGCAATCAGCGTTTAGTGCTGCGGTCGACGATGTCTCTGCTAAACAGATAAGCCGGTTCAGTTTATCCATCCCCACCATCGGGCTGGCTGATTTTCAACAAGCGCAGAAGGTAACGGAGTAAGTTCGACCAAAACCATCGAAGTCATTCCCAAGCCCAACGTGGAGTGATTCTTTTTCCGGAGAAACTCCTAAAGCGCCCGACTATAAACCTGAGTTATATCCGGCAGCTTTGGAGCAGTTTGAGCGCTCTTGAGTTGAGTAGAGATCACAGATTTCAGCGAGTGCATCGAACATGTCAGTGAAGGTGTATGTTCCGATGCGTCGGAGGTGTGCATTAAATTTGGAGGAGGCCATTTCTATCGGGTTAAGGTCTGGGCTGTAGGGCGGCAGGAACAAGAACCAGCATCCGATTTTGTGCATGGCTTTGGCGGCCGCGATGTTCTAGTGCGTCGCTAGGTTGTCCAGAATGACCACGGTTCCGAGCTCCAGTTCTAGGATCAGCACGTTTTTGACGTAAGCGGTGAAAGCTGGGCCATCCATTGCGCCTTTGATCACCCACGGCGCGATCAGGGCATCTGAGGACAAGCCTGCAATGAATGTCTGCGTGCCCCAAGATCCAAAGGGGGGGGCGTCCATCACCAGTCGTTCCCCATGTTGCAACCAACCTCGCTGACTGATCAGGTTTGTTTTGACGGAAGTTTCGTCAGCAAAGACAGCGCGGTCCGGCTGTGCTGATACGGCAGGCATGCGGTGCGTGAACCAGCTTGGGCGTTGTTTCTTTACCCGTGCGCGGCAGCGTTCGGTGGCGACCAGCGTCTTTTTTTGTACGTGAAACCAAGCTTGCGTAGAAAGCGACCGATGACGTCCGGGCGCACCTGAGCGCGTGTTGTGTCAAGCAGAGCGGCGGCAAGTTCCGGCATTGTTATACCTCCACCTTGTTCAATGATCTCGATGAGAAATGCTTGATATGCGGCGAGCTTTCCTTTCTCTTTGGGGCGACCTTTCGGCGCTGTACGAGCACTCCTGGTCTGGCGAAGCGGAAGCCCGCAAGGCGCCCCAGTTGCAGGCGAAAGCTTCAAACGCAACGCCGCTGCTCGACCGCTCAATCCTTCCTCAATCAATTGCTGAAACCGCGCCCGAAGAGCATCTGGCAAAGGTGCTGACATGATGAATTTTTTCAATAGATAGTAATCACGCATCATGCCTAAATAAAATACTATCGATTTAAGTATTAGGCCGGAGGTCGGATAATTTGCTAGTTAAATCGAGATGAGCAAGAATATTTGATCAGATATAAAGGTGTTTAATTTTGATTTTTCTCTTGATGCAATAAATTAACTTTTCTCGCGTTCTTTGTCTTACTTGACTTGCAGTTGATTGATATGAGCAGCGTAGCTATCCATCTCGCTGATCATTTGCTTCAGATCGTCATCTGTCAAGGGAAACGCATGGTGGCGTTCAGCCCGTGCTTCCAGCCTGTAGAGTTCGCCCGCAATTTGGTTCAGCTTGCCGAACTCCTCAACCGAGGCAAGCCGGCGTCCGCTCGGCGCACTTTGGACATGATCCGAGAAGATCACCACCAACCCGCCGATCGTCGCGAACGCAGCCGAGACGACCTTTTCCCATGCTTCGTGCATTGTAAGCGCCGCCGTGATCGCCATGATCAGTCCCGCTAGCGTCGCGAAAATCGCCCCGACAAACTTGATGCGCTGTACGGTCTTCATCTTGTCCGTCACATAGCGCTTGATTTCGTCAAGCTCCTTACGCAGTGGGCCAATGCCCTTCAACAATAGATCTAGCCTTGCAGCGGTCAGGTCTTCGGGCGTCGGTGCCTGCGCCGCCACACGACGCGTCTGCGGTGTCGACAACAAGTCCGCGGCGTTTGGATGCGCGTCTTGCAGCTTTTCTAACTCGCGCGGTTCAGATCGCCTAATTAGCTTAACGAGACTGTCACGCATCGACAAAACTCCTCTAACTCGACAAAAATGCATGCATCCTTTCAAATCCATGGTCGGCTGCCCGCCGTAGTTTTTGTTCGTCCCGCTCAATTCGCGACACATCTGAAAAGTCAGATGCCGGCGCAACGCCCCAGTGTGGTATTCCACCAATTACGTAGCGCTTGCCATCTGCCAAGACGTGATAGGTTTTTCTATAGTCTCTTTTGTCCCGTCTTGTGGCAGATAGTAGGTTTCGATGATACAATGCAGCGAAAACTGAACTCTGAATAGAAGCTTTAATTCGGGCGTTCTGAGCGACAGCCGGCGACGCCGAAGACCTAGTCATGATTACCAAAACATGCGTTGCACCCAGCTTCCGTGCAAAAGCAATGGGAAGACTCGCAGTGACGCTTCCATCTACATATCTCCTGCCTTCGATGCTGACTGGACCCGCGGTCAAGATTGGCATCCTAGTCGTCGCACGAAGAATTTCGTAGACCCTTGTTGCATCATCAAATCCTTCTAAAGGCACAGCGGCACCAGATACGACATCAGTCGCTACTGCAACTAGACGGGCGCCTGGCGCAGCCAGCCGCTCGACATTCAGTGGCTTAACAACGCGAAAAATATGATCAACCAAAAAGTCGATGTCGACAATCGCGCGCCCCCACAGTAGCCGACGCGGGTCGATAAAGGCGCGGTTGTTTATATCCTCATAATAGATTCGTGTACCAAATCGGGCTTGCCCGGCTCTCAAGTACGCCAATGCCGCGGCCCCCGCTGATGTTCCGATCATCAAATCAAAGCACTCTGACATACCCGCAGCCTCGATGGCTGAAACCATCCCCCCGGCCACGACCCCACGCATCGCTCCACCTTCCGAAACCAGCGCCACGCGATAGCCGTCTCGAAACGGTGGACCTCCCCCAGCTCTACGACGTGCAAACAGAATCTCACGCAGAGTTGGCATCATCGGCATCCTTAGGCTCTCGTTCTGTGATCAGCCGCGTCACAGCGATCAACACGCCAAAGCCAAGTCCGAAGACCATGCCATAAGGTAGGCCGGCCAACATCAACGCGCCGTAGCGTTGCCATGCCGCATAACCAAGATCGTAATTGTCATAGTAGACATCGGCCGCCCAGATTAGGACGCCATCAATGAATCCTGTGATATAGAGAACACCAACAACAGCACCCAACACTGCTGCCCCACAGAGTGTCCCTAAAAGCGCCCCCAAAAAGCTGCGGCCTACTCGCGCGGCTGTGAAGGTTTCCAATCGATAATTTACAACGCAAAACGCCGTCAATGCTACTGCTAGTATCGAAGGCACAATAAGCAGCTGTGGCTGCAAGAATGGCCTGTCTTGAGCGCCGAAGTATACTGTCACGAGGGGGCCAACAACAATGCCGGCAACTAATCCCCCTATCATTGCTCCACAGATTAACAATCTGCTTCGGCGTATATCGTGGAAGAAGGTGGCTGGGCGGCCCCGTGTCATCCATTCACTGAAGTGCAGGCAAAAAAATCCGACTAAAACCATGATGAAAATCCCAGATACCCCCCCTTCAGCAAAAAGCTGACCGATTTTTGGGCATACAGAGGGCATAAAGGGGTCGAACAAATTACGCTCGATGCAACGTGCCGAGACAATGTCGTCATCGTTCGTTGTCATCCGCCAGTCTCGCCAGTAGGGCACTATGACAAGTGCCGGCACAAGAATGCCACCCAAGATCCCACCTAGCGCACCAAAAGTACCAGCTGAAGACCAGCGAAAAAGCTCAAAGTCTCCTTCAGTTTGCCAATCTGATTGTTCGCCTCTTACACGTGAATAGGCCCTACCTACACCATAAAGAAAAATTGCAACCGCAATCGTCAGGATCGCGAGTGAAGTAATGACCCAACCCCACTGCGCATCACCTCGAAGAAACTCCGCGATTGCCGTTTCATATAGCACGACACCGGAGGAGATCAGCGCAATTAAAGCAGCGATCAGAGCCAGAGTATTGCCCAGTAAGAAAAGAAGTGAACTTGGACTAAAAAAGAAACTTGTGCGTAACGACGAGTTGTCCCAAGTCTTTTGCTCCTTCTTTGTATCGTGCAGGACGCTGTTTCGCACACGTGTCATCATTACCGATAGAGGCAGGTCAACCTCGCTCAAAAACCGTGCCAGGGCCTCGGCGTAAGGACTGTTCAGCCGATCACCAACGCCATCGTAGGCTGGTTTTCCCGGTGCGGCGGAAAACGATATGAATGTATCATCTGCTACATCGAAATCGGCCAAGCCACGCTTGATGTCTAAATGCTGACCGGCGGCAATACTGCGGGTCCGCATAACGGTGTCGTGAACCTGTTGTGTGTCAAGAGAGTTCCGGCATGCATCTAAGAAAATTAGTCGACGGCGCGACTTTGCTGATAACTTATCGACGATTCCCTGCAGAGCAATTGAGTCATTTGTTTCACCTGTCCCATCAATCGGCAGCAGATAGTTGACACCATCGTCCTGATATCCGTGGCCTGAAAAGAAAAAGACGACCGTATCTACCTGCCCGATCTCATGCAGCCGATTGCAAAAGGCTTCGATCGCAACATTCATGTTGACCTTGTCTAAATCTTCATAGCCATGAACTTCGACTCCAAGCCCAGTCAACTCATCGCCAATCAGAACCGCATCACGCGCTGCATTTGGTAGCGGTGCAACCGCATCATATTCTGAATTACCAATTACCAATGCAATGCGTGCAGGCTGCTTTTCTATTCTTAACATGCGTACCATGATACCAGTTCGCTCATAATACTATTTGCGTTGCCAGTCTTTGGGGAAAACGCTGACTCTGAATCTCTTGGTGAATCATGTCACCATCCTCTTTCAACACCGTCTATATTTTGCTCAAGCCCTCTGATTTCTCGCTTGCTAGAGCAGAAGAAAATTACTGTGTGAACTATAATCTGAGATCGATGCCCCAATTTAAGAGCCGGTGTTATAAAAATCTGCAAGTACTGTTGCTGTTTATTTATAAAATCAACCTCGAAGTTCTTTGTTTTTTGCCTGTCTTCAAAAGTGACTGCCAGAATTTAACCGCCGCCGGAGCAATGACTCCCAAAGCGCCAAAAACGCCGTCCCGATAAGAATTTTATAGAACCCAAATCGAATTCTACATCATACTGGCTCGACATTTATGGCACTGTCTGCGGATGGTTGATCTTCACCGGTCGTTTTATTGCCGCTTCCTTGGTTGCCAGCCATTCTCTAGCCTCCCCAAACCTGCAAGCAGAGTACTGAGAATACACTGATATCGCTCGCTTATGAAGAAAAACATCTCTTAGTGCATGCAATAAGATGTGGATTTGTTGCATCATTACAGGTGATCAGATCACGACACATAACCAATCTTGGGTCTGTCGCAAGCATTGAACCATTGGCGGTGTGGAACTGTAACGAGTGCGGGTTCAGCGACAGCTTGCATTAAACCAGGCTCAGATAATGATCTCGTTCAAGAAGCACCAATTCCTGAAACATGTGATCCACTTTGCGGTCTGTCTCTACGTCCGGTACACGGTGTTGTACCGTGATCTGGAGGACATCATGGCGGAGCTTTGTGGTCGAATAGATCATGCGACATCGAACCGGTGGGTGGTGAGGTTTTCACCCTCTATTGCTACTGAAGCGCATAGAAGAAAGTCCTCTATAACCCGATCTTGACGTATGGATGAAACATATGTTCGGGGTAAGTGGGGGTGCCTCTACCGTGCCGTGGACAAATTTGGCAAGACCCTAGAATTCATGCTGTCCGCGTGCCGCGTTCCCGCCGCAGCAACCAAGTTCTTCGCCAAGGCGCTTGAAGCAAACGAGATCCCTGGAAAAATCGCGATTGACAAAAGTGACGCCAACAGCGCAGGTATTCGCGGGGCAAACCGGATCTTAACTCGGCTCGGATGTCCAATTTCAATTCGGATCATCCGGTCGAAATTTCTTTGCAACATCATTGAACAGGGGCACCATCTCATCAAGCGAAGGGGCCGACCGATGGCCGGTAATCAAGTCACTCGCAACAGCTGCTGCAACACTTGATGGTATCGAAGCCGCTAATATGATCCGTGAGGGTCAATCTGAGCTGACCCGTTTTTCTCGGACACCTCAGGAGGGGTACAATCCCGATGGAGAGGTGTTGTATGGAAGAGCGTCTTCACTACAGTAAAGCCTACGAGCTTGAGGCGGCTCGCCTGTTGTCGCTTGGTGAGGTGCCGGCGTCGCAGTTGGCGCGGGAATTGGGGGCTCGGCGCAATCAGCTTTACAAGTGGCGCGATCAACTTGCGGCCAAGGGCGTGGCCGCGGCTCTTTCGCGGGGCCTGACCGAGGCTCCGCTTCGTCGTGCGGTAAGTACCAGTCAGGAGCTGAGGCACTTGAGGATAAAGCACCAGAGGCAGAGTCGCTTGAGGCTGAGTCGGCGGCGGCCAAGATCGCCCAGCTTGAGCGTGAAGTGTCCGATCTGCGCGAAGAGCGCGACATCCTGAAAAAGGCGGCGGCGTACTTCGCGCGCGAGCTACCGTGAAGTGCGCTTTCATCCAAAGCTAGGCCGGGCAATATTCGGTGGCGCGGCTGTGCTGGGTGCTGGGTGTCTCGCGCAGTGGCTATTATAGTTGGCGGTGTCGGGATGCGATCTGGCCGATTAGCCGGCGGGCGGTGGATGACTGGCGCCTGCTGGGGCATATCCGGGAGCTGCAGCCGCAAAGCCGCCGGGCTTATGGCGGACTCAAAACCTTGGCGGGTCTTGAAGTCTCGGGGAATTACCGGCGGCAAGCATCGGATCACCCGCCTGCACCGTCAGCACGGGATCGAGGCGCAGCGCAAGCGGCGTTTCCGCAATGCCGTGACGCATGATCTGTCTCCGCTGCCAGCGCCGGACCTCCTGCAGGGATGCCTTAACGTCATCAAACCCGACGGGATCTGGCGG
The DNA here is from genome assembly GCA_965232285.1 of Denitrobaculum sp. Taxonomy (GTDB): domain Bacteria; phylum Pseudomonadota; class Alphaproteobacteria; order Kiloniellales; family Kiloniellaceae; genus Denitrobaculum. The sequence continues at coordinate 4,319,275 of CBDDPL010000004.1, read as the reverse complement.
TGACATCTCCTATGTGCCGACCAGTGCGAGCTGGCTCTACCTCGCCGTCGTGATCAATCTGCATTCGAGACAGGTTGTTGGCTGAGCCATCGCTGCGCGGATCACCCAGGCATGGACCCGGGCTGCTTTGGAAGTGGCGACTGAAAACCGTCGCCCGAGAACAGGCCTGATGTATCACTCGGATCAGGGGAGCCATTACACGGCCAAGGGCCACCGCGATCGTCTTACGGCTCTCTGCATAACCGCCTTCACGAGTCGCGAGGGCAAGCCAAGGAACGACGCCGCCCTGGAGAGCTTCTTCTCCAACCTGAAGAACGAACTCACGCACCACCGCAGCTTCAGAAATCAGGAGCAGGCCAGAAGTGAGATCTTCGATTACATTGAGATCTACTATAATCGCAAAAAAAGCTCATGTTTCATTGCAATACACAAGCCCCGTACCCTATGAATAACAGAGTAATCCTGATCAATCAAACTGTCCGAAAAAGCCGAGATAACCCACTATGTCCCCGTTTATCAAAGTTCAACCTGGCTGAGCTTGCTGACGATCTTCTGGAGCTTGCAACGCTTTCTTTCCACGGTTGGTCCCTCTCAAATTCCTGGAAATTAAGTCATGGACCAACTTGATGGGGGAAGATCAGTTCTCGTACCGTTTTACTTTCAAAATCTTTGCCCTAAAAATTCAGGCGCACAAGCTGCCCTGTGACGTTTTCGAATGTTATCGCAGGGGGCATGGTTCCGTCCGGACTCCGATAGACCATCTGATATCTGCCGTCGGGCAGACTGTGCTCTACATGCGACTTGTCAAAGCTGTAAAGAGCCTTCCCAGCAGAGTCTTGCAGCTCAAACTGGCCGCCTGACTCTCTGGCCCTGGCGACAAACCGCCCGGGCGGGATTGTCACGTTCAACTCTCGAGGGACCGTGCCACTCGGAAGGTCAATAGTGATGACATGAGGCGGCGAAGCTTCAACTATGATCTGGTAACGCCCAGAGGTGAGGCTCAGTGCGTTAGTTCCCTTTGAAAGATCGCGTGGCGTTGCAAGCATAACCCCGCTAAGGGTAACTTTTGGGCTGTAGACCTTTCCTGAGATCTTCAGTGTTGGATTACTGATCTCAACGTTGATTGTCACCGGCGCAATGCTCGACACTGCAGCGGTCATGAAAGACAATGTTGCATTTGCAGGGCTGTTAAATGGAACATTTACAATGCGTGATGCTGTACCGAACTGGCTAGATCGCCCGTTAACTTCGTACTGACCGGTCCCAAGGCTTAAGAGTAAAGGAAGTCTGATGTTGGTATCGCGCCAAAGCGGCATCGTAGCCCCGGGGCGTGAGATAGTGACTTCGTCAAGCTGCGTTACTACGCCAGCTTGCACATCCTGCGCTTCTACCTTCAGCTTGCTCCCAGGAACTCGAATTGCGACCGTAGTGGGGCCATTTACAGTTGCCTTTGTATTCCATGTACCGAATTTCGTAGTGGCGGTGAATGTATAAGTGCCTGAGCGCATGGGCAGTCGGCCCGGCTGACCGGAGGACACCTCGGTACCACTTACCGGATTGGTTACGCTAATCTGTACATCTGAGTTAGCGAAACCTTTAGGATCTATGTTCCTCGGCTCTGTCGCCTCTAGAATGACGCTCACTGGAAATGAGCCAAGAATCTCGCCGACTACTTTTTCCGGATCCGGCTTTGTCGGCTTGATCTCTGCAGTGGTAGATGGCGCACAAGCGGCGAGCTCTTTCGTGAAAGTGGCCTGTGGGGTCGCAACGATGCGGAACTCAACGAGCGCCGCCCCGTTTATGTCGCGGAATTTATCCAGCTTCAGTTTGATCGCATCGCATAAATTTTGATCGTTGAGGCAATTTGGGCTGTCCATGTCCGACACAAGGATGATTATACCGCCATGCTCTGGATCCAACATATCCATTGCTTGGTTAAGTGCGATTGGAATGGGGGTCATGCCAGAGGGCCGTGCTCTGCGCGCGAGCCTGTTCATCTCCACTGCGCGAGCGTGGGTCATCCGTCCGAAGTGCATTTTAGTTTCAACGTCCTGGCAGAGCGCCCCGGTCGACGGATATTGCTGCGGCCCGTTGGGGTATTGCGATCTTACATCAGCCCAAACCCCCTGGTCGCCGAATATCATGAAAGACGTCGGCACTGTATCCTGACGATCTGTAAGTTGCTTGCCCAACTCGTCCACAACTGCTTTCGCTTGGTCCCAACGAGAAGACCCATATCGGTCGCCGAACTTAGAGTTCATTGAGCCTGAGGCGTCCAGGATGATAACGCGCCCAGGTTCGCCAAGTGTGCGGCTTTGTGCGGTTGCGTTCGAGATGCTGAAAGCTAATGCCGCTAACAGGTACAATGTGAAGAAGTGAAATTGTTTCATGGCAGTGTGATCTCACCGATCTGAAGTATTGCGTCATCGCAGTAGAACCGAGAGATTTGCGCGCGGACGGCAGATTGCGCACTTGCTAAGGATAGGTAACCGCCCTGTCCGTTTACACACCCGGGTGCGGGCGAGAGGCGGAATTCGGCTGGGCTTGCCGTAGGTAACTGACCGCTAGGCGCTTGACCTAGAGGTGGTATGAAAATCCCTCCCACCCGGGCTGAACCATCGACCTGCTGAAGGAGCGTTCCATTATAGCGAGGCCGGTTGAGGCTCACCGTTGCCGGTCGAGAAACCACAGAGACTGGACGCCGATCAAGTCCTGCGCCTATTGCTGGAGCAAGTGGGGCCAAGCTGCCGCAGGCGGAAATCAGCAAGTTTGAATGGCTGATGGGCATTACGTCAGTCTTGCATGAAGGAGCGTCGATGAAATTTTGATGGGCGTATGGCTTGGCTTTCGTACCCTGCCCGATCGCGCAACGCGGCCCAGCGACACTCCGCGTATGAACATTGTCAGCACGATTGTACAAACCGGTTACTGCTCCGATGAAGGTTGCCTCTGCTGACAATGAGGGTTCCTCAATGCCCTCGGGTATTCGGAACTCGAAAGTTACATGTACCCAGGGCGGGAGTGTTTGCGTGATGCTCTCGCGCTCAACAACGCATTGAGTGGCTTGTTCAGTCCGCATCACGTCTTTCTCCGGACCAGTCGAGCCAAGCCGCCAACCTGGGGCAAAAATATGGATGTCGAGTTTATGCCAAGGCTTGTTATTGGGTTCTTGGTGGATACTAAGAAGCTTGAGACTGTCGAAAAGACTTCTGCGAATATCGGCGAGAGATATGAATTGGTATCTTCGGATCTTCACTCCAATCATCGCATTCTTGAAGGCTCGGTGTTGGCGCAGCATCGACGCGAGGTTGCTTCCTGAATGTGCTTTCAAAATACGCCTAATATTTGGGCCGTTCGGGGCGAGGATAATGGTTCCCGCACGGGAAGGCGCTTCGGCTTCGAACATGTCAATGTCATCTAGTACGTCTTTGAGCGCCTGGTGCCGCTTGTCTTGTGTCGCAATATTCGCGAAGTACGGCAGATCGACGATGATCAGGCGCCCGTCCGGCGAGGCCGCAGCAGACCGTGCTATCACTAGCGCTACTGCCCATGCTAGAAGTAGCGCTATACGGCGGATAATATGCAAATCTATATTCTTCAAAGTGATTCCGTCAAAACCCAGGGTAACTAACGACATAATGAACAATAGTGTAGGAAACTCAAGATCCAAAAAATGATCTTTAGGTTGTACAGCTCAACATAATTCGAATATTTTAACGGCATTCGCTATGGGGAATGCGAGGAATTTGGGATGACCATTGAACTAGAGTTGCGGCCAACGTTGCTAGTGGGAGTGGGGGGTACCGGATCGCGTATTGCCGACAGAATTATGAAGCAGGTGCAAGCCAACGGTGTGGCCGCGACGCCGGCTATTCGTATGTTGGCTATAGACACCGATGAAGGTGACTTGTCGCTTCTAAAGGATCTTGCGAAGGAGGATCGTATCCAATTCTCGCAGCCCGAATATGTCCGCACGACATTAGAGCGCAACATCGATATCCAGACGAAATGGGCCTATGCGCTTAACGATCCGGAGATGACCGAGACGATCAAGGGGAAGACCTTGATCGAAGGTGCCGGTCAGATCCGGATGCTTACACGACTAGCACTGCATGATGCGTTGCTTAATTACGACATGTTCGCCTCGATAGAAAACGCCATATCCCGTTTAGCTGTCCATGGCGACGCATCTAGCTACAAAGGGGCAGTGCAGATCATCATGATTGGCTCGCTTGGTGGCGCCACGGGCTCGGGATCTTTCCTCCAACTCGCGCTGGCACTGCGCAAGGCCGCTGAAAATCGTGGGCCGCAGCCAATCATACGTGGGACATTTCTGATGCCCGATATTTTTATTCGCTCTGGCCGAGTAAAAAAGGACGAATGGGAGAGTCTCCTTTCGAACGGCTACGCATCACTGAAAGAACTGAATGCGCTCACACTACGTGCGAGCCTCCGGGAGTTGTCTGCCGATTTCGTGTATGAGTATGCACCTGGACAATTCGCCGGAAGCGGGGACCTGCCTTTTGAAGAGATCACTTTCATCGACTATGAAGACACTCATGGGGGCTCGATGGGGCAGAACGTAGATGCCTATGTCGATATGGCGGCGCGATCCGCGTACTTGAACGTCTTCACACCGCTTGGCCGCAAGATCGCGTCACAATCGATCAACCGCACTAAACAGCAGCAAGAGAGCCTCGCAAAGGGTCAGGTAAATGTGTACAGCGGTATCGGCGTTTCAGCGGTTGAGTATCCGGTTGAGTCTATTAAGCGTTATTTGTCGCGGCGTCTCGTTCTGGAAAACCTGAAGGGTGACTGGACCCGCCTAGACGTAGCCTTCCGCGCTGCGGTGGCGCGTCACAAGAAGGATCTGGCCGCGGGGACCACGGCTGCAGAAGACCCAGTGCGCTCGGTATCGTTTCTGCGGGACATGGCGCAACTTGCGCAGGAAGACCCGCCCAGCCCGTTCTTTCGCCATACCTATGACCGTTTGTTCCCGAAGATCGAAGATCCGGCAACGCTTACGAAGACCGAGAAGCCGCGTCACTTAGCCTATGTGAATTCATTGATCGATTACATCACGCGGCAGTTCTGGTCCGATAACGAGATGAAGCGCATTAAGGCACGTTCACCGATGGATGAATCTGCCATCCTCGAAAGCGACAGCGTCGTCGACACGATCCGGCAGGAGGAGTACACGCTCGACCGGGACTTCGGTGAGCTTGAAGCCAATCTGGTGCAACGCCCAACGGACATACTGCAGAATACGCTGATTTCTGCTGATAACGCCGCGCAGGAGGAATGGGCGCCTCACCATCTGCAGACCTACGTTGTGCGTGAAGGGCTTCACCCAGTAGCGGTGCGTGGCTTCCTTTACCTTGTCCAGCGGGAGATGGAGGAGCGGCTCGGCAAACTGAACCCACGTGCGGCCAAGAAGAAGCTCTTCCGGCTAGCTGATGGCTTCCGCTCTGACGAAGAAATGCAGGCCATGGGTAACGAGCCGAATAAACGTGGTACCCCGGGCGTGTTGGACCAGGCGACCAAGGCGGATGGCGGCGGGATGATGGGCAGCATTTTCAATCGCAAAAAGAAGGCCTTCGCCGAAGACTATGTGATCTACAACTCTCAGTCGTTCACCTTAATGGACAGGTATGCCTCCGAGACCATCCAAGAGAAAGTCCTGAGCCAGGCGCTGACCGAGGTTGGTAGTCTTATACGCACTTTCGAAGGACTATTCGGAGAAATAGGGGCCATTGGCGATGACCTCGATAAAGAGATCGAGAATGAGATTGCCACCTATGAGACTTCGGGGCGCGTCTTCAGCGGTTCAAGCTACGTCTACGCAAACCGGCGCTGCAAAGAGAACGCCTGGAATCGCCTCTCTGAGGTTGCTGCAGGACTAACGATCGATGTGGAGGTCAACCGTCAGCTCTGTGAGGCGGTTTTTGTCCAGCATCGCACGGACCGGCGCGAGCGCACCAAAACGAGCTTTACTAAGCTGCGCGAACTGTTCCACCGCTCAGTGGTGTTAGGTTTCGGCCAGACCACGGTTGAGCGAGATTATAGTTCGATCTATGAAATGAACGTTATTGAGGCAATCCGCCATCAATACGATGTAGAAACTGCTGCAGCAGAAGCTAATGGCGAGAGCCTCGGCTTAAGCCGAGACCAATACACCAAGCGCATCGTTGATCGTGTCTCGCGGCAATCCTCCCCATATCTCACGCTTAACCGGTCGGACGCGGACGGCACCGGCGTTAAGTTCTGGGCAATTCATCCCGACAGCCGCTCAGCGATCCGCGACGATGCTGAGTTTATCGACCTCTTCCAGTCGGAGAGCAGCGGCGAGAACGCGGTAGTGGAGCCGCAATTCTCTCCTTATTCGTTGGTCTGCGCCAATTTGCGCGTAAACCTGCAATTGCAGGACTTCGCCAAGCTTGGCTTGGCGAAGGGCCGGACCGACTACACGAGTGCGAGCACTGATGGCCGCATGACCGCAGCGTACAATGCTACCGTCGAGCGGATGCTCGATCCGGACCGAGCTGGTCGCGAGGGTGCCGAGTTCACTCCCCACGTTGACAAAACCTGGCACCTGCCAGGCGTGTTACCGGAGTTGCATAGCGGCCAGGGCGATGTGATCGCGCGCGAGAAGACTCGGGCCTATGTAGTGGCCAATGTGCTCAACTTGTTGAAATACGAGGTCGATGACCGGCATCGAATGGCGCGTATCACGACTCATGGCCATGGTATTCGAAATGGTATCGATGAGGTCATCGCTGAAAGTCACGACCCTTGGCTCGTCTACAAATCAATGTTGAAGAACGTAAACGCAGTGCGGTCAGCGCTCGCCGTATGGAATCGTAAGATGGAGGCACATTCTGCCGACGCACTGTCGCACCCGGTATACAAAACTCTCATCGACCCAGTGTCGCTGAGCTTGCTCTATGCGCCCGCCCAAGTGCGCAATGATGCGGTAAAGGAGCGTGAGGACGCTGTTCACGCAATGACCGTTTCATGGATTGAGCTCTTGCAGGAGGTTGTTGAATGCCAGGAAAGTTCGAAATCGCCAAGGGCGCGTGATTCAATGGTATTAGATGCTATCGAAAGCGTTCGTGAAGCGTTCTTCGAGCGTGCGGCCGAGGACGGCTATAGCGATGAAGTGATCAAGACATACCGATCTGTGTTCGCGCGTGCCTTCGATTCTGTTTTCGCGGTTTGAGCGGTTGCATCCCCTCAAATGGCTTCACGTACCATCATCATAAATGGCGATAAGACTTGGCCTTTTGCAGAGTTGCTATGGGCTCATGGCCTGGACCTGTATGCCCCATCGTTTGGGGTTAGCTTCGTATCTGTCTTCACACCTGAGGACACAGCGCCGGGTAATCCTGACTATAACCTTATACTCGGAAACTTCCCCGAGAGCTTTGGCAAAGACTCAGAATCATTGGTAAATGAGATCGCCGATGAAGTCTCTGCGCTCGAAGAGGAGACAATCGATCAACTGGCCGTTTTGGCGATTGTCTCTTCCGCCGATTTTGAAGCCCTTGCTAGAGCCCAGGGCCATGAAGGATCTGCGCAGGATGACAAGTTTGATGGGCTTTCAGAGGGCGGGCGCGCCATTGTGTTGGCATTACAAGCTGCAATGGACCGGATCGGGGATTTCTCTGGCGATCAGGGTCGAGTCAGCCGCGTTGCACCGCGCCTCTGGCTGAGCCTCGTCGTCCGCGAACGGGGTTTTGATATCGAACACAAGACCGCCGCTGCCCGTATTTGTGCGTACTTAAAGGGTCGGAATACGGGGCTTCGAAGTGTATTTTTCCTGAGCAATGGTCGCGGTATGGACACTGGGCCCAACCATCCGCATTTACACTTTAAGAAGGTTCGGCTTCTCGTTGATGTATTGGAGCAGGCTACCGAAGCAGGATTCGAACGCGATCTGCAGGGCAGCCAGGGAGAGGGCGCGGCAGTTTGGCTGCAGCTGACAGAAAGTAGCACAGCCTATCTTGAAAGCTCATCAATCCTGCTACAACACCTGCTGCAAGCATATGAGCGAGTACATAGTGGTTCCGGCAATGCGGCCGGTCTAGCAACTTCAGACGAGGTTTTTGCAAAGCAGAGTGAGGACCTTTTAAACGACATTGGCTCGGCTTTCGATTTAGAGGAGGCGCGGGCCGTACTGCTCAACAGGCTCACCGCGGCGAGCCGCACGAGTGATATTGAGGCTTTTGAGGGTGAAAATAGCCCACACCCGGCCCCGCTTAATCCAGAAACAATCGCACTGAGATACACCTCTTCGCGTCCAGGCAGTTTTTTTCGTAACAACGGTCTCAAACGTCGGATTGAGAATGATGCTATCGAGTTCGATAGAGAACTCGGGCGGATCTCGAGCATGATAGACAAGGTCGTCAATGATGCGCTCGCCTTCGAACGGTTGGAGAAGAAGAACACCCGTAAGCGAATCCTCAACAGCCTGGATAACTTACAGTTGCCCTCACGTACCAAGAGTGTGGGGGAGTTTCGCGAACAGGTGCAGGAAAAACTGTCAGCGCTGAATGTTGCGCTCGCCAATGGCAAGCAGAGAGCAGAAATAGCTACAGCCGACATGATAGAAAATGGCGGCACTGCCCATCGCGAGGATCTTAAGGAGCGCCTCTTGGCGGCAGAGAATGACCTCTTGGGGCGCGGGTCGCTTTTGAAAGTGTCTCTGGTCTTCAGCGCATTAGTTCTTCTGCCCTTTCTTTTCGTTATCCTGGCTCGCGCCATGATGGGGCAAATGCCTGATCTTTCGGGGCAAACGATCCACGATGCGGTCTTCCCGGTTCCCTACATCATCATCGTGGTGCTTGTGACAGTGTTCTTCGTCGGTGTGTTGCGTGCCTGGTTGGTGGCCCGGAACCGTGATAAGGCGCACATTGCCTTCGGCAAGGCTCTAATGGCGGATTACACAAACTGCATTGAGAAAGGCGTCGGGCGTTACATGCGTGGCGTCAACCGCGCGCGGCTCGCGGTGGCCAACTTGATCGATAGTAGGATAGATGTGGTTAGCCCAGAGGCAATCCGCAAGGCGACCGAGGCCTTTATCAGCACCCTTACCCAGACACACCAAAACCTGGCGGTTCGGGATAGCAGTTCCTCTGAATCCAATCAGTCCTTCGTGCAGCCTGCGCTTGAGGGGTTCTCTTCTGGCATCCAGATGCAAGAAAAGATAAACGGATTCATGAAGGGTATCATTGCGCCGCAAAAAGGCGAACTGCAGATCGAGTTGCCCGGCGGAGCTGGTCGTGAGACCAAGGTCGAAACCCACGCCTCGAAAACGCCACCGAAGCTTGTTGTTGCGGTGCCGGGCCATGACTGACACGAGGTCCACTTCAGATGCCCGCTACCTGGGGCCGGTGTATCGCTTTGGTGGACCTGTGACCGTGGTCGTCGCGTTGGTTGTGCTTGGGGCCACTGCTGCGTTCGATCAGTTTATGTTACCAGGTTGGGTTGGGTTTGGAGATACACCACGGACTTTCTGGGACAGTTGTACCGACACTGAAAGTACACGGGCAGGCGGATTTGCCTTTGCACTTATCGCCATGACATTACTTCTTGTTGTTGCACTAAGCCTTGCATCGCCGCGGCGATTCCACGTTGGACTAGTCCTCGGCGTTTTATTCGTCATCATGCAGTTTGTGTTGGTACATCAGGGGGGAATAACCTTTGTCCTCTCGACCGAGTGGTTCACTTGGCTTTCGGAGTGGGAGATTTCTTGCGGCGCCAGCGCCAGCGTGCGGAGCGGGCTCACCAATCTCTCCGTTGCTGACTTTATGCAACAGTTTTACAACCCTGGGGTAGCAAACTTCGGCGATGTGCCGATCGAATTCACGAACATGCTCGCGGTCAATGTCTTATTGGGGATCGTTTCGGCAGTCTTCCTGTTGATCCTGGCGAGCACCCTCTATTTGGCCAGGTTATCGAGGCGCGCGACGCGTGATCAGCCGACGGATGAAGATGCGCCGCTTGCCAAGATCTTCCGTGGACCAGAGCGTACGATCTTGGCGCAAAGTGGGGTGGCCATGATCGCACTTATGATAATCGGCCCGATCTTGCTGGTGCGCGCTACAAACCCTGCTGCGGCCACTTCCTCGGTCAACGACCTGCTCTGGATCGGCCCGTTCATCATGCTTATCGACTTATCGCGTCTGATGCTTGTGGGGTCGCTGCGCAAACCGGCGACTCCAGACATCGTCGTAGATCAGTGTGCGAATGAAAAGCGCAAACCTATTCTTAAGGTGACGCTGGACAATTTGTGCAGTGAGTTTAGCCGGTCCTACGAGCGACATATAGAAATACCAACGATCACGGAAAGGCCAGCGCTAGCAGACAATGGTGGCATTTTCGTGCCGGAACCGGGCGAGGGGCGCTATTTTCTTGGTACGTTGAAAGCGCAGAATTACGAAGAGATTCTCGCTTGCCTTAACTTAGGCGTCCTTGACCGGGGCCGTACTGCGCTAATTGTTTGCCCCGATGCCGTTCTGATGCAGTTCTCGACAAATATAATCGAACGCCTTCAGACCGAGCATCAGAATTTCGACCCACATACTTGGCTCGCCAATACCCAGCTAGAGGAAGATGATGGTCCGCTTGATATCATTTTTGCCTCTCCCGAGACATTGGGCACGATTCTCGACAGGATTAAGATCGTTAAGGGCGAGATTGCGACGCTGGGTGGCATTATCGTTATCGGCATGCACAGGATGGATGTCGGGCTGTTGTCGCTCGGTCTCAGGCGATTGAAGCCCTTTGTCGAGAATCCAGCCTCGATGATTGGCGTGGCGCAGTCGGAGGAGCTCGGAAATGCGCGCAATTTCCTAGGCTTCCTTCCACTCTTTTCAGAGCTCAGGGAGAAGCCCCCAATACAAGTAGATCTTGACCTGTATGGGCCGAGTTACACGCTGATTCTCCGGCAACGGCAGGGGGCGAGTTTCGAGCGACGCGAAGACTGGCCAGATTGGGTTAAGGTGCTGTGGAGTACACGCCGAAGCGAACCTCGTGCAGATGTTTACCTCTTCGACACCGCTGCTGATCACGCTGCCACGCTGTGGCGCGACCGCGTGCTGGTGGAGGTGGATGGAAACTATGACTCAGATACTATTGCCTGGGGCCGCACGCTGCGCACACCCAGCATCTTCCCGATTGATGCGCCACATCCGGCGGTTCTGATAAAAGATCGCGGAAACCTAGCAGACGCGCTTCGCCTCAGCGTGGCGGATACGCAATCAATCGAGAACCTGCGGATCCTCGCTACTGGCGACTATCCAGGGGCCTCTTTTTTGCGCGCAAAGCTGACCGAGGAGTTGAACCGAGTACAGCAGGCCCGTGAGTACAAGCGGGCGCTGGCGCGCTTTTGTATCAAGTTCGGCTCGTACCTGCCGAAACCACAGGGTGGCCCGGTCGAGCTCGCGTTGCTTGTCCAGCAAGAATATAAGTCGACCATGCGTCGCGGCTTCGCCCTCGGTGGTGAAAACAGTGATCTCAGCCAGGACGGGCTCGAGCGGATCTGGGCTGAACGCGAGGAACCATTAGAAGAGCTAGGCATCTCGAATACCCGCGTGGGGCTCGAACGGCTTTTCCGACAGACCTTTCGTGTATCTAACACGGCGAGCTTCGTGACGCGCGAGGAAAGTTCGGATCGGCGCTGGACCTATAATCTGACCGCAACCTCGCTTGCCAACTCAGATATACTTGCTACCTATGCGCTGGAGCAGAACCAGAACGCCCCGTTGCCTGGCACGGCCGACCGCGGTGTTTACAGCCTGATCGCTGCCGATCACGGGCTCAACTACGCCGAGGGCACGCGAATCAGCGTCGGCGGAGGGCTCTACGAGATCCGCAGCGTTAACTCAGGGCGGAAGACGGTGCTTGTGCAGCCGGAAAACAGTATCGAGCCGCGCGGGCTGACCTTCGTACGCGACTACGCTATACGCGTTAGATCTGATGACCCTTCAAAGCAATTCGCAGCCGATATGCGGCGTGCCGTGCAGGATACGCCGCAAGCCTTCGAGATCGCCACAGGCTATGCCCATGTGGCGCGCCGAACGACGGCAGTGTTAGAGAATGGGGCTGATTGCACACCGCTCAGCGAAGACGGCACGCCACCTAAGCGGATCCAGACAGCGATCCTTTCGGACTACCGGCTGCGATCTATCGCCATAATGCGGCTCTACCAAGGAAAGGCTCAGCCTAATCCTAGAGCTTCGCAGACCGCGAGGCGAATCTTTGGGCGCGGTGCGGTAAGTCGTGGTCGCGGCTCGTTAAACAATCCGCTCACCGGCACCTTGCCACCGAACGTTGCGTTCACGCTTATCACAACTTTGCAAGATGTGCTCGGGCTTATGTTCCAATCTCAACACCATCGCATCGCCGTGGTGTCGCATGACGCAATCGTACTTCCGCCGGTCAGAAGCGTGTCGTTCAATAACATCACGTCCTATTGTTTGGAACGACAACCATCACTTGCGCCGAGTACTGGCGATCAGGCCTTTGCTGCCGAAAGCCGTAATTTATTAAATCGCCATGTACACGGACAAGATGTCCGCTCGGATTACAACGCCTTCGCGAATGCCTTCATCACTCAAGCGCGTGCGCGCCAAGGCGTTAAAGAAGCCACCATCGCGCCACTTTTGACGCTGACTCTTATAGAAGACAGCGACCACGATCTGGGTGTCGCACGTTTTCTGAACAGCAATTTTATAGAGGTTCAGGAGTACTGGCGTGACTACCTGGAGCATTACGCTGATTGCTGGCGCCGGCGCGAGCCACACGACTACACCTTTGGCTCTAAAGTTCAACCAAGTTGCTACGACTTCCAAGGGGCCTTCGATATTGTGAAGGGAATGGCGTGATGAGGTTGGCACTCCACCGCCCAGTTTTCTGGTTGCTAACCGTGCTCTGTCTCTGCCTCGGTACGATCTCCGCCGAGGCGCGGATCATAGCCCTGCTGTTCGACACGAGTGGCTCGATGAAACGTCATTTCAATCTCCCAAGTTATGGCGTGCGGCTTCTAGCGGGTACTATCGACGGACGAGCCGGCTTCGATCAACTGCTGGTGATGAATTTCAACCATTATTCGACTAATTACGGCCTTAGTTTCCCGTCCACCGAGATCTTGTCACGATATGCTGGCGCTGACGTCAGCCAGATCGTCGATATTAAGATCACTAATGGCGTAGAGCATCAAAAAAAGGTCAAAGACCTCGAGGATGTATTCAAATCTAGCGACGCCGGAACACCCTACGGCCCGATCGAGGTCATGCTTGATCGCATCGTGCGCGAGTTAGTAGTAGCCCCTGACGGCGAGGAGGTCGTTTTCGTCGTGGTGAGCGACGGCAGCTATCACGACAAAACAGATGACTTCAAAGGCGGTCGTCAGGTGAGTTACATGCGCCGCCAGTTCGAAGATTTCAAAGAGCGCATTGAAGAGGTTGGTGGTGCGCTCAGGGCAGAGTTTTTGCTAATTGATGTGGATGGTGCTCAGGAGGAAAAGGTTCGGGACCAAAGGGTTCGCGACACACTCCTTGAGGTGTTCAACGGTCGACAACGCGATGCCCAAGGCCAGCTTGCCGGCGCGCGGACTGTTAGTTCTCCAAACCAACTCTGGGAGGCGCTGAAAGACATTATTGCCACGGTGGCTGGAACTGATCGTGAAGCGCAACATTCCTTCGTTCGCTACTCTGGACAAGCTATCGAAGTCGAAAGCCCGCTTTCTATCTCGCGGATGGTGATTGTCTCATCATCCGCCGTAGGGAGCGCGCTACCCACGCGGCAGTCCGATACGTTCGGCGTTCAGCCTACGGATAGACGCCGGATCAAGGTGTCTATGCGTGATGGTGACGCTGCCTTCGATGGTTCGCCACGCCGCCAGGGTCTTGTCGAGCATCTCTGGTTTCAGAACGCAGTGCCCGCAGGGACATACTCGCTTCAGTTCGATGCTCCAGTCGACGAGGATGTATTTTTGCTCTTTGAGACAAGCTCGATAATTGACCTCGAGATCTTTGATCTCGACGGGAACGAAGTCCTGCCGGACGGGCAGGGTGTTTATACGATCTATAAAGATCGGAGATACCGGTTTGAAAGCCAAATCTTGGATAGGCTCGACATTGCTGGACAACCCTTCGCGGTTGACCTAGATGCACTGCCACCCTCGCTAACGATGCTGCTTTCACTTGGGGGGCAACCTGGCTTGGGCACATCGTCAATGCTGGTGGATCCGGCTGCCGATCTCGGGAGCTTTGAGTGGACGCCGCGCGCAACTGGGGAAGTCACAGCCTTTTCCCGTGCTTCCGCGGGAATCCTCTCCCCGGTGTCGGAGCGGCTTATGATAACAGTGCTTGATCCAAATACGGTAATTACCATCACACCGCTTCGGTCAGATGTGCTTTGCTCCGTGTGCACTCACAATGAGATCTTGTTCCAAGTCACTGGCAAAAGCGAAGATGTTCTCGTGGGCGAGTTCGATGTTGAGGCTAATGGTGCCTTCGATGGGGCAATCAGCTTTGGTCCTTCGGTTATACCCAAAGGATTTGAGTTGCGCGACCAAGCAGGCAACCCCATCGATCCGAACGCAGTCATGGAGTTTGGCGCAAATGAAAGCCGTTCCTTCCAGCTCTGGCGAAAGGGCAACTTGGATCCAGTGCAGTTGGCAAAGGGAGCGGCAGAGGTTGAAATTGCTGTCGCACCGGTCGGACAATGGATGGGCTCGCCCATCCAGCGTGTAGGCACCGTGTTGCTGGAGCTGCCCGATTTGATGCTCGATCTCGTGGCGGTCAGCATGCCCTTGACTCCAGGTGAGGTAGACGGTCTCAAGGTACCAGGCGGTGAGCTGCTTCTCGGCCAGTTTTCCGCCCAATTTGGGCTGATCGACATCGTGATACCACCGAACCCGGAGCGGCTGGACGAAGCGACCACGATCACGTCGAATCGCTTTATAGACCACCTGATCAGTTTCAAGCTAGACAGCCCCGACCCTCAAGCCGTGGGCTTTAATGCACTCGATGTGCGCCCCGGTAGCCGTTTTTGGTGTCTCTGCTGGGTTTTCCTGGAGAACAGCTTCCTCGGTACAAGCCGTCGCCAGGTTGATGTTGTCTATCGAGTGCAGATCGAGGACGTGGTCGTGCAGCAAGCCAATGCTGTTGTACCGATGGAGTTCCCGGTTGGTCGCGGTCAGGGCGGCCTCTCTTGTCTTTGGAACCTCATTCTCATGTTCCTAGTTTACGTATTTTTGCGTGGGCTCTGGGCGCTTTTCACTACGCATCGATTCCCCACGGGCGCGCGGGTCGAGATCGTGGGAGTAGATAACCGTGTTTCCTACAAGCCGCTGGATCGCGGGAACACCTTTTGGATTAAGGCTTGGTTTGCCTGGGCGATCGGTAACCCAGATGAGAAGCGCCTCGTCGAGGGGCTAAAGCTGAAGGCAGCGCGGAACGGTGCACTGCTTGACATCTCTGGAGGCACGCCGAACTGGACGCTTGACCGCCTGGGCTCAACTTTTACAGAACTAAAAGAGATTCAGCCGAAGAAGACTGAATACAAGATTCAATGGGACGATCGTTTTGAAAGCATCAGCCCGCCCGGTCGTTTCCTTTACTTGAGACGTGGCAGAAAGACATAGAAAAAAGTTATTTGCGAGGGACGAATTTACAAAGAGGTTTGGGATGTCTTTAGCGTTTCTCTTACTTTGGGCTATGCTCGCGGCGAGCGTTGGTCTGTCGCTGGTCTCTGCATTTGAGACCTATCTCGGTCTTGTCAACTTCATGCCCGTTGGGGTTCTGGGCGCGGTCTTTGCCGGCATTTTCACGCTGGCGGTCCAAGCGCTGCTGTTCGTGATAAGTTGGCGCATCGCTCAGCATCTTCTCGATCCGATTCGCAGCCAGACTCCCTCGTTCTTAATCTGGGTAATCTGTGCCTGCTTTTCCGGGTATTTCTCGTACTTCGGTTTTTTTCAACAGGCCGGCGGCAGAGATGAGAATGTTCGAGTTGACGCTGTGGTTGCGACTCAGAGCGAAGTTTTACGCAGCATCCGCACTGACATTGAGAGTGATTTGAATCGGTCCTTCCAGAATGAGTTCTTACAAGGGGCAAACTATGAGCCTTGGATCACAGGACTGAGCGATTTGATTGCGAAGGCTGAAGCGATCCAACCAGAGATCGAGGTCAAGGCGCTAGAACGCGAGCAAGACCTAACCAAAGAGTTAAACATACTCCGGCAGCGCCTGGATGGGCTTCAAAACAAACTCGCCGATGCGGAGGCAGCGGTGCGAATCGCGGATGGTCGGCGCTCTACCTTGCAATCAGAGGTCGAGAGTTTGATGGATGAAATCGCTTCTCTGCGGATCGAGATGGACGATGCTCAGACCGAAGTGAGCGCTCTTAAGGCACAACTCGAAATCGAGGAGCGCACCGGCAAGGGGCCACGCTACAACAAGATTACCATCGACCTCGGTTCAGCGAACGCCCGACTTGCCAACGTGAGTAAACAGCTTGCTACTCTTGAGCCTAGACTCGCAGAGCGTCTGCAGGAAAAGACGCGAGAAGATATTGCCGCCGAAAATAACATCGAGCAGAACAAGGTTAACACGATCCTCAGTGATATTGATAATGTAGAGGCTCGGATCAATGCCGCACAGATTGCGATTGACGATACACGGTCGGCCGCAAACACGAACTTCAGTACCGAGCGCCAGGCTTTTGACCAAGCCGTGGCGCAGCTGCGCAACCAGGATTATGCAGCCTATGACCAACTGGTTGGTCGATGCCAAAGTACAGTGCGTCAGATCACTGAGGCTGGCCTGGGTAACCAAGTCAACGGCACCCAGTGCAGTTACCCTGACCTCTCTCCAATTATCGCTAGTATGCGCGAACGCAGCAAAAAGCTTGGCGAGTTCGAAGAGATTTGTGTGCGCAATCGCGCCCGCGTGGTTCGCTCAGATGTTGGTGCCCCTAAACTCGACGGCGTTATTACACAACTCCAGAACCAATGCGCGCCCTTTGTGGTTTCAACAGATGTTAATAATAGTGTGAACCGCACGCTCTCGAGACTGCGGACGGAGCGGGGCGATGAGGCGATCGTTTTTTCGCAGGCTAGCGTTGCGCTCTTGACGGATGGGCAGTCAAACGCAGTCATTGCTACGATTTTTGCCGTTATCGTCGATTTATTGGTGCTCCTTTGCGCGTTAGTGGGTAGGAATGTCGGCATACCAGAGACGGCGCGGGCGATTGACCGAATCCAAGCGCGGCTCGAAATCCCCAACGACCAATTCGAAGAAGGGTATGAGCGACGCCTTGTCCTGCCCGAAGAATCCAATGAGCGTTCGCTGATTGAGCCGGTGCTACTGCAGCTCATGAGCGACGAGTTGGCAGTGCAAAAACCCGGTGAGGATAATCAGGTGATTCTCTTCAAACATGGTTCCATGGCGCGCCTGAAGAAAATGAGAGGTGACGTGGTTCGAGGTGCGGCAAATGAAGCCGCGGCAACACCTATTGCTCAGCCACCCATAAATCGAAGCGCCCGGCGCCGGTTCTAGGACCAATGCCTCAGGCACAGGTATGATAGGGGGGTCAGAGTGGCGTCGAAGGCTCGACAATAACCTCTTTAATCATGTCTGCAGCTAGTCCTGCGATACGCCTGGACACTCGGGTGGCCTCGGCCCAGATCAGTGATTGCTCAAGCTCCTCAGGTAACGGTCGTGACCCGACTATGTCTGTTAGTAAGGCCCGGAAGTCACGAGGTTCTGGCGCGATTATGATTTGACCTCCCATGTTTGTCAGTTTCGCCATATCTCGAGCCACGCGAGCGCGGCGCTTTATGAAGAGTATCAGCGCATCTAAGCCGACCCAGTGTTGCAGTATGGAATCGAAAACATGGATATGAAATGACCCCTTGGTTGCTGCAGGCAATCCAAGCCGGTCTATCGGACCGTGGGCCATCAGTGCCGAGAGCGGTTCCGCCAAGTCACGTGGTTGCCCCACCGTAGCGTAAATGCAGGCAATTATAGCCACATTGGCAAAGGCCTCGGCAAACAGTTCGATCGCGGCCTCGTTGTCCTGCTTTTGGTCGCATTGCGATCCAAACAGTGCGAACCGACTGAACTCGTCGTTATCAAGCACGTTTAGAAGAGCAGTAAGCGCCTCAAAACGACGCCGTAACTGGTCCAACAACTCCGGTTCGCGTACCCATTCGACAGATTGGTCTGGTAGCGTGGGCCAGTTGATCTTGTAGTCTGCTTTCGTCGAAACGTATTCGTCAGCTTTAGCAGGAACAGGTTGAGCCAACGGATCAGCCAAAAGTGTGTTGTCTAGTGTTGGGTTGAGCATATCCTCTTCGGGTTGTGGCAACGGCATAGTGGCATAGTCTGGCTCTGCGCTGGCGCCTATGACTTGCTGCCTTGATCTTAGTTCGTTAGACCAATTCTCGACATTGATCTGTGGTTCCGAAGTGCCGTCGGTGCGGCTCCTGCCGGGAGGCGCTTCGCCATACGTAAGGTTCTGATCTTTAGTAGAGGTGGATTGCGGTTCAGAACTGTATTGCACAGGCTGATTGGCCCTGGTGTCGAACGCAGCAGCACCACTAGAGTTCGTCCAGCCATCCTGCACGATCCGCTCGGCTAGTCCGCCGGGGATCTGGTCAGGCCAAAGCTGGTTTTCTCCGAAGACTGGTGTAAAACGCACAGCGGTCCGGCCAGGAGCCTGCGCTGTTGCAGGTCGAAGACGTGCCCAGTTGACACCGTATGTCTCAGTATGGCTTAGGCTGAGATTCGCAGCCGCTTGCAACGCGGCGGTGTTCACATCTGGGGGAGTGCTGTCCGAAAAATGAACAGTGATCGACTCCAAATCGTTCTCCGACGGCCGGTCGTCCATCCGGAACGCGAAACCAGGTCCGGGCGCGTCCGCAGTGCGTGATACACCAATCGCAAAGCTTAGCCAGCGGCCATGTGTACTGAGGTCGAACTCCCGCAATTGCGTCGCTAAAACATTGGCGAGCCGTACCTGCGGAAGCTTTTCACCAATGTCTTTCGGGATCCGTGCGCGCGTTACTAAGGTTCCGCCAGGACCATTCTTGAAAGGCCATTCAGCAACGTCAATCTCTTCCCTATAAGCGCCTAGATCAGCGCGAGACAACGGTGGCAACTTCCGTTCTTGCCGTGTGTCGTGCAGTTCTGGGATGGGAGCGCCCCAGGGGATGCCGAATTCGTCGGTGAGATCATTGTCGAATAGCATTCGTGCCACCCAAGGTACTAGTTTCGGTTCCCAGCGTTCTTCGACAATTAGCACAGCGCAATGTGTGAATTTACGGCCTGGTTCGTGATAGCCATTCTCTGACCGGGCCTCGACGCGCGCGAAAGCGGAGTAGTGTTTGCTCCCATCTCCCATGATAAAAGGACGGTATAGAAATGCGCCCCCCTCCATCAGCCGTGCATCCATTGACATTAGGCTGGGTGTTTCGGCGAAGAAGGATTGAGGGTCGCAGAGCTTTTCCAACGGGCTTTTGTTGCCAATGCCCTTGCACCAGCCTTGACTGCGGCCGACAATCCGTGACTCGGTGCCCTTTTTAATCGGGCCTGTGCTTTTGCGCCCACGTAAAAGCTTACTAAATGTACCAATGTGGTAGGTGTAGCGATCGCTGGTCACGGTGCGGGTCCCATGGACATGGGAGCAAAGCCTAGCTCGCGAGCGTCGAGTGAAATCGGCCCAGTCACCTTGCCGGTCGCCGCAAATAGGAACGGCGGTGCGACATTGAAAGGAAACCACAGTTCTACCGCTTCAGCGTCATTCATCGCGACTGGAAAATGTGACTTGTAGCCTGGTAGCTCTGGATCGTCGTAATCGCGGTAAGAGTCGATCGAGCGCGTCTTGATCCCTCGCGCCTCAGGATAACCATAGAAGTTCGGCGCTCCGCCCTCACCGATGAAGCCGTAGGATGATACGGGAAAGAAGCGTAGATCAAAGCTTGCGCGCCCTCGATTGGATGACACAAAGTCGCGAAACATCTCCAGGCTCGCATGGCCGGACATCAACTTCTTGAATGTATCTCGATCAGCGGCGAGTTCGATTGCATTGACTCCTTTGTCTAAGAACTCGGCCTCGTACTTTGTGAAGCAGATAGCCACACGGTTCAGCCGTGGCAACTGCGGATCAACTTCCTTTTCATCCAACGCACGCTTAAGCTCAGGCAGAAAACGGCGCACTACGTCATCGTTGTAAGCCTCTTTTTGCACCGGCATGCAGACCAATACAGCGCTCGATTTCTCCATAGCATCTCGATAGGCATCGCGGCGCGCCTTTGTAGGTTCGTCTAGCTCTTCTTCCGGCACTTCAGGGGCGATGTCGCCGCCACGCCCGTCGAAGAGCTCTACACCAAAGCTTTCCAGCGTTGATGTAGAAGCACGTCTGAAGAAGCCTCTTTTTTTAGGTTGAGCCTTGTTTAGCGTATCAAATTCCAGCCTGCACGAGTAGCTTCGAACGTCAAGCGAGCCTTCGCCTTCTAACTCGTCGCGTCCCGACAGCATACGCCGGTAGTGTCGTTGTAACTCCTCTACGTTCGAGATCGTCTCATCTGTGCGCTCAAGGGTTAGACTTGGTGCCGCAACTTTGTCATTTCCCTCACTGAGATCGATCAAGGCGTTGTTGTTAAACAGCAAACTTGCCAGCATGTTGGTCTTGCCAGAGGCGGATTGGCCCACCAATGTCAGCGTGAGGATTTTCTTGCTCATTGCTTGCGTCTAGCCACGATAAGTTGCACCATAGAATTTTGCGCGTTCCTATTTTGATCGTCGGAGGTAGGTGGGTCAACGTTTGATGAGAAATACTTAACAGAGAATCTTGATCCTAATTTGAAGGGTTGGAAAGTATAGCTCATGCTTGAATTTTATTGGGACAATAAGGCTCAGCTGCTTCTGGTTGCGCCAGAGCAGCCAGGCGATTTCGACCTCGTACTAGTCGAATTGCGAAGTCGGTCCGGGGCGAGGGAAGTGTTGGGCCATGGGTCGCTTGGAGATAGCCCGACAGATATCCTCGCATTCCGTCTTCCAGATGTGGACCAGGATGAACCTCTCCGACTGATGGTTCAGGCCTTTCCGTCGCGTGACCGCGCGCGCGAAGTTAATAGCTTTAGTCGGAATCTGCGGCTGGCACCGGGCTCGCCGAGTGAACGCGGAGACACAAAGCTCTGGGTGATATGTCGATACGTCGATTATTTAGGCCTTAGTATTTTTGATCAAAGTGAAGTGGCCCCGCCAGATGTTGTATCGAACGTTTGGGCTAGTGCAATGGAGGGAGATATGCTTTTCCCCGCGGTGCCCCGCGTGGGATCTGGCCTTTTGCCAACGGCGCAACTGCAGGTCGACTATGAAAGGGATGATACGGGGCACGCCATTTTGCCTGCTCGATTCAAACTCGACTTCGATCAGGTCGACGGTAACACTACGCCGGCAGAAGCTCGACTACACATCTATACGCTGTCCGCCAACGGTGATGTGCTGCCCTTGCTAGGTGACGTGGATGGTCATATTCCGGCTCGGTCGAATTATCTGGAAAAAGAACTGAAGCAAGGGCAGCCGGTGACGATTTATGTGCCGGATCTACCTGAGGCGCGCGAGAGCCCGCTCAATGAAGATTTCGAGATGGATCGAGATGCTCTTCAAACAATCGCCTACCTGGATTATCTAGACCGGCTTGTAATAGACAGTTACCCGCCTCTGTCCTTCGAGATGCGAATTGCCGGTGGTCGACCACAAAAGTTGACGAACGCCGGCCAGGTGGTGCTTGTCTACGCCACGAACGGACGGCTGGTTGAGGATGAAGGTGCGCTAGTCGAAAAGCTTTACGGGCGCCTCGAAGAGAAGGCGCCTGAGACGGTTTTCACGATACAGATGCAAGAGCACGGTCACGTACTTAGTCGTTCGGACCTAACGGCGGCGTCTGAGCCGGTGCTTTGGCTATACTCAGAAGTTCTTGGCAGCATTGAAGCTCATTACAATGCAGCGGCAGCGAATCTTAAGCCCTTCGACTTCGAAGAATATCTGTCTGCTCCCGGCTATTTTGGACTTTTGTCCTCCGGCAAACCACAGGAATATCTCAGTGAACTGACTCGGAAACTCGGTGAACTCAGTTCGGAAGCCACAGAGGTCGATCGGGTTGGATATCTGCTTGGCGTTAGCTTGCTCTCCGCATCAGAAAGAGAAGTAAGCAAAGCACCTGCGCACAAACGATTGGAACATTGGACAACCTGCAAGATCACTGAGGGAAAGGGTTGGGCGTTGGTGCCGGCGGCGATGCGATCTGATGTTCGCCGTGGGCTTGCAGCTGGACTCGCCTGGCACGGCTCGGATCTTGGCGGGTTTATCTACTTTCTGTCACAACCCCATGCGGAGGCGATGATTAGTGAGTTGAGAGAGGTGCGCGATGAGCTAACAAAGGTAGGTGTCCTACCGATGACTATGCAGGCGCAGTTCACTGACTATGGGGGCGCACGGGCGCGGCTTGGTGAGCTACGCCATCTGCGCGATGAAGTTTACGAATTTATCCAACAAGTTGAACATGAATTGCAGCTGCAAGCGGCTGGTGCTCGACCGCTTTGTTTGAATAATATTCAAGACCTTGCAGCCTCAGAGGAGTTTTTGGTCCGTGGTTTTTTCAGAACCGTAGAGGCTCTTTTCAATTCAAAAATTGAAAAAATGAGCCATGACTTTGTTGCCGAGGGCCTAGAGCTTGATTTGAACAAGCTGAATAAAACTCTGGCCCGTTTCTTTATGCGTAGCGTCCGCCATGATATTGAACTGATAACCGGAATCGTGCAAAGCGGCTACGAAAACCCAATAGAAGATAACGTCGTTGACCTTCAGACCGCTGCTGATCCAGCGTCAATGTACCGTCGTCCATTGACTGCAGAACAACAGACTTGGTTGTTCGAAGAGCAAGGTGAGGGGCCTCCACTGGTCGAAATCTGGCGGGAGCGTCTTCGGAAGTCATATGAGAACTACAATGCAGCCACTAAGTCGAGCGGCCCGGCAGAGTGAAGCTAAGAAACAATGCCTAAGTTTTACCATTGCAAGCAGAATGGCCACTGAACATTAATGGGGTGTAGATACACGGTAAAAAGATCTTGGGCTAAAAGGGATGGTGCGGAAGCTATCTTCATTGAGTATCGGTTTTCCTTCCTAAAGATAATCGACGGGTAGGTTCTCATGCTCCCATGTTAGCGGCGACAGGCTGGAATGTAGATGAGCCGGGACAACCTGTCCTTAACTGCGCAAAGCCTTGACTATGCGACCGGTGTGAATTGTGTTCCAAGGAATAATGGTGGTAACAAACAGGTCGTGTGCAGATGCCCGGATCTAAAGGTTTTCCTGATTGCGGTCACGGAAGCGGCCAAGACGATGTAGATTGACTGCACGAACGAAGCTGTTTCGGCGCTCATCCTTCTTGAATTCCGCCGTTTTGGTCTTGGAAAGTTGCTCGTCATTGATCCAGTCAAGGGTAAACTGGATAACCCCGACTTTTCTAGCAGCCCTCGCTTTCACTTTTTCTGCTGTTCGAACTCTACGGGTAACAGCAACCCGTTTCTGCCGTGTTTGCGTTTTGGATTGTAGAAGATATCGATGTACTTGAATACATCCCGACTTGATCCGATTCGTGTCTTGAAGGTCCTGCGCCGTAACCGTTCTCTCTTGAGCAGGTTCAAGAAACTCTCTGCTAACGTATTGTTATGACAGTCGCTGCGTTGGCTCACGGGATACTCCAAATTGTGTGATCCTCCCCACTGAGTTGGTCTACGGTCCTATGATCTGCCCCCTAGTTTATCTGCGTTCATAAGTTAGCTCTGTTCGGGTTATGGTCCGCTTTTAACCGGGTTGCGAATTGAATTGGTGTGAGCCCTTTGAGGCGCGAATGGGGGCTGTGTAAGTTGTAGTCGTCGCTCCAGGTAGTGATCACCTTGCGGGTATGGTCGTAGCTTATGAACAGATGTTCATTGAGGCACTCGTCGCGCAGACGACCGAGGAACGGTTCGACAAAGCCATTTTGCATCGGCTTGTCAGGAGCGATGTAGTGTCAATCGACCTGGGCATCCTGAAGCCATTTCAGGATGGCGTTCGCGGTCAGTTCGGTGCCGTTGTCGGAGACAGTGATATCCTAGTGTCCGCGCGTCTTGCAGGGCTGACCCAATTCCCCGGTAACGCGAATACTGGAGAGCGAGTTGTCCACCACGGCGGCCAGACATTTGCGAGTGAAGTCGACGGGCACGCAGAGAATACTTAACCTTCGGCTATCCAGCAACGCACCGGAAACAAAGTCCAGGTTCCAACGGCTACTAGCGCCTTGTGGGATCACCAACGGGGCTCGGGCGCTGTTGCACCCGCCGCGCTTGCACACCATCAGACGTTCTTCTCTGTAGCGTCGGTAGAAGTTCTTCCAATTGAGATGGAAGCCCTCGCTCTGCAGCAGGATATTCAGGCGACGACAGCCGAACCGACGGTGCTCAGGGGGCCAGCGCTTTCGGACGATAGCATAATCCGGCCGTCTTGAGCGGTAGCGGTAGACCCGCCGATCGATTCCGATCAGATCGCAGGCCCGGCGTTGCGAGTAGCTCTTCTTATCGATTGCCCAGTTCATAGCATTTCTCCTCGAACCGGGCTTCAGAAGTTTTTCCGAGCATCTCTTTGAGTGTCGCGTCGTTGATGCCGTGCTTTCGGAAGAGATCTTTAGCCGAAAGGCCAAGCTGACGCTCTCCGAATGATCTGTTCTTCAGAAAACCTGCTACGCTTCATTGCCTGCCCCCGTAAGCAGGGAACAGACTAACCTAAAACTGAGGAACTTCTGCGGGAGCAGGTCAACAGGGATGCGCAGTTTAACAGAACAATTTTTATAGACACGGATTTGTCCGATGCTAAGGAACTGCATGAAATCCGTCACGATGAGCCGAGCAACTTTGACAATCTCTCGCATGTCCGCTCAGGCCGATTGCCGTAAGCAGTACTCCTAGGGAGAGGTCTTCCCGATCGGCTAGTTGGTAATCTCCCCAGCTTGCTTCAAGAATCGGTTGTTCAATTCTATTCCTGCTTCATTAGTTATAGCTGCAATGACAGATCTTTCGCTCGGCGGCTTCATGGCCAACTTCGGGACCGAGGTATCCGATACTGGCTGGATGAGCAGCAGTTGCTACCGGGTGACGATATCTATGAGTAGGTCGACCTTGCCATCCGGATGTTGGACAAGGTGTTCCTATGCTGCCGGTTTCGAAGCTGTGACGTAACGTGCTGGTCCGATGATGTCGCTTTGAGCCCGTCCCTTGCACAAAGCCGTCTTAGAATCATTGCGAGCAAACGCCTGCTTTGGGCTTGGAGTGGTCGTCGAGCGCGTCGCAGCAAGTTGAAGTGTGCTTCATGGTCCAACGTCCGATTGGCAGGGTGGATGTGAGCGGCAGATCGGAGGATCCGCAGTACACACACCAAGCTTACCTGCCATTCGACATCGCAGACCCGCTTGGAACAAGGGACGTATCGTAGGCCAGAAAAGCCCATTCCTTCCAAAGTATGTCTGGGCTATTCGCATGCGCTTGGTGATCGCTGAAAACGTACTTGATCTCGTGCTCTGCAGTACTGCAATCGACAGCAAACTGCGCGGTTGCGATCTCATCCGCCTAAAGGTGGACGACGTTTTAGCCGCCGGGCAGATAAAGGAGTGCACATCCATCCTTCAGAGCAAGACACGGAAGCCTGTTCGCTTCGAACTCACCGAGGGCACTCGGAAGTCGCTTGAACATTGGCTCTCATATCCGATGATGGTTGGCCAAGAGTTCCTGTGGATTGGGAGGTTTCATGAGCCGTTGCATATTTCGACACGGCAGTATGTACGCCTCGTTCGAGACTGGGTGACATCCATCGGTTTGGAGCCCAGCGCATACGGCATTCATTCGATGCATCGAACCAAGATTGTGCAGGTCTATCGCAAGACAGCGAACCTGCGGGCTGTTCAGCTCCTGCTCGGCATACGAAAATGGACAGTACGGTCCGCTACCTCAGCGTTGAACTCGGAGATGCCCTCGCAATCGCCGAGGTGGTGGAGACTTGACGACACGGGCTGCGTCCAAGACGGGCCGGCCCAAAGCTGACATCACCATGATCAGCAGTGCGGCAGCGCATCATCCCTGAAACCAGGATCCAACTTTTGCTTGATGTGACGTTGCCGAATGCGGCTTCTGCGTGTAGTCTGGCGCAATCGGTATCGTTCAGAATTTTATGCAATTTTAGGAATTTGTGCATTGCTACAGGTAGCAAGGAGCTTCCGCTGGATCTTAGTTCTGGCTGCCTTAGTGATTTTTTGTTCAAGCGACCCCATTCAAGCACAGTCTACACAAATCCGCGATGCACAGATCCAGCTGAATTCAAAAGGCTATGAAGCTGGCCCCGCCGATGGTTTCAGCGGCCCGAAAACGCGTAGGGCAATCAAGGCCTATCAAAAAGCCAATAGACTGCCGGTCACCGGAGAGCTGGACGATCAAACAATTCAGCTTCTGCTGAGTCCAGAAAATCAAACTGGCGCTAGAGCCCAGCAACCAACTAATACCGATCAGCCGACAGCGGGTCCTATCAATGAACCCCCCGAGGTCGCGGGCAACGACACAGATAGGCCTGCGGTGACCTCCATAGGCACTGAGGAGACCGATACAGCGACGCCGGCCCAACGATCGTCTTCCGGACACGCCGCCGATGAATCGAGCCTCCTTATCGGCTTTGTTATCCTCGGTGTACTGCTTCTCGGTGCATTTTTGGTCGTACGCTTTGTGGTCAGACACATCATTCGGTTGTTCACGCGGCATCAGCCGAGCCAAAGCGAAAAAAAACGACACCCATCGCTCTACCTGACGTCGACAGATACAACACAGCCCGCAGAACCAAAATCGCGGGAAGTGGTCGTCACTTTGGACCTTGCAAGCGGCCGGGTGACAGATCGATCCGAGGAGAAAGCTCGCGCATCCCTGTCCGCGCAAGGCGGTACGGCCTCGGATCAGCAACCATCAAATTCAAGCTCTTCCGGGTGGATCCCGAAGTCGGGGAATGCCCGGGTGGCCGGTCGCGACATTGGCGGAATGGTATATGTAGGACGACCGCCGCGTTCCGGGCGGCACCGGCAAACAGATAATGCCTTCATTGATCCCAGCAAGAGCGTTCCACGCGTTGGGACAGACTATGACGGTCAGGGTATGTCCTATTGGCCCAGTTATTCATCAATAGAGCCTCGTTCGCGAGCAACCTATCTGCAATGGCTTGCAGGCGGGCGATGCGACCCAGAGTACAATGCTGGTTATGTGTTCCTGTACTTCTATGGTCTGGAAAGGCGTGTCTTCGTCGATCGTGCAGATGCGCAGGAAAGAGCGGAGATCATTGCCGAAGTTGAACGTTTGCTTGAAATCTATGGGATGAATCATTCAATACGGCGATATCTTGGGGCATTTCTGGAAGCTGCGAACATTTTGGGTGACCCGCCCGAGGACCCAACACCGGTGTTCGAGCATACCGGGTACGACGTTCCAGCAAATGTGCTGTTGGTCATTGGCAACATGGCAGCACGTGGCGAGGCTTTGACGGCAGATTGGTTGCTTTCTTGGTACATGTGCCACCCAGAAACATATCCACGCACGCCCGTGAAGCGCGCTTTCCCTGAGTTTCGGGCTTTGTTTCGGCATCTGTTCGACTGCAAGTTCCCTGATGGAATGAAGTTACGTGTCCCAAAACGGCGGTTGAAGTTGCAATACCACGCTGCATCCGGGAACTTCGTGGCAGATCTGGCCAAGCAACTTGGCGATATTCCCGATGTTTCCGGGTTCTCGAAGCAACTGGTTACAGCAGGTAAGCTGGCCGACGAGGCCACTGATGCCTTGGACAAGTTTAGCCGGTATCTCGGCCGCAATCCGGATGGTCGAGGCACAATCGAAGCGCACGCTTTGCTGCCAGAAGAAATCTGGCCGTACTTTCCGTGTGCGGAGTTGGACGACCTCCGGCGCTGGGTTGCAGAGCGTATCGCTGCCGGCGGGCTTGTTCAGGTCGAGAACCTCATTGCACGCTTGGAGGGAGCCCGTCCCGATAAGATAGGCAAACGTCAGCTCACCGGCGCCGCGGATGCCCTCGCAAAACTCGGCATCGGTATGGCTCCTGACCCGCGATTTGCACTCAGGCGCCCGAAGTTTGGTGAACCCGTTGTCCTGTTCGAACTGCCGGACGGGGCAACTTCGATTGAAGACCCTAGCCCTGAATATCAATCGGCGCTGCTCAGCCTCGTTGTCGGCACCATGGTCGCTCATGCCGACGGCAGGATAGATTCGCAGGAAGAAGAACATCTGCGCCAGCAGTTCGAGTCGAACCACGGACTGCCCGCTGCAGAGCGCTCGCGGCTGGCTGCGAACCTGCTCTGGATGCGTTCGGTGCCGCCTGATCTTGGACAGCTTCGTGCGAAGCTGAAGGACGCGCCCCCTGAGCTGCAAGGCGCTTTGGGACAGTTGGCCGTGATCGCGGCCGGTGCGGATGGTCGTGTCGATCCAGAGGAAGTGAAGGTCATCGAGCGCCTCTACAAAACGATGGGGTTAGATAGCGGGCAGGTCTATTCAGACATTCATGCGCTCACAACCAGTGCCGAACCCGTAGCTGTACGCGCCGCGGATGTAAGCACCGGCGAGTACGCGATCCCGCCGGCACCAGCGGCAGAAAAATCGTTCACCCTGGATGCGTCCAGGATCTCGTCAGTCATGCAGGACACGGCGAAAGTGGCGAACGTGCTCGGCGACATTTTCTCAGATGACGATTCCGACGACGATACAGAAGAAACTGAAGGCGATGACCAGAATGATGCGTTCGCCGGTCTTGATGGCCAGCACCGGCCCGTCGCCGCCATTCTGATCACGCGGGAGCATTGGTCCGAGGCGGACTTCTCGGCGCTGACGGCCGAACATCAGCTGATGTCCTCTGGCGCCTTGGAAACCATCAATGAATGGGCATTCGACCGGTTAGGCGACGCCCTGATCGAAGAGTACGAAGGATTCGAAGTAAACGCAGAAATTGCTGAACAGCTTATGCGTTAGGGGAAGCAAATCATGGAACGTCCGAAGATAAAGCGTCGCGAGCGCGATACGATTGTCCAGGCCCTGCGTGCCGGGGTGGTGCCACGGCTTGGCCTGCAACATATCCAGGTCGGTCGCGCGGGAGAAATTGCGGAAATGGTTCGCGATGTCGAGCGCATTGCCGACGGAGGCGCGGCCATCCGATTCATCATCGGCGAATACGGCTCTGGCAAGACGTTCTTTCTGAACCTAGTCCGTCTTGTGGCTTTGGAGAAGGGGATGGTCGTTTTCTCGGCGGACCTCGCACCGGACAGACGCATTCACGCGACGGGCGGCCAGGCTCGGTTGCTCTATGCCGAAATGACCCGAAATGCCTCGACCCGGACCAAGCCGGATGGCGGCGCCATGGCGAGCATTGTTGAGCGTTTCGTGACCCAGGCGATCCGCCAGGCGGAGGCAGACGACCGGACGCCGGATGACGTTATTCGCAAAAAACTTGAGCACCTGGAAGAACTGACTGGTGGATATGATTTCTCCACCGTAATCGCAAAATACTGGGAGGGTCACGAAACAGGTGATGACGAGCTGAAATCCAACGCTCTACGCTGGCTACGCGCTGAGTTTGCCACGAAAACCGATGCCCGCAAGGCGTTGGGCGTCCGAGCCATGATAGACGATGCAGGTGTCTATGATCACCTGAAGCTGATGGCAGCTTTCGTCAAGGAAGCAGGTTACGCGGGCCTGATGGTTGCGCTGGACGAGTTGGTCAACCTCTACAAGCTCACTTCGAGTCAGGCCCGCAATGCGAATTATGAACAGATCCTACGGATCCTTAACGATGTTCTACAAGGTAGCGCGGCGCATCTGGGCTTCCTACTAGGAGGCACGCCCGAGTTCCTGATGGACACACGGCGCGGGCTCTACAGCTACGAAGCCCTTCAATCGCGCCTTGCCGAGAACAGCTTTGCCCGCGACGGGTTAGTGGATCTGTCGGGCCCGGTGGTCAAGCTGAGTTCGCTGACGCCCGAGGATCTGTTTGTCTTGCTGAGCAATATTCGCCGAGTATTTCAGGGCGAAGACGATGCGCTGCCCGATGGTGCATTGGCGGCCTTCATGGAGCATTGCTCCCAAAGAATCGGAGACGCGTATTTCCGGACGCCACGGAACACTGTGACAGCCTTCGTGAACTTGCTTGCGGTGCTGGAACAGAACCCGGGGACCGCATGGCATGATCTGATCGGCCAAGTCGAAATCGCCGAGGATGGCGGCGATGATCTCAGCGACATTATAGACGATGGCGACCAGCCTTCCGGTCAGGACGAGAGTCATGAGCTCACAAGCTTCCGGCTCTGACAAGGTCTCGGGCGCATTCGATCTTCTGGCCGAATCTGTCCGCCGCTGGATCTGGAAGAAGGGCTGGACCAGCTTGCGCGACATCCAGGAACGCGCGATCCCAGCTTTAGTGCAGGGAGATCAAGACCTGATCATCTCGGCATCGACCGCCGCAGGCAAGACCGAGGCGGCATTCCTCCCTCTAGTGTCTCGTGTTCTGGCGGGTGATCGCCAAGGTGGTTTCGATCTGGTGTATATCGGCCCGCTCCGGGCGCTGATCAACGACCAGTTCGGACGTCTCGAGGATCTATGCGAGGCGCTCGGGATCCCAGTGCATCCCTGGCATGGCGACATCTCTCAGGCGCTAAAGTCCAAGGCCAGAAAGCACCCGTCCGGCATACTGCTCATCACCCCTGAATCGCTGGAAGCCATGTTCGTGTTGCGCGGCAACGAGGTGCCCGGCGTTTTCCAAGGCACGCAGGCCATCGTGATCGATGAATTGCACGCACTGCTGGATTCCGAACGCGGAGTGCATCTGAGATCCCTGATGACACGGCTGGAGATTGCCGTGGGTCGGCGTGTACGCCGGGTTGGGTTGTCGGCAACGCTGGGCGACATGGACCTGGCGCGGTCCTATCTCCGCCCCGAGGCGCCGCAGGATGTAGAACTTCTGGAAAGTCGCGCCGAGGGTCAAGAACTCCAGGTTCAGATCCGTGGCTACCTGACTGGAGTGGATCGCGAGACCGAGGAGAGCGAGGACGGAGCACCGGAAAAGCAGGATCTGTCCGCGCAACGCGCGATCAGTGAGCATATCTTCCAGAAGATGCGCGGGGCCAATAATCTTGTGTTTGCCGGGTCTCGTGGCCGTGTCGAGCTATACTCGGATCTTTTGCGCCAGAAATGCGCCGCCGAAAAAGTTCCTGACGAGTTTTTTCCGCATCATGCCAGTCTGTCCCGCGATCATCGTCTATTCGTCGAGACCCGCCTGAAAGAGGGTCGCCTCCCGACCACGGCGATTTGCACGGCAACCCTCGAACTTGGGATCGACATTGGCGACGTTGCCTGTGTTGGTCAAATCGGACCGCCCTTCTCGGTTGCAGACCTTAGACAACGTTTGGGACGCTCGGGACGGCGTCCCGGCCTGCCGTCGGTCTTGCGCATGTATGCGCCAGAGCCTCGGACGAACGCAGAGTCTCATTTTATTGACCGCTTGCATCTCGGTTTGATCCGGTCCATCGCGATGATCGAGCTGTTGGTCGAGGGTTGGTGTGAGCCCCCGGACCCGCACGCGCTGCATCTCTCCACGCTCACGCATCAGATTCTCTCAGTCATTGCGGAGCGCGGCGGGGCCTCGGCGACACGGATCTTCGCCACCCTCTGCGACCGGGGTCCTTTCAGGACCGTAGACCAGGCGCTGTTTGCGCGGCTTCTGCGCCGGCTGGGCGACAAGGAAGTGGCAATGATCGAGCAAGCGCCGGACGGCACCCTGTTGCTGGGACGCCAAGGCGAGCGGATCGTCGAGCACTACAGTTTCTATGCGGTGTTCCAGACGCCAGAAGAATTCCGGGTGGTGCACGACGGCAAGACCCTCGGAACACTGCCCGTCGATTATCCTCTGGCTCCAAACATGACGATCATCTTCTCAGGACGGCGTTGGTGCATTCTGGAGGTTCACGATCGCGAACGTCTCATTCTTGTCTCGCCCGATCATGCGGGGATCCCGCCGAAGTTTGGAGGTGGCGGCGGAGTAATCCACGACAAGGTCGTTCAGCGCATGCGCACTGTTTTAGCCGAGAAAACGCTGCCTGCCTATCTGGACAAGGTAGCGGTGGGCCTGCTCGAAGCAGCGCGATCAGAGTTCGTCAACAGCAGGCTCGATCAGACCAAACTGCTTTCGTTTGGCGAAGACAATACGTTGGTCGCGACCTGGCGAGGAACGACCGCAACCACCTCGCTGGGGCTGGTGCTGACCGGTATGGGATACGAGGTCTCGACCCATGACGGCTTTCTGGAAGTCGCACTGCCCAAGGATTCTGATACCACTGTCCAAGCAGCCCTGCACAATATCGCAAACGGGAAAGAAGACTTAGCCCGCATTGTACGCCCATGTGCTGCAGGTTTGGGGACGCAAAAATTTCACCCTTTCATAGGCGACGAGTTGCTGTTCGAGGATGCTCTCACCGAGCAGATTGACCTGCAAGCCGTGCCACACCTGGCTGGCGAAGTGCTGTCACATTCCTGATCCGCGGAGTCGCTGCTGATTAGCCAAACGTTCGCTCTTCAAGGTACCTAAGATCCGTTTGCAGTTGCTGCGAAAGTCCACTGCCTGCCCATGTTCGTTGATGAGTGCGCTGTGGAATCGACCCTGGGTTGGTAAAAGTAGGTGCAACCAGTGATCACGCTGGCCGGAACGAACCTGACGATCATCAAGTAGAACCTACGCGGGGTCGTGGATCAGGGGCAACGCGAGATCTGCAAGCTGACACTTGCTACCTGAAAGAGTGTGCCGGGGAGAGAGACGTCTTCAAGGCTCAGGCGTATGTTCGTAAAACAGCATATACATAGACCGCAACTGCTAAATGATTGTAAAGTAGCTGGTTGTAGGAATCACCATTCGCGCATGATTAGGTGCCTTCAATACTTGTAAAAGTTTGAATATTCGAACCCGGATCTTCGCATTTTGGGGGAGTTGAGAATATCTATATCGACGACTTCACCGGGTTCATACCGGCGCCACTCGACATCCTTATGAGCCGGATTTCTCGGTCCGATGCGTTTCCATCGTAATCCGCGAGCTTCCTGGACGCGAATGCCTGTAATAAGCATGAACTGGGCAAAAACTCCAGAAGTGCCCACGAGCGGTTCACCGAATCTGAGGAAACTTCTCTGTCCTTAAGTGTGGTCCTGTCCGTTGGGTACTCTGCGCGGAGTATCTTAAAATCCGCTCTTGATCTTCAAGTGAGAAGTCAGGACGCCCGCCGGATGTGACGATGACTTCCTTGCTGTGGAAGGGGTATGTGAGCTCTGGGAGGCCCTGAAAGAGGGCTTTGTGAGGTCTTTCCTCGTTGAATTCCCTGGCGAAGTCATCGAACCGGGCCTGCTGCTGCAGGCTGTTCTGATGGGCTGGCTTGGTGGTTTCTCTTTTGAAGGTGAGGTGCATGCGCTTATGGCGGCCGTTTTGCTGTGGATGGCCGGATTTGATGCACTCGATAGCGATGCCCAGACGGAGCCACCAGCCAGAGGCCACCAGACGGAGAGGCTTGAGAGATTATAGAGGCCGTTCGGGCGTGCGAAAGGGGCGTCGTTGTCGGATCGGATGGCCTGGGGCAGACCATAGTCCTTGAAAAGACGGACAAAGCTCTCGGTGACGCCGTCCTGGCGGATGCTGTCGAAGGCCTCCACACTCAAGAGATAGCGCGGCTTGATCAGTGGCGGTGAGGGGGTAACAGTATCGGCCGTTGCGAAGCCTGAATTCTCCCTTGAAATCGGTACAGCAGAGGGCATTGGGGGAGAGCAGGCTGGAAAGGGCGGTTCCCTTGTACTTGTGGCACCGTCTTTGTTTTGCACGCTTGACCAGACCCAGGCACCCCAGCGAGGTTTCTTCCCGCTTGTTCTCGAAGATCTGCCAGAGCTTCCACACCTTTCTGCCGATAGCGGTTCAGAATCTTACAACCGGTCCTACGGGAAATCCGAACTCCCGACAGACATGAGATACGCTCTCACCCTCGAGAAGGCGGGTAGCAAAACGAAGGCTTTCCTCCATGACCGAACTTTCTTTCCACCGTATCAACACCTCCGACATGTAACAACATGCCAAAGCTGTTACCCATGTCTCCGGTACAAAACGTCACCTATCTCTCAAGTCGGTCAAATCATTCAGGACGAGCGCGAGAAGCCGCGGCTCTCTTTAGGCGCTAGTCCTCCCTCCGCACGCCATCGTCAAGATGGCTTGCCTCCAGCGTGATGCTTTTAGGCGCAGTGCTCACTTGCGTGATTTTGCGCCGGTTGAGCAGGCTGTGGTGATGATTCGGCGTGACCTTTTGCTGATACATGACATCGAAAATGGTTTCGATGATGTCGAGATCAGCGACGGCATAGTTGGTGTTGCCGAATTCACGTGGAAGCGACCTTGAATCACATAGCCGCGGCGTAGGAAAGGACCTTTGTAAGTTTACAGTCCAGTTAAAGAGTAGGCAAATGAAATTCTAACACAGATTGTTTTTTCTGCTTGATTCGTACAACTGAGGGTGATCTTAATAGTCAGTCTTAATCCCAGGTAAGGGACAATCAGTATGAAGTTTCTTCCCTGCGTGCTGGTTCTGCCTCTTGTCTTTTTTCCTTATCCCGGCGCTTCCCGTGCAGACAACGGCCTCGCTGCGTACCTTGGTTTGATGGTGGCAACGCGCAATTACTGCGGCTTGTCCTACAGCCGGAATAAGGTCGAGGCCTACATACGCAAACACAGTGAAGCCGGCGGGGCCGATTTCAACTTCACCTTCGCGCTGGCCAGGGGGATGTACGACGAGCTGCTTGCGAACTACCAGGCAAAGAAGGCACGCGGGGAAGGTGTCGCGAAGCTTGAAAGAGGGTTGAACAAGCTCTGCGCCGAGCTGGCGCAGAAAGCAAAATCCTACGACATTCTCGAGTAGGGACTCCTTCCATGTCCGCAACCACGACGCAGGCCGAAATCGCGCGTTACAGCCTTGGCGGAACCAGCGCAACGCTCACGCATATAGACCAGCTCTATCAGGCCTATTGTGCCGTTGTTCCAAAGGAGCAGCGAGCGGAGCTTGAAATGCTGAAATCGAAAATTGAAGCAATGTACCTGGAGGAATTTTTTGTCTGTCTTCCCGAAGAGAATCAAAAAATCAGAGACAGTCTTTTGCCTCTTGGGCAGCTTGGTGAGGACAAAAGATGGTTTTTGCTGCATCTGGAGGCCGAAAAGAGAAAACAAATCGGATTTGAAGAGATTCGAATATGTAATAATAATAGAGAAGTGCGCCGTGCTGTGGTTGAGTTTTTAATTAGATTGGTTTTGTTAAAAGCTGGAATAATTATTGGTATTCTTGTTTCTTGGTTCATTCGGCAATGATTTTTACCGAGGATAAAATATTTTATCCGAAAACAATTTAAAGTAGGTGTATTTTATTTAAGTTGATCAATTTTAAAAACTTCAGATCGAAAATAGTATATTCATAGTTGAACAAATAAATTTTTCATACAGTTTATAATAGACATTCCTCGGGCTTTCCTCTAGCGTTTACCCTGGATAGTGTCGGATTCGAGATAAATTCTCTTTTTGATGGAAGAGCTTCGATGGCAGGCTGCTGTTGTCGTGACGCTCGTGCATTGCCTCCGGTGCGCGGGCGTTCCGTCGAATCCGCACGGGGGAGGCTGAAAGGGACAGGGTTTTAACGACGAGAGGGAAGTGGTGTTCGCGTATCGACTACCCGTGCTGCTGCGATCTTTCTGATCATGCCGACGGTGGATCCAAGGGGCCTTTGCCTTTCGGTCAGATTGCGTGGCAGTTCCCGGTTGTGTCTTCCCGAGACACAGTTGGGCGTTTGTCTTCGTCCGTTCTTTCCCGGTCTTTGGATTTCGCTCGGGACCTTGGTCGCGTGCTGCTCCCGTCGCGCGGTTTGTTGCCGGATTCCGTTGCTCCGAACCCTGGTTCGGGCTTCGACCGCCGGATGGCGCGACATCCTCACTCCGGCAGTGTTGGCCGTGAGTTCAAGTAAAAAATGTAAACCGAACCTTTCGATAACTCTGGGGGAAGAGGGAAGGCCTTCGGATATTTGGTTTGAGTGTTCCGAGTCCGTAGAAGTTCTTAAAACATCAAGTCATCCCCAGTGTGCCGGGCCGCATTTATCTGAATTCTGTCAGCCATGCAATTCAGCTTAAGAAATTTCTGTGCTTGGGGGGCAGTGTGAGGCGTGTCAGCTTCAGGGTGAAGCCGGGCCGGTCGCTCGTTCGATTGTTGCTGGTGATGGCGCTTAGCGGTTTTCTATTCGGCAGTTTGGTTTCCGGCAGGGTACGAGCCGACATCATCATCGACCAGGACAATTCCGCCGGACAGCTTCAGACCATCACGGCGCCGGGTAACCATACGCAGACGACAAACTTCACTGACAACGCCAACTTTGCCGTTGATATCAATGCCACCAACGGTGCGAACGGTACCTTTAGAATAGACCCGGGCGTGACCCTCACCGGGGCGGGAGGTTCGGCCGTCGTCGTACGGTCACTCACGACGCTTTCCGGCTTCGATGTTCAGGGCACCTTGCGTGCCACGAATTTCAACGCCCTGAATCTCAACGCGTCGGGGACTATCAGCAGTTTTTCCAATTCCGGCACGATCGAGTCTTCGAGCAATTCGAGCGCCACTTTATTTCTTCCCGGTACCGTCACGAACTTCAGCAACAGCGGCACGATCGATCAGACATCCGCCGCCGCCATAACCTCGGTGATCCTGGACCGTTCAACGACGGCGACCAACCAAGCGGCGGGCACCATCCGCAGCGGCAACGGCATGGCCGTCCGGCTGGGCTTCAGCAACGCCGCCACAATCGGCGACTTCATCAACAACGGTATGATTGAGGGCGGCACGATCGGCATAGAACTCGGGCGCCAGGCGGGGTCGGCGGTGGGCCTCACCAACAGCGGCAGCATCACAGGGGGTACGGCCGGTCTGCAAGTGAGAAACGGATCGGAACTCATGTCCTTTGACAACAGCGGCGGCACGATCGAGGCCACCGGCGCGACCGGTGCCGCGCTGCAGTTACGCGAGGATCAGAATGCCGCCGTCACGAACAGCGGGACCCTGCGCAGCACCTCCACGGGCAACGGCCTGCTGATCGACAGTGAGGCCCAGACGCAGGACTTCACCAACAGCGCAGGCGCTACAATCTCCTCGACCTCCGGCACCGCGATCGTCGCGGAAACGGCCATGACCGGCCACAGCGGCGGTCTCGTCAACAACGGTGACATCACCGGCGGCGGCGGGACCGCCATCGACGCCCGGGACGCTTTTACCCTGACCAACAGCGGCACTGTCTCGGGGAACATTACGCAGACCGGCAGCGGTGCTCTGACCGTCAACCAGACGGGCGGTTCCATCACCGGTAACATCACCTCGAGCGCGAATGCCGCGCACAGTCTTGTGCTCAGCGGCGGAACGGTCAACGGCGATATCGGCCTGGACGGCTTCGTCGCCAACAGCTTGACGCTCGACGGCACGGCGGTGACCGGCAATGTCGATCTGGGCGACGGCGCGGCCCACGGCGTCAACCTGCGCGGGGGCAGCATCAGCGGCACACTGGATGTCGGCACGGGAACCACAGCCGTGGATATCAATGTCGCCGGCGGCAACAGCCTTTCGATCGGGAGCCTGGCGACCAACAATGCCACCGTGACGAACATCACCGGCGCGGGTGATGTGAATGTCACCAGCTTCAATGCCGCCGGCACGGTCAACCAGACGGCCGGCCGGCTGACCGGCAGCCTGTCGGTCGCGGCGGGGGGCAACTTCACGCAGACTGGCGCCAGTGTGCTGGACGCTACGAACGTGACTTTGAATGGCACGGCGGCATTGAACCTCAACGGTACCACGGCGCGGGTGACGGGAGCGGTTTCGGGCAGCACGGACTCCCGCGTTGCGGTCAACGGCAGCTTCAGCAGCGAGAACAGCTTCAGCGTCGGGCAGTTCGAGGTCGGTAACAGCGCTACGCTCAATCTGGGCCATGACGTGAGCCTGTCTGCCGCCGGTCCGTCGGGCTTTACGGTCGGCGGCGCGGTCAATCAGACCGCCGGCACGCTGACGGCGGCTGGATTGACGGTATCGACAGGCGGCAGCTTTACACAGACCGGCCCGAGCGTACTAGACGCCACGAACGTGACCCTGAACGGCACGGCCGCGCTGAACCTGAACGGCACCACAGCGCGGGTGACGGGAACGGTTTCAGGTGGCACGGATTCGCGCGTCGCGGTCAACGGCAACTTCAGCAGTGAAAACAGCTTTAGCGTTGGCCGCTTCGAAGTCGGCAGCGGCGGCCGCTTCGAGATGGGGCACGATGTTACCGTTTCGGCTGTCAGCCCGGCGGCCTTTGGCAACTTCGGAACCCTGGCGATCGCGGCGGGAAACACGGCCACGATCAACGGGAACTATACCCAGGACCCGAACGGTGTTTTCCAGGTCGGTGTGACCAACGACACCGTCTTCGGCAAACTTGTGGTCACGGGGACGGCGAGCCTGCCGGGCAGCGCCAGGATTGACGTCGATGTCGCCAATCCCAACTTCAACTTCACGACCAGCGATCTGCTGGGGGTTATCACCGCCGGCACCCTGACGTCGGACGGTACTTTCAGCGTCACTGACAACTCCGTCCTCTTCGACTTCGGGGCCGAGGTCGCGGGCGATGCCGTCAACCTCACCCTCGTGGCCGCGGCTGGTGGCGGTGGTGGCAGCGGCAGCCACGGTGTGCACGATGCGGTGGTCGCAAATGAGAACTGGCCGGGAGTCGGTGCGGCGATCGTGTTCGATGATCTTATTGACGTCTTCCTTGTCCAGGGGACCAGCGGCAACGGCGCTATGGACGGGGTCCTGGGCGCGCTCGGCGCGTTGGGATCGCAGCAAAGTGTCAGCAGCGCGGTCAGCGACACCCTGCCTCTGCTGACCGCGAGCGCGGCCGTTCCCATCAAGAACAATCTCGCCAGCACCCGCCGGATCCTCCGGTCGCGGCTCAGTGACAAGGACTGGACGTCCACGGAAGACCAGACCTTTGCGGAGAAGCAGATCTGGGCGGTTCCGTTTTATAACCGGCAGGACCACGGCGACAGCGGCGCGGTGACGGGTTTTAACGGCCGCTCCAAAGGCCTTGTGCTCGGTGCCGACGGCAACATCGATACCGATATCCATCTGGGACTGGCCTTCGCCTATAGCGGCACGGAGGTAGACAGCAACGACAAGCGGCATTCAGCGGACATCGAGAGTTACCAGTTGTTCGGCTATGGCCGCTACGCCCTGACCGACGTTACGGAAGTCGATTTTCAAATGGGTTTGGGCTTCAGTGAGACCGATGGTGAGCGGCGTATTACCTTCCTGGACGATAGGCCGACTGCCCGCGCGCGCTACGACGGCATGAACTTTCATCTGGGGGGCGGCATCGGCCAAACGATCCAATTGGGTGACGACGCGCAGTTCATTCCTGCCGTGCGTGTCGATTACATGCGTTTCGACAGTGAAGGCTACAGAGAAACCGGCGCGGGGGCGCTCAATCTCGTTGCGGAGTCGGATGAACTGGAAGCTCTGGAACTGGGGGTCAGCGGCAATCTGCGCTACAGGATCAGCAACGAAGCCAGTCTGGTCGCCAGTTTTGGCGCCGTCTACGACACCCTTAACGAGCGGCCTAAAGTGATCAGCAGGTTCGCCGGTGGTGGCGAGGCTTTCGTGACCTCCGGCATCGACGCCAGCCCCTGGACCGGCCACCTGGGTCTCGGCCTGCCCATCACCCTGGGGGACAAAGCCCACATTGCGCTTCGTTATGATGTTGAGGCGCGCGAGGACTACAACAACCAGACCGCTTCGGTGAAGATCGGCCTGGATTTCTGAGCTCCGAGCGGGTTTTGCGCCCGCTCTTATCTTTGGTGAACCGACACAGCCACCGGCCGGGGCAGAGCCTCGGCCTGCCGTTCGTCCGGCACGGGATCACAACGCCGGCGATCGAGAGCAGGAGTGCGCCCTCTCTTGTTTGCCTACTGATTGTATATCCCCGGATCGACCGTCAAAAGATTCCAGTCGCACACAAACGGGAAGATCGTCTCTATCTCTTTCTTTGAATTAGAACTTCTTTCGAAAAAGCTATCGTAATAAGGTGGCACTATAACAACTCAAAGTAGGTGTTTTGAGATCAGGCCTTAACCTTCAAAACGGATTGAGTCAGTGACAGTCAATGCGATAACGGCCCCATGCTGAAATTCAACTGGCATAACATTTCCATCATGGTCGTGGATGACAACAGCTTCATGCGTAGCCTGATCACCTCCACAATCCGGGACCTCGGGATCAAGAACGTCGTCGGCGTACCGACGGCAACCAAGGCCATCGAGCTGCTCAAAGCCAGCAAGGCGGATCCGGCGAAATCGGAAATCGGAGAGATCGACATCGTACTGTCGGACTTCGTCATGCCGGACGTGGACGGGATTCTGTTTCTGCGCTGGGTCAGGTCCGACAAATTCACGCCAGACCGCTTCGTTCCCTTCATCATGGTTTCCGGTCAGGCGGATCTCAACATTGTCCAGAAAGCCCGCGATGCGGGAATGACGGAGTTCCTCGTCAAACCCTTTACAGCTCAAGGCATCGCAGATCGCATTCTCGAGGTTATCCGAAATCCGCGGCAGTTCGTTCTGGCGAAGGACTACTTCGGACCGGACCGCAGGCGCCTGGATCGGCCGATCAAGTGGTTTGAGAAAATCACTGACAGAAACGGCCGCATATCCATGGAAGAGCGCACCGAAGACCGCCGTGTCACGCAGACGACCGAAGTTCAGATCATCAACGCGCGCTCGAGCATTAAGCATCTGCGTGATGATGTGCGCGTCGTCATCATGCGGCCGGCCAACCACCTGCTCGACAAGTTGGGCCCCAACGTCATGCGTGGGCAGGTCGATTTCGACCCGGAGGTCATCGAGGCGGCGGAAGCCAGGATTCAGGAGTTGGTCGGGGACTATGCAAAATGGACCGAAAGCTATCTGGTGACCCTTGCGGCCTGTCTCGGAGAGTTGCAGAAGCGGCGCAAGGACAGCGGCAAGATTCTCTCGCAGATCAACCGGATTGCGCACGAACTTCGGGGGCAGGGCGACGTGTTCGACTACCCGCTCTTCACGGCCTTCGGGAAGTCACTTCATGATGCCACCAAGGATGTCGGCATGGCCGTGACCGGCAAGCGTCTGATGCTGATCGACGCGCACATTGGCGCCATTCGCACGGTCTTCAACCAGAAGATCACGGGCACCGGCGGCAAGATCGGTGCCACGCTCCTGAAGGAGATCGAGGTCGCGGTCAAGAAATACAGTTGATGGCGGGCGTCCGGAGGGGCAGGACGACGCTCCCTACCCCTGGCAGCCTGCTAAAGCCCGCTGTTTTTGCGCTCCCGAAGCTGCCGCCTTGCGGCAGGCCTCGTCTTACGTTGCCTCTTCGAGAATCGTCTGGGATATGGAGGAGACGATCTCTTTTGCCCGGACCGGAAGCACGGAGAGCAGGGTGTCGCTTAATCCATGGGTCGCTTCGCAACAGCCCTGCAGAAAGATCTGGGCTTTGCAGTCGGCCGTGAGCTCGATCCGATAGTCGCGACCCACCTCGTCATTCACGAAGTAGGGCTTCATGGGGTCGAGAAGCTCGTTGTGGTGCTGCCTGTTATAGCCGGTCGCCAATATCACCGCGTCATAGCTCCGGGTTATGGGCGTTCCGCCGTCGAGACAGCTTACCTCGAGCGCGATGCCGTTGGGCTCAGTCGTTACCCGCGTGACCTTGCGCCGGTTGAGCACGCTGTGGCGGTGATTCGACGTGACCTTTTGCTGATACATGACATCGAAAATGGTTTCGATGATGTCGAGATCGGCGACGGCATAGTTGGTGTTGCCGAATTCATGCAGGAACTGTTTCCGGTCTTCCGGCGGCTGGCGATACACGTAGTCCGTATAGTCCGAATTGAAGATCTGATTGACGAAGGGGCTGCTGTCGGCGGGCCTGAGCGCGAGCGCCCTGGAGATCAGATCAACCGAGACATTCGGGTCTTTGTCGTGCAGATCCAGGAAGATCTCCGCCGCGCTCTGACCCGATCCTATGATGGCCACGCGCCTGGGATTTTCGACGTTGCGCATCGAATTCAGGTAGGTCGATGAGTGAAAGACGCGCGGGTTGTTCTTCAAAGGGAGAAACTCGGCGGGAACCTTGGGAGAACCTCCGACACTCACGACGACGTTTCGTGCAAGGCGTTCGCGCTCCCGGCCGTCGCGCTCGCGCGAGCGGACGCGCAGGTACTGCACCTTGCCGGCAAGCAGCTCCGGCTCGACGCTGGTGACCTCTTCGCCATAGTCGCAGGAGTCGGAAAACTGCTCGGCAACCCAGGACAGATAGTCGTTAAATTCGTGCCGGCTCGGGTAAAAGGTGTTCAGATTGATAAAATCCTGAAGCCGCTGCTTCTGATGCAGATAGTTGATGAAACTGTAGCGGCTGGCCGGGTTTCGCAGAGAGACGAGGTCCTTCAGGAAGGAGATCTGCATGCGGCTGTTGTCCAGAAGCATGTTGCCATGCCAGACAAAGGACGGCTGCTTTTCGATGAAGCGAAAGTCGAAGCCGGATGCCGTCAGAGCCGTTTCGCGAAGGGCGGCTGCCAGGGCAAGGTTCGATGGTCCGAAGCCGACACCGATCGTGTCGTAGATGCGGGTGCGCGCCGGAGCGGTGTTTTTCGTCAGAAGCATGGTGTCAAACCTTCATGCACGGATATTGCCGTTGAGTTGCTGCCCGAAGCTAATCGAGCGGTTTGATAATTCCGTCCTGGTGCCCATCTTTCGGAACCCACAGGCGGTCGCCGAAGAAGCGCTCACGCAGCAGCATGACGAGCATGGCGCGCTTGTGCGGAAAATCGAATTCCTTGATCTTCGCGAATCCCGATTTGTCGAGATTACGAATCTGCTGGTGATGATCGGCCCTTGGTTCACCCACGATTCGCTGGGTGCGGCGGTCGTCGAGAAACATGTAGTGCGCCAGGGAGGGAAGCCAGGCGGTGATCCAGGCCCGGCCGCGGACGTTGTCCTCGCCGATCAGGACGTGCCAGCCGCGATCGTAGTCCCCGGCGTCATAGTAGGCGCCTATGCGGTTCTCCTTGGCCCAGTAGACTTCGAAGTAACCGAACGGCAGACCGTCGAAGCACCCGATCAGGGGGATGAAGTGAGGATCGGCCAGTTGCCCCTCGAGATAGCTCCTGTGCTTGAGGAGATCGCCTTCTTCCTGCCAGAACTGTGCCACCCGTGGATCGTTCATCCAGCGGTGAAAGCGCTCCAGATCCTGTTCCATGTCCACGACACGGAACGACAGCGTCCGGTCGAGCCAGGGTATGTGGCGCGCATAGACAGTGCCCCGGGGTTTCGGTGCGCGCCGCGGATGGTATCGCCCGTCCGTCATAGTGAACTGCTGGACGTAGTCGTCGTTCCCGGGGCTGCACAGCCAAAGGTCGGACTGCTGCCACAGACGCTCAGCCGCAACTTCGAGGATGTCGGATTCGATTCTAAGAGCCGTGCCGTCCTGCAGCAGCAGGCGTGAAAGATTCTCGGTGCCGCTCAGCTTAATTGCGCGCTGTTCGGGGTGCTGCGCAAAGGCTTTCTCCAGGGCCGCCAGGCCGGACAGCCGCCGGAGCTGTCCGCCGTCGGTTCTGTCCTCCTCCAGAACCAGCGTCAGGTCACCCTTTTCCCCCGTATCTGTGCGCCAGACCTGCTGCAGCTCCGCGCCGAGGCAAACTTCGAGTTTCGACGCGGACAATATCGATACCAGGGGCTTATCGAGCGCCCGGCAGGCGGTGGGGAAGCCCATAACCGCCTCGGGTTGCGAATTACTGTTCGAGAGCATTGAAATCACCTCTTGCTGTGTCCCAGGGGAGACTCGGTGGTTGATCTGGCGCGGATGATTGTGGCTTTGACGGCATGGCGCTACGAGGCCGTTCTCGAAGGCGTGGGGGACCAGCCGGCAGCGTCTGGTGCGATCGGGTGGAGGTCCGCGACCTCGGAGGCGACGGGCTGCAACAGACCACTGTCACAACGCACAACGCGGTCCGCGACATGGAAGTAGCGGTCGTCGTGACTGACGGCGATAATCGTTCTGCCGCCGCGTTTCAACTCCGGCAGAAGCTCGGTGTAGAAGTAGTCGCGGAAGAGCGGGTCCTGATCTGCCGCCCATTCGTCGAGCAGCAGGATCGGCCGCGCCTCGACATAGGCGGCGAGCAGTGCCAGGCGTTTGCGTTGACCCTGGGAAAGCTGTGTGGTCGAGAGGATGTCGTCCTGCAGGGTGACCTTGTGTTCCATGCGGAGCCGTTCCAGGAAGGCCTGTGCGACCTCACCGTCGAAGTGCCCGTCCGGGCCGACCAGCCGTTCGAAGAGATGCGCATTGGAAAAGGCCGTCGCGAAGTGCTCCCTGT
Organism: Denitrobaculum sp.; assembly: GCA_965232285.1. GTDB lineage: Bacteria > Pseudomonadota > Alphaproteobacteria > Kiloniellales > Kiloniellaceae > Denitrobaculum. The sequence continues at coordinate 4,274,668 of CBDDPL010000004.1, read as the reverse complement.
ACCACCCGCGGAATTTATCGGTCACCTCTGTTTGTGCCAGCCACTGGTGTCCTGAAGACGGGCGGTAGAGGCCCGCAATCAGCTTCATCAGGGTGGATTTTCCGCTGCCGTTTCCACCAACGATGAACAGCGTCTCACCTGCCCCGACGTCCAGATCGACCGGTCCAAGATGAAAGCCCCGGTCATCGCCTGATGGCGGATAGTCGTAGGTCACGGCCCGCAGGGACAAGAGATTGCCGGCGCTTGGCTGTTCAGCGACGGCCGCCAGTGACGGCGGCGCCTGGAATGCCGGCTGGTGTTCGGCCAGACGCAGAGACTCGATCTTTCCGAGGGCGACGCTGCCGGTCATGAGTATGGGGAGCGTGCCGACCAGATCATTGAGCGGCATGCGCAGGAACATCAGGACCAGAACGAAGGCCGCCATGCGCTCACGCGGGATCGACAGCATTTCGCCGACGATGAAGATGGCGCAGATCAGGCCGAGAATGAGGAGTGCGGTCCAGCTTACGCTCAATACCCAGTAGCGGTCGGCTTTGACCTCCGTAGCCCTGGCGAAGTCGGCGACGGGTTCGAAGTCCTTATGGTAGAAGCTGCGCTTTCTTGCGGTATTCAGGGCCAGTTCGTAGCGGCCTTCAATGGCGTCCTGGTAACCGGCGTAGATGCGGTCATCGGTATCGCGCACCTGCTTCATGAGCTGGCGCATCCGCATCACCCAGGTCTGCGCGCAGACTACGCCCAAGCCCACGACAGCGGCGCTTAACAGAAACAGTTCCCAAGACAGCCAGGCCAGATAGATGAACCCGCCGACGACGAGAACGCCGTTGTAGAAGATGAAGGGAACCCGGTTGAAGGCCATGCCGATGGACGCGATATCCTTGGTCAGGGTCGCATAGAGCGACGGCGTGCCGATGGCTTCCAATTGCTCCACGTCCGTGTCCAGGACCCGTTTGATCGTCGACATGCGCATGTCGTAGACCACGCGGTGTCCCAAGGCTGTCAGCAGGGCCTGCGAGGCAAAGCCGCAGGCGAACACCAGGATCAGCAGACACGCCAGGAAAGCGATCTGGGCGAGGTCGAGGACGGCTGGCTCTACGATCATGTCGTTGATCGCATCGATCACCGCGAGACCGGCAAACGCGCTGACCGCGCCGCAGGACAGCGCGAGAACGAGCAGCCAGCGGAACTTGTCCAGCAGGGAACGAATCAGGTTCATCGCGGCAGTTCTCCGTGAGGAAGAGCGGGAAGTTGGTGGTGCGTCATAGCGTTTCCAGCAGTTCCGACATGAAAGCCAAATCGTCTTCTTCATCCCGTCCGCAGGTCTCATCCACGCGGGCCGCCATGTCGCGCAGGACCGGTGCCATGAAAAGGTCGGCAAGGGAGATATCGGACTCGAAAGAGGCGCGTATGCGCACCTGAATCCGAACCAGGTGGAGCGAGTGGCCGCCGAGCATGAAGAAGTCATCGCCGGCGCCGATCTTCGTAACACCCAACACTTCTTCCCAGATTTCGGCCAGGCGATGTTCGGTATCGCCTTCGAGAGCCAGGGCCTCTTGTGATGCGCTGAATTCGGGAGCGCGGAGTGCGGCCCGATCGACCTTTCCGTTCGCATTCAGAGGAAAGCGTTCGAGCGGGATCAGCAAACCAGGCACCATGTATCCGGGCAGCCTTGCTCTCAGGTGCTCGGTCAGAACACTCGCCCGCCTGGCGTCGGCGTCCTCTTCAGATGAAGTGACGGCGGCTACCGTGTAGTACGCGCAAAGGATCTTTTCCCGGCCCTCTGGCTGATAAGCGATCGCGACGGCCTGCCTTACCTCGGGATGAGACTCCAAAGCGGCCTCGACCTCGCCGGTCTCGACGCGGAACCCGCGTATCTTGACCTGATGATCGCGGCGGCCGATGAATTCGATCGTGCCGTCACGCCGCCGCCTGACGAGATCGCCGCTTCGATAGAGACGGCTGCCGGCGCCTGAGCCGGGCGCGCCGGGAATTGTGAAGGGGTTGGGAAGGAATCTTGCCGCTGTGAGGCCGGCTTGACGGCTGTATCCGCGCGCCAGACCGATACCGCCTATGTAGAGTTCGCCGGTCACGCCCGGAGGCACAGGTTCCATCTCGCCGTCCAGAATGTGGAGCGTGTTGTTCGCAATCGGCAGGCCGATCGGGAGCGGAGAGGTTTTGGTCGAGTCCACCATCCATGCGGACGACCAGACCGTGGTTTCGGTCGGGCCGTAGACATTCAGCAGACGAACGCCGCGCGGGAGCAGTCGTGCTGCGAGCTCCGCACTCAAGGCTTCGCCGCCGCAGAGTACCTGAAGATCCGTCCAAGGGGCGCTGGCCGTATCAGCCGGCTCCACATGGCCGAGAGCGGCATTGGCATCCGCCTGCTCCAGCAGCATTGACCAGGTTGCCGGCGTGGCCTGCATGATGGTGATGTCGTGTTGGTCCATCAGGGACAGCAAGGCGCCGGGGTCGTGGGCCTGGGTCCGGCTCGCCAAAACGGTGCAGCCGCCAACCACGAGAGGCAGGAAAAGCTCAAGACCAGCAATGTCGAAGCCGAGGGTCGTCACCGCCAGCAGCCGGTGATCGGCGGTGATCCCGGTGCGGCTTCTCATGGCGTGAAGGAAGTTCACGAAGGCGCGGCGATCGATCTGCACACCTTTCGGCTTGCCCGTGGAGCCGGAAGTGTAAAGCGTATAGGCCAGTTGCTGCGGGTGAAATCCGAGTGAAAGATTCTCTGGCGGCAATTGGGCGACATCGCGGGCGATTGCCTCTACAGAGATGACTCTGGCCGCCTGTCCCGCCTGATCTTCTGTTTCTTCACAGGTGAGCAAAAGAACCGGCTCTGCGTGCTGGAGAATGAAATCGTTGCGGAACGCGGGCTGCTCGGGGTCGATCGGAAGGTAGGCGCCGCCGGCTTTTTGAATCGCGAGCAGCGCCACCAGCAGGTCTGCATTGCGGGGCAGACAGACAGCGACGAGACTATCGGGGCCGATGCCTTGCTCGACCAGCCATCGTCCAAGCTGATTTGCGCGGCGGTTGAGTTGCGCATACGTCAGTTGCGATGCCTCGAAGACAGCGGCGATGCGATCCGGCGACTCTGCGGCGCGCGATTCGAAGAGCGACAGCATGTCTGTGTCGTCCCGAAGCGGCGCGGCACTCCGGTTCCAGTTGAAGAGGAGATGCTGTCGTTCGTTTTCCTCTATGAGCGGGAGCGAATCTATCCGGCTATCCGGCGACGCGATCATGGCCGCCAGGAGCTGCATGAAGTGGCGACCGATCTGCCGAACGGTTTCGCGATCGAAAAGCTCGCTCGCATACTCCAGTTCACAGCGCACGTCACCCTCGTCCTGGGGCGCGGGATAAAACACATCGAGCGAGAGATCGAACTTGGCCGTCGTTTCCTGCAACTGAATCGGTTCGACTTCCAGGCCCGGCAGGCCGAAGGTGCTTTGCGAGTCCATCTGCAGGTTGAAGAGGGTTTGGAACAGCGGACTGCGTCCGGGTTCACGCGGTGTGCTCAGACGATCGAGAAGCAGTTCGAAGGGAAGAGATGCGTGGTCCAGTGCGGCCCGCACCTGGTCCCGTAACTCTGCACACAAGGAACTTACGGTCGTCTTTGCCGACAGTCGGGCCCGGAAAACCTGCGTGTTCACGAAGAATCCGACCAGTTCGTTCACTTCATCCTGCAGACGCCCGGAATTGGGCACACCAACGCCAAAGTCTCTTTGCCCGCTGTAACGGGCCAGCAGTGTTTGCCAGGCCGCCATAAGCACGACAAAGGGGGTGCAACCATGATCCCGGCAGAAAGCCTGCAGCCTGGCGGCGAGGCTGGGCGACAGCAGAAAGTGATGCCGGCTCCCGCTCTGCGTCCTGCTGGCTGGCCTCTGCCGGTCGGTCGGCAGGTCGAGCGCCGGCAAGTCGTGACCAAGATAACCGGTCCAGTATGAGATTTCCTGTTCCAGCTTTTCGCCACTGAGCCAGTCCCGTTGCCAGTCAGCAAAGTCTGTGTACTGGACGGGTAGCTCCGGCAGGCTCGGAACCTCGCGCGCGCCCCTTGCCATCTGGTAGGCCGTCATCAGATCGCGTGCGAGGATCGGGTTGGACTGTCCGTCCGAAAGAATGTGATGCAGGCTCATCACGAGCACATGTTCATCCGGTTCGAGACGAATCACCGTAACGCTTAGAGGCGGGGCGGCGGTCAGATCAAAACTGCGGGCGGTAATCTCATCTATCGCCCGTTCCAGAACCATCGCCTGGTCCCGTGCCGGCAAGCTCGTCAAGTCCCTGTGCTCGAGCCGCGTGGCGGGCGCATCCAGGATGACTTGACGAACCTCACCCTCTTGTTCATCGAAACGGGTGCGCAGGATGGCATGCCGCCTGATGACCGCCTGCAAGGCCTTGTCGAGGGCCTCGCTGTCAAGTTGTCCCTTTAAGCGATAGGCGCGGGTCAGATTGTACGCCGTGCTGGTCGGATCGAAGCGGTGAAGGAACCAGAGCCTCTGTTGTGCAAACGACAGGCGGGCGGGGCCGCGGTTGGATCGAGGTACGATTGCTGCGGGTGCTTTATCGTCCTCGGACAGCAGGAGGGTCAGCAACTCGTCATCGAGATCACGCATCGAACGATCCCTTCAATTGGGCGTTTTCGGCCTTCCTTGAAAGGCGGGTGACATGATCCGTCACGGTACCCAGACAATATCGGTAACTGTTGGATCTGCTTGTCATTTCGAACCTGGAAAGAGGCTGAGAGGCTTGGAGAATCTGAAATTTGCGCCCGCGCTGCGTTGTGGGCGCAAGCTTCATTCAAGCCATTTCCTTGTGTGTTTGGACCGGGTGTGCCGGATCTGGCATTTCCTGTTTCAGGCTGTGCCGTTCGGTAAGCGCCGCCTGTAGGCCCCGGCGAAATGATTCCGCCACCTGATCGATTTCGTCTGCCTCGATAACGAGCGGCGGCAGAAACCGTACGACGCATCCATGACGTCCGCCCAATTCCAGAATGAGGCCGTTTTCTAGGCAGTGGCGCTGCAGGGACTTCGCCAAGGCCGGATTCGCGGGCGGTGCAAAATGCCCATTCGACATCGCCTGATCGTCAACGATCTCGACGCCGATCATCAGACCCGGGCCGCGCACGTCGCCCAAACAGCCGTGATCTTTTTGCAGTTCGGTGAGATGTCGGGTCAGGCGTGCGCCCATCTCCGCCGCGTGGTCACTGATCTGCTGTTCCTTGAGATAGCGCAGGGTTTCGATGCCCGCGGCCATTGCGAGCTGGTTTCCGCGGAAGGTTCCGGCGTGCGCACCGGGTTCCCAACTGTCCAGAGCTTTGTCGTAGACGACGACCGAGAGCGGCAGGCCACCGCCGATGGCCTTCGAGAGTACGATGACGTCCGGTTCGATGTCGGTGTGCTGAAAGGCGAAAGCTTTACCAGTCCGCGCAAAGCCGGTCTGGATTTCATCGAGGATCAGGGCAATTCCATGCTCCCGTGTTATCCGGCGCAGTTCTTTCAGCCAGCGTTTCGGCGCCGGAACCACACCACCTTCCCCTTGCACGGCTTCGACCACGATGGCCGCCGGCGGCAGAATGCCGGATTCCGGATCGGTCAGTATCTGTTCGAGGTAATGGAGACCGGCATCGATACCGGCATCACCCCCCAGGCCGAAGGGGCAGCGGTAATCGTAGGGGAAGGGAAGAAAGTGCACGTCACTACCCAGTGAACCCAGTGCCGCCTTCGGCCCAAGATTGCCCATCATTGCGAGCGTCGCATGCGTCATGCCGTGATAGCCACCGGAGAAACTCATGACGGAACTGCGACCGCTTGCCGTCTTCACCAGCTTCAGGGCGGCCTCTATCGCATCGGCACCGGTCGGGCCGCAGAATTGAATGCGGGCGCGCTCCGAGAAACCGGAAGGGAGCATTGCGAAGAGGTCTTCCACAAAGCGGTCTTTGACCCTGGTCGTCAGGTCAAGCGTGTGCAGCGGAAGGCCAGAGTCGAGCGTCCGGCGCAGGGCCTCGACGATGACAGGGTGGTTGTGACCCAGGGCGAGAGTGCCCGCACCGGCGAGGCAATCGATGAAAATTTGACCGGCGGTGTCCCGGACGTAGATCCCCTGCGCCTGATCCAAGACGAGTGGAATGCGGCGCGGGTAAGATCTGGCGTTTGATTCCCTGACTGCCTGCCGTTGCAAAATGGCGTTGTCGAGCAAGCGAATCGGTGCCTGTCGGCGGAATTGCTCCAGGCTGAAGAGAGTCGGCTTATCAAGAGTGAAGGAAGTGGTCATCATGCCTGTCCCGGTTGGTCGGGTCGTCAGCCAAAATCGGCTGGCAGCCTCGATCGTTTGCAGATGGGCTCGTTTCGTCTGTCGGACTGAACTGAAAGGACTTGATCCGCGGTGCTGTCAGCCTCGTGGCGAGCATCGCGAAATATGGGGCGCCGACCGGCAGGCGGTGCAGCGTCCATGGCTGGAAGTCGGTGTAGGGGGCTTCGACGGTCAAGTTCGCTGAAGTCGTGTCATTCCAGCGTACGACTACAGCATCGGGCGGCACAGCCATGCCGGTGCCGCGGGCTTTGAGATAGGCCTCTTTCGCCGTCCAGTGTGCGTAAAATGCCTGCCGCGGCAGTGCAAAAGGAGATGTCATGAGGTGCGTTCGCTCGCTTGCTCCGCATGCAACGCCCGCCGCGTCACTCCACTCAAAGTCCGGGTCGACCCGCTCCAGGTCAATTCCGACGGCGCCACGGGCAACGGCGATCAGGGCCATGTCGCCGCTATGAGTGACGTTGAAATCCAGTATTCCGGCCTGTTCGGGAAGGAAGGGCTTGCCGAAAGGCGTCGAGCGGATGTTCACATCACGCGCCGCCATGCCGAGATAGCCGGAAAGGATGATCCGAAGTGCGCCGCGGGTCTCCACGTAGGTCTTTCGGGCGTGCGCGCAGTGAAAGCCTCGGGCGCGACCGGCTTCAGAGACGGACAGCAGCGTTTGATCCCAGGCGGGCGCCTGGGCTGCGAGACTTACCTGCCACACATGAATGTCTCCCTTGCGGAGAACAGGGCTGTCAGGCGATAGCATCAAGCAACTCCAGTGGTGATCCCAGACTTGCTTTCAGCAGGCGCAGAATGGCGGCTTGATGTTCGATGATAAAAAAATGCCCGCCTGGATAAACCAGAGTCCGGCTGCTGTTTGTGGTTTCCTGTGCCCAGCCGTCGAGCAGAGGCAGGGGCACGTAGTCGTCTGACGTGCCTGCGAACACCGTGACCGGACAAGTCAGCCGGGGCGCGGGTGTGTAGTCGTAGGCTTCACAGACAGCGATGTCGGCGCGAATGGCCGGCAGAAAGACGTTGACGAGTTCCGGGTCTTGACGAATCTCGGCCGGCATGCCGTCCATCGATGCGATTGCGGCCAGCAGGGCTTCGTCAGATAAACCCGACAGGCGAACTTGGCGCGGTGTGGAAGGTGCGGCGCAACCCGAAACAAAGAGCGCCGTGACTTCAAGTCCATGCTTTACCTGAAGCGCGCGGGCTGTTTCGAACGCGAGCAGGGCGCCCATACTGTGTCCGTAGAGTGCCAGATCATGCTCCGCGATTTGACTCGCGCTTCGCACAATCGAATGCGCGATACGATCCGCCAGGCTTTGAATTGATGGTAATGGCGGCTCATTCGGACTGCTGCTGCTATTGGACAGCTTTACAAATGCTGTATCCATGCCGTCCAGTAAATCGCGCGACCAAAAGTTGTACGGGCTGTGACCGGCGCCGGCGTAGGGAAAGCAAAGCAGACGCCGCGGAAGCCTACTTTCCCGCTTGGACTGGATCATCTGAAAGGAGAATCGCGCGTCAGTCATGGTTTTGCTCAACTAGCTTCCAGCCCGTTCTTGCATTGACTGCCGAAGGCTTAACGGGCGCATGTCTGTCCACACGCTATCGATGTGTGACAGGCAGGCTTCCTTCCGTCCTGTAAATCCAGTTGTGCGCCAGCCCTCAGGAATTTCTTTGTAGTTCGGCCAGATCGAATATTGCTCCTCATGGTTGATAACAACGTGAAATTCTGTTTCAGGACTATCCCATAACATGTTTGTGAGCCTCCAATTTAATATGTAAGCAAACGATTCGTCTTTTACGTGAGATTTAAGGTTAAAACTGCGGACTCTCAGAGAGCTTTTTTGAGACTCTTCTGTGACAAAAAACAGGCTAACTAATTGCTTATAAAAAAATTCTTATCGATAATGATTCTCATTTGCAAGTTAAATCTATTCGATATAGGCTGTGCCCCGCAGCCGAATGAATGGCGAAGTTTCCGTAGAAATACAAGCTAAAATAGGAATGAATTTGGTGGATCACGCAATCCTTCCTGATTCTCTGAAGGTGTGCCGGCTTTTGCCCGCATCTGGTTCTCCGCTTGTCGTCTACCCGTCTCCCGGGCAGCGCTGGGAGGACGGCCTGCCTTCTGTTCACGCTGTCGTGCGGGAGCACCTTCCCGCAGCAGGTGCATTGCTGTTTCGTGGATTCGAACTACTGGGGGAGGCGCCGTTCCAGCGCTTCGCGGAGTCGTTCGGTGATCCCTTGTTGAGCTATGAGTTCGGCTCGACACCTCGTTCTCAGGTCGATAAGGGTGTCTATACCTCGACGGAGTATCCGGCCCACCAGATCATACCGCTGCACAACGAGCAGTCGTATACGCTGCACTGGCCTATGAAGATCTGGTTTCATTGTATTCAGCCGAGCGATGAGGGCGGCGAGACGCCGATTGCGGACAGCCGCAGGATCTACGCAAGCCTTGATCCCGAGATACGTGAGCGTTTCGCCACGCGCCGACTGATGTATGTGCGCAACTACGGCAACGGCCTGGATCTCCCCTGGCAGCGGGCGTTCAACACCGACGACCCCAGTCACGTGGAGAAGTTCTGCAGACAATGGGATATCGCTTTCGAATGGAAGGCTGATGGCGAACTGCGGACAAGACAGATCTGTCAGGCAGTGGCGCGGCACCCGAGAAGCAGAGAAATGGTCTGGTTCAATCAGGCGCATCTCTTCCATGCCTCGAACATGGCGTCTGAACTGCGCGAGACGCTTCTGTCCGTCGTGGGCGGAGAGATCAATCTTCCGCGCAACGTTTACTACGGTGACGGCAGCCCCATTGAAGAGGAAGCGCTCAATCACATCCGCGCGGTGCTCGATGACTGCACGATCAAGTTCCCCTGGCATAAGGGCGACATACTGATGCTCGACAACATGCTCATGGCGCACGGCCGATCGAGCTTTAAGGGAAACCGCAAGGTCATCGTGGCCATGGCTGAGCCTGCTCCCAGCCAGGCGGAAATCGCTTAGCCGAGTCGCGGAGATATCAATGCAGGGCTATTCCCAGACCTCGGACGGCCAGCCGGCCGGTGATGGACAGCGGTCGCTATGGACCTTCTACAGGCTCGCGCCCGACAGTCCGGCCTACAACATGGCCTATGCGGCTGAACTCCGAAGCGACATCGATCTGTCGAAGTTCCGCGAGGCCTTTTCACACATCGTCCTGGGCCAGGAATCACTGTTCTGCGGCTATGCCGAGGACGAGCGCGGTTTGCGGATGTTCGCACCCGACGCTGTCATTCCGGATATGACCGTTTCGAAGGTGAGCGGCTGGTCGGATGAGCAGGTCCTGGCCTGGCTGGAATCCGAGGCGGATCGGCCCTTCGCCCTTGAGCGGGGCCAGGTCTGCAGGCTGCGTTTCCTGGTCGACCATGGAGGCGGTGACCGAAGGGTTTTCCTCTGTATCGGAATCCATCATATCGCGGGTGACTTCCTATCTTTCGAGCTGTTCGGCGAGAGCCTTTTCGCCGCTTACGAGGCGCTTGCGCGTGGTGACACTCTGACTGCGGGGCAACCAGGACTCTATTGGCAATGGCTCGAAAAGCAGCGGCGTATTCTCGCCAGTCCGCACGGGTTGAAGTTGGAGCGTTTCTGGCGGGATCAGATGAAGGACGCGCCTCCGTCGCTCCTGCTGGCAAACGACATTGATGAAGCAGCACCCCGTAACTTCCGTGGCGAGGAGTTGACCTTCCAACTTGATGCGGCGAGGACAGGGCGTTTGAAAGCTCTGTCGCAAGAGCTTGGTGTCAGTTTGTTCGGACTGCTCGGGGCGGCATTTCAGGTCTTCCTGCATCGCTACAGCGGCCAGGATCAGTTCCTGATCGGAACGCCGGTTTCGGGGCGTTCCGGCGCCGAGTTCGAGCAGCTTATTGGTTACACCCTCAATGCGATTCCCTGGCGGGTCGATCTGCGCGGAAACCCGTCGTTCTCTGCCTTCGCCAAGGCCTCGTTTCGGGGACTTAGGGCGGGCTTGAGGCGTCAGCGCTTCCCCTTGTCGCGTATTTCGGCGCTGGCATCGGAAAAGGAAGGCCGCGGGCTCCTGTTCCGGCACATGACGACGCTCGTGCCCCGCCATGAACGGCCATCGGTGGCGCGCCAGGTCGTGCAGGAGTTTTTCGGCACCCAGCGCGGCGCCGCAAACGAGATCAATTTGCGATGGCAGGATGCGGGGGATCATCTGATCGCCCAGTGGCGCTACGACAGCGACCTCTTCCGCCGCGATGCGGCAGAGCAGATGGTGGCGGGGTTGCAGGTGCTTCTGGACGCTATCCTCGATGCGCCCCATGCAAGACTGTCGGCGTTAGAGGTCGGCCTGCCTGCGCATCTTTCCGAAATCAGCGCCTCTTACCCGCTCGAGGGCGAAGCGGCCAAAACGCCGGGACTAACTGCGCTGCAGGCCTTTGAGCGGCAGGTAAGAGCGACACCCGACCGTCTCGCTATTATCGATGGCAACCAGAACTGGAGCTATGCGGCGCTCGATGCGCGGGCCACCCATCTCGCCGGGCTTGTCCGGGGCAGGGGATATCAGGCCGATGCTCCCCTGGCGATGTTGTTGCCACGAAGTGCAGAGATCGCCGTGACCATGCTGGCGGCCTGGAAGGCCGGTGGAGCCTACCTTTGCCTTGATCCGGGTGCGCCTGCAAATCGCCTTGTCCAGATGCTCGAAAACAGTGGTGCGCGCTTTCTGGTCGGGAGTGGTGCGCGGCCGGACCTGCCTGAAGGGGTTACGTGGCTGGATGTTACCCAGGTGGAAGCGGAGAGTGATGCTGCGGTTGCCACCGCGCCGTTACCTTCACCCCCGGCGGAAGCCTCTTTGCCCGCCTACTTGATTTACACCTCGGGCTCGACAGGTCAGCCGAAGGCGGTTGAAGTCAGTCAGGGCAATCTCCTCTCTTACGCAAACGCTGTTTCCGAGGTGCTGCAGCTTCCCGGTGAAGCGTCGCTCTGTGCCTTGGCGTCGGTTGCCACGGACCTTGGTTATACGGCATGGTTCGGTGCGCTTCTGACCGGCCGGACACTGCACATCGTGAGCGATGAAACAGCCGCGGACCCGGAAGCCTTGGCGCAGCACTTTGCCGAAAGGCCGGTGGACTGCCTGAAAATTGTGCCATCGCATCTGCGCGCCTTGATGGCAGTGGCAAAGCCTGAGCGTCTGCTGCCGCGTCGCAGTCTCGTGCTCGGCGGTGAAGCGCTCGACGACGCCCTGGTGCGTCAGGTTTCCGAACTCGCCCCGAGCTGCCGTGTGATCAATCACTATGGCCCGACGGAAACGACAGTCGGATGCCTGACTCATACGCTGGCCGCCGGCCAGGAAGCGACCGCCGGCCGCTTACCCATCGGTAAGCCCCTGAACGGCTGTAGGGCTGTGGTCTTGGACTCTTACTTCGCGGCGGCACCCATTGGGGTGGCTGGCGAACTGGCTATCGGCGGGGCAGGTGTCGCAAACGGATACCTGAAGCAAGCGGGGCTGACGGCTGATCGTTTCGTGCCCGACCCCTATGCGGCGGATGGCAGCCGGCTTTACCGGACCGGAGACCGGGCGCGGATGCAGGCCGATGGCCGCATCACGTTTCTCGGACGCGTCGACGATCAGGTCAAGATCCGCGGCTTCCGGGTCGAGCCCGGCGAGATCGAGGCCTGGCTGAGACAACGTCCCGAACTGTCCGATGCGGTGGTGGTTGCAAGGCCGGCGCCACATGGTCAGGGGCTTCGCCTCCTGGCGTACGTCGTGCCTGCGGAGACCTTCGACGCCGCTGACATAAGGGACGGGAACTTTTCCGGGCTGCGCGACGAAGTGATCCGGAACTTTCAGGAGGCGATGGTGCCGTCCCTGTTTGTTGCGCTGGCGCAGTTGCCGAGACTCCCCAATGGCAAAGTCGATCGGCAGGCGTTGCCGGAGCCGCTGGAGTCGGCTGACGGGGAAGACAGCGGCGCCGTCGAATCGACATCTGAAACCGAAGAAACGCTGATGCGACTCTGGGCGGAAGCGCTCGGACGACCGAGCGTCTCTCCGCACGACAATTTCTTCGATCTTGGCGGTGATTCCATCATCGGCCTGAAAATTGTGGCGCAGGCCCGCAAGGCCGGGCTGCAGCTTCATCCAAAACAGATTTTCGAATGCCGGACCATCGCGGCCCTGGCGCAGGCGCTTGACGGCGCTTCGTCCGGGCAGCCGTTGGCCGGCCCGCAGGAAACGCCGCTTGAGAAGGCTCTGATCGAAATCTGGAAGGAGGTTCTCAAGCGGGACGCCGTCGATCGGAGCGCGGACTTCTTCGAACTGGGAGGCGATTCGATTCTCGCGCTTCAAGCGACTGCTAAGGGGCAGGCGCAAGGTGTTCGCGTAACGCCAAAAGCCATTTTTGAGCATCGCACGATTGCCGCTCTTGCCGCTGCGCTGACGTCTGAACTCTCTTCCTCTTCCCAGGTTCCGAAGCAGCCGGCCGAAAAAGCGGAGGATCAGCTTCCGGATGAAGAGTCAGTCGCGCTTGAGCCTTTTGCCTCGAGCGGTATGACGGCTTCGGAACTGGAAGCCTTTCTGGCGGACAACGACGACCTCGATGATATCTATCCGCTGTCACCGCTGCAGCAGGGGCTCTTGTTCCACAGTCTTCTCGACGCGGAAAGCGGTTCCTATGTGAACCAGTTGGTCGTGGAGGCATCAGGTGTATTCGAACCGCGCCGCTTTGCCGAAGCCTGGCAGTCGGCGATTGACAGTCACCCCATTTTGCGCACCACATTTCAGTGGGAGGGATTTGAAGCCCCTCTGCAGTGCGTCAGGCGTTCCGCGCCCTTGCCGGTCTCCATGCTCGACTGGCGTGACCTTGACGAAGACGGCCGTCTTGCCGCTCTGCAGGCTTTCTGTGCGAACGACCGGATGGTCGGTTTCTCGCTGACCCGTCCCCCTTTGATGCGTCTCGCCGTGGCGCGCGTCGGCGCCGATAGCTGGTGGCTGATCTGGAGCCGCCATCATCTGATTGTCGACGGCTGGTGCTCCGCCATGCTCCTGGATGAGGTGCTGGAGCGCTACAAAGCCGCAGTGAGTGGGGAAACACCGCAGCTTCCGAAAAGGCCAGCCTACCGAAGCTATATCGACTGGCTGTCCGGACAGGATCAATCGCGGTCCGAGGCGTTCTGGCAAGGTCAGTTGCGTGATTTCGAAGCGCCGGTGACCCTGCCCTTTCTGCGCGAGGCCAAGCCCGGTGCCATCGAGCCCATCAAACAGCGGCTTGTGTTTGATGAAGATATGACAGGTCGTCTGCGAGAGGCCGCGCAGGAGCGTAAGATTACCCTGAACACCCTTTTGCAGGCGGCATGGGGCCTTGTGCTCTCGGGTGTCAGCGGTCGGGAGGACGTGGTTTTCGGCGTCACTTCGGCGGGCCGTCCGCCGGAAATGATCGGTGCCGAGCAGATACTGGGTGTCTTCATCAACACCCTGCCGTTGCGTGTCCGCCCGGCCGCCATGCTCTCGCTTGATGACTACCTGGCCGGCGTGCAGTCGGACAACCTGGCGCTGCGCGAGTTCGAGTACGCTTCCTTGTCTGACATTCAGTCCCAGTCAGGCGTTGGCACGGCGCTCTTCGATACGATCATGGTGTTTCAGAACCTGGCGATGATCGGCGAACGTCGCCGGGATCTCGAGGGCCTGTCTTTCCGGCAGCTCGAAAACATCGAGCAAACCCACTACGGCGTCACGCTCGAGGTGATGCCCGAAGCGGCCATGATCATCGAGTTCACCGCTGACCGCCGTCGTATTTCCGAGCAGAACCTCGCCCGTTTGGCCGGTTTCCTGGAGACTGCGCTTAAGGGGCTCGCCGATACGGGTAAGGCCCGCGTTGGCGATGTCGACCTCCTGGGAGGCGGCGAGCAGCAGGCTATCCGTGAATGGGGATGGCAGCCGGCTGACTATGACCTGTCATCCGACTGGGTCGAACGTGTCGCGACGCAGGTACAACGACACCCGCATCGTGTTGTCGCCCGCTGCGGCGACAACACCTTGAGTTATCGTGATCTCTGGCAGAACTCCGGTGAACTGGCTTGCGGCCTGCGTGCGAAGGGGATCGGGCCGGATTCGATGGTCGCTCTTCTGTTTCCGAGAGGCCTGGAGCTCTTCACCATGATGGTGGCCGTGCTGCGTGCGGGTGGCGCCTGGCTGCCGCTGGATCCGGCTCACCCTCCGGTCCGCTGGTCCCAGGTGCTTGAGCAGGCGGCCGATCCTCTCGTGGTCTGCGACATGGCGATGCGCGCTCGGCTGGCCGAGACCGGGCGCGCAGAGGTCGTGACCTGCGCGGATCTGCTGGAGCTGCGAAAGCAAGCAGACCTGCCGGAGCTGCGGGCAGAGGGCGACCAACTGGCTTACGTGATCTTCACCTCGGGGTCGACCGGCGCACCGAAGGGCGCAATGGTCACACGCGATGGTATGCTGAATAACATGCTCGCCAAAGTCACTCCTCTGGGGCTGAGCGAGGGTGACGTGATCGCACAGACCGCATCCACCTCCTTTGACATCTCGGTTTGGCAGACTCTGACGGCGCCCCTGGTGGGCGGCTGCGTTGAAATCATTCCGGACGAAGTGGTGCGCGACCCCGAGGCTCTGCTCGAGCTTCTCCAGACGTGCCGAATCAGTCTGTTCGAACCGGTTCCTTCATTACTGCAGGCTCTGCTGGATGCCCAGGGAAGCGACATACGCCCCTTGCCTGCCTTGCGCTGGGTGTTGCCGACCGGTGAAGCCTTGCCGCCTGCCTGCGCCCGCTCCTGGTTCGGGGCCTATCCTGACATTCCCCTGATGAACGCCTATGGCCCCGCGGAGTGTGCGGATGATGTGGCTTTTCACCCGCTGCACGCGGTGCCCGAAGCAGGAGAGAGCGTTCCGATCGGACGCCCGACCGCAAATGCCGAGCTCTATATCCTGGACGCCAAGCGAGACCTGACGCCCATCGGCGTCGTGGGAGAAATCGCGGTTGGCGGTGTCGGTGTCGGGCGCGGATACCTCGCAGATCCCAAGCGGACCGCGGCTTCCTTCGTCCCAAATCCCTGGGGGGCGCCCGGCAGCCGGCTCTATCTGACGGGGGACCTCGGCCGCTGGCGGGAAGAGGGTACGATTGAATTCGCCGGCCGAAGTGATTTTCAGGTCAAACTGAGGGGATACAGGATTGAACTCGGCGAGATCGAGGCCGTGCTCGAAGATCAGAGCTGTGTCAAACGGGCGCTCGTTACAGTCCGCGCAGTCGGAGACGCCGAGCAGCTCGTCGCCTATTGGCAGTCGCATTCAGATTCGCAGGCCGAACAAGAGAAGCGGCTGGCCGATGCGCTGAGTGCGCGCCTGCCATCCTATATGCTGCCGCAGTTCTGGGTGCGGGTCGAACACTGGCCGCTGAACGCCAATGGTAAAGTCGATCTGCGCGCCCTGCCGGAGCCGCAACTCTGCCCCGGCAATGCCGCCGCGCCGGAAAGCGAGACGGAGCGATATCTTGCCAGCCTGTGGCAGGAACTGCTGCCCGGGGTTCAGCTTGGACTCGACAGCGATTTCTTCGCTTCCGGCGGGCATTCGCTGCTGGCGATGAAGCTTCTGGCGCGTTTGCGCCGGGACGGCCATTCGAATCTGTCGATGCGCAGCGTCTTCGACGCGCCGACGATCCGTGCTTTCGCGCAAGTCCTGGAGCAGGCCAAAGGCTCGACTGCGCAGAACGAACCGCCGCTGGTTCCGGTCGAACGAACAGAACTCATGCCCTTGTCGCTGGCCCAACAGCGCCTCTGGCTGGTGGAGCGTTTGTCCGCTGCCGGAACCGCGGCCTATAACATGACGGCCACACTGCGGCTGCGTGGCACCTTGAAGGTCGCCGCTTTGCAGCAGAGTCTCGAGGCGCTGATCGAGAGACACGAGGTTCTGCGCACCGGGTATCCCGAAGTGGATGGTGAGCCGTGTGCGGTCGTCATGACCAATACGGCGCTGGAGATTGCGGTGACGGACCTGTCGCCGCTCTCTCGGGATGCGCGCGCGGCGGCGATTGCCGACCTGGAGCAGGTGAACGCTCGAACCACCTTCGACATTTCGCAGGCGCCTCTGCTTCGCGCCCGGCTGCTCAAGTTGGACGCAGAGGAGCACCTGCTGCTGTTCGCCATGCATCACCTCGTCGCGGATGGCTGGTCGGTCGGTATCATGATCGACGAGCTGGCCGCGCTTTATCGAGACGCCGTAAACCGGCATGCGGACAGCCGCCATTCTCTTGCGTCTGTACTACCGGATTTGCCGCTGCAGTACAGTGACTATGCCGTCTGGCAGCGCAAGCTGCTCAGCGGCGCTCGCCTGGACTCCGAGCTGGATTACTGGCGCGGGCAGTTGGAAGGTGCTCCGCCGGTCGTGGATCTTCCGTTCGATCGCCCCCGGTCTGAGACGGCGTCCCATCTGGGCGATGTCGTTCGCTTCGAGGTTCCGGCAGAACTCCTGCGCCGCGCAGAAGACTTTGCACAGTCGCAGGGAGCGACCAGCTTTATGGTTCTGCTGGCGGCTTTCCAGATGCTGCTGCACCGACTGACCGGCGAACAGGACCTGGTTGTCGGCACCGACACAGCCGGGCGCGACCGCAATGAGCTTGAAGGACTGATCGGCTTCTTCGTCAATGTGCTCCCGCTCCGCTCGCGGATCGAGACGGATACGCTGTTTGCCGATCTCGTTAAGCTGACGCGGCAGACCACACTGGATGCTTTCGAGCACGACGCCCTGCCGTTCGACCGTATCGTCGAGGCGGTTGGAACGCCGCGCGACCGGCGGTTCAATCCCCTGGTGCAGAGCCTTTTCGTGCTCCAGAACGTTCCAGGCGGCCAGTTTGACCTGCCGGGTCTGGAAGTCGAATTGCTCCCGCAGCGGGATCGCTATTCGAAATTCGACATGGCGCTCTTCTTAGAACCGCGCGGAGGAATGCTGGCCGGCGAATGGGTGTTCGCGACCGCGTTGTTTGAGGCTGCGACCATTCAGGGCTTTGCGGAAAGCTGGCTCGCCTTACTCACAGAGGCGCTCGATGCGCCGCAAACACCCGTCAGTCAGTTTGTTTTGCCCAGCCGTCAGGAGGCCGTCCCGATGGATCAAAAGGTCCGCATGAGCGCCAAGCTCGCAAAGCTAAAAAAGGTCACGCAGCGGGTTAACAGGCCCGTGGCATCGAAACCGGTTCCCTCGTCCCTGCCGTACAATTCGGTCCGGACGTCATTCCTTCAGCCGCAAGCTTCCTTCCCGATTATCCTGGAGCCTTCGGTCGCGGACCTGGACCCGGTCGGCTGGGCGCGGGAGAACCGGGCCCTTGTCGAAACTCTGCTCTGCCGGCACGCGGGCATTCTGTTCCGGAATTTCAGCATCCTGACACCGCTGGACTTCGAAAGTTTCGCGGAAGCGATGCAGCCGGGTCTCTTCGGCAGCTATGGCGATCTGCCCAAGAAGGAGGGCGGCAAGAACATTTACCGTTCGACACCTTATCCGGAACGGCAGATGATTCTCTATCACAATGAGAGTTCCCACCTGGAACGCTGGCCGCGGAAACAGTGGTTCTTCTGTGAGCTGGCCGCGCCGGTTGGAGGCGCGACGCCGATTGTCGACTGTCGCGAGATGCTGAAGCGTCTGCCGGCCGAGCTGGTCGAGGAGTTCGAACGGAAACAACTGAAGTATATTCGCACCTTCACGAAACGGCTCGATGTCGGATGGCGTGACTTTTTCAAGACGGACGATAAGTCGGAGGTCGAGGCGCGCTGCCGAGCCGGGGGGATCGAGTATCACTGGCTGGACGATGAGACGCTGCAGACCCGCACCCTCTGTCCCGCCGTCATCCGGCACCCGGTGACGCTCGAGCGATCCTTCTTCAATCAGGTCCAGCTACATCATATCGCATGTCTCGAAGCCGAGGTCCGGTCCGATCTGCTGGATATGGTGGGACTCGATCGCATGCCGAGGCAGGTCGTTTTCGGCGACGACAGTCCGATACCGGACGCGACCATGGCAACCATTGGCGAGGCCTATGAAGCCTGCGCCGTGCGCTTCTCCTGGCAGCCCGGCGATGTGGTGATGCTTGACAATATGTTGGCGGCCCATGCCCGCGACCCCTTCGAGGGGCCGCGCAAGATTGCCGTTGCGATGGGTGACATGGTGGAACGGAGCGACATCCTCGCCGGCGGACAGGTCGCCGTCCTCGAACCGATGCTTCAGGAGTAAAGAATGGCCGACGTAACCGATGCCGTTGCCGTGACTGACGAGAGCCTGCCGCTCACCGCCAGGCAGCGTTACCTGTTTGAGGCTTCCAAGATCAAAGAGCTTTGGGGCTCAGGTGGAAGTTCGGAAACCGCCGGACGGATTACCGCCGATTGGCAAAAGAGAAGACGGACAGCACAGGAAGCCTCTCCTCTTGTCATGACGGTGGAAGTTGAAGGTGAGCTGAATTCCGAGCGCTTGCAAAGGGCCTTGTTAATGACGGCGGCCCGCCATGATGCAGTCAGGACGGCCTTCCGGACGGAGCCGGGCTACCTGCTGCCGCGTCAGTCGGTCGTGCCGCCTGAGGTCTCGACGCCGCTGTTCTGCGAGTTTGATCTTCGCGGCGTCGAAAACACCCGCCAGCGCATGGAGGAGCATGTTCGCGAGGAGCGCGGCGTTCCCCTGGACATCTCAAGAGCGCAGGTCCTGAAGGTTCTGCTGTTCCGCCTCACAGATCATCTGGCCGTGCTTTCATTCTTAGCGTCACCCCTGGTCGCCGACCGCAGAAGCCTGACTCTGATCTACGGTGATCTAGTCGCAGCCTATTCTGACCGGGGCGGGGACCGTCCGGAGGCGACTGGTAAGTCTTTGGAACAAGAGGAGGAACTGGGCCACGCGCAGTTCGTCGAGTGGCGCCATGAACTCGACAGCGACGAAGAAGCCTCGATGGGGCGGAGCTACTGGAAGGGATTGGCACTCGAGGCTCTGGATGCGCCACGACCGGCCTGTCAACTGCTGGATCCCCTTGGAGAGGGGGGCGCGGAGGAGCGGATGTCCCTGCGCCGAAGCTTTGATCCGGCGACAGTCGAGGGCCTTGGTCGTTGTGGCGTTTCAAGAAGTGTGGTGCTGCAGGCGGCTTGGTGGCTGGTGCTCGCGCGAACGAGCCTTGACCCTGACTTTATTGCCGGCTGGCAGCATGATTGCCGGCAGGATTACGAGGCCTTCGCCGAAATGGCTGGTGCACTTGACGAGATTTTGCCCGTTGCGCCGCGCATCAACGAAAACGAGTCACTCGCCAGCACGCTCAAGCGCCTTTCGGCCATGCTGATCGAGCATCGCGAGGCGCAGGAGTTCTGGACGCTCGAGCAAGCCCAGAATTGCGCAATTCCCAGCGTCGGCTTTGCCATCCAGGACTTGCCGCCCTCGCTGGATGGCGGCGGGCTCTCCTGGGCACCGAGAGATCTGCCCGGACCTTCGAAGCGCTTCGAGATGGTGCTGGATATCGGCTTCAAGGAAGGGCAGCCGGCCGAGGCTGAGTTGCACTACGACGCGGCACTTTACAGTGAAGCCGCGGTACGCAGGTTCCTCGATCACTATATGGCAGCGCTTGCTCTGCTGCCGGCCCATATGGCGAGCCCGATCTGGGAGATGCCAATCGCCTGTGCCGCCGACCGGACTGATGCGCTGGCATTGAACGAGACGAGCTTCACCGTCGAGGCGGGCACGCTCGTCGAGCGTTTTGCGAAAACTGTCGCCGATCATCCCGATGACGCAGCGCTTTGGGCCGACGGAAAGGCCTGGACCTACGCGCAGTTGGACGCTCAGGTGGATCTGGTTGCCCGGCGCTTGCGCCAGCTTGGCGTTGAAGCGGAGACCCGGGTGGCCCTTGTACTGCCGCGTTCGGCAGATCTCATTATCGCACTTTGGGCCGTTCTCCGCGCCGGTGGCTGCTATGTGCCCCTCGACCCGGCCTGGCCGGCGGCGCGGCGTGAGGCCATTCTGGCAGACGCGACGCCGTCGTTGGTTTTGACGACCCGCGATCTGATGCCGGATCCCTCGGTCGCCGAGGCCACTGTGCGGTACATCTCCGACCTCATGGATGAGAGCTCTTCCGGGCAAGCGGGGCAGGCTGCTCCTGTCGCCTTACCGGACGAGATCTCACCGCGGCAGGCGGCTTACGTCCTCTATACCTCGGGCTCCACGGGCAGGCCGAAAGGCGTCGTCGTGGAGCATGACCATCTTGCGAACTATGTTGCGGCAGCGAGCGCCGCGCTTGACCTCATATCCTGTCGCCGCTTTGCCTTAACGTCATCGGTCGCGGCGGATCTCGGCAACACAACGCTCTTTGGCGCATTCTGGAATGGCGGATGCCTCTACCTGGCCGATGAGCAGACCATGATGCTGGGCACGGAGTTTGTCGGGTTTCTGCACGCCCGGGAAATCGACTGCCTCAAGATCGTCCCGTCCCACCTTGCCGCCTTACTGGATCTGCCGACTGGCGAAGCCGGCGAAACCTACCTGCCTGCCACGCTGGTGCTGGGCGGCGAAGCGACGCCCTGGGCGCTGGTCGACAGGATCTTCAAGCTCCGAGCCGACTGTCGCGTCTACAATCACTACGGGCCGACGGAAACGACGGTCGGTGTCATGGTTCGAAAGCTTGATCCTCGTCACGGGCGTCAGGGACCGGGGCCTTCCCTGACGCAAGTCCTGGGCAACTGTAAAGTCTACGTCTTGGACAAGACCCGCTCCATTGCGCCGGCGGGTGCTTTGGGAGAGCTTTACATCGGTGGTGCGCAGGTCTCTCGGGGGTATCTGGGGCAGCCGGATGCGTCAGCCTTTGTCGAGGTTCCTGCGCTGCCGGGCGAGCGGCTCTACCGTACCGGCGATCTGGCGCGTTATCTCCCCGAAGGCGGCCTTCAAATTATCGGACGGGAAGATGAACAGGTGAAGATCCGCGGTTTCCGCGTCGAGCCGGCGGAGATCGAGCGGGTGCTCGCGACCGCGCCCGGTGTTGGGCAAGCCGCAGTCAAGGCCTGGGGGGAGGGCGATCGGCTTGAACTGGCTGCCTATGTCGTGCCGCAGGCGGGCGAGGCGCATTGCGACCCGGATGCTGTGAAATCGCATGCCCGTGCCTGGTTAAGCGACGCCATGATGCCTGGCAGAATCGTATCACTCGACGCACTTCCCAGGCTCGCGAACGGCAAGATCGATCGTCAGGCTTTGCCGGAACCGGCAGAGGAAGAAACCCAGAGACCTTACGTCGCGCCGCGCGATCCGGTCGAGGCGACTGTCGCGGAACTGGTGGCGGAGCTGCTGGAGCGTGAACGGGTGAGCGTCGAGGAGAGCTTTTTCGACCTGGGTGGCCATTCCCTTCTCGTCATCAAGCTGGTGGCGCGTTTGCGCAAAGTCTTTCAGATCGAGATCGAACCGGGAATCGTCTTCGATTATCCGAGCGTGCGGGCTTTGGCGACAGCGTTGCGGGCGGTCGAGACGACACCTGGCCGCCTGGAGAAGGTCATTGCTCTGCGAAAGCAGATCGCCGCCATGTCGGAAGACGAGCGCAAAGGGCTTTTAGAGCAGAGTCGTTCAATGGACGACGGAAAAGTCGCCTGAACTTCCCTGAGCCCGCAGGCCTCGCAAGTTTATTTGTTCAACGCCCTCGTTGGCGTCGGGAGTACCTGAAGCAATGACTTCAACCGCGATACAGGAAAAACAGCGGATCGCCGAGCGCTTTGCTCAGCTTGAGCCTGAAAAACGTCGGGCTTTCCTGGAAACACTACAAACGAAAGGCATAGATTTTTCACGCCTGCCGATCCCGGTATCGGGACGCGGTCAGAAATCCTTTCCGCTGTCCTACGCACAGCAGCGTTTGTGGTTTTTGAGCCGATTCGATTCGGCTTCGAGCGTCTATCACATGCCTGGTGCCTTTCGTCTCAGGGGCGCTTTCGAGCGTGACCTTCTGGAACGAAGCCTGGCCAGGATGATGGAGCGTCACGAGGTTCTCCGCACGACTTACCGGGAAGGGGAGGACGGCACGGCGGAGCAGGTCGTGCAGGACAGCATGGCCGTGCCGATGACCGTGATGGATTTAAGCATGGTCCCCGTTGAGGAGCGGGAACAGCGTGCCCGGGACCTGGCGACAGAGATCGTCAGTGAAGCCTTCGCGCTTGAAAAAGCCCCGCCATTTCGCTGCAGCCTGTTGAAGCTGGAAGAGAACGACCAGATTCTGGTCGTAACGCTGCACCATATTGCCGCGGACGGAGCGTCGATCCCCCTCTTGATGGGAGAACTGAAACAGATCTACGAGGCACTGCTTCAAAATCAGGAGCCGCTTCTGCCTGCGCTTCCGATCCAGTACGCCGACTATGCGCTTTGGCAGCGCAACTGGTTGGAGGCCGGTGAAAGGGAACGGCAGCTTGCGTTCTGGCGTGCGCAGCTTAGCGACCCGGATGAAGTCCTGAACCTTCCCACCGATCGGCCCCGGCCCGCAACACCGAGCCATCGGGGAGATGAGCAGAGCTTCGTTCTGACAGCCGCACTTTCGGAACAACTCCGTGCGCTGGCCCAGCGAAAGGGCTGTACCCTTTTCATGGTGCTGCTCGCGGCCTTCAACCTGATCCTTTACCGCTACAGCGGGCAGTCCGATCTGCGGGTCGGGGTTCCCGTCGCGAACCGTCAGCGCCTCGAAACCGAGCGCCTGCTGGGCTGTTTCGTCAACACAATGGTCCTGCGGACGCTGGTTGACGGCGCTCAGACCTTCGATGACCTGCTGACAGCAGTCAAAAACAGTGTTGTCGCGGCGCAGGACCATCAGGATCTGCCTTTCGAATCTCTGATCGAGGCACTGCAGCCCGAACGCAGCTTGAGTCAGAATCCTTTGTTTCAGGTCATGTTTGATCATGGGCAGCGCCGGGAGCAGGCGTTCAAGCGTTTTGCGGAGCTGACGGTCGAGAGCTTTGACCTGCCGGTGGGCACCGCGAAGTTCGATCTCAGTCTGAGCACGACCGAAGAACATTCTGGCGCGATTACAGGCCGGATCGCTTATGCCGCCGACCTGTTTGACCAAAGCAGTATTCGGCGCTTTCAGGCGCACCTCGAAGCGATCCTGCGTCAGATTGCGCTAGGGGCTAACAAGCGACTGTCGGAGTTCGAGCTGCTCTCGCTGGAGGAGCTCGAAGATCTGACCGTCTGGAGCAGGGACGAAACCGCAGACGAGATGGCGGAAGGTGACGAACTGCTTCCGGTTCATGCCCTGATCGAAAAACACGCCAAGGCCAATCCAGACAAGATCGCCATTGTCTTTAATGATGAGACGCTGTCGTTCGGGGCGTTGAACCGGCGCGCCAATCGCCTGGCGCATCGCCTGCTCGCTCTGGGTCTGTTGCCGGAGGACAGGGTTGGTATCTCGATGAGGCGTTCGCCCGAATCCGTCGTGACGTTTCTGGCCGTCTTCAAAGCGGGTGCCGCCTACGTCCCGCTCGACCCTGATTACCCGCCGGATCGTCTTCGCGTTATTCAGGAAGATGCCGGTCTTAGCCTGGTCATCAGTCACTCGGAGGTCGAAGCCGTTTCCAGCCTGGAAGACCGCTGTCCTATTCTCCTGCTTGATCAGGAAGACCTCAGCGAGCAGGCGGAGACCGATCCTTGCCGGCCGGTGAAGCTGCAGAACCTCGCTTACATCATCTACACTTCGGGTTCGACCGGACGGCCCAAGGGAGTCGCGGTGGAGCACGGCCCGCTTGCGATGCATTGCCTGGCCACCGGCCGGCGCTATGACATAACGGCGGACAGCCGGGAACTTCATTTCCTTTCCTTCACCTTTGACGGCGCGCACGAACGCTGGCTCGTACCCTTCTGTTTCGGCGCGAGCATTGTGTTGCGCGACGACACGCTTTGGAGCGCGGAGCAAACCTACGAGACGATCCGCAAGCAGGGCGTGACCCATGCGGGCTTTCCGCCAAAGTATATTCAGCAGTTGGCGGACTGGGCCGCGCAGGCAGGAGATCCGCCCGAGGTCTGGCTCTACTCCTTCGGCGGGGAGGCGATGTCGAAAGCCGGCCTGGAAAAGGTGCAAAAAGCCTTGAAGCCGCAGCGTGTGATCAACGGCTATGGTCCGACCGAAACGGTCATCTCGCCGGTGGTCTGGAAAGGGACGGCGGACAGCGGTATCGACACGCCTTATGTGCCGATCGGGCGTCCTGTCGGGGATCGGCGCGCTTACGTTCTCGATGGCAATCTAATGCCGGTGCCGCAGGGACACCCGGGTGAGTTGTGCCTGGGTGGAAGTGGTTTGGCGCGGGGTTATCACGGGCAGCCCGGATTGACGGCGGCCAGCTTCGTGCCCGATCCTTTCGGCGAACCCGGTAGCAGGATCTATCTGACCGGCGACAGGGTGTGCTGGCGAGACGGCGGCGTGATCGACTTCATCGGTCGTGCGGACCATCAGGTGAAGGTGCGCGGGTTTCGCGTGGAACTGGGCGATATCGAGGCGCATCTGATCGCCATGCCGGACGTTCGCACCGCCGTCGTGGTTCCGCATAGTTCTGGCGGACACACGCGCCTGGTCGGTTATGTCGTCGCCGAAAAGGAGGCTTCACTCGATACGAGAGATCTGTCTGAAGGCCTGGCGAAAGCACTGCCGGAATACATGGTGCCGGCCAGTCTGATTCTGATTGATGCCTTGCCGGTGAATTCCAACGGAAAGCTGAATCATAAAGCCCTGCCTGAGCCTGACTGGAATACGGGAAAAGTCTACATCGCGCCCCGTGATGCGTCGGAGGTGGCCCTCGCGAGGGTGTGGCAGGATGTTCTTGGCCGGGAACAGATCGGCGTAAAGGACAACTTCTTCGAGCTTGGCGGCGATTCGATCTTAAGCCTGCAGATTGTCGCCCGTGCGCGGCAGTTGGGGCTGCGGCTGACGCCAAAGCAGCTTTTCGAGAAGCAGACGATCGAGGAACTGGCCGAAGTTGCCGAGAGGGTTGATCCGCAAGGAGGTGGATCCGGATCGGGCTTGCTGTTCGATGATGGGGATGTTCCGCCGAGCGGACAACTCCCGCTGACGCCAATCCAGACCGCTTTCTTCGAGGAAGCGATACCTGGCCGCAACAGGTGGAACCAGTCGGTCCTGCTGCGCAGTGCCGGAGCGGTCGAATTCGCGCTTCTGTCGAAAGCGATCGCCGCACTGGTCAGTCATCATGATGCCTTGCGCCTGCGCTTCCAACGCGCCGCGGATGGAAGCTGGCGCCAAGTCTATAGCAATGATCCAGGGGATGCTCCGCTGTGGGAACGTCATCTCGATGGCGGGGGGCACCTGGACAGCCAGATCGAAGAGTTTTGTAACGAAGCTCAATGCAGCCTCGATATTGAGAAGGGGCCGTTGATCCGGGGTTTGCTGCTGCATCTGCCAGACCAGAGTCAGCGCTTGCTGATGGTAGCGCACCACCTTGTGGTCGACGGTGTTTCCTGGCGGATTCTGCTCGAAGACCTGCAGAGCTTCTATACCCGGATCATGCAGGGATCGGCGCCCGTCCTTTCAGCTAAAACCGCGTCTTACGGCCTGTGGGCGCGGAGTCTGGAAGCCTATGCGGAATCTGCGCAGGCGAAGAACGAGATGGGCTATTGGCGGGCGTGCCTGAGCGGCATCGAGCCTTTACCTTACGATAACCCGCAGGGCGAAAACAGACAGCGTCACGCAAGGACGGTCAGTCTGCAACTCGACCGCAAGCGTACAGGCCAGCTTTTGAAGGAGGCGCCTGCCGCCTATCGGACGCAGATAAACGATCTGCTTCTAACCGCGCTGTCTCTTGCGGTGGGGGCCTGGTGTCAACGCGAGGCGTTCCTCGTGCACCTTGAAGGTCACGGACGAGAAGATCTGTTCGACGGGTTGGACGTCAGCCGCACGACAGGCTGGTTCACAAGCGTTTTTCCTGTTCGTTTGTCGAGGCCTGGAGGGGATCTGGGCGCTGCAATCAAGCAGACGAAAGAGACACTGCGGCGAGTGCCGGCCAGGGGCATCGGCTACGGATTGCTGCGATACCTTGGCGGTCCCGAGGCGCGCGCCGCGCTAGCGACCGAAGAGGTTTCTTTGGCGTTCAACTACCTGGGGCAGTTTGGCGGGCGTTCTGAAGCCGCACTCTGGCAGCCGGCGGAGGAAAGCAGCGGCTCCGGGAAAGATCTCGACGCGCCGCTTGGAAGCCGCCTCACCATCAACGGCCAGGTTATGGACGGCGCTTTGTCGCTGCATTGCCAGTTCAGCGAGGACGTTTATCGGCCGGCGACGGTTGAGAGCTTGATGGGTCATCTTCGCGAAGCGTTGAGCGCGGTGATCGACCACTGCATTGCGCAGGATGCGGGGCAGGTGAGTCCCTCCGATTTCCCGCTGGCGTCGCTGACGCAGGAACAACTGGACCACCTGCCTGTTTCCGGCCCGGAGATCGAGGACATATATCCTCTGTCCGCCATGCAGCGAGGCATGCTGCTGCACGGGATCCAGAACCCAGCTTCCGATGCCTATATGGTGCAGGTCCAGGCAACGATCACCGGCGTTGAGGTCGACCGCCTGAAAGCGGCCTGGCAGACCGTGCTGGCCCGGCACGCAATCCTGCGCACGAGCTTTGCCTGGCACTGCGAGCTTTCCGAGCCCCTGCAGATCGTCCGGAAGGCCGCGACGATCCCGGTTCGGGAATTCGACTGGCGAGACGCATCTGACCAGGATGGCGATTGGGACGTGCTCTGCGACAGGGAGTTTCGTACTCATTTTGACCTCGCGACAGCGCCACTGTTGCGCATGCTTCTGGTCCGGACGCACCAGTCGACCTATCGCTTTGCCGCCACCTGGCATCATGCGCTGCTGGACGGCTGGAGTATGTCGCAGTTGCTCGGCGAGGTGCTTCGGGTCTACGACAGAGAGCCGGTCCCGGCAGGTGTCGGACGCTATCGCGATTACATCGCCTGGACACGTCAGCGCTCCGACTCATCCAGCGAAGCCTTCTGGAATGCGCGTCTCGACAAGCTGAAGGCGCCGACCCTGCTTTCCCGCGCTCTTAAGGCCGAGAAAGGCCGGTCCGGTCAAACAGCCTGTGAAAGAACCCTGGATGAGGCAA
The DNA here is from genome assembly GCA_965232285.1 of Denitrobaculum sp. GTDB lineage: Bacteria > Pseudomonadota > Alphaproteobacteria > Kiloniellales > Kiloniellaceae > Denitrobaculum. The sequence continues at coordinate 4,247,275 of CBDDPL010000004.1, read as the reverse complement.
AGGTGAGCCACCTCACGCAGTTCGCCGGCGCCGAGAAAGTCACGCTCAACACTCTGGTTCAGGCGGCGTGGATACTGCTGCTTCAACACTATACCGGCCAGGCGACCGTCGCCTTTGGGGCGACGGTTTCGGGCAGGTCTGCCGACCTGCCGGACATCGAACGTATTATGGGGCTGCTGGTCGGAACCCTGCCCGTCGTGCAAAACCCGCGCCCGGATGAGACCGTCGGTGTCTGGCTGCGCGCGTTACAGGCGGATAATCTGTCGCTGCGGGAACATGAGCATGCACCGCCGCAGGCGCTCCAGTGCTGGGGGCTTTCGACCGGGCAGTCGGACAAGGAGAAGGCTGCGCCTTTTGATACCGTCCTTATCTTTGAAAACTATCCCGTCGATGAAGCCTTGCGCCAAACCGTTCGCGGTGCGGTTTCCTTCAGCGACGTCGGCAATCGTGGGCAGACCAGCTATCCCCTCACGGCCGTGATCATACCGCGCGATACCCTGACCTTGAGGCTCGAGTTCTCGCGCGCGGTCTTGGATGAGAGGGGTGTGGAAGACCTGGTCTCGAATTTTGAAAGCCTGGTGATGAGATTGAGTTCGGATCGGGATTCGCCGCTGCGTGATGTTGTTACGGATGCGCTGTCTCATCGGGAGGCACCTCCGGGCAGCCCGATTCCAGGTAATGCCAGCCATGCTGAAATTGCATGACGGCTGTCGGGGCGCCAACTCTCATTTTATCAACAATAAATGGTTGTATTTCACTTTACTTCCAGGCACTCCCATTCCCCGCTTTTCGGGCGCAATCCAAGGCCTGTTCGCGCAAAGATGGCAATTATTTTTACTTGCGATTTTTTTGATAGAAAACGATGGAATCGGGAAAAAAATTATACCAAAATCAATAAGATAAAAACTTGCGAATGATTCTTATTATCAATAATATCGCCGCTCCTACAGTCTCTAAGTTGATCTGAAAGTGAGGAGTTGGCCGCTATGATAGAAGGGGGAAGAGGGGAAGGGAGGTCAGGCGTTCGCCTGAAGTTCACCACTCAAGGCAGATTTCTGCGCAACTGTTTTACGAGCGTGTCCTTCATCGCTCTTGGGCTTGCAAGCCCGGTCCAGGGCCAGGAATGGCAAGAGCGGCTTAATGGGATTGAACAGGGCTCGGCGCAGCCTGCCGACCTCGGCGGCGTCCTGCTCACCGAAGCCGTGACTGTGGCGCAGAACGAAGCCCACGCCTTCGACATTCCGGCCCAGGATCTCCAGCCGGCGCTCGGCCGTTTTGAGCAGCAGGCCGGCCTGAAGCTGCTTTACTCCAGTGAGGTTATCCAGGGTCGGCGTACGTCCGGAGTGCAGGGCAACTATGCGCCCCGAGATGCGTTGCGGTTGCTGCTGGCAGGCTCGGGCGTGATTTACAGTTTCAACGAAGATGAGACAGTCACGCTGAAGCGCGTTGTCTCGGATGACAGCGACGCGGTTCAGTTGGATCCCATCACTGTCGGTGCGCGGGCGGAGAGTCCCGTGGGTCCGGACCAGGGTTTTGTTGCCGACCGGACTGTGACCGGGACCAAAACCGACACGCCTCTGATCGAGAACCCTCAATCCATCTCCGTTATCACAAGAGATCAACTGGATGCCCGCGCGGTACAGAATGTGGGCGAAGCCCTGCAGTATACGGCCGGTGTGCGCGCGAACACTCAAAGCGAGTCGTCAGGTCTGGGCGGCAGCAATATCGTGGTTCGCGGTTTCGGCGGAGATGGTACGGCCGGCGGTTCGAACAACGAATACCTCAACGGTTTGCGGATCAGAGGAACGAACTTTGCCGTCGGTGGTTTCGAGCCCTATCTTTTCGAGCGTATCGAGGTTCTGAAGGGACCGAGTTCGGTTCTTTACGGACAGGGCACGCCCGGTGGCGTGGTCAACCACGTCAGCAAGCGACCGACTTCGGAAAGCTTTTACGAATTGCAGGGGGAGGTCGGAAGCTTCGACCGCCGGGAAGGCGCTTTCGATTTTGGCGGGCCGATCGATGAAGAAGGGCAGTTTGCCTATCGCCTGACGGGCCTGGCCTTTGACACAGATGCGCAGACCGATTTCACCTCGAGGGAGCGCAAAGTCATTGCGCCGGCTCTGAACTGGCAACCCAGCAACGATACTTCTTTGACCATCCTGACGCACTATCAGGATGACGACTTCGAAGGGGGCTTTGTCAATCGGGTTCCGGCGTTCGGGTCGGTTTTTCCGAACCCGAATGGTGAAATCCCCGACGACTTCTATCAGGGCGATCCGAACTTCAATGACTGGGACAGGCAGGCATACTCGTTCGGGTATGAGTTCGAGCATCGGTTCAATGACACCTGGACCGTTCGCCAGAACACCCGCTACATGCGCAACGATCTGGAATTCGAGAGCGTATTCGGGAACATTCAACCTGACTTGCGGACATTGAACCGTTTTGCCTTCGGTGTCGAAGAGCAGTCCGACGACATTACCGTCGACAATCAGGTGGAAATCAACTTCGACACCGGCGCGGTCGGTCATACGGCTTTGATCGGGCTGGACTACCAGAGGCTGGACAGAGATTCCTTCCGTGTCCTGGGGGGGGTGGCTCCGATCGACATCTTCAATCCGGTCTACAACGTCACGATTCCGCCGCTGGGTGTTTTCCAGAGCTTTGAGATCGAGGAAGAGCAGGTCGGTGTCTATGTTCAGGACCAGATCAGGTACGAAAACTGGATCGTGACCCTTGGCGGGCGCTATGACTGGGTCGAGAGCGAAACCAAGAACCGCCTGACCAATACGACTTCAGACCAGTCGGACCAGGAGTTCAGCGGCAGGGCGGCCGTCGGGTACCTCTTTGACAATGGCATCGCGCCCTATGTCAGCTATTCCGAGGCGTTTCTGCCCGTGGCTGGTGTCGACTTTTCCGGCTCGGCCTTCGAACCCACCAGCGCCACCCAGTACGAGGCAGGCGTGAAGTACCAGCCGCCGGGCTATAACGCCTTCATAACCTTTGCTGCTTTTGAGATAACGCAGGAAAACGTTCTGACGGCTGATGCCGCCAATCCCGGGTTTGAAATACAGACCGGTGAAATCCGCTCGCGCGGTTTCGAAGTCGAGGCCTACGCCAGTTTAGATATGGGGTTGGATCTGACCGCGTCCTATACGCTGCTGGACGTCGAGATCACCGAAAGTAACAACGGTGATGAAGGGAACACACCCGCGGGTGTCGGGTCCGCCCGTCATTCGGCGGCGGCCTGGGCGAACTACACCATTTCCGATGGTCAGTTCGCCGGACTGGGGCTGGGTGCCGGCGTGAGGTATATCGGCACCAGCAATGGCGATGCCACGAACCCCTTCGACGTTCCCGGTTATACTCTGGTCGACGCGGCGATCCGCTATGACCTCGGCGAGGTTTCACCGACGTTGAACGGCGCGCAGATCGCCGTGAACGCCAGCAATCTCTTCGATAAGGACTACGTTGCGTCCTGCGACAGGATCGACCGCTGTTTCCAGGGGATCGGACGGAACGTCATCGCGACGCTGAAGTATAGCTGGTGATTTCCGGTGCGGCGGCGCGTTGCCGCCGCACCTCTCCCCGGTTTTTTGTATCGAGTAGACAGATGTCTCGCGCAGGAATCCTGTTTCGCACAATTGCCGCCGCCCTGGGCGGCTATTCGCTTTCGGCCTGGGCGGCCGCCTGTCTGGCGCTCGCGCTTCCCATGGCACGTTCCGAAGCTGTCTTGACGGCAACGATGTTCAGCTTCCTGCTCTATGTCTGCGCCATTCTATGGGCTTTCGCCGTGTCGAGCGCTCTTCGGGCCTGGATCGGCCTGGGCGTGGCGAACGCTGTCCTTGCTGCTGTCTTCTGGACTTTTCTGAACGGGAATGTGGCGTGAAGGGCAGCTTCAGACAGTCGATGGCATGGCTGCACACCTGGTCGGGTCTGATCGTCGGCTGGCTGCTTTTTGCTATTTTTCTGACCGGAACCATCAGCTTTTACCGCTACGAAATTACCCAGTGGATGCGGCCGGAGGTGAACCACAAGACGGATGCCTCCGGCGCGGCGGGCCTTGTCTACGAGAGGCTGAAAGAAACCGCAACAGGGGCGCGGCGCTGGCTCATCGATCTGCCGGACGATCGCGACCCACTCGCCCATGTTTATATCTGGCGCGATCCCGGTGTGGCGCCGCAGTTCCAAAGAGAAGAGCTGGATGGCTCCAGTGGCGAGCCGGTTGTCGCCCGCTCGACCTACGGCGGTGACTTTCTGTTCTACTTTCATTTTGATTTGAACCTGCCGTCGGTCTGGGGACGACTGATCGTCGGTGCGGCGGCGATTATCATGCTCGTGGGTATTGTCAGCGGTGTCATCACCCATCGGCGGATCTTCAAGGATTTTTTTAACTTCCGGCCGGGTAAGGCGTCTCACCGTTCCTGGCTCGATGCCCACAACATCATGGGTGTCATGGCGCTGCCGTTTCACATCATGATTACCTATACCGGCCTGATCACGCTCATGTTTCTTTACATGCCCTTTGGCAGGGAGGCGGCCTACCCGGACAACCAGCAGGCCTTCCTTTCAGAGGCTGCACTGAGCAGGCCGATTCCGGAGCCGGCCCGGCAGGCGGCGCCGCTCACACCGCTCACGCCGTTGATCGCGGAGGCTGTCCGGCGCTGGGACGGTCGTGCTGTCGGGCGTATCGACGTCTATCGCCCCGGTGATGCCAACGCCCAGATCGAGCTGACCGTTTCGGACGCGACGCAAATCACCTTTCATCGCGGCAAGGTCCTGTTTGACGGCGTTACGGGCGAGCTGCTGTCGGAGACGGAAAACACGCGGTGGGCAGCGGAGACCAGGGGCGCGATGTACGGCCTCCACATTGGTCGTTTCGCCGACCCGCTGGTCCGCTTTCTCTATTTCGTCTCAAGCGTCGTCGGGACGGCGGTCGTCGCAACTGGCCTGATTCTCTGGACTGCCAAGCGCCGGCCGAAGCCCTCGGACCAGACGAGGCCAGGTTTCGGTTACCGTCTTGTCGACAGCCTCAACGTCGGAACCATTGCGGGACTGCCGATCGCGACCGCGGCGTTTTTCTGGGCCAACCGCCTGCTTCCCGCCGACTTGGGACCGCGTGCCGATATCGAGGCGCTCGGTTTCTTTGCTGTGTGGCTGCTTGCTTATCTCCACGCGGCCGTGCGGCCGACGGCGCAGGCGTGGGTTGAGCAGTTGGCGCTGGCGGCTTCGCTCTATGCGCTGTTGCCGCTCCTGAATGCACTGACCACGCAAAGTCATCTCGGTTACAGCCTGTTCCAGGGGGATTGGGTTCGGGCCGGATTTGACCTGGCGATGTTTGCAACCGGTTTATTGCTGGCCTGGACGACATGGCATCTCCAGCGCAAACGGAAATCGGTGAGGGCGCAGATGCCGTCAGGGGCGGAAGCCGGCGTCCCGCTGCAAACGATGCGGAAGCTCAGAGGATGATGGCCGCGTTGGCGCTTGCTCTGGCCTACACGGGCTTTACCTGCCTCTGTCTTGCAATGGAGCGCCATTACCGGCAGGTCTGGGCAGGTGTTCCCTCGGCTTCGAGGCAAAATTCTTTGCGTGGTACGGGCTGGTTATGCCTGGTGCTCTCACTGCTGCCCTGCTTTTCGGTTTGGGGCGCGGCAATTGGAACAGTGGCCTGGTTCGGCCTCTTGTCTCTCGCGGGTTTGGGGCTGGGGTTCCTGCTGCCCTACGCGCCCCGCACCGCCGCGTCCTTGGCCGTTGTATCGCCGATACTCGTTCCCCTGGCGCTATTCCTGAGTGCTTAAAATGAAACTCCGCTGCGGTGAAAAACGACGATTCATCCTGGACCTGAACTCGTCAAATAAACGCTCTGGCTGTTCAAGGACAAGATCATGCACGATCCCACGGGCCTGATCTCCCACCGGCACGTCGCGACGGTCATGCTGTTGTCGCTGTTTGTGCATGTGGCATTTGCCTTCATGCTGTTCTGGCAGAAGCCCTCCTCGGGATCTCCGCAGTACGGCGTTGGCGGAATTCAGATCGACCTGGGGGCGGCCGGAGGCGCGCCCGGCAGTGTCGAGGAAACTTCAGCCCCTGTCCAAGACAGTGAACTCCTGGAAGAGGCGCAGGAGGTTACAGAGATCTCCGAGGCGCTGCCGGAAACGGTCGAAGAGGAGGAGCTTTCCAGCGACATCGTCGCCGAGATGGTCGAGGCCGTTGAAATCGAAACCGCCCGGGATTTGGAAGCTGACAAACCCATTGAAGATGTCACGGAGGAAGTCGAGGCCGTTGACGTCGAGGCGGCAGAAGCAACGGTCGAGACCATCGCTCAGGAAGTTGTCGCCCGTAAGACGCCGCCACCACCGCCGGCAAAACCGGCGCGGCCAAGGAAACAAAAGCCTGCCGTCAAACAGGTGGTTGAGGCTAAGCAACCCGATGCGCTCAAACCGTCAACTCCCGACAAAACCCGGACCACCGACAAGAAACCGCGCGTCAAGCCCGCTGAAGTCGAGACGACGGCGGGAAGTGCCGGCCGATCCGGTACGAAACAAAAACCGGGGGCCGGCAGTGGTGTGGCGAATGCGGGAGGAAGCCCGCCAGGCGCTTGGGCAGATTTCCGCGCGCTCATTCAGGCTTTTCTCGAAAAGCACAAGAAGTATCCCCGGCGGGCGCGATCCCGACGGCAGCAGGGTACCGCTGTCCTGAGGTTTGTCATGGACCGCGACGGCCGCGTGCTCTCCCATAGCATCACACAAAGCTCGGGCCACAAGCTGCTCGATGCCGAGGTCACGGCGATGCTGGAGCGTGCAGAACCCTTGCCGAAGGCGCCGGCCGACGTTCCGGCCGAGCGTTTCACCTTTGCCGTCCCCATTGCATTCTACCTGCGATGAGGAGTGATCAATCAAGGCCGCGCCTCCATTGATCCGGGGGCGGGCGTCATGCCTTTCAACGCCATCAACACCTCCGGCAAGAGACCAGGTGCCAAGAGTGTTACCCATGCTCTGGTACAAAGCGTCGTCGGTCTCTCGGGCCTTTGAGGCTTTGGGAGTTCTACCTTCGGCACCCGTAAACTGTTTGCCAGTCCATAGCATTTTAAAACCCGCGTGGCGTCAGTGACCGGCCTCTGGTCGCGTCGTTTTCTCGCGGGCAGGCCTGTTTCTTGACAGTTCCTTCTTATCGGATAGTATGTCCTATATATGGAATTACAGTTCAATATATAGGAACATAATGGTTTCTGAGGAACCTATCAGGAATGTCGTGAGAGTTGCGGATGCGCTCGATGCCATGGCGTCGGGCAACAACCGTTTGTCCGGAATCGCCCGAGAACTCGGTGTCAGCCGGAGTTCCATACATCGCATCCTGAAGTCCATGGAGGCGGCCGGGCTGGCATTGCAGGATCCGGTCAGCGGCGGCTACCACATCGGTCCGCGAATCATCGCGTTACTGGGCGCGGCCTCGATTTCGCATCAGTATCTCTCCATCAGCGCGCATTCCGAGATCGAGGCCCTGAGCAGGAGATTGGGTGAGACGGTGTCGCTGGTCGTCAGGGCCGGGCTTGAAAAGATCGTGGTGCAGGAAGTGCTGGGCGGCGACGGCGCTAAAATTTCCGTTGGCCGCGGGTTTGTTTCGACTCTGGCGCTGGGAGCGACGAGCCGGGTTATTCTGGCGCAGTTGGACCCCAAAGAGCGGACCGCGCTGCTCCCACTTCTGATGCCCGATGAAACGGAAGAAACACTCTCAGAAACACATGCCAAAATTGATGAGGTATCACGCCGCGGATTTGACGTTAGTTACGGCGAATACCTGAAGGGGGTCTGTGCGATTGCGGTCCCTATCCAAGGCTATTCCACGCCAGCGGCCTTATCGATCCTGACTCATATCGATCGTGTCTCTGATCAGCGCCGCGACGAACTTGTCACGCGGATGCAAGAAACCGTTGCGAAGATAGAGGCCAAGCTTGGCAATGCCGTTCCTCAAGGGCAGGAGGGGGTTGTTTCCAGATGACGCCTGACGCAGGAAACAACAGCGACGCGGCGCGGCCGGCGGCGAAGAAAGTCATCGTAACGGGCGCGGCGGGTCGCCTCGGTGGCTGGATCGCGCGGATCTTTGCGCAGGACGGGGCGGCGCTTTGGCTCGTCGACAAGGATGAAGCGGGGTTGAAGGTCGCAGCCTCAGAGTTTGAAGCCGGCCAGCCGGTAAAGATCTCCAGGGTGGACTTGTCCGAGGCACGTGAAATTGAAGACCTCCATGAAGAGGTCGCGGCGGCCTGGGGGGCGCCGGATATCCTGATCAACAACGCAGGCCTCTATCCGAGCAAAGCGCTGCTCGACGTCACTGCTGCCGACTGGGACTCCCTGATGGCGGTCAACCTGCGCGCGGTCCAGCTTATGACCCGGGCAAGCACATGCCTGATGATCGACCATGGTGTTGCGGGGGCGGTGGTGAACATCATCTCGCGTTCGGCCCGGATTCCCCGCACCCACAGTATCCCCTACGCGGTTTCGAAAGCCGCGGTCGAGATGCTGACACGCGGCTATGCCATGGAACTGGCGCAGCATGGCATTCGTGTGAACGCCGTCTCGCCGGGTCTTATTCCCGGCGGGACTGCCAGCGAACTCGGCGATCACTATGTCGAGGCGGCCAATGCCAACATCCCGCTCGGCCGCTTTTCGGGGCCTGCCGACGCGCCCCTGGCCATTCGCTTCCTCTGTTCCGATGAGGCTTCCTTCATCACCGGAACGTCGATCTTCGTGGATGGGGGGAGCACTGCGGGCGACCTGAAGCTGCCGCCCCAGACTGACCCCCGAGATCCGGGCTCCCGGGATTCGGACCCGCGAGACCCAACGGCAGCGTCTGAAACGGCCGGTTACGATCATCGCGATGGCATGGGCTGATGCTGACCTTCCTGCCACTGGTTCTGCTTTTTGTCTTCCTCGCCCTGGGGACACCGGTCTTTCTCGCGATGGGGATTTCGGGCGCGCTCGGGCTTTATCTTTTGGGCGGGACGCAGACGCTGCTCGGGGTCTTTTCGACCTCGGCCTACACCAGCGTCGCCCACTACGAGCTGCTTTCGATACCACTCTTCATCCTGATGGCGCAGTTTCTGACCGTCTCTAACCTGACCCAGGATCTTTTCGGCGTGGCGCAAAAGTGGGTGGGCCGCTGGCCCGGCGGCCTCGCGATCGCGACGATCATTTCGGGTGCCGGGCTTGGCGCCCTTTGCGGCACCAGCACCGCCTCGGCGAGCACGCTGGCATCGGCGGCCGTGCCCGAGATGAAACGGCACGGCTATTCCACACGTCTCTCCATGGGCGCGGTCAGCATCAGCGGCACGCTGGCGATCATGATCCCGCCCAGCGGAACGCTCATCATCTTCGGGCTGATCTCCGAATACTCCATCACGGACCTGTTCCGGGCCGCGATCATTCCGGGCATCATCACGGCGCTGTCTTATTGTGTCGTGGTGGTGATCTGGCACAGGCTACGCCCCCAGGACGCGCCCTCGCTGAGCGATCCGGTGCCGCTGCGGGAGAAGCTCGGCGCACTGCGGCATCTCTGGCCCGTCCTGCTGTTGATGCTCGTGGTTTTTACCTGTCTCTATTCCGGTTTCGTCACCATTACCGAAGCCGCCGGCATCTCCGCGCTGGGGGCCTTTCTGATCCCGCTCTTCATGGGGCGGCTGACGTTCGAAAAGGTTCATACCTCGCTGCGCAAGTCGCTGGTCACGACCACCATGATCTTTTCGATCATCGTTTGCGCCGCCTTCTTCGGCTACTATCTGACCCTGACCCAGGTCACCAATCAGGTCGTGGCCTACATCAGCGCTCTGCCTGTCGAAGCCTCGCTCATCGTGCTGTTCCTCGTGGTGCTGTACGCCGTCCTGGGTTTCTTCATGGACCAGGTCGCCATCCTGTTCCTGACCTTGCCCCTGTCCGTGCCCATCGTCGAAAACCTGGGTTTCGATGTCTACTGGTTCGCCGTTCTGATCGTCGCCGCCGCGGAAACCGGTCTGGTGACGCCGCCGGTCGGGCTCAATTGCTACGTGGCCTCCGGCGCCGCCAACGAATCTCTTGAAGAGACCTTTGCCGGCGTCGGGCCTTTCCTGATCGCCGAGGTGGCGGTCATCGCGCTACTGTTCTGCGTGCCCTGGCTGTCACTGGCTTTGATCTGATAAGCATCATGCGAATCGTTGACAAAATAGACGCGCTCTTCGTCGCCATCGCCTGTCTCGGCCTCTTTGCTGTGATGTCGATCGTGGGCATCGACGCCCTGGGCCGCAATCTCATCGATCGGCCGATCACCGGGGTCTATGTACTGATCGAAGAATATCTGATGCCGGCCATGATCTTTCCGCTGATCGGGTATGTCTGGATGAAGAAGGCGCATGTCGGGATCAGCCTGCTGCGCGAGCGGATGCCGTCCGTCGTCCGCTCCGGCCTTCAAATCATCGACATTCTCATCGGACTGTTTGTCTTCGGCCTCATCACCTACGTCGGCTGGCAGAACACGGTATCCGCCTATCAAAGCGCCATTCTGACGTCCGGCCTGATCCGCTGGCCCATCTGGCTGGCTCTGGTCTGGATGCCCCTGGGCGGCGGTCTCTTTTGCCTGCGCCTTGTGTGTGAGTTGTTCCTGTCCCTAACGAGGACAGGCTCAGTCCCCGAACAGCAACACCATAGATAAAACCAAAATTTCCCTGGAGGAGGAAAAGCATGAAACTCATTCCTAGACTCAGCGTCGCCGCTGCCGCGCTCTTAGCATCGAGCCTTGGCGTACAACAAAGCATCGCGGAAGACGCCGTGACGCTGCGCTTCGGCACGCACCTCACCCCTCAGCACAACCTGACGGTCAACGCCGTCGAACCCTGGATGAAAAGGGTGACGGAGCTGAGCGAGGGACAGGTGCAGTTTCAGCATTTCCCGAACTCGCAGATGGGCAAAGCCAAGGACATTTACCGCCTCGTCGGTTCGGGGGCTCTGGATGCCGGCTATACGCTCTATATCCAGAATTCCCTGCCCCTGATGGATATCCCCATGCTGCCCAACCTCTATGAGGATGTCGAAGCGGGCACGATGGCCTGGTGGGAAGTGCTGAACAAGCCGCCGATGTCGGACTATCTGGCGAAGATGAATCTGAAACCGATCATCCCCATCATCTGGTCCACCTACTCGATCTCGACGGTGGAGGGGAAGCCGGTCTCGATCGAGGATTTCTCCAAGCTCAAACTGCGGACCTCGGGCGGCCTGCACGATCAGGCTGCTGCCGCCCTGGGGATCATCCCGGTCGCGGTCAGCGCGTCGGAGTCGCTTGAGGCTCTGCGGAAGGGCACCGTCGACGGCTACTGGGGTTCGAGCACCTCACTGATCGACTATCAGTTCGTCCAGGTTCTGGAGAACTCGGTGACGAACCTGCCTCTGAATGGTTGGGGCGGCGTGTTCTCGATTAATCTGGATCGCTTCAACGCCCTGCCGGAGAAAGCACAGAAAGCTATCGAGCAGGCCAGCGAGCAGATGGCCCACGACCTCGGCAGCTATGTGGACCAGTACACCAGCGGCGCATGGGACCGGGTCAGCGACGCGGGCGTTACGCTCTACCAGGTTGATGACGACGTTATCAAACAGGTTGCCGAACGGCTCGCGCCGATCACCGCGGCCTGGCTGGCCGAGCAGGACGCTGCCGGCTATCCCGCGACCGAGGTCTACAATCAGTTCCGCGAAGCCTATGAGCGGAATCTCAAAAAGCAGTAATCGCGCCTCCCTCTGGCTCGCCCCACTGTGGGCGAGTCGGGCGCTTCGTTCCCCTGCGGGAACAGTCGTCGCAAAGGGATCTTGACGAGATCAAAGGGTCACGGGCGCCAGGAAGGGCAGAGATGAAAATCACCATAATCGGCGCAGGCGCCATCGGCGGGGTGATCGCGGCCCAACTGGCGCGCGGCGGCAGAGACGTCGAAATCGTCGATCTCGATCCCGAACACATCGCGCGCGTGTCGGAAAGCGGCTTGAAAATACTCTCTGGTGATGACGAGTTCTCGCTTCGCCTGCCCGCCTGGACACCTGCGGAGCGGCTTGCCCAGCCGGACGGTTTCGAATGTATCCTGCTGTGCGTGAAGGCGCAGCACAGCATCGAGGCACTGACACCTTTCGCGTCGCGTTTCGATGAAGAGACTTTCGTGGTCTCGATCCAGAACGGCCTCTGTGAAGCGGATATCGTCGGACTGATCGGTGCGGAACAGACGGTCGGCGGTTTTACGAACATCTTCGCCGATTATCAGGGGGCCGGCGTGATCGCCTATGGCGGCAAGGGGGCGCTGAGCGTTGGCGAACTGCACGGACAAACCACGCCGCGCATAAGCCGCCTGCTTGAGGTGCTTTCCTGTCTGGACCGCATAACCTTGAGCGACAACATTCTCGGTCTGCTCTGGTCGAAGCTGGCCTATGGGGCGATACTGACCGCGACGGCACTGACCAACGAAGAGATTGCCGATCTCTTCGAAGACCCCGCTTTCACCGGTTTGATGACCAATCTGGCAAGTGAGGTTCTCGAAGTCGCTGCCCACGAGGGCGTGACCTTTGTGTCCTTCGATGACTGGGATCCCAATCTCCTCTATCCGGCGCACAATCGCGATCAGGCTCTCATGAATTCCCAGATGGCGCGGCATGTGAAGCGACTGCGGGGTTACACCAAAGTTCGCTCGGGCATCTGGCGGGATCTGGTCGTGCGAAAGCGTCGCACCGAAAAACACCATCACTACCGGCCGGTCTTTCAGGCTGCCCGGAAACATGGCCTCGATATGCCACTGAACCGGCGCATGCTGGAATTGCTGGCGCGGATTGAAGACGGCGAAGCCGCGACTTCGATCGAGCATCTTCACGATCTGCGGCAGTTGAACGACAGACTTCGGACGGCGGCCGTCGCATAACTGGCCGGCCCGCAAACGAAAGCGCTGCAAGGGCACTTTAAGATTGAGAGATCCGATGCAAGAGAAAGAACCCTGGCAATGGTGCGAAGCGACCTGGCGCCATAAAGTGAACCAGGTGCGGGCCGGGCGCAGGCTAAAGCCGGAAACATGGGAAGACAATGCGCGCTGTCTAGTCGCGCTGTCCTTCGACGTCGATCATGAGACCGGCGAACTGCGCGAGGGTGCCCGTTCCATCAACAACCTCAGCCGCGGGCAATACGGAAACCGACAGGGTATTCCTCGCATTCTCCGTCTGCTCGAGCGCCACGGCCTTCGCGCCAGTTTCTTCGTGCCGGCGGTTGTCGCCCAGCTCTATCCAGAGGAGACCCGGGGCTTCGTTGCATCAGGTCATGAGGTGGGGCTGCATGGCTGGATTCACGAGCGCAACACCATGCTGCCGGAAGGCGTTGAGCGGGACCTGCAATTGCGGGCCGCCGACATGCTGGAGCGGATTACCGGAGAGCGGCCGGTCGGCATTCGGACTCCATCGTGGGATTTCTCGGATCAGACACTGGGCATTACCCGTGATATGGGCTTGCTGTACGACAGCTCGCTGATGGCGGATGACGACTGCTACGAACTGCTTCTGGACGGGGAGCCCACCGGTGTGGTCGAGCTTCCGGTCGACTGGATTCGCGATGATGCCGTTTACTTCAATATGAACCGCTTCTCGACCCTGCGCCCTTATACCGCACCCGAGGCGGTATTCGACATCTTCTGGCGCGAATTCGAGGCCGCTTATGAAGAAGGAGGCATTTTTCAATTGACCATGCATCCCCATCATATTGGTCATCGTTCGCGCATCTGGATTCTGGAACAGCTCATCGAGCGGATACAGGGCTTTGAGGGCGTTCGCTTCGCGACCCATGCGGACGTCGTCAAGCAGGCGGCTGGCGCCGGTTGAGTCGGCGCCTGACCTGTAAAGCTTAATTAAAGGTAAAGCCCAGACGTCATTTCTCTCTTTTGATCCGGATCAAGGCGCGCCCAAGCGGCGCCCGCTAGACAAGAAGTGTGACGGCCAAACTGTCGTCGCTCCTGTCAGGTTTCCTTCGGATGAGAGGTGTTATGACTCTGCGTGTCTTGAAAGGTTCCCGCGACACTCTGGCGGGCGGTCTCATCGCCACTGCGCTTCTCCTGGCCGCGGCGCCGTCCTCAGCACTGGATTTGCGGGACGACGGCCTTGCCCTGGCGCGGCAGTGGTGCACTTCCTGCCATGTGGTCGAAGCCGGTCAGAGTGCCTCGAGCCGCGCGCCGGCCTTTACGGAGATCGCCGCCAACGAAAGGGTAACGGACGATCACCTGCGCGCCTGGCTCAGCACGCCGCATGCGCAGATGCCGGATATGAACCTGTCACGCAATGAGATCAAAGCTCTGATCAGCTACTTCGACAGTCTCCGCCCGGAGTAAACGACGCCGGCGTCAAGCCGGGCGTTTTCCTCTTGCCGCCGGGTGGGCGGACGACAAACGAGGCGTCTTCCTTCGCATAGTAAATGTGCCCGCGCCGTTAACTCAATGGCGCGGGCTTTGCGTATTCCCGACGCATTTTAGAGAGCCTGCTGGCGGCTTCTCTTGCACAGAAAAGCGGCAAAACCCCTCTCGCAAATTGCCGCTTTGTTTGCGTCACAGAACCAAAATCTTTCCGCAAACTCATTGTCACATCGCTGCTCTAGGAATTGGGCCGATAACGATTCATTAACCCTGTCTGCGCCGGGAAAAGCGGTCCGCGCAGCAGGGTGTGAACTGCGCGACGCGCGGGGACCAACCTCAGAGGGGAACTAACATGCAGCCAGTTATTAACGAGTTCGTATTCAATCACACGGGCTCCGATACCAACGAGTTTGTCGAAATCCTAGGCGATCCGCTCACCGATCTTTCGAACTTTTGGCTGCTGCAGATCGAGGGTGACTCCAACGCCAGTACCGGCGCCATCGTCAGCGCGACGCAGCTCGGCACAACCAACGACGAAGGCTATGTGACGACCGGCTTTGTCAACGGCCAGTTCCAGAACGGCTCTTCCACCCTGTTGCTGGTCGAGAACTTCACCGGCGTGGTGGGCGACGACATCGACACTTCGAACGACGGCGCCATCGACAACGTACTCTGGACCAGCGTCGTCGATTCGGTCGCTGTGAACGACGGCGGCGGCAGCGACCTGACCTATTCGGAAACGGTTCTTACGGCCGGTTTCGACGGCGGGCAGTTCACCCCGGGTGGCGCCTCGCGCATCCCCGACGGCACCGACAGCGACACAACAGCGGATTGGGTGCGCAACGACTTCGATCTGGCGGGCGTCGACGGTTTCCCCGGCTCTCTGGCAGAAGGCGAAGCCGTCAACACCCCGGGCGCGGAGAACAGCACGGAGCTGGATCCGGTCGAGATCGAAGCGCCCTTCATGTCGGTCTTCGAAATCCAGGGCGCGGGCCATCGCTCGGCCGTCGAAGGCGAAGTGGTTCAGACCTCGGGCGTGGTCACGGCCACCGACAGCAGCGGCTTCTACATCCAGGACATCATCGGCGACGGCGACATCGCCACATCCGACGGCATCTTCGTCGCGGGCGACTCCTCCGCGGTCGAAGTCGGCGATGGCGTGCTGGTGACCGGCACGGTCACCGAGTTCCGCCCTGGCAACCGCGCCAACGATCTGACGGTCACCCAGATTGTCGCGGCCGAAGTCTCGGTCGAGGTCGATAACCTCGATCTGCCGGACGCAGTCGTTCTCGGCGAAGGCGGCCGTGTGCCCCCGACCGAGGTGGTCGAGGACGATGCCTTCGGTTCTTTCGATCCGGAAACCGACGGCATCGATTTTTACGAGAGCCTGGAAGGCATGCGGGTGACGATCCCCGATGCGCAGGCCACCTCGGCCACCAACCGCTTCGGCGAGGCCTGGGCCGTGGCCAATCAGGGCGACAACGCCACCGGCCTCCATAACCGCGGCGGCATCCAGTTGACCGAAGGTGACAACAATCCCGAGAAGATGCAGATTCAGCTCGACAGTGGGATTCTGCCCGGCTTCTCGCCGGCTGTGAACGTCGGAGACGATCTTGGCGACGTGACCGGTGTGGTCGACTACAGCTTCGGTAACTTTGAACTCAAGCCGACGGAAGAGTTCACCGTGACGCCGGGTGCGGCCGAGCGTGAGGAAACCGAACTGGTTGCGACCGACGACCAACTGACCATCGCCAGCTACAACGTCCTGAACCTCGATCCCGATGCGACCGACGGCAGCGACGATGTGGGTAACGGTCAGTTCGACCGTCTGGCCCAGCAGATCGTCGACAACCTGAAGAGCCCGGACGTTATCGCGCTGCAGGAAATTCAGGACAACAACGGCACCAACGCGGGTGGCGATCTTTCCGCCAATGTGACCCTGCAATTGCTGGTCGACGCCATCGTGGCGGCCGGCGGCCCTGAGTATGAGTTCGCCGAGGTTGCGCCCGAGTTCGAAAACCAGCAAGGCGGTCAGCCGGGTGGCAACATCCGCAACGCTTACCTCTACAATCCGGAGCGCACTTCGCTGGTCGAAGACTCGCTGACGGCGCTGACCCCGGCAGTTCTGACCGAAGCCGGCGTGACCGATCCGAACGCGTTTAACGGTTCGCGCATCCCGTTGCTGGCGCAGTGGGAGTTCAACGGCCACACGGTCACCACCATCAACAATCACTTCTCGTCCAAGTTCGGTTCGACCCCGGTGTACGGCGACACGCAGCCCTTCATCGATGCCGGCCTGGAAGAGCGCAAGGCGCAGTCCCTGGCGATCAACGAGTTCGTTTCTGCTGAACTTGCCGAAGACGCCGACGCCAAGATCGTCGTGCTGGGCGATCACAACGACTTCGAATTCGCCGAGCCGCAGGCCATCATCGAGTCGGGCAATGACGACACGCAAGAGCTGTTCGATAAGATCAATACCATCGACCCGCTCGATGGCCGCTACACCTTCAACTTCGAAGGCAATTCCCAGGTTCTCGATCACCTGCTGGTCACGCAGAGCCTGACCGATAAGACCGAGTTCGACATCGTCCACGTCAACAACGACTTTGGTGATGCGGCCAGCAGCAACCCGGCGGTCTCGAACGGTGCGGCCAGCGATCATGAGCCGATCCTCGCCCGCCTGACCCTGGAGCCGGCCAACCCGCTGCCGCCCGCGCCGCAGCCGACCAACGAGATCGTGCTCGAGAAGATCGGCGGCTTCGAAGGCGAGGGCGCCGAGATCCTGGCCCACGACCCGGCCTCTCAGCGGATCTTCGTGACCAACGGCAGCAACGACTCGGTCGACGTTTTGGACATCTCCGATCCGACCGAGCCGACCAAAATCGCCACCCTGGATCTGCCGGGCGGCGTGGCCGTCGACGACATCACCTCCGTCGCCGCCAGCCAGGGCGTGATTGCCGTGGCCGCGCCGGCTGAGACGCCGGAGAACGATGGCCAGGTCTTCTTCTTCACCAACGCCGGCTTCTTCCTTGGCAGTGTGGAAGTCGGCAACCTGCCCGATGCCGTGACCTTCACGCCGGACGGTAGCAAGCTACTGGTGGCGAATGAAGGCGAGCCGCTGGAAAACTCCGATCCTGACGGTTCGGTCAGCATCATCGATCTCTCCGGCGGCTTCGTCGGGCTCGACGAAAAGGTCAAGGAACTGGACTTCACGATCTTCAATGGCCGTGAAGAAGAGTTCAAAGCCAAGGGCATCCGTATCCCCGACGCCGCCACCGTGGCGCAGGCCCTGGAGCCCGAATTCATCGCGGTCGCGCCGAACGGCAAGATCGCCATGGTCACCCTGCAGGAAGCCAATGCTCTGGCCCTGCTGGACCTGGAGGCCGGTGAGGTGAAGGACATCATCCCGCTCGGCGTGAAAGACCACTCCAAGGGCCAGCCGGTTCTCACCAACATCGACCTGACCGATTCCCTGCCCACCCTGGGCGTGACGGAAGCCGGTCAGGAGATCAAGCTGGGCGGTCTCTCCGGTCTCGACTACGCCGGCACGACGGACGAAGGCAAGCTGCTGTTCTATACGGTGCCTGACCGCGGACCGAACCCGGACAGCCAGGATGTCGATGGCGACGGCGGCAACGAACGTCCCTTCGCGTTGCCGGACTATCAGGCCCGGGTGCACAAGATCGAGGTCGATCCTGAGACGGGCGAAGCCGAATTCACCGACACCATTCTGCTGCGCCGCTTCGACAACCTGGGCCAGGAGCATCCGATCAGCGGCCTGCCCAATGTCGAGGCCCTGGACGAGGAGCCGGTGGACGCCAACGGCGATCCGCTGCCTTACGATCCCTTCGGCGCCGACCTGGAGGGTGTGGTCGTCGACTCCGGCGGCAACTTCTGGATGGTCGACGAGTACCGCCCGGCGATCTACAAGTTCAATCCTGACGGCATTCTGCTGAACCGCTTTATCCCCGAGGGAACCGCGGAAGCGCAGGGCGGTGTTCCGGCCAATACCTTCGGCCTGGAATCCCTGCCCGAAGACTATCTCGCCCGCCGTCCCAACCGCGGCTTCGAGGCCATGGCGCTCGACGAGGAAGGCGGCGTTCTCTATGCCTTCATCCAGACGCCGCTGGCCAATCCCGACCGGGCGACCAGCGACGACTCCAACATCATCCGTATCCTGGGCATCGACGTCGAAACCGGCGAGCCGGTTGCCGAGTATGTCTACCTGCTCGAAGATCCGGCCTTCGACGTGGGCTCGCAGAACGTCGACAAGATCGGCGACGCGGTCTACGCGGAAGACGGCAAGATCTTCGTGATCGAGCGGGACTCCTCCACCGAGCACAATGCCAAGAAGCCGATCTTCGAGATCGACCTGACCCATGCGACCAACCTGCTGGCCGACGACGCACCGGAACTGCCGGACGGCCGCAGCCTGGAGAGCCTGTCGGTCGAGGAACTGGTCGATCTGGGCATCGATGCGGTCAACAAGATCAAGGTTCTGAACCTGCCGTCGATCGGCTACAACGCGGGCGACAAGCCGGAAGGTCTGACCCTGCTGCCGGACGGCCGTCTCGCGGTGATCAACGACAACGACTTCTCGCTGACCGGCGACCTCAACACTGAAACGGGCGAGGTTGGCCTGACCGACGAAACCCTGCCGGTGGTGCTCGGCCTGATCGACTTCAGCGACAGCAACCGTCTGGACGCCAGCGACCGGGACGGCGGGATCAACCTGCAAAACTACCCGATCTTCGGCATGTACCAGCCGGACGGCATCACGGCCTTCGAAACCGACGGCAAGACCTACTTTGCCACCGCGAACGAAGGCGATGCCCGGGATGAGGACGTGCGCCTGAAGGACCTGGTGCTCGATCCGGAAGCCTTCCCCGATGCGGAGGAACTGCAGAAGGACGAAAACCTGGGACGACTGGAAGTCTCCTCCATCGACGGAGACCTGGACGGCGACGGCGATATCGATCAGATCTTCGCGTTCGGCGGCCGCTCCTTCTCGATCTGGGACGACCGCGGCAACCTGGTCTTCGATTCGGGCGACGACTTTGCCCGGATTATCGCCGAGCAGCGGCCGGACCTCTTCAACTCCCAGGGCGAGGCGGACAGCTTCGACAGCCGCTCCGACAACAAGGGGCCTGAGCCCGAGGGCATCACGGTCGGCGAGATTGACGGCGAGACCTTCGTCTTCGTCGGCCTGGAGCGCGCCGGCGGCGTGATGGTCTACAAGGTCTCGGACCCGAAAAACCCCGAGTTCGTCCAGTACATCAACACTGCGAACGAGGACGGCACGGCCACCGACATCTCGCCGGAAGGTCTCGCCTTTATCTCCGCGGAGGACAGCCCGAACGGCAAGCCCCTGCTGGCGGTCGCGCACGAAGAGAGCAGCACCACCGCTCTCTACGAGATCAGCGTGCCGCCGAAGGAGCCGGCCTTCACCCTGCAGATCCTGCATGCGTCGGATCTGGAAGGTGGCGTCGACGCCATCGAGTCGGCACCGAACTTTGCGGCCATCACGGACTTCCTCGAGGATACCCACGAGAACAGCATCACGCTCTCGGCCGGTGACAACTACCTGCCGGGTCCCTTCCTGAACGCGGCGAGCGATCGCTCCTTCCGGGACGACGGGATCTTCAACGATGTCTACAACGAACTCTTCGGCCTGACCGGTAACGACGTTTACGCCGGTCTGCGCGAAGGCGGCGGACGGGTCGATGTTTCCATCATGAACATCATCGGCTTCGATGCCTCCGCGGTGGGCAACCACGAGTTCGACCTCGGCTCCGACACCTTTGAGAGCATCATCGAGGAAGATTTCCGCGGCGACGGCCTGGGCGACGACCGCTGGGTCGGGGCGCAATTCCCCTATCTCTCGGCCAACCTGGACTTTTCGGACGATGCCGATCTGGGGAACCTCTTCACAGATCAGATCCTGGTCAGCGATGCCTTCAAGTCGGGTCCCGAGCAGTCCGCGGCCGGTGATGGCAACATTCCGAAGATCGCCCCTGCGACCATCATCGAAGAGGGCGGTGAGCGGATCGGCGTTCTCGGGGCCACCACCCAAGTGCTGGAATCGATCTCTTCGCCGAGCGGCACCACAGTGATCGGTCCGAATGAGAACGACATGCCGGCCCTGGCGGCGATCCTGCAGCCGGTGATCGACCAGATGGTTGAGGATGGGGTGAACAAGATCGTCCTGGTCAGCCACCTGCAGCAGATCGCTCTGGAGCAGGAACTGGCGACACTGCTGCGCGGCATCGATGTCATCATTGCCGGCGGCTCGGATACGCTGCTGGCGGACGAAGAGGACGTGGCTCGCGGTCTGCAGGATGGCGATACCGCAGCCGGCGACTACCCCTTCACCACAACCAACGCCGATGGCGATCCGGTGGTCGTGGTCTCCACGGCCGGCGAGTACTCCTATGTCGGACGCTTGGTGATCGACTTCGACGAGGACGGCGTGCTGATCCTCGACGAAGAAGGGAATGCCACCGATGAGGATGTCTCGGGCGTCTTCGCCACCACCGACGAGCAGGTCGAAGCCCTCTGGGGCGATCAGGATCCCTTCGCCGAAGGGACCAAGGCGGACCTGGTCGAAGATCTGGTGGAAGTGGTCTCCGGTGTCGTTCAGGAGCAGGACGGCAACATCTTAGGAAGCAGCGATGTCTTCCTGGATGGCCGGCGGACCGAGGTCCGGACCGAAGAGACCAACTTCGGTAACCTGACGGCGGACGCCAACCTGGCCGCGGCCCAGGCCTTCGACAATACGGTCGAAGTCTCGATCAAGAACGGCGGCGGCATCCGGGCGCCCATCGGCGAGGTGGACTCGGAAGGCAACTTCCTGCCGCCGCAGGCCAATCCGGACGCCGGCAAGGAGGACGGGGATATCTCCCAGCTCGATATCGCCAACTCCCTGCGCTTCAACAACGCGCTGACGGCTTTGACCCTCACCTCCGAACAGCTTCTTGCGGTGCTCGAGCATGCGGTGGCGGCGACGGCGGAAGGGGCGACCCCGGGGCAGTTCGGTCAGTTCGGCGGTATCTCCTTCAGCTTCGATCCGAGCCAGCCCGCAGGCGATCGCATCGTCTCGGCGGCTCTGATCGATGACGACGGCAATCCGACCGAAGCGCTGGTCGAAAACGGTGAGGTCGTGGACGCGGGCCGGAATGTCCGGATCGTGACCCTGAGCTTCCTGGCCGACGGCGGTGACAGCTATCCCTTCCAGGATTTTGTCAACGCCGACCCGACCTTTGCCAACCGCGTGGACCTGGCCGATGCCGGCCTCGGAGAGGGTGATGCCAGCTTCGCGGCGGCCGGAACCGAGCAGGACGCCCTGGCCGAGTTCCTTCTGGACAACTTCTCCGACACGCCCTTCGGTGCGGAAGAGACGGCGCCGGAAGACGACACCCGGATCCAGAACCTCTCGGTCCGCGAGGACACGGTGCTCGACGGTATCCCGAACAGCAACGACGGCGGCGAGCCCGTCGACGCCGATGAGGGCGAAGATGGTGAGGAAGGTAGCAGTATTCAGAGCTCGTTCAGCTCCGGCCTGGACATGGAAACCGATGGGACGGGATCTCCCGATGCGATCTTCGGTCTCTGGGGCGATGACAACCTGCGCGGTCACGACGGTGACGACCTGATCAAGGGCGGCGACGGCAATGACCGGCTCAAGGGCGGTGATGGCGATGACGACCTGCTGGGTGGCAACCACAACGACCGGCTCTTTGGCGGCGATGGCGATGACAATCTCGAGGGTGAAGACGGCAACGACATTCTCAAAGGTGGCGATGGCGACGACGACCTCGACGGTGGTGCCGGCAACGACATCCTGCAGGGTGGTGAAGGCGCCGATATCCTCGAAGGCGGGCTCGGCAATGACGTCCTGCTGGGTGGCGAGGACGAAGACATCTTCGTCTTCTCCGCCGGTGACGGCCGCGATGTCCTGCGCGACTTCGAGCCGGGTATCGACAGCATCACACTGGATGGCTTCGATGCCGCCACGGTCGACGCGGCGATCGCCAACGCCGAGGAAACCGATCAGGCTCTCATTATCACCCTGGATGAGGCCGCAGGCGACCGGCTGGTTCTGGAAGACGTTAGGAAAGACGATCTCTCGGAAGGCGATATTGTCATCTGAGCGTAACCAAGTCGCAATATGATCCGAAGGGAGGCGAGCTTCTTCGCCTCCCTTCGATTTTCAGACATTCTTTTACGCAGTAGGCAGCGATGCTGGCTTCATCCGACCGGACGATTTTGCAGACGGCTTTGGCCGAGACACGCTCGATTTTTTACGCGGCGGGCTTCTTTAGTCTCTTCATCAATCTTCTGATGCTGGTCGGCCCACTCTATATGCTTCAGATCTATGATCGGGTGCTGACCTCGGGCAGCGTGCCGACTCTGATCTATCTGACCGTCGCCGCAGTCGGGCTCTTGCTGGTCAGTTCCGCTCTCGAGTTTCTGCGCAGCCGGATCCTGGTGCGTCTCAACGGCGGGCTGGAACAGCGCCTCACGCAGCCTCTTTTCAGCGGTCTGTTCCGGATTCCGGCCGAGGGTGAGACCGGCAATACGCAGCCACTCAAAGATATGGAGACGGTCCGCAGTTTTCTGACCGGTCCTGGCCTGATCACCTTTTTCGATGCGCCCTGGGCGCCGATCTTCCTGGTGGCGATCTTTGCCTTGCACCCGATACTGGGTCTGATTTCGCTGGTCGGTGCGGTGCTTCTGTTCGGCCTCGCAATTGCAAGTGAGTTCATGACCCGCAGCCTGCTGGTTAAGGCCTCGCAACACAGCGGCGCGGCCATGGCCTTCGCCGACAATGCGATTCGCAACCGCGAAGTCATCGAGGCCATGGGCATGCTCAAGGGCCTTCAGGGACGCTGGCACCAACGCTATGCAAGCGGACAGGCGGCTCAGGCGCAGGCCAGCGACCGCTCCGGGTTTTTGACCGCCATCGCGAAGTTCATCCGCCCCCTGCTGCAGGTGGCCATGCTGGGTGCGGGCGCCATGCTGGTGCTGAACCTGGAGATCACCGCCGGTGTCATGATCGCCAGCTCGATCATCATGGGCCGGGCTTTGGCGCCGGTGCAGGGTGCGATCAATTCCTGGCGCAACTTCGTCTTGGCCCGCGCGGCTTACCGGCGGCTCGACGACTTCTTCCAGGAGTCCGAATCGACCAAGACCCAGTCTTCTCTGCCGAAGCCTCAGGGCTCCATCTGGGTCGATCGCGTGGTCGCGGCGGCACCCGGCAGCACCACGCCTGTCATCAAAGGAATTTCCTTCGCGGTCTCGCCCGGCGAGTGCCTTGGTATCATCGGCCCAAGTGCCGCTGGTAAGTCGACTTTGGCACGTGTCCTGGTCGGGGTCTGGAAGGCCAGCAGCGGCCATGTCCGCCTCGATGGAGCTGACATCGCTAAATGGGACAATCTCGAACTCGGACCGCACTTGGGGTACCTGCCGCAGGACGTGGAACTCTTCGAAGGCAGCGTGTCGGAAAACATCGCCCGCTTCGGCGAGAGCGAGCCGCAGGCCGTCATCGAAGCAGCCAAGAAGGCCGGGGTGCACGAACTGATCCTGCAGCTTGAGAAGGGTTATGATACCAATATCGGCCCAGGCGGGCGGGTGCTCTCCGGCGGCCAGCGCCAGCGGATCGGACTGGCGCGGGCGCTCTACGGCAATCCGAGCTATCTGGTGCTGGACGAGCCCAACTCCAACCTGGATTCGGAAGGCGAAGAAGCTCTGCGCCGTGCACTGTTGGAACTGAAGCAGCGGGGGGCGACTTCCATCGTGATCGCGCACCGGCCTTCGGTTCTCTCGGTAGTCGAGAAGCTGCTGGTCCTGAAAGACGGCAAGATCGAGCACTTCGGGCCGAAAGAGGAAGTTATACCCAAGGTCACGCGGTCAGTGTCAGGCAACAAGCCGAAACCGGCTCAGGTCGCGGCGGCGGGCGCGGGAGCTTAGGACATGACGGGACAAGCAAAGGAAACTATGGCGGCGCCGACCAACCCCTGGCCCTCGATCATGGCGGCGATGGTCATCGTCTTCGGGGCGTTGGGCGGCTTCGGCGCCTGGTCGGCCATGGCGGATCTTTCCAGTGCCGTGGTGGCACAGGGCACGGTCAAGGTCTATTCCAACCGCAAGAAGGTGCAGACCCTGGAAGGCGGTGTCGTCACATCGTTGGCCGTGAAGAACGGCGACCGGGTCGATATCGGCGATGTACTGGTCAAGCTCGACCGGACCCGCGCCGCGGCTTCGCATGCCATCATCCGCGGCAATCACGACACCACCCGCGCCGTGGTCGCGCGCCTGCGTTCGGAGCGGGACGAACTGGAGAGCATCGCCTTCCCTTCGGATCTCGAGGCGCGTCGTAATCTGCCGGCGGTGACCGATATTCTTTTAGGTCAGAAGAAACTCTTCGCCGCCCGGCGCGAGTCTCTTCAGGGCCAGACCGCGATCGTCGAGGAACGCGTTGGTCAGCTCGAGGAGGAGATCCAGGGATTGCGGTCGCAGGTCCGCTCGAAGACCCAGCAGATCGAGCTGATCGAGGATGAACTCACGGGTCTGCGGGTTCTCTACGACAAGGGCTACACCACCCGTCCCCGGATTCTGTCGCTCGAGCGGGAAGCCGCCAACCTGGATGGCGAGCGGGGCGAACATCGTGCCGGCATCGCCCGCGCCCAACGCCTGATTGGAGAAGCCAGGTTGGAGATCATCCAGTTGCGCAAGGGTTTTGCGGAGCAGGTGGTCACGGAGCTCCAGCAGAAGGAGAGCGAGCTCTTTGATCTGGATGAGCGGCTCAATGCCACAAACTTCTCCCTGGAGCAGACGGAGATCACGGCGACGGCGCGGGGGATCGTGGTCGGTCTTGCGGTCCACACGGTGGGCGGCGTGCTGCAGCCGGGGGCAACCCTGCTGGAGATCGTGCCGGAAAACGATCTGCTGATCGTCGAGGCCAAGGTGCAGCCGACCGATATCGACAACATTCAGATCGGCCTGACCGCCGACGTCCAGTTCACCGCCTTTTCCCAGCGCACCACGCCGAAGCTGACCGGCGACGTGATCTACGTCTCAGCGGACAGCCTGGTCGATCCGGACAGCAAGGCGCCCTTCTTCATGGCCCGTATCGCCATCCCGGATGATGAGGTTGCACGCCTGAACGACAACATCCTGCAGCCCGGCATGCCGGCCGATGTATTGATCCTGACCGGTGAACGCACGCCCATGGACTACCTGATCAAGCCGATCAAGGAGAGCATGGATAAGGCCTGGCGGGAGAGCTAGCGGCGGTGTCTAGGAGCGCCCGCCGTCGACCGACAGGATCTGTCCCGAGATCCAGGCGGCTTGTTCGGAAGCGAGGAAGAGCGTCGCCGCTGCAATGTCCTCTGCCGCCCCGAGCCGGCGCGTATGGATCGTCTCGAGCAGCCGTTTCTGACCCTCGGGGCCGTAGCTCGCCCATTGTTTCGCGCTGCTGGGGTTGGAGAGCATCAGACCCGGTGCCACCGCATTCACGGTGATGCCGGCGGGCGCGAGCTCCCAGGAAAGTTGCCGGGTCAAGCCGACAAGGGCGTGTTTCGAGGCTGTATAGGCCTGGATACCGGTCAGACTCGGGCGCAGCCCGGCGCCGGAGGCGATATTGACGATCCGTCCCCAGCCGGCGGCCTTCATGACCGGCGCGGCACCTTGGGCCAGCCAAAAGGCGGCGTCCGTGTTGGCCTCGAAGATCCGGCGCCAGTCCTCTTCAGTGATTTCTTCGATCGGGCGTCCGGTCTGACCGCGCACGCCACCGGCCGCGTGGACCAGAATGTCGAGACGTCCGTGCGTGGCCTGTATTTTTTGGCAAAGCTCCGCGGCCGCGGCTCGATCGGACAGGTCGAGCGCGTCGTAACCGGCGCCGAGTTCGGCGGCGTTCCTGGCGAGACGCTCGCCATCCAGGTCCGACAGATGGAGAATGGCTCCCGCATCGGCAAAGGCGGCGGCGATGGCTTTACCGATGCCCTGGGCGGCTCCGGTCACCAGGACCACGCGATTTTCAAAACTCAGGCGCATTTTTCGATCAGAGCCTCCAGTGTTTGGAGAGACTGTGGTCGCCGGCCCTGCTCGATGTCGTGGATCAGTTCGACGAGCCGCCGCAAAGCCGGTGTGGCGATGCCAAGCTCTTCGGCGACTTCGATCACCATGCCGATCTGGGCGTCGACCTCGGTCTTGCGTTTGCGCACGGCGAGGTCGCGCCAGATCCCCGAATGGGTCTTGGCGGTGTGGCGGTTGAACTCCGCCAGCGCTGCGACCGACTCTTCCGCCGCTGCGTCGGTTGCGCCCGGCAGGAAGGCTTCGGGCGTGAAGCCGTTGAAGCCTTTCGGTTTGACCCCTTTGGCTGCGGCGACGGCCATGACCTCGCGTGCCAGCGTGATCCAGGCCGGACCGCGTGCGGGATCGGCGAAGTTGGCGCTCATGGAGTCTTCCGTCAGCGCGGTGCCGATCAGCATGGCGCCGTAACCGAGTTTGCCCCAAAGGTAAGCCCATATATCCTCGGTCAGGATCGCGTCCGGTTCGAAGATCTTGAGCAATTCGTGCATTTCGCGGGTGCGGTCGCGGATCTTGCCGTCGATCTCTCCGACCACGACAGCGGCCCGGTTGCCGAAGAGAATGCGGCCCGGCCCATGCCAGTCCGCACCGAAGTTGACGAAGCAGCCCATGGTGCGCGCTTCGCCGACGGTGCGGGCGATCTGCAGTTCGTTGAGGCCGTTCTGCGCTGAAAGGACGAAACCCTTGTCGGTCAGATGCGGACGCAATGACTCAAGCGCATCAACTGTATGGAGGGCTTTGACCGCCAGCACGATGCGGCTGTAGCGCCCTTCCAGCCGGTCCGGTGTCACGGTGGGAACGACTTGCCGGAAATTCTCAACTGGTCCTTCGATGGTGAGGCCATCGCGGCTACAGGCCTCGGCATGCTCGGCAACAATATCGACCATCTTCAAGTCGAGGCCGGCCCGGGCCCAATAGGCCCCCAGCGTGCCGCCGATCGCACCCGCGCCCCAGATCAGGATGGGTTCGCCCACGGCCCCTCCAGTTCTGCGCGGGTTTCTTCGACGCCGGCCTGCCAGAGCGCGGCCATATCCTCGTCGGACTTCTGATAAACACCGCCGAAATTGCCGTCGCCGAGCAGTTCCCGGCCGATCTCCGGATTGGAGGCCTTCAACACCTTGAAGTCGATCATGGGCTTCTCGCCCTCGGGCGCCGCTGCATTGGCCAGCCGTGTCCAGGGAAAGTTTTCCATCCAGCTTGCGTGGGAGCCGACCGGGTCGATTTTCTTTGCGGCCGCAACCGTCTTCGGGGCCGCCCACCAGGGATGATACTTGATCGACATCTCCGGCCAGTCGGCCATCAATTCCTGGGCCAGGGCCGCGACCGGTGCATTGCCGCCATGGCCGTTGACGATCAGGACCCGGCGGAAGCCTGACTTGCGCACTGACCCGATGAGATCCCGGAAGACCGCCATCAGGGTCTCGACCCGCAGAGACACACTGCCCGGATAGGCCGAAAAGTAAGGCGCCAGGCCGAAGGGCATGACCGGATAGACCGGCACGCCGAGCGGTTCCGCCGCCTCGATGGAGACGCGCTCCGACAGGATAGCATCGACGCAGAGCGAGAGCTGCGCATGCTGTTCGGTCGATCCCAGCGGCAGGACGCAGCGGTCGTCGCGTTTCAGGTAGTCTTCCACCTGCATCCAGTTCATCTCGGCGATACGCATCAGTCGTCGATCTCCGTCGCCCAGCTCGGTGTATCGAGGACGATCTTGGCCAGGAGGTGGGAGAGATTGTCTCTTTCCGACGGCGTGAGCGCAGACAGCATCCGCTCCTCGAACTGCTGAAACTTCGGCAGCGAGTCATCGAAGAGTTGACGTCCTTTTGGCAGCAGGTGAAGGGTCTGGTTTCGCCGGTCCGCGTCATCTGCGCGCCGTTCGATCAGTTCAAGCTGGCAGAGCTTGTCGATGGCGCGGCTGAGGGTGTTTTTCGGGAAGCCGGAAGAGGCGCTGATATCGCGCGCGAGCACGCCGTCAAGCAGACCCAATGAGTAGATCACGATGAACTCTGGACGGCTCAACCCATGGGTCTTCTGGACCCAGGCATAGAGCGGCGCGTTGTAACGCAGAGCGATGTGATTGAAGCGGAAAGCGAACCAGCAGGGGTTGCGCCAGAGCTTGGCTTCCGTCAGCGCCGCGAGGCCGGTGCTGCCCTTTTGTATCGGCCGAAGATTGTGCCGCGGCAAAGCCTGAATCTCCCTGGTTCGGCATCCTTTTGAATCGATTGTTAGATCCAAAATGAACTTGACGGGCCGTATAATGCCTTACATTCTGGTAAACTCAAGTTCTAAATGGAACTAATATGTCCCTATCCTAAATCAAGAAAAATGCCGAAAAGGTAATCTGATCTACAGGAACTCAGGAGAGAACAATGAAACTGAGTAGGCTTCTAAGGGCTGGTGTCATCGCCCTCGGTCTGGGAACCATTTCGACCCTCGCGGCGGCGCAGACGCTTACCGTCGGCGTTCGCGGCGGGCCGGAATCCATGGACCCGCATTATTCGGCGCTCGGCGTGCATGCCGACGCCATGAAACATGTTTTCGATACGCTTGTCTGGTCCGGCGACGATCTGCAGATCGAGCCCGGTCTCGCCGAATCCTGGCGGCCGCTGGACGAGACCACCTGGGAGTTCAAGCTGCGTAAGGGCGTGAAGTTCCATGACGGTTCCGAGTTCACCGCGGCGGACGTGAAGTTCTCGGTCGAGCGTATTCCCGAGGTGACCGGTCCGACGACCCTGCTGATCTATGTGCGGCGGGTGAAGGAAGTGGTCATCGTCGATGATTATACCGTGCACATGAAGACCGACGGGCCGGCGGCGACCCTGCCGAACGACTTCGTGCGTCTCTTTATCGTGTCGCACAAAGCGGCGAAGGATTACTCGACCAAGGATACCGCTGCCGAGGGTTTCAACTCCGGCAAGGCAGCGGTCGGAACGGGACCCTATAAACTGGTGTCCTGGGAGCCGAAAGGCGATCTGGTCCTGGAGCGCTTCGACGGCTACTGGCGTGGCATGGGGCCCTGGGAAAAGGTCGTGCGCAAGGAGATGCCGAACGACTCTTCGCGCCTCGCCGCGCTCAAGGCCGGTCAGGTCGATCTGATCAACTACGTCTCCTCCGCCGACTGGCTTTCGCTGAAGAATGACAGCAAGACGGATACCTTCCTGGCGGACAGCGTTTACGTCATGAACCTGCAGCTCGATCAGCGCGAGACGACGCCGAACGTCTATGATCTCGACGGTAATGTGCTGGCCAAGAATCCCTTGCTTGATGCCAATGTGCGTGAAGCGATAGATCTGGCCATCGACCGTGAAGTGATGGTGGAGGTCGTGCTGGAAGGGCTCGGCAAGCCGGCGCGGCAGGTGATGCCCGAGGGTTTCTTCGGCTCCAGCGAGAAGGTCATCAACCGCAACTACGATCCGCAGCGCGCCAAGCAGTTGCTGGCCGATGCCGGTTTCCCCGATGGCTTCAAGATGGATCTCTACTGCACCAGCGACCGCCTGCCCGGTGACGGTGCAATCTGTCAGGGCCTTGGCCAGATGTTTGCCCAGGTCGGTATCCAGACCAAGGTGAACGCGATCACCCGTTCGGTTTACTTCCCGGCGCAGGCGAAGCGGGAGTATTCGGTCTTCATGAATGGCTGGGGCACCCTCACCGGTGAAGCCTCCTACACCCTGGGATCCCTGGCCCATTCCCCGGCGCCGGACCTGAAGCTCGGTGCCTTCAACCGCACTGACTACGCCAACCCCAAGGTGGATGAACTGCTGCAGGCGGCCGGCAAGGAACTGGACGATGTAAAGCGCCGGGCGCTTTATGAGGAGGCCATGGAGCTTTCCATGGCGGACCGTGTCCTTATTCCACTGGTGAACCTGCAGGCCGTCTGGGCCGGCGGCAAAGGCAAGCTGGAGATGACACCGCGGACCGACGAGGACACGCTGGCGTTCTTTATCAAGCCTGCCAAATAGCAGACTGACGATGAGGTGACGGGTCCTCGCAGGCTGTGTGAGGACCCGTTTCTTTTCGCCTGACCTTTCGTCCTTCCGGGATTTCTAGCGCCGATGCTGGGCTATTTCATCCAACGCTGCCTGCAGGCCGTCGTTGTCATGCTCGTCATGTCCGTGATCGTCTTTCTGGGCGTCTATGCCATCGGCAACCCCATGGAGGTTCTGATCCCGCCGGACGCGCCTCAGGACGTCCGGGAATTCATCATTGCGCGCTTCGGCCTGGACCGGCCGCTCTGGGAGCAGTATCTGGCCTTCCTCGGCAATGTCCTGGTCGGTGATTTCGGGCATTCCTTCGTCTACAACATGCCCGTACTCGAACTCATTCTGAGCCGCCTTCCTGCGACTCTCGAACTGGCGCTGACGGCGGTGATCGGTGCTGCGGTGATCGGCGTACCCCTGGGGATATACGCAGGCTACCGACCCAATTCCTTTTCCTCCCACACTATCATGAGCCTCTCGATCCTGGGCTTCTCGGTGCCGACCTTCTGGGTGGGATTGATTCTGATCCTGACCTTTGCGGTCTCGCTCGGTTGGCTGCCGGCCGGCGGACGCGGTGAGACCGTGGCGATCTGGGGCGTGGAGTGGAGTTTCGTGACCGCGAACGGCTGGTCGCATCTCTTCCTGCCGGCGATCAACCTGGCGCTCTTCAAGATGGCCATGATGATCCGCCTGGCTCGCGCCGGTACGCAGGAGGCCATGCTGACCGACACGGTCAAGTTCGCCCGGGCCGCCGGTCTGTCCGAGGCGACGATCGTGCTGCGGCATGTGCTGAAACTCATCTCCATTCCCATCATCACGGTCTTCGGCCTGGAACTGGGCTCGACCCTGGCCTTTGCAGTGGTGACGGAGACCATCTTTTCCTGGCCCGGCCTCGGAAAGCTGATCATCGACAGCATCACCAATCTCGATCGGCCGGTGATGGTGGCCTACCTGATCCTGGTGGCGCTGCTCTTCATGACGATCAACCTGGTGATCGATCTGACCTACGCCGTGCTCGATCCGCGACTGAGCCGGGGAGGGGCGTGATGTTGACCTCTGCCACGCCGCTCGGGCGCTTCTGGCTGACCTATAAGGAAAGCAAGGTTGCCGTGGCCGCGCTCGCGGTCGTGGTTCTGATCCTGATTGTCGCCCTGCTGGCGCCCCTGATCGCGCCGCAGGATCCCTACGACCTGTCCCGCCTGTCGCTGATGGATGCCCGCCGTCCGCCGGGACACCTGGGCACCGGCGGCTATGTCCATGTATTGGGAACCGATGCGCAGGGGCGAGATCTGCTGTCGGCAATCCTTTACGGGCTGCGGATTTCGGCGCAGATGGGCCTGATGGCCGGCTTCGTCGCCCTTTCCATCGGGGCGACGCTCGGGATCTGCGCCGCCTACATCGGCGGCCGGACCGAGGCACTCTTGATGCGGATTGTGGATCTGCAGCTTTCCTTCCCGCCGATCCTGCTGGCGCTCGTGCTGGTCGCCTTGCTCGGTCAGGGCAAGGGGCAACTGATCACGGCGCTGGTCGCCGCGCAGTACGCCTACTTCGCGCGGACGGCCTATGGCGCGGCGACGGCGGAGCGGCGCAAGGATTACATCGAAGCCGCCTACGGCACGCCGCTGTCGCGCCTGCGGATCGTCTTTCGCCACCTGTTGCCCAACTGCATGCCGCCGCTGATCGTGGTGGCCACGGTCCAGATCGCGAACTCCATCGCCCCGGAAGCCACGCTGTCTTTCCTGGGGCTCGGTCTGCCGGTGACGGAGCCGTCCCTGGGCATGCTGATCTCCAACGGTTTCCAGTACATGATGAGCGGCCGCTACTGGATCTCCGTCTACCCCGGCATTGCCCTGATCATCCTGATCATGTCCATCAACCTGGTGGGCGACCGGGTGCGGGATCAATTGAACCCGAGGCTGCGGCGATGAGTGAAGCGCTGCTCCAGGTCCGCGATCTTTCGACCCAGTTCAACACCCAGGCCGGGCTCCTGACGGCGGTGAATGGCGTTTCTTTTACCCTGGAGCGCGGACAGATTCTCGGCCTCGTCGGTGAATCCGGATCGGGTAAGAGCGTAACGGGCTTCTCATTGCTGGGGCTGGTCGATCCGCCCGGGCGTATCGCCGGCGGCTCTATCCGCTTTGACGGACAGGAACTGGTCGGCATGTCGCGGGAAGGCCTGCGCGCCCTGCGCGGCAAGCGCATTGCCATGGTGTTCCAGGACCCCATGATGACGCTCAATCCGGTCCTCTCTGTGGGCACCCAGATGACCCTGGCGGTGCGCGCCCACGACAAGGTCAGCAAGCGGCGCGCGCGCGAACGGGCCGTGGAAGCCTTGACCCGGGTCGGTATCCCGGATGCCGCCAGCCGCCTCGATGATTTTCCCCATCAGTTCTCCGGCGGGATGCGCCAGCGGGTGGCGGTGGCGATCGCCATGATCCACAGTCCCGATGTCATTATCGCGGACGAGCCCACGACCGCGCTGGATGTGTCGATCCAGGCGCAGATTCTCCACGAGATGCGCGAACTGACGCGCGAGAGCGGGACGGCGCTGATCTGGATCAGCCATGATCTGGCGACGGTCTCGAGCCTCGCCGAGCGGCTGCTGGTCATGTACGCCGGATCGATTGTCGAGGAGGGACCGACGGCCAGGGTCCTGCGCAATCCCCGTCATCCCTACACCCGCGGACTATTGGATTCGCTGCCGGCAACGGCCCTGCCGGGCGAAGACCTCAAACAGATTCCCGGCACCACGCCCTCGCTGCTTTCGCTGCCCGCGGGCTGTCCCTTCGCGCCGCGTTGCGATTTCGCGAGCGATGCCTGTCGGGAAGTCGTGCCCTATGTTGCGGACGGGCCGTCCGCCTTCCGATGCCATCACCCGATCGGAGCGGCGACATGAGCGAAGCCTTTCTCTCCCTGGAGGGGGTCACCAAGCGCTTCGCTCCCAAGCTGTCGCTGGGGGATCAGATCGCCAGACGCCTCGGCGCGAAGGTGGAGACCCGCTCGGTGCATGCGGTGGAAGAGGTCTCGCTGGGGGTGCTGCGGGGCGAGACCCTCGGGCTGGTCGGCGAGTCCGGTTGCGGCAAGTCGACGCTTGGCCGGATCGCGGCGGGGATCTTGCCGGCGACCGCGGGGCAGGCGGCGCTTGGCGGCGAGCCCGTCATGGCGAACGGGCGTAAGACCACCACCCGAGTGCAGACGGTGTTTCAGGACCCCTTCGCCTCCCTCGATCCGCGGATGCGCATCGGTGACATCATCGCGGAGGGTCCCATCGCCCACGACCTGACCACCCGCGCCGATGCCAAAGGCTATGTCTCCGACTGGCTGGAGCGGGTGGGACTCGATCCGGCCTTTGCCGACCGCTATCCTCATCAGTTCTCCGGCGGGCAGCGTCAGCGGGTGGCGATCGCAAGGGCCTTGGCCATGCAGCCGCAACTGCTGATCTGCGACGAGCCGGTGGCGTCGCTCGACGTTTCCATCCAGGCCCAGATCATCAACCTCTTTCTGAAGCTGCGCCGCGAGCTGCAGATCACCTGCCTCTTCATCTCGCATGATCTCAGCGTTGTGCGCCATGTGTCTGACCGGGTCGCGATCATGTACCTGGGGAGGATTGTGGAGATCGGCGCGACCGAGACCGTCTACAACGCGCCGAAGCATCCCTACACCCGTGCGCTGCTCGACAGTGTTCCGAAACTGATACTGGAGGACGGCGAGGTGGCGGAGTTGCATCCCATCGTCGGCGAGATTCCCTCGCCGCTGGATCCGCCGGCCGGCTGCAGCTTCAACCCACGCTGTCCACAGGCGCAAGCGCAGTGCATCGGCGTGCGGCCACAGCTTCGTGACATGACGACAGGGCAGCGGGCCGCCTGTCATTTCTCGGAATGAACCGGCTTGCAGAGCCTAGATAAAAACGATTGGGAGGCTAGCCATGAACGAGCTTGAGCCCTGGCAATGGCCGGAGGAAACTTGGCGCGCCAAAGTTGATCAAGTGCGCGCGGGCCGTCCGCTGGTGCCTGAGGTCTGGCCGGGCGGCGCGCGGGTCGCCGTTGCCCTGTCTTTCGATTCCGACCATGAGACCAACGAGCTGCGGGATGGCGGCAAGTCCATTGGGCGCTTCTCCTGGGGGCAATATGGCACGCGTCGCGGGATTCCCAGGATCAAGGCTGTCCTCGACAAGTCTGATATCAAGGCCACTTTCTTCGTGCCCGCCGTCTCAGCCCTGCTGCATCCGGAGGAGCAGCGGATGCTGGCGGCGGAGGGGCACGAGATCGGCATTCATGGCTGGATCCACGAGCTCAACTCAGTGCTGGATTACGACACCGAGCGGGACCTGATGTTCCGCTCCGCGGAGACACTGGAGAAGATCACCGGACAGCGCCCGGTCGGCCTGCGCACACCTTCCTGGGACTTCAGCCCTCACACCCTGCGGATCGAGCGGGAGCTTGGCCTGCTCTACGACTCCTCCCTCATGGCCGACGACGACTGTTACGAGCTGATGGAGAATGGAGAGCCGACGGGAATCGTTGAGCTTCCCGTCGAGTGGATTCGCGATGATGCGGTCTACTTCAACATGCATCGCTTCCAGGCCCTGCGCCCCTACACGCCGCCGGAAGCGGTCCTCGACATTTTCCGCCGGGAATTCGATCGCGCCTACCAGGAACGCGGGCTTTTTCTGCTGACCATGCACCCGCATGTCATCGGCTACCGCTCGCGCATCGGCATCCTCGAGGACCTGATCGCGCATATCCAGGGACATGACGACGTCTGGTTCGCGACCCATGCCGAGGTGGCGGCTTACGTGAAGAATGCGGGATGAATGTTGAACAAATGATCTGAAATATAAATTAAATTGAACAAATAATTTTCTATCTCTAAGCTGCGGAAGTTCGTCAGCACGGTCGTGCGGCGGGCTATGTCATAACCAGTGGCGAAGAGAGCTATGGAGGCCTTTGAAACCCTGCAGGAGCGCCTGACACGCCTGCGCCCCGACCTGCCGCCTCAATTGCAGAAGGCTGCGGGTTTCTTGCTGGAAAATCCGGCCCGGGTCGCGACCGAATCCATGCGTAGCATCGCCGAGAGTTCGGGAGTTGCCCTGCCGAACTTTCCCCGTCTGGCAAAGGCCGTCGGTTTCGAGAAGTACAATGATCTTCGTGAGGTTTACCGCCGACAAGTCCGGCTGGGCGGGGCGCAAAGCTATCCCGCGCGCGCGGAT
This sequence comes from Denitrobaculum sp., assembly GCA_965232285.1. GTDB lineage: Bacteria > Pseudomonadota > Alphaproteobacteria > Kiloniellales > Kiloniellaceae > Denitrobaculum. Next base: position 4,211,619 of record CBDDPL010000004.1, on the reverse strand, counting down.
CGCTTGCAGTCCTCCGGCAAGGCTTCTGGCGACGAAGCTGTGCGAGCTTCCTTTCGGGATGCGGCTCTGGCGAACATCGAAAATACCTACGACGGGATCGATGCGAAGGCCATTGCCGCGATTGCTGCGAAATTGCTGAAGAAGCGCAGGATCCATGTCGCCGGATTGCAGGCCTCGCAACCATTCGCGGCTTACTTTGATTACGTGGGCGGCATGATCTCGCCTGACCTGAAACTGCTCGGTGGCGGCCGCGGTCTTCCGGCTGACGCACTGGTCGACATGGGGCGGAACGACGCCATGATCTGCCTGGCCCTTCAGCCCTGTGCCAGAGCGACGGTCGTGATGGCGGAGCAGGCCCGCCAACGCGGCGTTTTCGTGCTTGGCATCACGGATAGTCGTGCCGCGCCCCTGGCCGCTGTTTCCAGCGAAGTTTTGCTGACGCCCTGCGAGAGCCCGCTGTTTTTCCAATCCTACATCGGCGCGGTGGCCGTCCTAGAACTCTTGCTCGGTTTCATGACCCTGCGTGCCGGGCCGGACGCGGTGAAGCGCATTGCGCAGATCGAAGCGGACCGCCGCGATCTGGGGGAATACTGGAGCGGTGGAAAACGCCGTCGATAGAATATTGATGAGAAAAATATGGTGACTCAGGAACTCCCAAATCACGCGTCGGTCGTCGTCATTGGCGGCGGCGTCATGGGCTGCTCGACGCTCTATCACCTGGCGGAAATGGGCAGGCCCGATGCCATTCTCCTGGAGCGGAACAAGCTGACCTCCGGCACAACCTGGCACTCAGCAGCACAGGTGCGCGCACTACGCTCGAGCCGGAACCTGACTGACCTGATCCGCTATTCGATTTCGCTCTATGCCCGCCTCGAGGAGGAGACCGGCCAGGCGACGGGTTGGATCAACAAGGGATCCCTGTCCATCGCCACGAGTTCCGACCGCATGGTCCATATTCAGCGGCAGTCGGCGCTGGCGCAGTTGTTCGGTCTGCGGGCGGAAGAGATCTCCGCCGGCGAGGCGAAGGAGCGCTGGCCTTTGATGAACGCAGAGGATGTCATCGGCGCCGTCTGGTCGCCGGACGACGGTCGCGTCAGTCCCTCGGATCTCTGCGCGGCTTTGGTCAAGGGGGCAAAGTCGCGGGGGGCGCGTATCTTCGAGGACACCGGTGTCATCGGGATTGTGACTGAAGGCGGTCGCGTCAAGGGCGTCGAGACCACAGAGGGGCTGGTGCGCTGCGAAGCCATCGCGCTCTGTGCCGGCCTCTGGAGCCGGGAGGCTGCGGCCATGGCGGGTGCGCAGGTGCCGGTCTGGCCCTGTGAGCACTTTTATCTCCTGACCAAACCGGTCGAGGGCATTTCGGGCAACGTGCCGACCCTCTCGGATCACGACAGCCACCTCTATATCCGAGACGATTCCGGCGGCCTGCTGGTCGGCTGCTTCGAGCTGCTTGGCAAGCCGCTCGATCCGGCGCGGCTTGGGGATGACTTCGCCTTTCAGCTGCTGCCCGAGGACTGGGATCACTTCGAGCCCATGATGATCAACGCCCTCCACCGCCTCCCGGCGCTGGAGACGGCGGAGGTGAAGATGCTGCTCAACGGCCCGGAGAGTTTCACGCCGGACGGGTCGTTTTTGCTCGGTGAGACCGCGGAGACTCGAGGGCTCTTTCTGGGCTGCGGTATGAATTCGGTGGGTGTGGCGACCGGCGGTGGCGCCGGCATGGCCCTGGCCCACTGCATCCTCCACGGCCATACGCCCGTCGATCTCCACGAGGCGGATCCGAAGCGCTTCCCCGCATGCTTTAATGCCGTCGAGGCCCTCGCCGCACGGGTGCCTGAAGTGCTCGGGAAACACTACGAGATCACCTATCCCTCCCGCCAATGGAGCAGCGCACGCGGTTTGCGGAAGATGCCGCTGCATGATCGATGGGAAGCGGAAGAGGCTTTCTGGGGACAGTTCTACGGCTGGGAGCGGCCGCTCTACTTCGGGAAAACGATGGAGCCAAAGCCGACCTTCGGTAAGCCAGACTGGTTCGAGCAGGTTGGCCGGGAAGTGGCGCTGGCTCACGAGCAGGCCGCTATCTTCGACCTCTCGAGCTTCGGCAAGATCGAAGTGGAGGGTCGTGACGCCTGCCGTTTCCTGAACCGGCTCTGTGCCAACAACATGGCGCGCGCGCCGGGACGCGCCATTTACACCGCCATGCTCAACGAGCGTGGCGGCATCGAGAGTGATCTGACCGCCATTCGGATCGCGGAGCATCATTACCGGCTCTTTGTCGGCACGGCGGCGATCAAGCGCGACCTGGCCTGGCTGCGCCGGCATCTCGGCGATCATGACGTGAGCCTGCGCGACAGCACCGAAGACTACGCCGTGATGGCTCTCATGGGCCCGGAAGCCGCCGGTATTGTTGAGCGAGTGGGGGCACCCGAGCTCAATGCCTTGAAGTACTTCGAAGTCGGCCCGTCCCATATCGCCGGCGCCCACATCAGGGCGACGCGAATGTCCTATGTCGGCGAAGCGGGCTGGGAGATCACCTGCAAGGCCGGGAATGCCGGTCGTATCTATGATGCGCTCGCCGCCGAGGGCGCCCGGCCGGCGGGTGTTCTGGCACAGACCGCGATGCGCATCGAAAAGCGCTTTCTGGCTTACGGACACGACCTGGATAGCGATATCTCGCCACTCCAGGCCGGTCTCGACTTCGCGGTGGCCTACGACAGTGACTTCATCGGCAGGGAGGTGCTGCTGCGGCAGCGCGAGGCCGGCGAAAGCTGCCGGATGGTGACAATCCGTTTCGAGGATCCGGATGTTGTTCCTCTCGGGGGAGAGCCCGTCTACTACAACGGCGAGGTCGCCGGGAAGACGACCTCAGCGGCCTTTGGTTACCGCCTCGGCCAGCCTCTTGCGATTGCGGACATTGGTATAGCCGATGCGCGCGCGGAAGCGTCGCGGGTTGAAGTCGATATCGGAGGCTTGCGTGCGAGAGGGTGGGTGACTCTTAAGGCGGCTTTCGATCCGGAGGGAACGCGTATGCGCGTTAAGGCCGTTAAGCCTCCAGCGTGACCGAGACTTCGCCCAAGCCTTCGATCCGGTAGGTGATCTCGTCGCCGACTTCCGGAAAACGGGTTTTGAGGGCACTGCCGGTGATGACGATGTCGCCTGCTTTGAGGGCCTGGCCGCTCGACTGAAGGTGGTTCGCGATCCAGGCCAGGCCTTCGAAAGGGTGGCCCATGGAATCGCCCGTTACGCCCTGATCGACCAACGCGCCGTTCCAGGTCAACTCGGCGCTCGCTTTTTCCAGATCCAGGTTGCGCCAGTCGGTCACCTCCGGGCCGAGCACCACGCCACCGCACCAGCAGCGGTCGGTCAGGATCGAGGCGGCGTCGAGATCGCCGTAGTCAGCGTCGCGGTCTTCGATCAGTTCAAAGGCGGTCATGCAGGCCCCGACGTAGTCGCCGATGCTGTCGCGGTCGTAACTCTTCTCGAGTGCCGGCACATCCTGCGCCATCCTGACAGCCACCTCAAACTCCAGCCCCAGGCGCAGGAAGTCCGAGGCCTTGAGTGTCGCCGGTGACTTGCGGATGCTCTTCGCGACAATGCCGCCGTAGGCCGGCTGGTCGACGCCGCAGAGTTCCTGGACGGCTTTGGAGGTCAGCGCGATCTTGTGGCCGCCCATGGGGCCGACGCCGCCTTCGGTCTCGAACAACCGGTGCACTTCGTCCTGTATCCGATAGGCGGATTCGAGCGTTTCGGGCGCGTCCGCGCCACGCAGGGGGCGGAACCTCTCTCGCGCTTGATTGGCATCGAAGATTTTGCGCGCGACCTGTTTTTCCTGCTCTGTGTCCAAGGTTCTCATCTCCAGGAATCGGGGGATATCATTACAGTTCACACGGGCGGGGAGGTAAACCCGATTGTCGAGAGGTTCTCGCAAAGGGACTTCCAAAAGGCCTCTGTATTCCCCTAGACTGTTTTCATGTCCGAGACTTTCAAAGCTGCCTGTGTGCAGAACTGCGCCACGGCGGATGTTACGGAAAACACCGCCGTCACGCTCGAACTGACCCGCGAAGCCGCGTCGGCAGGCGCGAAGCTGATCTGCCTGCCCGAGTATTTTTCGGGGCTGGAGACCATCGACGGCCTGCTGCATCCCGCGGCCTTCCCCGAGCGGGATCACCCGGTCCTGCCGGCCTTCAGCGAGGCAGCGGCTTCACTCGGGGCCTGGATTCTGCTCGGCTCGCTGGGCGTCAAGTCCGAAGACGGGCGCATCTACAATCGTTCCTATCTGCTGGATGCTTCCGGAGCCGTGGCGGCCCGCTACGACAAGATCCATATGTTCGATGTGAACCTGGGTGAGGGAAAGCTCTATCAGGAATCGGCGACCATCGCGCCGGGATCGGAAGCGGTAGTGGCGCAAACTCCCTGGGGCGGCCTTGGTTTGTCGGTCTGTTATGACCTGCGCTTTGCGCCGCTCTACCGGACCCTGGCGCAGGCTGGCGCAACGATGCTCGCCGTGCCCGCCGCCTTCACCAAGATGACTGGCGAAGCGCACTGGCATATCCTGAACCGGGCGCGGGCGATCGAGCACGGCGCCTTCGTCATCGCGCCCTGCCAGTATGGCAGCCTGGTCGGCGGTGGGGAGTGCTATGGCCACTCGCTGATCATCGATCCCTGGGGCGAAGTATTGGCGGATGGCGGCGAAGGACCGGGTTTCATCGTCGCCGATATCGATCCGCAGGCGGTCTCCCGGGCACGCAGCCGGATACCGGCGCTCGAGCATGATCGGGAGATATCTCTCTCTGGCGCATTGCCGCTGAACCAGCCGAAAGATGCAGCCGAGTGAAGCGGCTTGTACCTGCTTGCTTGTTACGTAAGTGCTATTGGTGAAGCTTTCCCTCTCAAAGTGAACAGGTAGATCCGCTCATGAGGATTCAGGAAGCGCTCCGCGCCCTGCCGACCAAACCCGGTGTCACCATCGCGATCATGATCATCGTCCTGGTCTGCGGCTGGTACGGATATTCTTCCTATACCGTCTGCAAGCATCGCGCCGACTTGCTTAAGGATCTGACTTTCGCAATCGAAGCTTCCACGGCAGGCGGCAGCGATGGCACAGGGACGCTGGATCTGGGCGAGGTCGCGGACTTTGCCTGGGATGAGGTCCGGATCGTACAGAACTATCGGCCGACCACCAACTCGCTCGACTGCCCCTTCGGCTGGCACTGGTCGGAGGAAACGCGGCGCGATCTCGCGGCGCGCGGGCTCCTGACCGTCCTGGCGTTCTTCCAGGGCGAGACCTTCGTCGATTTCATGGACTACAGCGGCGAAGTGGCCAGCTTCGAGGTCGGCGAAGAAAAGATCGCGCGCGCAGACGCAGTCTTCAGCGTGACGGCGCCGGAAACAGCTAATGGCCCGTTCCTGCTACGTCACCTGCCTGAGGGCAATTGAAGCGCCGATCCTAAACCGGGTCAGCTCTCTGACGCCCCGAGCAGGTCTTTTCGCGCCTTTTCCAGATGCCGGTTGATATGCTCCACGGCCTTTTTGACATCCCGCTGACAGAGCGCGTCATAGAGGTCGCGGTGCTGGCGGTTATAGGCGTCGATCTGCTCCGATGTCAGGATCGCATCCTTCATGGCGGCCCACTGGGCGTGGGAGCGGACGTTGTTGATCTGCTGGTAGAGATTTACCAGCAAGGGATTCTGCGAACAGCGGGCCAGGAGCAGGTGAAACTCGCTGTCCCAATGCCCGAAGGCATTCCTGTCCGTGCTTGAACTCTCCAGATGCTGCAAAATGGCTTCCATGGAGTTCAGATCCCGGTGGGTTGCGTGGATCGCCGCCAGGCGGGTCATGTAGGGCTCGACCGAAAAGCGCGCCTCGATCAACTGCAGGGGGCTGATCAGATCGGTGATGTCCTCCGCTGAATTCTGCAGCGGTTCCGCATAGTTGACGAAAGTGCCGCTGCCGACCTTGCGGATGACGACGCCGCTTTCCTCGAGCTGATCGAGTGCCTTGCGCACGGTGCTGCGGGCGGCGCCCAGTGCGATGGCGAGTTGCCGTTCCGCCGGCAATTGCTCGCCATGGGCATAGACGCCGGTCTCGATCGCGCGCCTCAGGCGCGCGGTGATCGCGCCGGCGCCACGGCCTGTACTCGGCATCAACTCGCCTCCCGAAGGGTCCGGCTTTGACAGCGTGGTCTGCAAGGGTCTCGCATCAAAGCTAGGTGGTTTGTTTATCGCCAAGTTTTCTGACCATTGGTGTGTAATTGGAAAAAATTGGTTTGCAATCGGTTCTGACTCGTGCAGAGTAACGCGTGCCGCCTCCCGGCGGTTTGCATAGCAACTGTAATAGGGCGACTCGCCGTTTTGCGCAAGTTTCGCGGTGATTTAGGTAGGGGATTGAGCATCTCATGGCATTTCCGGAAGCTGTCAAATACGCGGTCATCGGGGCCGGTATCCACGGATTGAGCACCGCATACCATTTGGCGGCATCGCTTCGGGCCAGCGGCCGCGGTTCGGGCGAGGACGTCCTGATCATCGACAAGACCGCCATCGCTGCCGGCGCCTCCGGGATTGCCTGCGGTGTGGTGCGTAACAATTACTTCCAGCCGGCCATGCGCGAGCTGATGGCCCAGTGCGTCGAGGTCTGGGAAAGCGACCCCAAGGCCTACAGCTATCACCCGGTGGGCTACATGCAGATCAGCCCGGAATCCATGCACGCCGATGTCGGGACCATCTACGAGCAGCAGAAAGCCATCGGCTACGAATCGGTCTTCGTCGAGGGCGAAGCCGATTCCATGAACTATATGAAGGGCTTCTTCGATGACTGGCAGGCCAAGGGCATCACCTCGGTGCTGCATGAGAAGAAGGGCGGTTATGCCAACAACACCGCCAGCATGTACGGCCTGGCCTCCAAGGCCGAGGCCGAGGGTGTGCGGATCCTGACCGGGGTCGAAGTCACCGGCTTCCAGTTCGCCTCCGGCAGCGGCGCCGTCACGGCCATTGAAACGGACAAGGGCCGGATTGCCTGCGACTACGTGGTGGTCGCCACCGGGCCCTGGGTCAGCCGTTTCTGGGATTTCCTCGAGCAGCCGCGTGCTATCTCTGTCAAAGGGCGGGACGGGCAACTGCACGAAAACGTGCCCATGTGGAAGTACTGGTGCCTGGAGGAGGGCACGCTCGGCGTCGACCCGGAAATGCACAAGACCAACGACGGCGCCATGCCGCCGGTCCTGCATGTCGATTCGGACGCGCCGCTCTACGCCGACGATGACGGCTCCCTGATCACCGAGGAGATGTGGGGGATCTACTACAAGCCCGACTTCAACTTCGGTGGCATCCAGGGCGGGGCGGCGCCCTACATCGTTGAGCAGGACCCTTATGAAGTCGCCATCGACCCCTACGGCCCTGACTCACCGGATTTCATCGTCGGGGATAACTTCATCAACATGTGGTGCTCCGCGCTGGCCCATTGCCAGAAGCGCTTCGAGGGCAAGATCCGCTACTACAAGAACACGGACCCCTCGGGCGGTCTGGGTTGTTTCACACCGGACAGTTTCCCGGTTTTCGATGTCTTTCGTGAAAATGTCTATGTCGTCGCGGATTCCAACCACGGCTACAAAATGATCGGCGTGGGCAAGCTGGTGGCGCAGGAAATCCTGGGGGAGATCAGCGCCCTGCTCGAACCCTTCCGCTTCTCGCGCTACGCGGAAGGAAAACTGCATCCGGTTTCCAACAGTCCCTTCCCCTGGAGTTGACCAGCAGGGGGTAAGCAGGGGCACAAGGTTGTGAGTAGGTGTTAAATTGGTTTCTTATTTTACCTGAATTGGTATAATTTGGATTGAATAAACATACCAATCAACGACAGGGGTGGTGATATCATGGCAACGGATCTTGAAGGTTTTGTCGAACAGCCGGGCCGGAGCGAGCTCGTCAAGCAGGTTCGGGAAAAAATCGACGAGTTGGGTATCGAGTATCTCTACCTTCAGTTCGTCTCCATCACCGGTCGGATCTGCGGCAAGGGGATTCCCGCCGATCACTGGGAAGCAGTTGCCGAAAAAGGCTTTCAGCTCGTCTATGGCGCCACCGTCAATCTCTTCCTGAACCGGCATGGCGAATACCTCGGTTACGGGCCGGAAGCGATGGAGCTGGTTGGCATTCCCGAGCCGGAAACCTTTATGCAGTTGCCCTGGGATACGCGCGTCGCCCGGCTCTGGTGCACCCTGTTCCGGAACCGTGAAGAGCGTGAGAATCCCGGCGGCTTCCTGACCTCCGATTGCCGCGGCAACCTGCGCCGGATCCACGACCAGTTTAAACAGGACCACGGCGGCCTGCATCTGCGCCACGGCACCGAACCGGAAATGATGTGGCTGAAAAAGGATGAGAACGGCCAGCCGAACGGCGGTTTCTCCAATCCCTACTGCTATCACATCGATCAGTTCGAGAGCCTGCGCCCGGTCTACATGAAGGTGATCGAGTACTCCAAGAAGATGGGACTCGACATGATCCAGGGCGACCATGAGGACGCTCCGGGGCAGCTCGAACTGAACTTTACCTTCGATGACGCGCTGCGAACCGCGGACCGCCTGACCACCTATCGCCAGATCTGCGCTCAGGTCGCCCGCGAGTTCAATCTCATCGCCTGCTTCATGTCGAAGCCCTTCATGAACGTTTCGGCATCGGGGTGTCACCACAACATCTCGCTCTGGAACGGCGGCGAGGACAACATCAAGACTCTCGGCAACGATCCGGCAAAGCTGCCCGGCATGGCCGAGAACTTCATGTACCGTTCGGGCGGTGATAACACCTTCATGCCGGACACCGACGATCCGCAGATGCCGGGCAAGGTCGGCCTGCAGGTGGTCGGCGGTATCGTCAAGCACCTGGGCGCATTGACCGCGATCGGCTGCTCGACAGTGAACTCTTACCGGCGGCTCTGGGACACCGGCTTCTGGGCGCCGGTCTTCGCCGACTGGGGCTACCAGAACCGCACGACGGGCCTGCGCATCTCGGCGCCGGGCCGCTTTGAGTACCGTGCGGTGGACTCCATGGTGAACCCCTACCTCATGGCAGGTGCGATCCTGAAGGCAGCCGACGACGGCATCACGAACGACATCGATCCGGGTGAACCGGAAAGCCGCAACATCTACCAGGCGATGGAAGCGGGCAAGGAAGTCAGAAGGTTGCCGATGACGCTTGGCGACGCCCTGACCGCACTCAGCAATGACGAGGTGATCCAGTCGTCGATGCCGGGCGAAATGTACCGGCTGTACGACGAGTACAAGCGCGACGAGTGGGAGCGCTTCCTGCACACCACGACAAACTGGGATCTGGAAACCTACCTCGACTGTCTGCCGTAAGGCGGTGTCGGCGGGGTTTGTCCCCGTTGCCGACGGGGACGAGGAAGAAATGCATTGCAGGGCCGTTCCGCCTTGGCGTGACGCTCCCCCTGCGCCCTTAACGAGCTTTTTTGTGGAGGAGAGACGAAGGCAATGTGTGGAATAGCAGGGCTTATCCACCGCGGTGGCGCCTCGGGCATCGGTCAGGAAATGACTTCGATGCTCCAGGCCCTCAAGCACCGCGGCCCGGATTCAACCGGCTTCGCCATCTATGGGAATGCGGCCGACGGCGAATATGTCATGCGCTTCAAGGTCGCGGAGCAGGAGGACCTGGCATCGGGATTCAAGATCCACGACCAGATCAAGCAGCGCCGCGCGGAGGTCGACGGGCGTTTGAAATCGCTCGGCGTCGAAGTGGCGTCGGCGGAGGATGCCACGGAGTACGCCTACCGCTACCGGATCAAGTTCGACGGCGACCTCAAGAAGCTGGCGGATTTTGTCGAGGATGTGGAAGGCGCGGAAATCCTTTCCATCGGCAATGGCCTGGAGCTGATCAAGGACCTGGGCGATGCCACCGTGGTCTCGAACCAGTACGCCCTCGGCGGCTTCGAGGGGACGCACGGCATCGGCCATACCCGCATGGCGACGGAATCCGACGTGGATATCCGCTCGGCCCACCCCTACTGGGCCTATCCCTACAACGACATCGCCGTGGTCCATAACGGCCAGATCACCAACTACTGGATCATGCGCCGGCAGTTGGAGCGGCAGGGCCAGCGCTTCATGTCGAACTGCGATTCCGAGCTGCTGGCGGTCTACACGGCCAACAACCTGGAGCAAGGCGCAACGCTGGAAGATTCCCTGAAGCAGTCGATCGAGGAAATCGACGGCGTCTTCACCTACCTGGTCGCCACCAAGGACTCCCTCGGCATGGCAAAGGACACCATGGCCGCCAAGCCCATGGTGCTGTTCGAATCAGACGGCCTTGTGGCCCTGGCCTCGGAAGAGGTCGCGATCCGGTCGATCATTCCCCAGGAAATCGATACCTGGGATCCCTACGATGAGGAGGTGCGGGTATGGCACAGGTAAACGCGCAAGAAAGCACCCAGGAAAGCACGTCCCATGAAATGGGCATGCACACCGAGCAGCTCTCGGGACGCACGCAGCAGGTCTTCTTCGACCTGGATGAAGAAGGCGGCTTCGCCTATCCGGATTCCTTCCCGGTTGATTTCAACAAGCGGGCGGAACTCGACGCCTCCAACATGGGTCCCAAGGAGGTCAACGCCGGCATCCGCGACCTGATGAAGGAAGGTTACGGCTCGATCGTCTTGAAGAACCCGGGCGCCAAGCACTCGCTGGCCGTGGGAATTCTGAACAAGCTGAACCTGATCGTCGAGGGCAGCCTGGGCTACTTCGGCTGTGGCCTGATCGACGGGCCGAACATCCGGATCAGCGGCCGCGTGGGCTGGTCCTGTGCCGAGAACATGATGGCCGGGACCGTGGTGATCGAGAAGAACGCGGGTTCGACCTTCGGCGCGGCGATCCGCGGCGGCGATCTGGTCTGCAAGGGCTCGGTCGGTTCCCGCACGGGCATCGACATGAAGGGCGGCACCATCATCGTCGGCGGCGATACCGGCGCCTTCTCGGGCTTCATGATGCAGCGCGGCCGGATGATCGTCTGCGGCAATGCCGGCAAGAACCTGGGCGATTCCATGTACGACGGCACGATTTACATCGGCGGCAAGATTGCCGATCTCGGCGTCGATGCGGTGCCGGGCGAACTGACCGACCTGGACAAGCAGTGGCTGACCCGAAAGCTCAAGATGTACGAGCTTCTGCCTGAGAAGGGGGTTGATCACTTCACCAAGATCGTCGCCGGCAAGCAGCTCTGGAACTACGACAACCTGGAACCGACCGAGAAGAAGCTGATCCTGTGATCCGCGTCTTCGCGCCCGCTTCGGCTGCTCCGGCGGCCCTGAGGTGGAAGCGGGCAGGGACCAAGGCTTTCGGTGGTGAGGCTATCCGACTTGTTCGGCCCGCCGCTGGATTAAACAACCGACCAAGGGTTATGACATGACTGGAACTAACGGCAAGGCCAACGGCGTGGACCGGCTCGCGGAAGAGAAGAAGTATCGTCTCGGGCAGAGCCAGATCTTCACGCCGGAAGTCATCAACGACATTCACGTCAAGGCTGAGCTCGGCCGCTACCGCATGCGCGGCTTCTCGCTCTTCAAGAAGATCCCGCACTGGGACGACCTGACCTTCCTGCCCGGCACCCTGACGCGCTTCGTGATCGAGGGTTACCGCGAGAAGTGTGAGACCAGGACCGTGATCGGGCCGCGCGCCAAGCGGCCGATGGTCCTGGATATCCCGGTCTACATCACCGGTATGAGCTTCGGCGCGCTCAGCTACGAGGCCAAGATGGCCCTGGCGCGCGGCGCGACCATGGCCGGGTCTGCCACCTGCTCCGGCGAGGGCGGCATGATCCCGGACGAGCGGCGCTATTCGGCCAAGTGGTTCTATCAGAACATCCAGTCCCGCTACGGCTTCAATCCGCACCACCTGCGGCTTGCGGACGGCTGCGAGTTCTTCATCGGGCAAGGCTGTAAGGTCGGTCTCGGTGGTCACCTCATGGGCCAGAAGGTGACCGATCAGGTCGCGGAGATGCGCTCTCTGCCCGCCGGCATCGACCAGCGTTCGCCGGCGCGTCACCCGGACTGGCTCGGGCCGGACGATCTGGCGCTGAAGATCGAGGAGATCCGCGAAGCCACCAACTGGGAGATTCCGATCCAGCTCAAACTCGGCGCCGCGCGTGTTTACGACGACGTGCGGATGGCGGTGAAGTGCGATCCGGACTCGATCTACATCGACGGCATGGAGGGCAGCACCGGCGCAGGCCCGCACCTTGCGACCGAAGAAACCGGCGTACCGGGTATGGCGGCGATCCGGCAGGCGCGTAGGGCCATCGACGACCTGGGCAAGCGGGGCGAGATCTCGCTGATCTATGCCGGCGGTATCCGCAACGGCGGCGACATCGCCAAGGCCATCGCTCTCGGCGCTGACGCCATCGCGATCGGCCATTCGGCCATGATGGCGCTCAACTGCAACAAGGATACCCCGGAAGCGGACTATCCGAGCGAGATGGGGGTCGAGGCCGGCTTCTGCTACCACTGCCACACCGGGCGCTGTCCGGTTGGCGTCGCGACCCAGGATCCGGAGCTGCGCAAGCGGCTGGATCCGGACGAGGCGGCGGAGCGGGTCTACAACTTCCTGCACACCCTGACCATCGAGGCGCAGATGATGGCCCGGGCCTGTGGCAAGACCAACATCCACAGCCTGGAGCCGGAAGACCTCGCGGCCCTGACCATGGAGGCCTCGGCCATTGCCCAGGTGCCCCTGGCCGGCACCGACTTCACGGTCGGTGTTGCCGATTACCACCACATCTGACCGCGCGGTCTGAACAGAGAACCGGGGAGAGAGACCCATGGCGAACGAAAACGATATCGACAAGTTCCTGACCGGCGACGGCCTGGACAGCGAGCGCGAGAAGATCATCGGCCAGCACATCGGTTACCGCTACGACGTGAACCTGCTGCCCGACTACGATCGCCTCACGCCCTTCCTCAAGGACTACATGGAGTTCATGGGCTGGGATGACCTGAACTGGCTCGAAGACATCCATATGGGCTACGAGGAGGGCCGTCCCGCCGTCTTCGACCGCAACATCAACGGCTGGGTCAGCATTCCGACCGATGTCGATCTGCCTGACAACCAGCAGGACCGGGACATGATGGCGCGCGAGTTGCTGATCAAGTTCCAGATGTCACCCAAGCATCCGATGGTCCAGCTCAACAAGGCCTATCGCAAGTTCTGACCTTCCTGTGGGGAGTCCCTCAACGCTCCCCACGCGCATCCCTGTGAGATGCTCCTGCGGCCGGCGCCTCTGCGTCGGCCATTTTTTTGGAGCGAAGAGCGGTCGTTAAGGCGCGGGATCGGCGGCCGAAGCGTTCCAGTCAGGCTGAAAAGCGAGCACTTGGATCTCGGCCGGCAGGTTCGGGTTGAAGAGGCGGTTGTGCCAGATGGTCGCCTGGGCCGCGTCGTCGCCGTTCTCCAGGGCTTCGACTTTACAGACGAGCCGATAGCCTTGGCTGAACTGCGCGAATTCCAGGATGCAGTGCCCGTCGTTCAGCAGGTGCGCCGGCAGTTCCGCACCTGTATTGAACAGCGCGGTCAGGCGATCGCTGAAGGACTTCGGTTTCTGAAAGTGGGTTGCCTGCAGATAGGTCAGGCCCTTTTCGTAAACCTGGCGCGGGTCGTGGGTTTTCTGAATCTGAAAGCGGAAGAACTCCGTACTTTCGCGGGGCGCCTCCGGCACGATCAAGATGGCGAGGCCGGGCGAGAGTTCCCGGCCGTCCGTCGAGAGAAGCCGCGGGCGCATCCCGCTGGAAGGGCGGCCGCCGTCTTTCCGCATCGCGATCTGGCGAAGCCGGCACTGCCATCCCAGGAAATGCTGTTTGAGCCGCTCGCTGTCTCCTTCGCTCGCTTGGCTGGAGGAGAGATGGTTGGATGGCGCGGCTGGCGTCACGGCAGATACCTCAAGATCACTGGTTCGGCTGAGGAGGCCTCATACCTCCTGTTTCTTGCCAATTTAACACCATAACGGTCTCTCAGCATCACTTAATGGTATCGATTTGGATTTAATCGGTTTATATTTGGTACTTATCTTGGGTTTGAAGTACCCTTCTAATCCAGACAGACGGCCAGCTTGGTGGGCGGGCCGCAGACGCCTGACAGGGTGATCAAACAGAGGTGATTCAAGCAGTCCACAAGCTATGATGCGATGTAAAATTCCTCTCAGAGGAAAATTATTTGCATCATATTCATATTTGACGCAAAATCGGCCTGTCAAATAGGCAAAAAACCGAAAGAGGGGAGCAAGCTAAGCAAATCAGTCGCCCTGCTCAGCGAACGTGCATCTCGCCGTTTGACGCCGGTTTTTTCGTTTTTCGACGCGGCAGCAGCAGGAAAGTGAGGTCTTGACCCGGACGGTCGATGCGTCGAACCGTCAACCAATTCAGTTCACCGAGGTGAGAAAAGAATCCGTGAGCTGAAACTGGTGTTCAGACCTCAACCAATAACGAAAAAGGGGGAGGTCTATGGACGGTAATCTCAATGCACTGACCACCGTTTTCACCGAGTTCTACTACTGGGTGACGGTGGTCTTCATGTTCCTGATTCACGTCGGGTTCTGTATGTACGAGGTCGGCGCCAGCCGGCGGCGTAATCATCTCCACACACTCATGAAGAACACGATGCTGATCCCGCTGGTCACCATCACCTTCTTCTTCTTCGGCTGGTGGATCTACTGGGCCTTTCCCAATGGTCCCGGCATTACTGGTGGCCTGGATCTGGCGGCCGGAGCCGCAAATCTGCCTTGGTCCGAAACAATGGCCACCAATCTGGGTGACCGTATTACGGGTGTCTTCTGGGCGGCGTTCCTGCTGTTCTCCTGGACAGCGGCTTCCATCGTTTCCGGTGCCGTGATCGAACGCATTCGCTCCGGCGCTTTCTGGATCCACGCCGTGTTGATCGGTTCAGTCTTCTGGATCATCGATGCGTCCTGGGGCTGGCACTATGGCGGCTGGATGGTTCAGATCCTCGGGTACCACGATGCCTATGCTTCGGGTGTGATTCACGCGATTGCCGGTGGTTACGCGCTCGGCGTGCTGGTCGTACTCGGGCCTCGTCTGGGTAAATTCGCCGCCGATGGCACGCCGCGGGATATTCCGCCGCACAACACCTGGATGGTGACCATCGGTCTCTTCATGATCTACACCGGCTTCTGGGGCTTTTATGCGGCCTGTAACGTGCCGATCATCGCGCCTTCGGGCATCGACGGTCAGATCACCGGCGAGACCTGGACGGCCACCAACATCTATCTGGGTCCGACCACGCTCGGCGCCATTACCTTTAACTTCCTGATGTCGCTGTCCGGCGGTTTGTTGATGGCCTACGTGGTGTCCAAGGGCGATGCCTTCTGGACCTACTCGGGTGGCTTGGCCGGGATCATCACTGCTTCCGCAGGTAACGATCTCTATCATCCGATTCAGGCCATGATCATCGGCGGTGTCGGTGCCTGGTGTGCCTACAAGCTGCACTTCATCGTCGAACGCCGCTTCAAGATCGACGATGCGGTCGGTGCCGTTGCCGTGCACGGCTATGCCGGCTTCATCGGCCTGGTGATCTGCGGCTTTGTGCTCTGGGGTGCGCCGGCTTCGCCTTACGAAGGTTACGCCACGATCAGCCCCTGGGGTCAGTTCGCAGGTGCGATCATCATGTTCTTCGTGCTTGGCTTCCTGCCGGCCTGGATCGTCTCCAAGATCATGGCCGGTGCGGGTATCCTGCGCGTGCCGGAGGAGGTCGAACTGCTCGGTCTCGATTTCAGCACCCAGGAAGCCTACGACAACGCGGTCAAGGATGTTCAGACGGCCGAAAAGTCGATGGCCTGAGGCAAGGGATAGAAGGAGAAAACCATGTCTACCATTGGATACGAAAGCTGGGCCGTCGACCTGAAGGATGTCGGCGCGATCTATCCCTTCCAGGGTGCGGAGCTGTTGATGGTTCTTATCGGTGTCGCCCTCTGGATCGTCTGGCATATCGTTCAGCTCAAGAACGAGGCCGAAGAGATCGAATACGAGAAACAGCATAACCACAGAAAAGAGAACATCGAGCAAAGCGTCGATCGATACTGAACATCGACGACGCGGACGAGCGAACTTGGCGCCGGCTTTTGCCGGCGCCTTTTTTCTTGCTGTCTCGCGGGAGTTTATAGCGTAATGCGTTTTTTCTGGATCACAGCGCCTCAAAATTTGCGTTTGAGATCAGCATCTTGCTGATCGAAAGGCAGAGAATTTTGAGTCCGATTAAACGCATTGTGCTCTAAGTCAGCCCGAGCGCCTGTTTCCGGTCATGCGACCAGCGGGTCACCAGGTGATCGATGATCAGGCCCATGAAGGCCACGCAGAAGCCGAGCACCAGTCCCTTGCCGACATCGTTCGCCGAGAGTGCACGCATCATCTCCTGCCCCAGGTCCCGGGTCCCGATGAAGGCGGCGATGATGACCATAAAGAGCGAGAACATCACGGTCTGGTTCACCCCGACCATAATGTGTGGCAGAGCCACCGGCAGCTCGAGATTGATCAGCCTCTGCCAGCGGTTGGCACCGGACATCTGCACCGCTTCGCGCAGGCTTTCGGGGACGTTGCGCAGCCCCTCGATGGTGTAGCGCACGATGGGAATGGTCGCATAGATGATCACCGCCCCGATCGCCGAGACGTCGTTGACCTGAAATAGCATGATCACCGGGATCAGGTAGATGAAGCTGGGGAAGGTCTGAAAGGTGTCGCAGAGCAGCAGCGCCGCGCGGCCCCGTTTCTCCCGGCGGGCGGCCCAGATCCCGAGCGGCAGACCGAAGAGGACCGAGATCAGCACGGCGAAACTGACCATATAGGCCGTGATCATCGCCCGGTCCCAGAATCCGGAGAGGGCGATGAAGCCGATGAAGCTGCCGCAGACCAGCGCCGAACGGAGTCCGCCCAGGATGTAGCCGGCCCCCGCGACCAGCAGGATCACCGCCGAGAAGGGTGCGTAGAGGTAGGCGTCGCGCATGGGAATCAGGACGCTCAAGGACAAAAAGGTTCTCAGTGCCTGGGCGGCATCGAACAGCGCGATGGTGATCCAGCCGACAATGGTGTCCCAGAAGGGTGCGGTTGAGAGGGCCTTGCGGCGTGGAATCAGATGCGCCCAGTCATGTAGTTGCGTGGCGACCAGGGCGGCGGCCACGAGCCCGCCCCAGATCAGCCAGAGCCGGTGGCGCTGATGCCAGGGCACGCCCTTTTCGTGGTGCACCGGCTGGCGTTCGGCCCAGGCCTTGGAACAGCGGTCCAGGGCGATGGCGATCAGGACGATCGAAACGCCCAGCTCCAGCGACTTGCCGATCTTCAGAGACTGCAGCATGAGCAGCAGTTTGTAGCCCAGGCCGGGTGCGCCGATAAAGGAGGCGATCACGACCATGGCCAGGCACTGCATGATCACCTGGTTGACGCCGACCAGGATCTCCGTGCGCGCGGTCGGAACCTGCACATGGCGAAGCAACTGCCATTTGGTGGAGCCGCACATCTTGCCGGATTCGACGACCTCCGGCGGGACCTTCTTCATGCCCAGCAGGGTCATGCGGATCATCGGCGGCGTGGCGAAGATGATCGTGGCGATGGCCCCGGCATGATCGCCGATGCCGAAGAAGACCACGACCGGAATCAGGTAGGCGAAATGCGGCATGGACTGGGAGATATTCAGCAGCGGGATCAACAGTTGTTCGACCCAGGCGCGCTTGTAGGCGGCGATCCCCAGGGCCAGTCCGAGACCGACCGCAAGCGGCGCCGCGACCGCGACCAGGGAGAGGGTTTCCATGGCCCACTTCCATTGGCCGAAGACCGCGAGATAGACGAAGGTCCCGCCGGTCAGCGCGCCCAGGCGCCAGCCCTTCAGGGCATAGCCGACCATGAAGCCGGTGACGGCCAGCACCGTCCAGGGAACGGCCGGCAGTCCGAAACCACCGCGCGAACCCATCAGGATGTTGCTGATGACATCGAGCAGCCAGGCGACCGCGGCGGCGATACCGCGCGTCACCACCGTCAGCTTCAGATCGTTCTGCAGAAAATCGAAGAAGCTGTTGATCCAGGTCGCCATGGGCAGGACCAGCCATTCCGGCGGTCGTACCAACCCGGCAGGCAGAAAGGCCTTCAGGATCAGCAGCGCGGCGAAGAGGCCGAGCAGGCCGTAAAACAACTGTTTGGCGCCGAACCCCTGTTGCTTCGCGCCTTCAGCCGCGCCCGTTTCCTTGCCCGTATCGGCAGTGTCGATCGTGGCCATCACGCGGCCTCGTCATCGAGGAGCAACTGCAGGGCAGACTGCCGCGACAGCGTCCCGACAATCGCGCCCCTGCTGTCGGCAACCGCCAGGGATGGCGCGTCCGAAGAAATCAGCCGCCGGGCGATCGAAGCGATCGTCGCGCCCTCGGCAACGGGCTCGCCCTCCGGCGTGCTGCCGGCCAGCGGTTCGGTCAGGTTGCCCACCTGGACGACCCGGGCCTTAGGAATCTCCCGGGTGAACTTGGCGACGTAGTCGGTCGAAGGATTGGTGACGATGCGATCCGGCCGGTCCACCTGTTCCAGGTTGCCGTGGTACATGATGGCGATGCGGTCGGCGAGGCGCAGGGCCTCGTCGAAGTCATGGGTGATGAAGACGATGGTCTTGCCCAGCATGCCCTGCAGGCGCAGAAACTCGTCCTGCATCTCGCGCCGGATCAGAGGGTCGAGCGCGGAGAAGGGCTCGTCGAGAAACCAGATATCCGGTTCGATGGCGAGGGAACGGGCGATCCCCACCCGTTGCTGCTGACCCCCGGAGAGCTCGCGCGGGAAATGATCCTCCCGTCCCTCGAGCCCCACCAGTTCGATGACTTCCAGCGCCCGTTTGCGGCATTCCTCTCTCGACTGCCCGCGCATCTCGAGCGGGAAGGCCACGTTCTGCAGCACCGTGCGATGGGGCAGCAGGGCAAAGTTCTGAAACACCATGCCCATCTTGGAGCGGCGCAGTTCGATCAGCTCTTTCTCGCCAAGGCCCAGCAGGTCCTGTCCTTCGACCGTGATTGAACCCGCGGTCGATTCAATCAGGCGCGAGAGGCAGCGCACCAGTGTCGACTTGCCCGATCCGGACAGCCCCATGACCACCAGCATCTCGCCGCGCCCGATCTTCAGGGAGACGTTCTTGACCGCCGGCACGTATCCGCCGGCGCGCAACGCTTCGTCCGAAGGTGCGCCGCCATGTTGCTTGAGAAAGGCCTCGGGATTGTCTCCGAAGACCTTCCAAAGGTTTGTGCATTCGATAACCGTTTCACCGGGGGTGTCATTGCTTCGGGCGCTGATAGCGGAGGACATGGCTGATCTCTGGGCTGCTGTCTGAAAGGGGCTCAAGCCCCTACGGTTTCTGGGAACCGGGGGCTTGATCAGTTTGTGCTTTTGGTAAGCAAAGACGCTGCGACCGGCGGCGGCGTGCTGGCGCGCCCGCCGGTCGCGCGTCAGGTTCCCGGAGCTTACTTCGTCCAGGGTTCCCAAACGTCCTTGTTGCCTTCCAGCCAGGCTTCTGCGGCCTCTTCCGGCTCAAGCTCATCCACGTCGACCAGGGCCGCCATCTTGGCGATCTGGGCGTTGGTGAAGGAGATCTTCTGCAGCGCGGCGTAGGCGGCCGGCCACTTGGCTTCCATGCCGTCCCAGGCGGCTTTCTTCAGATAGCCGTCGGCCGGATTGCCGCAGTCATAGGTCATTTCCTTGTTGGGGCCCCAACTCGGGTCGTCCTTGCAGCCCGCGCCATACTCCGGAAACTCGATGAAGTTACCTTCGTAGATCGCTTCGATGAAGTTTGGCGTCCAGTTGAAGAGTACGATCGGCGCCTTGCGGTCGGAGGCGGACTTCAACTCAGCCCAGAGCGCCGAGGCGGAACCGGCGTTCACCACCTCGAAGTCGATGCCCAGCGCTTCGACCCGCTCGTGGTCGTGCTTGAGCCAGTCGACGGGGCCGGCCAGGAAGCGGCCCTTCGGTTTGGTCTCCGGCGTGGCAAACTTCGCCGCACAGGCATTGAGCGCTTTCCAGTCCGGCAGGCCGGGACAAAGTTCCTCGACGTATTTCGGATACCACCATTCTTCCCGCGTCACGGCATTGTGGTCGCCGACATCGACGATACCACCCTTTTCCAGGGCCGCGTTAAAGGCCACGCCAAAGGCGCCTTCCCAGACTTCCAGCTCCAGGGTGACGTCGCCGAGGCGCACCGCCTCGTAGACCGCCTGGCTGTCGGTCGGGGTGTATTCGACGTTATAGCCCATGCTTTCGTAGATGCGGCCGACGACGTGTGACATCACGATCTGACTGGACCAGTTGTGGGTCGGAATGATGATCGGATCTTCGGATTCCGGCACGTCGGCCCAGGCCGTCGTCGCGGCCATGGCCGAGAGGGCGACGCCCAGAGTCAGGTTGCGAAGTGTGGATTTCATTTTTTGCCTCTCCTGTTGTTTTCGGCGCCGCAGGATTTGCGGTGCCCTTGCCGTTTGTTCTTTTGGGCCAGGGATCGGTCGGAAGGGTCCAAAGCTGGTGCTGAACCAAGACCGCAGAATCACCCATTGTTTTCACTAAGGTTAGCGGGGGGATGTGAACGGGTAAGGCCTCCGGCGTGAACAGGCTGTTGTAGTTTGTGAAAATTTGTTAACAGGAGGGGTGGGCGGCCTGTATGCTGAGGTATAGAGCTCTTAAGGGGAGAACCGCTCGGTGACCGAAGCACCGAACATCGTGATTGTCGAGGACGACCCGGTCAGCCGGAAGACGCTGGCCGGCTACTTCGAGGCGCAGGGCTACCGGGTCACCGAGACCGAGAGCGCCGAGGAGATGGAAGAGGTCCTGGCGAACGACGCCGCGGACCTACTGATCGTCGATATCAACCTGCCGGGCAAGGATGGGCTTGAAATCACCCGCGAGCAGCGCGCGAAGTCGGAAATCGGCATCATTCTCCTGACCGGTCGGAAGGATGACGTGGATCGCATCGTCGGCCTGGAACTCGGCGCGGACGATTACGTGACGAAACCCTTCAATCGACGGGAGCTCCTGGTCCGGGTCAAGAATCTCCTGCGGCGGACCGAGGCGGTGCGCCGGACCAGCGATTCACTCTGGCGTTTCGACGGCTGGACCTTCGATGAGACCCGCCGCCACCTGCTGTCACCGGAGCAGGAAAGCGTTTCTTTGACGCGGGGCGAGTATGAACTGCTCAAGGTTTTTCTTGCGCACCGGGGCGAAGTGCTCAGCCGTGAACGCCTGATGAGCGCGATCACGCGCCGGCGCTGGGAGTCCAATGATCGCACGGTGGATGTGCTGGTCCGTCGACTGCGTAAAAAGCTGCAGCAGGACGCCTGCGGCCCCGAAAAGATCGTGACCGCGCATGGCGAAGGCTATGTGTTCGTCGCTACGACGGGATAGCGACCGCTTTGCGCCGGGGTTCTCCGACTTCCTGGTTCAGGCTGGACCAGAGTTGGAGAATCTGCCGCGAAGCCGTCAGGGATTCTTGCCTTAGTTCCTGCATCAATTGCTGAATGGCTGCGTCGTTCTCTCCGCGCAGTTCTGTTTCGAGGCGCTCGAGAAGAGCTGACAGTGAATCCAGCCGGAAGTTGGCCGTGGAAGACTTGAGGCGATGGGCGATGGCCGCGGCTTTCTCGAACTCCTCGGCGGTGAGGGCCGCTTCGATCATACCGATGCTTTCCGCGCAGTTGTCCACGAAGAGCTTGACGATTTCCTCGGTTCGCTGGGCGCCCAGGACTTCAAGGTCGTGGACCAGGGTTTCCCGCAGGATATCGTTGGATTCGAGCGCGCTGTTTTGGGCGGGGCCGGGCGAGGCGGAGAAGAAGCGGGGCGAGAGAAAGACCCCGCGCTTGGCGCCGGAGGTCGCTTCCCGCAGTGCCGCGACGAGGCGCTCCGGCGAAACCGGTTTTGCCAGGAAGCAATCCATGCCGGCGTCCAGATAGTCTTCGATATCCTCGCTGGCGACCTGTGCGGACATGGCGATGATCGGCACCTCCGCACAGCGCCGGTCGCTCAGGCGGCGAATGCGGCGGGTCGCCTCGACCCCGTCCATGTGCGGCAGGTTGATGTCCATGAGGATGACGTCGTAGGGGCTGTTCTGAGCGGCGGCCAGCGCGGCGAAACCATCCTGGACGCAGACCGCGTCGTGGCCCATGCGCGCCAGATAGCTCTGTGCCACCAATTGATTGACGTCGTTGTCCTCGACGACCAGCACCCGCAAAGGTTCAAGCTGATCGAAGGATTCGGCGCCGGCGAGTGGTGAATCGATCAGCTTGCCATCGCCGATATCGAGCTTCAGGCGCAGGGAAAAGACCGACCCGACGCCGGGCGTGCTCTCGACTGTCAGATCGGCCGCCAGCGCGTCGGCGAAACGCTTCGAGATGGCAAGGCCTAGTCCGCTGCCGCCGTAGCGGCGTGCGATGGAGGCGTCGACCTGAATGAAGGCGTCGAAGATCTTCTCCTGCGCGTCCGGCGGGATGCCGGTGCCGGTGTCGCTGACCTCGAAGACCAGCGTCACATCTTTTTCGCTCTCCGACAGCTTGCGGACGCGCAGGATGACTTCGCCGTCGCGGGTGAACTTCAGGGCGTTGGAGACCAGGTTGAAGAGGATCTGCCGCAGCTTGGCCGGGTCGCCGCAGAGCGCGCCGGGCAGATCCTCCGGGTAATCCATGATCAGCCGCACGTTCCGTTCGGTTGCCCGGGGCCGGAAGAGATCGACGATCTGGCTGGTGAGGGCCGCAGGATCGAAGTCGACGCATTCGACCTCGAGGTGCCCGTGCTCGAGCTTCGAGAAGTCGAGAATGTCGTTGAGGATGGCAAGCAGGCTCTCGCCCGAGGCCAGTGCCGTGACCACGTGGCGGTTCTGGTCGTCGCGCAGGCCTGTTTCGGAGAGAATGCGAAGCATACCGAGGATGCCGTTCATGGGAGTGCGGATTTCGTGGCTCATCATGGCCAGGAACTCCGACTTGGCCCGGTCCGCTTTTTCCGCCTTGCGTCGGGCGTCCGCGTGCGCCGTGACTTCCTCCTGCAGCTCGACCGTGCGGTGGTCGACGAGATTCTGGAGTTCATTGCGGTGTTGCCGGAGCTCCCGTTCCGTCTGGACCCGCTCGGCCTCCAGCTTGCTTTTCCGAATCGCCTGCTCGCGAAAGACCTCGGTCGAGCGCTCCATGCCGGCGATTTCGTCGGCGCCTTCCGGCGCGATGGTGATGTTGTGATCGCCGTGGGCCAGAGCGACCATGGAATGGGCCAGGCGATCCAGCCGCCGGATCACGTTGCCCCGCACATAGAACCAGAGAATGCCGCCGGAGATCGCCAGGGCGGTCAGGGTGACAAGCATGAGGCGGATCAGACCGTCGCTGACCGCCTGCTCGGCTTCGGCACCGGCGGCCCTGGCCAGGGCTTCGGACTGATCGACCAGATCCTGGGCCTTGCGTCCGAGCTGTGCCGAGGTGGCCCGGCCGTGGTCCTGGAGCCGCTGGATCGCGTCTTCCGTCTCCACGGCCTGCCGGCGTAGTTCGAAGACACTCTCGCTCAGTTGCCCGCCCCCTTTGAGCCGGCGGAGTTTGTCCACCAGGTCCTGGGCCTGCGCCGCGCGCACCGGGTCCAGGATCGCGCCGACCCGGCGCTCGACGGTGGCGAAGTGGCTGTCGAATTCCTCCTTGATGCGGGCTATGGCCGTCACCGCATCCGCTGTCTTGAGCTGGTTCATCAGCAGGCCGATGCCGGCGGAGCGGGAGCGGAGTTCATACATCCTTTCCAACTGGAAGAGGTCGACCTCGAGCAGCTTGTCGAAGGTCCGGAAACGCTCCTCCCGCGCGGCGTTCTGCTCGTCGATTTCGTAGAGGTTCGAGATGGTGGCGGTCGTGCCCATATGGGCGTTGGCGACCAGCGTGTTGGTCAACTGTACGAGATCCTCAGCCGCTGTAATTCCATCGTTCAAGCGATTGTCGAAGAGGCTGCGCAGGAAAAGGCGCCGCTGGGCCATGCGGTTGAGATTGACGATATCGGCGCTGATCCGCTCGACCGTTTCGGTCATGGCCGTCACGGCAGAGGCATCGGGGGTGGCGTCGGGCGCGAGGGCTTCGAAGTCTTCGAGGCGCTGGCGCAGCGCGGCAACCTGACCCATGAGATAGGCGGCGCGGGCGCGGCGGCCGGCTTGGGTGGAGACCTCGGCGAGTTCCGGGGCAAGTGAGACGATCCGCGCGCTTTCCTCGGCAATAGCGCGCACTTCCGCCACCGCGGGGATGGTGCGTTCGACGATGATCGACTGAGTCTGGGCGACGTCGCGCAGTTCGACCCAGCCGAGCAGCCCGGCGAGCGAGGGTAGTCCGGCGATTGCCAGAAAAGCCAGCAACAGCCGGCTGCCTAATCCTGCCTTTCTCCACATCCTTCAAGTAAAACCCCGAAGGCCCTCTTCGGTAAACAAAAAGATCCCTGGTGAAATAACACCTGCGAAATCCATAGCATTATGGATATGCTGCGTCTGTGGGTGCGAGAGGTGGATTTTCTCTATGCCGGTTGGGCGATTGAACAGGTTGCGGGTATTTTGCTGGCTGGTTGTATTGACCGGTATGACTTCCGCCGGGCAGGCGCAAGAGACGTCATGGCGCCTGGAGGTCTGGGAAAAGCCCTACGATTATCACAGCCCCTCGACGATCATCGACTACCGGCCGCTGGCCCGCGCCAGTCGGCCCTGGCAGATCTGCGTCGCCTATCCGCACCTGAAGGATTCCTATTGGCTGAGCGTCAATTACGGCATGGTGCAGGAGGCTGAACGGCTGGGGGTTTCCTTTCACCTGGTCGAGGCCGGCGGCTATCCGAACCTGGAGCGCCAGATCGCCCAGATCCGTGAATGTGTCGCGCGGGACAGTGATGCGCTGGTGGTCGGCACCGTGTCCTATCGCGGCCTCACGCCCCTGATCCGCGAGATCTCCCGGCGCATGCCGGTGATCGCGGCGGTCAACGACATCGCTGACGAGGGAATCACCGCCAAATCGGGCGTCTCCTGGGTCTCCATGGGCCATGCGGCGGGCGCCTATCTGGCCGAGACCCACCCCAAGGGCTCGCCGCCGGTCAAGATCGCCTGGTTTCCGGGACCCAAGGGCGCCGGCTGGGTCGCCTTCGTCGAGGAGGGTTTCCGCGATGCCCTGCGCGAAAGCTCGGCTGAGATCGTGGTCACCAAGTGGGGCGATACGGGAAAAGAGATCCAGGTCGGCCTGGTCGAGGAGGCGCTCGACGCGCATCCGGAGATCGACTACATCGTCGGCAACGCCCTGACCGCGGAGGCGGCGGTCTCGATCCTGCGTGCCCGGCGGCTGTCGGACCGCATCAAGGTGATTTCCGACTACCTGACCCATGCGGTCTTCCGCGGCATCAAGCGCGGCCGCATCCTGACCGCGCCCACCGACTTCCCGGTGGTCCAGGGGCGCCTCGCCATCGAACAGGCGGTCCGCGCCCTGGAGGGCAAGCTGGAGATCCGGCACGCGGGGCCGCAGACAGTCCTGATTGACGGCGCCAATATCGACGACGTCAGCGCCATCGGCTCCCTGGCGCCGGCCAGCTTCACCCCGCGCTTCGAGTTCAACGCCCGGTCCCAGGACGAAGTTGCTCCGCCCCAGTAGTTGCGGCCCAACCCCTCATTTCACCCGCTTCAAACATTGTTATTGATGTGAAAAAAACGTTTGTTTTAAAATGATTTCGCGCACTCAAGGGCGGTTTTCCGGGACGAATTGGCGCAGCGACCGCCCACACGCGCGAAGCTCCCTTTACATTTGCGCCTTTTTGGGAGATGCGGTGCGGACGACTGCGCAAGAGTGCAGGGCTTGATCGAGGGGCGCGCCGGACAAGAGGATGTGATGCAGGACCCGCACGAACTGACGGAAGACAAGCGCAGCATGGTGCTCGAGCAGGCGCTCGGGCGGCAGCTCCGGGAGTTCCGCAAGTCCAACGGCCTGACGGTGGCCGAACTCTCCAGCGTCTCCGGCGTCTCCCTGGCGATGATCTCCAAGATCGAAAACGGGCAGACTTCGCCGTCGCTCAGCACCCTGCAGAGCCTGGCCGTTGCCTTGAACGTGCCCGTCACCGCCCTGTTCCGGCAGTTCGAAGAGCATCGCTCGGCGAGCTTCGTGCCCTCCGGCAAAGGCCTGAGCATCGAACGGCGCGGCAGCCGTGCCGGGCATCAGTATCAACTGCTCGGTCACGGGGTGCGCGGAGAGATCTCGGTCGAACCCTACCTGATCACGCTCTCCGAGGAAGCTGACGTCTTCCCGTTGTTCCAGCATGTGGGGATCGAGTTCATCCATATGCTGGAAGGGCAGGTCGGTTACCGGCATGGCGACCAGCTCTATCGCCTGAAGCCTGGTGACAGTCTCTTTTTCGACCCCAATGCCCCCCACGGGCCCGAGGAACTGATCGAACTGCCGGCCCGCTTCCTGGCCATCATCAGCTACGCCAACAAGAGCTGACGGCGCCGCGCTTTGCGACGGCGGCCGCTTTCGCGATCATTTGGTCTTATATTGGACATTAGATGACGTGAATGAGATTTGTTCCCGCGGCGCCCCGGGCTATTCAAAACGATCACGATGCCGGGGATGAGGGATCACCCACGCAGGGGCGGTTGACATTCCCGGCCGAAAATCCATCAATCGCACGCGAGTTTGATCGACCTGAGATTCATTTACATTGACTTTTGGATCAGGCCAAAGGATCAGGCTGCAGGGGAATATCAACAGGCTGTCTTTCCGGCGGAAGGCTGATTGGGTTCAGTGAGCGCCTTCCGGAAAGCCTTCGCGACATAGGGAGCGCAAAGAGATCCATGAGCACCGATATTGAGATCGCCCGTAAGGCAAACAAAAAACCGATCCAGGAAATCGGCGAGAAGCTCGGCATTGCCAGCGATCACCTGCTGCCCTTCGGCCACGATAAGGCGAAGATCTCAGGCGATTTCATCAAGTCATTGAGCGACCGGCCCGACGGCAAGCTGATCCTGGTCACCGCGATCAACCCGACGCCGGCCGGCGAAGGCAAGACCACCACCACGGTTGGCCTCGGCGACGGCCTGAACCGGATCGGCAAGAAGGCGGCGATCTGCCTGCGCGAACCTTCGCTCGGCCCCTGCTTCGGCATGAAGGGCGGCGCGGCCGGCGGCGGCTATGCCCAGGTCGTGCCCATGGAGGACATCAACCTCCACTTCACCGGCGACTTCCACGCCATCACCTCGGCGCACAACCTGCTGAGCGCCATGATCGACAACCATATCTACTGGGGCAACAAGCAGGAGATCGACATCCGTCGTATCGCCTGGAAGCGCATCCTGGACATGAACGACCGGGCCCTGCGCCAGGTGGTCTGTAACCTGGGCGGCGTGGCCAACGGCTTCCCGCGCGAGACCGGCTTCGACATCACAGTGGCCTCCGAGATCATGGCGATCCTCTGCCTCGCCAACGATCTGGACGACCTGGAGCGCCGCCTGGGCGACATCATCATCGGCTACCGCCGGGACCGCTCGCCGGTCTTCTGCCGGGACATCAACGCCGACGGCGCCATGACGGTCCTGCTGCAGCAGGCGATGCAGCCGAACCTGGTGCAGACCCTGGAGAACAACCCGGCCTTCATCCACGGCGGGCCCTTCGCGAACATCGCCCACGGCTGTAACTCGGTGATCGCCACCAAGACCGCCCTGAAGCTGGCCGACTATGTGGTGACCGAAGCCGGCTTTGGCGCCGACCTGGGCGCGGAGAAGTTCTTCGACATCAAGTGCCGCAAGGCTGGCCTGAACCCGGAGGCGGTCGTCATCGTCGCGACCATCCGTGCGCTGAAGATGAACGGCGGCGTGGCCAAGGACGATCTCGGCAACGAGAACGTCGAGGCCCTGAAGAAGGGCTGCGCCAACCTGGGCCGCCACATCGAGAACGTGAAGCAGTTCGGCGTGCCGGCCGTGGTTGCGATCAACCACTTCGTCACGGACACCGATGCCGAGGTCGAGGCGATCAAGGAATACGTCACCTCGCAGGGCGCGGAAGCCATCCTCTGTCAGCACTGGGCCAAGGGCTCCGAAGGCACCGAGGAACTGGCTACCCGCGTGGTCGAGATCCTGGACAACGGCACGGCTCAGTTCGCGCCGCTCTATCCGGACGAGATGTCGCTCTTCGAGAAGATCGAGGCAATTGCCAAGCGCATCTACCGCGCCGGCGAGGTCATGGCCGACAAGAAGATCCGCGATCAGCTCCGTGCCTGGGAAGAGCAGGGCTTCGGCAACCTGCCGGTCTGCATGGCGAAGACCCAGTACAGCTTCTCCACCGATCCCAACCTGCGCGGCGCGCCGACCGGCCACTCGGTGCCGGTGCGCGAAGTCCGGCTCTCGGCCGGGGCGGGCTTCATCGTGGTCATCACCGGCGAGATCATGACCATGCCGGGCCTGCCGCGGGTGCCCAGCGCCGAGGCTATCCGCCTCAACGACGACGGCCTGATCGAGGGTCTGTTCTAAGGGATCGTTCCCATCTCATTCAGTCACGGCAAGTTGTCTATACAAGTGACTGAAACTGCAATACGACCGCCCTTTCCGTTCGAAGCCGGGAAGGGCGGTCGTTTCTTTATGAAATCGCAAAGAGGATCTGTTTGACTGGCGGCGGCGGGAGACCTTGTCCACCTCGCCATTCGAACGATCCTGCAGGAACGAAAGCATGTCCGACGTTATTGCTCACAAACTCCTAGACGGGCGCGGAATTGCCGCGAAGATGCGCGAAGCTATCGCCGCCGATGTCGAGCGCCTGAAGGAGGGCGGCTGGGCCCCGAAGCTGGTCTCCATCTGTGTGGGCGATGAGGATGCGGCGCACATCTACGTCCGCAACCAGCGCCGGGCCGCGGAAAAAGTTGGCATGGCTTTCGAGCCCCGGACCTATCCCGCCGATATCGGCGCCGAGGAGCTGCTGGGCATCGTGCACGGCCTGAACGTGGACCCGCGTATCACCGGCGTGATCATTCAGCGGCCCATGCCCGATCATATCCAGGTCCGGGATATCCAGCGCGCCGTCCATCCGCTGAAAGACCTGGAGGGGATGCATCCCTCCAACATCGGTGACATCGTCTACAACGACCTGCGCATGGGTCCCTGCACGGCGGTGGCCGCCGTCGAGATGCTGAAGCAGACGCCGCTGCAACTCGAGGGGCTCGAGGTCACCGTGATCGGCCATTCGGCCATCGTCGGCAAGCCCATCGCCTTTCTGCTGATGGCTGAAGGGGCCACGGTCAACGTCTGCCACCACATGACCCGGAACGTTGCGGTCCACTCGCGCCAGGCCGATGCGGTCTTCGTGGCGGTCGGCAAGCCCGGGCTGGTCACCGGCGATATGATCAAGCCGGGTGCCGCCGTCATCGACATCGGCATCAATCAGGTCGACACGCCGGACGGCCCGAAAGTGGTTGGTGACGCCGACTTCGAAAGCTGCGCCGAGGTCGCCGGCTGGATCACGCCGGTGCCCGGCGGCGTCGGGCCCGTTACCGTCGCGACCCTGCTGCGCAATGCCGTCACGGCGGCCCGGCTGCAGCAGGACTATTACGAGACGGCTTTTTCCGAGGAAAAACTGCAGACGTCGCGCTGAATCTTCTTGACGTTTTCTTCTGGTGAAAATAATTTTCTTTTGATGATTGTTTTCCTTCGAATGAAATCGCAAGGGTGAGAGAAATGTGCGGCATCGTCGGCTTGTACCTGAAATCTGACAGCCTGAAGGATCGGCTTGGCGAGATGTTCACGCCGATGCTGATCGAAATGACTGACCGCGGACCTGACAGCGCCGGGCTGGCGGTCTATCACGCGCCCGCCGCTGAAGGGCAGGTCAAGATTACCGCCTTCCATCCGGATGCGGACTTCGACTGGGAGGCGCTGGCCGCCAGCCTGACGCGCGACCTGGGCGCTAAAATCGCGCATCATGCCAACGATTCCCATCATGTGATCCTCGCAGACGGGGATGCCGGGGCACTGGCCGCCGCGATCGAAGCCTATGACCCCGAGTTGCAGGTCATGAGCGCCGGCTCGGCGATCGAGATCTACAAGGAAACCGGACTGCCGGAAGAGGTCGCCGACAAGTTCGGCCTGCGCGGCATGAGCGGCAGCCACGCTGTCGGCCACACCCGCATGGCGACCGAGAGCGCCGTGACGACCGCGGGCTCGCATCCTTTCTCGACCGGTCTGGATCTCTGCCTGGTGCACAACGGTTCGCTCTCCAACCACAATCGGCTGCGCGAACACCTGAAGACCCACCGCGGCATGACCTTCAAGACCGAGAATGACACCGAGGTCGCTGCCGCCTACGTTTCCGACAAGATGAACGCGGGCCGCAGTCTGCATGAGGCGCTGGAAGACAGCATCAAGGATCTGGACGGCTTCTACACCTTTGTTGTCGGGACCCGGGACGGCTTCGCGGTGCTGCGCGATCCCATCGCCTGTAAGCCAGCCGTGCTGGCCGAGACCGATGACTATGTTGCCTTTGCATCGGAGTACCGGGCGCTGGTCGATCTGCCGGGCATCGAGTCCGCGAAGGTCTGGGAGCCGGAGCCGGCGGTGGTCTATAGCTGGGGAGGGCAGGCCTGATGACATCGGGGGCGAACATCGAGGTGCTCGATCTCGCGCAGACCGAGCTGCGTGACGTGAACGCCCGGCTTCAGGGGGATAGTGAGCCTTCGGGCGGTTTCTTCCGGGTGGTCAACCCGCGCGGCGCTCATGCTCTGGCCTGCGGGCTGGACAGCGAGATCGAGGTCGAGATCGAAGGTCATACCGGCTACTACTGCGCCGGAATGAACCAGAAGGCCAAGGTCGTGGTCAAGGGCAACGCCGGGCAGGGCGTGGCCGAGAACATGATGTCCGGCGAGGTCCGGGTGACCGGCGACGTCAGCCAGTCGGCCGGCGCGACGGCCCACGGCGGACTTCTGGTGATCGAGGGCAACGCGGCGGCGCGCTGCGGCATCTCGCTCAAGGGCGGCGACATCGTGGTCAAGGGCAATGTCGGCCACATGAGCATGTTCATGGCCCAGGCCGGCACGCTGGTGGTGCTGGGTGACGCGGGCGATGCCCTGGGGGATTCACTCTACGAGGCGCAGATCTATGTGCGCGGCAGCGCCGACAATCTGGGCGCCGACTGCATCGAGAAAGAGATGCGCGACGAGCACCGCGAAAAGCTGCGCGGACTGTTGGACAAAGCCGGCTGCGGCGATGTCGAGGTCTCCGAGTTCAAGCGCTACGGCTCGGCCCGCGAGCTCTACAACTTCAAGCCCGACAACGTCGACGCTTACTGAGGATCGGTGATCATGAGCGACATGAACTGGAGCCTGCGGGAATCCCACAGCTTCGACCGCAACACCATCAACGACATCCGCCGCGCCGCGCAGACCGGCCTCTACCGGATCCGCGGTTTCGGCGCCAAACGCAAACTTCCGACGCTCGACGACCTGGTTTTCCTGGGCGCCTCGGTCTCGCGCTATCCGCTGGAGGGCTACCGGGAAAAGTGCGACACCAGCGTGACCCTGGGGACGCGTTACGCCAAGAAGCCGATTGAGCTGAAGGTGCCGATCACCATCGCTGGCATGTCCTTCGGTTCCCTCTCGGCCAATGCCAAGGAAGCCCTGGGGCGCGGTGCCTCGGAGGTTGGGACCTCGACCACCACCGGCGACGGCGGCATGACGCCGGAAGAGCGGGGCCACTCGACCCAGCTTGTCTATCAGTACCTTCCTTCGCGTTACGGCATGAACCCGGACGACCTGCGCAAGGCGGATGCCATCGAGATCGTGGTCGGGCAGGGCGCGAAGCCCGGCGGCGGCGGCATGCTGCTGGGCCAGAAGATCACCGAGCGCGTTGCCGAGATGCGGACCCTGCCCGAAGGTATCGACCAGCGTTCGGCCTGTCGCCATCCGGACTGGACAGGACCTGACGATCTGGCGATCAAGATCCTGGAGCTGCGCGAAATCACCAGGTGGGAAAAGCCCATCTACATCAAGTGCGGCGCGGCGCGGCCCTACTACGACACGGCGCTGGCCGTGAAGGCGGGCGCGGACGTGGTTGTGGTCGACGGCATGCAGGGCGGCACGGCGGCGACCCAAGATGTCTTTATCGAGCATGTCGGCCAGCCAACCATCGCGGCGATTCCGCAGGCGGTGCAGGCGCTGAAGGATCTGGACATGCACCGCAAGGTGCAGTTGGTCGTGGGTGGCGGCATCCGCTCCGGCGCTGATGTGGCCAAGGCCCTGGCGTTGGGGGCCGATGCGGTCTCCATCGGCACCGCGGCGCTGATCGCCATCGGCGACAACGACCCGGCCTGGGAGGAAGAGTATAAGAAGCTCGGCACCCGCGCCGGCTTCTGGGACGACTATCAGGACGGCAGCGATCCGGCGGGCATCACCACCCAGAACCCGGATCTCTTCAAGCGGCTGGATCCGGTCAAGGCCGGCCGGCGGCTGGCCAACTACCTTCGGGTGCTGACTCTGGAGACCCAGACGCTGGCCCGGGCCAACGGCAAGAGCCATGTGCACAACATGGAACCGGAAGACTTGGTCGCGCTGACCATCGAGTCCGCCGCTATGGCCGGCGTGCCGCTGGCCGGAACCAACTGGATTCCGGGAAGAGATTAGATAGAGTACTGCACCGGGCCCCATCGCGAGGCCCGGATGCATGTTGGGGGCAACAACAAAAAAACAGGAAAGAGAGGCAAAGGTGGCTCAAGATCTGGCAAAGGTGGCCAAAGCCAAAGGCATCAAGTACTTCCTGATCAGCTTCACCGATCTCTTCGGGGTCGTGCGCTCCAAGCTGGCACCGGCGGCGGCGATTGCCGACATGCAGAAGGAAGGCGCTGGCTTCGCCGGCTTTGCCGCTTACCTGGATATGTCGCCGGCCGATGCCGACATGTTTGGCCTGCCCGACGCCGACTGCATGATCCAGTTGCCCTGGAAGCCGGAAGTCGCCTGGCTGCCCAGCGACGTCTATCTCGGTGGCAAGGCCATCGAGCACGGTCCGCGCTATGTCCTGAAACAAGTGCTGGCCAAAGCCAAGCAGCGGAAGCTCTCGATGTATTCCGGGGTCGAGTGTGAATACTTTCTGCTGAGTCCCGACGGGCAGAGTCTGGCCGATTCCTACGACACCCTGGCAAAGCCCTGCTATGACCAGCAGGCGCTGATGCGGCGTTACGATCTGATCACCGAGATCTGCGATTCCATGCTGGCGCTGGGCTGGGGCCCCTACCAGAACGACCATGAGGACGCCAACGGCCAGTTCGAGATGAACTGGGATTACACCGACGCCCTGACCACCGCCGACCGGCATACCTTCTTCAAGTTCATGGTCAAGACCCTAGCGGAGAAGCACGGCCTGCGCGCGACCTTCATGCCCAAGCCCATGCCGCATCTGACCGGCAACGGCTGTCACGCGCACATCTCGGTCTGGAACACCAGCGGCAAGAAAAACCTGATGGAGGATCCCAAGGGAGAGCTCGGTCTGTCGGATCTGGCCTACAACTTCATCGGTGGTCTTTTGAAGAATGCCGAGGCCATGACCCTGATCACCAACCCGGTGGTCAACAGCTACAAGCGCATCAACGCGCCGCGCACCACCTCCGGCGCGACCTGGGCGCCCAACACCGTGACCTACGGCGGCAACAACCGCTCCCACATGATCCGCATTCCAGACAGCAACCGGATCGAGGTGCGCCTGGCCGACGGTGCGGCCAATCCTTACCTGCTGCAGGCGAGCCTGATCTCCGCCGGCCTGCACGGCATCGACAACAGGATCGATCCGGGCAAGCGGCTGGACATCGACATGTACGCCGAAGGCCACAAGGTGAAGAACGCGCCGCAGTTGCCGCTCAACATGCTCGACGCCATCCGCTACTTCGAAAAGAGCAAGGTGCTGAAGGAGATGCTGGGCAGTGAACTCTGCGAGGCCTACGCCAAGCTCAAGATGGCCGAGTGGAACGACTATATGCACCACTTCTCGGAGTGGGAGCGCCAAAACGCCCTGGATGTTTAAGCGGCGGATTGCGTTGCAAGCAGCAGGCCATGCCGCCGGCAGTGCGCCTCGTAGAGGGTCTTCATCTCTGCTTCGCCCAGCAGATTACCTGGTTCGTCGCGGTAGCTGACGGGGTGTTCCAGCACCTCGCCCTGCCACTTGCGCTCGAGGGTTTCGCGTTCCGGCTGAGTCTTGAACCAGGCGAAGAATTGATTGACCGCTGAGAGCAGCCGGTAGGAGGCAGCTTCGGCCGCCACCGCGACCGCGTAGTAGTAGGGAACGCCGGTGAGGCTGCCGGGCAGGATCTCGATTTTGCCATGCCAGGGGCTGGCCGGGTCGTTGCAGGCCCAGTAGTAGATCGGCCGGTCGACCGCGAAGGCGTCGACCACGCCGTCGGCGAGACAGTCGTGGATCTTGGACTGGTCGGTATAGGCTACCAGGTTGGACAGCCGGATCCTGCCGCCCGGGACGGACTCATTGTCGGCCCAGCGGACGCCGGCCTCCTCCAGCACCACGAAGGCACCGGGATCGTTGATGATGCCCAGGCTCTTGCCGTCTAGATCCTCCAGCCGGCTGACCTTGCTGTTGCCGGTCGCGCGCGCCAGCACGAAGGGCAGGCAGGTGTAGGTTTCGGAGTAGGCGACCCCGGCATAGGACTCGTTCGGCGGCAGGGCGCTGAGCACCATATCCGCCTTCGGCCTGCCGGGCTCGGCGCCGGCGAAGAGCAATTCGGTCACGATGTCCCAGGGCTGTTCGATGAAGTCACATTCGACCCCGAGCCATTTGGCGAAAGCCCGCGCGTAGTCCGCGTCCAGGCCGCTGAGCGGATCGCCCGCTTTGCTGCGGAAGGAGAGGCCGACGAAGGAAGGCTCGATGGCGACCCGCAGCCGGCCGCTCTGTTTGATGGCGTCGAGGCGGTCGAAGGCGGCGTCGGTGACGATCTGGTTCTGCTGTAGCAGAGCGTTCAGCCTGCTCCGGGCCTTGGCGTCTTCCTCGCGGCCGCTGAGAATTCCGGAGAGGCTGTCGAGGTCGCCCCGCGCCCACTGGATCTTGGCCAGGGTGCGTTTCGAGGCATCGCTGCTGCCTTCCAGGACCGTGGTTACGAAGAGATTGTGTTCCTCGATCTCCTTCAGGTGTTCCGCCATTTCCAGGAACAATGCCTGCAGGCGTTCCAGTGCGCTGCCGATCTCGCCGCCCAGGCCGTTGAGAGCCTCGCCCGTGCTGGCGGTGATGCTCTCCAGCGAGCCGGCGATCTCGGTCAGGTCGATCAACTCGCCCGCTTCCTGGGCGCTTTCCATGGTGCGCTGGGCCAGATCCCGGACTTCCTGAGCCACCACCGCGAAACCGAGGCCATGCTCGCCGGCGCGGTTGGCTTCGATGGTCGCATTGAGAGACAGCAGGCGGATGCCCTTGCCGATGTCCTGGATGCCCTGCAGCACCTGGGCCGTGCCTTCGGCCTTTTGCTTGAGTTCTTCACCGATTCTCTGCAGGTCGCCGAAGATGCGTTCGGAGGCCGCGGCGATCTGGCCGTTGGTGCGATCCTTCAATTCCGCGGAGGTATTGGTGCTCTGGGTGACCTGTTCGCTGGTGACATCAAGGGCTTGTTGCAGTTTCCGCGAGCTGCTGTCGATTTCTTTGTTGAAGTATTCCTGCAGATTGCCGGCGTTCTCGGCCTGGCCCTGAAGCTGCGCGATATGCTGGACAAGTTTGTAGGTGCCGCGTGCCATCGCCGACTGCGGCTTGGCGGTTGTCGCGGCGGGAGGCGTGTCAGAAGCAGTCATAGGGGGTCGTCCGGCGGGTTTGGTAATCGGAAGATGCAAAACCGCCGTAAGACTACAGCCTTTTTGGTTAACGGCTGGCTAACACCTGCGGAGAATATTTTTCCTCTGAAGAAAATTACAGGATGATCAAGGACAGCGAAGCTTTCCAACTTGCCGGCGACCGGGACGCCGCCAGAAGCGGGATCTGCCCGTCTATTTCGGTATAATCATTTGAAATAAAATGCAAAAATTACCTCATCCCGCATAGTGAAAAACTTTCCCACGCGCGGTGCTTTCCCTGTAAGCCTAAGACCGTGTCCGGATGCGATCCGGCGCCATTCCCCTGTTGGCAGCAAGTTTAAGGTGAAGTCATGTCCG
Source organism: Denitrobaculum sp. (assembly GCA_965232285.1). Classification (GTDB taxonomy): domain Bacteria; phylum Pseudomonadota; class Alphaproteobacteria; order Kiloniellales; family Kiloniellaceae; genus Denitrobaculum. The sequence continues at coordinate 4,175,496 of CBDDPL010000004.1, read as the reverse complement.
ACTACGTCGTCCTCAATGGTCTCTCGATCGACCGCCGCCTGGTTCAGTTTGTCGAGCAGGAAGCCCTGCCCGGAACCGGCCTGGTGGCCGCTGAGTTCTGGCGCGGTGTGGCGGCGATCATGCGCGATCTTGTGCCGCTGAATCGCCTGCTGCTCGACAAACGCGACCGCATTCAACGGGAGATCGACGCCTGGCACCGGGCGCGGGCGGGACAGGCCTTTGATGCCGGCGCCTACCGGGCCTTCCTGGAGGAGATCGGCTATCTGCTGCCCGAGGGCGATGACTTCAGCGTCGAGACCAGCAAGGTCGATGACGAGATCGCCCGCATCGCCGGACCCCAGCTCGTGGTGCCGGTGATGAACGCGCGCTACGCGCTCAATGCCGCCAATGCCCGCTGGGGCAGCCTTTACGACGCGCTCTATGGCACCGATGTGATCCCGCAGGAGGGAACGCCGGCGAAGGGCTATGACCCGCAGCGGGGCCAGGCGGTGATCGACTATGCCAGGGGGTTCCTTGATGACAGCGTGCCGCTGGCCGATGGCGTGTCGCACCGGGATGCGGTTGGCTATAGGGTTGAGGGCGGACAGCTTGCGGTGGCGCTGAAGGACGGCGGCAGTGCCGGCCTGAAGGACCCCGGTCAGTTCGCCGGCTATCGCGGCGAGGCCGGAAAGCCTGCATCGCTGCTGCTGGTCAACAACGGTCTGCATCTGGAACTCTGCATCGACCCGGAGACCGTGGTAGGGCAGTCGGATCCCGCGGGGGTATCGGATGTCCGGATCGAGTCGGCGCTGACGGCGATCATGGACTGCGAGGATTCCATCGCCGCTGTGGACGGCGAGGACAAGGTCGTGGCCTATCGCAACTGGCTCGGTCTCATGAAGGGTGATCTTTCGGCCGAGTTCAGCAAGGGCGGCAAGACGGTCTCGCGCGCACTGTCCCCCGATCAGGATTTCGTCTCGCCGGCCGGCGACGGCTTTTCGCTGCCTGGCCGCAGCCTCATGCTGGTGCGCAACGTCGGCCACCTCATGACCACGCCGGCGCTGCTGGACGCGCAAGGCCGGGAACTGCCCGAGGGTATCCTGGACGGCATCATGACCTCCATGATCGCTCTGCATGATCTGCAGAAAAGCAGCGGCCTGCGCAATTCCCGCAAGGGTTCGGTCTATATCGTCAAGCCGAAGATGCACGGCCCGGAAGAAGCGGCTTTCGCCGACCTGCTGTTCGAGCGCGTGGAGGACCTGCTGGGTCTGGAGCGCGCGACCCTGAAGATGGGCATCATGGACGAAGAGCGCCGCACGACGGTCAATCTGAAGGAATGCATCCGCGCGGCCAAGGCGCGGGTGGTCTTCATCAACACCGGCTTCCTGGACCGCACCGGCGACGAGATCCACACCTCCATGGAGGCGGGTCCGATGCTGCGCAAGGCGGATATGAAGGCCGCCGTCTGGCTCGGTGCCTACGAGAACTGGAACGTCGACACCGGCTTGGCCTGCGGCCTGCAGGGCCATGCGCAGATCGGCAAGGGCATGTGGGTCATGCCGGACCAGATGGCCGACATGATGGAACAGAAGATCGGTCATCCCCAGTCCGGTGCCAACACCGCCTGGGTGCCCTCGCCGACGGCGGGGACCCTGCACGCGCTGCACTACCACAAGGTCGACGTGCAGGCCCGCCAGGAAGAAATCAAGAGCCGGGCGCGCACGAAACTCGATGACATCCTGACCTTTCCGCTCGCGGAGAACCCCAACTGGTCGGCGGCGGAAGTTCAGGAGGAACTGGACAACAATATCCAGTCGATCCTGGGTTACGTGGTGCGCTGGGTCGATCAGGGCATCGGCTGCTCCAAGGTGCCGGACATCAATGACGTCGGCCTGATGGAAGACCGGGCGACCCTGCGTATCTCCAGCCAGCTTCTGGCGAACTGGCTGCGCCACGGCATCTGCAGCCTCGAACAGATCGATGAGACCTTGAAACGCATGGCCGCCGTGGTCGACGGCCAGAACGCGGGCGATCCCGCCTACGTTGCCATGGCACCGGCCTGCGACGGGCATGCCTTCACGGCGGCGCGGGACCTGATCGTCAAGGGCTGCGAGGAGCCGTCGGGTTACACCGAGCCGACGCTGCATGCCCTGCGCCTGAAAGCGAAGGCGGATGCGGTGGGCGTCTCGGCCCTGGCCTCGTAATCCGGCGAGGCCTGCCGACGCTTGAAGCGTATAATGCATTCATAATTTCCACCTAAGGTGTAGTTTTCGGCGTGTCATCGTTACTGCTGGAATAAAGGCGCAAAGAAGCTACAATATCAGCGGATACGGGTGCTTTTTTCGACGGCTAGGGTGTCCGTCCGGCTCAAGGGTGGCGCAGGACGCCGATGAAGTGATCGGCCGGTATGGTTCCGATACCGGATCGGATGGTGGATGATGAAAAATCTGGCGCAAGAAGCAAAGCCCGCCGTGGGGCGAAGGCCCCGAGGTCGCCCGCGCTCCTTTGACCGAAACCAGGTATTGGGCGAGGCTGCGAAGGTTTTCTGGTCGCGGGGCTACGACGCTGCTTCGATCGAAGACCTGACCGGGGCGCTGGGCATCAAACGTTCGAGCCTGTATCACGAGTTCGGCGGCAAGGAGGCACTGTTTCTGGCCGCCGTCGATCATTACATCGAAGAACTTGTCGTGCCCTGCCTGGAGCGCTTACAGAGGGGGCGGGCCCTGCACACCGATCTGGCGGATTTTTTCGACGGCATTCTGCATCTGACCTGCAGCCCGAAGGGGCCCAGAGGCTGCCTGGTGGCGTCTGTTCTGGCCGATGCCGTGGAAGCCTCGCCGGAGTTCCGTACCAAGCTGGTCGCGTGCATGGATTCGCTCGACGACACCTTTGCGCGCCGCTTTGAGCAGGCGCGCCGTTCCGGCGACCTTCCCGACGATGCAAACGTCGAAGCCCTTGCTCAGATCTTCGTCAGCTTCAGCCAGGGCCTGACGCTAAGGGCGCGCAGCGGTGCATCCTTCAAGCGCTTGAAGGAGCTTTCGGAGGCCGCCTTGCTGCGGCTGCTTCCCGGTGCGCCCGGCCTGGCGGTCTGATCTCGCCCTAATTGTTTCATTACGCTTAAGAATTCACACGGAAGTGATCGACGGCAGCCCCGGTGAAGGGGCTGATCCGCGAGATGGTTACTGCGCGTTAACGGGCGGTAAAACAACGTCCGTTATGCTGGCCGATGGGTGCGAAGTTCTTGACTAACGGTGATCCTGTTCATGAGTTCGGGGAAACGGCGGCAGCTAGGGGCAGCCTGGCGGGACGTGGTGCGGCAGGCACGGGCTTTGCTCGGCAGCCGTCTCTGCGTCCGGATTGCCGTGATGGTGTTTCTGGGCATCCTCGCCGTTGAAGCGGCCATCCTGATTCCCTCCTATTACAGGTACAAGCAGGATCTTCTGGTCAGGCTGGAGGACAGCGGCAACACCGCCGTCATCGCCGGCCTGCGCGAACATGCCAACGACGATGTCCGTGATCTGCTGATGGCCGGGCGTTTTCTGGCCCAGGGACCACGGCTGCGTGGCGGCGCCATTTATGGTGCGGACGGCGAGTTCATCGGCGCATTCGGCGTCGAGCCCGAGCTGACACTGCCTGGCATTCTGAACGTCGAGGTCCGGCGCCAGCTCAGCAGCGACGGCATGTGGTACGATGTGCGCTGGACCCCCGAGGAGATCCATCTCCCTTACCATATCGTCGGGCGGATGGACGCAAGCTGGATTCCCGGCGAGCTCTGGGCCTTTCTGTTGCGGATCGTCGCGCTGGTGCTGCTGCTCTCTGTGACGGTCACCGGGCTGACCTTCATCGTTCTCGGACGCTATATCCTGAGCCCTATGCTGGACCTCAGCAGCCGCCTTGTCGCCGCCCAGAAAGACCCGGATCATGCCGACCGCTATGTGGCTCTGGAAAACCGGAACCGTGATGAACTGGGGGAGATGGTCGAGGCCCTGAACGCGCTTTTGCAACAGGTATCGAGTCTGCGGCTGCGTGAGCGGCGGGAGAACGAACAGCGTTTCAAAGACTTCGCCAATGCGGCCTCGGACTGGTTCTGGGAGATGGACGAGACGCTACACTTCTCATACTTCTCGCCGCGCTTCGAGAAGGTCTCCGGGGTTTCGCCCCAGGCCCTGCTCGGCAAAACCTGGCGGGCCTTCAGCGATATCAGCATCCGTTCGGAAGCCGACACCCAGTATGTGGAGGCTCTGCGCACCCATATGCCGTTCCGGAATTTCGAGTTTTCCTACCGCAGGGCGGATGGGGAGATGTCTTACCAGTCCGCAAACGGCAATCCCATCTTCAACGAAAACGGGCGCTTTATGGGCTACCGCGGCACCGGCCGGGACGTGACCGCGAGCCACCTTGCCGGTGAGCAGCTCCGGATCGCAAAGGAACAGGCAGAGGCGGCCAACCGCGCAAAATCAGAATTCCTGGCCAACATGAGCCATGAACTCAGAACGCCCCTCAATGCCATCAACGGTTTCTCCGAGCTGATGATATCGAGCGTCGAGGCGACGCCCGGCGCCGACAAGCTCGTCGGTTATGCGAAGGATATCAACGAGTCCGGCCAGCATCTGCTCCAGGTGATCAACGATATCCTCGACCTCTCCAAGATCGAGGCGGGCAAGCTGGAACTCTATGAAGATACGCTCGATGTGGCTGTTTTGCTGAAATCCTGCATGACGATCATAAACGAGCGCATTCAGGAACGCGGGCTGACCTTTACCTGCGACATACCCGAGGAGTCCTTTTACCTTTGGGGTGATGAGCGCAAGCTCAAGCAGATCCTCATTAACCTGCTGTCCAATGCCGTCAAGTTCACACCGGAGGGCGGCAGTGTCACTCTCGAGGTAAGCGGTTCGGACGACTGTAGCGTCAGTTTCAAGGTGATCGACAGCGGGATCGGCATGTCGCCCGCTTCCATCCCGCAGATCATGGAGCCCTTCACCCAGGTCGATTCAAGACTGAGCCGCAAGTATGAGGGCACCGGGCTCGGGTTGCCACTGACGAAGGCGCTGGTCGAATTGCATGGCGGCCGGCTGGAACTCACCAGCCAATTGGGGGAAGGCACTGTCGCATTTGTTTGCCTGCCGCCGGAGCGGCGCGTGCTGCGCGACGAGGCGAAGCAAGAGGGACGCCAGGCCGGCTGACACGCCGCATCCTGCTTTGTGCTCGGTGCTAGAACAGGACGCGCACAAATAGAATTACTTGCGCCTACTTGGTATTTTGACTTTACCAATTACTTCACGACTCTGTGAAATTAGACGTATGCTGGAGTTGTCTTCACGCGCGTCCTGTCGTTTCCGCAATGTGGAACCAGGTTTTATTGCGCAGGATCAAAAAGTCTGCCTACACTGACTTCCACGCAGCAATGTCGGGGCGCGTTTATGCCTGCCCCGAGAGTGTGTTGTGACCAGACCGGTCATGACCTGTTGCGACGTAACGCAAGCTGTTGGAAGCAGGGTATTGGAATAAGCGCAAGGCGTGCGGGCCGATGCGATAAGGCGGTTTCCGAAGGGAAGCCGAATAACAGCCAAGTGACTTGAGGAGGAAAAGATGGGAGAAAACAAGAAACTGAATCGCCGGCGCGTACTGGCCGGCGGCGCCGCGATGGGCGCAGCGGGACTTGCAGCGCCGGCCATTGCGACCGCACAGGGTAAGACCACGTCCTGGAAGGTCCAGACCTCCTGGCCGGGCGGCATTGGACTGCAGATTTTCAAGGACTGGTGCGGCACCATCAAGGAAAAGACCGGCGGCGAGCTCGAGTTCGTTCCCTTCGGCGCCAAGGACGTCGTGGGTGACTTCCAGTTGCTTGACGCGGTCAAGAACGGCGTGCTGCAGGCCATGAACCCCTTCACGCTCTACTGGGCTGGCCGGATCCCGGCGGCCGTGTTCCTGAGCTCCTATCCGCTCGGTCTGCGCAATCCGCATGAATGGGACACCTTCTACTACGGTTTGGGTGGCCTGGAGATCGCGCGCGAGATCTTCGCCAAGGAAAACCTCTACTACGTCGGACCGATCCACCACGGGCCGAATATCATTCACTCCAAGGTGCCGATCCGTTCCATCGATGACTTCCGCGGCCGCAAGATGCGCCTGCCGGGCGGCATGGTGGCCGAGGTCTTCCAGGAGATCGGCGCCAAGACCACGCTGCTGCCGGGCTCGGAAATCTTCCCGGCCCTGGAAAAGGGCACCATCGACGTGGCCGACTTCGTCGGGCCGGCGGTCAATCATGCCCTCGGTTTCGCGCAGGTCACCGATTACATCTCCATGGGCCCTCCGGGCTTCATGTCGGTCTATCAGCCGGTCGACCTCATGGACCTGACCGTCGGCATGGACGCCTGGAACGCTCTCTCGCCGCAGATGAAGCAGTTCGTCGAGATGGAAACCAAGTCCTACTCCATCGAGCACCACGCCAAGATCCAGACGGCCGACCAGGAAGCCTGGAAGAAGTTCGAAGAGGCGGGCGTCGAAGTCACGCGCCTCAGCCAGGACGACGTCGAGGCTCTGACCGAAGTTGCGATCGAGCGCTGGTTCGCCTGGGCGAACAAGGACAAGGACGCCGCCCGGCTGTTCAAGATCCAGCTCGATTACATGATGTCCGGCTCGCTCGGTTATGTGACGCCGGAAATGGTCGAGGGCTTTACGCTCGATCTGTAAGAGGTTGTGAAGACAACCCGATTGTACCTGATGGACTTGACAGGGCGCGGCCGTTCCGACGGTCGCGCCTCTCTTCAGGTCCCATGCTATCCTGACCGACAATTAGAGCAAACTGCGTTGAATCAGTCACAAAATTCACTGGCTTTCGATCAGCAACATGCTGATCTCAAACGTGAATTTTGTGGCGCGCTGATTCAGTAAACAACGCATTGCGCTCTCAACTGAACGAGAGAGGCGGAGACGATGCCAAGCGTCAACTTCGTACTGCCGCACTGGCTATACTGGCTGGGGCTGATCATATTTCCCTTGGTGGCCATGTATCTTGCCCGCCGGACGAAGGCGACCAGGACCAGCGACGGACATTCTCTCGGGACCGCCTATTTCGTCTGGGTCGTCGGTGGTTTCCTGGGGCTTCACCGGCTCTATCTCAGGAATGTCTGGGGCTTGGCCTTCTGGCCGCTCTTCGCCCTGATCCTCTATTCCTCCGGTGTGGAGCGGGATGCCAGAATCGTCTTCTCCGAGGCGCGGGCCTCCCTGGAGGTGGTCGAAAAATCCATCGCACGCAACGAGCGCCGGGCGGAGAAAGCCGAAGCTGCCATTGAGAAGACCCGCGCCGACCTGGAGGGTCTGGCGGCGGATGACCGGGCACGGAAGCGCCTGGAACGCAAACTCGAACGTGAGGAGAAGAAGGCCGCGGACGGGCGGGCCAAGGCTGCGGAAATCAAATCCGAGGTCGCGGGGCTGGAAGTTGCCGCCAAGGCAGCCGGCGAGGTGCGGGAGCGCTGGAGCAATTGGTCGCTCTATGCGTTGCTGGCCATCTGCGCCTTTCTGCTTTTCGATCTCTTTCGGATCCCGGCGATGCGCAGGGCGGCGGATGCCGACCTGGCCGCAAACCCGGGCGAGCCGATAGCCCGCGAGGTTCTTGCGGATGATTCCCTAAGGGTCGGTACCGGCTTGTCTGGCTTGCTGGATCGGGTCTCGCTTTGGAGCGGCGAGTACGTCGCCTTTTGGTCGATTATCGCGGTCTTCGTTTATTACTACGAGGTGGTCGTCCGCTATGTCTTCAACTCGCCCACCAACTGGGCGCATGAGGGCATGTTCCTGATGTTCGGCATGCAGTACCTGGTGGCGGGCGCCTACGCCATGCTGACCGAGAGCCATGTGCGCGTGGACATCTTCTATGCCAAGTTTTCGCAGCGCGGGAAGGCCTTCGTGGATCTCTTGACCAGTGTCTTTTTCTTCATCTTCGCCGGCACGCTGATGGCGACCGGCTGGACCTTCGCGTCTGACGCCATCGGACAGAATGAGGTCTCCTTCACGGAGTGGGCCGTGCATTACTGGCCGGTCAAGTGCGTCATCGTTCTGGGCGGTGCTCTCCTGATACTCCAGGGCATTTCCAAGGTGCTGAAGGACGCCGCCATTGTGTTTGGCGGCGCGCAACCCACCGCAGGGGAGGCCTGATCCATGGGACTCGAGATCGAAATCGGGTGGCTCACCCTGATCATGTTCGGCAGCCTGCTGCTTTTGCTTGCGGCCGGCCTGCCCTTGGCCTTCGTGACCGGTGGCCTGGCCTGCGTCTTCTTGTTTCTGCTCGGCGACGCGCGCACCCTGAACATCGTCCCCAGCCGCATCTTTCCCTTGATGACGGACTATCAGCTCTCGGCAATTCCGCTCTTCATCTTCATGGCGGCCATGCTGGAGCGGGCCGGCATCATCAAGGAGATGTTCGACGTTATCTATAAGCTGCTGGGCGGCCTGCGCGGCGGACTGGCTTCGGCCACCATCATCGCTTCGACCATTCTGGCGGCCATGGTCGGGGTGATTGGCGCGGCGGTCGTGACCATGGGCATCATCGCGCTGCCGGCGATGCTCAAGCGCCATTACGACACTAAAATCGCCATGGGCTCGATCATGGCCGGCGGCACGCTGGGCATTCTGATCCCGCCTTCGATCCTGGCGATTATCTATGCGGTGGTTGCCGAGCAGTCGGTTGGTGAACTCTTTATTGGTGCCGTCATTCCGGGCCTGATGCTCTCAGGCCTCTACATTCTCTACGTCACCATTTCCTGTTACATCAGCCCGGAAAAGGGGCCGCCGATTCCGGTCGAGGAGCGGGTCAGCACGCGCGAGAAGATCGGCCTGCTGAAGCAGATGGCCGCGCCGATCGCGCTGATCCTGATCGTTTTCTCGGTGCTTTTTTCCGGCGCGGCGACGCCGGTCGAGGCCGCAGGTATCGGAACCTTCGGTGCCTTCATCGTGGCCGCGCTGCACCGGCAGCTCGACTGGGCCACGGCGCGCGAAGCGGTGATCACGACCCTGAAGGCCTCCTCCATGGTCATCTGGATCATGTTCGGGGCGACCATCTTCGTCGGTCTCTATGTGCTGGAGGGCGGTCAGACCTTCGTCACCGACGCCCTGGCGGCGACCGGCCTGGGGCCCTGGGGCATCCTGATCCTGATGCAGATCCTGCTGGTGATCCTGGGGATGTTCCTGGACTGGGTCGGCATTCTGCTGCTCTGCGTGCCGATCTTCGTGCCCATCATCAAGGGGCTGGGAGCGGCGGCCTTCGGTCTGGATGATCCCAACGACCTGGTGCTTTGGTTCGGCGTGCTCTATCTGGTCAATATGCAGATGAGCTTTCTGTCACCACCCTTCGGTTACGCGCTATTCTATCTGCGCGGCGTCGCGCCGGATCACATTCCCATGTCGGATATCTTCAAGGCGGCGCTGCCCTTCCTGGCGCTGCAGGTGGTCGGCCTGGCGATCTGTATGTTCTTTCCCCAGATCATCACCTGGCTGCCGAACCTGGTTTACGGCTAGCCCCAAAAAACCGGATGGCGGCGGGATCACTCAAGGCTCCGCCGCCATCACACCACCATCTCTAATCTGTGATTTCGCTTTTGCGCGACCGCCCCAAGATCCTCTGTAACAGAGTTCACGAGTGGGGTCGCCCAAATGCCTAGTGATAATGTCCTACGGAATTCCGGCCAGGTTTCGCGCCGGGCGCTGCTTGCTGCCGCGTTGATTCTGCCGCTCTCCGGCTTCACTTCGGTCGAAAAACTCTTCGCGCCCTCGGCCGATCTCTGGCCGCGGTGGGAGAAGCATGATCCCAACAGTACGGCGAAGATCGACTTCTCGGCCTGGGATGCCTTGCTCAAGCGCTATGTGCGGCCGGGGTCCGACGGTGTTAACCGGGTCGACTATGTGGCCTTCCGGCAGAGCGACAAGGCCACGCTCGACAAGCTGATCAGGGATCTGACCGGGCTGCCGATCAGCCGCTACAATCGTGGCGAACAATTCGCCTACTGGGTGAACCTCTATAACGCCGTGACGGTTCAGGTGATCCTGGAACACTTTCCGGTCGAGAGCATCCGCGATGTGGACATTTCGCCCGGTCTCTTCGCCGACGGCCCCTGGGGGCGTGAGCTGGTGAGCGTCGAGGGTGAGGAACTCAGCCTTAACGACATCGAACACCGGATCCTGCGCCCGGTCTGGCGCGACCCGCGCATCCATTATGCGGTGAACTGCGCCTCGATCGGCTGTCCCAACCTGGCGACGGAGGCCTATGAGGCCGGGCGTCTGGAGGCCATGCTGGAGAACGCCGCCCGGGCCTACATCAATGATCCGCGCGGTGTTTCCATCTCCGGCAAGAAGGTGACCGTCTCCAAGATTTACGACTGGTTCCAGGAGGATTTCGGCGGTTCGACCCGCTCGGTCCTGGCGCACCTCAAGCGCTATGCGGCACCCGCGCTGGCGGAACGGCTCGAGGTCATCGGCGATATCGAGGACACCCGCTATGACTGGAGCTTGAACGGGACCGGACGATCGCAAAGCTAAGCCGCCGGTCTCAAATTCTATGCGTTATACCAAGGGGCGATAGTCTTGCCCCTTGGTATAAACTTTCGGTCTAACTTTGATCAGCCGGACGGTCGGCGACGGCTGCCGGAAAGCGGGTCGGGAGGGCGCGCTGTCGGCTCGAATCGTAGATCCGCGCGAGCAGACGTGGTGGCAGGCCCAGATGATACAGGGCGTGGATCACCAGCCATCCCACGAAAATGGCAATCGGCCGGCGGCCTTCGAAGCGGCGTGAGGAGGTCTCGATGGCGGGTGTGTCGATGCAACTGGTCCTGCCGGCGCGCTCCAGTCGGCGTGTGAAGTCGTAGTCTTCCATCAGTGCGATGGGCTTGATTCCGCCGATGGCGCGATAGACATAACGGCGCACGAAGATCGCGGAATCGCCGTAGTAGAGGCCACGGCTCCGGAACCAGGCGTAGAAGCCGGTCAGCCAGGCGGCAAAACGGGTCGGGCCGTCGAAGAGGGTGCGGAAGTTACCGCCGACAACCCCGGGATCTGCGAGGGCTTTTCGAATGGCCTGCAGCGCGCCCTCTGGTAAATGGGTGTCGGCGTGCAGGAACAGGATCACATCTCCCCGGCATTGCTCGGCGCCGAGCGCCAGTTGTTGCCCGCGGCCGCGCCGCGCCGTCACGGCCTTGGCGCCCGCCCGTTCCGCGACCTGAAGGGTCCCGTCGTCGCTGCCGCCGTCGACCACGATAATCTGGCAGTCTGGATCCTGCCGGCGCAGCCCGTGGATGACGCTGCCGATCCGAGTCGCCTCGTTGAGGGTCGGGATCACGATGGAGATCTGGAGCGTCGCGGCGGTCATGAGGCGGTAAAGTCCACAAGTTCGGCGCCGGCGAAAAGGCCCGTCGCCCGCAGGCTGTCGGTCCAGCCGTCCCATCTTTTCTGCATCCAACTGCGCGGCAGCTTTGCGGCCATGATCCCACCCAGGCCGCCGCCCGCCAGACCTGTTACGCTTTCGAACCAAAGGCCGCGCAGCCAGCGGTAAATTTCGATCCGCTCCTGCAGGGGAAGGTTCGGCAGGCTCTGCGCAAGATAGATCTTACCAAAGGCGACGTGTCGTGCTTCGTCCCGCGCGATCTGCCGGCTCATCTCCTCGAACAGCGGGTCCGGAATCCAGTCGCGTGCCTTGTCCTGAAGGGCCAGTGCCTCACCCTCCACGATGATGTGAAAGGCGAGAAGGGCGGCCTCAGGAGCGCCATTCCACGACAGACTGCGATCGACGGCGGCGTCCAGGAAATTCCGTTGCGGTGCCTGACCGCCGATGCGGGCCAGGTAGCGGCGGTAGAGCGCCGCGTGACGGGTCTCGTCTTCGACCTGGTATTGCAGGCATTTCCTTGCCGCCGGCAGGGAGATGCGTGGCGCAATCTCCCGGCAGAGGCGGGCTGTGGCCTCTTCGCCGCCGATAAACTCCGTCACGATGCCGCGGGCGACCGGCCGCCGCCAGGGAGCCAGCTTCGGCGCTTGCGCCTCCCAGTCCAGTTCCACCAAGCAGGCCTGTGCGGCGGCCGCCTTGGCAGCCAGATTTTCCAACTGCGCAGTGAGGCCCCGCTGCGGATCGATCTGGGCGGTCATTTGGAAGCCGGCCGCTGCTTCGCGGTCTTCGGGGAGAACAGTTTCAGATCATCGAGCTGTGCGACCGAGGTGCCGCCGACATCGTCGGTATCGGCCGAAATGGCGATATAGGCGGTCGCCGGCGGCTTGGCGCCGAAGGCCATCTCATAGTCGGCGGCGATGTCGATCTCTTCGTCGAACCATTTGCCGGTCGGTGTCGTGCCCGAACGCAGGACGATCAGCTTGGAGTCCTCGAAATGAGGATTGGCCATATGGGCCCCGCGCCGGGCGGTGCCGCCCCAGACGTAGGTCAGGACCTGGCCGATCATGGGATAGCCGAACAGCGAGCCCAGGCGGTCACGAAAGGAGATGTCTTCCGGCTTGGGCGGAAACCAGATGTGGACGGCGAGGGGACGGTCGTCCCGGCCAATGCGCGAGAGGTTGGTCGGCGGGATATCCTTGTCAACCCGCCAGCGCCAGGACAGCCGCTGGGGGGAGACGCCGTCGATCTGGGCATAGAGGAAGCCAACCGCGTTTATGGCCTCGACCTGAAGGGCGCCGTCCTTGGAGACCTTGAACTCCGCCGGGTCCTTGTCGGGCAGGACCAGGAGCTTCCAATCGTCAAAGGACGGCGGCAGGAGCGGCGATGCCGCCTGCACGGGGCCAGCCGCAGCCGCCGCGGCGAGTACGGCACCCGCCAGCGTCGTGCGCGAGCGTTGAAAAAAGCTACGGAGCACAGTCACTCTCTCATCCCATGATATCCCGTTATCCAGGAACTTGGGCAGAGAGCGGCAATCGGCAAGTCACAAGCGATCACCTGCTGTTGATCGCCTGGAAGGACTCTAAAACAGGTTTTTCAGGTCCGAGGAGAAGGTCGGGAAAGCGAAGATATCCTCTTTCAGGCTGCTGGCCGGAAGGTCGTGACGCATGGCCAGGGCGAAGAAGTGGATCAGGTCTTCCGCCTGATGGCCGACCATGTGAGCGCCGACGATGCGGTCGGTATCCCGGTTGACCAGAACCTTCGCATAAGCAACTGATTCAGCGTAGGTTTTTCCGGAGAACCAGCCGGTCATGTCATTGACCGAGACCTTGACGTTCAGACCCTGTTGCTTCGCTTCTTCCTCCGTCAGGCCCACGGTGCTGAGTGCTGGCACCGTATAGATGCCGCTGGGAATGACGTTGTAGTCCGGCTTGACGCTGGGGCCGTTAACGATGTTCTGGCCGACGATGCGCCCTTCGTAGGTCGCGATCGGTGAAAGCTGAGGCGAGGTGACCAGGGCGTCGCCACAGACCCAGACGGCGGGATTCGAGGTCGAGCGCAGGTATTCATCGACCTCCACGGCGATTCGGTCATGTTTGACATTGCCGGCCTCCAGGTTCAGCGATCCCACATTGGCGATGCGTCCGGCGCCGTTAACCACCCGGTCCGCGGTGACCGCCTGCTCCTGTCCTTCGTGTTCGTAAAGGACGCGGAGCTTTTCGCCCTCCTTGGCGATTTCTTTCACCTGGACACCCGTCTTTACGGTGACGCCGATGCGTTCGCTCTCGCCCTGCACCGCCGCGACCGCGCCTTCCTCGACCCGCGGGAGCAGGCGGGGCATGACCTCCAGGATGGTCACCCTGGTGCCGGCGCGGGCATAGACATGGCTGAACTCCATGGCGATGACGCCACCGCCGATGAAGACGATTTCGTCGGGCTGGCTTTCGTCCGAGAGCACCTCGTTCGAGGTGATCATATGTTCGGCGCCGGTGATCGGCAGAGGGCGCGGTGTGGAGCCGGTTGCGATCACGATGTTCTCGCCTTCCAGAACCTGACCGTTAACCTCCACGCTGTTCGGGCCGACAAATCTGGCCGAGCCCCGGTAGACATCGCCGCGCTTCTCGGCGAGGCCGGCCATGCCGCCGGGCACGCCGGCGACCATCGACTTCGTGCGTTGGATCAGGCCCGCCCAGTCGAGCTTCGGCGGCCCGACCGAGATACAGTGGGCGCTGGCCAGCTCAATTTCATGCAGGGCATGCGCGGCGGCGACCAGGAACTTTTTGGGCGTGCAGCCGCGGTTGGGGCAGGTGCCGCCGAAGTCCCACTCCTCGACGAAGGCCAGCTTCTTCCCGGCTTCCTGCGCGATAGCCGACACGCCGAAGCCCGCATTGCCGCCGCCGAGAATGATGATGTCGTATCTCTCAGCCATGTCACCTGTCCTTCTTCGTTGTTTGCCTGTTCGTTGCTAGCCGGGCGGTTTGTGTGCCGCCGGTTAGTGTGCAGTCGGTTAGTGTGAGGGCGGCGTGCAGTCCGGTCAAATGGTCGCGAAGGGATGTGATTGCCCGAAGGACCGCAGCAGTCCTATCCTCTTGTCTCCGGATCCCTTCGCCAACTGGAGCAAGAAACCCGAATGACCGCGCCCCTGTTTCACATGATCGACCGGGCCCCTCAGCCCGTAGCGCCCTTTTCCCATGCCGTGGAGGCTGACGGCTGGGTTTTTCTGACCGGGCAGATGCCGACCGATCCCGCGGATCCGGGCGCGCCCCTGCCGGTGGGCATAGAAGCGCAGACGCGGCGGGTCATGGACAATCTGGTACTTGTGCTGGAAGGCATGGGGCTCGGACTGGAGCACGTCATCTCGGCCCGCGCCTTTCTGACCGAGTTCGAGCGTGACTACGCGGTGATGAACGAGGTTTACCGTTCCTATTTCCCGCCCGAGCGCCTGCCGGCGCGTACCTGCGTCGGTGTTACGGCACTGGCGGTTCAGGCGCTTGTCGAGATTGACTTTATCGCCCGGCGGCCGGCCTAGGCGGGTTCCCTCGCGCTCTCGGGCTTAACGGCGCAGCATCTGGCGCAGGGAATCGAACTTCAGCTCGCTTTCGGTCGCGCTGAGCGGGTCCCTGAAATGGGAAATCTTTTTGTCGATCTCTTCCCAGTCCTCCGCGCCGAGCGCCTCCAGCGCGGCGGGAAAGAAGACCCGCTCTTCCATCACCATGTGCCGGCGCTGTTCATCGATAAAGCCGCGCGCGACCGCGACGAAGGAATCGCGCGAAACCTCCATCTCCATCAGGACCTTGACCACCGCGTGGGCGAAGTCGTGGAGGCGCGAAGAGATCTCGGCATGTTCCTTTTCGATGTCCCCGACCGGGGCGGCAACGTGCGGCGCCCGGCGCCGCAAGGCGTCCAGGATCAGGTTCTCCTTGGGATGATGGTAGAGATCCGGATAGGTCAGGAAGTAATCGATGATCTCCTTCAGAAGATCGTAGTCCGGCTGTTCGGTCTGTTCGAAGAGGTTGATCTGGCGTTCGAGAAGATCGAGCATCCGCGCCGTGGTTTTATGCTCTGCGCGCAGCGTCTGAATTGCCTCGATTTGGCCTGCTTGGGTTTGGCCTGCTGGAGTTTGACTCGTTTCGGTTTGGCTCGCTGGGGTCTGGCTCGCTTGGGTCATGACCGGCTCCGCAACCTGGAATGGATGACGGCATGCTAAGGGAGCCGGGCCGGAAAAGCCTTGATACAGATCAAGCCGGCGGCGGTCCTGACTTTTCAAGACTGGAACAGTTCGGCGTCACGGATGTAGAGATAAAAAAACCGGCCCTCGAGCCGTGACCCGGGGCCGGTTTTCGTTCTGAAACATCGCCCACTCGCGACGTTCTATAGTCCGCTTTACTGCTGCAGTGACTGCAGATAGGCGACAATGTCTTCACGAAGCTGCAGCTTCTTGAATTTGTTCGCCATTTTCGACTTGACCTTGTCTTTGCCGACGAACTCGGCCAGGTATTTCTTCGGGTTCTCGAGGTAGGCAATCATTTGCTCGGGCTGCCAGTCCAGACCCTTGTCGGCCGCTTCGGCGAAAACCGGCGAATACTTGTACCCTTCGGCCGTACCGGCTTTGCGTCCGATGATGTTATGAAGGTGCGGCCCCACCTTGTTCTTGCCGGCTTCCAGGGAGTGGCAGGCGGAACAGCGCTTAAAGGCCTTCTTGCCTTTCGCCGCGTCACCTGCGGCAAAGGCGCTGCCACCACTCATGGCAAACGCAAGCGCCAGGGCGACCGGTAATGCCGCCTTCAGACTCTTCTTCATTTAAACTCTCTCCGTTGGGCTTTAGAGCTATCCTGTTAGCATAAGAGCCCTGTCAAATACAGGTTTCTCGCGGCTTTTAGGACCAAGGTGGTATGCCCTGCGCTTGCTGAACGAAAGCTGAACAGGCCGGCCCGCAGAGCCAATCTGTTCCATTTTCCGGCGTCTGCGACAGAGGTCTCAAGAGGCCGTATGCCTTAACCAACCGGCACGGCTGCTACCAAATGTCGCGGACAGGTTTTCGCCCGCTAACCTGAAAGACGGACGCAAATCACCATCTTCTGGGATGATTTATCTGGCGGTCTGGAGAAATGGTGCCGCCGGCGTGAATTGAACACGCGACCCCACCCTTACCAAGGGTGTGCTCTACCCCTGAGCTACGGCGGCACTGGGGGCTGGAATGGCCGGGAAAATGCCACCAGAGCCGCCTGATGGCAAGGGGCGAATTTTTTAAGTGTTTTTTGCATGTATATCAGAGTGTTAATCGGCTTTGACCTCGAATCCCTCTGCGTGCAGCTTGTGCGGCGCAAGGCATTTTGCGGCCGAGGCCGGCCCTTGGGGTGATGTTGCCTTGACCTTGCCATCATCGCCTTGCACTCTGCGCGTCATGAGTCAGGAAACACCCGGACATACGCGCCTTTCCGCCAAGGGCCGGGCGCAGCTCGACGAGCGGCGCAGCCGTCAGGCGCAGGCCCTGCGCGACAACCTGCGCAAGCGCAAAGCGCAGCTACGTGAGCGGAAGGATCCGTTCGATCCCTCGACGGTCGGCGGAACGGCGCGGGATTCCGGGGATGAGGGGGAGTCCTGAACGCAGCTTATCCTTGAGACCCGCCCGTTTTTTGCAGTAGAAGACCGCTGGTGTGCGGAGGCCCGTTCAAGCCCCCGTGAGGGTGTGTTGCCTCTGGCGCCCGCCGGAACTTGAGAGCCTTGCCGTCCCCCGCAGTTTCGCAGGAAGTTAGAAAGAGCGCAGAAATGTCGATATTACCCGACAGCTGGATCAGAGAGATGGCCGAGACCAAGGGCATGATCGAGCCCTATGTCGAGGCCCAGCGGCGGGAAGGCGTGATCTCCTACGGTGTCAGTTCCTATGGCTATGATGCCCGGGTGGCCGATGAGTTCCGGATCTTCACCAATGTGGACAACGCGCTGGTTGACCCGAAGAATTTCTCGGACCAGAGCTTCGTCGAGCGTAAAAGCGACGTCTGCATCATCCCGCCGAACAGCTTCGCCCTGGCGCGCACGGTGGAATACTTCCGCATTCCACGCGATGTCCTGGTGATCTGCCTTGGCAAATCGACCTACGCGCGCTGCGGGATCATCGTGAATGTGACGCCCCTGGAGCCGGAGTGGGAAGGCCACGTTACGCTGGAGTTCTCCAACACCACGCCCTTGCCGGCCAAGATCTACGCCAACGAGGGCGCCTGTCAGTTCCTCTTCCTAAAGGGTGAAGGTGTCTGCGAAACCTCCTACGCAGATCGCTCGGGAAAATACATGAAACAAACCGGCGTTACTTTGCCACGGTTGTAAGGCTCGACCGCAGAAGCCGTGATCAAGAGGTCGGATGATTGGATCGGGCAGGGGAAGCCCGATAGAAATGCCCGATGTGGGAAGAGTGAATGGATAAAATCAAGATACGCGGTGGACGGCCTCTGAAGGGGCAGATTCAAATCAGCGGCGCCAAAAACGCGGCTCTGCCGCTGATGGCGGCCTGCCTGCTGACCGACGAGACCCTGACTCTGTCGAACCTGCCGCATCTGGCGGACATCACGACCCTGGCCAACCTGCTGATCCAGCACGGGGTCGATCTGCATATGAACGGCGCGACCAACGGCGGGCATACCGGCAAGGTCCTGGAGATGAGCGCGCGGGAGATCACCTCGACCCGCGCGCCCTACGACCTGGTGCGCAAGATGCGGGCCAGCGTCCTTGTGCTCGGCCCCCTGCTGGCGCGGGTTGGCGAGGCGCAGGTTTCGCTGCCCGGCGGCTGCGCCATCGGCACCCGGCCGGTCGATCTGCATCTGACCGCCCTGGAACTGCTGGGCGCGGAGATCGAAATCCGCGAGGGCTACATCCACGCCAAGGCGCCGAATGGCTTGCATGGCGCGGAAGTGATCTTCTCCAAGGTGTCCGTCGGGGCGACCGAGAACCTGCTGATGGCCGCCTGTCTGGCAAAAGGCACCACCCGCCTGGTCAACGCGGCGCGTGAGCCGGAGATCACCGATCTGGCGGATTGCCTGGTGAAAATGGGCGCGAAGATCGAAGGGATCGGCAGCGACACCCTGGTGATCGAGGGCGTCGAACGGCTCCATGGCGCGGACCACAGCGTGGTGCCCGACCGGATCGAAACCGGCACCTATGCCATCGCCGCGGCCATTACCGATGGCGATCTGGAACTGCTGGACGCGCGGCCGGAGCATCTGGGCGCCGTGATCGAAACCCTCACCAAGGCGGGGGTCGAGATCACGGAGACGGAACGCGGCCTGAAGGTGCGCCGGCGCAACGGGTCTCTGACCGGCGTCGACGTCATGACCGAGCCTTTCCCCGGGTTCCCGACCGACCTCCAGGCGCAGACCATGGCGCTGATGGCGGCCTCGGAGGGTGCGGCCATGATCACCGAATCCATCTTCGAGAACCGCTTCATGCATGTGCCGGAACTGGCGCGTATGGGCGCCAATGTGAACGTGCACGGGGCTTCGGCCATGGTGCGCGGCCAGGAGCGCCTGACCGGTGCCGAGGTGATGGCGACCGATCTGCGCGCCTCGGTCTCGCTCGTCCTCGCCGGACTTGCCGCCGAGGGCGAGACGACCTTGAACCGGGTCTATCACCTGGACCGCGGCTACGAACGGGTCGAGGAGAAACTGGCGGCCTGTGGTGCAGATATCGAACGGATCAAGGGGTCCTGAAGGTGACGACGATCGGCGAAGTAAAACCTCTCAAGCTGCGCGCCCATGACCCTGAAGACATGCGGGTTGTGGCCGGGATTCTGCAGGATGCCCTGGTTCCCTTGAGTGATGTGACCTACCTGAAGGCGGAGAAACGCTTCATTCTGGTGGCCAACCGCTTTCGCTGGGAGACCAGCGGCGCGGCGCCGGAGCCCCGGGATCCCGAGACCGGTCTGGGCGAGTCGGCGTCACCCCAGGATGGCAATGCCGCGCAGGAGACAACGGAAGTCGAGGATGCCAGCTTTGCTGAAGACGCCCCCTACGAGCGGGTGAACTGCGGTATCTGCTTCGACAAGGTCCGGAACGTGCGGGTTCGTAATATCGACATGAGCCGCAAGGATCAGATTCTGAACCTGCTGACCGTGGCTTCGACGGATAAGGCGGTTGCTCTGCATTTCTCGGACGGCGGCGTGATACGGCTTGAGGTTTCGGCCATTCGTTGCCATCTGGAGGATCTTGGCGAACCCTGGCCGACCTCTTCGCGTCCGCATCATCCCCTGGATGACAGTGGGGCCGATCAAGGCTGACCTTCAGGTCTTCGTCCGACTGCTTGAGATCGAGCAACAGAGCCTTCCGAACGGAAAACAGAGCAATGACTGCGAACGAGAAACTGGTGCTGGCCCTGCCCAAGGGGCGGATTTTGAAGGAGCTGGCGCCCCTGCTGTCCGGGGCGGGCCTCGAACCCGAACCGGCATTTCACGATGACTCCGCGCGTCAGCTTAAGTTTTCCACCAACCATCCCAATCTCGAGATCGTCCGGGTGCGCAGCTTCGACGTCGCCACCTTCGTCGCTTTCGGCGCCGCTCATTTCGGCGTCGCCGGCAACGATGTGCTGATGGAGTTCGACTACCCCGAACTCTATGCGCCCGTCGATCTGAACATCGGGCACTGCCGGCTTTCCGTTGCTGCGCCGAAAGAGCTGCTGGAAGAGGAAGATCCCGCGCGTTGGAGCCATATCCGCGTGGCCACCAAGTACCCCGAGATCAGCCGCCGGCACTTCGCTGCGCGGGGCGTACAGGCCGAATGCATCAAGCTCAACGGTGCCATGGAACTGGCCCCGAATCTGGGCCTTTGTAAGCGGATCGTCGATCTGGTGTCCTCCGGTGCAACCTTGAAGGCCAACGGCCTGGTGGAGGTCGAGGAGATCGCGAGCATCACATCACGCCTGATCGTCAACCGGGCTGCCCTCAAGACCCGGCCGGGGGAGATGAACGGCTGGATCGACCGCTTCGCGGAGGTGGCCGATGCCGCTTAGACTCAACGCCACGGATGCGGACTTCGAGCCGGCTTTCCGGGAGCTGCTGGCCTCCAAGCGGGAAGACTCCGTCGACGTCAACGAGACGGTGGCGGCCATTCTCGCCGATGTGAAGGCGCGCGGTGACGCCGCCCTGATTGACTACACGGCGCGCTTCGACCGACTTTCGCTGAATCCGGAAAATCTGCGGATTTCAGATGCCGAGATCCTGGAGGCCGAGGCGAAGTGCGATCCGGCCGATCTCGCGGCCCTGCGCGTGGCGGCGGAACGTATCCGGGACTATCACCAGCGTCAGATCCCTCAAGACCTGGACTATAGCGATGCGGCCGGCGTCCGCCTCGGCCATCGCTGGACCGCGGTTTCCGCCGCCGGCCTCTATGTGCCCGGCGGCCTGGCTTCCTATCCCTCTTCAGTGCTGATGAACGCCATTCCGGCGGCCGTGGCTGGTGCGGAGCGGGTGGTCATGGTGGTACCGACCCCCGACGGGGTGATCAATCCGCTGGTGCTGGCGGCAGCGAAGCTGGGCGGGGTCACCGAGATTTATCGGATCGGCGGCGCCCAGGCGGTGGCCGCGCTGGCCTATGGCACCGAGAGCATTGCGCCGGTCGACAAGATCGTCGGGCCGGGAAATGCCTACGTGGCGGCGGCCAAGAAACAGGTCTTCGGCACGGTGGGCATCGACATGATCGCCGGACCCTCCGAGATCCTGGTCATCGCCGACGCCGACAACGACCCGCGCTGGATCGCGGCGGATCTTCTGTCCCAGGCGGAGCACGATACGGCCGCCCAGTCGATCCTGATCACCGACGATGCGGCTTTTGCCGAGGCGGTGGAACGGGCGGTCGAGGTGCATCTGCAATCGTTGGAAAGAACCGAGATTGCCGGCGAAAGCTGGCGAGCTCATGGCGCCGTGATCCTGGTGCCGGATCTGGCCACCGCGGCCAAACTCTCGGACCGGGTGGCACCCGAACATCTGGAACTGGCGGTCGAAAATCCCGATGATCTGGCGCGGCAGCTGCGCCATGCGGGGGCCATTTTCCTCGGGCGGCACACGCCGGAAGCCGTCGGTGATTACGTCGCGGGACCGAACCATGTCCTGCCGACCGCCCGCTCGGCGCGCTTTTCCTCGGGTCTCTCGGTGCTGGACTTCCTGAAACGGTCTTCGCTGATTTCCTGTTCCCGGGACAGCCTGGGAGCGATTGGCCCCTCCGCAGAGACCCTGGCGCGGGCCGAGGGTCTCGGGGCGCACGCGCTCTCCATCTCTCTGCGGCTGGAAGAGGGTTAAGCCTCCTCCAGGCGGGCAACGGTAAATTTCTGCGTACAGGGCCCTGCAGGATTGATAATCGCGTCTTTCTGACCCAATGTGAGCCGGAGTTATCGCGCTGAAGCTTTGGGCGCCCGCCATCGTCCACGGGCGGGCGTTAATCTGGTCCTAAAGCGCTTGCGGTAGAGAAACGGCCTGGAGTTGGCAAGCGGGGGAAGGGATGAACGACGCGCCAGACGCCACAGACGGGGCTCCCGCGAAATCCGGGGATCAACGGCTGGTCGATATCGTACTGGATGAGCGCACGATGGTGCGCCGCAGCGCCGATGTCGAGCAGGAGCGCACCATCGCGATTTTCGATCTCCTGGAGCAGAACTACTTTGCGCCCGCCGGCGACTTTACGGGCCCCTACCGCCTGAAGCTGGGAATCGCCGAAAACCGGCTGCAGTTCGCCATCTCGGACGAGCAGGAGCTGCCCCTTCGCACGATCGAGCTCTCCCTGATGCCCTTTCGCAGGATCGTGCGCGATTACTTTTCTGTCTGCGAGACCTACTTCGAGGCGATCAAGGTCGCCAGCCCCGCCAAGATCGAAGCCATCGATATGGGGCGGCGGGGCCTCCACAACGACGGGTCGGATCTCTTGATGGAGCGTCTCGCGGATAAAATCGAGATCGATTTCGAAACCGCGAGGCGGCTCTTCACCTTGATCTGCGTTCTGCATATTCGAGGTTAATCGCGCATGCGCGATCTGCCCGATGCCGTCCTTTTTTCCTGTACGATGAACGCCGTGCGCTCGCCGATGGCGGAATCCATCCTGAAGCACCTGCTGGGTCACAGGATTTATGTGGATTCCGCGGGTGTGCGCGGGGGTGAGCTGGATGGTTTTGCCATCGAGGTGATGGACGAAATCGGCATCGACCTGTCCCGGCACAAGGCGAAGACCTTCGATACGCTGGAAGACACCTCTTTCGACTTGATCATCTCGCTGTCGCCGGAAGCCCAGCACAAGGCCGTGGAATTGACCCGGACCATGGCCTGCGAGGTCGAGTTCTGGAATACCTTCGATCCTTCGATCGTGGAAGGCAATCGTGAGGTGCGTCTGGAGGCCTATCGGCAGGTCAGGGATCAGCTTCTCAAGCGGATCACCGACCGCTTCACCTTGGACTTGAAGCCGAGTTTCTAGCTCTTTTGAGGTCGAAAGAGGCAAATCCGGCCTGCTTTTCTTACGATTTGAAGATTTCGAGGGATCTGTATATGATCCGCGCGCTCGACGGCGGCGTTAACTTCCTTTATATAGGCCGCCGTCGCGCAGTTGTCGCAAGGGGACCGCAAGGTGCGGTGCCCGAAAGACTTAAGACCGCAACAGCGGAAAGCGGAGTGAATGGCGAAGGAAGACCTCTTAGAGTTTCAGGGCACAGTGCTCGAACTGCTGCCGAACGCGATGTTTCGCGTGAAGCTCGACAACGACCATGAAGTATTGGCGCACACCGCCGGCAAGATGCGCAAACACCGCATCCGCGTGCTGGCCGGGGACCGCGTCAACGTCGAGATGACGCCCTACGACCTGACCAAGGGCCGTATCACCTTCCGATTCAAATAAACCGGACCCCGGCGGTGGCCGAGCGGTCTGTCCCATTAATATTGGCTTCCGCCTCGCCGCGGCGGCTCGATCTGCTGCGTCAGGTCGGCATCGCGCCCGATTCCGTCAACCCGGCGGATATCGACGAGGCCGCGCGGCCGCGCGAACTGCCGGCCGACTATGCGCGGCGGATGGCGCAGGAAAAGGCCCTGGCGGTGGCCTCGCAGCACAGCGGCGGCTTCGTCCTGGCGGCCGACACGGTCGTGGCGGTCGGGCGCCGTATCCTGCCCAAAGCCGAAGATCTCGCGGATGCCCGCAGTTGCCTGGAGCTTTTGTCCGGCCGGCGGCATAAGGTCATGGGCGGGGTGGCGCTGATCGACCCCGACGGCCGGCTGCGCTGGCGGCTTGTGGTCACTGCCGTGATCTTCAAGCGCCTGCACCCGGATGAAATCCAAGCCTATCTGGACAGCGGCGAGTGGGAAGGCAAGGCGGGCGGCTATGCCATCCAGGGCCGTGCCGCGGCCTTTATCCCGTCGATCAACGGATCCTATTCCAACGTGGTCGGACTGCCATTGGCCGAGACCACGGCGCTGCTGACGGGTTCGGGCTTCACACCATGACAACGCCGGTCGCGATGGAGCCTGCGCGGCTGGTGATCTCGGCACTGCCCGGGGAACTGCGAGCCGCCTGTCTCCGCGCCGACCGTCTCGAAGAGCTTCTGATCCTCCGGGCCGACCGGCCGCGCCTGCTGGGCAACATCTATCGCGGGCGGGTGATGGAGATCAGTGCCGGCCTGGATGCGGCTTTCGTCGATATCGGGTTGGAGGCTCCCGGGCTCCTGCCGCGCGGCGAGGCGCCGGGCCGCAAGCAACTGGGCCGCGCCCTGGCCGTAGGTGACGCAGTGACCGTCCGGGTCGTGCGGGAGGCCAGTGAAGACAAGGGTGCGCGTCTGACCGCGCGCATCGCCAATCCGCCCGAGGATCTGGAGGGCCTGGTGGGAGAGGCCGCCGTCCCCTCGCTTCTGGCCCAGGGCGACGACCCATTGCCGCGCCTGATCGCCCGGCTGGACGGCCTCGAAGCCATCCTCGTCGATGACAGCGGCCTCTACAAGGAACTGAAGGGCAGGCTGGCCGGCCAGGAGGCCGGGGCCCTCCTGGCCTTTGACCCGGGGCTCAGTCCGCTGTTCGAGCGCGAGGGCGTGGAGGAGCAGGTCGAGGCGCTTCTGAGCCCCGAGGTGCCGCTACCGGGCGGCGGCTCGCTCCTGATCGAGCCGGTGCGGACCCTGACGGCGATCGACGTCAATCTGGGGCGCATGAGTGGCGGCGGCCCGGCCCAGGTTCAGGCGCTCGCCGTCAATCTGGAGGCCGTTACGGAGATCGCGCGGCAACTCCGCCTGCGGGCGCTTTCAGGGCTGATCGTGATCGATTTTCTCGAAATGAAGGAGCGGCGCGCCCGGGATCAGGTAATTGCGGCGCTGCGTGGCGCGCTGGCGGCAGATGACGAGCCGAGTCAGGTCATGGGGATGTCCGCCTCTGGTTTGCTGGAGATGACCCGGCGTCGCGGTGCGCCCACGTTGTCGGAAATCCTGACCGAGCCGGCGGGCGAGCAGGGCTCCGGGCGCCGGCGGGATGCTGTGACCCTGGCATTCGAGGCTCTGCGCGGGGTTCGGCGCGAGGCTGAGAGCGCACCCGACTGCGCGCTGGAAATCCGGGCTGTTCCGGCGGTTCTTTCCGTTTTGCGCGATGGCGCCGCGGCCGAGGCGAGAGAGGTTGTGGAAGCGCGTCTCGGGCAGGCGATCCGGCTGCAGGAAGCGCAAAAGGAAACCGGAGTGGTTGAGGTTCTGGTTCATCGGCGCTAGGAGTCATTCATGACCGAAGATTCCAAACAACCCCAATCCCTCGCCGGGCCGGTGCATGAGATCAAAACCGCCGGCCGCTGCCCGATCTGCGAAAATCCGGTAGAGCCGAAGTACCGCCCCTTTTGCTCTAAGCGTTGCGCCGATATCGATCTCGGGCGCTGGTTTAAGGAAGGCTATCGTATCCCCACGGAAGAGCGGCCGTCCGATGGCTCCCTCGATGATGGTGATGGTTACTGAATAAGGGCCGAAGGCCGGTCTTTTGCGTGGATTTTTGCCGCTTTGCAGACTGCGGCGCGGTATGTGAAAGCGGGGCGGCAAAATCCCTTGTCACGAAAGCGCCAAATCCCGGCTTTTGCTCTGGACAGACGGCGGCACATTTTCTATAAGCCCTCGTCCGCGGCATCGCGGCGGCGCCCAGGTAGCTCAGTTGGTAGAGCAGCGGACTGAAAATCCGCGTGTCGGTGGTTCAAATCCGCCCCTGGGCACCATTCTCCCCTCTTCAGTCTACAAGTAAAGCGGCCACCACCGCTTCCGGCGCATCCTCCTGGATAAGGTGACCGGCGCCTGGGACCCTTGTGAGCCTGTCGGCCGAAAGCGCTGCTGCGACTTCTTTACCCTGCTCGAGCGGGATGAATTCATCCTCTTCGCCCCAGACGAGGTTCACTTCGCAGTCCATCGGCCCGTAGCGGCTTTGAACTTCTTCGATGTACTGGTCGCCGGATTGGGCGATCTGGCGGTAAAAGGCCGGTTGTCCGGCGGCGCCCCGCCAGGGCCGGGCGTAGATCTCAATGGCCTCTTCGCGCAGTTTCTGCCGCGCCGCGCGCTGGATGTAAGCCCGGAAGAGGGCGTCGTGGGCATAAGCCGGCAGGCCGGCGAAGGCCTGTTCATGCTCTCGGACATGGGCGAAGAAGGGTGAGCCGGAGGGCAAGACGGCGACGGCGTCGATCAGCGTGAGCTTCCGATAACGCAGGCCGTTCACGTAGTGCCCGCGCAGGGCCGCGAGGCCGCCGAAATCATGGGCGGCGACCTCAGGACAATCGAGCGACCACTGCTCGATCAAGGCTGCCAGCAGGTCGTTCTGAACCGCCGGTGAGACCGCCTGGCCATCGGACTTCTCTGACTGGCCGGTGCCGAGCATATCGAAGTAGTAGACCGACCGCCGTTCTGCCAGCCAGGGCGCGATGCGCCGCCAGGCTTGGGATGACCAGGGAAAGCCGTGAATCAGAACGAGCGGATCTCCCTCGCCAATCGAACCCCAGGCCACCTGCTGTCCTCTGAAGGTAAAGCTGTTGTCGAGCGGAAGCATTGCATCTCTCCTTGTAACCATTAAATAGCTTTTAATAGGTTATTTCGAATCAGGCTGGATGCAACCGCTTTTTTGCGGTAAATGGTTTTTATGGCGGAGCACTTCTGGCAAAAGTTCGGATTCTTCGGTGGGCACGCCGCCCTCGACTTCGTGAATACCCTCGACGACGTCGACAAGAGGCGGTCGATGGAGGCCATCCCAGACTGGACGGCGGCTTTTGCCTGGGCGCGGGCAGCGGGGCTCTTAAGTGCCGACGAAGTCAAGTTGTTGGCGGAAGGCGCCAGCGACGAGGAGGAACTGACGGCGTTGCATCGTTTCCGGGAAGCGCTCTGGGGCCTTCTCAGTGATCTCGCCGCGAAGCGGAGCCCGGATGAAGAGCTGGCCGCGAGCGTGGAGTCGGAAATCAAGTGGGCGCTCGCCGCAGCCAGGCTGGAACGGGACGAGGCCTCCTTTGGCTGGCGCGTCAGCCCGGAAGCCTTCGAACTGAAGCTGCTCCGCGCGCGCGTCGCTTTGGCGGTCTGGGATCTGATGTCGCGGCAGGATTTGAGCCGTCTGCGGGAATGTGGCCGCTGCACGGGGCTGTTTCTCGATCACGGGCGGGGCCGGGGGCGGCGCTGGTGCCGTATGAATACCTGCGGCAACCGGACTAAGACCGAGAGGTTTCGCGGCAAAGCTGAGTAAGCGCTGCTACGCAGAGCGCCGGGTCTCGCTGGGGCTCTCGCCAAACCGCCGGCGATAGGCGCGGGAAAAGGCTGCTGCGGAGTTGAAGCCGCAGGAGGTGGCGATCTGGATGCTGCTGCCGCTGCCGGCGATCAGTTGGCGCCTCGCGGCATTCAGGCGATAGGCCAGGTAGTAGTCGCGCGGCCGCTGGCCAAGTGAGTCTTTGAACAGGGTTTCGAGCCGCCGGCTGCTGAGGCCGACGATCCCGGCGATCTGACTGATGGTCAGGGGATCTTCGATATGGCTTTCCATAAGACGTACAGCGGCCGCAACGCGCGGTTCCCGCCTGGCGAGCTGCCCGAGGGAAAGACTGCGCTGTGGGTCACTGGGCAGACTGCTGTCCTCGTAGATGAAGAGGCTGGCCACCTCCATGGCGAGGGCCTGCCCCTGCCGCCGGCGGATCAGTTCCAGGGTCATGTCGAGGGCCGGCGTTGCGCCGCCCGTGGTGAAGCGGTTGCCGTCGATGACGAAGCGGTCGGCCTGGACGAGGATCTGCGGAAAGCGCGTCTCGAAGGCTTCCAGGTCTTCCCAATGGGTGGTGGCGCGCCGGCCGTCGAGCAGGCCGGCCATGGCCAGCAGCCAGGCGCCCGACTCCACGCCGCCGATCTCCGCCGGGCCCCGGCCGGCCTGCCGCAGCCGGCCAATCAGCTCCCGTGTGGCATGGGTCTCGATGTTGTAGCCGGCAATGACGATCAGGGCGTCACGCGCGGCCGCAGGATCGAAAGCGCCGGAGACGGCGATGGGAAAGCCGGAGATGGTGGTGACAGCGGCCCCGTCCGATGAGGTGAGACGCCAGCTATAGACCTGCCGGTTGGCCAGACGGTTGGCGCCGCGCAGAGGCTCGACAATGGCGGCCAGCAGCAGCATGGAGGTGTCCGGCAGCAGCAGGAGTTCCAGTTCCAACGGCTTTTCCCGGTCCGCGCCGGCTTCGGCAAAGATCGTCATGTCATTTCGGAAAGTGTTAAATTTGCTTCGAGAAAAGTAAAGCATGAATCCGGCATTGGAACCAGGGTTCGCGCTTTCTTTGTGCGCTCAAACCGAGGAGAGGATAGATGCAGTTCGGGCTCACCCAAGAACAGCAGATGATCGTGGAGACCGTGCGCAGCTTCGTCGAGCGCGAGATCTATCCCCATGAAGACAAGGTCGAAAAGCTGGGCGAAGTGCCGGCTGAGATCGCCGAGGAGATCAAGCGCAAGGTGATCGATCTGGGCTTCTACGCTCCGAACTTCCCCGTGGAAGTCGGCGGCGGCGGCCTGGGACACCTGGATTTCGCGCTGCTCGAGCGGGAGCTAGGCCGGGCTTCCATGGCGCTCAACCACTTCTGGGGCCGGCCGCAGAATATCCTGATGGCCTGTGAGGGCGAGCAGAGGGAACGCTACCTGCTGCCGGCCGTGCGCGGCGAGAAGATGGATGCGCTGGCCATGACGGAGCCGGACGCCGGCTCCGACGTGCGCGGGATGAAGGCCTTCGCGCGCCGGGACGGGGATGACTGGGTCGTCAACGGCACCAAGCATTTCATCTCCGGCGGCACCCACGCTGATTTCTTCATCGTCTTCCTGGCGACCGGTGAGGATCAGACGCCCAAGGGGCCGAAGAAACGCATCACCTGCTTCCTGGTCGATCGCGGCCACCCGGGCTTCGAGGTGCTGCCCGGATACAACTCCGTCTCCCACAGTGGTTACGACAACGTCATCCTAACTTTCGACGACTGCCGTCTGCCCAACGGACAGGTCCTGGGCGAGGTCGACGGCGGCTTTGAGGTCATGAACACCTGGCTCTATGCAACGCGGATCACGGTCGCAGCCATGTGCGTGGGCCGGGCCCGGCGGGTCTTCGATTACGCCACCTCCTACGCCGCAGAGCGGAAACAGTTCGGGCAGCAGATCGGTAAATTCCAGGGGGTCAGTTTCAAACTGGCGGATATGGTCACCGAGATCGATGCGGCCGACTGGCTGACCCTGGCCGCCGCCTGGCGCCTGGATGAGGGCCTGGAAGCCAACCGGGAGATTGCATCGGCCAAGCTCTACGCCAGCGAGATGCTGGCGCGGGTCACGGACGAGGCGATCCAGATCTACGGCGGTATGGGCCTGATGGATGACCTGCCGCTGGCGCGTTTCTGGCGCGACGCGCGGGTCGAGCGCATCTGGGACGGCACCTCCGAGATCCAGCGCCACATTATCAGCCGCGATATCCTGCGCCGTCTCGGCGCCTGAGGACAGTGTCGTCATGCCGTCATCTTCCAGGAAGGATCTGACCAGGCTGCTGCGGCCGCGCAGCATCGCCGTGCTGGGCGGTTCCTGGGCGCGTGCCGTGATCGATCAATGCCGGCGTATGGAGTTCGCCGGCGAGATCTGGCCGGTGCATCCGGAAAAGCCGGAGATGCAGGGCCTGCCCTGTTACCGCTCGGTCGAGGACTTGCCGGGCTCGCCGGATGTCGCCTTTCTGGGCGTCAACTGCCATCTGACCCTGGAAATGGTGGCTGCCTTGAGGGAAAAGGGCGCGGGCGGCGCGATCTGCTTCGCGTCGGGCTTTGCCGAGGTCGGCACAGAGGGCGCGGAGCTGCAGGAGCGCCTGGTCGAAGCCGCTGGTCCTATGCCGATCATCGGACCGAACTGCTACGGCTTGATCAACTACCTGGACGGTTCCTTGCTCTGGCCCGACGTTCATGGCGGCCAGCGGGTCGGGCGAGGTGTCGCCATCGTCACACAGTCCTCGAACCTCGCCATCAACCTGACCATGCAGCGGCGTGGGCTCCCGATCGCCTACATGCTGACGCTGGGCAACCAGGCCATGGTCGGTATGGCCGAGGTGATTCGGACCCTGGCGGCCGATTCTCGGGTCAGCGCCATCGGCCTGCATATCGAGGGTATCGGCGATCCGGAAGCCTTTGCCTCAGCGGTGGCAGAAGCCCGTGGGGCGGGCAAGCCGATCGTGGTGATGAAGTCCGGCGGCTCTGCGCAGGCTGCGGCGCTGACGCTGTCTCACACGGCTTCGCTGGCCGGTGCCGACAGCGTCGCGGATGCTTACTTCCGGCGGCTCGGCCTGGCCCGGGTGCCGTCGGTTCCCGGCTTCCTGGAGAGCTTGAAGCTGCTGCATCTCTGGGGTGCTTTGCCCTCCGCGGATCTGGTCTCCATGTCCTGTTCCGGCGGGGAAGCCTCGATCATGGCCGACAGCGCGGAGCGCCTCGGCGTGCCGATGCCCGAGTTTGACGAGAAGGAAAAGGCGCGCATCCGCGCCACGGTCAAACCCCTGGTCACAGTCTCCAATCCCTTCGACTACCACACCTTCGACTGGGGCGATGAAGCGCGCCTGACCGAGACCTTCACTGCGGTGATGCAGGGGCGGCAGGCGGTCACGGCGCTGGTTCTCGACTTTCCCCAGGAGGCGGCGGATGCCCAGGCCTGGGATGTCACGGTCGACGCGCTCGCCGCGGCGGCGGAAGAAACGGGCGCGCGCGCAGCGGTGATTGCGACCCTGCCGGAATGCCTGCCGGCAGATCGTGCTGCGGGCATGATAGCGCGGGGCATTTTGCCGCTGCTGGGTGTCGAGGAAGCCCTGATCGCGGTGGCGGCCGCGGCTGCCATCGGGCAGGCATGCCCCGGCGATGTTCTGAGTTCGGCAGCCACGCCGGGTAAGGTCGTCTCCTGGGACGAGGTGCGGGCCAAGGAAGCTCTTGCGCAGCATGGTCTTTCGGTGCCGGAGGCCTGTCTTTGCCGGGACATGGAGACGGCCGTCACAGCCGCAGCGGGTTTCGGGAGCGTCGCGATGAAAGCGGTGCATGCGGAGCTGGCGCATAAGACCGAAGCCGGTGCCGTGTTCTTGAACCTCCGGGAAGAAGCCGAGGTCCGGGCAGCCTTCGATCGCTTGAGCCCGCTCGGCGAGGCGGTTCTGGTCGAGCGTATGATTGATGCGCCAGTGGCAGAGTTGATCGTAGGGCTGCGGCGAGATCCGGCCTTCGGGCTGCATCTGCTGCTTGGCGCCGGCGGCGTTTTCGCGGAGTTGCTGGAAGATACGGCGGTCCTGATGCTGCCGGCAAGCCAGGCCGATATCGAAGCGGCATTGTCAGGATTAAAGCTGTCACGCCTGCTGAAGGGCTGGCGGGGCGGCCCCGCGGCGGATTTGCCCGCGACTATCGCCGCCATTCAAGCCATTCAGGCCTTCGGTCTTGCCAACGCGGCAGGGCTGGAGGAGCTTGAGGTTAATCCGCTGATGGTCCGTGCGGCGGGGCAGGGCGCGTTTGCCGCGGATGCCCTGATCAGAATGAGAGAGGAAGAAGCATGAGCGATGTGGTCAAGCTGAAGCGCGATGGTGCGGTTCTCGAGGTCGAACTCGACCGGCCCAAGGCCAATGCCATTGACTTGGCGACCAGCCGGGCCTTGGGCGAAGCCTTCAAAAGCTTTCGCGACGACCCTGAGCTGCGCGTGGCGATTGTCTCCACCGCCGGCGAGAAGTTCTTCTGCGCCGGCTGGGACCTGAAGGCGGCGGCGGACGGCGATGCGGTGGACGGCGACTATGGGGTCGGCGGTTTCGGCGGGCTGCAGGAGTTGCGTGACCTCAACAAACCGGTGATCGCGGCGGTCAATGGTATGGCGGTCGGCGGCGGCTTCGAACTGGCTCTCTCGGCGGACCTCATCTACTGCAGCGAACACAGCTCCTTCGCCCTGCCGGAAATCCGTGCCGGCACCCTGGCCGATGCCGCGACCGTCAAGCTGCCCAAGCGCATTCCCTATCACGTGGCCATGGATCTGCTCTTCACCGGCCGCTGGATGGATGCCGAGGAGGCGCAGCGCTGGGGCCTTGTCAACGAGGTGCTGCCTGCCGAAAGGCTGATGGAACGCGCCCGGGAAACCGCGCAACTGCTGGCTTCGGGGCCGCCGCTGGTCTTTGCCTCGATCAAGGAGGTTGCCCGCGCTGCTGAGGCCATGACCTTTCAGGACGCCATGAACCGCATCACCAAGCGCCAGTTCCGCAGCGTCGATGTGCTCTATGACAGCGAGGATAACCTGGAAGGGGCGCGGGCTTTCGCCGAGAAACGCGATCCGGTCTGGAAAGGCCGTTGATGAAGCGCGATCCGGCGGGGTGTCAGGCGCCCGGAGTCCAGTTCCGGGGCCTGTTGGGCGTACCGTCGGGCGTGTAGGCGCCGAGGCATAGATAGGTTGCCTGTTTCAGGTCCTTGGGTGGCGGCAGTTTTGAGCGCAGGTAGCGCAAGAAGTGCCGGAAGGGCCTGTTCTTGAGGAGGCGCGCATAGCGATAGGACCTGGAGCAGGCCCGCCGGTACACGGCAATGGCCACGTCACGCCTGTCCGGCAGCAATTCATGGGCCAGCAGATAGATTGCCATGACTGAATCGTAACGGCTGCGCGCGATCTGAGACGACAGGCGGCCAGGTGCCTGCTCGACCATTTGCGTGACGTTACCGCGAAGCCTCACGATCCGATCCGCTTTGGCGGCAGCCCGCAGCGCAATGGTATAGTCCGGTGACATCAGGCGTGTGTCGGCGCCACCGATCTCGAGGAAAAATTCCTTTCTGACCAGCATACAGCTCGAGTTGTGCGGAAAGCTCCGAATAAACCTCTCCAGGGCATCACCCTGCGACATGACGACATAATCACCCGCATCGACGGACTCGATCTGGGGCGCTAGATCCTCGCTCTGAGAGAAATAACCGAAGCTGCCGATGACAAAGGGTGCATCTTCCTCAACGGCGAGCCTGTACATCGTTGCCGTGGAGTCTTTACAGACGATGTCGTCGCCGTCCAGCAGCCGCACCCAGGGGTAGCGGGCCTGCCGGACGGCGTTGTTGGTCGCCACCGCGGCACCCTGGTTCCGCTGCTGGAGAATCCTGACTTCGCCCGGCAGGCGCTCTTTATGGGCCTCGATCACCTCGATCGAAGCGTCGCTTGAACCGTCATCGACAAAGATGAACTCTTGCTTGTCCGGCCCGGCATCCTGTTCCTGTGCCAGACTTGTGATGACATCCGGAAGATAGGGCGCCTTGTTGTAAACGGTAATGACGTAGGAGATTTCCATGGGTTCTCAAATAAAAGCGCGGCGGCGATTCGGATTTTGCGTTTGACCCTGATGGTGTAATACCAAACTGCGGAGATCGCGACCTTGATGTCATAGGTTCGGCGATCATGGAAGCGTCTCTCGCGTGCGAGAGCCAGCTTCCGGAGGGGTGCAGGTAAGCGAACAGATGTGTGGAATTTTTGGCCATACAGCCGTAAACGTCGAGGAGATTGAGCGGTCTCATACCGCTCTCCATGTCTTGACTCATCGGGGGCCCGACAGTTGGCACTTTGAGGTGGCAGGCGATGTCTACCTGGGGCACCGGCGGCTGAGCATTCTCGATCTTTCCGAAAAGGGGCGCCAGCCGATGAAGGCGGCGGGCGTTTACCTGACGGTGAACGGGGAGATCTATAACTATCAGGCCCTTCGCCAGGAACTGATTGATAGCTTCGGCGCCGATTTTCTCAGCGACAGCGACAGCGAAGTGCTCCTTCACGGCTATATTCACTGGGGCATCGAGGAACTTCTCGAGAGGGTCGACGGCATGTTTGCCCTGGCGCTCTTCGACAGCAGCAGAAACGAGATCTTCCTCGCGCGTGATCATGCGGGCATCAAGCCGCTCTATTATGGCCTTCTGGACGGCCAGTTGAGCTGGGCATCGGAGCTGAAGGCGCTCGAGCGCTTTTACGGGCCTGACAGTCTGACCGTGGATCCTACCGCGGTCTACGACTTCATGACCTATCTCTACGTTCCCGCCCCGAAGTCTCTTTACAGGAATATCTTCAAGCTCGAACCCGGGCACTACTTGCGCTATCGGATCGAAAGCGGCGAGGCCAAGTCGTGCCGCTACTGGTCACTGGGTGATAGCGAGCGACAGCCGCCTCGGGATAACGGCCTTGCAGGCGACCTTCAGGAGGTTCTGCATCGGGCCGTCAAGAACCAACTGGTCTCGGATGTGCCCGTGGGTTTTTTCCTCAGCGGAGGCATTGACTCCAGTATCGTGTGCTTCGAGGCCAGCCGCTGTATCGATCAACTCTCCACCTTCACCATCGGCAATGTCGATAAAGCGGTCGACGAGGCGCCTTACGCAAAACAGGTCGCCGATCAGATCGGATCCAGCTTCTTTTGTGAAATGTTCGATCAAGCCGTCGCGGACGAGAACTTTCCGCTCATGCGGTCCTTTTACGACGAGCCATTCGGGGATGTCTCGGCCCTGCCGACCAACGAGGTCTGCAAACTGGCGCGGCGCCATGTCACCGTCGTCTTGACCGGCGATGGCGGTGATGAACTCTTTGGCGGCTATACTCAATACCGTGAAGCGGAGCGGATTTTTTCGACCGGCGGAAAGAACAGATCCTGGTTGAGGCCCCTTGTGGTGGGCTTGAAAAGCTACGCGCCCCACCGCGCCATTGCCAAAAAGGCGC
This sequence comes from Denitrobaculum sp., assembly GCA_965232285.1. Lineage (GTDB taxonomy): Bacteria > Pseudomonadota > Alphaproteobacteria > Kiloniellales > Kiloniellaceae > Denitrobaculum. Next base: position 4,140,995 of record CBDDPL010000004.1, on the reverse strand, counting down.
AACGCTTCGAAACCCGGACCATCAGCGACCCGATAGAGCGCTGGGCCAAGGCAAAGGGAGGATTGTTAAAGACCGATCCCTTTAAGCGCCGTTGGGCCAGTGTCAACGCGATACCCAAAGACTACGACGACTATTGGTACTTCAGGAAGCATGACCGGCCCGATCTGCCGCCCCGTTCGCGGGCGCAGTATCTGGATTTTCATACCTATCTTCATGACTCCGTACTGACCAAGGTGGACCGGGCAAGTATGACGGTCAGCCTCGAAGCGAGGGTCCCGTTTCTCAGCAAAGAGGTTATCGCCACGGCCTGGGCCGTGCCCGAGGCTGTCCGCTACGAAGACGGCGAGCTGAAAGGGATCTTAAAGCGAATCTATGGCGACAAACTGCCGAGAGAAATCCTGTTTCGAAAGAAGCAGGGCTTTGCAATCGGCTCGGTCAAAAAGACCGGCAAGCTGTATGACAGGACCAAGAACCTGCCGCGCCAGATCCTGAACCGCCTGTTCCCCGAGCTGCTCAGACTGGAAAAGAAAAGGGTTGCATGACTTCGGAGCGGACGTGATCGCCTGGTCGCTGGTGCGATGAGAGTTCGCTCCGCTGTCAAATGACGCTCTCCAGATCCCGGCAGAGATCCTGGGCGTCTTCAAGCCCGATCGAGAAGCGGAACAGGCCTTCGCCGGCGAAAACCCTGTAATCTGCCTCGCTGGCGGCGTCGACCCGGAAGGAGGTCTGAAGCAGGCTCTCGGTTGGCATCCAACAGATCAGCGAGCGATGGTGGCCGAGCGAGACGGCGTAGTGAATGATCGAGAGCTTCTCGGCCATACGGAAGGCCATAGCCTTGCCTTCGGTTTCGCCACCTTTCACCTGGAAGGAGAGCATGCTGGAGAAATTCGACATCTGCCGCCTTGCCAGCTCATGCTGTGGGTGGCTCGCCAGGCCCGGGTAGTTGACCCGTTCGACCTTCGGATGGCTTTCAAGGAAGGCGGCGACCTCGAGAGCGGTTTCTTCGTGAGCCTTCAGGCGGAGCGGCAGTGTCGCGATCCCGCGCGCGATCAGCCAGGCGTTGAAGGGGCTGAGGATGCCGCCGTAGTGCACGGTGGCCTCGATGGAGAGTTTCTGAACGATTTCCGCCGAGGCGCAGGCCGCGCCGCCGATGGCATCGCCATGGCCGCAGAGAAACTTGCTGGCGGAATGCATGACGATGTCGGCGCCGAGCGCCAGCGGCCGGGTGCCGAGAGGCGTGGCGAAGGTATTGTCCACCGCGACCAGGGCGCCGGCGGTCTTGGCGATGGCCGCCACCGCGGCGATATCGGTCAGCCGCAGCAGCGGATTGCAGGGCGTGTCGATGAAGATCAGCCGGGTGTTGCTTTTGACGGCGGCGTCCACCTCCTCGATCTTCGCGGTGTTGACCAGTGAGACCTCGACGCCCATGCGCGGCAGGGTGTCGCGCACCAGCTCCGCAATCCCGGCGTAGGAAACGTCGGAGACGATCACATGGTCGCCGTTGGACAGCAGGGTCATGAAGATCGCGGCTGCCGCAGCCATGCCAGAGGCGAAACAGAGAGCGGCCTCGGAGCCTTCCAGGGCGGCCAGCTTGTTTTCGAGCTGCCGCACCGTCGGATTGCCCAGGCGGGTATAGACGAAGGGGCTGTCCTCATCGAGTTCGTAGGCGGAAAAGCCTTCGGGACCGTCTGTAACGAAGGTGGTCGACATGACGATGTTAGGGCTGGAGGCGCCGGTGACCGGATCGGGAAACTCCCCGGCGTGGACCGCACAGGTGCGGGGGCCGATGTTATCGAGATCGAGATTTTTCGCCATGATGCCTCCTGCTTCGGCCGCTTGGATTGGGCGGCCGAGAATCCGTTACCGCCGCGAGCCTACAAGAGAAAAGGCGCGTTTCAAATCTCTAGAAGACAGAGGTGGAAGCACTAGGCGGGACGGGGGTATTTCCGGAATTCGGCAAGGATCATCCTATAGAGTTCGGCTGTCCAGGCCGGCATAGCCTGGGGATCCGCCTCAAGAGCTCTCACGCGCGGGTCACGCGGGGCGATGACCACCTTGACCGCGCCCCGGTCGAGCTTGGCGGCAAGGACGAAGAGTTCTTCGATGGCCTCGTCGCCCATGGCCAGACACCCCACCGAGACGGCCTTGCCGTGGATGAAGATGTTGCTGCCGGGCTCGGTCCGGCCTTCAGCCCGGGCGTGCTGCAGGTCGAAGCTGTTGGGATAGTTCAGCTTCATGGAGAGGTGATAGCTGCTGTTGGGATTGAGGCCCTCGACCTTATACAGGCCTTCCGGCACCTGCCGGTCGCCCTCGCGCAGTTTCGGCCCGGCGACTCCGCTGGCCTTCAGGATGTCGTAGTCGCGGATATAGGTGAAGGGAGCATCTTGCGGCTGACCTCGCTCCTGCACCCAGAGCTCCAGTTTGCGCTCCTGCTTCATGGCGAGCAGTGCGATCCTGCCGGGCGGGAAGGCGACGCCGGCAGCAGCGAAAGCGGGGGCGAGCCGCGCCGTGACGGAGTCTTCATAGAGCGCGAGGACCGATTTGACGGAACGACGGCCCTGTAGCCGTCGCGCGGCGGGCACCCAGAGCGGCCGGCCCAGGTTATAAAAGGCTGCTGCGCCCAGTACGGCCATGCCGGTCAGTGCGCCGGCCAGAAGACAGCGCCTGTGGTTATCTGCTTTCCGCGCCGCCATCGCTCGATCACGCTCCGCTCTCCTGCCGATTTGAGGAGCCTGGCAAGGAACTGGGGCGTGATTGTGGCCCGGCTGTGACAAAGCCGGGCCCGGGAGTAGTGATCAATCCCCGTCAAAGCCGCGGTAGATTTGATCGAGCACTTCCATCGTCCGCAACCCGACCTCGCCCGAGCAGGGGTTCGGTGATCCGTCGAGAATATGTGCGACGATCTGCTCTATGAAAGGTTGGTGCACATGAGGGGGATCCGGCAGTTCGATTTCCTGCCTGTCTTCGCCCAGCATCAGGGAGATGGGGGTTTGATGGAAGAAACCCATGGAAACCGAACCTTTGCTGCCGAGAACTGTAACGCCCTCTGAGCGCTCTCCGACATTGTAGGCGCAGAGACCTGACGCGACGACGCTTTCATAGCCGAGAGTCAGCGCGACCAGATCTTCAGCCGGGTGGGACTTGCTCTGACGCCGAACCTCCGCATGGACGCTGTCTGCAGGTCCGAACACATGGCTCAACCAGTCTATGGTGTGGGACTGGCGATCGGCGAAGTATCCGCCGCCGCCCACCTTGGGATCCAGGCGCCAGTCATAATCCGAACTTTCGGGCTCAAACATACGATGCTGGATGGAAATGCATCTCGGCGTGCCGATGGTGCCGTCCTGGATCAACGCGCGCATGCGTTCGAAACGCGGCAAGGCCCGGCGATAGAAGGCGACGACCAGCGGAAGTTTTGCATCCCTGGCGGCCGCGGCCATCCTGCGGCCTTCCTCCAGGGTCAGGGACATGGGTTTTTCCACGAGGACGGGTTTGCCGGCCTGCAGGGCCGCCAGCGTCAGCTCGCAGTGGCTGTCAGGGGGTGTGGCGATGTAGACGGCGTTGACGTCCGGATCCTCGATGAGCGCTTTTGCCGAGTCATAGGACTTACCGACCCCATGACGACGGGCGTAGTCGGCCGCTTTCTCGCCGTCGCGGCGCATCACCGCGGTGACGCAGGAGCGCCCCGCCTTTTGCAGCGCCGGGCCGCTTTTGACTTCCGTGACTTCACCGCAGCCGAGGATTCCCCATTGAACCTGGTCCATATCCATTCGCTCTCTTGTCTGTTCGCTGTTTGGGTTCGTTCGCTGTTGGGGGGCGCGGCACGGGCCCTTCAGAAGGCCGGTTGCGCGATGAGCCCGCACGTCAGCAGGGGCGCCCGATCGCTATAGATGTCTTATCGCTGAAGAGGCCGGGGGAGTTCAAGCGTGATAGCCGCAAAAGCGGCTGCGGATCGCTTCGTTCGCAGCCATGCCCGGCAGGGGTACGGCAGATGCGGAACAGGTCCGGGATGGAGGAGTCGCACTGACTGTCTATCCCTTCTACGCGACCCCTCGCAACTTAGATCAATAATCACTCCAGATTAACAAATATGTGACTGATTATATTTGAATAAAATCCCACCCATCCGGTGTTGTCTGCCCGTCAATAACACTTTCCCAAGGAGCATTACATGCCTATTGACGATAGAGAGGCGGGCGTCACCGTAGCCGCGGATCAAGCGGAAGTTACGGTGGCAAACGTCAGTGCCGATGAGATCGGCATCCTGGTGTCGGGTGACGAAGCCACCGTCACCGTAACAGGCCCCGTGAGCGCCGACGAAGTCGGGGTCAAGATCACGGGTGACGACGTCGACCTCATTAACAACGGCACCATCACCGGACCGGTTGCGATCGATTCCACCGGATCCGAAGGTGAGACCAACATCGAGCAGTCCGAGGGCGAAATCAACGGCGACGTCCGTCTCGGATCGGGCGACGACTCTGTCGAAATCGAGAGCGGCACGGTCAACGGCAGCTTCGACCTCGGCGCTGGTGACGATGACTTCGTCTCTTCGGCCGAAGGCCTGTCTGATGTCGTAGATGCGGGCGCCGGCGACGACATCGTCGAAACCGGCTCTGGCGACGACGAGCTGACCGGCGGCCTGGGCGACGATGAACTGGACGGTGGCGAAGGAATCGACACCGTGCGCTTTGACGATGCCGATGTCGGGGTCTCCGTCGATCTGGCGGCTGGAGAAGCGACTCGCGACACGGGCTTCGATCTCACGATCGAGAACCTTTTGCTGGTCAACCCGAACGGCGGCATCAATCCCGCCGAGATCGTCAGCGAAGGCGTCGAGGGGAATCTCTACTTCAACATCCACACCTCCGACTTCCCCTCGGGTGAGCTGCGCGGTCAGTTGGCTCTGGTGGAAGACAACCGGGATGCCTTTGGTTTCGGAACGGTGACCTTTTCCGCCGCGCTTGACGGTGCGCAGGAAATTCCGGTGCCGGCCGACACCGACGCGACAGGTGAAGCCACTGTGGTCTTCACGGTCGCTGAAGACGGCAGCATCCGTTACACCACGGAGCTTTCGGTTTCCGGCCTCAACCAGGCGGATCTGTTGCCGGTCAACATCGGCAATGGAACGCTGAGCCCGATCCACCTGCACAATGCGCCGGCCGGCGCCAACGGCCCGGTGGTGGTCGACATTGCCAGCGACGCGGGGCCCGAAGGGATCGCTGCCGTCAGTGAGACAGACAGCCTCGCCAACATCGAGAACGTTGTCGGTTCCAACGATGCTGACACTATTGTCGGCGATGGTGAGGCGAATGAACTGATCGGTCTCGATGGCGATGACGAGCTGAGCGGTGCCGGCGGTGGCGATACGCTGATCGGCGGCGAAGGCAATGACCTGCTGCGCGGCGGCGGCGGCAGCGATGTCGTTGACGGTGGCGAAGGTATCGACACCATCAGCTTCAGCGACATCGGCGTTGACGTGGATGTCACCCTGAATGCCGACGGCAGCGGTTCTGCCGAGTACATCGTGAACGGCAACACCGTGACCGACACCTTCACCGGTATCGAAAACGTCGAAGGTTCGGCCAACAACGACACCATCACGGCCATCGGCGAAGCCGCGAACGTGCTGAGTGGCGGTGGCGGCAGTGACGTGATCGACGGCGGTGCCGGCGATGACGAGCTGAACGGCAACGGCGGCGGCGATACGCTGGTCGGCGGCGAAGGTAACGACCTGCTGCGCGGCGGCGGCGGCAACGACGTCGTCGAGGGTGGCGAAGGTATCGACACCATCAGCTTCAGCGACATCGGCGTCGACGTCGAAGTCACCCTGGCGGCTGACGGCAGCGGTTCTGCCGAGTACATCGTGAACGGCAACACCGTGACCGATACCTTCACAGGTATCGAGAACGTTGAAGGTTCGGCCAACAACGACACCATCATCGCCAACGGCGCCGCGCCGAACGCGATCGACGGTGGCGCTGGTGACGACTTCATCGCCGGCGGCGGCGGAACCGACGATCTGTCCGGTGGCGAAGGCATCGACACCAACAGCTTCGTCAACATCGGCGCACCGGTTGTCGCCAACCTCGCGGCGGGCACGGCCAGCTATCAGCCGGCACCCGGCGTGACGGTCTTCGAGCAGTTCGACGGTTTCGAAAACCTCGACGGTTCGCAGAACAATGACCAGCTCTTCGGTGACGGCGGCGACAACGTTCTGACCGGCAACGACGGTGACGACCTGCTGGTCGGCCGTGGTGGCGGCGACGAACTGTTCGGCGGTGAAGGTAACGACGTGCTGCAAGGCGGTGGCGGTAACGACGCCCTCGACGGTGGCGAAGGTATCGACACGGCTGACTTCCAGGACATCGGCGTGGGCGTCACGGCGAGCCTGGAGGACGACGGAACCGGTGTGGCCACCTATGAAGTCAACGGCAACACGGTTCAGGACAGCCTGACCAGCATCGAGAACCTGACGGGTTCGGAAAACGACGACTCGCTTTCCGGCAACTCGGAAGACAACCTGCTGGCTGGTGGTGCCGGAAACGACGAACTTTCGGGCGGTGACGGCAATGACGTCCTGCGCGGCGACGAAGTCGGCTCCGGAACGGCGATCCGCGTGTCGGTGACCAACACCCTGGGCGAAGGCGGAACCTTCCTGACTCCGGTCTGGTTCGGTTTCCATGACGCTGAGAACTTCGATCTCTTCAATGCCGGCGAGGCGGCTAGCCTCGGTCTCGAGCGTCTGGCTGAAGACGGTGTCGTTGAAGGTATCGCGGCGGAGTTCAACGCACAGGCCGGTGAAAACGGCGTCGACGCCACCATTGCCGGCGGGGCTGGCGTTCCGGGTCCGATCGATCCGGGCGAGACTGCGTCCTTCGTGCTCGATGTCGACCCGAACCAGGTTGGTCAGGGTTTCTTCACCTGGGCAACCATGATCATCCCTTCGAACGACGCCTTCCTGTCCGTTCCGGATGATGCCCGTGCGGATCCGATCTTCGACGAAGACGGCAACTTCCTCGGCCCGCTGGTGATCGAGCGCTTCGGCAACGACGTTCTCGATGCCGGAACCGAGGTTAACAACGAGGAAGGCGCGGCCTTCCTGAACCAGACGGCCATCGACCAGGGCACTGCCGAAAACGGTGTCGTAGGGGCGCACCCGGGCTTCAACGGCTCGGAAGGCAATCCCGACGGCACGCCGCAGAACATCCTGGGCGGGACCACCGTTGCCGGAACCGTTGTTGATCCGATCGAGGGCGACTTCACCCGCAATGGCGGCAATGAGCAGCTTCTGCGCATTGTCATCGACCGGGTGGCCAGCGAAGGCGGTGACGACGTTCTGAACGGCGGCGCCGGCAACGACAGCCTCGAAGGCGGTGGCGGTCGCGATACCTTCGTGTTCCAGCAGGGCACGGGGTCCGACACGGTCCTCGACTTCGACACCTTCGTCGAAACCGGTGACTTCATCGATGTCAGCGACTTCAACTTCGCGGACGGCGATGCGGTGATTGCGGCGGCCCAGCAGGTTGGTGACGACACGGTGATCGACCTGGGTAACGGCGATCAGATCACCCTGATCGGCGTCAATGTCGACGACCTCAATGCCGACAGCTTCATCACCGGTGAAGCGCCGGAGCCGGACGAGCCGGTTGAGATCGTTGGCGGTGTCGGTGCCGAGGAGATCAACGGCGGCGCAGCCGACGACGAACTCAGCGGCGGTCGTGGTAACGACATCATCAACGGTGGCGACGGCAACGACGCGATCGAGGGTGGTCGGGACGACGACGACATCGATGGCGGTGACGGTAACGACGTCATCAATGCCGGCCGTGGCGACGACAATGTCCTCGGTGGTGAAGGCGACGACTTCATCGATGGCGGTCGCGATGACGACGACATCGATGGCGGTGCCGGCAACGACATCCTCGAAGGTGGTCGTGGTGACGACAACATCAACGGCGGCGCAGGCGATGACCTCATCTGTGCTGGTTCCGGTGACGACACCCTGAACGGTGGTACCGGCAACGATCGCCTGGAAGGCGGTTCCGGCGAAGACATCTTCGTCTTCGAGATGGGCACCCAGCAGGACACCGTCCTCGACTTCCAGAGCGGCCAGGATGAGCTGGATCTGACCGACTTCGGCTTTGCGTCCTTCGCGGACGTTCAGGCCGCGGCGGAAGAAGACGGCGACGATCTGGTGATCGATCTCGGCAATGGCGACTCGGTCACACTGGTCGGTGTCTCCGAGGCTGAACTCAGCCAGGACGACGTTTCCATCTAAGGCGTCATGAGGTGGGCCCGGTTTCATCGCCGGGCCCACTTTCCTTCCGTCAAAGACGAAACCCTTGCGGCAAGGGTTTGAAAGACAGGGGCCAGAAATGCGTAAGAACAAGCCACGTTCTTCAGAGCTGCAGAGTGCTTTTGGAAGCTGCAGCGGTGGATTTTTCATGACCGGCGTCTTCAGCCTGGTCATCAATCTTCTGATGTTGACCGGTCCGCTCTACATGATGCTGGTTTACGATCGTGTTCTCACCAGCCAGAGCGAATCGACTTTAGTCTCTTTATCTTTTCTCATTGCAGGCCTCTTCCTGATCATGGGGCTGCTGTCGGCGGTGCGTTCCAAGATTCTGGTGCGGATCGGCAGCCGCATTAACCTGCGCCTCAGCGAACGGGTGTTTGAGGCGCACATCAAGAAATCCGCGGCGCGAAGCGGTAAGGGACAGGACGGCGTGCGGGATCTTCAGACCCTGCGCGAGTTCCTCGCCGGCACCGGACCCAGCACCCTGTTCGATGCGCCCTGGACACCGGTCTACATCGGTGTGGTGTTCCTTCTGGATCCTTTGCTGGGCTGGGTCGCGACCGGCGGTGCGGTCATCCTGATGATTATCGCGGTGGTGAACGAATTCGTGACCCGTGGCAATCTGGCCAAGGCCACGCGGGCATTGGCGGAGAGCAACGAAATCGTCGCGGACGGCCGAAACAATGCTGAGGTCCTGGCCTCCATGCATATGCTGCCCGGCCTCTATCGCCATTGGCAGAAGCTCCAGAACAGAGCGCTCGAACTGCAGAATAAGGCCAGCGACCGATCGGCCAGCCTGACCTCCATGTCGCGGACCGTTCGCCTGATGCTGCAGTCGGCAATTCTCGGCGCCGGCGCCTACCTCGCCATCAACGGCGAAATCAGCCCGGGCAGTATGATCGCCGCATCGCTGATCATGGGCCGCGGCCTGGCCCCGATCGAGCAGGCTATCGGTTCCTGGCGGCACTTTATCGCCGCGCGCGGCGCCTATCGCCGGACCAAAAAACTGCTAGAGGAATTCCCGGAGGCGGAGCCCCGCACGCAGTTGCCCGCACCTAAAGGCAAGCTCAGCGTCGAAAAGCTGTTCGCCGGCATTCCCGGCAAGGACGGCAACCAGTTGATCCTTTCCAACATCACCTTCCATCTGAACCCGGGCGAAGCCCTGGCGGTGATCGGCCCGAGCGCGTCCGGCAAGTCGACCCTCGCCCGCCTTCTGGTCGGCGCCTGGCCGCCGGCGCACGGACACGTTCGGCTGGATGCGGCTGATCTCTGGCAATGGGACCGGGAGCAGCTCGGTCACTACATCGGTTACCTGCCGCAGGACGTGGAACTCTTTAACGGTACGGTCCGGGAGAACATCGCCCGTTTCGCTGAGGATGCGGAAGATAACGCCGTGGTGGCCGCGGCCATGAATGCGGGCGCCCACGAGATGATCCTCGCCCTGCCCGATGGCTACAGCACGATGATCGGCGCTGGCGGGCGCCTGCTGTCCGGTGGCCAGCGCCAGCGTATTGCTCTGGCCCGCGCGCTCTTCGGCGACCCGGCCCTGGTCGTTATGGACGAACCCAACGCCAGCCTCGACGCGGTCGGCGAGGAGGCCCTTAGCCAGACCATCAAGCGCATGAAGGAGCGGGGGCAGACGGTCGTCGTCGTCGCCCATCGCCCTTCGGCCGTCACGCAGGCCGACAAGGTTCTGGTGTTGGACAGCGGGAAGGTCGCCGCCTTCGGGCCCAAGAACCAGGTTTTTGCATCTCTCTCGGATCAGGCGGCCGGCGCGGCGAAGGCTGTTGCTGCCGCCGGTCCCCGAATCGTCGCTCAACAAAGGAGGGCGTCATGACCCAACTGACAACGGAACTGAAACCCGCCCGCCGGCCCGCGAAGACGGCGGCCCCAAGCGATCGCATGAGCGGTCAGATCATCTTCGGCCTGCTGGTCGTGGTGCTGATGTTTGGCGGCATCGCCGGCTGGACCATCGGCACCAGGATCGAAGGCGCGGTGGTCGCGCCGGGCATGGTCGCGGTTGAAAGCAACCGCAAGACCGTTCAGCACCTGGAAGGCGGCATCGTTGGCGAGATCTTCGTCAAAGAAGGAGACTTTGCCGAAGCCGGGCAGCTTCTGATGCGCCTCGATGACACCCTGAGTCAGGCCAACCTCGCGATCGTGGTCAACCAGCAGCATGACCTGATGGCGCAGCGCGCGCGTCTGACCGCTGAGCTGACTGGCAGTGAAGCTATCGACTATCCCGTATCCCTGGCTTCGAGGCGCCAGGAAGCGGAAGTGGCGGAGATGATCGAGGCGCAGGATCAGCTCTTTTCGGCGCGACAGGAGGCCCGGGCGGCGGAAGCGACATCGGTGCGGCAGCGCATCGCTGCCTTCAGTGAGCAGATTAAGGGGCTGAAGCAGCAGGGCGGCGCCGTCGCCAAGGAACTGAAGCTCTCCCGTGATGAACTCACCGTCCTGGAGGATCTGCGCCGGAAGGAACTGGTTCCCCTGACCCGGGTTCTGGAGCTGCAGCGCAGCGTCGCCCGGCTGGAGGGGCAGCGCGCCAGCGGCCGGGCCCAGATCGCCAGCCTGCGCGCACAGATCCATGAAGCCGAGGCACAGATCGCCCGGGCTGAGAAGGATTTCCGCGAACAGGTCAGCCGTGACCTCACCATGGTTCAGGCCCAGCTCTATACCCTGATCGAACAGCGGGCCGCGGCCGAGGATCGGATGGAGCGGGGCGAAATCCGCGCGCCGCAGGCCGGACGCGTCCTGGACCTGCGGGTCCATACCAAAGGCGGCGTGATCATCGCCGGTGAGCCGATCATGAACATCATCCCGGCCGACGACGAACTGGTGCTGATGGCCCAGGTTCCGCCCGCGGATGTGGATCGGGTCAATGCGGGCCTGGATGCGACGATCCGTCTGACCGCGTTCAATCAGGACACCACGCCGGAAATCAACGGCAAGGTCCAGACGATCTCAGCCGACAGCGTCTATGACGAGGCCAACGACACCGCGTTCTACCGCACGCAGATTTCCATTCCCAAGGCGGAACTGGGCAAGATCGAGGGCTTGCAACTCGTGCCGGGCATGCCGGCTGAGATTCTGATCAAGACCGGGGAGCGGCAGGTGATTTCCTACCTGATGAAGCCGTTACTCGACAGCTTCGCGCGGACTTTCCGCGACGATTGATGGTGGGCCCGCCAAGCGCAGGCCCGACCAGCGTTTCGGCATTAAGCTTTGAAGCGTTGGAGGAACGCAGGCGAGGCCTTCTCGGTGAAGGTCTCGCCGCCTCCGGCGATGAAGAGGGCGGCGATGTTCTGCTCGACCGCAAGCTCCATTCCCGCTTCGGGGCCGAGTACCAGCATCGAGGTCGAGAGAGCATCCGCCTCCATGGTCGTGTCGGCGACGACGGTTGCGGATGCGAGGTCGTGTTCCACGGGCCTTCCGGTCTGCGGGTTGATAATGTGCGAGTAACGCCGACCGTCGCGCTCAAAGAAAATACGGTAGTTGCCCGAGGTCGCGAGCGCGCCGTCTTTGAGGTCAAGGACTCTCTGGAGATCGCCGGGGACCCCTGTGGGCCGCTCAACGCCGATGCGCCAGGCTTTACCGGCCGGCCCCGCTCCCTTGCCGCGGAGTTCGCCACCGACCTCGACGAGGTAGTTCTCGGCGCCCCGCCGCTCCAGGAGTTCAGCCACCTTGTCGACGCCGAATCCCTTTGCGATGCCGGAAAGATCGAGCCGCAGACCGTTGGCCTGTTTGACGACTGCCGCTTCGTCGCGTTTGGTTTCGACCTTGTCGAAGCCGACGATCTTCCGCGCGACCGCGATCTCGTCGTCTGAGGGCAGATACTCTTCCTTGCCGCCGGCTCCGAAGCCCCAGAGGTCGATCACCGGACCGACGGTGGGGTCGAAGGCGCCTTTGGTCACGCGACTGACCTGCAGGGCCGCATCGATAACCGCACGCGTATCATTAGAGGTAGAGACCCAGGTTCCGGCCTCTGCAGCATTGAAGCGCGAAAGCTCGGATTCCGGGCGATAGGTCGACATCTGTCGGTTAACCGTCTCCAGCGTTTCAGAGATTTCCTGCTCCAACGCCTGGTGATCCACGCCACGCGGGGTCCCGACGAGCTTGACGCTGTAGGTGGTTCCCATCGTCTCGCCGACGAAGGTGACGACCTCGTCACCGCCATCACTGCAGCCGACAAGGCTCAGGAAGGGGGTGGCCAGAACGAGGCCTTGCGTTTGGCGGATGAATTTTCGTCTGGAAAGCCTTGATGCCATTACCCGGAATCCTCAATCGAGCGGTCAACGTCGTTTATCTCAGTCCGCCTGGGCCTTGTCCAGTTTATCGTGGTCGTTATAGCGGCGGTTTTACGGTGGAATGGGCCCGGCAGTTGGCCAAAAGTCGCAAAAAACCAACGGCTGAGCCGCAATGGGACTACCCATGGCGCGATGTTAGACTGTATTCTCTGGGATCGTGTACAGGCCGGCGGAGTAATTATCGGTCGGCTCAACAGGCAGCATTGAGCTGTTGGAGGAGGACGAGACTCATGGCACCGGTTTCCTATCAGGGCCCAATGGCGGAAGACAAAAAGCCGGAACGCACGCATTCTCAGACCGCCGCCGCGAGTCTGGGCAGCGGCCAGCCGGGCGTGACCGTTGCGGCGATTCTTGCCGCTAAGGGCGGCGAGATCTTCACTGTATCCCCTGACCTGACGGTTAAGGAGGTGGTGGCCGAGTTGAACCGGCGGCGGGTCGGCGCGCTTGTGGTCGTCGACAGCGCTGGCCAGCCGGTCGGTATCATCTCCGAGCGAGATGTGGTCCGTTGCGCCGATACGAAAGGGCTCTCCGTCTTCGAGAGTCCCGTTCAGGAGATTATGACCGCAAACCCAAAGACCTGCTTCCCCGAAGACAAGGTGGAGGATGTCATGAAGCGTATGACCGAGGGTCGGTTCCGGCATCTTCCGGTCGTCGACAGCGGTAAGTTGTGCGGGCTGGTGTCGATCGGTGATGCCGTCCATCATCGCATGCAAGAGATCGAGTACGAAAACCTCAAGATGAGGCAAGCCATCGTCGGATAAATCACGCAGGTGCGAGACGCCTTTGCGCCGCTGCCCCGCTCGTACTATAAGGAACAAAATTCGCCGGGAGCGGCGGGGGGCGCGTGTAAGTATGATGGGGCCAGATGCCAGAGGCACAGACAGATAAACCGAACGGGGGGAACGGTCGGGCCGTTGCCGGTGGAGAGATGCCTGCCTTTAAACTCAAGAAGGGCCTCGACCTGCCGATAACCGGTGCGCCGGAGCAGAGGATCGAAGACGGTCCGGCTGTCAGTAGCTGCGCCGTGGTCGGCGCCGACTACCTGGAACTCAAGCCGAAAATGCTGGTGGCGGAGGGTGACCGGGTTCGCCTGGGGCAACCGCTGTTCTCGGACCGCCGTTACGAGGGCGTGGTCTACACAGCCCCGGCCGGCGGACGCATTCGGGCGATCAATCGCGGGGCGCGGCGCGTCCTGGAGTCGGTGGTGGTCGATATCGACGAGGACGAGGAGCCGATCGCATTCGCGCGCTACGAGGCGGGCGAGTTACAAAACCTCGAGCGAGACCGCATTAAGGAGAACCTCCTGGCCTCAGGCCTTTGGACGGTTCTGCGTACGCGTCCATTCTCCAAGATCCCCGACCCCGAATCGGCGCCTGCCGCAATCTTCGTGACCGCGATGGATTCCGGACCGCTCGCGCCGGATGCTGCCGTGGTCATTGGTGAGGCACCGGAGGACTTTGTCGCGGGGATCAGCCTGCTGGCAAAGCTCACGGACGGAAATACCTATGTCTGTCAGGCGCCGGGGGCGGATGTGCCGGCGCCAAACGGCGATTCGGTCCTGAAGGCGGCCTTTGAAGGGCCCCATCCGGCAGGTCTGGTGGGCACGCACATTCACCTGCTTGATCCCATTCACGGTGAGAAGGTCGTCTGGCACATCAACTATCAGGACGTTATGGCGGTCGGAAAACTCTTCCGGACCGGCCATCTGCCGACGGAACGCGTCATCTCTCTGGCCGGTCCGGCCGCCAGCCGACCGCGGTTGCTTCGCTGCCGCGTCGGTGCCTCGACCGACGCTTTGGTTGAAGGCGAGATCGCCGACGGCGACGTCCGGGTGATCGCGGGCAATGTCCTGACTGGACGGGCGGCGAGCGGTTCCTTCGCCTACCTGGGACGTTTTCATCACCAGATCACGATCATGGAAGAGGGCCGCAAGCGCGAACTCTTCGGCTGGCTGATCCCCAGCATGCGGAAATTCTCGAACGCCAACGTGCATCTCTCGAGCTTTTTCCGCAGCAAGCTGCTTCTTCCCCTCAACACCAGCCTGAACGGCAGTCCGAGGGCCATGGTTCCCGTGGGACTCTACGAAGACGTCGTGCCGCTTGATATTCTGCCGACGCAGTTGCTGCGGGCCTTGCTGGTTCTGGACACGGAAGAGGCTCAGACGCTCGGCTGTCTCGAACTGGATGAGGAAGACCTTGCACTCTGCTCCTACGTCTGTATGAGCAAGTACGAGTACGGCATGGCGTTGCGCGCCAACCTCGAAAAGATTGAAGCGGAAGGTTAGTTATGGGGCTGCGGCAATGGCTCGACTCGATCGAACCGCTGTTCCTGAAAGACGGCAAGTACGAGAAGTACTATGCGGTCTACGAGATGGTCGACACTCTCCTCTATTCCCCGAGGACGGTGACGCAGGTGGCGCCCCATGCGCGGGCCAGCCTCGACCTCAAGCGGACGATGACCTATGTGGTCCTGGCCACGATACCCTGCATCCTCTGGGCGATGTGGAATACCGGGTACCAGGCGAATACCGCCATCGCCCAACTGGGGCTGGAGACGACCGAGGGCTGGCGAGGCTGGATCCTTGAATCCTTCGGGATCGGCTATTCGCCGGACAATCCCTTCGCCTGCTTTATTCACGGTTTTCTGTACTTCCTGCCGATTTACGTGGTTACGCTCGCCTCGGGCGGCCTTTGCGAGGTCGCCTTTGCGGTGATCCGCGGACATGAGGTTAACGAAGGCTTCTTCGTCTCCTCCATGCTCTATGTTCTGATCGTCCCGGCGACCACGCCGCTCTGGCAGGTTTCGCTCGGCATTATATTCGGCGTGGTGATCGGCAAGGAGATCTTTGGCGGTACCGGCAAGAACGTATTGAATCCGGCGCTGACGGGACGTGCGTTTCTGTATTTTGCCTATCCGGCGCAGATGTCCGGCGACGCGGTCTGGGTGCCGGTCGACGGTTTCAGCGGCGCAACCGCGCTCAGCGTGGTGGCTTCCCAGGGCCATGAGGCGCTCTCGACGATCGGGCTCGACTGGTGGCACGCCTTTATTGGCCTGATGCACGGAAGCCTGGGCGAAACCTCGGCCCTGGCCTGCCTGATCGGCGGGATCTTCCTGGTCTACACCCGAATAGCCAACTATCGGCTCATCGCCGGCTGTCTGCTCGGCACGATCGCGATGAGTACGATATTCAATCTGATCGGCAGTGACAGCAATCCGGCTTTCGCCATGCCCTGGTACTGGCATCTGGTTATCGGCGGCTATGCCTTCGGGCTGGTTTACATGGTGACTGAGCCGGTTTCCGCGGCCATGACCAATGCCGGTCGCTGGTGGTACGGCGCCCTGATCGGCGTGATGTGCGTGCTGATCCGCGTGGTCAACCCGGCTTTTCCCGAAGGTATGATGCTGGCCATTCTTTTCGGCAATGTATTTGCCCCGCTGATCGACTATATGGTGGTAAAGGCGAATGTTCGCCGCAGGCGGAGGCGTTATGGCTGAACGGGAATCCTGGTTTCGGAAAATCCTGGCCATTCCGAACGACAACCCCTGGAAGACCGTGGGGGTTGCGGTTCTGTTGTGCCTGGTCTGTTCCGTGGTGGTTTCGGCGACCGCGGTCGGACTGCGCGATCAGCAGGAAGCCAACAAGCAAGCGGAAATCCGCAGGAATATCCTGGAGGTCGCCGGCCTGATGCGGCCGGGCGCGGATATCGACGAGCTTTTTGAGCAGATTGAGCCGCGCGTGGTCGATCTGCGCAGCGGGTCTTTCAGTGACGAGGTGGACCACGCGACCTATGTCCAGCGGGACGCGGCGCGTGATCCCGCCATGAGCGACGCGCTTTCCCCGGATCAGGATATCGCCTCGATCGGCCGGAAGGCGCACTATGCCACGGTCTATCTGGTTAAGAATGAAGAGGGTCGCTTCAAGACGGTGATCCTTCCGGTGCATGGCTACGGCCTGTGGTCCACGCTTTACGGCTATCTCGCCGTCAAGCCGGACGGACGAGAGGTGATCGGGCTTCAGTTTTATGAGCACGCGGAGACGCCCGGTCTGGGTGGCGAGGTGGATAACCCCAGTTGGCGTGGGCTCTGGCCTGGCAAGTATCTCTTCGATGAGGACGGCGCCCTGCGCATCGAGGTGGTCAAGGGCACGGCGACGAGCGGACCGAACGCAGCTTATCAGGTGGACGGTCTTGCCGGTGCGACCCTGACGTCGCGCGGTGTCCACAACCTCGTAAGATTTTGGGCCGATGATAGCGGTTTCGGCCCCTTCTTGAACAATCTTCAACAGGAACTGGCGCGCGATGGCTGAAACGCGGAAGCTTGTCACCGATCCGATGATCGAGAACAATCCGATCATCCTGCAGACACTCGGCATCTGTTCGGCGCTGGCGGTGACCTCGTCTCTCAAGGTCTCGTTGATCATGTGCATCGCGTTGACCAGCGTGACCGCCTTTTCGAACCTTTCGATCAGTATGATCCGGCATCAGGTGCCCGGAAGCATCCGGATCATTGTTCAGATGGTCATCATCGCGTCCCTGGTGATTGTCGTGGATCAGATCCTCAAGGCCTATGCCTACGAGGTTTCCAAGACGCTCTCCGTCTTCGTCGGCCTGATTATCACCAACTGTATCGTCATGGGGCGGGCGGAAGCCTACGCCATGCAGAATCCGCCCTGGAGAAGTTTTCTCGACGGCATCGGCAATGGGCTGGGCTATAGCGTGATTCTGATCGGCGTGGCGGTGATCCGGGAACTGTTCGGCGCCGGCACCCTGATGGGTCTGGAAATCCTGCCTGCGGTCAAGAACGGCGGCTGGTACGTGCCCAACGGTTTGCTGCTCCTGCCGCCGAGCGCTTTCTTCATCATCGGCTGTTTCATCTGGGTCCTGCGGACCGTTAAGACGCGCCAGCGCGAAAAGGTCTCTTTCCAGATCATGGATGTGCAGGTCAAGGAACACGCCTGATGGAAGCTTATATCAGCCTCTTCGTCAGGGTTATCTTTATCGAGAACCTGGCGCTGTCGTTCTTCCTCGGCATGTGTACCTTTCTGGCCGTTTCGAAGAAGATCGAGACCGCATTCGGCCTCGGCGTCGCGGTTGTGGTCGTCCAGTCCATCACGGTTCCCGCCAACAATCTGATTCTCACCTATTTCCTGCAGCAGGATGCCCTGAAATGGCTGGGCGTCGGCGGTACCGACCTGACCTTCCTGGGGCTGATCAGCTATATCGGCGTGATCGCCGCCATGGTCCAGATCCTGGAGATGACGCTCGATCGTTTCTTCCCGGCGCTTTACAACGCGCTCGGTATCTTTCTGCCACTGATCACGGTGAACTGCGCGATCCTCGGCGGCTCTCTCTTCATGGTGGAACGGGACTACGATTTCCCCGAAAGCGTGATCTATGGCGTGGGCTCGGGCATCGGCTGGGCGCTGGCGATCGTCGCGCTCGCCGGGCTGCGGGAGAAGATGAAGTACAGCGACGTGCCGCCGGGCCTGCAGGGACTTGGTATTGCCTTCATGACGGCGGGACTTATGTCATTGGCATTCATGTCCTTTTCCGGCATTCAGCTGTGAGGCGCTAGAGCTATGGAAAACTTCGTCTTCGGCGTCACGCTCTTCACCTTCATCATTCTCGCGCTGGTCGGGATCATCCTCTTCGCCCGCTCCCGGCTGGTCTCCAGCGGCGCGGTCGAGATCCTCATTAACGACGAACGGACGATCTCCGTGCCCGCGGGCGGCAAGCTGCTGGGGGCGCTGGCCGGCGAGAACCTGTTTGTCGCGTCCGCCTGCGGCGGCGGCGGGACCTGTGCCCAGTGCCGGGTCCAGGTGATGGAGGGCGGCGGATCGATCCTGCCGACGGAACTCTCGCACATCACGAAACGCGAGGCCCGCGAGGGGGACCGGCTGTCCTGCCAGGTTGCCGTCAAGCAGCCGATGAAGATCCGGATTCCGGATGAGGTCTTCGGGGTTAAGAAATGGCGCTGCAAGGTCCGCTCCAACGAGAATGTCGCGACCTTTATCAAGTGTCTCGTACTGGAGCTTCCAGAGGGCGAGAACGTCGACTTCCGCGCCGGCGGCTACATCCAGATCGAGTGCCCGCCCTATAAACTCGATTTCAAGCAGTTCGATGTCGAAGAGGAATACCGCGAAGACTGGGATAAATTCAAACTCTGGGATCTGCAGGTCGACAATAAGGAAGAGGTGATGCGTGCCTATTCCATGGCGAACTATCCCGAGGAAAAGGGCGTTATCATGCTCAACGTGCGTGTCGCGACGCCGCCGCCGCACGCCGACCCCAAGGTCGTTCCGCCGGGCCTCATGTCCTCCTACATCTTCAATCTGAAGCCCGGCGACGAGGTGATCATTTCAGGGCCCTTCGGCGAGTTCTTCGCGCGCGAGACCGAAAAGGAAATGGTCTTTATCGGCGGCGGCGCGGGCATGGCGCCCATGCGCTCCCACATCTTCGATCAGTTGAAACGGATCAACAGCAAGCGGAAGATCTCTTTCTGGTACGGCGCGCGCAGCAAGCGGGAGATGTTCTTTGTCGAGGATTTCGACCAGCTTCAGGCGGAAAACGAGAACTTCGAGTGGCATGTGGCGCTGTCTGATCCGCAGCCGGGCGATGACTGGGACGGCTACACCGGCTTCATCCATAACGTGCTCTTCGAAAATTACCTGAAGAATCACCCGGCTCCCGAGGAGTGCGAGTACTACATGTGCGGACCGCCCATCATGAACACCTCGGTGATTAACATGCTGCTTGATCTGGGTGTCGAGCGTGACGACATCATGCTTGATGACTTCGGCGGCTAAGCGGGCCCGTCGGGAAAGGAAGACGATCTGATGCTTATCCAAACGATTGCGGCCGCGTTTATCGTGTTGTTGCTGGTGGTTGTCGGTATGGCCGTCGGCGTGATCCTGTCCAACCGCCGGATCGCGGGCAGTTGCGGAGGCCTTAGCGCCATCGAAGGCGCGGATCGCTGTGGCCTCTGCGGCCGGGATCTGGGCGAGACCTCGCAGGGCGACTGCGCTAAACAGAGCTGAGCGCCGCCGCCGGATGACCGGTTCTAAAGCTGAACTTCAAAAAACGCCACGACGATAAAGCAGGCGACGCAGAGACAGCCGAAGATCAGGCGCCGCGCCGGCCCCTTTGGCGATTCGTCCCGCCAGGCGTCGAGAAACTTGCGGCCCGCTATGACGAAAACCGCGAGAACGAGAATGTAAAGATAGCGGCTCTGCATCCTGCCTGCCTCGCATGATCGCTGTTTCGTCCGAATCGCTGCGAGTTTGAAACCTCACGGCTCGCTTGTCTATGGTCGGCAGATGACCGATGCCCTGTGCTCGCTTTCGCGCGGGTTTGGCCCCGCCGGCAAGTCGAAGGCGTTCACAGTGATGCGATCCGCGCTGCATTCTGCGGGTTCCCCCCTTTGCCCCTGGGCCCTGCTCCTGTAGGAAAGGGCCTGCATCATCAAAACGCGGGAGCACGCTATGTCCGACAAACCTGTCGTGGGCTTCATCGGGGTTGGCCTGATGGGCTGGGGAATGGCCAAGAACGTGGTGGAGAAGGGCTTTCCACTGCTGGTCATGGCCCATCGCAAGCGCGAGGCGGTGGAGGACCTGGTCGGCCGTGGTGCGACCGAGGTGGCTTCGCCCAAGGAGATGGCCGAGAAGGCCGACGTGATCGTTCTCTGCGTCACCGGTGCCCCCCAGGTGCAGGAGACCCTGCGCCGGGAGGACGGCATCCTGGCCGGCGCGCGCGAGGGCCTGACCATCATCGACACCTCGACTTCGGAGCCGGATCTGACCGAACGTCTGCATGCGGAACTGGCCGGGCATGGCATCACCTTTTTCGACGCGCCGCTGTCCCGCACGCCGGCCCATGCCTGGGACGGTGAACTCAGCACCTACGTGGGTGGCCCGGAAGAGCTGATCGAGAAATGGACGCCGTTACTCTCGACCTGGGCCTCGGTCGTCATCCCGGCGAAGGGGGCGGTCGGATCCGCCCATGCGATCAAGCTGATCAATAATCTGATCTCTATCGGCTACGCGGCGATCTGGTCCGAGTGTTACTCCATGATCTCCAAGATCGGGGTGGCGCCGGAAACCTTCCGCGAGATCGTCTCGAACTCCGGCATGAACTGCGGAAACTTCCAGAACTATTCGAAGTATGTCTGCGAGGGTGACCCCAAAGCCCATGAGTTTGCGCTGGCTAACTGCCTGAAAGACATCACCTATTACAACCGCCTGGCCACGAGGAACGGTGCGGCGACTTTTATGTCCGATGGGGCGCTGCAGCTCCTGAAGATCGGCCAGACCCTGGGCTACGGCGAGAAGAACATCCCCGAGATGATCGACATCGTCGCCAAGTTGAATGGCCAGGACGCCCGAGCGAAGTAGCTTCACTCGTATAAACCCCGGGCGAAGCAGCTTCGCCTGCGTAACTGCGCCTGGGGCCGGTTTCGCTTTTTTCGGCGGGCCACGCTATAGTTCTTCCCCTGGTCGACGCTGCCGTCGGGCCGTCATCCAGATGGGCGAGCGGGGGAAGGCGTGCCGTGACGAAGTTCGAAGAAGAAACTCCGGGCTCGAAGTTTTCCGATGATGCCGCTGGCACCTTGGGCGATCAGGCGGTCGCCTGGGCGCAGCGCAGGTTTGGCACGGACTTTGATCGTACTGAGTCGGTCAGGGATCTGCAGGTGCGCCTGCGCGATCTGGGATACGAGGTTTTCGCGGACGGTATCTTCGGGAAAAGCACAGCGGAAGCCCTGGAAGCGCATCGGGCGTTTGAAGAACGCCGCGCGCCGAACGCAACCTATAGCGAGACCTATACTGCGAATACGTCCGACGGAACCGCCGAGTCTTTTGAGGGCGCGGCTGCGCAGAAGACGGCGGAAAGGCTCGATACTGAAAACATCAGTCAAAAGGTAGCTGAAGGAGAAGCGACCTTTAGCACTTCACGGCCTGCTGATGAAACTCAAGAGACAACAGGGGAAGAAGAGGTCTCCGAGCCGGCTGATACGCAGCCGCGAAGGGATGAGGAGGAACTAACCGCACGTCCGGTTGCGCTGAGTGACAGCGCGTTGGAATCGGTCGAAGATGATCGCCTCGGTTTTGCACCCTATGTCGCTGCGGTCGTGCGGTTCCTTCTGGCGGATCAGACCCGTGCGCCGCTGGCGCTGGCGATCAATGCGCCCTGGGGGCGCGGCAAGACCTCCTTCATGAACATGATCGACGGCGAATTGCACAAGACCGCCCAGGGGGCGGGCGTGCGGGTCGCCACCACACGCTTCAATCCCTGGAAGTACAGCGAGGCGGAACAGGTCTGGGCGGCCTTCGTTGGCAATGTGGCGCGCTGCATCCGGGATAATCTCTCACCTGCGCAGCGCTTTCGTTTCTGGCTGAGCCGTCTCTGGGCCAAGATCCGGCGCAACGCGGATCTCGGTCTGGTCGTCCGGGTTCTGGTGGCGGTGCTGTTCCTGTCCTTGCTGGGGCTGGTTTTCTTCCTGGACTGGACCCTTGTCGGTGCGGCGCTCAAGGAAGACTATCTTCTGCTTCATGCCGTCTTTGAGATGCTGACGAAAAGCGATGAGACGGGTGTTGCCGGTGGCTTCCGCTACCTGGCCTTCGCTCTCTTCTTCATCCTGGCCGTTGCTGCGCTCTACATCGGCTTCGCCAACAAGCTCGGCCTGAACCTCCTGGACTATCTGGAAAAGACCGACTTCAAGGACAAGATCGGGACGCTGTCGCAATTCGAGGATGAAATGCGGCGCCTGAGCGCGGCGGTGCCCGGCAATATGAAGGTCGTGGTCTTCGTCGACGATCTCGACCGCTGTAAGGGCCCGGTGCTGGGGGAGATCGTCGAGGCGCTGCAACTGGCCGATGTCTCGGAAAGCTGTATCTTCGTTTTGGGCATGGACCTCAACATCGTGGCCAACGTGATCGAGACGGAGCGCCAGGAACTGGCGAAGTCGGTCGACAGTGGCAACGGCAAGCTGGAGCACGGCAGCGGCTATAAATTCCTGGAAAAGATCATTCAGGCCCGGCTCAGCCTGCCGGACTACGGCCCGGTCGAAATGGGCCAGTTGATCGCTAAGGCGATGGCGCCTGACCGTCCGGTCACGGCGACGGTCGCAACGACGAGTCTTGAAGTTCGGAAGGATGGTGCGACTGTGTTGGCCGGAGCGAAGGAGGCAGGTGTCGTCGAAACGGTCATGGATACGGTCGGAGCGCTCAATCCCTTCCGTGCCGAAGAACATATTCAGGACTCCTCACTTGTGGTGCAGACCGCCACTCACTTCGGCAGCCGGCATTTTCAGAATCCCAGGCGTTTGAAGCGTTTCATCAACGGCTTCCGCCTGCAGGCCTATCTCGCCGCGTCGAGTGGGCCGGAGAGCGCTGGAAACATCAATCGCCTGGCGCGCCTGCTGGTCCTGGCAGAGAAATGGCCGGCGCTGCTGGAGCAGGCCGTCAGCGACGAAGAAGCACTGGCAGCCTGCCAGGCTTTCCTGCGCGGCGAAGATCCGCAGCCTGGCGGTCTGAAAGGCAGCCTGCAGACCCATGTGGAGGTCTTCGAACTCCGCAGTCTGTCGGACCCGGATCGTTTACGCCTGGCGGAACTGCTGCTGGGACCTGATGGCGGCGATCCCTTCGGTTTCAAAGATCTCAAGGAACTCGCCGAGTGGTATGGCTTCTGCTACTATCCCGGTCTCGCGAAAGAAGGTTAGTGCCAGCCAACTTTATCCGTTGCTCTCTCAGATCAACCGCATGGTGATGCGCTGATTAAGGCCGCAGACCAGAATGGCCGTCAAATAAGCCGCGACAAACCCGCCTAGAGAGCCAAGCAGCATTATGGTCCAGGCGGTACCGCTGGCGACCCAGCCGTCGAACAGAGGCGGGTGGCGAAACGCGATCTCAGTGTCTGATCGTTCGATCACGTGATAATCGTGCTTCTCGAAAATGAGAATGATTTCATCGGATAAGATCTCGAGCTCAGTTTCACGGCCTCTGATCAGTTCGCCCACTTCTTGCTTGGCGGCTTTCAAGCGTTTGGCTCTGTTTTCCCGATGATTAACGACGAGAACGAGCCCCACCAGGACACCGATGATGGAAGGACCAAAAAAGAAAATGAACAAATCCATTGGGTGATAGTGCGCCGAACGGTTTTAGGTGTGCTCCCTCATGAACTTCTATCTTTTGATGTGATGATGTCAAAGACCATGTAAAGACTGTGCAATGTGGCGCATCTCGCCAAGGCGTTTGCAGAGCGCGGCGAAGTCGCTAGTCTAATGTTCGTGTACCACTTCCGAGTCTCTGAACTCGAATTCTCCGGGGGCGACTGCCGTGTTTCTGCTGTCTCACATGCTGAAAAAGTTCATCCGCGTCGGTACACTGCGGATCCATGATGCGGACGGCAAGCTCTACAGCTTCGGCGATGAGACCGCGCCGGTGGTGACCCTCCGCTTTCACGACAAATCCCTTGCCTTCAAGATTTTCAAGAACCCGGAACTGCACACCGGCGAAGCCTATATGGACGGGACCCTGACCTTCGAGGACAGCGGCGTCTATGACCTGCTCACCCTCTTCGGCATGAATCGGCACAGCCTGGGCAGCTATCCCCTGCAGAATGTCTTGCGCAAGATCTGGAAGGCCTTCCGGACCCTGCAGCAGCACAATCCGGCCAAGAAGGCGCAGCAGAATGTGGCGCATCACTACGATCTCTCGCGCCGGCTCTATGAACTCTTCCTGGACGAGGATCTGCAGTATTCCTGTGCCTATTTCCGCACGCCGCAGGATTCTCTGGAAGAAGCCCAGGCCAACAAGAAACGCCACATCGCCGCCAAGCTACGCCTGGAGGATGGCCAGAAGGTCCTGGATATCGGCTGCGGCTGGGGCGGCATGGCGCTCTATCTGGCCAGCCTGGCGGAGGTCGAGGTGACCGGTGTGACCCTCTCCAAGGAACAGCTCGAGGTCGCGCGTGCGCGGGCGAAGGAACTGGGGCTCGACCACCGGGTGAAGTTCGAACTGCGCGATTACCGGGATCTGGAAGGACCTTTCGACCGCATCGTTTCGGTCGGCATGTTCGAACACGTGGGCGTCGGCCACTACGACGAATTCTTCACCAAGGTGAAGGCCCTGATGGCGGACGACGGTCTGGCGCTGATCCACTCCATCGGCCATATGTCGCCGCCGGGCACCACCGGCCCCTGGATCCGCAAGTATATCTTCCCGGGCGGTTACTCCCCGTCGCTGTCGGAGGTCTGCGCCGCAACCGAGCGGGCTTATCTCTGGGTCACCGACGTCGAGGTCCTGCGCATGCACTATGCCGATACGCTGAAGGCCTGGCGCGAACGCTTCGAAGCGAACCGGCAGGAGATCGAGGAGATCTACGACGCGCGCTTCGGGCGCATGTGGGAATTCTATCTGATCTCCGCCGAGATGGCGTTCCGCCGCGGTTCCTCCATGGTGCTCCAGGTGCAGCTCTCCAAGGAATGCCTCGCCGCGCCCATGACCCGCGACTACATGCACGAGGCAGAGGCCCGGTTGCCCGCGCCCTTTAAGGCGCCTTCCAATGCGGCCTCCACTGGGCCCTCCAGCGGGACGGTCGAAGAACCTCGGAAAATGGAAGCCTGACACGGCGGCAGATTCGCCCGGCTTTCCAGGACGATCTCCGTTTCGTGATCGTGTGCAGCCTATTGCGGCTGAGAAATTCCTGCCTAAGTCAGTGAGTTAAGGCGCCGTCGTGGTTGGAGACCTGACGCCCCTCCCGGACGGCCCGCGATTTTCGACATCTGTTCTCTGACGCTTCCTTAGGGGTTTAAATGCGCCGGTTTTTCGCCGTTCTCAGCTCCGTTCTAAGCCTTTTCCTGCTGCTGCCTGCCCAACTGACCGCCGCGCCGCTCGAGCGCTTCGTGATGTTTGAGGGCGCCGGCGGGGTTAAGCTGGCCGGGCTGCTGACCTTGCCGGAAGAGGAGGATGACGCGCCGTATCCCGCGGTTTTGCTGCTGCAGGGCAGCGGGCCGACGGACCGGGACGGGAACCAGCCACCGGCGATCCGGACCAACCTGCTGCGCCAGATTGCCCGTCACCTGGCCGAGCAGGGTATTGCCAGCTTGCGCTACGACAAGCGCGGCATGCACGCCAATCAGAAGGATTTACCGCAGGATCCTGAGGTGTTGCGCGACTTCGTGGCCTGGGAGAACTTCGTAAAAGATGCCGAGATGGGTTATCGCTGGCTGGCCTCGGCGCCCGATATCGACGGTGAGCGGGTCGGGGTGGCCGGGCACAGCGAAGGCGGCTTAATTGCCATAGAATTGTCACAGCGGGGCGGCGTCGCGCCGAAAGCTCTGGTCCTGCTGGCGACGCCCGGCCGGCCCCTGGGCGAAGTGATCCAGGATCAGCTCGCGTCCCTGCTCGTGCGGCAGGGCGCGACGGCGGCGCAGCAGTCCTACTTCCTGGCCGAAGACGAACGCATCCGCGCGGCGATCCTGGCCACGGGCGCGGTGCCGGACGATGTCCCTGACGGGCTGAAGGCGCTTTATCCGGCGTATCTCGGCGGTTTTTACCAGTCGTTGCTGCCGTTCGATCCGCTGAGGGCGCTGGACGGGGTTGAGAGCCCCCTGCTGGTGCTGGCCGGCGGCCGCGACCGGCAGGTCTCGCCGGAGCGCGACTTCGCGCCCCTGGCGGCCGAAGCGAAGCGGCGCGGGGACGGTAGCGCGGCCTTCATGGCGCCCGGCGTGAGCCATAACCTCAAGCCGGTGAGCGGCGAGGAGCCGGGTTTCGAAGGTCGGCTCGATGCCGGAATCCGCGCCGAGCTGACCACCTGGCTGAGCCGCCAGCTCCTGGAGGAAGAGGCCGCCGCCCTGCGGTAACACCAAGGTCTGTTACTAACGCCCCCATGGTATAGCCTCGTTTTGCGGTGAACTCGTCTTGTAGCGAGTCGGGCCTTCCGCAAAGGCGCCCATCAGAAACCAAAGCCACCGGTCGCCGGATCGCCCCTGATGGTAAGGGCGACTCTGGGCGATTCCGGGCGTATCCCTGCCATCCCTTAGCCGCGGCCACCCATGCCACTTTGGGCAGTAATTCAGCGCGATCCGATCCTATTGAATCGCAGATTTCTCAGTCTCTGATTGGATCTGTGATATTCAATCAATAGATGATCAATTTTTCCGCGTAGAGGGGTAGAATTTAATTTCCGTTAGTGGTAGCGTTTCTTCGTTCCTACCGATGAGGAGTCAAAAACTCTCCTAAAATTGCCATAATTATTAACAAAATACGACAGAATTCACCGATCTACTGCGGTGAGCATAAACGTTGCCGTTCGGGTCCTCTCTGTGCCCGTTCCCGAGAGAATTCGTCTGCTATCCGGAGCCTGAAAATCAGTGATTTCAAATAAAGGTAGAATGCGGCCTGGCTCAGTGGCTCCGGCGTGGGCGCGCCCGCGGTCCGGCGGTGCTCAACCGCGGGTATGGCGGAAAAGGGCAGAATGCGGCAGCCGGGTCTGGCCGGGCAGCGCGATGGGCCGGTGCGACGGCCAGATAGACCGGAAAGGCCGGGAAGGCGCGCCAGGCCGGAAAGAAACGATTCATGCGGAGCGGAGAGAGCGATGAGTGAAGGGGAGACTGCAGCGAGGCGGCCGGCGGCGCCGGGGATCAATCCGGTGACGGGCCAGCCCCTGGCGGGCGAGCTGGACGCCGGCGACCTGGAGCGTCTCAACGAACTGATCGACCCGTCGGTCCTCGCCGACGAGGTGCGCCCCGGTGAGCGTTATGATTTGGCAGGGGCGTCAATGCCAGGACCAGGCGAGGCAAGCGGCCCTTCGGCGACGACCGGACCCCATGCGCCTTCGACCTCGCCCGCCGGTTCCGCTGCGCCAGCCACCGCTGCGCAAACCGGCGCTCCGAAAGGCAGCGACCCAAAAGCCGGCGAGCCCGCCCAGGCGTCGCAGTCCATAAACCCTCTGGCGGCGGCTCTGTCGCTGTTGCTGGCCTCGCCGCCGCACCGCCACCTCTTCCTGGCGGACCTGGAATGGCGCCTGCTGCCAGCCATCGCGGCGGGACAGTTCCGCCTGATCACCAAGGAGGGCCGCCCGCTCGCCTTCGTCACCTGGGCCTTTCTCTCCGACGAGATCCGCGACCGCCTGAAGACCGCCATGAGCCAGCCCGGCGGCGCGTCCTCCGGCGCCGGCCGCCTGAAGCCGGAGGAATGGCGCAGCGGCAAGCATCACGTGATCGTCGATTTCGTCTCGCCCTTCATCACGGATGAGGAGGAGAAGAAACGCATGCTGGCATCGGTGTTTGGGGAACAGAATAAAGGGTCTGCGGGATGAAGCTGATCGAGCGCTTCTCGTATGGCTTGCTCGGAATCATTGGTGTTAGGTTCCTGCCAAGTGTCTTTTAGAGCGTAAGGAGACGGTCATTCATGGCGGAACGTTTTATGGCCATGCTGTCGTTGGACCGACCGGCCAAGTTGCATTCAGATAAACTGATCAAGCGCTTGCGGAACGCCGCGCCGGAGGTTTTCGAGAGCCTGTCTACGGTTCAAGCCAAAGCCGGTGAGGGGGGCGACGAAGAAAACTCGTATCTGCTCGACGTGAATGGCGCCATGATTTCGGTGATGTTCCTCGATCAGCCTGTGCCGCCGGGGACCTACACGCAGGCCATTCAGGGATCGCTGCACTGGCCGCAGGCCGGCGAAGTGCTCAAGCGCGAGCAGGCGCATATCATTGTGGCATCCCTTGCAGAGGCTGACGGTCTGGGCGCCGCGATGAGGCAAGCGACCTACGTCATGCTTGTTGCGGCGACACTCGCGGAGGCGAAACCGGTCATTGGTGTCTATTGGGCAACCGGAGAGACCGTGACCGAGGCGAGCTATTTTACGCAATCCGGGAAGAAGCTGCTTGCCGGAGAACTGCCGGTCGAGATCTGGGTTCAACTGGGGCCTTATTCGGAAAGAACGACAGAACCCGCTCCGCCCTTGATAGGGGCGGCGACGACAGGCCTGTCGCCATTCATTTCGCGGGAGATCGAGTTTGACCCTTGCGCGCTGCAGCCCGCGGTGCTGGCAAGTCGTTTGATGGGAACCATTCAATACCTTCTAACACAGGGCGTGGTCTTTAACGCCGGCGATACACTGGGCGTGAGCCAAGAGGAGTGCATTCGGGTGGATGTGCAGGCGCAGGGGCGACGGCCAGGTGTTCCGGTTTATGCACTGAGTTTGGAGAAGATTGATGATCGCTTAAGTTGAAATTTGGTCGGTTTATTCATTGATGGCTTGTGGCAAAATCTTGGTTGGAAAGAATCGATATGGCTTATCAGTTTGATACGAGGTACGAGCCCATATACGCACCAATGATTACGCTGGAGCGCCCGGCGATGGAAGGGGCCCCGCCGTTGTTGAATCAAGGCTTTCCGGTCGATCCTTCAGAAGTAGCGACGAAAGGCTACCTTGATTCCAGGCATAAGCGGCTGCCAGATCTCTTCAATGCAAATGGCTTCCTTACAGTCTGCGATGCTTTTAAAAGAGTAGTGGATGAGCTTGAACCCAATGTTCATCAGTTTTTTCCGATTACATTTTTCGACAAAAAAGGCGAGGTCGTTCCAGGAAACGGCCCGTATTTTCTGCTGAATGTACTCCATAAGTTCGATGCTGTTTTTGCTGACCGCTCGTCTGTCGAGTGGATCGACCTCGATCCTAGAAACTATCCGGGCGTCAAAACACTCCACCGCGGGCTTGGGCCTTGGAAGCTTGTTATGAGCCGACCGCAGATTGCGGGTCGTCACCTTTGGTTGCCGATAAAAATGCTGTCTACCGAGCGCTACTGCTCCAACCAGATCATTGAGGCCGTTGAAAAGAAAAAGCTGAAAGGCTTTCGCCATACACCGGTTGAAGAGATCGATGAGGAGTGGGTTCCAGAAGGCAATGTTGTGTCTCTGTAGAGGCGAAGATCTACTTTCCCCTGTTAAGCTCAAAGAGGCTATTCGATGACTGAATCTCAATTGCATCATCTAATCCCAAATGAGCTCGATCAGAATCACGAATTCTTGCGATTTTTAAAAGGTGAAACATCTATAGCGCTCAATAACGGAGATCGAATTACGTTATTTGAGGGCGACCCACAGTTTAACGTCAACGATCCTAGTGGAGAGAATTTTCTCAGAGTAGGCAATGGAACGACTGTGGCCGATTTAAGTGGTATGCCACGTCATCAAGGACCTCACGGTGCATATAGCGAACTGGTCGGACGGATGTTGGATGGCATCAATCAGGATGCCAAAAATAGAATCGCGATGGGAGCAGACCATCGTGCGGCGTACCTGGAAGCCGCGGAGGACGTAAAAAAACTTCAGCTCTGGCTCAAGGATAGTTTGATCCCTCGTATTCCAGAGGGCGGTGGAGAGGCGAGACCGCTTTTACATTTAGCAACCAAGGATGCACACTTTTTGCCTGACGGCGTGACGGATCAGCCAAGCTTAAAAGCTCATTATCTTGCAACTATAAATTTCAATACTTTCAAAGACAGTGATGTTTACAAATATGACAGCTACCGGGCTTTCTTGAACTCTAATGAAGCTAAGAACACGCTATTTAACTTTGACGCCCGAAACGAGCATGGCCAGCGCTTGAGCGCGCTCGAGCGCGCGGCATATCGGGATCCTGAGTTTTACGTCACATTCCGCCAAACCGAACTTGGCAAGCTCTCACTCTTCGACTCTTTCAAAGGCGACGAGAGTGGCCGGGTCGGTGCTTTTGATGCCTTGATATTCGGCGTTGCTGCCGTTGCACTCGTCAAAATTGCGAATGATCGTGACATTGAGTTGGAGGCGCTTCTCAACGAACTCGGCATCTTGGTCACACCCGAACTCATTCAGAATCTCGCGACCGGTGTCTTTGTTGGTATTGCCGAATACGGCGTCATCACCCTAGTCACCGGCGGTGCCGGAACCGTCGTCAAGCTGAGTGTCGAGGCCTACTATGCCGCCGAGGATATCGGCGATCTGATCACGCTGCTTTCGATTGCGTTTCCTGAATGGGATTTCATTCAGGGGCTGGAAGAGGTCATTCAGGATTTTAGCGGCTTCCTGATCAAAGCCCTCAATATGTTCAATCAGGAATTCGGGATTAAGCAGATTGTCGTTGCCGATTCCGAATCCGCAGAGAACCCGAATGTCGCGACCGGTGGCGACGATGTTGAACTGTTTTGGGGCCGCAATAATGCCGACATCAAGGGCGGCGGTGGAGACGACTTTCTCGTGCATACGGGCTACGGCTCGGTCGATGGCGGGCTTGGAAACGATGTCATCGTCTCTTTCTTTCCAGACTACATAGACGAAAACACCCGACTGGAAATCGACGGCGGCGGTGGAAATGACTTTATTGCGGTATTTGGCGGAGCCGGCCCTATCATCTACGGTGGCTCAGGTAACGATACGCTCTTCGCTTGGTCATTCGGCGCAGAACTCTACGGTGGTTCGGGCGAGGATCACTTCATCTGGTCCCCCAACACCCTGGTCGGCGACGGCGAAGCGCACGACCGCTTGAGTCTCTTCGGCGTTATCGACCTGACCGGCGGTCTTGCTTACGGCGGGGAGGAGAGCGAGTGGGCCGCCCAGAGCTTCTTCCCCTTCATCAAGTACGGCATTAACACCGACGGCGAACTGGTCGTGAACTTCCTCGGTCAGGAGATGTATGTCGCCGATTACAAAGGCGGCCCCGGCGCGGCGGAAAACACGCTGGGAATCTACGTCGCAGCGCTGGAGTTCGATGCCTACCGCCTGATCTTCGACCGGCCTTCGATCCAGGCGACGCCCTTGAGCGAGATCTTGAAGGCGATGTTCAAGACCATGGGCATCGTGGATGCGGACGATCCGCTGATGCTGGATCTGGACGGCGATGGTCTCGAGTTCACCGGGCTGGGGCAGAGCAACACCTACTTCGATCTGGACGGTGACGGCTTTGCGGAGAACACCGGCTGGCTGCGTTCCGACGACGGCATGCTGGTGCTGGACCGCAACGGTAACGGCAGCATCGACGATATCAGCGAGCTGTTCGGCGCGCCGGGTGTGGCGGGCTTCACCGAATTGAACGATCTGGACAGCAATGCGGACGGCGTCATCGATGCGGCCGATGCGCGCTTTGCCGAGCTGCAGGTCTGGCGCGATCTGGATCAGGACGGGGTGAGCGACGACGGCGAGCTCTTCTCCCTGGCCGAACTGGACATCGTGTCCTTCGACCTCAACGCCACGGCGATGAACGTCCAGACCTCGACCGACCACAGTCTGCGCGCCCAGTCCAGCTTCACGCGCGGCGACGGCACGCAGGGCGATGTTTTCGAGGTGATTCTCAATTCCAGCCAGTTCGAAACCCGCTACCTCGGCGATCACGGCATCGCGGACTGGGCCAGGGACCTGCCTGACGTCAAGGGCTACGGCCTGATGACCGACCTGCAACTGGCGGCGGCCAACGACTTCGAACTGGCGAAGCTGACCGAAAGCCTGCTGCCGAACCTGACGGCGACCAATCTGCCGGATCTGGTGGCCGCGGCGCAGCCGATCCTGCTGGCCTGGAACGCCGCCAATCCGGGCTCGCGAGAGCTGGCGCCGGTTCTGATCCAGACCGATGCCAACGGGACGCAGCGCCTGGACTACGGCGTCTACGAAGAGGATGCCGTCGGCGGCTACTGGCGCCTGGACAGCGGCGCGGCGGTGCTGGATGGCAACGGCGTGGCGATCGCGCGGCCGAGCCTGGAAGACATTCTGGGCCAGAGCGCGGGCGCGGGACAGAGCTGGCAGCTTCAGCAGGTCTGGTCGCCCGAGCGCGACGCGGCGCTGAGCGAACGCCCGGCGGCGCCCTACCGGGTGAGCGTGGATGCCGAGGGTGTGGTGAGCATCCTAGACCACGGTGTTTATGTGGAGGACGCTTCCGGCGGTTACTGGCAGCTCGCCAGCGGCGCCGACATTCTGGACAGCAGCGGCGCGGTCCTCGCGCGGCCGAGCCTGGACGACGTGCTGGCGCAAACCACGGCCGCGGGCGAGAGCTGGCGTGTCGAGGCCTTTGCCGCCCCGGAAGAGGCGGTGCAGATCAACGATATGGCCGTCTTCTACGATGCGACCGGCGGCGCCGTCTACGACTATGCCGTCTTCGTGAGCGACGGAGCCGGCGGCGGCTTCTGGGCTTCGGCGCGGGAGGTCAGCACGGCGGCCGGCGCCGGTCTGACGGCCCCCGCGGGACCGACCCATATGAACCTGCAGAGCTTCGTCGACCTCTACGCGGCGCAGCTCGGCGCGACCAGCGCCCATGCCGAGGTGATCGATGCCGACCGGGCGCGCTACGCCGCCAAGACGGGCGGTGTGGATCTGGGCGACCTGACCACCCTGGTCGCCGGAACCGGTGCGAACGGGGCACTGGTCTACAATCACAACATCGACCAGCAGACCGCCTTCCTGGGCAAGCTGATCGCGCGTTTCGATTACTGGGAGGAAGCGGCCGCGGTCCGGCTTGCGGCCCAGGGTGGTCTCTCCAGCTTCTTCCAGGAGGTCGTCTACGACGCCGAAGAGGATTTCTTCCGCGCAACCGGCGACCGGGAGATGATTCCGACCTTCGAGGCGATCTTTGCGGCCGCGCCCGCGACCGGCCAGGGCGCTCTGGACTACCTGGAGGCCTGGAAGCCGATCCTGGATGTGGTCTATGTGGACTTCGAGCGCCACGGCGCCGGAGAGATGAGCGCGAGCTTCCTCTTCGCGAACTTGGTCGCGGCCTACGAAAGTCAGGGGCTTGCCGCCGGTCTGATGGCGGCGGCCGACATCCTGGGCGTGCCGACAGAGCAGATCATCGCCGACAACACCCATGGCGCGGTGGTCAACGGCGACGGCGAGGACAACATCTTTTATGTCTCCGGCGGCGACCAGGTCTTCAAGGGTGGGAACGGCCGGGACGTCTATGTCATCGGCAAGAACTTCGGCAGCGATGTGATCGAGGATATCGAGGCGCCCTTCTCCAACCGGGGCGCGGACTCTGTGCGCTTCGCTGACATCAAGTCGACCGAGATCTCGGCCCGGCGTGAAGGGATCGACCTGATCCTGCGGGTCGATGCGACCGGCGACGAACTGCGGATCGTCGATCAATTCGAGGGGCGGCTGCCGGGACTGTTCGGCGGCGATGCCTCCAACGATACGGGCGTCGTCGAGATCGTCTTTGCCGACGGGGTGGTCTGGAACATGGTCGAGATGGCCATGGCGGTGGCGGATCCGCAGGCGACCAGCGATGTCCTGAACGGGACCGCCGAGATCGACGTGCTGGACAGCGGGGCCGGCGACGATGTCATGAGCGGCGGCCGCGAAAGCGATATCTACATCTACAATGTCGGCTACGGCAACGACCAGATCGAGGACAACAACGACAACATCCTGGTCCAGCACTACGATATGGTGAAGTTCGGCGAGGGCATCGAGAAGGACGCGCTTGTCTTCCACCGGGAGGGCTGGTCCGACGATCTGCGAATCACCTTCGGGACCGCCGGGGACAGCCTCACGCTGATCAACCAGTTCGAGGCCGCCTACACCGGGCCATTCGATACCCAATGGCTTGACCGGATCGAGCTCTTCACCTTCAACGACGGCACCTCTTTCTCCTGGTCCGAAATCATGGAGAAGATCGTCGCGGACGGCAAAACCGACGGCAACGACACCATCTACGGCTTCGATCACGAGGACCGGCTGGACGGCGGCGCGGGTAACGACTTCCTGAGCGGCGGGAACGAGTCCGACACCTACGTCTTTGGAGAAGGTTACGGCCAGGACATTATCGAGGAGGCGCAGGACAATATCCTCTCAGGCAACCAGGACAGCGTTGTTTTTGCCGGCGGCATCCTGCAGAGCGATATCATCTTCTCCCGCAGTGGAGACTCGAACGATCTCGTGATCGAGATCGTTGGAACCACCGACAGCCTGACCCTGCGCGATCAGTTCGAATATGCCCACACCGGCCCGTTCGGGGTGATTTATCTGGACCAGGTCGAGAGCTTCAAGTTCGCCGACGGTTCGAGCCTGACCGCGCGCCAGGTCGAGGAAAACCTCCTGCTGCAGGGCAGGACCGACGGCAACGATACAATTCATGGCTTCGCCGCGCAGGACCGGTTGGACGGCGGTCTGGGGGACGACTTCCTGGCCGGTGCTGCCGACAGCGACACTTACGTCTTTGGGATCGGTTACGGGCACGACACCATTCGCGACGACGCAGAGAATATTCTCTTCAACGCGGTGGATAAGGTGGAGTTCGGCACCGGGATCACCACGGCGGATCTCTCACTGTCGCGCGAAGGCGACATCCTGCATATCGATATACTTGGCACCACCGACCGCCTGACGATCGAAAGGCAGTTCTCGGCCAACAACCTCGGAATGCGCCTGTTTCAGATTGAAGAGTTCCATTTTGAGGATGGCACGGTCTGGAGCGCCTGGGATGTTCAGCAGGCACTGTTGAACGATGGCGCAACAAGTGGGGACGACGTTCTGATCGGCTTCTTCGGCACGGACATTCTCGATGGCGGGGCAGGGAACGATTCCCTCGACGGCGGCAACGGCAGCGATACCTATATCTTCGGCCGGGGCTATGGACAGGATGTGGTTCAGGATTCGGCAACCTCCATCTTCGCCGACCTGGGCGACCAGGTGATCTTCCGCGACGATATCGCGGTCAGCGATGTGATCCTCTCGCACCTCGGCAATGACCTTATCTTCGATATCGCCGGCACCAGTGACCGGCTTACCGTGAAGAATCAGTTTGCGGCGGACAACCTCGGGAACCGCCTCAAGGAGATCGAGACCTTTGCCTTTTCCGACGGTACGGTCTGGAACGTGCAACAGGTCCAGGAGATGCTGCTCCAGGGCACGGACGGCGATGACACGCTTGCGGGTTTTTTCAGCGCAGACACCCTGGACGGCGGGCTTGGCAACGACCGGCTCGAAGGCGGTGACGGCGGAGATACCTACGTCTTCGACGCCGGCTACGGCCAGGACGTGATCCAGGACTACCAGACCTCGATCTTCGACAACTCGCCGGACGTGGTGTCCTTCGGTGCCGGCATTCTGGCGAGCGATCTCATTCTCAACCGGGTCGGCACCTTCGGCCGCGACCTGGAGGTGACTTTCAACGGCAGCAGCGACCGCCTGCTGATCGAGAATATGCTCTTTACCTCTTTCCACGAGATCGAGGAGTTCCGTTTCGCCGACGGCACGAGCTGGTCGCTGAACCAGATCCACGCCGAACTGCTGGGCGCGACGGCTGGGGACGATGTGATCGCCGGGACCAACGGCGCGGATGTTCTGAGCGGCCTCGCCGGCAACGACACGCTAAC
This sequence comes from Denitrobaculum sp., assembly GCA_965232285.1. Classification (GTDB taxonomy): domain Bacteria; phylum Pseudomonadota; class Alphaproteobacteria; order Kiloniellales; family Kiloniellaceae; genus Denitrobaculum. The sequence continues at coordinate 4,105,050 of CBDDPL010000004.1, read as the reverse complement.
GGGCAACAACGGCAACGACAGTCTGATCGGCGGAGAGGGCAACGACCGGCTCTACGGCAGCGACGGCTCGGACAGCTATATCTTCGCCCGCGGTGACGGTGTCGACGTGATCGAGGACAACGGCTTCGCGGACACGGACCGGCTGGTGATCCAGGGCTATACGCCGGCCGAGGTGACGCTCGGGCGCAGCGCCCCGGGCAGCAACCACCTGGTCCTGACCTTCGCCGGCACGACGGATCAGATTACCGTGCTCAACGCGCTCAACAACTCCGCCGGTGACAATATCGAGGAGTATCTCTTCGATGACGGCACGGTCTGGACGCCGAACGATCTGCGCGCCACGCTGATCAGCCAGAGCCAGACCGCCGGGGACGACGTGATCCACGGCTTCGGTGTCAGCGACGTGCTGGAAGGCGGACTGGGCAACGACCAGCTTTACGGCGGTTACGGCTCGGACAGCTATATCTTCACCCGCGGCGACGGTGTGGACCTGATCGAGGATAACGGCTTCGGCTCGACCGACCGTCTGGTGATCCACGGCTATGCGCCCGGCGAGGTGACTATCGGGCGCACCTCGAGCACCAGCAATGACCTGCGGCTAACCTTCGCGGGGACCAGCGATCAGATCACCGTGTACAACACCCTGGACGGCTCTTCGCTGGATACCATCGAGCAGGTCGTCTTCGATGACGGGACCATCTGGACGCCGATCTTCCTGCGGAATGCCGCGCTGACCGGCGGCGCCGGCAACGATACGATCCACGGTTTCAACACTGCGGACACCCTGGACGGCGGGGCGGGCAATGACCGCCTGGAAGGCAAGTTCGGCCGCGATACCTACCTCTTCGACAGCGGCTATGGCCAGGACGTGATCTACGACCGCGGCCTCAACGGTGACTTCGACAAGGTGGTGTTCGGCGCCGGCATCACGAGCAGCGATCTTTCGCTGAGCTATTCCAGTGTCAATGCCAACCATCTGGTCGTCGATGTGATCTCGACCGGGGACCGCCTGACCATCGAGCAGATGTTCGGGCATGCCTCCTACCATATCGAGGCCTTCGAGTTCGCCGACGGCACCACCTGGGACCGGGCGGCGATCCTGGCCAATACGGGCAGCGCCCCGGCTGCTGCGGCCCAGGCGCCGGCGGGTGCGAGCCTCTCACTCGCGGATCTCCTCGACGGTGGTGATCTGCGGATTTCCGCGCCGCTCGAACGGCCGGGCGCAGATCAGTCAGCCTTTGATCCGCAGGTGGCTCAGGCGGCCGATCCCGCCGCTTCGCTGGCAGTCTTCAGTTCGCTCCAGGTCATGCCCGAACTGGCGCCAGCGGACTATGGGCTGACGCAATAGAGCGAAGGACCGCAGAGGGCTGCTCCTGATCCGGGCGGAGACGCTGTCTCCGCCCGAAGCCTTCGGGACGGGCTTCTAGAGCATGCTCCGACCAGACGGAACATACTCCAGCGTCCCGGCATTCGGGGTGTTTGCAGATTTTGGACAGACTCCCTGCCATATGACAGCTCGGTGAAGATTTTTACGCTTTGTCCACAAGATGTTGTGTATGCTCCCCAGGTCGGCTATCTAGAACTAGAGCGACGCTAGATATCTGGCGACAAAACGCGAATGCACACTATGTAGTAGTACAGAAGGAGGTGCACAGCGTGGGTAGTACGGCTAATGCTTTTCCGGCATTGGTGCTCAATGCGGACTTTCGTCCCTTGAGTTATTTTCCCTTGTCTCTTTGGTCGTGGCAGGATTCGGTCAAGGCCGCCTTCCTGGGGCGCGTCAATATCATCTCGGAATACGAACACTCCGTCCGTTCACCGACCTTCGAGATGAAGCTGCCGAGCGTGATTTCCCTGAAGGAATACGTTCATCTCGACCGGAGACCTGCCTTTACACGATTCAACGTTTTCCTCAGAGACGGTTTTGACTGTCAGTACTGCGGCATTCACCTGCCGTCCGAGGAGCTGACCTTCGATCACGTCATCCCGCGCTCGCGCGGCGGCCGTACGACCTGGGACAATGTGGTGACCGCCTGCCAGGACTGCAATCTCGCCAAGGGCAACCAGCTTCTGAGGGACTGTGGCATGACCCTGATGCGGCCGGTCGAGACGCCGACAACCTATCAGCTTCAGCAGAACGGGCGCGCCTTTCCGCCCAACTATCTGCACGAAAGCTGGAACGACTTTCTTTATTGGGATTCCGAACTGGAGTCCTGAGTGGTCGCGCTATCTGGTCTGCCGGCCGGAGTCCGGTCTGTCAGAAGCGTTCCGACAGCCAAATGGCGATCCGCGATCCGGTTTTGACCGCCGCGCTCAGCGCCTCATAGCCGGGGGTCTGCTCGGCGCCGTGCTCCAGGGCCGTGTCCCGATGTTCCAGTTCCTCTGCGCGAAATTCCTCAATGGTTTCGCGGAGTTCCGCTTCATCCTCTTCCAGGTGGGCCGCCTGCTTGGCGTAGTGCTCGTCGATCACCTCTTCCACGGCGACGGTACAGGCCATGGCGGCTTTATCGCCCATCAGCGCCGTTGCCGCGCCCAGCGCGAAGCCGGCGACGTGCCAGACCGGCTGCAGCGCGGTCGGCCGGACGCGCCGCTCGTGGACCAACCTGTCAAAGGTCTCCAGATGCCGGAGCTCCTGCTGGTGCATGTGTTTGATGGTCGCGCTGTTGGGGTGATTGCGGCCCATGACCGCGAGCTGACCTTCGTATATCCGCCGGGCACCATATTCGCCGGCCTGATCGACCCGGATCATGCGGGCCAGTTCGTCCTCGCGCGTCAGATCGCCCGGCAGGCGCCGGCGCGCCTTACAGGGCTTCTCAGCCCTTTCGCTCGAATCTTCGCTATCCGTCATATCATCCGTTCCAAATTCATGCCCGTTCCGAGCGCCCCAGTGCCCAAAGGGCGCCCAGGGCAAAGACCAGGGAGGCAATGACATTGTAGCCCGCAATGGAGATCCCGCCCAGCGACCAGGCCACCTCATCGCAGTTTGCCGGCTGCTTGGCGAAAAGCTGTTCGCGCTGTTCGTCGATCGAAAGGCTGAAGTCGATGGCCGGGGCACTACAGGAAGCCGTGCCTTCCCACCATTTCTGTTCGACCCCGACATGGAACATGGCGACCGCGGCTCCGGCCAGGAAAGCGAGGGCAGCCAGCCGGATTCCCAGCCGCCAGAGCTTCGGGTTGTCCGCCAGCAGGAACGCGCCCAGGCCCAACACAAGCGCCGCGCCGTAGGCGTAGCGCTGATAGATGCAGAGAACGCAGGGGTCCAGTCCACCCCAGTACTGCGAGGCAAGGGCCGTTCCCAGGGCACCGGCGCAGACGGCGACGATGGCCAGGGGGATCAGCCGCGGATTGCGGAACAAAGGACTTTGCCCGGCAAGGACGGACATGGGCACTCCGGCTTCGTGAAGGCAAACGGCTCACGCCTTTCAGCGACAGATATAGCGCTAAGCCGTTCACTTGCCCAGCTTTCTTGCGCTGACTGCGTCAAAAGGCTGCGTCGCGCGGGGTATAGCTCGCGAGACTAAAAGAGGTAACGGATCGCGATAAAGCCGGCGAAGAGGCTGACGAAGAAGAGCGTGGCCAGGATCGGGAGGTGGCGATCGATGAAGCCCTTGATCGGCGGCCCGAAGTACCAGAGCAGGGCCGCCAGCAGGAAGAAACGTGCGCCACGTGACAGCGCCGAGGCGAAGGTGAAGACGGTCGGGTCGAGGCTGAGCGCGCCGCTGGCGATGGTGAAGACCTTGTAGGGAATGGGCGTGAAGCCGGCTGCGGCGACGATCCAGGCGCCCCATTCGTTGTAAAGCCCCTGGAACTGCGCATAGGCGTCCTCCTTGCCGTAGAAGGCCAGGATCGACTGTCCGAGCGTATCAAAGAGGAAAGCACCGATGGCGTAGCCCGCCAGGCCGCCGGCCACCGAGGTGACGGTCGCGACCAGGGCGATCATCCAGGCCCGGTCGCGCGCCGCCAGGACCATGGGGATGATCAGGACATCGGGGGGAATCGGAAAGACCGAGGACTCGACGAAGGAAACGGCGCCCAGGGCAAGCAGGGCATGGCGGTGCGCGGCCAGGCCCATGGTCCAGTCGTAAAGCCGTCGCAGCACGCGTTGATTTCCTCTTCTGACCAGCCTGACGATCAAGAGACCTTGGGGCCGGGATTGATGAACGCCGGTACGGCGGCTTTGCCGTCGGGACAGGCCGCCCCTTTAGCAGTTGGTGTGCCTATGAGCAACCGGCGTCGTACCGGCGTCCCGATTTTTGGACAGGCAGCATGCTATTAGCCGGGAGAGCTTAAGGTTGTGTGAAGGGTCTTTGACTGTAGTGGTTTGGTTTCTAGACCAGACTCGGTCTTTCCTGTATACCGGACGTCAGGGAAAGCCTTTGTTTGTGTGAACACCACCACCGGGCCGGCCTTTAACATGCTGAGATGCCTGGGCAGTCGTTGGGGGACGATATGCAGGCAGTTGATGCAGGGACCCGAAAGCAGTTTCATCTCGAATTGATCAAGCCGTCGCACTATGACGACGACGGCTACGTGATCCAATGGTTCAAGGCCTGGATCCCTTCCAACTCTCTGGCATGCCTCTATGCCATCGGCCAGGCGATGGCCGAAGCTCAGGCGCTCGGCGAGGACACCGACATCGTCGTCAACCCCTATGACGAGGTCAACACGGTCATTCCGGTGCGTCAGATGCTGCGCCGTCTGAAGAAACCGGGGCATGACGGTCTGGTCTGTCTGGTCGGTGTCCAGTCCAATCAGTTCCCCAGGGCCATGGACATCGCCCGCCAGTTCCGCAAAGAAGGGATACAGGTGGCGATCGGCGGTTTTCACGTCAGCGGATGCCTCTCCATGCTCAAGGAGATCCCCGCCGACATTCAGGAGGCCCTCGACCTCGGGATCACGATCTTCGCCGGCGAGGCGGAGGAGCACTTTGCCAGTTTCCTGCAGGACGCGAAGAAGCGGGAACTGAAGCCGATTTACAACTACATGAGCACTTTGCCGGGTCTCGAGGAACAGCTTACGCCCTTCCTGCCGGACAAGTTCGTCCACAAGTATGACGGCTCCAATGCCAGCTTCGATGCAGGCCGGGGCTGTCCTTTCCAGTGCAGTTTCTGCACCATCATCAATGTCCAGGGCCGGGTCTCGCGGTACCGCTCCGCCGATGACATCGAAAAGATCATCCGCGCCAACTACGCCCAGGGCATCACGCGCTACTTCATCAGCGACGACAACTTCGCGCGCAACCGGAACTGGGAAGCCATCTTCGATCGCATGATCAAGCTGAAGGAAGAAGAAGGCATTCCGATCCGCTTCATCATCCAGGTTGACGTTCTGGCGCACAAAACCAAGAACTTCATCGAAAAGGCCGAACGCGCCGGCTGCAAAAGGGTCTTCATCGGGCTGGAGAACATCAACCCGGATAATCTACAGACGGCGAAGAAGGGCCAGAACCGCATTACCGAATACCGCACCATGCTGCAGGAATGGCGCGCCAGGGGGATCATCACCTATGCGGGCTACATTCTGGGGTTTCCGATCGATACCCCGGAAAGCATCCGCAGGGATATCGAGATCATCCAGAAGGAACTGCCGGTCGATCTGCTGGGCTTCACCAACCTGACGCCGCTGCCCGGATCGGAGGACCATAAGGTTCTCACAGACATGAAGGTCTGGATGGACCCCGACATGAACAAGTACGACCTGGAGCATGTCACCACCGCCCATCCCCTGATGTCGGCGGAGGAATGGGACGCGATCTATCGGGAGGCCTGGGACCTTTACTACACGGACGAACATATCGAACGCATGATGCGCCGGGCGATGGCGAGCGGAATCAAGCCGCACGCGGTCATGATCAATGCGCTGCAGCTCAGCAGCGCCATGCGCTATGAGAGGGTCCACCCGCAGCAGTGCGGCTATATCCGGCGCAAGGTGCGGCGGCAGCGCCGCTCGAGCCTGCCGCTCGAGAATCCCCTGACCTTCTATCCGCGCTATATCGCCGAGACCCTGCGCAAGTATTCTTCCCTGGCGCTCTATGTCCTGCGCATCAACCGTATGCGCAAGCGTATTCAGAACGATCCGGGGGCCAGGTCCTATACCGACCTGGCGCTGACGCCGGTTGAGGACGCGGCGGAAGAGCATCTGGAGATGTTCGAGTTGAACGACTCGGCAAAGGCGGCCGTCGAGAAGGCACGCCAGCAGGCCGAGGCAAAGGCAAAGCACGAAGCGAAGAAAGCGGCGAAGGCGGCAGCGACGGCTTAGCAGCGGTTTTCGCACCCGCTTTTCCGCTCATGCCTTTCCGGTGTTGGTTCGTATCGTGACCGGGTGTCGCAGCGCTGCGAGAAGGCCGGGGCAAGCAGGTCCGAACCTGCTATGCTCTTGTCGGGCCTGATCCTCTGACAACTTCCGTCAGGAAAGATCCTGCTCCGGTGCCGCCACTGCGGCGCCGCGGTGCGGCGCACGCCGGGGAGATACAGCATGAATACCGAAGCCGAGGTCCTGTTCCTGAACGAAAGCTTCTATCATGTCTTCCGGCAGCGGGACTTGACCATGATGGCGCGGCTCTGGGCCGACCGCTTGCCGGTGGCCTGCGCTCATCCCGGCTGGCCGGCCATCGCCGGACGCGAAGAGGTGCTCGACTCCTGGCAGGCCATTCTGTCGAACCCCGATGCGCCAGAGGTCTCCTGCCATGGCGCCCAGGCCTTCATCTGCAGCCGGGATTCCGCCTTCGTCGTCTGCTATGAAAAGGTGGGTGACTCTGTGCTGGTCGCGACCAATTTCTTTGCCCGGGAAGCAGGCGAATGGCGCATGGTCCATCACCAGGCCGGGCCCTGCAACGTTTCTCCTCTTTCCCTGGAAGAAGCGCCTGAAGCCGGTCCCCTGCAATAGGACGGCATGAAGAAGGGGGGTGTCGGTGGCCAGCGGATCATCGGGACGCTGACTTCAAAAGATCCCGGAAATAAAAAAGGCGCCTTCAGGCGCCCAGGGTGGTGAGTGTTTGTCCCGCTATAGCTTTGGCTTGCATAGCCTTCTTTGTGGCCTGCAGAAATCAGGCGCAAAAACGAACACTCCTACCTGGAGAACAGGGAACGGGGCTGCTTCCCCGCGAGCCGTTCGCCGCTGCTTCGGCGGCGTTAAAGGACTTCGACGCTTGAGGCCATCGGGCCTTTCTGGCCCATACGGGTGGTCATACGGACCCGGGTGTCGGGTTCCAGGGTCATGACGCCCGCTCGCTCAAGGGTCCGGGCCGACACGAAGACGTCCTTGCCACCATTATCCGGTGCGACGAAACCGAAGCCCTTCTCGGCGTTGAAGAACTTCACCGAGCCTTCGATCACCTCGTCGTTACCGGTATCGTCGAAGCCGCCGCCGTAGCCGCCGCCACCACCACCGCCGAAGCCACCGCTGCGCGGCGGTGCGTCCGGCATGGACTCGATGTGGTGGATGTGCGCAACCTGCGGGCCTTTCTGGCCGGCAGAGAGGTCACAGACCAAGGTCGTGCCGTCGGGAAGATCGCGATGACCGGCGCGCTCTACGGCGGAAATGTGAAGAAACGCATCCGGAGAACCGTCGCTCAACTGAACGAAGCCAAAGCCCTTTGTCGGATTAAACCACTTCACCACTGCAGTGACTTCTCGGTGGGTCACGTCCATCCGATCAGAATTGCGATGGGTGTTCATTCTATTACATAGCTCCAATATGGGCGCTCTATTACTCGCACCCCCAAGGGTTTCCCAACCCGCGGCCTGTATCCGCGACATGAGTCCGTTTTGGGGGTTTCTTGCACTCTAACAACCAAGTAACGACCGCACTGCCTCAAATCATAACCATAGTGCCGCCCAACCGGCATCTTCGTGACATTCTTTCGACCCCGGGGACTATCCCCGCAAAGCCTGCTGGCTAAGTCACTGAAATACCGAAAATGTTGCACAACAATCCACAGCCTTTAACTAAGTTGTACCTCAACTCGTGGTGCGAGAGCTACTTAAATCCTCAAGAAACTCATGAGACCAATTTACAATGCGTTCTGAGTCTCGGGTCCTTCTACCGGAAGTTCAGCGAGAGTCGTTTTGGGCTTTTTCCCGGAGTCCGGTATCACCAGTCCGGCACGACCTGACCGAGTGCGCACCACACTTTCCTGTGGTCCCGGCCCGCGATTTGGTTCTGCGCAGACGCCGTTGCGGGCAGATCTCTTCCCGCGGCCCCGGGCTATGCAAGAATCGGCCGCTGGCCCGCAAAGTCCTGTTGCCAAGCCAGCCGCCATGATTATCATGCGCGAATCCGGCCCCCGTGGCGGAATTGGTAGACGCGGCAGACTCAAAATCTGTTGCCTTCACGGGCGTGCCTGTTCGAGTCAGGCCGGGGGCACCATTTCATTTCAAATACTTAGCGCGATCTTCCGAGAAGCATTGCGAGTGCAAGCAGGGCGGTCAGGGGGTGTGTCGCACGGCAAGCCTGCTGTTTAGGCTGGTTTTGTCCCTGCAGCGGTCTCTCCGAGCTGGTCGTTTGCCTCGGGATCTTTCTCGTCCGGGCGCTGTTGGAGGCTTTGCAACGCCTTCTCTTAATGACTGGTGATGTGTGATAGGCAAAATCCAATAACGTAATTTTTGCTTTGTTTGGTTCAACTTAAAGCTGGGCGTCTAAGTCGGCAGGCGAACCTGATCAAAAGAACCAAGGTCAAGCATTCAAGCTAACGCGCAAAGCGATAAATAGTATCGGCAAAAAATCAACGTAGCGATGTATTTGGCGATGACATCGTAGTAACGACGAGGTACATTATCCACCATGCCGATTGAGGGAAAAGCACTCGGCGTGATGGTGCAACGGCATTTTTTGCCATTTCTGTTGGGGGTTTATGTTTAAGATTCGTCATGTAGCCATCCTGGCGGCAGCGCTCCTGCTGTCTGGTTGTGCGACCTGGTCGACTGCAAAGGTCGATCCGGCTCCGGGCGCCGAAGGCACAAGCGCAAAGCAAAGCAGCGCTGAAGCCGAAAAGACCAATCCCGTCGATATCATCATTACCAAGGACGATGTGACCGACCGGCCTTATCGGGTCATTGGCGATATCGATGTGACCGTCAATAAGACCACATTGTTTCATCCGGACCCGACGCCCGAACTGGTTGACGAGAAACTCAGGGAGGAGGCCGCGGAACTCGGGGCGGATGCCGTGATACTGGTGCGTTACGGCACGGTCGGTGTGGCCCTGACAAGCTGGGGGTCTTTGGACGGAAAGGGGCGCGCCATTGCTTTTACGGACTAAGGTCGGCTTAGCGGTCTGCATTTGCGTTGGTTTGTCCGGCTGTGCCCGGTCTGCGACGGAGCTGCCACCGGATTATGCGTCGGTCAATGCTCAGCCGGCCTCCGCGGAGGACTTTGAGCAGGCAGATCTGGATGCAACCTGCCAGGACATCGCAGCCGAAAAAGCCGGCATAGCGGGCCGTTACAAGACTTTGGAACAACAGATTACGAGTTCGCGGCAAGAGGAGCAGACGGCGGGTTACCTCTCCGCCGTACTGTTCCCTCCCGCTGCTCTGGCTATAGACCGCAAGGAAGAAGAGAGAGAAAAGCTCGATGAAATGCAGCTCCGGCTAGATAAGCTGGCAGCGCTGTCTCATTTCAAAGGCTGCGAAGAGGCGGCACCGTCAACAGGTTCACTGCCTGTGCAATAAGTTCCCGCCGTCAGCCGCAGGGAAAACCTGCTGTAAACCTGTATCCCGGAGTTCTTGACACAAGTTTGCCACCGCTGCGGAAAGCCTTGGTTAATATCCGCAATGCAAACTATCCCCAGTTCCAGCGAGTGCTGCTGGCGGGCCAGTGCCGAGACCACGTCAAGATGGTGGTGGCGTAACGGCCCCCACGACATCCGGGAACAGGTATTTGCATTCGAGAGACTCAGAGCAGACGATGGCAGCAGAGATTGAATGGGTGACCGGGGTCATCCGCGCCGGCAGAAATTTCACAGAACATGGCGATGCATACGACTTTTCCTGCACGATCAACCGGCGGGGCGACTGGGCCGAACTGATCGGCGGCAGCGGGCAGGTGACGCCGGAGATCTGGCGCGAGGTCAAGGCCGCGTTGGTCGCGCAGGGCGTGACCCATGCCCATTGGGACCGCCTGAACAACGCGCCGCGCTCGATCGTGGCGACCAACAAGGACCAGATCTCGGTTCAGCCGGAACGGGTCCATGGCCAAGCCCTGAACGCCTGATTTCCCTGAACGCCTGATTTCCCTGAACGCCTGACTCTCCCGAGCGCCTGACTCTCCTGAGCGCCCGATCCGGTGCTGATTTTCGGGGTTTGCCGGCGATAAAGCGGGTGCGAGCGGTTGCACGCACCCGGGTTCCAATATCAAGGAACATCTCAAGGCGGGCCCCGCAGGACCCGCCTTTTTCATCAGGACAGTCAGGCGCCGGCCTTCTGGATGCGCTGGACCGCGTCGTCGGTCGACCAGAGGGCGTTGGCGACGTAGCGGAAGTTGATCAGCGCCGCCAGGTAGCCGTCACCCTCCGGCAGCTTCGCGCCTGCGGTGGCATCGCGGACCACGGCAACTTCGTAGCCCTGCTCCAGCAGCTCGTAGAGGTGCGCCTGGACGCAGAGGTTGGCGGACATGCCGGCCAGGATGACCTTGCTGACCCCGGCTTTACGGAGCTGCAGGCTCAGGTCGTTGACCTCGGGGCCATAGACTTTGTGCGGGCTGGCGATGATGGTCTTGCCGTCATTGATGTACTCCTTGAACTCCGGCATGAAGTCGGCGCCTGAGCCGTCGAAACCCTCGAGATCTAGCGGCCCCTTGCGGTCGAACATGCCGATGGCATGCATCAGCTTCTCCAGCGGTCCTTCGAACTTCCAGCCATGGTCGGTCGGGTAGTAGTAGTGCGGCGAGATCGCCACGGTCATGCCGGAATCCTTGGCGGCCTTGAAGAGGCGGCCGATGTTGGGGACCGTGTTGTGCTCGGTGACGCTTTCGCCCACCACCTTCCAGGTCACGCCCTTCGGGCTGAGGAAGTCGATCTGCGGGTCGACGACAACCAGCGCGGTGTCGTTCAGGGAGACGGCGACATCGGTCTCGGGTAGAACGCCCTCGGCCGGATCCGCATAGGCACTCACGTCACCGGCCTTGGCGGCGGCGGCGAAACCGGCGGAAGCCGCAACGGCGGTCGCCGCGACGGCGCTGGCCTTCAACATGTCCCGGCGGCCGAGTTTCTTACCCTCTTCCGAGTGATGATCACAGCATGACATTGGGAAATCCTTCTGTTGATTGATGGTGTTATCAAAAGCTAGGCGGCCCCCGGTGCCTTTTGGTCGCTAAGGTGTGCCCGATCGTCCGGGCCTGCTTGCGCGCAGCGCGAATCTGCCGGAACGTAAGCGCGCTGATTTCACCGGGAGCGGGACGGAAGTGGAGTGCGGGAATGCTGAGTCTGGATCGCGTCCTTGACGGACTGGTCGTCGATGTCGACCCCTTCGCGCTCTGCGAGGTCCGGGGCGAAGGGCGGCTGGACGTCGGTTGCCAGGACCGGGCGACGCTGCACTATGTGATCGCGGGGCAGGGCGTCTTCCGGGTGGCTGCCTGGCCGGATATCGCCGCGCCCGCGGGGACGGTGGTCATCATTCCGCCCGCGGTGCCGCACCGGCTGCGCGCGGGCGGCGAGGGTGGCGCACTACTGCCACATTGTCGGCCCCTGGCGCCGGACTGGGCGCATCGCTCGGCCGGTGAGGGCGAATGCGGGGTCCTGGTGACCTGCGGCCGGATCCGGGCCAGCTACCGGGAGGTGGAAGGCGTCTTCAACTACCTGCATGAGCCGATCGTGACGGACCTTGCGCGCAACCAGGGGCTGGGACCGGCGCTCAAGCAGGTGCTGGACGAGTTCGCACAGCCCCGGCCCGGCAGCCGGGCGCTGATTCGCGCACTGATGCAGCAGCTTCTGATCCTGCTGCTGCGTGAACACTGTCAGAGCGGTGAGTGTCACATCCCCTGGATGGCGGCGGCGCAGGACGAGCGGCTCTGGGCCGCCACCGGCCATATCTTCAAGCAACCGGCCGCGCCGCACTCCCTGGAAAGCCTGGCCGAGCGCGCGGGGATGAGTCGCTCAAGCTTCGCCGAGCATTTCAAGCAGAGTTTTGGCCGCGGGCCCATGGACCTGGTGCGCGAACTGCGCCTAGTCCAGGCGGCGCAGCTACTGGCGACCTCGGATACACCGGTCAAGGCGGTGGCAGAGCAGGTGGGGTATGACAGCAGAAGTTACTTCAGCCGGGCCTTCCGGGATGCTTTCGGACTGTCGCCGGCCGACTATCGGCTCCAGCAGCAGTCCGATGAGGGAGCTTGAAGAGGCGCTGGCGCTGACAAGCGGCTCGTCAGGCCGCGGAAGCCCGGCCGCCGGTGCTGTTACGCTGGGCCGATTCCCGCGAGCTTCGAAGCCAGTCGCTGGTGCGCAGATAGCGCCAGACAGAGGCAGGCGGAATGTTGAGGCGGGCCCGCGAAACCTTTTCTGCCCGTAGTCCCAGGCTTGAAAGCCGACGCTGAGAGACCGGCGAGACGGGGCCGTAGGTGAACTGAATGAAATCGCCGTCCCGTGCAACCAGGCGGAAAGTTTCCTCGAGCAACTGCTCCTGAAACTCCGGCGGCATGGACAGCAGGGGCAGGCCAGAGACCACCGATCCGACCTCGCCGCGGTGCTCTCCGCCCTTATAGTCCTCGTCCTGGTACGCCTCGTCCCGGTATTCCTCTCTAAGCGCCTTCAGGGCCTGCAGCGCGTCCATATTCAGGATACGGATCCCCGGGAAGCGGGCGGTCAGAACCCGGTACAGGCGCCGGTCGCGCTCGACCACCACCAGTTGTTCGGGCGGCAGGCCGCCGTCGAGAAGCGCCTGCGTGATGTTGCCGGTGCCGCCGCCGAGTTCGACGACCAGTCGGCCGGATCCGCTGTCACTGGCCCGTGCCATGGCCCGTGCCAGTTCCCGGCCGCTGGGCATGACCGCGCCGATCGAAAAGGGGCTGCGCAGCCACTGCCGGAAAAACAACCAGTTCGCCCTGCTTCTGGTCCGTTTCATATCTCGCTTCATTCCATCTTCATGACGGGCTTCAAGATCGCCGGACCCCCGCACCGCGGCGAAGGCTTGTGGTAATTTCAGTCGCTGTAGAAACAAAACAGATGTCCGGTGTTGGAACATGCCACGATGAAACGGGCCGCGCCGCGAATCGCATTTCATCCAATGTCTTAAGTTGAATCATGCTTCGGGTGTAAAAGTCCAGTGCTGGTTTTGTGGCTATCCGCTTATGCTTTTGTGATGTGGGGACAAACGAGGACTTTACAAGCTCGTGGAATTTACCCGAGCAGGGTCAAAAAGCTGCAAAGAAAGCGATGCCGTTCGGGACAAAGCCGGCAGTTGAGGGCGACTCTTTAACCTGGATCAGTAAGTCGCCCGGCCGCCGGAGAGATCGAAGACGGCGCCCGTATTGAAGCTGCAGGCTTCCGAACAGAGCCAAAGCACCAGATCGGCCGCCTCCTCGACAGTGCCGAGCCGTTTCATGGGGGACTTGTCGATCATGGTCTGGACATGTTCCGGGCTCATCTGATCCAGGATCGCGGTGCGTATCGCCGCCGGGGCGATCGCGTTCACGAGGATATCGCTGCCGGCGAGCTCCTTGCCCAGTGACTTCGTGAAGGCGATGACGCCCGCCTTCGCCGCGCTGTACGCAGACGCGTTCGGTGTGCCTTCCTTTCCGGCCAGGGAAGCCATGTTCACGATACGGCCGAAGCCCTGTTTCTGCATGCCTGGTACAATCGCGCGGCAGACCCGGAAGGTGCCGACCAGATTCACATCGATGACGGCCTGCCAGGTCTCCGGGTCGTATTCGGTCACCGGGACGGTCGGACCTGAGAAGCCGGCGTTGTGACTTAGGAAATCGATCTTTCCATGTCGAGAGAGCGTGCTTGCAAGGGCGGCTTCGATCGCGTCGCCGTCGTTCACATTGAGTGGGCAGAAATCCTCTTCGAATGCCGGGTCGTCGGGTTTGACAAGGTCCCAGACGGCGACTTTTGCCCCGGCCTGCTGAAGCTTTCGGGCGATTTCGGCGCCGATGCCTCCGGCGCCGCCGGTCACGACCGCGACCCGGCCTTCGTAGCGATAGGTGACATTCGTCATCGGGGCACCCGTTTCAGCGGATGAGCTGATCGACGTAGCCGGCGCCCAGACCGACCTCTTCAAAGTGCTTGCGGCACATCTCAATCTTGGTGAAGACGTCTTCGTAGCCCAGGTGCTGGCCATAGGGGTCGACGTAATACATGGCGCCATTGACCTGGAAGTAAGTGATCATCTCTTCCACATCCTCCGGCACCACCAGGGTGTGGGTTTCGCCCGGCGGCTCGTAGACGTAGCTGCCTTCCCGCGCCTCCCAGTCGTGCTCCAGGTAGTGCCAGCGGCCCTTCAGGACGAAGCCGTGCACGGCGTTGGCATGGCGGTGGCGGGACAGCACGCCGCTCTTGGTCACCTTCAGCAGGTTCATCCAGTAGCCCTGGGACACATTGAGGCAGAGCGGCCGCAGGTAGACGTTTTCGGCCTGCTTGACCCAGAGGCGCGGATCCTCCGAATTGGCATCCGGCACCACGATCTCGGCCGGCGCGTCCGGCGGCATGGGAAGCTGATAGGGAATGAGCGGGGCTTCGTCTTTTTGGGCGAGGGGCATAATGCTGGTCTTTCTCTTTGACGAGGGGACTTCACATAGCGGCGTAACCGCCGTCGACGTTTAGCAGGCTGCCGGTCACGTAGGAGGCCGCGTTGCTGGCCAGAAATAGGGCGGGACCGACCAGTTCCCCCGGGTCTCCCCAGCGCGCCAGGGGGGTGCGCGACAGGATGGCGTCGTTGCGGCCGGCGTCGGCCCGAAGATCCTTCGTGAGCGGGGTTGCGATCCAGCCGGGGGCCAGGGCGTTCACACGAATACCGTCTTTCGCATAGGCTATGGCAAGGGATTTGGTGAGCTGCGCGATACCGCCTTTGGAAGCGGCATAGCCGGGCACCAGCCCGCCGCCGAAATAGCTCAGCATGGAGGCGATGTTGACGATGCAGCCCTGCGTTCTGGTCAACTGGGCCCGGGCCGCGGCGCAGACCCGCATGGTGCCGTTGAGGTTGATGTCGACGACGGACGCGAAGACCGCTGGATCGAGCTCCTCGCCACGGCGGATCACGCCGGCCGCGTTGATCACCACATCGAGCCTTTCGCAGCCGGAGACCGTCTGCTCGACGGAGGCCGGGTCGCTGACATCGAGCCGCTGAAAGGAAACATCGTTGGTTTCCTCCGGCAAATCGCCCAGGCCTGCGGCCGTGACCTGATAGCCGGCTTGTGCGAATCCCCGCGCCAGGGCGAGGCCGATACCGCTGGTGCCGCCCGTGATGAGGGCGGTCCGGCGGGTTTCTGGTCGATCGTTTCTGCTCGGCATCTTGCTCGTTATTTAATGTATGTCCATATTATGGACATATGTCTATAATATGGTAATCTCCCGCAAAGCCGGCACTCTGTCAATCCTTTGGAGTTGCGGGCTCTTAAATCTTGCGGGCTCTTAGTCTAAGGCCCGAGGCAGGCATTCCGGCGCAAAAGGAGGCTATGAGATTTGAAGGCGGAACAGAAAGTGCTGGGTACCCAGAGCTTTTCGCGCAGTATCGCGATCCTGCAGTTGATCTCCGAACGGGAGTTACCCTCAGTTTCCGACCTCCTGGCGCAATGCGATCTCACGCGCCCGACACTCTATCGGATCCTTGCGTCTTTGGAGGCTGAGGGGCTGATTGAACAGACGCGCGATAAGCGCTATCGGCTCGGAACACGACTGATCGGTTTTGCCCAGAGGGCGCTGGGACAGATCGATGTGCGGTCTGTGGCCCGTCAGTCGTTGGAGGCGCTGCGCGACGCGACCGGCGAAACGGTCCATCTGGCAGTCCGCAATCGCGACGAAATGATCTATGTCGACAAGATCGAGAGCCGCGCCGTGGTTCGCATGGCGTCGAGCATCGGCACACGGGTGCCCTTTCATTCCAGCTCGGTCGGCAAGGCCTTTCTCTCGGCCATGGCTGAAGCTGAGTTTGCCGAGCTGCTGGACAGGCTTCGGCTCGAGGCCGTGACCAAGCGTACCACGACTGAACGGCGCGCGCTGGAACAGGCCGTGGCGCGGGCACGCCGCTTGGGCTACGCCTACGATGATCAGGAAAATGAGAAAGAGATCGTCTGCTTCGGTGCGGCCATCCGGGACGCGCAGGGCGGCCCGGTTGCCGCGGTCAGCGTGTCCGTCCCGCTGTTCCGCCTGAGCGAGGACCGAGACCGCTATTGGCAGGCACTGTTGAGGCTGACCGCCGAGGTCTCCGCGCGGCTTGGATATTTGTCGCCTCTTGCCGGGCAAGGAGGCGGCTCTTGAATGTTCCCGCCTCTTGCGGAATGCTCGCGCGGCCGCGTCCGGGCGCGGTCCCCGAGTCGGCTTCCGAACAAGGTTGAGAGTATGATCACCGTCTATGGCATCAAGAATTGCGATACCTGTCGAAACGCGCTGAAAGCGCTGAAAGGCGAGGGGCGCGAGCACCATTTTCACGACCTGCGGGCCGATGGCCTGGGCGAGGCCGAGGTGGTGCGCTGGCTGGCGGCGGCCGGCTGGGAAAAGCTGCTGAACCGGCGCGGCACGACCTGGCGCAAACTGCCTGAAGCCGAGCGCGAGAACCTGGATGACGGCAAGATCAAACGCCTGCTGCTGGAGCATCCGACCTTGATCAAGCGCCCGGTCTTCGAGGTTGCAGGCGAGGTTGTCGTTGGCTTCGACGCTGCGGCCAAAAAGCGGCTGGAAGAGTTGGTCTGAGCCTGAAAGTCAGAAGGTTCGGCGCCTCATGAAAGTCATCGGCCCTGCGGATTGGAAGGTGACGCCCTGGCGCTCCGGGCAGGGGGAAACGGCGGAAATCGCGGTTTATCCGGAAAGTGGCGATCTAGGGGCCGCCGCCTTCGATTGGCGGGTCAGCTTCGCGACGATGGGGGAGGATGCCGATTTTTCCGCTTTCCCCGGTTTCGAGCGTATCCTGACGGTTGTTGCGGGAGACGGCCTCACGCTGGATGCCGGGCCCGACGAACCTTGCGTCGAGGCCGCGCCCTTGTCGCCCGTGGCCTTTCCCGGAGAGCGGAAGGTGACCGGCCGCCTCAAGGCTGGCTCCGTTAAAAATCTCAACCTGATGACAGGGCGTGAGAGGGCGCGTGGCCAGGTCCGGGTGCTATCCCTTGCAGGGCGTGAGCAGGTTGTGAGCGGAGAGGCGTCAGGCCTGGTGCTCTTCTCGCTCGGGCCTGAACTGCTGGGGCCAGAAGCGCTGGGGCCCGAAACGCTGGCTGTAAAGGATCGGATCAGCGGTGCCTGTTATCACCTTGGTGCCTGGGAGGCTTTGTTGCAGTGCAGTGCAAGCGAGGTTGCGTTCGAGCTGGAAGTCCAAGGTAAGACACAGGGAAAGCTGGTTTTCCTGCAGATCTCGCCCGTGCAAGGGTAATCCCGCAGCCGAGACAGGCCTCGAAATGACCGCAAGAGCCGGGATCTGACCGTTTCTCGCGCGTTAAGGGAAATCCAAGCATCTGCGTCTATCCTGGAGGCCTGATCGCGCAGAAACGGCAGCTTCCGGGTGGTGTGTTTTTCGCCGGTCTCCGGGCGGCCAATGGAAGAATATTTTGCAGGTGCGAAAAAGATGGTTGCAGTCTTGTTACGTTTGGTACTAGATTGATTTCATAAAATTACGAAACATAAAAGTTTTCGATAATTATCTTTCGTTTTCTGGGAATGCAGCCTGCGCTGCCAAAACGCTGGATAGAGTGATGCAAGAGAAGCACGGATATTATCTCGAAGACCTTTCGGTCGGCATGTCCGCGATTTTCGCCAAGACGGTGACGGACGCCGATATCGTGATGTTCGCCGGCATTTCGGGCGACACCAACCCCGTCCACCTGGACGAAAGCTTTGCCAACCAGACTATGTTCGGCGACCGGATTGCCCATGGGATGCTTTCGGCGAGCTTTGTCTCGACCGTCTTCGGCACGAAACTGCCCGGCCCGGGTTGTATATACATGAGCCAGAACCTGCGCTTCAAAGCGGCGGTGAAGGCCGGTGACACGGTGACGGCCCGCGTCACGGTGCGCGAAATCAACAGTGAAAAGGCCCGCGTTGTTTTCGATACGGTCTGCAGCGTCGGCGACAGGGTGGTGATCGAAGGCGACGCGATGCTGATGGTCAACCGCAAGGCGGCCCAAAACGCAGCCTAACGTCTGACAGTTTTGTCGCGCAGTATCTCATAGATCCGAAAGACCGCTGCCTGGCCACGACTGGCATGCGTTTGCTGCCAGGCCGGGTCCCGGTTCCCGCCACTACACAAACCTGCCCCTCCCGCGTTATGGTCTGGCCCACTGGTTCTAAAGTCGATTGGCTCTAAATCAGTGGCGGAATCTTTGGGTTTGTGGCAATCCGGGGCGACAACCGGAACCAGGCAGGGCGTATGACCATTTTTCACAGTTCCAGCAACATTCCGGCCGCGGCGCGCGGCGCGGTCGTCGCGATCGGGAATTTCGACGGCGTACATCTGGGACATCAGGCGGTTCTTGCCCAGGCCCGCGCCGTGGCGGACCGGCTGGAGGCCGATCTGGCGGTCCTGACCTTTGAGCCGCATCCCCGCTCGGTCTTCAAGCCCGATCTGGCCCCCTTTCGCCTGACCCCCCTGCCGGCCAAGGTTGAGGCTCTCAAGTCGGTCGGCGTCGACCATGTCTTTGTGCTCGATTTTACCCAGGAATTCTCCCAGCGCAGCGCCGAAGACTTTATGACCGGCGTGCTGCAGGCCGATCTGGGCGCGCGCCATGTGGTGGTCGGCTGGGATTTCTGCTTCGGCCACAAGCGTGGCGGCAATGCGGCTCTTCTGATTGAGCGCGGTCGGGATCTCGGTTTCGGGGTGACCGTCACCGAGGCCATCAAGGGCGGCGATCAGCAGATCTATTCCTCCTCTCGGATCCGCGACTGCCTTCGCGCCGGCGACCTCTCCGGTGCGGCGGCCATGCTGGGACGGCCCTGGGAGATCGACGGGATGGTCCTGCACGGGGAAAAACGGGGCCGGACTATGGGCTTTCCGACGGCAAATCTCTCCATGGAGGCCTATATGCACCCGAGCCTCGGGGTTTATGCCGTGCGGGTTGGCATGAAAACCGGCGGTGACGGCTATGAATGGATCGACGGCGTGGCGAACCTGGGGCGCCGTCCGACGGTGGAGGGCAGCCGGGTGCAGTTGGAGGTCCATCTCTTCGATTTCGACGGCGATCTCTACGAGCGTTTCCTGCGGGTCCAGTTGATCGAATTCCTGCGCGGGGAAAAGAAGTTTGACGGGCTGGACAGTTTAAAGGCACAAATCACCTCCGACAGCGAGCAGGCGCGCCGCATCCTGGCCCTTTACGCGGCTTGAGGGCCGAAAAAGCCGGTTTGCCGCCTCCGCGGAACGAACAAACTCGATGACAGAGAGAGAAAGAGTCTCGCGATGAGCGTTGACTACAAATCGACCGTATTTCTGCCGCGCACGGACTTTCCCATGCGCGCGGGCCTGCCGAAACGCGAGCCTGAGATCCTTGCGCGCTGGGAGGAAATGAAACTCTTCGAGCGGCTGCGCGAGGCCTCCAAGGACCGGGAGAAGTTCATTCTTCACGACGGCCCGCCCTACGCGAACGGCCATCTGCACATGGGCCACGCGCTTAACAAGGTGCTGAAGGACGTGGTCAATCGCTCGCAGCAGATGCTGGGCAAGAACGCCCACTACGTGCCGGGCTGGGACTGTCACGGCCTGCCGATCGAGTGGAAGATCGAAGAGGGCTACCGGGCGCGCGGCCAGGACAAGGACGAGGTTCCGGTCGTGGAATTCCGACGGGAATGCCGGGAATTCGCGGAAAAGTGGGTCAAGATCCAGACTGAAGAGTTCAAGCGCCTGGGCGTCGAGGGTGACTGGGAACGGCCCTATATGACCATGAGCTTCGACGCTGAAGCCCAGATCGTGCGCGAAATCGGCAAGTTTCTGCTGAATGGCGGGCTCTATGCCGGCGCCAAGCCGGTACTCTGGTCCGTGGTCGAGAAAACCGCCCTGGCCGATGCCGAAGTGGAGTACCACGACCACAAGTCGCCCACCATCTGGGTCCGCTTCCCCGTGGTCGAAGGCCCGGACGTGCTCAAGGGGGCATCGGTGGTGATCTGGACCACCACGCCCTGGACCATCCCCGGCAACCGCGCCGTCGCGGCCGGTCCCGAGTTCGACTACATCGGGGTCGAGGTCAAGGCGGTCGGCGAGAACAGCCGCGCCAAGGTCGGTGAAAAGCTGCTGCTGGCGAAGGAACTCTTCGGGGCCTTTGCCGAGAAGTGCGAGATCACCGAGCATGAGGTTTTTTGGCAGGGTCTGGGCTCGGAGTTGCTCGGCCTGCGCTGCGACCATCCCCTGGCTTCGGCCGGCTACGATGCCGGCGCGCCGGTTCTCAACGGCGATTTTGTCACCACCGACGCCGGCACCGGCTTCGTGCACATCGCCCCCGGTCATGGCGCGGACGACTTCGAACTCGGCAAGGCCAACGGCCTGGAAATCCCGCAGACCGTGGACGCGGACGGCAGCTTCTTCGCGCACGTCCCACTCTTTGCCGGCACGGTTGTCTATACAAGTGAGGGCAAGGAAGGCGACGCCAACGGCAAGGTGATCGGCGCCCTGATCGAATCCGGTGCCCTGATCGCCAAGGGCAGCCTGCGCCACAGCTATCCCCATTCCTGGCGCTCCAAGGCGCCCCTGATCTTCCGCAATACGCCGCAGTGGTTCATCTCGATGGACTCCAACGATCTGCAGAAGAACGCGGTCAAGGCAATCGAGGATACCAACTTCGTGCCGGCCTCCGGCCGCAACCGCCTGATGTCGATGGTGGCTGACCGCCCCGACTGGTGCGTCTCGCGTCAGCGTCTCTGGGGCGTGCCTTTGCCGATCTTTGTCGAGAAAGCGACCGGCGAACCCCTGCGCGATGCCGCCGTGGTCGAGCGCGTCGCGCAGGCCTTCGAAGACGAGGGCGGTGACGCCTGGTTCAACAGCGATCCGGCGCGCTTCCTGGGCAACGACTACAATCCCGATGACTACGAGCAGATCACCGACGTGGTCGAGGTCTGGTTCGATTCCGGCAGTACCCACAGCTTCGTGCTGGAGGCGCGGCCGGAACTGCAGTGGCCGGCGTCGCTCTATCTGGAAGGTTCCGACCAGCATCGCGGCTGGTTTCAGTCCTCGCTGCTGGAATCCTCGGGCACGCGCGGCCGGGCGCCTTACGACGCGGTCCTGACCCACGGCTTCCTGCTCGACGAGCAGGGCCGCAAGATGTCCAAGTCGCTGGGCAACGGCGTCGAGCCCCAGGATGTCATGAACGAGAGCGGGGCCGATATCATCCGGCTCTGGGTGGTCGCTTCCGACTACACCGCCGATCTGAGGGTCGGGCCCAAGATCCTGCGCTATCAGGTCGACGCCTACCGGCGTCTGCGCAACACCCTGCGTTTCATGCTGGGGGCGCTGGACGGCTTCAGCGAGGAAGAGAAACTACCGGCCGAGCATATGCCGGAGCTGGAGCGCTGGGTCCTGCACCGGCTGCAGGAGCTCGACGGTATTGTGCGGAAAGGCTGCACAGAGTTCGATTTTCATAACATTTACAAGAACCTGCATAATTTCTGCGCGGTCGATCTCTCGGCCTTCTACTTCGACATCCGCAAGGACGCGCTCTATTGCGACCGGACGGATTCCCTGCGCCGGCGTGCCTGCCGCACGGTGATCGACCAGACCTTCAACTGCCTGGTGACCTGGCTGGCACCGATCCTCTGCTTCACCGCGGAGGAAGCCTGGATGGCGCGCGGCGCGAATTCCGAGGACAGCGTGCACCTGCAGCTCTTCCCCGACGTGCCGGCGGCCTGGCGCGACGAGGCCCTGGCGCAGAAGTGGGCCGCCGTGCGCGAAGTGCGCCGCGTGGTCACCGGCGCCCTGGAACTGGAACGTGCCGATAAGCGCATCGGGTCCAGCCTGCAGGCCAAGCCGGTCGTGACTATCGCGCGGCCGGAACTGATGGAAGCCGTGCGCGATCTGGACATGATGGATATCGCCATCACCTCCGATCTTACGCTCGTCGAAGGCACGCCGCCCGAAGGGGCCTTCACTTTGGAGGAGGTCGCGGGCGTGGGCGTGACGATCGAGATGGCCGAGGGCGAGAAGTGCCAGCGCTGCTGGAAGGTCCTGCCGGAGGTCGGCAGCTTTGCGGGCGCGCCGGGCACCTGTGGCCGCTGTGCCGATGCGGTTCAGTACTTCTGGGCCGCGGCGCAGTAGCGCCTGGGCTGGGCAGTTTCGAATGTACAAACTCGCCGTCATCCTGGGCGTTGTCGTAATGCTGCTGGATCAGTTCACCAAGTGGCTGATCCTGGAAGTTGTGATGCAGCCGGTGGTGCGGGTTGTTGAGATCACCAGCTTTTTCAACATCGTGCTGGCCTATAACCGGGGTGTCAGCTTCGGTCTCTTTGGAACCGATGACGTCTGGATGCCCTATGTGCTCAGCGCCGTGGCGGCGGTGATCGTTGTCGGGCTGCTGATCTGGCTGCGTGATCAGACCCACCGTATCTACGGTCTGGCGGTCGGCCTGGTCATCGGTGGGGCGATCGGCAACGTCATTGACCGCCTGCGGATCGGGGCCGTCGTTGACTTCCTCGACTTCACCCTGCCGCTTTACGGTCGCTGGCCGGCCTTCAACCTGGCGGACAGCGCCATCTTCGTCGGTGTGGCGATTCTCGCGTTTGCCAGCTTGTTCGGCTATGATAGTGAAGGTAAAAGATAGGCATCGGCGTAAGAGCGGCCCCGGAGGATTCAATCTGGGCGCGACAGGATACGCCAAAGCTGTGAGTTAGAGCATTTGCGTTTAACTTGGTTCAAAGTATGTTGCCTCTCAATTAGCAAGATGCTGATTTCGAACACGTATTTTGAAAACCAGTGACGGAGAAAAACGCGAAACGCTATAGAGCATCTCAACTGCGTCAGGTTTGATGCAGGATGATCTAGCGGGAGGAACAAGATGTTTCGAATAAATCTTTCTCGTGTTGTCTGCCTGGCCGCTGCGGCGCTGGCGCTGTCCGCCTGCGAAAACGTGCGCTCGGAGCTGGGCCTGACCAAACAGTCGCCTGATGAGTTCCGCGTGGTGTCCCGGGCGCCTTTGAGCCTGCCGCCGGAGTTCACGCTGCGGCCGCCGGAGCCCGGAACCGTGCGCCCGCAGGAAGGCTCGCCGAAAGATCAGGCGAAGCGCGCCGTTTTCCGCGCCGAAGCCCCCGGCGAAACGCTCGATGAGCGGATTCCCGCCGATGGCCGCTCCGTCGGCGAGCGCTCGCTGCTGATGGCCGCCGGTGCCGACAAGGCCGAGCCGGGCATCCGTCAGATCGTGGATCGCGAAACCGGCCGCCTGAACGAGGAAAGCGAAAGCTTCGTCAACGACCTGGTGTTCTGGCGGAATGAACCGCCGCCCGGTGAGATTATCGATGCTGAAGGCGAAGCCCAGCGGCTTCGGGAAAACGCTGCGCTGGGACGCTCCGTGACTTCGGGCGAGACTCCGACCATCGAGCGCAAGGACAAGGCCTTCCTGGAAGGTATTTTCTAAGGGAGCGAAAACCGGCTCCTTCTTCGAGTGTCAGGACATTGCGGCGCGAGGCGGAATTCGAAAACTTCCGTCTGGCGCCGTTTCCTTTTTGGCACAGTGGCTTGAGGGAGAATGCGGTTTCAGCCTGTGACAAAAATCAAACATAAGTGATACTGCGAGCTGGCTCCATGGCTTGAGGCCTGGGAAGTAAACGCCATATTAACCATGATTTGCTAAACTCGTCTTGGTCGCTATCGCCTGTTTCTCAGCTTCGTTCCGGGAAAGTCATGCAACTATATCTGCGCAGCGCGTCTTCTTTTTTCCTGTCCCGTCTTCCTCTCATCGCCTTGGCCATCGCCCTGCTCGGCGGTATCGCCTGGAACGCTTCTTCGGCGCTGGCCCGGGTCTTCGACCCTGAGACCTTTACGCTGGACAATGGCATGCAGGTGGTCGTGATCTCGAACCACCGGGCGCCGATCGTCACCCATATGGTCTGGTACAAGGTCGGGGCCGCGGATGAGGCGGCCGGCGAATCCGGAAACGCGCACTTCCTGGAGCATCTCCTGTTCAAGGGCACCAAGAACCTGGCGCCGGGCGAGTTCTCGCGGATCATCGCCCAGAACGGCGGGCGGGAAAACGCCTTCACCAGCCAGGACTACACCGCTTATTTCCAGACCGTGGCGCGGGACCGGTTGGAAATCATGATGAAGCACGAAGCGGACCGCATGACCAATCTGGTCCTGACCGATGAGGTCGTCGACCCGGAGCGGCAGGTGGTGATCGAGGAGCGGCGCAGCCGCACCGACAACAATCCCTCGGCGAAGCTCTTCGAGGCCATGCGGGCGGCGCTTTACCTGAACCATCCCTACCGTCTGCCGGTGATCGGCTGGCAGCATGAGATTGAGGCCCTGAATACCGAAACGGCGCTGGCCTTTTACCGGAAGTGGTATGCGCCCAACAACGCGATCCTGATCATCGCCGGCGACATCACCGCAGAGGAAGTCCGGCCTTTGGCGGAGAAGTATTACGGTGTCATTCCGTCGCGGGCCGTGCCCGAGCGCAAGCGCATCGAAGAACCGCCGCAGACCGCGGCCCGTCGGGTGACCCACAAGAGCCCGCGCGTTCGCCAACCGGCCCTCGCGATCAACTACCTGGCACCGAGCTACCGCCGGGGCGCCAGCGAGCATGTCTATGCTCTGCAGGTCCTGGACGAGGTATTGAGCGGCGGTTCGACCAGCCGGCTGTACAAGTCCCTGGTCGTCGAGCAGAAAATCGCGGTTTCGGTCGGCAGCGGCTATAGCGCCAGTGCGCTGGATCTTACTGATTTCAGCTTCTACGCCTCGCCGCAACCCGGTGTCGACATGGAAAGGCTGGAAGCAGCCGTGCGGGCCGAAATCGATCTGGTGCTGGAGAAGGGCATCACAGAGGACGAACTGGCTTCGGCCAAGCGCCGGAAGCGCGCAGGATCGGTGTACGCCAGGGATAACCTGAGCACCGCGCCGCGCACGATCGGTGTATCTCTGGCCACGGGCCGGACCATCGAGGAGATCGAGAGCTGGCCGGATCTGATCGATGAGGTGACGGTGGAGCAGGTCCTCGAAGCTGCGCGTGCCGTCTTCCGGGATGAGAGTTCGGTGACGGGCCTGTTGCTGCCCGAACCGACGTCATAAACGGAGACGGTCCCCATGATAGAGAACAGACTTTTGGAGCGTCTCCCCATGCCGATGCTTAAGCCCATGCCGATGCTCAAGAACGCCTTCGCGGGCTTGGCGGCGGGTGTCGTCGCACTAACCCTCGCCGCCGGAAACCTCCTGGCCGTCGAGATCGAGCGGGTGGTGAGCCCGGGCGGTATCGAGGCCTGGCTGGTGCAGGATCATCGCAACCCGATCATTGCGGTCGAGTTTGCCTTCAAGGGTGGAACCGCGCAGGACCCGGCGGACAAAGCCGGCCTCTCCACCATGACGGCCGGCCTGATCGACGAAGGGGCCGGCGATCTGGACTCCCAGGGCTTTCGCGGCCTGATGGATGAGAATTCGATTGGCTTGAGCTTCGATGCCGGGCGGGACGAATTCTCCGGAACGCTAAGGACCCTCACCGAAACCAAAGACCTCGCCTTCGATCTGCTGCGCCTGGCGCTGACCGCGCCGCGCTTCGACGAAGAGGCGGTGGCGCGGATCCGCAGTCAGATCATGGTCGGTCTCGAGCGGGAAAAGGAATCGCCGAACGCCATCGCCGGTAAGACGCTCCGGACTCTCTTCTTCGGCGACCATCCTTATGGCCGTCCCGGGGGCGGCAGCATCGAGACCGTACCCAACATCACCGTCGCCGACATGCAGGACCTGGTGCGAACCCGCTTTGCTCTCGACCGTCTGAAAATCGCCGTGGTCGGTAACCTTACACCCGAGGAACTGGCAACTCTGCTGGACAAGACCTTCGGCGAGCTGCCGAAGACCTCCAGCCTGCCGAGCATCCCCGATACCGAGATCGCCGCGGCCGGCGATGTCGTGGTGGTGGAAAAGAATGTGCCGCAAAGTGTGGTGAACTTCGGCCATCAGGGAATCAAACGCGACCATCCGGATTACTACGCCGCCTACGTGGTCAACTATATCCTGGGCGGCGGCGGTATGGCCTCGCGTCTCTACAGCGAAGTCCGGGAAAAGCGCGGGCTGGCCTATTCGGTCTACAGCTATCTTCATCCATTGGATCATGCGGCGCTGATCGGCGGCGGCGTGGCCACACAGAATGCACGGGTTTCCGAATCCATCGAGGTGCTGCGCGCCGAGTGGAAGCGCATGGCGGAAGAGGGGCCGAGCGCCCAGGATCTGGCCGATGCCAAGACCTTCCTGACCGGTTCCTTTCCGCTCCGGCTGTCCGGTTCCGACCGGATCGCCGGCATGATGTTGGGTATGCAGATCCAGGGACTCGGCATCGACTATCTGGACATGCGCAACAGCTACATCGAGGCGGTGACCCTGGAGCAGGCCCAGCGGGTCGCAAAGGAGCTCTTTAAACCGGAGTCCCTGACCGTGGTGGTTGTCGGCCGCCCGGAGAACGTGACCGCCACGCGTCCGGCGCCGGACGGTAGCTCCTGACACTTTGCATCGCCGCGAAAGGCTTTTGACCGCGCCGCTTCCCTGCTAGTTTGAAACTACCGGGAAGCGGGGCGATTCGTGCTGCCCCTTGGTATAAAGCGACAGCATGACCATGGCGACCGACAGCCAATCCGACAGTGAGACCAGGACCGCCGAACGCCCGCCGCGGCGCGTGTTGCGGCGCCTACCTAATACGCTGGTCAATCAGATTGCCGCCGGTGAGGTGATCGAACGGCCGGCGGCGGCGATCAAGGAACTGGTGGAAAATTCCATCGACGCCGGCGCGCGCCACATTGACGTGGTGATGCGGGACGGCGGCCGGGCCTTTCTCTCGGTCGTGGACGACGGCTGCGGCATGACGGCTGAGGAGCTGATGCTCGCGGTCGAACGCCATGCCACCTCGAAACTGCCGGCCGACGATCTGGTCGATATCAAGACGCTTGGTTTCCGGGGTGAAGCATTGCCGTCCATCGGCGCGGTCTCGCGCATGACCGTCAGCAGTCGCCTGCCCGGCAGCGAAGACGGCTGGAGCCTGACGGTCGAGGGCGGGGTCGTGCTGCCGGTGGCGCCCGCCGCGCAGGCGCCGGGTACCCGGATCGAGGTGCGCGATCTCTTCTACGCCACGCCGGCGCGCCTGAAATTTCTCAAGACGGCGCGCACCGAGATCAACCATGCCCAGGATGCCATCAACCGTCTGGCCATGGCTCATCCCGATATCGGCTTTACCCTCTCCGATGAAAACCGTCGGATCATCCGCCTGCCCCCGGCGGAGGGCGATCTCTTCGAAAGCCGCCTGAAGCGGCTCTCGGCGGTGATGGGGCATGAATTTGCCGACAACGCCCTGCCGATCGAGGCGGAGCGGGAGGGCGTGCGGCTCTCCGGCTATATCGGCCTGCCCACCCTCAATCGGGGAAATGCCCAGCACCAGTACCTCTTCGTCAACGGCCGCCCGGTCAGGGACAAGCTGCTGCACGGGGCGGTGCGCGGCGCCTACCAGGATTTCCTGGCGCGGGACCGGCACCCCCTCGTAGCGCTCTTCGTGGATCTTCCGGCCGAGCTGGTCGATGTGAATGTGCATCCGGCGAAGACCGAGGTGCGCTTCCGTGAGGCCGGTCTGGTACGCGGCCTGATCGTCGGGGCCTGCAAACATGCCCTCGCGCAGGCCGGCCATCGGGCTTCGACAACGGTGGCGACGGCCGCGCTCGGATCTTTCCGGCCGGGTGAGACGGCATCCGACGCGCCGCGCGCCTTCCAGGGCAGCTACGCCTGGCAGCCGAGTGCCCGCCTGCCGTCGGGTATGTCCGAGGCGGCAAGGGGTTATCATGCGCCGCTGCCGGGGTTCGACGCGGCGCCGCAGGCTGCTGAGACCGCTGAAGGAGCACAAGGTGGCGGTCCGCTGCCGGAAGATGCCGGTTCCGTGGCTGCCGCGCCGGACAGTCTGGAGGCTTACCCGCTCGGTGCGGCCCGGGCGCAGCTCCATGGTACCTATGTCGTGGCGCAGACGCGCAACGGCATTGTGATCGTCGATCAGCATGCGGCCCATGAGCGGCTGGTCTACGAGCGCATGAAAGAACAGTTGGCGGAGAGCGGCGTCGCCCGCCAGATGCTGTTGATCCCCGAAGTCATCGAATTGGAAGAGGCTTCCGTGCAGCGTCTTGCCGCGCGGGCGGAGGAACTGGCGGAACTGGGCCTGCATCTGGAAGCCTTTGGACCCGGCGCCGTGGTGGTCCGTGAAGTCCCGGCCTTGCTGGGCGAGGTCGACGTACAGGGCCTGCTGCGCGATCTGGCCGACGAACTGGCGGAGCTGGGCGAGGCGCTGGCGCTGCGCGAGAAACTGGAACACGTCTGCGGGACCATGGCCTGTCACGGCTCGGTGCGCGCCGGCCGCAAGCTCAATGGAGACGAGATGAACGCCCTGCTGCGGCAGATGGAGGCCACGCCCCACTCGGGACAGTGTAATCATGGCCGGCCCACCTATGTCGAGCTGCAGCTTGCCGACATCGAAAAGCTCTTTGGACGCCGATAACACCATATGGCGCGCCTCTTTATCTGTATTTTCATCGACCTGCTGGGGTTCGGTCTGATCGTTCCGCTGCTGACCTTCATGGCGCTGCGCTTCGAGGCGACGCCGCTGGAGGTCACGGCTATGATCGCCAGCTACTCCCTGATGCAACTCTTCGCCGCGCCGCTCTGGGGGCGTGCCAGCGACCGCTGGGGCCGCAAGCCGGTTCTGCTGATCAGCTTCGCGGCGACCACCACGGCCTTCCTGATGCTTGCCTTCGCGCAGTCCTTCTGGGTGCTGGTGGCCGCGCGCGCCCTGGCCGGTGCGCTCAGTGGCGATCTCTCGGCGGCGCCCGCTTACGTGGCGGACATTACGACGCCGGAAAAGCGTGCCAAGGGCATGGGGTTGCTGGGGGCGGCCTTTGCGCTGAGTTTCATCGTCGGCGCCGGGACGGGCGGCTATCTCTCAGAACTGAACGTGACGGCGATGCTGTTCGACGAGACGGCGACCGGACCGGATTATTTCTTTCCACCGCTGCTCTCGGCCAGCCTGTCGCTCACGGCCTTCTGTTTCGCGCTGTTCTTCCTGCCGGAATCGCACAAGGTCAAATCGCGGCGGGAGCGGGCGGAGGATGCCGCGGTAGCCAGAAACAGAGCGCAGGGGCGACCGCTGGGTGAACGGATTATCACCGCCTTGCGGACGTTGCACTACCCGAACCTGGCTCTGGTGACGGTGATCCTGTTCCTGGTGGGCTTCGTCTTCGCCCATATGGAGTCGACCCTGGCGCTCTGGGCCGATATCGCCTTCGGTTGGGATGCGCAGCAGGTCGGATATCTCTTCGCCTACGCCGGCGTTATCGCCGTGATCTTTCAGGCTGGCTTACTCGGCCCACTGACCCGCTGGTTCGGGGAGGCACGGCTCGTGGTTTTCGCGAGCCTTCTGCTCGGCGGCGGTATGGCGCTGGTGCCGAGCGCGACGGCGCTGCCGCAACTGCTCCTGGCCATCGGGTGTCTCGCCGCCGGCTTCGGTCTGGGCAACCCTTCGATCCAGAGCCTGATCACGAAGCTCAGCCGGCCGGAGATTTCCGGCGTCGCCCTCGGCATGGGACAGGCCGCCAGCAGTCTGGCGCGTGTGATCGGCCCGCTCTGGGCCGGTTTCCTGTTCCAGAGGATCGGGCCTGACTGGCCCTACATCATCGGCGCGCTTTGCATGGCGCTGGTCTTGGTGTTGGCGGAATGGTTGCGGCGGCGGGTTCTGGCGCTTTCGGTCGCGGCCTGAAAACCGACGAGCTAAAGTCTCCGCAGAAAGATAAGGCGCGCCTTACCGTACTTCCGATTGTCCAGTTCTTCGAAGCCCTCGGGGATCTCAAAGCTCTCCTGGGCCATCAGCTCCACGACGACGATGGCATCCGGTGCGATCCAGCCTGCGGCCGTCAAGGCAACGATGGCGGGCCGGGGCAGATCCTGATTGTAAGGCGGATCCATCAGGACGACGTTGCAGGCTTCCTTGGCGGGCGGTGGGCGCAGGACATCGCCCTGCAGAATCTCGCTGGCGGCGTCCTCCCCCAGGGACTTGATGTTGGCACGGCAGGCCTTCAGTGAGGCCGCCTGGTTTTCCATGAAGACGACCTTGGCCGCGCCGCGCGAAAGGGCTTCCAGGCCCAGGGCGCCGGTGCCGGCGAAGGCGTCGAGCACGCGCGCTTCGACCAGGGGATTGCCGTCTTCCGCCAGTTTACCCTGGCACAGAATGTTGAACATGGATTCCCGGGTGCGGTCCGCGGTCGGCCGGACGGCGAGCCCGTCCGGTGCCTCGAGCGGTCGGCCCCTATGACGTCCGCCGACGATTCGCATTGCGCGCTCCCGCTTTCGGTTTGCCTGAGGACTTGGCGGTCTTGGCTTTGCCTTTTGCCGGAGGTTTGGACCCAGCTTTTCGGCTGCCCTTGCCGTCCTTGCTGCCCCTGCTACCGGGACTGTCGGTGAGGTCCGTCGCGCCCTTCCTGACCGGACGCGCCGATCTTGAAGTTGCGTTTCCCGCCTTTCCGCGCCGTGGCGGTTTTTTGGCGGCGGGGGTTGCTTCGCCACTGTTGTCGACCTGCAGTCCGAGTTGGTCGCGCAGGATGCGGGCCGGCACGGACTCGATCTTGCCGGGCTCCAGGTCGCTGAGCTGAAAGGGCCCGTAGGACACGCGGATCAGGCGGTTGACCACCAGTCCGAGATGTTCGCAGATCCGCCGGATCTCGCGGTTCTTGCCTTCGCGCAGGGTCATGGCGAGCCAGGCGTTGCTGGCCGCCTGATGCTCCAGGCGGGCCTGGATCGGGCCGTAGTTGATGCCCTCGACGGTGATGCCTTTTTCCAGCGCTTTTATCTGCGCCGGATCGACCTTGCCGTGCACCCGGACGCGGTAGCGCCGGGACCAGCTGGTCGAAGGCAGTTCCAGCTTTCGCTTGAGTTCGCCGTCATTGGTGAAGAGCAGCAGGCCCTCGGAGTTGAAGTCGAGACGGCCGACCGGCTCCAGGCGCGGCAGGTCCTTCGGCAGGCCGTCGAACACGGTCGGGCGGCCCTCCGGGTCCTTGCGGGTGGTGATCACGCCCTTGGGCTTGTGGAAGCGCCAGAGGCGCGTCTGCTGCGGGGCGGGCAGGGGTTGCCCGTCGACCAGGATCGACTGGCCCGCTTTTACCACCACGGCCGCGGTATCCAGGGTTTTGCCGTCGAGCTGAACCCGCCCCTCGGCGATCCAGCGTTCCGCGTCGCGGCGGGAACAGAGGCCGGCCCGCGCGATGATCTTGGCGATACGCTCGCCCTTGGTGCTCTCGTCCTTGCCGCCTGCTTCGTTGGCGCCCGCTTTCTTGACACTCGTTTTCGGGGCGCTTGGTTTCTTGGCCGCCGCCGGGGCGGTTTTGCCGCGTCGTGTTTTATTGTCAGGCATGAGCCCTCTGTCTTTCATCTTCCGCGCCGGCAGCCGCGATAAAAGCCTGCAGGATCGCATCGTCGCCGCCGGAGATGGAGAACTCCGGATGCCATTGGACGCCCAGGCAGAAGCGGAACCGCGGCGCCTCGATACCCTCGATCACCCCATCCGGGGCGGTGGCGTTGACGATAACCCCTTCGCCGACCGATTTGACGGCCTGATGATGGGCCGAATTAACCGCGAGGGTCTGCGCCTGGCAGATGCCGTACAAAATCGTGCCTTCGACGACTGTCACCTCGTGCCCGGCCTGGTCGCGTGGATTGGGCTGCTCGTGCGCCAGGGCCTGTTCGACTTCGTCCGGGATATGCTGAATCAGATTGCCGCCGAGGACCACGTTCAGGAGCTGCTGGCCGCCGCAGATGCCGAGCACCGGCAGATCCCGCGCCAGTGCCTGCCGGGTGACCGCCAGTTCGAACTCGGTCCGCCGGCCCTTGAGACGGACGGTCTCGTGCCGGTCGTTGACGCCGAAGAGTGCCGGATCGACGTCGAAAGCGCCCCCGGTGACGATCAGGCCGTCGAGCCGGTCAAGGTAAGCGCCGGCGAGTTTTGGCTCATGCGGCAGGGCAAATGGCAGGCCGCCGGCCTTGACCACCGCGCCGCAGTAGTTCTGGCGCAGGGCGTACCAGGGGAATTTCGACCAGCCGCCGGCTTCTTCGGAATCCAAAGTCAGGCCGATGACAGGGCGATGGCTTTCAGGGAGCTGAGACATGGCGCGAATGTAGGCATGGTGAGGTTGTCGGGCAATAGAATAGGGATGACTGGTAAAGCCAATCGAAAGAACAGCGATGCGGCCCAGTTCAGTGCTGATGACTTGACGGCTGGAGTTCGGCATTCTATTTAACGAAAGTGGTAATTAAGAGAATCGTTAAATAGAATGCCGACACAAGATGCCCTGAGCCAGACCTTCGCCGCCCTTGCGGATCCCACGCGACGGGCCATTCTCGAGCGCCTGGCGCAAGGCAAGGCACCGGTCGGTGAACTGGCCGCGCCCTTCGATATCTCAGCGCCGGCTATCTCGCGCCACCTGAAGGTGCTGGAGAAAGCGGGGCTCGTGCAGCGCGAGACCAACGCCCAGTGGCGGCTCTGCAGCCTGCGGCCGGAACCTCTGATGGCCGTGGACCAGTGGGTTTCCCAGCACCGGAAGTTCTGGGGGCAGAAGTTCGATCAGCTTGCCCGCTATCTGGATAAGGCGCGGGAGATCCAGGCCCGGACAGAAGCGGCCCAGGCGGAGAAGGCGGGTGCGGCAGGGCAAGGAGCAGGTGATGGAAGATCCCGCAAACAGTAACGCGCTGCAGGAATTGGCGCGGGCGGATGACCAGCGTGTCCTGCGGATATCGCGGGTCTTCGATGCAAGTCCCGAGACGCTCTTCGAGGCCTTTACCGATCCGGCAATCCTGGTGCGCTGGTGGGGCCCCGAAGGCGTCACCATCCCCGAGTGTCATATCGACCTGACGGTCGGCGGGCGCTGGCGAACCTGCATGGCCGGCGCGGACTGCGAATTCAACTGCGTCGGCGGTATCTACAAAGAGATCGATCCGCCGGGAAAACTGGCCTTTACCTGGGCCTGGGAAACGCCCGAAGGCCGGGGCGAGGAAACGTTGATCACGCTGGAGTTTCTCGCGCATCCGGAAGGCTGCGAGATGCGCTTCACCCAGGAAGGCTTCGCCGAGCGGGAAAATCGAGACCGGCACAACGAGGGTTGGACCAGTTCCTTCCTTTGCCTGGGTCGCTACCTCGAGGATGCCAGGAGTCGCTGACAGATCTCGTTGCGGCAAATCCGTCTTGACCGCTTTGCCCCGTCGCTTCAGGTTCGCCCGATGAGCGAAGAGCGTAAAAGCCCCATGCTGCGGGCCCTGCAACTGGCCGAGCGTGCTGCGTCTCTCGGTGAAGTGCCGGTGGGCGCCGTGCTGGTCGAGGGGGTGAGCGGCAAAGTGCTGGCCGAGGCGCATAATCTGGTGGAAGCCCGGCACGATCCCACGGCACATGCCGAGCTGCTGGTGATTCGGGAAGCGGCCGAAAAGCTCGGGCGGACCCGACTGTCGCAGGCGGATCTTTATGTGACGCTGGAGCCCTGTCCTATGTGCGCGACAGCTATCTCCTTTGCGCGCCTGCGCCGGGTGTATTTCGGTGCCTACGACCCGAAGGGCGGCGGGATCGAACACGGCCCGCGAATCTTCGAACAGCCGACCTGCCATCATCGTCCGGACGTGATCGGCGGCATCGAAGAGACGGCTTGCGGAGATCTGCTCCGGCGGTTTTTTCAGGCGCGGCGCTAGCACCGCGACTACCGCGATGCGGGTTTCAGTAAAAGCGACTAAATTTCAATGAATTAATGGCGCTTTGAACCATGATTTCCAGATCCGGTTTTAGGCCTCTGAAAGCCAAGGAAGCGCTTTGTTGCGACTTTCAACAAGCTTGGCAAACCCCGCGCGGGTCGGTTATGCCATCGGCGCGGAAGTGATAAACACGCCGGAGCGGAGCCTTGGATCCCTTCATCCTACATGCCCTGATCATGCTGTTTGCATGGCTGGTTTTGATCCCGATCGGGATCCTCAGTGCCCGCTTTTTCAAGGTGCTGCCAGGGCAGGACTGGCCCAAAGAACTGGACAATCAGCTCTGGTGGCGGCTGCACCGGATCACACAGTACAGCGGCGTGATCCTGATGCTGATCGGCGCCTACATCGCGATCACCGAGAGCGGCGGCCTGGAACTCTCCGTCCACGGAGTCCTGGGGGTAGCGGCGGTGCTGCTGGCCTGCGCGCAGGTTCTGAGCGGCTGGCTGCGCGGCAGCAAGGGCGGGCCGACCGACCCAAGCGCCGATCCCGATGACAGCGCGACCTGGCGCGGCGATCACTACGACATGACCGGACGGCGGTTGTCTTTCGAGGCCTGGCACAAGTGCGGGGGCTATCTCTCGCTGGGCCTTGCCTTCGCGGCCATGGCGACGGGCATGCTGCTGATGGGCTGGCCCGAAACCAGTTTCCTCGTTGTTGTGGGCATTGTTTTGCTGCTCTGGCTGCTGTTTGTCTTCTTCGAGCGGCTGGGGTTGCGCAAGGATACCTACCAGGCGATCTGGGGACCGGACCGGGAGCATCCCGGGAACCAAGACAAAGGGAACTGAAAGAGGCGCGTCAGGCCGTTGCCCCTTCGATCAGCTCGAAGCCCGCATCCGTAATCCGCGGCGGTTCCTCGCCGCCCAGCCGCCGCACCACGCAGTCCGCGCTGAGCCAGCCCACGTGGTAGCGCTTGGAACGGATGGTCGTGAGCGGGAGCGGCATGGCCTGGCCGACCTCCAGGCCACTGAAGCCGGCGAGCCCTAGATCTTCCGGGATGCGGATGCCCTCCGTCATGCAGTAGAGCTGCGCACCGACGGCGACCGCATCGTTGGAGAAGTACACGGCGTCCAGCTTTTGTCCCTGGGGAACTTTCGACAGCAGATCCGCCATGTGGCGGCGGCCCAGCCCGATGCCTGAGGGCTCATCGATGGTGAGGGTGGTGGCGATCGAAAGACCGGCCTCCTGCAGGACCGCGCAGAAACCCTCGAAGCGTTTCCCGGCCGCGGCGTCGGTGACCAGGTCGCAACCCAGGTAACCGATCTCGCGATAGCCTTTGGCGAGCAGGTGACGGGCCATCTCGGCGCCAGCCTTGCCGTGATCGAGCCCGACGCAGATGTCGATGGGCGATTCGGTCAGGTCCATCATCTCCACCACCGGAGACCTGGTCACCTCCAGCATCCTCGTGGCGTGGGGACTGTGGCGCGTGTTGGTCACGATGATCCCCGCCGGGCGCCAGGACATCATGGCTTCGACCAGCGATGCTTCGCGCTCCAGGTCATAGTCGGAAATCCCGATCACGGCCTGATAGCCCGCCTCGTCCAGGCGGTCGGTGATACCGGAGAGCACCTCTGGAAAGACGATGTTGCGCAGGGAAGGGATGATCACCGCAAGCTGGTTGGAACTGGCCGAGGCAAGCGCGCCGGCAAGCCGGTTGGGCACGTAGCCGAGATCCCGGATAACCTGCAAAACATGGTCGCGGGTCTTGGCGGCAACCTTGTCCTTACGCCGCAGAACCCGGGAGACGGTCATCTCACTGACCTGGGCCGCGCGGGCGACCTCGCTCAGGGTTCCGGAACCCTGAGACCGGCGGCGTGCGCGGGTTTTCAGCGGTTTTTGCTCGCTCATGGCTTTTGTCGTCGGAAAATGTTAGCGTATGACATTATACGTTGATTCTCGTTCTTGAATAGTGTTACCGATAACAAAACAACGTCGCGGCGAACAGTCGCAAAGCGGCGGACCGATGTAACGATGTCGAGACCCGGCGATGCTGGCAAAGGGTCGAAAGCAAGGACATGCATCGGCTTTACAACCACGGGAGGGAGCAGCTCAGGTGTCTGGCGTGGTGCTGAGAGATGTCGTGAAGGCCTTCGGCGACGTCGTGGTCATTCCGGAACTCAATCTTCAGATCGACGAAGGTGAGTTCGTCGTGATCGTCGGCCCCTCGGGCTGCGGCAAGTCGACCACGCTGCGCATGATCGCCGGGCTCGAGACCGTCTCCGCGGGTGAAATCTTCATTGCCGACAAGGACGTCACCTATGCGCAGCCCAAGGCGCGGGACATCGCTATGGTGTTTCAGTCCTATGCGCTTTACCCCCACATGGACGTGGCCGGCAACATGTCCTTTGCTCTCCGACTGGCGCGGGTGCCGAAGGCGGAGATCGACGAGCGGGTGCGGCGCGCCGCCGAGATGCTGGAGCTGACGCCCTACCTCGGCCGCAAGCCCAAGGATCTTTCCGGCGGTCAGCGTCAACGGGTGGCCATGGGCCGCTCCATCGTGCGCGACGCCTACTGCTTCCTCTTCGACGAGCCGCTGTCGAACCTGGACGCCAAGCTGCGCGCGACCATGCGGACCGAGTTGGCGATCCTGCACAAGCGCCTGGAGCGCACCATGGTCTATGTGACCCACGATCAGATCGAAGCCATGACCATGGCCGACCGCATCGTGATCATGAAGGACGGCTTGATCCAGCAGATCGGCAGCCCGCGCGAGGTCTATACCGCGCCGGCGAATCTCTTCGTGGCCGGTTTCATCGGCTCGCCCTCCATGAACCTGGTGGAGGCCGAACTGACCCGCAACAACGGCACGCTCGCGGTGAAGGGGCAGGGCTTCGAACTGCCGGTGCCCGGACGTCTTCAGGCGCGGGCCGACGCGGCCAAGTCGCAGGAGATCGTTCTCGGCCTGCGCCCGGAGCATTTCGCCGCCGCCGATCGGGGCAACGGAGCCTTCGCGCCCATCGAGCTCTCCGTGGACGTGGCCGAATACATCGGTTCGAGCCAGTTCCTCGCGGCTTCGGTGGGCGGCCGGCAATTCACGGCGGCGGTCGAGGCCGGGCCCGATGCCGCGCCCATGGAATCGGGCACCTACTACTTCGATACCGAACGGCTTTACCTGTTTGACCGCGTGAGCGGCCAGGCACTCTAGCTCTCGCAGGCTACGGCCAGTCGGAGCGAAACATCTGTCGTAGAAACAGGCTTTAGGGAGGAGAGAATGAAACAGTGGTTTGAAAAGGCGGTGGCGTCGACCGCTGCTGCAACTCTGGCCATGGGCGCGCTGGCAGGCGCGGCGCTGGCCAATCCTTACGAGAAGTATGAGGGCACGACCATTGTGGTCAGTTGGCCGGCGCTCAGCCATTTCAAGGCGGCCGAGACTCTCGTGGAGGAGTTCACCGAGGAAACCGGCATCGAGGTCGAGATCGACGCGCTGCAGTACCTCAAGCTGCGCGACCGGCAGATCCTGGAGATGTCCAAGGACGAAGGCGAATACGACGTGGTCTCCTGGGTCGTCATGTGGAAGGGCGAGTACGTCTCCAAGGGACTTCTGACACCGCTCAGCCAGTTCTTCACCAACGGCGCTCTGGTCGATCCGGACTATGACATCGATGATATCGCTGACGCCTACCTCCAGAACGGTGGTGTCGTCGGCGGCACCAAGGGTTATATGCCCGGTAAGTCGGGCGCCCTCTACGGCGTGCCTTTCGGCGCCGAGACCTCGATCCTGGCTTACCGCAAGGATGTATTCGAAGAGCTGGGCCTCGAGCCGCCCAAGACCTACGACGAACTGGTTTCGGTCTCGCAGATCATCAAGGACAAGAAGGGCATGGGCGCCCTGACCTCGCGCGGCAAGACCGGCCACCAGGTCACGGCGGCCTGGCTGCTGCATCTGGCCCCGCTCGGCGGCAAGATCTTCGACGACAAGTGGAACCCGGTGATCAACAGTCCCGAGGCCGTGCAGGCGGCCGAAGTCCTGCGGACCGTCGCACAGACCGGCCCGACCGGCATTCCCTCCTACGGCTTCTCGGAAATGTCCGCGGCTTTCCTGCAGGGCGATGCGGCCATGTACCTGGACAGCCTGAAGATCGCCGCGATGTCGCGCAATCCGAAGCTTTCGAAGGTCGACGGCAAGGTCGGCTTCGCGCTGCATCCGGTGGGCACGCGCTGCGGTTCCGAGACCGGCGGTTTCGCCATGGGCATTCCGGCCAACTCGCAGAACCAGGAGGCGGCCTTCCTCTTTGTCCAGTATATGACCTCGAAGGCCGGCGATAAGCGCATGGTGGAACTGGGCGGCGATCCGATCCGGATTTCGACCCTGAACCATCCGGAGTTCGTCAAGCAGTTCCCCGAGTATCCGGTGGTCGCGGAGCAGCTACCCTGCGCCGATCCGGACTGGCGTCCGCTGATCCCCGAGTGGAACGAGCTCAACATCGACGTGCTTGGGCAGGCGCTGACCAAAGTCATCACCACCAACGATCCGATCCAGCCGATCATGGACGAGGCCAATGAAAAGGCCCGCGCGATCATGGAACGGGAAGGTTACTACGCCTGGGCCAAGTACCGGCAGTAGGTCTTGAGATAATCGGCGTATCTCCCGGAGGGCCGGCGTTGGGATTCGTCCCGGCGTCGGCCCGAACGGGGCAAGAACTCAATAGGAAGATCGGGTGGCGGAGCAAATGGTCATAGCGGCGGGGAAAGGGCAGGCGCGCGGCAGCGCCCTGACACCCTATTTCTTCGTCCTGCCGGCGGCGGTCGTGATGATCGCCGGGCTGCTCTATCCGGTCGCCGACGCCTTCTACCTCAGCTTCTTCGACTGGAAGATCGGCACCAAGTTCGCCAAGGCGGAAAACGTCGGTTTCGACAACTACATCCGCATGCTGAGCGATCCGGATGTCCGGGAATCCATCTGGGTGACCTTCCGCTTCGGCTTCTGGACCATCTCGATCGAGATGATCCTCGGGGTCACGCTGGCGCTGCTGCTGGAAAAGCCGATCCGGGGTGCCAGCATCTTCCGGACCATCTTCATCCTGCCGCTGATGGTCTCGCCGGTGGTGGTCGGCCTGATCTGGCGCTACCTCTTCGATGCACGGGTCGGCTGGATCAACTACTACCTGGGTTTCCTCGGCATCGAGCCGCAGGTCTGGCTGGGTGATGCAGAACTGGCCTTCTTCGCCATCGTCTTCACCGACATCTGGCAGTGGACGCCTTTCATCTTCATCATCGTTATCGCGGGCCTGCAGGCTCTGCCGTCCGAAGTGCTGGAAGCTAGCCGCATCGACGGCGCCAACTGGTGGCAGCAGATCTTCCTGGTCAAGCTGCCCATGATCCGCTCGATCCTGGTGATCGCGCTGCTGATGCGCCTGATCGATGTCTTCCGGGCGCTCGAGGTCATGTACATCCTGACCGGCGGCGGCCCGGGCCGGGCGACGGAACTGCTGTCCCTGCACATCTATAACCGGGCCTTCGACGCGCAGCTTCTCGGTTACGCCTCGGCGATCTCGGTTTTGCTCATTCTCATCGTCTTTCTCCTAAGTCTCGGGATCCTGGTGGTTGGAAATCCCATGAAGGACAAGTCGGACATATGAGGTTTTAATGTCCATGCAGCGTATCGACAGCCCCTTGCGGCTCTGGAGCCACTATGGCGGCCTGATAATCCTGGCGATCATCTGCCTGACGCCGATCTGGGTCATGATCTCGACCTCCTTCAAGAACGAGGTCCTGATCTTCGATGCCAAACCGGTCTGGTTCTTCTTCTTTCCGACCATGGAGAACTACGAATACATCCTGACCCGGGGCAAGTTCGACCGCTACTTCATCAATTCGGTCATCGTCGCGACCATCTCGACCTTCCTGACCCTCTTCCTCGGCGGTCTCTGCGCCTATGCGCTGGCGCGGCTGGAGTTCAAAGGCCGCCGGTTCGTCGCCAATGCGACCCTGCTGGTGCGGATGGTGCCGCCGGCGGTGCTGGCGGTGCCGGCCTTCGCCATGGTGGCGACGTTGAGCCTGAAGGCCGATTTGGCAGTGTTGATCTTCTTTTACACAGCACTGAACCTGCCTTTTGCCATCTGGCTGCTGTTCGGCTTCTACAAACAGATCCCGGTGGAGCTGGAGGAAGCCGCGATCGTGGACGGCGCCTCGCCGCTGCAGGTCTTCTTCAAGGTGCTGTTCCCCATGATGAAGTCCGGCTATGCGGTGGCAGGGATCTTCACCTTCCGGATCGCCTGGAACGAGTTCATCCTGGCGCTGCTGCTGACTGGCCGGAAGACCCGCACGCTGCCGGTCGGAGCTGCGGGCTTCATCACCGATACCGGCGTGGAGTGGGGGCGGATCATGGCCATGGGCACGCTGATTGTCATCCCGCCGCTGCTCTTCACCTTCTTTGCGGCCCGCCAGATCATCAGCGGACTCACCGCCGGCTCGGTCAAGGGCTGAAGGAGCGACAGATGCGCAGCGACGAACGAATCCTCACCACGCATGTCGGATCCCTGCCGCGGCCGGATCACGTCTGCGACCTGCTGCTTGCCAAGGAACGGGGGGAACTGGAATCCCTGGAGGATTTCAACCGGGTCGTCGCCGAGGCGGTCGATGCCATCGTTGCCCGGCAGATTGCCTGTGGTGTCGATGTGGTCTCCGACGGCGAGTTCTCCAAGATCGGCTATGCCAACTATATCAAGGACCGTCTGACCGGATTCTCCGGTGACAGCGAGCGTATTCCGGGTGCGGATCTCGCCGACTTCCCTGGCTTTGCCAAGATGCTCGGTGAGTGGCGCAAGAAGGCACTGCCCTTGCCCAGGCCCTGCTGCACCGGCGAGATCACGGTCAAGGACCGGGCGCCGCTCCAGGCTGACCTCACGGCGTTCAAGGGCGCGGTCAACAACAATCGGCCCGTCGGTGCCTTCATGAACGCCGCCTCGCCGGGCGTGATCGCGGTCTTTCAGCCGGACCGTTTTTATGGCGAACACAAGCGTTACCTCGAGGCCCTGGCGGCGGCCATGCGCGAGGAGTATGCGGCCATCGTCGAGGCCGGCTTCATGCTGCAGATCGACTGTCCGGATCTCGCCATGGGGCGGCACACCATCTTCCAGAAAGAAGACGATGCGACCTTCCTGAAGCATGCGGAAGAACAGATCGAGG
Source organism: Denitrobaculum sp. (assembly GCA_965232285.1). Lineage (GTDB taxonomy): Bacteria > Pseudomonadota > Alphaproteobacteria > Kiloniellales > Kiloniellaceae > Denitrobaculum. The sequence continues at coordinate 4,063,876 of CBDDPL010000004.1, read as the reverse complement.
CGCTCAACCATGCGCTGGAGGGATTGCCACCCGAACGGCTGCGCCTGCATCTCTGCTGGGGCAACTACGAGGGTCCGCATCACAAGGATATCCCGCTGGAGAAGATCATTCATGTGGTCCTGAAGGCGCGGCCGCAGACCCTGCTGTTCGAGGCCTCCAATCCGCGGCATGCCCATGAATGGACCGTCTTCCGCGATGTGGAGATCCCGGAAGACAAGGTCCTGGCGCCAGGCTGTATCGACTCCACGTCCAACTTCATCGAGCATCCGGAACTGGTCGCGCAGCGGATCGAAACCTTCGCCGGCATCGTCGGGCGGGAGCGGGTGATCGCGGCATCGGACTGCGGCTTTTCGACCTTCGCCGGCGACGGCCTGGTGGATGCCGACGTTGCCTTCGCCAAGCTAACGGCGCTTGTCGAGGGTGCCGAAATCGCATCGGGGCGCTTATGGTCGCGACAATGAAACCCGAGACCTTCGTTCTGGTTCACGGCGCCTGGCACGGCGGCTGGTGCTGGGCGCAGGTGGCGGCGCGTATCGAGGCATCAGGGCATCGCGTCTGCAATCCCACCCTCGCAGGGCTGAGCGAGCGAAGCGACGAACTGACGACTGATACCGGCCTGCGCGATCATGTCGATGAAGTCGAAGCCCTGATAAAGGATGAAGGCCTGCGTGATGTTGTGCTAATACTGCATTCGTATGCAGGTATGATCGGCCGCGCTTTGGAGAGCCGCTGTCCGGAGCGGATCGCGGCCGTCGTTTACGTTGAGGCCGTTGTGCCGGAGACGGGAGAGGCTCTGCTGGACATCATTCCGCCGGTTGCGCGTGAAAAGTTCCTGGGCTCAGCAATGGAAGATGGCGAGGGCTGGCGTATCCCGCCACCCGATCCGGCACAGTTCTTTATCGAAGACCCGGCTGTTGTCGCATTGCTCTCACGGCGGCTCACCGATCAGCCGCTCAAGGCCTTTACCGAGAAGAGCGAGGCTGTGGGATCGGGTTTCATCAGCAAACGGCTCTACCTCTTTGCAAGCGATCGGGCGCCGCAGCCCTATCAGAACTTTATCGAGCGTTTTTCGCGCGATGACCGTTGGCAGGTCAAAAGCCTGACCGGCGGTCATGAAATGATGCTGACCAATCCGGAAGGACTGGTCGGTGAGCTTTTGGAATTTGTGAGCAGATCAGATCCGGATGACGTGGAATCGCATGCCGCGATCACACGTGACCCGGTGAATCTGATCTAACTGTTTAAAGTAGAGCGGATCCGCTCCAGGACGAAAGGCAGGAATGAAACGATGAGACTTGAGCAGGACATCGCATTTGACGAAAAGGTTGGCGCTTACTTCGGAAAGACCCGGGCCATGTCAAAGGATGAGATGCTTGGCCGTGTCTTCCGCTTCAAGGAGTTGCCCCACACCGATACCGCTTTTATCGATGCGGTGGTGCCGGGCCACAACCGGATTCTCCTTGGGGCGCTCGGCGGGGGCACGGCGGACGAGAACCTGCGCTCGAAGGTCGAGCAGGCGGAGAACTACCATATCGACTTCATCCGCGCGCTGCCGGGCAATGGCGCCGCTCTGCATTCCCATGACAGCGAGGAAACCTTTGTCTGCCTGACCGGTCGCTGGAAGGTTTTCTGGGGCGATGAGGGCGAGAATTCGGTTGAGCTGGATTACCTGGACGGCATTGTCTGTCCGTCCGGTGTTATGCGGGCCTTTGAGAATATCTCCGACAGCGAAGCGCTGTTGTTGTCGATTCTCGGCGGTAAGGAGCCCGGGCACGTGGTCTGGGCGGACTCAATCCGTGAAAAGCTGGCGGCAGCCAACCGCTGACTGCTCCTTGGTATAAGTTTTAGATTTACTTTTCCAGGGCGCGCCAGCCGATGTCCCGGCGGCAGAAACCGCCCGGCCAGTCGATCCGATCGACGGCGGCGTAGGCGCGCCTCTGTGCTTCGGCGATCGTCGCAGCCTTGGCTGTGACGTTCAGCACCCGTCCGCCGTTGGCGAGAACGGCGCCGTTGTCTCCGGCCTTGGTGCCGGCATGAAATACCACGCTGCCTTCCCCGGAGCCCGCCTCTTCGAGGCCGCCGATCTCGTCACCCTTGGCGTAACTGCCGGGATAACCCTGCGCGGCCATGACGACCGTCAGTGCGGCCTCGTCGTGCCATTCCAGATCGACCTGGTCGATACTGCCGTTGCAGGCCGCCATCAGGGCCGGCAGAAGGTCCGACTTCAGCCGCGGCAGCAGAACCTGGCATTCCGGGTCGCCGAAGCGCACGTTGTATTCGATCAGCTTTGGCCCTTCAGCCGTAATCATCAGGCCGGCGTAGAGTACGCCTGTATAAGGCGTACCTTCGCTGCGCAGGCCGTCGATGGTGGGCTGGACGATCTCCTCGAGAACACGTCGTTGCAGAGCTTCCGTCAGAACCGGCGCCGGTGAGTAAGCGCCCATGCCGCCGGTGTTCAGGCCGGTATCGCCGTCGCCGACGCGCTTGTGGTCCTGGGCCGAAGCCAGGGGCAGGGCCGAGATGCCGTCGGTCAGGACGAAGAAGCTCGCTTCCTCGCCCTGCATGAACTCTTCGATAACCAGTTCCGCGCCGGCCTCGCCAAAGACTGCGTCGGTCATGGCGGCATCGACCGCCTGCTCGGCTGCTTCGACCGTCTCCGCGATGATCACGCCTTTGCCGGCTGCCAGACCGTCGGTCTTGACGACGATGGGAGCACCCTGCTGTCGGATGAAGGCCTTGGCCGATTCGGCATCTTTGAAGCGGCCGTAAGCCGCGGTTGGAACCCCGTACTTGGCGCAGATGTCCTTCATGAAACCCTTGGAGCCCTCCAGGGCCGCGGCGGCGGCGGAGGGGCCGAAGCTCTTGATGCCGAGTGCCGTCAGGCGGTCGGCTAGACCCAGAACGAGCGGGACTTCCGGACCGACCACGACAAAATCGATCTTGTTTTCGCCACAATAGGAAGCGATAGCCTCTATATCTTCGGCACCAATGGGCACGCAGGTCGCCACCGAGGCGATCCCTGCATTACCCGGTGCGCAGTAAAGCGCGCTGCAGAGCGGCGAGGAAGCCAGAGACCAGCAAAGGGCGTGTTCGCGTCCGCCCGAACCGACGACGAGTACCTTCATTGAAAAAACTTCCCTTTTGTTGCCTTGCCGTCCTTCACCGGGCGTGGCTTTTTTCATAGGATGCCGACGCAATGAGCGATCTTTTACAGACGGCAGCGGGACGGTTCCAGGAGAAGTGACAGGAACGATGAATTCAGGTCCGGGCAATATGCCCGAATTTTCCGTTTCCGAGATCTCCCAGGCGGTGAAACGCACCCTGGAGACCAGTTTCGACCGGGTGCGGGTGCGCGGCGAGATCTCCGGCTTCAAGCGCGCGGCCTCCGGCCACCTCTATATGGCCCTGAAGGACGAATCGGCTGTCCTCGACGGAGTCTGCTGGCGCGGTGTGGCCGGCCGGTTGGGCCTGCAGCCCGAAGACGGCATGGAGGTGATCGTCACCGGTCGGGTCACCAGCTATCCGGGGCGCTCGAAGTATCAGATCGTCATCGACGCCATGGAACTGGCCGGCGCGGGCGCGCTGCTGAAGCTGCTGGAAGACCGCAAGCGAAAGCTGGCGGCCGAGGGACTGTTCGAAGCGGAGCGCAAGCGCAAACTGCCGTTCCTGCCGGATGTCATCGGCGTGGTGACCTCGCCCACCGGTGCGGTGATCCGGGACATCCTGCATCGCCTCTCGGACCGCTTTCCGCGACGGGTGCTGGTCTGGCCGGTGCTGGTTCAGGGCGATACAGCCGCTGAGCAGGTCGCGGCGGCAATCCGGGGCTTCAACGGCTTTCCAAAAGACGGTGAGGTCCCGCGTCCGGATGTCCTGATCGTGGCGCGCGGCGGCGGCAGCCTGGAGGATCTCTGGGCCTTTAACGAAGAGGTGGTGGTCCGGGCCGCGGCGGAATCCGACATTCCTCTGATATCGGCGGTTGGACATGAGACCGACACCACGCTGATCGACTTTGCCTCGGATCGCCGCGTGCCGACACCAACGGCCGCTGCCGAGATGGCCGTGCCGGTCCGGGCTGAACTGACCGCGCAGATGCTGGATCTGGAACGGCGGCTTTTGAGCGGCACCGGGCGCTTTCTGACAGAGCGCCGTATGGAGGTCGAAGGGCTTGGCCGCGGCCTGCCGGACCCGAAACGGTTGCTGGAGGAAAAGAGCCAGCGCCTGGACGATTCGGCGGAGCGCCTCGCCAACGCCATGGGGAACCTGGTGGCCTACCGGCGCGGCGCACTGGTGGAACTGGCGGCACAGTTGCCGCATCCGCGTCAGCAGATCCGCCTGGCCAGTCAGCAGCTCTCGGCGCAAGGCGAGCGGCTGCAGTCTCTCCGGCCGCGGCTTGTCGAACCCTTCCGCCAGGCCTTCCAGCGCCTCGATGCCGGCCGCCGTCTGGGCGAGTCCGGTCGGGACCTGATCCAGGAGCGGCAGCGCGCGGTCAAGGAACTGGATCGCGTGTTGGAGAGCGTCTCCTACAAGAATGTTCTTCGGCGCGGTTTTGCAGTGGTGCGCGGTGCCGAGGGCGGCGTGTTGCGCGCGGCGGATGTGACTGAGGGCATGTCTTTGGGCATTGAATTTGCCGATGGCGAAGTTGCGGCTGTTGCCGGCAAAACATCGGCGCCCGAGGCTTCGTCCGCCAAACCCCCGGGAGGAGCGAAGCCGAAGCGCCTGAAACCGCAAGGCAGTCCGCCGACGCAAGACGACCCTCAGGGATCTTTGTTATGATTTGGAACAAGCTGCGCCTTCTTTGCCTCGTTCTTGCAGGCCTTTGGGTCTTTACCGGCCCTGTCTCTGCTGCAGGGGATTTGATCCTCGATGGTGACCTGGTTCAGGGCGGCTTGATTTTCGGCCGGGTGACGCCCGGCGCCGAAGTGCAGGTCGGTGAGCGGTTGCTGCGTGTTTCACCCGAGGGACGTTTCGTTCTGGGCTTCGGCCGGGATGCGGCCTCCGAAGTGGAACTCAGTGTGACTTACCCGGACGGTTCCCAGGATACGCGCCTGCTGCCGGTCAAGACGCGCGAGTACGACATTCAGCGCATCAATGGTGTGGCTAAGAAGTACGTCTCACCGCCGGAAGCGGTCCTGGAGCGGATCAAGCAGGAGAATGCCGAGATCGCCAGGGTCCGGGCCATCGATCATCCGGAGGCCTTTTTCGACAATGGCTTCGTCTGGCCGGTCATCGGCAGGATCAGCGGGATCTACGGCAGTCAGCGGATCTTCAACGGTGAACCGCGCCGGCCGCACTTTGGTGTCGATATCGCCGCTCCCAAGGGGACGCCTGTCGGGGCGCCGGCCGATGGGGTCGTGACTCTGGCTGAGGCGGATCTCTACTACAGCGGTGGAACCGTTATCCTGGACCACGGCCACGGCCTGACGTCGGCCTTTCTCCATATGGAATCCCTCTCCGTCGAAGTCGGTCAGCGTCTCAAACAGGGAGCGGAAATCGGGAAAGTAGGGAGCACCGGCCGCTCGAGCGGACCGCATCTGGACTGGCGTATCAACTGGTTCGAGGAGCGTGTCGACCCGCAGCTTCTCGTGGGGCCGATGCCGGCGACGAAGTGAAAGCCGTCATCGCTGCTGGCTGTTGGTGTCCATGCTGTCGTAGGTCTTCTGCGGCCAACGCCGATGCAGCCAGAGCCAGTCTTCCGGCTTATGGAGGATCCAGGACTCCAGCTTCCGATTGAGCTGTTCCATCGCCGCTGAAATGTCCTCTTTCCGGTTGCCGCTGTTCGGGTGCTCCATCGGTGGATGGCAGGTCATCCGGAAGCGGCCAGGTCCCAGGCGTTCAGTCTGGACGGGAATGATGCTGCTTCCGAACCTGAGGCCTAACTGCGCCGGCGCGGCAGGAGTCATGGCGGTATGACCGAAGAAGGACACCGGGATGCCATCGCTCAATTTTTGATCGAAGAGAATCCCCAGCGCACCGCCCTTCTTAAGGAGCTGAAGAGCTTGCCGCGCGCCGTCGGCTCCCTTGGCGATGCGTTTTCCGCCTGAGGTGCCGCGCAGACGCTCGACGGCGGGCTGAACGTAAGGGTTGTTGGGTTCGCGTACGATGATCGTCAGATCGAAGTCATGCTGCCCGGCGACCAGGGCCATGACCTCCCAATTGGCCAAATGGCCTGACGCCAGGATCGTGCCCCGGCCCAGTTTGGCGCCCTCGAACACATGCTCGGCACCGACGACCTCGACCCGGCCCGCATCCTTGGCGGTGATCTTGTCCAGATGGGGGTACTCGAAAAGAACGCGGCCGAGATTGTCCCACATGCCCACCACGATCCTTTCGATCTCATCGGACGATTTGTCCGGGAAGGCAAGTCGAAGATTCCGTCGCGCGCGGCGCGATACCCCAACCCTGGGGCCGACCGTGCGGCCGAGCCAGCCGCCGAAGTTCGAGGCCATGTCGACAGGAAACAGCCGGAAAAGGCCCAGGGTGACATAGAGGCCCGCGGCTTCGATGGGATGCTTGATCAGCTTTTGAAAGAGTTTGTTCGACCGCAGCTTAGCCACTGGTGGAGCACCTCTGTACAAGTGGGCCCAAGAGGCCCTCGATGGCAGCGGGATCCCGCCAAACGACCTCGATCGGCAGGGTCGTTACTCTGCTGCGGTACTGGGGGGACAGGCGCACGGCATCCTTTTCCGTTGTGATGGCGACGGCGTCCAAAGTGGCCGCCCGTTGGAGCAGTTCTTCGATCTCGCCGTCGGTATAAGGGTGATGGTCGGGAAAGTCCCGCGTTTCCACGATCTCCAGAGATAATTCCCGCAGCGTTGCATAGAATTTCTCCGGCCGGCCGATCCCGGCGAAGGCTAGGACCTTCCGGTCGGTGAGGTTGGCTTGCCCGCCCTTCGCTGTGAGGCCGGCGGCCAAAAGCGGGTGCGTGTCCTTTGTCGTCAGTCTCCGGGCGAGCGCAGTATTCTCCCAGTCCTGCGTGTTTTCAGGCCCCAGAACCACGAGCGCACCGGCACGTGCCAGGCCGCGCCCGGCGGGTTCGCGAAGCGGGCCGGCCGGCATGACACGCCCGTTGCCGAGGCCGAAGGCCGCATCGACCACAAGGAGTGAGAAATCCTTGTGAAGAGAGGGGTTCTGGAAGCCGTCGTCCATGACGATGATCTGGGCGCCGGCGGCGCTTGCGGCCCGGGCTCCTGAAGGACGGTCCGCCGAGACCCAGGTGTCGGTCTGTTCGGCGAGCAGCAGGGCCTCGTCGCCGACTTCGGCTGCCGTGTGGCCGGGCAGGACCCTGACCGGGCCGCGCTCACTGCCGCCGTAGCCGCGGGTCAGGGCATGCACGCGGAGGCCGGCGGACTGCAGCCGCTGAATGATGTCGAGCGCAATCGGCGTTTTGCCAGCACCACCCGCGACCAGATTCCCGACACAGATGACGGGGACTTCGGCGTGATAGCCTTGGGTGAAGCTGAACCTCAGCCAGCCGCCCAAGGCGTAGAGGCATGCGAGCGGCGACAGCAGCAGGGGCAGGAGCCCGTCGCGCGCCCAGAAGTCAGGTGCGCGCATCGGCCGGCTCGATGACCGTCTGCCCGAAGTGCCGGTCCGCATCCGCGGTCAGGACATTGAGCCGCTCTTCGAGCGTGCGGCGCCAGTTCTCCAGCTCTTCATCGTCGGTGGAGACCGGGGGTTCGATCGGTGTGCCCAGACAGACGATGCCGCGTGCGAAGGGCAGCGGCAGGCAGAAACGGTCCCAGGACTTGAGAACACGGCGCCGGGAAATGTTCCCGGTCATGGGCATGATCGGCGTACCCGCCATCTGCGCCGCCTTGATGGCCCCCGACTTGGCCTGCATGCGCGGGCCGCGCGGGCCGTCCGGCGTTACGCCCACGATGCTGCCCTCCTCCAGCAGGCGCTGCATCGCGCGCAGGGCCGACATGCCCCCCTTTCGGCTCGAGCCCTTGATGGTCTGGATCCCCAGATGTGACACGGCGCGGGAAATCATAACGCCGTCGCTATGGGCCGAGATCAGCATGTGCAGTGGCTTCACCCCGTCCCAGGCCGGGCTGATCAACAGCATGCGCCCGTGCCAGAAGCAGACCACGAAACCCTTGTCGCTCAGGCGCAGCGCCTTGGCTTCCTCGGTTTCCTGAATGGTCCAGCGGGTGGTCTTATGCACGAACTTCACGTAGCCGGCGGCGAGGCCGGCGATCAGTCCCTGTATGGCGTGTGATTTAAAGATACGCTTGGAAAGACGCATGACCCTGGAACAACAATCCTGCTAAGCCTGGATTCTCAGACCGCTTGAATCCTCGGATTCTTCGTTCTGTTCTGCGAACTGTAGGGCGTAGAGCTTGGCATAGGCGCCACCCTTGGCCAGCAGTTCAGCATGAGCGCCGCTTTCGAGAACCCGGCCACCATCCAGGACGTAGATGATGTCGGCTTCGACGACGGTGGAGAGACGGTGGGCGATCACGACCGTGGTTTTGCCGGTCATCAGCGTGCTGAGCGCCGCCTGTACCTTCCGTTCCGACTCGCTGTCCAGCGCAGAAGTTGCCTCATCGAGCAGCAGGATCGAGGCATCGCGGACCATGGCGCGCGCGATGGCGATTCTCTGGCGCTGACCGCCGGAAAGCTTGCTGCCCCGCGTGCCGACCTCGGTGTCATAGCCCTCGGGAAGCTCGGTGATGAAGTCGTGCGCGCCGGCGTGCCGGGCCGCTTCGATAATCTCCTCCTCGCTGGCCTCCGGCCGTCCATAGGCGATATTGGCACGGACACTGTCGTCGAACAGCAGGACTTCCTGGCTGACCAGGGCGATGGAGTTCCGCAGGCTGTGCAGCGTAACATCCCGCACGTCCTGGCCGTCGACCAGGACGCGTCCGCTGTTGGTGTCGTAAAAGCGCGGGATGAGATTGAGCAAGGTCGACTTGCCGGCGCCGGAGGGGCCGACCAGCGCGACGGTTTTGCCGGCCGGCACCGTCAGGGAGAGTTCGTGCAGTGCCGGCGCTTCCGGATCGTAGCTGAAATCGACGCGCTCGAAGGTAATTTCACCGCCTGAGAGTTTCAGAGCCTTGGCGTCAGACCGCTCGACAATGGTTTCTTCTTCATCCAGGAGGTCGAACAGGCGCTGCGCCGCGGCCATACCCTCCTGTAGATTGACGTGAAGACGCGCCAGTTTCTTGACGGGCTCGTAAGCCAATAGCAGTGCGAAGACAAAAGCGAAGAAGGATCCCGGGTCCCGAACCTCGTCGATGACCTGGTTGCCGCCGTAAAGCAGAACCGCCACGATCGCGAGACCCGCCAAAATCTCCATAATCGGCCGTAGAGACGCGCGGGTACGCGCTGCTTTGACATTCAGTTCGAAGACCTCGTCGATGGTCCCGCTCGCCCGGCGCGTTTCGTAAGCTTCCATGCAATAGGCTTTGACGTAACGGATGCCCTGGAAGGCTTCATCCAGGACCGTCGTCAGGTTGCCGACCTGAACCTGCGTGCTGCCGGCCACCTTGCGCATGCGGCGCCCGACCCGCAGAATCGGTAAAATAGCCGTCGGGAAGGCAATCAAAGCCAATGCCGAGAGTTGCCAGTCCTCATAGAACATCACTGATGTCAGACCGACCAGCGTCAGAGCATCCTTGCCCATGGACGTGAGGGAAGTGGAGACGGCAGAACGCAGCAGATTGGCGTCGTTGATAAAGCGCGCGATCAGCGTGCCAGGCGCCGTGCTGTGGAAAAAGGCAAGCGGGGCGTCGATCAGGCGCTCGAAGAGCTGAGTCTGCACATCCGCAACGATACGCTGGCCGACAAAGCTCATCAGCACGGCTTGCGCATAGTCGGCAATGCCCTTCGCGGCGAACACCAGGAGGCAGGCGATGGCGATGGGGTAGAGCGCGGCTTCGTTCTTGCTGACAAAGATCTCGTTGATGATTGGCTTGATGAGCTGCGGAAAGGCAGCCGTGGAGGCCGCCACGATCGCCATGCAGATCACGGCCATCACGATCCGGGGAATCTGAGGTTTTACGTAAACGCGGATCAGGCGCCCCAGCAAGACTCTGGTGGTCGCATCCAGTGCCAGCTTTACTTTTGCCGGCTTTTTGTCGGCCGCTTCGGATCTTTCAGTCAAAAATTCGCCTGTTCGAGAAATCAATCGCGCGGACCTTACCATGCGCCGCAAGCGCAGGACTAGGGCCAGTTACGAGTGGGTGGCCTTGACCTTGCGTTCGCGCAGGGAAACGTAGATCCCGCTGGTAATCAAGATAGCGATCCCAGTCCAGGTCCAGAAGTCCGGGAAGTCACCGAAGACCAGATAACCGACGGCCGTCGCCATGACAATCTCAGAATAGCCGTAGGGCGCCAGCAGGGAGGCCGGCGCCGAGTCAAAAGCCTTGATCACCAGGAAATGTCCGATGGCGGCAATCAATCCCAGGCTCGCCATCAGCGCGACCTGAGTCATATTCGGCGTGGTCCAGGCAAAGGGAACGGCCAGCGAGAGTACGATGGCGCCGACCACTGCGGTATAAAACAAGGTTATGCTGGGCGGCGCGCTGCCGGCCAGCCGGCGGGTCGAGATCAGATAGAGCGCATAGCCGACGCCGGCCGCCAGGGCGAAAGGGGCGCCGCTGCTAAGCATCTCCGGCCCGGGGCGGATGATGATGCAGGCGCCCAGGAAACCGACGATCACGGCGCTCCAGCGGCGCAGGCCCACGGTCTCTCCCAGCAGCCAAGGCGAGAGTGCGGTTACGACCAGGGGTGAGACGAAGACGATGGCCAGGGCGTCGGCCAACGGCATTAGGGAGATCGACCAGAAGAAGCAGACGGTCGAAATCAGCAGGAGTCCGCCCCGGACAACCTGCAAGAACGGCTGTCGCGGCAAGAGTTGTGCCGGCTTGTGTTTGATGAGGACCAACGGTAGCAGGATGGCGAAGTGGGCGAAGTAACGCGCCCAACTGACCTGCAGGACCGACATTTCCTCGCTCAAATGCTTCGCGATTCCGTCCATCAGCGGGACGATGGCCATGGCGGCGACGTAGAGCGCGATCCCCTTGAGCGGCGAGGCTTCTGCGCCGGCTGCGCTTGCGACGCCTTGCGGCGACGTCATGGAAAGGCCCGGATGGGCGCTGAGAGCAGGGACATGAGGCCTGTCAGGCTCCGGCGACGGTCATGCCCTCGATCCGCAGGGTCGGGGCATTGGTGCCATAGCGGAAAACAAGATCGTTTGCCGGCGTCAGGTTCAGGAACATGTCCTTGAGATTGCCGGCAATGGTGGCTTCGGAAACCGGGTGGGCGATAACGCCGTTTTCGATCCAGAGACCGGCGGCGCCGCGGCTATAGTCACCGGTCACCCCGTTGACACCCATACCCATGAGCTCGGTCACGTAAAAGCCGTTCTTGATATCCGCGATCAGCTCTTCGGGCGACTGAGAACCCGCTTCCATATGCAGGTTGGTGGTCGAGGGGCTCGGCGGTGCCGAGGTGCCGCGCGCGGCATGGCCGGTGGTCGTCAACCCGAGCTGCCGGGCGGAGCGCAGGTCCATGATCCAGGTGGTGAGCCGGCCGTTTTCAACGATCGCGCGACGCTTGTTGGCTACGCCTTCGCCGTCGAAGGGTTTTGAGCTCAGGCCGCGCGGGCGGTGCGGATCATCGATGATGGTGATGCCTTCGGCAAAGACCTGGGTCTCGAGCTTGTCCTTCAGAAAGCTGGTGCCGCGCGCGATAGCGGCGCCGTTGATGGCCCCCGCCAGGTGCCGGAGCAGGCCGCCGGATACCCGTGGATCGAAGACGACGCTGGCCTGCCCGGTGTCCGGCTTGCGGGGATTCAGCCGCTTGACCGCCCGCTCGCCCGCCGATCGGCCGATGCTTGCCGGGTCTTCCAGGTCGGCACCGTAGACCGCGCTGGAGAAGTCGTAGTCGCGTTCCATTCCGCTGCCTTCGCCGGCCAGGACGGCAATGCCGACCGAGTGCCCGGACGAGGCGTAGCTGGCCGCGAAGCCGCTCGAGGAGGCGAGTGCGACCCGGGTCGAGCCCCAGCCGGCCTCGGCGCCTTCCGAGTTGGTGATGCCGGGCACGGCCCGGGCGGCTTCTTCGCAGGCGCTCGCGCGTTCGATCAGGCTGTCGGGGCTCGGTTCTTCGGCGTCGAAGAGGTCGATCTGCGGAATCTCTGTTGCTAGAAGCTCCGGGTCGGCCAGTCCGCAGAACTCGTCCTCCGGCACCTGGCCGGCCATGGCGACCGCACGTTCCGCCAGCGCGGAGAGCGTGTCCGCGGTCATGTCGGTCGAGGAGACCATGGCCTGCCGCTTGCCCTTGAAGACGCGCAATCCCAGGTCCTTGCTTTCCTCCCGCTCCATCTTTTCGGTCTGACCGAGGCGCTGGGCATGGGACAGGGACGCGGACTCGAAGACCAGGGCGTCGGCTGCATCCGCGCCGAGGGCCTTGGCTTTTTTGATCAGGTCTTCGAGCAGGTTGAGGGCGTCGCTGTCTGTGGTCATGGAGGAGGTCCTGCGGTGAAAGGGCGTTGCGAGACTTTGTGCGCTATAGCTCATATATGCGCAAGGATTCCAGCAACGCAATCTCTAGAGTGGGTCAAGCCCAAGTCGGCGGGGCCAGGGCCTTCTCGAAGCGGCAGACGATGTTACGTCTTGCAGAGGCCGCGAGTTCCCTTTCGAAGAGGCCCATTTCGCGAAATCCGGCCTTGGCCAGGACGCGCTGTGATGCGCGGTTCCCGGGGAAGGTCTCAGCGGCGAGGCAGGCGATTCCAAGATCTTCCGCCAGTGTCTCCATGGTCCTGACGGCTTCCGTGGCGTAACCGTGCGACCAGTAGGGGCGGCCGATCCAATAGCCTAACTCGGGGATCTCGGTTTCAGTATTCAAGCCGATCGCGCCCAGAAAGTTGTGGTCGCTGCGGCGCAGAATCCCGAAGGCACAGCATTCCGACGTTGAGTGTTCCGCGATCCAGTCCCGGGCGGCGGGCGCTGTGCAGGGATGGGGCATCCGGTCCATCATGGCGATAGATCTCGGATCTCCCCCCAGCAAGAGGGCGAAGCTTTTGGCATCACAAGGAGTGAGCGGGCGCAGGTAGATGCGCGGTCTTTTCCACTCGAGATGCTTTTCCATAGCCTGCACTCGCCGCGCTGATCCGGCCTGTCGAACGGAGGCAGGTTACATTGAAACGTCACAAAAACGCAAAGAAGCAGGAATTCAGGCAGCGGGCCGGGCGGCCGGGGCAGGGATTCCCACCACGGCTGCCGCAGGAAACCTTGCCCGGAAGCTTCGCCCGGAAAGCTCGCCAGTAACCTTCGTCAGTTTAAGGAGCCGCTGGCCTGATTTGCGGCGCTGGTGACGGCCAGGAGCGAGGCCTTCACGATGTTGGGGTGACGGCCGACGCCCCAGACCTTACGGCCGTCCCCGGTTTCGACCTCCACATAGGCGACGGCGGTCGCATCCGAGCTGCTGCCGGTGGAGTGCTCATAGTAGTTCAGAACCGAGATCTCGATTCCGATGTCTTTTTTGAGTGCGTCCGCGTAGGCCGCAATCGGGCCGTTGCCATGCCCCGTGATCTCCCGCGCTTCGCCTTTTATGTTCAGGCTGGCGGTCAGAACCCGCTGCTCCGAGGCATGGGCGTCAGGGACGGAGCGGTGGTCGACAAACTCGATCGGTCCCTTCGACGAAAGGTAGGTGTCCTGGAAGCTCTGCCAGATGTGCTCGGGGCTGATTTCCTTACCAGTATTGTCCGCATCTTCCTGAATCCGCTGGGTAAACTCGACCTGCAGGCCGCGCGGCAGCTCCAGGTGATACTCCGTCTGCAGGATGTAGGCGACGCCGCCTTTACCGGACTGGCTGTTGATCCGGATGATGGCTTCGTAGTTGCGGCCCACGTCCTGCGGATCGATCGGCAGGTAAGGGACTTCCCAGACGCCGCTGTTGCTCTGCTTCATCGCCGTCATACCCTTCTTGATCGCATCCTGGTGCGAACCGGAAAAGGCGGTGTAGACCAGATCGCCCGCGTAGGGGTGGCGGGGGTGGACCGGCAACTGATTGCAGTATTCCGCGGTTTCGCGCAGCTCGTCGATGTTGCTGATATCCAGCTCCGGATCGACGCCCTGGGTGAACATGTTCAGGGCGATGTTGACCACATCCACATTGCCGGTGCGCTCGCCGTTGCCGAACAGCGTGCCTTCGATCCGGTCGGCGCCGGCCACGAAGCCCAGTTCGGCGGCCGCGACGCCGGTGCCTCGGTCGTTATGCGGGTGCAGGCTCAGGGTAATGCAGTCGCGGTTTTTGATGTTGCGGCTGAACCATTCGATCTGGTCGGCATAGATGTTGGGCGTGGCCATTTCCACCGTCGCTGGCAGATTGAGGATGACCTTCTTCTCCGGGGTGGGTTCCCAGACGTCCATGACCGCCTCGCAGATCTCGACGGCGAAATCCAGCTCGGTGCCGGTGAAGCTTTCCGGGGAATATTGGTGGATGATCTCAGTCTCGGGCACGGTTGGGATCAGTTTCTTGACCAGTTTGGCGCCCTCGACGGCGATGTCGATGATGCCCTGGCGGTCCAGGCCGAAGACCACTCGCCGCTGCAGCGTTGAGGTCGAATTGTAGAGGTGTACGATGACCCGCTTGGCGCCCTTGATGGATTCGAAGGTCCGTTCGATCAGATGGTCGCGCGCCTGGGTCAGAACCTGGATCGTGACGTCATCGGGAATCAGGCCCTCCTCGATCAGTTCGCGGACGAAGTCGAAATCCGTCTGCGAGGCCGAGGGGAAGCCGACCTCGATCTCCTTGAAGCCCATTTTGACCAGCAGCTCGAACATGCGGCGTTTGCGGGCGGGGTCCATGGGCTCAATCAGCGCCTGGTTGCCGTCGCGCAGGTCGACACTGCACCAGATGGGGGCTTTGGTGATGACCTTACCCGGCCATTGGCGATCCGGCAGGTTGACTGGCTGAACGGGGCGGTACTTTTCAATCGGCATGCGGTTCATGACTTGTTTTCTTTCCTGTTTTGCCAGCGGCGCTTGCCTTGTAGGCAAGCCGGGCCGGCCGGCTTGATCTCTTGAGTTGTCTTTTGAATGTCGTTAGTTGCGGTCGGAAACTACAGCCACCGGGGCGCCGCGTCAGGCCCGGCGACCGCCTGTAAGTCGTAGCCCGATTAGCCAATCCTGAAAGTCGAACGCCGCGCAGGCAGCTTTGCTGCGCGCAGGCGCGCACTTGCCAGGGGAATGGATACGACTGGAACGAGACACGACAACTGAACCTTTAGGCAACGGGCGTTAACCCTTTTTGGACGACTTGGACGAAGATCACAGGTGACCTTTCCCGGCGCTCCCTCTAGGAGGCCGGGTTGATAAGTCGTAGGATGCTGTCCGGTCCGTAAGATGTCATGGCGGTAACATCGCCGCCTTTTGCGGCAAGGTCAAGCCTTCTGCGGATGGGGCGCAAGCCGTCAGAGATTACAGGTCTTCGACGGAGCGGCGGAAGAAGTCTATAACGACGAAGAGCATGGTGACGTTGGTGCCGTCTGCTGAGAGCGGCATCACGATGTCCTCCGAGACCGCGAAATCCTTGTTCCGGCCTTCGTAAGGAATCTGCGTGGTCATCGGCAGCTTCTGATTGACCACCGTTTCACAGCTCGACCAGATCGTGCTCGGCGGCTTCTGGTGCGGAATTTCCGACATCCACTTGCCGGTGTGGTCGTTGTTCAGTTGCGAAACGATCTTGGTGCCGATCAGGCGATAGCGGAAGTCGAGCGGATCACTGGCGACGTCGAGCAGGACGACATGCGGCAGGATCTGCCTGATATCCAGGGGGTCGAGATCTGCGCGCGAGGGCATGGCCCGGGTGCCGCGGATCTTGATCCAGTATTCAAGCGCCTGGCGGTTGAGGGTCGAACGCAGCGCCAGAGCGAGGGCCGAGGAGGGCGTGCACTTTCCGATCAGGGTTTCGGAAATCCCTGGCTTGGCGACCAGGAAGGACTCGGTCGCAGCTTCACCGTCCTTGCTGCCGGGCACGGTTTTATCAGAACCGCTGGGTGTACAGGTTTTAGCCATTCCGGAGCCTGCGGCCCTGTAGCTTAAAGTTGAACATTGAGTCTTTGCTCGGGCCAAATAATCACTTCTAGAATGTCTTTACGCAAACGGATTTTACTTCCAGATCGATTTTCCGGATCCAGGTAAACCGTAGTCTGACCAGCGATGGTTGACTTGGTCTATTATTTTTTCAGACATACGTATTTGCTTGCCCCATTCGCGCTTGGTTTCCGGCGGCCATTTGTCGGTTGCGTCGAGACCGATCTTGGATCCGAGACCACTCTCGGGAGAGGCGAAATCCAGGTAATCGATCGGGGTGTTTTCGATGACCGTGATATCCCTTGCCGGGTCCATGCGCGTTGAAACCGCCCAGATCACGTCCTTCCAGTCCCGCGCGTCGATATCGTGGTCCACGACGATGACCCATTTGGTGTACATGAACTGGCGCAGGTACGACCAGACGCCGAGCATCACCCTTTTGGCATGACCGGGATAAGCCTTCTTCATGGAGACCACGGCAACCCGGTAGCTGCAGCCCTCCGGCGGCAGCCAGAAATCGACGATCTCGGGAAACTGCTGCTGCAGGAGTGGAATGAAGACCTCGTTCAGAGCCTCGCCGAGGACTGAAGGTTCGTCCGGCGGACGCCCGGTGAAGGTGCTGAGATAGATCGGCTTCCGGCGCATGGTGACGGCCGTCACCGTAAAGACCGGGAAAGACTCGACAGAGTTGTAATAGCCCGTGTGGTCGCCGTAGGGGCCTTCATCGCCATAGTCTTCGAGGCTGACGAAGCCCTCGAGGACGATTTCCGCCTGGGCGGGCACCTTGAGCGGGACGGTCTTGCAGTCCACGAGTTCCGCCTTTTGCCCGCGCAGCAGCCCGGCGAAATGGTATTCGGACAGGGTATCTGGGA
The DNA here is from genome assembly GCA_965232285.1 of Denitrobaculum sp. Classification (GTDB taxonomy): domain Bacteria; phylum Pseudomonadota; class Alphaproteobacteria; order Kiloniellales; family Kiloniellaceae; genus Denitrobaculum. The sequence goes on along the minus strand of CBDDPL010000004.1, from coordinate 4,046,964 downwards.
CGGGGGTGACGGCGGCGATGATCGTACCCGGGTCCGCGCCGATGACGGCGGCGGCGGGCAGGGGCTCGGTCTTTTCGTTCTTCCAGCGCTGATGGTGCTGTGCGCCGCCGCGGTGCTTGAGCCAGCGCATCAGCGTCTTGTTCTTGCCCAGCACCTGCATCCGGTAGATGCCGAGATTGAAGTCGTCGGTCTTTCCCTTACCGGGCCCCTTGGTGACAACCAACGGCCAGGTGATCAGGGGGGCAGGCTCTCCGGGCCAGCAGGTCTGGATCGGAATCCGGGAAAGATCGATATCGTCGCCCTGAAGCACGATTTCCTGGCAGGGGGCCGAGGAAACGGTCTTGGGCTTCATGGCCATGACGGTTTTCAGGAGGGGCAGCGCGTCCCAGGCCTCGCGCAGGTTGCCCGGCGGCTCCGGCTGACGCAGGAACGCCAGGGTCTCGCCCACTTCGCGCAGTTGATGCGGTTCGCGATCGATTCCCCAGGCAACACGCTCGACCGTGCCGAAGAGATTCGCCAGGACCGGCATGCCGTAGGGGCTTCCGTCGGCACGCCGGACATCTTCGAACAGGACCGCCGGGCCGTTCTCGGCCAGCAGGCGGGTTTGAATTTCGGTGATCTCGAGCTCCGCCGAAACCGGTACTGAGACGCGTTTCAGGCGCCCGCTCTGCTCAAGCCGCTCGATGAAGTCGCGGAGCGAAGAATAAGGCATAGATCTGTAAATCCTTGTGGCCGCTCCGATAAACCTAGTCCGGTTCGACCAGGAGCACAGTGCCTTCGACGGCGATGACGCGGACCCGGCTTCCGGCCGGAAGGTCGTCGCCGCGGATCTTCCAGATCACGCCGTCGATGGTGAGTTTTGCATTCCCGTTGGAGATCCCGTTGTCCAGCGTAAAACTGCGGTCGATGTACTGATTGCCGCGCCGGTTGAGATTGGGATCGCCGGCCATTGCCGGGTTGCGGCTGCGGTAGACCCGCCAGAGCACGACCGTGCCCACCGACAGGATGGCAAAGGTCAAAAGCTGGTATTGCCAGCCGGTTTCGGGAAAGAAATAAAGCACCGCGCCGACAATGCCGGCGGAGGCGCCCATCCAGATAAAGGCGGCACTGGGCGCGAAGACCTCGATCGCGGCGAAGGCGATGGCTGCGATCCACCAGTGCCAGAATTCGATCTGCTCCAAACCGCTCATTCCCCGTCGTCCGCATTGTCCCAGGGGCCGCGTCGGCGCTCTTCGCGTTTGGCTTCCCGTTCAGCGAGGGAATCCTTCGCTATTTCCGCGATGCCGCCGATGGCGCCGATCACGCCGGAGGCTTCGACAGGCAGGAAGAAGGTCTTCTGGTTGGGGGAGTTTGCAAACTGGCCCAGCGCATCGACATATTTCTGCGCGACGAAGTAGTTGATGGCGTTGACGTCGCCCTCGGCGATGGCGGAGGAGACCATGGTGGTTGCCTTGGCTTCGGCTTCGGCTTCGCGCTCGCGCGCCTCGGCGTCCTTGAAGGCTGCTTCCCGCCGGCCTTCGGCTTCCAGCACCACGGCTTGTTTCGCGCCTTCGGCCTTCAGGATCTGTCCCTGGCGTTCACCTTCCGCCTCCAGGATCGTGGCGCGCTTCTCGCGTTCCGCCTTCATCTGGCGGGCCATGGATTCAACCAGGTCCGAGGGCGGGGTGATGTCCTTGATTTCGATGCGCGTGACCTTGACGCCCCAGGGTTCGGTGGCATCGTCGACCACGGTCAGAAGCTCGGCGTTGATCTTGTCCCGCTTGGACAGCAGTTCGTCGAGATCCATGGAGCCCATCACGGTCCTGACGTTGGTCATGGTCAGATTTAGGATCGCGCGCTCGAGATTCCGGACTTCGTAGGCGGCGCGGGCTGCATCGAGCACCTGATAAAAGACGACGCCGTCGACTTGGACCGACGCATTGTCCTTGGTGATCACCTCCTGCGAGGGGACGTCCATGACGGTTTCCATCATGTTCATCTCGGCCCCGACCTTATCGATCACGGGCACGATCAGGTTGAGCCCGGGAGTCAGGGTCTTGGTGTAGCGTCCGAAGCGTTCGACCGTATACTCCATGCCCTGCGGGACCGCCTTGATCCCCATGAAGATGAGGATGAGGGCGAAGACGACGACAACGATGACGAAGATCGAAAAGGCCGAAATTTCAAACGGCATAAGCACTCTTTCCGGTTCCGGCCTGCAATTTAGGCCTGTGAGTAATCACACCCGCGCCGCAGGCTTGCGACCGAATCTGCGGATATTACCGGGAACGACTCCTGCGGAAAAGCCTTTGTAGTCAAAGGATTTTCGCCCAGAATCGGCCTGATTTGCGCCTTTAAAACGCCATAAGAGGGTGGGAGCCTGTCACTGGGCATTCAGTATTTGCTCTGTGAATTTTGCGCAGGTTCCGCGCGCTGCCTGAAAAGGCCTTTATTTTGAAGGAATTACCAGGATCGGAAGATTCAAGCGCTAAGGCGGCAGGCTACGAGGCGTAGCAATAATCGAGGTATGTTTTTTTTTCAAGTCAGAAAGGTTCATGAAGGGTTTATTTGTCACTATTACAAATATGTGAATTGGAATAGGATTCACGGAGGTTACGGTGAGAGACGGCTTTTTCGAGCCGCAACAGCCGGACCACATAGGCGAAGCAACGTCTGAGAAGAGAGATGGCGCAATTTTACGTAGTTGGTGGTGAATACGCCGATACCCGGTTTCAGGAGTCCGTCGGCGGCGATGAAAAATGGATCGGGCCCTTCGGGAACTACGAAGCGGCGAAGGAAGAGTGGGCGAAGCATGCCTGGATGACGGTCGATGACTGCGCGACGCGCTATCGCATCGAGCGCATCGACCTGGATGCGCCGCCGCCTTGCACCGACTGATCATCCGATCCTGATTTGCCCTGGCCCCTCCCAAGCGGCGAGGCGGAGCGGCTGGCGCTCGCCAAGGGTTATCCCTACGAGGCGCCCGCGTCGTCTTACCTGTTCCGACAGGGGGAAAGTGATGTCTCCGCGCCCGCCGTTTGGCCGGCCGGCAGCTTTCAGGGCCGCTTTCCCGTTATTGCGCATGGTTCCAACCGTGCGCCCGCACAACTGACCCGTAAGTACGGCCCTCCGCAAGAGGCCCGTCGGCCCGAGACCTATCGGCCCGAGACCTGTCAGCCCGAGGCCGCCGCTAGAAGCATCGACGCGGTCTTTCCGGACGACATTCCGGTGACGTTGGCCCGCCTGCATGACTACGAAGTGGTCTACTCCGCCCACATGACCCGTTACGGTGCCGTGGCGGCCAATCTGCAGCACGCGCCTGGCGCTGCCGTCGAGATCTTCGTCACCTGGCTGAACGAAGGCCAGCTTCGGCGCATGCATGAAACGGAACTGGGGGCCGAGATCTATCGTTTCGGGCGTCTGCAGGGTGTGCGTCTGGAGCAGCCCGCCGACCCTCTGCCGTCGCTCGACAGTGTTTTCGTGTATCTGAGCTCTGCCGGTTGCCTGCGCGTCGAGGATCAGCCGGCGGCTTTGGCGGCGATACCTGCTGCGAAACGCCGCTTCCCGGCCCTGAGCCAGCTTGAGGCGCTGGAGGCGGTGCGCCGCCGCCTGCAGCCCGACCTGGCGCTGGACGATTTCATTCTGCTGGTGATTGCCGATTCTGCGGTGCGGCGGGAGGTGATCAGCACACTGCGGGCAGACGCGGTTGCGCTTGAGGCGCCGCATTTTCAACAGCTCGATCCCGCCGTAACACCGGCTTCGCTCGCGTGATGACCAGAGGGTCAAAACTTTTTTGAGGAGCCGGCCTAGCTGAATTAACCAGCGAACTGGCGCAAATCCGGCGAATCTCGTCCTTTCTCATAGCTGCTATGCTCTGGCGGCCGGAGAGGCCTCAAAGAATTTGATTGCATTTCGACATGGCTCTCTCTATATCCGCCGCTTCCTGGCATTGACCGGGTCATCTACTGGTTGGGGAGGACGGACTATGTCCAACGTACACGCCCTCTTCCAATTGGGGATGGACTTGGATGACGTTTCAAGCACCACCCAAACGGAAGATTCAACTTTCGAGTGCCAGGCATCGCCTGAAACGCACGCCCATTTTAACGGTGAAGACCGGAAGGATTTCTTCATCGAGCGCGACGGCGAACGCTTCGCGGGGACCCACCTTATCGTCGATCTGATGCAGGCCGAGCGGCTTGACGATCTCGAGTACGTGGAAGAGACCCTGCGCGAGTGCGTGACGGCGGCGGGTGCGACTTTGCTGCATATCCACCTGCACCACTTCACGCCCAACGGCGGCGTGTCGGGTGTCGCAGTGCTGGCGGAATCGCACATCAGCATCCACAGTTGGCCGGAATGCGGCTATGCCGCGCTGGATGTCTTCATGTGCGGCGACGCGCAGCCCCACAAGGCGATCGACGTGCTGCGCAAGGCCTTCCGGCCGGACCGGGTCAAGGTGGAAGAGCACCGCCGGGGCCGCGAGGTATGAGCGACTGGGTTGAGGAAACCCTGCATGAAGATCTCCACATCAAACTGAAGATCGACAGGGTTCTCTTCGACAGCAAGACCGAGCATCAGCATCTCGTCATCTTCGAGAACGAGACCTTTGGCCGGGCCATGGCGCTCGACGGCGTCATGCAGACGACGGAAAAGGACGAGTTCATTTACCACGAGATGCTGACCCATCTGCCGATCTATGCCCATGGCGCGGTCCGGAAGGTCCTGATCATTGGCGGCGGCGATGGCGGTATGCTGGAAGAGGCGCTCAAGCATCCTTCCGTGGAGAAGGTGACCATGGTGGAGATCGACCGCAGTGTCGTCGATCTCTGCACCACGCATCTTCCGTCGATTTCCAACGGCGCCTTCGAGGACCCGAGAACCGACCTCGTCATCGCGGACGGCCGGGATTTCGTCGCGAACTGCGAAGAGCGCTACGATCTGGTGATCATCGATTCCACCGATCCCATCGGGCCCGGCGCGGTGCTCTTTACGGAGACCTTCTACCGGGACTGCCGGAATTGCCTGACCGAGGGCGGGATTCTGGTGACCCAGAATGGCGTGCCCTTCATGCAGGGTGAGGAACTGACTTCGTCGGTCTCCTTTTTCCGGGGGCTGTTCAAGGACGCGACCTGCTATCTGGCGACCATTCCGACCTATGTCGGCGGTCCCATGGCCTTCGGCTGGGCGACCGACAATACGGACCTGCGCCAGACGGCGCTGGCGGAGCTCAAGGCGCGCTTCGAGGCAGAGCCGGTCGAGACGCGCTACTATACGCCCGAGGTGCACCAGGGCGCCTTCGCCCTGCCGCCCTACGTCTCCGAGCTGATCCGCTGATCTCATGCCAAGGGGGCTTTGTTCGTCCCCTTGGTACTTGATGGTGCTAGGCCGCCTTGCCTGATACCTGCCAGACGATGGCATTTCGCACGTCGGTATCCTCGAGTTCCCGCGTCGTCTTCACGGCGTAGGAAATCACCCGTTCCAGCCCGCTTTTCGGCAGATAACTGCGGCCGGGGTCGCCCATGAAAACCTGCGCGCCGCCGGCGGCCAGGGATCTGAGCCAGTCGATCACGCGTTCGGCCATGGGCGCTTCGTAGCAGACGTCACCCGCCAGAACCACATCCCAGCCGGCATTCGCGCGCCCCACGTAGTCCTCCAGCGCGACCTCGATTTCGACGTCGTTCTCCGCGGCGTTCAGCAGCAGTGCGGCGATCGCGAAGCGGTCGATCTCGACGGCTTCGACAGCGGCCGCACCCGCGCGGGCGGCGGCGATGGCCTGCAGGCCGGAACCGGAGGCAAAGTCCAGCACCCGCTTGCCGGCGACTTCCTCCGGATGGTCGAGCAGGTAGCGGGTCAGCGCCTGCCCGCCGGCCCAGGCGAAGGCCCAGAAGGGCGGCGGCAGGTTCTTTTCGGCCAGTTCTTCCTCCGTCGCCTGCCATATGGGTGAGATCTCGCTGGCAAGATGCAACCGGATCTCCGGGACCAGAGGCGCGGTCAGCAGGGCGGTGTTTTCGCGCACGAAACGTGTCTCGCGGGTCAGGTCTGGAAGCATGACGTCTCTGGAGGAGTTTGCTGGTCTGGAGGAGTTTGCTGGTCTGGAGGAGTTTGCTGGTCTGGAGGAAGTTGCGTGTTTAGAGAAGATTGCTGGCCAGCAGACCGGCAAAGAAGATCCAGCCCACATTCCGGTTAGACTTGAACTTGGCGAGACAGTCCTGCGGATCGTCGATATCCAGAGTGATGATCTGCCAGCAGAAATGCGCCGTGACTGCCGCAAGGGCAAGCCAGAAGGGCCAGGGCAGGGCCAGGCTGGCGCCGGTGACCGCCAGCAAAAGAGCCGTGACCGCGTAGAAGAACCAGAGCCAGGGCTTGGTGGCCGCGCCGAACTTCAGGGCTGTCGACTTCACGCCGATCAGGGCGTCGTCTTCCTTATCCTGATGGGCGTAGATCGTGTCGTACCCCAGAGTCCAGGCCATTCCGGCGATATAGAGGATCACCGGCGGCCAGTCGAGGCTGCCCTGGATCGCAGTCCAGCCCACCAGCGCGCCCCAGTTAAAGGTGATGCCCAGCCAGGCCTGAGGCCAGTAGGTGATCCGCTTCATGAAGGGGTAGGTGAAGACCAGTGCCAGGGAGGCGACGCCGACCAGAATGGCATAGAGATTGAGCTGCAGCAGGACACCCAGGCCGATCAGCAGGAGCAGGCCGAGAAATGCGGTCGCCTGGCGTGCGGTGACCTGACCGCTGGGAATCGGCCGGTCGCTCGTGCGGGATACCTTGGCGTCGAAATCCCGGTCCACGATGTCGTTGTAGGTGCAGCCCGCACCACGCATGACCAGAGCGCCGATCGCGAAGAGCAGCACCAGCCAGGCGAAGTTCCAGTCCAGACCCTGTGTCGGCGCGGCGTAGCTCGCCAGCGACAGGCTCCACCAGCAGGGAAAGAGCAAAAGCCAGACTCCGATCGGTCGATCGAAGCGGGCGAGCTTCATGTAAGGCCAGAACGACTTTGGAGTCAGACGCAGGCTCCAGTGGTCGCGGACGATATCGCTTTTGAGGATCGTGTCATTCACCGTTGCGTTTTCCCGGCTGCTGATGACTTATGTTTACTCCTGTTACGGGCGGACGAAAAGCCCGCCGCAGCACCGCTAGGGCCATGACTGAGAAAATCGCGACAAGACTGCATGTGGAGGCCCATCTGGAGAGAGGCGCCGTCGTAGGACTGGATCATGCCGGGGCGCACTTTCTCCGTTCGGTCCTGCGCTTGAAGCCCGGCGCAGTCCTGGCCGTTTTCAACGGCGATGACGGTGAGTGGTCGGCGAGGATCGACGGCATCGGCAAGGGCTGGTGCTCTCTGGAGGTGCAGGAATTGCGCCGCCTGCCGCAGCCGGAGCCGGATCTCTGGCTGGTTTTCGCACCGATCAAGCGCGCCCGCCTTGATTTCGTGGCCGAAAAGGCGGTTGAGCTGGGCTGTTCGCTGTTGCAACCGGTCTTTACCGGCTACACCGATGTTTCCCGGGTCAATAGAGAGCGTCTCGCGGCCAACGCGCGGGAGGCTGCTGAGCAATGCGAACGCCTGACGCTGCCGGAGGTGCGGGAGGTTCTGTCTCTCAATGAATTGATCGAGGCCTGGCCGGAGGGGCGGCGACTGCTGGTCTGTGCTGAATCCGGTATGGCACAACCGATCGACGCGGTTCTGCGCGCGATTCGTGAAGCGGACGCCGATGCGGGCGGGGCGCCCTGGGCGGTTATGACCGGTCCGGAAGGCGGCTTTACTAAAGGTGAACTTGACGCCTTGACGAAACTGCCCTTTGTTACGCCTGTCGGTCTCGGACCCCGTGTCCTGAGAGCCGATACTGCTGCCGTGGCGGCGCTGTCCTGTTGGCAGTCCGTGCTAGGCGATTGGGATCAACGGCCGCCAAACAGGATGGATGCTTGACCGGCGGCTCAAGCGTAACACTGTGGTGCCGCTTCGCGGGAAGATCGCGAATCGAGACACCTGCTGGGGAAGTTAATGTCCGCGCAACCCGAATCCGTCGCCACCGGCGCCGATAATCCTCCGATCACCGGCAAGGATCAGCTTGTCGATTACCTCGCCGCGGGCTGTAAACCGCGCAGCGAATGGCGGATCGGCACGGAACATGAGAAGTTCGCCTATCGGATCGATGATCTCCGCCCCTTGCCCTATGAGGGTGAGGCCGGCATTCGCGCGCTGCTCGAGGGTCTCAGCGACAAATTCGGCTGGCAGAAGCTCTATGAGGGCAACAATCCGGTCGCGTTGAAAAAGGACGGCTGCAACATCACCCTGGAGCCGGGCGGGCAGTTCGAACTCTCCGGCGCGCCTTTGGAGAATATCCATCAAACCTGCGACGAGGTGCATACCCACCTGGCGCAGGTGAAGGATGTGGCGGAACCGCTGGGTGTCCACATGCTTGGGGTCGGGTTCCAGCCTAAGTGGGGGCGCAGCGACATTAGCTGGATGCCCAAGGGCCGCTACAAGATCATGGGCGCCTATATGCCGACGAAAGGCAGCCTGGGCCTGGACATGATGCTGCGGACCTGCACGGTGCAGGTCAATTTGGACTTCGAGTCCGAAGCGGACATGGTCAAGAAGTTCCGGACCAGCCTGGCGTTACAGCCGGTTGCGACCGCACTCTTCGCCAATTCGCCCTTCACGGAAGGCAAGCCGAACGGCTTCCTCAGCTACCGCAGCCACATCTGGACCGATACGGACCCGGACCGCTGTGGCGTCCCGAGCTTCGTGTTCGAAGACGGCATGAGCTTCGAGCGCTACGTCGACTACGTGCTCGATGTTCCCATGTACTTCATCTATCGCGACGGCACCTACGTGGATGTCAGCGGTCAGTCTTTCCGCGATTTCATGGAAGGCAAGCTGCCGGGACGTCCGGGGGAACTGCCGACCATGGGCGATTGGGCGGATCATCTGACCACGCTTTTTCCCGAAGTCCGGCTGAAGAAGTTCATCGAGATGCGCGGTGCCGACGGCGGCCCCTGGCGCTCGCTCTGCGGCCTGCCGGCGCTCTGGGTCGGCTTGCTCTATGACCAGGAGACCCTCGATGCGGCCTGGGACATGGTCAAGGACTGGACCATGGAGGAGCACGATTACCTGCGGGCCGAGGTTCCGCGGCGCGCCTTGGCGACGCCCTTCCGTGGCGCGACGGTGCAGGAACTGGCCCGCCGGATGGTCGAACTGGCGGAGCAGGGGCTGCGCAATCGTAAACGCCTCGACAGCAGCTTCCTGGACGAAACGCCGTTCCTGGCGTCCCTCAAGCACACTGTGGAAAGCGGCAAGACCCCGGCGGACGAGCAATTGGCCCAGTTCCACGGCGAGTGGGGTGGCCAGATCGACCCTCTGTTCGAGACTTACGCATATTGAGATTTCGGCCGCCTACTGAGACTGCGGCCTGATTGCATGAATCCGCTTGAAAATGAAAAGAGAGCCGCAGTTGGGGGAAACTGCGGCTCTCTCTTTAGCGAGGGTGTATTAGGAGACTACGAAGTCTATCCTGCGTCGCAAGGTCTTAAGAAGAGGTTAAAAACCGGCGCTCTTTGGTAGAACTTCTTCTCGAGAGTTAACAGTTCTTTAGGCTGCGGTGCCGCCGACCGTGATGCCGTCGATGAGGATCGAGGGTTGGCCGACGCCGACGGGCACGCCCTGGCCTTCCTTGCCGCAGGTGCCGATTCCGTCGTCCAGCGCCATGTCGTTGCCGATCATGGAGATCTTCTTCATGACGTCGGGACCGTTGCCGATCAGGGTCGCGCCCTTCACTGAGGGACCGATCTTGCCGTTTTCGATCAGGTAGGCTTCCGTGCAGGAGAAAACGAACTTGCCCGAAGTGATGTCCACCTGCCCGCCGCCGAAGTTGACTGCGTAGAGGCCATCCTTCACGGAGGTGAGGATTTCCTCCGGCTCCCGCTCGCCCGCCAGCATGATGGTGTTGGTCATGCGCGGCATGGGGATATGGGCGTAGCTCTGCCGGCGGCCGTTGCCGGTCGGTGCCATACCCATAAGGCGGGCGTTCTGCCGGTCCTGCATGTAGCCGACCAGGATGCCGTCCTCGATCAGGGTGGTGGACTGGGTGGGGGTGCCTTCGTCGTCGATGGTCAGGGATCCGCGCCGGTCCAGCATGGTGCCGTCGTCGACCACCGTGACGCCCGGGGCGGCGACCCTTTCGCCGATCAGGTCTGAGAAGGCCGAAGTCTTCTTACGGTTAAAGTCGCCTTCGAGCCCGTGCCCCACGGCCTCGTGCAGCAGGATACCCGGCCAGCCCGAGCCAAGGACCACCTGCATTTCGCCGGCCGGCGCCGCGACGGATTCCAGGTTGACCAGGGCCCGCCGCAGGGCTTCGTCCACCCCGGCCTGCCAGTAAGCCGGCTCGAGCAGGCTTTCGTAAGCGAAGCGCCCGCCGCCGCCGTAGCCGCCGCTTTCCATGCGATCACCATCGGCGACCACGACCGAGACATTAAGGCGGACCAGCGGCCGGATATCGGCCATGCGCTCGCCGCCGGCACGCAGGATCTGAATGGCGCTCCATTCCCCCGCCAGGGAGGCGCTGACCTGAACGATCCTCGGATCCTTCGCCCGCGCATAGGCGTCGATTTCCGCCAGCAGCTTGACCTTGGTGTCGAAGGCGACGTCGTTCAGGGGGTTGGCGTCGCTGTATAGCTTGGCGTTGGTGCCCTGCGGCGCCTCGGCCATGGTGCCGCCGTGACCAGCGTGAACGGTCTTGACCGTCTCGGCTGCGCGCTTGATAGCCGCTTCGGAAAGCTCGCTGGCGTGGGCATAGCCGGCGGCTTCGCCGGAGATGCCGCGCAGGCCGAAGCCCTGGGTCGTGTCGAAGCTCGCGGACTTGAGCTTGCCATCGTCGAAAGCCAGACCCTCCGACTGACAGTATTCCAGATAGAGTTCCCCGTCGTCGGCACCGTTCAGGGCATCGTCGACGATGGATTCCAGCCGGCTGCGGTCCAGACCGGCACGGGAGTAGAAGATGTCATCGGTATCGGCAAGGTGGCTCATCTGGAAACTCCGTCATTTTGCTGCGATCCTCCAGCGCGGATCCGCAGCGTTATTTCGCCTATAGACCTAGTGATCGAGGGCGTCGAAAGCCAGCTAAAAGGGCGATAAAAGCGGCTATTCGGTGTAATAGTGCGTCCTCCGTTCCCCTCAATTTGCGACATTACGTCGCATAGCCCGCCTCCACGAATAAACTGACTATGGGCTGCCCGCGCGAAAATACAGGGAATTCTGCGACGAAAGTCCCGTTTCCGAGGCTTGTCGGGACGGGCCGGCTGCGGTAGTTTGCCGCCAACCAAGCTGTGGTGTCCCGGCTCGGGGATTCGCGTGTTTGAGCGCCGGGGCTGCAGATTGTTCATGGGTGACTTACCCGACAGAAGACAGGATAGGATTACATGGCGTTTTTGAAGCGTGGAGCTCTCATCGCCGGCGTTTTCGCCTTGATTGCGAGCGTGACCGCGGTGTTTTCGGGCGCAGCCTTCGCCGAAACCGCGGACATTAACGGTCTGAAGAACTGGGGATTGGGTTTTCAGACTGCGACTTCGCCGAACGCGAACGAGATCGACGCCTTTCATAATGAACTGCTGTTCATTATCACCGCGATCACGGTTTTCGTGCTGGTGCTTCTGCTTTACGTCATGTTCCGCTTCTCCGAGAAACGGAACCCGACGCCTTCGAAGACCACCCATAACACCCTGATCGAGGTCATCTGGACCGCGGTGCCGGTGATTATCCTGGTGATCATCGCGATCCCCTCCTTCCGCCTGCTTTATAATCAGGACAAGGTCGACGACGCGGAGATGACCATCAAGGCGATCGGCAAGCAGTGGTACTGGTCCTACGAGTATCCGGATCACGGTAACTTCACCTTCGATGCCTACATGGTCGCCGACGAAGACCTCGAAGAGGGGCAGCCCCGTTTGCTGACCACCGACTATGCGGTGGTTCTGCCGGTCGATACGAAGGTCCGCGTTCTGGTGACGGCGGGTGACGTCATTCACGCCTTCGCCCTGCCGAACCAGCAGCGCAAGATCGACGCCGTGCCGGGCCGTATCAACGAAACGGCGGTTCTCTTCGACCGGACGGGCACTTTCTACGGTCAGTGTTCCGAGATCTGCGGAACCGGCCACTCCTACATGCCGATCATGGTGCACGTGGTCTCCAAGGAGGAATTCGCCGCCTGGGTCGAGACCGCGAAGGAAGAGTTCGCCAAGGTCGATGGCCCCGCGCCTTCGGTGCGCATCGCTCAAGGGGCGGCGTCTGACGCTGTCTCGACTTCGAACCAGACCGGCGCCCAATAGGCCTGCCGCGCGATAAAGCCTAAGAGAGGTGGAAAAAATGGCTAACGAATCGACCGCGGCCCACGGCCACGACGATCATCACGATCACAAGCCGGGATTTTTCGTCCGCTGGTTCTGCTCCACGAACCACAAGGACATCGGCACGCTCTATCTGCTGTTCTCGGTGATCGCCGGTCTGATCGGCGGTGCCTTCTCGGTCCTGATGCGGATGGAACTGCAGGAACCGGGTGTTCAGTTTTTTGAAGCACTCGGCGGGGGAGATGCCGGCCAGTTCTGGAATGTCGTGATCACGGCCCACGGCCTGATCATGGTCTTCTTCGTGGTCATGCCGGCGCTGATCGGTGGCTTCGGCAACTGGTTCGTGCCGCTCATGATCGGGGCGCCCGATATGGCCTTCCCGCGCATGAACAACATCTCTTTCTGGCTGCTGGTGCCGGCTTTCGCCCTGCTGCTGGGATCCGCTTTCGTGGACCAGGGCGCGGGCACCGGCTGGACCGTTTATCCGCCGCTGTCCTCGGCCTTAGGACATAGCGGGCCATCGGTGGACATGGCGATCTTCGCCCTGCACCTGGCCGGTGCTTCCTCGATCCTGGGCGCGGTCAATTTCATCACCACCATCTTCAATATGCGCGCACCGGGCATGACGCTGCACAAGATGCCGCTGTTCGTCTGGTCGATGCTGATCACCGCCTTCCTGCTGCTGCTGGCCGTGCCGGTGCTGGGTGGTGCCATCACCATGCTGCTGACCGACCGTAACTTCGGCACGACCTTCTTCGAGCCTGCGGGCGGTGGCGACCCGATCCTGTTCCAGCATCTCTTCTGGTTCTTCGGCCATCCCGAAGTGTACATCATGATCCTGCCGGCCTTCGGCATCATCAGCCACATCGTCTCGACCTTCAGCCGTAAGCCGGTCTTCGGTTATCTGGGCATGGCCTACGCCATGGTCTCCATCGGCTTTGTCGGCTTTGTGGTCTGGGCGCACCACATGTACACGGTGGGTCTGGATGTCGACACCCGGGCCTACTTCACGGCGGCGACCCTGGTGATCGCGGTGCCAACCGGCATCAAGATCTTCTCCTGGATCGCGACCATGTGGGGCGGGTCCCTGCGCTTCGATACCCCGATGCTCTGGGCCATCGGCTTCATCTTCCTCTTCACGGTCGGCGGCGTGACCGGCGTGGTGCTGGCCAACGCCGGTATCGACCTGGCGCTGCACGACACCTATTACGTGGTGGCGCACTTCCACTACGTGTTGAGCCTGGGCGCGGTCTTCGCCATCTTCGCGGCCATGTACTACTGGCTGGGCAAGATGTCGGGCCGGCAGTATCCCGAGTGGGCCGGTAAACTGCACTTCTGGCTGACCTTCATCGGCGTCAACCTGACCTTCTTCCCGCAGCACTTCCTCGGGCTGCAGGGCATGCCGCGCCGCTACGTGGACTATCCGGACGCCTTTGCCGGCTGGAACTACATCTCCTCGCTGGGGTCTTATCTCTCCTTCGGCGCATCGATCTTCTTCGTCGTGATGTTGATCTACACCCTGACGTCGGGCCGCCGGGCGGAAGCGAACCCCTGGGGCGAGGGGGCGACCACCCTGGAGTGGACCGTGTCGTCTCCGCCGCCGTTCCACACCTTCAACGAACTGCCGCAAATCAAGTAACGCGGTTAAGTAACACCGCCGGCTTTCGTGGCCGGCGGTTTGGGGAAGGAAAGCGGGTAAAGCTGTGAGCGACACCTCCATGGACATCAAAGCCGAAGCTTCCGGCGTCGTCGTTGCCGACGGCGCCCGGGTCGGTGACTATATCGCGCTGCTGAAGCCGCGCGTGATGTCCCTTGTGGTCTTTTCGGGCTTTGCCGGACTGGTGGCAGCGCCGGGTGTGATCCATCCCTTCCTGGCGGCGGTTGCGGTTCTCTGTATTGCCGTCAGTGCCGGCGCCGCGGGTGCCATCAATATGTGGTACGACCGGGACATCGACGCGATCATGGAGCGGACGCAATCCCGGCCGATCCCCACGGGACGGGTGTCGCCGGACGAAGCCCTGAGCTTCGGTGTCACCCTGTCGCTCTTCTCGGTGATGGTGATGGGGTTGGCGGTCAACTGGACGGCAGCCGCACTGCTGGCCTTTGCGAACGGCTTCTACGTTTTTGTCTATACCATGTGGCTGAAGCGCAGCACCCCGCAGAACATTGTGATCGGCGGTGCCGCCGGCGCCTTTCCGCCGATGATCGGCTGGGCCGCGGTGACCGGTTCGGTGGACCTGCAGTCGACCGTACTGTTCATGATCATCTTCATGTGGACCCCGCCGCACTTCTGGGCGCTGGCCCTGTTCCGGGAAATCGACTACGCGAAGGCCGGTGTGCCGATGCTGCCGGTGGTCGCTGGCGTGGACGCCACTAAGCGACAGATGCTGCTCTACACGCTGGTTCTGGTGCCGATCACCCTGCTGCCGAGCCTGTTGGGAACCACCGGCTGGCTTTATGGCGTGGCGGCGACTCTGCTCGGATTGCGGTTCCTGCATCTGGCCTGGAAGGTGTTGCATGACGATGGCGTGCGCTATGCCAAGCAGATGTTCGGCTTTTCCATTGTTTATCTCTTTGCGCTTTTCGCGCTGCTGATGCTCGACCGGGCGCCCGGTGCCTGGTCAAACCTGGGCCTCGATGTGCTGTTCCAGATGGGACGGACGCCGTTGGGGCTCGGAGGATGACGGCGATGGCGGAAAGAAAAGAGCGCAGCGAAGTGCACCGCCGCCAGCGGGTTAAGAACTGGGCGATGCTGGCGGCCCTGGTTGCTTTTATCGTCCTGGTCTATTTCGTCTCGATCATCCGCATGGGGATGTCTGATGGCTGATGCTCAGAAATCACCGCCTGCCAAGGCCCGCAGCAATGCCCGACTGGCCGTCAGCCTGATCGGCCTGGTCTTCGGCATGGTCGGCCTGTCCTTTGCCATGGTGCCGCTGTACGAGCTCTTTTGTCAGGTCACCGGCTGGGGCGGAACGACACAGGTTGCCGAGACGGTTCCCGAGACCGTCAGTGACCGCGTCATCGCCGTGCGGTTCAATGCCGACGTCAACGAGAAGTTGCCCTGGCGCTTTGGCCCGGTTCAGCGCGAGGTCGAGGTCAAGGTCGGTGAAAACCGCCTGGCCTTTTACCGCGCCAAGAACATCGGCGATAAGCCCGTGATCGGGACCGCGACCTTCAACGTGACGCCCTTGAAAGCCGGACAGTACTTCAGCAAGATCGCCTGTTTCTGCTTCACCGAGCAGAGGCTGGAGCCGGGTCAGGAGATCGACATGCCGGTCAGTTTCTTCGTCGATCCGGCGATCCTGGAAGACCCGAACCTGGATGAAGTGAAGACCATTACCTTGTCTTACACCTTTTTCCGCGATCTTGATGACTGGAACGAGTCGCAGGAAGAAGAGCAGAAGACGACTGAGAACAGAGTTGGTAACGGAGACGGCTCCGGTACCAGAGTCAACTAGTAAAGGCGAAAGAGTTTCGCTTAACGGACGCCGTGGCGTAGTATCGGCGTGAGGTGCTAAGAGGAAGATCATGAGCGCAGCCCACGAACAGCAGCATCCCTACCATCTGGTCGATCCGAGCCCCTGGCCGCTGATCGGCTCCCTTTCGGGCGGCGTGCTCGCCCTGGGGCTGGTGTTTATGATGCATGACATCACCCCCTGGCTGGTGGCCGTCGGCGTCGCGCTGGTGATTTTCACCATGTACGGCTGGTGGGCCCAGGTGGTGAAGGAAGCGACCTTCCAGGGGCATCACACGCCGATCGTCCAGCTCGGCCTGCGCTACGGCATGATCCTGTTCATTGCCTCCGAGGTGATGTTCTTCGCGGCCTTTTTCTGGGCTTTCTTCGATGCCTCTCTCTTCCCGAAAGAAGCGACCGGCTTCCAGTGGCCGCCCGAGGGCGTTGAGACGTTCGACGCCTTTGACCTGCCCTTCCTGAATACCCTGATCCTCCTGCTCTCCGGCTGCACCGTGACATGGGCGCATCACGCCTTGCAGGAAGGCGATCGGCGGAACCTCCTGGTCGGGCTGGCTCTGACGGTCGTGCTTGGTGTGTTTTTCTCGGCGCTGCAGGCTTTCGAATACAGCCACGCCGCCTTCGGCTTCACCGACGGGATCTACTCCTCGACCTTCTATATGGCCACCGGCTTTCACGGTTTCCACGTGATCATCGGTACCATCTTCCTGGCGGTCTGCTGGGTTCGGGCCTACAAAGGCCACTTCACCCCGGACCATCACTTCGGTTTCGAAGCCGCCGCCTGGTACTGGCACTTCGTGGACGTGGTTTGGCTGTTCCTCTTCGCCTGCGTCTACTGGTGGGGCGGCTGATCGCCGGCGAGAGGCGCCGAAAAACAATCGGGGGGCGGGCGATTTTTCGCACCGCCCCTTTTTGTTCGAGGTTCGTGGTTCAAAACTGCACCTGCACCGCTGATTGAGGACATAACGCCAATGGAGAAGAGGGATTACGGATCTCCCTCACCGTTTGCCACGGGGTTGGCCTGCCGTTGTCCGCGTTGCGGGCAGGGCAAGCTCTTCGACGGTTTCCTGACCGTTGCCAAACGTTGTGAGATCTGCGGTGTGGATCTGGAGAAGGCGGACAGCGGTGACGGCCCGGCCGTCTTCATCATCTTCATTCTGGGATTCCTGGTCGTTCCCCTGGCGCTTCTGCTGGAAGCCAAGGCCGAACCACCCATGTGGGTGCACCTCTCCATCTGGCCCGCGGTCATCCTGGGCGGTGCGATTGCACTCCTGCGTCCCTTGAAAGGCTTGATGATCGCCCTGCAGTTCAAGCATAAAGCCAGCGATTCCGGCAGCGTCCACTACGATTGAGACATCCATGTCAGCACCTGAAACCTCCTTCCGCGGCAAACGCCGCTTTCGGCCGACCTTCTGGGCCACGGTGGCGACGATTCCGGCTCTGATCATTCTGCTGGGGCTGGGAACCTGGCAGGTGCAGCGGCTTGAGTGGAAGCGCGAACAGATTGAGCTGCGGCAGGAACGGGCAAATGCACCGGCGGTGGCGATCGCGGAGGTTCTGGACGCGCCGGAAGAGAAGGAGTTCTTTCACGCCGAGGCGACAGGTCGGTTCCACCATGACAAGGAGCTGCATCTGGCGGCCCGATCGCTCAACGGTAACGTCGGTATGCATATCCTGACCCCCTTCGAAATGGCCGACGGCAGGTTTCTGCTGGTCAACAGAGGCTGGGTGCCCAGCGACAGGCGCGACCCGGCAACGCGCAGCGAAGGCCAGCTCGAAGGGGAAGTGACGGTCGGCGGACTGCTGCGCCTGGGGGGCTGGAAAGGCTACAATTTCGTCAAACCGGATAATGATCCGGCCAAGAATTTCTGGTTCTACGTCGATTTCGAAGCCATGACCGCCGCCAGCGGCCTGGAGAATGTCATCGCGACCGCATATCTGGATGCGGGTCCTGCCGAGAACCCCGGCGGCTTTCCGATCGGCGGCCAGACCCGGATTATCCTGCGCAACGATCACTTCCAGTACGCGCTGACCTGGTATGCGATGGCCCTGATTCTGGTCGTCGTTTATTTCGTCTACCATTACCGGCCAGAAGAAGAACCGTCGGTTTAGAGCAAAATGCGTTTAATCGGACTCAAAATTCCCGGTCTTAGATCTCACTGCCTTTCGATCAGCAAGGCGCTGATCTCAAACGCGAATTTTGATGTGCCGTGATCCAGAAGAAACGCATTACGCTATAGGCGAACCATCTTTGAGTGAGAGAAAGCCTGATATGAGCGCATATGAGAGCCTGCAGAAGCGGTTCCGCCGCCTCAATGCCCTGGGCGAGGCGGCCGGCGTGCTGCATTGGGATATGTCCACCATGATGCCGGCCGGTGGCGCCGCGGCGCGCACCGAGCAGCTCGCGGTGCTCAGTGTCACCTGTCACGAACTGCTGGCCGATGCCGCCATGGCCGATCTCTTTGCGGCTGCCGAGCAGGAGCTCGAGGGTGCGAGCGAGCCCTGGAAAGAGGCGAACCTGCGCGAGATGCGGCGGCGCTGGCGGCACGCCACGGCGTTGGATTCGGACTTGGTTGAGGCCATGACCAAGGCCGGCAAGAACTGCGAGATGATCTGGCGCGACGCCCGGCCCAGGAGTGATTTCGCGGCCGTGCTGCCCGCACTCACGGAGGTCCTGAAGCTCTCCCGCCAGGCGGCTGCCGCCAAGGCCGAGGTTTTCGGCTGTTCGCTCTATGACGCCTTGCTGGACCAGTACGAGCCCGGCGGGTCCTCGCAGAGGATCGACGGTATCTTCGACGATCTTGCGGCCTTTCTACCGGATTTCCTCTCCGATGTTCTGGATCGTCAGGGGAAAAAGCCCCAACCGCTGCCGGTGGAAGGCCCTTTCGACCTGAAGGCGCAGGAGACCCTGGCGCGCCGCATGATGGCGGCCGTAGGCTTCGATTTCGAGCACGGACGCCTTGATGTCAGCCTGCATCCCTTCTGCGGCGGCGTGCCCGACGACGTGCGCATCACCACACGCTACGACGGTGAGGATTTCATGAAGGCGCTGATGGGCGTCCTGCACGAAACCGGTCACGCGCTCTATGAACGAGGCCTGCCGCAGGACTGGCGGCTACAGCCGGTGGGCGAGGCCCGGGGCATGGCGGTGCACGAGAGCCAGTCCCTGCTGATCGAGATGCAGGCCTGCCGCAGCGCTGATTTCATGCAGTTCGCCGCGCCCCTCGCACGCGAAGCCTTCCATGGGGAGGGGCCGGCCTGGACCTCGGAAAACCTGCTGGCGATCTATAATCAGGTGAAGCCGGATTTCATCCGGGTCGATGCCGACGAGGTCACCTATCCGGCGCACGTCATCCTGCGCTACCGCCTGGAAAAGGCCCTGATCGCCGACGAGATGCAACTCGCCGATCTGCCCGCCGCCTGGAACGAAGGCCTGCAGTCCCTGCTGGGGATTACGCCGCCGGACGATCGCCTTGGCTGTTTGCAGGACATACATTGGTATGACGGCGCCTGGGGTTACTTCCCGACCTACACCCTTGGCGCGATGGCCGCGGCGCAGATCTTCGCCGCCGCCAGATCGGCGGAACCGGAGATTCCCGCGGATATTGCCAAGGGGGATTTCAGCCGCCTGATGGCCTGGCTGGGCAAGAACGTGCACGGCAAGGGCTCGCTGCTCAGCACGGACGCGTTGCTGGAAGAGGCCACGGGCAAGCCGCTCGATGCAGAGGTCTTCAAGGGCCATCTGCGCAGCCGTTACCTGAATTAATCCGGGAGTCCGGACGACGCTGGCCAGACTTGCCGCGGGCTAGACTTGCTGCCGACCTGGGCCGCGTTTAGATTACTGCTCTATCTAGAGCATGTTCCGACCATACGGGATCAATTTGATGGGTTTTGAAGTCTCATTCGGCAAGGCGCGTTGGGCAGCGCGATGCGGCGGCATCCGATGCGGCGCATCGGGCAAGCAGCGCAACGCTGCCGATGAGTCTTCAAAACCCACCGAAGGCCGGGTTCTTTCCCGCCCTGAACGTCGTTGCGGCTCTTATCCGATGCGCCGCATCGCATTGCGAGCCGCGCCTTGTCAGAACGGAAAATCTCCCCGGTCAAATGATTCCGTATGGTCGGAATATGCTCTAGAAAGATAAGCCGATGATGTATCGCTCGACGCGGGGGAGCGCCCCGATACTGAAGTTCGATGATGTCCTGCTGGCCGGCCTGGCGCGGGATGGCGGTCTCTATCTGCCGGAAAGCTGGCCGAGTTTCTCCGCCAAGGAGATCCGTTCCTTCGCCGGCATGGGCTATGCGGAGCTGGCGCTGCAGATCGTGCGCCCTTTCGTCGGTGACTGCATCCCGGAGGAAGATCTGAAGTCGCTGATCGACGACGCCTATGCCGACTTCGGACATGCCGCCGTCGCGCCGATGAAGCAGCTCGACTCGGATCTTTGGCTGATGGAGCTGTTCCACGGTCCGACCCTGGCCTTCAAGGACTTCGCCCTTCAGCTTCTTGGGCGGCTCTTCGACTATGTTCTGACAAAGCGCGGTCAGCGCGTGACCATCGTCGGAGCGACCTCGGGCGATACCGGTTCGGCGGCTATCGAGGCCTGCCGGGACCGTTCCCAGATCGACATCTTTATCCTGCATCCCCAGGGCCGGGTCTCCGAGGTTCAGCGGCGACAGATGACTACGGTTCAGGCGGGCAATGTCTTCAACGTCGCTTTGGACGGCACCTTCGACGACTGCCAGGACGCCGTGAAGGCCATGTTCAACGACAGCGACTTCCGGGACCGGGTGTCGCTTTCGGCAGTCAATTCCATCAACTGGGCGCGTATCATGGCCCAGATCGTCTATTACTTCGCGGCGGGTGTTGCGCTGGGTGCGCCGGACCGTCCTATCGGTTTCTCCGTGCCGACCGGGAACTTTGGGAACGTTTTCGCCGCCTATGCCGCGGGCCGGATGGGTCTGCCGGTCTCTCAGCTTGTCGTGGGCTCGAACCGCAACGACATCCTGACCCGCTTCTTCGAGACCGGGACCATGGACATGCTGCCGGTGGAGCCGAGCCTCTCGCCCTCCATGGATATTCAAATTTCCAGCAACTTCGAGCGGCTGCTCTACGACCTGCTGGACCAGAACGGCCTGGCGGTCGCCGAGACTCTCTCCGGATTCCGCGCGACCGGACGCTTCGATCTGGCGCCGGAGCGCCTGCAGCGCGCGCGGCGGCTGTTCGATGGCTACCGCCTGGACGACGAAGAAACCCTGGCAGAGGTGGCGCGGCTGCATCGCGAGACCGGCGAGGTCATTGATCCCCATTCCGCGATCGGGATCGCCGCGGCCCGCGCCCGGCGCCGCGAAGACGTGCCGGTCATGGTCGCCATGGCGACGGCCCATCCGGCCAAGTTTCCGGACGCCGTCGAGCGCGCCTGCGGACTCCGGCCGGAACTGCCGGCCGCGCTCGCCGATCTCTATCAGCGTGAAGAGAGTCTGACCTCCCTGCCAAACGACCTTGCCGGGCTGATGTCCTTCGTCGAGGCGAAACGCTGGCCGTCCAACCAGGCCGCCGTGGAAACGGAGCGTACGGCATGAGTGTCGAAGTCTCGACTCTCCCCAACGGCCTGCGGGTCGCGACTGACCGTATGGATACGGTCGAAACCGCGTCGCTGGGGGCCTGGGTCGGCGTGGGAACGCGGCATGAGCCGGCTGCGGTCAATGGTGTTGCCCATATGCTCGAGCATATGGCCTTCAAGGGCACCAAGCGCCGCTCAGCCTATGCGATCGCCGAGGAAATCGAGGCGGTCGGCGGACATCTGAACGCCTATACCAGCCGAGAGAACACAGCTTTCTATGCCCGCGTTCTGGCTGAAGACGTGCCGCTGGCTATCGATATCATCGGCGATATCCTGCAAGCCTCGACCTTCGACCAGGAAGAGCTGCAACGCGAGCGCGCAGTGGTCCTGCAGGAGATCGGCCAGGCGGCGGATACGCCCGACGATATCATCTTCGACCATTTTCAGGAGACAGCCTACCCGGGACAGGCACTCGGCCGGCCGGTGCTGGGCACCAGCGACATTGTATGCGGCTTTCAGCGCGAAACCCTGCGCGACTACATGGCCAACCACTATGGCGCCGGGAACATGGTGATCTCCGCCGCCGGTAAGGTGGATCACCGCCAGTTTGTCGACCTCGTCGAAGTGCATTTCGGAGACCTCGCGGCGGGCCAGTCGCTGGAGGAAGAACGGGCTGACTATCGCGGTGGCGACTACCGGGAAAAGCGGGACCTGGAGCAGGTGCACTTTTTGCTGGGTTTCCGCGCCGTCGACTATCACGATTCGGACTACTACGCCGCGCTCCTGCTCTCGACACTCTTCGGTGGAGGGATGTCCTCCCGGCTGTTTCAGGAGATCCGGGAAAAGCGCGGCCTGGTCTATTCGATCTACTCCTTCACCTCTTCCTATCGCGATGACGGGGTCTTCGGCATCTATGCCGGCACCGGTCAGGAGGAAGCGGCGGAAATGGTGCCGGTGATCTGCGATGAGCTGCTCAAGCTCTGCGATGGGGTCAGTGAAGAGGAGGTATCGCGGGCCGCGGCGCAGCTTAAGGCCTCGATCCTGATGAGCCGGGAAAGCAGTGGCTCGCGCTGCGAACAGCTTGCGCAGCAGCTCCTGGTCTATGGCCGGCCCGTTGAAGCCTCCGAGATCGTTGAGAAGATCTCCGCGGTCGACGGCGCCAGAATCGCCGACCTGGCCCGGCGTATGATTGCAACGGCCCCGACTTCTGCGGCTATGGGGCCGATCGGCCAGGTGATGCCGCTTGAAGACATTGCCAGCCGTTTGAGGTGACTGACGGTGCTGTTGTCGAACTTCCGCGCCCAGGATGCGAAGTCGCTGCGCCTGATCAACAAGCGGGTCTATCTGCGCGCACCGCAGTCGGGCGACTGGCGTGCCTGGGCCGATGTGCGGGCGCAGAGCCGGGATTTCCTGACGCCCTGGGAGCCGACCTGGTCCTATGACGCCCTGACCCGCGGCGCGTTCCGCCGCCGCCTGCGGCAGTACGGCAGCGAATGGCGTCAGGGTGTGGGCTACAGCTTCTTCGTCTTCCGGGGCGAGGACAATGCGCTGATGGGGGGCATCACCATGTCGAACCTGCGCCGGGGGGTGGCGCAGTGTGCGAGCCTCGGGTACTGGATCGGCAGGCGCCACGCCCGTCAGGGCTTTATGAGCGAGGCGCTGGTGGCCATTCTCGACTACGGCTTCGACCAGTTGGGATTGCATCGTCTGGAGGCGGCCTGCCTGCCGAGCAATGACGCCAGTCAGGGATTGCTTCGGAAGGTCGGCTTTTCAGAAGAGGGCTACGCGCGGCAATACCTGCGGATCAACGCGCAGTGGCAAGATCATGTCCTCTTCGCGGTGCTGCGTGACGACCAACGCGAGCGCAGCAGCGATCCCGTTGGCTGGACTGGGTAAAAAATTCTGCGCTGAGATAGATTGTCAGGCGTGGCCGGCGTCGCCGGACAGCATCGAGATATCGATGCCGAGCTTGCCGATCGCGCGTTCCCACTTGTCATCCAGGCTGTTATCGAAGATCAGCTCTTCGTCCGCCGTGGCGTGCAGCCAGCCGTTGGCCTGGATCTCGCCGTCAAGCTGTCCGGGACCCCAGCCGGCGTAACCCAGGGCCAGCAGACTGCGGCGCGGTCCGCTGCCGTTGGCCATATCCTGCAGGATGTCGATGGTCGCGGTCAGGGCCACGGCATCATCGACCTTCAGGCTGGAATCCTGGATGTACTCGCCGGAGTGCAGCACGAAGCCGCGGGCCGACTCGACCGGGCCGCCGAAGTGCACCTTGATCTCGTCCGATGCCTGGCCGCGGGCGACTCCGAGCTGTTCGAGCAGATCGGGAAAGGTGATGGCGCCCACCAGGCGGTTGATCACCAGCCCCATGGCGCCATTCTCGTTATGCGCGCAAACATAGATGACGGTACGCGTGAATCTGGGGTCCATCATCTGAGGCATGGCGATGAGGAGTTGACCCGTCAGATAGGTGTCTTCGGCAGCTTGGCTCATCGATCCTTAGTGGTTTGATAACGTTGATAGGCGAGCATAAATCGCGCTGCGCGTGGTTTGCCTTGCATGCGACCGAATTCCTCAGTCAGCGAACAAGTGATCAACACGATAATGTTACGCGTGCACAGGCTCCATCCACACCTATATTATCTCACATGGTTTCAACGGGGATGTAAAGCACCTTGCCACTGACGAGACGATACCGGCGATTCGCCAGCTTTTTCGCGGTTTTGGCCGTTATGTTCGCTGTTGTTCTGGCCAAAGCCGGCGACGCCTTTGCGGCGGCCGGACCCTGGGCGGAAAACGAGCAGGCGTCCGTCAGGCTGCTGGCCACGGGCGAAACGACGGGCGAGACCGGTGAGGTCCAGCTTGGGCTGCATTTCAAACTGCAACCCGGATGGAAGATCTACTGGCGTTCGCCGGGCGATGCGGGCTTTCCGCCGACCACCGACTGGTCCGGTTCGGAGAACCTCGCAGACGCCGCGCAGTCCTGGCCGGTGCCCCATCGCTTTTCCCTCTTCGGGCTCGAGACCTTTGGCTATGGCGATGAGGTGGTCTTTCCCATCGCGGCGAAGCTCGAGCGCAGTGGCGAGGCTCTGAGCCTGCGCGGCCGGGTGAATTATCTGGTCTGCGACGAAATCTGCATCCCTCATAATCAGGAGATCTCGCTTGATCTGGCGGCGGGTCCGGAGAGCCGCGGCCCGGAAGGCTTCCTGATCGACAGCTTCAGTGCCCTGGTTCCCGACGACGGCAGCCGGGCCGGCTGGAGTTTGACCTCCGCCGCACTGGTCGGTGACATGGACAATCCCTCCGTCGAGGTGGTTGCCCGGGCGGGCTCGCCCTTCCAGGCGCCGGACCTGCTGCTCGAAGGACCACCCGGATTTACCTACGGCAAGCCGGTCGTGGAGTTAAGCGACGACGGTCAGACCGTGTTGCTGCGGGCCTCCGTCGGCAAGTCACCACTGGCCGAGGGCGTGATCGAAGGTAAACGCCTGACCGTTACCGTGACAGACGGCAACCGGGGCATGGAGCAGGCCGTTATCGCCCGTTTCGAAAGCATGGCGGCAGGGACGGCGGGCTTCGATCTCGCGACGCTCCTGCCGATCCTCGGACTGGCTTTCCTTGGCGGCCTGATCCTCAACCTCATGCCCTGCGTGCTGCCGGTGCTTTCCATCAAGCTTCTGTCGGTGGTCGAGCAGGGCGGGCGCAGCCGTAGTGAGGTCCGGGCCGGTTTCCTGGCTTCGGCGGCAGGCATCATCACCTCTTTCCTGGCCCTGGCCGCGGCAGCCGTCGCCTTGAAGACGGGCGGTGCGGCCGTCGGCTGGGGAATACAGTTCCAACAGCCTCTGTTCCTGACGGCGATTACGCTGGTGGTGGCGCTCTTCGCCTTCAACCTGATGGGCTTTTTCGAGATCGGGCTGCCGTCATCCATCGCCAATGCGCTCGGCCGGCCGGCGCCGCAGAGCGATGCCGAGCAGTCGGGCCTGCGCAAGCTGGCGAACCACTTCGGCAGCGGCGCGTTCGCGACCCTTCTGGCGACGCCCTGTTCTGCGCCCTTCCTCGGCACGGCGGTGAGCTTCGCGCTGGCGCGCGGCGCCTCTGAGATTTTCCTGATCTTTACCATGCTTGGGATCGGCTTGGCCGCGCCCTTCCTGCTGGTGGCGGCGCTTCCGGGCCTGGCCAGCCGCCTGCCGAGGCCCGGCGCCTGGATGATCACCCTGCGCCGTGTTCTGGGCCTGGCGCTGGTTGCGACCGCGGTCTGGCTTCTGACCGTGCTGGCCAATCAGATCGGTCTTTTCTCCGCCATCGTCGCTGCGGTGTTGCTGGTCATCATGGGCGTGGTGCTCTGGCTTGGCCATAATCCGCAGCGCCCGCGCAGCGTTCTGGCGACTGTGCTGGCGGTGTTGCTGTCGGTCGGTGTCTTCGCGCTGCCGCGCAGCTTTGCGGAAATGCCGCAGGCGCAGGTCGCCGACGATAACTGGCGCCCGCTGGATCGGGCGGCGATTACGGAACTGGTGGCGCAGGGCAATATCGTCTTCGTCGACGTGACCGCCGACTGGTGCATCACCTGCCAGGTGAACAAGAAACTGGTGATCGACAGCGACGAAGTTCAGGCCTTGCTCGCGCAGGAGACGACAGTGGCCATGCGTGGCGATTGGACCCTGCCTGACGAGGCCATCACGGCCTACCTTGCCAGCTTCGGCCGCTACGGCATTCCCTTCAACGCCGTCTATGGCCCAGGCGCGCCGGAAGGTATCGCCTTGCCGGAACTGCTCACACTGGATGTGGTGCAGACCGCAGTTGCGCAGGCAGGAGACGGGAGCGCAAAGCTGGCGGCCGATACCGCTCCGGCTCAGTAGAAATCCTAGCGACTGCAACCCAGGCCCGGATGATGGATCATCCGGGCTTTTCTCTTTGTCAAAATCAATGTATACAATAAAAAATACATTAAATTGAATCGGCGCACAGGTATCACTGTCGCTCAGGACAAAGGGAGAGGATGTCAGATGACCATCCAAACCGGTTTCATTGGCATCGGGGCCATGGGCTTTCCCATGACGGCTGTGCTGGCTGAGAAGGGCGTACCGGTGACGGTCTGGGATGCAAATCCCCAGCAGTCGGGGCGAGCCGCCGCGCTCGATGGCGTCGTGGCGGCAGACTCGATTTCAGAGGTCGTTGCGGCCGCCGAAGTCATCTTCACCTGTCTGCCCAACGATCAGATCGTCGAGCAGGTCTATCTGGGCGACGGCGGTATTGTTGCGGCGGCCTCGCTCGGGAAGATCACAGTCGACTGTTCGACGGTCAGTTCCTCCGTCACCCAGCGTATTGCCGCTATTGCCCGGCAAGGAGGAGTCCAGCATATGGATGCCTCGATGCTCGGCTCTGTGCCCCAGGCCGAGACCGGGGAGATCGGCTTTGTGGTCGGGGGCGATCCTGCGTCGCTGGAACGGATCACGCCCTTGCTCGATCACCTGGGCCGCTTCACGAAGTATGCCGGCCCGGCGGGCTCGGCCAACCGCATCAAGATGATCCACCAGACCCTGGTTGCCGCCAATGCGGTGGCGGTCGCCGAGGCAATCGCCCTTTGCCAGGAAACCGATACGGACCTCGACTGCTTCTACGATGTCGTCTGCAACGCTGGCGGCTTCGCCTATTCGCGCTATTTTGAAAAGCGGGTGCCGCGCATGCGCGAAGACGACTTTACACCGCTGTTCATGCTCGATCTCATGACCAAGGACGCAAAGCTCGCGCAGAGGCTTGCGGCCGACGTCGGTATGGAGGCGCCGCTGCTCGAACGTGTGATCGAGCGTTTCGAAACGGGCCAGCAGGAGGGCTTGGGCAGCGAAGACTTCTCCGCGGTCGCGCGGCTTTACCGCGAGCGTTTTTCCGCTTGAGGCGAACAGCGGTCAGAAACTGGCCGGCTGTGTCAAACGCGATTCTCCCGCATGGCGGAATTGTCACAATCGCCTGCTTGGAATAGCATAACGACGGCTCTATCTTGGCTCCGCAAACCTGCGGTTCAGCTTGCGGATGTCACTTCCGCAAGGCTCACGATGACATTCCAGAGAAGGGAAGAACGACATGGCTATTCAGGTGGGAGATAGCATCCCGAGCGTGACGCTCAAGCACAAGACCGACAGCGGCATCGAAGACGTCTCGACCGACGATTTCTTCGCCGGCAAAAAGGTCGTCCTCTTCGCTCTTCCCGGCGCCTACACGCCGACCTGCTCCGCATCGCATCTGCCAGGCTTCGTTTCGAACGCCGACGCCATCAAGGCGAAGGGCGTCGACACAATCGCCTGTCTGTCCGTGAACGATGCCTTCGTCATGGGTTGCTGGGGCAAGGAGCAGGGTGCCGATGGTGCGGTCATGATGCTCGCCGACGGCAATGCCGAGTTCTCCAAGGCCGTCGGACTTGACTTCGACGCCAGCGGTTTCGGCATGGGCACGCGTTCCCAGCGCTATGCCATGATCGTCGAGAACGGCAAGGTCACGACCTTGAACGTGGAAGCGCCCGGGGCTTTCGAGGTCTCCACTGCGGAAGCGGTGCTGGCTGCTCTCTAAGGCCTTGTGGACTTGAAGCAGGCGCGAAGTGATTGCGCTTGAGATACAGACGGCGGTTCGATTTCGGACCGCCGTTTTTATTTAACGATATTCTTCCACGCCCTGACGAGCCAGTTCGTCGGCGCGCTCGTTCTCCGGATGGCCCGCGTGGCCTTTGACCCAGTGCCACTCGACCTCGTGGCGGGCGAGGGCTTCTTCAAGGCGCTGCCAGAGATCCATGTTCTTGACCGGCTTCTTGTCGGCGGTTTTCCAGCCGCGTTTTTTCCAGCCATGAATCCACTTGGTGATGCCGTCTTTGACGTAGCTGCTGTCGGTGGTCAGCGCGACCTTGGACGGCCGTTTGAGCGCCTCGAGCGCCGAGATGGCGGCCATCATTTCCATACGGTTGTTGGTGGTGTCGGCCTCGCCGCCGAACAGCTCCTTCTCCACGCCCTTGTAACGCAGAATGGCGCCCCAGCCGCCAGGGCCCGGGTTACCGGAGCAAGCGCCGTCGGTGAAAATCTCGACTGTGTCCATCGTTGTTTTGGGCCTTTGATTGGAGAGGTTACAGATCGATGCCGTAGGCGGCAGGTCCGTCGACACGCTGGTGAAACTGCAGCTTTTTGAGGTATTCCAAGGGATCTTTCGGTCTCACGAAGGCGCCCTCGGGGTGGTTCAGCCAGTCATAGAGCCGGGTCAGCAGGAAACGGATCGCGCTGCCGCGCGCCAGGATCGGCAGGGCCGCGACTTCCGCATCCGAGCAGGGGCGCAGGTCTCGGTAGCTCTTCAGCATCGACTGGGCCTTGGTGATGTTGAAGCTGCCGTCCGGTTCGAAACACCAGGCGTTCATGCAAATCGCCAGGTCGTAAGCAAAGGCGTCGTTGCAGGCGAAATAGAAATCGATGACGCCGGAGAGCTTCTCGCCCAGGAAAAAGGTGTTGTCTGTGAAAAGATCCGCGTGGATGACGCCGGAGGGCAGCTCTCCGGGCCAATGGGCCTCGAGGTGGTCCAGCTCGACCGCAAGCTCCTCTGCAAGGCCGGGGAGAACCTCGTGGGCGCGCTTGCGGCTCAATTCGAACAGCGGTCGCCAGGCGGACAGCGACAGGGCATTGGGCCGGGTCATATTGAAGTTGCCGCTGGCCAGGTGCATCCGCGCCAGAGCCGCGCCCAGCTCCCGACAGTGAAAGGGCTGGATCCGCCGCGGTGACATGCCTTCCAGGAAGGAGATGATCGCCGCCGGCCGGCCGCAAAGCTCCCGCAGGCTCTCGCCATCCTTGCCATGAATCGGCAGTGGACAGGCCAGTCCCTGCTCTGAGAGATGCTCCATCAGGCCGATGAAGTAAGGCAGATCCTTCGGGTCGACGCGCTTTTCGTAGAGCGTCAGGATGTAGCTGCCCGTCGTGGTGTGCAGCAGGTAGTTGGAGTTCTCGACCCCCTCGGCGATGCCTTTCAGCGACAGCATCTCGCCAAGATCGTACTCGGCCAGGAAGGCGGCCAGTTCTTCGTCGGAAACTTCGGTATAGACAGCCATGGAGGGTCCGGATCAGGCTGTTTCGGCGTGATCGAGCAGGGAGCGCGGCACCTTGAAGATCACGTCTTCCTCGGTTACGGAGACCTCTTCGATGGTGACCTCAAAGCGGGCCTCGATCGCCTGAATGACCTCGTCCACCAGCACCTCCGGTGCCGAGGCGCCCGCGGTGATGCCCAGTCGCCTGACGTCACTCAACTGCGCCCAGTCGATATCCTCCGCGCGCTGCACCAGAGCGGCCCGCTCACAGCCGTGGTTGAAGGCGACCTCCACCAGGCGCCGGGAATTGGAGGAGTTTGGCGCGCCGACCACCAAGAGGGCGTCGCAGTCCTTTGCGATCGCCTTGACGGCCTGCTGACGGTTGGTGGTCGCGTAGCAGATGTCCTCTTTGCGCGGCCCTTCGATAGCGGGGAAGCGCTCCCGTAAAGCCGCCACGATCTCCGCGGTATCGTCGACCGAGAGCGTGGTCTGCGTAATGTAGGCCAGGTTATCCGGGTTCTGGACCGTAAGCTCGGGAACGTCCGCCAGTTTTTCCACCAGCAGCATGGAGCCCGGCGGCAACTGACCCATGGTGCCGACCACCTCGGGATGGCCCGCATGGCCGATCAGGATGATCTGCCGCCCGGCTTTCTGATGGGTTTCGGCTTCGCGGTGGACCTTGCTGACCAAAGGACAGGTGGCATCGACATAGATCATGTTGCGCCGCTGCGCCTCGGCAGGCACCTCTTTGGGGACCCCGTGGGCCGAAAAGATGACTGGAACGCCCTCGGGGACTTCGTGAAGTTCTTCAACGAAAACAGCGCCTTGCGCCTCGAGGGTTTCGACGACATAGCGGTTGTGCACGATCTCATGGCGCACGTAAACCGGGGCACCGTACTTTTCTATGGCGCGCTCGACGATGTCGATGGCCCGGTCGACCCCGGCGCAAAAGCCCCGGGGGTTCGCCAGAAGGATGTCGAGTTTCGAACGCTGTGTCATTTTCGACCTACAGACCAGCCACCTACGGCCGCTTTAACCTACAGCGCCATCTCGGGATCGGAGCGGCGTTCATACCCTTGTACTTGTCCCAGCGGTTCCCTAAAGTCCAGAAAGTTTTCAGGGAGTCTTCCCGAAAAAGATCCGGAACCCGGCGATTACCGAATCGCCATGAGATTTTCCGAGAGGAAGCTTAATGACTGATCCCGTTCCTGCTCAGAAAGCGCCCTATGAAGTGACTGTCGAGGCTGGCCGTACTTACTTTTGGTGCGCCTGCGGTCTTAGCAAGAAGCAGCCCTTCTGTGACGGGTCGCATGCGGGAACAGACATCTCGCCTATCAAGTTCAAGGCGGAGAAGGAGGACAGTGTCTTCTTCTGCGGATGCAAGGCGACCGAAGGCAAACCCTTTTGCGACGGCACGCACAACGACCTTTGATCCTTTTAATCTGATTGTCCCTATGTCTTTGTTTTTTCTGGTTCTACGTGCGACAGCTCGACTGCGGAGCTTAACCTTCATTCTGTTGCCGCTGTTCGTGGCTGCCTGCGCGACCGAGGAGGGACCGCCGCCGGTTTGTCCGGCCGTGATTGTTTTGAAGGATGCCGACCGGCTGGTGAAGTTCGAAGGGGCTGGCCGGGACCTCACCGACGTCCGCTTCGAAGTCGATGTCGACGAGGCTCAGTTGGTTTGCGAGTACGACGACGAGGAGATCGAAAGCGCGGTGGGCATTCGCTTTATCGCTGCGCGCGGACCGGCGGACCAGGAGCGGACCGCCTCCTTCAGCTACTTCGTTGCGGTGGTAAACCGGAATCAGGAAATCCTGGCACGTGAAGAGTTCGACCTGACCATACCCTTTGAAGGCAATCGTACGCGTGTGGTGGCGCTGGAAGAGGTCTTTCCGAATATACCCCTGCAGCTCGGGCGGGATGGAGAGGACTACGCGGTTTACATCGGGCTGCAATTGACGCCGGAAGAATTGCAGTACAATCGCGAGAATCGCTGAGGCCCTGCAAACCTCTCTTCGCAGGGTCGTGCGATAATCGGTGATTTTCTCCTTAATTTAGAACTGGTTGCGGATTTCTTCGCGGCTTTCTTCACCACAGTCACGCCTTAGTGTCATCAGCTCGAGTTGACATTCGAAATAAAGCCGCTAGGTTGAGGCGCAGGTAATGACCGGCAAATCGCCGGAATAGCATTGACCGATAATCCCTAGCGGGAGAGTCCGAGCCGCCTGATTTGGCGGTATCGGCGCCGAAGGAGCAACCGCCCCGGAAACTCTCAGGCACAGCGGACCGCGAAGGGAAGGTAACTCTGGAAAGCAAGCGTTCTACAGCGGAACGCTCTGCACCGAAGGAGTAAGCCATCCGCGCCACTCATGGCAGTGCGCGCCGGCTGGTGAATCTCTCAGGTTCTAAGACAGAGGGGGCCATAGCTGCCGAAAATCGGCGGATATGGACTGCAGCCCCTGTTGAAGGACCGAGCCGTGACAGACCAGGACTCCACTCTCAAGAAAACGGCGCTCTACGCGCTTCACGTCGAGTTGGGCGGCAAGATGGTGCCCTTCGCCGGTTATGCCCTGCCTGTGCAGTACGCAGGCGGCGGAATCATGGCCGAGCACCAGAACGCGCGCGAATCCGCCGCCCTGTTTGACGTTTCCCACATGGGACAGGTGCGCATCACCGGTGCGGACCGCGTTGCCGCGCTCGAGGCGCTGGTGCCCACGGATGTTGCTGGCCTCGCCGTCGGTAATACGCGCTACAGCTTCTTTACCAACGAGACCGGCGGCATTCTGGACGATCTTATGATCACCCAGGCCGACGGCTGTCTGATCCTCGTCATCAATGCCGCCTGCAAGGATGCCGACATCGCGCATCTGCGCGCCAATCTGAAGGGCGATGTCGAACTTGAGGTTCTGGATGGCCTTTCACTCTTGGCCCTGCAGGGGCCGAAGTCGGCCGAGGTGCTCGCGCAGTGGGCGCCGGAGGTCGCGACCATGCCCTTCATGTCGACGCGAGATCTTACGCTCGCGGGCGTCGACTGCCGGGTGAGCCGTTCCGGCTACAGCGGCGAGGACGGCTACGAAATCGCCATGGCGTCGGAAGATGCCGAGGCCTTCGCCCGCGCCCTACTCGATCATGAGGCGGTTTCGCCCTCCGGACTGGGCGCCCGCGACTCTCTGCGCCTGGAAGCCGGACTCTGCCTCTATGGCAACGATATCGACAGCACCACCTCGCCCATCGAGGCGGGTTTGACCTGGGCCATCCAGAAGCGCCGCCGCGCCGAAGGCGGCTTCCCGGGCGCCGAGGTGGTCCAGCAACAACTGGCGGACGGCGTGACCCGTAAGCGCGTCGGCCTGCAGCCGGAGGGCCGCGCGCCCTGCCGGGAAGGAACGGAACTTACGGACGACAGCGGCCGGGTCATTGGAAAGATCACTTCAGGCGGCTTCGGTCCCACTGCCGGTGGGCCCGTGGCCATGGGTTACCTGGAGACCGACTTCGCCAAGGCCGGAACGATGGTCCAGGCCATGGTCCGTGGCAAGGCGCGGCCTTGCCAGGTCGTGAAGATGCCCATCGTGGCGCACAGCTTTTACCGCGGATAGTTTTTGTAATAAGGGGAATAGACAAATGAGTGAAGTGAAATACAGCGAGGACCACGAATGGGTTCGTGTCGAAGGGGATGTCGGCACGGTCGGCATTACCAACTTCGCCAAGGAGCAGCTCGGCGATGTGGTCTACGTCGAGGTGCCTGAGGCCGGGACCAAGGTCGAGAAGGGCGGTGAGGTCGCTGTCGTCGAGTCCGTCAAGGCGGCGAGCGAACTCTATGCGCCGATCGATGGCGAAGTGACCGAAAGCAACGAGGGCCTTGCCGACGATCCCGCGCCGGTCAACGACGACCCCGAAGGCGAAGGCTGGTTCTTCAAAATCAAGATCACCGATTCCGGTCAACTGGACGATCTGATGGACGAAGCCGCCTACAAGAGCTTCGTCGAATCCCAGTCGTAACCAGCGATCGACAGGCGGGCCGCCGGTCTGGTGATGTACCGGCGGCCTGTTTATCGGCGACCCAATTTGGGCGGGGCGCTTTAACACTTTCTATAGAGGACACAGGCCTATGGCTGACGCGGTAACTTCGCTCGGCGAGCTGACACAGCAGGACGACTTCCTGCGACGCCACATCGGACCCGGCGATGATCAGATCGCCGAGATGCTGGACTATCTGAAGATCGAGTCTCTGGACAGCCTGATCGCACAGGCGGTGCCGGAGAGCATCCGCAACGATGCGCCCCTGGCCCTGGACCAGAGCCAGACGGAGGCCGGGATTCTGCAGCGGATCCGACAGATGGCCGACAAGAACAAGGTCTTTAAGTCTCTGATCGGCATGGGTTATCACAATACCCTCACGCCGACGGTGATCCTGCGCAACGTGCTGGAGAACCCGGGCTGGTACACGGCCTATACGCCCTACCAGGCCGAGATCTCCCAGGGCCGGCTGGAAGCCATTCTGAATTTTCAGACCATGATTGCTGATCTGACCGGCATGGAACTGGCAAACTCCTCATTGCTGGATGAGGCAACCGCGGCGGCTGAAGCCATGACCCTCTGCCAGCGTGTCGGCAAAAGCAAGAGCAAGCGCTTCCTGGTCGATGCCGACTGTCATCCGCAGACCATCGATGTCATCAGGACCCGGTCTTCCGCGCTGGACATTGAAGTGGTCGTCGGCGATCCGCGCGGCGCGGAGCGCGAGGCAGATGTCTTCGCCGTTCTGCTGCAGTATCCGGGCAGCTCCGGCGAGATCCACGACGACCGTGCTCTGATCGCCGAGTTCCAGGGCCGCGGGGCCATGGTTGCCGTCGCCGCTGATCTGCTGAGCCTGACCCTTCTGACCCCGCCGGGCGAACTGGGCGCGGATGTGGTCGTCGGCACTTCGCAGCGCTTCGGCGTTCCGCTCGGTTTCGGCGGTCCGCACGCCGGCTATATGGCGGTGCGCGACAAGCACAAGCGTTCGGTCCCCGGCCGTCTGGTCGGTGTCTCGGTGGATTCCGCGGGGCGCCCGGCGCTGCGCCTGGCCCTGCAGACCCGCGAGCAGCATATCCGCCGCGAGAAAGCGACCAGCAACATCTGCACGGCGCAGGTTCTGCTGGCGGTGATCGCCGGCATGTATGCGGTCTATCACGGTCCCGAGGGCCTGAAGACCATCGCCAAACGGGTGCATCGCCTGACCGCCATCCTGGCGGCGGGTCTGCGTCAGATCGGCGTCGAGGTCGCCACGCAGAATTTCTTCGACACCATCACGCTCAAGGTGCCGGGGCAGGCCGCGGCCATCGCCGAAAAGGCGCGGGCCGAGCGGATCAATCTGCGCGAGGTCGATGGCGACACTCTCGGGATTTCGCTGGACGAGACCACCTCGGCGGCGGATGTCGAGACCCTCTGGCGAGTCTTCGGTGCCGCCGAGGGCGGACCCTCGATTGCCGATCTCGACGGCGCGACGTCAGACGCCTTGCCGGCGGCTTTAATGCGGACCTCCGAGATCCTGACGCACGAGGTCTTCAACCGCTATCACGCCGAGACCGAGATGCTGCGTTATCTCCGGCACCTCGCAGACAAGGACATCGCGCTCGACCGGGCCATGATCCCGCTCGGCTCCTGCACCATGAAGCTGAATGCGACCACGGAGATGATCCCCATCACCTGGCCGGAGTTCGGCGCGATCCATCCCTTCGTGCCCATGGACCAGGCGACCGGTTATCTAGAGCTGATCAAGGAGCTCGAGGATATGCTGGCGGAAATCACCGGCTATGACGCGGTGTCTCTGCAGCCGAATGCCGGTTCCCAGGGTGAGTATGCCGGCCTGCTCGCCATCAAGAAGTATCACGAGAGCCGAGGCGATCATCAGCGCGATATCTGCCTGATTCCCTCTTCGGCCCACGGTACCAACCCGGCAAGTGCGGCTATGGCGGGCATGAAGGTCGTGGTGACGAACTGCGACAGCGACGGCAATGTCGACATTGCGGACCTGCGCGCGCGGGCGGAGGAACATTCGGACCGGCTGGCCGCCCTCATGGTGACCTACCCCTCGACGCACGGGGTGTTCGAGACGGCTATTACCGAGATCTGCCAGATCATTCACGATCACGGCGGACAGGTCTATATGGATGGCGCCAATCTCAACGCCATGGTCGGGGTGGCGAAGCCGGGCAAGTTCGGCTCCGACGTGTCCCACCTCAACCTGCACAAGACCTTCTGCATTCCGCACGGCGGTGGCGGTCCCGGTGTCGGGCCGATCGGCGTCGGTGCGCATCTCGCCCCCTTCCTGCCCAACCATCCGCTGGTGGAAGAGGCGGGCCCCAAAGAGGGTGTGGGCGCGGTTTCGGCGGCGCCCTGGGGTTCCGCGGGCATCCTGCCGATCTCCTGGGCCTATGTTGCGCTGATGGGTTCGAACGGTCTGCGCAAGGCGACGGAAGCGGCCATCCTCAGCGCGAATTATCTCGCCAAGCGGCTGGGCGACCACTTCCCCGTGCTCTACACCGGTGAAAACGGCATGGTGGCCCATGAGTGCATCATCGATCTGCGTCCGATCAAGGACCAGACCGGTGTGACCGTCGACGATGTGGCCAAGCGCCTGATCGACTATGGTTTCCATGCGCCGACCATGTCTTTCCCGGTGGCCGGGACCCTGATGATCGAGCCGACGGAATCGGAGTCGAAGCACGAACTGGACCGCTTCTGCGAGGCCATGCTGGCTATTCGTGCGGAAATCGCCGAGATCGAAAAGGGCAAGATCTCCCACGAGGACAGTCCGCTGGCCCACGCCCCGCACACCGCGGAGGACCTGATCTCCGGCGACTGGGACCGGGCCTACAGCCGCGAGGCGGCGGTCTATCCGGTCGAATCCCTGCGTGCCGCCAAGTACTGGCCGCCGGTGGGCCGGGTCGACAATGTCTACGGCGACCGGAACCTGTCCTGTTCCTGCCCCTCCATCGAGAGCTACCGGGACGCGGCGGAATAGATCAGTTCGCACAAACTTTGCGTTTAAAGAAGGGGCCCGCCGAAGATCCGGCGGGCCCTCTCACTTTACGGAGTCAGGACGATCAGCCGTCCTTAGCCCCGATGCAGAAGGTCTTACGGACCGTGTTGGTCGAGTCGTCGATCAAGCCGGTCGTCAGGGCCCGGCGGGTGGAGAGCTCGACGGTATAGGAGCAACTCGGCCAGCTCGAGATATCCTCGTTGTGCGTGCCGAAGGCCGTATGGACGCCGCCGCTCCGGGTGTCCGCGCCACTCGGTAGCGGCGGGATCACCACCGGCGCCGCCGTCACGATACCGATGCTCCAGGCGGCCATCAGTTCGTGATCGGCCGTGTACTCGATGTCCAGATCGTTGAACAGCGGTGAGCAGGCATTTCCGCCGCCGCTGTGGAATTGCAGCAGGTCCAGCAGGGCCACCTCGTTCCAGTTGTTGATATGGATGCGGTCGAGCGTGTTGCCGTAGTCCGGCGGCGAGGTCGGCCCGCCGACCCGGGTGGCCTCGAAGACGATCGCCACGTCGACACCGTCCTTCAGGTTGGCGGCGGGGATCTGTGCGCCCGCAGCTACGCCAGGCACCGGATCGCCGTCCGGGAAGGCCGTATTGGTCTGGAACCCGATCAGCGCGCCGTTGAAGCCATCTCCCAGTGCGGCCGGATCGACTTCGATCCAGCCGTCCGCGTCGGGCACGATCACGTGCGTCGGCGGCGGTCCCCATGGCGTGCCGGGCGGAACTGCTGGCGTCGGGGTCGGATCGACCGTCGCACCGGAACCGGCAATCATGACCGTCTGGAAGGTTTCTTCCAGTCCGGTGCCGTTGGTGTCCCAGAAGATGGTGCGACTGCCCACGATCACGGGACACAGCAGGCTGCCGACCAGCGGTGTGCGCGTGCCGTTGCGTTCGTAGAGGAAACGGTAGCGCATCTGGGTGCCCGGCGCGGTCGGTGATTCTGCGGGGCAGAAGCCGCGCAGTTCCAGACAGTTGAAGAAACCGTAATCCGGTCCGCCGTGGCCGAGGACCGACTTGTTGGTCAGGCCCGATCCGGCATCGATGTCGCCGTAGATGTGGAAATGCCCGACGTGGGTGAACCACGGCCGCGGCAGGGGCGGCGGGCAGACGCAGATGCAGAAGCGCCGGCAGATCAGCTCGCAGATCCAGAAGCAGAGCTGATGGCAATAGACCGCCAAGCCCAGTTGCTTGACCAGCTTCGCGTAGGTCTCTTCGTCTTCTTTCTCGACCGCCGCCACGAGATTGGCGAGCAGCTTCGGACGGCTGCGCAGCTTCACCACGGCCTTGGCAAAGGCATGGATCTCCGGATTGACGTCCTTGATCTCGGCCTGCGGGAAGGGGCGGCAGAGGCGGAAGCAGACGCGCACGCAGCGCCAGGCGCAGATCCAACCGCAGATCATGTGGCAGACGCCCTGGAAGCCGGCGCGTTCGAGGATGATCCGTACGCTGTCGCAATCGCGGGCCAGCACCATCTTCTCGACGGCGGCAACAGCCTCTTCATTTGCGACCAGACGCGCGATGGCCCGGCCGGCCTGCAGCAACGCAGGCACCAGGTGCAGGCAGCCGATGATGTAGATCGGCCGGTCGGGATTGCAGAGAATCCGGCAGACCAGCTCGCAGCGGACCGAGCAGATCCAGTGGCAGATGTAGTGGCAGTAGCGCTCGTAGCCGAGCTTCTTGATCAAGGCGCGGAAGGAGACTTCGTCCCGTTCGATCACGGCACCGGCGAGGCGTTCCAGGACCTCTTTGTCGCTAGTGATCTTGGCGACGATCTCGCCAAACTCCCGCAAACCCAGTCGCGGCGGTTCCTTCGGCGCCGGTCCGCAGAGTTCCAGACAGACCAGTGTGCAGTGTTTCGCACAGAGCCATTTACAGACCAGGCGGCAGCGATCGAGAATCCCGAAGCGATCGAGCAGTTTTCGAAAGCCTTCATGGTCCTGAGCGCGGAAGGATTGAACGAGGAGTTGGAAGGCAACCTCGTCCTCCGCGATTTTCTCCAGCGCGGCCGAGGTCTGGACGACATCTTCCAACAGGGTATCTTCTGGCATGATTACACTCCTTAAAGCCCGGTTTCGAGGCAAAGCGGGGCCGTTACGAGAGGGCGCCTCGTCCGGATCAGGGACGACGACCCTGTCGTCGAAACCGATTGATGAATCGGATAACGAACGTCACACGCCGATCACTCGGTTTACGCAGTGACTGCCTGTCGCAGTGTTTGATGTTGTTGTGAGCGCCCTGTCATGGTGTTCCTGGGTTCAAAATGGAACCGGAACGGCGCTCTGGAGCGGTCGTCTTCTTAAGAGACGATCGGGCTCTTGTTGGTTCGGGCTTAAGAGTCTGCGTAATACCTGACTGTCCCGGAACCAACGCCGAGAAGTTAATTATATGTATACGTATAAATCAATCGAAATTCAATAGAAATCTGAGTTTCAGGCCATGCCTTGCTTTCCGGTCGCCGTCTCAGGCCGGAATCTCCGATCCGTCCCAGGCGAAGACT
This sequence comes from Denitrobaculum sp., assembly GCA_965232285.1. Lineage (GTDB taxonomy): Bacteria > Pseudomonadota > Alphaproteobacteria > Kiloniellales > Kiloniellaceae > Denitrobaculum. The sequence continues at coordinate 4,008,046 of CBDDPL010000004.1, read as the reverse complement.
TTGCCGCTGTCCGCTGGTTTGAGAGCGTCGATGACCTTCAGCAAGTGCCCTGCGGAGGTCATCGGAGAGAAGAGCTTTTCGGCTGGAACCCCGCGCTGAAACGGCGCGGAGAGGTTGGTATCGACCGTACCCGGATGAAGCCCGACGCAGATGGCGGCCTCATTCCGGCGCGCCAGTTCGATGGCGAAGCCCTTCAGCAGCATGTTGAGTGCCGCCTTGGAGGCGCGGTAGCTGTACCAGCCCCCGAGTTGATTGTCCGAGATGCTGCCCACGCGGGCGGAGAGCGCCGCAAAGACGGACTTGCGGTCTTTCGCGAGCAGCGGGAGAAAGTGCTTTGCGACCAGCGCGGGGCCGACGGAGTTGATCCTGAAGGCCTCCTCCATGGCTTGCGGGCCAAGGCGGCTCCAGGTCTTCTCCGGCTGGAGATCGTCGCCCTGATGCAATATGCCGCTGGCGACGAATACGAGATGCAGAGGTCCTGTTGCGGCAACAGAGTCCGCTGCTGCGCGGATCGAAGCTTCATCCAGCAGATCGAGTCGGCCGAAAGTGACTTTCTCCAGGTCGCCGCCCTCCAGGTCTTGACGGGAAAAGGCATGGAGCCGTGCGATCTGGGGAAGATTGTTCGAAACACTGACGACGGCGCCGCCGATGCCACCGGAAGCGCCGATGACCGCAACGTTCAAATCATTGCCGAAGGATTTCAGTTCAGACATAGCGCTCCAGATGACACCCTGAAAAGAGAAAGCCCCGCCACATAACTATGGCGGGGCCCATCAAAACCAAGGGGTAATCGTGGAAAGCCGCTTGGGTCGGCTTTGGATCCTAGGCCGCTTTCCGGCTGGTTTTGATCCTCTTGTAAACCACTGGAACCAGCGAGAGGATCGACAAACCCACCAGGGCCACGATCACTTCCGGCGTCAGGGCGCTGGCAGGCGAGAAGCTCTCGCCGCTGTCGAAGACGCTGCCCAGGCCGGCCCCGACCGAGGCGAAGACGAAGGAGCCGGGAATGATCCCCACGAAGGTCGCCAGAGTAAAGGTGCGCAGGTTCACACCCAAGAAAGCCGGCACCAGGTTGACCACGAAGAAGGGGAACAGCGGCACCAGACGCAGGACCAGAAGGTAACTGAAGGCGTTCTCCTGGAAACCGGACTCCATCTTTTTCAGCCAGGGGCCGGCCTTGGCCTTCAGGCTGTCGCCCAGCGCTGTCCGGGCGGCCAGGAAGATACCCACGGCGCCGGCGGTCGCGCCGATGACGGCCAGGGCGGAGCCCAGAATACCGCCGAAGAGAAAGCCGCCGGCGATGGTCAGGATCGCGCCACCTGGCAGGGACAGGGCCGTGGAGACCGCATAGATGCCGATGAAGAGGGCTACTGCTGCGACGGCGTTGCTTTCGGTGAAGGCCATCAGGACTTCCCGGTTCTCCCGCAGGGCTTCGAAGCTGAGGTATTCATCGAGACCCAGCGCGAAGGCTGCGGCGATAGCAGCGAGGATGGCGGCCGCCGGCGCGAGGCGGCGTGCCTTTTGGGCAAAACCGCTGCGCGGTCGATTGACGGTCGTCGTGCTCATTCTTTCCATTCCTTTGATGCTTGATCAGGGATTCCGCCGAGACGTTACGGCAGCTTCTGCATGATGCCGACCACGCTTTTCGTGCGGTCGGAGAAGAGAGCCGGTGTGTAGTAGGCACCGGCCACCCGTTTTGAAACCTCGCCCAGCGTGGGGTAGGGCGCGATGACGCCGGCCATGTCCGAGGCCTTCAGGCCCTTTTGGACGGCCAGGACCCAGGGCAGGATCAGCTCGCCGGCGTGGCGGCCGACGATGGTCGCCCCCAGGATCTTGCCCTTCTTGCCGATCACCGCCTTGATGAAGCCCTCGGTCGCCCGTTCGGCCCGCGCCCGGTCGTTCTCCGCGAAGTCGAACTTCACGGCCTTCGCCTCCAGGCCTTGCTCCTGCGCGGCCGCTTCGGTCAGGCCGACATGCGCCAGCTCCGGATCGGTGTAGGTCACCCAGGGCACGGCCTTGGTATCGACCTTGGAGGGCAGATTGAACATGGCGTTCCGGATCACGATGCCGGCGTGATATCCGGCCACGTGGGTGAACTGGAAGCTGCCGGCCACGTCGCCGATGGCGAAGACCTTCTTGTTCGAAGTGCGCAGGCGGCCGTCCACCTCGATGCCGCGCGGCGTGTAGTCGATTTCCGCTTCCTCGAGACCCAGTCCGGCGACATTGGGCCGGCGGCCCGCGGCGATCAGCAGATGCGAGCCTTCGATTTGCTGGCTCTTGCCGTCATGGCTGACCAGGACCGAGACACCGTTTCCTTCGCGCGTTACGCTTTCCACCTTGGACTGTTCGTGCAGCTCAACGCCCTCCGCCAGCAAACGCTGACGCACGACCTCGACGGCCTCCGGGTCGTCGTTGCCCATGATGGAGAAGCCCTCGACGACGGTCACCCGGGCGCCAAGACGCCGATGGGCCTGCGCCATCTCAATCCCGATCGGGCCGCCGCCGACGATGATCAGGTGCTCGGGCCGGTCTGTCAGGTTGAAGACCGTCTCGTTGGTCAGGTAGGGAACCTCCTTGATGCCGGGGATCGGCGGCACGAAGGCCGAAGAGCCGGTCGAGACCACGAAGCGCCGGGCCTTGATGCGGTAGTCGCCGGCCTCGATTTCGTTGCGGCCGACGAAGCGGCCGGCGGCCTGGATGACCTGGACGCCGAGGCCCTCGAAGCGCTCGACCGAGTCGTGGGGTGCGATGCCGGCAATGACGTCGTGGACATGCGCGTTGACCTTGGCGAAGTCGATCTCCGGTTCATGGCCGTTGACGCCGAACTTTCCGGAGGTCCGCACCGTCTCGGCGGCTTCGCCGGCGGCGATCATGGCTTTGGAGGGGACGCAGCCATAGTTCAGGCAGTCGCCGCCCATCTTGTCTCGTTCAATCAGTACGACCTTCGCCCCCATCTGGGCGGCGCCGGCCGCGACGCTGAGCCCGCCGGAGCCCGCGCCGATGATGGCGATATCGGCTTTGATGACCTGTTTCTCGGACATGTTTGATGTCTCCAAATTTGTTTGTGAGCCCGGCGTGGCACTTATCCGGAAGGAGGTGGCGAGGCTTTAGCCCTCGACCACCAGTTTGTAGTCGGGTGTCGGGTTCAAGGGGCAGGAGAAGACGTATTCGCCCGCCTTCAGAGTGATTTCATAGTCTTTGGTGGCGCCTGTGGTCAGGCCGCCGCCGGAGACGCTCGGCAGGGTGGCCCGGTTGACGAGACCGTCGCCGCGCAGCCAGAAACCCAGCGCGTAGGGGACGTTCTCGTTCTTGACGCGGAAAATGTACTTGCCCGGCTTGAGTTTCAGGGTCTTGGAGCCGGCCAGCCGGTCGTCGCCGGTGTCATTGTTGATGACCTCGCAATCGGCCTTGCTGTTGGAGCTGTATCTGTGATCCTTGCCTTCGATCTCAACGAACTGGCAGGCGGTCTGGGTCAGTTCTATGACCTGCGCATCGCTCGCGGCCTGCGCAGGGAGGGCAAAGGCGCCAGCGGTCAGGCCAGCAGCGAGAAGGGAACTCGCAAAAATACTCTTGGTCATAGTCTCAGTCTCCAGTCTACGGCGCCGAATGTGGCCTTGGTTAACGCTGCCGTCTTTCACAGACGGCGCTGAAAAGAGAAAGTTTGCGCCCGGATGAAAAATGGATCGGCTTTATGCTTCTTAGCTGGCTGTTCAGGGCTGCGATGAAATTGCACAAAATTTCACGATCCTGTGAAACCAACCGGTTTTCGGCATGATTCAGGCGCTGAAGCCGCCAGGGATATGGCGGCCCCTTGGTTATAACGTCGGGAAAAGGGCTTTGGTTCCTGCCGGGATGCGGGGTTTATCCAGCCGGTAGTGAGAGCCTGGCCCGTAAACCGGGCGCATTGTCTTCCAGGTGGAGTTGTCCGCCATGCAGCTTTGCGACGGCGGAGACCAAGCTCAGGCCCAGCCCGTTACCTGGCGTGCTGCGGCTGGCTTCCAGGCGCTGAAAGCGCTCCAGGACGCGCTCGCGATCCTCTGAAGGGATGCCCGGCCCCTGATCCGTCACCAGGACTTCACTTCGCGCCTTCGGCCCTGTTGCTGCGCTCCGTAAGGCAAGTGTCACTACGGAGCCGGCCGGAGAGAACTTCAAGGCGTTGTCGGTCAGGTTCGCCACCGCCTGAAACAGCAGATTACGGTCGCCCTGGAGTGTGACCGCGAGGCCGGGTTCGAGCGTCAGCTCGATCCCCTGTTCCTCCGCCAGTGGTTCGTAGAGTTCCCCGACGTCCTGCAGCAGGGCCTTGAGGTCGATTTTCTCGAACTGGGCGTCGGTCGCGCCGGCCTCAGCCTGGGCGATACTCAGCAGCGCGTTGAAGGTCTTGAGGATGTTATCGGCCTCTTCGATCGCCCGGCGAATGGCGTCCCGGTAGTCCTCGGGATCCGCCCGCCCGATCAGGGCCGATTCCAGGCCCGTTCGCAGTCGTGAGATGGGGGTCCGGAGGTCGTGGGCGATGTTATCGGAAATCTGGCTCATGCCGGCCAGCAGCCGTTCGATCTGATCGAGCATGGCGTTGAGGTTGCCGGCCACTTCATCGATTTCGTCGCCGTGTTTCCCAATCGGTATGCGGCGGCCCAGGTCGCCAGCCATGATCTCGCGGCTGGTTTCATTGATGCTGTCGATCTGGCGCAGGAGAGAGCGGCTCATGAGAAGTCCGCCGATCAGTGAAACGCCGATGGCGATCACCACGCTCCAGACCAGGGTGCCGCGGATCGAGGCGGCGATCCGGCTGCGCTCCTCGATGTCGTGTCCGACCAGCAGGTGAAAGCGCCGTCCCAGGTCGAAGATCCGGGCCCGTCCGAAGTTCGCGCTGCTGCCGGCGTCGTCTGGATACTCCAGGCGGAAGGTCATCCAGCCTTCGGCATCGGGCCGTTCAGCGGGCCAGCGCGAGAGGTTTCCGGCCAGCGGCTCGAAGGCCTCGTCCGCCAGCAGGTACAGCCCGCGGGAGGTTCCGGTCGCCCCGGCGCGCCGCTCGATCGCCTGAACCAGGCCGACCAGGCCGCGCTGGTTGAACTGTTCGGCCAGGCCGGTGATCTCGGCGTTGATGGTGCTGTCGATCTGGCGGGTGACCGATTCGGTGGCGGACCAGTAGATAAAGCCGAGCAGGCCCAGCACGGAAGCGGTGAAGAAGCAGAGGTAGATAACCGCGAGGCGGAAAATCCGCGAGTGGAACAGCCGGCGATGTTGCGTCCGCGTCGTGCTCTCCGCTCCGGGCATGGATCAGTCCGGGCCGCGCAGGCTGTAGCCGGCGCCGCGAATGGTCTGCAGCAGCGCCGGCTCATAGTTCTTGTCGATCTTCTGGCGCAGGCGGCTGACATGGACATCGATGACATTGGTCTGCGGATCGAAGAGGTAGTCCCAGACGTTCTCCAGCAGCATGGTTCGGGTGACCACCTGTCCGGCATGGCGCATGAGGTATTCCAGCAGACGAAACTCCCGCGGCTGAAGCTCAATGGTCTGTCCGGCCCGCGCCACCCGCCGTGCCAGGAGATCCATCTCCAGGTCGGCGACCCGCAGGTTGGTTTCCACCACGCGGCTGGCCGGGCGTCTTAGAAGAGCCTCGACGCGCGCCAGCAATTCGGAAAAGGCGAAGGGCTTGACCAGATAGTCGTCGCCGCCGCTGCGCAGGCCTTTGACCCGGTCGTTCACGCCGCCCAGGGCGCTCAGAAAGATGATGGGGGTATCCTTGTCCGCCTTGCGCAGGGTTTCGACGATGGAGAGGCCGTCCAGCTCCGGGAGCATGCGGTCAACGATCGCAAGGTCGTAGTCTTCGCTCACGGCGCGGACCAGGCCGTCCTTGCCGTTGCTGGCCACATCGACCGTGTAACCATTCTCGGACAGGCCTTTCGAAAGGTAACCCGCCGTTTCCCTGTCGTCTTCAATGATCAATATGCGCATGGTTTTACTGGTTTTACTGGTTGTCTGGCGGTTTCTGCGGCGCTGCAGTCTTTACAGCTTGGCAGGTTAACCCTGGAGTGCAAGGCGCGTCCAATTGGCTTTGGCCCAGTTCACTGCAGAAAAAAAGCGGGCCCGCTACGGAGGGGAAGGTCGTAACGGGCCCGCCGCCGCGCCCCGGAGGGGTCAGGGCAAAGATGCTGTCCGGGGCGCAACTGAGTTAGATCGCGTTTGCGGTCAGGCCTGATCCAGCCTCAGGGCCACGAAGCTCTCACGATCAGCCCTCATCAGGCCCAGCGTAACGACCGTGATCTCTTCGTCGCGCAGCTTGTCCAGCTCACCGGCCAGTTCCTCGGCGGAGGACACGGGGTCCAGGCCAACGCTCTGGATTACATCACCGGGTCGGAGGCCCTTTTCTTCCGCTTCGCTGCCCGGCTCGACCTCGAGGATCAGCACACCCTTGGCGTCCTCATCGAGCGAGAAGCGTTTGCGCAGCTCGTCGGTCAGGTTGCTCAGCGTGATACCGGTGTCGTCGACCTTCTGTCCTGCAGCACCTGCGGGCTGGTCGGCGGAAGCCAGGGCTTCACGCTGGGGCTGCGGTGCCGTCGTGACGGTCAGCGTTTTCGCTTCCTTGTTACGCCAGACCTCGACCTCGAGGGTCTTACCGGCGGGGGTGAAGGCCACGGCCCGGGGTAGGTCGCTGATGGTCTCGATTTCTTTCTCGCCCCACCTGAGGACCACGTCGCCGCGCTTCAGGCCGGCGGCTTCCGCGGGGCTGCCTTCCTCCACGCCTGCAATCAGCGCACCGGCCGGCGCCTCAAGACCGAAGCCCTTGGCGATGTCCTCGGTGACTCCCTGGATCCGCACGCCGAGCCAGCTTCGGTTGACCTGGCCGTCGTCCCGCAGGTCCTCGATTACCGTCGCGGCGAGGTTCGCCGGGATGGCGAAGCCGATGCCCACGTTGCCGCCGTTCGGCGAGAAGATCGCCGTGTTCACACCGATCACCTCGGATTCGGCGTTGAAGGCCGGTCCGCCCGAGTTGCCGGGGTTGATCGGCGCGTCGATCTGCAGGAAGTCGATCAGGGTGCCGCCGGGCAGGTCCCGCCCGCGTGCGGAGATGATCCCCGCGGTGACCGAACCGCCCAGGCCGAAAGGATTGCCGACGGTCAGGACCCAGTCGCCGACCCGTGCGTCGTCCGAATCCCCGAACTCCACGAAGGGCAGGGGCTTGTCCGCATCGATCTTCAGCAGGGCCAGATCGGTCTTGGGATCCTGACCGATCAGCTCAGCGTCATAGCTGCGGCCGTCGCGCAGGGTGATTTTGATCTCATCGGCCTTGTCGATCACATGGCTGTTGGTGACCACGTAACCCTCGGCGTCGATGATGAAGCCGGATCCCGCGCCCTGGCGCCGGGGTGCTTGCCGCTGATCCGGCCGGTTTCCGAACTGCCGCGGCTCGAAGAACTTTTCGAAGAAATCGTTAAAAGGATGTCCTTCCGGAAAGGGTGACTGGAATTCCTGCCCGGAACGGCCGGGCGTGCGCGCGTTTGCGGCACTTTTGGAAAGGGTGGCGATATTGACCACCGCCGGGGAGACCTCGTCGACCAGGTCGGCAAAGCTCTCCGGGGCCGGCCTGGCCTCGGCGAAGCTGGCCGAAGCGATGAGAAGGGCCGCTGCCGCGCCCGCGACGGCGGTCTTACGCCCGAAGGCGGGCTGGACGAAGAGGACAGGGTGGCGGGTGTTTAAAGCAGTCTGGCTCATTTGCGGTCCCTCAAGCTAAGAATCGGCGAGGCAGGTGAATGCCACGCTGCGTCGTGTCCCTAGCAAGTGGGAAGTCGGGGTTACCGTCGCCTGTCACGCAGATTAAATTTTCGTAAGGTTGGGAGACGCCGGCGAAACGGCCAAAGAAAAAGCCTCCGGCCGAATGGCGGGAGGCTCTTTTCAGAACGGCGCTTTGTCTGAAAGCTTAGTGCAGCTTTTCAGACAGCTCGCCGATAGCTTTGTCCATGATGGCGCCGGACTGGGCCGCGTCGAGATTGGACCGCAGAAGCTGCTCGGTTGCGGCCACCGCCACGTCGACGGCCTTGTCGCGAACCTCGGCCATGGCCGAGGCCTCGGCCTGTGCGATCTTCTCCATGGCCAACTGTTCCCGGCGGGCAAGGGAGGCTTCCAGGTCCTTCTGGGCCTGTTCACGCAGGCGCTGAGCCTCTTCCTTGGCGTGCTTCACGATCTCCTCGGCTTCGGCCAGGGCATCGCGTTGCTTGCGCTTGTATTCGGCCAGGGTCTTCTGCGCCTCTTCACGCAGGGTCTGGGCGTCCTCGATGTCTTTGCGGATCTTGTCTCCGCGCGCATCAAGGCCCGCCATGGCCGATTTCCAGCCCAGCTTGTAGGCCAGAGCCAGGAAGAGAACGAGGGCGACCGCGACCCAGAAAGTTTCGCTAGCAAACATCAGCCGCGACCTCCCATGGCATCGTCAACCGCTTTGCTGACCGTCGCCTCGTCCAGCTTAGTGCCGATCAGGCGATCGGTCGCAGCGGCTGTGACTTCGGTCGCGACCACGGTCAGGTTCTGCAGGGCTTCGTTCCGTGCCGCGGCGATACGTCCCTCGGCTTCGGAGATCTTTCCAGCCAACTCGGCGTTGAAAGCTTCTTCCCGCTTGGCGGCTTCCGCAGCCATTTCGCCGGAGGCTTCCTTCAAGGCGGCAGCGGCTGAAGACCGGGCGTCGGCGATGGCCTTTTCGTACTCGGCGAGCACCTGCTCCGCTTCGTTTTTCAGCTTCTCGGCCTTGGCCAGGTCGTCGTCGATCTTGTCTTGCCGTTCCTCAAGCACCTCGGCAATACGCGGCAAGGCGATTTTGGACATCAGCAGGTAGAGAACGACGAACGCCACGATCAGCCAGAAAACCTGGCTCCAGAAGAATGGCGCAGCGGTTTCAAATTGGGGCATGGCTCAACGCGCCCTGTCTAATGGTATCGGAAAAACGAGAACACCTGATGCAACAGGTGCATGGGTCTAAGGGGAGCTCCCGTGGAAAACTCCAGCGGGAAGCTCCTGGCCGACCCGTTTCGCCTTAACCGAAAAGCACCATCAGTGCGACAAGAAGCGAGAACAGTGCGATAGCTTCCGTCACGGCGAAGCCGATCCAGATGCTGGCGCCGATTTCGTCCTTGGCGGCCGGGTTGCGGGCGATGGCCGAGAAGTAGTTGGCCCAGACGTTACCGACACCGACGCCGGCACCGATCATACCCATGGTGGCCAGACCGGCACCGATTAGTTTTGCAGCTTCCGCTTCCATGTTTCCAGCTCCCTTAAAACGCTGAATGAGGTTGGATTGATGTGGTTTGATTTAACCGTGACGACCGTGAGCTCTCTCCGCCGAGCCTAGTGCATATGAATGGCGTCGTGCAGATAGATGCAGGTGAGGATGGTGAAGATGTAGGCCTGCAGCGCCGCAACCAGGAATTCCAGGGCGGTGATGCCGACCAGGAAAGCCAGCGGCACAATGCCGAAGACACCCAGCGCGATCACGAAGCCCGCGATAACCTTCAGCAGCACGTGGCCAACGACCATGTTCGCGAAGAGACGCACCGAGAGGCTGACCGGACGCGACAGATAAGATACCAGCTCGATCGGCACCAGAATGATTGCCGTCCAGGCGGGCGCGCCGTGCGGGAAGAACATCCGGCAATAGCCGAGTCCGTGGCGCGCAAAACCGATCACGGTCACGCCGACAAAAATGACCGAGGCCATGATGAAGGTGACGATGATGTGGCTGGTGAAGGTGAAGGACCCGGGGATCAGGCCGATGAAGTTGCCGAACAGCACGAACATGAAAATGGTGAAAACGAAGGGGAAGTACTTGCGTCCCTCCGACCCCACGTTGTCACGGAGCATGTTGGCGACGATTTCGTAGCAGATCTCGGCGCAGCTCTGCAGGCGGCCGGGTACGAGCGCGCGGCCGCGCATGGAGAGCACCAGGAACAGCGTGATCGCGAGAACCGTCGCGATCATTGCGGCGGAGGAGTTGGTAAAAGAGACGTCGATCCCGCCGATGATGGTCGGTTCATCACTCAGCGACAGAATTTTGAACTGATCGACCGGGCTTTGCTTCTCGCCTGCCGCCACGACTGCTCCCCTCTACCCCTCAAGATCCCCGCCGGCGTCCTTGGACTGCCTGGCGAGGCGCGTTTTCCTATCAAGTTCCCGCGCGACCCGGATCAGATTGGTAAAACCCGCGCCACATCCCAGGATGAAGAAGGTGATCAACATCCAAGGTTTCGTATCAAGCCAGTTATCGAGAAAGAGACCGATCCCGACACCGACAGCCAGGGCTGCGATCAACTCGACCGCGATCCGGAAACCGACGCCTATGTTGCTCGTCCCGCCCTTGCCGGAACCGCCGGTTCCGTTCTTCTGGTCGTGACGCGAGCGCGCCGCTTTCAGTCGCTCATCCAGTTGCTTCAATGACGATCGATCGTCGGGCTCTGTCATTTGCAGGCGCCTTATAAACCGCCATCGTCAGCCTGTGCTGCACCCCGAAAGGCGCGCGAAACATACGGTTAGCTCTTGGGGGCTGTCAAGGATGAATCCCTGAGGCATTAAGTGTTTGAAATATAATAAAATTAAGGGGTTGTGCAGAGCGAATTAGGCGGTCTCGCGCAAGCCTTCGGCGGCTTCCAGATCGACGGAAACCAACTGGCTGATTCCCCGTTCGCTCATGGTCACGCCGAACAGGCGGTCGACTCGGGCCATGGTCATGCGGTGGTGGGATATCACCAGGAAGCGGGTCGAGGAGTTGCTTGTAAGCTCTTCAACCAGCGAGCAGAAGCGGTCGACGTTGGCATCATCGAGCGGTGCGTCGACCTCGTCCAGAACGCAGATCGGGGCTGGATTGGTCAAAAAGACCGCGAACAGCAGGGAAAGCGCGGTCAGCGCCTGTTCGCCGCCCGAAAGCAGCGACATGACCTGAAGCCGCTTGCCCGGCGGGCTGGCCATGATTTCCAGCCCGGCCTGCAGCGGATCTTCGGCCTCGGTCAGCTTCAAATGCGCCCGCCCGCCGCCGAACAGCCGCACGAAGAGTTCGGAAAAATGCGCATCGACCACTTCGAACGCCGCCAGCAGGCGCTCGCGGCCTTCTTTGTTAAGGCTGGCGATGCCCTGGCGCAGACGCGCAATCGCGGCGATCAGGTCGTTCCGCTCGTTCTGCATGCCGGCAATCTGCTCGTCCAGTTCCCGGGCTTCGGCTTCGGCACGCAGGTTGACCGGTCCGATGTTCTCACGTTCGCGGGTCAGGCGGCCGAGCTTGTTTTCGATATCGTCCCGCGACGGCAGGTCCTGGCTGGGATCCAGTTCCGCGATTTCCAACACCTGATCCAGCTCACAGTCCAGGCGGTCGCGAATCCGCTCGACGATGGCTTCCAGGCTCAGGTTGGCCTGGGCCACGGCCGACTCGGCCCGTACTCGGTCCTCCCGCGCCATGGCCAGCGCCTGTTCCGCTTCTTTCAGCGCGCGGTCCGCTTCCGCCTGGCGGGTCTCGCCCTTGGCCAGGGCATCTGCGGCATCTTGTCGCTTCTTCTCGGCCTGCTCGATCAGGTTGGCCAGGGCGTCGCGCTTGCGCTCCAGTTCGAGCGGTTTGGCGGCCCAGACCTCGATCTCCTGCCGCGCCCTCTGGTGCCGCTGCGCGAGATCGGCGATATGAACACCCGATTCCTCGGCCCGGCGAATCCAGGTCTTTTTCTCAGTCTCGATTGAAAGCAGCCGTTGGGCGCGCGCTTCGGCCTCGCGGAGCAGTCGTTCCACAAGGGCGTGCTGTTCGGCCAGCCGGCCGCGCTTTTCGGACAGGTTGGCACGCAGTTCGGCGAGCCTGCTGCGCTCGGAATCCAGATCGGGCAGGGCTTTCTGATCCGTCTGCGCCGCTGTCAGAGCCTCGCCGGCGTCCTTCAGGTCGCCTTCGAGCCGGCTTGCGGCCTCCTCCAGCGCTGTGAGGCGGGAGGTCACCGTCGCCGACTTTTTCGCCAGATCCGCCTGACGGGTGCGCGCCTGATTGACGCTGTTGAAGGAAGCGTTCAGGGCCTTACGCGCATCGCGCTCGCCCGACTGCTCCTGCTCCAGGGTCGCGCGGGCTTCGCCATGCGCGGTTTTCGCTGACTCGGCGGCCTGTGCCGCCTCTTCGTAGGTGGATTTGAGCTCGCCCAGCCGGTTGCGCTGTTCCAGGCGAACCGCGGCCGTGCTGGGCGCGTCGGCCTTGACGATCAGGCCGTCCCAGCGCCAGAGATCGCCCTCTGCCGTCACCAGGCGCTGGCCGACCGCCAGTTCGCCCTGCCGCCGCTCGCCTTCCGCCTTGTCGCCGACGATGCCGATCTGGGTCAGGCGGCGCGCCAGGGGCCCCGGGTTGCTAACCTTGGACAGCATGGCTTCGACGCCATCCGGTAGCTTCGGTGTGTTTCCGAGCGCAGGCAGCTCCGCCCAGTAGACCGCTGCGTCCTGGTCGGTCGAAGCCGACAGATCGTCGCCCAGCGAGGCGCCGAAGGCTTTTTCGAAGCCGGTCGCCACCGAAATCTTATCGACCACCGGCACCCGGCCTTCGTCATCGTCGACCGAGAGAACGGCGGAGAGTGCCGAGATTTCGGCATCCAGTTTGGTGCGGCGGTTTTCGGCCGTCTGCCGGGCTTCGCGGGCCGTGGATTCGCCCGAGCGCGCGGCGGAGAGGCGCTGTTCGCAGGCTTCGGCCTCGGCGCGGCAGTTTTTCATCTGTTCTTCGGCTTCCGCCAGGGTGGCCTCGGCGATGGCCAGCTCACTATCGGCCTCACGGGCGGCCTGCAGGCTGTCGCGCTGCTTGGTGATGCTCTCGGACTGCTGCCGCAGGCGTTCGTAGCGGCTGGTCAGATCCGCGATGCTGCGCTGCAGGGCCGAGGCATTGGCCTCCGCGGCCGCGACCTTTTCCGAGAGATCTCCCAGTCCCTGTTCGCTGGCCGCGACCTCCTCGGCGGCGGCGCTGCGCTGCTGCTCGGCCGTCTGGTGCGCTTCCTTTTCGCCCTCGGCCGCCGCCGTCAGTTCGCTGCGCTCCTGCTCCAGGCGCTCCTGCGCGGTCGCCGCGTCGCGGTCGAGCGAGGCGGCGCGCTCCCGGTCGGCTTCGAGCTGTTGCAGCCGCTGTTCGGCCTCCGCCTTGGCGCTCTTGGCCTGATTGACCTCGCGGTCCAGGTTTTCCCGGTCGACCAGCAGTCTCTGCAGCGCGGCGGCGGCTTCCGCCTCGTCCTGGCGCAGCTTCGGCATGGCGGCCACCACATCGACCTGCGCGCTGGAGAGGGCGGCCGTCTTCTGGGTCGCGTGCCCGACCGCCAGTTCACATTCCCGCAGGCTGGCCTTACCGTCCTCGACCTCCTGACGCGCAGACTGGGCGTCCAGATGGAACAGGATCGCCTCGTTGCGGCGGATGTGATCCGCGATGTTCCGGTAGCGCGAGGCCTGGCGGGCCTGTTTCTTCAGACTGGCGAGCTGGGCCTCCAGGGTGACAATGACGTCGTCGAGGCGCTCAAGGTTGGTCTCCGCCGCGCGCAGGCGGAGTTCCGCCTCGTGCCGGCGCGAGTGCAGGCCGGTGATGCCGGCGGCCTCTTCCAGGATCGCACGGCGGTTGGTCGGCTTGGCGTTGATGATCTCGCCGACACGGCCCTGGCTGACCAGCGCCGTGGAATGCGCGCCGCTGGCCGCATCGGCGAAAAGCAACTGGACGTCCCGGGCCCGGACGTCCTTACCGTTGACCTTGTAGTTGGAGCCGCCGCCGCGGGTGATGCGCCGGATGACCTCCAACTCGTCGTGGTCGTTGAACATAGCCGGGGCCTTGCGGTCCCGGTTGTCGAGGGAAAGGCTGACTTCGGCGACATTACGGGCGGGGCGGGTGGCGCTGCCGGCGAAGATGACGTCATCCATCTCGCTGCCGCGCATTTTCTTGGCCGAGGTCTCGCCCATGACCCAGCGCAGGGCCTCGACGAGATTCGACTTGCCGCAGCCATTCGGGCCGACGACTCCGGTCATCCCGCGCTCGATCAGCAGATCGGTCGGATCGACAAACGATTTGAAACCGCTCAGGTGGAGCTTCTTAAACTGCACCACGCCCGGATCATTCCCCCGAACTCGCACCAAGGAGCAATGCCACTGCGCCTTGATATTAAAGGGCGCTTTGCAGACTCCCTCGTCCGAAAGCGCCCCCGAAACCGGCCTACTTCCTTAGGCCGCGTCCTTCAATAACCTGTCGAACGCTTCATAATCCAAACTGCCGCGCACGAGCTGCCCGTTGACCAGAAAACTGGGAGTCGAGTCAACATTGTATTTGTTGGCGGCTTCCTCGCGGCGTTCGAGGATCTTGTTCGCTTCCGCTTCGTCGTTGAAACACTTCTGGAACTGTTCCTCGTTAATGCCGGCGAGCGCCGCGATCTGTGCCAGAGCCTGGAAGGGATTCTCGGCGCGGGCCCACTGCTGCATGGACTTCATCAGGATTTCGATAAAGCCGGCAAAACGCTCACCTTCAAGGCAGTTGGAGACCAGCGCGGCGCGAAAACCGACCTGATCCAGCGGAAAATGACGGAAGACCAGCTTCGCCTTGCCGGTATCGATCCACTCTTCCTTGAGTTTCGGATAGGTGGTGGCGTGGAAATTGGCGCAATGCGGACAGGTCAGCGAGGCATACTCGATGATCGTAATGGGCGCGTCCGCATTGCCGATAATGCGATCGTCCTCATAAAGCGCGATCTCCTGAGCCTGGGCGGAAGGAACCCGCAGCCCCAAGGAACTCCCCACCGCAAGCGCGGAAACGGCCGCCGTCGTCGTCAGTATTTTCCGTCTATTCATCATCCACCCACCATATGTTGTGTATGCTAGTGACGCCAATCCGATTCGACAAGCACCCTCTATCAGGCAGTCCCCGCCATAGTCGAACTTGACAATATGGCGGTATTTGGGCGCTCCCTGGCGATCTGTCCAGAAAAGATCTGCGGCTTGGGGGCGCTAAAGTCTATTCCGGGGGCGCAGGGCTATTCAGGCGGCTTGCCGAACACTGCGGTGCCGAGACTGGCCAGGGCCTTTCTCAGTTCTTCGTCCTCGATTTCCGCAACCTTTCTGTCCAGGCTTTCCTGGTCCTTCTCGTCCAGGACCTTGATCCTGGATTTCCGGATCCTGTCCTGGTTCGGAACCGGGCCCTGCTGGATCTTCAGGCGCGCAACCGCCCGATAGCCGAAATGGGCGTTGATGCGCTCCAGCATCTGCTGCTCCAGATACGTCAGCTCGGTGGCGAAGCCGCTCTCGGCGCGCAGGGTCAAGGTGCCTTCCCGGCGCTCGCTGCTGCGCTTGAAGGCCAGGTTTTTGGGGATGCAGCGCAGGGCGATATCCCTGCCGACGATGGCGCTCCATTCGGTCACCAGGCTGCCTTCGGCAAATCCTCGCTTTCCCAGAACCTTTTTGGTGATGGCAGGAAGCGCCTGCGCAACCGCCTTGGGGCCGCCGCCCCGGCGTTTCGCGCGCAGAACGGCCTTCTTCGCGCCGGGCTCGTCCTTGTTTCCGTCTTGGCTGCTCTTCATCTCTAGGTCTGCAATTCGTCTCTGGCGGCAGGACCGGGTGTTCCCTTTGGAGTGACCACCAGTATAGTGCCCGTCATGTCCAAGACTTCAAGTGATCCCTCTTTGGATTCGCCGATTTCAGCCGGCGCTGCGCAGAGTGACGGGCGCGTGTCACAGCCGCTTCTTGCCTGGTACGACCGCCATGCCAGGGAGCTTCCCTGGCGCGTTCCGCCCGGAAAGGCTCAGGAACGCGCCGACCCCTACCGGGTCTGGCTCAGCGAAATCATGCTCCAGCAGACCACGGTTGCCGCGGTTGCCTCTTACTTTCGGGACTTCACCGAGCGCTGGCCGCGCGTGGCAGATCTGGCCGCCGCCTCCCTGGACGACGTCCTGACCGCCTGGGCCGGCCTGGGCTACTACGCCCGGGCGCGCAACCTGCATAAGTGCGCCCGCTATGTCAGCGAGGAATTGGGCGGTGTCTTTCCCGACAATGAAGCCGGATTGCTGGAATTGCCGGGTGTCGGACCCTATACGGCGGCCGCCATCGCTGCCATCGCCTTTGACCGGCCCGCGACCGTTGTAGACGGCAATGTCGAGCGCGTGGTCTCCCGCCTCTTTGCCCTGACCGATCCCCTGCCGGGGGTGAAGCCGGCGATGAAACGCTATGCGGCGACCTTGACGCCACAGGAAAGGCCTGGTGATTTCGCCCAGGCCATGATGGATCTCGGTGCGACCGTCTGCGTGCCCAGAAGCCCGAAGTGCATGCTTTGTCCGCTCTGCGATCGCTGTCAGGGTCGGGCCCAGGGGATCGCCGAGACTCTGCCACGCAAGGCGCCCAAGGCTGAACGGCCAACCCGGCGGGCGGTTGCCTTCTGGGTGCAGCGGCCCGATGGGGCGATCCTGCTGCGCCGCCGCCCGCCACGGGGGCTGCTAGGCGGTATGATGGAGGTTCCCTCCACTCCCTGGCGCGAAGAGGCCTGGAGCGAAGGAGAGACCATGAGCCACTTGCCCTATCCGGCGGAGTGGCAGGAACTCCACGGGATGGTCCGCCATACCTTCACGCATTTCCACTTTGAAATCGATGTCTGGGCAGGGCAGGTCGCGAAGGGAACCAACCCCTTACCGGAGAGCAAGTGGGTTCCGGTCGACGCCCTTCAGGATGAGGCTCTGCCGAGCGTCATGCGCAAGATCGTTAAACTGGCCCTGAAGCAGACCGGCTAACCGCCCTGAACGAAGAAGGTGATGCGGGTCAGCCAGGTGTAGTCCGATTCCAGCGCCATCAGCGCGACCAGCACCAGAAGCACCGAGGGCGGTACCAGGATGGCGTAGATCAGGGCCAGGCGCTCCCACATCATGTGCATAAAGATGGCCACGATCAGGCCGGCCTTCAGCAGCATGAAGAGAAGGATCAGCGACCATCTCAGATAGCCCTGAAACTGCAGGTAATCGACCATGTAGGAGAGGGCGCTGAGAATGAACAGCAGGCCCCAGATCTTGAGGTAAAGACCGATCGGGTGCTGTTGCCCCTCGGTTGCTGCCTGTGATTTCGCCTCTGCGTGGGCCATGAGCTGTCTTTCCTACCAGAGATAGAAGAATGCAAAGATGAAGACCCAGACCAGATCCACGAAGTGCCAGTAGAGGCCGGCGATCTCGACGATCTCGTAGTTGCCTCTACGGTCGCAGTCGCCACGCAGCACCTTGAAGGCGACCACGAAGAGATAGATCACCCCGGCTGAAACATGCAGGCCGTGGAAGCCCGTGATCATGAAGAAGGTCGAGCCGAACTGGGCCGCGCCAAAGGGATTGCCCCAGGGCCGCACGCCCTCGTCGACGATCAGCTTGGTCCATTCGAAGGCCTGCATACCGACGAAGGACAGCCCCAGCAGTGCGGTCAGGAACATCAGGAGGAAGGTCACCTTGCGGTCGCGGCGGTAGCCGAAGTTGACTGCCATGGCCATGGTGCCGCTGCTGCTGATCAGGATGAAGGTCATGATGGCGATCAGGAGGAGCGGCACCTCGACCCCGCCCACATGCAGCGCGAAGACCTCGCTGGGGTTCGGCCAGTCCACCGTCGTCGAGTTGCGCACGGTCATGTAGCCGACCAGGAAGCAACTGAAGACGAAGGTGTCGCTCAGCAGGAAGATCCACATGAAGGCCTTGCCCCAGGGAACCTTCTTGAAGGCGCGTTGATCCGACGACCAGTCGGAGACCGCACCCGGCCAGCCGTCCTCAAGCGTGACAGGGGCTCCTGTATGGGACGATGCGGACTGTGCCATCTCTTCGTATCCCTTTACGTCAGCAGCGGGTCAAAAGGCCCGACAGATGATCGGCAGCGATCCTCCCGGGAAAAACAGCAGCCCGAAGAGGGCCAGCCAGATGATCAGCAGGAAGTGCCAATAGGCGGTGCAGAGTTCGACCGTTCGACAGGTCCGGACCGGATCGAAGCCGCGCCGCAGCTTGAGCAATGTGCGTGCCCAGACGGCCAGGCCGCCCAGCAGGTGAAGGCCGTGGAGCCCGGTGATCAGGTAGAAGAAGGCGTTGGCCGGATTGCGCGGGTCGAGTCGGTCGCCGGCGTGAAGCTGCTGCCAGGACAGAAGCTGTCCGGCCAGGAACAGGAAGGTGAAAAAGCCGCCCAGGTAGAGCGCGTTCTTCAGGAGAACGACTTCTCCGTCGCGGGCCTTGACGCTGGCAAATTGAAAGGCGACCGAGCTCAACACCAATACGGCTGCGTTGGACCAGAGCAGCCAGGTTTCCGGCAGGGGGCGCCAGACCTCGTAGGCCATGCGCTCCGCGTAAGAGACTGTCAGCAGCGAAAAGGCAACGGTTCCCACGGCAAAGAAAAAGCGCAGTGCTAGCTTCTGGCGTGGCAGGAAGAAGCTCTTGCCGCTGTGCAGCCGCTCGACCCGGCCGGAAGGAGGAAGCCAGGGCTTGTCGATGATCTGGTGAAAGATCGTCACTTGTCGGCTTCCATTGGACCGGCCGCCTGGCCCGCGCCGAGCGGCCCGCCGCCCACCGGCTGAGGATCGTCCGTGTTGCCGATCTGATCGGGCGGCATGTTCTGGGGCACGAAATCCCGGCCGGCGCCGGGCAGGCTGTAGTCGTAGGCCCAGCGGTAGACCACCGGCAGTCTCGCTCCCCAGTTGCCGTGTACCGGCGGCTTCTGTGGCGTCTGCCACTCGAGGCTGGTGGCGCCCCAGGGGTTCGGTTCCGACTTACGGCCTCTGAAGTAGCTGTGGACCATGTTGTAGAGGAACACCAACTGGGCGAAGCCGACGACCAGGGCCGCGACGGTGATGAAAGCGTTGAGCGTTTGGGCCGAGTCCGGAATGAAGCCGGTCTCGCCGATCTCGTAATAGCGGCGCGGCACCCCGATGAAGCCGAGGTAGTGCATCGGGAAGTAGATCAGGTAGGCGCCCAGGAAGGTGACCCAGAAATGGAACTGGCCCATGCCCTCGTTCAGCATCCGGCCGGTGATCAGCGGGAACCAGTGGTAGATCGCGCCGTAGATCACCAGGATGGGGGCGACGCCCATGACCATGTGGAAGTGCGCGACCACGAACATGGTGTCTGACAGGGGAACGTCCACGACCACGTTGCCCAGGAACAGGCCGGTGATCCCGCCATTGACGAAGGTGACGATGAAGCCGATGGAAAACAGCATCGGCAGTGTCAAATGTATGTCAGCCCGCCAGAGCGTGAGCACCCAGTTGTAGACCTTGATGGCCGTCGGCACGGCGATGATCAGGGTCGTGGTGGCGAAGAAGAACCCGAAGTAGGGGTTCATGCCGCTGACGAACATATGATGCGCCCAGACGATGAAGCTGAGCCCGCCGATGGCCAGGATCGCCCAGACCATCATGCGGTAACCGAAGATGCTTTTGCGGGCGTGGGTCGCCAGCAGGTCTGAGACGATGCCGAAGGCGGGCAGGGCGACGATATAGACCTCCGGGTGTCCGAAGAACCAGAAAAGGTGCTGGAACAACAAGGGGCTGCCGCCGCCGTATTCGAGCTGTTCGCCCAGTTCCACGATGGTCGGCATGAAGAAGCTCGTGCCCAGGACCTTGTCGAGCAGCATCATGACGCCGCCGACGAAGAGCGCTGGAAAGGCCAGCAGGCCGAGGATCGACGCGGTGACGATGCCCCAGACCGTCAGCGGCATTCGCATCAGGGTCATGCCGCGGGTGCGGCCCTGAAGGGCCGTGGTTACGTAGTTCAGGCCGCCCATGGTGAAGGCGACGATGAAGATCACCAGGGACGCCAGCATCAGCACGATGCCCCACTCCTGCCCTGGCGTGCCCGACAGAATTGCCTGCGGCGGATAGAGCGTCCAGCCGGCGCCGGTCGGGCCACCCGGGGCGAAGAAGCTGGCGACCAGGACCAGGACGGCGAGCAGATAAACCCAGAAACTCATCATGTTGAGATAGGGGAACACCATATCCCTGGCGCCCACCATCAGCGGAATGAGGTAGTTGCCGAAGCCACCGAGGAAGAGCGCGGTCAACAGATAGATCACCATGATCATCCCGTGCATGGTGATGAACTGGTAGTAGTCTTCGTCGCCGATGAAGGAGAAGGTCTCCGGAAAACCCAACTGCAGGCGCATCAGCCAGGACAGCACCAGCGCCACCATCCCGATGGTCAGGGCCGTGATGGAGTACTGGATCGCGATGACCTTATGGTCCTGGCTCCAGATGTATTTTGTGATGAAACTTTGAGGGTCGTGGAGTTCGACGTCCTCGACCTCTGCAGGCGGCACGTAGACAGCATCGCTGTGAGAGGTATTTGCCATGAAAACACCCTCTTTGCTTGTTTTTGCCAGGCTTACCGAATGGGTTTCCCGCCGTCCTCGCCGTGAACCAGACTCACCCTCCGCTCTTCGGCCTCTTTCCTCGCAAGCTCCGCCAGTTCGGCAAAGGTCGATTGCTCTGACATCCATTCATCGAAGTCGGCCGCGCTGTCGACCACGACAGTGCCGCGCATGATGTGGTGACCGGTGCCGCAGAGTTCAGCGCAGAGGATGTCGAAAGCCCCGGTGCGGGTCGGCGTCAGCCAGAAGTAGGTGACCGCGCCCGGCACCAGATCCATCTTTGCGCGGAACTGCGGCACGTAGAAATCGTGCAGCACGTCGATGGAGCGCAGCAGCATCTTTACGGGACGATCAATCGGCAAATGCAGATCGTCGCCCTCCACCAGGATGTCGTCCTGTCCGTTCGGGTCGTTCGGGTTGATTCCAAAAGGATTATCGAAGTCGACCAATCGGGTGTCAGTGGTGCCCAACACACCATCCTCGCCCGGGTAGCGATAGCTCCATTGCCACTGCTGCCCCAGCACCTCGACCACATCGGCATCGTCGGGGACGGAAATGTACTGATTCCAGACGAAGAGGCCGGGGGCCAGCATGCCGGCAACGCCGATTGTCGTCAGCCCGGTCAGCCACCACTCGAGTTTCTTGTTCTCCGGTTCATAGCTGGCGCGCTGGCCTTCCTTGTGTTTGAAGCGCAGCACGCAGTAGGCCATGAAGAGGATAACCGCGACGAAGACGGTGCCGGTGATCCAGAAGGTGATGATGATCGTGTTGTCGATGTAGTCCCAGTTCGAGGCGATCGGCGTCCACCACCAGGGGCTCATGAAATGGAACAAGACAGAGCCGACAACGATCAGAATCAATATGATTGCCACGGTCATTCGCGTAAGTCCTCACGTCTGTCCAGGGAAGACACGAATACAAACGGATTGAATTTTAGGCTCTATATCCTATAATAAACGAAATAAATAATCTGGTCTAGAGACTGTATGTCGTCGTAAAAACATAAAGTTGATTATGTTTTTGGGAAAATTCTATAAATAAGATAATATCTTGTCTTGTATTTGTAGAATTTTCAGGGGGTGGAATCTGCAAAAAATGACGAATATTCCTACATGACTTCGCCTTTGCTTGGCGTTCCGCGTTTGCGACCTCTTTTGAGGCTTGGGGTGTTCCGCAGTGCAGATGTTCGAAGCTGAATTTTTTAGATTTTTCAGAATTTTATCGCGATTGAAGAGACAGGTTATCGAGTTTGAGTCTCTAGGCGCATTAGTATCGCGCGCCGATCTGTCGATTTGGTTGTGGCGCGCAGGAGGAATAGCCATCGGCGAGTGTGTCGAGCCAGCCTGAGGCTGGATGATAGGTGGTGGTCGATCTGATGGTCATAGCGTTGAAGCAGGTCTCGAACGTCTTCAAACTTCGTATCGGGTTTGCGATTACGCTTTGTGCGATTGCCGGTATGGCCGCCACGCCGGGCGGTGCGCTTTCGCTCAAGGAGATTCTGGTCCTAGCTTTTGCCGTTTTCCTCTCCTCGGCGAGTGCGGGTGCCTTCAATCAGTACATCGAACGCGATCTCGATGCGCGTATGCGGCGGACGCGGAACCGGCCTTTCGTGACAGGCGCTTTCAAGACCGGCTGGCCCTGGCTCTTTTGCATCCTGGGGATCTTGTTTTTTGCGGTTGTCCTGTCGGCCTGGGTTTTGAACCTGCACGTGGCGCTCTATGTCTTCCTGGGCGCGTTCTTTTACGCCGTCGTCTATACGGTCTGGCTGAAGCAACGCAGTGTCTGGAATATCGTCGTAGGCGGTTTGGCGGGTAGCTTTGCGGTTTTGGCTGGTGCCGCGGCGGTGACGCCTCAGCTTGCGGCAAGTTCCCTGATCCTGGCGCTTGTTCTCTTTCTCTGGACGCCCCCGCATTTCTGGTCTCTGGCAACGGCGCTGCATCGGGATTACGCGCAGGCCGGCGTTCCCATGCTTCCTGTCGTGGTCGGGGATGCCGTTGCTGCCTGGATCATTCTGGCGCATACCATAGCTCTGGCCGGCTTCTCGATCCTGCCTGTGTTTTTCGGCATGGGTGAAATTTACCTGGTCGGTGCTGTGGCCGGCGGCAGCTACTTCATTATCAAAAGCGTCGAACTCGTGCGTGCGCCGGGACCGAAGACGGCCATGGCGAACTTTAAGGCCTCGTTCGTGCAGTTGGGCCTGCTGCTTTCAGGGGCGATATTTGACGGTATGTTGAAGGGGTAAGACTGATCTGCCGGCAAGTGACGAATTTGGTGACTTTATTGTGATCTCTCTAATGATCACATCCTGTAAACGAGAGGTGAGGTGACAAAGTAAAAAATTCATCCTACGATTACTTATAGATTGGACGGTGTTTAAAGCGACTCGAGGTGACGGGTTTTCCGATCGGTGTGATGCTGATTTCGGACCTGGATGTTGAGACGCTAGCAGTAAGGACAAACGTCGTTCGCTATAGATAAGCGGAAAGCGGCCCTTCTTCAGCGGCCGTGCTGACCGCCCCTCTCTGATCAGCAACCTTTATGATTGCTCCTCTCTGATCGGTGGTCAAACAGGCCGCGCCGTATCGCAAAGGGAGCGCCGTTCCCGCTTGAACCAGCGGTTCAGGAGGCAGGAACATGGCCAAATCAGGTGTCGTTGCGGAGCAAGAGGCAGCCGCCGAGCGTCCCCTTGTTCGAAACATTCAGGTGTCGGACCTCAAAGAAGTTCTGTCCAAGGGGCTTCAGGACTTTAAGGAAAAGCCGAGCCATATCGTTTTACTCGTCCTGATTTATCCTATTGTCGGATTGCTGTCGGCGCGCCTTGCAGCAGGCTATGATATTTTACCTCTGATCTTCCCGCTTATTTCCGGCTTCGCCCTGGTCGGCCCTCTGGCGGCGATTGGTCTTTATGAACTCAGCCGCCGCCGGGAAAAAGGGCTTGATGTCACCTGGAAAAACGCCTTCGACGTTCGGCATTCCAGTTCGATCGGTTCCATCATCGCGCTCGGAATACTCCTGATGGTGATTTTCCTCGCCTGGCTGCTGACGGCGATGGCGATTTACGACATCACCTTCGGCGGCGTTCAGCCCACCTCCATTTCCGAGTTCGCCAGCCAGGTGCTGACCACGCCTGCGGGCTGGTCGCTGATCGTCGTCGGCTGCGGCGTCGGATTCCTCTTCGCTGTCGTGGTTCTGGCCATCAGCGTGGTTTCCTTCCCGATGCTGCTCGACCGGGATGTCGGAGCTGTCGTGGCTATTCAGACCTCCGTCCGGGCGGTCACCACCAACCCGGTGACCATGTCCTGCTGGGGACTGATCGTGGCCGTTTCACTGGTGATCGGCTCGATTCCCTTCTTCGTTGGGCTGGCCGTCGTCATGCCCGTGTTGGGGCATGCGACCTGGCACCTCTACCGCAAGGTCGTGTCAGTTCATCTCTGAGCGCAGTTTCTGCCTCAGCACGTCGATCGGCAGGAGTTTGCCCTCGACATTGATGTTCCAGAACTGCCAGCCGTTGCAGGCGGGTGCGCCCTGAACATGGGCGCCGACCTGATGGATCGAGCCTTTGAAGTCCCGGGTGATCAGGGTGCCGTCCGCACGGACCTTGGCGTTGAAGCGCTTGCCCGGTCCGTAGAGCATGGTGCCGGGCTCCAGCAGTCCCCGTTCCACCAGCCAGCCGAAGGGGATGCGCGGCTGTTCGCGCTTGGAGGGTGTGTCCACCAGATTGACATCGTCGACCGGTTTGACCTGGGAGACGCGTTTTCGGGCCAGGCGGGCGTAGGTTTCCTCCCGCTCCAGACCGATGAAGCGGCGGCCAAGGCGACGGGCGACCGCGCCGGTCGTGCCGCTGCCGAAGAAGGGGTCGAGTACGACCTCGCCGGGCTTGGTCGAGGACAGGATCACGCGGTGGAGCAGGGCCTCGGGTTTTTGCGTCGGGTGCGCCTTTTCACCGTCGTCGTCTTTCAGGCGCTCGTTTCCGGTACAGATCGGGATCAGCCAGTCGCTGCGCATCTGCAGATCGTCGTTCAATGCCTTCATGGCTTCGTAGTTGAAGGTGTAGCGGGCATCCTTGTCCTTCACCGCCCAGATCATGGTCTCATGGGCATTTGTAAAGCGACGGCCGCGAAAGTTCGGCATGGGGTTGGACTTGCGCCAGATGACGTCGTTGAGGATCCAGTAGTCGAGATCCTGCAGGCTGGTGCCGACCCGGAAGATGTTGTGGTAGCTGCCGATCACCCAGATGGTGCCGTTGTCCTTGAGGATCCGGCGCGCGGCGCGCAGCCAGTCGCGGGTAAAGCGGTCGTAGATCCGGAAACTGTCGAATTTATCCCAATCGTCATCAACGGCATCGACCTTGGAGTTGTCGGGACGCACGAGATCGCCGGCGAGCTGCAGATTGTAGGGGGGATCGGCGAAGATCATATCGACCGAACCTTCCGGCAGGCCGTTCATGAGCTCTACGCAGTCACCGACTTTTACGACGTCCAGTTCCACCCGACCAATTCTCCCTCCGAAAAACCGCATCCTGAGTCAGGAGCGACTCGGCGTCAAGAGTCTTGAGTCTCAAAGTGTTAATTCGAGAGCTTCACGGATTGGTCGAAAAGAGCGCCGATGGGCGTCCGTGACTCCCAGCCGTGCGATGCCTTCCTGGTGTTCCCTGGTGCCATAACCCTGGTTGCGCTCCCAGCCATAGCCGGGATGCTGGCGGGCAAGCTCCGCCATCTGCCGGTCGCGGGTGACCTTCGCGACGATAGAGGCCGCGGCGATGCTCAGGCTGCGGCTGTCGCCCTTCACCACCGAGCGCGCAGGACAGGGCAGGTCCGGCAGTTTGTTGCCGTCCACCAGGGCGCCGTCGGGAACGAAGGGCAGGCCGGCGACGGCGCGGCTCATGGCGAGCAAACTGGCCTGCAGGATGTTCAGTTCATCGATCTCTGCCACTGCCGCCTCGCCAAGCGAAATCGCGACCTTCCCCTCCCGAGCCAAGTCCTGCAGGGCCTGGCAGATCTCTTCGCGCGCGGTCCTTGAGAGCTTCTTGGAGTCATCGAGCCGCTTCAGGAGAGAAGCGGGTACGGCATTCTGGTCGAGCCAGGCGGCCGCCGCGACGACCGGTCCGGCCCAGGGGCCGCGACCGACTTCGTCCAGGCCGACGATCCGGCAGGGATCACCGCTTTTGAAGCAGTCTTTCGCGAAGTCCCGGTCGAGAGAAAAATCGGGCACCGGCTCTCAACCGAGTTCCATCGGGATGACGTCGAAGGCGATGCTGATCCGAAGGCCTTCCGTATCGAATGGATGAGTCCGATGATAGAAGTAACTCGGAAAGAGCAACATCAAGCCCTCTTCGGGTTGGATGTCACGCAGTTCCGGTGCGGCTTTGCAGTTTAGGTTGGCGATCGGTTGCCCAAACTCGATCCAGCCTGCGTGGCTGTTACTCGAGCGCTTAACGATGTCCGGGACCTTGGCATAGTAGACACCGCTCAACCAGGCCCCTCGGTGGATATGCGGGATTTGGTGACCCTGGGCTTCCAGCACCACCGACCAGACATTCAGTATCCAGCGTTCGGGCCGGGCCGCAAGAAAGAGATGCTCATCGCGTTTGGGGTTTACCTTCATGTAGCGCTGGACGGCCGTTTTGATGGCCTGTTCCAGGTGTGCGACGGGACCTTTCGGCTCGATCAGCAGCTCGCCGGTATGCCGGCCGGATTTTGTGGCATGGCCCGGCGGATCTTCGATCAAGGTTGGGTGCGTCAAGATGTGCTGAGTGAGAGCGGCATTGAAGTCGTCCATCGAAGTGAAGCCGGACGGTGTCGAAACCCTGTGTGACAGGATCAAACCATCAAGATCCACAAGGGACTTTGCCTCTTCAATCCGCCCGAGTTCTCGCAAGGCGACGGAACGAAACCCGATCGCGGCGGTCAATCCGGGCTTTTGCTGAAAGCACTGGTCGCAGACATCAAGCGCGGCTTCCGCATCGCCCGTTTGCAAAAGTGTACGAGCTAAACTGAGGCCAAGGTTGGTAACGTCAGGTTGCTTCTCAAATGCCAGACGAAGGTCCGAAATGATTTCTCCGGCACGTCCCAGGGCCTCCAGCGCCAAGGTCTTTCTCGCGAAGGCCGCATGGTCGTCAGGCTTTAGCGCGAGCGCCCTGTCAAGGACCTCGATGGCATCGTCATAGCGCTGCGCCGCGGTCAGCGTGAAGCCGTAAGCGCATAGGTATTCAACGTTGTGCGGTTCGATCTCTATGGCGCTGCGATGAAATTCGAGCGCTTCGTCGAAGTCACCTGCCGCATGCAGGGCCAGAGCCAGTTGGGACTTGATGTCGGCCGATGAGGGGGCCAGCAGGATTGCGTGGCGGTAGTGTGCGATCGATTCCTGATGGCGGCTCAGATTTTTCATGATGCGCCCGAGACTGGAGTGGGCAAGCACGAGATTTGGATCTGCTTTCACCGCCTTCTGGAAAGCTTCCGCCGCCTGTCCGTAGCGTTCGGTGGCCTCCAACAGAAGACCGAAGTTGTAATTCAGGCCCGGGTGTTCAGGTTGGATGGCGATGGCCAGTCGATAAAGCGACAAGGCATCGTTGTGGCGGCTCAGTTCCTTTTGCAGTACGGCACAGTTTGACAAAGCTTCCACATTTCGGGGCTCCAGCTCGATAACCCGCTGGTAAACGTCAACAGCATTCGTCCGCTGCCCCATGGCAGTCAGGGTGACGGCAAGCTGAAACAAAGCGGCGGCATAGTCTTTTCGAAGCTCCGTGGCTTTTGTGAAAGCCGCGGCCGCTTCCTCTAGCTGTCGCCGTTCTTTCAGGGCGACACCGTAGTTGTAGTGGGCCTGTGCATTGCCTGGCTGCGCTTGAACGACTTGCTTCAGGAACCCGGCGGCAGCCTTGAAGTCCTTCAGCCGAAACGCCGCATCGGCAGCGAGGTTGCAGGTTTCCACATTGCCCGGGTCGAGCTTGAGATGGCGGTGGTATCCTGTGAGGGCGGCTGTCAGGTCGCCGCGGCGATGCGCGGCGATGGCGCTGCTTAGCGCAGTCTGCTGCAGGGACTGGTCAGGCACGATGTCGGTCCAACACTACTTGGTTCGGGAACTTCGAAGAACTGTTATGCCCTGTCGTTGAGAGCTTCGTCCAGGCTGAGAAAATCAGCGCGGCGGCCGGTCCTGATCTTCCAGGCCACGGACGCCCCGGCTGCGTTCGCGGCGCGGGGCGATATCCCCGACCCAGCGGGTTGCACCGCTTGCCATATTGATCATGGCATGTTCGGCGCGCCGGGTCGATTTGAACAGCGCCAGCAGTTCCTTGCCGAAGGTCAGGCGTACCGTCTCGCGACCCGAGGTGATTCCCAAGAGCGTGATCCGGTGCAGACGGCGCGCCGTTTCCAGCCAGAAGGGGCTGCCGAGCAGGGACACCACAGTAACGGCGACGATCAGGCGGTGATCTTCGTCGGTCAGCGCGCCCGAGCGCAGGCCGATCGCGGCCAGAATGAAGGAAAACTCACCGAGCTGTGCCAGCAGTGCGCCGGAGAGAAAGGCGCGCGGCCAGGTTTCTCCCAGGAAGCCGATCAGCAGGATATTGAAAGCCGTCTTGAAGATCGCGACGAAGGTGACGATCAACAGCACGGTGCCGATATTGTCGATCAGATAGCTGAAGTCGATCAGCAGGCCGATGGAGAGGAAGAAAACCATCAGCAGGATGCTCTGAATCGGGGCCGTGTGCCGATGCAGAACCCGTCGGCTGGTCGAGTTGCCGATCACCAGCCCGGCCAGAAAGGCGCCGTAGGCCGGTGAAAGGCCCATCAGACCGGAAAGCGCGGCGGCGCCAAAACAGAAGGCGAGGCTGGCCAGGGGCGTGAGATCGACATCGCCGCCGATCGATTTGACGAAGGGCAGGCGCAAACGTTGGCGCCGGCTGAGATAGATGATCAGCAGAGCCAGAAAGGCGATGGACAGGATCACTTTGATGATGGAATCGATCCCCAGTCCGTGCTCGCCGCCGAAGGACCCGACGATCAGCATCATGGGCACGACAGCCAGATCCTGGGCGATGAGAATGCCGATGGTGATCTGCCCGACCCGCGTGCGCAGCTCGCCGATTTCCTCAAGCATCTTGACGGCGACCGCCGTACTGGAAAGCGCCACCACAAAGCCGATGACGACGCTGAGTTCGTAGGACCAGCCCAGAAAGGCGCCGAGCGCGAACATACCGCCCAGACCGACGCTGATCTGAAGGACCGTCGTGATGAGTGCGACTTTCCAGACTTCGCGGATACCGCGGAGCGACAACTCCATACCGATGGCGAAAAGGAGGGTCAGAACCCCGAGTTCGGCGAGGGTGCGGATGGCGTCGCGATTTTCCACCACGCCGACTGCGGAGGGCCCCAGGATGGCGCCGGCGATGATATATCCCAGAACCGCCGGCTGACCCAGGCGCCGCATGCCGATTCCAAAGGCCAGCGCCGCGACGGCGACGAGGGCGATACCGGTAATGTCACCGACGTGATTATCCATCGGGAGAGTCTAGAACATGATCTTTTCATTTGGAATCAATTTGATGGCTAATAGGCATCTGCGAATCAAACGCGGTTGGTTGTGCCTGCGAGAGAAAAGTCATAAAGCGCGTCGAAGACAGGCAGCTTGAAACAGAGTCGCTCGTGGATGTCACGTGAATGAAGACAGACTTATTGCATGAGATCTGTTAGGAACCCTGTTTCGCTTTACAGAAGATTAGGACCCATAGGGAATGAAGTATCTCGTAGTCGTCGTTGGACTGCTCGCGGTCGCTGCGGCAGCCACCTTTTTCCGCTACGAGAGTTTCAGCCCCTGCGACTGGATCGAGACGGATCTGGTGGAGCAGTCCGGACAGCCCCTGCTTGTCGTTCAGTCGCGCGTGCAGGCGCATTTTCTGCTGGAGGGAATCGTCTCTCCGACCTTCGGCGACTGCCTGCTCGGTTGGTGGGAGTTTCGACTTGAGGGCCTGCAGGAGGAGTGACGCTTTGACCGGCGACCCTCCCTGGTATCACTGGTCTTCGCTCGGTTTATCCCTATATCGAAAACTGCCGCCGGTTTGCGGGCTCGTCATACTTCAGGGAAGGCTCGAAAATGCGACTTATCTCCTGGCGTCTCACCGCCGCTAAACTGCTATCCCTTGCCGTTGTGTCGGCGATCTCCAGCGCGGCCGTCGCGGAAACCATCGAGAGTGAGCGTCACAGCTTCCGGATGGTGACTCTTGCGCAAGACCTGGAGCATCCCTGGGGCCTGACATTCCTCCCCGACGGCGCCATGCTGGTTACCGAACGCCCCGGGCGCCTGAGTATTGTCAGTGAAGGTGAGCCGCCGCGCCCGGTCTCCGGTGTGCCTGAGGTGGTCGAAAGCGGCCAGGGAGGCATGCTGGATGTCGCGCTGCATCCTGACTTCGCGCAGAACCGACTAGTCTATCTCTCCTACGCCGGCGCCGGTAACGGCGGTGTCGGCACCGAGGTGGTGCGCGGCCAGCTTGAGGGAGACCGCCTGACCGGCCTGGAGAAGATCTTTGAGGTCGAGGCCAAGTCGGGTGGTGGCCGTCACTTCGGATCCCGTCTGCTGTTTGGCGCGGACGGGCATCTCTACATCACCTCCGGTGATCGTGGCGATCCCGACCGGGCGCAGGATCTTGGGGATCATGCCGGCAAGATGATCCGCGTTACCGCGGATGGTGAAATTCCGTCGGACAATCCTTTTGCAGGGAATGCCGCGGCGAAAGCCGAAATCTACTCCTCGGGCCATCGGAATCCCCAAGGCCTAACATTGCAGCCCGGTACGAACCGGATCTGGGCGGTCGAGCACGGACCGCGTGGCGGCGATGAACTCAACGTCATCGAGCCAGGCGTGAACTACGGCTGGCCGGTCATCACCTATGGCCGCAGCTATGCCGGCTTTTCGATCGGCGAGGGCGACAAGAAGGACGGCATGGCGCAGCCGGCGACCTACTGGGTGCCCTCCATCTCGCCCTCCGGCCTGTCCTTTTACGACGGCGAGGCCTTTCCGCAGTGGCGCGGTAACCTCTTTGTCGGTGCTCTCTCGGCGCGCGCGCTGGTCCGCATGGAACTGGTCGGCACCCGGGTCGTGCATCAGGAGCGTCTGCTGGAAGACTTCGATGAGCGGGTGCGCGACGTGCGGCAGGGGCCCGATGGCTTCCTTTACCTGCTGATCGATGATTCGGAAGGGTCTCTGATCCGTCTCGAACCGGCGTCTTAAGAGGCCTCGTCGCGCAACAAGGCCGCCGCCGCGGTCCGGTGCCGTTCGAGCAGGACAGGCAAGTCCAGTGATGTGAGCTTGCCCTGCTCCACGAGCACCTGTCCCCCGACCACCGTGTAAGCGGCCCGATGCGGACCGCAAAAGACGAGAGCGGCAAGAGGATCGCTGTCGGCGCCGGCCATCGTTACCGTATCGATCGGGAAAGCCGCGAAATCTCCCGCCATGCCGGGAGCCAGATAGCCGAGGTCGTTCCGGCCCAGAGCCCGGGCACCGCCACGGGTTGCGACCCTGAGCGCCTCGCGCGCGCTCATGCCGGCCGCGCCTTCGCGGACGCGCTGCAGCAGCATGGCCTGCCGCGCTTCGCCCAGCATGTCGCCGCCGTCGTTGGAAGCCGAACCGTCGACGCCGAGTCCGACCGGAACTTCCGCGTCGAGCATCCGCCGCAGCGGCGCGATGCCGGAACCGAGCCGCATATTGGAGCAGGGACAATGGGCGACCGCCGTACCGGTCCGGGCGAAGAGCTGAATTTCGTCTTCGTCTAACTGAACGCAGTGGGCGTGCCAGACATCCTCTCCGACCCAGCCCAGTTCCTCGGCGTAAGCGCCGGGCCGCTGGCCGAAGCTTTCCTGTGAATAGACGACATCCTGAAGGTTCTCCGCCAGATGCGTGTGCAGCCGGACGCCGTAGCCGCGCGCCATGACCGCGGTTTCGCGCATCAGGTCCCGGCTCACGGAAAAGGGCGAACAGGGGGCGAGCGCAACCTGGATCTGTGCGTGGTCGGAGGCGTCGTGGTAGCTCTCCACCACCCGCTGGCAGTCGCGCAGGATCTCGGCTTCATCCTCGACTAGGAAGTCCGGCGGCAGGCCACCCTTCGATTCCCCGATGCTCATGCTGCCGCGCGTGGCATGGAAGCGAATGCCCGTTTCTGCGGCCGCCTCGATACTGTCGTCGAGCCGCACGCCATTGGGGAAAAGATAGAGATGGTCGCTGGTTGCGGTGCAGCCGGAGAGCAGCAGTTCGGCAATACCGGTTTGGGTCGCAACCTTCAGCGCATTCGGCGTGAGGCGGCCCCAGAGCGGATAGAGCACCTTGAGCCAGTCGAACAGCAAGGCGTCCTGGGCGGCCGGGATGACGCGGGTCAGCGTCTGGTAGAGATGATGGTGGGTGTTGATCAAACCGGGAAGCACGACATGGCCGGAGAGGTCCAGCACTCTGTCCGCCGTTTCCGGTAGATCCTCCGTCGGTCCCAGCGCTTCGATGACGCCGTCCCGGATAAAGAGCCCGCCGTCGTTGATCTCGGCACCGTCGGAACCGAAAGTGGCCAGGAGGGCCGCATTGCGTGCCAGAAGCGTTGCCATGCTTTGCGGTCTCTTTGTTATGAAAGTGGATTAATCGCGAGCCCACTCTGAATCAAGTTGTGTGGGAGTGCTACAGAAAATCCTGCAGTGACGGCGTGCCCAGCCACTCGGCGCGCATCCGCCGCAGGGTCTTCGCCTCAAGATACTCGTCGACCCGTCCGGCGACATGGGCGACCAGTTCGGCGGTATTGTTCTCGGCTGACCAGTCTTCGGTCGAGGTCGCCTTGTGCTTCTCTTCCGTGCGGCTGCGGATCTGCAGGACCCGCCATTTCGCGCACCAGGTGATGGCGCGCAGCATGGTGATGCGCCGCAGGGGAAGCATCCAGGGGCGCAGCTTTTCGGCCAGGTCAGGCGGAACCGTTTCCAGATAACGACTGTAGTAGGAAGCGACCTCTTCGATCGAAAGATCGGCCCAGACGTCGGTATCCCAGGTGGTCGAGGAATAGATGGTGGCATGGGCTAGGTCCGTGCCGGGCGAACCGTAGAGCGCCTTCTCCAGATCGACGATGATCGCGCGGCCTTGCCGGTCGATCAGGAAATTTCCGGGATGGGTATCGGTCAGCACCAGGGTCTGAGGCTGCGCCCGTTTCTGACAATCCTCCGCGAAACCGCGCGCCCAGCTCAATTCCTCTTCGATTTCCTCGCGTGCCTCCGGCGAGAGTTTGGCGGCATCCAGGAACTCGACCTGCTGTTCGATCTCCGCCATGGCCCCGGCCACCGGGTCGCGATGGTCGGCCAGGGGTGCGCGGTCGTTCGCTCCCGGCAAGGAGAGGGCGTGGACTTTCGCCATGCACTCGGCGAGAGCGCCAAGGTCCTCTGGCAGCCTGGGTGGGCGGCCGTCTATGTGTTCGACCAGCAGCGCGCCCATGGGGAGCTCCGCGCAGGGGGCAATGACCGCTTCGAGCCGCGGCGCATGCCCGCTTTCGCTGACCCGGCGGAAGCAGGCCGCCTGGTACGTCAGGTTTTCGTCGGCGGCCAGGGCGAACTGGCTTTGCTTGGGCACGCGCAGCAGCAAGCCGCTACCTGCGACAGCGACGTGATCGTGGGCGAGGCCCTTGACCTCGAGCGGGTGCAGGTCTTCGAGACGATGCTCCGCAAAACCCTCGACGTCCTGCAGCTTTTTGAGGAGAGCGGGGAGGTTGGCTGTAACGGTCATGGCGTTCCAGAGCGGTTGACGCCAGACGCCCTAACGCCGATGTGACGGCGCAAAGGGATCCGACGGTGGACAAATCGCGGCGCGCAGGATAAAGCCGAAGCCACGTGCTTGGCCATGTGGTAAAGGCGGAATGACGGCGCCTCTCTCTCTTGTGATCCCGACTTTGAATTCGGGCGATGTGTTGCAGCGGACGATTACGGCGCTGCAGTCGCCTGATACAGCCTCGCTGGTGCGGGAGCTGATCGTGGTCGATGGCGGATCGCGCGACGGAACGACGACTCTTGCCGAGAGCGCGGGCGCTCGTGTCCTGACGGCCTCGGCCAGCCGGGGGGGACAGTTGGCGCTCGGTGGTGAAGAGGCGCAGGGGGCCTGGCTCCTGTTCCTGCATGCGGACACCCTACTTGACCGCGATTGGTGGCAGCCGGTTGCTGACTTTATCAACGACCCGGCGAAGCGCGAACGGGCGGCTGTCTTTCACTTCGCGCTCGACGACCCCGATCCGCGGGCGCGGCGGGTGGAGCGGATCACCAACTGGCGCAATCGGGTGCTCGGCTTGCCCTATGGCGATCAGGGACTGTTGATCAGCCGGGAATTCTATCGGAGCCTCGGGGGCTTCCGGGCCTATCCGCTGATGGAAGACGTCGATATCGTGCGGCGTATCGGGCGCGGACGCATTGACTGCCTGCCCGTTATGGCGACCACCTCGGCGGCCCGATATCGCCGGGATGGCTGGTGGATTCGGCCGCTGCGCAATCTGGCCCTGCTCGCCCTCTTCAGTCTGGGCGCGCCGCCCCGCCTGCTGACCCGTTTGTATTGAAGCCGGGCAGTCGTCCGATGCAGAGAACCCTTGTCGTCATGGGGCGCCTGCCGCAGGTCGGAGTCGGCAAGCGTCGCCTAGCGCGGGATGTCGGCGACCTGGCCGCCTGGCGCTTCTATCGGACGGCGCTGTTCAGCCTGCTTCGGCGCCTGGGACGCGACCCTCGCTGGCGGGTGCTGTTCGCCATCACCCCCGATGTTGCTGCGAAGTCGAGCCCGAAGCTCCCGAAAGCTGTGCAGGTGGTGCCCCAGGGGCGAGGAGATCTCGGCCAGCGGATGGGGCGCATGCTTAGCATCGCGCCGCGCGGACCGGTCGTGATTGTCGGATCGGACATACCCGACATCGACGTCCATCACCTGACGCAGGCCTTTCGGTTGTTGGGAAGACGCGACTGGGTCTTCGGGCCGGCGGCTGACGGGGGCTATTGGCTGGTCGGTGCCTCGAGGCGTCCCAGCTTGAAAACGCCTCTGCCCTTTGACGACGTGCGCTGGTCCAGCTCTGAAACCCTGTCGGATACGCTCTCCGGCCTGCGCGGCGCGTCTTACGGCCTGCTGGAGCAACTCGAGGATATCGATTCGGGCGCCGACCTGCTGCGCCATCAGCGGAGGAAAAGAGCTAACCGGCGGCCTTGAGATGCTCCTGGAGGCGCGGCATCAGTTCGACCAGGTTGCAGGGTTTATGTCGGCAGTCGAGCTGAAAGCGCAGGATCTCGCCCCAGCCGTCTTTGCAGGCCGAGGGCGATCCCGGCAGGGCGAAGAGATAGGTGCCATCCGCGACACCGCCTAGAGCGCGGCTCTGGATGGTGGAGGTGCCGATCTTCTGATAGCTGAGCCAGCGGAACAGCTCTCCAAAGCCTTCAATCTCCTTGTCCAAAACGGCCTTCATGGCCTCCGGCGTGGTGTCGCGACCGGTCACTCCGGTGCCGCCGGTGGTGATGACCACGTCGACGCCAGGATCGGTGCAGTAGGCGCGCAGCTTGGCGATGATGGCGTCGTAGTCGTCGCGGATGATCTCCCGGCTGGCGACCTTGTGATTATCAGCTTGGATCATCTCGCAGAGCACCCGGCCGGATTTGTCGTCTTCCAGGGTGCGGCTGTCGGAAACCGTGAGAACTGCGATGTTGACGGGAAGGAAGGGGATGCTCTCGTCGATGCGCGCCATGCTTACTTTCGGCTGGTACCGATGTCTCCACCTGTACTGGCCACCCTCGTGCGATTGTTGTCGAGGGATTCATACTGCGGCCAGTCGCCGGCGGCAATGGCTTCGAGCGAAGGGGCTTCCTGTCCCAGGCGGGTCCGGTAGATCCAGAGATTGGCCAGAACGCGCTCGACGAAAAGACGGGTCTCGCGCGACGGCAGGCTCTCGATGAACAGCAGCGGATCGTTTTTGAAATCCATGCGTCGCTGCCATTTGTTGAGATTTCCGGGCCCGCCGTTGTAGGCGGTGGTCATGCGGAAGAGATCGCCCTGCACGAAGTTGTGCTTCAGGAGATAGGCGATGTAGCTCTGGCCGAGCTTCATGTTGAGAGTCGGATCATAGAGCTTGTGCTTCCTTTTGCCGCGGAAGCTCTGCTTCGAAATGTAGCCGGCCGTGGCGGGCATGAGCTGCAGCAGGCCGCGGGCGCCGTCCGGGCTCTTGGCGCGCGGATTGAAGGAGGATTCCTGCCGCATCATGGCATAGATCAGTGCACGATCGAGTTTGAAACCGCCTTCCGGGCTCCAGGGCGGGATCGGATAGAGCGCCGCGTCGATGGCGTCGCTGTCGGCGTTCGGCGTCTGATAGCGCGCCAGGCGAGAGCCCAGCTTGTAGGCCAGGTTCGGCATGCCGACCAGTTCGGAGAGGGTGAGCAGGGCCTCGGTCAGATTGGGATCGTTGGCCTCGACCAGCCGCTGCAGCT
Source organism: Denitrobaculum sp. (assembly GCA_965232285.1). Classification (GTDB taxonomy): domain Bacteria; phylum Pseudomonadota; class Alphaproteobacteria; order Kiloniellales; family Kiloniellaceae; genus Denitrobaculum. The sequence goes on along the minus strand of CBDDPL010000004.1, from coordinate 3,972,290 downwards.
CGCGCTGCGCTTCGTCGTAGCGTCCCACCTGTGTGAGGGCGAGGGCGCGGCCACCTTCCGGAATAGCCTGCAGCCGAGCGAGTTCGCGGCTGTCGATATTCGTCAGGTGCGAGGTGAACTGCAGATCCCGGCCGAGAGCCCGGCGCGCGAGCAGACCGTAGAAGGTGCGCGGATAGTCCGCCGCGATATTGAGCCAGCGGCTCATCTCGGCCGGCTTCCGGAGCTTCAGGCTGACCCGCGCGGCCCAGTAGGCGCCGGCGGCGGTGTTCCAGCCGGAAGCGCGTTCAGCCAGGGCAAGCTGCTCGAAATGTTCGCCGGCCTTTGCCAGATCGCCCAGCCGCCAGGCTGCGAGGCCCGCGGTCCAGTCCGCGATCGGGACGTGCAGCCGGGAGCGGGCCGCGGCGGAGCTTGCGAGATTGTAGGCTTTCTGATCTTCACCATAGTAGAACCAGGCGGCCGCTATCCTGGCGTAGCCGTCATCCAGTTCCGCGCGGTGCAGCAGGCGTGTGGCTTTCTTGCCGGCTAGGAGCTTTTCGGTCACGGTTAGGCGCGTGCGGAGTACGTTGCGCCGGACCTGGCGTTTCAGCCGGTTCGCCGCCCGGCGGTTGGCTTTGCTCAAGCGCTTGCTGGGAAGCCTGTAGAAGCGCTTCTTGGCCTTTGTGGTTGCCGTTGCGTCCGTTGTCGACTGTGGCGCGGCGCGACGGATCGTCGGCCGGGTCGGCATGCGGTAGTTCTTGGGCCGACGCTTCAGGGCGAGCTTGTAGATGCGCTTGGCCTGGGGATGGTCGGCGTAAGACTTCAGCCAGGCGCTGAGTTCTTTGTACTTGGAGCGATAAGCCGTGGGGTGCAGGTAGCGCTGGGCGAGAAGGTGCCCCAGCAGGCGCTGATCGTTCAGTTGCGCGATCTTCTTGTCCGCCTGGCGCCACTTGCCGGCTTTCTGAAGGGCGAAGATGTCCCGGTAGAGCTGGGCGTCGTCTTCGGAGAGAACCTTTGGTGGTGTCTGCGGTTGAACCCGGTCCAGGCGCTGTGCCGGCTTAGCGACGGAGACCTGCAGCTTTGCCTCTTCGGCGGCCTCCGCCGTGCCGGAATTCGACAGCAGGGCAGCAGGCGACAGGAGAAGCCCGCCAATCAACAGGCTGGCGGCAAGCACGCGCGCGCCAATACGCGAAGACGGCGTAAGACCGGGCATTGCGCCGGCGCGGCAAAGCGTCGTGCCGAAGAGCTTTACGGACAAATACAAGAGACCCCCGAAGATGACGGTAAAGGTTAATCAATGCAGTCCGAGTCTGCAATGAATGGCTTAAACTATGCTGATAAAGAAGGAGTTAAGGTTACCGCTCCCGCCCCTTGAGGACCGGATCCTCGCCGGTCTCCAGGGCTTCGGCGAGCGAGAGGAGATCCCGCCAGGCCAGGCGCTTCTGAGCCGGCTGCCGGAGAAGGTAGGCAGGGTGAAGGGTCGCAAGGGCTGGAACCGGGCGTTCCAAGCCAGCCGGCTGAAGATGGGCCCACTGACCGCGCAGCTTGAGAATCCCCTCCCGGCGGTCCAGCAGGGTCTTGGCGGAGATGCCGCCGACCAGAACGATGTGGCTCGGATTGACCAGTTCCACGTGCCGTTCCACGAAGGGCAGGCAGGAGGCGATCTCGCCGGCGGTCGGCGTGCGGTTGCCGGGCGGGCGCCAGAACAGCAGGTTGGTGATGTAAACCGAGCTGCGGTCCAGCCCGATGAAGGACAGCATCTGATCCAGGAGCTTTCCGCTGGCCCCTACGAAGGGCAGACCCTGCCGGTCCTCCTGGGCGCCTGGCGCCTCGCCGATGAACATGATGCGGGCTTCCGGATTGCCGTCGGCAAAGCAGAGGTTCATGGCCGTCTGCTTCAGGGGGCAGCCCTCAAAGGCGGCGACGGCGGCGCGCAGCTCTTCGATGCTCTGAGCTGCGCGGGCCTGTTCGCGGGCGGTGACCAGAGTGGCTTCCGTCGAGGCCAGGTCACCGGCGCTGGGTTGCCAGAGGGCCTGTTGCGGGGCTTCCTGAAAGCGGCCCGCTCGCGCTGGCGGCGCGCGTTCCGGCGACGGGGCAGCGGAAGATGCCTGGCGGGCGGGCGTTTGCGGCTGGACGCCTACCAGCGTGCGGTCCGGGGCTTCCTCCGAGATGGCTTCGTCGGCACCGGCGTCGATCAGCCACTGCAAGGCGGCGAGCGCTTCGGTATTTGACAGGGAATCGTGGGGAGGAGTCGTGACCATGGCGTGAAACTACCAAAAGACGACGCGTTCCGGAACGCGGAGTCTTGGAGATTGTTGAATTTCTTTGATATAGGACGTCGTCAAGCGCCGGTTCCGGCATGACCGGTGTCATTGTGAAGGAAGTACGCGCGCGTTTCAGGGCTCCGATCAGGGCGCTGGACTGCGGGCTGCTTTTGCGCAGTTGGCGGTTGGTGGACTGAGCTCCAAAGGCGCAAAGTTAGGCGGAGAGTTTCTAAGTTGACGTATACGTCAATAAAATGACGTAATGCGCAATAGTTAGGTGGCCGCCGTCGAGGCGGAGAAACGACACTTGGCAGGGTGACAAGGGCAAAAGGCCAGCAGTCCTGCGCGATGGAGGAGCGGGTAATGGAACGTGAGTTCATGGAGTATGATGTCGTGATTGTGGGCGCCGGTCCGGCCGGCCTGTCCGCGGCGATTAAACTCCGTCAACTATCGGCAGAGTCAGGCCGCGAGATTTCGGTCTGCGTGCTGGAGAAGGGCTCCGAGGTGGGCGCCCACATTCTCTCCGGTGCCGTCCTGGAGCCGCGGGCGATGGACGAACTCTTTCCGGACTGGAAGGAGCAGGGTGCGCCCTTGAACGTTCCGGTGGCTGACGAAAAATTCATGATCCTGACCGAGAAGGGCAAGATGTCTGTACCGGTCGGCCTGCTGCCGCCGCAACTTCAGAACCACGGCAACTATATCGTCTCGCTCGGCAATGTCTGCCGCTGGCTGGGCGAGCAGGCCGAGGCGCTGGGAGTCGAAATCTATCCGGGCTTTGCCGCGTCCGAGGTGGTCTATCACGAGGACGGCCGGGTCAAGGGCGTCGCGACCGGCGATATGGGCGTCGGCAAGGATGGCGAGCAGAAGGCGACCTATCAGCAGGGCATGGAACTGCACGGCAAGTACGTGCTCTTCGGCGAAGGCTGCCGCGGTTCCCTGACCAAGACCCTCTTCGAGCGTTTCGACCTGCGCGCCGACTGCGATCCCCAGACCTACGGTATCGGGCTGAAGGAACTCTGGGAACTGGACCCGGAGAAGCACAAGGAAGGCACGGTCATCCACACCGCCGGCTGGCCCATGAACACCAGCACCTGGGGCGGTTCCTTCATCTATCATCTCGACAACAACCAGGCCTATGTCGGCTACGTGGTCGGGCTGGATTACGAAAACCCGCACCTTTCGCCCTTCGAGGAGTTTCAGCGCTTCAAGACCCACCCGGCGATCCGGAGCATGCTGGAAGGCGGCAAGCGCCTTTCCTACGGCGCCCGTGCGCTGAACGAGGGCGGCCTGCAGTCGCTGCCGCGCCTGGTCTTTCCGGGCGGCGCGCTGATCGGCTGTTCCGCCGGCTTCCTGAACGTGCCGAAGATCAAGGGCAGCCATAACGCCATGAAGAGCGGCATGCTGGCCGCCGAAGCGGCTTTCGAAGCGCTCTCGGCCGTCGGTGAAGAAGAGATGCCGGCACCGGTGCTTGAGAGTTACGTGACCAAATTCGAGGGGTCCTGGGTTTACGAGGAACTTTACAAGGCGCGCAACTTCCGCCCGGCTTTCAACAAATGGGGTCTTTATGGCTCGATGATCTACGGCGGACTCGATCTCAAGGTGCTGGGCGGCAAGGCGCCCTGGACCTTCCACTACAAGCACGCGGACCACGAATGCCTGCGCCCCGCGTCGGAAATGCCCAAGATCGAGTATCCCAAGCCGGACGGCGTCATTTCCTTTGACCGCCTCTCCTCGGTCTTCATTTCCAACACCAACCATGAGGAAGACCAGCCGGTTCACCTGACCCTCAAGGACGCCAGCGTGCCGGTCGATCACAACCTCGCCCTCTATGATGCGCCGGAGCAGCGCTTCTGTCCGGCGGGGGTCTATGAGATCGTGCGGGAAGACGACGGCTCCAACCCGCGGCTGCAGATCAACGCGCAGAACTGCGTGCACTGTAAGACCTGCGATATCAAGGATCCGACCCAGAACATCAACTGGGTGACGCCGGAGGGCGGCGGCGGGCCGAACTATCCGAATATGTAAGCTGAAATCCAGAGGAGGGCGTCGACATGGGTTCGGCGCCCTTTTCTTATGAGATCAGGGGTTATCTGGAGAAGCCCGCAGGCTGTGATCGATATAGTCTTCACAGATCTTGATCGCCTGCTCGATTGTGATGCCATCCTTGCCGACAGCCAGACTGCCCCAGAGGCCGTCCAAAAGCATAAGCAGCCCCACCGCCGCCTGCTCGGCATTACAGGTGGTTCCTCCGCTATTGGCGGCTTCCGTGAAGAGCGGCGCGACCAGCTTCCGCCAGGATTGACTGAAGGCCTTCAGCGGGGCGCGAAAGGCCGGTTTGGATCTGCTGGCGTTGACAAAGGCCTGCATGGCCCCGATCACCTCGGGGCGATAGGTCGGGGGCGTAAAGCTGAGGCGGACGATCACGCCTAGCTTTTGCCTGGCATCCAGGCCCGTTCTGGCCGCCACCTCTCTCTTGTTTTGCAGGCCCTCATCGAACCAGGCCTCCAGCGTGGCCACCAGCAGTTCTTCCTTGCCGGAAAAATAGTGCCCGATCAGGCCGCGCGAGGCGCCCGCCAGCCCGCAGATCCGATCGACTGTGGCGCCCGCGATATCATGCCGGGCCACCGCTTCGAGGGCTGCGCGCAGCAGCGTCTGGCGACGGTAGGCGCGGATTTCCGGCTGGGTTCTGGGCCGTGGCTGGGGCTGTGCCTCGTTCATGATCCGGAGTTTCATCTGCAGGGCGGGATTGTTTATTGGACGCCTATCATATCTTTGTTGATCGTCCAACTTTTTCTCCGTAGTTCGGTTTGAAGCCCGCCAGGTCGAAAGGTTAGAGAGATGGACAGAACGAGATACCAGGCCGACGGCATTTGCTGGCCGATGACACTGTTCTCGGGCGCGGCGGCCGATGAACTCTACGACCGATATCTCCGCTTTCAGGCGGAATCAAAGATGCGCAGGGGGCGGGAAGCCTATATCAAGCCGCATCTGGTCTCGACCTGGCTCGACGGCATTGTGCGCCATCCTCTGATCCTGGAAGCGGTCGAGGCCGCCATCGGCCCCGACATTCTGCTGTGGGAGTCCGACTTTTTCGTCAAGGCGGCTGGGAAAGGGACCTATGTGGGTTGGCATCAGGACTCTCCCTATTGGGATCTCTCGACCAGCAAGGTGGTCAGTGTCTGGCTGGCCTTGACGCCTTCCAAGGGCGACATGGGGCCCCTGGTCGTTATTCCGGGCAGTCACCGTGCCGGGCAGATCGGCCGTCTCAACATCGAAGGTTCGCCGCACGATGCTTACAGCGAAGGTGAGCGCACGGCGAAGGAGGGTAATCTGGTCTCCTTCGAACACGACCTGGAAGGCCTGATCGATGAGAGCAAGGCGGTTGAGGTCGAGCTGGAGCCCGGTCAGTTCTCCATCCATCACGTCGATCTGGTTCACGGCGGCCAGCCCAATCTCAGCGGGCGGGATCGTGTCGGCTTTGTGATGCGCTTCATCTCCGGCGACAGCTATTGCCGGGCGGGTCTGGACTCCGCGACCCTGATTCGCGGACAGGCACCTTCAGCCGAGCACTTCCGGCTGGAGCCGTCGCCGGAAAGAGACTTCAGTGAAGAGGCCTTGGCTGCCCTGGAAATCGCCTTGTCCTATCCAAGCGGCTTTGGCGATAAACCCTTAAAATAACCAAGTATTTTAATCGATTGAGGCTTCCCACTCGAAATTTGCCGGCATTAACCTATGTTTTTCGAGAAAGTGATCACAATTTCGAGATTAACTCTATTTGCCTCACGGCCGACTGACATTCCGGTTCCCTTAACCCTATTTCAAGAGAAGGGGCCGGTTTTTCCGCCTTGGCGCTGAGCTCTTTGGAAAGCCCAGCCAAAGCAATCCTCTTTGTGGTTAAATGCCGGAAAGAGCGCCAGGGCGGTGTAAAGGCTGCGGAGAAGCGACAGGATTCTGCGCCGTTGTGGCGGACGGTGTGTCTCAGGTACACTCCCTGTCCGTTGTTCAGGAGAGCGATTTGACGCGATATCTTTTCGATCTACGCCCAGAGGCGCGCCGGAACGCAGAACAGACTGTTCGCGTTGACCGGAATTCCGGTAACAAGTCAGCAACTGCTCCGCTGGCTGGTGTGAAGAGACGCAAAGCTCCCGGCAGGTGGCGCTTCAGCCGGGTGTTGCAGGCGGCGGCCATGGGTTTTGTCGCGGCGGCCTGCACCGGCGGAGAGCCGACGCAGTCTCAGGCCGAACCGCAAAAGGATACCGCGTCCGGCCGGATCCTCCTGGCGGCCAACTCGGGCTCCTCTTCCGATGCCCTGACGCAATCGCCCTTCGTGTCGCCCTTCGGTGCCTATCTGGCCGGTATCGTTGCCAGTTATGAGCGTGATGTTTCCTCCGCGACCGATTTCATGCTCTATGCGCTGCGCTTCGATCCGAAGAATTCGCAACTGCTGCGCCGCTCCTTCGCGCTCACGGCGGCTGACGGCCGCTACAAGAAAGCGACCGAGCTGGCCGAAGAGTTGGTCAGGATTGATCCGACGCACGGCATCGCCAATCTGGTGCTGGCGGTTGACGCGGCCTCGCGCGGCGACTGGGCGAAAGCGGATCAGATCATTGCGGATCTGCCGTCGCGCGGTCTCAATACGCTCACGGGACCGATGATCCAGGCCTGGACGCAGGTTGCGCGCGGCGATCGCGAAGCGGCTTTGCAGCGGCTTGATGTCCTGAAGGAGAACAAGGGCTTCAGTGTCCTCTACCGGCTGCACCTTGCGTTGATCAACGACGTGATGGGGGCGACGCAGGAAGCCGAAGTCGCTTATGAAGAGATTCTGACCAATGTCGGCGACCCGACGCTGCGGCTCGTCTGGCTGGTGGGCAATTTCTATGAACGTTCCGGCAAGCCGGAGAAAGCACGACAGCTCTATCAGTCGTTCCTTGAACGCCGGCCCAACTCCACTTTGATGGAGCCGATTCTCACCCAGCTCAACAGCGGTGCCGAGGCCCAGGCGCAGGTGACCGGCGCGGCCGACGGGATCGCTGAAGTGCTCTTCAACATTGCCGGTCTGCTCTCTCAGGAGCGCGCGGAAGATGCGGCTCTGGTGCATGTCCACCAGGCGCTGCGCCTGAAGCCGGACTTCCTGGTGGCGAATGTCCTGCTGGGCGAGGTCCTGCAGTCCCAGGAGCGCGGCGATGAGGCCATTGCGGTCTATCGAGACGTGCCCGTCGACTCGCCTTTCTCCTGGACGACCCGTTTGCGGATCGCCGAGGAACTGGAGCGGCTCGGGCGCGTGGAGGATGCCGTCAACGAACTCGAGGCCCTGGCGTCGGTCGAACCGGAGCGCTTCGAGCCCTTGTTCCGTCTGGGCAACCTTCTGCGCGGCGAGGAGCGTTTCGAAGCGGCCGTTCAGGCCTATGACCGCGCGGCTAAGCGCCTCGGCGAACTGGAGCCTCAGCACTGGACGCTGCTCTACTTCCGCGGTATCGCCCTGGAGCGTTCCAAGAACTGGCCCCGCGCCGAAGCGGACTTCCTGAAGGCGCTGGAGCTCGAGCCTGAGCAGCCCTTCGTGATGAACTACCTGGCTTACTCCTGGGTCGAGCAGAAACAGAATCTTGCCGAGGCCCGCAAAATGCTGGTCCGCGCCGTCGAGCTGCGCCCGGAGGACGGTTACATCGTCGATAGCCTGGGCTGGGTGCTCTACCGCATGGGCGAGTATGAGGATGCCGTTGTCTACCTTGAGCAGGCTGTTGAGCTCCGGCCTCAGGATTCGGTCATCAACGACCACCTGGGCGATGCCTACTGGCGTGTCGGCCGGCAAAAGGAGGCGCGCTTCCAGTGGCGCCGTGCGCTGAGCCTCGCGCCGGAGGAGGACAAGATTCCGGAGCTCCAAGGTAAGGTGTCCCGGGGCCTCAACGCCTCAAACGATATTTAGTCAAGTGATGCCGAAGGGGGCGCTGCAGTATCGCGGCGGTCCCTTCGGCCTTTAAGTCTTCACGATCTCCTTGGAACGGCGATGATTTCGCGCCTTGCCGCGGCGAAGATCAATCTCGATTTGCGGGTCATCTCCCGCCGCGCGGACGGTTACCACGAACTCGACAGTCTGGTGGTCTTTGCGTCGGTCGGAGACCGCCTGACCTTTGCGCCCGCCGATCGGCTCGAGCTGCATCTTGAAGGGCCTTACGCTGAATCGCTCAAGGGCGAGGATGTTCAGTCGAACCTGGTGCTGCGGGCCGCTGAATTGCTGCGCGAATACGCCAAGGCTCCGGATTTGGGAGCCAGGATTACCCTGACGAAAAACCTGCCGGTGGCGTCGGGGCTGGGCGGCGGGTCTGCGGACGCGGCGGCGGCCCTGTCCGGCCTCGCGGAGCTCTGGGCAATGGATTTGCCGGCGGCTGACCTTGCCGCGCTGGGCATCAGGCTGGGGGCGGATGTGCCGGTTTGTCTTTTCGCTCGTCCCTGCTATCTGGGCGGCATTGGAGAAAAGATCTCCGGGATAGACCGCTTTCCCGGCATCTGGCTCGTGCTCGTCAATCCTCATAAGGCTCTGTCGACCCCTGAGGTCTTTGCGGCCTTCGAGGGGCGCTTTTCATCCGAAAGACCAACTGGCGCGGCGACCGGGTTCGAGACTCGGGAAGATCTGCTGGCGGCACTTTCCCACAGCCGGAACGATCTGGAGCAGCCGGCGATCGGCATCGTGCCGCAAATCGCAGATTGCCTGAAAGAACTGCGGGCGGAGTCCGGTTGTCTGCTGGCGCGTATGTCCGGCAGTGGCGCGAGCTGCTTCGGTTTGTTCGGCACAGGCGATGAGGCCCGGAGCGCCGCAAACGCGATTACGGCCCGCAGGCCCGACTGGTGGGTGGCCGAAGGGGCCGTCGGCGCAGGCGCTTAGGCCGAGGTCGTTAGGATTGACTGTCGCGCTATTCGTTGGACAGCAGTTCCACCACTTCGCGTAATTCGGTCAGCAGTTCGGGTGTGGCCTCGCCGTCGACCGGCAAACCGGCGATTTCCTGATAAAGCCTGATGGCGATCGAGGCCTGATGATCGATCACGCCGTCCGTTGGGCCCGGGTCGATTTGCAGGCGGAGCAACAGTTCTTCGATTTCGATAAGGCCGGCGGTGTTCAGTTCCGAAGCTACGGCCTGTTCCGCGGCTTCCGCGACGCTGTTCTCCGTCTCGGCCATGGTCGTCTGGATTTCGTCATCCGATGTTTCCAGCAGAGGTGGCGTCGCGGGCCTTTGAAGTGCTTCGTCGCCGGCCTTCGGTTCCACTGCGGCGACGGCTGTCGGTTCTTCGGCTAGGTCTTCTGGGGTTTTCCCTTCCGGGGGCTGGGTTCCTGCCGGTTCCGGGTTCGCTGCAGCTTCGGGCTCAGTGGTCGAAGCAGTTTCTGCGCCTGCGTTGGTGTCTGCGTCTGCTTTGATGTTTGCGTCCGGGGTCTGCGCAGGAGGTACCGCTGGCGCTTCAGTCTGATTGACGGCGCTTACCTCCGAGCCTTCAGGCAAGATCTCTGCAGCGGGCTCCTCCTGAGACGTTGCCGGCTCGGCGATTGCGGTTGTGTTCGCCGTACTTGTGTCCCTCTCGTCGGCTGGTGCTGCTGGCCCTGCCTCTGTTGTTTCAGGAGGTTGGGGGGCGTCTGTGGCTGCTTCACTTGCCGCAGATGCCACTTCAGATTCAGCGCTTTCACCCGTAACGAGCTGCAAGGTGCCCGTCTGCGTGAGAAAGTAATAACCCGCCGCGGCCAGAACGCAGAGTAGCGCGATAAAGACGGGGAGACCGCCGCCGTCGGATTTGCGTTTTCGGATCGGTGTGGTGGTCGTCAGCGCGGGCTTGCGTTCGATGGTTGCATCGCCGCCGGAGGTGGCGCGCGCTCCGCTGCTTCGTTTTCCACCCTGCTTCGATTTCGTATCCGTGGGCACAGTTTTGCCCGTTTTCGACGCCCCGCTATCGGCTTTCCGCCCGGTCTTAGCTTTGGTTTCGGCTGCCTTCGACGCCTTGTTTGCTGCCGGCTTTACGCTGGACTGACCGCCGGAGGTCTGTGGCTTCCCGTTCTTAGCGGCGCTCTTCTGACTTGACTTGTCCGAGTCTGTTCGGGGGGCTTCGAACAGGCCTTTGTCAGGCACTTTGTCTTTTCCTGTCCGTGTTTCTGCCCTTTTGGACCTGCCGTTACTCTTTTCCTTGCCTGCAGCTCCGGCTGCGGCTTCTTCCGACGTCGGGATGTCCAGTGAGGTCTGGTCCGACCGGGAGGCCTCGGCGCGCACCTTGCGTCCTCCGCCAACCGTCTTCTCGCTCGCAGCGCTGGCGGCGGAGTCTCCGGTCTTGGCGTCGGATGCAGTGTCGGTCGTCTTGGTCTTGTCGGTTCGGGCGGGCTTATCCGATGGCTCGCTCATATCTCGCCGAATCAATGTGATATCCTGGTTCAGTGAAGCATAGACCGGCGCAATTCGGCAATGCTTGAGGCGTGATACAACCTTTCGGCTCAAGATCGATGCGCGATTTGCACTAGCTGGTTAGGCAGCAGACCTTCCGCTTCCTTAACCATCTATAATCTCGCCTAAAAATCAGAAAATTTTGCTAAGAGGAGCGTTGCGGAAGGGAAAGTTGATCGCTATTTTGTGCGCGAATTGGCCGATGGGGCGTAGCCAAGCGGTAAGGCAGCGGTTTTTGGTATCGCCATGCGCAGGTTCGAATCCTGCCGCCCCAGCCAATTTCGGCTTGCCCTCGGAGTGCGAAACCGGCTCCTCGGCCCTTCTGTTTACTTTCTTCATCCCCCCACCGCCCCTGTTCGCTGCGCGCAGCTGGATGGCGGGCGAAAGTCGCTTTGTGAAATACGCGAATCAGCCTAGCATCCTTGCAGGAATGTAGATTTTTTCATTCAATTTGCAATCATGAATTGTGTGTGGGCATATCATTCAGCCAGAACGCACAGTCCGCGTGATCATTGGGGAAATCAATGACCAGATTCAGCGATACCGGCGCGACCTTAATTATCTCCCACAACAACCTGAGCCCGAAGTCTCTGGAACAGCTCGAAACTCTGCTGCTCGAAGTGCCGGATGTGGTCGAGGCGGCAGTCGAAGCCTGTGCCGCGCCGCGCCATGCGACCACCCCGACGGCACGGCAAAATCGTAACGAGGACAAGGTGCTTCGCCGAAAGTGGTTCGGGCAGGAACGGGGAACGGTGCGCCACACCTTCAGAGACATCAAGCGGTTTTTGGACGACAGTTCAAAGACTCTGGATATCGTGGTCGGTGGCGATAGATGTATCCCCGGTGCCTGGGCCTACACGCCCGACAACCAGGTTCTGGGCGGCATGCCGAAGATCCACATTTGCCCTATCAAGTTCTTCTCTGGCGATGCCGCTACGCAACTGGCGACTATTGTCCACGAGTTGACGCATCTCATCCGTGACACCGCTGACTATACCCGCGAAATCGACTTTGAAGATTTAGGGGTGATCGGGGAGTTCAATGCGGAAGACGAAAAACAGAAGAACAAGAACTACTTTCAACAGGGGGTCAGGGACGGAAAGTCACATATTTCGCCTCACGATGCCGCCCGATCAGCTTACAACTATCAGCACTTTACCGAGGATCTCATCGCGGAGCAGTATGGGACCGGTGTCTTAGAGCCCGCCCGGCTGGAGTAACGCTGTGACAGCGCGCCCAAATATCCGTCTGTTACATGACGGCCCGCAGACGGTCCTTTAGAGGCAGACGGTCCTTTAGAGAAGGTGCGCTTAGAGAAGGTGTGCTGGGAAAAAACGCAGTCCGCGACAGTACGGGGGGTGGTGTCGCGGACTGCAAATTGATCGGGCTTTTCTGTGCGGCGGGTGCCGGAGCTACCTTAATTTCATCACTCCGGTCCGCGGCACTGAAGCGCTGGTGGACAGCGATAAGCCACCTTACGAACCTGCTGTTTCAGTTTTCTTGCAGAGCTTTGACGCTTCGATGATGTTTCACGGCGCTTGTCTCTGCGTCAGGTGTCGGCCCACATGCGCAGCAGGTTCAGGCGGCTTTTTTCCGCGGTCTTGAACTGCTGGGACTCCGGATGGTTTTCGGCCAGCCATTTGGTGACTTCCGCGAGTTCGCCTAGAATTTCGCGCTTGGCCGGGTCGCGGACCATGGACTCGATCCAGGTCACGACGGCGGCCCGACGACCCGAGCGGACCCGGTTGACGTGGTGGACGAAGTGCGTGGGATAGAGCACCGCGTCGCCGGCTTTAAGTTTGTACTGCTGTTCCCCGAAGACCGTTTCCATCACCAGTTCGCCGCCCTGGTAACTCTGCGGATCGCTCAGGAAAATCGTCATGGAAAGGTCGGTGCGCATACCGGGATAGGGGCCCATCAGTGAGGCATCGACGTGAGAGCCGTAATGCATGTCTTTGTCATAGACGCTGAAGATCGGCGGCAGGATCCGTTTGGGGATGGCCGTCACGTTGAACTCGGCGTTCGATGAAATCTGGTTCATGACCGACTGGACAAGGGGTTTGTAGGCTGCATGGCTGTTCGACATCTGGGCATTTCGTTTGATGTCTTGCCCCAGGGGGCCGGCGCTCATGCGTCCATCCACAAAGGGGGCGGCCGCCATCTGCTGTAATGTAGATTTGACCTGTTGTGCGTCGAGAACACCCGAAATGACCTTGACCATGCAGTTCCCTCCTCCTGCGTCGGAGAGAAAAACTACATCACAGATCCGTGATGGCCCATAGCTATCGTATCCGGAGCTCCTGATTCCGGCCGCTGCCGCTTAGCCGGCTTTGAATTTTCGTTCCAGACCGTCGAGAGAGGCATGCAAGTCCTGAAGGGCTTCCTTCACTTCCGGGCTCAGGCTGCTCGCCGCGCTGCTTTCCGTTGCGTCATCTTCTTCGAAGGCGATCTGCTCGCCCGATGACGCCTCTTCGATCGGTGAGCCTGGCGTTTCCCTGTTGCCGCACCAGTGATCGATTTTCTCGAAGAGTTTCGCCCGGTCGATGGGCTTCGAGAGATAGTCGTTCATGCCGGCCAGCAGGCACTTTTCCCGGTCCCCCTTCATGGCATTGGCGGTCATGGCAATGATCGGGGTGTCGGCGCGTGATCCGCCCAGCTTTCGGATCGCGCGGGTCGCCTCAAGGCCATCCATTTCCGGCATCATCATGTCCATGAGAACCAGATCGTACGGACGGCTTTTGATTGAAGACAAGGCTTCCAGCCCGTTGCTCGCGCCCTCGGTGTGGTGACCTGCTTTTTTGAGAATGGTCGTGGCGAGCAACAGGTTGACCTGATTGTCTTCCACCACCAGGACCCGCAGGCTGCTGGACGCTGACAGCTCCAGCGAATCCCGCATATCGGCGCTCTTCGGCTTTTGCCTCTCGCTGCCGAACAGTGGTCCGATGCAACCCGTCATGGTCCCGTAGCCCAGGGGCTTGGGCATGGCGGCGTCAAATCCGAGCTCGCGCGCCCGTGCGTCGCTGCCGACCTGACCCGACGAGGAGGAGAGAATGAGTTTGACGGAGCGATATCCCGGGATCTCACGGATCGAGCGCGCAAGCGCCACCCCGTCTATATCGGGCATCATGTGATCGATGATGATCGCGTCGAATCTGCCGGAGCCCTTCGTGCCCTTCAGCATTTCCAGCGCGGCTCCGGCGTCCTCGGCTACGGCGCCGTCGATTCGGAAAGCCGCGAAGTGTTTCTCAAAGACGAGACGGTTCACTTCGTTGTCGTCGACAGCGAGAATCCGGCGCCCGGCCAAAAGCGAAGAAACCTGGACCCGCTTGTCGCCGCTGTCATCGGCCTGGCGTTTCAGGCAGGCGGTGAACCAGAAGGTGCTGCCGCGACCCGGTTCGCTTTCGGCGCCGATCTCACCGGACATCATCGTGACCATCTCCTTGCAGATGGCAAGGCCCAGCCCGGTCCCGCCGAAGCGCCGGGTCGTGGAGGTGTCGGCCTGCGTGAACTTGTCGAAGAGCGTCGGCAGTGTTTCGCTGGCGATGCCGATCCCCGTGTCCCGCAGCCTGAACAGCAGTTCAGCCTGATGCTCGCTGGCGGTTTTGACGGAGACCTCCAGGCTGATGCCGCCCTCTTCGGTGAACTTGATCGCGTTACCGACAAGATTGAGCAGGATCTGCCGCAGGCGGCCCGGATCGCCAAGCAGCGCGATTGGGACTTCGGGCCCGATGTAGGAGGCGATCTCGATGCCTTTGAGATGCGCACGCGGGGACAGAAGTTCGAGGGTGGACTCCACTGTGGTCAGCAGGTCGAACTCGATCGTCTCGAGTTCGAGTTTCCCGGCTTCGATCTTCGAGACATCCAGGATGTCGTTGATGATACTCAAAAGCGCTTCACCGGAGCGGTTGATCGTCTCGGCCTGCTGGCGCTGTTCCTGATCCAGATCGCTTTCAAGCAGCAGACCGGTCATGCCGAGCACGCCGTTCATCGGGGTGCGGATTTCGTGACTCATCGTGGCCAGAAACTCGGACTTCGCGCGGCTGGCCTCTTCCGCTTGCGTCTTGGCGACGGCTAGCTCCTGGCGGGTTGTGATGGCCGCTTTAGTCTTATCGCGCAGAACCGACAGAGCCGTGGCAATGGTGAAGAGTTCGTCTCGCCCGGTCGAGGGGATATCGATTTCGGTCTGCTCGTTACTGATCGCAAAGAGCGCGGCGGAAATTTGTTTGATCTTGGTGAAGATAGAGCGCTGCAGCAGGTACCAGCCCAACAGCCAGCAGGCGATCAGGGCTGCGATGGTGAGCTGAATGGTCAGAAGGCTGAGGGAGGAGACATTTCCGGCGAAGCTGCTGATGTCGCGCCCGAACTCGGCCACGGCCCAATCCATCCCGAGCGAATCTTTCAAGGTCACGGCGACGAAGTTGGCGTCGGACGGTTCCAGTGCGACTTCGAGCGTGTTTTCGCCGGCCGCCGTGCCGGCCTGGGCATCAGAGGTATCTTCATTGATCAGAGGGTAGCCGCGAAGGTCCCGGAAGGCGAAATGACCGTCAAGATGCTTGCCGAGACCGCTCAGGAGATAACGAGGGTCGACGACGAACTCCGCGAAGGCGCGAACCTTGAAACCACCGATCGGTACGATGAGGCTGTGGACCGGACGGCCGCTATCGGTATTCCAGTAGTAGCCGGTGGGCTTGCGCTGTTCGGCTTTGGGGCGCGCGAGGATCAATTCGACGGCGCCTGGGCGGCTGACGATGGTGTCATGGCTGCCTTCGAGCGACGAGCCGAGCGGTTTCAGGTCCGTGGTATGGATCACGACGTTAAGAAGTCGCAGCCGCTCCAGGCGAAACATGGGCACGAAGTGGACGGCGTTGGCAGCCTTGAGAATCTGGTTGGTGTTCTTTGTCCTGATCGCCTCGATCAGGGCCGGGTCTCTGGCGAACTGGCTGACGTAAGGACGGACGCGTTCCAGGTATCCCATGCGGATACGGTCGTCGATCGCCGCCCGGACCATGTCCTCCTGAGCATCGTTCAGGGTGCCAAGCGCGAAGTGCTGGTAGGCTTTGGTTAACCATACGACATTGGCGACGGCGCCTAGCGACAAGATCAGCGCAAGGCAGAAGAGTGCCTTGCGCAGCGTCCAGAAACCAGCCTTGAGAGCCTTGCCGGGAGCCGGCACGCTCCTGTCGCGGGACATGCCCGACCTCCTCGGAAAGCGTAAGGACGGGATTGTAACTGCCGGTTTGTAAAGAAAGATTTATGATAGCGCTGATTGCGAAGGCCCGCTCTCCCGGCGCTATGAATCGATCAGGAAAACAGTATATCCAGGTTTGCCGCGACGGCGCGCGGTGACGCGCCGAGCAGAATGCTCGCCAGGCCCAGATCTGCTGCGCCGCGGATATCTGTATCCGGGTTGTCGCCAACAACGATGGCCCGGTCGGGCGTCACCCCGTCGAGAGCCCTGTGAAAGAGGGTGGCGTCAGGTTTTCCGACCGTTACAACCTCGGCGGGTTCGACGCAGGCGGTCAGAGCGGCGAAGAGCCCGCCAGTCTCCATGGCCGGACCCCGGGTCCCCGGGTGTGTCAGGTCGCCGTTTGCCAGAACCACCGGCAGGCCGCGGCTGATCCAGATCAGGGCGGTTTCGAGCTTATCGAAGGTGAGATCCGTATCCCGGCAGATCAGGACCACCTCCGGGTCCTCAGCCGTCGGCAGCAAGCCGGCGGCGCGTGCCGCAGCCGTGATATGCGCGTTGGCGAGCGCAAAAACCCTGGCTTGACCGAACCGGAGCCGGATCGTCTCGATCGCCAGTTCGCCGGCAAGATAGATGCCGGCTGGCGCCATTTCGAGCCCCATATCCCGCAGGCGCGCGGCCAGCGTTTCGGCGGTGTCGGTCGAGTTGTTGGAGATCAGTGCCAGCTTGTCGCCGAAGCTCTGCAGGAAACGCGCAGCGCCCGGCAATGCGACCGAGCCGGATATCAAGCATCCGTCGACATCGCAGAGAATCCGTTCCGCCGCCTGAAGCCGCGCACGGGCTTCGGCGCGGCTGTCCGCGGAGGCCTGCGATTGTGAAGCCATCGTTAAAGGTCCCGATAAGCTTCGTGGCGAAGGCTGAGTTTGTAGCGTGTGTTTTCCGCTGGGTCGGGGACATCGAGAGCGAAGCGGGGTGAGCTGTCGGCGAATTCGTGCATATGCACCGTCACAGAATCTTCGTCGAGCAGGACCACGCCGTAGGCGGGCCCCTCCAGGCTGCCTTGCACCCATTCAGAGCGGCCGGTCAGGTCGAGTGCGACCTGATGGTTCAGGCCTCGCATGCAGGAGTAGGAGATCCCGCGCCAGTTCCCGAAAACGGCGCGGTGCAGGTGCCCGAAGAAAAGATGCCGGATCCTGGATTTATGCGGCTTGATGACGGCATAAAAGGCCTCGGCGTCCTGCAGCATGATGTTGTCCATGGCGTGTATGCCCACCTTGAAGGGCGGGTGATGCATGAACAGCAGAACCGGGCCTTGCGTGCTTTCGAGCTCGGAACGCAACCAGGCGCAGCGATCCTCGCAGAAGGCGCCGGCGTCGCTGCCAGGTCTGGTGGAGTCGAGAAGGATGAAGCGTCCGACGTCGGTATTGAAGGCGCTCTGTACAAAGCCGTCTTCGTCGCAGGAGACGGTCGGAAATTCGGCAGCGAAGGCTTCCGCGTCGTCGTGATTGCCGAGAACCAGATGGATCGGAACCTCGAGCCGCCGGATCTCCGCGGCAAAGGCTTCGAAGTCGTCCGGATTGCCCCACTCGGTGATATCGCCGGTGTGAACCACGAATGCAGCGTCGGGATGCTCGGCATTGATGCTGTCCACCGCCAGCCGCAGCCGGCGTGCCGGATCCGTTCCGTAAAGCAGGCGGCCGCCGCCAATAACGTGGCTGTCCGTAAGGTGAATGAACTTCATGACCTCGCTCCCCCTGGCGGACCCTCTTTCTGACGTCGCTGGTTTCGGCCTGCGTCTGCTTTCCTGCTATATCCCTATCTGTCGTTTTGCACAATGCTCCTGGTGCGGGCAGGCAGTTTCGACAGGTTCATCTACCTGTCGACTGGTTGTTGACTTGCTGCCGAGCTTTAGCAGGCCTCGATCAAAGTTCGCCGCGAATGACATAGCGTAGAAGGCGGACGATCTGATCCGGAGTTTCAGCCACGGCCATGGCGGCACCGTCGACCTCCTTCAACGCGTGAGTGAGTGAGGGGTCGTGGAGCGTGATATAGGGGATCGATCTGGCTGAGGCGTAACCCGCGTCGAAAGCGGCGTTCCACTGGCGATACTTGTCGCCGAAGCGGATGACCGCCAGATCCGCGCCATCCATCAGGGTCCGGGTCCGCATGGCGTTGACCTTGGCGCCCTTATGGTCTTTCCAGAAGGCGGTCTCTTCGGCGCCGAGGATCTCCACGCCGCAGTCGTCACTGCTGGCATGGTCGGTGACAGGAGAGACCAGTTCGACCGGCAGATCCGCGTCCTCGACGCCTTTGCTGATCTGGTCCCGCCAGTCGGTATGGATTTCGCCGGAGAGATATACACTCCAGATACGCTGGTCAGTCATTGTTTTGCGTCCTCATTGCGGTCGGTCAGGCTGCTTTAGGGGGGAAGCGGGTTAGCCGCAAGAGGCATTCCGTATCATGGAAGAAATTCGGTGACTCATGCGTGGCAAGGGGAAACGCCGCCTCCTGCGCGAAGGGCACGGGAGACGGCGCTCAGGGACCAAGGCAGCGGTGGGTTCAGGTCACTGCCCCGATCAGCCTCGGCGGAAGGGGTTACTGAGGGCTCCATGCCGAGGGATTCAGGCCTGATAGGCGTTTGATCTATTGTATTATAATCATTCTAATTATAATCTCTAATATCTTTAATTTTTGGTTTTGATCAGAAAAAGTTATCAAATGCCTTCCTTTCGCCAGCTTCAGTACCTGGTTGCCGTTGCCGATCACCTTCACTTTCGCCGGGCGGCCGAGGCCTGCAATGTATCTCAGCCGGCACTGAGCGCGCAGATTCAGCAGCTTGAAGAAGGGCTTGGCGCGCAACTGGTCGAACGGAGCCAGCGGAAGGTCATTCTGACGCCGATTGGCCGGGATGTGGTCGAGCGGGCGCGGAGGATCCTGGCCCAGGTCGATGAGTTACAGGAAACGGTGCGTGAACGGGTGCCGCCGCTGAGCGGCACACTGCGGTTGGGGGTCATCCCCACGGTTGGACCCTATGTTCTGCCGGCACTGCTGCCGCGGGTACGGGCGCTTTTTCCGAAGGTCGAACTCTACCTGCGAGAAGACAAAACGGCTGAACTGGTTGCGCAACTGCGGGACGGACGAGTCGATGTGGCACTGCTGGCCTTGCCGGTCGTGGGCGATGATCTTCAGAGTATGCTGCTGTTCGAGGACCCTTTCGTACTTGCCATGCCGGAGGGTCACGAACTTGCCCGACAGCAAAAGGTCAGAGAAACCGACCTGGTGGGATGCCAGTTGTTGTTGCTGGAAGATGGTCATTGCCTGCGCGATCACGCCCTGCAGGTCTGTTCACTGGCCGGCGCGGGCAACGTCGCGGACTTCGGCGCCACCAGCCTCAACACGTTGGTGCAGATGGTTGCCAATGGGCTGGGGGTGACCCTGATGCCATCGCTGGCGCTGAATGTGGAGTTGCGCAGCGACAGCGGACTGGATGTCAGGCGGTTCCAGGACCCGGAACCGAGTCGCCAGATCGGTCTGTTGTGGCGCCGCAGTTCGCTGCGGAAGGCCGATTTTCTCGCCTTCGCCGAAGTCATCAGACGGCAGGTTGAGATGCGTGTTATCGGCGGGACAGATTCATAAAACGGCATCGCCGCTACAATTCTAAACAGCAACCTAATTGTCATATTTCTGTAATATCCTGTTGTTAGATCTCGGGGCTGCTGATTAACTGCTTTTACAAAAACAAAAGCGGTTCCGTTCCATCAGGGAGAAAACAATAATGCGTAAGATTTCACGCGCGCTACTCGGTGGCTCCGCCATCGTGGCGCTCAGCGCGTCTGTGGCCGCGGCCGCCGATTGTCCGCCTGTGACCGTTGCGGACATGCAGGGTATGACGCCGGCCTATCCGCACCAGTTCGAACTGGAGGAGTTCCAGGCAGCCGGTAGCTGCACCGTCTCCTTTCAGGAGAACCCCTCCATCGCCGAACTCAACGGCAAGATCAGCGGCAACCCCGCGACTCTGCCCGCGGTCACCGACCGCCTTCCGGCCGAGCCGCTGGTGACCGCGCCTTTCGATGAAATCGGCGCCTATGGTGGCGTCCTTCGTGGCCTTTCCAAGGCGACCGAGTCCGGTACTTCGGACCTGCTGTCCATCCGTCACGTGAACTTCGTGCGCTATTCTGACGACCTCAAGACCGTCGTGCCGAATATCGCCAAAGCCTGGGCCTGGAATGACGACTTCACCGTCCTCACGGTGACCCTGCGCAAGGGCCACAAGTGGTCCGATGGCGCGCCCTTTACGGCTGAAGACGTCGTCTTCTGGTACGAAGACCTGATTCTGAATGACAAGATCTATCCGGAAACCCCGTCGCGCTGGCTCTTCGCCGGCAATCCGATGAAGGTTGAGGCGCTGGACGACGTCACGGTCAAGATGACCTTCCCCGTGCCGACACCGGGCATCGTGAACCGCTTCGCGGTGGACTACGGCCAACCCTTCCAGCCCAAGCACTTCCTCTCGAAGATGCACATCAAGTACAACCCGAAGGCTGACGAAGAAGCCAAGGCCAAGGGTTTCAAGGATTGGGCCGACCGTCTGAACACCTACTATGGCGGTTCCGACTGGAAGGACGTTCCCTCGCCGCTGCTGAAGAAGGCTGACACGCAGGTGGTGCCGACCCTTGAGTCCTACATCGTCATCGACGATACCGCGACGGGCCGCAAACTGGTTGCCAATCCCTTCTTCCATGCGGTCGATACCGCGGGCAACCAGCTACCTTACATCAGCCAGATCGACGAGCAGTATGTTCAGGACAAGGAAGTCCAGAACCTGAAGATCACCAACGGCGAAGTCACCTACAAACAGCAGGCGATCTTTATCGAGGATTTCCCGCTGCTGAAGGAAAACGAGAGCCGCGGTGGTTACAAGGTCGAACTGGCGCCAGGCCTGGGCGAGAACGTCTTCCTCGCGGTCAACATGACTCATAAGGATGAGGTCCTGCGCGAGATCTTCGGCAATCTGAAGTTCCGCCAGGCGCTTTCGCTGGCGCTGAACCGGGAAGAGATCAACGAGATCGCTTATCTGGGACAGGGCACGCCGATGCAGGTCATGCCGGCTGAACCGGCGACGGTGACCTTCGTCAGCGACAAGCACAAGAACTCGATGATCGACTACGATCCGAAGAAGGCCGAGTCCTTGATCGCTGAAGCGGGCCTGAAGGACAGTGACGGCGACGGCATTGTCGAGCGTCCCGACGGCAAGCCGCTGGTGATCCAGTTCATCTATTCGAGCCAGGGCATCCCGGTGAAGATAACCGAACTGGTACGTGACTACTGGACCGAGATCGGTGTGCGGGTCGACCTGAAGGAAGTGACTTCGGACGAGTACCGCGCCAACGCCAACAACAACGATCTCGACATGACCGCCTGGAAGAACGACGGCACCTCGGGCCCGACCATCAGCCAGGATGTCACGGCCATGATCCCGCCCTTCGGTGACTACTTCAATCCGGGCAACGGCTTCGATTGGGCCGCCTGGAAGCAGTCCGAAGGCAAGCAGGGCATTGAGCCGCCGGCGGAGGTCAAGAAGCTCTATGAACTCTCCGAGAAGTTCATTCAGCTACCCTTCGGGACGCCTGAGTCCGACAAGCTCGGCGGGGAGATCGTCGACATCCATGTGAACAATCTCCTGAAGATTGGCACGGTCGGTGAGATTCTCGGGCCGGTGATGCGTCGGGATGAGTTGCGGAACTTCAAGAGCTACACCGCAAAGACCTACGACTTCTACTGGGCCTACCCCTATCGGCCCTATCAGTGGTACCTGAAAAACTAGTCTCTTAGACGGCTAGCCGTGAGGGGCCGGAGCTGGCGCTTCGGCCCCGACGGGTTTTGGGGGCTGCGATGCTGAAATTTCTTATCCAGCGTAGCGCCGGCATGGTGGTGACCATGCTCTGCGTATCCTTCATGGTTTTCGCGATCATGGAGTTGCCGCCGGGCGACTACGCGGACCGCTATGCTTTCCGTAAGTTCTCGGGTACCGGCGTCAATGTCACGCAGGCGGATATTCAGAACATCCGGATCGAATTCGGGCTCGACCGGCCTTTCGTCGAGCGCTATGCCGGTTGGATCTGGGGCATCGTGACCAGGTTCGACTTCGGCCAGTCCTTCGCATTCGAATCCTCGGTCAATGATGTCATCGGCGACAGGTTGATGCTGACCCTCGCGTTGTTGGCGGCGACGATGATCTTGACCTATCTCCTGTCGATTCCCATCGGGATCTATGCGGCGGTGCGACGACAATCGGCAGCCGACTACGGCCTGACCATCTTCAGTTACCTTGGTCTGGCGCTGCCCAACTTTATGCTGGCCCTGCTGATGCTCTATGTGGGTGTGCGCTTTTTCGGCTCGAGCGTCGGGGGCCTTTTTTCGCCGGAGTATGAAGAGGCGCCCTGGAGCGGCGCCAAGGTGCTCGATCTCATAAAGCATCTAATCGTGCCCGCTGTTGTGCTGGCCTGGTCGGCGACCGCGCTGCAGCTTCAGACGGTCCGGGCGACCATGCTCGATGAACTGAACAAGCTTTCGGTAACCGCGGCGCGCGCCCGTGGCCTGCCGGAGTGGAAGCTGCTGCTCAAGTATCCGGCGCGCCTGGCCATCAATCCGGTGGTCAGCACCGTGGGCTTCGACGCCAACCGGATCTTTTCCGAGTTGCCAATCGTCGCCTTGGTGCTGGGCCTGCCGGAACTGGGGGAGCTGCTGATCCGTTCCTTCCTGGATCTGGATATGTATGTCGCCGGCGCGATCCTCCTGATGATGACCTTTTTCATCGTGGTGATGAATTTCCTGGCCGACGTGGCGCTGGCGATGCTCGATCCACGCATCAAGCTGGAAGGGGGCTGAGGCCATGACCGACCAGACCGCACCGCCCTCCGGCGGCAAGGACGAGAACGCCGAAGCGCTCGCCTATTACACCAAGTCGCAGTGGCAACTGGTCTGGTGGCGCTTCCGCCGCCACCGGGCGGCCATGGTCGGGCTTTGGATTCTCGGCATCATGGCTCTGCTGGGAACCTTCGCGGATTTCTTCGCGCCCTATGGCGGCACGACCCGTGACCGCGACTACATTCAGGGGCCACCCCAGATGGTCAAGTTCTGGGACAGCAACGGTTTCTCGTTCCAGCCGTTCGTTCAGGGCATCAAGACCGAGCGCGATCCGGTCACCCTGAAAAAGATCGCCATACTGGACCCGGATTCTCGCCGTTACATCAGCCTTTTCGTCCGCGGGGACGATTACAAGCTCTTCGGTCTGATTCCGTCTGATCTGCACCTTTTCGGAGTCGACAACGGCAAGATTCATCTCTTCGGGACCGACGATCTGGGGCGGGATCTTTTTTCGCGAACCCTCTTCGCCACCGGCACCTCGCTCTCGATCGGTGTGATCGGGGTTCTGATTTCCTTTGTCCTGGCGTTGATCATCGGTGGGATCGCGGGTTACCTGGGGGGCTGGCTCGATTACATCATTCAGCGCACCACCGAGATCGTGCGGGTCATTCCCGTCATTCCGCTCTACATGGGCCTGGCGGCGACCTTCCCGAAAGAGTGGTCTAATCTGACGGTCTACTTCATGATGACGGTGATCCTGGGTCTGGTCGGCTGGCCGACGCTGGCACGGCGGATCCGCGGGCACCTGCTGTCCCAGAAGACGGAGGACTACGTGGTCGCGGCGGAGCTTTCGGGCGCCACGCCTTACCGGGTGATCTCCAAGCATCTGCTGCCGTCCTTCACCAGCTACATCATCGTCGATCTGGTGATTTCCTTTCCCTACATGGTGCTGTCCGAAACCGCCCTGAGCTTTATCGGCCTGGGATTGCGGCCGCCTTCCATGAGCTGGGGGATTCTGCTGCAGGACGCGCAAAACATCCGGGCGATCGAACAGGCGCCCTGGCTCTTCATTCCGGCCGTCTTCGTCGTGGTCGCGGTGCTGGCCTTTACCATCGTCGGGGACGGCCTGAGAGATGCCGCGGATCCCTATTCTGTGAGTAAAAGCTGATGGCCATTGCGCAGGACAATGCCATTGTGGCGCCGGGCGTTCTGCCCGAAGACGTGGTCTGCCGGGTTCAGGATCTGCGTCTGCGGTTCCGGACCGACGAAGGCATCATCACCGCCCTGGACGGCGTGACTTTCGACGTCAAACGCGGCAAGACGCTGGGACTGGTGGGCGAGTCCGGCTCGGGAAAATCGGTCAGTACCAAAGCTCTGATGCAGCTCTTGCCCAGAAACGCCATCCTGGACGAGCGTTCGGAACTCCTCGTCCGCCGCGCCGACGGCAGCATTGTCGACGTTGCCAAGTTGCAAGCGAACTCACCGCTGATCCGTGCGCTGCGCGGCGGCGACATCGGTATGATCTTTCAGGAGCCCATGGCCTCCTTCTCACCGGTCTACACCATCGGCAACCAGATCCGTGAAGCGGTGATGCTGCACCGGAAGGTGGAGAAGAAGGAAGCGCACGAGATCGCCGTCGAGATGTTGGAGCGGGTCGGCATTTCCAACGCCTCGCTGCGCGTCAACCAGTATGCCTATGAGCTCTCGGGCGGTATGCGGCAGCGCGCGATGATCGCCCTGGCGCTTTCGACCCGCCCGACGCTTTTGATCGCCGATGAACCGACGACCGCGCTTGACGTGACCATTCAGGCGCAGATCCTGGAACTGATCCAGGAACTGCAGGACGAGTTCGGGATGTCGGTGATCTTTATCACGCACGATATGGGCGTGATCGCCCAGGTCGCGGATGAAGTGGCTGTGATGTACCTGGGACGGGTTGCCGAGAGGGGGGCGACGGAAGACGTTGTTTTCGATCCGCGGCATCCTTACTCCAAGGGCCTGATCGACGCCATTCCGAACCTCGAGAATTTGAACGAGCGCCTGAGACCGGTGCCGGGCGACATTCCCAGCCCTCTGGAACGGCCAAGTGGCTGCCCCTTTCAGACCCGTTGTACCGAAAAGATTCCCGGGCGCTGCGATGTGCAGCATCCCGACAGCTTCGATATCTCCGCGCAGCACAGTGTTAGCTGTTTTCTCTATGAGAGGCCGGCATGACGTCCGCCACGGGCACCGATCAACGGCATTCCGAAGCGCAGCCGACCGCGCAGCAGCACGAAACTCTGATCCGTGTTGAAGGGCTCAAGGTCTACTTCCCGATCAAGAGCAAGTCACTGTTCGGCGGCACCTCCAGCTACGTGAAGGCCTGCGACGATGTCACCTTCGACATCCGGCCAGGCGAGACACTTGGGCTGGTGGGCGAATCCGGCTCCGGCAAGACCACGATCGGGCGGGCGATTCTGCAGGGGATTCGTGCAACCGACGGCGAGATCAGCTTTCAGGTGAACGGCCGGGAGCATGACCTGATTCAGATGAAAGGGGCGGAGCTGCGAAAGTTTCGCCGCCATATGCAGCTCATCTTTCAGGATCCCTATTCCTCCTTGAACCCCCGCCTGACCGTGCGTGACATCATCGCGGAGCCGTTGGAGGCGATGGGCGGCATGTCGAAAGGCCAGGTTGATGAGCGGGTGCGCATGATTGCTGCGCGCTGCAAACTCAACATCGAGCATCTGCGCCGCTTTCCGCACGCCTTTTCCGGCGGCCAGCGTCAGCGCATCTGTATCGCGCGCGCCCTTGTGTCCAATCCTGAGTTCGTCGTCTGTGACGAGTCGGTTTCGGCGCTGGATGTGTCCATCCAGGCGGAAATTCTCAATCTGCTGGCCGATCTGCAGCGCGATCTGAACCTGGCGTATCTCTTTATTGCGCACGATCTTTCCGTCGTTGCGCATATTTCGCACCGTGTGGCCGTGCTCTATGTCGGGAAGCTGGTCGAACTGGCGCCCTCGCGCGGTCTCTTCGCCGAACCTCTGCACCCTTATACCAAGGCGCTGATGTCGGCTATTCCCACCGTGAGCAAGGGGGCGGGTTTCAAGCCCGCCAAGCTGCCGGGTGAGATCCCAAATCCCGCGAACGTGCCCTCAGGCTGCCGTTTCCACACCCGCTGTCCGCATGCACGCGATCGCTGCAAGAGCGAACAGCCGGCGTGGCGGGAAGTGAAGCCGGACCACTTTGTGGCCTGCCACTTCGCCGAAGAACTGGCTTAGATCAGATCACGTCGAGACGGAATCGCTTTAGGCGATCTGTCGTTCCTGTGAATCCACTCTAGAAAGCTGCGACACCGGGGATACGGCATTCGTTGCGGGTGTAGAGGCGTTTCACGCTGCAGGTGCGGCTCAGATCGATGGCGAGGTAACCGCCGCAGTTATTGAAGCTGACCGATGCGTCGTAGCCGGTGATAATGCCGCCAGACTGACCGGGCCGGTTCTTGGGGAAAACCGAAATCTTCTTGACCGAAGAGCTGTCCACACCGAGCTCGCTGAGCGTTTGTTCGACTTCCGGCAGGCACTGCTTGAAGCCGGCGGCAGCCGCCGGAAAGGCAGTTGCGATCGTCAGAGCAGCGGCCACCAGGGCCGTTGAGGTCTTGCGCAGCATTGCATTCTCCGAGTAGTGAATTCGCCGTTATTCGCCGGATCTGCTGAGGCTTCTTCCACCCCAGCCAGCGATACAACTTCCGCTCCCAGAGGCCTCTAGCGCTCCTGAAGCGTCATGCTTGAGTATGATGTAATGTCCGCTTGGGATGATCCCCGTCACGTCTGCGTGAGAGAGACGCGAGGCCAAATGAGCAGGTTCTCCGGCTTTCCGGCTGTCACCCATCTTTCTTGCCCCTGTCATGCACTCTTCACAGCTTGTTGTTAAGAGGGCGCAGTTGCTGATCAATTCAGGACCCGCATCCATGGCGATCGAACCCAACTACCGTTTCCTGGCCGACAAGCTGCGCGCCTTTGCGGAGCGCCTTCGTCGCGATAGCGACGATGGCTTCGATGAACCCAGAGCCCGCAAGCAGCGGGTTGAAGAAATCGAATGGTGCATCCAGGGGCTTGACGGTTACTGTTCGTAATCACGTATTTCGACGTGAAGCCTTGAGTTCCTCGGTGGCTCCTGGCGCTTCTTTTTTTGTTTCCCTTTTTCCGGCTTTTCAGGGCCTTTCGCAGTTTACGTCCGCTTGATGGCGTGAGCAGATCGCGACATTCTGTTTCGGGGCTGGGTCATGCGCCGCTTGCCCTTGGGCCCGGGATGCTTCTTCATTGTCGGGCGCATCTTGGCGAATCACGGTCTTTCAGGTGAGACCGCGGTTGGTTCGGGCGCCGTTTGACAGTTGAAGCGGGGAGGGATCGTGACTGCGATCGATGAGGTCTTGGGGTTTTGGTTTGCCGAGGGCATGACGGAGCGATGGTTCGTAAAGGACCCGGCTTTCGATGAAGAAGTTCGCAGCGCCCTCTTCTCGGCCTTTGAACGAGCGCGCGAAGGACAGTTGGAGGACTGGCAGACCTCTGCCCGGGGCTGCCTCGCGCTCTGTATCCTTCTGGATCAGGTGCCGAGAAATCTCTTTCGTGAAGATCCCCGGGCCTTTGCGACAGACCGGCAGGCGCGTGCCGTCGTCCGGCAGGCCTTGAGCCAGAATTTCCAGAAGGAACTGACTCAAACCGAACAGTTGTTCCTCTACCTGCCACTCGAACACAGTGAGGATCTGCAGGACCAGGAAGACTGCGTTGCCCTGACCAAGACGCTCGACGAAGATGCTGGCTGGCATGAATATGCCGTCATGCATCGGGATATTGTTGCGCGTTTTGGCCGTTTTCCGCATCGTAACAAGGCCCTTGGCCGCGAGACGACCGCGGAAGAGGCCACATTCCTGACCGAACCCAATTCCTCGTTCTGAGTTATCTGGAGGAGCTATGCCTAAAACGACGACGTCTATTCTATCGGCAGGGGTCCTTTTGTGCGCTTTAGGCTCTGTCCAGCCGCTCGCGGCCGACGAAGCGGCGGAACAGGCCTTCAGTCGCTATCAGCAGGCGATCGAGGTGACCAAGCAATGCCGTGAGATCGGTTTCTCGGACGGCGAATACGAGCGTATGGGCACGATTATCAATCAGAAGATCGATCACCAGGTTGGTGCCAAACGCCTCTCGCTCTTACTGGCGGCAAAAAAGGACGCGAAGAAACTTGTCGAGGCCAAGGGCTGCGACAGTTCCGAGGCTGCAGAGCTTTTGAAGATCTACGACAACGAACTTAAGTGATTTTCGAAGCAGACGGAGCGCAAACGCTTTAAGCGAAGTGAGCGCTCGCGCATGACGAAAGGGAGCAGAAACCAGCTTCTGCTCCCACGGCTGTATAAGACAGCTTTTGTCGTCAGGGGACCAGCCAGGTGGTATCGAGCTCGCCTTTGTCCGACCAGTCGAAGCGCGCGCGCCGATGGCCTTCGTGACAGACGTAGAGCCATTCCAGACGGTCGAAGCTCGCTGAAATGACCGCGAACTCCTTATAACCCTTCTCCGACTCCTCCATGGTGGGATCACGCTCCTGGAACTCCGGCGCCAGTCCGGAGGTCGGCCAGGCGCTGGCTTCACCCGGCTGTTCCGAAACCAGGTATTCCCGTCGGCAATCCGGCGTCAGCTTTTCCCAGGCTTCAGCCGCGATCTCATCATTGTGGGAGATTGTGGCCACCGCATCGACACGCAACTGAGTCTGCGCGCCACGGTCGTAGAAGAGCAGGGAAATGCGTGGATCTTTTTTGAGATCTTCAACCTTTCCGCTGCGGATGTCGGTGTGGAAGTGCAGCCGGCGCGCCTCGCGGTCGACGTGCCGCAGCACGACGGTGCGCATGGCCGCACCAGTGTCTTCGCGCAGGGTTGCCGCGACAGGCGTGTGGAAGCCGTGACGTCGATCGGTGACGCCCTCTTCCAGGAGCGTCCAGATCTCATCCAGGACGACGCCAAGTCTCGGCTCGTCGTCGCTGCTCCAAATATCGAGTGGCATGCTAACCATCTAACAAATCCTCACTTGAAATTGTGAGCCGGTTTGTCGCCGGCAGTGAGCTAAAACTACAATAACAAAAATATTGGTCCGTGGGGTTATATCATCAATATGTCGGGCTGATATTGATGTTCCTTGCTAGGGAGGCTGATCCGACATTTTTAACTCGAAGTCAACCTATCCCTTCAGTCATCCGGTAAGTTGGATGGAGGCGCATCCCGGCCCGAGAGGGCTTTTTCCAGCCGATCCATGTCTCTGATGTTGATGTCGCGCTGCGGGAAGGGGATTTCGACACCAGCCTCGGCGAAGGCCCGGTTGATCGAGACACGCAGTTCGCTTGCGACGATAACTTTCCATTCAACCTGGGCGATGAAGCCGCGCGCTTCAAAGTTGAGGGAAGACTCTGCGAAGTCCTGAAACACGACCTGGGGCTCGGGCCAGCTCAGGATTCGCTCATGGCCGCGCAGGCAGTCCATCAGGATTTCCATGACCTTGTCCACGTCGGACCCATAGGCGACTCCCACCATGACCTCGACCCGCCCGTAGTGATCCTTGTGGGTCCAGTTGGTGACCGCGTTCGCGACCAGCTCGCTGTTCGGAATGATGATGGAGGCGCGCTGAAAGGTTTCTATTTCGGTGGCGCGCACCTTGATCTTCTTGACGAAACCCTCGTGTCCGGCAATGACGATCCAGTCGCCTACCTTGATGGGACGTTCGATCAGCAGGATCAGGCCCGAGACGAAGTTATTCACAATGTTTTGAAGGCCGAAACCGATGCCG
Organism: Denitrobaculum sp.; assembly: GCA_965232285.1. Classification (GTDB taxonomy): domain Bacteria; phylum Pseudomonadota; class Alphaproteobacteria; order Kiloniellales; family Kiloniellaceae; genus Denitrobaculum. The sequence goes on along the minus strand of CBDDPL010000004.1, from coordinate 3,942,774 downwards.
ACCGACAGGGCGCCGGCGATGATCGCGATATTCGAGAGATCGAGCCCCAGAGTCGTGATGGCGAGCGTGGCGGCGGCAATCAGGCCGATGTAGCCGGTTCCAGCGGTCAGGGAGTTCTGAACGCCCGAATCCATGCGGGTATTCGGCAGCACCTGCTCGGACAGCAGGCGTTGAAGGAAGCGCGTGATCAGCAGAATGACCAGGAAGACCAGGATTGCCGCCAGCAGATCGCCCGGCGAAACCGTAACGCTGCCGATCTGGACACCTTTGAGGATGTCCAGAACGATTCGGGAAACATCTTCGAAAGGCAGGCCCCAAAGAGGGGAAATACTGATAAAGCCGAAAATCAGGATGACGAGGTCGTAGGCCGCACGGAGCCAGAATTTCAGCAGCTTGCGCGTGTTGTGCGGGATGCCGAGCTGGCTGCGCAGCAGATCCGTCCGCAGCACTGCGCCGATCACTTCACGGCCCAGGCCTCGCAGAAGGAACAGGCCGCCGATGATCGCACTGCTGATGATGACGTTGTTGATCAACTGCGCCCCGAGGATCAGATATCCGAAGAAGGAGCTCAGAAGCGTAATGATCGCGAGGGCGGCAGCGAGGTAACGGATGGCCCACCAGACCCGCCAGGGATCGGGTCCGGGGCTTTGCGCTTCGGCGGCGGTCATGCCTGGCGCGGAGGGGTCCGCCTGCCAGACGGCGGCCCGGCAGAGGCTCAAAACCCCGATCGCCTCGAGGATGTTGGTGACGAAGAGATAGAGCGAGCGCTGCTCGTCGGAGGCCTGATAGGAGGCGAACTGGCGCAGCGCCGGCTGCAGCTCGACGAAAAAGGCGTCGATGGCGAATACGATTGCCAGGACCGCTGTCACCCGGCTGATGTAGCGCGCATTCTGCGGCGTCACCGGCAGCAGGCGCCAGTTCGGCAGGTCCGGGGCCAGGACGGCCCGGGGCAGGGCGATAGCCAGAATCACGAAGATGGCCGCAATGCAGAAAACGACCGATGTTGCCTGAAACAGGCCGCTCAACACCGACTGTTCACTGATTGCGCGTGGCAAAAAGGCCGCGAGAACCAGGGCTGGTACGACGCCGTTGGCCAGGCCCTCGCCGATCGCCCCGGTCAGGCGCCGTGCGTATGAGGGATTTTCCAGGCTCGCGTCGCGGCCGAACCAGCGCAGCAGCAATCGGCGCACGGCCCAGCCGATGGCGATCGCAATCGAGATCCGGATCACAAGCCGGAACAGCAGAAAGCTGTGCTTTTCCTCTTCCGACAGCGTGCGCCACCAGACCGCGGGTGAGGTCGCGATCAGGCGAAGCACCTCCAGGAATTCAGGAACGGCGCGTTCGACGGTCGAGGGGGCGAGCGGAAAGGGCGAAAGCGTAAGGAAACCCGCGATGCGGCGTTCGCGCACAACGTTGCTCGCCAGATCTTCCACTTCGTTGACCCGGGAGAGGGCCAACTCGATCTGCTTCAGGCGAGCATCCAGAATGGAGATGTCGGTGAGCAGTTGCGCCCTTTGCGCCGCGATAGCATCCGGTTCCGGGGGCTCGTTTTCTTCCGGCGCGGCGCCCAGGGCCGCGAGGCGTTCGCGCAGGGGTTCAAGGGCGACATCGGCTTGCTCCCGCAGGCTCTCGGCTTCGCTTCTGATGGTCGCCAGGTTGGCGCGAACCTGCCGGAGGCGTTCCCTTGGAATGCTGCTCCGGGAAACCTCCTGCTGCGCACTGTCGAGCAGCCGGTTCCAGCGCGTGGTGCTGGCGGCGAAGGGGGCATGTGACCCCTCCTCCGCAGCCTGAACCGCTGTGATGTTGCCAACGGATGGCGTCAGCCAGGCCGCAAGCGACAGCAGAAGAACAACAACGAGAATTCGGTTCAGCACGCACCACACCGCCTGTGATTGGAACAGGTCAGTGTAGCGGCGAGCGTCGCCTTGGCGCTAGAGGGATATCTGGGCACTCATTGACGTGTCACGCCGCGAGCTGGTCCCGTCCGTGCGGCGCCATCAGATTGAGGTCCGGCCCTAAAGGAACGACGCCGGTGGGATTTATGGTGGCGTGGCTGCCGTAGTAGTGATGTTTGATGTGATGGAAGTTCACCGTCTCAGCGATTCCGGGAAGCTGATAAAGCTCCCGTGTATGCCCCCAGAGATTGGGCAGATCGACCAGCCGGCTCCGGTTGCACTTGAAGTGGCCGACATAGACCGGGTCGAAGCGAATGAGGGTGGTGAAGAGCCGCCAGTCGGCTTCGGTCAATTGTTCTCCCGCCAGGTAGCGGCGTTTGGAGAGCAGTTCCTCAAGCCAGTCGAGTGACTCAAAGAGGGCAGCATAAGCCTCTTCATAGGCTTCCTGAGAGGTCGCGAAGCCGCATTTGTAAACGCCGTTGTTGACCGTGTGGTAGACGCGCTCGTTGATCGCATCGATCTCATCGCGCAGGCCAGCCGGATAAAAGTCGATTCTGTCATCGCCCCAGGCGTCGAATGCCGTGTTGAGCATCCGGATGATTTCGGAGGATTCGTTGCTGACGATCGTCCCCTTTTCCCTGTCCCAGAGGACTGGAACCGTGACCCGCCCGCTGTAGTCGGACGCGGCGCGGGTGTAGACCTGATGCATATAGTCCGCGCCGCCGATCGGATCGCTGCTGCAGCCTTGACCTTCCCCGAAAACCCAGCCCTGCTCGGCCATGTGCCAATGCACGACCGAGACGGAGATGGCGTCTTCGAGTTTCTTCAGGGCGCGGAAGATCAGCGTGCGATGGGCCCAGGGGCAGGCCAGGGACACGTAGAGATGGTAACGGCCGGGTTCCGCCTTGAAACCGCCGCGTCCGCTGGGCCCGGGCGCGCCGTCGGCCGTAACCCAGTTGCGGAAGATGGCTTCGCTGCGCTGGAAGCGCCCGCCACTCCGGGAGGTGTCGTACCATTTGTCGTGCCAGACGCCGTCTACCAAAAGACCCATGATTTTACCTTCCAATTCCTAGAATGTTCTTTGTGCTTCTCATTGCGCCGGCAGATCGGCAAGCAGGATCTCGGCATCTTCCAGCGCTTCCAGCGTGACCTGATCTTCCAGGCTGATGGTTGCGCCATCGCGGGCTTGCAGGGCGGTCCCGTTCACCCGCAGCTTTCCCGTCGCGGCGACCAGATAGCCAAGCCGGTCGCGGCCGAGCTCATGCTGGAGCTCATGCCCTTTGGATAAAGTCGCGCCGAGCAGGGCCGCATCCTGATGGATCGGCAGGGCGTCGGCGTGTTGGCTGCGTCCCGATGCGAGGGGCACCAGCAGGTTCGCGCGTTCCGCCTTCGGGAAGCGGTTCTGATCCCACCGAGGGGCCAGATTCCGGACCGATGGCTGGATCCAGATCTGAAACAGCGTGGTTTCTTCCTCTTCACGATTGTGCTCGGCGTGCATGATGCCCTTGCCGGCGGACATGACCTGCACGTCGCCGGCGGCGGTCCGCCCCTTGTTGCCCAGGTGATCCTGGTGCGTGATGGCGCCGCTGCGCACATAGGTGATGATCTCCATGTCGCGGTGCCCGTGCAGGTCGAAGCCGGTGCCGGGAGCGATGCTGTCATCGTTCCAGACGAGGAGGGGGCCCACGCCGCTGCGCGTCGGATCGTAGTAGGAACCGAAGCTGAAATGATGGCGGGCTGAAAGCCAATCATTCTCAAAGCGGCCCAGGCGTTCGAATTCGGCGACTTCAATCACGTCGGTAACTTCCCTATCTCGCGAGCTTCGAAGGCGCCCGTCGCTCCAAACGGATCCTGGCGCAAGCCCCTATGATTTCATCTCTAGACTGAGATAGTGTGTTTCCCAAGATTGGTTTATAGATTTTCGAAGAATTAGTTTGTTTCTCTGAGGAAACGATATGATCGATGATCTCGGCAGCATGGCCATCTTTGCCCGTGTCATAGAAGCCGGCGGCTTTTCGACGGCGGCCCGCGACCTGGGCGTCAGCAAGTCGTCCGTCTCCAAGCAGGTCAGCCGGCTTGAAGACCGCCTCGGTGTCCGGCTTTTGAACCGGACGACGCGGCGCCTTTCGCTGACCGAGGCCGGCGCGGCCTTCTATGAGGGCTGTCAGCGTGTTCTCTCCGAGGCGGAGGCGGCGAAAGAGGCCGTGTCCCACCTGGCCTCGGCGCCGAGGGGCGAGCTTAAGGTCAATGCGCCTATGTCCTTCGGGATCATGCATCTGGGGCCGGCCCTGCCGGAGTTTCTGGAGCGCTTCCCGGAACTTGACGTGCAGATGGTTCTGAACGATCGGGTGGTCGATCTGATAGACGAGGGCTTCGATGTCGGCGTCCGGATCACCCGCCTGCTGGATTCCAGCCTGATCGCCCGCCGGCTGGCGCCCAATCGTCTGGTCGCCTGCGCCGCGCCGTCTTACCTGAAAAAGCATGGCGCGCCCGGTCATCCAGACGACCTCAGGCGCCATAACTGCCTGGGTTACAGCTATTCGAAAACGCCCGGGGTCTGGCAGTTTCGCAGTGAAAGCAGCCGCCACAAGGTCACCGTCAAAGGGCGCTTTACGGCCAACAATGGCGATGTCATACAGGCAGCCTTGCTGGCCGGCTGCGGCATTGCGATCCAACCGAGCTTCATTGCCGGGGATGATCTGCGCAGCGGCCGGTTGGTCAGGCTGTTCGAGGGCTATCAGGTCGGCGACGAGTCGGCGGTTCACGCGGTTTTCCCCGCCAACCGCAACCTCTCGCCGAAAGTACGGGTCTTCGTCGATTTTCTGGTCGAGCGCTTTGGCGACGAACCTTATTGGGATGCGGGAATTTGGGCGTAACCTTCGCTAAGACGGGACAGGTTAAGACAGGACTGCCGGCCCTGGCCGTCGCTCTGTCGGCCATCCTTTGGGGCGTCTGGTGGGTGCCCCTCCGCTGGCTGGACAGCAACGGGCTGCGCGGCGACTGGGCCAGTCTGGCCATTTTCGGCCTGGCGGCGCTCGCCCTGCTGCCTTTCGTCTGGCGCTGTCGCGCGACATTTCGGGCGCAGCTTGTCGCCCTGCTGGCCATCGGCGTGCCGCTCGGGCTCGCGATGGTGCTGTGGAACCACGCGGTGATCCACGGCAATATCATCCGGGTCGTGCTGCTCTTCTATCTCGCGCCGATCTGGGCCACGCTGATGGCGCGGTTCTTTCTCGGTGTCGGTATCCAGCTCTCACGATGGGCGGCGATCGCCTGTGGGCTGGGCGGTGCGGCGGTCATCCTCGAGCTTGACCATCTGATCACTCAGGGCCTTCTGGCTTCCCTGTCGCTCGCCGACGCCCTGGCCGTTTTCTCCGGTGTATGTTTCGCCCTGGCCACCACGGCGACCCGGATCCATGACCAGGTCGGCGAGTTGAACAAGACCTTTGTCTCGGTCTTCGCCGCGGCGGCAGCGGCGCTTCTGCTGGTGGGGTTGACGGACATAGCGGCGCCTTCAGGCGATATGCTGGCCCTTACGGGCGTCGCGCTGGCCGTTGCCCTGCTGTTCCTGCTCCCGACCACCGCGCTGTTGCTCTGGGGGGCCTCGATCCTGGATCCGGGACGGGTTGCCATCCTGCTTTTGCTGGAGGTGGTGGCCGCGGCGGCCAGTGCCACACTGCTCGCGTCCGAGCCCTTCGGTGTCCGGGAACTGCTGGGTTGTAGCCTGATTTTGCTGGCCGGCCTGCTGGAAGCCGTCCCCCTGCGCCGCTTGGCATCCCCCTGAAGGGACGACGCTGTGACCAGGCGCCTCTAAGCAAAGCGCTTGGAACTTTCCGTGAGCTGTGGTAATCGGAAAATTCAATACATCTAGAGGTTTGCTTGAAATGCCCCTCAGCGGAAGATTGCGACGACGATGCCGACGCCAGCGCGCTTTGCGCGCGGGGTGCCGTTCCGTCGTGCTTCCGCTTTAGGTCCAGGTCTGGAATTTGCGGCTGAAGCGCAACGAAAAGAACGCTCCCTTGCGATCGACTTTCGTTGTTGTGCCGCCCCTGGCGGCCAGTGGGATGAAGAGACCATGACCTCCGACAGCTTTATCACCAAAACCTCGCCGACCCCTTTCCAGATATTCCCGCAAAAGCCCGAGGCCGAGCCCCTGATCGAAGATCTGCTCGACCGGACCTTCGGGCCCGAGCGTCAGGAGAAGACCGTCTATCGCCTGCGCGCGGACATTCTTGCCGTCGAGGAGCTGTCCTTCGTCGCGCTGGGTGACGATGGCGATCTGATCGCCTCTATCCGCTTCTGGCCGGTCTCCATCGCTGGAGAAGCCGCCATTCTGCTGGGACCGCTGGCTGTCGAACCGAAGTATCAGGGGCAGGGCATGGGCCGCGCGCTGGTGTCCTGGAGCCTGAAAGCGGCTAAGCAACAGGGGCATCGCCTCTGCCTTGTGGTCGGTGATCCGGCCTACTACGCGCCTTATGGCTTCATGCCCGCCTGCCCGAACGGCCTGATCCTCCCGGGACCGGTCGAGCCGGAGCGCTTTCAAGTGCTCGAACTGGTCGCCGGCGCCATCGAAGGGGTGAGGGGGCTGGTGGAACGTGCGTCTGACAGCGGAAAACCGGCGAAGGCAATCGTCGCCTGAAGCTTCAGGGTCAGTGCCCTTCGCGGTACCAGGCGATGAGAGCGCCTCCGACCAGAAGCAGCAGCAGGGCAATGGCGGGCAGCAGGGGAACCTGGTTGACGCCCGTCACGACGTAGCTCTGCGCATCCCGGATACCGATCCAGCTATTGCCGAACTGATCCCGGCTGGGGCTGACCTTGCGCAGCCCGGGTGTCGGGTTCTTGGCCAACCGGATTGAGGTACCACCGCTGTCCTTCAGGAGGGCGCTCATGGGCTGCGCGCTGGAGAGGGCATTCTCGAACTCGCGCGGATTGAGAGGTCCGGCCGCCGTGACCGCTGAAAGCACACCGTCGGTGATCCGGTAAAGACCGGCTTCCTCGGCGTCGAGGCTGCCGCGCGCGACCCCGTCTTCTCCGGGTTCCAGCGTCACCTTCTGCTGTTGACCTGAGGGGAAAGCGACATCGATCTCCGGATTGTCGAGGATCAGTGAGCGGCGGGTGATTTCCAGCCGGCCGTCGACCACCGCGGCCCGCAGGTCCTCTTCCTCGAGCTCCGGCTCCTTCATCAGCCAGTGCGAAATGCGGCGCAGCAGTTCCGCCTGCGGCCCGCCGCCGTCGAAGCCGCGCGACCAGAGCCACATATGGTCGCTCATAAACTGCGCGACCCGGCCTTCGCCCACGCGGTCCAGGACCAGCAGGGGGCGATCATCCAGGCCGCTCATGACGATGGAGCCGCGCAGGGAATCGCCGCTGATGTGCCGGAACCATTGTCCCCAGGCCGGTGGATCATTGGCTTTGCGGCCGCCGAGGGTCGCGGTTACCGGATGACGCTCCCCCAGCTCCGTAACCTTGGGCCGGTAGGCGGCCTCGTGGATCTCGCCGGTGGGCTCGACCGGCAGGATGCGGCCCAGCGGCGTGCGGTAGAGCGAAAGCGGTGTCGCGAAGGTCGGGCCGACCGCTTCCAGAAGCGCGCCACCGCGCTCCACATAGCGGGCGATATTGTCCAGATAGATCGAGGGCAGGACCCCGCGCCGCCGGTAGCGGTCGAAGATTACCAGATCGAACTCGTCCAGCTTTAACTCGAAGAGTTCGCGGGTTGGAAAGGCGATCAGGGAGAGTTCACGGATGGGTGTGCCGTCCTGCTTTTCCGGCGGCCGCAGGATGGTGAAGTGCACGAGATCGACGGAGGGGTCCGACTTCAGGATGTTGCGCCAGGCCCGCTCGCCGGCATGGGGCTCGCCTGAGACCAGGAGCACCCGGAGCCGGTCGCGAACGCCATCCACGGAGACAGCGGTGCGGTTATTGGCCAGGGAAAGCTCTCCGGGCAGCGCTTCGGCCTCGATCTCAAGAACGCTGGGGCCGCGGTGGTCCAGTTCAAAGGCGATCTCCTGCTCCACTCCGACCGGAACCCGGATACTACGCGGCTCCTGGCCATCCTTGCTGATCCGCAGTTCGACTAGGCCGCCGTCAGCGCTGCTGCCGATGTCTTCGACGATCAGCTTGAGAGACTGGGGCTGCCCGACGATACCGAAGCCGGGTGCCTGGATGACGCTCAGCCGCCGGTCGTATTCCCGCGTTTCTCCGCTCAGCAGCAGATGAACGGGGGCTTCAATCCCCAGCGCCGCGGCGGTCTCGGGGATGTCATGGATCTGGCCGTCGCTGATGAGGATCACGCCGGAGACCTGCTGGCGCGCGACTCCGGAGAGGGCTTCGCCAAGCGCCGAAAAGAGCTTCGTGCCGTCCTGTTCAATCCCGATGGCATCCGCGCCGGCGCGGATCACCCGGACTTCGGTCGCCTCCAGGCCTTCAAGCTGCTCCAGGACGTGGGCGAGCGCCTCTTCGCTCTGGTCGGGCCGCGGGCCGATCTTCTGGCTCTGGCTTTCGTCAACCACCACGAAGACGATGTCGTTCAAAGGCGACCGCTGTTCCTCCACGGCGGAGGGATTGGCCAGCGCCAGCAGCAGTCCGCCGAGGGCGAGAACCCGCCAGGCTGTGCCCTTCGCGCGGCGGAAGAGACCGAAGGCGACCAGTAGAAGCGCCACGACACCCACCGTGATCAGGACTTCCCAGGGCAGCAGAGGGGCCCAGTTGATCGAGATGGCGCTCATTGTCCGAGACGCTCCAGAATGAAGGGAATATGGACCTGGTCCGCCTTGTAGTTGCCGGTCAGGGCATACATCACCAGATTGACGCCGAAGCGGTAGGCCATTTCACGTTGTGCTTCCTTGCCCGGCACCACAGGCAGGATCGGCCGCCCCAGGTCGGTGGTGGCCCAGGCGCCGGCCCAGTCGTTACTGCCGACGATCACCCGAGCGACCCCGTCATTCGCCTGGCTATCGATGGTCTCGATCCAGACCTCGCCGCCGGCATAGCGCCCGGGGAACTCCTGCATCAGATAAAAGGACTTACGCAGAACGTGCTCCGCCGGAACCGGCTCGAGCGAGGGAATGGTGAGGTCGGCGGTCAGGCGCTGCAGCGCCAGATTGGTCTGGCTCTGCTGTCCCTGAATACGGGCGGTCGAGCTGGGGTCACGCAGGTCGAACAGGATGGTGCCGCCGTTCCTCAGATAGTCGTTGAGCTTTCGGGTGGCGACGGGGCTCGGCGTGCGCTGCTCCGCGGTGATGGGCCAGTAGAGCAGGGGAAAGAAGGAGAGTTCGTCCCGCTCGATGTTGACGCCCAAGGGCGCACCGGCCTCCACCGATGTCCGGCGCCGCAGGATGCGGGTGAGGCCCTGCAGCCCGGCCTCGCTGACCGCATCGACCCGCTCGGCGCCGGTAATGATAAAGGCGAGCCGGGTCTCGAGGGTTGCCTCCAGGGCGCGGGCTTCGTCAATCGTGCTCTGTGCCTGCGCACTGCCGCCGGGAAGACTTACGGCGCCAAGCCCGAACGCCAAGAGGACCATCGCTGCGGCTGAGGGCAGCTTGGGGCGCACCAGTCCGCGCATGAAGAGCGATAACAGCATGTCGGCGAGGGCCAGCAGGAGAGCCGCCAGGAGGAACCAGGGTTTCAGGTCGATCTCCTCGCTCTTGCTGTAGGAGGCGTTGGTGACACCGCTCAGCTCTCCCAGAGCGCGCAGCGGTGGCAGGTCGCGTGCCAGATTATGCGCGATGCGCTGCCTGGCGTCTTCACCGTAAAAGCCTGGTGGATGATCTGCGCTGACGGGGGCGGCGACGGCTGCAGGTGCATCGCTCTGCGGCGCGCCGGCTTCAGCGGCCTCGACCGGAGGCAGGGGCATGACGTTGGCACTCGGTGCCATGAACCGGCCGAAGCCGTTCATCACCTGAAGGGGCGGCAGCGGCACCGCGTTGGCGTTGCCGTCGGCGACGCCCTGGCTGACCGCCACGACCCGCCGCAGCATTTCGACGAAGAGCCCGGAAAGTGCCAGGTTCGACCAGTCGGTGTTCGCTGTGGTATGCACCAGCACCACCCATCCGGCCTCGCGCGGATCGGCCGTGATCAAGGGTGTCCCGTCGCTGAGGCGGGCCCAGGTCTTCTCGCCCAGCTCCAGAGAAGGCTCGGCCAGAACCTGCCGTTCAATGGTGACGTCGCCGGTAATCTCCAGGCCGGCGAAGGGCGTGCCCTCGGCGAAGTTCGAGAGCGTCGCCGGGCTGTCCCAGGTAAGTGCGCCGCCCAGAATACGGTCGCCGCCGCGCAGGCGCACCGGCAGCAGTTCGTCGTCGTTACCGGCCGCCATGCGTGGCCCGGCGAAGCGCAGGAGCAGCCCGCCGGCCTCGACCCAGTCGCTCAGCCGCCCGCGTTCCTCGGCGGTCAGGTTGCCGATGTCGGGCAGCGCCAGCACCGCCAGCCTGCGCGCCAGCAGCTCGTCAATGCTGCCTTCGCGCACTTCGCTGTAGGGCTCCAGCGCGCGCTGCAGGTAGTAAAGCTCGCTCAGCAGCGGCTGCGACTGTTGTGAACTGCCGGTGGTGACCAGTCCGACGGGCCGCCGGCGGGAGGATTCGTCGAGCAGATAGTTGGCGCCGGCCGAGGCCTCGGTCTCCAGGGAAAGCTGGGTGACCCGGTTGCGCAGTTCGGTCGGCAACTGCAAACGGAGCTCCGCCGTCTGCGCGCCTGCGTCAAAACTCGCCGCTTCCCGGGCCACGATCACGCCGTCGTCGGCGAGCGCTGAGAGCGTGATGCTTTCCGTCCCCTGGCTGGCGGCCCGCTCGATGGGGATCACCAGTTCCAGGCCATCGTCCGTCGGCGGCCGGATCACTTTGGCCAGCGCGCCGCTCTGATCGCGCAGCAGCGTCACCTCGCCGAGATCCTGCAGGCGTTCGATAAAGCGCTGATCGTCCTCCGTCGCCAAACCGTCCGAAAGCCAGACGATGTGCGGTGATGCCTCCAGATTCAGCGATTCCAGGGCCTGGAGAGCGGCAAGTCGGTCGACCGGCCAGGGTCGGGGTTGAAAGCCCTGTGCCAGTTCCTTCGCCTCCGTCGCGGGCAGCAGGGGCAGGGACTCAGGGCCGCTTTCCTCGGGGCGTGCCGCCGTACGCAGCACCGCCACAGCCCGTTCTTCACGCTCGGCCCGCTCAATGACCTCGACCATGGCGTCGAGCTTGGCATCCCAGCTTTTGGCGGCCGCCCAGCCGTCGTCGAGGATGATCACCACGGGACCGCTGCCCGGCAGGCGGTCCGCCGGGTTGATCAAAGGCTGCGCCAAGCCGAAAATGATCAGCAGAACGATCAGCATGCGCAGCAGGATCAGCCAGAGGGGCGTACGCGAAGGCGTTTCCTCCGGCGGGTCGAGCCCCAGCAGCAGGCGCACGGCCGGAAAACTGAGGGTCTTCGGGGCCGGCGGCGTCACCCGCAGCAGAAACCAGATCAGCGGAAGGCCGATCAGAGTGGCGAGCAGCCAGGGCTGCGTGAAGGCAAGCAGGCCGAGATCCAGCATCCTCTAGCGCCCCCTGTCCTGGGTCATGGCCAGATAGAGCGCCAGCAGCGCGGCGTTCGGTGCCCGGTCAGTGCGATGGGCGGAGTAGCCCCAGTCCAGGCGCCGGGCGATGGATTCCAGCCCTTCGCACTGTGCCTTGAAGCGGTTGCGGTAGGCTTCGCGGACGGACTCTACCTTGGACAGCAGCCAGGACTCTTCGCCTTCCAGGCCCTCGAAACGGGTCCGGCCGTCGTAGGGCAGCAGTTCCTCTGCCGGATCCAGCACCTGCAACAGGTGACCCTTAACGCCGCGTGCCGCATAGCTGCGGGCGACCTCTTCGATCTCTGCCAGTGGCGAGAGGAAGTCGCCGATCATCACGACCTGGGCGAAGCGCGGCAGTGGCAGCGCCGGCGGCAGGCCCGATTCACTGGATTCGCCCCGATCGACGACCTTGGCCAGGCGCTCCAAGGTCGTCTTGCCATTCGATGGTCGGAGATCAGAGCCGAGAAAGGTCACGAACTCGCCGCCGCGGATCAGCAGGACGGCAAGCGCCAGCGCCAGGATGTCGGCGCGTCGTCGCTTTTCCGGGAGATCCTTGGTCGAGGCCCAGGCCATGGAGGCGGAGGTGTCGCGCCAGATCCAGACCGACTGGGCGGCTTCCCACTCCATCTCCCGAACGAAGACCCGGTCCGACTTGGCCGACTGGCGCCAGTCAATGGATTGCGGGGAGTCGCCGGTTTCGTAGCGGCGGAACTGCCAGAAGGTTTCGCCCTGACCCACGCGCCGGCGGCCGTGCACGCCCTGCGCGACCGTGGTCGCGACATGCTCGGCCTCCACCAGCAACGGCGGCAGGGCCGAGGCAATCTGCTCGGCCCGCTGTTGGATCGGCAGTCTCGCTCGGGACGTGGTTGCTCTGGGCGTGATGGCCAGCGTCGGTCTCCTCGCTACTCTCGGCGAACTCTACGCGAAACGCGCGATCAGGCGCGCGATCACATCGTCGATCGAGACGCCGTCGGCGCGGGCCGTGAAGTTGAGGCTCATCCTATGACGCAGCACGGGCGCTGCCAGTTCGACCACGTCGTCCATCGAAGGTGAGAGGCGGCCGTCAAGCACAGCGCGGGCCCGGATGGCCAGCATCAGGGCCTGACTGGCGCGCGGCCCGGGGCCCCAGGCGATCTGTTCGCCGAGTTCGGCGATGGAGCTGCTTTCCGGCCGGCCGTCACGGACCAGGGACAGGACGGCATCCACGATGCCGTCCGCGACCGGAACCCGGCGGACGACCCTTTGCGCCGCCAGCAGTTCCTCGGCAGACATGATGCCCGTGGCTTCCACGCTTTCGGCACCGGTGGTGGCCAGCAGCATCTGCCGCTCGGCCTCCAGGTCCGGGTAGCCGACATCGATTTCCATGATGAAGCGGTCAAGCTGGGCTTCCGGTAGCGGGTAGGTGCCTTCCTGCTCCAGGGGGTTCTGGGTCGCCAGCACGTGAAACGGGCGCGGCAGATCATGCGGTACGCCGGCCACCGTGACCTGGCGCTCCTGCATGGCCTGCAACAGGGCCGACTGGGTCCGGGGGCTGGCCCGGTTGATTTCATCCGCCATCAGAAGCTGACCGAAGACCGGCCCGGGGATGAAGCGGAAGGACCGCTTGCCGCTCTCGCTCTCCTCCAGTACTTCTGAACCGAGAATGTCCGCGGGCATCAGGTCGGGCGTACATTGCACGCGCTTGTCGTCCAGGCCGAAAACGGTGCCGAGGGTCTCCACCAGCCGGGTTTTTGCCAGTCCAGGCACACCGATCAAAAGTGCGTGACCACCCGCCAGAAGTGTGATCAAAGTCCGGTCAACCACATCCTGTTGTCCGAAAATGACCCGGCCAATGGATTCGCGTGCAGACTGCAGGCGCTGGCCCAGCGCCTCAATGTCCTCGGCCAGTTGTTCGGCCGTTGCGATATCGGTGGGGACTGAAGGGTTGGCTGCCACTCTGATCGACTCCCATCTGCTGCGGTCCGGGTCTAAGATAACGGACATCAGATATCAGGACGGCAGGTAATGACTTCGGATCCGACACGACCAACCGACGATACACAAAAGATAGGTGTTTCTATGACGCCTGGCCAGTCGTCTGACGCGTCGAATCCTTCGCCCGGGGGACCGGCGCTGCCCTTTTGCGGAGATTTCGATATTCGGATCGCGCGTGACGGGACCTGGTTTCACCAGGGTTCGCCGATCGGGCGAAAGCCCCTGGTGAAGCTCTTTTCAACGGTTCTGCGGCGTGAAGAGGACGGCGAATACTGGCTGGTGACCCCGGTTGAGCGCGGACGCGTCATCGTCGAGGATGCGCCTTTTACGGCGGTTGAATTTTCCGCGACCGGCCGCGGGAGGGAGCAATCTCTACGGCTGCGAACAAACGTGGATAGCTGGGTGGAGCTCGATTCTGACCATCCCCTGCGCATCGCCGTCGATGATGAAACCGGTGAGCCGCGTCCCTATATCCTGGTGCGGGACCGGTTGGAGGCCCTCATTCTCCGGCCGGTGTATTATGGTCTGGCGGAACTTGCCGTAGAGGAAGAAATGAACGGAGGCAGCCGGTTCGGGCTTTGGAGCGCTGGCTCCTTCTTTCCGCTGGATGGTGCGGTGTGAACGCGCAGCAGGGACTTTTTCAGCTCTCGACAGGCGAGATTACCCGGCGTTTCGAACGGCGGGGGGATCCGGGCCGGCGTAGCTCTCACGCCTCGACTTCCGCAACGAGCCTTGGGACGGCCGACGGTCGGCCGCGCGGGGATCATGACCTCAATCCGGATATGTATGAAGCCCGGGACAGCCTCACGGCAGCCGCTGTCCTGGTGCCTATTGTGGAAAGGTCCGAGGGCCCTACGGTCCTGCTGACGAAGCGTACGGCGCATCTGCACGACCATGCGGGTCAGATTTCCTTTCCTGGAGGACGGGTGGATCCCGGTGATGATGGGCCGGAGTCGACCGCTTTGCGTGAAACCGAAGAGGAGATCGGTCTGGCACGCAATCATATCCGCCTCATCGGACAGCTCGATACCTATGTGACCCGGACAGGTTTCGAGATTTCCCCCGTCGTCGGGCTGGTAACGCCTCCTTTCGACCTGACGCTGGACGACTTCGAGGTTGCTGAAGCCTTCGAGGTGCCGCTCGGTTTTATTCTCGATCCGGCGAGCCAGCAGCGCCAGAGTCGCATGTTCCGCGGCGCTATGCGGCACTTCTATGTTTTCCCTTACGACGACTACTATATCTGGGGCGCAACCGCCGGCATGCTGGTGAACCTAACCGAGGTTTTAGGCGATGTTGACTAGGATCCTTGTCGCACTTCTGCTCTTTCTCGTGCCGTTTCTGCTGTATCTCTTCTATGTCAGGATGAGGCGGCGGATCGTTGGTGAGGAGGAGGCGGAAAAGATGACGCCCTGGCTGCTGCTCACTCTGTCAGGCCTGGTTGCCGCGACCGGAGGTATCATCGCCATCGGTGTGGCCTACGATCATGATCCTGACGTGAAGCTCCGCCCACCCGCCTTTGTCGATGGTGAACTGGTCCCCGGTGGCCCCATCGAAGAATAGGCCCCGTAGAAGAATAGCCGGGGAGAGCCCGGCGAGGCCTAGCGCTTGAGATGACAGCATGACGGCGACAGAGCGGCTTCCCCTTCAGCCCTGGATGACGACGCCGGCGACGAGCGCTTTGCTCGACGCACTACAGGCGGAGGGGGCGGAGGTGCGCTTCGTGGGCGGCTGTGTTCGCGACGCGGTCAAGGGATTGGCCATCAAGGACATCGATCTGGCGACACCGGACCGGCCGGAGGCCGTGATGGCCTTGCTGAAGGCGGCCGGCCTGAAGGCGATTCCGACGGGGATCGAGCATGGAACCGTCACCGCGGTCTCCGCCGGGGAAAGCTACGAGATCACGACCCTGCGCGAAGATCTGGAGACCGATGGCCGGCGCGCGGTGGTTTCCTATACGGATGATTGGGAGCGCGATGCGGCCCGGCGGGATCTGACCATCAATGCTCTTTCCTGCCGCCCTGACGGCACGCTTTTTGACCCCTTCGGTGGGTTGACCGACTTGCGGTGCGGACGGGTGCGCTTTGTCGGCCATGCGCGGGAACGGATTTGCGAAGACTACCTCCGGCTGCTGCGCTTCTTCCGCTTTCATGCCTTTTACGGCCAAGGCGACCTTGATCTCGAAGGCCTGACGGCGGCCGCGGAACTGGCGCCCGGGTTGACCGGCCTTTCCGGTGAACGCGTGCGGGAGGAGTTTTTGCGCCTCCTGACCGCGGAAAATCCCTTGCTGGTCCTGTCGGCGATGGCCGACAGCGGCGTTCTCAAGAGGCTGCTGCCGGAGGCGCGCTCGGAGCAATTGTCTCTGGCCGCTCTGATCGGCATTGATGCGACAGAAGATCCGCTCCTGCGGCTGTCGGCCCTGCTCGAAGGCGGCGGCCATGAAGCGGACAGGGTGGCCGGACGCCTGCGGCTGTCCAGGGCGCAGAGCGAGCGGCTGATTACGCTGCGAACGGGTGGCGCGGAAATCAGCGACTGGGCGCCGCAGATCGGCAATTCGGCTCGCGCGCTTCGCCAGGCGCTCTATGACCTGGGGGCTGAAATGACCCGTGACCTCCTGCGTCTGGATTGGGCCCGGCGCTGCGCCGAGGGAGAGAAACCGGGCCGTGAGGACCTGGATGCGGCGCTTGCGGTCACCGATCTCTGGGAGGCACCGGTTTTCCCGCTAAGAGGCCGTGACGCCCTGGCGCTGGGGGCGGAAAGCGGGCCAGCTTTAGGGGATGCCTTGGATCGGGTCGAGGCCTGGTGGCGGGGCGAAGACTTCGCGCCTGACCGCACCGCCTGCCTTGCGCAGTTGGAGAAGGAACTCTCTGGGGTCTAAGGCCAGGCGGCTTCCGGCGGCAGCGACATGAGGATGGCTTCCACATTGCCGCCGGTCTTCAGGCCGAATTGCGTGCCGCGGTCGTAAACCAGGTTGAATTCCGCGTAACGGCCACGGCGGAACAACTGATGGCGGCGCTGCTCATCGCTCCAGGGCTGCTCCATGTGGCGCCGGACCAGTTGCGGATAGATCTCCAGGAAGGCCCGGCCGACGTCCTGGGTGAAGGTGAAATCGGCGTTCCAGTCGCCGCTGTCCAGATAGTCGTAGAAAATCCCGCCGACGCCGCGGGCCTCGTTGCGGTGCGGAATGAAGAAGTATTCGTCACACCATTCCTTGAAGCGCGGGTAGTAGTCCGGATCATGCCTGTCGCAGGCGCTTTTGAAGCAGGCGTGGAAATCCGCCGTGTCCTGCGCATCCGGATACATGGGATTGAGGTCGCTGCCGCCGCCGAACCAGGCCTTGGTGGTCACGATGAAGCGGGTGTTCATGTGAACCGCGGGCACCAGGGGCGAATGCATATGCGCGACCAGAGAGATGCCGCTGGCCCAGAACTGCGGATTTTCCTCGGCACCGGGGATCCGGGCCCGGAATTCCTCGGAGAACTCGCCCTTGACCGTCGAAATGTTGACGCCGACCTTTTCAAAGACCCGCCCGCGCATCAGGGACATTTCACCGCCGCCGAAGTCGCCGGCCGCGCCTTCCTGTTCGCGCTGCCAGCTCTTGCGCTCAAAGCGCCCCGGAGCCTGGTCGCCAAGCCCGCGGGCATTATCGCCCTGCAACTCGTCTTCCAGCTTTTCGAAGGCGCCGCAGATGTCGTCGCGAAGCTGTTTGAACCAGGCGCTCGCCAGGCTCTGCCGCTGTTCGATCGTAGAGGTCATGATGATCCCTTCGGAAATCCATCTGTCTGCCGCAGCGCTTCGCCGGCCACCATGGCGGCGCAGACGGCAACGTTCAGGGAACGAAGGCCGGGGCGCATGGGAACCACGACCCGGGCATCCGCCCGCGCGTGCACCTCGGGCGGCACGCCGGCGCTTTCGCGTCCCAGCAGCAGACAGTCGCCAGGTGCGAAGTCGAAGCCGGTGTACGGCCTGTCTGCCTGAGTGGTCAAGAGCACGATGCGTTCCGGCGGCTGTTCAAGGAAGCGCTCCCAGGAGCTGTGGCGCGTCAAATCGACGCCCGCCAGGTAGTCCATGCCGGCACGGCGCAGGCGTTTGTCGTCCAGAACGAAGCCGCAGGGCTCTATGATGTCGACCGCCAGCCCCATACAGGCGGCCAGACGCAGCATCGTCCCGGTATTCTGCGGAATATCCGGCTGATAGAGAGCGAGTCGCATTGTGCGAATTTCCCAATAGAGAAGGCGTCTCCGCCTTTGCCTTCTGATAGCTTTTCCTCTATATCCCTGCCAAAGTACGATTCGGCAAGGGGCAGGTGCGACAGGGTGTCGCAGCCTCGCCTGGGGGCTAAGAAATAGTATTAGTGGTGTTCTTTCGCATTACGTGCGAGATACGCCGCGATATAACGGGCCGCAAACGCCCGAGAGGTGACCTAAGAGGGATTCTAACATGGCAGCAGACAGCGCTCATGCCTCACAGCATTCGGACGATGGGGAAACCCGCCGCGATTTCCTTTATCTGGTAGCAGGCGCAATGGGGGCGGTCGGTACGGGCGCTATTGCCTGGCCGTTGGTTAATTCCATGAACCCGTCGGCCGACGTGCTGGCGCTGGCGTCGACGGAAGTCGATCTCTCGCCGATCGAGGTGGGCCAGAGCATCACCGTGGTCTGGCGCGATAAGCCGGTCTTCATCCGTCATCGTACGGAAGAGGAGATCGCCGCGGCGACCGCCGTGACGCTGGAGGAACTGCCGGATCCGCAGACCGATGCTGACCGGGTGGTCAAGCCCGAGTGGCTGATCGTCGGTGGTAACTGCACGCACCTGGGCTGTGTGCCGCTGGGACAGAAAACCGGCGATGAGAAGGGCGAGTACGACGGCTGGTTCTGCCCCTGTCACGGCTCCCACTACGACACCTCCGGCCGCATCCGCAAAGGCCCGGCGCCTACGAATTTGCCGGTGCCACCCGTCGAGTTCCTCGACGACAACACTATCAAGATCGGCTGAGGGGGGCGAGACAATGAGTGGTGGGCAACCCTTTCAAACCAACAACGCGCTTATCAAGTGGATCGATCATCGTCTGCCGATCTTTTCACTGACCAACGACACGCTGGTCGATTATCCGGCACCGAAGAACCTCAACTATTTCTGGAACTTCGGTTCTCTGGCGGGCCTTGCGCTGGTCGTGATGATCGTGACCGGCATCGTGCTGGCGATGCAGTACACCCCGCACGTCGACCATGCCTTCAACTCGGTCGAGCGCATCATGCGCGACGTGAACGGCGGCTGGCTGATCCGCTATACCCACATGAACATGGCCTCGTTCTTCTTCATCGCCGTGTTTATCCACATCTTCCGGGGCCTCTACTACGGCTCCTACAAGGCGCCGCGCGAGATCCTCTGGATGCTCGGTGTGGTGATCCTGCTGCTGATGATGGCGACCGCCTTCATGGGCTACGTCCTTCCCTGGGGTCAGATGAGCTTCTGGGGCGCGACGGTTATCACCAACCTTTTCTCGGCGATCCCGCTGGTGGGCGAGAGCATCGTGACCTGGCTCTGGGGTGGTTTCTCGGTCAATAACCCGACCCTGAACCGCTTCTTCGCCCTGCACTTCCTGCTGCCCTTCGTGATCGTCGGTGTGGTGATCCTGCACATCTGGGCGCTGCACCGCTTCGGCTCCAACAATCCGCTGGGAATCGAGGCGAAGGGCCCGCAGGACAAGATCCCGTTCCATCCCTACTACACGGTGAAAGACGCCTTCGGCGTGGGTGTGTTCCTGCTGGCCTTCTGCGTGTTCCTCTTCTTCGCGCCGAACTTCCTGGGCCATCCGGACAACTACATCCCAGCCAACCCGCTTTCGACGCCCGCGCATATCGTGCCGGAATGGTACTTCCTGCCCTTCTACGCGATCCTGCGCTCGGTGCCCGATAAGCTGCTGGGCGTGGTGCTGATGTTCGCCTCGATCGGTATCCTCTTCATCCTGCCCTGGCTGGATCGCTCGCCGGTGCGTAGCTGTAAGTTCCGCCCGGTCTACAAGTGGTTCTTCTGGGTACTGCTGGTGGCTTGTATCGCTCTGGGCTGGGCCGGACAGGAAGCCGCCGAAGGCCTGCCGCTCTTCGTCAGCCGGATCGCGACTTTCTACTACTTCTTCCACTTCCTGATCCTTCTGCCCTTGCTGAGCGTGATGGAACGGCCAAAGCCATTACCAGCCTCGATATCCGAGCCGGTCCTGGGAGGTGGCGCCCTTGCCGGCGCAGCAGCAAAGCCGATGGAGAAGGCATAATGAAAAAGTTGGTTCTTGCTGCCGCTGCTGCAGCGGTTTCTCTGAGCGTGTCGGTCGCACAAGCGGCCGAGAGCGTCGCAATTCCAAAGAGTCAGTGGTCCTTCTCAGGCGTCTTTGGCACCTTTGATCAGGCACAGTTGCAGCGCGGCTATCAGGTCTACAAGGAGGCCTGCGCTGCTTGCCATTCCATGGATCTGATCGCGTTCCGCAATCTGGCCGATCTGGGTTACAACGAGGATGAGATCAAGGCGCTCGCGTCGGAGTACGACATCACCGATGGGCCTGATGATGAAGGCGAGATGTTCGACCGGCCGGGCCGGCCTTCGGACTACTTCGTCAACCCTTTCCCGAACCCGCAGGCAGCCGCGGCCTCCAACGGTGGTGCCGTTCCGCCGGACCTGTCGCTGATGGCGAAGGCGCGGGTCGGGGGACCGGACTACATCAAGGCTCTCCTGATTGGTTATCAGGATGCGCCCGAGGGTTTCGACCTGCTTGAGGGATCGAATTACAACGCCTATTTCCCTGGTCACCAGATCGCTATGGCGCCGCCGCTTTCTGATGAGTCAGTCGAGTATTCCGACGGAACTCCGGCAACCCTGGAAAATCATGCTGCGGATGTTGCGGCTTTCCTCATGTGGACGGCTGAGCCGGCGCTGGAAGATCGCAAGCAGATGGGCATCAAGGTGATCATCTTCCTGCTGATCTTCACCGGCATCCTCTACGCCGCGAAACGGAAGTGCTGGTCGGACGTGCACTAAGCACAGCCAAAGATCCTACGAGAAAGGGCCGCCCCGAGAGGAGCGGCCCTTTTCTTTGCCCGTGAGAGGGGCGGGGCGATGTCCGTTCACACGTTGAAACGGAAGTGGAAGATGTCGCCGTCGACGACCGGGTATTCCTTGCCTTCCTGCCGCATCTTGCCGGCGTCTTTCGCACCCTGCTCGCCGTTGTTGGCGACGAAATCGGCGTAGGCGATGGTCTCGGCCCGGATGAAACCGCGCTCGAAATCGGTATGGATCGCACCGGCGGCGTTGGGGGCCTTGGCGCCGCGTACAACAGTCCAGGCCCTGGCTTCCTTGGGGCCGACCGTAAAGAAGGTCAGCAGGTCGAGCAGTTCGTAGCCGGCGCGGATGATCCGGGCCAGGCCGGTTTCCTCCAGGCCCAGGCTCTCCAGAAACTCCGCTTTCTCGGCGTCATCCGAGAGTGCCGCGACTTCGGCTTCGATGGCGGCGGAGATGATCACACAGGCGCCACCTTCCGCTTCCGCCCGCGCCGCTACTTTTGCCGAGTAATCATTGCCGCTCGCCGCGGCGTCCTCCTCGACGTTGGCGACGTAGAGCACCGGCTTCGCCGAGAGCAGTTGGAGCTGCCGGAAGACCGGCTGCAGTTCCTTGGAGACCTTGACGCTGCGCGCCGGCCGGCCTTCGCGCAGGGCTTCCGCGACCGGACCCAGAACCGCGAGCCGGTCCTTGGCATCCTTGTCGCCGCCTTTGGCGCGTTTCGCGCTGCTGTCGAGCTGGCGTTCGACGCTCTCCAGATCGGCCAGCAGCAGTTCCGTTTCTACAGTCTCCGCATCCCGGATCGGATCGACCGAGCCGTCCACATGAGTGACTTCGCCGTCGAAGCAGCGCAGGACGTGCACGATGGCATCCACTTCGCGGATGTTGGCCAGGAACTGGTTACCGAGGCCTTCGCCCTTGGAGGCGCCCTTGACCAGGCCGGCGATATCGACGAACTCGAGCTGGGTCGGAATGATCTTGGCCGACTTGCCGATCGCGGCGATCTCATCCAGGCGCGGGTCGGGCACCGCGACGCGCCCGACGTTCGGCTCGATGGTGCAGAAGGGATAGTTCGCCGCTTCCGCTGCCGCTGTTTCGGTTAAAGCGTTGAAGAGGGTGGATTTGCCGACGTTTGGCAGGCCCACGATACCGCAGTTAAATCCCATAGTAGCTAATTCCGTTTTTTTTCGGCGGCGCGAAGGAGTGACTCCAGCAGGCTCCGGGTCACTTTCCCCGGCTTCGAAATAGCGTCCTTGCCGGTTTCCGCCGTCGCCGTATCGTTACCTTCCGAATCCGCCGCCGCTTGTGCCGGCTTTGGCTTTACCGGCTTCGGCCTGGGCGGATTCATGGTTTGGGCGACACGCGACATAAAGCTGCCGCTGTCGCCTTCAATCAGTAGCGGGAACTCCGTCGCCACCGCATCCAGCAGTTTATCGCGCCAGAGGGTTTCGGCCTTGCTGAAGTCGCCCAGGACATGACTGTGGACGAGCGCTTTGTCACCGGGATGTCCGACGCCCAGTCGTACGCGCCAGTAATCCTTACCGATGTGGGCGTCGATGCTGCGCAGGCCGTTATGTCCGCCGTTGCCGCCGCCCTTCTTGACCTTGATCTTTCCGGGAACCAGGTCGATCTCGTCGTAAATGACGTAAACCGCCTCTGGCTCCAGCTTGTAGAAGCGCAGAGCTTCGCCGACCGCCCGTCCGGACTCGTTCATGTAGGTCTCGGGCTTGAGGATCAGGACTTTTTCGCCTCCGATCCTGCCCTCCGAGATCTGGCCCTGGAATTTTGAGCGCCAGGGCCCAAAGGAATGGCGGCGGACCATTTCGTCCACCGCCATAAAACCGATGTTGTGCCGGTTGTTCGCGTAACGCTGGCCGGGGTTGCCCAGGCCCACTAACAGCAACATGGTAACCTTCGCTCTTGTTCAGGCTTCCGGGAGCCGGGCTCCCGGATACCGGCAAGGAATTACTCCTCGCTGGCGGACTCTTCGCCCGAGTCCTCAGCGCCTTCACCTTCGCCTTCACCCTCTTCGCCTTCCTGGGCCTCGGCGGCTTCGGACTTGATGGCGCTCGGCGCGGCGATGGTCGCGACCGTGAAGTCGCGGTCGGTGATGGTCGGCTCCACGCCGTCCGGCAGGGAGATCATCGAGAAGTGAGCGGAATCGCCCAGATCCAGCGAGCTCAGATCCAGCTCCAGTTCCTGAGGAATGGCATCGGCCCGGCAGTTCAGCTCGACTTCGTAGCGAACCACGTTGAGCACGCCGCCCTTGATCAGGCCCGGGCTCTGGTCTTCGTTGATGAAGCTGACCGGGACCGCGACGGTGACCGAGGTGGCCGCCGAGACCCGCAGCAGGTCGATGTGGATCGGCCGGTCGGTGACCGGGTCGAACTGGACGTCACGGGGCAGGGCACGCTCTTTCTTGCCGTCGATTTCGACATCGAACAGCGTGGCGAAGAAACCGGCCTTGTTCAGCTCTTTGCTCAGCACCTTGGGGTCAAGGTTGAGCAGAACCGGCTCTTTCTTGTTGCCGTAGATCACTCCGGGGATACGTCCAGCACGGCGGGCTGCACGGGCGGCCCCCTTTCCGGCCCGCTCCCTTCGTTCTGCGACGAGACTCTGTACGTCACTCATTGCATTGCTCCTTAAGCAAAATTAACGGCGAGATCATTCCCGCCGCTTTGGAAACCGGCGCAGCCTCCAGGGGTGCTGCTGCCGGGTGCCGTTTCCGGTCCGGAAACGGCTGAAACTCTGGGCCGCCTTAGCTGGCGGCCGGTAAATCGAACAGGCTCGAAACCGAGCGTTCGTCGCTGATCCGCTGCATGGCATCGCCGAGCAGGGGCGCGATCGAAATCTGGCGAATATTCTGGGCGACCCGCACCGCTTCCGTCGCCTGGATCGAGTCCGTCATCACGAGCTCCTCCAGCGGCGAGGCCGATACGCGCGCCACGGCGCCACCGGACAGCACACCATGGGTGACGTAGGCCGAAACCGAATCTGCGCCGGAATCCATCAGCGCGACGGCGGCATTGCAGAGCGTGCCGGCCGAATCGACGATATCGTCTACCAGAATGCAGGTGCTGTCCTTCACGTCGCCGATGATGTTCATCACCTCGGAAACGCCAGCTTTCTCGCGGCGCTTATCCACAATCGCAAGGTCGGCGTCAAGTCGTTTGGCGATGGCGCGGGCCCGGACCACGCCGCCCACGTCCGGCGAGACGATGGTCAACTGCCGGCCGTTGTAGCGCTCCATGATGTCCTTGGTGAAGACTGGCGCTGCGAAGAGGTTGTCGGTCGGAATGTCGAAGAAGCCCTGAATCTGGCCGGCGTGCAGGTCCATGGTCAGGACCCGGTCGGCACCGGCCGAAGTGATCAGGTTGGCAACCAGCTTGGCGGAAATCGGCGTTCTCGGACCCGATTTCCGATCCTGGCGGGCGTAGCCGTAGTAAGGAATGACCGCGGTGGTGCGCCGGGCGGATCCACGCTTGAGGGCGTCCAGGGCGACCAGCAGCTCCATCAGGTTGTCGTTCGCCGGATAGGAGGTCGGCTGGATCACGAAGACGTCCTCACCGCGGACGTTCTCCTGGATCTCGACGAAGACCTCCATGTCCGAGAAGCGGCGGACGCTCGCCTTGGTCAGCGGCAGATTCAAAAACGCCGAAATCGCTTCGGCCAGAGGCCGATTGCTGTTGCCTGTAAGGATTTTCATTCCAGTTTCCCCGGCTCGGTGCGGCGATAGGCTCTACCGCCAGACGTCTCGGCCTTATCTGCTTGGTCCCGCCCACTTTTTGGCCCGATAGGACGTCCGAAAGCGGCTGCGCCGCTTGCCATCGAATCCCGCCGATCCCGACCGGATCACAGGCCTGTCCTGCGCCCCGTCTCGAGCCGAGCGGAACTTATCAACGTGCCCCCGCTCTGTAAACGGCCTTGGCGTCGTCAAACTGCAATAATCGAAGTCTGGAAAGCCAACATGGTTAACGCTTTATTGGCGGGATAAAGAAGAGCAGGGGCTAGAGTTGCCTGAAAAGCTCCAGAATGCCCTCTCGGGCGCCGCGGGCGATGTCCCGGGCGGTCGGGCCCCAGGCGCCATCCAGACTGCCGGCGAGGATGATGTTGCTTTGATCGATCACGCCCAGTTCCTCGCCGTCTTTGACGCTGCGCAGGCGCCAGACGATGGTGGCTTTCTGCCGTCCGGCTTCGACCGGGCCCAGCGAGACCTCGCAGAGCAGCAACAGATCATTGGCGCCGGCTTTGCCGATGACCGGAAAGCGGGCGTCGGTCAACTCGGCGACGATGGCGTTGCGCAGGCTGGTGGCGGCATCGCCGGGCACGTCGCCAAAGGGCGGGACATGGATTCTGGCGTCCGGATAGCCGGGAATGGAGCGCGTGGTCCGCGGTTTGGTACCTGCCAGGGCCGCAAGCTGTTCGGCCGCCTTTTGGATCGAGCTCTGCTTTGCCGCCAGTGAGCTGCGTCGAAAGGCTTCCGGCGACAGGCCCGTCTCCTGCACGTAACTGCCCGCCAGCTTGCCGTCTGGCGCATAGAGGTCCCAGAGCACCGAAATAGTCTTCGCTTTGGAGGGTTCGGTGATTTCCGTGACATGGCTGAAGAGATAGCGGCTGCCGGCGTTGCCTTGCTGGGTCGAGGCCGGCACGTCCTGCTCCCGCAAGGCTTCCGCCATGGCTTCGGCCCAGGCCTGGGGTTCGGTGACCAGTTCCGATTCCGGCGCCAGGACGACGACCCCGGCCCCGTCCTTGAGGGTCAGAAGTGCATTCTCCTTGGTGCCTTCGGGCTGGAACGGCCGGGGCAGGGGACCGCAGCTCCCGAGGCCGAAGACTACGGTGACCAGGACCAGGAATCGCAGTAGCTTCATCGCGCGCCGTACCGCTGTGACTGGCAGGGAGAGAGCATGGAGGCGTCAGGTTCCGTTACAGCAGGGCGCAGCTCGCCACCAGGCCGAGAAAGCAAAATGCCAGAAAGATGAACATATGCGGCATCTGATAGGTCCGGGTGTTCGCGTAGGAGCCTCGGCTTCTATAACTAGGTTAGGCGGCTATAAATTCCAATGGCATTCGGGACAGGGGTTCCGCCCCCTTATCCCCGATCAGGCTGGTTCTGCCCAGCGTCATGGCAAGGCCTTTCTCGCTGTCGAAGATGATCATGTGAACGAAGATCACCATACCCGGGACCGTTTCCACCGGATTGCCGTGATAGAGCATGGGCCAGTCCATCCAGTTGGGTGAAAAGGTCGTGCCCAGGGAATAGCCGCAGGCGTTCAGCCGGTGCGCCTGATAGCCGGCCGCGTCGAGAACTCGCGTGTGGGCATCGAAAGCCTCGCCGATGGTCAGGCCCGGGCGCAGGGCCTCTTCAACGGCCAGCAGCGCGTCGCGGGCCACTTCGTGCATCTCCCGCTGCCGATCCGGCACCCGGCCGACCGGGAGGGTGCGCATCATCGCCGCGTGATAGTGGCGGTAGGCACCGGCCCACTCCAGGGTTAACTGGTCGTCCTGATCCAGACTCCGCCGGCCGCTGAAGTAGCGGCAGCAGAGGGCCCCCGGTCCGGATCCGATAATGAACTCATTGCCGGGATAGTCGCCGCCGCCGGCCAGGATCGCACCCTGCATGGCGGCGAGGATCTCGGCTTCTTCAGCGCCGGGCCGGGTGAGGGCGAGAGCCTGATCCCAGGCGGCGTCCGCCAGCTCGGCGGCGCGGCGGACGTACGCGATCTCCGCGGGGCTTTTGACGGCCCGCTGCTCGGTGACCAGCAGCGAGGCATCGTTGAGGTGGCAGAAGTCGTCCAGGGCTGAATCCAGGCGCTTACCGTTGCGCGCGGTCAGGCCATAAGCCTCATACTCGACGCCCAGGCGTTTGCCGCGACAGCCGTGTTCTTCCAGAATGGCGCGCAATTCCTCGGCCGGTTCCGCCTCCGGTCCGTCGACCCAGATGCGAACATCCTGAATCACGGAGGTGTGCTGGGCCTGGCGCAGGTCCGGCGCGCGGGTCAGCAGGGTCATGGTCCCGTCCGCGCCAAGATAGAGGCATTGAAAAAAGACGTAGCCGAAGGTGTCGTAGCCGGTCAGGTAGAACATGCTCTCCTGCCGGAAGATCAGCAGGCCGTAGAGTCCCTGCTTCTGCATGGCCTCGCAACAGCGCGCCCGGCGTTCGGCGAGTTCCCTTTCCGAAAAATGGATCTGCATGGAGAATTCCTTTTCCGCGGTGATCAAGTCGAAAGACAGATGGCCGAAAGGCCGCGTCCGTAGTCGATCTTGCCGCTGCTGCCGGTCTCGTTTCGGTGGCAGGCCCGCCGATAGCTGAAAAAGCGTTCTTCCTCGGCGTAGGTGTCGCAGGGCAGGGCATGCACATCCCGGAGGCCGAGCTGAGCCAGCCGCCGCGCCACGTAGCCCTTGATATCGAAGAGAAAGTGTCCGTCGCGCCTGGCGGGACAGAAGAAGGCTTCGTTCTCCTGGTCCTGCGCCAGGAACGGGGCGGGGAACTCGGGGCCGACTTCATAGGAGCGTTGCTCGATGGCGGGGCCGATACCGACCGTAATGCGGCCGCTGCGTGCGCCCAGCTTCTCCATGGCGGAGAGGGTCGCATCCAGGACCCCGGTCACTGCACCGCGCCAGCCGGCATGGGCGCCGCCGATCACACCGGCTTCGGCGTCGGCGAAGAGCACCGGTACGCAGTCAGCGGTCAGGATGCCGAGCGCCAGGTTCGGCCGGTCGGTGACCATGGCATCGGCGCGTGGTGCTTCGTCCGGCGCCCAGGGCTCTTGGACCACCACGGCCTCCGCCGAATGCACCTGATAGACGGTAACCAGATGGCTCGCTTTTGGCGCCAGGGCCGTCAGGGCGGCTTGTCGGTTGCCGGCCACCGCCTCTGGATCGTCGTCCGCGCCGAAACCGCAGTTGAGCGATGCGTAGATGCCCTGGCTGCTGCCGCCGCTGCGGGTAAAGAAGCCGTGCCGGATTCCCGGCTGTTCGTTCAGGGACCCGATGGTCAACATAGGCCGAGCTTATCTCCTGATGATTCGATGGGCCGCAGTCTAAGAGGTCGTGCCGGCGCTGTCAGGAGAAGAAATCGGCAGGCCGGCTGGTGCTGGCTGCGCGGGATGTCCGATGGCCAGTACCTTGAAGAGCTCACCCATCCGCTCGGCATCCGTCAGCCGCCGGACGGCGAGATCCAGATCCTTCGCCTGTTTCGGCGACGCGCCGGCGCGCAGCGCGTCCGCCCGTTCGCGAATGCCCAGGGCCAGGAGAAAATCGCCCTGTGTAACCGGTCCCCAGGCTTTCGCGCCCGCGGCTTCCGCAACTGCAACAAGATGCGCGAAGTCGACATGGGCGGTCAGATCGGCGGTTCCCGGCGCGACGAGCGGCTCATGGCGTTGGTGCCCGCGCAGGGCCTGCAACGACCAGCCCGCCTGCTGCTCCGACCGTCCGTAATCGATGATCAGTGCCAGCCCGCCGTCCTGAACCACGCGCTGCGTGAGGTCTCGTGCGACCGCCGTGACCGCCGGCGAGACTTCGGCCAGCGTGCCCGCTGCGGCCTGCCGCAAGGCTTTGGGAATCAGCGCGATTGTGTCCTCTGCGGCCACGCCCCGGGTGAAGGCAAAGGCGGGCTGGGCTTCGGTCGAGGCCGGCGAGAGCGAGACCAGGCGCTCGAACCAGA
Source organism: Denitrobaculum sp. (assembly GCA_965232285.1). Classification (GTDB taxonomy): domain Bacteria; phylum Pseudomonadota; class Alphaproteobacteria; order Kiloniellales; family Kiloniellaceae; genus Denitrobaculum. The sequence continues at coordinate 3,914,672 of CBDDPL010000004.1, read as the reverse complement.
TATCAGGTCCGCGCTCCAGTTGCCGTACCGGAAGGGCATCAAAGAACTCGTTCGCGATCACGATCATCGGTGCGCGCGGCAGTGATGTCAGATCGCCGTGCCAGGTCACCTCCTCGTCCTTCAGGCTTTCGCGTTGGCGGTCCCTGAGGCTCGGACTGGTTTCGACCAGGTGGATCCGGATCGCCTCCCGAAAGGCCGGCAGGATCTGCGCGGCCCGCAGGGCATCGGCCATGAGTGTGCCGCGCCCCGGCCCCAGCTCCACGAGGTTGATGGCCGCCGGCGCGCCCATTTCCTGCCAGGCCTGGGCGCACCAGAGACCGATCAGCTCACCGAAGATCTGGCTGATCTCCGGGGCCGTGGTGAAGTCGCCGGCGACGCCGAAGGGATCGCCGGTCATGTAATATCCGAGATCCGGCTCGATCAGGGCCGCCGCCATGAAGTCGGCGACCGTCATGGGTCCGTCCTGGCGGATCCGCGCGGCGAGAAGCTGCGCGAGCCTGTTATCCGGCGGAGCCATCGCGCTGCAGTCTTTGCGGCTGGCGCAGCGACCAGAATGCGAGACCGATCCCCAGCAGCAGCATCGGCAGGGACAGCAGTTGCCCCATGGTGGCACCCGCGAAGAGGAAGCCCAGATGGTCGTCAGGTTCGCGGAAGAATTCCACGATGATCCGCGACAGGGCATAGCCGGCCAGGAACACCCCGGACAGCAGGCCGCCGCGGGTCAGGGCCGCGCCGCGCACCATCAGGAACAGGACAACGAAGAGCACCAGGCCTTCCAGCCCGGCTTCGTAGAGCTGACTCGGATGGCGCGGCAACTGGGTCGGATCCTGCGGAAAGATCATCCCGATCGTGGCGTCCGTCGGCCGGCCGTAAAGCTCGCCATTGACGAAATTCGCCAGGCGCCCCAGGAAGAGACCGATGGGAGCGGCGCAGGCGACGATGTCCGCCAGCGCGAAAAAGGGGATCTTACGGCGGCGGGTAAAGAGATACATGGCGGCGATAACGCCGAGCAGGCCGCCGTGAAAGCTCATGCCGCCCTGCCAGATCACCAGGATCTCGGCCGGATTCCAGAGGAAATAGACCGGTTTGTAGAAGAGGACATAGCCCAGGCGTCCGCCGATGATGACCCCGAAGGTCGCCCAGAGCAGAAAATCATCGAAGGCGATGGCCTCGACCTGCTTCGGCGGCTTGCCGGTCAGCCAGCGGCAGTAGCGCCAGGCCAGCAGCAGGCCGACGATATAGGCCAGGGCATACCAGCGTATGACGAAGGGACCGATCTCAAAGGCGACCGGACCGATGTCCGGATAGGCGAGGGCCAACGTCATCGATAGGCATCCGAAGTGGCGAGGAAGTCACGGACGTAGCTTTCCACGCCGGCTTCCAGGCTGGTGAAGGCTTTGTCGTAGCCGGCGCCCCGCAGGCGGGCCATGTCGGCTTCGGTGAAATACTGATACTTGTCCCGGATCGCTTCGGGCGTGGGCACATAACGGATGTTTTCCGGCTGCTCCAGGGCGGCGAAGACGGCGCGGGCCAGATCCGCGAAGCTGCGGGCGGCGCCTGTGCCCAGATTGAACAGCCCGTTGACCTCCGGATTGTCCAGCAGCCAGAGCATCACATCAACGCAGTCACCGACCCAGACAAAGTCGCGAAGCTGCCCGCCGTCCGCATAATCAGGGTGGTGTGACTGGAAGAGGGTCGCCGGTTCGCCGGTCTGGAGCTGGCGGAAGAGATGTGAGGCGACGCTGGCCTGGCCGCCTTTATGGTATTCGTTCGGGCCGTAGACGTTGAAGAACTTCAGCCCGGCCCACTGCGGCGGCCGCGGGGCCTCGCTGGTGAGCTGGCGCGCCACCCAGCGGTCGAAAAGGTGTTTGCTCCAGCCGTAGCCGTTCAGCGGCTGCAGGCGCGCCAGGGCATCAATGGAGGCATCATCGCGGAAACCCAGGGCGCCATCGCCATAGGTCGCCGCCGAAGAGGCGTAAATCAGGGGAATGCGCCGCGCACTGCAGAGCTTCCAGTAGTACTTCGACAGGCGGAAGTTATTCGCTATCAGGGCATCGCCGTCCGTTTCGGTCGTCGCCGAGATGGCGCCCAGATGGATGACGGCGGTCAGAGGCTGCTCGAGGTCTTCCAGGTATTCCGCGATTTCCTCTGGCGGCACCACGTCCTCGATCTCGGCCTTTGCGATGTTGCGCCACTTCTCGCCCTGACCGAGCCTGTCGCAGACGATAACCCCCTCGCCACGCTCGGACAGGCTGGCGACAAGGTTTGAACCGATGAAACCGGCGCCGCCGGTAATAAGGATCATGATGGAAGGACTCTCCAAGGCTTCTGGGCGGCCGCTCCGCAAAACTCTGCGAAAAGAAATCCATGCCCGAATCTGCGGCTCCCCTTATATAAGGACAGGGCAGGTGAGAGAAGGGCGCTTTTTATGGAGCCGCGATCCGGCTGCGGCAAAAGGCGGCAGCGCCCCCGAAGTATTTGAACCGACGGGCATCTCTGGGCATAGTGCAGGCGGAAAGGCATCGTTACTTGACGAGGCGCGTGGTCCGGTCTGATGCCGGATTGGCCCTCTGTCCGGCAGCGGTCGCCTTTGACGCTTTATTTGTTGACTGCCGAGAGCGCGAAAAATGCAGACGCAGAACCGTTTCCTGGATGATCTTGCCCGTGTGACTTCGGGTGCTGTGGGTGTCGCCGCGGGTATTCGCGGTGAAATCGAAGCACGGGTGCGGGAGCAGCTTGAGCGCGTCCTCGCACAGATGGATCTGGTGCCGCGCGAAGAGTTCGAGGTGGTCAAGGCTATGGCTGCCAAGGCGCGCGCAGAGCAGGAAGAACTGAGCGAGCGGGTTGCGAAACTGGAGGCTTTGCTGGCGGAGAAAACCCCGGCCGCGGCGCCAGCCCGTGCTTCGAAGGCACCGGCAGCCAGGAAACCCCGGCAAAAGGCCAAGGCCGCGCCGAAAGCGACGGACTCCGGCAAGGGACCGGGCACGTCGGGCGGATAAATAGTTATCCACAGAACTATCTCAAGTATTCATCAAATGCCTTCATTCAGCTATTGCGCCGCTGAATCGAAGATGGCACGCTACATTTGGTAGTTTGCAGTCGCGCATTAACCATATTTCGATGACGAACGTGTGACGCGGTCTACCTCTGAACGGCAGAGAGCTGCCACTTTGCTAGGGGACTGCATTGCAATGGATACGCAAACGACTGTAATCGGTAGTTCTCACAATCCTCTCGACATCCTTGAGGAACTGGTCATTGCAAATGACTGGACCTTTGACCGTCATAACGACTCTGAGTTGACGGTCGAGGTTACCGGGCGCTGGTGCGACTATCACATGTACTTCGTCTGGCAGCATGAAGTCAGTGCCGTCATCTTTACCTGCCAGTTCGATCTTCGGGTTCCGGAAACCAAGCGGACGGCGGTTTACGAACTCATCGGCTCGGTGAACGAAAAGCTCTGGCTCGGACACTTCGACCTGCTTTCCGATGACGGCTCCGCCATGTTCCGGCACACCGTGCCCTTGCGCGGCCTGCAGGCCGCGAGCGTCGAACAGCTCGAAGACCTGGTCGATACGGCAGTGATCGAGTGCGAGCGCTTCTATCCTGCGATCCAGATGGTCGTCTGGGGCGGGCAGACGGTGCAGAATGCCCTTTCGGCGGCCTTGATGGAAACCGTCGGGGAGGCGTAGTCTCCCCGTCAGGCTGAACCTGGCGCTCCGGCTCCGGAAGGGAATGCCGAGGGTCGCATCGGTTCCGCAAACATGAAACCTATGAGTCTGAGACCATGAAACTCGATGGATCGCTGCTGCTGGTGGGCTGCGGCAAGATGGGCGGTGCCCTGCTTGAGGGCTGGCTGTCCGAAGGTGTGGCACCAGCCTCAGTGACGATTGTCGAGCCGTTTGACTCGCCCTTTGTCGAGCAATTGCGGGATCGTGGCGTCACCGCGGTCAAAACCCTCGAAGACGTGCCAGAGACTTGCGACCCGGCGGTGGTCGTCCTGGCCGTCAAGCCGCAGATGATGGATGACACGATCGCGGGCTACCGCCGCTTCTCCAAGCCAGGCACCGTCTTCCTGTCCATCGCCGCCGGTAAGACCATAGGCTACTTTCAAGAGGCCTTGGGCACAGACAGCGCAATTGTCCGGGCCATGCCCAACACGCCGGCGGCGGTCAGCCGCGGCATGACGGTCCTCTGCGCCAATACGGCCGTCTCGGCGCCGCAAAAGGATGTCTGCGGCGACCTTCTATCGGCGGTCGGCGAAACCGCCTGGGTCGAGGACGAAGGTCTGCTGGATGCGGTGACGGCGGTCTCCGGGGGAGGGCCCGCCTACGTCTTCCTGCTCATCGAATGTCTGGCACAGGCGGCGGTTGAAGCCGGTTTGCCCTCGGATTTGGCGGCTCGGCTGGCCAGAGTGACGGTTGCCGGTTCTGGCGAACTGGTGCACCAGGCCAGTGAAGAGCCCAGTCAGCTCCGCAAGAACGTGACCAGCCCGGCGGGCACGACCCTGGAAGCGCTTAACGTGCTCATGGCGGACGACGGACTGCAGCCCCTGATGACCCGCGCGATCGCGGCGGCGACACGGCGCAGCCGTGAACTGGGGCGCCAGGAGGCTTGAAGGCGAGCTCCCAACGGGTGCAGGAGGTTTTGACGGCCTCTGGATCTGCCTTTGAGGTCCGGGAGTTTCCCGCCAGCACCCGCACCGCGGCGGAGGCGGCTGAAACCATCGGCTGCGATGTGGCGCAGATTGCCAAGTCCCTGATCTTCAAGGCAAAGGATAGCGGTCGGCCGGTCCTGGTGATTGCCAGTGGCGTAAACCGGGTCGATGAAAAGCAGATCGCGGCGCTGCTGGGTGAAAAGATCCTGCGGGCGGACCCCGACTTCGTGCGCGAGAAGACCGGTTTCGCGATCGGTGGCGTGCCGCCGGTGGCGCATCTGGAGCCGCCGGTCACCTTTATCGACCGGGATTTACTGGATCTCGAGATCATCTGGGCGGCGGCGGGCACGCCGAACGCGGTCTTTCGGCTGCGCACCGAGCAACTCGTCGGCTTGACCGGCGGCGAGGTCGCGGAGATCAAAAAGCGGTAGCGCCAGGCCTGCTATCTCTTGCGCTCTATTGTCGCGATTGCATTGCGCGGGAAGATTTCGCCCGCAACGCGCTCGAAACCTCTTATGATCGAGACCAGATAAAGAGAAAGCCTGCCGGCGTCATGGCGGCGGGCGGGCGGATGTGCTCCCGGTAACGGGCAGAGGCCGTCCTTTCGAAAAGGAATTGGAGCGGAGGCAGCCATGGTAAAGAAGGCGGACATTCCCCAGCATATTATCGATACGGCCATGGAACTGGCGCGCGAGCGCGGCTGGCGCGACCTTTCTTTGGCCGACATTGCCGAGGCGGCGAAGCTGCCGCTGTCCCAGGTCTATGGGACCTACTCCTCGAAACAGGCGATTCTCAGCGCCTTCACCAGAATGATCGACGCCAAGGTGATGGCTGAAGAGGACCCCGACGCGGCCGAAGAGCCGGCGAAAGACCGGCTGTTCGATGTCGTTATGCGCCGCCTGGATGCGCTCGGGCCATACAAGGAGGCCCTGGCCGCCATTGCGCAGGACCAGAGCCGCGATCCCTTGTCGGCCGCCTGCGGCGCGAGCCGGCTGGCCCGCTCGATGGCCTGCATGCTGGAGGCGGCCAAGCTGTCGTCCGGCGGAATCAAAGGCATGGTCCGGGTCAAGGCACTGACCGGGGTCTATCTGGCGACGCTTCGGGTCTGGTTCAAAGAGGACGCGCCCGACATGCCGAAAACCATGGCTTCGCTGGACCGCTACCTGACGCGGATCGACGGTTGCGCCCGTCGTATGGAGCGCAAACGCCCTGAGCCGGCAGCCGCCTGACGGCTTGGTGTCAACGGCCCTTCCTATGGCTTCGGCCTTCTCCGGCCGTGGCTGAAGAAAATTATGTTGCAGTGCAACAAATCGCTTGACGCGTAAGTTTTCCTGCCTATATTCGCGTCATAACAGTTTTTGTGCAGTGCAGCATTTTCAATCTGAGCAAAGGAATTGGGTAATGGCCAAGGCAGCAAAGACGGGGAACCCGTTCCTCGATGGTGATTTTACCGCGTTCATGGATGTTTCGAAGTTCGCCAAGCAGTTCGAAGTGCCGGATCTGACCAAGATGACCGAGCAGTTTGCCGTTCCCGGCGTCGACGCCTCCGCGATCATGGATGCCCAGAAGCGCAACATCGAAGCGATCGTCCAGGCCAACCGCCTGTCCTTCGAAGGTTCGCAGGCTCTCATGCATCGTCAGGGCGAAATCATTCGCCAGGCTGTGGAAGAGGTTTCCCGCGCTGTGCAGGCCCTGTCCACCGCCGGCACGGCCGACGAAGTCATGGCGAAGCAGGCCGAGTTGGTTAAGGAAGCTTTCGAGCGCACGCTGGCCAATGTTCGCGAACTCGCTGAGATGGGTGCAAAGTCCAACCAGGAAGCCGTTGAAGTGCTGAACCAGCGCGTCTCCGACAGCCTGGAAGAGCTGAAATCCCAGATCAAGGCGACGGCGAAGAAGTAACAGCCGGCGTTATGACCGCTTAAAGCTCCGCTCCGGCGGAGATTGAAAGAGGGCCGTCAGTTTTGGCGGCCCTCTCCTTTTGCCGTCTCGCCTTGTCGCCGTCGTCGATCCGGTGTTAGCGTCCGCGCAGAGGCAATCATTCTGCGAAGGGACCGGTGATGTCAGAGGTCAAAAGTGACGGCTCGACGGAAGCGCTCAGCTACGATGAGTTCCTGCGGGTGGACGTTCGGGTCGGCACGGTGATCAAGGCTGAGCCCTATCCGGAGGCGCGGCGCCCGGCGATCAAGCTGCTGGTCGATTTCGGCAGCGAGATCGGTATCAAGAAAACCTCGGCCCAGATCACGGTCCACTATCGGCCGGAGAGCCTCGAGGGCCGCCAGGTCGCGGCCGTGGTGAACTTTCCGCCGAAGCAGATTGGCAAGTTTATGTCCGAGGTTCTTGTATTGGGCTTTCCGGACGAAAACGGTGACATCGTTTTACTGGCACCGGATCGCGCCATTCCAAATGGCGGCCGTATGTCCTGATACCGGAACTCTTCTTTGTGTATACCGAAGTTCTGTCCCGTTATTTCAATCCGGGATTGCGTCGTATTACTTGAGTATTGTTGCCTGTAAACGCGCCTGGCGGGAAGCGTAGAGGGCCTGCGACGCCTATTACGCGCTAATGACATAAAAATTCCACCCCGGGAATCGGGCGCCAACTTGTAAGTAACAGGTCGGATACAGACTGTTGTATGTTTTCAATACCACCTGGGCCGGCGCTTCTTCTTTTTATCTTATTTGATCCTTCGTTCAAGAATATGAGAAAAACATTCTCTTTTTACATGACTAAGGTTCACTTGTCGGATATATTGCGGGCGATTTTTGCTATCTCAAGATAAAATCGGCTTTGGTTATAATTCCCCTTTTGACCTAACACTCTCGCCTTTGGTGCGTTACTGGAATCAACGGTGTCTATACTGTATTCGGGAGATCTGAATGTCTGAAACTGCGGAAAAGCCTGAACTGCTTAGATTAACGGCACATATTGTTCAGTCTTATGTGGGCAATAATAGTGTCGGTAAGAATGAGTTGCCGGGCTTGATCACAAGCGTGTTTGATACTTTGAGTGGTACCGGAGTCGAACCAGAACCCGAGCGACTGAAGCCGGCTGTGTCGATCAAGCGTTCGGTTCAGCCCGATTACATCGTTTGTCTGGAAGACGGCAAGAAGCTGAAAATGCTCAAGCGGCATCTGAGCACGGCTTACGGCATGACCCCGGAAGAGTATCGCGAACGCTGGAACCTGCCCGCCGACTATCCCATGGTCGCGCCGAACTATGCCAAGCGCCGGAGCAACCTGGCGAAAGAGATCGGCCTGGGCCAGAGCAATAAACGGACACGAAAGACCAAAGCGAAAACCAGCAAACGCTGACCCGCGCGAAAGGGATCAGCCGGGAAGAACAGGGACAAGCTTGGTGATAGCGACCGTTATCCGTTTTCAAAAGGGCCGAATGCGGTCGTTCCTTTCCTCTTGCACGCCCGGCGCTTCGGTTGTCCGGCTTGTGCCGCTCTAGGTGGAGTTATAAAGCGACTCGCTTCTGCTCGGTAACTCATCTGCAGCGATTTGCGTTTTCCTGAATTACGAAATCCTCGAAGCCGCCTGCCGCACTCCGTCTCTGACGGATTGAGGAACTGCAACGCGTGAGCCATCGGAAACACGACCCCGCTCTGCCTCGAATCTGATCCAGGGAGGATAGTTCTTCTCGAACTGCTTCCTGGTCATTATATCAGGGTAGGTCGTTGATCCGGGGGCGGGAGCCGGTTGCGTGTTTTCTTTTTTGGCGGAGCTGTTCGGCAAAAGTCGGGATGTGCGGGAACTGGAGCGTCAGCTTCGTCAGCTCGGGGTCAATCCCTATGCGGTGAATGACGCGACCAAGTTCACAGTTTGTAAGTGGGTTCGCGAAGCTCTGCTTCACGATGGGACCACGCCGGAAGAAAAGCTCCGACTGCAGAGCCGCCTTCGCGGTTCCGCGGCGGAACTGCTGGCCTTCTGCGCGCTCGGACGGGAGGATTTCGAAAAGGCCAACTCCACGGCTCTGGCGGAGGCCCAGGAAGAACGGCTGGAGGCTGCGGCGGAAGGCGGCCAGGCGATGGATGCGGAGATCATTATGCTGACCCTGCATGCCGGCGTGGCCCATCCCGAAATCGCCGAAGCCTTCGAGATCGAGACGGCTGACTGACGCCGTGCTTCCGTCAGAGCGGCAGGCGGATCTGGACGCGCAGGCCGCCCCCGGGCGCTTCGTCCAGGCGCAATTCACCGCCGTGACTGTGGATCACGTCGCGGGCGATCGTCAGACCCAGACCTATTCCGCCGGTTTCCTGATTCCGGGATTCATCAAGACGGAAAAAGGGTTTGAAGACATCCTTGCGCCGCTCGCGCGGGATCCCGGGACCGTCGTCGTCCACGATGATCTCGACGCTTTGATCCCGCTGGCCCGCGCGTACTGAGACATGCCGGCCGTAGCGCTGCGCATTGACCAGCAGATTTGCCAGACAGCGCCGCATGGCTTCGCGCCGCAGCGGCAGACTCATATCCTGCTCCGTATGCAGGTCGATGATGCCGCCTTCGCGCCTGGTCTGGGTGACCACCTCCCGCAGCAGGGACATGATTTCGGTGGGTTGCGGCTGTTCGGTGCCTTCGCCCCGGGCAAAGGCCAGATAGCCTTCGACCATGCGCTCCATTTCCGTGACATCGGATTTCAGGTCTTCGATATCGCTTGAGGGCGCAAACATCGCGAGCTGTAGCTTCATGCGGGTCAGAGGTGTTCTCAGGTCGTGACTGACGCCGGACAGCATATCGGTACGCTGCTGGACCTGGCGATTGATGCGTGATCGCATCTGCAGGAATGCGGCCGATGCCTGACGCACCTCCAGCGCGCCCTCCGGCTTGAAGCCTTCCACATCCCGACCCTTGCCGAAGCTTTCCGCGGCCAGGGCGAGACGCTGGATGGGGGTCACCTGCTTGCGCATGAAGAAAACGGCGACGCCGAAAAGGATAACCGAGGTGCCGACCATCCACATGATGAAGATGTAGGTGGTAGAGGAAAAAAGCCGCTTCCTGGGCACGAGCACCCTCAGCACGCCGTCCGGTAACTGGACATCGATCTGCACGCGCTCGGCAAGGGATTCCGTGTCGATCACGAAGGGGTATCCGAACCTTTCACTCAGCGCCTTGTTGAGCTTTTGATTGAGAACGCCGTACTGGGGCGACTTTGCATCGCCGGCAAGGAAAGCGCCCTTCTCCAACTCCACGTCAAGGACCAGCGAGCGTCGGGCAAGGCGGAAGACCTGCGTGCGCTGCAGTTCCCTCGGGTCACGGTTGATCATCTCGATGACCACGGCGATCTCGCCGGCCAGGGCCTCGCTGAGGCGCTTGGTGATCGTGTCATAGTGACGATCATAAAAAATCCAGGTCGATACGACCTGAAGCAACACCAGAGGTGTTACGATGATCAGCAACGAGCGGCCGAGCAGGGTGCGTGGCACGAGGCGCTTGAACGGTGAGGGCTTCGACGCGGTCGCGGTTCTGGCATCCAGCTCGTCGTCAGCCAGATCCCGCTCCGCTAAGTCAGCCTGAGAGGCCATATTCCCAACAGTCTCCTGAGGCGTTGCTTTCAGACAGTCTTCTATTCCTAATCAGGAATCAGAACATAGCCCGTGCCGCGGACCGTTTGAAGGTAGCGCGGAAACTTGGGGTCCGTCTCGATTTTGCGCCGCAGCCGTGTCACCTGGACGTCGATGGTTCGGCTATTGGCGTTGATCGGGCTTTCCGATGTCAGGTCCTCGCGGCTGACTGGAACGCCCGGACTGCGCGCTAGAGCTTTCAGCAGAGAAGCTTCGGCCGCCGTCAGTCGGATGTATTCGTCATTCTGCCGCAATTCTTCACGGGCCAGATCGAAGCAGAAGCCGCCAAAGCTGACTTCGCCGGTCACAGGCGGTGCCGTGCTTTCGACCCGGCGCAGAATCGCATTGAGGCGCAGGACGAGTTCCCTGGGTTCGAAGGGTTTCGAGAGATAGTCGTCCGCGCCGGATTCCAGACCCGAAATCCGGTCTTCCGACTCGCCCATCGCCGAGAGCAGCAGGATCGGCACCGAGTTCGAGTTTCTCAGCCAATTGGTCAACTCGAGACCGTTTTCGCCGGGCATCATGATGTCGAGCACGATGATGTCGAAAGCGAAGGCGGCCAGCTTGGCCCGGGCATCGCTGGCATCACTGGCGGTCGTGACACGGAAATTCTGGTCGCTCAGATACTTGCGCAGCAGCTCCCGCAGCCGCTTGTCGTCATCCACCACCAGAATATGGGCAGGCTCTTCAATCATGGGCCTCTTCAATCATGGGCCTCATCCATCGCATGCCAAGAGTTTCGTCCGAGTTGACAGTATAGGGCAGTCTTTTCAGTGCGCATAGCTTCTGGAGAGGAAGCCCTTCAGCCCGAGCGGCGTCCGCTGCTGGCGGGCGGCAAGGGGTCCACATGTTCGAAGTGCTTACGCCCGTCTTCGTCCATCATGTTGTAAAGGACCGTCCGGAATCCGGCGACGGCGTCCGCGCCGGCGATCCGGTAGGCACGGGCGATGCGGCGGCGCTGAACCTCGATCAGCTCTGATTCGAGTTTCTTGCCCTTTTCCGTCAGTTCGAGCAGGCGCTGGCGGCGGTCTTCCGTGCCGGGGCGCTGCTGAATGAAATCTTCCCGCACCAACTGGCTGAGCACGCGTGACAGGCTCTGTTTGGTGATGCGCAGAATATCCAGCAGCTCGCTTACGGTCATGGCCGGATGCCGTCCGACGAAATAGATCACCCGGTGGTGCGCCCGGCCGAAGCCATAGCGAGCCAGGATCTGATCCGGTTCGGATGTAAAGTCCCGATAGGAGAAGAACAGCAGTTCCATCGCCTGGCGTATTTCCTCTTCGCGGAGGAAGAGGGGATTGGCACCGGTTTTTACGTCAGCCATATTGACATATATAATCGCTAATGTTACATCTCAGTCCTGGGTTTTGTTAGAAAGTAACAAAACGCCGAGACTTAACGCAAAGATATGTTGATCAATGGGTCTTCCGGCAGTTGCAGAAGCGCACAAGCTTCCCGCGTTGCTGCTGAAAGTCCCAAAGAGCAGGATCTCTCTGCGCGGCCACGAACTTATTAGGGCGGAAACCTAATGTCCATGATCCCTTTCGACGCCCGTGACGGCGTCATCTGGTACAACGGCGAACTGGTGCCTTGGCAGGACGCCAAACTCCACGTTCTCACCCACGGCCTGCACTACGCCAGCGCGGTTTTTGAAGGCGAACGCTCCTACAACGGCCGGATCTTCAAGATGACCGAGCATCACGAGCGCCTCGCGGCCTCGGCGGAGCTTCTGGGTTTTTCTCTGCCCTATTCGGTGGCGGAAATCGACCAGGCCTCCATGGAGGTCCTCAAAGCCAATGGTATCGTGGATGGCTATGTCCGGCCGATCGCGTGGCGGGGCAGTGAAATGATGGGTGTGTCCGCGCAGCACAACCGCATCAACGTGGCTGTGGCGGCCTGGGAATGGCCGGCCTATTTCTCGCCCGAAGCGCGCCTGAAGGTATTCGCATGACCCTGGCGGACTGGCGCCGCCCCGCGCCCGACACGGCACCGACCCGCTCCAAGGCGGCGGGCCTCTATATGATCTGCACGCTGTCCAAGCATGCGGCCGAGGCCAAGGGCTACAACGACGCCCTCATGCTGGACTACCGCGGCCAGATCGCGGAGGCGACCGGCGCGAACATCTTCCTGATTCAGGACGGTAAGATTCACACACCGACTCCGGACTGCTTCCTGGACGGCATCACCCGGCGGACCGTGATCGACTTGGCGCGTGCGCGTGGCTATGAGGTGATCGAGCGAGCCATCATGCCGGAGGAGCTGAGTAAGACGCAGGAAGTTTTCCTGACCGGAACGGCCGTGGAAGTCACCCCAGTGGCGGAGATCGACGATTACAAGTTTACTCCCGGTGACATCACCCGCGAGCTCCTGACCGCCTACGACGAACTGGTCCAGCAGCCTGATTTGGCGGCCAGCGCAGCCTGAAGAGCGCTCGCGTAACCATTTGAGAACGGCGCCCCTTCGCGGCGCCGTTTTTCTTTCTGTTAAGGACTACTTCGCCCAGCGGGCGGCGGCTGCATCGTCGCTGTCGCGGGCATCGACCCACTGGCCGCCGTCCGGCGTGTCTTCCAGCTTCCAGAAGGGGGCTTTGGTCTTCAGCCAGTCGATCAGAAAATGACAGCTTTCCAGCGCCGCCTCGCGATGGGCGCTGGCGGTCGCGACCAGCACGATCTGATCGCCGGGCTCGAGGCGGCCGTAGCGGTGGATGATCAGGCTGGCGTCCAGAGGCCAGCGCTCCAGGGCTTCCGCCTCGATCCGGCCCAGCATCTTCTCGGTCATGCCCGGGTAATGCTCCAGGGTCATGGCGCCGATCGTCTCACCACCTGCCATGTCGCGCACCAGACCCACGAAACTCGCCAGGCCGCCGATCTTGTGGTTGCCCGCGGTCAGCGCGCGCAGTTCGGCGCCAAGGTCGAAGTCTTCCCGTTGCACGCGGATCATGGCTTCCTCTCCAGCGTCAGCCGCCGGTGACCGGCGGGAAGAGTGCGATTTCATCCCCGACCGCAACCGGATCGGTGAAGTCGGCATACTCCTGATTGACCGCTACGCGCAGGGCGTCGATATCGGCCAGCGCGTCTTCGTAACCCGGTCCGCGGCTGCGCAGCCAGGTCAGCAGATCGGCCACGGTCTTGACCTCTTCCGGCGGGGCCACGGTTTCTTCCGAGACGCCCGTCTTGGTCTTGAGCCATGCGAAATAGAGCAGTTTCATCCCATCACCTCGCTGAACGGCAGGTAGTCTATTACCGTTCCAGGTTCCACCTTCGTCAAGTCTTCCGGCAACTCGGCCAGCCCCTGGCTTTCGACCAGAGAGGAGAGGATTCCGGCTCCGTCACGCGGGAATTTGACGGCTTTCCAATTCCCGTCCGCCGTCACCTCCAGGTTGACGCGCAGCCATTCGCGCCGGTCCTTTTTCTTACGATAGGAAAAGTCGGCGCGGACCGGAAAACGTTGCGGCACGCTCGCCTGGCCACCCATCAGGCGCAACAGCATCGGCCGGACGATCATCGAAAAGGTCACCATGACGGCGACCGGGTTGCCCGGCAAACCCACGAAGGGGACCCTGCCGATCTGGCCCAGCGCGATCGGCCGGCCCGGTTTGATCGCCAGTCGCCAGGCATGCATCCGGCCAAGGTTCTCGACCGCCTGTTTGACATGGTCTTCCTCGCCGACCGAAACACCGCCCGAGGTGATCACAACCTCGTGGGTTTCCGCGGCGGCGGATAGGGCCGACTGAATGCTGTCCGCGTCATCGCGCAGAATGCCCAGGTCGGAGACCTCACAGCCCAGGTTCCTCAGCAGGCCGCCCAGGGTATAGCGGTTGGAATCATGGATGGCGCCGCTGTCGAGGGGTTGGCCGGGTTCACGCAGCTCGTCGCCGGTCGAGAAGAGAGCGACGCGCAGGGGCCGGGAGACCTCAAGGCTTTCGCGGCCGACCGCCGCCGCCTGTCCCAGATCCTGGGCGCGCAGGCGCTGGCCGCTGACCAGAACCCGGCTGCCGGCGCTGACGTCCTCGCCGGCGTCGCGCCGGTTGGCACCGCGCTTGATGCCGGGCGGGATCGTGACCCATCCATCTTCCAACTGACAGTCTTCCTGCATCATGACCGTGTCGGGGCCTGCCGGCATGACCGCGCCGGTAAAAATGCGCAGGGCTTCACCGCGCTTCGGCGCCTCGACAGGCGTGCGGCCCGCCGCCTGACGGCCGGCCACATGAAGGCGCGTCGGTTCGTCCGGCTTCAGGTCGTCGAAATAAACCGCATAGCCATCGACCGCCGAGTTGTCGTGCGGCGGAATGTTTGCCGGTGCGATCAGGTCCTCGCGCAGAATCCGGCCGAGCGCCGCCGCGATCGGGATCTGCTCGGATCCGGTGACGCAGGTCACCTTGCCCTCCAGCAGGGCCAGGGCCTCGTCGGTCCGCATCAGGCGCCCGCCATGGGCGAAACAGTCGTCAGATAGCTGTGCCACGGCGCCTCCACATCATTCTTTCAGCGGCCATAGGATCCGTCACTTTCGGTCCAGGCCGCAATGCGCAAGGACGAAGTCGGCGATCGCAGCCACGTCGTTGAGATCCAGGCGGGGCAGTTCGAGGCCGTCGAGGGCTTCGTCGCTGGCGACGGCCACAATATGAGGGTCCTCCCGGCACAGCAGCGGCTTGCCGACGGAGGGACGGTGGATCTCGAGCTTCGGGTGGGACTCCTTCTTGAAGCCTTCGATCAACAGGAGATCGACCGGCGAGAGGCGGGCGATCAGTTCCTCGACGGTCGGTTCGGGCGCGCCGCGCAGTTCATGCATCAGCGCCCAGCGGTTTCCGGAGGAGATCATGACTTCCGTCGCGCCGGCCTGACGGTGCTCGTAGGAGTCCTTCCCGGGCTTGTCCACATCGAAGTTGTGATGCGCGTGTTTGAGTGTTGAAAGCGTCACGCCGCGGGAAATCAGCTCGGGAATCAGTTTGCAGGCCAGGGTGGTTTTCCCGCTGCCGCTCCAGCCGGCCAGTCCAAAGACCTTCATGTCGCGCCGGCCCCGATCTGTCGCTTCGCATGTAAACTATACATCTAAACCTACGCCGTCTTCGTCAGGAGCGGCTGTCCAGCATATGTTTCAGGCCGCTGGCCATATAGTCGTAGCCGGTAATCACCGTCAAGGCACCGGCGATCCACAGGCCCCATTCGCCGGCCGTCTGCACCGGCCAGCTCGCGGGGCCGGCATCGCCGACAATCAGGGTGCCGAGCGCGATCATCTGGATCACGGTCTTCCACTTTGCCAGCTTGCTGACCGGCATGGCCACCTTGATCTCCGCCAGGTATTCGCGCAGGCCCGAGACCAGAAGCTCCCGGCAGAGGATGATGATGGCGGGGATGACCACCAGGCCGTCGATGCGCCCAACGGCGGTCAGCATCACGATGACGGAGGCAATCAGCAGCTTGTCGGCGATCGGGTCGAGAAACCGCCCCAGCGGCGATTCATCGTCCATGTTGCGCGCCAGATAGCCGTCCAGCCAGTCGGTGACGCAGGCCAGGGTGAAGATCCCCCAGGCCAGCCAGCGATTGAGGGGAGTATCGATGTACATCAGCCCGATCATGACGGGAATCAGCACGATCCGCGACAGCGTCAATAGATTGGGCAGCGTGGTTAACATCGACGTCGTGCAATCCTGCTGATACCGAAGGCCGCACCAAACGGCCCTTGGTATAGGCGTCTGATCAATCTCCGTTCGGATGTCCTGACTTGGACAACGGCGGCTTCAACTCACCAATGAGCGGAATCGCGCCACACTAAACGCCTTGCGGCGGAGACAAAAGAGCAATTATCCCAGGGTATTGAAATGATCATAAATTTTACGCGCGACGGCCTTGTTGATGCCTTCGACCGCTTCCAGATCGCTCAATCCGGCCCGTGACACCGCCCCTGCGCTGCCGAAATGGCGCAGCAGGGCCTTTTTACGCTTGGCGCCGATGCCTGGCACATCATCCAGGACGGATTTGAGGCGGCTCTTGGTTCGGCCCTTGCGGTGGGTTTCGATGGCAAAACGGTGCGCTTCGTCGCGCAGACGCTGAATGAAATAGAGCACGGGGTCCCGTGGCGCGAGCATGAAGGAGGGTTTGTCCGGCAGAAAGACCCGTTCCCGTCCCGCGTTGCGCTCGGGGCCCTTGGCGACGGCCGCGATGGCAACGTCGTCGATACCGAGTTCCGCCAGCACCTCCAGGCCGACCGTCAACTGACCTTTACCGCCGTCGAGCAGAATGAGGTCCGGCCACTGGTCGCTCTTGCGCTCCGGATCCTCCCGCATGACCCGGCTCAGCCGGCGCTGCAGCACCTCACGCATCATGGCGTAGTCGTCGCCCGGGGTGAAACTCTCGTCATCGCCGCTGTCCGCGGATTGATCCACAGCCTCGCCGTTGGCCGCCGCAGCTTTCTCGTCTGTATCTGTTTTGGCAGCGCCGCGAATGGAAAATTTCCGATAGGCGGACTTCATAAAGCCCTCGAGGCCGGCGACGATCATGCCGCCGTAGGCGTTCGAGCCCTGGATGTGGCTGTTGTCGTAAACCTCGACTCGCTCGGGCATGGCCTCGAGACCGAGCGCCTCGGCCAGGCCTTCGAGGAGCCGGCGCTGGTTCCCGCTTTCCGCCATGCGCCGGGCCAGGGCCTGCTGCGCGTTCTGCAGCGCGTTTTCGATGATCTTACGCTTGTCGCCGCGCAGAGGCGTGGCGATTTCGATGCGGCGCTCGGCGCGAAAGGACAAGGCCTCGCTGAGGAGGGCGTCGTCGGCCGGTTTATGGCTGGTCAGGATCAGCTTTGGAATGGGCTTGTTGTCGTAGAACTGCGACAGGAAGGCCGAGAGCACATTTCCGACCTCAAGGCTTTTGTCGTGACTCGGAAAGTAGGCGCGGTTGCCGTAATTCCGCCCCGCCCGGAAAAAGAAGACCTGGACGCAGATCTGTCCGGCTTCGGCATGCGCGGCGAAGATATCGGCATCGTCGATGCCCGCGACGTTGACGTCCTGGCGTGACTGGATGTGGGCCAGAGCCCGGATCCGGTCGCGGTACTCGGCCGCGACTTCGAAATCCAGTGCTTCGGAGGCGGCTTCCATCTGCCGCACCAGGTCCTGTTGAACGTTCTGGGACTTGCCGGACAGAAAGGCGCGCGCCTGGTCCACGAGTTCGCCGTAGTCTTCCTTTGAAATCCGGTCGACGCAGGGCGCCGAGCAGCGCTTGATCTGATAGAGCAGGCAGGGGCGTTTCCGGTTGTTGAAGACGCCGTCGCTGCAGGAGCGCAGCAGGAAGGCTTTTTCCAGGGCGGTGATGGTCATGTTGACCGCGGTGGCGTTGGCGAAGGGGCCGAAATAGGCGCCCTCGCGCTTTTGAGCGCCCCGGTGCTTGGTGATCTGCGCGGTCTCCCGATCCGCGGTCACCAGGATGTAGGGAAAGGACTTGTCATCCCGCAGCAGCACGTTGTAGCGCGGCATCAGGCGCTTGATCAGGTTGCTTTCCAGCAGCAGGGCCTCGACCTCTGTATGGGTCGTGACGAACTCCATGGAGGTCGTCTCGGCGACCATGCGTTTCAGCCGGTAGGGCAGTTTGCCGACCGAGGTGTAGGAGTTGACGCGCTTCTTCAGGTTCTTGGCCTTGCCCACGTAGAGCGCGTCGCCCTCTGCCGAGAGCATCCTGTAAACACCGGGCGCACCGGGCAGGGTCTTGACCGCCTCGGCGATCACTGACGCCCCGCGCTGCAGGCGGCCGCCGGCAGCCTCGGCCTCTTCTGCAGTTTCGTCGTCGGCCGGCGCCTCTGCAGGTGCCATCGGGTCAGCCGTCGCAATCGGGTCTGCCGTTGCGATCGGGAGGGAGTCAGGATCTGTCGCGGTGGAGTCCGCGGTGGCCGACAGGGGCGAGGCCGGTTCCGGTCCGCGCCAGGTCAGGGCCTGCTCCGACAGGCCGCCGTGGCGGTTCTCCCGGTCGAGCGCTTCCAGGTTGGGCATGGCCGACCGCTTGCCGCCCTGTGACGGATCGTTCCGCCGCCGCCTTCCCGAAGACTTCACCATGTCAAAATTGCATCAGACTTTTACTATGCGCATGCGAGGCGTCCAGCCGGTCTTTCGAATCGGTCACGATCTCACTTGCCCGCAGTATCGCCCGTCGTGCCGCCCGTGGAAAGCTGCGCCTGCGCAAAAGCCCGTGACGGCGGCTCTGTTACAGGGATGACAGAGATGTGACGGAATTGTGAAAGCGGTGACAGGGAGCTTTATCGGGCGATTTCGGCGGGGGTAAAATGACGTTAACCAACATATCCACGGAAACTGTGGATAACTCTGTGTGTATATGTCGCTGCCCGGGGCTTAGCCCTAGAGGAATCAAGCCCTTGTTCGGTCTGCCTATTTTTTGGGCAAAAAATATTAAGTACTTGAAAAGTATATAATTATTTTAAGTCAAGGGTAAAGAAAGTTTAAAGAAAGAAAATTCCAGCTTGACTCCTTTCAATGAGAATCCGGCCTCGGCAGGGTTGTGCAAAACTTTGCTGGCCCTGCTCGATAGATTACGTTTTCGCAAGGGTTTATAGGCCGCTTTTGAGTCTTTACGGTGACGTTAACGAATTGTGACATCGCGGGCGGGCGGCGTCCAGCTCGGGGGGGGCGCGCGCGGACGCTTGCTAACCCGCTTTGCGCCGGCGTTCGATTTCGATGCCGATCCCGCCGACGTCCGGGTAGCGGTCGAGCTTTTCGATCCGTATGCGCGTGGCCTGTACGCGGGCGTCGAAGAAACAGGCCTCGATCACCTGGTCCGCCAAAGTCTCGAGCAGCCTGACGTTGCTCTCCAGACAGGTGTTCCGGATGCGCGCGACGAGATGGCCGTAGTGGACCACTTCCGAGATCTCATCCTCGTTCGGCGCGGCCGGCTGGATCTCGATTTCCAGATTGAGACGCAGGCGTTGGCTGCGGGCGCGTTCCTCGTCGCTCAGGCCGATCCGGCAGGTGAGCGTCATGTCGCGGATAACGACCCGCTGTGCGGTCAGGGCGGTATCGGCGAGGGAGAAGTCCGCGGGGGCCGTCTCGAGGCGCAGGTTTGCCGACATGTTGGTTCCTCTCGTCTCTCCAAGGCCGGTTGCGGTGCCAGGCCCTAGTCAAAAAAGCGATGATCCCTGGCCGGCTGAGCCCAACCCAGGTGCTCGCCGCCGTCGAGAGCGATCATTTGCCCGGTCATGGAGCGCGCCGCCAGCAAAAAGCGCGCTGCTGCGCAAATTTCTTCCGGCGAGGTGCCGATTCCAAGCGGCAGGGACTCGCATTGCGCCTGAAAATCGGCGGCAGTCTGCCGGCTGTTGGGCAAAGCCGGGCCGGGACCGATGCCATTGACCCGGGTCCGCGGTGCCAGTTCCAGGGCAAGCTGTTTTGTCATCGCCCAGAGGCCCGCTTTCGAGAGGGCATAGCTCAGGTACTGCGGGGTCGGGTTCCAGACCCGCTGGTCGATGAGATTGATCACCAGGCCTTCCAGGGAGGCTTCCTGTTGCCCGGCGAAGGCCTGGGTGAGAACCAGGGGGGCGCGAAGGTTGGGCTCTATATGCTGGTCCCAGCTCTCCCGCGATGCCGTCTCGATCGAATCCAGCTCGAAGCTCGAGGCATTGTTGACCAGGCAGCCGAGCGGGCCGAGTTCTGAGGCGGCGCGGGGAACCAGATCCTGGACCTCGGCCTCGTTAGCCAGATCGGCTTCGACGGCGATCGCCGTGCCTCCCTCGGCCGCGATTTCCGACACCAGGGCGGCTGCGTCCTCGGCTGAGTTGTTGTAGTGCACGGCCACCCGCCAGCCCTGCGCGGCGAAGTCGCGCGCGAGGGCGCGCCCGATGCGCCGGGCTGCGCCGGTGATCAGAACCGCGCGAGCGTAGTCGCCTCTATGGCCATGATTTTGCTGTTTCGTCATCGGTATGATCCTGCGGCGGCGAGCGGAGGGCGGCAAGTGCCGCCGCGACGCAAACTATGGCGTCCGCGCCCGAAAGCAATGGCGGTCACACGGCAGGCGGCGCGACGCCGAACTGGTACCAGATGTAGAGGCCGTAAAGCAGCAGGAAGATCAGGCCGGAGCGGCGTCCGATCTGTCCACGCAGCATGATCAAGGGGACCACCATGACCGAAACGCCAGCCATGATCCAGACATCGAAGCTGAGCAGCGAGGCATCGACGCTGAAAGGCGTCACCATCGCCAGGACGCCGAGAATGAGGAGGATATTGAAGAGGTTGGAGCCGAGCGCATTGCCCAGGGCCACTTCGGTATGCCCGCGGATGGCTGCGGTGATGGAGGTGGCCAGCTCAGGCAGCGAAGTGCCGAAGGCCACCAGGGTCAGGCCGATCACGGTCTCCGAGACCCCGGCCGCGCGGGCGATCTGTACGGCGCCGCGCACCAGCAGTTCCGAACCCACCACCAGGCCGAAGATCCCGCCCAGGACCAGCAGGATGGCGACCAGGATCGACTTTGGGGCGCTCTCGATCTCTTCCGACACATCGTCGTCCAGGCCGCTCAGGCTGGCCTCGCCGCCGTTGCCGTTGCGCACCGCATCCGTCCGGTAGCTGTACCAGACATAGGCGATCAGGCAGCCGACCATCGCCACACCATGCAGCGCCGAGACCTCACCGAAATATGCGAAGGTGACGAACAGGGCCGTTGCCGCCAGGACCGCCATGCAATCCCGCAGCACCAGCTTCGGCTTGGTCGCGATCGGTGAGATGATCGCGGCAACGCCCAGGATCAAAAGAATGTTTGCGACGTTCGAGCCGACGACGTTGCCGACACCGATATCGGTCACGTCCTCGAGGCCCGCGGTGATCGTGACGACCAGTTCGGGCATCGAAGTGGCGAAGGCCACCACCGTCAGTCCGATCAGCATGGGGGACAGGCCGAGATTATTGGCGACGCCGATGGCGCCGCGGAGCAGCACTTCGCCCCCAAAGGCGAGCAGCAGCAGTCCGGCACCGGTCATCAGAAAAGCCAGAGGCGTCACGCTGTCAGATCCCTTCCGAGCGCGCCATCGTCAAACGCGCGAAATAAAGCGGCAGGCCGCGTGGAATGGTGATGACAGAAAACATGGCGGCCAATCTGTTGTGCGCGGCAAAGATCTGCTTCGCGCTCTTAGGGTGTTCCTTACCCAAGTGCGTAAAAAGTCGATTGTGGAATGGATAGCTAGATGCGTCTTCCCCCCGGCGTTTTCAATATCTATCGGATTCCGACGACGAAGGTAAAGCCCGCTCTGCCCTTTTAGGCTTCTGGCAGCGCCTCCTGCGCACCCGGGGACGGCCATCGGGGGTGCTGGCCATCGGGGCCGCCGGCGACAGGCTCAGGAGCCGCTCGCGGCGGTTTCGCTATCCTGCGTCTCGCCCTGCTTATCTGCCGATGACTTCAGGTTCAAAGATGCAGAATTCATACAGTAGCGCAGGCCGGTGGGGGCGGGACCGTCTTCGAAGACGTGGCCCAGGTGAGCGTCACAGCGGGCGCAGAGCACCTCGATGCGCTTCATCCAGAGTGTGCGGTCGACCTTGGTTGCCAGGGCCTCCTCCGAGACCGGCGCCCAGAATGAGGGCCAGCCGGTACCGGAATCGTATTTTTCATCCGACCGGAACAGCGGCGCGTCGCAGCAGATGCAGGCGTAGATGCCCGGTTTCTTGTTGTCATGATAAGCATTCTGGAACGGGCGTTCGGTGCCGGCCTGGCGGGTGACGCGATACTGCTCCGGGCTGAGTTGGACACGCCATTCAGCATCGCTTTTAACAACTTTCTCACTCATCCTTTAAATCTCCCGCTCTCATCGATGACCTGCAGCCTTCTGGTCCCCGCCGTGGCGACGGCTTGCTTGGCTTATCTCAATGTGACAATGCCTGTTGCAATCATCAAGCCGTCGCGCGCACGATGGCGACAGACTCCTGTTGTTCAAAATAAGAAAAGCTCCTTATCTAAGTCGTTCTTTAAAATGATCTTTGTTCGAAAATAAAACTGAAAATTCAACGAAGATTGTGATTTCTCACACAGAAAATTGAAGTCGAATCTGTTTTTATTTTTACATTACGAGCGGCGAGTTTGTTGATGTTCATATTTGATTAACCATATCTAAGACACGACGGGAGAGGTCCTGTGATCAACTGAGTGCCCGACCCATCGGTACAAAGAAAGGAACCGGTGCGGCCGAGCTGGAGGATGAAATGTCGAAATTTGTTGAAGCGATGAAGAAGACTGTACTGCCGGGGGCTGTCGCGATGGCACTCTTTACCGGCGCCGTCGCGGCAACGCCGGCATCCGCGCAGACCGTATCCTGTGGAGAGCGTCAAGCGATTTTGGACACCTTGAAAGACCGCTACCACGAGGGCCGCACTGCCTACGGAATCACTGCCGACGGCCGCCTGCTTGAGGTTTTCGCTGGCCCCTCGGGTTCCTGGACCCTGCTGATGACCCAGCCGGGCGGCAAGAGCTGCCTGATGTCCAGCGGCGAAGGCTGGCGGCATATTCTCGAAATGAAGAAGCCCCAGGATCCGGTTGCCTGATCCCTGTGGGCAGCCTTGCCGGGATAGGTGCCGGGCAGTAAACCGGCTCTGATCTATCCCGGCGGTGAGACGGCGATGACGCGGGCTTGCGGCAGCGAGATCGTCACGCGGCTGCCCTCGCCGACGCGGCTTTGGAACGAGATATCGCCGTCGTGGAGCTGCGCCAGGCTCTTCGCGATGTAAAGCCCCAGTCCCGCGCCGCGTTGCAGATTGCTGTGATCGGGACTGGCCTGAGCGAAGGGTTCGAAAAGCGCCGGAATCATCTCCTCCGGTACGCCCTCGCCAGTATCCGAAACGCTGAGCATCAGGCTGTCCCGGGCTGCATCCGGCTGCGCTTCCAGTTTCACGATACCGCCGCCGGGTGTGAACTTGACGGCATTGGACATGAGGTTGAGCAGAATCTGCTTCAGGCGCGTGTGATCCGCTAGCAGCTCCGTATCGGCATCAATTCCCTGACGAACTATACTGACGTTCTTGCCCTTACAGGCTGGTGCCAGCGCCGTGGTGCATTCTTCAACGATGGCGCAGAGATTGACCTTGGTCTCCTTCAACTCCAGGCGCCCGGCTTCGATCCGCGAGGCATCCAGCAGGTCTGAAATCAGGTTGAAGAGATGGCCGCCGCTGTCACCGATGTCGGTCAGGGTTTCGCGCTGCTTTTCGGTCAGATCTCCGTAGATGCCGTTCAGTAGCAGATCCGTGAAGCCGATGATGGCATTGAGCGGGGTGCGCAGTTCGTGGCTCATGGTGGCCAGGAAGTCGCTCTTGGCGTGGTTGGCCTCGATCGCCGCCAGCCGCGCGGTATCCAGCTCGTGGGTACGCTCCTGCACCCGGCGCTCCAGGGTCTGGTTCAGGCTTTCGAGCTGCCGCTCCGCCCGCTTGCGCGAAGAGATGTCCTCTTCGGTGATGACGATGGAACGATCGCCGGTCATCGGGTCTTGCGCCGGGCGTGCATCCAGATGATGCCAGCGCTTGCCTTTCGAAGTCCGTACCCGGAAATCACCGTGGTGCCGGTAGCCGCGACGACAGGACTTCACCAGGGCTGCCGCAGCCTTCGGTTTGACGAAGCGCCGCTCGAGCTCGGCAATGCCGGAAGATTCTGAAGCCTGGGCCGGACCGTAGGCGGTGCTGGCGGCCGGGTTCTGCGCCAGCAATTCACCGTTCAGCGAGAAAATGCTGACCATCAAAGGCGTGTAGCGTGCCGCTTCCAGGATGCGCAGGGCTTCCGGTTCCCGCCGCAGGTCCAGCGGTGCGGTCGCTTCGATCAGGATGGCCGCGGCGCCGTCCTCGATGGTGATCGGTTTCATGTCGAGCACCACGGTGACCGGGTCGCCCTTCGGATAGAGGGTCCATGTGTCGTTGACCGACTCGCCGTCGGCGGTGCTGTCCACGATCTGACGCAGCCGCTTGCGCACGGTCTCTGAGTCGCTGGAGTAGTCGCGCGCCAGCAGTTCCTTTAGTGATGTGGCTTTCCAGAACTTCAGCGCGCTCTTGTTGGCCCACCACATGGCGTGGTGCTCGACGTCGAACACCCAGATCGGCGTACGAAGCGCGTCGTACTTCGAAATTGCGGTGTGGTCGTTAAAGTGTGTGAGCTGCGCCAAGTCAGCCTATCGCCTTCTGTTTGCAAATGCCTGATCCGGCACAACTTTTTAAGAGCGTGTCGGACTGCCTGTCTCGTCACGGTAACGGATAGAGATTGTTTTTTCGTAAGTATACGTTTTGTCGATCTCGACACTCTAGGAGATCGGCCGTTGTCTCAAAATCCGTATAAATGCGTAACTGCGGCAATTAATCCGGATATCAAGCCGGTCGCTGCATCCTGCTGCTGCCGTCCTTCAGCGTCGCCGTGCCTTGCCCTTGAATTTTTTCCGGCTTTTCGACGAAGCGTCGGCGCGGGCGATGCGGTCGGCAAATCCCGATTTAGGCGCTTCGGAAGTCAATTCAAGCTCGCTGTTCTCCAGATGCCGGATTTCGTCGCGCAGGCGGGCGGCTTCCTCGA
Organism: Denitrobaculum sp.; assembly: GCA_965232285.1. Taxonomy (GTDB): domain Bacteria; phylum Pseudomonadota; class Alphaproteobacteria; order Kiloniellales; family Kiloniellaceae; genus Denitrobaculum. Next base: position 3,889,948 of record CBDDPL010000004.1, on the reverse strand, counting down.
ACTCGAGATCGGCGGCGGCCGCATGCATGCGCTTGTTGAGATCCTCCAGATGCGCTTTGAGGTTGTTGCCGATCAGATGCGGTGTGTCTTCGTCGCCGGTTTTAACCGTGACGTGGTCGCTCTCGTAGACGCTCTGCAGGATATCCGTGATCTGCTTGCGGACGGACTCCGGCGTGATGCCGTTTGCGGCGTTGTAGGCCTGCTGCTTCTCCCGGCGCCGGTTGGTTTCCTCAAGAGCCGCTTTGAGAGAGTCGGTCATGGTGTCGGCGTAGAGAATGACCTTGCCGTCGACGTTACGCGCGGCCCGGCCGATGGTCTGGATCAGCGAGGTGGTTGAGCGCAGGAAGCCTTCCCGGTCGGCGTCCAGGATGCAGACCCGGCCGCATTCGGGAATATCGAGGCCCTCGCGCAGCAGGTTGATACCGATGAGCACATCGAAGACGCCGAGCCGCAGGTCCCGGATGATCTCCATGCGTTCCAGGGTGTCCACGTCCGAGTGCACATAGCGGCACTTGATGCCGGCCTCGTACATGTATTCGGTCAGGTCCTCGGCCATGCGCTTGGTCAGGGTCGTCACCAGGACCCTCAGGCCGGCATCCACCGCCAGGCGACACTCGTCCATCAGGTCGTCGACCTGGGTCTCGGTCGGGCGGATCTCGCAGACCGGATCGATCAGGCCGGTCGGGCGGATCACCTGCTCCACATAGACGCCGCCGGTCTGCTCCAGCTCCCACTTGCCCGGCGTTGCCGAGACGTAGACCGTCTGCGGCCGCATGGCGTTCCATTCCTCGAACTTCAGGGGCCGGTTGTCGACGCAGGAGGGCAGGCGGAAGCCGTATTCGGCCAGGGTCGACTTGCGCGCAAAGTCGCCCCGGAACATGCCGTGAAGCTGACCGGTGGTTACGTGGCTCTCGTCCACGAAGATCATGGCATTGTCCGGCAGGTATTCAAACAGCGTCGGCGGTGGCTCGCCGGGATTGCGGCCGGTCAGATAGCGCGAATAGTTTTCGATACCTGCGCAGGAGCCGGTGGCCTCGATCATCTCGATGTCGAAGGTGGTGCGCTGTTCCAGACGCTCAGCGGCGAGCAACTGGTTGTTGGTGCGGAAGTGCTCGAGTTGGACCTTGAGGTCTTCCTTGATCTGCTTGACTGCCTGCGTCAGCGTCGGGCGCGGCGTCACATAGTGGCTGTTGGCGTAGACCTTGACCTGCTCCAGCGTGTCGGTTTTCTGGCCGGTCAGGGGATCGAACTCCTGGATGTACTCGATCTCGTCGCCGAAGAGGCTGATCCGCCAGGCCCGGTCCTCGTAGTGAGCCGGGAAGATCTCCACCGTGTCGCCGTTGACCCGGAAGCTGCCGCGCCCGAAGGCCATGTCATTGCGGCTATAGTGCAGCTCCACCAGAGACCGCAGCAGCTCGCGCCGGTCGATCATCTGTCCCGGCTTCAGGCTGATGATCATCTGGGCATAGGTCTCGGGCGAGCCGATACCATAGATGCAGGAGACCGAAGCCACGATGACCACATCGTCGCGCTCGAAGAGGGCACGGGTCGCCGAGTGGCGCATGCGGTCGATCTGCTCGTTCACCGAGCTGTCTTTCTCGATATAGGTGTCGCTGCGCGGGACGTAGGCTTCCGGCTGGTAGTAGTCGTAGTAGGAGACGAAGTACTCGACCGCGTTGTCCGGAAAGAAGGATTTCATCTCCGAATAGAGCTGGGCCGCCAGGGTCTTGTTATGCGCCAGGACCAGTGACGGACGCTGCAGTTTCTGGATGGTGTGGGCGATGGTGAAGGTCTTGCCCGAGCCGGTGACGCCGAGCAGCACCTGGTCGCGCTCTTCGTTGAGGAAACCCTGGGTCAGTTCCTCGATCGCCTGTGGCTGATCGCCGGCCGGCTGGTACTCGGAATCGATACGAAAAGGCCTGGAATCGGCCTTAGAAAAGGAGTCGGGCAGGGCCTCGATCAGTGTCGTGCTCATACCGCCATTTATGACTCGCGAAGACCGCGCGCGCCAGCGCTGACTCATCCGAAGGAGATCAAATTTACGCGGTTGCTGCGGGCGAGAAGCCGTTCAGGCCCAGCTTTCCTGAACACCCATACGCTTGGCCATGGGGCGCGGCCGGTCGGTCTCTTCGAAGACGTGGATTTCCTGCGAGGGGCGGCCGAAAAAGTAGCCCTGGCCGAAGGTGATGCCGCAGTCGATGAGAAAATCGCAGGTTTGCTGATCCTCGACCATCTCGGCGACCGTGTCGATTTCCAGATCGGAACAGAGCTCGGCAATGGCCTTGAGGATATGCGCCGAGGTTTTGTCGTCCAGGCATTCGCGGACGTAGCTGCCATCGATCTTCAGGATGTCGACCTGAAACTGCCGCAGGTACTGCAGCGAGGCCTCGCCGACCCCGAAGTCGTCCAGGCAGACCAGGTGCCCCGCCTTGCGCAGATCTTGGATCGCCCGGTTCGCGGCTTCCGGGTTTTCCATGCGCGAGGATTCGGTGATTTCGAACAGCAGGTGCCGGCGTTTGTCTTCGAGCAGTTCAAGCTGCTCCTTGAGACTTTGGACGAAGCCCGCATCGCCGATCGACTGAGCGGAGAGGTTTACGGCGACTGACCGTCTGGTCGCGGCTTCTCCCTGCTGGCGTAACCAGCAGATCGCCTTGCGGCAGACTGCCATATCGAAGCCGCGGATCAGGCTGAGGTCCTCCGCCGACTGGATGAACTGCGCGGGTGACCCGATCTCGCCGTCGATCCGGGCCAGGACCTCGTAGTGATGCGTCTCGCGTCCGATCAGTTTCACGATCGGCTGGAAGGCCATCGCGAAAGATTCATCGGCAATCACCGACCTTACCCTGGTTGCGGTCTTCTGGATCTTGTTCAGAACCTCCGGCAGGCCGTTCTGCAGGTCGTTCAGCTTGATGCCGTCTTCGCCGCCACGGGCGAACTGACGGACCATATAGTCGAAGGCCTGGGCCGGATTGCCGCCGGCAACGCCGGCCTCCGCGAGCACGATGCTGGCCTTTTCGATCTCGATTCCCAGCCCGCTCGGGTCGGCGGACTGGACCTGCGCGGAGATTTCCGAACTCAGGTGATCGATGTCCAGGCCCGGGCGGTGCACCAGGCCGAAACGCCCTTCGCCGAAGGCGGCGGCGGCGTTGGCGTCATCGGAGCTGGCGCGCAGGTAGCTGTTGATGGTCTCGTGCAGCTCCTCCTGCGAGGTCGCGTCCAGTTGATCCAGGACCGCGCCGTAGTTGCCGATCTCCAACAGGGTCAGTTTGTGGCCTCCGGCGGTCTCCAGGGAGTTTGCGATCACTGTGCTGAAGCTGGCCGTGTCGTGCATGACGGCGCCGCCGGCCTGGCGTTCATCCCCGGCGGAGCGGGCCCGGGCGGCCGAGGGGATCTTGCAGGACAGGAAGTAGTGCTGCTGGAGATCCTCCACGTAGTAGCCGGTGATGGACAGCAGCCGCGTGGCGCCCTTGGCGTCCTGGCAGGAGATGTTGATCGGTTCCGGGCGGATGCCGCCGTTCATGCCCGCCAGCATTTCGGTGATGACCGGGTGGTCCTGGCGGCTGATGAAGTCGAGCAGGTCGCGGCCGGCAAGATCACCAGCATTAAGACCGAACACGCTGCGGCAGGCGCCGCTGGCGAAGACGATCTTCCGTTCCCTCGTCAGCTCCAGCAGCAGGTCGGCTCGGCAAAAGGCAAAGGCGAGGAAACGGTCGCGTTCCTCGCGCATCTGCTTCTCCGGCTGTGATTGCGACATCTGATCTGATCCAACGACCTGCTGAGACGCTTCGGGCGAGTGAAGAGCCTGATCCGCCTTGAAAAATTTGCGACAGACAGTTTACGAACAGCTTCTTAACACGGTGTGAAGACGTGTGATCTCAAAGATCTTCCTGTGGTTGTGCGCCGCCGCTACCGCTGCTGTGCAAGCCGTCTCCCGCGCCGGGCGGCAGCCAGGCGCTCTCCTGTCGCTCATAGGCGGAAACCAGGTAGCGCAGCGGCCCGCCCGGGACCACGGAGTCAAAGGGATAGCAGGTGACCAGCGTCAGCGCAGCTTCGCCTGTGCCGGCGGCCAGACGGGCGTAGCGGCTGTCGATGATCTGCCGGTCGGTCACTTGATAACTGCGCCATTTTCCGTCGGGTGACTGGATGCGAACTTCACTGCCATTTTCAACCTTGCGCAGAAAGGCGAAGTGCGTATCCCGATGGCCGCTCAGGATACTGTGGCCGAGGCTGCCGGGTGCAGCCGTGCCGTCCAGGTGGCCGGGGCCGAAGGCCAGCGTGCCGCCGCTGGCACCGGCCAGGACGATCAGGTCGATGTCCTGATCCGGTAGCTGCAGGCGGGCGACGGGCCAGGTGTCGGCCCAGGGCCAGGGGCGTACCTGGGTGGCTCCCGCGAGGGTTTCGGCCCAGGCTTCCTGCACCAGAACCTGGGCCAGTCGCGCCTTGAGGTGGATGTAGCCGGCCTGACCGACCTGCCAAAGCCCCAGGACGATCAGGCCGGCGGCGAGGACCACCGCACCATTGCGACTTAATGAGCCGGGGCGGCGCGGCGATCCGATGCTGCGGAACAGCTTAGGCATGGGTTTCGGACCCACCGCGGCTGCGTTTCAAGACGGTGAAGAGCAGACCACCCAGAAGCAGCAGCACAAGACCGATGATCGCGTTCAGGGTCGCAGGCGTGGCCGATTGCGGCAACTGTACCGCCCGTCCCGAGGATGCCGCCGCGAGACCGGAGATCGAGCTCGGAAGTTGACGGCTGCGTATAGTTACGTCCTGGGCCAGGCTTTGGATCGACTGCGGTGCGGGGGACAGGGCGCGCTGTCCGGCCGGCGGCGCTGCCGGCTCCGGCAGGATCTCGCCGCCGAAGACCTTTTCGCGGTCCCAACCTTCGGGCAGCTCGCGCGGCACCTCGTGACGCTCCAGGGCTTCATCCTGCGGCCGCGCCGGCTGATCGTCGATGGCCACAAGGCTCGTGTAGCGGGTCACCAACTGGTGGGCCAGTGCGACCTCCAGGGCGTCGACGCGCACGGCGACCGGGTCGCGGCCCAGGTAGAGACCGTCGGTGATCTCCTCGAACTTGGCGCGCGCCCAGAGCGAGGCGATGCCTTGCGCTTCTACCGGGGCATCCAGCGAGGCGCGTTGCTGCCAGGAGTCCCCGCCCCGGCGGCCGGAGATCAGGATCCGGCCCCCGAGCTCATCTTCCTCGAGTTCGCCGATTTTGGAGACCACCACGACCGGTTCGCCCTGGTAAAGGTCGGGAACAATCGAGGGGTAGCTCTCGATCTTCTTGCCGGCCGAAGCGGGCCAGCCCAGCGTGATATCGGTCAGGGTCGGGCGCTCCAGCTTGCGCAGCAGGGCGGACATCTTGGCCTGCACCTCGTTGGGATCGCCGATGTAGGTGAAGGTGCCGCGGCCGGCCTCCGCCGCCTTGCGCATGAAGAAGCTGTTGGGGGCGGCGCCGATCCCGACGGTAAAGAGGCGGGTCCGATCCAGCTTCTCGGCGATCAGCTTGAAGAGGGCCTCCTCGTTGCCAACCGCGCCATCGGTCAGGAAGACCACCTGCTTCAGGCGGTTCGTCGCCTCTTCTCCGTGATCGCTGGGACCCGCATTCATCTCCGCGTTCATCTCCAGGGCCCGCAATAGCGCGGGACGCATCTCGGTGCCGCCGTCGGCGTCCAGGGCGTTCACATAGGCCTGCGCCCGCCGGAGGGAATCTGCCGTCACCGGGACGATGTCGTCAAAGAGGCTGAAGGTCTCGTCGTTAAAGCGGACGACGTTGAAGCGGTCCTGAGGCTGCAGGCGCGAGACCGCGAGGGAGAGGGCGGCCCGGGCCTGTTGGATGGAGGGACCGGACATGGAGCCGGAGGTGTCGATGACAAAGACCACATCGCGCGGCGGGATCGGTGCGGCGAGGAATTCGCCCTCAGGGATCTCAAGGCTGTCCGGGTGCTCCGATGCGACGGGCGGCGTGACCATCATCATGACATAACTCTCGCCGTCGTATTCTTCTGTGAAGACGGCGGCCTGCGGCGCGCCGTCAGATGCCAGGCGCCACTCGAGTACGAAATCCTTGTTGGCGGGTACCGATCCCTCTTGCAGGGTGATGATCTTGCGCCGTTCGTCCAGGGTTTCCACCTCGACCGGGTGGTAGAGGCTGGCGAGGCTGGAGAGTTCGTGGCCGGGATCGAGCTTCAGCGTCAGGGTGACCGGGTTGATACCTTCTCCGACCGGCCCGAAGAGGTCGCGGTCTTCGCGCGCGTACAGCGCAGGTTCGAGCCGCGGTGCCGGCGTTGCGCCCTCGACGGTCTGCGGCTGCTCGGCCGGCGCCTCGTCGCGCGGGCTGTAACGGGGGGCGACCACCATGGGAAAGCGCAGGGAGAAGGCGCCGTCGCTGTAGCGCGCGCTGTCCTGGTATCCAATGTCGATGATGATCTCCTCGCCGGGACCGATGTTGGCGATGGAGGTGACGAAGACATTGGGCCGCTCGGAGGACAGCAGGCTGGCGCGCTGGCCGGCCGCGGCCGCGGCGTCGTAGGCGCGCTTGGCCTCTTCCTTTTCCAGGATCTCACCGGTGATCACACGCTCCCCGACGGTCATGGTCAGGCGGTCGACGGCCGAGCCCTCGGGCAGGGGAAAGACATAGATGCCTTCCTGCCAGGCGTTGGAGGGATTGGTGAAGCGCTGCCGCAGGCTGACGCGGGCGACCATGCCGGTCACCGTGATGCGCGCGTCGCTGCTGACCTGCGGAGCCTCGAAGGCTGCGCCCTCGGGACCGCTCGGGAAGAAGAGGCCGGCCAGTGGCTCGTTCTCGGCGCCGTTCGGCGCCTGGGTGACCGGTACGCCCGCGGCGCGCGCGGCAATACTCTGGCCGGGCAGCAGGATCAGCGTTGCGATCAGCAGGACCATGGCGGTGATCAGCGAGCAGAGGACGACGGTAAAGGCCTTGCCGCAGCCGGCGGCGATGCGCGGTGGGATGATTCCGGACGGAACGGCGGTTCGGCGGCCGTTTTCTAGACGGCATGAGATTGGGATCGCGGGCATGGCTGCTGTCCTTCACGAGGGTTCGATTGGGACATTCAGCCCTTTGTCCGGGGCGGGGAGGCAGCGGGAAGGGGGCGATTTCAAGGATCTTTGTGGCACGATTGCGGCGTGGCCGGTCCCGGCGGCTTTCCCGGTCGCGCGGGGAATCCTGTCAGAATCCTAAAGGTGGCATGAAACTTTGCCTCATCTGCCGCTTCGCGGTTGCTAAGGGGCGGCGGCTTTACTAGGTTCGCCGGGCATTATTGTTCATCGGGGACTGCGTCCCGCGCAGCCCCAGTTCTTATTTCAGGGAGCCCCAGGTCATGGCGCAGATTGCGGACCGCCTCGCACGAATCAAACCCTCTCCCACCATCGCCGTCAGCACCAAGGCGCGCGAGCTGAAAGCCGCCGGCCGGGACGTTATCGGCCTGGGCGCGGGAGAGCCGGATTTCGATACCCCGGACAACATCAAAGAGGCGGCGATCGCAGCAATCCGCGCGGGCGATACCAAATACACTGCGGTCGACGGCACCCCGGCCCTGAAGCAGGCGATCTGCGACAAGTTCAAGCGCGAGAACGGCCTGGACTACAGTCCGGATGAGATCACCGTAGGCACTGGCGGCAAGCAGGTGCTCTACAACGCTATGATGGCGACCATCAATCCGGGCGACGAGGTGGTGATCCCCGCGCCTTTCTGGGTTTCCTATCCCGACATGGTTCTGCTGGCCGAGGGTGAGCCGGTGGCCGTGCCCTGTTCCCAGAACAACGGCTTCAAGCTGCGTGCGGAGGATCTGGAAGCGGCCATCACCGACAAGACCAAGTGGCTGATCCTCAACTCGCCCTCCAACCCGACCGGCGCGGCCTATACCCGTGACGAGATGAAGGCGCTGACCGATGTGCTGCTGCGCCATCCCCAGGTCATGGTCATGACCGACGACATCTATGAGCACCTGGTTTACGACGATTTCGAATTCGTGACCCCGGCGCAGGTCGAGCCGCAGATCAAGGACCGTACCCTGACCATCAACGGCGTCTCGAAGGCCTATGCCATGACCGGCTGGCGGATCGGCTACGCGGCGGGCCCGAAGGATGTGATCAAGGCCATGTCCAAGATCCAGTCCCAGAGCACCTCCAACCCCTCGTCGGTCAGTCAGGCCGCGGCGGTCGAGGCCCTGAGCGGCTCCCAGGATTTCCTCGCCGAGCGCAACGCGGTCTTCAAGGAGCGCCGGAACATGGTGGTTGAGCTGCTCAACCTCTGCCCGGGCCTGCACTGCCCGACGCCGGAGGGCGCGTTCTACGTCTATCCCTCCTGTGCCGGCACCATCGGTAAGACCACCCCGGACGGCAAGACCATCGCGTCCGACAGCGATTTCGTGACCTATCTGCTGGAAGCAGAGGGCGTCGCGGTGGTGCAGGGCGAAGCCTTCGGTCTCTCGCCTTACTTCCGGGTCTCCTACGCGACCTCGACGGAAGCTCTGCGCGAGGCCTGCGCCCGCATCAAGCGCGCGTGTGAAGCCCTGAGCTGACGGCGGCGCGCCGGTAACGGCGCGCTCACCCCGCCTGATTGACAGAACCGCCCGCGGCCAACTGGCCCGGGCGGTTTTTTTGTCCGGGCCTGTGATCAAGCGCGGGCAGGAGCGCCTGCGACAGATTTCTTGTTGCATGACTCGCTGATTCTTTGGGAGCATGGGATATCAAGAGAAGAAGTCATGAGGACGTTTATCGAGCACCGTTAACCATAACCAGCGCGTAATGGTCCGGTCCTGATGCCTGATTCCCGGGCAGCAGGTGACGCTACCCGCGGATCCGTCATCTCTGTGGGACGAGTTAGCCAGGCAAGAAGGGAGTCAGCCGTTTGGCCGCACCATTTGGGCGCCAAAGGGAGGACAATATGACGTCTAAGTCTGCTGAACCGGCACGTTGTGCCGTTATCGTCGGGCCTTATACGAGCGGTAAGACAACGCTTATGGAGGCCTTGCTTCACACGGCAGGAGCGATCGGACGAAAAGGCTCCATCACCGAAGGCAATACCGTCGGCGACGCATCGGCCGAAGCCCGCGAAAGGCTCATGGGGGTCGAAGCCAATTTTGCCCACTGCGAGTATCTTGGTGAGCGCTGGTTCTTCATAGACTGTCCCGGTTCGATTGAATTGGCTTACGAGAGCCAAAGCGCCCTGATGGCCGCGGATGTCGCGATCGTGGTGGTACCGCCGGAAGTCGACCGTGTCCTCGCGATGGCACCACTTTTCAAGTTCCTGGACGACTACCAGATTCCCCACATTCTCTTTATCGGCAAAACGGACAAGGCGACCACACGGGTTCGCGACGTCATGGAGGCCCTGCAGAGTATCTCCGCGCGACCGCTGCTGCTGCGCCAGGTGCCGATCCGCGATGGCGATCAGATCACCGGTTTTGTCGACCTCGTCAGTGAGCGCGCCTACCGCTACAAGGAAGGCGGGCCGTCCGATCTCATCGAGATTCCGGAAGACATCAAATCACGTGAAAGCGAAGCCCGGCAGGAGATGCTGGAGTCGCTTGCGGACTTCGACGACGATCTGCTCGAACAGCTTCTGGAAGACCGCGTTCCCGGTTCCGATGAAGTCTTCAATCAGCTCTCCAAGGATCTGGCCGAGGACCTGATCGTTCCGGTCATGATGGGCTCGGGCGAGCACGGCAACGGCATCACCCGGCTTTTCAAGGCGCTGCGGCATGACTGTCCGGCACCGGGCGTCGCGGCGGCGCGGCTGGGTGTGCCCGTCAACGGTGGCATGAGTGCCAGTGTCGTGAAAACGCTTAATCAACAGCATACCGGGAAGCTCTCGATTGCCCGTATCTGGCGCGGCGAGCTCGCGGAATCGGCGACAATCGGCGATGTGAAGCCTTCGGGACTCTATCGGCTGATGGGCGGAGAAAGCCAAAAAGTCAGCGGTGCTGGCGAGGGCGAACTGGTGGCGCTGGGACGGCTCCAGGACGTCAAGACCGGAGACCTGCTCACCCTGGCGGGACCGGTCGAGAATGCCGAGATCATCTGGCCGGAGGTTCCCAAACCGGTCTACGCCCTGGCGATCTCGCCCCGCAACCGGCAGGACGACGTGAAGCTTTCCGCGAGCATCGCCCGCCTGGTCGAGGAGGATCCCACGCTCTCGGTTCAGCACAATGCCGATACCCATCAGATGCTGCTCTGGGGGCAGGGCGAAATGCACCTCAAAATCGTCATCGACCGTTTGAAGTCACGGTATAATGTCGATGTGGATTCTTCACCGCCGCAGACGGCCTATAAGGAAACCATCAAAAAGCAGGTCAAGCAGCACTCCCGTTTCAAGCGACAGAGTGGCGGACATGGCCAGTTCGGCGACGTGCAGGTCGAGATCAAGCCGCTGCGCCGGGGCGAGGGCTTCGAATTCATCGACAAGGTTGTCGGCGGGTCCGTCCCCAAGCAGTACATTTCGGCGGTCGAGGCCGGGGCCAAGGAGTACCTGAGTCGCGGCCCGCTCGGATTTCCGGTGGTCGATGTCTCGGTCACCCTGTTCGACGGGCAGCACCACGCGGTCGACAGCTCCGACCAGGCCTTTAAGTCGGCGGCCCGCCTGGCGATGTCCGAGGGGCTTCCGCAGTGCAGTCCGGTCCTTTTGGAGCCCATATACGAGGTGGTGATTTCGGTCCCGGCCGAGTTCACGGCCCGCGTGCACGGGCTCGTCAGCGGCCGGCGCGGCCAGATCCTCGGCTTCGAGGGCAAATCGGGCTGGGACGGCTGGGATGAGTTCAAATGTCATATGCCGCAGGCCGAGCTGCATGATCTCATTATCGAACTGCGCTCCCTGACCATCGGGGTGGGCAGCTTCGAATGGCAGTTCGACCATCTTCAGGAACTCACCGGCAAGCTGGCGGAGCGTGTCATGGCGTCTCAGCAGGCCGAACACTGATCGGCATCTGAAGCCGCATTTCAGTCTGCCATCTTCAACGGCCGGTGCGCTGATTTGTCCAGCGCACCGGTCTTTCCTTTGCAGGTAAATTCTTTATTATCTATTTGAAAAACAAAGATAAATCCTCGCGAATTTTATTTTTAGAATAATTCTAAAAAACCTTGATCTCAGGTGCTTCTCCGCCTATATCTTTCTTGTTGTTAGAATTATTCTAAAAAATGGCCCTATGGCTATGATTTACCGACGCTGAAAGAGGAGAGGACCATGGACATCAACACGGGTATCCCCGAGGATGAGCGCAGGAAGGTCGCGGAAGGCCTGTCGCATCTGCTGGCGGACAGCTACACGCTCTACCTGAAGACCCATAACTTTCACTGGAACGTCACCGGCCCGATGTTCCAGTCGCTGCACGCCATGTTCGAAGAGCACTACACCGAGCTGGCGACCGCTGTCGACGAGATCGCCGAGCGCATCCGCGCCCTGGGCGAGCCGGCGCCGGGCAGCTACGCGGCCTTCGCCCGCCTGAGCTCGGTCCAGGAGGCTGAGGGTGTGCCCGAGGCTGAAGAAATGGTGCGTCAACTGGTCGAAGCCCATGAAGCTGTCGCCAAAACCGCGCGTGGCGTCCTGCCGATCGCCGATGCGGGCAATGACGAGGTCACCCTCGGCCTGCTGGCTGACCGCCTGGCGGTTCACGAGAAGACCGCCTGGATGCTGCGCAGCATGATTGCGTGAAATCTGGTTGCGCGAGATCCGGTTACGTGAGATCTGGCGGAAAGCCTAAGAATCCCTAAAGAATCTCCTGCTATAGAAAGGGCCTGGCGAAAAGCCGGGCCCTTTTCGCTTTGGTCCAGATTCCCTGCTCGCGGGTCCTTGATTTGCCTGTGAGGGAGCATCGGACTAGTTATACCAAGGAGTGGTAATATTGACCCACAGGGACAGTTTTCTGAGGTTTTCGGTCAGGAGCGCGTGGCGCAGCGATGCGGCACATCGGAAGCTGCGCGCGACGCAGTCCGAAAGCCTCAGAAAGCTGCCGCCACGGTTGTCTCCAGGGAACTTCGGAGGGCGTCGAAAAGCCTTGACGATACGCTGTATCGCCTGCGGCCTTTCTCCTGCCCGAAGATCCCTGGAGACAATCCCTGTGGGTCAATATTGCCACCCCTTGGTATAGCTGGTTAATGCAATCTCGGAGTGCTCTATCATGTTGATCAAAATCAAGAAAGGCTGGGAGTTGCCGGAGTCCGCAGCGACCGCGGAATCGACGTTCCTGAAGCGCCGGAGTTTGATCAAAGGCATCGCCGCCGGATCGCTTCTCTCCGTGACCGGCGGGCTGGTCAGCGGCTGCGACGGCGAGGGCACGCAGACGGCCCAGGCCGCGAACGACGCGGCGGCTGAGCAGGACCCTTCGGCCAAGCTCTATCCGGTGCAGCGCAATCTGCGCTATCGCCTTGACCGCGAGATCACCGACGAGAAGCTGGCGACCACCTACAACAACTATTACGAATTCGGTTCCTCCAAGAACATCTGGCAGAAGGCGCAGGCCCTGCCGCTGCGCCCCTGGACGGTCAAGATCGACGGTCTGGTCGAAGCCCCGATGGAGATTGGCGTCGACGACCTGCTGGCCAAGATGCCGTTGGAGGAGCGGGTCTACCGCCATCGCTGCGTCGAGGCCTGGTCCATGGCGGTGCCCTACAGCGGCTTCCCGCTCAAGGCCCTGGTCGACCTGGCTAAGCCCCTGTCCTCGGCGAAGTACCTCAAGATGGAGACCTTCAAGGACCCCGATGTGGCGACTGGCCAGAAGGCGAGCTGGTATCCCTGGCCTTATGTCGAGGGCCTGACCATCGCCGAAGCGACCAACGAACTCTCCTTCATCGCGACCGGTCTCTACGGTAAGCCCATGCCGAAGCAGAACGGCGCGCCGCTGCGCCTCGCCGTGCCCTGGAAATATGGTTTCAAGCACGTGAAGGGCCTGGTCCGCTTCGAATTCACCGACAAGCGTCCGCTTTCCTTCTGGGAGGAGATCCAGGCCGCTGAATACGGCTTCTGGGCCAATGTGAACCCCGAGGTGCCCCATCCGCGTTGGAGTCAGGCAACGGAGCGTGTGCTGGGCCAGGACGAACGGGTGCCGACGCTGCCCTGGAACGGCTATGGCGAGTTCGTTGCCGATCTTTACAGCGGCTTGCAGAACGAACGGCTGTTTATGTGATGCGCGGTTCCGGTACGCGCATGTGACATTCAAGACGGTCAGCGAGTGCCTTGCTTGCTGGCCGTTTTTTCTATTGTGAAGGTGATTGGCAAAAAAAATGCCGGGAACCGCAGTTCCCGGCAAGTTGAACAGGGGGGCTTCACGTCTGGGAGACGTGGGGTCCGAAGACCCTAGTTCCGGACAGGGGGGTCCGGAAACACGAGTCCACCGGGGGAGGTGGAAACTCGTTGATGCTGCGTCGCAACATCGATGAGTAGAAGATAAGCATTCCTCGTCGAGTGTCGATGTCTATTTGGGCAGTGGAGATATGCAGAAGCTGCATATCTGCTAATATATTGTTATAAAATATTTTTTTCTGCCTAATTCCGCGACAGAGCGCGATTGTTCCCACCTGTTGCAGTCTTGCCCCTTGAAAGACTTGGGGGGCTTCCCTGCGCGGGATATCATTTCTGTCAAGCGCAAATACCGTCGCTTGCTCTCACATATTGAGAAGATCGCGCGTCAAATCCGGCCGATGAGACGCAAGCGTCGGACGCGACAAACCCAGGGGAGACTGCTCTGTGATGGAGAGAAAACGGGCCTCGTGTTGAGCCGGGTTCGCGCCGAACCCCAGCTTCAGGGTGTCTGTTGCATTATCCTGGGGGCGGCGGCGCTTTCGACCCAAGATGTTGTCATCAAATGGATGAGCGGCAGTTATCCCCTGCACGAGATCGTTCTGGCGCGCGCTTCCGTGGCCATGATCCTCACGCTCATTATCGTCCATTTCGAAAGCGGCCTTTCGGGCCTGCGCACCCGCCACCCCGTGCCCCTGATCGGCCGCGGACTGCTGCTGGTGGTGGCCAACATGAGCTACTTCCTGGCGCTGGCCAGCATGCAGATCGCCGAGGCCATGGCGATCTTCTTCGTTGGCCCGCTCTTCATCACCATGCTTTCGGTGCCTTTCCTGGGCGAAAAGGTCGGACTGGTGCGCTGGAGTGCGGTGCTCATGGGCATGGCCGGCGTGATCGTGATGCTACGGCCGGGCGCAGGGGTGATCCAACTGGTCGCGCTGCTGCCCGTGCTGGCGGCCTTCTGCTACGCGGTGATGCAGATCATCACCCGGCGCATCGGCGTGGTCTACAAGGCTTCGACGCTGGCCTTCTATATCCACTTCACCTTCGTGATCGCCAGCTCGCTCTTTGGCCTGGCGTTTGGTGATGGCCGTTTCGCCGGCTCCGGGGATCCCAGCCTGGAGTTCCTGTTCCGGGCCTGGTCCTGGCCCAGCCCGCAGGATGCGCTTCTGATGCTGCTCTGTGGCTCTCTGGCGGCGGTCGGGGGCTACATGATCTCGCAGGCCTACCGGCTCGCCGAGGCCACCGCGGTCGCCCCTTTCGAATACAGCGCTTTGCCGTTGGCCATGATTTGGGGGGTGGTGATCTGGGGAGATTGGCCGGATGCTGTTGGGCTCATCGGCATCCTGCTGATCGTCGGCGGCGGGTTGTTTGTCTTCTATCGCGAGTCGCTCAAGGGACGGCAAGTCGCAACGCGAAAGGGCGAAGTTCAGCCGGACAGGTGAGGAACTGATTGCGGTTCTGCGCCGGCCCTCTCTCCCACCCCAACCACCCAATGACATTATCCTACGGGTGGTTGGGGTGGGGGAGAGGGCTAGCGCCGATACAGCGAAAACCCTTAAAAAATCGAATCCGCCACCTTGCGCAGCAGGAAGTCGCGGAAGACTGAAATCCGCTTCGAAGACCGCATTTCGTCGGCGTAGACGAAGTAGGCATCGAACTGCGGCCCTTCGATCTCCGGCAGGACCTGGACCAGATCGTTGTGGCCCTGGGGCATGAAGTCGGGCAGGGCGCCCAGGCCGGCGCCGGACTGCAGGGCCTGCATGATGCCGTATACGTTGTTGATGGTCATGGCCGGGCGCCGGAGCTGTCCCTGCTTGTAGCCGATCCGCAGCAGCCAGTTCACGTCGGGCACCGGCGGGCGGTTTTCCTCGCCGTAGACGATGATGCGGTGGTTGTCGAGCTCTTCCGGGCTCTTCGGCATGCCGTGCTTCTTGATGTAGCCGACCGAGGAATAGATGTGCATATGGACGGTCAGCAGGTGCCGCTGCACCAGGTCCGGCTGCCGCGGCGGGGTCAGGCGCACGGCCACGTCGGCCTCGCGCATGGAAAGATCCAGCTCCCGGTCGGCCAGGATGAGCTGCACCTCGATCTCGGGATAGACCTCCATGAACTCGCGCATGCGCGGCGCCAGCCAGGTCGAGCCGAAGGCGACCGTGGTGGTGATCTTGAGCGGACCCTTGGGCCGGTCCTTGCTTTCGGTGAGCTGCGCTTCGGTCATGGCCAGCTTGCCGAAGACATCGTGCGCGGTGCGATAGAGCAGCTCGCCCTGTTCGGTCAGGATCAGGCCGCGGGCGTGGCGGTGGAACAGCGCCACCTTCAGGCTGTCTTCCAGCGCGCTGATCTGGCGGCTGACCGCCGACTGGCTCAGGTTCAAGAGTTCGCCGGCATGGGTGAAGCTGCCCGCTTCGGCGACCGCGTGAAAGATGCGCAGCTTATCCCAGTCCATTATGGAGGCCCCGAGCGCGCTCTTTCTTGTTGTTGTTTCTCCTGCTGCTGCCACCTTCACCCCCCTTTATCCACACAGCTTCCCCAGTCGTATCGGCCGGGAAAAGCTAATTCTCAGACCCCTGCAGTACGATGGCTTCGTTCGGCCATTATAGAGGCGGGAGGTTATTCCCGCTACGACCCCGAAAATACAGTGAGGTCAAGAGGTTAACAATTCCTCTCAAGAGACGCCCGCGGCGCGGGCCGGCCTGTTACTCGGCCGCCGCCGGCTGTTCCGCTTCGTTCTCGGCCAGGAACTTCTCGGTCTGCAGGGCTGCCATGCAGCCCAGGCCCGCCGCCGTGACCGCCTGCCGGTAGATCTTGTCGACGCAGTCGCCGGCGGCGAAGACGCCGGGCACCGAGGTCTCGGTCGAGTTGGGCGTCGCCAGGATGTAGCCTTCCTCGTCCATGTCGAGCTGGCCTTTGAAGACGCCGGTTGCCGGGTCATGGCCGATCGCCACGAAGACGCCTTCGGTCGGCAGCTCGCTGGTCTCACCATCGACCGTCGAGCGCAGGCGTACGGCCTCGACCCCGTCCATCGGGCCATCGCCGCCGAGCACCTCGTCGACCACCGCGTTCCAGACCACGTCGATCTTGGGATGTTTGAAGAGACGCTGCTGGGCGATCTGTTCCGCGCGCAGACTGTCGCGGCGATGCACCAGGGTCACTTTCGAACAGATCCCGGCGAGGTAGAGGGATTCCTCGACGGCGCTATTGCCGCCGCCGACCACGACCACCGGCTTGTTGCGATAGAAGAAGCCGTCGCAGGTCGCGCAAGCCGAAACCCCGCGCCCGTTGAAGTGCTGCTCGCTCGGCAGGCCCAGCCAGCGTGCCTGGGCGCCGGTTGCGATGATGATGGCATCGGCCACATAGCTGTCGCCGCTGTCACCCTTGCAGACGAAGGGTCGCTTGGAGAAATCGACTTCGGTGATCAGGTCGGAAATGATCTTGGTGCCGACATGCTCGGCCTGTTTCTGCATCTGCTCCATCAGCCAGGGGCCCTGGATCACGTCGGCGAAGCCCGGGTAGTTCTCCACATCGGTGGTGATGGTGAGCTGCCCGCCGGGCTGCAGACCGGCCACCAGCATGGGGCTGAGGTTGGCGCGCGCGGCATAGATCGCGGCGGTCAGACCGGCCGCGCCGGATCCGATGATGAGGACTTTGGTCTCGTGGGTGCTGGACATCTTCGCTTTCCGCAGGATGAGCTTCGTAAATTCAGGGAATCCTCTCCCCTGGCACATCCTGCGCTCTCGCCCGCGCGCGTCGACAGATCCGTGGGGATTCGATTTCGAAAGAAAAGATAGATACGCAGGGGCGCGCCCGCAAGGCTCCGATCGCGCGCGGCTGGATCGAACCGCGCGTGTTGTGATCCGGCGGAGCGCGCCCCTGGTTTCCCGCGACCCCTCCGAGGCTTCCGGTCAGGGAAAAGGTCGCAGGCAGCGGGGGTGACAGGTTAATTCACCAAGGCAAGTCCCCCGCGTGGTGCCGCGTCCTCTCTGACAGCCAGATGTGCGATCGCCGAGAGCACGCCCAGCGCGATGGAGAGAAGCCACATGGCGTCGTAGTTGCCGTAGCGATCGAAAAAGAGCCCGCCGAGCCAGACTCCGGCAAAGCCGCCGGCCTGATGGCTGAGAAAGACAAAGCCGAAGAGGCTGCCCATTGCCCGCGGGCCGAACATGGTCAGCACCAGGGCGCTGGTGAGCGGCACGGTCGAGAGCCAGAGCACACCCATGACCAGGGCGAAGATCATGACGGAGGCAGGTGTCACGGGCAGTGAAATGAAGATGATGATCACCACGGCTCGCAGCGCATAGATCGCCGCCAGGACATAGGGCTTCGGATAGCTGGTCCCGAGCCGTGACGCCAGCAGCGTGCCGAAGATGTTCGCCAGGCCGGCCAGGGCGAGCGCCTGGAGACCCAGGGCCCGCAGCTCAGCCGCGGATGCGCTCGAAAGGCAGAAGTGCTGCACGAAGTTCGGAAGATGTGCCGTGATGAAGGCGAGGTGGAAGCCGCAGACGAAAAAGCCGGCGGTCAGCAGCGTGTAGCTCGAATGCCCGAAGGCGGCGCGGAGCGTCTGGGTGATCGAAAGCGGCCCGGTCTCGTCGCTTGACGAGCCTTGCCCCGGCTTTGTGCGCAGCAAGGGGATGCAGAGCGCCATGGGTGCGAGTGCCGCGGTGATCACCAGCAGCGTCATGCGCCAGTCCAGCCATTCGATCAGCCAGGACATGAGAAGCGGCAGCACCACCTGTCCCGTGGACCCGATCGCCGAGGTGATGCCGAGGTAGGCCGTGCGCTTGTCTTCCGGCGCCGCCCGGCCCACCACGGCCAGCACCGTTCCGAAGGCGGTTCCCGAGATGCCCATCCCGACCAGCAGTCCGGCGCCGAGATGTTGGCCCATCGGTGAAGTGGCAAGGATGCAACCCCCCATGCCCAGGACATAAAAAACGAAGCCCAGCCAAAGCGCGCGCCGGTCGCCGTACCTGTCCGCAATCATGCCGAAAGCCGGTTGGGCGAGGCCCCAGACCAGATTCTGGATCGCGATCGAAAGCGAAAAGACATCGATGCTCCCACCGAAGAGATCCTTCGAAAGCGGTTCGACGACGCCCCCGAAGACCGCGCGCACGCCAAAGGAGAGCGCAAGCACGATGCCGCCCGCGATCACGATCACCATGGGGCCGCGGTTGTCGTGGGTGGTTGACGTTGCAGTGGTCATGTTGCTGCTTGTCCGTTGTCCAGTGCTGAGGCATCAGGCGCGCTATCCGAAACGGCTGCACCTGCATTGACCCGGACGCTAGCAAAAGCCTACACTTTCGAATAACGAATTTATTTGAATATCCAGTTCAGGAATCGTGAAGTGAATGCCGCCTTCGATATTGACGCGCTGCGGGCTGTCGTTGCCGGTATCGACCAGCAGAGCTTTGCGCGCGCAGCGGTGCAACTGGGCCGCTCGCAGTCGGCAATCAGCATGCAACTGAAAAAGCTCGAGCAGCAGGCCGGCACGCAGCTCTTTGTCCGAAAGGGGCGAGGCCTGGTTCCCACCGAGGCGGGTGAGGCCCTGGTGCACTACGCCCGTCGGATCATCGCCTTGAACGACGAAGCCGCGCTGGCGCTCGGCGCGTCCGTCACCTCAGCCACGGTACGCCTCGGCCTGCCGCAGGATTTTTTCGAGGATGTCATGCCGGCGACGCTGACGGCCTATGCCCCCAGGCACCCCGATGTTCATGTCGAGGTCCGTGCGGGGCCGAACCACTGCCTGGATGAAGAAGTCCGTGCCGGCCGGCTGGACGGCGCGATCGCCTTTTTCCTGGAGGGCTCTGGTCGAGAAGATGGAGAGCTTCTGTGCCAACTGCCCATGCAGTGGCTGGCCAGTGACGCCTTCCGGCGGCCGGCCGAAGGCGAGCGGGTTTCCCTGGTTCTCTTCGAACACCCCTGTCTCTTTCGGCAGGCGGCTCTGGCCACGCTCGATCGGGCGGGGCGGAGCTGGCAGACGGCCGTGACCACGCCGAGCCTGCCCGGCATCTGGGCGGCACTGCGGTCCAGGCTGGGCGTCGCGGTGCGCACCGGTCACGGCGTTCCCGAGGGTATCCGCGAGATCGGCGCTCAATTCGGCCTGCCGGAGCTCCCCGCGATCGAGGTCAGGCTGCTGCGCTCTAAGAACGCATCACAGGCGGCGCAGGACCTCTGTGAGGCCCTGCGCAATGAGACAGTCAGGCTGGTGGCCCCAAATCGACCGCGGTCTGTTGCCGCTTCGTAGGTCTTACGACCTTTTGCCCTCGTAGACGATGCCGATGAACTTCAGGGTATTGAGGAAGCCGCCACCCCAGGCCTCTTCGATGTCGCCGAAGGTGCCGGCCTGGACCAGATCGCCGGGTGACTTGCCGTCAGAGATGCCCTGGCCGACGCGGTCGCTGACGGTCTGCAGCATCTCCCGATAGGCGATCAGATCGGCCTTGCTCGCCAGCGGGCCGTGGCCGGGGATGATCTTGGTGTTGTCGTCGGCGATGGCCAGCATGGCATCGGCCGCCGCGATCACACCGTCGATGGAGCCGCCGCTCCAGGCGTCGATGAAGGGGAAGAAGCCGTTGAAGAAGAGATCGCCCGTATGGAGGACGTTGGCTTCCTCGAAGTGAATGAAGGAGTCGCCGTCGGTGTGGGCGTTTGGCACATGCATGACCCGCGCATGCTCGCCGTTCAGATGCAGCGTCACGCCCTCGTCATAGGTCACCTGCGGCAGGGCGCCGGCGGGGGCGGGATCGAAAGTCCGGTTGAAGGCCGGGATGCTCTGTTCGGTCGAGAGACGCCGGCGCACGTTCTCATGGGCCATGATGGTCGCGCCCTCGCGCCCCAGGTTCTCGTTGCCGCCGGTGTGATCGCCATGCCAGTGGGTGTTGATCACGAAGCGGATGGGCTTGCCGCTCAGCTCCCGGATGGCCGCCAGGATCTTCTCGCTCAGCGGCGCGAACTGATCGTCGATCAGGAAGATCCCGTCGTCGCCCACCGACACGCCGATGTTGCCGCCGGCCCCGTAGAGCACGTAGATGGAATCAGTGACCTGCTCGGTCTTGATCTCGACCTTGGAGAAGTCCCGGTTCTGGGCCTGCGACGGCACCGAGAGGCCGATGGTGGCGAACAGGGCAATCCCCGCGGCAGTGGCGGCGCGCCGGCCGGCTGTCATGAAACTTGGCATGCTGGTTCCCTCTGCAGGTAAAACGAATACATGCAGCCTAGTGAATACGGGCGGCCTGGCTAATCACTTGCTCGGGAGCGGCCCTCCCGGAAAGCCCTCAATTCACAGGCAAAACCAGGACCGTCGGCTGGTGGGGCAGAGAGGTGAGGGAGATCTCCAGCAAGGGGTCCTTCGCGATGTCGATCTCGAAGTCCGTGGCCATGGCCAGCAGGAACAGCTTCAGGGATTCCTGGCCGAAGTAGTGCATGGGGATGACGAGGCTGGTGCGCAGTTCCTTCAGCAGTTCAATCATGGAGGCGAGATCCAGGGTGTAGCTGCCGTCGACCGGCGCGAAGACCACGTCCAGGCGGCCGATCTGCGCGAGCTGCTCCGGCGTCGGTTTGTGGTGCAGATGGCCCAGGTGCCCGATGCAGAGGTCCGCCACCTCGAAGATAAAGATCGAATTGCCGTCCGCCTCCACGCCGCCGCCCCAACTGCGGATATCGGTCGGCACGTTGCGGATATGCACGTCGGCCAGGGTCAGCTCATGCTTTGCCGGCCCGCCGGCCGGATTCCAGCCGCGCAGCACATGCTTGATCGCCGGGTCGGGATAGTCCGTATAGTGGGTTTCGTGCGCGTGGTTCATGGTGACCGCCGTCGGCACCGGTCCGCTGCCGGCATAGCCCGCGTAATCGGTCGCGATCACCACGCCCGCCGGTGTCTTGAGGCGGAAGGTCGAGTGGGTGACGTAGGTCACCTCAACCGCCGGCGCCGCCTGGATAGTGCGCAGGCTGGCGGGAAGATAGCCAGGGACTTGCTGGGAGGGCGCGTTGTCGACATAGGCGAAGCACTTGCTGGCCTGCGCGGTGCCGGCGGGTAGAGTTCCCGCGAGCAGCAGCCCGGCAAACATAAGAAACCCGAAACGAAGCTTGGACACAGCCGTCCTCCTCCAGGTGATTCCCCCGCCGAAAGACAGCTTACACAAATCCGTCAGACAGGGTGATTCCGAATTGCCGCTTGGGCTTTCCGGTCTTTCGCATCGTCGGTTTTGTTGGATGTCGTTCGGACCCGCCGATTTCCATCTCGCTATCCGCTCGCATGCGATGATCTGCTGCCGTCGAAACGCCCAAAGGAAAAGACCCCGCCGGCAATCCGGGCGGACTGCCATGCGGGGCCTCTCCAAGCTTTCTATCTGAAAGCCGGCGATCCGGATGGGCTCAGCCCGCCCGGATCTCTTACATTACGCCGCCAGATCGAAGCGGTCGGCGTTCATGACCTTGGTCCAGGCGGCCACGAAGTCGCGGACGAACTTCTCCTGGTTGTCGTCCTGGGCGTAGACTTCCGCGTAGGAGCGCAGGATCGAGTTGGAGCCGAAGACCAGGTCGGCACGGGTCGCCGTGTACTTGACTTCGTTCGTCTTGCGGTCACGTAGCTCGTAACTGTCGCCACCGGCCGGCTGCCAGCGATAGGCCATGTCGGTCAGGTTGACGAAGAAGTCGTTGGACAGGGTGCCTTCGCGATCGGTGAAGACGCCGTGCTTGGAGCCCTTGTGGTTGGTGCCCAGCACCCGCAGGCCGCCAAGCAGAACCGTCATCTCCTGTGCCGTCAGGCCCATGAGCTGTGCCCGGTCCAGCAGCAGTTCCTCGGCAGAGACCACATACTCGGTCTTCTGCCAGTTGCGGAAGCCGTCGGCCAGCGGCTCGAGCACGTCGAAGGACTCGGCGTCGGTCTGCGCGTCGGTCGCATCGCCACGGCCCGCTGCGAAGGGCACCTCGACGCTGGAGCCGGCGTTCTTGATCGCCTGTTCCAGTCCGACGTTACCTGCCAGCACGATCACGTCGGCAACCGAAGCACCGGTCTCGGCCGCGATGGGCTCGAGGATGCCGAGCACCTTGGCGAGACGCTCCGGCTCGTTGCCTTCCCAGTCCTTCTGGGGGGCGAGACGGATGCGCGCACCGTTGGCGCCGCCGCGCTTGTCAGAGCCGCGGAAGGTCCGGGCGCTGTCCCAGGCGGTGGCGATCATCTCGGCAGCGGACAGGCCGCTTTCGGCGATCTTCGCCTTGACCGCGGCGACGTCGTAGCCGCTGTTGCCGGCCGGGATCGGATCCTGCCAGATCAGGTCTTCCGCCGGCACGTCGGGGCCGATGTAGCGGGCTTTCGGGCCCATGTCGCGGTGGGTCAGCTTGAACCAGGCGCGGGCGAAGGTGTCCTTGAAGTACTCCGGATCGGCCATGAACTTCTGGCAGATCGCGTTGTAGGTCGGGTCGACCTTCATGGCCATGTCGGCGTCGGTCATGATCGGGTTGCGGCGGATCGAGGGATCGCTGGCGTCGACCGGCTTGTCCTCTTCCTTGATGTCGACCGGTTCCCACTGCTGCGCGCCGGCGGGAGACTTGCGCAGCTCCCACTCATAACCGAACAGCAGGTCGAAGTAGCCCATGTCGAACTGGGTCGGGTTCGTGGTCCAGGCGCCTTCGAAGCCGGAGGTGATGGCATCGCTGGCCTTGCCGTTCTGGTTGGGGTTATGCCAGCCCAGGCCCTGCTGCTCGATGTCGGAACCTTCCGGCTCGGCACCCAGTGCGCCGGCGTCGCCATTGCCGTGGGCCTTGCCGATGGTGTGGCCGCCGCAGGTGAGCGCCGCGGTTTCCTCGTCATCCATGGCCATGCGGGCGAAGGTCTCACGCACATGCAGTGCGGTCCGCGCCGGGTCCGGCTGACCGTTCACGCCTTCCGGGTTCACGTAGATCAGGCCCATCTGCACGGCCGAGAGCGGGTTTTCGATGGTCGAGGCATCCCCGATGTCACCGTAGCGCTCGTCGCTCGGCGCCAGCCATTCCTTTTCCGAACCCCAGTAGATGTCGGTCTCGGGGGCCCAGATGTCTTCGCGGCCGAAGCCGAAGCCGAAGGTTTTGAAGCCCATGGATTCGTAAGCGATGTTGCCGGCCAGGATGATCAGGTCCGCCCAGGACAGCCGGTTGCCGTACTTCTTCTTCACCGGCCAGAGCAGGCGGCGGGCCTTGTCGAGGCTGGCGTTGTCCGGCCAGGAGTTGAGCGGGGCGAAGCGCTGGTTGCCGGTGCCGCCGCCGCCGCGGCCGTCCTGCACCCGGTAGGTGCCGGCGGCATGCCAGGCCATGCGCACCATGAAGCCGCCGTAGTGGCCGTAGTCAGCCGGCCACCAGTCCTGGCTGTCGGTCATCAGGGCGTGGAGGTCTTTCTTCACGGCTTCGAAGTCGAGCTTCTTGACTTCGGCGCGATAGTCGAAGTCGGCGTCCATCGGATTGGTCCGGGCGTCGTGCTGGTGCAGGATTTCCAGGTTCAGGGTTTTCGGCCACCATTTCGTGACCGGTGTGCTCATCGCGGTGTTTCCGCCGTGCATCACCGGGCATTTGCCTGTGGTACTTCCGTCCATCGTTCTCTCCTTTTATGGCCTTTGCCGTGGTCAAAGAAATCAGAGGGTTGGCCGTCGGACCCGCGCTTCTGCCGCGCTCTCCTGATCCGTTCGGCCGTCGTGATTTAGCATTAGAATAATTCTAATATCAGAGAGGCATTTAGAGAAGTTGAAAGATTTTACCGATGTGATAAAAAAATCTAATGATTGGCGTTACCATGAAGCATCTGCGCTATTTCGATGCCCTGGCGCGGGCCGGGCACTTCGGCCGTGCGGCCGAGGCCTGTGCCATCACTCAGCCAGCACTTTCCATACAGATCAAAGAGTTAGAGACCATGCTCGGCGCGCCTCTGGTGGAGCGGGCCGTACGGCATATCCATCTGACCCCCCTGGGTGAGGACTTCGCCCGGCGGGCCGCGGACATCCTGCGTGCTGTCGATGAGCTTGCGGACCTGGCGCGCGCCGCCCAGGGCCCCTTCGCCGGACGCCTCAGAATCGGTGTCATCCCGACCGTCGCGCCCTATCTGCTCCCGGAGATGATCAAAGTCATCATGGCGCGTTTTCCGGCGCTGGACCTGCGCCTGCGCGAGGCTATGACCGAGGTGGTGATCGAGGACCTGATGGAGTCGCGCCTGGACATGGCGATCGTCGCCCTGCCGATCTCCGAGCCTGCCCTTCAGGAGTTCGCGCTCTTTGAGGAGGATTTCCTG
This sequence comes from Denitrobaculum sp., assembly GCA_965232285.1. Classification (GTDB taxonomy): domain Bacteria; phylum Pseudomonadota; class Alphaproteobacteria; order Kiloniellales; family Kiloniellaceae; genus Denitrobaculum. The sequence continues at coordinate 3,865,445 of CBDDPL010000004.1, read as the reverse complement.
CTGGTCCGCCCGGAGGCCGATGCCGAGAAGCCGGTGCCCAGCCCCAAGCAGCTCCTGGAGATGCGCCTGCTGCTGCTGGAGGAGGGGCATTGCTTCCGCGACCAGGCGCTTTCCTTCTGCGAGGCCAGCGGCGCCGAGCCCCAGAACCTCATGGAGGGGTCCTCGCTCTCGACCCTGGTGCAGATGGTCGGTGCCGGCCTGGGCGTGACCCTCATCCCTGAAATGGCGCTGCCCCTGGAGGCCCGCTCCGCCGCCATCTCCCTCGCCCGCTTCCCCGACCCGCGCCCCTCGCGCACCATCGGCATGGTCTGGCGCAAGACCAACCCCCTGCAGGACCAGCTCATCCAGATCGGCGGCGTGGTGCGCGCGGCGGGTAAGACACTGGGTGCGGTGCCTGATGTCGAAGCGCTGCGGAACCGCTCGGAAAAAGCGCGTCTGTAGCCTGCCGAGGGCGCGTATGGAACCTCTGGCCGTCCATCTCTAGCCACGAGATGGAAGCAGGCATGGCAGCCCGAAAGCGCCGGATGCTCGTTTTCTCTTCAAGATAGTATTTTCAGGGCCGGAGCCGCTGCTTTGGCGGGCTTATTTCGCAGGTGCGAAAACGTTGCTTGTCTCCGGGCATTCGGATCGATATCTTCGCGGTACCAGCGCAGAGACCGAATACTTTACATCCGCGGCGTCGGCCGTTTCAGGATCTTCGCGACTCCGTTGGTGACGCCAGACATGGATGATGCGAATGCCTGTCGCCGCTGCCTCTTGGAAAAGCGGTGAGCGCCAGGAAAAATGCGCTTTTGCAGACGGCACTTTTTTGGCCGATGCCGGCCGGTCACGCCTAGCGTTTCGAAGAAAGGGTTCAGACATTGACAGAGGAAAGCTCCCCAAAGCCGCTGGTGCGCCGTCTTGCCGATAAGGCGCGGGTAAGCTGGCGCGGTGTCGCGCTGACCCTCGTGATCGCGGGCGCCTCGACCTTTCTCTCGGAGCATTACGGCGCGCCGACCATGCTCTTCGCGTTGCTGATCGGCATCGCCTTTCATTTTCTCGCGGAGGTGGAAGTCTGCAAGCCGGGAATCGACCTGAGCGCCAGCACGCTGCTGCGTCTGGGCGTCGGTCTGCTCGGTATCCAACTGGTCCTGGCGGACGTCGAGGCCATCGGCCTGACCTCTGTGGCTGCGACCATCATCATGACCATTCTGACCCTGGGCTGCGGTGCGCTCCTGTCCTTCACCATCGGCCGGCGCCTGGCATTCGGTATGCTCTCCGGCGGCTCTGTCGCGATCTGCGGCGCGTCGGCAGCCCTGGCCCTCTCAGCAGTCTTGCCGGCGAAGGCCGACCGTGAACGCGACACGGTCCTGGTCGTGGTGACCGTCACGGTTCTCTCGACCGTCGCCATGGTGCTCTACCCGATCCTCTTCCAGGCGCTGGGGATGTCGCAGACCCAGACCGGTTTCCTGATCGGCGCGACCATCCATGATGTTGCGCAGGTGGTCGGCGCCGGCTATTCGGTCAGCGACGACACCGGGCTGATCGCCACGCTGGTCAAGATGCTGCGGGTGGCGTCGCTTCCGCTCATCGTGATCTTCGTCCAGATGATCTTTCGGGATTCCCAGGCCGGCCGGGTGAGCATTCCCTGGTTCCTGATCCTCTTTGTCGCGCTCGCGGTTCTGCGTAACACGGTGGAGATCCCCGAAGCCGTGGTCTCCGTCATCGCAGAGGCGTCGCGCTGGATGCTGGTAACCGCCATCGCCGCCATCGGCATCCGCACCGATCTGGGCGGCATCCTGAAGGTTCACCCTTCCTACCTGATCATCCTGCTGCTGGAGACTCTGTTCCTGCTCGGCATCGCGATGGTCTACGCGGTCGAGTTTATGAACTAAGGCGGGCAGGTCCGGCTCAGCGAGTCTCAAGACGCGCGCTCGAAGTCGTATGCCCCCTACGCCGCCTCAAAATCCGCTCGCGCTTCCAGGTAAGCTGCCTCGCTGGGCGGCTCTACCATCATCGTCCGCCGCCAGATTTCCTGCTCGGCGTTGATCAACGCTAGTTCCCAGACGCAGGCGACCACCGGCCGCGTCTTCGTGTCCATCGGCTCCGCTGTGCCGTAGAGCTGCCGGTGGTTGCGCTGACAGAGCACCGAGCCCTGAATCCACCAGTGCGCGGAAGTGGTGACGCCTAGTTCTCCGGGATGGAGGATCACGAAGCCCAGGCCGTCATCGGCGCCTTCGGCGGCGACCGCCGGCAGTACCTCCTCCCGGACGAAACCTTGCGCGCGGGCGACCATGTCTGCGGTGATTTCCTGACCTTCGGCCAGTAACCCGTAGACTTTGAACTGAAGATCACCGAACGCCCAAAGGCCCAAATGGGAAACCGCGCGGGGTTTGAAGATTTCGGTCATCTCAAGGTCCGAGGCTATATACCGGTCAGGAGCCGTACGGTCGCAGTCCCGCGGAAAGAGTCAATTGTAAAATTGACTTTGCCCCTGTGAAGACGCGCAAGGCGTGAGGGGCCCGAAGCGCCCGTCGATCAAGCCGCCGGGTACGACAGTGAGAAAAGCCACTGAAGTCTTGCGTAAAAGGGCGCAAACCGAAGCCTGATCCGGCGCCCGTCCAGGGGATCTCTCCAAAAGCGCGCAGGCTGGGCCGTCGAAGGAAAATACCCCGGCGCGTTTTGAGACGGCGCCAGAAACAAAGTCTCACAAGAAAAAAACGGGTTCCGCGGAGGAAAGGAAATGGCGCGAAAAGAGTCTTCAGGTCTGCTCGGGTTTCTGTTCGCTATCGTCACGGCGATTCCGCCTCTACATCGTTTCATCAACCAGATTCTGATCAATCGGCTGGCTTACCTGACACCGCCGCGGCCGCGGCCCTTGTCGATGGCCGCCCCCTACACGACCTGGCGCGGGCTGACAGACCGGCGCTTTAGCGGGCGCCACCTGCCGCCGGCGCCGGACTTCACTGCGGGGCTCCCGGACGCGGCCAAGGTCCTGCCACTCTTCGAACGAGCCGGCGATCACAGGGCGACGGATACGAGCCTGCTGTTTCCCTTTTTCGCCCAGTGGTTCACCGACAGTTTCCTCAGGACCAAGTCAAAGGACCCGCAGGACTTCAAACACAACGAAAGCAATCACGAGATCGATCTCTGCCAGATCTATGGCGCGGGCGAGGTGCAGACGGACAAGCTGCGGGCCTTTGCAGAAGGGGAACGGCGCGGCCGTCTGAAAAGCCAGATGCTCAATGGCGAAGAGTTTCCGGTTCCGCTGTTCGAAGACAGGGGCGCGGGTCCGCAGTTACGCGAAGAGTTCGAAGGGCTCTACACGCCGGAAAACTTCGAGCGCGTGTATGAAGACGCGACGCCGAAGCACAAGATGAATGCCTTCGCCGTCGGGCTGGAACACGGCAACTCGACCGTGGGCAACGTCCTGTTGAATGTGCTGCTCCTGCGTGAACACAATCGGATTGCCGGAATCATCGCAAAGGCCCATCCGGAGTGGGATGACGAGCGGGTTTTCCAGACCGCGCGCAACGTAAATATCGTGCTGCTGCTGAAGATCGTGATCGGCGATTACATCGTTCATATCTCGCCCGTCGACTTCAAGCTGCTGGTGGTGCCGGGCGCGGCGGAGAGGGAGCGCTGGTACCGGATGAACTGGATCGCGGTTGAGTTTGCGCTGCTCTACCGCTGGCATGATCTGATCCCGGCCAGTGTACGCTTCGCGGGGCAGGAGCAGGATGGAGCGGCGCTGCGGCAAAACATCCAGTTGTTGCTCGACGTCGGTGTGGACCAGGTCTTTCTGGATGCCTCCCGACAGCTCGCCGGGCGGATCGGCCTGCACAACAATCCGGACTTTCTGACCGAGGTCAAAGCGATGAGCCTGAAGATGGCCCGCACCTGCGAACTTGCGCCCTACAACGCCTATCGCAAGCACTACCGCCTGGACCCGGTCCGCGATTTCGAGGAACTGACCGGCGATGCAGCGACGGCCCGCGAGCTTCGCGATGTTTACGGTGATATCGACCGGCTGGAGTGGTTCGTGGGCATCTTCGCAGAAAACCATGGCGAGTCCCGGATCATGGGTGAGTTGATGACCCTGATGGTCGGCAACGACGCCTTCACCCAGGCGCTGACCAATCCCCTCCTGGCGGAAGCCGTCTACAACGAAGCAACCTTCTCCGCCGAGGGCCTCGGGATTATTGACCAGACCGAGACCCTTGCGGATGTGGTCGTCCGCAACACGGGTATAACGGACCCCGATCAGATCGGCTTCAAGCAGCGGGTGTGATGCGGGCGCCTGGCAGGCAGCCGGAGCTTCGCGTCCCGGGCGCTTCGCGCGCGCCGGATCCTCTTCGCAATCGAGGATTCCACGCGTCACCGCGCTCCGCTGTTTGAAAGTCTGGCGGGCGCTGGAGCAGGGGCAGGCACTCGCTTGTGGAAAGGGGCAAGTTCGAAATTACGCATCAACCTTGACCTCACCTTGCAGCCAAACCCATCCTCGTTCTGTAGACATAATATTTAGCTCAAAACGCCGAGCGCGAGTTGCACGTTATGTCCCCAGAACTCCCCTCGATAACTCGACGAGATGGCGATGGTTAAAGACTGCTCTATCAATGCAATCTGGAGTGTTGTATGGTTTAGAAGTTCTTGTGTGAGATTTTTATTGCGAGCTCACGTGTGTATTTGCTCAACAGAGTTAAGTATTGTGTTTTTATGGCTGTAAAAACTTTGCTTAATGTAATGAAAGTGAAAATATAGGGTTTTTGTAAAGGAAATAACGCCTTTCAATGCTTACTGATATTGATATATTTGTTTCTTACAAGCGCGAAGAGAGGGATATTGCTCTTAGTGTGTCTCGCGCAATACAAAATTCGGGGTATTCAGTTGTTACTGATTTGAATGTCCAAAATGCGGATGATTTTGATGAAACAATAGATTTGATGATTGGAGCTGCCAAGCTGGTTGTCGTTCTATGGACGCCAATGGCCACGAAATCACGCTGGGTAAGAAAGGAAGCCTCGGAAGCGGAGCGGCTTGGGAAGTATTTTGGTGTTGTCGTTAAATCGGTCGAACCTGAGGATCTTCCTCTTTCTGTTCGGACGAATCAGTTTCTAGATATTTCCAAAAATACGCCGTCAGGCGATTTTTTTCAGCTCACGCAAGAAATTGGGCGCATTGTTGGACCACCGAGCTTCAATGCGAAAGAAGCAGTGTCGCGTTCGGCGACCTTGAATGGCGATCTTGAGTTTTTTCAAGTCGCGAATGCAGTTGATGATGTGTCTGGGTACAAGGCGTATCTGCGAGTCTACCCCAAGGGTAATTTTGTTGAAGCTGCTCGGAACAGAATTCGGGCGCTAACGAAGTGGTACGTGCCGTATCTAAAATGGGCGCCAAGCGCTGCTGCTCTCACAGTCCTGGTTTCAGCCCTTGGTGTTTATGTCAGTTACATCAACGCGTCACGTGACGTTCAAACCTCGCAAGAAGTTGGCAGAGACGTTCAGGAAGGAGACCGAGTTCAAGAAGAACTCGAAAGCCTTCGTTCCCGTGTAGAGACTGTTGCTTCGCTTCAAGTAAAGCTTGATGAGATAAGCAGAGAGCGGAATAAACTCAACGCCGAACTCGCATCGGCAAACGCAGATATGCGAGCCCTTAAAAATGAATTGGAGTCTCTTCGAGGCTTAAGGCGCGCAGACGACGAAAGCTCTAGAAAGACTGATACGATTCAAGGATCTTCAATCCCAGGGACTCTAGATGTTCCATTCTACGATGGGGCGCCAAAGCCTTTGTGTGGTGGGGTAACGCTAGTTTCGGCGGTTCCAAAATTCGACAATAGTTTAAAAGAATACACGGCCGTTAAGATCACAACTCATGAGCCCAATGGGTCTTCTTGGACGCTTCCGCCATACGCAAATATTCAGCTAAAGACTGATTGTGCAGTTGTTGCTGCCTATCCGTGGGAATACCAACCCAATCGATGGGGAGCAATGTTGACCATAAAGTCAATTCAGTGAGGTCGACAGGTGCTTAAACTCTCTAAACATATTGTAGCTGTTTTGCTGGCGGTGACCTTAAGCCCCAAGTATTTGCATGCATGTGATCTTGGCGGCCCTGCCCCTAGCATGGAAGAACTCGCAAAGGCAGAGGATACATTTTTGAACAGCGCAAGCTTACTTGCGCGTATTTCTGCTTATAAATCAATGCTCTATACTCGCGACAAGGATCTATTTAGCGCGATTGTTGAGATGGGTATGAATTCTACCGAAAAATCCATTCGGTCGGCCGCCCTTAGGTGCAAATTTCTAACGTCAAAGTCCCTTACCGTTCGTAGCTTGGATTTTCCAAAAGCTAAGGCCGCTATGTCTGACCTTACAGAGATGGCGCAAGACATCGTACAAAAGGGCCTTTCGGAAACCTATGCATTTCATTTTATGGATGCCGATCAAAATTGTGCGTCAATAAATTTCCATCATAAAAAACAATGCAAGCCAAGGCTGAGTGCGACAGTCTCCAATCTCACCGTATCGTTTATCGCAGACCGACCGATGAATGGAAGGTTTAGTCTCAATGCGGAGAATCGACTGGTTGGTGAGCTATCTGTTTGGAAGAGTAGTAAATACGTAATCGTGCCCGCCGAAGCGTTTTTGAATTGAGAGAAACGCTCCGTCAAAACCCGAACATATGATCGAAGCTAAAGGCCTTCTCCCCATTCACCAGCCCGTGGTACCCAAACAACCGGCAGGTCACGTCGCGGATCAGCACGTAGCCGTCTTCACCGGCGGCTGCGACCTCATCGACCTCGAACATCTCCGACACGCGCCAGAGTAACGACCCGCCGCAGGCGATCTGCACCTCGCGGGTGGCCAGCGGTTCGCCCCGGCCGTTGTGCAGGATCAGCTTGGTGTCGCTCCTGGCGTGCCAGGGCGTGGAGGCCGGGTAGATCAGGTGGCAGATGGCCTCGGTGGGTTTGGGGCCGAAGCTCAGGAAGAGGCGGCTGCTCAGGCCCGGCGGGCGGCCGACGTAGGACTGAGGTTCGCCCTTGTAGGTCAGGACTGTGTTGAACATATGGGCGCCGAAGCTGGTCTCGGCGGCATGGCCAGAGGCGGTGTCCTCGTAGCGGAAGAGGGCGTGCAGCCAGCCGTCGGCTTGGCCGCCCTCGGCGAAGTCATAGACCAGTTCCATGTGGCCCCAACCCGCGTCGGTGCCGTTCACGGCGGCCGTGGCGTCGAAGATCTCCGCATGGTCGCGCGGCAGCTTGCCGAAGCGGTGGGAGGCGATCTCCCGCCCTTCCGGATCATAGACCAGTGCCGCCACCGGCATATTGGCCTGACAGGTCGCCATGGGCGTGGGCAGCATGATCGAGCGGTAGCGGCCGGTCGGCAGCAGGGGCGCCGGCAGGATGAAGCCCTTGCCCATCAGGTTGGAGAGCTCGGGGATGGACGGATCGGGTTTGAGGTCGACCCGCTCCACGTTGGCATGGGCGATGCGCTGGCGTCCGTCAGGGGCATGGACCTCATAGCGCGGGCGTACGAAGTGCTTGCCGGATTGAACCTCGATCTGCTCGGGCCAGCGCGCGTCCGGCAGCAGCTCGGCGGTATCGAGGGCCAGCAGGCCGAAGCCGGGCACCGGGCGGTCCAGGCGCACGATCTCGTCTTTACCCATCATGTTCAGGCCGACCGAGCCGGCGGGGATCGGCGAGGGGTGGCTGTTCTGAACCCAGAGGATGACCTTCTCGCCCGCCTTGGGCGCGGGCAGGCCGGCGTAGAGATCGGCTGGCCAGGGGTTGGCGTCGTGGGTGCAGGACAGCACCTCGTCGCTGTCGCCGTAGGTGTCCAGGGCGTACTTGACGATGTCGTGGCCGGCGGGCTTCAGAATGTGGATGAAGAGCTGGCCGGTGAATTCCGGCAGGTCGAAGCGCGCGCGGATGTCTTTCGAGTCGATCACCACCGAGGCGTTGGCGCCGGGCAGCGGATCGCGCCACTCGGCGAGTGTCTGCCCCTTCTCGTCCATCAGGCAGCACCAGATTTCCGGGTCCTTGGCGCCGTAGCCGGACCAGTAGTTGGCGGTGGCCAGGCGGGTGTGGTGGCCGTCCGCCTCCCGGAACAGCACGAAGTTGGTGGCGAAATTCAAGCCCTGCAGATAGTTGCGCTTGTTCAGCAGCATGTCGTCCGGGATGCGCAGGGCGTCCAGCGAGATGACCTCCATGCCGGCGGGCAGCAGGTGGCGGATGTGGTCGATCAGGCGTTCGGCATCGAAGGCGGTGACGAAGAGTTTCCGCGCCCGGGACTCGCGCAGCTCGGTCACCGGCTGTGCGGCGCGGCCCCGGATGGTCTTGCCGATGTCCGCGAGGTCCTGCACGTAAGCTTCGATCACATCCAGGCCCGAAAGATCGTAGAGCTCGCCCAGCGCGCCGGCGAAACCCAGCGGGTCGTAGACCGCGACCGGTCCGCTGGCCAGATCGGCGAAGAAGCCGGCGGCCTTGCGGGCGGCGAGGGGATGTCCGATCGCCTTGAAGAAGGCGTTGCCGCCCTTGTCGTTGCTGAAGGTCTCGATGTTCAGGGCCATGGGGAAACTACTCTTGTCAGGATAAAGCCGCCGCGCCCTTGGTGGTTGGCCGCAGCGGCGGTCACAGGAATTCAATACAGACTGGTCTCCGGAAGATCAAACCCGTGCAAGATTAAATCTGCGAAAGATTTAACCTCAGGCAGCCTCCCGAAGAACTCTAGAGATCTTGGCGGCACCGGGAATTGATGAAGCTCAATTCCGTCCGAACTTATGATTCGAGTTGCGCGCAGTTCTGCCGACTTAGATAGCTTTCGCGGCAGAGGGGACTGATTTCACGCCAAGGGCCTTATGAGTCGCTCACAGGGGGCTCTCGCCATCAAGCGTTCCAGGCGGCGTATTTCCGGTCAATGGTCTTCCGGGATATGCCGAGGCGTCGCGCGGCTTCCTGACGGTTTCCCCCAACGTCCTCGAGTACAGACAGGATGTGCCTGCGTTCTACCTCGGCAAGACTGCCGTTGAGTCGGCAACGGCCGGTCAGATCGGCACCGAAATCGTCGGGAAAGCGGCCGAGGATGAGGGTCCGCTCGATCACGTTGCGAAGCTCGCGGACATTGCCGGGCCAGTCATAGCGGGCCAGCATCGCACGCTCATGGGCACTGAAAGGCACCGGCGGCATGCCCAGCTTTAAGGAGAGCCGCCCCATGAACAGCTCGGCCAGCTCCTGCACGTCGTCGCCGCGGTGCCGCAGCGGCGGCAGGTGGAGCTGAATGACGTTGAGGCGGAAATAGAGATCCGCGCGGAACTCACCGCGCTCGACCCGCGACTCGAGCTTGGCATTGGTGGCGAAGAGGAACCTCAGGTCGACCGGAACTTCGCGTTCGGATCCGACGGGGCGGACGCGCCGGTCCTCCAGCACGCGCAGCAGTTTGCTCTGCATTGCCAGTGGCAGTTCCCCGATCTCGTCGAGGAACAGCGTCCCACCCTGGGCGTGCAGGAAGAGACCGTCGCGTCCCGTTTCTGCACCCGTAAATGAGCCCTTCACATGGCCGAACAGCTCGCTCTCGATCATCTCCGGTGGAATGGCGGCGCAGTTCACGGGAACAAAGGGCTTGTCGCCCCGGTCGGACAGCGTATGAATCGAGCGGGCCGTGACCTCCTTGCCGGTTCCCGACTCACCTGTGATGAGCACGGAGGTCGGAACCCGCGCGACGCGGGCAATGGTGTCGCGGACCGTCTCGATGGCGCGCGACTCGCCGATCAGGCGGTCGCTGAGGCGCTGATCGGAGCTCGCCCGGAGCTCGTAGCGCAGCACGAAGTTCTCGCGCTGCAGGCGTTGCCGGTCCAGACAGCGCGCGATGGCGTTCAGGATCTGGTTTGAACGGAAGGGCTTCAGCATGAAATCGGAAACGCCCGCCTGCAGTGCCTGGATAGCCGTCTTAAGATCCGCGTAGGCCGTGATCAGGATGACGTCGGCGAAGAATCCGACGGCGCGTTGTTCCGCAAGCCATTCTACCCCGTGCTTACCGGCCATGATGTTGTCCAGGATGATGACGTCGAAGTGGTCTTCATCCAGGATCCGCGAAGCCTCCTGCGTATCCGCCGCCGTCCTGACCCGCCTGCAGCGCGGGCTGAGCGTACGCCTCAGGAAGTGCCGCATGCCGGGTTCGTCATCGACGACGAGAATGGACGACTGCGCCAGCCACGGACCGAACTCTGATCCGTCGGGCGGGCTTTTCGGTAACTTTTCCATCGCCTCAGTCTTCATCGCACTCTCAATCCGGCCGTGGCGGCAACTTCGGGCAAGCAAACGCGTCGATAACTAAAACTTCAAACTCTCTCCGCTGCTCGGTTAGCTGACTTCATTTGTACTATTTAAGGTTGAATAATGCCATTCTGCGAAGAAATGGCCAGGTTAAAACAGGACGAAGTTCTTATCGAACATCAGCCCGATGCAGATGCCGGCGATCAGGGCCAGCAGGAGTTTCGTTTGCTTGTTCATGCCAAGAGCATATTCCGATCACAGGGAATCATTTGACCGGGGAGATTTTCCGTCCTGACAAGGCGCGGTTCGTAATGCGATGTGGTGCATCGGATGCCGCCGCATCGGATAAGAGCCGCAACGCAGCCAAGGCGGGAAAGAACCCGGCCTTCGGTGGGCTTTGAAGGCTCATCGGCAGCGTTGCGCTGCTCGCCCGATACGTCGTATCGCGCTTCACAACGCGCCTTGCCGAATGAGACTTCAAAACCCATCAAATTGATCTCCTGTAGTCGGTATATGCTCTAGCTCACTTGTCTGCTCAGAGCGTCCTGGTCGCGCTGCCCTTTGGCGCCGGGCGACCATTTCCTCACAATGCGCTGCTTGATGTTGTCCCAGAGCTTGGCCATGCCAAGCGGCTCGTAGATCATGAAGACAATGATCAGGACGCCGAAGACCACCTGTTCGGTCGCCGAGATAATCGTTGCGTCGATCGCGCCGTGAAAGACGTTGTTGCCGATGGAGTTGAGCAGCACCGGGAACAGCAGGATGAAGGCCGCGCCGATGAAGGCACCCTTGATGGTGCCGAGGCCGCCCAGAATGACCATGAAAAGGATCTTGAAGGACAGCTTGATGTCGAAGGCCACCGGTTCCAGGGACTTCAGATAGGTAAAGGCGAAGAGCGCGCCGGCGACGCCGCAGTAAAAGGCGCTGATCGCGAAAGCCTGCAGCTTGGTTCTCAGCAGCGATATGCCCATGGATTCCGCGGCGATGTCCATATCGCGCACCGACATCCAGTTGCGGCCGGTACTGCCGCGCGCCATGTTGATCGCTAGGATTGTCAGCACAGTCACGACCACGACGATGACCAGGAACATCTCCATCGGTGAGGTGAAGGATTTGCCAAAAATCACGATGTCCTGCGCCGTGATGATGCCCGAGGTGTCGTAGTTCTTGAACCAGCCGAACTTGTCGATCATCCAGATGATGAAGAACTGGGACGCGAGCGTCGCGACCATCAGGTAGATCCCCCTGACCCTCAGGCTCGGCAGTCCGAAGAGGATACCGAAGGCCGCGGCGATCAGGCCGGACAGACCCAGCGAGACGAAGAAGGGAAATTCCGGTACGCGCAGGATAAGGTTGAAGCAGGCGAAAGCGCCCGCCGCCATGAAGCCGGCCGCGCCCAGTGCAAGCTGACCGGCGTAGCCCATGACGATCTGCTGGCCGATGGCGGCCAGCGCGAGGCAAAGCCAGGGGATCAGGATCGAAGTGTACCAGTAGTCGGTCGTGATCGTGAGCGGGATGACGAGAAACGCCAGGACCATCAGGATCACGAAATTGATGATGTCGCCCTTCGAGTAGGACAAGAAAACCGGTTTGTTGCTCACCTAACAAACTCCCCCTAAACCCGTCTGATGATCTTTTCGCCGAACAGACCTTCAGGTCTGTAGAGCAGGAAGAAGATCGCAAGAACATACGGTGCCCAGCCCTCGATGGCGCCGCCGAAGAAAGGCCCGATGTAGACCTCCAGGACCTTTTCGGTCGCGCCGATGATCAGGCCGCCGACGATCGCGCCAGGGATCGAGGAAAAGCCGCCGATGATCAGCACGGGCAGCGCTTTGAGGGCGAGATCGACCAGGGCGAACTGCACGCCCGCGCGCGCGCCCCACATCATGCCCGCGACCAGCGCGACCACGCCGGCCGCCGACCACACCAGCAGCATGATGTTCTTCAGGGGAATGCCGATCGAACTGGCCGCCCCCGCGTCGTCGGCAACCGCCCGCAGGCCGAGGCCCATCTTGGTGTATTTAAACAGCAGCGCGAGGCCGATGATCATCACCGCGGCGACAATACCTGCCGTCAGGTCAAGGGCACTGATGAAGAGTCCGGTACTGTCCGCGATCCAGGGAATCGGGAAGTCACCGATACCGAGGTCGAGCCGCCTGACCTCCACGCCCCAGGCTGCCTGGGCCAATCCTTCGAGCACAAAGCCGAGCCCGATGGTGGCCATCAGCAGCGTGTCCTCGCTCTGGTTCATCAGCGGTTCCAGCACCAGTCGCTCCGTGCAGAAGCCGACCACGACCATCAGCAGGATCGTGACGATGAAGGCCAGGGGAAAGGGAAGCCCGAGCTCCATGAAGCCCACGAAGGCAAGCACGGCAAAGAACACCATCGCGCCCTGGGCAAAGTTGAAGGTCGAAGAGGCCTTGTAGATCAGCACGAAGCCCAGGGCGACGAGCGAGTACATGGTGCCGGCCAGCAGGCCGCCCACCACAACCTCAATGAAGAACAGAAATTCAGTCATGGGCCACCCCGAGATATGCGTCGATAACGTCTTGATTGGATCTGACTTCGTCGGGCGGGCCGTCAGCGATGATTTTGCCGTAGTCGAGCACGACCACACTGTCGGAGATATCCATCACCACGCCCATGTCATGCTCGATCAGGACCATGGTGGTGCCGATCTCGTCGTTGACCTTCAGGATAAAGCGGCACATGTCGCGCTTTTCCTCGACGTTCATGCCCGCCATCGGTTCGTCGAGCAGCAGGACCTCGGCCTCGGTGGCGAGCGCTCTGCCCAGCTCCACTTTCTTCTGCAAACCGTAGGGCAGCTTGCCGACCGGCGTGTCCCTGATGTCCTGGATTTCAAGGAACTCGACGATTTCTTCGCACTTCTCCCGGTTGGCTTTTTCCTCGGCCGTCGCTTTCGGGAGCTGAAAGGCCACCTCGAAGAAGTTCGATCGCGTGTGCAGCCTGCGGCCTACCAGGATGTTGTCGAGCGCGGACATTCTTTTGAACAGAGCGAGGTTCTGAAAGGTCCTCGATATCCCTTTCCGCGCGACAATGTTCGGGCTGGTCTTTTCAAGCACTTCCCCCTTGAAGGCGATCGTGCCTTCCTGCGGCTTGTAGATCCCGTTGATGCAGTTCAGCATCGATGACTTGCCGGCGCCGTTGGGGCCGATGATGGCGCGGATCTCGTGCCTGCGGACCTTGAAAGAAGTGTCGGTAATGGCTTTCACCCCGCCGAAGCTCAACGAGATTCCATTCACCTCCAGGACGGGATCGCCAATCGGGTAGGTTCTTTCTTGCGTCATGTCAGCCTGCTTGTTGTTCGAAGCTGCGTCTCGGGTGTTGGCATCTTCTGCCTTGTCGGATTCGCTGGCATGGGATCACACGCGCTCCTCTCTCAGGACATCGCGGAAATTCTTCCTGCCTTCCTTGGAGATTCCGAGGTACAGCTCCTTGACCTTCTCGTCTTCCAGAAGGTCTTTTGCGCTGCCCTCCAGCATCACGTGCCCGGTCTCGATGATGTAGCCGTAGTCGGCATTGCGAAGGGCCACATTGGTGTTCTGTTCGGCGAGCAGGATGCTCACGCCTTCCTTTTCGTTGAGCTCTCGGACGATGTTGAAGATCTCCGCGACAAGCTGGGGCGCGAGACCCATGGAAGGTTCGTCCAGCAGCAGCATCTTGGGCTTGGCCATCATCGCCCGGGCGACCGCGACCATCTGCTGTTCGCCGCCCGAGGTGAAACCGGCCTGGCTCTTGCGCCTTTCTTTCAGGCGCTTGAAGTAGCCGTAGATCTTGTCGAGCTCGTCCCTGATTTCGCCCTTGGACAGCTTCCTCGAGTAGGCGCCGGCGATGATGTTCTCCTCGACCGTCAGATGGCCGAAGCAGCGTCTGCCCTCGAGCACCTGGACCATACCGAGGCCGACCATCTGGGCCGGGTCCTGGTTTTTGACCGGGGTGCCGTCATAGGTGATCGTGCCCTTGGTGACCTTGCCGCGTTCGGCCGCCAGCATGGTGGAGACGGCCTTCAGGGTCGTGCTCTTGCCGGCGCCGTTACCGCCCAGGAGTGCGACGATTTTTCCGCGTGGCACATCCAGTGAAACGTCGTGAAGCGCGGCAATGACGTTGTCATAGACCACCTCCACGCTATCGATTTGCAGGACCTTGTCTGGGTTCGCACTCATTTAGATTCTTCTCGCAGGGAATGGGCAGCCTCTTGACCGAAGTCGGCTCTTGACCGAAACCGGCACGTGACCGGAGCCGGTTGCGGGGGGATCGAAGCAACGGGATTTCCGCTCATCTCACGATCCCCCCAACCGGGTTCAGCGGTTCCTTGCCGCTAACACTTCTTCGGCGTGATGTTGTTTTCCTTGGCGAACTTCGCCGCGGAATCCACCACCAACTGACGGATGTAGGCGGGATCGAGCGGAGCCTCCCAACCGGTGACCTGCTCGAACTTCTTCCCGTCCCACTGCATCACGGCGAACTTGCCGGCGCCTTCGTGGTTTTCGCAGGAGATGGCGAAGGGCGCGACCATGCCCTTGATGCCGATTTCCTCCAGGCGGGCCTCGGTCATGTTCAGGGCTTCGTAGCCATCCCTGAACTCGGACCCCGTCACGGCCTTGCCGACCTTGTTGTGCATCTCCTGCGCGTTCTTCAGCGCTTCGATCCACATGACGGCGGCGCCAAGACCGCGGTTCCAGTACACCGAACCGACACGGCTCTCGTCGGCGAGGTTGCCGTTGCCGCTGCCGTAGACCTGTTCCTTGATCTTTGCGACCAGCGGGTAGTCGTCACCCGGCAGTGCATTGGCGACGGCGTAGGTGCCGACGGCGGCATCGCCGGCCGGATACATGTCTTCCTCGGCGGCGCCGAAGGTCACATACATCATCCGGTCACGGGGGAAGCCCACGCGTGCGGCGTTGGTCATGGCGGTCGAGTTCATGCCCGAGCCGGCACCCCAGAAGGTGACCCAGTCAGGCCGCTCCCGTCGGATCTGAAGCCACTGCGACTGCTGCTCCAGGCCGGGCGGCGGGATCGAGATCTCAACCAGGGTCACGCCCCAGTCCTCGGCAATCTTTCTCATCGCCGGCAGAGGCTCGCGGCCGTAGGCGGAATCAATATGAAGGTGAACGATTTTCTTCCCCTTCATCTTGTCGATGCCGCCTTCCTGCTCGGCCATGAACTTCATCTTGACCGCGATCTGGGACCAGTAGTGGCTGGCGGCGTTGAAGACCCAGGGCCATACCGTGCCGTCGGCGCCGTCGGTCCGGCCATAGCCGTACTGCGCAAGGACCACATTGTCATTGGCCATGCGGTTGATCACGGCATAAGCGCCTGGGGTTCCCAGCGTGTCGAACACGACGATTTTCTGACCGTCTTTCTCGAGCAGGCGCTGGTAGCACTCGACTGTCTTGACCGCGTTGTACTCGGTCTCGCATTCCTGCCATGTCAGCATGACGCCGTTCACGCCGCCGTTCATGTTGACATAGTTCATGTAGTCGATTTGCGCGCCGTAGTAGCCCGTACCCATGGCGGAGTAGGGACCGACACGGCTGCTGGCCACGGGGAAGTACTGCGTCTCTTCAGCGTCTACCGGGCTTGGCGGTAACACCATAGTCGACGCCGCAGCCACCACGACGGCGGCGGTCGTCACCCAGTTTCTCAAGCGTATTCGCCTCATCCGTTTCCTCCTTTGTTTATTTAGTTTCTACTTACGTCTTGCTCTCATCCCTGACCTCTCGGCTTCGCAGCCGCGGCGACCCTCTCGCCGGCCAGCCAGTTCCTCCTATACGATTGACGTTTCGTATACGATATTAATGCTTCAAATAAGAAATGAAAGGGGAGATCGCCCCAGCGAGTGATCGAACATATTTCCTCCCAGCCCGGGAATTGGCCCCGGATCAGCTTTTCGTTTTTGGCTGCTGGCCTTTTCGTCCGATTCGGAACGGCTGGCTTAATTAGCAGCGTGGCTTTGGCGGAGAACAGGGCGTCGAACTGTGTGTGTCCGGACCTTGTATCCCCCACGGCCGGACTCAACTGACAGCACGAAGCGTGCCAAGATTTACTATCCTTTAACCTATTGATTCTGGACGGAACGCCAAAATCGGACTTGGACAAATTGTCTAAGGATGGGACAAAATGATACTGATTTGCAGTCGCAACTAGGTCTTGTCGGGGCCGAGAGACGTGCTTTTCGTCCTTCGGTCGATGGTCCACCTCGCAAGTCGAGGTCGTTGCTGCGGGGGCGGGATGTGGAAGAGGTTTCGCGAGAGCGGGTCACGTTCACCTCTCCCAAGATCAGACTCACCGGGTGAATGGATCGCTATAGACGATTCGATTTAACCCGGACCTGATCTAAGGGCAGGCCTTGTCGCTACAGACAAATGATGAAGCCTGATTGACCCTTTACCGCCCGAATCGCGCCCGCAGTCCCTCCGGCAGGCGCGACCGGATCTCTTCGGCGATCCGGCGGGTCTCATTCAGGGCCGGGTAGTCCCAGCGTTCCAGCTTGCCCCGGAAGGGCCGGGTGATGCCGTCTTTCTGCAGCGAGTCGTGAAAGCGCCGGAACTTGGCGGAGCCGCCTTCCAGCTCCACCACATGCACCGGTTTGCCGGTGGTCGCCGCTTCCGAGACCATATTGACCGAGTCGCAGGTCACGATGAAGGCGTCGGCCAGGGCGAGAATGCCGAAGTAAGGGTTGTCGCTCTTGCCGTCCCAGATCTCCGCAGGCGTGTCGGCCAGGGCGCGGCGCAGGACCGCCTCGTTCTCGGCGCCGGTGCGGCGCGAGGGCGTGACCGCCAGCCCGGCGCCCTCGGCCTTGGCCAACTCGGCCAGTTGCCCGGCCAGTTGCGCGACCACCGCGCCGGTCATCTCATAGACCCGGTTGCTGCCGCCGAGGATCACCCCGATCAGGGGGCGGGGCAGGTGGGCGTAGAGCGGCGCGAAGCGCTCCGCCGCCTCGGCCAGGCGTTCGGGTGTGATGCCGTTGATGCCACCGCGCCCGGTGATGACATTGGCGCCGGTCACCTGGTCGTGCTCCGGCGCGACGATCACGTCGAACCAGCCAAAGGGGACCTTGGGGTCCTGGATGTGGATGGCGAAGGTCTTTCCCGGATTCTTATTGCGGTTTTGCCGCTGGATCGCTGCGGCCGGCCCGACCACCTGCCGGCCGCAGGTGATGATGACGTCGGGCCAAGGCGGGGCCAGCGGGTCGCCGGTGGCGTCCACGCCGGCGAGTGGCAGCGGCAGGAAGCGCGGCGGGATCCAGCGCCAGGGCTTGCGGATCTTGACCCGCTTGATGACCGGTTCCAACCCCAGGGCGCGGGCCAGCGCGACCGCTTGAATCTCCATGCCCGCGTGGCCCTCGCTCACCGCCCAGCAGGTGGGCAGTCGCTTGTTGGAGGTGGCTTCAGGGCTGTGGGAATCGATGGGGCGGGTCATGGTCTCTTCGTTTCGTGGCGCGCGACTATCGCCCCTTGCCGGCGTCGGGGCAAGCCCCCTGCAAGCGCGTGGCAACTTGCCGCTGCGGCTGGAAATCCCGCCTCGCCGCTGCCGTCGTTTCCGCCCGTGACCGGTCTCTTGCGGGCTTGCCTAACGCGCCGGTCTGGGTAATATTGTTGCGCGGATTTGCGAGTGAATAAGCTGAAATTAGTTCCAAAGGATGGCCTATGCGCCGGGTAAAACTCGACCGGATTGACCTGCGGATTCTCCAGGACCTCCAGGACGACGGGCGAATAACCAATGTGGAACTGGCGCGCCGGGCCGGCATCTCCGCGCCGCCCTGCCTGCGCCGGGTGCGCGCGCTGGAGGAGGCCGGCTACATCCGCGGCTATCACGCCGAGCTGGATGCCGAGGAACTGGGTTTCGAGGTCAGCTTCTTCGCCCTGGTCGGGCTCGACGCCCAGTCGGAGGCTGTCCTCGCCGAGTTCGAGGCGACCCTGGCGGATTGGCGCGAGGTGCGCGAATGCAACATGGCGCGCGGTCCCCATGACTTCGTCCTGAAGCTGGTCGCACGCAACACCGCACATGAAAACGAGCTGACCACCCGCCTGACCGCCCTGCCGCACGTGGTCACCGTCCAGACCATCCAGGTGATCCGGACCTCCAAGTGGCGTCCGGGCGTGCCGATCGATCTCGAAGCCGGTCTGGAGCCGGTCGAGGAATAGGGCGCTGTCCGGTTTTTCGACCTGATTGACCGCAGCCTGCTTTCGCTGTGGCAAAAGTCGGTCAAAACCGACGCCGGCTGTGACCTAAAAGGGCCAAATCCGAAGCTGCGGCGGGGGATAACCCGGTCCGCGCGCAGCAGAAAACGGCTGGGGACAACTCCGTTATCCCCAGCGCCAGATCGGCAGATGACGGCGTCGGGAAAGACCCGGCGTCAGATATATTCGATGGTCAGGATTTCGTAGCTCTTTTCGGCCGCCGGCGTGCTCAGCTCGACAGAATCACCGACTTCCTTGCCGATCAGCGCGCGGGCCAGGGGCGCGGAGATCGCCAGGCGACCCTGCTTCACGTCCGCTTCGACATCGCCGACCAGTTGATAGGTCACCTCTTCCTCGGTGTCCTCGTCGACCATAGTGACGGTCGCGCCAAACTTCACGGTGTCGGCGGAAAGCTTCGAAACATCAATGACTTCGGCGCGGGAGATCTTATCTTCCAGCTCCATCACGCGGCCTTCGATAAAGCTCTGGCGCTCGCGCGCGGCGTGATACTCGGCGTTTTCCGAAAGGTCACCATGTTCGCGCGCTTCAGCGATGGCTTTGATCACTTCCGGCCGCTCGACGGTTTTCAACTGTCTCAACTCGTCCTGCAGCCGGTCCAGTCCGGCTGCGCTCATCGGGAATCTCTCACTCATGGGCGTACGTCCGCCACCTAACTTATCCAACAAGGTTTGAAGAAAGTTCGCGCGTCTCTCAAATGCAGCGCGCTAGAACGAACTCCTAAAATAAGACTGTAACGGCGCAACATCAAGCTGACCAGCTTTCATCGCATTTATCGCCTGTACCGCGCAGGCCGCGCCGGCCACCGTGGTGTAGTAGGGGATCGAATTGTTGAGCGCGCCGCGGCGCAGTTCGAAGCTGTCGGCGATGGCCTTGGCGCCTTCGGTGGTGTTGAAGACCAGTTGCACTTCGCCGGACATCATGGCGTCGACGATGTGGGGGCGGCCTTCCCGAACCTTGTTAACGACCTGAACTTTCAGGCCTTGTTCGGAGAAGTAGGCCGCCGTGCCGTGGGTGGCGACAATGCTGTACCCGAGATCCAGCAGTGCCTTCGCGACCGGCGTCATGGTCGCCTTGTCGCCGTCCTTGACGGAGATGAAGATCGCGCCGGCCTCGGGCAGCGGCGCGCCGCAGCCGATCTGGGCCTTGAGGAAGGCCCGGTCAAAGGAGCTGTCCAGCCCCATGACCTCGCCGGTCGAGCGCATTTCCGGGCCGAGCATCACGTCGACCCCGGGGAAGCGCGCGAAGGGGAAGACCGCTTCCTTGACCGCAACGTGGCCGTCCTTCACCTGGCCCACGCTGCCGTGGCTGAGGTCGAACTCGGCCAGCTTGGTGCCAGCCATGGCCCGTGCCGCGATCTTGGCGATGGGCACGCCGGTCGCCTTGGCGACGAAAGGCACGGTCCGGCTGGCGCGCGGATTGACCTCCAGGATGTAGATCTCGCCGTTGCGAACTGCGAACTGCACGTTCATCAGGCCGACCACCTTGAGGCCGATGGCAAGCTTCTCTGTCTGCCGGCAGATCTCCTCGATGATCTCCTTGGACAGCGTGTGCGGCGGCAGCGCACAGGCGGAATCGCCGGAGTGAATGCCCGCTTCCTCGATATGCTCCATGATGCCGGCGATGTAGACGGTATCCCCGTCCGACACGGCATCCACGTCTACCTCGGTGGCGTCCCGCAGATAGCTGTCGATCAGCACCGGATTCTCGCCGGAGACCTGGACCGCCGTCGCGATGTAGCGCTCGAGCTGTGCGGTGTCGTGGACGATCTCCATGGCCCGGCCGCCGAGCACGTAGGAGGGACGGATCACTATGGGAAAGCCGATCCGTTCGGCGACGGCATGGGCCTCGTCACGGCTCGATGCGGTGCCGTTGTTGGGCTGACGCAGCTCCAGATCCTGCAAAAGTTGCTGAAAACGCTTACGGTCTTCGGCCAGGTCGATGGCGTCGGGCGAGGTGCCGAGAATGGGGATCTCCGCCTCTTCCAGGGCCTGGGCGAGCTTGAGCGGGGTCTGCCCGCCAAACTGGACGATGACGCCAAGCAGCTTACCCTTGCGCTGTTCGACCCGGGCGATCTCCACCACGTCCTCGGCGGTCAGGGGCTCGAAATAGAGCCGGTCGGAGGTGTCGTAGTCGGTCGAGACGGTTTCGGGATTGCAGTTGACCATGATGGTCTCGATCCCGGCGTCACTGAGTGCATAGGCCGCATGGACGCAGCAGTAGTCGAACTCGATGCCCTGGCCGATCCGGTTGGGCCCGCCGCCCAGGATCATGACCTTGTCACGTTCGCTGGGGTCGGCCTCGCATTCCGCCGCCTGCAGGCCGTTGCCTTCATAAGCGGAATACATATAAGGCGTGGCCGAAGGAAACTCGCCGGCGCAGGTATCGATACGTTTATAGACGGGTGTGACCTCGAGGCTCCGGCGGCGTGCCGCCACGGCCGCTTCGCTCTTGCCGGTCAGCGCGGCGAGCCGGACATCGGAAAAGCCCAGCATCTTGAGCCGCAAAAGATCCTGTCGGGTTTCCGGCAGGCCATGGGCTTTCAGTTCCGCCTCGCGGGCCACCAGATCCTCGATCTGGCGGATGAACCAGGGATCGAACTTGGTGGCGGCAAAGACCTGCTCGACCGACATGCCGTGGCGTAGGGCCTGGGCGATGGTCAGAATCCGATCCGGTGTCGGCTTGGTCAGGTGGACGTGGATCGCTTCCAGATCGACCGTGCCATCCAGCGCGACAGCGCCCGGGATCTCCCGCTCGTCCAGGCCACTGAGGCCGGTTTCCATGGAGCGAAGCGCTTTCTGCAGCGATTCCTGAAACGACCGCCCGATCGCCATGGCTTCACCCACCGACTTCATCGAGGTGGTCAGGTAGGGGTCGGAGCCGGGGAATTTTTCGAAGGTGAAGCGCGGGATCTTGGTGACCACGTAGTCGATGGTCGGCTCAAAGGAAGCCGGCGTCACCTTGGTGATGTCGTTGTCGAGTTCGTCCAGGGTGTAGCCGACGGCCAGCTTTGCCGCGATCTTCGCGATCGGAAAGCCCGTGGCCTTGGACGCCAGCGCGGAGGAGCGCGACACCCGGGGGTTCATCTCGATCACCACCAGTTCGCCGTTTTCCGGGTTCACCCCGAACTGCACGTTGGAGCCGCCGGTGTCCACGCCAATTTCCCGCAGGCAGGCGAGGGAGGCATCGCGCAGGATCTGGTATTCCTTGTCGGTCAGGGTCAGGGCTGGGGCGATGGTGACCGAATCGCCCGTATGGATACCCATGGGATCGACGTTTTCGATCGAGCAGACGATGATGCAGTTGTCGGCGCAGTCGCGCACGACCTCCATCTCGTACTCTTTCCAGCCGAGGACCGACTGCTCGACCAGAACCTCCGTCACCGGCGAGGCCCGCAGGCCGCCGGAGACGATTTCCTCGAATTCGCCGCGGTTGTAGGCGACGCCGCCGCCCGTGCCGCCCAGGGTGAAAGAGGGGCGAATGATGGCCGGCAGGCCCACGAAATCCAGGGCGCCCAGAGCTTCATCCAGAGTCTTGACCACGCGGGAGCGCGGGCTCGAGAGACCGATCTTGTCCATGGCTTCGCGGAACAGCAGGCGGTCTTCGGCCTTTTCGATGACCTCCGCCTTGGCGCCGATCATCTCGACGCCGTGCTTTTCCAGAATGCCGCGCCGGTCCAGCTCCAGGCCGGTGTTGAGCGCAGTCTGTCCGCCCATGGTCGGCAGCAGGGCGTCCGGTTTTTCCTTGGCGATGATCATCTCGACCACTTCCGGAGTGATCGGCTCAACGTAGGTCGCGTCCGCCAGTCCCGGATCGGTCATGATGGTGGCCGGGTTGGAATTCACCAGGATCACCCGGTAGCCCTCTTCCTTAAGGGCCTTGCAGGCCTGGGCGCCGGAGTAGTCGAACTCGCAGGCCTGGCCGATCACAATGGGGCCGGCGCCGATGATCAGGATCGATTTGATGTCTTTGCGTTTGGGCATCTTCGTCGCTTCCGCTGGTGGTCCAGCCGGGGTCCGTTAGTCGTAAGGGGTTTGAAGCCGAGGTTCAGTCTTTGCGTTCGCGCGCGGCGCGTTCGTCCAGCAGATCGACGAAACGTCGGAACAGATAGTGGCTGTCTTGAGGGCCCGGGCTGGCTTCCGGATGGTATTGAACCGAGAAGACCGGCCGGTCCTTGACGTGCAAACCCTCATTGGTCTTGTCGAAGAGCGAGATATGAGTCTCCTCGACACCTTCTGGCAGGGAGCTGGCATCGACCACGAAGCCGTGGTTCTGGCTGGTGATCTCCACCTTGCCGGTGGTCAGGTCCTTGACCGGGTGGTTGCCGCCCCGGTGACCGAGATGCATCTTGCGGGTCTGGGCGCCCAATGCCAGCGCCAGGATCTGGTGGCCCAGGCAAATGCCGAAAAGGGGCAGCCCCTTGTCGAGCAGGGTCTTGACCGTCGGGACCGCGTAGCGGCCGGTGGCCGCCGGATCACCGGGACCGTTGGAGAGGAAGATCCCGTCGGGCTCGTGGCCCAGGATCTCTTCCGCGGTCGCGGAGGCCGACACCACGGTGACCTTGCAGCCTTCCGAGGCAAGGCAGCGCAGGATGTTCCTTTTGGCGCCGTAGTCGATGGCGACCACATGATGCCTGGCCTGATCCAGGCTGCCGTAGCCCTCCTCGATCGACCAGCGGGTCTCGTCCCAGGTATAGGTCTGGCGGGTGGTGACCTCGGCGGCCAGATCCATGCCTTCCAGGCCGGCCCAGGCGGTTGCCTCTGACTGCTGGGCGGCGATGTCGAGCTTGCCGTCGCCGGCGTGGGCGATACAGCCCTGGGGCGCGCCGAGATCGCGGATGCGCCGCGTCAGGGCGCGGGTATCTACACCGGCGATGCCGACGATGTTCTGCGACTTGAGCCAGGCGTCCAGGTGCTGGGCGGCGCGCCAGTTCGAGGGTTCGGTGATATCGAGACGGATCACTGCACCGCGTGCCGCCGGAGTCGTGGTCTCGATGTCTTCGACATTGGCTCCGACGTTCCCGATATGCGGAAAGGTGAAGGTGATGATCTGGCCCGCGTAGGAGGGGTCCGTGATAATCTCCTGGTAGCCGGTCATGGAGGTGTTGAAGCAGACCTCGCCGACCGCGCTGCCCGTCGCGCCCAGGCCTTTGCCCCAGAAAACCGTCCCGTCCGCCAGGACCAGCGCGGCTGTCGCGCCGTCAGGCTGCTCTTGACTCGCCTCTCCTCGGGATCGCTCGACCGTCGCGTCGGATGCAGGGCGCGCAGAAAAATCAGCGCGCGCAGAAATATCGGCCCCGGCCTGATCGGTCAGGGCGGGCTCTATCTGTGTTTGCGGCATGACGGTAGGTCTCTCAGGCTGACGCCGGCTTCACGGGGATGAAACCACGTTCGATCCAAGCTTTGATCTGTTCGATTCCGACTGTCTGCTGGCTTATCTCGTCAAAAAGCCGGAAAACGCGGCCTTTGTTTACGGGAAAGGTTCTGTTGGGTCAAGGATAAGCCGTGGAAAAATATATAACAAAAACAATATGTTATAAAAGAGCGGAACTTTTGCATTTTCTGAGGCTATCAGCTAGGCTCTGCGCCTTTCCCGATCCTCTGGAGCAGAACGCATGTTGCGTAGCCGTTTGAATGACGCCCTTAAAGACGCGATGAAGTCGCAGGACAGCTTGGCTGTGTCCACGCTTCGGCTGATTCTGGCGGCGTTAAAGGACCGTGACATCGCGGCGCGGGGTAAGGGCGAGAACGACGGCATCGGCGAGGATGAAATCCTTGAGATGCTGCAGAAAATGGTTCGGCAGCGCCGCGACTCCATTGAAATGTATACCAAGGGCGGCCGTGATGAGCTCGCCGAACGGGAAGCCGGCGAGATCAAGGTGATTGAAGGTTTCCTGCCGCAGGCGCTCGGCGAGGACGAGATGCGGGCCGCGATCGATGCCGTGGTGGCGGAACTCAATGCCTCCAGCATCAAGGACATGGGGCGGGTAATGGGCGAACTGAAGCAGCGCTTCGCCGGCCAGATGGACTTCGGTAAGGCCAGCGCCATCGTCAAGGAACAGCTCGCCTGACGGCATTTCCCGGGTTCGTGCCGGTTACGGTTGGCGCTCTTTCGCTGACAGGGTCGCGTCCCTTTTGCTAGGATGATGACCTGGCGGCAGATTTCACGCCGAAAAACCGCAAGAGCGTTCTAGATCCATGACCCTTTCCACCGAATTTCTCGATGAAATTCGCGCCCGCCTGTCTCTGGCGGACGTCGTGGGGCGAAAGGTGAAGTTGGTCAAGAAGGGGCGCGAGCATTCCGGCCTCTGTCCGTTTCATAACGAAAAGACACCCTCCTTCACGGTCAGTGAGGACAAGGGCTTCTACCACTGCTTCGGTTGCGGTGCGCATGGTGACGTCATCGGTTTTGTCATGCAGACCGAGGGTTTGAGCTTTCCCGAAGCCGCGGAGCGCCTGGCGCTCGAAGCCGGCCTGCAGATGCCGGTCTCAAGCCCCCAGGATCGCGAAGCTGCCCAGCGCCGGGCCGATCTCTATGAAGTGCTGGACGCCGCGACCGGCTGGTTTCAGGAACAGCTTCACACCGCGGGTGGAGCCGAAGCGCGGGCCTATCTGGAGCGTCGGGCCGTGGCGCCGGAGACTGCGGCCATCTTTCGTCTGGGTTTTGCGCCTGATCAGCGCGGTGCGCTGCGCAAGGCCATGAATGCGCGCGGTTACGATGACGACCGCCTGGTCGAAGCCGGCCTGATGAAACGTCCCGATCCGGAAGAACAGGCAGGACGCAGGTCGCAGGATCTGCGCGACTACTTCTTTAACCGCATCACCTTTCCCATCACGGACCGTCGTGGCCGGGTGATCGCCTTCGGCGGCCGCGCCCTGGGGGATTCCAAGGCCAAGTATCTGAACTCCCCGGAGACCGGCCTCTTCCACAAGGGCCGGGTGCTCTACAACATGGCCCGCGCGCGGCAGGCCGCGCACGACACGGGCGAGATCATCGTCGTCGAAGGCTATATGGATGTGGTCGCGCTGGCCCAGGCCGGCTTTCCGGCGGCGGTGGCGCCGCTGGGGACCGCGGTGACCGAGGAACAGATCGAGGAACTCTGGCGCATGGCGCCGCGTCCGACCCTCTGCCTGGATGGGGATGCCGCCGGCCAGCGGGCCGGCTTCCGCGCGGCGGCGCGGGCGCTTCCGCTGCTGAAGCCCGGGCGCTCACTGGGCTTCGCGGTGCTGCCGGCCAATGAGGATCCGGACAGTTTGGTCAACAGCCGCGGTGCTGCCGCCTTTCGTCAGGTCCTCGACAGCGCCCAGCCGCTGGCCGACGTGATCTGGCTGATGACGGTGGCCGATAAACCGCTCAATTCGCCTGAGGAACGGGCCGCTCTGCGGGTTGAGCTGCGAAAAGCGGTTGCGCAGATCGGCGACCCGGACCTGAAGGCGGAATACGGCCGCGAGATGGATAACCGGGTTCAGCAGGCCTTCGGCCGCGGTGCGTCGGGGGGCGGTTATTCGGGGCAGCGGCGTGGTTCTGCTGCCGGCCGGCAGAGCGCACGCTCCTGGAACCGGGGCTATGGCAAGGGCGGCGGTCAGGACGCTAAGCGGCGGCCCTGGGGCGCCGCGCCGGCCACCGCGAGGATCGGCGCCCTGCAATCCCCCGAGTTTTTGCGCCGGCGGCAGGAGCAGGTTTTGCTTGCGGCTTTGGTTAATCACCCGGCGCTGTTGCTGGATTATGCTGAAGATCTGGCGGTGCTCAGGCTCGAATCCGCGGATCTCGACCGCTTTCGCCAGGCCATGGTGGATGCGATTGCACGCGAACCAGATCTTGACAGTGATGCCTTGAAGTGCCACCTCTCCGAAGAAGAGGGTTCAGGGCTTCTGGGTGAACTATTGAGCTCAGATGTCTACGTGCATGGAAAATTCGCTCGCCCCGCCACGGACTCCCTGGCGGCACGCGAGGGTATTGGCCATGTTCTTGCGGTATTTCGGGAGCGGCAGGCAGCCGCAGACACCGAAGAGGCCGCACGGCAACTGGCGGTGGATATGAGCGAAGATCACCTCGCGCGCATACGAGCTCAGCAGGCGCTCGGGCTAGAGGACGAAGGCCGGACGATCGATCTCGATCGCGTGGCGGCCGCGGGATCAAGCGACATAGATTGACTATTGGATCGGCAAACGTCGGCGGCTCGGGGGAGCGCCGCGTAACTAAGGTATGGGGTAAGAAACCGTATGGCGAGTAAGGCAACCGAAAGCGCCGAGGTCACCGAAACGCGCGAAGAAGCGGCCGACGGGCCGCTGATGGACGGTATGTCTGCGTCGGTCAAGAAGATGATCCAGAAGGCCAAGGAGCGCGGCTACGTCACTTATGACGAGCTGAATCAGGTCCTGCCGCCGGATCAGATGTCTTCCGAACAGATCGAAGATACCATGGCGATGCTGTCCGAAATGGGCATCAACGTCATCGAGAACGAAGAGCAGGAAGAAGCCCCGGCCGACGAGGAGGCCGGAGAAAGCTCGTCCCGCGCCACCGGCAACCTCAACGACGACGACATCGGACGCACCGACGATCCGGTGCGGATGTACCTGCGCGAGATGGGCTCCGTCGAGCTCCTGTCGCGTGAGGGCGAAATCGCGATCGCGAAGCGGATCGAGGCCGGTCGGGAAAAGATGATCGGCGGGATCTGCGAAAGCCCCCTGACCATTCGCGCGCTTTTGGAGTGGCATGAATCCCTGATCGAGGGCCGGATGCTGCTGCGCGACATCATCGATCTCGACGCGACCTACGGCTCGGGTCCCTCGGTTGAGGAAATCACCGGGACCGACGAGGAGGAAGAGGGCGAAGACGGCGATGCCGAGGAGCCCGCGACCGAGGCGCCGGCTGCGAAAGCCCCCGAGAAGGCCAAGGAGGCCAAGACAGAGGACGCAGCGAAGCCCAAGGGCGAAGCTGCCGCTGAAGGCGAGGCCTCTGGAGACGGCGAGAGTGACGGTGAGGGCAATGGCGACGGCGAAGACGAGGAGGAAGAAGAAAACAACATCTCCCTCGCCGCCATGGAGCAGGCTCTGCTGCCGACCGTGATCGAGACTCTCGAGCAGATCGCGGATACCTACAAAAAGCTCTCCAAGGTCCAGGAAAAGCGCCTCGTCAGCCTGCAGAAGGGCGAGAAGGTCGCTTCCGCCACCGAGAAGAAGTACGAAAAGCTGAAGTCCGAACTCGTCGACCTGATGGAAGACGTGCACTTCAACAACAACCGGCTCGAGCAGTTGGTAGACCACCTCTACGGCCTGAACCGCGGTCTGGTCGGACTGGAAGGTAAGCTTCTGCGCATGGCGGAGAAGCGCGGCGTGAACCGCAGCCAGTTCCTCGACGAGTACTTCGGCCATGAGCTGGACCCGAACTGGATTGAGCGTATCAAGACCATGCCGGGCAAGGGCTGGGCCTCTTTCTCCGAGCGCCATGCCGAAGATATCGTTTCGATCCGCGCCCGGGTTTCCGCAATTGCAGACGAGACGGGCCTGCCGATCAGCGAATTCCGCCGCATCGTGAAAACGGTTCAGACCGGCGAGCGGGAGGCCAGCAAGGCCAAGACCGAGATGGTCGAGGCGAACCTGCGCCTGGTGATCTCGATCGCCAAGAAATACACCAACCGCGGCCTGCAGTTCCTGGACCTGATCCAGGAAGGCAACATCGGCCTGATGAAGGCGGTGGATAAGTTCGAATACCGCCGCGGTTACAAGTTCTCGACCTACGCCACCTGGTGGATCCGGCAGGCGATCACGCGCTCGATCGCGGATCAGGCGCGGACCATCCGCATTCCGGTGCATATGATCGAGACCATCAACAAGCTGGTGCGCACCAGCCGCCAGATGCTCCATGAGATCGGGCGGGAACCGACGCCGGAAGAGCTGGCCGAACGCCTGGTCATGCCGCTGGAGAAGGTGCGCAAGGTCCTCAAGATCGCCAAGGAGCCCATCTCGCTCGAGACGCCGATCGGCGATGAAGAGGACAGCCATCTCGGCGACTTCATCGAAGACAAGAACGCGGTCATTCCTCTGGATGCGGCCATTCAGGCGAACCTGCGTGAAACCACGACGCGCGTGCTCGCCAGTCTGACCCCCCGCGAAGAGCGGGTGCTGCGCATGCGCTTCGGGATCGGCATGAACACCGACCACACGCTGGAGGAAGTCGGCCAGCAGTTCTCGGTCACCCGCGAGCGTATCCGTCAGATCGAAGCCAAGGCCCTGCGCAAGCTCAAGCACCCGAGCCGTTCGCGCAAGCTGCGCAGCTTCCTGGATACCTGACGAACCCGTCAGAGCCGAAAACGAGAAGGGGGCGTTTTCCGCCCCCTTTTTCATATCTTACTTCGCCGCCACCCCGGCAAAGATGCTGTGGAGATCGACCGGCGGATCTTCGCCGTCCAGGTTCAACTGTGCCTGGCAGTGATCCAGATGTGCCGCCAAGGCTTCCGCCGCATCCCCGGCATCGCCGCTGGCGACGGCCTCGATCAGCCTTCGATGCGTCGCAGGTGAGCCGATCGCGCGGCCGCTGGGGTCGTATCTGGCGGCGACCAGGGAGGCGCGCGCCAGGAGTTCCCGCAGGAAACCGGCGAGGGTCTCGTTACCGGAAACTTCGGCCAGTTGCAGATGAAAGCGGTTGGATAGACGGATCCAGCCTGTCCGGTCGCCGCGCTTCAGACAGGCGTCCTCCTCGGCAACAATGCGGCGCAGGCTTTCCAACTCCGACGGACTGATCGTCGCGCTGGCCAGGCGTACGATCGTGCCCTCGACTGCGCGCCGCGCCTCGAAGACCTCATGGGCCTCCTTAACCGAAGGACTGGCGACGATCGCCCCGCGATTGGGACGGATCTGTACGATCTTCTCGTACGCCAGGCGCTGTAGAATCTTGCGAATTACCGTCCGGCTGACATTGAAGATATCGCAGAGCTTGTCTTCAGCCAGCCGGGTGTCGGGCGCGAGACGCTGTTCGATGATCGCATCGAAGATCTGCCCATAGATCTGATCTTCACTGAAGCCGGCCTTACGGCTGCGCACCTCGACCCCTTTGAGGTCTCCGCCCTTAGTCCCCTCGCGTGCTGCCATCAAGTCGGTCCGTCGTAACTCTTAAATTGTACACAATAATGCTCAAAATGGTACTGAACGCTGCTGGGAAGTTCAACAGCGCCCCGGCGCTTATGCTGCCGTGAGAGCCAGGCTCTTCAAAGACAGCCTCGGTTTCCCTTTAAGCTTCGCCGCCGATTTGACAGCCTTTCAAAAAATACCGAAGAAAGTATACAAAAATCTGCTTTTATGTATTCAATTTTCGTGAAATATGTAAACCCAAGGAAGTTCGCATGGCTGAAAGACTGCGCCGGATAAGAAAAGCGCCGCATGCGGACAGGGGCTTATAACGGAGGCGGAGCGCTGCGGCGCTGGCGGATAAGCAAATGGGCCGTTTGACCACCCACGTTCTCAATACGGCGGAGGGGATTCCCGGCGCCGGTATCACGATAGAACTCTACCGCGAGGCGGATGCGGGTGACGGTGCCGGTCGGCAGCTCATAAAGACGGTGGTGACCAACGAAGACGGACGTTGCGACGCGCCGCTTCTGGAGGGCGACGACTTTATCCGCGGGACCTACGAGCTGCATTTTCTGGCGGGTGCATATTTCGAGGCCAGAGGTGTTTCCGGCACGGAGCCGAAGTTCCTTGACCGGATCGTCCTGCGCGTCGGTCTGGCCGAGCCCGCCCAGCACTACCATGTGCCGCTTCTGGTTTCGCCTTACAGCTATTCGACTTATCGCGGGAGCTGAGCCGTGACGACGCAAAGGCTGCGCTTTCTGATGGGCGGGCAGGTCCGGGAGCTCCGTGACTTCGATCCCACCATGACGGTGCTGCAGTATCTGCGAGACAATGCCGGCCGCTGCGGCACCAAGGAAGGCTGCGCCGAAGGCGACTGCGGTGCCTGCTCCGTGGTCGTGGCTGAAGCGGATGTCGGGAACAGGCTCCGCTATCGTGCGGTGAATGCCTGCATCCAGTTTTTGCCGACGCTGCACGGCAAGCAACTGATCACCGTCGAGGACCTGAAAGACCGCGCGGCGACGCCTGAGAGCCCGGAAAAACTGCATCCCGTGCAGCAGGCCATGGTGGAATGCCACGGATCCCAATGCGGTTTTTGCACGCCGGGCTTTGTCATGTCGCTCTTCGCCATGTTTCATGAAGAGAAGGCCAAGCCTTGGGAGCGCACTGAGATCAACGATGCTCTTGCGGGGAATCTCTGCCGCTGCACCGGCTACGGGCCCATCGTCCAGGCGGCGCAGACCATGCGCGACCATGGCGCCGAGGACCGGTTTGACGCGCAGGCCACGGAAACCCTGGCGACTTTGCGGGGACTGGCCGACGGCAAGACCCTGGCGCTGAGCTATCAGGGGCGCCATTACTTTGCACCGACCACGCTCGATGAACTGGCGGAGCTGGTGGCGAGCTATCCCGATGCCTGCCTTCTGGCCGGCGGCACCGATGTGGGGCTTTGGGTGACCAAACAGCATCAGGTGCTGGAAACGGTTATCTATACGGGGGACGTCGCCGAGCTGCACGAGATCCGGGAAACCCCGGAGGCGATCGAGATCGGCGCGGCGGCGACTTACAGCGAAGCACATCAGGTTCTCGCGGCAGAATACCCGGATGCCGGGGAGTTGATCCGACGCCTGGGCTCGCTGCAGATCCGCAACAGCGGAACTTTGGGTGGCAATATCGCAAATGCTTCGCCGATCGGCGATTCCATGCCGCTGCTGCTGGCGGCGGGGGCGAGCTTCGTCCTGCGGCGCGGTTCGGAACGGCGCAGCTTGCCGCTCGAGCATTTCTTCAAGGCTTATCGCGAGACCGACCTTGCCTCCGGCGAGTTCCTGGAACGAGTGATCATCCCGCGCCGAAATCCGGCGACGAAGCTGCGCTGCTATAAGATCAGCAAGCGCTTCGATCAGGATATCTCCGCGGTCTGCGCGGCCTTCGCCCTGGAGTTGGAAGACGGCAGTGTCAAAGCCTTCCGGAGCGGCTTCGGCGGCATGGCGGCGATTCCGAAGCGCGCTGAAGGCTGCGAGGTGGCTTTGATCGGCAAGCCCTGGAACCGCGAGACGGTCGAGGCCGCCATGGATGCGCTTGACAGTGACTTCGCGCCCATGAGCGATATGCGCGCCAGCAGCGACTACCGGCGTGTCGTTGCCCGGAACCTGCTGTTGAAGTTCTTCCTGGAGACCACGGAGGCGGCGGGGGAGACCCGTCTGGTCGGCGATAGGGAGTTGGCCCATGCCTGACGCGATCTCCGCCCGGGGCCGGCAAGCAGCCGCGCAGGAAAGCATCTCTGGCGGTGTGCGTCGCTCTCTCAAGCACGATTCCGCCCATAAGCATGTGACCGGCGAAGCGGTCTACATCGACGATATCCCCGCGCCTGCCAATCTGTTGCATCTGGCCTGCGGCCAGTCGTCGAAGGCCCACGCGCGGATCAAGGCAATGGATCTCTCGCAGGTTCGCCAGGCGCCTGGTGTGGTGGCCGTGCTGACGAAAGAAGACATCCCGGGTGAAAATGATGTCGGACCTGTCATCCACGACGACCCGGTCTTCGCTGATGGCCTGGTCCAGTACATTGGGCAGTCGCTCTTCGCGGTGGCAGCCGAAAGCCGGGAGCAGGCCCGGCGCGCGGCCCTCCTGGCGCAGATCGAGTATGAAGAGCTCGAACCGGTTCTGAGCATCGACGAGGCGCTCGCGAAGGAAAACTATGTCCTGCCCGACCACGTCATCCGGCGGGGCGACTCCAAGGCTGCGCTCGACCGGGCACCACGGCGGCTGAGTGGCTCGGTCCAGGTGGGCGGGCAGGATCACTTCTACCTGGAAGGCATGGTCTCGCTGGCGCTGCCGGCGGAAGACGGCGACGTGCAGATCTGGTGCTCCACCCAGCACCCGAGCGAGGTCCAGCACAATGTGGCGCGCGTGCTTGGCCGGCCCTCCAATGCGGTGACGGTCGATGTGCGGCGCATGGGCGGCGGCTTCGGCGGCAAGGAAACCCAGTCCGCGCTCTTCGCGGCCATCGCGGCGCTGGCGGCGGTACGCACCGGGCGACCGGCCAAGTTCTGCCTGGACCGTGACGACGACATGGTCATGACCGGAAAGCGTCATGACTTCCGGATCGACTACGACGTGGGCTTCGATGAGGACGGCCGGATCCAGGCGATCGATTTTATGCAGGCCTCGCGCTGCGGCATGTCGGCGGACCTTTCCGGCGCGATCAGCGACCGAGCCATGTTCCACGCGGACAATGCCTATTACCTGAACGACGTCACCATCACCTCGCACCGCTGCAAGACCAATACCGTTTCCAACACGGCCTTTCGCGGTTTCGGTGGTCCTCAGGGCATGTTCGGGATCGAGTGCGTGATCGATGAGATCGCCTTCGCGCTGGGAAAAGATCCCCTGGAGGTGCGTAAGCTCAACCTTTACGGCGGGGAGGGGCGCAACATCACGCCCTATTCCATGACCGTCGAGGACAGCGTCCTGCCGGAGATCATTCAGGAGCTCGAAGCTTCTTCGGACTACGCGCGCCGCCGCGCCGCCGTGCGTGACTTCAACGCGGCGAGCCCGGTGATGAAGAAGGGCATCGCCCTGACGCCGGTGAAGTTCGGGATTTCCTTCTCGACCAAGCACCTCAATCAGGCCGGCGCGCTGATCCATATCTATGCGGACGGCAGCGTGCACCTGAACCACGGCGGCACGGAGATGGGGCAGGGGCTCTTCATCAAGGTGGCGCAGATCGTGGCGGAGGAGCTGCAGGTGGACCTGGAGCGGATCAAGATTACCGCCGCCAGTACCGGCAAGGTCCCCAACACCTCGGCGACGGCCGCGTCCTCCGGTACCGACCTGAACGGCAAGGCCGCGCAGGCCGCGGCGCGCAGCATCCGCGAACGTCTCGTCGCTTTCGCCGCGACTAAGTACGAGGTCAAGCCGAGCGAAGTCCGCTTCCGCGCGAACAAGGTGCACATCGGTGAGGAGACCATCAGCTTCGACGAGCTGATCGGGCAGGCTTACCTGGCGCGGGTCTCGCTGTCTTCAACCGGTTTCTACAAGACGCCGAAGATCTTCTACGACCGCGAAACTGCCAGTGGCCGGCCCTTCTACTACTTCGCCTATGGGGCCGCCGTCTCGGAGGTCATGATCGATACGCTCACCGGCGAGCACAAGCTGCTGCGGGTCGACATCCTCCATGACGCGGGCCAGTCGATCAATCCGGCGATCGACCTGGGACAGATCGAAGGTGGCTTCATCCAGGGCTACGGTTGGCTGACCAGCGAGGAGCTGTTCTGGGATGACAGCGGACGTCTGCGTACCCATGCGCCTTCGACCTACAAAATCCCGGCCTGCAGCGACCGGCCCGAAGACTTCCGCATGAAGTTGCTGGAGAGTGGCCGGAATCGTGAGGATGTCATCCATCGCTCCAAGGCGATCGGCGAGCCGCCCCTGATGCTGGCGATCTCTGCTTTCTCTGCTCTGGCGGACGCGGTGGCCAGCGTCGGCGATTACAAGCTCCGCCCGTGTCTGAACGCGCCTGCGACGCCGGAGCGGGTGCTGATGGCGGTTGAAGCCATTCGACGGCACGAGTCGGAAAACAGCGGAGATCGGGCGGCGCAATGACCTTCGGCAGCCCAAAATCAGGCGGCTATGCCGCCGACTGGCTCGAAAGCCTGCGGCAATTAAGCGAGGCGGATGAGCCAGCCATACTGGTGACCGTCGCCATGGCCCAGGGCTCCACGCCGCGGGCAGCCGGCACCAAGATGGTCGTAGCCCGCGAAGACTTCTTCGGCACCATCGGCGGCGGGCATCTGGAATACCGCTGCCTCGAGATCGCGCGGGAGATGCTCGCTGCAAATCCAACTGGCCGCACCAGGCGTTTCGAGCGCTTTCCCCTGGGGCCGGCGCTCGGGCAATGCTGCGGCGGCTCGGCGGATGTCCTCTTCGAAGCCATTGCCGTTGAAGACCTGGAGTCCTTGAGGACTCAAGAGAACCCCGGCGTTCTGGTGACGCCGATCGAGTCAGACGGCGGCCCTATGTCTCTGCGGCCCGGCGGGCAAGGCAACTTGCCTTACATTGCGGAAAAGGATGGGTGCAGGGTCCTGATCGAGCCCTTCTCCGATACGCGATCGCCGCTCTATCTTTTTGGCGCCGGCCATGTCGGCCAGGCCGTGGTCGAGGCTCTTGCACCGCTTCCCTTTGCGGTCACCTGGATCGACAGCCGGCCGGAGATCTTTCCCGAGCAGAAACCGGACGGCGTTCGGATCGAGACACCGGACACGCCGCGGCTCGAAGTCGCCTATGCCGCACCCAAAGCTTTCTACCTGGTCATGACCCACAGCCACCAGCTCGATCTGGAGATCTGCGAAGCGGTGCTGCGCCGGGGCGACTTCTCCTATCTCGGGCTCATCGGCTCGGCCACGAAACGGGCGCGTTTCGAGCGTCGTCTGTCTGCCAGAGGCATTTCCGCAACCGGCTTCGGGCGTCTGACCTGTCCGATTGGTGTTGCGGGGATCTCCGGCAAGCATCCTGCGGAAATCGCAGCCTCCGTGGCCGCGCAGCTCTTGATCATCCGCGAAGCGCAGGCTTCGGCCGGAGTGGAAGCAGGTTCAAATTCCAGGAAACAAAGCTCATGACACGCGAAGACTTAATGCGGCAGGCGATCGAACTCTCGGGTCGGCATATGCGCGCGGGCCTGGGTGGTCCCTTCGGCGCCGTGATCGTCAAGGACGGTGAGGTGATTGCCGAGGGTTCCAACGAGGTGACCTCCAGCAGCGATCCGACGGCCCATGCCGAGGTGGTGGCGATTCGCGCCGCCTGTAAGGCCTTGAAAAGCTTTAGTCTCGAGGGCTGCGAGATCTACACCAGTTGCGAGCCTTGCCCCATGTGCCTCAGCGCGATCTACTGGGCGCGGCTCGATCGAATCTTCTATGCGAATGGGCGTGAAGATGCGGCGGCTATCGGTTTCGATGACGACCGGCTCTACCGTGAGATTCCCAAGGCGCTGGAACTGCGGGAGATCCCGACGCTGCGGCTACTGCCGGGGGAGGCGCTGGCCGTTTTTGCCGAGTGGCAGGAGAAGACCGATAAAATAATGTACTGATCGCTTTGCGATAGGGGGCCTCGCCTGGAAGATCGCGGACAAGCAGCGGCGGGCGAGCAAAGGGGAGAGGTGGGAGCGTATGGTGCTTGAAATGCCAGCGGACGGAACGGCGGAGTCCGTGGTGCCCAGGCTCGAGCTGCGGGGGATCGAAAAGTCCTTTCCCGGCTGCAAGGCCAATGACGGCGTGGACCTGAAGATCCTGCCCGGTGAAATCCATGCCCTGCTGGGGGAGAACGGTGCCGGCAAATCCACCCTGGTCAAGATCATCTACGGCATTCTGCATGCCGACGCCGGCAGCATCGCCTGGGAAGGACAGGAAACCCATATCCCCGGTCCCAGCTTCGCCCGCAACCTGGGCATCGGCATGGTGTTCCAGCACTTTTCACTCTTCGAAGCCCTGACCGTCGCGGAGAACATTGCCCTGGGCGTCGAGGGCGATCACGACATGAAGCGCCTGGAGGCCCGGATCGAAGAGGTCTCCGCCGCCTACGGTCTGCCGCTCGATCCGCGCCGGCACGTGCATTCGCTCTCCGTCGGCGAACGGCAGCGGATCGAGATCGTGCGCTGCCTGCTGCAGGATCCGCGACTGCTGATCATGGATGAACCGACCTCGGTCCTGACCCCGCAGGAGGTCGAGACCCTGTTCGGCACGCTGCGGCGGCTAGCGTCTGAAGGCTGTTCGATCCTCTACATCAGCCACAAGCTCGACGAGATCAAACAGCTCTGCGACACCGCCACGGTCCTGCGCGGCGGCAAGTTCGTGGCCGCCTGTGATCCGAAGCAGGAGTCGGCGCAGAGCATGGCCAAGATGATGATCGGCGATGACGTCAAGGAACCCAAGGCTCTCGGTGATACGCAGTTAGGTGAGGTGGTCCTGTCCGTTGCCGATCTGTCGCTGCAGAGCGAGGACCCTTTCGGCACCGACCTCAAGGCCGTGACCTTCGACGTGCACGCCGGGGAGATTTTCGGGATCGCCGGTATCGCCGGCAATGGACAGAACGAACTGCTGGCCGCCCTGAGCGGTGAGCAGTTGGTGCCTGACAGCGCCGCAGTCGTGGTCGCAGGACAGGCCGCCGGTCGGCTGGGGCCGAGACGTCGGCGCAAGCTGGGTCTCAGTTTCGTGCCGGAGGAGCGCCACGGCCATGGCGCCGTGCCGGCGTTGCGGCTAACGGAGAACGCCTTTCTCAGCGGGCACCTGCGCGAGAAGCTGGTGCGCTGGGGCCTGATCGACTTTCCCAAGACCGCGGCCTATGCCGAGAAGATCTGCCAGTCCTTCGATGTGCGGACCTCGGGGATTCACGCAGAGGCCAGCAGCCTCTCCGGCGGTAACCTGCAGAAGTTCATCATCGGTCGGGAGATCCTGCAGAAGCCCAGCCTCATGATCGCGGCTCAGCCGACCTGGGGCGTGGACGCTGGGGCCGCGGCGGCGATCCATCAGGCGCTGATCGATCTCGCGGCCTCCGGCGCCGCCGTTCTGGTGGTGTCGCAGGAACTGGACGAGCTTTTCGCCATCAGTGACCGGATCGCGGTCATGTCGGCCGGGCATCTCTCTGCGGCCCGCCCGACCCGATCGACGACGCTGGAGGAGATCGGTTTGCTCATGGGCGGCGACGGCAATGCCGCAGGGGAGCCGATGACCCATGTTGCTTAAGCTGGAGCCGCGGGGCGAGACCTCCCGCGCGATGGTCTATCTGACGCCGCTGCTGGCGATTGTCCTGACGCTGATCATGGGCGCGATTCTCTTCGCGCTGCTGGGGCATAATCCCTTCGAGGCCATGTATGCCTTCTTCATCTCGCCGGTCTCGAGTGCTTATGGCGTGGGCGAACTGGCGGTCAAGGCGACACCGCTGGTGCTCTGTGCCATCGGCCTGGCCCTGGGATTTCGAGCGAACGTCTGGAACATCGGCGCGGAAGGCCAGTTGACCCTCGGGGCGATCTGCGGCGGCGGTCTGGCGCTCTGGTTCTATGACAGCGACAGCATTTTCCTGCTGCCGGCCATGGCCATTGCGGGGGCGCTGGGCGGTTTGGCCTGGGCGGCAATCCCCGCCTTCCTGAAGCTGCGCTTCAATGCCAACGAGATCCTGACCAGCCTGATGCTGACCTACGTGGCGACGCTGCTGCTCAGTTTGCTGGTGCATGGCCCTTATCGGGATCCCGACGGCTTCAACTTTCCCGAGTCGCGGCTCTTCGAAGACTCCGCCCTGTTGCCGGTTTTAATCGAAGGCACGCGCCTGCACCTCGGTGCCGCAGTGGCAGTGTTCGTTGTCCTGGCGGCCTGGCTGGTCGTCAGCCGCAGTTTTATCGGTTTCCAGATCAAGGTGATCGGCCTGACGCCGGCTGCGGCGGGCTATGCGGGCTTCCGCCATCACAGCCTGGTCTGGCTCACGCTCCTGACCGGTGGTGCCCTTGCCGGTCTGGCGGGCCTCTTTGAGGTGGCCGGTCCTATCGGGCAGATCACACCGGTGATCTCGCCGGGCTACGGCTTCACCGCGATTATCGTGGCCTTCGTGGGGCGCCTGCATCCGATCGGGATCCTGGGCGCGGGGCTGTTGATCGCGCTCTCCTATCTCGGCGGGGAGACCGTCCAGATTGAGATGGGTCTGCCGCAGGCCGTGACCGGTGTTTTCCAGGGCATGCTGCTGTTCTTCCTGCTCGCCTGCGACGTTCTGATCCGCTACCGGCTGCGCTGGGGCGTCGGGGCGACACAGGAAGTCAGGCAGGAAGCCAGAGGGAGTGCGTCGTAATGGGGATCGATACACTCGCCGCCATCCTGGTAACCGTCATCACGGCCGCGACGCCCCTGGTTTTCGCCGCCATCGGCGAACTGGTCACGGAAAAGGCCGGCGTCCTCAACCTCGGGGTCGAGGGCATGATGCTGGTAGGCGCGGTCAGCGGCTTCGCCGCAGCCATCGCCACGGGCAATCCCATTATCGCGATTCTCGTGGCCATGCTGGCGGGCATGGCGATGGCTTTCCTCTTCGGAATTCTGACCCTCTCTTTGCTGGCCAATCAGGTGGCGACCGGATTGGCGCTCACCATGTTCGGCATCGGGCTTTCGGCCCTCATCGGCCAGGATTATGTGGGGACGCCGATCGAAGGGCTGGCGAAGCTGGCTATTCCGGTCATATCGGAGATCCCATTGATCGGGCCGGTGATCTTCGGTCATGACTTTCTGGTCTATCTGTCCCTGGCCATGGTGGCCGGTGTCGCCTGGTTCCTGACCTCGACCCGGCCCGGCCTGATCCTGCGGGCGGTGGGCGAGTCCCACGATGCGG
This sequence comes from Denitrobaculum sp., assembly GCA_965232285.1. Lineage (GTDB taxonomy): Bacteria > Pseudomonadota > Alphaproteobacteria > Kiloniellales > Kiloniellaceae > Denitrobaculum. The sequence continues at coordinate 3,826,554 of CBDDPL010000004.1, read as the reverse complement.
CCCATGCGCTGGGTTACTCCGTGATCGGCATCCGTTATCTGGCGGTGCTCTTCGGCGGTGCCATGAGCGGTTTGGCCGGGGCTTATCTTTCGCTGGCCTATACTCCCATGTGGGCGGAAAACATGTCGGCCGGGCGAGGCTGGATCGCGCTGGCGCTGGTGGTCTTCGCCACCTGGAAGCCGGGCCGGATGCTGATCGGCGCCTATCTGTTCGGCGGTGTGACGATCCTGCAGCTTCATGCGCAGGGCGCGGGCTTTGATCTGCCCTCGCAGGTCTGGTCCATGTTGCCGTATCTGGCGACCATCATCGTGTTGGTGGCGATTTCTCGGGATTCCAGCCGTATTCGGTTGAACGCACCGGCCTGTATTGGCAAGGTTTTCCATCCTGAGACATAAACTCCGGCATCTTTGCGGATTGGGAGACGTGATTGACGTGGTCCGCTAGAGATCGGGAAACGGGGTAACAACGAAGAACGGGCATTTTGACAAGGAGTTACGAGATGATGCAGGGAGTATTCAAGAGCCTGGGCCTCGCGGCGCTGGGACTGGCAGTAAGCCTGGGGACGGCCTCCGCCGAGCCGACCAAGGTCGGTTTCGTCTATGTCGGGCCGATTGGCGACCATGGCTGGACCTACCGCCATGACAAGGGCCGTCTGGCCATCGAAGAGGCTTTCGGTGACAAGGTTGAGACCAGCTATGTGGAGTCCGTGCCGGAAGGCGCCGATGCCGAGCGTGTCATTCGCCAGCTTGCCTCGACCGGTCATGATCTGATCTTCACGACCTCTTTCGGCTACATGAATCCGACGGTGAAGGTGGCCAAGCAGTTCCCGAACGTGAAGTTCGAGCATGCCACGGGCTATAAGCGTTCGAAGAACGTCAGCACCTATGCAGCGCGCTTCTACGAGGGCCGGGTGATCGCCGGTATCCTGGCCGGTCGCATGACCAAGTCGAACGTCATCGGCTACATCGGTTCTTTCCCGATTCCCGAGGTGGTGCGTGGCATCAATGCCTTCACGCTGGCCATGCGCAAGGTCAACCCCGATGCTGAGGTCAAGGTGGTCTGGGTGAACTCCTGGTACGATCCAGGTAAGGAAGGCGATGCCGCCAAGGCCCTGATCGACCAGGGCGCCGATATCATCCTGCAGCACACGGACTCCCCCGCACCGCTGCAGGTCGCGCAGGAGCGCGGTGTCTATGCCGTCGGTCAGGCCTCCGATATGACCCAGTTCGGCCCCAAGGCGCATCTGACCTCAATCATCGATGTCTGGGACAGCTACTACATCGAGAAGACCAAAGCGGTCATCGAAGGCACCTGGACTTCCGAGGACACCTGGGACGGCCTGAACGCCGGTATGCTCGAGATGGCGGCCTATAACGAAGCCATTCCGGCAGAAGTTGTGGCGGAAGCTGAGGCGGCGCGCATCGCCATTGAGGCTGGTGAGCTGCATCCGTTCGCCGGCCCGATCCTTGACCAGGACGGCAAGGAGATGGTTGCAGCAGGTGCAAATGCCGATGACGGTATGCTGCTGTCCATGGACTGGTACGTTCAGGGCATCCAGGGCAAGCTGCCGAAGTAACGCCAGCGGTCTTGCCTTCGATTGAAGGTTTGATCTGTTGTCTAAAGCGAAAACACCCTCGCGGCTTTGTCGCGGGGGTGTTGTTCTAGCAGATACCAACAAAGAGAAAGGCCGCACTTTTGTGCGGCCTTTGACTGCCCGGCTTTTTGCCGGTCGCCAACTCTGATCTCCGCGTTATCTAGCTTAAAGTTATTGAGGTTTTGTTGCCGTTCTATGCGATTATGGCGAATTCTATGATTTTTTGCGCTGGCGAGCGGTTTTTGCTGCGCTTTACCTGCTTGGCGAGATCTCGTGGCTGATAGCGGACATCACTTCAAAACACCCATCTATCTGGATTACCAGGCGACGACACCGATCGATCCGCGTGTCTTTGCGGTGATGCGGCTCTACTTCCTCGAGGGTTTCGGAAATCCTCATTCATTTCATCACAGCTACGGTCGGGAATCCGGGCAGGTTGTCGAGGCAGCCCGCGCAGAGATTGCGGCTGCAATCGGCGCGGAGGCGGGTGAGGTGGTTTTCACTTCGGGTGCGACTGAAGCTAACAATCTGGCCCTTTTCGGTGCTCTTGCCGCGTTGGATGACGGTCGCCGCCACCTGGTCACGCTGGCGAGCGAGCATCCGGCGGTGCTCGCCTGTTTCGAGGCCCTTGCAAAGCGCGGATACGAGGTGACGCTCCTGCCGGTCGAACGGGACGGACTGGTCTCCATAGAGGCTCTGGAAGACGCCCTGCGCGACGATACGGCTCTCTTGTCGGTGATGGCGGCGAACAATGAAATTGGCGTGCTCCAGCCTTTGGAGGCGATTGGAGCGCTTTGCGAGGCGCGGGGCATTCTTTTGCACTGCGATGCGGCACAGGCGGTTGGCAAAGTTCCCCTGGATGTGCGCCGGGCGAAGATCGATCTGCTGTCGCTCTCCGGGCATAAGCTCTACGGGCCCAAGGGTGTCGGCGCGCTCTATGTCGCGCGCGGCGTGAGGATGAAGCCGGTGCTGTTCGGCGGCGGACAGGAACGCGGCCTGCGGCCGGGAACGCTTCCGACACCGCTTTGTGTCGGCCTGGGGCGTGCCTGCAGCCTGGCACAGGCGGAAATGGGGGAGGAATCGCAGCGACTTACATTCCTGCGGCAACACTTCCTGACCTTGTTGGGCGAAGAGCTGGATGGTTGGAAGCTGAACGGCTGCCCTAACCAACGGCTGCCTGGAAACCTCAATCTCAGTTTCGAACTGGACGATATCGAGCCTGTGATCGAAAAACTCGACGATCTGGCGTTGTCGACTGGCTCCGCCTGCAGTTCGGCAACCCCGGGGCCGTCTCATGTTTTGCGCGCGTTGGGCTTAACGCCTGAGCAGGCGCACAACTCTCTGCGCATCGGTTTCGGCCGTTTCACGACCCAGGACGAGGTCGAACGGGCCGCGAAAAGAATCGCGCAGGTCGTATCCGAATGTCGAGAAGCGGGGAGTTGATCTAGGGCCGGCAGGACTCGAACCTGCGACAGCACCGTTATGAGCGGTGAGTTCTAACCAACTGAACTACGGCCCCAGATAGCGAAATCGATACACGCTGGCTGTCAGGCGTTCAAGCGGTAACTCTCTTGAGAGACTCATGTTTTTTGTTTTCGGAACCCGGAATCGCGGCGCATCTCAGTTGATTCAGATCCGGGAACGTTCGTGTAATGAGAACAGAATGGCAGGCGAAGCGGCCGAGCTGAATAGCTGCCCAAATCTCTGAAGGCGATTCAAGGAATTACAACCAAAAAAAGAAACCCCCGCAACAGCGTTGTGGGGGGGCCCGAAAGCAAGTTGTACAGGGAGACTCAGGAAAACTGAGTGAGGCAAAGATAACCTCATATGGTTAACAATAAGTTAACGAACATAAAGAAAAAAAGCGAGCAAAAAATGCAACGGTCTTTATTTTGTCATAGAAGCGCGATTTAGAGCTTGGAAACCAAAAACTACTGATTCTAATTGAGATTTTGCGCCCTATCCCGCGAGATAATACTTTGAAATGTTGGAAAAAATCAGATTCCGCCGGCGTTGGGGGCGAAAACGGAAAGCGCATCGCGCAGGTCCGGGAGAACCCGCTCAACCGCGGCCTCGCCTTCGGCGATAATTTCCTCGGCCCTGTCGAACTCGAAAAGACCGATCTGGCCGAGGCGCGGTGTGATATGCACATCGGGCGGTTCGCCGGCGAGTCGCGAGCGGGCAATTCGGTCCTGAACGATGTTGAGGGACGAGATCATGACGCCGAAGAGGCTGGGCTGGTTGGCTTCACGCTTGAAGGTACGCCTGGCGAGCGCGTCCAGCATGGAGCCGGAGGACGCGGGTGCACCTTCTTTCATCATGTCGAGCAGGTCGAAACCGGCGACCGTGGGGATCTTGCCGCCAGGCTGCCGTGCCTTGCCGATAATGTCCGCGTTCAGGTTCACGGCGATGATCATCTGCGCGCCCAGGGCCTGACAGACGGAGACCGGCACCGGATTGACCAGCGCGCCGTCGACCACCCAGCGGTCGTTGACCAGCATGGGCTGAAAAACGCCGGGCAGGGAAAAGGACGCACGGACGGCCTGAACCAGATTGCCCTCGCGTAGCCAGACTTCATGCCCGGTCACTAGGTCCGTGGCGACCGCGACAAAGGGCATTTCGTAGTCCTCGAAGGCCGCATCGCCCAGGTGTTTCTCCATGATGTCGACCAGATGGCGTCCGCCCATCAGCCCGCCGCTGCTGACCTTGAAGTCCATGTAGGACAGCATGCGCAGCTTGGTCATGGACCGGGCCCAGTCTTCGAGGGTATCGAGCTCGTTCGTCACGTAGGATGCGCCCACCACGGCGCCGATGGAGGTGCCGGAGATGATGTCCGGCCGGATTCCGCAGCGCTCCAACGCCCTGATGACGCCGATGTGGGCCCAGCCACGCGCCACCCCGCTGCCCAATGCCAGCCCTATACGCGGGCGCCAGCTCTGTTCGGAATCCTGGGGCACAACCTATCCTCTCTGTCCTTGGACCTAATCACTTGGCGAAGCCCGGACAAGATCGGTCACGATCTCTTGTAGGTCGACTCCGTCGCAGATTTACAATCTTAACGCAAAGATATTAACCAATCTTCGAGGCACAGGGCTGTGGAAACGTCAGGCTCCGGACCGAGGGCGAAAATCCCTGTTTGGCGCCGGGCTGCTGGCAATTGCGCCGCGCCGGGCGATGCGGTAAAACCCGCGCCCGTAATCATCTTTCTGTAGCCCTCCGGCGCCCGCCCGTGCGGTGCCGGCGATCTTGAAATTCCGCCTCGGATGAAGCTGCGGCTTTGCCTGGGCAGGCAGTTTGGAGTGCTCTATGGCCGCCTATCAGTACATCTATCACATGGACCGGGTCTCCAAGACCTTTCCCGGCGGCAAGCAGGTCCTGAAGGACATCCGCCTGAACTTCCTGCCGGGGGCCAAGATCGGCGTCCTCGGGCTCAACGGCTCCGGTAAGTCGACCCTCATGAAGGTCATGGCGGGCCTCGACCAGGACATCAACGGCGAAGCCTGGGCCGCGGACGGCGTCAAGGTCGGTTACCTGCCGCAGGAGCCGGAGCTCAATGCTGACAAGGACGTCGCCGGCAATGTTTTCGAGGGGGTCGCCGAGACCAAGTCTCTCCTGGAGCGCTTTGAGGCTGTAAACGCCAAATTCGCCGAGGTCGATCCGGACGAGATGGACGATCTGCTCGCTGAGCAGGCGGAGCTGCAGGAACAGATCGATGCCGCCGATGCCTGGGACCTCGACCGCCAGGTCGAGATCGCCATGGATGCGCTGCGTTGCCCGCCGGGCGATGCCGACGTGACCAAGCTTTCGGGCGGTGAACGCCGCCGGGTGGCGCTTTGCCGGCTGCTGCTGCAGCATCCGGACATGCTGCTGCTCGACGAGCCCACCAACCACCTGGACGCGGAGTCCGTCGCCTGGCTGGAGCGCTTCCTGGAGGAGTACACGGGCACCGTCGTGGCCGTGACCCATGACCGCTACTTCCTTGACAATGTGGCGGGCTGGATCCTCGAACTCGACCGTGGCCACGGCCTGCCCTTCGAGGGCAACTACTCGAGCTGGCTGGAGCAGAAGCAGAAGCGGCTGGCGCAGGAAGAGAAGTCGGAGTCCGCCCGTCAGAAGGTCCTCAGCCAGGAACTGGAATGGGTGCGGCAGGGGCCCAAGGGGCGCCAGGCCAAGTCGAAGGCCCGTCTGCAGGCTTACGACACCCTGCTCGCAGAAGCCGCCAACAAGGCGCCGGAGCCGGGCCAGATCAAGATCCCGCCGGGGCCGCGCCTGGGCGATGTGGTGATCGATGCGACCGATGTGACCAAGGCCTTCGGCGACAAGCTGCTGATGGAGAACGTCAACTTCAAGATCCCGAAGGGCGCCATCGTCGGCATCATCGGCCCGAACGGCGCCGGCAAGACCACGCTCTTTCGCATGATCACCGGGCAGGAGACGCCGGACAGCGGTGCCATGGCGATCGGCGAGACCGTTAAGCTGGGCTACGTCGATCAAAGCCGCGAATCCCTTGAGGCCGGCAAGACCGTCTGGGAGGAGATCTCCGGCGGGCACGACGTGATCGAGATCGGCAAGCACTCGGTGCCCTCCCGCGCCTATGTGGGCGCCTTCAACTTCAAGAGTGCCGATCAGCAGAAAAAGGTCGGCCAGCTCTCCGGCGGTGAACGCAACCGCGTCCACATGGCCAAGATGCTGAAGCAGGATGCGAACGTGCTGCTGCTCGACGAACCGACCAACGATCTGGACGTCGACACCTTGCGCTCTCTGGAAGAGGCCTTGCTGGAATTCGCAGGCTGCGCGCTGATCACCAGCCATGATCGCTGGTTCTTGGACCGCATTGCGACCCACATCCTGGCCTTCGAAGGCAACAGTCAGGTTGTCTGGTACGAGGGCAACTACGAGGACTATGAAGCCGACCGCCGCCGCCGTCTGGGCGCCGAGGCCGACCAGCCGCACCGGATCAAGTACAAGCCGCTGACGCGGTAGTCTGTTGGGCTTGCCGCTCTACCCTGCGGCCTGACCCGAAAGCAGGCTGTAGTCGTCGCGCGCCCGCTCGCCGGCGGCCAGTTCGAGGATCCAGTTTCGGAAAGCGGCCACCCTTGGGTTGCGCAGCTTGTCCTGCGTGCTGACCAGATAGTGCCCGTAACGGCTCCGGTAGCTGACATCAAAGAGCTGGACCAGGCGGCCGGCCGCAAGGTCGTCGGCCGCGAGCAGCCTGGTTGCCAGGCTGACGCCCTGACCCTGTATGGCCGCCAGGACTGCGAAGTCTTCGAAGCCGACCACAAGCCCGGCCTTCTCGTGGATTTTGTCCAGGCCGGCGGCGCGAAACCAGTGCTCCCAGGTCAGGTCATAGGGTGGCGGATCGCTTGGCCGGTGAATGAGCGTGTGCCGGGCTAGGTCTTCCGGTTTCTCCAGCGGTAGAGGGCCATCGAGCAGTTCCGGGCTGCAGACCGCGATCATGTCCTGATTCGGGTAGAGGTCGTCGACTTCCAGATCCGGAAACTTGCCTGCGCCGTAGCGGATCGCGATATCCGCATCGCCGTGATGCAGGTCCGCCAGCCTGTGCGAAGGGTCGATCCGGATCTCGATCGCGGGGTGGGTTGAGCGGAAGAGCTGCAGGCGCGGCATCAGCCATTTGGTGGCGAAGTAAGGCTCGACCGAGACGATCAGGGGCACATCTCTGTCGCGGCGCTGGAAGTCGGCGACCGCGGCCGTCAGGCGCCGGAAGCCTGAGGTCAAACCTGGCAGCAGAAGCTGTCCTTCGCGGGTCAGTTCCACGGTTCGGTTCAGGCGCCTGAAGAGCTTGGCGCCGAAGTAGCTCTCCAGACCGGAAACCAGATGACCGACGGCGCTGGGGCTGACGCTGAGTTCCTCGGCGGCGGCCTTGAAGCTCCGATGCCGTCCCGCGGCCTCAAAAGCCCTCAAGGCATTGAGGGAAGGCAAAGGGCGGAGCGTCTCCCGAGGCTCCTTTTCAGCGGAGATTTTCTCGTCAAAGGGTGAATTCATATCGCTTGTGAGACCCAATAAAAGATCCGATTTTAGATCGGTAAAGGAGATTTAGACTCAAAGATAGGCGAGAAATTTTCAATGATAAAGCTTACGGAACTTGCACGGTCGCCAAGCGCGGGGCGTCGGGCGCGCCTGGCCTATGAGGATCTAGGGCTGGTCGCCCATCTGAGCGAACTGGAGCGCGTTGATCCGATCGCCAGCGCGCAAGGCGTCCGGCCGTTCGATCTTTTGAGAAAGGCGCTGGATGGTCTCCGGGTATGGCGGCCGCTTCCCCCAGCCATTAAGTTTGGGGCCGCTAAGTTTGGGGCCGTTAAGGCCGGGGCAATCGACCGCTGCTGTGGATAGCGGAGGATTTTCCATCGGCTTGACCAGCCTGTCGCCGGCCGCTTAAGTGCTTGCTTCGTGGATTTCTAGGCGGAGCCGCAGCTTCTGGCTGGGTTGCCGCAGCGGGTGAGGACGAGCTTTGGCGGCAGACTTAAAAGACAACAGCGATGCCGGCTACTTCGGGACTTCGGCCTATGGGGGCGAGGGCTGGTCGCCGCGGGTCCGGCACCATGCCGAGGAATTGGGGACGCTCTGGGCCGGCCACCGGGTGAGCAGCGAGTGGCAGGCGTTGACGGCTGTGCTGCTGCATCGGCCGGGCGGAGAACTTGCCGCATCGCTGGATCCGGATGCGGTCCAGATGCTTGCGCCGCTGGATCCGGACCGGGCCGCCGCGCAGCACGATGCCCTGGTGGAAGCTTACCGGGCCAACGGCGTTGAGGTGCATTACGTTGATCCACCGGAAACGGCGCCACCCAATCAGATGTTCTGCGCCGATCTCTTTTTCATGACCGGTGAAGGCGCGATTCTGGCGCGTCCTGCCTCCACGGTGCGGGCCGGCGAAGAGCGCTGGATTGCCCGCCGCCTGGCCGATCTCGGCGTACCCCTGCTGCGTTGTCTGACCGGGACAGCCACCTTCGAAGGCGCCGATGCCATGTGGCTGGACTCCAAGACCGTGCTTCTCGGCCGCGGGCCAAGAACGAACGGCGAGGGCGTGCGGCAGGTGTCGGAGGCGCTCGCTGCCATCGGTATCGAGGCTCTGGTCGTGGACATGCCCTATGGAACCATGCACTTGATGGGGATGCTGCGCTTTCCAGACCGGGATCTCGCGGTGGCCTGGCCGCGCCGCACGCCTCATGCTGCCGTCGAAGCTTTGCGTGATCGCGGATATCGTATCATCTGGCTGCCCGACGAAGATGTTGCCGCGCTCTATCGCGGACTGAACTTCGTGACTCTCGGACCCGGGCGTATCCTGATGCCCGCCGGTCATGACAGGATTCAGAAGCACTACGAAGATCACGGTGTCACCTGTGAGACCGTCGCCATGGACGAACTTGCCAAGGCGGCGGGGGCGGTCGGCTGCCTGACCGGCGTTCTCGGCCGACGGTAACTCGACGGTCCTGGGGCGCTGGCCCTTCATTTCCTCGTGTGGTTGCGCTCTCAGGACTTGTATTCCCCGACCAGCCGGTCGATAACGGAAAGCTTATACCGATCCGGTATGACGACTTCTGACTTTGCGACCGGTTGAGTGGTGAGATCTTCGCCATTGCCTATCCATGACCGGGCGCTTACCGGATAGTGCGCTGTTTGGCGGATAGAGGATGATCATGACGATTCAGAGCGGTCGAAACTTTCTGCATACGCCCGGTCCAACCAATATCCCTGATCGCGTCCTGCGCGCGATGATGCGACCGGCGGTCGATTTGAACGACGCTGACTTCATAGCCATGGCCCTGAGCTGCTTCGACGATCTGAAGAAGGTTTTCAAGACCGAAGCGGGCAGGGTCTACATCTACTGCTCAAACGGTCATGGCGGCTGGGAAGCCGCGCTGGTCAACGTCCTTTCGCCTGGTGACCGCATCCTGGTGCCGGAGACCGGGCACTTTTCCTTCAACTGGACCGCCATGGCGGAGTCGCTCGGCCTTCAGGCCGACTACCTTGAGGCGGACTGGCGGCGGGCGGTGGATCCGGAACAGATCGCAGAGCGCCTGCGCGCCGACAGCGAGCACAAGATCAAGGCGGTGCTGCTGGTACACACGGATACCGCCACCTCCGTCACCAGCGATATTCCCGCGGTCCGAAAGGCGCTGGACGAGACCGGGCATCCCGCGCTGCTGATGGTCGACACCATCGCTGCACTTGCCACCGTGCCCTTCGAGTTCGACGCCTGGGGAGTCGATGTCGCCGTCGCCGCCTCGCAGAAGGGCCTGATGCAGCCTCCGGGCCTGGCGTTCAACGCGGTCAGCCCCAAGGCGTTCAAGGCGGCGGAGCAGGCGACTCTGCCGCGCAACTACTGGGACTGGCAGCGCCGTCATGGCCGGGAGTTCTATTCCCACTTCTGCGGCACGGCACCTGAGCACCAGCTCTTTGCCCTGCGCGAGGCGCTGGATATGGTTCTGGAGGAAGGGCTAGAGGCGATCGTTGCCCGCCATGCGCGTTTGGCGGCGGCGGTTCGCAGCGCCGTTGAGGTCTGGAGTCGCGAAGGGGTGGTTTCCTTCAACGCACTGGAGCCGGCGGAGCGCGCCAACTCCGTCACCACGATCCTGGTGGATGAAAGCTATCAGGCCGATCTCTTGCGAGAGACCTGCGATAAGCGCTTCAACGTTTCCCTCGGCTCGGGTTATGGCCGTCTGAAAGGCCGGGCGTTTCGGATCGGGCACATGGGGTATCTCAACGAGCCGATGGTTCTCGGCGCCCTGGGGGCGGTCGAGAGCAGTCTCGCGCTTTGCGGGATCCCGCACGGCAAAGGCGGAACCCAGGCCGCGATTGCGTCGCTGTCTGTCGAGAAGTAGCTGTCCAGGCCGAAAAGTCGCTATTTGGGCGCGAAAGCGCCGGCCTTGACCTTGCGGCGCAGGAGCTTGGTCAGCTTGCTGACGTTGCCGCTGTTGTTCTTCAGAAACGAGGCGTACTCGGACTGATAGGTGATGCGCAGGCTGATGCCTTCCGCCTTGACGTCCGAGATCTGGAACTTCCCGTCGCTTTCACGGACGCGCCAGAGCACCTGCGCGTCGGCACCCTGAGGCTGACTGACGCGCGAGACGACGGTACTGAACTCTGGTCGCTTGCTGTCACCGCGGACCGAGTCGACGCCGAACTGGCGATCGACATAGTCATCGAACAGGGGCAGGAAGCGTTGCACCAGAACGTCCTCGAAAACCAGGAGGAAGGCCTTCCGGTCGTCATCGGAGGCGCGCCGCCAGTAGCGTCCGATCACGAATTTGCCGATATCCTCGACTTCAAAGTTTTCGGTCAGGAGAACCCGGAAACGCTGTTCCTTCAGCGCCTCGTCACCGCCCGCGCTGCCGAGCTGTTCGACAGCTTCGTTCTTCAGGGCAAGAATAAAAGCGCCGGCATCCTCTGCAGCGACAGAGACACCACCAGACAACAGAATCGCGCCCGTCAAGGAAAGCACGGCTGCGCTGCGCGCGAAAAACTTACGTCTTGAAAAAAGCATGGGCTTACTCGCTCAGCGGGACCTCGCCCGCAGGGAGTTCGCCGATCTGCTCGAGCTGCGGCTGCAGGAAGGTCAGGCCCGGACGCAGGAAGTCGTCTTCCTCCGCGCCATTGGAGATTTCGTTCGCGCGCCGCTGACGATAGAGCGAGCGGACCCGCGCGTAGTAGTCGATCGAATCCCGCTTGATTTCCTCGACCAGTTCGATATTGCGTGAGCGCGTATCCACGCTGGAGAGCGCCCTGCGACCCAAGGCCGCCTCTGTTGAGAGGATGTAGGTCAAAGGATCAAGCAGGCTGTCCACAACGAGGCCGGCCGTATCACGCACGGAGGAGGGGCCGAGGATCGGCAAAACGATGTAAGCCCCCTCGCCGGTTCCGTAGGTGGCGAGGGTCTGGCCGAAGTCCTCGTCATGATATTCGTGGCCCATATCCTTCGCGATGTCGAACAGTCCTGCAACACCGATGGTCGAATTGACGAAGAAGCGGGTGGTCGTGGTCTCCGCGCGTTCCCACTCTCCCTGCAGGAGATCATTGGCAAGGATCACCGGTGTGGAGAGGTTGCGCATGAAGTTACGAACGGAATCGCGCACCCCTTCCGGCAGGGCAAAGCGATAGAAGGCAGAGGCCGGCTGAAACAGCGTAACGTCGAGCGCGTCGTTGAAGGCGAAGACAAAGCGGTTCAGCAACTCGACCGGATCGTTGTCGGAAACCTCCGCCGCGTCGGTCGCAGAGTCGCTCTGCGCCCACTGGTCGTCGACAGGTTTCGGTGCGCTGGCACAACCCGAAACGATCAGCAAAACAGCTAAGCCTCCCAGTATCTTGCCCGACATCTGAGAGAAAACTAGCCTAACTACCTGAGGAATCACGATAAGCCGCCCCGAATCAAAACAAGCCAGAACAAAGTACCACCTCTTAGTGTCCGGCTGCATCATGGTCCGGACAGTTTTAAGATTGGCTTACGACGTTTCGCAAGTTGCTCACTTTACGAAAAGATGCCGCGACTCCACCAACCCGAAGCGGTTCTTCTTCCGATTAACTTTCCAGACTGTGCGTATCACACCGGGCGGGGAAACGCTAGTGGTGACAAAATTCAGACTGTCGTCAAATTACATCACTGTTGCATTTATGACGCAGGATTTAACTTAGATTTAACCAAAATTACCGGTTGCATCCGCTTCTCGTCTGAGGAGACGCCTGTAGAGCGGCACCATCACCACCGGCAGCATATACATAGGTAACTGGGCGATTGCAAAAAAGAGCAGCACGTCCGCATCTTTTTCTGCGGGCAGTGCGGCCAGTAGCAAGCCCATGTTGCAGTTGCCGCTCAGCAGACCAATGCTCAGGGCCTTGCGCAGGCCCAGCCAGGAAAAGGCAACGATGCCGAGGAGCTGCAGGACTGGATTTGCGATGAAGGCGGCAAGAGTCCAGAGCGCCACCGTTTCGGGGCGGGCGAAGATGGTGTCGGTCACGCCGGCCATGATGGCGATGGCGAAAATCAGCATCACGCTCACGACGATGCCGTCCAGAAGCTGAGCCCGCGCGGCCAGCGCCGCCGGGGAAACGAATCGGCGCACCACCAGGGCCGCGGCGAATGCGATCATCACGACCAGTCCCAGTCGCGCCATGAAGGCGCCCAGGCCGATGTCGAGTTGAATGCCCAGGAGTTGCAGGGCGAGGGGAGGCACGGTCAGGGGCGTCAGCAATGTGGCCAGGAGAGCGCCGACGACCACCAGGGCGCCGTCGAGACCCAGGATCATGGCGATCGAGGCGGAGCCGAGGATCGGCGGGGCGGCGGCCATCAGAACCACCGCGGCAGTGAGCGATGCCGGAAGCGGAAGCCAGCTCAGCAGGAACCACATGACCACGGGCGAGATAATCAGCAGCCAGAGAGTGAGAAGACCCGCGATTGTGGGTTGGCGCAGATAAGCGCCCATATCCCCCCAGTCGACGCGCAGAAGGGCCGCGAACAGCAGAATCACAACGGCCGGCGCCAGGAGGGGACGAAAAAGCTCGGCGAGACCAGGCAATGCCAGGCCGATGAAAACCCCGATAAACAGGACCTGTGTTGCGTGCCGCCCCAAAAGCGTCAGAAGCCGCACCATTATGCTCTGCTCATGGCGTGATTTTCCCCGGTGACCAAGGCGACGACGCTAGCGACTTTGTGGTCTCTAGCCAATGCACTATCGTGCGGGGCAGTTATGCGCGCAGCATTCGATCCGCGCGGAGTTTTTTGAATCTTGGGGAACAGTTAATGGATATCCTTGCGCCTTTCGACCAGTTTCGGGCGTCCGTGCTGCCTGAGTGGATCGATTACAACGGGCATATGAACGTGGCTTACTACGTCCTCGCATTCGATCAGGCAACGGACGCCTTTTACGACGATATCGGTCTTGACGCGGACTATCGCCGAAATACCTCAGGATCGACTTTTGCCGTGGAATCCCATGTCACCTATCAGCGCGAGGTGGTGCAGGGGGATCCTCTGCGTTTCACGACTCAATTGCTCAGCTATGATTCGAAGCGGCTCCGGTTCTTTCACCATATGTATCATGCTGAGGATGGTTATCTCGCAGCAACTTCCGAGTGGCTGAGCCTGCATGTGGACCTGGAAATCCGTCGCGTCGCGCCGATGCCGGCGCAAATTCTTGAGCGCCTGGCATTGGTTTGGGAGAAACATCGCGGACTCGAGATGCCGAAGGAGGCGGGTCAGGCTGTCAGCGGACCTTCGATGCCGCCATAACGCCTTCGTGTGCGGGCTTAGAACTTATTTTTGACATTTCCCGTTGCCGTCGCGCTCAAGATCGCCAAATCTATGCAGATGAAATCACACCGCATCCTGAAACTGGCTCTCTTTTCCTGCCTGTTCTTCACTCCTTCTATTGCCCAGGCGGCCTGTACCGATCCTCCGGAACAGGGCGTGAACTGGAAACGTTGCCTCTTTGACAGTCAGGATCTGAACGGCGTGGATCTGCGGGATTCCCAGCTACGGGACGCAAGCTTCTTTCGCGCCAGCCTGATGAAGAGTGATCTTAGCGGTGCGGATGCCTTCAGGGCGAAGTTCGTCAACGCGGTGATGACCGGCGTGCAGTTCGGATCGGCCAAGCTTTCCGAGGCCGATTTTACCAAGGCCGATCTGCGTGATGCCTCCTTTGTCGGCAGCGATATGCGCCGGGCGCGGCTGTTCCGGGCGGACCTCCGTGGCGCTGATTTGTCGAATGCCCGGCTGCAGGGCGCCGATCTGGCGCGCGCCGACCTCTCGGGCGCGACCTGGACCACCGGCAACAAAATCTGCGCTGAGGGTTCGATCGGCCGCTGTAACTAGCGTCTCACCTGAAGCTGCGCTGGCTCATCCTTCGTTCTCGCCAGCGACCGACCGCAGGGCGGCGCCGTCCAGACGGTAGGGCAGCCACTCTTCCTTATGCGCGAAGCCGAGCCGATGGTAAAATTCGCGTGCCGGGTTCCAGTGCAGCACCGAGAGCTCGAAGCGCGCGCAATTCCGTTCCAGGGCGAGTTTCGCCAGTTTGACCATCAGCGCCTGGCCGGCCCCCAGGCCCCGCGCTTCTTCCCGCACGAAGAGATCCTCAAGATAAAGTCCGCTCCGGCCTTCGAAGGTCGAGTAGCTGTGAAAGAAGAGCGCGAAGCCGATCGGCTTGTCCCGATGCTCGGCGATCAGACATTCGAAGCGAGGCTTCGGGCCGAAACCGTCGCGGAGGATATCGGCTTCGGTGGCGCGGACCTGGTCACTCAGGTCCTCGAAGGCCGCCAGGTCCTCGATCAGTCCGAGGATGGTCGCCGCATCTTCCGGCTGCGCCAAACGTACCGTTACAGCGGTCATATGCGCCTTCCCTAAATTCCCTGACGTTGAACAAATTCAGGGAGACATAATCATGACGGCTGAAGGCGCGAGCAAGAAAGCTTTCTTCCTACTCTGAAGCCGACAGCATCAAAATTGCGTTTGGCGCTAAAATACCTTTTCTGCGCAACAGGGGCTTAACGCTCTGCCGCTTATGCTTTATATGGCATTGGAGCAAGGACAGCCCTATGGCCGAAGTAAAGCCGCAGAACATCTCCTTCAAAAGCGCCGTCACTTCTCTTAAGAAATTCGGCCGAAATGACCAGGTCATTCTCTCCGTGCTGGCCCTGGTGATTGGTGTTGCGGCGGGGCTGGCGGAGATCGCCTTCCGTGCCGGTATCGGCCTGGTGCAGGAACTGGGTTACGGCTTTTCCAGTGAAAAGGTTGCGAGCCTGGCGGCGGAACTTCCCTGGTGGCAGCTTCTCCTGGTGCCGACCTTCGGCGGCCTGCTGATCGGTCTTTTCATTCACTTCTTTATGCCGCAGGGCCGGGTGCAGGGTGTGCCGCATGTCATCGAGGCCTCCGCTCTGCGCGGTGGGCGCATGTCCCTTACCATGGGCATCAAGTCGGCGCTGGTCAGCGCGGCCTCTATCGGTGTCGGCGCTTCGGTCGGCCGCGAAGGTCCTATCGTGCATCTTGGCGCGAGCCTCGGCGCCTGGGTGTCCAAGCGCCTGCACCTGGGACGCTCACTCTCTCGTACGCTGCTCGGCTGCGGCGTGGCAGCCGCGGTGGCGGCTTCCTTCAACGCGCCGATTGCCGGCACCTTCTTTGCGTTGGAGGTCGTGGTCGGCCACTACGCCATTTCCGCCTTCGCGCCGATTGTGATCGCCTCGGTGGTCGGGACCATCGTCAGCCGTATGAATTATGGCGACTTTCCGGCCTTTATCCTGCCTGAATCCTGGAGCATCGTTTCCCCCTGGGAGTTCCCCGCCTTTGCCTTGCTGGGGGTCGTTTCCGCGGCGGCGGCCGTGCTGTTCATGCGCTCGGTCATGTTCACCGAGGACGTTGTGCAGAAGGTCGGCTTGCCCGTCTGGGCGCAGCCTGCGGCCGGTGGCTTGCTGGTCGGCGCCATGGCCATCGCCTTTCCGCAGGTGCTTGGCGTCGGCTACGAAGCTACGGACGCCGCGCTGTCCGCGCGCTACGAACTTTGGCTGCTGATCGCCCTGGTGGCCATGAAGACGGCGGCGACGGCGATTTCCCTCGGCTGCCGCTTCGGTGGCGGGGTCTTCTCTCCCTCGCTCTTTATCGGTGCGATGGTCGGCGGCGCCTTCGGTGTGATCGCCACCTCGGCCTTTCCGGAGCTTTCGTCCGGGCATGGCGCCTACACCATGATCGGAATGGGCGCGGTGGCCGGCGCGGTGCTCGGCGCGCCGATCTCAACCATTCTGATGATCTTCGAACTGACCAACGACTACACCCTGACCATCGGTGTGATGGTCGCTACGGCCATTGCCAGCATCATCACCCATCAGGCCTTCGGCCGTTCCTTCTTTGCCTGGCAGCTCGAACGCCGTGGAATTGTCATCAAAGGCGGGCAGGAACTCGGGCTGCTGCGTTCCATCAAGGTCGGGACGGTGCTGGACGGCACTTACGAGATCGTCAATCCGGACACCGACCTGCCGACCGTGCGTGAACGCCTGCAGGAAGCGCCCTGGGGCGAACTCTTCGTAATCGACGAGAAGGGGGCGCTGGTCGGTACCATCACCTTCTCCGACCTGCATGAGGCGGCCTTTGACACCTGTCACGACGCGGAATGGACCGCGATCAACGTGGCGCGTTCCCATCCGGTCGTACTCAAGCGTCACGACGATCTGGAGACCGCCGTCAAGGTCTATGGCTCGACCGGTGAGGTCCATGTTCCGATCGTCGAGGACGCCACCTCCATGATCATGTGCGGCGTCGCCCATGAACATGAGGTCATGCTGGCTTATCACCGGGCCCTGAATCAGGCCCGGGCCGAGGAACGCGGCGAAGCCTGAAACATGCTCTAGGCCTCGACCAGCGGGCCGCCACTCCGACTCTCGAGAGGTTCGGTGCCGACGATCTTCGCGACCGAGTTTCTGGCTGAAACATACTTGTGGTTCCTGCGGGACAGCACCAGGCCGCTGGTGCCTGCGGTGATCGCCTGCCGGCCTTCCGGCGGGTTTTCCGCCGCCGGATCGATCAGCCAGGCAATGATATCGCCTTTGCTGACCTCATCGCCGATGTCGACCTCGTAGCAGAGAATGCCGGAGGCAGGCGCATTGATCACCTCAGTGGCCGTGAGATCCGTTGCATCGCAGAGGGCTTCCGGCGGCGCCCGGTCAGCGGCTTCCGACGCGATGAAACCGCGGTGTCGCAGGAAGTTGAACAGGCCTGTCGCGTCTTTGCGTCCAAGTTCGTCCGAAACATCGGCGCGACCGCGCAGCTCGACAGTGGTGGCGAAACAAGCCGGCGGAATCGGATGATCCGGGAAGCGCTTCGCGAGTTTGATCCAGGGCGTGGAAAAGGCTTCGTCGAAGGCACCGCCGCCTGAGTCTTCGGCCAGCAAAGCCGCGCGGCACTCCAGCTCGGCGACCAGGTCCTTTGCCTCCGGCCAGTGCTGGGGAATGAGATAGGCGTGCACCAGGGCCTCGTCGTCGCAATGCAGGTCGAGAACGATATCGGCGTCCACGGCCTCTTGGGCCAGGGTCAGGCGCAGGCTGTCCAGCAGATCGCGCGGTTCGCGCCCGGCCACTGTCGTGCTCAGCAGTGCGCGGATGGATTTGATGTTGTCCTCGGCTTTGCCGGTCAGCGTTTCTCCCAGCTTTACCAAGTCTTCTTCATGGAGTACCGCGATCAGGTCGGGCCAGTTGCGGTTGAAGTTGCCGTCGCCGCTCAAGGCATAGCGGCCGAGCTGGCTCTGGTTGACGAATTGACCCAGGCCGATGGGATTGGCGTAGGGGACAATGACGATTTCGCCGCGCAACCGGCCGTCGCGGTCCGCCTGATCCAGCATCGGGATGAGGTGGTGCAGGGCCATCATGCCCGGTGTTTCGTCTGCATGCAGCGAACCCTGGAGATAAGCCTTGGGCCCGCCGCCGGCTGCGCCGTAGCGGTGGAACATCACCTCGTGATGTGCTCCGGGGGTATCGCCTTTCAGGGCGCGGCGTTCAATTCGACGTGCCATCAAAAACCTCTAGCCTCTCAATGCCATTCATGTTCGGGCCGGCGACGTTACATCCTTTGCTACGGCTTTGTCGAAGGCCGAGTTGTTTTTGACCTGGCTGCGGCTTTTGTGGCTGAGGTCTTGGAGGGGCTGGGGTATAAACGGCGGATCATGATCGATTCGAACAGCGCACAATCCGGCCCCTCCGCACCCCTCGCCGCCGCGGTCCGTTATCCCTATCTGGAAGGACTCAACGAGGCGCAGCGTCAGGCTGTCGAAACCCTCGAAGGCGCCGTCCTCATGCTGGCGGGCGCCGGCACCGGCAAAACCCGCGCCCTGACCACGCGGCTGGCCCATCTGCTCAACACCGGTACCGCCTTTCCCGGGCAGATCCTGGCTGTCACCTTCACCAACCGCGCCGCCCAGGAGATGAAGGAACGGGTGGCCGCCCTGGTGGGGCAGCCGGTCGATGCCTGGTGGCTGGGAACATTTCACTCCATCGCGGCGAAGATGCTGCGGATCAATGCCGAGCGGGTCGGGCTGCATCCGAACTTCTCGATCCTGGACACCGACGACCAGTTGCGCCTGATCAAGCAACTGCTGCAGGCGGCCGGCATTGACGACAAGAAGTCGCCGGCGCGCACGGTGCTTGCGGTGATTCAGCGCTGGAAGGACCGGGGTCTGCTGCCCGACAAGGTCTCGGCGGGCGAGGCGGGGGATCTCGCCAACGGCCGCCTGATCGAGCTCTACAAAGAGTACCAGGAACGGCTGCGGACGCTGAACGCCTGCGACTTCGGCGACCTTCTGCTGCATTGCCTGACTCTGTTTCAGAACCATCCGGATGTGCTGGCCGGTTACCATCAGCGTTTCAGGTTCATCTTGGTGGACGAGTATCAGGACACCAACGTGGCGCAGTATCTCTGGCTCCGGCTGCTGGCCCAGGGGCACAAGAATCTCTGCTGCGTCGGCGACGACGACCAGTCCATCTACGGCTGGCGCGGAGCGGAAGTCGGCAACATCCTGAAATTCGAGCAGGATTTCCCAGGTGCCCAGGTGATCCGCCTGGAGCGCAACTATCGCTCGACCGGTAACATCCTGGGCGCGGCGTCCAGCCTGATCGCCCATAACGAGGGCCGGCTCGGCAAGACCCTCTGGACCGAGGACGAGGAGGGCGAACGCCTGCGGGTCCGCGGTCTCTGGGACGGCGAGGCGGAAGCGCGCTTCGTGGGCGAGGAAATCGAGGATTTCCAGCGCCATGGCCATGGCCTGAGCCAGATCGCGATCCTGGTGCGGGCGGGTGCGCAGACCCGTGAGTTCGAGGAACGCTTCATTACACTGGGTTTGCCCTACCGGGTGATCGGCGGGCCGCGCTTTTACGAACGCATGGAAATCCGTGATGCGCTGGCCTATCTGAAGCTGCTGATCACGCCGGAGCACGACCTGGCCTTCGAGCGCATCGTCAACACCCCGAAGCGCGGCCTGGGCGATGCGACGGTTCGGGTGTTGCATCAGATCGCCCGCCAGAATGAGATCGCTTTGACACAGGCCGGCCGGATGGTGGTGGGGACGGACGAGCTCCGCCCGGCCGCGCGGAAATCCCTCGGCAACCTGCTGACCGACTTTGAGCGCTGGCGCAATCTGCTCGCGGACCTGCCCCATCACGAGGTCGCGGAAATCGTCCTCGACGAGTCGGGTTACACCCAGTTCTGGATGAACGACAAGTCGCCCGAAGCGCCTGGCCGACTGGAGAACCTGAAAGAACTGGTCAATGCGATCGCGGAGTTCGAAAACCTGCCCGCTTTCCTGGAGCATGTCGGCCTGGTGATGGAGACCCTGGACAGCGAAGGCCAGGAGATGGTCAGCATCATGACCCTGCATGCCGCCAAGGGGCTGGAGTTCGACACGGTTTTCCTGCCCGGCTGGGAAGAGGGGCTCTTCCCCAACCAGCGGGCGCTGGATGAATCCGGCCTGCGGGCGCTGGAGGAGGAGCGGCGGCTGGCTTACGTCGGCCTGACACGGGCTCGTCAAAGGGTGATCCTGAGCTTTGCGGCCAACCGCCGGATGCACGGTTCCTGGGCGGCGGCGATCCCCTCGCGCTTCATCGATGAGTTGCCGGAAGAGCGCATTGAGCGGGAGAGCGATGTCGGCGTTTACGGCAGTCAGCCGAATTACGGCGGTTATGGCGGCGGCTTCAGCGATCATTGGGGTGAAAAGAGCCTGAGCCCGGGCATGCAGCGGGCACAGTCTTACCGGTCGGAAGGGCGGCGCAGCGCCGGGCGCAGCCTGCCGTCCTCGAGTGGCGAGGGCATAACGCATTCGGCGCAGTCGGCCTATGCCCGCGGCGAGCGGGTGTTTCATCAGAAGTTCGGCTACGGCACCGTTGCGGCGGTCGAGGGTGACCGTCTGAACATTTCTTTCGACGTGGCCGGAGAGAAGAAGGTGATCGCCAGCTTTGTCGTGCCGGCGGATCAGGCGGGCTGAGAGTATGTTGTCTATACAAGCTAAAAACTCGGCTGCGGCCTGGTGTTTGTCCTTTGCTGTTGACGCGCAGGCGCTGCCGCTGTTCGAAACCATCTTCGAGGTTCTCGACGGCGCGATGGTGACGGGTGCGCCGGGCGCCACCGGCGAAGTCCCTCTTGAGATTTATCTCGGAGAGGCGCCTTCCGACGAACGGATCCAGGAACTGCTGGCGACCGCCTCGGAGCTTGCTGAGGTCTCGAAGCCGGAATTCAGCCTGGTCCAGTTGCCTGACGTCGACTGGGTGGCGGAAAGCCAGAAGGCCCTGCCGCCGATCTCGGCCGGGCGTTTCTACGTTTACGGCTCCCACGTGACAGAGCGCCCGCCCTTCGGCAGCATCCCGCTGCTGGTCGAGGCCAATGTCGCCTTCGGGACGGGGCGGCATGAGAGCACCTTCGGCTGCCTCCTGGCTCTGACGCAACTGGCGAATCAGTTCAACTGGCGGCAGCGTCCGCGCAACGCGCTGGATATGGGCTGTGGCTCGGGCATTCTCGCCATGGCCATGGCGCATCTCTGGCACTGTCCGGTGCTGGCGGTGGATAACGATGCCGATTCGGTGCGGGTCGCGGGCGAGAACGCGCGGGAGAATCGGGTGGCGGACTGGATCGAACCCCATGTCGGCGACGGCTACCGCAGCCATCTGGTCGCGCGGCGCGGTCCCTTCGATCTGATCGCGGCGAATATCTTGGCTGAGCCGCTTTGTGCTATGGCGACGGATCTCAGGCGGCATCTGGCGCCCGGCGGGTACGTTATTCTCGCTGGCCTGCTGACCAGTCAGCAGCGCCAGGTTCTGGCCCGGCACAGGGGGCAGGGTCTGCATCTGGTCCGGCGCCTGCACTTCGGGGACTGGACCACGTTGGTTCTGCAGGGCTGAGCACAAAGCCTCAATCGCTCTGACCGCTCGGAAAAGAAAAACGGCGGCTTCCCCTTGGAAAGCCGCCGCTGTAGTCGATAACTCAGGTGCGAGATCTGCGAGTGAAGTCTGTTACGCGGCGCGGTGCGTTGCGGCGTTGCTGTTGGCGGCGGTCTTCGGCTCAAGGGACGTGACCGGCGCCACGACTTCGACCTCATCACCGGTGGTGGGGCACTGCGCGGCCAGGGGCTCTGCCGTGGCGACCTTTGCCTCGGCATCCTTGTCGAGCGTGACCAGCGTGTCGACCATGGTCACCATGTCGGCACGCTCGATGCCGATGTCGGCCAGCATGCGGTCGTCGAGCTGACGCAGGTCGGCCAGGGTCCGGTGGCGGAGCATGGCGAGCCGCAGGGGAGCGACGAGGCTCTGTTTCACGAAGTGGCCGATCACCTTCAGACCGGTCAGACGAGCGGCCTGGCCGCAAAGCTTAAGCGCGGCTTCGCTCTGGCGACGGCGGGTCTCCGCCATCATCCACTCGAGGTCGTGCGGCTGATCAGAAAGGTCAAACTCCTTTGCAAGCTTTACCTGGGACATCTCTCGGACTCCATTTCTTTCCTTATTGCGGCGGCCGGTTTCGCAGATCTCAGGAGGCCGCCATGTCTCGGTAATCAATTTAGGCGCTTTCACATTTAGGAACAGCGGATTTATTGCAGCGCAGCATTGCATTTCGAGCATAGGAAAAAATGGCGGAAAATATGGGGTTTTTGAAAAGTCGGGCGGCTAACGGCTGTCTTAAAGGTTAATTTAACCTTACTGCCTGCGCCCTTGTCATTGTGCGCTCCTGCGCTTAGCTTTTTAAGGTTATCGGAGCGCTGGTCTTTGCCGTCTCGAAAACAGATCAATCCAGGCTCCGCGTCATTCACTGCGCGTTTCTCCAAGAGGTATCCGTGTCATCTTCTTCCATGACGTCTCCCGCCGAAGCCGAAACATCCAGCAAGGGAGCCGGTGGCGGCGACCACCTCGCGGCTTTGCGGGCAGAGCTGGCGCGGCGTGACCTGCAGGGCTTTATCGTGCCGCGGGCTGATGAGCATCAGGGCGAATATGTGCCTGCCCGCGCCGAGCGCCTGGCCTGGCTGACCGGCTTCACCGGCTCCGCGGGCAGCGCGGCGGTCCTGCCGGAGACGGCGGCGGTCTTCGTGGACGGGCGCTACACGGTGCAGGTGCGTGAACAGATCGACATGACGCATTTCACGCCCCGACACGTGACCGAGGAACCCCTGTCCGAATGGCTCAAAGAAAACATGGCCGAAGGCCAGCGGATCGGCTTTGATCCCTGGCTCCACACTGACAGTCAGGTTAAGGCACTGACCAAGGCCGTGAGCGCGGCGAAGGGCGAACTGGTACCCTGCGAGGACGGCAACCCGCTCGATGCGGCCTGGCCGGATCAGCCGGAGGCGCCGCTGGCGCAGATCCTGCCGCACGCTGTCGAGTACGCTGGCAAGGCTTCCTTCGAGAAGCGTGGCGAGATCGCCGCCAAGATCAAGGAGGCGGGTTGTGCGGCGGCAGTCTCGACCCTGCCGGACTCCATCGCCTGGCTGTTGAACGTGCGTGGTGGCGATGTGCCCTGCACGCCTTTTCCGCTCTCTTTCCTGATCCTCTCCGATGAAGGGGTGGCGACCTGGTTTGTCGAGGAACGCAAGATCTCGGATGAGCTGCGCGCGGAGCTTGGTAACGGCGTTGAGCTGCGAAACCCCGAGGCGCTGGCGGAGGCTCTGCAGGAGTTGGGCCGGCAAAAGGCGCGGGTCATGCTTGATCCGGCCTGGGCGCCGAAATGGGTGTTCGACCGCCTGGAAGAGGCCGGCGCGGAGATCCTGCGCGCCAGCGATCCCTGTCAGCTTCCCAAGGCGCAGAAGAATGCGGTGGAGCTGCAGGGGACGCGCGAAGCGCATCTGCGCGACGGCGCGTCACTGACGAGCTTTCTTTCCTGGCTGGATCGGGAGGCGCCGGCGCAGATCGCCGCCGGCGAGCTCAGCGAACTGGACCTGGTGGAGAAGCTGGTGTCTTTCCGCAAGGGACATGGCCTGTTCCGGGACAATTCTTTCGAGACGATTTCCGCGTCCGGGCCCAATGGCGCCCTCTGTCACTATCGTGTGACGCCGGACAACAACCGGCGGCTGGAGATGGGCGATCTCTATCTGGTGGATTCCGGCGCCCAGTACCTGGACGGGACCACCGACGTGACCCGCACCATCGCGATCGGGACGCCCAGCGCGGAAATGCGCGACCGCTATACTCGTGTCCTTAAGGGGCACATTGCGCTGGCCGTGGCGCGCTTTCCCAAGGGCACCAACGGCGGCCAACTCGACAGCCTGGCGCGCTACCCGCTGTGGCAGGCTGGTCTGGACTACGACCACGGCACCGGCCACGGGGTCGGCAGCTACCTGAGTGTTCATGAAGGGCCGCAGCGGATCGCCAAGGCGGGCTCGAGCGTCGCGCTGCAGCCCGGAATGATCCTCTCAAACGAGCCGGGTTACTACAAAGCCGGCAGCTACGGGATACGGATCGAGAACCTGGTCGCGGTGGTCGAACAGGAACAGCGCCCGGGGGAAGACCGCCCCATGCTGGCCTTCGAGACCCTGACGTTGGCGCCGATCGATACTTCGCTCATCGATGTCGCGCTGATGAGCGAGGCTGAGATTGCCTGGCTGAACGCCTACCATGCGCGGGTCCGTGAGGCCCTGAGCGGTCAGTTAGAGGGCGAGGATGCCGTCTGGCTGGAGAAGGCGACTCAAGCCCTGACGCCCTGACGAAGAGTCACTTTCCTTCTACGAACAGTGCGTTCATATAGGCGTGCTGCACCTCGTTGATGTGCCGCGAGATGTCCGCGAGATCCTGGCCGATGCGCTCGGCCATCTGCAGGTTCTCATCGACATAGAGGTCGGTCGGCTCCGCCCAGCGCTGGATCATGTGGATCAGCGCCCGGTAGGCCGCCCGCTCATGTGGCTGTGTCCCGCGCCCGAGCATCTGAATCCTGTTGAGGATGAACTCCAGGCTGTCCTGGGCCTTCAGCATCTTGTTTTTGCCCAGGCCGGTCAGGCGTGGTTTGTGCGACTCCTTCGAGGGGCGGCGCGACTGCATCCGCAGGATCTTGGCCTGCTGCTCGGCCATTACGGCTTTGTTATTGCGCTGCGAAGAGTGGAAGGGACGCGCGACCGCAGCCGCGATCTGGTCGTTCGCGCTGGAGGTCTTTCGGGGCCCGGCCATGTCGTTCGAGGGCGGGGCGATACCGGTTGGGATCGCGGCGCCCTTGGGCACCAGCAAGGATCCGGTCAGGCTGGCTGCTTTCAAAGTCATGCTCCTTGCCATGTTTAGGACCTGTCATCCACGGCGTTCTTTGACCTGTTACCTCTCAGGACGTCGCCGTGGCGGTGCCGGTCTGTCGTTTTGCTTCGCATGGTGTCTTGCTTCGCTTCTTCGTGGGCTGCTGTCAGTGGACGCCGCTGACGTTCATGGCCTGCTTCTGGACCGGAGAGGTCCCATTCGAAGAGGGCATGATCGTCTGGCGCGATCCCGAAATCAGCCGCGCATTGAGGTAGTTCCAAAGCTTCGTGACCTCATCGGCCGCCCGGGCCGCCTTGGCGATTTCCATCACGGTCCGGCCGTCGATCATGCTGGCCGCGAAGTCCGCGCGATGGTGGAGGATCACCGGTGCGACCGTGCCGTGCTGCGACAGCGCACAGGCTGCGTCCGAGGTCATGCGGGCGCGCGGGGTGGCCGCGTTGATTACGAAGACAAGGGGCTTGCCGAGATTTTCCACCAGCTCGACCGTGGCACCGGCGGCGCGCAGATCATGCGGGCTGGGGCGGGTCGGGATCACGATCAGGTCTGAAACATCGACCACATCGGCGATGGTGTCGGTGATGGCCGGCGGCGTGTCGATCACCAGGAGCTTGATCCCGGCGTCGCGCATGCGCTCGATGTCCTGCGCCAGCCGCGATACATAGGTACTGACGAAGACCGGCGTGTCGGCCTGCCGTTCGTTCCACCAGTCGGACAAGCTGCCTTGTGGATCGGTATCGACCAAAGCCACGGGACCATTGCCCGTTCGCTGGGCCTGGACGGCGATGTGGCCCGCCAGGGTCGTTTTGCCAGAACCGCCCTTTTGGGAGGAAATTGCCAAAACTCGCATCAATCATTCGCTCCTTTGATGGGCGGGGGCTCTCGATCGGTCAGGCAAGAGCCAAGCGCGCGCCACGTGTCCGTTACTCCCGGCCCACCGCCTTTTTTTGTTGTTCTTCGCCAAAGCCATGTCGTTCTGGTCCTTTATCAGAGAGCCTTGGTATTAGCCGGATAGGCGACGGGCTATCCTGCTCTGCAACCGGCGGTCCCAAACAACCTAGGTGAGAGCTCTTAACAAGGTGTTACTTTCGGGATAAAGATTGAAAACAGAGCAAGGGAAATAAAATAAAAATTCGTTTAAAATTCTTTATATATAAACAAAAATAGAATTATTTTCTTAGTTATCAAATATAAAATACCTGATTTGGCGGGTGTTTTGAAAAAATAATCTCAAAGGAGAAGAATGCGTATAAAAGGCAGGTGGAATTGCAGATTTGAGAGCGAAATTTATTCTGAAGTGCAAGTGCACACCAGTCATCACCGCGCGAAAACGCCCCTTGGTACAGTCGAATTTGGCTGAAGATCTTATCGCGGCAAGCGGAAGGCGGGGTCGGATTCTCTTTGCAATTGCATGAGAAAAGGCCGGAGGCCGGGCCTGCGAACAGGCGCGCCGAGATATGGAGCGTCGTATCTTTGCTGAAGTGCGGAGTGGAAGATTATTTTGCGTCGCTGAACAGCGCCTTCATATAGGCGTGTTGTATATCATTGATGTGGCGGGCGATGTCCGCAAGATCCTGGCCGATGCGTTCTGCCATCTGCAGATCCTCGTCAATAAAGAGGTCGGTCGGCTCGGCCCAGCGCTGAGTCATGTGGATCAGGGCACGATAAGCGGCGCGCTCGTGCGGTTTGTCACCCCGCCCGAGTTCCTGAACCTTCTCGAGAATAAATTCGAGACTGTCTTCGGATTTCAGCATCTCTCATTCCACCCCATTGCGCTTGTTCGATTTTTAAGCTGTTAGGGTGAAGAGATGGTTTACGGCGTGGCGTAAAGAACGTGTTTACTTCAAATACACTGCATTCCTGCAAATCGGGATTGTAAAGACATAGGGCTGGTTCGCCCCTTATCTGAACTATGCGCCCGCTAATCCGATTGGGCGATGAAAGCGAGCCACTCCGCTTCGCTCAAGACCTTCAGGCCCAACTCCTCGGCCTTTCTGGCTTTCGAACCCGCATCGGCTCCGACCACCACATAGTCGGTTTTCTTTGAGACCGAGCCTGCGACCTTGGCGCCGAGAGCTTCAGCCTTGGCCTTGGCTTCGCTGCGGCCCAGTGTCTCGAGCTTTCCGGTAAAGACCACGGTTTTACCGGCAACCGGGGAATCGCTGACCTCTTCCACCAGGAAGTCTTCGACCGTTAACTCCTCGGCGAGGTCGTCGAGGATTTCCTGGTTGTGGGCTTCAGCGAAAAAGGCGAGCAGATCCTCGGCCATTGCCGGACCGATGCCGTCGACCGAGATCAGTTCCTGGAAGGCGTCGCTCTCTCGATCTTCCGCCTGTTTCATGATGTCACGGAGTTTTTCCAGGCTGCCGTAGGTCTTGGCGAGCAGGCGCGCGGTGGTTTGGCCGATCTGGCGGATACCGAGCGCGAAGATCAGCCGGTCCAGCGAGATCTGCCGGCGGTCCTCGACCGCTTTGAAAAGGTTATCGGCAGACTGTTTGCCCCATCCCGGCTGATTGCGCAGCGGTGTGAGGCTGCCCTGATCTTTCTTCGCCAGGCGGAAGATGTCGCCGGGCTTTTCGATCAGCTTCTCTTCGAAGAAGAATTTCACCTGTTTGTCGCCAAGGCCCTCGATGTCGAAGGCGTTGCGGCTGACGAAGTGCTTCAGGCGTTCGACGGACTGGGCCGGGCAGATCAGACCGCCGGTGCAGCGGCGGACGGCTTCGCCGGCTTCCCGGACGGCGGCGCTGCCGCATTCAGGGCAATGGTCCGGAAAGACGTAGGGCTTGCTGTCGGCCGGGCGTTGATCGAGCTTGACCGAAACCACCTGGGGGATCACATCGCCGGCGCGCTGGATCACGACCCGGTCGCCCTCGCGGATGTCCTTACGTTCGATCTCGTCTTCATTGTGCAGGGTGGCGCGGGAAACCACGACGCCGCCGACAGTGATCGGCTCCAGGTTTGCGACCGGCGTCAGGGCGCCGGTGCGGCCGACCTGGATGGTGATCTCGCGCAGTAGAGTTTCGGCCTGCTCCGCCGGGAACTTGTGGGCGACGGCCCAGCGCGGCGCCCGGCTGACGAAGCCGAGGCGCTCCTGCAGGTCGAGCCGGTCGACCTTATAGACCACCCCGTCGATGTCGTAGGGCAAGTCCGCGCGACCCGCGCTGATTTCCCGATAAAAGGCCAGGATCTCCTCGACGCTGCGACAGAAACGCGAGGGTTCATTGGTGGTGAAGCCCCAACGCGCCAGATTTTCGCGCACCTCCATCATGGTTGCGCCGAGCGGCGCGGAGACCTCGCCCCAGGCGTAGCCGAAGAAGTTCAGCGGCCGCGAGGCGGTGATGCTGGCGTCCAACTGTCGGAGCGACCCGGCGGCGGCGTTGCGTGGATTGGCGAAGACCTTGCCGCCGCGGGCTTCCTGGCGGCTATTGAGGGCCTGGAAATCGTCGCGTCGCATGAAAACCTCGCCGCGCACTTCCAGGACGGCCGGCCAACCATCACCTTCAAGTGTCTTCGGGACGCCGGCGACGGTTTGCACGTTGGCCGTGATGTCTTCTCCGGTGGTGCCGTCGCCCCGGGTCGCGGCCTGCACCAGCTTGCCGCCCTCATAGCGCAGGGCGCAGGACAGGCCGTCGATCTTGGGTTCCGCGAGCACCGCGATTTCCGTGGTTTCCTCAAGCCCCAGGAAACGGCGGATGCGTGCCAGGAACTCGGTGATATCTTCGTCTGCGAAGGCGTTGCCGAGCGAGAGCATGGGCACACTGTGTTTGACCTTGGAGAAACCCGCGGCCGGCGCCGCGCCGACCCGTTTTGAAGGGCTGTCTTCACGAACCAAATCCGGAAAACGCGCTTCGATGGCGTCGTTGCGTCGTTTTAGAAGGTCATAGTCCGCATCGGAGATTTCGGGTTTATCCTGCTGATGATAGAGCTGGTCATGGTGCAGGATTAAGGCCGCCAACCGGGCGAGTTCGCTCCCGGCCTGGCTTTCGTCGAGCGTTTCCGGCGCCAGATTGGCAGCTACCGCTTCTTCGACCTTGCTTTCCATAGACTTCGTTATGCTCCCATCAGGCGGTCCGCTGCCGCCCGGGCCTCATCGGTGATCTCCGCGCCGGATAGCATGCGCGCCAACTCCTCGCGCCGGTCCTGCTCATCGAGGGCCAAGACCTCCGTGGCGGCTGTTTGCTGTTTCGAGCTCCCTTTTAGCGTGGTCTTGCGCACCTGCAAATGATAGTCCGCCCGAGCCGCGACCTGCGGCGAGTGGGTGACCACCAAGATCTGCCGTTCCTTGGCCAGGCGCGCCAGCCGCTCGCCGACTGCATGGGCGGTGGCGCCGCCGACTCCGCTGTCCACCTCGTCGAAGACCAGGGCGCCCACCGGGCTGCTGCCGGCCAGGACCACCTTGAGGGCCAGAAGGAAGCGGGCAAGCTCGCCGCCCGAGGCGATGCGGGCTAAGGAGCCTGGCGCGGCGCCGGGGTTCGTGGCGACTTCGAAGGCGACTCGTTCCTGACCGAAGGGCCCCCATTGCTCTTCCAGAAGGCTCTCGATCCGGGTTTGAAAACGTGCCTTGTCCAACTTCAGGGGTGGCAGTTCCCGGGCAATCTCGCCATCGAGAGCCTTCGCAGCCTTGCGGCGGCGCTTGCCGAGCATCTCCGCCTGCTTGACGAAGCCGGCCTGGGCCATCCTGCAGTCTTCTTCCAGCCGCTCCAGCGCCTCACCGCCGGAGTCGATGGTGGCGAGGCGGGCGGCCAGGGAATTGCGCAGGGCGGGAAGTTGCTCGACTTCGGTGCCGTGCTTGCGGGCCATGTCGCGCAGCGCGAAGTAGCGATCTTCGATTTCCGTGAGGCTGCCGCCCTCGACGTCGATTCCACTCGCCAGGGATTGCAACTGACCGAGGGCGTCTTCGGTCTCCGCCAGGGCCCGGTCCAGGGCCGCCATCACAGGGTCCAGCCGCTCACCTGCGGCCGGGACGACCCGTTCCAGACTGCGTCGAACCTCCAGAAGGCAATCTTCGGCGCCGGCCTGCCCGTCACCGCCGGTCAGGCCATTGACCGCCCCGTTCACGGCTTCGATCAACTGCTCCCGGTTCAGCAGCAGTTTACGCCGCTCGGCCAGTTCCTGTTCTTCACCGGGGCGCGGATCGAGGCCGTCGAGTTCCTCCACGCTGTGGCGGAGATAGTTTTCGTCACTGCGTGCCTGGGCCAGGTCCCGGCTGGCGAGGTCCCGGGCGTCGATGGCGTCGCGCCAGGCCTGCCAGAGCTGCGCGACCTCTCGCACCAGGGCCGCTTCGCCGGCGAAGGCGTCCAGCAAAGTACGGTGGGTCGCGCCGTCCAGCAGGCCGCGCTGCTCGAACTGGCCCTGAATTTCAACAAGACTGTCGCCCAACCGGCGCAGCAGTCCGACCGAGACCGCCTGGTCGTTGACATAGGCGCGGCTGCGGCCGTCGGCCGCCACCACCCGCCGCAGGACCAGGCTGCCTGCCTCCGGTTCGATGTCATGTTCGGCCAGGATGGCGTCGGTGGGGTGGCCGGAAGGCAGATCGAAGACGGCGGTAACGGAGGCCTGCTTGGCGTCCTGACGCACCAGGCCCGAGACGGCGCGGTTACCGACCGCCAGGCCCAAGGCGTCGAGAAGGATCGATTTGCCGGCACCGGTTTCGCCGGTCAGGGCGCAGAGCCCGTTGTGGAAGGTCAGGTCGAGACGGTCGATGAGAACGATGTCGCGGATCGACAGACTGACAAGCATCCGGCCCAAATCCTAAAGGGCGATTGGCCCTAACCCATACTCTAAATGACCGAATTCCAAACCCGGGAAATCCAGGAACCCTTGTCCTCCTCCGGACGCAGGTCTTCGCCGGTCAGCAGCGCATAGCTGTCGAGGTACCAGTCGCTGCCGGGGAAGTTGTAGCCCAGCACAGAGGCCGTGGCCTGCGCCTCGTTGATCACCCCGAGCGCCATGTAGCATTCGACCAGCCGGTGGAGGGCCTCCGGCACGTGGGTTGTGGTCTGGTAATCCTCGACCACCTTGCGGAAACGGTTGATTGCCGCCAGATATTCGCCCCGATCCAGATAGTAGCGGCCGATCTCCATATGCTTCCCGGCCAGATGGTCGCGGGCGAGGTCGATCTTCAGTTCCGCGTCGCGGGCGTACTGAGTTTCCGGAAAGCGCCGCGCCACCTCGTCGAGTGCCTCCAGCGCGTCGCGAGTCATCTTCTGGTCGCGGGCGACGTCGGAGATCTGTTCGTAGAAGCTGATCGCCTTGAGGTAATAGGCGTAGGCCACGTCCTTGTTGCCCGGATGGAGCTGGATGAAGCGGTCAAGCGTGTTGATCGCATCGTCGTACTTGTTGGCCTGATAGAAGGCGTAGGCCGCCATCAACTGTGCTTTTGAAGCCCAGACCGAGTAGGGGTGCTGGCGTTCTACCTCGTCGTAGAGCGCGGCGGCCTCGTCGTAGTTGTTCTGCAAGAGTTCGTCGGTCGCGCCGTTGTAGAGCTCTTCAACGGGCCGCTCGATGTAAGCGGGTTCTTCGTCTGAGCTGCAGCCGGCGGCGAGGGCCAGGATCGCGATAGCTGCGGCGGCGCGGGTGATGCCTCGGCGCAGCGTCCCGGTCTGGGTAGCGCCGGATGTCGAAGCCGGCGGATTGAAAGAAGACTGTTTCATGCGTCCCTAGAGTCTGTTCATCTTGCTTCGCCAGAAAGCGAAAGGTGAAGCGCACTCTTTACTTAAAGGGATTAGACGGCAATTCACGTTCCAGATCAAACGACACTTAAACCGCTTTCGACTAAGTGTCGGGAATTTGATCCAGTCCGAGAGGCTGGGATTTCGTCCCCAACCACTGCCTCGTGCCCCGTTGCGCCGGACTATAGGGTTTTCGAGCGCCCGTCTCAAGCGGCGCGGACTGTGATTCGGGCGAACTGGGAGCGGGACGGGCCAGAGTCAGGATCAGGCCAGGGCTGGGATAAGGCCAGAGCCGGAATCAGACCGAAATGGGAATGAGACCGGAATGGAAATCAGGCCTGGGCGGCCACCGCGGGCTGCAGCCGGGCCGGAGCCGCGAGCGGCCGGATCAGATCGCCGTAGGTCATGTCGACCCATTCCCAGGCGTTTTCCTGCTCGAAGAGGGTCTTGATCAGGCGCAAGGTCAGGGCGTGCCCGGCCCGGACGCCATGGAAATGTCCGATCACCGGGGCGCCGATCAGATAGAGATCACCGATGGAATCCAACACCTTATGCCGGACGAACTCGTCTTCGTAGCGCAGGCCGCCCTCATTCATGACCGTATCGCCGGAGATGACCACGGCGTTGTCCAGCGAGCCGCCGCGCGCCAGTCCCAACTCCAGCAGTTTGTCGAACTCCTGCAGGAAGCCAAAGGTCCGGGCCCGGGCAACATCGCGTTTGAAGCTGGCCTGCGACACCTCGACGAACCATTCCTGATGACCTACGACCCGGCTCTCGAAGTCGATCTCGAAGTTGATGGAAAAACCCTTGCCCGGCGCCACGGAGGCGGAGCGATGGTTCTCGGAGGTCTCGACGTGTTCCAGGATACGCAGAGCGCGGCGCGGGGCCTCCTGCTCCACCGTGCCGACACATTCGATCAGAAAGACAAAGGGCGCGGCGCTGCCGTCCATCACCGGAACCTCGGGGCCGTTCAATTCGACGATCACATTGTCGATCTCATAGCCGGCCAGCGCGGACATCAGGTGCTCGATGGTCGCGATCTTCAGGTCGTTCGGCCCGACCAGGGTTGTGCAAAGAGGGGTCTCGACAGCGTTTTCCCAAGTCGCTTTGACTTCATTCGCGCCGCTTTGAAGGTCCGTGCGCCGGAACACCACACCGCTGTTCGCGGGGGCCGGCAGCAGGGTCATGTTGATCTTGACCCCGGAATGGAGGCCAACACCCGAGCAGTGAATGGAGTTCTTCAGGGTTTTTTGGCGAATGTATTCGCCGGAGATCCCGCTTTGACCTGTCATAACTTTCACTAACTATCCGCTTCCTGCGCTTGCCCGAGTCTTCATGCCCGACAAACTTATGTTCAAACCAACCTCTTCAAGCTCTACGATTCGCTTCGTATCGCTTTGCAAATGACGCGTCGTTTTGCTGAAATCCCCCCGGATTGAACGCATTAATAGATTTGCTTAACAGCAGACTATGTGACCCCCTGCAGCAACTCAAATCACTCTTTGTTGCAATATGTTACGGTTTGTAACCCCGATTTTCGCTGCATTGCAGCAATGGGGGCCCCCGGGATACCAGCGTAAGGTGTGTGACAGTCTTTCCGGCTGGCGCTGCCGCTTTTGGAAGTGGCTCTAAAGTAACATCGCTGCGGTTCAAAAAGAAAACCGCCGCCGGGGGCTTGAAAACATCCTCCGGCGGCGGCTCTTGCGTGAGACGATCTAAAGTATTTTAGATCAATAGGTTACGGGGGCGTTTCCACTCCCCTGGTCTTGGATTCCACCGCCGGAGCGACACGGCGGTGGAATACAGAGGGCCTTAAACCGAGGTGAAAGCCTCAGTTCGCCTGGCGCCGCAGGAACGCCGGGATGTCCAGCAGGTCTTCGTCCGCCTGGCGCGTGCCGATCCGTTCAGAGGGATCCAGTCCGGACAGGCGCGGCTGCTGACCCCCCGGTGACTGCATCGGCGAAGACTGCAGCGGCGAAGTCTGCATGGGCGAAGCCGGTGCCGCGGGGGCCTGCTGAATGCTCGGCTGCGACAGAGGAGGCAGGGGATTGGCCTGCGGTGCGCTGGCCGTGGAGGCCTCGGGCTGTGCCGGACGGCCGCCGAGCGGCGAAAGGCTGTTGCTCGTCGACGCCTGCGGTTTACCCGCATTCAAGGCGCGGGCCGCACCGGTCATCTTGGCGAAGAGGCCGCGCGGCCGCTTCGGCTGAGCCGGGGCGGGTTCCTCCTCGATCCGCTCGGCTGTGACTTCACGCCGCGGCTCGACAGGCTCTGCCGGCAGTTCCGGGGCTTGCGGGACCCGGGCTGTCGATACAGGAGCCGGCGGCGCCATCCGCGGGGCCGCGGCCTCCTCGGGAGTCAGAGGCGCCGGAGCGATGAAGTTATCGCTGGCCGAAGGCGTTTCAGCTTCGACCGCCTGCGGAACTGCGAAGCTTTCCTCCTGATCCTGTTCCGGATCTTCGAAAAGCTGACTTTCGGGCTCGAAATCCGCCACTTCTGCCGTCGCGGCCGCGGAGGCAAAGGGCGCGCCCGAAACCGCAGGCATGGCTGCCACAGGGGCAGAGGCTACAGACGTGGCGGCCACCGTTGCGGCCGGAGCCGGTGCAGGCGAGGCGGCGGGAGCCGATTCCCCACGGGCTGCAACCAGGCTGATCGGCGCCGGGCGCGGCGAGATGGCTTCGTCCACGTCGATACCGGTCGCGACCACCGAGACCCGCATCTTGCCTTCCATGGTCGGCTCGAAGGTCGAACCGAAGATGATGTTGGCGTCCGGGTCGACTTCGTCGCGGATCCGGTTGGCGGCTTCGTCGACCTCGAAGAGAGTGAGGTCGGGACCGCCGGTGATGTTGATCAGCACGCCGCGGGCCCCCTTCATGGAGACTTCGTCCAGCAGCGGGTTGGAGATCGCCGCCTCGGCCGCGTCGATGGCACGGGTTTCGCCCTCGGCTTCGCCGGTGCCCATCATGGCCTTGCCCATCTCGGTCATGACCGCGCGGATATCGGCGAAGTCCAGGTTGATCAGGCCGGGCATGACCATCAGGTCGGTCACGCCGCTGACGCCGGCCTTCAGCACGTCGTCGGCCATCTTGAAGGCGTCCGCGAAGGTCGTCTTCTCGTTGGCGACGCGGAAGAGGTTCTGGTTCGGAATGATAATCAGGGTATCGACATACTGGGTCATGTCGTTGATGCCCGATTCCGCCAGGCGCATGCGGTGCACGCCCTCGAAGTGGAAGGGCTTGGTCACCACGCCGACGGTCAGGATGCCGGACTCCCGGGCCGCGCGGGCGATGACCGGTGCCGCGCCGGTGCCGGTGCCGCCGCCCATGCCGGCGGTGATGAAGACCATGTTGGAGCCTTCCAGGTGACCCAGCACTTCATCCATGGCCTCTTCGGCGGCGGCGCGCCCGATGTCGGGACGCGAGCCGGCGCCCAGGCCCTGTGTGATGTTCCGGCCGAGCTGGATGGTCCGGTCGCACTTGGACTGGTTGATCGCCTGGGCGTCGGTGTTCGCGATCAGGAACTCCACGCCCTCCAGGTTGGACTGGATCATGTTGTTGACGGCGTTGCCGCCGGCCCCCCCGACACCGATGACGGTGATGCGGGGGGAGAGATCGGACTTTAATGTCGGTACGTTCAAATTCAGCGTCATTGTCGTCTCCACTTACCCACGCAAGAGTTTGAGTCTGTTACTTTCTGTCTGTGCCGCTCTGGCTACCTCTGCCGCTCTGGCAGTCTTCTCTTCGTCCCGATACGGCCGGAACAGCCGTTGATACCGCTGTGCTCTCATCAAAAATGCTCTCTGAACCAGTGACCCACGCGGTCCATCAGGTTTCCCGGTTCCTTGATCTGAGGCGCCACCTCGCGCGGAACCGCGATGTCCGACGCGATGGCGTAAAGCAGGAGGCCGGCGCAGGTGGCATAGGCCGCGCCGGCGGTGGCTTCGGCCAGCCCGCCGACCCGCAGGGGCCGGCCAATGCGGACCTGCTTGTCGAGGATCAGCCCGGCGAGATCACCAATGCCGGTTAACTGACTGCCGCCACCGGTGAGCACCACGCGCCGGCCGGCGATCTTGTCGAAACCGCTGGCCTCCAGGCGCGAGCGCACCAGTTCGAAGGTCTCTTCCAGCCGCGGCTGGATGATGCCGACCAGCAGCGAGCGCGGAACCTGCTGAGTCGCGCCCTGTTCGTCTTCGCCGACCTGTGGCACGTCGATGACTTCGCGGTCATCCGCGGCCGTGGCCAGTGCGTGTCCGTAGAGGGTCTTCATGCGCTCGGCATGAACCAGCGGGGTCGAGAGGCCGCGGGCGATGTCGTTGGTGACGTGCATGCCGCCGATCGGCGCCACGTCGGTGTAAATCACATTGCCTTCGAAGAAGACGGCGATGGTGGTGGTGCCGCCGCCCAGATCGATGACCGTGACGCCCAGGTTCATCTCGTCTTCGACCAGCGCCGAAAGCCCGGCCGCATAGGGCGACACCACGAAGCCGGCGATGTCCAGGTGACAGCGGCGGATACAGGTCGCCAGGTTGCGCACCGCGCCGGCGGCGGCGGTGATGATGTGCATGTTGACGCCGAGGTGCTCACCGTGCATGCCGCGCGGATCGCGAATGCCTCGGCTGCCGTCGATGCTGTACTCGGTCGGGATCGAATGGATGAGCTGCCGGCCGGGCTCGGCATGGCCGTTGCTGGTCTGCAGTTCCTGACCGTATTCCAGCGCCCGCCGCAGGTCCGCATCGCCCACCTCGTGGCCGTTGATCGAAACCTCGACCCCCACCGAACTGGAGGCCGGATAACCGCCCGAGAGGTTCACAACGACCCGATCGATGGTTTCGCCCGCCATCTGTTCGGCAGCGTGGACGGCGTTCAGGATGGAGGTCTCGAGTTCCTCCATATCAACCACGGCGCCGGCCTTGATGCCGCGGCTTTCCTGCTGGCCGATCCCGACGACCCGCGGCTGCTGGTTGGCGTCGACACGGGCGATGAAGCAGCAGATCTTGCTGCTGCCCACATCCAGCGCGGCAACCAGTCCGTTGTGAATTTTATCCATGCGCGTGTTCATCGTTCGTCGCTCGGCGGCAAAAAGTTCGGCGGCAAAAAGTTCGTCACCAGAGAGTTAGGCGCAGCGAGGGCGAGGCCCTGTGATCGTCCGGTCATCAGGTCTCCTCGCCCTTGCCGCTGCGTTTCGATTTGGGTTTCGTCTTGGAGTTCGTGCGCACCACCAGGCGGTCGGGCAGACGCAGGTCGATGACCACCACGTCGCGCTCCAGCACGCCCTGTTCGCGTTCGATCCGGGCCAACTGCGCCCAGGCGCCGGCAGCGTCGGTCTCGGGCAGTTGTACGTCGATGCCGCCCTGTAGCTTCAGGTTCCAGCGCCGGCCACTGACCCGCACAGCGGCGGTCACCAGATCGCGCAGGCGCGGTTCGCTCGCCACCACTTCCAGCAGCGCGGCGGTGTGTTCTGGCGCGTCGGCGCCGACGACCAGCGGCAGCTTATGGAAACGCTCGGGCTTTACGTTGGGAATGAGGTCACCGGCCTGATCGATCACTGCCGTCTGCCCGTCATGCTGCCAGAGCGCCAGGGGCTGCCGTTCGACGATCCGGACATGTACATCGCCGGGGAAGCGGCGCTCGACGGCGGCCGTCTTGATCCAGGGCAGGGCCTCCAGCTCGGCCTTCGCGGCTTCAGGGTCGAAGGCCAGCATGGGGAAACCCCGGCTGACGCCCAGGGTTTGCAGCATCCGTTCGGGGGAGGTCCGGTTGCGGCCTTCCACCAGGACGTCGTTCACGCCCAGGCCGGCCTCCACGCTGAGATTGTAGAATCCGGCGACGGCCGCATCGGCCTGCCGGCCGAACCAGCCGTCGACGGTCAGCCAGGAGAGACCGCCGATCACGCCCGCCGTACCCAGCAGAGCGCTACCGATGCGCAGTTGCCGCCAGGTCGGGAACCTGCGCTGCGGCTTGCGCGCGGAACGACGTGCGGCTTTGGCTTTTTTGCGGGCCTGCGGCTTGGCTTTGCGGCTCATTCGTTATCTCCGGCAGACGCGTCAAAGGCGGTGTCGCTATAAGCGGACTCGACAATCCAGGCGCAGAACTCGGGAAAGGGCATCCCTTTGTAGGCGGCCTGTTCCGGCGCCAGGCTCAGCGCGGTCATGCCCGGCTGGGTGTTGAGCTCCAGGAAGTAGAGCTTGCCCGGATCCGATTTGGTGTCGTCGTAGCGGAAGTCGGAGCGGCTCACCCCACGGCAGCCCAGGAT
This sequence comes from Denitrobaculum sp., assembly GCA_965232285.1. Lineage (GTDB taxonomy): Bacteria > Pseudomonadota > Alphaproteobacteria > Kiloniellales > Kiloniellaceae > Denitrobaculum. The sequence continues at coordinate 3,788,850 of CBDDPL010000004.1, read as the reverse complement.
CTCGTGAACCTTGGCGGCGGCGTCTAACGCTTCCTGGTAGATCACCTCGGGGATTGGCGCCGGGACGATATGCTCGGTCTTGCCCTCGGTGTATTTGGCTTCGTAGGTGTAAAAGCCTTCCTTCGGCCGGAGCTCGGTGACCGCGACCCCCTTGCCGTTCATAACGCTGACCGTGAGTTCGCGCCCGGGGATGTATTCCTCCACCAGCCAGAGGTCGTCACTGGACTCCGCGTCTTCCGGCAGCGCCGGCCCGTTATCGCCTTCATGGACGATCTGCACGCCGACGCTCGAGCCTTCGTCCAGCGGCTTGGCCACGTAGGGGCGAGGCAGAACATCGTCGCCGGCCAGCCGCTGCAGCGGCACGACGATCCCATGGGGGACGGTGATCCCGGCCTCGGCGGCGAGGGTCTTGGTGCGGTCCTTGTTCATGGCCAGCGCCGAGGCCAATACGCCGGAGTGCGTGTAGCGCAGTTCGAGCATGTCCATCAGGCCCTGGATGCAGCCGTCCTCGCCCCAGCGACCGTGCAGGGCGTTGAAGACCACGTCGGGCTTGGGATCGAGGGCGGTGACCAGCGCAGCCATGTCGCGCGTCACGTCCACAGCCTTGACCTCGTAGCCGGCTTCGCGCAGCGCTTCGACGCAGGCGTGGCCACTGGTCAGCGACACTTCGCGCTCGGCTGAAAATCCACCCATCAGTACGGTGACCTGCTTGGTCATGAAGTCCCTCCCTGGGTTTCTGCAGTAAGAGCCTCGCCGATCCGTCGGATTTCCCACTCCAGGGTGATGCCGGTCTCGGCGAGAACCCGCGCGCGCACCTCTTCGCCGAGTTCCTCGATGTCTGCGGCGCTGGCGGAGCCGGTGTTGATCAGGAAGTTGCAGTGCAGCTCCGACACCATGGCGCCGCCGTGCTTCAGGCCGCGGCAGCCGGCGCGGTCGATCAGTTGCCAGGCCTTTTCGCCCGGCGGATTCTTGAAAGTGCTGCCGCCGGTGCGAGTCCGGATCGGCTGGCTCTCGGAGCGCGAAGTCTGGATCTCGCTCATCTTCTTCGCGATGGTGGCAGGGTCGCCCGCGTGGCCATGCAGACGCGCGCCCAGGAAAATCCAGTCGGCAGGGATCGAGGACTTACGATAGGCGAAACCCATGTCTTCGGGTTGCAGGCGATGCACCTTGCCCTGCTGATCGACCGCTTCCGCCCAGACCAGAACGTCTTTGGTTTCCCGGCCGTAGGCACCGGCGTTCATGCGCAGGGCGCCGCCGATGGTGCCCGGAATGCCGCAGAGGAATTCCAGCCCGCCGATAGACTCCAGCTTCGCCGCGGTGGCGACGTTGAGATCGAGGGCCGCTGCGCCGCAGAGAACGTCGTGTCCCTCCGCCTGAATGTCGGCGAAGCCGCGGCCCAGCCGCAGGACCACGCCGGGAATGCCGCCATCGCGCACCAGCAGGTTCGAACCGACGCCGAAGACCGTGACCGGAACGTCGGCAGGCTTCTCACGGAGGAAGCTCAGCAGGTCATCGCGATCCGCCGGCCGGAACATGACTTCCGCAGTGCCGCCGACCCGGAACCAGGTGACGCCGTTCAGGGGTGCATCCGCGGTGTAACGGCCGCGCACCTCGGGCAGGCGCTCGATCAGGGGGAGGTCGGGAGACTGCTTCACGGCCATCATCAACCGGCGCCCCCGAGCTTATCAAGCTCTCCAGGAAGAGCATGGGCCCATGCCGTGATATTGCCTGCGCCGAGGCAGACCACGAGGTCGCCCGGGTTGGCGATTTCGCGCACCATGCCGGCCAGAGCGTCCGGGCCGGGCAGGGCGCTGACATGGCGATGCCCGCGGTCGCGCAGGCCTTCGACCAGATCGTCTTTGCTGGCGCCTTTGATCGGCTGCTCGCCAGCCTCGTAGACGTCCGCGATGATCACCTGGTCGGCGTCGTTAAAGCAGCTACAGAACTCTTCGAAGAGATCGTGCAGCCGGGTGTAGCGATGCGGCTGCATGACAGCCACGACCTGTCCCTCGGTCGCCTGGCGGGCTGCCTTCAGCACCGCGGCGATCTCGACCGGGTGATGACCGTAGTCGTCGATTACGGTGACGCCGTTGGAGACGCCGGTCTTGGTGAAGCGCCGCTTCACGCCGCCGAAGCTTGCCAGGGCATCGCGGATCGCCGCGTCGGACATGCCCATCTCCGCCGCGACCGCGATGGCCGCGAGGGAGTTCAGCACATTGTGCTCGCCGACCATCGGCAGCTTGCAGTCGCTGATGGTCCGGCTTTCCTCGCCGCTGCGGTCTGTGATCACGACGTCGAAGCGGGTTTCGACCCCCGCGACCGTGACTTCGACGGCGCGTACATCTGCCTGTGGCGAGGTGCCGTAAGTGATCAGCCGGCGGTCCTGAATCCGTCCGATCAGGGACTGGACCACCGGGTGATCGATACAGAGGACCGCGAAGCCATAGAAGGGGATGTTCTTGACGAAGGTTTCGAAGGCCTCGTGCAGCGCCTCGACCGAGCCGTAGAAATCCAGATGTTCCGGATCGATGTTGGTGACCACGGCGATGGTGGCGGGCAGTTTGGTAAAGGTGCCGTCGCTCTCGTCGGCCTCGACCACCATCCAGTCGCCGGCGCCCAGCCGGGCGTTGGTGCCGTAGGCGTTGATGATGCCGCCGTTGATCACCGTCGGGTCGAAATCGCCGCCATCCAGGAGCGCCGCGACCAGCGACGTGGTCGTGGTCTTGCCATGCGTGCCGCCCACCGCCACCGACCACTTCAGGCGCATCAGTTCACCGAGCATTTCGGCGCGCCGCACGACGGGAATGAACTTCTCACGCGCGGTGGCGACTTCCGGGTTGTCGAGTTTGATGGCTGAAGAGACCACGACGACCTTGGCGTTTTCGACGTTCTCGGCCCGGTGGCCGACCTGGATCTCGATGCCCATGTCGCGCAGGCGCTGAACGTTCGCGCTTTCGGCGATGTCGCTGCCCTGCACCTGGTAACCCAGGTTATGGAGGATTTCGGCAATGCCGCTCATACCGATGCCGCCGATGCCGACGAAGTGAACGATGCCGATGTCGAGAGGCAGGACCTTCATGCTGTGGCCTCCCTGTTGGAGTTGGGCTTGTGGCCAGCGGTCCGCGCGTCCTGCGCTTCGTCGCTGTCCGCGTTGAGATTTTTGCCGGCGGTGCCCTGGAAGGTGCCGCAGACCACATCCGCCAAGCGTTCGGCGGCGTTGGTCTGCGCGCAGGAAAGGGCACCCTGGGACGCTTGTGCGAGCAAGGCAGGTGTGGTGAGCAGGCAGTTCAGGCGCTGTGCCAGGCTTTCCGCGGTCAGGGAGCTTTGCGGCATCAGCCAGCCACCGCCCGCGCCGGTCAGGGCCTGGGCGTTCGCGGTCTGGTGATCATCGGTCGCGTAGGGGTAGGGCACCAGAATGGCCGGCCGGCCGGCGGCCGCCAGTTCGCAAACTGTCGAGGCTCCGGCGCGGCAGACCATCAGGTGTGCCGCTTTCAGACGCGCCGGCATATCGCTGAAGAAGGCCGCCAGGTCGTGGTTCACGCCGCAGGCGTCATAGCTTGCCGTGACCTTCTCGATTTCGCCGCCGGGGACTTGCTGAGTCACCGAGAGCCGCGCGCGCTGTTCCTCCGACAGCAGCGCGATGGCGGCCGGCAGCAGTTCATTGAAGACCTTGGCGCCCTGGCTGCCGCCGATCACCAACAATTGGACCGGACCCGAGTCTTCAGGCGCGCTGTAAGCGGTTGCGCCGACCTCGGCGATCGCCGCGCGGACCGGATTGCCAGTCTTGACGATCTTGTGCCGGTCGCCGCTCGAGATCGCGTCGACCTTGTCGAAGGAGGTGGCGATCGCCGTGGCGCGTCCGGCCAGCAGCCTGTTCGCCCGACCCAGCACGGCGTTCTGTTCATGCAGGATGGTGGCATGTCCGAGATGAGCCGCGGCAAGAACCGTGGGGACGGAGGGATAGCCGCCGAAACCGACCACCGCGTCGGGAGCTTGTGCCTTCAGAATCCTGCGCGCCTGGAGGTAGCCGAGGCCGAGTTGGGCTACGCCCTTGACCTTGCGCAGAAGACCGCCGCCGGCGACACCCGCCGCTGAAATGCGCAGCGTCTCGACCCCCGGCAGCTTGTCGCCGAAGCCGCCGCCGCGCTGATCGGTGACCAGGCGGACTTCGATGCCGCGCGCCATGAGCTCCTGCGCCAGGGCTTCCGCCGGGAACAGGTGCCCGCCGGTGCCGCCGGCGGCGAGGATGACGCGGCGCGGGTTCTGCAACGTCATATCGCTTCCCCCATGCCAACCCGCCGCCGCGTCAGGGCAAGAACCATGCCCATTCCCATCGCCAGGGCGAGCAGGGAGGACCCGCCGTAGCTGATGAAGGGCAAGGTCATGCCTTTGGTCGGAATCAGATGCAGGGCCGAACCCATGTTGATCAGGGCCTGGAGACCGAACTGCGCCAGCAGTCCGCTGCAAGCCAGCATGACGAAGAGGCTGCTTTCGCGCAGCAGATGCGCGAAGCCGCGCAGCACGACGAAGGCGAAGAGACTGACGATGATCATGCAAACCACCAGTCCCATTTCCTCACCGGCCACGGCGAAGATGAAATCGGAATGGGCGTCGGGCAGGTAAGCCTTGACCGTGCCTTCGCCGGGGCCCCGCCCGAAGAGACCGCCGTTCATGAAGGCCTCCATGGAGCGGTTGATCTGATAGCGGTCGCCCGCGGCCGGATCCAGAAAGCCGTCGATACGGGCAGCGACATGCGGCAGTGAAAAGTAGGCACCGAAGAGGGCCGCAACGCCCAGCGCCGCCAGGAGCCCGACCCACAGCATGGGCAGTCCGGCGAGAAAGAGCTGCACGCCGCCGATGGCGGTGATCAGCACGCTCTGGCCGAGGTCCGGCTGCAGCAGGAGCAGTCCGACGATCACCAGCCAGACCGCCAGGGCGATCGGCAGGCCCGGGACCTGCGGGTCATTCTTCGACATGGCCAGGATCCAGGCGACCGAAACCCCGAAGAAGGGTTTGACGAACTCCGAGGGCTGCAGCGAGAAGCCGGCGATGTTGAGCCAGCGCGATGCACCTTTGATTTCGGTGCCAACCAGAAGGGTCAGCATCAACAGAACCAAGGTGGCCAGCAGGCCGATGACGGCGCAGCGGCGGACGCCGCGCGGCGACAGCAGGGAGGTCCCGATCACAACTGCCAGCGCGAAAGGCAGCAGGGCCAGTTGCCGCTGCGCCAGTTGGAAGGACCCCACGCCGATCCGGTCGGCTGCGGCAGGAGAGGCGGCCAGGATCAGAACGCCGCCGAGCGCCATGAGGACCACCAGGGCCACCAGGGTCCAGCGGTCGACAGTCCACCACCAGCGGCCGAGAACGCTCGTATCGGTGCGGGCGAAGCTGCTCATGCGGCATCCCCCCCGATTGACTGGCCGACGCTGTCGTCGTTGGCCGTGCCGGTTTTCGTCAGCTTTGCAACGGCATCCTTGAAGGCGTCGCCGCGGGCTTCGAAGTTCGGGAATTGGTCGAAGGAGGCGCAGGCCGGCGAGAGCAGCACGACGGGCGCATTTTCCGGGTCTTTCCGCGCGGCAGCGGCCATCGCCGCGGCACCTACCGCCTTCGCCAGGGTGCCGCAGCGGTTCACGGGGAGCCGTCCTTCGAGCACCGAGGCGAAGGCGGCTTCGGCTTCGCCAATCAGGAACACCTCCGCGATGCGCGGATAGAAGCTTTCGAGACCGTCCAGGCCGCCTTCCTTGGCCCGGCCGCCGGCGATCCAGTAGATCAGGTCATAGCAGGCAAGCGCCCGGGCGGCCGCGTCGGCATTGGTCGCCTTTGAGTCGTTGACGTAGCGAACCCCGTCCACCTCGCCGACCATCTCCTGCCGATGGGGCAGGCCGCCGAAGCTGCGCAGGCCTGCAAGGATGTCCTCGCGGGAAACGCCAAGCGCGCGCGCCACGGCATAGGCGGCCGCCGCGTTCTGGGCGTTGTGATCGCCCGGCAGGTTCGGTAGCTCCGTGAGATCAAGCACGGCTTCGGCTTTGCCCGCGCTGTCGTCGATCAGGCTGCCGCCGAAAACGTAGGCGCCGCCTTTTGCGACAGACTTGCCAGAGACTGGCACGACATTCTGCTCATTCGCGGCGGAGAGATCCGCGAAGATCCCACGGCTGGTGTCGTCGTCGGTGCCGATCACCGCGGTGCAGGGCCGGGTCTGGCGATGGAAGATCAGTTTCTTCGCGGCGACGTAGCCCTCGAAGCCGCCATGACGATCCAGATGATCCGGGCTGATATTCAGCAGCAGGGCCACGTCGAAGGTGATCGATTGGGTGATCTCCAACTGGTAGGAGGACATCTCCAGGACGTAGATGCCGTCCTGGGTGAGCGGCTCCAGTTCAAGGGCGGGGATGCCCAGGTTGCCACCAACTGCAACGCGGCGTCCGGCCTGTTCCAGGATGTGGCCGATCAGGGCGGTGGTGGTCGACTTGCCGTTGGTGCCGGTGATGCCCACGAAGCGCACGCCGCGCTGGGCCCGGGCCAGCAGCTCGATGTCGCTGATGATCTCGCAATTGTGCTTGCGCGCCAGCTCGGTGGCCGGATGCGGGGCCGGGAAGCTGTGCGGAATGCCCGGCGAGAGGATCAGGCTGATCGGCTGCGTCCAGTCGCAGGACTGCAGGTCTACGAGCGTCAGGTCTTCTTCGGCGGCGCGCTGTCGGCTGGCTTCGTTATCATCCCAGGCCCAGACCTCGGCGCCGCCGGCTTTCAGGGCGCGCGCAGCCGAGAGCCCGGACTTGCCGAGCCCCAGCACCGCCACCGTCAAACCACCGAAAAATCCGAGATCGATCGCCGTCATCACCTCACCTCAGTTTCAGGGTCGCGAGACCCACCAGTGCGAGGATCATGGCGATGATCCAGAAGCGGATGACGATCGTTGGCTCTGCCCAGCCCTTCTTCTCGAAGTGATGGTGCAGCGGGGCCATGCGGAACACGCGCTTGCCGGTCAGCTTGAAGGAGGCGACCTGGACGATCACCGAGACTGTCTCCAAGACGAAGAGGCCGCCGATGATCGCGAGCACCAGCTCATGCTTGGTCACCACCGCGATGCTGCCCAGGGCGCCGCCCATGCTCAGCGAGCCGGTGTCACCCATGAAGACCATGGCCGGCGGCGCGTTGAACCAGAGGAACCCGAGACTCGCCCCGACCAGCGCGGCGCAGAAGACGGCGAGTTCGCCGCTGCCGGGCACGAAGTGGAGCTGCAGGTAATCGGAGAAGACCGCGTTGCCGACCAGGTAAGCGATCAGCGCGAAACAGACCGCGGCGATCATCACCGGCACGATGGCCAGGCCGTCCAGACCGTCCGTCAGGTTGACGGCATTGGAGGCGCCCACCATGACGAAGATGGCGAAGGGCAGGAAGAACCAGCCGAAGTTGATCAGCAGGCTCTTGAAGAAGGGCACGGCCAGGTGGGTCGCCATACCGTCCGGGCCGAGCTGCATGACCCAGAAGGTGGCGGCGCCGCCGATCAGGATCTGGGCGACCAGCTTCGCCTTGCCGGGCAGGCCCTTGGTGTTGCGCTTGGTGAGCTTCAGATAGTCGTCGACGAAGCCGACCATGCCGAAGCCGCCGGTCACCAGCAGCACCGCCCAGACATAACCGTTCTTCAGATCCGCCCAGAGCAGGGTTGAGATGGTGATGGCGATCAGGATCAGGAAGCCGCCCATGGTGGGCGTGCCCTTTTTGGTCAGCAGGTGACCTTCGGGGCCGTCCTCGCGGATCGGCTGGCCTTCACCCTGTTTGGACTTGAGCCAGGAGATGATCCGGGGCCCAAGGATGAAACTGATGATCAATGCTGTCAGCACCGCACCGCCGCTGCGGAAGGTTAGGTAGCGGAAGAGGTTGAAGATGATGAAATCATCGGAGAGCGGGGCGAGAAAATTAAACAGCATCTGTTGCCCCCAGACCCTTCAAGGCTTCGACGATGACCGCCATGCGGCTGCCCAGAGATCCCTTCACCAGTACGACGTCTCCTTTTGCCGCGGCTGCGGAGGCGAGCGGCGCCAATTCTTTGGAGTCCGCCGCATGCGCGCCCTGCATCTTCGCGGGCAGGTTCTTGAAGAGGTTTTCCATCAGCGGGCCGCAGGTGAAGACCTGATCCACCCGGGCATCGGTCAGCGGCTCGACCAGCTCGCCGTGGAGTTTGGCGGCGTTCTTGCCCAGCTCCAGCATGTCCCCAAGGACCGCGATGCGCCGGCCGCCGGCGTCCGGCTCGCTGGAACCCAGAACGGAGATGGCGGCGCGCACGGAGGCCGGGTTGGCGTTGTAGGCGTCGTCGATCAGGGTAAAGCGGCCTTTGGGCCCTTCGATCTCGTGACGTTCCCCGCGCCCGGCCAGCGGGGGCAGCCCCGATAGCGCCGCGGCCGCCTGCGCGACATCCGCGCCACTGGCATGGACGGCGGTCAGTACGGCGAGGGTGTTCATGACCCAGTGTTCGCCCGGCTGGCCGACGCGGTAGTTCAGTTCCTGGCCGCTGACCAGCGCCGTGACTTCGCTGCCCTCCGCCGAGGTCGTGACCTCGAGCAGCCGGCTGTCGGCACTTGCGCTGCGGCCGAAGCTGACGATCTTTTTCACCCCGACCGCCTCGGCCTTCTTCACCAGGTGATCGAAGAGTTCGTTGTCGGCGTTGAGGATGGCGGTTCCGTCGGCGCGCAGGGATTCGAAGATCTCGGCCTTGGCGTCGGCGATGGCTTCCAGGGATTCGAAGAATTCGAGATGCGCGGCGGCGATGGTGGTGATGATGGCCACGTCGGGTTTCACAAGGCGGACCAGCTCGCGGATCTCGCCCGGGTGGTTCATACCCAGCTCGAACACGCCGTAGACCGTATCGCGCGGCATGCGGGCCAGCGACAGCGGAACGCCCCAGTGATTGTTCAGGCTCTTGGCGCTGGCGAAGGTGGCGGCCTGCGGCGCGAGGCAGGTGCGCAGCGCTTCCTTGGTGCCGGTCTTGCCGACGCTGCCGGTGACCGCCAGGAAACGTGCCGTGCTGCGGTCGTGAGCCGCCGCGCCGAGCCGCCAGAGGGCACCGAGAGTATCGTCGACGATGGTCAGGGGCGCGTCTTCGTCCAGATTTTCCGGGCGGCGGTGCACCAGTGCAGCCGCTGCGCCTTTCGCCAGCGCGTCGGCGACGAAGTCGTGGCCGTCGAAGACGGGACCCTGTAGCGCGATGAAGAGCTCACCCCGCTCGATGGTGCGGGTGTTGATTGAGAGGCCGTGGGCCTGCCAGTCACGGGTGTTGGTGCCGCCCGTGGCCGCGGCGACTTCTTCGGATGTCCAGAGTGGCTGTGCGTTCATGCCGGCGCACCTCCGAGCTCTCGAGCGGCGGCGATTGCCTCGCGCGCGACCTCGCGGTCGTCGAAGGGGTGCACCACATCGCCGACCTTCTGGCCGCTTTCATGGCCCTTGCCGGCGATCACCAGCAGATCCCCGGCGTCCATCTCACGCACCGCAGTGAAGATGGCCTCGCGGCGGTCGCCGATTTCCCGGCCGTTGGGCGCGGCGGTCATCATGGCCGCGCGAATAACGGCGGGATCTTCGCTGCGCGGGTTGTCGTCGGTGATGATCGCGACGTCGGCCAGCCGTTCGGCGGCACCGCCCATCATCGGACGCTTGCCTGGATCGCGGTCTCCGCCGCAACCGACCGCGACCCAAAGGCGGGCATCACAGTGCGGACGCAGGGCGGTGAGAACCGTCTCCAGAGCGTCGGGCGTATGGGCGTAGTCCACGTAGATCGCGCCGCCCTTCGGGCTGTCACCGACATATTCGACTCGCCCCGGCACGCCCGAGAGGGCAGGGACTGTCGCGAGCGCTTTCTCCGCCGCTACTCCGCCCGCCATCACCAGACCTAGCGCGGCCAGCAGGTTCCAGGCCTGGAAGGAGCCGGCCACAGGGAAGGTCACGTCGTAGGCTTTGCCCGCGACTTCCAGCTTCAACTGCTGACCGGCCGCAGTCGGTGTGCGGGACAGAAGCTTGAGGTCCCGGCCTTCGCTGCCGTAGGACAGAATGCGAAGCCCGCGCTTCTCGCAAATCTCGGTGAGCTGCGCGAACTCCGGGATGTCGGCATTGAGCACCGCCGTTCCGCCCGGCTGCATCAGTGTGTCGAAGAGGCGGCACTTGGCGGCTAGGTAGTCCTCCATGCTGCCGTGATAGTCCAGATGGTCGCGCGAGAGATTGGTGAAGGCGGCGGCGGTCACCGCGACACCGTCCAGGCGCGACTGGTCCAGACCGTGGCTCGAGGCTTCCATGGCCAGGTGACCGAACCCGTCGCGGGCCAACTCGGCCAGACAGCGCTGCAGCTCGACCGGATCCGGCGTGGTCAGGGCGGCGGGAGCATTGGGACGCTCCGGTTCGATGCCCAGCGTGCCCAGGCTGGCGGCTTCGAAACCGAGTTGCTGCCAGATCTGACGGGTGAAGGTCGCGACCGAGGTCTTGCCGTTGGTGCCGGTGACGGCTGCGATGACATCCGGCTGTGCCCCAAAGAACCGGGCGGCCATCAGGGCGATGGAACGGCGCGGATTGTCGTTGGTGACCAGCGCGATCTTTTCGTTTTCCAGGGTCGTACCGGTCGTGGCGAGCACCGCGACGGCGCCGCGTTCGACCGCCTGGCCGATGAATTTGCGACCGTCCACCTGAAAGCCAGGCAGGGCACCGAAGAGGTACCCTGGCTCAACCTTACGACTGTCTAGTGCGAGACCCTTGATCTCGACATCGGGCCCGATGAAGGGCGGCGCTGCCGAGAGTGCAGTCTCTTGTGGCCAGTCTCTGGTCAGTTCACTGAGACGCAAGGCTTTGCCCTCCCATCCGTGCCCTGACCTGAACCAGGAGTTCTTCGATCGGCTCGTCCGCAATCGAGTCTTCGATCGGTGCGATGGACACCAGCGGGCCCATGCGCTCGACCAGCCGCTTGACCACCGGCGCCGCCACCCAGCCGCCGGTCGCAAAGCCGTGGGTTTCCTTGGTGCCTTTGGGCTCGTCGATCATGGCGAAGACGATGTAGCGCGGGTCGTTCATGGGAAAGGCGCCGAGGAAGGAGGACATGCGCGCATTGCGGACATAGCGCCCGTTGCGCAGCTTTTCGGCGGTGCCGGTCTTGCCACCGACCATGAAGCCTTCCGCATTGGCTTTGCGGCCGCTGCCGTGCAGGACCACCAGCCGCATCAGGCGGCGCATCTGCTCCGAAGTTTTCTTGCTGATCACCTGCGTGCCGCGCGCCGCTTCCTCGTCGCCACGTTTGATCAGGCTGGTCTGCTTGAGCTGCCCGCCGTTGACCAGTGCGCCAGCGGCCCGGACAAGCTGCAGCGGACTGACCGCGATGCCGTGACCGTAGGAGATGGTCATTGTGTTGACCTCGCGCCAGGTCGAGGGCAGGCGGGGGCGGCCGACCTCCGGCAGTTCGAACTGGGCCGGACGGGTCAGGCCCATGTTGGACAGGAAGGCCTTCTGCTTCGGCGTGCCGGCCTCCAGCGCCATCTGCACCGTGCCGATGTTGCTGGAATAGATCAGAATTTCCGGCACTGAGAGCCAGCGATTCTTGGGCTTGTAGTCGTTGATGACGAAGCGGCCGACCCGGATGGGATCGCTGGTGTCGTAGCCGTCGTTCACACTGACCACGCCTTCGTCCAGCGCCATGGCGGTGGTGAAGAGCTTGAAGACCGAGCCCATTTCATAGACGCCCAGGGTGGCGCGGTTGAAGCGTGCGTCGTCCTCGGCCTTGCCGGCGTCGTTCGGATCGTAGCTGGGCAGCGACACCATCGAGACCACTTCGCCGCTGTGTACGTCATAGACCATGCCCGCGGCGCCGACGGCGCGGAATTCGGTCATGGCGGCGGAGAGTTCCTCGGCCAGGATGTGCTGGATGCGCAGGTCGAGGCTGAGCTGCAACGGTTCGTCCGTGCTGCCCAGCATCTCGTCGAAGGATTGCTCGATACCCGCCAGACCCTGGTTGTCGATGGAGGTGAAGCCGACCGCGTGGGCGGTGAGGGCGCCGTGCGGATAGAAACGGCGCTGCTCCCGGCGGAAGTTCAGGCCCGGCACGCCAAGGCTGTTGATCTGCATCTGCTGGCGCGGGGTCAGGTGCCGCTTCAGCCAGACGAACTGCTTGTTCGACTTCAGCTTGGCCAGCAGCTCGGCCTGCGACTTTTCGGGCAGAATGCGGTTGAGCGCGCGGGCCGTGCGTTCGGGGTCGGGAACCAGGCGGGCATCCGCGAAGAGCGAGGCGGTGGGCAGGCTCGTGGCCAGGATCACGCCGTTGCGATCGACGATGTCGGCACGGACCTGATTGCCGGCCTGTTGCGAGACGGTCTGCCGCGCGCTTGCCTCATCGCGGCCTTTGATCAGGGTCAGGTCGACCAGCCGGACGCCGATGGCGAAAAAGGCGACGGTCATCACCAGGCCGGTGGCGATCAGGCGGGTTTTGCCCATTTCCAGGGCCTGCTTGACCGTGCCGTCCAGCACCATGAAGGTGGATTGGTCCACATGCCGGTCCAACCCGCCGTAGGGATGACAGGGGCGGCCGTTCTGCTCGGCCTGTGGCTCGTCGCTTTGATTTTCCGGGCGACGTGCTTCGTAGCTGCCGATGCGGTCGCGGCTGTCGAGGCGGAAGGTCATTGCGTACCTCCCGTGCGCATCAGCGGGGCGCTGTCGCGCCGCTCTGTTCCGTTGTTCTCAGGCGCGTTGCGCAGGATGTCTTCGATGATGTCCTCGAGCGCTTCACTCTCTGTGAGGCCGCGCTCCGGAATCTCATCCAGGCGCACAACCTGTCCCGCCAGCATCGGCGCAAAGTCCAGATGACGTTCGGCCATGTCAGCCAGATTGGCGGGCTGGTTCAGGAAGCTCCATTCGGCTTCCAGAATCCGGATGGCTTCGCGGTCCTGCTGCATCGAGGCGCGGGCGATGCCCAGTTCGGTCTCCAGTTCCTGCACCTTGTACTTGATGTGGAAGGCGAACCAGATCGAGACGGCACAGGCGGTCAGCAGGGCGATGAGGGCGACTTTATTCATGCGGCCGCCTCCACCCAGGGCGCCGCAGCCGTGCGGCGGGCCGCGCGCAGCCGTGCCGAGCGAGAGCGGGGATTGATCGCGATCTCGTCGTCTGCCGGGCTCTGCGCGCCCTTGAACAGCAGTTCGAAGGTGGCGGCCGGCGTATCGTCGCTATTGGCCGGCAGGTGCCGGGAACCGCGCGGCGCGGCGCCGCAGCGTTCGATCAGGAAGCGTTTCACGGCTCGGTCTTCGAGGGAGTGGAAGGAGACCACCACCAGACGTCCGCCCGGCGCCAGCAGGCGCTCCGCCGCGCGCAGGCCGCGGTCCAGCTCGCCCAGTTCGTCGTTTACGTAGATCCGCAGACCTTGAAATGTCCGGGTCGCCGGATCGATCTCGTCACGCTTCTTGCCGCCCTTGCCGCCGGCGCGGACCACTTTGCGCACGATATCGGCCAGTTCGCCGGTGCGTTCGATGCGGCCGTTGCGCCGGGCGTTGACGATGGCGCGTGCGACCTGACGGGCCCGGCGCTCCTCGCCCAGATGAAAGATGATGTCGGCCAGCTCGGCTTCCGAGAGGCTGTTGATCACATCGGCGGCGCTGGGGCGCTCGTTGTCCGCCGTCCCTTCCATACGCATGTCGAGGTCGGCGTCCTGGCGGAAGGAGAAGCCGCGCTCCGCCTGATCGAGCTGCATGGAGGAAACTCCGAGATCCAGCACCAGACCGTCGACCTGATCGATGCCGTTTTCCTGCAGCAGGCGGTCCATCTCGCCGAAGCGGCCTTCGATGATCAGCAGGCGTCCTTCGGCCGCTTCCGTCATTTCGCGCCCGGCCTTCACTGCCGAAGCGTCCCGGTCAATGGCGACGACCTTGCAGTCCGCGCTCTCCAGAATGGCGCGGCTGTAGCCGCCCGCACCGAAAGTGCCGTCGGTATAGCGCTTGCCGTCTTCCGGCGCCAAGGCGGCCAGCACCTCGCGCAGCATGACCGAAAGGTGCGGGGCATCCTCGGCGAAGGTCAATTTCTGAGACTGCTTACGGCTTCGCGGGTCCGTCATGATGCCGCGCCTCCGTTGCCGCCCATGGGCACCGTCAGGTTCTTGGAGCGGGCCCGTTCGCGCGCGGCGGCCTTCTCGGCTTCCAGGGCTTCTGGCTGCCAGATCTGAAAGGTCCGGCCCTTTCCGACGAAGGCGGCACGCTCGGTGATGCCGGCATGCTCGGTGAAGGCGGTCGGCAGAATGATGCGGCCTTCACTGTCGAAAGGCATCTGCAGCGAGTCTGCGAAAATCATGGTCGCCAGGTCGTCCTGGGTTTCGGAGAAGAAGTCGTAGCTCGAGACCTGCTCGTTCAGTTTCTCGATGAAGTCCATGCCGCAGGCTTCGATCGCGTTCGCCCGGTAAGAGCGGAAGGCAATGATGCCGTTATAGGACTGGGCCGCGAGCGCCTGGCGGAAGCTCGCCGGAACGGAAACCCGCCCCTTGCGATCCACCTTGTTCTCGAAGGTGCCGATGAACACCACGACCCGTTACTCCTGCGGCAGCAACCGCTCCATTCACAAACCCATTCCCGGTTGCCCGGATCCGATTCAGGACGCACTTCACGCGTGCTGTTCCTCCTTGGGATCGTTTGGGATATCATGGGATCCTATGGGTGTCAATGGCGCACAAGTAAAAGAGCGCGCGTTAATAAAGGCTTAACAGCCGTTTTTGTGAGCTACGCGGTGTCGTTTCTTCTCCTTCAACTTGTCTTCACTTATCGAACGCCAGAAGTCTGTACTGAGAATGTGGATTAATTGTGTTCACTTTATGTTCCGAGCGCGAAAGATTCCAGTGGAAATCGCCGGGCCGGGACAAATTGGTGACAAAGTTTGGATGAAATACTTTGGCCGTCCGCGCCGTTAAAGACGGCTGAAATGACTTGGTCCTTAAGAACCGGCGGCACCACAGCCTTTACGTCCGTCGTTGCCGCCGATCGCTTGTCCGGCACTAAATCTGGCCGAAAAGCTGGTGTCAGACGATCTGTAAGCCGGGTTCTGTCCCCCGCCTTTCAGCGGATGGATGGCCATTCATCTGGGACGCCCGTCGCCGGACGCCTCGCGCAACTTACCCGGACGGCGACGCGAAAACCCGCCCGATTCCTGATGGCGGAGCCATCCGGAATCTACCGTCCCTACTTAGTTTTGCTCCCGGTGGGGTTTGCCCTGCCGCCTGCGTTACCGCCGGCGCGGTGCGCTCTTACCGCACCCTTTCACCCTGACCTGCAGGCCCGTCCCATGAAATCCCATAGAGGTTTCCCATAAAATCCCATGAGGGTTTCCCATGAAATCCCATGGCGGGTCGGGCTCCGGCAGGCGGTTTGCTTTCTGTGGCACTTTCCCTGGGGTCGCCCCCGCCGGGTGTTACCCGGCACCGTGTTTCCGTGGAGCCCGGACTTTCCTCCCGCCCGGCAGCCTCGCGGCACTTGTCCGCTGCTCACCGGAGGGCGGCCATCCGACCGTCTGACACCCTTATGACCTAGGCTTTCCGCCGGCTTGCGTCAATAGTGGCGGTGACAGATTAGGCCTCGGCCAGTGTGAGGAGGCGCGTGATCTGCGCGAAGGTTTCAGCATTCGGGCTCCCGGACAGCCTCTGCGGCAGGAAATGACGCTGGAACGCCCGGATCACGGCGCGGGTCTCGTCATCCAGGACGCCGTTCTGCGGGACTGTGTAGCCATAGCGAGTGAGGCGCTTCTGCAGGTCGAGCGTTTCCGGTGGCTCATGGGGCTCCGGGATTTTATGGGTATCATCCGATGGCCAGAGGCCGATGCCTGCGGCCGCCAGGCGCGGCCAGTCGAACAGCTCGCCCGGATCTTCCTTGCGCAGGGGCGCGACGTCCGAGTGACCAAGGACACGTTCCGGCGGAATCGCGTTGCGCGCCAGAATGTCCTGCGCCAGCCCGATGAGGGAAAGCATCTGGGGCTCGGGGAAGGGGCGGTAGCCGAACTCATGTCCTGGATTGACCAGTTCGATGCCGATCGAGCGGGCGTTGATGTTGCTTTCGCCGGCCCAGGAGGAGACGCCGGCGTGCCAGGCGCGCCGTTCCTCCGGCACCAGACGATGGATTCTGCCGTCTTCCTCAATGCAGTAGTGGGCGCTGACCCGGCCTGGCTCCGCTTTGGGGTCGCAGAGCCGCGCCAGCGCGGCTTCACCGCTGGGCATGCCCGTGTAATGCAGCAGCAGGATGTCGATCGCCTGACCTTCCCGGGAATCATGATTGGGCGAGGGGCGTTCGACGATCTTCAAGACGGCTTCTTTCGGCGGTGGTGCTACTGACGCTCGGCGCTGGGTTCGGCCACTTTCGGGCGCCGCAGAACGATGATGCCTACACCGATTACGGTCAAGCCGCCGCCGACGATCAGGTAAGGCGTCATGTTTTCGCCGAGAAAGACGACGCCGGAGAACACACCGATGACCGGGACCAGGAGCGTGAAGGGCATGGCCTGGTTCATGCTGTAGCGTTTCAGCAGCCAGTACCAGCAGCCGTAGCCGAAAACCACCACCAGCAGGCTCTGATAGACGATCGCGAAGACCGGCACCCAGTCCATCTGCCGGAGTGATTCCAGGTGATTGTCTTCCAACAGGAAGGATGCGGCCAGCAGCATGGGAGTGGCGAAGACGGCGATCCAGGCGTTTAGCGAAAAGCCGTCGATGCCGTCCAGCAGCTTGATCTGGACGTTGGCCACCGACCAGGTGCAGGCCGCGGTGATCACCAGGAACAGCGCGAGATACTGGCCATTCAGACGCGGCTCGCCGGCGATCAGCGCCACGCCGACGAAGGCGATCGCCATGCCCAGGGCGCGGCGCCAGCCCAGTTTATCCTGGAAGAAGATGGCGGCCAGCAGGGCGGCGAAGGGTACCTGAAGCTGGATCGCGATGGCCGCCGTGGCGGCATCAAGCGTTTTCAGGCCGGTGAACATGAGGGAGAAGTGCATCAGCCCCAGGGTAAAGGCGATGCCGATAACCTGTTTCCAGCGGCCATGGGGCAGTTTTACGAAGGGCAGCAGGATAGCGGCGACAAGGGCAAAGCGCAGGGCCACGAAGAGCATCGGCGGCAGTTGCGCCAGTCCGAGTTTGGCGACCGCGAAGTTGAGGCCCCAGACGACGGCAACAAGTAGAAAGAGGCCGAGGTGAAAGGGGGTGATGGTGCCCGGCATTATCCGGCCGCGCGCCCGGAGGAGAGGCTTTCGCGCAGCTCCTCCAGTTCCAGCCAGCGCTCTTCCGCGGTTTCGAGATTCTGCCGCACGCTTTCCAGTTTGGCGGCCAGATCCGCCGCGATCTTGGGATCACCGCTATAGATCTTCGGATCGGCTAACTCGGCCTCCAGCTTGGCCGCTTCCTTGCCGAGTTTCTCCATCACCGCCGGCAGGCCGTCGAGTTCCCGCTGATCCTTATAGCTGAGCTTGCCTGCGGAGGGCTTGTTGCGTGCCTGCGGTTTCGCGTCTTTCGTTTTCGCGGCGGCCTTGCGTTCACCACCCGCTTCCAGGCCGCTTTCTTCGCGTTTTTTCGCCAGGTAGTCCGAATAGCCGCCGGCGAATTCCTGAACCTTGCCGTTCCCCTCGACGGCGATGATCGAGGTCACGAGCCGGTCGAGAAAGTCGCGGTCGTGGCTGACCACCAGCAGGGTGCCCTTGTAGTTGTCGAGCACGTCGAGCAGGAGATCCAGGGTCTCCATGTCGAGGTCGTTGGTCGGCTCGTCGAGGACGATCAGGTTGCTGGGGTTGGCGAAGAGCCGGGACAGCAGAAGGCGGTTCTTCTCTCCGCCGGAGAGGGTGCGGACCGGCTGCCGCGCCTGGCCTTCGTCGAAGAGAAAGTCGCGCAGGTAGCCGACGACGTGGCGCTGTACGCCTTGCACCATGATGGAATCGCCGCCGTCGGGGGCTAGACTGCGCCAGAGCGTGGTGTCCGGGTCCAGGGCTTCGCGCCGCTGGTCGAAGTAGACCGGTTTCAGGTTGGTGCCCAGCTTCACCGAGCCGCCGTCGGGCGTCAGCGTTCCGATCAGCATCTTGACCAGGGTCGATTTGCCCGCGCCGTTGGGCCCCAGGATGCCGATGCGTTCGCCGCGCTTGATCCGGGTGGAGAAGCTTTTGATGACCGCCTTGTCGCCGCCGCCGTCCGCCGGATAGCTTTTCGCGATCTCCTTGGCTTCGATCACCACATCGCCGCCGCCTTCGGCGGTCTCGACCGCCAGCTTGGCGGTGCCGGGCGCAGTGAGCCAGGCGCGGCGCTTGGCCCGGAGATCCTGCAGGCGCGCGAGGCGCCCCTGATTGCGTTTGCGCCGGGCTGTCACACCGCGCAGCAGCCACTTTTCTTCCCGAACGATTTCCCGGTCCAGCCGATGCTGCTCTTGGGCTTCGCGCTCCAGCAGCTCTTCCGACCAGGCTTCGAAGTGGGCGAAGGACTTGTCCAGGCGCTGGATGCGGCCCCGGTCCAGCCAGAGTGTGCTGCGCGTCAGGCTGTTGAGGAAGGCGCGGTCATGGCTGATCACCAGCAGCGCGCCTTTGAAGCGGGCCAGTTCGCCCTCGATCCACTCGATCGTCGGCAGGTCCAGGTGGTTGGTCGGCTCGTCCAGCAGCAGAACGTCCGGGTCCCGGATCAGGGCGCGGGCGAGGGCGGCGCGCCGGCCTTCACCGCCGGAAAGCTCAGCGAGGGGGCGGTCGCCTGAGAGTCCGACCCGGGCCAGGATGGCGGCGACCTGGTGCCGGGCCGTCGGATCGTTGGCGTGCTCCGCGCCGAGGCCGGCCGCGACGTGCTCGGCCACGGTGCCGCCCGGTTCGAAGCGGGGATCCTGAGGCAGGTAGGCAACGGCGGCGCCCGGCTGGACAAAGCGGCTGCCGCCGTCCAGTTCCTGCGCTCCGGCCAGCACCTTCAAAAGGGTCGACTTGCCACTGCCGTTACGCCCGACCAGACAGGCGCGTTCACCCCGGGCGAGCCCCATGGAGAGCCCGTCGAAAAGCGGGCGCTGGCCGAAGGCGACCTTGGCTTCATGAAGAGCGAGCAGGGGGGCTGGCGGTGCCATGTCTCTATTGTCCGCTAGGCCGTCAACTCAGTTCGCGCAGCTTGCGGATCTGATCGTAGGCCGCGTTGATGTTGGCGAGCTTTTCGTTCGCCAGGTCGACGAACTCCTGCGGCATGCCCTGGGCGATCAGCCGGTCCGGGTGGTTCTCCACGACCAGCTTGCGGTGGGCCGACTTGATCTGCTCGTCGCTGTCCTCGCGGCTGACGCCGAGCAACTGATAGGGGTCGGCGTTGGAGGGGCTGACATTCTCGCCGTAGATCCGTTCCCACTGCCGTTCCGAAAAACCGAAGATCTGCGCGACGGCGCCCAGGAACATCAACTCGTCGTCCGTGACCTTGCCGTCGGCGCGGGCGATGTGGAACAGGCCGCGTAGCAGTTCTTCCAGAACCGCCGGGTTGCTCTTGAACATCCGCGCGATCTGTTTGGCGTAGGGCTCGAAGCCCTGGGAATCCTTGCGCGCCTGGTCGAACAGCCGGCCGACGTTCTTGACCTCATCCGGCGGGATCCGGAAGACCTGCTTGAATGCGGTGACTTCGTCCCGGGTCACGACGCCGTCGGCCTTGGCCATCTTGGCGCCCAGGACGATGACGCCGATGGTAAAGGCGATCTGCTTGGTGGCATCCCCTGCCTGCTCGTCGGCTGGCGCCTCGCGCAGCTTGTCGACCGCATGGCCGGCCACCGCGCCGATCAGTGCGCCGAGCGGGCCGCCCAGAGCCAGGCCGGCTGCGCCGCCAAGAATTTTGCCCCAAATGCTCATCTCGGTCTCTTCAGGTCCGTTTCGTCCTATGCAGGGTATTGTTGGCCGTGTTGCAGAACCATCTGTCGGGAAGGGGGGTTGTACCAAGGGTCTATCACCCCTTGGTATAACCAACCATCGCCCAGAAGAAAGGCCGGCCGTGTCTCGTCAGGGGAACGCCGGAGGAGTTATTCCACGGGAAGAAGGGCTGGGCAAGCCCCACGCGAAACCGCGTATTCGCTGTGGATACAGGGGAGTTGATTAATCCGGGAGCCGCCGCTGTGGATTGCCGATGCCCCCGATCCGGCCGACACCCGGCAACTTGATTGAAAGATCGAGTGGATCGACTCCGAAGGCGAGGCCCAGGACCGAGACTTCAAGACCCTCCTCGACGCCTGCCATGACACCCAGCAGGCCGGCAGCGGAGAGCTGAAGTCCCGTGCCGCTGGGTGACTTGGCGGCCAGTGTGGTAAGCCCCAGATAGTCTTTTCCCACCGCGGTCGGCGGCAGGTCGAGGCGCAGTTCCGGGACGGCGCGTCCGATGCTCGCGGTAAAGGTGTTGGAATTGGGGCCCGGCCAGGTCTTGTAGTCGTTCTGGTAGGGATAACTCCGGATCGCTGCTTCGATCCGGTCGATCACGCCCTCGACCTCAGGGCCGCGCAGGTCCACATAAAGCTCGGGCAGGGAACCGAACCAGCGCCGGTCCGGCGGGCCGTCGCGGCGAACCAGGGGCGATCTTCCGCCCCAGTGCCGCCAGCCGATCACTTCATAGGTCGAAAAGGTCGGCGCGTTCTCGCGTTTCACCGAAATCCAGGTGTGGACGGCAAAGGCCCCGCGCCAGCGGTAGGCGCGCGCGCCGTAGACCTGGACCACCGGCTCGCGCACCACGGCGGGGTCGGGCGCGATGCCCGCGCTCTCGCGGCTGGCGGTTGTCCAGCTTCCGGACAGATTGGCCTGGCCGTTGACCGCCGCCATCAGCGGGCCCGCCAACAGCAGGACGACCGCGAGCAGCAGACGCCGGATGATACGGGCAACACGTGAAAAGATACTCCGTTTCATGGGCAGACGCTGGCATGCATGTGTGATCGAAGGAAGGCAATTTTAAGTGATCAATAGGGCAGCAGAGGTTAAGCAAACATAACGTTGACATTTTATCGATAAATTATCTATAAAACGAAAAATACATCACTTTAGGCGAAGGCAGCAGGCATGTCGGATAAGGCTCTCTCGGATCAGGTCGAACAAAGCGGCGAATGGCAGTTCTGGATCGACCGTGGCGGCACCTTTACGGACCTGGTGGCCCGCAAGCCGGACGGCGCCCTCGTGACCCACAAACTGCTGTCCGAAAACCCGGAGCAGTATCCTGACGCCGCGATCCAGGGGATCCGCGATCTGCTGGGTGTCGCGGCAGGGGAGGCCATCCCGACCGAGGCGGTCGAGGCCGTGAAGATGGGCACGACCGTGGCGACCAACGCCCTGCTGGAGCGCAAGGGCGAGCGGACCCTGCTGGTGATCACCGAGGGTTTCCGGGATGCGCTGCTGATCGCCTATCAGCACCGGCCGCAGCTCTTCGCGCGCCAGATCAAGCGGCCCGAGCAGCTCTATGAGCAGGTGGTGGAGATCGAGGAGCGTATGAGCGCTGAGGGCGAGGTCCTGAAGCCGCTGAACCTCGCCAAGTCCCGTGAGCAGCTTCAGGCAGTCTTTGACGCCGGTTTTCGCTCCGTGGCCGTGGTGCTGATGCACGGTTACCGCTATCACGACCACGAGCGTCAGCTCGGGGAACTGGCGGCTGAAATCGGCTTTCCGCAGGTCTCGGTCAGCTATCAGGTCTCGCCGTTGATGAAGCTGGTCTCGCGGGGCGATACCGCGGTGGTGGATGCCTATCTCTCGCCGATCCTGCGTCGCTATGTGGACCAGGTGGCCGGACAACTCGGCGATGCGCGCCTGATGTTCATGCAGTCCAACGGCGGCCTCACCGATGCCAAGCTCTTCCAGGGCAAGGATTCGATCCTCTCGGGTCCGGCCGGCGGCATCGTCGGCGCGGTGCAGACCGCGGCCATGGGCGGGCTGGACAAGATCATCACCTTCGACATGGGCGGCACCTCGACCGACGTCGCGCACTACAACGGCGAGTACGAGCGGGCCTTCGAGACCCAGGTCGCCGGGATCCGTATGCGCGCGCCTATGATGCAGATCCACACCGTGGCGGCGGGCGGTGGCTCGATCCTGCATTTCGACGGCGCCCGCTACCGGGTCGGGCCGGATTCGGCCGGTGCCAATCCGGGGCCGGCCTGTTACCGGCGCGGCGGCCCGCTCTCGGTCACCGACAGCAATGTCATGCTGGGCCGCGTGGTGCCGGAATTCTTCCCGAAGGTCTTCGGGCCCGACGCCGATCAAGCGCTGGATGGCGAGGTGGTGCGTGAGAAGTTCGCCGCCATGGCGGCGGAGATCAAGGTGTCGACCGGCGACGAGCGCAGCCCCGAAGACGTGGCCGAGGGCTTCCGGCGCATCGCTGTCGAGAACATGGCCAATGCGATCAAGGAGATCTCGACCCAGCGCGGCTACGACGTCACCGAGTACACGCTTTGCAGCTTCGGCGGCGCCGGCGGGCAGCATGCCTGTGAGATCGCCGACACTCTGGGCATGACCAAGATCTTCCTGCATCCTTTCGCCGGCGTGCTCTCGGCCTACGGCATGGGGCTGGCGGACCTGCGCGCCCTTCGCGAGCAGGCGGTTGAAGGCGGACTGAGCGATCAGGTGGTCGGGGAGATCGGAGGGATTCTCGACACGCTTGCGGTCGACGCCGTTGAGGAACTGCGTGCCCAGGGGATCGGCGACGAGCGCATCGAAGTCCTGCGCAAGGTTCATCTGCGCTATGCCGGCACGGACTCTTCTCTCATCGTCGACTACGGCGACCGCGCCAAGATCATAGAGGGTTTCGAGCAGGCGCATCGCCAGCGCTACGGCTTCATCACCGACAAGGACCACATCGTGGAAGCGGTCTCGGTCGAGGCCGTCGGCAAGACCGACAGTATTGAGGACAAGAAGCTTGCGGCTGGCACGCGCAGCGGCGCACCCGAAGCGGCCGCTCAGACCCGCATTTACGCCGGCGGGGCCTGGCACGATGCGCCGGTCTACGAACGCGCGGCTTTGCAGGCGGGTGATCTGGTGGACGGCCCGGCCATCGTGATCGAGCCGACCTCGACCACGGTGGTGGAACCGGGCTGGCAGGCGGCCTTGAGCGAGCGGGATCACCTGGTCCTCGACCGGGTCGTGCCCCTGGAGCGGGAAGTCGCCGTGGGCACCGAGGTCGATCCGGTGATGCTGGAGATCTTCAACAATCTCTTCATGTCGATTGCCGAACAGATGGGCTCGACCCTGGAGAACACCTCCTACTCGGTGAACATCAAGGAACGGCTGGACTTTTCCTGCGCCATCTTCGATCCCGAGGGCAATCTGGTCGCCAATGCGCCCCATATGCCGGTGCACCTGGGCTCCATGAGTGAATCCATCCGTACCGTCATTCGCGAGCGGACCGGCTCCATGTCGCCGGGCGATGTCTATGTGCTGAACGCGCCTTACAACGGCGGCACGCACCTGCCGGACATCACCGTCATCACCCCGGTCTTCGATCAGGCGGGCAAAGACATCCTCTTCTTCGTCGCCAGCCGCGGCCACCATGCGGACATCGGCGGGATCTCGCCCGGCTCCATGCCGCCCAACAGCCGCAACGTGGAGGAAGAAGGCGTCCTGATCGATAACTTCATGATGGTCGAGCAGGGCCGCTTCCTGGAGGAGGAAACCCGGGCGCTGCTGGCTTCGGGCAAGTATCCGGCACGCAATCCCGAGCAGAACATCGCTGACCTCAAGGCCCAGATCGCGGCCAATGAAAAGGGCGTGCAGGAACTGCGGCGCATGGTCGAGCACTTCACTCTCGAAGTCGTCCATGCCTACATGGGTCATGTTCAGGACAATGCCGAAGAACAGGTGCGGCGGGTGCTGGACGTGCTCGCGGACGGCAGTTTCACCTACGATATGGACAACGGTGCCAAGGTCTCGGTGTCGATCAAAATCGACAAGGCGGCGCGCCGGGCGGTGATCGACTTCGCGGGCACCTCGCCGCAGTTGGACAGCAACTTCAATGCGCCCTCGTCGGTCTGCCGAGCTGCGGTGCTCTACGTTTTCCGAACCCTGGTGGACGATGAGATCCCCATGAACGAAGGCTGCCTGAAGCCTTTGGACGTCCGTATCCCCGACGGCTCGATGTTGAATCCCCAGTATCCCGCGGCCGTGGTGGCAGGTAATGTGGAAACCAGCCAGGTCATCACCGACACCCTCTACGGTGCCCTCGGGATCATGGCCTCGGCGCAGGGGACCATGAACAACTTCACCTTCGGCAATGGCGAGCATCAGTACTACGAGACCATCTGCGGCGGGTCGGGCGCCGGAGCGAGCTACGACGGTACCGATGCGATCCATACGCATATGACCAACTCCCGCCTGACCGATCCGGAGATCCTCGAATGGCGCTTTCCGGTGCTGCTGGAGCGTTTCCAGGTTCGGCCCGGTTCAGGTGGGGCCGGCAAACATCGCGGCGGCGACGGTGCGCGGCGCGAGATTGTCTTCCGGGAGCCCATGACCGCCGCCATGCTCTCCAACCACCGCAAGGTGCCGCCCTTCGGTCTGGCAGGCGGCGAGAATGGATCGCTCGGTAAAAACTGGGTCGAGCGGACGGACGGGACCGTGGTGTCTCTCACCGCAACAGACTCGGTCGAGATGGCGCCGGGCGATCGTTTCGTGATCGAAACCCCGGGGGGCGGCGGCTACGGCGCGGCCGGAAGCTGAGTGGAAAGGGGCAGGTCATGAGCGATGACGGCAAAGCGCGGCGGAGCATCGTCTCCTCCGCCCACCTGGTGTCCGATCAGGCCTCCGAACTCAGTGAGTTTGAGTTCGGCCTGATCATCGCTTCCAACGCCTTCAACCGCTGGATTGTCCGCTGCATGAGCGCGGCGGGCTATGGTGAGCTCAACGGCCTCGACATCGAGGTGCTGCACTCGGTCAACCATCGGACCCGGCAAAAGAAACTGGCCGACCTCTGCTTCATCCTGAATGTCGAGGACACCCATACGGTCTCTTACGCCCTGAAAAAGCTGGTTCGGCTGGGTCTGGTTGCCAGCGAGAAGAACGGCAAGGAGATTTCCTACTGCACCACGGGCGAGGGCCGGGAGGCCTGTGAGCGCTACCGGCAGATCCGCGAGGACTGCCTGGTGAAGTCCATGGGCGCTTTCGTGAAGGGCGGTGATGCCGAGTTCCACCAGCAGGTGGGGCAACTGGCGGACGTCCTGCGGGCGCTCTCCGGCCTCTATGACCAGGCGGCTCGTTCGGCGGCGTCACTTTAAGCGTTCCACGGTACGGCAGCCTCGCGCGGCATGACCGGGCCGCCTGTTCCGCGACCTTCGCCAAGCCTTTCGAACCAATCTGTTAACCATCACCTTCTATGCTGGCATTGCCGTGTCTCGCGTTGCCGCCATGCCTGGAGCGGATTCAAAGGGTTAGATCAGGTTCGCCAGGTGAATGGATCGCCACAGGCGATTCCGTGTAACCGGGATCTGATCCAGGGATTGCGGCGATTGCAGGCTCGCCGCGGGTTCACTATATCTTGCATCTAGAGCATATTCCGACAACACGGGATCAATTTGATGGGATTTGAAGCCTCATTCGGCAAGGCGCGTTGCGCAGCGCGATACAGCGTATCGGGCAAGCAGCGCAACGCTGCCGATGAGCCTTCAAATCCCACCGAAGGCCAGGTTCTTTTCCGCCCTGACAGCGTTGCGACTCTTATCCGATGCTCCGCATCGCATCGCGAGCCGCGCCTTGTCAGAACGGAAAATCTCCCCGGTCAAATGATCCCGTGTTGTCGGAACATGCTCTAGCTGACCTCGCGGATCGGCGTTAGAGGCGTTGGGGCGCGATGTCATTCCGTCCCAGGGTAGAGGACCGGTTTTGAAGAAACTCCTGATTGGCATAGTCGTTTTATTCGGGCTCGCGGTTGCTGCCGTTTTGGTCGGGCCGGGCTTCGTCGACTGGAACAGCTATAAGGGCCAGATCGCGCAGCAGGCGATGGCCCTGACCGGACGCGCTGTCGAGATCGACGGTGATGTCAAACTGCAGGTGGTGCCGGCACCCGAGTTGAGCGCCGCCAAGGTCCGTATCGCCAATGCTCCGCAAGGGGCGGGCGCCGAAGCCGACATGGCGCGCCTGGAGCAGCTTCAGGTCCGGGTCGCCTTCTGGCCTTTGCTCAAAGGACAGATTCAGGTCGAAAGCGTCTCCCTGATCGAACCGACCCTGCTTCTGGAGACCTATCCGGACGGCAGCAACAACTGGACCTTTGGCGCAGACGACGGGAGCCAGGTTTCGGATGTCTCCTCCGACCCTCGGCCCTCGCAAAGGGAGCCCGCGGGGGCGCGTGCCTCCGCCACAGCCGACGATACGCTCCGGATCGACCGCTTGTCCCTGCGCGGCGCGACCGTCATCTATCGCGATGCCGCCTCGGGGGTGGAAGAACGGCTGGAAGCGTTGGACGCGGATCTCGCCGCCGAATCCCTCTCCGGTCCCTTTTCCGCGCGCGGCCAGGTCCGGGTCCGCGGCCATGATATCGAATTCGAAACCGCCAGCGGTCGCTGGGTGGAGGAGGGGGCTACTCAGATCAGCACCTCGCTCCTCCTGCCGCGTATCCAGGCCAGGGGGCAGTTCTCCGGCACGGTCTCGCGCCACGTGGAGGGGCTGTCTCTCAGAGGTAAGGCCAGGCTTTCGGGCGAGAATCTGGCCGCCGCCCTGCAGGAATTTGCCCTCACCCGCGGTTCCATTGCAACGCTGGCCAAGCCCTTTCGGCTGGAAACGGAAGTCTCCGCGGATCGGGAACGCGCGGGTGCCAAAGACCTCGTTATCTCTCTGGGCGAGTCGGAGATCGCCGGTGAGATCGAGGTGGCGCATCGTTTGCCGCGCAGGGCCCGCGTAGTCCTCAATGCCTCACGCCTGGACCTTGACGCCCTGTTGGCGACAAGCAATGTGGCGCCGGCCAGTGGTGTTGTTGCGCAGGCGCCACGGCAGCAGAATGGCGGCGCGCCCCAGGGATCCGGGAATCAGTCTTCCGGCGGGGATCAATCTTCCGGCGCGGGATCGCAGCCGGACGCCGGCTTTGCGATCCCGGCTGATCTCGAGGCCTCGATCCAGGTGGTGGTCGATGCGGCGATTTATCGCCAGCAGGTCCTGCGCCAGATGCTCTTCAGTGCCGATGTCACGGATGGCCGCCTGGTGATCGGTGAACTGGCGGCTCTCCTGCCGGGCGGTTCGGATTTCGCCTTGTCAGGCGTGCTTTCGACACCGGCGGCGGTGCCGACCTTCGACGGGCGCCTGGATGGCGCCGCGGACAACCTGCGTGGCGTCCTGCATTGGCTGGGGCTTGATGTGGGAGAGATTCCGGCGGACCGTCTGCGCAAGACGATCTTCAGCAGCCGGATCACGGCGACGCCGCAGCTCGTGACCCTCAGCGACATCGACCTGCTGATGGATGTGACCCGCGTTAACGGCGGCGTCAGCATCGCCGTGCGTGAGCGACCGGGGCTGGGGATCGGCCTCGCCGTCAATCGTCTGGATCTGGATGCTTACCTGCCGCAGGACAAGCGCGCAGCGGATACGCCGGCTGCAGGTCAGGCTACGGCCGCGCCGGCGGTGGGCGATGTGGCCTCAGGTCAGCCGGAGGCGTCGGAAAACGCGCCGCCGGCGCGGGACAGCGCTGTACCCGATCTTTCCTTTCTGGACAGCTTTGACGCCAACCTTGACCTCAGGGTCGGAAATCTCTCCTACCAGGGCGCGTCGATACGTGAACTGCACCTGGACGGGACTCTGCAGGCGGCATCCCTGGCACTGCGCAGCCTGGAAATCGCCGACCTCTCAGGTGCGGCCCTGCAGGCAAGCGGCCAGATCGACCGCCTGGCGGATGCGCCGTCGCTCAATGGCCGCCTCGCCTTGCAGGTCGCGGATCCGGGACGGCTCGCGCCCCTGATCGGGAAGGCGGCCCGGGACCTGGAGCCGCTGGGCGCTTTTTCGGTGAATACGGCCCTGCAGGGTAGTCTTGAAGCCCTCGCGCTTGATGGCCGGCTGTCTGCGCAGGGCGGCGAGGCCTCGGCGGCCGGACGGATCGCAGATCTACTCTCCGATCCGACCTACGACCTGGCGGTCACGGCGCGGCACCCGGATTTCAACGGCCTGCTGCGGGCGCTGACGGCGAGCGACGGCTTTCGAGGCGGGCGCGGCGCCTTTTCCCTGAAAGGGCAACTGAACGGATCCGCGCAGAGTTTGCGTTTCAGTGACCTTACGCTGCAGGCCGGGAGCCTGAGCGCGCAAGGGCGCGTCGCCGCTGATTTCTCTTCCGAAGTGCCCCAGATCAACGTCGATCTGGATACCGGCGAAATCCACACGGCGGATCTGAAGGAACTCAAGGGCGCAGCTTCAACGCGCAAGACAACAGCCCGCACGCAGACAGGCAACCGCAGGGCTGCGGGCAGCGGCGCAGGAAGCTCCGACGGCGCCACTTCACAGCCCGGCGTTAATCAGGGGGCCGCTAATTTGGGTGGCGTTCATCGCCGCTGGTCCCGTGATCCACTAGATCTTGCGGAATTGGCTGAAGTCGATGGTGAAATTGTCCTGCGCTCCCAGGCCCTCGTTATCGATGACCTGAGGCTCGACAAGGCCCGCATCGAAGCCAGCTTGAACGGCGGCCTGCTGGCGGTCCGGAACTTTGAAGCCGGAGTTTACGGCGGCCGCGTGCAGGCGACGGGCACTGTGGACGGCCGTAGCACCCCGGCCGTGAATCTCAACCTCACAGCCGCCGGGCTGAACGCCGGCCGGCTGGTCCGGGAACTGGCCGATTCCGATCGCATCTCCGGGACGCTGGATGTGACCGCTGCGCTCAACAGCCGTGGCGCCAGCGAAGCGGCGCTTATGCGTGCTCTGGCGGGCAACGGGCAACTCGGCGGCTCTATCACCGCCAGGGTCAAGGCCGAGGAGCAGATCGGCAGTGCCGTTCTCGGCATCCTGGGTGATAAGATCAAGGAAATCCGCGGGGTCAGCGACGCCACCACGGCGTTGTTCAGCGCCTTCGCCGGCGCGCCGGCCAAACTGAGCGGCAGCTTCCAGGTCAATCAGGGTGTGGTGGAAACGGTCGATACCAGGATCGACGGACGCAATGCCTCGATCTTCACGGCGGGGACGGCAAACCTGCCGGCCTGGCTTCTGGACTCGCGCAGCGATCTCTTCCGCAGCCAGGATTCAGACCAGATCAACCCTTACGTGGTCGCGGAAGTCAAAGGCCCGCTCGACGAACCCAACGTCAGGGTCGGCGGCCGGGCCTTCCAGCGCAGCAAGTCCGGCAGTTCCGGCGGCTCCGGAAGCTCTTCCGGCTCGTCCTCACCGGAGAAGATCAAGCCGGAAGACGTCCTGCGCGGTTTGTTGAAAGATCTGGCGCGTTAGATTTCTTTGCTGTTTAGGGCTGTGGAGGCCGTGGCGACTGTGGTACCCGTCGGCCATTTCTAGCGCTTAAAGCGAGCGGCAGTTATGGCTCGAATTGCGCACAGAACAAGATTTAACCCCAGTTACTAGGATCGATTCTCGGGACGCACGAAGGACACCTTTCTCAGCTTGTTCCTCACAAAAAGAACACCTGGAAAAGAGACCTCGCCTGTCACGGGCTGCGCCGGCCTCAATTGGAAACGAAGACATCGCCCTGGCAGCTTCACGATGTCGATGTTTGCGGGCGAGACCCTCCTAGACTTCTCGCTGCAAAGCGTCATACGTGATTTGTCTTTGTCGTTTCACGACGTCACAGCGTCGGCGGGTCAAAGCTATCGTCGTCATCGAACAAGCGCCAAACGGCGCGAACGAACCGCGCGAAGGAAAGAAGAAGTCTCAGAACCCTGCTAAACTCAGCTTTTTTGTCTGGTTGGTTTGCCATGCTGCAATCTCCTTCACGGCTGACCAATGGGCGATTGCTTAATGATTTGTTAAGCAGCATGACGGGCAATGACTAATACTTCATAAAGCAACATCGTGCTCATGCATCGTTCTTTTTTTTGTTCTCATAATAAGCTCCTCGAACTCAGCTTAATCAGGAGCCGGTCACATGAGGCCTTTCATCTGCGAAATCACAGATTCGGCCTAGAAGAGCAGCCACCTGGAAGTGATGGCCGATAGCCGCGGTTAGGCGATCGAGGCCACCGAGGCAAACCTAGAACCAGGCGCGCGCGAGGAGCCGCCTACCGGAGACCGTGTCTTCAATGAGGAAATCCTGACGATGACTGCGAAGAGATACGCCGGCATGGGCGAGAAGGACTGGCAGCATGTCGACCGGGCTTTGCATATCACCAGGATGAGGGGCATTAAATGGGGGGCTTGACGGCGGGCCGTTGATGGGGTGTCGACCGATCGATAAAGAGGGACCGTAAATGAGCTATCGGGAAATACTGCCAATTTGGTGGAGTTTCAATTGGCGGACGTTGTTGGTTGGCTTGGTAGCCAGTTCTGTCGCTGGTGGCGTTGCAGGCTTCATGGCGGGATTAACGGGAAATTTGCGCGCTGCTGGACTCTGGGGAAGCATAGCTGGGATGCTGGCAGGCTTTCCAATCAGTCGTTGGGCGCTGCGATCTGCGATGAACAAGCACTACTTCCGACCGGTAGTCGCAGGACCCTAGGAACGACAAGAACCGTTAATTAGTCGATGCAATGGCGAGAATCAAGTATTCGCGCTATACTCCGCAAACAGCAGGAACGAGCATCGTTTCCACGGCTAACCTTCGGACGCGAACCAATTGTCTCCGGTCTTAAAAAACCGCCGCTTGGTAATCTCGGCTGGTCTGTTGTCGCCGCGAGTCATGAAACCTAAGAGCGTGTTAACGGCCTGTGCATGGTCTTTTCCGTCGTCCGTGTCTTCGTTAGAAAAGAATTTAATTCCAACCTTGATAGCGTATGTGCAGTCGTAGCCGACACCAGTTGTAGAAACTCGACATTGATGTTTCCGAAACTGATCGATTGTCATAAGGATTCCACTGATCGGATTTTGCACGACAAATGCACGAGTTGACTCATCGTAAGACCCACCCAAGAGATCTTGTAGTGCCCCCAACATCTCTTTTTCCGTGGGTTCCGGATAGCCTAGTGACCGATGGTCAGCTTGTCGTGAGTTCGCTACCGTCTTGACACAATCAGTAAAGACTTTGAGCAGCGCATTACGTTCTGATGGTGCTGTTCCACTGAAAATCTCATTCTGGTTCTGGAAAACAAAACTATCTCCTTCCGCATCGCTTCTACTGTAGGCGTATGCAATCTGATCGGTAGAACTCAGACCAGCCATTTGAGATATGCCACCGCCACACAAGCGAACGATTTCGTCAAAGTTCACAAGGCTCTCAACTACTTCTCGTTCTTGTGGAATTCTAAACGCAACCAGTGAAGAACCAGCTCTGCTCCCACTGACATCGATCACCCATTGTTCAAGATCTATGCTTGGAAAGACTTCAGGCCATTCAGGGAGGTTTAGAGGTACATCGGAATCAAAGCTAATGTCTTTGATTGCTTCAATTTTTGCCTCCAGCCGAGCGACAGAAGCAAAGAGATCCCTTTGCTCTTGAATACTTTGGGCTGCGCCTGCTTTCAGTTCTAAAACGTCGGCTCCGAACGAAGCCTCTAATGATTCAAGGGACGCATTCAGTCCGTTAATCTTTGTTTCAATACGAGACAGCGTCCCCGACTGAGCCCGAAGACCTTCCTCAAGAGACAACATCCTGCTATTTGCTGTAATCTCCAAAGATGCGACTCTCTCTTCTAGGGGACGAAGGGTTCGATCCACCAAAAAATAGTAGCCACCGACAAGCATAGCCAAGGCACCGACTCCACCAACCAATAGGCGCGTGACTAACGCGTTGCTCCCTAAGACAACGAGTCGCTGTAAAAGCTGATCGGTGGCTTCAGCCTCCGATTTCTCCTTCTTTTTTTCTTCGGTAGTGCTATCGGCCATTTGAAGTCGTTTCTTGCTAGTCGCGAAATTTCCTACACGGGCCGTAAATAAGCTCGTGCAACACGGCACATGTTACCCTGAGTCTCGGTCTAGTTCTAGAAGGTCCCGTCACGGAAACTGAAGGCGCCGACGAAAGGTTAATGCAAACGCTCGGTTGTTAGAAGTTGGAGCTCCACTCCTGCCGCTTAATGACGAGATTATCCGCACAGCCGACATCATGTGCGACGATGCTAATGATAGCTTCGAAGCCGCCCGTCCCTTGGGATCCGTTTCCGAGGGTTAGTGTATTAGTGTCAAATACTGTTATCGGCGTTGGCCTGGGGCAGTTTCGAAGCTGGTAAAGTTGGTATCAGGGGCGCTACGACCCACGTTTCTGAACTTAGCAAAATTTAAGGTTAAGGCGGATATCCGAACTTAACGAGAGTTAACATTGCCGATCTGAATTCTGGGTAATGATCTGATGACAAATGACGACTTCGATTGGGCGAGCGCAAGGGTTTCAGAACCTGACAAAGCCTCACATTGGCCGGCGCGCTTATGGGGCTCTGAATGTTGACAAATGTTGACCTCGGTAGCTCAGCGGCAGGGGGTTTTCGGAACCTCTGAAATGTCATGGTTGGAAGGTCCAAAACATTTTGAAAGGTCGGTTTGATAAGTTTTGCCATTTCAACGCCTTATCTTGTAAACTTGGGGTGGAGTGGAAATCACCTCTATAGGTCCGAAAACTCGCCGACCGATAAGCGCTCGCGTCACGGATGTTTGCGACGAATGGGAAGAAGACGATGACGCCAGGCCGGGGCGGGCTGAGACTGAGATCGGTGGCGTGAAGATCTGCAACGGCGAGCAGAACTTCACGATGCAGGAATGGCTGGCGCCGCCCGAAATGCGACCGCAGGCGGATCACGGAAGGCCTCTATTTCTATAGAAAGTACGGCGATATGACTTTTGGCGCCTTTCTACAAAAGCTGGTCTGCAAGGACTTCAACGGCTGCGGCCAGCGCGGCTTAGAAGGCAGCCTGAAGCGCACGACAAAACGGAACTTCGCATCTTCCGTTGATTACCTGGGCGAATCCTAGTCGAGGAAGCCGTATGCTTCCGCCTTCTGCTTCAGTTCCACGCACTTTTCATCCAAGGCGTAAAACACCGGCAAGCAAGCTAGTATTGTGCCCCCGGTGTGCTCTCAGACGGCTGAACCGATTTTCGATTTTTGCTAAGTACTTGAAATTGTGGTGCCCCATGACAGACTCGAACTGCCAACCCCCTGATTACAAATCAGGTGCTCTACCAGTTGAGCTAATGGGGCGCTCGTAAGGGCAGGCCGGAACGGCACTGCGCGGTAGACGGCCGGAAAATAGTGTTTTCCGGGCTGGAGAGCAACCGGTCAATTCTGTGGCCGCGGTGGCTGCCTTTTTTGGTGCGGCAAGGTGCTCTTGAAGAGCGCCCTGGGCGCGGCCGCCAAGGGCGGGCGCCAAGGCATTAACCTTTCGCGATTTATGCCACAACTTTGCACCGAACTTGCCCCTGGTTTGACGCAACAGGTTAACGAAGGGGGACCTTAGTCTTTTCTCCCTGAGAGCGAATCCTGCGACTGCGGAGAAAGCCGACATGGGACAGATCGACTGGGGATACGACATATCGACCACGGCGCGTTTGATGCTGCCGGACGAATCTGAGCGCGCGTCGCTGACCTTGCTCGATGTCCTTGACTGCGACCCGGAGCGTATGGAGCCGATTTTTATCGTCAAGGATCCAGCGCCGGAATTTCGCCCGGTCCAGGCCTCCTGACCCTCGGGTCCTGAAGGCCGCGCTTTGCTTTTCCCCTGGCCGGTTATCGTGGGTTTTCTCGATGCTCCGCCGCCCGGTCGAGCCATGGCATTCTAGTCATTGATGAACGACGCAAGAGTGCCATCCAGGGAACCGCAATGCTTCGTCTCTTGCCGGCCAGTCGTTGTGCGCTGTGCCGGATCTTCTGACTTTACGCCTTACGCGAATTAAATTCCCTCTTTTAAACTGTTGAACTTGTAGTAAATGCAAGAAATAATCGTAAGTTGTATAACGTATCGCTTTCTTGCCATGTATGAGAAAGGCAGGATTGCTCTCATTTTTGCTATTTTTATTTGTATATTTGTGTTATCTCTGCATTTCAGAGTAAGCCATGACAGATTCGATGGTGGGTTAGGGGGAAAGCCATTTCTGATTCTGCATCCTGGGATCTTGCCGAACAGATAGCCAAGGAAAATTTTTCGAACCTCAACCACCTTCATGTCAGTCGCGGCGTGTCGCCGCCGCTGCTGGTCTGGCGACCGGAAGGCCGGCGGCTCGAGCAAGAGCAACTCCAGTTTCTTCAGCGTTACTGGGACGGCCTGATCGGTGAAGCGCCCGCGGTGGCTGCAAGCCGTATCGATCCGCTGGAAATGTGGCCGGCCCTGGGCTTTGTCATGTTGGTGGACGTGGTCGATGATGGTGCCGATTTCCGCTTCCGCGTCTATGGTTCGGCGATCGCCCAATCGACGGATTTCGATGTGACCGGGAAGCTCATGTCGGAAGCCCCTCTTCAGGGGGTCGTGATGGATTTTTTCTACGCCGTCTACCGGGCCATTCTGATCCGGCCGGAACCGCTCTATACGGAACATGAACCGCCGGCGGAAATCGCGGTGAAACGCTGGCACCGACTTATGTTGCCGCTGGTCGATGATGAACAGAAAGTCTGCCGTGTTCTGGTCGGCAATGTTCCAGGCGAATGGCGGAAGCCGAAGAAAGATCCGTCGTGAGTTCTTATGCCTCTGGTTCAGTCCGCCTGACCGTCCTGGGTCAGGAGAGTGCCATAGAGCTCCGGCCGGCGGTCGCGAAACAGGCCCCAGGACGCGCGCGCCGCCCGTAAGGCATCCAGGTCGAAGCTGGCCGTGATAACCTGCCGGCTTGTCCGGTCGGCTTCGGTTTCTATCGCACCCGTCTGGTCCGTGATGAAGGACGAGCCGTAGAAGGTCATTTCGCAGCTCTCGGCGGTTTCTGTACCGGTTCTATTGGCGGCGACCACCGGCATGAGATTGGCAGCGGCATGTCCCTGCATGGCGCGGCGCCAGTGATCCCGGCTGTCGAGATCCGGGTCCTGGGGTTCGTTGCCGATGGCCGTCGGATAGAAAAGGAGTTCGGCACCCATCAGGGCCATGGCGCGGGCCACCTCCGGAAACCACTGATCCCAGCAGATCCCGGCGCCGATATCGCCGTAGCGGCAGCGCCAGACCTTAAAGCCGCTGTTGCCTGGATTGAAGTAGAACTTTTCCTGGTAGCCGGGTCCGTCTGGGATGTGGCTTTTGCGATAGCAGCCGAGGTTGCGGCCGTCGGCATCGAGCAGGCAGAGCGCGTTGTAGTGGGCCGCGTTGGCACGCTCGAAGAAGCTGATCGGCAGAACCACCTCGAGCTCTGCCGCCAGTTCGGAGAAGCGCTGCAAAACCGGATGCGCGTCGCGCGGCCGGGCTAATGCAAAATGCGCCTGTTTCTGGTCCGCGCAGAAGTAAGGCGTCTCGAAGAGTTCCTGCAGCAGGATGATTTGCGCGCCGCGGCCGGCGGCCTCCCGGACCAGCTCTTCGGCGATCCTGAGGTTGGCCTCCAGATCCCAGGAGCAGGCCATCTGGGTGGCCGCGACCGTTACCTTGCGCAAAGTTAGGTTCCTTGCGGGCTAGAGGATATCCAGGTCCCTGGCGGCAAGGTCCAGAGTCTGCCGCGCGCGTTTGACCAGTTCGTCAATCTCTGAGCGGGTCATGATCAGGGGCGGCGAGGTGACCAGGGTGTCGGCGACCGCCCGCATCACCAGGCCGTTGCCCATGGCGTAGTCGCGGCAGAGGGCGCCGGTGGTCCCGAGGTCCGGAAAGCGTTCCCGTTTGGCCTTATCCTTGACCAGTTCGATCGCGCCAAGGAAGCCGACGCCCCGGACTTCGCCGACCAGCGGGTGGTCCGCCAGGGTCTGAAGCTGTGCCTGAAAGTAGGGTCCGGTATCGTCGCGCACCTGCTCGACGATCTTTTCCTCTTCCATCAGGCGGATGTTTTCCAGCGCCACGGCGCAGCAGACCGGATGCCCGGAGTAGGTGAAACCGTGATAGAACTCGCCGCCGTCTTCGATCAGGGTTTCGGCGACGCGCTCGCCGACCATGACCGCCGAAAGCGGCAGATAGCCGGAGGAGATGCCCTTGGCGAGCGGCATGATATCGGGCTGGATATCGAAGGTCTCGCAGCCGAACCAGTTGCCGGTCCGTCCGAAACCGCAGATCACCTCGTCGGCGATCAGCAGGATGTCGTGCTTGCGGCAGATCTCCTGCACCTTCGGCCAGTAGCTCTCGGGCGGAATGATGACGCCGCCGGCGCCCTGGACCGGCTCGCCGATGAAGGCGGCGACGTTCTGGGCGCCCAGCACCAGGATACGGTTTTCCAGCGCTTCGGCCGCCTTCAGGCCGAGCTCCTCCGGCGAAAGATCGCCGCCCAGGTTGTACCAGTAGGGCTGCATCACGTGTTCGAAGCCGGGTAGGGGCAGGTCCGCCTGACCGTGCATGGCCGCCATGCCGCCCAGGCTCGCGGCCGCCATGGTGCTGCCGTGATAGGCGTTCTCGCGGCTGATGAAGATCTTCTTGCTCGGTTTGCCGGCCACATTCCAGAAGTGCCGCACCATGCGCACGATGGTGTCGTTCGCATCGGAGCCGGAAGAACCATAGAAAACGTGGTTCAGCCCCTCCGGCGTGATCTTGGCGAGCTTTTCGGAGAGCTCGACCGAAGACGGCGTCGCGGTTTTGAAGAAGGTGTTGTAGTAAGGCAGCTCCAACATCTGGTCGTAGGCTGCCTGAGCCAGTTCCTTGCGGCCGTAGCCCAGATTGACGCACCAGAGCCCCGCCATGCCGTCCAGGATCCGGTTGCCTTCGGAATCCGTGAGCCAGACGCCTTCCGCTTTGGTGATGATGCGGCTGCCGCCCTCTTTCGCGAGGCTTTTTGTGTCGGTGAAGGGATGTAGGTGATGGGCGGCGTCGGCTTCGCGCCACCAGGCGGTCTCATTGCGGGCGAGTTGTGCGGTCATGTCGAATTCCTTGAAAGATCTTTTGAAAGCAGGCCATCGAGGAGGCGTCACGGAGGCAGCCGGGACGTCCCGGCCGTTCAGGCTTTCAAGGATTGAACCCGATCCTTGCGCAGAGGATCAGGAGTTCGGACAGGCGTGAAGGCAGGGCGGCATCCAGTCGTCGCTCTGTCGCCTTCATGAGTTCTGTGGTCGGTCGCATATGGGCTCTCGATCCCCAGGTTCCGCGCTCGTTCGAGCGACAAGATAGCAAATGCCATCGTGGCAGGCAAAAACCGGTGGTGGTTCGTGGGGCAGTTACACGTTCAAGAGAAGATGCTCGCGCTCCCAGGAGGAGATGACCTTCTGATAGGCCAGCAGTTCGGTCTCCTTCACGATGGTGACCGCATCGATGAACTTCTCGCCCAGGACCGGCTTGATGGCCCGCGAGCTGTTGAAGCGGCTCAGGGCGTCGTAGAGCGTGCGCGGCAGGGTATGGGCCAGGCGGTAGGCGCTGCCCTCGACCGGCGAGCGAGGCTTGAGCTTCTGGATCATGCCCAGATAGCCGCAGGCCAGGGAGGCGGCAATCGCCAGATAGGGATTGGCGTCGGCGCCGGCGAGACGGTTTTCGACCCTGCGGCCCGCCGGGTCCGAATGAGGCACGCGCAAGCCGACGGTCCGGTTGTCCAGTCCCCAGTGGGTGTTGATGGGCGCGTCCGAATCCGGGATCAGGCGCCGGTAGCTGTTCACGTTGGGCGCCAGCAGCGGCATCATGTTCGGCAGATACTTTTGCAAACCCGCAATGTGCTGATGGAACAGCTTGGTCTCCTTCCCGTTTTTCTGGGCGAAGAGGTTCTTGCCGGTCTCCGAATTCAGCAGGCTCTGGTGGATGTGCATGGAACTGCCCGGTTCGTCCTGCATGGGCTTGGCCATGAACGTTGCGTAGACCGAGTGGCGCAGGCCGGCCTCGCGGACCGTGCGCTTGAAGAGAAAGGCCTGGTCGGCCAGGGCCAGAGGGTCGCCGTGATTGAAGTTCATTTCCATCTGCGCGGCGCCGGCCTCGTGGGTCAGGGTGTCGACATCCAGGTTCTGCGCCTCGCAGTAGTCGTAGACATCCTCGAACAGCGGGTCGAACTCATTGACCGCGTCGACGCCGAAGGCCTGACGCGAAGTCTCGCGGCGTCCGGAGCGGCCGATCGGCGGTTCCAGCGGATAGTCCGGGTCGGTGTTGACGTCGACCAGGAAGAATTCGAGCTCCGGCGCAATGATCGGGCGCCAGCCCTTCTCTTCATAGAGCGCAAGGATACGCCGCAGCAGATGGCGCGAGGAGATATCTACAGGACCACCCTCAAGAAAGAAGGCGTCGCAGATAACCTGTGCCGTCGGCTCGCTGTACCAGGGCACGACCCGGATGGTGTCGGGGTCGGGCAACAGATAGACGTCCTGGACGGCGGGGCTGATCACTGAAGACTCGTCATCGGGGTAGCGGCCGTTGACCGTCTGCACGAAAACCCCTTCCGGAATCCGCAGGCCGTTGCTGCGCATGCCCTGGACGAACTTGGCCGCCGGCAGGATTTTGCCGCGGGCAATGCCTGCCATATCCGGCACCAGGCATTCGACCTCGTCGATTCTATGCTCTTTCAGAAAGGCTTCGATCGATTCCATGAGAAAGCTCTCAAGCTAAGATTCTTATATTGAATTGGTTTGTTCGGGACGAGACCGCACGAGGGACTGTCGCAGCTTTGCGCCGTTATGGATAACAATTTACTAACAGGTAGGCTGTATAGCGCAGATCTCCGGCAAAGAAAAAGGGCGCCGCGGCATCGTGCCGGGCGCCCCTTCGGTGAAGACTTTGCCTGTTGGTCTAAAGGCCCAGTGCTTCCTGTGGCGCCACGAAATCCATGCCATGCGCTTCGGCGACCGCTTTGTAGGTGACCTTTCCCATGGCGACATTCAGTCCTTCCATGAGATGTGGATCCTCGGCCAGCGCCCGCTTGTAGCCTTTGTCGGCGAGAGCGAGCGTGAAGGGCAGGGTGGCGTTATTGAGCGCGAAGGTGGAGGTCCGTGCGACCGCGCCGGGCATATTGGTCACGCAGTAGTGGACGACATCCTCTTCCACATAGGTCGGGTTGTCGTGGGTGGTGCCGCGTGAGGTCTCGAAGCAGCCGCCCTGGTCGATGGCGATGTCCACCACGACCGAGCCCGGACGCATCTTCTTTAGCATATCCCGCGTGACCAGCTTGGGTGCGGCGGCACCGGGCACCAGCACCGCGCCGATCACGAGATCGGCCCCGGCGACATGGCTCTCGATGGCATCGACCGTCGAGTAGATGGTGTTCAGGGTCGGGCCGAACTGCATATCCAGTTCGTTGAGCCTCTGCAGCGAGCGGTCGATCACCGTCACATGGGCTTCCATGCCCATCGCCATGCGCGCCGCATTGGTGCCCGAGACGCCGCCGCCGATGATCACGACCTTGGCCGCGGCAACGCCGGGCACACCGCCCAGCAGCATGCCGGACCCGCCCTGTTCTTTCTCAAGGCAGTGGGCGCCGACCTGGACCGACATGCGGCCGGCCACTTCGCTCATAGGGGTCAGCAGCGGCAGGCCGCCGCGCGGCGAGGTGACGGTCTCATAGGCGACCGCGACACAGCCGGACTCCACGAGGCCTTTGGTCTGAGCTTCGTCAGGGGCCAGATGCAGATAGGTGAAGAGCAACTGGCCTTCGCGCAGTTGGGTATATTCGCCCGGCTGGGGCTCCTTGACCTTGACCACCATCTCCGCGCTTTCGAAGATTTCAGCCGCCGTGTCGACGACGCGGGCGCCGGCATTGCGGTAGTCGTCGTCGCTGAAGCCGACGCCGCTGCCGGCGGCGGTCTCGATCATGATGTCGTGACCGTGATGCTTCAGCTCGCGGACCGAGCTGGGGATGAGGCCGACACGATATTCGTGGTTCTTTACCTCTTTCGGCACACCAATGAGCACGAGATGTCTCCTTAAAACTCTTAGCTGTAGGCTTGTTGATAGGGACGACCGGATCGAGGCTCTCGCCGGCCGATCCGGTCTTTTTTCACGATCGCTCCTGCAACCAGATTTTGCGGTCAGTCGGTGACTTCGAGAACCTCTCGGATGGTCTCGAAGACCTGATCGATCTGTTCTCTGGTGATGATCAGCGGCGGCGAAATTGCCAGTGTCTCGCCGGCGATCCGGATCATCAGCCCCTTTTCGAAGCAGGCCCGATAGATGTCATAGGTCCGCTTGGTCGGCTCGCCGGGACGTGGCTCCAGCTCGATGGCGGCAACCAGGCCGAGGTTCCGGATATCGATGACATGACGGGTGCCCTTTAGGGCGTGCGCGGCCTCTTCGAGATAGGGCGAGAGCTCCTTTGCGCGCTCGAACAGCCCTTCCTCGCGGTAGACTTCCAGCGTGGCCAGCGCGGCGGCGGCGGCGACCGGGTGTCCCGAGTAGGTGTAGCCGTGGAACAGTTCGATGGTCCCGCCGGTCCTTTCACCGTAATCCATCATGGTCTCGTAGATGCCCTTGCGGCAGATGACCGCGCCCATGGGGATCGTGCCGTTGGTCAGGCCCTTGGCGCAGGTGATCATGTCGGGTTCCACGCCGAAGTACTCGGTGGCGAAGCTGTCGCCGAGACGCCCGAAACCGGTGATGACCTCGTCGAAAATCAGCAGAATGCCATGTTTGTCACAGATCGCCCGCAGCTTCTCCAGGTAGCCCTTGGGCGGCGGCAGGACACCGGTGGAGCCAGCCAGAGGCTCGACCATCACGGCTGCGATGGTCTGGGGATCGTGCAGGGCGCAGATGCGCTCCAGATCTTCCGCCAGATGCCCGCCCCATTCGGGCTGGCCGCGGCTGTAAGCCTGTTCGGCGTGACTGTAGGTGTGTGGCAGATGATCCACGCCGTTCAGCAGCGAGCCGAAGAAGTTGCGGTTTTTGACGATGCCGCCGACGGAGATACCGCCAAAGCCCGACCCGTGGTAGCCGCGCTCCCGCCCGATCAGGCGGGTGCGTTCACCCTGACCGCGGGCCCGGTGATAGGCGAGGGCCATCTTGAGGGCGGAATCCGCGGCCTCCGAGCCGGAGTTGCAGTAGAAGACGTGATCGTAGTCGCCGCTCAGCATGTTGGTCAGGCGCGAGGCGAGCTCGAAGGCGAGCGGGTGTCCGTATTGAAAGGTCGGGGCAAAGTCGAGCTTGGCGACTTGCTCCTGCACGGCCTTGACGATCCGGTCACGGGAATGGCCGGCGTTCACGCACCAGAGGCCGGCTGAGCTGTCCAGGATCTGACGACCGTCGAGCGCGGTGTAGTGCATATCCTTGGCCGCGGTGAGCAGAAGCGGGTTCTCTTTGAACGCCCGGTTCCAGGTGTAGGGCATCCAAAAGGGTTCAAGATTGTTCGGGGATGCGTCAAAGCTCCCTGAAGACGTCAATCCATCCATGATGGCGCTCCTCCGGTCGGTGTTTTTCTGCGGTCTCGATTGGGGCGGAGCCTAACAATGATTAAGAAAATAAACAACTGCCTTGTTATTAGGCAGGTTGGGGCGTATTTTTCTGTCTAACTGTTAAATATAATAAACGAGTAAGCGCATGTCGGAGTCGAGCCGGTCCGAGAAAATTGTCAATAAGATCAATGGGGAAGGCGTGGAGGACGACGATTTCGATCTGGGCCAGCGCCTGCGCTCGCTCCGCGAGCTTAACAACCTGTCCCAACGGGAACTGGCCAAGCGGGCCGGGGTGTCGAATGCGGTGATTTCCCTGATCGAGCAGAACCGCACCAGTCCTTCCGTGGGGATGCTGAAGAAGGTTCTGGGCGGTATCCCCATGTCGATGAACGACTTCTTCGCCCTGAGCGTGGCGCCCCGCGAAAAGGTCTTCTTCAAGTCGGATGAGCTGACGGAGATTGCCGGCGGGAAGATCTCCTTCCGGCAGGTCGGTCGCGATCTGACCGGGAAGGCCCTGCAGATCCTGCGGGAGCGTTATCAGCCGGGGGCGGATACCGGCGATACCATGCTCCGGCATGAGGGTGAGGAGTCCGGCGTGGTTATCCGCGGGCGCTTCGAGGTGACGGTCGGCGAGCAGCGCCGGGTACTCGGGCCGGGCGATGCCTTCTACTTCGACAGCCGCATACCCCACCGTTTCCGGAACATCGGCGAGGAAGAAGTCGAGGTGATTACCGCCTGTACGCCGCCAAGTTTCTAGCCTGGGCGAGCTTTTAGGCCGATAAGGCCTTCACGTCAGCAATTCGTAAAGACCGACGGCCGCGGCATTGGAGACGTTCAGGGCGGAAATCGGCTCCAGGGTGGGCAGCCGGACCAGTTCGTCGCAGGTCTCCCGGGTTAGGCGGCGCAGGCCACTGCCCTCGGCGCCGAGAACCAGGGCCACCGGACCGTCGCTCTTGGCCTCGGCCAGGCTCCGCGTGCCTTCGCCGGCAAGCCCAAGGGTCCAGAAACCCGCAGTTTTCAGGCTTTCCAGGGCCCTGGCCAGGTTCGTCACCGCTATATAGGGGGTGTGATCAAAGGCGCCGGAGGCTGTTTTGACCAGGACGCCGCTTTCCGGCGCCGCGTTGCGGCCGGTGGTAACCACCGCTTGCGCACCGAAGGCGGCGGCGGAGCGCAGGATCGCCCCGACGTTCTGCGGGTCGGTGACCTGATCGAGGACCAGCACGACGCGCCGCCGGCCGACTTGGCCGTCGATTTCCCGTGGTTCGGCCAGCAGGTCTTCCAGGTCGGGCTGCGCCAAGGGAGCGCACTGGAGGGCGAGGCCCTGATGGACCGCCGATTCCGGGAGGGCGTCGAAAAAATCCTCCCGCCCGGCCTGCAGGGCCTGGGGCGCGCCGGGCAGAGCCAGGAGCCGGTCGAGTGCGGTGGCATGACGTTGCGCGGATTCGCGGCTGATCAACAGCCTTTCCTTGCGCCGATTCGGGTTCTCCAGGGCCGCCAGAACCGCGTGCACACCGTAAAGCCAGTGGCTGCCCGCGCTCTTCCGGCCGCCGGCTGCCGGGGCTCTGCCGCGGCCGGCCGGTTTTTGCGCTCTGGCGAGGGACGACTCCCCGCCGGCTCGTGACGTCTTTTTGGGCGTCGGGTGAGCTGTGCCAGGCGAGGCGGGTTTTTGGCCGGATTTCCGGCGGTTTTTCGGGCGCTTGCTTTGGGTCATGATGGCGCGTACTATGACATTAAGAGCCCTGGGTTCTGCAAGCGTCGCCTTCAGTCAAAATAATCTTTTGGCTGCGAGGCGCGCTGTCTTTATGTTTGAAGTTGACAGGCCGAATTAAATCAACATATTTCGCACTTCGTTGCGCCTTTGAGCGGGATCCTGGGAGGGGTGCCCGAGTGGCTAAAGGGGACGGGCTGTAAACCCGTTGGCTATGCCTACGTTGGTTCGAATCCAACCCCCTCCACCATACTTGCCGCTTGAGGAGCTTCGATCGAGCCTCCATGCCGGGCCATATGGCCCGGGTTTCGGGTTGGTTGAGGTGGCAGCGGGGCGAATGAGATCGCGGGTGTAGCTCAATGGTAGAGCCCCAGCCTTCCAAGCTGGTTACGAGGGTTCGATTCCCTCCACCCGCTCCAAGACCGGGAGTTCCGCGGATCAGATTGGTGCGCGGGCGTTTGGACATACTCTAGTTAGGTGCGCTGACGCGGGCACGGGAACAGAAAGATGGCAAAGGCAAAGTTTGAGCGGAACAAGCCGCACTGTAACGTTGGCACGATTGGTCACGTTGACCATGGTAAGACGACGTTGACGGCTGCGATTACGAAGGTTTTGGCCGAGTCTGGCGGGGCGGAGTTTTCTGCTTACGATCAGATTGACAAGGCACCTGAAGAGAAGGCCCGCGGTATCACGATTTCGACGGCGCACGTTGAGTACGAGACGGACGGCCGTCACTACGCGCACGTCGACTGCCCCGGCCACGCCGACTACGTGAAGAACATGATCACGGGTGCGGCGCAGATGGACGGCGCTATCCTGGTTGTCTCCGCCGCTGACGGCCCGATGCCGCAGACGCGCGAGCACATCCTTCTGGCACGCCAGGTCGGCGTTCCCGCCATCGTGGTGTTCATGAACAAGGTCGACCAGGTCGACGACGAAGAGCTGCTTGAGCTTGTTGAGCTCGAGATCCGTGAGCTTCTGTCTTCCTACGACTTCCCGGGCGACGATATTCCGATCGTCAAGGGTTCGGCTCTTGCCGCTCTTGAAGACGGCGACGCCGCGATCGGCCGCGAGGCGATC
Organism: Denitrobaculum sp.; assembly: GCA_965232285.1. Lineage (GTDB taxonomy): Bacteria > Pseudomonadota > Alphaproteobacteria > Kiloniellales > Kiloniellaceae > Denitrobaculum. The sequence continues at coordinate 3,744,702 of CBDDPL010000004.1, read as the reverse complement.
CTGTCGCTGATGAGCGAAGTCGACGCCTACATCCCGCAGCCTGAGCGTCCGAAGGATCGTGCGTTCCTGATGCCGATCGAAGACGTTTTCTCGATCTCCGGCCGTGGTACGGTTGTGACGGGTCGTGTTGAGAGCGGTATCGTGAAGGTCGGCGACGAGATCGAAATCGTCGGACTTCGTGAGACGAAGAAGACGACCTGCACGGGCGTTGAGATGTTCCGCAAGCTGCTCGACTCTGGCGAGGCTGGCGACAACATCGGTGCGCTTCTGCGTGGTATCGGCCGTGAAGACGTTGAGCGTGGCCAGGTTCTCGCGAAGCCGGGTTCGATCACGCCGCACACGAACTTCAAGGCCGAGGCCTACATCCTTACGAAGGAAGAGGGCGGCCGTCACACGCCGTTCTTCACGAACTACCGTCCGCAGTTCTATTTCCGTACGACGGACGTTACGGGTGTCGTGACGCTTCCCGAGGGAACGGAGATGGTCATGCCTGGTGACAACATCGCGATGGAAGTCGAGCTTATCGCTCCGATCGCGATGGACGAAGGCCTGCGCTTTGCGATCCGTGAAGGCGGTCGTACCGTCGGCGCAGGCGTCGTCGCGGGGATCATTAAGTAAAGCCTGGGACCATTCAGGGCGCGCCCTCTAGAGCGGGTGCGTCCTGGATCAGATCCACAGCCGCGTGCGGTTCGGAACCGCAGGCGGCTCTGGCGTTTTACGAGACCCGGTCCTATGTAAAGGTCCGGAAGCGCCGAAATCGGAGGCTTTTGAGGCTCCTCGGCGCGGCGATAGGAGAGTAGCTCAATTGGCAGAGCACCGGTCTCCAAAACCGGGGGTTGTGGGTTCGAGTCCCTCCTCTCCTGCCATTTCGGCCCGATGATCTGATCGGTGCCGTCGCCGCCGGGTGGTGCGGCGTCTATGTTGTTGGAAGCTTTCGCCGTCTCGCGCGGAAGCACTGTGAAAAGGACGAAGGCGGAGAATGGCCAAGACCAGTCCGGGTCAATTCATTCGGGAAGTGCGGCAGGAAACCTCCAAGGTGACCTGGCCGACGCGCAAGGAAACCACCGTGTCCACCATTATGGTGTTCATCATGGTGTTTCTCGCTGCGCTGTTCTTCTTTCTCATTGACCAGGTTCTGAGCTGGGGCGTTGGCTTGATCCTCGGCCTTGGGAGTTAAACCATGGCGATGCGATGGTATGTCCTGCACGTCTATTCGGGCTTTGAAAAGAAGGTCGCCGAATCGATCCAGGATCAGGCGGTTCAGAAGGGAATGGAGGAGTTCTTCGAGGAAGTTCTCGTTCCCACGGAAGAGGTGGTGGAAATGCGCCGGGGCCAGAAGGTCAATTCCGAGCGCAAGTTCTTCCCGGGCTACGTCCTGATCAAGATGGATCTGACCGATGAGTCCTGGCACCTGGTGAAGAACACGCCGAAGGTGACCGGTTTCCTGGGGAATAAGGGCCGTCCGCTGCCGATTTCCCAGAAAGAGGCCGAACGGATCCAGACCCAGGTGCAGGAAGGCGTCGAGCGGCCGAAGCCCTCGATCACCTTCGAAATCGGAGAGACGGTGCGCGTCAGCGACGGGCCCTTCACCTCCTTTAACGGCCTGGTGGAAGAAGTCGATGAGGAGCGTGCCCGCCTGAAAGTGGCCGTTTCCATCTTTGGCCGCTCGACCCCTGTGGAGTTGGAATACGCCCAGGTTGAGAAGCAGTAGGCCGTAGTCAGTTTTCCGTCCGGATTAGCCGGACGGATGAAAAGTGCGGGAGGTTGGCCATAACCGGACCGCGCGACCCATGAACCGAAAGGGTTAATTGATGGCAAAGAAGATCGCAGGCTACATCAAGCTTGAGATTCCGGCTGGTCAGGCGAATCCCTCGCCGCCCGTCGGACCCGCGTTGGGTCAACGCGGTTTGAACATTATGGAGTTCTGTAAGGCCTTTAACGCGGCTACGCAGAGCGCGGAGCAGGGTACGCCGACCCCGGTGATCATCACCGCCTATTCGGATCGTTCCTTCTCCTTTGAGACCAAGACGCCGCCGGCGAGCTATTACCTCAAGAAGGCCGCCGGTCTTCAGAAGGGTGGTGCCACGCCGAGTAAGGCCGTTGCGGGCAGCGTGACCATGGATCAGGTCCGTGAAATCGCGCAGGCCAAGATGGTCGATCTGAACGCCAACGATATCGACGCCGCCGCCAAGATCATCATGGGCTCGGCGCGTTCGATGGGTCTCGAGGTCAAGGGGTAAGGTCATGGCTGTGAAAAAAGGCAAGCGGCTGTCGAAGTCGTACGAAGGGATCGATCGCAACGCGAACTACGCCCTTCCGGAGGCGGTGAGCCTGGTCAAGGGCGGCACCAGCGCCAAGTTCGACGAGACCATCGAGATCGCGATGAACCTGGGTGTCGATCCGCGGCACGCTGATCAGAACGTCCGCGGTGTCGTCTCCCTGCCGCACGGCACGGGTAAGACGGTCCGGGTCGCGGTTTTCGCCAAGGACGCCAAGGCGGACGAAGCCCGCGAGGCGGGCGCCGACATCGTCGGTGCGGATGACCTGGCGGCTGAGATCCAGTCGGGCAAGTTCGATTTCGATCGCGTGATCGCCACGCCTGACATGATGGCTGTCGTCGGCCGGCTCGGTAAGATCCTCGGCCCGCGCGGCCTGATGCCGAACCCCAAGCTGGGCACGGTGACGCCGGACGTTGCCGGCGCGATCAAGGCCGTTAAGGGCGGTCAGGTCGAGTTCCGGGTCGAGAAGGCCGGGATCGTTCACGCCGGTGTGGGCAAGGCCAGCTTCGGTGAAGACGCGCTGGTCGAAAACGTCCGCGCTTTCGTCGAGGCGATCCAGAAGGCCAAGCCGAGCGGCGCGAAGGGCACCTACGTCAAGCGCGTTGCGCTGTCCTCGACCATGGGCCCTGGCGTGAAGGTAGAAGTTTCCAGCCTGTCGGCCTCGGCGTAAGCCGGGTCCGGGGCTAAGTTTTTCGGTCGCGTCTGAGAGGGCGGGACCGAGAGAAGGAGCGGCGGTGCGAACCGCCGGTCCAACCTGTCCGAGACTGTAGGTGTCTCAAGGAGCAACCCATCGCGAGGGAAGCTTTGAGAGGCTTAAGCCGTAAGGGCCTGCATAGACGGGAAGCGAGTTTGAAAGGTGTCCGTTGGGGCGCCGATCGGGCTTGAACTTCCAGGACAGGCGAACCGGATTTCCGGGAGCTTTTCCGGGAATCCTCGTGCAAACCGGCCGATGGCCGCCTCGTTGCGGGCATCGGTTAAAAAGAGCGGAGCGATCCGTGGACCGATCACAGAAAGCAGAGTTGGTCTCGGCTCTCAATCAGACGTTCGAAAACGCGGCCCTCGTCGTGGTGACCCAGCAATCCGGGCTCACCGTGTCGGAAGTGTCGGGTCTTCGTACTCAGATGAGAGAAGCCGGTGCCAGCTACAAGGTGACTAAGAATCGGCTCACGCGTCTTGCGCTTGAGGGCACGAAGTATAAGGCGCTTGAGTCAATGTTTACGGGACCGACCGCGATTGCGACGTCGGAAGACCCCGTGGCGGCGGCCAAGGTCTGCGTCGAGTTCGCCAAGAAGAACGAGAAGCTGACCATCATCGGCGGTGCAATGGGTGAGACGGTTCTTGATCCTGCCGGGATCAATGCCCTCGCCAAACTGCCCTCGCTCGATGAACTGCGCGGAAAACTTATTGGCGTCCTGCAGGCGCCGGCAACCAAGGTTGCTGGTGTTGTACAGGCCCCGGCCGGCAAGCTGGCTCGGGTGTTCAGCGCCTACGGCTCTCAAGGTGAGGCGGCGTAAGCCTCTCGAGGAAATAAAGTTCAAGCCTAGGAGATTAAAATGGCTGATCTGGACAAGTTGGTTGAAGAGCTCTCGAAGCTCACTGTTATCGAAGCGGCCGAGCTCGCTTCCAAGCTGGAAGAATCCTGGGGCGTTTCCGCCGCTGCACCGGTTGCTGTCGCTGCCGTTGCCGCGGGTGGCGATGCCGGCGGTGCTGCTGAAGAGCAGACCGAGTTCGACGTTGTTCTGGCCGCCGCTGGCGACAAGAAGATCAACGTGATTAAGGAAGTCCGTGCGATCACCGGTCTCGGCCTCAAGGAAGCCAAGGACCTGGTTGAGTCCGCACCGAAGCCTGTCAAGGAAGGCGCCAGCAAGGAAGAAGCCGAAGAGCTTAAGAAGAAGCTCGAGGACGTTGGCGCGACGGTCGAGCTCAAGTAATTCGAGCCGACCGAACGTTACGCAAGGTCCGGCCGGCGTGCGTGGTGAGCCACGTACGCCGCGTCGGCCTTCTGCGTATTTTGATTTGGGACTGTATTCCGCGGTCCGGCCGGGTGGGATCTGAGGCTTAAAACCAGTGTCCCGCTGCAGGGATGTTGTCGCAACCTGAAGGCCAGGGGACAGCATAACTGCAGGGCAACAAAGAGTTAGTGTCTTGAGCCTTAAAGTCGATCGGCGACGTTAAGGCTCAAGACACTGAGGTGGGGCAGCCGGCTCCGCGACAAAACAAAGATTGTTGGCGCAGCCGCGTCAAAACCTGATGAAACGAGGACATGACTGACATGGCGAGATCGTTTACGGGCCGCAAACGTATTCGTAAGGATTTCGGACGCATTGCCGAAGTGAGTTCCATGCCGAACCTGATCGAGGTTCAGAAAACCTCCTACGATCAGTTTCTGCAGATCGGCGTGCCGATGGCGGACCGTACACAGACGGGCCTGCAGGAAGTTTTTGCATCGGTCTTTCCGATCAAGGACTTTTCCGAGCGGGCGGAACTGCAGTTCCTGCGCTACGAACTGGAAGAGCCGAAGTACGACGTCGAAGAGTGTCAGCAGCGCGGTATCACCTTTGCCGCGCCCCTGAAGGTGACCCTGCGCCTGGTGGTCTGGGATATCGACGAAGACACCGGTTCGCGCTCGATCCGCGACATCAAGGAGCAGGATGTCTACATGGGCGACATGCCGCTCATGACCCGTCACGGCACCTTCGTGATCAACGGCACCGAGCGCGTCATCGTCTCGCAGATGCATCGCAGCCCGGGTGTGTTCTTCGACCACGACCGCGGCAAGACGCACTCCTCCGGTAAGTATCTCTTTGCGGCGCGGGTCATCCCCTACCGCGGTTCCTGGCTCGACTTCGAGTTCGACGCCAAGGACCTGGCCTACGTCCGCATCGACCGCCGCCGGAAACTGCCGGCTTCCACGCTGCTGCTGGCGCTGGATTCCGATGCGACCGAAACGCTGCGCGCCGAGCGTGCCGCCGCCGGCCTTGAACTGGAGCCGCATGAGGCGACGGGCCTGACGCCGGAAGATATCCTCAACTTCTTCTATGGCGCTGTGGCTTACAAACGGGCCAAAGATGGCTGGCAGACGCCCTTCAATGCCGAACGGCTCAAGGGTTCGAAGCTGACCCGTGACCTGATCGACGCCAAAACCGGCGACGTGGTGGCCGAGACGGGCACCAAGATGACGCCGCGTCTGGCCAAGAAACTGACCGAAGGCGGCCTGGAGAATCAGTTCATCCAGAGTGATGAGCTGATCGGCAACTATGTCGCGCAGGACTACATCAACGAAGATACCGGCGAAGTGCTCTGCGAAGCCGGTGATGAACTGACCGAGACCCTGATTACGGAGTTGGTCGAGGCCGGCACCAAGCAGCTCTCGGTTCTCGCCATCGACCACGTCAATGTCGGCGCCTACATGCGCAACACCCTGGCGATCGATAAGAACACCTCCCGCGAAGAGGCGCTGATCGATATCTATCGCGTCATGCGTCCGGGCGAGCCGCCGACCCTGGAGACGGCGGAGGCCATGTTCAACGGGCTCTTCTTCGATGCCGAGCGCTATGACCTCTCGGCGGTCGGCCGCGTGAAGATGAACGCGCGTCTGGGCTTCGAGACCGACGACCAGGTCCGTACCCTGCGGAAGACCGATATCCTGGAGATCCTCAAGATCCTGATGGACCTGAAGGACGGCCGGGGTGAGATCGACGATATCGATCACCTGGGCAACCGTCGTGTGCGTTCGGTCGGTGAGCTGATGGAGAATCAGTATCGCGTCGGCCTTTTGCGTATGGAGCGGGCGATCAAGGAGCGTATGAGCTCGGTCGAGATCGATTCGGTCATGCCGCACGATCTGATCAACGCCAAACCGGCGGCTGCCGCCGTGCGCGAGTTCTTCGGTTCCTCGCAGCTTTCGCAGTTCATGGACCAGACCAACCCGCTGTCGGAAATCACCCACAAACGCCGTCTCTCGGCGCTGGGTCCGGGCGGTCTGACCCGCGAGCGCGCCGGCTTCGAGGTGCGCGACGTGCATCCGACCCACTACGGCCGGATCTGTCCGATCGAAACCCCTGAAGGTCCGAACATCGGTCTGATCAACTCGCTGGCGACTTACGCCCGGGTGAACAAGTACGGCTTCATCGAGAGCCCCTACCGGACCGTGAAGGACGGCAAGGTCACCGACGAGGTGCGCTATCTCTCCGCCATGGAGGAAGGCCGCTACACCGTCGCGCAGGCCAACGCCGAACTGAACGCCGAAGGCAGTTTCGTTGACGATTTGGTTTCCTGCCGACGCAGTGGCGACTACATCATGTCCCGGCACGAGGACATCGATCTGATCGACGTCTCGCCGAAGCAGTTGGTTTCGGTCGCCGCGGCGCTGATCCCCTTCCTGGAGAACGACGACGCGAACCGCGCGCTGATGGGCTCGAACATGCAGCGGCAGGCTGTGCCTCTGCTGAAGTCGGAAGCTCCGCTGGTCGGTACCGGCATGGAATCGACCGTCGCCCGGGACTCCGGCGTGGCGATCTCGGCCCGCCGCAGCGGCATCGTCGACCAGGTGGACGCGACCCGTATCGTGATCCGGGTCAGCGAGGAGACCTCGAGCGGTGAGCAGGCGGTTGATATCTACAACCTGCTGAAGTTCCAGCGTTCCAACCAGAACACCTGCATCACGCAGCGGCCACTGGTGAAGATGGGCGACGTGGTGTCGCGCGGTGACATCATCGCTGACGGCCCCTCGACCAACCTGGGTGAACTGGCGCTCGGCCGCAACGTGCTGGTCGCCTTCATGCCCTGGAACGGCTACAACTTCGAGGACTCGATCCTGATTTCCGAACGGATCGTGCGGGACGACGTTTTCACGTCGATCCACATCGAAGAGTTCGAGATCATGGCCCGCGATACCAAGCTGGGTCAGGAGGAAATCACCCGCGACATCCCGAACGTCGGTGAGGATGCCCTGCGCAACCTCGACGAAGCGGGTATGGTCTACATCGGGGCGGAAGTCCTGCCGGGCGATATCCTGGTCGGTAAGGTCACGCCGAAGGGCGAATCGCCCATGACGCCTGAAGAAAAGCTCCTGCGGGCGATCTTCGGTGAAAAGGCTTCGGACGTGCGCGACACCTCCCTGCGGGTGCCTCCGGGCGTCGGCGGTACGGTGGTCGAGGTTCGGGTCTTCTCGCGCCGCGGCGTCGACAAGGACGAGCGTGCACTGGCCATCGAGCGGGCGGAAATCGAACGTCTCGCCAAGGACCGCGACGACGAGAAGGCGATCCTGGAGCGCAGCTTCTACAGCCGCCTCAAAGACTTGCTGCTGGGCGAGGTTGCGGTCAGCGGGCCTAAAGGCCTGAAGGCCGACACCAAGATCACCGAGACGGTGCTGTCCGACTTCACGCCGGGTCAGTGGCGTCAGTTCGCGGTGACCGACGATGCCCGTCAGACCGACATCGAAGCCCTGAACAAGCAGTTCGAGGGTTCGATCGAAGAGCTGACCAAGCGCTTCGACAACAAGGTCGATAAGCTGCAGCGCGGCGACGAACTGCCTCCGGGCGTGATGAAGATGGTCAAGGTCTTCGTGGCTGTGAAGCGCAAGCTGCAGCCGGGCGACAAGATGGCCGGCCGTCACGGCAACAAGGGTGTGATCTCGCGCATCGTGCCGATCGAGGACATGCCCTACACCGAGGACGGTACGCCGGTCGATATCGTGCTGAACCCGCTGGGCGTGCCCAGCCGCATGAACGTCGGTCAGATCCTCGAGACGCACCTGGGCTGGGCCTGTAGCGGTCTCGGCCGCCAGATCGGCGATCTCATGGCGTCGTCCAAGCGCAGCGGCGATTACGAGCCGGTCAAGGCGCGCCTGAAGGACATTTACGGCGACGAGGTTTACGCCGACGATATCGCGGACCTTGAAGGCGATCCCCTGATTGAGCTGGGGCAGAACCTCAGCGATGGCGTGCCGATCGCGACGCCCGTCTTCGACGGCGCGCGGGAAGACGACATCGTGCGGATGCTGGATCAGGCCGGCCTGGACACCTCCGGGCAGGTGCGCCTGATCGACGGACGGACCGGTGAGGTCTTCGACCGTTCGGTGACCGTGGGCTACATCTACATGTTGAAGCTCCATCACCTGGTCGACGACAAGATCCACGCCCGCTCCATCGGCCCCTACAGTCTGGTCACCCAGCAGCCGCTGGGCGGTAAGGCGCAGTTCGGTGGCCAGCGCTTCGGTGAGATGGAGGTCTGGGCTCTGGAGGCTTACGGTGCGGCCTACACGCTGCAGGAAATGCTGACGGTCAAGTCGGACGACGTGTCGGGCCGGACCAAGGTTTACGAAGCGATCGTCAAGGGCGACGATAACTTCGAGGCTGGCATTCCCGAGTCCTTCAACGTTCTGGTCAAGGAACTGCGTTCCCTGGGCCTGAACGTCGAGCTGAAGCAAAGCCAGTATTAAGGCGGGATGAAGACCTGCCGGTCCGGGCAAGCCACCCGGACCGGCGTCCCTCGCCAGGTAAATAGTTTTCGTAATCGGGAGATACCGATGAACAACGAGTTGATGAACATCTTCGGCCAGCCCGCCGGCTTGCAAAGCTTCGATCAGATTCGCATCTCGATCGCCAGCCCGGAGCGGATCCGCTCCTGGTCCTTCGGTGAGATCAAAAAGCCGGAAACCATCAACTACCGTACCTTCAAGCCGGAACGGGATGGCCTGTTCTGCGCGCGCATTTTCGGTCCGATCAAGGACTACGAGTGTCTCTGCGGCAAGTACAAGCGCATGAAGTATCGCGGCATCATCTGCGAGAAGTGCGGCGTCGAGGTCACGCTCTCCAAGGTGCGGCGTGAGCGCATGGGCCACATCGAGCTGGCCAGCCCGGTCGCGCACATCTGGTTCCTGAAGTCCCTGCCGAGCCGCATCGGCCTGCTGGTCGATATGACCCTGAAGGATCTGGAGCGGGTTCTCTATTTCGAGAACTTCGTGGTTATCGAGCCGGGCCTGACGCCGCTGAAGGTCAACCAGTTGCTGAGCGAAGAGGAATTCCTCGACGCCCAGGAGGAATACGGCGAAGACGCTTTCACCGCCAAGATCGGCGCCGAGGCCCTGAAGGACATGCTCTCCAGCCTGGACCTGGAGGAAGAGCGTGACAGCCTGCGGCTCGACCTGCGCGAGACCAACTCGGAAGCCAAGCGCAAGAAGTTCGTCAAGCGCCTGAAGCTGATCGAGGCCTTCATGGAGTCCGGCGCCCGTCCGGAGTGGATGATCCTGGACGTCGTGCCGGTCATCCCGCCGGAGCTGCGTCCGCTGGTGCCGCTCGACGGTGGCCGCTTCGCGACCTCGGACCTGAACGATCTCTATCGCCGGGTCATCAACCGCAACAACCGTCTGAAGCGCCTGATCGAACTGCGCGCGCCCGACATCATCGTGCGCAACGAGAAGCGCATGCTGCAGGAGTCGGTCGACGCTCTCTTCGACAACGGTCGTCGCGGCCGGGTCATCACCGGCGCTAACAAGCGTCCGCTGAAGTCCATGTCCGACATGCTGAAAGGCAAGCAGGGCCGCTTCCGTCAGAACCTGCTCGGTAAGCGCGTCGACTACTCCGGCCGTTCGGTGATCGTGGTCGGGCCTGAACTGAAACTGCATCAGTGCGGTCTGCCCAAGAAGATGGCGCTGGAGCTCTTCAAACCCTTCATCTACTCGAAGCTCGAGCTCTACGGCATGGCCTCCACCATCAAGGCGGCCAAGCGGATGGTCGAAAAGGAACGCCCTGAGGTCTGGGATATCCTGGAAGAGGTGATCCGCGAGCATCCGGTCATGTTGAACCGGGCGCCGACGCTGCACCGTCTCGGCATCCAGGCTTTCGAGCCGGTGCTGATCGAGGGTAAGGCGATCCAGTTGCACCCGCTGGTCTGTACCGCCTTTAACGCCGACTTCGACGGTGACCAGATGGCGGTCCATGTGCCGCTGTCGCTGGAAGCCCAGCTCGAAGCCCGCGTGCTGATGATGTCGACCAACAACATCCTCTCGCCCGCCAACGGCAAGCCGATCATCGTGCCTTCGCAGGACATTGTCCTGGGCATCTACTACCTTTCGACCGAAGCCGACGGCGAGCCCGGCGAAGGCATGGCCTTTGCCGACATGGGCGAGCTGGAGCACGCGATCTCCAGCGGCGCAGTAACCCTGCACGCCAAGATCAAGGCGCGCTACCACACGGTGGATGACGAGGGTAAGCCGATCACCACCATCGTGGAGACCACCCCGGGCCGCATGATCCTCTCCGAGATCCTGCCACGCAATCCGGCGGTCAAGTTCTCCATGATCAACCGTCTGCTGACCAAGAAGGAAGTGACGGACCTGATCGACGTGGTCTACCGCCACTGCGGTCAGAAGGACACGGTCATCTTCTGCGACCGGATCATGAAGCTCGGCTTCAGCTATGCCTGTAAGGCCGGTATCTCCTTCGGTAAGGACGATCTGCAGATCCCCGAAGCCAAGGCGCATCTGGTCGAGTCGGCGCAGACCGAGGTGAAGGAATTCGAGCAGCAGTATCTCGATGGTCTGATCACCAGCGGTGAGAAGTACAACAAGGTGGTTGACGTCTGGTCCCAGTGCACGGACCGGGTCGCCGACGAGATGATGCAGGTGATTTCCGGCTTTACCGGCCGGGACGTCAACTCGGTCTACATGATGGCCCACTCCGGTGCCCGTGGTTCCGCGGCGCAGATCAAGCAGCTCGCTGGTATGCGTGGCCTGATGGCCAAGCCCTCGGGCGAGATCATCGAAACGCCGATCATCTCGAACTTCAAGGAAGGCCTGACCGTGCTGGAGTACTTCAACTCCACCCACGGCGCCCGTAAGGGTCTGGCCGACACCGCCCTGAAGACCGCGAACTCCGGTTACCTGACCCGCCGTCTGGTCGATGTGGCACAGGATGCCATCATCATCGAGTACGACTGCGGCACCACCAAGGGTCTGACCTGCTCGGCCGTGGTCGAGGGCGGTGAGGTCATCTCACCGTTGGGCGAGCGCCTGCTGGGTCGCACAACCCTGGAGGACGTGGTCAATCCGTTGACCGGCGATCTGATCCTGGAGGCCGGCAAGATCGTCGACGAGAGCAAGACCGACGAGATCGAGCGCGCCGGTATCGACAGCGTGATGATCCGTTCGACCCTGACCTGCGAATCCAAGGGCGGTGTCTGCGCGGCCTGTTACGGTCGTGACCTGGCCCGCGGAACCGAGGTCAACGTCGGTGAGGCGGTCGGCGTCATCGCCGCCCAGTCGATCGGCGAGCCCGGCACCCAGTTGACCATGCGGACCTTCCACATCGGCGGTGCGGCCCAGCGTGGTGCCGAGCAGTCGAACGTCGAGGCGACGGTGGACGCCACGGTTTCGATCAAAAACCGCAACGTGGTTCTCAATTCCGAGGGCGTTCCGGTGGTCATGGGCCGTAACCTGGAAATCGTCCTGCGCGACGAGACCAACCGCGAGCGGGCCCGGCACCGTGTGCCTTACGGCGCCAAGCTGCTGGTGGACGAAGGTGCGACGGTCACCAAGGGCCAGAAACTGGCCGAATGGGATCCCTACACCATTCCGATTATCACGGAAAAGGAAGGTCACGCGAACTACGTGGACCTGGTCGAGGGTATCTCCATGCGTGAAGTCATGGACGAGACCACCGGTATCTCCAACCGGGTCGTGGTCGACTGGAAGCAGCAGCCCAAGGGTAACGAGCTGAAGCCGCGGGTCACCTTGCGTGACGACAACGGCGAGGTCGTGACTCTGGCCAACGGCATGGAAGCCCGTTACTTCATGTCGGTGGACGCCATCCTCTCGGTCGAGAATGGCGCGGCGGTCAAAGCTGGTGACGTTCTGGCCCGTATCCCGCGGGAATCCTCGAAAACCCGTGATATTACGGGTGGTCTGCCGCGCGTTGCCGAGCTGTTCGAAGCCCGGAAGCCGAAGGACTACGCGATCATCAGTGAGATCGAGGGACGTGTCGAGTTCGGTAAGGACTACAAGACCAAGCGCCGGATCGTGGTCCGGCCCGAGGGTGAGGACGCCGGCGAGCCGCGTGAATACCTCATTCCCAAGGGCAAGCACATCTCGGTGCAGGAAGGCGACTACGTTCAGGTCGGCGACCTGCTGATGGACGGTAACCCGGTACCGCATGACATCCTGGATGTCCTCGGTGTCGAGGCTCTGGCCGAATACTTGGCTTATGAGATCCAGAGCGTCTATCGCCTGCAGGGCGTGAAGATCAACGACAAGCACATCGAGGTGATCGTTCGCCAGATGCTGCAGAAGGTCGAGATCTCCGACGGTGGTGACACTACCTTCCTGATCGGCGAGCAGGTCGACCGGGAGGAGTTCGCCGAAGTGAACGACAAGGCTATTGCCGAAGGCGGACGTGCCGCTCAGGCGCGGCCGGTTCTGCAGGGCATTACAAAGGCGAGCCTGCAGACTCGTTCCTTCATCTCGGCGGCTTCGTTCCAGGAAACCACCCGGGTTCTCACGGAAGCGGCCACCCACGGCAAGCACGACAGCCTCATTGGTCTCAAGGAGAATGTCATCGTGGGCCGCCTGATCCCGGCAGGGACCGGCGCGGTTATGAACCGTCTGAAGCGAGTCGCTTCGGAACGGGACAAGGAGTTGCTGGACGAGCAGGAGAAGGCTCAGGCCAGCCTTGCCGCATCAGTCGATGAGGCCGAGTCGGGCGGGGCTGAAGAGGAAACTTCGGTTGCCTAACGGGTCATCCTGACCGATCATTGCGTTAAAGCGCCGCCGCCGGGATTTTTTATTTCAAGAATCCTGGCGGCGGCGTCTTGTTTTTGACCCGGAAAAAAAGGGTTTCCTAAGGCTTGACGCGGTAGGGGCGCATCAATAGTATGCGCCAACCTTTCGGGGGCTGGTGGTAATCCCAGTGCGGCTTAGACGCAGCCTCGACGGTACACGGGATGAAAAATTTAATTGCTGTTTTAGACGGCGCTTAAGGCTCCGCGGGGGTAAGGCTATTGCCCCGCCGCGGTGCTTTGCTTGAGAGCTAGGTTTAAGGAAGTAACCTGAATGCCGACGATTAACCAGTTGATCCGCAAGCCGCGCAAAGCGCCTGTCACGCGGAACAAAGTACCGGCGCTGGAAGCCTGCCCGCAGAAGCGGGGGGTTTGCACGCGCGTCTACACCACCACACCGAAAAAGCCGAACTCGGCGCTGCGTAAAGTTGCGCGTGTTCGTCTGACCAACGGCTTCGAAGTCACCAGCTACATTCCTGGTGAGGGTCATAACCTGCAGGAGCACTCGGTGGTCATGCTGCGGGGCGGGCGTGTCAAGGACTTGCCCGGTGTCCGCTACCACATCATTCGCGGCACGCTGGATACCCAGGGTGTCAAGGACCGCCGTCAGCGTCGTTCGAAGTACGGCGCCAAGCGGCCGAAGTAAGGCAGGGTATTAAAGATGTCTCGCCGCCACAGCGCAGAGAAGCGCGAAGTTCTGCCGGATCCGAAGTTCGGCGATATGGTCGTCAGCAAGTTCATGAACTGCCTGATGTACGACGGTAAAAAGTCGGTTGCCGAAGGAATTGTCTATGGCGCCTTCGACCGGATAACCGAGCGCGGCAGCGCCGATCCGGTTCGGGTCTTCCATGAGGCGCTCGGCAATGTGAAGCCGCATCTGGAAGTGCGTTCGCGCCGTGTTGGTGGCGCGACCTATCAGGTGCCGGTCGAGGTGCGCCATGACCGTGCTCAGGCCCTGGCGATCCGTTGGCTGATCAACGCCTCGCGCGCCCGTTCCGAGTTCACCATGACCGACCGTCTGGCGAACGAACTTATGGATGCTTCCAATAACCGCGGTGCCGCGGTCAAGAAGCGTGAAGACACCCACCGGATGGCAGAGGCCAACAAGGCCTTCTCCCATTACCGCTGGTAACCGAAGCAAGAGAGTCGCGTCATGTCCCGCACCACTCCGCTTGAGCGCTATCGCAACATCGGCATCATGGCTCACATCGATGCCGGTAAGACGACCACGACAGAGCGTGTCCTTTACTACACCGGTGTTTCGCACAAGATCGGTGAGGTCCACGATGGCAATGCCACCATGGACTGGATGGAGCAGGAGCAGGAGCGGGGTATCACCATTACCTCTGCGGCCACGACCTGTTTCTGGAAAGATCACCGGATCAACATCATCGACACCCCGGGCCACGTGGACTTCACCATCGAGGTGGAGCGTTCGCTGCGTGTTCTGGACGGTGCGGTCGCCGTGTTCGACTCGGTCGCCGGTGTCGAGCCGCAGTCCGAGACCGTCTGGCGTCAGGCTGACAAGTACAACGTGCCGCGGATCTGCTTCGTCAACAAAATGGACCGTATCGGCGCTGATTTTTACCGCTGTGTCGACATGATCGTCGACCGCCTAGGCGCGCAGCCGCTGGTCATGCAGTTGCCGATCGGTTCCGAGAGCGACTTCGTTGGTGTCGTCGATCTCTTCAAGATGAAGGCGATCGTCTGGAAAGACGAAACCATGGGTGCGGAATATGTCGAAGAAGACATTCCCGCCGATCTCGCCGATAAGGCCGCCGAATATCGTGAGAAGCTGATCGAGCTTGCCGTTGAGCAGGACGATGACGCGATGGAAGCCTATCTGGAGGGCAACGAGCCGGACGTCGAGACGCTGGCGCGCTGCATCCGCAAGGGCACCTGTTCATCTTCCTTCGTGCCGGTCCTCTGCGGTACGGCCTTCAAGAACAAGGGTGTTCAGCCGCTTCTCGACGCTGTTGTCGACTATCTTCCGTCGCCGATCGACGTCGACTCGGTCACTGGCGTGAAGCCGGACAGTGACGAAGAGCTGGTTCGTAAGACTTCCGACGATGAGCCCGCCTCGGCGCTGGCCTTCAAGATCATGACCGACCCCTTCGTCGGGTCTCTGACTTTCGTGCGGGTGTATTCGGGCGTCTTTACGACCGGTACGCAGATCCTGAACTCGGTTAAGGGTAACCGCGAGCGCGTCGGCCGTATGCTGCAGATGCATTCCAATCACCGGGAAGACATCAAGGAAGCCCGTGCAGGTGACATCGTCGCCATCGCCGGCCTGAAGGGTACGACCACTGGTGAAACCCTCTGCGACCCGCTGAAGCCGATCGTTCTGGAGCGTATGGAGTTCCCGGATCCGGTTATCGAGGTTGCGGTTGAACCGAAAACCAAGGCCGACCAGGAGAAAATGGGTGTCGCTCTGGGCCGTCTGGCTCAGGAAGATCCCTCGTTCCGCGTCTCCACCGACGTCGAGAGCGGCCAGACCGTGATTAAGGGCATGGGCGAGCTTCACCTCGACATTATCGTCGATCGCATGAAGCGCGAGTTCAAGGTCGACGCCAATGTCGGCGCCCCGCAGGTCGCTTACCGCGAGACTATTTCGCGCACGGCTGAAGTGGATTACACCCACAAGAAGCAGTCCGGTGGTTCGGGTCAGTTCGCACGTATCAAGTTGACGTTCGAGCCGGTGCAGCCGGGCGAGGGTTATGCCTTTGATAATTCGATCACCGGCGGCGCGGTTCCGAAGGAATTCATTCCGGGTGTCGAAAAAGGCCTGCTGGCCGCTCAGGCGACCGGTGTTCTCGCCGGCTTCCCTGTGATCGACTTCAAGGTGACCTTGACTGACGGCGCGAGCCACGACGTCGACTCCTCGGTGCTGGCGTTCGAAATTGCTGCACGCGCCGCCTTCCGCGAAGGTGTGCAGAAGGCCGGAGCAGCACTTCTCGAGCCCGTGATGAAGGTCGAAGTTGTGACGCCTGAAGAGTACATGGGTGACATCATCGGCGACCTTAACAGCCGTCGCGGCAACGTGTCCGGTATGGACAGCCGCGGCAACGCACAGGTCATCAACGCGATGGTCCCCCTTGCGAACATGTTCGGTTATGTCAACAACCTGCGCTCCATGAGCCAGGGCCGGGCACAGTACACAATGCATTTTGACCACTATGAGCGGGTGCCGCAGGCAGTCGCAGACGAAGTGGTTGCCAAGATGGCCTAACCCGCCCCAGGCGAGGTTTTGATCATCCTATGGACGGAGAGTAAGAAAGATGGCAAAGGCAAAGTTTGAGCGGAACAAGCCGCATTGTAACGTTGGTACGATTGGTCACGTTGACCACGGTAAGACGACGTTGACGGCTGCGATTACGAAGGTTTTGGCAGAGTCTGGCGGGGCGGAGTTTTCTGCTTACGATCAGATTGACAAGGCACCTGAAGAGAAGGCCCGCGGTATCACGATTTCGACGGCGCACGTTGAGTATGAGACGGACGGCCGTCACTACGCACACGTGGACTGCCCCGGCCACGCTGACTACGTGAAGAACATGATCACGGGTGCGGCGCAGATGGACGGTGCTATTCTGGTTGTCTCCGCCGCTGACGGCCCGATGCCGCAGACGCGCGAGCACATCCTTCTGGCGCGCCAGGTCGGCGTTCCCGCCATCGTGGTGTTCATGAACAAGGTCGACCAGGTCGACGACGAAGAGCTGCTTGAGCTTGTCGAGCTCGAGATCCGTGAGCTTCTGTCGTCCTACGATTTCCCGGGCGACGATATTCCGATCGTCAAGGGTTCTGCTCTTGCCGCTCTTGAAGACGGCGACGCCGCGATCGGCCGTGAGGCGATCCTTTCGCTGATGAGCGAAGTCGACGCCTACATCCCGCAGCCTGAGCGTCCGAAGGATCGTGCGTTCCTGATGCCGATCGAAGACGTCTTCTCGATCTCCGGCCGTGGCACGGTTGTTACGGGTCGTGTTGAGAGCGGTATCGTTAAGGTCGGCGACGAGATCGAGATTGTCGGTCTTCGTGAGACGAAGAAGACGACCTGCACGGGCGTTGAGATGTTCCGCAAGCTGCTCGACTCTGGCGAGGCTGGCGACAACATCGGTGCGCTTCTGCGTGGTATCGGCCGTGAAGACGTTGAGCGTGGCCAGGTTCTCGCGAAGCCGGGTTCGATCACGCCGCACACGAACTTCAAGGCCGAGGCCTACATCCTTACGAAGGAAGAGGGCGGCCGTCACACGCCGTTCTTCACGAACTACCGTCCGCAGTTCTATTTCCGTACGACGGACGTTACGGGTGTCGTGACGCTTCCTGAGGGAACGGAGATGGTCATGCCTGGTGACAACATCGCGATGGAAGTCGAGCTTATCGCTCCGATCGCGATGGACGAAGGCCTGCGCTTTGCGATCCGTGAAGGCGGTCGTACCGTCGGCGCAGGCGTCGTCGCGGGGATCATTAAGTAATCCAGAATTACCCAAGGGTAGTTCGCGGCCGAATGCCGGCCGGATTCAAACAGTTATAGCACGCGAAAGGGGCGCCGGTATCAGGTGCGTGGCTCTTCGAGCCCGAAGTAAACTTGATCGCCGGCCGCCATATGGGGCTGAAAATGGACAGCCAGAATATTAGAATACGGCTTAAGGCCTTCGATCACCGAGTGCTCGACACCTCGACCTCGGAAATCGTCGGCACGGCCAAGCGGACGGGCGCGCAGGTGCGTGGGCCGATCCCGCTGCCGACCCGCATCGAGAAGTTCACGGTTCTCCGTGGACCTCACATCGACAAGAAGAGCCGCGAGCAGTTCGAGATCCGGACTCACAAGCGTCTTCTGGACATTGTCGACCCCACGCCGCAGACCGTTGACGCGCTGATGAAGCTCGACCTGGCGGCCGGTGTGGACGTCGAGATCAAGCTGAAGGGCTGAGGACGATGCGCACAGGAATGATTGCGCAGAAGCTCGGCATGACGCGCGTGTTTACCGATGAAGGTCAGCACGTTCCTGTCACCGTTCTGAAGGTCGACAAGTGTCAGGTCGTCGCAGTGCGCACGAAAGAAGCGGACGGTTACAGCGCCGTTCAGTTGGGTAACGGTAAGGCGAAGGTCAAACGTGTGACCAAGCCGATGCGTGGCCACTACGCCAAGGCCAAGGTGGAGCCGAAGCGGAAGCTCGGTGAGTTCCGGGTGTCCGAGGATGCCCTGCTGGAAGTCGGTCAGGAACTCTCGGTCAACCACTTCATCGCCGGTCAGTTCGTCGACGTGACGGGCACCTCGATCGGTAAGGGTTTTGCCGGTGCCATGAAGCGGCACAACTTCGGCGGTCTCCGCGCCACTCACGGTGTGTCGATTTCGCACCGTAGTCACGGTTCCACCGGTAACAGCCAGGACCCGGGCAAGGTCTTCAAGGGTAAGAAGATGGCCGGTCACATGGGTGATTCCCGGGTGACGACGCAGAACCTCAAGATCGTTTCGACCGATGAGGAGCGCGGCCTGATCCTGGTGAAGGGTGCGGTTCCGGGCGCCGAAGGCGGCTGGGTGCGGATCAGCGACGCGGTAAAGCGCGCGCTGCCCGAAGGTGTTCCTTTCCCGGCCGGCATCGTCGAGCCTGCGGTTGAAGAAGCGCCTGCTGCAGCTCCTGAAGAAGCTCCGGCGGAAGCCGAAGCGGCACCGGCCGAAGCTGAAGCAGCGCCGGAAGCCGGCAGCGAAGATAAGGATCAATGACCATGAAGTGTTCGGTCACGACCCTCGAAAACAAATCCGCCGGCGAAATCGAGCTGAATGACTCGGTGTTCGGACTTCCGGTCCGCGCGGATCTCCTTGGCCGGATGGTGAACTGGCAGCTCGCGAAGCGGCGCGCCGGCACCCATAAGGTCAAGGGACGCAGTGAAGTTTCCGGCTCGACTCGGAAAATCACCCGCCAGAAAGGCGGCGGCGGTGCCCGTCACGGCAGCATCCGCGCGCCGATCTTCCGTGGTGGCGGCATCGTGCATGGTCCGGTCGTTCGCGATCACAACATCGACCTGCCGAAAAAGGTCCGGAAGCTGGCTCTCAAAACGGCCCTGTCTTCCAAGGCTGCCGACGGCAAGCTGGTGGTGCTGGAAAATGCGGAAGTCAAGGATGCTAAGACTTCGGCTCTTTCCAAGCAGCTCGGCTCGCTCGGCTGGGGCTCGGTGCTGGTGATCGACGGCGCGGCGGTGAATGAGAACTTTGCCCGTGCCGCCCGGAACATCCCCGGTGTCGACGTTCTGCCGCAGCAGGGCGCCAACGTATACGACATCCTGCGGCGCGACACTCTGGTGTTGACCAAGGATGCTGTGGAAGCGCTGGAGGCGCGACTGAAATGAGTAAGGGGCGCGCGCGCAACAAGGCGCCGGTGACGATCTCCAAGGAGCGGATGTACGAAGTCATTCGTCAGCCGGTCGTTACCGAAAAATCGACGCTGGGCTCGGAGCACAACCAGGTTGCCTTCAAGGTGGCCATGGATGCGACCAAGCCCGAGATCGTGCTGGCGGTCGAAGGCCTGTTCAACGTCAAGGTGAAGGCAGTCAACACGCTTCGCCAGGACGGCAAGTCCAAGCGGTTCAAGGGCCGTCCGGGCCGTCGGGCCGACGTCAAGAAAGCATACGTCACGTTAGAAGAGGGTCACAGCATCGACGTGACCACGGGAATCTGATCCTATGGCGCTAAAAACTTACAGTCCGACGACGCCGTCACGCCGTAATCTGGTGCTGATCGACCGCTCGGAGCTCTGGAAGGGCAAGCCGGTCAAGAAGCTGACCGAAGGCCTGACCAAGAAGGGCGGACGCAACAACACCGGCCGGATCACGGCCCGCCGTCAGGGTGGTGGTCACAAACGCAACTACCGCATCATCGACTTCAAGCGTCGCAAGTTCGATGTGGCCGGCACGGTCCAGCGGATCGAGTACGATCCCAACCGTACCGCTTTCATCGCGCTGATCGAATACGCCGACGGTGAGTTGGCCTACATCCTGGCACCGCAGCGTCTTGCGGTCGGAGACAAGGTCATTGCGGGCGAAAAGGCCGACATCAAGCCGGGCAATGCCATGCCGCTGGCCTCGATCCCGGTCGGCACGATCGTGCACAACGTCGAGATGAAGGCCGGCAAGGGTGGGCAGATTGCCCGTTCCGCCGGGACCTACGTTCAGATCGTCGGCCGCGACGCCGGTTACGCTCTGCTGCGTCTCGGATCGGGCGAAGTCCGTATGGTTCGGGCCGAGTGTATGGCTACCATTGGCGCCGTCTCGAACCCTGACGAGTCGAACCAGAAATTGGGTAAGGCCGGCCGTAAGCGCTGGATGGGCAAGCGCCCGGCAGTTCGCGGTGTCGCCATGAACCCGATCGACCATCCGCACGGCGGCGGCGAAGGCCGCACTTCCGGCGGTCGCCATCCGGTGACCCCCTGGGGCAAGCCGACGAAGGGCGCCAAGACGCGCCACAACAAGAAGACGGACGGCCTGATTGTGCGCCGCCGTCACAAGAAACGCTAAGGGGAAGGCCGGCACATGGCTCGCTCCGTATGGAAAGGTCCGTTCGTCGACGGTTATCTGCTGAAGAAGGCGGATACAGTCAGAGGTTCTGGACGTAACGAAATCATCAAGACCTGGTCGCGCCGCTCGACGATCATGCCGCAGTTTGTCGGCCTGACCTTCGGCGTCTACAACGGCCATAAGTTCCTGCCGGTTCTGGTGACCGAAAACATGGTCGGTCATAAGTTCGGTGAATTCTCTCCGACGCGGACCTACTACGGTCACGCTGCGGATAAGAAATCCAAGAGGGGCTGAGGTCGATGAGTAAGTCGAAAACCCCGCGCGCACTGGCCGACAACGAAGCCAAGGCGATTGCCCTGAACATGCGGACCAGCGCTCAGAAGCTGAACCTGGTTGCCGCCAGCATCCGTGGCAAGTCGGCTGAGAAAGCCCTTGCGGAACTGACCTTCTCCAAGCGCCGCATTGCCGGCGAGGTGAAAAAGGTTCTGCAGTCGGCGATCGCCAATGCGGAAAACAATCACCAGCTCGACGTTGACCGTCTCTATGTGGCGGAAGCCTCGGTCGGTAAGAGCTTTGCGATGAAGCGCTTCCGGGCCCGTGCCCGCGGCCGCGTTGGTCGGATCGTAAAACCTTGGAGCCGCCTGACGGTGGTGGTGCGCGAGCGTGAGGAGACCGCGTAATGGGTCATAAAGTCAATCCAATCGGCCTGCGCGTCGGTATCAACCGGACCTGGGACTCCCGCTGGTTCGCTGACGGCAATTACGCGGACCTGCTGCTTGAGGATCTCGAGCTGCGTAAGTTTCTCCGCAAGCGCCTGCAGCAGGCCGGTGTGTCGCGGATCGTGATCGAGCGTCCGGCGAAGAAGGCCCGCGTGACCATTCACACGGCCCGTCCGGGCGTGGTGATCGGCAAGAAGGGCGCGGACATCGAAAAGCTGCGCGCCGAACTGCAGAAGCGCACCAGCAGCGAAGTTCACCTGAACATCGTTGAAGTCCGCAAGCCGGAGATCGACGCCAAGCTGGTTGCGGAGAACATCGCCAGCCAGTTGGAGCGCCGCGTGGCTTTCCGCCGTGCGATGAAGCGTTCGGTTCAGTCCGCCATGCGCCTGGGCGCCGGCGGCATCCGGATCAACTGTGCCGGCCGGCTGGGCGGTGCGGAGATCGCCCGGACCGAGTGGTACCGCGAAGGTCGCGTGCCGCTGCACACGCTGCGCGCCGATGTCGATTACGGCGAGGCCACGGCACAGACGACCTACGGCGCCTGCGGCGTGAAGGTCTGGGTCTTCAAGGGAGAAATCCTGGCCCACGACCCGATGGCTCAGGACAAGCGGTCTCAGGATTTGCAGGCTGCGCGTTAAGCGGCCAGGCTTGAGGAAACAGAGCAATGTTGCAACCAAAGCGGACAAAATTCCGCAAAGCCCATAAGGGCCGGATTCACGGGAAGGCGAAGGGCGGTACCGCTCTCAACTTCGGCGCCTACGGCATGAAGGCGGTGACGCCGGGCCGTGTTTCGGCGCGCCAGATCGAGGCTGCCCGCCGGACCATCACCCGCCACATGAAGCGTGTCGGTAAGCTGTGGATCCGTGTTTTCCCGGACGTGCCGGTCTCGAGCAAACCTGCCGAGGTCCGTCAGGGTAAGGGTAAGGGTAACCCGGAATGGTGGGCGGCCCGGGTCAAGCCCGGCCGTGTCATGTTCGAACTCGATGGCGTTCCCATGGAGCTCGCACGCGAAGCCTTTAAGCTGGCCTCGGCCAAGCTGCCGGTTCAAACCAAGTTCATCGCCCGTGCGGGCGAGGAGGGCTAGGTCATGAAAGCGAGTGATCTGCGGGTTAAGACCCAGGACGAGTTGAAGGACGAGCTGATCGGGCTGCACAAGGAGCAGTTCAACCTGCGCTTCCAGAAGGCAAGCGGGCAGCTCGAGAATACGACGCGCGCACGCCAGGTTCGTCGCGACATCGCGCGCATCAAAACCATCCTGCATCAGATGCAGGGCGTTTCTTAGGAGAGTATCAATGCCGCGTCGTGTGTTGCAGGGTGTGGTGGTCAGTGACAAGACCGATAAGACGGTGACCGTCTTGGTCGAGCGGCGCGTCATGCACCCCATCTACAAGAAGTTCATTAAGCGTTCGAAGAAGTACCACGCCCATGATGAGACCAATTCGGTCAAGTCGGGCGATACGGTCCGGATCCGCGAGTGTCGTCCGATTTCCAAGACCAAGAGCTGGGAAGTCGTCGACGAAGCAGCGGCCAGCGCTGAGGGTTAGGGGCTCGCCATGATTCAAATGCAATCCCAGCTCGACGTGGCCGACAATTCCGGTGCCCGTCGGGTCCAGTGCATCAAGGTGCTGGGTGGCTCGAAGCGCAAGACTGCCGGTGTCGGTGACGTCATTGTGGTCTCGGTGAAGGAAGCGATTCCGCGTGGCCGTGTGAAGAAGGGTGACGTGCATCGGGCCGTCATCGTTCGCACTGCCAAGGAAATCCGTCGTCCGGACGGCAGCTCGATCCGTTTTGACAACAACGCGGCCGTGCTGATCAACAAGCAGGGCGAGCCGATCGGAACCCGTATCTTCGGTCCGGTGACCCGCGAACTGCGTGCCCGTCAGTACATGAAGATCATTTCTCTGGCGCCTGAGGTGCTGTGATGACCAAGAAGTTCAAGATCAAAAAAGGCGACAAGGTGACGGTGATCACCGGTCGCGACAAAGGCAAGAAGGGCGAAGTGCTGCGTGTTGTGCGCGAGGACGACCGTGTGGTCGTTCAGGGCGTCAACATCGTCAAGCGGCATCAGCGCCCGACGGCCTCGACACCGGGTGGGATCGTCGAGCAAGAGGCGCCCATTCACATTTCGAACGTTGCCCATATCGATCCGAAATCCGATCAGCCCACGCGCGTCGGTTTCCGGGTGGAAGAGGGCGGTCGCAAGGTGCGCGTTGCCAAGCGCTCCGGCGAAGTCATTGACATCTAAGGCGGGCAGGACCATGAAGCCGCGCTTGAAAGAGCACTACGAGACGACTGTTAAGCCGAATCTGGTGAAGCAGTTCGGATATGAGAACGTGATGTCGGCACCGAAGATCGAGAAGATCGTGCTGAACATCGGCGTGAACGGTGCCGTGCAGGACCAGAAGAAGGTTGCTGCCGCCGCCAATGAGATGGGTCTGATTGCCGGTCAGAAGCCGGTGATCACGAAGGCGAAGAAGTCGATCGCGGGTTTCAAGCTGCGCGAAGGCATGCCGCTCGGCTGCAAGGTCACCTTGCGGAAGGACCGGATGTACGAGTTTCTGGATCGCCTGGTGACCGTGGCTCTGCCGCGCGTCCGCGACTTCCGCGGCGTTTCGGACAAGAGCTTCGACGGCCGCGGCAACTATGCCATGGGCCTGAAGGAACAGATCGTCTTCCCTGAGATCGACTACGACGCCGTCGACGAGATCCGGGGCATGGACATCGTGATCTGCACCACTGCGAAGACGAACGAGGAAGCCAAGGCTCTTCTCGCTGGCTTCGACATGCCGTTCCAGAAATAACGGCGGAAGGGATCGAAAAGAATGGCTAAGGTTAGCGCCATCAAAAAGAACCAGAAGCGTCGGAAGCTTGTTGCACAGCAGGCTGCGAAGCGTGCGGCCCTCAAGGCCGTCGCCAACGACCGGTCTCTCTCTCCGGAAGAGCGCTTCCAGGCTCACCTGAAGTTGGCTGAGCTGCCGCGCAACGGAGCGAAGATTCGCATCCGTAACCGTTGCGAACTGAGTGGGCGCCCGCGCGGTGTCTATCGCAAATTCAAGCTGTCGCGTATTGCATTGCGCGACCTCGCATCGATCGGCCAGATCCCTGGCATGGTCAAGTCGAGCTGGTAGGAAAGGGTCCGCGCGATGGCGATGAGCGATCCTCTTGGGGATATGCTGACCCGCATCCGGAACGGACAGCGGGTTGGAAAGTCAAAAGTTACGGCGCCGGCATCCCGCCTGCGTTCGAACGTGCTTGATGTTTTGAAGCGCGAAGGTTTTATCCGGGACTTCCGTACGCAGGAACAGGGCCCGGGTATCAACGAGCTCGAGATCGAGTTGAAGTACAACGAGGGTCAGCCGGTGATCAACGAGATCGCCCGCGTTTCGACGCCTGGCCGCCGTGTGTACTCCAAGATCAAGGAGCTGCCGCGTTATTACAACGGTCTGGGGATCACCATCCTGTCGACGCCACGTGGTGTGATGTCGGATCAGGAGGCACGCGCTGCCAACGTCGGCGGCGAAGTCCTCTGCCGGGTATTTTAAGGAATTGGATCAATGTCGCGCGTAGGCAAAAATCCGGTCGAAGTGCCCAGTGGCGTCGATATTGCGGTCAATGGCCGCATGGTTTCGGCGAAGGGCAAACTGGGCCAGCTCGAGTTCGAGGCAACTGACGACGTGAAGATCGAACTTGCCGACGGCAAGGTCACGGTCACGCCCGCGAACCAGTCGAAGGCCGCCCGTGCCATGTGGGGCACCGCGCGCTCGCGGGTCCAGAACATGGTGACCGGCGTGTCCGAGGGCTTCACACGGAACCTTGAGATCAATGGCGTCGGCTATCGTGCCGCAGTCCAGGGCCAGACCCTGAACCTGCAGCTCGGCTATAGCCACGACATCAACTTCCCGATCCCCGAGGGGATCTCGATCACCTGCTCCAAGCCGACCGCGATTTCGATCTCGGGCGCCGATAAGCAGAAGGTCGGGCAGGTTGCATCGGAAATCCGCAGCTTCCGTCCGCCTGAGCCTTACAAGGGCAAGGGCGTGAAGTACGAGGAAGAGACGATCCTGCGCAAAGAAGGCAAGAAGAAGTAAGGCCATGCTGAGCAGCAAACAACTTCGCGATCGTCGCACGCGCCGGGTGCGCGCGCAGATCAAGCGCAAAAGCTCCAATCGGCCCCGCCTGTCGGTGTTCCGGTCGAGCAAGCACATTTATGCCCAGGTTATCGACGACGTGCAGGGCGTGACTCTCGCCTCTGCTTCGACCGTCGATAAGGACCTCAAGTCGAAGATTACCAAGAGTGCCGATAAGGCCGCGGCTACCGAGGTGGGTAAACTCATTGCCGAGCGCGCAGTTGCCGCCGGCGTCAAGGAAGTGGTCTTCGACCGTGGTGGTTATATCTACCACGGACGGGTTAAGGCCCTGGCTGACGCGGCACGCGAAAACGGCCTGGCATTCTAGGAAAGCAGATCGATGGCACGAGCCCCAAGAGAATCACGATCCCAGAGAGATGACCGTCGGCCGCGCGACCGCGAGGAGCCGGAACTCATCGAAAAGCTGGTCGGTATCAATCGCGTCGCCAAGGTCGTCAAGGGCGGCCGGCGCTTCGGCTTCGCCGCGCTGGTCGTCGTCGGTGACGGCCGCGGTCGGGTCGGTCACGGTCACGGTAAAGCCCGTGAGGTTCCCGAGGCCATCCGCAAGGCGACGGAATCCGCCAAGCGCGCCATGATCCGCGTGCCGCTGCGCGAAGGCCGGACCCTGCATCACGATATCAAGGGCCACTTCGGCGCCGGCAAGGTTGCGCTGCGGGCGGCTCCCGCAGGTACGGGTATCATCGCCGGTGGTCCGATGCGTGCGATCTTCGAGGCCCTGGGCGTTCAGGACGTGGTGGCCAAGTCGGTCGGCACCTCGAACCCCCACAACATGATCAAGGCCACTTTCGAGGCCCTGTCGCGTTGTGCCAGCCCGCGGATGGTCGCGCAGCGCCGTGGCAAGAAGGTCTCCGACATTCTCGGCAACCGCACGGCCGGTGGCGCCGAGGCACGGGAGTAAGGAACCATGGCCGCGAAGAAGAAAACGCTTAAGGTCGTACAGATCGCCAGCCCGATCGGGCGGACCAAGGATCAGCGTGCGACCCTCGTCGGACTGGGGCTGAACAAAATCAACCGCAGCCGCGAGCTGGAAGATACGCCGTCGGTGCGCGGCATGATCAACAAGGTCAGTCACCTCGTGCGGGTCGAGAGCGACGCCTAGGCGTCGTTCGTCCCGTGACTGAAGCAGGATAAAGAGACATGAAGCTCAATCAGCTGTCCGATAACGAAGGCGCCCGCAAGGACCGCAAGCGCGTCGGCCGCGGCATCGGTTCGGGCACCGGCAAGACCTCCGGTGCGGGCCACAAGGGACAGAAGTCCCGCAGCGGCGTTGCGATCAAGGGGTTCGAAGGTGGCCAGATGCCCCTGCATCGTCGCCTTCCGAAGCGCGGATTTAACAATATCTTCCGTAAGGACTACGTTGCCGTGAACATCGGCCGCCTGCAGGCGGCGATTGATGCCGGCAAACTGGATGCCTCTGCGGAAATCAATGCCGAGACGCTGAAGGCTTCCGGCGTGGTGACGAATCCGCGTGACGGGATTCGTTTGCTTGCATCGGGCGAACTGAAGACCAAAGTAAATATCGCGGTCGCTGGTGCTTCCAAGGCTGCGATTGCCGCGGTCGAGAAGGCTGGCGGCTCCGTCACCGTCGCTGCGGCCGAGCCGGCAGCGGCCGAAAGCTAAGGATCTCTGCGGGTTTTCCGCGACCTCCCGCTGGAGGGGGCGCGGGCCCGCTGAGCGCTCCGCAGGAAAGCCGTTCGGCGGGCCGGTAAAACGGGCTGAGACGGCTGATTTGGCGTTTTGGCGCCGGGTGCGGACACAACTGGGATAAAGTATATGGCCTCAGCCGCCGAACAACTTGCTGCAAATATGAACTTCGGGGCGCTCGCCAAGGCGACCGAACTCAAGAAGCGCATTTGGTTCACGCTTGGCGCATTGGTGATCTACCGGCTCGGGACCTACATTCCGATCCCGGGCATCGACACTGCGGTGTTCGCCCAGATCTACCAAAGCCAGGCCCAGGGCGGCGTGCTGGACATCTTTAATGCCTTTTCGGGCGGTGCCCTTGAGCGCATGACGATTTTTGCGCTCAACATCATGCCCTACATTTCGGCCTCCATTATCATGCAGCTTCTGACCGCGGTCTCGCCGCAGATCGAAGCCTTGAAGAAAGAAGGCGAGGCCGGCCGGAAGAAGATCAATCAATACACCCGTTACGGTACGGTGGCGCTGGCCGCGGTTCAGGCCTTCGGGATTGCCAAGGGATTGGAAGCGACACAGGGCCCCACTGGCTCGGCGGTGATCGATCCCGGACTGTTCTTCCAGTTCTCGACCGTCATTACCCTGACCGGCGGGACCATCTTCCTGATGTGGCTCGGTGAGCAGATCACTCAGCGCGGGGTCGGTAACGGAATTTCGCTGATCATCTTCTCGGGCATCGTGGCGAACCTGCCGTTGGCTCTGGCTCAGGTCTTCTCGCTGGGGCAGACCGACGCCCTGGCGATTTTCGTGCCGCTGATCGCCGTTGCGATTATTGCTTTCATCGTCTTCGTCGAGCGGGCGCATCGCCGGATCGTCGTGCAGTATCCGAAGCGCCAGGTCGGTAACAAGATGTTCGGTGGCGAGGCCTCGCATCTGCCCATGAAGCTGAACGTGGCCGGTGTTATTCCGCCTATTTTTGCTTCCTCCCTGCTGCTGATGCCCCTGACGGCGGCTGGTTTTTCCGGCGGCACGGGGCCGGAGTGGCTGAGTTGGGTCACGGCGAACCTCGGTCGCGGGTCACCCGCCTATCTGCTCGTCTTTACCGGCCTGATCATCTTCTTCGCCTTCTTCTACACCAGCATCGTCTTCAATCCTGAAGACACCGCTGACAATCTGAAGAAGCACGGCGGCTTCATCCCGGGTATTCGTCCGGGTAAAAATACCGCGAACTACCTGCAGTTCGTTCTGACCCGCCTGACGGTCGTCGGCGCGTCCTATCTGGCGCTGGTCTGCCTGCTGCCGGAGCTTTTGAGCGGACAGTTCCAGGCCTTGACATTCTACTTCGGTGGCACCTCGCTGCTGATTATCGTTTCGGTCACCATGGACACAGTGGGTCAGATTCATTCTCACCTGCTGGCGCATCAATACGAAGGGCTCATCAAGAAGTCCAAACTGAAGGGACGTCGGGGTTGAATATCATTCTTTTGGGTCCGCCGGGGGCAGGTAAGGGCACGCAGGCAAAGCGCCTGCAGGAGAAACACGGTCTGGTTCAGCTTTCGACTGGCGATATGCTGCGGGAGCTGAAGAACTCCGGCAGTGAGCTGGGCCAGCAGGCCAAGGAGATCATGGACGCCGGCAAGCTGATGCCCGACGATCTGATGATCGAGATGATTTCCCAGCGGATCGACCAGCCGGATTGCGCCGGCGGCTTTATCCTGGATGGCTTTCCCCGGACCACGCCGCAAGCCGAGGGGCTGGACAAGATGCTGGCCGACAAAGGCTTGAAACTCGATTCGGTGATCGAGATGGCGGTCAACGAGGACGCCCTGGTGGAACGTGTGGTGGGGCGCTATTCCTGCGGGAGCTGCGGCGCCGGCTACCACGATCTCTATCAGAAGCCGGCCAAGGAAGGCGTGTGCGACAACTGCGGAAATACCGAGTTCACGCGCCGCGCAGACGACAACGAAGAGACGATGCGGACCCGACTGGCAACGTATCATGAGCAGACCGCGCCGATTCTCCCCTACTACCGGGAGAAAGGCGTTTTGAAGTCGATCGACGGCATGGCTGCGATCGATGAAGTGACAGGACAGATCGAAGCCATTATCGCCGCAGCATAAAGGCTGCGGATGACGGTTGACTTGGGGTAGCGGGTGCATATAATCCCGCATCCTTCGGCGCGGCCGCGACCGGAAGGTTTTGCCTGTCCAGATATACCAGACTTCGAATCGAGCTGGTTCGGGGCAAAATTAACGAACTTCCTAGGGCCGAGGTCCGGGAATTACTGTTTTAAGGAGAGCGTGGCGTGGCACGTATTGCTGGCGTCAATATCCCGACGCAAAAGCGGGTACAGATTGCTTTGACCTATATTCACGGTATTGGCCGCGCCAAAGCCGTTGAAATCTGCGAGTCTGTCGGTATCCCGGCGGAACGGCGGGTGAATGAGCTGACCGACGACGAGGTCGTGCGCGTCCGTGAAACCATCGACCGCGGATACACGGTGGAAGGTGACCTTCGCCGCGAAGTGGCGATGAACATCAAGCGCCTGATGGACCTGGGTTGCTATCGCGGCCTGCGGCATCGTAAGGGCCTGCCGGTGCGCGGTCAGCGGACCAGCACCAATGCCCGTACCCGCAAGGGTCCGGCGAAGCCGATCGCAGGCAAGAAGAAATAAACTCTAAAGACAAGGTAAGGTTTTACAGGCCATGGCCAAACCTCAAGCGCGTTTGCGTCGTCGCGAGCGGAAAAACATCTCTTCGGGCATCGCCCACGTCAACGCGACCTTCAACAACACGGTGATCACCATCACCGACGTCCAGGGTAACACCATCTCCTGGTCTTCTGCCGGCGGGCAGGGCTTCAAGGGTTCGCGTAAATCGACCCCCTATGCCGCGCAGCTCGCGGCTGAAGATGCCGGCCGCAAGGCACAGGATCACGGCATGAAGACCCTGGAAGTCAACGTTAAGGGCCCCGGTTCGGGCCGCGAATCGGCTCTGCGGGCTCTGCAGGCGGTCGGCTTTACGATCACCGCGATCCGCGATGTCACGCCGATTCCGCACAACGGCTGCCGGCCGCCGAAGCGGCGCCGCGTCTAAGCCGTTTCACGGGTGCCGCCGGCCGGGGGGCTGGCGGCGACAACGTGGCAAGTCGGAGGCCGGTGCAGACCGGCTTTTGGCATTCAATGACAGCGGGCAGGCGCAAGGCAGTCCGCACTTTATGAGGGCGCAATCGTGCTTCAGAAAAATTGGACCGAATTAATTAAGCCGAACAAGCTAGACATCCAGCCGGGCCCCGATGCGTCCCGCGTTGCGAAGGTCGTCGCTGAGCCTCTGGAGCGTGGCTTCGGCCTGACCCTGGGCAATGCCCTGCGTCGGGTTCTGCTGTCGTCCCTGCAGGGCGCCGCGGTGACCTCGATCCAGGTGGACGGCGTTCTGCACGAGTTCTCCTCGATCCCGGGTGTGCGCGAAGACGTCACCGACGTGGTCCTGAACATCAAGTCGATCGCCCTGCGCATGGGTGGTGAAGGTCCGAAGCGCATGCGCCTGCGGGCCGAGGGCCCGGGTCCGGTGACCGCCGGCCAGATCGAGACCGGCGCCGACATCGAGGTCATGAACCCGGATCTCGTGCTCTGCACGCTGGACGACGGCGCGCGGATCGACATGGAACTGACGGTCGAGATCGGCAAGGGCTACGTCGCTGCCTCTCAGAACCGCCCGGAAGATGCGCCGATTGGCCTGGTGCCGGTCGATTCGATCTTCTCGCCGGTGCGTAAGGTCTCCTACAAGGTCGACAACACCCGCGTCGGTCAGGTCACCGACTACGACAAGCTGACCATGGACGTCGAGACCAACGGCGCGGTGAGTCCGGAAGATGCGGTTGCCCTGGCAGCTCGTATTCTTCAGGACCAGCTTCAGCTCTTCGTGAACTTCGACGAGCCGCAGGTGCGCGAGATCGAAGATCGTCCGAGCGAGCCGCCGTTCAATAAGAACCTGCTGCGCAAGGTCGACGAACTCGAGCTTTCGGTGCGTTCCGCCAACTGCCTCAAGAACGACAATATCGTCTACATCGGCGATCTGGTTCAGAAGAGCGAAGGCGAGATGCTGCGGACGCCGAACTTCGGCCGTAAGTCGCTGAACGAGATCAAGGAAGTTCTCTCGACCATGGGGCTCCATCTGGGCATGGAAATCGCCGAGTGGCCGCCGGAGAACATCGAGGAACTGGCGAAGAAGCTCGAAGAGCCTTACTAAGCTCCTCGATCTTCCGATCAGAGAAACTTTACCGGGTCATAGGACCCACCGCGCCTCTGTTGGCCCTGGAAACGGACCAAGGCGGCGTGATTTGCAATCGGCTTCGTGCGCGAGGCCAGAGAGAACGGAGAGACGAAAATGCGTCACGGAATGAGCGGTCGTAAGCTGAACCGCACCAGCAGCCACCGTAAGGCCATGTTTGCCAACATGGCGGTTGCCCTGCTCAAGCATGAGCAGATCAAGACCACCCTGCCGAAGGCGAAAGATCTGCGCCGTGTGGTCGACAAGCTGATCACCCTCGGCAAGCGCGGTGACCTGCATGCCCGCCGCCAGGCCCACTCCGTTCTGCGCGATGACAAGATCACCGCGAAGCTGTTCGACGAGTTGGCGAGCCGCTACGAAAGCCGTCCGGGTGGCTACACCCGTGTCCTGAAGGCCGGTTTCCGCCACGGTGACATGGCGCCGATGGCTTTCATCGAGCTGGTTGACCGCAACGTCGACGCCAAGGGACAGGACTCCGGTCCGACCCAGGAAGTCGATGAGGACGAGGACGAAGAGTAGCCCCTGAGGCTGCGTTTGCGGCCCGGAGCCTCAAGGAAGGGGCCGGGCAGGCAGAGTTAACGGCAAAGGCAGCTCCGCAAGGGCTGCCTTTTGTCGTTTAACCTGCTTTACTTTGTGCGCAGGTGGTGAATGCTTGCCCCGCACAACAAGGTGATGCGGTGTGAAGCGATCCGCGGTTAAACTGCAGTCAGAATTCGGAGTAGTGTATCAGTGAAACCGCGCAGTTTCATATCCTCCCTGCCATTGGCCCTTGCGGCGCTGATGCTTTCTCTCGGGACTATAACGGCCTCGCTCCCGGCGCAGGCGCAGTCCGCCGCTGAGGGCACGCGTGTACCCACGTCGCAGGCGGAACTGAAGCTCTCCTTCGCACCTGTGGTCAAGACCACCGCGCCGGCCGTGGTCAATGTCTTCTCCAAACGGAATGTCCAGCAGCGCCGGCGGCCGTCGCTGTTCGATGATCCCTTCTTTCAGCGTTTCTTCGGTGAGCGTTTCGGCGGCTCCCAGCGGCGCGAGCGCATGGAGAGTTCGCTGGGTTCCGGGGTCATCGTCTCCGGGGACGGCCTGATCGTCACCAATCACCACGTGATCAACGGGGCGAGCGAGATCAAGGTGGTGCTGTCTGATCGGCGCGAGTTCGCCGCCGAACTGATCCTGGACGACGAGCGTACGGATCTGGCGGTTCTGCGGGTGGATACGGAAGGGGCGGTTCTGCCGAGTATCCCCTTGCGGGACTCCGATGACGTGGAGGTCGGCGATCTGGTTCTGGCGATCGGCAATCCCTTTGGTGTGGGCCAGACGGTGACCAGCGGAATCGTCTCGGCGCTGGCCCGTACGCAGGTCGGAATCGGTGACTTCAGTTTTTTCATTCAGACCGATGCGGCCATCAACCCGGGTAACTCCGGCGGGGCGCTGGTGACTCTGGACGGGCAGCTCCTGGGGATTAACACGGCGATCTACTCCCGCAGCGGCGGTTCGGTGGGGATCGGCTTTGCCATCCCGGCGAATATGGTCCGGACGGTGATCGATTCGGCCAAGAACGGCGGGGCGCTGGTAAGGGCCTGGACCGGGATCACGGGGCAGACCCTGACGGCGGACCTGGCCATGGGCTTCGGCCTGGACCGGGCCGGTGGGGTGGTGGTCAGTCAACTCTATGACGGCGGACCGGCGGACCGGGCCGGCCTGATGCCCGGCGACGTGATCCTTTCCGTGGATGGGGTGGAAATCCAGGACTACGAATCCCTGCGCTTCCGGGTGGCGACCCGGGATCTCGGTGATCAGGTGTCAATCCAGGTCTGGCGGTCCAGGGGTAATGTCTCGCTGAACCTGCCGATCGAGGCTGCACCGGAATCTCCGCCGCGCGAGGTGGTCCGCTTGCGCGGCCAGCATCCTCTGTCGGGCGCCCAGGTCGCCAACCTCTCGCCCGCCCTTGCGGAGGAACTGGATCTGCCGGGTGCCTGGGAAGGCGTCATCGTTACCAAGATCGCCCGCGGCAGTCCGGCACAGCGGGTGCGCATGCGTCCGGGTGATATTCTCCTGGCGGTCAATGAACGCCAGATTTCAGAGGTTGCCGACATCGACGCGGCCGTCGGGACCAGCACCAGCCGCTGGCGGATTACCTTCCGGCGCAAGGGCAAGGTTCGCTCGATCAACATCGGCCGCTAGAAGGACCGGGGTTAATCCAGGGTGAGGAGACGCCGGCAATGGTAATGGGGCTGCTCGAGAGCCAGGCACCGCGGCCGCTCGCCGACCGTCTGCGGCCGCGCGCCCTGGACGAGGTGGTGGGGCAGGATCACCTGCTGAAGACCGATGCGCCCTTGGGACGCATGCTGGCCGGTCACCGTCTGGCCTCCATGGTGCTCTGGGGACCACCCGGCTGCGGCAAGACCACCGTTGCCCGCTTGCTGGCCGAATTCACCGATCTGGAGTTCGAACCGCTGTCGGCCGTCTTTTCCGGCGTGGCGGATTTGCGCAAGGTCTTTGAGCGGGCGAAGGAACGCCGGCTGGCCGGCCGTGGGACTCTGCTGTTTATCGATGAAATCCATCGCTTCAACCGGGCGCAGCAGGACGGTTTCCTGCCCTACGTTGAGGACGGGACGGTGGTGCTGGTCGGCGCCACCACTGAAAACCCTTCCTTCGAGCTGAATGCCGCTCTGCTGTCGCGCTGTCAGGTCTTCGTCCTGAAACGCCTGGACGACAGGGCGATGGACGAGCTGATGCGCCGTGCTGAACGGGACAAGGGCAAGGCGCTGCCCCTGCGCGAGGATGCGCGCGCGGCGGTCGCCGCCATGGCGGACGGGGACGGCCGCTATCTGCTCAACCTGGTCGAGGAACTCTTCGCGCTGGAGGTCGAAGACCTGCTCGATTCCGCGGCGCTGGCAGAGGTGATCCAGAAACGCGCGCCGATCTATGACAAGGCCCAGGAAGGGCACTACAACCTCATCTCGGCCCTCCACAAATCTCTGCGTGGTTCGGATTGCGACGCGGCGCTCTACTGGCTGGCGCGCATGCTCTCGGCCGGGGAGGATCCGAATTACATCGGCCGGCGTCTGCTGCGTTTTTCCGTTGAGGATGTCGGGCTCGCCGATCCGCAGGCTCTGACCCAGACTCTGGCGGCCTGGCAGAGCTTCGAGCGTCTGGGAAGCCCCGAAGGCGAGCTGGCGCTGGCCCAGGCCGTGATCTATCTCGCGACGGCGCCCAAGTCCAATGCCGCCTACAAGGCCTATAAGGAATCGGTTCGCAGCGCCAAGGAAACCGGCTCCCTTTCTCCGCCCATGCATATCCTGAATGCACCGACCTCCCTGATGAAGGACCTGGGCTACGGCAAGGGCTATGCCTACGATCACGACGCGGAAGATGGCTTTTCCGGACAAAACTACTTTCCCGAGAACATGCCGCGTCGGGAATTCTACCGCCCTGTCGAGCGCGGTTTCGAACGGGAGGTCCGGAAACGCCTGGATTACTGGGGGAAACTGCGCGCGGAGCGGGCCAAAACACCCTCGCGTGATTAGCTCTGCGTTTGCTGCGCGTCTGCCATTCCACCTTTCGAATTGAATCTGACGCCGCTGGGAGTAGTTTGCGCCAACTCAATTTGCGGCAAAAGCTGCGGAAACCAGCGAACCGGCGTCAGAGGATAGAGGCATGCCCGACTACACGTTACCCGAAAAGCAAACTGTCGCTCTGCTGACGCTTTCCGCGCAACGTGACTTTACGCTTGCCGGCTCCCCTGTGCGCGCTGCTGGCCTGGGCCGTGCCATCCCGGCCATGAAGCGCCTGGTTGAGGGTTTCCGCCATCAGGGTGTGCCGATCTATCATTCCGTACGCCTTTATCGCCCCGACGGGACTAACGTTGACGTCTGCCGCCGACAGGCGGTCGAAGAGGGACTGCGGATCCTGATGCCGGGCAGTTTCGGCTCCGAGCTGATCGACGAGGTCAAGCCGAAGTCCGGTATTCGTCTGGACCCCGATGAACTCTTTGCTGGCAAGTTTCAGAAGGTCGACGAGAATGAATCGATCTTCTACCGGCCGCGCTGGGGCGCCTTCCATGACACCCGTCTGGAAGAGGAGCTCAAGTCCCGTGGCATCACCACACTGGTGATCTGCGGCTTCAGTTTCGCGACCGGAACCCGTGCGACGATCTATGAAGCCAGTGCCCGCGATTTCCGTCTGGTTCTGGTGCCGGACGCGGTCTGCAACTCCACGGAAGAGGGTGTGCGTGAATTGGGCCGTATGGGTGTTTATCTGCTGAACTCGGAAAACTGCCTGACCTGGCTGACCGGCGTGGAGCGCGCTGGCGAAGCCGCCTGACTCCTGTCACATCCTTATCGAACTTTCTTAAAACAACACCTTTGAAGCGGGCCGCAACAGTCTGTGGCTTCATGATCGCTTGGCGTCAGACTGCCGCATTCGTTGCGTTGGGGCGGGTGGTTTGATACCACACGCGGGCGGATAGCGGATCCAGGAGTGATCTTGACCGATTGTGTCAAGAAGCCGGGGCAGTGTCCGGAAAAGGTGGAACATGCAGATCCAGATCATACTGGCCGTGGCGTTCGGAGGCGCCGTCGGCGCCGTGGGACGCTATCTCGCCGTGACCCAGGTCAGCCACTGGCTTGGCAGTGGATTTCCCTATGGGACCCTGGCGGTGAACGTGGTCGGGTCCTTTATCATGGGCGCGTTGATTGAGATCTTTGCCCTTGCCTGGTCGCCGTCGCAGGCGCTGCGCGCTTTTCTGACCGTCGGCTGCCTCGGGGCTTTCACCACCTTCTCGACCTTCTCCATGGAGACGATCCTGCTGGTCGAGCGAGGCGAGACGGGGCAGGCGGCGATTTACGCCCTGGCTTCGGTTGTCCTCTCCGTACTTGGTTTTTTTGCGGGACTGCAGTTGTTCCGCGCGGTTTTGGCATAGGACGCACTAGATTATGGCCGTCGAAATGGTGACCGTAAGTGCTGAGGAAGCGGGCGATCGTCTGGATCGCTGGTTCCGGCGCCGCAATGCCGCCGTGACCCAGGGGCAGATCGAGAAGCTGCTGCGGACCGGCCAGGTGCGGGTGGACGGCAAACGGGCCAAGTCCTCCCTGCGCCTGGAGGCCGGCCAGGTGGTCAGGGTGCCGCCGATCGCCAAGTCTTCCGGGGCACCCGGCGATGGCGCATCTCAGTCGAACAAGAAATCTGCAGCCTCGGCCAAAGATATCAAAGCCCTGCAGGAGGCCGTCATCTTCAAGGACGACTGGGTACTGGCGGTGAACAAGGCGAGCGGTCTCGCGGTTCAGGGCGGCACGGGGCAGAGCAAGCATCTGGATGCCATGCTCGACGGTCTGATCCTCGATCGCAAGGAACGCCCGCGTCTGGTGCATCGGCTCGACCGGGATACCAGTGGCGTGCTGCTGCTGGCCCGCACGGCTGCGGCGGCGCGGGATCTAACGGCGGCCTTTCGCGGCAAGGATGCGCGAAAGATCTACTGGGCCGTCGTAGTCGGCAAGCCACCCAAGGCGCGGGGCGTGATCGACATGTCCCTCGGCAAGACCACCTCGGCCGGCGGTATGGAAAAGGTGGCCAGCCTGGGACCCGCGGGCAAGCGGGCGCTGACGCTCTACCAGACCATCGCGAGCGGCTCCGGCAAGAGCCGGGGCCTGACCTGGCTGGCCTTGATGCCGCTGACCGGACGTACCCACCAACTTCGCGTGCATTGTGCGGAACTGGGCATGCCGATCGTGGGTGACGGCAAGTACGGCGGCAAGCAGGCCTTTCCGGCAAAGCCCGACTTTCCCAAGCGCCTGATGCTGCATGCCCGGGAAATCGCTCTGCCGCATCCGGACGATGGCACGACCCTGCGGGTCTCGGCACCTTTGCCGCCAGAGATGGAGGCGGCCTGGAAGGCCTTCCGCTTCGATGCACGTCATGGCGACAATGTCGCCAACGAGCTGGCGACCTACGCCGAGGCCCTCGACCTGGAGAAGCGCAAGCCGGACTCCATGGCGCGGTGAACGCCCGCTTGGCGTTGCTGGCCTGGCGCCACCTGCTTGACGCTCCCAGCTTGGCGCGCCCTGCCGCTGTTGATAAACTTGCTATCCATCATCGGACATTGCTGAAGAGACTATGCCAGAAGAAACCCAAAATTCGGCAATGATACCCCGACTTGTCGTTTTCGATTTCGACGGAACCCTGGTGGACAGCCAGCGGGTGATCATCGAATGCATGTCGGGCGCCTTCGCGGACCATGGCCTGCCACTGCCCACGCCCGATGCCATCCGGCGCAGCGTTGGCCTGGCGCTGGAGTATGCGGTGGCGTCCCTGCTGCCGGATCCGGCGGATCATGAGCAGGCGGTTGTGGTGGCGGAAGGCTACCGAAAGCGCGCCTATGCGATCCGCAGTGGCGGTGATTACGACGAGCCGCTGTTCGAGGGTGCGCGCGAGACCATCGCGGCCCTGGATCTGCCGGAGGTCTGGTTGGGGATCGCGACCGGCAAGAACCGGCGCGGTCTGCTGCACAGCCTCGACTATCACGGCCTGCATCATCACTTCGCGACCCTCAAGACGGCCGACGACGGGCCGAGCAAGCCCCATCCCGAAATCCTGCAGCAGGCCATGGCCGAGACCGGTGTCGAGCCGGAAAATACGGTCATGATCGGAGACACCACCTATGACATGCTGTTGGCCCGGAATGCGGGCGCCCAGGCGATTGGTGTTTCCTGGGGCTATCACGGGACAGATGAGTTGATGGCCAATGGTGCCGAGCGGGTGGTGGAAAGCTTCAATGAGCTGCTGGACGCACTCGCGCCGGAGATATAGGGGCCCTAACTGAATGTCAGCATCAGGCAACATCAAGCGCTTCTACAAAAAGGCCGAGGCCGTCGCTTCGGATGCGGCCGACCGAAGCGGCTTTACCGTGGCGCTGGACGGCCGGATTCTCCGGACACCGAACAAGGCCGCGCTGCATCTGCCGACTCAGGCTCTGGCTGAGGCCATTGCCGCCGAATGGAACGCCCAGGGCGACACGGTCGATGCGCAGACCATGCCGATGATGACGCTGGCCTGCACGGCCATCGACTGGGTACATGAGGAGCGGGCCCATGCGGAGGATGCGACCGCGGCCTTTGCCGAGCACGATCTGGTTTGCTACTGGGCCGAGGACCCGCAGGAACTGATCGAGCGGCAGCAGGCGGCCTGGCAGCCGCTGCTCGATTGGCTGACCCTCAGCTACGATGCGCCCCTGGTCGTGATCAACGGCATCCTCTCCAAGCCGCAGCCGCAAAACTCTCTCGCTGCGCTGAGGCACAGCGTCGAG
Organism: Denitrobaculum sp.; assembly: GCA_965232285.1. GTDB lineage: Bacteria > Pseudomonadota > Alphaproteobacteria > Kiloniellales > Kiloniellaceae > Denitrobaculum. The sequence continues at coordinate 3,706,048 of CBDDPL010000004.1, read as the reverse complement.
AATCTCGACGACATGACCCTGACCGCGCTGCACACGGTGGTTTCCGCCGGCGGGTCCCTGGTGATCGGCCTGGCGCTGATGAGCGGTCGCCTGACGCCGGATGAGGCCTTCGCGGCGGCGCTGTTGGATGAGCTCTACCAGATCGAACTCTGGGGCGAGGACGCCGAAGCTGCGGCCCGTCATGCCGGCCTGCGGGCCGAGTTCCACGCTGCCTCGAGCTTCTGGAGTCTCCTGCGCCGCTAAACCTTTGTCCTCTTCCCTCTCTTTGGCCCGGCTGGCGCTTTGCGGCCTTGCGTGTTATCAGCGATTGACCGTCTTCGCGGTGCAATAATCTGTGGCCCGAGAAGGCCGCAGGCAGAGAGGGGGCTTTCATGCAGGAAATCATCCGACAGCTTGAGACCAAGCGGGCGGCGGCGCGTAACGGCGGCGGTGAGCGCCGGATCGAGGCGCAGCACGCCAAGGGGAAACTCACGGCCCGTGAGCGGCTGGAGGTTTTGCTGGACGAGGGCTCCTTCGAAGAATGGGACATGTTCGTCGAGCACCGCTGCGGCGCCTTCGGCATGAGCGACCAGCGCGTGCCGAGCGATGGTGTGGTCACCGGACACGGCAGCATCAACGGCCGCCTGGTTTTCGTCTTTAGCCAGGATTTTACGGTCTTCGGCGGGTCACTGTCCGAATCTCATGCCGAAAAGATCTGCAAGGTCATGGACAAGGCCCTGCAGGTGGGCGCGCCGGTAATCGGCCTGAACGATTCCGGCGGCGCACGGATCCAGGAAGGCGTGGCCTCGCTGGCCGGCTATGCGGAGGTCTTCCAGCGTAACGTGCTGGCCTCCGGTGTCGTGCCGCAGATCTCCATGATCATGGGACCCTGCGCCGGCGGCGCGGTCTATTCCCCGGCCATGACCGACTACATCTTCATGGTCAAGGACAGCGCCTACATGTTCGTGACCGGCCCCGACGTGGTGAAGACCGTGACCCATGAGACCGTCACGGCCGAGGAACTGGGCGGCGCGACCACTCATACCACCAAATCGGGCGTGGCCGATCTGGCCTTCGAGAATGATGTTGAAGCCTTGTTGGAGTTGCGGCGCTTCGTGGATTTCCTGCCCGGCTCCAACCGCGAGCAGCCGCCGGTCCGCCCGACCGCTGATCCGGCGGAACGCGAAGAGCCGTCCCTCGACAGCCTGGTGCCGGCCAATCCGAACAAGCCCTACGACATGAAGGAACTGATCGAAAAGGTCGTGGACGAGGGCGATTTCTTCGAGATCCAGCCCGGTTACGCCGGCAATATCATCGTCGGCTTCGGCCGTATGGAAGGCCGGACCGTCGGCGTCGTCGCCAACCAGCCAATGGTCTTGGCCGGCTGCCTGGATATCGACAGCTCCAAAAAGGCGGCGCGTTTCGTGCGCTTCTGCGATTGCTTCAACATTCCGATCGTCACCTTCGTGGATGTGCCCGGTTTCCTGCCCGGCACCTCGCAGGAATACAACGGTATTATTAAGCATGGCGCCAAACTGCTCTTCGCCTATGCCGAGGCCACCGTGCCCAAGGTCACGGTCATCACCCGAAAGGCTTACGGTGGAGCCTATGATGTTATGTCCTCGAAACATCTGCGCGGCGATGTGAACTACGCTTGGCCGACCGCCGAGATCGCGGTTATGGGACCGAAGGGGGCGGTGGAGATCATCTTCCGCGGCGACCTCGGGGACTCCGAGAAGATCGAGGCGCGCACGGAAGAGTATCGCCAGAAGTTCGCCAATCCCTTCGTGGCTGCCTCTCGCGGCTTCATCGACGACGTCATCATGCCGCACGGCACCCGCCGCCGGGTCGCCAAGGCCTTACGTATGCTGCGCAACAAGGAACTCGAAAATCCCTGGAAGAAGCATGACAATCTGCCGCTCTGAGACTGCGGAAGAGGGACAAGCCGGCCAGGCCCTTCAGGGGGGATGAAAAAGTGTTCGACAAGATACTGATTGCCAACCGGGGCGAGATCGCCTGCCGCATTATCCGCAGCGCCAGGCGCCTGGGGATCAAAACCGTGGCGGTCTATTCGGAAGCCGACGCGGATGCCCTGCATGTCCAGATAGCGGATGAGGCCATCGCGATCGGTCCGGCGGCTTCGGCCGAGAGCTACCTGGTGATCGAGAAGATCGTCCAGGCCTGTAAGGAAAGCGGCGCGCAGGCGGTGCATCCCGGCTTTGGGTTCCTTTCTGAGAACGCGGCCTTCGTGAAGGCCCTGGACGAGGCCGGCATTGCCTTCATCGGTCCGCCGACCGGTGCGATCGGGGCCATGGGTGACAAGATCGAATCCAAGCGCCTGGCGGCCGAAGCGAAGGTCAGTACGGTGCCGGGTCACATGGACCTGATCGAGGATGCGGAGGAGGCGGTCAGGATCTCCGCCGACATCGGCTATCCGGTGATGATCAAGGCCTCCGCCGGTGGCGGCGGCAAGGGCATGCGCGTGGCCTGGAATGACGAGGAAGCCCGTGAGGGGTTCCGTTCGGCGCGCAATGAAGCGCGCACCAGTTTCGGCGACGAGCGCATCTTCATCGAGAAGTTCGTTGAAGAACCAAGACACATCGAGATCCAGGTGCTGGCGGACAAACACGGCAACTGCCTGCATCTGGGCGAGCGCGAATGCTCGATCCAGCGGCGCCATCAGAAGGTTATCGAGGAAGCGCCGTCGCCCTTCCTGGACGAAGACACCCGCCAGGCCATGGGCGCCCAGGCGGTGGCCCTGGCGCAGGCGGTGGACTACTGCTCCGCGGGCACGGTGGAGTTCATCGTGGATAAGAACCGCAACTTCTATTTCCTGGAAATGAATACCCGCATCCAGGTCGAGCATCCGGTGACCGAGATGATCACCGGGCTGGATCTGGTGGAGTGGATGATCCGGATTGCCGCGGGTGAGAAGCTCGACTTCGCTCAGGACGAGGTGAAGCTGACCGGCTGGGCCATGGAGTCGCGGGTCTACGCCGAAGACCCCTTGCGCAGCTTCCTGCCATCGATCGGACGCCTGGTGAAGTACCGGGAACCGGAAGCCACCGAAACGGTGCGCATCGACAGCGGCGTGGAGGAAGGTTCCGAGATCACCATGTTCTACGATCCCATGATCGCCAAGCTGGTGACCTACGGGCCCGACCGGGATGCGGCGCTGAAGGAGATGCAAACGGCACTGGATGCCTTTCACATCCGCGGCATCAATCACAACATGGATTTCCTGGCGGCGGTGATGGCGAAACAGCGCTTTCGCGAGGGCCGACTGACCACCAATTTCATCGCCGAGGAGTTCCCCGATGGTTTCCAGGGCGGTGAAGCGAGCGACGGGCAACGCCGCGCGATGGTGGCGGTGGCGGCGAGCCTGCAGCACATCCTGGCGGAACGCGATGCTGCGGCCCGTGACGGTGAACTCGCGGCCCTGAGCGAAGATTGGGTGGTCTGCGTCGGTGAGGAACAGACGCCTGTTTCGGTTACGGCGGGCATGGCCTCCTACGATCTCGAGCTTGAGGGCCGGCGCCTCATGCTGGAAACCGACTGGGTGCCGGGCGAGGCGCTCTTCACCGGCCTGATCGACGACGAGCCGGTGACGCTGCAGGTCGACCGCATCGGGCCACGCCTGCGCCTGACCCGGGGCGGTGTGATCCTGGAGGCCCTGGTGTTGCGGCCGCGCGCCGCCGCCCTCTACAGCCTGATGCCGGTGAAGGCGGCGCCGGACCTCTCCAAGTTCCTGCTGTCGCCCATGCCCGGCTTGCTGGTTTCGGTCGCGGTCGAGGTGGGACAGGCAGTGAAATCCGGCGAGGAACTGGCCGTCGTGGAGGCCATGAAGATGGAGAACCTGCTGCGCGCGGAACAGGATGGCGTCGTGGCGGCCATAAAGGCGGCGCCGGGCGAGAGCCTCAGCGTGGATCAGGTGATCCTGGAATTCGAGTAGAGTAGGGCCTGCGGCATAGGGCGGAGAAGCACGACATGGAACAGCTCGATCTGCCGAGCGATGAGATCTGGTCCGAGCGGCGTTTCTGGTTCGAGGATCTGGAAAATGCCGCGGGCCGCAGCGGCGCGCCTTCGCCGAGCGAGCAGGCCTGCGCGCTCATGATCGACCTGCAGTCCGCCTTTTGCGCGGGCGCCTTCTCCGCCGTGGTGGTTCTGGCGGCCGCCATCGTCGAGGCCCAGATCGGACGCCGGCCGCAGAGCGATGCCGAGCACAAGGCCCGGCGCTGGCTTCAGGACCTGCGCAATAAGCTGGTGCATGAAAACCGGGAATTGCCGGCCATCACCGTGGAGGACCACTGGCTGCGCCGGGCAGAGTGGGAGGACGCGGCACGCCGGGCTATCCTCCTTGCTTTCGGCGCGCTCTATCCGGGCGCCGAGCTGCCGGATAATGGAGGGCTGCGGTGACTGAGCCGAGCGGAGCTGCGAGGGTCGAGACTTTACGCGTCGTGATCTCCGGGCGGGTCCAGGGGGTCTGGTTCCGTGGCTGGACGGAACGCCAGGCGCGGGCGCGGGGCCTGGACGGCTGGGTGCGGAACTGTGCCGATGGAACGGTGGAGGCCTTGTTTTCCGGTGCGCCGATGGAAGTCGACGCCATGATTGAGGAATGCCGGGACGGCCCGCCCGCGGCCAAGGTGACCAAGATCGAGACATTCAGCGCAACGCCGCCGCAGACACCGGGTTTCGCTCAGCTACGACGCTAAATGCCCTAAGAAAAACACGCTGTAGATGTGATTTGCACATGATAGTATGCTCGCTTCTGGAAGGAGTGCTGCATGCTGTTCAGAATTGCCGTCGCGGCGGTGATCGCTGTCTTTGTTCTTGTTGCCGGTGGCGAGAGACCCCAAGCCGGGATCATCGCAGCGCGCGCAGTCCTCGATGGGCAGCAGGAGGTGCCACCCAATGCCTCGACGGCTTCCGGTTCGGCTCTCTTCACCTTTGATGACGACAGCGGCGACTACGCTTTCGAACTCGTGGTTTCCGGCATTACCCTGACCGACATCACCTTTCCCGACGGCAATGGTCTGGCGTTCGGTGCGTCGGGGCCGGTGCATCTGCACAACGCCCCGGCTGGTGCGAACGGACCCATCGTCAGGCCCTTCGCGAATCAGGCGCTCTATTCGGAGACCGGCGATGGTTTCGCACTTCGCGCTTTCGGCCCTCTCGCAAACGTCCTGTCCGGGATTTCAACAGAGGACTTTCTGGGCGAGCTTGCGCGCGGCAACGTCTACATCAACGTCCATAGCTTTCCCGAGTTTCTCGGCGGTGAAATCCGCGGGCAGCTCTTTGTGATTCCGGAGCCGGGAAGCCTGCCGCTTTTGGGCTTTGGACTGGTTCTTCTTTGTGTAGCTGCCGTTTTGCGGCGCCCGGCCAAGCGGGCTCTTCGTGACCGCTTGGCAAGGCGGTGCCAGCGCTGACGCTGGTGTCTAATATTTCGAATATTCTAGAAATATTGTTGACAATGCCTCAGCATCGTGCTTTGGTGTCGTCATGGAAACTCTGCAAGCAGCACGCTGTCTTGACAAACTGGGCAATCCGACCCGGCTGGAAGTCTTCCGGCTTCTGGTGAAGGCCGGCCGGGAAGGCCTGCCGGTGGGGGAGATCCAGGAGCATCTGGAGGTTCCGGCTTCGACCCTGTCGCATCATATCTCACATCTTGTGAACGCGGGGCTGGTGCATCAGGAACGTGAAGGCCGTGTCTTGCGGTGCCGGCCCGACTTCGAACTCATGGAGTCGCTGATCGGCTTTATGACCGAAGAGTGCTGCGAGGGCGTTGGCGTGACCCAGCGAAAACGGGACGCGGGCTGAGCCTTCTCTTTTTTCGACTTAAAATTTCGATGATTCTGGAATTGTCGATCACGTTGGAACGAGGAGTAAGACTGTGACGGTTCTGGTAGAGCGCATGATGGGGTTCGGCGGCCGGGTCTGGCGGCTGGACCGGGTGTGGCTGGCCTTGGTTCTCCTCTTCGCGGTTCTGGCGGTTTTTCTGCCGGCGCAGGCAGTGGAAAGCGCTAAGTTCGTGATCGACGCGGCGCTCTGGATCGCGCCCTTCCTTCTGCTGTCGGTGTTGCTGGCGGCCTGGCTCAAGGCGGCGGGCGCCGACCGCTTGATCGGAGCCGTGGTCTCGCGCTCGCCGGCCATGGGCATCCTGCTTGCATCCGCAGCCGGTGCCTTATCACCCTTCTGCTCCTGCGGGGTGGTGCCGCTGGTTGCGGCTCTGCTGGCCGCCGGCGTGCCTCTGCCGGTGGTGGCAGCCTTCTGGCTCTCCTCGCCCCTGATGGATCCCGAACAGTTCATCCTGCTGGGTGCGACCATCTCCATGGAGTTCGCCACGGTCAAGCTGGTCACCGCCTTCGGTCTCGGCCTCATGGCGGGCTTCGCGACCCTGGCCTTGCAGCGCGCTGGTGCTTTTGCCGATCCCCTGAAAGGTATCGCGACCTGTGGTGGTTGCGGTTCGAAGTCCATTGCCTCGACCGAGGGCGTGCGCTGGGCCTTCTGGCAGGAGAAGGAGCGCTGGTCCGCCTTTTCCGGTGAGGCTCGTGATGTCAGTCTCTTCCTGACCAAGTGGCTCCTGCTGGCCTTCGCCATCGAAAGCCTGATGGTGGCCTGGATGCCGCCGGACCTGATTGCCTCTTCGCTGGGCGCGGAGCAGGGCCTGCTGGCGATCCCCCTGGCTGCAGCGATCGGTGTGCCGGCCTACCTGAACGGCTTCGCGGCGATCCCGCTGGTGGGCGAACTGATGGCCATGGGCATGGCGCCGGGTGCTGCCGTGACCTTCCTGGTCGCCGGTGGCGCGACTTCGATCCCGGCAGCGATGGCGGTCTACGCGTTGGTGCGCAAGACGGTCTTTGGCTGGTACCTGCTGCTCGCCTTCATCGGCAGCCTCTTGTCGGGCTTTGGCTACCAGGCTTTGCTGTCGCTGTGAGCGTTCTGGCGGAAAAGCTTACCCCGCGTAGAGCCTGAAAAGCTGCACGGACAGCACGGCCAGGTAACTCCAGATCGCGAGCCAGCAGACCAGGCGGGCGATCATCGTGACGCGATCGCCGGCGGTGGCTTGCGCCCTGGCCGGGCGGGGGGTGGCCGCCAAGGATACCCGCTGCGTCAGCGATGATCGCCGTTCCGAAAAAGCTTTGCTGCTTGCGGTTTTCGACGCCTGAAGAGAGTGGCGGTGGGCCGTCGCCGGCCGCAGCTTCCCGGAGGTCACCAGCTTGAGCGTCGTTGCCTGAAAATGGCCGAGCGCCAATGCGTTTCCCAACATCTCGCTGTTCCCTCTGTTACCGCCTGGAAGGCCTCGAGGCCAATGTCTGCACAAAAGGTAGCATCAAAAATTTGGATAGGAACTGGCGAAATCAGTAGAGCTGCTATACATTATTTTTCATGCTCGAGTGGGATGCATTGCGGGATTTCGTGGCGGTTGCCGAAGCAGGCAGCCTTTCGGCCGGCGCCAAACGCCTGAAGGTCAGTCAGCCCACGGTCTCCCGCCGGATCGCCGCGCTGGAAGCCTATCTCAAAACCCGCCTCTTCGACCGGGTGCCGCGCGGGCTGGAGCTGACCGAGGCCGGTGAAGACCTGCTGCAGCGAGTGCGGCGCATGGAGACGGAAGCCCTGGCGATCGAACGCTTCGCGCTGGGAACCGATGCCATGCCGGAGGGTTCCGTGCGGATATCGGTCATCGAACTCTTTGCCGAGTGGCTGGCGGAGGAGTTTGCGACCTTTTCGAAAAGTCATCCCAAGATCCGGATCGAACTGATCGTCGATAACAGCTCCGCCAATCTGGTGCGGCGGGAGGCGGATATCGCGGTGCGGATGTTCCGCCCCGATCAGCCCGATCTGGTCGCGCGCAAGGTCGGTGAGCACGGCCTGGGCTTCTTCGCCTCGCCGGCCTATCTTGCGAAGCACGGCACACCCAAACGTTTTCGGGACCTCCGGGAACACGACATCGTCGGCTTCGACGAGGCGGCGATCGTCTCCTCGACGGCAAGGGCGGTCGAGCGCTTGGCGCCGCGCGAGCGCTACGTCTTCCGTTCGAACGGTTTGATGGTGCATGTCGCCGCCATGAAGGCGGGGATCGGGGTGGGGGGAACCTCGGCTTTCCTGGCGGAGCGGGAAGGAGGCCTGGTCCGCGTTCTCGCCGACAAGGCCAACATCCTGCAGGAGATCTGGCTCGTCACCCATGTTGATCTGCGCCGCTCCGCGCGGATCCGGGCCACGATGGATTTCCTGGCTGCGGTCTTCGAGAAAAACCGGAAGGCCTTGGCAGGTGAAGCCACAGGCGGTGTGAGCGAGAGAGACTTTACCCGCCAAGAAAAAGGGCACTAAAGACCGTCTGGAGCTTCTGTGTGTCTTTCGAGGTGAAAGGCCTGGACTTTCGTATTCGAAAAAAGTGCAGGATAGGACTATGCTATTCGGAAGACGTCCTGTCGCTCCTCTTTGTTCCTGCGTGCCCTATGTCAAAACCGAGCCTCCCATGTTGAATCTAAGTCAGCGTCAACAGCGCATATTGGAAGTGGTCCGCAAAGAGGGCTTTGTTTCCATCGAGGCTCTGGCGCAGCTCTTCAACGTCACCGCGCAGACCATTCGAAGCGACGTCAACCAACTCAGCAGTCTCTCACTCCTGCGGCGCTATCATGGAGGCGTGGGACTGTCGTCCTCGGTCGAGAACGAGTCCTACGACAGCCGTCAGATCAAAAGCCTGAACGAAAAGCGCCGGATCGCGGCGACCCTGGTCAAGCACATCCCGGCGCAGGCGTCGCTCTTCATGAACATCGGCACCACCACCGAGGAAGTCGCTAAGGCTCTGATGAACCATCGCGATTTGCGGATCATCACCAATAATCTCAATGTGGCGCGGATTCTTTCGGCCAATCCGAGTTTCGAGGTGATCATTGCCGGCGGCGTGGTGCGCAGCCGGGACCAGGGCATTACCGGAGAGGCGACGGTCGATTTCATCGATCAGTTCAAGGTGGACTTCGGCATTATCGGAATCTCCGGCATCGATAACGATGGCACCCTGCTGGATTTCGATTACCGCGAGGTGCGGGTTGCCAAAGCTATTATCCAGAATTCCCGTGCCGTCTTCATGGCCGCGGACTGGACCAAGTTCGGCCGTAACGCCATGGTACGCCTGGGGCATGTCTCACAGATCGACGCGCTCTTCACCGACCGCCAGCCTGATGAGGAGATGTGTAGCATTCTTCGGGAAGCGGAAGTGACTCTGCATATTCCCGAGGCCGACTGAAGTTCGCTGTTCTGGTGACAAGACCGGGCAGATTTTTTCATTTCTGAAAATTCCTGTCCGATCTCGTCGGCAGTTGGTGGTAGCATTTTTTGTCGACTATGCACGCATTGGCCCGGGCTTCGGGGACGGCAGAAAGTAAATTGAAACTTCGGAAAATCAGGGATTGCGCGGGTTTTTCACCGCGTTATCGACGAAGATGACGGGTTTGTTGAAATCGTTTTCATATATTTTCGTTTTTTTCGTTTTCACGGTTAAAATTTTCGATTGTCAAAATTCAGACTGGCGAGTAGGCTCGGGTCAATCAAGTTTCCGGTGGCCGGCTTTCACGGCCCGATAAAGGAATTTTACGGGGAGAAGCGTTCAGTGGCGCAAGACAAGCCGCTCGATGTCGCCGTTATTGGCGGCGGGGTGAACGGGACCGGCATCGCACGGGATGCGGCGGGCCGTGGTCTCTCCGTTTTGCTTTGTGAAAAAAGCGACCTGGGCAGCGGCACATCCTCCGCCAGCACAAAGTTGATCCACGGTGGCCTGCGCTACCTCGAGCAATATGAATTCCGGCTGGTGCGCGAATCCCTGATGGAGCGCGAAGTGCTTCTGAAGGCTGCACCGCACATCATCTGGCCTATGCGCTTCGTGCTGCCGCACAACAAGTCCCTGCGGCCGGCCTGGATGATCCGGATCGGCTTGTTCCTCTACGATCATCTCGGTGGCCGCAAGCTTCTGCCGTCTTCCACGGGCGTGACGCTCGCGAAGCATCCTTCGGGGGCGCCCTTGAAGGACGTCATGACCAAGGGCTTCGAATACTCCGACTGCTGGGTGCAGGACGCACGCCTGGTCGTCCTGAACGCGCTGGATGCCCGCGAGCGCGGCGCCGAGATCCTGACCCGCACCGAATGTCTCTCCGCGCGCCGCGTGGACGATCTCTGGGAACTGGAACTGCGGGATCTTTTGACCGGGCAGACCCGCAAGGTCAGCGCCCGGGCTCTGGTCAATGCCGCCGGGCCCTGGGTCGCCTCGGTTCTGGAGCAAAGAGTGGGCTCGAACCGCGCCGCCGGCCTGCGCATGATCAAAGGCAGCCACATCGTTGTGCCCGCCATGTTCGACCACGATTACTCCTACATTTTCCAGAATCCGGACGGGCGGATCGTCTTTGCGATTCCCTATGAAGGCAAGTTCACGCTGATCGGGACGACCGATGTCGAGTTCAAGGATGACCCGGCCAAGGTCGCGATTTCCGAGGATGAGATCAGCTACCTCTGCAATGCGGTGAACGAGTACTTCAAGGCGTCCATCGCGCCGAAGGATGTGGTCTGGACCTACTCCGGTGTCCGGCCGCTCTATGACGACGATTCGCAGAGTGCCTCGACGGTCACCCGTGACTACGTGCTGGATCTGGACGAGCAGGAGGGACGGGCGCCGCTGTTGAATGTCTTCGGCGGTAAGATCACCACCTTCCGCAAGCTGGCCGAACACGCTATGGAAAAGATCTGTCCGTTGATCGACTGCAAGGCACCGGACTGGACCAGCGACGCTGTTCTGCCCGGTGGCGATATCGGCAGCGAAAAGGGCGATGTGGATTTCGACCGCTTCGTCGAAGGCTTTGCCGCGCAGCACAGTTGGTTGCCGCGGGATCTCGCCTGGCGCTATGCCCGCAACTACGGCGCACGCGCCGCGATGATCGTCGGGGATGCGAAAGACCTCGGGGGTCTGGGCCGCGAACTCGGCGACGGCATCTACGAGGCGGAACTGAATTACCTGGTGGAACAGGAATGGGTCGTCGAGGCCTCGGACCTTCTGTGGCGGCGCTCGAAGCTCGGGTTGCATGTCTCGAACGACACCGTGTCTCAGATCGAGTCCTGGCTGGGGCAACATGGGCATACCGGCCGCAGAGCCGGATGATATCGGGTTTGTGTCTGAAAGATTGGGGACATGGCCCTCATGGCCGTGGGTAGGAGAGGATCTCGTTAGGAATGCTTGAGCTGATTGATGTCGGAAAGCGGGTCGGAGGGCAGGATCACATCCGTGATGTGAACCTGAGTTTCGACGAAGGCTCGCTCAACGTTCTGCTCGGACCTACCCTCTCGGGTAAAACCTCGCTGATGCGTCTGATGGCCGGTCTGGACCGCCCGACCTCGGGGGACATTCGGGTGAACGGCGAATCCGTCGTGGGACTGGCCGTGCAGAAACGCAATGTCGCCATGGTCTATCAGCAGTTCATCAACTATCCGACACTTACGGTCTACGAGAACATCGCCTCGCCCATGCGGGTGAAGGGCGTCGATACCGCCACCATCGACCGCAAGGTGCGCGAGGCGGCGGAACTGATGAAGCTCAGCGAGTTCCTAGACCGCACGCCCCTTCATCTTTCCGGTGGTCAGCAGCAGCGTACGGCCCTGGCACGTGCGCTGGTCAAGGAGGCCGATCTGGTCCTGCTGGATGAGCCGCTGGCGAACCTGGACTACAAGCTGCGCGAGGAACTGCGGGTCGAGCTGCCGCGCATCTTCGCGGAGACCGGCGCGATCTTCGTCTATGCGACCACGGAGCCCCATGAAGCTCTTTTGCTCGGCGGCAAGACGGCGTCCCTCTCTGAAGGGCGGGTGACGCAGTTCGGTCCGACCATCGATGTTTACAATCGACCGGCCGATCTGATCACGGCGCAGACCTTTTCCGATCCGCCCATGAACATCGTGCCCATGATGAAGTCGGGCAGCGACTTGAGCTATCAGAGCCGCAGCGTCGCGGCGCCGACCGATGCGGAAGGTCTTCCCGATGGGGCTTACACGATCGGTATCCGGCCGCATCATCTGATGCTGCATGCGCCGACGGGCGCGTCGCTTGAGGTTGAGGCTTCGGTCTCCACCACCGAGATCACCGGTTCCGAGAGCTTCATCCATGTCGAGGACGCCGGACAGCGCTGGGTAGCGCTGACCCACGGCGTGCACCGGGTCGAGGTCGGCGACCGGGTCCCGGTCTATCTCGATCCGCGCAGCTTCTTCCTCTTTGACGCCCAGGACCGGCTGGTCGCGGCACCTTCGCAGGACAGCCTGCCCCACGAAGATCTGGCGAGCGCCAGCGCAGGACACGGCTGAGACCATGGCACAGATAACACTCGACAAACTGGCCCACTCCTATCTGCCCAATCCGCAGAGCGAGGCCGATTTCGCGCTGAAGGAAATCGACCACGTCTGGGAGGACGGCGGTGCCTATGCCCTGCTCGGGCCTTCCGGCTGCGGCAAGACAACTCTGCTGAACATCATCTCCGGGCTGCTGGTGCCTTCGCGCGGCCGCATTGTCTTCGACCAGGACGATGTAACCCATCTGGCGCCCGAACAGCGCAACATCGCGCAGGTCTTCCAGTTTCCGGTTATCTACGACACCATGACCGTGGCCGAAAACCTGGCCTTTCCGCTCGCCAACCGCCGCGTGCCGAAGGACGAGATCACAAAGCGTGTCGCTGAGATGATCGAGATGCTCGATCTGGGCGACAAGGCGAACAGGAAGGCCCAGGGCCTGACCGCCGATGAGAAGCAGAAGATTTCGCTCGGCCGCGGACTGGTGCGCTACGACGTCAACGCGATCCTCTTCGATGAGCCGCTGACCGTCATCGACCCGCACATGAAATGGCAGCTTCGCACCAAGCTGAAGGAGCTGCATCACAAATTCGCCCACACCATGATCTACGTGACCCACGACCAGACGGAGGCCCTGACCTTCGCGGACAAGGTGGTGGTGATGTACGAGGGCGAGGTGGTGCAGATCGGCACGCCCGAGGAGCTCTTCGACGAGCCGGCGCACACCTTCGTCGGCTATTTCATCGGCTCGCCCGGTATGAACGTGTTGCCCTGTGAGGTCGAGGGCAACAAGGCGCGTCTCGGCGGCCAGGAGATCGAGCTGACCCGAGGTTATCCGCAGCTCTCCGGCAACACCGAGCTCGGCATCCGTCCGGAGTTCGTCAGTCTGGCCTCGGATGGCAGCGGCATTCCGATTACCGTGACCGGGGTCGAGGATATCGGCCGCTTCAAGATCGTGCGCAGTCAGCTTGAAGGCCGCAGCTTCGATGCGGTGCTGCCCGAAGGCGCCGAGGTGCCGGAGAACGCGACGGCGGTGATCGATCCGCGGCGCGTCAATATCTATCAAGACTCCCACCGCGTGCGCGCAGAGGCCTGAACCATGGAAAAGATCCAAAACAACAAAGCCTGGTTCATGGTCCTGCCGGTCCTGATCATTGTCGCTTTGAACGCGGTCGTGCCCCTGATGACGGTGGTCAACTATTCGGTCCAGGACACCTTCGGCAATAACGTCTTCTTCTTCGAGGGCACGCGCTGGTTCAGTGAAGTCCTGGCCTCCGAGCGCTTTCACGGCGCGTTGGGACGCCAGTTGTTCCTGACCGCGACCATCCTCGCCATCGAGGTGCCACTGGGCGTTGCTATTGCGCTCGCCATGCCGCGCTCCGGCTTCTGGGCCTCGGTCTGCCTGGTGCTGATGGCGCTGCCCCTGCTGATCCCCTGGAACGTGGTGGGCGCGATGTGGAACATCTATGCGCTGCCTGACATCGGCCTGCTCGGCTTCGGGCTGAACTGGCTGGGCTTCAACTACGACTTCACGCAGCAACCGGTCTCCGCGTGGTTCACCGTGATCCTGATGGACGTCTGGCACTGGACCTCGCTGGTGGTGCTGCTGGCCTACGCCGGTCTGCAATCGATCGACGAGAACTATTACCGCGCGGCCCAGATCGACGGTGCCTCCCGATGGGCGGTCTTCCGCTTCATCCAGTTGCCAAAGATGAAGCATGTGCTGACCATCGCGATCCTGCTGCGCTTTATGGACAGCTTCATGATCTATACCGAACCCTTCGTCCTGACTGGCGGCGGTCCGGGGAACACCACGACGGTGCTCTCGATCGATCTGGTGAAGGCGGCTCTGGGTGAATTCAATCTCGGGATCGCCTCCGCCATGAGCATCATCTACTTCCTCATGACACTGCTGGTCTGCTGGCTCTTCTACACAATCACCATGCAGGGAGAGAAGAAATGACGCGCCTCCGCTGGCTGGTGCCGACCCTTTACATCCTCTTCCTGATGCTGCCGATCTACTGGCTGCTGAACATGTCCTTCAAGACGACCAATGAGATTCTGGGCGGTTTCTCCTGGTTTCCGGCGGAATTCACGGTCGAGAGCTATGTGAAGATCTTCACCGATCCGACCTGGTACAGCGGCTATATCAACTCGATCGCCTACGTTGGCCTGAACACCGTCATCTCGGTCTCCTTCGCGTTGCCCGCGGCCTATGCTTTCTCCCGCTACCGCTTTCTGGGCGACAAGCATCTCTTCTTCTGGCTGCTGACCAACCGCATGGCGCCGCCGGCTGTCTTTGCGCTGCCCTTCCTGCAGCTCTATTCCTCGCTGGGGCTTTTCGACACCCATCTGGCCGTCGCGCTCGCGCACTGCCTCTTCAACATTCCGCTCGCGGTCTGGATCCTGGAAGGCTTCATGTCCGGCGTGCCGAAGGAAATCGACGAGACCGCTTATCTGGACGGCTATTCCTTCCCGCGCTTCTTCACCAAGATCTTCATGCCGCTGATCGGCAGCGGGATCGGCGTGACCGCGTTCTTCTGCTTCATGTTCTCCTGGGTCGAGATGCTGCTGGCGAAGTCCCTGACCTCGGTGGAGGCCAAGCCGATCGCGGCGGTCATGACCCGTACGGCCAGTACCTCCGGCTATGAACTGGGGCTGCTCGCGGCGGCGGGTGTGCTGACCATTATCCCCGGCGCGATCGTGATCTACTTCGTCCGGAACTACATCGCCAAAGGCTTCGCGATGGGGAGAGTTTGATCATGGGTCTCGAATGGATGGCCTGGACCTGGCAAACCGCAACCTTCTTCGGAGTGATCGCGGCTTTCCTGATCGGCATGAGTCTCTGGGAAATGGCGCGGCCCGGCGGTGATCCGCGCAGCGGCGTGCTCGGACTGGATACGACGCGGGGTGACCGCCTGTTCATCTCGCTTCTGACAAGCGCCTATATTCACCTCGCGTGGCTCGGGCTGGCGACAGGGCCACTCTGGATCGCGACGATCATTTCGGTCGTTGTCGCGGTCGCGATATTTCGATGGGTGTAGAAGAAGATATGTTGGAATTCGCCTTCGCTCCGGGCACAGTCGTGTCGGATATGCAGAAGGGCGCTGGCGAACTTGGCTACGGTGAAGGGGTACTTCGGCGTGGCGCATTTCGGGCCCGGTCGTCGGGCTGGTTAGAACCTCAAGGGAGGAGGTAAAATGAAAAAGCTAATGGCATCAGCCGCCGTGGTGGCTTTGCTGTACGGGGGCGGTCCAGCCTTCGCCGGCATGGCCGAAGCGGAGAAATGGGTTGATAACGAGTTCCAACCCTCGACGCTGTCGCGTGACGAACAGCTCGCGGAGATGGACTGGTTCATCAAGGCCGCCGAGCCTTTCAAGGGCATGGAGATCAACGTGCTGTCGGAAACGATCCCGACGCACAGCTATGAATCCGAAACCCTGACCAAGGCTTTCGAGGAGATCACCGGTATCAAGGTGAACCATCAGCTCCTCGGCGAAGGCGAAGTCGTGCAGGCGGTTCAGACCCAGATGCAGACGCGGCGTAATCTCTACGACGCCTACATCAACGATTCGGACCTGATCGGCACCCACTCGCGGCTTCAGTTGGCCTATAACCTGACCGACTTCATGGAAGGCGACGGTAAGGACGTGACCAACCCGGGTCTCGACCTCGACGACTTCATGGGCAAGTCCTTCACGACCGGTCCGGACGGCAAGCTCTATCAGCTTCCCGACCAGCAGTTCGCGAATCTCTACTGGTTCCGTAAGGACTGGTTCGACAAGCCGGAACTGCAGGCCAAGTTCAAGGAGATCTACGGCTACGACCTGGGCGTTCCTGTAAACTGGTCCGCCTATGAGGACATCGCCGAGTTCTTCAGCGTGCACGTCAAGGAAATCGACGGCGTCCGCGTTTACGGCCACATGGACTACGGCAAGCGCGCACCCGACCTGGGTTGGCGTATGACCGATGCCTGGCTCTCCATGGCCGGCACCGGCAACAAGGGGACGCCTAACGGTATTCCCATCGACGAGTGGGGCATCCGCATGGAAGCCGGCTCCTGTAACCCGGCCGGCGCCAGCGTCAGCCGCGGTGGCGAAGCCAACGGCCCGGCTTCGGTCTACGCGATCCGCAAGTGGGACGAGTGGCTCCGGAAGTACGCCCCTCCGGGTTCGGCCAGCTACGACTTCTATCAGTCGCTGCCGGCTCTCAGCCAGGGTAACGTCGCACAGCAGATCTTCTGGTACACGGCCTTTACCGCTTCCATGGTTGCGCCCAAAGCCGACGGCAACAACACCGTCGACGATGCCGGCAAGCCGCTTTGGCGGATGGCGCCGAGCCCGCATGGTCCCTACTGGGAAGAAGGCCAGAAGCTCGGTTACCAGGACGCCGGTTCCTGGACGATCCTGAAGTCCACGCCGCTGGACCGCGCCAAGGCTGCCTGGCTCTACGCTCAGTTCGTGGTCTCCAAGACCCTGGACGTCAAAAAGAGCCATGTTGGTCTGACCTTCATCCGCGACTCCACGGTCCGGCATGAAAGCTTCACCGAGCGGGCCCCGAACCTCGGCGGCCTGGTCGAGTTCTACCGTTCGCCGGACCGCGTGCTCTGGTCCCCGACCGGCGTCAACGTGCCTGACTATCCGAAGCTGGCTCAGCTCTGGTGGCAGAACATCGGCGACGTGAACTCCGGTGCCTTCACCCCGCAGGAAGCCATGGATCGTCTCGCCGGTGAGATGGATCAGGTCATGGCCCGTATGCAGGCGGCCGATGAGCAGGCCAACGTCTACGGCGGTTGCGGCCCGCGCCTGAACGACGAGCAGGATCCTTCGGCCTGGCTCGGTAAGGAAGGTGGCCCGAAAGCCAAGCTGGCCAACGAAAAGCCGCAGGGCGAAACCATCGCTTACGAAGAGATCATCAAGCGCTGGCAGTAAGCCGAAGCTTTGATCTGAAGTTCTGACCGCGGTTCGCCGCGATCTGGAAAAGAGAGCCGGGGTGTGCAGCACTCCGGCTCTTTTGCTGTGCGCAGGTCATCGACCGGCTCGGACTGAAACGCCACTCGACGAATCCCTGCAGCCGCATTACCCTCATTGCATTAAATTGTGGCACTCGGCCGCAGACTGTTCAGTTCAATGGCGGTCTGCCCAAAATTCGGGCGCTTTGCGGCGCTGGAAACAAAGGAATAGGGGGCGGGCGAGGCCTCGGCCGTGGCATGTGGATTGCAGCGATACTGTGTTGCGACGAGGCCTGCCGGGTCGCGATGAGTTCAATAAGAACGGGGAGATTTCAGGGACATGTTCGAGACTAAGTTTTTGCAGAAAACTACGATGGCCGCCGCTGTCTTGTTGTCGGCATCGATGCTTTCGATGCCGGCTCATGCTGAGGTGGATGTCAAATTCACACTCGACTGGAAGTTCCAGGGGCCGACGGCGGCCTTCCTGGTGGCGGCTGATAAAGGGTTTTACAAAGAAGAAGGCCTCGCGGTCTCGATCGACAGCGGCAACGGCTCTGCGGGTGCGGTGACCCGGGTTGCCAGTGGCGCCTATCAAATGGGCTTTGCGGACATCAACGCGCTGGTCGATTTCAACGCGCAGAACTCCGGCCAGGCGGTCAAGGCCGTGATGATGGCTTACGACGCGCCGCCCTTCTCGCTCTTCACCCTGGCCAAGAACGGCATCGGCTCGCCGGCGGATCTGGTGGGGCGCAAGCTGGGCGCGCCGGTTTTTGACGCCTCCTACAAGCTCTTCCCCGCCTTCGCCCATGAAACGGGGATCGACGAGAAGGCGGTCGAGCGGGTGAACATGAGCCCGGCATTGCGCGAGACCATGCTGGTGCAGGGCGAGGTGGACTTCATCTCCGGGCACTACTTCTCCTCCATGCTGGATCTGAAGGCCAAGGGCGTGGCCGAGGAGGACATCAAGTTCTTCCTCTACGCCGACTTCGGTATGGATTTCTACGGCAATGCCGTCATCGCTTCGGGCAAGTTCATCGAGGAACAGCCGGAGGCCGTCTCCGGCTTCATCCGGGCGACCCTGCGCGGCTGGAAGGATGTGATCGCGGATCCCGAGGGTGCCATCGAGGTCGTCGCCAAGAGCGACCCGCTGATCGACAAGAAGCTTGAACTGGAGCGGCTGCAACTGGCACTCGACGTCAATGTCATGACGCCCCATGTCCAGAAAGCCGGGATCGGCGATGTGGACGAGGCGCGCCTGAAGAACTCGATCGCCCAGCTTGCCATTGCGTATGGCCTGACGGCGACGCCGGAACCGGCGGATGTCTGGACCTCGAAGTTCCTGCCGCCGGCCGAAGAGCGTATGCTGTCGCGCTGACTTGCTGCCTTGACTGAGGCCCGGCTTGCCGGTCAGGTGAGCCGGGCCACCGTCTTGATTCGATCGCCGGAGTATCCTTGTCATCGTGAGCACCTTCATCGAGCTTGAGCGCGTCACCATGAGTTATGGCGGCCGCGGGGGCGGCGACAGCACGCCCGCCGTCGCTGACGCTTCCCTGAAAATCGGCAGCGGCGAGTTCGTCGCCATGGTCGGGCCCTCTGGCTGCGGCAAGTCCTCACTGCTGAAGATCGTTTCCGGCCTCATGCCGGCGGACAGCGGCGTTGTCCGGGTGGCGGGCAGTGACGTGCGGGAACCGCTGACCATGGTCGGTATGGCTTTCCAGAACGCAACCCTGCTGCCCTGGCGGACGACCCTGGAAAACGTCCTGCTGCCGCTGGAGGTCAGCCGCGCGCACCGGTCGTCGTTCCGGCGCAAGAAGTCGGAGCATATGGAGGCGGCGAAGGCACTTCTGAAGACGGTCGGCCTGGAAGGCTATGAGGACCATGCGCCCTACGAGCTTTCCGGCGGCATGCAACAGCGTGCCTCGCTGTGCCGGGCGCTGATTCATGCGCCGGATCTGCTGCTGCTCGACGAGCCCTTCGCCGCCCTGGACGCCTTCACCCGTGAAGAGCTTTGGGGCGTATTGCAGGACCTCTGGATGCAAAAGAAGTTTACCGTGATCCTGGTGACCCACGACCTGCGCGAGGCGGTCTATCTCGCCGACCGTGTCTATGTTGTGAGTAAGCGCCCGGGACGGATCGTCTACGAGCGGCCGATCCCGCTGGCGCGGCCGCGCACGCTGGAATCCACCTTCGATCAGGACTTTGTCGATCTGGTGCATAAGCTGCGCGATCACATCGGCGAGGTGCGGGCGTCATGATCTCCAAGACCAAACTGGCGCCCTGGCTCGCCACCATCGGCCTCTTCGTGTTTTGGGAGCTGGTCTGCCGGCTCTTTTCCGTGCCGGAGTTCATCCTGCCGGCGCCCAGCGCCGCCATCGCCGCGATGATCCAGTACTGGCCGGCGATCTGGCAGAACGCCTTTTTTACCTTCTGGGTGACCATGGTCGGCTTCGCCATGGCCGTGGTCTTCGGCCTGGCGCTGGGATTGATTACAGGCGCTTCGGCCCTGGTCTATTCGGCGATCTACCCGTTGCTGGTCGGCTTCAATTCCATCCCCAAGGTGGCGATCGTGCCGGTGCTGGTGGTCTGGTTCGGCATCGGCACCATCCCGGCCATCCTGACCGCTTTCACCATCTCCTTCTTTCCGATCGTGGTGAACGTGGCCACCGGCCTGGCGACCCTGGAGCCCGAAATCCGCGATGTCATGCGTTCGCTTGGGGCGCGTAAGATCGACATCCTGCTCAAGGTCGGCGTGCCGCGCTCCATGCCCTATTTCTTCGCCTCGCTGAAGGTCGCGATCACGCTCGCCTTCGTCGGGACCGTGATCTCCGAGACCGTGGCCGGTAATGGCGGCATGGGGCACCTGATGTTGACCGCTTCCTCGAGCTTCCGCGTGCCGCTGGTCTTCGCGGGTCTGCTGGTGATCGCGGCCATGGGGGTAGGCATGTATGCGCTCTTCGCCCTGGTCGAGCGGCGTTTCGTCGGCTGGGCTTTCCGCGGCGGCGACGCGGTTTGATGGCATGCCGGGCCGGAAGCCGGATCGAAGAGACTGTTGTAAGGCGGTACTGGCCGCCGGTCTGATCAGCCCTATCTTACTCGCTTCAAGAGGTATGAACGCGCGCGAGAACGAGATGCTGATCGACGACTTTAGCGACCCCGACCTGGTTTCGAAGCTGGGGACTGTCTGGCGCGGCGTCAGTGATCAGGTCATGGGCGGAATATCGCAGGCCTCGGTCACCCGAGAGACTGTGGAGGCGCGGATCGCCTTACGGCTGAGCGGTGACGTGCGGCTGGAAAACGACGGCGGCTTCATCCAGGCCGCACTCGATCTGGCGCCGGCGCGTGGGATCTTCGACGCTTCGGATTTTACGGGCCTACGTGTGACGGCCCGCGGAAACGGCGAAGGCTACTCCCTGCACCTGCGCACGACCGACAATGTTCGGCCCTGGCAGTCTTATCGCAGCCACTTCGTAGCAGGTGCGGAGTGGGAGACGCACGATCTCCCCTTCGAGTCCTTCGCGCCCTACCGGCTGGAAGCACCCTTGGATACGACCCGGCTACGGCGGATCGGTCTGGTCGCCATCGGGCGCGCCTTCAGCGCCGACCTGGCGGTCAGTGAACTGTCCTTTTATCGCTGAAGGTGTTAGTTCAGCCACCATAAGGTGGCGGTCAGAAGCGTCGCGTAGGAGACCCAGGCAGCATAGGGCAGGAACAGCAGCCCCGCCAGCCTGTCGAGCCGCCAGAACAGAACCATCGTCCCGACGATTGCGGCCAGCAGGATTACGATCTCGACCAATGACCAGCCGATCTCCTGCAGCCCGAAAAAGATGTAGGACCAGAGCAGGTTCAAGGCCAGTTGGACACCATAGGCCGTCAGGGCCTGCCTGCGCGCCGGCGATGCCGCAAGACGCCAGACCCGCCAGCCCGCGATCGCCATGAAGAGATAAAGCGTGCTCCAGACCGGCGCGAAAACCCAGTCGGGCGGACTGAGAAAAGTCCTGTCCAGCGTCTGATACCAAGTCCCGACCGAACTTGCCGTAATCGCCCCGCCCAGGCCGGAAACCGCGAAACAGAGCAGGAGGAAACCGGCAAGTCCGATCCAGTCGCGGCGCGTCATTCTCTTTTCTTTCCTTAGTTGAGTTATAGGCTGCTAGGACGGTGGTTCATCGGCTATTAATTTTCAATCTATAGATTTATGTGAATTGATCTCTTCAGAGCTGGCAACCTGGACATGACTAATACAACATCAAACACATCAATCGAGCATAAGAGCGATGGAATCTTTGATAAGGGCAAAAGGGCAGTATTGGGCGTATTGTTGTTTTTGTTTATATCGGCAACCTCGAAGCTAATATTTCATGCGGATAATTGGCATTTATTAAAAATTGAGCTGATGCTCTATGGTGTAACGTTGTTTCTTGTTTTTCTGGTGGCTGGGGGGTGTTTCGTGTTGAGAATGCTTTGGAAGCGAAAACACCGCTAGGACGCGACCTCCAATGTTGGTTGTAGTGTGGTGATGTATCAGGGGCGCGCTGCTTCATTCCGTTTCCATTCTCCCGGCTACAGTCAAAGTGCCATCCTCAGAGCGGCGCAACACAATCATCTCGCCCGAACGGGGAAAAATATCCGTGAGTGCGGTGATGTTGACCTGGTGGGTGACCAGGATGAGTGGCTGATCCAGGGGCTGCTCCGCCAGCCAGTTTCGCAGTGCCTGAGTCGAGGCTTCGCGGCGCTCCGGGTTCCGGAAGAAGGAGTTCAAGCTCTCCAGTCCCTCGACGGGCCCCAGTCCAAGCAACTCGGCGGTTTCCAGGCAACGGCACCATTGGCTCGAATAGATACGGGCGCTGTCGATACCCGCGGCACGGAAACGCGCGCCGATCCGTTCCGCCTGTGCGCGGCCCTGGTCGGAGAGGTTTCTTTGCGTGCGGCAGTCCTTCAAAGAGAAATTGTCGGGGTCTCCGGTCCCGGGCGCCAGGGCGTGGCGCATGAGGACGATGTGCTGGCCGGCCTTGATGGCTTGCCATAGCCCCGCGTCATTCTGCGCATGAGCAGGGGGTAGAAAGGCTAGCAGAAAGGCGAAAGCAATGAGCAGGATCTTTGGGGCGAGCCTCCTTGAGGTGACGATCTGAACTACCATCCCCAGGTCCCTGACGCGCCTTTGAAGGGGCCGACGATCTTGGCGGTGATCCAGCCGCCGTAAAAATCCCCTTCCTGCGCCTGGACCTTTTCGTCGTCCACCCAGCAGCTCTCAACGCGGGAGGCGTAAAAGGCATAGAAATCGCGGAGCTTCCGAAAAGGCGGCGTCGGCTCCGGATAGCTCCAGGCCGCTTGCGCCGAGCGCTGCGCGCCCGCTTCGAGCGACCAGTAACAGGCGGGCCCCTTGAACTCGCAGTAGGAGCGGCCGGTCTCGGCATGCAGCAGTTCCCGCCGAACGTCAGTTGGCGGGAAATAATAGACCGGCGGATGGCTGGTTTCGAGGACGCGGTAACCCTGGAGAGTCTCGGCGACGGTCGTTCCGGCGAAAACGACGCGCAGTCGCTCGCTGACGGCTTCCAACCGTGGCGGCCTTGGATAGTCCCAGACCGATTCCTGCCCCGGAGCGGGATCAATGCGGGCGGGTCTGTCGAACAAGACGAATATCCTCTCTTATCTGACGTCATTGAAGATACGCGACGAGAGCGGCCCCGGATCAGAATTCTGATAGCGTTGCCTTGCTTATCAAAAACCTGTCACGTCCGTGAAAAGACTTTGCCTCTTAGCGAAAAGCCGGATTTGCTTGTCGCCGGCTTCACGCGCGATTCGCCTGTCCCAGGTAGCGAACACACAGCAGAACGGAAACGACGTCGATGTATCAGCTCTACTACTATCCCGGAAACGCCAGCATCACCCCGCATATGTTGCTCGAGGAGATCGGCGTGCCTTATGAACTGCGCTTCGTCGACCGGACAAAGAATGAGCACAAGACGCCGGAGTACCTGGCGCTGCACCCCAGTGGCCTGATCCCGGTCCTGATCGAGGGCGAGGGTGCCGGTCGGCTGGTGCTGCATGAGACCGTGGCGGTTTGCCTGCATATTCTGGATAGCCACAGGGACAGCGGCTGGACACCGCCGTTGGGCTCGCCTGAGCGCGCGCAGCTCTACAAGTGGCTCTGCTATATGACCAACACGATCCAGGCGACTTTCCTGACTTACTTCTACGGTCATCGCTATACGACCGACGAAGCCGGGGTCGAAGCGGTCAAGGCGGCCGCCGAGGCGCGCCTGAACGACAGCTTCGACATCCTCGAGGAGGCCTTGGAGGGCAAGCCCTATCTATTGGGGGATCAGGTCAGCGTCTGCGACCTCTACCTGTTGATGCTGTCGCGCTGGGGCCGCGGCATGGCCCGGCCGCCGCGCAGCCTGCCGAACATCGGCGCGCTGCTGGAGCGGATCCTGGAGCGCCCGGCCGTCAAGCGCACCCTGGAACAGGAAGCGATCGAGGCACCGTACGTCTAGAGGTGTTGGCCGGTTATGCGGAGTTCGCCAGTGCGCCGCCCGTTGAGGTGTTGCGGGTGATGACCCGGTTCTTCGGGAACGCGATGAAGACCGTGGTGCCCTCGTCCGGACGGCTCTTGATCGTCAGGCTGCCACCATGCAGCTCGACCAGAGACTGGGAGAGCGGCAGGCCCAGGCCGGTGCCCTCGTATTTGCGGCTGAGTGAGCTCTCCACCTGGCCGAAGGGGGCCAGGGCCTTAGCGACATCTTCGGCGGTCATGCCGATGCCGGTATCCGTGATCGAGATGCCGTAGGCATGGCTTCCGTCTTTCGCGGCGATCATGTTGCTCTGCAGGACAATCGTGATCTGCCCGCCGGCGGGGGTGAACTTCAGGGCGTTGGAGAGGATGTTCAGAAGGATCTGGCGCAGCATACGTTCGTCCGCCAGCAGATAGGGCAGATCGTCGTCGGTCTCGACCTCGAAGGCGACTTCGTCGGCGCCGGCTGTCGCCTTGACGATATTGAGGCAGGCGGAGAGTACATCCCGGACATCTGTGGGATCCTCGATCAGTTCGAGGCGCCCGGCCTCGACCTTGGAGAGGTCCAGGATGTTGTTGATGATGCCCAGAAGGTGAGTGGCGCTGGTCCGGATGTCGCGGGCGTAGTCGCCATAGCGGCTGTCGCCCATATCGCCGAACATCTGGTTTTCCAGGATCTCTGCGAAGCCGATGACCGCGTTCAGGGGCGTGCGCAGCTCATGGCTCATGTTGGCCAGGAATTCTGATTTTGCCCGGTTGGCCGTTTCCGCCTCTTCCTTTGCCTGCTGCAATGCCTCTTCCGCCTGTTTCCGCTCGGTGACGTCGATACCGATGGAGACGCAGTAGGCGATTTTGCCGAAGTCGTCGCGCAGCGCCGTATTCGACCATTCGATCAGTCGCTTGTCGCCGTTGCGGCAGGCCCAGTGATTCAGATGGGTGTTGGGATAGACACCGAAACGCAGGCTGCGCAGCATGCCTTCCAGATCGTCGCGTTCTTCCTCCGGGATGACGAAGTCGAAAACGCTGTGGCCTTCCACCTCGGCCAAGCTGTAACCGGAGAGGCGCTCGCAGGCCTTGTTGAAGCGGACGACCCGGCCTTCCATGTCGATCACGGAAATCAGGGCTTCCGCCGTATCCAGCATGGCGACGACGAATTCCCGCTCGTACCGCAGGGTCTCGTTCGCCCGCCGTCGCTCGGTGATGTCCATGACGGTGCCCTGATAGCCCAGCATCTCGCCGTCTTCGCCCCGGATGACGTGGGCGTTTTCGCTAACCCAGAAGGGCTCGCCGCTGCCCAGGTTGTGAACCTCTGAAACGAAGTTTTCGACCCGGCCGTTCCGGTTGAGCAGGTGCAGGAATTCGCTGCGGCGGTTCGGATCTGCATACCAGCTTGTCGCGTTGGTATTGATGGCGCTCAGAAGTTCGGATTCCTTTTCGAAGCCGTTGAGCTTCAGCAGGGCCGGATTGCAGCTCACGCAGGTGCCGTCCGGCAGGCTGCGGTAAATACCTTCCGTGGCATTCTCGAAAAGGCCGCTGTAACTCTCCTCGGCGGCCCAGAGTGCTTCCTGACGCAGCGCGACCAGGCGCAGGAGGTAGGCCAGACCCACCGACAGCAGAAGCCCGAGCACGAGGATCACCTTGTCGGCGTTCATCGACTGGGCGGCAACGGAGTCGGGGCCGGGCGTCAGAGACAGGCTCCAGCTTCTATCGAGCAGTTGGATCGGCTGAGTGGTGGTGAAGCCTTCATCCTGGTAGGCCGCGCCCTGGCTGAAGATCGGCTGTTCGCCGTCGCTGATGACGATCTGATAGTCGCTGCGCGCGACCTGGGCGAGGGCGCCTTTCAGGAGCGGATCGACCCGGAAGACACCGTTCAGGTAACCCTCCAGCCGGCCATTGCGCACCAGCGGATAGTAGGCGGCGAAACCCTTTCCGCCCTGCAGCAGCATGATCGGCTTGGTGGCCAGGTCCTGGTTGCTGCGCAGGGCCCGTTCCAGCAAGGGGCCGGCGACCGGGTGCTCGGCCAGATTGGCGCCCATGGCCGGTCCGTTACCGGCTTCAGGGGCGACCCACTGGATAATGCCGTTGGCGTCGACCCAGTTGATGGCCTGAAAGCCCGAGAACTGCAGATGCAGGGATTCGACCGTTTCCACATAGGCGTCGTGATTGTTGATCTGCCGCCGCATCCAGAGGTCACGCAGGTGCTCGATGACGCTCAAGTGGTTGGTAATGTGATTCTTGACCTGTCCGGCGGTCTGCTGGCCGATCAGATGCACCTCGTTCCGGATGGCGGCCATCTGATTGTGGGAAAGAAACCAGGTGATGCCGAGCACCGCCGAGGCCAGGCAGAGGAAAATGGCCAGAGGAAAGTAGAGGGACAGGATTTTCGGGCGCGATATCTTCATGGGCTTCGAACCGGCCGTTTCTTTCTAATTGATTGTTTTTACGATATCTTTTGCTCGAACTTACCGACCTGTTTTCGGTGTGACGCCGGCGGCCGGGCACCTTTCGTCAACTTCCGGATCTCTTTATAGCGGCAAACTCTTTCCCGATTCATAACGCCTGGTCAGGGAAAGGCGGGTGGATTTCATCTAATGGTTGCTTTCAGGAGTTCTCAATTTTCTTTTTTCATCCCATTTTTGATTTCTCGTTCTTCAGATCCTCGCCCTTGGGATGTCGGCTTTTCCAATCCTGGGTTTATTGACTCCTTCGTTTCAGACGGTATAGAACAAAACAAGAACAATTGAGATGAGCGAGAGCGCGGCGGAGAAATGTTGCCTTCGAAGCCTGTTCGGATAAATGCGGGTTCGGCCCCCCAAGGTGAAACGGCGGCCAAATTGACGGCTTTGCGTGCGGAGCTGCGCAGGATCGAACGTGACGGCTGGAGCGGAAAAACCGGCGAGCCTGTCGCCCTGGGCCTGCCGGCAATCGATCGCCTGCTGTCTGGGGAAAGCCTGTCCAATGACAAGGTCTCGCTCAAATCTGGGATTGGCGGTTTGCGCCGAGGCTGCTTGCATGAATTTTCCGGTGAAGGGGCCGAAGCCTTTGCGGCCATTCTCGCCGGGCGTCTCAAGGGACCGGTGCTCTGGTGCGCCGATCTGCTGGACGGCAGTGCGCTTTACCCGCCGGGGCTTGCGGCCTTCGGCCTGGATCACAGGCGGCTGATCCTCGTGGGCTGCCGCAAGCCCAGGGAGATCCTTGCCGCCATGGAGGAGGGCCTGCGCTGCCGTGCCCTGACTGCCGTGGTCGGCGAGTTGTCCGGCGGCGTCGATCTGACCGCCAGCCGCCGGTTGCAACTGGCCGCGGAGAACAGCGGCGTCACCGCTTTTCTGGTTCGCTCCGCCTGGCGGGATCAGGTGTCGAAGGCTCCGCCTGCCGGCCATGGCCGTGACCGGAAAGAGGAGGCGGTTTTTCTGCGTTCAAAGGAGAGAGGACCAAAGGAAAGCGGGCTAAAGGAGAGGGAACCCAGCGCGGCTTTCTCACGCTGGTCGGTCAACGCCGCCAGGAGCGGTGACACACAAGCTGGTGCCATAGGCGCCGCGACCTGGCGGCTTTCGCTGCTGCGCTGCCGGAACGGTGGGCGCGGCGCTTGGATGGTGAAGTGGGATGCAAAGACGTATCGTTTCTCTCTGGCTGCCGAGGCTGCCGACGGACAGGCTGATCCGCCGCCAGAGCCATCATCAGGGCGGCGTCTGGTGGGATAGGGCGCTGGCGGTCACGCTCGAGACCGGCAACCGCATTGTCATTTCCGCCGTCACACAGGCCGCTGAGGCCGCCGGAGTCGCGCCGGGGATGACCCTGGCTGATGCCCGGGCGGTGCTGCCGGATCTTGTCACCCTGCCATCGGATGCCCGGGCCGATGCGGCCATGATGGAGCGCCTGGCCCGCTGGTGCGGCGCCTATACGCCCTGGGTGTCCCTGGAGGGGTCTGACGGCCTCTGGCTTGATGTGACCGGCTGTGCCCATCTGCGTGGCGGGGAACAGGCGCTGCTCGACGATCTTCTGGAACGGCTGAAGGGTTACGGCTTCTCCGTGCGCGGCGCGCTGGCCGATACGCCCGGGGCGGCCTGGGCACTGGCCCGTTGCGGCGAGGAGCGGGCAGTGGTGCCGTCAGGTAAGACGCGCGATGCCTTGGCGCCGCTGCCGGTCGCGGCCTTGCGGCTGGATTCGGAAACGCTGTCTAAGCTGTCGCGCCTGGGCCTGCGGCGGATCGGCGATCTTTATGCCCTGCCGCGGATCTCCCTGGCCAACCGCTTCAGGCTGGAGGTGGTGCAGCGCCTGGACCAGGCCCTGGGCCGGCTGGCGGAGCCGATCACCCCGCGCCCCCATGAACGGCCTTACCGCGAGCGGATCGCCTTTCCTGAACCGCTGGTCCAGGCCTCGGATATTGCCGAGGCGCTGAAACTGTTGCTGCAGCGGCTTTGTACAAGGCTGCGGCAGGCCCATTACGGCTGCCGCAGCCTGGAGTTTCACTGCCACCGGGTGGATGGCGCGACCCAGAGCCTTGAGATCGGCACGGCCAGACCGATGCGCGATCCGAAGCAACTGGCGCGACTCTTCGCCGAACATCTGGGCGGGCTGGATCCGGCCTTCGGCTTCGAAGCCCTGGTTCTGAAGGCCAGCGGGGTGGAGCCTCTGGGTGCGATCCAGGAGGCGATCACGGTCGGGGAAGAAGGGGATGGCGAAGCACCTGCTGGTACCGCCGATGAAAGCGGCACGGCCCATTTGATCGACCGGTTGGGCAACCGTCTGGGTTTCGATCGGGTTCTGAGGCTGCAGGCGGTCGCCAGCTATCTGCCCGAGCGGGCCTATCGTGCACTGCCCGCGTCCGAAAGCCTGTCCGCCGGCGTTCACGCCGATGAGGCGGAGAATGACGATTCTCAGCACAAGACCCGGCCACTGCGTCCGATCCGTCTTCTGCAGAGGCCGGAACAGGTCGAGACCCTTTCGCTTTTGCCGCCGGGTGAGCCCGGTATGCCGCCGGCCGTCTTCCGCTGGCGGCGCATTCGGCACCGGGTCCGGGCGGCCGAGGGGCCGGAACGCCTGACCCCGGAGTGGTGGCGGGGGGATCCGGGCTGGCGCGGCGGCACCCGCGATTACTGGCGGGTCGAGGATGAGGCCGGCGGCCGTTTCTGGCTCTACCGGGAGGGGCCGCTGCGGTCCGGTATGCCGGTGACCTGGTTCCTGCACGGGTTTTTCGCATGATGCTGAGTACGATCGATCCGAATCTTGGTTACGCTGAACTGGACCTGCTCTCGAATTTCTCCTTTCTGGAGGGGGCGTCCCATCCGGACGAGTATGTGCTGCAGGCGGCGGCCCTGGGTCTGAAGGCGGTGGGGATTGCCGACATCAACAGTCTTGCTGGGGTGGTCCGGGCCCATGTCGCGGCCAAGGAAACCGGGCTGCGCCTGGTTGTCGGGTCCCGGCTACGCTTCCAGGATGCTGCGGACCTGCTGGCCTTTCCCATGGACCGGGCGGCTTACGGGCGGCTTTGCCGCCTGCTGACCCTGGGCCGGCGCCGCGCAGAAAAGGGCGATTGCATTCTCTACCGCGATGATCTGAAGGACTGGCAGGAGGGCATGCTGTTCGTCGCACTGCCACCGGAAGATCTGGAGGCGGAGGCCCATGAGACCGATGTGGTTTTTCCGCGCTACGGCGCCGAGCTGGAGGCCTGGCGCGCGCTCTTTCCCGGCCGGCTCTATCTCGCCGCGCGCTATCGCTACCGGGGCGACGACGTGCGGCGCCTGCACCGCCTCTCCGATCTTGCGGAAAGCCTCGGGATCCCGCTGCTGGCGACCAACGGCGTCATGATGCACGCGCCCGCGCGCCGGCCGCTGGCGGATGTGCTGACCTGCATCCGTGAGAAGTGCACGATCGATAACGCCGGCTATCGGGTGCTCGATAATGCCGAGCGCCATCTCAAATCGGCTGCGGAGATGGCGCGGCTATTTCAGGATTATCCCGAGGCGCTTGCGCGCAGTCTCGAAATCGTTGCGCGTTGTGACTTCAATCTGGACGAACTGCGCTATGACTATCCGGACGAGATCACCAGCGAGGGGCGGAGTCCGCAGGAGGAACTGGAGCATCTGACCTGGAAGGGCGCCCGGAAGCGTTATCCGGGCCGTATCCCGGAGAAGATCCGCAAGCAACTGGAGCATGAGCTGGCACTGATCGGTCAGCTTTCCTACGCGCCTTACTTTCTGACCGTCTATGATCTGGTCCGCTTCGCCGAGAGCGAGGAGATCCTCTGCCAGGGGCGCGGTTCCGCGGCCAATTCGGCGGTCTGCTATTGCCTGGGCGTGACGGCGGTGGATCCGGACCGGACCGATCTGCTGTTCGAGCGCTTTATCAGCAGTGAGCGGAACGAGCCGCCGGATATCGATGTGGACTTCGAGCACGAACGCCGGGAAGAGGTGATCCGGTATATCTATGAGAAATACGGCCGCGCCCATGCGGGCATGACGGCGACCGTGATTCACTACCGCACGCGCGGGGCGATCCGGGATGTCGGCAAGGTCATGGGCCTGAGTGCGGATTCCATCGCGGCCCTGGCGACCCAGGCCTCCGGCTGGTCGCGCGACGGACTGGCCGATGAGCGGGTGCGGGAGATCGGCCTGAAGCCGGAGGACCCGCGCCTGCGCCTCACCCTGGATCTCGCCGCCGAGATCACCGGCTTTCCCCGGCATCTCTCCCAGCATGTCGGCGGCTTCGTCATGACCCGGGGGCGACTGGACGAACTGGTGCCGGTGGAGAACGCGGCCATGGAGGATCGCACGGTGATCCAGTGGGACAAGGACGATCTGGACGCCCTGGGGATCCTGAAGGTCGATGTGCTGTCGCTCGGCATGCTGACCTGCCTGCGCAAGGGCCTGGAACTGATCCATCGTCACCACGGCAGAATTTTCGAACTCCGTTCCGTGCCCTCGGGTGATGCGAAGGTCTACGACATGCTCTGCCGGGCCGATGCCATCGGGGTGTTCCAGGTCGAGAGCCGGGCGCAGATGAACTTCCTGCCGCGTATGAAGCCGCGCAATTTCTACGACCTGGTGATCGAGATCGCCATTGTCCGGCCGGGGCCGATCCAGGGCGACATGGTGCATCCCTACCTGCGCCGGCGGAATGGTGAGGAGCAGGTGCATTACCCCTCCGAAGAGCTGCGCCGGGTGCTGAAAAAGACTCTGGGCGTGCCGCTGTTCCAGGAGCAGGCCATGTCCATCGCCATGGTGGCCGCCGGCTTTACCGCCAGCGAAGCCGACAGGCTGCGCCGGGCCATGGCGACCTTTCGCAACAGCGGGACGATCCATACCTTCCGGGAAAAGATGATCGAGGGCATGGTCAAACGTGACTATGACCGGGACTTCGCCGAGCGCTGTTTCCGGCAGATCGAGGGCTTCGGCGAGTATGGCTTTCCCGAGAGTCATGCGGCCAGCTTCGCACTGCTGGCCTACGTCTCCGCCTGGATGAAGTGCCGCTACCCGGCGGTTTTCGCCTGCGCCCTGCTGAACAGCCAGCCCATGGGTTTTTATGCGCCGGCGCAGATCATCCGGGACGCGCGGGAGCACGGCGTGGAGGTGCGTCCGGCCGACGTCAATCACTCAGCCTGGGATTCGACCCTGGAGACCGGCGGCACGACCGATAGCGGCGGGCTGAACATGGCTCTGCGGATCGGCCTGCGCCAGATCAAGGGCCTGTCCCAGGAGGACGGCGACTGGCTGGTGGCGGCGCGCGGCAACGGCTATGCGGATCCGCTGGCGATCTGGCGGCGGGCCGGCCTCTCGCCGCGGGCACTGGACGTGCTGGCGCGCGCCGATGCCTTCTCCTCCATGGCGCTGGACCGGCGTCAGGCGCTCTGGCAGATCAAGGGGCTGGGGGAGGCGCCGCTGCCGCTTTTCGCCGCCGCCGGGGAAGAGGACCGGGGGCCCGAGCCTGCCGTCACCCTGCCGCCGTCATCGCTCGGCGAGGAGGTGGTCGAGGACTATGCCTCGCTGCGTCTGTCCCTCAAGGCGCATCCTCTGGCTCTGCTGCGCGAACAGCATCCCGACTTTGCGACACTTACGCCCGCCGACCGCCTGCTGGAGATTCCGGTCGATGCGCGCATCACGGTCTGCGGTCTGGTCCTGGTCCGCCAGCGTCCCGGCAGCGCTTCGGGCGTGATCTTCATCACCCTGGAGGACGAGACCGGGGTCTGTAACGCGGTGGTCTGGCCGAAGAGCTTCGAGCGCTTCCGCCGCGCCGTGGTCACGGCCCGGCTGATGCGCATCACCGGGCGCCTGCAGCGCGAAGGGATCGTGGTGCACCTGATCGCCGACCGGATCGAGGACCTCTCGCCCCTGCTGGACCAGTTGGGCGACGGCACCGAGTTTAAACCGGAACTCTCCCACGCCGATGAGGTCAAGAACCCGGTGCTGCCGCGCCTGAAGCACAATGGCCTGATGCAGCGCGGCAAGACGAAGCCCGTGCCCCGGCCCAGGCATCCGCGCGATCAGGCCAAGGTGCTCTTTCCGTCTCGGGATTTTCATTGAGTTGATTTGCGCTGAATCCGGCACCGGCCCTCTCTCCCACCTCGACCACCCGCAGGATAATGTCATTGGGTGGTCGGGGTGGGGGAGAGGGCTGGAGCAGGCAACCCAAAAAACCAACTACTTCCAAGCCCCCATCGACGCTCGTACGATCCGGATGAAGGATTTTACCGCCTCGGAGGCCTCGGTCTTGCGGCAGGCCAGCATGATGGGGGCGAGCAGGGGAGGATCGCTGTCGACCGGCCGGTAGGTCACGCCGTCCGCATGCGAGACGCAAAGCGACTGCGGTACGAAGCTGACCCCCAGACCGGCGACGACCAGATTGAGCGCCGAGCCGACCCGTGGCGCTTCCTGCATGATCTGGGGCGTCAGGCCCGCGCTGGCGTAGGCCGCGATGATCCGGTCGTAGAGGCCGGGGCCCACATGCCGGCGGTAAAGCACCAGCGGCTGGTCCGCCAGGGCAGAGAGGGCGACGGCTCTCGAGGCATTGCCGGCCGCGAGCGGGTGTTCCGCCGGCAGGGCCAGGTACATCGGCTCTTCCAGCATCTTATGGATCTGGATGCCCTCGACGTGAGAGCTGTTGGTGCGTACGAAGGCCGCATCCAGTTTGTTGTGAGCGATGTTGTCGATCAGTTCCGTGGAGGAGTCTTCCTCCAGCGACACCGTGACCTCGGGAAAGGCCGAACGGAAGGAACGGATGGCGTTCTTGGTGGCGGCGTGAAAAATCACCGAACTGGTGAAGCCGATGGCGATCTTGCCCTGCTCGCCGCGCGCGACCCGCTTGGTCTTGGAGATGGCCTCTTCCAGACTCGCAAGCAGTTCCGAGACCTCGGCGTAAAAGGCGGTGCCGGCTTCGGTCAGCTCGACCCCGCGGGAACGCCGGTGGAACAGCTTGACCCCCAGTTCCTTCTCCAGGGCCTTGATCTGCAGACTCAAGGGTGGCTGCTGCATTTCCAGGCGCTCGGCGGCGCGCGTGATATGACCTTCCTCGGCGACGGTCGTGAAGTACCTGAGATGCCGCAGTTCCATGATATATTTTTTCTGTATGCAAAATGGTCTTTTCATACAATAGATTGAATGTTCATTCAGGTCTAGACTCGCCACCTGAAGCTGGAAAGCAAAGGGTGTCACAGTCATGATCGGAATCCTTAACGCCTTGGATCAGCGGCTGCGCAACTACCGCGCCATGATCCGGGCCGGGCAGGAGATTGCCCACCAACTCGAAATTGCGGGGCCGCGCCACGATCACAGCAAGCTGCTCTGGCGGACCTACGGTAAATACGGTGTCGTGCTGCAGGAGGCCGCGCGCCGCCCGGAAGCCGAAATGGAGAGGAAAAAAGCGATGGTCACAACGGTTGAGGAATGCGTGACGCTGGCGCGCGCGGAACTGCGGGTGGCCAGGGGGAAGCTACTGCAGGAGATCCGCAACTATCCCACGCCCATCGCCGGCTGCGACGCGCAGTTCAATCACTTGCTGTCCGAACGCACCAGAGTCTCGGCGGCGTTGCGGGCGCTGGACCCCGAGCGCTGCGTCCCGGCTCCCAAGGCTCTTTAACACCAAGGGGCTATAATATTGACCCTTGGTATAACGCGCCTTACGAAAGCTCTCACTGGACCCGGGCGCGCAGTCGGTCCGTCACATACTCCATGGCGAGCACGATCAGAAAGATCAGGAGAATGATCGTGGAGGCGTTCTGATACTGAAAGAGGTCGAAGGCGACTTTCAGTTCCTGGCCGATGCCGCCGGCGCCCACCAGTCCCAGCACCACTGAGGAACGCACCGCTTTTTCCAGGGCGAAGAGCGAGGCGTTGATCATGGAGGGCGCGGCGTCCGGCAGGATGGCGCCGACCAGGATCGAAACCGGCCCGGCGCCGATCGCCGAGAGCGCCTCCTGCGGCTCCTCTTCCGAATCTTCGATGGCCTCGGCGAAGAAGCGGCCGCAGAAGCCGATGGTGTCGACGATGATGGTCAGAGTGCCGGCCACCGGGCCGAGCCCGACCGTGGCCACGAACAGCAGAGCCCAGACCAAGTCCGGGATGGTCCGCAGCAGGGAGACGAAGGCCTTGAAGAGATAGCCCGACCGCCCGAGCGGAGAGACGCCGCGGGCCGCCAGCCAGGCAATCGGCAGGCTGAGCGCGATGCCGATCGCGGCGCCGGCCAGGGCGATCTGAAAGGTCTCGAGCAGGCGCAGGCCGATCCGCTGCAGGAACGCTCCCTCCGTGTTGGGGGGCAGCATGCGGTCGACCAGCGAGACCATGCCGGGCAGGCCTTCGGCCAGTTGCGTGAAGGAGGGGGCGACATCGCCGATGGAGACGATCACGATGGCGCCGAAAGTCACCCAGACCGCGAAGGTAAGCGGCGAAATGCGCGACAGCCGGGGTGCTGAAACTCTAGTGATTTGTGCCATTACTAGTGAGGGGTGCCATTAAAGGTCTTGTCCAGATCCTGTTGGGTGACCCGTGCGCTCGGCTTGTCGAAGAACACCTGCCCGGCCTTCACCGCGATGACCCGCTCGGCGAATTCGAGCGTGTGTTCCATGTCGTGTGATGTAAACAGCAGGGTGATGCCGTGATCGCGGCAGAGGCGGGTGAAGAGCTCCATAACGTCCCGTCCCGAAGCCGGGTCGAGGCTCGCCGCCGGCTCGTCCGCGATCAGCAGTTTGGGCCGTCGGGTCAGTGCGCGGGCGATGGCGACTCGCTGCTGCTGTCCGCCCGAAAGGGCGTCGGCCCGGCTCATGGCCTTGTCCAGCAGGTTCACTTCCTCCAGTGCTTCCAGCGCGCGGTCCCGCCAGGCCGCCGGTGCCAGGCTGTGGGTAAAGGCACGCCAGGATCCGGGCGCGCCGAGCATGCCGTGTACCACGTTGGAGAGCACGCTTCGCCGCCGGACCAGACAGTGTTTCTGGAACACGAAACCGGTTTGCCGCCGCAGGCGATTGCGCTGCGCCGCACTGGGCAGGCTGGTGAAGCTTTCGCCGAGGGTTTCGACCGCGCCGCCCGTAATGGGGTGCAGGCCGATGATGCACTTCAGCAGGGTCGATTTGCCTGACCCGTTGGAGCCGATGACGGCAACCCGTTCGCCTTGCGTGATGGTCGCATCGACGCCTTTCAGAATCGCGGCGCCGCCGTCATAGGCCTTCTTCAGTCCCGTTACGGTGACGGCGGCTTCACGCTCTTCAAAGGATGGTGCCGGGGGTGGCGCGAAGTCTTGTGATGTTTTCAGGGCGGTCTGCAGCACTCTTGATCTCCGTTGCTCCAAAAGGAGCGGCCGGAAGAGCGCAGCGCCCTTCCGGCTTTTCCCGGTTACTTAAACTCGGATCAGTCGCCGACGAAGGCTTTGGTGTCGACGCCGATGGTCTGATACATGCTGCGGACGTAGTCGTAGTCGCTGTCCTTCACCGAGGTGATGAAGAAACCACCGGTGTATTTCTGGTTATCTTCACCCTTCAGGACGGCGGCCATCAGGGCGTCGCTGTCGTTGAGGAAGGCGTCGCGGATCTTCGTCACCACGTCCTCGTCCAGGCCCGCGCGGGCGACCAGGATGTCGTTCGGCAGGTCACGGCCGCGGGCCACCACGGTGAAGGACTGGTCGGGAAAGGCCTTGCGGATGCGGCGCAGGTGGCTTTCGTTCATGCCGACCGCCTGCACGTCACCGCGGATCAGCGCCTCGACGGCGACGTTGCGCGAGATGATCTGCGGGTTGTAGTCCGTGCCGTACATCAGGCCGAAGTCTGCGAGAACCTGGGACGGGCCGAGGTGCTGTGAGGTCGAGCCGACCGAACCGAAGGTGACCGTCTTACCCTTCAGGTCTTCGATGCTGGCAATCGGTCCGTCGGTCATGGTGACGATCTGCGCGAAGTAGTTCGGGCGCTGCCAGGCCACGACGATCTCGGACTTGGTCAGTTCCTTGATCACGACGTATTCCGCCGGGCCGGTCAGGATCAGGTCGATCTTCCCCTGATTGGTGGCTTCGACCGCGGCGGTGCGGGAGCTCACGGGAAAGAGTTCGATCTCCAGGCCGGTGGATTTTTCCAGCGCAGCTTCGAAGGCGCCGAACTCCTGCTGCAGTGCTTCAAGTCCCTCGATATCCGTGACGGCGAGCTTGACCGGTTCGGCCCAGGCGGGCGCGGCGAAAGCCAGAACGGCCGCCGCCAAGATTGAACGCAACATGCGAGTCTCCTATTTATGCTGCTTGTACAGCGTTGTTTGACGGCGCTGTATATACAGCACTTCCATGACGCGGATGTGACACTGAGGTGGACGAAACGATGAAACCATGGCACCTCGCGACGCGCTTTTTTCTGTAGGAGAAACTTGATGGTCGATACCGTCGATCACCAGGAACTTGCCGGTATTCTCGACAGGCATCCCTGGGTGCGCGAGGCCACGCTCGCGGGCTTCGAGCCTCGCGGTGACCGTTCAATCTGGTTGCAGATTTATGATCGTCTGCGCCAGTTGATCGCCGAGGGCGGCATCGCGCCGGGCGAACGCCTGCCAGGTGAGAACCAGTTGTCCGAGGCCTTCGGTGTCACGCGGGTCACCTTGCGGCGTGCCCTGACGAAGCTGCAGCGCGAGGGCTTCCTCGAAGTCCGCAAGGGCGTGGGCGCTTTTGTCCGCGTGGCGCCGGCGTCCTACAACATCTCCAGCAACAAACGCTTCATCGATGCGCTGGAGTCCGATGCCGATGCCGTCGCGACCAGGACTCTCGAGCTGACGCGTGGCGTACCCCTGGCGGCAGCGGCTCTCGCGCTGGAGATGCCGGAGACCGACGAGGCCATTCTGCTAACCCGCGTGCGTCTCCTGGACGGCCAGCCGGTTTATCTCACCTCCAAAACTTTCTCGGCGGCCCGCCTGCCGGATTTCGAACGGGTTTACAATATCGAGCAGTCGGTGGCGGCGGTGTTTCGCAGTCACGGCATTGCCGAGTTTCAGCGGGTCGAGACGCGGGTCAGCGGCGGCTTTGCGACTCGGGAGGAAGCCGTCGCGCTGCGCCTGACGCCCGAGACGCCGGTCATGCGCACGATCTCGATCAACAGCGATCCGGCCGGCCGGCCGATCGAGTTCAGCCGTGGCTGCTGGCCGCTTTCCATGGTCGAACTGGTGTTCCACGAACCGGAGATTTCCGGCCGCTTGATGGCGCCGGGCCAGGACTAGACGACCTGGGAAGAGCACGCCGCTGCTTTGTGAATTTTTTACGACAGACTGGGAATCGCGACGGCTTTGTCGTAGCTGTGTATACAGGAGGAGGCTCCGTCCAGCTCCCGCCTCTTTTTATCCAAGCGAAACACGAAGCGTCATAGCCTGTCGCTATTCTGTCGCTCGTCTTTCTTGCCTTGGATTCCTGTAACCGGAAGACCGTAACGACAGATAGAGAATGGCAGCAATGACCGACCAAGCAGTGGAAGCCTGGGTTCTGGAGGGCGCTGAGGCGCTGATCGGGGACGAACTGATTCGCGCGGATGTCTGCCTTTCGGACGGCTTCGTGTCGGAAGAGCCGGCGCCGGCTGCCCGGCGTCTGGATGCTTCCGGCCTTCTCCTGCTGCCCGGTATCGTCGATATCCACGGTGACGCTTTCGAGCACAACATCATGCCGCGGCCCGGTGTGGCCTTCCCGCTCGAGGTGGCCTTGCGGGAAAGCGATCGTCAGATCCTGGCCAACGGCATCACGACGGCTTACCTCGGTCTGACGATCTCCTGGGAGCCGGGGCTGCGCAGCCTCGAGAATGCGCGCAAACTCGTGGAGGCGCTGGAGCGGCTGCGGCCCGAACTGGCCTGCGATGCCCGCCTGCATCTGCGCTGGGAGCTCTTCGCTCTCGACGCCGAGGCCCAGGTCGTCGACTGGCTGACACAGACACCGACGCCGCTGCTGGCTTTTAACGACCACACCAGCGATCTCTTCGCCGAGGGCAAACTCCTGAGCAAGCTGCCCCGCATGACCGCGCGCTCAGGTCTGTCCGAAAGTGAATACCGCGGCCGCATCGCCGAGCTGATGGCGCGGTCTTCCGAGGTCGAGGACGCGATCGACCGCTTGGCGGCGGTGGCGCGGGCGCAGGGTGCGGCTCTGCTGGCCCATGACGAGACCACGCCGGAGATGCGTCGCCGCTACCGCTCGATCGGCGTGACCACATCCGAGTTTCCCATGAACCGGCCCACGGCCGATGCGGCGGTTGAAGCCGGCGAGCACATCGTGCTGGGTGCGCCCAATGTGCTGCGCGGCGGCAGTCATAACGGGGCGCTGAATGCCGCCGAGGCGGTCGCCGGCGGCTATTGCACGGTGCTGGCTTCCGACTACTACTATCCCGCGCCGCTATTGGCGGCCTTCAAGCTGGTCGGGGACGCTGTCTGCGATCTGCCCGCGGCCTGGAAGCTGATCTCCGAAAATCCCGCGATCGCAGCCGGGCTCGAGGATCGGGGCCGCATCGCGCCGGGTCAGCGCGCAGACATCCTTCTGGTCGACGCAAGCAACCCCACGGAGCCTCAGGTGAAAGCGGTGTTCGTGGCGGGGCAGCAGCGGCTTTTGCGCGTTTGAACCGCTTACGGTGAAGTCAGGTTAAGTCAGGCGGCCCGGACTTCGGAGAGGAAACGCTGGACGCTGCTGCGCAGGCCGTCGGCTCCTCTGGAAAGACTGTCCGCGAGGCCTTCCACGTTGCCCGCGACCTCGTCGGTCCGCCGGGCGCTTTCGCCGACCTGCGACAGGTCGCTGCTCACGCCGCCGGCATCCTGAGTCACCCTGGTGACGGTCCGTGCGATTTCGCCCGTCGCACCCGACTGCTCACTGATTGAGGCGGCCACCGCTTCCGTGACCTCGTTCATCGATCCGATCGAGTCGGCGGCGTCGGAGATCAGCTTCGCCGCATTGCCGGTCAGCGCCTGGATGGCGGAGATCTGCTCGCGCACCTCGTCCGTCGCCCGCCCGGTCTGGTTGGCCAGCGATTTGACTTCCGAAGCAACGACTGCGAAGCCCTTGCCTGCCTCGCCGGCCCGTGCCGCCTCGATGGTGGCGTTCAGGGCGAGCAGGTTGGTCTGTTCGGCGATATCGGAAATCAGGTGAACCACTTCGCCGATCCGGTCCGCGGCCTCCTGCAGGCTGTCCATTTCCTTGCGGGTCCGGTCCGTTGCCTCGACCACCTGGCCGATACTCTGCTCCGAATGGGCCATGCGCTCGGTGATCGTCTGATTGCTTGCCATCAGTTCTTCCGCTGACGCGGCGACGGCCTTCATGCTCTCTCCGGTTTCCTCGGCCCGGGTGGTGGCCCCGGTAATCGCGCCGGAGGTGGTTTTGGATTCCGACAGCAGGACGCCTGCGGTTTGGGAGAGGGTCTCCGAGGAGGTGGTAAGTTCGTCGAGGGTCTCGCCGACGTCTTTCTCGAAGTCGTCGGCAAGGCGGGCAAAGAGCTGATTGCGCTCGGCCGCCTCGCTGGCCCGTTGTTCGTCAATCTTCTTCGCCTGCGCCAGCTCGACACTCTTTTTCCGGAAGACGTCAAAGGTTTCGGCAAGCTCGCCGATCTCGCCGGCGCGTGGCGGGGCTGACAGTTCACGCTCGTCATCGCCCTCCGCGAGGCGCTTCATGGCCGTGACGATGGCGCGCAGGGGCAGCACGATGTGGCGGCGGGACAGCAGCACGACGCTGACGATTACCGCGAGGCCGACCAGAATGGCAAAAGCGGTCATGGCCGCGATGATGAAGTCGACGGTCTGCTCGACCGGCTCCAGGAAGGCAATGGAGTTGGCGTGAAAGGCCTCCTGGGCCGTCGCCAATGCCCGCGCCGTATCGCTCCATTCGCCGTTTCCGGCGATATAGGATTCCAGTGCGGCGATCGCGGGCGCACCGGCATTGATGTCATGCTCGCAGATCGCCACGATACCGTCGGTGCCGATCAGCCCCATGACGATCCGATCCATGAAGTTGATGGTGCGCAGGCAGGCTTCCGGCTGGTCGATGACCGCCTGAACATTGGCCAGAATCGTTTGCGCGGCGCGGGCGTCCGGCGGCGTATCGGACGGGAAGGCGTCCAGCTTCGTCTGCAGAGACCAGGCCTCGGTCGCGTGGGATACATTCAAGTAGTGGAAGTAAGCGCCCTTTGAGACCTGGGAAAGTGCATAGGCGTTGATCAGGACGAGCAGGACGGTCAGAGCGACGATCACGGACAATACGCGTTGTATGGACACAGCACTCTTCTCCTCTCCGGTACGCGAAACGATCGCGCCCGGGCGTATCGCGGCACCTGTACCGAAGCTGTCGAACAGAGGCGCAAGGCAACTGTGATCGACCTGGCCTGCTTTCAGGGGAACCGCGGGTTGTTTCGGTCATAGGTGATAGGTCAAAAGGCGGTAAAAGAGGGTTAATTCCGCTTGAAGTTCGCCAGGAAACCGCCAGAAAACCACCAGAAAACTGACTGAAAATCGCCTGCAAACCGCTGTGGCTCCGATGAGGATGCCGGGCTTTCAATTTTTGTTTGAAGACTCGGTGTCTGCTTCGCGACTTGAGGGAAACTTAGTCGCCGCCGTTGCCGTCGACCGCGGGCCGTTGTTCGGGCCGGCTCCAGTGCGCCAGCTTTTCGTGCAGGGCCTTTGGATCGATCGGCTTGGCCAGGTAGTCGTCCATGCCGGCTTCCAGGCAGCGCTTTTGATCGCTTTCCAGGGCATTGGCGGTCATGGCGATGATCGGTGTGCGCGCCTTGTCGTCGGGCAGCTTCCGAATTTCCCGTGTCGCTTCCAGCCCGTCCATCTCCGGCATCTGCATGTCCATCAGGACAATGTCGTAGCTCTGGCTGCGCACGGCCTCGACCCCTTCTTTGCCGTTGGTGGCGACCGCCACCTCGTGGCCGGCCTTGCGCAGCAGGGTCATGGCCAGCAGTTGGTTGATCTTGTTGTCTTCCACCACCAGCAGATTGAGACTGCGCTTGCCGTCGACCTCTCGCGTCGGGTCGCC
This sequence comes from Denitrobaculum sp., assembly GCA_965232285.1. GTDB lineage: Bacteria > Pseudomonadota > Alphaproteobacteria > Kiloniellales > Kiloniellaceae > Denitrobaculum. The sequence continues at coordinate 3,664,847 of CBDDPL010000004.1, read as the reverse complement.
CAGGTTCTTTCGAGGTTGGCTGTGCGGCTCCTTGCCGGCGAGCTGCGCGGCGACAAAGCTGCGCAGCGCGTCGCAGTGCAGCGGTTTGAAAAAGGTTTCATCGACGCGGTCGTGGGTCGAGGCGAGGACCTTGCCGACGGCCGCCTTGGGCAGCACCAGAAGCATCTTGATGCCTTCGGCACCCGGACAGGATTCGATCTCTTCGCTCAGCGTGCCGACGCTTTCATCCTGGGGCAGGCCGCCGATCAGGACCAGCCAGTAGCTCCCGGTCGGACCGGCCTTGGAGAGCTTTTCCAGGGCGCTTCGCCGGTCTGGTGTGACCTCAACGCTCAAGCCCAGCGATTGAAGCTGTTTTCGATAGTTGTCGCCGGCGACGGGATTGGCCTCGATCACCAGTACGCGGCGGCCGCTGCAATCCGGATCTGCGGCCCGTGCCGCTTCTTTGCCCTCGTCTCCGCCCAACTCGAAGGACAGCATAACCGTGAAGGTGCTGCCCTTGTTCTCCGTGCTTTCCAGCTCGATCTCACCGCCCATGAGATTGACGATCTGTTGGCAGATCGCGAGGCCGAGTCCGGTGCCGCCGTAGCGGCGGGTCGTCGAGGCGTCGGCCTGGGTGAAGCGGTCGAAGAGTTTTTCGTGCAGCTCGCGGGGGATGCCGATGCCCGAATCCTCAACGAAAAACTTGAGGGCGACCCGTGGCGTTTCCCCCTCGTCCTTTCCCTCCTGGGCGTTGGGGATTTCGCAGTTGACGCCCAGGCTGACGCCGCCTTCCTCGGTGAACTTCAGGGCATTGCTGAGCAGGTTGAGCAGCACCTGGCGCAGCCGCCCGGCGTCGCCGACCAGTTTTCTGGGAACGCCCTTGCCGATCCAGGCCGCCAGATCGATGTTCTTGGAATCCGCCCGCGCGTACATCAGATCGACGATGCTTTCGATCATTGAGTGCAGGTCGAATTCGAGCCTTTCGATTTCCAGTTTACCGGCTTCGATCTTGGAGAAGTCCAGGATATCGTTGACGATCTCCAGCAGGGCGTCGCCGGATTTCTGGATGGTTTCCGCATAGAGCCTCTGCTCGCTGCTCAGGGCCGTATCCAGAAGCAGGTTCGTCATACCCAGCACGCCGTTCATGGGGGTGCGGATCTCGTGGCTCATGGTGGCCAGGAATTCCGACTTGGCACGGTTGGCCGCTTCCGCCTGGTCCCGTGCGACCGCCAGCTCCTCTGCCAGGTTCGCCAACTCGGTGGCTTGAATCTCCAACTGTGCCTGGGTCTGCTTTTGCGTTTCGATCAGTTCGCGCTGCTTGAAGTCCTTCTTGCGCAGTTCACGTTCCTGCTCGCGAATCTTGGTAATGTCCGTGCCGATGCTGACGATGCCGCCGTCCGAGGTCCGAACTTCCGTGATCAGAAAGGACCTGCCATCGGCAAGCGAGAGCTCCATCTGGCTGTTCGCTTCCCGGTGCACGCGGAGGCGTTCCTGAATCCAGGCCTCCTGCCCGATGGCACCCGGGTTGATCTGCTGTGCGCGGACGTTGGCGCGCAGAATCGTCTCGAAGGAAACACCTGGCTTGACGACCTCCGGTGCCTGGGCGATGGCTTCGGTGTATTGACTGTTACACAGGACGAGACAGTCGTCCGCATCCCAGAGCACGAAGATCTCGTGCATGCTTTCGATCGCGTCCAGCAGGCGCTGTTCGGCTTTTTTGAGTTTCGTGATATCGGTCCGAATGCCCACGCGGCCGCCGTCCCGGGTGGCCCGTTCATCGATTCTGAGCCAACGGCCATCCGAGAGTTTCTGTTCGACGCTGCCCTGTGTCGTGCGGTGGAATTCCATCCGCTCGGCAATCCAGAGTTCACAGGCCAGCTCGTCTTTCGGGTCGACGGCGTACTCGCCCTGCGCCACGCCGTAGCGAATGATTTCTTCAAAGCTTCGGCCGCGCGTCATCATGGCGGCTGACTTGGGATAGATGCGCCGGTAGTTCTCGTTACAGATCAGAAGCCTGTCGTCGCTGTCATAGAGAACGAAGCCTTCGGTGATGGCGTCGACGGCTTCCCTTAACTGGGATTCGACCCGTTGGGCATCCATCGCCGCCTGTTCGCTGGCGGTATGGTCCCAGCCGACGCCGCGGAAGCCCTGGAAACTGCCGTCCGGCGCGGTGACGGCCTGGCCGGATTCACAGCAACTCCGCTGTTTGCCGTCCCGGTCTTCACAGACGAAGCGCGAACTGCGGAAGCTTTGCCGTTTGGAGAGCCTCAGAATGTGCTCCGCCAGGCTTTCGCCGATCTCGAACCCGGCCTGTTCAAAGACTTCCTGCAGGGTGCGACCGAGGCTGTCGCTTGCGGAAAACCCGAATTTCTCTTGCCACTCGTCGGAAACATAGGTCAGGCGCAGGTCGGCGTCGCACTCCCAGACCCAGTCTGAGATCGCCGCGGCGAAGGCAAGAACGCTCGCTTCGGACTCGCCGTGATCGACCCTGGTCTCGCTCATGCGCGCAGGCGCCGTGGTTGCCGGGGCTGCTGCTCCCGGAGTGTCATAATCCAAGCCGCTATCTTATAAAGAGAGACGATCTTTCTCTCCTTGTAAGCAATGGTTTATCAATCCCTTGTCCGGCCACCTGGAGCGGTCGTCTGAGCTCTGCATATATATACCAGGGGGCACTAATGATGACCCTTGGTATATATATGCCGAAGGATGGTAAACGACTACTGAAGAGCAGGCGACTCCCTTAAGATTGTTGAAGCTTCAGCGCCGGTTCCCGGCCTGAACAACGAAGGTCCTCTGGCAGTTTTGGGAGAGAAGCGGAATGGGCAGGCTTGCGGGAAAGGTGGCGCTGGTAACGGGTGCCGCTTCGGGGCTCGGCGCAGCGGCGGCGGCCATGCTGGCGGCTGAGGGCGCGCAGATTCTGGCGAGTGACCTGGAGCTCGACAAAACGCGCGAAACTATCGGGGCGCTGGGTGATCGCGCGCTTCCGATCCGTCTCGACGTGACCTGCGAAGATGACTGGACGGCAGCCATGGAGCTCGCCCGAACGCGCTTCGGTGGCCTCGATATTCTCGTCAACGCGGCCGGTATTCTTCTGCTGCAGGATATCGAAGCGACCAGCCTCGAAGACTGGCGCCGGGTCCATGCGGTCAATCTCGACGGCTGTTTTCTCGGCTGTAAGTCTGCGGTCGGCGTCATGAAGGAGAGGGGCGGCTCGATTATCAATCTCTCTTCGGTCTCAGGCCTGGTCGGCGGGCATAACCTCGCCGCATACAATTCCAGTAAGGGCGGCGTGCGGCTGCTGACCAAGTCTGTGGCCCTGTACTGTGCGCGCAAGGGCTATGGCATCCGCTGTAACTCCGTCCACCCGACCTTTGTCGAGACCCCGATGCTCGACGGCCTCCTGGAGACCGCCCGAGACCCCGAGGCCGCGCGCGCTTCCCTGACCCGCCAGATTCCCCTGGGGCGCCTCGGCAGCACCGAAGACGTCGGCCACATGATCGTCTATCTTGCCTCCGACGAATCGGCTTTTGTCACGGGAACGGAAATGGTGATCGACGGCGGTGCGACGGCATGACGGCAGGCAAAGGTGAGCAAGATCCGGAGCTGCGGGAAACCCGTGCCGACGAACGCCTGCCGCTGGAACGGCTTGCGCCCTATCTGAGAGACCATCTGCCGCAGGCTGAAGGCGAAATCCGGGTGCGGCAGTTCGGCGGTGGCCATGCCAACCTGACCTATATGCTGACCATAGGCGGGGATGAGTGGGTGCTGCGGCGGCCGCCGCTGGGGCCGGTCGCCCCCGGCGCCCACGATATGAAGCGCGAGCATCGGGTGCTGTCGCGGCTTTACGAAGCCTTTCCCCTGGCGCCCCGCTCCTTCCTGCTTTGCGAAGACCATGACATCATCGGTGCCGACTTTCAGATCATGGAACGCCGGCGCGGCATCGCGATCCGGGCCGAGATGCCGGCCGGCACCGAGGGCCGGCCGGATCTGCGGCGGCGCATCGGCGAGATGCTGATCGACACCCTGGTTGAACTCCATCGGGTCGATCCGGCGGCGGTCGGCCTGGACGGTCTGGGTCATCCGGAGGGCTTTCTGCAGCGGCAGCTTGCCGGCTGGAGCAAGCGCTGGCAGGCGGCGAAGGACCGGGAGCTGGACAGCATGGTGCGCTTGATGAAGCTCCTGGAACAGGACCTGCCGGCAAGTCAGGCCGCAACCCTGATCCACAATGACTACAAGCTGGACAACATGCTGCTGGATCCGGCCGATCCGGCCCGGCCGACGGCGCTGCTGGACTGGGACATGTGCACCCGTGGCGATCCCCTGGGAGATCTGGGCCTGCTGCTGAACTACTGGGCCGAGCCGGATGACGATCCCGCCACGCACAGCGTCTCGGCCATGCCGACCTGGAGCGGCGGTTTCCCGACCCGGGAAGAAGCGGTCGCGCGATACGCGCGCCTGAGCGGCCTCGATCTTTCCGGCTGGCGCTGGTATCACGCCTTCGGCATTTTCAAGATGGTGGTTGTGATCCAGCAGATCTACATCCGCTACCTGCGCGGCCAGACCAGCGATCCGCGCTTTGCGACTTTCGGCGACAAGGTGGCGGCCATGGCGGCCCACGGCTTGGGCGTGGCCAGGGGGACTTCCTAGGCCAACAGCCGGCTGCGGTTAATCAGGTTCGGAATGAAGCGCCTTACGACTTCTGTTTCGCCAGAGCTTCAGCAACCAGGGTGACGTCACCGCGAGGCCGGCGACAGCCGTCTGAAGACCGGGCGCCACCAGGAGCAGGGCGGCACAGAACACGCAGGCGCGCTCCCAGAGGCGCATGGGCCCCAGGAACCATCCGCTGAAACCGATGCCCAGCAGAAAGACGCCGGCGGCGCAGCCAATTGTGGCGATCACGAGTTCAGCGAGCGAAAAGTCCTGCACCATGATCAGCATGGAAGGCGCGTAAACGAAAACGAAGGGGGCCAGGGCTTTCGCGCTCGCGAGCCGGAAAGCCGTATTTCCTGCCTTAAAGGCGTTGGCATTCGCGATCGCCGCGCCGGCATAAGCGGCGACGGCGACCGGCGGCGTCACGTCTGCGAGGACGCCGAAGTAGAAGACGAAGAAGTGTGCGACGATCGGCTCGACCCCCAGGAGGCCAAGCGCAGGCGCCGCGATGGCCGCCAGGATGATGTAGCAGGCTGTGGTCGGAATGCCGGCGCCGAGAACGATCGAGGAAAATGCCGTCAGGACGAGCGTGAAGAAGAGGGCGATATCGCTCGCCTCCAGCAGACCAAAGGGCACGAAGGCCGACAGAAAGGTCCCGATCTCGCCCGCGAAGTTGACGACGATGTAGGACAGCCGGAAGCCCATGCCGCTGAGGGTGACCACGCCGACGATGATGCCGACGGACGCGGCTGCCGCGCCGACGCCCAGGGCGTACTTCGCGCCGAGTTTGAAGGCATCGTAAAGATCAGCCAGAGTGAGCCGGTTCTTCGGATTGAGAAAACCCACGACAATTGCGGCAGTGATGCCGAAGAAGGCCGCCGAGTAGGGGGTGCGGCCGCTGAGGATAACGCCGATGAGCACGATGAGCGGAATCAGCATCGGCCAGTCGCGTTTCATGACCTCCGCCGCTTGCGGCAGGTGCTCCCGGGCGACCCCCTTCAGGCCGAGCGATTTGGCTTCCAGGTGCACCATGGTGAGAACACCCAGGAAATGCATGAAGGCCGGGATGATCGCGGCAATGATGATGGTCTGGTAGGAGACCTCGAGGAACTCCGCCATGACGAAGGCTGCCGCCCCCATCAAGGGCGGTGTGATCTGACCACCCGTCGAAGCGGTGGCTTCGACTGCCGCGGCAAAGTGTGGCTTGTAGCCGTTTTTCTTCATGGCCGGGATGGTCAAGGCGCCGGTGGTCACCGTGTTCGCGATGGAAGATCCCGAGATCATTCCGAACATGGCCGATGACAGGACGCTGACCTTGGCCGGGCCGCCCGAGTAGCGCCCGGCGATCGCATAGGCGATATCGAGGAAGAAGCGGCCCAGGCCGATCCGGGTCGCGACCACGCCGAACAGCACGAAGTGAAAGACGAAGGTGGCGACCACATGGACCGGCACGCCGAAGATGCCCTGGCTGGTCAGATAGAGATGGTTGACGAGGTCGTCCCAGTCGGCGCCTGGGTGGGCGAGGGGGCCGGGCGCCTGCTGGCCGAAAAGTCCGTAGAGAATGAAGATAATGACGATCAGCGGCAGGGTCGGGCCCATGCAACGCCGGGTCGCCTCGAGAATCAGCAGGATCAGGATGCTGCCCATGATCACGTCGGCAGTGATCGGGGCGCCGACGCGGAATGCGAGGTCGTGAAACTCGAAAGGAATGTAAAGAACGGTCGCGACGGCCAGGCCCGCCAGAACCCAGTCGTAGAGCGGCAGACCTGCGGGCGTCAGCAGGCCGGATCCCGGCAGGGCGCCGTGAGCCTTCCGGCTGGCACCGAACACCAGGAAGATCAGGGCCATGACCGTGGCCAGATGGATGCCCAGATGCCAGTGGTCGACGAGCAGGCCAAAGCCCGCGGTGTAATAGTGAAACAGGGACAGAAGCGCGAGCGCGGCGCCGACCGTAACCGCCGCGAAGCTGGTCGGCAGTTGGCGGAAGTTCATTTCCGGGTCGAACTCGGCTTCGAGAGCCTGCGCGTCGACTTCGGCGGACAGAGGTTCCTGTCGGGCCATGTTTCAATCCCCGTTTGGAGTCGCGTTTCGAGTGCCGTATTGAATGCCGTATTGTATCTGGGCGGCCGGGTCGCCTGTTGCTGCCCCGGCCGCCGTGTTCGGTCTTCTCGTTGGAAGGTTGCTTACTTCAGCAGACCGGCTTCGCGATAAAAGCGTTCGGCGCCGGGATGAAGCGGAATACCGATCCCCTCCAACGCGGTTTCCTGTGTGATCGATTTGCCCTTGGCGTGGCCATTGTCCAGCAGCTTCCGGCTCTGCTTGTTCCAGAGGGCTTTGGTCACTTGATAGACGAGCTCTTCATCGACGTCCGCCGAGATCACGAGCTGCGCTCCGACACTGATGGTTTGGGTTTCCGGAACACCCGAGTAGGCGTTGGCGGGGATCACGTCTTTGGAGAAGAAGCGATATTTGGACAGGATCGCATCCCGCTCGGCGCCGTCGATGGGCACCAGCGTCGCATCGGCGGTCGTGACCGCATCGACGATCGCGGACTTCGGCCAGCCGGCAACGGAGAAGAAAGCGTCGATCTGGCCGTCTTTGAGTTTTTCGGTGGCGGGATTGCCTTTGAGATACTCGGCGGTGATGTCCTTGTCCTCGTCAATGCCGTAGGCCTCCAGGACGATGCGCGCATCGACCAAGGTACCCGAGCCCGGCTGATCAAGAGAGACGCGCTTGCCTTTGAAGTCCTTGACGTTGGAAATTCCCGAATCCCGGGTCGTCACGATGTGGATGCTTTCGGGATAGAGCGCGGCGAGCGCCCGCAGCTTTTTGACCGGTTCCTTGCCTTCCCAGACACCGGTCCCGGAGTAGGCCCAGTAGGCGACGTCGGATTGGACCATGCCAACCTCCAGGGTGCCCGACTGGATGGCATTGACATTGGCGACCGAACCGTTGGCTGACTGCGCGATCGCAACCAGGCCGGGGACGCCGCAGCTACCACCCTTATCGCAGGGGCGCGAGCCCGGCGGATTGGAGATCGCGTTCGCGATCAGGCCGCCGATCGGATAGTAGGTGCCGCCGACACCGCCGGTTCCGATGCGCAGGAAGTTCATGTCCTGGGCGGTCGCGCTTCCGACGTGCAATCCGCCTGCGACGACGGCGAGCGCCGCAAGGGTTTTGGTAAGGTTTCTGCGTGTCGATTTCATTTCCTGTTCACTCCCTTGGTTAGGTGGACGGATGGTGACCGGCCGCGGCTTGAAGAGCCGGTTGGGATTCCTTTGTGCCAACGATGGGGCTGACATCGATCAGATAGAGTTGCCGCACCTGCTCATGCACCGAGTCGATGCAGACCGTGCGATCGTCCGGGCTCCAGCGCGGGTGCAGATCGCAGCGGTTCTCTTTCCCCAGCGCAGGGTCGGTATAGAAGCTGCCGATGTCGTGACGCTGATCGTCCCATGTGTCGTAGAGGATAAGCAGTCGCTCGTTGGTTTCGCTGTCGGGATAGGTATCCGTCAGGATCCATCGGCCGTCCTTCGAGTAGCTCATATGGCCATTCTCGGTCAGGACGTCTTTGCCGATCACCTCGACGCTGTCTGTCCGGTCGCGATAGAGGTGATAGTGGATGGCGCCGGCGTGCGGGCCCCAGACGATGATTTCGCGATCGTTCTTCCATAGCGGATGAGAGATCTGATACTCGGATTTTTCGTAGTCGAAGGTGCCGACCGCGGCACTGTCGAAGCTGTCTTCCAGTTGCGGGATCGGATGATCGCCGTCTTCCAGCAGGCAAAGCTCCGTGCCGTCCGGGTTCGCGGTGATGAGGCGATGCAGCCAGCAGGTTTCGTCCTCGATGCGGCGGGTCCAGCGGTGCAGCAGGAGAAACCGCGAGGACGAGGGGTTGATCTCCATATGGCTGACCCAGTGGAAGGCATTCTCCATCGAGGCAACGGGGTGAAACCGCGTGAGCCGATCGAGCGAAAGGATCAGATGGCTTTTACCGCTTTCCAGATCCAGGTGATGGATGCCGTCGTTGGCCGGTGCCGGCTCGAGCGGCGGCTCGCCATTTTTCGTCTGGTATCCGATCGTCGGATGGCTGTGCTGAAAGCGCGAATAGTCCAGCGTAAGAGCGTAGCGGCTGTTCGGCGCCACAACATAAGCGGGGAGTCCCAGAACCCGGTCTTCACCACTTTGTACGTTATGAACGACGCAGCCGAATTCCGGGTAGGGGCGTGACTGGCTGCCTGCAAGTTCGGGGAATGCGTCCGCGCGGGCGTTGTACAGGATTTTCGGAGACGCGCTGCCCTCGAGCCATTGAAGCTGGCTTCCCATCTGCCAGTTCCAGGCGGTCGTCGCGCCGACCTCGTGGAAGCGATCGCCATCGAGAAGATCGAAATAGCCAAGCTTGGCCACCCGCCCGGGCGTTTTGTCCGCGGTGAAGTCGTCGACTCTCTGTGCGAGCAGATAGCGGCCGCTTCGATCCCAATTGGTCTTGTTGTAGTAGCCGAAGAAGTGGTGCTTCGGGCCATGCCCAACACGTCTTATTCCGCAACCGGATCGCAGGCTCTCGAACTTTGTCATCACTCCGGATTCTCTATCTTCTCGCGTAAAGATCTCTCGTGGATCGAAAATCGTTTCTAAATGTTCTTTAATGCATACAATCAAAAACAATAAGAGTCTAGAATGATGTTTGCGCCACAAAGGTGTTTCGTGATTCCATCGGGGACAGCGCGCTGTTCCGCGGTGCGTTTGCACCCTTGTCGAACAGACTCACACGGGCGCGGGGAACAGACAGAATGTGCGGCTAGGGACGTTGTGAAATGAAGGATGACAAGCTGGAGACCCGCGAGGCCGCGTCTTCCCTGGCGGACTATGTCTATCAGGAACTTCTCGAAGCGATTCGCGCGGGCCGGTATCACCCCGGTGAGCGGATCCGAGAGTCAGCCGTGACGGCGGAGTTGAAGGTCAGCCGCACGCCGGTCCGCGAAGCCTTTCGACGTTTGCAGTCGGAGGGGCGCCTCACCGTCGAGCCGCAAAAGGGCGCCATTGTCGCCGAGCTGGACCGGCAGGAAGTTGCCGAACTCTATGAACTGCGGCAGCACCTTGAGGGCATTGCGGCGCGTTTCGCGGCTCAGCATGCGTCGGAAAGTGAAATCGACGCCATGGAGTTCATCCTGGAGAACGGCCGCAAGGCCAGCGGTGATCTCCGCGAACTCAATCAGATCAACTGGGAACTGCACCATGCGATCTATAACGCCGCGCATAACAGGTTTTTGACGAGGGCCTTTGCGGCCATCGCGGATTCAATGGCGTTGCTGCGGGGGTCGAAATACATACCCGAAGGTCGGCCGCAGGAGCTGCACGACGAGCATCTGAAGGTCATCGAAGCCATAAGGAATCGCGATCCGGATGCGGCCGACGAAGCGGCGCAGACTCACGTAAAGCAGGCCTATCGGAACCATTTGAAGGCTGAGTTTCAGAAGCGCTCGGGTGGCCTTTGAGGCCCGCTGGCCGACTTTGTTTCCAACCGACTTTGCTTCCTGTGGCGCGGACGAGCGGCTATAACCTAGTCGTAAGATCACTTCTGCCCATTCGAGAGGGCGATCCCGCCTTCTGCTGAATCCTCGAGGATACTCGCGATGACATTGAAACGCGTAGCGGTCGAGTTCGGTCTCGGCACCGACCTGCACGGCGAAGACTATACCAAGGCGGCGGTGCGGGCCCTGAAAGACGCGCTCTGGCACAACTCCCTCAACATGGCCGACGCGCTGGGCTTTCCGCGCGAAGCCATGATCGTCGAGGTCGCGATCGGCGTGGCGAAACCGGACCAGGTCGACAAGGAGCAGGTGGCTGCGGTGCTGCCCTACGGCACCGCGACGGTGACGGTGGAGGAGGGCGGTCTCGACGTGACCCGGGCCGGCGGTGACGGCCGCACCGTCATGGCCAACGCGGCGGCCATCGTCTACTTCGACATCGAGGAGGCCGCGTAAGCCATGACCGTCAAACGACTGATCCTGGAAATGGGCACCGGCAACGACCTCTATGGCGAGGACTACACCAAGGCCGCCGTGCGCGCCGTGCAGGATGCCCTGCATCACTCCTCCCTGACCATCTTCCGTTCCCTCGGTCTGAAGCACGACGACATGCAGGTGACCGTGAACATCGGGGTGCAAAAGCCCGAAGAAGTCGATGCGGAGGTTATCAAGCAGCAGATTCCCTTCGGCGCCGTCACGGTCAAGGCAGTGAAGGGCGGACTGAACGTCCCCGATCCGGAGAACGATATTCTGACGGTCGTCGCGACCGCCGGCGTGGAAGCCTACATCGACATTCCCGAGGGTAAATTCAAACTGGCGCCCCAGAACGCGGGGTAGACCTGAACGCGAACTAGGTGAGAGACATGCAGAAACGAGAACTTGGGCGCGGTGGCCCGAAAGTCAGCGCCATCGGCGTGGGGTGCTGGAGCTTTGCCGGGGCCTACGGCCCGACCGACACCGCTGAAAGCCATGCCACACTGGCCAGGGCGCTGGATCTGGGGATCGATTTCCTCGATACCGCCAACGTCTATGGCAACGGCATCTCCGAGCAGGCGATTGGTTCCTTCATCAAGGACAATCCCGGACGCTTTAGGATCGCCACCAAGGCGGGCATCAAGCGCGACCCCGAAACCAAGGTGCGCAGCTTCGACAACTCGCCCGAACATCTGCGCGCGATGCTGGAGCGCTCATTGGGTTACCTCGGTGTCGACTACGTGGATCTCTACTACATCCACCGCCGCGAGGCCGAGCGGCCGATCGAAGAGGTCATGGAGACGCTGGTGGGCTTCAAGGAGGAAGGCAAGATCGGCGGTATCGGTTTCTCCGAGATCTCGCCCGCTTCCCTGCGCCGCGCGCACGCCGTCCATCCGGTCGTGGCGGTGCAGAACGAGTACTCCCTCTGGTCGCGCATGCCGGAGATGGGCCTGATCCAGGCCTGCCGGGAACTGGGCGTGACTTTCGTGCCCTTCTCGCCGCTTGGGCGTGGCGTCTTTGCGGCGCAGGCGCCCGATCCCGCGAACTTTGCCGCCGGCGATTTCCGCAAGGCCAACCCGCGCTTCCTGGAGCCGAACTACAGCGCCAACCTCAAGTACGTCCAGGCTTTCAAGGACTACGCCGCCGATCGCGGCGAGTCTTCAATCGCGCTGGCTCTGGCCTGGACCCTGCATCAGGGCAACCACCTGATCTCCATTCCCGGCACACGCTCGCCCGCTCACCTGGAAGAGCTGGCCGCCGCGGCATCCATCGTGCTGACTCCGGAAGACCTGGCCGAGATCGAGCGCCTGCTGCCGCGTGGTTTCGCCCATGGCGACCGCTACTCGGAAGCGCAGATCGTCGGGATTGAACGCTACTGCTGAGAAAGCCGCTTGCCTCATGTGGAGTTACGCAAACCCGGTGAAGATCCGGTTCGGCGCCGGCGCCTTCGGAACGATTGCGGCCGAAGCTGCCGGGCGGCGCTACGCGATCGTGACCTATCCGGAGCCGCTGTTCGAGGGTCTGGTTGGCCGGCTTGCGGAACAGATGGGCGCGCCTGCGCTGGTGATCGAGGATGTGGCCCCCAATCCGGACTATGCGCTGCTGCGCGAACAGGCGGCCCGCTTTGCCGCGCTCGCCGAGTCGGTCGAGGTGATCGTCGCCATCGGCGGCGGCTCGGTGCTGGATTCCGCCAAGGTCTTCGCGGCGGCCGGCGGCGACTTTGGCCGGGTACAGCGCTTCCTGGAGCGCAAGGAAGGCGCGGAGGAACTCAGCGCCATCCCGATCATCGCGATGCCGACCACCGCCGGTACGGGCAGCGAAGTGACCTGCTGGGCCACGGTCTGGGACCAGGCGGCGGGTAAGAAGTACTCCCTGGCGCGCGAGAACCTCTATCCCGAGGTCGCGGTGATCGATCCGGAACTAATGCTCGGCAAGCCGCGTGGCCTGACCCTTTCGACCGCGCTGGACAGCCTCTCCCACGCGCTGGAGAGCATCTGGAACCTGAACGCCAATCCGGTCTCGGCCAGCTTCGCGGAGACGGCGGCACAGGAGGTACTGGCCTCTTTGCCGGCGCTGCTCGAGGACCTCGGAAATCTCGAACTGCGGACTCGGGCCGCCAAGGCCGCGCTCTTCGCCGGCTTCGCCTTCTCTAACACCAAGACCGCCCTGGCGCACAATCTCTCCTATCCCATCACCCTTGGCTATGGCGTGCCCCACGGCCTCGCCTGTTCCTTCACCCTGCCGGCGGTCCTCGGGTCGGTCTCCGGCATTGGTGGTTTCCGGGAAGAGTCCTTGCAGAGGATCTTTGGTGAAGATCTCGAGGCCGGCGCCGAGCGGCTCAAGGGCTTCATGCAGGAACTCGGCGTTTCGATCCGATTGCAGGACTACGGCGTGCCAGACGGGGAATGGGAAGACCTCGTTGAGGCAGCCTTCGCCGGTGAGCGGGGCCGGAACTTCGTGGGCGAAAAGTCACGCTTTTACGCGGCAGCCGAATCCCTTGGTGTGGTGTGAAGATAGCCGTGCGCGGGATTCCATAACGGCGAAGCCGGGAGTCGGCCCGGCCTCGCCGCGGTTCTCTATGCGCGCCTACTCCGCTCGCCGCCCAAAGGAGATCGCGTAAGCGGGGCTGCGGATCGCCAGGATCGGGTCGTCGGTGGCGGCGATACCGCTGGGCAGGTTGTTGGGGTCATAGACAAATTCGGTGCAGTCGTCCTCGGCACCCTTTTCGATCAGGCGGTCGATGACCAGCCGGCCGACATTCACCCTGCGCCGGTTGTCTGGCCAGGGCGCCGTCGGGTCGTTGAGCGGATCACCGACTTCGGCCACCTGCAGAAAGATGTCCCACTGGGCAGGCCCGCGCTCTAGGCGCCCACGCAGCTCTTCTTGCAGGAAGCTGTCCGGGAGGCTCTCTTCCTGTTCCTTGGTCAGGCCTTCGAAACCGCCGACGGGCTCGACGCTCCAGCGCGCGGCCCGTTCATTCACGCCGTGATCCTCGAACATAAAGGCGTGGGTCGAGAAGTAGGACGCCGTCGCGTAACTCGCCGGGGGCGGAGTCTGGGAGACGTGATTCAGGTGCGGCATCACGTTCGGGTTGGCCTCGTTGAAGGCCTTGATCTTCGCCGGATCCTTTTCGCCGGTCGCGGGATCGGCCGCGCGCACCTTCAGGAACTCCACGAACTGTGCCGGCGTCGCGGCGAAGAAAGTGGGGGCCGTGATCATCACCAGGTCCAGTTCCTCCTCAGTGGGCAGGTGAAAGCGCACGCCAAGACCGCGGACCGAACGGCTTTTGTCCGAAGCCTTGGGATTGCCGCCGCCGATGGAAAAGCGCGCGGTGACAGGCATGGCGGCCCCCCGGAACAGTGGCGTGGTTGAAAACTCACTGCCATGGACCGAAGGGATGAACTGTCCGGCGGCGCAGAAGCCCTTGGCGTGGGAGGTGCGCTCCCCGGCGTGCCGGCCGAAGACGCCGTTCAGGGCCGCGATCGTGTCTTCGGGCGTGGTCTCGGCGGCTGCCGCTGGGGAGGTCGTGAGTGTCATGGCAAGGAATCCTGCTGCAATGGAGCTGTAAAGGATCGAGGAACGGGGCGCCCTGGTCGTGCCGGCGGGCCGTTCGCTGAATGAAGTCCGCATGTCTGGTCTCTTCTCGATGATGCGTGGTGAGGGGACGCTATCAGATAAAAAAGCAATTACAACAATTAAAATTGTTATAATTATCAAATTCAGTTGAAGCCGCGCGAGATATGCTCTAAATCTCTGGAGCATAAGGAAAAACGGGTGAAGCCATGTCCACGAAGGACGAGATCCTTTCGCTGCTAAGGCGCGACGCGCTCACGGTGACCGAATTGACCGAGCGGCTCGACGTCACGCGCAACGCGGTGATCGTGCCCCTGCGGCAACTGGAAGCGGACGGCCTGGTCCAGGGGATCGAGCGGCGCGCCAAGCGGGTCGGGAAGCCGGCGGTCGAATATACCGCCGTGGCCGGCCGCGAGGACGTGGCCTCCCAGGCTTACCCGCCCTTTGCCGAACTGCTGCTGCAGAGCCTGCCGGCCCATCTTTCCCGCGCGCAGATTGAGGACCTGATGCAGCAGGTCGGCCAAAGGATGGCAGGTCATTTGGAGGGACGGGCACAGGCAGGTTTCACGGAGCGCCTCAAAGCCGCGACCGATTTTGCCGACAGCGTAGGCGCCGAGACGGTGGTGGAGGCCACCGCTTCAGGCGCTATCGTGCGCAGCTTCAGTTGCCCCCTCGGCCGCGCCGTACGGCAGGAACCCTGCGTCTGCGCGGTCATCGCGGCCTTCTTTGCCGAGGTCACCGGCGCCCAGGTGGAGGAGCAGTGTGAGCGCGGCGAGAAACTCTTTTGTAAGTTCGTGATCGAGGAATAGCGCGGGCGCGTCTAAGGACCGGACCTAATACTCGTAAGGCTCGATCTTTTCCGCCGTCAGGACGTAGCCGATCTCGGCGATCTGGGTGTCGGTGGCGGCGGTCTCGAAAAGGCCGGTCACGCTGACCGCCTCGAAGAGTCCCTTGCCTTCGTAAGGCTCTTCCGTGGTCACGAAAACCAGTTGGTTGGCCGGCGGCGGCGGGACATGTACGCAGGCGCCCACGTAGGGCACCAGGACGAAGGCCTTTACGGCCGTGCCGGAAAAGGCGATGGGCACGATGAAGCCGGGCAGGCGAACCGTCTTGCCGTTGTACTCCGTGGTGACGCCGGAAGCCTCTTCCTGTGTGAAGCCGGTGGAAAGCTGGCCATGATGGATGATGCCGATGCCGCGCAGGGTCTCCATGGCGAGGCCCTCGCCCTCGGGTACCAGGTCGCTCCATTCGATATCGATGATTTCGGTCGCGGAGAAGGCGGTGCGCGGTGCCACGGAAAGCGCCAGGGTGAGGCCGGCCAGCGATGCCAGCAGGTCCCGGCGTTTCAAGCCGGGGCGCTGCAGCTTAGCGACTACCTTTTGAAGACGAAGCGAAGAAGTCATCATTTCTATCCTCGTTCTTGGCCTCTGGTACGCCTCAGTTCCGCACGGTCATGCCATCGGCCAGCGACATCCGGTAGGCGCGCAGGGCCGGAAAGAGGCTCGTCACGGCCCCGGCGGCCACCACCGCCAGCACCACCAGCCCTTCGCGCGGCGACAGGCCTTCGATGGGTAAATATAGTCCGAAGGCGGCATCGACGTAAGGCCGCGCGACCCACAATCCCGTGAACAGCAGGCCGATACCCAGCGCCGCGCCGAGGGCCGCCATCAGGGTCGCCTCGGCCATCAGAAGCCGCAGGATGGTGGCGGGCCGCGCCCCGACCGCGCGCAGGATCGCCATCTCGCGCCGCCGCTCGTTGAGTCCGGAGAAGATCATGGCCGCCATGCCCAGCAGGGCCGTGACCACGACCATGGCGGAAACCCCGATCAGTGCCGTTTCGGCCACCCCGACGATCTCCCAGAGCTCCTGCAGCGCGACCCCGGGCAGCACTGCCAGCAGTGGCTCCTGCGGGTATTGATTGATAGCGCGTTGAAGCTGGAAGACCTTCAGCCGGGACTTTACGCCCAGCATGGCGGCGGTCACCGCCTTGGGCGTCAGGTCCATTTGCCGGATGACCTCGACGGGCGTGGTGCGGTCCTGTCGCTTGGCGCCGCCCTGCCAGTCCACGTGGATCGCCTCGATGGCCTCCAGGCTGACGATCACCGTGCGGTCCACAGGGGTGCCGGTCTTCTCCAGGATACCGGCGATGCGGAAGGGCTGGTCCTCGTGTTTGGCGAAGGAGGCGAGGCCGTGCGCCACCACGATGGGGTCGTCCAGCCGGTAGCCCAGGGTCGCGGCGACATCGGCGCCGATGACCGCATCGAAGAGATCGGAAAAGGCGGTGCCCTCCTCGAAAGCGAGCGCGCGGCCGCCGCGGTACTTGTAACGCGCGAAGTATTCCGCCGTGGTGCCCATGACGCGGAACTGCCGGTGGCTGTCGCCGAGCGAGATGGGGACAATCCAGTCCACTTCCTCCCGGGCCGCCAGATCCAGATAGCTCTCCCAGGTCATGTTGTTGGTGGCATTGCCGATGCGAAAGACTGAATAGAGCAGCAACTGAACCGATCCGGAGCGCGCGCCCACGATCAGGTCCGTGTTGGAAATGGTGTCCGCGAAGCTGGCCCGGGCGCCGGTGCGCACCTTCTCCACGCCCAGGAACAGCGCGACCGAGAGTGCGATCGCGAAGATGGTCAGGGTCACGGTGACGGCGCGGCTGCCCAGCGATCTGGCTGCGAGGCGTAGCAGGATCATGCCATCACCTCCTGCCCAGCCTTTCCCCGCTCTATCTTGGCGATCTCCTCTAGCTTTAAGCAGCGGTCGAAACGTCCGGCGAGGCGCTCGTCGTGGCTGACCATCAGCAGGCTGGAGCCGGCTTCTTCGCAGCGCGCGAAGAGCAGATCCAGAAAGGCCGCTTGCGTTGCGGCGTCGAGGGCCGAGGTCGGCTCATCCGCCACGATCAGCGGCGGTTGGCCGATCAGCGCCCGCGCCACCGCCACCCGCTGCTGCTGGCCGACGCTGAGCGCGCCGGCGCTGCCTTCGGTCATCAGTGCCGCGGGCAGGCCCATGGCCTCGGCCAGGCGCAAGGCTTCTTCCTTTGCATTCTCGACCCGCCGCCGTCGTTCCGGCGCGAAGTGGAGCGGCAGCAGAATGTTGTCCAGCGGTGTCGCATAGGGCAGCAGGTTGAACTGCTGAAAGATCACCCCGATGCGTTCGGCCCGGAAGCGGTCCCGGGCGCTGCTGGAGAGGCCTTTCAGATCCTGGCCATCGATCGCGATACGGCCCTTCCGGGCCGCGACGATGCCGCAGACCAGACTGAGCAGGGTGGACTTTCCCGAGCCGCTCTCGCCCAACAGCAGGAGGCGGCTGCCGCGTTCCAGTTTGAAGTCCGGCACGGAAAGTCGAAAGGCTGTGGACCCCGGCCAGCGGAAGCCGACCTCTGTCAGTTCGACCGCAAAGGGTGTGTTCCGGTCTCCCTGCAAGGGGGTGTTACCGCTCAGACCGCGACTCTCAGATCTGGCCGCTCAGATCGAGCCGGGGCTCGCTGCGCTCGACCTCGAAACCCTGCGTCCCGCGGTCAGAGATCATCTGCACCTCCAGTTCCCGGGCGTTTTCGAAACGCTCGAAGTAGACGAACTCGATGCTGTCGATGGCCTCCGGCTCGGCGCAGTTCAGCAGATACTCGGCATGAAACTCCGTATGCTCGCCCTCCGCTTCGGCATGCTCCTCATGCTTGGCGTGTCCGTGATGATCGTCGTGGTCACTGTGCTTGGCGTGATCACCGTGTTTCGCGTGATCATCGTGCTCGGCGTGGTCATCATGTTTCGCATGGTCATCATGATGCTCATGCTCTTCATGTTTGCCGTGTCCGCCATGTTCTTCGTGCTCTTCCTCGCCCTCAAGCGAGACGCGCGCTTCGGATACCACGCACCTGGCTTCGGCGGGCAGGACGAAGAGTTCCAGTGGCCTGGCCAGCAGGGCGATGGCGTCATCGATCTTCGCCCGGTCTTCGTTGCTTTCCGCGTGATGCTCGAAACCGACGATATCGGCGCCCGGTGCTTCAAGTTCCAGGGCCACCTGCTGCCCTTCGAAGGCGATGTTCAGGTTCCCCACCCCGTGCTCATGCGCACCGAGTTCGCGTTTTTCTTCCGCCTGCGCCGGCAGCGCGAGGGCGAGGAGGAGCGCCGAAGTCATAAGTCTGTTCATGTCGGGTCCTTTCGAGGGAAGCTGCGGAAGCTGTAAGTGAACGTAACGTTATTATATCGCAGGAAGGTGGTGCTGGAAGAGGGCAGACCGACAACGGGCCCTAACCCGGCCGGTAGATGATCGCCCGGATCGGGGTCGGGCCGGCGCCCGTTGCCGGGTTGAGGGCTTCCGGACAGTTGGAGAGGACGGCCAGTACGTTCATTTCGGCGCGCAGGTCGACATGGTCGCCGGGCTTCGAGATGCCGTCGACGATCCCGGCGGTCCCGTCCGGAGCCACCGGCACGCGCATGAAGAAATTGACGTTCGGCACCACGTCTCGTGGTCCGAGACCGTGCCGCGCCAGTTCCTCTTCGAAGTTCTGCTGGCAGCAGCGCGCGTTGGTCTGGCCGTAGCGCACCTCGTCCAGCGCGAAGGAGCAGCAGCCGAAGATGGTGTCGTGCCCGCCGCAACTATCCTCCACGATGGTCATCATGGGGCGGGCCAGGACCGAACGCAGGATGGAGCCTTCGCTCAGGTAGATCTGGCCTGTGATCTTGATGCTGTTGGGCGCGTGATAGCGCTCCACCGGATCCTCGGCATTGTAGCAGAGGAAATCGATCGCCTGCTGACCCTCCAAGTCGATCAGGCGCAGGTAATCGCCCTTTGCGACCTTGCCGCTCCAGGGATGCCCGGCCGCAACGACCGTATCTTCGATGATCTCGCCGTCGGGTATCATGGTCTCCCTCGCTCGCTCTCAGCTTGAGGAAGAACTCTAGGCCGCGCTGCAGCCATTCGGCAACGGCGTTACGTTAAGAGCCCGCGTGTTTGCCGACGCCCTGGTAGGCCTCGTCACCCCAGAGTTCTTCGACCCGCTGGTTCCGGCCGCAGCGATAGCGGTAGAACTGATACTGCAGCGGATTTTTACTGTGGTAGTCCTGATGGTAGTCCTCGGCCAGGTAGAAGGGCTGGACCGGCAGGATGGGGGTGACGATCTTGGCCGGCAGTTTCTTCGACTTGTCGATGGCCGCCTTGGAGGCCTCCGCCTGCTGCATCTCCTCCAGGCTGCCCGCGTAGACCGCCGTGGTGTAGCTGTGGCCCCGGTCGCAGAACTGGCCGCCGTTATCGACGGGATCGACCGTGCGCCAGAAGATCTCAAGCAGTTGGGCGTAGCTGATCACGGCGGGGTCGTAGGTGATCTGGACGGCTTCGCGGTGCCTGTCTGCCGTGTGGTTTTTATAGGTCGGATTGTCGCTTTTGCCACCGGTGTAGCCAGAGACCACATCCTTCACGCCTGCGACCTGTTCGAAGTCCTTCTCGATGCACCAGAAGCAGCCGCCGGCGAAGACCGCCGTACTGTCCTCCGCCTGGGCAGAGAGAGGGGTGAGGGAAAGCGCGAAGAAGGCCGCCGTCGCGGCGCGAGTCAGAAGCTGTTTCATCCTGCCTGTGCTCCTATTTCTAGAATACCTAATCTCTACTCTGCTTGCGGCGATAAAGACCCTGATCCGCAGTATGATACAAGAAAACTCCGGTCACGACGGCGTGAGGCGCCGCCGCCATCCGGCCTTGCTAGAAATCGTAGTCCCCTGACGCCTGTTCCGCTTCAGGCAGCCAGGTTTCGTGGACATGCAGCCACTTGAAGGGCTGACCACGGCGCAGCAGGACGCTCGTCACCCTTCCGTTTTCGCTTCTGGCCGAGGCCCGGGCGCCGCGCTGCCACTCGCTGTAAGTGATCAACAGGGTATCGCCGATCTCCCGCAGAAGCCTGACTTCGCGTACGGCGATCCTGAAGTCCGGGTTGCTGCCGTGGGCCTCCTCGAACATCGAAACGAGACCATCGCGTTCCAGACGGTATCCGTCCGGTGAGACGAAGAAGGTCTCGGGGTCCATGCGCGGCAGAAAGATCTCCGCCAGTTCCGCCGGTGCCGCCGTGCCGTTGAACCAGCGCACGAAGAAGCGGTGCAGCAGCTCTACCTCTTCCCGCAGGTCCTGTTCCAGATCGCTCATGCTCTTCGTCTCTCCTGTGTTTCTCCCAGCAGTATTATTTATCTGGAGCGGCAGGGTAACCAATGACACGGTAACTTATGCTTGAGTTGCCGGCTGGAATGTGAGACACCACCGGCCCTTTTCAATCCACAAACCCGATCCTGCGGTGCCGCGTTCCACGCAGCGCCCGCCAGAGGTATGACACACACGGCGGCTCTTTCGCGTGCGTGAAGCCTCTGCGGTCTGCTGCCTGTGGTTCGCGGCTATGCCTGTGACGCGGGTTTTCTGTCGGGAGCGAAGAAGCATGGCGTCCAGTCTCGGCCTTGATTTCGGCACCACCAACAGCGTCGTTGCCTTGCCTGCCAAAACGTTTGAAAACCAGGGCTCCGGCGGGGCCGCACCCCTGGTCTTCGAGCATCCCGCCGGGCCGATCTCCGCCTTTCGTTCTGTGCTCTGCTTCTGGAGCGATGAAAGCGGACCACACAGTCCTATCGAGTCCGACGCCGGGCCCTGGGCCATCGACCACTTCATCGAAAATCCGGGCGACTGCCGCTTTCTGCAGTCGCTGAAATCCTTCGCGGCCAGCCCGCTCTTCAAGGACACGCGGATCTACGGCAAGCGCCTGACCTTCGAAGACCTGCTGGCCAATTTCCTGCGCCTGCTGCGGGCGCGGGCAGACGGGCAGATCGCGGAAATTCCGGCGCGCCTGGTGGTGGGCCGCCCCGTCGCTTTCGCCGGCGGCAATCCGGATCCGGCGCTGGCGCTGAGCCGTTATCGCGCCGCGCTGTCCAGGTTCGGGACCGAGGATATCCGCTTCGTTTACGAGCCGGTTGCCGCCGCCTTCTTCTTTGCCCAGCGCCTGACCCGGGACGCCACGGTTCTGGTGGCGGACTTCGGCGGCGGCACCAGCGACTTCTCGATCATGCGCTTCGAGCGGGAAGGCGGAAAGCTACGCACCCGGGCGCTGGCCTCCTCCGGTGTCGGGGTCGCGGGCGACAGCTTCGATTTTCAGATCATCGACAAGCTGGTCTCGCCCCAGCTCGGCAAGGGCAGCACCTACCGTTCCACCAGCCAGGAACTGCTGATGCCCAACCGCTTCTTCTCGACCTTTGCGCGCTGGAGCGAACTCTCGGTCATGAAGACCTCCCGGGACTTTCGGGAGTTCAAGAAACTCCAGGCCGACAGCACCGTACCGGAGCGCCTCCAGGCTTTCATCGATCTGGTGGAGGGCGACCTGGGCTACGCGCTCTACAAGGCGGTCTCCGAGGCCAAGGCGCGCCTGTCCGACACTACGGAAACCGAGTTCCATTTCGCCAGCGGCAGCATCGATCTGCGCAGCGAGCTCCGCCGCGCCGACTTCGAGAGCTGGATCGAGGAGGACCTGAACAAGATGAAGGCTGCCGTGGGGGCGGCGCTGGAGCAGGCGAAGCTCGAAGCCGGTGAGATCGACAAGGTCTTCCTGACCGGCGGCAGCTCCTTCGTGCCGGCCGTGCGCCGTCTCTTCGAAGAGCGCTTCGGGGCCGGGAAGATCGAAACCGGCGACGAGCTGGTTTCCATTGCCCAGGGCCTCGCGCTGATCGGCGAGAGCGAAGATATCGATCAATGGTGTGCGCCCGAACCTGCCTGATGCGCGCTTCCTAGCGCGTGTTCATTTAACCTGAACCTTTCCTGCATCCCGTTGGTTCGCGGTTTGCGTGCTGCTATCGTCGCCTTATGTCGAGGAGCGATATGACAACAGGCTCTGAAAGCGATAAAGGACCGGGCTGGGATCTGCCCGCTGTCTCGGACTGGCTCCTTGCGGAGGGCCGCTTCCTGCCCGACCTGGAGCAACTTGCGGCGGCGCTGGGGGACCGGCTGGCGGCGGCCGGCGCGGATCTCTGGCGTCTACGGATTTCCATGCGCACGCTGCATCCCCTGGTCGCCGGCGTGACCGCGATCTGGGAGCGTGACGGCGGGACGCCGATTAAGATGTCGGTCACGCACGGGCTTGAAGGCCGCTCCGGTTACATCGGCAGCCCTCTCGCCATCATTGCCGAGACGGGCGCGCCCTATCGCAAAGACCTGCGGCAGCCCCTCACCGGGGAGGACCACGGCATCCTTCATGACCTGGTCGCTCGCGGTGCGACGGACTATTTCGGGATTCCCATGCGCACGACCAGCGGCCGCTCCGCGGTTCTCGTGCTCACCAGCGATGGGGCAGCGGGCTTTTCCGAGGGTGATATCGCGGGCTATCTGAAACTGGCGGCCTTGCTGGCGCCGATCGTCGAGGTCTATTCCAGCCAGGATGTGGCCGTCGCCGTCGCCGAAGCCTACCTCGGCAAAAGAACCGGGCAGCGGGTGCTGGAGGGCCGGATCACCCGCGGCGACATCGAAAAGATCGAGGCCGCCATTCTGATCAGCGATATTCGGGGCTGGACGCTGCTTAACAACAGGCTTGCGCCCGAAGCCGCGCTGGCGCTTGCCAACCGTTACTTCGAGATCGTCGTCGCAGCGGTGGAGGCCCATGGCGGCGAGGTGCTGAAGTTCCTGGGCGACGGCCTGCTCGCCATCTTTCCGGTCGGAGATGAGGAGAGCAGCGTAGACGCGGCGCAGGCCTGCGGCAACGCCCTGGCGGCGGCCCGGCAGGCTCTGCAGAGCGCGGAGACCGCCGAGCCGCCGCTGGGCGCGGACTTCGGTCTCGGCCTGCATTTCGGCGAGGTGCTCTACGGCAACATCGGTTCCGAGAGCCGGATCGACTTCACCGTCCTGGGGCAGGCTGTGAATCTCGCCGCGCGTATCGAAGGTCTCTGCAGCGGATTCGGTGAGGCGCTGTTTTACTCCGAGGTCTTTGCCGGGCATCTCCCGACGCCCTCGCGACGGGTCGGGCGCGAGGAACTGAAGGGCTTCGATACGGCCTTTGAGATTTTCACGGATGGGCCTGCTGAAACGTCAACCGGATCAGCCGATCCCTAAACGCGCCTTCAGTCCGGTGTAGTCGAAATCGCGGAAGTGAAAGACCTGCCAGCCGAGCTTGGCGGCTGCTTCGATATTGGCCTGCGAATCGTCGATGAAGAGAACGCGGTCTGCCGGCAGGTTCAGGTGGGCCAGGACCTGGTCGAAGAAGTCCCGGTTCGGCTTCAGGACTCCCAGGCGGCCTGAGCTGAAGATCGCCTCCACCCGTCCGCCGAAGCCCATTTCGTTTTCGAGAAAGTTGGTCCGGCGCGGTTCATTATTGGTGGCGATCGCCTGCCGGTAGCCGGCGGCCTTGAGCTGATCCATGATCGCCAGCATCTGCGGGTCGGGCCGGGCGTCCTGTGCGAACCAGTAGTCGATGAGTTGGATCGCGCCTGGGGCGTAGCCGATCTGGTCGGTCCAGCGGCCGATGTGATCAACGAGGTCGATACGACCGGCGAGCACTTCCAGGAAGTCTTCGTTGAAGACCTCTTTCCGCATCGCCTCGACGCTCAGACCGGTGTCTTCTTCCAACCTGTCTTTCCAGATCAGTCGCCCCTCGATGGAGTTGGCGTTCAGCACGCCATCGAAATCCCAGACGATGCAATCCACGTCGATCATGAAGAGGGGCCTCCGCTCAACAGCTTAATTAAATTTTGAATTCGGAATTCTAAATGTAGGATTCATGAAGAAGGGCGGCGTATTTCTTTGCGAGTAATTCCTAATTACTCATTTTAAAACAAGAAATTATAGAAGATTTTTGAAGTTTAATCTCAGTCATTCTCCTCCGGCAGATCGATCAGGCTTCCCGGCTCGCTGAGCGCTTTGCGGATGTAATCGGGGATCGGGATAGCCTTGAGATTACCGTCCTCCTGGATCTGCGCATGGATGCGCACGGCCCGGCCCTCGGTGATCACCGCGCCGTCCGAGGCCTGGACCGCTTTGCAATCCCAGTGCAGGGAAGAGGTGCCCATCTTGGCCAGCCGGATCATGGTACGTACCTTGTCGCCGTAGGCCGCCGGCCCCACGAAGCGGAAGTGCACGTCGCCCATCACGAAGGCGGTGCGGTCTTCCTTGATCAGCTTGTTGGTCGGGAATCCCAGGGCGCGCAGCAGTTCGTGTTCGGTCTCGTTGAACCAGGTGAACATCATGGGATAGTAGACCAGCCCGAAGGGATCCGACTCGCCCCAGGCCACCGTCAGTTCCCGTGAATACATGATCATGCCGCGCACTCCCCCGTTTCTGATGTCGCGGCTTCAGGGTCGTCATTCGGGCGCGTTTGTCCAGCCGAATGTTGAAGAGGCGGGGGGAGAGGTTTTTCCAAAGAACGACTTGAAGGCGGCGTCTTGTTTCGCACCGCAGGTGAAGCGGCGGTCGCTCGAAAGCCTCCCAATGTCCTGTCCAGTCCTGATGTTCCCTGTTAGCTTAACGTTTCGGGAATATCGGCTTGGGGGACATCATGACCGCTTACGTGATTTTCGATGTCGAGATCCACGACAAGACCCGCTACATGGAATTTATGGACAAGGTGAAGCCTGCCCTGCTGGCGGCCGGCGCCCGCTATCTCGCGCGCGGCGGCCCGCACAAGGTTTATGAAGGCGACTGGGAGCCCCGGCGCATCGTCCTGCTGGAGTTTCCCTCCATCGCCGACTGGGAAGACTTCTACAACAGCGCGACCTATCGGGAGTACAAGGCGATTCGGGACGCCTGCAGCAGCGCGCGCCTGGTGGGCGTGGAAGGGATTGAGTGAGTTGCCTGATCGTTATTTGTCTGCAGCCGTTGTGAAGCGGCTGAATGCCCTGACGCTGCCGTCGCTCCCGATGCCAGGACTTCGGATGCCAGGACTCCTGATCGCAGGACTTCTGGTGTCTCTGCTGCTGCATCCGCAGATGGTCGCGAGTCAGGAACGCACCTGGAACCGCGAAGAGAACATCGTCGCAGCGGCGCGGGCGATTGCAGAGATCCAGAAAAGCCGGGGTGCCGAAGGGGCCGCCGCCATCATCGAAACCTGCTATCGGCAGTTCGTCGAGCCGGTACAGAATTACTCCCGGCAGGCGGAAGGCTGTCTGGCCCAGGATATCCTGCACGCCCGCATGACCGCGGCTTTCTATGACACCCTCTCGGAAGACGCCCGCAGGCAAAACGGCCTGCCCGCGCCGGGCGCGGTGATGGAAGCCATGGGCAAACGCGTCAACGACGCGCTCCAGCGCTTCGCGGTCTCGCCCGAGGAAGCGCGCGCGCTTCTCGAGGTGGTCAACAGCAAGGGCGAACCGGCCTTCATGAAGGCGCGCTTTCCGAATCAGTAACCTGATTCACCCGGACTTAAGCTCTCTCGCCTAGCGCGCCGTGATGCATATGTTGGCAGCATGTTTGAATGACTTGATGAATCTATCTATAGTTGAATATGATGATTTGTCGGGATTGACGGATTTTCAATGTGAGTTTGGGTAGTTTTCTCCAGTGAGGCACCCAACTCATACCCGCTAAAACGGCCGATAAAGTGTGTTAGGGAGTGGGGAGGACGTTGAGGCGTTTTCAACCGGAGGCTCTGATCCAGTTTGGCTGATGCACGTCTAACTGCTTTGAATAGATTGGACCTTTTGGGTTCGGGATCATATGCGATTACAGCTTCTCAATGTAGAATAATTCTTTAAACTTCAAAGTGGAAACCGTGGTGACCGAAAAACTCAGCGCAGAAAACATAAGAAAGGTTTTTGATGAAATGCGCTCAGTGCTTGGCGATGATTTTGTCACAAACCAATTAGAGAGCATTATAGCTGCCAAGTTGAATCTCTCTCAAAGATTGCAGGCAGAAGTTTCCGGGCATCCAATGATAAAAGACTGGGCGCAACTTTGTGCTGACGTTGAAAAAACCGAAAAAAATAAGAAGCTATCGATGTCTCCATCATCCGCTCTTTTTCTGGAGGTTCTCTACAATATAAAACATGCGAGCGCGTTACCCAATGCTGAGAAAATGATGTCAGATATCAGATCTAAGGGTAAATATCATTCTGGTAAACATGAGGCTGATATTGCGATCAGATATTCTGAATTGGGTTTCGATGTTGGGTTTATACAGGAAGGAGAAGAGAAGGCGGCTGATATTCGGGTAAAAGCAAAAAATACAGAGGTTCATGTAGAGTGTAAGAGCTTTCGGGACTCGTTCTTAGATGACTATCCGCACTGGAGATATTTTCAAGAAGTACTCTGCAACGAGCTGTTAAGATTGAAGCGTTGTTGGGTGGTTTTGGTTGATGTTGTAGGTACTCTTGCGCACACCGAGAGAAATCATGTTTTGAATCATATTAAAGGTCAGATAAATAATAACGAATTGAAAAAAATAGAACTCTTTGATGATAAGATTTCTGTGAAAATAGATAATATTGCAACTCCAGATGAAGAAATGCGCTTTCCAGGTTTGAGTTTATATTCTAACTACAATACTGCGGTAAAATTTGAAGTGAGGGATGTAAAAAGTGGTACAGTTTTTAGGAATCCAGTTGTGGTGGGTGTTAGCAATATATTCGAATCTAATCAAGCGAAAAGAGTGTTGAATTATCTTAAAAAAGCAAAAAATCAAGTGTCAAAAAAATACCCAGCAATACTTCACATAGATTTAGACCTAGATAGCATGTATAATATATTCGAAGTTATTGATGATTGTTGGGACATTGTGCATCAAAAGTTAGAAAAAGACTTTCGAGGTATCAATGCTGTGGTGCTGACTGGAAATGCGATCTCACCGAAGTTTCCAAACACAAATTATCCG
Source organism: Denitrobaculum sp. (assembly GCA_965232285.1). Lineage (GTDB taxonomy): Bacteria > Pseudomonadota > Alphaproteobacteria > Kiloniellales > Kiloniellaceae > Denitrobaculum. Next base: position 3,637,838 of record CBDDPL010000004.1, on the reverse strand, counting down.
ACCATCCGCGAGACCGTAATTATACCAAATAGATTTGCCAAAAAAAAGCTTCCAAAAGACTTTGGAGTATTAGGGTTTTCGGAGAAAATTCATGAGCCAGGTAATTTTGCTGTCGAATCGGAGCTAAAGAAGCATGGAATTTTTTCGTTTAATATTACGTTGAAATCGGAACTCGATACGCAAGCTGGAACCCTATTGTTTGTGCATTGTTCTAGAGATGCTCTATTTCAACTTAAGCTGTGGCAAACCCATAAGGGTTATTTTAGGTTCGAGATGTTTACGCCCAACCTGGGTCACATGATTAAGAATTACGATTTATCGGTTGTTGAAGTTGGTAAGACCTATCGACTGTCGTTTACTTGGACGGAAACCGACTTGGAGTTTTCTATAGATGGGCAGCGTGTGTCGAGTTTGTAGATGATCTGTGTGGCAATCGTTTGTGAGCGAAAGCGCTGATTTCCGTGTGAAACTGCTTTTTGCATTCAGACGAATAGTCGTGGACGCACGTGGTTTGCGGAGAAAACATCGCAATCTGCGCGTAGTCTGTTCACTACACTTCTGAGACCAGTAAACTCTCATGTGCGATCCTGGAAATGGCCTGCGCTTTGTTATCTGTCTACTTTTGCCTCTACCGCACCGTGATACAGCTACAGGGTGCCAGGTGGTTGACCTTGTAGGACACGCTGCCGACCAGCAGGCTCTCCATCTCGCCCAGGCCGCGCATGCCCATGACGATCAGGTCGGGATGGTCTTTCTCCGCGGTCGCCAGAATGCTCGGCGCCGGCTGCCCGTCGATTACTTCGGTTTCGACCTTCGTGACGCCCCTGGTTTCAGCCAGGGCGCCGGCGCGCGCCAGGATGTGCCTGCCGATCTGTTCCAGGGCATCGCTGGGCAGCAGTTGCACGCTGAAGCCCGGTGCCCGGGCGAGGGCTGCGCTGTTCTTCAGGCGGGCAAGAGCGTCCCGGGTCTCTGCCTCCAACTCATCCCCTTCGAGCAGCGCCTCGATCCGTTCGGGGGCCTGGCCGTGCATCAGCACGTGGAGGAACTTTACTGACGCGCCGAACTTCGCCGCCAGGGTGCAGGCCAGTTCGGCCGCCTTGGTCGCGTGGCTGGAGCCATCCACCGGCACCAGGATTCGCTCGATCCTGCCAAGATCCGACTGCCCCTTTTGGGCGCGCACCGTCACGCAGGTGCAGGGCGCGAGATGGAAGACCTTGTGGGAGACGCTGCCCATCAGCAGGCCTTCCAGAGGACCGGCGCCGCGGCTGCCCATGACGATCATATCGGTGACGGGCTGCCGGGCGTGATGCAGGATGCGCTCGGCCTGCTGGCCCCAGTCCAGAATCGTCTCCACCTCACCGGCGCCCCGGGCCGTGGCGTGGGCTTTGGCCTCGTCGAGGATCATACGGCCCATATGCTCCAGTATCTGCTGGTCCCGCGGCCAGCGGTCATGGTCGCTGGTCCAGCCACCCTCGCGCTCGGCCTTTTCGAAGGCGCGTTCGGCGCGCTCGATCTGCGCCTTGTGCTGCCCGGCCTCATGCAGGCCGATATGCAGGATCTTTAGCTGCGCGCCGAGCCCGGCGGCCAGGCCGGCCGCGACCTCCAGAGCCATATTGGCATTTTCTGAGCCGTCGACGGGGGTGAGTATCTGCTGAACCATATTCGCACCTCGCTGAATGCTGATGTGCCGGGTGGGCAGGGCGTCCGGGGTCGATCCTGGTCGCGGCGAAAGCGGCCGGTGAAACCTTGGAAGCCCTGTCTGCGTTATGCCTGGAAGACTAGCTGCTGACGGCGAAGGCGTCGTTGATGTGGGTCAAGATTCCCGCCTGCCGCAGAGGCGACCTGCAGCGCAGGCAGCAAGATGAATCCTCCGCGCCCCGTTGCGGCGCGCTTTATGGCTGAACTATAGTAGCGTTTTTCGCGTTTTCGGGGGCTGTGAGGCGTTGCGGGAACACTACCATCATAATGCACTCCCACCTGGGGCGACGGTCGACGAATACCGCCTCATTGAAGTCTTGGGTGAAGGCGGGTTTGGTATTGTCTACCGCGGCGAAGGCCGATACCTGAACGATCAGGTCGCGATAAAAGAGTATCTGCCACGTCACCTGGCGACGCGAACTGACGGCGCCACCGTTGCGCCGACATCTCCGGAATCCGAAGAGTCTTACGCCTGGGGACTCAAGAAGTTTCAGGAAGAGGCGCGTATTCTTTGGAAACTGGCGCAGCCAGAACGACATCCCAACATCGTAGCCGTGCGGCGGTTCCTCGAAGCGAATGGAACCACCTACATGATAATGGATTTCGAGGACGCACGGCCGCTCTCCAGCCTGCTAAAATCGAATGATGTTCTGCCGCAAAGACAGCTTGAAGATCTGCTGTTCCGGCTCCTGGACGGTTTGAAGCGGGCCCACAGAGCGGGTATTTGGCATCGGGACATAAAACCGGCCAATATTCTGATTCGTTCCGACGGAACACCGGTGCTCATCGACTTCGGGGCCGCGCGCCAAGAGCTCGATTCCCATACGCGATCCATCGTGGCGGCGATAACCCCGCCCTACGCGGCTTTCGAACAGTATGCGGCGCAGGGAAATGATGGCCCCTGGACCGACATCTACGCGCTCGGCGTGACGCTCTATCGCTGCATAACCGGCAGACTGCCGCCGAGTGCGACCGAGCGACTTGAGGCCAATGAGTTCAGGCCGCTGTCGAGCCTGAACTTGAAGGACTACACGCCAGAGTTTCTGGAGGCCGTCGACCGTGCTCTGGAGGTTTGGGCCAAGGACCGCCCTCAATCGGTCGAAGAATGGCTCGATCTCTTTAAGGCGCGCGACAACTCCTCTCATCTTGATGCCGCGACGACGGTCCTTCGGGCGGTGGAGCCGACTGTCGGTCAAACCGCAGCCGATGTGCCCGAAGCACCGCGAAGGGAGGCGAGAGCCGGCGCGCTAAGCCTGACGTGGAAGAAAGCAGCTCTGGCGGCAGTGCTTGTCGGTATTTCCTCGGTGGCGTTGATCGAAAGGGACAGGTGGTTTTCCGATGGCGATGCCGAGGCCTGGCAAGCGGCGCGCGAAGAGGGTGACGCGGCGGCATTGTCCCGGTACTTGCAGGCTTATCCGCAAGGTGAGCACGTCGAAGAGGCACAGACCCTGCTCGCGCGGATCGAGCAAGAGTTGATTGAGGCAAGACAGGCTGAGGAGAAAGCGCGTACGGAGGCTCAAGCGCGCGCGGAAGCCGTTGCGATCGCGCGCCGCGCCGCTGATAAATCGGCGTGGTCGCGGGCGCAGAAAGCGGACTCTGACTCCGCCTATAATGAGTATCTCACGAATTACCCGGACGGTGACTTCGTTGATGATGCGCGTGTCCGGCGCGAAGACTTACAACGCGAAGGCAGCGCTTGGGAACAGGCGTCGGAATTGGACAGTGTCGAGGGTTATCGTCGCTATTTGACGAGTTTTTCGGCAGGGCGTCATAGGGATGAGGCCGAAGCCAGACTTGCGGCAATCCTGGCCGAGCAAAAGGCTCTGGCCTTGGCTGAAGCCGAAGCGCTTCGACAGGAACAGATTGAGAAGGCCGAAAAGCAGAAAGAGCAGGATAGCTGGGACAGGGCGGTGCAGCAGGATTCGATCGAAGGTTACCTGGATTATCTGGAAGCCTTTCCCGGCGGTCGATCTGCGGCGCAAGCTCAACTCAGAATCCGAACGCTCGTTGCGGAGCAGGCGTCAATTAAGAGAGACATTCAAGAGTTAGAGGACGTTCTCTATGCCCAAAAACGGTCAAACATAAGAAGCGCACCGAGCACGAATGCGAGCAAGTTGGGCGTGCTTGCCGTTGGCCAGGAAGTCGAGGTCACTGGCAAGACCGGAGACTGGTATCGCATTGCGTTGGAAGGTGATGAACAGGGATTTGTCTTTGGGGCGCTGCTCGGTGAATTGGCGCCAGGCGCCGTAGCCCAAATTGATAAAGTCGAGCCCGTCGTCGAAATCGAGCTTCAGGCGCAAGCGATTACTCAGCCCGTAGCGGTTCCAAAACCGCTGCTGCCCGCGGTTGGTAGCAGCTTTAAGGACTGTCCGGATTGTCCGCAGATGGTGGTGGTGCCGCCGGGCCGTTTCATGATGGGGTCCAACTATGGAGAAGGCAGCGATACTGAGCGGCCATTTCATGAAGTTGTCATACCGAATGCCTTTGCGGTCGCGAAGTATGAGATCACACAGGCAGAATGGAAAGCGGTTATGGGCTCAAACCCGAGCGGTTTAAGGGGAGATCGTAATCCTGTTGAATGGGTGTCCTGGGACGATGCAAAGAAGTTTGTGAAGGAGCTTTCGATAAAGACAGGAAAAGCTTACCGGCTCCTCAGTGAAGCTGAGTGGGAGTACGCGGCGCGCGCCGGCACTCAGACAGCGTTCTCCTTCGGTGGCGTGTTTGATGCGGGTCAGGCGAACTTTGACACCAGAACCATTTTCACGACGAGTGGTTCAGCCCGCAAGTTCGAGAAAACAGCACCGGTCGGATCCTATCCTGCAAATGCTTTCGGTCTGCATGATATGCATGGCAATGTATGGGAGTGGGTCGAGGACTGTTGGCACGCCAGCTATCAGGGCGCGCCGGCGAATGGGAGCGCGTGGTCCGAGAAGGCTTGCAAAAAGCGCGTCCTGCGTGGCGGATCCTGGAGTAACAAGCCGGAAAAGCTGAGGTCTGCGCACAGGTTTAAGTATAACGCCGGAAACAAGTTCACGACATTTGGGCTTCGTGTGGCCAGGGATCTTTAGATGTTAAGAAGCAACTTGATATGTGCCTGGAAGAGTCAGGCTTTGGTGCTTCTCCTCTCTGCTCGATCAGCAAAGTTGTCCGCCTCGTGACCTACGAGGAATTCAACGCCTTCTGTGCGTCCCTGCCGGCGACCAGCCATGTGGTGCAGTGGGGCGGGTCGCATGTCTGGAAGGTGGGCGGCAAGGTCTTTGCCATCGGCGGCTGGGGCGACGATCAGCCGGGTTTCACTTTCAAGACCAGCGAGCTCTCCTACGAGATCCTGAAGGAACAGCCGGGCCTCCGCCCCGCGCCCTACCTCGCCTCGCGTGGCATGAAGTGGATCCAGGACTACGCCCCGCCGGGCCTCTCCGACGACGACCTCAAGGACTACCTGCGCCAGTCCCACAGGATCGTCGCCCAGGGACTGTCGAAAAAGAAACAGCGGGAGTTGGGGCTGCTTGAAGGGTAAGGCCTGCTCTTCCGCGACCGTTTCGCAAAGCTCACCTCAATCCGAAGGCTATTCACTACCCTTGACGCTTGCTGGATTTTATTTTACTAAATAGTAAATTAACTGTTCGGTAAAATTTGATGCTAAACCTGCAGAGCGAGACTCAACTCGATATGACCCTCTCCGCGCTCGCCGATCCGACGCGGCGCGCGATCCTGGCGAAGCTGGCCTCGGGCGAGCGGACCGTTACCGAACTGGCAGAGCCCTTCGAGATGACCATGCCGGCCATCACCAAGCATCTCAAGGTGCTGGAGAGAGCCGGTCTGGTCGCGCGCAGCCGGGAGGCCCAGCGGCGTCCCTGCCGGCTGCAGGCGGCGCCACTCAAGGCGGTTGCCGACTGGCTCGAGGACTATCGCCAGGACTGGGAGCAGAGCCTGGATCGCCTCGACGGTTATCTGCAGGAGTTGCAGGCGCAAGAAGGGGGGCGGGGTCGTGGCCGCAAGACAAAACGCCGCAAGTGACCAGGGGGATACTCTGCTCTTCACCCGCCACTACGCGGCGCCCCGCGCGCTGGTCTTCGCGGTCTGGACGGACCCGGTGCATATCGGAAGCTGGTGGGGGCCGGAGGGCTTCAGCACCACGACCTATCGCATGGAGGTCAGACCGGGCGGCATCTGGGACTACGTCATGCACGGGCCGGATGGCACCGACTATCCGGGCCGGGGTCTCTACAGTGAGGTTCTGGAACCGGAACGCGTGGTCTTTTCCCATGTCGGCGGAAAGGCCGAGGACCCACACCTGACCTGCGAATTTACCGTCACCTTCGAAGAGCGGGATGGAGGTACGGAACTGACCTTGCGCATGACCTTCCCCTCGGCGGCGGCGGCGGAGCACGCGCGGGAACTGGGCGCCTGGGAAGGCGGCCTGCAGAGTCTGGAACGGCTGGCGGAGACTCTGGCCGAAACCGAATCCTGAGGCACTCCGTCACGAGGTTTTGATCATCTGCCGTTCGCAGCGAGAGGGAGGCTTATCATGAAACGGGAACTTGCGATCCTGACCTTTCAGACCCTCGACGGCGTCATGCAGGCGCCGAAGATGCCGGAGGAAGACAGATCGGGTGGTTTCACCCGGGGCGGCTGGGCGGATCCATACTGGGACGAGGTGATGGCGCAGGTCCAGCGGGAGGCTATGGCCGCGCCTTACGACCTGTTACTGGGCCGCAAAACCTATCAGCTCTTTGCCCCTCACTTCGCACCCGCCGGCGATGCGAATCCCATGAACGCCGCGCGGAAGTATGTCGCCACATCGACGCCGCGCGCGCTCGACTGGAACAACTCGGTGGCCTTGAGCGGTGATGTTGTGGAGGAGGTCGCGGCCCTCAAGGATCAGGAGGGGCCTCTGTTGCAGGTCCACGGAAGCTGGCGGCTGATCCAGGCCCTCCTTGCCGAAAAGCTGATCGATGAATTCCGGCTCTGGACCTTCCCGGTTCTGGTTGGCGCGGGAAAGCGGCTCTTTGCCGAGGGGACGATGCCCGGAGAGCTGAAGCTCAGGAAAGCAGGCACGACCGCCAGCGGCGTCACGATGGGAATCTACCGCAAGGAAGGTAAGCTATAAGGCTACTCTCTTCTAACGAGAAGAGGTGGATTCGATTTGCGTTCACCGCGGATGGCCCGCGGCGATTTGCCGGGCCGCTCCATGTCGTTATCTATCCAGATGATTGGTGAAGGCTGGCGTCAATCGGCGCGAACTCCAGGATCCGGGCGCACTCATCATCGATACTTTCGATCATGGCGTTGATCGGAATTTTCAATAGGACAAGCACTGCCGATCGAGGGTTTTCCCCGTTTTTTTTCGGCCGAAGTGCTTTGCAATATCAATGGCGCAAACTTGTCATAAAACTGTAACAAAGATTGCGTAGAGCGTGGCGGGTGATAGAGTTGTGGTTCTGGCTTCCGCAAAGAAGCGACCGCAACAGGTCTTCGGCCGAGGTGGACAAAGGCCGCAAACAACTATTTTCAATAAGAAGGAAGGTGGCATGAAAAATAGTGACAACACTGATATTTCGTTTGACGAGTTCGACGAAATTAACAACCCGCGCCCTGAAGAATGCGACTTCGACCGGGTTGTCGAAGCCGCCATCAGCCGCCGCGGCATGCTGGGCGGCGTGCTTGCCTTCGGCAGCTTTGCCGCTCTCGGCAGCGTCTTGAACGTCTCCGGCGCCAAAGCCGCGACCAACCGCTTTTCGTTCGATCAGATTTCGACCTCGACCGCTGACGGTATCACCGTACCGGCCGGCTATAAGGCGGACGTCCTGGTGCGCTGGGGCGACCCGCTCTGGTCGAGTGCGCCGGAGTTCGATCACGCCACCCGCGGCACGTCTGCCAGCCAGGAAGTGGCTTTCGGCGACAATAACGACGGCATGGATGTCTTCAGCCACAACGGCAAAATGCTGCTGGTGGTCAACAACGAATACACCAACCGCAACATCCTTTCGGTCAGCGGCGAAAAGGTTCTGACCGATGAAGACGAAATCGCCAAGGGTATGATGGCCCACGGCATTTCGATCGTGGAGATTGCTCAGGTGGATGGCAAGTGGCAGATCGTTAAGGACAGCGCCTACAACCGCCGCATCACGCCGAAGACCGAAATGGCCCTGACCGGCCCGGCCGCCGGCCACGACCTTCTGAAAACCGCTGCCGACTCGAGTGGCACCAAGTCGCTGGGTACCTGGAACAACTGTGGCAACGGCATGACCCCCTGGGGCACCTACCTGACCTGCGAAGAGAACTTCAACGGCTACTTCTCGGCGGCCGATGAAGCGCACGAGGTTTCGGCCGAACTGAAGCGCTACGGCGTCTCTTCCAAGGACTGGGGTTATAGCTGGGCCAAGATCGACGAGCGTTTCGACGTCTCGAAGAACCCGAACGAGCCGAACCGTGCGGGTTACATCGTCGAGATCGATCCGACCGATCCCAACTCGACCCCGCGCAAGCTGACCGCTCTGGGCCGCTTCAAGCATGAAAACGCCGAGGCCGTGGTCAACAACGACGGCCGTGTCGTGGTCTACATGGGCGACGATGAGCGCGGCGAGTTCATGTACCGCTTTGTTTCCGACGGCGTCTATGCGCCGGGCGCAGACACCAGCGAGCTGCTCGAAAAGGGCACGCTGTCGGTCGCCAAGTTCAACGACGACGGTTCCGGCCAGTGGATCGACCTCACGCCGGAGAGCACCGGTATGGCGTCGGCCGCGGAAATCTGCATCCACTCGCGCCAGGCCGGTTCGGCCGTCGGTGCGACCACCATGGACCGTCCGGAGTGGATCGCCGCGAACCCCAACGCGGCGGAAGTCTACTGCGCGCTGACCAACAACAAGAACCGCGGTGTCAAGCCGAACGCCGGCGGCGATGAAACCCCGGTCGGCGGCCCGAACCCGCGCGAAGCCAACAAGTATGGTCAGATCGTCCGTTGGTGGCCGGACAATGCCGATCACGCCGCGTCGGGTTTTCGCTGGGATCTCTACGTGCTGGCCGGCAACCCCAGCGTCCACCAGGACGCCAAGGCCGGCTCCAAGAACGTGAACACCGGCAACATGTTCAACTCGCCCGACGGCCTCAAGTTCGACAGCAACGGCATCGTCTGGATCCAGACCGATGGCAACTACTCGAACAAGGATGACTTCGCCGGTCATGGCAACAACCAGATGCTGGCGGGTGACCCGGTCACCGGTGAAATCCGTCGCTTCCTGGTCGGCCCGAACGAGTGCGAAATCACCGGTCTCACCTGGTCGCCGGACCGCCGCACCATGTTCGTCGGCGTCCAGCACCCGGGCGAAAAGGGCAACAGCCACTGGCCCGAGGGTGGCGACAGCGTTCCGCGCTCCGCGGTCATCGCCGTCACTCGCGATGACGGCGGTCTCGTCGGTTAAGACAGACCCCTGATCCGATCAGAGCCGGTTGGCCGTGTGAAAGCGGCCAGCCGGCTCTTTTTTTTGCTGCGCCCGATTTAAGAGACATTCCCGCTGGCACACCTGCCTTGTTTGCGGGGCAACCAATCGCGCAGTTAGGAACAGAAGAGCCTGGGTAGCCCGGGCGGAACGTCAGTTGTTCAATCGTTCAAGACGAGCGGAGATTTCATCTTCTTTTCTTTGCGCCAATTCAGTGTGGCCAAACATCAAAGTTGCACAGATGAAATACCAACGAAACAACCATGGAGTGCCGATAAACAATCCCATTATTCCAAAATACGCGGTGATGATTATCCCTAGAGTGCCTGCCTTCTCAAGCAAGAGGATCAACAGAAGACTGACCGGAATCATGGGCAAAAAAACCACATACACAGCGTGCTAAGAGCAAACAGAGAAAGGAGAGGAAGATGCCTCGCGACGTTCAGAACCCATGCTTCATGTCGTGTGAACTTCAACTCTAGTCGGTGAAACAGGCTCTTTTGAACAGGCAACGCACGATACTCAGATAGGTGGGGAACTCTTAGCCAACTGCGCTTCTATGGACGCGTTGATTCTCGCAAGTACAAACAATGTTTAATCAAACAATGCTCTCAAGTCATTTCGCGAAGGTGCTGTAAGCTGCTGGATTGCCAAATGCGTCCGATGCAGGAGCCTGCAGAAAGAAACGATGCGTTGACCAGCCTCCGAACGAAGATCTGTCGATGGGGGTGTCGTCCTCAATCTGTCCCCAACACCACATCCACCCCATCCTTCACCGCCGTCACCAGCGGATTGAATCCGATCCGGTAAGCCAGTTCCGCCGGCGACTCGATCTCCCAGACACACAAGTCCGCCGCCTTGCCCACCTCGAGCGTGCCCCGGCTGTCCTGCAGGCCCAGTGCCTGCGCACCATGGCGGGTCACGCCGAGCAGGGCCTCCTCCGGGGTCATGCGGAAGAGGGTGCAGGCCATGTTGAGCATCAGCAGCAGCGAGGTCGCGGGGGAGGAGCCGGGGTTGCAGTCGGTGGCGATGGCGATGGGCACGCCGGCTTCGCGGAAGGCTTCCATGGGCGGCAGCTTGGTCTCGCGCAGGAAGTAGAAGGCGCCGGGCAGCAGCACCGCGACCGTGCCGGCGGCGGCCATGGCCCGGGCGCCGGCTTCGGAGGTGTACTCAAGGTGATCGGCGGAGAGTGCGTCGAAGTCGGCAGCCAGCTTCGCGCCCTCCAGGTCGGAAAGCTGGTCGGCGTGCAGCTTGACCGGCAGGCCGTTGTCGCGTGCCGCCTGGAAGACTCTCATGGTTTGTGCGTGGGAAAAGCCGATGCTCTCGCAGAAGGCATCGACCACGTCGGCGAGGCCCGAGGCCGCCACTTCCGGCATCATGGCACAGACCGCATCGATATAGCCGTCGCTGTCGCCCTCGAACTCCGGCGGCAGGGCGTGGGCGCCCAGGAAGGTGGTGGAGATCGTGACCGGCAACTCCGCGCCCAGTTGCCGCGCGACCCGAAGCTGCTTCAGCTCGGACTCCAGGTTCAGGCCGTAGCCCGATTTGATCTCGACGGTGGTGACCCCCTCGGCCAGCAGGCTCTTCAGGCGGGGCAGGGCGCCGGCGGTGAGTTCCGCCTCGCTGGCGGCGCGGGTGGCCTTCACCGTGTTGCGGATGCCGCCGCCGGCCCGGGCGATCTCCTCGTAGCTCGCGCCCTCGAGCCGCAGCTCGAACTCCCGCGCCCGGTTGCCGCCGTAGACCAGGTGGGTATGGCAGTCGATCAGCCCCGGTGTGACCCAGCGGCCCGCCAGATCGATGACCTCCCGCGCGAGCGTTTCAGGATCGCCCGGTAGCTCCGCCCGCGGCCCGACCCAGGCGATCCTGCCGTCCTGGCTGGCGATCGCGCCCTCCATGATCGCGCCATAGGGACCGCTGTCGGTCATGCTGGCCAGATGGGCGTTGATCCAGAGTCGCTCCCACATGCGTTCGGTCCTTGTAAGCTTGGGCGGTCTTTTCAGTTGTATATACAACTTTGCACTCGTAGTGTCTCGTCCATTGTGGCATCTTTCGCAGCTTCCTCTCCCTCTGATTCTGGCAGCCGGTTCCGTCATGACTTCAGCTTCCCTTTCCGATGAAACCTCCGTCTTCGCCCCCGCCGCGCTCCTGCCGGAGGGCTGGGCGGAAGACGTGCTGATCGACCTCTCCGCCGAAGGTGACATCGACGCGGTTCATACCGGGATTGCGGAGGACGCGATCCCGGCCGGCGCCGTCCGCTGCAAGGGGCCGGTGGTGCCGGGCATGCCGAACCTGCACAGCCATGCCTTTCAGCGGGCCATGGCCGGGCTCGCCGAGCGCAGCGGACCGAGTGACGATTCCTTCTGGACCTGGCGCCAGGTGATGTATGACTTCGTCGGCCGCCTGACCCCGGAGCAGGCGGAAGCCATTGCGGCGCAGCTCTATGTGGAGATGCTGAAATCCGGCTACACCGCGGTCGGCGAATTCCACTATCTGCACCACGGGCCCGACGGCGAGCCTTATGACGATCTGGCGGAGATGTCGCGCCGGGTCATGGCGGCGGCCAAACGGACCGGCCTGGGCATCACCCACCTGCCGGTGCTCTACGGCTACGGCGGTTTCGGCGGCCAGGCGGCAGGCGAGGGGCAGCAGCGCTTTCTCAACGATCCGGAGCGCTTCCTGAAGCTGCTGGAGATCCTCTTCAAGGATGCGGCAGGCGACCCGCAGGCCCGCATCGGCATCGCGCCCCACTCCCTGCGCGCGGTGACGCCGGAGACCCTGACGGCCGCGATCGAGGGCCTGAACGGCTTCGACGGTGCGGCGCCGATCCATATCCATATCGCCGAGCAGGTCAAGGAAGTGGATGACTGCCTCGCCTGGTCGGGCCGGCGGCCGGTGGACTGGCTCTATGACAACGTCGAGGTCGATCGGCGCTGGTGCCTGATCCACGCCACCCACATGACCGAGGCGGAAACGACCCGGCTGGCAGACTCCGGCGCGGTCGCGGGCCTCTGTCCGACCACCGAGGCCAACCTGGGTGACGGCCTCTTCCCGGCCGGCGATTTCATCGCGCAGGACGGCGCCTGGGGCATCGGCTCCGACAGCCACATCTCCATCAGCCCCATCGAGGAGCTGCGCTGGTTCGAGTACGGCCAGCGCCTGATTCACCGCGGCCGCAATCTGCTGGGGCCGTTGGGCGAAGGCCACTCGGTCGGCGCAGGACTCTACCGCCAGGCGCTGGCAGGCGGCGCCCAGGCCCTGGGCCGCAGGACCAGCCGGCTCGAGGCCGGTTTTCGGGCGGATCTGCTGGTGCTTGATCCGGCACTTCCCTGCCTGTTCGGCAAGACCGGTGATCTGCTGCTGGACGCGGCGGTCTTCGCCGGGAATCTCAACCCCGTTCGCGACGTCATGGTCGGCGGCGATTGGGTGGTGCAGGAGGGCCGGCACCGGGAGGAAGAGGCGGTTTTGCAGGCGTTCAGGGATGCGCTGGCGCTTTAATGAGTTATGACCTGCCGCCAGCGCTATCTGCTTGAAGCTGCGGCATAAAGCGCCACATAAGGGATGTCGGTTGGACGCAAAACAGCCGTTATGCTATAAAGGCGTAACCTTTGAGAACTATCCTGATTTTTCAGGCAGTTCCTGGCAGAGCCGGAGGATGATGATGTTAATCGGACCGCAGCCCTGGGGCGTCTAGCCCAAGCTTATCAAAGGCCTGGCGTCTAGCCCGGACTTACTGGAGGCTTGGCGTTTCGCCCAATCGCACCAAAGGCTCGGTGCCTAAACACCGTTCTCTGATTATCTTTTGCGTTGTTCGTCGCGCTCACCGGTTCAGGCGCGCCCCCTTTTATCGTCTCTCCGGATCCTTCAGGTGGCTGAAGTGGGCTTGGAACTGGCCCCGCGCCAGTCCGGCCAGCTTGGTGGCTTCCTGCATCTTCTCCACCAGATTCTCGATGGATGCCCGCTTGCCGCCCGGTGTCATGGTCCGGAAGCTGTCGCGTTCGAAACCGTCCATCTGGGCATAGACCGATTCCAGGCAGTTATAGAACTTCACCGTGTGGCTGAGTAACGCCGAGGGCAGGACATGCAGCTCGCTCTGAAGATCCTCGAAGAAGCGCATGTTGCGCGCATAGACCATGTGGACCGTGCGCTGGTCGTCCTCCTCCAGCGCGCGCATCAGCGCCGCGGTCGAGGGCGATTTCTCCACCGCCTTGATCAGTTCCTCCTTGTTGTGGCCGATCTCGGTATAGATCGCATTGATCAGCCGCAGCTTACCGTCGCGCTTGACTTTGGCCGTGATCCAGATGTCGTAGATCTTGCCCAGCGTGAAGACCGCCAGTGAGGCCAGAATAGCGCCCAGCACGCGCGGGTCGGAAATTAGCAGGGAAACATCGCCACTCGGATCGGTCATAAAGGCCGCGAAGCTGTTGGAGTCTAAAGGCTGGATTCTGTGAACGAGTGTAGCGGCCTTCGTGCGAAGGAACGACCGTTAATCTCATTCGACTCTGGTGATCGCGTCAGCGATAGCCGAGGGCGTATCGTCTCAGTTTGACGCCTTCTCCTTTACCGTCTCCAGAAACTTCAAATAAGAATCTTTGGCGGCTTCCGGGCTCGTCTTTTGCAGAGCCTGCGCACCGCTGCTTGCACCGTAGTCGAATGTCACACCGCTTCCCTCGACGATACGGTTCATCATGTTAAAGAGGCCCGTAACTTCTATCGCCTCAAATACCGCTTCTTCCGACCAACCCGCTTCGAGCAGTCTGTCGAGATCCGCCTGAACCAGTTTGTTTGGAAGGTTGTTCAATTTCTCCAGGTATCGCAACAGAGCCTTCATCTTGTCCGAAACGTCCGAGGAATCGAGGTCCTTCAGCAGTTGATCAATCAGTCCCGGTTCGATGCCGAATGTTTCAGCATGGATTATGTGAGAATCGTAACAGAAACGGCAGGAGTTAAGCCCTGAAGTGAAAGCCGCGATGAGTTCCCTTTGCCCAATCGAGAGCTCTCCTTCGGAACGGAGGACGGCGTTCACGTAGGTCAATAAGGGCTCAATGTTCTTTGGGAAGCGAGCCAGCAGGTCGCTCAGATGAGCTCCCTCCGGCAAAGACGGTAGTTTCGGCATCAATAGTACTGCGGCTCGGTTTTAGCTCGAAAGAGACTAGCAGACATTCAAGTCGATCACGACTCGCGGAACCTTGACCTTAGGGACGAGCCCCCGCAATATGGACGCTATGAACAAGAGTTTCTTCGACCGACGCCGTATCCGCTTCGCGCCTGCGCGACGCCGATAACGCTCGTCCGAGACCGTTCATCAGCAACCGCGCCTCCGGCGCGGTTTTTTATTTCCAGAATCGATTGGCGAACAGGACAGCACAATGAGCATTCGTATCGGCATCGTCGGGATCAGTGGCTTCGGGGGCGGGGAGGCGCTGCGCTTGATTGCGAACCACCCGTCGTTCGAACTGGTTTATGCCGCGGGCGAAGGCAGTGCCGGCAGCCGATTGGTCGAGCGCTTTCCCGGCCTGCCGCCTGGGTTGGCCGAGCTGGTGATCGAGAGATGGGACCCTGAAAATCTGCCGGCGATCGACCTGCTGTTCGCATCCCTGCCCACTGGCGCCTCGGCCGGCGCGCTGGCGCGTGTCCCCGAGGCCGTGAAGATCGTCGATATCGGCGGGGACCACCGCTACGCCGAAGGCTGGGCCTACGGCCTGGCCGATGTCTGGCCGGACCGGATCGAAGGGCAGACCCGCGTGGCCAACCCTGGCTGCTTCCCGGCGGCGGCCCTGACGGCCTTGGCGCCGCTGCTCGCGGATAAGCTGATTGAGCCGGGCAATATCATGATCGATGCCAAGACCGGGATCTCCGGTGCCGGCCGGGGCGGCGGTGGCGGCTTCGGTTACGCAGAAAGCAACGAGAACCTGATTCCCTACGGTCTGCTCCAGCACACCCACATGCCGGAGATGGCCGAGACAATCGAGCGGCTGAGCGGCGGCAGCGCCGCCGGACTGGTGTTCACGCCGCACCTGGTGCCGATGACGCGTGGCCTCCTCGTCACTATCTACGCGCGCGGCAGCGCCACCACGGAGCAGTGCCTGGACGCGGCCCGGCGCTTCTACGCGGGAAGAGCCTTCGTCCGGGTGACGGAGAGGCCGCCGCAGACAAAATGGGCCAGCGCGTCCAACCTCGCGTTCGTCAGCTACGCGGCCGATCCGCAGCGCGACCTGGTGATCGCCCTGGGCGTGGTGGACAATCTCGGGAAGGGCGCGGCCGGCCAGGCGGTTCAGAACGCGAACCTGATCTGTGGCCTGCCGGAGACGGCGGGGCTGGAGGGAGTAGCTGTCTGGCCCTGAGGTCTTTGGTCCCGCGCAGGCTTTGCCGGGTGCAGCCCCGCAAGACGATTAAATGGAATGCCTTTGGCGTTGCGTAGCACGCAAGCCGAAGCCGCCATTCATACTCATCTTAGCCTTCTTCCGTAGTGACCGGCTTCGGTGTTGTCCTGCTTATTCCCCTAAGCTCGATTTCCACGTTAACAGCAAGTAGCACATCAACCAAATGCCGCATGCTGGAATAATTGGTAATGAGAATACATAACCAAGATATCCTAAGATCTGCTCAGAATAGAGCACAACGCTACTACAACCATAGAATAAGATTACCCATATCGGGCGCTTGGAGTACCCGCTTATCCGATGAAGCGGACTCTTCCCAATGATCAAAAGATCGCAGATTACATATAGGCAAAACAAAACCAGCACAAAGAGCATGTACCTTGGAAGTGTATCACCGACCGGCAGATTTCCTACAGATTGAATGAACCCATAGTGTAGGCTGTACTGGCCAATCCACATGCCATAAATGAAGAGAGCGCCATATCTGCCTCTCCCTTCGACATAGTGACTGTCAATTTCTTTCGCTCGCGTGATTTCAATTGCAAGGACTACCATGAAGACGGTGAAGAATAGAGAAGCTCCTAGATCTGCCGCGTTCCAATTTTTTGAAAAAATAGGAATGTTGCGACCTATGACTGCAAGGCCCTCTGCTATAACAAGTGCATAAAGAATCCCAAAAATCGTGTTCACCCCACGATGAAATTCTCTCTCAGTTCTCCAAGGGGTCATGCTGGCCAGTCTTTTCACTCCAACCGAATTGTAGGTTGATCTTTTGGAAAAGCGATTACTTAAACGTCTGACTTCAACAATCCATCGGATTTCTCTTTCGCGCCCCTCGGTATCGTTAGAGCCTAGGGCGTCTGCTAAAGCTAGCAACAGGTCAGAAAACCAGTTGAATTGCGCTGGTCCAAAAACCGATAGGCAACGCGCTCATCAATTACACCTTCATCGATGAGGGCGTTCAAGTCAGCAAAGAAGAATGCAACGACTGTTAGGGCGCGCGTCCTTTCCATATCCTCTGGCACCGCACTCTTGTAGTATCGGACTATTGGTGCGATGCCGCTGATTCTGTACTCATCACAAAGAGGAAACACTAGCTCTCGGGCCTTCTTGTAGTTTTCACTCCACCATAGCTCATGCAGACGCGCGACCTGGTATGCTTGGTTTTTGTTATTCGGTGCACGAAAAACGAACAGAGCCGCAAGAAAGGCGCCGATCGCGCCAATCGCACTCAGAACAGATGCTATGGTGTCTGTTATTTTACAACGTCCAACCGCAAATCCCGTGAACGCAAGCCATCAGGTTAGTTCTTCGACAAAAGGATCAAAGCTTTCTGACCTTCGACAATTGATCATACCCCGCCATTGATCGAGTTTAATCTTCCAGCCCGCCGGTCGAAAACTCGTGCCGGCCGCCTATATTTGCCAAGGCTTTAAGATTATGTCTCTCGCCATACGATCCTATAAGTCGAATGACCTCGACGCCCTCTATGCCATTTCGCTCGCCACGGGCCTGGCGGGGGAGGACGCGTCGCATCTCTATCAAGACCCGAAGCTGATCGGCGAGATCTATTCGGCGCCCTACGCGCTGCTGGAACCGGATTTCGTGCTGGTGGCCGAGGACGGTGACGGCGTTGCGGGCTATGTGCTGGGCGCGCCGGATACGCGCGCCTGGGCTCAGCGGCTGGAGCGTGACTGGTGGCCGGCCCTGCGCGCCCGTCATCCCGATCCTTCGGCCATGCCCGCGGAGGCGCGCAGCCCGGATCAACGGCGCGCCTTCATGATCCATCATCCGGAGCTGCCGCCGCGCGCGCTCACCGATGCTTACCCGGCGCACATCCACATGAACCTGTTGCCCCGGCTCCAGGGGCGCGGCATCGGCCCGCGACTGCTGGCCGGCTGGATCGAACGTGCCCGGGCGGCGGGCGTGACGGCGGCGCATATCGGCACCAACCGCGCCAATCAGCGCGCTTCCGGCTTTTGGAAGTCGCAGGGTTTCGCAGAGCTCGGCCTTCCGGAAGAACCGCCGACCCGGACCCTCTGGCTGGGGCGGCGCCTTGACGGTCAGTGACGCGCCTGGATATCAGACCCTCAACTCGGCATAGCTCCGCACGGCGCGCAGCCGGCTGAAGAGGGCCGCCGCCAGGGAAACCGCGAAACCCAGCGCCACGAAGGCGACGCCGGTGCCGGGCGAGGTGGCGCCCACGATCACGCCCCCTAGCAGCGCGCCGAGCGGGCGCATACCGTAGATGAGGGTCTGGATCACCGCGTTGACCTTTCCGAGCATCCGCGCCGGCGTGACGATCTGGCGGATGGCGTTCTGCGCGATCAGCCACATGGCCGGGCCGAAACCCAGCAGGAAGAAACAGGCGTAGATCGCTTCGACCGGCCCCTGCGCCGGAATGGCCAGCAGGACGAGGATCGCCAGCAGCGAACTGCCGGGCCCGAAGATCAGGATCACATTCGGTGAGATGCGATGAGAAAGGCGGACCGACAGCCAGGACCCGAGGATGCCCGCGCCACCAAAGGCCGAGAGCGCGATCCCGAAGGCGCCGGCCTCGGCCCGATAGAACTCCAGCAGCAGTGGAACCATCGCCACCAGCAGAGCGGCAAAGGCCAGGTTCCAGGCGATCGCGCAGGCGGCAATGGGGCGCAGCAGCGAATGCCGTAGCACCAGCGCACCGCCCTCGAGGATCTCCCCCAAGACTGCGCCGCGCTTTTCGGCGGCAAGAGGCAGGGCCGGCAGCCGCAGCGTGGCAAGCAAGGCCCCTGAAGCGCAGAGGCTGGCGAAAAGGAAAACAAGCGCCGCCGTTTCAGCCTCCAGCAGCAAGCCGACGGCGAGCGGCACGGCAAAGGAAGCGACCGCGCGGGGGATTTCGATCTTTGCGTTGGCGGGTGCGAGCTTCCGGGGCTCGACGACCCTTGGAAGGATGGAAAAGGTGGCCAGCACAAACAGCACGATGCCGCAGCCGGCCAGCAGAATCGTCGTGGCGAAGAGCGGCAACTGCAGGCCGTGAATACTGAGCGTGACACCGAGAAAGCCGAACAGCGACAGCAGCGTCGCGCCGATGGTGACGCCGCGCAGCGGCAGCCGGTCGACGATCACACCGGCGGGCAGGGACGCCACCAGATGCGCCATGGCCTGACAGGCCACCAGAAAACCGATGGTCTCGGGCGATGCCTGGAACACCAGCGCGGCGACCAGCGGCACCGCCACCAGCGCGACCTGGTCGGCGATCTGCATGCCGTAGGCGGCCAGCGTCAGTCGGGTGATGACCGTCATAAGGGCGTTCCTCTGTCTCTAGTGTTTGAGAGAAAGAGGCTATCCAACGGCGCCGGAGGCGCGCCATCCGATTGTTGCGGTTGAATTGGGGGAACGTTGTTGGGGCGGCAGATCGCTTGGTTGGAGTTTTGCTTCTATGAGGTCAATGAGGGGAACGGGCGGGTTGCGGACTTTCGTTGCATTGCAGAGCCCAATCGGATCTTTAAGGGAAAGCAGACATCCCAGCGTTGCGCGAGTCGCTGAGTACTGAGCATCACTCAGGGGATGGCCAACGACGGCAGTTCCAGGAGGTTCCGAATACCGCAGTTGAGGCAACAGCTGAGTTCGCGCATGATCTGCGCTGTGCCTTGGAGGGAACATGGCGATTGAGTCTTTGTATTGGAAAGAGGAGCTTGCACGGATCGTGAAGACCATTCGTCCGCTTTCCAAGCCGAAACGTTGGTCAGAGCGTGCCGTATGTACTGTAGAACGTGACGTGATGATTGGCTTTTTCATCGTCCGCAGATTGGTCGAGTTACATAAAGTGTCGTCACGCGTCGCCAAAATGCAACTGGATGTGTTCAGCGCGCCTGTCATCAATAACGTCACGAAGGCGAACCGATTTTCGGTTGAAGAAAACTACAATTGGAAGTTGGAAAAGGCTGAGCGTAAGTCAGTTGCCTACGTCTGCAATCAATGCATCCATGCATACCTTAGCTTCGTGGATCGGGGCCCTGATCGAAATTGGTCTGATTTGCTTGTGGCGTCGGACTACGACCGCAATAACGTCATTTGGCGGGTGCCGTTCAGAACGATCCGCGCTTTGTTTGAAGCTGCGTCGAACGACTGGCCCATGTCTGTGCGAATGATCTACCACCCAAAACCAAGCGAGTACAAGGTGACAACGGACTAACTAGAGAGGACCGGAGGCATTCATTGGGCACGGAGATTGAACTAACCGTTGGTGGAATCTTGCTTGACTACTCTAAAAATCACATGGGAATCGATCACGGTTTCCTTTTCCAAGAGGCTGACCGCACGCGCTGTCGATCCAACACGGTAAACTACGACTATTACAAGGCTCACCCTGAAGAAGATTTGGCGCTCATCGAAGCTGCCTTTATTCGACCGCTGCGACGGGTACTGCCCCGGTTGGAACTTACTGGTTACACGATCAACGCTGCGCGGGAAGAATATGAAATTGTAGTAGGCGAGGCCCAGGAACTGGAATCCGAATACGCATCGGTTCCCGCCAAGGGCTTCATGTCTTTTGACGAGTTTTGTGAGTTCTGCGGCCGCTTCTCGCTAGGTGAGTTGGACGATACCTACATAGATTTTGGCGATACTAATCGCAGTCAAAAATCGCAGGGACGTTTTGCTGCCATGACGGAGGCTATGCAGCGCATACCGAACGGCCCTCCTCAGATGTATTGGTCAGAACGTAGCTTCTTCGGGGCAAGTGTTACGATCCTCAGTTCCTACTCGATGCTGCAAGTGTTCGGGCAAAACCAGCGACACGCCGAGGCTCCCGTCGTTTGGCAGTATGGTCCACTGGTCGATGCCGGATGGGCAGAAGTGACCGACTTTAATGGTGGTGCGAGACGCGAGGAAACCGTTCTAGTCGCCACGGAGGGCACGTCTGACGCTCGCATTCTCAAACGAGCGCTCGATGTACTGCAGCCTGATGTCGCTGATTTTTTCCGTTTCATCGATGTGAACGAACGCCATCATTTCTGGGGAACTGGCGCTCTAACAAAATTTGCCGAGGGCTTGGTCCGTATCGACGTCCAGAACAGGGTCTTGTTCGTGCTGGATAACGACGCCGAGGGACTGGAAGCTCATCACCGCCTGATTGAACTAAAAATGCCATCCAATATGCGGGCTATGGTTCTGCCTGAGTTGGAGTGCTTCAAGCAGTTTCCAGCTCGCGGGCCGGAAGGCGTGAAACGTTCTGATATTAACCGCTGCGCGGCCGGCATCGAGTGTTATCTCGACCTGAACCTGCCGAATTTCCAGGCCGCCCAAGTCCTCTGGACAAACTACAAAGCCGGTCTCGATACATGGCATGGTGCCTTGGAGCACAAGGATTCCTACGCGAAGTACTTCTATAAGCAAGACAATGCTGAATTAGTGGCAGGGAGATACGACACGACCAAACTAGCTGCAGTACTAGATTCTCTCTTGCGGGAGGCCGCGAGCCTTTCGGAAATCCCGAAATGGCTGGGCTCTAATGGCTGATGTGTTGCAATGATTTAATGATTGAGACTGGGCGATCAATGGAGCCCGCAGACATATTCAGAATAGACTGCAAAAGCCACTAGGAGACATCCGCACATGGCTCGTAAACCTTCGGAAAATCCCTATCATCACCCATTCGTAAAGCCTCTCGCATTTGATTGCGATCTTATCGAGAGAATGTGTCGGGAGTGTTTTGAAATCGCAATGGCAACCCAAGCAATCGGAGCATTTTGGAATGATGATTTGAGCGACTTTGGGGAAGAATCAGATTGGTCATTTCCCCTGCTGGTTGCACGGCACCAAGAAACCGCCGAAGAACGCATATCGGCAATTTTATTGAGCTTATCCGCATCATATCGCGCTCTCGACGATCAACTCAGCGGAAATTCTGATTTTGAAAAATTTAAAGAAGATCAACTTGATTTGCATACAGAATTTTTGACTGTCTATACAGGAGGAAAGATACCGGCAACAGTGCGCGAGTGCTGCAACAAAATAATTCACACAGAGGACTTTCGGCCGGTCTACGACAACAACTCGGAACCACGTGACAAGGGCGTTTACCACATGACGGGCTCGGTGGAGCTTTTCGGGCGACGAGGTAAAGTAGAATGGGAGCTATCTTTTGATTTGTTTACGTTCCTTGAAGCAATGTTGGAGACTGTTGATTTTTTGAGAATGGGAAAAGCAAACAGAAAATCGTCTACCGTCGAGGTCCCAATCGGCGGTTAACGAAAGCCCGTTGCGGCACTCTGGGCTGCCGTCTTCTTGCGAAATTTTGCAGTGCAGGGGATAGCCGAGGAGAGGTCAAACCTACCGAAACGGCATCCGACAACAAAGATCTGGTTTATAGCACGAAGTACTTAATCTTGTGCTTGTAGATCCATGAGCGCTGCTCTTACCTCTTCGAATATATCGCCGCCAATGAGATCGAGCGCTACTTGGATTGGGACCCATGCGACACTTAAGTTTTCATTGTCATCTAGGTTCGTTGCCGTTGAAGACGCTTCAACTGCTGTACAAAAATAATAAAGGCAGTCTTTTCCCGTGACTGGGTGAAGGCGGGCACCAATTTTCTCATGAACAATAGCAGAAACGCCTGTCTCCTCAGCAACCTCAGAAAAGATAGCGTACTTCTCGTCTTCAAAAGGAAGAATCTTTGCAGAAGGAAACATCCAGGCCAAGTCTTCGCCAGGCGCTCGCTTTACAAGAAGTACATTCAGGTTTCTCTTGTCGAGCACAATACCTATGCCAACTCGATACTTGGATTGTTCATGTTGAGCGATAGGTTCGGCAGGTTCCTCATTCATGCGGCGAAGAGCGTAAACACCTTCCGAACCGTAACTCTTTGGAAGCGCGACATCCCCTAGAGGATCACACGCAAATATTGTGTTTTCAAAACTTTGAATCTGTACTGAAACAGCTTTTGTAACCCAAACTTGGTTGGGCTTAGTAACCGGCTCCAATCTAGCTGCTCGAATTACGCTTGGTCCGATAACAGTATCTCTACCGGTGAAAGGGTCTTTCAATGAAGAGCTTTCACCCTGGTGAATGGAGGAGCGGACCTGTAGCTGAGGTAACTCAGCATCTTCCCAATCAAAATTAACAAAGAAATCACGGATTTCAATCCCAATACTACATATCGACCTAATAGAGCTAGAAACGAAGACAATCCCGTCACCCCAAGTATTTTTGTACGAAGTCTCATGATGCTCAATTCTCTTGCTAAGGAGCGGTAAGATTTCATTGTTCAGACGAACAATCTGTTTGTCGGTAAGGTGAGAGTACCCTTTGATATCGGAAAAAAGAATATAGTTAACCTGCCTCGTCATTGGGATCTCCAAAAAGTGTCGTTATCCGATGATATCCGCCTTTAGCACTTCGAGGAAGGCGGCCCTTAGTTGCACTTTGAGTCGATTGAGCTGCTCAACTGTTTGCGCCGAAGCCAGTGATAAGGATCTTGTTTTTGAACTTAAAGTTGTCGCCAAGCTTCTCTGAATTCCTAGGCTTTATAGATATTTGGCTATTTCCTCATCAGAGATCACTCGAAAGCAATCTGTGAACGGCAACTTCGTTCGCACAGCCGACCTAAAGCCGGCGTCTGACTTTGCCCTCGCAGCGAATGACAGCTTTCGGGAACCACAGCTGCAAAATCTGAGGCCTGATGTGAACGACCGCTATGGGCCGTCAAAGACAAAGTTAATCGGGAAATGGCAAGGCGCTTTCGGTAGTGTCGCATGACTTCTTCGAGCCGAAGATGTCAAAAGCTGTACAAAGCACCAAGGGCTGCTGTGTGAGTATCAACAATTCTGCGAAGATTATCTGTCCGTCGCAGAGCTAGTGAGGGAACGGTCCAAGTGATCGTTCCAAGCGCTTTTCCCCATGCGATCTTGAAAATCTGCTAGCAGCATTGAGCCGATGGCACCAATCGGGTCCGCAACTAACTTGCTAATGTCTGAGGCCGCCGAAGCACGGTTAAGTAGGTTATTAACAGAAACAACAAGTTGTGCCTTCTCTAAACCAGCAACACATTTCTCCGGGGTCGTTGTGGCATGGTTTGCAATATCCATTTCAATGATTTTCGATTCTTGAGCCGCCATCTCGACTATTTGCGCAAATTTCACAGGGTCACTGACCACAAATCGCATCGTGTTTTTTCCAACAGCAACACTTGCCTGCCGAAACACAATGTACTTTATCTGAGGCTGCACATGGTCAATTTGCGGTAGGAAAATGCTTATTGCGCCTCTTAAGCGATTTAGGCGATGTGATTGAAAATACAGCCTATAGTTTGTGAGATGTAACTTGCCTCCGATACTCTCTTTTCCTTTCATTCCGACTGCCCACATTAAACCGCCTGCCGCAAAAGCTTCTAGTTCGAAGTCATCCAAACGAATGATAAGGTTCGCCCCGTAGGTTTCTTTAACGACTTCTTCAGGCAACAGTTTATCTGCAGGAAAGGCTGTCTGCCGCTTAACTATTGGGTTGTTCACAAATGCAAAAATAGAGAGAGCAAATAAAAAACCTGAAATGGTTGCGATCGCAAGGGCCTGAGACCACCCTAATTGAAAGATCAATGAAAAAAAGAACAATGCAGCGAAGACAATGCCGGAAATTATGTATTTCATCAATCACTCCTGCAGACGTTGGTAGTTTCCAAAATTCAGGAACGGACAAAGTGAA
Source organism: Denitrobaculum sp. (assembly GCA_965232285.1). GTDB lineage: Bacteria > Pseudomonadota > Alphaproteobacteria > Kiloniellales > Kiloniellaceae > Denitrobaculum. The sequence goes on along the minus strand of CBDDPL010000004.1, from coordinate 3,613,639 downwards.
TTGTGATAGCCTATCCAAATATATTTTGTCTTTGTGTAATAAACTTCGTGGCTGAAACACTCCCAGCACCTGGGCTTGAAGTAACTGTTGCGAAAGGTAACTGTGTCCGCCATCCGGACCTTTGCTTGTGCGCCTAGTTCGCTAACGCGGTAAATGACTGGCTCAGCGTTCTGCACCTACGAGATCAACGATGTCAGCGAACAATCACTCTGCCCCGTTCCCGGCAGCCGGGGCACCATTCTTCTGATATGCTGACTCATCGTATCGACAGGGAGGATGAAATGGAATTTATAGAATGGGTTCAACGACGTTTGCGGACTCATGATTTCAATCCCGGCGTGGTCGACGGGATTTGGGGGCGGAACACCATGAACGCGGTCATCGCTTTCCAGACTGCCAATGGGCTGTCACCCAATGGGCAACTCAACAATGCCACCGTTGCTGCACTACGTACCGATCCTGTTGTACCGGGGGCCGCCTCGGGGCCTGCCGTTCCCCAAGCGGATGCGCCGGCTCAAGATCTGCTGGACCTGATGCCTTGGATGGCGTTGGCGATACGCAAGAAAGGACTCCATGAAGAACGAGACAATATTGACTTGAGGGAGTTCCTGGAAGCCGATGGAAAGACGCTGGGAGACCCAGCCAAGCTGCCTTGGTGCGGCGATTTCGTCGAGACCTGTATCGCGCTGACACTGCCAATGGCTGTATTGCCGACCAATCCCTATCTGGCGCGCAACTGGGGAAAGTTCGGCACCACGGTCGATCCCTGCTTCGGTTCTATTCTCGTTTTCTGGCGGGGCAGCATCAGCGGTACGCGCGGCCATGTGGGCTTTTATTACTCCGAAGACGACACCCATTTCCACGTCCTGGGTGGCAACCAGTCCAATTCGATTAACGTCTCCAAGCTCGACAAAAAACGCCTGTTGAGCGCCCAGTTGCCTCTTGTCGGTGGCCCCTATCCTCGAAAGCAGGTCCGCGACGCTGCTGATTTCAAAGTCACTACCAATGAGTTTTGAAAGCCGTCGCTAAACCCATGGCTTATTGAGCAGCCTGCGCTATCCACGAAGGTCCAGGGCTGCTCCTGGGAACGGTTGCAAAGACGACCTCTTGAAAGACCTCCAGGCGGCAGGTGCTTTCTTTCGGCAGATTCCGTCGTCACGGAAAACCTGCGCCGCGGGTGCCAGAAAGCGGGTGTCGTAGACAGCGGTTTATCTATGGCCGGCCTTGTGCTGTTTTAGGAAAACGATCGAGCAAACAACGAGGAACGAGATGTCACTGGAAAGCGTGGACTGGAGCGCCCTGCCGCAGCCGGAGGCCGATGGCGCGGCGGATCATCTGAAAGGAATGCGGCTTCCGGATGTCACACTGCCTGCCACGGACGGATCGCAGGTGCAGTTGTCGTCCTTATCCGGACTCACGGTGATCTATGCCTATCCCATGACCGGGCGGCCCGATGTCGCCCTGCCGGAAGGCTGGGACATGATCCCGGGCGCGCGGGGCTGCACGCCGCAGAGCTGCGCCTTCCGGGATCACTTCCAGGAACTGAAGGACGCCGGGGCCAGCCATCTCTTCGGGCTTTCGGTTCAGGCCACGGACTATCAGCGCGAAGCGGCCGAGCGGCTGCATCTGCCCTTTCCGCTGCTCTCCGACCAGGATCACCAACTCGCCGATGCTCTGCGCCTGCCGACCATGGAGGTGGAGGGCATGCGCCTGCTGAAACGGCTGACCATGATCCTGCGGGACGGTGAGATCCTGCAGGTCAACTATCCGGTCTTCCCGCCTGACCGCGACGCGCCGGATGTGATCGCCTGGCTCCAGAACTTCGGCCAGAATTTCGGTGGTCAGTAAGACGGGCTCTTGAGGCGCGAAATCAGTTTCAGATGAAACTTTCCGTAACCCTGCTCGGTCACCTTCAGGTGCGGCCGGGTCAGGGCGTGGAAATCGGCAAGCTTGTGGAAGGGCACGGCCGGGAAGGCGTGATGCTCGGCGTGGTAGGGCATGTTCCAGGCCAGGAAGCGCAGCAGGCCTCCGGTGAAGGTGGTGCGGCTGTTGGCCAGCATGTCCGCGACCTGGGGACAGCCGGCGTGCTCGGCCAGCAGGTAGGCGCGCAGGAAAGGCTGGCCGAGCAGCAGGGGCAGCAGCCAGATCCAGAGGAGCGCCGTGGACTGCAGGGCGAGGGACAGGCCTGCGATGGCCGCGTAGAGCGCCAGGAACAGCCGGGCCTCCGCCTTGATCTTGGCCGCGCCCTTGGGTGGCACGAAGCCGTCATCGTTCCGGCCGGCCGCGTTGCTCAGAAGCGTGCGCAGGTGCGAGGCCCAGACTGGCAGGCCGGAGAGGTACCAGAGGTAAGCCCCCAGGGTCTCCGGCTTCGGGCTGGCCAGCTCCGGATCGCGCGCCGGATCGTTGGTGTGGCGGTGATGGGCGAAGTGAAAATAACGGAACCAGTCGGGCGGCAGGGCGATCAGGAAGCCGCTCAGGAAGGCCATGGCCTTGTTCAGACCCGGCGTGGCGAAGGCGGTCTTGTGGATGGTCTCGTGCAGCGCGGTGAAGAGGAAGACAATCAGGATGCCCTGGACCAGGATCAGCAGCGGCTGGAAGGGGAGCTCCAAAAGGATCAGCGCGCCGGTCACCAGGATCGCGCCCAGGTGCAACGCGGCCTGACGCAGGCCCGGGCCGTCGCTGCGCGCGAGCAGCGCGTCGCGCTGGGCGTCGCTCAGGCCGGCGATCAGGCTCTTGTGGTCCAACTGTTCCATTGCCGTGGTCTGTGGTCTTCTTATCGCGAAGAGTGCCTTTGGGTGATCTTTATCCCCAAGGCCTCTGATCGCTGTGACATTTGTCGGTCAAAACCGAGGGAAAAGCTACCACGGGCAGCGACTGTTGGCATGCGATCTTATCTGCTTTCGCCGGAGAAAAACTCCGCTGAAGCGGCGGACCGGAAACTGCGATTCAGGCGGTGGCGGCCTCGGCGGCGACCAGTGCACCTTCCAGATATCCCCCATGACTTTCGGCGGCTTCGGTAGCGCAGAAGGTCAGCTTTCCCTCCCAGAGTTCATCCAGACTCTTTCGCGCCGCCGCCGGGATGCCGTAAGCGGGGTGTTCGTAAAGCGGCGCCAGATCGTCCTCGGTCGCGGTCAGGGGATCGTTTGCCCAATCCTTGAGAAACAGGGCCTTTGGCTGCGCGGCCTCGGGTCCGAAGAGCCGTTCGAACTGCGCGACGGCCGCTGCTTTCAGGCTTGCATTGTCGAGTGCGCGGCGTTGTGTTGCCGGAACGCCCAGGAAACCGAAAAGGGCTGCCGGACCAGTGGGTTGCGAACCATCGTGAATCTCCATGGCCGGACCCATATGGCTGAAGGCATGACCCGAAAGGCCGAGATCCCGCCAGAAGGGCCGCTCATAGAACGCGACCACCTTCGCCTGGCCGGCCATCCAGGTGGGAATGGCGACCAGGTTGTCATGCAAGGCCGCGGGCAGGGCCGGCGCGAAGGTGATGCTGCGGGCCGCCAGTCGCGGCGGTATCGCCAGCAGAACACGCTCCGCCTCTATCTCTGTGTCTTCCCCCGCCGTGACGCGCAGGCCGTTGCCTGACCTGGTAATGGCCGTCACCCGGCTCGAAAGCCGCAGCCGATCCGGCGGCAGATGTTCGGCGAGGCCGTCAATGATCCGGGCCATGCCGCCGGCAACCCGGAAGCTCGGCGGCATGATGGCGGGGTTGCGGAAGCTTTCGACGCCGCGCTGCGGATCTTCGTAGCGCGACGCGCCCTGCGCAGCCTGTTGGAAAGTCTCGAGATTCAGTTCCCGGAGCAGGGCGGTCATCCGGGGCTGGTCCGGCCAGTACCATGTCGGGCCGAGGTCGAAACCGCTCGGCGTGTTTGTCCTGTCCGCCGTGGTGATCGGCTCCGAAAGGATCCGTCCGCCCAGACGGTCGCGGCCTTCCAGCAGGAGGAAGTCGCGCCCCTGCCGGAGCAGCCGGTAAGCGGCGTAGAGGCCGCTCAGGCCGCCGCCGATGATAACAGTCCCGCTCTCCATTCGCCCCGCGCCGCCATACAAGGTGTCTCGCGTGATTATCTATCTACTGATCGATAGAATTTCAAGGTAAAGCTATACCAAGGGGCGACAGCCGGTGTTACTTGCCGATGGCGGCGAGGCAGTCGAGGGTTCGTTCGATTTCGGCCTGGGTGTTGTAGTGGGCGATGCCGATGCGCACCACGCCTTCGTCGTCTGGAAGGCCGAGCTGGCGCACCACCTCCAGCGCATAGTTGTGCCCGCTCCAGATAAAGATGTTCTGCTGGGCCAAAGTCTTGGCAACAAAGGCGGGTTTGTGCCCGTTGTAGCTGAAGGCGACGGTGGGCACGCGCTGGTCGATCCGGTTCAGGTTGGCGATGCCGTGGATCGTGACATCGGGCAGTTGCGTCAGGCCTTCGATCAACTGCGCGGCGAGCGGGCGCTCATAAGCGTGGGCCGCTTCGAAGGCGGCCAGGATCTGTGCCCGCCGCTGGCCACCCGCGCCAACCTCTGCGCCGAGCCAGGCATAGTAGTCCACCGTCGCCGTCAGGCCGGCCAGCATTTCGATTTGCGGCGTGCCGGTCTCGAACTTGCCCTTCAGGGCTTCGCCGACGCAGCGGCACTTGTAGGCGGGAAGCGACCGCAGGATATCCGCGCGGCCCCAGACGATCCCCATATGGGGGCCGAAGAACTTGTAGGAGGAGCAGGCCAGGAAGTCGCAGCCAAGCTCCTGCACGTCGATGGCCCGGTGCGGGGCGAGCTGGACCGCATCGACGAAGACCAGGGCGCCGGCCGCCTGCGCCATGGCGGTCAAGGTCTTCACATCATTGATGGAACCGGTGAGGTTGCTGGCGTAGTTGAGGGCCAGCAGGCGCGTGCGGTCGCTGAGCGCGGCTTTGAGGGTCTCGGGCTCCACCTGCCAGGTTTCTGTGTCGAAGGGCAGCCACTTGACCACCAGTCCCAGATCTTCGGCGATGGTCAGCCAGGGCGCCACATTGCCTTCGTGGTCCATGCGTGTGATCAGGATCTCGTCGCCCGGCTTGAAGTCGCGGCAGATGCTGCGCGCCAGATGGAAGGTCAGGGTCGTCATATTGGCGCCGAGGATGATCTCCTCCGGCGAGGTCGCGCCCAGGAAGTCGGCCATGGCCTGATGCGCATCTTCGACCACCTTGCCGGCGGCGCGGCTGGTGGCGAAAAAGCCGCCGAGATTGGCGTTGCTGTGCAGCAGGCAATCGGAAACAGCATCGGCGACGCGGCGGGGCACCTGGGTACCGGCAGGGTTGTCGAGATACACCCGCGCGCCCGCATGGTCGGAAATCGCCAGAGCGGGAAAGGAATCGCGCACGCGCTCGATGGGAAAGGTCATGGAGGGTCGATCCTGTTTCACAAGCGGCCGGTTTTCGCGCAGCCTCCTTGGCTCAGTCTCTCTGCTGGGCGCGCCTCCCGGTAGTATGACACAAATAGGTGACAACCGTCACCGAAGAACATCATCCCAAAGGATGAGGGGGGCCAAAGGATGAGCGGATCAGATCGCCGATTGGCCGCCGCTGCGCGAGCGGCTAGTCTTCGCGCCCGAATTGCAGGAGAAACTTCCATGCCGCAGCGCCCGCTTTTGCAGCAGACCTACCGGGATCCTCACCCCTATCCGCCCGGCGTCGCCTTTCAGGACGGCCAGTATATTCCGGTCTCCGAAGCCAAGATTTCGGTGCTCGACTGGGGGTTTCTCCATTCCGATGCCACCTATGACACGGTGCACGTCTGGCAAGGTGCCTTCTTCCGCCTGGACCGGCACCTGGAGCGCTTCTGGGGCAATCTCGAACGGTTGCGCATGACAATCCCCTACGACCGGCAGGAGGTGACTGAGATCCTGCATAACTGTGTCGCCCTGTCGGGGCATCGGGACGCCTATGTGGAGATGCTCTGCACCCGCGGCACCTCACCCAGCTTCAGCCGCGATCCGCGCGAGGCCGTGAACCGTTTCATGGCCTTCGCTGTGCCCTTCGGTTCCGTGGCGAACGCGGAACAGCTTTCGCGCGGCCTGCACCTCGCGGTCAGTGACATCGTACGGATTCCGCCCGCGTCTCTGGACCCGGCGATCAAGAACTACCACTGGCTGGATCTCGTCCGCGGCCTCTACGATGCCTATGACCGCGGCGCCGAGACCGCGCTGCTGCTGGACAGCGCGGGCAATATCGCCGAGGGTCCGGGTTTCAATCTCTTCGTGGTCAAGGAAGGCGCACTTGCCACGCCGGCGGCCGGCGTCCTGCCCGGGATCACGCGCCAAAGCGTCTTCGACCTCTGTGAGGAACTGGCGCTCGCCTGCGATGCGCGCTCTGTTTCCCAAGTGGAGTTGATGGCCGCCGACGAGGTCTTCATCACCTCCACGGCCGGCGGCATCATGCCGGTGACGCGGATCAACGATACAGCCGTGGCTTCAGGGACGGTTGGCCCGGTGACGTTGCGGATCAAGGACCTGTACTGGACCAAACATAGCGATCCCGCGTGGTCGAGCCCCGTGGACTACTCATGAGTGAGATCGTCGTTCGCTTTGCCGGACCGGGCGACGAAGGGCCGCTGGCGGCCATGATCGATGCCATGGACGACTACTATGGGGATGTGCCCAAGCCGTCGGGACAAACGCGCGCGGCGGCGGAAGGCTGGCTGGCCGGCGGCGAAACCGATACCCGCTTTGTGTTGGCCTTCGACGGTGAGGAGGCCATCGGCTTCGCCTGTTTCGCGGTTCTGCATCCGGGAAATGCCCTGGCGGGACTGGTCTTCCTGAAGGATCTCTTTGTTGCTGAGTCGTCGCGCGGCGCAGGGGTCGGCCGGCGGATCATGGCCTTTCTGGCCGCCTTTTGTTCGGAGCAGGGTATCGGCCGTATCGACTGGTCGGTCGAGAACGACCGGGCGCAGCGTTTTTACGAAGCCTTCGGCGCGGAGGTCCAACTTCAGAAGCGCTTCATGCGCTTGGATGGCGATGCCCTGGCAGAACTTGGCGCTATCAAGCCCTTGAAGTGACATCCCGGCCGAAAACTGGAGCCAAAGATGACCGTGAGAATCGAGAAAAACGAAAGCGTTTGGACCGTAGTACATTCCAGACCAGAGGCACGGAATGCCATGGATCCCGATAGTGCCGCCGCGCTCTATGAAGCCTTTCTGGAATTCGATCGCGATGAGACGGCGGCGGTGGCGGTTTTTTGGGGCGAAGGCGGCGCCTTCTGTGCCGGGTGGGATCTGAAATTCGCCGCCGCGCTCGAGGGCAGTGATCCCCTGCAGGAGTTGAACTTCCCCGAAAATGCGGCGGCAAAGGGAAACGGCGGCGATATTCCTCAGGGCCCGATGGGCCCCAGCCGCCTGGAACTGGATAAGCCGGTGATCGCTGCGCTTGCGGGGCCTGCTGTGGCCGGTGGCATGGAACTGGCCCTCTGGTGCGATTTTCGCGTGATGGAGCAGAGCGCCTACATGGGCGTCTATTGCCGGCGCTGGGGAATTCCGCTGATTGACGGTGGTACCGCGCGGCTGCCGCGCCTGGTCGGTGAGGGGCGCGCGATGGAAATCATCCTCACCGGACGCAAGGTGACGGCCGAGGAATGTGCGCGGATCGGACTTTGCGAGTACCTGGTGGAGGATGGCCGCAGCCGGGAGAAAGCCGAGAAACTTGCCCGGGAGATCGCCCGCTTTCCGCAACATTGCGTGCGCAGCGACCGCCGCTCGGTAAGGTTTCAGCACGGCTTGCCCTTGCGCGAAGCGCTTCGGCAGGAGTGGAACAACAGCCGACCTTCCCTGGCGGCCGGCGGCTTGGAGGGGGCGGCCCGCTTCCGCGACGGGGCCGGCCGGCATGGCGATTTCAGTAAAATTTAACTCTCGAAACTCGACGCCGGAAATATGACGCTTGGCTCAAGTTGCGAGCCGGGCGATCTCCATGCCGTCCTGAATGGCCAGTGCCGTGCCTTCGGGCAGGGCTTCCCAGCCGTATTCGTCCAGGGGCACGCTGGCCAGAAGGACCGTGGACTGATCGCCGAGACCCAGATGCAGGCCGTCGCAGGCCCACTCCGGCCCCTGCTGACAGGCCACGCAGTTGCGCAGGCTGAGGCCCGGTGAGCGCGGCTCGCTGAAGGTCCCGCCTTCCTCGTAGATGCGCCGGTCCGCGTGGGCGAAGAGGACTTCACCGTCGGAGTAGAGGAAGTTCGAGGTGCCGAAGCCGCGCATTTCAGACGCGAAGTCGGCGAAGACTCTGAGCCGCTCCTTGGCGCTCGGCGGCTGACCGCCGTCCAGCCAGGGGGTGCGCAGACGTTCCAGAAGCAGGCAGAAAGCCAGCTCGGAATCTGTCTCGCCGATGGGCTGATAGACGGCGTTTTGTGCCTGTGAGGTTTCGTGCAAGCCCTTCAGGGTGCCGTTGTGCGCGAAGACATGAACCCGCCCGGCCAGGGCGCGTCGAAAGGGATGGGTGTTGCGCAGCAGGGGTTTGCCGACGGTTGCCAGGCGCACATGGGCGATGACGCAGTTGCTCTTGAGTTCCTGCTCGGCGATGAACTTCACCCAGGGACTGTCTGCGGCCGGCTCCGGTTCCTTCACCAGGAAGGCCTCGCGTTCCTCGAAGTAGGCGATGCCCCAGCCCGAGTTGTTGCCGTGGGTCAGACCGCCATGCTTGGAAAACTCATTGAGGGAATAGGTCAGAGCCGAAGCCTGTCGCGACGACATCGCAAAGAGTTCACACACGGCATTCTCCCCAATCATTCCGACCTTATGGGACATCGGGAGGTCGTCGCTGCGCGTCAATGGCGGCCGATGCAGCTCAACGGAAACTTGATGCTGCGTGATCAGGCGATACAAAGAATGTTTGTGTACATCCAAATAAATTTTCGAGCCGTAGTTTTGAACAGGAAAGCGGGTTCATCCGCGAGCCTTTTGGATTTCATAAATTGGATTTCGCAAAGGAGTAAACCATGCCACAGGATGCCTCGAGCTTTGCCAAGACGCGCTTCACCGGAAACAACCTGCCGTTCGGCGGGCGGTTCGGCGACAAGGATCCGGCCGGAAATGACGACAGTCCTGCCAGCGACGACGACGGGCTCTCCACCCTTGAAGGCTTGGGCTTCATCTTCGCCATTCCGGTCGGTGGCCCGTTTGGCTTCACCCTCTTCGAAGCCTTGGTCGTGAATCAGTTTTCAGTGCGCAACATCGTTGCGGTCGATACGACGCAACGGATGTTCGTCAACCAGGAATTCGAGGTGAAGTTCCAGGTCTTCGACGGCCCCGCCATCGCCGGGCGTCAAAAGCCCGCGGCCAATGTGCCCGTCACCTTCGTCCTGGGTTTGCGGCAGGGCGCGGGCCTGGCCAAGAAAAGCGGCGATCCCGCCGTCGAGAACCAGGTGACGGTGGACACCGACGCTAATGGCGTCGCGACGGCTTTCGTCCTGGGTAATGTCGCCGAGACCATCAAACTGACCGGCCAGACCCCCGGAAAGCTCGGGACGCTGGAAGCTGAGACCAGCCTCACCATCACTTGAGGAAACAGGACACCTGGATCTGTGCCGCCAGGCAGGCGGCCATCCTCGTCCTAGGCCGGGGGCTGTGCGCTATGCACCCGGGCCATGAAGGCGGCGAAGAGCTCCGCCTGCGAGGAAATTCCAAGCTTGGCGTAGGCGTTGCGGCGGTGCGACTTCACTGTCGGCAGAGCGACATCAAGGTTGAGGGCGATCGAGTTGGAGGAATGTCCGAGCAGGATCAGGCGCGCCACCTCGCGTTCGCGCTCGCTAAGGATGCCTTCCCCGAAACTCATAAAGAGGCTCTCCAGCAGGGGAGCCTCCAACTCCGGCGTCAGGCGGTGGGCGGCGAGTTGCCAGTGCTTGCGGAACAGGGCGTGCAGGAAGGGAAAGATCCGCCGCAGTTCGGCGAGGTCCTGATCGGTAAAGCCACCCGCGACTTCCTTTCTGGAAAGCGAGATTTCGACCAGGCTCGCGGCGTCGAGCGGCATGGCGATCAGAAGTTCCTGCATGCCCGACGGCCAGCCTTCGGTCAGGAAGCCGATTTCCTCCAGGCTGTCCGGGTTAATCCGGAAGTTTCCATCTTGGTTGCCCGGGCTGTAGTGGTCCGGCATGAAGTCCTTCATGAGGTAGACGCCGGGCTCCACCCCTCTTCGGACAGCCTGGTAGAAGGGGTTGAGCACATAGCTGTTCTGAAGGTAGTTGCGCAGACCTTCGCGCTGACGCGGGACCGTAATGCTGTCGAAGAGCGAAGCGGGCGCGGCGTCGCGCCGGTAAAAGAACACGATCAGGAACTCGAAAGGCAGCAGCCTCGACAGGCGATCGGCGACCAGGGCGAAAAAGCCGTCGCTGCCGAGACTGGAGACGAGATCGCCCGAGGAGCCCTGCCAAAAGCCGGCCGCCTTCGAGCCCGGTGTTGCCCTTTTCTCGCTTGGCAGCATGGGACGTGACTTCGTAAATCCGCGGAAGATCAAGTTTAGCGCAGCATTTTCCTGAATAGGACCGAGAATTTATTCCCTATCCCTGCAGTCCGAAAGCGCCTGACCCAGCGCCTCGAGGGCAGCCGACAGTTGGTCCGGCGGCAGGTAGCCGAAACCGATGCGGATAACGCGCTGTTCCTCGCCGAACCAGCGGCCGTCGGAGATTTGCAGGTCATATTCTTCCTGCCGCGCATAAAAGCGCTCAACGGCCACATCAGAAAAGACTGCTTCCGGCAGGCGCAGGCAGCAGAGGGCGCCGGCGTCCGGCTTGACCCAGCCGATCATATCGCTCTGGGCCGCGACCCAGGCTTCCAGGAGCGAGAAAGCCTGCGCCAGTGCCGCGCCCCGTTCCGCCATGATGCGGTCGTGCTTCTCAAACAGCGCCAGCGCCAGGGTCTCGTCGACCACGGAGGCGGCGATCACGGTGTTGGTCTTTGCGATGCGCAGGCGTTCGTAGAGTTCTGGGTCGCGGCTGGTCAGCCAGCCGATCCGCAGTCCCGGCGCGCCATGGGCCTTAGAGATCGAGGACATGGTCACGATGCGTTGCGAGAGACCGGCGACGCTTTGCTGTGGCGTCCGGCCATAGGTCGCCTCGCGGAAGGTCTCGTCCACGATGATGTAGGCTTCGGGCGCCTGGGCCGCGGCGAGTTCGAGCACCGCCTCGATGCTCTCCCGCGACAGGGAAACGCCGCCGGGGTTCTGTGGCGAGGCCAGGCTGATCAGCCTGGTGCGGGGTGACAGGACCTTCGCGAGGGCCTGGGTGTCGAGCTGAAAGCCGCTGGCGAAGCTAAGCTGCAGCGGGCGGATCTGTGCCCCGGTCGCGCGCAGGGCATCGATGGTCGGGGGATAACAGGGGGTGGCGACGACGATCTCATCGCCGGGATCGCAGAGTTCGAAATTGGTCAGGAACAGCGCCATGGCCGCGCCCTGGGTGATCAGTACCTCTTCGCGGTCCACGCCACAGCGCGCCGCGATCGCGGCGCGCAGTCCCGGATCGCCACGCGACGAGCCATAGCCGATGGGCATATCGAGAAAGCCCTCGAGTTCCTCCGGCGAGAGCAGATCCCGCAGCTTCAAATCCTGCCCCGTGCTGCCGGCCAGATTGTGGCGCCGGTGAACATCCAGCAGCGACATGATGCCGTTCCTGGGGAAACGGCTTTGGGGCGAGGGTCCGTCGGGCATGGCTGTATCCGGTTGCTGAAAGGAACGCGGAGCGAGACTAAAGACCCGTTTAATCTCTGTCATGACCGAAAGTTGGGTTAGCTCACGACGAAGCCGAAGGCCCAGCCGGAGAGCATGGCGCTGAGCACCGCCATGACCAGGTAAAAAAGGAAAACCGGCAGCCGGACCAGGGCGAAGACCGGAATGGCGGCCCAGGCGCTGGTAATGCCGCCGGCAATGAGAAAGGCCATGGCCGCGCCCTGATCCATTCCGCCGTCGATCAGACCCCGGATCAGCGGTAAGGCCGCATAGCCGTCCAGATAGATGGGCGCTCCGACCACGGCGGCCGCGGGGACCGCCCACCAATCGTCGCTGCCGGCGAAGAGCCCGACGAACCCGGGCGGCAGAAGCTGCTGCAGGGCGTATTCGGCGCTGAAGGCGAAAAAGAGCCAAACCAGCATCAGGCGGCCGTTGGAAAGGGCGATCTGTGCAAAAACCTTGCGGCGTTCCGGCCGGCGCCAAAAGCGCCAGACCAGTTCGCTGGAGGCCGCGCCGCAAGAGCTTTCAGATCCGCAAGCTTGCGCCCCGGTATGGGCTGAGAGTGATGGTTTCGCGGGTGCCCGGAACCAGCCGAGACCGAGACAAAGCGCGGTCACGCCGCCGCCGAGAAGCCCGACGGCGAAGGCGGCCGTGGTTTTCCCGATCGCGAACTCGGGACCGAGAGTCCCCGCGGTGACCGCGAGCATGCCCGGATCGGTGATGGGTGAGGAGAGCCAGAAGGCCATGATGGGCGCCAGCGGAACGCCGCCGGCCAGCAGCCCCGCCACCAGCGGCAAGACCGAGACGCCGCAGACTGGCGTAAGGGCGCCGATGAAGGCAGCCAGGAAGATCATGCGCAGCGGCCGACCCTGGAAGGCGGCGGCAATCAGGGCCATGGAGCCGCTGGCCTGGATTCCGGCGCTGAGGCCCAGTCCCAGCAGAATGACCGGTAGAATCAGCAGCAGATGTTCGAGCGAGAAGACAAGCGCCGCCCAGGCGTGCCCTGGCCAGAGGATTGTGGCCGGCGCGACCGCGATCAGCGCGAGCCACTTCATGATGGTTTGTCGCGAGATAACAGGCGGTTGCGTGCCGTCTTTCGTCGTTCCCAGGCTCATTCTGACCTCTCCGGCTTTCATGAAGGATCGTGTTTCCCAGGCCTAAGATCGGTTCAAGCTAGAAATCGTACAAACGAATAGTTACGATATAAGATATGAATGAAAACGATATCTCTGTAGGCACGCTCGACAGCGATCTCCTGCGCAGCTTCATCGCGGTGGCCCGGCACGGCAGCGTCACCCATGCCGCGCGCAGCCTGCATCGGACACAGTCGGCGGTCAGCGTGCAGATCAAGCAGTTAGAGACGCGTTTGCAGTCTGCCCTCTTCGCGCGGGAGGCCCGCGGCGTCAGCCTGACGGCGGCGGGTGAACGTCTGCTACAGTCCGCCGAGCCGATCGTCCGTCAATTGGATCAGGTTGCTGCCGATTTTGCCCGTGCGCCGGTCAGCGGGTCGGTTCGGGTGGGCATACCGGACGAGTACGGCGAGAGCGTTCTGCCGGATCTGCTGGCGGCCTTTGCGCAGCGGCACCCGCTGGTCCAGGTTTCCGTCCGCTGCGGCTTTAGCGTTGAGTTCGATCAACTGGTGAAAAAGGGACAGCTCGATCTGGCGGTCACCACCAGCGACCACGCTGGCGGAACGGAAAACGCCCGCGTTCTGATGGAAGAGGAAACCCTGTGGGTCTGCAGGAAAGGCTTTCCCTTCATGTCGGAGCAGCCGGTGCCCCTGGCGCTGTTCGAACGCAGTTGCTGGTGGCGCGATGTTGCGATCGCGAGCCTGAAGAGTATCGAGCGGCCTTTCAGGATCGCCTATTCCAGCGACTCTGTGGCCGGGGTTAAGGCGGCGGTTTCCTCCGGGCTGGCCGTCGGGATGCTGGCGCGCAGTTCTATCGATTCCGCTATGCAGGTGCTGAAACCGCGGGACGGCTTTCCCACGCTTCCGGTTTCCTATCTCTTGCTGCTGAAGGGTGAGGGGCCGGCATCACCGGCGGTTAGCGTCATGTCGGATGCGATCGCCTCGGCCTTCGATGCCCGCCTGTGAGGCCCCGCCCGCAAGCGGGACCTCACATGAGCAGGTTAGCGGTTGTCGGGACGGGCCCTGACGGCTGCAAGACCCTTGCGGGTGATCCGATAGGGATGGCCGTTGCGGGAGGTGATCAGGCCTTTTGACTTGAGCGCCCGAAAGAGGGACAGGGTGCAGTTGTCGAGCAGCCAGCCCTCCCGGGTCACGCAGTCGACGGCGATGATCTTCTTGTTGGAATCGAAGTAATGACGGATGCGGCCACCCTGTGCGAGGGCGTGCAGCACCCGTTGCTGATTACGGGAAACGTTCACTGTGGTGTGTCCGGAGTCTTCTATTAGACCCGCCGGACCCGTGGCGCGGACGCAAATCGCCATCCGCCGGCACGAGGTGCGGCGTCAGCTTCTAGCGACGGGCCTTTCGAAGCGAAAAACCCGTCAGCCGAACACAAGCGTGATGGACATCAAAACTCCGGTATCAGATACCTTTGAAATATCCGCTTAGGTGATGTTTTTCAAGGGCTTTTACGGAGACGAGCTGCGGCAGATTGTCTACCAGAGCGTCGCCTGGGCGCGGGCACCCCAGGCCTTGTCATATTCCTCGCCGCCGACACGGTCCTCCGTCATGGAGGCCAGGATCTGGCCCGGTGTCGGCAGGGATTTTTTGTCGACGTGGCGCTCTGGATTCCAGAGTTCCGAGCGCACGATGGCGCGGGCGCACTGGAAGTAAATCTCATCAATGGTGACGACGACCACCGAGCGTGGGGCTTTCTCCTTGACCGCGAAGGAGGCCAGCAGATCCGCATCTGTGTCCAGATGGGCGCGGCCATTGATCCGGATGGTGTTGCCGTGTCCGGGGATCAGAAACAGCAGAGCCACCCGCGGGTCGCGCACGATGTTGCGCAGGGAGTCGACGCGGTTGTTGCCGCGCCGGTCGGGCATCATCAGCGTCCGGGAGTCGTGGATCCGCACAAAGCCTGCCAGGTCGCCGCGTGGTGAACAGTCCAGGCCTTCCGGACCGCTGGTGGCCAGGGCCGCGAAGGGTGAAGCCTCGATGTAAGCCCGGTACTCCGGCGTGATTTCGGCGGCGACCTTGACGGTCGAGGCCTCGCCAGGCTGACCGTAAAGGGCTTCGAGTTCTTCGACGGAGGTGATGATCGACATGCGGCGGCTCTGATGCTGCTTCAGGGAGGTTTTGAGCGGCAGTCATACCTCACTGCGGGGGTAATACCAAGCTGCCCATCACCCGCTGCTCGCGGCAAAGTGAGTTTCAATCGGAGCAAAGGCGCAAAACATCTCAGACAGAGCGCGCTCTCATTAATTGGATGCGACAGAGCATCCCCCGAAACAGGCGGCCTTGTGGGGCGATGCCGGCAGGTAAGACCGGTATTGAAACTCCCATACAAGGCCGAAGGAAGAGCGGAGAAGAATCTCATGAAAACACGGTTTCTTTCGATACCGGCGATGGCGCTTGCCGCCTCGGTCCTGACCTTCGGTGCGCTGGACGCACAGGCGGCGGACGGCGACAGTCCCGACGTGAAGATCGGTTTCCTGCGCTGCGACGTGGAAGGCGGCGTCAGCTTCGTCTTCGGTTCGAGCCGGGATGTTAGCTGTTCCTTCGAGCGTCAGGACGGCACGGTCGAGCACTACAGCGGCACCATCGAGAAGTACGGCGTCGATATCGGCTATACCAAGAGCGGCGTGATGGTCTGGGGTGTCCTGGCCGGCACGCCCGACGTGACCTCGGGCGCCCTCAAGGGCAAGTTCATCGGTGTCGGCGCGGATGCCGCGGTGGGTTACGGCGTCGGGGCCGATGTGCTGGTGCTTGGCGGTGACCATCCGAAGGTGGCCTTGCAGCCCCTCAGTATTGAGGGGATCGAGGGCATCAATATCGCCGCGGGAATCTCGCAGCTTGAACTGGTTGCCGGCAGTTAAGACATCTGCTCGGCTTTGACCTTTTTGGCGATCTCCTTCTGACGATCGAAATCGTCGCGCAGGCTCTGGATCTCCTCTTGGGAAAGCCGATCCACATTGTAGAAGTCCTGCTTCCAGGCGGCGTTGTTGCACCAGCGCAAGGGTGACTGAACCGTGGTGCGCGGCGCCGCCGCAGCGGCGAGAGTCTGCAGGGCGAGCTCGAGGGTTTTGGCCTGCGATTCCGCGTCATGGGGCTTCCCGGCGGCGTTGCCGAGCGGAAAGTCGCTGAACAGCAGCCGCGGCGCGCCGACATGCTCAATGATGTCCTTGGCGCAGCCCATGATGACGGTGGGAATGCCGTTCGTTTCCAGATGCCGGGCGGTCAATGCCACGGTCTGGTGGCAGACCGGACAGTTGGGCACCAGCACGGCGGCGTCGGCCCGTTCGGCCTGAACGCGTTTCAAGATTTCCGGGGCATCCTGTTCCAGCGTTGTCCGCTGGCTGCGGTTGGTGGGCACGCCATGGAAGCTCTCGGTCAGGCCGCCGATCTCACCTGCGGCGACGAGGCCTTTCATCTGCGCCAGCGGAAACCAGCTATTCATGTCCTCGGCCGTGGTGTGGTCCCGGTCGTAGGAAATGTGAGAAATGCGAAGATCTGGTTCGCTGTCGCTCGGCAGGGAGTAGACGGTGTGAAATTTGGCCGCCCCGTTATAGGGGGCGCCGGGTCCCTGATCGCCTTTGTCGGGCTGATAGGGCGCGGCGGTGGTGATCAGCGTGAGCCTGCAGTCCGACAGAGCCTTGGTCAGCGGCGTGAAGGGCACCTCGCGATAGTGTGCCCAGACGTAGGGTTTACCATAACCGAGGGTCTGATAGTAGCGGCGGATGCGCGCCAGATAGGGGAGGGGGACATCCTCCGGCGGGAGTTGGTCAGCAGCGGCGGCCATTGGAACAGCGATCATCCTTGGTGATTTGGTACAGCGATGATTCTCCTTGTGATCTGTCGCCGGGACAACAAAAATTGCGCAAAGAGCAATCCACGGCAAAGACCGGCAAGGGGAGAGACGCGTGGCGACCATCAGTTATCTGACGAGAATCGAGTTCGACTTCGGACTGGCGGCGAAGCTGCCCGATTTCTGCACCGAGCTGGGGCTCACGCGTCCACTGCTGGTCACCGATGCCGGCCTGACGGCACTGGGCATGACCGATCGCATCGCGGGCGTCTTGGGGTCTCGTCCCGAGATCTATGACGGCACGCCGCCAAATCCGACCGAGGCGGCGGTCATGGAGGCTCTGGCACTCTATCAGGAAAAGCAGTGTGACGGCGTGATTGCGCTCGGTGGTGGCTCCTCGATGGATCTCGCCAAGGCGGTGCGCCTGCTGGCGGTGCATGCGCCGCCCTTGGCGCAGTATGCGGCTGTGGAGGGCGGCGTGGCCAAGATCAAGGGGCCGTTGCCGCCGATGATCGCCCTGCCGACCACCGCGGGAACCGGATCCGAGGTCGGGCGCGGCGCAGTGATCGTCATGGAAAACGGCCGCAAATTGGGCGTGGTCTCGCCCCTGATGCTGCCGGACCTGGCGGTCTGCGATCCGGAGCTCACGCTCGAGCTGCCGCCGATCCTGACCGCCGCCACCGGCATGGATGCGCTGGCGCACTGTCTGGAGACCTTCATGGCCCCTGCGGTCAATCCCCCGGCCGAGGCCATCGCGCTGGAGGGCCTGGTGCGCGGCTATGGCGCGATCCGCACGGCGGTTTCGGACGGCGGCGACCGGGCGGCGCGCTGGGACATGATGATGGCCTCCATGGAGGGCGCGATGGCCTTCCAGAAAGGTCTCGGCGCGGTCCACTCACTCTCCCATCCGCTCGGCGCCTTGCCGGACCTGAAGCTGCATCATGGAACCCTGAACGCAGTTCTTCTGCCTGCGGTCCTGCGTTTCAACCGTTCCGCCATCGGTGGGAAGTGGGCGCGTCTCACCGAGATCCTCGGCGGCGCGCCGGATGAGATGATAGCGGCCTTGAACAAAGACCTGGGGCTGCCCGCCACCCTGTCGGCGATGGGCGTGCCGGAAGACGCACTGCCGGGCGTGGCGGCCGCCGCTTTGCTGGATCACTGTCACGGTACTAACCCGCGCATTGCGAGCGAGGCGGAGTATCTTTCGATCCTTAAAGAAGCCTTTTGACCGCCGGTCAGATCTTGCAGGTCATGGCGCGTTTTTAGTCGGCGTTCCATGAAAAGGCTGTTCAGTTTATTATAGCGATTCGGCGCTCTTGGAAGTCGCCGGGCATGATGACCTGTTCGCATCTTTATTTTTTTTCGCGAAAGGGTGTTAGAGATATGAAAATCACTGTGTTTATACTTTTTCTTCTACTGTTTCCCAACCTTCCCGCGCTGGCACAGAGCAGCTCTTCCGCGGCCAAGGAAAGCGTCACGATCGAGATCGATGCCGCGTTGCTGCAGCGGGCGCGTGAGCAGAATCTGGATCTGGCCGCGCTTCTGGAACAGCAGCTCACGACCGAACTGGCCGCGGCGCCCTCGATGACCCACAAAGCTTTGCTGGTTGAGGCCTTCGATAATCTTGAGACCATGATGTTCGCGCCTATGAAGATCACACCGTCGACGCCGACCGACGAGATCAAGGCGGCCTGCCGCGCGCTGCAGGAGAATGTCGCGCAACTGGTGGCGCACGCGGATACGCGGAAGTCTCTCGCTCTGCCGGACAGCCTGGAGGAAGCGCAGCAGCTCAACGGCTACATCGCGCAGCGACTCAACAAGATCCAGGCGGGCATGCGTCAGGCCGGCGGTCAGCTCAAGGCCTCCGGAAAGATCATGGAGGCCAACTGCCCCGAACTGAACTCGAACGACAAAGCCGTTCAGGGCGCGATGCAGACGGCGCTGGCGAAGTACGGTCCTGAAGGCTGGTGCCGGGCCATGATGAAAAAACCGCGGAGCGACTGGAATATGCAGGATGCGGGCACCTTTGCCAGAGTCTGTCCGGGTGTGAAGCCGGAGTGACTGCGAGATCGGCCTCTGTCGTCACCGAAAGTTGACCGCGTTGCCGGATCTGCGCGCCCATATTAAGTGTCCATCCAATGCCGATAACTACTGGGGGACAAAATGCTTAGAAAAATCACGCTGACGGTGGCCCTGGCCGGTTTCGCTGCCTTCTCCGCGCTGCCGGCGCAGGCCAATGAGGCTCATGCCCATATCGGTCACGTCATGACCAAGTGGAACGACACGCCCGGCCAGAAGGGTTTCCTGCCCGTTGCGCTGGAGGAAGCGAAGGTCGCTGAAGAACACGCCGGCTTCGCGGCGGCGGACCTGAGCGATCTCGCCAGCATGAAACTGCACAGCCGGCACGTGCTCCACGCGCTCGACCCTTCTGTCGAGACCAGCGGGCCCGGCGCCGGCTACGGTGTGCTGAAGGCTGCCGAGGGCACCAAGGACCACATCGGTTTCGCGGCCGCCTCCGACGGGGCTTCGGATGACGTCAAGCTCCACGCGACGCATGTTTCCGAGGCGGCTGAGGCGGTTATGAAGCGCGCCGAAGGTATCAAGCTGCTGATTGCCGAAATCCTGGCTGCTTCCGACGATAAGGCGGCCGCGCCGATGGTCGAGAAGATGAAAGCCGACGTTGCGACCCTCACCGCAGGCATCGATCTCAATGGCGATGGCTCTATCGGTTGGGCGGATGGCGAGGGTGGCCTCGCGGTGGCCAAGACCCACATGGGCTTCATGATGGACGCCGAGGGCCTAAAGTAGCTCCTCGACGATCGCGGCGGCTTCGGCCGCCCCGCCTTCCTGCGCCATGGCTTCGGCCATTTCCGCGGCACGCCGTTCGATGGTGGGGCTGTGCGCCTGATCGAGGGCCTTCGCCAGCTTGCTTGCGTTCAGGTGTTTCTGAGGGACTGGTTTGGGTCCAACGCTGAGGCTTTCGACGCGACGGCCCCAGTAGGGCTGATCCATGCCGAGCGGGCAGAGGATGCTGGGGCGGCCCCAGCGCAGGCCTTCGTGGGTGGTTCCGGCACCGCCGTGATGCACCACCGCGGAACAGCGGGGGAAGAGCCAGCTATGCGGCGCCCGCTCCAGCACCAGGATGTCCTTGTCCTGCGTGAGGCTTTCCAGACCGTCCCAACCTGTCGCCAGGATGCCGCGCCGGGCGCAGAGCCTGAGGGCTCCGGTCACGGCGCGGGTCGTGCGCTCGGCATCGCGTGAGGGCATGCTGCCGAAGCCGATGTAGACCGGCGGCGGTCCGGCCGCCAGGAAGCGCGCGAGATCTTCCGGCGGCGTCCAGTCGGCCTCGGCCTGGCTGAACCAGTAGCCGGTGATCTTTTCCCGCGCGCTCCAGTCGGCCGGTTTCGGCTGTAGATGGCGGCTGTAGCCATGCAGGCGCGGCAGCCTCCGCCCGACCGGATCGTAGCCGGCGAAGAAGTCCCGCGGGTAGGGTGTCGTCAGCCCAAGTGTCTCTTCGCGCCAACGCTTCTGAAAGCCGGACTGGCCCCAGTAGGTCAGCAGATCGAGGGCCCGGTGGCTCAGCCTGTTGGCGAAGGCGCCGAGTTTCAGTCCTGGCATCAGAAACTGCGGGAAGGCGGCGGTTTCCACGAAGCCGGGCTGAAGACTCGTGGCGATTGCTGGTATTTGTAAGGCTTCGGCGAAGTGCTGCGCCGCGGCGCCCTTGGGGTGGTAGAGCAGCAGATCGGGGGCGCTGTCTTGCGCGATCCGCCACATATCGTCGAGTTGCTGCCGCATCATCGGCTTGAAGCGCCGCCAGGCGCGGATCTTGCCGGTGAAGCTGGTGATGGCCTCCTTGATCTCCGGCTGTTCCAGCAGGGCGCGGACATCGATGGAGAGCGGGGCGGGCGTCAGGCCGGCCGCCGTGATCATGCTGTCGAAGCCCTGGGCACAGGAAAGCGTGACCGCGTGTCCGCGTTCGGCCAAGGCTCCGCCCAGCGCTACGTAAGGCTGCACGTCACCGCGCGAACCCATGGTGAAGATCAGGATTTTCATGTCCCTAATTAGGGAGTCACAAGCAGTCTTTTAAAGCTGCTCTTTTTCACAACCCTGGCGGAAAGACCCGCGGGGCCAGCGCCGACTGGAACCAGAGGATATAGCTGTAGATGCTGTAGACCGGCAGGCCCGTTGCGTTTCTGATATCCGCGGCGAAGGGCACCATGTTGGTACACTCCAGCACGATGGCGCCGACATCGGGGTTGGCTTCGGCGAGGGAGCGCGACGCGTCGATCAGGTCCAGGCGGCTGGCCTCGACATCCAGTTCCTCCTCGTCGTCCAGGATCACCCGGCTGAACTCGCGCAATCCCTCCGTGCCGACCACCGGCGTGTCCAAGGGCACGCGCGCGCCTCGCAGATGGTCTTCGGAGAGGGTTTCGCGGGAAATGGTCAGCACGCCACAGCGCTTGCCGGGTGGCAGCAGGCGATTGACGGCCTCGACCTGCATCAGTGACGAGGTCGCCACCGGTACGCCGCAGGCCGCCGCCAGTTCATCCTGGAACAGTGAGAGAAAACCGCAGTTGGTGGTGATGCCGTCGGCCCCCTGCGCCACCAGGTCCTGCGCGTCGGCGATAAAGGTTTCCAGCAGGCCCTCGGCGCGATTGCGCACCACCCGGTCCGGGGAAGCGCCGCTGACCACCTTGTAGCGTACCGGAAAGGGCCAGGTCAGCGCGTTGCACATGTCACCCTGGATGCGCGGGAATTTGGTTTCCAGCATCAGAATACCGACGCTGGCGCCGTATACGGTCTTGCCGCCTTTGACTTTCATGATGGCCTTGCTGCTGTAGTCATAAAAAGGGATCAGCCGCCCGCGTTGGCCGCAAGCGGGCTTCCCGCGAGAGGTCCCTGCGCGTCGGGCAGATAGAGGGCCGAGTATCCGGCCTGGGCGTAGGCGATGATCTGATCGAGCCGCTTTTCGATGTGTCCGCGCAGGATTTTCCGGCAGGCGGCGGCGTCCCGTTTCGCAAGTTGTGCCATGAGCTCCCGATGTTCGCCGCGGGTCACGGACACGCGCTGTTCCATGTCGAACCAGCGCACGAAGCGGATACGCGCGTTGATGTTGCGCAGGCGCTTGACCAGTTCTCCGTTGCCGGAGAGGCCGACCAGCGTTTCATGGAAGTGCTCATCATAGGCCACCAGTTCCTTGACGCTCTTACCTTCGTAGTCCTGGCCGTTGGTCATGAGGTCTTCGCGCAGGGATTCGATGTCGGCGTCGCTCGCGCGCTCGCAGGCCAGAGTTACGGCTGCTTCCTCGATGACCACCCGCAACTCGTAGAGATCGAAGATCTGTTGCGGGTCCAGTGCCCGGCAGAAGAAACCCTTGCCGGCCTGGAAGACCAGAAGATCTTCCGCCACCAGACGATTCAAAGCCTCGCGAACCGGGGTGCGGCTGGCGCCGAGAGACTTGGCCAGCGTACCTTCGTTGATGCGCTCGTCCGGCTTGATGGCATAGCTCGCCGCCAGCTCCCTGACGGCGTCATAGATACGATCGACGTTTGCCGGATTCGCGGTTTCTCCGGGCATTCCTCTCACCTCTGAGCCGCCTTCGCTCGGCGGGAAATCAGACTCTCCGCCACGGGCGTGACAGGCGCTGCAGGAAAGTTATTGCACCTGCTTGACTCTCGTGCAACTTAAAACATACAGTCCTGTATACAGATTGAAATGCAGTTCTGAGGCCAAGGTCGAGAGAGACCTCTGGTGTCACGGCTGCCGTGTGTTTCTGGTCGAGACCCGGGCGCTCAGGCGCCCTTTCAGGAGAGAGTGATGATCGCAGGTGGAAATGAGCTGACCGGCGCCGAAGCGATGGTGCGGATGCTGCAGGCTCATGGCGTCAAACATATTTTCGGACTCTGCGGCGATACCACGCTGCCGCTTTATGACGCCCTCTATCGCCTGGATCACGGCATTGAGCACATCCTGACGCGAGATGAGCGCCACGCAGCCTACATGGCCGATGCCTATGCGCGGGTGTCCGGCCGGGTCGGGGTCTGCGAAGGACCCAGCGGCGGCGGGGCGACCTACATCCTGCCGGGGCTGGTGGAGGCCAACGAATCTTCCGTGCCGATCCTGGGCATCACCACCGATGTCTCGGTCTCGGCGCGCGGGCGCTATCCCCTGACCGAGCTGGATCAGAACAGTCTCTTCAAGCCTCTGACTAAGTGGAACACGGTGATCGATCAGGCCGAGCGCCTGCCGGCCATGGTGCGCTCCGCCTTTCGGGCCATGACCACCGGACGGCCGGGCTCCGCGCATATCGGCCTGCCCTTCGACGTGCAGAAGGCCCCGGTGTCGGAAAGTGAGATCTGGGCGCAGGCCGAGTTGGGCAGCTATCCGGCCTGGCGGGCCGGACCGGCGGTCGAGGCGGTTGAGCGCATGGTGGAAGCCCTGCTGTCGGCCAAGAACCCGATGATCATCTGCGGCGGCGGCGTGGTGATTTCCGGCGCGGAGAGCGAGCTGCAGAGCTTCGCTGAAGCCCTCAACCTGACCGTGGCCACGACCATCAGCGGCCAGGGCAGCCTGGCGGACAGTCATCCGCTCTGTCTCGGCGTGGTGGGCAGCAACGGCGGCGTCGCCGAGACCCGCGAAGTGGTCGAGGAGGCGGATCTGGTGCTCTTCATCGGCTGCCGCGCCGGTTCGGTGACCACCGAGCGCTGGCGTTGTCCGAAGCCAGGCCAGCGCATCCTGCACATCGATGTGGACCCCATGGTGATCTCG
The DNA here is from genome assembly GCA_965232285.1 of Denitrobaculum sp. Classification (GTDB taxonomy): domain Bacteria; phylum Pseudomonadota; class Alphaproteobacteria; order Kiloniellales; family Kiloniellaceae; genus Denitrobaculum. Next base: position 3,590,266 of record CBDDPL010000004.1, on the reverse strand, counting down.
GCTAACTACGAGACCGAGGTGGCGCTGAACGGGGACGCGCAACTGGCCCTGCGGATGGCCAACGAGGTGCTGGCCAAATCTGGCGAGCAGCGCGATTTCGGCGGCGCGGCGCGGATCGCCAAGGCGCGCAAGATCAAGTTCGCGGACTTCGAGGAACGGGCCGCCAGCAACGATTCGCCGATCCGGCCGGAGCGGGTGGTGGCGACGCTCGGCCGGCTTCTGGACGACGATGCGGTCGTGGTGGCCGATCCGGGTACGCCCTGTCCCTTCTTCTCGGCTTTCTATCAGAACGGCAAGCCGGGCCGGCAGTTCATCACCAACCGGGCGCACGGCGCCTTGGGTTACTCGGCAGCGGCGGTGCTGGGCGCGCACTACGGACGTCCGGGGGCTAAGTGCGTTTCGGTCATGGGCGACGGCAGCTTCGGCTTTACCGTCGGCGAATACGAGACGGTGATGCGCAAGAACCTGCCGGTGACCTATGTGGTCTTCTCGAACTCGGTTTACGGTTGGATTAAGGCGGGTCAGAAGAGTGGCTTCGGCGAGCGTTACTACTCGGTGGATTTCTCGCGCAGCGACCACGCCGGCATCGCGGCGGCCTATGGCCTGAAGACCTGGCGGGTCGAGGATCCGGCGGATCTGGAGGGGGCCATGAAGGCCGCCCTGGAAGCCGACGGGCCGACGTTGGTCGATGTCATCGCGCAGCCCTTGCAGGACGCCAATGCGCCGGTCAGCGAGTGGGTCGCGTAAAGAGCATGAGTCACGAGAAGGACACCATCGAGCGCATGACGGTCTGGCACGCGGCCTTGCCGGTGCGCAGCCCGCGGGACCACGGCAGCGGTCTGGTCGCCGGCGATGTCGATATCGTGGTGGTGCGTCTGGAGACCGCGTCAGGCTGCAGCGGCTTTGGGGAAGGCTCGCCCTGGGCGGTCTTTACCGGGACCGCCGAAGCCAATGCCGCGGCGCTGGACCGCTACATCCGGCCGGTGGTGATCGGTTCGGACCCTGCGGATATCCCCCTGATCATGGCGAAAGCGGACAAGGCGATCGCCGGGCACAGTGAGGCCAAGGCGGCCCTGGAAACCGCACTGCTGGATTGCCGCGGGCGGGCGACCGGTCAGCCGGTCTGGGCCCTACTGGGCGGCCGTTACCGCAGCGAGATACCGCTCTCCATTTCCCTGGCCGATCCGGATTTCGAGGCCGACATGGCCCTGATGGCGCGGGTCTGGGAGGAAGGTCTGCGGATCATCAAGCTGAAGACCGGTGTGCGCGGCCATGCCTTCGATGTGATGCGTTTGGAGCGCCTGCGCAAAGACTATGCCGATCTGGACATCCGGATCGACTATAACCAGGGACTCCAGCCTTTCGGCGCGTTGCGCAAGCTCAGGGATGTCGAGCAGTTCAATGTGACCTTCATCGAGCAGCCGGTCCCGGGACGGAACCACGAAGCCATGGCGCTCTTCACCGCTGAGCTGGACACACCGATTCTCGCCGACGAGACGGTCTTTTCACCCAGCGACGCCCACCGTGCCGTCAAGGGACGGCTGTGCGACGCGATCTCGGTCAAGATTATGAAAACCAGTGGCCCGCGCCGGGGCATGGAGGTGGCGGCCATTGCCGAATCGGCGGGTCTGCCCGCTTACGGTGGCGATATGTTCGAGAGCGGTATCGCCCATCTGGCCGGCACCCATATGATCGCGGCAAGCCCGAACATCTCGCTCGGCTGCGAGTTTTACCAGGCGCGCTGGTACCTGAAAGAGGACCTTTTGAGCGAACCCTTCCCGAGCGATAACGGCAAGGTTGCAGTGCCTGAAGGACCCGGGCTTGGATTCCAGGTGGATCTGGAAAAACTTGGCCATTATGCCGTGGAGACAAGACAGTAAGGGCTTGCGCTGTCGCTGGACGGCGTTCAAGCTCAGTGATTGTGACGATGCCATTTAGCGATGGCTGGGGAAGAAAGAGGGAAGCAAAACAGGGTGATGCAGGCTCCCAAGCATAACGGCGGTGCGGCCGGCAAGGTGGCCGTGATCGGAGCCGGCATTGTCGGTGTCTCGACCGCCGTCTGGCTGCAGCGGGCCGGTTGCGAGGTAATTCTGATCGACCGGTTGGGGCCCGGAGAGGGCACGTCTTACGGCAACGGCGGCATTCTCGCCTCCTGTTCGGTGGTGCCGGTGACGGTGCCCGGCCTGCTCGGCAAGGTGCCGGGTATGCTGATGGACAAGAACTCGCCGCTGTTCCTGCGCTGGTCTTACCTGCCGAAGCTGCTGCCCTTCCTGCGGCCTTATCTCTCCCACTGTAAAGCCTCCGAAACCACGCGCATCGCGACGGCCCTCAATGACATCATCGGCGACAGCCTGGAGCAGCATCAGGCCCTGGCGCAGGGCACCGGGGCCGAGAAGTGGCTGGTGCCGTCGGACTATGTCTTCATCTACGGCGATCGCAGCAACTACGAAGCGGATAGTTTCGGCTGGGGGCTGCGCAAGGCCAATGGCTTCACCTGGCAGGAGCTGGAAGGCGAGGCCTTCAAGGCCTACGATCCGGTCTTCGCCGAGGATCTGAATTTTGCCGTCTGCCTGCCGGATCACGGGCGGATCGCCGACCCGGGCCGCTACGTCAAGGATCTGGCGGCGCACGTCGAGGCGAACGGCGGCCGTTCGGTCAAGGCGGATGTTCTGGATTTCCGCAAGGAGGGCGCGAAGCTGACCGGCGTGGCGACGGATCAGGGTGTCATCGACTGCGACGCCGCCGTGGTCACCACCGGCGCCTGGTCCGGCCCGCTGGCGAAGAAACTGGGCCTAAAAGTGCCGCTGGAGAGCGAGCGGGGCTATCACATCGAACTGATCGAGCCCAGCGTCATGCCGCGTTCGCCGGTGATGATCGCCTCCGGCAAGTATGTCATCACACCCATGGACGGGCGGCTGCGCGTGGCGGGGCTGGTGGAATTCGGCGGCCTGGAGGCGCCGGCCAGCAAGCGCCCGATCGAACTGCTGCTCGAGAACATCAAAAAAGCGATACCAGGTTTGACCTGGAAGGAGACCCGGGAATGGATGGGGCATCGGCCCGCCGTTTCCGATTCCATTCCGGTCATTGGCGAGGCCCCGGGTCTCAAGTCGGTCTTTATGGGATTTGGTCATCACCATATCGGCCTGACCGGCGGGCCAAAAACCGGGCGGATCCTGGCCGGATTGATTTCCGGGGATCGTCCCAACAGTGATCTTTCGGCCTATGCGCCGGCAAGATTTGCGTGACCGCGGCTGCTGTGCCAGCCGCCAACGACAGGGAGAACAAAGGGAAATGAAACTGATGAAATCACTACTCGCGACGGCCGCCGGTATCGGTCTGGCCGCTTCGGTGGCGACCGGCGCCGCCGCGGAGACCTGGGACATGCCCATGGCCTACTCCGCGACCAACTTCCACTCTGTGACCGGTGCCGAATTCGGCCAGTGCGTGACCACGGGCACCGGCGGCAAGCTGGAGATCGTCACCCATCCTTCGGGTTCGCTCTTCAAGGGCAACGACATCAAGCGCGCGGTCCAGACCGGTCAGGCGCCGATCGGTGAGCGGATTCTCTCCGCGCACCAGAATGAAAATCCGATCTTCGGTGTCGACTCCATTCCCTTCCTCGCGACCTCCTTCGAGGCTTCGGAGAAGCTCTGGAAAGCGACCAAGCCCGAGCTGGAGAAGATTCTCGACGAGCAGAACCTGAAGCTGCTCTATGCCGTGCCATGGCCGCCGCAGGGTTTCTACTTCAAGAAAGAGGTCAACTCGGTTGCGGACATGAAGGGCGTGAAGTTCCGCTCCTACAACACCGCGACGGCGCGGCTGGCGGAGCTGGCCGGCATGCTGCCGGTGCAGGTCGAGGCTGCTGAAATCTCGCAGGCCTTTGCGACCGGTGTTGCGGAATCCATGATCTCCTCGGGTGCTACGGGTTACGACCGGAAGGTCTGGGAGCATCTGACTCACTTCTACGAGGTCGATGCCTGGCTGCCGCGCAACCATGTCTTCGTCAACAAGGACTCCTGGGCCGGTTTGGATGAAGCGACCCAGAACGTGGTCCTGGCCTGTGCCGACATGGCCGCCTACGCCGGTTTCTGGCGCTCGGTTCAGTACACCGACTTCACGCTGAACGGTCTGCGGGCCGGCGGCATGAGCGTCGCGCCGGCTGGCGATGGCCTCAAGGGCGAACTGCAGGGCTTCGGCGAGACCATGACCAATGAGTGGCTCGAGAAAGCCGGCGATCAGGGCAAAGCGATCGTCGACGCCTTCAAGGCCAACTAAGCATGTGACAGCGGAGAGGCCGGAAGGCCTCTCCGCTCTTTCTAGTATTTATCGAGAGCGTAAGGACCGCGCCGCCAGGGGCGGAAGAGAACCGGTCAAGGTTCCCTTGCCGGTAAGGCGGGTCGTTACGCGGTTTCGGGGGAAAGCAGGGGGAGCTCCATGAGCGCAGTCGGATCGCTTGTCCGCAGGATACTGGACAAACTCTACTTCGGATCGGGGATCGTCGCGGCGCTGTTTCTCATCGCCATTCTGACCATCGTCGTCCTGCAGATGCTGGCGCGCTGGACCGGCAACGTCTTTCCGGGCGCGACCGACTATGCCGGTTATTGCATGGCGGCGGCTTCCTTCTTCGCCTTCGCCCACGCCCTGAACCGGGGCTCTCATATCCGCGTCAGTCTTTTGCTGCAGGCGGTCGGCCGGCATCGTCGCTGGCTGGAGGTCTGGTGCTTCGGTATCGGGACCGCGCTGGGCTGGTACCTGGCCTACTACGCCTGGAAAGGGGCTTACTGGTCCTGGAAGCTGCACGACGTCAGCCAGGGACAGGATGCCACGCCGATCTGGATCCCCCAGGTCTCCATGGTCGTGGGCTCCATCTTCTTCGCGATCGCCCTGACCGATCACCTCGTCAATCTGATTTTCACCGGCGACCACCGCATCGATGCGGAAACGGTCGACGACCACGAATAGGGGGCGGTCATGGAACAGCTCGAACTGATCGCCATCTTCCTCTTCATCCTCTTCCTGCTGTTGGGGACCGGCGTCTGGGTCGGCCTCGCGCTGCTGGGCGTTGCCTTCTTCGGGATGGAGCTCTTCACCACGCGGCCGGTCGGCGACGCCATGATCACCACGATCTGGAGCGCCTCCTCCTCCTGGACCCTGACGGCGCTGCCGCTCTTTATCTGGATGGGTGAGATCCTGTTCCGAACGCGTCTCTCAGAGGATATGTTCAGGGGCCTCACACCCTGGATGGCCGGGCTGCCGGGCGGCCTGGTGCACACCAATATCGTCGGCTGCACGGTCTTCGCCGCGGTCTCCGGTTCTTCTGCCGCCACGCTGACGACCGTCGGCAAGATGTCGATCCCCGAACTGCGCCGGCGAAACTATCCGGAACATATGATCATCGGAACGCTGGCCGGCGCAGCCACGCTTGGATTGATGATCCCGCCCTCGCTGACGCTGATCGTCTATGGCGTGACCATCAACGAGTCCATTTCCAAACTCTTCATTGCCGGCGTGGTGCCGGGGCTGGTGCTGGCCGGCATGTTCATGGGTTATGTGGCGATCTATTCGAAGGTCTCGTCGAAGTACAAGCCGGACGCCGAACCCAAGACAACGATCGCCCAGAAAATAGCCAACTCGCGCTTTCTCATCCCGGTGATCTGCTTGATCCTGCTTGTGATCGGCTCCATGTATCTGGGCTGGGCGACGGCCACCGAGGCGGCGGCCTTCGGCGTCATCGGCGCGCTTGTGCTGGCGGCGAGTCAGGGTTCCCTCAACTGGTCGACCTTCACCGAGAGCCTGATGGGCGCGACCCGGACCTCGGCCATGATCGCGCTGATCCTGGCCGGCGCCGCCTTCCTGTCGCTGGCCATGGGCTTCACCGGCCTGCCGCGGGCTTTGGCGGAATGGATCGCGACGATGGAGCTCAGCCGTTTCGAGCTGCTGATGGCGCTGCTGGTCTTCTACATCATCCTGGGCTGCTTCCTGGACGGCATCTCCTCGGTGGTGCTGACCATGGCGGTGGTGGAGCCCATGATCCGCCAGGCCGGCATCGATGTGATCTGGTTCGGTATCTTCATCGTGGTGGTGGTCGAGATGGCGCAGATCACGCCGCCGATCGGCTTCAACCTCTTCGTGCTGCAGGGCATGACCAAACACGAGATGAACTATATCGCCAAGGCGGCCATCCCCATGTTCCTGATCATGGTGCTGATGGTCTTCGTGCTGATCTTCGTGCCCGAACTGGCGACCTACCTGCCGGAGAACATGCGCAGCCGCCCGGGCGGTTAGCGACCGGGGAAAATCACCGTTAAAAAGACCGCCGTCATGCAGCTCATGGCGGCGGTTTCGCTTTTCGTGGCGTGCCTTGCTCGGAGGGACCTGAGCTTGGTATCATCCGGCGCAAAATAAGGCGAAGACAGGGGGCGTTGTGGCGCAAGCGAGTGATAGCAAGGACGTCGGTGAATTCGATTACATCGTCGTCGGCGCGGGGAGCGCCGGCTGCGTTCTGGCCAACCGTCTTTCGGCGGATCCGGATGTTTCCGTCCTGCTGCTTGAGGCCGGCGGCAAGGACGACTATCTCTGGATCCATATCCCGGTCGGCTACCTCTACTGCATGGGCAACCCGCGCACCGACTGGTGCTTCCAGACCGAGGAAGAACCGGGCCTGAACGGCCGCGCACTGGCCTATCCGCGCGGCAAGGTCCTGGGCGGCTGCTCCTCCATCAACGGCATGATCTACATGCGCGGCCAGGCGCAGGACTACGACCAGTGGCGGCAGCTCGGCAATGTCGGCTGGGGCTGGGACGATGTCCTGCCGGTTTTCAAGCGCTCCGAGGATCAGGCGCGCGGCGCCGACGATCTGCACGGCAGCGGCGGCGAATGGCGGGTCGAGCAGCAGCGCCTGTCCTGGGATATTCTGGATGCCTTTCAGGAGGCCGCGCATCAGGCGGGCATCCCGAAGACCGACGACTTCAACCGCGGCGACAACGAAGGCTGCGGCTACTTTCAGGTAAACCAGCGCAAGGGTGTGCGCTGGAACACCGCCAAGGCTTTCCTGCGGCCGGCCATGGAGCGGCCGAACCTGACGGTGCTCACCCACGCGCAGGCGAAGCAACTCACCTTGGACGGACGACGCGCCAGTGGCGTGGAGTTCTGGCATAAGGAGGTGCTGAGCAAGGCGAAGGCCCGGGGCGAGGTGATCCTGGCCACCGGCGCGGTCGGCTCGCCGCAACTGCTGCAGCTTTCCGGCATCGGGCCGGGGACGGTGCTCAGCCAGTTCGGGATCGAGGTGAAGCACGAGTTGCCGGGGGTTGGTGAGAACCTGCAGGATCACCTGCAGGTGCGCACGGTCTTCAAGGTGCAGAACGTCAAGACCCTCAACGAACGGGCCAACAGCCTGATCGGCAAGGTCGGCATGGGCCTGGAGTATATGCTGTTCAAGACCGGGCCGCTGACCATGGCGCCGAGCCAGTTGGGCGCCTTCGCCAAGTCGGACGAAAGCCGGGAGACACCAAACCTGGAGTACCATGTGCAGCCGCTCAGCCTGGATAAGTTCGGCGAGCCGCTGCATCCCTTTCCGGCCTTTACCGCGAGCGTCTGCAACCTGCGGCCGGAGAGCCGCGGCTCGATCCATATCAAATCGTCGGATCCGCGGGTGCAGCCGGCAATCCGGCCGAACTATCTCTCGGCACCAGCGGATCGCAAGGTGGCGGCGCAAGCCATTCTGCTGACTCGCAAGATCTGCGCCCAGCCGGCCCTGGCACCGTTTTCGCCGGAAGAGTTCAAGCCGGGTACGCATATAGCTGACGAAGAGGCTTTGGCCGTTGCCGCTGGCGATATCGCGACCACAATCTTTCATCCGGTGGGCACCTGCAAGATGGGCAGCGACCCCATGGCCGTGGTCGACGAGCGGCTCCGGGTGCGTGGGATGGAAGGCCTGCGGGTCGTCGACGCTTCGATCATGCCGACCATCACCAGCGGCAATACCAACTCGCCGACCATCATGATCGCCGAGAAGGCTTCCGAGATGATCCGGGAAGACCGCCGCATGGGCGCGGCGGCCTAGCCGTTTGGTCTGTTAGGGTAGGCCCACCGGGTCGCATGGATCGCCAGGAGCGCATTCATCCGACCCGGGTTTAGACCGGAATCTGTTTCATCTTATCCCGTGAAGGGAACCGGTTCTTAGTCCGGGCAGAGGCATTTGCTCTGCGCCGAATCCGGGTGCGGATGCGTATGATCGCACTTCGGGCGCGGGATCAGTGTCGTGGTGAGAGTGACGGTGACCGTCACCGTGATGGTCCAGGTAATGGCCGTCTGGCCGCCCGGGTCGACGAAAGAGTCGGCCGCACCCACGCCATTGTCATCGACGATGTCGCCACTCAGAAACTCCGCCGCGACTTTCCGTGAGGACGAAGCGTGGTGCGCGAGCTTTGAATCGGAGCGCAGCCAGACGACACTGCCGGTCCCCGGGACCATCTCCGAGGTGGTTTTGTGAGTATGCAGAATGTCCTTTTCGTCAAACTCGACGAAGTCGCGCATTTCCGGCGCCCGGTAAAGCCGCCAGCGATCTTTCTTGGCGCCGCGGCTCAGAAAGCCCGTCAGCATCACGGCGTTGGAATCTTTGACGTTGTCCGGTGCCAGATGCTGGACCATTTCGTCTTCCACCAGCACCCGTCTTTCGGGCGTGTTCCTAATGGTGGTTTTCTTACTCACGGCTCGTTTCTTCGGCATGACAGATACCTTTCAAAATCGTTTTGGATGAAAATGGAGTCGCAACGGAAGTTGCGGCAAAATCAGCTTGGTTTTGTTTTGCGGGGCACCCCTCCTTTTTGAATTTAAGGACAGTCTTAAGAGCGTCTGCTAGGTCAGCAGACGCGCGCCGATGGCTTCGGGTTCGAGGAGCAGGACGGAGGGAAGATCGGGATCCAGGCGGCGCAGATAGAGCTGGCCGATGCCGGCCAGTCCCAGCATGAGCGCCGGTGTTTCTCCGGTCCCGGTGCCGCAGGGCCAGGAGCGGTCGCTGTGACCATGCGCGCTGCTTCCCATCGCTGTGACGGCGTCGACGGTCTGCAGGTATTTTTCAAAACCGCGATCCTGGCGCGCCGCCTGAAGCAGGCTGTCGGCATTTCCCGCGAGGCCGTGGCAGAGGCTGAAGTCGCCGCGGGTGCCGCGCAGCCAGTCTTCGGTCACGCGTTTCGTGGTGGAGAGAGCGACCGCGGCCTCTTCCATGAGACGGGGGTCGTTCAGGAGTTCGGCGCACCGGAGCCGCGCGAGGGCGACGCCGGTTGCGCCATGACACCAGAAGGTCGTGGTGGGGAGCGACCCGGCGTTACAGCAGGTACCGCGTTTGAGTTCGCGCAGGTCGGGCCAGTTCTGGTCCTTATTCTGATACCAGCGGCGCTCATGGGCGAAACCCTGCAAAGCCGTGTCCCGATAGGCGTCCTGGCCGGTGGCCTTCCAAAGCTCTGCCAGGGCGCAGGAGATACCCGAGACGCCGTGCGAAAAGCCAAGCAGGTTTGGCTGTTTCGGGAACAGAGGGGACGGCCAGGAGAGGCCGGTCTCCGGATCGCCTTCCGCCCTGCGCAGGAGTTCCTGTCCCAGTTGCCCGGCCCGATCCAGAAGTTGCTCGTCGCCGAGCAGCCGATGGAGCGCCAGCAGGCCGGCAATGGAACCGGCGCGGCCCGCCAGCAGATCGTTTTCCCGCTCGTCCGCCACATCGGCCCAGTCGCGCACCAGAAGCGCACGGGCCGAGGTGACGAGAGACGGCTCGTCGAGTTGATGGCCGACGTAAGTTGCCGCATAGGCGATGCCGATCCAGCCGAGATGCAGGCTCAGACGCTCTTTGGGCGCGATGATGTCGGTGTAGGTCAGCGCGTGACGAATGGAGCGGAGCGCAAGCTCGCGATATTCGGCGGAGCCCGTCGCGCGATGGAGTTCCGACAGGAACAGGGCGATACCCGCGGTGCCACCGTAGAGATCCGGCCCAAGGGCTTTATAGGACGCAGTCACCGCGCCCTGATCTTTGGCAGGCGCTATCGCGCCGACCCAGTTGCACAGGCCTTCGTGCCGAACCGCCTGCTGAGAGATACGCGTGCCGATGGCCTCAGCGGTTTCGAGCAGGCTCTGCGTGGTCACTCTGAGAGCCGGCTCGACGGCTTTGTGCGGCTGTGCTTTTGCCGGTTCTTTCGCGGTGTGTCGGAAGTGATAACGGTCTTCGGACTTGGCATTGAGGAAGGGCTGGTCGCAGGAGAGGCCCGCGGTCGAGAAGGCATCCAGCACGGCGGCTGTGCGCTCCTCCAGTGTCGTCGCACCGGTCTCGAAGGCGTGGATCAGGCCCTTGGCCATCAATTCGCAGCGGTGCAGGCCAAAGCTGTTTCCATCCCCTGGGTCCTCGGCGAGCGCGCAGCCGGGGGCGAGGCGTTTGGTGAAGGCTGGGACGTCGCTTTTCAGATGGCCGTCGAGTGCACGATAAATTTGCTCAAGCTCAAGGCGCGGGAAGTCGCCCTGTGAAACGTAAAGCACGCCCGAATCACAGCGGTTGTAACGGGAGGGTTCGTTCAGGACCTTGAGGCGGAAGGGTATGTTCGCGCCGTTCAGGCGTTCGGTGGCGATCTCCAGAAGCTTCGCGGCGCCGGCGGCATGCAGGTTCCAGTATATGCGCAGATCGGGCGCAGCCTTTACGAAGGGCGCGTCGCCCAGTGCCAGGTAGTATCCCGGCGACATGGCAAGGAGGCCCTTGGGGAGCCGCAGTTTCACGTTGTCGGTTTTGCCGCCCTTGTCCGTCACGCGGCAATGCGCCTCGAGCGCCCGCAGTGTCAGGCCGTCCTTTTCAATGAGCCAGGCATCGTCCTGCTGCTCAAGGCATGTCCAGCCGTTTTCCCAATGCCCCCGACCGGAATTGGACTCTTCCAGGCTCTGAACGAAGCCGCCGGGTCCCAGATCCGCGATTGCCTGCCCTGCTTCACGAACCTCGGGCGAGGCGAAGCCCCGGGTGTAGAAGTCCCGATAGAGCTTCATGTGAAGCGAATAGAGAAGAATGCTTCTGGCGGTCTGCTCGTTCAGATTCCGCGTGATGGAGGCCGGTAGCTTTTCGCTGGCTTTCCCAAACCAGGAATAGCCTGTCGGCGATTGAATCTGCACCGCGTTTGCGGCGGCTTCGATCTGTTGTCGGTACTGTGTCATTGTCCACTCACCCGATATTCTGGCAGGCCCAGCAGGTGCACGCTCGCATCCTCCGGCCGCTCCAGCATGTTCAGCGCCAACTGGAGAAAGCAGTAGATGTTGCCCGTGATGGTGATGGATTCATGCAGATACTCGTAAGCGGTCTGGAGTAGCCGCGCCGCGCAGAAGCGAACGGATTTGGCCAGCAGCGGGCCGGCAACGTCGTTCGTCAGCTCCGCATGTCGAAGATAGGAGGTCCAAAAGGCCGCGATGGCGGGCTGCATGACCTCGAGCGGGAAGGCCGCCAGCTCGACCCATCGCTTGGGCGTGCTGTCGCCCACCAGCGGAATCGACATCAGCCAGGTGGTCAGGTAGTCGCTGAAGACCGATCCCACATCCCATGCCCGGTCGCCGGTTCCCGCAAACTCCCAGTCGACGATCCGCAGCCGTGTCGCCCGCGACGAGCCTTCGCCGGCAAAAGCGATGCAGTTATCCCATTTAAAGTCGCCATGGACGAAGGACTCGTCGCTCCAGCTATCTTTGAGTTCCCCCAGGTGCTGACGAAACGCCGGGTAAGCCTGGATGGTCTTGAAGAGGCTGAGGTTGGCGCTGCTGATCTCATGGAAGATCTTCGCGTCGGGCTGGATCAGCGAGAATATGGAGGGCTCGTAGGGCGCTTCGAAACCGCCAGCGCGCCGTAGGAGATCGGGCGAATGGAGTATGCCGAGAGCTTCGCCGATGCGGCGCGCCAGGATCAGCGAAAAGCTCCGCTTCTCAATCTGTCTGCTGCGCAGGTTCTCGGCGTTCTCCGTCAACTCGAGAACGAGCATGTTCTCGCCCGGATCGTAGTTGTGAAGCCTCGGCACAAAGCGGTGCAGTGCCGATGCGCCGGGCGCGGCAAGAAAATGATAGGCGGCGGCTTCGTGCGCGAGGGTGCCGGGGCCGGCCCCTTTCTCACCCCCCTGTTTCAGCATCAGGCAGGGGCCGTGCTCGCTCAGAACCTTGAAGTTGTTGTTGCGCCTGGAGACGTTGTGTATGGCGAGATCGCTGGCGACGATGGTTTCAGGCGATATGAGTTCTTGGGCGAGGAGGTAGCCTACGAGTCGGTCTTCGTTCAGCATGGAGCGTCCAGATTTTGGTTCCAGGAATTGGTCGATGAAACGCGACGGCCAAAAGGCGCGTCGAAATCAAATTAAAGGCATCGAGGATGCGAGACTTACGGTTGCGATTTCGTGGGTAACGGGCCAGGGCTAAAGCACCGGCAAATCTCAATCGATGACATCATATTCGTTCGCTAACATACGAATGTTCTATCAGGATGAGAACCCGTACAACCGCATGATGGTCATGCACTTTTGCAAGATTCTCGTGAGAAAAAACACGCACATGCAGGATTGGGTGCCTTGGCGTCGCGGAGCAAGAAGCTGCCTGTGCGAGGCCTGGCTGTATCAAATGAATGAGAAGAGTTTCGAGGCTTCTGAAACAACGCGAAGCCATTTTCCATCGAATAGTATTGCCGACATAGAAATGCGTCGGTCTGTGTGAGGCTGGTCCTTCTGAATCAAAGCTGGAGAGCGATTCCCCGCGCGTCAATCGCCGCGCGAGGAATCTATGGTGGACGAGGTTACGCGATGCCCTCCGCTTTCAGAGCTTCCTGGACTTTCGAACGCGCAGCCACGCGCTCAAAGAAGGCGTTTACCTTTGGGTAGGCGGAGAGGTCGATTTCCTTGAACCTGGCCCAGGAGGTCACGACGAAGAGGTAGGCATCGGCCACGGAGAATTTGTCACCCAGCAGGTAGCTTCGTCCGTCGGCGAAAAGGCTCTCGAGATAGTCGAGACGGCGATTGATGTTTGTCTTTGCGGCGTCCTGTTCCGCTTCGCTGGCACCCGGCGTAAAGAGCGGACCGAAGGCTTTGTGGAACTCGGACGCCACGTAGTTCAGGTGCTCCTGCATGCGGGCCCGTTCTACGGTTCCCGCGGCGGGCGCCAGACCGGCGCTGACCTTTTGGTCCGCGATGTATTGAACGATCGCGGCGCCTTCGGTGAGAACCTCGCCGTTGTCCAGTTCCAGGGCGGGGACGTAGCCCTTGGGATTGATCTTGGTGAAGTCGGCGCCGCTCGCGGTTTTCTTCGTATCGGTGTCGACCTGCTCGATCTCGAAATCGAACCCGGATTCGCGCAGAACGATATGCGGGGAAAGGGAGCAGGCGCCGGGCTTGTAGTAGAGTTTCATCATTAAGTCTCCTGGGTTGGTGAGAGAAGGACCTCGCTGCGGCCGGAACCGTCAGGCGATATCCTGGATCAGAGCGTCCATTAGATCGGCGGCGCTCCGGTGACGAAGGTTGGGAGCGATCTGGCCGCTGTAGAGGGTGATCAGGTCGCTCCGGTTGGCGGCCATGGCGGCGGCTTTGATCTTCGAGACGAACCAGCCCTGCACCGGGAAGGGCGGGAGCTGGTCCGCTTTGGGGAGAAACTCCTCGTAGAGCCGGTTCGGAATCACGCGGGCCAGGCGTCCCGTGAAGGAACGCGATAGCGTTGTCTCCAGAACAGTCTCACCCAGCAGCAGCGCGCGGTGCGCATCGGTCGTGCCAGACTCCCGGCAGGCCAGAAAGGCGGTGCCGATCTGTGCCGCCTGGGCACCGAGCGCCAGTGCGCCCCGAAGGCCGCCGCCGTCAGCAATTCCACCCGCCGCGATAACAGGTGTTCTGACCTTGCGGGAAACGATCTGCGTCAGCGCGAGTGTGCCGAACAGCGAGTCTTCGGCGCGGGCCAGAAAGGAGGGACGGTGGCCACCGGCTTCGAAACCGGTGGCGACGATCAGATCCACACCGGCGTCCTCCAGCGCCTCGGCCTCGGCGATGGTGGTGGCCGCGCCTGCCGTCAGAATGTTACGCCGTTTGCACTCGGCGAGAATTTGGGCCGAGGGGACGCCAAAGACGAAGGAAAAGACCGGTGGACGCGCTTCCAGCAAGGCCTCGGCTTGTTCTTCGAAGCGGTGGTGATAGAGCTCCGGCCGTGCCGGCTTTTCCAGGCCGAGTTCGTCAAAGTAGGGTTCGAAAAGCGGGTAGTAGCGGTCGAAGTCTTCCTGGCTGAGATGCGCGCCCCCCGGGTCGTGATCCGAAACCCAGAGGTTCAGAGCGAAAGGAGCCGAGGTTGTAGTCCTGATCTCGCCAGCGAGCTCTTCGATTTCTTCCGGTGCGAGGATGTGTGCGCCGTAGGAGCCCAGGCCGCCGCGGTTCGAGACCGTGGATAGCAGCTCGACTGTCGAGATCCCGCCGCCGAACGGTCCTTGAATAATGGGATAGTCTATGCCGAGACGGCGCACGGCTTCGGTCTGTGAGGACATGATTCCGTTCCCTTGTTGGCGTCTGAAGCTTATTTGGGAACGGAAGTAGCTCTTGTAAACTTAGTTACCTTTGGTTATCTCATTATGAAGTTTCCAACTGGTAACCCGAATTCGAACCATGGCGCTCAAGGTCAGAAAGAACAAAGCCCCACCGACACCGGAAGGCTGCCCGCTTACTGAGTGCATGTCGGTACTGGGGGGCGCCTGGACGCCGAACATCATCTGGTATCTCTGTGCGGGCCCCCGGCGCTTCAGCGAACTGCGGATCGACATTCCGGGCGTTTCGGCCAAGGTTCTGACCGCGCGCCTGCGCGCGCTGGAATCCCGCGGCGTGGTTTCCAGGGAAGTGAAACCGACCTCACCGCCGTCGGTGGAATATGCTCTCACGGATCTGGGTGAAGAACTGATTCCCGCGATCGATGCCATCGTCCGTGTTGGGCACAAACTGAAAGAACGCGGCTTGGTCGAATAAGCTTGAACAGCGTTACAGGCGATAGAAGCGCCGTGCGTTTTCTCCGAACACGGCCGCGCGCTCTTCTTCGCTCAGGTCTTTGCAGAAGCTCTGTGCGAGATCGAACCAGTCCTTATAGTTTCCGGCCAGCCTGAGCACCGGCCAGTCGCTGCCCCAGACCAGGCGCTCAGGCCCGAAGCACTCTAACAGGTGTTCGACATAGGGACGCAGGTGTTCGGGCGTCCAGTCGGGAGCCGCTTCCGTTGCCAGGCCGGAGAGTTTGCAGTAGACGCGCCCACTCTGGGCGATGGTTTTCATGTCGGCCGCCCAGTCGTCGATCAGGCCCTCGGCGATCTTTGGTTTTGCTCCGTGATCGACGATAACCCGCAGGTCGGGATAGCGCTCGAGCAGTTCGCGGAACTGCTTGAGATGGTGGGTCAGCACCAGGGCGTCGAAGCAGATATCCTGATCGATGAGCGCCCGGAAGGCGACGTCCAGCTCCGGCTTCAGCATCCAGTCCGGATCGGGAATGTCCTGGATCATGGGGCGCACCGACTTGAGCCAGGGGGAGCGGCCGAGGGCGCCGAGGTCTTCGGCGGCCGTCGGGGACTCGAAGTCAATCCAGCCCACGACGCCGGCGATTTCTTCGTTGGCCTCTGCGATCTCCAGCAGGAATTCACTCTCGGCGACTGTGGGCGCAGCCTGAACGAGGACTGCCTGCGCAACGCCGGTCGAGGCGAGTCTCTCGCGCAGATCGGTGACGTCAAAGTCGCGATAGATCGCCGTGAGGTCCGGGCTCATCCAGCCGTAGTCGCCGCGGGCGATTTTCCAGAGATGAACGTGGGCATCGATCATAGCGGAAGACCTCCTTACGGCGTGGGGGCGTCGGGGTGCAAAAGCTTCTCGGTTTTGAGATCGAACCAGAAGGCCTGTGGGATCTCCGCCTCCAGTGTGGCGATGTTGCGCGTCACTTCGTCGGGCGACATGGCCCCGGGAATCACAGATACCACCGCCGGGTGAGCCAGCGGGAACTTCAGCGCCGCGCTGGCCATGGCGACGCCGTGGGCGTCGCAGACCCGGCCGATGGCGGCGACCCGCTCCAGGATTTCCGGTGGGGCAGGGTGGTAGTTGTAGACCGCGCCTTCAATGGCTCCGGTTGCCAGAATACCGCTGTTGTAGGGACCGCCCAGCACGATGCCGATGTTCCGCGCCTCGCAGATCGGCAGGAAGCTGTCGAGTGCCTTCTGCTCCAGCAGGGTGTAGCGCCCGGCCAGGAGGAAACAATCGAAGTCACCCATCTCGGTCAGGCGCTGGCAGACTTCCCATTCGTTGACCCCGGCGCCGATGGCCTTGATGGCGCCGGAGGCCCGGAGTTCTTCCATGGCCTTGTAGCCGCCGGACATGACTTCCTCGATCCGCCGGTCGGAAGCTTCCTTGCTGCCGTGAGTCCAGATATCGACGTCGTGGATGTAGAGAATGTCGATGGCATCGAGCCCCATGCGTTTCAAGCTCTCTTCGTAGGAGCGCATGACACCGTCGTAGGAGTAATCGTAGACCGCCCGGTTGTGGGGGACATCCACGAAGATCCCCGCATCTTCCTGTCCCGCTTCGCAAGGTTCCAGATAGCGGCCGATCTTGGTGGAGAGCTGATAACTGCCGGCCGGCAGGTTGCGCAGCGCTTCACCGAAGCGCATCTCGCTGAGGCCGTGGCCGTAGAGCGGCGCGGTGTCGAAGTAGGTGACGCCGGCGTCGATGGCGGCGCGCAGGGTCGCCTGGGCTTCGTCTTCGCTCAGGGCGCGGTGCATATTGCCCAGGGGCGCGCCCCCGAAGCCCATTTCTGAAATCTTGAGCGGGGTCTCACCGGCGCTTCTGAGTTCCTTGAACTGCATGACTGCGTGCTCCTGTGTCAGCTCTGGCGCAGGCGTTTGCCGCTGGCCGAGTCGAAGAAGAAAACCTGCTTTTCGTCGGCGGTGATCCCGACCGCCGCTCCCATTTGGGCTTCGTAGTCCTTGTCCATCTTGACCACCACGAGCGCCTCGCCGACCTGGCAGGTCACCAGGGTTTCGTTACCGGTTAACTCAATCGCGTAGATGCTGCCCTTCAGGGCGCCGTCCTCGGGTGCGACCACCCGTAGGTCTTCGGCACGGACACCGGCGATAACATCGCGATGTTCGCCGAAGCCGGCGCAGGTTAGTTGCGCATCCTGTGAATGGAAGGTCCCATCGGAGATCTCGCCCTTGATGAAGTTCATGGGGGGGGAGCCGATGAAGCCGGCAACGAAAAGATTGGCCGGATCGTTGTAGATCTCGCGCGGCGGCGCGAGCTGCTGCAGTTCACCGCCGTTCAGGATCGCCACCCGGTGTGCCAGGGTCATGGCCTCGATCTGATCGTGGGTGACGTAGATGGTGGTGACGCCCAGTTCGTTCTGCAGGTGCTTCAGCTCCGAGCGCATATGGCCGCGCAGCTTGGCGTCCAGGTTGGAGAGCGGTTCATCCATCAGGAAGAGGCTGGGCCGGCGCACCATGGCGCGGGCCAGGGCGACGCGTTGGCGCTGGCCGCCGGAAAGCTGCCGCGGGTAGCGCGCCAGATAGTCGAGCAGGTCGACCTTGCCGGCCACCTCGCGGATGGCCGCGGCGCGTTCCTCCTTCGGGACCTTTCGCAGATAGAGCGGGTAGCCGATGTTGTCCTCGACCGTCATGTGCGGATAGAGCGCGTAACTCTGAAACACCATTGCGATGTCACGGTACTTGGGCAGTACGTCGGTGACGTCCTGGTCACCCAGGTAGATGCGTCCGGCGCTGGCGGTCTCCAGGCCGGCGATCATGCGCAGAGCGGTGGTCTTGCCACAGCCTGAGGGGCCGAGCAGCACCAGGAATTCACCGTCGGCGACCTCGAGGTCGAGGCCCTTGACCACCTCGATGGCACCGAAGGACTTGCGGATGTCTTTGAGTGAAACCTGCATCGGGTTTTATACCAAGGAGCGTTGATAATGATTCATAGGGACAGCTTTCCGAGGTTTTCGGTTAGGAGTGCGCGGCGCAGCGATACGGTGTATCGGAAGCCGCGTGCGACGCGGACCGAAAGCCTCGGAAAGCTGCCGTTTCGGTTGTCGTAAGGGAGCTTCGGAGGGCGTCGAAAAGCCTTGCCGATGCGCTGCATCGCCTGCAGCTCTTCTCCTACCCGAAGGTCCCTTATGGCAATCCCTATGGGTCATTATCAATGCTCCTTGGTATTATCCCTTCACCGCGCCGATCAGCAGGCCGCGGGTGATGAAGCGTTGGAGGAGGCCGGTCATGGCGATGACCGGGAGAATCATGATCACGATCAGCACCGACATATACCACCACTGCGGTCCGCGGGTGGCGTTCTGCGCGGCGACCAGCAGCGGCATGGTCTGGGCGTCGGCGGTCGAGAGGAACAGCGCCAGCAGGTACTCGTTCCAGGAGAGGATCAGCACCAGCAGGAAGGTGGCGGCGAGCCCCGGTTTGGCGAGCGGCATGACGATGGTCAGGAAAATCCGGAAGCGCGAGGCGCCGTCCAGTTCCGCGCTTTCCTCCAGATCGACCGGGATGGTGGCGAAGAAGTCGCGCATCAGCCAGACCACGATCGGCAGGTTCACCGCCATATAGACAATGATCAGCGCGAAGTGGGTGTCGAGCAGGCGGAACTGCTGGAACATGACATAGATTGGCAGCACCGCGACCACCGGCGGCAGGATCCGCTGAGAGATGATCCAGAAGAGGATGTCGTTGTTACCCAGGGCGCGCTTGAAGCGCTTCGCCAGGGTAAAGAGAAAGAGCAGGAACAGCGCGGCGCCCACGGCGAGGCTGATCTGCCAGGCGACGCCGACCGCGACGGTGACATAAACCACCGCGATCAGGATCACGATGAAGGCGACAATCGATCCCACCTTCGGCCGGTAGGTGATACGGGTCAGCGCATAGGCCGCCATGGAGCCGAAGAGCACCGCCAGGAAGGTGCTGGCGAAGGCGATGATCAGCGAGTTCATGTAGGGCCGGAAGGTGTCGTTGCCCAGATCGAAGAAGATGTAGCTCCAGGCGTGGGTCGAAGGCTCGAAGTCGACGAAGGGCACGTAAACCGGGCCATCGGCCACGTGGATCGGCAGCTTGAAGGAGGTGACGATCAGCCAGTAGAGCGGGAACAGCACGACGAAGGACCAGAAGGCCAGGATGGCATAGGTGAAGACCAGCCGGGCAGGGGAGAGCGACTTGATGTCCTTCGGCTCGAAGAGCTTCTGGAACAGCGAGCGCTGTGGCGGGCTTATGGAGGTGCTCATGCCCCGGCCTCCCTGGTTTTTTCGCCGGCCGTCTGGTCAGTTTTCTGGGCGACGAAGTTAAAGAAGGATACGCAGGTCACCACCGCCACGAAGAGCAGCATGTAGCCGACCGCCGAGGAGCCGCCCAGATCCTGGGTGCGCCAGGCGATGAAGGCATGCAGGGTCATGGATTCCGTCGCGATGCCGGGACCGCCGTTGGTCAGGATGTTGGGCAGGTCGATGATCTTGAAGGCCTCGATCAGGCGGATCAGGATCACGGTCGCCGCGACCGGTGCGATGGCAGGCCAGGAGATATCCCGGAAGATCTGCCAGCCGTCGGCGCCGTCCATCTTGGCGGCCTCGACCTGTTCGCCCGGTTGGTTTTCCAGCGCCGCCAGCAGCACGATGAACATGAAGGGAATCCACTGCCAGGAGTCACCGATCAGCACGACCCAGCGCGCCGACCAGGCATCCGCGGCCCAGGTGAAGTCGCCGTAGCCGGCCCACTGCCACAGCGGCGCGAAGGGCCCCTTGGAGACATCGGCCAGCATGCGGAAGGCGTAAGCGATGCCCACCGGCGTGACCATGAGGGGGATGAAGAAGACCAGGCGGAAGAAGTTTCGTCCCGCGATCCGCTGGGCGCAAAGCAGGGCCAGTCCGAGCCCGATCAGAAACTGGATGGAGACGCCGGCGAAGACGTAGAAGAGAGTGACCATCAGGCTGCCGGGGAAGCCCCCGTCATTGAGGACCAAGAGCCCGAGCAGTACCAGACCGCTCATGACGGTGGCTGTGATCAGTCGCCCGAGGGTGCCGAAAATGCCGGCCTTGCCACTGCGCAGGTAACGCCAGATCCAGTAGAGGAAGGCACCGACGACCAAGGCGAAGAGACACCACTCGAAGAGCGAGATTTTTCCGAGCGTGCCCAGGAAGTGGTACTGCTGGGAACCGAACAGCAGCTTTTTGAAGTTGCGGAAGCCCACGAACTTCAGCTCGTAACCGCCGCGGACCAGCTTGAAGCGCGACAGCGACAGATAGAGCGACAGCAGCAGCGGATAGATGGACAGGCCGAGAATGATCAGGACCGTCGGAAGAATCAGAAGCGTCGGCGCCTGCCGGTCGCTCCACTCCGAGAGCCTGGCTGAAAAGGAAAACATGAACCTCACCCGCTCGGACTAAGAGTCCTGCGATTATGACTGCGGCTGGAAAAAGGCACCGGGGAAACTGTGGCGACAGATTCCCCGGTTGAGTGACAGGGTCTACTGTCCGAGCGTGGCTTTATAAAGCCGGAGCTGCTCCTCGACGCCCAGGTCTTCGTTCAGCTCGTTCCAGCCTTCTTCGATGGCGGCCATGGCGGCGGCCTTATCGATCTCGCCGGCCAGCAGGCGGGCGATCGCCGTATCCAGAACCACCTGCTGATAATTCTGGTTCTTGGGGATCCGCAGATCGAGCATCATATTAGGGCTGTCCAGGCTGGCGCCGATGGCTCCCAGATAGTCCTTCGCCGCCTTCTCGCTCATGCCCGCTTTCAGCCAGGCGTCCATGTCGTTGAACTGGGACAGGCGGTAGGGGTTGAAGCCGGTGATGCCGATGGTCACGTCGACGTTCGACTGGGCCGGCTGGCTCATGTAGGAGAAGAAGTCATAGGCCGCATCCTTGACCTTCTGGTCGGAAGAGGCGTTGATGCCGCCGGACCAGCCGCCGAAGGCCGCGAAGGGTGCCCGGTTGACGCCGTTGACAGCGTGCGGGCAGAGATCCGCGTCACAGGCGGCGAGCTTGCCGGTCTCCCGGTCCAGGACCTTGGTCGAGCCCGGCAGCATGACCGCACCGACCTTGTCGATGACCTTGGAGTTCTCGGGATCGATCGCCAGGGTGCCGATGTCGCCCCAGTCGATGGTCAGGGCGCAGCGGCCGGAGGTGAAGAGGCCGCGGGTGTCGCCCACATCCAGGTTGATCTCGTCCGGCGGGCCGTACTTGGTGGATTCCGTGTAGACGTCCAGCGCCGCCGCGAAGCCCTCGTTGTTGACCAGCGGGCTCATGTCCTTGGTATCGAAGAAGGCGCCCTGCTTGGTGCCCTTGGACTGCAGGAAGCCGCCGGCGATCGAGAGGATGGCCCAATAGGCCTGTGCATTACGCTTTTTCGAGATGCAGGAACCGTAGTCGCCTTCACCGTCGCCGTTCATATCCTTGCCGTGCAGGCTCTTGGCGATGGAGAGGTAGTCGTCCCAGGTCTGCGGTGCCGACAGGCCCTCGGCGGCGAGCACGTCGCTGCGGTAATAGACCATCTGGAAGTCGCCATCGAGCGTCAGCAGATAGGTCTTGCCGTTGTACTGCTGGGAGAACTCGCGGAAGAATCCGGCGATGTCGTCGGACTTCAGGTCCGCGTCCGCCGCGACCTTGCCGGAGAGATCCTCCAGGTATCCCGGGTCGGCGTAGTCAACCATCCACTGCGGCGCGAAGACGGCGGCGTCCACCGAATTGGTGCCGGTCGCGAAATCCGTCAGCAGCTTGGTGTAGAGGTCGGAAAAGGGCACCGTGATGACGTTGATCTCGGCCCCGGTCAGCTCCTTGAACTCCGGCGCGCGGCGTTGCAGCGGCTCGGCGATCTGCGGGCCGGTGAAGGTCATGATGTTGACCTTGACGCCATCGTACTTGCCGGCGGCGAAGGCGGTCGAAGCGGCCATCGCCACGGCACAAAGGCTCGTGGTCGTGACCGCCGCGGCGCGGTGGAACAGCGATTTGCTTTGATTTTGTCTCATGAAATTCCCTCCCGTTTAACGTTTTGCTGTTTTGCTTCGTTGTTGTCGAAGTCGGATTGCTGACCGGGCTTCAATCGAAAAGATCCGGCCGCTCCTTCATCTGCCTCTGCAGGGGCGCGATCGCCGAGGCGAGGTGGTGCTTCATGGCTTCGCCGGCCGCATCGGGTGAACCCTCGCGCAGCGCTTCGTAGATAGCGACATGCTCGCTGTAGGTCTCCTGTGGCCGGTCGACCATTGCCAGCATCAGCTTGCGGACCCGATCCAACTGCGCCCGCGAGCTGTCGATCGCCCGCCGGACCTTGGGAAAGCCCAGGAAGTCACAGATTAGCTGGTGGAATTCGATATCCAGCCGATGAAAGGCGTCCAGGTCGTCGGCCTCGAGATTGGCTTTTTGATAACGCAGGCTGCGGTTCAATTCGCCCAGCATCTCCGGTGTGATGTTCTGGGCGACTTCGCGGGTCGTCTCCACCTCGAGCGCCCGGCGCAGGAATGCCCCTTCGACCACGTCCTCCGTCCGGATCTTGGAGACGTAGGTGCCGTGCTGCGGGAAGATCTCCACCAGCCCTTCTTCGGCCAGCCGATTGATCGCTTCGCTGATCGGTGTGCGGGAGATTCCCAGTTGAGAGGCAATCTCCTCCTTCTTGATCAGGGTCGTGGGCGGGAGGGTCAGATCGACGATCGCGCTCCGGAGAATCGCATAAACCTGCGAGGAGCGTGATCTCCTCGGGTCGATGACCGCGTTGTCCGGAAGCGGATGTTGCATCCTCAAATCCTGCATGCTAATTATGCTAACATGCTAGCTCGCACCGAATTGATGTCAAGTTGAAATCCGGTTTGCAGCGTCCCAGGCTTCGGTAGACGCAGCTTTGTGAGTGGTATTTCCCGGTGACGTGGCTTAGGACCAGCAAATTAGTGTTGGGTTGGTCGCCCGGGCTAAGGTGAGCCTGGGAGTTGCGCCGGCGTCCGGCGGCAAGAATCCGAAAGGAACAAGGTGTCTCAAGAGACTAAAACCCTGACGATCCGACTGGCAGCGGCCGACAACGTGGTGGTGGCGCGCCGTAACATTGCGCCCGGCACGCAGATTGCCGCGGAAGGCGTTACAGCCGAAGGCGGCCTGCCTCAGGGTCACAAGATGGCGACAAAGGCGATCGCGGAAGGCGAAGCGATTCGCAAGTACAATCAGATCATTGGTTTCGCGACCGGCCCCATTGCGGCGGGTGAACATGTGCATGAGCATAACTGTGCCATGCAGGATTTTGCGCGCGATTACGACTTCTGTGCCGATGCCCGCCCGGTCCCCCTGATCGAGGAAAGCGCGCGGCGCAGCTTCGCGGGCTACCGTCGCGCCACCGGCCGGGTCGGGACGCGCAACTACATCGGCGTTCTGACCTCGGTCAACTGTTCGGCCACGGTCGCGCGCTTCATTGCGGACGCCTTTAACCGCACGGGCCTGCTGGACGACTATCCCAACATCGACGGCGTGGTTTCTTTCGTGCACGGCACCGGCTGTGGCATGGCCAGCTCGGGAGAGGGGTTCGACAACTTTCAGCGCACGCTCTGGGGCTATGCGACCCATCCGAACTTCGCGGGTATCCTGATGATCGGCCTGGGCTGTGAGGTGTTCCAGATTCCAAGGATGATGGAGACCTATGGCCTGCAGGATACGGATGCCTTTCAGACCATGACCATTCAGGCCAATGGCGGTACGCGCAAGACCATCGAAGCCGGGATCGAGCGGATCAAGGCCATGCTGCCGGCGGCCAACGCCAGCGTGCGGGAGGAAGTGCCGGTGAGCGAACTGACCCTCGCTCTGCAATGCGGCGGCTCGGACGGCTATTCCGGCATCACGGCGAACCCGGCGCTGGGGGCGGCGGCGGATCTGCTCGTGTGCAACGGCGGTACGGCGATCCTCTCCGAGACTCCCGAGATCTATGGCGCCGAACATCTCCTGACCCGCCGTGCGGTCAACCGGGAGGTCGGTGAAAAGTTGATCGAGCGGATCCGCTGGTGGGAAGACTACACCCAGCGTAACGGCGGGGAGATGAACAACAACCCTTCGCCCGGCAACAAGCTCGGCGGCCTGACCACCATTCTGGAGAAGTCGCTGGGCGCCACGGCCAAGGGCGGCAGCATGCCGCTCAGCGGCGTCTACCTCTATGGCGAACGGGTCGACACCAAAGGCTTCGTCTTCATGGATAGCCCGGGTTACGATCCCTGCTCCATCACCGGACAGGTGGCTTCGGGGGCGAATGTGGTCTGCTTTACCACTGGCCGCGGCTCCGTTTTCGGATACAAGCCGGCGCCCTCGATCAAGCTGGCGACCAATTCGCTGATGTACGACAACATGTCCGAGGATATGGACATCAACTGTGGGCCGATTGCCGAAAGCGGCGTCAGCGTCGAGGAAAAGGGCGCGGAGATCTTCGAAAAGGTTCTCGCAGTGGCATCGGGCAAGAAGTCCAAAAGCGAGGAACTGGGCTTCGGCGACAACGAGTTCGTGCCCTGGCAGATCGGCGCCGTGATGTAAATTTGCCGCTGCGCCGGAAAAGTGAGATCAAAATACGAGGGATAAGAATTTATGGGTGACAGACTGCGCGGCAAGACGGCGCTGGTGACCGCCGCCGCACAGGGTATCGGCCGGGCGACCGCCGAGCTTTTCGAAGCGGAAGGCGCGAGCGTTTGGGCGACCGATATCAATGAAGAGGCGCTGGCCGAGGTGAAGGTCAGCCATCGCCGGCGGCTCGACGTGACGGACGACGCCATGGTGGCTGAACTGGCCGCGGAGGTCGGCAGCCTGGACGCTCTGTTCAACTGTGCCGGTTTCGTGCACAGCGGCTCGATCCTGGAATGCAGCGAGGCGGACTGGGACGTCGCAATCAACCTCAACGTCAAATCCATGTACCGGACCATCCGCGCCTTCCTGCCGGCTATGCTGGAAGCGGGCAGCGGCTCGATCGTGAACATGTCCTCGGTTGCTTCCAGCGTGAAGGGCGTACCCAATCGTTTCGCCTATGGTATGTCCAAGGCGGCGGTGATCGGTCTGACCAAGTCGGTGGCGGCCGACTTCGTTCAGCGCGGCATCCGCTGCAACGCCATCTGCCCGGGTACGGTGCAGTCTCCGTCACTTGAGGAACGCTTGGCCGCGCAGGGCGACTACGAGGCGGCGCGGGCGGCCTTTATCGCGCGTCAGCCGATCGGCCGCCTGGGCAAGCCCGAGGAGATCGCGGAGCTCGCCTTGTATCTCGCCAGCGATGCCGCAGCCTATACCACGGGCCAGATTCACATCATTGATGGCGGCTGGTCGAACTGACGATCAGCCGTTAAATTCCGACTTCAATTCCGAATTAAGGGGACAAGCTCATGAAGCTGCTTCGATACGGGCCGCAAGGCGCCGAAAAGCCCGGCCTGTTGGATTCCGACGGCAAAATCCGAGATCTCTCTTCCGTCGTGGAGGACGTCAATGGCGCCGCCCTGTCGCCCGAGAGCCTGGCGAAGCTGGCGGCCCTGGACCCGGCCAGCCTGCCGGAAGCGGACGGCGCCAGCCGGATCGGGCCCTGTGTCGCGGGGGCGGGGAAGTTTATCGCCATCGGCCTGAACTACTCCGACCATGCGGCCGAATCCGGGCTCGAGGTGCCGCCGGAGCCGGTGGTCTTCATGAAGGCCACCTCCTCGATCTGTGGTCCGAACGACAACGTCGAGATTCCCCGCGGTTCGGAAAAGACCGACTGGGAGGTCGAACTGGGCGTGGTGATCGGCAGCACCGCGAAGTATGTCGAGGAAGCAGATGCGCTGAACCACGTAGCCGGTTACTGCGTGGTCAATGATGTCTCCGAACGTGCCTTCCAGATCGAGCACAGCGGCCAGTGGGTGAAGGGTAAGTCAGCCGACACCTTCGGTCCGATCGGCCCCTGGCTGGTGACCCGGGACGAGGTGGCCGATCCCCAGGCGCTCTCCATGTGGCTCGACGTCAACGGTGAGCGGCAGCAGGACGGCAGCACCAGCACCATGGTCTACGGCGTCGCCTTTATCGTGTCCTATCTCAGCCGCTTCATGACCCTGCAGCCCGGCGACATCATTACCACTGGCACACCGCCGGGCGTCGGTATGGGACAGAAGCCGCCACGCTATCTGAAAGCTGGCGACACGGTCGCGCTTGGTGTTGAGGGGCTGGGGCAACAGCAGCAACACGTGATCGCCGGATAACAGGCGCGTCGCTCGTCAGGGGTCTTCGGCCCGGACGATTTTACAGACTGCACGCGAACGGGAGCGGCCTTCGGGCCGCTCTTTTTTTTGCGCGCTCGATATAGGTAAATTCCCGCGTTAGGGGAATCCCCAATTACTTGCGATCACCACAGGTTATATTGTCGTTGCGAACTAGATTTAATTTAAATTTTCCGCAAGCAAAGATTAAAGACGATTTAAATTTCCCGTAAATACCTCGTATACCTTTTTCAGCTAAAGTAGACACAATTATGCCACAGGGGATTCGGCATGTCGGCGTTCCTGTCACCGCGGCGTCAAGGTCCTTACATCATTAGTGGTTTCCGCCCAGCGGACGCCGGTTCGATCGTCGAGCTTTTCAAGGAAGCTTACGGCGAGAATTACTTGAAGTCATCGATCTACGACCCCGAGACCTTTATCTCTGGAAATCGCGAAGAGAAGCTCATCTCCATTGTGGCGCGGACGGCGTCCGGTGAGGTTGTCGGCCATGTCGGGCTGTCCAAATGCGCGCCCTCGGCCAAGGTGCTGGAAATCGGTCAGGCGGTGGTCAGCGGCGCTCATCGCTCGGGCGGGCTCCTCGCGGCTATGATGTCGATCGCCATTGAACACGCGCGGGTCAGCCTCGGCTGTGAGCTGTTGTTCGGTGCGGCGGTCTGCAATCATTCCTATTCGCAGAAGGCCTGTATTTCGCTTGGTATGACCGAGATCGGTTACGAAATGGACTATCTGCCGGAGCGTATGTTCGCCAAGAACGACGGGCCGATCGGTCGTGTGGCGACGCTGAACTACGCACGCAGCTTCGCGGAGAAGGACGAGAGGATAACCTATCTGCCGTCCTGCTGCGCCGAGCGGGTCCGGGATGTCATGGTGCAACTCGGTGTGTCCCGCCAGTACCGCGACGCGGAGGCCGCGGCGGAGCCGAGCGGGCGTAGTGAGTTGACGGTGAGTGATCTGCCGGACTGTGACCTGACGGGGGTGAATCTCTTGCGGGCCGGTGCGGACTTCGACACACGTCTCTTTTCGCTCGAAATGTCGGCGCTCGCCGCCGGCCGTCACGTCGTCAAGGTGGCGCTCAACCTCGGTCAGCCCGAAGTCGCGGCTGTCATAACCCGGCTTCGCGCGCGCGGTTACTTCTGCGGCTGTGTGCTGCCGAACTGGTTCGGCAGTGACGCTGTGCTGATGACGCGGACTTTCGGCGTGCCGAACTTTGCCGGTCTGAAGATCGAATCGCAGCGGGCGCAGGACTTACGCGATCTCGTCTATGCGGATTACCGTTCGGTCGCTGGGGCTCAACAGACCGCAGCCTGAGACTACTCCCAGAGAGGCTCGATCCCATTGCGCCAGAGGCCGCGGCGTTCCGCTCGCGCGCTGGTTTCCTCTTCCAGGTAGCGTTCGGCGCCGGCTGCGTCCGTGAGCGCCCAGCCCTGTTCGACCAGCCAGGCATTGAGCTCGGGGCCACCGACCCCGCCGAGATAACAGAGCCCGATGAAGTGACCGTCTTCCGTGCGCCCGCGCTCCAGGCAGGTGATCCAGTGATTGCCGAGACGGTTGAGGGCCGCCCAGCGCGCATCGCGGCCGCAGGTCCAGGGGACGGCGCCTTCATTGCAGATCTGGTCGTTCCGGGGCGCCCGCAGGCCTTCCAGCCGCACGAGAGTGCTGCCGACTTCGATAAAGGCCGGGCTGAAGACCTCGGTCTGCTTGCCGGAAACTTCGGCCGCCGTTGCCGGCCGACCGGCGAGTTGCAGGCAGCAGAGCAGAAGCAACAGGAAAGAAGGAAAGTGTCTCATTGAGGTCATAGTGGCATGGCCAGCAACGAAAGATACAGCATGCTCTGTCGGTTGTGAGAGCGAAGCCCGGCGATCAGACTTCCTTGAGAAGGCGCAGGCCACTGGAGGCGTCGAGGCAGTCTTCCGGCAGCAGTCCGTCGAGAATATTGGCGACATCACGCGGATCTTCGGTGAACTGAAGCCCCAGGGCGCCCTCTTCCTGCCAGACCACCTTGACCTCAAGATCGGTCGAGCGGGCAAGGCGTAGTTTCACGACTTCCTTGCCGTCCAGCGCGTCGTCGAGGCAGACGCGCGCACCGTTGATGGAGAGGTCGATCACTGCGCAGTCAAGCGTTTCAACCTCGTTGATGAGGCAGCCGGAAAGAACGACCTGGGCGCGCTTGTAGTGTCGCTGATCAGGTGTTTTCAGGGAGTGAAGTCTGGAATCGGTCACGCTCGGAACTTCTCGCCGTAGAAGGATCTGGCCCTCCAACTCGCTTGACGCAATCGGAAAGCACTGTTCAGGCTTTGAAGTCTGCGCCAGCTTGATTAAGAAAAGATCAAAAAAATCAACCTGATCGGCGTTTGTATTCAGCGGTTATTTTGGTCCGGATTTCTACCCGCTAAGGTGTATCCTTCCCTGGTGCCGGGGCCGCACAGTCGATGTCGGGCGACTCCTTTGCCGAGGAAAGGGCAATCGAAGTGTAGCTGCGGACAACGCCTTCGATCGTCTTGATTTTTTCGACGATCACCTCTTCCAGCGCGGCGGCGTTTCGCGCGCGGATCTTGAGCAGATAGTCGTAGTCTCCCGTCACGTGATGACACTCCTGCACCTCGGGCAGGGTGACGATCCGCTCCAGAAAAGTGCCGACCTTCGAAGGATGAGCGATCGTGATCTGAACGAAAGCGCAGATATCCAGGCCCAGCGCCGAGGGGGCCAGCAGCGCGATCTGCCCCTTGATCACACCGCGAGCCTGAAGACGTTTGAGGCGGTCATGAACCGTCGAGGTGGAAAGGCCGCTGCGTTCCGCCAGATCGGCATAAGAGCGCCGGCAGTCTTCCTGCACCAGGGCCAGAAGCCGGCGGTCGGATTGATCGATTTCCATTTAAACGAAGATTCTCCGTGATTCATCCGATTTATGATGATAATTTCCGGATGATATCCGAAATCGGAGATCAATTCAATGTTCGCGCTGTTTGTGAAGGGGCTTATTCTGGGACTGTCGGTCGCCGCACCGGTGGGGCCCATCGGTGTGCTCTGTATCCGGCGCAGCCTCACGCAAGGCATGAGGATCGGTTTCGTTTCCGGTCTGGGGGCAGCCGTCGCCGACGCCTGTTATGGCGCCGTGGCGGCTTTCGGGCTGGCGGCGGTTTCCAGCTTTCTCCTGGAGATGGAGAGCGCACTGCGGCTTGGCGGCGGCCTTTTTCTGCTCTGGCTCGGCATCAAGACCTTTCGCGCCGCTCCGGCCGCCCTGGGATCGGATAGCGGCAGTGGCGGGCACGGCAGTGCTTTCCTGTCCTGCTTTGTCCTGACGCTTGCCAATCCGGCCACCATCCTTTCCTTCATTGCACTCTTCGCCGGACTGGGATTCGCCGGTGTGGCGGCGGGCGAAGGCGGTGGATACGGCGGCGCGGTGATCCTGGTCCTGGGCGTCTTTCTCGGCTCTGCGCTCTGGTGGCTGGGATTGAGCGGCAGTGTGGGACTGATGCGCAGGCGCATGACCCCAACCAGCCTGCTCTGGATCAACCGCCTGTCGGGTACGGTGCTGAGTGCCTTCGGGCTCTATGCCCTCAGCGGCCTGTTTCTCACGAGCGCTTAGGCAGGTCTCAACTGCGCACTCGCCGGACCGCATCCAGCCAGCCGGCATAGCGGGTGTCGCGCTCTTCCGCCGACATGCGCGGTTCGAAGCGTCCGGTGCTCTGCCAGGTGCCGGAGATGCCGTCCTGGCCGTTCATGACGCCGCTTTTTAGTCCGGCCAGGCAGGCGGCGCCCAGCGCGGTGGTCTCCGCCACCACGGGCCGTTCGACCGCGACGCCCAGGATGTCGGCCAGCATCTGCAGCATCCAGTTGTTGGCGACCATACCGCCGTCGACCCGCAGTGTTTCCAGGCCGCTGGCGCCGTCCGCCTCCATGGCTTTCAGCAGGTCCCGGGTCTGATAGCAGACGGCCTCCAGGGTCGCCCGGGCGATCTCCGCCGGACCCGTGGCGCGGGTCAGGCCGAAGATCGCGCCGCGGGCATCGGCATCCCAATAGGGCGCGCCGAGCCCGGTGAAGGCTGGGACGACGTAAATGTTTTGGGACGCGTCGGCGGACTTAGCGAGTCCTTCCGTCTCGCCGGCCGAGGAGATGATCTTCAGGCCGTCCCGCAGCCACTGCACGGCGGCGCCGGCCACGAAGATGCTTCCCTCCAGGGCATAGTGGGTCTGTCCGTCGATCCGGTAGGCGATGGTGGTCAGCAGCCGGTTGTTCGACTTCAGAGCCGTCTCGCCCGTGTTCATCAGGGCAAAGCAGCCGGTGCCGTAGGTGGACTTCATCATGCCGGATTCAAAACAGGCCTGACCGACGGTGGCTGCCTGCTGATCACCCGCGATGCCCAGGATCGGGATGGCCGCGCCGAAGAGACCCGGGTCGGTGACGCCGAACTCCGCATTGCTGTCGTGGACCTCCGGCAACAGCGAGGCGGGCACGCCGAAGAGCTCCAGCAGCTCCTCGTCCCAGACCTGGCGGTGGATGTCGAACAGCATGGTGCGCGCTGCATTGGTCGCGTCGGTCGCATGGACCTTGCCGCCGGTCAGCCGCCAGAGCAGGAAGCAGTCGATGGTGCCGAAGGCGAGCTCTCCCCGCTCGGCCCGGGCGCGCAGGCCCTCCACATTGTCCAGCAGCCAGGCGATCTTGGTCGCCGAGAAGTAGGAATCGATCAGCAGGCCGGTGCGGGCCTGGACCATGGGTTCGTGCCCTTCCTGCTTCAGCCGGTCGCAGAGCGGGGCAGAGCGCCGATCCTGCCAGACGATCGCCTTGTGGACCGCTTCACCGGTTTTGCGGTCCCAGATGACGGTGGTCTCACGCTGGTTGGTGATCCCGAGCGCGGCGATCTCCTCGACGGAGACCCGGGCGTTGGTCAGAGCGCCTTTGACCACCCCGACCGTATCGCGCCAGATGTCCTCCACGTCGTGTTCAACCCAACCCGACTGTGGAAAGTGCTGCGGCAACTCCTGCTGCGCCTGGCCCATCGGCCGGCCGGCATCATCGAAAACCATCGCCCGGCTGCTGGTGGTACCCTGATCGATCGCAAGCAGTGACCGCGCTGAAGACATCTTCGCTTTCCTCCCTCATCCGCCGCGGCCGGCTTGTGCCTGCCCGCCCTTTTCGGCGCCCAATCTGAATCGGGAACAGACTATAGCCGCCGGCTCCGCGAAGGCGAGGGAAAAGAGGGGCCTGGAGGGGACCAGGAAGAGCGGGTGATCAGGACATCAGCCATTCGTCAAAGGGGCAGCTCGTGATGTTTTCATAGCCGTCCTCTGTGATGAGCACCTGGTCCTCCAGCTTGATACCGTTCTTGCCACCGACGGCGCCGGCGTAGACCTCCACACAGAGAACCATGCCAGGCTCCAGATGGTACTCGAAGGCGCCGTCCATGAAGTCTTCCGGGTAGTAGATGGCCGGGTATTCGTCGCACAAACCGACGCCGTGCATCATCACGCCATAGCGCTGCGGTCGGAGCTCCTCCGGCAGGCGGTCGCCGCGTTCGGTCAGTTCCCGGAAGGCGACGCCGGGCTTCAGCAGTTCCGTGTTGGTCTTGATGTGCCGGTAAGCGATCTCGTGCAGGCGGCGCTGTTCGTCGCTGGCCGGCTTCTCGCCGCAGTACCAGGTGCGCGAGATGTCGGTGCACATGCCGTAAGGACCCACCAGGTCGGTGTCGAAGCCGACCAGATCGCCCTCCTGGATCTTGCGCGGTCCGGCCTCCTGCATCCAGGGGTTGGTGCGGGGACCGGAACTCAGAATCCGGGTCTCGATCCACTCGCCGCCGCGCTTGATGTTCTCGGCATGCAGGACCGACCAGAGTTCAACCTCGGCGATGCCGGGCTGCAGGGCCTTACGCATTTCGGCCACGGCGATCTCGCAGGTCGCCATGGCGCAGCGCATGGCCTTGATTTCCTCCGGAGTCTTGACCACACGGGTCTGCTCCATCAGTTGCTGGCCGCTCTTCACATCGATGTTAAGGCGATCGAGGGCGCGGAAGCCGGCCACCTCGATCTTGTCCACCGCCAGCCGCCGGTTATCGCCCCCATGTGCGCGCAGAAGGGCATCCACCTCGGTGGCGAAGCGTTCCGCCTGTTCTTCTTCCCGGTCGCCGGCCAGGAAATAGAAGAAACCGGCCCCATGGCGAAGTTCCTTTATCAGCGGCAGGTGGGCCGAAAGATGACCGCAGCCGTGAAAGTCCCAGAGCACCACATGGCCGTCGGCCGCCACAAAGGCCGCGCGCGCCGGGTTGTGCGCAACCCAGATGTGCATGTTGGAGCTGTCGGTGGCGTAGCGGATGTTGAGCGGGTCGAACAGCAGGGCGCCGGCATAGTCGCGCTTTTGCAGCTCGCTGCAGAGCCTGTTTAACCTGGCCTCGCGCATGCGCTCCAGGTTGGGCGCGGTCAGGCCCAGGGCTTCCCATTCGGCGAAGGCCAGATCGGTCGGGCCGATCTCGATCCGGTCGTTGTCGTCTGGCGAGCCGTCGGGTTTGTATCCCGGCCTGCGTGCCGGATCGATCTTTGGCGTCGCAATGGAGAAGGCTGTGCTGGTCATGGTGCGATTCCCTTGCCGCGGCCCTTTCGCCGCATTTTTGCTTGTCATTCCCCGCTATCAGAAAAAACAAGCCCTCATTGGTCCTGAAACGACCGGGATTTGTCGGTGATTGACCCCTTGTCACGCGGCGTGGCTTGGTAATAATTGCAGCTCCCCCCTGACCGCTCACACCCGGAGCGGTGCGAAATCCAGATAGGAGAGACCCGCGTGCCGAAGATTAACGCCGACCGCCTGCTTGCCGATTTGAGACACCTGCGCAGTATCGGCGCCGTGGAGAGCGGTGTGGTGCGCCCGGCCCTCTCGGAAGCCGATATGACCGCGCGCCGCTGGCTCAAGTCGCAGTACGAGGCGGCCGGGCTGGAGGCGACGATTGACGGCGTCGGCAATGTGCTGGGGCGTTCGACCAATCCCGGTAAGGCGCTGCTGATCGGCTCCCACTCGGATACGCAGCCGACCGGTGGCTGGCTGGATGGGGCGCTCGGCGTAATCTATGGACTGGAAGTGGTGCGCGCACTGCGCGAGGATCCCGAGACCCGGCACCTGGCGGTGGACGCGGTTTCGCTGCAGGACGAGGAGTCCCGCTTCTATGGCTGCATGGGCAGCCGTTCCCTGTGTGGCTTCTTCACGCCGGAGATGGAAGCGGATGCGCAGGATAAGGATGGGGTTCGGCTTGCCGACGCCCTGGAGGCTGCCGGCCTCGCCGGAGAGCCCCGGTTAAAGCTCGATCGCGATCGTTACCTCGGCTTCCTCGAGGCGCACATCGAGCAGGGGCCTCAATTGGAGATCGACGATCTCATGATCGGCGTCGTCACCTCCATCGTCGGGCTGGGCGGCTTGCGCCTGACCTTCGAGGGACAGCAGAACCACGCGGGCACCACCATGATGTCGATCCGCAAGGACGCGGCGGCGGCGCTCTATGCCCTGGCCAATGCCATCAACGAGGAGTTCCCCAAGGTGGCGGGCGAGCGTTCGGTCTGGACCATGGGACGCGCCGTGATCAAGCCCGGAGCGGCCTCCATCGTGCCAGGTTACGCGGAACTGGATCTGCAGTACCGGGACAAGTCGACAGAGGTGCTGGACGCCTTCGAAGCGACCGTGACGCGGCTGATGGCGGAGATCAATGCCCGCGGCGGCGCGCAGGTGACTGCGGAACCGGCCCGTGAGCGTATCTCGCCGGCACATATGGATGAAGGCTTCCGCAAGCACATCATGGCCGCAGCCGAGAAACATGCGTCGGGCAAGTGGACCGAGATGCCCAGCGGCGCCTTCCATGACGCCGGGGTCATCGCCGATTTCATGCCCTGCGCCATGCTCTTCATCCCCTCGATCGGCGGCATCAGCCACGATTTCGCAGAGGACAGTCACGACGGCGATATCGCGCTGGGCTGTCAGGTGTTGGCCGACGCCACGGCTTCGATCTTGTCTGAATAACGATCTTTAATGCTGGTGCCGCAGCGCTCGGCCAGGGCGGTTACCGGTGAAGGCGCCGTTGCGCCAGACGGCCCGACCGTTGACGAAGACGCTATCAATGCCCCGGGCCGGCGTCTTGGGGGCTTCGAAGGTGGCTGAATCCTCGATGCTGTCCGCATCGAAGAGCACCAGATCCGCATAGGCGCCGGGACGCAGCAGGCCGCGGTCTTTCAGCTTGAACTGTTCGGCGGTCATGCCGGTCATCTTGTGGACCGCGGTCTCCAGGTCGAACAGCCCTTCGTCCCGGCAATAGTGCCCGAGGACGCGCGGGAAGGTGCCCCAGAGGCGCGGATGCGGGTGCTCGTCGCCGGGAATGCCGTCGGAGCCGATCATGGTGTGCGGGTAGGCGAGGATGCGCCGGACGTCCGCTTCGTCCATGGAGAAGAAGATACCGCCAGCCGGTAGCAGGGCGTCGATGGCTTCATCGAGCGAACAGCCCATATCGGCTGCGACCGCGTTCAGATCCCAGCCGGAATACTGTGGCAGTGGTACAGACCAGGTGACCAGGACTTTGGAAGCGGTCATAAGGCGGCCTGCA
Organism: Denitrobaculum sp.; assembly: GCA_965232285.1. Classification (GTDB taxonomy): domain Bacteria; phylum Pseudomonadota; class Alphaproteobacteria; order Kiloniellales; family Kiloniellaceae; genus Denitrobaculum. The sequence goes on along the minus strand of CBDDPL010000004.1, from coordinate 3,555,490 downwards.
TCGAGCGCTGTCGAGCCGGCGACGTAAGGATAGGCGTCCAGCGCCAGGGGCTGCGCCGCACGCGCCTGCTCGATGGTGGCCAGGGTTTCTGTTGAGCGGCCGTGGTTGTTTCGGCCGACACATTTGTGGTGCGAGATAAGCACCGGGATGCCGGCCTCCCGGCCGATCCGGGCCGTCTCTTCGATGGATTCAGCGATGTGGTCAGCCTCGTCGCGCATGTGGGTTGTGTGGAGCGCGCCGTACTGATCGAAGCCTTCCAGAATCTCGATCACCTCTTCGGTCGTGGCCTGGCGGGCCGGCGGATAGAAGAGGCCGGTTGAGAAGCCGGCGGCCCCGGCCTCCATGCAGCGGCCCAGGCTCTCGCGCATGGACTTGATCTCGTCGCTGGTCGCTGCCCGGTCGAGCCGGTCCATGGCGGCGAGACGCAGGGTCGAGTGCCCGACCTGGCAGACCGCGTTGACCGCCGCCGGTGCCTGATCCAGGGCATCCAGGTAGCTGGCAAAGCTTGGGTGAAAGTTCTCCGGCTCGCCGGACAGCAGATCGATGGGCGGCGGCGGACGGCGGTCAATTTTCAAGGGCGCGATGCTGACCCCGCAGTTTCCGGTCACCACCGTGGTGACGCCCTGGCTGATCTTGAACTCCATCGCGGGGGTGGCGAGCAGAGCATGGTCGTCGTGGGTGTGGGAATCGATGAAACCCGGCGCCAGTACCTTGCCGCCGGCGTCGATTTCCTGCGCGCCGCGTTCCTTTGAGAGATCGCCGAGCGCGGAAATCCGGTCATCGGTCACTGCCAGGTCGCCCGTCACCGAAGCTGCGCCGCTGCCGTCGACGATACGGGCGTTTCTGATGATCAGATCGTATGTTTCTGCCTGCGCGTCCTGGGTTGGTTCCGTCACCGCCTGCTCCCTTTCTATGGATCTCTCTTACTTGATAGCAGATTATGTCCAGACTGGGTGAGGAGGTAACGGAAGATGCTGGCGGACAAGGGCGACTTCATCGGTTTGGAGGGGATCACACATCTGGCGACCGGTGGGGAGCCGCCGCTGCTCAAGGCGCATCGGGATGCCTTTGAGGACTTCGCCCGCGACAAGGCTGACGGGCAGAACGGCTACCGCCGTCACTGGCTGGTCGCGGAAGAGGTGCGGGCTAAAATCGGGCAGATGACCGAGATGACATCGGACGATGTCGCGCTGACCGGCAGTGCCTCCGAAGGGATCTCGCTCGTGATCTCCTCGGTCGACTGGCAGGCCGGCGATTCGGTCGTAACGGCAGAGGCTGAGTTTGCCTCGGGCCGGTTTGCGACTGCCCGCCTCGAACAGCTCGGGGTCGAGGTCAGGATGGTGCCTTCCCGCGACGGCCTGATCGAGATCGACGATCTGATCGCGGCCTGCGATGACAGCACCCGCCTGCTGCTGGTCAGCCAGGTCAGTTATCTCACCGGGCAGCGGCTCGACGTCACCCGGCTTTCGGCGGCGTTGGAGGAGCGTGAGACCCTCCTTCTGATCGATGCCAGTCACGCGCTCGGCGTCGTTCCGGTGGATGCCCGGCTCAGCGATTTCGTGGTGAGCTGCGGCTACAAATGGCTGCTCTCGACCCATACCGGTGTTCTCATTTGGAACCGGCAGCGGCAGCCCGACTTCGCGCCCCTGGCCGTCGGCTGGAATTCCGCGACCGGCGGCGCGGCGCCCGGGCAGTATCAGCTACTGGAAAGCGCGGGGCGCGCGGAGATCGGCAATCCGAACCATTTCGATGCCTATCTCATGCGGACATCGCTGGATTACCTGCTGGACATCGGGATCGCCCGGATCGCGGCCAATGCCCACGCCCTGGGCGGTGAGCTGCGGCGCGAACTGGTCCGGCTGGGGGCGGAGGTCCTGACACCCGAACGGGAAAAGGACCGGGCCGGTAACATTGCCTTCGCCCATCCGGATCACGAAGCGATCATGCAGACGCTGGCGACCGAAAAAATCCTGGTCTGGGGGGATAATGGACGACTGCGCCTCTCGGTCCACGCCTTCGTCGATGCAGACGATGTCGAGATCTTTCTCAAGCGCATCGCCGCGTTTCTGTGACGGCCTTCGCCTGGACGACGGCTACAGGAGGGCCTCGTCCAGAGCCATGACGCTCTGCGCCCCGGTGACGGCCCTGGCATAGGCGCCGGCCTGCGGCAGGATGTTATCCAGATAGAAGCGGGTCGTGGTGATTTTTGCTTCCAGGAAGTCGGCGTTGCCTTCACCCTTTTCGCGCTTTCTGCCTGCTGTCAGGGCGCTCTTGCAGAGCAGCCAGGCGCCCGCCACCGTCCCGAAGAGGTTGAGATAGGGCGTTGCAGCCGCGGCGGCGGTGACCATGTCCCCTGCGGCCAGCTCCAGCAGCTCTTCCGTCGTCTTGGCCAGCAGTCGGACCTCGTCCAGGGCCGCTGGCGCGAGGGCCGCGATCCGGCTGTCGCCGCTCTGCTCTGCCTCCGCGAGCGTTTCAAGCATCTCCTCGATCAGGCCCCGGGCGGTTTCACCGCCGTCTCGCAGCAGTTTGCGGGACAGCAGATCGAGCGCCTGGATGCCGGTGGTGCCTTCGTAGATCGGCAGGATCCGGGCATCGCGGTAGTGCTGGGCCGCACCGGTTTCCTCGACGAAGCCCATGCCGCCGTGAATTTGCACACCCAGCGACGTGAGGCTGCAGCCCAGCTCCGTCGCCCAGGCCTTGGTGACGGGCGTCAGAAGGTTCGCCCGGGCGTCGCTCCGGGCCCGCACGGCCGTATCGGGGTGGTGGTGGGAGCGGTCGATCTCGGCGGCATTGAGGTAGGCGATGCAGCGCATGGCTTCAGCACCGGCGCGCATGGTCATCAGCATCCGGCGCACGTCCGGATGTTGGATGATCGGCGCGCCCTCTGCCTCGCTGCTGCCGATGGCGCGGCTCTGAACCCGCTCTCGGGCGAAGTGGACGGCCTGCTGATAGGCGCGGTCTGCGATGGCGACACCCTGCACGCCGACCGACAGCCGCGCGTTGTTCATCATGGTGAACATACAGGCCATGCCTTTGTTCTCCTCGCCGACTAGGTAGCCGATCGCCCCGCCGCCGTCGCCGTAGGCCATCACGCAGGTTGGCGAAGCATGGATGCCGAGCTTGTGTTCCAGCGAAACGCAGCGCAGATCGTTGCGCTGACCCAGTGTGCCGTCCGCATTGACCAGATACTTGGGCACGATGAAGAGGCTGATGCCCTTGGTGCCCGGCGGCGCATCGGGCAGGCGGGCGAGCACCAAGTGGACAATGTTCTCGGCACAGTCATGTTCGCCCCAGGTGATGAAGATCTTCTGTCCGGTGATGAGGTAGTGGTCGCCGTTGCGTTCGGCTTTGGTTTTCAGGGCGCCCACGTCCGAGCCGGCCTGCGGCTCGGTCAGGTTCATGGTGCCGGTCCATTCCCCGGAGATCAGCTTGGTTAGATAGGTCTGCTTCTGCTCTTCGGTGGCGTGGGTTTGCAGCAGGTCGACGGCGCCCTGGTTCAGCAGCGGACAGAGCGCGAAACTCATGTTGGCGGCATTCCACATTTCCGTCACCGCGGTAGAGAGCGCCCAGGGCAGGCCCTGGCCGCCATAGCCGGGGTCAAAGGGGAGGGAGTTCCAGCCGCTCTCGACATACTGTGCGTAGGCCTCGGGGAAGCCCTTGGGGGTACGCACGACGCCGTTGTCGAGGTTTGAGCCTTCCTGGTCACCGCTGTGGTTCATCGGCGCCAGAACCTCCGACGCCAGGCGTCCCGCCTCCGTCAGCACCGCGTCCACGAGATCCGGCGTGGCGTCTTCATAGCCCGGCAAGGCGGCGAGTTCCCGGAGGCCGGCGATTTCATCCAGGACGAACCGCATGTCGTCGATGGGGGCGCTATAGGTCATTTCCTGCTTCCCTGAACGGAGATCACGGAGATTGCGCATCTGCCGGCAGGCCGCCGCCGGTCGGATCGCGAACTATTCTGTTAGAGATTTAGCAACTCCGTTGCCGCAGTTCCACTCCCTACGGCTTTTAGCGGGTCGAGCCTGCTGCCTTCCGGGCGACAGGGCTGCGCCGTAGCCTGCCGCTTTTGCTTGACCGCTTCTATCCCGGGTATAGATGTTAACTTGATCGGGCGCATTTGAGGTGTTTTGCAACTTCGAATGGTTTGTTTTGAGCCGATTATTAACGCTTCCTTTACGAGTCGTTAATACAATTGTTTGTACGAAAATGTCATCCAGCGTTAATTTGGATGCTCTTGCCGTCGTGCCGGCCGGCCGTTTGGCGGCAACATAAGCGGAAAGGCACTGTTTCGACTGTTTTCAGTATTGCGCATATGAAGATTTAGAGGTCGATGAAAGATGGTGGATGCCCCCGATTCGAAGCGGGCTGAAGAACAGAATTCCGACCATACTTCCGTCGACGAGGCTGTGTTGCGTCAGGACTGGAATACGGTGTTGGAGCTGTTGGCGACCGGTGCGCCGCTGCAGCTATCGCTGGAAGCGATTATCGGCAAGGTCGAAGGTCTTCATAACGGTATGCGCTGTGCCATCATGGCACTGGACCCAGAACGCGCGACCCTGCGCCATCTGGCGGCCCCCAGCGTCCCCGACTGGTATGTGGCGGAGATTGACGGGATCGAGGCGGGCGCCAGCGGACATGGCTGTGCCGTCTCCGCTTTCAATCGGCGCCGTGTCGTCGTTGAAGATATTTCTGCCGATCCGGCCTGGCTGGAGAGCGATCCGCGCGCCGTGGAAGCGGGCCTGCGCGCCTGCTGGTGCCAGCCGGTCTTTTCCATGAGCGGAGACCTGCTCGGGACCTTTGCCGCCTATCACGAAGAACCGCATCTTCCAGCGAAGAACGAACTGGAGGAAGTCATGACGGCGGCACGCCTGACCGGCATCGCCATGGAGCGCACGCGCAACGAATTCGAACTGCGTCTGGCAAAGGAAACCGCGGAGCGAGCCAGCCGCGCCAAGTCCGAGTTCCTTGCCAGCGTCAGTCATGAGCTGCGCACACCGCTGAATGCGATTCTGGGTTTCTCCGAAATCATGAAGGATGGCCTGCTGGGCGCGAAGGGTGTTGAGAAGTTCCCGGCCTACGCCAGTGACATCCACAGCTCGGCGAGACATCTGCTCGACCTCATTAACGACGTGCTCGATCTCTCGCGCTTTGAGTCGGGGCACGGCGAGCTTCATCCCGAAGCGGTTGAAATCAGCGACCTGATCGAGGCGTCAATCGGACTGGTTCGTGAGCAGGCCACCCGCAGCAACGTGAGGCTGAGGTCCGACGTCGATGAACTGCTGCCGATTCTCTATGCCGATCCGTTGAAGATGAAGCAGGTGGTCGTCAATCTCATGACCAATGCCATCAAGTTCTCGCCGCCGACCGGTGTGGTGACGGTCCGGGCCGCGCTGCTCGAGGACGGGGATCTCGAACTTTCGGTAAGCGATAGCGGCATCGGCATGAGCCCCTCGGACATAAAGGTCGCGCTGGAGCCCTTTCGTCAGGTTGAAAGCGTCGCGACACGCAGCCGTCAGGGTGTCGGTCTCGGTCTGCCGCTCAGCAAGACCCTCGTGGAGCTGCACCAGGGCACCCTTACGATCGAGAGTCAGCCGGGCCAGGGGACGACCGTCCGGGTTCGGCTCCCTGCCGACCGTATGACACTCCTGTAAACGGGCCTAAAAACGGATCACCTGCCGGACCGTCTTGCCGGCGGCCAGGCGGTCGAAGCCGCTGTTGATGTCCTCCAGGGCGAGCACGTCGCTCATCAGCCGGTCAACCGGCAAGAGGCCCTGGCGGTAGAGCTCGATATAGCGGGGGATGTCGCGCATGGGAACGCAGGAGCCGATGTAGCTGCCTTTGATGGTCCGTTCCTCGGCCACCATGTTGACCTGCTGCAGATCCCAGCGGTGGTCCGGGTGCGGCAGGCCGGCGCTGACGGTTGTGCCGCCGCGCCGGGTGACGCGATAGGCCTGCTCCATGGCCTTGACCGAGCCGGCCAGCTCGAAGGCGAAGTCCACGCCGCCGCCGGTCAGGTCCTTGACCGCCTCGACGGCATTTTCATCGGCCGCGTTGATGGTCGCCGTCGCGCCCAGTTCGCTGGCGAGGTTCAATTTGCTGTCCTGCAGGTCCATCGCGACGATGTGGCGTGCGCCCGACAGCTTGGCGCCCAACAGGGCATTGAGGCCGACGCCGCCGAGCCCCAGGACTGCGACCGAACTGCCCGGCGGGACCTGTGCCGTGTTCACCACGGCTCCGACACCGGTCAAGACGGCGCAGCCGAAGAGGGCGGCTTCCTCGTGGCTGAGTTCCTCGTCCTCCACCTTGATCAGGGAGCGGCGGGAGACCACTGCGTATTCGGCGAAGGCGGAAACGCCCATGTGATGATGCAGGGTGTTGTCTGTGCCCGGGCGCTCCAGGCGGCGCTCGCCGGACAGCAGGGTGCCGGCGGTGTTGGCATCGGCACCGGGTTCGCAGAGCGCCGGGCGCCCCTCCGCGCAGGGCAGGCAGTTGCCGCAGCTCGGCACGAAGACCATGACCACCTTGTCGCCGGGTTTGAGGTCCTCGACGCCGGGGCCGCATTCGGCGACGCTGCCGGCGGCCTCATGCCCGATCACCATGGGCGTTGGGCGCGGGCGGCTGCCGTTGATGACGGAAAGATCCGAGTGGCAGAGACCGGCGGCTTTCACCTCGACCAGCACTTCGCCCGGTCCGGGCGGCGCCAGTTCCACCTCTTCGATCACCAGGGGCCTGGTTTCGGTGTAGGGCTGTTCCGCGCCCAGGGCATGCAGAACCGCGGCTTTGATTTTCATATTCCTCCCCTCGCAAACGGCCGCCCGGGATTTCGTGGTTCCCGGTACGGCGTTAGAGCAAAAGGCGTTTAATCAGCCTCAAAATACACCGCCTCTCAATCAGCTTGGCGCTGATTTCGCCCCGAGGACTTTGGCGCATATTTTGAGAAACTGTGATTCAGAAAAAACGCCTTTCGCCATACTTGCGCGCAGTCTAAAGCAATTTGCATTTAAACCGACTCAAAATTCACTGCCTCTCGATCAGCAAATTGCTGATCTCGAACGCGAATTTTGAGGCGTCTTGGGCAAGAAAAACGCAATTCGCTATAGTGCCAAGGCGGCGAGGGAAACAGTCTGTAATATCGGGCGATCAGTTTGGCCGCAGGACGATCTTCGCGGCCGCGGTGGCGCCTTTGTTGAGGTCATCGAAGGCGGCTGCGCCTTCGGCCAGCGGACGCTGTTCGATCCAGTCGAGCTTGCCCAGCGCACCGTTGTGCATGGCTGCGACGGTGGCTCGGAAGTCCACCATCGTATAGGTGTAGCTGCCGATAAAGGCGACCTCCTGCAGAGTGGCTTTGCGGATGTCGACGCCGTCGTTGCTGTCCTGCAGACCGATATGGACGATGACGCCGCCGGGGCGCACGGCCGCGAAGGCCGCTTCACGGGTGGCCCGGCCGCCGACTGCGTCGATCACCACATCGATGGAGTTCTCTTCCGGCGTCGGCCCGGAGATCGGGTCGTAGACGGTCCCGATATCCTGGCTTTCGGCAGTCTGGCGGCGCAGGGGATTGGTGTCGCCGAGCTGAATGTCGCGGCAGCCGTGGCTGCGCAAAACCAGCGCCGCTGAGAGGCCCACCGCGCCGCCGCCCAGGACCAGGGCCTTGACTTCGGACAGAGGACGCTCGCTGGCTCTGGCGGCCAGGACCACGCCATGCAAGGCGGTCGCGATGGGTTCGGCCAGTGCTGCTTGCGCCGAGTCCATGCCTTCCGGGACGTCGATCAGGTTCCGTTCGGGTATGGTGATCATCTCGGCGAAGGCGCCCTGACGCGGCTGCATGGAAATGATCTGGCGGTGCGGACAGAGGTTGATGCGGCCGGAGAGGCAGATCTTGCACTTGCCGCAGTTCACCAGCGGATTGATCACCACCCGGCGGCCGGCTGCGCCGCCCTCGAGCACCACGCCGCTGGCCTCGTGCCCGAGGATGAGCGGGGCGGGCCGGCGCTGGTCGTGTCCCTTGAAGGCATGCATGTCCGAGCCGCAGATACCGACCGCGTCGATCTTGACCAGGCATTCGCCGCCGGCCGGCTGCGGATCGGGTTCGTCGCGATAAACCAGTTCTTCGGGGGCGGTATAGACCAGGGCTTTCATGGTGCTGTCCTATTTTGCGGTGTAGCCGCCGTCAACGTTGATGACCTGGCCCGTGATGTAGTCGGAGGCCTTCGAGGCCAGGAAGACGGTGATGCCGTCCAGGTCTTCGAGTCTGCCGTTGCGGCCGATGGCGGTCTGGGCGGCATTGCGGGCGGCGCGCTGCGGGTCGGCGAAGACGGCTTCGGTCAACTCGGTGGGGAAGAAACCCGGCGCGATGGCGTTGGCGGTGATGCCCGAGGCCGACCAGGCTTCCGCCATGGCACGTGTGAGCTGCGCGATCCCGCCTTTGGAGGCCCCATAGGGCATGGCGTTGGGGAAGGCACGGGTCGACTGCAGCGAGGCGATATTGATGATGCGGCCGTAGCCGCGTTCGGTCATGACCGGCACGCAGGCACGGGCGAGAAAGAAGGGAATCGTCAGATTGAGCTTGAGGGTCAGGTCCCAGCTCTCAGGCGTGATCTCCTCCGGCGGTTGCCGCAGGTTGACCCCGGCCGCGTTGACCAGGATCGAAGCCGGCCCGAAGGCTGCCGCTGCCTCGGCAGCGAGATCGTCACAGGTCGAGAGTCCGGCGAGGTCCGCCGTGAGCGCGGCGGCCCGGCCCTTGCCCGCGGCTTCGATCTCGGCTTTTGCCTCTTCGAGCTGCGCCTGCCGGCGGCCGACCAGCACCACATCGGCGCCGGCCTGGGCAAGCGCCCAGGCCATGCGGCGGCCGATGCCGGAGGTCGCACCTGTGCAGAGCGCGACCTCACCGGTCAGATCGAAGGCGGCTGAGGCAGCCGCCGTCATGGCAGAAGAGATCCTGCCGTTCCGACGAAGGCGTCAGGCACTGAGCTCGAACTCCTCGTCGGGAAAGTACTTGGCCAGGCGGACGTCGCCGCTGCGGGCGTGACCTTCCATGCCTTCCAGACGCGAGATGCGGGCCGTGACCGCCGCCACGTCGCGGTTGGCGTCCCGGGTGGAGCGCTGGTAGGTCACCGTCTTGATGAACTTGCCGACCGAGAGCCCGCCGGTGTAGCGGGCCGCGCCCTTGGTGGGCAGGATGTGGTTGGTGCCCGAGGTCTTGTCGCCGAAGGAGACCGTGGTCTCCTCGCCCAGGAACAGCGAGCCGTAGTTACGCAGATTGTCGAGCCACCAGGGCAGATCTTCGCACTGCACCTGCAGGTGCTCTGCAGCGTAGTCGTCGCTGATCCCGACCGCTTCTTCCCGGCTCGGGGTGTAGACCACCTCGCCGTAATCGCGCCAGGCGTCGCGGGCCGAGGAACGGTTCGGTTCAGGCAGCGACTCGATCGCGTCGGGGATCATGCGGATGACCTCTTCGGCATGTTCGCGCGAGGTCGAGATCAGCCAGGCCGGGCTGTTGGGGCCGTGCTCCGCCTGACCGGCAAGGTCGGTTGCAACGATCCAGGGATCGGCGGTTTCGTCGGAGATCACCAGGATTTCGGTCGGGCCGGCGAACATGTCGATGCCGACGCGGCCGTAGAGCAGGCGCTTGGCTTCGGCGACGTACTGGTTGCCGGGGCCGGCGAGGACGTCGGCCTTGTGGCCGGTGAAGAGGCCGAAGGCCATGGAGGCGATGCCCTGGACACCGCCCAGCGCCAGGACCTGGTCAACGCCTGCCAGCTTCAGCGTGTAGAGGATTGCGGGCGGGATGCCGCCTTCGCGGCTGGGCGGCGAGCAGGCGATGACGTTGTCGACGCCGGCCACCTTGGCCGTGGTGACGCTCATGATGGCCGATGCCACGTGAGAGTAGCGGCCGCCGGGGATATAGCAGCCGGCGGTCTCGACCGGGATCAGCTTCTGGCCGGCAAAGAGGCCGGGGGAAAGCTCGGTCTCGAACTCGTTCATGCTCTTGAGCTGCGCTTCGGCAAAGCCGCGCACCCGGTCATGGGCGAACTGCAGATCGTCCTTGAGCCGCTGTGGCACCAGCGCTTCGGCGGCATCGATCTGTTCCTGGGAAACCAGGATGTCGCCTTCCCATTTATCGAATTTGCGGGTGTATTCGATGGCTTTGGCTTCGCCCCCCTCCTCGATCTCCTTCAGCATGCCGGCGACGAGGTCTCGCACGTCGGCTTCGCCGGTGGCCGAGGTCATCTCGGCTTTCTTGAGGTATTCGGCCTGGGGGTAGCTGGCCAAGGGGTCTTTCGCGGACACGGTCTGTTTCTCCCGAATTCTATGGTGTTAAAGGTTGGATCTGCTCGTTTGCGGGACCAAAGGTCAGTTCAGGGCCCACAGCGAGAGCTCCGGTATAAACGCGAGCATCAGCACGACGCTCAGCATGGCGATAACGTAGGGCCCGGCGCGGGCCGCGATACTCAGCACCGAAGTGCCCGTCAGGCCCGAAACGACGAAGAGGTTCAATCCCAGCGGCGGAGTTATGAAACCCACGCCCAGCGCCGTTACCATCATGATGCAGAAGTGAATATCGTCCATCCCGATCTCACGCGCCAGTGGTAATAGGATCGGCGAGAGGATGACGATGTTCGGGGTGGTCTCCATGACGCAGCCGGCCAGGATCAGAATGCCGATCATGATCAGGGTCAGGATCGTCGCATTATCGGTCAGCGAGGTCATGCCCTGGACGAAGCCCTGGGGCACCTCGAGGGCGGCCAGGGTCTGGGCCAGGGGCAGGGAGAGGGCGATGATCGGCAGGATCACGCCGTTCACCTTGGCGGAGCTCTCCAGCATCTTCGGGAAGTCGCCGAGCGTGATGGTGCCCTGTAACAGCCCGATGATGATGGTGGTGACCACGGCGACGGCCGCGGCCTCGGTCGGGGTGAAGATGCCGGAATAGATGCCGCCCAGGATCACGATCGGAACCAGCAGGGCGAAGCGCCCGTCGTAGACGGTCTTGAGCCAGCGTTGCAGCGAGAAGCCGCCCTCGGCGTTCTCGAAGCCATGGATGCGGTTCATGATAATGTTGGTGATCATGATGGCCAGCATGATCATAACGCCGGGCACGGCCGCCGCCAGGAACAGCGTCGAGGCGGAGACGCCCAGCACCAGGCCGATGATGATATAGGCGATGGAGGGCGGGATCAGGATGCCGGTACAGGCGCCGGAGGCCACCAGCGCGCAGGCGTAAGGTTTCGGATAACCCTGCTCGGTGAGGCGGTCGATGGTCATGCGTCCGACCGCGGCGGCGCCGGCGGCGTCCGAGCCGGAGATACAGGCGAAGAAGCCGCAGCCGAGCACGGTCGCGGTCCCGAAGCCGGTCTTGAAGCCGCCGGCCGTCGCCTCGGCGATATCCAGCAGCTTGTTGGAAAGTCCGGTGCGGACCAGCACGTCACCGGTCAGGATGAAGAGCGGCACGGCGATCAGCGCGAAGGCGTCGATGCCGTCGAACAGCGCTTCGCCGACCAGCGACAGCGGTAGCACGTCGGTCAGGACCAGCATGGCCACGGCACCCAGGCCGAGGGCCACCCAGACCGGGACGGCCAGCGCGATCAGGATGATCATGCCGAAGAGGGATACGTAGAACTCCCATCCGAGTTCCAGCGCGACCTGTTGATTTAAGAGCTGATACATAGCTTAAACCCTCAATCGAACAGGCGGTTGCCGTCGAAGACCGGGCGACCCTGGCGCAGATCGATCAGATCACGCCGGATGGACTGGACGAGACGGAACAGCATCATGGAGAAACCGAGGGGCACCGCGGCCAGGAACCAGGCCTGGCTGATGCGCAGACCATGGGTGACGGAGCCGAATTTGAGCGAGGTCATGACGGTCTCAAGCGACCAGTAGACCGCGATCACCGCCAGGAGCAGAGTGGCGAAGTCCCCGAGAAGATAGATCACCGCCTTACCGCGCGGCGGCAGGTAATGCAGCAGCACGTCGATGCGGATATGTGCACGCTCGCGCACGGCGGCGGAGGCACCGATCCAGGCCAGATAGATGAAGGCGTAGCGGGCGATCTCTTCGCCCCAGATCGAGGAGTAGCTCAGCGTGAAGCGGCGGATGACCTCCATCGCGATCGTGACCACGATCGTCGAATAGAGGATCAGCAGCAGCCAGCGCTCGCCGTTCCGATCCAGTTTCTGCAGGAACCCGTTCATGACATCTCTTTCCGGTTATCGCGTCATGCGTTTTTTCTGGATCACGGCGTCTCAAAATTTGCCTTTGCGATCAGAATTCTACTGATCAAAACGCAAAGCATTTTGAGGCCGATGAAACGCATTTTGCTCTAAGCCTGTCGGCAAGAAGAGCGGCCGGCGGCGAGCCCGCTCGAGGAGGTAGAGCCGCCGGCCAAGAGTGCACAGGTTAAGTTAGACGTCGTGGACGTAGAGACGTCCCTGCGTATTGGCGGCTTCCAGCAGCTTGTCGAAAGTCGCCTTGGAACCGGCCAGCTCGGTCTTGATGGCATCCCAGTCGGAAAGCTGATGTCCCGCCTTGGCGACCCACTGCTCCATCTCCGCCTCGTTCGGCGCGTAGAACTGCACGCCGGCCTTTGCGAGCTCCGCCATGGCGTAGGCGCGGGCGCCCGGCACCTTGGCCAGGTTCTGCTGGGAGGTGATGTCGCTGGCGAACTCGATGCTTTCCTGGATATCGCCGGGCATGGAGTTGAACCACTCGAGATTACAGGAATAGACCTGCGAATCCGGCACCGAGCGGTTGAAGGTGACCCAGGAGAGGATGTCCTTGAAGCCGAAGACGTTCAGGGCCTCGACGGACGGATCGAGCGCATCGGCCACGCCCTGCTTGATCGCGGAGGGAGTCTCGCCCCAGGCGACCGGCGTCGGGTTGGCGCCGAGCAGGCGGTAGAACTGCTGCAGGATCTTGGAGCCGGGGACCCGGAACTTGATGCCGGCCATCTGGTCCGGCGTCTTGATCGGCCCGTCACCGCCCTTGCGCAGGGCCACGACCCGTGGGTCGATGCAGACGTACCACAGTGGTTTGAAGCCCTTGGCCTCGACCTTCGGATTGATCTCGCTTTTCCAGGTGTCGGAGGTGACCAGGTTGATGAACTTCTGGTTTTCGCCGCACCAGTAGGGGACGTTGATCAGATCGACCGCCGGCGCGAAGGGCGCGAAGTTGGAGAGCGAGTGCTGGGCCGCCTGGATGGTGCCGGCCTGCACCTTCTGCGCCAGCGCGCCGCCGGCGCCAAGCTGCCCGCCGGGGGCCAGCTTCACGTAGACCTGGCCGTTGGTCAGGTTCTGGATGTTCTCCTTGAAATCCAACTGCATGATCGGATAGCTGCGCGAAGCGCCCAGGATGTAGGCGGTCGCGATGGTCATGGTATGCTTGGCGGCCTTCTTGCGCTCGGCCTCTTCCTTGGCGGACTGGGCCAGGGCCTCGGACGACATCAGCGTTCCGGCGGCGCCGGCGACCACGGCGGTGGTAAAGCCGTACTTGGCGACGGTCTCAAAAAAACGCCGGCGTTCCATGGAACGCGGGCTGTCCTGTTTCGGGGTGTTTTGCGGGTTCTGTTCCTTCGACATCAGTTTCCTCCCTGAGAGTCGATTTTTTTGGATCCGTCCGACCGATAATCGGCCGGTTGGATCAGTTGGCAGCTTCGCGCTGCAGCGCGGCAATCACGAAGCAGATGGCGGCGGCGAAGAGTGTCAGGAATTCTCCGACATCGCCCAGATTGAGTGGGATCGTGACTTCGCTGGTGGTCGAGATCTTTCCGCTCAGAACATTCAGGGCGTAGAGACCGAAGAGACCGCCCGATACCAGCAGAGCGGCGCGCCCGCCGCTTTTCCTGGATGACGTTTCGGGCGAGGCCGGATCATTCTGCAGGCCGCCTTTAGCACTGTCGTAAGAGCTCTGGGGGCTGTCTTCGTTATCCTGGCGAGACACGATTTCCTCCTGCGATGGGCCGAATCTCGCGTTAAATGCCGAGTCCGATCCTTATGAAATGTAAGCGCTTACATTTTTTATCACTAGAGCATCGTTGCCATTCGAGAGTCAAGTCCATAAAGTTTTTGAGCCGGAGTTTGGCCTTTTAGTTGAATGTTCCAGTGCGAAAACCTGGATTTCGGGCGCCTTAGGCGACTGTATCGCGCGCCACGACCTGGGATCCGAAAGAAAGCGCTTACTGACCTTGTCTGCGAAAGCTCCCACACTGGAAGATGTTGCCCGCGCGGCGGGGGTCTCGACGGCGAGTGTTTCGCGCTACCTCAATACGCCGGAACTGGTCCGGCCGCAGCGGCGGGCCCAGATCGAGGCGGCGATCGCCGAGCTTGGCTATGTGCCGCACGGGGCCGCGCGGGCTTTGGCCTCGCAGCGCACGCAGACCATCGGCGCGGTGATCCCGACCCTCGACAACGCGATCTTCGCCCGCGGCGTGCAGGCCTTTCAGCATCGCCTGCATGCGGACAACTACACGCTGCTACTGGCCAGCTTCGAATACGATCTCGAGGCGGAGGTCCGGCATGTGGATGCTCTGCTGACCCGGGGTGTGGATGCCTTGCTGCTGGTGGGTTGCCTGCACAGGCCGAAGCTCTATCAGCGTCTCGACAAGAAGGGCCTGCCCTACGTCCACACCTGGGCTTTCGACCGCAGCGGCGTCAAGCCCTGCGTGGGTTTCGACAACCGGCTGGCGGCCAAGCGGGCGGCGAGCTATCTGATCGATATCGGCCATCAGGCCATCGCGCTCGTGGTCGGCATCACCGAGGGCAACGACCGCGCGACGGAGCGGGCGTTGGGCGTGCGCGAGGCGCTGGAGGAGAGGGGGCTGTCGCTGCCTGCCGAGTACCAGCTCGAACGGCGTTACGACGTTGCTGAGGGCCGCAGCGCCATGCGTCAGTTGCTGGCCCAGAAAAATCCACCGACTGCCGTGATCTGCGGCAACGACGTGCTGGCGATGGGCGCGCTGCTCGAGTGCCAGTCCCAGGGCATCGGCGTCCCGGGCGAGATCTCGATCACTGGCTTCGACGACCTGCCCCTGACCTCCCATCTGCGGCCCTCGCTGACCACCCTCCACGTGCCCGCGGGAGAGATGGGGCGCAGGGCCGCGGAATATCTGTTGGCCCGCCTGGGGGACGTTCCCATGCCGGGCTCGACCGAGCTGGAGGTGGGTTTGTTGGTCAGGGGGACCACGGCGCCGCCTCTGCCACCGTCCTAGCCTTTGCCGCCGTCCTAGAGGTGGAAAAACAGACCGCTTGAAAAATTCGCTCACTCTGCGACGCTAAAGGCCGTGGCAGCGAAAGACTTGAGCAACGGGCCGTGATGTCGGAGAGCAAACCGCAAATTCCCGAGGAGATGATCGCCAAGTGGCAGCGGGTGGTCGACATCCTCGCGCGTCTGCTGACGGTGCCGGCGGGCCTGATCATGCGGCGGGCGGATCCGGAGCATCTCGTCTTCGTCTCCTCGGCCGGTGAGGAAAACCCCTACGCACCCGAGCAGTCCTTCGAGCTGAACACGGGGCTCTACTGCGACACGGTGATGGAGAGCGGTGAACTGCTGCTGGTGCGCAACGCCCACCGGGACCCGGCCTGGGACAGCAACCCGGACCTCAAGCACAACATGCTGTTCTATCTCGGACTGCCGCTGACCTGGCCGGACGGTTCCCTCTTTGGGACCATCTGTGTGCTGGACAGCAAGGAGAATGAACAGGCGATCGCCTACACGGACCTGCTGTCCGAATTCAAGCAGGTGGTGGACAGTGATCTCAAGTTCCTGGTGGAGATGGCCGAGCGCAAGCGGGCGCAGGGCGAACTGCAGCAGGCACGCGACGAACTGGAGTTCCGCGTCGAGGCCAGGACGCAGGAACTGGCGGCCACCAACGAGGGCCTGCGCAGGGAGATCGCCAGCCGGAAGCGGGCTGAAAAGGCGCTGCGCAAGCGCGAAGCGGAACTGGAGGAGGCGAATACGGCGCTGAAGGTTCTGCTGCAGCGGGTTGAGGAATCCCGCGGGGACTTCGAGGAGAAGATCCTCTGGAACCTGGAGGAGCTGGTCCTGCCCTACCTGGAAAAGCTGAAGCGCGGCACCTCGAACGAACGTAACCGCGCCTATCTGGACATTCTCGAGACCAACCTCAACGCCATTACCGAGCCCTTCGCCACTCGTCTTTCCTCCAAGTTCTCCCGCCTGACCCCGACCGAGGTGGAGATCGCCAAACTGATCATGCAGGGCAAGACCACCAAGGAGATTGCCGGGCTGCTGACGGTGGCCACCAGCACCATCGACTTCCACCGCAACAACATCCGCAAGAAGGTGGGGCTGAACAGCGCCAAGGTGAATCTGCGCAGCTATCTTTCCTCCCTGCATTGAAACCCGCGCCAAGTACCAACGCGTGAGCTATGGGGATTTCCCCCATATTCCCCCCCGGGTTTCCCAATCTGTTTCCGCTTTCCGCCCCGCGCTATCCTTTAAGATACGGGGTCTTGTCCCGACAAAAGCAACAAGGAGGTAAGGGGAACATGCGCGATAAACTCAAGTTTGGCGCGATCGGTGCCATTGTCCTGACCGGCGTGTCGGTCGGGGCGCTGTCGGCGATGAGCACCGGGCTGGAAACCTGGAAGTCCGGGAAGAACCACAACCGCATCATCCAGGTGCAGAACGAGGGCGGCGTCCAGGCCGATAGCGGCAAGGTCGGCGTTGCCTTCTACAGCAACTCGGCTTTCCAGATCACCTCGCCGCGCGGTATCACCGTGATGGTCGATCCCTGGCGCAACGATCCTTCGGGCGCCTGGGGCCTCTGGTACCGGCTCGACTTCCCTAAGGTCGAAGTCGACATCGGTATGTCGACCCACGCGCACTTTGACCATGACGCCATCGACAAGCTGGACGCCAACATGCTGCTCGACCGTATGGCCGGCAGCTTCGAGCTGGGCGATGTGAAGATCACCGGTATCGCCGATAAGCATCAATGCGTAGCGCCGGGCATCGTGGCCTGGACCGACGCGGTTAAGCAGTTCGAGGGCCGGGACGATGTCTGTCCGCCGACCAACGCCCGCCACTTCGATAACACGCTGTTCGTGATCGAGACCGGCGGCATGAAATTCCTGATGTGGGGCGACAACCGTCCGAACCCGCCGCAGGAGGTCTGGGACCAGATCGGCCAGGTCGACGTGGTCTTCGTGCCGGTCGACGGCTCCAAGCACATTCTCGACTACAAGCAGGCGGATTCCGTGGTGGCCAAGGTCGGTGCCAAGATCGCTATTCCGCATCACTACCTGGTGCCCGAGACCACCTTCGTGACCTCGACCCTGCAGCCGGCGACCGAGTGGGCCCAGACCCACGAGCACACCATGCTGGACAGTGCCTCGATCGAACTCGCGGCGGCGGACCTGGAAGGCAAGTCGGGCCATGTCTACTATTTCGGCTCGAACAACATGGTCAAAAACTGACCTGAAGCTTGAGAGCCGCAATGGCTGTTAATGGCCTCAGCTTTCTAAAGGGCGGGTGGTGTCTGCGCGGCACCACCCGCCTCGCGCTGCTGCTGGCCCTGGTCATCGGGCTGGCCGGAACGGCGGCCGCCCACTTCAATCTCAACGTCAATATCCGGATCATCCATATCGAGGAGCGCGCGGATCACCTGCGGGTTCTGATCCGCCTGCCCATGGCCTACCTGGTGGCCGATAGGCTGGGCCCCGAACAGGCAGACGGTTCGCGGACGCCGGCGCCCTATTCCACCAACGTGACCGAAGAAGGACAGTTGGTGCACTATCTGGATCTCGAGGCTCTGCAGCGCGATCCTGACGGTCTGGCTCTGCTGGTCGCCGAAGGCCATATCCTCCGCAGCGGCGAGCAGGTACTGATGCCGGAGATCGGCCGCCTGCGCGCGGCGCCGGCGCTGAACCAGCTACCCTTCGCGACCCTGGACGAGGCGGATGTCGCTCTCAAAGGCGAGGTCTATCCCGCCGATCTGGACGCGACCTACGTCGGCGATACCATCATCGATGCCGAATTGATCTACCGGACGTCTGGCGCATCCGGTGATTTCACCCTTGCCAGCCGGCTCGATCCCGGGCTGCCGGGGCAGGAGGAAACGGCGAACCTGGTCCTGGTCCACGGGCCGGCGGATCCGCTGATCTTCCGTGTCCGCGGCCTGATGACGGAGCCACTGGAGATTTCCCGCTCGGCCCTCGATGCCATCTTCACCTTCATCGTCGAAGGCGTGCGGCACATTCTGGAAGGCCTGGACCATGTGCTCTTCGTCTTCTGCCTGGTGCTCGGCGCAACGGGATTGAAGGAGCTGCTCTGGCGCGTCACCGGCTTCACCATCGGCCATAGCGTGACCCTGGCCCTGGGCTTCTTCGACTACGTTCCGAAGGCCGCCTGGTTCGTGCCCCTGGTCGAAACCGGTATCGCGCTCTCTATCGTTTATGCGGCGATCGTCGCGATCGGCAAGGTGCAGCACCGCAGTACCATGGCGGTCACGACCCTGATCGGCCTGCTGCACGGCCTGGGGTTCTCCTTCGTGCTGCGTGAGATCCTTCAACTCGATGCCCCCAATATCTGGCAGAGCCTGCTGGCCTTCAACGTCGGGGTGGAGATCGGTCAGGTCGCGATCGCCCTCGTCGTCTGGCCGACGCTTTGGGCGGTCGCGAAGTACTGGCCGCAGCGGGACAACCTCGTGCGCAGTGGACTGGCCTTGCCCTGCATCGCCATTGCGGCGCTCTGGATCGGCGAGCGCTCGGTGCAGTTCTTCGCTGCGCTGTGAAGCCTACTCCTGCGTGCGCAGGCTTACAGTGCCTTTGACGACGGCAGTTATGGTCCGGCAGAACTATCACTTTGCTGTCGGGCGGCGTTTTCGACGGCCTGCACAACAACGTCGATCTGCTGCGACAGGGGATTGTCTTTCGTGCTCATGGCCTGCAGGACGATTCGTTCCTTGAAGCGGTTGAGAGCGACCCGCTTCAGCCTCCGGGCCTTCAACTCTTCTTTCAGAGCGAAGCTCGGTAAAATGCTGACGCCGCCACCGGCTTCCACGCAGCTTTTGATGGCCTCCACACTGGTGAGTTCGGTGATCTCCTTCAGCGTGGACTCAAGCTGAGTAAACCTCCTTTCGATCATTTGCCTGTAAGAACAACCGTTCTCCGTCAGGAACACGCAGTTCGCTCTGAAATCCCGAGGTGAGCGAATGTTTGCTTGTTGAGGCGCCGAAAAGGGGACGAGTTCAAACGCGGCCAAAGCTTTGTGTTGTAGCCCACTGGGCTTGAAGGCTGGTGCCAGCACGAACGCCATGTCCAGGTCTCCCTGACGCAGCGCGGTCATCAGGTTTTCGGATGAAGCGGGAAAGAGACTGGCCGTGGTGTCCGGAAAATCTCGCCTTAAGGCTTCGATGCCGGGCGGCAGAAAGTAAGTGCAAACGCTTTCCGGTGCACCGATGCGAATGCGACGTTTGGAAACCGCCTGTCCGCGCGCGGCGGCCGAAGCTTCGTCGCAGAGCCTCAGGATCTCCCTCGCGTAAGGAATCAGGCGGACCCCTGCCGGGCTGAGGGCCACGTTTCTGCCTTTCCGCACCAGGAGTTTTACCTCCAGGCTCTGCTCAAACTCTCTGAGCCTCTGCGACATCCGAGGCTGTGAAATCCCTATCTTTTCGGCCGCCTCGGTGACGCTTTTCGTATCGGCGAACTTAAGGAATGCGTCGAGTTGCATTAAATTCATAAGTTTTTCCAATTTTTATATTGTGTTTTTGTGCGCCAAAAAGATCGTCAGTGCAAGCAGCGGGAGACGCAGAAGTGGAAACTTCCTTTACGAGACTGTTCGGTTTGACCTGTCCGATTGCCCAGGCACCCATGGGCAGGTGCGCGCCTCCGGCGATGGCGGCCGCGGTCGCGAATGCAGGCGGGTTAGGCATGCTGGGCGTCAGTTGGGACAGTCTGCCTGCCTTGGAGCAGCATCTGCGGAGCCTGTCCGACCTTACGGACAAGGACATCGCCTTCAATTTCTGCCTGGAGATGGACCAGAACGAGCGCATTCAATTTGCACTGGATAATGGCGTTAAGGTCTTTTCGCTGTTTTGGGGCGATCCCACGCCCTTCGTCGATCGCATCAAGTCCGCTGGCGGCAAGGTGATGGTGAGCGTCGGTTCGGTTGCACATGCCAAAAGAGCGGTTGCTGCCGGTGCCGATGCGATTTGCGCACAGGGATTTGAAGCCGGCGGTCACGTTTATGCGCAGACCGGTGGCCTGGCTTTGATCCCTGCGATCGTAGATGCCGTTGGCGACACCCCGGTTGTGGCAGCCGGCGGCTTTGCGGATGGCCGGGGACTGGCGGCCGCCTTGTCGCTCGGTGCCGGGGGCATATGGCTTGGAACCCGTTTCCTGGCGACGACAGAGTCCAACGCGCACCCTGACTATATCAATCGCATTCTGGCGGCCGGTCATGATGCGACGCTCGTGACCGAGCTATTCGATCTCTCCTGGCCCAGGGCACCGCACAGGGTCATTCGCAATTCGACCTATGACCTGTGGGAGAGTTGCGGGAAGCGGGATGGCGATGATCGGCCCGGTTCGGATGACATTATCGCCCGCAGGGCCGGTCAGCCGGTCTATCGCTACGATGCCTCGGGCCCGACGACGGATCTGGCTGGCGACGTTGAGCCCATGGCGCACTACGCCGGGCAAAGCGCCGGCTTCGTGAACGCAATCGAGTCTTGCGCGGATGTGGTGGCAGAAATCGTCGCGGAAGCTCAATCGACTTTGGCCGCCTTGTGCCAAAGCCACAGAGCTTAAGAAGCAGTGGTGTCGTTCGGGCTGAGTTGCAAGTCCGGCCTTGCGTTCAATCCACCACCTTGTGCGGGTTCATGATTCCCGCCGGATCCAGCGCCGCTTTGACCTTCTTCATCAGCTCGATTTCCACCGCCGACTTGTAGTGGGCGTTGGATCGTACCTTGAGCCGGCCGATGCCGTGCTCGGCACTGATCGAGCCGCCCAGCCCCACGACGATGTCGTGCACGATCTCGTTCATCTCGTCCCAGCGCGCGATGTAGGCGGCCTTGTCCGCGCCGACCGGCTGGCTGAGGTTGAAGTGGATGTTGCCGTCGCCGATGTGGCCGAAGGGTACGGGCCGGATGCCCGGGATGCGTTCGCCGACCGCGGCCATGGCGCGCTCCAGGAACTCGGGCACGCTGGAGATCGGCACTGACACATCGTGCTTGATCGAGCCGCCCTCGTGCTTCTGCGCCTCGACCATGGCCTCGCGGATGCGCCAGAGCGCGGCGGCCTGACTCTCGCTGGCGGCCACCGTGGCGTCGAGCACCAGCTCCTCCTCGAAGGCACCTTCCAGCACGGTCATCATAGTGTCCTGCAGGCTGCCGTCTTCGATACCGGAAACCAGGTCAACCAGGACGTACCAGTCATAAGCCTGTTCCAGCGGGTCCGTGACGCCGGCCACATGCGCGACCGAGATCTCGACGCCGATGCGCGGGATCAGCTCGAAGCTGCTGACCGCCTCGCCGGAAATGGTCCGGCAGCGCCCCAGCAGTTCCACCGCGGCGGCCGGAGAGGGAACGGCGGCGAAGGCCGTGACCCGGTCGCGGGGCTTGGCGAAGAGCTTCAGTACGGCAGCCGTGATGATGCCGAGCGTCCCCTCGCCACCGACGAAGAGGTGCTTCAGGTCGTAGCCGGTGTTGTCCTTGCGCAGGGCGCGCAGGCCGTTCCAGATCTGTCCGTCCGGCAGCACCACCTCGAGCCCCAGCACGAGGTCCCGCGCGTTGCCATAGCGCAGCACGTTGATGCCGCCGGCGTTGGTGCTGAGGTTGCCGCCGATCTGGCAGGTGCCCTCGGCGCCGAGGCTTAAGGGGAACAGCCGGTCGGCCTCGTCCGCGGCCGCCTGGATGTTCTGCAGGATGCAGCCGGCCTCAACGGTCATGGTGTAGTTCGCCGCGTCGATGTTCCGGACCCGGTTCATGCGTGAGAGGCTGAGCACGACGGCCTTGTCCGAGGTGATCGGAATGCCGCCGCCCACCAGGCCCGTGTTGCCGCCCTGGGGCACGATCGCCATGCCGTGCGCGGCGCAGATCTTCACCACGGCGGCGACCTCTTCGGTCGAGGCCGGTTTTACCACGCAGGGGGCGTCGCCCAGGTAAAGCCCGCGCATCTCCTGCAGGTGGGGGGAGAGATCTTCGGCAGCGGTGAGCAGTGCTTTTTCGCCCACGACCTCTTTGAGTTCCGTGAAGAAGGCACTGAGTTGGCTGTCGATCTGTTGTGGGGAGCTTTGTTCGTTCATAAGGGTGAATTTAATGCCTGCGCCGCCCGGGGACCAGCCCTCTTGAAGCTGCGCGTCAATCTCTTGGCGCGGCGGCGCGGCGCAAGCGGTCGTTGATCGCGATACCCAGTCCGTCTTCCGGGATCGGCATGACGGCGATGGCCGTGACCGCGCTTCGATCCAGTTCGTGCAGCAGGGCGAAAAGCCGCGCAGCCGCTTCGCCCAGATCGCCGGTGGGGCTAAGGTTTGCCGTGACTGCGGCGCCGTCGACTGGTTCCGGGCCGAAGGCGAGCAGCGCCTCGCTTTCCTGCACCGTCCGGGCATTGAGCCGGATCGGCAGGCTCGGCGCATAGTGGCTGGTCAGCATGCCCGGTGACTTGATGTCGCTGTTCACGCCAGCCTCGGTGACCGGACCCAGGACCGCCTCGAGCTGTTCTTTCGTGATACCGCCCGGCCGCAGGATCACCGGCTGCTCTCCGGACAGATCGACGACCGTCGACTCTAACCCGACCTCGCAGTCGCCGCCGTCCAGGATCATCGGGACTCTCTCGCCCAGCGACGCGGCTACATGGGTGGCCGAGGTCGGGCTGATCTTGCCGGAGGCATTGGCGCTGGGCGCGGCCAGGGGCCGCTCTGCCGCCCGCAGCAGGCTCTGGCCGATGTCATGGCGGGGCACACGCACGGCCAGTGTCGGAAGGCCGGCGCTACAAAGCAGGGAGATACGCGACTCGGGCCTGCGCGGCAGGACCAGGGTCAGGGGGCCGGGCCAGAAGGCGGCCGCCAGCGATTCGGCCCAGGCGTTGATTTCCACCTCGCGCCCGGCGGCCTCCAGGTCTTCGAAGTGCACGATCAGCGGATTGAAGCTCGGCCGGCCCTTGGTCTCGAAAATGCGCGCCGCTGCCCGGTCGTTGGTGGCATCGGCCCCCAGGCCGTAGACCGTCTCGGTGGGGAAAGCCACGACCTCGCCCGCGCGCAGCAGCTCTGCGGCGGCTTGGTAGGCCTCGGCATCCGGTGTTCTGATCCGACCTGAAAGTGGCTGTGAGGGCGTTTGTGACATGGCGGCGCAGTCTACTGAAAAGCACTCCACAGTCAAAAGACAGCAGACGTTAGGCCAGGATCAATCGCGTTTCGGTGGAGGTGCCGCGCGCTTTTATCCTTATACCAAGGAGCAGTGATAATGACTCATAGGGACGCTTTTCTGCGTCTTTCGGCTAGGAGCAGGCGGCGCGGCGATGCGGCGGCATCCGATGCGGCGCATCGGAAGTCGCGTGCGACGCAGTCCGAAAGCCGCGGAAAAGCGCCGGTTCGGTTGTCTCGAGGGGCCTTCGGAGGGCGTCGAAAAGCTTTGCCGATGCGCTGCATCGCCTGCAGCTCTTCTCCTACCCGAAGGCCCCTCGAGACAATCCCTATGGGGCATTATCACTGCTCCTTGGTATTAAACCTTGCTCTGCCGCCTTGACGGCGCATTTCGCACCTGCACAATATTGAGCGACTGCAAACGGGGGGACTTCTGCATGTCTGCGAAAATTCTGACGGTTGCACAGCAAAAAGGCGGCGCCGGAAAGACCACGGTCACCGCCCATCTCGCCGTTGCCTTCACGGCGGCGAAGAAGTCGGTCGCCGTGGTCGATATCGACCCGCAGCAATCGCTCGCCATGTGGTACCGCCTGCGCGAAGAACGGCTGGGTGATGCCGGGGCGGGCTTGCTGGTTTCCGCGGTCAAGGGCTGGCGTTCCCGTTCCGAAGTCGAGAAGCTTGCGCGCGAGCACGACATCGTCCTGATCGACTCGCCGCCGCACGCCGAAACCGAGGCCAAGATCGCCGTGCGTTCGGCGAATCTGGTGATCGTTCCCGTGCAGCCCTCGCCGATGGATGTCTGGGCCACCAAGCCAACCCTGGAACTGGCGCAGAAGGAGAAGGTGCCGGCGCTGCTGGTGCTCAACCGGGTGCCGCCGCGCGCCAATCTGACCGACGAGATGCTCGCCGAGATCAAGACCTACGGCGCGAAGATCGCGAAGACCCGCATCGGCAATCGGGTGGCGTTCGCTTCGGCTCTCGCCGAGGGCCGCGCCGTCGGCGAGTTTCAGCCGCGCGGTCAGGCCGCCGCCGAGATCCGCGCGCTGACCAAAGAGGTCTTGCGCGCGGCGAATTGAACGCGTCTTACCGAAAAAAAGCCGGTTTTAGCCCCGCCCGATCAGCGGCATTTTTGTGGCCATGATGGTGATGAACTGGATGTTCACGTCCAGGGGCAGTCCGGCCATATGGACCACGGCGTCGGCGACATGCTGGACGTCCATGGTGGGTTCGACCGCCATGGTGCCGTTGGCCTGGGGCACGCCGACCGCCATGGCCGTGGTCATGTCCGTGGCCGCATTGCCGATATCGATCTGGCCGCAGGCGATGTTGAAGGGGCGGCCATCCAGAGAGGTCGACTTGGTGAGGCCGGTGATGGCGTGCTTGGTGGCCGTATAGGGCGCCGAGCCTGGGCGTGGGGCCTGGGCTGAGATGGAACCGTTGTTGATGATGCGTCCGCCCATGGGATCCTGCTTCTTCATCAGGCGGAAGGCCTCGCGGCTGCAGAGAAAGGCGCCGGTCAGATTGACGTCCACCACCGTGCGCCACTGCTCCGGCGAGATCTCGTCCAGGGTCAGGGGCGGGACGTTGGTGCCGGCGTTGTTGAACAGGACGTCGAGGCGTCCGAATTTCTGTTCGATCTTGGAGAAAAGGCCGGCGACATCATCCGGACTGCCGACATCGCAGGACAGTGCGAGGGCAGGCGTTTCGGGCACCGCGGCTTCCTTGATGGTGTCTTCCAGCGGACGCAGACGGCGCCCGGTCAGGACCGTCGCATAGCCGGCTTTCAGAAGCGCCATGGCTGCGTGTTTGCCGATACCGCTTCCCGCGCCGGTCACGAGTGCTACTTTACGATCCGCCGTCATTTACCTGCCCAATTTTCTGATGTTGTCGCAATGAAAAACGCCGTTGCGAAAACGGCTGCGCAAAGATAGCACCCGCGCCCCCGGTGACTCCAGACTTCGCTCTCAATCAATTGGACTTAATTTTGGCCGGGGCGATCTGTCCAAAAGAAAACGGCGGCAGGCCGTTTCTGGCCTGCCGCCGCTTCCAACGGTCTATGCCGCCTGAATCAGCTTGCTGCGCAAGGATTGCAGGGGTTCTTCCGCTTCTTGGCCGCGCAGGGGTTGCACGGATTGCAGGGATTCTTTGCGGCGCAAGGATTGCACGGGTTCTTGGCGGCGCAGGGATTGCAGGGGTTGCAAGGGTTCTTCGCCGCACAGGGGTTGCACGGGTTGCAGGGATTCTTGGCGGCGCAGGGGTTGCAAGGATTGCAGGGGTTCTTGGCCGCGCAAGGATTGCAGGGATTACAGGGGTTGCACGGGTTGTTCGCCGCACAGGGATTGCAGGGGTTCGTGGTCTTGGCGCCGCTCTTTGCACAGGCGCTCAGCAGGCCTGCAGAGGCCAGAGCCACACCGCCCATGATCACGGAACGGCGGCTCGTGGATGCAAGCATGATGGATTTTTTAGAAGACATGGATATCGGCTCCTGAGTTTCTTGTTGCCTGTCCGAAACACAAGTCTCTAAGAGACTCCCCTGATTCGCACAGACGTTCGCCACATGGGTCTAATTTGATTCGCTCTCTCACAAGCGCCGCCGAGCGCGACGCCAAAACCAGTCTCCCGCCTGACCGGATTCCGCGCAAATCAGGTCTCAACACAAATTCGTGACAATTGATCGGAGTCCTTGCGGAACGCACTCAAATTTCGACCGTTTGCCAACGAACTTGTTCAGACTGGGCAAGGATGGTTAAGAAACTGTAAAGGCGGAGGGGTTCAGCCGGCAGTGTCCGCACTTTCGAAGCCGGCGTCCAGGTGCACGCCCTCGGCGATGAAGTCTGGGTTTTCAAAACCAGGCTTTCCATAATCCAGGGGCTCGTTGTCCAGGGTCCAGACTTCGCCCCCGGCCGCCAGCAGAACCGCATGGCCTGCCGCCGTATCCCACTCCATCGTTCGTCCGAAGCGTGGATAAAGATCCGCCTGGCCGCTCGCCACCAGGCAGAATTTCAAGGAACTGCCCGCCGTGACCCGCTCCTTGATGCTGCGGCTGGCGAGGAAGCGGTCCAGTTTGTCACCGGTGCCGTGGCGCCGGCTGGCCACCACCGTGGCGCCCTCTTCCGGAATCTCGCGCACGGCAATCGGCATGGGCGGATTGTCGGTTTCGGAAAAGGTGGCGGTGCCTTCGCCCGCGCCGGCCCAGGTCATGGCCAGGGCAGGGGCGTGCACCACGCCGGCGACCGGCACGCCATGTTCGATCAGGGCGATATTGACCGTGAACTCGCCGTTGCGGGAGAGGAACTCCTTGGTGCCGTCCAGCGGATCGACCAGCCAGAAGAAGTCTCCGTCGATCTCCGGGATCTCACCGGCGGCAGCGGCTTCCTCAGATACGATCGGAATGTGTGGCGTGAGGGTGTTGAGCGCGCCCAGGATGAAGGTCTCCGCGGCCTCGTCCGCATCGGTGACCGGCGAGGCATCATCCTTGCTGCGGACGTCGATCTCCTCGGCGTCCACATAGTACTGCAGGATCACCTTGCCCGCCCGCTCGGCGATCAGGCGCAGCGCGGCCATGAGGTCGTCGCCTTCGTTTCCTTCGGTGGCGCCGTTCGAAGCGCCAGGCCCGTTGGTCATGTCACTCATCACTTTGCTTTGCTCTACGCCCGCCCGTTCTACGCTCGCCGAATCTATGCTCATTCGTGCAGATCCAGCGCAAGCCCTGCCAAGAGGGCGTTTGTATCGGCTCCGCTATTCCGCCGCCACCTGATTCTGCTCCGCAGCCTGGATAATCCGCCAGATCTTTTCAGGTGTCGCCGGCATGTCGACGTGTTTGACGCCGTAGGGCGAGAGCGCGTCGACGATGGCGTTGATCACCGCCGGCGGCGCGCCGATGGCGCCGGCTTCGCCCGCGCCCTTCATGCCCATCTCGTTGGTCGCGCAGGGCATGTCCTCGACCATGGTCAGTTCGATCTCCGGAATGTCGTCGGCGCGCGGCATGCAGTAGTCCAGGTAGGAGCCTGACAGCAACTGCCCGGTCTCCGGATCGTAAACGGTGTGCTCGAGCAACGCCTGCCCGATGCCCTGGACCGTTCCGCCATGGACCTGGCCGGCGGCCAGCAAAGGATTGATGACCTTGCCGAAGTCGTCGTAGATCACGTAGCGCAGGATCTTTGTGACGCCTGTTGCCTCGTCGATCTCCAGTTCACAGACATGACAGCCGTTCGGATAGGTCATGGGCGGCGGCTGATCGAATCGCGAAGTCTCGTCGATGCCGTCTTTGACCGCTTCGGCGGTTTCCGGCGGCAGGCCGGCGATCTCTTCGGCACCCTCCTCGGCGGCCTTCGCGACATCAGCGAGGGAGACCCGCCGGTCGGTGCCGACGATCGAGAGCATGCCGGCGTCGAATTCGATGTCCTCGGTGGCGGCCTCCAGCAGATGGCTGGCGATCTCCCGGGCGCGCTCGATGACTTTCTGTGAGGCGCCCGAAATGGCCATGCCGCCCATCAGGATCGAGCGGGAGCCGCCGGTGCCGCCGCCGAAGGTCAGATCATCCGTGTCGCCCTGGCGCAGTTCCACCTGCTCCGGCTCAACGCCCAGCTTGTCGGCAATGATCTGGGCGTAGGCGGTGGCATGGCCCTGGCCGTTGTTCTGCGTGCCGACGAAGAGCGTGACCCCACCGTCCGGCTTAAGTTTGATGCGGGCTTCCTCCTGGCCCATGGCGCCACAGGCCTCGACGTAGGACGACATCCCGATGCCGCGCAGCTTGCCGTCTTTACGGGCCGCGGCGCGGCGGCTTTCGAAGTCGTACCAGCCCGCGCCCGCCTGGGCCCGTTGCATCATCTCCAGGAAGTCCCCGGAATCATAAGTGATGCCGGTGGAGGTATCGTAGGGCATGTCCTGCAGGGGGATGAAGTTGCGGCGGCGCATCTCGTCCGGACTGATCCCGATCTCGCGCGCGGCGTAGTCGATCAGCCGTTCGATCACATAGGCGGCTTCCGGCCGGCCGGCGCCGCGGTAGGCGTCCACCGGCACGGTGTTGGTGAAGACGCACTTCACCTCAACGTAGACGCTGGGGATGGTATAGACGCCGCAGAGCATGTGCGAGCCGCAGGAGGTGGGGATGTAGGGGCCGTAGTTGGAGAGATAGGCGCCCAGATCGGCAACGGTCCTGACCTTCAGGCCCAGGATCTTTCCGTTCTCGTCGAGCCCGGCTTCGACCGTGCTCAGGTGGTCGCGGCCCTGGCTGTCGCTCAGGAAACTCTCGCCGCGCTCGCCGGTCCAGCGCACCGGACGCTGCAGGCGCCTGGCCGCAAAGAGCACCAGGACCTGCTCCGGATAGGCGAAGATCTTCATGCCGAAGCCGCCGCCGACATCCTGGGTTCGGACCCGGAGTTTGTCCTGCGGGATCTCGAAGATCCGGTCGGCCAGTTGACGGCGTAGGGAAAAGACGCCCTGGCTGCCGCTGACCAGCGTGAGCTGCTCGGTCTCGGGATCGTAGCTTGCCAGGGCGCCGCGGGGCTCCATGGCGTTGACCACGATCCGGTTGTTGACCAGCTCCAGCTTGACCACCCGATGCGCGGCGGCGAGAGCCGAGTCCGTGACCGCCCGGTCGCCCTGTTCCCAGTCCAGGCAGAGGTTGTTTGCGGCCTCCTCCCAGATCTGCGGGGTATCAGGTGCCATGGCCTTTTCGGACAGGACGTTGGCCGGCAGCTCCTCGTAGTCGACGAAGATCAGCTCTGCGGCGTCCTTGGCCTGCTCCAGCGTCTCGGCCACGACGAAGGCCACCGGATCGCCGATGTGACGAACCCGCCCGCGCGCCAGGGCCGGATGCGGCGGCATGACCGGCGGTTCGCCGTTCTTGCCGGGGATGGGAGTCAGGCAGGGGATATCCTTCACCCCGTCCGCGGTCAGGTCTTCGTGGGTATAGACGCCCAGGACGCCGGGAGCCGCTCTGGCTTCGTCAAGCTCCATGGCTTTGATGTTGGCATGGGCGTGGGGACTGCGCAGTAGGAATCCGAAGACTTCACCGTCTTCCCGGATATCATCCGTGTAGTGCCCGTGACCGGTCAAAAGACGCAAATCTTCGACTCGCCGCAAACCCTGGCCGACACCGAATTTCACCATGCTCGGACCTCTTTCCGTTGTGCAAACAAACGTTTGATATAGAAGCATAGGCAAGTCGCGGGAAGCGACCAACCGCAATGTTGCCGGAAAAGGTGGGGTGCGGCCGGCGGCGGGAAAAGCCGGTGCTATCTGGAATCTCTTTGAAAAAACAGGGAGTCATGCTGATTTCGCATAACAGACCTGCGAAGGTCACCGGCTAAAAATTACCGATGTCATGCAAATCTAACTGCTCGTTAATCTATCTCCTGCATAACGCAGAACGGACTAACTCCGCACTCAACCCCCGGCCCTGCATGGAGATCGGAAGACATGGAAGTGATCTACGCTGGCGTCCTCTGGGGCGCGATCGGATTGGGTCTGGCTTGCATCCTGCTGTGTGCGCGGGGTGAGAAAACGCCGCGGGTGCCCGAAGCCTCTTCCACAGATTTACCTGAAGCCTGAAAGTTCGACGTTTTTCGGCTGTCTCGATGTTTGCGGGGTTTGTTTACGGTGCAAACCCGGCGCGACTTCAGTTCGCGTCCTGCTGCATGATTGCCGCTGCTTTTTCGGCGGCCTCTTCCGGCTTCAGCCCCTCGTTGAAGGCCGTTTTCCAGTCATAGGACACCGCGTGCAGGTCGTGGCCCAGTATGGAAAGCTCGCACTCGGCCCAACTTAGCCAGTATTCGTATTCGTTCCCTGAGGCTTGGTTCTTCGGGAAAGAAATGATGTTCGGCTCGATCGACACGCGGTGCTCCTTTTTCGTCGAATCACCTCACTTCTCACATGAGGCCTTGTTTGGGCAGAGACAATGCCCGGAAAGCCCTAAAAACTGGTTAACAGGTAAATAAAAGGTGAAGTCTTTGGCGTGTGTCCATGATTTGATCCTGAAAAATCAAGATTAGATCAGTGTTATTGGGTGATAAAATTCCTAAAAAATCTGATGAATGTACATGTTTAGTATAGAAATCGAATTTTCATTGGAGTGCTCGGGGAAAAGCTGGGACTGAACAGGTTAGAAAAGGGCCTTACACAATTGATTCTGCGAAGGATAATTTTATTCAGGCAAAGCAGGAGGAAAGGGCGGTTCGGCGGGCTTTTGCTTTCCGTTATTTAAATATGTATACAAATGATTTTTCTTGTGCGGTGGCTGTATGTGGGCGTATAGTGGCAACGTTAGGTAGCTATTCCAATTTCCGGTAATCTCGAAGTTTCCGAAGCTGTGAGATTGATCAGGAGGCACTGATCCGGCTGCCACACCCCGTGCAGTTGGATTCTGCTTCCCAGAGCGGAATGGCCGTTCCGGCCCTGTCGTTTGAGGGTGGGCTTACATAAGCGCCTCTTCACGACTGGTTCGGCTTTCAGAGTAACCCGGTCTTCAGAGTGACCCGATCTTCCGAACGGCTGGGTGTCGCCAACGGGATCCCTCGGCCGTCGTCGGAACGGCGAGGTGCCATCGTAGCAGTGTGACTGACATGACAATTGACGAGGTTCTAAGACTCCATGAGGACGGCCTTCTGAGCCTGCCTGACGTCCAGGGTGTGGGCGTGGGCGAGCGTGAGGGCGTCAAGGTTATCAAGCTTTTCTTGACGAGGGAGGTCCCGGAAGCGGACCGCGAGCGAATGGGTATTCCAACGGAACTCGGCGGCTATGACGTCGAGACCGAGGTTATCGGATCAATTTCGGCGCAAGACCCTGGAGAAACGAGAAAGGACTGATCATGGCCAATGATATCGCGAAGATGGTCTTGAAACCTGAAGAATCCGCCAGCCCTGCCGCCCTGAAAACGCAGAAGATGGCGGTCGACAGCATGATGAAGCCGGAATCGATGCCCGCGAACCTTGTCGGTTTCGGCCTGGGGGTCAAGTGGTCCAACGGGACCCCAACCGGTAAGCCCGCACTCCTGGCCCTGGTGTCGCAAAAGGTCGGGCCGGACGAACTGAGCGACGACGATGTCATCCCCTCGAAGATCGATGACATGCAGACTGACGTGCTGGCGGTCGGTGAGCTTTTCGCCGGTCAGGCCGAACCGGCGCAAGTCGGTATCGAAGCCCTCGCCAGACGGATCAGGCCGGCGTCGGGCGGCTACTCCGTCGGCCATTTCAACATCACCGCGGGCACCATCGGAACCTGCGTGTACGACCTGGAAGGAACCGGCAGCAATCCCTCGGGTATCCCCGGCCGCTATTACATCCTGAGCAACAATCATGTGCTCGCCAACAGCAACAATGCGGGCCTGGGAGATCCGATTCTGCAACCAGGACCTTTTGACGGCGGCGTCGATCCCTCGGACCGGATTGCAAGGCTGAACCGCTTCATCCCGATCACCTTCGAACCGCCGGTTCCGCGGGCTTTCCACCGCAACCTGGTCGACGCCGCCGTGGCGGAAGGTCAGTTCCATGACCTGAAGCGTGAAATTCACTGGGTGGGGCATCTGCAGGGCTGGACGCCGCGGGCGCAGGTCAACGTCGGCATGCGGCTCCACAAGACCGGCCGGACCACGAACTACACGACCGGCCGGATCGTCGCGGTGAATGCGACCGTGGATGTGAACTTCGGCGCAGGCCGCGTGGCGCGCTTCCGCGATCAGATCATCACCACCAACATGTCGGCAGGCGGTGACTCCGGGTCGATCGTCGCCAATCGGGAGGACAACCGCGCCGTCGGGCTGCTGTTTGCCGGCTCGCCGGTCGCGACGATCCTGAACCAGATCCAGCATGTGCGCGCCTTGCTGCGGGTCGAGATCGTCTGAGGCGGGTGGTGGCGTAGGACCTTGGGAGTATGATGCCGTCGCTCCCGGCCGCTTTGTCGCGGCCGGGAGCAAGCCCTGCCTTAAATTTCAAGCTCTGCCTCAAATTTATTGCCGAAGTTTCAGGAAGCCCGCATAGCAATCCGAGTGGTCGCCTTCGTGATTCGCCATTCCGGGCCGGGTGAGGCAGCCCTTGGGTGCAATGAAGCTGTCGATCCGCCGCTCGGGCTCTTCATGCCATTGGATATTGAAGGCGCAGAGTTTGGGAAAGAACTGCAGGTGCGCGTAGGGCAGGTGGTCGTGGATCCACCAGGCGAGGTTGCGCCAGTCGGCGCCCGCCCGGTAGCGGTCGGCGAACCAGGGGACGACGACACAGGCGGCGGCGCCCATGCGACCCTGGGCGTCGCGCAGGTCCCAGACGTGATAGGCGGCGTTGGCCTTGACGCTGGCGCCCTGCCTGCGCGCATTGCCGAAGGCTGTCACCTCGGCGGAACGATAGCCCGAGCGAACCGCGATACGCCCGAAGCTTTCCTGCAGGGGCTCGAGCAGTTCCTCGCAGAGCCGCTGGCCGGCTGCGATCGCGAGATCCGGGTCGGTGGGAATGTTGGGAAGGCCGTAGAAACCCGCGATCTCCGAATAGAGGAAATCGCGGAAGAAGAAATTGGGGCTCAGCCGCGTGCGGCCGAGTTCCTCCAGGCCGCGCATGGATCCGGGTTTGCGCATAGGAGAGTTTAGCGTCCAGCTCGCAGGAAGTCCCGGCCCGCATGACCGATCACGGCGATCATCACGATAACCCCGCCGATCAGGCTGGCCGCCGGCGGCAGTTCTGCGAGGATCAGCCAGGCAAAGACCACGGCCAGGGGTGTCTCGGCCGAACCCAGCAGGCCGGCTTCAGCGGCCGGGATCATGCGGGTGCCCTCGGTTAACAGGATGGCAGCAAGGGCGAAGACCACGCCGAAGAGCAGCAGCAGAAGCGCGTCGCTTTGCGAGACCGCCAGTGGGTCGGTGACGAACCAGCCGAAGATGAAGAGCTGGAAGGCCGAGGCGGCGGCAGCCAGTACCACCGGCGTGTCCTCGAAGACCCGGACCAGGACCATATAGAGTGACATGCCCAGGGTCATGAGCAGCGCCAGACTATCGCCGAGCCAGGCACCCGTTGCGGCGCCGGCGCCGGCCATGACTGCCACACCAAGCAGGGAAGCAATTGCGGCAAACATGGTCGACGGCCGGACACCTGCACCGCGCATCATCCATTCGAGGGCCGCCGCGATGAAGGGCGCGGTGGCGTAGATGATGGCGACATTGGCGACGTAGGTCAGTTTGAAGGCATTGATGAAGGCGAGGGTCGAGAGGCTGCCGATGGTCGCCAGCAGCCAGCCGCGCCAACCCAGGGCGAAGCTGTCCCGGCGCCGGCGCCCGCGCTGGCGCCAGAGAACGTAGAGCGTGATCAAGATGGCGCCGAAAAGACCACGCCAGCAGGCGATGGTCCAGGCATCGCTCTCGATCATCTTGGTGAGGATTCCGGCCAGGCTGAAGACGATCGCCGAGGCGATGACCAGCAGCACGCCGATCAGGTGTTGCCGCTGGTTGTTCCCGGTCTGAAGCGTCGGTGAAGCGAAGTCGGTCATGCTGCCTGGGTCCAAAAGATCGAAGGATTGGATCGATCTTAAGAACCCCTTCCTGACAGGGGTCTGTCAGGAGTGATCAGCCGCTAAGGGTTAAATGATCGCCTTCTCCAGGAAGGGCCGGTTTTCCGCGATCCGCGCGTAGCCGAAGGGGGAGAGGTCCAGCGTCCGGAATTCGCCGTAAGCCACCAGTTCGCAAAGGCCGCGGCCCATGGCCGGTGACTGCTGGAAGCCGTGCCCCGAAAAGCCATTGACGAAGATGAAGTTCTCCACCTGGCTGTGGGGGCCGAGGATCGCGTTCTGGTCGAGGGTGTTGTAGGCGTAGTGGCCGACCCAGGAGTTGATCAGCTTGATCGCCTCGAACTGCGGGATGCGATTGGCGATCGCCGGCCAGGCCTTTTCCTCCCAGAGGCTGTGATCCTCTTCGAAGTCATCGTAGTCGACGGCGGGGTCGTCATCCGGCGGGCAGCCGCCCAGGTAGTAGGCGCCGTCGCTGCGCATATGCACGCCGGAGGGATCGATGGTCAGGGGCAGATCGCGGTCCAGCGGCTGCTCCGCGTCGAAGATGTAGGTGTAGCGCTTGCGCGGCTCGACCGGGATCTCGATGCCGGCCATGCGCGAGGTCAGGACTGCCCGGGGGCCGGAGGCGTTGACCAGCGTTCCGCAGGTCACTGTCTCGCCGGATTTCAAGGTCACGCTTTCGACCCGGGTCCCGGCGGCGTTGCGGGTCATGGCGACCACTTCGTTGGTGAGATATTCGACGCCCTTTTCCCGTGCCGAACGTTTCCACCAGTCGAACAGCGTGCTGCCTTCGAAGTAGCCTTCGTCCACCAGGTTATGGCTGCCGGCGACGATGCCCTCCAGATTATAGAAGGGGTAGGCTGCGGCGATTTCCTCGGGCGTCAGGATCCGGGTGCCGGCGCCGCAGGCGGCTTGCAGTTTCTGGTTCTCCCGCAGAACGGCGGCGAAGGCCTCATTGTCGGCCAGATACATATAGCCAAAGCTTTGCAGCGGCACATCTGGCACGCGGGGATCGCCGCCCATGAAGTCGCGGAAGTTCTTCACGAACTCGGCGCCGAACTGCGAGATGCGGACGTTGATCTCGTTGGAAAACTGCTGCCGGATGCAGGTGTTGGTGCGTGCCGTCGAGGTGAACTCGTAACTCGGATCACGTTCGACCACCAGCACCGAGCCGTCGAAGTCCGGATTGTTCGCCAGAAACCAGGCGCTCGAAGAGCCCAGCATGGCGCCGCCCACGATGACGACGTCATAGCTGGCCTCCCTGGGCGCCGCCAAACCGCTGCTTTCGCTCATAGGATTACATCCCCCGAATCTTGTTTCGGGAAGTATAGAGAGGAAGTATCGGTCCCCGCGAGCTTTGTGTTTTTGGCTGAGCCTGCGGGCCATCGTTCCGCAAAACGAACGGCACCGATCGGATAGTCCGGACTTGGTGAATCACCGTCGAAGCCTGTTCGACCGAGGGATTACTCCGGCAGTTTCTGCAACTGATACATCGACCAGAGCAGCCGGCTCATCTTGCTGTCCTTGAACCAGAGATCATAGATCGGCTTGATGCCGTCGTCGCCGTCGCGATAGAGGCGGGCGAGGGTGGCGTTGGCGGTTTGCAGCAGGTCTTCGCGGCCGTGGCGGATCGCGATGGCGTAGGGTTCGTAGGAGAGGAAGCCGGCGGAGAGGTCGTAATCGTCCCGGTCATCCTCGTTGAGCAGCTTTTCGCGCAGGATCACCCGGTCGCCGACGTAGAGCTCGACCTCGCCCTTGCGCAGCAACTCGAAGGCCTCGTCGTGATTGGGCACCGGTTTCTTGGGGAAGACCACGACATAACCCAGCAGTTTTTCCACCTGGGCCTTGGTGGTGGTGCCGTCGACCACGCTGACCTTGATGCCCAGCGCGCGGGTCGACTTGCCTTTGAGGGCGCGGATGGTGGTTTGCTTCTTCTTGATACCGCCGGCGCCGCTGACGAAGGTCAGGAGAGAGAAATGATGCTCCTTCATGCGGCTGATGGTGACCGTGGTGGCCTCGCAGAGCATGTCGACCTCTTCGTTCTTCAAGAGCTCGAAGCGGTTGGCGGCGGTCACAGGTACGAAGGTGGCCTCTGCGCGACGGCCCTCGGTCAGGCTGTCGTCATAGGCTGAGATGATTCGGCTGCAGAGATCGACGCTGTAGCCGACCCAGGTGCCGTCCTTCAGGAACGAGAGCGGTGCGGCGTCAGGGCGCACGCCGAGGCGTATGGTCTCGACCTCTTCCTGCGCCGCCCGCGCCGGCACAGAGGCGAGTCCAAGGATGAAGGCTGACAGAAGCGCGGG
Source organism: Denitrobaculum sp. (assembly GCA_965232285.1). GTDB lineage: Bacteria > Pseudomonadota > Alphaproteobacteria > Kiloniellales > Kiloniellaceae > Denitrobaculum. The sequence goes on along the minus strand of CBDDPL010000004.1, from coordinate 3,519,389 downwards.
CAGGAGCCCGGGCAGGAGAGCGACCAATGTCGGCAGGCGGTGCTGGGGAATCACGATCATGCGGTCCTTTTTCCTCACGGCATCGGCGCCGGCTGGCCGGTCACGATGCTGGCGCTGGCCGGTTCCTTTTCCTGTCCGGACAGCGTGAACTGATGACGGGAGAAGAGGGTGACGATGGTGCCGATCAGCCCGCCCTGTAGGGCCGTGACGATGCCGACGTAAATGCTGAAGGCCAGATCCGGATTGCCGCTGAGGAACAGAGTCATGAGGAAATAGCCAGCGAAGCCGGTGGTCACGCCGTGCAGCAGGGGCTGCACCAGCAGGCGCTGCTTTGAGAGATCGCGCCGCTGCGCCACGTCGATGGTGTAGAGCACCCAGAAACCAGTGACCATGCCGAGCACACCGAAGATCGGAATCCAGAGTTCGTTCTGGGTCAGGATCAGGGTCTCGCCGGCAAAGAGCTGCTTGGCCCACCACCAGAACAGCAGGGCGAGGCTGCCGGCCAGGTAGGTGACGAAACAGGCGAAGCTGTATTGCAGCGCCGGCACTTCGAACTTGCCGATGTTCATGGGCCGCCAGCGCCGTGCGCTGATGCGTTTGTTCTGATAGCTCCAGGCCATCAGAGCCGCGGCACCATGCAGGCTGATCGCGGAGGTCGCCCAGATCAGCGCGTCGGCGGCGTCCTGTGGAAAGGCTTCGGAGGTAGTGATTTGCAGCATGGCCGCGATCGGCGGTGTCAGCAGCACGATTACGATCACCAGGAAGAACAGCATGAAGATGGCGGCGATCACGCCGTTGATGATGTTGTCCTTGCGGATTGCGGTACTCGAAAGTCCCAGGGCCTGGAAGGCCTTGGTCACCTCGGTCGGGTCGTTGTTGTGCTGGAATATGCTGGCCGCGAGGATGGCATGGACGTCATGCAGCGCGGCGTCGATCTTACGCGTGGTGGCGACCTGCCGTTCGGTGATGTTCTGGGCCTGGGCCTGCCCCAGGTCGGCGGGGGCAAGAACCGGTTTGACCCGCTCCAGGTTCGACAGCTCCAGGGCCGCGAGGCGGATGCGGTTCAGGATGAAATCGTAGTGCTCGAAGACATGCACGTTCACCTGTTCGGACATCAGGTGCTTTTTGTTTTCGATCCGGTCGAAGAGGAACTGCAGGCGGATCCAGCGGCGCAGAGGATCGGCGGTGATGACGTCGTCGTAGTAGGTCGCGAGACTGGGCAGCTCCTTGCCGGTGATCAGCTTGAACTTCTCACGGATGAAGGCGCTGTCGGCGCTGTCGAGCGCTTCGACGTCGAGCAGGGCGGACTGAATCCGCTGGGCCAGCTTCTCGATGCCGTCCGGGATACCGATGATGCGGTGGGTGGCACTGCGTACCGAGAGTTCGATCCGGTTGAGCCACTGATAGTTGGTCGAGATTCCGGTCAGGATCATGGCGATGGCCATGGGCATCCAGGCAGCGGCGTAGGTGGCTTCCGGACTGGTGAAGCTGAAGGCCTCGGTCAAGCCCTCCGCGCCGCCCTCGTGCTCCGGCGTCGCCGCGAAGCCGACCGAGATGTCGCCCAGGCCGGCGAACTCGACCGCCTGCAAGATGTGTGGGAAGAAGATCGAAAGGAAGGAATAGATCAGCGCCATCAGGAAGAAATAGACCAGGAAGGCCTTGAGGTAGTCCTGGTTGGAGGCGAGTTGGCGTGGCGCGAGAGTCGTGACGAAGGAGTCGCCCGATTTAACCGGCTTGTTGAAGCTGTCGTAGCAATAGAAAAACAAAAAGGCGAGGCCGCCGATGAAGGTTAGCTGATATTCGGTGTTGAAGCGCAGATTGCCCAGTTCGATTTCCATGCTGTGCCCCGAATCGTTTTTGCCCCGAACCTTAGCCGAATCCCTTATGAGGGCGGTGCCCTCCTCGACATTTGATTTTCCCTGTGGAGTTTCGAAAGCGGTTCGCTCCTGACAGAAAACCGCTTTAGATTAGAGTTGTTTGTATGCTTATTATGTTGTTGTGACGAATAAATGTCAACGCGCATTCGGTGTGGAAGCGCTGTGGCATTCTTGTGTCATGAGAGCCCGTCAGGCGGCCCGTGTCGAGGAGACAGCGGTCGCTGGTTTCAAGGAGATTTTCGACTTTCTCTTTACGGCGACGGCGTTCGGCTGTGGCTGTCGCTTCGGTCCTGACTCCGTTCTACGAATTTAGCAAAATCTCAATCTGGATAGCGAATTGCGCTTTTTTTGCTTCTTTAAATACGAATATCGAAAAAATTTTCTTGATAACTTCGATATTCGTAGATATTCCTGTGATTGTCTTGAAGGAGACGTCTATGGCCAGAGGCTCGAAGGTTGTCGAAATGCTGTCTCAAAGTGGTGAGGCTAAAGAGGCCGCACGCCAGAGCGACAAATCCTCGCCTGAAGACAAGCTCAATCGCTCGATCATCGAGTTGCTGCAGCAGGATGGCCGGATGGCCTTCTCTGAAATCGCCCAGGAACTGGGGGTTTCGGAGGGCACGATCCGCAATCGGGTCGGCGGCATGAAGCAGGCGGGCATGCTGAGGATCGTCGCGATGGCCGATCCTGTGGCTGCGGAATACAAGACCGACGCCATGCTGGGCCTGAAGGTGGCGCCGGGCCATGCGCCGCAGGATGTTGCGGAGCGGCTCGCCGAGATCAACGACGTTGTCTACATCCTCTGGGTCAGCGGCCGTTTCGATCTTCTGGTCGAGGTGGTCAGCAACGACCGTCAGGGCTTCCTCGATTTTCTAAGCCAGGAAATCCATGGCCAGCCGGATATTGCCGCCAGCGAAACCATGACCGGCCTGAAGAACTTCAAGAACCAGTTCCTGCTGAAGCGTGACTGGAGTTGACGCCCGCAGGTTCAGTTAAAACCCATTCAGGCAGAACCCAATCAAGTAAGGCCGACCAGGGAGAGACCGATGACCGCTTATGTCGAAAACTTCGCCGATGCCCTGCCGTCCAGGGAACGGATTGCCGCAGTACGCAGAGAACTCGAAGACGCCGGCGTCAAGTATGTGCTCTCCAGTTGGATCGATCTCTTCGGCATCCCGAAAACCAAACCGGTGCCCATGAGCGATTTTGAGCTGCTCTGCATGGGCAGGGGACCGCAGTTCGCCGTGCACTCGATCTCCTATGTGCCCGAGCTGACGCCGGCCGATTCCGATCAGGTCATGGTGCCCGATCTGGACGCGGTCTACATCTGCCCCTGGGACAGATCCACGGCGATCATCTTCGCCGACCTCTTCTGGGAGGATAAACCCTATAACGTCTGTCCGCGCCAGGCGCTCAAACGTGCAATCCGCGATGCCGAACAGGCGGGCTATGTCGGCTACGCCGGGATCGAACCGGAATTCATCGCCATGCGCTACGACGAGAGCGGACAGCCGGTGAAGGCGATCGACAACGACCCCGCCGAGGGCGTGCGGCCGCGCCGGCAGGCCTTCGGCTACGACGTGGAGTATTCCATCGACTCCATGCCCTTCCTCAAGGAGATGATCGACATTCTCGAGGACCTGGGCTGGAACCTGCACGACGTGGTCGCGGAAGGTGCTTATTCGCAGTTCGAGCTCGACTTCCACTACACCGACCTCCTGGAGATGGCCGACCGGCTGGTCTTCCTGCGTATCCTGTTGAAGGAAGTGGCCAAGAAGCACGGCATGTTCATCACCTTCATGCCGAAGCCGACCACCGGCGACTGGCGCTCGGGCGCGCACATCAACTTCTCGCTGCAGGCGGTCGGGAAGCCGGGCGAGAACCTCTTCGGCTCGAGCGAGTTTGGCTGGAGCGATCAGGCGCGCCATGCCGTCGGCGGCCTGATGGCCCATGCCGAGGCGTTGACCGCCATCACCTGCCCGACGGTCAACTCCTACAACGGGCTGGTGCCGCGGGTCGGCGGCTTCGAAGGCGGTACGGTCACCTGGGCGCCCACCAACATTACCTATGGGCACAACAACCGCTCGGCTCAGTTCCGCCTGCCGCAGAGCCGTTACTGCATCGAGAACCGCGCCGCCGACATGTGCATGAACGTCTATCTTGCGCTCGGCATGACCCTGACAGCCGCGGTCAAAGGGGTGGTTGAAGGGATCGATCCGGGCGCGCCCACCGACCGGGACCTTTACGCCATGTCCGATCGCGAGTTCGAGGAGCTCGGCATCCGCCGCCTGCCGCGCAACCTGATGATGGCTACGGAGGCCTTGCGCAAGGATGATCTGGCCGGAGAGGTGATGGGGCCGGTGATGCGCAATTCCTACATCGCCTATAAGACCGACGAGTGGGAGCGTTACCACCAGACGGTCACGGACTGGGAGGTGCAGGAGTACCTCAGACTCTATTGATCGGGAAGCGGATGCCAGGGGACAGGGCAGTGGATTACGAGATCTTCGAACTGGGCGATGTCCCTTTGCTGCGCGGTGGTCTACTGGCCGATGCCGGGCTCGCCTACAAGACCTACGGGCAGCTCAACGAAGCTCGAGACAATGTGGTCGTGCTGCCGACCTTCTATACCGGCAGTCACAGGCGGAACGAGGGCTTTTTCGGCCTGGGCCGGGCAATCGACCCGGCACGGCACTTCATCGTCTCCGTCAACATGTTCGGCAACGGCTTTTCGACCTCGCCGAGCAACGCATCGCCAGCCTGTCGTGGCGCGCGCTTTCCTGAGGTAACGCTCTGGGACAATGTCGCCTGCCAACAGCGCCTGCTGACCGAGGTGCTGGCTGTGGAACGAATCGCCCTGGTTGCCGGCTGGTCCATGGCCGGTTGCCAGTCCTACCAGTGGGCGGCCCAGTATCCGGATATGGTGCAGGCGATTCTGCCGTTCTGCGCCTCGGCCAGAACCTCGCCGCACAATTTCGTGTTTCTGGAGGGGGTAAAGGCCGCGCTTTGCGCCGATGGCGACTGGAAGGGGGGAGACTATACGGCGCCTCCGCTTCGCGGGTTGCGGGCGTTCGGCCGGGTCTATGCCGGCTGGGCCTTCTCCCAGACCTTTTACCGCGAGGGTCTCTATCGCCGGCTCGGGTTCGAGACACCGGAGGCTCTGCTCGATGATTGGGCCGAGGATCACGCGCAGAACTGGGATGCCAACAATCTGCTGGCTAAGCTCAAGACCTGGCAGTTGGGGGACGTGAGCGCGAATCCCCTCTACAGCGGCGATTTCGAAAAGGCGCTTGGAGCGATCAAAGCCCGGGCCATTCTGATTCCCTGCAGCGACGATCTCTACTTTCCGCCGGCCGACAATGCGATCGAAGCCCGGCATATGCCCAATGCGGAACTCCGTGTGTTCGATTCACCCTGGGGCCACTGTGTCGCCAGCCCCGGCAACGAGCCGGCTTTCGAAGCCTTTCTCGACGCGGCAGCCCGCGAGCTGTTAAGCGAGCGCTGATCATCTGCGGGCTTTATACCATGGGGCGATAATATTGCACCACAGAGACAGTTATCTGAGGTTTTCGGCTAGGAGCTCGTGGCGCAGCGATGCGGCGCATCGGAAGTCGCGCGCGACGCCGTCCGAAAGCCTCAGATAACTGCCGTTTCGGTTGTCTCCAGGGACCTTCGGAGGGTGTCGAAAAGCCTTGACGATACGCCGTATCGCCTGTGGCTCTTCTCCTGCCCGAAGATCCCTGGAGACAATCCCTGCGGTGCAATATTATCGCCCCATGGTATAAGGCTCCGCGAGCCTGAGTGTAACCCGCGTCGAACTCCAACCCTGGTGCTCAAAACAGGCGGAGGGATTTACCGGCCGACGATGAAGTCCCGCAGCACGCTGGTTTCGGACTCCAGTTCTTCCAGCCGGTGCTTGACCACGTCGCCGATCGACACCAGGCCACAGAGCGCGCCGTCCTCCACCACCGGCAGGTGGCGGATGCGGCTGCGGGTCATCTCCGACATGACATCGTCGATATTGGCGCCCGGGCCGGTCGTCTTGACCTCGCTGGTCATGATTGAGGAGACCGGCCGCTCCAGCAGTGCGCCGCCCTCATCGGCGAGGGCACGGACCACGTCTCGCTCGGAAAGAATACCAGCGATCTGCCGGCCGTCGTCGCTGACCACCAGGGCGCCGATCCGCTTTTCCTTCAGGACCGCGATCGCCGCGTTGATGGTGATGTCCGACCGGATCGTCGCCACTTCCGCACCGCCGCTCTTCGCTTTGAGCATTGCTTGAACCTTCATGGATCTTGCTTATCCTCCCTCGGTCTTCGGACTCCGTCGGGCGCTATCCATGTTGCCAGATCCATTGGACCGGCCTGTTGGCTTCAGGGCCGGATTGGATCGGATGGCGTAACGCCGCCACACTCGTTTCTGTTCCGCAGCCTCTACGCCGATTGTGTCACTCAAAAAATGCGAGTCAATCAGGCTTTTTCTCAAGCATGGGCTGTTCAGTCTTTCTCGCCACCTCTCTGGGAGAGCATCACGCGCTAATTCGCAATTTTACGACTTTTCGAAGATCTGCACCAGCCATGACGCTCGGAATTGCTTTCAACGACCCGGCTTCCTCGGCTATAACCGCCGTAAGACTGCAGAAAATCGATGCAAATCAAGAGTATCCTAAGCATGACAATCGACAACCCGGGGCGCAGCAGACTTCGCATTTCGGATCAGGACGCCCTATTGAAATGGTGCCGCTCCAATGGCTTTTCCCTCAGCCAGCGCAGCTCGGATTTGCCACTTACTTTCGACATTCGCCAGCGGACGCAATCCGAGACCTCAACCGGGGGCGCGGACTTCGTACTGACCAGGGATGATCATGGTTTTTCTGTGAGCGACGGCAGCGGCGAAACGGTCACACGGGGCGTCGAACTGCGCGAGATCCTAAAGCAGTTGTCCAACCGTCTCGCGGCCGCCCATTCGGAAGCGAGCTGAGGCCGCCACGGGCGCAGTCAGGACTAATGGTGATGAGCGGGTCAGAGGTCCAGGCTCTCGCGCGCCGGGTCGGCAAAGCCGCGCAACTGCGCTTCCGGCTCCCATCCGACCACCACGTAGGCGTAGCCGTCCTGGCGCCATTCGATCATATTTAGGTCCGCCCGTTGCGCGGCGACCGGCGTAAGGTCGCCTTTGCCGCTCGGCATGACGCAGAGCGCGAAGGGCTCGCCATCGGGAGTCTGATAGATCAACTGCGCCACTGGCCGGCCGTTGATGCCGAGCAGGCGCGCGCCCTTGAATTCGGCACCCGCCCCTGAGAGGTCCGGCACGACCAGCTTCCGGCCCAGGCGCTTGCCGAGCCAGGCTTCGATGTGCGGCGTCTCTTCCGCTGAGACCTCGACCAGATGGCGTTTCTCCCGGGCGTAGATGCCGTGATACTGCGCGACCTGGGTGAGCCAGTCCGGTCCCGGCGCCGGGGTCAGGCCGTAGCGGTCTCCGGCGACGAAGCCGCCGGCCGCCCCGATCACCAGAAAGGCCACGGAGGCGGCAACCAGCCAGAGGCGTGCCGACCCGCCGCCAGTCCGGCGCGACGGGGACGAGACGACCGCTGCCGGGCGCCGTTCGTCCGATATGAGCTCCGGCGCCGCCCGGGGGGCGGATTCGGTGGTCCGGTTGCGCCCGCCGCGGATGGCCTGCACCAGTTGCGCGGGCACCGGCTGCTCGACGATGTTGTTGTGCAGCCCCTTCAGCATTTCGCCCTGGTTGCGCAGACTGTCGCGCAGGAGGCGCGCCTTGGGATCATCAGCGAGAAGTTCGTCGACACGGCACATCTCGGCAGCCGACAGTTCACCATCGACATAGGCGACGATGAAGTCGTTGAGATTGTCCTGTGTGATGTTTTCTGCACTCATGACTTGTTGTCCACGGACCCTACGTAAGCTCTTCGCCGGGGGCGGCTTCCGGCAGGAAATCCGACATATACTCTGCCAGGGTCAAGCGGGCGCGGGAGAGCCGGCTCATGACCGTGCCGATCGGGATTTCCAGGATCTCGGAAGCCTCCTTGTAACTGTAACCTTCGACGCACACCAAAATCAGCAAGGCCCTCTGCTGCTCGGGGAACCGTGCGAAGACTTTTTCCAGGTCGCTCAAAAGCAAACCGGACTCGATCTGGCCTTCGGCCGAGACGTCGACAAGGTGCTCGGTGTCGGACAGGCCGCCGCCGCGCCGCACCTTGCGGGATCTGAGTTCGTTATGCCAAATCGACTGCATGATCGAAAACACCCAGGAGTCCAGTCGCGTCCCCGGAATCCATTGATGGGCCCGGGTCAGCGCGCGTTCACAGGACGCCTGTACCAGATCGTCGGCCATGTCCAAAGACCCGGTCAGGCTGCACCCGAATCGTCTCAGCCGCGGCAGAAGATCGATCAGCGCCTGCTCGAAGCTGTCGGTGCGTTCCGACATCAGGGACAACGGCGCATCACGGGCACATGCGTCCTTCGATCATGACAACGTTCTGGTTATCGAATTTATTCCGCATAAAGTCCGAAAAATTCAGCGCCAAGGATAAATTTCGATTTCCCGAGAATAAAACACCGCCGACAACTGTTGTCATGGCATCATCCCCAGGTATGGCATGTGCCGGCCTGGGCCGGAACCAGACGCATGCCGAAACCACCCCATGTGGTCGCTGAGGCGAAGATTAAAAGGGCGCTCACGAATGAACAAGTTCTTATCTGCTTTTACCCTCGCGCTGTTCCTTGCCAGCGGCGGTGCCTTCGCTGCTGGCAATTGGGACAGCAGCCCGAGTCAGAAAAATGCGGACTTCGCCGCCGCGGAGTCCAAGATCAAGGCGGGCGACTACGCCGGCGCCATCAGTTCGCTGTTAAAGGTGACCAAGGCGGAGCCCAAGAACGCCGATGCCTATAATTTCCTCGGCTATTCCCACCGCAAGCTCGGTCAGTTCGACGAAGCCCTGGGCTACTATCAGACGGCCTTGAAGCTCGACCCGGAACACCTGGGCGCGAACGAATATCTCGGCGAACTCTATCTGCAGACTTCGCAGCTTGCGAAGGCCGAAAAGCAACTCGACATCCTGGACGGCCTCTGCTTTTTCGGCTGTTCAGAATATCGCGAGCTGAAGAAAAAGATCGCGGAGTACAAGTCCGCCGGCGGCTGACCGGCCCTTGGTGTAATCTGTACCCTGAAGTCTGACCGCTTTCCGCCGAGGCGCTGGAAAGCGGTCAGCTTTTGCGCTTATGGAAAAAGGTGATGAGCCACATGGTCGGGAAAATCCAGACGATTCCGGTGACGCCGTAGAACAGAAGCTGCGCCGCCCAGTGATCGGGCAGGATCGCCGCGCCGATCGAAATGATGACCATTACGTAGATCACCAGGCCGAGCGCGATGATCAGGTAAGCGGCGGTGCGTTTCACCTTAAAATCTCCATAACCAACCTGTCTTAAGAGCCGGAGTCAGGCGGCTTCCTGCTGGCGGCGGACAAAAACGGGCGCGTCGTCGCTCGAAAGCTTCGGCTGATAGCGATAGCCGCCGTCCCGAAAGTCTCTCAGATCCTGCGGATCGGTCAAACGGTTCTTGACGATGAAGCGGGCCATCATGCCCCGCGCGCGCTTGGCCGAGAAACCGATGACCTTCGCCACACCGTCCTTTTCCTCCTTAAAGACCGGCGTGATCAGGCGGTTTTCCAGTTTCTTGGGCCGCACCGCCTTGAAGTATTCACTCGAGGCCAGATTGACCAGCGCCGGCGAGCGGCTGTCCCGTCCGGCTTCGTTGAGGGCTTCGGTCAGGCGGTCGCCCCAGAAACTGTAGAGATTGCCGCCGCGCGGGTTGGTCAGGCGGGTGCCCATCTCCAGCCGGTAGGGCTGAATCAGATCGAGTGGCCGCAGCAGTCCGTAGAGACCTGAGAGGATGCGCAGGTGTTTCTGGGCATAGGATATGTCCTCCTCGGCCAGGCTGTCCGCGTCCAGCCCGACGTAAGTGTCGCCGCGGAAGGCCAGAACGGCCGGCTTGGCGTTGTCCGGACTTCCGGTTCGGGCAAAGGCCTGATAGCGCTCGTAGTTCAAGGAGGCCAGGGACTCGCTCAGATTCATGAGCCGGGCGATATCGCTACGGCTCAGCGCCCGCGTGGTTTCCATGAGAACCTCGGTGTCCGCCTGGAAGGCGGGGGAACTGAAGGCTTTTGCGAAAGGTTCCTGCCAGCTTTCCGAAAAGTCGAGTTTTTTGGCCGGCGAGATAACAGCGAGCATAAAGACGGGCCTCTGTGTTCAGTCACGAAGAATCGGGCGGCGAGTCTTTTAGCCCAAAGAAGACAGGCCCGCCAAGGTATGGCGAGCCTGTCTCAAGCAAAGGTTATGTGACCGGGGCTGGAAGCTCCGGTCAGGGGATCAGCTTTCCGGCAGGATCAACCAGCCGTTTTCGTGCCTGGCCGGCACCAGCGCCCGGGTGTCCTGACCCAGCGGCAGGGTGTAATCCACCGCCGACAGGACCCGGCCATCGGCCGCGCGCAGCAGGCGCAGGTTGATGTGGACCTGGTTGGAGCCGACCGCGTAGGTGCCTGCGACCACGGCCTGCGCGTCGTGCTGCTGGCCGAGGTGCTTGAGCTCGCGCGAGAGAGCCAGTTCGCCGGCCTGCTGCTTGACCGCGACGGAGCCGCGCAGCTTCATTTCGGTCACGTGGTAGCCGAGCTGTGCCAGGCGTCCGGAGACCTGTTCCGCCACCATGCGGCCGAGGGTCGAGGAGCGGCGCAGATCGTCGATATCGACCAGGCTGGCAACCAGAACCGGTTCGGCACGGTCGAGCGGCTGAAGGGTGGTGTCGACCAGCATGTCGGTCGCGAAGTAGGTCTGTGTCCCGATGTGGGTGTCGACCGGCTGGGCGCTGGTGACCGGCTGCTTACCGTCCAGGGCGCAGCCGGTGAGCAGCATTGCGGCCAGCGACAGGGCAGAGAAGATTTTGGTTTTGCGGTGCATCGTCATCACTCCTCAAAAACTATTCGCTGACCACGGGTACAGCACGAACCGGCATCCGCTCGGTGATACGCGGCTCGGTCGGCCGCGGCGCGGCAAGTCCAGGGTGCTGGGTCATGTAGAGCGGCAGGTCCTGCGGCTTGATGTAAACCGCCTCGGAGTTCTGATAGAGGACGGCATCGCCGTAGAGAATGCTCGTGGTCACGACCACTTCCGCATCGGTGACCGCGCCATAGTCGATCAGAGAGGTGATGATCTGGCCGCCGACAAAGCCACCGGCGACGGCGGCTTCCCAGGGCACTGCGTCGAACGCGGCCAAGCCCAGACCCGTGGCGACTGACCAGAGCACGGTCGAAGTCGCGGGGCTTCTCTGATTCCGCTCATCATAGAAAAAGGGTTGAACCTGGTAGTTCACCACGATCGACTGGTCCGGCGTCGAGGACACCGCCATATTTTGGTTCAACAGGTTCTGTTGAAGGATGCCCTTGAAAGCGGTGCTGAAGGGCATGTCGGATGCCAACCCCTGCACATAGAAGGGCCGCCCGCCGAGCAGGCTGCGCTGATAGAGTTCATCCTCGATCGCGCCGCTGGCGGCGTCCAGTTCCGGCACGGCTTGCAGCGATGCAACCATGTCCCTCACCACTCGATCGCCGAGCTGGTCCCAATGCTGCCAGTTCATGACTTTATACTGTGAAAGCTGCTTCCCCTCGGGGAAGTGCTTGACAGTCGGCTGTGCGCATCCGGCCAGAAACGCCAAGGTCAGAATGGCGAAAATCCCGCGTCGCATCATAAAACGGTCTCCGAACAGTAAGAGGCGCCTGATCGCCGGCTCCACCAGGGCGCAGGGGCCCGGGACGGAGCCGAAATCCGGCGGCGTCGGAAAAAGGCTGCCAGCAAATCCCTTCATTACGGTTAAAAAAACTGGGGCAATTTTTGGCTCAAATTTTAGGTATTTGCTTAATTATTTCTGAGTGTTAGCGCCGCGCTTTAACGGCTTGTCCATCAGCGTGGCCTAGCCTGGGAACCGCGCCTGAACGGGCTCAGTGGTACGCAAATCTGAGACTTTCCACCCTGGCGTTGTTGCGGCGCGGACACAGCCTCTATAAAGTCTGAAGTTCATGATTTGTTCTGGTTTTCAACTCTACCAACTATGGTATCTTCACAAAGTTGTCACGCAACATGTTGTGTTTGATCCACAGTCAGAACTGTCCACTACTGTGGATAACGGGGGAGTGCTAGAATGGATGGCTCGGGGGTTTTATTGCGTGAAGATGTCATGACAATTTCGGAAGAGTCTGTGGATAAGTCGCCGGTGGATGCCGGTTTCGGGTCACTGCGGAGTGAATCTCAGCCGGTGCAGGCTGAAATGTTCGCGGACCTTGAAATGGCACCGAAGCAGTTGCCGGAGGAGCAGGACGAAGCGCTTCTGGGCGACGGCGAAATCCGTGATATCTTCCAGAATGAACGCGGTATCCGCGTGGTCATGGATCGTTCGCGCGATGCCCTGCTGACTGAGTTCGGCAAGGCCACCCTGAGCGATCGCTACCTGATGGTCGGCGAGAGCTTTCAGGACCTCTTTGCCCGCGTCGCGGCCCATTTCGCCGACGATACGGAGCATGCCCAGCGCCTCTACGACGCCATCTCAAACCTCTGGTTCATGCCCTCGACGCCAGTGCTCTCCAATGGCGGTACGACCCGTGGCCTGCCGATTTCCTGTTTTCTCAACGAGGCCGGTGATTCCCTGAACGGTATCGTCGATCTCTGGAACGAGAATGTCTGGCTGGCCGCACGCGGTGGCGGCATCGGCAGCTACTGGGGCAATCTGCGTTCGATCGGCGAGAAGGTCGGCCACAACGGCAAGACCAGCGGCGTGATTCCCTTCATCCGGGTCATGGACTCCCTGACACTGGCCATTAGCCAGGGTTCGCTGCGCCGCGGCTCCGCCGCCTGCTACATGCCGGTGACCCATCCGGAAATCGAAGAGTTCATCGAGATGCGCCGGCCGACCGGCGGCGATCCGAACCGCAAGGCGCTCAATCTGCATCACGGCGTGCTGCTGACCGACGCCTTCATGCGTGCGGTCGAGAACGATGACGAGTGGGCGTTGACCAGCCCGAAGGACAATGCGGTCATCCGCAAGGTCAAGGCCCGCGATCTCTGGATCCGCATCCTGACCGCCCGGATCGAGACCGGCGAGCCCTACATCATCTATGGCGACCACATTAACCGGGCCATCCCCGAGCATCACAAGCTGGCCGGCCTGAACGTCAAGATGTCCAATCTCTGCAGCGAGATCACACTGCCGACCGGCATCGATCACCACGGGGTCGACCGCACCGCTGTCTGCTGCCTCTCGTCCCTGAATCTGGACAAGTACTTCGAGTGGAAGGACGAAGAAGGCTTCATCGAGGATGTCATGCGCTTCCTCGACAACGTGCTCAGCGACTTTATTGAGAGGGCGCCGGACTCCATGGCCCGGGCGCGCTATTCGGCCGAGCGCGAACGTTCCGTCGGCCTGGGCGTGATGGGTTTCCACTCCTTCCTGCAGAAGCACCGGATTCCGATGGAAGGCGTCATGGCCAAGGTCTGGAACAAGAAGATCTTCGAACATGTCCGTACCCAGGCGGACGCGGCCTCGAAGCTTCTGGCGGAAGAGCGGGGTGCCTGCCTCGATGCCGAGGAGTTTGGCATCAAGGAGCGCTTCTCCAACAAGATGGCGATTGCGCCGACTGCTTCCATCTCGATCATCTGCGGCGGTTCCTCGCCGGGGATCGAGCCGGTCGCGGCCAACAGCTATACCCACAAGACGCTGTCCGGCTCCTTCAACGTGCGCAACAAGTACCTGGAGGAACTGCTCCAGGAAAAGGGTCACAACGACGAGGAGACCTGGAGCTCGATCACCCTCAACGAGGGCTCGGTGCAGCATCTGGAATTCCTGAGCGACGACGAGAAGGACGTCTTCAAGACTGCCTTTGAACTGGATCAGCGCTGGCTGATTGAACATGCCGCCGACCGCACGCCTTTCATCTGTCAGGCGCAGTCGCTGAATGTCTTCGTGCCGGCCGACGTGCATAAGCGCGATCTGCACCAGATCCATTACCAGGCCTGGAAGAAGGGCGTGAAGTCGCTCTACTACTGCCGCTCCAAGTCCATGCAGCGGGCTGAATCCGCCAACAGTAACGAGGCGCTTTCCTCGGTGCCGCATCTGGGCAAGATCAGCAGCAAGGGCCAGGATAAAGGCGAGGCCGCCGCGAGCACGGACTACGAGGAATGTCTCGCCTGTCAGTGACTTGATGGCCTGACGCGGTTTTTCCATCAGGACAGGTCTTTGATGACAAGCTGTGATCTAAGCTGTCTTTCGTTGCCTGCCGCGTTGACGCCGTAATGAAATTCAGCGTTCCAGGAGCAGGAACGCAGTTTACATTTTTTCCGCCTCCCACCAGATCATGTAGCCTGGGGGAGGCTTCGCTTCTCCGAAGCGTGGAATTAAGATAAGACAGCGCCGCTGGATGCCGCCTGTCGCAAGGGAGATGACTTTCATGTCGCTGTTGGATGCCAGCCCGGTCTACAAGCCTTTCCGCTACCCCTGGGCCTATGACGCCTGGCTGATGCAGCAGCGGATTCACTGGCTGCCGGAAGAGGTTCCGCTCGCCGACGACGTCAAGGACTGGCAGCAGAAGCTCAGCGAAGGCGAGAAGAATCTGCTGACCCAGATCTTCCGCTTCTTCACCCAGTCCGACGTGGAAGTGAACAACTGCTACATGAAGCACTACAGCCAGGTGTTTCAGCCGACCGAGGTACAGATGATGCTGGCCGCTTTCTCCAACATGGAGACGGTGCACATCGCCGCCTACTCACATCTGCTCGACACCATCGGCATGCCGGAATCCGAATACTCCGCCTTCCTCCACTACAAGGAGATGAAGGACAAGTACGACTACATGCAGGAGTTCGGGGTCGAGACCAAACGGGACATCGCCATCACCCTCGCCGTTTTCGGGGCTTTCACCGAAGGCCTGCAGCTCTTCGCCAGCTTCGCGATCCTGTTGAACTTTCCACGCTTCAACAAGATGAAGGGCATGGGCCAGATCGTGTCCTGGTCGGTGCGTGACGAGACCCTGCACACCCAGTCGGCCATTCGCCTCTTCAAGACTTTCATCAGCGAAAACCCGGAGATCTGGGACGAGGACTTCGAGCGCGAACTCTACAAGGCCTGCGAGACCATCGTGACCCACGAGGACGCCTTCATCGACCTGGCCTTCGAGATGGGCGGCATCGAAGGCCTGAACGCTGAAGAGGTGAAGGCCTATATCCGCTACATCGCCGACCGCCGTCTTGGGCAGCTCGGGTTACAGCCCTTGTATCGCAGCGAGAAGAATCCGTTGCCCTGGCTGGATGCCATGCTGAACGGGGTCGAGCACGTCAACTTCTTCGAAAACCGCGCCACCGAGTACACCAAGGCGGCGACGCAGGGCACCTGGGAAGAGGCCTTCGCCTGATCTCAGGGTTGGGCGCGGCGGCGGACCCGTCGTTGGTTCTGCTGTAGTTTGACGCGCTTAGGCCTAGGCTTCGACTTGCTGCTGCCGCGCTTCTCCGCTGAGGCGTCGTAAACCGCTTTGCGCAGCCGGTTGATGCTGCCCAGCGGCTGGTGCACGGCCAGGCAGTGCCAGGGCGTGAAGGCCATCTTCTCGCAGCGGGCCTCCCGGCGTTCCGCGGCGCGCGCCTGATCGGCGCCAGGGCGTTCCTGAGGCGCGTGGATCACCAGGCGGGCAACGGAAACGAAGGGTGTTTCGGCCTCGTCCCAGACCGCGGTGGCATCTTCGATCTGCAGATTGCTTTCGCTCTTGTGCCGGACCTGCAGTTTGAAATCGAAACAGACATCTTCGCGTTTTCTGAGTCGGCGTCTTGCCGCCTGCCGGAGATAGTTGGCGCCGGCGCCGGCCGGAAACTCTTGCGGTGTCTCGCCGCCCCAGGGTTCGGCTTTGAAGCGCATGACGTGATCTGGACCGAACAGGAAAGGCGCAGCGCCGAAGTAGGCAACCTCCGTGGGGTCCGTGACGGCTTTGGCCCCAATAGCTTTGACCACCCCAAGGGTCTTCGCTGCTCGTGCAAACTCTGGCGTATCCTTTTTCGTGGGATCCGCCAGCGGCGCCAGGACCGCTTTCAGGGACGTCTCTTCGTCATCGTTCAACTTGTCGAGCGCCTGGTTCAGCGGCAGATACTGCTTGCTGTCGATGAAGGCGAAGGCAGGCGTATTGATCATCAGGAAGTCCTGATTGCTGGCGCCGTCGTCCTTCTCCATGACGCGGCCTTTGACGTCCAGGACCTTGATCGCCATGCCGCGGCTGCCGTTGCTTTGTTGTTCCGGATTGGCGCTGCCGAGGTCATGGGCGACCTTGATGGCGGCATTGGAAAAGCGCACCCAGGCGGCGTGCCGCTTGCCCGGCTCGGCGAAGAGTCCGACCCGCAACGCTTCCGGGATATCCTGCCGGACCTCGAAGACGGCCTTGAAGCAGCCGTGCGATTTCGGGTGAACGCCGCGCAGGACTTTCTTGTTTTTCTGACTGTAACGTTTGTCGAGCAGCTTCGTGGTCAGTGCGGCGAGTTCCTTGATCTCGCTTTTCTCGGCTGCCGGATCGGCAATCTTCTCAAAAGGATTGTTCGGTGACCTGGCCATGCTTGCTCCCCCGTGGCTGATTTTCGTGAGCGGCTACCTGTCGGTCATCTGCAATTCATCATTGCACGTATGATTGTTTGCCGCAACTGAAGTGGGGGAGCGCGTTTACGATCCGGGTCGCTTGCGCCGAAAGTGAAAAGGGCAGGCAACTCACGCTGCCTGCCCTTTCCGTAAAATGAGAGCTCTTTGCTTTTACGCGCGCAGAGCCGTGTTCTCGGGATCGTAGGGGGACTCTTCGATCACGCGGGCGGGGAAGAGCTCGCCCAGGATATCGACCTTCAACTCCGTGCCGGGCTCCGCTGCCTCCGGCTTGACGTAGGCGAGCGCCAGGCTCTTGCCGACGGCGTGACCGAAGGCGCCAGCGGTGACGCGGCCGATCATGTCGTCGCCCATATAGAGGGGTTCGTTGCCCAGACAGTCGGCGTCCTTGACATCGACCTCAAGGGTGATGAAGCGCTGCGGTACACCGGCTTCCTGCTGACGGACCAGGGCGTCCCGGCCGACGAAGTCGCCTTTATTGAGCCGCACGAAACGGTTCAGGCCGGCTTCCAGGATGGAGTATTCGGTGGTCAGGTCGCTGCCCCACATGCGGTAGGACTTTTCGATGCGCATGGAGTCCATGGCGCGCATGCCGACCAGGCCGATGCCGAACTCTTCGCCCGCTTTCATCAGGGCGTCGAAGATGTGGTTCTGGAACTCGATCGGGTGATGCAGCTCCCAGCCCAGGCCGCCGACGAAGTTGACCCGCAGGGCCCGGACGTCGGAGGCCATGCCGACCGAAATGGTCTGCGACGACAGCCACGGAAAGGCCTCGTTGGAAAGATCCGCATCGGTCACCTTGGCCAGCACGTCGCGGGCGTGCGGACCGGCCAGGACGAAGACGCCGCGGGCCGTCGTGATGTTCTTCAACGTCACGCTGCCGTCCGCCGGAAGCTCTTTCTGCAGCAGGTCGGAGTCGTAGCGCTCCGCGGCGCCGGAGGAGATCAGGTAGAAGCTCTCCGGGCCCATGCGAGTGATGGTGAACTCGCTGCGCACGCCGCCCGAAGGGGTCAGGTTGTGGGTCAGTGCGATGCGGCCGATCTTCTTGGGCAGCGCGTTGGCGACGAGACGATCCAGGTAGGCTTCCGCGCCCGGGCCCGAAACATCGAACTTGGAGAAGCTGGTCAGATCGATCAGGCCGACCTTTTCGCGCATCACCTTGCACTCGTTGGCGACATGCTCGAAGTAGTTGGTACGGCGGAAGCTCCAGACGTCCTCGCGGGCCACGCCTTCCGGCGCGAACCAGTTCGGACGCTCCCAGCCGTAGCGCTGGCCCCAGACCGCACCGGCCGCATCGAGGCGGTCGTGGCAGGGGCTGGTCTTACAGGGACGGGCCGCCGGGCGTTCTTCATCCGGATAGTGGATGGTGAAGACGTTGGCGTAGGCTTCCTCGTTCTTCGCGACCGTGTAGGCCTTGTTGGCGTAGGCCCCGAAGCGGCGCGGATCGACGTCCAGCATGTCGAGGCTGGACTCGCCTTCGCAGATCCACTCGGCCAGGTACTTGCCGGCGCCGCCCGCAGCCGTCACGCCGAAGCTGAAGCCTTCGGCGAGCCAGTAGTTGCGCAGGCCGTAGGCCGGGCCGATCATGGGGTTGCCGTCCGGCGTGTAGGAGATCGGGCCGTTGACCACGTCTTTGATACCCACCTCGCCGAAGATCGGCACGCGGTTGATGGCGGCTTCGATGTGCGGCTCCAGGCGCTCCAGGTCGCCGGGGAAGAGATCCTGACCGAAGGTCTCCGGCACGCCGTCGACGAAGCAGGCCGGGGCGCCTTTCTCGTAGGGGCCGAGGATCAGGCCCTGGCGCTCTTCGCGCATGTAGTAGGAGGCGTCGGACTCGCGCAGCACTGCCATTTCGGGCAGGCCGGCGGCTTTGCGCTCTTCCAGTGCCGGGTGGGCGTCGGTGACGATGTACTGATGCTCGACCGGGATCACCGGAATGTCGAGGCCGACCATGGCGGCGGTCTGACGTGCGTAGTTGCCGGTCGCGGTGATCACATGTTCGCAGGTGATCTCACCCTTGTTGGTGGTGATCTTCCACTCGCCGCTGGGAAGCTGCTCCATCGCCGTGACTTCGGTCTGACGGTAGATCTCCGCGCCGCCGTTGCGGGCGCCGATGGCCAGGGCGTTGGTCAGGTCGACCGGCGCGATGTGGCCGTCATGCGGATGGTACAGCGCGCCGACCAGGCCTTCGGTGTTGCAGAGCGGCCAGAGCTCCTTGACCTCCGAGGGGGTGATCATCTCGAAGGGAACGCCGATGGTGTTCGCGGTGCCGCAGTAGTGGCGGTACTCGTCCATGCGCTCTTGGTTGGTGGCGAGACGCAGGTTGCCGGTGACGTGGAAGCTCACGTCCTGGCCGGTTTCTTCCTGCAGGGTCTTGTAGAGATCCACCGAGTATTTGTGGATCTGACCCACGCTGTAACTCATGTTGAACAGCGGCAGCAGGCCGGCGGCATGCCAGGTGGAACCGGCCGTCAGCTCGGTCCGCTCCAGCAGCACGACGTCGGACCAGCCCTGCTTGGTCAGATGATAGAGAATGCTGGCACCGACCACGCCGCCACCAACGACCACCGCCCGCGCATGTGTTTTCATTTTTCGTCTCCCAAAATGCAGCCGAAGCCGCCCTCCGGCCGGTCTTTCCCGGCCAGGGCGCCGCTGCCTCGCCAACCGCCGGATGTTTAGCGGCTATCATAATTGCTGCGGCAAGATGGCCGATAGGCTTTTTGCGGTCCGAACCGTTTGCGACACCGCGCCGCCAAATTCCGACATGCGCTTTTTCGTGATCGAAGCGGCCGCAGAGGGGAGGTTCCAGCCGATTCTCAACCGCTGCTCAGGAAGGGCAGGGCGCGTTTCCGAGGTTCCGGGTCGCGAATTCGACAGAGCCTGCGGCGGCTGCGCGCAAATATTCCGGCTCGAGTTCATTGGAGGATCGAGTTATGAGCGAGACGGGAGCTGGCGCCGGAGGAGGCCGCCGGGGCCGTGGCGCGCGCGGTGGTGCAGGCGGCGCGGAAGCGCGCCGGGCGGCGCGTACCAGCGGCAAGGCAGAACAGCTACGCTATATCACGCGGAAGATTCCTGTCTTCGAGACGCTGAACACCGAGGCGCTCGAGATGATCGAGCACAATGCCGACACCATCCTGGAAGAGGTCGGCATCGACTTCCGGGACGATCCCGAGGCGCTGGAGATCTGGAAGAACGCCGGCGCCGACGTGCAGGGCGAGCGGGTGCGTTTCCCCCGCGGGATGTGCCGGCAACTGGCCCAGACCGCGCCGTCCGAGTTCATCCAGTATGCGCGCAATGGCGACCGCTCGGTGCAGATCGGCGGCAACAATACGGTCTTCGCGCCGGTTTACGGCCCGCCCTTCGTGCGCGACCTGGATGGCGGCCGCCGCTACGCGACCATTGAGGACTTCCGGAACTTCGTGAAGCTGGCCTACTCCATGCCGGCGATCCACCACTCGGGCGGCACGGTCTGCGAGCCGGTCGACGTGCCGGTGAACAAGCGCCACCTGGACATGCTCTACGCGCACATGCGGCTTTCCGACAAGCCCTACATGGGCTCGGTGACGGCGCCGGAGCGGGCGGAAGACGCGATCGCCATGTCGAAGATCCTCTTCGGCGACGATTTCGTTGAGAACAACACGGTGATGATCAGCCTGATCAACGCCAACTCGCCCATGACTTTCGACGACACCATGCTTGGCGCGCTGAAGGTCTATGCGCGGAGCAACCAGGCCTGCATCGTCACACCCTTCATTCTCTCCGGCGCTATGGCGCCGGTCACGCCCGCCGGCGTACTGGCGCAGACCCTGGCCGAAGCGCTGGCCGGCATCGCCTTCAGCCAGCTCGTCCGGCCCGGCGCACCCGTGGTTTTCGGCAGCTTCGCCAGTTCGATCTCCATGCAGTCCGGCGCGCCGACCTTCGGCACGCCCGAGCCGGCGCTGGTGCTTTACGGTGCCGCCGCGCTGGCCCGGCGTCTCGGCGTGCCCTTCCGTTCCGGCGGCTCGCTCTGCGGCTCCAAGGTGCCCGACGCGCAGGCCGCCTACGAGTCCGCGCAGACCCTGCTGCCGACGGCGCTCGGCGGCGTGAATTTCGTGCTGCATGCCGCCGGCTGGCTGGAGGGTGGGCTGATCTCCTCCTATGAGAAGTTCATCATGGATGCCGACCAGCTCGGCATGATGCAGACCATGCTGGGCGGCTACGACCTGACCGAAAACGGCCAGGCCATGGATGCCATCCGCGAGGTCGGGCCGGGCAGCCACTTCCTGGGCTGTGCCCACACCCAGGCCAATTTCCAGACCGCCTTTTATCGTTCGAGCATTGCGGACAACAATTCCTTCGAGCAGTGGGAAGCGGAAGGGGCGCTGGACGCCTGCCAGCGGGCCAATAAGATCTACAAGCAGGTCTTGGCCGACTACCAGGCGCCGGCGATCGATCCGGCGATTGACGAGGCTCTGCTGGACTTCATTGCGAAGAAAAAGGAATCCATGCCCGACGCCTTTACCTGAGGCTGGGGCGAAGTTCTAAAGGTCGCGTTCCAGGGCGAAGACCTCCTGGGCTTCGGCGATGCCTTTCATTTCGAAATGCCCTACAGAAGTCACAGCTTCGGCGATGTTGCCGGCGAAGCGGTCGGACATCAGAAGAGGGCGGCCGGCCGTCTTGGTCAGGGACTCCAGCCGGGCGGTCCGGTTGACCGTCGGACCCATGACCGTGAAGGCGAGGCGGTCGGGCGCGCCGACATTGCCGTAGATGACCTTGCCGAAATCCAGCCCCAGGCCGAAGCGGATTTCCGGCTGCCCGCTGCGGCGGCGCGAGAAGTTCACGGTGGCCAGGCTGTCGAAGGCGTCGATGGCGGCATCGAGCGCGGCCTGACAGGCTTCCCGCTCGCTTCCGGAACCACAGGGAAAGACGATCAGCATCGCGTCACCGATGAAGCTCAGGATCTCGCCGCCGCGCGCGGTCACCGCCGAAGAGACGAACTCGAAGTAGGCGTTGAGCATGTCGAAGAGCCGCGTCGGCCCCAGACTATCGGTCAGGGCGGTGAAGTTGCGCAGGTCGCTGTACCAGAGCGCGGCCTCGATGGTCTCGCCGTCGCCGCGCTTGATCAGGCCGTCCAGCACCTTTTGCCCGGTGCGGTGCCCCAGGTAGGTGTCCATCAGGGTCTGCGACAGGCGCCGCTTTGAGATGATCTCGAAGTGCTGGGCCAGGGCCTCGGCCAGCAGGCCGTACTTGGCGATGTCCAGATCGGTGAAGCCCCCGGCGCGGTCGGTGGCCACGGCCAGGAAGTGCAGGCGGCTGTCGCTGAAGGACATGGGCTGCAGCACATAGTCGGTTGCGCCCTGCTCGGCCAGCTCGAACAGCACGCGGTGATCGGTCTTGGGATCAAGTTGATCAAGCCGATAGCGGACGGTCTTGCAGGTCTGGTTGAAGAGCTCGATCGGGCTGCCGCGATAGGCATCGGTCTCCAGCACGGCGTAGCCCACGCTGCTCTCCTCGGCGGGACCGCGGCCGCGCTGCCAGACCACCGCGATGCCGATGGTCTGGGGATGTATCGTGCGCATGCCGATACGCAGGCGCCAGGCCGGCGCGCCGACCGCCTCCAGTTGGGCGGCGAGGGCGTCGATCAGCGGCGCCGGCTCGGCATGCTGTCGCGCCTCGGTCAGCAGCCAGATCAGGACCGGCGCGAGGGGCCAGCCCTCCAGGCGGCCGGAGAGCGCGTCTTCGAAGCTGGGCGCGGCCATGGGGCTCCTTCGGGTCGGTTCAGGAGAACTTGGAGAAGTCGGGCAGGCGCTTCTCCATGAAGGCCTGCATGGCCTCATGGGCCTCCGGCGATTCCAGCCGCTGGGCGAAGTGCACCAGCTCCGCATCGATGCGCGCGTCGGCGCTGCCCGAGCGGTCTTTCATCAGGGCCTTGGTCAGGCGCAGGGCCTCCGGCGGCTTGGCGGCCAGGCGGCGGGCGGCCTCCATCACCGTGCCCTCCAGCTCGGCGTCGGCGCAGACCTTGTTGACCAGCCCCACCTCGCGCGCGGTTTCCGGATCGAACATCTCCCCCAGCATCAGCAGCTCCGCCGCCTTGCGATGGCCGGCCAGTTGCGGCAGCAGCAGGCTGGAACCGGCCTCGGGCACCAGGGCCAGGTTGACGAAGGGCAACTGGAACTTGGCCGAGGCGGCGGCATAGGCCAGGTCGCAGTGCAGCAGCAGGGTGGTGCCGATGCCGATTGCTAAACCATTGACCGCCGCCAGCAGAGGCTTCTGCGCCCCGGCGATGGTATGCAGGAAGCGCGCGGCGGGGCTGTCGCCCGGGGTCGGCGGGTGGGCCAGGAAGTCGGCCAGGTCGTTGCCGCTGGAAAAGGCATCGCCGCTTCCGGTGATGACCACGGCGCGGACCTCGGCATCCTCCTGGGCGGCCGCCACGGCGGCAGTCATGCGCTCGTACATCTCCAGGGTCAGGGCGTTCTTCTTGTCCGGGCGGTTGATGGTGATCTTCAGGATCCGGTCTTCGCTCTGGGTCAGGATGGTCTCGGTCATGGGGAGGCGGTTTCCGCTGTCTTTGAAGGCTGCGGCCATATTGCCGGGCGGAGATGGGCAGGCCAAGCAAAAGGCGCCAGGCCAGAGCAGACCTGTTGATTTCGGATGAAACGGCTTTTTGCTTAAGGAGCCTTAACCTTAATTTTACAGCGATTTATCTAAAATTCTTGGGATGAAACAACAGGTGTTTATGCCTCGGGCATCGATACCCTTATCGGTAGGCGCGGCCGCGCTTTTCAGGCGAGGAGCCTGAAACCCGGGCCGCCGTTCCTCAGGCCTCTTTTGAGGCCGCCAGCCAGACCAAGAGTCAGGCCAAGTGTCAGGAAGGTCACAGTCAGATGTCCCTTGCGCAAGAACCCGGCATCCCGAATCACGTCACTCCGAAACACATCTCTGCCGTCTCGCCCCTGCTGCTCGCCGGCGCGGTGGCGGGCGCTCTGCTCGCGGTCGCGGTCTTTCATGTGATCCTGGCCAACGGCGGCCTGCTGGAGCAGGGCCCGCAGTGGGAGATCGAGGTGCTGCGCATCCTGGTCGCCAAGCTGGCGGCGCTCGCGGTCTGGGCCTTCGGCCGGCGGCGCTTCCAGGCCAGCCAGGGCGTGGGGGATGCGCAGGCGGATGACGAGACGACCGCCGAAGAGGCCGCGTCAGCCGGCAACGAAGCGCCTGAAGCGGAACAGCCGACGGAGCTCCCCGCCCAGATGCCTCAGATGGAACTGGGCGACGACGCCCGGCGCCAGAACCTCGAGCAGATTGCCTCCCGCCTGGAGGGCGAAGCCCAAGGCATGGTCGCGGAGGTCATGGGCACCGCCGAGTACCTGCACTCGAGCATCCACCAGATGACCGCGGGCGCGGGCGGCGGCAACAACGGCGAGGCCTTCGCGGCGGCGCAGGAGGCCTCCACCTCGGCCGACACCATTGCCGCCTCCATGGAGGAACTGACCACGGCGATCCGCGAGATCTCCAGCCAGGTGGCGACCTCCGCCGGCGTCGCGGTCGAGGCCGTGACCCGCTCGGAGGAGGCCGGCGAACTGGTCCAGACCCTGGACAGCGGCGCGCAGTCCATCGGCGAGATCGTCTCCCTGATCAAGGGCATCGCCGAACAGACCAACCTGCTGGCCCTCAACGCCACCATCGAGGCCGCGCGCGCCGGCGAGGCGGGCAAGGGCTTCGCGGTGGTCGCCAACGAGGTCAAGAACCTGGCGACCCAGACCGCCAAGGCGACCGAAGACATCTCCAACCAGGTCGGCGAGATCCAGTCCGTCACCACCCAGACCGTCGAGAGCATCGATTCCATCCGCGCCGTCATCGACCGCATGAACGAGTCCAGCTCCGCAATCTCCGCCGCCATCGAGGAACAGAACGCCACGACCGAGCAGGTGGCGGGCACCGTGGGGTTGGTGGCCCAAGGGACAAGGCGGGTGACGGCGAGTTTGGAATCCACCGCACCGGCCGGCGGCGGGGAAGCCGGGCAGGAGACGCTCGCCCAGGTCGCCGAGGTGGCGCGCGTGATGGATCAGTTGGGGGCGACGTTGCGGGAATCTGTTTCGGAGATTCGGGCGGCTTGAGTAGACTGTACGCACAAACAAAGACCTGGCCCCAATCACCAGCGGTCAAATCAAGCCGCGCGAAAAGGCCGGACACATAACCGCTCGCGATCATGTCAGCGCAAACCTAAAAGCAATTGCCAATATCGGGCCGTCCATACATGACCGCAGTCACTTCGGGGGCTGAGTAAGCGCCGGATTAGTAAATTGCTTGCGGAGCCTAAACCCGTATCGTCACCCTCTGAGCCACTGAACGACTATGAGGCAGCAAACAAAGCTAAGTCGAAGTTGATAGCAGCTTGGAACGGCGCGCCGCCAGAGATCCGAGACTGGTTTCGGGAGTGGATCGACAAACCCGTTTTTAACAGCTCACGATCTGCAGAACAGCAGACCCGTGAAGCAAGAAACCGCCCACTGGGGTGGTTTTTTGTTGGGACGATAGCTTTTAGGTTCCATCAAGCAAGAACTTCATTCGAATACGAGCGAAAAACTGTATTAGGTTGAAAATCTAAGTTATAATAACCGGTATTCTTGTGGAGGGGATATTCGATTATGAAAGCTCAAAAAGAGGAATTTGAATTCGAAAAGGAAGATAAAACGGCTGAGGTGTATGATGTGACTAAGGGTGCCTTGGCGCGCATTATCTCCGAAGGGATCTATCTGGAGCTCCTCAGGAGCCTACCACGGTACAGATTAAAAATTATGGTGGAGCAGGACCCACTCACCCGGGACAAGATTCACGAGTATTTGCCAACACTTAATTTCGAATTGGATAAATGCAGTAAGCAAGTTGCGCATCCCATACCGGAACTTCCACCTGAAGAAGTGAAGGTACTCGCCCAAACCGTTCTTGATGAAATAGAGAAAAAGGAAGCTCGGCAGAAGTGGATCATAGGGCTGGTCTTAGCATCTGGGATTGGCGCTGGTGGCCTCCTTCTGAAAGTGGTTCAGCACTTCAATCTTCTTTGAAGGCGCGCTTGGCTGCGGCCGTAAACACAACAGGGGAGGCATTGCCTCCCCTTAGTGATTCCACCGACATTGTACCCAGAAATGAAAGTTCGACCAGAAAGTGTGCGAGAGTGTGATTCAGGTCACCGAAAAGGGCTGAAAATCGGTCTAGACCATTAAGGAATTGTTTGCCTCTGTAACTGTCTAATAAGGCAAGGAAATCCGACCGGAGTTGACATTTTACGCGCTTAGTGCACATTTAATACTCGTTAACAAGGTGTTAACTAATTGCATTGACCACCGTAAGTGGTGGCACCGGGAGAACCAACGGCATGGCATCAACACCGAATTGCTTAAGAGTCGTGATCTTTGAAGAGGCGGACACTTGGGTGGCTCAATGTGTTGAATACGACATTGGGGCGCAAGCGCCTGACAGAGAGACGCTTATCCAGCGCATGGCGGCAGTCATTGATTTAGAAGCAGAAACGAGTCTGGAGCTTACCGGCAAGTTGTTCGACGGCATTCCTGAAGCGCCACGAAAGTTTGCTCAAGTCTGGGAGCAATGCGCCGCGGCAGCTGAGTCAAAAGAGATCGCGCGCGAAAGTGGAGAGAAGATCGGTATCGACTTTGCCTTGTGCGCGTGAGTCTGTATGTCGCCGGCGCCATTTGGACAAGCACCGACTCTGCTAGAATTCATCAACTGGGCACGCGAACAGGGCTGTGAAGTCAATCATGGGTGGTCCGTGATTGAGGACAATAAGACAGATCCTATTCTCAGGATTGTAGCGCCTTCAGGGATGTATACTCTGGAGGTGGGTTTGCTAAATAGCGACAGATTGGCTCCGAGCACTGTAGGCAGGATGGAGCGACGGCTTGGGCTTGAATCGCCATTTCCGTCCATACAGTACGACGACTAAGGAGGGGGGCACTGCCTCCTTTTTTTGATTCAGATTCCTGTGACATTCGCCACATCTGATTATAGGCACGCGTGAGATCCTGCTCCTTTTCAGGCGCGCTTCTGCTGCCATTTGGTTGGGGGGGCAAATTTATGGCCGATGGAACAGTCGAGGCATTGGACTCCAGTATTGTTGTCGAGTTTCGTGAGAGAGCGAGGGGGGCACGGCGGCAGGCGTATTTTGTGTTATCCCTAATTTGTGCGTTGCTGGTTGTCGCTGTGGTGATTTTTATCTTTGCAGGAGAATTAACTCGAAGTGAAGTTGGTTCAAGAGCGTTGTTTACCAGTAGTGATGCTGTAAATAAGAAAATAATGGAGGTAGAGGGTAAATTTCCTAGTAAACCAACGCTAAGTTATACGAAAAATCAAGTGTTAGAGTATCGTAGAAAACGCAAACAACTGCAGGAAGAAAGGGTTATTATTATCAACGCGCTGCATGTGATGGAAAAAGAAGTAAATAAGAAAGTTAATGATGGAATTTCCGTGGTTGATAGAGGGCATTTCAACATAATGGATATAATTGTAGAGGTAAATACTGTATCTTATTGGTCTAAATTGGGCGAAGACGGTGAAAGTGGTTTTGGTGGAGTAACTAATACAAGTATATACTTTAATACAGTAAGTATCATTGGATTCATTTCGCATATGAATGAGAATATAGAGAGATATAATTCATTAAAAAATAGTCTTTCCAAGATGAATAAAGTGGCATCTTCGATGAATGAATTTAAATTAGGTATTGAATCAAACTATAATTCATTAAGGGATGAGTGGTTTAAGCGTACGTCGGAGGGGCGAAAAGAAGTAATGGAGTTAAGGCGTGGGTTGAAATTGGTTGCAGAAAAAGAGTTTAAAGAGAAATTCGGATTGAACGAACTAACAGAAGAAAATAAAAAAACCACGAAAGCTGATGAAATAAGTATTCCAATTCTAGTGCAAACAACCATAAATAGATTTGGTCCGTTGATTGTAATTCTCTTTTTTGCGTCAATATTAGTGAATCTCTATCGCTACAGCATTCGATTGTCCGCGTACTACGACGCACGCGCAGATGCTGTGCATCTGGTTCAGGATAAAGTCGATGTATACACTTATAGCAGATATATAGAGCACCTATCGCCCGATGAACTCGACGTAGGTAAACCGCCCAAGCTCCCAACAAGCCACCTTGTCGATATCGCTAAAGCCGTCGTAGCAAAGATGAAGTCCGGCTAGCGCTACTGCACAGTGTCTACCGGGTCAGGTTTTCTTTTGTGCGCGCTTTCAAACTCGCCGCCCTGAGCGGGAGCGCTCATTCCGACCTCGGCCACAACCTCGCCACCGAGGGAGTCAGGAAAAGGGCAGGCGCGATCTTTCCTTCACTCTAACAAAAGTCAGTTTTCAGGAAAGGTGCGCGGGATCCTTCGCACCTGAGCTTCTGTGGGCGGGGTTCTGTGGTCGAGCTTCTGTGCCTGGGTGTCTGAACGTGCGCCCCTATTCAGCGCCAAATCGACCACAGTATTACCACTGGCATGAATAAAGAATAATTATTAATTCTTGTTTTCACGAAGACGCCTAGTGATCAGAGTTGCCTAGGCAGAAAAAACGACTTCACTTTTGAAATTCAGAAGTGAGTGGCGCAATTCGGACGAAGTCCCGTTTTGTGAACGGGCTAGCTTTGTCCGATGAATATTGAAACTATACAAGGAATCAGAACTATGAAGAAAGTACTTGGAGTTGCTCTCATCTCTCTCTTCGCCTCGTCGGCTGCGTTCGCGGCATCCTTCGCGGACGCCGATACCGACGCGAGCGGAAGCGTTAGCGCTCAGGAAGCCGCAACGGTTATGCCCAACCTGACGGAAGAGATTTTCAAGGCTGCCGATGCCGATGGCAGCGGTGATCTCAGCGAAGCGGAGTTTTCGACGATCCCGCAGTAATCATCTGTGATGTTCTGTCGTAAATGACGCAAAGCTGACTGAATGGGCGGACGTTCGGGTTCACTCTGCTTTCCCAACAGAGGCCCCGGATGTTCGCTCATCTGTTTTTGGTTCATGGGCCTCTCGCTTACTGCTCGCGGGTCTCGACGGGGTTAGGTCTTCGTTTGTGCGTGCGTTGGATGCCATAGCCTCACGAGCGAGTATCTCACGTCGGACAGCCAGGTCATCTTACTCCCCCACCCCATACAACTCACTCTCCGCCCCCAAGTACCCATCCCACGCAAACCAGTAAGCCACATGCCCCGGCAGCCTTGGCAGCCGCTCGCCCTCCGGCCCGATCAGCGCGTCTTCCGTCATCCGCCAGACTCCACCCGGCCCCTCCAGACCCGTTCCATCTCCTGAAAAAACGACCTCCCCCCGCTCATAGGCCCGCACCGTTTGCGTCCCGGCCTCCCCGACCAGTACCACATTCGTAAAGCCCACCCGGTCGTTGATCACCGGTTCGCTGGCGAAGGCGGTCAGGGGCCAGGCCTTGGCGCCGCCGGCGAGGCGGAGGCCGTAGATGCGGTCTTTCTGGCGCAGGCGGGCCTGGTCGGTGATCGTCGGGAACATCAGGTCGGGGGAGGCGAAGTAGTCGCGGTAGGCGACGCCGGGGTCGTAGTCGCGGATGTGGCCGGTCTCCAGGGAGAGGACGCGGGTATCCGGGTGGCGGGCGCGCCAGGCAGACCAGGAGGTGATGGTGGTCGGGCGGATCTTGAGCCTGATGCCGGAGTGGGCCAGGGGGCCGGTGACCGGCTCGCCGGTGAACTGGTTCCAGAGGCTCTGGGTCTGGCGGTCGAACATCAGCTTGTTGGAGCGGTAGAGCAAGCCCGAGGAGCCGAAGACGAAGGGCGTCTCCCGGCCCTCCACCGCGGTCTCGTAGAGGATGCCGGCGCCGCAGAGGGTGCAGTAGGCCAACGCCACCGGCACCCCGCCGATGACGTCGTTGAACATCTCGTGCCAGTTCATGATGCGCAGGGGATAGGCGCGGGCGTCGCCCGCGATCTCCACCCCGAAGACCAGATCCTCTTCGCGCAGGTAATCCGCCTCCGCCGCCGGGATCAGCGCCGGCTTGTCGAGGGAGGGGATGCCGTCGACCTGCACGCCGCCCCAGGTGATCTCCTCGAAGCGGATGCGCAGGGCCGCGCGGCCGGTCGGGTCCTTGGCTTCAGGGTCGTTCTTGAACGCGGCGTCGCTTTCGAAAAAATCCCGGAAGCGCGGGTCGATCCCGCTCCAGTACCAGAGCTTGAGATCGCTGTAGCTCGGATGCGGCGTGATCTGGGGATGGGCCTCCTGATAGCGCATGGCGTCGCGCCAGGTGGGCAGCGTCTCTCCGGTCAGGGCCCTCAGAACGCGCTGGGTCACCACATGCGCGCCGCCGATGCGCATCAGCAGCACCAGGGAGGGGATCATGTCCGGATCGCCGCGCGCGATCAGAGTCTCGGCGGCGGCCGCCCGCGCGGCATCGCTGCCGATCAGGAGGTCCTTGCTGAGGGCGAGCAGGTCTTCCTCGGCGCGCGTAGGTGAGGCGGCGGGCCGAGTGATGAAGCTCGCGGCGAGGAACAGAACCGCGGCGAGGCGAAAGATCGGGTTGGACAGAAGCGGCCTCCTTCGGCTTTTGCGCAATCCTGACTTCTTACCAATCCTACTGCGGACAAGGGAGCGCGGCAGCCCGCTTTCACCCCAACGTGCGGAGATGTGAGGGCTTTGGGTGGCCGACGTTAAAGTTTCATCGTTTCGTCAAACAGAGATCATGGAGCAGGGGCATCAAAGAGTGGCATTTCAGGGCTGAGTCCTTTCCCCCGCCCTGCCGGCCCGGGTCGCGCGTCAAGCGGGCGCAAGTCTTGCCAGGTTAGTACCCCCGTCAACTTCAACGGAGGATCCCGTCGGGTCCTCCGTTTTTTTCCCCTGAAAGCAAAGTATCTGGGCCTGCCGTGGCGCGTTTGTCACAGAACTGTCTCCGCGCGATAGTATTTCGCCTCTCGACTTTCGCCTCAGGATCGTATAGCTTCCCCTCACCCTGAGCAGTTCGCGTTAAGCAGACTCAAAACTCACTGCCTCTCAATCAGCATCCTGCTGATTTCGAACGCGAGTTTCGAGTTGTTAGGTTTAAGCTGGAACGCGAATCGCTCTAAAAGAGGAACATGTAGATGAAAATGATGCGCGAACTCCCACCGGCCCGGTGATTTCGCCCTTCGGGGGCGGATCCGCCTTCGACCCGGCTCTGGTTTAGACCTGGCCCCGGCTTTGACCGGATTGTGGCCTGGACCGAACCCCGCCGGATTTTCATCCCTCTCAAAATCATCATCAGCTTTAAACGTGACGAGCGACTGCGCTGCTCTACGACCCTGGGCGCAGGTCTCGTCATCGCGATGCAGGATACGAGACCATGTTCCGTTACTTAGAATCTTTTATCGATCCCTTTAAACGCGTCGAGACCACGCCGCCCGACCGGCTGTGGCCCTACCTGCTCGACAACCTGAAGCCCTTCCGCGGCGTGCTGGCGGCGGTCTCGGCCATGAGCCTGTCGGTGGCGCTGATCGAGACCGGGCTGATCTACTACGCCGGGCGGCTGGTGGACCTGATGGCGGCGAGCGGGCCGGAGAGCTTTTCCGCGCGCCACGGGATCGAACTGGCGGTGGTCGTGCTGCTGATCCTGATCGCGCGGCCGCTCGTGATCGTGGGCAGCATCGGCCTCCTGAACCATGGCATGTCGGTGAACCTGCTGGAGCAGGTGCGCTGGCGCGCGCACCGGCATCTGCTGGGGCAGTCGGTGGGATTCTTTCAGAACGACTTCGCCGGGCGGATCGCCAACCGCGTGATGCAGACCGGCCCGGCGGTGGAAGACTCGACCTATATGTTCTTCGAGGCGATCTGGTACGCGGCGGCCTATGTGCTGGGCGCGACGCTGATCCTGGTCAACGCCGACCCGCGGCTGGTCCTGCCGATCGCGCTCTGGCTGGCGGCCTACGTCACGCTGCTCTATGTGCTGGTGCCGAAGATCGGCACGGCCTCCAAGCGCATGTCGGACGCGCGCTCGCTGGTGACCGGGCGGATCGTGGATTCCTACACCAATATGCAGACGGTGAAGCTCTTCGCCCATGCGGCGCGGGAGGAAGCCTACGCCCGCACGGCTATGGCCATCCACCGGCTGCGCTTTGCCCGGCTGCTGCAGCGCATGACCAATATGACGGCGGGGCTGGCGGTCCTGAACGGGGTGCTGATCGTCGCCACGGTCGGCGCGTCGGTCTGGTTCTGGCAGCAGGGCCAGACCACGCTGGGCACGGTGGCCTCGGCGGCGGCGCTGACCCTGCGGCTGAACGCCATGACCGGTTGGATCATGTGGGTGACCTCGCAGTTGTTCCAGAATGCCGGCATTATCAAGGAGGGGATGGAGACCATCTCCCAGCCCCACGGCGTGGTGGATGCGCCGGCGGCGCCGGATCTGGCGCTGACCGGCGGCGGCATCGGCTTTCGGCAGGTGGTGCATCTTTACGGCCGGGAGCAGGCGGCGCAGGAAGACGGCGCACCTGTGGCCGGTGGCCTGCACGGCATCGAGCTGCAGATCCGGCCCGGCGAGCGGGTCGGTCTGGTCGGGCGTTCGGGCGCGGGCAAGTCGACTCTGATCAACCTGCTGCTGCGTTTCTACGACGTGGAGGGCGGGCGGATCGAGATCGACGGCCAGGACATCAGCCGGGTGACGCAGGATTCCCTGCGCCGCGCCATCTCGGTGGTGACCCAGGACACGGCGCTGCTGCACCGTTCCGTGCGGGACAACATCCTCTACGGCAAGCCCGAGGCCAGCGAGGCCGAGATGCGCCGGGCCGCGGGCCTGGTCTACGCTGACGACTTCATCGCCGGCCTCTCCGACCCTAAGGGCCGGACCGGCTACGACGCCCACGTGGGCGAGCGGGGCGTGAAGCTCTCGGGCGGCCAGCGCCAGCGCATCGCCCTGGCCCGTGCCGTGCTGAAGGACGCCCCGATCCTGGTGCTGGACGAGGCCACCTCGGCGCTGGACTCCGAGGCCGAGGGCCTGATCCAGTCGGCCCTGGCCGGCCTGATGGAAGGCAAGACGGTGATCGCCATCGCCCACCGTCTGTCCACCATTCAGCGCATGGACCGCATCATCGTCCTGGACGAGGGCCGCATCGCGGAGCAGGGCACTCACGCCGAACTGCTGGAGCGCGGCGGGCTCTATGCGGGCTTCTGGTCGCGCCAGTCGGGCGGCTTCATCGGGACGGAGGCCGGTGAGGAGGATGAGGAGACCGCGCGGGCGAGCTGACGGGATGCGGGCCGCAAGTGTTTAGATCAGATGCACCGGGGAACGGGGCGCCAGAAGCGATTCCCTGTAACCCGGGTCTCTGGTCTAAGCCTCTTTGACGCTGGCCAGGAAACTGTCGATCTCTTCTTCCAGGCTCTTGGCTTTGGTGGAGAGTTCGGTCGCGGCGGCGAGCACGTCCTGCGCGGAATCCTTGGTTTCGGCCGAGGCGTCGCGGAAGTTACAGATGGTGCCGTTGACGTCGCGGGTGTCCGTGGCGGAGCGTTCGGTGCTGCCGGCAATGCTTTCGGTGGCGGATCTCTGCTCCTCCACACCGGCCGAGATCTTTTGCGAGATGCTGTTGATGTCGTCGATGGCGCCGGTTACGCCCTCGATGCGCGACACCGCTTCCTTGGTCACCGACTGAATCGCCTCGATGTGCGCGCTGATCTCCTCAGTCGCCTTGGCGGTCTGGTCGGCCAGGTTCTTCACCTCGCCGGCGACCACGGCGAAGCCCTTGCCGGCTTCTCCCGCCCGGGCGGCTTCGATGGTCGCGTTGAGGGCGAGCAGGTGGGTCTGTTCCGCGATTTCGGTGATCAGCTTGACCACGTCGCCGATTTTCTGAGCGGCGGTCTCCAGGCCCTTGATCTCTTCGCTGGCTTCCTGCGCGGTCGTCACGGCGCGGCGGGTGGTGTTCTGGGACTGATCGACCTCGCCTTTGATTTCCTTGATGGAGACCGCCAGGTCCGCCGCCGACTCCACCACCGCCTCGATGTTGGCCGCCGTTCGCTCCGAGGCTTCGATGGAGGTGTCCGACTGGGCGTAGGTGCGGCTGGCCGTGGCGGTCATGGTCTGGGCCGAGGCCTTCAAGGCCTCCGAGGTGTTCGAGACCGCGTTGACGATTCCGGTGACCTTGTTCTGGAAGGTGCTCGTGATGGCTTCCATCTTCTCGATGCGGGCCTGGTCCGCCGCGCGCCGCCTTTCCTGCTGCCGCTCCAGATCCTGGTTGCGGACGGCATTGTCGCGGAAGATCTCCACCGCCGAGGCCATTTCGCCGACTTCCGTCCGGTTTGTCAGGCCCGGGATCGCGACATCTGTCTTTCCGGCGGCAAGCTGCTTCATGCAGTGGGTCATGGCACGCAGCGGCCGGGAGACGCCCAGCGCCGTCAGGACGGTCAGCAGGGTCAGGATCAGACCGACGAACAGGGTGCCCGTGATAACGCTGCGATTCAGTGTCGCACCTTGCGCCAGTTGCGCATCGATGTTGGTCTCGATCTCCAGTACACCGCGCACGTCGCCCAGGTTCCAGCCGGTCTTCAGGCTCGCGGGATGCGCGTTATGGCAATCGACACAGCTTTGCTGTTCAAAGACATCCGCAACGGCCACGCGCACCATCTGCTGGCCGTTCACCGTCTCCTGACGAACGAAGGTCTCGTTTGGATTCTCGACGAGAAAGTCCCAGGCTTGCTGCTGAAAACCGTCGAGTTGACGCCCCTGCCGGTTTTCAAAGGGAAAGGGACTATAGAACTTGAAGCGCGTGTTCTCCTGCTCCGACAGCGCCTCGCTGATATCCAGAATGAAGGTCGCTGGCGGCGGCACCGTGTCTTCCTCGGTTTTGTGGTGAACCGAGGTCGAGAGGTCCGAGTTGTTGACGACCTTGCTGACGACGTTCTTTCCATAAAGAGAACGCACGATTTCGATCTGATTGATCATCTGCAAAGCGGCGGCCGTGGCGTTCTGGCGCGCGTTGTTTTCGGTCAAGTGAGGGAAGAAAATGAGAACCAGGCCGGAGCAGATGGCAATCGCGATGGGCAGTGGGACGATGAACAGCCATACAAAACTACGAGAAAATCTTGGCAAATCCCCAACCCCTGATATCGTCAATACAAGAAAAGCCGCGAAATTATTGTGCGACTGTAAGTAAAGTTGATTTCAGGCGGATCGTAGGTTTGCGCGGTTAAGAATGCGTAAAATGCTGCCTTTCGGTTCGAGACCGGATGGACCCCTGACGCGGCCTGCTGGCGCCAGGGGGCCTTGCCGGGAAAAGTGGTTTACATCGACAGCACCAGGTCCACATAGACCCGGTAATCGAAGATCGTGTCGTCCTTGTCGGTGATGGGGGTTTCGGCGCCCAGGCCGAGCTGGACGTTGTCGTCGAAGCGGTAGCGGAAGCCGCCGCCCACCGTGATCGTGGTGTCGCGGTCTTCGCTGCCGAAGTTCAGCACGTCAACGCCGTCCAGGTCGCCGAGCGCGCCGGTCAGACGCCTGCCATTATCGATCGCGGTAAAGCCGTTGAGCTCGAGCAGGGGGAAGAAACCCTCGAAGAGCTCATAGTCGCCGTGCAGGGAGTAGTGCAGGATCGAGGTGTCCTCGTCCGTGTCGAGGGCGAGGTTGGCCCCGATGCTGGCCTGCAGGCCGAAGTCACCCAGCACCGTGGCGCCGGTCAGGAAGGGATTGAGGAAGCCGTCGCCGTCACCCTGCAGCTCGATGCCGCCAGTCTCCAGATCGTTGATGGGGATCTCGTAGCGCAGGCCGGCGGTCAGGATGGTCTCGTCCTCGGGCCGGGAGATCAGGGCATACTTGAAGCCGAGCGCGACGTTCGCGAAGCCGGATTCGTCGGGCAGGACTTCGTCGAAATTGAAGTCGGCGTAACCGTCCTTGGTGGCGATGAAGCCGAGCCGGTCGGTGATGGCGACGCGAAGCTGGAGCGCTGCGAGATTGACGTCACCGCCGCCGGTCACGAAGTCATTCGGCAGGGCGTGGTAGAAGTAGAAAGCCCGGGCCTCGGTGGTGATGTGCGGCGTCTCGTTGAAGATCGGATTGGTCAGCGGCGCGACGTAGCGGCTGTGGCCGTTCTCGCCGAGGGAGCCTTCCAGCTCGAAGCCGAAGGGATTGAAGAAGTCCTCTGACGCGAGGCTTGGCTGGGACAGCGCGCCCGCCGCGAGGAAAGCCGAAAGCGCGGTGAAACAGACCGCGGATCTGCAACGCCTAATGTTCATGTCATCTCCGTTTCGCTCCGTCCTTTCACGCGAGGCGGAGCCGTTCAGTTGCCTTGAGCTGCCTGATGCTTGTCGGCCGGAATTCAGAGACGTGCCGAGGCTCAGCAAGAGACCCCCGTCAGGCTGTCAGGGCGTGACGGCAATCGGCGTCGAATCTGAAAAGCGCGGCCTTTAAGAGGGAGAACCCCGCCAGGCGGATGAAAGAAAGAACAGATCCGGGGTAGGCGCTTTGATGCAGGTCAATTCACGCCGTGATTGAGGTGCGACAAATGTGCAGGTTCGTTTTTTGCTGCCGGTGAAACCGCAGTTGTGCTTTGCTTGTCGAAATCTGTGGGAGGTGGAATGACGGCGACGGCTTTGAATGAAGAAGAACTGCGGGCCTATCGGGAAAAGGGCTGGGTGGTGCCGTCCTACCGCTTGCCCGACGCGGTGATTGCGGAGA
Source organism: Denitrobaculum sp. (assembly GCA_965232285.1). Taxonomy (GTDB): domain Bacteria; phylum Pseudomonadota; class Alphaproteobacteria; order Kiloniellales; family Kiloniellaceae; genus Denitrobaculum. The sequence continues at coordinate 3,483,207 of CBDDPL010000004.1, read as the reverse complement.
TGCGCGCGGAGTACGATGCGCTGCTGGCACGCAACGCCCATCTCGAGAGCGATATCATGCTGGCGCCGCACCAGACCAACGGCGGCTCGCAAGGCGTGATCGGCTCGGAGAAGTGGCTGGAGTTCGCGACCCGGCCGGAGCTGATGGAAACCGCGGCGCAGCTCATCGGCGAGGACATCATTCTCTGGGGCACGACGATCTTCGGCAAGCCTGCGCAGAATGGCAAGGAAACGCCCTGGCATCAGGACGGGGAGTACTATCCGATCCGGCCGCTGGAGACCCTGACCATCTGGATCCCGCTGGATGATGTGACGCCGGAGAACGGGCCCATGCGCTTCATTCCCGGATCGCATCGGGCGCACCAGCTCTACAGCCATTCCTGGATCGAAGGCGACGACAAAACCATCAACCTGGTCTGCGACTCAGAGCATTTCGACGAGGCCTCCGCCGAAGACCTGATCCTGGAGGCCGGGCAGGTCTCGTTCCATGATGTCTATATGATCCACGGTTCCCGCGCCAATCGGACCGACAGACGCCGCGCCGCCTTCATCGTGCGTCTGATGCCGGCGACTTCCTTTTACGATCACGCGCTGGGCGCCGAAATCGGCAAGCAGCATCCGGCCCAGGGCTACGGCGTGCGGCCGCTCCATCTGGTGCGCGGGCGGGATGTGAACGGGAACAACAATTTCAACATCGGGCATTGACCTGATCCGTACAGGCCTTATGCGGCTTTGACAGATTCCAAGAAGCTCTCGATTTCCTTACCGAGACTGCTTGCCTGTTCGGAAAGGTCTGATGCAAGACTGGTCACCTGATTAGCGGCCTGACTTGTTTCCCCGGTAGCGTTGTTGACTTCCGCAATGTTGCTGGTGACCTCAGATGTTCCAACTGAGGCCTCCTGCACGTTCTTTGAGATCTCTTGAGTCGCGGCACTTTGTTCTTCAATGGCGGAAGCGATCGCCGTGGCGATTTCCGCCATCTGTTCGATGGTGCCGGTCACGCGCTCGATAGCGGTGACGGCGTCGCCGGTCGAGCTTTGCATTGTGGAGATCTGCTGGCTGATCTCTTCAGTCGCCTTCGCGGTCTGGTTGGCTAGGGATTTTACCTCGCCGGCCACCACCGCGAAGCCTTTCCCGGCATCGCCAGCGCGCGCTGCTTCGATTGTGGCGTTGAGCGCCAGAAGGTTCGTTTGCTCGGCGATGTCCTGAATCAGGTTGACCACCGCACCGATCTTTTTCGCAGCATCGGCAAGCGCGCCCATCGTTTCGCTTGTCCGGTCGGCTTCGTTCTTTGCCCGGTGCGAAACATCGGTCGAGTGCGTCATTTGACGGCCAATTTCGGCGATTGCACTGTTCAGTTCCTCTGATGCGGAGGCCACGGTAGCGACGTTGGTTGAGGCCGATTCCGCTGCGGTTGCTGCCAAATCGGAGCGTTGACTGGTATGTGCGGCGGCATCGGTCATGTTCTTTGCCGTGTTATCAAGCTGGGTCGACGCCGAAGTTACGGTTCCCAAAGCTCTTTTCACTGACTTGTCGAAGTTGGCGATTAAGCTTTCGATAGCCTTGGCCCGCTTCCGTTGTGCTTCACGCTGTTCGCCCTGTTCGGCTTCCAAGCGTTCGCGCTCCAGAGCGTTTTCCTTGAAGACAAGAACGGCCCGGGCGATATCGCCGACTTCATCCTTGTTTTGCGTCGAGGGAATTTCACGTTTGGTGTCGCCTTCTGAAAGTGCGACAATGGCGGCTGTCATCTTCTGGATTGGCTTACTGACGCTGCGGCCGATCATGGCTCCAAGACATACGGCAACGGCCAGAACCGCAAGACCGACGATCAGAAAGATGATTTCCGTCAAGGTCCGAGCTTCGTCGAGCGAAGCTTCAGCGGCACTGAAGCCTTCAGCCGCCACGGCGAAAGTCCGGTCAAAGTCATCACCCATGCGTGCAAAGATCTGACTCAGAAGTGGTGCAGTGTTCTTTAAGAGTAAATAGGTCTCCGCCCAGTTGTGAACACCTTTCTGATAGCTATCCATCAAACTTGATATTTCCTGCTTTAACTCCTGGGATATATTGGTCTCTGCAAGAAGGCCGTCAAACTCCTGCCGCCGCTGGTCAATTCTCTCGATGTATTTTTCCGTGCCGCGTAGCATGAAGTCTTTTTCATGGCGCCGCATCATGAGCATCTTGACTGTCAACGCGTCAGCGCCGACTTCTTTCAGTTTGCTTTCAACCGCGTGTACGGCCGAGCGAAGTGCGCCTTGTAGACCGCTTTGCTCATCCAGTCCCAACTGCTCGTTTAGCTCAACGACTCGCTGGAATTGCTCGGCATGTTCGATGATACCCGCCTTGAGACGGGCTCCTTCCTCTTGGACTTGTGCGGCGACGGCCATGCCCGCCATTTCATCAAGTGAAGCAATAACGGCGTTTTTCGAAGCCTCATATTTTTCGGCATACTTTAGGTCGCGGCGGATGATGAAATCTTTTTCTCGGCGGCGCATCTGTAGCGCGCCATTCTCGATCTCCTGTGCCGCCTGAGCCAGTTGCGCATTCTCGTGAAGCCTGCTCAACGCCAACCCCATGTTGAGGTCGCCGTAGAGATAGGCAGTGCTCAAGATGATTGTCGAGGCAACGCTTAGAGCAGAAAGGACACCGATACGAACCGAGATTCGAAAGTTCTCCAGTCCAGCAAGCAGATTTCGTTGTGGCATGCGAAAACATCCCTGCGCAAAAGCTATTATGAGTGGTTAAGCTTAGAAATAATCTTGTCGATGGAATAAAATCCATCTCGTTTTTCGACATTTAAAATAAAATTGTAAATAGAATGTGAAGTACTATTAAATACAACAAGTGGTTTTAATTTTACTGTGTTGGTCTGTCGGAAGTAAGCTCTAATGAAAAATTGTATTTGAGTCTGGCCAAACAATCCGAGAGTGTGGAGAGATCACGTTTGGCGAGGCCGATCTTTCCTCAGGTGACGCCTGTCAATGAAAGTGCGGCAACTTTAGGTATTGTGTGGCTATTAGTAAGTCCGAGATACAAATCCGTAGCTGGACGTTGTAGGCAAAAAAAGCGGCCTGAAACAGCCGCTTTCTTAAATCTATGTCAGGGGCGTCAGCCGGTCACGGCCATCCCGTACTCGCCGGCGGCATCCTCGATCCAGCGCCAGAGATATTCCGCGAAGCTGCTGCGGACATAGATCTCGAAGCTCGGGGTGTCTGCCTCGAGGCGGTGGAAGACCACCGCGGCTTTGGCCATGTCGCCCTGGGCGCAGGAGCCCGGCGCGAAGACGCTATCGTGGAAGTCGAGCGGGCAGCCCTTGGCCAGAGTGTCCGGGGCCGAGGCACCGGAGACGCCGATGCAGGTGTAGCCTTCGCCCACATCCGTGACCGAAACGTGCTGGCCGGCGAGGGCCTCGCGCAGCTTGTCGGCGAGGGGCGCCGCATCCGCCTCCGCGATCACCCACCACTCGTCCGGACCGAGCCAGAGCAGCGTCGCGTCCTTGCCCTTGGCGACGCTGTTCGGCGCCTGGGGCAGCTCCGCACCCAGGACCGATTTCGCGGCCTTGAGGAAGTCCGCGGACTTGGGATTGCCGCGCAGATTGATGATGCGGCGGAACTGGCGCTCGGCCATGGCCACGCCGACATTGCCGTGTTCGGCGGCGATGCGGCTGGGCAGGGCGAGCTGCGACAGCGGGCTCTGTCTGAGATAGGCCTCAACCACGGGTCCGCTCTCCTTCCTTGTCATAGAAAACCACGTCTGTAACGGTGCAGGTCACGACCTTGCCGTCGGCCAGCGGGGCGTAGAGTTTGCTGCCCATGCGCGCCCGGCCGCCCTTGATCAGGGCCATGGCGATCGAGCGGCCGACGTTCGGGCTGTGATAGCTGGAGGTCACATGGCCGAGCATCTTCATCGGCGGTTTGTCCTCCACCTTTTCGACCAGTTGCGCGCCTTCCGGCAGCACCGTCTCGGGCACATCGGTCAGCAGGCCGACGAGCTGTTTGCGGTCGTCCTTGGACATGTCCGAGCGATAGAGCGAGCGGCGGCCGATGAAGTCCTTCTTCTTGGAGACGATCCAGTCCATGCCCAGGTCGAAGGGCGTGACCGAACCGTCGGTCTCCTGGCCGACGATGATGAAGCCTTTCTCGGCGCGCAGCACGTGCATGGCCTCGGTGCCGTAGGGGGTGATGCCGTACTTTTCGCCGGCGGTCATGACCGTCTGCCAGAGCGCCGCGCCGTAACTGGCCGGCACGTTGATCTCGAAGGAGAGATCGCCGGTGAAGGAGATCCGGAAGATCCGGGCCGGTATTCCGGCCACGCTGCCTTCGCGCAGGGTCATGAAGGGGAAGGCCTCGGCCGAGAGGTCGATATCACTGGTCAGTTCCGCCAGCAGGTTGCGGGCGTTGGGGCCAGCGATAGAGACCGTGGCAAACTGCTCGGTGACTGAGGTCAGAAATACTTCCAGCTCCGGCCACTCGGTCTGCAGGAACTCTTCCAGATGCGCCATGACCGAGGCGGCGTTGCCGGTGGTCGTGGTCATGAGGAAGTGGTTCTCGCCAAGACGGCTGGTCACGCCGTCGTCCATCACCATGCCGTCCTCGCCCAGCATCAGGCCGTAGCGGCAGGAACCGACCTTCAGCTTGAGCCAGGCGTTGCTGTAGACCCGGTTCAGGAACTCGGCGGCGTCCTTGCCCTGGATGTCGATCTTGCCCAGGGTCGAGGCGTCCATCACGCCGAGGGAGTCGCGGCAGGCCTTGACCTCGCGATTGACCGCCGCGTGCATGTCCTCGCCGGCGAGCGGGAAGTACCAGGGGCGCTTCCATTGGCCGACATCCTCGAAGGCCGCGCCGGCGTGCTCGTGCAGGGCGTGCATCGGGGTCTTGCGGACGGGATCCAGCAGGTCACCGACATCGCGCCCGGCGAAGACGCCGAAGGTGACCGGCGTGTAGGGCGGGCGGAAGGTGGTCACACCCACTTCGGGGATCGGGCAGCCGAAGTGGCCGGCGACGATGCCGATGGCATTGACGTTACTGGTCTTGCCCTGGTCGGTGCCCATGCCGGTGGTGGTGTAGCGCTTGACGTGCTCGATCGAGCGGTAGCCTTCACGCAGGGCCAGGTGCAGGTCCGCCGCCGTGACGTCGTTCTGTACGTCGACGAAATGCTTGCCGCCGTGGCCCAGAGGTTTGTCGCCGGGCACCAGCCACATCCAGCGGGCCGGCAGGAAGTCCCGGTCCTCGGCCTTGGGTGCGGCCTTCTTGCGGCCCTTGGCCTTGAAGCCGGCTTCCGCCGCGGCGGTGAGGCCCGCCTCGTGGCCCTGGCTCAGACAGGTGCCGAGGCCGAAGCTGCCGGTGCAGGCGCCCGCGGTGGCCGATTCCTGGGCGGTGGCGCCGGGGACGAAACAGGCGTAGTCGTCGTCGAAAACGATCTTACCGCGGGACTGACTGTGCAGGTGGACGGTGGGGTTCCAGCCACCGGAGACCGCGACGAAATCGCATTCGATCCGCTCGCCGCCACCGTAGGCCTTCTCGCCGTCCTCGCTCAGGGGCGCGACCTGCACCGCCTTGACGCGCTTGTCGCCGGCGGTCGCGATGATGGCGTGGTTGCCCATGATCTTGAGACCGGCTTCACGGGCCTGTTCGGTCAGCGGGCCTTCCGGGTCGGCGCGCAGATCGACAATCGCCGCGATCTGAACGCCGGCCTTGTGCAGGTCGATCGCTGCGGCATAGGCGCCGTCGTTGTTGGTGAAGACCACCGCCTTTTTGCCCGGCTTGACGCCATAGCGGTTGACGTAGGTCCGGCAGGCGCTGGCCAGCATGATGCCGGGCCGGTCGTTGTCCGAGAAAACCAGCGGTCGCTCGATCGCACCGGTGGCCAGCACGACCTGTTTGGCGCGCAGCTTCCAGAGCCGGTGGCGCGGCAGGTTCTTCGGCTTGTCCTTGAGGTGATCGGTCAGATTTTCCATCAGGCCGAAGAAGTTGTGATCGAAGTAGCCGTAGCACTGGGTGCGGGTCAGGACCCGGACGTTCTCCAGGCCTTCCAGCTCCGCACGGGCCGCCTCGACCCACTCCAGGGCCGGCTGTCCCTCGATCTCGGCGCCGCTTTCGCTGAGCAGGTTGCCGCCCAGGCTGCCGTCCTGTTCCGACAGGATCACGCGCGCGCCGGCGCGTCCGGCCGAGAGGGCGGCCGCGAGGCCGGTCGGGCCGCCGCCGACCACCAGCACGTCACAATGGGCGAAGGTCTTGTCGTAGCTGTCGGGATCCGGGGCTTCCGGGGCCTTGCCGAGACCGGCGGCTTTGCGGATCGCGTGCTCGTAGGTCATCCAGAAGGAGGCCGGCCACATGAAGGTCTTGTAGTAGAAACCCGAGGGGATCAGGCGCGAGGCGATGTTGTTCACGATGCTGACGTCGAACTCGACGCTCGGCCAGCAGTTCTGGGAAGCGGCAACGAGACCGTCGACCAGCTCGATCTGGGTGGCGCGCAGGTTGGGATCCGTGCGCGCGCCTTCGCCGACCTGGATCAGCGCGTTGGCTTCCTCGGCGCCGGCGGACATGATGCCGCGCGGGCGGTGGTACTTGAAGCTGCGGCCGACCAGATGGACGCCATTTGCGAGCAGGGCGGAGGCGAGGGTATCACCCTCGAAGCCCTGATAGACTTTGCCGTTGAAACGGAAGGAGATCGGCTTGGAGCGGTCGATCCGTCCACCTTCGGCCAGGCGAAAACGTGCGGGCATGTTTCTTCTTCCGTTTAGACGTCTTTACGCAGCTCGAGCTCGGGCGGCTGGGCGCCCTGCTCGTAGACCGCGAGAACCCTGTAGGTGACCGTGTCGCGCGCGACATTGAACCAGCGCCGGCAGCCGCTGGTGTGGACCCAGCGCTCCAGGAACACGCCCTTGGTGTTGCTGTTCATGAAGACGTATTCGGCCCACTGCTCGTCGGTCAGGGAGTCGCCGTCGGTCGGCCGGGCGATGTGCGCCTCTCCACCGTAGGAGAACTCGGTTTCGAAGCGGGGACCGCAATAGGGGCAATTGATCTGAAGCATAGTCCCTGTTCCTTAGTGAGCGACAGCCGCGGCGCCGTGTTCGTCGACCAGATAACCGCTGCTGAAGCGGTCCAGCGAGAAGGCCTCGTTGAGCGGGTGCGGGCGGTCGTTGGCGATGGTATCGGCAAAGGTCCAGCCGGAACCCGGCGTGGCCTTGAAGCCGCCGGTGCCCCAGCCGCAGTTGATGAAGAAGCCCTCGATCGGAGTCTTGGAGATGATCGGGCTGGCGTCCGGGCAGGTATCCACGATGCCGCCCCACTGGCGCATCATGCGCATGCGGCGCAGGCTGGGGAAGAGTTCGCAGACCGCGGCCAGGGTCTCTTCCGTGACCGGCAGGCTGCCGCGCTGACCGTAACCGACATATTTGTCGACGCCGGCGCCGATGACGAACTCGCCCTTGTCGGACTGGCTGATGTAGGCGTGGATGGCGCCGGACATGATGACCGTGTCGATGGCTGGCTTGACCGGCTCGGAGACCAGGGCCTGCAGCGGGTGGGAGACCAGCGGCAGGCGGATCCCCGCCATATCGGCAACCACCGAGGCATGACCGGCAACCACGACGCCGACCTTCTTGGCCTTGATCAGGCCCTTGGCGGTCTGAACGCCGGTGATTTTGCCGTTATCGAACTCGAAGCCGGTGACCGGGCATTCCTGGATGATGTCGACCCCGTGTTCGTCGGCCCGGCGGGCATAGCCCCAGGCGACCGCGTCGTGACGCGCCGTGCCGCCGCGCCGCTGGACCGAGGCGCCCAGCACCGGATAGCGGCCGTTGCCGCGCAGGTCGATCAGCGGGACCATATCCTTGATCTGTTGCGGGTTCAGGAACTCGGAATCGACGCCGTTCAGGCGGTTGGCATTGATCCGGCGGGAAAGTTCACGCAGGTCGTGCTGATTGTGGGCCAGGTTGAGGACGCCGCGCTGACTGAACATGACGTTGTAGTTCAGGTCCTGGCTCAGGCCTTCCCAGAGCTTCAGGGCGTGCTCGTAAAGCGCCGCGCTTTCGTCCCAGAGGTAGTTGGAGCGCACGATGGTCGTGTTGCGGCCGGTGTTGCCGCCGCCCAGCCAGCCGCGCTCGATCACCGCGACATTGCGGATGCCGTGAAGCTTTGCCAGGTAGTAGGCCGTCGCCAGCCCGTGGCCGCCGCCACCGACGATCACCACGTCGTAGGAGGATTTCGGCTCCGGACTGCGCCAGGCCTCGGGCCATTTCTCGTGGTAGCTCAAGGCGTTGCGCATCAAGCTGAAGATCGAGTAGCGCGACTTCATGACTGCTCTTGTCCCCTGTGGCCGGGCGCAATGGCCCAACTAATCAATACGCACGAAAACCGGCCGCAGATCTGCGGCCGCATTCCCATTCACTTTTCTTCGGTCTGCGCCGTTTTCTGCCGTTTTGGCGGCGCCGGAGAGCCCATGGCATCCCTGCACAGACCACTCGAAGCGGGGGCGGCCATCTTTGTGGTTCCCGCCAGATAGTTTTCTGTTCGCGACAATAGGCGATTTGTGCCAGAGTTGATCGGTTATTGCCAAGCCTATTGGTCGGGCAAATACCGGAATTGAGTTTACTTTTGAGCGCCTTATGTTCGGCAACGTACCCCGTGAACTGCCACTGACGACCGCCATCGTCCTGATCCCCAATTTCTCGATGATTGCCCTGACCTCGGTTGTCGAGCCCATGCGCATGGCCAACCGGCAGAGCGGGCGGACACTTTACGACTGGCGGCTGGTGACGGTGGACGGGGAGCCGGTCACAGCTTCCTGCGGGATTGAATTCCGCCCGACCGCGACGCTGGAGGAGGCCAGCAGCCTCAATACCGTCATGATCTGCAGCGGTGTCGAGGTCTATAACTACGCCAACAAAGCCCTGGATGCCTGGCTGCGCCGGATGGACCGCAAGGGCGCGGATATCGGGGCGCTCTGCACTGGGACGCAGATTCTGGCGCGGGCAGGCCTGCTGAATGATTACCGCTGCACCATTCATTGGGAGAATCTGGCGGGTTTCCTGGAGGAGTTTCCGGAAATCGAGGTCAGTACCGAGCTTTTCGAGATCGACCGCAACCGCTTCACCTGCTCCGGCGGTACCGCGGCGCTGGATATGATGCTGAACGTGATCACCCGTCAGCATGGCTATGAACTGGCGGTCCAGGTCGCGGACGTCTTCACCCACGAGCGGATTCGCGACCATCACGACCACCAGCGCATGTCGCTGCCGGCGCGCCTGGGCGTGCGCCATCCCAAGCTGCTGGCGGTCATCGCCCTGATGGAGCAGAACCTGGAGGAGCCGCTGAGCCGGACCGGTCTGGCGCGGGAGGCGGGGCTCTCGACCCGTCAGCTCGAACGCCTGTTCCGCAAGTATCTGAACCGCTCGCCGGCCCGGCACTATCTGGAGCTGCGCCTGAACAAGTCGCGGCTGCTACTGCTGCAGACCAATATGTCGGTGATTGACGTGGCGCTGGCCTGCGGTTTCGTCTCGGCGTCGCACTTTTCCAAGTGCTACCGCGACTTTTTCGGCCGGACGCCGCGTAAAGAGCGTGGCCTGCCGCCGCTGGCGGAGGGATAGCGAAGGCAAGGTTTTGGGGGAGAACCAGGTCACTACCGACTAAGCTTTATTTACCAAATTTTTGCTCAAGCTGCGGGATATTTGCCGCCGGATACTGGATTGGGCGCCCTGCGTCTTGCCTGTTTGTTTTCAGCTTTCGCCATCTTCTTCACTCGGTGGCGCCGATTTTTGCAATTGATTGAGAGTCCGAACGCCCAACATGGAACCGACGTCACAGCCAGAAACTCTTGCCGCCGAGGCTTCCCGGAGGGCTCATCCCCTTCAGGAGGCGGTATGGTATGTGGTCGGATTTGCCATCTTCCTCTCGCTCGGGGCGGTCAACCTCGTCTATCCCTTCGGGGATGATCAGGCGGTCCTGTTCTATGCTGCCAACGAACTGAACCAGGGCGCCAGGCTCTATGTCGAGTACTGGGGCAATAAGCAGCCTGGGCTTTACTTCTTCTATCTCTGGGGTGGCCAGCTCTTCGGTTTTGCCGAGTTGGGCATCCGCCTGCTGGAGCTGATCTGGCTGTCGGCCTTTGCCGTGGTTCTTATGGTCACCCTGCGTCCCTGCTTTCAGGCGCGCTGGCTCTCGGCACTCGTGCCTCTGGCGACGCTCGGGCTCTACTATGCGACGGCGCAGCAGGACGAACTGACCCAGCTCGAAATTCTGGTCGCCTTTCCGCTTTACCTGGTTGCCTGGTTGTCGCTGCAAGCCCTGGAGACCGGGGGCGCCAGGCCGGCGGTCCGGATCATGCTGCTGTTATTCTTGAGCGGACTCTGCGCGGCCGTCGCGACACTCTTCAAGCTTCTTCTGGCGCCGATACCGGTTGCGTTTTGGCTGATCGCGTCCTTCTACCTGCTCCGGAACGGCCGGGTCTCTTGGCCAGGTCTTGTCTTTCAGGTCTGGGTACCGGTCGCTGCCGGTGTGGTCCTGCCCTTTGCCGCGGTACTGCTCTGGTTCTGGCAGATCGGCGCGTTGCGGGAACTGCTCTGGACCGCCTTTATCTATCCGCCGGAGGCTCTCATCACCGCGCCGGGCGCGTCCAAAACCCGACTGGTGACCGCCAGCGCCTTCGTGCTCAAGAACGCCGCTCCCTGGCTGCTGTTCGTGGTTGTGACGCTTGTGGTCTGGTTCCGCAGCAGACCGGCGTCGCGCATGGTGACCATGATGCTGGTCTGGATGCTGCTGGCGGCCGGTCTCTTTCTGATCCAGCGCTTCTCCTGGTGGCCCTATCACACCCTGCTGCTGTTCACGCCCCTGGGGATTCTGGCCGTCGTCGGCCTCGATCATGTTGCGCACTACGCCGGCCGCTTCGTGGACTTTTCCGCTGTCCTGAAGCGGGGCAGGTTCACGCAGTATGCGACACCGGCTATGGTCTGCACGGCGCTTTTCGCCTTGCCGCCAACGGCATCGCTGACCGGGCCCTTCTTGACCAAAGCGCAGCTCCTGATCTCCGAGACCATGATGTCGGGCTTCGGGGTGAAGACCTATCAGTGGATGGTCGATCCGCGGCAGAAGCATCTGCATGTGAGCGGCCGCTTCCTGATCGAGCCGAGCGCGCGTCCCGGGCCGATTTATTCCTTCGGCAGCGCCCTGGTCTACCGCAACTCCGGCCGCTGGTCGGCGCACCGGACGGCAGGCTTTTCCTGGGAGTTTTTCGTGCCTGCGCAGATCGACGAGATTCTCGCCGCGCTGGATGCCACCGAAACACCTTACGTCTTCGTGGAGTACGGCACCTCCAAGCTCTACCGCCGGCATCCCAAGGTGGCGCGCTACCTGCGGACCCAGTACCGGCGGATGAAGAAGGACGATCACGGGGTCTGGTTCGAGCGCCTGTCGGGCGATCTACCCTCGCTCTCGCCGTCAAGCTTCCGCTGAATTCCCTTCCAGCCTGCGGGCGTTCACCAGTAGTAAAAGCTCCGCCGCCGCCTCGGCGTCGCAGAGGGCCCGGTGGTGGCTGTCCAGGGCGATGTTGAAGCTGCGGCAGAGGTTGCCCAGGCTATAGGACTTGTGACCCGGATAGAGCGCGCGCATGGAGGCACAGGTGCAGAGCTGCGGGTGCCGAAAGCGGCGGTCCAGGCGCCGGAACTCCTCGGAAATGAACCCGTAGTCGAAGCGCACGTTGTGGGCGACGAAGATGGCCTCGCCCATGAAGTCCTGAAAGTCGTCGGCGATCTCGGCGAAAATAGGTGCGCCGGCGACCATGGCGTTTGTGATGCCGGTCAGGCGGGTGATGCTGCCGGGGATGGACTGCTGCGGATTGATCAGGCTCTGCCAGCGGTCGAGGATCTGACCGTTCCGGACTTTCACCGCGCCGATTTCGGTGACCCGGTGACGCGCGGCGCGACCGCCGGTAGTCTCCACATCGACCACCACGTAGAGCTGCTCCGGATCGATGATCCAGTCTACCCGGGCGACCTCGACATCGAAGCCGCTGCTGGCCAGCAGGTCGAGCTGCATGAGCTGGTTGCGGCGGATCTGGTCGCCGGCGGTCTTGACCTCGATGAAGCGTAGCGCGTCTTTGTTCCAGAGCATGAGATCGGGGAAGCCGTCCTTGCGGGTCGAGTAGCTTTTGCACATGGCGCGCAGGACGCCGGCGCTTGCTTCGGGCGGCGCGAGTTTCAGGAAAGGTGCCAGCCAGTCCGCGATATCGGGCCGCCAGAGGAAGATGCCGTTGGGCGTGCCGTAATGGCGTGACAGCGTGCCAAGCAGGCTCTGCAGCGCCGAGGAGGGATCCTTCAGCCGGTCGAGTTTCCTCTCGATGCGGTCTTGGAAGGTCTCATAAAAGCCGCCCGACTTCAGGCTTTCCGGCAGGCGCTCGAAGGCGTTGTGGATTGCCGCGCCCTCCGCGCAGTAGATCTCTTCCCAGAACAGCAGGCCGAAGAGGCTGCGCCAGAGACCGTTTTCGCTATGCAGCGTCTCGTAACCCTGGCGCCGGTAGTAGTCCGCCGCGCCCCGCTCGGGAGCGTTGCGGAAGGATTCATCGATGCCGATCGTCTGGCTGGCGCGCAGGCGATCGGTCAGCAGGCTGGTGCGCTTGCCCTTGAACTTGCGCGCATAGAAGTCCTGGGCGAAGAGCGCCTCCAGGTCGCTGGCCGGCTGCGCCATCATGGCTTCGAGCTTCTCGCGCACCGCCTCGCGGTCCCCTCGGGCATAGCGCAGACGCACCAGCCGCTCGTTGCAAAGTGCTGAGTTTCCCAAGGCATAGACGCTCAGCGCGGCCTCCGTGTTGTCGCCTTTCTCGAGCCGGCCGCCCAGTTCATAAAGCAGCTTGTCGCGCAGATCCTCTGATTTATCGCCCGCGGCTGCCGGCCACTGAGGGGCGTCCTGCGCCCAGGCGCGGCAGGTCTCTTCCTCGGTCTGCGAAAGTGCTTCCCGGCGGGCGGCATAGAAGAAGCAGGCCCGGGCTTCCTCCGGGCCTTCGAAGCGCGCCTCGTAGTCGCTCTTGAAGCTGTGGGTGCGCACCACACCGAGATCGCGCAGGGCGAAGCGGGTCAGCCCCTCTTCGATGCGCCCGAAGTAGAGGTAGAGCAGAAAGCCGAGTTCCTCACGGCGGCCCTGCAGGATATGGCGCGCGGCAGCGGGCGAGGCCGCATAGGTCTCGAAATCCAGGGTCCTGCGCGCATGTTCGAGGACCTTAGCCTTGGGCCAGCTCCGCTTGACGCCGACAGTTTCCAGATGGGGTGCCAGGAGCTCCATCAGAGCGTCTTTCGAGAGGCTTTGCAGCAGGGCGCCAAAGTCCGCCCGTGTCACCGCGCCGGCGAAGCCGGCTTCGCGGAGACTCTTTATAGCATCGCCGGGTTCAGGGATTTCCGCATAGCGCAGCTTCGCCGTCTCGAAGACACAGCCCTTGCGGTTGACCAGGCGGACGTAGAGGCACTGGGCTTCCCGTTCCAGCGCGCCGAAGTCCGCCATGAAACGCCGATGTTCATCAGCAAGCACATGGGCGTACTTATCGCCAACGAAGTCGAGCATCTCCTGAAAGTGAGTGAGGTAATAGAGCTGCGGCAGTTCGCGCCGCGGCGTGGGGCGTGCAGGGCGCTCCGGAAGCTCCTGATTGAACGCGAAATCCGGCATCCCGGCCACAGTCGCGCCGGGTTCCTGGCCGCTCTTGAGGCTCTCCGCCCGCCGTCTCAACGGCACCGCCATTGCTCTGTTCCGCTTCCCTGATAATTGGGAACAAACTATGAACTTTTGCGGCGAGAGTGGCAAGGCCTAGAGCTGTATGATAGTACGAGCTTGGGTAGCGGTTGCGGATCTTCTACTCTTCAGGGCAGTGCAATATGGGAGGGGTAATTCGATCGGGTAGATTAATGGGTGGGCCACGATGAACATCCAATTCAGGTACTCCGGTCTTAGGTAAATAGCATGCCTTGTTTAGGGCTTGAGGCGAGAGTCCTTGGGCGCCTCCAAAGTTGGCAGCGCTGATATTGGCGCCGTCGAAGTTAACGTTGTCTAGACCAGCGATAGTGAAGCCCGCGCCGACGAGAATAGATTCGCTAAAATTGGCGCCCCTCAAGTCACCGCCATGGAAGTCTGCGCCGTTCAAGATTGCTTCAGAAAAGTTAGCATTCTTGAGATTCGCCCCTGATGTGTAAATGTTGTTTCCAATGACTTGGGTGAAATCTACTCCTTCCAGGTCTGCGCCTGCAAAATTGATGTCCTCTATGTTGGCCTGAGACAAATTTGAAAAGCTGAGGGCAGTGAAGCGGAGATTGCTATCTCGGAGATCCATTTTTTTCATATTTGTATTTTTTATGGATGCGTTTTCAAAATCCACTTTTTGCACACTTGAATCTACTAAAGATACATTGTTTAACTTTGCACGTCGGAGATTTGTGCTTTTAAAGATTGTTCCAAGTAAGTCTGAACGGTTTAAGTATGCTCCCTCTAGGTTAGCGTCAATGAACAGAGATGAGCGAAGATTTGCTTCAAATAGATCGGCGCCTGTAAGAATCGCTGAGGTAAAGTTAGCTTCTCGAAGAAATGCGTTGCTTAGCTTTGCGTTTTTAAGGTTGGCGCGTGTGAAGTTGACTTTGCTAAGGTTCGCAACTCTGAGATCAGCCTCCTCCAGTGTCGTGTTTGTCATATCTGAAAACTTAAGATCTGCTCCTTGTAGGCTTGCATTTCGAAAACTCGCTCTTTTGAAATTCACATTTTTTAGATTCGCATTGCTTAAATTCGCATGCTCGAAGATAGCTCCTTCAGCGATCGCTCTCTGAAGATTGGCATCAGCCAAGTTTGCTCTTTCGAATTTGGTTCCCTTAATTTTTGCGTCAACAAATTTAACGCTCGCGAGGTTTGCGCCCGTTAGATTGGAAGAACTAAAATCAGTGTTCTCTAAATTGGTATCCGCTAGTTCGATACCACTTAAGTTTCGCCCGATTATCGAGACTCCTTCGTTGACAAGTGCCAACACACTGGGTTTGGCTGCATGAGATTGCGCCATTTGGGCAAATAGTGTTGACTGTCGAAGTGCTCGATCGATGGGGCGATCAACAAGCATATCAAGTAAAAATGCGAAAATAGCTATAGGTATTACTACGGGTTCTATCGCCTTTATGAATTTTGCTATGCCCCAATTGTTAACATGTGTGCCCATTTGCCCGAAATCACTGCCGAGATCCAGCATTAATTCTTTTAGCGCATTAAACATAAAGCTACTCCTGGGCGATAATAGATAAATAACCATACTCACTCTCGTTTAAGTGGTGAAGTTTGTATGCTGAATTTATAAGCGAACAGATCGCGCGATTAGACGTTTGTTGGTTTGGGAAAAGGAGCGTGGAACAAGCATGACCAGGACAGCAGTTGTGACCGGCGGCAACCGGGGGATCGGCTTCGCGATTGCGAAGGGTTTGGCGGCGCGGGGGATGCGGGTGGTGATCGGCGCGCGTGACCCTGCCGCCGGCGAAGAGGCGGCGGCGGAGCTGGGAGTCGAAGCCATCGGCCTGGATGTTGCTGATCAGGCCTCGATCGAAGCCGCGCTGGCGCAAGCTGGCGAGATCGACGTGCTGGTGAATAATGCCGGTGTGCTCATCGAGCACCCGATGCTGGAGCACCCGGAGGGCTATCGCGCTTCCATGGCGGTGATGCTGGATGGTCCTTACCATCTGATCCGCGGCGTCGCGCCTGGGATGATCGAACGGGGCTACGGCCGGATCGTCAATGTCTCCTCGGATTGGGGCGCTTTCTCCCAGGGGCTGGAAGGACCCGGCGCTTACGGCGTCGCGAAGGCCGCGCTGAATGCTTTGACCCTCGCGCTGTCGCGGGAGCTGCCGGAGACCGTGAAGATCAACGCCATGTGTCCCGGTTGGGTCCGAACCCGCATGGGCGGAGAGAGTGCGAACCGCTCGCCGGAAGAGGGGGCGGATACGGCCATCTGGCTGGCGGGTCTGCCGGATGACGGGCCGAGCGGCGGCTTTTTCCGGGACCGTGAACCCCTGGACTGGTAGCCCGGAAATCTCCCGCCGCATCAGGGTGCTAGCGTAACAAGCTTTCCGCGCGCATAGCAGCCATACCGCCGAAATCGTTGCCCTCTGCCTTCCCGGTCGGTTAGTCAGGATCATGCCCTTTCCCACCCAGGACCAGGCCATCGTCTATGAACAGCTCCGCGAACGCGCTCCTCCAGGTCACGACTGACAGCGCCGCCTCCTGGCGGCGGCTGGCGGTGGCGCTGGTGCTGAGCACGATCGGCGGCGTCGGGCTCTGGTCCAGCGTGGTGGTGCTGCCGGCAATCCAGGCGGAGTTCGGTATCGACCGGGGCGGCGCGTCACTGCCCTTTACCGCGACCCTGATCGGCTTCGCCATCGGCGGCATCATGATGGGGCGGATCTCCGACCGCTTCGGCATCTTCCCGCCGCTGATTGGCGGGACGCTGATGCTGGCGTCAGGATACTTCCTGACGGCCGCGGCCTCCCACTACTGGCTTTTCATCGTGGCGCAGGCGCTGCTGATCGGCATGTTTGGCAGCTCCGCGACCTTTGCGCCGCTGGTTGCCGATATTTCCCACTGGTTCCACAAACGCCGCGGGATCGCGGTCGCCATCGTGGCCAGCGGCAACTACCTCTCCGGCACACTCTGGTCGCCGGTCATTCAGTATGCGGTGGAAGAATTTGGCTGGCGCCAGGCCCACTTCGGCGTCGGGGTGATCTGTCTGGCGACCATGCTGCCGCTGGCCTTTCTGCTGCGGCGCCGGCCGGATCTGGAGGCAGCCGAAACCCAGGCCGAGGCGCGCGGAATCCAGCGGCTGCCCATGCCGCTCTCGCCGGCGAAACTGCAGGCTGTTCTCGTGCTGGCGGGGATTGCCTGCTGCGTGGCCATGTCCATGCCGCAGGTCCACATGGTGGCCTACTGCGTCGATCTGGGCTATGGCACGGGGCCCGGCGCGGAGATGCTCTCGATCATGCTGGGCCTCGGGGTGGTGAGCCGGCTCGTCTCCGGCATGATCGCCGACCGGATCGGCGGGGTCGGGACGCTTATATTGGGCTCGACCCTGCAGTGCATTGCATTACTCTTTTACCTGCCCTTTGACGGGCTGGCGTCACTCTATCTCATCTCGGCGCTCTTCGGACTGTCCCAGGGCGGCATCGTGCCCAGCTACGCGCTGGTGGTGCGTGACTACTTCCCGGCCCGTGAGGCGGGCTCGCGAATCAGCCTGGTGCTGATGGCGACGGTGGCGGGTATGGCGCTCGGCGGCTGGCTCTCGGGTGAGATCTACGACCTGACCGGTTCCTACGAAGCGGCTTTCCTGAACGGCATCGCCTGGAATCTGCTGAACATGGCCATCGCCTTCTGGCTGCTGGCCAGCCGCTTTCGCCTGCGGCCGCAACCGGCTTAGTCCTGCTGCTTCAGGAGTGAGTCTGCAATGGTACTGCGGATGATCTTTCCAGCGGCTTCCCGGCTCCACCCCCTGTCCCGCACCAAGAGATCCCAAGCCTGCACCGACGAGGCTGCCCAGAGATAATCGGCGGCGCGAGGGACGCTCCATTGCGGGGCAAGAATGCCGTCTTTCTGTAGCCCGCCGACCAGGCGGCGGTAGAAGCTCAAAAGGTCGGACATGCGGTCGCTCCAGGCCTGCGCCGCATCTTCATCCGTGGCCCGCAGGCGGATAAGGTCCGTGGCAACCGGGTGAATATTGGGCACGAACTCCAGCCACACGACAAGGCAAGCGTCAAGCCGGGCGGCGGGATCCTCGACCTCCATGGCCGCGGCGAAACCTTCCCAGATGTAAAAGCGTTCATCGGCCCGGCGCACCAGAGCCATCAATAGCCCGCCGCGAGAGCCAAAGTGCACGTAAATCGATTGCCGGGTCATGCCCACGGCGGCGGCGATTTCCGACATGGAGACGGCGGCGCCCCGCTCAGCTATGAGATCCCAGGCGGCATCGAGAATATCCCGACGCGTACGCTCGGAGCGCTTTAAATTTGACACCTGTAAAAATTCCTGTGTAATTTGACAGGTGTCAAATTTAACGGAGTTCATAGTGAACGCAAACAGGAATATCGAGGATCGCGTGGCCCAGCTTGTGGCCTGGTATGGCGAAGGGGCCGATGGTAGCAGTTCGACCGCAGAGCAGTGGCGTCGGGTGGTGGGCCGGCCGGCGGACAGTCCGGTCACACTGGTCAACTTCTTCAAGCTGCGAGATGAAGCGCTCTATAGCGATGAAGCCCTTGCCCCCGCAGAACCCGGCAGCGGCCGAGAGGCTTTCGATCGCTATGCGGCGGTCAGCATTCCGACCATGGAACGTGTTGGCGGCCGGTTTCTTCTCGTGGCCCCCTTCGAGTCGAGCTTCGTCGGAGATGACGAAGAGTGGGATGTTGTGGCGGTCGGCACCTTCCCGAACAAAGAGGTCCTGCTCGCCTTGTGGGAGGATGCGGACTACCGGGCATGCTACCCCCATCGCACGGCTGCCTGCGCCCGTCAAAAAGTGATGATATGCGACGGGTGATGTCCCGGGGGCATTGCCATATCGCCGGCAATGCCCCCCGATCCCGTGCTGAACGACGGTCGGATCAGGTTCTGTTGATTGAGACGCCGCCGTCGACCAGAAGTGCCTGACCGGTCGTGAAGCTTGAGGCGTCGGAGGCCAGGTAGAGAGCGGCTCGGCCAATCTCCTCCGGCCGGGCGATGCGTTTCAGGGCGTGAAGGCCGCGCACGAAATCCTGAGCTGCTTCCGTGTCGGAGTGAGCCCGCGCCATTTCGGTGTCGGTGCCGCCGGGCAGCAGCGCATTGGCGCGGATTCCCTTCGGTCCGTATTCCGCCGCCAGAGACTTTGTCAGGCCGATCATCCCTGCCTTGCTGGCGGCATAGGCCGCCATCCCCGGCATGCCGACCGTGTAGCCCACGAAGGAGGAGGTGAAGATCAGCGAACCGCCGCCGCGTTCGAGCAAGGCGGAGAGTTGGTGCTTCGCGCCGAGAAAGGCGCTGGTCAGGTTTGTCGCAAGTGTTTCCTGCCAGCTTTTCAGGGTGACCCCGGTCGGTTCCGCGATCTCACCGAGTTGACCGGCATTGTTGAAACCGATGTCCAGACCGCCGAAGCGGCCGCGCGCGGCTTCGACCAGCGCTTCGGCATAGGCCTCTTCCCGCACATCGCCGGCAAGTGCGACCGCCTGTCCCCCGCTACGCGTGATTTCCTCGACCAGACCGTCCAGTTCGGCCTGCCGCCGGGCGCCGAGGATCAGGCTGGCACCTTCTTCTGCGAAGATTTTCGCCGCGACCCGTCCGATCCCGCTGCTGGCGCCGGTGATGATGGCGACCTTGTTCTGGAGCTGCTGCATCTTTATCCCTCGTCATATGTGGAAGTCTTCGAGGGAGTGATGCACCGCGAATCTTGTGCCCGCCATCCGGTTCTTGCCGTGAAATTCCATGAGTCGCGTTTACAAAGCTTCCCGTACTGTCCCGGTTACCAGATCTCTTTCTTCATTGTTTTCCATATATGGTTGTGAGATGTGATGATGAACCTACGGGCACTGTCGAATTTCGACATGTTCTGCTTAATATTTGTGCAGGTTGAATAATGAGTGTTCACCCAAAATAAAAAGTAATGAAATTAACTCTTATAAAGTGAAATTTTCTTAGAAAGTAAGCGTATGACGTTACTTCTGGGGAAAGTTCATGAAGTCCGCGCGCCTCTTCACCATCCGCAACAGCCTGTTCGTCATTTGCTCGGTTCTTGTTGCGACTATCGCTTTCTTTGCCTTCTCCTCCATGCTCGTTGCGTTGGAGGAACGTGAAATCGCGAAACGGAATACCGCCAACAACGCCCTGACCGACCTACTGGTGGTTAGTGCCGGCAACTGGGCGGTGGAGCGGGGTATCACCAACGCGGCATTGAACAACTCTGATCCGGTCTCCTCGGACTTCAAGAACAAGATTCTGGCGCGGCGCGAGGCGGCCGATACCGCCTATCAGCAGGCGCGTGAAAGCCTGTCCCTGCATTTCGGCTTCAGCGAACTGGAGGAAACTTTTCAGGCAACCGAAGAGGCCTACAAACGGGTCGTGGATCTGCGTCAGCAGGTGGACGCTGCCCTGGTGCAGACGAAGGACCAGCGGAGTCCTGCGCTGATCAGCGGCTGGTTGCCCGGGATGACGGGCCTGGTTCTGGAAAGCCAGAACCTGCGGGTTGCGATCAACAATACCCAGGCTTCCAGCGATGTCGTCGGACAACTGTCAGCCTTGAAGCACTTCGCCTGGGTCATGTCGGAATACGGCGGCCGTGAGCGCGCGATCGTCGGTGGCGTGATCTCGAGTGGCAGCCGCATGTCGGCGGAGCAGTTGCGGACCCTCAGCGGCTATCGTGGCCGGGTGGAGACCGCCTGGGACACGGTGCGTGATATCGCGGGCGTAAGCTCCTTGAATGCAGCCATTGGGCCGGCCATGGAAGAGGCGGAGCGGATTTACTTCGGCAGTTTCCAGGAGACGCGGGAATCCGTGTATCAGGCCGGCACCGAAAGCGCGGCCTACCGGCTTTCGACCGTCGAGTGGATCGAGGCCGCGACGGCGGCGATCGATTCCCTGCTCGCGCTCGATGCGGCTATCTCTCAGTCCTGGCAGGACTATGGTGAGGGCCTGGAAGGGCGGGCGCTCTCGGACGATCTGACGGCGGCCGCCGGCAACTGGGCGGTCGAACGGGGTGTGACCAACAGCGGCCTGAAGTCCGTGACGGCGGCCGGTGATGCCCTGCTGAAGAAAATCGCGGCGCGGCGCACGGCTGCGGATGCCGCCTTTACGCGGGCCATGGCGCAGTTGGAGAGCTGGCGGGCGTTCGAGGGCAAGCAGGAATTCGTCGAGGGGCTCAAAGCGGACTTCGCTGCCTTTCAGGCGCTGCGGACGCAGGCGGACGCGGCCCTGCTCCTGCCTCTGGAGCAACGCGATCCGCAGCTTCTGAAGGATTGGCTGCCGACCGCGACGCGCCTGATCATCAAGAGCCAGAAGGCCATGGTGGCGGCGACGAACTATCTTGGTGAGGTGGATCCAAAGCTCGGACTTTTCCTGCTGATGCGTCACAACACCTGGGTCATGTCGGAGTTTGCCGGCCGCGAGCGCGCGATCATGGGCGGGATCATCGGATCGCTGCGGCCCATGACCGACAAGCAGATCCTGACGCTGGCGACCTATCGTGGCCGGGTCGAGTACGCCTGGGATGAGGTGCAACTGGAAGCCAGTCAGCCTGTGATTCCGGCCGAGATCAAGGCGGCCGTCGCCGAGGCGGGGGCGCATTACTTCGGTCGGTTTGAAGAGGTCCGGCAGGAACTCTATAGCCAGGCAACCACCTCGGCCGCCTATCCCATAACGGCGGGCGAATGGATCGAGTCGGCGACCACCGCGATCGACAGTCTGCTGGCGATCCAGAGCGCGGTCAGCGAAGCGAGTGAGGCCACGACGAGTTCTTCCCAGAACAGCGCCAACCTGGAGCTGATTGTCGCGGCCGTAACCCTGGCGGTCATGCTGGCGGTCGGCGCTGTATCCGGCTGGGTCGTGATCTTCCGCATCACCCGGCCGATCAACGGGATGACCTCGGCGATGAAGGAACTGGCCAAGGGCAATGCCGAGACCGAGATCCCCTCGGTCGGGCGCGCCGATGAGATCGGTGACATGGCCGGCGCCGTCCTGATCTTTAAGGAAAACGTCAAGAAGGCGGAACTGCTTAAGCTGAGAGACCGGGAAGCGGCGGACAAGAAAACGCAGGATGAGAAACTCAAGACCGAACTTCTGGCACTTGCAGACCGTCTGGATCAGGAGATCAAATCGGTCATGGCCGAAACCTCGGAGCAGGCCGACGGCATGAAAAAATCCTCGACGGAGATGGGCGGTATTATCGGCAATCTGAGCCGCCGGGCGGACAGCGTCTCAGAGGGTGCGAGCCAGGCCAACGAGAGTATCCAGACCGTGGCCTCGGCGGCCGAGGAACTGACCGCCTCGATCGGGGAGATCACCCGTCAGGTCGGGCAGTCCTCCACGATCGTTCAAAAGGCGGCGAGCGAAGCCAACCGCACCGATGAAATCGTCGGCGGGCTGGCCGAAGCGGCCCAACGGATCGGTGATGTCATCAACCTGATCCAGGACATCGCCGAGCAGACCAACCTGCTGGCGCTCAATGCGACCATTGAGGCCGCCCGGGCGGGGGATGCCGGCAAGGGCTTTGCCGTCGTGGCCAACGAGGTGAAGAACCTGGCCACGCAGACTGCCAAAGCGACGGACGAGATCAGCACGCAGATCGGTTCCATCCGCAGCGAGACGGAAGGCGCGGTCGATGCCATCCGGATCATCACCGAGACCATCAAGGAGGTCAACGAGATCTCCGATACCATCACCAGCGCTGTCGAACAGCAGGGTGAGGCCACCCGCGAGATCAGCGAGTCGGTGCAGAACAGCGTCCGGCACATGGGTGAAGTCTCCTCGCAGATGGGCGAAGTGGCTTCGGAGTCGACTCAGGTCAACGATCATTCGGAGAACGTGCTCACCAGTGCCGACGCGACCATGTCCAATATCGGCCTGCTGGAGAAACGCATGGGCGAGGTCCTGAAGGACCTGCGTGAGTCCGCCGTGGGCAACCGGCGCCAGGACGAGCGTCATGCCGGCAGTTGGCCGGTCGCGGTCAACTGCGACGGGGGCCATGTCGAGGCGCAGGCTTGGGACCTGTCGCTGGGGGGCGCGCTGGTCACCAGTGACCATGACCTGCCCGGCTGCAATACCATAACGCTGCGCATCGGTGACATGCCTGAAATGATCTCAGCCGCCGTGGTCGCGCGTTCGGACAAGGGTATCCATATCGCCTTCGACAAGAGCGATGAAACACGCGGCCTGATCGCCTCGGTGCTTGAGAACACGAAGGCTCAGGGCCAAATGGCCGCGTAGAGCATAAACCCGTAAACCGCGATCAAGACCGCCATAGCTTATGAGTCCATGCCCCAGGCTGCTTACTTAAGCCGAATACGATAGAGGTCTTTGCCTCCCGTCATGTAGAGGTAGGTTTGTCCATCAGGACCTTCCACGAATTCAGTGTTCGTGGGCCAGATGGGGTCTGTCGGAAAGCGGCCGATCTGATCGCCGTTGGGATCGTAAACATAGATTCCTGGTTCATCCACTCCGAAGAGGGCCGCGTAGATGTTGCCGTCTTTGTCTACGTTCAAGCCATCGGGTCCAAAGGTGTTCACGCCAGCATAGTTGACCAGAATTCTCCGCGCGCCGAAGGTCCCATCGTTTTGGACCGCATATTCCAGTATCGCCATCAGTCCAGTATGAACAGGTTGATTTTCCAAGTGTCGGCTATAGTCAGTGGAACTGTTGTCATTCGCCGCTGCGACATAAAGTTTTTTACCATCCGGCGAAAATACCAAACCATTGGGTTTAACCGCATCTGCAACAGCAAGCGATACCGCCCCATCTTGTTCGATTCGATAAACACCTTGAATTGGCTGTTCGATGGACTCGTGGCCGCTGTATCGCGGATCGGTAAAATAGATCAAGCCATCAGGTCCAACAGTCAGGTCGTTGGGTGAGTTTAGACGTCTGCCTTGATAGCTGTGCGCCAGGACGTAAGAGCGGCCTGTTTCCGCATCGATGCGGGAAATCCGCCGCCCTCCGTAGTCGGCGCCTTGCGCGACGAGAAGATCTCCGTCGTCCGAAATATACAATCCATTAGATTGCCCACTTGGTGACCGGAAAACAGAAACTGAATTTTTTGCTGAGTCAAACTTCAGTATTGTTCCCTCTTGATGTCCGGCTCCGGAACAATCCGCAGTCGAAGCAATATCGCTGAAGTACACATTCCCCTGCGCGTCGCTCGCGATTCCCTCTGTAAAACACTGAGCCGAGTGGATGTGCTCCCACTTTGCACCCCCATCGACCAGCTTGCTCAGTCCCTCAGGAGCAGGTAGCTCGGAAGCATTCACGGCTGTGACAAAACAAATTCCGACAACTATAGACGCAGACCCGAGAACAGCCTGGGATACTCGATGAAAAATCATTGCCATCAATTCCTTGTTGTATTTCCTATACCAATACCGCAGATCCTGAACGTTCCTTGGTATTCGTCAGTGATCTGGAATTGAGCCGCGTAGGGCTCTTTGATTTCGGCACTTCGCTGTCTTGTTCTGGCGCGCCGCGAGAGTGTCAGCGCTCAGATAGACAAAATAATCTAATTTAGACAATTTGTCTATTCAGTGGATTCCGCCGCCCGCAGAGGCCCGATTTACCGGCGGTTCGATAGTGAGAGGTCGATGCGGCGGATTGCGCGGCAAGAAGCCGGACGCATGGAATTCGATTAAGTGTTTAGATCAGGGTTAGCGGTTCCAGACGTCGCGCAGGAAGACCGGCAGATCGTTCGCCGGTTGCCGGAGCGGCACCTGGTAGAGCATGTCGCTGACGAAGCCATGGTGATAGGTCGCGTGGTTGACGATGTGGTGGAGAATCTCCGCCCGGGTCATGGCGCCATTGCCACCGCCGACGAACTCGAATTCGACGATCTCCTCCAGTTCCCGCTCCGACAGCCGGTCGGTGAGATCGATGTACCAACCGCTCATGTCGGCCGCAGCCTGCCGCAGTTCGGCCAGCGGCGGTGAGGTCGGGGTGTTGCGCGCGGTGTAGTCGTGTCCGCGGCTCTCCAGATGAGCCCGGAAGATGTCCTCGACCACGTAGATGTGGTTGAGGGTGTGCAGGATGGTCTTGAAGGTGGTCGGGCGTTCCTTCGTCAGCTCGGCCTCTGGCAACTGCGCGACCGTGTCATAGGCAATCGCGCTGGCCCAGGCTTTGTAACGGATCAGCATTTGCAGCCGGTTGCTGACACCCTGCGGCTTCGAAAGCTGCGGCTCTACACCCATCCTCTCACCTCCTGAAAACGGGAACCTGGGAGATAAAACTACCCTGGTTCCCGTTTGCCAAGAGGCCTTTCTGCAAGGCTGCCTTGCGGCCGCGCCGAGCTTCAGATCGGCAGTTCGATTTCACCCAGCCGTTTGGTCAGCTTCTGATTTTCGCTGTAGTCCACGTCCACGGTGATCAGGCTCGGTCCGTCATGGGCCAGGGCTTCCTCCAGGCTCGGCATGAAATCCTCTGCCTTCGCGACATGACGGCCCCACATCCCGAAGGAGCGGGCGAGCAGTTCGAAGTCCGGGTTGGTGAAGGCCAGGGGCGAGTGTTTGCCATCGTAATGGGTCTGCTGCTTCCACTTGATCAGGCCGTATTCGCCGTCCAGCCAGACGATGCAGACGAACTTCCGCTTCTCGCGCACGGCCGTCTCGAGATCCTGCACGTTCATCAGGAAGCCGGCGTCGCCGCAGACCGCGACCACCTTGTCGTCCGGATTGGCGTAGGTCGCACCGATCGCGCCGGGCAGGGCGAAGCCCATGGAGCAGAAGCCGTTGGAGATCAGGCAGGTGTTCTCCTCGTAACATTGATAATAGCGGCTGATCCACATCTTGTGGGCGCCGACATCCGACAGCAGGATGTCGCCCGGCGCCAGGGCCTTGCGGATGTCCGCGATCATGCGCTGCGGCTTCATGGGATAGGCGGTGTCGTTTTCCTGGGCCAGGAGGTCGTCGTGGATGGTCTGGCGCAGATCGGCCCAGCGGCCGATGTCAAAGAGCGGCAGCCTGCCTTCGAAGTTGGCGTTCAGGCCTTCGTTGATCTGCCAGACCGCGTCCGCGACGTCGGCGACGATGTCGACATCGACCGGATAGGCTTCGTCAATCTCGGCCGGGTCGTAGTCGATGTGGATGATCTTCTTATCGCGTGCCTTGTTCCAGAAATCGGGCGCATACTCCACCAGGTCATAGCCGATGGAGATGATGAGATCCGCCTCGCCGAAGGCCTTCAGGACATGGTCCTTGCCCTGCAGGCCGATGGTAAAGAGGCAGTGCGGGTCGTCCAGGGGCACGGCGCCCTTGCCCATGAAGGTGTTGACCACCGGGATGCCGGTCTTCTTCGCCAGACGTCGGACCTGCTTCGCCGAGCGCTTCCGCACCGCGCCGTTGCCTGCCAGGATCAGGGGTGTCTTGGCATCGCCGATCAGACGCACGGCCTCCGCCACGGCTTTCCAGTCGGCGGCCGGCCGGCGGGTCCGGATCGGCGGCATGGGTTGCAGATCCACATCGCGTTTGGCGACATCTTCCGGCAGTTCGATCACCGTGGCGCCGGGCTTTTCCATCTGTGCGATCTTGAAGGCCTTGCGGGTGATCTCCGGAATGGTCTGTTCGTTGTTGATGGTCGAGGCCCACTTGCTGATCGGCGCGAACATGGCGATGGCATCCATGTTCTGATGGCTTTCTTTATGCAGGCGCGCGGTCGAACCCTGACCGATGATGGCGACCAGCGGCGCCCGGTCCATGTTGGCGTCGGCGACGCCGGTCACCAGATTGGTGGCGCCCGGACCGAGCGTTGCCAGACAGACGCCGGGCTTGCCGGTCAGGCGCCCGTAGACATCGGCCATGAAGGCGGCGGCCTGTTCGTGGCGGCAGAGCACGAACTCGATCTTCGACTCCAGCAGCGAGATCATGAAGTCGGCGTTTTCTTCACCGGGTACGCCGAAGATGCGTTCCACGCCCTCGGCTTCCAGGCATTTGACGAAGAGGTCGGAGGCTTTCATGACGTGGTCTCCTTTGACGTGATTGCTTGTTTCTCTGGGAGTTCAGATTTCGGGTGAGCGGATCACCAGCATCTTTTCGATCTGCATGTCGCGCAGGCTATGTGGGATGCCGCCGACGCCGAGGCCCGATTGCTTGAGGCCGGCGAAGGGCATCCAGTCGACGCGAAAGGCGGTGTGGTCGTTCACCATCACCGCCGAGGCCTCGAGCCGGTTGTAGGCGCGCAAGGCCCTGTCCAGATCCCGGGTGAAGACCGCCGCCTGGAAGGCGAAGTCGACAGCGTTTGCGCGATCGATCGCGGCATCCAGCTCGTCGTAGGGCGTGACGGCAACCACCGGGCCGAAGATCTCGCTGGTCGAAACGCGGGCCGTTTCCGGCGGATCGTAGAGCACTGTCGGGGCATAGCAAGTTTCGCTCAGCTTCCTGCCGCCGGTCAGAAGCGCGGCGCCGGCTTCGACCGCTTCCTGAACCCACTGGTCGACACGCGCGACTTCGCCCGGGCGGATCAAGGGGCCGACCTCGGTTGCGGCTTCGGTGGGGTCGCCGACCTTGAGTTCGGCGGCGGCTGCCGCGAGCCTGTCGGCGAAGTCACGGGCGATGAGCCGGTCCGCGAAGACACGCTGTACGGAAACGCAGACCTGGCCGGCGTGGTAGAAACCGCCCTTGAGGATCGAGGCCAGAGCAGCGTTCATGTCGGCATCGGCGCCAAGGATTACCGGGGCGGCGCCGCCATGTTCCAGGGCGCAGCGCGTGCCGGGGGCGAGCTTCGAACGCAGATGCCATCCGACGCGCGCACTGCCGATAAAGCTGAAGAAGGCGACACGCGGATCGGTGACGAGGGACTCCGCGACCGGGATGTCGCGGATGACGAGCGCCTGGCACCAGCCTTCCGGCAGGCCGGCTTTCCGCAGGATCTCAACGAAGCGCAGGCAGGAGAGAGGTGTGTCCTCCGAGGGTTTGACGATGACGGGACAGCCAGCCGCCACCGCCGGGGCGACCTGATGGGCGATCAGATTGAGCGGATGATTGAAGGCGCTGACCGCCACTACGACGCCGATCGGCTCGCGCCGGGTCATGGCGAGGCGGTTCGCTGAGGCGGCGTTAAGGTTCATGGGGATCACCTCGCCGGCCTCGCTTCGCAGGCATTCGACGCAGACCTTCAAGCTGTCGACCGCGCGCGCGACCTCGACCCGGGAGTCGGGCAGCGGCTTTCCGCCTTCCCGCGCCGCCTGCAGCGCAAGGGCTTCGGTTTCCGCTGCCATAATCGTGGCAGCGCGTTCCAGGATCGCTATGCGCTCCGGCAGGGGAAGCCAGCCATCCCTGTTCCGCTGTAGCGCGGCGGCCCGGTCCAGGGTGGCTTCGACCTCGCCTGCGCCGGCGACCGGAAGCTGCGCGATCTCCGCGAGGTCATAGGGAGCAACGACTCGAAGGCTTGAGGTGACGGCGTTCTCACTCATGGTCTTGCCTCTTTTTACTGCGTGCCTTTTGTTACTGCGCCGCGGTGGTCTCAAGCGCGCTGCCGGGCATCTGATCCGGGAAGATCTCGCTGATCGCCTGGGAACGGCCGTTGTCGCAAACCATGCGGGCGTGATAGCGGCGCAGCCGGCGCGGCTCGGGCACCCCGCAGGAATGGGCGATGATGCCGACCTCGTGCACCATGTTCTCGATATAGTGCTCGACCCGCACCGCCTTGTCCGCCGGGTCGAGGCCTTTCTGCAGCTTGGGATCGTGGGTGGTGATGCCGGTCGGACAGGTGTTCTTGTTGCACTGGAGCGCCTGGATGCAGCCCAGGGCGAACATGAAGCCGCGGGCGGAGGTGCAGAAGTCAGCGCCGACGCTGAGCGCCCAGGCGACCTCCGCCGGGGTGATCAGCTTACCGGAGGCGATAACCTTGATGCGGTCGCGCAGGTCGTGGGCCACCAGGCGGTCGACCACCATGGGCAGGCTCTCGGAGATCGGCAGACCGACATAGTCCATGAGGCTGGTCGGCGCCGCGCCCGTGCCGCCGTCGGCGCTGTCGATGGTGATGAAATCGGGCGCCGACTCAACGCCGCGCCGGCGGATCTCCGCGCAGAGTGTATCGAGCCAGCCGTAGGCGCCGATGACCGCCTTGAAGCCGACGGGTTTGCCCGTGATCTCCCGGACCCGCGCGATCATGTCCAGCAGTTCGCCCGGATTGTCGATTTCCGGATGGCGGTTGGGGCTGATGGAATCCTGGCCCACGGGGATGCCGCGGATCTTGGCGATCTCCGGCGTCACCTTACCGCCGGGCAGGATCCCGCCCTTACCCGGTTTCGCGCCCTGGCTCATCTTGATTTCGAACATTCGGACCTGCTCATGCGCGGCCACTTCGCGCAGCTTTTCATCGCTCAGATTGCCCGCCTCGTCGCGCACGCCATACTTCGCGGTGCCGATCTGAAACACGATGTCACCTCCGCCCAGCAGGTGATAGGGCGAAAGCCCGCCCTCGCCGGTGTTCATCCAGGCGCCGGCCCTGGCGGCGCCACGTGAGAGGGCTTCCACGGCGACCTGAGAGATCGCGCCGAAACTCATGCCGGAGATGTTGAAGAGGCTGTTGGTCGTGAAGGGCTGTCTGCAGTCAGGCCCGATGGTGACCGGGGCCGGCTCGGCGGCGTCACGCTCCAGGGTCGGGAAGGGGCAGTTGACGAAGAGCACCGTCCCTGTCGGCTTGAGGTCCCGGGTCGAGCCGAAGGCGATGGTGGTATCGACGTCTTTGGCGGCACGATAGACGTAGCTGCGCTGTTCCCGGTTGAAGGGCATCTCCTCGCGGTCCATGGCGAAGAAATACTGCCGGAAAAAGGTGCCCATATGCTCGAAGAAATAACGAAAGCGGCCGATGATCGGATAGTTCCGCCGGATCGCCTGCTTGGTCTGCGTCACATCCAGCAGATAGAGGATGATCAGAGCCAGCACCCCGGCGCCGATCACGAAAATGAACACCACGGCAAGCAGCGTCATGACCTGAATCACGAATTCAGGAAGCATCCCAGACATCGTTAGCACTCCTTGTGGAGGCTGCAGCCTCTTTCCGAAGATCACGGAAAGGAACCCAACCTCTCCCGTAAAACGAAAGCCGATTCCCCGTTTCGATCACCTCAATCGAACCAGATCGTGCTCCATTCCCCAATTACGGGCCGGGCGGACAGTTTCTGGATCACGGTCCTTGCGGCCGTTTCAGAGATGGGAAGACCACAACGGAAACGAAGTGGTATTTTAACCACACCGATTGATTTGTGGTCTCTCGTGAACGGCGTGCACTGAAAAGGTGGCTTTTGCCGTTAGAAGCTCGCGGTGACTTCGCGAAAAAGTGAGGGAACCCGGCGCCGCTTGGTTGCGGCTTTACGGCAGAAAGCGCAAAGGAAAACCGGAGGAAAGCCTGCGCCTTCCTCCGGTCTTGCGGTCTTCCTCTGCAGAGCCGAGGGGGTTGGACTACTGCAGCCGCGTGTAGAATTGCGTGAAGACCATGTCCTTGGCCGCGCTGGCCTCGTGACAGGCGGCGCAGGCTTCCGCCGGCAGCGCCTTGGCCGTCTTGGCCAGCGGCGGGGCGTGATGGCCGAAGTTGAAGTAACCCCAGCCGCCGGTTTCGGCGAAGCGTTTGCTGTCCTTCACCGAAACGTCGGCACCGTTAAATGCGCCCGGGAAGTAGCCGCGGCCCGAAGGTTCATCGGCAGAGCCGTCCGGGTGATCGGAGCGATGCACAAGCTGAAGCTCCTTGAAGAAGATCGTGCCCTCGGGGAAGACGCCGGTCTTCTTGTAGATCTTATAGGCGCTGGGTTGAATGTAGACGTTGTGGAACTCGGGGAAGCCGGCTTCACCGTTGTTCAGGCCATTGGGCGTCAGCGGACTGCCGACGTAGATCCATTCGAAGTAATTCTCGGGCAGCACCAATTCACCATCGGCCGTGAAGACCGGCGGCTCCGTGACCTTATCGCCGGAATCTGCATCGGCCGTATTGACCACCTGGCAGGCTGCG
This sequence comes from Denitrobaculum sp., assembly GCA_965232285.1. Classification (GTDB taxonomy): domain Bacteria; phylum Pseudomonadota; class Alphaproteobacteria; order Kiloniellales; family Kiloniellaceae; genus Denitrobaculum. Next base: position 3,452,564 of record CBDDPL010000004.1, on the reverse strand, counting down.
AGCGTCAGAGCGCCAAGCATTGAAGCCGCAATGAGCGAGTATTTTGCTATCATTCTATCCACCTCATATTCCCGGGTTTGTTCCGCAGTTTCCATCTGCCCCGGTCGAACAGACGGCCTCATCAAAGATAGAGGCTTGGGATTTTGCCCATAGATCCGTGCGTACAGATTTCTTGATCAGGCGTTCAGAACCGCCCACAAAAAAGTGAGCTGGTTACGTCAGCCATGACCCTCTTCACACTGCCGGCGCAGCAGCCGGTAGATCTCCTGCTGCTGCCGGTTTGCGGCTGTCTGCAGGTGGGAATCCGGCAGCCAACTGGTCAGGCGCTGCGTCACGAAGAGGTCGTTGCCGCTGCCGTGGGTGTCGTAGTGAATCCGGTAGCTCCGCGCGATGCTTTCCAGGGACCATTCGAAACCCACCTTCAAACGTGCGGCATCGAGCTTGGCGGGGATCAGCAGACGGCTGTAGGGGCCATGTTGCCGGATAAGGGCTTTACGCAGAGCCTCGAAGTCTTCCGCTTCGAAGCTTGCCGGGCGGCTGTGGCTGATGCTGTTCAGGCGCAGTTCCGTGCCCTGCCGGTGAAACTTCAGAGTCAGCCTTTCGCTGCCCTGCTCCCAAAGTCCCACGGCGCGTTCCACCTGTTCCGCAAGGAGGGGCCTGCCGTGGCAATAGAGCGTTGGAGTCTCCGGGCGCAACTCGGCCTGCGGGTAGCGGTCCAGAACCTCGGTCGCCGTCATACCAAGCTGCAGACCTGCGAGATCAGGTGTTTCTGCTACAGCTAAGGCGATCTGTAATCCGCCCGTAAGGACGGCTGCTCCGGCCAATGCGGCCAGAGCGCAGCGCAGGGTCTTTCTCATCTTCATGAAACGCGCAGTCCCGTGGATAGAACTGCTGCAAAAGATAGGGGCTATCGGGGGGCGATGTTGTGCCGGGCGTGCGGGATTCTTGATCGCGCGTCCAAAAGTCCTCGCTGGAATGCAGTCATCGCGCCGGTGTCGAAAAGCCTGTTGGTCTCGTCGCGTGGTTCAGGCCTGTTCGATCCGGTCCGCCAGCTTCAGAAAGGCCCTTCGCTCCCGCGACTTCGCGCGCATCTTCCTGATCGTTTCTTGCAGTCCCGCCGTGTCTTCCGGCTGTCCGACGACCACCAGCATGACCATACCGTACTGGCCGTGCCGGCGGCAGCGGAAGCCATAGAAGCCCTCGCGCTCGAATACGACCTTCGCTTCCGGCTTGTGCGCGATCGCGACCGGAGCCACGCCGTCGGGCCAGAGCTCGGGGACCGTGTGGACGGTGTGGTCGCTGCGGCTGTTGAGAAAGACCAGTTCGTCGCCCGGCGACAGCTTTAGCAGATCCGGCTCGAAGCGGAACATACCACTGGCCGCGGTCGCACTGACGTCGGTGATCTGGTCGACGGTCAGGCGCTCCGCTGCGCTCTTTGATGATGCGTTCTCTGTTGCCTGGGCGGCCGCGGCAGGACAGCAGATCACTGCCACCGCCACCTGGAGAACCTTGCGCCGTGTCGTCGTCTTCGAGGTCATGTATTTCTCCCGGTCCTTGCGGTTAAACTTCACCGTCTTCTTCGCTGTAACCAAGCTGGGCCAGGCCTTCGGAGAGATAGTCGGCGAGCAGGGGGGTGCCCAGCAGATACTCGGCGCTGTGCTCGTTGTGGGCCTGGGCGGCTTCGGTGCGGATCTGCCGCCAGTCGTCTGGGGAGGCGCCGTCGCGGCCCAGCCAGAGCAGTGCGACCAGATCGACCTGTTCATCTTCGTTCATGTCGTCGATGAAGCTTTTCATCTCTTCATAGACCGGGTCTTCCGGAACGGCATCTTCCGCGCGCTCGTCCAGGTTCTCGAGTGCTTCATCGTCAAGAGCGTGAGCTGCGGAGTCGGCAGGCTCAACCTCTGTTTCCGTGTCGTACTGGTGGGCCTTCAGGATCAGGAAACGGACTGTCTCCAAACTGACTTCCAGCATCGCGCTGACCTCCCTTCGCCGGTGGTGATGTTCTCGGCCAAGTGAGATGTTGGAAGCAGGCGGCGTGAGGGACCATGACCTGTGTCAAGTCACCTCGGAATCCCGCTTCGGTCCCAACAGCCTGGCGCAGGGGTGATCGGGAAGGACCAGGATGACGGGGAAGGACAGGGATAAGGGAAGGGTTCGCCCGAACGAACCGCCCCCTGAGCACTTGCAGGATCTGTCATCGGTTACAGGCCGTTCTTCCGCGAAGGGATGGAGGCAGAACTAAATCAATTATTGGTGGATGAGGTTTTTCCCCCTCCATCATCCCGGTTAGACAGAATAGCTTCAAAAAGGAGCGACCGATCCTTTGCTTTTGAGTTCTGAAAACAGGGTTAGACGGAAGTAAAATATACAGAAAGTGAATGAAGTCGCCGCTTTAATCTGATACTTTTAATTGGAATTAAAACCTATTGTGTTTGTCTTCGAAGAGACAAGATACGCAAAAGAAAAATCTGGGGCAGGGGTGGTAAATGCATCTTAAAGTGGAAAAGTCGCTGGGCCGCGGCCGGTTTGTTCCGGTAAGATAGTGACCTTGATGTTTAACCAAATCTTTCAACTTTGAGGCGTATTTTATCAACCGGAAGTATCTGCGCTGAAAACGATCGAGCCTGCAATGACGGATGAAGCCATTCTCAAGCATACCCTGCAGTCGTTGTTCGACAACATGCATGTGCTTGTCTTCGTCAAGGATCTGTCCGGGCGCTTTATCAAAGTGAATCAAGCCGTTGCTGACTTGCACGGTGTCAAACCCGAGGATTTGGCCGGACGTACGCTGTTCGATGTATACGGCGAAGAGGCGGCACGGTACTTCGAAGACGACCGCAGGGTTATTCAAAGCGGCAAGCCGATGTTGAACATCGTCGAGCCTCTGCAGGTGCGCGACGGGCGAGTTCTGACCATCGAAGCGAGCAAAATGCCGATCCGGGATGATGAGGGCCGGGTCGTCGGTGTTCTGGTCATCGCCACCGACATCACTGAAAAGCAGGAGGCGGACCGCCTGCTGGCGGAGAGCCGGAGCCTTCTGGAAACCGTGGTCAACAGCATCGAGGCGCCCGTTGGCTTCTACGGTCCGGACCACCGTCTGGAATTCGGCAACAAGGCCTATTGGAACATCCATGACCGGATGGGGACCCGGGACGTCGTCAAGGTCGGGACGCGCTTTGAAGATATTACGCGGGCTACGGTGGACCGTGCCGTCGTGCTGGAAAATGATGCTGAGCGACAGGCACTGATACAGCGCTTCCTCGACGACTTCGAGAATCCCCAGGGCGGCATGACCGTGCAGCAGAAGGGGCGCTGGTATCAGCACCACCGCTATCGCACGCCGAGCGGCGGCCGGGTGACTTTCGCCTACGATGTCACAGATGTGAAGCAGGCGGAGCAGGACCTCAGGGAAAGCCAGGAGCTTTTACAGGCGGTCGTCGAGAACTTCTCGGAGATGCTGGCGCTCCATAGTCCGGATGGCTGTCTTTTGTTCGGCAACCGGACCTTCTGGCAGTTTCACGAAGAGGCGGGAACGAAGGAGGTCATGAAGGTCGGCCGGCACTTCGACATCAACGCGCGGGCAATGGTGGACCGCCTGGCCGAGGCAGACCCGGGCTTTGATGCTGACGCGATCTTTAACGATATCATGCGCTTGCCTGTCGAGGAAAACTGCCATGTCGAGTTTCCCCTGGGGAAGCGTATCATACGCCTGCGCCAGTACCCCATTCCCGAGGGCGGACGGGTCACCTTCGGCCATGATGTTACCGACTACACGAAAGCCGAAGCGGCCTTAAAGCTGAGCAATGAGCGCTTTCGTGATTTCGCGGAATCCGCTTCCGACTGGTTCTGGGAAATCGACGAAGAGCTGCGTTATACCTGGGCGTCGGATCGGATTGTCGACGCCCTGGGCTATGCCGGTGAGCTGATCTATGGACGCCGGCGGTCGGACCTGATCGATGTGCAGGCGGATCCGGAGGACTGGGCCGCGCATCAGCAGACGGTGCGGCAGCGCAAGCCCTTTAAGGATTTCGTCTATCGGATCGATCCCGGCTCCCTGCCACTTGGCGAGGGCGCCGTGCAGTGGGTCAAGACCAGCGGTGTTCCGGTCTTTCACAGCGATGGCAGCTTCGCCGGTTACCGGGGGACCGGGTCGAACGTGACCCGGGAAAAGCTCGCTGAAGAAGACCTGAAGGAAAGCCGGCGCCGTTATCATACCCTTGCCCAGACAGCGCCGGTGGCAATCTTCCGGACCGACGAAGCGGGTGTCTGTACCTACCACAACGAGGTCTGGGGCAAGATTGCCGGCCCGAAGCGCCTCGCGGCGCCGCCTGCCAACTGGACCACGATGTTTGCGGCGGATGACCGGGAGAGAATCTCTGCGGTCTGGTACGACACCGCAGTCCGGGAAGGCATCTATCGGACGGAAGGGCGCATCGCGAGAGAGCAGGGTGATGAAATCTGGGTTCTGGCGACCATTGCGATCGAGGAGTGTCCTGCAGGGGGAAGCTGTACCTTCGTCGGCACGCTCACCGACATCTCTCAGCTCAAACGCATCGAACGGCGGCTGCGTGTCACCGAGCAGGCCCTGCGTGAGCACAGGGACGAACTCGAAATCCTGGTCGAGCGCCGTACCGCGGCCCTGCGCGATGCGCAGCAGAGTCTGATCGCCCGTGAGCGGCTGTCGGCCATTGGCCAGCTCACCGCGACGGTCAGCCACGAACTGCGCAACCCCCTGGGTACGATCAGCGCGTCTTTCGCCGCGCTGAAACACCGGGTCGAACTGCCCAGCGAAAAGGCCGTCGCGATTGCCGAGCGGATCGAGCGCAACATCAAACGCTGTGAAACCATTATCCAGGACCTGCTGAACTATACGCGGATTGATACGCTGAACTGCGAATCGGTTGACCTGGACGCCTGGCTGACGCGGTTCCTGGGCGAGCAGGATCTGCCCGACGGCATGCGTTTCGAGGTGCTCCTCGACGGCGCCGCCAGGGTCTGCATCGATCGCTCGCGCATGACCCAGGTCCTGGCCAATCTGGTCAGCAACGCCATAGATGCAATGGCGGAGGATCCGGCCTCCAGCAGGAAGATCGAAGTCGAAACCGGGCGGCGAGAGGGTGAGTTCATCATCGCGCTGCGTGATGACGGGCCGGGAATCGATCCCGAAAATCTGGAGCGGGTCTTCGAACCCCTGGTCAGCACCAAGGCCTTCGGTGTCGGTCTCGGCCTGCCGCTGGTGCGCCAGATCGTCGAGCTTCACGGCGGGAAGGTCCAGATCAGCAACCGGCCGGAGCGGGGCGTGGAGGTCGAGATCGTCCTGCCGGTGGAAGAAAACATAAGTGCCAGGAAAAGCGCATAAAGCAGCCTGTAAAAGGCAGAGAAGCAAGCAGCCTGTAAAGGCGTAGTAACGGGATGAAACAGGTAATGACGCAGAGTGCGAACAACATTCTCATCGTCGATGATGACACCGATTTTGCCGAGAGCCTCGGCGACCTTCTGGAGATGCAGGGCCATTCCTTCGCCATCGCCTCCGAGGGGACGAGCGCCGTGGAGATGGCCGCGCAGCGTCCCTTCGATCTGGTGTTTCTCGACATAAAGATGCCCGGGATCGACGGTGTCGAGACCCTGCGGCGCCTGCAGAAGGTCCAGGAACGGATAAAGGTCGCGGTGGTGACCGGCTATGCCACCAACGAACAGCTCGATGACGCAGTGGCCGCCGGCGCCTTCACCATTCTCGAAAAACCCTGTCCCTCCGAACGACTCTTGGAGGTGGCGAAACAGGCGGGAAGCGAGCAACTGGTGCTGGTCGCCGACGATGACCCGGACTTTACCGATATGCTCGAGGATCTGCTGTCCGCGCCGGGGCGCCGGGTCCTGACCGCAAGCGAGGCGCTCTCCGCCATCGATCTGCTGGAACAGGGTGCCGTCAGCGTCGTTCTGCTCGACATGCGTCTGCCCGATACCGACGGATACAAGGTGCTGGCGGCATTGAAGGAGCGGGAGATTCGCGTGCCGGTCATCGTGGTGACCTCTTATCCTTTCGAAGCGCAGGAACTGCGCCGTTTCGAAAATGCGGTCGCGGGCGTTCTCCAGAAACCGGTGCCGATGCGCCGCCTCGTCGAGGCGATCAACAGTGCGGCCTTCGAGGGACCGCGAAGGGAGGGTGGGACGCCGTGATGGCTGGCAATCCCGGGGAGCAGGCGCGGGAAGGGCGGGAAGCCCCCTCCTGCGAAGGGCGCTCCATTCTCATCATCGACGACGAGTTAGATTTCGCCGAGAGCCTGCAGGATCTACTGGAACTGGTGGGCTGTCAGGCGGAGGTTCTGACCGGCGCGACGGATCTGGCCGAGGTCCCCTCCGCCTTCGAGGCGGAGGTCGTTCTGCTGGACGTTCGGCTCAGAGAGGCCAGCGGTATCGATCTGATCGCCCAGTTGCACGCCCGCTGGCCCCTTGCGCGTGTGATCGTCGTGACCGGTTTTGCATCCAAGGAGACCGCCATTGAGGCGCTGCGCAGTGGCGCCGTCGGCTACCTGGAGAAGCCGCTTCACCAGGAGGAACTGCGCGCCACCATCGAGCATGCGCTCTGGGCCTATGACGCCGAGGTCACCATGCGCCGGACCGAGGCGCAGTTGCGGGAGTCGCTCAGCAAGGTGGAGGCGGCCGACCGTTCGAAGTCATTGTTCCTGGCGAACATGAGCCATGAACTGCGCACGCCGCTGAACGCCATCATCGGCTTTTCGGAGATCATGAAGCACGAGCATCTCGGTCCCCTGACGGCAGAGCGCTATATGAACTACATCGATGATATCTACGAGTCAGGGCGGCATATCCTCTCGATCATCGATGACGTGCTGGATCTCTCACAGCTCGACCTGGCCGCGCGCAAGCTGGAGCTGCAGGAATTCGAGATGGATCTGGTGGTCAAGGAAGTCTTTTCCATGATCAGGAAGGCGGCGCGGGAGCGTGAGGTGGCTTTGAAGTGCGATCTGCCGCCGGTCATGCCCCGTCTCTCCGCCGACCGCCGGATGGTCAAGCAGATGCTGATCAACCTGCTCGGCAATGCCGTCAAGTTCACGGAAGCCGGCGGCCGGGTCGGCGTGTCGGCCAGCGTCGGCGCCCAGGGCGAACTGCTGCTCGCGGTGGAAGACGACGGCATCGGGATCTCAGCCGACCGGCAGGAGGAGGTTTTCCAGCCCTTCGGCATTGCCGAACCCGTCGAATCGCGCAGCCACGGCGGCGCCGGCCTGGGCCTGTCCATCACCAAGCAACTGATCGAACACCACGGCGGCTGGATGAAGCTGCAGAGCGAGAGCGAAGTGGGCACCACGGTCACCCTGGTGTTTCCGGCGGAACGGGTGATCGCCGCGCCGGACGAGCCGGGTTTGCCAGGAGAGCAGCCAGAGGAGCAGCCCGGGGAGCAGGGCGGGCGGGAGCTGTCCTCCGGCCTGTGAGGGATGTGCCATACCCTGTCGAAGGAATCTGAGCTCGCCTTAAAGCGAATTATGTTAGCCTGAAAATAACTATTAACGCGCGAAAAGGGGGATCGCTCGTGACGAGGTGGCTGCTCTCATTCTTTCTCTTGCTTTGTTTCACTGCGACGGGCCAGGCACAGGAAGCCAAGACCTATAAAGATGCACAGGGCCGGGAAGTTACCTTTCCGTTGGGCGCGCTGTCTTTCGCCGATGAAATCGTCTCCTTCGAGATGGGCAATCCGGCGCCTCGTAACAAAGCGGCCCGGCGGCAGGAGAACCTGTTGGGAGAACCGGTCAATGCCAGCCTCTCGCTCGGCTGCAGCGGTGTGGTGGTGGTGCGGTTTACCGACAACAGTCTGGTCGATGTGGCCGGACCGGACCTCTATGTCTTCGAAATCGGTCCGCAGGTCGAAGCGACGCTCCTGGAGATCTCGGCCGACGGCCGGACCTGGATCGATGTGGGCCCGATTGCCGGCTCGACCGCGGCGATCGACATCGCCGCGCACACGGCGGACGGAAACGAGGTCTTCCACTACGTGCGACTGACCGACCGTAACATCAACTGCCGGGCGGGAAACTACTCCGGCGCCGACATCGACGCGGTCGGCGCCATCGGCGCGGCGGTCCGTATTACGCTGAGCGGCAACGTCCTCTTCGACTTCGACTCCGCAGAGCTCCGCGAAGAGGCGCGGGTGGAGCTGCAGAGAGTGGGCGAGACTCTCGCGGCCTATCCCGGCGCGCGCGTGGTCGTGGAGGGCCATACGGATTCCGAGGGCTCCGACAGCTATAACCTGAAGCTCTCGAGAGAGCGTGCGGAGAGTGTGCGCGATTATCTGGTCGCGGCAGGGGCGCTGAACCCTGGGGCCGCCCGAATCGCGCCATACGGGGAAAGCCGCCCGGTGGCCGGGAACGAAAGCGATGAAGGCCGGCAGGCCAACCGGCGGGTGGATCTGATTGTGATCCCGAGGCGTGAGTGACGCCTGTTCTGATCTCACGCTTCGCGCACTGCAGCTTCAATGCGGGGCAGCGTGTTTCTATTTCTGACAATAGGGCACCTTGGTACAACGCCCCATTCTTGTCGGTCGGAGATCGTTAGGGCCGTTTGACAACGGTGCCGCGCTGCTTCTCAGAAACGATCAAGTCTGAGGCCTGCGCAACGACCAGAACCAGGCGATTGATGAACTTCACTTCATTGCAAAAGGGAAAGCAGCCTCGGTAAACGGAAATAAACTCGCGCCCGTCAATGGGGACCGTCGAGGTGTGAAACGAAGGCTGCCGCGAGTCCGCGACCCTGACGAAGTCCGACCACTGGCTGGTCTGATGCCTTACCGACAGAACATCGGCGAGGTTCTGCCCCGTGTAGTCAGCGCCCATCAGCGTCTTTACGCCTTCACCGACCAGCCGGTAGCGATGCCCCTCCAGCGTGTCGTCCTGGCGCGCGATGACCGCCGTCCACTGGAGCACGCTGGGAACCGCCATGGGGTCGAACTCGGACCATAGCGGCGCAAAAGGACAAAGCGTCCGCGGCAGCTTGTCATAGAAGCGCGACATGATGACGACAGGATGCGTTACCGGAATTTGGCTCAAGTCGATCGACTTCATCCCGCAGCACCTCCTGCCCGCTCAACTCCTGCTATGGTCCGCGTATTTTTGCGTGTTGTGAACACACCTGGGATAGAAGATGTAAGAAAATTGATTATCCTAAATAGGTAATTTACTCAAGTTTTATTGATTTTTATTTTCATTCTCAAATTTTGTTTGTGTGAGAGTGATAAATTGGAGGTGGTGAGTAACAGGTGGAAGATGATTTGTACTTGTACCATACACAAACAATTAGGTGACGTAATTTTGGCGGCACAAGCTTCTCGATTGGGAAGAGTCAATGCTGCGGTCATACGTGGAGTGTGATCAGGAGATCCTGAGCAAGGGTGCCATCTTAACTCTGCCGTCTTCTTCCGTCGCTCACGCTGCTCGCCAAGTTGAGGAAAAAGGGCACACAAATTTGGACCTGACCTAGCTTCGGAGAACACCACACGTGCGTTTGGAATGCTTTTCTCAGAGATTGAATTTTTTTGAAAAATTGCTATCTTAAGGTAGTTTTCTGGCTGCCATTGATGTGGCCTTGTAACTTAGCAGTATCTGTGTGATTGCATCAATATTAAGATATTGCTTCAAATTTATTGTAAGAAAATATTATTACTTATTTTTTCAAAAATAATTGAAATTTTGCCTTTTTAAAGAAATAAAATTTTGTGAGGTATGTTTATGATTAATTTTTTTCAATTTGATGAAAATCGTTATCAGCGTGAATATGGTTATACCTATGCCGCTCATGCTGCTGTGCGGGTCGATCAACGCAAATTAGCATATATCGTTGGGTTGATTGCTTTCTTTCTGCCCATTGCAATGCTGGTTGCTGTTGCAACCGGTGCCTGTTTCTACGATTCAATGAGCCATTTTTACTACTCTCAGTTTTGGGGTGATATACTTGTTGGGGCGTTGATTTTTATAGGTACATTTTTGATTGTTTATCGGGGTGAAAACGCAGCAGAAAGCGCAATTGCCACCTTCGCTGGATTCTTTGCGTATGGCATCGCGGTTTTTCCGACTACAGAACGAGGGTGTGAGATAAAGAAGTTTTCAGGCCGCGCTTTGGCAGATTTTGAGCTCTCGAACCCTGACGGATACGTCAGCATCGTCACCAAAATAGGAGAGAATCCTAAGTTTTTCGAACTCTTTCCCAATGTCGAATGGATTCACAACGGCTGCGCTGCTTTGCTCTTTCTCTTCTTGGCATACTACGCATTTAATGTATTCACCCGCAGCAACCCACAGCAGCGTCAAAGCGCCACGACATCGCCGTCCAGTGAGATAGTTTTCACGGCAAGAAAGGCTGTACGCAACTGGATCTACAAAGTTTCTGGATCCTTAATTCTTTTGTCCATGGTAGCAATTGCTTGTGGAACCCTCTTTGGTGGCGGTGAGTGGAAAGAGGCCAATGGGACTTTTTGGTTCGAAGCTCTTGCGCTTTGGGCTTTTGGATTTTCTTGGATGGTGAAGGGCCGCTTTTGGCCGCTACAAAAGTGGCGCGATCCTGAAGATAACGCTGATCAGGAAGCTGTTCGAGCCGAATAAATACAGAGAAACTCAAGTTGCGCTGTTTGCTACTTGCGTATCTGTTTATATGATTCGAAGGTTGTATGGCGCTAGCTATCGAAGAGTGTGAAAGCCTATGGTCGGGTTACAAGGTTGTTCCGCTGAGGCTTCCTTAACCTCGTCGCCGTCTCCGCCGCCTTCCACCGTCTTCTTCCGCCGCCGTCGCCGTCTTCACGCTCGGCGCTGGTAACTCCACCGCCGCCGCCAGGTGCGGGAAGCTTGCGCTCGTATGCGGGATCCCCATGGCCTGGACGAAGTGTTCTTGGAACTTGGCCTCCACGGCGGTTTCGATCTTCTCGACCTTCTTGACCACGTTCTCGATGTCGTCGCGGGTCTTCTGGTTCAGCAGGGCGATGCGGGCGCCGGTGCCGGCGGCGTTGCCGGCCGAGTGGACCTTGTCCAGGGGGCAGTCGGGGATCATGCCGAGGATCATGGCGTATTTGACGTCGATGTGGCTGCCGAAGGCGCCGGCCAGCATGATGCGTTCGACCTGCTCGACACCCAGGCGGTCCATCAGCAGGCGGATGCCGGCATAGAGCGCGGCCTTGCCGAGCTGGATGGCGCGCACGTCGTTCTGGGTGATGCGTAGCTCGGGCTCTCCATCGCCCTTTCCGTCGCCCTCGTGGAGCAGGTAGGAGAAGGTGCGGCCGTCGGGCTGGATGAGCGGGGTCTTGGCGGCCAGCTCGCCGTTGATGGTGCCGTCGGTCATCAGGATGCCGGCCAGGAACATCTCGGCCAGCACTTCGATGATGCCGGAGCCGCAGACGCCGGTCACGCCGGTCTTCTTGGTCTCGGCGGCGAAGCCGGGCTCGTCGGACCAGAGGTCGCTGCCGATCACCTTGAATCTTGGCTCTAAGGTCTCGGGATCGATGCGCACGCGCTCGATGGCGCCGGGCGCGGCGCGCTGGCCGCAGGAGATCTGCGCGCCCTCGAAGGCCGGGCCGGTGGGGGAGGAGCAGGCCAGCAGGCGCTCCTTGTTGCCCAGCACGATCTCGGCATTGGTGCCGACATCCACCACCAGGGTGATTTCTTCGGCCAGGTGCGGATGCTCGGAGAGGATCACGCCGGCGGTGTCGGCGCCAACATGTCCGGCAATACAGGGCAGCACGTAGACCCGGCCGTCCTGGTTGATGTTGAGCTCCAGCTCGGTGGCCCAAAGGGTCATGCCGGAGTTGGCGGCCAGCGCGAAGGGCGCGCCGCCCAGTTCGGTCGGGTCCATGCCCAGCAGCAGGTGATGCATGATGGGATTGCCGACGAAGGTGGCGTTGAGGATATGGGTGCGGTCGATCTGGGCTTCTTCGGCGACCGCTTCGGTCAGGGTGTTGAGCGCGTCGCGCACGGCGGCGGTCATGGCCCGGTCGCCGCCCGGGTTCATCATGACGTAGGAAACCCGGCTCATGAGATCCTCGCCGAAGCGGATCTGCGGGTTCATGATGCCCGAAGAGGCCAGCACCTCGCCGGTCTGCAGGTCGCAAAGATGGGCGGCGATGGTGGTCGAGCCCACGTCCACCGCCATGCCGTAGGCATTGCCCTGGAAGCCGGGCCAGATCGCGGTGATGACTTGGCCGCGGTGCACGGCCACGGTGACTTTCCAGTCGCCCTTGCGCAGGGCCTGCTGCAGACCCTGGAGAGTGCGCAGGTCGCACTCCAGATCGGTCAGGCTCCACTGCTGCTTCAGGGCGGCGATCAGGCGCTCCAGATCGCCGGTGGGGTTGTGCATGTCGGGCTCTTCGACCTCGACATAGTGCAGGCGCATGGCCGGGTCGAGCTCGATGTCGCGGACCTCGGCGCGTTTGCGCACCACCTGCTTGTGGACCTGGCTGTCGGCGGGGACGTCGACGACGAGGTCACCCTGGACCAGGCTCTGACAGGAAAGGCGGCGGCCCTCTTTCAGGCCGCGCTTCTTGGCGTAACGGGCCTCGACCTCATTGCCTTCGGAGACATTTTCGGCGCGGCTCTGGATGCCATGCTTGGCGAAGTCGCCGATTTCCGGCTGCACCTGGCAGCGGCCGCAGATACCACGTCCGCCACAGACCGAATCGATGTCGACGCCCAGGCTGCGCGCAGCCTTCAGGACCGGTGTGCCGAGGGGAAAGCGTCCCCGGCGCCCGGAGGGCGTGAATACCACCAGAGCTTCCTGCGTCACCTTGCCTGCCGTCTCCGCTGCATCCTGTTCCGCGATGGCCCGCTGTGCGTTGACAGCCGCGCCGCGGGTGTTTTCGAGTGCTTCCGACATACCTGCCCAGCTTCAAAAGCTTCCGCAACAGCCGACCAGCTTACTGGTCAAAAAGCCCCGCCGATTTGTCTCCTGGCGGCATGGATTGCGCTTTTCCCTTCTCACGCAGTCCAGGCCTTGCCCGAAGCCTTAAGCGCGCCGGAGTCTTAACCGCGACGCCGCCGGCGTTCACGCCGGAGTCTTAACCCCGACGACGCCGGCGCTCGCGCCGGAGTCTTAACCCCGACGACGCCGGCGCTCGCGCCGGAGTCTTAACCTCGACGACGCCGGCGCTCGCGCCGGCCGGCACCCTCGGCCTCGGCACCTTCGGGAGCCGGGGCGCGGAACTTCTTGATCCACTTGCGGCAGTCCTTGTCGTTGCCGAGCAGCACGTCGGCGGCCATGATTCCGGTCAGCTCTTCTTCGTGCAGCGGGTTCATGATCGCGGAGGTCATGCCGGCGCCCGCGGCCATGGCCAGGAAGAAGGCGTTCATGGCGTGGCGGTTCGGCAGGCCGAAGGAGATGTTGGAAGCGCCGCAGGTGGTGTTGACGCCCAGCTCCTCGCGCAGCTTGCGCACGATGGCGAAGGCCTGCTGGCCGGCGGTGCCCATGGCGCCGATCGGCATGACCAGCGGGTCGACCACCACGTCTTCCTTGGGGATGCCGTAATCGGCGGCGCGCTCGACGATCTTCTTGGCGACGGCGAAGCGCACGTCCGGGTCTTCGGAGATGCCGGTCTCGTCGTTGGAGATGGCAACCACGGCGGCGCCGTACTTCTTCACCAGCGGCAGGACCCGCTCCATCTGCTCGTCTTCGCCGGTGACCGAGTTCACCAGGGCCTTGCCCTGATAGACGCTCAGACCACTCTCCAGAGCCTCGACGATGGAGGAGTCGATGGACAGCGGCAGGTCGGTGAGGGACTGCACCAGCTTGATGGTCTCGGCCAGGATCGCCGGCTCATCGGCCAGGGGGATGCCCGCGTTGACGTCCAGCATGTGCGCGCCGGCCGCGACCTGCGCCAGGCAGTCGGACTCGACGCGGCTGTAGTCGCCGGCGGCCATTTCGGCAGCCAGCAGCTTGCGGCCCGTTGGGTTGATGCGCTCGCCGATGATGCAGAAGGGCTGATCGAAGCCGATCACCAGTTCCTTCGAGTGCGAGCTGACAACGGTGCGAGACATGGTCTTTAAACTCCTGGCAAAAGGGGCGGCGGTGTCCGCTGTTTTCCGCGCCTGCTGTCTGTTGGTAATCGTTTCCGGATAAGCGCCGGCTGACCAGCGATTAGCCTTTATCATGGCGAAAACGGCTGTCACAGCCGCGACACCCGATAGCTTAAAAGCGCACTGATAAGGCTTTCGCCGTCAAATCAGTCCGTTAACCGTAAAGATTCGACCCGGAGCAGGGGCGTAGTCCCGCTCCGGGTTGTCTCGGCGTCAGCCGATATCGCGGGTGACTTTGAAGCCCTTGCCCTTGCGATCCATCTCGAAGTCGCCATCGACCACCGCGTAGGTCCAGGCTGCCGATTTACGCAGGCCGCCGAGGGGATACATATGCACCCGGGCGATGCCGCAGTTGGGGTCTTCGGCGTGGTACTGGGCCAGGTCCATGACCAGCTTGTCCGGCGCATTGACGGTCATCAGCTTGGCGATGTTCTTCGCCTGACGGGTTAGGACGCGCATGGAAGGACCGACGCCGCAGGCCTTGGCGTGGTTCAGCAGGGTCTTGATGGTGGCGAGGCCGGGCACGCCGATGTGGATCGGCAGCTTGTTGCCTTCCGACTGGATCATGCGGTCCCAGGCGATGATCGGGGCGGCCTCGAAGCAGAACTGGGTGGCGATGTAGAGCTCGGCGCCGGTGCGCTCGGCAAAGGCGTTCTTCCAGGCAATGGCTTCCTTCAGGCCCTGCTCGGAGATGTCCGGGCTGCCTTCCGGGTGGCCGGCGACGCCGATCTTGCGGATGCCGTACTTGTCGAAGAGGCCGGTCTCCAGCAGAGCCATGGAGGAGTCGAACTCACCGAGGGGGGTGTCGACCGCGCCGCCCAAGGCGACGACTTCCTCGATACCGACCTGGTCCTGCAGCTTCTTCAGGTTCTCTTCCATGACCGCGGCGCTGGTGATCGAGCGGGCGGCGAAATGGGGCAGGGGCTCGAAGCCTTCGTCTTTCAGGCGCTTGGCCGTCGCGATGGTGTCCGCGAAGTCGGAGCCCGGCAGGAAGGTCACGGCGACCTTGCAGCCCGGGCGCAGGTGCTCGCGGTAATCGGCGATCTTCTGGGCGGAACCCGGTGTGGTCTCGATCGTGAAGCCCGTCACGAAGTCGATAATCTGCTGTTTCATGGTATCGGCCCCGTTCAGGCTGGTAACTTTCGCGGCGCTGAAAGCGTTCATGGCGGTATCCTCGTTAGAGCTTAGCTGTCGGCTGCGGTGGCTTCGAGACCGCCGCTGGCAACCAGCTCCTTCAAACGGTCCTCGGTGTAAGTGGTTTCCAGTTCTTCAGCGGCAAGTCTTGCCTCTTCTTCCAGGTCCTCGCCGACCTCGCGCGGCTCCGCGCGGCGCCAGTGTTCGAGGTAGGAATCGCTGTCGCGCAGCTTGGCGCGCATGGCCGCTCGGTCGATCGCCTTCTCGAAGCGCTCGTCGAGCTGTCGTTTGGCGTTCTTGCGCCCGGCCTTGACGATGACCTGGGCCGGAATGTCGCGCCAGTAAACCACGGTCAGTTTTGCCATCTCTGTCTTCTCTCCCTAGTCCGGTCGACAGGCCTGATCAGTGGGCCTGCTGGAGGAACTGCCCCAGGCCGCCATAACCGGTGAAACGATATTCGTAGTTCAAGTTAATCTTGCCGGCCGCCGCTTCCGCCGATGCCTGCAGCTCGGCGTCTTCGGTCTGCGCCAGGTAGACCAGTTTGCTGTAGTTGCCGAAGTACATCGGCAGCAGTTCCGGGTGCCGGTCGATGCCCATGCCCTGGATGATCAGGCGGTCGAAGTGCCGGACCAGGTAATCGGTCACATAGAAGCAGGTCGGGTCGTCCTCGGCCTGCGCTATGAAGTCCTCTACCCCGCTGAAGAAGGCGTAGCAGTGTGGACCCTCGATGCGCTCCGCGCCTTCTTCCTCCAGGACCCGGTCCAGATCGCCGCCGGTGCCGCAGTCGCCGTAGAGCACGAAGATCCTGTCGTAAGTCTCGCGATTGTCCCGGATCTTCTGCCGCACGCCCTCGGGGATTTTTTGCGGCGTGTTGTGCCAGATCGCCGGCAGGCAGGTCACGCCCAGATGAGGCCAGTGATTGAGCCGGATCAGATCCACGACTTCGCGTGCCAGAGCGCCGCAGGCGATCAGCAGTGTGCGCTTTGTCATGTCCTGTGTCTTTGCGTCGTGCATTCGATCCGTCCGGGCACAGCCGAGGTTAGGGGTCCCATGATCCTGGCTGTCCGGCCCGACGGATCCTCCGCCGGGCCTTTTAGCCGAAGGCTTTGCTCTTGTCCTCTAAACAGATCACCTGTTTTTGCGCCTGTCTGTTCCGCCTACTTGCTCAACTGGCCTACTTGCTCAACTGATTGTGCTTACGGGCCATGAATTCCTTGGCGGTCTCGACAGCGACGGCCGCGTCCCGGCAATAGGCGTCCGCCCCGATCGCTTCGCCGAAGGCCTCATTCAATGGTGCGCCACCGACCAGCACGACGTAGTCGTCACGCATGCCTTTTTCCTTCAGGGTGTCGATAACGACCTTCATGTAGGGCATGGTGGTGGTCAGCAGGGCCGACATGCCCAGAATGTCCGGCTGATGCTCTTCGATGGCCTCGAGATAGTTCTCGACCGGGTTGTTGATGCCGATGTCGATCACATCGAAGCCGGCGCCTTCCATCATCATGGAGACCAGATTCTTGCCGATGTCGTGGATGTCGCCCTTGACGGTGCCGATGACCATCTTGCCCAGCTTCGGCGCCCCGGTCTCGGCCAGCAGGGGACGCAGGATCGCCATGCCGCCCTTCATGGCGTTGGCGGCCAGCAGGACCTCCGGCACGAAGAGGATGCCGTCGCGGAAGTCGATGCCGACGATGCGCATGCCTTCGACCAGCGCCTGGGTCAGGACATCGTAGGGCGTCCAGCCGCGTTCGAGCAGAATGTTGACGCCCTCTTCGATCTCTTCCTTCAAACCGTCGTAGAGATCGTCATGCATCTGTTTGACGAGTTCGTCGTCATCGAGGGACCGAAGGTCGAGATCGTCTTCATCAGACATGTTCTTGTTCCTTAATCGCGTCTGCGTCCACGCCCGCTAGGATCTGTCGTTTTCTCTCACTCTAGCGGGCACAGCTAAAGCCCCTGAAAAGGGTTTCTCCTGAACGCCATTTCCCTGGAATCCGCAGGCCCGGGCTTCGTCTCTCGCGACAACTGCTGTCTGAATTGCGACAAAGCAGAAAACATTGTGCTCACGGCCCTTCACGGCGTCGCGCGCCGGGGCTTTTTCGGGGCGGTTTCTCGCTGTTCCGCAAGTGTCGCGCAGCGCCCGGACGAGATCCCCAAGTGACGGCTTAACAGGCGGTAAATATTAA
The DNA here is from genome assembly GCA_965232285.1 of Denitrobaculum sp. Taxonomy (GTDB): domain Bacteria; phylum Pseudomonadota; class Alphaproteobacteria; order Kiloniellales; family Kiloniellaceae; genus Denitrobaculum. Next base: position 3,435,184 of record CBDDPL010000004.1, on the reverse strand, counting down.
CTCTTTTTTCATCCATCTATGGTCTCTTTGTTAACCTTAATAGAAGTCTAACGGCCGGCGTCGAGTGCCACGAAGGAAGATACTTGCCGTTTCGTTTAACCTTTAGCGGGCCCCGGGGGACTGATTGGCCACGAGATCCTGGATGATGAAAGACATGATTGGGCGGCGCGCATTGGAGCAGGCAAGGATTGCCCTGCCACGACCGAGCTGGAAGCCTCACTGGCCGGCCTTTCAGAAACCGGAATGGGTATCCCTGAGCTCGGGGAAGCGCAGCGGCCGTAAGCTGCGTCGCAATTTCGATATCTTCTCGCTGATTCTGTTCCTTCTGTCCTGCGTCGTCCTGGGCGGCTGGGCCTTCACGACCTATCACGAGGTGCGCCGCGAGGTCCGGCACCAGCTCAAGACGGCGCTGGACGATGCCGCCGTACCGGTGGGGCTGTTTTTCGCCGAGCATGAGGCGGTGCTGCGCGAAATTGAGTGGGGCAGCCTGGTCAACCAGCAATCCTCGGAGCCCTTACCCAGCGAATACCTGACCCAGATCCTGGGCCACTGGCGGCAGGCAGCGATCCTGGAGGCCGACGGCAAGGTCGGCGAGCAGTGGGCGGCCATCCCCATGCCGGGCCGGAACGAACTGATGTCGGTGCTGGCCCAGGCGGTCGAGGAGCGGCGCACGGTCCTGAGTTCACCCTACAACATCGACGGGACCTGGTTCGCCACCATCGTGCGCCAGACCCGCTATGGCGAAGCCTCCAAGTTCGTGGCCGCCAGCTTCCCGATTCGGGCGCTGCTGGAGTGGTGGTCCGGGCTGGTTTTGCCTGCGGGCGCCAAACTGACTCTCGTGACCGAAGACGGCCGGCTTTGGGTGCAAAGGCCGCGGACGGATAGCGTCGAGGATGCGGCGGCCGATGCGCCGTTGGACATTGAGCTGCTGTTCGACATCATCTCGGACCCGGAGCGGCCTTCCGGCAGCAAGGTCTTCACTGACGACGAGGGCGGCTTGAAGCCTGAGGTGCTGACCTGGAAAGCCCTGGATCATTTCGGCCAGATCCTCATGGCGACCCTGTCTTCCGAGGATATTTCGGCCATCTGGCGCCAGCGCTTCCTGACCTCCTGGATCTTTGCGGCGGCGGCCTGCCTGGCGCTGCTGCTCGCCACTTTTCTGGTGGGCCGTTCGGTGGCGCGAGAGGTGCGTCACCGTGAAGCCATGCTTCAGGCCGTCAGCGACAGCGAGGAACGGCTGCGCGACATTGCGAATGCCGCCTCTGACTGGTTTTGGGAAATGGGGCCCGACCAGAGTTTTACCTATGTCTCCGACCGTGTACGCGATGCGACGGGCATGGATCCGTCCAGCTTCATCGGGCGCCGGATTTTCGAGGTGCTCGATCCTGCCATCGATCCCGCCGCGGCCCAGGGGCATGCGGAAGACCTGGCGCGTCATGCCAGTTTCCGGGATTTCACCTACCGGATCGATCTGGTTGACGGGCATCTGCGCTGGATCAAGCTGAGCGGTAAGCCGCGTTTCGATGCCCAGGGGAACTTCCTCGGCTATAGGGGCACCGGAACCGATATCACGGTGGAACGCATGGTGGCCGAGCATGCGGCAGCAGCCCAGGCGCGCCTGACCCGCGCCATCGAGAGCAGTTCGGACGGGGTCACGCTCTTCGATTCAAAAGAACGGCTGATCCTCTGTAACCGCCGCTTCCGTGAACTCTTCTTCCCCGGGATGGAAAAACTGGTGCAGCCCGGCGCCAGCTTCACCGATATCGCCATGCTGCACGCGAAGACCGGGCGCAACCTCGAAGCGGCCAAGCATCCCAAGTCCTGGGTTGCGAAGCAGGCCCGCCTGCGGGCGAAGAACGAAGCGCACGAAATCCGCCTAGACGGCGACCGCTGGATTCACGCCGAGCACTTCCGCACGCCCGAGGGCGATACCATCAGCCTCTACAGCGATATCACGCCCTTCAAGCGGCGCGAAAAGGAACTGATGCTGCTGGCCGCCGAGAATACACGGCTGGCGGCGGCCGTGACCGCGACCGAGGCTGGCGTCATCATCTCCGACCCGCGTCAGGCCGGCGATCCGACCATCTTCGTCAACCCGGCCTTCACGCGCCTGACCGGTTATGAGCCCGGCGACGTCCTGGGCAAGAACTGCTGGTTCCTGCAGGGGCCTGAAACCGACGCCGCCACTTTGGAGACCCTGGAGCAGGGGCTGAAGACGCATAACCCGGTGCGGGTCGATATCATGAACTACCGCAAGGACGGCTCCTGCTTCTGGAGCCGGCTGGTGGTCAATCCGGTCTTCGATGACGAAGGCGAGGTGCTCTATCACGTCGGGGTTCATACCGACATCTCGGAGCAGAAACGGGTCGAGAGCGAGCTGGTCGAGACCAAGGAGCATGCCGAGGTCGCGAACCGGGCGAAGTCCGATTTCCTGGCGGTGATGAGCCACGAGCTGCGCACGCCCCTCAATGCCGTCATCGGCTTTTCAGAGTTCCTTTCCATGGAGATGCTCGGTCCGTTGGGCAGCCCGCGCTACAAGAGCTACGCCGACGACATCAAGTCCTCCGGCCTGCATCTGCTCGACCTGATCAACGATATCCTGGACCTCTCCAAGGCCGAGGCGGACAAGATCGAGCTGCATGAAGAACCGCTGGATCTGGCTGCCACCGCCGAACACTGCCTGGCCATGGTGCGCAGCCGCGCGGAGCTGGCCCGGGTCGCGCTGATCAACGAATTGCCCGCGGGCCTGCCGCCCCTGCTTGCGGACGAGCGGCGGGTGAAGCAGATCCTGATCAATCTGCTGAGCAACGCGGTCAAGTTCACGCCGGCCGAAGGGACGATCCGGGTCATTGCGGAAAGCAGGGACGGCGACATCAGGCTGGCGGTGGAAGACAGTGGCATCGGTATCGAGGCCAAGGACATTCCCAAGGTGCTTCAGCCCTTTGGTCAGGTCGACAGTACCGTCAGCCGTGAACATGAAGGCACCGGTCTGGGCCTGCCGCTCTGTAAGCGTCTCGCCGAGCTGCATGGGGCCACGTTCGAGATCGACAGCGAGCCGGGTCGTGGCACCTCTGTGTCGGTCGTTTTCCCGGCCGACCGGATCCTGCGCCCCAAGGCGGCCTGAGTCAGGTCTCGCCGTTTCCTTCGGCGCGCAGGAAGGCTGTGGAGAGTACCCAGGCGATCATGACAGTGCCCAGGGCTTGGATCAGGTAGCCGGCGATCAGAATCACGAACAGTGGAACATTGGGGATGTAGATCGCGTTGAGCAGATCGACGTGAGGATGCATCCAGTTGTGACCGCCGAAGATGACCGCGTAGGCCAGGGCGAAAATCAGCACAGGGCCGGCCAGGAACTGGCTCATGATCCAAAAGAACTGCGAGCAGCCGCGCCTGAAGGCGACGCCGACGCCGCGGCCTCTGTCTGCGACGAAGGCGGGTAGAAGTGTGCCGAGCAGGCCAAAGACGACGATAAAGCAAATGGCCAGCAGAACGCCGATTGCCACGAGGTCGAATACCTCAATTCCACGCGATACCTCACCGGCAAAGGCTCCAGCGAAAATGGCGATGGCGCCGAACACCACCGGAATCATCATTAACGCACCCAGGCCGAAGGTCCGGAGGGCAAAGCCCATAACGCGGCGGTTGTCTTCCGCCTTGTCGCGGGATTCGGGAAGCAGCAGTGCCGCATGGGCGTTAAAGGCGAGGAAGGACCAGATCAGAACCGAAACGAAGGTCAGGCCGCCGCTGATGGAGGTCTGTTCCTTGGTGATCTGGACGACGACTTCTCCCACGACCGCGAAGATGACGTAAGGCCAGAGCCGGAAAAACAGCCGGAAGGATGTCGGGTACATAAAACCTCATAAGCTTTAAGGGCAGGCGGAGCAGGATGATCGCTTCCGGAGATGTTATCCCAAGCTGCGGCGGAAGATGATCGCTTTCTTGATCCTCTCCGGCGCTTTGGCTGCTTGTCGAAAGCTGCGGTCTGCAGGGGGGAGGCGCGTCCGAAATCTGCTTCCGGCTCTGACCGGAATTCTCTCCACGTGAGAGAAATACCGTCACTTTACGGTCAATGGCCCCTGCTGCCTAATCTTACCGCTGGTTTCGGGGCGGTCGGCAACCGGCGCATCGACGCTCCGTTTCGCGTGTTTTACGCTCTAAGCGTGCTGTATTGCCCATGTATAATTTGTGTTTTTTGAAAAGACTTACTTAATGCAATTTCGACATTATATGAGAATACAGTAGAGTTGAGTAATTTTTTGCGATGCAACAGAATTTTTGGGCCATCGCTACATGACAGATCTTGGCGATATCGAAATTCTCTGGTTGGTGGTGGCGGCGGCGTTGGTGTTACTGATGCAGCCGGGCTTCGCCTGCCTGGAGATCGGTCAGGTCAGAGCCAAGAACACCGTTAACATCGCGATCAAGAACCTGACGGACTTTGCCCTGGCAGCCTGTCTCTTCTGGCTTGTGGGTTTCGGCCTCATGTTCGGCGCTTCCTGGTATGGCGTGACGGGAACGAGTCACTTTCTGCCGAGTGGCCACGACCAGGGCAGCCTGCTGGCATTCTTTGCCTTTCAGCTCATGTTCTGCGGTGCGTCGGCCACGATCGTGTCCGGCGCCGCGGCTGAGCGGATGAAGTTCACCGGTTATCTTTTCGTCACGGCACTGGTTGCCGCTGTGATCTATCCGCTCGTGGGCCATTGGGTCTGGGGCGGAGGACTGACCGGCGAGTCCGAAGGCTGGCTTGCCCGTCTCGGCTTCGTCGACTTTGCTGGCGGTCTGGTGGTCCACTCGGTCGGCGGATGGGTCGCGTTGGCGGCGATTCTCGTGATCGGCGCGCGGGCCGGGCGTTTCGGGCCGGGGGGTGCGAAGTTCGAACCCAATGACCTCGCGACCTCGGCGGTCGGCGCTCTGTTGCTTCTGGTCGGCTGGCTGGGTTTCAACGCGGGTAGTGTCATCCGGTTCGATGCCGCCGTTCCGCTGATCGTCGTGAACACCCTGCTGGCCGCCGGTGCTGGCGCACTGACATCCGTTCTGATTTCCCGCATTCGCGGCCGGCACGCGGATGCGATGGTTGCGGTCAACGGCCTGCTCGCGGGTCTCGTGGCGGTGACCGCCGGCTGCGGCTACGTGGACATCTGGGCCGCGCTCCTGATCGGCGCGATCGGGGCCATGGCTGCCTTCTATTCCGAAGCTTTGCTGGAGCGCTTTCGGATAGACGATGTCGTCAAGGCGGTGCCGACTCACCTGGTCGCCGGGACCTGGGGGCTCTTGGCGCTGGCGCTCTTCGGCGACCTGGAACTGATCGGCACCGGCCATGACCGGCTCACGCAACTGGGCCTGCAGGCGTTCGGCGTCTGTTGCGTGGGCGTGGCCGTTTTCGGGGCCTCCTACCTCGCCCTGTCGGCTGCGCATGCGCTCTTCGGTCTTCGGGTTCCGCCGGCGGAGGAGGAGATCGGTCAGAACCTGGCCGAACACGGCGCCGGATCCAGCCTCTTGAACCTGATGACCGAGATGGAGTTTCAGCGGCGTTCCGGTAACTTCGATCGACTGGTGACCGTCGAACCCTACTCGGACGTCGCGCCTGTCGCGGCGCAGTATAACCGCGTGCTGCAGCGTGTTCAGACCGAGCATGGGCTGAAGGAAGAGGCCTTACGGGAAAAGGCGGATGCTCTGGATGCCGCCCGGGTCTCGAACGACGTGAAGACTGAATTCCTGGCCAATATAAATCATGAATTGCGCACACCCCTGAACGCCATCATCGGCTTTTCGGAAATCCTGGCGAGAGAGAAGGGGGGCACGCCGAAACAGGACCGGAACCGCGATTACGCCCAGGTGGTCCTCGACAGCGGACGGCATCTCCTGGAGATCGTCAATCAGATCCTCGAAATGTCGCAGATGGGGGCGCGGCACTACACCGAGAATGAAAGCGCGGTCGGCCTGGCGGCGCTCCTCAGTGAAGTCGTTGCCGAACGCCAGGCCTCTGCTGAACAGAAAGGCCTGGAGCTGAGCGCCGATGTCAGGCTTTCCGATGTCCTGCTGCGTTGCGAAGTGACGGCGATCAAGCGGGCATTTCGAAACGTGATCGAGAACGGATTGAAGTTCACGCCGGCTGGCAGCGTCACCCTCTCGGCCGAGATCGAGCCGGACGGCGATGTGCTGGTCCGAATCGCCGATACCGGCGTGGGGGTGGCGCCCGAAAATCTTGAGCGGATTCTGCGGCCCTTCGTGCAGATCGGGGATGTTTACAGCAGTAAGCCCGAAGGGGTGGGGCTGGGGCTTTCCATGGCGCATTCCATCCTGCGTCTGCATCAAGGCAGCCTGACGGTTGATAGCAGGCCCGGCCGTGGTACGACGGTTACCCTGCGGCTGCCGGCGGCGCGTATTGAGGAAGCGCAGGCGGCTTAGAGCCCAGCGCCGTCATGCGCTCAGTAAAGCCAGACAGGCCTTCGTGGCAGGTCGGTTTCGACCCTTTGCGGTCGGAATCGCGAAGAGAGCTCTGTCGCGCGTGACGTAGTTGTCGGCCGCCGGGACCAGCGTACCGGCTTTCAGATGCCGCTCGATCAGCCCCTGCCAGCCGAGCGCGAGGCCGCGCCCGCCAGCGGCCGCCTCGAGCAGGTAAACGTAGTTGTCGAAACGCAGGAAGCGGGGCGCCAGGGTCTTGGCGCCGACGGCAGTGAACCAGTCCTCCCAGACCGCCCAACCCTCGTTCCGCTTGGTCAGTTGCAGAAAGGGCAGATTCCCCCACTGGGCCGGTGATTGCTCGAGAGTCTCGCCGTGGTCGAGGCGGAAGGCTGGCGAGCAGACCGGGCGGATGGCTTCGCGAAAGACCTGAACCCCGCCCGGCGGCGGCTTGTCCCAGGCGCCATAGGCAAAGGTCACGTCGACCCGCGCTGCGAGGTTGCTGTCCAGGACACCGTATTCCTGCGTCATGATCCGGATCTGCGTGGCTTCCCCCAGGGCCTGTTCCAGCGCTTCGTAGCGGGGCATGAGGAAGAGATGGGAGATCTCGTGGGTGCAGGCGATGGTCATTTCATCGCCATGTGACCAGTCGGCGATGGTCGCCGCGGCGCTTTCGATCCTCTCTAGTCCGGCGACCACCGCTTGCTGGAAATAGCGGCCCCGGGCGTTGAGGGTGACGCCTCTTTTGTTCCGGTCGAAGAGTCTCGCCCCCAGCCGGCCTTCCAGATCGGCAATGTGCCGGCTGATAGCCGATTGCGAGGTGTTGAGCTCGGCGGCGGCGTGACTGAAGTTGCCGAGGCGGGCGGCGCTTTCGAAGGCCAGCATGGCAGAGATGGACGGCAGGGAGGAGCGTCGGTAAAGCATATCAAAATCGGTATCAATTCAATGCCTGATTATCACTATACGCCGGCTCTCCTGGGTTTCACTATATCCAAAACGGCCTGAAGGATCTGAGGTTGTCAGAAGGAGGAAAGATGTCCGGCTACCTTAAGCCCGCACGCTGGAAAGATCCGGCCAACAAGCTCTTTCCTTACCAGGTGGGTTTTACCTCCCCGCCTCATGATTTCGATGCGGCGCCGACGGATTTTCTGCGCATTGCGCCGGAAAGCGTCGGGGCACACGGGCGCATGTTGCATCTTCCCGGCTACGCTCATGAACTGAAGCAGCGCAAGCATAACTTCCATCTTCTGGAGGAGTTCGTGGAGTGCATGGCCAACAACGGCGCCGACGTCTGCGGCCAGGTCGGCACCAACTGGGTGCATGCCTCGGGCACCACGCCCGAAGATATCCGGGAGATCTGCGAGCGCATAAGCGATACCTACGAAACACCCTTTCACATGGCGGGGTACTGCCTGGTCGAGGGGCTGCGGGCGCTGGGCGCCGAGAAGATCGCGCTCAATTCGGTCTACTACTGGCCGGACTGGCGCGACGGCATCGCCCGCTTTCTCAAGCAGGCCGGCTTCGACCTGGTCTACTTCGGCAACTTCGTCGATCTGGGGTTCTATGAGACCCAGGAGGAGGTCAACGCGCTGACCTGGATCTTCCCCGGAGATCTGGCGGCTCACTCCATGCAGCGCCTGGCGGAAAGAGCGCCCCAGGCCGACGCCTACGTGGTGAACGGCATGCCGAACTTCCGCCGCGCGGATGGCCTGCCGCAGCGGATGGTGTCGCGTGAGGTGGAACTGGAGGCGTTGGTGGGCAAACCGATCGTCTCTTCGGACACCGCGCTCTACTGGCGCATCTTCAAGACGCTGAACCTGAAGCCGACGACCCGCCAGGGCCGGCTGCTTTCCAGTCTCGGCTAACAGATTTTTCTGAGGAAGTCCCCATGCATAAGATCCTCGCGCTTTGGGCCGTGCCGCGTTCGACCTCGACCGCTTTCGAGTGGATGATGCGCCAGCGCGGCGATATGGAATGCCTGCATGAACCTTTCGGCGAGGCCTGGTATCAGGGCGAGGCGCCGCTCTGGCCGCGTGCCGGCGAAGACAGTCTGCGTACGCCGGGCCTCACCCTCGAAAGCGTGCTGCAAAAGCTGAAGGCGCTGGCGGCGCGGGGGCCGGTCTTCTCGAAAGACTTTCCCCATTACATCGATCATCTCTGGGACGAGGATTTGATCGAACTTTTCAATCACTCCTTCCTGATCCGCGACCCTGCGAAGACCATTTCCTCCATGTACGACAAGTGGCCGGAGTTCCATCCGAAGGAGGTGGGTTTCGTCGAGCAGCGCACACTCTTTGACCGGCTCTGCGACAAACAGGGCGCGGCTCCGCCGGTGATCGACAGCGATGATCTGCTGGAGGATCCGCAGGCTATGGTCGCGGCCTGGTGCCGGGCCGTGGGCATTCCCTTCATGCCCGAGGCCTTGAGCTGGCAACCGGGGGCGCGCGACGAGGTGAGCTGGTGGGACGGCGGCTCGTTTCATGCAAACCTGCGCAATTCCGACGGACTGAAACCGCAAAAACGCAAATACGTTGAAGTCGACAGGCTGCCGGACTGGGTGAAAGGGGTTTATCATGACTGCCTGCCCCACTATAAGCACCTGCATGCGCAGCGTCTGACAACCTCGGCCGCCAGCGCCTCCTAGAATTTCAGTCAGAGAGCCATGCAGTCTCTTTCCCATCTGGACCGCCTCGAAGCGGAAAGCATTCATATTATCCGCGAGGTGGCGGCCGAGTTCCGTCATCCGGTCATGCTTTACTCGATCGGCAAGGATTCAGCGGTGATGCTGCACCTGGCGATGAAGGCCTTTGCCCCCGGCAAACCGCCTTTTCCCCTGCTGCACGTGGATACCACCTGGAAGTTCCGGGAGATGATCACCTTCCGGGACCAACTGGCCGCCAGACTGGGTCTGGAACTGATCGTTCATACCAATCAGGAGGGCGTGGCCCGGGGGATCGGTCCCGTCTCGCACGGCTCCAAGCTCCACACCGATGTGATGAAGACCGAAGCGCTGAAGCAGGCGCTGGACCGGCACGGCTTTGACGCGGCTTTCGGCGGTGCGCGGCGGGATGAAGAAAAATCCCGGGCCAAGGAACGGGTCTTTTCCTTTCGTTCGAAGTCCCATCGCTGGGACCCCAAGGCGCAGCGGCCGGAGCTTTGGAATCTCTACAATACGCGGGTGGCGCCGGGTGAGAGCGTGCGGGTCTTTCCGCTGTCCAACTGGACCGAACTCGACGTCTGGCAATATATCCACCGGGAAGGCATTCCCCTGGTGCCGCTCTACTTCGCCGCGCCGCGCCCGGTGGTGGAGCGCGACGGCGTGCTGGTGATGGTGGACGACGACCGTCTGCCCCTCGCGCCCGGTGAAATCCCTGAAGACAGGCTGGTGCGCTTCCGGACCCTCGGTTGCTATCCACTGACAGGGGCGGTGGAATCCGCCGCGGCCTCGGTCCCCGAGATCATTCTCGAGCTTCTGCAGAGCCGGGCCTCGGAGCGGCAGGGACGGGTCATCGATCAGGATCAGATCGGCTCCATGGAGAAGAAGAAGCAGGAGGGCTACTTCTGATGAATTCCCCCACGCGCCCCGACTTCGATATTGCTGCTTACCTGACGGCCCAGGACGACAAAGACAGCCTGCGCTTCATCACCTGCGGCTCCGTCGACGATGGCAAGTCCACTCTGCTGGGCCGGCTGCTCTACGACTCCAAGACCGTGTTCGAGGATCAGCTCTCGGCGACGGCCAGCGAGAGTAAGAAGTACGGGACCCAGGGCGAGCAGGTGGATCTCGCGCTGCTGGTCGATGGTCTGCAGGCCGAGCGGGAGCAGGGCATCACCATCGATGTCGCCTACCGCTTCTTCGAGACCGATAGGCGCAAGTTTATCGCAGCCGACACGCCGGGGCATGAACAGTACACCCGTAACATGGCGACGGGCGCTTCGACGGCAGACCTTGCCGTCATTCTGGTCGATGCCCGCAAAGGTATCCTGACCCAGACCCGCCGGCATTCCTATATCGTCTCGCTGCTCGGCATCCGGCAGGTGGTGCTGGCGGTGAACAAGATGGATCTGGTCGACTACGATCAGGTTCGCTTTGAGGAAATCTTCGAGGACTACCAGGCCTTCGCCGAGGGTCTGGAGATCGAGACCGTTTACGCCATTCCGCTGTCGGCGCTCACGGGCGAGAACGTCTTCCACCCGGGCCCCTCCATGCCCTGGTATCCCGGGCCGACCTTCATGAACCTGTTGGAGGAGATCGAGGTGAACGAGGGGGCCGCGGATGATGTGGCGGCGCAGCCCTTTCGGATGCCGGTTCAGTGGGTCAACCGGCCGAACCAGGATTTCCGGGGCTTCAGCGGCAGCATCGCCGCCGGGCGGGTGCGGGTCGGTGACCGTCTGCTTGCAAGCCTCTCCGGCAAGGCCTCGAAGGTCCGGCAAATCCTCGGGCCATCGGGTGACCTGGAAAGCGGGCAGGCGGGCCAGTCAGTTACTCTGGTGCTGGAAGATGAGATCGACGTGAGTCGCGGCGACCTGCTGGCGGCCCCTGAAAACCCGCCGGAGGTGGTTGACCAGTTTGCCGCCCACATCATCTGGATGGACAGCGAGCCCATGCTGCCGGAGCGCAGTTACATCGCGCGCTTCGCGTCCGCCCAGTCCGAAGCCCGGGTCATGGACCTGGTCCATCAGGTGGATGTGAACACGCTCGAGCATCTTGCCACCAAGACCCTGGAACTGAACGAAGTCGGCTACTGTAAAGTTGCCGTTGACCGGGCCATTGCCTTCGACCCCTATCGCGACAATCGGCAGACCGGCGCCTTCATCCTGGTCGACAAGTTCACCAATGCCACTGTCGCCGCCGGCATGATCGATTTCGGGCTGCGCCGGGCCAGCAACATCGCCTGGCACGAGATGAAGATCGACAAGGCGGCGCGCGCCAAGCTCAATGCGCAGAAGCCTTGCGTGCTCTGGTTCACCGGGCTTTCGGGTTCGGGCAAGTCGACCGTCGCCGACCGCCTGGAGCAGAAACTCCATGCACGGGGGCGGCGAACCTATCTGCTTGACGGCGATAACGTGCGGCACGGCCTTAACAAAGACCTCGGCTTCACCGATCAGGACCGGGTCGAGAACATCCGCCGGGTGGCGGAGGTCGCCAAACTCATGGCGGATGCGGGCCTGATCGTTCTGTCCTCCTTTATCTCGCCCTTCCGCGCGGAACGGCAGATGGCCCGCGCGCTGATGGAGGAGGGGGAATTTGTCGAGGTCTTCGTGGATACGCCCCTGGAAGTCTGCGAGCAACGCGATCCCAAAGGCCTCTACAAGAAAGCCCGGGCTGGTGAGCTGAAGAACTTTACCGGCATCGATTCAGATTACGAGGTGCCGGAAAACGCCGAGATCATCCTGAAAAGCGGCGAGCATGATCCGGATACGCTGGCCGACCAGATCATTGCTTATCTGGAAGAGCGGTCTTGAGCAGAGGTCATCATTGACCTGGGCACCGCGGCGTTAGAGGCTTGCAACTTCAGTTGCATCTTTAAAGACACCGGCGCCCATGACTGAATTTGCAGCTCAGTCCATTTCCGAGGTGGTCACGAGCGGCCTCTGTATCGGCTGCGGTCTCTGCGAGGCCGTAAGTCGAGGACGCGTGCGCATGGCCATGACCGGTTACGGGGCGCTGCGGCCGACACCAGCGGATGGTTTTTCGGCGGAAGAGGAAGCGCAACTGCTGTCGGCCTGTCCTGGCGTGACCGCGGCGCCCCGCGAGCTTGGCGAGGGTGAGACCGATGCGGTCTGGGGGCGCTTCAGTTCCATGCGTTTCGCCTGGGCCGGAAACTCTGACGTACGCTTCCGGGCGGCCACCGGCGGTGTCTTGACGGCGCTTGGTCTGCAACTCCTGAAGTCCGGCAAGGTCGCGTTCGTCCTGCAGGTGGTGGCGGATCCGGCACAGCCGATGTTGAGCCGCTGGGCGATGAGCCGGACGCCTGACGATGTGGTGTCCGCTTCCGGCTCCCGCTACGCGCCGACCGCACCTCTTGCGGGTTTCATGACGGCCCTGGAGCAGGGCGAACCCTTCGCGGTCGTTGCCAAGCCCTGCGACCTCAGCGCGGTTCACAACCTCTCCAAAAGCGACCCACGGGTCGACGCGCTCTGCCGCTATCGCCTCGCCATGGTCTGTGGGGGGCAGTCGCGCCTGAAGAAGTCTCAGGATCTGCTCATGGAGTTCGGCATTGCGGAGACTGAGCTCAGCCTCTTCCGGCATCGTGGCTTCGGCAATCCGGGTCGTACGCGGGTTGAGACCAGGGATGGCCGGGCCTTCGAAAAGACCTATCAGGAACTCTGGGCGGATGAGAGCGGCTGGCAGTTGGAGACCCGCTGCAAATTTTGCCCGGACGCGCTGGGTGAAGCGGCCGATGTGGCGGCTGCGGACGTCTGGCCCGGTGGCAGTCCGACCGGAGAGGACGCCGGTTTCAACGGAATTGTCGTGCGCTCCCCGGCCGGCGAAGCACTGGTTGCCGACGCGCTCGCTGACGGCGATCTGTCTTTGGGCGAGACCATCACCCCGCGCCAGTTTGACGACTTTCAGCCTCATCAGGTCCGCAAGAAAGAAGCATTGAAGGCCAGATACGAAGGATTGGCGGAAGCAGGCCTGCCCCTGATCAAAACGGAAGGACTGCGACTCGAGGCGCTCGGCGCGAGACTGGACCGGGCGAAGGGGCGCGCCGAACGCGAGGGCACGGTAAAGCGCGCCGCGGATGGCCGCTTTCGTGAGCCCGAACCCTGAACCGTTTCCCTGTTATTCGTAAACCGCGACCGGTGCGCCCAGGACCTCCAGCCTGGGTGTGATTCCCAGACCAGGCAGGCTCGGCGCGCGCACGCCGCCATCTTGCACCGGCGCATCGAAGTCGGCGGTCTCGACCGAGACCATGTCGCGGCAATCGAGAATGCAGCGCAGGTGACGTTCCGGCACGGTCTGACCCAGATGGACGATGCCGGCGAAGGCGATGGCCGAACCGACGGTGTCCTGGACGCTGATGGTCAGTCCCGCCGCGAGGCAGATGTCGCGCTGCCGCCGTCCGTGGGTGAGGCCGCCGTTCTTGGAGATCTTCAGGCCGATCCCATCGGCCGCGTCGTCGGCGATCAGGCGGATGATGTCCTCGTCGCTCTGGGCCAGTTCGTCGAGAATGATGGGAACGCGGCAGCGCCGGCGCAGCGACAGGGTTTCGCGCCAGGTGGCGCAGGGGGCTTCGAGTGCAAAATCGAGACCCGCGGGCAGCAGCTCCAGCATGCGCAGGGCGGTTTCGGGGATCAGGCCGCCGTTGGCGTCGACCAGGAAAAACTCTCCGGGTTGGCGGTCGGCCAGGCAGGCCGCGATCCGTTCGGCGTCCAGGGCCGGGCCGCCTTCGCTGTCCAGCGCGCCGATCTTGATGGAATGCCCAAGGTAGCCGCGCGCCCGATGACTGGCGACGCGGGCGCGCATCTCCTCGGGCGGGCCGGCGTAGATGGAGGAGATGGTCGGCAGGCGCTGTTCCGTGCGGCCGCCGAGCAGGTCGCAGACCGGCATGCCGACCGACTTGCCGAAGAGGTCCCAGCAGGCGACGTCGATCGGGGTCTTCGCGTGGTTGTGTCCCAGCAGGGCCTGGTCCATGGCCTCGTTGATGCGGTCCGGATGGCGCGGATCCCGGCCCAGGAGGTGCGGCGCAATCTCGGCGATGCCGGCGCGCACCCCCAGAGCATGGGCGGCGATGTAGCTGCTGCCGAAGGGCGTGCTTTCACCCCAGCCATCCGTGCCGTCCTCGGCGAGGACCCGCACGAATGTGGCGTCGAAGCTGCGGTACTCGCGGCCGCCGGAGAGTTTGTAGAGCCCGCCTGCATAAGGCAGGTCGCGCTGATAGACTTCGATCTTCGCGATTCTCATTGAGCTTTTCTCTTAGCCCGCAGCCTGTGGTGGGATCAGGACCAGCTTGCCGGTGTGTTTCTTGGCCAGGAAGTCTTCCTGCGCCTGGGCGATGTCGCGCAGCGGGTAGGTCTTGGCGACCACCGGCCGGATCTCGCCGCGTTCGATGTAGGTGACGAGGTTCTCGAAGACCACGTCCTCCTGAAAGGTGCAGCCGTAGAGCGTCAGGTCCTTCAGGTAGAGTGTGCGCACGTCGATCTGCGCCAGAGGACCGGCGATGGCGCCGGCCGTGGAGTAGCGGCCGCCGCGCACCAGCAACTCGAGAAAGGTGGGCCAGTTGTCGCCCGCGACCAGATCGACCACCACATCGACGCTCTGGTGGCCCAGCTCCGCCAGCAGGTCGGCGTTTCGATCGATCACCCGGTCCGCGCCGAGGCTTTTGACCTCGTCAGCCTTGGACTGCGCAGCCACGGCGATGACCTCTGCGCCGCGGCGCTTGGCCAGTTGCACCGCCGCCGAGCCGACGCCACCGGAGGCGCCGGTCACCAGCACCCGTTCGGTACCGACCCGGGCCCGGTGGAGCATGTTTTCGGCCGTCGAATAGGCGCAGGGTACGGAGGCCAGCTCCGCGTCCGACCAGTCGCAGTCGACGGCGTGGGTCTCGCGCGCCGGCGCCACGGCGAACTGCGCGAAGCCGCCATCCATTTCCGAGCCGATGGTCCAGCATTCGTAGGGCCGGTAATCGACGTAGTGGCGTAGCATGTTGCGCACCAGCACCCGCTCGCCGACCCGGGCCGCGTCCACCGCGTCGCCGACCGCCACGATGTGGCCGCAGACGTCGGCACCCTGAATGCGCGGAAAGGAGAGAGGTGTGCCCGACCAACTGGCATCCGCATCGTCAGCCTGATCGAAACCGCCGGCGCCGCCGCTGTTGGTGCCCTGCTCGACGGACTTCGAGTACCAGGCGGTGCGGGTGTTGATGTCGGTGTTGTTGACGCCCGCCGCCGCGATCCGGATCAGAACCTCGTCGGCCTTGGGGCTGGGGACCGGCACATCCTCGCGGTAGTCCAGCTTGTCGAGGCCACCGTGGCCGGTCAGCAGAACCGCCGCCATGGTCCGGGGGATGTCGGTCATAAAATTCCTTCCGCTTGCAGCAGGGTTCGGGCCAGCGAGAGGGCGGTCTTCGTCGCCTCCTCCGGCCCCTTGACGATTGAGGTCATGACCTGTCCTTCGTGAATGACGACCAGCGCGTCGGCGAGCGCTTCGCGACGCGCGGGGGATAGGGAAGGTGCCGCCGCTTGCAGGCGCATGAGGAAGACCGACTGCACGGCGGTCTTATGGGCCTGGGCGATGTCTCGGACCATGTCACTACCAGGGTGAGCGGCAAGGGCGTTCAGGAAGAGGCAGCCGTTGTTGCCGCTGGTTTCGAGCCAGCGTCCCAGCCGGTTGAAAAGTTCCAGAATGTCCGGGTTTGGGTCTTCGTCTTGAGTGAAATGCTCCAGGTAACGCCGATTGCGATGCTCCAAAGCCCCGCGCACCATCTCCTCGCGCGAGGGAAAATGCCGGTAGAGCGTGCGCAGGCTGACATCCGCGTCTTCACGCAGGGCATCGATACCCGGTTCCGCGAAGCCCTTTTCAGCAAAGCTGATCTCGAGCCGCTCGGCGATTCTGTCTTTTGTTTCCGACATGGTGCGAAAGGTAGAGCGATCGTTTTACCTCGTCAAGCTGCGAAATCAGGATCTGCCAGCGGCGACAGTTATCGCGTAAGCTACCGAAGTGTTTCGGCCTTGTGATGACCGCAGTGAAAGCCAGAGCACCCCGGGGTTGGAAGAGGTCTCTATATGATAGTCAAATCGAAGATTTCTCTGACTTGTGATCAGGACGCGTTCGTCCGCTCTTTGGTTAAGACAGGGGGCTATGACAGTGTCAGTTCAGTTGTTCAGCAGGCCCTTGAACTGCTTCGTCAAAGACTCGAGGAGGAAGAGCTGGAGACGGCCGCACTGCAAGAGCTGATTGAATGCCGCCGACACGGTCCTTTTATCTCCAGCGCAGAGATGTGGGACAGACTGTCTGTTGTAATTGAATCGAAGCGCCGGGCAAGCGAGGCTCAGCGCTGACCTCGCTGCTGATCTGTAGGGCGGCTTTGACGTCCGATAACCGGCCTCAAGCCACGCCCAGTTTCTGCTGCAGGCTCGAGCTTGAGGTGGTGTACTGGAAGCGCAGTTTCTGATCCGGGTGGATGATCCGGAAGGCCTGCTGGGACATCAGGGCGGCCTCGTGGAAGCCGGAGAGGATCAGCTTCAGCTTGCCGGGATACCAGTTGATGTCGCCGATCGCGAAGATGCCGGGCTCGCTGGTCTCGAACTTCTCGGTGTCGACCGGGATCAGGTTCTCATGCAGGTTCAGGCCGAACTCGGCGACCGGGCCCAGTTTCATGGTCAGGCCGTAGAAGGCCAGCAGGGTGTCGCATTCGACCTGGAACTCGCCCTGTTCCTTGTTCTTGAGCGTCACACCCTCGAGCTGACCATCCTCCCCGTGCAGGGCGGCGACCTGGGCGATGTGCAGCTTCATCTCGTCCTGGGCCACCAGTTCGCGCATCTTGTTGACCGAGTCCGGCGCGGCGCGGAATTCATCGCGGCGATGCACAAGGGCCATTCTGGCGGCCAGCGGTTGCAGGTTGATGGTCCAGTCGAGGGCGGAATCGCCGCCGCCGGCGATCAGGATGTTCTTGCCGCGGAACTGTTCCATCTTGCGCACGGCATAGTGGACCGAGGTGCCTTCGAAGGCCTCGATGCCTCTGATCGGCGGCTTCTTGGGGACGAAGCTGCCGCCGCCCGCGGCGATTACCACGACCGGCGCCTGCAGGATCGTGCCGGCGTCCGTGGTCACGCGCCAGCGGCCGTCGTCCAGCTTCTCGAGCTTTTCCGCCATCTGGGAATAGTGGAATTCCGGCGAGAAGGGCGTGATCTGTTCGATCAGGCGGTCGGTCAGTTCCTGGCCTGTGCACATGGGCAGAGCCGGGATGTCATAGATCGGCTTTTCCGGATAGAGCTCAGCGCACTGGCCGCCGGGGCGGTCGAGAATGTCAATCAGGTGGCATTTGAGATCGAGCAGACCAAGCTCGAAGACGGCGAAGAGGCCAACCGGCCCTGCACCGATGATGACGACGTCGGTATCGATTGCGGCGTTTGACATGTCGTTCTCTATCCAGACCAGGGTGGTGATACCAAGAGACAGGCGAGGCCGGTAGCCGACTTCGCAGTGTCAAGCCGACAAGGGCAGCCGCTAAACGACTGCCCTTGTCGGTTTTTCGAACTCGCGAGTTACCAGCTAGCGCACCCGGTTCCGCCGGTAAAGCAGGAAATACGGTGCAACGCCCGCATCCTGTCTTACCGCGAATGCAGTATTCGGTACTCTGGCCCGAGCGATACCTGGCTATAGGGGATGAGACGACGAGAAATCCGCCGCTCAGATCACCTTTTTTACCAGATGCAGGAACTGCGCGCGCTCCTCTTCGGAGAGCGGCCCCAGGATCTCGTTGTCGACCCGCTTTGCGCCTGCCAGGAGCTCTTCCACGGTCTTGTGCCCCAGAGGGGACAAGCTCAGCACCATGCGGCGCCGGTCCGTGGAGTCCGGAATGCGCTCGATCATGCCGCGTTCATGCAGGCGGCGAATGACCCCCTGGATCGTCGCCGGATCCATGGCTGCATAGCGACCGAGTTTGTTCTGCGATAGCTGCCCTTTTTCATGCAGTCGTGCCATCGCAAAGAACTGAGTCGGGGTGATCTGGTGCTCACCCAGGATGGACAAGAAGATGGCAGAGGCGCGCTGGTGAGCGCGGCGGAGCAAGTGGCTGATTTGTTGGTCAAGCACAAACTGCTCCTGCGAATCTTCAGACTTTTCTTCAGTTGACGCCGGCAAAATACTCAATTTTCTTACCTTCGGTATCCCGTTTCCACCGTATTTTGAAAACATTCCTGGTCCAATATTGGTATGTCTACTAGACCAAAGTTGTTTCCTTTGATGGAAATATAGCCTCAACTATGACGAGCGTCTACGAGTAAGAATCAGGTTGTTTGATTACTGTTATCGTAAACGGATAATCAAACAGACTATCACAACTGAAAAGGATAATCAAAAGCTGCCAGAAAGAATAAGGCTTTGAATTGCTTCGATATCTCTGCCGATCTGTCGATCGTTGTCTAGGAACGGCACCGTTTTACGTATGAGTTGCAGGCATTTTACCAATTCCGGGCTGCTTACCAGCGGTTGGCGCAGGTCGAGTCCTTGTGCGGCTGCGAGAAGCTCCGTCGCAACGATGTAACCGCTATTTTCGGTCATGGATCCAAGGCGTCTGGCGCCATGCGTCGCCATGCTGACATGGTCCTCCTGATTGGCGGAAGTGGGCAGGCTGTCAACGCTTGCGGGGTGCGCTAAACATTTGTTTTCGCTAGCCAGCGCGGCCGCGGTCACGTGGGCGATCATGAAACCGGAATTGAGGCCCGGTTCGGCCACCAGAAAGGCCGGCAGGCTGCTCATGGTGGCGTCGGTCAGCAGGGCGATCCGGCGTTCCGAGATGGCACCAATTTCCGCAATTGCGAGCGCCAGCATGTCGGCCGCCATGGCGACCGGTTCCGCGTGGAAGTTGCCACCGGAGAGAATGTCACCATCCTCGGAGAACACCAGTGGGTTATCGGAGACCGCGTTGGCTTCGCGGGTCAGGGTTTGAGCGGCTTGCCGCATGACGTCCTGCGCGGCGCCCATGACCTGGGGCTGGCAACGCAGACAGTAGGGATCCTGAACCCGGTCGCAGGCCAGATGGGAGCCGCGGATCTGGCTGCCGGCCAGCAGACTGCGGAGTCGGGCCGCGACTTCGATCTGTCCTTCCTGGCCCCGCAGCTCGTGAATACGGGGGTCGAAGGGCGTGTCGCTGCCCAGGGCGGCGTCGACCGACATGGCGCCCGCGACGATGGCCGAGTCGAAGACCTGTTCGGCCAGAAACAGCCCCTCCAGGGCCAGGGCGGTCGAAACCTGGGTGCCATTCAGGAGTGCGAGGCCCTCCTTTGCCGCCAGTTCAAGCGGCGCAAGTCCCAACTGGCCCAGTGCTTCTTCAGCCTCCAGGGTCCGATTCTGCAGTCTGACCTGGCCCACGCCGAGCAAAACGCCGGAGAGATGCGCCAGCGGCGCGAGATCGCCCGAGGCACCGACGGAGCCCTTGGAAGGAATGACCGGATAAGCGCCGGCGTTGAAGAGGACGAGCAGGCGGTCGATTACTTCGCGCCGGATGCCCGAGAAACCGCGGGCCAGCGCGTTGATCTTGAGCAGCAGGATCAGCCGGACCACCCGGTCGGACAGGGGCTCGCCCACCCCCGCGCTGTGCGACAGTACCAGCCGGCGCTGTAGTTCGGCCACCTGGTCGTTTGGGATCGATGTTCTGGCCAGCACGCCGAAGCCGGTGTTAACGCCATAGACCGTGCGGCCCTCGCGCAGCACCGCCGCGACGGTTTCGGCTGAGCTGTCGATGGCCTCTCCGCAGGCCGGATCCAGCTCCAGACTCTGGGTTCCGGCCCAAAGCGTACGGATCTCGTTGAGCGTCAACTCACCCGGCGAAAGGATGAAGGGTCTGTTATCGGTCATGGCAGGCTTTCCAAAGTTGTATATACAACTTCTAGGCCGGAATCTGCGGCAGGTCAATCGTCTCCGGCCGGGCCTTGATGCCGGAGGATCAAGCCATCGTCCGCTTGTGCCCAGGCCTGCGGGGGTGTATCGCTCTTGAATGACCTCGGAGCTGCCCTTCTGGCGCCGTAAGGCCCTGCACGAAATGACCCGTCAGGAATGGGAATCGCTCTGTGACGGCTGCGGCAAATGTTGTCTGATCAAGCTGGAAGACGAGGACAGCGGTGACATCATCGCGACCGACGTCACCTGTAAGCTGCTTGATCTGGGTTCCTGCCGCTGCAGCCACTACGAGGAGCGGGTGCGGCATGTTCCCGACTGCGTCACCCTGACCCCGGAGAACATCGCTTCGCTGGCGTTTATGCCGGCGACCTGTGCCTATCGGATGCTGGCGGAGGGGAAGCCGCTGGCGGATTGGCATCCCCTGATCAGCGGCGATCCCAATTCCGTCCACGAAGCTGGCATTTCCGTGCTCGGCCGTGCCGTGTCCGAAGTCGGCGTGCCGGACGCTGAACTGGAAGACCACGTCATCGCGTGGTTCGATGGACCCGCGCCCGATGAAACCGGCGCCGGGGAGGATGATCTGCCCTTGCACGCTCGGCGAAGGGACGGCAATGCGGCTTGAAGAGATCCGCAAGGCTGTGGAAGGAAGAGGCCTGACCCTGCGCGGTGGTTTTCATCCGGATGCGACGGATGCCGTTCCGGAACTGGCCGATGGCGGGCGGCCGGGTACGATCCTGCTGCTGGGCAACGTCGATCCAAGCCTGTGGCGGGCTTTCGGGGGGGCGCCGGAAGGGCAGGGCGTCAGCCATGCCGATGACGGACTGGGGCCCTTGGACCGCTGGAGCCTGCGGGTGATCACCGAGCTGGCCGCCGATCTGAGGGCGGAGGCGACCTTTCCCTTCGGCGGACCGCCTTACTATCCCTTTCAGCGCTGGGCGCAGCGGTCGGAACCGGTCTGGCCTTCGCCGCTCGGGATGCTGATCCATCAGGACTATGGCTTGTGGCATGCCTATCGCGGCGCTCTTTGCTTTCGCGCTCGACTGGCGCTGCCGGCCTTCGAAGCCGCGTCGTCGCCCTGCGAAACCTGCGCAGACCAGCCCTGCCTATCGAGCTGTCCGGTTGCCGCCTTTTCCGATAACGGCTATGACGTGCCCCGCTGTGCCGGTCATCTCGAGACAGCGGCGGGCGCCGATTGCCTGGCGCTGGGCTGCCGCGCCCGGCGAGCCTGCCCGGTCGGTGTGACGTCCCGTTATGTCCCGGAGCAGGCGGCCTTCCATATGTCGGCTTTTCTTGCGGCCCGGCGTCTTCACGGTGGTGGCAAGGAATGAGGGCCGGCCTGGATCTCGGCTTGCCGAAGCTTAGATTCTTCCGGTGAGAAAAAACTGCGGAGAGAGTTGCGTGTCCCGAAAAGTTCTCCTGATCGATCATCCCGTCGGCAAGCGCGACGACCGTGCTTCACGCATGTTGGCCGAACGTGGCTATGAGGTTGAATGGTGCTCGCCGGGACGCGGCGACAGGCTGCCCGATCCGGCGAATGGCCCGGACTACGCCGCGGCGGTGGTTTACGGCGGTCCGGAAAGCGCCAACGATGGCGATAACGCGCCCTACATCGCCGAGGAGATCGACTGGGTGGGTCGCTGGGCGGCGGCTGAGAAGCCCTATCTGGGGATCTGCCTCGGCGCGCAGCTCCTGGCGCGCAGTCTCGGCGCCAGGGTGTCGCACCATCCCGAAGGCCGCCACGAAATCGGTTTCGTCGAGGTCGCGCCCACGGCAGCGGCCAACGGCTTCCTGAATGCGCCTCTTCACGTTTATCAGTGGCACAAGGAGGGCTTCGAAATCCCGGAGGGCGCTGAGCGGCTGGCGACGGGAACGGTCTTTCCCAACCAGGCTTACCGCCTGGGTGAGAAGATCTACGGCATTCAGTTCCATCCCGAGGTCACGCCCGAGATCTCCCAGCGCTGGATCACCGAAGCCGGCCATATGCTGGTCGAGCCGGGCGCGCACTCCGCCGAGCGCCAGATGGCGGACAGCAGGCTGCACAATGCGCCGCTGGAGGACTGGCTGGGCGGCTTTCTGGATCAGTGGCTCGGGAAGGCCTAGAGCGCTCAAAGGAAGAGTGGCCCCGGCGTTTGTGTGTCGGGACCTGATCTCCGATCCTTACTGCTGTATGATGTTGTTGCGCAGGGCGGCTGCGATACCCTTGAACTGACCATTTAACTGCAGCCGCCAACTGTCCTGGTAAGGCCGGTAGGTCAAAACCTCCATCTGCGTGAGCTCGATGATATCGGCGCCGACCGTCACGCGGGTCACGACATGCCGCAGGTCCTTCTCGGGGAGGGTGCCCAGAACCTCGATTTTATCGAACTTGACGTTCAGGTTCTGCATCTGACTTCCGATGAAGGTCATAAAGGCGCCAACGAAGTCTTCCGGGTGCAATGCCCTGATCTCTTCGATATCCGTTGAGCCCCCAAAGATCGCTTGCGTCAGGCCTGGCCGTCCTTGTTCAACTTCGAACTCGACGACCGGTAGGATCATCTCCCTGAGTTCGTTTTGCGCTTCGGGATGCAGAAAGCGAGAGACAGCGCCGACCCCCTCAGTTTGGAGAGCGTTAAAGTACTGTACCGTCATTTCCTCGAGCTGTGCGTCGCTCGCGGCGGCGGGTGCGGTTATGAACAGCGAAACAACGAGCAAGCAGATCGATCTGAGTTTCATGCCGGGTAAACCTTGAATTGTTTTGGAAATATAAAGTTGAGGTTGATGCATTCATTAATGCAATCAACCGAAACTTGTCTAGCGTGATAACATGACAGTAAATGGTCCCAGGCTGGCGGGTGAACAAAATCAGCGCCCTGTTGGAAGTCCGCGCTGATTACGGACACCAGCCCTTCGTCTGGCCGCCGTCATGGGGGCGGGCGAAGCCGGCCTGGATCAGCAGGTGGGCGAGGTCTTCGCCTTTTTGCGTGGTGATGTTAGCGCGCACGCTGCCGGCGCTGTCCCCGTCGCGGACGCCGTTCAGAGATATCAGGCTGCCGATCCGGCGCTCGGTGAAACGCCGGGCCTCTGCCGCCAGCTTGGACTCAGCCTGACACTGGCCGGGCGAACGGGGCACATCCAGACTGGCGAGGCGGACCACGACCCGCAGGGTCATGCCCGGCCAAGGGTAGGCGTCCACCAGAACGGTGTCGCTTTCGTAGATGGCGATCATGTCGGCCGGGACGGCGAGGCCATTGGCGGCCGCGGGTGCGCTGAAAAGCGCGGACACGGTGAAGATCCAAAGAGCGACAAAGATCTTCATGACGCCAATCCTCTTAACCCGGATCAGATCCTGCCGGCGACCCGGCTGGGGCTTGGGCGCGGTCATGCAGGCCGTATTGCCGTTCGACCTCCGCCACCGTCAGCCGGTAGTCGGCGAAGAGTTCGCCGCGGCCTTTGGCCTGGGCTTTGCGGTGCTCCCGCTGGCTGCGCCAGGCCGCAACGGCCTCCGCATCGCGCCAGAAGGAGAGGGAGAGGAGCTTACCCTCCTGGGTCAGACTGGTGAAGCGCTCGACCGAGATAAAGCCCTCCGCCTTCTCCAACTCGCTGCGCAGATCCGCGGCCACCCCGAGATAGTCTTCGCGGTGTCCCGCTTTCGGCTCCAGTTCAAAAATGACCACGTGCATCGCGCGTGCTTCCTTTCATTCCCTTGGCGTCAGAGGGTTGTCGCTTCCCTCGGCCGTCGTCTGCGATGCCAGTTCCACACCCTCCGGAAGATCGGAGATCAGGGGGCCGTCGATTTCGGTCACCAGCTTGATCCGGATCGCCCGGGCGAAGTCCTCAAAATCGGTGGCGGTGATGAGAAAGGCATTGGGGCCGCCGACGACGCCGGCCCGATAATAAGCGCCGAGCCTGGGTTCTTCGTTAAGGATAGCGAGGCCGTTGACCGTGATGTCCTCCGCGTTCAGCAGCGCGCGCGCGACCGCCGGCTGCTTGCCCTGGTTGGCGATGCCGTCGCCGGAGACATCGACGGTGCGCCGTGTGCCGACGAAGTCGTTCAGCTCCAGCAGCGCCCTGGCGAAGAGCATGGCATCGCCAATGGCCGTCGCACCGCCTTCGATCAGCCGCGGCGCGGTCTCGACCGTGTCGGCGAAAGCTTCAGCGCTTTCCCGGCCGTTGATACGGGTCCAGTCGATCGCCTGAATGTAGGTGTCGGCGCCGGACCACTGGACCAGCGTCACCACGATCCCCTGACTGCCGAGGCTCTCGATCACGGTGACCACCGCGGGATGACGGAAGGCAGCCGCGAAGCCGGACATCTGCAGGGCGTACTCTTTCTCGTCGACGCTGGAGGAGACGTCGATTGCCAGAACGAGCTCCAGAGCCACATTTTCGGCCGCGGCGTCCGGGATCGCCGGGGACCAGAATGGAAAGGAGGCGAGGGCGCCGGCGGTGAGGAGCCTGCGCAGAGATCTGAACCAGCCTGAGCGGCGTCTGGGTCGCTGTTGAGCCATAGAAGGTCACGATAGACGATTTTTTTCTCAAGAGCGCGGCCCTTCTTCACCAGGAGATCCCGCGAGAGGGTCAAATGGGGACACGAGAGCGTGATCGGCCGGAGCCGCCTCCTGAGATGTCTTGGCGTAAAGCGGACCGGATGTCGTCGGTATCAGGACATTTTGGCCATTTGGCCCGGGATAGGTTTTTTTGCGGATTTTGCAGCACCTGCCTGCCACCACTATCACAACAAACCCTCCAGGCTGGGCCGTGCCCGCCTGAAGGCCTCGAAACACAACCCGTCAGGACTGGGGAAACCAACGCATGCCCAAGAGCGATATTGAGATTGCCCGCGAAGCCACGATGAAACCGATTGCAGAGATCGGCGCCAGGCTCGACATTCCGGGCGAGCACATTCTGCAGTACGGCCCGACCAAGGGTAAAATCTCCTTTGATTTCATCAAGTCGGTCCAGGACCGTCCCGATGGCAAGCTGATCCTGGTCACCGCCATCACGCCGACCCCGGCGGGCGAGGGCAAGACCACCACCACCGTCGGTCTCGGCGACGGCTTGAACCGGATCGGCAAGCGCACGGCGATCTGCCTGCGCGAACCCTCGCTCGGTCCCTGCTTCGGCGTGAAGGGCGGCGCGGCCGGTGGCGGCTATGCCCAGGTTGTGCCTATGGAGGACATCAACCTCCACTTCACCGGTGACTTCCACGCAATCGGTGCGGCGCACAACCTGCTTTCGGCCCTGATCGACAACCACATCTATTGGGGCAATTCCCTGGGTATCGATATTCGCCGGGTGGCCTGGCGCCGGGTGGTCGACATGAACGACCGGGCCCTGCGCGCAATCAACTCCTCGCTGGGCGGTATCTCCAACGGCTTCCCCCGGGAAGACGGCTTCGACATCACAGTTGCCTCGGAGGTCATGGCGATCTTCTGCCTGGCGACCGACCTGGAGGACCTGGAAGAGCGCCTGGGCAACATCGTGGTGGCCTACACCCGCGAGCGCAAGCCGATCTACGCCCGCGATCTCAGCGCCGCCGGGCCCATGGCCGTCCTGCTCAAGGATGCCCTCTCGCCCAACATCGTCCAGACCCTGGAGAACAACCCGGCCTTCATCCACGGCGGTCCCTTCGCGAATATCGCCCATGGCTGCAATTCGGTGATCGCCACCAAGACTGGCCTGAAACTTGCCGACTACGTGGTAACCGAGGCCGGCTTCGGTGCCGACCTGGGCGCCGAGAAGTTCTTCGACATCAAGTGCCGCAAGGCGGGCTTGCAGCCCAACGCGGCGGTGATCGTGGCCACCGTGCGCGCGCTCAAGATGCACGGCGGCGTGGCCAAGGATGCGCTGGGCGAGGAGAACGTCGCGGCGGTTCGGGCCGGCTGCAGCAACCTGGCGCGGCATATCCGCAACGTGAAGTCCTTCGGCGTGCCGGTCGTGGTGGCCGTCAACCAGTTCATCAACGACACCGAAGCCGAAATGGCCGTGATCCAGGAGGTCGCGCAGGAACTCGGTGCGAAGGCGATCATCGCGAGCCATTGGGCGAACGGCAGTGCCGGCACCGAGGAACTGGCGAAGCATGTGGTCGAACTGGTCGAGGCCGGTATCGATCAGTTCGCGCCGATCTACGACGACGACATGCCTCTCTGGGATAAGGTGAAGATCATCGCCACGCAGCTCTACGGCGCGGACGATATCATGGCCGACAAGAAGGTCCGTCAGCGTTTCCAGGATCTGGAGAACGAAGGCTACGGACACCTGCCGGTCTGCATGGCCAAGACCCAGTACAGCTTTTCGACCGACCCGAACCTGAAGGGTGCGCCCAGCGGCCATACCGTGCCGATCCGTGAAGTGCGGTTGTCGGCCGGGGCCGGCTTCCTGGTGGTGGTGACCGGCGAAATCATGACCATGCCGGGCCTGCCCCGTGTGCCGGCGGCCAACTCGATCCGGCTCAACGAAGAGGGGCTGGTGGAAGGCCTGTTCTAAGCCGCCGCGGTTTCTGAAGCGGAAAGCCCCCGCCCAGGCCGGCGGGGGCTTTTTGTTTGGAGCTTTACAGCAGCGTCGTCTGATCCAGCGTGGCCAGCAGCAGGATCACGCCGGTGCCGATGACCAGCAGGGAACCGAGCACCGACAGACCGATCTGGACCGGGCGCTGCCACCAGCCGCCACCGCTGTCCGCAAGTCGCAGGGCAAGGCGGCGTGAGCCGACGCTCAGGATCGCCAGGGACGAAACCGTGATCGCGGTGCCCAGCGCCATGGCGAAGGTGGCCGCGATGCCGCTGAGCAGAAGCCCCTGGGCCAGGGTGAAGAGCAGAACGATGACCGCGCCGCTGCAGGGCCGGACACCGACGGCGAGAATGATGCTGATGTACTGGCGGATCCCGGTCGTGCTGATTGGCGGCGGCGCGTGGTGATGCCCGCAGGCGGCCCCGTGATCATGGTTGTGATGGTGATGCCCGTGCCCATGCCCGTGGTCGTGTGCGTGACCGTGATCATGTGCGCCATGATCGTGGCCGCAGCCCTTGCCCCGGACCGCCCCGTTGAGCATCCAGAGGCCGATGGCGATGACCAGGCCGTAGCTGACCAGTTCCAGGGTACGGGTCTGGCTGGTCACCTCCAGGCGCGAAAGATCCAGCACGATCGCCAGCAAGCCCACCAGCAGGATGGCGGAAAACGCCTGGGCGACCGAGGAGGCGAAGGTCAGCTTGATCCCGCGTTTGAGCTTGTCTTCACTGGCCAGCAGATAAGAGGAGATCACCATTTTGCCATGGCCCGGCCCGGCGGCATGGAAGATTCCGTAGATGAAGGACGCCAGGATCAGCAGCCAGAAGGCCTTTCCGGTCTCGTCCGCTTTCATTTCGCGCACCAGCCGCGTCAGATCGCGCTGCAGTTCCTGCTGTTTCTGTCGGACCTGGAGAATGACTCGCTCCAGCGGACCGGGCGCGGAGGCGGGCTCGCTCGCCGGTGACAGACCTGGCAGGCCGGTCTGGGTGAGACCCGGCTTGGCTGGCGTTTCGCTTTGACTGTCTTGAAGGATCTGCGCAGCGGCGGGGCTATCGAACAGCAGTGTTGCCGAGGCGAAGAAGACACCGACGCAAAGGAAAAGAAGAGCCGGAAGGCGAACAAACAGGGGCATCAAGGCTTAAGTGATCGGGCAGGGAAAACGCACAACGGTCGGAGCTACAAGATCGAAGTAGATCTTGTTGACTTCGTCTCGGCCGACCTCGTAGCGGCAGGCGCGCGGCCAGTCGCCTTCGAAGCGGACCGGATCGTTCC
This sequence comes from Denitrobaculum sp., assembly GCA_965232285.1. GTDB lineage: Bacteria > Pseudomonadota > Alphaproteobacteria > Kiloniellales > Kiloniellaceae > Denitrobaculum. The sequence continues at coordinate 3,407,460 of CBDDPL010000004.1, read as the reverse complement.
GGTCGAGCAGAATTTCGATGTAGTAGCTCTCGTCGTAAGTACCGAAGGTGACATTCTGGGTGCGGATATCGAGAGGTTCCTTGAGTTGCGCCGTGAAGTGATAGCTGACGCGTTCCAGGAAGATATCGGTCGTCAGGTTCTCGAAGGAGACGTCCTGCAGCCGCTCGTTATCCACCATGATCCGGGTGAAGTAATTGCTGATTTCCAGTGTGGCCTCGCTGGCCTTGGCCAGTGCGTCGAGCTCCTCGCCGTCCAGTGTGCCGTTCTTATTGCTGTCGAAGTCGTCGATCACCAGGAAGGAGTATAGTTCGTCGAAGGTCCAATCGATCGCGAAGGCGACGATTTTTCCGTCCTTGAACTGCGGCTTGACGACTGCATCGATCCAGACGTGCGGATGGCTGCCCGCCGTGGCTGGAATCACGGCAAGTAAAGCTGCCAGCCCCATCCTGGAAAAGGCGGCTTTCATTGAAAAACGGGGCAGCGGGTTCATAGCGTGCCTGTTCGTCGTAACGGCTTGCAAGGACAAGGGATTCTATACCGCAAGCGGGAGCTTGATACAGCAGTTATTGTTGCCTGCCGCGGGTTTCAAGTTGGTTAAGCCTCGATTACTGCGCACGATGCTGTGACCTTTTTGCGCGACGGGCTTTCGTCGGGGCTGAGCTCCGCAGCGCCGGGCGCAGCGCAGTTGGTCAAGCTGTCTTGGAAACTTCCGCCGGTCCGGCCGATCCAAGCAGCCGCATCCTGCGTAAAGCCCTTTATCTGAATGAAAAACCGTGATTTCCGCTATAGAATTCCGGATCTGGGAGACCGACGGTATGAGGAATCAGGGCTTGCGCAAAGCTTTGGTCGATGACGGGGAGTGTATCTGGATCACAGGTGCCAGTTCGGGCATTGGCTGCGCGCTTGCCGCTTTTCTCGCGTTTCAGGGCTATCGGGTTGCGGTCTCCGCGCGGCGCGGGGAAGCGCTGGAGGAACTGGCAAAGGACTGTGCCGATGCAGAGGGGGCCGTCTTTACCTATCCGCTGGACGTGACGGATATGGAGGCGGTTGCCGAGGTCCGCTCCCGGATCGTAGAGACGGCAGGTCCGATCGGGCTCGCCATTCTGAATGCCGGCACCCATCGGGAGGTTATGGCGCGGGGCTTCAAGGCGGCGGACGTGCGTGCCCTGACCGACCTGAATCTCCTGGGCTGTGCGAACTGCCTGGAGGCGTTGCTGCCGGAGATGATAGCAAGTCGGCGCGGACATATCGCGCTGGTCTCATCTGTCGCCGGCTACATTGGCCTGCCAACTTCGGCGGCCTACGGTGCGACCAAGGCGGGCCTGATCAATATGGCGGAAGCGCTCAAACCGGAATGCGATGCCTTGGGGATCAAGCTCCAGTTGGTAAACCCGGGATTCGTGAGGACGCCGCTGACCGATCGAAACCCCTTTCCCATGCCTTTCCTCATGGAAGTCGAAGACGCGGTCCGAGCGATGGTTGCCGGTCTGGAATCCGCGCGCTTCGAAGTGGTCTTCCCTCGCCGGCTCGCTTACATCCTCAAGGTTCTGCGCTTGTTGCCCTATCCGCTGCTCTTTGCGGTCACGCGCAGATTGCTGCCAGGAGAGGGGCGAGGCGCAGCCGGTCCTGCGGGTGATTAAAGGCCTGCGCAAAGACGATACTCTGATCGCGCGCTCTTTGCCGGCGCGCCCTTTGAGGCATCAAGCAGCCGAATCACGCCAGAGTCGACCTGATGGCCGTGTCTTTCCTTAGAGCCGTTTTGTCAGAGAGCGCATTTTTGTTGTGGGTTTTTGGCCGTACGGTCATCTTTGCTGGAGTTTTCCAGTTAATGTAAATAGACTGACAACCACAATCCAAAAAATGGCATTTGTGCTTCCTGTTGTAGAAGGGGTTCACCAAGAGGGAAACAAAGAGGCCAAAACCAGTCGGTATTGGGCTGCCAGACGGCATCGGAGGTTAGGGGTTCGTCGCCCCATCCTGTGATCGATTCGGCTGACAGAACAGGTGCTGGCTTTTCGGTATCTGCTTTGGGCAGGAAAGCTGAATCCGGATCGCGGCTCGGATTTGTGCGGTCAGACTGACGACCAGTCATCTCCTGCTTCTACTCGCAATGGCAGCAAAAGCATTTGACAAGCTTACATGTGAAGCTGCATACAGTAGTATGCCTTTTTGGGGCGGGGTGTTGAGAGTGTTGAACGGGGCGGGCAGGGGAATTTATGTGGGACGATGAGGATCTGCAGTCACGTCTGCAAAGCCCTCTGCATCGGGAGGCCTATCGCTATTGGTGTTCCAAGCTGGAGGCTGGACGCTTGCCGGGGCGAGAGGCGATTGACCCGCTGGAACTCCCGTCGGTACTACCCTGGCTAAACCTTACCGACGTCGTAAGAGACGGAGATCAATATCGTTTTCGGCACCGGCTGATAGGCACCGGCATCGTCAGCCGCTACGGCCGCGACGCGACGGGCAGTTGGTTTGACGAACTTTACGACGCCGACGTTCTTGAAAGCCACCAAAGGGATTATATCGCTCTCGTTGAGAGTGGCCACCCTTCTTTGAGCCGTGTCCCCATGCCGGTAAAGGAAAAGAGCTTTATCACCTATCTGCGTCTGGCGCTGCCGCTCGCAAGCGACGGCTCGACTGTCGACATGATCATGGTGGTGCTGGATTTTGATGCGACAGGCGATCCCTGACTTCTCTTTAAAGTAGTTCTGGCTTTTTTTAAGATAGTCCTGGCTTTTGGCGGTCCGGAGGTTAGGCGGGCCGCTGTAGCGCGAACTGCTTGACGTCGATCCGGCCGCGATTGAAGCCGGCCTCACAGTAAGCCAGGTAGTAAGTCCAAAGGCGCCGGAAGTGCTCGTCGAAACCCAGGGGCGCGATCGACGGCCAGGCTGCCTCGAAGCTGCCGCGCCAGCGCCGCAGCGTCTCGGCATAGTGCCATCCGAATCCGCTTTCGTCCTGGTAGTTCAAACCTGCGCGGGCCGACTCGGCGGCGATGATTTCGGGGGACGGCAGCATGCCCCCGGGGAAGATATGCCGCTGAATAAACTCTGTGCTCTTGCTGTAACTCTCCCAAGCCTGGTCATCGATCGTGATGACCTGTAGGGCGGCAAGGCCGCCGGGGCGCAGACTGCTGCGCAGCTTGTCGAAGAAAACCGGCCAGTAACGGACGCCGACCGCCTCAAGCATTTCGATGGAAACCACCCGGTCGAAAGAGCCTTCGATATCCCGGTAATCGCGCCGCAGGATCTCGACCCTTTCATTGAGTCCGTCCGTCTGGATCCGTTGCCGGGCAAAGTTGTACTGTTCGTCGGAAATGGTGACGGCGGTGACGCGGCAACCCTGGGTCCGGGCCAGGTAGCTGGCGAAGCCGCCCCAACCGCAGCCGATCTCCAGAACGTGCTGGTCTGGCGAAACCTTCGCCGTATCGGCAAGGCGCTGATACTTGTTGTTCTGTGCACTTTCCAGGGGCTCGTCCGGCTGCGCGAAGATCGCCGAGGAATAGGTCAGGCTCTCGTCCAGCCAGCGGCGATAGAAGTTATTGCCGAGGTCGTAGTGCGCCATGATGTTGCGGCGCGATCCCTTGCGCGAGTTGAAGTTCAGGAGGTGCTGGAGTCGGTTCATCAGGCGGGGCAGCGGTCGCCCAGCCAGAATCCTGTCCCAGGCATCCTGGTTGACTTCGCCGAACTCGAGCAGCGCCACCAGATCAGGTGTCTGGAACTCTCCGGCGACGAAGGCATCCGCGAAACCCAGGTGCCCGGAGGTCACAAGACGCGAAAAGAAACGCGGCGAGGTGATATGAATTTCCGCGTCGGGGCCCGGCGTTTCCGCCGCGAAACGCCGTGTGCTGCCGTCCGGCAGGTAGATCAGTATGGAACCTTTCACAAGCGTCGAGCCGAGCAGGTTAAGCAGCTTGTGGATCTGCTTGTAGGTTATGTCTTTGTAAAGCCCCAATGTCTTGTTCCTCGTGGTTTACTCGCCGGCCAGTTGCACGGGCGTAACTCTGTTTGCCTGATCCTGCGGGAAGGTCAGATCCTTCCTTCGCGTTGTTGGTTCACCTGCTGCGCTTTCGTGCTTGCCGGGACTCTGCGGTCGTGGCTGGAGCCGCGCCCCCTTCAGCCAGAGGCGCAGAGCCTCCCAATGGATTGCGCCGACGACCTTGAAGGTCATGAGCGGATAGCGCGCCAGGGTCGACAGGAGACTGAAGGAAGACAGCTTTGCCCGCCGGCCCTTTTGCGTCGCGATCAGCAGCTCACCTTCGGGGACCTGCTGGCGTATGATCACGGAAAGGGTCTCAGCCGGTGCCTTCAGGCGGAAATCATAGTGCGCCTTCATACCGATGAAGGGTGAGACGTAGAAGGCCTTGTCGCAGCCCTGCAGCAGGGCGTCGCCTTCCCGCCATGTCGGCTCCACCGGCTCGACGTAGCTATGGTGCTCACCGAAGGTGTTGCGCACTTCATAGACGATGGCGGACAGCCGTCCGTTCCGATGTCTGCAAAACCAGATGGAAAGCGGGTTGAAGACATAGCCGAGCATGCGGGGCATGCAGAGCACCTCTATTCTGCCGCCTTCGAGTGCGATTCCCCGCGCCGCGAGCTGCCGTTCAATCCAGGCCCTGGGGGCGGTGCCGTCGCGCGCGCCGTGATCCCTGTCGAAAAACGAGAAAAGGTTCGCGCGATTGTACGAGAACCCGCGGATCTTCCGATCCAGAAGCGGCAGCTCATCGATATCGATCAGCATCGCAAAGGTTCGGTACACGAAGCGATGGGTAAAGGGCCGCAGTCTCTTGTGCATGACCCGTCCGAAGTAGAGGCAGGAGGAGATGGCTTCGCCGCTCATGGATGACTCATTGCTTCTGGCTTTCTGGTTACCTGGCTTTCCGGCTTCGGGCCGCTATTCCGCCGCCATCACGGTGCCCAGATCGACGGGCTGTGCCGGCGCGGCAGTGCGGGCCGCGACGCTGCGCGGAGTGACAGATTCGAACCAGGGGGCGGGAGAGCCCAGCGCCGCGGCGACACTCAGTCCGGATTGCAGGCCATCCTCGTGGAAGCCGTGACCGAAGTAGCTGCCGCAGAACCAGACGCCGCTGGAACCCTGAATATGCTTCAGCCGCTGTTGGGCCTCCAGAGCGCCGCGGTCGAACAGCGGGTGCATAAAGGTCAGGTCCCGGTGAACCGGCCCCCGGATCTCACGCTCACCCGGATTCAAGGTGACGAAGAGGGGGGTGGCCGGATCGATGTTCTGCAGCCGGTTCATCCAGTAGGTCAGGCTGAGATCCTGCAGATCGCCCAGGGGCCGCTCCGAGAGGTAGTTCCAGCTTGCCCAGGCGCGTTTTCGCTTGGGCATCAGCCCGGCATCGCTGTGGAGGATCACCCGGTTGGCGCTGTAGCGGAAGGCGGAGAGAATCTCCCGTTCTTCTCCGAGCGCGTCCTCGCCGAGGATTCTCAGCGTCTGGTCGGCGTGGCAGGCCAGCACGATCTGGTCAAAGTTATCTTCCTGGCCGCCGGCGTCCTTCACACGGACCCCGCCGCTGTGGCGCCGGATGCCGACGACGGGCGTCTTCAGCCTGATCCGGTCCTTCAGTGTCGCGGCGATGCGGGCGACATAGGTCTGGCTGCCGCCGCTGACCGTGCGCCACTGCGGGCGGCCGACGTAGGACAGCAGGCGGTGGTTTTCGCAGAATCCGACGAAACTTTTCACCGGATAGTCCAGCATCTGCGCGGGCGGGGTCGACCAGATTGCCGCACCCATCGGCAGAAGGTGCCCCTTTACGAACTCCGGGCCATAGCGGTTCTGCTGAAGATACTCGCCCAACGAAGGGCCGACTTCGTCATCGCCATCCAGAAGGCTGGGCGCTTCACGGTAAAAGCGCCGCAGGTCGTTCAGCATGCGCCAGTAGCTGGGCTTCAGCAGATTTTGCGGCTGCGCCGCGAGACCTGAAAGGCTGCCTTCGTACTCGAAACCGCCCTTGTCCAGAGAGACCGCGAACGACATGTCGCTGGCTTCGGTCGGGACGTCCAGCCTGTCGAACAACCGCATCAGATGCGGATAGTTCAGCTCGTTGTAGACGATGAAGCCCATATCGACATCGATCGACCGGGCCGGGCCCTGCGGTGCGCCCGAAGTCTCGTCAGAAGCGGGGAGTTCGACTGAAACCGTATGGGCATGCCCGCCCAGCCGATCGCCTGCCTCGTAGAGGGTGACCTGATGTTCCTGCGACAGTGCCCAGGCAGCGCCTAGTCCAGAAATTCCGCTGCCTATAATTGCGATTTTCATTTGCAGCCCGGCTCCCTGCAGTAAGGCAGGCCCAAATCCCGAATTCTAAGGAGAGTGACACGCATAAACTGATACCAAAGCAATAACCTGAAAGACTATACGCAACAGTCCGCTGAGCCGATCACTTGCGGCGCCAGCCTGCGTCGAAATTTTTTGGCCGGCCGGATCAGCTTGCCTGAAGTGCCATTCGGACTTGGCATATTAACCAAAGGTCAGCGTCGCTGTTTACTAAGGTAAAAGGTTAATACTGCGAATTCCGATCAAATTAAATGCACGCGGACTCCGGAATTAATGGATGGCTGTGGGCAGGAAAGCCGCGGAAGTCCGGCCTCAAGCGGCAATGGACCTGCTCACATTGCAGTGAGTGATCTGTGTTTTTCCAACCATAGAGTTGTAACGGAAAAACTTGCGCCCACTTGAATCTCTAAGACGGGCGAAATGCCGTAATTCGACCCCTTCGGAAAGACGGGTTCAAGCTTTCCCGATGTGCGGTCCTTTTTGGGAGAAGTTAAAGATGCGGGTGAGAACGCGACTTTTCGCGCTGCTGTCGCTCGCCCTGACGTTGGCTTTGCCGGCCGGCGCTGCGCGAGCAGAAAACCTGATGGAAGCCGCGGAGGCTTCCGGCAAGTTCGACATCTGGGTCTCGGCGATGGAGGCTGCAGGTCTGAGCGAAAGGCTGACAAAGGATGGGCCTTTCACAGTGTTTGCCCCGACCGACGAGGCCTTCGAGCGCCTGCCGGACGGATCGGTGGAGGCACTGTTGCAGCCGGAGAACCGTACGCAGCTTGTGCGCCTGATGGAGTACCATCTGGCGAAGGGCCGCTTCGATTCGGACCGCCTGACCGGGCGAGTCACGCATCTGGAGTCTCTTCAGGGTGCTGAGATCCAGATCGAAGGCCGCTACGACGAGCTTCTGGTCGATGCCGCCGAAGCGGTGGAAACCGACATCAAGAGCGAAAACGGTGTGATCCACGCGATCGACAACGTGATCCTGCCGAACTTCTGAGTTTGGTAGTCAGTGTCGCGCTCGATGTAACGCAAACGGCTTGCAGGTGAGGCTACAAGGCCGCGAAAGCGGCGGCGAGCTCACCGCCAAGCCGGGCGTTGTTTTCGACCAGCGCAATGTTCGCCTTTAAGGTCCGGCCAGCGCTGAGTTCGCCGAGACGGCGCAGCAGAAAAGGCGTGACATCCTTGCCGCGAACCTCCGCGGCCTCCGCCTCCGCCAGAGCCTGTCCGATAAAGCCCTCGACCTCACCCTGATCGAGCGCATCACTTTCCGGCAACGGGTTGGCCAGAACGATGCCGCCCTTCAAACCAAGATCCCAGTGACACTTCATGGCGCCTGCCGCTTCGTGAGCTGTTTCGACGTGAGCCGCGAGGGGCAGACCGGACGTCCGGCTGTAAAAAGCCGGAAACTCTTGTGTGCGGTAACCCATCACCGGAACGCCACCGGTCTCTAGAACTTCCAGCGTTTTCGGCAGGTCCAGGATCGCCTTCGCGCCGGCGCAGACCACGGCGACGGGCTGACGCCCCAGTTCCGTCAGATCCGCCGAGATATCGTAGCTCTCTTCGGCGCCGCGGTGGACACCGCCCAGGCCGCCGGTCACGAAGACCCGGATGCCGGCCAGGGCGGCGGCGATCATGGTCGCCGCAACCGTGGTCGCGCCCTTCGCTCCCGAAGCCAGGACCAGACCCAGATCCCGGGTACTGACCTTCGCCACGTCTTCCGCCTGGGCGAAGATCTCGAGTTCTTCCGGGGTCAGCCCCACCTTCACCCTGCCGTCGAGCAGCCCGATCGTCGCTGGAACGGCGCCTGCCTCCCTGATGATTTCCTCGACCCGCCGGGCGACCTCCAGGTTGGTCGGATAGGGCATGCCGTGAGAGATGATGGTCGACTCCAGTGCGACGACGGGTTTACCTCCGTCGAGGGCGGTTGCCACTTCCGGATGGAGATCGAGCAGGTCTTGCATGGAGTTTGCTTTCGGATAATCGGAACGTGCTCTAGATCCCAAGATTATCCCTCGGATTCAAGGCTTTTAACCATAAAAGAGCTGCGATTTCTGTCCGATTCCAGCGGGCTTTCGGGGCATGCCGCGAAAAGACCCGCCCGGGTAACCTTAAAATCACGGATATCGTCTTGTTGTTTATGGTTTTTAAATCGATTTCGGGTAGTTAATAGAGACTGACAGTTAACCTTGGACCTCTCGGCATGACCGTACTCGAACTGACGCCGCAGCGTCCGGCCGTCCCCTGGAAGGCCATTATTCCTATCGCCTTTCTGCTGATCCTGATCGGCGTTGGTGTGTTCGGGCTGACCCTGATCCCACAGAGCGACCGTGGCCAGTTCGCCGTGGTGTTTCGTCCCGACATGACGCCGGATCAGATTTCGGACTCCGTCGCCCGGGCCAAGGGCAAGATCGTGCGCGACAGCGGTTTCGAGACCATCGTGATCGCGCATTTCGACGATCCGGGCTTTGAGAAGCGCCTCAAGAAGGCCGGTGCGCTCTTCGTTTTGAATCCCTCGGTCGTCGGCGGCTCCTGACGTCCCTCAGATTTCCACACTGCCTGTCAGCGCTTCCTTCAGCGCGACCACACGTTCATCCTCTTCGCCTTCGTAGGGCCTGGCCGGAACCACGCCCCAGACCGGCTTGGGCCAGGCCGCATCGCTCTGAAAGCGGGCGATCACGTGAATATGCAGTTGCGGCACCTGGTTGCCCAAGGCCGCGACGTTCAGTTTATCGGGCTGGTACAGCGTCCGCAGGGCCCGCGAGGCGGCGCTGATTTCCGAGCCCGCGACCGACATTTCCGCCGGTGACAGCTCATCGAAATCCCTCAATCCCGCCTTCTGCGGTACCAGGATCAGCCAGGGATAGTTGGCATCCTTGATCAGCCTGACTTCACAAAGCGGCCAGGCCGCGATCGGATAAGAGTCGGCGGCCAGTTGCGGGTGCAGTTCAAAGGGCTCGGTCATGGGGCCTTCCCGGCGTAGCTTCAGTGCGGTGCGCCATCGGCAGATTAATAGGGGGCTTCCACGTCGCCCAACTCAACATACACGCTTTTGATCTGAGTGTAGTGCTGCACGGCGGCCGAGCCGTTCTCCCGGCCCAAGCCGGACTGCTTATAGCCGCCAAAGGGCATCTCGATCGGGGTGATGTTGTAGTTGTTGATCCAGCAGGTGCCGGCTTGGAGCCGCGCGATTACCCGATGGGCACGGGCGAGGTCGCGGGTGAAGACACCGGCTGAGAGGCCGAAGTCCGTGCCGTTGGCCCGGGCCACCACCTCGGCTTCCTCCTCGAAGGACATCAGCGCCATCACGGGGCCGAAGATCTCTTCGCGTACGATCCGCATCTCGTCTTTACAGCCCGCGAAGACCGTCGGCTCGACGAAGTTGCCGCCCGCCAGCGCCGGGTCCGAAGGGCGTCCGCCGCCGATGATCACCTCGGCGCCTTCGCTGCGGCCGATCTCAATGTAGGAGAGAACCTTCTCGCAGTGTTCGCGGGATATGAGTGCGCCGACATGTGTCTCCGGATCCAGGGGATCGCCGATCTTCATGCGCGCGACCCGGGCCAGCAGCTTCTCCTGGAAGGCCTCCATGATGGATGCCTGGACGAAGACCCGCGTGCCGTTGGAGCAGACCTCGCCCTGGGTGTAGAAGTTCGCCATGAGAGCTGCGGAGACCGCATTGTCCAGGTCCGCGTCCTCGAAGACGATCAGCGGGGACTTGCCGCCCAGCTCCAGGGTGACTTCCTTCAGGGTCTCGGCCGCGTCGGCCATGACCCGCTTACCGGTCCCCACTTCGCCGGTGAGCGAGACCTTGGCGATGCCCGGATGTTTCGTCAGCATCTGTCCCGTGCCGCCAAAGCCCTGGACCACATTGAAGACGCCGTCGGGCAGGCCGGCCTCGCTGTAGATCTCGGCGAGCTTCAGGGCGGTGAGGGGCGTGAGTTCCGCCGGCTTGAAGATCATGGCATTGCCGCAGGCCAGGGCCGGGGCGGATTTCCAGCAGGCGATCTGGATTGGATAGTTCCAGGCGCCGATCCCCGCGCAGACACCGAGCGGCTCGCGGCGGGTATAAGCAAAGGCCGAGCCCAGGTCGATGTGTTCGCCTTTGATCGTGGCGGCGAGACCGCCATAGTACTCGATGCAGTCGGCGCCGGAGATCACGTCCACCACCTCGGCTTCCTGGATCGGCTTGCCGCTGTCCAGGACCTCCAGTTCGGCCAGTTCCCGATTGCGCTCCTTCAGCAGCCGCGCGGCGCTGTTCAGGATCCGGCCGCGCTCCGCGCCGGTCATGGCCGACCAGATCTCGAAACCCTTCTGCGCGGCGGCGACCGCCGCGTCGACATCCTGCTGGCCGGCGATCTGGACCGAACAGATGGTCTCGCCACTGGCGGGATTGATGCTCTCGAAGCTCTCGCCGGAGCTGGCCGCGACGTAGCGGCCGCCGATGTAGAGCTGCTGTTCAGGCAAAGTCTTCATGTCATTTGATCCAAAAAGGCACCGGGGTTCGGGTGCGTTATGAAACTGTTTGGAGCCGATCCTTCTGCGGTGCGGCGTGTTTCTTGAACTGATCGGTCGCGTAGCTGCGGGCGATATCGGCGGCCTCTTCCGGTGTGATGCCTCCCGAAGACAGCGCGCAGCGCAGCCAGAGGCCTTCGATGAGGGCGGCGAGGCCGGTCGCGACCGGCTTGACCTGCTCTTCCGGCAGATGCGGTTTCAGGGCATGCTGAAAGTTGCTGATCATGCGCCGTTCGTTGATGGCATGGACGCGCTTCAGATTGGGGGTCTGCGGCACCAGAGCCCAGTAGGAGAGCCAGACGGACACCACTTCCGGCACGAATTGCGCGGGCGCGAAGTTGGCCTCGATGACGGCAAGGATACGCTCCTCCGGCGTCTTGGCGGCACGGAGGCGGCGCACGGTTTCGATCCGCAGGTCTTCGGCGACCGAGCGCCAGGTCGCTTCCAGCAGTCCCGCCTTGTCGTTGAAGTAATGGGCGACGATGCCGGAGGAAAGGCCGGCGCGCCGGCTGATGCGGGCGATGGTGGCGGCCCCGAAGCCCTCTTCGTGGATCGTGGCAATGGTGGCGTCGATCAACTGCCGCCGCCTGATCTCCTCCATTCCCACCTTGGGCATCTGCGTTCTCCGGCTTCCAATGGCGGCAGATCAGCCGCCGACCACGCTGACATCCGGTCTATTTTATTTTTATTGAACGTTCAATTAAAATAAGCAAAGCTTGCCGCTTCTAGATCGGGAGGTGCGCTTCGATCGCTTTACGTCGCGGGCCGGCTTGACGCAGAATGAGCGCAAGCCGGGCAGTTTCTCCGTTTTTTCTCCATGCGGTGAGGAGCGGAAGAGCAGAGAAATCGAGGCTTTGTCGACTTGCCCCCATGAACCGCCTTGGCCGTGCTACTCGAACCAGCCGCCAGGGCGCCGGATGAAGAAATAAAAATTGGGAGACTGGGAATGATGAAATTCAAATACATGCTGACCGCGAGCGCGGTCTCAGTGCTGGCCTTGAGTGGCGCGATGACGGCGCCGGCTGCTGCCGCGGACCCGGCAAGCTGCGAGGTGGTGAACTTCTCCGACGTGGGCTGGACCGATATCACGGCCACGACGGCGGCGACCTCTGTCGTGCTGGAGGGCCTTGGCTACGAGCCGAAGGTGCAGGTGCTGTCGGTTCCGGTCACCTATGCCAGCCTGAAGAACGGCGATGTCGACGTCTTTCTCGGCAACTGGATGCCGACCATGGAAGGTGACCTCGCCAAGTATCGCGACGAAGGCTCGGTCGAGGTTCTGGGTGTGAACCTGGAAGGTGCCAAATACACGCTCGCCGTTCCCAGCTACCTGGCTGAAAAAGGTCTCAAGGACTTCGCCGATATCGCCAAGTTCGCGGATGAACTGGATGGCAAGATCTACGGGATCGAGCCGGGCAATGACGGCAACCGTTTGATCCAGGATATGATCGACAACAACACCTTCGGCCTGAAGGGCTTCGAGGTCGTCGAGTCCTCCGAGCAGGGCATGCTGGCGCAGGTCAAGCGCAGCCAGCGGAAGAAAGATGCCGTTGTGTTCCTGGGCTGGGAACCGCATCCCATGAACGCGAACTTCGACCTGACCTATCTTTCCGGCGGCGATGACGTTTTCGGCCCCAACTTCGGCGGCGCGACGGTCTTTACCAATGTGCGCAAGGGTTACGCTTCGGACTGCCCCAACGTCGGTAAGCTCTTGACCAACCAGAAGTTCACGCTGGCCATGGAAAACGAGATCATGGGCGCGATCCTGGATGATGGCGAAGAACCCGAGAAGGCCGCGACCGCCTGGCTGAAAGCTAACGCCGGCGTGCTCGACGCCTGGCTCGCTGGTGTCAGCACCTTGGATGGCGGCGACGGCATGGCAGCGGTCAAGTCGCACCTGGGTCTCTGATCCGGGATCTTCCGATCCGGAGGATTCAGGCATGGTGGCCGCAGGCGTGTTCCGTCTGCGGCCACCATCCGCATTTGAAGACCGTCACGATCGCTGACGGCAATATCCGCGATGCAAAAAAGAGGGGGGCGTCATGGAGTGGCTCACCGAGAACAAGATTCCGCTTGGTAAGAGCATCGAGTGGCTGGTCGAGCTGCTGAACGAGCACTTCGCCTGGTTCTTTGATTTCATCTCGGATGTTCTGGGCTTTACGATCGAAGGGCTGATCGATGTCCTCCAGTGGTGTCATCCGCTGGTCCTGATCGCCCTGATCGCCGGGCTGGCCTACTGGCTGCAGCGCTCCGTCTCTCTGGTCGTGGCCGTTGTTCTGTCGCTGCTCTTCATCATCAACCTGGGCTACTGGGAAGACACGCTGGAGACCATCGCGCTGGTGGTCTGCGCCACCGCCTTTTCCATGGTCGCCGGCGTGCCGGTGGGCATTGCGGCCGCGCATCGGCCCTGGCTCTACACCGCGATCCGCCCGGTGCTGGATCTCATGCAGACGATCCCGACCTTCGTCTACCTGATCCCGACCCTGACCCTCTTCGGGCTGGGGGTCGTGCCCGGCCTGATTTCGACGGTCATCTTTGCCATTCCCGCACCGATCCGCCTGACCTATCTGGGCATCTCCTCCGTGCCCAAGGCACTGGTGGAAGCGGGCGAATCCTTCGGTGCCACCAGGCGGCAACTGCTCTGGAAGGTGGAGATCCCCCACGCCATGCCCACCATCATGGCCGGCCTGACCCAATGCATCATGCTCTCGCTTTCGATGGTGGTGATCGCCGCGCTGGTCGGCGCGGATGGTCTGGGCAAGCCCGTGGTCCGGGCGCTCAACACCGTTAACATCTCGAAGGGTTTTGAAGCCGGGCTGGCGATCGTCATCATCGCGATTCTGCTCGACCGCTTCTGCCGGCAGCGCGGGCAAAAAGGCGGAGGCAAGTGACCATGACGTCCAACTCTGCTTCCCCCGCCGTCGAATTCAAGAACGTCGACATCATCTTCGGCAAGAAGCCGGAACAGGCCCTGCCACTGCTCGATGCCGGTGAGACCCGGGATTCGATTCAGGAGAAAACCGGCAACATCCTGGGTGTTGCCGATGCCTCCATCAAGATCGCGGAGGGTGAGATCTGCGTGCTGATGGGCCTGTCCGGCTCCGGCAAATCGACCCTGCTGCGCGCGGTCAACGGCCTGAACAAGGTCACGCGGGGACAGGTCTGGGTCAACGATGGCGAACGGCGCGTCGACGTGACCTCCTGTGACGCCGCGACCCTGCGCGAACTGCGCATGCACAAGGTTGCCATGGTGTTTCAGCAGTTCGCGCTGCTGCCCTGGCGTACGGTGCACGAGAATGTCGTTTTCGGCCTCGAACTCCAGGGCATGGCGAAAGGACGGCGCGATGAGATCGTCGCCGAGAAGCTCGCCATGGTCGGCCTCGACCGTTGGAAAGATAAATACGGCCACGAGCTGTCCGGCGGCATGCAGCAGCGGGTCGGTCTGGCGCGCGCCTTCGCGACCGACGCCGACATCCTGCTGATGGACGAGCCTTTTTCGGCGCTCGACCCGCTGATCCGCGACCACCTGCAGGACGAACTGCTCGAGCTGCAAAGGAAGCTGAAAAAGACCATCATCTTCGTCAGCCACGATCTCGATGAGGCGCTCAAGATCGGCAGCCATATCGCGATCATGGAAGGCGGCCGCATCGTCCAGTACGGCGAGCCGGAGGAGATCGTGCTCAAGCCGGCCAACGAATACGTCGCCGAGTTTGTGGCCCACATGAACCCGATCAATGTGCTGCGCGGCGAATCGCTCATGACCCCGCTCGAGCGCCTGGAGCGGGACGGGGAAGAGATCATCCTCGACCCGCAAGGCTATTTCCGGGCGCGCCTGAATGACGGCGGCAGCTTGGCGCAGGTCACCTGCGGCGGCACGCCGGCCCTCATTCGCAAGTACGATGATACGGCGGAGGATGAGAGCTATCAGGATGGCATGCTGGTGATCGCGCCGCCGTCGCTCTCCATGCGCCGGGCCATCGAGCTGCGCAAGGCGACCGGCTGTCCCGTCGTGCTGAGTGAAGCCGGCCGGGCGCTCGGCGTGGTCGGCGATGAAGAGATCTACCGGGGAATTCTCCGGCAGGCTTCCATGGCCGATCACGAGCAGGAAGAACCCGCCGCGATCGGATAAGCCTTCCTGATTTTTGGAACGGGACGTCGGGATTTTCTAGCGTTAGTCTGCGCTGGACTTCTAATTTCGACTGAGTGGGCGCTATGCGCATCTTGATCTGCGGCGGCGGAATCGCGGGTCTCTCCGCGGCCTTGGCACTGAGGGACGACGGTCACGACATAGAGCTGATCGAAAAGGCCGAAGGCTGGCGGGCTGAGGGTGCCGGCTTGCATCTGCCCGGCAACGCCATCGCGCCGATGGAGCGCCTGGGGATCGCGGAGGCGGTTGCCGGGCAGTCCTTCGTCTTTCCACGGATCCGCTACCTGGACGAAAGGGGCAGGCGCCTTTTCGACCTCGACCTGACGGACGGCAAGTGGCCGTGCTTTCAGGCGCTGACCCGGGCACGCTTTCATGAAGTCTTGCGGGATCGCCTGCCGAATCTGCCGGTGCGGTTCGGCTGCGAGGTGACGGCGGTCTCAGATGAGGCAAGTGCGACTGATGTGACCTTCAGCGACGGCAGCAGCGCGAACTATGATCTCATCATCGGTGCCGACGGCATCAATTCCGCGCTGCGCGCGAAGCTCTGGTCCGAGTCCCTGACACCGGCCTTCACCGGACTCTCCTGCTGGCGCTGGCTGACACAACTGCCGGCCGGCCAGAGGGAACCGCACTTCATGCTCGGGCGCGGGACCGTCCTGCTGGTCATGCCTGTGAGCAGAGATCGCGCCTACGTCTTTGCCTCGCTCCTCGATCCGGAAGGCGGTTTGGCCGAGGCCGGACTCGATCTCTTGCGCACCCGCTTCGGGTCTTTCGGTGGGGCCGTTCCGGAAATTCTGGCGCGGCTGGAGTCGGATGCACCGATCCTGCCCGGCAGGCTGATGCAGATGCTGGTGCCGCGCTGGCATCACGCGAATGCGGTTCTGGTCGGGGACGCCGCCCATGGCACGCTGCCGACCATGGCGCAGGGCGCGACCATGGCAATGGAGGACGCATTGGTGTTGGCCGAGTGCCTGCGGAGCCATGACGAGATCGGATCTGCCTTGCAGGCCTATGAGATGCGGCGCAAGGCAAGGGCCCAGTGGGTTCAGCATCAGTCCCTGAAGCGTATGGGGCTGGCCAGGCTGACGTCTCCGCCGCTGGTTTTCCTGCGCAATCAGGTCATGAAAGCCCTGGGGCCGAAAGTTCTCGCTTCAGGATGGCGGCCGTTGGTCGACAAGTCTTTTTAGCCGGACTTCGTTTTTACTTTTCTTTTTCGCAACAAGACTGGTTCGCGTCCCTGCGAAGTACGATAGAATCGCGATGAAATCTTGGAGATTGGAGTCGCAATGCCGATTAAGGGAGTCCTCTTCGACAAGGATGGGACGCTGCTTGACTACTATGCCACCTGGATGCCGGCCAATCACGAGGCGGCGCTCGCGGTGGCGCAGGGCGACGAGTCCCTGGCGCACAGGCTGATGCTGGCCGGCGGCTTCGATGCGACCGCGGAGCGTGTGCGCACCGGCTCGGCCCTGGCCGCCGGCAGCAACTGGGAGATTGCCGAATGCTGGTCCCTGGCCATGAAGGGTCACCGGCTGCAGCGGCCGCCCGAAGCCTTGATTGGCCTGATCGACGAGGTCTTTGAACGCAATGGACAGGAGGGCGCGGTGCCGGTGACCGACCTTGTGCCCTTCCTTTCCAACCTGAAGCGCCGCGAACTGTTTCTGGGAGTCGGCACCAACGACAGCGAGCAGGGAGCCCTGCGCAGCCTCGGGCGCTTCGGCGTCGTCAAGATGTTCGACTTTCTGGCCGGCTACGACTCCGGGCACGGCACCAAGCCGGGGCCGGGGCTGGTGCACGGCTTCTGCGCTGATACCGGCCTCGAACCGTCGCAGGTCATGGTGGTCGGCGATAATCTGCACGACCTGGAAATGGGACGGGCGGCGGAGGTTGGCGTGGTTGTCGGCGTGCTGACCGGAACCTCGCTTCGGGAGGAACTGTCAGACCATGCCGACCATGTGCTGGCCTCGGTGGTCGGGCTCGAGGATCTGCTGGATCGTCTCGGCGCGCCGGCTCCGGGGGATGCCTGGGCCTGAATGACTCCCGCCTTTGCCGTGCGCTAGGCGGCGGGGGCCTTCTTCAGGCTTAGCTGAGGTCGGGGGACGACCTTGAAATTGCTGTGATTGATCTTCTTCAGGATATAGACCTTGCCGCCCTGTTTGTTCAGACGGGTCATCTCGGCAAAGGCTTCGGCGTAGTTCATCGTTTCTTTTTTTGAGGTCTCGTCGTTCTTGCGGCTGGTTTTGGACTTCATATGCTCGCTGTTCCTCCTGAGTTGATCTGTCGGGCCGCTGCGGACGGCTCGTTTTCTTGCTTGCTTTCACTGCCTCTGGCTGCGGCGAAAATAGCGGCGCGCCGCCTGCTTACAACCGATGCCAGGGCATGCCAGCCATGAGCCTGGCGAATGTCGCGGGGAATGTGGCGCTAAGTGTTTACCTGGGACTGTTTTTGAGGCGATGTTTCGCCATCATAGCCGGCAGGCGTCACAAAGATGTGACAGGGGCGTGAAGGGGGCGGGTGCTAGGATTTTTCCACGTAAGAAGGTGGCTGCTGGGCCACTGAGAGAGCTTCCGGTGTCTTCGAAAAGGCCTGGATGTGCGAAGTCGTTGCAGGGAATGAGGCTCGTCGTGATTGACCGTCGAGGAGTCGGCTTCCATGCAAAAATCCCCATTCAGAAGACTATCCGCGGCGACGGCTCTTTTCAGTCTTGTGTTGAGCAGCGGCAGTCTTGCTTCGGAACAGGCCCCTGAACTTGAAGCGCCTGTTTTGCAAGTCGCCCAGATCAGTGGTGACCCGGAGAAACCCCGTCGGCACTTTCGGGTCAGGAACGCGGCGCGTATCTCCAAGGAGGAGGCGGCACGCATCTACGGCGAGGTAGTCGAGGAGATCTACAGCGGTTACCGCGCGGGCGGCAGCGAAACCACGCCGCCTTACCGGGAGTGGGGTCTCTACAACACGGCGCCCTACCGCTCTGCGACCCATGGTGCGCGCTACGTCAATAACTATGCGAATGAGATCGCCAAGGATTATGGCCGCTATGAGGAAGCCGGGATCTTCCCCGTCGGCTCTGTTCTGGCGAAGGACAGCTTTTCCGTTTCAAAGGAGGGCGAGGTCAGCATTGGCCCGCTGTTCCTGATGGAGAAGATGCCGCCGGGCTTCAACCGGGTGAGCGGTGACTGGCGCTACAGCATGATCTTGCCCAATGGCGAGTTCTTTGGGGAGACCAAAGGCCGCGGCGCGCAAAAGGTCGAATACTGCATCGGTTGCCACCTGGCCAAGGAAGAGCTGGACCACCTCTTCTTCGTCCCCGAGGAGGTGCGCGTCCGCTGAAGCTGTTGCCCGGTTAGCCGTGTCGCCGGATCACTCGTATTGCCGGTCCGTCCTCAGGCTCCGCCCGGAAAGGACCCGTCGTCGGCGGCTTTGCGCTTGGGGTCGCGGCCGCGGCGCCGCCGACCGCCACGTTCGGCCGAAGGACCAGCGGGCTTTTCACCCAGCGGGCCGGCCCGATTCTGCTCCTCGGCGCCGGTCGAGATTTGACCCAGCCGCGCGATGATGGTGGCGAGATCCGGCTTTTCCCCCTGGACGTGATTGTCCAGCGCCTCACGCATGGCGCGCAGATGCTCCGGCGAGGTGCCGCAGCAGCCGCCGATGATCCGCGCGCCGGCGTCGGCCACGGTGCGCACATAATCGGCCATCAGCTCGGGCGTGCCGTTGTAGCGGATGGCGCCATCGACGTATTCGGGAATGCCGCAATTGCTCTTGGCGATCAGGACGTCGCCGGGCTGGGCGGTCTCGGCCATGTTGGTGATCGCGGCGACCAGTTCCGCGGCACCCACGCCACAGTTGCCGCCGTAGCCGATCGGCGTTATCGGCAGCGTGGTCATCAGCGAGGCCACCTGGCCAGGCGTAACCCCCATCATGGTCCGGCCGTTGGTGTCGAAACTGAAGGTGCAGACGACCGGCAGGCCCGTGGCGGCCGCGGCGGTGACGGCGGCCTGCATCTCTTCCACGGCCGAGATGGTCTCGATCCAAAGCACATCCACGCCGCCGGCCGCCAGTGCTTCCGCCTGCTCGCTAAAGGCGGCGATGCCGTCTTCCATGGTGAGTTCGCCAAGCGGCGCGAAGAGGTCGCCCGTCGGTCCCATAGAACCCGCGACCACCACTTCGCGCCCGGCCGCACGCGCAACCGAACAGGTGATTTCGGCGGCCGCCAGGTTAATCTCGCGGACCCGGTCTTGCGCCTGATGCAGCTTCAGCCGGTTCCGGGTGCCACCGAAGGTATTCGTGAGCAGGATGTCTGAACCGGCGTCGGCGAAGGCCTGCTGAAGCTCCCGCACCTTTTCCGGCTGCTCTACGTTCCACATTTCCGGGGCGTCGCCTGTCTGGAGGCCGGCCGCGAAGAAGTTGGTGCCGGTGGCGCCGTCTGCGAGCAACCACTGACGCTGGCTGAGCAGCTCTGTGAGACGATTGGACATGGCGTTTGCGTAAGACCTTGCTGGAGGAGGCCCTGTTGGGTGCAATCCTCAATGAAAGCGGCGCGCAAATTAGGCTGACTATGCAAAGGTGGCAAGCGGCGTTGCACAGTGTCGCGGCATTTTTTTTCTGTCTTCTTTTCTGCCCTCTTTCCTCTCCTCTCCTCGGCGTCCTTTTCTGCAGCCTCCACTGCGCGGGCCACCGCGAACCGGACGTTATGGAGAGATCGCTGGAGCACCGTCTTCACTTGTCAAAAGCGAAAGCTCGAAGCGGCTTGAAAACAACCAAAAGTGTCTGCTGTTAACCTAATTCTAACGCTGCGTCCGCATCTTCCTGATGCACGAGACTTACAACCTGGTGTAACGCGGTCCCGGCGGGCGACGGCTGCTGCTCAATCATATGTACCCTGAGGTAACCTGTTATGATCAAAATAAAAAATTTCTTGGCGGGCAAGGCGAGGAAACTTGGAAGTCACTCTGAAGACGCGCCGGCAGAAGACACCGCTTCCGGTGGTATGTTGACGAATGATAAGGATCTTGGCAGCTCCGAAGGCGGACTGTCGTCGAAACTCGGCGTGCGGGGGCGTCTGTTTCTGTCCTTTGGTTTCGTGGCGGCTCTGACCGTTCTTGCGAGCGGGATTGCCTGGAAAGGCCTGGATGAGATCTCCGGCGCGATCGCCAGGATTACGAGCAAGGCGATCCCGGATATTACGGGCTCTTTGACGCTGGCGCAGCAGACCACGAAGCTTGCCGCCGCCGCACCGGTCCTCTCCACGGTGACCGATGACGCCCAGAGGGAAGAGGTGATCGCCGATCTGCATCAGCAACTGGAAGACCTGAGAACGAGGATTGGGAACCTGACAAGCGAGGACATCGATACAGATGCCCTCTCGGACATCCTGGTCGATCTGGGGACGCAAATCGACACTATGGATAAAGCCGTGGCAGACAAGATGGCGGCGCGCGCCGCAGCCGAAGAAGCCCTGCTGCAGGTCGAACTGGCGCACGAAGAGACACTTCGCGCCGTAAGAGCGGCTGTCAGCGGCGCGAACGCTGTCTTGTCGGCTGAATCGCAATTTATCGCGCAGATGGAGGATTCCGGCGAAATTCAGCAAGCTCTGACAATGCTCTTTGACAGCGGCCTGCGGGATTTTCAGGTCTTTCTGGAAATGGAGGCGCA
Source organism: Denitrobaculum sp. (assembly GCA_965232285.1). GTDB lineage: Bacteria > Pseudomonadota > Alphaproteobacteria > Kiloniellales > Kiloniellaceae > Denitrobaculum. Next base: position 3,386,876 of record CBDDPL010000004.1, on the reverse strand, counting down.
GGTCAATCTGGTCGTGGGTAAGATCGGCAACGCGGCCACGCTCCCGACCCTTGATGCAGTGAGCGCCTCACGCACCGAGTTCGAGGCCCTGGTTGCCCGTTTTCTGCGGGCGCGTCTGACCAGCGAATCGCCGGTACGGGACAAGGCAATCGCTGCACTCGACAAGCTGAAGGCTCTGGGCGAAGGAGAGAACACGCTCTTCGACTACCGGACAAGGGAGCTTGAGGCGCGTGCTCAGATCTATACGGCCCTTGAGGAAAGCCGCAGTCTTTCCGGCGAGTTGAGCGCCAGCGTTCAGTTCCTCGCCGATGCCGCCCAGCGGAGCAGCGAAGCGGCGGCCGAGAACTCCAGCCAGGCCGTACAGGATGGTAAGCTGCAGCTTGCCGTGGTCGCCCTGGCCAGTTTCCTCGCCGCGACGCTGATCGCCTGGCTTTATGTGGGACGGAACCTGATCCGCCGCCTGCTGAACGTCATGGACAGCATGGATCGTCTGGCCGCCGGTGATCTCAAGGCGGAGGTGCCCCATGACGGCAGCGATGAAATCGCGCGCATGGGCGTGACTGTCCAGGTCTTCAAGGACAACGCTTTGGAGGCGAAGCGCCTGCAGGGCGAGCAGGAGCGTCTGAAGGAAGAAGCCGAAGCGCAAAAGCGTCAGTTGCTCTTGAAGATGGCGGATGATTTCGAGGAGGTGATCGGGACGGCCTTGAACACCGTGTCCAGTTCCTCCGACCAGATGCATGCCTCTGCCCAGGCCATGTCCGAGACGGCGAGCGAAGCCAACTCGAAGTCCCACGTCGTTGCGAGTGGCGCCGAGCAGGCGATGGAAAGCGTGAATACCGTGGCTTCGGCGACTGAAGAGCTCTCCTCCTCGATCAACGAGATCAGCGGGCAGGTCGCCAAGTCCTCGGAAGTGGCCAATGACGCGGTCGGCAAGGCACAGGCAACCAATGAAGTGGTCAAGGGCCTGGCCGAGGCGGCCAATCGGATCGGGGCCGTGGTTCAGTTGATCACCGATATCGCGGAGCAGACGAACCTGCTGGCGCTCAATGCAACGATCGAAGCCGCCCGGGCCGGAGAAGCGGGCAAGGGCTTTGCCGTGGTGGCGACCGAGGTGAAGAACCTGGCCAGTCAGACCGGTAAGGCGACGCAGGAAATCTCCGATCAGATTACCGGTATTCAAGGCGCAACCCAGGATGCCGTAAAAGCGATCGGTGAAATCACGGAAGTCGTGGCTGAAGTCGATGAGATCGCCACCTCGATCGCGTCCGCCATTGAAGAACAGGGCGCCGCGACGCAGGAGATCGCACGAAACGCCGAGCAGGCGGCCTCCGGAACGCAGGAGGTGACCTCCAACATTCAAGGGATCACGGAAGCCGTTGCGCGCACCGGTACCTCTTCTTCGGAGATCCGGGAAGCCTCGGGGGCGCTGTCGCAACAGGCCGGGTTGCTAAAGCAGGAAGCGGATAAGTTCGTTGATCTGATCCGCGCGGGGTAACCTCCGCGAGATAACCTCTGCGGGTGCTTTGTCAGTTCTTTTGCGGACAAGATAACGGGTCACCGGTGATTGCCGGTGACCCGTTTCGTTGTAAAGAGGCATCCTCGACGCGGCCATTTGGCAGAGGAATTCCGTCTGCAGCGAATCTTTTTTCCGGCGTGAATTTTTGCGGCCTTTTAAATAAACCATTGATTCTGTGTTATTTAAATTCGTCGCCCTGGGGATGATGAGATGAAGTTATCATCTCTGAGCAATCTCGACTGATCCAAGGGCACTGAAGCTGCGTACAAAATACGCAGGTAACTATTCTCGATACGGCTCTTGCTTGCAGAACTTAAATTCCCGTCCTCTGAATCTCGTTCCTTGTAACGGCTGTTTCGAGCCATTTTTGGTTGCATAACCTGCCATCCCCCGAAAGCCGCATGAGCTTTACTGCCTTGCCGCCTGTCATTCAGCCAGATCGGCGTATGCGCTGGCTTGTGAAAAAACGCTCATGTTTTTCAATTGGCTAGAAAGCTCCCCTCAACCCCCGTCCTGCCAATGTGTATCATTTGCGTCATTTCGACATTTCGCGAAAACTCCCGAGTTTGGCGAATGCGATGATTGTTGTGCCGATAACACTCCAAGTAATATTGCTAAACCTTAAGTGTTTTTAACTGGAGTTTACTTTGATTTAATTGTTTTGGAGAAGAATTTGATCAACTTTGGTGTATTTGATCGGGGGTAACGCGGTGATGTGAGTATAAAAATCCGATAAAATCCACATTTATCCAATAACACACTCATATTTTGTGATTTTTGGCCAAATTCTCAAATATTCGTTTGATCATTACATTCGGGCAGTGAAACGGTTGATGATCGAGAGTGCGTGTCTGAAATCGAGTTGGGTTCTAAGAAGGGGTTACAGTGTCATGTCTGTAAGCGATGTCAAAACTGAAACGGATACTGTCGGGGGAGGCAGCGGGCGCGAAGGAGCTGTGCGCTCTAGCGGCAATCTTTTTACGAATCTGAAGGTCGGCAAGAAAATCGGCCTGGTTTCCACCGCGCTTCTCGGCTTTATGGCGGTCGTCGGAAGCATGGCCTACTTCGGGCTGTCAGGTGCCAACGATCAGTTTGGCGAATATCGTCTGATGGCACGGCAGACCAACCAGATGGGCCGCATACAGGCCAACCTGCTCTCCGCGCGCCTGGGCGTGAAGGACTACATCATTAAGAACACCGAGGAGGCGGCGCAGGTCGTTCGGCAGCGCGCACAGACCACGGAAGAGATCATTCAGGGCGCAGAGGAGCTGTTCCAGGGGAGTGAACATCTCTCCACCATTGTCGGTGCCGTCGATCAGATCGCGACTTACCGCAGCTCTTTCGAAGAGGTCACCGGCCTGGTCGGGCAGCGCAATGAACTGGTTGATCAGCTCAATACCATCGGGCCAGAGTCGGAGCGCACCCTGACCAAGATCATGACGAGCGCCTTCGAGGATGGCGATGCGACCGCCGCCTATCGCGCCGGAATCTCCTTGCGCCACCTTTTGCTGGCGCGGCTCTATTCCAACCGCTTCCTGGTCGACAACCAACAGTCCAGCGCCGATCGCTCGAATCAGGAGCTGAACGACTTCGAGGCCACTGCCGCCGACATGCTGGCGGAACTGCAGAACCCGGAACGCCGGGAACTCGCGAGCAAGCTGGTCGAGCTGGCGAACGGCTACAAGTCCACCTTTGGCCAGGTCGTGGACGTCATCTTTCAACGCAACGGCATCATTCAGGGCACCCTGGATGTGATCGGCCCGAGGCTCGCAAATGAGATGGAGCAGATCAAACTGGCCAATAAGTCCGCTCAGGATGAACTTGGCCCGCAGGCGACCGAGGACATTGGGACGGCTGTCATCATTGTCGAGGTCGTCGCCGGGATCGCCTTTATCATCGGTATCATTCTCGCCTTCGTGACCGGACGCGCTATTTCGCGGCCGATTGTCGAGATGACCAGTGCCATGGGACGTCTCGCCCAGGGCGACACCTCCATGGAGGTCCCCGCCCAGGGCCGGAGCGACGAAATCGGCGAAATGGCCGGGGCCGTGCAGGTCTTTAAGGAGAATGCCGTTGAGGCTGAGCGTCTTCGGGAAGAGCAGGCCCGGGCCGAGGAACGGGCCGAGGAGGAGAAGCGTCAGGCGACCCTGAAGATGGCCGATGATCTCGAATCCAGCGTCAAGAGCGTTGTGGATGGTGTCACCGGTGCCGCGGATGAAATGAAGGTCACGGCGAAGACCTTGTCGGCCGCTTCCGAGCAGACCACCACCCGTGCGACGACGGTGGCTGCCGCCTCTGAGCAGGCCACGGTGACGGCGCAGACGGTCGCTTCCGCCGCCGAGGAGCTCTCCAATTCGATCCAGGAGATCGCGCGTCAGGTGGCCGATGCCGCCAATGTCTCCTCGACCGGTAAAGGTCAGGCAGAATCCACCAATACGACGGTCAAGGGCCTCGCCGAGGGCGCCCAAAAGATCGGTGATGTGGTGAATCTGATCAACGACATTGCGGAGCAGACCAACCTGCTGGCGCTCAATGCCACGATCGAGGCCGCGCGGGCCGGCGAGGCCGGCAAGGGCTTTGCGGTGGTGGCCTCCGAGGTGAAGTCCCTGGCCAATCAGACGGCCAAGGCGACCGAGGAGATCTCTCAGCAGATCAGCACCATGCAGGACTCGACCCAGAAGACCGTCAGCGAGATCGAAGGGGTCGTGACGGCCATGTCGAAGATCAGCGAGATGACCACGGCGGTTGCTTCGGCAGTCGAGGAGCAGAACGCCGCGACGCGCGACATTGCGCAGAACATTCAGCAGACCGCATCGGGCACGCAGGACGTTTCCGCCAACATCGTCGAGGTCAATGCCGCTGCCCAGCAGTCCTGCCAGGCCTCCGGCGAGGTGGTTGAGGTGGTCGGCAAGCTGACCAGCCAGTCCGATACCCTGCGCAGCGAGCTGGAGCAGTTCCTGAACCGGCTGCGCGCCGCCTGATCGTGCTTAGATCTCTGGCGGGATGCTGGCCGGGTGTAAATCACTCGTGAACCAGTGCCTCGCCAGAGCCAGGAAAACCCAGCCGGCGCCCTCATGTGGCAACGCGAATAATCCGGTTTCTGGGCTGAAGGACGAGCACTCTTGATTCTCAAAATCAAGGGTGCTCGTTCGATTTTTTTTGTTTTTTTGAAGCCTTCAAACGGGGGGTGTCAGGCTCGCAAGCGTGACTGGCGCACCGCTGAAGACGGCGTCACGCCTTCCGGCCTGAGTCTGAGCGGCAAGTCTGCGCCAGCGCCTTGTCCCGGCGCATCGAGTCTTTTCTAAGAAGCTGACTTAAATTGTGAAATCCGAGATGGCGGCTGCTTCTTCACAGTTAAACCGCTGTCTTTAGCTTCGCGCCATGAGTTTAGTAAGTTCCGTGCGATCTTACTTTAATTGCAACACCACAAAATAGAATTGATCGTAAAACCAAAACTATCAAGTTTAATTCGCCCAGAAAGCAATTTAACCACGATTTAATGAGTATTTGCTACGACGGTTAAATTATTCGCGTGCTACTTATTGAGGGTTTTAACTATGGAAGCGGAGCTGAAAGAAGCAGAAGAAGTGCAGGGGGCGCGAGAGCGCTCGCACCTGACGATTGCCCGGAAGCTGTTTGCCGGTTTGGGCGTGATGGCCTTGTTGGGCGTTGCGACCGGCGCTATCGGGATCTTTTTCATCGGGTCGATCGAAAAGACCCTGAATGGCATCACCGATGTCGCGGCACCGACCGTCGAGACCTCGGATGACCTGATCGCCAACATCTGGGAGGCGAACAAGGTCGGCGAGGAGATCATCGCCGACGAAGAACTTTCCGATGTCAGGGAACTGGCGATCGAGTTTGCGGAGATGGGCGAACAATTCTCTGCACTCCATACCGAGCTCAAGACTTTGGTGTCGGACCCGGAGGTGCTCGAGAAGCTGGCCGAAGTGCTCAAGGAACATGACGAGTTCTTGGTTCATGGGGGTGAACTGATCGAGCAGCATGTCCTGGAGCTGGAAGAAGAGATCAAGGCCGACGAGCAGCTCAATGAGTTCGACGAGTCCGGCGGGCGCCTGATCACCATGCTCGACGAGTTCGCGGTGGAGAACGAAGAGGAGATGGCGAAGGCGGAGGACGAAGGCGACCGGCTGGAACAGACCGGAACCGCGTCGGCTGCAGACGTCAATGCCGTGCTTGGCAACCTCTTCGAGAACGAATACCCGGCGGTCGAAGCGGCCCTTAAGCTGCAGCGCATCGTGATCGAGATGCAGGACACCGCGGGCGAGTACCTGGCAATCGAAGACCCTGCCCAGTTGTCGGCGCCCTTGGGTGATTTCCAGGCCCTGGCTGAAAGGGCGCGGCCGCACTTCGAGGTTCTGACACGCCTGGCGGAAAGCGAAGAAGACAAGGCCGATGCGGCGGCTCTCGTGGAGGCCTTCGACACATGGTTCTCGCGCGCCACTATGGAAGAGCAGCTCTTCGATACCCATCGTGACATGCTTACGGCCGAAGCAGCAGCCGACGAAGCCACCGAGATCATGGAGACCGATGCGGACCGTGTCGCCGCGATCCTTAATGAGATCGCCGAGGCGGCGGATGCCATCAGCGACGCGGCGGATGAAGAGGCGGCCAGCGTCGTGGCCGTCGCTCAGGCCGCGGTCGGTATTTCTGTGGGCCTGTTGCTGCTGCTGTCCGGTGGTCTGATGTTCATGATCGCCCGGACCGTGATCAAGCCGATCAACCAGATGACCGAGTCCATGCAAAAACTGGCCGGCGGTGAATTGGAAATCGAGGTGCCGGCGCTCGAGAAGCAGGACGAGATCGGCGAGATGGCCGGCGCGGTCCAGGTCTTCAAGGAGAATGCCGTCGAGGCACAGCGTCTCCGCGAAGAGCAGGCCATTGCCGAACAGCGGGCCGAGGAAGAGAAGCGTCAGGCGACACTCAAGATGGCCGACGACCTGGAGACCAGCGTGAAGGGTGTCGTCGAAGGTGTCGGCGGTGCCGCGGACGAGATGAAGGTCACGGCACAGTCCATGTCCGCGGCCTCCGAGCAGACGACCAATCGGGCCTCGGCCGTAGCCAGCGCTTCCGAGGAAGCGACGGTGACGGCTCAGACCGTGGCCTCGGCGGCGGAAGAGCTCTCCAACTCGATCCAGGAGATTGCCCGTCAGGTGGCTGATGCCGCCAACGTGGCTTCGACCGGTAAAGGTCAGGCGGAATCCACCAATACGACGGTCAAGGGCCTCGCCGAGGGCGCCCAGAAGATCGGTGATGTGGTGAGCCTGATCAACGACATCGCGGAACAGACCAACCTGCTGGCGCTGAATGCCACGATCGAGGCGGCGCGGGCTGGCGAGGCCGGCAAGGGCTTCGCCGTGGTGGCCTCCGAGGTCAAATCCCTGGCCAACCAGACGGCCAAAGCGACCGAGGAGATCTCCCAGCAGATCGGCACCATGCAGGACTCGACGCAGAAAACCGTGAGCGAGATCGAAGAGGTCGTTGCGGCCATGTCCAAGATCAGCGAGATGACCACGACGGTCGCCTCCGCTGTGGAGGAACAGAACGCCGCGACGCGGGACATTGCGCAGAACATCCAGCAGACCGCATCGGGCACGCAGGATGTCTCCTCGAACATTGTCGAGGTGAACTCTGCGGCGCAGCAGTCCAGCGAAGCCGCGGGCAGGGTGGTCGATGTGGTCGGCGAGCTGACCAGACAGTCCGATACGCTGCGCAGTGAACTGGAGCAGTTCCTGAACCGGCTGCGGGCCGCCTGATCGGGGCATCCGTCCCGGCGGGCTGCTGTTTCTGCAGTCTGTTCTAGGAGTTTCTCGAAAGTCTGGTTTCGAGAACAGAACGGGCCGCTGGTGTCTTCACCGGCGGCCCGATTTGCTGTGATGTTGGCAGATGTCTTTCTGTCAGCCGGTCGCGACACCGATCGCGACGAGAACGGCGAGCGCCGCCAGCAGCCAGACCCAGGACAGGCCGCTTCCGGGCTTCGCTTTCCGTTCTTCGGACATCCGTCGAATTTCCTTTCGGCTATGGCTTTGCAGCAGGCAGGCCATAGGCAATGCTTCACAGAAAATATTTACAAATTCTGCGATAAGTCAATAACATTCTGTTTTATAAGGAAAAAACAGAAAATATTTTACTCTGTGCGGCTGCAAAACCTGTAAAGTCTGTAAAGCTTCTGCAAAGAGGCGCGCGCCTTAGGCTGAATCGACATTCATCGCATCCATAGTATTGCAGCAGCGATATGTATGAAGCTTAGAAAGTGTCTTGCGCGTCTGTCGAACCGAGTTGCGATGCGCCTGAAGTGTTTGAGCTTGTTGAAACATCGTTCGACGGTGTTTCGGGTCTTGTAGGCCTGGAAATCGTACGGGATTGGACGCTTTCTCGTAGGGTTAGAAGGTATGACCGCTTCTGCGCCGATGTCTGCGATCAGTGTGCGCAAGGCGTTTGAATCATAGGCCTTGTCAGCCAGTACCCGGCGCGGCGACAGCCCTTCGAGCAAGGCCTGTGCAAGAGGTGCATCTCCTCGTTGACCGGGCGTGAGGATGAGGCGCAGAGGCCGGCCGAGAGCGTCAACGGCCATATGGATCTTGGTTGTCAGTCCTCCTCGGGAACGCCCCAGAGCCTGGTCCCCCCTTTTTGGCCGCCACCCTTGCCGGTGGCTGCCTGCTGGTGAGCACGCACGAGACTGGAATCGAGCGAGATGTAGTCGTTGTCAGGATCGTCGATGAGGTGTTCGAAGACGCGCTCCCAGACGCCGGCCTCGGCCCAGCGGGAGAAGCGCTTATGAACTGTCTTCCACTTGCCGTAGCGCTCCGGCAGGTCGTGCCAGTGCGCGCCTGAGCGCAGTACCCAAAGGACGCCGTTGACGAAGCGCAGGTTGTCTGTGCCGCTGCGGCCGGGATCACCGGGCTTTCCAGGTAAAAGTCCTTCAATCCGACGCCACTGAGCAGCGCTCACTTCATATCGCTTAGGTTTCGCCATCGCCGGGCCCCAGATATTCAAACCTGGAAACCCATGAATCACACATCACAAAAAAAGGGAATCATGAATGTCGATTGAACCTAGAGCATCGGCAGATTGAGGCCCTGCTCTTTGGCACAGTCGATGGCGATCTGGTAGCCGGCGTCTGCGTGGCGCATCACCCCGGTGCCCGGGTCGTTGGTCAGGACCCGTTCCAGGCGCTTCGCCGCCGCTTCCGTGCCGTCGGCCACGATGACCATACCCGAGTGCTGTGAGAAACCCATGCCGACGCCGCCGCCGTGGTGCAGGGAGACCCAGGTCGCGCCGCTGGCGCAGTTCAGCAGGGCATTGAGCAGGGGCCAGTCGGAGACCGCGTCAGAGCCGTCCATCATGCCTTCGGTCTCGCGGTTCGGGCTGGCGACCGAGCCGGAATCCAGATGATCGCGGCCGATCACGACCGGGGCCGAGAGTTCGCCCTTGGCGACCATCTCGTTAAAGGCGAGGCCGAGGCGCGCGCGCTCGCCCAGGCCGACCCAGCAGATGCGCGCCGGCAGGCCCTGGAACTGGATGCGTTCACGGGCCATGTCGAGCCAGTTGTGCAGGTGCGGATTATCCGGGATCAGCTCCTTGACCTTGGCGTCGGTCTTGTAGATGTCCTCCGGATCGCCGGAGAGCGCGGCCCAGCGGAAGGGCCCGATGCCGCGGCAGAAGAGGGGCCGGATGTAGGCGGGGACGAAGCCCGGGAAGTCGAAGGCGTGCTCGCTGCCCATCTCCAGCGCCATCTGGCGGATGTTATTGCCGTAATCGAGGGTGGGAATGCCCTGTCGGTGGAACTCCAGCATGGCCTCGACCTGAACCTTCATCGACTCCTTGGCGGCCCGGGTGACAGCCTCGGGATCGCTGATCTTCGTGCGCTCCCACTGATCCAGGCTCCAGCCCGCGGGCAGGTAGCCGTTGAGGGGGTCGTGGGCGCTGGTCTGGTCGGTGACCGCATCCGGCCGTACGCCCCGCTTCACCAGTTCCGGGAAGATCTCGGCGGCATTGCCCAGCAGACCGACCGAAATGGCCCGGCCTTCGGCGCAGGCGGTGTTGATCATCTCCAGGGCGCTGTCCAGGTCATTGGCCTGATGGTCCAGGTAGCCGGTCTTCAGGCGCATCTCGATCCGGCTCGGCTGGCACTCGACCGCCAGCATGCAGGCACCGGCCATGGTCGCGGCCAGGGGTTGAGCGCCGCCCATGCCGCCCAGGCCGCCGGTCAGGATCCACTTACCCGTCAGGTTCCCATCGTAATGCTGGCGTCCGACCTCGACGAAGGTTTCGTAAGTGCCCTGCACGATGCCCTGGCTGCCGATATAGATCCAGGAGCCGGCGGTCATCTGGCCGTACATCATCAGGCCGGCTTTATCCAGCTTGTGGAAGTGATCCCAGTCGGCCCAGTGCGGCACCAGGTTGGAGTTGGCGATCAGCACCCGCGGCGCATCCGCGTGGGTTTTGAAGATGCCCACCGGCTTGCCGGACTGCACCAGCAGGGTCTCGTCCTCGTTCAGCTCCTTCAGGCAGCGGCTGATGGTGTCGAAGCAGTTCCAGTCGCGCGCCGCCCGGCCGATGCCGCCGTAGACCACCAGCTCTTCCGGACGTTCGGCCACCTCGGCATCCAGGTTGTTCATCAGCATGCGCAGGGGCGCCTCGGTCAGCCAGCTTTTGGCAGTGAGTTCAGGGCCGCGCGGTGCCTGAATCTTGCGCTCGTTGTCCAGGCGGATATTGCCGTTGGGTGACGTCATGGGAAGCTCTCCGCTGTCAGATTTCAAAGTTGTATATACAACTTTGAGCGGCCTGTCGAGACGGAGAGTTTGCGTTGTTTTAAGGCGATGCCCGTTCAGCGCCGGCCCGCTCCCCCTCCCGGCCACCCAATGCAATTATCCTATGGGTGGCCGGGAGGAGGAGCGGGCCGGAACGGCGCTAAATCAACAAAAAAACTAACCTGCCAGACCCAGGTAAGCTTCGATCAGCTTCGGATCTTCGCGGGCTTCCTCGGCCGAGCCGGACCAGACGGCGCAGCCTGATTCCAGCACGCAGACCCGGTCGGCGACGGCCAGTGCGCGCTGGGTGTTCTGCTCCACCAGCAGGACCGTGATGCCACGGTCCTTTAAGGCCTGGATCGCGTCATAGCAGACGTCGACGATCTTGGGCATGAGCCCGAGCGAGACCTCATCGATCATCAACAGCTTGGGCTGGGCCATGAGGGCGCGGCCGATGGCGAGCATCTGCTGCTCGCCGCCGGAGAGCGAGCCGGAGCGCTGGGCGATGCGCTCTTTCAGGCGGGGAAAGGTCTCGAGCACCATGGCCTTGGTCTCGGCTTCTTCCGCCCGCGGGCGGGTGTAGCCGCCCATGACCAGATTCTCCTCGACGCTGAGATCTGAAAAGAGGCGCCGGCCCTCGGGTGCCAGGGCAATGCCTTGCGTCACGCGCGTAGAGGCGGGGAGGCGCGAGATGTCCTTGCCGTCGAACTCCACGCGTCCGCCCTGCAGTTCAACCTGGCCCGCGATGGTCATGATGGTCGAGGTCTTGCCCGCGCCATTCGCCCCGACCAGCGCAAAGACTTCCCCCTGGGCGATCTCCAGATTCAGGCCGTGCACGGCGGTGAAGGCGCCATAGCCGCAGCTCAGGTTCTCCAGCTTAAGCATCGGCAGCCTCCTTGTCGTCTGCTCTGCTGCCGAGATAAGCGGCCTGAACCATCGGGTCGTCCATCACCGCGCGCGGTTCCCCGGCGGCCAGATTGCGGCCATTGTCCAGCACCACCAGGCGTTGGCAAATGCGCAGGACCTCGCTCAGGTTATGTTCGATCAGGATGATCGAGAGACCGTCCCGGTTGAGCGCGACAATGGTATCGGCGAGGCGTCCGGCTTCCACGTGGTTGAGCCCGGCCAGCGGTTCATCGAGCAGCAGCAGTTTGGGATCCAGCGCGAGCGCGCGCGCGACCTCAAGCCGCTTCAGCATGCCGAGCGGAAGAGAGGAGGGTTCCGATTCCGCAGCCTCGGCGATACCGACCCGTTCGAGAAGCGCCAGGGCCCGGTCCCGCTCGGTTTTGCGATCGCGGCGGCCGAGCGCGGCCAGGGGGGAGGCCGTCTTGCCATGTCCCGCCGCCAGCGCGACGTTGTCGACAACGCTCATGCTGCGGAACGGGCGGACGATCTGCTGCGACAGGCCGAGTCCCAGTCGTACGCGCCGGTGGGTCGGCAGATGGGTGATGCGGCGTCCCTCCAGCGTCACCTCACCGGCCTGCGGGGTCACGACGCCGGTAATGCTGCGCATCATGGTGGTTTTACCGGCACCATTGGGCCCGAGCAGTCCAAGCAGCTCGCCTGCTTGCAACTCGAAGCCGACATCTTCCAGGGCGGTGACGCCGCCAAAACGTACGGTGATGCCTTTGACCGCGAGCAGGGCCGTCATGTTCTCGCCCCCGCGCGTTTCGCCAGTGAGGCCACCATGCCCGCCAGGCCGTTGGAACTGAAGCGCATCACGCAGAACAGCAGGCCGCCGTAGAGCAGCAGCTTGTAGTCCGAGATGAACTGCAGCCAGAGCGGCAGGACCGAGAGCACGGCCGCGGCGAGGATCACGCCCCAGACCGAACCGATCCCGCCGACCACCACCATGGCCAGCACGGTGATGGACTCGACGAAGCCGAAGCTCTCCGGGTCGATGAAGCGGATGTTGTGGGCGTAGAGGCCGCCCGCCAGTCCGGCCAGGGCCGTGCCCATGGCGAAGGCGGCCAGCTTGTAGCGCGCGACGTCGATCCCCAGCATGCGTGCTGTATCCTCGTCGTCGGCAATGGAATCGAAGACGTAACCCATCCAGGAGCGCTTGAGATAGAGGCTGAAAGCGGCGACGGCGGCGGCGATCACCAGGACAAGCGCCATAAAGAGCGGTTTGGATAGGCCGCTGCCGGGGATGCCGGAAAGGCCCATCTCGCCGCCCAGGAAATCCTGCTGCCGCACGATCCCGAGAAAGAGGAAACCCACGCCCATGGTGGTGATGGCCAGGAAATCGTGGCGCACCCGCAGCGAGGCGATGCCGACCACCGTGCCGATGGCGCCGGCCAGCAGCGTCCCGGCGACCAGCGCCAGGCCGAAGGGCAGGCCGCTCTTGGTCATCATGGCCGCGCAGTAGGCGCCGATGCCGTAAAAGGCCGCGTGCCCCAGGCTGATCTGCCCGCAGAAACCGGTGATGAGATTGAGGCTGAGCGCGAAGATTACGGCGATGCCCATGGCGGTCAGCAGGGTGATTTCGTAGGCCATAACCCTATGCTTTCCCGAAGAGGCCCTGTGGCCGGATCATGAGGACGGCGATCAGGAAGGCGAAGGCGATGGCGTCCCGGTCCAGGATGTTGCCCAGGTAAATGGTGCCGAAGGCTTCGATGACGCCCAGTGCCAGCGCCGCGACCAGGGTGCCGCGCAGGTCCCCGAGTCCCCCCAGTACGATGATGGCGAGCGCCTTATAGCTGGGCACGCTGCCCATGGTTGGCTCGACCAGATTGTTCAGCAGCGCGACGATCACGCCAGCGGAGGCGGCCAGCGCCGAGCCGATGAAGAAATTGAGGTCTCGAATGCGCGCGATGTTGACACCGAAGGCTTCCGCCATCTTCGGATCGGTGACCGTGGCCCGCGAGGCCGTGCCGATCCGGGTGCGGCCCGCCAGCAGCGCGAGGCCTCCGATCAGCACCACCGCGCCGACCATCGCCGCCAGCTCCGCCTGCTTCAGATTGACCCCGAGGATGGCGACCGGATCCTGCAGCGGCGGCGCCGTGTAGGAGAGGCCGTAAGGTCCGAAAACGAGCCGGAAGAGCTCCTCCATCATGATGAAGAGACCGATGGAGGCGATCAGCGCCACATAGGGCGGCCGATCCAGCAGCGGCTGGTAGCAGGTCCGGTAGATCGCGATGCCCAGCAGGCCCATGGCCGGCATGGCGACCAGCAGCGACAGCAGCAGGCTGCCCGTGGCGTTGGTGACCAGCACGCCGATGTAACCGCCCAGGGTGAAGAGCCCGGCGTGCGCCACATGCAGGATGCGTAGCAGGCCGTAGACCAGCGTCAGACCTACGGCGATCAGCGCGTAGATACTGCCCTGCACCAGGCCCTGCAGCAGCAGTTCGAAAGCAAGCATCGGGCGTTTCCTCTGGGAGAAAGAGAGCGAAAGGCTTGAAAGGAGCAAAAGAAGAGGCCGTCTCGCGCGCCGGCCGGTCGGACCGGCTGTGGGCGGAAACGGCCTCTCTGAAGCGGCGGATTATTCGGGCGGTGCCAGCAGATCCGGGTCGCTGATGATGGAATGGCGGTGCCAGTTGCCGTCCTTGACCACCTGGACCTGAACGTCCTTGCGCACCTCGCCCAGGCCGTTGAAGGAGATGGTGCCGGTCGAAGCCTCCAGCGTCAGCCCGGCGATGGCGTCACGGATCGCCTTGGGATCCTCGCCGCCGGCCTTGCGCAGCGCGGCGACCGCCACCTTCATGGCCGTGTGGCCCGAGGCGGCGACCATATCGGCCTTGTAGCCGGCCTTTTCCTCGAAGGCCGCGATGAAGGATTTGGCTTCGGGGGACTCGGAGTCACGGTCCAGCGAAGTGGTGATGATCACGCCCTCGGAGGCGGCGCCGGCAATCTCGATGAACTTCTGCGAGTCGTAGCCTTCCTGCCCGATCACCGGCACATCGATGCCGCCCGCGCGCAGTTGCGAGACCAGCGGGCCGGCGGTGAAGAAGTAGCCGGAGGCATAGATCGCTTCGGGCGCATCGGACTTGACCTTGGCGACGATCGGGCCGAACTGGCGGTCCTTGATGGAGTATTCGTACTCGCTGACGATCTCGATGCCGAACTTGCCCGCGGCCTCCTTGAAGCCGTTGGCGAGCGATTTGCCGAAGTCGTTTTTGAGAGTGATCAGGGCGACCTTCTTTTTGCCCAGGCTCTCACCGATCAGCTTGGCGCCGGCGCGGCCCTGGACCTCGCCGACGAAGGAGGTGCGAAAGACATAGTCGCCCGAACGGGTGATCTCCGGATGCACCGCGTAGGCGGAGATGTAGGGGACGCCCGCACCCTGAAAGACGCCGGCCGCGGCGCGGGTGGCGCCGGAATAGCTGCCGGAGATGGCGATCTTCACGCCGTCCTGCTCGACAAGTTTGGTCGCGATCGGCACGGCGGACTTCGGCGAGGCCTGGTCGTCATAGACCACCAGTTCAATGTCCTTGCCGTTGATGCCGCCGTTGGCATTGGCCTGTTCCGCGGCCAGTTGGGCGCCGATCAGTGCCGATTTCCCATCGGCGGCGGCGAAACCCGTTTGCGGCACATTGATGCCGATTTTGATGCTGTCCGCCTGGGCGCTGCCCGCGGCTGCGACAGCGCCAAGAGACGCCCCCAGGAGGGCGGCGAAGGCCGTGGCCCTGATGATTTTTTCCTGCATGTCGAATCCTGTCCCCTGATGGATGGGCACGACATCGGACCGCCGCGCCGTTTTTGAGAACGCCGAAGGTTACGCCGCGTGACTTCCCGGCGTGGTTCGACGCTTTGCCTCAGTTGTATATACAAGTATAGGCAAGGGGAATTTCGAGAGTCAAATTGCCCCGTCAGGCTGGGCGATGAAGGATGGGCACTGGCCGTCTCGCTCAGACGAGGTGTCGGGCGCGGAGCTATCCGGCGGCTTCTCTTGGCGGGGCCCGGCGAACAACGATCTGGAAGCGGAGATCTCATCCGGAAGAGGCAGAAGCCCTTTTGGGCAACAGCCGGACATAGTTGCCTTTAGCGTAGCTGTGAAAAAAATTTTCCCCTTAGATGATTCAGCGCCCTGAAAACGGCCGTGCCCACAGGCCTCTGCTTCGAAGACTCTGCCGGCGAAAGATCTTTCGCGCGTCATTCGGGTGTTGTTGGGGATGCTCACCTCGAACTGACGGTAAGAGGCCATTACCCATAATGGATTTTCCGACCGATCGATCCCGGGAATAAGGAGCGTTTTTTCCTGCGTGTGAGGAGCCAATCCTGAGAGTGGCCGCCGCTGTTCGCGTGTTTCCCGCGGGGCGCTGCGAACATCATAAAGGTTGTGGTTTATTTACGGTGTAGGCGAGCTTTTGCAATATCCAGCAGTGATTGTGCATATCACTGTATGTTGTATCAAAATGAAGTTGTCAAAAAATTGTGATCCAAAGAAACATGACTGTCGTAGATCCGATATGCCTGAATTTTTTCTTCAGTAGATGAGAATTTAATCAAAATTTAAGTCGCACCCCACTCTTATCTCAACAAATTGGCGAGGCCAAAACTTTGGATGGGAGTGAGGCGACAGTGTTTTCGATGAACAAGAAACAGGCGGGCGCGAAGGAACTTTTCGGACAGATGCTCGATTTGATGCCGGTCAGTGTGATGACCTGTGATCTTCAGGACTTCACCATCACCTACGCGAATCAATCGTCGCTGGTCGCCTTAAAGAGCATCGAGCATGTCTTGCCTGTTACAGCGGACAATATTGTCGGTGAATCCATCGATATCTTTCACAAAAATCCGGCGCATCAGCGTCAACTTCTGTCGGATCCGAAGAACCTGCCGCACCATACGCGAATCACGGTCGGCGGCGAATGGCTGGATCTCAACGTCACCGCTCTCTACGACGCAAAGGGGAACTATGTCGGCCCGATGCTGACCTGGAGCGTCATCACCAAAGAGGTGGCAAAGGAAGAAGAGACTGCCCGACTGCTGCAGATGCTCGATGAGATGCCGATCAATGTCATGATGGCCGATCCGAAGAGCTTCGAGATTACCTATATCAACAAGACCAGCATCGAGACGCTGACCCCGCTGAACCACCTGCTGCCGGCGCCGGCCGCAGAGCTGAAGGGGAAGTGCATCGACATCTTCCATAAAAATCCGCAGCACCAGCGCAGGCTGCTTGCGGACCCGGCCAACCTGCCTCATCGCACGGTCATCAAACTGGGCGACGAACGGCTGGACCTGCAGGTTTCGGCCTTGCGAAGCAAGTCGGGTGACTACATCGGGCCTATGTTGTCGTGGTCGGTGGTGACTGAAAACGTCAAGATGGCTGAGACGGTGCAAAACATCGTCACCGGCGTTTCCGCCGCGGCGACCGAGATGCAGTCCAGCGCCGGCTCGATGCAGGGGAACGCGGAACAGGCCGACAGCCGGACCGGCGCGGTGGCCTCCGCCGCGGAGCAGTTGAACAGCTCGATCTCCGAAATCGCCGGGCAGACCGCGCAGGCGACGGCCATGGCGCAGACCGCGACCGAAGCGGCTTCCGAATCCAGCGACCGGATCAGGGAACTGGTGGAGGCATCGCAGAAAATCGGCGAGGTCGTGAACATGATTCAGGACATCGCCGAGCAGACGAATCTGCTGGCGCTGAATGCCACCATCGAGGCGGCGCGCGCCGGCGAGGCCGGCAAAGGCTTCGCCGTGGTGGCTTCCGAGGTGAAGGCGCTGGCCAATCAGACGGCAAAAGCGACGGAGGAAATTTCGCAGCAGATTTCCGAAATCCAGACCGCGACAGGCGTGGCGGTGTCCTCAAACGAGTCCATCGCGAAGAAGATTCTCGAAATCAATGAAGTGGCGACCGGCATCTCCTCGGCGATCGAGGAGCAGGGCGCTGCCACCCGCGAGGTTTCGAGCAACATCGCCGAGGTTTCACAGATCTCTGCGGAGACCGGACGTATCGCCAGCGATGTGCTCTCGGCGGCCAGTGAACTCTCCAGGCAGGCGGAATCCCTGCAGGGCGAAACCCAGGAGTTCCTGAAGAATATTGGTGCCGCCTGATAAATCCTTGGCGCGCAGTCGGCGGTGAGAGCGGATTCAAAGGGCCAGATCGGGTTCACCGGGTGTTTTTCGTTCCCTTAGCTGCAACCCCGTGAAGTTTCGCACAGAGCTCAGGCCGAGTTGGTGTGAAAGGAAAAACTCGCCTCTCGCGCGATAAATCAGGTGGGGCGCCGCTGAAGCCATGGGAGCCTGCCTCTGGACCCGGATGTTTTCTGGCGACGATTGCCCGCGAGGAGAGAGATTTTCTTGCTTTGGTATAGCAAGCTTGAGCCGGGCCGGTGCCAAGTTCTGGGGGTGGGGACTACTTTTAATAGATCTTTCTGCACCGGAAATCCCTGCACACTTGGATGTTCCTGGCGACTAGGCTTGTGGTTCGCCCAAAACCAGCTCATTCAGTTTCTGCGGGCGGTGCAGATTGCCCCCTTTTAAGTTGTGGTCTATCTGTGATCTGTTTGTAAAAATTCAAATTCAAACCTTGATTGTATAAAGCGGGTTGGGTTACTGGCCAATTACAATTAGCGATGAATATGTGATCCAGAAATCTTCTTGTTTCGTAGAATTAGCCCCGCAGGTTTTTTGTTCTGTACTTGTGAAATTAGCAGAAATTTAAAAACGAATTGCTTTCATCACCCTGCGAACAGATGGCGATGTCCGGTTTCGCGCTGAACTTGATGACAAGGTGAAATTGGCTGGATGAAAGATCTCCCTTCTTTCTAAGGCACAATTTTCCGGCGTGGTGAGTGAAAGGACTCCAAGATGCTTGGTTTCGGTTCCGGTAAGACTGCTGCTGGCTCGAATGGCGGTGGCCAACAGAAGTTCTCCAGCAGTGAGATGGACGCCATTCTCTGCGCGCTCGATCGCTCGCAGGCCGTGATCCAATTCAAGCCGGACGGCACGATCATCCACGCCAACGAGAACTTCCTCGGTGCGATGGGCTACAGCCTCGAAGAGATCCAGGGCCAGCATCACAGCATGTTCGTCGAGCCCGGTTACGAGAACTCCAGCGAGTATCAGCAGTTCTGGGAAAGCCTGCGGCAGGGGAAGTATCAGGCGGCGGAATACAAGCGCTACGCCAAGGGCAACAGGGAGATCTGGATTCAGGCCTCCTACAACCCGATCCTCAACAAGTCTGGCAAGGTGGTCAAGGTGGTCAAATACGCGACCGACATCACCGCGCAGATGCTTCAGAACGCTGACTTCCGCGGTCAGATCGCGGCCGTGAACAAATCCTCCGCCGTGATCTCCTTCGAGCTTGACGGCACCATCATCGAGGCGAACGAAAACTTCCTGGGCGCCATGGGATACAGCCTCGATGAAATCAAAGGCCAGCATCACCGGATGTTCGTCGAACCTGAATACGGCAAGAGTGAAGAGTACAAGAATTTCTGGGCCATGCTTGGGCGCGGTGAGTATCAGTCGGCGGAATACAAACGCGTCGCAAAAGGCGGTCGGGAGGTCTGGATCCAGGCCTCTTACAATCCGATCTTCGATCCGAGTGGCAAGCCTTTCAAAGTGGTGAAGTTTGCGACCGATATCACCCAGCAGGTCCTGGCCCGTCGGGAGGCGGAACGGGTCGGCGGGCAGGTTGAGGAGAACCTCACCAAAATCCTCAATGCGGTCGGTTCGGCAAATGAGCAGTCGGGCGTTGCTTCGACCGCCTCGACGCAGACGCTGCAAACCGTTCAGTCCGTTGCGGCAGCGACCGAAGAGTTCCAGGCCTCGGCCAACGAGATCGCCCGCAGCATGGAGACCTCACGCACGGATGTCGGGAAGGCGATCGAAGAGGCGGTCAACGCGGATCAGTCGACTCAGCAGTTGACTGAGCAGGCGCAAGCCATGAACAGCGTCGTGGACGTCATTCAGGAAATTGCCGGACAGATCAATCTGTTGGCGCTCAATGCGACCATCGAGTCCGCACGCGCCGGCGAGGCAGGCAAGGGCTTTGCCGTGGTTGCGTCCGAGGTCAAGTCACTGGCCAATCAGGTGGCGAGCGCGACCGATCAGATCTCGTCGGAGATCACCGGAATGCAGACGGTCTGCGGCGATGTCGTGGATCGCCTGACTGGCATCAAGACGGCGGTCGAATCGGTGGAATCGAGCGTTGCGGCGGTTGCCGGCGCCGTCGAGGAGCAAACCTCCACGACACGCGAAATTGCGGAAAGCATGCAGGCGGCCGCGACGGCGGTTGGCGAAGTGAACACCAACCTGGATGCGATTTCCAACGCCGTGGGCGATGCCGATACCTTCGCCAAAGAGGGCACAGAGCTCTACCGCAGCCTTCAGTCCAACGTTGCATAGAACAAGCAACGCTGCCTGCTATCGGGCGCCAAGGGCGCGTTACGTCGGGATTGAACACTATTTTTTAGTAATTGTTCGCCAGCATACGTTGAAGATTCGCGGTCTTTGCGCCCGGCCTTGGCACCTTGATAGGCCCGGCAGAGGATAAGGCAATGCTTTCAAAGCTAAATGTAAGCGCTAAGGTTTATGGCATCATCGCCATCTGTTTAGCTGCGCTGATGGGCGTTTCCGGAACGGCCATTGTCCAGATGAGCAGGATTGGCAGTGAGATCACGTCGATCGCCGAGCAGGATCTGCCGTTGATTGAGGTGATCAGCAAAATTACGGTCCATAACCTGGAGCAGTCTATTGCCTTGGAGCGCGCTTTCCGCTTCAGCCGGGACAGCAAACAAGACGAACGTGCGGCCGAGCTCTTTAAACAAAACACCGAAAGCTTCAAAGAAATAGCTTCCCAGGTCGAAAACGAACTGGAAGTCAGTGATGCTTTGGCACACATGGCCATCGAAGATGCGCCAAACGCCATGGTGAGGGCAGAATTCGAAAAGATTCTGCAGGCTCTCAACAGGATCAGTGCTGCGCACGCTTCCTTCGACCAGCATGCTTTCCATGTGTTGGAGCTTCTCGCCAGCGGCCGGATGGAAGAGGCGCTCGCGGAAGAAGATGCGATCGTCGCGGAAGAGAACGAACTCAACCACGAGCTCGAAACGCTGCTCATTGAGATTGAGAGCTTTACCGAGGAAGCCACGCTCGCAGCGGAAGAGCATGAACAGTTCGCTCTGGATGTTCTGATCGTGCTGTCCACTATCGCTTTGCTCGGCGCTTCTCTGCTGTCCTGGGTCGTCATGCGCTTTACTTTGGTTCGGCCCCTGTGTTCCCTGGTCACCAGCGTCGGCGCGCTTTCGGGCGGCCAGCTCGATGACCCCATTGAGGCCCGTGCAGAAGATGAAATCGGTGCGCTTGCCCATGCGATGGAAGGCTTTCGCGGTAAACTCCTGGAAAACCGGCGCATGGAGGCGGAGGCGGCGAAGCGACGTGAATCGGAGCTGGCCCGCGGCCGGGAGATTGACCGCCTGAACAGCGCGTTCGATCAGGAGGTCAATGGGGTTCTGGAAACACTGGAGGGGGCGACCGGCCGCTTGAACGCGACGGCGGGTGTGATGTCGCAGGTGGCTGACGATACCCGTGAACAGAGTGCGGCTGTTTCGGCGGCGACCGAGCAGACCTCCAGCAGCGTGCAGAATGTCGCCTCCGCGACCGAGGAGCTGGCGACCTCGATCCAGGAGATTCGTCGCCAGGTCGGGGACTCCACAAGCATTGTCGGCGGCGCAGTGAAGCAGGCGGATACGACCAACCGCAAGGTTGCCGAACTGTTGGATGCCGCCAAACGGATCGGCGAGGTCGTGGAGTTGATCAGCGATATAGCCGAACAGACGAACCTACTGGCGCTGAATGCCACCATCGAAGCCGCGCGCGCCGGAGAAGCCGGCAAGGGTTTTGCGGTGGTCGCATCAGAGGTTAAGTCACTGGCCAACCAGACCGCAAAAGCCACGGACGAAATTTCGCAACAGGTTATCTCGATCCAAGGGGTCACGACCTCGACCGCGGATGAGATCAGGGAAATCGGCAGCAGGATTGAACGGGTCGAGGAGATTTCCTCTACGATTGCTTCCGCGGTCGAACAGCAGGCGGCGGCGACCTCCGAGATTTCCAATAGCGTTCAGCAGGTTGCCGGCGGGACGCAAGAGGTCACCGAGAGTATCCGCGGCGTTTCCAACTCCGTCGACAACACCAGCGGGTCGGTCAAGGAGGTCTCGGAAGCAGCGGTATCGCTCACCGAGCAGTCGAGCAGACTGCGCGCACAGATCGATCAGTTTCTGGCCGACGTGCGCGCCGCTTAGAGCGGGTCGTCAGTTTACCGTGCCCTTATAGAGGGCGACCTGCGCGCCGCCCGTCAGCGGCTGGGTCATCTCGGCGACCATATCAGGGGCCTTGGTATTGGGATTGCCGAACTTATTGGCGAAGACGCTCAAGACGCCATTTTTTCCACGACCGGCCATATTGCAAAAAACCATCACGCCGCCATTGGTCGAGGCTGCAATCGACAGCGGTGTCGGAGCCGCGCCGTCGGCGATGAGAATGTGGACGTCCACGGTATCCGAGCCCAGGCTGTTCTTAAGCATCTTGTGGCCGTGATCCAGGCAGATATCGATCCCGAAATCCAGGTTTGCGTGTTTGAAAGTCGCGCCGTAGTCCTTGGTCTTAAAATTATCCGCGGACTGGTAGGTGTCGTTCGCCTGCTTGTAGTACTTGTGAATGATCCGCCCGTTCGCGGCGATGGGACAGACGTTGTAGTACTTGCGTTTCGAAAAGCCACGGGCTTTCGAGTAGGCGATGGAGCCGGGCACGATCAGGATCTCGGGGTAGCTCTTGGAAGACTTGGCGATCTTGTCGTAGATGCCGTGCTTGTCGCTGCGCGAAAGGGACGTGATCGAGGTTCCGCCGCTTTCCGTGATGCTGTGGCCTGAAAAGTAGTACTCGGGCGCGACGAACATCTTCAGTTCCGAGCCGCTGCCGTGTTTGGTCATCATGGCGTCGGCGCGCCCCAGGGCGTCATGAAACTGGTCGTAGTTGCTTTTGTCCGCGCCGCTGAAATCAGCGACGTTGTCAAATTCGATCATGCCTACGAGAAGTTTGGTCATGGTAACTCCCGGTCTCTTGGCGTTGATAGGAACATGCTCTGGAACGCTGTAGATGCTAGAGCATATTCCGACCACACGGAATCATTTGACCGGGGAGATTTTCCGTTCTGACAAGGCGCGGTTCGCAATGCGATGCGGCGCATCGGATAAGAGCCGCAACGCAGTCAGGGCGGGAAAGAATCCGGCCTCCGGCGGGCTTTGAAGGCTCATCGGCAGCGTTGCGATGCTCGCCCGATACGCCGTATCGCGCTTCACAACGCGCCTTGCCGAATGAGACTTCAAAGCCCATCAAATTGATCCCGTATGGTCTGAACATGCTCTAAAAGGCTGGCGGCGCGTTCCTGCGCGGATTCAACTGTAGCACGTCGAGCGTTTCGAAAACCGTCTGGAAACGGATCATGGTTGCCTGCAGACGCCGAGGGTCGGCTGGTGCCAGTTCGGGGGCCGCGATATCAAGGGCGTCTTCGGTCAGGTCCAGGCTCATCAGCAGTGTCGAACCTGTGAAGGCAAACTGAAGGTCGAAGCTGAGGCGATCCTGCAGGGCCAAAAGCTGGCCGCGCAGCACCGGCGTGACGATCCTGCGGGCTTCGTCCGGGTCGGTCCCATAGACCTCGAAACTCTGCTCGAAGGTCCAGTCCCCCAGGTCGATCCGCTCGGGACGTTCTTGAAAATTGTCGATCACCTTTTCAAGGTGGCTGTCGCTTTTCAGGATCAGGGTTTGTCCCGAGAAGCGCCGCTTCAGTTCGAAGACCGAGAGCAGGCCATGGAAGACGACTGCGGTTTCGTCTTCCTCCCGGCCGCTCAGGCGCGCATCGGTCTGCAGAAACACGATATCTCTATAGGCGCCCGACAACTGGTTCTCGAAGCGTGACGTCTTGAAGCTGCCGACCAGACCGAAGCCGGCAAAGGACTCGGCGTGCGACTGTCTTGGGGCGAGCGCATAGGAAATGCCGGCGGCATCGCAGAGCGGCTTGAAGATCTCCTGGCGCATGGCCAGCGCAACGTCCGGGCGGGGCCGTTTCGTCAGCGCCCACTGCGCGCCGCCGCCGGCCAGCAGGGCAAGCAGTAGGGCGCTTACGGCGCTCATGGCGAGGAAGGCCAGGCTGCCGACGACCAGGGCAAAGGTCAGGGACGCGATCCAGGTCAATTCGTCGCTGCGCTGTCTGGCGCGGCGTTTGCGATCAAGCTCAAGCAGGCGAGGCGCAATGCCCTCGTTGTAGATTTTTACCGCTGTTTCTGTCGACAGCCGGATGCCGCTGTGGCCCGCCGGCCGCCGGTCGAGTTCGCTGGCCATAGGCTTCAGTGTTTGGTTTCGGCGTTCAACCGAAGGGTTTCCACGACGTCCAATATCATCATGAGATCGGTGACGATGGCCTCCAGCCGCATGCGGTCGGCCAGGGGCGTGTTGAGGTTGCCGATATTGAAGGCATCCCGGTTCAGCTCGACTGACATGAGCAGGGAACTACGGTCGAAGGCGAGCCGGACGCGGCAGCCCAAGCGCTGTTCCAGGATCAGCAGGCGTTCCATGAAGGCCGGATTGAGCAGGTAGCGGGCTTCGAAGGGATCGCTGCTGTAGACTTCGTAGGTGCTTTCGAAGCGCGGATCTTCCACCGCGACCCGCTCCAGATTGCGGCCGATGCCGCCCAGGAAGTTCCCGATCAAGCCGCCGTCGCGCAGAACCAGCGTCCGGCCCTGGAAGGGTCTGTTCATCTCGAAGGCGGCCAGCAGGCCGTGAAACACGGTCCGGGTTGTCTTGTCCTGCCTCTGCTTCAGCTTTGCATCGACGAGCGAAAAAGCCACGCCGCCGTAGCTGCCGGAGACCTCGTCCTCGAAATGACTGTGATTGAAACCGCCCACCAGGCCAAGTTCGGTAAAGTAACCGGCCTTCGATCCGTCCGGGTAGAGGTGATAGGTGAAGCCCAGCGCATCGCACAGCGGGGTGAAAATGTCTCGTTTGACACTGTCCGTCAGTCGTTTCTTCGGCCGGGCGATCAGATACCAGTAGGCCGCTGCTGCTGCGGGAAAGGCGAAGAAATAGGAATCAGTGTCTCGCGAGACCGCATAGAAGGCCACCGTAACCGCCGCGGCCGCGGCCAGGACCAGCAGCCAGTTCAACAGGGATTTCTTTTTGAAGGCTTCCCGTTCTTTGTCGCGTTTCTTCAGGCGCGGCGCGATCTCGTTGTCGAAGACGTCATCGAAGAGATCGATAAGCGGTGGAGATGGAGGCGTCGGCGGCTGCATCTGGCGTTATCCCCGGGGCTTGACGCCGTGGCAGCATCCGGCAAACAGCATCGCCGGAACAAGGGCCAGCAGGAACGTTCCGAATTCCATCCTAGCATTCCCCCCGGAGATTTTGGATTCGGCAAAGACTGAAGCACACGCAATCATTCTTAGAGGAGACGGCATGAATTTTCGAGATCTATTTGGTGCCGAATTAATCAATCCCGGAAGAGAGTTACCTGCAGTTTACCCAGATACTCAGGCCCGAGGGAGATCAGGGGCCTGAAAGCCTCACAGTCTAAGGGCCCGGCTGGTCGAGACTTTCCAAAAGGCGCTGGCGCCTGAAGCTCCAGCCCCGCCAGTCCGCGGTGGTTTCTTGCAGCCGCTTTGACAGGCTTCCGACCAGATGTCGCGCCAGGCGATGCTTTGCCCGGTCCCGCGGCGCCTGGTCGAGATAGGACATCAGCGCCGGCAGGGCGGCTGGACCGATTTCCTCGAGGTAGTTGAGATCGACCGGCTGACCCGGGCCGTCGAATTCAGCACTGTTCTTCACATTGAAGTTGGCGATCATGCCGCCGAAATTGACGAAGCTGCAGAGGCAAAGAACGAGGAGCAGGCTTACGGCGTTTACATCGGCGAGCCAGCGTCCGGACTTCGTGAGCGCGATCTTGCAGATGATAAAAATAAGGCCGGCGGCGACGAGCCCCATCCAGATCAGTGCGGCGACGCGCAGATGGGTCAGGCCATAGGCCTCGATGTAGTTCACTGTCCGCCAGATTGCGTTCACCGTCAGGAAAACATTCTGGCAAATCCAGAGGTAAACCAGCCATCTGATGATCTTTGACTGCCCTGTTTCAGCGCCCTCGCGGAAGGCGATCAGAGTAAAGGCGCCGGCGAGCAGGGCGGTGGCGATCAAAGGATAGGCGCCTCGATGGGCGTAACCGGCATAGGTCAGGGCATAGGGCAGACGCTCCCCTGACCAGAGATAGACGATGTCCGTTCCGGTCTGGGCGAGAAACATGACGTTGAACAGTATGAGCGCACGTTGGACCGCCACCAGGTTAAACAGGCTTTCGATTCCGGTCGAAAAGTCTGGGGGCAGCGTCCCGAGAACTGCTGGCCGCCTTGAGCTTCGGGGGCGCAGGCAGGCCCAGACCAGAACTGCGCTCGCGAGCCAGAAGATATGTCGCAGGGGATGCAAAAGCGGGACCATGCGGGCCCAGTCCAGGGCTGGAAGCCAGGCGTCGATGACCGGGTTGGCCTGAACCAGGAGACTCGCGAAGACAGCCCCCAGGACGAGGGGAAGCGCCCATCCCGTCAGCCTCGTCCTGAGCGGATTTGGGCTTCGGCGCGCGCGTGCGACGCGGTAAAGACGATTGGCATCGCTGGCCGTCCCTTCCGTGAGCCGCAGTGGAAAGGTGATGAAGTGCCAAAGCCAGGTGGTGGCGGAATCCGGCCACTGGGTGCCGCGCGGTAGCGCCAGCGCGATGATACCGAGGAGGGTCAGCGATATGGCCAGGAACCCGGGTGATTCAACGAGGGAAAGAGAGACGAGGCCTGTGGCCAGGATCAGGAATTTGCCTTCCTTGGACCGAAGTAGCCTGCCGTTGAATGCCACCACGGCTGCCAGAAGAAGCCAGGCCGTGATTGCCAGGTTCCAGCCGGGTTGCTGATCGTACAGAAGGAAATCAGCGGAAGCCGTGAATACCAGCAGGCAGCCGATTTTGATGGTGGTGGCGTGTTCTGCACGCCTGGTCAGATCCTTGAGTTTTGTCAGCATCGCTCCGCCTCCCCGGTCGTTCCTGTCGCTCCGGCGCAAACGAAGAGCCGTTGAGCGCTGCAGCGCATAATGAGCGCACAGGAACAGGCACCGAATTGACGGCAATTCCGGGTTTGGATTGCGTCTTTACCTTGATGCTTTCGGGCGGATATCGGGCTCGGCGGTTACAAAGGCCACGATTGGAGTTTCAAGCCGACATGGCTGCAGCGGCGCTTTTTACGTCAACTGCTGAAGCGTCCCCAGAGCTGGTAACGGTCGCCCGGGTGGATCAGTCTGGCGTAGGTGACGCTGTTTTCGCCCGACCAGGTGCGGCGTTTGAGCAGCAGGCAGGGCGCCTGCGGCGAGATGGACAGCAGGCGTGCGGTTTCGGCGTCCGGTTGGATGGCCTGGATTACGTGCTCGGCTTCGCTGAGCGGCGCGGCTTTGACCAGATATTCGTAAGGCGTGATGCTGCGGAAATCCTGTTCCAGATAATCCGGCGCAGCCGCCGGATTGACGAAGCGGTCCTCGAGTTGAACCGGGCGGCCGTCTTCGAAATGAAGGATCAATGAATGGAAGATTTCCCGGCCTTCCTCCAGGCCCAGGAAACCGGCTTCCGCGGGGCCGGCGGTCTCGGCACGCAGCAGATAGATCTCGGCGGCGTGTTCGTGGCCGCGCTCGCGGATCTCGTCGGCGATGTTGCGGATGTCCAGGACCGCCGACTGCGGACGCGATTCGGCGACGAAGGTGCCGGCGCCCTGGGTCCGGGTCAACCAGCCCTCGGCGGTGAGCTCCCGCAAAGCGCGGTTGACGGTCATGCGCGAGAAACCGAGCAGGCGGGTCAGTTCGTTCTCCGAAGGCACACGCTGGCCTTCAGGCCAGTCTCCCTTCAGAATTTGCTCGAGGATATGGTCTTTAACCTGCTGATATGCCGGCGAAGAACTCTGGCTTTGAGAAAGAGTCATCCGACCCGATCCGATCTGCTAAAGGCCTAAGGCTCGGGCAGGAAGCTGGCCACTCGGGCGGAGAGACTCCGCAGCGCCACTTCCTGTTGCCCCTCTGCTTGTATAGACAAGTGGGCCGAGTATGGCCAGCATGGCTTGCCAGACGGGCCTTGAAGAGGCATTTCTGTCAGATCGTTGTTTTGTGTCGGGAATCCGATGGAGCCCTTTGTCTTCACGCCGGGAGACGCGCCGGTCCTCTTGTCCATGCCGCACAGCGGAGTCTTCGTTCCGCCGAAGCAGCAGGCGCGCATGACGCCGGCCGCGCTGGATGTGCCGGATACGGACTGGCATCTGCCGCAGCTCTACGACTTTCTCGATGACCTCGGTATCCCGACGATCCGGGCGACCCACTCGCGCTATGTCATCGATCTCAACCGGGATCCTGACGGCAAGCCGCTCTATCCCGGCGCCAACAATACGGAACTCTGCCCGACCAGCAGCTTTTCCGAGGCGCCGCTTTACCGTCCGGGTGAGCAGCCTGATGAAGCGGAGATCGAAGAACGCCGTGCAAGTGTCTGGCAGCCTTACCATGACCGGCTCGCGAGCGAGCTGGCGGCAATCCGGCAGAAGCATGGGGTTGCCGTGCTTTGGGATGCCCACTCGATTCGCAGCGAAGTGCCGCGCTTCTTCGAAGGACGCCTGAAGGATCTCAACCTGGGCAGCGGCGGTGGCGTCACCGCGGCGCCCGAACTGCTGGCGCGGCTCGGCGAGATCGCGCAGGTGACGGCGGACTACAGCTTCGTCATCGACGGCCGCTTCAAGGGCGGCTACATCACCCGTCACTACGGCGACCCCGCAAAGAGGATTCATGCCATCCAACTGGAGCAGTCCTGGGCGACCTATATGAACGAGGACCCGCCCTTCGGTTTCCGCGAGGATCTCGCGACCGGCGTACGGCCGGTCCTGCGGCGCTTCCTGGAAAGCATCGTGGCCTGGGCACGGGACGCCGTCTGACGCGGCTTTACGTCCGAATTAAATGCAGCTCCGTGAAGCGCTGACGGAAGGCCGTGACCTCGGCCGCCAGGCCTTCGGCAGGCTCCTCCCTCAGTCCGCGTGCGATCAGCGCCGCCAGCTCGGGCATGTCGGCGGCGGTCATGCCCCAGCGCACGATTTCCGGTGTGCCGATGCGCAGGCCGTTCATATCCCCCGCAACGGCCTCAAGGGGCAGGCCGATGCCGCAGGTCAGGATATTGGCAAGGCGCAGACGCTTGGCGGCGGCCTGACCGCCACCGAAGGGGGCGGCTTCGAGCGCAAACTGGTGGGAGGTCGTGAAGCCCTGCGCCGTGGAGAAGACCGGCAGGCCCTCGGCGGCTAAAGCTTGAGCCAGGTTGTCGGCGGTCTCGGCCATGGCGGCGGCATAGGCTGCGCCGTAATCCCGCCAGTCGAGCAGAGAGAGCGCCAGGGCGGCGGACTTGGCCGCATCGAAATTGGCAGTCAGGCCGGGAAAGGCGATGGCGTCCAGGCGCTCCGCCAGCGCAGCCTCATTGGTGACGATCAGGCCGCCCGCCGGTCCGCCGAGTGACTTGTAGGTGCTCATGGTCATGACATGCGCGCCCTCGCTCAGCGGGTTCGGCCAGACCCCGCCCGCGATCATGCCGCAGAGATGGGCCGCGTCGAACAGCAGACAGGCCCCGACCTCATCAGCGATCGTACGGACCTCCGCAACCGGGTGGGGCAGGAGGTTGAGGCTGCCGCCCAGGGTGATCAGCTTGGGACGGACCTCGTGGGCCAGCCTGCGCAGGCCTTCCAGGTCGACCGTATAGCCGGCCGCATTGACGGGCGCCGTATGGATCTCGACGCCATAGAGGCCCGCGGCGCCGGCGTGATGATGGGTGACATGCCCGCCGATCTCCGCGGGAGGGACGATCACCGCATCGCCGGGTTGGCAGGTGGCCATGAAGGCGTAGAGGTTGGAGAGAGCGCCGGAGGCGACCCGGATTTCCGCATAGGCCGCGTCGAAGATCTCGGCGGCCAGCTCCGCGGCCACGACTTCGATCTTCTCGATCGCCTCGAGCCCCATTTCATACTTGTCGCCAGGATAACCGAGCGAGGGCCGGGAACCGAGACCCTGGGCGAGGGCGGCCTCCGCCTTGGGGTTCATGACGTTGGTGGCCGGGTTGAGGTTGACGCAGTCGCGCTCGTGAATGGTCCGGTTTTCGGCCATCAAGCCCTCGAGGCGGGTTTCGATCTCCGGTGCCTCCATCCGCCCGGTCTCGCCGGCGATGGCCTGGATGTAGTCTTCGGCCACTGCGGGCACCCAGCTTCTGTGTTTCAGCTTCGGCATCGGTTTCTTTCTCGATTGGCGCCACAGGCTGCGAGCCCTGGCGCTACTCCTGTTCGGCCCAAAGAATGGCAGCTCTGGCGAGGCGGGCGCAAACCAGTTATCTTCGATTCTAGGCGTAGAAAAATTGAGTCTTCTCTTGGCTGTCGATCCTCCCAGACCCAAAGCGATTCCCTTAAAAGCCCTGCGGGCCTTTGAAGCGGCCGCCCGCCACGAATCCTTCGTCCTCGCGGGCGAGGAACTGGGGGTGACGCCCGGCGCCATCGCGCAGCAGATCAAGACCCTCGAGGACTGGGCGGCCTGCCGGCTGTTCGAGCGCAAGGCGCAGGGGGTGCGCCTGACGGAACTGGGTCGGGCCGCTCTGCCCGACCTGACCTCGGCGCTCGACGATCTGGGCGGCGTGGCACAGCGGCTGCGCCGCGCCGGGATGCCCGGCTCGATCCGTATTGCGGCGCTGCCATCGGTGGCTCAGCTCTGGTTGTCGCCACGCCTGCCGGCCTTACGTGCCGCCTTTCCGGAACTGCTCATATCGGTCACGGCGCTGGAGCAGCCACCCAACCTGCAGCGCGAATCCTTCGACCTGGCCCTGTTCTTTTTGAATGAGATGCCTGATTCCGTTGACTGCACGGTGCTGTGCGAGGACCGGCTCTTTCCGGTCTGCACGCCGGAACTGGCGGAGCGGATCAAGCGCACGGGCACGCCCTCGCATGACGTCCTGCTGCACGACGAGACCTGGCGCGAGGACTGGCCCGAGTGGCTTCAGGCGGCGCGGGCGCACAGCGGCCGCCATCGTCATGCCAGCGACGGACGCAGCGGGCCGGTCTTCTCGCTCTACAGCCTGGCGGTTCAGGCGGCGATCGACGGCGCCGGCCTGCTGATGGGGCATCAGCCACTGATCGAAGCAGCCATGGCGCGCGGCCGGCTGGTGCAGACCTTCAAGTTTTCACTTCCCAGCGATAAGCCGCTCTGCGCGATCACACCGCGCGACAGCGTGGAGAGCGAGACCAGCCGACAACTGGTCGCATGGTTGAAGAAGCAGACTTAGACGGTCGTTGCCACTCAGAATCCGGTGACGCTGGTCGCGCAATGAGGGACCAGGACTTTCATCTATCGCCTTTACCGCAAATGTCATTCGAAAGCCCCCTGACTTCTACTTCCAGAAGAATCAATGACTTCGCGCCTCAGTTGACAGTCTTTACCTTCTTCTCGAAATGGCAGCAATGCTGACATAACACTCTCACGGTAATCTGCCTGTTGCAAAATCAATTGAAGGCTGCATAACATTCATCCCGGGAGAGGCGAACCTCTCTCTTTTATACAACCATTTTGTATCCGTCACAGCGGTGAAACCAAACGGGTGAAACTAAAAGGCGGCATAGAAATTAAATTAACGCGCTTCGGCGCAAATCGTGGGAGTTCAAGGATGGAAGACTGTAAGCAGGTAATGCTCCGGACGGGTAAGACTCTTGGCATTGTCGCGGCGTCCGCTCTTTTGGCATCGGTCGCAGTTAGCGGTTCGGCAACGGCCTTTGAACCTCAGAAACCTATCGAGTTCGTTGTAATGGCGGGCAAGGGTGGTGGCGCCGACAAGGCGGTGCGCCTGATGCAGAGCATCATTGCCAAGAACGACTTCGCGCCGGTGCCGGTGACGCCGGTAAACAAGCCGGGAGGCTCGGGCGCCGAAGCGCTGGTCTATCTGAAGGGCAAGAAGGGTGACAATCACACCATCATGTTCACCCTGAACAGCTTCTACACCACACCGCTGCGCCAGCCGGGCCTGGGTGTGGATATCGAGGAGTTCACGCCGGTGGCACGGATGGCCGAGGACACTTTCTGCCTCTGGGTCAATTCCGACCGCAAGGAGATCACCAACGTCGAGGAGTATGTGACGGCGGTGAAGTCTCAGGGCAGCGGCTGGATTATGGCCGGCACCGGCAAGGCCTCCGAGGACAACCTCCTGACCGACTTCCTCAATACCTCCTATGGTCTCGACATGAAGTACGTGCCCTACAAGGGCGGCGGCAAGGTCGCGAAGGAACTGGCGGGCAACAACGCGCACTCGACGGTCAACAATCCTTCCGAACAGCTCGGCTTCTTCGAGGCGGGCAAGACCAAGCCTCTGGCCTGCTTTACAGACGAACGCATCGGACTCTTCCCCGACGCCCCGACCTTCAAGGAATTGGGTCAGGACTTCGTCTACTACATGCAGCGGACCGTGGTGGGTGCGCCCAACATGAGCGACGATGCCAAGGCCTACTATACGGAGCTCTTCACCAAGGTTTTCAACTCGGCGGAATGGCAGGATTACCGCAGCAAAAAAGCGCTGCAGGGCGAAATGCTGACCGGCGATGCACTGATGACCTACTGGAAGAAAGAACGCGATGTTCACCACAGCATGCTGGTGAAGATGGGCGCCATCAAATAGTCGCGGTGCTTTTCTGAGATGGGGCGCCGGAGCCGCTTTGGGTGATGCGGACGGATCACGGATGCCGTACCCCTGCCGGATCCGCCGCATCGGCTTGCCGGCGCCCCTTTTTTTCAGTGAGAAGTGGCTTTCCTTCTAGAAGAAGGCGGCTTGGTGCTTTCGCATGCAGAGGCGTTGGCAGCCAACGGGGAGAATTGCAGTCGTGACACAGCGGACCGCTGAACTCGCCATGGCGCTCCTGATGGGCGTCTTTTCCATTTATCTCATGTTCAAGAGCGCCGAGCTTCCGATCGGCTGGATCGAAGACGAGGGCCCCGGCGGCGGTGCCTGGCCTTTCTGGCTGGCGGCGGTGATGCTGCTGTCCTGCGTCGGCATCATCATCAACTGGATCCGGCGCAAAGGTCCGGTGGCGAATTCCGAGCAGACTTTCGTCAGCCTGCCGGTTCTCATCGACGTCGGCGCGGTCGCGCTTGCGCTGATCATCACGGTGGCACTTTTCAGTTTCATCGGCGTCTACGGTGCGCTGCCGCTGTTCCTGCTGTTCTATCTGAAGGTCATGGGGCGGCATGGCTGGCTGCTGTCGGTCGGTCTCGCGCTGCTGATCCCGGTGATGACCTTCTTTTTCTTCGAGATCACCCTGAAGATCATCCTGCCCAAGGGCGTGACCGAAGAGCTCTTTTATCCGCTGTACCGCATCTTCCTGTGACGCGCCTCAGAAGCGACGCGATCGAGGCAGGCGAGAGGGCATTTTGGGGAATGAGACGGTTCTATGATTGAAATCCTGGGATTCCTGGTCGACGGTTTCGCGGTTGCCTTTCAACCCATGAACCTGCTGCTGGTTCTGGTCGGCTGCACCCTCGGGCTCTTCATCGGCGCCATGCCGGGGCTGGGCTCGGTAAACGGTGTGGCGATCCTGCTGCCCCTGACTTTCCTCGTGCCGCCGACCGGCGCGATCATCTTCCTGGCCGCGCTTTATTACGGCGCCATGTATGGCGGCGCGATCTCCTCGATCATGCTGGGGATTCCGGGGGCTTCGACAGCGGTCGCGACCACCTTCGACGGTCGGCCGCTGGCCAAGTCGGGGTTGGCTGACAAAGCCCTGACCGGCGCGGCGGTGGCCTCCTTCATCGGCGGCTCGATCTCCGTCGTACTCTTCACTTTCTTTGCGCCGCCGCTGGCCCACGTGGCGCTGGTTTTCGGCGCGCCGGAAGAATTCGCGCTGATGATGCTGGCCTTCGCGACCTTCGTGGGGTTGGGTGGCGACGACATCTACAAGACGCTCTTTTCCATCTGCGTCGGCTTGGTGCTGAGCGCGGTCGGTCTGGATATCATCAGCGGCGAGCCGCGGCTGATCTTCGGCGGCATCACCGGATTCCTGCACGGTATCAACTTTCTGGTGCTGGCAATCGGGATCTACGGCATCGGCGAGATGCTCTGGACGGTGGAGGAGCACCGCAAGGCCAAGGGCAGGTCCATGCTTTCGGAGGCGACCATCTCGGTTTCGCGCATGCTCGGTAACCTGCGCGAACTGATTGCCACCTGGCGCGTCATGATCATGGGCTCGTTCCTGGGCTATTTCGTCGGCATCCTGCCGGCGGCTGGCGCGACGCCCGGGTCATTGATGGCCTACGGCATTGGCAAGCAGATGTCGAAGCAGCCGGAAACTTTCGGCAAGGGTTCGCTGGAGGGCGTGGTGGCGCCGGAATCCGCGAACAACGCGGCAAGCACGGGCTCCATGCTGCCCATGCTGACCCTGGGTATTCCGGGTTCGCCGACCACGGCCATTCTGCTCGGCGGCATGGTGATCTGGGGCCTGGAGCCGGGACCGCTGCTCTTCACAGAGAACCGCTCCTTCGTCTGGGGTCTGATCGCCAGCCTCTATGCCGCCAATATCTTCGCGCTGCTGATCAACATCGCCTTCATCCCGGCTTTCATCTGGGTGCTGAAGCTGCCCTTCACGATCCTGGCCCCAATCATCTTCGTGCTCTGCCTGATCGGCGGCTATGCGCCGACCCAGGATCTGCACGATGTCTGGCTGATGCTGATCTTCGGGATCTTCGGTTATCTGCTGCGCAAGCTCGACTATCCCCTGGCACCGGCGGTGCTGGCGATCGTTCTGGGTCCGCTGGCCGAGCCGGCGCTGCGCCAGTCCCTGCTGATCGGCGATGGCTCTTTCGCGATCTTCTTCGAACGGCCTTACTCGGGCACCATCATGGCGGTCGCCCTGGTGCTGCTACTGCTGCCGCTGTTCAAGCTGGCGTCGAACAGGCTTAAGAGGGACTAACCCGGCCGGCGGAGATCCATGGCCGTCTTGCTGTCACTTTGAAAGCCGAGGGATTCATAAAAGGCGATGGTGCCCTCGCGCTGGGTGCCGGTCATCAGCATGACCTTATAGCAGCCGGCCTTCCAGGCCTTCCCTATGGCGTAGTTCATGACCGCCCGGCCGGCGCCCCTGCCCCGGAAGGCGGCGTCGGTTACCACGTTCTCGATTACCGCATAGGGCGAGAGCGCCCTAGTCAGGTTCGGCACCACCAGGAGGGTGCAGGTGGAGACCGCTTGCGATCCCTCCAGAACAAGCAGGACTTCCGTTATGGGGCTCTCAATCATCTCAGACAGCACGGCGGCCGCTGCGTCTTGATCCGGTTCCGGATCGGCGGGATTGAGTTGCCGGTAGAGGCGGAGAAGGTCGTTTAGATCAGAACTTTGAGCTTTACGGCATGTGAGGTTCATTTCCAAACCTCACCAGCGAGGCTTGAAGTTGTAGTCCCACTTAAACTCTTCGGGTTCCTGTAGAAAATCGAGATCCAGGAACTCGGACAGAGCGTCTTTTGCGTCGGAGACTGAAGAGGGATTCGGTAAGTCTTCTTTGCTGACGCGAATCCCATCGAAGGTCAGAATCGCTTCGGCGCTGATGGGCAGGTTTGGATGACCATCCTTACCCGTGTAACCCATGTAGTCGATCTTGGCCGATTGTTGGAGTTTGTATTTGTCTTCACCGAGATAGGTGAACTTGCCCGTAATGTCGTGACAGAAGTTATGCGCTTCGTCGTAGAACGACATATTGATCTGCTCGACCGCGGTTTCCGAGGTGAAGTCGATCAGATCGAGCCTTCGCCAGTCGCGACCGGTAAAGGGAATGTCCTCCGAGTTCAGGGAACAATCAAATTCGTCTCCGGCGTATTCGACTGTCTTGAAATGGATGCGCGAGGCAAAGAAGAGCGTTCTTGGAAATCCGATGCTCTTGTTCTCGAAAAGATAGCCGGTCAGTTCGCCGCCTTTGGCGACCAACGATTCTGTGGGAAATGACATGAAGGAGTACCTGGAACACTGAAACGATAGCGCGAGTTGCGATAAACTTTAACGGGAACTAATCGGAAGTCGACAAAATTTTTGGGTGTCATTGAGCCGTGGTATTTCTTTGCATGGGAGCAGGCGGCGCGGGCGATCTGCCACAGCCTGACATTGGTATGAGTGCTAGCCATTCTTGTTGTTGCAGCAGTCAAATCCTCGTGGGCGGTACTTTCCATAGAGGTCTGCTCCTCCCATATGGATCGTACATCTGGTTCCGAGTGCTTTTTTGTTGTGAATCTGCAAAGGGTCGGATCGTTCATGCGTTCTCTTCTGATCATCTCCTGCCTCGCTCTTCCCCTGGCTGCCTGCCAGACCACCGCGCAGAAAGTCTGTCAGGGCGAACGCGGTCTGACGCCGGGCAGTCAGGCTTATGCTGATTGCGAAGAAGCGGAATTCAACAAGCTCGCCTGGCGCATCAAGCGAACCCAGAACCGCGGAGACAAGTAGGTACGCGGCCTGACGAGCGACGAACTCGGCGAAGCGACGTTCACGTCGCCGCCCAGGATCAGCTTGAGTTTTCCTCGTCACGCAGTGACGGGGTTGCCGCACTTTGCATGGAAGCCGTCGCCGCCGTCTTCCTGGCCGCCGTCGCCGCCATGCTTTCGGCCACCCCGATCATATTCTGTTGTGCCATGCGCTGCTCGAATTCTTCGAGGATCTTCTTCTTCTCCTCAGGCGGCAGTTGCTCAAACTGTTCCTGCGTCAGACCTTTTTCCTGGAGGAAGGCTTCAAAGAAACGCTCCTCCGGGCTCTTTCTCATGTATTCGAGAAAAGCTTCCGCAGCATCACTGCCGCCGGTTTCTTCTGTTGTCGAGTCCCCGCCCGGGATCACCTGTTTTTCCTGGGCCATCTGCTGGGTCGCGAAAGCACTTCTCGCCTGTCTGGTTTTCTGCAGCCCTTCGTATGCCGGGGCGGTGTTCGACGCCGCGTCGTCACGTATTGCTCCAGGCCTGGAGAGTGCGTCGTACTCTGCTTGAGAGAGAGCGGAGGCAGATCTTTCCACCTTGCCACCGAGCAGCCCGGCAATCTTTTCCGCGCGGGCCTGGGCCAGTTCCGGCCCGGTTTTGCCCTTGACGTCCCCAGGCAGTTGTCCCAGAAGCTGGCCGCCGAGGGCATTCGAAGTCTCAAGGAAGCCGTTGTTGTCCAGCCTGGCAACGACCTTGCCGTTCACAGTGACGGCGGCGTAGCTGTCGTAGCCCGGATGTCCCGCTGTATCCGCGCCTTTGCTCAAGTCGGCTTCCAGGTACGTCTGCTGCCTTTCGACGAAGTACCGGAAGGTCTCGTCCGAGGCTTCGGCGCCGCCGGATTTCAGGAGTTTGCTACCGTCGATCGCCCTGATATTGGCCGACCTTAGATCGAAACCTGTCGTTTCATATGCCATTGCCTGCGTCCCTCGAGGTTTTCTCTTCGCCCTTGGGTAGCAAAAAGCATGCCGCTTTAAGTGGTGGTTTAACGCTTCGCAAACGGGGTGTTCGCTAGTCTTGTCCGGGCCTTATCGCGGAGTATTGATCTATGCATCCCTTTAAGTTCGCGCTTTTTCTTGCGGTCTGCCTCTCGGTTCAGGCGATAGGCAAGGCGTCGGTTGCCGCCGAAGACACGGTCGAGTGTCTGGTTGAGATAGCGGCGGCCGACCTGGCGGCGAAACGAGCGCATCAAGAGAACTTGCGAGATCTCATCGTCAGTCAACGGCCCGAGTTCACTGCACTTGCCGACATCAACCGCGATGTCCAGATCCTTTTTGCCGAGACGCGCTTCGCGCGCCTTGAACACCTGCTCGCCACGGCGCCCGAGCGACTCGACAGCGCCAATGGTCTTTCAAGCTTTCGAAACTTCGACTGGGGTGACGAGGATTTGAAGGACCTGCTGGCTGCCAATCCGTCCTACCGCGCGCAGCTTGAGCGGCTTGAAGCTCTGAAAGCCCAAAACAACGGTCATCCCGACTGGCCGGCCATGCGGGAGTTCGTCCGGCAGGGGTTCGCCAAGGAAGGGCCTTTCAAAGACCTGATCACTGTGTTCCTGGAACACAACGCGGTGCTGGAAGAGACGCTATCCGATTGCAGGCCTGACTGACGATCCGGCGTCAGTCCGCCTTCACCCCGCAGCCCTTCAGCACGATGCGGGTGATGGTCGCCACCGCGGTTTCGAAGTCGTCTTCGGTCAGGTCGCGATGATGCAGGACGGCCTTGGCCTGGACCTGGAAGTCGGCGTAGTGCTGGGTCGAGGCCCAGATCAGGAACAGCAGGTGCGCCGGCTCGACCGGGTCCATCAGGCCTTTGTCGGCCCACTTGCGCAGAACCTTGGATTTCTCCGCCACCCACTCGCGCAGGTCGTTCTCCAGGTAGTCCGAGAGGGCGGGCGCGCCGCGGATGATCTCGTTGGCGTAGATGCGTGAGGCGAGGGGCTTGTCGCGTGACAGCATCACCTTGGTGCGGATGTAGGTG
Organism: Denitrobaculum sp.; assembly: GCA_965232285.1. Lineage (GTDB taxonomy): Bacteria > Pseudomonadota > Alphaproteobacteria > Kiloniellales > Kiloniellaceae > Denitrobaculum. The sequence goes on along the minus strand of CBDDPL010000004.1, from coordinate 3,349,109 downwards.
GCGAGCGCCTCGGCGGGATCGTCGTCTTCCGTGATGCGCTGGAAGGGTTCGAGCCAGAGATCCAGGATGTTGTCGATCACGGCCCGGTAGATCGCTTCCTTGGTGCTGAAGTAGTAGTGCACATTGGCCTTGGGCAGGCCGGCCTTCAACGCGATTTCGGCCGTGGTGGCGCCTTCATAGCCCTTGGCGGCGAAGACTTCTTCGGCGGCGGCGATGATTCTGGCCTTGTTGCGGGCCCGGATCTGTCCGGTCTTGCCGGAAGCCTTGGCAACGGTACTGCCGCTGTCGCCGTTGTGCGTTTCCCCCAGCGCTTCGTCGCGCCTTATCTCTTCGGTCATAAGCTTGCTTGACATTCCTTTGTCCGTGGCCTTGCCCCGCCGCCCTCGTTTTCAATCGGCCGCTTGCGGGCAATCACCTCGCGCCAGTTCTACTCTGCTGTCGCCACCTCACAGACTTCCAAAAGCATAGCGGCAGACTCGGAAAATCGCAAAAGGGCTTCTGCCCCCGGTTTGTATTCCGGAGGGACGGAGGGAGTGCTCAAGTATAGATTTCAACTGTAAATGATAATCATTCGCATAAATCAAGTGATTGTTTTGTAAGATTGAATACTCGCAAATTAAAAAAGTTGACCAAATGGTCAGAATTTGACTAACCTTTTCGCTAACAAAAGGGCCGGGCGAAACGACCGGGCTCAATAAACGACCTGAACAGAGACATACTGGGACCGAACGATGACGGCTTCTGCTGATATTCAGGCAGGACGGCTGCGTCCTGACGATTACGTCGACAACTTCAACGATGTCCATCCGCCGCTCGACCGCAAGCGGGCGCTGATCGAGGCGGCGCGCTGCTACTACTGTTACGACGCGCCCTGCGTCGAAGCCTGTCCGACCGGAATCGATATCCCGAGTTTCATCCGCAAGATTTCGACCGATAACATCAAGGGTTCGGCAGTCGATATCCTGAGCGAGAACATCATGGGCGGCGCCTGCGCGCGGGTCTGCCCGACCGAGATCCTCTGCGAGGGTTCCTGCGTGCGTAACACACAGGAAGAGAAGCCGGTCAATATCGGCGAACTGCAACGCTACGCCACCGACCATCTGATGGACACGGGCGACCAGGTGTTCGAGCGTGCGGCGGCCAGCGGCAAGAAAGTGGCCGTGGTCGGCGGCGGGCCGGCCGGTCTCTCGGCCGCGCACCGGCTGTCCATGCTGGGCCACGAGGTGGTGGTCTTCGAGGCGCGGGAAAAGGCGGCCGGCCTGAATGAATATGGCATCGCCGCCTATAAGGTTCCGAACGACTTCGCCCAGCGCGAGGTGGATTTCATCCTCTCCCTCGGTGGCATCGAACTGCGCTGCGGGCAGGCCATCGGCAAGGATTTTTCCCTGACCGAACTGCGCCGCGACTACGACGCGGTCTTTCTTTCCATGGGCATGGCCGGGGTCAACGCCCTGGGGCTGGAGAACGAGGATCTCGAGGGTGTGGTCGATGCGGTGGACTATATCGCGCAACTGCGCCAGAGCGAAGATCTCTCCAACCTGCCGGTCGGCCGCAAGGTCGTGGTGATCGGCGGCGGTAACACGGCGATCGACATTGCGGTTCAGACCAAGCGCCTGGGGGCTGAGGATGTCACACTGGTCTATCGGCGTGGCAAGGACAACATGAACGCCACCTGGCACGAACAGGACTTCGCCCAACTCAACGGTGTGAAGATCAAGCACTGGGCGCAGCCCAGCAAGCTGATCGGCCAGGACGGGCAGGTGAAGGAGATCGAATTCGAGTACACCCAGCTCGATGATAACGGCCGCCTGATGGGTACCGGCGATCACTTCACCCTGCTGGTGGATCAGGTCTTCAAGGCGATCGGCCAGAGCTTCGTGCCCGCGCCTCTGATGAACGGCTCGGCCGAGGTGCTGGAAGTCTCCGGCGGCCGCATCGCGGTGAACGAAGACCGTAAGACCTCGCTGCCGAACGTCTGGGCCGGTGGCGATTGCGTGGCCGGTGAAGATCTCACGGTTTCCGCGGTCCAGGACGGCAAGGTTGCCGCCGAGGCGATCGACCGGCACCTGCGCGGCTGATGATGAACCCCCGCCGCAAAGGGCCGGGGTCGAGACAGGATATCAACAGGTGGCTTTAACAAGCTGAGAAAATAGGAGAGGTCGAGGTGGCTGATCTTCGTTGCAACATTGCAGGTGTGCAATCTCCCAATCCCTTCTGGCTGGCCTCCGCGCCGCCCACCGACAAGGAATACAACGTCGTCCGCGCCTTCAAGGCGGGCTGGGGCGGCGTGGTCTGGAAGACCCTGGGCGAGGATCCGGCCGTCGTCAATGTCTCCTCGCGCTATGGCGCGGTGAACTACAACGGCACCCGCATGGCCGGCTTCAACAACATCGAGCTGATCACCGACCGGCCGCTGGAGGTGAACCTGCGCGAGATCAAGCAGGTCAAGCGCGACTGGCCGGACCGGGCCATGGTGGTCTCGCTGATGGTGCCCTGCGAGGAGGAGAGCTGGAAGCGGATCCTGCCGCTGGTGGAGGACACCGGCGCGGACGCGGTCGAGCTCAACTTCGGCTGCCCACACGGCATGTCCGAGCGCGGCATGGGGTCTGCGGTCGGGCAGGTGCCCGAGTACATCGAGATGGTGACGCGCTGGTGCAAGAAATACACCCGCATGCCGGTCTTCGTGAAGCTGACGCCGAACATCACCAACATCCTCTACCCGGCGCGCGCGGCGAAAGCGGGCGGTGCTGACGCGGTCTCGCTGATCAACACCATCAATTCTATCGTGACCGTCGACCTGGATGTCATGGCGCCGACGCCGACGGTCGGCGGCAAGGGCGCGCACGGCGGCTACTGCGGTCCTGCGGTCAAGCCTATCGCGCTCAACATGGTGGCGGAGATCGCCCGCGATCCGGAGTGCCAGGGACTGCCCATTTCCGGCATCGGCGGCGTCAGCACCTGGCGTGATGCGGCAGAGTTTATTTCGCTCGGTTCCGGTTCGGTCCAGGTCTGCACGGCGGCCATGCACTACGGCTTCAAGATTATCGACGACTTCACCGACGGCCTGTCGAACTGGATGGATTCCAAAGGCTACGAGACCCTGGAGGACTTCCGCAGCGCGGCGGTGCCCAACGTAGTCAACTGGAACCAGCTCGACATGAACTACGAGTGCGTGGCCGAGATCAACCAGGACCTCTGCATCAAGTGCGGCCTTTGTCACGTGGCCTGCGAAGATACCTCGCATCAGGCGATCTTCGCCAAGCGGGTGGACGGCGAGCGGCGCTACGAGGTCAACGATCCGGAGTGCGTCGGCTGCAACCTCTGCATGCTGGCCTGCCCGGTCGAGGGCTGCATCACCATGCGCGAGGTGGACAACGGCAAGCCCTACATGAACTGGTTGCAGGATCCGCGCAATCCGGCGAACATCAAGGCTGCTGAATAAGGCGGCGCAAAGGGCCGCGGTGTAGGAAAGACAGGGAGCATCTATGCAGAACTTGCGGGTGAACGGCGATCGCCTTTGGGACAGCCTGATGGAGATGGCCAAGATCGGCGCGACGGAAAAGGGCGGCAACTGCCGGCTGGCTCTGACCGATCTGGATAAGGAGGGGCGCGACCTCTTCGTGAACTGGTGCAAGGAAGCCGGCTGCACGATCAAGGTCGATCAGATGGGCAACATCTTCGCCCGCCGCGCCGGCAAGGACGACAGCCTGCCCCCCGTCATGACCGGCAGCCATCTGGACACCCAGCCGACCGGCGGCAAGTTCGACGGTGTCTACGGCGTGCTCGCGGGCCTGGAGGTGATCCGCACCCTGAATGATCTGGGCATCGAGACCGACGCGCCGATTGAGGCTTCGGTCTGGACCAATGAAGAGGGCTCGCGCTTCGCACCGGCCATGGTGTCTTCCGGTGTTTTTGCCGGTGTCTTCGATCTGGAGTACGGCCACAGCCGCGCCGATCTGGACGGCAAGACCATGGGAGAGGAGCTGGAGCGCATCGGCTACAAGGGAGAGGAGCCGGTGGGCGGCCGCGAGATCCGCGCCTTCTTTGAAGCCCACATCGAGCAGGGGCCGATCCTGGAAGCGGAAGAAAAGACCATCGGCGTGGTCACCGGCGCCCAGGGCCAGCGCTGGTTCGAGGTCACCATGACCGGCGCCGAATCCCATGCCGGCACGACGCCCATGAACCGGCGCAAGGATGCGCTGCTGGGGGCTTCCAAGGTGGTGGCGGCGATCAACGACATCGCTTTGAAGCATGCGCCGAACGCGGTTTCCACCGTCGGGCTGATGCAGGTCAGCCCGAACTCGCGCAACACCATTCCAGGCGAGGTCTTCTTCGCGGTCGATCTGCGCAACCCGGAAGACGAGGCGCTTTCGGCCATGGCGGCGGAGCTGAAAGAGGTCTGTGAAAAGGTCTGTGCCGAAGACGGCCTGGACCTGGACCTGAAGGAGATCTGGTATTCGCCGCCGATCGCCTTCGACGCCGACTGCGTCAACGCGGTGCGCAACGGGGCGGAGAGTGAAAACTTCGCGCACCGGGACATCATTTCGGGCGCGGGACATGATGCCTGTTACATCAGCCGCGTGGCGCCGACCGGCATGATCTTCGTGCCCTGCGAGGACGGCATCAGCCACAACGAGGTCGAGAACGCCACGCCGGAAGATCTGGCGGCCGGCTGCAACGTACTGCTGCAGGCCATGGTGGCCCGGGCAACTTTGTAAAAGCACTCAGCGCGGACAGGGCTTTTCGCCGTAAACGGAAAGAGGCGCATTTCGGGGGACAGGGCCCGGCAGGGACGCCGGGCCAGCAACATGAGGTAGGCATGCAAAATCTGGCCGTGAAAGCCGAGCCAACGGCGGCCCAGGATCCAGCCAATAAACGGAGCGCGAAGAACTCCGTCGTCAAAACCGACAAGCTGTCTTTGACCTTTCAGACAGCCGACGGACCGGTTTACGCCCTGTCGAACGTCGCGCTGACGATCGAACAGGGCGATTTCGTTTCCTTCATCGGGCCGTCCGGTTGCGGCAAGACCACGCTGATGCGGGTCATTGCCGATCTGGAGCAGCCGACCGAAGGCAGTATCACCGTCAACGGTGTGTCACCGCGCGAGGCGCGCCTGAGCCGGGCCTATGGCTATGTATTTCAGGCGCCGGCGCTCTATCCCTGGCGCCAGGTCGATCGCAACGTCACCCTGCCACTCGAGATCATGGGCCTCTCCAAGGAGGAACGGCAGGAGCGCGCGGCGCAGTATCTGGAGCTGGTCAATCTCAAGGGCTTCGAAAAGAAGTTCCCCTGGCAGCTCTCCGGCGGCATGCAGCAGCGGGTCTCTATCGCCCGCGCGCTGAGCTTCGAGCCCGAATTGCTGCTGATGGATGAGCCCTTCGGCGCCCTGGACGAGATCACCCGCGACCATCTGAACGAACAGCTCCTGCGGCTCTGGGAGAAAACCCGGAAGACCGTGGTCTTCGTGACCCATTCCATTCCCGAGGCGGTGTTCCTCTCCTCCAAGATCGTGGTGATGTCGCCGCGCCCCGGTCGCATCATCGATGTCATCGACTGCGACCTGCCGCCGGACCGGACGCTGGATGCGCGTGAGACGCCGGAGTTCCTGGAGATCGCCCACCGGGTGCGTGAAGGCCTGCGGGCAGGGCACAGCTATGACGACTGAGGTCGCCAACCCCGCAGCGGTGCCGCCCTCGGGACCGGGTCTGCTGGCGCGGCTGCGTGACGGCAAGGCGGGGCCGGTGACACTGATGCTACTGCTAATCGTCCTGATCTGGTATGCCGGCGCCGTCTATCTCAATGCGCCGCGCATCATCGACGGTTACGAGCGCAAGGAAACCGCCTGGAACTTTTCGCAACTGGTTGACGACGCCTGGGCCATGGAGCGACCGATTTTACCGGCGCCGCACCAGGTGCTGGTGGAGATGAACAAGACCATCTTCGGTAAGAAGATCACCTCCAAGCGCAGCCTGGTCTATCACTCCTGGGTGACGATTTCCTCGACCCTGCTGGGCTTTGTGATGGGCACGCTGCTGGGTATGCTGCTGGCGGTCGGCATCGTGCATGTGCAGGCGCTGGATAAGAGCCTCATGCCCTGGGTGATCGCCTCCCAGACCATACCGATCCTGGCTATCGCGCCCATGATCATCGTGGTGCTGGGCGCCATCGGCCTCACCGGGCTGGTGCCGAAATCGATCATCTCCATGTACCTCTGCTTCTTCCCGGTCACCATCGGCATGGTCAAGGGCCTGCGCTCACCGGATCCCCTGCAGCTCGATCTGATGCGCACCTACAGCGCCTCGACCGCGCAGGTCTTCTGGAAGCTGCGCTGGCCTTCCTCCGTGCCCTTCCTCTTCGCGAGCCTGAAGGTCGCCATCGCCATCAGTCTGGTCGGGGCCATCGTCGGCGAACTGCCGACCGGCGCCCAGGCGGGGATCGGCGCGCGCCTGCTTGCCGGTTCCTACTACGGTCAGACCATTCAGATCTGGTCGGCTCTGGTCACGGCTTCCATCCTGGCCGGCCTGCTGGTTGCCCTGGTTGGCGTTGCTGAGAAATTTGTCCTGCGCCGTATGGGCGTGGCGCAGACGGGAGGGGTGGGATGACACTGCGTATCAACGCCCTCGCGATCTTCGCCGTCCTGGCGGTTGCCAGTCTTCTGATCGACGCCGTTGCAGGTTCGTCCGGCTGGTTCGGCGGCACGACCGCGAGCCTGGCTCTCTGCATCACCTTTCTTGCAGCGGTCTGGTGTCTCTGGAACGGCTCCGGCGCGGGTTCCGCGGCGGTGTCTGTCGCCGGCTTGCTTGCCGGTGCTTATGTTCCTCTCGCGGGCGTGGCGTCGGCCGCCGAAGGCCAGACCGGTTTCGCCCTCGGGGTTGGGCTCTGGCTTTATGTCATCGGCCTTGCTTTCTACGCCTGGCGCGCCATGGTTCTGCTTTCGGAACTGCGCGGGGCCTCGGAGCAAAGCAATAGAGTCTACGCCCTTCTGGTCCCGGCCGTCTTCGGGTTCTGGCTGCTCTATCTCTGGCAGATTCTAGTGGAGGGTTTCGGCGTGCCGCGCGTGCTGCTGCCGTCGCCCTCAGCGATCGCCGAAGTCATGGGCGGCAGCACCTCGACCATGTGGGCGGATTTCTATCAGACCTTTATCAAGTCGGTGATCCCCGGCTATCTCATGGGCTGCGGCGCGGGCCTTGTGGTCGCGATCCTGGTCGACCGGGTGCCGTTTCTGCAGCGCGGCCTGCTGCCGCTGGGCAACTTCGTCAGCGCCATTCCCATCGTCGGCATCGCGCCGGTGATGGTGATGTGGTTCGGTTTCGACTGGCAGTCCAAGGCCGCCGTGGTGGTGATCATGACTTTCTTCCCGATGCTGGTGAACACCATCGCCGGGCTGGCCGCTTCGGGCCGGATGGAGCGGGATCTCATGCGCTCCTACGCGGCGAGCTATGTCGAAACGCTGCTGCTGCTGCGCCTGCCCTCGGCTTTGCCCTTCATCTTCAACGCCCTGAAGATCAACTCCACGCTCGCGCTGATCGGGGCCATCGTGGCGGAGTTCTTCGGTACGCCGATCGTCGGCATGGGCTTTCGCATCTCGACCGAGGTCGGGCGCATGAATGTGGACTTGGTTTGGGCGACCATTGCGATTGCGGCGCTTTCGGGTTCGCTCTTTTACGGTGCTCTGGCGATGCTGGAGCGCAGCCTGACATTCTGGCATCCGTCCTATCGAAGATAGAAAAGCTGAGACGGCAAGGGGGGAGAGTTTGGCGCTGGAAACCGGTCGGCGCCTGAACAAAAAAAGAAGCTAGGAAGCGACCGGTGCAAACACGGTCCCAGGAACGAGGGGCTGCCCGAAAGGGATAACAACAGGAGAGGTGGAATGAAAAAACTAACATTGCTCGCCGCCGCAGCCGCGGTCGGTCTCTCGGCCTTCGCCGCAGAGGCTGCGGACAGCATCACGCTGCAGCTCAAGTGGGTCACACAGGGCCAGTTTGCCGGTTACTACGTGGCCAAGGACAAGGGCTTCTATGAGGACGCCGGTCTCGATGTCACCATCAAGCCGGGCGGCCCGGATATCGCCCCGCCGCAGGTCATCGCCGGCGGTGGCGCGGACGTGATCATCGACTGGATGCCCTCGGCCCTGGCATCGCGCGAAAAGGGCGTGCCGCTGGTCAACATCGCGCAGATCTTCAAATCCTCGGGCATGATGCTGACCTGCCGCAAGGATTCCGGCATCACCTCGCCGGCTGACTTCAAGGGCCGTACGCTCGGCGTCTGGTTCTTCGGCAACGAGTATCCCTTCCTGAGCTGGATGAGCAAGCTGGGCCTGCCCACCGAAGGCGGAGCCGATGGCGTCACGGTTCTGAAGCAGGGCTTCAACGTCGATCCGATCCTGCAGAAGCAGGCCGACTGCGTCTCGACCATGACCTATAACGAGTACTGGCAGATCATCGATGCCGGACTTACGCCCGATGAGCTGCTGGTCTTCAAGTACGAGGACCAGGGCGTGGCCACCCTCGAAGACGGCCTCTATGTCCTGGAAGAGAACCTCAAGGATGACGCCTTCGTTTCCAAGATGGCCAAGTTCGTCGCTGCCTCCGTGCGGGGCTGGGAGTACGCCGCGGCCAATCCGGACGAAGCCGCCGAGATCGTGCTGGAGAATGACGCCACCGGCGCGCAGACCGAAAAGCATCAGAAGCGCATGGTCGGCGAGATCAACAAGCTCGTCGCGGGCTCCAACAAGGGGATCGGCTATCTGGATCCGGCCGACTACCAGCGCACGGTCGACGTTCTGCTGGGCAACGCTTCGACGCCGGTGATCACCAAGGCGCCGGAAGGGGCCTGGACCCACGCGGTTTGGAACCAGGCGCAAGGCAAGTAGGCGCAGATCCATAGCGGAAGACTTCCGCTTCGTGAAAGGGAGGGGCCTGTGGGCTCCTCTCTTTTTATCTATACCAAGGGTCGATACTATTGCCCCTTGGTATCGGCGGAGATTCGGATCCCCGCGATGCCGGTTGCGGCTTTTCGATTTTGTTCTGCAGCTATGGATCGCGCGGGCGATTGTTTTGCGCTTTATCGTTGCCATTGGACGAGAGCGCTTCCATAGTCCAAAGGCGACGGCTGAAGTCGCCCCTTTGTAAAATGTCACTTTCATGCCGGAGCGGTCTTCCGATCTGAAGCGGAGAGGCCGTATTTTTCGTTCCCCTCGGTTTCGTCTTTGGCGCCCTGTCCCAGGATTCGAGCGGACATAAGGAGACTCTGTGCCCAGCGATCTCGCGAAGCCTGACGGAACAGCCCCTCAAGCACCCCCGCGCAACAACGCCTTGCAGGGGATTGGCTGGATGCTGCTGACCGGTTTCCTCTTCGTGGCGGTCACCGGCATCGTCCGGCACCTGGGCTCTGACATGCCGGCGATCGAAGCGGCCTTTATCCGCTATTGCTTCGGTCTGCTGTTTATCCTGCCGATCCTGATGAAGCTGATCCGGCAGCGGATCGAGCCGGGCCTGTTGAAGCTCTACGGGGTGCGCGGGCTTGCGCACGGCATTGCGGTGATGCTCTGGTTCTACGCCATGGCCCGAATTCCCATCGCTGAGGTCACGGCCATCGGCTATACCGCGCCGATCTACGTGACCATTGCCGCGGCCTTCTTTCTGGGTGAGAAGCTGCAGTTGCGCCGGACCCTGGCGATCCTGGTTGGCCTCGCCGGGTCGCTGGTGATCCTGCGGCCAGGCTTTCAGGAGATCAATTCCGGCCAGTTGGCGCAGGTCGTCGCTGCGCCACTCTTTGCCGCGTCCTTCATTATGGCCAAGAAACTGACCGACCGGGCCGATCCGGCGGCGATTGTCGGGATGCTCTCGGTCTGCTGTACAGTGGTACTCTTGCCGGGCGCTGTCCTGCAGTGGCGGGACCCGACCCTGGAGGAGCTGATGTGGCTGGCCCTGACTGCGGTTTTTGCCACATTAGGGCACTATACACAGACCCGCGCCTTCCGCGCGGCACCCATCACCGTGACCCAGCCGATCATGTTCCTGCAGTTGGTCTGGGCAGCCCTGCTGGGGATGGCGCTCTTCGACGAGGCCCTCGATCCCTTCGTCTTCCTGGGCGGTGCCATCGTGATCGGCGCGGCGACCTACATCTCCCACCGTGAAGCCCTGGCCGCGCGGCGGCGCAAGGCGGAAGAAGCGGCTTCCGGTCCGGCTTAAGGGCGGGCAGGGTTAAGGGTTGGCAGAGCTACAGGAGAAGAGCTACAGGGCGGAAACGATGCTCTCCAGTTCCTCGCGCAGGGAATTTGCGGGAACGTCCTGGCCTGCGCGGCGGTACCAGTAGGCGGCATTTGACTGGTCGCCTTCGACCCGGTGCAGGTGCGCGTGGACCCAGGCGCCGGCCTTGCTGTCATCGGCCTGCGCGCGTGCGTGGGCGGTATCCCAGTCGCCCTTCGCCTGATGCCACAGGGCTTCCAGGGCGAGGCAGCAGCCGTCCGGCGGCGATGACTTTTCCAGAGAGGCTTTGAAAAGCTCCAGATCCACGATCGTCTCCCTGTGTCGAGCCCTATCGAAAGGCCCGTGACAGATGTTTCTTGAGAAGCACTCATCCAATTGGGATGTGTGCCTACAGTATCTCGCCACTGGGGGTGTTCGTGCAAGCCTCTGATAGCGTAGCAGGAATAGCTTCCTGTGGCTGGGCTCGCCAGGCCCGGGAAGTCGTGATAGAGAGGAAGTCATTTCACAGTTTCGCTGTTCTTGGGACGGCGCCCTTCAGGCTCGAAAGGCGAAGGCAATGCAGGAGCTTTTGGACCTCGCGCGTTATCCACTCGATCGCTTGTCGAGCCCGGAAGGACAGGCTTTGGTGGAAACCTGCCGTCGGGATCTGGCGGAACAGGGCATGTTCAATCTGGAGGGCTTTCTGCGTCCCGAGGCCCTGGAAGCCTGTCTGGCGGAGGTCAATCCGCCCTTCGAAGACCAGGCTTTCACCCACCGGCGCAGCCACAACATCTACTTCAAGCGCGAGATCCCCGGACTTGCGCCGGAACATCCGGCACTGCGGCGTTTCGAGACCGTCAATCATACGCTCTGCGCCGACCAGCTTCCCGGCAGCATCATCTGCCGGCTCTATGAATGGCCGCCGCTTGCAGTCTTTCTGGCGGCCGTGATGGAGAAGCCCCGGCTTTATCTCATGGCCGATCCGCTGGCCCGGGCCAATGTCATGGCCTATCGGGCGGGTGAGGCGCTCAACTGGCACTTCGACCGCTCGGAATTCACCACGACGCTGCTGCTGCAACAGCCGAAGGCCGGCGGCGCCTTTCAGAGCCGCAGCGGCCTGCGTTCGGAAGAGGATCCGAACTATGAGGGTGTGGCGCGCCTTCTGTCGGGTAAAGACGAAGCGGTGGAAACACTCACGCTGCCGCCGGGGACTCTCAATGTCTTCAAGGGCAAGTATACCGCGCACCGGGTCACGCCGGTCGAGGGCGACAAACCACGGATCGTTGCCGTCTTTTCCTATTATGAGACAGCGGGCGTTCTCTTCAGCGAGAGCGAGCGGCTCGGGTTCTACGGGCGTACAGGAGCATTGGGCGTATGATGGCCATGAAGAAATGATGGAACGCGCGATCATCTTCGACTGTGACGGTGTGCTGGTGGATTCGGAACGGATTGCCATCGCGGAGGAGCGCGAACATCTGGCGGGGCTCGGCCTGACCTACGATCTGCAGGTCTATCTGAATCGTTTCGTGGGGCTGACCAACGAGGATTTTCACACAGCGCTGGAGAGTGACCATCAGGCACAACACGGCAAGCCGCTGCCGCCCGATTTCTTCGGCAACCTGAAGGCTGCCTGCTGGGCGCGCTATGAGCGCGAACTGACCTCTTTCGAGGGACTGACGGCGTTGCTCGCACAGATCATCGGGCCGGTTGCCGTGGCCTCTTCCAGCTCGAAGGAACTGCTGCATAGAAAGCTGGAAATCACCGGCCTGCATGGGCGTTTCGCGCCGCATATCTATTCCGGCGACGAAGTCGAGAATGGCAAGCCTGCTCCCGATCTCTTTCTGCTCGCAGCGCAACGGATCGATCAGCCACCCTCCGCCTGCCTGGTCATCGAAGACAGCGTCAACGGCGTGCGCGCCGCCGTGGCGGCCGGGATGGAGGTCTGGGGTTTCACCGGCGGCGGTCATGCGGATGAAGGTTTGGCGGGGAGACTCCGGCAGGCCGGTGCCGGCCGGGTCTTTTCCAACTATGCGGATATGACCGCAGTCCATCAGGGCGCGGGCGGGCGGTAAAGCAGGCTGTCGAACCAGGTGATTTGCGCTTTGGCTCGGTCGAATTCCGCCACTTCCTCTTCGATCGCCAAAGCCCGCTCCCGACCCAGAACCGGTGCCGCGAAGCGGTGAAACTTTTCCGAAATCTCGGCATCACTGAGCGGGTCGTCGGGATCGCCCTTGGGCCGGCGGGGCGCCGATGTGAGCGATCTGCCGTCGGTCAGGGTGAGGGTGACATCGGCCCAGCGTTCACCCCGGAGTGCCCGCATGTTGTAGTCGTCGCTTTCAACCAGCTCGGTCGCGCGGCTGATGCGGCGGATTTCTGGATCTTCGAGCACGCCGTCTGAAACCTCCGGCACGCCGATCTCCCCGCGCACGATCATGGTCGCCGTTGGATAGGCGATGCCGTAGGTCACTTCGTCCAGGTTTTGCGGATCCTGGCCCGCCAGCCGGATTGCGTTGTGGAAGGTGGTGATGCGGACCGATGCCACCAGCGCGCTGGTCAGGCCGTGCTCACTCATGAGATCACGGGCCGCGTCGATGGCCGGGTGCGCCCAGCGGCAGACCGGATAGCGCTTGTAGTGGGTGTTGGTGATTTCCCAACGCGTTCCAAGGTCGGCCCAGAAACCGGAGGCCGCATCACCCTCCACCGTGATGGCGGGGGCGCCGGTAAAGCCTTGCCGCGCCAGGTAGACGGCTGCCACGCCGGTCGGCGCGCCCCAGCCCACGCCGTCGCGCAGATTCGAGGGATGATCGATACAGCGCATCATCTGACTGCGCGGCCCGTTGTACTCGGCAATGCCGATGGCGTGGCGCATCTCGTCGGGCGAGAGTCCGAGAAGGCGCGCGCCCATGGCCGCGGCGCCGACCGCCGTCCAGGCGCCCGAGGTGTGATAGTCCGTCGTGGTTGCATGCAGCGCCAGCCCGGCCCGGTAGGCGACTTCATAACCGACCGCCATGGCCGCCAGAAACTCAGAACCGGACGGCGCGTGACCCTGCCGGCGCAGGTCTTCGCTAAAGGCCAGTAAGGCCGGGAAGATGCCGGAACCCGCATGCCCCTTGACCGGCGAGTGGCCGTCGTGCGCGTCGATGGAGTCGATGGCATAGGCGCCGGCGAGCGCGGCGCCCTCCGGACTGACAGCCTCACCGTTGAAGAGAAGGCGCGCGGCAGGGCCGTCCGGTCCGGGGCAGTGGTGCGCCCGGGCATAGTCCCGCGCGGCCCCGCCCATGGCCGTGGTGCTTCCCACCGCCGCGACGCCCAGCGTATCCAGGAGTGAGCGCTTCATGATGCGCTGGACGTCTCGCGGGAGATCCTCGAAGCGGGTTTCGAAGATGAAACTCTGAAATGTCATGACTGTCTCTGGAGCTCCTTGTCGCCGGCTTCTCGAGATATCGGCTTATCCCTTTTCAACCCTATTGTACATCACTGTCCATAGTGCTATGGACAATGCTGTCTAGAGTGGCCGGAAAGGCTGCCGCGCAGAGCCTTCAGGGGCAGAGGTTTCAGGGAGAATGGCATGAATTCGCACTATCGGGTTGTCGTCATCGGCGGCGGGGTCGTTGGAGCCTCAGTGCTCTACCATCTGGCCAAGTTCGGCTGGAAAGACGTGGCCCTGATCGAACGCTCGGTCCTGACCGCGGGCTCGAGCTGGCATGCGGCCGGCGGGTTTCATGCCCTGAACGCGGACCCGAACATCGCAGCGTTGCAGGCCTACACCATCGATCTTCTGTCGGAGATCGAGAAGGAATCCGGTCAGTCGGTGGGCATGCACATGACCGGCGGCCTCACGCTGGCGGGCACCGAAGACCGCTGGGAGTGGCTGCAGTCGGCCTATCGGATCTTCCAGAGCCTGGGCATCGAGGACGTCCGCCTGGTCACGCCGGAAGAGGCGGGAGAGCTCTGCCCGGTCATGTCCACCCACGGCATCCTCGGCGGCATGTGGGCGGACCGCGAGGGTTACATCGACACCACCGGCACGGTCCACGCTTACGCAGGCGCGGCGCGCAAATACGGCGCGCAGGTGATCGAGCACAACCGGGTGCTGGAGCTCCAGCAGATACCGGAGGGCTGGCGGCTGATCACCGAGAAGGGCACGGTCACCTGTGAACACGTGGTCAATGCCGCCGGGCTCTGGGCGAAGCAGGTCGGTCGCATGGCCGGGATCGAACTTCCGGTCTCGCCGCTGGAGCATCACTATCTGCTGACGGAGACCATTCCGGAAGTCGCCGCGCTGGACAAGGAACTGCCGCTGGTGGTGGACCTGGAAGGCTTCACCTACATGCGCCAGGACCTCAAGGGCATGCTGCTGGGGATCTACGAGATCCGGCATCAGCACTGGATGATGGACGGCGCCCCCTGGAACTACGGCATCGAGCTGCTGCAGGAAAACATCGACCGCATCGAGGACGAACTCACCCTCGGCTTCGAGCGTTATCCGGTCCTGCAGGAGGCCGGGGTTAAGAACTGGGTCAACGGCGCCTTCACCTTCTCGCCGGACGGTAATCCCCTGGTCGGCCCGGTGCCGGGCAAGCCGGGCTACTGGTGCGCCTGCGCCGTCATGGCCGGCTTCCTCCAGGGCGGCGGGGTCGGCAAGTCGCTGGCCGAGTGGATGATCCACGGCGAGCCGGAGGCCGACGTCTTCGGCATGGATGTCGCCCGCTACGGCGACTTCGCGGCCAACAAGCGCTTTATCAAGGAGACGACCGGACAGTTCTACACCCGGCGCTTCGTGATGACCTATCCCAACGAACAGTTGCCCGCGGGACGGCCTCTGAAGATGGCGCCCGCGCACGACGCCATGACCGCCGCCGGCTGCCAATGGGGCGCGAGCTGGGGCCTGGAAGTCCCGCTCTACTTCGCGCCGGAAGGCTTCGAAGAGACGCCTTCGCTCAAGCGCTCCAACGCCCACGACATCGTCGGCGCGGAATGCCGGGCGGTGCGGGAGAAGGTCGGCCTGCTGGATATCTCCGGCTTCTCGCGCTTCGAGGTTAGCGGTCCCAATGCGGAAGCCTGGCTCGACAGGATCATGGCCTCCAAGTTGCCGGGGCCGGGCCGGGCCAAGCTCGCGCCGATGCTGTCGCCGGAAGGCAAGCTGAAGGGCGACCTGACGGTCTTTAACTGGGGCGACGGCACCTGGTGGATCATGGGGTCCTACTACCTGCGGGCCTGGCATCTGCGCTGGTTCAACCTCTACGTGGAAGAGGGTGTTACCCTGCGCGACATCGCGGACGACATCGTCGGTTTCTCCCTCTCGGGGCCGAATTCTCTGAAGGTGCTGGAGAAGCTCACCGACGGTCCTATCGGCGAATTGCCTTTCATGGGTTGCGGCCAGTTCGACATCGGTCTGATCCGCGCCAAGGTCGGACGTCTGTCGGTGGCCGGCGAACTGGGTTACGAGATCCACTGTCACGCCGCCGAGCACATCGGGCTGCGCCGTCTGCTCCTCGAAGCGGGGGCCGACCAGGGCATCACGGAGTACGGTTTCAACGCGCTGCTGAGCCTGCGCCTGGAGAAGAGCTTCGGCATATGGTCCGCGGAATTCACCCAGGGCTACACGCCGCGGCAGACCGGCATGGACCGTTGGATCGACTGGCAGAAGCCGGACTTCATCGGCCGCGAAGCCGCCATGAAGGAGCGTGACGGCACGCTCGAAGGGCAGGTTCTCGTAACCCTCGAGGTCGATGCGGTGGATGCCGACGCCAGCGGCTTCGAGCCGATCTGGTCGGGTGACCGACGGGTCGGTTTCGTGACCTCCGGCGGCTACGGCCACACCACGTCGAAGTCGCTGGCCATGGCCCTGGTGGACCACGACCTGGCGCAGGTGGGGCAAGAACTCAGCGTGCACATTGTCGGCGCGGAACGCCCGGCAAAGGTGATCGCCTCTTCGCCCTATGACCCGCAGGGCAACGCCATGCGCGGCAAGGTGGTTTCAAGCTGATGGTAGAAGCCGACGCCAGGCAGGAAAGACGGGGGCGGCGGCGCAGCCGCTCCGCCGAGCCGCGTGTCCAGCGCGCCACCGACTATCACAATCTGCGCAATCCCTTTCCCGCCATGTCGGTCTTCAGCGACGACCGGATCGAGGCGATGCACGAGGCCGCGCTGAAGCTGTTGCAGGAGCTCGGTCTTAAGGTCCTGTTGCCGGAAGCGCGTCAGCTTTTCCGTGCCGGCGGCGCGAAGGTGGACGAAACCACCGAGATGGTCTGGATCGGCCGTGAGATGGTCGAGGCAGCGCTGGAATCCGCACCTAAGTCCTTCCTGGTCAAGGCCGGCCGGCGGGAGAAGGACATACTGCTTGCGCCGGGACAGTTGGTCTTTCAGTCGGGCGCCGGTGCACCCCACGCCACCGACCGGGAGCGGGGCCGGCGTCCCGGAACTTTGAGCGACTTCTGCGAATTTGTCCGGCTCACCGAGCACTTCGATGTGCTGCAGATGGTGCCGCCGGTGGTCGAGCCCCAGGATGCGCCCATTCACCTGCGCCACTACGCGACGGCGCGGGCGCAGCTCACGCTCTCGACCAAGGTGCCCTTCATCTTTTCGCGCGGCACGCCGCAGGTGACGGAATCCTTCGAGATGATCCGGGATTTCCGCGGTCTCTCAGATGAAGAGTTCCACACCAACAGTCACTGCTACACCATCATCAACACCAACTCGCCGCGTCAGATCGATATCCCCATGGCCCAGGGCCTGATCGATTTCGCCCGGGCCGGGCAGGTCTCCGTCGTGACGCCCTTCACCCTCATGGGAGCCATGGCGCCGATCACCGTGGCCGGCGCGATCACCCTGTCCCACGCCGAGGCGCTCGCGGCCATCACCCTGACCCAGTTGGCCAAGCCCGGCGCGCCGGTGACCTACGGCACCTTTACCTCGAACGTGGATATGAAGTCGGGCGCGCCGGCTTTCGGAACGCCGGAGCATTTCCGCGCCAGCCTCGCCGCGGGCCAGCTCGCGCGCAAAATCGGCCTGCCCTGGCGCAGCGCGACCGGCAGTGCCGCCAACATCAATGACGCGCAGGCGGCCAATGAGACCCAGCTCGGCCTCTGGGGCTGCCTGCTTGCCGGCTCGACCATCGTCATTCATT
The DNA here is from genome assembly GCA_965232285.1 of Denitrobaculum sp. Lineage (GTDB taxonomy): Bacteria > Pseudomonadota > Alphaproteobacteria > Kiloniellales > Kiloniellaceae > Denitrobaculum. The sequence goes on along the minus strand of CBDDPL010000004.1, from coordinate 3,331,790 downwards.
CCGCCGGCTGGCTGGAGGGCGGCCTGACGGTCTCCTTCGAAAAGTTCGTGACCGACTGCGAGGTCCTGCAGATGGTGGCGGAGCTCTGTTCGGAAGCGAAGGCCGGCGATGACGAGATCGGGCTCGACGCGCTGGCCGAGGTGCAGCCGGGTGGCCACTTCTTCGGCGCGGCCCACACCATGGCGCGCTATCAGACCGAGTTCTACGAGCCCTTCCTGCACGACTGGTCGAACTTCGGCACCTGGACGGAACGGGGCGCCAAGGATGCGGATCAGCGCGCCACCGAGGTCTGGAAGGAGATCCTCTCGGGCGAGACGGGACCGGACATAGACTCCGCGCGGGTCGAGGCCCTGGAAAGTTACATCGAGGCGCGGACGCAGGCCGGCGGCGCGCCGCCAGAGAGTTGAAGATATGTCCTCCTCGAAGGTCACGCCTCTGCCGCTGCGGGGCGACAATCAGAGCGACAGCCTGCCGGGCAACGTCAAGGTCATGCGTCAGGACTGGCTGAATGTGGCCATGGACCTGCTGGTCAGCGACGGGGTCGAACAGGTCAAGGTGCTGACCATCGGCGAACGCCTCGGGGTCTCGCGTTCCAGCTTTTACTGGTACTTCAAGAGCCGGCAGGATCTGCTCGATGCCTTGCTCGATGAGTGGGAGCAAACCAATACGGCCGCCCTGATCGGACAGTCGAAGGCACCCGCCAAAACCATCACCGAGGCGGTCTGCAACGTCTTCCGCTGCTCCGTCGACTCCGTCCTCTTCAACAACGCCCTCGACTTCGCGGTGCGCGAATGGGCGCGGCGCTCGGGCAAGGTGCGGACCGTCCTGGACCGCTCCGACAGCGCGCGGATCGGCGCCCTGGAGGCCATGTTCCGCCGCTTCGGTTATCCCCAGAGGGAATCCCTCGCCCGGGCGCGGACCCTCTACTACATGCAGCTCGGCTACAACTTGGCCGATCTGAAGGAAGAAATGAGCGAACGTCTGAAGCTGCTGCCCGAGTACCTGGTGTCCTTCACCGGCAAGAAGGGGCGGTCGGAAGAAATCCGCGCTTTCGAGGCCTTCGCGAAATCGGTTCAGGAAAGGACAGCTCCATGAGTCAATCACCAGATGCGATCATTATCGGGACGGGCGTGATCGGAACGGCGGTTGCCTTCGAGATGGCGAAGGCCGGCTGGAAGACCCTGTCGCTCGACCGCAACCGCCAGATCGGGCACGGCTCGACGGCCGGCTCCTGCGCCATCATCCGCATGCATTATTCGACCTTCGACGGAACCGCCTTCGCCTGGGAAGGCTATCACTACTGGCGTGACTGGGCGGATTATCTCGGCCTTGGCGCCGATGCGAACCTGGCGAAATTCCTGGAGGTCGGCTGCCTGGTCATGAAGACCGAGGGCAACGGCCATCTGGTCAAGCATATGGAAAACAGCGCTGCGCTCGACTGTCCCTTCGAGGAATGGTCGCCGGGGAAGATCACCGAGAAGCTGCCGATCTATTCGCTGAGCAGCTATGCCCCGGCAAAGCTGACGGACGACCCGGCCTTCGGCCAGCCCAACGAGCGCGAACTCAAGGGCGGAGTCTTCTGGCCCAAGGCTGGCTATGTCACCGATCCGGCGCTTTCCTCACAGAACCTGGCGGAAGCCGCGAAACTTCACGGCGCGGGCTTCCGTCTGGGCGTGGAAGTTGCCGAGATTCTCAGCGAGGGTGGTAAGGTGCGCGGCGTCAAGCTGGCCAGTGGCGAGGAGATCCATGCGCCTGTCGTGATCAATGTGGCCGGACCGGGCTCTTCGATCATCAACCGTATGGCGGGTGTGCTCGACGACATGACCATCGCAACGCGCCCCCTGCGTCAGGAGGTGGTGCATGTGCCCGCGCCGGAAGGTTTCGATTTCGAAGCCGACGGTACCATCGTCTCCGACAGCGACATCGCCTGCTACTGCCGTCCGGAGCATGGCAATCACATTCTGGTCGGCAGTGAGGATCCGCCCTGCGACAGGCATCAGTGGGTCGAGGACGACCGCGACTACGACCGGAACTTTTCCGATCAGTGGACGACGCAGGCTATGCGCTATGCGCAGCGGGTGCCGAGCCTCAAAATCCCAAGTAAGACCCGCGGCGTGGTTGATCTTTACGACGCCTCGACCGACTGGATTCCGATCTACGACAAGTCGTCGCTCGGCGGCTTCTACATGGCCTGCGGGACCTCCGGCAATCAGTACAAGAACGCGCCCATCGCGGGGAAGATGATGGCGGCGCTGGTCGATTACTGCGAAAGCGGCAAGGACCACGATAGCTCACCCCTGCAGTTCACGCTGCCCTACATCCAACGCGCCATCGACGTGGGCTTCTATTCCCGCAAGCGTCCCATCAATCAGGAATCGAGTTTCTCGGTTCTGGGGTGATCACCCTTTGTGGTAGTATGTCGTGGGATTCACGGCGTAGGTCTGAGCTTTCTGATCAGGGCCAGGCGCTGATGTTCCGCATTCGGCTCGATCAGTGAGCCCTGCCGCGCTACAGCGAGGAGGGCAAAGCATATGATGGATGAAGTTGCGCGCTTCTATCTGTTGGAAACACCGGAAGCGCTGATGGACATTATGAACAATGCCATCGTTCAGACCTGGGGTTTGAAGACCAAGACTTATGGCCAGGCGCAGGCCCTGAAGTTCGCAGAGGTCAAGGGCGTCCACAAGGGCTATAAGGACAACGACGAGATTCCGGTTCTGCGCCTGAAAGACGCCGACAATGATGACGCGTCCTTCGCCTCTTATATCTGCGACTACAAGGACGGGCAGATCAATTATCAGGTCCTGGATAAGGATGCGGATTTCTGCTTCACCTGGACTATGAACGGCTGCACCTTCGGGATCGGCAGCCGGACCACGGATGGGGCCGTGATGGTCTCGCATGGCAACGCCAAGGGCCAGATCCCCAAGGGCGGCAGTCAGCAGGAAACCTTAAGCGCCCAGCATGACTTGCAGAAAGGTTGGGCGGAGGCACTGCACGGCGATAGCGTGACGATGCTTCAACCCGCGTCTTATCGACCGATGGGCAGCAAACAGGTGGCGACGACCTTCGGCCTCAGGACGGCGGACGGCTGGAAGTTCTACTACCAGTCCTACGATATTCCTGGCGGTGGCCGGATGGATTTGAAGGGCGTGCATCCGATCGTCGGTAAAAACAGTCACACTTACTGAGGGTTGTCGGTATAGCTGCGGAGCGGAAAAGTCAGTGGAGCGTCGAGGTTCTCTCCTGCCGGGGCAGTTCCTATGACGTCGGACGGCAGGTCGCGGAGGGTTTCCGGAAGACAGCTCGCGGGCGCGCCTTCAAACGGCGCAAGGAACGCCGTCCCTTCGCCTTCAGCCTGAAGAACGCCGAGGCGGCGCTGCAGCGCTATGCGCCCAACATCTGGGAGGAACTGCACGGCCTCGCGGATGGCCTGGAAATTTCCCTCGAGCGCGCGGTCGCGGAGTTTTCCAACGGCCGCCTGCGCTATCCCAAGCGCGGCTGCTCTGCGGTGATGATGGAGGGGCTCTACGGCCGTAACTACGACTTCTCGCCGAAGCGTTACGACCGCCTGTTGCTCACCATTCAGCCGGAGGGGGTGAATGCGAGTATCGGCTTTTCCGACCGCTTTACCGGGCGCGATGACGGGATGAACGAGCATGGCCTTTGCGTCGGCCTGCACTACGTCAACGAAGCCAACTGGCAGCCGGGGCTGGTCTGCATTTTGATCCTGCGCATCCTGCTGGATCAATGTGCGACCACTGCAGAGGCCGTTGATCTGGCGAAGCGCCTGCCGCACGGGCTCGGCTTCAACTATTCAATCCTCGACGCTCAAGGAACTGCGGCGGTGGTCGAGGCCTCGCCCGCCGGGATCGTGGTGCGGGAGGGGAGGGCACTGGCCTGCAGCAACCACTTCCAATCCCCGGAGCTGCAGGATCAAAACCGTCGCAACCCCGGCTCCTACCGCCGGCTCCCGGTGCTGGAGGCCTGGTTGCCAGATGAGCTGTCACCGGAGGATCTGTTCTTTCGGCTCAATGCCTCGGGTTCGCCGGTCTTCGCCCATGGCTACACGCGTGGTGGCGGCACGCTGCACAGCTTCGTCTGCGATGCTGCGCGGCGGAAGATGCTAGTTGGCGTTGGCGGCGATGCCACGCCGGCGGTGATCGATTTCGGTGCCTGGGTGGCGGGTGGTGCGCTGCCGGTCGAGCAGCTCAAGGGTCAGTTGGGCGGCCGGCTCAAACCCCGCGATCCCAGCGGGCGATTACTGGCTGCGGCGAACGGTGAAGGTGGGGAGGCTGAAAAGATCTTTATGGATGCTGATCTGAGCGCTGCTGCCTTCAGGGATGTTTCCCTGAGGGATGCAGCCTTCGAGAACGCGAACATGGCCGGCACGAAATTCACCGACATCAACCTGGCTGGCGCGCGCCTCGACAACATCAATCTCGCTGGCGTCGAGATCACACGCAACTGCAACTTCAAGGGCATGACTATTGCTGGGGTCAGCGTCGAGGAGCTGTTTGCGGCTTACCGTGCACAAGGCGCGGCGAAAAAGCCCTGATTGCATTGTAACGCCAGGCAAGACAGGTGACGGAGGGGGGGGTTAATACCCCTCCGTCACTTCGAACCTAGATTGCCGCGATACTGTCGGACAGTTCCTCATAGGTCTGTCCGTCGTTCATATAGCGGTCGCAGAAATCCTGGATCGGTCCGCCGATGTCGGAATTGTGGCTGGAGTGCATGATCTTCGCGTTGAAGTCCCAGACATTGCGCGCATAGGCCGCCTGTGTCTCGTAGAGATTCTTGGCAAAATCGCGGGCAAAGCCGGACGCCGTATAAAGCTTCGCCTGTTGCATCGCGCGGAGCCTGGCATTGAATCCAGAGGCGTTCATAACCGCCTGCCGCAGATTCGACGGAAGGTTCACGTCCGTATAGGAGCTGTTGCGAGAGACGAGGTTATCCACCGTCCACTGCGTGATCGCGAAGGGCGTACAACTTGCCGGCAGCGGCATGTCGCCCCAGTCGATGTCATAGCCCATGGCCATGGAGCCGGCGACCGACGATTCGACCCAGTTGACCGCGGTGATGAACCTTGGCTGCTCGCCCATGTAGTGCTTGTCGGCGAGCTTGATCAGCAGGTTGGCGTATTTGGGGAGATAACAGGCTTCGACGATCCGGTCGATCTGCATGGTATTGGAGCGGCCGCGCTGCAGCAGCTTGACGGCATGCTTCATGTTGCCGTTGTGCTGCTTCTGCGACCAACTTCCGATCTTGCCGATCGACTGGCCGATGGAGTTCATTCTACCGGTGAAGGATTTGTCTGGCTGCCCATATGGCGGCATTTGGTGTGCTCCCTAAGTGTTTCGAATTGTGCAGGTGCTCTAAACGCCGAAGTCGAGCAAAGCTGTCATCGACAACCAATCGGATGACACTCAGGATTGTGCAGAGGTCACTCTGCGTTGTATATACGTTTGTATACGTATTTATGCCGCGCCCGATATTTGTCATAGGGGTGAACAGAGGGCTGGGCGCTGGGCGAGCCGATAGAGCGGCGACGCGATCGCGGGAAGCGCAGGATCGCGGCTGAGATCTTATGCTCTCAAATCAAAGAGGCCGTTTCGGGTTTTCGAGGCGTTGCCGGGTTTCCCATTCCGGGTCGATCCAGACTTCCGCGTTGGAAGCGGGCAGCGGATCCCGCCCGAGGATCATATCGGCGCCCTTTTCGCCGACCATGATGGAGGGGGCGTTCAGGTTGCCGTTGGGAATGCTCGGGAAGACGGAGGAGTCCACGACCCGCAGGGCATCGATGCCACGTACGCGGCACTCGGGATCCAGGACCGCCATCGGATCGTCGTCCGCGCCAATCTTGCAGGTGCCGCAGGGGTGGTAGGCGGTCTCCGCCTCTTCGCGCACCCAGGCGTCGATCTCGTCATCACTCTGGACCTTGGTGCCGGGCGCGTATTCACCGTCGTTGAAGGCGTCCAGGGCCGGCTGGTTCATGATTTCACGGGTCAGCCGGACCGCGCGCCGCCAGTCCTCCACATCTTCCTGTTCCTTCAGGTAGTTGAAGAGGATCTTGGGGTGGTCCGCCATCTTCCCGCTGCGGATGCGCACGTGCCCGCGGCTCTTGGCCTTGTTCGGCCCCACGTGCACCTGATAGCCGTCGCTGTCGAAGGCTGCATCTCCCTGGTAACTGATGGCGCCCGGCAGGAAATGATACTGGATGTCCGGCCAGCGAAGGCCGGCGCGGGAGCGGATAAAACCGCCGGATTCGAAATGATTGGTAACGCCCAGACCTTTCTTGAAGAGCAGCCATTCGAGACCGATCCTGGCCTGACTGAACCAGCCGAGCTTCGTGTTCAGGCTGACCTTTTGCGAACAGCGCATCTGGAAGAAGACCTCCAGGTGGTCCATCAGGTTTTCGCCGACCCCGGGCAGGTCGTGGATCACCTCGACCCCGGCCTGGCGCAGAACCTCGCCCGGGCCAATCCCGGAGACCTGCAGCAGCGCCGGCGTGTTGAAGGCGCTCGCGGAGAGGATGACCTCTTTCGCGGCCTTGGCGGTGATCTTCGTGCCCTTGCGGCTGTATTCGACGCCTGTGGCGCGACGCCCCTCGAGCAGGATGCGCTCGGCAAAGGCGTGCGTCTCGATCTTGAGGTTTTGCCGATTGCGAATGGGCGCCAGGAAGGCCCGCGCGGTGGTCGACCTCAGACCGTTCGCGGCGGTCATCTGATAGGGCCCGAAGCCTTCCTGCCGATATCCGTTATAGTCCTCCGTCGCGGGATAGCCGGCCTCGATCCCGGCCTCGATGAAGGCCTGATAGAGCGGGGTATCCTTCATGTCCTGCCCGCACGAGACCTTGAGCGGGCCCTGGGTGTCGCGGTAGCTGTCGGTACCGCCGACATAGCCTTCGCTGCGTTTGAAGTAGGGCAGGACCTGCGCGTAACCCCAGCCCTTTGCGCCCAGTTCTTCCCACTGGTCATAGTCGCAGGCATGTCCCCGGACATAGACCATGCCGTTGATCGCCGAAGAGCCACCCAGCCCCTTGCCCCTATGCTGACCGATCCGGCGATTGTTCATATAGGGTTCCGGCTCGCTCACGTGCTTCCAATTGAAGCGGTCGTACTTCATGGGAAGGGCCAGGGCCGAGGGCATGTCGACGAGGATGCTCTTGTTTTCGCCGCCGGCTTCGAGCAGCAGCACCCTGTTCGCGGCATCTTCGCTCAGGCGGTTGGCCAGCACGGCGCCTGCCGAGCCGGCGCCAACGATGATGTAGTCAAATTCACTCATGGGAGATGTCGATCCTGACCAGCCGCAAATTTCGGCGCGTTACCCTATGCTTTGAGTTTCTTCAGCATCGGCAGAAATATCTACAGAGAATGGGTGGGTCAATCTCGCAGATTCACCAGGAGCAGCCTTGGCTTCCGGCGGCCCGCGTTTCTCTCTTGCCGGTAAGGGTTTCCTTGACCTGAAGACGGCGCTCACTCATAGAGTTTGTGACGATTTTCGGCGAGAGCTTTATGACCGAGACTGCCTTCGTTGCCTTGACGACTTTCTTCGCGACCGTCGGTCCGCCCGATGTTGCGGCGCTTTTCGCCGCGCTGACCCATGACAATACGGCGGCGGAGCGGCGGGCCATGGCGCTCAAGGGGGCGCTGATCGGCGCGGCGATCCTTCTGTTCTTTGCTCTGTTCGGGGAGCTGGTGCTGGCCAATTTCGGGATTTCGCTGCCGGCGCTGCGTACGGCGGGTGGGATTCTGCTGCTGCTGATCGCGATCGACATGGTCTTCGCCAGGCCCTCCGGCGGCACTACCACGACCCGGGAAGAGAACAAGGAAGCGGCCGGCAAGACGGATCTCTCGGTCTTTCCTCTGGCCACGCCCCTGATCGCCGGGCCCGGCGCCATCGGTGCGGCGATCCTTCTGGTGGCCGATGCCGACGGCGACCCGGCCAAGATCTCCATCGTCATCGGCGCGCTGCTGGCGATCGTTCTCCTGACCTTACTGCTGATGCTGGTCGCCACCCAGGTGCAGCGGCTGCTGGGCGTGACCGGCCTGCAGGTGCTCTCGCGGGTGATCGGGGTCCTGCTTGCTGCCCTGGCGGTTCAGTTCATCTTCGACGGCGTGGCCAACAGCGGGCTGCTGCCGTCGTGACCGCTGATCGCCCGCGGACGTCACAGCTTGTCCAGTGATCGCGTCTCCGGGCCGCAATTTCTGCTCAAGGCGCCGGTCGGGCAGGTGCTCTGGCGCTTGGCCACGCCGAATGTGGTTGCGGTTGGTCTCTCCACGGCGGTGACCTTTGCCGATGCCTGGTACGTGGGGCACCTGGGCACCGCGGCCCTGGCCAGCCTTGCCCTGGCCTTTCCCTTTCTCAGCCTGATGCAGATGATGGCCGGGGGTGCGATCGGTGGCGGGGTCACCTCCGCGGTGGCGCGCGCTCTCGGTGCCGGAGATCTCGAACGGGCCGAAGCCACCGCCTGGCATGCGGTCCTGATCGCGCTCGCCATGGCCGGTCTTTTCATGCTTCTGCTGGGCCTCTTCGCGCGCCCTCTATTTGAACTTCTGGGCGGTGAAGGCGAGGCCCTCGAGGGTGCCGTCGCCTACGCCCATATCGCCTTCGGCGGGGCGCTGGCCCCCTGGTTCGCATTCGTCCTGGCGGCGATCCACAGGGGTACAGGCGACACCATGACCCCGGCCCGCGCGATCGTGCTGGCCAGTATTGCGCAGATCTTCTTGTCCGGCGTCCTGACCCTGGGCTGGTTCGGTCTTCCGGCTTTGGGCGTGCCGGGAACCGCGATCGCGCTGATCCTGTGCCACGGCAGCGGTGGTATCTATCTCGCCCTGCATCTCTTTCGCGGCAGGGGCCGGTTGCATCTGCGTCCCACCGCCTTTCGCTGGGCGCCCCTGCGCGACATCATGCGTGTCGGCGGTCTGGGTCTTATCAACAGCTCCTGCCTGGCCCTGACCGTGGTGGTGGTCACCGGCTATGTCGGCCGCTATGGGACCGAAGCCCTGGCGGGCTATGGCCTGGGCGCGCGGCTGGAACTGATGCTGGTACCCATTGCTTTCGGGGTCGGCGCGGCTCTCACCGCGACGGTCGGGGTCAATGTGGGCGCGGGCCAGTTTGCCCGTGCCCGGCGCTTCGCCTGGAGCGGGGCGGGTGCCAGCTTGCTGCTGACGGGAATAATCGGCGTGACCGTCGCCATCCTGCCCGGTCTCTGGCTCGATCTCTTTACGGCGGATCCGGCGGCCTATGCCTTTGGTGCCGGCTACCTTGCGATCGCGGCTCCCTTCTACGGCCTCTTCGGCGCCGGGCAGGCCTGCTATTTCGCCAGCCAGGGGACCGGTCGCATGATCCGGCCGGTCCTGGTGACCTTCAGCCGGTTTCTCGCTGTCACGATCCTTGGCGCGCTGGCGATTTACTTCGCCTGGGGCATCACCGCGCTCTTCATCGCCGTTGCCGTCGGCCTGACGATCATGGGCGTTGGACAGGCGCTCTGCATTCTCGGCCCGGGCTGGCGCGGCGTCTGAACTCGTTGGCTTGACTCCTCCAACTATGTCTCCGAGGCCCATCGGCGTAAAAAAATGCCCGCCAGGCTGGCGGGCAGAAGGAGATTAGGGGGAGCTATGAAAAAACACTTCGCTGTCGATCTCCGCGCGCCGCGACCGTCCGGTCGTTTGGATCGCGTTGAATTGACGCTTACGAGAATGCCCAAAAAACGCCCGTGAAGATATTGGGGAATCCCCGTACCCGATAGCCAAGCCTCAGCCTTCGGAGCAGCGCGGGCCGCAACACCCTAGTGACTTGCCTCTTACCAGCGGTCTACTTGAACAGCGCTTTGAACTTTTGCGTGTTGCTCATCAGATTGACGGTCGGGTGGATCGTCACTCTTGCCTGATCCCAGGTGCCCAGCTCGTCCATTTCTTTGCCGCGGGAATAGATGTTCACCCCCTGGCTTCCCTCTTTCGCGAAGGAATCGAGTGGTCCCAGATAGCCGTAATAGCTGCAGGACTTGTAGCCCTTCGAGTACATATGGTTGCTGAAGAGGACGGCGTAAGGCTCGCCGCCATTTGCGCCGTGTTCGGCGCTGTGGCAGTTGTAGCAGTGAATCTGCCCCTGGAAGGCCTTCGGCAATCCCGATTGCTTCAGGCGTTCAAACGCCGTGTCATAGCGGACGTTTTCCGCCCAGCTCTTGGCGCCCTTGATGGTTGGGTCACCGGCTTTTCCATGCCCTCGAATGTAGATCTCCCCTGTGTTGAAGCTCGAGACGGCGGGGAGTTTCTTGCCGTCATACCAGGCGACTTCGACTGTGTAGCCCTTCGACACAAGATACTCCTTCACCTTTTTATTTTTTTCAAAGCCGCCGCCGTTCTCGGCGTATTCGACTCGAATAAAGGCGTATGAACTGGCGTTAGGGTCGAAAGGCATGAAGATCAGAGCTTTAGTGGCCATAAAATGTCCTCCCCAGCAGGTGTGTCACCGGTGTTTACACTATGAGGCAATGCCATTGCCGCTTGGTATTAGGACTGAAAAACGGCGGAGATGCTCGAACCGTTACCTTACCAAATCCGAAGCGGGCGTGTTGTGAAAAAACCGCAACAGACAGGATCTGAATAGGACGGACCGCCTCTGGTCGTTCGACTGATTGTGTAACCGCGCCGGGCACGCCCCGCCGCTCGCGGACCAGGCGCAGGCGCTGGCCGCCGCGATCATCAACGTAGCGGAGGAAGGCGGTGCCCTGATGGATTAAGCCACGACTTTGGTCTAACCGCTACTTCGGTCGTACCGCGTCGGCTGTCCCCTGAATGAAGGCGACGATCTTCGTAAGCTCTGCTTCGCTCAGCTTACCTTCGAAGTTCGGCATGCCGCGCTCCTCCAGGGCGCCGGTCAGGACGATGCTTGCGGCGTTTTGCAGCGTCGCGGCGTCGCTGTAGCCAAGGTTCTTGACGTTGCCGCCGTTGTTGACGCCCGGCACGCCATGACAGAAGAGGCAGTTTGCGACATAGAGCGCCGCGCCAGGGCCGACGTCGTCCGGGCTGTAGGGCACGCCCGCCACCAGGGTTTTGGCGTCGTACTGCACGAACTCCGGCGCCTCTGCCTTACCGTCCAGCTTGAAGGTATAGACCCGCCCGGGGCCGGTCTTGTCTGTCGCCCGCTGCAGCATGCCGTAGACGCCGCCCCAGCCGACCGCGATGGTGACATACTGCTCGCCGTCATGTTCCCAGGTCGCCGGCGCCGCCACGACGCCGGAGCCGACCGGCGTCTGCCAGAGCACCTCGCCGCTGGCGGCGTTGTAGGCGATAAAGCGGCCGTCGGCCGTCCCCTGAAAGACGAGGTTGCCGGCGGTGGTCAGGGTGCCGCCGTTCCAGGGCGAGACGTATTCCGCGCGCCAGGCCTCTGTCTGCGCGACCGGATCCCAGGCCAGCAGGTGACCAAAGGGCGTCGCCTCGGGTGCCACGGTGTTGAAGAGATAGCCCAGGTTCCAGCCGAGCCCGGACATGACCGAGCCGGGTTTCTGCTGGTTCAACTCCCAGGCCGGATCCTGTTGCTGCACCAGCGGCACGCCCTGCGCCGGGATGTAGACCAGGCCGGTCTCCGGATTGAAGCTCATGGGGTGCCAGTTATGGGCGCCATAGGCCGAGGGAATGGTCTCCCAGGGTTCGGTGCGCGAGCGTGCGCCTTCCGCCTCGATGGGCCGGCCGTTCTCGTCGTAGCCGGTGGCCCAGGTGACCTTCACGAAGGGTTCGGCGGAGATGAAGCTGCCGTCTGTCCGGTCGATGACGTAGAAGAAGCCGTTCTTCGGCGCCTGCATCAGGACCTTGCGCTCTTTGCCGCCGATTTCCAGATCGGCCAGAATGATGTGCTGGGTCGAGGTATAGTCCCAGGTGTCGCCCGGCGTGTTCTGGTAGTGCCACTGATATTCGCCGGTCTCCGGATCGAGGGCGACGATGCTGGCGAGGTAGAGGTTGTCGCCGCCGGCAGGGCTGCGCAGGTTGCGGTTCCAGGGGCTGCCGTTGCCGGTGCCCACGTAGAGCAGGTTGAGCTCCGGATCGTAAGCCATGGCGTCCCAGATCGTGCCGCCGCCGCCGGCTTTCCACCATTCGCCGGCAGGATCCCAGGTCTTGGCCGCGGCTTCCATGGAGGCGTCTTCGAAGGGCTTGGAGGGATCGCCGGGCACCACGTACCAGCGCCAGGCCTGATCGCCCGTCGCTGCGTCATAGGCGCTGACGTAGCCGCGCACGCCGAACTCGGCGCCGCCGTTACCGATGATGACCTTACCGTTGATCACCCGCGGCGCGCCGGTGATGGTGTAGGACATCTCGCGGTTCTCGATGGTGTCCACCTTCCAGAGCCGCTCGCCGGTTGCCGCGTCGATGGCATGGAGGAAACCGTCGTAGGCGCCGACGAAGACCTTGCCCTCGTAGAGCGCCACACCCCGGTTCACCACGTCGCAGCAGCCCTTGAAGGCATAGTCGCGCGGCACCTGCGGATCGTAGACCCAGAGCTCCTCGCCGGTCAGCGCGTCCAGCGCATGCACCACGGACCAGGAGGCTGTGACATACATAATGCCGTCGACCACGATCGGCGTGGCCTCGACACCGCGCCGGGAATTGAGGCCGTGGGACCAGGCCAGCCCCAGTTTCCCGACGTTCTCCGTCGTGATGCGCGCGAGCTTGCTGTGCCGGCTTTCCGCATAGTCGAGACCGTAGTTGAGCCAGTTCCGGGTCTCAGCGGCGTTGCTGATGATGGCCTTTGTGTTAATCCCGGCGGTGGCCTTGCGGATGGTGTCTTCGGAAATGTCCTGCGCAGTCGCGGCGCCGGCGAAGAGACCGGCGCTCAGCGCAAGCGCGAAAGCGAGCAGCTTATTCAATGGATCCTCCCACGGGCTGGTTTTTTGGGAACGTCTTGATGCGCACTCTGGGCGTAAGGGTAGGGCGCTGCGAAGAAGCCTGCAACCTGTGGTGCGAAAAGACGGGTACTCAACAGGACAAAGCGCGTTAACATGTTAAGAACGGAGAAGACGGCGGACCAAGGGAGAGCATGATGAAGATCAAGGATCTGTTGCTTGGTGGTGTTCTGGGATTCTTTCTAGGCGGCAGTGCTTTGTCTGCCCATCCGCTCGATGGTCTGACAGCGGAAGAGATCGCCCGGGTTAGCGAGATCATGCGTGAGCAGAAGCTCGCCGACGATCAAACGCTCTATCCCCTGATCGAACTGGTCGAACCGTCCAAGGCCGAAGTCTTGGCCTGGTCCGAAGGCCAGGCGCTCGACCGCAGGGCGCGGGTGCACTACAGCAGTGCCCTCGGCTTCCAGAGCGCGATCGTGAACATCACGGACAGCTTTGTCGATGAGCATGGACCCGCCGGCGGCCAGCCGATGGTGCTCTTCGCGGAGTTCATCAGCGCCATGGAGGCAGCGCTCGGCCATCCCGATATGGTGGCCGGGCTCGAGAAACGTGGCCTGACACCGGACGACGTCTTCTGCCTGCCTCTGACCGCCGGCAACTTCTTTACGCCCGAGTACAGCGGCACGCGTCTCATGAAGGTGCCCTGCTACGTCAATCCGACCGGCTCCAACTTCTACGCCAAGCCGATTGAAGGGCTTTTTGCCGTGGTCGATCTGGCCACCAAGCAGGCGTTGCGCGTGGTCGATGAGGGCGCCATCCCGCTGCCGCAGGACCCCTGGGGCTACACAGAAGAGGAAGTGGCCGCGCGCACGCCACTACGCCCGGAGAACAATCCGGCTGGCCTCTCGCAACCCGGCGGTGCCAATTACAAGATCACCGGCAGCCTGATCGAGTGGGACATATGGCGCTTCCGCTACCGCATCGACAAACGCCCCGGCGTGGTCCTCTCCAACATCGATGTCAACGATGGCAGTGACTGGCGTTCGGTGCTCTACCAGGCCCATCTCTCAGAAGTCTTCGTGCCTTACATGGACCCGGGACAGGGTTGGTACTGGCGGACCTATATGGACAGCGGCGAGTACGGTTTCGGCCTCTTCCTGACGCCACTGACCCCCGGCGTCGACTGCCCCGCCTACGCGACCTACCTGCCGGCGGTGATCAACGACGATGCGGGGCAGCCCTTCGAGATCCCGGGCGCCATCTGTGTCTTCGAGCGCAATATCGGCGATCCGGCCTGGCGCCACTTCGAGATCTTCGCCCAGAGTGAGGAGAGCTTCGTGCCGGCGGAGGGCCGGCCCGAGACCGAACTGGTCGTACGCTCGGCTTCCGAGGTCGGCAACTACGACTACCTGATCGACTACCGTTTCAAGCAGAACGGTGAGATCTACATCAAGATCGGGGCCACGGGTCTGGATGCAGTCAAGGGTGTGGCTTCAACCTCGATGGAGGACGCGACCGCGGCGGACGACAGCCGCTTCGGCACGCTGATCGCGCCGCATCTGGTGGCGCCGTTCCACGACCACTACTTCAACTTCCGTCTGGACTTCGACATCGACCAGCCGAAGAACAACTTCGGCGTGATGGAGATCGTGCCGGCCAGGGTCGCCGCCGACAGCCCGCGCCGCTCCATGTGGACGGTCGAACACAAAATGCCCAAGAGCGAGCTTGAAGCCCGTTACCAGATCAGCGCCAAATCGCCGCGCTACTACCACCTGATGAATCCCGACAAGAAGGGACCGCTTGGCCATCGGCCTGGTTACATGATCCACCACGGCAGCATCGCCTACGGCCCCTTCGATTTCGAGAACGACCCGCCGATGAAGCGCAATGCCTATATCGAATACAGCGTTTGGAATACGGTACACGATCCGGCGCAACGCTACGCGGGCGGCAGCTTCCCCATGCAGGGCGACGGCTCGGATACGCTCGCCGAGTGGGTCAAGGCGGACCGGCCGCTGGCGGGCCAGGACATCGTCACCTGGTTCACCGCCGGCTTCCACCACATCCCGCGCATGGAGGATTGGCCGGTCATGTCGACGGAATGGAAAACGGTCCACATCATGCCGCACAACTTCTTCGCCCATAACCCGGCGCTGACCATCAGGAAAGAGGAGTAGGTGGCGGGAACGAGAAGTCGGGGCGGGACCGGCCGGAAGGTGGTGACCGGCTGAGGCCCTGTCTACATGCCGATGGCGGAGGGCAGCTTGGGATCGCCGCCTTCGGCCCCGTCGCTTTCGGCTTCGCTCGTCGTTTCGGCGGCGTCCGGCTTGATGTTCGCCTCCGAGGTTCGTTCCGGCGGCAGGCGCATGTGCACGCTGGTGCCTTCACCTTCGACGCTGTCGATGATCAACTCGCCGCCATGCAGGTCGATCAGCCGTTTGACGATCGGCAGACCGAGGCCAATACCCTCCCAGCGGCGGGTCAGGGCGCTGTCCGCCTGCTCGAAAGGCTCCAGGATGCGCGCCAGGGCATCCTCAGGAATGCCGATACCGTTGTCGGTGACGGTCAGAGTGATGGCGTTGTTGGCTTCCAGCCTGGTGACAATCTTCACTTCACCGCCGCGCTCGGTGAACTTGACGGCATTGGACACCAGGTTGAGGACGATCTGTTTCATGGCGCGCGGATCGCCCAAGACCCGTTCGGTTGATGGATCGATGTCCATTTCGACGGTTACCCCACCGGCTTCCGCGCGCGGACTGACCATGCCGATGCAGGACTTTACAGTGGACGTGAGATCGAATTCGTCCTCGACCAGTACGGTCTTACCGGCTTCGATCTTGGAGATGTCCAGGATACTGACGATCAGGTTCAGCAGGTGTTCGCCGCTCTGCCGGATCTCGCAGATGTACTCGATATAGGTCTCGTTGCCCACCGGACCTCTGAGCTCGCGCAGCATGATGTCGCTGAAGCCGATGATGGCGTTGAGCGGCGTGCGCAGTTCATGACTCATATTGGCGATGAACTCGGATTTTGCGCGGTTGGCGGCTTCGGCGGCGTCCTTGGCAGAGGCCAACTCGGCCCGTGCGCGGGCTGACCGTATGGCATAGCGGATCGAGCGGTCCAGCAGGCTGGCGGAAAGATGCCCCTTCTCCAGATAGTCCGAGGCGCCTGCCTCCATGGCGGCGAAGTCGATATCGTCGTTGCCGGCACCCGTCAGCAGGATCATCGGGGTATTGCTGTCCGCGGCGACGGCATCGGCAACGATTTCGATCCCGGTGCGGCCGCCGACATAGTGGTCCAGCAATGCGACGTGGTAGCGGTCTTCGACCAGGGCCTCGAAGCCTGCGGTCGGGCTTTGCTCCCAGACCAGCTCATAGCGAACCAGAGAGTCTTTCTGGTTGATCTCACTGAAGAGTTCGCGTGTGAGCAGGACATCGTCCTCATCGTCGTCGATGAGGAGGACCCTTATGGTGTGTTCATCCCGCATAGAGTGCCTGGTACCAGGATCAGGCCGCCGCTGCGGCGTCGGCGGGTGGTAGCTCGACGATCTGAATCCAGTAGCTGGTCAGAACGCGCACCATATCTACCAGACCCTCGAAGGTGACGGGTTTGGTGACGAAGGAATTCACGCCCATGTCGTAAGTGCGCAGAATGTCTTCTTCGGCTTTCGAGGTGGTCAGCACGACGATCGGAATCTGCTTCAGATTCGGATCGGCCTTGATCTCGGCCAGCGCTTCACGTCCGTCCATGCGCGGCATATTGAGATCCAGGAGGACGATCCCGGGGCGGGGCGAGTTTTCGGGGTCCTGATAGGGACCTTCGCGCCGCAGGTACTCCAGCAGTTCGATGCCATCCTTTACGAAGTGCAGCCGGTTGTTCAGCTTGCTTTCCAGGAAGGCGTCCTCGATCAGCATACGATCGTCCGGATCGTCGTCGGCGACCAGGATGGATATCGGCTTACCTAGCGTCATTTCGGCTTATTCTCCGTTGCTGCGGTTGTTGTTTTTTCGCCAGTCTGTACGACCGGGAGCTTGATGGTGAAGGTGGAGCCTTCGCCGACGACGGATTCGACGTCGATCGAGCCGCTGTGGCGTTCCACGATCTTGCGACAGGTCGCCAGGCCGATGCCCGTGCCCTCGAACTCCTGGTTGCCGTGCAGGCGCTGGAAGATGCTGAAGATGCGGTCGGCATAACGCATCTCGAAACCGATGCCATTATCCTGAAACCGGATTTCGCAGAAGGACTGGCCGGTGTCACCCTGCAAGCCGCCGGTGACCGTCACCTTGGGCGGCACGCCTTCCTTGTGATACTTGATGGCGTTGCTGATGACGTTCTGGAACAACTGGCGCATCTGGACCACGTCGGCGTCGATGGTCGGCAGGTCGGAAAACTCGACCACGGCCGCGGTTTCCTCGATACGGACCTGCAGATCCGAAGCAACATCCTTGGCCACCGAGGCCAGATCGCAGGGCTCGAAAGGACGGCCCTTCGTAGTGACCCGCGAATAGGTCAGCAGGTCGTTGATCAGCAGGCGCATGCGGCCGGCCGCGCTCAACATGCGTTCCAGGTAGAGCTGACCCTGTTCATCAAGCTGCGCCTCGCAGCGCTTGGCGAGCCGGTCGCCGAAGGCCTCGATCTTGCGCAGAGGCTCCTGCAGGTCGTGCGACGCGACCGACGCGAAGTCCTGCAGTTCCCGGTTCGAGCGTCCGAGCGCAGCTTCGCGTTCCTTCAGCTCCGAAATTTCGGTGTAGAGGATGACGGTCTCGCCGCCCTCCGCCTGGTGAGTCTGTACCAGCAGCCAGGAGCCGTCCGGCAGTTGGCGTTCTTCGAGGCCGGCCGTGGTCAGTTCGCAGGTTTGACAGCTATCATCGCCAGTGGTCAGACCGTGCAGGCATTCAGTCGCCCGGAAGTCGTCCAGGTCGGTGCCTGGCTCCAGCTTCTCGGCCAGTTTCGGATAGTAGGATTTGAGTTTCGAGTTCGCGATGACCAGCTTGCCGTCTGCATCGAACAGAACGAAGCCCTGATTGAGGTTTTCGACGATGGCCTGGCGGGTTCTGGCTTCGGCCGCCGCCGCTTCCATCTCGGCTTCTTTGATGCGGGTGGCATCGAGGATGACGCCGTTCCAGACCACGGTGCCGTCCGCCTGGCGGAGCGGCTTCGCGATGGCATGGGTGTATTTGGTGCTGCCGTCGCGCGCTGAAATCGTCGCCTCGACGTCCCAGATCTCCAGTTTCCGCGAAGCCTCCAGCAGGCGCTCGCGAAAGTTCTCGCGGTAACCTGCGCCGTGGCAGTCGAACAGAGCGTTGGGGTCTTCCAGAATTTCCTGGGCCGGCACGCCGAAGAGATCTTCGGCCGCGTCACTAATGTAAGTGTAACGAATCTGATTGTCGGGCGTGACGATACGCTGATAGACGACGCCGGGGATGGCGTCGGCGAGCACGTCAAAGCGGCCGTCTGCGACCTTTTTCGCCTGACGGCTCAAGCGGTGAATGACCGCGTGACTCGCCATATCGGCCATGAATTCGACCACCTGCCAGTCTTCGCTGGCCACCTCGAAAACCCGGTCAAAGTAAAAGGTCAGGGCGCCCAGGACCGATCCTTCGTCATCCGGGACGGGCAGAGCCCAGACCGATTTGATTCCCACTGCCAGGAGCTGCTCGCAGAGTTCGTCGCTGAGTGGTTTTGCCGTCTCGCGCAGATCGGAGACGAGAATGGTCTGCCCTTCGGCGACGCAGAGGGCTCCCAGACTCATGCCTTCTTCGACCCGCCGCCGCGCGCTGGTTCTGACCAGATCCTTGGGCAGGCCTTGATGCGAGAGGTGGTAAACCAGGCCGGAGCGCGGGCTCTTGATTTCGATACTGCTGGCCAGCGGCGAGAGCTGTTCCTGCGCGGCTGCAAAGATTGGCGCAAAGGTAGCGTCAGTAGAAGCTTTCCGAGTGATATGCCCGAGTACTTCGCTCTGACAGCGCAACAAGCGGAGCAGCAAATCATTATCGAAACGGCCCGCATTACTACCGCAAGGCTGTGCCGAAGGTTGATCTTCGGTTGTGTTCACGAACGCATCGATTGTATCAACAGACATTGTTTCCCCCTTGGGCTGCCCCTTAAAACCCTCCATGTCACGCCTGCCTTGCCGAACTGTCGCTAATAGATCTTCGACTCATATGTAAGCGATAGTAATTAATCTTTCCTTTATTCCAGGTTGCTTAACTTTAAGTCTATGAAACAAGTTTTCATCCAATTTTAACTACTTGCGGTCTAGCGTATTAGCTGTTGGCACGTTCGCGCCTAAGTAAATGGGGGAGCAATGGACATCAACTACCAAGCCCTGGAGCAGGAACCTGAATTCCGGGTCCGATGGCTTGAGTCGCGGCAACATCCACCGCGGCGTCTGAGTCGTATTGCGCAGCTCGAACACCAGATCGCCTGCTTCAAGAAGCAGATGAACATTGCTGTCATTCACGGCGGCGATAAGCGGGTGCCGGGCAATGTCATCTATCAGACACCTAATACGCGACCCTGGAAGAGCTATGAAAGCGTTGCCCGGGACATCGCCGGCGCTTTGATGCGTCTGGGTTTCGAATCGGTGCATGTTCTTCCAGAAGACATGAATCTCGGGGATGAACTGCGCCGGCGCTCCATTCAGTTTGCCTGGCTCAACACCGGCGGTATGCAGGGCTACAATCCCATGGCGCATGGGCCGGCCATGCTCGAGATGTTTGGCGTGCCCTATCTCGGCCATGATCCGCTCACGACCAGCATTCTGGACAACAAGCCCTTTTTTAAACGCGAAGTCGCGTCCCGCGGCCTCAGAACCTCACCCTTCATGACCTGGCACCTGGCGCGCGGGCCTTTCGACCCGGAATCCAATGCCAACTTTAGGAGCGTGTTCGAGGGCTATGACGGCGCCTTTGTTGTGAAGCCTGCCTCTGGACGGGCTTCGCTGCACGTGCATGTTGTCGAAGAGAAAAGCGAACTCCCCGGTGTGGTCGAGGAAGTTTTTCATGCGACTCAGAACCACGTCATGATCGAACGCTTTCTGTCCGGCCGGGAGTTCTGTGTCGCTGTCGCCGGTCCGGTGACCTCGCGCGACCGCGAACTGCAGATCGATGGCCGGCCTTTCGTCTTCTCCGCGACCGAGCGGGTGCTGGACGAGGATGAACTGATTTTCACTTCGATGGACCAGAAGCCGATCTCGACGGATCGTATGAAGCTTCTGAACCCGGAGGCAGATGCGGACATCATCCGGCGGCTCGAGGAGATTTCCCTCGAGGTCTTCATGAGCCTGAACCTCGAAACACTGATTCGTCTCGACCTGCGGATGGCGGATGACGGTGAACTCTACATTCTGGAGGCCAACCCCAAGCCGGACCTGAAGCAGCCAAAGGACGGGAAGACCAGCCTGGTGAGCGAGGGACTTTCCGTTTTCGGAATGGATTATGACGACTTGATCCTCTCGCTGTTCGCGGACCGTATCGACCTGCTGTTCAGTCAGCGGCGCGGCACGGTTCATCATCTCCAGACTCTGTTTGAACAGGCGTCGGGCAAGTAGTTCGGGGCAATAGAAGTTGGAGAAGATGAAGCAAAACGCCACTTGGCATAGCTCGCTGCTGGAAGGCCTGACGATGGCGATCGTCACCGGTCTTTCGCTGCTGTTGCTGATCTATGTCGGTACCGGCGAAGCCAAGCGTACCTTCTCTCACTTCCAGGTCGAAAAGCTGGCGGCTCAGGGACGCAGCCTGCAGAACAAGATGGAGCACTTCCTGCGGCCGGGCCTGCCCCTGAAGCAGTTTGTCGGGTTCCGCACCAGTGCCGAATCGCTGCTCGCCTCGGACGCGACAATCTCTTCCGTGGCGGCCTTCGATGCCCGCGGCCAGGTTATCTTCGAACTGGGATCGGACCAGGCGGAACTGCTGGTCGATGCAGAGCCGGTCAACCAGGGCGAGTCGAAGTCTTTCAGGGCGCGGCAGGACGCGCAGACGCTCCAGGTGATTCTGCCGTTGCGCAATCGCTTCGAAACGGTTGGCAGCCTGACACTCAGTATGCCGCTTTCGATCGTCGAAGAACGGGTGGCAAAGAGTTTCCAGCCCGTTTTGATCGCCTCCGCGGTTGCGGCAGTCACCTTTGGTATCTTCGTGGCGCTCCAGGCCCCGCAACTGGTCGGGCGACGGCGAAGATGGATGCAGATCGTCTATGGCCTGATCTTCACCAGCATATCCGCAATCGTGATTGCTACGCTGGTTTCGCTCTATTCCGATGGCGCGCAGGCCAAAACCAAAGGCCTGGCTGATTCTCTGGGACAGCGGATTGGCAATGTTCTGCGCCTTAACCTCAATATCCTCGAGGTTAAGGGACTCGAAGCGGTCTTTCTCGACTTCAAGAAGCTGCATCCGGACATCCGCACCGCCGGGCTCGTAATTGACGGGCAGGTTGGCATTCACACCGACGATTCGGCGGTCGGCAAGCCCTGGATGAGCGAGGCCAGCGACTACGAATACACTGTCGATCTCGGTATATCCGCCGGGCGCTCGGTGCATGTCGCGGTCTCGGTGCCCAGCGATATCGTCGTTCGGCAGACCGCGCGCAGTGTGAAGAACTTCGCCGCCCTGTTCCTGGCCTCTGCCTTTATGGCCGGAATCTTCCTGCAGTTCGCTGGCTCGGTTCAGATGGTCCAGCGCCCCAGGAACCCGGAGGAAATTACGGCCGACCAGCGCGCCATGCTGCAGAAGCGCGCATTGTTGCTGGTAAAGCCGGTGTTTTTCGTCGCGGTCTTGTCGGAGCATCTGACTTACGCCTTTCTGCCGCAGATGGTTCAGTCGGCGGCCCAGGCCGCAGGCTTTTCCGAAGGCGCGGCCTCAATGGCCTTCACCAGCTACTTTATTGCCTTCGCCTCCAGCCTGATTCCGGCCGGATTCTTCGCGCAGCGCAAAAAAGATGCCCGGCCCCTGATGTATGCGGGGCTGGTGATTTCAGGCAGCGGCCTCCTGACGCTGGCCCTTATGCCGACTTTCGAAATGGTTCTGCTGGCCCGGACTCTTTCCGGACTGGGGCAGGGGATGCTCTTCATCGGCGTGCAGTCCTACATTCTGGCCGCAGCGGCCTCCAATGAACGCACGCGCGGTGCCGGTATCATCGTCTTCGGGTTCCAGGGCGGGATGATATCCGGCATGGCGATCGGATCACTGCTGGTGACCCAGCTCGGACAGCAGGGCGTGTTTTTCGTGGCCAGCGCCGTGGCTTTGACCATGACCGTCTACACCTTCGCGGTCGTTCCCAGGGTCAAGGCGAATACCGCGCTGGAAGAGGCCACGGCGGGCATCCGCAGTGTCTTTGCCGATATCTACGACGTCATCCGCAACTTCGAGTTCCTGCGCACCATTACGCTGATCGGCATACCGGCGAAGGCGGTGCTGACGGGCGTCATCATCTTCGCGCTGCCGCTGCTGATGCAGGCGGCCGGATACCGGCAGGAAGACATCGGTCAGGTTCTTATGATCTATGCCGTCGCGGTGGTGATCTCCAGCGCCTATATCTCGCGCAGCGTCGATCGTTCCGGTCAGACCCGTGGTGTGTTGGTGATGGGCGCGCTGCTGTCCGGCGTAGGCATGGTGATTATCGGACTGACGGCGGATCCGTCGCTCGGCGGTCTGCAGTCCGGTCCTCTGTTTTCCACAGTCCTGTTGGTTGCTGGCGCAGCCATCACGGGCGCAGCACACGGCCTGATCAACGCGCCGGTCGTCACTCATGTCGTCGACGCGCCGATCTCCCAGCAGATCGGCGAGGCGCCGGCTGCGGCAGCCTATCGCTTCCTGGAGCGGATCGGTCATGTCACCGGCCCGCTGCTGATCGGCCAGCTTTTCGCATTCTATGGTCAGAGCCCGCTGGTCATCCTTTACATCGGTATCGTTGTTGCCCTGTTCGGGTTGTTCTTTGCGATCCGTTTTTCCGCGGCAGACACCCGCGTTGGAGAAAGAGAGGAAAGTTCACAATGACCGTCGTAAGACTTTTCCCGCGATTGCTCGCGTCCTGCGCCTTGGCCGCAACGCTGGCCTTTTCCCCGGCGCAACCGACTCTCTCCGCGGAGCCGGCCTATGCAAGCTGGTTCCGCTACGAGCAGGAACTGGAAGCCCACTGGAAGTTCGAAGAGGTCCCCGGGGACGAGAACCAACTGCGCATCACGCGGACCGATGGGACGGGGCCGGTGCGCAAGCTTTTCGTGCTCTATCCGAAACCCTCTTCCGCCTACAAGGTCGCGATCTCGAAGATCCTGACCGTCTTTGCCAACAAGGGCGTTAATGCCGAGGTGACGGTCTACAACTTCAAGGGCGACGAGCAGCGTGGCCTGGACGCCATCAAGCTGGCCGAACAGAATGCCAATGAGCTGATCTTCTCCATGGGGTCGAAGTCGACGGCCTTTCTCTGGGATAGCTACAAAGGTGGTCAGATTCCGGTGGTTTCAGTCTGCTCAAAGGATCCGGTGCTCCTGGGTCAGATGGACTCCTACGAAGAGGGGTCTGGCACCAACTTCGCCTTTACCTCGCTGAACATGCCGGTCGAAGTCCAGATGGCTTACATCCTGGATTTCATGCCGGACCTGCGGAACTTCTCGATCCTGGTCGACAGCCGCAACATCAGCGCGGTTGAGACCCAGGCCAATCCTATGGCGGAGCTGGCCAGGGAAAAGGGCATCAGCGTGCAGATGCTGTCCGTCGAAGATCCCGCCAACGCGGCGGCCGAGCTGGACGACCTGGTTGCCAACGCCGTGACCACCATGCGCAAGTCCGATCCGCTGCTGGAGCGCAGTCTCTTCTGGATCACCGGCAGCACCGCCGTGTTCCGTGAGATTGAGACCATCAACGCCAATGCCGACCGTGTGCCGGTTCTCAGCGTGGTGCCGGAGGTCGTCGCCGAAGGCCCGGACAGTGCTGTGATGTCGATCGGCATCAGCTTCGAGAGCAACGCGCATCTGGCCAGTCTCTATGCCCACAGCGTATTGCAGAAAACCGCCGAGGTCGGGGATCTGAATGTCGGTATCGTCTCGCCGCCGGACATCGCCATCAACTTCCTGAAGGCGCGGGAGATTGGCCTGGAGATTCCCTTCAGCTTTATCGAGAGCGCAGGCTTCATCTATGGCTATGATGGGGAAGCCGTGCGCAGCACGGGCGGCTGATCCCTCTCCAGCGGTCATTTGACCTGAAGACCGGCAGCGGATTCCGATCGGATCCGCTGCCGGTTTTGATTCTGAAACAGCCATTGTCAATTCCTTGCTCCACTGCTGTTATGGCCCGGTCTCAAAAGATCAGCCAACAGGAGTGCGTCGAGTATGAACGACATTGTTAGAGCGCCGGGAACTGCACGCGGGCGCTGTCGCTTCGTTACGCGTGGGGACTTTGTCTGGACCGTGGGGACCGGCGCGGGAGAGACGGTTGCCGAGCAAACGCGCAACACCCTGGCGGCGATCGACGCCAACCTGAAGGATGCCAGCACGAGCAAGCACCGGATCCTGGAAGCGACGGTTTATCTGACCGATATGGCGACGAAAGCGGAGATGGATGCGGTCTGGTGCGACTGGATTCCGGACGATGGCTGGCCCTGCCGCGCCTGTGTCGGGACGGATCTTGCGCCCGGCGATCTGGTCGAGATCAAGCTGCTGGCGGCGAAGTAACCTGACAGACTCGCTCTTCAGGCTTCCGAAGTTTCGCTTTGTCCTGACCTGAAGTTGATCAGGTAAAGCGCCACCGATACCAGGAGAACCGCAAACCAGACGCTCGGGGGATGCCGCTCACCCAGCAGCAGCATGCCCCAGAAGATCCCCGCGAAGAGCGAGAGGAAGCTGGCGACCGAGACAAAGACCGCGCCGGCGCGTTTCAGCAGATAGAAATAGAGATAACCTTCAGCGAAGCAGATGACCGCGAAGGCGATGACCGACCAGTGGCCCCAGTCCCAGCTATGCCGGATCCAGGGTTCGGTTATGGCCTGGAAATACTCGGGAGACTGCAGAGCCTGCCAGAAGCAGAAGGGCAGAAAGATAACTGCCGCGGCCACTGCTTCGCCGGTGACCACCTGATAGGCCTTCAGGTCCGAGGGCCAGCGCGCCGCCACGTAGACGGCGTCGGCCGCAAAGGCGAAAGGTATGATCAGCGCCAGCAGCAGGCTGTCCAGGCGTGCTGAGCCCGGCGCGGTGAGATCCGGCCAGAGCACCAGCAGGACCGCCAGCATGCCGAAGGTGACGGCGAGCAGTCGCGGCACGTTCAGGCGTTCGGTCCCCGCGACGAGCACCAGCAGGATGGTCAGGAGCGGCGTCAGGGATTCGAAGAAGACAATCAGGCCGGCGGACAGCTCCTCCGCCACCAGCATCACCCCGCTGAGTGGAACGACGAAACCGAAGAGCGCGCTGATGGAAAAGAACCAGATGTTCCGGAGGCGCGGGCGGAACCAGGCCCGGCCGCAGGCCAGCCCTATAAGATAGGCCAGTGCGAGCAGGAACATGGCCAGGGTGAGGATTGAGAGTTCATCCAAATCGGAGTCCGCGGCTCTTTTGAGCAGAGTGAACTGCAAGCCCCAGGCCGCGCCGAGTATGAAGAGCAGGACAGCGTAGCGAAGCTGCAAAGACTGCTTCAATCCGATCTGTTCTGGTTTGCTCTGGCCTGCCCCGCCTTCGCAGGTAGCCGGGAGCTCTCGGCGCAAACACTCCTGTTGGCCGACCGGCTTGTTCTGCCGGCCGCCTTCAATTGAAGCCGCCATCTCTCGATCCGTTCAATAAATTAAAAAATCAGCGACACTATAGCATAATCATTCGTATACGTATGTGTTTTTATTGAGGCCGGGCTATTCGTCTCGACGCCCGCTCGTGGAGGAGAAGCTTGCGATCGCTTGACGGAGCCTGGAGCGGGCTGCGAATCTGCCGCGATGTCTTTTACGATTCAGGTCCGAAAGGGGGACTCGTCTTGATCCGCACCAAATTGACTGAAAAGTTCGGCATCGATCACCCAATCCTGCTGGCACCGATGGACAAGGTCTCGGGCGGCGAACTGGCGGCGGCGGTCACCGCGGCGGGCGGCCTGGGTCTGATCGGCGGCGGTTATGGTGATGGGGCCTGGCTGGAGGAGCAGTTTGCGGCGGCCAAGAACCAGCCGGTCGGTGTCGGCTTCATCACCTGGGCGCTGGCGCAAAAGCCGGAACTGCTGGATCTCTGTCTGGAACGGGATCCGCGCGCGATGATTTTCGCCTTCGGGGACGCGACCGACTTTGTGAAGAAATGCCGGGCGGCGAAAGTTCCCGCCATCTGGCAGGTGCATCGGGTCGAGCAGGCGCGGCAGGCCCTGGCGGCGGGTGCCGAGGTGATCGTTGTACAGGGGCAGGAGGCCGGCGGACACGGTATGGATCGCGGGCTGACGACGTTGCTGCCAGCCGTTCGCGATCTGGCGGGTGAGGATCAGATCATTGTCGCAGCGGGCGGAATCGGTGATGGCCGCGGCCTCGCCGGCGCGCTGATGCTCGGTGCCGACGGCATTATGATGGGCACGCGCTTTTGGGCGGCGGCCGAGGCAAACGGGCTGGAGAGCGCCAAGAGCCGGCTGGTGGACGCCAAGGGCGATGATACCGTCCGCACCAAGGTCTTCGACGTCGCGCGCGGGCTGGACTGGCCCTGGCACTTTTCCGGACGGGTGTTGCACAACGACTATTCCCGCCGGTGGCATGGCGATGTCGAGGCCCTGAAAGCGAATGACGCGGAGCGCCGCCGTTACAACGAGGCCGAGGCGGAGGACTATGCGACCCGTGTGGTGATCGGCGGCGAGGTGGTGGATCTGATCGATTCCATAAAGCCAGCCGGAGAAATTGTGACGGAGACGGTGTCGCAGGCTGAAAAACTGCTGGCGGGCGCCCGTGGCTATCTAACCTAGTCCTCCACGCGCATTCGCTCGAGGCCGTTTATCTTCTCTTGCCGCTGCGAAGGAGGATTTCCAGGAAGGCCTGGCTTGCGGCCGAAGGCGAGCCGCCGCGCCTGGTGACGATCTCGATCTTGGTGTTGAGCCGGTGACGGCGGGGCAGGAGAGAGCGCATGCGTTCCTCCTTGACCCAGCGTGCGGCATAGTGAACCGGCAGGTAGCCGAGGTATTTTCCCGAGAGGATCATGAAGGCGACGCCCTCGACCTGATGGGCTGCCGCCTCTGCTGCGAGATGAGCGGTCTTGGGCGCGACCTGCGCTTCCGACAGATAAGCGCGCCGGACCAGCTCGAAGCCTTCGAGGTCGCGGGCCGAAAGGCCGCTGTCGGCGTGTTCGAAGAGCGGATGTCCCTGACCGCAATAGAGCTCCACCGGATCGTCCCCGATCGCGTTGTAGAGAAGGCCGGGCCGGTGCTGATGAAAGACGCCGACACCGATGTCTGCGCGCCCGTCGAAGACGGCGAGTTCGATCTCGTCTGGCGCCAGGGAATAGATGTCGATCCCGACTTCCGGCGCCTTGGTTTTGAACGCGGCCAGGACGGAGGCCAAGGGGGCCCGATCGTCTGCGACCCAGTTCTCGATGACCGCGAGGGAAAGCCGGCCGGTGAGGCGGCCACGGCTGGCTTCCACCGTGCCGCGGAAGTTTTCCACTGCCGCAAAGAGCTGCTTGGCCGCCTTGTAGACTGTTTCCCCTTGATCGGTGAGGCGAAACCCGCTGCGGCCGCGCTGGCAAAGGCGCAGCTTCAAGCGGGTCTCCAGCTCCGATATCTGGCGGCTGATGGTGGAGGTGGCGACGTTTAGCGTCACCTGCGCCGCTGAAAAGCCGCCTGCCTCTGCAACCGTCACGAAGACGGACAGGTGATGCAAATCCGTTCCTGAAAGCTTCCCCAGGGGCAGTGTGCGAAGAGATGTCATAATTATCATTATATACAAGTAAAGATTATTATTTTGATATTTTTGATAACTTGATCCGGCAGTAACCTCGGGCGCGTGAAGACGACGAGGGAGAGGCCCATGCCTGATACGGTGCCTGATACGGCGAAGGTAAGATCCTGGGGTATCAACAACGACTACGCGCCCTTGCGCGATGTTCTGCTGGGCAAGCCGGAATACTACCGCTGGGTCGAGGCCGGTCCGCTGATCGGCCGGACCCTCGCCAACGCCCACAAGACCGGCGTGAAGTTCGATCTGCAGACGGCGATGGCCCAGCATGCCGAGATGGTTTCGATCTACGAGGACAACGGTGTCAACTGCCACTATCTGGAAGCTGATCCGGTCCTGCACCGAAACTTCTTCGCCCGAGACAGCTCCGCCATGACGCCCTGGGGCGCTTTGATCTGCCATATGCAGCTTAAGGTGCGGCGCGCCGACTATGTCACGGCGATCAGGTTCTATCAGGACAGCGGCATCCCGATCTGGAACTTCGCGACCGCCGGTCACTTCGAGGGCGGGGACTTCGTGATCCTGGAACCCGGCCGGGTGCTGATCGGCCACTGTGGCGAGCGTTCGGAAAAGGAAGGCTCCGAGCAGGTCGCCGACTTCGTGCGTAAGGAAGGCTGGGAAGCCGTGACCGCGCCGATCAGCCGGGAGTTCGTCCATATGGACGGGCTGGTGGTGCCCCTGGCGGAAAAGTTGCTGGTCGCCTGTATCGACGCCCTGGAGCCCTGGGTGGTGACTCAGTTGAAGGACTGGGGTTTCGATTTCGTCGATGTGCCTTATCGTGAGGCTAAGAACCTCGGCGTCAATCTGGTGGCGCTTGGAAACGGCAAGGTGCTCTCCATGAAGGGCGCCAGCGAACTCAACGAGAAGATGCGTGCCCTGGGCTTCACCGTTTACGATCCAGATATGTCCATGTTTACCCTGGGCGGCGGCGGCGTGCACTGCCTCTGCCAGGCCCTCTGCCGGGACGACGCATAGCGCAAGCATTGCGGGGCATAACTGCGAGCGGCTAGTCTCTCCCGTCACTGGATAGGGAGGGCCGGCCTTGGCTAAGCAGAGCGAGACGTTCGATGACCCCGCCGTGCGGAAGGTTTTCGAGACCTATCCCCATGATGTGCGCGGAAGCCTGTTGCAACTGCGCGCCCTGATCCTGGAGACCGCCGCGGCGACCGAGGGTGTCGGTCCCCTGCAGGAGACCCTCAAGTGGGGCCAGCCGAGTTACCTGACGCCCAGGACCAAGAGCGGCAGCACGATCCGAATCGACCAGGTCAAGGGCGAGGCCGGGCGCTATGCGCTTTACTGCCATTGCCAGACGTCCCTGATCGAAGATTTCCGCACGCTCTACCCCGAAGACTTTCGTTTCGAAGGCAAGCGCGCCATGCTTTTCGAAGCCCAAGACCCACCGTCCGAGGACGCGCTGCGACACTGCATCGCGCTGGCTTTGACCTATCATGCAAGGAAGAAGAAGGGCTGAGGTTCGGCACAGCCTTGAATCGTCCCATCAAGTCTGATCTCATTCTCCGGTCCTTTTTCTTGCGCCCGGAGGCCGCTTCATGTCGTTGGAATACCTGCTGACCTCGATCGTCGTGATTCTGCTGCCGGGCACGGGTGTGCTCTATACGCTGGCCTTCGGGCTGAGCAGGGGCTGGCGCGCGAGCGTGCTGGCGGCCTTGGGCTGCACGCTGGGAATTCTGCCCCATATCGCCGCGTCCATCGCCGGGCTGGCGGCCTTGCTGCACACCAGCGCGCTGGCCTTTCAGGTGGTGAAGTATCTGGGAGTCGCCTACCTCTTCTATATGGCCTGGTGCGTCGTTCGGGATGGCAGCAGCCTGCAGGTCTCCGGAAACACGGCGCCCCTGCCGGCCTCCAAGATCATTCTCAACGGTTTCCTGCTGAACATCCTCAACCCGAAGCTCTCGCTGTTTTTCCTGGCCTTCCTGCCGCAGTTCGTGCCGGCCGGCACGAGCAATGCGACCGGCTATATGCTGGGACTGGCGGCGAGCTTTATGCTGCTGACCTTTATCGTCTTTGTCGGCTATGGCGGTTTCGCGTCGGCGACGCGGCGTTACGTTATCTCCAAGCCGCGGGTGATGCTGTGGCTGCGCCGCGGTTTCGCCGGCGCCTTCGGCGCCCTGGGGCTCCGGCTGGCGCTGTCCGAGCGGTGACGACAACGGCGCGGTTCTAGACGGCAGCCTTAGCCACGCCCCAAAAAAAACAGGTTCTAGAAAGCCCAGATCCTAAAAAGCCTCGTCGAGCAGTTTCTCCAGCTTTGCCGGAAGGTCCTGTGCCTGAACGATCGCGCCGTGGCAGGGGATCAGCGCCTGCGGTTTGTCGCCGCTGATCTGCTTCTGCGCCCAGGCCTTATAGGCCGCCTTGTCGCCGGTGCCGTAGGTCGGGAAGGTCTTGAGCAGTTCCGGCTGGTCACTGCTCGGCTGGTTCTTGCGGATCTGCGGGCCGCAGAAGGCGTCCACCACAAACCATGCCATACTGGCGCCGTTGCGACAGCGCAGCCAGGCTTCCCCGGTCTTCAGGCCTGCGGGTTCGACGAAATCCATGGTCTTCATCAGCGAGCTTTCGACGATCTCGAGGTTTTCAAGCTCAAGGCCGGTGATTTTCTCCAGCCGTCCGATCGCTCCCTGAGGCGCACAGAGTCTGGCCGCCGGAAAGGCCTCGGCATACTCCCGCAAGGCCTTGTTGTGGTAGTGGTTGGGGGCAAGGAGAAACGCAACCTCCCCGATCTCCCCCAGGCTTTCGCGAGCCTCCTGGCCAAGTCCCTGCACCGGGCTGAAGAGGCAGAGCTGGCCGTCTTCCAAAGCAATAGCGCTGCAACGGAGTTTACCATTGTGGGCCATGAAAAGACCGTCGTACCCGTCCAGTCGTTCGAAAGCGGAGAGTTCGCGGGGCATTTCGATACTCATATTTGAATGATTACTCAAAAAAAATATCATATCGTCGGTTGATTGCAAAGGGAGCAGATGTGGGCCGTCCAAAGGAATTCGACCGGCAGGAAGTGCTGGAGCGCGCTATGTGGGTCTTTTGGGAGAAGGGTTATCGGGCCACCTCTCTGGTCGATCTGGAACAGGCGACCGAACTGCTGCCCGGCAGCATCTACAATGCTTTCGGCAGCAAGAAGGGCCTCTTCCTGGCCGTCGTCGACTACTATATCGATCGTGTTGTCGGCTGGCGGATCGAGAGCTACCTCGAGCCGGGTGAGCCTCTGGAGGCAATCGAAACCTTTCTGCGCACCGCCTACGAGGGTCTGGCGCCGGAGGAGATGAACGGCTGCCTCCTGACCAACTCGGCAACCGAAATTGCCGCGGTTGACCTGGAAGTCCAGACGCGCGTGTCTGCTGGCTTTTCCCGCATCGACAAGGCATTCCACGACCGGCTCCAGGACGCTCAGGATGCGGGCGAGATCCCGGCGGACAAGGACGTCACCTCCCTGGCCCTGCAGCTTTGTGCGTGTTACCAGGGCTGCGCCGTCATCGCGCGGCTCACCAAGGACAAGGCACGGCTGGCGGCGATCACCGATGCGGCGATGATGTCGCTGAAATAGCTCTCGAGAAACGCCGCAAGAATCGGATGGCGGTGTCCGGAGACTACCGTTAGATCTCTCTACCTGGAACGATTTCAGGACAGAGACCTTATGGGAACCGCCACGCCAATCAATCGCGCCATGGGCCCCCTGGAATGGGCACTGGTCATTCTGCTGTCCATCCTTTGGGGCGGCTCTTTCTTTTTCAATGAGATCGCGGTCCGGGAGCTGCCGACCTTGAGCGTGGTGGTGGGCCGGGTGGCGCTGGCGGCGGTGATCCTTTTGGTCGTCATGCGTCTGCTCGGGCAGAGCCTGCCCAGATCGGGAAAAGTCTGGGGCGCCTTTTTCGCCATGGGTTTTCTGAACAACGTGGTGCCCTTCACCCTCATCGTCTGGGGGCAGATCCATATCGCCTCGGGCGTTGCTTCGATCCTGAACGCAACCACGCCGCTCTTCACGGTGCTGGTGGCGCACTGGATGACCGCAGACGAAAAGATGAACCCGGGTCGGCTGTTGGGCGTGCTGCTCGGCCTGCTCGGCGTTGCGGTCATGATCGGTGGCGAGGCTCTGGGATCGCTCGGCCTGGATCTGTTGTCCGTCGGTGTGATCGCTCAGCTCGCCATCCTGGTGGCGGCGCTGTCTTATGCCTTCGCCGGTGTCTATGGCCGCCGCTTCCGGGCGATGGGTGTTACGCCCATGGCGACGGCGACCGGGCAGGTGATCGCTTCGAGCCTCATTCTGATCCCAGTGATGCTGGTGGTCGACCAGCCTTGGCAACTCCCGGCGCCCAGCCTGGCGGCGACGGCTGCACTGATTGCGCTCGCAGCACTTTCGACCGCGCTCGCTTATATCCTTTACTTCCGGATTCTCTCGACCGCGGGCGCCACCAATCTGCTGCTGGTGACCTTCCTCGTGCCGGTCAGCGCCGTATTGCTGGGCGTCCTGATCCTGGGCGAGGTGTTACTGCCCAAGCATATGATCGGTATGGCGCTCATCAGCCTGGGCTTGGCGGCGATCGATGGCCGACCCTGGCGTGCCGTACGGGCGTTGGTGGCCTGAAGGGTAAGCGTCAGAAGTTCTTGCGATACATAACGAAGCCCGAATGCTCTGCGACCTTGTTATAGAGCTTCATCGCTGTCTCGTTGGTTTCGTGAGTGTGCCAGTAGACCCGTTCCGCACCGGCACCCCGGGCCTGATCGTAGACCGCCTTGATCAGAGCCCGTCCAATGCCCTGACCCCTGGCGGTCTCATCGGTAAAGAGGTCCTGCAGATAGCAGGTCTGCGCGAGCATAGTGGTGTTCCGGTGAAAGATGTAGTGAACCAGACCGACCAATGTCGCACTTCGCTCAGCGACCAGGGCATGAACCGGCTCGCCGGGATCGAAGAAACGCTGCCAGGTGATTTGCGTCGTTTCCCAGGGGATCGCTGTTGGCCCGACCCTTTTATAGAATTGGTTGTAACCTTCCCAAAGGCGCAGCCATGCGTCGAAGTCTGATTCCCTCGGTGTCCGAACCTTAATTTCGCCCGCCATCTTTCATCCTCGGTCATTCCAATCGTGCTCCAATTGAAGCCACCGGCCATTGGCCGTAAAGATCCAGTCGCGAGAGCCCGTTGAGGCCAAAGGTTATTGATCTGCCTTCTGGGAGGAAGCTTCCCAGCGGTAACGCACGTCAGGTGTCTTTTCTTCGTTGCCGGAACCGTCGGTGAACGCGATGGGGCGAAAGCCGTGGCGTTCGTAAAACCGGCGCGCGGCCAGGTTTTCCTGAAAGCACCAGAGTTCCAGCGCCTTTACATCGGCTTGCTTGGCGGCCGTCAAAAGACGACTGCCCGCACCCCTGCCAATGAAGTCCGGGTGGCTGTGGAGCAAGCGAATCTCTTCGGCCTGCCGGGCGAGGAAGGAGATGATCCTGTCGCTGTGCGTTGCGACCGTGACGTCGCATTCCTTGAGGATGACGTTGGCGATGAACCTGCGGTCTTCCTCCAGCGTGTGCAGTTCCGGCAGAAAGGTCAGCAGTCGCAGAGACGGCGAGAAGACTCCGGCAATGGCTTCGGCGTCGCGTGGACTTGCCGGACGCAGCGTCAGCTCTTCGATGATGCCTTACTCCTTCACGATCCGACGGACTGCAGCGACTTGTTATGGCTCGCGCGCAGGGGCGTCACTTGAGGGCGTCCGCCGGTATCATAAGTGATCCGGGCTTCGACGCCATAGATCTGGCGCAGGCGCGCGGCTGTCAGGACCTCGGCGGCTTCGCCCTCCGCCGTGATAGTGCCCTCGGACAGGCAGATCATGTGATCGGCGAACTGCGCGGCCAGGGTGAGGTCGTGCATGGCGGCGACCGCGACGGTGCCGTGCTCTTCGCAATGATGACGGACTGCTTCCAGCACCAGAAGCTGATGGCGCAGGTCCAGGGCCGCCGTGGGCTCGTCGAGCAGCAGGACCCGCGGTTGCCGGAAGAGGGACTGGGCGAGGTAAACTAGCTGCCGCTGACCGCCGCTGATCTCATCCAGGGTTCTTCCCTGCAAGGCGGCCAGGCCGAACTGCGCCAGCACCTGTTCGGCGGCTTCCACGAGATCGCCGGGGACCGACAGGCCCAGCGAACGGAGACGGCCCAGCAGAACGACTTCCAGCACCGTGAGCGAGGAGGTCGGCCCGATGTCCTGCGGCATGTAGGCAATGACGTCCTGCCGTTGCGCCGTGGTCAGAGCCTGGCCGGCCAGTGCCACGCTTCCCTTGGAAGGCAGCAGTCCCGCCATGGCCTTGAGCAGCGTGGATTTGCCGGCGCCGTTCGGGCCGATCAGTGCTGAGAGCTGCCCGGCTGACAGCTTCAAGCCGGCGTTCTCGACGATGGAGGTGCCGCCGAGCGCGACGCTGAGTTTTTCGACTTCGAGGCTCACCAGAACCGCCTCCGGCTGCCGGCGATCAGAAAGAAGAGAAAGGGCACCCCGATGATGGCGGTGACGATGCCGATCGGAACGATGGCGCCGGGCGAAATCAGCTTCGAAGCGACCGAGGCACCGGCCATGACGATGGCGCCGGTGACCGCCGAGAGGGGCAGCAGCAGGCGCTGGTCCTCTCCCACCAGCATGCGCGCGATATGGGGCGCGACCAGACCGATGAAACCGATGGTGCCCACGAAGGCGACGGCCCCGGCGGTCAGAAACACGATCAGGGTGAAGACCTTGATACGCAGGCGCTCGACCGGAACGCCGAGGCTGCGGGCCCGCTCGTCGCCCATCCTGAGCGCGGTGAGCTTCCAGAGGTCGGGGAGCAGGACGAGAGTCACCGCCAGCAGCACCCCGCCGGTGATCGACACCGAGAGGTAGGTCGCCTTGACCAGGCTGCCGAACAGCCAGAAGACGATCTCCTGCAGCACCTCCGGCGCGGCGAGATACTGCACCAGGGACTGGAGCGACTGAAACATGAAGAGCGTCGCGATGCCGGCCAGAATCATCACCTCCGAGGTCATGCCGCGCAGGCGCGCCATGCCGTAGACCAGGATTGCTGCCAGACTGCCGCCGAAGCAGGCGGCAATGGGAATCGAAAAGTCAGGTATGAGCGGTAAGGTAAAGCCGGTGAGGATGGCGAGCGCCGCGCCGAAGCCGGCCGCCGCCGAAAATCCGAGTGTATAGGGGCTGGCAAGCGGATTGCCCAAAATCGTCTGCATGAGCACGCCCGCCACGCCGAGTGAGGCACCGACCAGCAGGGCCATGAGGGTCATGGGCAGGCGCACTGCATGAACGATCACATGAACAGTGGGATCGACCTGGCTTGCGGGCAGAACAAGCGCGGCGACCACCTCGTCGAAAGCAAGGAAGGCCGGACCGACCAGGATGTCGAGCACGACCACCAGAGCCAGCGCAACGGCTGCCCCAGCGAGTGTCAGGGCGCGGCGCCTCGTGAGAGCGCTGTAGTCGGGCGCGGCGGATTCGGAAAGAGCCATGGTGACTGTCTTTTGCGGCGGGCGCCGGCGGCGCTGGACCCGAATGGCACAGCGCCGCCGGATGCCGGACTCAGTTCAGTTTCAGCATGAAGCTGCCGTCGGCTTCGACCGGCAGATAGGTCTCGTAAAAGCGCCGGTGGTTGGCCACAGGGTCGACATCTTCGAAGGCGGCCGGGTGGAGCAGCTTCGCGATGTACTGCAGGAAGGTGTAGTCATAAAGCGTCCGCGCACCGCCATGGTAGACGGCGTGCACTTCCCCCTTCTGGATGGCGGGCAGGTTGCTCCAACCCGGACGCTGTGTGTAGGGCTGCATGCGCGCGCGGGTCAGGTCTTCCTTGACGCCGAAACCCATCAGGACAGCCTTGTCCCGTCCAACCCAGTCGGATCCGGCGAGCAGCACCGTTTGCGGCTGGCGTGCAAGGACGTACTCCGGATTGAGCGGCCCCCAGTTCTCGACCTTGCCTGAGGCAATGTTCTCGCCGCCGGCCATCTTGACCACGCCGCCCCACATGATGTCGCCATAGGAATTGCCATAGGTCTCCGGTCCTTTGTTGCCGAGTTCGACATAGACCGGGGCAGGGGGATTGCCCGCCTTCTTGACCCGCGCGATGACGTCCAGTACGGCGGCTTCGTACTCGCCCGCTATCTTCTCGGCGCGCTCTTCCCTGGCCATGACCTTGCCGATGATGCGCGTGCTTGCCAGGTGCTTCTCCAGGGTCTGAGCGTTGTAGTCGGTGACCACCACCGGAATGCCGGCGGCCTCCAGCTTGGCAACGCCTTCGCTGCCCAGTCCGCGGTACTGCCAGCCGGCGATGATTGCCACGTCCGGTTTGGCGGCGATCGCCTGTTCGATCGAGAAACCGCCGGCTTCTTCGTAACCCACGTCGATCAGTTCGGCGATTCGCGGGGTGACGGCGCTGTAAGCCTTGAACTGGCTGTTGCGCCAGCCCTCCCAGGTTTCGCGCGAAATGGCGACGACCCGGTCGTAGGCGCCTTCGCCGACGATGGCGTAGAAATCCTCGAAGTAGAAGCCCAAGAGGACCCGTTCCGCGCCGTGAGGCACTTGAACTTCCCGGCCTTCGGTATCGGTGACGGTGATGGTCTCGGCGGCTTTGGCCGGGTTAAGGGATAGAGAAAGGGCCAGCAGAGCAGCGGCGGCTGCCAGCCGGTTCAGAGCTTTGAGCATTTCGGGTCGTTTCCTTCAAAAATCGCAATGGGACTTGCGCTCTGAACCCGCCGAAAAGGGCGAGAGCACAAGGATCTTTTGGATCAGGCGAAGCTCAAAGTGGGCGGCGCACGACTTTGAAAGGCGCCGGTACCCTGGGGCTGTCCGACGACTTGGCTGGTGGCCGGCCCATAACTGCGCTCAGCCGGCGCCGGCAGCCCAAGGGCGGGCTGTTCCAGAGCCTCAACAGCGGCCGGCCCGCCAAAGGGCTGGCACCATTGGCAACCGGGATAGAAGTCACTGTCGCCGGGGAGACGCTTACCGTCCGTATCCAGCTTGACGACGAGGAAACCCCCTGGCGTGCAGATGACGGTGGTAAGGCTGGAAGAAGGAGCCGTCGGGTCGCTGCCGGGGACATGCTCAGCAAAAGCCGCGCCCGTCGCGAACTGCATCAACAGCCAGAAGAGTGCCGGCATCAGTGACAGTCGACGGTATTTGCGGAAGTGCGCCAAGAGCCAAGGCCCTCTCAAGAACTCAGTGGCGGCACGTTATAGTATTACAAGATCTGGTCAAAGATTTTTTCGCTGTCCGCGGGGATGAGCGATCACGCCTAACCCAGGCCCGGTTCCTGGTCCGTCGGCTCCAGATCATGCCCGAAAGCGAGCAGGTGCCCGTCGAGGTCGCGGACGTCGAAATCGCGGCTGCCGTAGAAGGTGTCCTCGGGTTCCCGGACGATCTCCACGTCCTTTGCGCTGAACTCCGCATGCAGCGCATCGGCGTCTTCGACGTAGATATAGACGGCCCAATACTGATTATTGGGCAGTGGGTCCTCGTCGCGGGATCGGTCGAGCGCAATGGTGACCTTGCCGCGCTGAACGATGCAGAACTCGGGACCATCACCCCAGGTCCCGTGGGATTGGAATCCGAGCTTGTCGCAGTAAAAGGCTTCGCTTTGATTGATGTCTTTGACCTGCAGGACGGTCATTGAGCGGATCAGCATTCCTTTTCCTTTCACAGAAGAGAAACTCGAAACCCGATCCCGGATGCATGGCTGCCTGGTTCTCGGGATTTGTGATTCAAAATACCACTAAGGATAGGTGAAGGATCGCTGGAAGCGTGGCCTTTTTCAAGGCTTTGTATGGTCTTTGCGATTCTTTGGTCGGCTGCCCTGCAACCGACCGGTATTGCGGCTGTCCGCCAGCTCTTGATGCGTGCGGCGACGGGGCGCCCTGGCTCTACTCCGACCAGGGTTCCGGTGAGACGGTCGAGCGCTTGTTGAGGCAAAGCAGCAAGCGTGTCTGGCCCGTTCCAGCGATGGGGGGCGAGCGATGGACGATGCCATTTCCCGGTTCGGCGCAGCTTCCCTTGAAGATCGCGACATCGTTGTCGCCAAGCTGCTCGATGGGCCCTTTGTAGTCAGTCTGGGCGCGCAACGCCGCCTCGGCTTGCTCCGGCAGCACCCACTCGGTGGTCGGACCGCGGTAGGTCGCCAGCAGGCGCGCCTCGACACAGTCGCGATGGAACTTCCAGCAGGCATCGTCGTTGACGCGCTCCAGCCGCACATCCACCCGATCCGTGCCTGTGATCCGGGCGAAAGCGGTCACGAGCCGCCGGACGTCGCATAGCAGCAGGCTGCGCAGGGCATCCTCCGGCATGCCGCTGTCGTTTAACAATGATTCCAGCGCCTTGATTGTATCCTCGGGGCGGACGAGAACGCGGATGTGCGGCAGAAGCGAATCCTCAAGCTGCGCCAGCCAGTCCTGAAAGCAGCGCGGAAGGCTGCGGCGCCAGACAACGAGCTCCACTTCGGGGGTGGAGATGGCATCCAACCCCTCCGCCGTTTCACAAATTCGGAGCCACCTGTGCGCGGTGACCGGAAGCTTGCCGCTGCGCGCCTGGGCTCCCGTTCCGGCGTCGTCCTGCAGGACGGTTTCAGCGCTCAAAGGCGACCTTTCCAAACGCGCGGCATCCATATCCTGTCCTCTGATAGCTGCCCGCTCCGCCGAGAGTGATGAATTCGACAGAACATTCAGACCGCACGTTATAACGTATCATTTGATTTAGGCAAGCTTGGCTCTGGTTCCGTGCATAACAGAGGCTTGGGTTTGGGCTTGGGCTGGGGCTGGGGCTGCGTTTGTGTCTCGCTGAAAAGCTTGGACTGTCTGAGACGAGCGGGAAGTCGGCGCCAAAATGGTATCTGCTTGTCGCGTTCCGCTGGGCTAGGGGCGAAAATAATCGGTCACTTTCTTCGAAAGATAACCGTAGGGCCCAATGTTCGATCTGCCTGCGCCGTTGGAGAAGATCTCGCCGTACTCGCCCATAACCTTGAACTCGACCGCGAAGTTCGTCGTACCGGCGTTGGTGATGTAAACCGACATCTTTTCGGCGGGAAACCTGTTGCCGAGAAGGTAACGGACGGATTCGCCGGCGCTGCCATTTCGGTTGGCATAGACCAAGGAATAGCAGTTCGCCGAGCTGACAAGCTTCATAAAGATCTCGAACTTCGGCTTAGGGTCACCAAGCACCCAGCCGCCGCCCGCGAGATGGGCGAAGAAGACCTTTCCCCAGGATGCCCCGCTGCCGATCGTGCCTATCAGTTCGGCGACGCAGACGACGGCACAATCGTCGACACCCGAGGTCTTGATGCCGCCGGCCTTCAGTTCCGAAGCATCCCCGAACCAGGGCGCGATGCTGCTGAAGCTGGAAAACAGCATCGGCGAATCAAGAAAGCTGCTGTGATCCTGGCGGAACCTGATCGGGCCCTTGGTCGGTGTGAAGGGCAGAGCGAGACCCGCACGGCCGTCGCGTACGCCCTTGGAGGCCGGATCTGCGCGGTAAACGCCGGACATGAATGGATGCTCCGAAAGGTAATGCTTCGCTGAAGATAACACCACTCAGGCGATAACCGCGTCAATCGCGAGAGGGTCTCCGATTTCATCCGGTTGTGCTTAGCGGTTTCAATCCCGGCGTCAGCCGGTGTATTGAAGAGGTATGGAAATTGGACGTAAGCCCCCTGACTATCTGACGACGCGCGAAGTGGCCGAACTGCTGCGCGTCAAGGAGCGCAAGGTCTATGAAATGGCGGCGGCGGAGGAAATTCCCTGCCGCCGGGTGACCGGAAAGCTGCTGTTCCCGCGTTTGGAGCTGGAAGCCTGGCTGATCGGCGACCAACCGGTTTCGTCGACGTCGGGGCAGGGCGTGCGGCCCGCGCCGGCCAATGTGGTGGCCGGTAGTCATGACCCCTTGCTTGACTGGGCGATTCGGGAATCCGGTGCCGGTCTCGCGACCTTCTTCGATGGCAGCCTGGACGGCCTGACCAGGGTCGAGTCGGGCGATGCTTTGGCCGCCGGCCTGCATGTCTTCGAGCCCGAACGGGACGACTGGAACATCGGGCATGTCACCGGCGCCCTGTCCGCGCTTCCCATCGTCCTGGTGGAGTGGGCGATCCGTCGTCAGGGTTTGCTGGTCGCGAAGGAACTGGCCGGCACGATTCGGGGGATCGACGATCTGCGCGGTAAGAGGCTGGTACGGCGTCAGCCGGCCGCGGGCGCGGGCATCCTCTTGAACCATCTGCTGCAGGAGGCGGGCGTCGCGCAGGACGAAGTCACCTTCAGCAAGGACACCGCGCGAACCGAAACCGATGCCGCTGTTGCGGTCGCCTCGGGCCGCGCCGATGCCGCGCCGGGCCTGGAAGCCATGGCCCGGCAGTTCGGCCTGGCCTTCGTTCCGACGCAGCAGGAGCGCTTCGACCTGGTGATCGACCGTCGCAGTTGGTTCGAACCGCCCTTTCAGGCGCTCCTGGAGTTCTGTCGCGGCGAAGCCTTCGCCGCCAAGGCCGAGGAACTGGGCGGCTATGACCTCAGCGGCCATGGGCGGGTGCATTGGAATGGCGCGTGACGTCGGCCTGAGCCGCCATGTCTGATCCGGCGGAAGTAAAACCTCTCGGCAGCGCGGAAGCCTGGGACTCGCGCTACCAGGCGGCCGAGGGCGGTCTGTTCGGTGAGGCGCCGAACGAATACCTGCGCATGGTCTGTGCGCGCTCGGATTTTCAGGCGTTCAAGCCACGCAGGGCACTTTGCCTGGCTGATGGCGACGGCCGGAACGGCACCTGGCTGGCGCTGCAGGGCTTCGAGGTGACGGCCGTCGATCACTCCGCGGAAGCGACCCGCCGGGCGTTGGCGCGGGATCAGGCGGCGGGCGTCCAGGTGGAACGCATTACAGCCGATCTGGTGGAATGGTCGCCGGAAGCCGGGCGAAGCTGGGACCTGGCCTGCATTCTCTATTTCCATGGCACGACGACGCTGCGCGAACGGGCGCTGCGCCTGGCCTATGAATCGCTGACCCATGATGGTTGGATCCTGCTGGAGTGCTTTGCCAAAGGCCAGGCCGCGCGGCCGGAGATGGGGCCGGACAGTCCCGACAAGCTCTATGACGGGAAGGAGCTTGGAGACTGGCTGGCGGATGCGCTGATCGTGGAAGCCACCCGGGGCCTTGTCTGTTTGAAAGAAGGGCGGCGGCACGCGGGGGAAGCCGAGGTGGAGCGACTTGTCGCGCGCCGCCGCTTTGGGGCCGGATCAGCTTTGGATCCGGCGAGTATCTGAAAGGCGTCAGCTATTCGGGCTGCCGCTGGCGTTGGGGAAGAACAGTTGCTGCCCCTCAAGCTTGTAGCTGGCAATCGCGGCCTGGCCTTCATCGGAGATCAGCCAGTCGATGAAGCTTTGGCTCAGGTCTGCTTTCACATTCGGACAGGCCTTCGGATTGACCTGGATGACGCCGTACTGATTGAACATGGCATCGTCACCTTCGACCGCGATGCGGTAATTCCCTTTGTTGCCGAAGGCGATCCAGGTGGCGCGGTCGGTCATGACGTAGGCGCCCATGCCCACGGCGACATTGAGAGTCGCGCCCATGCCGGAGCCGGTCTCCCGGTACCACTTGCCGCTGTCCTTGGACGGGTCGATACCGGCGGCTTTCCAGAGCGCCAGCTCCTTCTTGTGGGTGCCGCTGTCGTCGCCGCGGGAGGCAAAGGCGGCCCCGGCCTCTTCGATGGCAGCCAGGGCCGTCTTAACGTCGCTGGAACCTGAGATCCCGGCAGGGTCCTCGGCAGGGCCGACGATGACGAAATCGTTGTACATCACGTCCGAGCGTGAAACCCCGTGGCCCCCGGCGACGAAGGCCTCTTCCGACGATTTGGCGTGGACCAGCAGCACGTCGCCGTCGCAGTTCCGGGCGTTTTTGATGGCCTGTCCCGTGCCGACCGCGACCACCCGCACTTCGATGCCGCTTTTTTCGCGAAAGAGCGGCAGCAGCGCATCGTAAAGCCCGGAATTCTGGGTCGAGGTCGTCGACTGCACCACGATGAAGCTGTCTTCGGCGACGGCTGTGCCGTAGACGAGCCCGCCGGTGACGATGCTTGCAAGAAAGAAGGCGGAGAGGTTCCTGGTCATTTCCCTACCTGTGATGACTGCTGTGACTCAAAGAAGAAGATGGCCGTCCAGGTAGGCGCGGCCTTCCTGGGACTGCGGGGCGTCGAAGAACTGCTGCGCCGAGGTCACCTCCGTAACCCGGCCGTGATTGAGGAAGACGATTTCGTCGGCCAGCCGCTGCGCCTGGCCCCGGTCATGGGTGACCAGCACGATTTTTGCGCCCTTTTGCGCCGCCGTCCGGATCAGTTCCTCGATCGCCTCGATCGCCTGCGGGTCGAGACTGGCCGTGGGCTCGTCCAGCAGCAGAAGGCGTGGCTCGGCGGCAAGGGCGCGGACCATCGCGACGCGCTGCTGCTCGCCGCCGGAAAGGACTCGCGCGGGCCGCTCGGCAAGTCTTTCCAGGTGGCCCATTTTCAGCAGCTCTTCCAGGCGGCCCGGCCGCTCGGCCCGGCGGACGCCGTAGGTCTTGAGGGCGTGCTTAAGATTGGCCCGCACGGAGCGCCGCAGCAGCACCGGCTTTTGAAACACCAGCGCCGGGGGCTGCGCGGGCAGGGTCTCGTTGCCGTTCCAGCGGATCCGGCCCTGGTCCGGCGGAATCAGGCCGGCCAGCAGCCTGAGCGTCAGGCTTTTGCCCGCGCCGTTCGGTCCCATCAGAACCGTCGTGCCATGGGCCGAGAGGGTCAATGTCAGGCCGTCGACCAGTGCTTTGCCGCCGCGCTCCAGCACCACGTCCTGCAGGGCCACAGCCGGTGGCTGGCCGTCGGCCTCGACAACGGAAAGGTGGCTCTTGCGCGACGTGGTCTCAAGCATAGGCCAGGCGCTCCGCTGATTTGCGCAGTCCCATGAGGCTCGCGTTCACCAGGATCGACAGGCCCACAAGAATGATGCCCAGTCCGAGCGCCAGGGCCAGTTCGCCCTTGGAGGTTTCCAGCGCGATGGCCGTGGTCATGACGCGTGTTACATGGTTGATGTTGCCGCCGACGATCATGACCGCTCCGACCTCCGCCAGCGCCCGGCCGATACCGGCGAGCGCTGCCGTGACAAGCGAATAGCGCGCGTCCCACAGCAGGGTCGCGGTCATGGCGATCCGGTTCGCGCCCATGGAGCGCAGCATCTCGTCATACTCGCCGTG
The DNA here is from genome assembly GCA_965232285.1 of Denitrobaculum sp. Lineage (GTDB taxonomy): Bacteria > Pseudomonadota > Alphaproteobacteria > Kiloniellales > Kiloniellaceae > Denitrobaculum. Next base: position 3,288,861 of record CBDDPL010000004.1, on the reverse strand, counting down.
CAGATCCTCGACCACCTGGCGCGTGAGAGAGGCGATGATGGGCGTGACCAGGATGGTCTGGGCGATGATCATGGCGGTTGGGGTGTAGAGCAGTTGCAGGACCCCGAGCGGCCCGGCTGCCGACAGCATCAGGTAGACCGCGAGGCCGACCACCACGGGCGGCAGGCCCATCAGGGCGCTGATGATCACTACCAGCACGCCGCGCCCCGGAAAACGGCCGACGGCCAGAACGGCACCGAGCGGCAGACCGATGACGCAGGCGATCAGGACAGCGCTGAAGGTCACGCGCATGGAGAGGGCGATGATCTCCATCAGGTCCGCATCCAGACCCGCGATCAGTGCGAAAGCCTCGCTAAAAGCTGCCCCGAAATCCTGCACCTTCGCTCCCGAAATTGACTATTCGGCTCTGCGGAAGCCTTTGAAGCACCGCCGTTTCTTCGATTTTCCGGAAAATACGGAAAAAAACAACAAAAAACGACAAATAACGTGATTTGAAAATCCGATCACAGGGCGAAATCACAGGTTTTGCCGTGTCTGTGCGCCTGCCGGAGTGCGAAGAATGTCAGATGAGTTGGGATGTGAAGGACGAAAAGCCCGCCACTGAGGTCAGGTGATTTTGGAGCTTCGAAGTCGCGGATTAGTCGAGCCCGCGTGTCCAGAAGCTCCACCATTTGGGTTTGGTGATATAGAATCCGACCGCGGCAATGCCCATGACGACAGGGACATGGATGATGAATTCGCCATTGAGGAAAACCGCGATGAATCCGAGTACGAAGCCAACGGAGAAGGCGAGAAGGATTTTCGCTATCCTTGGCAAGGTTCGTTCCTTTGAGGTCTGCAACGATGCGGCATTGGCAACATAATCCCAAGCTCTTCAAACGACGAGATTTTAGGCGTAGGGATAGGACATTGGGGGATCGCAAAGCTGTCATATAGCGCGGCTAAGCTGAGAGTTTGTTTACGCAGGATTCGCGTTCGAGGGAGATCAGCGATTATGAAGAGACTCTTTTCCGTCGTGACGGCAGCGGTTCTGGCTGCCTCAGCATTCACGGGCTCGGCCGTCGCCGCCGAGGCTTCCGGCAAGCTCGTGCTTTACACCTCGCAGCCGAACAAGGACGCCCAGCAGACTGTCGATGCCTTCAAGGCGAAGCACCCGAATGTTGAGGTCGAGTGGGTGCGCGACGGCACCACCAAAGTCATGGCCAAGCTGCGTGCTGAATTCGCGGCCGGCGCGCCGAAGCCAGATCTGCTGCTGATCGCCGATGTGGTGACCATGGAAGGCCTGAAGCAGGAAGGCCGCCTGATGGCCCATCCGGCGGCCGATGTTTCGGCCTACGATCCGGCGATCATGGACAAGGACAAGACCTACTTTTCCACCAAGCTGATCACCACCGGCATCGTCTACAACACCGGCGCGCCCTTCAAGCCGACCTCTTACAAGGACCTGCTGAAGCCGGAAGCCGAGGGCAAGATCGCCATGCCGTCGCCCCTGACCTCGGGCGCGGCTACGATCCACATGGCGACCCTGACCGCCAATCCGGACCTGACATGGGATTACTACGAGGGGCTGGCTTCACAGGGCGCCAATCCGAAGGGCGGCAACGGCGGTACCTACAAAGCGGTCGCCGGTGGCGAGAAGCTCTTTGGTTTCGTGGTCGATTTCCTGCCGATCCGCAATAAGCTCAAGGGCGCGCCGGTCGAGTTCGTCTTCCCGAGCGAGGGTGTCTCCGCGGTGACCGAGCCGGTGGCGATCCTCAAGACCGCCAAGAACCCGGACGCGGCCAAGGCTTTCGTCGACTTTCTGCTGTCTCCGGAAGGCCAGCAGCTCGCGGCCAGCCAGGGTTATCTCGCGGCCCATCCCGACATCGCGCCGCCGGAGGGTTTCCCTTCGCGCGATCAGATCAAGCTGATGAACTTCGATGCGGCCAAGGCGCTGTCCGAAGATAAAATCAACAAGATGAAGTTCACCGACATCTTCGGCGGATAGGTCGTGTGACGACCGCAAAACTGAAAGATCTCTGCCGCGGCGAGGGATTGGCCCTCGCCGCGATTCTTTTGCTCGTCTTCCTCTTCTGCGGCTTTCCGCTGCTGCTGCTCTTCAAGACAGGCCTGTCGGACGGCGAAGGCCTTTCCCTTACCCTGGTGAGCGAGGCACTGGCCAGCCGTTCTGTGCTGCGCGCGCTTTGGCACAGCCTGGAGAGCAGTTTTCTGGCGGCTGTTTTCGCCAGCATCGTCGGGCTGGGACTCGCGCTGGCAATTGGCCTGACGGACGTGCGGGCCAAAGGGCCATTGGTCTTTCTGGTGCTGCTGCCCATGATGATCCCGCCGCATGTGACGGCGATCTCCTGGATCCAGGCCCTGGGGCCGGCCAGCCCGGTGCTGCAGTGGTTGGGTCTTGCGCCGGAGCCCGGCTCGAGCCATCCGATCTATTCGCGTGGCGGCATTGTGGCGCTGCTCACGATCCAGCACAGCCCGCTGGTCTTCCTCATTCTGCGTGCCGCGCTGCGGTCTTTTCCCCGGGAACTCAGTGACGCGGCCCGGGTTTCCGGGGCAGGGGGCTGGCGTCTGATGACACGCATAATCGTTCCCCTGCTGGCGCCGAGCCTGCTGTCCGGTTTCGCGCTGGCCTTCGTGGCGGCGCTGGGCAACTTTGGGATCAACGCCCTGCTTGGCATACCGGCCCGCTACACCACCCTGCCGGTGCTGATCTGGCGGCGCCTCGCGAGCTTCGGTCCCGATGTTCTGCCGAACGTTGCCGTGATCGCCATCCTCCTGGCACTGGTGACGCTCGCTGCCCTGTCGCTGCAGTTTTACTTTCAGCGCCGTATGCGCCTGGCTCTGGTCGGACTGCCGCAGGCGCCGCTGGCGATCCGCCTGGGGGGATGGCGGGCGGCAGTGGAGACGGGGCTCTGGGGCTTCGTTGCGCTTACGCTCCTGATGCCCTTGGTCTCCTTGCTGGCGACCAGTCTGGTGCCGACCTACGGCGTGCCGCTGAACCTGGCGACGATCACATTCGGAAACTTTGCCGAGGTCGCTTTCCGACAGTCGGTGACACTACGCGCCTTTATTAATTCCAGCTTCACGGCTGGACTGGCAGCCAGCGCGATCGGTGTTCTTTCCATCGGCCTGGGCTATTACCTGGTGACGGCGCAGGGCTGGTCACGGCGCGCCGCGTCGGCGGCCGCGGGGCAGGTCGAAATGACCTTCGCCATTCCGGGGCTGGTGATCTCGATCGCTTTCATTCTTGCCTTCATCCGGCCGCTGCCACTGTTGAATATCAGCCTCTACGGCACGCTCTGGATCATACTGATCGCTTATGTCTCGGCCTTTTTCGCCGTTGGACTCAAGCCGGTCACGGCGGCCTATACTCAGATGGATGGCAGCCTGGACGATGCGGCGCGGGTCTCGGGCGCGGGCTTCCTGCGCAGAATGCGCCGGATCTTCGCGCCGTTGGTCGCGCCGGCGGCGGTGTCCGGCGGCATTCTGGTGTTCCTGACGGCTTACAACGAAGTGACGGTCTCGGCGCTGCTCTGGTCGACGGGCAGTGAGACCATCGGCACGGTGATCTTCAACTACGAGGACGGAGGCTACACAACCCTGGCGGCCGCCATGGCGGCGATCACCGTGGTGGCGACAATGGTGATCATGTTCGCGCTCAACGCCCTAGCGCCGAAACTGCCGCCGGGCGTCATTCCCTGGCGAGATTAAGGAGCAGCTTCGAAGTGCTGATTAACTATGTGGAAGAATCCAGGCGCTGCGTAGGGTGAGCGGTAGCTTCTCGCCCGGCGCAACGGGCTCAGGAAGGCTCAGCGCGAGGGGAGACGCAAGCCCTTCCAGCCTGGCGGAGACCTCCCAGAAGCCGCCGCGATAGGCGGCGCGCTCGGCTGTCGCCGCCACTGCACCCTCTGCAGATCCGACGCTTACATCTTCCGGACGGATCAGGACCTGGGCGTTCCTGCCGTTGGCCGGACAGGCAGTTGTCGCGGCTTCCGAGGTTGCCGCCAACACCTCTGTCGAGCCGATCTTCACGCGCGCCCGGGCGCCGTTGCGCTCGAGAACTTCCCCTTCGAGGATGGCGCTGCGGCCGATGAAGCGGGCGACCTTTTCCCCCAGCGGCCGGCGGTAAATCTCACTTGGCGTCCCGACCTGCAGGACTTTGCCCTGCCACATCACGGCGAGGCGGTCGGCCAAAGCCATGGCCTCGCGCTGATCGTGAGTGATGTAGAGGACGGTGGTGCCGGAGCGGCTCTGGAACTGCGCAAGTTCCTCCTCCATGGCCGCGCGCAGGTGCGGATCCAGATTGGCGAGCGGCTCGTCCATCAGGATGGTCCTGGCGCCCTGGGCGAGACAGCGGGCGAGGGCGACGCGCTGGCGCTGGCCGCCGGAGAGCTCCGCCGGCTTGCGTTCGGCGAAGGCCTGCAGCTCGACGGTGCCCAGATGCCGGCGGGCTTCCTCTAGCGCGGCCTGCCGGCCGGCACCGGCGGCCTCCAGGGGAAAGCCGACGTTGGCCGCGACGCTCATATGCGGCCAGAGCGCGTAGGACTGAAAGACCACCCCGACCTCGCGCTCCTCGGGCACGACATGCAGTCCGTCGCCGGCGACCGGTCGGCCGCCGATGGCAATGCTGCCGCTGTCCAGGGCCTCCAGCCCGGCGGCGAGCCGGAGCAGCGTGGTCTTGCCGCAGCCCGAGGGACCTAGGACGGCGAAGAATTCACCGGCGGCGATGTCCAGGGAGACGGCGTCCAGAACCTTTTCCGCGCCGAAGGATTTGCTGACCTGCGATAAGGTAATGGACATAAAGGACCTGAATGAGCGAAGCGGAGCCTGACTGCGTTCTGCAACATATCTCCACTCTATGACAAGTACGATCAAGCGGTCGGCGAAAGTACGCCCTAGGCTGCGACCCGGCTTTGAGGGAAACCCGGACTGAATGACCTGATATGAGTATCCTGGAGAAAGTGGTCTGGTACGTGGAATGGCGGCGGCGCGAGGTCTTTACGCTGGAAGATGTCGCGCAGGCCTGCGGGGTATCGCGCTTTCATCTTTCCCGTGTGTTCCAGTCGGCGACCGGCCGTCCGGTGATGGCTTACGCAAGAGCCCGGCGGCTCAGCGAAGCCGCGCGGCAACTGGCGGCGGGGGCGGAGGATATCCTCTCAGTGGCGCTGGATGCGGGCTACGGTTCCCACGAAGCCTTTACGCGGGCTTTCCGCGAGCTCTTCGGCATCACGCCCGAGGCGCTGCGCGCCGCCCGAAGCCTGGAGCAACTTCAACTCGTGGAGCCGATTGCCGTGGAAACCTCGCTTCTGACCGATCTCAAACCACCGCGCATCGTCGAGCGTGCCGCCTTTCAGGTCGCTGGCCTGTCGCAGCGCTACAGCTTCGCCACCAATCATTCCATTCCCGACCTCTGGACGCGATTTGCGCCGCATCTGGGGCAGATCCGGAACCAGGTCGGCGAGACCAGTTACGGCATCTGCTACAACGGCGACGCGGAAGGAAACTTCGACTATATGGCCGCGGTGGAGGTGAGTGACGGCGCGTGCGAAGAAGATGGCCTGATCCGCATGACGGTGCCGGCGCAACGCTATGCGGTCTTTACGCATTCGGGCCATATCTCGGACATACGCAAGACCGTCTACACGATCTGGAACAAGTGGCTGCCCGAAGCCGAAGTCACCCATGCCAACGGACCGGATTTCGAGCTCTACGACACGCGTTTCGATGTCGCGAGCGGAACGGGCGAGATCGAGATCTGGGTTCCTGTGCGTTAAAGGCTTTTGAGTTGCGGCGGTTCCAACCCTCACCCTCGCCCGGCCACCTACATGGTAATGCCGTTGGGTGGTCGGGGTAGGGGAGAGGGCTGGTGCCGGTTCGACATCAGTCGAACACCAAAAAAACCTACTCCGCGGCCGCGCGGATCAGGTTTTCGCGCAGGCCGGCGATCTGCGCCTGCAGGTTCAGGAGCGCTTTTTCGCTGAGGCCGGAGGCGGCCAGGATGCAGCCCGGAATTGACTGGCTCTTGCGGCGCAGGGCGCGGCCTTCCCGGGTCAGGGAGATCCGCACCTGGCGTTCGTCCGCCGGGTCGCGTGTGCGGCGCAGGAGCCCCATCTTTTCCAGCCGTTTGAGCAGAGGGGTGACCGTGCTGGACTCCAGGAACAGCCGCCCACAGATTTCGCCAACGGTCTGGTCGTCCTGCTCCCAGAGCGCTGTCAGGGCGATGTATTGGGGATAGGTCAGGCCGAGGCGATCCAGCAGGGGTTTATAGACCCGGTTCATGGCATGGTTGGCCGAATAGATCGCGAAGCAGATGTGCTCGTCCAGGGCAGGGATGGCCGGGCTGCTTTCCGAAGCTCCGGATCGCGCTTTCAACCTGCTGCCTTTGCCTTTTCCGCTCGTTGTCACTCTGTCATTTCCCTTATCTACAGCTTTCCAAAGGTCCGCTTCGTTATCTCTCATATTTAGATCGTGCACGATTTAATCGCAAGCCATTGACAGTTTGCCTGTGTGCTCTTATTTATATCGTGCACGATAAAATCGTAAGCTATTAAAATAGAGTCGAGCGGTCGATGAACGGCTGTTGCCTGTGTTCTTTTCCAGCTTTCCATCTCACTCACACCAAGGAGAAATGCCATGTCCGTTGAAGTCCTCTACAGCACCGAAGCCCGCGCCACCGGCGGCCGGGACGGCCATTCCCAAACCCTGGACGGCAGCTTCGACGTCAAGCTGGCCACGCCGAAGGAACTCGGCGGCGCTGGCGGTGAGGGCAACAATCCCGAGCAGCTCTTCGCCACCGGCTATGCGGCCTGCTTTCTCGGTGCCATGAAGTTCGTGGCCTCGCAGGAAACCGCCTACAAGGTGCCGGAAGACACCAGCGTGACCGCGAAGGTCGGTATTGGCCCGCGCTCCGAAGGCGGTTTCGGCCTGGAGGTCGGCCTGACGATCGCGCTGCCGGGCATCGAACAGGCGGAGGCTGAGGCCCTGGTGGCCAAGGCGCACCAGATCTGCCCTTACTCCAACGCCACGCGCAATAACATCGACGTGCAGCTTTCGGTGGCTTGATTTGACCGATCGCATAAGGCCCGGTGGACTGTTGGGGTCCGCCGGGCCTGCGTCTTTCCCCGATATGGAGGGGAGTCGTCACGATCTGGGCACAGGCGTCACGATGGTGAAGACGCGTCGATAACACGGCCCTGCCAAACCAAAGGCGGGATGGTGAGGGGCTCGACACGGGACCGACTTAGAAACCGACTCCGGCCTTCCGGTCAAACCAATCCCATTTCAGTTGCGGAGCGTGGCGCAATTGAGAGATCGGCGAAGGTCGCGACGTCTTCGCCAACGATGTTGTCTCTCTGCATCAGCGAGACCTGCGCGAGGGTCAGAGGCGGGTTCGGCAGTCGGCTAGCCATAGTTGCGAGGGCGCGCCAGACCATGAATGGCACCGGCAGGAATAGCCGACGCCGGCCGGCACGTGCGGCTAGTCTGGTCAGGATCTCCCGGTAGGAAAAGACTTCAGGCCCACCCAGCTCAAAGACTCTGCCATTTGCGCCATCCTGATCGAGAAGGGAACAGATGGCGTCGGCGACGTCGCCGACGTAGACGGGCTGAAGCCGCGTGCTGCCGTCGCCGAAAAGCGGCACAACGGGAAGTCGCTGGAGGATCGCATCGAGATTGCCGAAAAAGGCGCCGTCCCGGCTGAAGAGGACACTCGGCCGCAGGATGGTTGCGTCTGGACAGATACGGCGTGTTTCCTCCTCTCCCTCGGCCCGGGCGCGGACATATGCGGAGGGGGAGTTCCGGGAAGCACCGATCCCGGACATGTGAATGAGACGGCAATCTCCAGCCGCCGTCACAAATCCTGCAATTCTACGCGCCGCCTCCACATGTACGTCCTGGAAGCTGTCGTTGCGTGTTTCGACATAAAGCCCGATGCAGTTGATCACCCACTCTGCGCCGGAAAGGGCGCGGTCCAAAGCCTTATGGTCCAGAAGGTCAAGGTGTACCGTCCGGACCCCGCCGTCCCAATCGTGAGAAGGTTGCGCGATCTTTTCGGGAAACCGCGTTCCGACGGCAACGCGATGCCCATGCTTTAGCAGCTCCCGGACCACCCGCTTCCCAAGAAATCCGGTTCCGCCGAGTACAATCACTTCACGTTCGGCCATCGATGCGGTTAATCCTCCGCGCGGTCACGCTAGTGGGCGACCATACCTCCACCGGCTCAGCTTCGCACATTATCAGGCGAGCCAGCACCGCGTGTGCTGACAGAGGGCTGCGGGATCGTTTCCTTAAGTGAGCTGGCGCAACAGCGCTTGTTTCAAGCTGTCATATTCACTTTGCAGGGTTCCATCCATTGCCGCATCCCAATGACTGACTTCGTCATCGTAGTGTTCCGGTGCGTCGAAGCGCGCCCCCGGCCTTGAAAACTGACTGTCGGTCAGATCAACCCGCTGGCCGTTTATGCGATTGTAGTAATGCCAGACTGTTGGATAGCCTGTGCGAAGGATTTCTCATCCGTAGAGGTCATGGATTACGGCCGCGGTCACATTGCACTGGCCATTCGCCGGGTTTTCCGGAGACCACTGTTTCGCCGTCTCCAAAGACCAGGCCTTTTCAAGGGCTTTACGTACGCGGTCTTCATCAAATTCGCGTGCCAAGTTTTGCTCCCGGTCATTTTCGAAGAAGAGCTTTATCTTAAGATAGGCATTCGGCAACGCACAGCTCGCCACCGAAGCGCAGCGTCGCGCCGCCGGCCATTCAAACTCGAGTTCCCAGCTTTAAGAAAGCTACGCTACCGCTCACCGGCGTGTCACGGCAACAGGACAGGCGAGCGGTAGCGCTGGAGAACCGCGTCGGGCTCAGGTCGCGGATTTCTCGGTCAGTCGCGTGCGGCAGCAGCCGCTTTTCCCGGGCGCCCAGGTCTCGAGTTCGAAGTCGAAACCGGCCTGCTCCCAGACCGCTTCATCGAAGGCCGTCGCGCAGCGCAGGAGCGTGCTGACCTCTTCGTCGCTGCAGCCCATTTCGAGCCAGCCGTCCTTGAGCGGACAGGTCATCATCTGCACGTCGAGACAGCTCTCGCTGAGCTCCCGGACCTGGGGTGAGTAGGTCACCCCGCGGTCGGGTGCGATGAAAAAGGCCTCGAGCATGCCCGGAAAATCCCGCGGCGCCAGATGCGCCAGGGAGGCCCCGACCTCCAGGCCATGGGCCCGGCTGGCGCTGCGCATCACGCTTACGGCTTCCTCTTCGCCGTAGCGCTTTGACAGCTCGCGAAAGACGGCAAGGTAAATCCGGCCGCGGTCCCGCACGGCGCTGTAATGCAGGGCGTTCGTGTCTGTTTCGATCACGTTCGTGTCTGTCTGGGTCATTCTGCTGCCACCGCTTCAATTTCCAATAACCAGGCCTCGTCGAAGATGCCGGCGATGATCACCGTGAGCGCGGGGCCTTCTTCACCCAGGAGCCTGCGGCGCACGGCGCTGTTTTCCGCGCGATACTTCCGGTCCGCGAGATAGGTGGTGTGACGGACGATATTGCCCATCCCCATGCCGGCCGCCTTGAGCTGCGCCTCGACGTTCGCCCAGGCCTGTTCGGCCTGTTCGGTAAAGGTCTCCGGCAGGGTCCCATCCGGGCGTAGCGGGATCTGCCCGCTCACGTAGAGAGTCCGGCTGTGGCCCGATACCGCGACGCACTGGGCATAACCGCTCTTCAGGTCATGGGCCTCCGTCGATGAAATCTGTTCGAGAGTCATCAAAGTTCTTCTTTCCTTGGTTTGAACAGGCCTGCGAGGCTAGCGCCCGGCGCGCGCGCCTCTCAAACCAGAAGAGCTCTCGCGGAGGCTTAGATATACTGAGTCTCCATACCCGGTCTTTTGTGCGACTGTAGGTTCAGGAGGACCTGGATGACTTATCGGCTGCCATCACTCAATTCGCTGCGGGCTTTCGAAGCCGCGGCCCGGCATCTCAGCTTCAAGACCGCGGCGAGTGAACTCGGCCTGACCGCCGGCGCCGTCAGCCAGCAGGTCAAGAAGCTCGAAACCTCGCTCGGCGTCGAGCTCTTCCGCCGCCTGCCGAACGGACTGCTCCTGACGCGCGAGGGCGAGCTTTACCTGCCGGAAATCACGAAGATCTTCGAGGACCTGACCCGGGCCACCGAAGCGATCGCGCCGGAGATCAACAGCAAAAAGTTCAGGGTCGGTGTCTCGCCCCGGGTCAGGGCGATGCTGCCCTCAAACTGGCCGGACCGCAGCGACGGCCTGAAGCACCATGTCCGGGACTGGGTCGAGACAGATGATATCGAGCAGCTGCGGAACGATGAAGTCGATTGCCTCATCCGATTGGGCGGCGGCCCCTACGGCCAGCTTGCCCTGGTCATCATCCCGGCACCGCAGGGCGCGCAGGAACTGCACTTCATCTGTAAAGCCGGCATGGCCGATTGCCGACAGTCCAAGGCCATCCTGCAGGACCTGACCCGTCTACTTGCGCCGGTTTTGTGAGGGAGTTTCCTTCAAGCCGCGAAGAGGGTTGCTGCTTTCGATGCGATCGCTAAGCTGGCCGCATCATGAGCGAGACCTTTAACATCCGCGAAAGCGAGCCGGCCGACCTGGCGTCACTCGAGGCGCTCTATCCGGAAGTCTTTCCGGAGGAGGATTTGCTGCCGCTCGTTCGGGAACTGCACGGTAAGGAGCCACAGGCCTTCGCGCTTGTCGCGGTGGCTGACGGGGTTTTGCTGGGGCATGTGGTCTTCACCATCTGCGGGCTTGCGGGGTCAGATGAGAAGCTTGCGCTGCTGGGACCGCTCGCCGTTACGCCCGCCAGGCAAAGGCAGGGGCTTGGCAAGGCTTTGGTTGAAGCCGGACTGAAGCGCCTGGAGGAAAGCGATACGCGCCGGGTCTACGTGCTCGGCGACCCAGGCTATTACGGACGCTTCGGGTTTGCGGCGGATTACCGTGTGGCGCCGCCTTATCCTCTGCCCAAAGAGTGGCTGGAGGCCTGGCAATCCCTCGACTTGCAGGGTAGTGCATCAAGCCTGACCGGAGAGCTCCTGGTTCCGGAAAGCTGGCGGCAGCCGGCCCTTTGGGGGCCCTGAAGCCGCTACGTTTCACTTCTCATCGAAAAAATCACCGCGAGCAGCACCAGAGATCCGCCGAGCAGGGTCGCGCCGTTCGGAACCTCCGACAGCAGCAGGAAGGCGAAGACCGGGGCGAGCGGGGTTTCCAGGGCGCTGATAAGGGCGGTCTGGCCGGCGGGAACCCGCTTGGCGCCTTCGGCGAGGGTGACCGAAGCGATGGCGAAGAGCAGGCCGAAGGCGGCGAGGGTGTAGATCTCGGCAGGCGCCACGGCGAAGGGGCTTCCCAGGCTTGCGGCGACCGGGAGCAGGAGCAGGGATTGCAGGACCGAGGGGCCGGGGCCAGGCGTGTGCGGGTACCGTCGATAGATCACCATGATCGAAGCCATGACCGTGGTCATGACGAGGGCCAGGAGATCGCCGTTCAGGCTGATGGCACCGAGCGAGCCCGAGACGATGATCGCCACGCCCAGCAGCGCGGCCAGCGATCCCGCGAGGGTCCTGGCCGAGGGCTTTTCACCCATGACACGCCAGGCCAGGAAGGCGGCGATCAGGGGCGCAACCGCGTAGATCAGCGACACATTGGCGATGGATGTGAGCTTAAAGGAAGAGATGAAGGCTGCCGTGCCCAGGGCGCCGATCACGCCGATCGCCAGGCCGCTGTAGCCCATGCCGGCAGTGTTCTCCCGGAGCCTGCCGCGCCAGATCGTCCAGAGGCTGGTGAAGGCCGCGGCGAAGAGGCCGCGCCAGAAGATGACCTCCCAGGATCCGGCTTCGACACCCTTGGTGAAGAGGCCCGCGGTGCTGAAGGTGACCGCGGAGATCACCAGAAGGCCGGCACCCAAGGCGAAGCCGGACCCCAGGGACGGCGTCATACCGTCCGACCGCCGCTGTTGGTTTCCTGCGCGATCATCTCGTCGATCATCGGGGTAATCTGATTGCGCTCCAACCCGATGTCCGCCAGATGATGATCGCTCAGTCTTTGCAGGGCGCGGATGGCTGTGCGCCGCTGGCGGATGCGGGAGACGCCGTCCGCGAGCCGGCGCGTTGCCGCCTCCAGGCTGTTGACCAGCCGCAGGAAGCCGATGCTGAGCAAGCCGTCGAATTGACGGCCGGGCTGGGAGCTTCGGTTCGGATAGACGGCGCAACAGGCGCTGCTTTGCAGTTGTCCGCTGCCAAGGTTCGGGAACTCGGAGAAAGGATTCATCGGATCCTCCATGGATTTCGGTTTGGCTGAAAAGTGCTGTGCAATGGCGTATTAAAACTTGATCAAGGCGATGGTGTTTCTGCGTTGGAAAACGCTGTTTTCAGCTTTGAATTAAATAAAAATTATGTACTTAAGGAGGATTCGACAAACGAGAAGATCTCTGTCTATATGATAGAAAATTTATAGGCATAGACTATGACACGACCGCTTCCGCCGTTGAATGCCCTCAAGGCCTTCGAAACGGCGGCCCGGCATCTCAGCTTCACCAAGGCGGCGGCCGAACTGAACGTCACGCCGGCCGCGGTGGGCCATCAGGTCAAGGCGCTGGAGGCGCTGATCGGGGTCCCATTGTTCCGCCGCCTGACCCGGGCGCTGCGCCTGACCGCCGCCGGCGAGGCGGCGCTGCCGCTGATCAGCGAGGGCTTCGACCGGCTGACCGAAGGGGTTGAGCAGATGCGCGCGCACTGCGAGAGCGGGTTGCTGACCGTCAGCGTCAGTCCCTCTTTCGGCGCTATGTGGCTGGTGCCCCGGCTGGAGCAGTTCCGCAGCCGTCATCCGGAGATCGAGATCCGCATCGACGGCACCGACCGCCGGGTCGACCTGACGCGCGACGACGTCGACGTGGCGTTACGCTATGGGCCCGGTGGCTATGAGGGTCTGCGGTCCGATCGGTTGTTTGCCCAGGTCAATACCCCGGTCTGCAGCCCTGCGCTCTTAGAGGGCCAGCATCCCCTGCGCCGGCCGGAAGATCTGCGCCACCACACCCTGCTGCATGTCGATTGGAAAGACGCCGAGGCGAGCTGGCGCATGTGGTTGCTGGCGGCCGGCCTGCCGGACATCGACCCGACCCGCGGGCCGCATTTCACCCTGGAGTCCATGGCGGTGCAGGCGGCGCTCGACGGTCAGGGGGTGGCTCTGGTCGGCGACATCCTGGTGGCCGACCATCTGGCCGCCGGCCGTCTTCTGCGCCCTTTCGATCCGAGCCTCAGCACGCCGCTCAGCTTCTCCTTCTACCTACTGAGTGCCCCGGACCGCGCCGAGCTGCCCAAGGTCGCGGCCTTCCGTGTATGGCTGCTGGAGCAAGCGGCCTCGGTCGGAAAAAATGAATCGGCATAAGGTTCTGCTCTTACGCAAGTCTCGATCGACCATCGCTGGGAGAGAGGTGCTGCAAAGGATTACGCCTGCCGAAGGCGTTAATCCGGAGACTGTGGCTGAACAGAGATCCAGATGGTCTTCGTCTGAAGATACTGGTCGATCGCTTCCGTCCCGTTGTCGCGCGAGAGCGAACCTGACTGCTTGTAGCCGCCGAAGGGGGTCTTGATATCGCCCTCCGAAAAGCCGTTGATGGAAACGGTGCCGCAGGGCAGGGCACGGGCCGTGTGGATGGCGCGGTCGATATCACGGGTGAAGAGAGTGGCGTGCAGCCCGTAATCCGTATCCCGCGCAATGGCTAGCGCCTCCTCGGTCGATTTCACCGGCATGATGCCCAGGACCGGGCCGAAGATTTCGTCCCGGGCGATGGTCATCTCCGGGGTCACGCCCTCGAAGACGGTCGGCCGGATGAAAGATCCCATGCCCTCCACATCGCCGCCCATCAGCATGCGTGCACCCTGTGCCGCGCCGCTGTGGATGTAGCGCATCACCATCTCCTTGTGATCTTCGGTAATCATCGAGCCGATGTCGGTTGCCGGGTCGAGCGGGTCGCCCACCTTGAAGGCCTTGACCCGCTCGCAGATACGCCCGGTGTATTCCTCGACCAGCGGCGCGGCGATGAGCTGGCGCATGTTGGCGGAGCAGTTCTGGCCGCCGTTCCAGAAGGCCGACTGGGCGGCATGCTCGATCAGGTCGTCATTGAGGGCTGCATCCTCCAGCACGATGAACGGACTCTTGCCGCCCATCTCCAGGGCGATGCCCTTAAGGTTGCTTTCACCGGAGTAGCGCATGAACAGCCGCCCGACTTCCGTCGAGCCGGTGAAAGACACCACGTCGACGTCCTTGTGCAGCCCGATAGCCTGACCCGCGGTTTCGCCCAAGCCCGGCAGGACCTGCAACACGCCGTCAGGCACGCCTGCCTCCTGCGCCAGCTCGGCCAGACGAAGGGTCGTGAGCGGGGCCTGTTCCGCGGGCTTGACAATGGTCGAGCAGCCCACGGCCAGCGAGGGCGCGATCTTCCAGGCGGCCATGACGAGCGGGAAGTTCCAGGGCAGGATCGCGCCGACCACGCCCACCGGTTCGCGCACGATCAGGGCCAGCGCATCCTGACCGGTCGGCGCGACCTTGCCGAAGGCCTTGTCCGCGAGTTCCGCATACCATTGAAAGAAGGTCGGCACCTCCGTGCCGATTTCATGCAGGCAGTCAGTGATGGTCTTGCCGGTGTCGAGGCTTTCGAGCACCGCCAGTTCGTCCCTGTGCTGGCGGACCAGATCGGCCAGCTTCAGGAGTACCTCCTTGCGCGCCTCCGGCGCGGCGCGCGACCAGACACCCTGTTCGAAACGCTGCCGGGCGATAGCGACGGCGCGATCCACGTCGTCCGCGTCGCAGTGCGCGACCTGTCCAATCTCTGCACCCGTCGCCGGATTAAGACAGGCGAAGGTTTTGCCGCTCTGCGCGGCGCAGTACTTCCCATCTATGAAGGCCTGAAGACGGGGCGTCAGGGAGGCGGCAAGCGATTGGTAGCCGGCATGCATCATGTTCATCACGGGTCTCCGATAGAAGAGAGGTGTCTGCCTGATCTCGGCGAATGAGAAGATCAGCCCTGTTTGGCTCGGGCACAGTCGGTCTGGTTGTTTCGCAGTGCGCGCGCGAAGGTCCGGATGTCCTGGAGCAGCAAGCCCGGTTCCTCCATGGCGGCGAAGTGGCCGCCGCGCGGCATTTCACTCCATTGCTGCACGTTGTAGATGCGCTCCACGTAAGAGCGGGGCGGCCAGGCGAGCAATTCCGCTGGGAACAGCGCGCAGGCCGTGGGCACCTCGACGCGGCGATGATCCGCCGACAGGATCCGGCCGCCTTCCTCGCGCCGGCCGTAGTAGATCCATGAGGCCGTGTTGAAGCAGCGGGTGGTGATGTAGATCATGATGTTGGTGAGCAGGTCGTCCTTGCTGTGGGCGCTCTCCACGTCATCGCCGTCGGTGTCGGACCAGGAATTGAATTTTTCCACCAGCCAGGCAGCGATGCCGACCGGACTGTCCATCATGGCGTAGCTGAGGGTTTGGGGGCGCGTGGCCTGCTGCGTGCGGTAGCCGTTTTCCATGACCTGATCGCGCTCGAACTGCTCCGCCCAGGCGAGTTCTTCGACGGTCTGAGGCCCCTCGGCATGGCGCATGGTCAGAATATTGATATGGATGGCGGAACAGACCGGCGCATGGTCGAAGCCGAGCCAGGAAGAGATGGCCCCGCCCCAGTCGCCGCCTTGCGCGATGTAACTGTGATATCCCAGGACGTCGGTCATCAGGCTGTTCAGGACTCCGGCCATCGCGCGCGGGCCGTATGGGCGGGAGGGGCGTCCCGACCAGGCGAAGCCGGGGAGTGAGGGCGCGATCACGTCGAAGGCGTCGGCGACATCGCCGCCAAAGCGCTCGGGGTGCGCCAGGGGTTCGATAATCTCTTTGAACTCGGCCACGCTGCCCGGCCAGCCATGGCTGATCAGCAGTGGCGCTGGGGCCGGGCCGCTGCCTTTCTCGTGGATGAAGTGCAGATCGATTCCGGCCGCCGGCGCGCGGAAATGGGAAAAGCGGTTCAGTTCGGCCTCATGCTTTCGCCAGTCATAGGCTTCGAGCCAGTAGGCGCAAAGCTCCTTCATGTAATCCAGGTTTGTGCCATATGCCCAACCGCCGTCGTCCGGCATTTCGTGCCAGGGAAAGGCCGCGACGCGGGCGCGGATATCGGCAAGAGTTTCATCCGGCACCGCGATTTCGAACGGCCGCCAACTCTGCGTCATTGCTTCGTTCTTCTTCATGCTCGCCCTCATTTCAGCCCACGGGACGCGGAGCGCCGCCTGGGAAACGCCCTATGACAATTGGCAGATTGAATCGCCCGGGGGGAGAGACAGGTTGCGTAGAAGAAGATGACAGATCGGCAAATTCGGATTGAAAACCGGGCTCAGATCAACTCTCTGACCTCTTCGGCAATAATCTTGATGCCCTGTTCCAGCTTTGAAATCGGCACGAAGGCGAAGCCCAGCCGGAAACAGTTCCTGTGGTCCTTGTCCAGGAAGAAGTTTTCGCCACGGTCGATCAGCACGCCGCGTTCCTGCAGGCGCTCGCGCAGCAGCGTGCCGTCGAAATGGGACGGCCCCGTCAGCCAGAAGGAGGTACCGCCCATGTTGCGGGTGTACTCAAGCATCGGCAGATGGGTCGCGATGGCATCGCGCATGGCCTGCCAGCGCTTTTTGTAGCGCCGTTCGATGTTGCGCAGATGGGCGTCGTAATGGCCGAGCCGGATGAAGATCGCGATGGTTTCCTGCAGCAGGGTCGGCGGGTGCCGGAACATGGTGCCACGCACGATGCGGGCTTCGCGTATGATATCCGGGTGGGCCACGATGAAACCGAGGCGGATGCCGGGTGACAGAGTTTTGGAGAAACTGCCCACGTAGATGACCCGCTGTTCCCGGTCCATGGCCCGCATGGGGGGAGATGACTGCGCGAGGTAGTTCATCTCGGCCTCATAGTCGTCTTCGATGATCAGACAGTCTTTCTCCTTCGCCACGGCGAGCAGTTCTTCGCGCCGTTTGAGCGGCATGGTCACCATGGTCGGGAACTGGTGGCTGGGTGTGGTGAAGACCAGCTTTACACCGTCGGGAACGGCGGAGGGAATCAAGCCGTCTAGGTCGACGGGCACACCGACCAGATCGTTGCCGGCCATGCGGAAAGCGTTGAAGCCGCCCATGAAACCGGGGTCTTCCACGGCGATGGGCGCTGGAAACTGCGCGAAGAGCATGCCCAGGACGGAAAGGGCGTTCTGCGCGCCCAGGGTGATCAGGATCTCGTCCGGATTGGCGAAGATGCCCCGTGTGGCCAGCAGGCGCTGGCGCAGTTGCTCGATCAGATTTGGGCTGTCGCTTTCCACGGAATCGCCCATGAGCGTGGGAATCTGCTTGCGGCCCAGCACCAGCCGCGAACACTCGCGCCAGCCATCGACGGGAAAGAGATTCGGGTCGATCTGATTGTAGATGAAGGGGTAGGGGTAGCTGGTCCAGTCGACGGGGTTGTCGATCGGAATCAGTGCTGACGGGGCGAAGGTCACCGGCGCCGGCGTCGCGGGCGCATCCCCCGATTGGCCGGCCGGCGCGGAGGCGTTCTCGTAGGCCTCGGGATTGACGTAGTATCCCGATCGGTCTCTGGCGACGAGCAGTTCCAGATCGATCAGTTGTTGATAGGCGGCGAAGACCGTGTTGCGGGAGACACCCAACTGTTCCGCCAGCAGCCGGCAGGAGGGCAGGGGGCGGTTCGGCGACAGCGATTGCATGGTGATGGCCGAACTGATCAACTCGCAGACCTGATTGCGCAGGCTGAGGTGGGAACTTTCGGGCAGTTTGAAAAACAACGGCGACTGCTTGCTTATGACGAACCCCTCGGACGGATATGGGCGGCAGACCCAATCTGTCCCTTTGGCGGTGGATACGAAGGGACAGTATAGGCGGCTTTTCCAACTGTCCCAGCTCGCATCGCCCCTTTCGCCGATCTGTCCTTTGTAAAGGCGCTCTCTGTCACTTCCCCCGCTTTGACCATTGCTGATTAAGTGACGTCAACAAGTCAGAAAAATGGCGCGAAGACATCAAACAGGAGAGATTTCGAACCATGAAGTACGCAAAGCACTTCAAGACGGTCGTAGCCGCCTTGGCCCTGTCCCTGGCGGCGGAAGGGGCTGCCGCCGAAAAGGTTTTGAAGCTGGGTACGGTTGGCCGCTTGGGTATGCCCATCGGGGACGCGATCGACCAGGCTCTGATCCCTACGCTGGAAAAGGTGTCGGGCGGGAAGATGACCATCGAGCCGCATTATCGCGGTTCCCTTTGCGGCGAACAGACCTGCGGTGAGCAGGCGAACCAGGGCCTGTTGCAGCTCTGGACAAGTTCGACCGCCAACTTCGGCAACTTCGGCACGGCGCTGTCCATCTTCGATCTGCCCTACATCTTCAAGAGCATCGAAGATGCGGATCGCATTTCATCGGAATGGCTGGGCAAGAAGCAATGCGACATCGCGGCGGAAGAGGCCGGCCATGTCTGCTTGACGGTCTATTCCAGCGGCGGCTTCCGCCAACTTGGCAACGCCCTGCGTCCGGTGCGTGTACCCTCCGACATGGAAGGCATCAAGTGGCGCGTTACCAAGAGCCCGATCGAATACACGCTGATCAAAAACTGGGGCGCGGTGCCGGTGCCCTATGACTGGACGCAGCTTTATCAGGGTCTGCAGACGGGGGTCGTCTCCGGTCAGTACGTCGCCACGCCCTGGCAGCATATCGCCAAGCTGCACGAGGTCGCGAAGTACTATACCGAGATCGGCGGCTCCTGGTCCGGCAATCAGCTCTCGATGGACAAGCGCCAATACGATGCGCTGAGTGACCAGGAGAGGGAGTGGTTGCATGCCGCGGCCAAGGCTTTCGGCCAGCGCGTACAGGAACTGGACCGCCAGTGGGTCGAGGATGGTGAAAACGCTATCAAGGCCGAGATCAAGGAGTGGTACAAACCGACCGAAGAAGAGCTGGCGCAGTGGCGGGCCGGGGCGATCGACGCCTGGCTCAACGCGAAAGGCGCGTTCGATCCGGAAACGGCAACCCGTGTGCTTGAAGAACAGGGCATGACCGACTTCATCGCACAGCTCAAAGAGGCGGGCGCTCTGTAATCCGGTCGGATCTCGCAATGGGGGAGGCGGCGCGGGGCTCTGTCCCGCGCCCCTCGGCGTGTTATCCTATGAATATTGATCAGACTTCCCGGCCGCGACAGGATCGGACGCCTCATGGATAGCATCCTGCTGCTGATCATTCTGGTGCTGCTGATCATGCTCGGCGCGCCCGTCGGCTTCACCCTGATCCTCATTCCGGTGGTCTACATCCTGATCACCGACGCGGCGCCGATGATCCTCATCGCCAGCCAGATGTTCAGCGCCATCGACTCGGTGCCGCTGACCGCGATCCCCTTCTTCATGCTGACCGGCGAGCTCATGACCAGCGCCACCATCACCGACCGGCTGGTGGAGCTGAGCCAGCGCCTGATCGGTCGGATGCGCGGCAGCATGGCCCAGGCCAACGTCCTGGTCAGCATGTTCTTCGCCGGCATGAACGGATCGGTGGTCGCCGACACGGCGACGGTGGGATCACTGCTGGTGCCGGCCATGAAGCGGGCGGGCTATCCACCGGCCTTTGCGGCCGCGATCACGGCCGTGAGCTCCACGATCGGCGGCATCATCCCGCCCTCCATCATGATGATCGTCCTGGCGAATGCGGGCGGCATTTCGGTGGGCGCCCTCTTCGCGGGCGGGATCGTGCCGGGCATCATGATCGGTCTGCTGTTGATGGCGATCAACTACGTCATCGCCCGGCGCAACAACTTCGAGCGCAGCGAAGAGCCCTTCAGTCTGAAGGCCATCGCGATCGTCGGATACAAGTCGTCCTTCGCACTGCTCATTCCGATCGTCCTGGTGGGCTCTGTCGTGTTCGGTATTGCCGGTGTCGTGGAGGCAGGCGCGCTGACCGCGACCATTGCCCTGTTCGTCGGACTCTTCGTCTACCGCACTATTACCTGGGAGAACTGCAAGGGCGCTTTCATCCGTGCCTTTCGCAATTCGGCCATGGTTTTCATCATCATCGCCGCCTCGGGCCCCTTCAGTTGGCTGTTGACCTCCCTGGGGGCGATCAACGACCTTGAGCAGTGGCTGCTGAGCTACACCTACAATCCTCTGATCTTCGCGCTGGTGCTGGTGCTCTTCATCTGTCTGCTCGGCATGGTGATGGATTCCGCGGCCAACATCATCGTGGTGGGCCCGGTGCTGGTCGATGTGATGGTACGCGCCGGCTATGCGGATGTTCAGGCTGCTCTTGTGGTGGTGGTCGGCTTCCTCATCGGATCTGTCACGCCGCCGGTCGGCGTGGCCTTCTTTACCGCCGGCGCCATCGCAAACGTGCGGCTGGAAAAAGTGGCGCTCGCGATGCTGCCCTATCTGGGGGCGCTGTTCGTGCTGCTGTTTGTGCTGATCGTCGTGCCTGACTTCACCCTGTATCTGCCGAAAGCTTTCGGGTTCCTGCGATGATGAAAGCCGCAGCCTTCATCGATCGCGCCATCAGAAAGGTTCTGACCGCCTTTTGCGCCGTCCTGCTGCTCCTGATGGTGGCGTTCACGGTCTATTCGGTGGTGATGCGCTACGTCTTCGAAAATCCGCCGGTCTGGGGCGACCTGCTGACGGTGCTCAGCAACATCTGGCTGGTGTTCTTCGCCCTGGCGCTGACAGTGCGCGATAAGGACCACATTGCGCTGGACCTGGTCTATTCCTGGCTGCCGCTGAAAGCCGCTTTTTGCATCCAGCAGTTCTGGTCGCTGGTGATCTTCGGCCTGGGCCTCGTGATGCTCGTCTACGGCCTGGAAGTCGTGGCCACCATGGGTGGCAAATACTGGGAGATGTGGTACTTCGCCTGGGAGGACGGTGGCTTCGTCTTCAAGCCGAACTACATGCCCAAAAAGTACGCTGTTACCATCGTTCCCATCTCCGGCGTCCTGGTCAGCCTCGCGGCGCTCGCCTCGATTATCGAGGACAGTTTTCGCCTGAAGGCGGGCCGTTTCCAGCAAGCCAGGGACGTGGATTTGCAGGCGGACGCTGACCGGAACTAACCTGGGTCGCGTCTTCCTGATCCTCTCGGAGCTCTCACTTCAGTGCCGATTACTTCGGCGCCAGCGCGGCCAGAGCGACGACCGCAAGCATGGCGGCGGCCATGGCCAGGTTGATGCGGAACTGAATGTGGGCCGGCAGCTCGAGGCGGTGGAGCCAGACCCCGGCACCGAGCCAGAGGAAGTGGATCGGAATCCAGATGCTGTTGATCACCAGCAGCTTGACCAGGGTCTCGGTCGCGAGACTCTCCGGCCAGAAGGCGAAGCCGGTGAAGAGGGTGGTGTTGACCGTATAGGCCTTCGGATTGATCGCCTGCAGGGTGATCCCGCCCCAGATGCCCGGCGCCTTGCGCGCTTCGATGAAGGCGATCTTCGTGCCGGCCAGCGCAATGCGTGAGGCGAGGAAGAGGAGATAGGCGCCCGAGGCGATCAGCAGAACCAGCCGGATCGCCTCGTGCGCGAGGACCACGGCTGCCAGTCCGGAGATCACCGCCAGCGCCACCAGGTTGGTGCCGATGAAGAGGCCTAGGATATAGCGCGCGCCCGGCCGGAAGCCGAAGGCCGATCCGACCCCCGCGGTGGAGAGGACGCCTGGTCCCGGTGTGATGATGAGAAAGAAGACGGCAGCGGCAAAAATCAGCATGGCACGCTGGTAACGGAATTCATTCCCTCTGTCGAGCGGCGTTTTGC
Organism: Denitrobaculum sp.; assembly: GCA_965232285.1. Taxonomy (GTDB): domain Bacteria; phylum Pseudomonadota; class Alphaproteobacteria; order Kiloniellales; family Kiloniellaceae; genus Denitrobaculum. Next base: position 3,267,097 of record CBDDPL010000004.1, on the reverse strand, counting down.
ATTCCATATGCCTGCCCGCAAAGCATTGTTTCGCGGCTTGCTAAGACCTCTGCATCCCCCAAGTCATGAAGAGACAAAGCTTCAAGAAGGGACATCACTGCCGACGAAGAAAGCTCCAGAGCCGTTGACTTTGGAGTTCCGGTGAACCTGAAACTGCGAGAAGCCGCTTGATCTTCATCCCGTACTATTCTTCCGCATAAAGCTTCACTGTGGCTGAATTCCAATTGGCTTTGTTGTTTTGGAGGACACAGTCTTCCCCGACATTGCAGACATTCTGACCAATGAGATCATCTTTGTCGGCGTCTTTATCAAATGCCGTTACGGTGAACCTCTTGCCAAGGGACCGGGGCGTCAGGATCACCATTTTGCAGACCCACTTATTGGAGCACCGCCAGTCCGGTGAATTGTGATCCACGCAAAAGCTCTCACTTGGATTCTTCATGCCGGAAAGGCAGAGGTAGGGATCCGGCTGCTGTAGCGGGTAGTCCCACCCCCTGCCGAGAGCATCTTTGTAGCGATCAACGGAGATTTCGGCTGAGTAGCGAGCGGGTTTGGATCTGGCGGTGCCGCTGATGAACAGTTCCAGCAGCCGGTTGGCGTCAATGTTTCCGTTAGGTTCGATGCATACGAGATAGAGCACTCGCTGCAGAATGTAGAGCTTGTCATTCTGGTCATAGTCTTTGAGAACATCTTTACTTAGCTTTTTGTACTCGCCTTCCAGATTAGCGGCGGCGCCTGCCAGTTTAGAGACCCAGCCTTCGATTTGTCCTTGTATCTTCCCTTTGAAGCTTTCTTCTACATCTTGGGCATTGGTGGGCTTGAGAGCGTCGCAGGCTTCGTTCGCGAGTGACGCTTTGCTGTAAAACAGAACAAAAGAAATTATGGTCAGGAAACGCATACAGGTAACGAACATCGTTTTCTCCTAATCTGTAGCACTGTTATACAACAAATCGTTAGGAGTTCTAGGATAATGTGCTACTATAAGCTGCGCAACGCGAACCTGTCTGTTCGTTTTAAATAAGATCATGCTTCGATGAAAAAGCTGTTCGCCAGCGTTCCGCAACAATCACCTGTCCGGTGAGCATATCTTCGAGGTTCTCGGGTGAAAACGCACCTGCCACCTCCGACTTTCGGAACCAGGCTCTGACCAATTGTGGTGGTCCGGAGGCCGGACACGATAGCTGCTTCTGCGACGGGCATGTTTGCTTTTCGTACTCGGTCGCGAGGATAGATGCTGGGCTGACGCCGCGCCGGGGCAAAGGGGGGGACTTTGAGGTGGCCGTGTAGCGCCAGACCAAAAGCTGTGGAACTCAGGTCTTCGGTACAAGACGTTGCTGAGTTCGCGCCTTGCGGGCGTTAGCTTGGTGAGGTTACTCGACACTTGAATGAAGGCAATCTCTTCTTCGTGGTTATTTTCTATTAAATCGAGTAATAATCTGTTACATTTTCTTTTTATAAAAGAGATTTTTCATAATATTCGCTGTAAATTATAGAAATGGATTCTGCCAATGTTCCACAAATTCGGATATTTTACGTTGGCCATTGTCTTGGCCATGTTGTCGTTCACGCCCGCTCAGGCCGATGCCGTCAAAAACTGCAGCGACCGCGAAGGGTGGGTGTTACATGCCTGGCAGCATTTCAATGATAAAGAACCAGCTGAAGCGTTGTCTGCCGTTGATGAGTGTATGGAGGAATGGATAGCGCAGGCTCGACACGATCAGCGCAGGTTCAACGATGGTAATGCTTGCCCTTCGGATGGAGTGGTGCCTGCTGGAGAAAGAGACGCGATTTTCGCAAATGGCGTCCTAAACGACGTGGGTTCGGCGCAATGGATCCGAGCGCGTTCCGCGCATTTGCTCGGAGATGTTGAGACGGCGCGCGAACACTATGTCGAGTGCGCTGAGTTTCAATGCGCGCGTACCTGGGATCCGAAAGGTTGGTTTTGGGCTCCCGGTGTTAACTGCAAAGCACGCCTGGACAGTTTGGAGTGACGGAGCCGCCTGAAAGCAACGATCCCAATGGCAGATTTACGACCGATCAACTCTTAGCCTTAATGGGGCTTCTGGTTGCCGTCGCAACTGCTGCTTTGGGAGGTGGTTTCGCTCTGCGCGGCTATGTGTCGGAGGAATCCGAACCGCCTCCGCTTGCAGATGACCACTGTGTTTCCGAGGTGGGAGAGAGAGGGCTGCTTTTGCGCAAAAACACTGTTTTGGACGGGGTGCCGGGTAGCATCGTTGTTCAACTCTTCAGTGTTGCCGGAGAAATCGCGCCCGAAGCAGCGTTGAAGATAGTCGACGGAAATGGAGAGCGTTGTACTTACGGCATAAAAGTGACCGATGTCGTGGAATTCACCGCGGTCGACGGAAAAAAGTACCACAGCCGGGTTGTATCAATGAGAGAAACGCCGGTTGAGCAGGTCTGTCTTAGCAGCTTCGAAAGCGTCAAATGAAGTTTGGGCACTGATTCCTATTTCTCTCCTGTTTAGGATCTCTCCATGAACCTCTATTTGGGCCACGTGCCAGACTAGTTTGATGGCTATCCCGATGTTTCCCATCGTGTCCAGTGCGAAGCGAATGAACTTGACCTTGCATGAGACGGGTTGATCGTCAGGGGTAGGGTTTCCGACGATGTGCTCGAATGGTTCGTTGATGTCTTGGAAGGTGATGCTCTCGTCGCGCAGGACTGGATGGATTATGAGGGTTATGATGACACGCCTCACGAGGCCTTGGCGCAATCCATGACGGATGATATCGCCGAGTTCGTGGAGAAGCTTCTGCAGCGTGACCTCAGGCTTGTCCCAGGCGAACCTGGCCTCTTCGAAGAGTTTGCAAGGAAGTATCTCCGCCGAAAGAAAAAACCGACTCGGAGGAAATGCATATTGGAGTGGGCGCTCGACGGGGCCTGGGAACAGGCGGTGCCGTTCCCCTTATCAAACTAAGTCGGCAATCTTATTGGACAGCAGCCCAAAGTCGCCTAACCGTCAGCCTTCTCCATCCAACGCGCCCGGCCCCGGGGTTGCGCCGGGCGGGCATTTGCCCAGGATGATCATGCCCAGCACCTCGTCCTTGGTGACGTCTTCCGTGCGGGCGGAGCCCACGAGTTGGCCGTTCTTCATGACGCTGACCCGGTCGGCCAGGTCGAAGACGTCGTGGATGTCGTGGGAGATCAGGAAGATGCCGATGCCCTCGGACTTGAGCTGCTTGATCAGTTCGCCGACCTGGGCGGTCTCCTGCGGGCCGAGGGCGGCGGTGGGCTCGTCCATGATCAGAACCCGGGCGTCGAAGTAGATGGCGCGCGCGATGGCGACGGACTGGCGCTGACCGCCCGAGAGGGCCTTCACGGGCGCGGAGAACTTCTGGAAGTTCGGGTTGAGGCGGCCCATGATCTTGCGGGTTTCCGCCTCCATGCGGTCGTCGTCGAGGAAGCCGCCGTTGGAGACCAGTTCCCGGCCCAGGAAGATGTTCGAAGCCGCGTCCAGATTGTCGGCCAGCGCCAGGGTCTGATAGATGGTCTCGATATTGTGGTGCCGGGCGTCGCGCGGGTTCTCGATCGTGACCTCCTGGCCGTTGATGCGGATCGCGCCGCTGTCGCGCCGGTAGGCGCCGGAGAGGGTCTTGATCAGAGTCGACTTGCCAGCGCCGTTGTGGCCGAGCAGGCCGACGACCTCGCCGGGATAGAGATCGACGCTGACGCCGTCCACCGCCTTGATGCCGCCGAAGGCGATATGGATGTCGTCCATCTCGACGAGAGGTGTTTGGCCGCTTTGTGAAGCTTGCGTATTCATGGCTCAATCTCCCGTCCTGCGGCGATAGATGATGTCGGCGAGGACCGCGAGCACCAGCACCAGGCCGACCACGATGGACTGCAGCGGCGCATCGACGCCGACCATGGCCATGCCGGACTGCAGCGACTGCATGACCACGGCCCCCAGGATCGCGCCGTAGATGGTCCCGATGCCGCCAGAGAGGGCGGTGCCGCCGATGACCGCGGCGGCAATGACTCGCAACTCGTCCAGGGTGCCCAGGTCGTTGGCCGCGGAGCGCAGGCGGGCCGAGGCGATGACCGCGGCGATGGCGGTCAGGAAGCCCATGAGGGCGAAGACCTTGACGGTCAGTTTCTTGGTATCGACGCCGGCCAGTTCGGCGGCGTCCGGGTTGCCGCCGGTCGCGAAGATGTAGCGGCCGAAGCGGGTGCGCCGGGCCACGATGGTCATGACCGTGGCGACGATCAGAACGATCACCACCGGAATGGCGATGCCGTGCGCCAGCACAAGTCCTTCCGGCATGGTCTCGCCCCTTGCCGCGAACATGCGTGCCGCTGCCCGGGCCGGGATCGCGTAGGCGTTCATGACCGCGGTGAAGCCGAAGATGACCGCGATGAAGATGCCGGCCAGCGCGAACTCGGCGGCCAGAGGCTTGACCGCGAAGCCATGCTCGCTCTTGCGTTTGCGCGAAAGGAACAGCAGGGCCACGGCGGCGAGCGCGCAGACCGCGGCGAGCAGCCAGCTCCAGGTCGCGCCAAGCGTGCCCTCCGCGCCGCCACCCAGCAGGGTGAAGGTCTTGTCCAGGGGCGCGACGGTCTGGCCGCTGGTGACCCACCAGGCCGCGCCGCGCCAGACCAGCAATCCGCCGAGGGTGACGATGAAGGCCGGGACCGCGAGATAGCCGACGATGTAGCCCTGGGCCGCGCCGATCGCCGCGCCCATCAGCGCGCCGCAGAAGATGGTGATGACCCAGATGGCCGGATGGCCGATGCCCAGCAGCTCGGGCAGAACCTGTGCCTGCAGCCAGCCGATGGTCATGCCGATGAAACCCAGCAGGGAGCCGACCGAGAGGTCGATGTGCCGGGTCACGATGATGAAGACCATGCCGGTCGCCATCACCGCGACGGAGGCGGTCTGGACCGAAAGATTGAAGAGGTTGCGCGGCGTCAGGAAACGCCCTTCGGTCAGCAGGTCGAACAGGATCCAGATGATCACCAGCGCGGCGATCATACCCAGCAGGCGGGTGTCGATCTGCAGAGTGCGAACAACACGGGACAGGGCTTCACGCATGGTCAGTCCCCAATGCGACATCGCTGCGCAGCCATTGTAAGCCTGGCTGCCGCGAGTCTCAGCTAAATTATGAAAAGAATGAAGCGAGCAGGCGGCCCGAAGGTTTCCTCGGTGTGCCCCTAGCCGGGCCGCCTCTTAATCAACTCGCCGTAACGGCCTTAGCCGCAGATGTCGACCGCGCCGGCCGGGACGCCTGCACAGAGGGCGTCTTTCTTGATCCAGCCGGCATCGACCACGGCGTTCAGATTGGCCCGGGTCACCGGAACCGGCGCCAGGAACTTCGCTGTCAGCTTGGTGCCGCCGGGGCTGGTCCAGCTCTGCGCACCCTCGACCGCATCCGCAGCCGAGCCTTTGGCCAGAGCGACGGCGATTTCACCAGCGGCCTTACCCAGATCGCGGGCGTCCTTCCAGACCGATACGGTCTGCGTGCCCAGCGCGACCCGGTTCAGTGCCGCGTGGTCGCCGTCCTGGCCGGAGACCGGAATGCCTTCCATGCCCTGGGCGGTGAGGGCGGCCACCACGCCACCGGCGGTGCCGTCGTTGGAGGCGATCACCGCGTCGACCTCGTTGTCGGCCGCGGTCAGGATCTGCTCCATGTTGCGCTGGGCATTGGCCGGCAGCCAGCCGTCGGTGTAGGCCTCGCCGACGATCTTGATGTCGCCGGAGTCCACGGCGGCCTGAATGATCTCCTGCTGACCGCCGCGCAGGAAGTCCGCGTTGGGATCGGTCGGCGAGCCCTTGATCATGACGTAGTTGCCTTTCGGCTGCGCCGCGAAGACCGCCCGGGCCTGCATACGCCCCACCTCGACGTTGTCGAAGGTCAGGTAAAAGGCGCGGGAGTCGTCGATCAGACGGTCATAGCCGACCACCGGAATACCCTCGTTGTCGGCGGCATCGATCGCCGGGCCGATGGCGCTGGAGTCTTGCGCCAGGATGATCAGCGCGGTAGCGCCGCGGGCGATCAGGCTTTCCACGTCCGAAAGCTGTTTGGACGAGGAGGACTGGGCGTCCGCCGAGATGTACTTCGCGCCGGCGGCTTCCAGCGCCGCCTTGATCGCGGCCTCGTCGGTCTTCCAGCGTTCTTCCTGAAAGTTCGACCAGGAAACCCCGACGGTGATGTCCTGTGCGAGCGCGCTTCCGGCGAAGCTGGCTGCCAGGGCCGCACCGGCCAGGCCGAGCATAAACTTTTTCATCGAATTCCTCCCGATTGCTGCTGCGGTCGACGCGTCGCCCGTCTGCGAGGCGGGCGTCGTTTTCTATTTATTTCACGCCTCGAAAAAAATGTGACATGAGACGCGGGCTGTGTCAACATATTGCTCAAGCGCCAAGGTCAGGCGATGCGTGAAGGCGTCGGTCCGAGCCTGCAAAAAGACGCAAACAAACTTGGGAGCGAGACATCCGCAAGGCAACGATCGATCTTGTCCGCGAGAACAACAGAGCCTTGATTCTGCGCGCGCTTCGCCGGGAAGGCGCGCAGTCGCGCACGGCCCTGGGGCAGGCAACCGGGCTCAGTCCGGCCGCGGTGTCGGGCATCACCTCCACGCTGCTCGAGGAAGGGGTCCTGCTGCAGGCTGAAGGGGAGGCCGGCGCCGCGAAGTCGCGCGGCCGGCCGCAGGTCAAGCTTTCGCTCAACCCCCTGCGCGGCTGTGTCGTGGCGGTGATGATCGCGGTCAATCGCATCCGTCTGAAACTGGTCGACTACGCGGGCCGGGAAGGTGCCGAGAGCCAGGTCGACCTGGCGGCGCTGGAGCTGCAGCGCGGCGATTTCATCCGTACCATCGGTGATGCGGTGGTCGGGCTGCTCAGGGAAGCGCCCGACGAAGCGGGGCCCTTGTCACGCATCGAGGTTTCCGTGCAGGGCATCACCGATGGCGCGGGCGAAAAGATCCTCTGGTCCCCGGTGCTGCGCGCGCGGGAAATTGACCTGGCAAGGCGCTTCTCTCGACGTTTCGGGGTGCCGGTCTCGGTGATGAACGACTGCGCCGCCATGACCGAGGCGTTGCAGTGGATTGACCCGCCGCGCTACCGCGAGCGCTTCGCCGCGATCCTGATCGGCTATGGTGTGGGCATGGGGCTGTTCCTGGACGGCGCGCCACTGGTGGGCCTGCGCGATTCCGCCGTGGAGTTCGGCCATATGAACCACGTGCCGGAAGGCGCGCTTTGCCGCTGTGGCCGGCGCGGCTGCGTCGAGGCCTACGCGGCGGACTATGCCATCTGGCGGCGGGCCACGGGTGGCGACGATCAGCAAATTGTCGCGCCCCCCACCGCGGCGGACATGAGCCGGATCGAGGAACTGGCGCGGTCCGGCGACGAGCGGGCACTGGCCGCCTACCGCGAGGCAGGTTGCGCGATCGGTTTCGGCCTGGGGCGTCTCTTCGCCCTGATCGGCCCGGTTCCGGTTGCCTTCACCGGCAGCGGCACGCGCACCATGGACCTGCTGGACGAGGGTCTGCGCGACGGCTTCGAACAGAGCCTGGTGGAAGACCTCAGGGGTGAGCTTAACTACGAGACCCTCGGTGACGAGGTGGCGCTGGTTTTCAAGGGCCTCACCATGGGGGCGCTGAACCGCCTCGACACCGAAGAGGTCGCCGCGCTGCAGGTCGCGACCTGAGTCGAGACGATCCGGCGGGAGGATTTTGCGCGTGAGCGATTTTGCTATTCGTCATCTGGCTGCCGGCGATACGGAGACCTTCCGCGACCTGCTCGCGCTCTTCGGCGAGGTCTTCGAGGACAGAGAAACCTACTGCGGTGCGCAGCCGGACAGCGCCTACCTGAAAGACCTGCTCGGCAGCGAAACCTTTATCGCCCTGGCGGCTTTACAAGAGGGACGGGTGATCGGTGGCCTTGCTGCCTATGCCCTGAGGAAATTCGAGCAGGCACGCAGCGAGATCTACATCTACGACCTCGCGGTCGTGAAAGATCGGCGGCGCGAGGGTGTCGCAACGGCGCTGATCGAAGAGCTGAAATGCATCGCTGCCGCGCGAGGCGCCTACGTCATTTTCGTCCAGGCGAACCTGACCGACCCGCCGGCGATTGCGCTTTACAGCAAGCTGGGTACGCGCGAAGACGTCCTGCACTTTGACATCGAAGTTCCCTGAATCTCAACAGGCCCTAGGCCCTCTTCCTGCGCCGCGCGACACCGAGGCCGGCCAGTCCCAGGCCCAAGAGCGCGAGTGTCGCAGGCTCGGGTACGGCCAGGCTTGGTCCGCCGTCTCCTGTCAGGAGCGTGATGGTGGCAGAGGATCCTACACTCCACTCGGCTCCGTCTCCAAGAGCAAATCCCATGGCATTGTCGGAGAAGGAGATGTCCGCCTCGTCAAAGCCCGTCACGCCACTCACCGACAGATCGAAACCGGTGATCACGGCATCCGGATTTCCAAGCCAGAAAAGATCGGACAAAGACACGTCGAATTCCGCCTGGACCCTAATTGAAAAACCGTCGGCTGGCTCAATGACAATTGAATTCTCATCGATGTCGATCGTAAACAACGGATCCTCAAGCACGACTCCGGGAGCGATTACATTCACCCTAACAATGGTGAATTCCTCTGCTGGGCTTACAACCACCGCAGTTTCGCTGGAGCAAATTGTACCGCTCGAGGCAAGATCGGAAGAGGTGGCGCAGCCCACCGTCTGCCCGATCAACGTCGCCTGAGCGCTCGGGATGAAGGCCACGAGCAGCCCGCCGAGCAGGTGCGCTCCGAGGAGAGCCTTGAACGCCACTGCGCGCGTGGCTGTCCCACTTTGTGATATCAATTCCATAAAGTTCATTTCGCTTCCCTGCGGTAGCTTCGGCTCAAAGCCCCCAAGAGCCGGCGCGTTCTTTGCAACTGAGGCGGGGTGTCCCGGTTTCCGGCGTGAGCCATGACTGTTTGCGAATGAAAAGGGAAGGGGTGGGCGGCACTTTGTCCGAAACGCGTGCAATTTTGTCCCATATGTCATGAGACTGATTCAGAAATCGTGGCACCAAGAGGCCGTTGAAGTGCTCGTATCGAACGCTGATGGAGTGACGTGAATAGCGCGCAAATGCAACTTTCGACGGGATGCTTTGAAAGCCAGCGTTTTGCTTGCGGAGGTCTATTCTAAAGCGCTTCAAGGCAGCGACACGGCTATGATCGCTTAAGTGAAAGCGCGCTGATTTCCTAGTCTAAGTCGCTCAAAAATCGATCTCTGAGAGCATGGCGTCCACTTCATCCGCTGTATTCCTGACCGGTACGTCGACACCTTCAGCAAAGCCGTTTTTGGTGAAAATCAGCTCTGTAATTGTGCCATCTCCTCTGTACTTGAACAAAAAATCCATCAACTTAAATCTCTCTTTGTGTCCAGGCCTAGTAATACCTTCGCCTGGATCCGTTGCGTAAATTGTTCCATTTTCAACATCATGATAACCGTAAACTATTCCGCAGTGAAAACCGTTTATTCCAACGATAATTGGCCTGTCTTTCTTTATTTCTTTTTTAATGGTGTTGTATATTTGATCTGGCCTGGGATTGTTGTTTCCTAATTTTTGAGATCCATTGTAGCATTTATAAATTTTGAGGATGTAACTGGGACTGCCAAAATTCAGTACCTTTTTCCCTTCGTTTGCTCGGGATTGATTGTGTTCTGCGGCAACCTCTTGCTGGTTGTATGGCCAGAGCCGCTGCGTGTAGTACTCAAGAATTCCGATCGATGTGGCGGCAAAACAATATGTTGGGTGAGTCTGCATCGGCATAATCTCCGGCCGTGGAAACCCGAGTACTTTCTTTGACATGAGATGCTCCCAGCTCTTGCATTATGCGCTTAGATTCAAAGCGCTAAGTGCGAGAGGCCTAAGTTGTTGAGACAACGCCTCACCCGCAACAAGCACCGGGCGCCGACGACAAACCATGGCATTTCGAGCTTAAACAGACCCTGGCGAGTGATTGGCGCTTTCCATTGGATCGGTGGAAACCGGAACACTCATTTCTGACAGCTTCAGGGGCCGGAACTTGAGCTTGAATATTGACTGTCTTCGAAAGTTTGGGGAAGGGTGGAGCCGCATATTGTCCAATATGCGCGCAATATTGTCCGATACGTTTCAGCCTTGTCCGATTTACCTTCATTGACAGGGACCGTTTCGGTGCTTGCATCGGTCGTGGCTTCCCCTGATATTTGCCTCTCCCCCATCGAATGGACAGCTTCTCATGCCCCTGATTATTCTCGCCCAGATTACGGCCGCGCCCGGTAAAGAAGACCTCGTCCGCAGTGAGCTTGAGAAGCTGGTGGCGCCCACGCGTAGCGAAGAGGGCTGCGTCCTGTACGACCTGCATCAGGACAACGACAATCCGGGCGTCTTCGTTTTTTACGAGATCTGGGAGAGCCGGGACCTCTGGCAGGCGCATATGCAGCAGCCGCATCTGGCGGCCTATCGGGCGGCGACCGAAGGGGCCGTCGCGGATTTCCAGCTCAACGAAATGAGCAAGATCGCTTGAGCGCGGACAGCGGTTCTTCCTCGTCTCCGTCTGCTTCGGTGTCCAGCCCGGTTCGGCCGCTGCTCGGATGGTTGGCCGCTTTCAGCGTGGTCTGGATCTGGTCCGGCTGGGTGGTGGTCTCCCGGTTGGGTGTGGTCCAGAGCCTTACGATCTACGACATGGCGGCGCTGCGCTATGCGGTGGCCAGCGTGGCGGTCGCGCCCTTTGTCTGGCGTTTCTGGCCGCGCAATCTGCCCTGGTGGCCGATCCTGGTGATCGCCTGCGGGCAGGGGGTGCCTTACCTGCTGCTGGCCTTTGGCGGCTTTCTCTATGCGCCGGCCTCCCACGCGGGGGTCATGATGAATGGTTCGCTGCCGATCTTCACGGCGGTTCTGGGATGGTTCTGGCTGAAGGATCGGCCGACCGGATGGCGGGTTGCCGGGATGGCTGTGATCCTGGCGGGCTGTGTCTTAATCGCCTGGGACGGCGGCTCCGACGGCGTGACGGACGAGGCCTGGGTCGGCCATCTGCTGTTCCTGGCCTCGACCCTGTTTCTGGCGGTCAATATCGTCGGAACCAAGGCCTGGCAACTGACGCCCAAGCAGGCGATGGTCTGTATCCCGACCATCAACATCCTCTGGTTCGGTCCGCTCTATTTGCTATTCCTGCCCAAGAACATCGCGGCGGCGCCCTGGTCGGAGATTCTGCTGCAGGGCCTCTATCAGGGGCTCGGGCCCAGTGTGCTGGCGGTGCTGCTCTTCACCACCGCGATCCGCTCCATTGGCCCTTCGTCGACCGCGACGGCGATGGCCGGCGTGCCGGGCCTGGCGACCCTGATGGCCATTCCGCTGCTGGGCGAGTGGCCGAGCGGTTTCGCCTGGGTCGGACTGATCCTTGCGACGGGTGGCATCCTGCTGGCGGCGGGCTGGCGGCCGGGCAGGGGGCGCTGAACGCGCACGTTGCAAAGACTGGTTGAGGATCGGAGATTCGATGTCGAACGAAACGCACCTGACCCGAGAGCTGCCGCTCATTCCCAAAGACTCCGCGCTTCTGATTGTCGATGTTCAGAACCTCTGCGCCGGGCGCGACGGCGGGGAGTTCAAGGGACTGTCGGATGCGGAGCGCGAGCGCGACTACGCCGGCTATTTTGGGCAGGTCGACGAGGTCGTCGTTCCGAATATCCGGCGGCTGCAGGCGGGGTTCCGCGCGCAGGGCATCGAGGTGCTCTTTACCACCATCGAGAGCCTGACGAAGGACGGTCGGGATCGCAGCCTGGACTACAAGATCTCCGGCTTCAACGTGCCGAAGGGGTCCTGGGACGGCAAGGTGATCGATGAACTCGCGCCGGGCGAGGATGAGATGGTCTTTCCCAAATCCTCGTCTTCCGTCTTCATCTCGACCCATATCGACTACGTCCTGCGCAATCTCGGGGTGAAGCAACTGGTGATCTGTGGACTGCGGACCGACCACTGCGTCGAAAGCACGGTCCGTGACGCCTGCGACCTGGGTTATCTGGTGACGCTGGTCACGGATGCCTGCACTTCAGTGACGCAGGCGCGCCACGAGAATTCGCTGCGAACCATCAAGGGCTATTGCCGCCAGGTAACAACCGACGCCTTGCTCGCGGAACTGCGCCGCTGAAGCATCCTTCTGCCAAGCAGTGGCAGGTTGACCCGCCGAACCTCCAGAATTGGCGTGCGATCCAAAGCGCGTATTGCGGCATTTGGGACAAAATTGCCCGCGTTTCGGACAAAGAGCGCCGGTCCTCTTCAACACTGTCGGTCATGCTGCTTTTGTTGCCGCCAACAGTCTCAGGCCAGGAGGGCAGTAAGGCGCAAGCACGTGGCTTCCAGTGGCATTGAGACGACCTAAACCATAGCCACTGTTCGCTCGCCATCGTGTGATGAGGGAGGCTGAAGCGGTGGCTGCGAGGAACGCGAATGAAAGACTATAAATCACTTCTGGCGGGTCTCATTCTGTCGCTCGGCCTGACCGCGGGCGCAGCGAAGGCGGCGCCCATACCGGTAACCGACCTGGACGCCTTCAATGGCGCCGTCGGCGGGGCGGTCGTGACCCTTGATACCTTCGACACGAGAAATTTTGGCGAGATTTCAATCACTTTTGAGAGTGGTGTGGTTTCGACGCGCGTCGGTGTAAACACCGGGTTTACACCGGTGCTTGACAATGGGGTCAGTGGCTCGCGCTATCGAGGCAACGTGCATGGTGGCCGCTTTGACCTGGCCGAGCTGGTCTGGGTCTTCCCGGTTCCGGTGGTCGGATTCATTGCGGATTTTTCGGATGTTTTCTTGCCGTTCGAGGCTACCATTTCGGGATCTGGTCAGAAGTTCGACATTCGCGACGTGATGGGAGGTTCAGACGGCCTCTTCGGTCTGCTCGACGATACGTCGCCCTTTACCGAGATTCGCTTCTCAATGCGTGAAGAGTTTCCAGCTAACGGCTACTTGATTATCGACAATCTGCGGTTCGCGGCAGCGCCCGGCGCTGTGGCGGTTTCGGAGCCGGGCACGCTGGCGATCCTTGCCGCAGGTTTGGCCGGGTTCGCCCTCATCGGGCGTCGCCGGAGGAAGATCGGCTGACGCCCGGCAATGCGAAATGCGGTCGGGCCATAGAGATGCGCCGTAAGCAGAGAGTCGGCGATGGAGAGGTGCTTTGGGGCGCGCTCGCTTCAAACGTGCTGATCGATGAGGATCGGATTGCCGTCCGGGTCCATAACTATACAGCTCGCCGGGCCGCTGGTTTTTTCATCGGCTTCGCTGAGGATCTCGATGCCGTCGGCCTTCAGCGCCTTTTGAATTTCTCGCACGTCGGTGAAATTTTCGAGCTTGTTGCCCTCGGCATCCCAGCCGGGATTGAAGGTCAGGGTGTTCTTCTCAAACATGCCCTGGAACAGACCGATCACGCAGCTCGGACTCTTCATGATGAGCCAGCCCTGGCCAGCATCGCCGGCAAAGGCGGTAAAGCCGAGCTTTTCGTAAAAGGCGCGCGACGCTTCGACGTCCTTGACCGTCAGGCTGAGCGAGAAGTTTCCGAGATTCATACATCCTCTCCGCGGGGCATTGCTTGTTATTACTGTTGTGTGGGCGCTTATAGTTAACTGCTTTTCACCATATTGAATAAAGCTTTATTTATGACATCTTGGGAACATGCCTGCGTCAGGTAGACGAGGTGTGATCCGTGTCATTATTTAAGCGCTCTATTCTTGCACCCAGGCCGCTTATGCTGGCGGCGGTGCTGGCATTTGCCGGGCTTACAGGCTCTGGCTCAGGCCTTCAGGCTGCTTATAACCAGGGTTTCCCTGAAGGCCGGAGCATCGGACCGGAGCGGTTCCCCGCCTATGCCAAGTGGGACCGTGCGATGGGCCGGGACTGGGCGCGGAGTGCCGCCGCCGAGGCCGCCTGCGCGCAACGGGTCGGGGAAGCCTGTCACCTCGGCGCCTGGTCGGACTTCGTTGACTCGCTGCGTGGGCTGGAGCCGGCCGAGCAGGTCCGGCTGGTCAACGACCGGCTCAACCAGACGCCCTTCGTCGAGGATCGCGACAACTGGGGCGCCAAGGACTACTGGGCGGCGCCGGGCGAGTTTTTCGGCCGGGGCGGCGATTGCGAAGACTACGCGCTCACGAAATATCTCTCCCTGCGCAAGCTCGGTTTCTCGGCGGATCAGCTCCGTCTTGTGGTTTTGAAGGACCGGCGGCGGCGTGTCGCTCATGCGGTGCTGGTCGTCGAGCTCGGTGGTGAAAGCCTGGTGCTCGACAATGTCGATGACCGGGTGCTGTCCTGGTCAGAGGTCGGTCACTACAAACCACTGTATTCCCTGAACGAGCAATCCGCCTGGCTGCATGTTGCCGTGCGGGACCGGCTCTGAGGGGTCGCCAAGGAATCTCTGGTCCAGGCGGTTCCATCTCCTCTCCATATGATCTAGGCTGAAAATCAGATCGTTGCAAAACGCGGTCCCGAGAAGGCCTGCGTTCGCAAACCACTGTTTGCGCCAAAAAACGAAAACAAAAACACCGGGGAGGTTGGGAATGCGGATAGGGAAGTGCGTCGCCGCCGGGCTGATCGCCGTTATCGCGCTCTGGGCTGGCGGAGTCTCCGCGCAGAGCGGCCGGCTGCTGGTTGAGCTGAATAAATTCGAGGCGATCGACAATGGTTGCCGGACCTTTTTCCTGTTTCGCAACACCACGGATATCCGCTTTCAGTCTTTCGAGATGTCGCTCGCGATTCTTGACCGGGAAGGCGTCATCGAGCGGCTTTTGACGGTGGAAGCGGCACCGCTGCCCTCCGAGCGCACGACGCTCAAGCTCTTCGAAATTCCGGAATCCCAGTGTGAGAATATCGGCGAGATCCTCCTGCACGAGATCGTGAGCTGCAACCCGGATCAGGGTGAGGCGCCGGATTGCTTTGGCATCATCGACCTGAAGTCGCGGGCCTCGGCGCCGCTCGTCAAATAGAGCAGCGGCGCGGCATGAAGAGACTTTGAGGCCAGACGCAGCATGCTGGAGATGTTGACCCATTGGATCGAAGCGGGCGGCCCTATCGTGGTGCTGCTCGGTGCGCTCTCCATCTATTCGATCGCGCTGGTGGTCCTGAAGCTGATTCACTTCCGCGGCGCGTTGTCCGGGGCCGGTGACCGGGAGGCGGCGCTGGCGGCCTGGCGCAGCGGCTCGCCCCGGGAGGCGCATAAGCTGATTGCCGGCGGGACGAGCCCGGTCAACGAGGTGATCGAGGCCGCGATGGAAGGCCTGCTGGAACGCTGGGACGCTTCGGTGCTGCGCGAAGAGATCGAACGCCTGGCCAATGCCCGCCTGGAGGCCTTGGGGCGGCACCTGCGAACCCTTGAGGTGCTGGCGGTGGTCAGCCCTTTGCTGGGCCTGCTGGGGACGGTGCTGGGAATGATCGCTTCCTTTCAACAGCTTGAACTGGCGGGTGGCAGCGCTAACGCGGCCGTGCTGGCGGCGGGGATCTGGCAGGCACTGCTGACCACGGCCATGGGCTTGATCGTGGCCATTCCGGCGGCGATCGCGGCCAATATGCTGAGCGCACGCCTGGACCGGATCGGACATGTGATCGAGGACAGCGTGACGCGCCTCTACGTGGCCAACCACGGCCGCGAGGAGTAAACGAAAAAGGAGGAAGGCTTGCGGCTGGCCCGGAGACGACGGCTCGGACCCCTGATTTCCATGACGCCCCTGATCGACGTCATGTTCATCCTGCTCGTCTTCTTCATGGTCACCTCGACCTTTCTGGATCTGGACATGATCCCTCTCATCGGCGCATCGCGGTCGGGGGCCGACGCGCCGGGCACCGCCGCGCCCAAAACCGTCGCGGCGGACCGTGTTGCGACGGAAAGCGGGGCTCTGTCCGAAGCCGGCAGCCTGATGGTGCGCCTCGGTGCCGATGGACGGACTTTCGTGTCCGGTCGCCCGGTCGATGGCGAGGGTCTGCGGAGCATGGTTGCGACCCGTGTTGCCGGCGGCGCGTCCAAGCCGATCCTGGTGTTGTCGTCGGGCTTCGCCCGCACTCAGTCTCTGGTCAGCCTGCTGGACCTACTGTCGCGTGCCGGCGCCCAGGACGTGCGGGTCGTTCGGATCGAGGCCCAGTGATGCGCAGGGAAGGGGCGATGCGCCGGGTTTCGGTGACAGGCCAGAATGTGAGGTTGCGCCTGCGCCGCCAAGAAGTCCGGCCGCAGCAGGAGACCATCGTCGCATTGATCGACGTGGTGTTTTTCCTGCTGGTTTTCTTCATGCTGGTGGGGCGTATGGATGCAACCTCGCCCTTCGAGCTCTCGCCACCACTCTCCACTGGTGGTGAAGCCTTGCCCGCCGGTGGCGCGACGATCAGCGTGGCGATCGACGGTCGCCTGGCGCTGGACGGTGTCGTGCAGAGCCGCGCGGAACTGCTCGAGAGATTGCGCGCGGTGCCGAGAGATTCGGGCGAGCCTCTGTTCGTTCGGGTCAATGCCCATGCGCAGGCGCCGGTGCGGCATCTGCTTCACCTCGTCACTGCCCTGGAGGGGCTGCCCCAGGCCGATGTGGTGCTGGTGGTCACGCCCAACGAACCATGACTGCGCTGACTTTGCGCAACGGCGTATCAGGCTTTGGCCAGTCCGGCTTCGCCTGGGCGCCCGCCATAATCGCCTCGCTGCTTGCAAATGCTCTGCTGGTCGCGGTGCTGCTGATTGCGATCGAGCCGGACTCCGTACCCTTCAAAGACGAGATCAGGACCCGGTTTCAGCTTTCGGCACTCGACGTTCCGGCCCAGCGCGCGGAGGCGGAGGATACCAAAGGAGAGGCGGCGGAAGAGGCGCAGGCGACCGGCGAACAGCTTGCTGTCCGCAGTGTCCCCAGCAGCCGGGCGCGGCCGGTCGATCCGGTTGCCGATATGCAGCGGGCGACGCCTCCTCAATCGACAGCCGCGCAGGTGGTCCAGCCCGGCGGCGCCAGTCTGAGTGCTGCGCGCAGTCCGGGCCGGCGGCTCGAACCGGCGGTCGCGGCGTCGGCGGTGGTG
Source organism: Denitrobaculum sp. (assembly GCA_965232285.1). GTDB lineage: Bacteria > Pseudomonadota > Alphaproteobacteria > Kiloniellales > Kiloniellaceae > Denitrobaculum. The sequence continues at coordinate 3,250,088 of CBDDPL010000004.1, read as the reverse complement.
AGTGCTCAGGAGGCTGCGGGCCAGAGGGCCGCTGTCGCGGCCCCCGCCAGCGCGAAAGTAACGGCCGCTGCCGTCGCCGGCAGCCGCGCCCGCGCTGTCGCGCCCACGTCAGAGCTTCAGACGGCCCGGCCTCCCAGCACGCAAGCCGCCGCGGCGGTCCGGCCGAGTGCCGAGCGCAGGACCGCGGCAAGCGCTTCGGGGCCGCGTATTGCGTCTGCGGCTTTGGCGGCTCCCGCGGTCACCGCTCAAGCTGCCGAAGCGCAGCGGACGGTGGCAGCCGTGCCCGCGACCCTGGCCGTCGCCGCCGCAACGGCTGGTGGCGGCGAGCGGCTTGCCAGCCGCACCGCACCGGCAAGCAGGGTTCAGGCGGCGGCAGCGCCGGTACAGCGCGCCGTGGCCTCTCGCAGCACTGGACCCAAGCTGACGGCTGCCGCACCACTGGACAGAACCCAAGCACTGGCAAGCGCTTTGCCTCAAACGGAAAGATCCGCGGCTGTCGAGCCTGGTAGCGAGCGGCTGACCAGGGTCGAAACCGCCAGCCCGGCCCTTTCGGGCGTCGCACCGGAGGCTGCGCCTGCCGAGGCGTCGCGTCCGCAGGGCCTTGCGGTTGCTTCGACATCGTCAGCCGATCTTGCCGGTTTTGTCACGCCGGCGAGCACCGCCTCTGCTGCCATCGCGACCCGGGCTGCGGTGGCCTGGTCAGGCGGCAGCAACACGCAGCTCGACGAACAATCCCTGGCAGCGATCCAGTCTTTCATGCAACCGGGTGAAGTCGCCCGGAGCGCCGCTTTCGGCGGTTCGGTGAAGGACGGAATCGGTGCGGCGCTGGCGCAGTTTCCCTGCAGCCGGCTGCAGGCGGCCTTTCAGCCGGAAAGCGGGACGCTGGAGATCCGCGGCCATGTGCCCGCGCCGGCCCTGAAGGCGGATGTGGTGGCCATGCTGGAACGCTCGGTTGGCGGAGCGATCCCTGTCGGCAGCAGCCTTCTGGTGCTGCCCGCGCCGCAGTGCGGCGTGCTCGATGCCGCCGAGGGTCTGGGTTTCGTCCAGTCGAGGGATCAGGAGAACGACCCACTCGAGGTGGGTAGGGAAGCGCAGGCGCAGATCCTGTCCTTCGAGGAAGCGCAGCGGGTGGTCTTCGCGCTCCAGGCGCCCGAGTTCGATGCGTACATCTACGTCGATTATTTCGACAAGGATGGGACCGTGGTGCATGTGCTGCCCAACGACTTTGTCCAGGACAACCGCTACGCCGCGAACCAAGACTTTTCACTGGGTGACGGCTCGGGGCCGGGCAGGGGGCTCGAGATGCGGGTCGCGCCTCCCTTCAGCCAGGACATTGCCGTGGTGCTGGGCACCAGCCATCCGCTGTACGAGCGGCCAAGACCCCTCCAGGAGGATGCGGAGAGTTATCTCTCCTGGCTGCGGAATCGAATCGGAGAGATCCGGGCGGCAACTCCGGATTTTCGCGGCGAATGGGCTTATCTCTTCGTGCGCACCGGGCCCAGAGGGGCTTTCAACTAAGACCTTTTCTGCAGGTTGACCCGCCCGCAATTAGCTCAAGGTCGAGTATCCGCAGCGCCACGCGGTTGATAGTACTATGGAATTTATTGTCGGATTCGCTGTTTTTTCTTGGACAGCGGGGGGAAGGTAAATCAGACTCGGGATGAATGAAGTGGAGAGCGAAGAACGGACCGCAGGTCTCCGGTCATTGGTCCGTCGCTCAAAAACAGGGGGAATTCGCTTGGATCTTCAATTGGTCGGGCGATTAAGCCGCAGGCAGGTTAACAGGAAGCCGGCTTTGGCGCGGGTATCGCGCAAGGCCTCGGTCCTTGCCTGCGCCTTCGCTCTGGTGCTGCAGGCCTGGCCGAATACGCCGCAGGCACAGCAATTGCCGCCGGCCGTCGATCCTGGCGTCATCCAGAAGCGATTCGACGAACCCGAGCCACCCAAAGCCGCGCCGCCGATCGATATTCCGGACATCGGTCAGTCGACCCCGCCGCCGGGCGCGAACGAGGTGCGTTTCGTCCTGACAGATCTGCTGGTGCTGGACAGCACGGTTTACAGTGACGAGGAGCTCTTGCCGCTCTGGGAGGATCTGCTTGGCCAGGAAATCACCCTGAACCAATTCTATGGCATCGCGGCGGCTATCACGATCAAGTATCGCAACGATGGTTACATCCTGACCCGCGCCCTGGTGCCGCCGCAGGAAATCATCGACGGGGTTGCCGAGATCGAGGTGGTCGAGGGCTACATCGACAATGTCGTGATCGAGGGTGAGCCCAGCGGTTCCATGGCGCAGATCGACGACAAGGTGCAGGCGATCCTGGACAGCCAGCCGCTCCACGCTGATGTCCTGGAACGCAACCTGCTGCTGCTCAACGATCTGCCGAGCATGATCGCGCAGTCGATTCTGCGGCCTTCCATCACCACTCCTGGGGCCTCCGAGCTGGTGATCGTGCTGGAGGAAGCGAAATATTCCGCCGCAGTCACCGCCGACAACCGGGGCTCCAGGTTCTTGGGGCCCTATCAGTTCGGCGCCAGCGGCCGTCTGGATAATGTGTTGGGACTCTACGAGAGCACGGAACTGGAGGTGGTCGGCACGGCGCAGCTCAGCGAATTGAAATTCGCGGCGCTGACGCACACCCAGCAGATCGGCACCGATGGAACCACCCTGACCATCATCGGATCGATCACTGACACGGAACCCGGTTCGACCCTGGATGTACTGAACGTCGAGGGCCGCTCGGAGGCGATCACGGCGACGCTGTCCCATCCTCTGATCCGCTCCCGCCGCCGGAACCTCTCCATTGTCGGTGGTTTCGACTACCGCAATTCGGAGACCGACGTGCTGGGTTTCACCAGTTCGGATGACCGGATCCGTTCTCTCTTCGTCGGTGGCACCTACGACTTCATCGACGAGTTCCGCGGTATCACGCTGCTGGGTGGCGAGCTGCGCCAGGGCCTCAATATCTTCGGGGCTTCGGAGACCGGCTCCGCCAATCTCTCCCGGGCGGATGGCCGCAGCGACTATACCAAAGTCGTCGGGTCTCTCCGGCGTAAACAAAGCCTGGGGCCGGGCTGGTCCTTAAGCGCCGCCTTCACCGGCCAGTATTCTTTCAGTGAGCTCTTGGCGTCGGAAGAGTGCGGTCTGGGCGGTCAGGAATACGGCAGCGCTTACGACCCCTTCGAGATCAGCGGAGATCACTGCCTGGCTGCCCGTTTCGAGCTCCAGTACGGGGATGCTTCGGAGCTGGAGTTCCTGGACAGCTACGAGGTCTACGGTTTTTACGATGTTGGGGCGATCTGGCAGATCGATGGCACAGCATCCGATAAGCGCGAGAGCCTGGCCTCGGCCGGCGTCGGGGTCCGGACCAATCTGGTGGAGGATTTCTGGGGCGCTTTGGAGTTTGCGGTGCCCCTGACCCGCTCACCGACAGTTGACCGGGACGATGGCGAGAAGAAACCCAGGCTGTTCTTTAGCGTGATCAAACGCTTTTGAGCCTCGGCCGGCTGAGGCTGTAAAGAAAATCGACAGACTGTCGGTAGTTTTACCAGCTTGTCTGGCTTGGCTGGTCGGTCCAAAATTAGCAAGCATTTGAAATGAATGCTGTCTGTCGAAGAGTCTTAAGCTGGTACGGGATTTGCTCAGATCGGGCCGACAGTCGTGAAAAAGTCTTTGCAGGGAGCAGGTTAACCATGCTGGAGCGAGCGAGCAGGCATTCCGGACGGACCCTTGGACGCGGCGATCTCTTCTGTCGGCGCGGCCGACTGCTGTCGACGACCGCTCTGGCCGCCCGGCGTCTGGGGCTCGCGGCGGGCCTTGCCGCGCTGCTCTGGCCGCAGACCGGTGTCGCCAATCCTCAGGGCGGGCAGGTAGTCGGCGGTTCCGCGACCATTACACAGACCTCTCCCAACCGCCTGGACATTCGCCAAACCAGCGAGCGGGCCATCATCAACTGGCAGAGCTTCAGCATCGGCCAGGGGGAACAGACCAATTTCGCGCAGCCTTCTTCCTCTTCGGTTGCCCTGAACCGGGTGGTGGGCGGTGATCTCTCGCGCATCGCCGGCCAACTGAGCGCCAACGGGAATATCGTCCTGATCAACCCCAACGGCGTGATCTTCACCTCGACCGCGCGGGTCGATGTCAACGGCCTGATCGCCAGCACCTCCGATATCAGCAACCACGACTTCCTGGCCGGTAAGCTGACCTTCGCGGCCCCTTCCGACCCTTCCAGTTTTGTTATCAACCAGGGACAGATCACCGCTGCAGAGGGTGGCCTGGTGGCGCTGGTAGCCCCCTGGGTCGAGAACTCCGGTACCATCGCCGCGCGTATGGGACGGGTGGAACTGGCATCGGGCGGTGCCTTTACCGTCGACCTCTACGGCGACAAGCTGATCCAGTTGGCGGTGGCCGAGACCGATGCTGAGGCGGTGCCGGCCAGTCTCTCGACGGCGGCGAAGGTGACGAATTCCGGGACCATCAGCGCCGACGGCGGTGTGGTCGCGCTCTCGGTTAATGATGCCCAGAACCTGGTGGCGAACGTCATCAATATGGATGGCATCATCGAGGCCCGGACGGTCGAGCAAACGGCGGGCCGGATCGTGCTGAACGGCGGCGGTTCCGGCATCGTGAATGTCGCCGGGACCCTGGATGCCTCGGGTAAGGATGCGGGCGAGACCGGTGGCCGGGTGGCCGTGCTCGGTGACAGGGTCGGCCTGTTCGATGGCGCGCTGGTCGATGTTTCCGGTGATGCCGGCGGCGGCGAAGCGCTGGTGGGCGGCAACTTCCAGGGCGCGGGTCCCGAGCCGAACGCCCAATATACCTATGTTGCCGATACGGCGCGGATCGACGCGGATGCCCTGAGCGAAGGCAAGGGCGGGCGGGTGATCGTCTGGGCCGACAAGACCACCAACTACCAGGGTGAGATTACCGCGCGGGGCGGCGCGGCCGGCGGCGATGGCGGCTTCGCGGAGGTTTCCGGCAAGGAGACCCTGGCCTTCAACGGTGAGGTGGACCTTTCGGCGCCCAAGGGGGAAAAGGGCACCCTGCTGCTCGACCCGAATAATCTGACGATCGCCTCCTCGGAAGCCGACGACAACATCATCGGCGGCGGGACGGAGGCTGATCCCTTCACCACCACCGACGATAACGCCATCCTGAGAGCCAGTGTGCTGGAGAACGCCCTGCAGACGGCGAATGTGGTGGTTCAGACCGGGACGGCCGGCGCCAATACCCAGGACGGCGATATCATCATCCTGACCGGGATTATCGCTTCACCGGGTGCCAACGATCTCACCCTCATCGCCCACGACGATATCATCTTCGGCGAGGGCGGGGGCATCGATTTCTCGGGCACCGAGGCCTCACTGAGCCTGCAGGCGGACGGCGTTTCTTCGGATGGCATCGGCGCTATTGTCAATGACAATGGCATGAGCCCGATCATCACCATGGGCGACGGCACAGTCGAATTGATCGCTGCAACCGGGATCGGAGACGTGGAGGCGCCCATTACCTTCGGCAGTGACGTCTCTGTTGCCGGTGTGACCGACAGCGGCGGGATTTTCCTCGATGGCTCGGGTGACATCACCGTAACCACGTCGGAATTGGCTGACGGCCTCTCGGCCGGCGACGACGTGAGCGTCCGGTCCGATCTCGGGAATGTCTTCATCGACGATGACATCGTCTCGGAGACCGGCTCGATCTTCGTCGATGCGGGTAACGACCTCAGGCTCAGTGCGGATCTGGATGCAGCGAGCGCGGTGGCTCTGGAAGCCGTCGAAGGCAATGTCTTGATCCTCGCTCCCTCTGTCGAGATCTCGGCGGACGAGGGCTTTACCCTGGACGGAAACGCCATCATTTCCGCCGATCTTTCCATCGAGACCACGGGCGGAAATATCATCTTCAACGGTTTGGTCGACGGTGCGGGCGGCGAGCCTGAAGTGATCAATCCCGATATCGCCCTGAGTTCCGGAAGCGGCGCGGTTCAGTTCAACGATTTCGTGGGCTTGAATGTTGCGCTTGGTCAGGTCGATGCGACCGGATCGAGCAGCCTTTCGGTCGTAGATTCCACTTTGGAGCCGCAGCTCCTGATCAGCGATTTCGCACGCGTCTCTGACGACCCTCTGCCGTCTTCCTTTAACGTGTCGGAACTCCTGCCAGACTTCACACCGGAGCCGCCTACGACGTCGGAGCCGCCCACCACCACGCCGGCAGTCTCTCCACCGACTAACGTCGTGCTGCCGCCGTCCATCGTTGAGCGGCGCGACGCGCCGGCGCGTCAGTCAGACGCTTCGCCGGTGGCCCAAGCCGAGACACTGCTCCAGACTCTGCAAAGCCTGAGCGAGATCGCGCCCGGCGCCGGCACCGAGACGGTTGGCGAAGGCTCTTCGGTGTTGATTTCCGAAGCGGACTCCGAAGCCATTTCCGAGATGCTCGAGGTGATCATCGAGGCCTGTCCCGATGTGGTCCTGACCTCGCTTTCCTGGCAGAACACGCCGGCCGATGCCGCCTTCAGCCTGGATCCCACCGTCTCGCCCTATAGTGTCGACGCCTATTGCGGCGGCTACCTCATTGCCTATCCTGGCCGCGGGTCGGGGCAGGCTTACGCGGGGCTGTCCTTCGTGACACGGGATTTCTGGACCGATCTGGACCAGTCGCGCGACGCCGATGTCCTGCCGGACCTGCTGCCCAGCTTCGGTTTGCCGGCGGCTGATCGGAATTAGAGTGACCTGAGCCGTGTCTCGGGCCACTGCCGGTTTCGAGGGAGATGATGAAGCACGGCTTGCTTGCCTTCGTTGCACTCGCAGTCGTTCCCTGGGCCGGCGAAGTGCCCGCCCAGTCGCTGCCGCCGACTGTAGAGCCCGGCGTTCAGCGGGACCGTTTGCTGGATCGTGATGCCCTGCCGCCGCTTTCCGGACCGGCTCTGCTGCAACCGCTTGTCTGCGGCCGGGACCGGCCCGTTTCCTTCAAGAGCTTCACGCTGAAGGGCGTGCGTTTCGAGAGCCCTGTGGTGACGGAAGAGATTGATCCGAAGGCGCGCTGGCAGCCTTATCTGGGTCAGGAAGTCACGCTGGAGCGCGTCTGCGAGATCGCGCTCTCTCTGGCGGACGACTATAGCCGCGAAGCCGGCCGGGACATCGCCGCGGTACTGCCGGCGCAGTACATCGACGGCGGCGTCGTTCAGGTGATGCTGCGGATGGACTGAGGCGTTTCGAGCCACTGGGCAAGCCCGAGCCTTTGGGCAAACCCGTGCCTCTGGGTAAACCTGGCCTACTGAGGAACTTGTCTGGCCACCCTGAAACCAAAGTCGTTGCGCGAGCCCAGGCCGAAGCGGCCGCGAGTCGTGACCTGTGCGGCCCGATCGTTGTCCCGCCAGGAACCGCCGCGCAGGACACTCATGGTGCAGGACCCGGTTGTCCAGGCGCTGCCGTCGACGGGCGCATTGCGGTAAGAGCCGTGCCAGCAGTCTTCGACCCACTCCCAGACATTGCCGTGGACGTCATGGAGGCCGAAACCGTTCGCTTTCGTCGAGCCGACGGGCGCCGTCTGCCCATCGAACTGACTGCCGCAGTTGCGGCAGTTTGCCAGGTCCTGGCCCATGGAGTCACCCCACCAGTAGGCGCTGGTCGTATTGGCCCTGGCCGCATACTCCCATAAGGCTTCCGACGGCAGGCTGTAGGCCTGTCCTGTCTTGCGGCTGAGCCAGCGGACGTACTGACGCGCATCGTCCCAGGTGACGTTGATGACCGGCCGCTTGCCGCGGCCCCAGCCTTCGTCCGAGGCCGCCGGCGGGCAGGCACCCTCCTTGGCGCAGATATCCCATTCGTCGAAGGTGACCTCGAACTTGCCCAGCGCCATGTCGCGCGTGATCGTCACTTCGCGCGCCGGGCGCTGTTCGCGCTTGCCGCCGTCGTCGCCCATCATGAACTTGCCTTTCGGGATCACCACCATGGTCGGGCAGTCGGCGCAGTCCTTGAACTCCTCGCCGGCCTTGAGTTTAGGCAGGGTGGTGGTGCTGGCGGTCTGGAAGCTCGCCGGCGCGGGGCTCTTGAAATAGAAGTCGTCGACCAGCGAGGTGAATTCGACGGGGACCTGATTGCCCGCGGAGGCCCGGCTGACCGAAGCGCGCACCCGCTTGAAGACGTCTTCGATGCGCAGGCCGGGCTGATCGATTTCCTTCAGCAGTTCGCCGGTGTAGATGGAATTGCGCCCGAAACCGTCGCTCGCCAGTTGGTTCGGGCCGGTGGAGTAGGCGATCAGGGCACCTTCCGGGGCATCCATCCGTGCCAGGCCCTGTACCTGTTGCTTGTCGCGCCGCTCCAGCCCGTTGTTGCGGCAGGCGTCCAGGATCACGAAGCTGAAACCGAGCTTTTTGGCGCGCAGCACGTTGAGCACTTCATTGGCGTCCACCGCCACGTTGGGCAGTTCCTCGGCGTATTCCACGGATGCATCAATCGGCAGAAGGTAGTTGATGCCATCCACCTGCAGCCCGTGACCGGAGTAATAGAACAGCCCGACTGCGCCGCGTTTCAGCCGCTTGCGGAACTCGCGGATTGTCTTGCGCATATCGTCGCGTTTGAGATCGGTTTTGACGATGACCTCGAAGCCGACGCTTTCCAGGGCCTTGGCCATGTCGGCCGCGTCATTGCCTGGATTGACCAGAGGCGGCAGTCCACTGTAGGACTTGTTGCCGATGATCAGGGCCACGCGCTCGCTCCGCTCGGCCTTTGCCGCTCGGACCTCGAGGCTGGAGAACGCCAGGCTTGTAGCGCCCGCGATGGCCGCGATCAGGAAACAGACAACTACACTCCAGGAAGCCGGAACCAGCCTTCGCACCATGAAACCGCGTACTCCCTGCAGTCTGTCATCTTCGGTTCCCGCGCTGCGTCTGTCTGACGAGACTCTTTAATTCCCGGGAAAGCTAAGGCTAACAAAGAAAGGATCACCGGTATAGGTGGCTTTCGAAGCAACGCCCGGTCACGCTTTCGTGACTCCAGCGTGCAGTCTCCGCGCGCCGACATCAGGACTCCTGGGGGCGTCGGGAAAGGATAACGGCAAGGCGGCTTGGCTTGATCGAAGACCGCACTGGTGGTTAAAATGACTCCCAAATCGCTTCACGGGAGATTACGAAATGATGCGCTACATTGGGAGCGTGACCGGCGCTTTGGCCCTGGCCGGGACGCTGTTGTTGATGCCGTCAGCCGTGTCTGCAGAAGGTCCGGTCGTTGATGCCGAGGCCATCGCCTATCAGCTCGCGCCGAAACGGGGATTGAAGATCACGGCCGCGGAGCCGACCTCTGTCAACCTGCCGGAGGTCACTTTCGAGTTCAACTCGGCGCAGTTGACGCCGGTCGCGAAACGCCAGCTAGCCGAGGTAGGCAAGGCCCTGTCCATGGAGGCCTTCAAGAGCTCGAAGTTCATCATCGCCGGTCACACGGATGCCGTGGGCGGTGAAGGTTACAACCTTCAACTGTCTCAGGCACGGGCCGAGGCTGCCGTCAGCTTCCTGGTCAAGGAACACGGGCTGGACGCGAGCCGCCTGAAAGCAACCGGCAAAGGCGAGAGCGCCCTGCTGCCCGACGTTGCGGGCGACAGTGGTGCGAACCGGCGCGTCGAGATTCTGAATCTCGGGACCGAGTAAGCGAGGTCTGAAGCTCACGCTTCGGCGCTGTTGGTCTTGCTAAGCAGGTGGTCGAAGGCGGCCTTCGCCTGAACGGTGTCTATAACCGTTCAGGCGCCGTTGGGCTGTGTCCGACCGCTGCAAGCCTGCCGAAACCACATTCAGTCTTCAAAGAAGTAGGCAACAGGGACGCCGAGAACATCGGCAAGGTGCTTGATGCGCGCGGCGGAGATACGGTTTCTCCCGTGTTCGTATTTCTGCAGTTGCTGGTAGGAGATACCGATTTTGCAGGCGACCTGTTGTTGAGTCATGCCGACTTCCGCGCGACGGATCCGCATCTTCCGCGCGATCCGTTCATTTATCGATTGCTGTCTTTTCAATGGCATTTTCTTGAATCTTCGAGATCAGTTTAGTGTCTGGTGAGTGTTCGGATTTCGGCGCCTGCGGCGTCTCATGACGAATCCGGCTCTTGTCCAAACGCTAAGCCGGACTGTTGCTCCGGCGGCATTCGTTTAAGTAGGGATCACGCTCGTCGCTGAATTCCGGGAAGAGCGATCGCATTTCAGTCTGACGCCAAGCTGACGGCTGCCCAGAAAACCGGCATTCTGCAATCTATAAATGAGAACAATTAATGGGCGCCCGTTTTGCGGTAAGGCTTTATGCCGGGAGCGTGATGCGCACCATACTTCCAGCGTTCGGAACGAAAAAAGCCTCACCGCCATGATTGCGGGCGGTCTGGCGTACGATGGCCAATCCCAGGCCCGCGCCCGGTGAATTGGCAAGGCCTTTTCGGAAACGGTCGAAAGCGCTTTCTTTCAGGGCTTCCGGAATACCCGGTCCTTCGTCCTCGACTTCGAGCGTAATCCCGGCTTCTGTACCGCGTGTCAGTCTCAGCGAGATGGCGCCGCGGCCGTGCGTAAGGGCATTGTCGAGCAGGTTGACGATCATGTCCCGCAGATCGTCGCGCTGTCCTTTGATCGGCAAGGTTTCAGGGGCCTCGACCTGCAGCGATCGTTCGGCTGCTTCCGCGAGCGGTAGAACCTGCGCCGCCGCTTCCCTTGCCAACCTGGCCAGATTGACGGTTTCGATTTCGGTTTCCGATTGCAGGACGGCGCTTTCCTTGCGGGCCAGGTTCATCAGTTGGCCCACAATACGGGTCAGTTGAGCCGTATCCTGTTCGAGCGCCCGCCAGTCGACATTACCCTGTCGTGCCCGCTGGAGATGAAGACTCAGGACTGCGAGCGGCGTTCGCAGCTCGTGGGCAGCGTCGGCGGTCAGACGCTGTTCGGCCACATAGGCGGTGGCCAACCTGTCCAGCGCAGCGTTCACAGCGTTCACCAAAGGCAGCACTTCGCTGGGCAGACCGGCTGTTCCAATGCGGGCCGTCGGGTTCGCGGGACCGACTGAGGACGCTTCCCGCGATGCCCGTTCCAGGGGTTGCAGACTGTGGCCGCTGATCAGCCAGATCAGGAGGATCGACCCCAGAACGAAGGGCAGAAAGACAAGTAACTGCTCATAGTCTTCTTCGAACAGGATGCTTTCGGCGAGCGTTTCCGGGTCGGAATGGGCCCGCGCGACGATCAGCCGGTAACCGCCCGGGGCCCTGGCAGCCAGTAAAACACGGCGGTCGTCTCCGACTCCACTGAACTGCACGGAGCTGTAGTTTTCGTCTTCAGGTACATCGATTCGGGGCAGGGCGACCGAGAGGTTTGCCGAGGACGCCGCCTGCTGGCCGTCCGGACCGTAAAGGGTGTAGGCGAAGTCCGAACCGACCTCGGCATAGGCGCTGACCCAGTCGGCCGGCTCTGTGAATTCGATCGACCCTGTGGCATCGGCGTGCATTCCGGATAGCAGATCGCGCGCCTGGCCCTGCAGCGTGCGTTCCCGGATATCATGCTGTGTCCCAATGACGTCGAGATAAAAGAAGGCGCTGGAGGCGCCGAGGCCGAGAAAAAAGATCAGCAGCATGGCAAGTATCAGTCGCCGTCGCAGGCTGAATTCGTTGCTCAAGCTTCGTCTCCCCCGGCGAGACGGTAGCCGATCCCGCGTCTTGTCTCAATCCGCACACCGGCGCCGCTGGCCTCGATTTTCCGGCGCAGACGCGAGACCACGGCCTCGACGGCGTTTGCAGTCACGGCCTCGTTGAAACCATAGAGCCGTTCCTCGAGCAGGTCCTTCACGACGACGCGCCCCGCCGCCCGGATCAATTCCTCCAGAAGTGCCGTTTCCCGCCGGCTCAGTTCAAGCGGCAATCCGTTCACCGAAGCTTCGCGAGAGATTGTATCGAAACTCAGCCCGGCAAAGCCATAGCTGCTGCTGTCGCGCATACCCGGCCGGCGCAGAACGGCGCGGAGACGCGCTTCGAGCTCAGCCAGATCAAAAGGTTTGACGAGATAGTCGTCTGCGCCGGCGTTCAGGCCGCGGACCCTGTCGCCGACGGCATCGCGGGCAGTGAGGATCAGGACCGGCAAATGAGCAGCGGCGTGTTTGCGCAGCTCTGTCAGTATGGCCAGGCCGTCCATGTCCGGCAGGCCGAGGTCGAGAATGATCACGGCATAATCCGTCGCGCGGATGGCAGAGAGAGCTTCGTCTCCCAACGACACCGCATCGACGGCGAAGCCTCTCTGAGAGAGATGGTCGCTGACGATCTCTCTAAGGGAAGGGTGGTCCTCAACCAGCAGAATCCGCATGTTCACAACATCCTGGACGCAGAGATTTCTGAGTTTGCCACCGCACATCCGATTTCACTAAGCGATTGCCGGTGGAAGAGAAAAGTTGCCCCTCCTTCAAAAACTTAGAGGGAAACTCCTGCTCCCGGGGCTTTCCGTCAAGAGCGATCATATCCTAGTCGGGATAGCTGACCGAAACCTGACGGCAGACTGTTGAATGGACACGTCAGCTTTTCGTCAGTTTGGCGAAGGAAAGTAACTGTTCTTTGAGTAGGCGCGCGAGCTGTTCCTGATCACCGCGGTCGGGGGGCATCGCGTTGCGTTTAAGCCGGGTCGCCGGCGTTGTGCGCTGTCACGAGACCTCCTGGTGGGCGTCCGGCGGTGGGGCGCCTAGGTCGCAGGTTAATTTTACCTATGTTCTGATGGCCAAAGTATCGGCGCGGCTCAGCAAAAAAAACGGCAAAACTCATCTTGGAAAGCTTTTTTGTTCCACCTGGGTTGTATTGCGATATACCGGAAAGAACTTGTTAATACTTATCAAATTAAAGGCGAAGTGAGGTTTGTGTTGGAAGGCATCGCCAAGAACACGGATTTGATGGGACTGCGATGAGCTTCGTTATGGATGTCCGCCCGGTTTTTCAGGGTGGCTTCAGGAGGGTACGAAATGTCACTGAAAAACGGGTTCTCCGATAAGAGGAGCACTACACCGGCGACTGGTTCTGCGCCGCAGAACTCGAGGGGGGAAAAGCCGGACCTGGAGGCGCCGGGGCCGATGGGTTTCGTGCGTTTCCTGTCGAATATGAAGATCTCAACCAAGCTGATTGCCGGCTTTAGCACAATGATCGCGGCGAGCGCGCTCGTGGGTGTGGTGGGCTTGATTTCCATCAGCCAGATCAATGACACGGTGAATGAAATCACCGATGTCGCCGCGCCCACGGTCGAGATCGCAGATGATCTGATCGCCAATGTCTGGGAGGCCACGAAGGTTGCGGAGGAAGTGATCGGCGATGAAGATCCGGGTGACATTGAAAAGCTGGTGATCGAATTTGCTGAACTGGATGCCGTCTTCGATAGCAGTTTTCGAGACCTTGAAGGCCTTGTGAACGATGAGGCACATGCCGACGAAATGAAACGGGCCAGGGAGGCGCAATCCAGGTTTGTCGAACGGGCCGAACAGATGTTTCTGGCCCATAAAAATGCGCTGGCGGAGGAGGCAAAGGGCAAACGGTTACTTGTCGAATTCGATGCGATCGGCGCGGACCTCGTCACGGCCCTGGACGAGTTTGCCCAGGAAAACGAGGCCGAGATGGCGAAGGCCGAGGAAGAAGGGGACCGGCTCGAGAGCAGGGGGGCCGACGGCGCAGCCGTCAACCGCGTTCTCGGAAGCCTCTTTGATCAGGACTACCCGGTCGTCGAAGCCGCCCTGAAGCTCCAGCGCCTGGTCCTGGAGATGCAGGACACCGCCGGTGAATATCTGGCGGAAGACGTGGCGGAAAACCTGAAGGGTATTGAAGACGAGCTCAAGCAGCTCAGCGAACAGGCCGCACCCCATATCATGATCCTGAAAGATCTTTCGGAAAGTGATGAGGACAGGTCGGACACTCAGCAGGTTGAAGCGCTGTTCAGAACCTGGATGGCATTCGCCAATGATGACGAACAGCTATTCGATACGCACCGCGACATGCTGCAGGCGGAGATGCTGGCGAACGAACTGACCGAGCATCTCGAGGCTGAGGCCGATGCGGCCGACAGGGCGTTGAATGAGCTCTCCGAGTTTGCCGACAGCATCAACGACAGCGCAGACGAGCATGCCGCCGAGGCTGTCAACAAGTCTCGCATTGCTATCGGCGCATTGCTGGTCGCGATGCTGATGATTTCCGCGGGCCTGATCGTCAGCGTGATCCTAACGGTTGTCCGCCCGGTCAGGGAAATGACGGCCGCGATGATGACCTTGAGCCAAGGCGACAACAGGGTCGAGATTCCAAGTTTGGAAAGGCAATGCGAGCTTGGCGAGATGGCGAAAACGCTTCAGGTTTTCAAGGAAAACGCCGTCGAGAAGGAACAATTGGCCGAGCGTGAGCAGGTGCAGTTGGCAACGCGAGAAGCCCGGACCAAGAAGGTCGAAGCGCTGATCGCGAAGTTCGAGACGACAAGCAGCGAAGCGCTCAGATCCGTGAGTGCCGCCGCCACGCAAATGCAGGCGAACGCCCGGACCCTGACCGCAACGGCGGAGCAGACCAACGATCAGTCGTCAACTGTTGCGGCGGCTTCGGAACAGGCCGCGGTCAATGTCCAGACCGTTGCCTCCGCGACCGAAGAACTGAGTTGCTCCATCGGCGAGATCAATCAGCAGATCAACCAGTCGTCGGAGGTCGCCAAGGCGGCCGCGGCGGAAGCTGCGACCACGACCAATACAATGCGTGAACTGGCCAGTGCATCGCAAAAGATTGGCGAGGTCGTGGACCTGATCACCGACATTGCTGAACAGACGAACCTGCTCGCGCTGAACGCCACGATCGAGGCGGCGCGTGCCGGCGAGGCGGGCAAAGGCTTCGCGGTGGTTGCCTCGGAGGTCAAGTCGCTGGCCAATCAGACCGGTAAGGCGACGGAGGAAATCGGCCGTCAGATAGACGGCATTCAGGGCATTTCCGACCAGGCCGTACAGGCCATGAAAAGCATTGCGGAAACCATAGGCAGGATGAACGAGATCTCGACCATGATCTCCGCCGCGATGGAGGAACAGCGGGCCGCGACCCAGGAGATCTCGCGCAACGTTCAGGAAGCTTCGACCGGGACGACCGAGGTGAGTGCCAACATCGCCGGGGTCAACCAGGGTGCGCAGGAAACCGGTCGGGCGGCCGGTGAACTGCTGACGGCGGCTGATGAACTCAGCGGGCAGGCGGACGTGATGAACAGCAGCGTTGAGAGTTTCCTGGACGGCATTCGCGGTGCTTAGCGGCCTGAAACGAGGCTCGGCTCAGAGCTGAGACGTTTCGGTGGTCGCGGCTCGAGCTCATCAAAGATCAATGACTGCCTTTTCGACGATGAGGAATGGGATGACGGTCGAACCGGGATACGGCACAGAAGACGCAATGGGCGTTGACCGCTATGCGGTTACGGTCACGGCGGAGGCATTGGATTTGGCGGACGTCCGCTTCACTGAACATCTGTCTTTGCTGGCCTACTGGGAGGCGCTGCGCGGTAAACGCGTCGGGCCGTCACGCCGGGATCTCTGTCCCTGCGATTTTAAGGCTGTGCTGCCGCGTGTTGCCTTGGTCGAACTGGTCGAGGACGCTGGGGATTTCCGCTTTCGCCTGGCGGGAACGGGTCTCTATCGGCTCAACCACAAGGAACTGACCGGGCACTGCACCGGCGCGCTCTGGCCGAGCGCCTATGCGGATGTGGTGAAACAACACTATGAGATGGTGGTCAGAACGAGGCAGCCGAACGCCTTCAAGATCGTATTTCAAACCGCCGGCGGTCTTGCCTGCCGCTACACGACGCTCCGGCTTCCTCTGTCCAGCGATGGTGAAAGGGTGGACGGTATCATGACGCTGGACCGTTTCTGCGCGCAATGGAGCGACGTCCTGTCGTTTCTTCAGCAGAGCAATCGTCCGCCTTCCTGGAAGGTGCCGTAACCACATGACCCGGAATCCCTATCCGCCAGTGGGAGGCGCCTCTCAGGCGACCGGCAGTGGCGACGAGCAAATCGGGCCCAGCTTCGTGGAACTGGCGAAGCTTGACTGGTTCACGCGGATCAACGAGCTGCGCGGCATGACCGATGTGACCAATGGCGCGTTAACCGGCACACGCTCGAGCATTCTGTTCAAGTTCGGCCTGTTGGCGGGCGGTCTGATTCTCTGGCTGATACTGTTTGGCATTCTCACGCATATCTGGTTGAGCGACGTTCAAAGCTCCTTTCAGAATGTCATTGAAACGGTAGAGCCGCGAAGTGCGGCAGCCTATGAGATGGAGATCAACGCGCTCGGCGTAAACCTCGCGGTCGTAAAGTATCTGCGCAGTCCGGCGGCTGAACACATTGCCCGTCTGGAAGACGACAGTATCGACTTCTGGTCCTCGCATGCGCGCTATGAAGCGCTGGCCCGAACAACGACCGAGCGAGAGCTGGCCGAGAAAATCGCTGGGGAATTCCGCCAGCTTCTCTTTGTCGGGCGTCGCGCGATGTCTGCAAAGGACATTCAGCTTTCCGAGATCGCGCAGTTGAACCGCATTCTGCATGAGGTCGACAGCTACTCTGAAAGGGCCTTCGCGGTGTCGAGCGGGCGCGGCGATGCCGTCGCCAAGTCTTCGCTCAAGAGTAAAGTCACCACGGCGGTTGATGAGATCGAAAGGATTTTAACGTTCGGCGCCTGGGCATCTCACATCGAGGGCGCCCGTCAGGTTGACCAACTGGTCATGGCTGCGCGCGCCGGCATCTCGGACCTGCAGGCAAAGGAACTGGGTTCACAGGAGGCCGCGTTCGTGCGCCGGCTTTCCGATTCCTTTGCGCGCTTTGAGCGGGTTTGGGCGCAGTTTCCGGAGCATGAAGGAATCGTTGAAGAGAGCTTCGCGCAGTTGCTGGCCCTGCGCGAAAGTATTGACCATCTGCTGGACAATAAAATTCAGGCCCGTGCGGTCGCTGAGCTTGCCGCCGCCCACGACACCATAGATGCAGACCTGCTTGCAGCGACGCGCGGCATGAGCGTTCTGGAGGTCGTGGGGATCGCGATCCTGTTGCTGACCATGGTCCTTCTGACCAGGCTGATTGTCCTGCCGGTGCGGCGGCTTGCTGTGGCGGTGAGGGCCTTCGGCCGGGGCGAACTGGATCGTAGAACCGGCTTCACAAGACGCGACGAAGTCGGGACCCTTGGGCGCGCCTTTGACCGGATGGCGCAGAACATTCAGGACACCCACCGGGTATTGGAACATGCCAACACCGAACTGGAGATCATGGTCGCGCAGCGGACACAGGAACTGGAGACCGTGAACCGCAATCTGGAGCGTGAACTCGAGTCCAAGGAGATGATTATGGGACGTCTTTGCGAGACGACGCGGCGGGCCGAAGCCGCGAGTCAGGCGAAGACGACTTTCCTCGCCAACATGAGCCACGAGCTGCGCACACCCCTGAACGGTATTCTTGGCGTGGCTGAGATGATGCAGATGAAGATCTACGGCCCGCTCGGCGATGATCGCTATGAAATCTATCTCGATGACATCCTTAAGAGCGGGCAACATCTGCTCACCCAGCTTGAGGACGTTCTGGAGGTTTCTAACATCGAGCTGGACCAAACCGATCTGCACGCCGTGCAAGTGGACGTCGGCCGGCTGGTGCGCAGCGCAATCGAGCGCAACGCCGAGGCGGCGGGCCGAAAAGCTATCGCGCTCGTCAGCAAGACTTCGTCGCAGCTTCCAGAGGCCTGGGTCGATGAAGCCCGCACCCTCCAGGTGCTGCACAACCTGATCGAAAACGCCGTCAAGTTCAGTCCCGACGGCGCGTCAGTCGTCGTCACCACACAACGCGAGGGAAACGATTATCTGAGTCTCACTGTCGCGGATGATGGTCCGGGTCTGTCGAAGCAGGAGGCTGCGGCGGCGCTCGAGTTCTTCGGGACGGCGGATGCGATGCGTGCCAACAGGAACCGTGGCCTCGGGCTGGGGCTCTCGCTCAGCAAGCGCCTGGTCGAGATGCAGGGTGGGAGCCTTATCCTCGAAACAGCCCTGGACGAGGGGACTGTGGTGACTTTGCGATTACCTTGTCGTCCTGGACTGCCGGCGGCACTCGAGGCGGATTTGTCATCGCCGATCGGCGGTAAGCAGTCATAACCCATGTATTTCTATTTGTATCTCTAGCGGTTTCTCCTCTAACCATAGAAGCGAAAGTGAATCGAGGGAGTCGCAGGACCGGCCAGGGCCGGAGCCTTTGGCAGAGAGCATGAAGCAGAACGAAGACCGCCCGGTCCGGCCGCGCCGCAGTTTTATCTTTTCCCCCGGCCTCAAGCCGGAGATGTTCCCGAAAGCACTGGCATCTGGTGCCGATATCGTCTGCGTCGAGCTGGAGGACGGTATCGCGCCGAAGGACAAGGACGAGGCGCGCCGGCACGCGCTCACTCTCTTCGCCGAGCCGCAGGCTCAAGACGGTGTCGAGCGGATCGTCCGGATCAACTGCCTGCGGACGGCCTTCGGCCTCGCGGATGTTCAGGCGGTGCTGGCGAGCGACACGCCGCCGCCGGCGCTTATGCTGCCGAAGGTCATGACGCCTGATGAGGTGGTCTGGCTGGACGACCTGCTGAGCGAGCGTGGCCACGATACCCGCCTGCATATCATCATCGAAACCAATGCCGGTCTCGAAGCTGTTCATGACATCGCGCGCGCCAGCCCGCGCATCGATGCACTCTTTTTTGGCGGTGTCGATATGGCGGCGGAGCTGCGCTGCCGGAGTGCCTGGGAACCGTTGCTCTACGCCCGTTCACGGGTGGTGCACGCGGCAGCGAGTGTCGGGATCGATGCCATCGATGTGCCTTACCTAGACCTGGAAGACCCCGAAGGTATGGAACGGGAGGCAGCGCTCGCCCGCGACCTGGGCTTCAGTGGTAAGGGTTCGATCCATCCCAAGCAGATTCCAGCGCTCAACGCGGTCTTCACGCCCGACCAGGCGGCGGTCGCACAGGCGCGCCGGATCATCGATGCCTTCACCGAGGCGGATACCGGCCTGGTGGTGATCGACGGCAAGCTGATCGAAAAACCGGTGCTGCGCGAGATGTACCGCATCCTGGCGATTGCCGAACGGGTCTCCGCCTAAGCCTGAACCTGCGCCTTACCGCATGATGAAGGGATTGGCGACACTGGTCTCCTGCGCGATCCAGACCGACTTGACCTGCATGTATTCCTTGATGGCATCCAGTCCGCTTTCCCGGCCGATACCGCTGCGTTTGAAACCACCGAAGGGGGAGGTGAAGCTGACCGCGCGGTAGGTGTTGATCCAGACCGTACCCACGCGCAGCTTTTCCGACATGCGGATCGCCCGGCCGATGTCCTGGGTCCAGACTCCGGCGGCCAGGCCGAAGTCCACGTCGTTGCCGATCGCGATGGCCTCTTCCTCATCTTCGAAGGGGATAACCGCCAACACCGGCCCGAAGACCTCTTCCTGGGCGATGCGCATGGCGTTGTTGACGCCGGTGAAGATGGTGGGCTCGACGAACTGACCGCCGGTCGCGCCAGGGCCTTCGTACTTCTGTCCACCGAGCACGCAGTTGGCGCCGTCCTGCTTGGCGATTTCGATGTAGTCGAGCACTTTCTGGTACTGGGGCGGTGTGGTGACAGGACCGACATGGGTTTCGAGCGACATGGGATCGCCGATCTTGGCGGTCTTGGCGACTTCCACAAGCCGTTCCACGAAGTGATCGTGGATCGAGCGATGCAGCAGCAGGCGGGAGCCGGCGATGCAGGTCTGGCCGGTGGCGGCGAAGATGCCCGAGATGGCACCCATGACGGCCGCCTCGATGTCGGCGTCCTCGAAGACGATGTTGGGCGACTTTCCGCCCAGTTCCAGCGAGACGTGCTTGATCGACTTGGCGGCGGATTCATAGATCTTCTGACCGGAGAGGTCGGAGCCGGTAAAAGCGATCTTGGCGACGTCGGGGTGTTCGACCAGCGCCGCGCCCACATCCTTGCCAAAGCCGGTGATTGTATTGACCACGCCCGGCGGAAAACCGGCTTCCTCGATCAGCTTCATAAACTCCAGGGTCGATGCGGAGGTGAACTCGGAAGGTTTGATCACCGCCGTGTTGCCGGCGGCCAGGGCGGCGGCGAGCTTCCAGGCCAGCAGCAGCAGGGGGGAATTCCAGGGCGTGATCATGCCGATGACGCCGAGGGGTTCGTAGCGGGTGAAGTTGAAGATGCCCGGCTTGTCGCTGGGGATCACCGCGCCCTCGACCTTGTCGGCCAGCCCGCCGTAGTAGCGGTACCACTCGGCCATGTATTTGGTCTGCCCGGACATCTCGGCGATCAGCTTGCCGTTGTCACGGACCTCGATCTCGGCCAGGCGCGCCGAATCCCGTTCGATCAGCTCGGCAAGCTTATAGAGCAGCCGCCCGCGTTCGCTAGGCTTGGTCTCCGCCCAGCCCCCTTCGAACGCCGCCTTGGCTGCGGCCACGGCTGCCGCCGCATCGGCGGCATCGCCCTGTGCCATCTTGGCCCAGACTTCGCCACTGTAGGGATTGGTCGTATCGAACCGTTTGCCGGAAGCGGGCTCCATCCATTGTCCGTTGATGTAGTGCCGGTAGCTCTCCATGGCTTTTTCTCCCTGCCGGATCTTGTCTGAGCGAACGAATGATCCCTGTCAGGGGGATGGCGGCTTGTCAATGCCGGGGCCGCTTAGAAGAAGCTGGAGCTTCAGTAGCCGCGTGCCGGGTCGACGACATTGAAGAGCACCTCGCCCTTGCGCCAGTGGTCCAGGTTGTCGGCAAACATCCGGATCGAGCCCAGCTCCCAACCTTTGTAGACGCTGGAGCAGTGCGGCGAGAGAATGACGTTCTCCAGATCCCAAAGTGGGTTGTCCGCGGGCAGAGGCTCGGTCTCGAAGACATCCAGCGAGGCGCCCGCCAGCCGGCCCGACCGCAGGGCCTCGAGTAAAGGCGCCTCGCGCAGGATGCCGCCGCGCGAGACATCCACCAGCACCGCGCCGGGCTTCATGGCCGCGAAGGCCGCCTCGTCGACCAGGCCGCGCGTGCTTGCCAGCAGCGGCGCGCAGATCATGATGTAGTCCGCAGCGCCCCAGAGCCGATCCAGCTCGCCGGTCGCGTGAACCTGGTCGACGTTGGCGGTGGGGCGGGGGTTGGCGCGCACGCCGGTCACTCTCATCCCGAAGGCCTTGGCGAGCCTCGCAACAGCCTGTCCGGTATGCCCCAGGCCGACGATGAGCAGATGCTTGCCCTGGATGGGCGTCATGATGCGGCTGGTCCAGCTCCGGTGCTGCCGGTCGCGTTCCAGTCCTGGAAAGTCGAGGGTGAAGTGCAGGAAGGCGCCCATGGCGTATTCCGCCATCATGTCGGCGGCGACGCCGGCCGAGTTCGTCACGGTGACCTTGCCCGTGTCCCATTGGCCCAGATGGTCGACGCCGGAGCCACCTACGGCGATCCATTTCGGTCCCGCCGGGCCGAGCAGAGCCCGGGTGGGAAACTTCGGTGTGCCGGCGAAGCGGACCGTGAAGACGATCTCGGGACGGAAGGACTCGAGCAGTGGGCCCAGGCCCTCGTAGCTGTCGCAGCTTTGGACGGCGACATCGGGATGACGGGTTACGAGTTCCTCAAGCAGTGGCCCGGGATCCGCGTCATGAATGACGATCCGCAAGTCGTTCACGCGAGGGGCTCCGGCACCTGGTAGACGAGGTCACTCAAATGAGTGAAGGGGATGCCTTCGCCGAGCAGGGCATGACCGGCGGCCTCGATCTCACGAGCTCGTTCGGTCGCAAGGGCACCAGCGGTCATGTTGTGGAATTTCTCCGTAATCTCTGCGGCGGTCATGGGGGCTTCCGGGCCGCCGCGGGCATGGATGTCGCCTGACTCCAGGCGGCGGCCATCTGCCAGGACAACGGTCACGTCCGACCAGCGGCCTTCCGGAAAGCGTGTGCTGTGGCGCTCCTCCTCCAGAACCGTAATGCGCTCCAGGATCGCCGCGACCTCTGGATCGTGCAGGGCGGCGCCCATGACATGCTCCGGCCCGATCCGACCATGCCGGAGCTGGGTCGCGACCGCGAAGGCAAGGCTGTACTGGGCCTGGGAAGTCGTCCCGGGCATACCCGGATAAAGCTGGGCGGCTTCGTGAAAGGTCCGGATCTCGATGGCGGATACATCCGACGCGGAGAAGGCGTGCGCCAGCGCCAGGCAGCGCAGGGCATCGATGGCGGCGTGGGCCCAGCGGCAGATGGGATAGGGCTTGATGTAGTTGTCTTCGATGGTCCAAACCTCGCCCAGATCATCCCAGACCCCTGCCACTTCCTCCGCCTCTACAGTGAGGGCCGGCGCGCCCTGGAAGCCGCGCGCGGCCAGCAGGGCGGCGCTGACGCCGGTCAGGGCTCCCATGCCGGAGCCGTCGTGGAGCATGCTCGGGTTGTCGATCTCGCGCATCATCTGGCTGCGCGGTCCGTGGTACTCGGCGATGCCCAGGGCCTGGCGCAGGCTGTCGCGGTCTTGCCCCAGGAGCCGGCAGCCGAGCGCGGCCACCCCGAGGGCGTTCCAGGCGCCGGAGGTGTGATAGTCGGCAACGGTTGCATGCAGAGCGATGCCGGCCCTGGCGGCGATCTCATAGGCGACCGCCAGGGCGGCGAGGGCGTCTCGACCGGTAAGGTCCTGCTTCACTTCGGCAAAGGCGAAAAGCGCGGGCACCGCTGCGCAGCCGATGTGACCCTTGGTCGGATTGTAGCCGTCGTGGGCATCGAGATTGTCGATCTGTGTCGCGGCCGCATAGGCGGCCCCGACGAGGCTGGCGCGGCGGCCGTCGAACAGCAGGCGGGCGCTGGAGGCCTCGTCCCGCGCGGCATAGAAATCCAGCGCGATTTCACGGGCGATACGGCCTGCCTCCAGCGGCACCGCGCCGGCAGCCACACCCAGGGTGTCCAGCAGCAGCGTGGCCGCCATGCGCAGGGCGCTTTCGGGAACCGTGCTGGCGCTCTGCAGCGTAAAGCCGGCTATGCGGCCGAAGACTTCTGGCCTGGATAAACGTAGAGATTCAGTCATGGTTCCCCGTCGCCGATTTCGTCGCGCCGCTTCGCCATGTAGGCGTCGAGTTCTTCGCGGATGGCCGGGTCCATGGCCGGTTGCTTGTATTCCTGTAAGGCCTGTTTCCAGATCTCGGTGGCCCGTTCCTCCGCCGTCTTGCCGCCGGCCTGTTCCCAGTTCTCGTAGTTCTGCCAGTTGGAGACCAGGGGCTGATAGAAGGCGTCTTCGTAGCGCTCCATGGTGTGCTCGGTGCCGAAGAAGTGGCCGCCCGTCGGCACCGACTTGATGGCCTCGAAGCCCAGTTCGTCCTCGTCGACCTTGATGGGCTCGAGGAACTCGACCATGTGCTGGAGCATCTCTACGTCCAGGACGAATTTCTCGAAGGAGGCTGTCAGTCCGCCTTCGAGCCAGCCGGCGGCGTGGTACTGCAGGTTGCCGTGGCCCAGCACGCCACCCCAGAGCGCCATCTCGGTTTCGTAGGTCGCCTGGGCGTCGGCGGCGTTGGAGGCATTGGTCGGTGAGCAGCGGTAGGGCAGGCGGTACTTGCGGGCGAGCTGGCCGCTGGCGATGTTGGCCTTGGTGTTCTCCGGTGTTCCGAAGGCCGGCGCGCCGGAGCGCATGTCGACGTTGGAGGTGTAGGCGCCGTAGAGCACCGGGGCGCCCGGATTGACCAGTTGGGTCAGGGCGATGCCGAAGAGCGCCTCGGCGTTCTGCTGTGCCAGCCCGGCGGCCAGGGTGACCGGCGTCATGGCGCCCATCAGGGTGAAGGGGGTAACGGCGACCGGCTGCCCGAACTCGGCCATGGTCATAAGGCCCTCCGCCATGGCGTCGTCGAACTTGCGCGGGCTGTTAACCGAGATGATGGTCATGACCCCGGGGTCGCGGGCGATCTCTTCCAGCGTAAGGCCGCGGGCGATGGCCATCATGCGGATGCCGTCCAGGGCGCGGTTGCGCCCGATCGCCGAAACCAGGAAACAGAGATCCGAATAGGTGATGTTGGCGTCGTAGGTGTCCAGATGGCGCGAATTGGCCGGCAATTCGATGGGCGCGATCACCTGGTTGCCGATCAGATGCACCACGTTGAAGTAGTGGGCCAGCCGAATGAAGTCGCAGTAGTCCTTGTAGTTGCCGGCCCGCCGCCCGCGCTCCCGGTCGTGCACGTTGGGCGGCCCGGCGACCATGGAGAAGTTGATGTGGTTGCCGCCCAGCAGGATCTGGCGCTCGGGATTGCGAGGGGTCAGGGCGAAGGTTTCGGGTGCGGTCTTAATGGTCTCCATGACAAGTTCACGATCCAGCCGGACGGTGCCGGTGGCGCGGTCCACCTGGCCGCCGGCCTTGGCGAAGATATCGAGCGCCCGGTCGCTCATGACCTCGATTCCCAGCTCTTCGAGAATGCGCAGGGACGAGTGGTGAATGGCTTCGAGCTGATCGGCCGAGAGGATCTCCATCGGCGGATAGGGATTGATCACCTGGCGCCAGGGAAGCTGGGAGAGGGATTTCGCCGAACTCCGGCGCTCTCTGCGCGACGAACCTCGGCGGGAGGGAGCGGTCTGTTCCAAGGGGCTTTCCTCTTATTGTGGCGCTCTGCTTTGCGAAGAGAAGTCTAACGTGACACCTGTCAGCGAACTTGGCTCCCCTCGACCCTCACTGTCCGTTCGCCGCCGGAAGACTTGACCGCAGGTCACTTCCCCCGGATCGATGTCCAGAAGTTGCAGCGCTTCGAACAGCATGGCCTGGTTGGAGGTGATGACAGGTTTTCCAAGCTCGGCTTCCAGGCGCTCCACGACCTCCACGCTGCGCATGTCGGTGCAGGAAAGGACGACGGCTTCGGCCTCCTCCGCTGCTGCGCGCAGGCCCAGGGCGAAGACCTCGTCTGGAGTCAGTTCGCCCTGTCCATAGTTGCCCAGCGCCACACCGATGTCCGCCCGCGCGAGCGTTTCGATGCCGGCCTCGGCCAGGAAGGCGATGGCGAGGTCGTTGATCTCGGCGACGTAGGGAGAGGCAAAGCCGATCCGCTTGACGTCGAGCGCGCGCAGGGCATGGACAAGGGCACCGGCGGCCGTCACCGTCTCCGCGCCGCTGCCGGCTTTGATCTTTGCCGCAAGCTCCTGGTCGAAGGCCCTGCCGTGGGTGAGTGTGGCCGAGGTGCAACCGTAGAGCACCACATCCGGCCGTACGCCCGTGAGCAGCCGTAAGGGCTCTTCGAGGGAGGCAGATCCCAGGCCTGCCATCTGTTCGGCGTCGGGAACGGCCTCCAGATCGTAGCCGCCCAGGCGGGCGAAGTGGAAGGAGATGCCGTCCGGGCGCAGCAGCGCCATATCGGCTTCGAGATTGCAGTTGGTGAAGGGCACCAGGACGCCGATGCGTGCGCGGCCGCGTGAGGGGGTGATCATGACGCTGTCTCCCTTTGCCGCCAGCCGGCCAGGATCTCGGCGGCGGCCTGCATGTCCTCCTCCGCGCCGATGGTGGCGCGCAGGCACTGCGGCAGGCCGTAACCCGCCATGCCGCGCATCACGATGCCCTCCGCCAGCAGAGCGGTGTTGGCCCTCGCGGCAGCCTCCGCATCCTCGAAGCAGATGAGAAGAAAATTGGTGAAGCTTTCTGGGACCGTCAGTTTAAGCTTGAGCAGTTTATCACGAAAGCTGTCGCGCCGCGCGGCGGTCTGATGACAGACCTCGCGCATATGGCTCCGGTCTTCGAAGGCCGCCGCCGCGGCGGCCTGGCTGGCAATGCTGATGTTGTTGGGATTCAGGACCTTGCGGATTTCCGCTGCGATATCCGGCGGGAAGAGGCCCCAGCCGACCCGCAGGCCGGCGAGCCCGTAGGCCTTTGACAGCGTGCGCAGGACAATCGTGTCGCCGCGCGCCACCAGATCGAAGAGCGCTTCGCCGGGCGCGTCGGCGAACTCACCGTAGGCTTCGTCGATCACCAGCAACACATCATCGGATAGAGAATCACGCAGTCTTACAAGTTCCGACCGTTGAACGCGTGTTCCCGTCGGATTGCCCGGATTGGCGACGAAAACGATCTTGGTCGAAGGCTGCACGGCGGCCAGCAGAGTATCGATCGAGAGCGTGAAGTTGCTTTCCGGCGCGGCGTCGTAGGCGGCGCCGGCGGCAAGCGTGGCCGTCTGGAAAAAGGCATAGGCGTACTGGCTCGACAGCACCCGATCGCCCGGCCCGCAGTAACACTGCGTCAGGCAGGCGATCAGTTCCATGGAGCCGGCGCCGCAAAGGATGTCTTCCGCCGGGATGCCGTGAACGGCGGCGATCGCCCGGCGCAGGTCGTGCCAGTCGGGATCGGGGTAGAGCTGCGCCGAGGCGAGGGCTTGCTGCGCCGCTGTGATCGCTTTCGGGCTGGGCGGGAAAGCGCTTTCGTTCTGTGCCAGGGAGATCAGCCGCTTGCCCGGCGGGGCCGAGAGATCGGCGAGGGCGTAGGGCGCCAGTGCGGCGATCTGCGGATTAGGCTGGATCATGCTGATGCTCTCCCGCGCTCTGGGGGTAATCCGTCGCCGCGCTTTCGGGGCTGATCAATCCGTCGGCGAGATCCCGCCGCACCAGTTCCGCAGGACGGCTGAGAGGATCGCCGAAGCCGCCGCCGCCCGGCGTCTCGAAGATCAGGGTCTGGCCCGCTTCGACCCGAAGCTCGCCCTTGCCCGGCAGGCCGGGTCCGTCGTTCAGCCGGATCGAACCCGCGGCGCCGGCCTGGCCACCGCAGCGCCCCCTGGCCGGAAACTTGATCCGCTCGACCGAGAGGAAGACCAGGAAGGCTTCGTCGTTGGCGGCGCGCAGCTCGATACGCTGGCCCAGACCGCCGCGCCACTGTCCGGCGCCGCCGCTGTCGCGCCGCAGCTCGCGCCTGGTGACCAGGACGGGGGCCACGGATTCTGTGATCTCCACCTGACTGCCCCAGACGCCGCTGGGGAAGGCGGTGGCCGAGAGGCCGTCCTTGGATGGCCGGGCACCGGTACCGCCGTTGTGCGCCAGTTCCACCGCGAAGACCTGGCCGCCATTACGCGCGACTTCCGGCGCGTTGCGCAGCGGCAGATCGTACATGCAGGAGGCGCCCTCGGCGGGAATACGGTCGGGCAGGGCCTGATGCAGGCAGCCGAACACCAGGTCCGGCGTCAGTTGGCCGATGGTATGGCGCATGGCGACCGGCGCGGGCGGTTGGGCGTTCAGGATGCAGCCCGCCGGGGCCGTGACCCGGAAGGGCTCCAGCGAGCCCGCGTTGTTGGGGATGTCCGGGCCGATGATGCAGCGCAGGGCGAAGACCGAATAGGCCGTCGCATAGTTCAGCGGCACGTTGATGCCCTTGGCGGAGCAGCCGGAGGTGCCGGCGAAATCGAGCAGTATCCCCTCGGCGGAGACCGTCAGCCTGGCACAGAGTTCGATCTCCGACTCGTAGCCGTCGATCCGCAGGCTGTTGTGGTAGATCCCGGGCGGCACCTCGGCGATAGCGTCCAGGGTCCCCCGGCGCGAGGTCTCGATGATGTGCTCGGCGAGCGGGTCGAGGTCTTCGAGGCCGAACTCCGCCATCATCTCGACCAGACGCTTTGCGCCGATCTCGCAGCAGGCGATCAGGGCGTAGATATCACCCTCGTTGGCGATCGGCTCCCGCGAGTTGGTCTTGATGATCTCGAGTAGGAGGGCGTTGATCTCGCCGCCGTCGACCAGCCTGCAGGGTGGGATGCGCAGGCCCTCATCGAAGATGTCGGAGCCTTCCGGCCCCATGCCCTGACCGCCGAGATCCACCAGATGCGAGGTGCAGGAGGTGAAACCGACGACCCGTCCCTCGTGGAAGGCGGGCATGACCAGCAGGAAGTCGTTCAGATGGCCGGAAGCGATCCAGGGATCGTTGGTCAGATAGATGTCGCCGGGCTTCATCTCCTGAAGCGGGAAACGCGCCCGCAGGTCCTTGACCGCTTCGGCCATGGTGTTGATGTGACCGGGCGTGCCGGTGACGGCCTGGGCCAGCATGCGGCCCTGAAAATCGAAAATGCCGGCGGAGACGTCGCCGCATTCGCGCACGATGGGCGAAAAGGCGGCGCGGATCAGGGCCTGGGCCTGTTCCTCGACCACCGCCAGCAGGCGATTCCACATGACCTGGTACTGGGTCGCGGTAAAGTCCGTCATGACGGGACCTCCTCAAGAGAGTGGCCTTCGAGAAGCAGATTGCCGGCTGTGTCGACCGTGGCGGAAAAGCCGGGAGAGACCAGGGTTGTGGTCTGCGGCTCGACGATCAGGGCCGGGCTTGCGATCCGGTCGCCGGGAGCCAGCTCCGCCCGCTGAAACAGCCCCGCCTCCAGGAGATCGCCGCTGGCTTCGCAACGGATTTGTCGGGTCGTCTCAGGCGCGCGCAGGCGGGTTTCCGTCACGGCGTCGAGCTTGATCTGTTCCCGATCCGGGGTGGAGACCCGGACTGCCCAGTTCAGGATCTCGATGGTCATGCCGGGCACAGCGCGGGCGAACTGCTGCCGGTATTCGACTTCGAAAGCAGAGCGTAGAGCTTCGATGTCATCCTGGGTGAGCGCCCGGTCAGGCAGAGTGATTTCGGTCTCGTGCCCCTGGCCGTGATAACGCATGAAGGCAGTGCGTTTGCAAACCAGCTCCTCCTCCGGCGCCGCGATACGCACGACCTCCTCGGCTTCGGATATCATGGTCTCGAAGAGTTCGTTCAGGCTCGGGATCTCGAGAGTGTCAAGCGTCATGTAGCGACTGCGCACGATCTCAAAGGCGACCGGCGCGAAGAGAAAGCCGACCGCCGAGCCGACCCCCGGATCCCGTGGCACCAGGATGCGCCGAACGCCGGCCCGGCGCGCGACCCGGGTGGCATGCAGCGGGCCGTTGCCACCGAAGGCGATCATGGTGCGCTCGCCCAGGTCCTTGCCGGATTCCACCGCATGCATACGCCCGGCGCTGGCCATGCTTTCATCGACGATCTGGCTGACACCAAGCGCGGCGCCGGCGGCATCGGTCGCCAGCGGATCTCCGACTTGGTTTTGCAGCGCAGCTTCCGCGGCAGACAGATCGATCTCCAGACGGCCTTCGGCGAAGGCCTGCGGCTCGATGAAGCCCAGCACCACGTCAGCGTCGGTTACTGTGGGGGCTGCGCCGCCCTTGCCGAAGGCGGCCGGTCCCGGTTCGCTGCCGGCACTTTGCGGGCCGACCGAAAGACGGCCCAGCCGGTCGACCGAGGCGAGAGAGCCGCCGCCGGCGCCGATCTCGATCATCTCGACCACCGGGATGCGGGCCGGCATGCCGCTGCCCTTGATGAAGCGCGCGGCGCGGGAGATCTCGAACTGCCGGGAGGTCTGAGGCTTGTAGTCGTCGATCAGGCAGAGCTTCGCAGTGGTGCCGCCCATGTCGAAGGAGAGCACCTGGTCCGCGGCGCAGCTTGCCGCCACCTGCGCCGCCAGGATCGCACCACCGGCCGGCCCGGACTCCACCAGTCGGATCGGCAGGCGCGAGGCGGTCTCGATGGTGGTCATGCCACCCCCGGCGGTCATCATCAGGATCCGGCACTTCAGGCCCTTCGCAGCGAAGCTTTCCGCGAAGTCGGTGAGGTACCGCGACATCAGGGGCTGCACGTAGGCGTTGGCGATGGTGGTGCAGAGCCGCTCGAACTCGCGCGCCTCGGGGCTGACCTCGCTTGACAGGGAGATGGTCAGCGCGGGCCGCCGCGCCTGAAGCAGATCGCGCAGGCGCTGTTCGTGCGTGGGATTGGCGTAGGCGTGCAGCAGACAGATGGCCACCGCCTCCGCGCCGCAGGCGTCCAGTTCCGCGATCAGGCCCTCGACCGCGCTTTCATCCAGGGCCTTGATTACCTCGCCGCGCGCCGACATGCGCTCCGGGACCGTGAAGCAGCGCGACCGCGGCACGATGAAATCGGGTTTCTCCAGATCGATATCGTACTGGCTGTAGCGCCGTTCGTAGGCGATCTCCAGGATATCCCGGAAGCCTTCGGTGGTGACCCCGGCCACCCTGGCGCCCCGGCGCTCGATCAGGGCGTTGGTGGCCAGCGTCGTGCCGTGGATAAAGCTGCCGATATCGCGCATCGCGACACCGGCGTCGGCGATCACCTGTTCGACGCCGGTCAGGGCGCCGGTGGTCGGGTTGGCTGCCGTGGTCGGCGTCTTGGTGGTGGCCAGGATGCGGTTACCGGCATCGGCCAGGACCACATCGGTGAAGGTGCCGCCGATATCAACGGCGACCCGCAGACGGGATTGGGATTCCATGTGCATTGGGCACGAACTTGAATGACGGGTGAGCGATAGAAGCTTGGGAGGCCTGCGCCGTCACGGCGCCGCCACCGGTCCGGGCGGAATGCCCGAGGGCGTTGCTCAAACGACCAGATCGCAGCCGGTGGCGCGCCGGTCGTTACATCCGATGTGTGCCAGATCAGACATGGCGAACAGAGTTGATCGGATGGGCTTCTGGCGTCAATAGGGAATCGACGGCGCAAGAATCAGGGCGCCGTTGGAGTTTACTTCTCCTTCACCCACAGGCTGTAGCCTGCCGGCGACGGCTCGTGGGTATCGGGCAAGGCTGTTAACCATCCCGACGGGCGAAGCCAGGCAACAACAGGAAACGAATGATGGCGCAGGTAGCAACCATTTTTGCCGACCAGGAGAAGCTCTACTATCGCAGGTCCGACCTGGCGACCGCCTTCCGGCTGGCGAGCCAGCAGACCGGCAGGACGCCCTTTTCGATGGTTGTCGACTACTGGAAAGTCCGCAAAGCCGTCGGCAAGCTGACCATACAGGATTACTTTAACTATAGATTGTATGAGGGTCGCTACTCGCAATCTGACCGCGAGAGTTTCATATCCGAACGGCTGCACTGGAGCATCACCGACTGCTGCTCCGACACCACCTGGCGCTCGACCACCGAGGACAAGTGGCTGTCTTACGAGATCCTGAATCGCAACGGCATCCGTACGCCTGTCACCCTGGCGGTGGTGGATCTGGGCGTGCGGGAGTTTGGCGGGCATACGAAAATTTCGGATGCGGCGGATCTTTCCGCCTTTCTTTCTTCCGTGAAGGCTTTTCCGATCTTCGCCAAGCCGAACCGCGATATGGCGAGTTTTGGCGCCTTTGTCATCACGGCCTTTGACGGCGAGACCGCCGAACTGGGTGAGCTCGGTTCCTTCTCCTGCCAGGAGGTCATGGACAGGGTGATCGGCGATAAGCCCTATCTCTTCCAGGAACTGATCGAGAACCATCCCGATATCCGCAAGCTGACGCGCTTTACGCCGACGGTGCGAACCATGAACCTGGTGGACCGCGATCGGGTCATGACGCCTGTGACGCTGCTGAAACTGCCGGTCGGCGACAACATCGCCGACAACTACTGGCGCAAGGGCAACCTGCTGTGCAAGCTCGATACCGAAAGCGGCGAGATCCAGCGCGTGATCCGGGGCAAGGGCCCTGAGATGGAGGAGCTGGAGGAACATCCCGTGACGGGAGAGCGACTGCTCGGCTTCACCTGGCCTCACTGGCGCGAGCTGCGGGACGTAAATGAGAAGTGCGCACGGCTCTTCGCGCCGGTCCGCTATCAGTCGCTCGACATTGCGGTGGTACCCGAGGGGCCACTGGTCGTGGAGATCAACAGCGGCGGCTCTTTCGAGCTTCCTCAGCTTGCCAGCGCGACGGGCTTCCTCAGCGACGACGTTTCCCGCTTCTTCCAGTCCTGCGGCTGGCAACCCAGCTAGGGTGGTTGCTCCCTCTCTGCCGCTTCGCTACATCTGACTGTAGCCGAAGACATCAGCGGAGAGATGCGTGAAGATCGACAGCCTGGACCACCTCGTGTTGACCGTCGCCTCGCTCGAGGCCACCTGCGACTTCTACGAGAAGGCGCTGGGCATGGCGGTCGTCACCTTCGGCGAGGGCCGCAAGGCGCTGACGTTTGGAAATCAAAAGATCAACCTGCATCAGGCCGGCGCCGAGTTCCTGCCCAAGGCGGTGTGCCCCACGCCCGGTAGCGGCGATCTCTGCTTTCTGACCGCCACGCCGCTGGACGAGGTGATCGCGCATCTCGAGGCGCTCGAGATTCCTGTCGAGGAAGGGCCTGTTGCCCGCACCGGGGCCACCGGGCCCATCCGGTCGGTTTACCTGCGTGACCCTGACGGCAATCTGCTGGAGATCAGTAATCGGCTTTGAAAGCTGATCGGCGCGGTGCGTTACAGCATCCCGCGTTCTTCCAGCACCTTCCGCGCGACCCTGAAACACTCCAGTGACTGCGGGACGCCGCAGTAGATGCCGACCACGTGGATGATGGCGCGGATTTCTTCCTTGGTGACGCCGTTGTTGAGGGCGCCGCGGCAGTGGATCTCCCACTCGTGCATCTTGCCCAGCGCGCCGATCATGGCGAGGTTCATCATGGAGCGGGTCTTGGGATCGATGGTTTCGTCGCCCCAGCCGAAGCCCCAGCACCAGGCGGTCATGGCTTCCTGAAAGGGCCGGGTGAAGTCGTCCGCGGCGGCCAGGTTCTTCTCGACGTATTCGGCGCCGAGGGTGGCCTTGCGCTGTTCCAGGCCTTTGTCGAAAAAGTCGTCCATAAGGTGGTTTCCCTTCGTGGGTGTCTTGCTAGGAACTCGCACAAGGCCCGCGCGCCCGCCCGGCTGTCCACAGGACAATGCTATTGGGCGGCCGGGCGGGGGCGCGGGCCGGAACCGGCTTGATGTGAAGTAAAAAGCTTAACCATCAATGGCTTCGCGCATCCAGCTCTGAAGGTGCTTGATCGAGTGTTCGGAGCGCACGCCGTGGTTCGGATCGAGCACCAGCGGGCCGGGACGGTAGCCGCGGCTTTTCAGGCCGCGCTGAACCGATTCCACCAGGTGGATGTCTTCTTCGACCGTCGTGGCCCGATCCTGCTGCGCGAGGCGGTGCACCACATCCGAATCCACACCGTCGATGCTGTACCAGCCGCGCCAGACGACCACGTGCTCCTCATCGACGGCGCGCCAGTGATAGGTGTTCAGGACATTGCCCGGATAGACCTGGAACGAGAACATCGGCCAGAGGAACCAGGAGGAGTATTCGGCTGCGTGGTCGTTGGCTTCCGGATCGATGGGGTAACTCATCTGATCGAGGTTCTGGCACTCGGTGGTGTGGCGCAGGCAGTAGCCCTGGGGCTGGATGTCATAGGTCTCCGGCTTGACCACGCCGGTCGCGAAGGTCGGGTGATTGAGCTGACAGTGGTAGCACTCGGAGTAGTTCTCGATCGAGACCTTCCAGTTGCAGTTTTCGGGGATCTCGACCCATTGCAGCGGCTTCAGGCGTGCGATGTCCGGCACGAAGGATGCCAGTTGTTCACGCGCCTCGGGAAACCACGCGTCCATGGGCGCCGCATCCGGGTCCAGATTGACGAAGAGAAAGCCGCAGAAGTCTTCCACCCGGACCGAGGTCAGGCAGACCTGGTTTTTGTCGAAGCCCGGCACCGCGCGGATGTTGGGGCCGGCCTTGAGCTGGCCGGTCAGTTCGTAAGTCCAGGCGTGGTAGGGGCAGACAATATTGCGTGCGTTGCCCGAGCCCGTGACCAGTTCGTGCGCCCGGTGCTGGCAGACGTTGTAGAAGGCGCGGATCTCGTCATCCCGGCCCCGCACGCAAAAGAGGCTCTGCCCGCCGATTTCGAAGGCGAAGTAGTCGCCGCGCTTTTCGAGCTGCGAAATGTGCCCCGCGAACTGCCAGGTCTTTGCCAGAACACCCTGTTGTTCGATCCGGAAAACCTCCGGGTCGATGTAGTAGCGCGCGTCCAGGGAGCGGATGATTTCGATGCTCTCGCTCATTTGCCGTTACCTCTCGCTTCGGCCCGGTAGATCCCGAGCCTGTGCCGACGTTCATGGAAGGCTTCGATGTTGGCGATCACCTCAGGGCTGGCGTCGGCGATGACGAAGGCCATCAGGGTTTCCAGCAGTGCCACCGTGGCGACCGTCGAGGGAAAGAACTGGGGCGTATCGGATTGCACCACGAAGCCGTGGTTGCTGCCCGCCACGATGGGGGAGGCGGGGCTGTCGGAGATGCCGATGATGGTGACGCCCTGATCCCGAGCCACTTCAACCGCTTCGACCACCTCGCTGCGGTAGGGCTTGAAGGTCATGGCCAGCAGAACGTCGTCTTTGCCGGCCCGGGCGATGTCGTCGATGGCCAGGCTGCCAGGGCGCGGGATGGCCTCGATGGTGTCGACCGCCATACCGGCCAGGTAGGCGAAGTTGCGTGCGAGCGCATTGTTCACGCCGACGCCGAGCACATAGGTGCGCCGTGCCTCAACGATGGCATCCGCCGCCGCCTGGATCTGGACCGCGTCGGTGGCGGCGAAACTCTCCTCGATATTGGCGATGGCGCTGGCCGCCATGTCGGCGTAGAGCCCGCCGAGTTTCCCACCCTTGGAGAGGGACTGCAGCCAGCGGGCGCGGTCCGGGAAGTTGGCGCGGCCATTGCGGATCTCCTCGCGGAAGGGTTCGCGGAAATCGTCGTAACCCTCGAAGCCGACCGAGCGGGCCATGCGCACGAAGGTGTTGGGTTTCACCTGGGCCGCCTCGGCGATTTCGCGGATCGAGGACACGCCCACATCGTTGGGATTTTCCAGCACGTAGGCGGCGGCCTTGCGGGTCTCCGGCGTCAGGCTCTCCAGCTCGATGGCCAGCTCCCGCAGCAGGTCCTGGGGCCGGGGTGAATCCATTTTTGGTACATTCATGTTATTCATGATTGACGATGGTACAAATATACATTTAGCCTGTCTATCGAAATCCGCTTTCTTCCGGTCAGTCAGGGAACAGGCAAGGTGTCCTCAGATCCTTCTTCGAAACTCCCCGCCACGGCGCGCGTCGTCATCGTGGGCGGCGGCATCATGGGCTGCGGCCTGGCCTATCACCTGGCGCATGAAGGTTGGCGGGATATCCTCCTGCTGGAAAAGGCAGAATTGACCTCGGGCTCGACCTGGCACGCGGCCGGTCAGATCACCCATTCCACCTCCAGCTTCGGCCTCGGACGCTGCGTCGACTACAACATCGGGCTCTACGCCGGGAAGCTGGAGGCGGAGACGGGTCAGTCGGTCACCTGGCATGGCTGCGGTTCCTTCCGTCTGGCCTATACCGATGACGAGATGGACTGGCTGCGCCATACCCTGAGCGTGGGCCGGGCGCTCGGCTTCAACATCGAGCTGGTGGGGCCGGAGCGTATCCGGGAGCTGCACCCCTTCTATAACCTGGAGGGGGTGCAGGGCGCGCTGCACACGCCGGACGACGGCCACGCCGATCCCTCCGGCATCACCCAGGCCCTGGCGGCCGGGGCGCGCCAGCAGGGGGCGAAGATCATCCGCCGCTGCCGGACCACCGATATCAAGCAACTGCCCAGCGGTGAGTGGAAGGTATCGACGGAACTGGGCGACGTGGTCTGCGAGCATGTGGTCAACGCCGGTGGTACCTACGCCCGCCAGATGGGAGAGTGGAGCGGGCTGCAGCTTCCCATGACCTCCATGACTCACCATTATTTCGTCACCGACACCGTGCCGCAGTTTCTGGAACTGGAAAACGAGCTGCCGGTGATCCGCGACGACAAGCTGGTCTCCGGCTACATCCGCATGGAGCAGAAGTCGGGCCTGATCGGTATCTACGAAAAGGAAAATCCCAACGCGGTCTGGCTCGATCACTGCCCCTGGGAAGCCGAGAACGAACTCTTCGAAGCCGACTACGACCGGGTCATACCCTGGCTGGAGAACGCCATGGACCGCATGCCGATCTTCACCGAGCTGGGCATCAAGCGCGAGGTGCATGGCGCCATCTCCCATCCGCCGGACGGCAATCCCCTGATCGGGCCGGCGCCGGGCGTAAAGAATTACTGGTGCTGCTGCGGCACCCAGATCGGCATCGGCTGGGGGCCGGGACTCACACGGGAGCTGGCACGCTGGATGGTGCATGGCGCGGCCGACATCTCCATGCGCGAGTTCGATCCGCGCCGCTTCGGCGACTACGCCGACAAGGACTGGCAGGTGATCAAGGCGAAGGAGGACTACTGCCTGCGCCATGAGATTCCTTTTCCCCACTTCAACCGTCTGGCCGGGCGGCCGATCAAACCCAGCCCGCTCTACGAGCGCCTGAAGGAAAAGGGCGCGGTCTACGAAGAGGTCTATGGCCACGAGCGCCCGCGCTGGTTCGCACGCGACGGCGTCGCGCAGGAGGACCACTATTCCTTCCGCCGCAACGTAGTGCACGACATGGTGGCGGCCGAGGTGAAGGCCGTGCGCGAAGGCGTTGGCATCATGGATATTTCCGCCTTCACCAAGGTCGAGGTTGCGGGGCCTGAGGCCGAAGCCTTTCTCGACCGGCTTGTGCCGAACCGGCTGCCGAAGAAAGTCGGCGGCATAGCCCTGACACATCTGCTGAGCCGGCGCGGGCGGATCGAGATCGAGCTCACCGTTGTGCGCCTCGCCGAGGATCGCTTCTATCTGGTCTGCGCGGCCTTCTTCGAACAGCGTCTGCTGGATCATCTGGCACAGCAGCAAGACGGCGAAGCACTCCAGATCATCAAGCGCTCCGACGACTGGTCGGCCATTGCCTTGCAAGGACCGCAGTCGCGCGCGGTGCTGGCCGCCAACACGCCGGCGCCGCTGGATAACGCGAACTTCCGCTGGCTGACCGTGCAGGTCATCGAGATCGCAGGCCGGAAAATGTGGGCCTTTAGAATGTCTTACGCCGGAGAGCTCGGATGGGAGATTCACGGCCCACGCGAGGGTATGCTCGCGGTCTACGATGCGCTCTGGGCCTCTGGCGAGGCGTACGGCATCGCCGACTACGGTTCCTTCGCCATGAATGCCATGCGCATGGAAAAGGCCTTCAAGGGCGCAGGCGAGCTGACCAACGAGGTGACTCTGCCGGAAGCCGACGTCATGCGCTTCGTCAAGATGGAGAAGGACTTCCTGGGCAAGGCCGAAACGCAGGCGAGCCTGGACGGCGCCTTGCCCTGGGTCTGCGTCTATCTTTCCATCGATGCGGATGGGGACACGGACGGACACGGCGGCGAGGCCGTGCTGATGAACGGTCGCGTGGTCGGCACCACCAGTTCGGTCGCCTATGGCCATACGGTCGGCTCGGTCCTGGCCTTCGCCTACGTGAAGCCGGAGGCCGCGGCTGCGGGCACGGCGTTGGAAGTGGTCGTGATGGGCCAGGAACGGCCTGCCCGTGTATTGGGCGAACCCGCCTATGATCCGGAGAGCAGCAAGCCCAGGAGTGATGCGGCATGACGGAACTGCCGGCCAATATGCGGGCCGTGGTCCTGACCGGTCATGGTGATTTTGACAAGCTGGTCTACCACGAGGACTGGCCAGTGCCGCAGGTCGGGCCCGGCGAGGTCCTCATCAAGGTCCTGGCCTGCGGCCTCAACAACACGGACGTCAACACGCGCACGGCCTGGTATTCGAAGGGTGTGACCGACGAGACCACGGGCGGTGCCTTCGAGACGGCGGAAGAGGAAGACGCGACCTGGGGCGGCGCGGCCATCACCTTTCCGCGCGTCCAGGGCGCCGACGTTGCCGGGCGGGTCATGGCCGTGGGCGAGGGCGCCGACGCCAACCTGATCGGCAAACGGGTTCTGGTTGATGTCTGGCTGCGCGACTGGGACGATCCCATGAATATGGATCGCTGCGGTTACTTCGGCTCCGAATGTGACGGCGGCTTCGCAGAATTCACCAAGGTCGATCAGCGCAACGTTCATCCGATCGACTGCGACCTCACCGACGCCGAGCTCGCGACTTTCGCGACCTCCTACGTGACCGCCGAGAACATGCTGAACCGCGCGCAGGTGGGTGAAGATGATTCTGTTCTGATCCCCGGGGCTTCAGGTGGTGTCGGCTCTGCTCTGATCCAGCTCGCCAAGCGTCGGGGCGCCACTGCGATCGCCATGGCCAGCGAAGCCAAGTGGGACTCCGTCAGGGCCGTGGGGGCGGATGCCCTGTTGCCGCGCGCACCCGATAACTTGAAGGCAGCCTTGAAGGCCGCGACCGGCAGCGAAAGCGTGACGGTCGTCGCCGACGTTGTCGGTGGTGATCACTGGCCGGCCCTCATCGACGTGCTGGCGCGCGGCGGGCGTTACACCTGCGCCGGTGCCATCGCCGGTCCGATGGTGGCCTTCGATCTGCGGACTTTCTATCTGCGGGATCTGACCTTCACCGGCGCGACCATCGTACCGCCCGGCGTCTTCGCAGACCTCGTCGGCTACATCGCGCGCGGCGAGGTCAGGCCACTGCTGGCCGCCAGCTATCCACTGAAGGAGTTCGTCCAGGCGCAACAGGCCTTCATCGACAAGAAACACACCGGCAACATCGTGGTGACTCTGGACTGACGGCCATGAAGATCACACGCATCGCGGTCTATAAGACGCATCTGCCTTACGTCGACGGCGCTTACCGCTGGGGCGCGGGCAATGCGATCGAGGTCGCGCAGAGCAGCGTCGTGACCATCGAGACCGATGCGGGCCTTTCCGGTTGCGGCGAGTTCACGCCCTGCGGCGAGAACTACATGGAGGCCCATTCGGAAGGGGTGCTGGCGGCGGCGAAGCTGCTGGCACCGGTGTTGATGGGCGATGACCCGCGCGCGGTGGCGCGGATCGAGCGCCTGATGGACGGGACGATCCTTGGGCATGGCTATGCCAAGGCGCCCTTCGACGCTGCCTGCTGGGACATCCTCGGCAAGGCGACGGGCGAGCCGCTCTGGCGGCTGTGGGGCGGCAAGCTGACCGATGGCGCGCCAATGTACCGGGTCGCGCCGCAGAAGTCGCGGGACGAAACCATCGCCGAGCTGGAGGCCCATCGGGCCGCCGGCTACCGGCAGTTTCAGGTCAAGGTCGGCTCTGACTGGGCAGAGGACATTGAGCGGATCCGCGCGACCGTGCCCTTGCTCAAGCCGGGCGAGAAGGCCTTCGCAGATGCCAATCGCGGCTGGCGGGTCGATGAAGCCATCCGGGTGGCACGGGCGACCAGGGACCTTGACTATTTTCTCGAGCAGCCCTGCCGGACCTACGAAGAATGCTTACAGGTGCGCGCGCGGACGGACCTGCCCATGAAGCTGGACGAGGTGGTGACCGACATCCGCATGGCGCAGCGCATCGTCGCGGATAAGAGCGCGGAGGCGGTCTGCCTGAAGATCTCGAACCTTGGCGGTCTCTCCAAGGCGCGGCGGATACGCGACTTCTTCCTCGACAACCGCATCCCGGTCGTGGCTGAAGACACCTGGGGCGGGGAGATCTGCACAGCGGCGCTGGCCCACTTCGCCGCGACCACGCCCAGCGAGTTCCTGGTCAACACCACCGACCTGCACAACTACAACACTCGCTCGACCGGCAAACCGGGCCCGGCGACAGCCGAGGGGAAACTCTTTGTCTCGGACGCGCCCGGTCTTGGGGTCGAGCCGGACTACGAGTCGCTCGGCGCGCCGGTCGCGGTCTTCGGGGCCTGACATGCAGATCGCGCGCATCACCGTCTGGCAACTCGACCTCCCGCTATCGGCGCCCTACTGGCTCTCCGGCGGTCGCTTGAAGTTCGAGCGTCTGGACTCCACCTTCATCCGGATCGAGACCGACGACGGCCGCGCCGGTTGGGGCGAGGGCTGCCCCTGGGGCGAATCCTATCTGCCGGCGCACGGTCGGGGTATCCGCGCGGGCCTGGAGGTTCTGGCACCGACGCTGCTGGGTGAAGACCCCTGCGCGCTGGATCACATCAACCGGCTGATGGACGTCACTTTGCCGGGGCATTTGTATGTCAAATCCGCGCTGGATGTGGCCTGCTGGGATCTTTTCGGACAGGCCGCCGGGATGCCGCTCTGGAAGCTAATGGGCGCGCAGGAAGTCGCGCCGGTCGCGATCAATTCTTCCATCTCCACCGGTACGCCGGAAGAGATGATTGCCCTCATCCAGAAGGCGAGCGGGAAGGGCTACCGCGTTCATTCCGCTAAGATCGGCGGCAGCGATCCCCAGGCGGATATCGCCCGCATCGAAGCCATTTCGGCGGCACTGCCGGCCGGGGAGAAAGTCACCTTCGACGTGAACCGCGCCTGGACGCCGGCTGTCGCGACCCAGGTGCTGAATTCCGTCGCCGCCCGCGACTGGATCGAACAGCCCTGCGAAAGCCTCGATCTCTGCGCCCAGGTCGCCGCCCGAGTCCCGCAACCCATCATGCTGGATGAGTGTCTGCATACTTTTCAGGACCACCTCGAAGCCTGGAAACGCGGTGCCTGCCAGGGTGTGAAGGTCAAGCCGAACCGGGTCGGAGGACTCACAAAAGCGCGCCAGATCAGGGACTTCGGTGTTTCGGTCGGTTGGCAGATGCACATCGAGGATGTTGGCGGCTCGGCCCTGGCGGACACGGCTGCTCTTCATCTGGCGGCTTCCACACCGGAGGAAAACCGCCTGGCGAGCTGGCTCTGCCATGACCACCTCGCTGTCGATCCGGTGCCGGGCCAGGGTGTGCGCAACGAAGGTGGCTTTGTCACTTTGCCCGCCGCGCCCGGGCTCGGCGTCGCTCCCGATCCTGGCACACTGGGCGAAGCCTTTGCGGTTTATGAGGCATGAAATGAAGATTACCCGCATCTCGCTCTGGCGCGTTCCCCTGACCAGTCACGAGACCTACTACATGGCCGCGGGCAAGGCCTGCGCGACGGTCGAGACCGTGGTGGTTCGCCTGGACTGTGATTCAGGGCTGAGTGGCTGGGGAGAAGTTTGCCCGATCCCGCATTACCTTCCGGCTTACGCGGGCGGTGTAGAGCCGGCGCTGGAGGAAATGGTGCCAGTGGTGCTGGGAGCTGACCCGGTCGGGCCCGAAGCCCTGATGGCGAAACTCGATGCCTATCTGCAGGGCCATCGCTATGCCAAGTCTGCAATCGATATCGCACTCTGGGATCTGACCGCGAAGGCGGCCGGCTTGCCGCTCTACCGGCTGCTGGGCGGCCGTCAGAGTGAGGATCTGCCGCTCTATCACTCCATCACCTGCATTGCGCCTGAGGAGATGGCGCGGATCGCGAAGGAAGCGCAGGCGGCGGGCATCACTCAGTTCCAGGCGAAGCTCGGCGCGGATAACGACTGGCAGGCCGATGCTGCCCGGCTGCGAATGGTGCGTGAAGCGGTCGGGCCGGGGCCGCTGGTTTACGGCGACTGGAACTGCGGGGCAAAGCGGCTGGAGGCGACGAGGGTCGGACGGGCCGTGGCGGATCTCGACGTCATGCTGGAGCAGCCTTGCACGACTTTGGAGGACTGCGCGGCGGTACGCGCGGCGACCGGCCTGCCTATGAAGCTCGATGAAAATGCGCATGATACGGCCTCGATGCTGGAAGCTCACAGGCTGGGCTGCATGGACGCGGTCGCGCTGAAGCTCTCCAAGTTTGGCGGCCTCTCTGCGCTGCGACGGGCGCGCGACCTTTGCCTGCATCTTGGCGCGAAGATGTGCATCGAGGACACCTGGGGCTCGGACATCTGCACGGTGGCGGCGCTGCATCTTGGCGCGGCCAGCCCGCCGGATGCAGTGCTGAACGTCTGTGATCTCTCCGGTTACGTCGCGCCGCGTCTGGACCCGGCGGCGCCGGTCAGAAAGAATGGCCGGATTGCGCCGCCGGAAGGCCCGGGTCTCGGCTTGAGCCCAGACACTGATCTGCTCGGCGAGCCCCGCCGGGTATTTGACTGAGAGGATTGAACCATGGATGCCCACATCTCCCAGCAAGACTGGATCACCCGCGCGCAAGCGGTACTGCCAGGTGGTGGCTTCGGCAACTTCGATCCCGGCATCATCATCCGCGAGGGGCGCGGTTCCCGGGTCTGGGATGAAGACGGCAAGGAGTACATCGATTACCTGATCGGTTCTGGCCCCATGCTGCTGGGTCACGGCCATCCAGAAGTTGTTGAGGCGGTGCAGGAGCAACTCGGCAAGGGTATGACCTTCTTCGCCAACAACGCGCGCGGAATCGAGCTGGCCGAGGAGATCTGCTCCGCGGTGGCCTGCGCGGAGCAGGTGCGTTTCGTCAGTACCGGCGGCGAGGCGGATATGTACGCCATGCGGCTGGCGCGTGCCCATACCGGCCGCGACAAGATCGTGAAGTTCGAGGGCGGTTATCACGGCATGTCCGCGGAGGCGCTGATGAGCCTGGCGCCGACCAAGCTGCCGAACTTCCCCATGGCGGTGCCGGATTCGGCGGGCATTCCGGATTCCGTGCGTGACCATATGCTGATCGCGCCTTTTAACGACATCGAGTTCATGCGCAACCTGCTCGCCGAGCATGCCGGTGAGATTGCGGCGGTCATCGCCGAGCCGCTCCAGCGTCTGATCCCACCCGAGCCCGGCTTCCTGGAAGCTCTGCGCGAGGAGACCGACAAGCACGGCATCCTGCTGATCTTCGATGAAGTGGTGACCGGCTTCCGTCTGGCCTACGGCGGCGCGCAGGAACTCTACGGGGTGACGCCGGACCTCTGCAGCCTGGGCAAGATCATCGGCGGCGGTCTGCCGCTGGCGGCCATCGCGGGCAAGGCCGAGATCATGGCGCACTTCGATAAGGCCAAGGCGGGCGATGAGGGCTTCACCCTGCAGATCGGCACTCTGAGCGGCAATCCGCTGGCTTCCGCGGCCGGCCTGAAGACCATGGAGATCCTGCGTCGGCCGGGCAGTTACGAGCGCTTGCGGCAGAACGGCAGGACCCTCATGGCTGCAATTGCCGAGCACCTCTCGGCGGCTGGCGTCGAGCATCAGATCGTCGGCGACCCCGTGCTCTTCGACGTGGTCTTTGCTGCCGACAAGGTTACCGGTTACCGCGGCGTTCTGCGCGGCGATGCCAGCCTGGGCAAGCGTTTCAATCAACTGCTGCGCCAGCAGGGAATCTTCAAATCCGACGGCAAGCTCTATCCTTCGCTGGCGCTGACGGAGGCGGACATCGCCCAGACGGTGGAGGCGATTGCCTATGCAGCTAAGTATATCCATGAGGCGTGAAGAACGGCGTTTAAGCTAGGCTGAGAGTCTTTACGCATCGGCGAGCTATGCTCCAGGAGGCTGGCATGCATGCGGCGCGCGCTGTTGTTGAAGGGAGGCAATTCCTGTATTTGCGTGACCTCCCTTCGCAAAACTTCTCCCTTTATGACAGCTCCCGACCTTCTGCGTTTGATTGCGACCGTGTTCACGGCGGTCACGCTTGTGGTCCTGGGGGACACGGCGGGTAAGCTCCTGACTCAGGGCGGGGTCGATCCTTTTATTGTGGCCTGGTCTCGCTTCGGTCTGGCGGCGTTACTGCTGCTTCCCTTCAGCGGCCTTTCTCTCAAGGAACTGATATATCTCAAGGACTGGCGGGTTCTCCTGCGAGCGGCGATGATCGCGGCCGGCATTTCCTGCATCCTGACAGCCCTGAAAACGGAGCCGATTGCCAACGTCTTCGGCGCCTTCTTCATCGGTCCGGTCGTCTCCTATGTCCTGGCGATCCTCTTCCTCGGCGAGCGGCCTTCGGCTCTTCGCGCCGTCCTGCTGGCCATCGGTTTCCTGGGTGTTATGCTGGTGGTCAAACCGGGTTTCGGTGCGACGCCGGGCATCGTCTTCGCGCTGCTGGCCGGAGTCTGTTATGGCGGCTACCTCGCCATGACGAAGATGATCGCGAGCGTATTCCGGCCGCGCCTTCTCCTGATTTCCCAACTTTTGATCGGGACGCTGATCCTCGCGCCCTTTGGTTTGAGCGTGGAGCTGCCGCAGTTCGATATCGACATGTCTCTTCTGATTCTCGGCAGCGCGCTCGGGTCGGCTCTGGGTAACTACCTGCTGGTAATCGCCAACAGGATGGCGGAAGCCAGTCTCATCGCGCCGCTGGTCTACAGCCAGCTCATCTCTGCGACGATTCTGGGGGTGCTGGTGTTCGGGGACTGGCCGGATCTCTACTCTCTGGCCGGGCTCGCCATCATCATTCTGTCCGGCC
The DNA here is from genome assembly GCA_965232285.1 of Denitrobaculum sp. Classification (GTDB taxonomy): domain Bacteria; phylum Pseudomonadota; class Alphaproteobacteria; order Kiloniellales; family Kiloniellaceae; genus Denitrobaculum. The sequence goes on along the minus strand of CBDDPL010000004.1, from coordinate 3,206,162 downwards.
TGGGTTCCTTGTTCGTCTCGAGGCGCCCAGCCAGGGCGTAACCTACGCCAGCATCTTGATATCGCCGCAGACCGAGATGGCCTGGCCGGAAATGGTTCGGCCGCGCGGGCTGGTGAGGAAGAGGATCTGGTCGGCGATCTGCCGCTGGGTGACGTAGTCCTTGATGGAGGTGTAGGAGAAGGCTTCCGTTTCGATCTCCTTGAAGGAGACGCCCTTCTGCTGCGCCTTGGCCTCCATCACCCGGCGCTGCCTATCGCCGGCAACGATGCCCGGCAGGATGGCGTTCACCCGGATGCCGTCACCACCCAGTTCAATGGAGAGGGATTTGGTGAAACCGATCACGCCCCACTTAGCGGCGGCGTAGGGGGTCCGCATGGCAAAGCCGTGACGGCCAGCCGCAGAAGAGAGATTGACGATCGAGGGGTTCTCGCTCTTGCGCAGGTAAGGAACCGCAACCCGCGTGCAGTTGAACTGGCCGGTCAGGCAGACCTCGACGCAGCGGTCCCAGTCTTCCGGATTGATATCTTCCACTTTCGCCGTCGGACCTGCATTGCCCGCGTTGTTGACCAGGACGTCAAGACCGCCCAGGCGTGCAACTGCGTCTTCGATAAAGCTGGTCACTGCCCCCCTGTCCGTGACATCGCAGATGGCCGCGGTTACGCCGGGCAGCTCGTCGGCAACGCTCGCAACGGCCTGAGGATCCAGGTCGCAGACGACCACCTCCGCACCCTCCTCGCGAAAGGCCCGTGCCGTCTCCAGCCCGATGCCCGCCGCGCCCGCGGTGATCACGACCTTCAATCCTTCGATCCCTAAATCCATGACTTTTTTCATCCTTTTGCTTCGTCACCCTTGCTGTGTATCTTCGACGAAGCTTTGTGACCTGTCGACCATCTGAAGGGAAATCGTTATGCCGCGCGCCGCCATTGTCGGATCGGGATTGATCGGCCGGGCCTGGGCGCTGGTTTTCGCGCGCGCCGGCTGGCGGGTTTCCATGAGCGATCCTTCGGCCGAGGTGCGGGCGGGTCTGAGCGACAGCCTGCGGCAGGACTGCGATATCCTGCAGCGGCACGGGCTGGTGGGCGATCCGGACATAGCGCTGCAGAACATCTCAGTCGCCGATTCGCTTGCCGAAGCCGTCGCCGAGGCCGATTTCGTTCAGGAAAACGGCCCGGAGGATGCCACGGTCAAGCAGGCGATCTTCGCGGAGCTGGATGCGGCTGCACCTGCCGAAGCCATCCTCGCCTCCTCGACCTCTGCCATCGTGGCGTCGCGCTTTACCGAAGAGTTGAAGGGCAGGGCGCGCTGCCTGGTCGGCCATCCTGTTAACCCGCCGCATCTTGTGCCTCTGGTCGAGGTTTGCGGCGCGCCCTGGAGCAGCCCCGAGACCATCGAGCGGGCCTGGAAGGTCTATCGCGACATCGGGCAGGTGCCGGTCATGATCAAACGCGAGACCGACGGTTTTGTGCTGAACCGCCTGCAGGGTGCTTTGCTGGCCGAGGCTTTCCGGTTGGTGCAGGAAGGTGTCGTTTCGCCGGAGGACCTCGATAAGACGGTCAAGGACGGGCTGGGCCTGCGCTGGTCCTTCATGGGCCCCTTTGAGACCATTGAACTCAATGCGCCGGAGGGCATCGCCGACTACTGCGCGCGTTACGGTGGCTTCTATCAGCGGCTGTTGGCGGAACCTCCGGGCGCTGAGGTCTTCGACAGCGATTCGGTCGATCAGGTCGTGGCAAGCTGGCCCTATGCGCCGGAGCCTGCGCGACTTACGGAGCTCACAGCCTGGCGCAACGAACGCCTGGCGGCGCTGCTTGCGCACAAAAGCAAAACACAGAAGGATTTAGAGGGAACATCGGAATGAGCGGCAAAGTCATTATCACCTGTGCGGTCACGGGCTCTATCCACACGCCGAGCATGTCGCCGCATCTGCCGGTGACCGCCGAAGAGATCGCCGGCGCCGCGATCGGCGCGGCGGAGGCCGGGGCGGCCATCGTTCATATGCACGCCCGCGACCCGCAGGACGGCCGGCCGGATCAGTCGGTCGAAGCCTTCATGCCCTTCCTGCAGGTGATCAAGCAGCGCAGCGACTGCGTGGTCAATATCACCACGGGCGGCGCGGCTACCATGACTATCGAGGAGCGGGTCGCACCGGCGGCCAACTGCAAACCCGAGGTGGCGTCGCTGAACATGGGTTCGATGAACTTCGGGCTCTATCCCATGCTCGATCGCTTCAAGGAACTGCAGCACGACTGGGAATACGAATACCTGGCGGGCTCGCGCGACCGGATTTTCAAAAACACCTTCGCCGATATCGAGTACATCCTGACCACCTGCGCCGAGAACGGCACCCGCTTCGAGATCGAGTGCTACGACATCGGACATCTCTATACCCTGGCCCACTTCGCGGATCGTGGCGTGGTGAAGCCGCCCTTCTTCGTGCAGTCGGTCTTCGGCATCCTGGGCGGCATCGGCGGCCATGCCGAAGACGTGGCGCACATGAAGCGGACGGCCGATCGGCTGTTCGGCAAGGATTACCAATGGTCGGTTCTGGGCGCGGGGCGCAATCAGATGCGCATCGCCGCTATTGCCGCGGCCATGGGCGGCAATGTCCGGGTCGGCCTGGAGGACTCGCTCTGGATCGGTCCGGGACAGCTCGCCAAGACCAATGCGGAGCAGGTCGCCAAGGCGCGGGGTATCGTCGAAGGCCTGGGACTGGAAGTCGCGACGCCGGACGAGGCGCGCGCGATGCTGCAATTGAAGGGGGGCGACCAGGTCGCCTTTTGAGGTTCACAAAAGAAACGGTCCGGAAGACGGAGATGCCTTCCGGACCGCTTACCTTTTGCTGCGGCGTTACTTTGCCAGACAGCTATCCGCGTTGTCCGTGGTGCAGACGTCAAGACCCGTATAGATCGGATCGTTGACCTGCTTGCCGGCCACCAGGTCCTTCATGATGAACATGGCCTTATAGCCCATCTCGAAGGGCCGCTGGCCGACCTGGCCGTTGGAGAGGCCGTCCTTCAACTGCTCCATCTGCATCGGCAGGGTATCGGCGACGATGATGGAAAGAGAGCCGTCGTCCATGCGGGCCTTATGGGGCGCGACCGCCTGGCGGTAGGCGTTGTCGAACCACTGGGTGAAGGCGCCGGTGGAGATGAAGGCCGTCAGGTCCGGTTCCTTGATCAGGATGTCGGTCATACCCTGGACCGCCTTGTTGCCGTCGTCATCGGTGATCAGCGGGCAGCCGGCGACTTCCGTCCAGCCGTTTTCGCCCTTCAGCATGTTGCCCGGCGGGGTCGTGCCCGAGGCACCCGAGAGGGTGTCGCGAATGCCCTGCAGGCGCTCGTTGTGGTTGGCCGCGGCCGCGCCGCCGGTCTGCAGGCAGACCTTGCCGCCGTTGGGCTGCAGTTTCTGGGCGATCTTGGCGAGGTTGACCCCGATGTCGTAGTTCTTGGTGCCGACGTAGGTCGCGCGGACGTCGACGTCTTTGGCCAGTACGTCCGAGTCCCAGGTCATGACCGGAATACCGGCGGCGACCGCGGCCTTCAGGGCCTTGCCCATGGCTGGTGCGTTGGAGGGGGCGACCGCGATGCCGTCGACGCCCTGGCTGATGAGATCCTGAACGATCTGGATCTGCTCCAGCTCCGTGTGCTCGCCCGGCCCGATATAGACGCATTCCACATCGTCGAGTTCCGCCTGCGCCTTGTAGCAGCCGTCGCGGGCCAGGTCGAAGAAGGGATTGTTCATGGCCTTGGGCACCAGCGCCAGCTTGAGCTTGTCCGCGGCGAGTGCGCCGCCGGGCAGGGTGAGTGCGGCCAGACAGGTCGCAAGAATGATCTTTTTCATGTCTGTTCCTCCCTATCTCTAAAGTCTTGCGTTGAGGGTCCCGGATCAGGGACCGCTTCTATTGCGAATACGCTCCAGCAGCACGGCCAGGATGATGAAGAGGCCGACGAAGAACTGCTGCCACAGGGCATCGATTCCCGCCAGGAGCAGGGAATTGCGGATGAGTTCCATCAGGGCGGCGCCGATGGGTGCGCCCAGAGCATAGGCGACACCGCCCATGAGGTTTGCACCGCCGATTACCGAGGCGGCGATGACGTTGAGTTCGTAAGTCAGGCCCAGCGCGTTGGTCACCGAGCCGAACCAGCCCACCATCAGAAAGGCGGCGAGGCCTGCGCAGCAGGAGCAGAGCATGTAGACCGAAACGATCACGCGCTCGACCGGGATGCCGGCCAGGCGGGCCGCGTCGGCGTTGCCACCCACCGCGAATACCCAGCGGCCCCAGGTGGTGTAACGATAGGCGAGAAAGAAGACGATGGTCAGGATGATCAGCACCCAGACCGGATTGGGGACGCCCATGACGCTCTCGCCGCCGATCCATTCGAAGAGATCCTGATCGGGGCCGAACTCGTAGATCATCTTGTTGTTGGAGGCCACCATGGCGACCGAACGGGTGATGGCGAGCATGCCCAGCGTGACCACGAAGGGCGCGAGCTTCAGATAGGCGATCAGCGTGCCGTTGATCAGGCCCACCAGGGCCGCCACACCGATACAGGCGAGAAAGCCCAGTCCGACCGAGTGGCCGGCCTGCATCACCAGGCCTGTCACGATGCCCGTCAGGCCCATGAGGGAGCCGACCGAAAGGTCGATGCCCGCCGTTACGATGACCGCCGTCATACCCAACGCCATAATCCCGAAGAAGGCAAAGTTGCGGGTCACGTTGAACATGTTGCGGTCGGTCAGGAAGACATCGGACACCAACGACATCACGGCGCCGATCACCAGGATGGACACGAAGACCCAGAAGGGCTGGGTCCGGATCATGGCCTGCAGGCCGCTCATTTCCTTGCGGGCGGTGACCGAGTGATCGATGGCCGCGTGGTCTCGGATTTCCGTGGTCATGCCGCTTCGATCGCTCCCGTGATCAGTCCCGTCACCTCTTCCGGCGTGGACTGGCTGATCACCTTGTCCGCCACCTTTCTGCCCCGCCGCAGGACCGCGACCCGGTCGCAGACCTCGAAGACATCGGGCATGCGATGGGAAATCAGGATCACCGCGTGGTTGGTTTCCTTCAGGCGCTTGATCAGGTCGAGCACCTCCGCCACCTGGCGCACCGAAATGGCGGCGGTGGGTTCATCCATTAAAACAAGTTTGGGATCGCTCAGGCGGGTGCGGGCAATGGCGACCGCCTGGCGCTGACCACCGGACATCTGGCGAACCAGATCGCGCGGCCGGGTCTCTGACTTAAGCTCGACGAAGAGTTCGGCGGCCCGGTCGTACATGGCCTGATGATCGAGGTAGGAGAAGGGGCCGATGCGCCGTTTGATCTCGCGTCCGAGGAAAACATTGGCGGCTGCGGTGAGGTTGTCGCAGAGGGCGAGGTCCTGATAGACCACCTCGATACCGGCCTGGCGGGCGTCGATCGGTTTATGAAAATGAACCTCGCGGCCTTCGATCTCGATGGCGCCTTCGCTCTGGGGGAAGTTGCCGGCGATGATCTTCACGAGTGTCGATTTCCCGGCGCCGTTGTCGCCCATCAGGCCGACCGCCTCGCCGGGCGCTATTTCCAGATCGATGCCGCTAAGCGCCTGAATCGCGCCGAAGTTCTTGCTTACGCCTTTGAGCGACAGCAAAGCCACAGACAGTCCTCCCGATTTGCTCCCGCTCTTTTGTTTTTTTTGAGCTTGGTGTCATGCCGCCGGGCACAACCGCAAATTTTTCTTACACTCAGCTTACAAGAGTAATGCAAAAGTTCAAGCGGTGAATTTGTTTCGGCAATTTTTGTTGCAGAAATCGACAACTAATGATTTCATGTGAAATCAGTCTATTACGGCCTGTTTCTGAGAAATCAATCGATGTCGATCCAGCGTTTCTCGCGCGCGGAACGATAGATGCTCTCAACCAGCTTTTGCACCTCGTAGCCTTCGCGGAAGTCGGGCCCGACAAGCGGCTGTCCGGCAATGGCGCTGAGGAAGTCGCGTACCTCGATGGCCTTGAGATCGTTGAAGCCAAGCTGGTGTCCCGGGGCGACGCAGAAGTCACCGTAGGGCGGATGGTCGGGTCCGGCGGCGATGGTCCGGAAGCCCTGCCGGCCGACGGCGTCGGCGGTGTCGTAGTAGTGCAGCTCGTTGAAGCGTTCCTTGCTGCAGACCAGCGCGCCTTTGGAGCCATAGACCTCGAACTCGTGCTGCATTTTGCGGCCCGTGGCGATCCAGTTGGCTTCGATCGAACCGACGGCGCCGTTCGCGAAGGTCACGAAAACCTGGGCGACGTCGTCCGTTTCGATGTCGACCGTCTCCTCGGCGCCGGGCGCGGCCGGGCGGCGGGTGATCTGGGTGCGGCAGTGCCCCATGACCGAGGCGATGGGGCCGAGCAGGTAGCGCGCCGTGGCGAGCACGTGGCTGCCCAGGTCGGCGAGCGCGCCGCCGCCCCCCGCCGGATCGTGCCGCCAGGTGGCCGGCTGGGCCGCATCGGCCATGTAGTCCTCGGCGTGAATTCCGCGGAAGCTGCGGATTTCACCGAGTTCGCCGCTGGCGATCATTTCGCGGGCCAGGGCCATCATGGGGTTCTTCAGGTAGTTGAAGCCGACCTGCGTGACGATGCCGGCGGCCTCGGCGGCTTCGGTCATCGCCAGGGCTTCGGCCGCCGTCGGCGCCAGCGGCTTTTCGCAGTAGACATGTTTGCCGGCGGCGATGGCGGCCAGCGCCATTTCCTTGTGGAGCGTATTGGGGGCGGTGATGTCGACGATGTCGATGTCCGGGTCGCTCAGCAGACTGCGCCAGTCCGCGCTGGCCCGGCGAAAGCCGAAGGACTTCCGCGCCATCTCCGCGGAGGCTTCGTCGATGTCGCAGACCGTGGCGAAATCCAGCTCGAAGGGAAAGTCGAAGACCCTCTGCGCCGTGGCAAAGCCATAGACGTGGGTCTTGCCCATGAAACCGGAGCCGATGAGGCCCAGACCGATTTTGGCGTCGGTATCGCTCATCCTGTGACCCTCTCCCGGCCGTAGCCGATGGCCGCGCTGTTGACCACCAGTGCGGGGTCCAGTGTGCCCGTGAAGAAGTCTAGGATGTTCTGCGCCGAAGAAATCGCCATACGCTCGGCGCATTCCTGGGTGAGGCCTGCGGCGTGTGGGGTCAGGATGGCATTCTTTGCACGTGAAAGCAGATGATCTTCCTGCGGCGGTTCCTGATTGAAAACGTCAATACCCGCGCCGCCAAGTCGGTCGTTGTTCAGGGCTTCCACCAGTGCGGCTTCCTCGACCATGCCGCCGCGCGCCGTATTGATGACGATGGCGGAGGTCTTCATCGCGGCGAGTTCAGAGGTTCCGAGGATGGGCCGGTCGGCCTTGGGCGTGTGCAGCGAGACAAAATCAGCCTGGGGCAGGGCTGATATGAGATCGGGACAGAAGGTGACGTCGTCATCTTGCGAAGGATCGAGATAGGGATCGTGCACCAGAACCCGCATGCCAAAGGCCTGTGCCAGCTTTGCCAGGTGGCGGCCGATGCGGCCGTAGCCGATGATCAGCAGACTCTTGCAGTAGAGTTCCCGTGCCTCGAAGTTATTGCGATAGTCCCAACCTCTGCCACGCGAGGCTGCATCCATGCGCAACAGGCGTTTGGCCGTCGCCAGCATCAGCATCATGGTGTGCTCCGCGACGGTGCGGGAGTTGACGTCACCCACGATCGCGAGCGGGATGGCACGCCGGTTAAGGGCCTCCACATCGACCGCGTCGAAGCCGACCCCGTGACGCGAGACGATTTTCAGGTTCTTGCTCTTCCCGATGATTTCGCCCGGCAGTTCCTGGGTGCGTATCAGCAAAGCGTCGGCCTCGACGATCTTCGGGACCAGGGATGCGGTCGAGATCTCCTCGAGGTAGTCGATTTCACAGCCCGACGCGCCATAGAGCAGGTCCAGGCCGCTGGGATGCAGTTTGCCGCCGACCAGGATCCGGGGCATGTCAGTAACCCTTCGTGTCACCGCCGTCCGTTGTCGTTGCCTGGCCGAGCAGTTCGCGCGTCTGCGACACGCTCGCCGACGCTGCCGCAGCGAGGAGTCTGACATCGTTGGAGAGCGTGGTCAGGTCGAAGCCCCAGCCGATGGCGCGGGCGGCATAGGCGGGACTGCCGCAATGCAGGCAGGCGCGGATGCCGGCGTTCTTTGCGGCGGCCAGAATCTTCTGAATGGCTTCGATCATCTCCGGTTCTTCACGGTCGAAGCCTGGAGGCAGGCGGCCATTGGTAACACCAAGCGTCAGGTCCGCCGGGCCGATATAGACGCCGTCGAGGCCGGGCGTCGTGACGATCTCGTCCAGGTTGGCCATGGCCTCGGCGGTTTCGATCATGGCCAGGCAGAGGATCTCGTCATTGGCTTTCGCGGCATAGTTTGCGCCGGCGGAAAAGTTGGCGCGGGTCGGGCCGAAGCTGCGCGTGCCCTTGGGCGGGTAACGCATGTAGGATACCAGTTGCTCCGCTTCGGCGCGCGAGTTGACCATGGGGCAGATGATGCCGTAGGCGCCAGCGTCCAGCATCTTCATGATCGCGCCGGCGTCGAGCCAGGGGACGCGCGCCATGGGCGTGACGCCGCTGGCGCGCATGGCCTGGAACATGGGCACGGCGTGGCTGTAGTCGAGCGCGCCGTGCTGCAGGTCGACCGTGACGGAGTCGTAGCCTTGCGCCGCCATGATCTCCGCCGAAAAGGGGCTGGCGATCGAGAGCCAGCCGTTCAGGGCCGGCTTGCCCTCGCTCCAGAGTGTCTTCAATCCGTTCTTGATCATCCTTAAATCCCTGCGGCTTCTGATGTGAGGTTTTGCGAGGCTATCCGATTTCCTCGACCCGCACGACGCGCTTCTCTGCGATCGAACGGTAAGCGGCTTCGGCGAGGAGCAGCGCCTTGCGGCCATCCTCGAAACCGACCTCCGGCGCCGTGCCATGCTCGATCGAGTCCACGAAGGCGGAGATCTCGGCCATGAAGGCTTCCTGGTAGCGTTCGATGAAGAAGTGGAGGTAGGGCGCAGCCACCTCGGTCTGTTCGGCGGTGAAGCGCTTCATCTCCTGCGGCTTGCGGTTATCGCTGAGCAGCATGCCCTTGGTGCCGAGCAGTTCGATCCGCTGGTCGTAGCCGTAGACGGCCGCGCGGGAGTTGTTGATATGGCACTGCTTGCCGTCGGCGGTCCGCATGATGATCATGGCCGTGTCGACGTCGTTCAGTTCCGCGCCAAGGGCCGGATCGATCAGTGCACCGGCGACGGCGAAAACCTCGACCGGTTCGTCGTTCAGCATGAATCGGGCGAGATCGAAGTCATGGATCGTCATGTCGCGCAGCAGGCCGCCAGCGGCTTCGATGTAGCTGCGCGGCGGCAGACCGGGATCGCGGGAAGTAATGATCACCTGGTGGAGATCACCGATCTCGCCGGCCAGCATGGCATCGCGCGCCGCCCGGTGGCCCGGATCGAAGCGCCGGTTGAAGCCGAGCTGTATGGGGACGTTGCGCCCTTTGATGGTTTCGGCGCAACGGTTTACGCGCTCCAGGCTCAGATCGATCGGCTTTTCGCAGAGGACCGGTTTGCCGGCCGCGGTGGCCATCTCGATGTAGTCGGCATGGGTCTCCGTCACCGTCGAGACCAGCACTGCCTGAACCTGCGGATCGGCAAAGACGGCTTCGGCGCTTTCGGCGACAGGGACGCCGTGTTCGGCGCCGACTTCCTGCGCGAAGGGCGCATACAGGTCATAAACAGCCGCGAGCTTCGCTCTCGGATGGGCCGCGATATTCGCCGCGTGCATCCGGCCGATCCGCCCGCACCCCAGCACTGCAATTTTGACCATCCCCGTCCTCCCGGATTGTGCTTTTATGCCGCGGTGTCGAAGGTGAAGTGATGTTTGCAATAATCGTTGCCACGACCCGATTTTGTCAATTAACATTCTTGACATTGCAGGAAATTCCGCGCTCAGGGAGGACGAAAACATGACCACCGGAACGGTCCGGCTGACGATGGCGCAGGCCCTCGTCCGCTATCTCTGCAACCAGTACACGGAACTGGACGGCAGCCGCGTTCCGCTCTTCGCAGGGGTCTTCGGAATCTTCGGGCATGGCAATGTCACCTGCCTGGCCGAGGCTCTGGAGGCGGTGCAGGAACAACTGCCGACCTGGCGCGGACAGAACGAGCAGTCCATGACCCTGGCGGCCATTGCCTACGCCAAGGCCAAGCGGCGGCGCCAGATCATGGTGGCCACTTCTTCCGTCGGACCGGGGGCGACCAACATGATCACCGCGGCCGGTGTGGCCCATTCGAACCGTCTGCCGGTCCTGATCCTGAGCGGCGATATCTTCGCCAACCGCCGGCCCGACCCGGTGCTGCAGCAGGTCGAGCATTTCGGTAATCCCACGACTTCGGTGAATGATGCTTTCAAGGCGGTGACCCGCTACTGGGACCGCATCACACATCCTGAGCAGATCATCTCCTCTCTGCCGCAGGCGGTGGCGGCGATGCTGGATCCGGCGGACTGCGGCCCGGCTTTCATCGGGCTCTGCCAGGATACCCAGGAGATCGCCTTCGACTATCCGGAAGCCTTCTTCGAGCCGCGCGTCCATGCTGTGCCGCGCCCGCGTCCGGACCGGGATCGCCTGGCGGCCGCTGTCGAAAAACTGAAGACCGCCAAGCGTCCGCTGATCATATCCGGCGGCGGTGTGCGTTACTCCCTGGCGGAGGAGAAAGTCGCGGCCTTTGCAGAGGCCCGAGGCATTCCGCTGGCCGAGACCATCGCGGGGAAGGGGACGGTCGTCCATGATCATCCGGCGCATGTCGGGCCCATGGGCGTGATCGGGTCTTCCTCTGCGAACGCCATGGCGGAACAGGCCGATGTGGTGCTGGCCATTGGAACCCGGCTGCAGGATTTCACCACCGGGTCCTGGACCGCCTTTGCGCGGGACGCCGAATTCATCTCGATCAATGCCGCGCGCTGGGACGCAACCAAGCATCGCGCGCTTGCGGTGGTCGGCGACGCCTTGGAGACGGTGACGGAACTGGACGCGGCGCTGGATGACTGGAAGGCAGAAGCGGCCTGGACGGAGAAGGGCAGAAGCGAATTCGCCGAATGGAACGCGCTGCTGGACGAACATCAGAAACCGACCAATGCGCCAGTTCCAACCTATGCGCAGGTGGTCGGCGTGGTCAATGCCAAGGCCGGCGAGCGGGATCTGCTGGTGACGGCCGCGGGCGGCCTGCCGGGTGAGGTCACCAAGGGTTGGCGCATCAAGACGCCGGGCACCTTCGACTGTGAGTTTGGTTTCTCCTGCATGGGTTACGAGATCGCCGGCGGCTGGGGCGCCGCCATGGCCGACGAGAGCCGCACACCTATCGTCATGACCGGCGACGGCTCTTACCTCATGATGAACTCCGATATCTATTCGACCGTGCTGACCGGCCATAAGATGATCGTGGTGGTCTGCGACAACGGCGGTTTCGGTGTGATCAACAGACTGCAGAACTTCAAGGGCGGGGCTTCCTTCAACAACCTGATCAAGGACAGCCGGGTGAAGCAGCCCTTCGCCGTCGATTTCATCAAGCACGCGGAATCCATGGGCGCGCTTGGGCGTCAGGTCGAGAGCCTGACGGATCTGGAGGCGGCCATGGATTGGGCCAAGACCACGGACCGCACGACGGTGATTTCCATCGTCACCGATGCTTTTCAGTGGGTGCCAGGCGATGCCGCCTGGGATGTCGGCGTGCCAGAGGTCAGCGCGCGTGAAGAGGTGCGCGCGGCCCGCAAGGACCATGATGATATCCGTGCGAAACAGCGCATCGGAGTTTGAAGCATGAAGGCAATCCTTGGCATCGCCCCTATCGCCTGGTCCAACGATGATCTGCCGGAGCTCGGCGGTGATACGCCGCTGGAAACCTGCCTGAGCGAAGCCCGCGCAGCCGGGTTTCTGGGTGTGGAGACCGGCGGCAAGTTTCCCACCACGACACCCCAACTGCGCGCGGCGCTGGGCGCGCATAGTCTGCGGCTGGCGTCGGGCTGGTACTCCGGCACCATGCTGGATTCCGAGCTGGAGGCGGAAAAGGACCAGGCAATGGCCCAGCTAACCCTGTTTCGGGATCTTGATGCGCCCTGCATCGTCTACGGCGAAACCGCCGGCACCATCCAGAATGTCCGGGACGCGGCGCTGAACGGCCGCAGGCAACTCAGCGAAGACGACTTCAAGGACTATGGCCGGAAGCTGACTGCCTTCGCCGAGTTCTGCGCGGAGCAGGGCGTGCCACTGGCTTTCCACCACCACATGGCCACGGCCATCGAGACCGAGCGGGACCTGGATCTTTTGATGGCGAACACAGGTGAAGCGGTGCGGCTGCTGTTCGACGCCGGGCATATGGCTTTCGCCGGCGGCGATGTCCTGCGCGTCATCGATAATCACGCGGAGCGCATTATCCACGTCCACGCCAAGGACGTGCGCAGTGAGGTGCTGGCCAGCCTGGACAGGACGCGCGAGAGCTTTCTCGATGCCGTCCTCAAGGGCGCCTTCACGGTGCCGGGCGATGGCAGCCTGGATTTCAGCGCCATCGTGCAGCGTCTCGCTGATAAGGGATACGAGGGCTGGTTCGTTGTGGAGGCCGAGCAGGATCCGGTCAAGGCGCCGCCCTTCGAGTATGCGAAGATCGGCCATCAGGCCTTGACGGAAGCGCTGCAGGCTGCCGGCTACCAGATCGAGGAGGGCGAGAGGTGAACAGCCTGGAGGGCAAGATCGCAGTCGTCACCGGTGGTACCCAGGGACTGGGCGCTGCCATCGCCCGTAGTTTCGCCGGGGCCGGCGCCGCAGGTCTGATCACCTGTGGCCGGTCCCGCGAGAAGGGCGAGGCGGTGGCGGCGAGTATAAACGACTGCCCGGTGCAGTTCGTCCCCGCAGATCTGGGAGACGTGGCCGATTGCCGGAGCGTGATCGCCGCGGCGGACCAGCGCTTCGGCCGGATCGACGTCCTGGTCAATGCAGCCGGGATTACGGATCGCGGCGACATCCTGAACACCAGCGAAGAGCTCTTCGACCGCATGATGGCGGTCAATACCCGCGGTCCCTTTTTCCTGATGCAGGATGCGGCCAAGGTCATGATCCGGGAAGCGACCGAGGGGGCGATCGTGAATATCGGCTCGACTTCCGCTTTGGCCGGGCAGCCCTTCATCTCGGCCTATTGTACTTCGAAAGGCGCGCTGGCGACCCTGACCCGGAACACGGCCTTCGCCCTGCTGCGCAATCGCATCAGGGTCAATCAACTGAACATCGGCTGGATGGCCTCCGACGGGGAGCATCGGATCCAGACCGAGTATCACGGCGCGGATGAGAACTGGCTGGAGGCGGCCGCCGCCGAGCAGCCCTTCGGGCGCCTGCTGGATCCGGCAGAGGTCGCCAAGGCGGTGACCTTCCTGGCATCCGCGGACGCGGGCATGATGACGGGCTCGGTGATCAACTTCGATCAGTCGGTCTGGGGCGGCTATCCTTTCGCGCCGCCGACGCCGCCCGAGGCCATGTCGATCTAGAGCAAAATGCATTTAATCGGACTCAAAATTCACTGCCTTTCGATCAGCAAGGTGCTGATCTCAAACGCGAATTTTGAGACACTGTGATCCAAAAAAACGCATTACGCTATAACGCTCTATTGTTCAGTCACCACCGGGATGCGTGGGGTGTCTCCGCCTTCCTGCAGGCGTGACGCCAGGGCGACCATCAGCGCCTGCGCCAGGCACATGGGTGCGGCCAGCGATCGTGAGAAAGCGTATTCGTCTTCCGGCACTGCGAAGAGAACCGCCGCGGTCTTCGCGAGCGGTGAGAGGCTGCTGTCTGAAATGGCGATGATCGGTACGCCCCTCGCGGCTGCCTCTTCGGTGATGTTCACCACCTCGGTGGCGTAAAAGCGGAAGGAGACGGCGAGCAGGACATCGCCGGGTTGCATGACCTTGGCCATCTGGGTTGCCAAGCCACCGGCACTGTCGAGAAAAGTCACCTTACGCCCCAGCATGGTCAGGATATAGCGCAGCAGATTCACGATTGGCTCGGAGCGGAGTTGCCCGACCAGATAGATGGTTTCCGCCTGTTCCAGAAGCTCGACCGCGCGGGCGAGATCCTCTTCCGAGGTGCCGGCCATGAGGTTTTCCAGCGAGGTGATGTCCCGCACCACTAGGTCACCGAGAAAACCGCGCATGCCCTCGCGGCTGTGCAGATCAAGTTCACCCTTCAGGGCTTTGATACGGGCGTCGAAACCGGGTGCCGCGGTGGCCAGTCGGTTCTGGAAGATGACCTGCAGTTCCTTGAAACCCTTGAAGCCGAACTGCTGGGCGAAGCGCACCAGGCTGGAGGCATGCACGCCGCAGCGCGCGGAGAGGGCATTCACCGACAGCATGGCGATATCATTGGGATTCTGGGTGACGAAGCGCGCGACCTTCTGATAGCTCTTGCTGAGCCCGTCATAATGATCGTGAATCGCCTGGGTCAGGTCTTCGTAGTTGTCCGGTGGTCTGCTGGACGGCCCGGCCATCGCCTTCTTTCCCATGGTCCCGCAGGCCGCAGCGCGAAGCGGGTGAAATGACTCAATAAAACTTGAGCATAGTATGTTTCTGCAATTTACGTTGCAACCAGCTTGTCGAAGCGGGCGCGCGGCGTCAGAGGAAAGCTGCCAATTCGGCGAGGTCGGAAATGACCGCGTCCGGCTGCAGCGCTTCCAGCTTCTCCCGGTAGCCCGCCATCTGCGCGTGGCTGCCGCCGGTGAAGCCGATCACGGTCATGCCGGCGCTTTTGGCCGCCTCGATGCCGGCGGTGCTGTCTTCGATTACCAGGCAGCGCGCGGGGGGCGTATTCATCTCAGCGGCGGCATGGAGGAAGAGGTCGGGTGCCGGCTTGCCCCGTTCTACCATGGTGGCGCTGAAGACGTGTGGCTCGAAGGCGGGGAGCAGGCCGGTCAGTTCCAGCGCGAGCCGGATACGCTCCGGCAGGCCGGAAGAGGCGACGCAGAAGGGCTGCTGCAGCTTCTCGAGCAGATTCGCGATGCCCGGGATGGGGCAGAGCTCCTGCCGGTAGACCTCGAACAGCCGCGCTTGCATTTCCGCGAGATCCGCGTCCGAGAGCTGCGTGCCGTAGTCGCGGCCCAGGATCTCGCGCATGCTGTGGATGCTCTTACCCAGGAACAGGCGGTAGCAGTCCTCCAGGGGGATTGATGCGCCGGCGGCGGTTATGGTCTCCGACAGCACCCGGAAGGACAGGGGTTCGCTGTCGACCAGCACGCCGTCGCAGTCAAAGATTATGAGTTCAGGGCCCAGCCCTTTGAGGCCGCGCGGGGCCTCGAAGTTACCAACAGCAGTATCCGGCATCCGCCACCACGATCGAACCAGTCATTAAACTTGCGGCGTCGGACGCCAGGAAATGCACGACGGAGGCGATCTCGTCCGGCTGGCCGACTCGC
Source organism: Denitrobaculum sp. (assembly GCA_965232285.1). GTDB lineage: Bacteria > Pseudomonadota > Alphaproteobacteria > Kiloniellales > Kiloniellaceae > Denitrobaculum. The sequence goes on along the minus strand of CBDDPL010000004.1, from coordinate 3,190,723 downwards.
TTCATCGGGGTCATCTCCAGCCAGGTTTTATACATCTCCGGCGCCTGGGTCATGCCGAATTTGGTCAGGGGTGTTTCGATGTAGGTCGGCGCGACCGCATTGACCCGCACGCCCCGCTCGCCCCATTCGGCCGCCAGCGACTTGGTCAACTGGTGCACGGCTGCCTTGGAGGCATTGTAGAAAGCCTGGGGTTGCGGCTTGTTGACGATGATGCCGGACATGGAGCCGATGTTGATGATGGAGCCGGAGCCCTGTTCGAGCATGGCCCGGCCGAAGGCGCGGCAGCACCAGAAGAGGCCGTCCAGGTTGACATCCATATGGAATCGCCAGTGCTCGTCGCTCGTGTCTTCAGCTCGGACATCGCTTTGGGCCACGCCGGCGTTGTTGACCAGCACGTCGATGCGGCCGTGATCCTGCAGGATCTGCGTCGCGGCGCTGTCGACCTGATCTGATTTCGTCACATCCATCACGGCGCCACTGGCCTTTATCCCCAGGGACTCCAACTGCGCCACGCTGGCATCGACCCCCTCCTGCCGCAGATCGAGGACCACCACATGGGCGCCGGCCTCGCCGAGGGCCTGGGCGCAGGCCGCACCGATGCCTTGCGCCGCGCCGGTGACCACAGCCACTTTCCCATCCAGCTTTAACTTCTCGAGATACACCGTTCTGTTCCTTTGCTTTGTGCGAGCTCTCAGCTCATCCAGTTGCCGCCGTCAACATTCAGGGTCTGGGCGGTGATATAGCGGGCGTCGTCGGAGGCGAGGAAGACGCAGGGGCCGGCCACGTCCTCCGGGTCGCCCATGCGGCCGAGCGGAACCGCCGCGCCGACTTCGCGTTTCTTCTGACCGATCGGTTTGTTTTCGTATTCCGCGAACTGCGAGTCGACCAGGTCCCACATGGGCGTGTCGACGACGCCGGGCGCGATGGCGTTGACGCGGATCTTGTCCCCGGCCAGCTCCAGCGCCAGGGACTGGGTGATGGAGATCACCGCCGCCTTGGTGGAGCAGTAGACGGTGACGTTGGGCTCGCCCCGGCGGCCGGCCTGGCTGGTGAAATTCACGATCACCCCGCCGCCGCGTTTGCGCATGGAGGGCACGACGGCCTGCGCGGCGAAGATCGTGCCGGCGACGTTCACGTCGTACTGGCGGCGGTAGTCGGCGAAGGTGATCCGCTCGAGGGAGGCCATGTTGAAGATGCCGGCGTTGTTCACCAGAATGTCGATCCCACCCCAGGCTTGCACGACCGCGGCAACGCCGGCGGAGATGGAGGCCGGATCGGCCACGTCCATAACGACCGCCATCCCGCCCACGGCCTCCGCAGTCTCCCGGGCATCCTCTTCCAGCAGGTCCGCTACGGCTACCTGTGCGCCGGCCGCCGCGTAGGCCTCGCAGATGGCGCGTCCGATCCCGCGGGCGCCGCCGGTGATCAGGGCGATTTTTCCAGCCAGTTTCGTCACGTCATTCGCAATCCCTGCTGGTCGAACTTGTGGATCTGCTCAGGGTTGGGGGTCAGGTGGATCGCATCCCCGTAGTGCAGATCGACCTCGCCGCCCGCGCGCACAGTCAGCGGTTCCGCGAGGCCCTCGACATTCACATGGAAGAAGGTGTCGCTGCCCAGGTGTTCGGAGACGCCCACGGTGCCCTGCCAGGTGCCGCCCTCGGCCGAGACCGAAATGTGCTCGGGGCGCACCCCGATGCAATGGGCGTCGTGCCTGCCGGCCTCCGGCCCCTCGATCAGGTTCATCTTGGGCGAGCCGATGAAGCCGGCGACGAACCTGTTCCGGGGCCTGCGGTAGAGTTCCAGCGGGCTGCCGACCTGTTCGATCACGCCGGCCTGCAGCACCACGATCTTGTCGGCCATGGTCATGGCCTCGACCTGATCATGGGTGACGTAGATCATCGTGGTGTCCAGCCGCTTGTGCAGCTCGCTGATCTCGAGCCGCATGCCGACGCGCAGGGCGGCGTCGAGGTTCGAGAGCGGCTCGTCGAAGAGGAAGGCCGCGGGCTCGCGCACGATGGCCCGGCCGATGGCGACACGCTGGCGCTGACCGCCCGACAACTGACCCGGACGGCGGTCGAGGTAGTCGGTCAGGTTCAGCGACCTGGCCGCCGCTTCGATGCGCCGGTCCTGTTCTTCCTGGCTCATCTTCGCCATGCGCAGGGGAAAGGCGATGTTCTTGCGCACCGACATGTGCGGGTAGAGGGCGTAGGACTGGAAGACCATGGCCAGGCCGCGCTTGGCGGGCGGCAAGCCGGTGGCGTCCTGGCCGTCGATCTCGATGTTGCCCGCGGTGGTGTCTTCCAGGCCGGCGATCAGGCGCAGCAGCGTGGACTTGCCGCAGCCGGAGGGGCCGACGAAGACCACGAATTCGCCGTCGTCGATTTCCAGGTCCAGCGGCGGGATCACGGTCACTTCGCCGAAGGATTTCTTGACCTGTCTCAGATGTATGCGACCCATCTTTGTGTCCTCACTTAACGGCTTTTATTTCACTGCGCCGAAGGTCAGGCCCCGGACAAGTTGTTTCTGGCTGAACCAGCCCATGATCAGGATTGGCGCGATGGCCATGACCGACGCGGCGCTGAGCTTGGCGTAGAACAGGCCCTCGGGGCTGGAGAAAGAGGCGATGAAGGCGGTCAGCGGCGCGGCCTGCGCGGCGGTCAGGTTGAGGGTCCAGAAAGCCTCGTTCCAGGCCAGGATGATGTTCAGCAGGACGGTCGAGGCCATGCCGGGGATCGCCATGGGCGTCAGGACATAGATCACCTCGTCGCGCAGGGAGGCGCCGTCCATCCGCGCGGCCTCCAGGATCTCGCCGGGAATTTCGCGGAAGTAGGTGTAGAGCATCCAGATGATGATCGGCAGGTTGATCATCATCAGCACGAAGACCAGGCCGATGCGGCTGTCCAGGATGCCGAAGTCGCGGAAGATCAGGTAGATCGGGATAAGGACGCCGACCGGCGGCAGCATCTTGGTGGAGAGCATCCACATCAGCACGTCCTTGGTGCGCTTGGCCGGCACGAAGGCCATGGCCCAGGCGGCGGGGATCGCGATGATCAGCCCGAGTAAGGTTGAGCCCAGCGAGATCACCACCGAGTTGGAGAAGTGCTTGAAGTAGTCCGAGCGCGCCTGGACCGCGCCGTAGCTTTCGAAGGTCCAGCCGGAGAACAGCACCTCCAGCGGCGCGCGGATCGCATCGCCCTCGGACTTGAAGGAGAGGATAACGATCCAGACGATCGGGAAGAACATCAGCGTGCCGAGGGTCCCGGCGAGCAGGGTGTTGAAGGTCTTGCGGCGGGTCGAGACTGCGCGGGCCATTCCTATCGCTCCTTACGCATCCAGGTTCTTGCCGATCATCCGCATCAGGAAGAAGGCGACGATGTTGGCGAGGATGATGGCCACCACACCGCCGGCGCTGCCGATGCCCACGTCGTACTGCAGCAGCGACGAGACATAGATCAGGTAGGTGAGGTTGGTGGTCGCGGTGCCCGGTCCGCCGTTGGTGGTTACCAGGATCTCGGCGAAGATCGAGAGCAGGAAGATAGTCTGGATCAGCACCACCACGGTGATGGCGCGCGCCAGGTGAGGCAGCATGATGAACCAGAAGCGCGCCAGCCAGCTCGCCCCGTCCATCTCGGCCGCCTCGAGCTGTTCCTGGTCGAGCGACTGGAATGCGGTCAGCAGGATCAGGGTGGCGAAGGGCAGCCACTGCCAGGCGACGATGAAGATGATTGAGAGCAGCGGGACCTGGCCGAAGAAGTCCAGCGGCTGCATCCCCAGGCCCTGGGCGAGGTGCCCGAAGATTCCGTTCACCGGGTTCATGAACATGTTCTTCCAGACCAGGCCCGAGACGGTCGGCATGACGAAGAAGGGCGCGATCACCATGATGCGGATCAGGCCCTGGCCCCACATGGGCTGGTCGAGCAGCAGGGCGAAGAGGATGCCGCCGATGGTGGTGATCAGCAGGACGCCGCCGACCAGCACCAGTGTGTTGATCATGGCGTCGGTGAAGCTGGGGTCCGTGAAGAACCAGTAGTAGTTCTCCCAGCCCACGAAGGGGTTGGCCCCCGGCTGCAGCAGGTTGTAGCGCAGGAAGGAGAAGTAGAGCGTCATGGAGAGCGGGACGATCATCCAGCCGAGCAGCAGCAGCACGGCGGGGGAGATCATCAATCGGGCGGCGGAACGGGATGCCTTGGTCGCCATGCGATCGCTCCTCTAATACCAAGTAGCGTTAATAATGACCCATAGGGATTGTCTCCAGGAGCCTTCGGGTAGGAGAAGAGCCGCAGGCGATGCAGCGCATCGGCAAGGCTTTTCGACGCCCTCCGAAGGCTCCTGGAGACAACCGGAACGGCAGATTTCTGTGGCTTTCGGGCTGCGTCGCGCACGGCTTCCGATACGCCGTATCGCTGCGCCGCACGTTCCTAGCCGAAAACCACAGAAATCTGTCGCTATGAGTCATTATTAACGCTCCTTGGTATAAGAGAAGGTGAGGTCAGCACTGTAGGGAAGGCCTCTTTCAGGCCCTCGCTGCAAGGCTAACAGGAAGTCTGTCGAGAGCGTTGGACCGGCGCCTTGCGGCGCCGGCCCACGCCGGGAGGACGGTTACTTGATGTAACCGGCTTTGGTCATCTCGCGCAGGGCGAAGCGCTGGCTGTTGGCCAGGGCCTGATCGACGCTCTGCTGACCGGCCAGGGCGGCCGAGATCTGCTGGCCGACATAGTTGCCGATACCCTGGAACTCGGGGATCGCCACGAACTGCACGCCGGTGTAGGGCACCGGATCGCGGGTCGCGTCGGCCGGATTGGCGGCCAGGATCGATTTCTCGACGGTGGCGGCGAAGGGCGCCGCGTCGAGATAGGCCTGGTTCGCATAGGTCGATTTGCGGGTGCCCGGAGGCGCCGCGACCCAGCCTTTGCTTTCACCCACCAGCTTCACGTAGTCGGCGGAGGTGGCCCAGGCCAGGAAGTCCTTGGCGGCGGCTTCCTTGGTGGAGCTGGCCGGAACCGCCAGCGCCCAGGCCCAGAACCAGCCGGTGCCCTTGTCGGTCACCTGCTTCGGCGCCTGGAAGAAGTCCGTCTTGTCGGCGACCGAGGACTGGTTGGGGTTGAAGATATAGCCCGCTGCGGAGGTGGCATCGACCCAGGTCGCGCACTTGCCGTCGGCGAAGAGCGCCCGGTTCTCGTTATGGCCGTTCGAGGACGCGCCCGGCGGTCCGTAGTTGTTCATCAGGTCGACGTAGTAGTTGACCGCCGACTTCCATTCGTCGCTTTCCAACTGCGGCTGCCACTCCATGTCGAACCACTTGCCGCCGAAGGCGTTTACCAGCGGGCCGATGAAGGCCATGTTCTCGCCCCAGCCGGCCTTGCCGCGCTGACAGGTGCCGTAGACGCCCTTGTCCGGTGCGTGGACCTTGGCGACGATCTCCGCGAACTCGTCATAGGTCATCTGTTCGTCGCCGAGCTTCACGCCCGCGGCCTCGAAGAGGTCCTTGCGATAGAAGGTGAAGGAGCTTTCCGCATAGAAGGGCACGGCAAAGAGGCTGCCGTTGGCCGAGAGGCCGTTGCGGATCGGCTCGTAGATGTCCTCGTAATTATAGGCATCGCCCAGATCGTCGAGCTGTTTCAGCCAGCCTTGGGCGCCCCAGATCGGTGCCTCGTAAGCCCCGATGGTGATGATGTCGAAGGAACCGCCCTTGGTGGCGATGTCCGTCGTGACCCGCTGGCGCAGGACGTTCTCTTCCAGGACCACCCAGTTCAGGCTGTGGCCTGACTGCTCCTCCCACTTCGAGGAGAGCTCCTGCATGATGATCATGTCGGAGTTGTTGACGGTGGCGATGGTCAGGGTTTCGGCCAGGGAATAACTGGCGGTCAAAGCGGTCATGGCGAACGCCGAACAGGCGCCGAGCATCACGGATTTCACTGTCATGATTTTCCTCCCGCACAGGTCTTGGTGTGACTCATTGAATTGAGCAAATGCCTATGTGTTGAGCAATTACTCACTAAATTGGTTAAAGAGTCAAGGTTGAATCGTTGCTGCGGTGCACAAGTGTGGTGCGAAACGCTAGAGGAGTGTGTGTGAAAATCGGGACTTAAGGGGCGCTGGATCGAGTTCGTGGAGGGACGGTTGAAATCCCGACCTGGAGCTTCTCGCTGACGCGAGCTGTACGAAGAAACGGTTTTATCTCTCCGTTCTTTATCCGGTGCCTGGAGATCAGGTTCGTCGATTGCCAGACAGCGGCGTTGCCTTTCAGCTCAAAGGTTTCATCATGCATGCTTCAATTTATGCGATATCTATTGTGTGATAATACAATAATTTGGCGAAGAGAATCGGAGGCGGGAAAAGCGGTTGCGAGGTTCAATCCCAATGCCGCGATCAATGGCGTTCCTGGACAGATACAGCTATTGGGGAGCACAGATGTGAAAGCGCAAACAATTTATATTATCAAATTTCGAAGCTTGGGTAGCACTGAAGTTGATGAGGTTGCCAACGGCCTCAAGGCTAAATATCAATCGCATTGTGGGAGATTGATTGTTCTTGATTATAATCGAACAACCAAAGATGAAACTGAAGGGACGAAGGAGGTAAAATTTGATACTAAAGTTGGTATCTATGTTATTTTGCACGGATCTCACGGGAATATTTCAATTCCAAGAATGAATCCTTCTTATTTTGTTGATTCGATTCGGAATATGCTGGAGGGCGATTTTGCACTCATAGGAAAAATCGTGTTTTTGACCTGCGGCCTGACGGAACCTCTCGCAGGGCTCGAAGACCGGGAAGAGAACATCAAAAACGCGAGCCTCGCCAAAGAACGCGGGTTCCTGATGGGCGTGCTCAGTGCGCTGAATGCAAAAAATGTCCGCCCTAAAATTGTTGGCTGGGATAATTACATCTCAGCGCTGCCGCACGTTCCTAGTCGCGCCGGCAAAGGGCAGTCTTCAATCTACCAACACCCCAGGGCCACGAAAAACGCTCTGACAAAAGATCAGATTAGTGCAAATGCGGGGAGGAAAATCGGCCAAGAAAAACGATACGGCTTGATCGACAAAACTCACGCTTCAAAACACAAAAGAACCTTCTGGATCGCCGAAAATGGCGATATCCGGATTGAAGCGGGGAACGGGTGGTCAGAAAGTAGCTGATGCCGAGGAGCGTTAGCTGGGGTGGTGGTGCCAAATGTAATGGAGTTCGGCCAACGTGGTGTCAAACTGCAAAGCTCTCTGAATGCGCCGCAAGAAGAGTCAATTGCCAGACAGCAGCTTCTCCGCCGTCTGTTCATCGGTGATCAGGCCGTTGACCAGGCCACCGCGCACGGCCGCGGCGATGGCGGGCAGTTTCTTCTCGCCCATGGCCATGCCGGTGACCAGGGACTTTTCGCGTGAGGGGATGGGCGCGCTGGCGACCCGGGCGTTGGTGTTGCCGGGGATGAGCTCGCCGGCGGCGTCGAAGACCCAACCGGTGATCTCGCCGACCGCGCCGGCGGCCGTCAGCTTGTCCATCTCGGCGTCGGTGATGAAGCGGTCTTCGCGCAGCGGCGCCTCGTGGCCCAGCTCGCCGATGCCCACGAAGGCCACGTCCGCTTGCGCCGCCAGTGTCAGGGTCGAGTGGATCATCTCCTGCTGGTGCAGGACTTCGCGCTCGGCGGGGGACGAGAGGTAGACGGGCAGGGGCATGGGAAAGTGCGGCGCTTTGACCGCGTCCGCCATGGAGAAGATGACGTTGTAATAGGCCGCCGAGCCGTCCGGCGCGATGCTGCCGGTCAGCGAGACGATCTTGTGCTGCGGGCAGTTCATCTGGGGCAGCTGATCCACGGCGGCCTTCAGCGTCCGCCCGGTGCCCAGCGCCATGACGATCGGCTCCGTCCGCTTCAGTGCCCGCTCGATTGCCGCCGCGCCCGCCTCGGCCAGCCCCAGGGTGGTGGAGGAGGCCCCCGGATCGCTTGGCACCACCTCCGCGGTCTTCAGCCCGAAGCGCGCCTTGAGATCCCGCCCCAGCTCCAGGCAGCGCGCGATGGGATGATCCACCCGCACCTTGATCAACCCCTCGCTGACCGCCAGCGATACCAGCCGCTGCGCCGACTGCCGCGAAATCCCCATCTTCTCGGCGATCTCGTCCTGGGTGTTCTTCGCCACATAATAAAGCCAGCCCGCCCGCGCCGCATCGTCGAGACGGTTTCCGTTGGAATCTTTGCGGCGTTGCATGGGCGAGTCTTGTTGGGTTGGTTGCGGGTGTCGTGGTGCGGCGGCGTGGAGTGGGCGGCCGCCGTCTATTCACTTACGACAGAGAGGTGGGGGATGGCAAATGGGCTGGAGCAGGGTGGGGGCAGAGTGTTCTGTCTCATCATAGCTGTAAAGATATGTTTGGATTTGACGTGGTTTTTGGTTTTATTTTGGTGCGAATATTTGATTCACGTGATTAAAATCTGAAATTATTTGAGTGAATATTATTTTTAATCATGCTGTAGAGAAGGTGGTCAATAAAAATTCTCACTTTTTATCGCCTATGGTTAAGTGAATGGCTGATTCATAGTTTAAGGGCGTTTAAAATCCGCGCTACTATGGTCGGACTATCGAGATAACCATCGATTCCATGACGATTTCGGGTGTGGTTGTTGATTGATTGATCGTTATGAATTTTAGGTTGTATGGGGAAGTTTAATTCATCTAAGGCGTAGAGCGCTACTACGTCACGTTGGTCGAACGCATTATACCAGTATCTGACAGATTCTGGATGTCTCAAAGGGCGGAATTCGTTGCGGATAGCCCTAATACCGAGTGGCGAGCCAAGGGTGATGAACAGCGGAATTTCCAGCGATCGAGGATCAGAGCGAAGAACGTTGTAAGCGACTACTGTGCCTAGGGAATGACTCACAATGACCGTAGGGCTTGTTGATAGAGAGTTGCGTACGATCCGGTCGACCTCGTTTCTCACACCTGATCTTGTAGTATACAAGAAGACGTCGCGCATAAAGGTTTCAATCACAGCTTGGCTCAGGCCTCCGCCATGTTTGTCTAGAGTGCGTAGAATCGCCTGCACCCACTCCCAGTTTTCTGGCCCCTTGGTCTTAGGGTTTGCGCCATACTCAGCATCAATTTGCGCGTCAGTGATGCCAACACCTTTACGCAAGTCTTCAGCAATCGCTGCTTGGAACTGCAGAAACTCGTTATCAACAGCGGCGCCCTTAGTCTGTATGTCAGGAGTTAAGGGGACCTCGAACTGGCGAGTAAGGTCGTCAAGAGTGTTTCCATAAAAGGGGAAGTCCACTTCTAAGTCATCTGATAGTGTCCGACTTGTTGCTGCAGCGCCACGCCTGAGTGCCTCTAACCATTGTGCTTTTAATCGTTCTTTGTCCTTACCCTGTTGAGCGCGACCGTGAATAAACAGGAGCTTACAACGTTCCTGACTGGCCGCGTGTTTTGCACTGGTTGCTAGCGCGCTTGCTACACTCGTCAACAAAAAGCTGCGCCGACCAAAGGACTTAACTGCCATGGCGTTACCTATCCTTTGTTTAAATTTGATGCAGAGTTAATGTTACTCAAGTTGTCCGCTATGAAAGCTGTCTAGTAAGCGGCTCATGCCTTCGCGGTCAAATGTCGTCCACAGTGCCGGCCGCATGTGTTCTTTCATCTGCTCGATGACTGGAAGTAGTTTGATGTTACGCACACGTAGTAGGCCCCACCCCTGGGCCAGCAGTGGGCAGAACGGTACGAATGATGAACTTGAGCTTCGTAGCTCATAATTGCTCGGTGAGAGTCCGCCTGAGAGCATGGCTACATCGAATAGATCAGTGTTCAGATCACTATTCATGAAGTCTCTCACGGAACGGACTTGGCCCAATACATCAGCTTCTGTGTAGGCATATGCCGCGTAAAGCCCAAGTGTTGGATCGATAGCTTTAAGAATTCTGATCCTGTCTGCAAGTTCCTCGCTTCGCCGCATACGATTCTCTCGGTTCCCTTCAATGCGAAAAACACCTAACCGAGCTGCTGTGGCCACATAAGCACGTAATTCGACGAGGCGATCTTGATTGTGTAGGTAGTCGTGCCATCGTGATGTGTTTTCCGAAGGATGGTAGGTCACACTTGCCACACCCGTGTCGTCCACAACCACTGTACCTATGTAGCCTGGTAAGGCCGCTACCACACTGCCTGAGTCGTCGCTAAATCGGATAATTAGACTGGTAGGTTGATCACCAGATAGTCTGATAACATCCTGCGCGTCTGTGCCATCTCCTACGCTGAAAACATCCAACGCGGTGTTATCCGTAACAAAGGCTTCTCTGACGTTAGCACCGTTGATAGCGAACCCAGTGTGTGTTTCGAAGCTACTGGGGGCATTCGCTTTGAGAATTTTTTGTAGCTTTACGTCAAACCCGGTTTTGCGTTTGACGGCATCAAACACTGCTGAGTTTACAGGCGTACTGGTAGATTCAAATGTATTCAACCCAATATTTGCTAGTTCAGCACTGGCAAGATCTAATACTGTTGAGTTATTTGTCGTTGTTGGCGTGGATCCATCCACTACGGCGCTTAGCTGCGCACGTCCAATGAAAGTTGCTGTACCAGATTCAATAATTGAATCGGGCTCTTGGTGAAGCCTGATTGATGCTGCTTGTGCTCGCTGTGGAACTTCTCGTCCAAGATATGCTTTCAGGCTACGATTAGGAATGACCTTTTGATTGTTTAAGTTATGGATCATGGTGTCATCGGGGTGTCGAAAAGCATCAAGAAATGCGGTAGTATAGATGCCTTTGAATCGTTCGACAGAGTGTTGCACAGGTATTTCAGCAGCAGTATTTCCTGGTAACGCGGCAAGAAAGCGATCCACTTCAGGTCGTAGTCGTGCGCTTCTTTCAGGGTTAGGAAAAATCAATCCACCTCTGACGCGCTGAGCACCGAGACTCGCCGATGTTGAACGACATGCATCAGAGATAAATACGACATTTGGAATTGCTGTTTCTCGTGCTAGCACGATACTCTCACGCAGACTGATTGCTTCATTTGGGTTGCTAGGCGCGCCTGAAAGCATCCAAATCTCGTCGAAGCTGTTTAGAAAACCATGCCCAGAGAAATAGATGACAAGTTGCTCCAATGTGCCTAGGCTAACCAACTGATTCACGGAATCAAATATGTCGACGACTGTTACAGCTTGGTTGTCATCAATGTGTTCTTTGACCCCGAACCCTTCTCCTTTGAGCCATGTCGCGACTTCTTTGGCGCCAGAGACTGCAGCGTTTAGGATAGGAAGGTTACCGGTTGCATTCACGCCGATAACGACTGCAGCGCGGGCATTAGGATCTCGTCCTTGAGCTGCGACTTTCCGGGCAGACAGAAAAGGTGCTGCGGCCAAAGCGCTTGCTAGAAATTCGCGTCTTCTCATGGTTTGAACTCCAATTGCCGCGTAATGGCGTTCGCGCAAAATGAAAAGAGTTTGGATTGTCAGAGTAATATTGGGTTTGTGGTTGGCTAAATTGCCATTCCAAATCCAAATTGGCTGTTATGTTTGCCTCACACACGAAAAAAGAGGCAGCTTCTAAAGGTTGTATCTATAATAGCAAGTTTGACCTATGATAGCAATAATATAATGGAAAAAATGCGCATTAGTTGCATGCTCAAGGTCAAATATAGATTTTTGCATTGCCGGACTGTGCAAGCACTCAGATGGTATCTGCGCACGATTAGTGAAACGACCCGCCGTTGGATGTGCTGAACATATCGACATAAAGCGCTGCCGCCGCCTCGCGCAATTTGCGTTTAAGCGGACTCAAAACACACTGCCTCTCGGTCAACGATGCGCTGACCTCGAACGCGCGTTTTGAGGACTCTCGGTTTTCGAAAGAACGCAAATCGCTTGGTGGGTCTGTTAGACATCGAGATGTCGAACAGACCCTAATTAAATTTTCGAAAAAACCTTGTCCGGTCGAAGACCTCTTCCAGCACCTCGATGCGCTCGCGGGTGCCGTCCCAGCTTTGTTTCTGCACTTCGGCGATCATGGTCTCCAGCAGCAGCATGATCATGACCGAGGAGTCCCAGGCGGAGGGCACGACGATGCGGCTGCTGAAACAAAGATCGGCGAAGCGGCTGACCGGGGAGCGCCACTGGTCGGTGAAGAGGATGACCTTCACGCCGCGCTCGCGCGCCAGCTCGGCCAGCTTGATAGTGGAGTTCTCGTAGCGCCGGTTGTCGAAGATCGCCAGCACGTCGCCCTTGCGCATGTCCAGCAGGGAGTGCGGCCAGGAGTTGGAGCGGGACTCGATGTTGGTGACGCCGCGGCGGATCATCTGCAGGTGCATGTAGAAGTAGTCCGCCAGCGCGCGGGTTATGCGCCCGCCGACCACGAAGACGCTGCGGTCCTGATCGGCGAGCAGGCGGCAGGCGTCGTCGAAATCCGCCGGGTCGATCTGGGCGAGGGTCTGATGGATGTTGTCGACCACCGCCTTGGTGAAGCGGTTGAGGATGTGCTCGTTGGGCGCGTTCTCCGCCCAGGTATCGTGCTTCGCGATGGGATTGACGATCTTGGCTTCCAGCTCCCGCCGCAGCTCGGCCTGGAACTGCGGGAAGCCGGCGAAGCCCAGCTTGCGCACCATGCGCACCACGGTCGGGGTGGAAACCGCCGCATTGCTGGCCACCGTCGTGATGCTGCCGAGGCCGGAAACTGGATAGTTCTCCAGGATCGAATTGGCCAGTTGCCGCTCCGCGCGCGTCAGTTCGTCGAAGGAGCGCTGCAGGCGTTCGCCTATGGTCTCTGTCGCTGGCGGCATGTCACGTGTCCCCATACTTACCGATAAGTGTAGCAGGCGCGTTCGTATTGCAGAACAGCTTTCTGAAAAGGAGTTGACTGCTTCGTCAGGTCTGTAATTATCTATACAGACAGGGGAGAGACATGGCGTTGCCCGAAATCACAGCGAGCCCGCAAGAGGCAGGCCCGATCGCGCCCGAGGTCGTGAATGCGGGCGGCGCCAGCCCGATCCTGCTGGTCTGCGAGCATGCCTCCAACGCCATTCCCGAGCGCTACGACATGCTGGGTATCGAGCCCGAGGTGGCGGTCAGCCACGTGGCCTGGGACCCCGGCGCCTACGACATTTCCCGCGGCCTCTCCGAGCGACTCGATGCGACGCTGGTGGCGGCCCGGGTCTCGCGGCTGGTCTACGACTGCAACCGCCCGCCCGAGTCTCCCGCCGCTATGCCGGACAAGAGCGAGATCTTCGAGATCCCCGGCAATCAGGACCTGAGCGACGCGCAGAAGCGCGAGCGGGTGGAGAATGTCTACCAGCCTTTCCGTGACGGACTGGCCGAGGTGATCCGCGCTTCGGCGGAACCGCGCCTGTTGGTCACCATCCACAGCTTCACGCCGGTCTATCACGGCGCGCAGCGGGACGTTCATATCGGCATCCTGCATAACGAGGACACACGGCTGGCGGATGCCATGCTGGCGAGCGCCGCGAACTTCACCACGCTGGACGTGCGGCGCAATGAGCCCTACGGCCCGCAGAACGGTGTGGCGCACACCCTGATCGAACACGGCGAGCGCAACGGCCTGCTCAACGTCATGATCGAGATCCGCAACGATCTGCTGGCGGCCGAGCCGGACCGGGTGATTATCGCCGACCTGCTGGCCAAGTGGCTGGCGGCGGCCTGCGCGGATCTTAGTGCCTCTCTGGGCCTTTCACAGGCCGGGGAGGGCAACTGATGCCCCCGGTGATCCGGCACTACGTGAGGATCGTCGACAGCGTCAACCGACGGCTCGGGCGGCTGGTGATGTATCTGATCTTCGTGATGGTGGGCATTCTGCTTTGGTCCTCCATCTCCAAGACCTTCTTCCTGCCCTCGCTATGGACCCTGGAGATGGCGCAGTTCGCCATGGTCTCCTACTACATGCTGGGCGGACCCTATGCGATCCAGCTCGGTTCCAACGTCCGGATGGACCTCTTCTACGGCGACTGGTCGGACCGCAAGAAAGCCTGGTTTGACGCCTTCACGGTCTTCCTGCTGATCTTCTATCTCTGCGTCCTGCTCTACGGCGGCTGGGAGAGCACTTCCTATTCCCTGCAGTACAACGAGCGCAGCAGTACCGCCTGGCGGCCGATCCTCTGGCCGATCAAGATCACCATGTGCCTGAGTATCTTCCTGATGATCCTGCAGGCGCTCTCCGAGTTCTTCAAAGATGTCGCGCGCATTCGTGGGGCTGAAATCTGATGTCCTACGAACTGATCGCCATTCTGATGTTCTCGACCATGATGATCATGCTGATGACCGGTCAGCGGGTCTTCGGCGCCATCGGTTTCGTCGGCGTGGTCGCCGGCCTGCTCCTCTGGGGCGATACCGGCGGCAGCGACATCGCCTTTTCGGCGGCCATGAAGCTGATGAAGTGGTACCCACTGCTGACCCTGCCGATGTTCATCTTCATGGGCTACGTGCTGTCGGAATCCAAGATCGCCGACGACCTCTACAAGATGTTCCACGTCTGGATGGGACCGGTGCGCGGCGGCCTGGCTATCGGAACCATTTTGCTGATGGTGCTGGTCTCGGCCATGAACGGCCTGTCGGTGGCCGGGATGGCGATCGGCGCGACCATCGCTCTGCCGGAACTGCTGCGCCGGGGCTATGACAAGCGCATGGTGACGGGGGTGATCCAGGCGGGATCCTCGCTCGGTATCCTGGTGCCGCCCTCGGTGGTGCTGGTGCTCTACGCCATGATCGCGCGTCAGCCGGTGGGTCAGCTCTGGCTGGCCGGCGTCTTTCCGGGGCTGATGATGGCGGCGCTCTTCATTCTCTACGTGGTCGTCCGCTGTCGCTTGCAGCCTGAGTTGGGCCCGGCGCTCCCCAAGGAAGAGCGCGAGGTGCCCATGGCGGAGAAGCTCCGCCTGCTGCGCGCGGGTATGCTGCCGCTGATCATCTTCGCCGCTATGATGGTGCCCTTCGTGAACGGCTGGACGAGCCTGGTTGAGAGTTCCGCCATCGGCGCCATGACCGCGTTCCTGGCGGCCGTGCTCAAGGGCCGGATGAACAAGGAGGTCTTCGAGGTCTCGGTGCGCCAGACTCTGGCCATCACCTGCATGTTCATGTGGATCATCCTGGCGGCGCTTGGCTTCGGCGCGGTTTTCGACGGGCTGGGCGCGGTCAAGGCGATTGAGAACCTCTTTACCGAGCAGCTCGGCCTGGACCCCTGGGTGATCCTGATCCTGATGCAGCTCTCCTTCCTGCTGATGGGGACCTTCCTGGACGATACGGCCATGCTGGTGATCGTGGCGCCGCTCTATGTGCCGCTGGTCGGCGCGCTGGGCTTCGATCTCATCTGGTACGGCGTGCTCTACACCATCACGACCCAGATCGCCTATATGACGCCGCCCTTCGGCTACAATCTCTTCCTGATGCGCGCCATGGCGCCACCGGAAATCTCGCTGAAAGACATCTATAACTCGATCGTGCCTTTCGTCGGGGTGATGATCATCGCCCTGGCACTGGTGATGTCCTTTCCGGACATTGCCCTCTGGTTGCCGGACTACGTCTACGGCAAATAACGCCGGGCTCAGGGGGAGCACCGGTATAAAGAATTAGGGTGGAAGAAAACGTTGTTAACGGGGCTCGGCCCGCTGGAAGCACTCTGTCCGGCCCGGCTCACAACAAAGGGAGAAGAGGACATGACCGATAGAAGAAAGTTCCTTAAAGGCGCCGGTATGGCCGGTGTCGCGGCCGGCGCCTCCGCACTGGCCGCACCCGCTGTGCACGCGCAGTCCAAGATCAAGTGGCGCATGCAGACCTATGCCGGGCCGGCGCTGGCCGAGCATGTGATCAAGCCCGCGATCGATTCCTTCAACAAGATCGCCGGTGACGAGATGGAGATCGAGCTCTTCTTCGCCGACCAGCTTGTTCCCACGGGTGAGCTGTTCCGCGCCATGCAGAAGGGCACCATCGACGCCGTGCAGTCCGATGACGATTCCATGGCCTCGCCGACCGAGGTCACGGTCTTCGGCGGCTATTTCCCCTTCGCCTCGCGCTACTCGCTCGACGTGCCGGTGCTGTTCAACCAGTACGGCCTGGGCGAGATCTGGGACGCGGAGTACTCCAAGGTCGGCGTGAAATGGCTGTCCGCCGGCGCCTGGGATCCCTGCCACTTCGCCACCAAGGATCCGATCCGCAGCCTGGAAGACATGAAGGGCAAGCGGGTCTTCACCTTCCCGACGGCAGGACGCTTCCTGACCCAGTTCGGCGTGGTGCCGGTGACCCTGCCTTGGGAAGACATCGAGGTCGCGGTGCAGACCGGCGAGCTGGACGGCATCGCCTGGTCCGGTATTACCGAGGACTACACGGTCGGTTGGGCGGACGTCACCAACTACTTCCTGACCAACAACATCTCCGGCGCCTGGGCGGGCTCCTTCTTCGCCAACATGGACCGCTACAACGAGCTCCCCGATCATCTGAAGGAGCTGCTGAAGCTGACCATGGACAGCTCCCACTATTATCGCCAGTGGTGGTACTGGGGCGGTGAAGCGCACCTGCGCACCAAGGGCACCAAGATGGAACTGACCTCCATCCCCGACGAGGAATGGGCCCAGGTCGAGGCCGCCGCCGTCAAGTTCTGGGACGAGATCGCGTCCGAGTCCGAGACCAAGGCCAAGGTGGTCCAGATCTTCAAGGACTATAACGCGACCATGGAGAAAGCCGGCCGTCCGTATCGTTACGGGTGATCGGGATTTACAGAGTCTGAATGAGAGGGGCGCCCTGTGGAAACGGGGCGCCCTTTTCTGTCACGAATGCTTGTCTTTGCAGCCGGGTGAGTGCATCTCGGCACTATGCACGCGCCCTCTCAACCCGTTGCATGGAGGCGCGCCTCGTCAGTAGCTGCCGTCTCACAAAGGCCACCACGAAAAACGCGGTCAGGATCAGCACGATGGTGGGGGCCGGGGCGCTGTCAATGAAGAAGCTGAGATAGATGCCCGCGAGCATCGAGACCATGCAGATCAGGACTGAAAGCCAGAGCATGGTAGAGAACTTGCGTGCGATCAGAAAGGCGATGGCGCCGGGGGCGATCAGGAGGCCGATCGCGAGGATCAGACCGGCGGCGCTGAGAGTTGCAACGATGGTCAGTGAGAGGGCCGCGAGCAGGCCGTAGTGCAGCCAGTTCACCCAGAGGCCCGAGGCTTTCGCCTGGCTGGGGTCGAAGCTGTGCAGCAGCCAGTCTCTCCACTTGAGGAGCAGTAAGAGACTAACACCGGCCGAGATGATGCCGGCCGTCCAAAGCTCATGGCTTTCCACGCCCAGCATGTTGCCGAAGAGGATGTGGTCGAGGTGGGCTGTCGTTTCGACCGAGACATAGAGGACGATGCCGACGCCGAACATGCCGGAGAAGACGACGCCCATGACTGTGTCCTGTTTTACGCGGCTGTGTTTCGCCACATAGCCAGTCGCCACGGCGCAGATCATGCCCGCGGCGAAGGCGCCGAGGATGAGCGGGAAGCCGAAGATGTATGCCAGCACGATCCCGGGCAGCACCGCGTGACTGACCGCATCGCCCATCAGGGCCCAGCCTTTCATTACCAGAAAGCAGGAGAGCAGCGCCGTCGGAACCGAAATCAGAAGTGATATCAGAAAGGCGTTCTGCATGAAGCCGAAGCTGAAAGGAAGCAGCAGCGTTTCGTAATCCATCAGACGACCACCTTTATCTCTTGGGGCGTCCCCGGGCGATCGTCCGTCGTCGTCTCCTGCTTAAGGCTCCGTTTTGCTTTGCGCCGTGCCGCCAGCAGACCGTGTTTGGGGGCGAAGATGAAGGCCAGCAGGAACATCAGCGTCTGCAGGCAGACGATCACTCCGCCTGTCGCGCCATCGATAAAATAGCTCAGGTAGGCGCCCAGGAAGCTCGTTACCGATCCGATCACGACCGAGGTCACAATCAGACGGGGGAAGCGGTCGCAGAAAAGATAGGCGGTCGCGCCGGGCGTCACGACCATGGCAATCACCAGAAAGGCTCCCACGGTCTGCATGGCCGCAACCACCGAGGCGGAGAGAAGGATGAAGAACACCGCCTT
Organism: Denitrobaculum sp.; assembly: GCA_965232285.1. GTDB lineage: Bacteria > Pseudomonadota > Alphaproteobacteria > Kiloniellales > Kiloniellaceae > Denitrobaculum. Next base: position 3,172,700 of record CBDDPL010000004.1, on the reverse strand, counting down.
CAGAAGGCCCGGACGCAGGCCGATGGCGCGGGCCTGGTTCTCGTCGAAGAAGGTGACCATCAGGTCCTTCCACTTCACGAGCATGACGGCCAGCGTAACGAACGCGATGATGACGAGCTGCAGGGTGTCTTCCGGCGTGATCGCGAGGATGTTGCCCATGGTGATGGTTTGTATCGAGACCGATATGGGATTGAGTGACGCGAGAAAGAGACCGAGCCCAAAGAAGGAGGTAAAGATCAGGCCAATGATCACGTCGACCTTGAGACCGGAGCGCTCGGAGAGAAACAGCATGGTGCCCGCGGCGAGCGCGCCCGAGATAAAGGCGCCCATGGCCAGGGGCAGGCCCAGGATGAAAGCGCCCGCCACGCCGGGAACGACGGAGTGGGAGAGGGCGTCCCCGATCAGCGACCAGCCCTTCAGCATGAGGTAGGCCGACAGGAAGGCGCAGACCCCGCCCACCAGCGCCGAGACCCACATGGCGTTGGTCATGTAACCGTAGCTGAAGGGCTCGAGGAGATACTGGATCATGAGCTGCGCTGCGTCTTTTCGCCATACTGCACGAAAGGCCGTTCGTCATCGGTCAGGATCGTCACTTCGCGTGGATCCTCATCGTCGTGCAGATCCGAGCCGCTCAGCGTGAAGTGGCGCAGTACGCCACCGAAGGCCGCCTCGAGGTTTTCGCGCGTGAAGGCTTTTTCCGTCAGGCCGTAGCTCAGCACCGTGCCCTTCACCAGGATGGTCCGGTCGCAGAACTCCGGGACCGAACCGAGGTTGTGGGTTGAAACCAGCATGACCCGGCCTTCGTCCCGAAGTTCCTTCAACAGGGCGATGATCTGTTCCTCGGTCTTCACATCGACACCCGTAAAAGGCTCGTCGAGAAGGATCATCTGGCCGTTCTGCGCCAGAGCACGGGCCAGAAAGACGCGCTTACGCTGGCCGCCGGAAAGCTCGCCAATCTGACGGTGGCGATAGTCCTGCATATCGACTCGTTCGAGTGCCTGGTCGACGGCCTTGTGGTCAGCCTTTGAGGGACGGCGCAGGAAACCCATGTGGCCGTAGCGTCCCATCATCACCACGTCCTCGACGAGCACGGGAAACGACCAGTCGACGTCTTCGGACTGCGGCACGTAAGCGACTAAATTCTGGCGCAAGGCTGACTTCACGTCCTGACCGAGCACCTTTATCTCGCCCGTAGAGATCGTTACGAAGCCCATGACTGCTTTGAAGAGGGTCGACTTCCCGGCACCATTGACTCCGACCAGGGCGGTGACGGTGCCGCGCGGGATTTCGAAGCTCGCGTCCCAGAGCGCGGTATGGCCATTGCGGTAGGCAACCGTGACATCGCGCGCCATGAGACCGGCGTTGGCTTCATCCACGGCCACGAAGTCTTGCGTCACCGCCCGCCGGGACTTACCCAAAAGCGCGTTGACTGTCTCGAATGGACTGAAGTGCGGGATCGCGAACATTTACCGATACCTCTGGAGGTGTCTGGGTTAGTTGGTTGCCGCAGTCAGGCCCTGTGCCACCCGGCTGGCGGTGACTTTAAGCAGGTCGAGATAGGTCGGGACTTCTCCATCCGCTGCACTCAGAGAGTCTACGTAAAGCTCGCCGCCATAGATGGCTCCGGTCTCGCGGGCCACCTGTTCGGCGGGGGCGGTGTTTACCGTGCTCTCGCAGAAGACCACCGGAATGTTGTTGTCTTTGACACCGTCAATGACGGAACGAACCTGCTGGGGCGTGCCGACTTGATCCGCGTTCATGGGCCAAAGATAAAGCTCTTTCAGGCCGAAGTCCCGGGCCAGATAGCTGAAGGCTCCTTCGCAGGTCACGAGCCAGCGCCGGGCCTCCGGGATCCCGGCGACCGCCGCCCGCAGGGGCTGAATGGTCGCGCGGAGTTCTTCTTTGTACGCCGAGGCGTTCTGGGCGTAGAGCTGCGCGTTCGCCGGGTCGTGTTCGGCGAAGGCTTCGGCAATATTGTCAATATAGATCAGCGCATTATCGAGTCCCATCCAGGCATGGGGGTTGGGTTTGCCCTCATAGCTGCCCGACGCGATCGAGATAGGGTCGATCCCCTCGGTCAAGGTGACCGAAGGAATATCTTTCATGTTGGCGAGGAACTGTTCGAACCAGAGTTCCAGGTTCATGCCGTTCCAGAGGATCAAATCGGCGTCGGAAGCGCGTACGATGTCTTTTGGGGTTGGTTTGTAACCGTGAATCTCCGCGCCCGGTTTGGTGATGGAAACCACATCCGCAGCATCGCCCGCAACATTCGCCGCCATATCGGCCAGAACGGTAAAGGTCGTGACGACTTTCATTCTATCCCCGGTCTGCGCGCTGGCTTCGGGCTGCAAGGCGCCTGCAACCAGGGCGCCGGCTGCGGCAAGACTCAACAGGGCCGTGAAGGAGGTGGTCTTTACAAGTCGGGTCAGCACAGGTGTCTCCGTCAAACGATTGCCTGGGAGGAGGTCATCTTAGTCAGATACAAATGCGAACGATTCGCAATTGTCAAGTTATTTTTTGGAATGATTTTAATTTGCATGAAGCTCATTGGCGCATCGGAAGGCCTCCCAGTAGTAAAGGAGATATAGTGATTAAGAAGATAGGATGAAATGAGTCGTTCAGGTTCTTAGCAACCGCACCTGACCACCAACGCAGAGAATTGCCGGAACAGGCGGCTTTACAGATGATCCTGCTGCCTCCTCAGTCTGGTGATGACTCCGTGGTCTCACCGGCCGAAGTGACGGCCGCTTCCTGACCCAGTTCGGCGTGGTACTCCGGGAGACGGAGCCCTCGCGCACTCCCTTGCCGCATCCACCCTCTCATATCGTCAGCGATGACTCGCTCGGCTTTTGATGGAGTACGCTCGCAACGATCTCCAGGCCTTGCCGGAGGCGCTCTTCATTGGGTTCATGACTGACGCAAATGCGGATCGTCTCGGGCGCGTCGGCGGCATTCATCGCGAAGCTGCGGCCTTCGCTGACCCGGACGCCGAGGCGGGCGCATTCCGCGCTGAAAACGTCGGCGCGCCAGCCGTCGGGCAAGGGTAGCCAGATGTGAAAGCCGTCAGACAGTTGTTTCAAGCTATCGGCTCCCAATGAGCGTTGGGCGAGCCGCTGGCGACGGACTGCGGTGCGCTGCTGGTGTTCCGTCAGCTTTGCCGCGGTGCCGTCCTGGATCAGGCGGCTTGCCACCTCCAGGGTTATCGGAGGCGTCATCCAGACGCTCAGATTGACGGATCGGTGCAACGCGGGCGCAAGGCTTTTCGGGGCCTGGAGAAAACCTACGCGCAGCCCCGGCGCGATGCTTTTGGAAAGGCTGGTCACATAGATTGTGGTCTGCGGTGCGGCCTTGGCAATCGGGGCCGGCCTGTTGCGCTTGAGCGGCCCAAAGACATCGTCCTCGATCAAGATCACACCGTAGCGGTCCGCGATCCGGGCGACCTCGGCGCGCCGCTCTGCCGAAAGGGTGATTGTCGTTGGCGCTTGCAAGGTCGGGGTCAGATAAAAGGCCTTCGGCTTTGCCTCACGACACCAGGTCTCGAAGGCTTCGGGAATGACCCCCTCTGCGTCCATCGCAACGGCGCCCGTCCGCAGGTTCAGGCGCGATGCCATTGCGAGAACCGGGCTGTAGGTGAGCGCTTCGGCCAAAAGCAGATCACCGGGCTGCAGCAATGCCGTGAGGGCGCAGAGAATGCCGTGCTGGGCACCGACAACCGGGACGACGCACGCGAGCTCAGACTCCAAGCCGCAGTCCTTCAGCCAGTTCGCGCCCGCCTCGCGATGGTGCGTCAGATCGGTGTCGGTCTGGTAATCCAACAAGGAGCGCAGTCCGGCGTCACGCGCAATGTCGGACATGACGCGGCGAACATGCGGCTCGGAAAAACCCGGCATCGGCAAGTTGCGTGAGAGATCGATTGGCCCGGTGTTCTCCCGGCGCAGTGTTTCCGGCTCCGCCTGCGAAGGACTGGCATGAGAGGAGCGAACGAAGGTTCCCCGGCCGACCTCCCCCTTCAGAAGCGCGCGCTTCACCGCCTCGGCGTAGGCGCGGCTGGTCGTGTTGGGCGAGATGTCCAGTTGATAGGCCAGCTCACGATGCGGCGGGAGCTGCGTTCCGGCGGGCAGGCGGCCTGCCGCGATATCTTCAGCCATGGCCTCCACGATTTGCAGATACTTCGGGCCGCTTCGTTCCGAGAGATCGGGAATCCAAATTGCCATCAGATCAATCTTTCTATTGATGTGAAAAAATATGGAGTCAATTCTTGAGGGCGTCAATGCAATCTATGGAACTCTGTCGTGGCGACTATTTCTCCGTCAGTCAGGAGAGGCATCGCGCTCTCCCTCATCTGCCTCAGCCTGCTGGGCGTCATGCCGATCATCTCCAACCTGCGCCCGTCCGACGTTGGGGCGCTCAGCTTCGCATTCGCACTGTCGGTCTGGCAGACGATCTTCGCGGCCCCGCTGTTCGCTTTTGAGTGGTCGCGGGGAACCAGGGGGATTTTCGGTCTTGATCTATCGCGCCGCGAAGGGCTGCGGCTGATCATGGTCGCGTTGTTTACTGGCGTTCTCTTCGGTCTCTCGACATATCTCTATGTTCTTGGGGTGGAAAAGGCGGGTGCGGCCAATGCGGCCATCGCGATTCAGGCCTATCCGCTGTTTGCGATCCTCTGGGAAACCCTGTTCCTCAAACGGCGCAAAACCATCTTCGAGCTGAGCCTGACTGCCCTTTTGATCGGATCACTCTACTATCTCGGCACCGGCGGCACCTTCCGGATGTCCGGCCTCTCTCTTTGGTTCCTGGTGTCTCTCGCTGTGCCCCTGCTTTGGAGCATCGCGCATGTGATCATCAAGGAGGAGCTACGTAACACGCCGGTCACGCCCGTCCAGGTCACCTTCTTCCGAGTGGCCATTTCGACGCTGTTCCTGCTGGCGATACTGGCTGTCACCGTGCCGTCGGGGATCGCCGCAGGCTTAGGTGCAGTCCTCCAGACCATGTCGGCGATCATGGGGCTGGTCTACTTTCTCGAGCTGATCGTGTGGTTCTATGCCGTTCGTCACATCGACGTGTCATTGGCCAGTTCGATCACGACGCCCTGGCCCGCCCTCACCATGGTACTGGCCGTGATGTTTCTGGGTGACGCCGTGGAGATGTATCAGATCATCGCGCTGCTGGTGGTCGTCGCATGCATCTACGGGCTCACCCTTGCCGGCCTGCGCAAAGCGGCGACGAAGTCCGGAGCTGAACACGGGGCTGTGTGACTTCTTGCGGATGTACGCAGCCCAATACCCGCAAATAGGTCAGCGCGGATGACCACTTTCTTTCAGCACGGAAAAAACGCAATCGCTCACGGAGTGGACTTTGGGAAGAAACCGGCCTTTGTCTAGAAAGTCAGGCCCGAATTTCTGCGCATGAACACACTGTCCGACATAAAAGTTCCGATATGATCCTGTTACTTTTAAATGTGTGAAACTTCTAGAGTCATGTGTACAAATTTGAATCTGTGCCCTCTAGCAGCTTCTCCGAATTACTGTGGTGCAATGTTTTGTGGAGCGCCGCTGCAGTCGGGAAGTTTTGGAAATCCCGGCGGCATTTTCGTCTCATTGTTTCCGCATACGGACTCTAACTGGTTTATTTTAAGCAGCCTTATGCGGGAGAGGTCGACACCCGAGAAGTTCACATCAGTAAGAGTCGCGTTGTGAAAATTCGCTCCAGCCAAATTGCTGCCTGAAAAGTCGCTGCTAATAATTCTAGTGTTGAAGAAGTTGGCATCTACCAGAACTGCGTTTCGAAAGGACGTATCTTTGATCACAGTTCGCACTCTATTATCTCGAGGGTCAGAAAAAAACGCGTTTGTCAGGTCACTTTTAGTGAAGTTTGCCTTGTTGATCCGCGCATTTCCCAATCGAACATATACAAGATTTGCCTCTCCGAAATCTGTATGATCTAAGTTTGAGTCGGAAAGATTGGCACCTGACAAGTTGGATTTTGATAGGTTTGCGAATCCGAGATCGAGTTTACGGAAGTGAAAAATTGAAAGAGATATCATTGTGATCATGAGTATTATGATGAGGTAGAAGAATACAGCTAATGCTCGACGCTCGAATGCAGTGCGACGAAGGTGCATTACAAAATTCTGAGCGAGAAAAAATAACAATATTATTATGCAATATGTTGCTATTTTTTCATTTACACCTGCTTTCCAGGTTAGGAACATTACGTAAATTGGTAAAGAGGCATATGCAATAGATACTGACAAAAAATCTGTGATAATATTTTCTACAGCTAATATGTTATGACTAAATTTAGGTTTTGGGCGTATTTTATCCTTTTGTTCCATAAGTAAAAAAATTTTGCACAATAAAGCTTCAAGAATAAAGGGAGAGAATATAGCGAACGAAATGAAATCGAGCTTATAGCCAACAAGTGGGAGCTCAATTTTTGAGCTCGAAAGCAATAACAGCACATCGGGTGAAGAAACAGCGGTAAGTGAGCAGAAGAACCATACTGAAAGGTAGATCGAAACAGATTTTTGTATGCGTTGCTCGATAGCAACTAGCGTTTGCTTTTGTGTATCGTTTAACGCTTCGTTGCTTTCTCCTTTTTCATTTCTCAGTTGCGATGGCGGGGACCACTGTTCCCAAATCTTAAGTTCTTTAAATACGGCCATGGCAATCTCTCCAAGGCTGAGCCACCTTCATTCGATAAAACTCTGATCTTTGACCTTATATCACTGATCTGCTTGTAAAGGCATCGTGATGCAAACGCTCAACATTCGGTCATTGTCATCGACCAGACCATGAGCTCCGTTTTTGCAAGTACGACACTCAAAGCACCGGACTTTGCGGTTTAGGAATGTTCGATCCGGAAAGGTGCTCTGTATGCGCTGGGTCAAGTTCTAAATTTTGCGCAACTCTTTGCGGTCCAGCGCACAGATTCACACCTACACACAGATCACCGGCCGCTACCGATTTCCTTCAATACCGCAAAAATCCGCTCGATCATTGCGCGGACCTCGGGAAGAAAACGGTCTTCGTGGTGGGTCACCAGCCATTGGTCATGGGCAAGATCTTTGATTGGGCCTGTCACCTGTTGCAGGTTATCGAAACGCTCACCGATAAAGGTCGGCAGGACAACGCGCGCAGTTCCGGCGAGGGCAAGGTCGAGCGCGTTGCGCGGGTTGGTGACTTCCAGGATCTGGGCTTCGGAAGTTTGCGCCTGAACCCATCTTGCCGATGGCGTGGTTCCGACGACCTGCACCCAGTTCTCGATGCCGGGTGAGAGAGCGTATCCCGCGAACTGAACCTTCCCAATCCTGCGGCCCGCGAGGCCGACGTCCTCCGGCCGCTGGTTGCGAATACCGATGACCGCTTCGCGGCGGCCGATGTCCAAGACTTCATCGGCCGCGATGAACCTGAGTCTGACAGGGTTGGCAACAACAGGTTGGGAACCGACTAACTCCTCCAGCTTTCCGCAGAGGAAATAGGTTACCCAGGTTCCCGCCGAAATTTTCACGAGTGGCGGTGTTTTTGTCGTGCCTGCCGCCAATGACAGCACGCCGTCTTCCAGGGCTTCGGCCTTCTCCAGCAGGTTCTTTCCGTCTTCGGTCAAGGCATAACCCCTCGCCCGGCGAAGAAAGAGTTCGCGGCCCAACGCGCGCTCGAGCGCCAGCATGCGGCGCCCGAGTGTCGGGGCGCTTTTGCCTGTGGAGGCAACGGCTGCGGCCAGTCCGCCTTTGCGCGCAACAGCCACGAAAAGACGCAGATCATCCCAAGAGAAGTTCATTTCATTCATGACATGATCATTACAAATGCGTTCATTGATGTGAAGACGTCCTGTTGCTCAAATGTGATCTCTCGAAACCATCAGGAAGAACCATGCAGTTTCTCGATCATGATATTGCGCCCCTGGGCATGGGCTGCTGGCCTATCGGTGGCGCTATGTTCAGGGGCGGTGAGCCCCTGGGTTATGCCAACGCGAATGACGAAGACTCCATTCGCACCGTTCATGCGGCCCTGGCATCCGGCATCACCCTTTTCGACACCGCCGCCGCCTATGGCGCGGGGCATGCGGAACGTTTGCTTGCGCGCGCCCTGAAAGGCCGGCCCGAAGCCTTGATCGTGACCAAAATCGGGGTCGCGATCGATGAGGAGACGAAGCAGCTTACGGGTGTCGAGATGGAGCCTGAGAGCGTGCTTCCGGCCATCGAAGCTGCCTTGAGGCGGCTGGCGCGGGATCGGATCGATCTTGTCCTCCTTCACCAGAACGATTTTCCTCTGCCGACGGCGGAGGCGTTCTTTGACGAACTGGATAAGGCGCGCGCTGCCGGGAAGATACGTGCCTATGGCTGGAGCAGCGATTTCGCCGCGCGCGTTGACGCCGCTGCCCGGCGCGCGGCCTTCGTGGCGGTCGAACATGCGATGAACGTGCTGATGGATGCGCCGCGTATGCGGGCGGTCGTGCGCAAGAACCAACTGGTTGCCCTGATCCGTTCGCCCCTGGCGATGGGGCTCTTGACGGGGAAGTACGATGCAGACTCGGTGATGCCGGCGGAGGATATCCGCTCCACGTCAAACCCGATGACGGATTACTTTGCCAACGCGCGGGCGAACCCGCGCATGCTGGCTCAGATCGAGACCGTGCGGGAGCTGCTTACGGTGGAGGGACGGAGCCTGACGCAGGGCGCGATCGGCTGGTTGTGGGCGAAAGGCGAACTGAATCTGCCGGTGCCAGGCGCCCGGACAGTCACTCAGATCGAAGGCATCGCGGAGGCGCTTTCGTTCGGGGCGCTTCCAGAAGCCATCGTGGCGCAGATCGACGGCTTGATCGAAAGAGAGCCTGAAGCAAGCCCTGATCGGGAACGATAACAAGCCATGGGGATGAGGGAACGCCCAGGCCGTTGCGAAGCTTCACTATCAATCGTGCGGTTCACATGGCTCCGAAGCCAGAAAGGCGCGCAGCCCTTTTGCATCGTCGTCCTCGAAGGACTCGCCCGTAAAGCTGAGGAGCGCAATCCGGTCGAACCGGAAGGTGCGGAAATCCTGCCGTAGCTCACACCAGCCGGAGAACATCCATCCATCGGTCAGGTTCCAAATGACGAGCGGACGTACGCGCCGCTCCGATGGCTTCCCGTTGGCGTCTTCATAGGCGATCTGCGTTACGAGGCGCTGGCGAATCGCCTCGCGGATAAAAGCGACATTGGGCGGTGCCGAGTTCTTTCCCTGTAGATTGAAGAAAGGGGCATCGGCGAGCTTGCGTTCCTCGGGGTCGGGCAGGCTTGCCTGAATTTTGGCCCGCACTTCCCGAGCCGCCATTGCCAGGGCCGCGTCGCCGGTGCGTTCCACGAAGGAAAGTCCGACGGCCAAAGCGTCGATCTGGTCGTGGGTCAAGGTCACGTCCGGAAAATCAAAGCCCGGTCGCAGCAGGTAGCCGACGCCGGCCTCGCCCTCGATGGGGAGGCCGGACGCCTGGAGGTGTGCAATGTCGCGATAGACGGTGCTGACGCTGATTTCGAACAACTCGGCAAGCTCGCTCGCCCGGATGAGATCACGGGTGCGCATCTCGTTGATGATCCGAAACAGTCTTTCGGCCCGTCGCATCCGCTACCTCTGCCTTTAGACTGCGATCATATAAGCGCCCCTTGGCATCGTCTATTTTGTTCCGGGCTCAATCCGCGGCCGTTGCCTCGATCTCGAAGAGAAGAGGCGGGAGCGCGAGCCGGTTCACGCCCAGGAGCGTCATGGGAGGCGCGGCCTCTTGCGCCCCAAATCGCGCAGCGAGAATGTCGAAGTTTTTCAGGGCTTCGTCCACGTCGGTTGTGTAGAGGGTGAGCCGGATGACCTTTGCGAGGCTCATATCGGCGGCCTTTAGAAGGCTTTCCAGATTGTCGAGGGCAAGTGTGATCTGATTTCGCATATCGCCGGGGTGCTGCGGGGCGCCATGCGCATCAACGGCGGTCTGGCCGGCGCAGATAAGCTGACGGCTCGTAGCGGCAAGAACTTCGGCCTGGTTGTAACCCAGTTTCAGCGACCAAGGCCAAGGATTGATAGCTGTTCTCTTCATGGGAATCGCTTTCTCTTAAAAAAATCAGTGTTCCAATGAAGCACGGGCTTCCTGTCATCGTGGTGATAGGAGTGTTTAGGGAACGGCGAGTTGGCTTGGAAAAGATGGAAATCTCCCTCAAGTCATCCGAAAGCGTTGCCGGTATTCGCTCGGGGAGACACCAACCATGCGCAGAAAGGCGCGCCGCATGCGTTCTTCGTCGCCGAAACCGCAGGTGCCGGCGACGGCTTTGACGCCCATGCTGCTTGTTTCCAAAAGCTCTCGCGCCGCTTCCATTCTGATCGTTTCGACGGCGTTGGCGGGCGTTACGCCGGTCGTTGAGGCATAGAGCCTGTGGAAGTTGCGGGGGCTCATGTTTTCCCGTTCGGCGAGTTGTTCGACACGTAGATCCCGTTCGAGATTCTCGGCGATCCACTGATGCAGTTTTCTGAACTTGGGTGACCGCTCCAGCTTCTGGCGTTCGAGGGCGGGACTGAACTGAGACTGTCCGCCCGGCCGCACCATGTAGGTGACGAGAGCCTGCGCGCGATTCAGGGCCGCGTCCTGCCCGAGATCTTCGGCGACGATGGCCAGCGCCATATCGGTTCCCGCGGTGATCCCGGCGGATGTCCAGACGTGATCGTCTTTGATGTAGATCGGGTCGACCTCGACCCGGACGCGCGGAAAAGCGCGCGCCAGGTGAGCGCAATCCTCCCAATGGGTGGTGGCGCGGCGTCCGTCGAGCAATCCCGCCGCCGCCAGGACCAAAGCGCCCGAGCAAACCGAGCAGACCCGCTGCGATCGTTTGGAGAGTTCCGCCACGCGCCCTATAAGCTGCGCGTCGTGCATGGCGGCCTCCGCGCCGTCGCCGCCTACGATGACGAGCGTGTGGATCTCCCGTCCAACCCAGTTTTCCAGGGGCTCCGTCTCGATGGAAACCACCGTGTCCGTCGCAATACTGCCGCCCTTGAGCGAGGCGATTGCGGTTTCGTAGGCGGGCCTCTCCGCACCTGGTTGCCGTGCGTGCGTGAAGACCTCAAGCGGCCCGGCGAGATCGAGCAGTACGATATCCGGATAGATGACAAAAACCACCGGAAACGGGGTCTTCTGGCAGTCATTATCTTTGGCAGAAAAAGAGGTCATCTTGGCATTTATGCCAAAGGGTCCATTGGTAAGCTAGCCTCATCGGCGAGCCGCCGACTTCGAAAGGCTGACCACAGGTACGAAGATGAAGACGCTTGCTGCTCTGGTATTCCCCGGTTTCCAAACCCTCGATCTCTACGGGCCGCTTGAAATGCTCGGGGATCATGATGTGGGGGCAGTGGACATCAAGATCGTTGCCGAGACGCTTGAGCCGGTCCCGAGTTATCACGGCACCCGAACGGCCGTGGACAGAACGCTCGCCGAGAGCAGCGATTACGATCTCGTTCTTATACCGGGCGGTGACAGCGCGCCGCTGAGTCCGCGCAACGAAGCGATCAACGACTGGATCGTCGAGACCTCTCGTAACGCGGACTACGTTATGGCCGTCTGCACGGGAACGGTGCTGCTGGCGACGACCGGACTGCTCGATGGCCGCCGCGCAACGACCAACAAGAAAGACTTCACGGCCACGGTTCATCACGGGCCGAAGGTCGAGTGGGTGCCGCAGGCCCGATGGGTCGAAGACGGGAAGTTCTTCACCTCGTCGGGGGTTTCAGCGGGCATGGATATGAGTCTTGCCGTGATGGCAAAGCTCTTCGGTCAGGAGGCTGCGGACTTCATCGCCGTCGGGACCGAGTATGAGTGGCACAAAGATCCGAACTGGGATCCCTTCGCGAAGCTTGCGGGCCTGGTTTGAAGCCTCAACTCCCGGTTTGCCTGTTCCCGGCTGCCGGTTTCACCCCTTCCCGAAGGTCCGCACTTCGACTCCTGCATCCTCCAGGCGTTTGCGCACCGCCTCGGCCAGCTTCACCGCGCTGGGCTCGTCGCCGTGGACGCAGACGGTGTCCGGCTCGACCGGGACCTTGGTGCCGTCCATCGCCGTGACCGCGCGTTCCTCGACCATGCGCAGGACCCGCTCGGCAGCGACCTCGGCATCGTGGATCACCGCGCCCGGGGTGCTGCGCGGGACCAGCAGGCCGTTGGGCTGGTAGGCGCGGTCGGCGAAGACCTCGCGGGCCAGGGAGATGTTGGCAGCTTCGCCTTCGCTCTGCAGGGCGGTGGCGGCGACGGCGACCAGGATCAGTTCGGGATCGGCCTTGATGGCGGCGCCGATGCATTGCGCGGCAAGGTCGGCGTCCTCGCTGGCCATGTTCGACAGGGCGCCGTGCATCTTCACATGGCGCACGCGGCTGCCCTGGGAGCGGGCGATCGCCTGCAGCGCGCCGATCTGGTAGATCAGCATAGCCTCCATCTGGGACGGCGGGGTGCCGTGGATGCGCCGGCGGCCGAAGCCGTGCAGGTCGTTGAAGCCCGGGTGCGCGCCGATGCCGACGTTCTTTTCCCGGCAGAGCGCGACCGTCTTGACCATGATCTCGGGATCGCCGGCGTGGAAGCCGCAGGCGATATTGGCGCTGGTGACGATGTCCAGCATGGCCGCGTCGTCGCCCATGGGCCAGGGGCCGTAGGACTCGCCGAGATCTGCGTTGAGGTCGATGACTGGACTCATTTTGGCTCCTCCGCGCCTGACACGACGCCGTCGATGAGATTATAGGATAAGAGATCGGGAATTTCCCGTGGATCCCGTAACAGGGGCTTTGCCGCGCCGCGGAGCGCCGCGCGCGCCGAGACCTCGCGCTGCAGGGCTTCGACCGCCGCCTCTTCCTCGACCATCATGAAGCGGAAGCGGCTGCCGGTCGAGAGCTGTGCCAGGGCGGGCAGGTCGGCGGTGGCGATGGTGGCGATGCGCGGATATCCACCGGTGGGCTGGCAGTCGGCGAGCAGGGCGATGGGCAGGCCTTCGCCGGTCAACTGGATGTCGCCGATCGAGACGGCGTCTGACAGGCCGGACAGCGCGCCTTCGGTGTGAAAGGCTGCGCCCTCGTAGTCGAGCCGGGCACCCATGCGATCGCGCTTTGGCGAGAGCCGGAACTCTGTCTCCGCGAAGCGTGCGCGTTCGTCTTCGGGATAGAGCCGCGCGTGCGGCCCCCAGAGGGCGCGGATTTCCTTCTTTGCGAAACGGTCGCTGTCGGGGAGGACCAGTCCGGTTTCTTCGGACGGGTCGTCTCCGATGGGAAGGCGCTGGCCGGCCGTCAGGGCGCCGCCGCCGAGTCCGGCCCGCAGATGGGCTGCTCTGGAATCCAGCTCCAGAGGCGTCGCGATGCCGCCGCCGACGCAGAGATAGCCGGCGAAACCCGTTGTCGCCGCGCCGATCTCCAGCAGCGCGCCGGGTTCCAGCAGGAAGCTGCTGCGCCAGGCCAGGGGCTGGCGTTCGCCGGACTCCCTCACCAGGCTGGCCGCCATGGGCGCGCCGGTCAGTGCGATGCGCAGCGCCCCGCCGAGGGCTTTGAAACTGCCGCCGAAGAGGCAGAGTTCGATGGCCGCCAGTCCCGGGTCCTGGCCGAGCAGGGCGGCGCCCTCGTCGAGTGCCACGGGATCGAGCGCGCCGCCGGTCGAGACGCCGTAGCGCTGATAACCGGGGCGGCCGCGGTCCTGGATGCTGGCGGCCGGACCGATGGAGAGGATTTCCAGGCTGCGGTCGCTCACGATGCGTACCCGGTCATGAGATGATTTCCGGCTGCACGATGATTTCTCCGGCGGCGGTTTTCTCGGCCAGCCTGGCGAAGTCGGCGGCGGACACCGGTTCGAAGGTGATCTCGTCGCCGGGCTCCAGCAGGAACGCCGGGTCGCTCCGCAGATCGAAACTCAGGAAGGGCGTCCGGGCGATGGTGCGCCAGCCGGTGGGGATGGTAGTTGCGCTAAAGGTGGTCTGGCGCACGGCCACCGAGATGGAACCGGGCGGCACTGCCGGCTTCACGTAGGAGAGACGGGGGATGGCCCAGGCCTTGGAAAGACCACCGAGATAGGCGAAACCCGGCGCGAAGCCGAGCATCAGGAGCCGCTGTCGGCTCGCGGCGTGATCTGCGATGGCTTCGTCTTCGCCCATGCCAGTCAGCTCGGCGACTTCGGCGAGATCCGGTCCCGCCGCGCCGCCGTACTGAGCCGGCAGGCGCCAGAGACGGCGGTTGTCCGGCGGCGGCGCTTCCAGCCAGTTGCGCTCGGCGAGCAGCTCGCTCAGCTTGTCGCGCAGGGCCACGGGCGGAGTCACCAGAGGATCGAAGCGCACGAAGACGGAGCGGATAGTGGGGGACGTCTCGATGATCGCCGGCAGCTCGCTGGCCCGCAGGCGGGCATCGAAAGCCAGGACCGCATTGGAAATGGATTCGGTCAGACGGTCGCCGAATTCGACGATGATGCCGCTGTCGCCTGCCGGCCGGAAGAGAGGGCTGTTTTGATCGCCGGAAAGCGCCATGAAGGGTCCAGAGGTGACGTCGAAGGGTCGTTTCGCCGTGAGTGCGGCGGAAAAGGCTAGTCGCTCGCCCGAGGAGCGTCAACAACGTGCCACGCCAGGTTACAGGCTTTTGAGCCAGTCCAGAAACGCGGTTGCGGCCGGGCGGCTGAAGGCGGTGCTCGATCCGACCGCAGCATAGTGTGCGCCGCTGGCCCAGGCCGGTGCCAGTTGGACCAGTTCGCCACGTGTCAGATCTTCTTCGACCAGAAAGCCGGGCAGCAAGGCAGAACCGCTGCCCGCGAGAACGGCCTCGCGGATCATGAAGAAGTGGTCGAAGGCCATTTGCGGCGGCTGGGGCGCGGCGACGCGCTGCGCTTCGGCAAAGGCGGCCCAGGCGTTCGGGCGTGTGGAATGAGCGAGGCGTGGGGTGCGCCAGAGGTCCTCCGTCGCGTCGATGCCATGCTGGGCCTGGAAAGCCGGGCTACAGACCGGGACCATCTCCTCCTGGAAAAGGACGCGCGCCGTCAGGGACGACCAGCCACCGTAGCCCCAGGTCAGGACCACATCGAGGAGGGAAGGATCCCAGTTGACCGGGTCCTTATGTGCGGCGCTGAAGTCCGCATCGACCGTGGAGACGGCGAGTGTCAGGGCGGGGTGGCGCTCGGCGAAGCCCTGCAGGCGCGGGGCGAGCCAGTGGCTGCCGAGGGAGGGCAGGACGCCGATCCTGAGTGTGCCCGTCAGCGCCCCGCTCAGTTCCAGGCGCGTGCTTTCGATCCGGCGGATGATCTCGCTGGCGGCTTCGGCGAGCCTGACGCCGTCGGTGGTGATCTTGACCGCGCGGCCGCGGCGCACGAAGAGAACCACGCCCAACTGCGCTTCCAGGGACTGGATGCGCCGGGAGACCGCGCCCTGGGTCAGGCCGAGTTCCTGGGCCGCGCGCGTAAAGCTGCCGAGCCTTGCCGCGGCTTCGATGGCGGGGAGGGCGGAGAGCACCAGCGCATCGGTGGAGCGGCTCTGAGGGTTTTGCATGAGATTTTCTCATGAATAATTGCCTGTTCTTTGGGTTTTTACTGCTCGAAGCATGGTGTAATCAAGGCGTGAGCTTTGGTGGGCGAAATCGTTGTCTGCCGTGAAGGAAAGGGAACACGAGATGCTTGGATCGAATGAACAGCTTATCCAGGAGGTGCGCGCGCGCTTCGCCCATGTCGAGAGCTGTCCTTACCAGGGCAATCGCGTGTTCTTCGAGAACGCCGGCGGCGCGCTGACCCTGAAGTCGGTGGTCGAGACCTCCAAAGACATGGCGACGATCCCGGATAATCAGGGGCGGGACAATCCGGCGGCCCATGAACTGATGCGGATCATCGCCAAGGCCAAGGACGACGCGAAGCTCTTCTTCAATGCTTCCGGCGGCCAGGTCTTCGTTGGTGAAAGCGGAACGGAGCTGCTGTTTCGCCTGATCTCGACGGCCATTCTCGGTGCTCCGAAAGACGGCATCGTGCTTGGCAGCACACTGGAGCACCCGGCCTCGCGCAGCGCCTGTATCCGCTGGTCGGAGATCGCGGGCAAGCCCTACGTCGCCGTGCCGCACAATTCGGAAACAGGATCGGTCTCGGCGGAAGACTACCTGCCGCACATCACGCCCGACACCCGCGTCGCGACCATCCTCCATACCTCCCCGGTCAGCGGCATGGGCGTGGACGTCGGCGCCATTGCGCAGGCGATCCGGAAGGTCGCGCCGGACTGCTACATCATCGTTGATGGCATCCAGCACGCGGCCCATGGCGGGATCGACATCGACTCCTACGGCATCGACGGCTACGTGATCTCGCCCTACAAAGCCTTTTCCCGGCATGGCTACGGGCTGGCCTGGATTTCCGACCGACTGACGAAGCTGCCGCACAACAGCCTGGTCGGCGGTCCGGAGGAACAGTGGGAACTGGGGACGCGGGACACCGGCTCCTACGCCACCTTCTCCGACGTCGTGGAATACTTCGAGTGGCTCGGCAGCCAGGTGACGGACTCGAGCGATCGCCGCGCGCGCATCGTGGCGGCAAGCAAGGCGATCCATACCCATGAGAAGGATCTTTGCGATGCCATGCTGCACGGCATCGGAAACCTGAAAGGCCTGACGGAACTGCCAGGAGTCGGTGTTCTCTGCGGCGTCGAGAATCCTCTGCGCGAAGGCCTGGTGTCGGTCACGCTCGAGGGCATGAACGCTGAGCAACTGGTCTCGGCGCTTCGCGAGCGGGGTATCCGCGTGCATGCCCGCAAGGCGGACCATTACTCGGGCAACATCCTGACGCCGCTGGGCCTGCAGGACTGCGTTCGGGTGTCCATGTGCCACTACAACACGGAACAGGAAGTGGCGCAGTTCCTGGTTGCCATGCGCGAAATCGCGGAAGGGTAGTTCAGAGCGTAAAAAGGGGGCGCCGGACGTCGCTCTCTGCCGCGGCTGATCATCTCCGGCGCCGTTCTTTTTTTCGCGCTCTCTTGAAATCGATCGAGTGACGTGTATATTCACGTCATGACGGACGACGATGAAAATATCGATCTGAAGGCTGCGGCGCGGGAAGCAGGCCGGTTCTGCGCCTGCCTTGCGGTGCGCCAGGCGTCGCGCATGATCACCAAGGCCTATGAGGAGGCGCTGCGCCCGACCGGTCTCAAGGCGACGCAGTTCACGATGCTCTCCGCGACGACCATTGCCGACGGCAGAGTCTCCCTGACCGATCTTGCGGAGGCGCTGGGCATGGACCGCAGCACCTTCAGCCGGAACCTGGGGCCGCTCGAACGTCAGGGGCTGGTCGAGCTCGTCGATGACGGTCACGGGCGCGCGCGCAGCGTGCGGCTGACCGAGGCCGGCGCTGCGCTTTACGCGCAGGCGGTCCCGCTTTGGCGGGAGGCGCAGGTGGAACTGAAGGAAGCCCTCGGCGAAGAGGGTTGGCAAGCCTTTCACGCGCAGATGTCGGCCGCGGCCAAATACGCCTGAATCCCTACGACAAATAAAGGAGTCCGAAATGCCGTCCCTAGGTGATCTATTTTATTCTATATCGTGTATATACACGACAACAAAGGTTTTTCAGGCAGGAGAGACGTCATGAGCGGGGGCAAGGGATTCGCGGAGAGTTTCTTTCGGGCGATTACCGCCTTTCCGAAAAGCGTCGTCGCCTTGAGCCTGCTGGCTATCGCGGCCGCGGCCGCGTTTCTGCCGCTGCTGCAGAAGGATACGACGCCGGACGCCTTTATCGCCGCCGACAATCCGGCCGTCGTTTACCGCGATAAGGTGAAAGAGATTTTCGGCCTCGACGATCCCTTCGTCGTTGCCGTGATCGACCGGCGGGAAGCGGGTATCTACAGCGAAGCCACGCTCGCGCTGGTGCGGGAGCTGTCAGATCAGCTCGGCAGGTTATCCAACGTCGATCCGGACCGGGTCACCAGCCTGGCGACCGAGAGCAATATCGTGGGAACCGTCGATGGCATGGAAGTCGACGACTTCTATGAACTGGGTCCGGGCGGCAGCCTCGATCCCGAGGCGTTGCGCCGGGCGATTGACGACTTCCCGCTCTATCAGGGTGCCCTGGTCGCGAGGGACGGCAGCGCCACGCTGATCGTCGCCGAGATCCTGGACAACAGGCTCAGCCAGGCGACCTACGACGAGATTCGAGCGGTTGTCGATGCGATGATTCTACCGGAAGGCGTCGAGGTTCATGTGGCGGGCGAGGGGGCGATCTCGGGCTTCCTCGGCACCTACATCGACAATGACGCCAAGCGCTTGAACCCCTTGACCGCTGTCGTCATCACGTTGGTGCTGGTGGTCGCGTTCCGGACCTTCGCTGGCGCCTTTTTGCCGAACATCATCGTCCTGGCCACGGCCGCTGCATCGCTCGGTTTGATGGCGGCCTTTGGTGTGTCTTTCTTCGTCATTACCAACGGCCTGTTGCCGATCCTGATCGGGATCGCGGTCGCGGACTCGATCCACGTGATGAGCGAGTACTATGAGCTTGCGGCCAGTCATCCCGAGCTGAGCCGGCGCGAAGTGATCGTGCGCGCGATGCTTCGGATGTACCGGCCGATCACGCTCACCACCCTGACCACCATAGCCGGCTTTATGGGGCTCTATATCGGGGCGGAAATGCCGCCGATGAAGTACTTCGGGCTCTTTGCCGCCATCGGTGTGACCGCGGCCTGGTTCTACACCATCGTCTTCCTTCCTGCGGCCGTAACGCTCTTCAGGATTAAACCGAGCAAGGCCTTCGCTCTCGGCAGCAAGACCGACATCTACGGCGGTTTGATAACGCGTTTCGGGCGCGTCGTGCTGCGTAATCCGGGTATCGTCGTAGCCCTTGTCGCAGCGATTGCCCTGACCGGCGCGGTCGGTGCTTCGCGGGTCATCGTCGAGGAGTCGCAGATCGAAAACTTCCAGCGGGACGAGGCAATCTACGTCGCGGACCAGGTCATGAACCGGGTCTTCGACGGCACCAACTACATCGACGTGGTCATTGAGACGCCCAATCGGGAGGACCTTTTCAAGCCGGAAAATCTCACCCGGATCGAATCACTGCAGCGTTACGCCGAAACGCTTGAAGGTGTGCAGGGCTCCATCTCGGTGGTCGACTACATCAAGCAGATGCACAAGGCGGTCAACGAGAACCGACAGGAGTTTTACAGTATTCCCGATGACGATTTTCTGATCGCGCAACTCTTTCTGCTCTACTCGACCTCGGCCAACCCGACCGATTTCGAGGAGGAGGTCGACTACGACTACCGGCGCGCCAACATCCGGCTCAATCTCAACACCAGCCTTTACCGCAACAATCGCGAGGTTATCGCGGCGCTGGAGGATTACATCGCGTCCGACTTCAACGACGAGGCCATGACTGCCAACCTCTCGGGCCGTGTGTACGTCAATTTCCACTGGCTCAAGACCATTGGCGACAACCATCTGCGCAGCCTGGGGATTTCCCTGGCCTTGGTCTGGCTGATGGCGTCGCTGGTCTTCCGCTCCGCTCTGGCCGGTACCTTCGCGCTGATCCCCGTCGGCATGTCCATCCTGCTGATCTATGCGGTCATGGGTTTCACCGGGATCTGGCTCGGGGTCGGCACCTCCATGTTCGCCGCCATCGCCATCGGGCTGGGTATCGATTTCTCCATCCACACCATCGATCGTATGAAGGAGTTAGCCATGACGGGTGCAGGTTCTTTCGACGAGCGCATCGCGCCGCTCTTCCCCTCAACGGGGCGCGCGCTCTTCTTTAACTTCGCCGCCATCGGGCTCGGCTTTGCCGTGCTGACGACGAGCGAGGTTCCGCCTTTGCTCAAGTTCGGGGTGCTGGTGGGCATCGCGGTGGCGGCGGCCTTCGTTGCCAGCATGGCCGTGATGCCGGCGCTGGCCAAGCTGCTGAAACCGCGTTTCATCTGGCCGGACTCGGCGCGCGAAGGAGCTCCGGCAGGTGCCGCGACCTCAGGAGCAAAGGCGGCTGTCGCTGTGATGGCCGCCGTGGGAATTTCACTCGCTGCATTCGGTAACGATGCGACCGCGGCCGACCTGCCCGACGGTCAGGAGATCATGCAGAGGGTCGTCGACCGGGATGAAGGTCAGTGGGTGACGCGCAGCCTGACCATGGAGATGACCGACCGCCGCGGCACGACCCGGACCAGGGAAACGGCAGCCTTCCGGCGTTACTATGGCGAGGAAAAACGGACAGTGATGTTCTACAAATCGCCGACCAACGTGAAAGGCACGGGCTTCCTGACCTACGACTATCCGGAAGCCGACCGGGACGACGACCAGTGGCTCTATCTGCCGGCCCTGCGCAAGGTGCGGCGCATCTCGGCCTCGGACCGCGGGGACTACTTCCTGGGCACCGACCTGACCTACGAGGATATGAAAAAGGAAAACAAGGTCGCGCTCGAGGACTATAATTTTACCACCCTGGGTCAAGAAGAAGTCGACGGGCATTTCACCTATATTGTCGAGGGTACGCCTGTTAGTGCGGAAGTCGCCAAAGAATTAGGTTATGGTAAAGTTGTCTGGCGAATCGATTCGGAGATCTGGATCTCCCGCAAGGCGGAGATGTGGGACGTGAATGGAAATCCGCTTAAGACGATTCGCTCCACCGAGATCGAGGCGGTCGATGGTATCTGGACGGTTCATCGTATCCATGTGGAGAACCACAAGACGGGTCACCAGACTCTCTTTCGTTTCAGCGACATCGATTACCGCACCGAGATTAAGGACAAGATCTTCAAGACCAGGAACCTGAAGCGGGGGCTTTAATGCGAGGGATGTTGCGAGCGTCGTCGGGGGGACCTCTCGTTCTGGCTTGTTGTCTCCTTCAGCCGTCAGCGGCCAGTGCCGAAGACCTGCTGGAGGAGGCGGAGTTTACCGCGCTGCTGGAGGCGCGCTTCGGCTGGGCCGTCGAAGAGGACGAACTGCAGTTCGGCGAAGCGGTCTTCACGCCGGAAGTGACGATGCCGCTCGGCGAGAGCCTTCAGTTCACCGGCATCCTGCGCTTCCGGGGTGATACGGAAGACCGGCTAGAACCGGGCCGGCCTTCGGAAGAAAACCGGGACCCGATTTCCGAGCGCGCCTTTATCGGCGACGATGTCGACATCGAGTTGCGCGAACTCTACCTGGACATCGATCTGGACGACGCCTTCCTGCGCCTGGGCAAGCAGCAGGTGGTCTGGGGCGAGGCGGATGGACTGAAGGTTCTGGACGTGGTCAATCCGCAGTCCTTCCGCGAGTTCATCCTGCCCGAGTTTCAGGACTCCCGGACTCCGCTCTGGACGGTGAACGCGGAAGTTCCGGTCGGCGAGGACAGCCTGCTGCAACTGATCTGGATTCCGGACCAGACTTATAACGATATTCCCGACGCGGACGCCGCTTTCGCTTTCACCTCGCCGCGCGTGATCTCCGCGCTGCCGCCGGGTGTCACGCTGGCGGGCCGGGAGTTCAATCGGCCGAACAGCTTCGTCGAGGATTCCGATGCCGGCGCGCGCCTGAGCACCTTCTACGAAGGTTGGGAGCTGTCTCTGAACTATCTCTTTCACTACAGCGATACGCCGGTGACGCGGCGGCAGACCGGACCCGGTGGGGTGACGGTCGTTCAGGACTACGAGCGCACGCACCTGATCGGCGGTACCTTCAATACCGCCTTCGATGACTGGGTCGTGCGCGGCGAAGTCGGCTATTCCACCGACCGCTTTTTCCTGACCGAAGATCCGGCCGACAGTGACGGCGTCGTGGAGTCGGGAGAATTTAGTTATGTCCTCGGCCTCGACTACCAGGGCATCACCGACACTTTTCTGAGCGCGCAGTTCTTTCAGACCTATCTGCCGGACCATGAAAGCGGCGTTGTGCAGGACGAAGTGGAGAGTTCGGTCACCTTACTGGCCGAGCGGACCTTCGAGAACGAAACCATCAAAGCCAGCCTGCTCATCATCCAGAGCATCAACGAAGGCGATGGCGTGGTGCAGGCGGAACTGGACTATCAGCTCTACAGCAACGTCAACCTCACGCTTGGGGCCGACTTTTTTTACGGCGACAATGACGGTCTCTTCGGCCAGTTCGACGACAACGACCGCGTGACCTTTGGGGTTACAATAGGTTTCTGACTCTCTCTACAGAATTGCCGGTTCGCCGGGATTGGCGCCGTGGCTGCTTTCCAGGAAATCCAGGTCGCAACCCTTGTCCGCCTGTAGAATATGCCGGGTGAAGACCCAACCGTAGCCGCGCTCGAAGCGTGGTGCCGGCGGCGTCCAGGCGGCGCGGCGACGTTCCAGCTCTTCCTCTGAAACCTCCATGTCGAGGCGGCGTTCGGCGACGTCGACTGAGATCATGTCACCGGTCTGAACCAGGGCCAGCGGCCCGCCGATATGGGCTTCCGGTGCGACGTGCAGGATGCAGGCGCCATAGCTGGTGCCGCTCATCCGTGCGTCGGAGATCCGCAGCATGTCGCGCACGCCCTGTTTCAGCAGTTTCTGCGGGATCGGCAGCATGCCCCACTCTGGCATGCCTGGCCCACCCTGGGGGCCGGCACCGCGCATGATCAAGATCGTGTCTTCCGTGACCTCGAGATCCGGATCGTCGATCCGCTCCTTCATCTCGGCGTAGTCGTCGAAGACCAGGGCCGGTCCTTTGTGCTTCAGGAACTTTTGCGCACAGGCCGAGGGTTTGATCACGCAGCCGTCTGGTGCCAGGTTGCCGCGCAGAACCGCCAGTGCACCTTCTTCATAGAGGGGATTGTCGAGCGGACGGATGACGTCGTCGTTCCAGACTTTGGCGCCGGCGATGTCCTCGCCCAGGGTCCTGCCGGAGACCGTCTTCGCGGAGAGCTCCAGGTGATCGGTCAGGCGGCTCATGAGGGCGGGGAGGCCGCCGGCGTAGAAAAAATCCTCCATCAAGTATCGCTCGCCGGAGGGCCGAATATTGGCGATGACCGGGATCTCGCGGCTCAGCCGGTCGAAGTCTTCCAGGCCGATGTCTATGCCGGCGCGGCGGGCTTCGGCGATCAGGTGGATGATGGCGTTGGTCGAGCAGCCCATGGCCATGGCGACGACGATGGCATTGTGGAAGGAGGCACGGGTGAGGATATCGCTGGGCTTGAGATCTTCGCGCACCATCTCGACGGCGCGGCGGCCGGAGGCGGCCGCCATGCGGATGTGATTGGCGTCGGCGGCCGGGATCGAGGAGGCGCCGGGCAGGGTGAGCCCGAGGGCTTCCGTGGTGCCGGTCATGGTGCTGGCGGTGCCCATGGTCATGCAGTGGCCGTAGGAGCGGGCGATGCCCGCCTCGACGCCGGTCCAGTCCTCTTCGGTGATGGTGCCGGCGCGCTTTTCATCCCAGTACTTCCAGGCGTCCGAGCCGGAGCCCAATACCTCGCCGCGCCAGTTGCCGCGCAGCATGGGACCGGCCGGGACATAGACGGCGGGCAGGTCCATCGAGATGGCGCCCAAGAGCAGGCCGGGGGTTGTCTTGTCGCAGCCGCCCATCAGCACCGCGCCGTCGACCGGATGCGAGCGCAGCAGCTCCTCCGCCTCCATGGCCAGCAGATTGCGGTAGAGCATGGTCGTCGGCTTGACGAAGTTCTCCGCCAGCGAGAGGGCAGGGAGTTCGATGGGAAAGCCGCCGCTCTGCAGGATGCCGCGCTTCACGTCCTCGACCCGGTGCTTGAAGTGCGCGTGGCAGGGATTGATGTCCGACCAGGTGTTGAGGATCGCGATGACCGGCTTGCCGCCCCAGTCTTCCAGGCTGTAGCCCATCTGCATGGCGCGGGAACGGTGGCCGAAGCCTCGCAGGTCCTGACTGTCGAACCATCGTGCGCTGCGCAGTTTCCGCTCGGTCATGCTTTCGAAACCTCTGTTGGTTGGATCACGGTTGACGCTAGTTCACGTATTACCTCGTAGGCGAGGTCGACGTCCTCTTCCCGGGCTTCGAACTGGCCGGCCTGAAAGCGGATCACCAGCTTGCCGTCGAGCCGGGTCTGGGTCAGGTAGATCCGCCCGTCGTCGTTGATGGCGTTGACCAGGCGCAGGTTGAGAGCGTCCAGGTCCGCCACGCCGGCTGGCGCGTAGCGGAAGGAGAAGAGCGACAGCATGGGCGCGCTGGTGATCTCGAAATCCTCCAGCGCATCGATCCGCTGTGCCAGTTTCTCCGACCAGGCGACATGATTGCGGATCATCGTCCTGAGGCCTTCCAGACCGTGGGCGCGGAGCAGGAACCAGATCTTGAGCGCACGAAAACGCCGTCCGAGCGGCACAGACCATTCCGAGTAATTGATGATGCCTTCTTTGCCGTGGGTCTTGAGGAATTCCGGCTGGATAGCAAGTGTCTTAACCAGGCTCTCAGGATCGCGAATAAAGTGGGCCGAACAGTCGAAGCTGGCGCCCAGCCACTTGTGCGGGTTGAAGACGACGGAGTCGGCGCTCTCCACCCCCTGCCAGAGAGACCGGAACTCGGGACAGATCATGGCGGAGCCGGCCCAGGCCGCATCGACATGGACGTAGAGGCCATGGCGCTGCGCGACCTCGCAGACGGCGGCAATGTCGTCGGTTCCGCCGATGCTGGTTCCGCCGACAGAGGCGATGACGCCGGCGGGCAGCAGTCCCGCAGCCTTGTCACGTTGGATCGCCTGCTCCAGGGCCTCCGCCTGCATGGAGCGCAGCGGGCCGGCCACCGGGATACGGACCAGGTTCTCATCGCCGATGCCTGCGATCCAGATGGCCCGGTCGATCGAGGTGTGCACCTGATCCGAGGCGTAGATCCGCAGGGCCTTCCCGCCGGCGAGGCCGCTTCGGTTGCCCTGCCAGTCCAGAGTCCGCTCGCGCATGGTGAGCACGGCGGCGAGCGTGGCGGAGGAGGCGGAGTCCTGGATTACACCGCTGAAGCCTTCGGGCAGGCCCAGGGCCTGCCGCAGCCAATCCAGAACCACCGTCTCCAGTTCGGTGGCGGCCGGGGAGGTTTGCCAGAGCATGCACTGCGCGCCCATGGCGGTGACCAGATACTCCGCGACCACCGAGACCTCAGCCGAGTTGGCCGGGAAGTAGGCGAAGAAGCGCGGGTGCTGCCAGTGGGTCATGCCGGGGACGATGTCGCGTTTGAAGTCAGCGAAGATCGTCTCCATGGCTTCGGCCTGTTCCGGCGGTGTTTTGGCGATCTTCGCGGCAACGGCGCCGGGTGCGGTCTGGGCGCGCACGGGTCGCTCACGCAGTGTCTTTCTGTAGTCGGCGCCCCAGTTGGCTGCGGTCTGCGACCAGCTGCGAAAGTCTTCGTCCTTCACTCTGTAACTCCGGCTGTTGCTTGTCAGGCTGCGGGCGACTCCTGTCCCGCGACGATAATGCCTTCTTCGACCCAGCGGTCGAAGAGCTTGAGGGCCTCGGTGGCGAAAACGCGATCGTTGATGTGGCAGTCAAGAAGCGTCAGTTCGACCGGGGGTTCGACCACCTGCTGCAGCTCCTCGACGAAGGCGGCATGCCCAAGCGGATCGTAGAGCGCTTCGCCGGCCCGGTCTCGTTCCTCGATGCCAGCTGTCGGCAGCAGAATGTGCGTTGGGGCTTTAGCGGCTTTTAGTTTTTCGAAGATCGCGCGCGCCGCCTGCCGCCGTTCCTCGGAAGTGACTGCGACCGATGTGATCAGGCGATTATCTGCCTGGACCTCCCGATCCTCGTAGCCTCCAGGCAGAGGCGTCGAAGCCGCAAAGTCGATCAGATTGATGGCCCCTGGTGCGATGATCTGTGGAATGCCAGCGCGGCCGCAGTTTTCCAGGCGGTCCGCACCCGCACTCGCGACTGAGTCGTTCAGTTCGTTGCTCAGTTCCTGCAGGCAGAAGTCCATCACAGCCGCAAAGGCGCCTTCTGAAGCGCGCGCTTCGAAGGCGCGGCCGCCCATGCCGCTGCTGTGGAAGACGGCCACATCGTAGCCGCGCTTCTCCAGCGCCGGCTTTAGATGCGTCATGTAGTTCAGGCGGGCTTTTCCCAGGCTGGTTATGCCGATCAGCGGCCGTTCGCTGCTCGACGGCTCGACGGCGCGGGTCGCGCCCACCACGGCCCCGGCGGCTTGGCTCAGAACTGATTTGCTCATCCTGTTCAGGCCTTGAAGGCCGCCGGCCCAGAGGATCATCTGGATGTCCGCGGCAAGCCGCTCGGCCGGGATCAGAGGCGAAAAGGCGACGCTTGAGACCAAGTACTTGGGGATACCAAGAGGGAGGGTGTGGCAAACCTCGAGGGCGATATCGGTTCCGGCTATGCCGCCCAGTGCCAGAACAGCCTGGAATTTACCGTCATCGCAGCTTTTCCTCGCGAGCTTCGCGGCACCTTCGGCCATAGTGGCGATTGCCTGGCTTTTGTCATTGAGCGAGATGATATCTTCGATGCTGGTGCCGGCGGCTTCGGCGACCGCCCGTCGAGAGGACTGCGCTTCGAAAGGCGGGGCGCCCAGAATGCCGACATCCATAACATGCGCCGCAGCGCCCGCCGCTTCGATGCGTTCCACGATGAAGAGCAGCTCTTCGGCCTTGGTGTCGGCCGTGCCGATAACCAGAATGGTCGGATTGTCAGGCACAGAATTCTCTCCGTAACGCAAGAGCCTAGCTTGGGGACAGCAACCAGGTTTCCTGCGCGTCGAGAATCCCTGCCGCGCTACGGAAGGTCAAGGCTGGAAGTGGCGACGCGCGGGCGACGCCTTCAGGCCCGGGACGCGAGCCATCGGGCAAAGCTGTCGCGGTTGGCACTATCCGGTCTGTTTTGCGGTGTCAGGAGGTAGTAACCGGACTCCGTACGCACCGAGTGATCGAGCAGGCGCCGCAGTTTTCCCTGCCTGAGCTGCTCATCAACAAGATGCCGCCAGCCCAGGGCGATGCCGAGCCCGTCGCAGGCCGCCTGGATGGCGAGAGGATAGGTATTGACCCGCAGATACTTTACGTCCTGGGGCAGGGCGGTGCCGATGGCGGCAAACCAACTGCGCCAGTCCAACCATTCCTCGTGATGGCTGGCAACGTCGATCAGGGTCTGGCCGGCCAGGCCTTCAGGCTGCGTTATGGTCACGTCGTTCGCGGGACTGCACACCGGATAGACCTCTTCGTCCAGCAGCCGCTCGCTGTGGAAGCCCTCCCACTCGCCTTCGCCGCGCAGGATCGCGAGATCTACATCGCCGGAGAGACAGGCCTCGTCGTCGTCCGAGGAGATCAACTGGATCTCGATCTCGGGATAGGACTCCCGAAAGTCCTGAATGCGCGGCATAAGCCAGAGGCTCGAGATGGAGTTTGTCGCCGCAATGGTGATCCGTGCCTGGCCGCCGCGTTGCCGGAGTTCGCGCGAGGCCTCGGCGACCTGGTCCAGAACCCGGGACACGATCTTCCGGTAGGCTTTTCCCTCCGCTGTCAGGGTTACCGAGCGATGGCCGCGGGTGAAGAGCTCCTGGCCCAGGTTCTCTTCCAACAGACGGATCTTGCGGCTCACGGCGGCCTGGCTGACGTTCAGGGACTCCGCCGCTGCAGTGAAGCCGCCCAGGGTCGCCGCCGCCTCGAAGGCGATCAGATAGTCCAGTGGCGGCAGGTCTCTGTGGCTGTTTCGCATAACAATTCTTGGCCCTAAGCCTCAGGCAATTTTTCTTCACAGGCGCCCGGCGTCAAGCTTCAATTGCAGGGAAAGTGCCAATTCCAGCTTGGGACGCCTTTGCCATGTCGATCATGCCAGGCTTCGAAGCGCCGGCCACGCGCGGCGCAATTCTCTTCCCCGGCCTGCCGGTCCTGCCGCCCGGCGTCGAACGCCATCCCGTTCCCGGCGGTGGGTCCCGCGCGGTGCCGGTCGAGGCGGGGGATGAGATCACCCTGGTGGACCGGGAGGGCCTGCAGCCTTGCGAAGTGGTTTTCTTCGGCAGGGACGGGCGCAGTGATGCCGGGATGCTGGGCGCGAAGAGCGCCGGCGAGCCGGCGGGCCTCCTGAGCATCCTCGGCAGCGGGGAAGCTTCGGCGCGACGTGTGCGCAAGGCCCTGACGGATGGCGGCTTCGACCTGGCGCGGGCGGAGGCCATCCGTTTCTTCGAGCGCGAGTCCCGCGCGGGCGACAGTGAAACCGTGACGGCGACCAGCGGCGGCCTGCTGCTGGTGGGCGCACCCGGCGGCGCTATGGCGGTCGACGCCCAGACACCGCCGACTGAGATCGTTCTCTACATCAAGCGCGCCGATCAGAAGTTCCTGAAGCGCCCACGCAGCGCGCCGGATCCTCTGGCCGATCCTCTCGCAGATATGAATATCCAGCCGGGCGAGGCCCACGCCTTCGAGGTCAGGGCCGGCCAGTACATCCAGATCCTGGATGTGCAGGGCCGGGAGTGCTCGGACTTTCAGGCCTTCGATCTGCGCGCTTTGGATAAGGGCTTGGTAGCGGATATCGACCCCACCACCACGCGCAGCCTGATGGGATCGCTCTATCCGGCGCCGGGGCTCTATTCCAAGTATTACACCCAGGACCAGGTGCCTCTGGTGGAGATCGTCCAGGACACCTGCGGCCGCCACGACACCTTCGGGCTGGCCTGTACCGCGCGTTACTACGAGGACCTGGGCTATCCCGGCCACGTCAACTGTTCTGAGAATATGAACAAGGCACTGGCGCCCTATGACGTGCCGGCGCGCGGCGGCTGGCCGGCGATCAATTTCTTCTTCAACACACTGCTCGACGACGCCAATGCGATCGGCATGGACGATCCCTGGTCGCGGCCCGGCGACTACGTTCTGTTGCGGGCCATGACCGACCTGCTTTGCGTTTCGACCGCCTGCCCCTGCGACGTGGACCCGGCCAACGGCTGGAACCCGACCGATATTCAGACCCGCGTCTATGACGCCAAGGAAGACTTTCAGCGATCGATAGGATTTCGCATGACCGCCGACGCCGACCTGCAGATGACCAAAGAGACCGGCTTTCATAAAAGCTTCGCCAGGCACACGCGGAACTTCACCGAGTACAACGGCTACTGGCTGGCCAATGACTTCACCGGCCGCGGCGCGCTGAGTGAGTACTGGGCCTGCCGCGAAAAGGCGGTGGTGATGGATCTCAGCCCTCTGCGCAAGTTCGAGGTCCTGGGGCCCGATGCCGAGAAGCTGATGCAGCTCTGCATGACCCGCAACATGAAGAAGCTCGCGGTGGGGCAGGTGGTCTATACCGCGGTCTGCTACGAGCACGGCGGCATGATCGACGACGGCACGGTCTTCCGGCTCGGCGAGAACAACTTCCGCTGGATCGGTGGCTGCGAGACCTCCGGCATCTGGCTGCGCGAGCAGGCGGAGAAGCACGGCATGGATGTCTGGGTGAAGTCCTCGACCGACCAGTTGCACAACATCGCGGTGCAGGGACCGAAGAGCCGGGACATCCTGAAGGAGATCATCTGGACCCCACCGACTCAGCCGACGCTCGAGGAGCTTCCCTGGTTCCGCTTCACCATCGGCCGGCTGAACGATTTCCATGGCACGCCGCTGGTGGTGTCGCGCACGGGCTATACCGGCGAACTGGGTTACGAGGTCTTCTGCCATCCCAAGGATGCCGAAGAGGTCTTCGACGCGGTCTGGCAGGCGGGCGAGCCGCACGGCCTCTCGCCCTTCGGGCTGGAAGCTCTGAATATGGTGCGGGTCGAAGCGGGTCTGATCTTTGCTGGCTACGAATTCTCAGATCAGACGAATCCCTTCGAAGCCGGCATCGGCTTCACCGTTCCGCTGAAGTCCAAGAACGACGACTTCATCGGCCGCGACGCCATCGCCGAACGCAAGGAGCATCCGGTGAAAAAACTGGTCGGGCTGGAACTGGAAGGCAATCTGGTGCCGGGCCTCGGTGACTGCGTGCGCATTGGCCGGGCGCAGGTGGGCGAAATCACTTCCGCCGTGCGCTCCCCGATCCTGGGCAAGGTGATCGCGCTTTGCCGCATGGATGCGGTGCACAGTGAGATCGGCACGGAGGTCGAGGTCGGGCAGCTCGACGGCCTGCAGAAACGTATCCCGGCCAAGGTCGTGCGCTTCCCGCACTTCGATCCGACCAAGGAACGGGTGAAGGGCAACTACGAGGCGGCGTGAAGCGGCCACGGCCTGACGGTTTCAAAGCGCGGCGCTCTGCTCTAATCTGGCAAGCCTGTAGAACGGGTTAGCGGATTTTATGAGCACCTATCGCTTCGGCGCGGATCTGGCGGTTTCCGCCGCCATGCCGAAATCCAACGTGAAAAGCCGGGAAGCCGTAAAGATCGGTGTCATGGCGCCCTTTACCGGTGATGCCTCCTCCTGGGGTCTGCCGGGTTTCCACGCCAGTCTGATCTGGGCGGACTGGCTGAATGCCGCCGGCGGGCTGCAGGTCGGGGACCGCCGTTACCCGGTCGAAATCGTTGCCTACGACGACCAGTACGATCCGGCCCGCGCGGCGATCGGCGCCAAGATGCTGGTGAATGCCGAAGAGGTGCGCCTGATCCTGACCCTGGGCGGCGACACCATGCCGGCGATCACCGAGTTCCTGACCCGCACCAAGACCCTGGCGACCACCCTGCTGCCCAGCGACCTCTCGCCCGACACGCCCTATCTCATCGCCCCCTGCGAGGTGCATCCCATCTACGTGGTGACCGGCGTCGACTGGCTGGCCCAGAACCGGCCGCACCTCAAGACCGCCGCCATCTGCGCCCAGAAGGACGCGCTGGGCCTGCCTTCGGTCGCAACCTACCGGGCGGCCTTCGAGGCCGCGGGCATCCAGGTGGTGGAGGAGATCCTTTTCCCCGGCGCGCTGAAGGATGTGGATGCCATGGTCGAGGTCCTGCTGGACAAGCAGCCGGACATCCTCTGCTGGGACACAGCCTACGAGCCCTTCGTCCATGCGCTGACCGAGGCGGCTTACCGCAAGGGCTTCAAGGGGCAGATCCTCTCCTGCACCTGCGACAACTACCAGGCGCTGGTCGCCAAGACGAGCGAGGACTTCATGGAAGGCTTCGTCTTCCAGTTCCCGGACTTCGACGATCCGGCGCTCAACGACCCGCGCATCATGTTCACCCGCCCCAACGAGTTCTACAGCGAGTTCAACCGCCGCTATCCCGGCGAGTGGAGCGCCGTGCCCTGGGAATACTTCTCGATCCTGGAGATCTGGCGCGGCGCGGTCGAGCGCGCCCAGACGGTGGAGTGCATCCCGGTGCTGACCGCCATGCGCACCGGCGGCTTGGGCCGCAACGTCTTCGGCGAGGCGCGCTGGTGGGGCAAGGAACTCTTCGGCATCGACCACGCCCTGGTCGGCTCCTGGCCCGTGGTCGAAATCCAGCGCGGCCGTGCCCGTGTGGTCGAGTTCCGCTCCATCCTCGATTGGTGGGACCAGCACGGCGAGATCCTCCTGCGCCATATGCGCGCCTTCGGGCAGATGTGGGACCAGCGGATCGAGCAGCATCTGTCGGGTGGGGGAGAGACGGACCTGTAGAATATATAGACAAGGTTATCTGGTTGAAACAGGATCGCTTTTTCACATTGACCGTTGCGCATGAATGAACTTCGATGAGTGCCTTATTGCGGGCAAACACTGATGTGTAGTTAGCTTATGAACCTCTCCATTCGAGAAGACGATCTCTCCGGCCCAGCCATTGCCGGTCTACTTCAAACTCATATGGATTTTACCGCGGCGCAGTCGCCGCCGGAGAGCGTGCATGCGCTGGATCTGGAGGAACTGCGGGCGCCGGAGATTACCTTCTGGAGCGCATGGGAGGGCGAGACCCTGCTGGGCTGTGTGGCCGTGAAGGAGCTCGAGCCGGGCCACGGCGAGATCAAATCCATGCATACGGCGGCAGCCGCCCGTGGCCGCGGGGTCGCGCGGAAGCTGATGGAGCATCTGCTCGCCGAGGCGCGGCGGCGCGGATATGGGCGGCTCAGCCTGGAGACTGGCTCGATGGAGTCCTTTGCGGCGGCGCGGCGGCTCTATGAGAGTTTCGGGTTTGTCGTCTGCGCGCCCTTTGGCGATTATGTGCTGGATCCTTACAGCGAATTCATGACGCTGGAGTTGGCTGCTTAAGTTTCCCAGGTCACCGGCAGGTTCAGCAGGCCGCGGAAGGCCCAGCCGCCGACCCGCACCGGCGGCTCTTCGGCTAGTTTCAGTCCTTTCAGGCGCTCGAAGATCATCGGCAGGGCCACGCCGGCCACCAGGCTGCGCGAGGCGGCGGCGCCGGCGCAGAAGTGAGGGCCGGCGCCGAAGGGCATGCTCATCTGGTTGTCGCGCAAGGCCTCGAAACGCTCGGGGTTCTGAAAGTGGGTCTCGTCGCGGTTGGCCGCGCCGAACATGAAGAAGATGCGCTCTTCCGGCTCGAAGCGTACGCCGCCGTATTGGTTTGTCTGCGCAACTCGGCGCGGCGACATGCCGATGGGGGAGATCCAGCGGCAGTATTCGGCGAAAACCTGCGTCCAGGTGGCCTTGCCCTCCCGGACCAGCGCCATCTGCTCCGGATGGGTCAGCAGCGCCCAGATGCAGCCAAGGATGGCGTCGCGCGGCTCGTTCTGGCCGCCGGAGATGGTCAGCTTGATGTTGGCGCGGATGCTCTCCATCGGCAGGCCGCCTTCGAGCATGACCGAGAGCAGGCTGTGGTTCGGCTTCGCCCGCACGACCGGCAGCATGTCGTCGATGGCGGCATCGATGCCGGCGGTGGCGGCATGACAGCGGGCTTCAACCTCCGGGTCGCCCGCGTAGTTGGCGATGCCGTCGATCATGCCCTGGCTCCAGGCGTCCATGTCCTGGAAGCGCATGTTGGTCAGGCCGGTCATGGATTTCAGGGCTTCCGCGCTCAGGGGCAGGGCGTAGGACGGGAAGAGATCGGCGCTGCCCGCCGGCGCCAGTTCCTCCAGGATGTTCTCGGCGTGGGCCTGAAACTCTGCCGTCCAGACCTGGCGCACCGCCTTCGGCGAGACGGCGGGGAAGAAGATCTTACGCTCGGCCGTATGCGCCCCGCCATCCTTGCGCATCATGTTCTGGCCCATCAGGACGTTCATCAGGCCGCCCGGCTGATCCGAAGAAAAGACCTCGATGTTCTTTTCGCAGACCGCGATATCATCGCGCTTTGTAAAGAGAGTCGCGCCCAACTGCGGGACAAAAGCGATGGGCGCGGTCGCGCGCATGGCCTTGAGATCCGGATAGGGATCCTGCCAGAAGCGCTTGGGGTCGATCTCGTAAACGGGGGCATCGGACATGGCGTTTCCCCTGATTTTCGCTGCTCTATATATTTTACATGTTAAGTAATATGGTCAAGTGGATTTCACGATCAGGCTTTGCGCGGCCGGCGTTGAGAAATAGTTGCGGCATTCTTCGATGAAGGCTTTCACCAGCCGCCGGGGATTTCCGGGCAGATAGCCCAGGACGAGCTGCAGCGAGCGCACTTCCGGCGAGAGTGGAACGCAGGCGAGGGGATCGCCGGCGTAGCTGGCGTCTGCGCGGGGCCGCATGTTGAGAAGGGCGCAGCCGATCCCGGCGCCGACCAGGCTGCGCAGCATCTCGTGGGTGGTGCCGGTGGCGGCGATGCGTGGCGTAAAGCCGGCCTCTTCGAAGAGGCTCCGGTAGTACTCGCTGGCGACCGGGCGGTCCAGCAGGATCAGGGCTTCGTCCCTGAGGTCCGAAGGCGCGACTGTTCGTCTGGTGGCCAGGTTATGACCGTGCGGCAGCAGCGCATAGGGCGGCGCATCGATCAGGGCCTCGAAGGAAATGCCCGGCTTGACGTCCTCCGAGACGAAAAGGATGACGTCGTAGGTGCCGTTCAACAACCCGCTCTGGGCGGTTTCGTTGTCGCACTCGTCGAACTGCAGCGAGACGGAGGGATTGCCCCGGCTGAGCGGCGTGGTGATGGCCGGCAGAAAGGCCGGCGCCACGGGCGCGTAGTAGCCTATTTTCAGGCTGCCGGTCAGGGCGGTGCGCAGATCGCCGCCTTCGGCAATGAGGTTCTCGTATTCTTCTAAGAGGTGGCGGACCTTGACCAGCAGCAGCTTGCCCGTTGCCGTGGGCTGGATGCCTTTTGAGGGCCTGCGCGTGATCAGCGTCAGGCCGAAATCCGCTTCGACCTGGTCGATGGCGGCGGAAACGGCGGAGGGCACGACATTCAGCCTTTCCGCCGCGCGGGTGATGCTTTCCAGCTCGACGGCGGTGTGGAAATAGCGCAGGGATTTGAGGGTCAGCGGCATCGAGTTGGCTCCGGTGGAACCCAATTATCGGAAAATTTGAAGAAGAAATCCAGAAATTACAGTTTTTCAGATGTTTTAGTTGGGCGCTAGACTTCGAGCCTTCAGCGATGCGAGGGCAAGATGAGCGATAGCCAGGTTCTAGAGACACCCCGTCGGGCAGCCGTCCGGCCGAAGCGGCCACAGCGCTGGAACTATCGACCGGATGTGCCGCTGCAGGTCTCGCCGCTGTTCCAGTGGCCGCTACAGCCGCTGGCGATCGCCAAATGGATCTGGGGCTCCTGGTTTCTGATCTCGGAGCGCCTGATCATCGTGGGCCTGGCGATGATCTCCTGGTTTTATCTGCACCCGGCCCTGGAAGACTGCCGGGATTTCGCCTTCGGCTGGATCGCGCAGATCTGGCTGCGCAATCTGGCGCTGATGTTCCTGGTGGCCGGCGGGCTGCATCTCTACTTTTTCACCTTCCGCAAACAGGGGGATAACCGGCGCTACGACGCGCGGGCGCTCAAGACCGGCAACGGCAGCTTCACCTTCGGGGATCAGGTGCGGGACAATATGTTCTGGAGCTGCGCCAGCGGGGTGACGATCTGGTCGGGCTATGAGGTCCTGATGATGTGGGCCATGGCCAACGGTTATGTTCCCACCCTGGTCTGGAGCGAAAACCCGGTTTGGTTCGTCCTGCTGTTCCTCCTGGTCCCGCTCTGGGAGTCGTTTTACTTCTACTGGGTCCACCGCTTTCTGCACTGGCCGCCGCTCTATCGGATCGCTCACGCGCTGCATCACAGGAACACCAATGTCGGCCCATGGTCGGGGATGTCGATGCATCCCATCGAGCATATCCTTTACCTGGGCACTGTGCTGATTCACTGGGTGGTGCCGGCGCACCCGCTGCACATCATCTATCACCTGCAGTACTTCACCCTGACCGCGGCCACCACGCACACCGGCTTCGAGGGGCTGGTGGTCAAGGACCGGAACCGCCTGGCGCTGGGCACCTTCCATCACCAGATGCACCACCGCTACTTCGAGTGTAACTACGGCGGCCTGGAGATGCCCTGGGACAAGTGGTTCGGCTCCTTCCACGACGGCACCGAGGAGGCCCATGAGCGCCTGCGCGGCCGCCGGCGGGGCATGACGAGCGGCGCGGCCTGATGGCGAAGCTGACGGTCAAGGATCTGCTTGAAGCGAAAGGCCTTCGCCGGCTCGCTTTCGTTCAAGTCGCCATGGAAGAGGAGGCGGCCGCCGCCGCGCAAGCAGGCATGGATATGGTCGGAACCGCATTCCGGCCGGAAAGGCTTGGCTTTCCGGCCGCTGCGGTGGGCACGCATTTTCAGTTCGGTCTTCGCTGGGGCGGTCATGCCTCGGCCGAGGAAGCTTTGCGGGATGCGATGCGGGCCATGGAGGCGGGTGCCGATTCCATCTACTGCGCCATGAGTCCGCAGATTGTCGAGGTGCTCGCCCGTGAAGGCGTACCGGTGATCGCCCATGTCGGACTGGTGCCGCCGAAAGCGACCTGGGTTGGCGGACTGCGCGCGGTGGGACGCACTGCTGATCAGGCGATCCGGGTTTACAGTGAAACCAAGGATTTCGAGGCCGCCGGGGCTTTTGCGGTGGAGATGGAGGTCATTCCCGCGCGTCTGGCCGCTGAAATTACGCGGCGTGTCTCGCTTTTGACGATTTCACTCGGATCGGGCCTGGACTGCGATGTGCAGTACCTCTTCTCGGCGGATCTCCTGGGCGAGAACCGCGGTCACATACCGCGGCATGCGAAGGTCTATCGGAACTTCGCCGCGGAGCGCGACCGGCTACAGGCGGAGCGGACCGCCGCCTACGGAGAGTATATCGCGGATGTCAAATCCGGGCGCTTTCCCGAGGCCGGACACATCGTCCAAATGACGGACGACGACTTCGAGCGGTTCCTCTCGACGATCAGCTAGGCGCTGCTGACCAGATCCTGGTGGAAGTCGGCCAGCAGCAGCTTGAGATGCTCGACCGCCGACTCGATGTCCCGGTTTTCGATGGCCTGGCAGAGCGAGCGGTTGTGCAGTTGATGCTGCTTGATGCGCAGGGGGGAAAGGTTGCGGCGGCGGCTGACGGCCCAGGCGGCGGTGCTGCTGACCTGCAGAATGATCCGGTGCATGGTGATCAGCAGTGGATTGCGGGAGCCTTCAGCAAGAAGGGCGCGCAGTTCATCATCGATCTTTGAGAACTTCTCGCCGTCGACCGTGACCTCCTCGAGGCGGGCCTGGATTTGCTTCAGGCGCTCCACGTCCCGCGAAGTCATGTTGAGCACGGCCAGGCGCGCGATTTCCGGTTCGATGATGGAGCGCACCACGCCCAGTTCCAGCGGGCTGGTGATCTCCGCGATCTCGGCCAGGTTCAGCAGGTTTTCGGCCGGCTGGGCCATGGGTTCCGGCTGTTGGGGCGCGCGGGACTGCCGCAGGCGAACGACGGCGCCGCTGCCGGGGCGCCGTTCGACAACCCCATAGCGTTCCAGCAGCTCCAGGGCCTGGCGCACGGTGGCGCGGGAAACCCCGTGCTTTTCGGCAAAGGTCCGTTCCGCCGGCAGACGGGTGCCGTAGTCATAGGTCCCGTCGATAATTTCGGCAAAGATATCGTCGGCCAGCTTTTTCGTGGCACGGGTGACCGGTTTGTCGATCTTTTCGTCTGCCTCCCAAGGGGGGCTGGTCAACAGGTTCATTCGCTTTCCGATTCGGCATTTGCCTGGCCCTGGAAGCACAGGCGGTTTGGTTCTTACTTAGTACAGAAGTACCAAGTTGACCAGTTCCCGCCTGTGCCGCCGGGGGAGGCGTTCTTCCTCGGAAATCTCCGTGCGCCTCTCAGTCGGGCGCGCGGTTGTTCCTACCCCTGCGCCTCCTTCTTTTCCTCCGGCGCGTAGAGGTAGCTTTCCAGGGAATCGTCCATGGCTTCCAGCCAGGGCGTGTGATGCGCCGGCGACATGGTGCCGGTCATCAGTGAGCGGTAGGCATTGTTGCGGAAGCCCATGATGTCTTCTTCCTTGTGATGCTCCCACTCCATGAAGGTCTTGTTGACGCCTTCCACATCGAAGCTGGGATAGTCAGTGGCGTCGATCAGGTCCTGCACGTAATCGCCCTGGAAGTAGATCTGGTCTTCCGGGCCGTCCAGAGCGTCCTCGCGCTCGCACCAGGGCTGGTTTTCCTGCTCCATCTCGGCCTTGTTGGCGGGCAGGGCGATGCGCCCCATGATCACGTCTCGGGCGTACCAGGCCTGGGCGTCGAACATGTTGAAGGTGTAGAACTGGTCCTGCATGCCCAGGTACATCAGCTTCGGATTGTCCTCCCAGAAAATCCCCTTGTAGAGATTGCGGGTCCACATGCGGTTGGCCGTCTCGAGGCGCAGGCCGTCCGGCAGGAAGGGGAAGTGGTGCAGGTAGCCGGTGCAGAGGATGATCGCGTCGATTTCCTTGGTGCTGCCGTCTTTAAAGGTCGCGGTCTTGTTCTCGACCTTGGTCAGCAGCGGCACTTCCTGCCAGTTCTCCGGCCAGTGGAAGCCCATGGGACCGGTCCGGTGGCTGACCGTGATCGACTTGGCGCCGTATTTGTAGCATTGGGAACCGATATCTTCCGCCGAGTAGCTTGTACCGATCAGCAGCAGGTCCTTCCCCTTGAATTCCAGCGCGTCGCGGAAGTCGTGGGCATGCAGGATGCGGCCGTTGAAATCGCGGAAGCCCTCGAACTGCGGCACGTTGGGGGTTGAGAAATGGCCCGAGGCGACCACGACGTAGTCGAAGACCTCCTCGTAGATATGGCTGTTCGGCAGGTCGTGCGCCGTGACCGTGAACTTGCCGCTACCTTCGTCATACTCGACATGACGCACCGGCGTGCTGAAGCGGATCCAGTCCCGGACACCGGCCTTTTCCACGCGGCCCTTGATGTAATCCCAGAGCACGGCGCGCGGCGGGTAGGAGGCGATGGGCCGGCCGAAGTGCTCCTCGAAGCTGTAGTCGGCGAACTCCAGGCACTCCTTGGGGCCGTTGGACCAGAGATAGCGGTACATGCTGCAGTGAACCGGCTCGCCAAACTCGTCCAGGCCGGTGCGCCAGGTGTAGTTCCAGAGCCCGCCCCAGTCCGATTGCTTCTCGAAGCAGACCACTTCGGGGATCTCCGCGCCCTTGCTGGCGGCCGATTGGAAAGCGCGTAGCTGCGCCAGGCCTGACGGGCCGGCTCCGATCACGGCGACACGTGTTGTCATCTTCGTCTCCCAGGTTTGTTGCCAGTTTATTGATTGTGCCTTCGACTTTGATTCTGCTGGGCTTTTGCCTCGTGGCGAATGAAACCAAAATGAACCAAAAATCACCAATTTAAGTAGAGTAGGCCATTTGAAGGCCATTATCTAGACCAAATTGTACGATAAATTCACAATTGGTCTGTTTTAGATTGAATTTCGGTCCTCCTCTTGCTAGCGTTGTTAAAATTTATCACCAAATTGGTCCATTTATGGTCTGTTTTGGTCGAGGTGGAGAGGGCCGAGTTCTTGCCTAACTCCCAAAAATGAACAGGTGGCCGAGAAAGAACGGCCAAAAGAAACCGCAAAAAAACTGAGGCAAAAAAACAGGGGAGAGATTTCATGATCAGCAAGCTCTTGAGTGGGATGGTGAGCCGTCGCCGGTTGCTTGGCACGGCCGCGACGGTGGCTGGGGCCAGCGCGGTGAGCAGTCTTTTGCCCGTTCGGGCCTTCGCCGCCGATAAGGTGGTGAAGATCGGTTTTCTTGCGCCCCTGACCGGCGAGGTGGCTGCCTGGGGCAAGCCGGGCCTGGACGGCTGTCAGATCTGGGCCGAGTGGGTTAATGCTGCTGGCGGTCTGAAGATCGGTGGTGAGGTGCACAAGATCGAGTTCGTCGCCTATGACAACGAATACGATCCGGGAAAGGCGCGCGCCGGCGCGACCAAGCTGATCAAGGAAGACGGCGTCAAGTTCATCATGATGTTGGGCGGTGACACCTGGCCTGGCGTCCAGAAGGTTGCCGAGCGCGAGGGTATGCTGTTCTCAACCCTTCTGCCGTCCGACCTGTCCCCCGATTCCACTACGCTGCTGGCGCCGGCTGAGGTGCATCCGATCTACAACGTGACGGGTGTCGAATGGCTGGCGGAGAACAAGCCGGATCTGAAGACCGCGGTGATGTGCGCCCAAGATGACGCGCTGGGCCTGCCCTCGGTCGCGACCTATCTGGCAGCCTTCGAAGCGGCCGGGATCGAGATGCTGGAGGATCCGCTGCTGTTCGATCCGGCGACCACGGACTTCGCGCCGGTGGTCACCAAGCTGCTGGCCAAGAACCCCTCCATCGTCTGCCTGGATACCTGTTACTCCGACTACGTGCACCCGATCTGCGAGCAACTGTTCCAGCAGGGTTACAAGGGCCAGATCATTTCCTGCACCGCCGACTTCTACGAAAAGATCGTTGAGAAGACCTCTGCCGACTTCATGGAAGGCTTCATCTTTCAGTTCCCGGACTTCGACGACCCGGCGCTGAACGCGGAACAGATCAACTTCCAGCGTCCGAACGAGTTCTATGCCGAATACAACAAACGCCATCCGGGCGAGTGGGGCGCAGTCTCCTGGGAGTACGCCTCGATCATGGATCTCTGGAAAGCCGGTGCGGAAAAAGCCGGTTCCGTTGAACCTGATGCCGTGCTCGCCGCCATGAAGGAAGGCGGCACCGGAAAGCACGCCTTCGGCGACGCGGACTGGTGGGGCAAGGACCTCTTCGGCATCGACAATGCGCTGGTTGGCGACTGGCCGGTGGTGGCGATCGAAAACGGCAAGGCCGTGATCAAGGACTTCAAGTCGATCCCTGCCTGGTACGACAAGCACGGCAAGCTGCTGGTCAAGCATATGGAAGCGCTCGACCAGATGCACTACCAGCGCGGCTGATCGCCTCGGTTCGGAAAAAGCGGGCCCGGTGGATGCCGGGCCTGTCCTTCTCACTTCCTTCCGGGTCGATTCTCTATGCTGGAACTGCTTGCGCAGACCGCTCTCAACGCCACCTACGCCGCCAGCTACATTGCGCTGGTGGCCGTCGGGCTGGTGCTGATCTTCGGCGTTATGGGCGTGATCAACTTTGCCCACGGTGAACTCTATATGCTGGGCGCCTACTCGATCGTGGCGCTCTATGCCGGCGCCGGTTTTCCCTTTTTTCTGGCGGCGGCGATCGGGCTGGTCTTCGTCGGTCTGATCGGGGTCGGAATGGAGCGGACCTTGTTCCGGCCTTTGCGGGACAATCCGCTTGGCGGACTCGTGGCTTCCATCGGTTTCCTCTTGATCCTGCAGGCGCTGGCCTCGGTCTGGTTCGGCGTGCGCATGGAGCACATCCCGCCACCGACTCAGCAGATCCTGCAGTTCTCCGAAAGCGTCAGCCTGCCGCTACAACGGCTCTATGTGATCATCGGCGCGGTGGTGCTTCTGACCGCGCTCTGGCTCTTCCTCAAGCGCTCGCGTTTCGGCTGGGCACTACGCGCCAGCGCGCAGGATCCCGAGGCCGCCGCGCTACAAGGTATCTCGATCAACCAGACGGCACGCATCGCCATGTTCATCGGCGCCGGGCTGGCCGGCGTGGCGGGCGCCCTGACGGCACCGCTGGTGCGCACTTTTCCCTACATGGGGCACTCAGTGATCGTGACCGCCTTCATCGTCATCATCGTCGGCGGGGTGGGCAGCCTGGAAGGGGCGGTGTTGGCGGCGGTGATCTATGCCTTCGTCCATACCTTCGTAACCACCTTCTTCGACGGCGTGATCGCCGATATCGTCGGGCTCTCGCTGATGCTGCTGGTCCTGATCATCAAACCCACGGGCATGTTCGGGACGGCGGATCGTGCCTGAGTCCTCCAACCCCTTAAGGTCAGTTTCCTGGCTCATCGCGCCTTACGCGCTGCTGATCGCGCTGCCATATGCGCTGAGCTATTCGCAGCAGGAAATCCTGGTCTTCACCACCATCAACGTGCTGCTGGTGATGAGCTACCGGCTACTCACGCTGACCGGTGAATGGTCGCTCGGGCACGTTGTGATCATGGGCTGCGGAGCCTATGCCAGCGCGCTGGCGTCGAAGTCGCTCGGACTTCCGGTGCCCCTGGCCATGCTGGTGGGCGGCATCGTCGCCGGGCTGATCGCCTGGGCGCTCAGCTATCCGCTGTTCCGCATGAAGGGCTTCTACTTTCTGATCGGCTCCTTCGCGGCGGGCGAGATCATCCGTTTGCTGTGGAAGCGCTTCCGCGATCCCTTCGGCGGACCCAAGGGCATCAAGCGTATTCCCGACCTCGGCACCATCGAGATCGGCGGCCTGACCATCGATTTCTACGAGCCGGTCACCTACTACTACGTGGTCCTGATCGTGGTGTCCGTCTCGCTCTTCATCCTCTGGCGGATCGAACGCTCTCCGGTCGGCCTGACCTTCCACGCGGTTCACTGGCAGGACAAGCTGGCGGAATCCGTCGGGGTCGACACCCGGCGCTACCGCATCCAGGCCTTCGTCATCGCTTCCTTCTTCGCCGGGATCTCCGGTGCGCTGCTGGCCCACTATGTGGGCACCATCAATCCCAACCGCTTCAACGTGGAGGAGATGGTCTACGTCCTGACCTGGGCCATCGTCGGTGGCACTGCGACCTTCTATGGACCGATCCTGGGCGCGGTGGTTCTGATCGTGGTCAACGACATTCTGCTGCGCGAGCTGGGTTTCGACCAACTGCGGCCCATGTTCTACGGCCTGATTCTGATTGGCTCGGTGCTGTTCCTTCCCAAGGGACTGGAGAGCCTGGTGCCAAAGATCGCGGCTCTCCTGAAGCGGAACGACCAAAGCGCGCCTGCGGTCCGGAGCCGGCCACAGGAGGGCGCGGAATGATGCCGTTACTCGAACTGCGGGAGGCGACCATGCGCTTTGGCGGGCTCACCGCTGTTGACAACCTGAGTTTCTCGGTGGCGGCGGGGGCGATCCACGGACTCATCGGTCCCAACGGCGCAGGCAAGACCACCAGCTTCAATTTGATCAGCGGCTTCTACACCCCGACCTCCGGTGAGATCGTCTATCAGGGCCAGGACATTGCCGGGATCGGGACTCACCAGACGGCGGCGCGCGGGCTGGTGCGGACCTTTCAGCACTCCACGCTGTTCCAGGAGTTCACCCTGCTGGAAAACGCCATGGTCGGCTGCCACCTCAACCTAAAACCGACACTGTTCGGTGCGATCTTCGGCAACGACCGGGCGCGGCGGCAGGCGGCGCGGGCGCGGGCGGAAGAGGTGCTGGATTTCTTCGGGCTGGCCGACCGCCGGCACGAGCTCGCCTCGGAGCTGGCGCATGGACATCAGCGCGCCCTCGGCATGGCGGTGGCCATGGCGGCCAACCCCACGCTGATGCTGCTGGACGAACCTTTCACCGGCATGAATCCGGAAGAGACCCAGCGTATGATGGAGCTGACCTTCAAGCTGCGCGACAGCGGCGTGACCATCCTGATCGTCGAGCACGATATGCACGCCATCATGGGGCTCTGCGACCGGATCACGGTCATGTCCTTCGGCCGTCTGCTGGCCGAGGGGGGACCCGAGGAGATCCGACAAAATCCGCAGGTGATCGAGGCTTATCTGGGAGGTGGCGCCCATGCAGCCTGAAGCCACGCTCCTGGAGATCGACGGCGCCTCGGTTAACTACAACAAGGTCTCTGCCGTGCGGAACCTGAAGATGAAGATCCCGCGCGGCGGCATCGTGACCATCATCGGTGCCAACGGTGCGGGTAAGACCACGACCCTGCGGGCGATCTCCGGCCTTTCGAAACTCTCCAGCGGTGAGATCCGCTTCGACGGCGAAAGGATCGACCAACTGGCTGCCGAGAAGGTCGTCGCCAAGGGTATCGCCCATGTGCCCGAAGGGCGGCGGATCTTCCCCGACATGACGGTCGAGGAGAACTTGCGCACCGGCGCGTTCCTGCGCCGTGACCGGGCGGAGATCGAGCGGGATCTCACCGCCGTGTTCCAGCGCTTCCCCCGTCTGGACGAGCGCCGCAGTCAACTGGCCAAGACCATGTCGGGCGGCGAACAGCAGATGCTGGCGATCGGCCGGGCGCTGATGGCCAAGCCGCGCCTGTTGCTCCTGGACGAACCCTCCATGGGACTGGCGCCGGTGATCGTCGAGGAGATGGGGCGCATCGTGGTGGAGATTGCCCGCGAGAGTGTTCCGGTGGTGCTGGTGGAGCAGAACGCCGAACTGGCGCTGGGACTGGCGGACTATGCCTACGTCCTGGAAACCGGCAATCTGGTGTTGGAAGGACCGGCCAAGGAGTTGCACGAAGATGACCATGTCCGCAGAGCCTACCTCGGCCTCTGAACCGATGCCGGGCGAGGATCACGAACTCGCCGCCGCGCTGGCCGCCGGCTGGCGGCGCTGCGATCTGGAATGGGAACGACTGCAGGTCGCCGGGAACGCCGCTTTGCAAGCGGCCGACGAGGCTAGGGCCGCGCAGGCCTTCTTGCGTGCTTACCGACTGGCCTTCCTGCGGTTCCGCCGCAGCGATCCGCGCTACGCGACGAGCCTCGCCAATGCAGCGCTGGCCGCGCGCCTCCGCGGAAAGGAAGGGCAGGCGGCGCGCCGCTATGAAAGGGCGATCAGAAGCTGGTCAGAGGTGCCGGTGCAGATCCAAGATCTTCAGATCAAACCCAGGGCCCGCAGTTCGCTCTTCCACCTGCGCATGGAAGCCCGCCACTGGGAGACCTACCGCGCCAATATGGAGGCGCGTCTTGCGACGTTCGTCCAGGAGTCGAGTGAGTGCCTGACGGCTATTTCTGAAAGCCGCTCGCCGCCGCATCGGCTCTACGCCCGCTGGCGCGGCGAACAACCCTCGGTCTTTGACGACAGCCGTAAACTCTTAGCTGCGGCGTTGCTGATTGCGACGCCTAACCGAGAGACCGGCCGCTGATTCTCGTTAATCCTGATCCGCAACCCACTCGTAATAGATATCCCACTCCTTCCGCTCCTGCTCTA
Organism: Denitrobaculum sp.; assembly: GCA_965232285.1. Taxonomy (GTDB): domain Bacteria; phylum Pseudomonadota; class Alphaproteobacteria; order Kiloniellales; family Kiloniellaceae; genus Denitrobaculum. The sequence goes on along the minus strand of CBDDPL010000004.1, from coordinate 3,128,578 downwards.
CGAAGCCGTGGCTGCGATAGAAGCGATTGGCCCGGCTTTCTTTCAGCGCGCCGAGGCGGATCGGCTTTCCGCTGCTTCGGGCCGTCTCCTTGATAATCTCGACCACGCGGCCGCCTGCACCGCGGCTTTGAGACCGGGGGCAGATATAGAAATGGTCGAGCCAGAGGTAGTCCTCCCGCTCACGCAGGACGTAGAAGCCAATCGCCTCCCGCCGCAGGAAAATCTTGAAGGTGACGGCGGGGTCGAAAGAATTCAGGAAGCGGGCGCGGGCTCGTTCAGGGTCGAAGCGGCCGATGGCCTCCAGGCTTTCGCGCATGGCCGCGATGCGCATCTCGGCAAGTACTTCGCCGTCCATGTCCGATGCCTGAACGATTTCTATCTCCACGACCTGGTTCCTTGCGTCACGACTATGGCTTAGCCATTCGGCTGAACAGGATTCACAGCCGGGGATCGCTGGCAAGGATGGAGTAGAGATAGGAGTTGCGCCAGTCTCCTCGCAAACATTTGTCTTCTCGCAGGACGCCTTCGCGCGTCATGCCGACCCGTTCCATAACGCGCCTGGACGGAACGTTCTCGACATCGCAGGTCGCCCAGATCCGGTGCAGCCGGAATGTCTCGAAGCCGAAGGTCAGAACGCGCCGCACGGCCTCGCTCATATAGCCTTTGCCCTGGTAGTCGGAGTCCAGCGCATAGCCCAGGTCACCGTGCCGGTGGCCCCGGTCCTGTATCTGGATGCGCACGGTGCCGACGATGAAACCGAGGTCTTTCGGTACGAGAGCCAAAACCCGTCGGTCTTCGCGACCTTGTTTTTCGAGTTCCGCCTCCAGAAAGTCCGCGATGCTTTCAGGAGTCTGCGCCCCGATCGGTAGGAAGCGATAGAACGCCGGCCGCGTTCCGTATTGCTGCATCCGTGGTAGATCGCTTTTGGCGAGCGGCCGCAACTGCAGTCGCTCCGTTGTTATCTTCATCACCTGTCTCCTGGAAAGGACGGTGCCCAGGGGAGAGCCGGTGAAAACCAACTCTCCCCAAAGTACCCGTAGTCAACCCGGCTCGATCTCCAGATCGACACCGTCCCACGACATGTCGAAGAGGTCGCGGACCGACTCCATCCGGGCATCGGAGCGGCTGGCCCAAGTCAGCAGGCGCCGGACGGCTTCGTGGCCGTCCTTGCCATCGAGCAGGGCAAACAGCGCGCCGTGCAGCCGCTTGTCCAGCTTCTCCCGGGCGGCGAAGGCAATCTCCTTCCGGCTCAGCGACTCGTGCTGCGCCGCGAAGTCGGAGAGCTTTGCCACATGGCGCTCCAGAGCCTGGAAAACCTCGCCCCGGTAGTCTTCGACGCGCGCGGCGATGTCGTCCGCCAGGAGCGGCAGAACATCGTCGATCGCGTCCTTCGCAATCCACTCGAGCAGATTGCGCTCCTTCGCGACTCCGGCCAGTGCCTTATGGCGCAGGACATAGGCATCGGCCTTCAGCTTGACCCGATGGCCGTCCTCGAAGGCGATGACATAGCCCTCGACATCGGTCAGGCCGCGCCCCTTCGCCAGGAAGGCGACGGCGTCTTCGACCGCGCCGAACTGCTCGACCAGCGGCACGCCGTAGCGCGCCGCCAGAGCCGTCAGCTCGGCATGATCGAGGTAGGCGCCGCTGACCGTCTCCCGGACTGCGATCAGGGTCAGCTTCGTCTCCGCGTAGGCGAGAACGACCCGGTTCTCCGGCGAGGTGAACTCGAAGATCGGTGTCATCCCGGCCGTCAGCAGATCACGGCAGAGCTTCAGAACCGCGGCATCGGCCTGCGCAAGCGCCGTCCTGGCATGCTGGCTCTCACCCATCCGGGTCATGAAGGTCAGCCGATCCCCCAGAACGCAGGGGTGGATCATGGAGCCGTCGAGCTTGTCGAGGACCACATGCGGCTGCGACCAATCAATTTCGTTTACGCTCTGGCGCTCTCCGATATTGAAGAACTTATGCAGAGGACGGGCCAGGATCCGGCCGTCAGGCGCGAACTTCAGGCCCCGGCACTGCTGCGCCATGGGCGTCGGAAAGGTGGCGTCCGTGGTGAAGACATAGTCGATGATCCGGACACCCGGACGCTCGCTGACGATAATCCCGACATCCTGCGGGATGTGGGGGAGAACGTCGTCAATGTGCTCAATGCGTACCTGCATAACAAACTCCTGAAACAAAAAAAGCCGCTTCTGGATGGAAGCGGCTTCGAACGGCTGTGCGTGAGAGGAGGTTTTACATCAAACTCGACTCGCGCAGGCGCTCGGCCGCGTGCCAGTGGCACAGACCGGAATCACAGCCTTCCAACACCACGGACAGAGGCCGGGTGGGGGCGAGCGCGATATGTTTCTTCGTGGTCATTGTTGATGTCGTCCTCGCCCGCCTTCTCCCTCATTCGGCGAACTGGGTCAAGAAAAAATCTACTTTTTCACCAGGCGATGGCGTTCGGAAAATCGACGCGCTCGGTTAAAAAGATCAAAAAATCAATGCGTTGAAAGATAGTCGATCAGTGCCTTGCTATTCGCGTTGACCGCAGGTGTTGCCGGCCAGACGGCATACAGCGGCATCGCTTCGACCGTCCAATCCGGCAGCACCTCGCAAAGTTGGCCGGCGGCGATTTCAGGGTCCGTCAGGTAGTCCGGTGGTGTCGCCAGTCCCAGACCCTGCAGGCAGAGCTGAGTCATGGCTTCAGCACTGTCGACGCAGATGCGCCCGCTTTGCTGAAGCCGCACACTCGACTGGCCTGGTTTCTTGAGGGTCCTGTGGGCCGGCATCATCTCAAGCAGGATCCATTCCCAGGCCTTCAGATCACGCGGGTGCTCGGGCTTGCGTCTAGCTTCCAGATATTCCGGTGCGCAAACCAGACGCCGCCGGATTTCGCCGATGCGCTTGCTCTTAAGACTGCTGTCCTTCATCGCGCCGGCGCGGACCGCGAGATCGATACCTTCCGCAATCAGATCATGCGGCAGATCGGAATAGGAGATCTGCAATTCTATTTTTGGATGGCGTTTGTGAAAGGCCGCGATCTGTTCATTGAGCTTCGACCGCATGAGCGCCGAGGTCGCCGCGATCCGCAGCCTGCCGCGAAGCTCTTCCCCCTCCGGCCGTACCTCGGCCAGACCCTGCTCGGCAGACGCAAGCATGTCCGCTGCATGACGATAGAGGCGCTGTCCCTCGTGGGTCAGAGAAAGCTTGCGCGTCGAGCGGTAGATCAGCGCTGTTCCAACGCGTTTCTCAAGTTCGGCGACGTGGTAACTGATCACGGAGGGGGAGAGCCGCAGTCTTTTCGCAGCGGCGCGAAAAGAGCCCCGTTTGATCGATTCGGCGAAGATCGCCATAGCCCGGAGATCGTCAATCATTATCTCATTCAATCGAACAATGAATCTCAATTAGACAAGATAGTGATCGCCGGAAGAGTCCGCTAGTCTTGCGCTGCTATTGGAGGCGCTATGTCGATCATACTTGCGATGTCCCTGTTCTCACTCTCGATGTCGATCTCGCCGGGGCCGGTCAACTTCATCACTCTGTCGACCGGTGCCAACCACGGTTTCAGGTCCGCCGTGCCCTTTGTCTCGGGGGCGACGATCGGCTTTACACTGCTGCTGCTTCTGATCGGAATGGGCCTCGGGCAGCTCGCGGCGGACTATGCCGCCCTTCTCGATCTGCTCGGCTATGGCGGATCGGCCCTGATCTGCTACATGGGCTACAAGATCGCGACCTCCGATCCAAGTCTCGACATCCGGAAAGAGACGGCGCCGAGTTTCCTTCAGGGTTTTCTGTTGCAGTGGCTGAATCCGAAAGCCTGGGCCGCCTGCCTGGCAGGGGTCTCAGCCTTTGATTTGGCCGGCGCACACGCCAGGCTGGCTCTCTTCGTTGGCCTCTACTTCGTCATCTGCTACATCGGTGTCGGTTCCTGGGCCGTGGTCGGTGACCGCATCCATCTGATTTTCCGTGGTCCGCGGCGCTTGAAGCTTTTCAATGTCTGCATGGGGGCGGGGCTTATTCTCGTCGCGCTCTATCTGCTCGCGGTGCGCTGGTTTTAGGGATTAGGCCGGGTGCCTCAGTTTCGCGGCGTAGGCGTCAAGGGCGTCAAGATGGTGCCCTTCGTGGATGTCTGCGGCGTTGATTGCGATGCAGGCTTCCGCTGGTTTCGGCAAGCTTGACGCCATCTCTTCAAACGCCAGTTCGGAATCGGAATGTCCGCCGTATGTCAGGAACAAAGCGATCCTTGGCGGAAGCTGTCTCGCCTGTGCCAGAAAGCTGCGAATGGGCAGGGCGGGATGGCTTGTCCAGATCGGGCCGCCGATCACAAGAAGCTCGAGGTCCGGCATGACAACTGGTGGCATTTCGATGGGTGGCAGCTTGCCTTTGACACTGTCGTAGCCCGCGCGAAGATACCGCAGGGCGCCGGGCCGGTAGCGCGGGCAGCGGATTTCCGCGAGCTCTGCGTCGAGCCTTGTCGCCAGGGCCTCGGCCACGCTCCGCGTTGTGCCGCTCCGCGAGTAGTAGAGGATCACTGTCTGCATTTGCGTCCCTGAACGGCGCAATAGTTGATCTTGGCTTTGCTCGTGGCAGCATCCGGTTCTCAGGGCGGTGCGGCATTGACCGACGTCAATCCGCTATCTGAAAACGACTAACCTTCTTTCGGAATCAGCCGGTCGTGCACGTGTTCGCTGAGGAAATCCAGCACCGCCCGGATGCGCGGAATCTTGGTCAGGTCGCGGTGAGTCAGCAGCCAGAGGTCGAGGGCCAGATCGTACTCCTCCTTGAGGATCTGCTTCACGTTGGTGCTGCCTGAGATCATGTAGACGGGCAGGGCGACGATCCCCAGACCCGCTTCGACCGCCGCCAGTTCGACCATGATGTTGTCGCAGGTGAAGGAGACGCGCGCGCCCTCGCTGTTCTGGCGCAGCCAGGCCGTCTGCGGGAAGTTATTCATCTGCCGCACGGACTCGATGATGTTGTGGTTCGAAAGATCCGCGATGCTCTGAGGTTCCGAATGGCGCGCCAGATACTCCGGCGAGGCATAGAGGCCGAAATGAACCTGGCCCAGACAGCGGCCGACAAGGTCCTGGGAGCGCGGATCGCCGACCCGCAAGGCGATGTCGGCCTCGCCGTTGATGATGTCGACAGCGTGGTAACCGATGATCAGGTCCAGGTCGATTTCCGGATGCTCGGCATGAAAGATGCCCAGCAGGTTGGAGAGCCAGAAGTACCCGATGTCCTCGGTGGTGGAGAGCACCACACGGCCGATCGGCGACTTGTCGATGTAGCTGACCTTGCGCTCGATCCACTGGGATTCGCCGTTGATGACCTTGACCCGGTCGCGCACAAGTTCGCCCAGCTCGGTCAGGAGATAACCGTTCCGGCTGCGCTGAAACAGCTTGGCGTTCAGGCGCTTTTCCAGTTCGGCGATCCGGCGGCCCACGGTCGGCTGTGTGGTCTCCAGCTTGCGGGCGGCGCCCGACACACTGCCTTCCTCGGCCACCGCCAGGAAATAGCGATAGTCGTCCCAGTTGGTGGTCATTTGAACTCACCCCCGTCACATCATGGCAGCGCTGTTATAGCGTAATGCGTTTTTTCTGGATCATAGCGCCTTAAAATTCGCGTTTGAGGCAAGCACCTTGCTGATCGAAAGGCAGAGAATTTTGAGACAGATTAAACGCATTTTGCTCTAAGCAGTATAGTCTCTCGGCGGCTCAGAAGCGATCTGCGGCAGCTCGCGCCGGAAGAGTGCGGCGTCCCAGTCGTCACCCTGAAAGTTTCGGGCTGCCAGGTGTCCCTGATAGACGGCATTGGCGATGGTGCCGGGCGCAAGGCTGTCGCCGATGTTCACGATCGTTTCGATCCCCGCGGCCGTCAGCCGTTCGGGCTGGGCCTTCAGGGTCCGGTGAAGGCTGTCATTGGCGTCTCTGGCCGTGACCAGGATAAGGGCGTCAGCATCCATGTTCTGCTGCCGCCCGCTGTGAACGCAGGTCAGTTCGATGCCCGTCTCCGTCACCTCGGTGATAATACTGCGTTCGCGAAGGATGACGTTCTTTTGCAGCAGGCGGGCGATGATTCTGTCCTGTTCGAGCGTGTTTTCGCTCCAGGCGGAAACCGTGAGGGCCGGCGTGATCAGAGTGACCGCGCAGCCGGCATCCGAGAGCGCTTCCGCGATCACGCCGCCCAGGTAATAGTGGTCGTCATCGAAGACCACGACACGCCCGTTTTCCGGCAGCCGTCCTTCCATGATGTCGTCGGGTGTGTAGAGCGGCAGTCGTTCGAGCCCCGCAATCGGGTATTGGAGCGCGCGGCCGGTGCCGTCACGGCGCCAGGTTGCGCCGGTGGCAAGAATGACGTGTTGGAATCCGAACTCCAGGATAGCCTCGGCATCGAGCGGGCTTTCCAGGTAGATCTCGACCTTGGCCATTCCGCGCAACAGCCCTTCGCGATAATCCTTAACCCTTGCGTAGCTGGTCAATCCCGGCAAGCGGCTTTCCCTGAGAGCTCGCCCGCCGAGTGCAGCGGTGGCTTCGGCCAGGGTCACCTTGTAGCCGCGGTTTGCGAGCTGCAGGCTGCATTCCAATCCGGCCGGCCCGCCACCCACGACCAGCAGAGACGCATCGGAGACCTTTGGTGCGATGCGCTCCGGATGCCAGCCGCGCCGCCATTCTTCGCCCATGGTTGGGTTCTGGGTGCAGCGGCTGGGGACGCAGAGAAAGTCGCCGCTGACGCAGATGTTGCAGCCGATGCACTCGCGGATCGCTTCGAAGCACTCCTCGCGGATTTTGGCCGGCAGGAAGGGGTCGGCGATGGAGGGGCGGGCGGCCCCGATCAGATCCATCACGCCGCGGCGAACCTGCGCGACCATGGCGTCCGGCGAGGTGAAGCGTCCGACTCCCACCACCGGCTTGCTGGTCATGGACTTGACGAAGGCGGTATAGCTTTCCTGATAGCCCTCGACCGGCTCGAAGCGCGCCGTGGCGGAATCGTTCTCCCAGCCGCTGACATTGACGTCCCAGAGATCGGGAAGTTCGGCCAGCAGGCCGACGATGTCGCGTGCTTCGCCCTCGGAAGTCAGGCCGTCCTCGCCGAGCAGTTCCTCTACGGCGAAGCGAAAGGCGATGGCGCAAGAGTCGCCCACGGCGTCCTTCATCTCCGACAGGATTTCGCGGGTCAGACGCACCCGGTTTTCCAGCGAGCCGCCGTATTCGTCGCTGCGCTGATTGTAACGCGGCAGCATGAAATGCATCAGCGTCGACATGTTGTGCGCGGCGTAGGCGTAAACAATGTCGTATCCGGCGGCCTTTGCGCGCAAGGCTGCTTCACGATGCCAGCGACGCAGATTGCGGATGTCGGTCAGGTCCATGGCGCGGGCCTGAACCGGATCCGTGGAATCGACGGGCTGCGCGCTCGGCGCCATGGGGGGCAGGCGGCTGAAGCGGTTCGGAGCATGAAGCCCGTTGTGGACCAGTTCGATCCCGGCGAGCGCTCCCTGTTCATGCACTGCCTCGGTCATCAGCCGGTGGGCGGGCAGGTCCAGATCGTCCCAGATCCGCCCTTCGACGTAGGGTGAAATCTCGGAGGTGGGGTGGATCTCGACCTCCTCCGTGCAGACTACGCCCCAGCCGCCCTCGGCCTTGGTCCCGCGCATCGCCGCCAGGCCCTGCGGCCGCAGATGCCCGAAGCCGTTGCAGTGGGGCACCTGATAGAAGCGGTTCGGCGCGGTGACCGGGCCGATGCGGACCGGCTCGAAGAGAATGTCGTAGGGGGCTTTGACCGTCATCTGCGGGATTTCCTAGAGTTCGAGCACGGCGCCGACCGACTTCAAGCCGATGGAGACCAGGTCCTTTTCCGCGAAGATATCGCCGGCCAGGCAGCCTTCCAGCCAGAGGCCGTCGATGATGGCGTTGACGGCGATGGCGTGGCGGGCGAGTTCTTCTGCACCGGCCTGTCTGCCCGCTTCGGCAAAGACGGCATCGATCAGCCGTTCGATTTCATTCCGATAGGCCAGGTAGCTCTCCTTGTGGATCGCAGCCATTTGCGGGTCCACGTGGATCAGGCTGATGAAGCTCGCCCAGAGCGACAGGGTGCGGGCGTCCACCACGGGCGGACTGAGACTGGCTTCAAGGAAACATTCCAGGTGCTGACGAGGCGTGGCGTTCATGCCTTCCGCGGCTTCGTCGGCGAGCTTCTTCACCTGGCCGGTCATGTGCTTCATGGTCTCGCGGTAAGCCGCGTAGATCAATTCGCCCTTTCCCGGGAAGTAGTAACGGATCAGGCCGGCGGTGACGTCGGCGCGCAGGGCGATCTGTCGCACCGTCGCTCCCTGCAGCCCGTCCTCGGCGATGCAGTCAAGGGTGGCCTTGATGAGGTCCTGTCGCCGGACACCTTCCGGTGCGTGATGAAAACTACGGCGGCTCATATGGCCCTTTCGGAAAAACTGGCACCTGCACGGAAACTGACTGACGTTAGCAGTTTCTCGCACGATTCGAAATTATACAGTTGAATAATTAGCCGAGAGCCGTGTAATTAGGAAGGAGAAACAGGCGCCTGCGGGTTTCCCGGCGCGATCGCAATTATCCTGGTTTGGGAGGAACCCCATGTTGCAACTGGCGGAAGCGCGTTTGGCTGATGTCGAGCCGCGGAAGGAAGGTCTGACGCTTCGCTGGCGGACTGGTGAGGAAACGCTCTTTCCCTGGTTCTGGCTGCGTGATCACGGCCAGGATGAAGCCAGTCTGGACCCCAACACGCTGCAGAGGCGTGTCGATACCTTCTCCATCGCGAAGGACATTCGTGGCGAGGAAAGCCGGCTCCTCGACGACGGGGCCGCGCTCGAGATCACCTGGCCGAACGGCAGCCCGCCGAGCCGTTTTAGCGCTGATTTTCTGGCCGCCATGGCGGGGCTTGTCCCCGACGACTGCGAGCTCGCGCCGGAGGTCGAGCGGCAGTTCTGGTCGGCCGACAGGCCGTTGAACAAGCCTGCTGCTTTCGCCCATGATCAGGTGCTTGGGAGTGGCGAAGGTTTGCGCGCCTGCCTCGAACAGGTCCACGCGCTCGGTTTCGCGGTCGTCGAGGGCGTGCCGACGGATGACGCCGGTGTCGCAGCCTTTCTCAAGCGTATCGGCTACGTCCGGCAGACGATTTTCGGTGGCCTCTGGACCCTCTCCGCCGAGATCCAGGATCATGATGATACCGCCTATAGTACCCAGTATCTCGAGCCTCATACGGACTCAACCTACAGCCATGACGCACCCGGGCTGCAGTCCTTCGTCTGCCGGGAGTTCGACGGTACCGGCGGGGAGTCGATCCTGGTCGATGGTTTTGCCCTGGCGGAGGCCATGCGTCAGGACTGCCCGGATCGCTTCGAAACCCTCTGCCGCGTGACAGTGCCGGGCCGCTACATCGAAGAAGGTGTGCATCTGCGTGCCGAACGCCCGGCTTTTCGCAGCGATGCCGATGGCGCACTACAGCAGGTCAGCTTCAACAACTACGACCGCGCGCCCTTCACCCTGCCGCCGGCGGAGATGTCGGCTTTCTATGACGCCTATGGTGACTTCCACGCGCGGATCATCGATCGCGACAACTGGATTACGATCCCCCTGCGCCCCGGCATGGCATTGATTTTCGATAACTGGCGGCTGTTACACGGCCGGATGGGCTATAGCGGGAAGCGGGTGTTTTGTGGCTGTTACCACAATCGCGAGGATTTCGAATCCGCGCTGCGCAGCCTGCGCTGAGGCTCGGGGGATCTAAGCGGCCCGCTTTGCGATCCGCTGAGGCAGGCCCTTTTTTGGAATACGCAGCAGGGCCCGGCCGAGGACCTGTGACGCTTTGATACTTCCCAGGCCACTCCGGTCGAGGCTCGTGGGATTGTCGCCGTCGATTGCGATGCGGCCACCTTCGACCGCCACCACGCGTTTCACCAGAACACCCAGATCCGGATGCCGGACGACGACCACCGAGCCGACGGCTGGAGGCTGCGCGCAGACCTTGTGCGACAGGGCGAGGACGTAGTCGCCGTCGGACAGGGTCGGTGCCATGCTGACACCCGAGACGCGCAGGATCTCCAGGACCATCGGATCGCAGAGCTTAGAGGTCGGTGTAGACGACTTCCAGCGCAGGCGGGTAGGGGCAGACGGCCCGCTTGGTCTTGACGCCCTTGGTCTCCCAGAAGATTTCGGCGAACTTATTGACCAGTTCGACGAGTTCCACGGCGTCTTCCCGATTCGTTTTCTGCTTGCAGGCGCTGCCTTTGAGCATGATCGAGTGCACGAGCTCGTGGATGCCGGGATGGGCTTCGATCTGCGGCGCCTTGATGTAGTCGCCCCAGATCACCCGCACGTCGTGTTTGACCTGCTCGGCGTGCTCTTCCTTCTGAGCCACGGCGCGGCTGAGGGTGGCGATGTACTCTGCATCGTCCTCGGGGCGGTTTTCCTTCCACTCCGCGATGATGTCATTCATGCGCACGACGGTCAGAGCCGCGATGATGGTGGTTGCCGGATCATAGATCTTGCAGGGAATATCGCAGTGTGCCGACGCCTCGGCGAAGGGCCGCCGGTCATCGATCTTTTTCAAGATGTCATGAATCATTTCTACCTCGTTTACTGGATGGATCATTGTCCGGTGTTTTCAGATGCCAGAGTGTCTGACGTGACCCCGCCCGGGGTCAAGGCTACTCTGCGCGCCCGCTCGATGAGAGCCTCGATTATCTGGTCCGACTCCGACGAGTCCTGAAGAAGAGAGATCAGAGGCGTCAGAGTCTGGGTGAGGTTGCGCAGACAGACTTCGCGAAGGGCGGGCGAAGCCGATGCGGAGTCCGCAGTGCTGATAACATGTTCAAAAGCGGACCGGTAGTGCTCGAGTGCCTTATCACGCCGGCCGCGCTTCTGTTCGTTTTCGGCGGCATTGTGATAGGAGATGATGAGGATCGGGATCGCATCGTTCTCAACGCCGCCCAAAGCGAGACCCAATCGTTCGTGAGCTTCCTTTAGAGCCGCTTCATAGAGCTGTGAGGCCTGCTCATAGTTGCCCTCGGCCACCGCGTCGTTCCCGTGCGCGGTCAGTTGCTCCCAGCGCCGGTCTCTGCTTTCCACGATTTTCGAGTTGCTGACAGAGCCGCTACTCTGTTGTTCGTCCATAGGATGAAGTGATTTTTTATGAATAAATTGATGTGAAATTTATAATTATAATAAGAGTGGTTTGCAAGTTATCTTGGCGGCGATCTGTAAGAGCCGTTCAAAGCTTCAACAAAGAGCTTGAAGCCTTCAGGCTTCCACAGGACTCTTTCTCCTGGCGAAAGAGTGGAGTCGAAGTTGGCAGCCGGTTCGAAATTGACGAGATCAGACGAAAAGCTGGCGATCAGAGGGCAGGTCCTGCAGTTCGCTGCAGATCCTTTTCACTGTGATCCGGACAGCGCCTGTCGCTTCTGGTCGGACGGGCTGGTGGTGGTTGAAGCCGGTCTGGTGCGCGAGGTGGGGCAGGCGGAAGATCTGCTGCCCGCCCTGGCGAGCGATATTGAGATCCACCACTACCCCGGCAAGCTGGTCATGGCCGGCTTCGTCGACACCCACGTGCACTACCCGCAGATCGAGGTCATCGCCTCCTATGGTGCGCAACTTATCGAATGGCTGAACGACTACACCTTCCCCGCGGAGGGTAAGTTCGGCGATCCGGATTACGCGCGTGAGGCCGCGAATCTGTTCCTGGCGGAAAGCCTGCGCAACGGCATCACGACCGCTGCGGTTTACTGCACGGTTCACCCGGAGTCCGTCGATGCCTTCTTCGAGGCTTGTGCGCCCTTAGATCTGCGCATGATCGCCGGCAAGGTCATGATGGATCGCAATGCGCCGGATTTCCTGACCGACACGGCGCAGTCGGCCTATGATGACTCCAAGGCGCTGATCGAGCGCTGGCATGGCAAGGGCCGTGCGCTCTACGGCTTGACCCCTCGCTTCGCGCCTACCTCGACGGCGGCGCAGCTTGAGGCGACCGGGACCCTGTGGCGTGAAACACCCGGTGTCTATCTGCAGACCCATGTTTCCGAGAACCGCAAGGAGATCGAGTGGGTCGCGGAGTTGTTTCCGGACTGCCAGGATTATCTCGGGGTTTACGAGAAGTACGGTCTGCTCGGTCCGCGCTCCATCCTGGGACATGGCATTCATCTCTCGGAACGAGAGAAAGCCGTTGTCGCCGAGACTGGTAGCGCCATCGCCCATTGTCCGACTTCGAACCTCTTCATCGGCAGCGGCCTCTTCGACCTGCGGGCCTCGCAGGATCGTGCCGATCCCTTGCGCGTCGGGCTGGCGACGGACGTTGGCGGCGGCACCAGTTTTTCCATCTTCTCCACCCAGCGTGCGGCCTACGAGATTGCCCAGTTGCAATCCTTCAGCCTGCACCCGATCAAGGCCTTTTACCTGGCGACATTAGGCAGCGCCCGCGCGCTCTATCTCGACGACAAGATCGGCAATCTGGCGCCGGGCTTCGAAGCGGATCTGACCGTGATCGACCTGGAATCAACTCCCCTGATCGCGCAAAGAATGCGCCACGCCAAGGATCTGGCCGAGGCCCTCTTCATTCAGATGATCCTGGCCGACGACCGCGCCATTGCCGCGACCTATGTCGCGGGGCGCCAGGTCTACGCGCGGGACGAAAGTGCCGCCTGAGCTTCAGCGGTGGTCCCGGTAGATCCGCTCGACCCACAACAGGCTCGGCCGGTCCTTCAGGCGCTCGAACTCGGCCTCGATGACCGGCGGCACCTTGACCCGGCGATACATGCGCGTCCGGGAGAGTGCCGCGAAGGGCGAAAGCAGGCTGGCCATGGCAAGATCGGCGCGGGTAAAGCGCTCGCCGACAAGATAGCGGCGGCCGTCGGCCAGGCGGTTGTCGAGCCAGTCGAGCTCTGCGGTCAGGCGCGCGCGGGAGTCTTCGGCGGCCTCTGGCGCGGCGTCCAGGGTTTGTATCATGGCGGTCTGAATTCTCGGCCAGAGGCTGTGGCCGAGTTTACGCATCCGCTCTTCCAGATTGCCGTAGAGCAGTTCGAGAATGACGTCGGCATGCCGGGTCAGTGTCTCGGCGTAGAGCAGGCGTCTGACCTCGACGCCGATCCTGATGTCGGCGCGCTGCTCGATTTCGCGGATTTCCGAAGCGTGGGCTTCATCTTCGAGGCTATCTCCCGTATCCGGCGCATTGTCTTTGGCCCAGTCCAGGATGTTTCCACTGCCCTGTAAGAGTTCATCACCGATCTGAAGGATCGGGACGATGGTGTCGGGCAGGCCCAGTTCCCGGGTCATCTTCACATGCAGGCCGATGGGCCAGAATTCCTCCTGGTAGGCAATACCGTACCAGTCGAGCGCCCAGCGGGCCTTCTCGCAGTAATGGGAGATGGCGAAGGAAATGAGCTTCGGCTGCGGCTGTTTCATGGCAAGGCGGTGTTCCTGCGCGGTGCGGCTGCACCAACTTGCGCAAGAAAACTGCCGCTTACAAGCCGGGATCCGATTTGTGTGAAACCGCCGCCCGCGGCTTACGCCGCGCGCTTGCGCCGTGGACCCTTATAGCCGCCATCCTTGCGCGGCCGGAAACTCCGACCGTCGTTGGCGTGCTCCTGCTTGCCGATGCTGTCGTTCCGAAACTTGCCGGCGGACTTGGAAAAGGGCTTCTTGCCGCCCTTGCGGCTGTCGCTCTCGGCCTTGGCGCCGTTCTTCTTGTAGGGCTTCTGGCCATTGAACTTCTGGCCATGGGGCTTTTGGCCGTAGGCCTTCCGACCGTTGCGCTTGGCTCCGCCGCTGCGGCTGCCGGCCAGTTCGGCATGGAAGGGGTGATCCTTCTCGACCGGCACCGGCTGGCGGATCGCCCGTTCGATGTTGCGCAGCAGGTTGCCTTCCTTGGTCTCGCAGAGCGAAAGGGCGGTGCCCCGCGTGCCGGCGCGGCCCGTACGGCCGATCCGATGCACGTAGCTTTCGGCCTCCAAGGGCATGTCGTAGTTGATGACGTGGGTGATATCCGGAACGTCGATGCCGCGCGCGGCGACATCGGTGGCCACCAGAATATCGATGAAGCCCCGGCGGAAGCGCTGCAGGACCTTCTGACGGACACGCTGTTCCCGGTCGCCATGGATCGAGTCGACCCGATGGCCGGCGTCGCGCAGGTCCTTCGACAGCGTATCGGCCATGGATTTGGTGCGCGAAAAGACCAGCACCCGTTTCAGGGACTCATCCTGCATCAGGTGCAGCAGCAGGTCCTTCTTGTCGCGGTAGTGCACGGTGAGTACCCGGTGATCGATCGTGCTGGCGACGGTGCTTTCCTTGGCGATTTCCACCTGGACCGGGGCGTCCAGCAGCTTGTCCGCCAGGCCGCGAATCGCGCGGTTCATGGTCGCCGAAAACATGATCGTCTGGTGGTCTTCCGGCAGGCTGGCCGCGACTTCCTTGACTTCATCGATGAAGCCCATATCCAGCATGCGATCGGCTTCGTCCAGGACGAAGGTATTGACGCCATCCAGGGAGAGATTGCCGCGGCGGATGTGGTCCATCATACGGCCCGGCGTGGCGACGACGATATGGACACCGCGCTGCAGGGCCTTCATCTGCGGAAAGAAGGGCGAGCCGCCGTAGAGCACCGTATGGTAGATCCGCTGTCCCTTCGTGAACTGGCGGATGCACTCGCCGATCTGGTTGGCCAGTTCGCGGGTCGGCGCCAGGATCAGCGCCTCGGCCATGGCGCGTTGCGGATCCTTGCGATCGGCCATCAGCTTATGCAGCAGCGGCAGCACGAAAGCCGCCGTCTTGCCGCCACCGGTCTGCGCCACGCCCTTGAGGTCGCGCCCCTCCATCAGTTGGGGAATGGCCTGGGCCTGGATCGGTGTCGGTTCGGTAAAGCCCTGGGATTCCACTGCGCGCAGCAGTGCGTCGCTCAAACCGAGCGTATCGAAAGATGCCATCGTCCTTGTCCTTCCGCAGACATTGCAGCCCCTTTTTCAGGCGAGGGGCTGAGCATTCCGCGGTGATACCCAATCATGGGGTGACAGGACGTAACTCGGGCAAAACCCGGAGCACGTGCAGAGGCACGGCGGAAACATGTTTTCTGATTTTAGCTGAGCCGCAAGCGGGACCGAGACGGCACCGCGCAGCGAGTGACGGGGATGTGAGGCTTTTTGACCGCGCTGTCAAGCCTTATCGCACAAGGATTTTCCCTAATATCAATGGTTAATCGGCTCCTGCAGAATAGAAACTCGGCGAAATGAGGGTTCGCCCAAGAGTGCAGATTTACGGTGGAACCCTGCATAAAGAGAGGGATTTCAATCATGAACAAAGCCGTTGCAGAGTTTATCGGGACCTTTACGCTGGTCCTCTTCGGCTGCGGGTCCGCCGTGATTGCCGGGGACGTCGTCGGGGTCCTGGGCATCAGTTTCGCCTTCGGTCTGGCTTTGATCGCCATGGCATACGGCATCGGGCCGCTTTCAGGCTGCCACATCAATCCGGCCGTCAGCCTGGGCGTCTTGCTGGCCGGTCGTATGTCGGCGGGGGACTTCATTACTTATGTCATTGCGCAGTGCCTCGGGGGAATCGCCGGTGCCGCCATCCTCTATCTGATCGTTAGCGGTAAGCTGGCCGGGCATGATCTCTCGGCAGCCGGACTTGGCCAGAATGGCTGGGGCGCGGGCTATCTGGGCGAATACTCTATGGTCTCCGCCTTCGTGTTCGAGGTGGTGGCGACCTTCCTGTTTCTGGTGGCGATTCTGGGCTCGACCCAGAAGGGCGGCCCGAACCTGCTCGCCGGCCTGGCCATCGGTCTGACGCTGGTCGTCATTCACATCGTCGGCATTCAGGTGACCGGTGTTTCCGTCAATCCGGCTCGCAGTCTCGGCCCGGCGGTCTTCGTCGGCGGGCAGGCGCTGGCCCAGCTCTGGCTGTTCATTGTCGCGCCCTGTATCGGTGCCGCGCTCGCCGGTCTTGCCTTCCGCGGGGGCCTGCTCGCGGCCGAGGCCGAAGCCTGACGCCTATAGCCTGGCGTCCGGAGCACAGAGATACCATCCGCCGATGTCTCCCTTGATGATGGTCTTTGATGATCATCGAGGGGCATCGACGGAGGCTCTGCTTTCAATTCCCCTCCTCTCAGCCGCGGAATTCCACTAGACGGAATAGCGTTTGATGCCACTTGGCGTTGTTCGATAGTATCGCGCCGCGCAAGGGCGCGAGTCCCTGCGTCGTTTCGCATGGCAAGTCGCGGAACGGTTTCAGCAGCGCGAGAGGGAGTTCAGACGCGAATGCAATCGGTCTATGAGATTTTAAAGGCGGGAATTCCCGACAAACCTGCGCTGGGCGCGCCCTCCGCGGAAGCACTGAGTTACAGCGGTCTGTTGCAGCTCGCCGAAGATACGGCGAGCTTTCTCCGAGGCATCGGCATCGGCCGTGCCGACCGGGTGGCGATCGTTCTGCCGAACGGGCCCGAAATGGCGGCCGCCTTCCTGACGATCGGCAGTGCCGCAAGCACCGCACCGCTCAATCCGAGCTACCGCGCCGACGAGTTCGACTTCTATCTCTCCGATCTCGGTGCCAAGGCTTTGGTGGTCGAGGCCGGCAGCGACTCGCCGGCCGTTGAGGTCGCGAAGAAGCAGGGCATCGTCGTGGTCACGTTGCACCATGATGCCGCGGCGCCCGCGGGCCACTTTACCCTTCAGTCGGAGGGGAGCGTGGGGCCGGCTTCCAGCGACGCACCGTATAGCGGCCCGGATGATGAGGGCCTCGTCCTTCATACCTCCGGCACCACGTCGAGGCCAAAGGTCGTGCCTTTGCTGAATCGGAATCTGGCAGCCTCCGCGAGCCACATCCGCGAAACGCTTGGTCTGACCGACAGTGACCGCGGCCTGAACATCATGCCGATGTTCCACATCCACGGCCTGATCGCCTCGCTGCTTTCCTCCATGGCGGCCAGTGCCCAGGTGGTCTGCAGCCCGGGCTTCAATGCCCTTAAGATCTATCAGTGGTTCGACGAGGTAGCGCCGACCTGGTACACGGCGGTGCCGACCATGCACCAGGCCATCCTGGCCCGCGCCAAGCGCAACACCGAGGTGTTGGAGAAGATGAATCTGCGCTTTGCGCGCTCGTCCTCCTCCTCGTTGCCTGCGCCCGTAATGGCCGAGCTCGAAGAAACCTTCGGCTGCCCGGTGATCGAAGCTTACGGGATGACGGAAGCCGCTCACCAGATGGCCTCGAACCGTTTACCGCCGGGGCTGCGCAAAGCCGGCACCGTAGGGGCCGCCGCCGGTCCTGAAGTGGCCATCATGGATCTGGATGGCAAACTCCTGCCGCAGGGTGAGACCGGGGAAATCGTGATTCGCGGCCCCAACGTTTTCAGCGGTTACGAGAACAATCCGGATGCCAACGCCACGGCCTTCAGTGACGGCTGGTTCCGCACCGGCGACCAGGGCTTTTTCGATGAAGACGGTTACCTGGCGATCTCCGGGCGTCTGAAGGAGATCATCAACCGGGGTGGCGAGAAGATTGCGCCGCGTGAGGTCGACGACATCATCCAGGCCCATCCGGCGGTGGCACAGGTGGTGACCTTTGCCCTGCCGCATCCCAAGCTGGGCGAGGAAGTCGCCGCCGTCGTGGTGCTCAACGAAGGCCAGGAGGTCGACGAGAAGGCCCTGCGCAGTTTTGCCGCTGAAAAGCTCGCGGATTTTAAGGTGCCGCGGAAGATTATCTTCCGGGACGAGATCCCGAAGGGTGCGACCGGCAAGCTGCAGCGTATCGGCCTCGCCGAAAAGCTGGGGATCGTGGCATGACCAAGGTTGCGATCTTCGGCGCCGGCGCGATCGGTGGCTATGTGGGGGCCAAGCTGGCCACGGCCGGGGCGGATGTCTCGCTGGTGGCGCGCGGGCCGCATCTCGCGGCGATCCAGGCCAACGGCCTCACCTTGATTGAGAATGACGAATCGCAAAAGCTTGAAATGCAAGCCAGTTCGGACCCGAACGACCTCGGGCCGCAGGACTTCGTGATCGTCACGCTCAAGGCGCATTCCCTCCCGGGTGTGGTCGACAGTATGCAGCCGTTGCTGGGTCCTGACACCGCCGTTGTCTTCGGCGTGAACGGCGTGCCCTGGTGGTACTTCTACGGCCTGGAAGGCGCATACGAAAACCGGCGGCTGGCCAGTGTCGATCCGGGCGACCGGCTCTGGGACGGCATCGGCCCCCAGCGCGCCATTGGCTGCGTGGTCTATCCGGCGGCCGAGGTGATCGAACCCGGGGTGGTCAAGCATATCAGCGGCAACCGCTTTTCCCTGGGTGAGCCCAACGGCGAGAAGAGCGAGCGGATTCAGACGCTCAGCAAGCTACTCAATGAGGCCGACCTCAAGGCGCCGATCCGGCCGAAGCTTCGCGACGAGATCTGGATCAAGCTCTGGGGCAACTGCTCGCTCAACCCGGTCAGTGCCCTGACCGGTGCGACGATCGAAGAGATGTGCCAGGATCCCGGGACCCGGGCGATCATCCGGGCCATCATGGTCGAAGCCCAGGCGGTCGGCGAGAAGCTCGGCGCGCGTTTCTCCATCGATGTGGAAAAACGTCTGGCGGGCGCCGAAGCGGTCGGCGCGCACCGGACCTCCATGCTGCAGGATCTCGATATGGGCCGGCCCATGGAGATCGACGCATTGGTACGGGCGGTGCAGGAGCTGGGGCAACTGACCGAAACCCCGACGCCGACCCTGGATACGGTGTTGGCCTTGGTCTCACAGCGGGCCCGGCTCGCCGGCAGCTACAACGGCTGAGTCAGGTTACGCTGATGCTTCAGACTGCCAGGGCTTACGGCGGCATGGTCGTCGCGCCCCATCACCTGGCGGCGCGGGCCGGCGAGCGGGTGCTGGCCGAGGGTGGCAATGCCATCGAAGCCATGGTGGCCGCCGCTGCCGCCATCGCTGTCGTTTATCCCCACATGAATTCGCTGGGCGGAGATAACTTCTGGCTGATCCACGAGCCGGGAGAGGAGCCGGTTGGCATCGATGCCTGTGGCGGCGCGGCGGGGCTGGCCTCGATCGACTTCTATCGGGAGCAGGGCCTGTCGGCGATTCCCGGACGCGGGCCGCTGGCGGCTCTGACGGTCGCCGGCGCGCCGTCTGGCTGGGAGAGCGCGCTCACGCTGTCCAAGGGTGCCTGGAATGGGCGCCTGCCCCTGTCGCGCCTTCTGGAAGACGCCATCGGATACGCGCGCGACGGGATTGCCGTGACCGGGACCCAGGCCGCGAACACGGCGGCCAAGCTGTCGGAGATGGACGGCTCACCAGGTTTCGCTGAGACCTACTGCCCGCAGGGACGGCCGCCTGCGGTCGGAGAACGCTTTCTTCAGAGTCGCTTGTCGGCCAGTCTTGAGGTTTTGGCTGAGCAGGGCCTGGACGGTTTTTATCGTGGTGACTTGGCGCGCAGTCTGGCAAAGGATCTCGAAGCCACAGGCAGTCCTTTGCGCCTGTCCGATCTCGAGGCCTTCAAGGCTCGGCGTGTCGATCCGCTGTCGGTCGAGGTGGGCGGCCATCGCGTGTTCAACATGCCGCCGCCGACGCAAGGACTGGCTTCGCTGATGCTGCTGGGAATCGCCCAGCATCTGGATCTTGGTACGCCTGGCAGCTTTGAATTCGTCCACGGACTGTTGGAAGCGACCAAGCGCGCCTTTCTGGTGCGCGATCGCCACGTGACCGACCCGGACTACATGACCGTCGAACCGGCGTATTTCCTGACGCCGGACGTGCTGCGGGAAAATGCCAAGAAGATCGATCCCGCCAAGGCCATGCCCTGGCCCGCGCCGGCCAACGCGGGCGATACCGTTTGGCTCGGTGCCATTGACCGGGAGGGGCGGGCGGTCTCCTTCATTCAGAGCACCTACTGGGAGTTCGGTTCCGGCATGGTGCTGCCGGAGAGCGGTATCGTCTGGCAGAACCGGGGTACCAGTTTCAGCCTCGACCCGGCGCATCATAATCATCTGCTGCCGGGCCGCCGGCCTTTCCATACGATCCAGCCCGCTCTCGCACAGCTTGCCGACGGGCGGGTCATGGCCTACGGCACCATGGGCGGCGAAGGCCAGCCGCAGACCCAGGCCATGCTCTTCGTTCGCCATGTATTGCAGGGACAGGGGCTGCAGGAGGCGGTCTCGGCGCCGCGCTGGCTCCTCGGCCGCACCTGGGGTTCCGAGCACACCAACGTGCGTATCGAGGACCGCTTCGACCCGGAGGTGATCGAAGGTCTGAAGGCCGCAGGCCATGATATCGAGGTGGTCGGCGCCTACGAGGAGATCATGGGGCATGCCGGTGCGCTCGTGCATCACCCGGATGGCCTGATCGAAGGTGCTTCCGACCCGCGTAGCGATGGTCAGGTGAGGGGTCTTTAGATTTCATATGGCCGTGGGGCTTGCGAAAATCTCACTAAACCTTGCCTCAAACTAAGTGCAGGGTCGTGCCTTCCGGTTTTGAAGGTGTGATGCCTGTCAACAATCCGACCATTGCTTTCTGCCAGACGGCGTCTTCTGAAGGAGAAAAGCGTTGCTGGTCAATAACGCTCACCATGTTAGAGCATTGACAAATTGGTGGGTTTGCTAAGGTTCAAGATATACTCCGCGCGTCGGTCCAAAGGGAGCAAAGGGAGTTCGAAAATTGCGGCACTTTTGACTTTAACCGCTTGCGGAATAGCAGCGTCGATATCTTTCTAGAATTTATGAGCGGCTCTTTTTTTGACGAGTAAGAGTCAAGTCAAATAACGCCACTAGTTCTCATTTAGAACCTCATCCAGCTTTAGTCTCTGCTCCTGCGTAAGGTGCAGGTTCCACCAATGAAATTCCGGTCGCTTCGATTCTTGAGGAGAGAGCTTAGCTCCGGAGTTCAGTAGGAATTCGATGGTTTCATACGTTGCCTGTGTTAGTGCATAGGAAAGAGCCGTTTGTAGTCTGTCTTCCGCTCGTGTACAGCGTAGAACATGTTTCGATTGGTTGATGTCGGCCCCCGCTGAGATCAACTGTTTTGCGGTCTCAATATAGCCCATCTGTGCGGCATACATCAGCGCAGTTTTGCCGTAGACGTCGGCGGCGTCGGACGGTGCGCCCAAAGCAAGCATCTCGGCGACTTGATCAGGCCGATCCAGAACGGCAAGTAGGTGTTCGGCGTTGGGTGAGGCTTTGCCTGCGGTTTCAAGAACCGAGGCGAGGTCTTCAGTCGCAATTTCGTTTCGATAGAGGCTTTTCAGAAGTGGATCGATGTTGTGAAGCAGGTTTTTCGACACGTCTGATCCGAAAACAAAATGTGCGCCTGTCGCGCGCCATGTGATCTCTTCAGCCAGGTGGGAGAGGCTTTGCTCGTCGGCTTGTACGGCTTGCGTTTTGATTAAACGTGCTTTCGTTTCCTGAACGCTACCTAGAAAGCTTTCTCGGATATTCCGATAAGTCCAGCGGTTCCAGGGGTTTGTGAGGGACCAAGCTTCCAGAGCTTTCCAGACGGTGCTCTTGTCGTCTTGAGGTGGAGAGAGAGCCCAGGGACGTCCACCAAAATTCGATAGCAGTAAGCTTCGTTCGCCGGGTCTAACTGCGTAGGTTGGCCATTTCTCGTTACCGCAGGATGAGCCACGCGTGCCAGTAAGGTGGGTGACAAGGCGACTGGTTGCTGGTCCCATCCAACTCCTATCGACCTTCCGTACTGTACATCTCTTAACAAGACTGGAAACTCTGAACTGAAACTCGAATGAAGCTAGTCCGTTAGACTGAACATCAGAGGCATCTAGCTGAAACCCCGGCTTAGTTAGCTCGTATAGAGTATTCTCATCATCGGATGTGTCACCCAAGCGGCGCGTGAAATAGACCTTACCTTCGTCTGTCTCGATGATGATTGGTGCGTTCCACAGCTGACTCCCAGCTGCATACTGAACACCACGTTGTGCGTGGCGTTCAAGTACTGCTCCACCGCTTTCAAATGCAGTTTTTATTGCTAATTTATCGTTGGAAGCAAAGATACTGATGCGAAAAGAATTTAGTTGTGCAGATGCACCTGAGCCTGATGACACGGTCCAGGATATCAGGAGACTTTCCTCCTTTCCGTCACGATCAACGTCAGCGTTTAGAAGAGCGTGGTTGTTTTGTCCTTTCGATTCTGCCTCGAGGATAGCGAGTGCGCGCTCAGAAAAGACGGAACCGTCTCCGTTCGGTCCCACATCGAACAAAATTTTTGCCCCACTCCAATCCTTGATACCAAGAGAGACAGGTGGATGCGGACTAGGGGCTACGAAAGCGGCTCTGACTGCTCTGAGGTAGCCAGCGCAGGTTTTCGAGTCACTATCGAAAATCAGTTTGGGCCATTCACTGGCGTATGGTGCCAAAAGGGACCAATCAGCTAGCGTGCTGTCGCTATTTACAGTTGGTAGCGTCTGAGTATTGCCTGCTTGTGGGGTAGCAATTCCGGCGATGGTCAAAAAGAGTGATACAATTCCTGTAGTAACGAGCTGGTTCGTCATTTGTCTGCCATGCAAGTTCCACATGTGTTCATCCGAATAGCGGTTCTCGGTCTATTCCGCCGAGCACCTCGCTGGTGCCTTCTGCAGTTTGTCCGCCGCGTCCGAGCCTTGCGGCAATAGCCGCGATAACCCGCACCCGTTCCGCGTTCGACGCCGCGACTTCCCCGTCGGCGTGCCAGAGGCTGTTTTCGAAGCCGACGCGGGCGTGTCCTCCCAAGGCAAGCGCGGCGGTGAGCGAGGCGGTTTCGCTGCGGCCGAAGCCGCAGACCATCCAGTCGCTCTGAGGCTTCAGGCCGGATGCCGTCAGCGCCTCCACGAAGGGCAGCAGGTCTTCGGCCTCACTTTCCAGGTTCTTGCTATAGCGGCCCAGGACGAAGAGCAGCGCGTGGCGGTCGCCGGGAATAACTTCGCGGCGCACCAGGTCGGCGAAGCGATGGATCTCCTCGGCTTCATAGAGGATGTGCTGGACGGCGATCTTTTCCTGCAGGGCCCATTCGTAGAAGGCGGCGGCTTCGCTTTCCTTATCTGGCGTTGCGATCAGTTCCTTGAGCGCGGCGCTGAAGCCACGAGGCTTTACGGCGCGCACCACCGCCATCTGCTCTTCGGGCTGATAGATGCCGACGGCTTCCGTGGTGATCTGCGTGAAGATGGCATCACCGCATTCCCGTTCGATTTCCGCCAGCAGATCCCGGTACAACTCAGCGTCCAGGACGTGCTTGCTGTCCGGGTCACGGACATGGGCGTGAATGGCAGTCGCTCCCATCTCCGCGCATTCGGCCGCAGCCCTGGCCGTTTCAGCGACGGTGACGGGCAGGGCCGGGTGGTCGTCCTTGGTCTTTCGCGCACCATTGGGCGCCACCATGATCGTGGCCGGCGTTGTCATGACACGCCAGCCTGGGCCAGGGCGCTGGTGACGGCACGCTCGAGCTTGTCAGTGATCTCGTCAAGCTGCGCATCGTCGAGAATAAACGGCGGCGCCAGCAGAACATGATCGCCGTTCTGGCCATCGACCGTGCCGCCCATGGGGTAGCACATGAGCCCCTCCTCCATGGCCGCCTTCTTGACCTTGGCGTGGAGTTTTTGCGCCGGGTCGAAGGGTGTCTTGCTCTCGCGGTCCCGGACCAGTTCGAGCCCGCGGAAGAGCCCGCGGCCGCGGATATCCCCGATGTGGGGATGCTGGCCGAAGCGCGCCTCCAGACGGGCCTGAAGACCTTCACCAAGGGGATTGACCCGTTCGACCAGCTTGTCGTCGACCAGGCGTTTGAGAACGGCGGTTCCGGCCGCACAGGCGGTGGGATGGCCGATATAGGTATGGCCGTGCTGGAACAGGCCCGATCCCTGGGCGATCGCGTCGTAGATGGCGGCCGTGCAGAGCATGGCGCCGATGGGCTGATAGCCGGCACCAAGGCCCTTGGCGATGCAGAGGATGTCCGGTGCGATGCCCTCCTGCTCGCAGGCATAGAGCGTGCCGCTGCGGCCCATGCCGCACATGACCTCGTCCAGGATCAGCAGCACGCCGTAGCGATCGCAGATCTCGCGGATACGCTTGAAGTAGCCCTCGACGGCGGGCACGGCGCCCAACGTGGCGCCGACCACAGGCTCGGCCACGAAGGCGGCGACGCTATCTTCGCCGAGGCGCTGGATCTCCGCCTCCAACTGGTTGGCCACCCGCTGGCCGTAGTCGAAGTCGCTCTCGTCGTCCTGCTGGCCCCGGTAGGCGTAGCAAGGATCGATATGGGACATCTCGACCAGCAGCGGTTCGAACTGGGCACGGCGCCAGCGGTTGCCGCCGGCGGCCAGGGCGCCGAGTGTGTTGCCGTGATAAGACTGCCAGCGGGCGATGATGTGTTTGCGCTGGGGTTGGCCGACCTCGATGAAGTACTGCCTGGCTAGCTTCAGGGCGGCTTCCACCGCCTCCGATCCGCCGGAAACGAAGTAGACCCGGTCCAGCTCGCCTGGTGCCAGCGCGATCAGTTTGTCGGCCAGGGCTTCCGCGGGCGGGGAGGTGAAAAAGCCGGTGTGGGCGTAGGCGATGGCGCCGATCTGGCCGCGGATGGCCTCGGTCACGGCCTCGTCCGAATGTCCCAGACAGGAGACGGCGGCGCCGCCGCAGGCGTCCAAGTACCGCTTGCCGTTGCTGTCGACGATATAGGGGCCGTCGCCGTGGGAGACGCTCGGTGGGCTGGCTTTGCTGTGACGGGGGAAGACATGGCTCATGGGATTGGGTTCCTGAAGCGCGACGCTGTGGGCTTTTTCTTGAGGCGAATGCGGCAGATTTTGAGTCTGTCGCAGGTCCGTATAGGGCTGCAACTGCTATCTGTAGATGTGGGTCATTTGTTTCAGAAATAAATGAGATTGAAACACTCGCGTCAAGCGGTTAATGTCGCGGGATGGGGATGGATATGCATACGCGGCTGGATGCGGCCTATGAGCGGCTGGGGCCGCGGCTGAAGATCGCGGCGCGCTATGTGCTGGATCATCCGGATGACGTGGCGCTCTACTCCATGCGGACCCTGGCGGAGCGGGCGGGCGTGGCGCCGGCGACCCTGTCGCGGCTGGCGCGGGCGATCGAGTGCGAGGATTACGAGGCCTTCCGTCACAGCTATCGGGCCCGGGTGACCGGCCGTTATCAGCCGGATGCCAGCTTCGCGGGACGGGCCCGGGCGCTGCAGGCGGAATCCGGCGACCGGAAAGGCTCCATGCGGCAGCAGGCGGAGACCGCGGTCGCTAATGTCGACAGCTTTCTGACGTCGGACTACGAGGCCGGCCTGGAGCGGGCCGCGGAGCTGCTGACAGCCGCGCGCAGTGTGCAGGTGGTGGGTATGATGAGCGGCTTCGCGCTGGCGATCTATGCCCACTATGTCGCCAGCATGGCCTTTCCCAATTGGTCGCTGCTGCGCACACAGGGGGGCTCAATTGCCAATTCCCTCTATGACTTAACGCCGGAGGACGCGATCATCGCCTTTTCCTCGGAGCCCTATTCCCGCGCGACCGTGATGGCCTGCCAGGACGCCCAGGCGGCTGGCATTCCCATCGTCGCCGTGACCGACCGCCGCTCCGGACCGCTGGCGCGGGCGGCCGACGTGGCCCTGGTCGCGCCCTCGGACTCGGCGAACTACTTCCCCTCGATCGCGGCGCAGGTCGTGGTGGTCGAGGGTCTTTTGGGCAGCATGCTGAAGAAGGCGGGGCCGGAGAGCCTGACCAAGATCGAGGCGATCGAGGCGGCACGGCAGGCCTACGGGGAGTACTGGGACGAGGAAAATGAACCAGCGGCCGCGCGGTCGTAGCTGGGCACAGGGGGAGTAAAGATCTCGGAAATGACCGACATTTGTCACAGCTTTGCCGACTGGAGCGCGGAACTCGCGCCGGAAGCGATTCCGGCGGCGGTGACGGCGACCGCCCGGCGGGCTGTAAGCGACACCATCGGCGTGATCGCGGCGGCGAATGTCCATCCGATGCTGCCGAAACTGCGGGAGCTTTACGGCGGCAGTTCGGGGCCCTGTTCGGCGATTGGATGCGGGTCCGGGTTGACCGCCGGCGACGCGGCCCTGATCAACGGCGCGGCGGCCCATGCCTGGGATTTCGACGACACCAGCTACACCGGGATCATGCACGGCTCGGCCGTGGTCTTTCCGGCGATCCTGGCGGCGGCGGAAGAAACCGGCGCAAGCGAAGAAGAGATGCTTGCGGCCTTCGTCGCCGGATCGGAGGTCACTTACACGCTGGCCGACATCTGTGGCCATGGCCATTACTTCAAAGGCTGGTGGAGTACGGTGACCTTCGGGCTGACGGGTGCCACGGCGGCCGCGGCGAAGCTCTATGGTCTCAGCGCCGGGGAGACGGCAAGCGCGCTCGGCCTCGCGGCGGGGGCATCTGGCGGCGGCAAGGCGGTCTTCGGGACCGACGGCAAGCCCTTCCTGGTCGGCGATGCGGCGCGGCGGGCCATCGACTTCGCCAAGGTCGCGGGTGCAGGCCTCAGCGGTCCGACCCGAGCCTTCGAAGACGAGCGCGGATTTCTGGCGCTGCTGAACGGCGGAGAAGCGAAACGCGAAGAGCTGGAGAGCCTCGGCCGGCGCTGGCGGCTGACCGATCCGGGTCTGCTCTTCAAGACCAGTCCGGTCTGCTCGGCGGCCCATGCGGCCATCGAGGCCGCGGGCGAAGCCTTCAGAGCTTCAGGCGCTGCGATCGCCGACATCGAAGCGCTTTATCTGGAGGTGCCCGAACTGGTGCGGATCAGCCTGGTTTACGACCGGCCGGAGACGCCGCAGCAGGCGCAGTTCTCGCTGCCCTATGCAGTGGCCTGCGCGCTGTTGCAGGGGCGCGTGCGGCTGGAGGATCTTGCGCCGGCCGAAATCGCGTCAGAAGACAAGCGCGCTCTGATGGAACTGGTCAGCATTGAGGTCTCCGCGGAACTTTCCAGCGAGGAGATGCGGGCGCGCTATCCGGAGAGCGCGCGGGCGACGCTCCGGCTGAAGGACGGCAGCCGTCACGAGGTCTTCTGCGGCGAGGCGGAGGGCATGCCCGAGCGCCCGCTGAGCGAGGCGAAACTGCAAGCGAAATTCGATTCCTGTCTATCCTGTGGCGGCATTCAGGTGCAGACTGGGATGGATGGACAGGAAGATTTGAAGACATTGGCCCAGCGCATTTTCAGGGCCGGTGCGGGAACCGGAGGGGCGAGCCTGGTGGCTTAGCGTCCTGTCATGGAACAGGGAGACCGGCCCGGCAAGAGAGTGACATAACAACCATCAAGTCAGAA
Organism: Denitrobaculum sp.; assembly: GCA_965232285.1. Lineage (GTDB taxonomy): Bacteria > Pseudomonadota > Alphaproteobacteria > Kiloniellales > Kiloniellaceae > Denitrobaculum. The sequence continues at coordinate 3,101,360 of CBDDPL010000004.1, read as the reverse complement.
AACGGGAGAAGATTATGAGGAAAATGATCAGCCTGCTGAGCGCCACGGCCATGACCCTGGTCGCGACCAGCGCCTATGCGGAACAGTGCACCAACGAGGTCTGGAACAAGGTCATGTCCCGCGGCAAGATCGTGGTCGGCGTGAAGCCCGACTACAAGCCCTGGGGCTTCCGCGACGAGAGCGGCAAGCTGGTCGGCATGGAAGTCGACATGGCCCAGTCGGTCGCCGATGCCATGGGCGTCGAGCTGGAGACGGTCGCCGTGCAGTCCTCCAACCGCATGCAGTTCCTGGAGCAGGGCAAGATCGACCTGATGATCGCGACCATGTCCGACCGTCCGGACCGCCGCGAGATCGTCGGCATCGTCGGCCCGAACTACTACACCTCCGGCACCAACATCCTGGCGCCCAAGGCCCTGGATCTGGCCAACTGGGAGCAGCTTCGCGACCGCCCGGTCTGCGGCAAGCAGGGCGCTTTCTACAACAAGATCGTGGAAGAGCGTTACGGCGCCAAGGTCGTGGCCTTCGGCGGCAACGCGGAAGCCAAGCAGGCCCTGCGCGACAAAAAGTGCATCGCCTTCGTCTATGACGACAGCTCCATCGTCGCCGATCTGTCGTCGGGCAACTGGGAGCAGTTCGAAATGCCCCTGAAGACTGAGGATGATAACCCCTGGGCGCTGGCGGTTCCAAAAGCCGAGCAGAACTGTGTCTTCGGCCGCTTCATGTCCGGCATGCAGTACAACTGGCACCGCGACGGCACCCTGGTCGAGCTGGAAAAGAAGTGGGGCATCCAGCCGACCGCCTACCTGCAGGCCCAGAAAGAGCGCTTCGCCGACTGGATCAAGTAAGGCCGGTATGATCCCAAGGGAGCGGCCAAAACAAACGGCCGCTCCCGATTGGGAGACTAAAGTAAGATGCCGCCGGTAAGAGCGGTGAGTTGAGTCAGGGGAAACAAGGCAAAAATCGTCAGCTTGAGTCGAGCTTCAGGAGAGGTTTCATCGAGAACCGGAGCGTAGTTCAGCTACGTGAGGATCACAGAGGGAGCCTTGACGCAGAGATCGGCCAAGATGGCGGTTTTTCGGGGGCCGATGATCGAAGCTATTCAGGAATTTTTCAGGGAAGTGGCGGCAAACCACCCCACCTGGAACTTCATCTTCTTCTATGAAGAGAGCCAGTGGAACAAGGTGGTCTCCGGGCTCTGGATGACCATCCAGCTCTCGGTGGTCTGCGTCCTCTTTTCCCTGGTGATCGGGGTGATCGGCGCGGGCATGCAGGGGGCGAAGAACCCGGTCCTGCGGGCGGTGGTCGCCGGCTACATCCAGTTCTTCCGCAACACGCCGCCCTTCGTGCAACTGCTGTTCTTCTACTTCGCGCTAGGGCAGTTCACGCCGACCTATTCGCCGGACGGTTGGCTGGAAATTCCCATCATCAGCAACGTGGGCTGGGCGATCATCGCGCTCTCCTTCTTCGCCGGCGCCTTCAACGTGGAGATCTTCCGCGCCGGGGTGGAGGCGGTGCCGAAATCGACTCAGGAGGCCGCCGAGGCCCTGGGCTATACGCGCCTGCAGATCTACGGCCACATCGTCTTTCCCCTGGCCCTGCGGGTTTCGATCCCCGCGCTCAACAACAACCTGGTGAACCTGGTCAAGACCACCACCCAGGCCTTCGTGATCGCGGTGCCGGAGCTTCTTTATCAGTCGGTGACCATCTGGAACGACTATCCTTCCGCGCAGTATCCCATGATGACTTTCCTCTTCGTCGCCTACCTGGCGCTGGTCGGGGTCGTGGTGGTCGGCATGAACAGGTGGGAGCGCATCATGCGCATCCCCGGCTACGGAGGTTGAGCGTATGAGGCGATATCTCCGTTCCGCCATTCCCAGCCGTCCAATTCCCGGTGTGACCAGCGCGGCCAAGACCGACCTGCCGGTGCTGCATTCCTTCAAGGCGGTCTACAGTGCGCCGGGCGAGCTGGGCTTCAGCCGCTGGCTCGCCAGCCTGCCGCCCTGGAGCCTCTTCCTGCTGGTCGCGGCCGCCGGGCTCTGGCCTTTGAGCGCGCTGGCGCAGAATGGCGGCTATACCACGGGGCAGGCCTTTGATGCGCTGTTGCGCTGGATCCCCTTCCTGCTGAAGGAAGGCTTCTTCCTGACCATTTTGATCTCGTTTCTCACCATGTTCGTGGGGACCGTCGCGGGCGTGCTGCTCGGGCTCGGGCAGATTTCGCGCAACCCGGTCATCGCCAAGGGCAGCTGGTTCGTCACCCAGATCTTCCGCAACTCGCCCTGGCTGGTGCTGCTCTTCATCGTGATGCTGACCTTTCCCTTCGAGATCAAGATCGGCGACACCATCATTCCCATCCCCGACTGGATCAAGGCGGTCTTCGGCCTCGCCCTGCCCATCATGGCGAACATCTCAGAGATCGTGCGCGGCGCCATCAACTCGGTGCCGACGGCTCAATGGGAGGCCGCGGAATGCCTGGCCTTTTCGCGGCGGCAGACGCTGTTCGAGATCATCCTGCCCCAGTGCATCAAGCGCATGATCCCGCCCTGGATGAACTGGTACGCGATCCTGACCATGGCCACGCCCATCGTCTCGATCCTGGGGGTCAACGAGGTGCTGAACCTGGCCCGCCAGGCCATCGAGGCCGAGGACAATCACCCGGAGCTGCTGATCCCCTTCTACAGCTTCGTCCTGGTGATCTTTTTCATCTACTGCTACCCGATCGCGCGCCTGACCATCCGGCTCGAGCGCAAGTTCGCGGTGAAACTCTAATGTTGGGACTGTTGAACGATGTCTGACAGCAATATGGCCGCGAGTAACGGCTGGACCCCGGAGCAGCCCATCGTGTCCCTGAAGGAGGTGCGAAAATCCTTCGGCGAGCTGGAGGTGCTGAAGGGCATTTCCTTCGACGTGATGAAGGGCGAGGTGATCTGCATCATCGGCCCTTCGGGCTCCGGCAAGTCGACGCTGATCCGCTGCGTCAACGCCCTGAACCCCATCGACTCAGGTTCGATCACCGTGGAGGGGCAGGAGGTCCACGACGCCAAGCTGGACAAGCTCGCCCTGCGCAAGAAGGTCGGCATGGTGTTCCAGCAGTACAACCTCTTCCCCCACAAGACCGCGCTCCAGAATGTCATGATGGCCCCGGTCCAGGTCCTGAAGCAGGACAAGAAAGAGGTGGAGGAACGGGCGCGCCGGCTGATCGCGAAGGTGCGCCTGGAAGGCAAGGAAGAGAGCTACCCCGGCGAACTCTCCGGCGGCCAGCAGCAACGCGTCGCCATCGCCCGTTCCCTCGCCATGAACCCCGATATCATGCTGTTCGACGAGGTGACCGCCGCGCTGGACCCGGAGACGGTGAAGGAGGTCCTGGTCACCATCAAGGAACTGGCCCAGGACGGCATGACCTGCATGCTGGTCACCCACGAGATGGGCTTCGCGCGCGAAGTGGCGGACCATATTTATTTCACGGACCGCGGGGTCATTGTGGAGCACGGGCCGCCGGCGACGTTTTTTAGCGAGGCGAAGGACCCCAGGACGCAGGAGTTTTTGGGGCAGATTTTGTGAGAGATTTCTCCGTTTTTGTTCACTAGGCGAAATAAATACCTGTTCGTGTCCTGTAAAAATAGATGTCTGGTGACGTTCTATTTTTCTAAGAAATTGTCGTGTTGGCCGGTCTTTAATTTTGTCCTCTGAACCGTTTTGACGCTATCGGCCGCTCAAAATCCCCTTTGCCTTGTTTTTACGGCGCAACTTGGTTTGATGGCGTTGACACGCCAAGTGATTGTGAAATCCTAAAATTTGCATAAATATTAGCATTTACAATCATAGATTTGAAAAAATCTATAAATGAAGTATAATGCGTATATTAAACAATTAAAGGTAGATTGACGTTGCCATAAAAGTATTTTCGAAGGGGGATGACCATTATGAAATCTAATTATTTTTTTTCCTCGTTTGTGTTGTTTGTTTGTGCCTCCTGTACCGTCGTACCCGTTGACGGCTTTGATAACAAAGAGGCGAGTGAACTACACGAGGTGAACGCGCCCCTTACGGGATCAACAATCGCAACCCTCGCAGTGCCGTGGCAGTACCGGTTCAGTGACCCATCTGTGACTCCAGCGCAGGCAGCGAAATGTCGGGACGCGCTTTTTTCCTCTGCAGAGCGGGACGATGACGGAAGAGTGAGGATGTCGCAATGTGATCCGATAGAGGTAGATGAGACACTTTTTGCTGTTGCAGTATCCGGTGGAGGAGTCCGAGCGGCGGTGCTTGGTAATGCTGTCTTTTATCATCTCGATCAGATTGGATTACTGAATCACATAGATATGGTTTCGGGTATTTCCGGTGGTGCATTTGGAATCGGATTGTTCGGAGTTAGCTGTGGGTTAACCGGTTCGACTGCTGTGACGACCGATCAATCCGAGACTATCCAATGTGCAGAAGTCGACAGAGGCAGTGTAAAATCGCCTAACCTGAATTGGACGAGTAGTCACAGTTCATCAGATCCATTTTACCAAAGGTTTACGTATAACGTGTTTCAAGATTGGGTTTTCGATCTTTTGTTTGTGCCTTGGCATGGTTGGAGAACGCTTGTAACGGAGTACAATAGAACGCGCGTGATAGCAGACTCTTTTGCAGATGGCCCTTATCAACTGCCACATGATGATCTTCCATTTGGGCTTGGTAGTGATGGTTTCGAGTTTCGGGATTTTAATCCAAAGCGCCCGAATATCATAATACAGGCTACCGATATGACGATGCCAGAGGATGAGAACGAAGTGCCTGGAAGGTGCTTTCGATTTACCAGAGAGACATTTGCGAAGATTAATTCTGATTTGAGCCAATTTCCTGTTGCAGATGCCGTTGCTGCATCTAACGCATTTTCGGTTTTGTTTCCTCCTTATACTTTAAAGGACTTCAGCGAGGATAAAAAAGAACGATACGTGCATCTGCAAGATGGAGGAATACGAGATCACATCTCTCTTTCTCCAGTTCTTGAGGTCATATTCCACACTGTTGATGGGATTGCACCGTATTGGAGCGACGAAATACCATCAGATTTTTGTGATATATCCCGCTATCCGCAACTTAAACAAAATGAAAAAACTTTTGATGTTGGCTTTATCGAAGAAAAGCCTGGATCAAAGCACTGGCTCGAAAGAAATCCAAAAAACATTGTGGTTTTAGTCATTGATGCTTCGAAACCCCCAGAGGGAATTATTAGTGAGAGTGCTACTGCCAAATATAAAAATGCAAGTTTGTTCGCAAGTATTCTTGATTCTCTTATCCCTTTTCAGAAGGGCTTGCAAGCTGTCGATACTATGCTTGACGACCAACGAGTGTTGCGTGCTCGAGAAACGCTAGACGCAATCAAATTGATAAATTCACTGAATGAAACAAAATTTAGTAAAAGTAAAAAAGAGATAAATGTAGCTTCCATTGTTTTATCAAATCACGACTATTTCTCTAAGCATAGGTTAAAAGTCGAAAAAGGAGAGGGTGGCGCTTGCGATTTAAATGATGGTATTCTTGTGCATGGTCTTGAGGATGGGCAAGTATCTGTCCACTCACTTCAAAAAGTGTACGAACGAGATAGTGAAAAATGTAAAGACGACGAGGTTAGGAACCGACTCTATCGTGATTTAAACAACATGTCATTGGGATTAAGTCTTGACCGGAAAATTTCTTCAGAAGCTGAAGCAGAAAAACAGAAATGGGTGACATTGCAGCCAGAAGACTGGATTAAAAGTGGCGTGCTTGGGGGGGAATTAAAGGAAAACAATGAACGACGTGGAGAAATTGATCAAATTCAAACTATTATTCAAGCGTCAGGAGTTTTGGTTGCGCGAATGGCGGAAACCTGGTGCAAGATGGAAAAGGGGCAGATGCTGTTTGCGAAGGTCGAGTCTATCGAGTGCAAAAACTTGAAGCATCTTTGTCAATACGTTCCCGCCGGACGCCGACAGGAAGATCCTTGGGGCAAGGTTTGCCGAGAGCAAGGAATTGCTGAAACAGGCGGGACGGCTCTGCTTAACTAACGCGTTTTGTGTGTAACCTATCTCAAATATGCTGCCCTTCAAGCGGCAGGCAGCTGATTTCGCTTGGGGATTTGGATGCGTATCGTGAGAATCCGTGACGCAGGAAAAACGCGCGACAGTCTACGCGCCAATGCAACAGCAACGCTGCAGCGAGTGGTGTGGAATAGGCCCGGGCCGGATCGGGTTCCAGGCAGATGGTGTGGTTCATAGACTCGTCGAACTGATCCGACCCTGACGAAATTGGAGTGGACTCGCGTGCTTGGCGCCAAGCTCGCCGTGTCGCCTACGATACCTGATCCGCCCTGGCCGACCGAAAGCCACTTGGGCATGAGCAGCTTGTTGCTCTGTAGGGCTTGGCTCGGCCGCCACAAGTGTGTTGCACCTAATGAGGCGTCGTATTCGTGGTCCTGCACCTACTGAGTGCAAACTGCTTTATCCACATCGGCACCGATGGCGAGGGCTTCGCAGGATCTTTCGAAGTCGGGCTTCCAGCGATCGAGCTTGCTTTGGATGGGCTCTGCGAGCCTGTTATTAGCGACATCAATGTTGCATTGAAAGTTGTCGTTGTCGTAGCAAGCCTTGGTGACTTGCAAAAAGCTGATATGCAGGTCTTGCGTATAGCCCAGCAGAATTAGTCTTTCGGCCAGCATCATCCACAGAAGGTCTTTCCCTTGGTCCAGAACGTACGCCGTGGAAAGGACTGAACCTGCTCCCCTGACTGTTCGAATGATCCAATCTGCCTCGATTCCGCGCGCCTCCCAGGCGTAGGAAAAGCCATCCAGCAGAGCCTGCATGCGCTCGTAGTTCAGATGGGTTGGCATGCCTGTCTTTACATCCTCGCGCATGGCATGCAGATGCTTGCGAAGCGCCAAGAGGCTTAGCAGGAGGCGCCCTGAATCTGTCTTATCGCCGCGATTTTCCCTTACCAGGTTCTGACCCTGATCCGCTAGGATCGCAAGAATCCGATCACCCCTAAGAAGCATCAACTGTGGCATCAGTTGATCGCGCCATTCCGGTTTTTTCGACAATTCTTCGTATTCTGCTTTCCAATCGCCGTAGGGATAAACGTTGCCTAAGGAATCGGCTGCGTTGTTTCCTTCGGCGGCATCGCCTTCTTCAGCTGCGGGTGGGATGCGGTACAGGTTTGCGGCTTCAGGGACCACTGCATTGACCAACTGAGCACTGGTTGGATCGCCGTTGCAATCCGAGCCGGTCAGCATCACAACATGACAGTCGAGCAGATAGTTTGTCGCCTGCAATGAGCTAGGGTTCACGCTGGCACATCCGGAAATCAAGCATCCTAAAAGGGTCAAATAAAAAAAATTGTATCTGAAATAACTCATGATATTTTCTTCCCTCTGAGTAAATGAAAATTTCAAGTAATTTTGATGTGCTGAAAAATATGTTGTCTTTTTAATGGTGGTGCCGACTTTCCGGATATAATATCCAGTTTGCACATGATTCTTAAAAATAGAAAAAAAGATCTATATACGTTCTTAAGATAGTATATCACTATTTTAAGATGAGGTAAAGTAATTTATGCACCTAATAATGGTGATTCGGGCGAGTTCCTGTGATCGAGGTCAGGTCGTCGATTGTGCGTGCTATCAAGATTAACGGCGCATGCTAGAAGGCCTGACCCTTGCCACACATAAATCGGAGCTTGACTAGCAAACAGTACAATTAGACGAAACACTATGTTACTCGCCGGACGACGCAGCGGAGCTGTCCGCCACGCCTTCATTTGAGGCGCGTCAATGAGCTGTCACACCCAGCTTAGCTTTAAGGTTCTCCGCTAATCACAGGGCGGCGAGACCTGCCTTGGCGCATTCTTCGTCCTGCCCGCCCTGAACGCCGCTCACGCCGACACCGCCGATGACTTTACCGTCTTTCAGGATCGGCATGCCACCGGGTGAAGCGGCGATGCCGGGAAAGGTCACCAATGCGGTCCGGCCCTTGGAGATCGCCTCCGCGAAGGCGCGGGTCGGGCGGCGGTAGGTCGCGGCCGCGCTCGCTTTGATTTGCGCGATCTCGACACTGGCTGTTTGGGTATTGTCCATGCGCTCGAAGTAGACGAGAAAGCCGTGGTTGTCGACGACGGCGACCGCGACGTTCCAGTTATTGGCGCGGCAGGCTTCTATCGTGGCGGCGGCAATACGCTTGGCGGTGGCGCCGTCCACCGGGACACCGTAATCCGGCCGGCCCTGCGCCACTGACGCCGTCGAGAATGCGGCCAAAGCGAACATACCGAGGATGGAAACTGCAAATCTGCGCACTGATATAGCCCTCCCTGCGAATTGTCTCTCGAGACTTGCAGGCTTTTGCCGTCTGGACAAATCATCAAAGTGTTATCGTACTAAAGCTGCCCGTGGAGCTCGGCGGTATATTCGAAAACTACCGGGCCATGATGAGCTAACCCCGCTCACAAATAGGTCCCGGCCAGCGTAAAGACTTCGCCGCCGAGGCCGAGCTTGAAGCGGGCGATGCCGGGTTGGCTTTCGGTGTTCACGCCGCCCAGGTCGAGCCAGTCGATCCCGCTTTCCTTCAAGGTCTCGATACCGCGCCAGAGCAGCAGGTTGTGGGCCTGGCCGACGCGTCCGGCGTCGCTGGTCCAGGAGGCGAGGTAGGTGGCCGTCTTGCCGTGGCGAACCAGGATGACGCCGGCGACCTGCTCGCCGCGGGTTCGTGCCGTGAGGGCGACCGCGGCCTTGCGGTCGTGGCCGGCCAGGGCGGCGATGAGATCGCCGCTGGGGCCGGCGAAGCGCTTCTGGCGGCGGAAGCGGTCGTAGGACTGCAGGTTTTGCTCCAGGCGGCGCGGGTTGCTCGTCACCCCTACGTCGAAGCCGGCCTTTTCCGCCTGCCGCAGGGCATTGCGCCACTTGCCGTGCAGGCCGGCACGCAAGTCCTCCAGGGGCGGCCGAAGGTCGAGCCAGATGGAACTGTAGCCGGTCACGACCGGGCGCAGGCCCTGGGTCCGCAGCATGGCGGCGCTCTTGGGATGATCGGGCAGTTCCGGCAGCCAGAACAGGAAGTCTCCGAAGCGGCGGCGGCGGAACTGACGGGCGATGGTTGCGTAGACCTCTGCCGCGCGCGGGTCTTCCCGTGGGTCGATCAGCCAGATAGGGCCGCGCAGCAGCCGGGCGATGCGGAGACCAAAGCGCTCCCAGCAGAAGGCCTGGACCAGGGCCAGCGGCTCGCCACCCTGGCCGATCAGGCCGCGCTCGACCCGCAGGCCCTGCGCGCTTTCGATCGCCACGCCGTAAGCCCAGGACTGTTCCAGGCTGCTCCGTCCGGCCTGGCGGGTGAGGGCATCCCAGGTCTTTTGGGGGCAGGGCTGCCAGGCAATATCGCTGTCGGAATCCGGTTCGAGTTCGGGTTGGGATTCTGGGGCGGTGACCATGGCCGTCATCATCCCGGTTTTCACCGGGGGCGGCAATGATTCGAGCCCTCTCCCGTTGAAAATTCACCAGAGCGCGATCAGGGCCATCGCAGTTTATCTCTTCATGGCTTAGTCTGTGGTCATGACACAGTCAGCCGACAGCCCTTCGTGGCGGGCGAAGAAGCTAGTGGAAATTCGGGGACACCGGATTCCCAAGCGCCGTTTCACGCGCTGGGCGCTTTACTACTTCCTGCTCTACATCGCGCTGCCGGTGCTGGGCGCCAGCCTGCTGGCCGATGCCATTCTCTACTTTTTTCTCACCCGCTTCACCGATCACTGCTACGCGCTGTTCTGTCTGCTCGACTGAGCCTAGTGTGCGTTGACGCTGGCCAGTGCCTTCAATTGCGAAGCAACTGCCAAGGTGGCTTGCGCGTTCGGTCGCTCAAACTTACCCCAGCGCATCCCGGAGGAAGCGAATGATCTCGGCGTTGAAGCGCTTATGAAACGCGGCGCGGTCGAAGGCCGGGTCGTCTTTGCAGAGCATTTCCCAGAGCCGGGGGTTTTGCTGTTCCCACGCCGGATCGCAGGGCGGGAGGAAGGCGAAGTGGCCGGCCTGCTCGACAATATGAAGCTGCGGAGGCTGCGGCAGGGCAGCGGCGAGCGGCTTGACATTGCTGGCGTAGGGCACGCGTTCGTCCCGAGTGGCGGCCCAGATCTGAAGATCCGCTGAGACGCCCGCGAGACCTTCTTTGTCAAAGGCGAAACCCACGCCCGGCGCCGCCACCACGGCGGCGGAGATGCGCGGGTCGGCCAGGCCGCTTTCGTGCGCGACGTCGGTGAGGCCGCTCTCTTCGATCTCCCGGCCAAATCCGATCTCGCAGAGGAATTCCCGGGGGTGGTCGCGGCAGTGGTTCAGGAGCTTTGAGAGGTTCGGTTTCGCGCCCGCCGCGACCAGCGCCGTGTAGCCGCCGGCGGAAAATCCGAAGATGGCGGTCTTGCCGTGATCGAGTTGGGCCGCGTCGCGCCAGTCCTTCTGCAGGAAGTCGATCACGCGTTTGATATGGAGTGGCCGCTCGATCAGCCAGCGTGAAGGCGGCGCGCTGTTGTCCCGGAAGTTGTCGCCGGGATGGGTCAGTGCGGCCGCGACGAAGCCCGCCTCCGCCAGCGCGAGTGCGGTGGCCGCATGGCTGCCCAGCCCCGCGTTGTTGCCATGCGAAAGAACGACCAGAGGAAGCTGTGTGCCCGCCAGCGGCGCCCCGCGCGCCACAGCCTGGCCAAGGGGGGTGTTGGGCGTCTCGGGTGGCGGCGTATCGCTCGGATACCAGATGCCCAGAGCGATTGGCTTTCCCGTGCCGCTCTCAAGTTCGATGTATTGAAAACCGGCCGCTTGAAGGCCTGAGATGGAGACCATGAAGGCGGCCACGAAGGCAGTGAGACGGAGGATCATTTTAAGTCTTTCCATCAAGGCTGTCACTTGAGGCGATGGCGGTACTGGGCGGTCATACCACAGGTGAAGAGCGGGGTGAATCGCCGTCGGCACACCAGGCAAGCGGCTGTTGGAGGCATGCGTCCGCAGGCGTTTTACATTCGGAGATACTGACCTACTATCCCTGGTGAGCGCTTGCATAAACTCGATGGGGGAAAGAGCGGCAATGCGGATTTTTCGGGCTTCAGGGAGAGGGGTTGATCGGATTTGTCCTTTCAGCATCGCCTTGAACATCAAGTTATGAAGCGCCTGTTTCGTGTGTCGAAAGGAAAAGATGCCAAGCATAGAAGAAACCAAATCCTGGGCGCGGGCGTTACACGCAGGGCAATTTGACAAGGCGGGCTATCCCTACATCGACCATGTCTTGCGCGTGCACCAGAACCTGCTGTCCCGTTTTCCCGAAGCCAGTGAAGATACGCAGCATGCGGCGCTGCTGCATGACACGATTGAAGATTGCGGTGTAGAAGCGCAGGACCTCAGGGCACGCGGCTATTCAGAGGTCACCATCCAAATCGTTGTTGCCGTGACGAAGGACCCTGGCTCGGGGCTTACATATGCCGAGCGCATTGAGCGTCTTGCTCGGTCCGGCCTCGTCGGCGCCATTCAGGTAAAGATAGCCGATCTGATGGACAACAGTGACGCGGCGCGGCTTTCACGTCTGCCAAAAGATGTCGCGTCGTCCCTGTCGGGGCGCTATGCGAAAGCGCTGGATCGTCTGTCCTTGGAACTGTGAAGGCACCCGGCTTGGAGGCGCAACCAAAGCCGGATGAGATGACCTCGAAGCTGGGTCGGTGAAGCAACTGAAAGTTCTTTGCGTTCGATTTAAAGAATCACCGGCGCCACAGATCGAGGGCTGAAAGAGTCATCGCGTCTGGCACCTGGTATCGGATCTAAATGCACATCTTTGTTTTGTGAAACCTCTTCCCGATGTCGAAGAGATTTACAATCGATTTTGCTGCCGGTTTATGTGTGTTTGGGCCTGCTTATGACGCATTTAATATTTACTTGTATTTGGCCATGGATTGTCGGTGGATTTTACAATACTGACTTCTAAGAGTAAAAATCCGCTGAATACTCTCGCTGGAATGAATTTTGCTAAATTAAATTTTCGACGAGCTTTCAAGTCCCACTTGGGAATTGCCAGCTACTGAAAATGGTTGATAGCGCATACGAAGCGGTATGCATATTTCGGAAAAAAGGGGATGTATTTTGAGAAAGAGGTTTTTGGGTGCGATCGTTTTTGCCGGTCTCGCGTCGTCTGTAATCGCATCGAGCGCGACCGCGAACCCTGTGGTGCTTGATTTCGAAGGTCTCGGTGTTCTGCAAGATTCGTCGGCAGTGGGCGTTCCGGGTCTTGGGACTGCAGTTATTGAGCGCGTTGGAAACTTTTACAATGGTGGCTTAGGGGGCTCCGGCAGCGGTCCGGGTACAGATCTCGGAATTGGGTTTTCCGACAACGCCCTGGCACTTGTCGATCCTGATTCTGTGGGCTTGCCCCAGGCCTCGGGCAACTTTGGAGGTGAACCCACGCCGGATACCGTGCTGTTTTTCCTGACCGGCAGCGCGGCCACAGTGAACGTCGCGGCCGGGTTCGATACAGGCTTTTCGTTCTTCTATTCCTCGTTCAATTTCGAGGGTAGCATCGATGTTTATTCGGGCCTGGATGCGACGGGGGATGTGCTCGCTTCGCTCACCTTGCCAACGACTCCCTTCAATGGCGCCCCTGATCCGACCGGGCAGTTCAGTCCCTTTGTGCCTATTGGGGTCAGCTTCGATGGCATCGCAAGATCCATCGATTTCGGGGGAACGATCAATCAGATAGGTTTTGACAACATTACTTTTGGTTCTGATACGCCATTGGATAGCAATACGACTGATCCCACGGTGGACCCTGATCCAGTGCCTGTTCCTGCCCCCGCAAGCCTGCCGCTTTTTGCAAGCGGTCTCGCGCTTCTGGGTTTCATGAACATTCGTCGGCGCAGGTCCAAGTAAATCGAGTCCGCGCGGAAGAGCAGGGAATCGCCACAGGTTTGGCGAGTCTCGTCTTATCCGGTGTCGAAGGTTCCGGGACTTTTCAACACTTGGGCGAGAGCCCTGCTTTTCCGATCAATACCTGGTTCTTCGGCGTGGCCTGTTCCATGCCGCGTCAACGAAATGTCGGTAGCAACTCGGCCTTAGTTCGGTCCAAGAACGTTGCTTTGCCTGCTTGGCGGGACGAAGAAGCCGCATCACGACCACAGGGTGGCTAGGTTCACCTCGGCCGTGACATGCAAACTCGACCGCCAGAGTTTTTCCAAGGGATGATTTGCGGTGAAGCCGTGCTTTAAATAGGCTGCTGCGCCATGAACCTGTCCCTCTCCCAATCCTCTCTCACCACCATCCTCAAGCGCATCGGCGGCCGCCGTTTCGCCATTGTGGGTGATGTCATTCTCGACCACTACGTCTACGGCCGCGCGGAACGGCTCTCGGCCGAGGCACCCATCCCCATTCTCGACGCCGACAGTGAGAGTTATCACCTCGGCGGGGCGGCGAATGTGGCGAACAATCTCTTTGCCTTAGGGGAGGGAGCATCGCTCTACAGTGTGGTGGGGCGGGACGACGGCGGGCATCGCTTTCTGCGCATCCTGGGGGACAGCGGAGAGAGTGCGCAGTTCGTGGTCATGGATCCGGAGCGCAAGACGACCGTCAAGCAGCGCTGGATCGCCGATGACCGGCAGATCGCGCGGGCGGACTTCGAGACCCGGACGGCGATCGGGGAGCCTTTGCGTGCACGGGTGCTGGCCGACCTGACCGCGAACCTGGCGCAGACCGATGCGGTGATCCTGCAGGACTATGACAAGGGTGTGCTGGGGCCGGAACTGATCGGCGAGATCGTTGCGGCGGCGCGGGCGCAGGGCGTCATCACGCTGGTGGATCCGAAGTTCGACAACTTCTTCGCCTACCAGGGTGTCACGGTCTTTAAGCCGAACCTGCGGGAGGCCTCGGCGGCGCTGGGGCGGACGGTGACGGCGGCGCCGGCGGAGGTCGAGGCCTGCTGCCGGGAACTGCAGGAAAAGCTGAACTGTGAGAACGTGGTGCTGACCCTCAGCAAGGACGGGGTGGCGATGCTGGACGGCGAGGGCAACTTCGCCACGCTGCCGGCTATGATCCGCTTCGTGCACGATGCGGCCGGGGCGGGCGATACGGTGATCGGTGTGCTCGCCGCGGCCATGGCGGCCGGCGCCTCGCTGCAGGAGGCCGTGACCCTGGCCAATCTGGCCGGCGGCGCCATCTGCGAAAAGGTCGGGGTGCAGCCGGTCACCGTGCAGGAGATCGGGCAGGCGCTGGCGTATTTTACGCCGGAGGCCTGACCAGCAAGCGCGGCAGCCGCCCGTGTCATGCTTCGGCAACCGCGCATGGGCAAGGTGGATGCAAGGCTGCAACGCCTGGTTATTGCGATCTGTTATTACTTGCCTTCTTCTGCACCGCCACGGGAGGTAAACCGCCGATTCCAAACAATATCGCCGCGCCAACAGTTTTTTATGGACCGCTTATTACATTAATCGGCTAGTGTAGATTCCTGATTTTTTGCGGTTTCGGCGTGTTTACGGTCCATGAAGAAAATCGAGTTATCGGAAGTTGAAGAAAAAAGTCCGATCTTTACTATGGCGGCGTATTTTGACGGGATGTCCCGCAAGGTCTGTCCGCTCGCGCCGCTTTGGTCTGACTTCGATCCCATGGCGGTGCCGGGGGTGCTGGAGTGGATGATCGTGCTGGAGCGGCGGGACACGACCCTGGAGGGGCACGTCGTCCGGCTCATGGGTGAGGGGGTGAAGAACCTCTTCGCGGCGAACCTGACCGGAAAGAACCTTTCCGTCGCGCTGAGCGACAAGGATCTCGCCAAGCGCTGGCAGGACCTCAACAGCGTCGCGGAAACGCGCCAGCCTTCCTACTACGTCAGCAAGGTGCCGGTTGCCGAGCGTGAGTTCATCCCGATCTATCGCGGCTGCTTTCCCTTCTGCGACGAGGAGAAGCGGATCATCCGGCTGATCATCGTCGCGGCGCCCGCGCAGGATCCGTGATCGGCGCGGCGGGCAGTCATTTACTTTTTCGGTCCGACCAGCAGCACCTTGAGCCGGCTCTTGTAGGCTTCGTTCGCGGGCATGACCCGCACGCCCTTGCCCTGGGCGACGCAGGCGCAGGCTGGCGGCATATCCGGCGGGCAGAGCGCGAGGAGGTCTTGAGCAGAGGAGGTCGCGGCGGGTTTGGGTGGCGCTGCAGGGTCCGGCGTCTGCTGTGCCACTGCAGCAGTGGAGAGAGTGAGCAGGGCAAGAAGAAAGGCTGTGGATTTCATGGCGGCCGACCGGTCAAGAGAGCTGTTGCTATCTTGCCGCGTCCCTGCCGCGTCGCGCAATCCGGGCCAGGTAACCTTTTCGCGCTTGATGGCGGATGGCGCCGCCGGCTGTTCTGTCACCCGGCCTGTCGTACCCTGGATACCGGGCGCCTGCAGGCCTGGCATTCGCCGGCGCGGCGGATCTCCGCCAGCTTCAGGCGGGCGTTGGCCAGGCGGCTCATGACCGTGCCGATGGGGACGTCCAGGGCGGTGGCGGCCTCGGCGTAGCTCAGCCCCTCCACATAGACCAGCAGCACGGCGCTGCGGTGCAGCTCGGGCAGCTTGGTGAGGATCTGGGCGAGGAAGACCTGGGTCTCGAGCTGTTCTCCGCCGTCGCTGACCAGGACCTCTTCGGCCTCGACGAAGCCACCGCCGCGGCGGATACGTTCGGCGCGCAGTTCGTTCTTCCAGAGTGAGGCCAGGATCGAGAACGTCCAGCGGTCCAGGCGTGTTTCGGGCTGAAACTGATGGCTGCGCTGAAGGGCGCGCAGGCAGGCCTTCTGCACCAGCTCGGCGGCGGTTTCCTCGTTGTGGGACAGTACCATCGCAAAACGCCAGAGACGACCGAGCAGTGCTGGCAGACCGGCCTCCACCGCCGCCCGGCCGGCAGGCGTGGCAGGGCCATCAGAGACGGCCGTGTCAGGTCTGTCCGACGGGTCCGCGCTGTGACTGTCGCTTGGCGTCTCAAGGCTGTTCGGCTGTGCGTTCATCGATCTTGCCGCGGCGGGCCGGAAGGGCTTTTTTGCCGCGTTCCCCTTCTTCCGCCGTTTGGTCGGCGGTGCGATTGTTGTGGCCGTTGCGGTTGTCCTCTGGGGTCGCCGCGACGGGATGAAACCTTGCTGATAGGCTAAAGCTAGGAACGAAAGGGGCGGGCGGTAATTCTACAAAACTCTATAGGGTTATACGAAAATTTGGCATGGAGCCGGGCTGGACTTATGGCGGTGTCTTCCTAGCGGCTTTGGTGACCGACTCCTCCTTGCCGGTCTCGATTGACTGTGCGAGCTGGTCGCGCAGCCAAGCTGTGAAGCGCGGCACGCCCGGTGCAGGCCTGCGGTGTTTGCCGAGCACCAGCCAGTAGGCGAGGCCGGTGGCATAGCGACCGGGCAGAGGCGCGGCCAGCCGGCCCATGGCCAGGCTGTCGGCGGCCAGAGTTTCCCAGGCCAGGAAGATACCCTGGCCGGCGATCGCGGCATCCAGGCAGAGCGAGCCGTCGGAAAAGGTCGGACCGTCGCCGAGGATGGATTCGTCGCTGCCGTTCGGATGCAGCCAGAGGTTCCAGCTATAGATCTGTCCGGCGTCGCGGATGATGGGATGCTTGCCGAGGTCCGACGGGCGCTTGATCTTTCGGGCGAGGGTGGGGCTGCAGACCGGAAAGACCCGCTGGTCGATCAGCTTCTCGGCGGTCGTATCCGGCCAGTCGCCCTTGCCCACGCGGATACAGAGATCCACGTCCGAGTGGTTCGGATCGACCAGGGCGATGGTGGAGTCGATGCGCACCCGGATGCCGGGGTGCTTGCGATAGAAATCCTTGAGACGCCAGACCAGCCACTTGGCGGCCAGGACCGGCGCGACGGAGACGGTCAGGCTGTCCTCCCGACTGCGCGCGGCGAGGGTGACCGCGTTGGAGAGTTCGGTCATGCCGCGGGTCAGATGCTGCAGGACCTCTTCACCCTGGGGCGTGAGGACGAGGCCCCTGGGTTGGCGTTCGAAGAGGGCGCGGCCGAGTTGTTGTTCGGTCTTCTGAAGCTGCTGGCTGACCGCGCCCGCCGTGACGCCCAGTTCCTCGGCGGCCGCGCGCAGGGAGCCGAGCCGGCCGACCGCCTCAATCGCGCGCAGGCCGCCCAGGTGGATGCGGTTTAGGTTTTTCATATAGAAAATCTAAAACACTATGCAGAAAAGATCGATAGAGAACAGATCACAATCGCGACTATGTTTTAGCCATGCTAAAATCAATAAAAACCACAATCGATTGCCTGATCTGGGTCCTTAGCGGCCGCGCCGGCGGCGCAGCCCAGCGTTTCGAAGACTGGAACTGTGATCCCTTGTCTCATCCGGAGTTGCAAAGGATGTCGCTCGAAGCTCTCGCGGACCTGCCCTTCGATCCTGCGATGTTTCGGGACTGCTCTAACTAAAGAGGTGCCGCCGGCCGCCTGCTGTTACCCGTAGGGCAGGCCCACATAGTTCTCGGCCAAGGCGGTCGCGGCGGCCTCCGACGAGGTGATGTAGTCCAGTTCGGCCTGCTGCAGGCGGCGCTCGTAGGGGCTGCTCTCGGGAAAACGGTGGAGCAGGCTGGTCATCCACCAGGAGAAGCGCTGGGCTTTCCAGATCCGGCGCAGGCAGTCCTCCGAATAGCGGTCCAAGTAGCTCTCGTCCTTCTCTTCGATCGCCGCGGTCAGGGCGCGGGAGAGGAAAAAGATGTCCGAGGCGGCGAGGTTGAGGCCCTTGGCGCCGGTGGGCGGGACGATGTGGGCCGCGTCGCCGGCCAGGAACAGGCGGCCGAAGCGCAGGGGCTCGGCGACGAAGCTGCGCAGGGGCGCGATGCTCTTTTCGATCGAGGCGCCGGTGACCAGCCGGTCGGCGGTCTCGGCCGGCAGGCGCGCGCGGAGTTCGTCCCAGAAGCGGTCGTCGGGCCAGTCATCGACATTCTCGTCGGTGGCGCACTGGATGTAGTAGCGGCTGCGGGACGGAGAGCGCATGCTGCAGAGCGCGAAGCCGCGTTCGTGGTTGTTGTAGATCAGCTCTTCGGAAACCGGTGGCGTGTCGCTCAGCAGGCCGAGCCAGCCGAAGGGATAGGCGCGCTCGAAGGTTTTCAAGGCATCTTGAGGCACGGAACGGCGGCTGACGCCGTGGTAGCCGTCGCAGCCGGCGATGTAGTCGCAGGTGATCTCGTGGGTGACGCCGTCCTTCTTGTAGGTCAGGCGTGGGTGCGTGCCGTCGAAGTCGTGGGGCCTGACCTCCTCGGCCTCGTAGATCAACTGCCCACCCAGCTCGTCGCGGGCCTCCATCAGGTCCTTGGTGACCTCGGTCTGGCCGTAGACAGTCACCACACTGCCGCCGGTCAGGCGCTTCATGTCGATGCGACGGGTCCGGCCACCGAAGGCCAACTCGATGCCGCCGTGGATCAGGGCCTCCTGCTCCAGGCGTTGGGCCACATCGGCGCTGCGCAGCAGATCGACCGTGCCCTGTTCGAGGACGCCGGCGCGAATGCGTCCGAGCACATAGTCCCGGCTGCGGCGCTCCAGGACGACCGCGTCGATGCCCTTCAGATGCAGGAGCTGCGACAGCAGCAGGCCCGCCGGACCCGCGCCGATGATTCCCACCTGCGTGCGCATAGGCTCTCGTTTCTTCCCCATTCAGTCGCGCCGGATTTCACCGGCACGAACGCTAACATCAAGTCTGGCGGAAGGATTTGGTTATGAGAAATGAATTTTTCGGCCAGTTCCATAACTGAAACTCAGGCCGGCGTGCGCTTCTTCCTGCGGTTGTCGGCCCCTGTTTGCTGTTTGGGCATCAGGTTTTCCGGGACCTGCCTGATTGCCTGCATCAGCATCTGCACCGGCAGGCCGGGAGGGGTATCGACGCGTGTGGTGAGTCCGACGGGACCCAGGGTCTCGCTGGTGTCGAGGGGCAGTTCGGTGAGGACGCCGTCCTCGATGGAATCGGCGGCGACGCCCCGGGAGATGATCCAGACCGCGTCGGTGGTGCGGGTGTAGCTGCGCCCGAAGGCCATGGAGACCGTCTCGATCTGGTCCGGCGGCGTGCCGATGCCGCCGGCGATCAGGAAGCGCTCAACGGCCGGGCGGATGATGGAGTCCCGGGTGGGCATCAGCACCGGAAACTCCAGGATGCGTTTCAGGTCGAAGGTCCTGTCGGCCAGCAGAGGATGGTCTGGTCGAACGACGAAGGAGACACGCTCTGAGTAGAGATGCTCGAAGGAGAGGCCGGTCATGAGTTCCGGCTCGCCCAGGCGCCCGACCACAAGGTCCAGTTCGCCGACCCGCAGGCGCGAAAGGAGATAGCTGTTGGGGCCGGTCACCACCTGCACGATGCTCTCCACACCGTCGGCTTTGAAGGCCTTGATCGCCGCCGGCATGACCTGCGCCGCCACGGTCGGCAGGGCGCCGACGGCGATGGCCGCGCCGTCCTTGGCGCGGGCCTGGGCGATGCTGTCCACCCCCTGGCGCAGGGCGGTTACGCTGGCCCCGGCGTAACGCAGGAAGACCTCGCCGAAGCGGGTGAGAGTGATGCCGCGCTTGCTGCGGTCGAAGAGCGAGACGTCGAGAGTCTCCTCCAGTTCCCGCAGGGTTTTGGAGACGGCGGGCTGGGTGATGGCCAGCGCGTCCGCCGCCTTCATCACGCTCTTCTGGCGCGCCACCTCCAGGAAGCACTGCAGGTGCCGGAACTTGATGCGCCGGTCGATCATCCGGCCTCTCCCCGCGACATGTCGTTTTGGTTATGAATTCCATTCAATATATAAATTTACATAACCGGAACAAGCGCCCATGCTTTGTGGCATCGGGTCGCCTTCCGCATCTTGAAATTCCGGTCCTCTGTGTTCGGTGATGACGCTAGTCTCTGGAGCGGAACCCAACAGCAGAGGCAGGCAAGAATGAAGTTCGCGCAGATCAACGGCATCGTCATGCATTACGAGGACGCGGTGCCCGGCGGCAATATGGGGCCGCATCCGACCCTGGTCTTTTCCAACTCCCTGGGGACGGATTTTCGGATCTGGGACCGCGTGCTGATGGAACTCGGGAGCCTGATCGATCGGCCGCTGCGGATTGTGCGCTATGACAAGCGCGGCCACGGCCTGACGGAAGCGCCGGACGACCCCTATGCCATGGAGGAGCATGTCGGCGACCTCGCCGCGCTGCTGGATCATCTGGAGATCGAACAGGCGGTGATTTGCGGCCTGTCCGTTGGCGGCATCATTGCCCAGGGGCTCAGCGAGCGCCACCCGCGGCGCGTCAAGGGCCTGATCCTGAACGACACGGCTCACAAGATCGGGCCGCCCGCCATGTGGGACGAACGCATCGCCAAGGTCCGTGAGGGTGGCATCGCGGCGATTGCGGAGGGGATCCTGGAGCGCTGGTTTTCCAGAGACCTGCACGGCAACCGGCCGGAGGAACTGGCCGGCTGGCGCAATATGCTGGTGCGCACGCCGGCGGCCGGCTACCTGGGCACTTCGGCGGCGATCCGTGACAGCGACATGACCGAAGCGGCCAGGGCCATCGCGGTGCCGACGCTCTGTGTGGTGGGCGACGAGGACGGTTCGACGCCGCCGGGCCTGATGCGCGAACTGACCGCGCTGATCCCCGGCGCGCGCCTGGAGGTCATCGCCGGCGCGGGACATCTGCCCTGCATCGAAAAGCCGGAGGTGCTGGCGAAACTGATGGCCGGCTTCCTGAAGGAGAACGCGCTTGTCTGACGACCGTTACGCGCAGGGGATGAAGACGCGAAGGGCGACCCTGGGTGACCGCTATGTGGATGGCGCCGAAGCCCGCAAGACCGACTTCGACGCGGATTTCCAGCGCTACATCACCGAAGGGCCCTGGGGGGCCGTCTGGTCGCGCGACGGCATCACCCCGCGCGAGCGTAGCATGGTGACCGTCGGCTTGCTGGCGGCGCTCGGACATCACGAGGAACTGGCCCTGCACCTGCGCGCCACCCGCAACACCGGTGCGAGCGCGGACGACATCAAGGAGGTCTTGCTGCAGGTCGCGGTCTATGCCGGCGCGCCGCCGGCCAATGCGGCGGTCAAGATCGCCAAGGCGATCTTCGCCGAGGAGACGGACGAGGCCGAAAGGGAAGGGGAAGCATGAGCGCAGATCACGCCTTCAAGCCACGCGACTGGGACAGCCATCCGCCCTATCTGAGCCCGGACTACAAGTCGACCCGCCTGCGCAGCCCGACCAAGCCGCTGGTGCCGCTGAAGCAAAGTCTCTCGGAAATCACCGGGCCGGTCTACGGACCTGAGTCCGTCGGACCCTTGGACAACGACCTGACCCGGAACGGCGCGCAGGGCGGCGAGCCCTTGGGCGAGCGCATTATCGTCGCCGGCCGCCTGCTGGACGAAGACGGGCGACCGGTGCCTAATGCGCTGGTGGAGGTCTGGCAGGCCAATGCCGCCGGACGTTACATCCACCAAGCAGACCAGCATGACGCGCCGCTCGATCCCAACTTTTTCGGCGGCGGACGCTGCGCCACGGACGCCGAGGGCCGCTACAGCTTCCGCAGCATCAAGCCCGGGGCCTATCCCTGGGGCAATCACCACAATGCCTGGCGGCCGAACCACATCCATTTTTCGGTCTTTGGCCCAGGCTTCGCGACCCGCCTGGTGACTCAGATGTACTTTCCGGGCGATCCGCTGCTGGATCTCGACCCGATCTTCCAGGCCACGCCGGCCGGCGCGCGCGACCGCCTGGTCGCTGACTTTTCGCTGGAGGTGACCGAGCCCGGCGTTGCGCTGGGCTATGTCTTCGACATCGTGCTGCGCGGCCGCAGCGAAACGCCGATGGAGATCTGAGCGATGAGCCGGAAGCAGACGCCGTCGCAGACCGTCGGCCCCTTCTTCGCCTATGGCCTGACGCCGGAGCAGTACGGCTATGACCTGACCTCCATCGCCACGCCGGTCGTCGAGGACGAAGCCGGAGGCGGCGAAAAGATCCGCGTCGAAGGGCAGGTCTTCGATGGCGAGGGCGCGCCGGTGGGCGACGCCATGATCGAGATCTGGCAGGCGGACGCCGCCGGACGCTACGCCCATCCCGCCGACGGCCGCGCCTCCAATGCCAGCTTCAAGGGTTTCGCGCGGGTCGGCACCGGGACGGACCCGCAGCAGCGATTCTTTTTCGAGACCGTCAAGCCGGGCGCGCCGGGCGAAGGGCAGGCGCCCCATATCAATGTCATCGTCTTCATGCGCGGCCTGCTGAACCATGCCTATACGCGGATCTACTTTCCGGAAGATACCGAAGCACAGGCGAGCGACCCGGTGCTGGCGGCCGTGCCAGCGGAGCGGCGCGGAAGCTTGATCGCGCACAAAGAGGAAGACGAGGCCGGCGCGGTCTATCGTTTCGATATTCACATGCAGGGCCCACAGGAGACGGTGTTTTTCGACGTCTGAAATCCGGGTAAGCTCTGCGCATGACCGTCAGCCCCTTCGATTCCCTTATTTACAAATCCCTGCTCTCCGACGAGGAGATTGCACCGCTGTTCAGCGATGCGGCCGCCATCGCGCGGATGCAGGCCTTCGAGGCCGCGCTGGCCCGGGTTGAGGGCCGGCTCGGGATCATTCCCGCGGACGCTGCAGCGGCCATCGATGACGCGCTTGCCAAGATCATCCTGCCGCCCGAGGCTTTGACCGAAGGCACCGCGAACGCCGGCGTGCCGGTTCCGGCGCTGGTCGCGGCTCTGCGTGCGGAGATGGCGCCCGAAGCCGGGCAGTATCTGCACTGGGGGGCGACCAGTCAGGACGTGACCGATACGGCGCTGGTCCTGGCCCTGCGGGATGCGCTTGAGATCCTGGAGCGGCGTCTCGAGGAGACCATCGAAAAGCTGGCGCGGTTGGGGGAACAACACCGCAGCACGGTGATGGCGGCGCGCACGCGCTCACAACAGGCCCTGCCGACCACCTTCGGTCTTAAAGTGGCGAACTGGCTGGCGCCCCTGCAGCGGCATCGGGTGCGCCTGCGGGAGCTGCGCCCACGGCTGCTGACGCTGCAGTTCGGTGGCGCGGTGGGGACGCTCTCGGCCCTGGGCGCGCGCGGGACGGAGGTGATGGACGCGCTGGCGGCGGAACTGGACCTCGTCTGTCCTGACATACCATGGCATGTGCAGCGAGACGGGCTTGCCGAATTCGCGGGCTGGCTGTCGCTGGTGACCGGAAGTCTTGGCAAGATGGGGCAGGACATCGTGCTACTGTCGCAGTCGGAAGTTGGCGAAGTCCGGGAAGCGGCGCCCGGCGGTGCGCGCGGCGGTTCCAGCACCATGCCGCAGAAAGCCAATCCGGTGTCCGGCGAGGCGCTGGTGACCCTGGCGGGTCTCAACGCCAATCTGGTGCCGGCGTTGCATCAGGCCTTGTTACAGGAACAGGAACGCGGCGGTGCGGCCTGGCAACTGGAATGGATGACCCTGCCGCAGATGGTGGTGGGGACGGGCGCGGCGCTTCGGCATGCGGTCTTTCTGGCCGAGAACCTGCAGGTGGATGCCGCGCGCATGCGCGGCAATCTGGAAGCTTCGCAGGGACTCCTGCTGGCGGAGGCGGCGACCTTCGCGCTGGCGGAGCACCTGCCGCGGCCGGAAGCGCAGGCCCTGGTGAAGGATGCCTGCGAGGAGGCGCTGGCCAGCGGGCGGCATCTCATGGATCTGCTGGTGGAACGTTGCGAGGCGCCGGTGGACTGGGTGCGGGTGCGCGATCCGGCAAACTATCTGGGCGTGGCGGAAGAACTGGTGGAGCGGGTGCTCAAGCGGCGTTGATCTTTTCAAGGTCCGCAAGCAGTTCTTCCAGATGCGCGTCGTTCGTTTCCGGATTAAGCAGCACCGCGCGCAGGACGTACTCGCCCTTCCAGGGTGACACGCTGAGCCAGCCGCGTCCGTTTTCCTTCAGTTGCTTTTGCACTTCCAACAGTCGTTTACCAGTCTTGTCGGCCGTCCCGAGGCGGAAGACCTGCAGGTTGAGATCGGGCAGGTGCAGCGGCGTCGTCGCCGGAGCGGCTTCCAGCAGGGCGTGGAAGCGCCGCGTCCGTTCCATTCCTTCATCGACCAGCCGTCCGATCTCCCGTCGGCCAAGCAGTTTGAGCAACACCCAGAGTGTCAGCGCGTCGGCGCGGCGGGAGCCCTGCAGGCCCCAGGTGCCGCGGTGGGCTTCGCCGCCGGCGGAATAGGGCATGGGAGTCCCGAGCCGCTCATCGAAATCACCTGCGCCCGGGAAGAGCGCGAGGGCGCTGAGCCGGGGCACGTAGAGCCATTTCTGCGGTCCCAGGACGATCGACTGGGCTTTGGTGATGCCGGTCAGGTGATGGCGGTTGTGTCTGCTGTAGGCCAGGGCGCCGCCGTAGATGGCGTCGATGTGCAGCCAGGCGCCATGCTGCTGCGTGACCTCGCCCAGGTCGGAGAAGTCATCCACCGCGCCGGTCACTGTGCCGCCGAGCACACCGACCGCGATCTTGCGGGCGTGGCGGGAGCGTCCGAGCACCGCATCGAGGTCCTCCGGCCGCAGGCGGCCGCTTTGGTCGGTGGCGATCTTCACCACGTTGCGCGCCGGGAAGCCGAGGATGGCCGCCGCTTTGGCCAGGGAGGTGTGGCCGCTGTCGGGCAGGGCCAGCAGGATGTCGTCGCGCGGGATGGTGCCGCCATAGCCCCCGACCGCGGCGAAGAGGGCGGTCAGGTTGGCGAGCGAGCCGCCGCTGCAGAAGAGGCCCGGCGTGCCGTCCGGCAGATGGAGCTGCTGCGCGAATTCCGTGATCAGCGATTCTTCGACCTGGCTGGCGAGGGGGGAGAGTTCGCGGAACAGCAGGTTGTTGTTGAGCGCCGAGACGACGGCATCGGTCATGGCCGCCGCCGGGTGCGGCGCCGTATCCATATGGCCGATCATCCAGGGCGAAGCCAGTTGCGTGCTGTCGGCGATCAGATCGCGCCAGATTCCGCCCAGGCTATCGGCTGCCATCCCGGTCTCGGCGATGGTGAGGTCGCTCGTCTGACCGCCCGGCAGGGGGCGCTCGCCCCGGTAGACGCTTCGCAGGCTTTCGAGCAGCGCGGCACCGCAGTCCTCGATCCATTGCAGTCGCGCGTCGCTCATTTCTTTCTATGTCCCTAAAGTGGAAGGAAAGCACGTTACGCAGATGGCAGAGCCGGCCGCCGATTTCAAATGTAACTTCTGTTACGTTTCGTCGAAGGGCTTGTCCTCCGTCCAGTCGTAACTCCCGCTATCACGCTCCTGCACCGCGGTCTTCCAGCCGATATTTTCCGCCCGCTGTTTGAAGTTCATGCCCTCCGGGCTGTGGCGGGTGATGCCGTCGAAGACCGTCGCCATCATCTGGGTGTTACGCAGTCCCATGGCCTCGATGGCCTGGTTGATGACCAGCTTATGCATCATGAGCTGGTTGACCGGCACGCGAGAGATGCGATCTGCGAGAGCTTCCACCTCGTTGTCGAGTTCGGCTTCCGGCACCGCCTTTTGGACCAGCCCGATGCGCTCTGCCTCGTGGCCGTCGATCCGGTCCCCGGTGAAGAGCATGCGCTTGGCGCCCTCCGCGCCCAGCCGGTAGACCCACATGGCGGTGGTGGGACAGCCCCAGACGCGCGCGGGCATATAACCGATCTCGGCGTTTTCCGCCATCACCACCAGATCCGAACAGAGCGCGATGTCGGAACCACCCGCGACCGCGTAGCCCTGAACCTTGCAGATCACCGGCCGGTGGCTGCGCCAGAGCGACATGAAGTCCTCGGTGTTGCGCATCATGAAGGCATAGTCCTTCATGGGGTCCCAGGGCATCTCCTGGATCGCGCCGCCGGTATCGCCGGCCTCCGCGTAGGCCTGCAGGTCGTAGCCCGCGCAGAAGGCCCGTCCCTTGCCGCTCAGGACGATGACGTGGACGTCCGGGTCCGCGTTGGCCTCCGCCACGCAGGCGGCGAGTTCCCCCGGCAGATCGCCGTCGATCGCGTTCAGGACCTCCGGCCGGTTGAGGGTGATCCGGCCGATGCGGCCGTCCTTTTCGTAGAGGACTTTGGGCATGAGCGGTCTCCTGTTCGGGGTATCTGGCCGTGACGCGGACAAGGATGATAAGAAACACATACCAAGGTTATGATCGCGGAGTCACGGCCGGCGACCCACTGGGCTGCGGCCTCGCCTTCGTCGTTAAGATTCCAGCGGATATCGCTAAAAGGGAGGCGCTTGTGGCAGCTCGCGGACGACGGCCGAAGGTTCTGGTGATTGGAACCGGCGGGACCATATCCTTCGATGGCCGGCATGGGCGGGATACCTACGAATATATCGAGTTCGGCACGCGTCATGACATCGCCGAGGTACTGGCGCGCTTCCCGGAAATCGCAGACTTCGCGCAGGTGCAGCCCTTCTCCTTCCGGTCGCTGTCGAGTTCGGCCGTGTCGCCCGCCGACTGGATCGAGCTGGTGCAGAGGATCCACGAGCTGGCCGGCGGGCCGGAGGCGCCGGACGGCATCGTGATCACCCATGGCACCGCGACCCTGGAAGAGACGGCCTACTTCCTGAACCTCACCCTCAAGACCGAGATTCCGGTCGTGATCGTGGGCGCGCAGCGGCCGAAGAATGCGCTGGGCTCGGACGCGGGCCCCAATCTGGTCAATGCGGTGCAGGTGGCGGCCTCGCGGGAGGCGCGCGGGCTCGGGGTGCTGGTCATGCTGAACGAGGAGATTCAGGCGGCGCGTGAGGTGACCAAGGCCTCCACCCATCGGCTCGAGACGTTCCGCAGCCCAGATCTCGGCATGTTGGGCTATGCGGACCCGGATGGACGCGTCGCGATCTACCGCCGGCCGCTGCGCCGCCATGCGCCCGATACGGAGTTCGATCTCGCGGGACTGGAAGACCTGCCGCGGGTGGATGTCGTGGCGAGCTATGCGGGTGCGGACGGGGCGGCGATCGCGGCTTTCGCGGCTGCCGGTGCGCGCGGCATCGTGCTCTCCAGCGTCGCGCCGGGTCTGGTCACCCCGGACCAGAAAGAAGCTGTCCTGGCCGCGCGAGATGAGGGCCTGACGGTGGTCATGAGCAGCCGGGTCGGTAGCGGCCGCGTGCTGCGGCGGGCCTCGATGCGCGAAGAGGGGATTGTCGCGGCGGACAATCTGAACCCGCAGAAAGCACGGGTGCTGACCATGCTCGCGCTGACCCGTACTTCGGACCCGGAGGAGATACAGGCGATCTTCGATCGTTATTGATCGCGGTGGTCCGTATCTCTCATCGATACCGCCTCTTATCGATCCCAGGCCTGCAGCGTGGTCATGGCGACTGAGTAGCCAAGCGCGCGATAGCATTCGAACTGGGCTTCGTCGAAGAACTGGTCGCCGGTGGATTCGTGCGGGAAGGCGGGGTGCTGCGCTTTGTAGTGGGCGATGTAAGCGCCGTCGTCGAACAGCAGGTTGTCATCCCGGTAGGGCGAGGTGATGTAGTTTTCCTTCTCCAGCGTGGCCTTGAGGTTGTTGTCGCCCAACAGGGAGGATTTCAGGTAGATCAGCTTGCCGATGCGGCCATTCGGATAGTGGATGGTCCCCACTGCGTGGTGCTGTTCGCCGCGGCGGATTTCGTCCAGGCCGTCGACCTCGATCTTGATGCCGAAGTCGATCTGCACCATGCGGGCCACCTCGGCCAGGCCGTTGAAGGTCAGTTCCGGATCCGCCTCGCCGTCGCCGGCGATGATCAGGCGGCAGTTACGCCGGACAAGTTCGTAGATCCCCAGATTCTCGATATGTCCGCCGTCGGAGAGGTTGACGTAGCGGCTTTTGGTGCTTAGCCGGCTAAACATCTCCAGGATCAAGTAGAACGGCCCAACCCGGCGGAAGGGGTTTTTCGGCCAGAAGGACGAGTTTTTCTTTCGAGGAGCGATCCTGCCCGGATTCGGGAGCCAGTAGTTCAGCCGGATATTCAGCATGGCGAGAATGAAGACGAGGGGCTTGACGGTGATCTTACCCATGTTGGGAGCCGCGGCCGCGCCGGAGATCGCCATGGCGGTTGCGAGATCGACATGGCGGCTTTCGTCCTGCATATCGTCCGTCTTGCAGTAACCGGTCATTTCGCCGCCGATATAGTTCTTGCTGAAGACAAAGAAATCGCCCTGGCGGCCCGACTTGTAGCGCGCTTCCGTGCGCTTGAGGTTTAGAAGTGTGTTGATCAGGTGATAGGGGCCGTCGACGGTATTCAGGTCCGAAAGGCGGACCTTGTCGCTGTGTTCGACTGAGTAGCGGGAGAAGTCTTCGGCTGTCTCCTTCTCGGGTTTTTCGAGGCCGACAATGTAGGCTTTGCTCAGGCGGTCCCGGTAGAACTTGTGAATGCCGGTGAAGTTCACATCCACCGTGACCAGAGTATACAGCCATAAGAAGGCGGCAAGGGCGCCCAGCCAGGACCGAGAAAACAGGATGTGTGCGGGTTCGAGGGGCAGATAGTTGGAATCGCTTGCCAGGGCAATCTGGTACTCCGACCACTGTATGGCGTAAACGCAGATGAAGATATAGGCGAGCCAGACGATACCAACGCCGAGCGCGCCGATCAGGTATACCGCGATTTGGCGTGACAGCATCTGGATCTTCGGAAGCAGTTTTTCGGCGAAGGCGGCGATGGCGCTGCCGAGCAGGCCCGATCCGAGAGTCAGTCCGTCGAGTGTCGAAAAGCCCTTGCCGTGATGCAGATCGTAAAAGAAGGCGATGGCGAGAGGCTGAAACTCGATGAATGCCGCGACGCCGATCATCGCGATCGTGATGGCGAGCAACCTGCCGACCTTGTTTCGGACTTCCCAGTTGCTCTTTTCGCGCAGTGTCATAATGCGCAAGCTCATTTTCGGAAGCGTCAGTTTCTGGAAGTACATGTGAAACAGGGGATAGGACACAAAGAGCAACAGGAGCAGAATGACCAGCAGTTTGGTGACGATAAAGCTGCTGCCGAGCGTCTCGGCCGGCAGGAACTCAAACTTCTCGGCAAGGCTGTGTTGGTTCAGGCTGAGTCGGTCGGGTTTGAGCCAGACGGTGAAGAGCGCCGCGAGAATCAGGTAAGGCAAGATCACGAGAAAATTCACGACGATGCCGCGCAGCAGGATTGCCGGGATGCGCAGCACGTCCAGCAGACCGTCCGGCGCCAGGTAGCGGGCGTTGTCTCTGAGGTGCCGGAAGATGTTGGGTTCGCGGGTGCCCTGCTTGTGCCCGAAAATCTCGTTCAGCGGTTCCTTGCCGTCATCGGGTTTTGTCGCGCCACGGATGGAAGCCAGCGTTGACGAAATGCAAGATCCGATGTAGCCCCCGCCGGAGACCGTCGAGAGATAATCCACGCAACCGAAGAGGCCCATGCGTTTAAGGGCCTGCATGATGCCCAGGTTGAAGGTGGCCGAACGGATGCCGCCGCCGGAAAAGGCGAGGCCGACCAGGCCGCTGTGCGGTGCTTTCGGATCCGCGTCCCACTTTTCGTCCTGTTCGGAATCCCGTAGTTCGTCGAGGACTTGGGAAAGGACATTGGAGGGCGGTGTCTTATCTGAAATGAGGCGGTCGAAGTTGGGCAGGCCTTCGCCGCGCGGCACTCGTTGGCCGTCGCCCGGGATCAGCCGCTCGCGGATCTCTTCCAGCTCCGCCGGATAGACTTTGTCGTCGAATTTATAGGTCTCGACCTTCTCGCCCTTCAGCATCTTTCCCCCGGTGGGCCGCTGCGCCCTGAATAGATCTGTTACGTCAAATGAGCTTGCCAGAATACCAGCGCGCGGCCGCCTGTCCGATTCGCGTCAGCCGCGCAGTCTTTCAAGAATGGGCAAGTGTATGGTGTGTTTTTCGCAATATGCAACAATCTCGCTCTATGCTACCAAGTCATGGAGCCTCTTGAATTAATTTTGCGAATAGTCAGGGAGCCTTTTACATGTCATTCAAAGCCGCGCTGGAGAGCATCAAGGCCGGAGTCAGTGATCTCGCACAGCTCAACGTTCGGACCTTCACCGGGGAGATCGAAGCGACGGTCGACAGCCTGCCAGGCAAGGACGTTCGCTTGCCGGACTTCCTGCGTGCCGCCAACACGGGGGGCAAGATCGAGGTGGTCGGCTTTACCGACATGAAGATCGACGGCGACATCGATCAGTTCATCACCAGCAAGCCCTTCGCGACGGCCATCGCCGCGCACAACAGCGCGGTACAGACCGGCCAGCAGTCGCGCAAGGCGACGCTGGATCTCTTCCTCGGCGCGATCCGGGACGGCATCAAGAAAGAGACCGGCGACGGCTGATCACACCAAGGCACAGTACTTGCCATGACGACGCAGGAACTCTCGGCCTTTGATCAGGTAGGTGCGGCGCTCGACGAAGCGGTCGCGGAAGGTTACCTGGGGTCGGAGACGGCCGGCCTTGACAAAGAGGAGTTGCGGGCGCGCCGGCGGGTCGTGGGCGGCTACCTCTTCCTGCTCGGCTATCTGGCCAAGCGTCCGCCGACGGAGTTTCAGGCGGAGCAGGTGCGTTTCGGGCACAAGCGCCGTTCACCGGGACACGCCGGCGACGGTGACATTCAGGTCGCGCTGGCGCGTTTTCAGCAGGATGCGGGCCTGGAGGAAGACAGCAAGGCCGGGCCGGAGACCTGGGATGCATTGCAGCAACTTGCCAGCTTCGAGCATCGGATCGAGATCCGGCGCTGGCTGAACCGCGACCGGCCGGGCGAAGTGCTCTGGCGCGCGGTCTACCTGCGTCTCTTCGCACTTGGCCTCACCAAGCTGCCGCCACGCACGGATTCCAGGCTCGCCAGTAAGCAAAGCCAGAGTGAGCGTGAGGTGCGTGAGGGGCTCGCTGCTTTCGTGCGGCTCGTGGGCTTGCTGCGGCCGGAGGGGCCGGCGCTTTCCGCGTCCTTCGATGCGGCGACTTTGGAGGTCCTGTTCGATCAGCAGGGGCTTTGCGTCCTGGCGCGAGACTATTTCGCTGGCGCGGGGCAGAAGCAGGAGCCGGCTTTGTCCTTTCTGCGCGACGTCGCGCGGGTCGAACTCTGGCTCTATGGCTACAATGTCGATATCGGCAACTTTAAGCGGAAGGGCCCTTTCCTGCAGCCCGACCGTTTCACCCAGAGCTTCGCTTCGGCGATGGAGGACTTCTGCGAGGACCACGGCAAGGACAAGGATTTCAGCGCGCGGAGCAAGCGCGACGAGGCGGCGGTGCTGGCCTGGTTCTTCAAACATCTGGTCGCACTCGATCTCGGTGCGCCAAGCGAAGAGGATCCGTCGGAGGCTGATCGCGTCGTCGAGCGGGTTCTGGCGAATGACCAGACAAGAAGCGGTGTGCGGGGCACCATCAGGACGCTGGGCGCGCGGCTATGGGACGGGATATCGCGCGCCTGGAACTGGCTGAAGTCGGTCTTCAAGAACCTCTTCACCAAGGTCAAGCGGGTGGCCAAACGTATCGTGACCAATCTCAGCCGCTTCGTGAAGAGCGCGGCGCTCAAGGTCTTTTCCTACGTGAAGGCTGCGGTCAGGACCGTCATCGATGGCATCAACTTCCTCAAGGAAAAGCTGCTGCGCGGTTCCGACCCTGAACACATGATGGTCTTTCACGATGGGGATTGGGATTTTGAAGTCTTCGTCAATGCGCGGGCGGATGATGCGGTGGTGGAGAACCTGACGGCACGGCTGAACCTGCGCGCCGATGTCTTCGCGCTCGGCGCAAAAATCCTGGGGCGCTTGATTTCGCTGTTCCTCTCGACGCTGCGCGCCGGGGTCGCGACCGGCTGGTTCGCGGTCATGCTTGCCCTGGTACGCATCTATAAATCCTTCGCGCAGCTAAAGGACTTCTCCAAGCGCGCGCTCGGTTTGATGAGCGAACTGGACGAGCTGCGCGCCCAGGCGGTGTGAGTTAGCCCTTCAGCTCGGCAAGCTCCGCTTCCAGTTCGAGGATGCGGCTTTCCAGCTTCTTCAAGGCCTGGGCGACCACCGCTTCGTCGTAGCGGGCAGGGATGTGCTGCGGGCAGTTGGCGCTCCAGGCCTCCAGGGTGAAGACAATGGCGCGTTCCGCGCGTGCCCGATAGCCCGGTACGATCAGGCGCGCGACCAGTTCGGCATCTTCGGAGACCTCGGCGCGGCCCCAGAGCTTCACGCGCTGACGGCCCATGTAGTCCATCAGGAAGATGAAGGCCTTGCCGGACTCGCTCAGGTTCCCGGTGGTGATGTATTGCCGGTTGCCCTTGAAGTCGGCGAAGGCCAGACGCTTTTCGTCGAGCACCTGCAGAAAGCCCTTCGGTCCGCCGCGGTGCTGAATATAGGGCTGGCCCTCGCCATTGACCGTCGCGAGATAGAAGGAGTCCCGGTCAGCGACGAAGGCCTCCAGCTCGCCAGTGACCCGGTCGGGCCAGTCGGCGCTACGTTCCATCTCGGCATAGCTCTTCCGGGAGCCGAAGCGCTCCTGCAATTTCTTCACCGCGGGGGTGAAGGCGATATCGCTTACGTAGGGTCTCTCGTCCATGGCCGTGTTCCTGTTTGAGCTCTATTCCTGCTAGACCTCTGGGGCGCCGGTGAAAATTTTTTCAGTGTCGCCGCTTGAAATCTCATCTCTCTGGATATAGTTTTACCGAACGATCGGTCAACAACTATCCGAGAGAATTTGTTCCATGCCTGCGCCCCTGCTCCCGAAAGAAGAGGTCATCGAGCGCCTTTCGGTCGCCTTCCGGGACCTGGGATACGAAGGTACCAGCCTGACCCGCCTGTCCGAGGCGACGGGTCTGAAGAAGGCCAGCCTCTATCACTACTTTCCGGGCGGAAAGGAAGAGATGGCGGCGGTGGTGATCCAACAGATTTCAGCCTGGTTCGGGGAGAATGTCCGCGGTGCACTGCAGGGACGGGGCACGCCGGAGGCTCGGCTCAAGAGGATGACGGCGGCTCTGAACCGCTTTTATGACGGCGGCACCCGCGCCTGCATCCTGGATGTCTTCGCCATCGGACAGGCCGGCGCGCTCTTCTCAACGCATCTCTCCGCGGGATTGAAGGCCTGGGAAGCGGCCATCGCCGAGGTGGCGATGGAGGCGGGGATTGACGAGAAGACGGCCCAGCAGCGCGCCGAAGATGCCCTGGTTTCGATCGAGGGTGCGCTGGTCTATACCCGGGTGACCGGTACGCCGCGCGCCTTCAAGCGGGTGCTGACCAATCTGCCGTCGCGGTTGCTTGCGATACCCGACTGACCACACAGCGCAGGAAATTCATTCGCGGCCCCGCGACGTAACGACACTGTGTTTAGATCTTTAACAAACGTTCGGTAAAACTTTCTGTGAGACGAGAAGGAAACGATATGAAACCCAGTCAAGCGATCAAACTCTACCGCCACCCGCTCTCGGGCCACTGCCACCGGGTCGAACTCTTTATGGCAATCCTGGGCCTACCCTACGAGCCGGTCGATCTGGACATGGCCAACGGCGCCCACAAAGCGCCCGACTTCCTGGCGCTCAACCCGTTGGGCCAGGTGCCGGTTATCGACGACGGCGGCGTGATCGTGGCCGATTCCAACGCCATCCTGATCTACCTCGCCGGCAAGTACGACGACGGCACCTGGTATCCGACGGATCCGGAAGGCGCGGCAGCCGTACAGCGCTGGCTTTCGGTGGCCGCCGGACAGATCGCCTTCGGACCGGCGGCGGCGCGACTCGTCACCGTCTTCGGTGCGCCTTTGAAAGCGGAAGAATTGATCGCCCGCGCCGAGGGCATTCTGAAGACTATGGATGGCGTTCTGGCAGGGCAGGATTTCCTGACCGGTGCGAAGGCCTCCATCGCCGATATCTCCGGCTACAGCTACATCGCCCATGCGCCCGAGGGCAATGTTTCCCTCGAAGCCTTCCCGAACGTCCGGGCCTGGCTGGCGCGTATCGAAGCTCTGCCCGGGTTCGTTGCCATGCCCGCCACCAAGGCGGGACTTGTCGCCTAAGCCGCGCCTTAAGAAGAAGTCGGAAAGAAACTCTATGACCGAGCCAGGATGGAGTGCGGAGGGCTCGCCCTTCCACGAAGGTGAGCAGGAGGCTCAGCGGCGTGCCGGCGTGCGCGATCGGGTCGAGCGCATCGGCCGCCGGATCGTGCGCGATTATATGCCGGACCAGCACCGGGAGTTCTTCGCCAATCTTCCTACTCTCTTCGTCGGGCATGTGGATGGTCAGGGCCGGCCTTGGGCCTCGGTCCTGGCCGGCGCGCCCGGCTTCATCTCTTCACCGGATCCGCAGCAGCTCGATGTGACGGCCGAGGTCCTGCCGGGCGATCCGCTGACGGGTGGCTTGCGTGAAGGCATGGAACTGGGCCTGCTCGGTCTGGAGTTTCACAGCCGGCGCCGGAACCGGATGAACGGCCGGGTCCGCGCCCTGCGGCCCGGCGGCTTTTCGGTCGGGGTCGACCAGTCCTTCGGGAACTGCCCGCGCTTTATTCAGACCCGCGAGCTGACCCCGGTGCCGCGCGCGCGAGATGTCGAGGGAGAGGCCGCTATTCTGCGCGGCCAGTCCCTGGGGCCGGCGCAGCAGGCGCTGATCGGGGCTGCCGATACCTTTTTCATCGCCACCTGTTTTTCGAAAGAGACCGGCAATGCGGTGGAGGGTGTCGACGTATCGCACCGGGGCGGCAAGCCGGGTTTCGTGCGCCTGGAGAACGAGCGCGAACTGGTCTGGCCGGACTTCCGCGGCAATCTCTATTTCAACACCATCGGCAACCTGTTGCGGGACGCCCGTTCGGGCCTGCTGTTCATCGACTTTGAACGCGGCGATCTGCTGTATCTGACCGGCCGCTGCGAGGTGGTCTGGGACGGACCGGAGGTCGAGCGCTTCGAGGCTGCCGAGCGCCTGATGCGTTTCACGCTCGAAGACTTTATCCATGCCGAAGGGGCCTTACCCTTTGAATGGAGCTTCGGTGAGTACTCGCCGGTGCTGGAGAAGACCGGCGACTGGAGCGAGGGCAAGTAACGGCTGAGGTTAAGGCCTGAAGGCTCTGTGCAGTTCCTTGCCTGAGGCCATGTCGTTTATGAAACCGAAGCGCCCGGCCTTCATTTCCTTCGCACTCTCGAGGAAAGCGCGGAGCGCAACCCGCGACAGCGCGCCGCCGATGCTGATCCGCTTCACCCCGGCCTCGGCCAGTTGCTCCTGGGTGAGCGCGGGGTCGGCGAAGCCCATCACCACGTTCAGCGGCTTGGTCAGGGCCGAGGTAACCGTCCGGATGTCCTCCAGGCTGTAGAGACCCGGCGCGTAGAGCACGTCCGCGCCTGCGGCCTCGAAGGCCTGCAGGCGGCGGATGGTTTCGTCGAGATCCTCCAGGCCGTAGAGCAGGTTCTCCGCCCGCGCGGTCAGCATGAAGGGAAAGGGCAAGGCCCGGGCCGCCTCGACCGCGGCAGCGACCCGCTCCACAGAGAGGGTGAAGTCGAGCAGCGGCTTCTCGAGGCCGGCGCTGTAGTCTTCGATCGAGCCGCCCACGGCCCCGCAGTCCGCGGCCAGGGTAATGGCCTTGGCGGCCTCGGCCGGTTCGAGCGCGAAACCGTCCTCAAGATCGGCGTTTACCGGCAGCGCGGTCTCGCTGCAGATCAGGCGGAGGTTGTCGAGCATGTCCTGCGGCGATGCCTGCCGCCGGCCCAGCATGTTCGCCAACCCGTAGGAAGTCGTGGCCAGAGCCTCAAAGCCCAGTCCCTCCAGCAGGCGTGTGGTTCCGGCATCCCAGGGATTGGGCAGCAGGAAGGCGCCCGGACGTTCATGCAGCGCCCTGAAGGCCGCCGCTTTTCTTGCCTGATCACTCATCCGGATTCCCTCGCCTGACTGTTGTTTCCTGTTCATTTTCCGCGCAGCAGACTGTCGCGTCATTTGCGCTGAAGCAAATGCGAAGTTCTAAATCGATGGATGCGAAAAACTAATGACGGTCGAGCCAATGCCGGCCTTCAGTTGACTTTTTCACAAATATGCATTCGAATGCAGAAAATGAATTTCATAAAAAATCATTGGGAGGTGTTCATGATCCGCAAAGGCTTGGTGACTCTTTCGGGCGCGCTGCTTCTGGCGCTGGGAGGAACGGCGTCGGCCGACTATCCGGAACGCTCGATCGGGATGATGATTCCCTTCAGCGCTGGCGGCGGCACCGATGTGCCGGGCCGCTTCTTCGCCGCCGAGATGGAGAAGATCCTGGGCACCGACATCGTGGTCAGTAACGTGACCGGCGCGGGCGGCACCATCGGTGCGACGCAGCTCTCCAAGGCGAAACCGGACGGCTACAGCCTGGGCTTCATGCCGGTCGGCACCACGACCACGCAGCCGCATCTGCGCAAGACGGCCTATAACGGCGAGAGCTGGGCGCCGATCTGCCTGGTGGCGCAGGGTCCGCTCTATGTGACGGTGCTGGAGGATTCGCCGATCAAGTCCATCGACGAACTGATCGCCAAGGCCAAGTCCGGCAAGGTGGTGACCGGCGGTCCGCCGCCCGGTTCCATCCCCCATATCGCCCAGGCGGCGGTGGCCAATGCCTACGGTGTGAAGTTCAACTACATTCCCCATGAAGGCATCAACGAGGTCGCCAAGTCCATGCTCGGCGGCCGGGTGGACATGGCCGTCTGGTTCGGCGACGCTTCCGTGCGCTTCGGCCTGCGGCCACTGGCCATTCTCGATGCCGCGCGCTCCAAGGAGTTTCCCGAGGTTCCGACCATGAAGGAACTGGGGCAGCCGGTGGAATCCTTCGTCTGGTTCGGCTTCTTCGCGCCGGCCGGGACGCCGGATGCCATCGTAACCAAGCTCTCGGATGCCTGCGACGAGGCGGCGAACTCTGACGGCTTCCAGGAGAACATGAAGAAAGCCAAGCGGCAGGTGCGCTATATGCCACGTGACGAATTCGCCGCTTTCTTTGCAAAGCAGTATGAGCAGAACGGCGCTTTGCTGAAGGAAGCCGGCCTCATAAAATAGGGGGAGCAGCCCGGGCGCGGTGTTTCGCAGTTTGTCTGCGGGGCCCGCCCGGATGCTTGCGAGAGTAACGTCGATCATGCGCTTCAGCTATCAGCGTCTTGTCTTTGCGGCCATCGCCCTTGCGGCGGCGGGCCTCTTTGCCTCGACCTATTCCGAGGCCTATGACGTGCCGGCTTTCGGCGGCGATGTCTCGACGGTCTTTACGCCGCGGATCTTCCTGGCGCTGGTTCTGCTGTTCTCGCTGATCCTTCTCGTCACCGCGCGCACGGGTGAGGGGAGTGAAAAGAGGCTCGGCCGTGAGGAGATGCTCCGGCTATTTGCCGTCAGCGGGGTCGCGCTGGTCGTGGCCTTTGTTCTGCCACAGGCGGGTTTCGTCGGCGCTGCCGTGCCGGGCATGTTTCTTTTCTGCCTGCTGTTCGGGTACCGGCGTCTGCTGACCCTGGGACTGACCGCCGTGCTGGGGCCCCTGGTCGTCTGGTTCCTGTTCAATGACCTGCTGGAACTGCCCTTGCCGCCCACGGACTGGCTGGGGCTGATATGAGCCTGCTCGACAGCCTCGCCCTGGCCCTGTCGCAGATCGCCTCCTGGCAGGTTCTGCTCGCCATCCTCATCGGCACGGCCTACGGCACGCTGGTCGGCGCGCTGCCGGGCATGGGAACCGTGGTGGCTCTGGTGGTCGCCTTGCCCTTCACCTACTCCATGGAAACGCCCGCGGCCATTGCCCTGTTGCTGGCCATCTACTGCAGCTCGGTCTACGGCGGTTCCATCACCGCGATCCTGATCAATACGCCGGGCACGCCGCAGTCGGCAGCGACGGTGCTGGACGGCTATCCCCTGGCCAAGGCGGGCAAGGCGGATCTGGCTCTGGGCTGGGCGACCTTCGCCTCGGCCTTCGGCGGGGTCTTTTCACTATTGGTGCTGATCGTGGCTGCGCCGCAGCTCGCGCGCCTCTCGGTCTACTTCGGACCGGTGGAAACCTTCGCACTGATCCTCTTCGCGCTCACCTGCATCGCCTGGGTCTCCAGCGGCAGCACCCTCAAGGGCCTGCTGGCCGGCGCCATCGGACTCTTCCTGGCCTCGATCGGCCCTGACACCATGACCGGCCTGTCGCGCTTCGACTTCGGGATCGATACTCTCGCCGGCGGGCTGTCACTGATCTCGGTGCTGATCGGTCTCTTTGCGCTCTCCGAAGCCTTCACCCGGGCCGCGTCCTACGTGACGGGCAAACCGCCGGACGTGGCCGGGGTCGGCTTCCGGCTGCCGCTCTGGGACGACATCCGGATCCGCGTGGGCGTGCTGTTGCGCAGCAGCGCCATCGGGACCGCCATCGGCATCCTGCCGGGCACCGGCGCGACCGCCGCGACCTTCGTCAGCTACGCGGAGGTGCGCCGGACCTCGCCGCGGGGCGAAAACTTCGGGAAGGGTGAGCCCGACGGCATCATCGCCTCGGAGGCTTCGAACAATGCGGTCACCGGCGGCGCACTGGTGCCGACCCTGGCGCTCGGGATTCCCGGTGACGGCGGGACGGTCGTGCTGCTGGGGGCGCTGCTGATCCAGGGCCTGGTGCCTGGCGTACAGCTCTTTCAGAACAATCCGGAGATCATGGTCGGCGCCTTCATCGTGATCCTGATCGCCAACCTGCTGATGGTCCTGTTCGGGGCGGTCGGCGCGCAGGGCTTCCGGCGGATCATGAACCTGCCCGAGCCGCTGCTGATGGGCTGGGTTCTGCTGATGTCGCTGGTCGGTGCTTTCGCTGTGCGCGGCAATCCCATCGATGTGGTGATCGCCGTTCTCGCCGGGATCTTCGGTGTAATTCTGCGTATGGCCGGCGTTCCCGTGGCGCCGATCGTGATCGGTATGGCACTGGGCAAGACCCTGGAACAGTCGCTGCGCCAGGGACTGATGCTCAACGACGGCAGCTTCCTGGCTTTCTTCAGCGAGCCGATTGCCGTCGTGATCTTTCTTTTGACTTTGATTTTCATCGCAGCACCTCTCTACCAGGCGCTGCGGAAGGGACGTGAGCCATGACGAAAAGGCCCTCAAAGAGCGCGAAGACCGGGAAAGTCCGAAAGGCCGTTTCTCCGGGCAAGAAGGAGCAGGTGGGGCCGGGACAGAAACCGCCGACCTCCTACGACGTGGCCCGGCTGGCCGGTGTCTCCCAATCGGCGGTGTCGCGCGCCTTCTCCCAGAACGGCTATGTGTCACGCGGCGCGCGGGAGAAGATCCTTGCCGCGGCGGCCCAGCTCGGCTTTCGTCCCAATGCCCTGGCCCGCGGCCTGATCACCCGCCGTTCGCGCCTGATCGGCGTGGTGGTGGCCGATCTCTATTACTCCTTCTATGTTTCGCTGCTACACCAGCTCAGCGGTGCCTTGCGCGCCTCCGGATTCCAGGCGCTGCTGTTTTCGATTCCGTCGGGCGATGATATCGATGGGATGATCAGCGAGGTGCTGAGCTATCAGGTCGACGGGGTGATCATGTCCTCGGCGCGCCTTTCCAGCAAGGCGCCGGCGATCTGCCGGGATGCGGGCGTCCAGGTGGTGACCATGAACCGCTACGTCGACGATCCCGAGGTCAGCGTGGTCGCCACTGACAACCGTGAGGCTGGACGTCTGGTCGGCCGCTTCCTGAAAGAGGGCGGGCATCGGCGTTTTGCCTTTATCGGCGGTATCGATGAGTCCTCGACCAGCCGGGATCGTGAAGCGGGATTTCTGGACGCGATCGGCGATGGAGCGGCGCGGGCGATGGGCGGCTTCACCTATGACGGCGGGCACCAGGCGGCCCTCGAACTCCTGGCGCGGGACAATCCGCCGGATGCGATCTTCTGTGCCTCCGACATCATGGCGATGGGTGCGATGGATGCGCTGCGCTACGAACTTGGCCTTGTGCCCGGCAAAGACGTCTCGGTGGTGGGCTTCAACAACGCGGCCGAGACGGCCTGGCGGACCTACGACCTGACCACGGTCACCGCCAGCGCCGAGGAGCTCAGCCAGCGCGCCGTCGAGATGCTGACGGAACTGATCGAAGACCCGGCCTCCGGGCCCAAACGCGATTTCCTGCCCGGACAGTTGGTCACCCGCTCTTCGGCCCGCGTGCCGCAGGGCTGGTCGGCCCACCAGACCATGACCACAACGGCGGGAGGATGAGATGACCCGGCCCAACGTCCTACTGATCGTCGCCGACCACTGGTTTTCCTCCCTGTTGGGAGTGGCCGGTCATCCGGCGGTCCAGACGCCGGTGCTGGACCAACTGGCCCGCAACGGCTTGCGCTTCACCAACGCCTACTCCGAACATCCGGTCTGCCTGCCGGCGCGGCGCTCCCTCATGACCGGGACGCCGGCGCGCATCCACGGCGACCGCAGCTTTCAGCCGACCCTGGAGATGCCCGACCTGCCGACCCTGGCCCAGTGCTTCCGGGACGCCGGCTATCAGGCCCAGGCGGTCGGCAAGATCCATGTCTACCCGCAGCGCAACCGCATCGGTTTCGACGATGTGCTGCTGGATGACGAGGGCCGCTCGATCTTCGGCGTCACCGACGACTACGAGATCTACCTGGGCGAGGCCGGTTATGTCGGCCGGCAGTTCGACCATGGCCTCAGCAACAACGGCTATGCCTGGCGGCCCTGGCACCTGCCGGAGGAAACCCATCCCACCAACTGGGCGACCCGCATGACGGCGCGGGCGATCAAGCGGCGCGATCCGACCCGGCCGAGCCTCTGGTACTGCGGCTACCGCCATCCGCATCCGCCGCTGGTGCCGCTGCAGAGCTACCTGGACCTCTACCGTGATATCGAGATCGATCCGCCGCTGACCAGCGACTGGTCGGCGGAACGGGCGGGCTTACCTTACAATGCCCAGGCGACGCAAAGCCGTGGCGACGTGGTGAACGAACAGCAGGCGATCGCGGCCCGGCGCGCCTTCTACGCGCTCTGCAGCCACATCGATCATCAGATCGGCTCACTGATGGGGACCCTGCGGGACGAAGGTATTCTGGACGACACCATCGTGCTCTTTACCTCGGATCACGGCGACATGCTCGGTGACCACGGCATGTGGGCGAAACAGGTCTTCTATCAGCCCGCCTGCGGCATTCCGATGATCCTGATGGGGACGGCGGGCGACGAACGCGTCGGCTTCCAGCGGGAGGATGATCGGCTGGTCTGCCTGCAGGACGTCATGCCGACGCTGCTGGATCTCTGTGGAATCGGGATACCGCAGTCGGTGGTCGGGCAGTCCATGTTGTCGGAAAACCGGCGCAGCTACCTCTACGGCGAGTTCGGGGAGGGGCCGCATTCCTCGCGCATGCTGCGCAACGGGCGTTACAAGCTGATCTGGTATCCCTGCGGTAATCACTTCCAGCTTTTCGATCTGCAGGACGACCCGCGGGAGCTTCGCGATCTCGCAGGCGATCCGGAGCTGGCTCCGACGCTGGCGGCTTTCAAACGGCTGCTGGCCGACGAACTCTACGGCGCTGATGAAGCCTGGGTGGAGAAGGGGGAACTGGTGGGGGAGGCCGCACGTGCTTTCGCGCCGGGTCCGAACCGTTCAGTCTCTGCCACCCGCGGACGCCAGTGGCCGGTTTCGCCGGCCAATGAAAAAGGCTTCATGCAGTTTTATCCGGAAGTTAAGGCCTAGAGAATTCTGGCCGTTCAGGCCTTTGACACGGAAGTTTCATTTATCGATTGTTAGCTTCGGGGCGATAATCTCGGGTGCGAATCCAAGCGGTAAGCGGGGCCTCCATGGGTCAGGATCACGTCTCCCAGTTTCGCGCCGAGGGCTATGCCATCGTGAAAAGCGTCTTTTCGGCAAAGGAAGTCGCCGAAATGGCGGAAGCCTTTGATGTCATTCACGAACGGGCGATTGCCGACGGCCGTAACTGGCGCGACCGCAACACCTTCTTCTGTCTTGCCGATGATGCCGTCAAGGGCCGCATCCTGCGCTACGTGCAGTGGCCGGGCTGGATCGACGAGACGCTGGAGAAGGTCCGTCGAGATCCGCGGATGCTGGAGATCCTGGAGCCGCTGATCGGCCGGGACCTGAAACAGATCATCAACCAGATGCACTGGAAGGCGCCCGGCGCCTCGGCTGAGTTCGGCTTTCACCAGGACAGCCGGTCCCGCCGGCCGCGCGAGGCCTACCGCGATCTCGCCAATTCTTACATCCAGACCGGCATCGCCATCGACCCGCACAGCCTGGCGAACGGGGCCATGGTGGTCTGTCCGGAAAGCCACCTGCGCGGCGATCTGCCTTTCGACGCGCAGAAACGCTCCATGGACCAGGAGATGGATACGGCCGATCTCTCGCGGCTGGGTCTGCGCTCAGACAAGATCGCGGTGCTGGAGATGGCGCCGGGCGATGTCGCGCTCTGGCATGTGCACACCCTGCACGGCTCGGGTCCCAACCGTTCGAGCATCGACCGGCGTTTCTACATCAACGGCTATGTGATCGCGCAGAACTGCGATCGGGGCGAATGGGCCTTCCGCGATGGCGAAGCCTGTCCGCTGCAGGGCGAACAGAGCCTGGTCCACTATGAAGAGCTTCACAGCAAACCAGGCCCCATGTTCGTGGACTAATTTAGTCCGCGATATCCGATACGCTGGGAACGATACAGGCGAAGCGGTCGGCCAGAGCCGCGAGCGCGCTGTCGTGCAGGACCTGTGCGTCGATGGCGCCACCGGCCGGGCTCGGCAGGGCGCGGGTCGAGCAGGTCTCATCGACGATGGTGTTGCTGTAGCCCAGGTCGAAGGCGGCGCGGGCGGTCGAACTGATGCACATATGGCTCATGAAGCCGGCGAGGATCAGGTTCTTGCGGCCGATTTTCTGCAACTCGTCATGAAGATTCGTGTCGGCGAGGGCATTGGGCTTGCGCTTCTCGATCACCATCTCGCCGTTCTCGGGTGCGACCGCGTTCATGATCTGACCGCGATGGGCGCTGCGGTCGAAGGCGCCGCCTGGCGCGCCGACATGGGCGATGTGGATGATCGGTGTGCCGGCCGCGCGGGCGCGCTGCAGCAGCGCCGCGGCCTGCGAGACCGCCCCATCGACCTTATGCAACGCGAGGGGGCCTTCGCTGTATTCGTTTTGCAGGTCGATCATCACCAGGGTGGCATCGGATAGCGTCGCCCGGGGCAGGGAGGCGCCCGCGAGGTCGAGCAGGGTTTTGGGCTCGGACATGTCAGTCTCCAGTCGTCGTGTGTTTCCACCAAGATAGCGTTTCAGCCTGCCCTGCAAATCCTCGACATTCGCAGCCGGTTCCTGCAAATTCGCAGGTATGGTCAACTGGGACGATACGAAAATCATACTGGCGGTGGCGCGGGGCGGCAGCTTCGCGGCGGCAGCACGGAGTCTCGGGCTGGACGAAACGACCGTCGCACGGCGGCTGGCCCGTGTGGAGGCGGCCCTGGAGACCGAGGTTTTCCAGGCCCATGACGGACGGCGTGTTCCGACCGCGCGCGGGGCGGGGCTGATCGCCCAGGCGGAACGCCTGGAGGCTGAAGCGCTTCGGCTGGAACATCTGGCCGGGGAGAACACGGAAGAAGCGGTGGGTTGCGTGCGCATCGCCGCTACCGAAATGATGGTCCGCCATATCCTGGCGCCGCGGATCGGCGCGCTGGTTGCGGCGCACCCGAAAGTCACACTGCGCTTTCTTACCGGACATGAGAACGTCAGCTTCGCGCGCTGGGAAACCGATCTGGCGGTGCGTCTGGCGCGGCCGGAGCGCGGCGACCTGTTGGTGCGCAAACTGGCCGATATCCGCTTCGCGGTCTTTGAGGCGCCCCGGAAAGGAACGCGAAAGAAGGGAGGCGGGCGCCGCTGGCTGGCTTATCACGAAGACCTGGCGCACCTGCCCGAAGCCCGCTTCGTCGCGGGCAAACTGGATGGTGCCGAGCCTGTGCTGCGCAGCAACGATCTGGATGCGCTGGCCAGGGCGGTGGAGAGTGGCGCGGGTGCGGCCTGCCTGCCGATCTTCGTGGCCCGGGAAAAGGCAGTCCGGCTCTCGACCCCGTCGGAAGAGAAGGACCTCAACCTGCTGCGCGAAGCCTGGCTGCTGATGCGGCCGGACCAGCGTGAAGTGCAGTCGGTCCGCGCGGTCGCGGACTGGATCGTCGAGGCTTTCCGGGAAGTGCAGCCGCGATTGAATGGCGAATTCTAGCCATGCTGCAGCGGAACCTCGATACCTTCTACTGGGTCGCAACTCTCAAAAGCTTTCGCAAGGCCGCGGAGAAGCTTTTCCTGACCC
This sequence comes from Denitrobaculum sp., assembly GCA_965232285.1. Classification (GTDB taxonomy): domain Bacteria; phylum Pseudomonadota; class Alphaproteobacteria; order Kiloniellales; family Kiloniellaceae; genus Denitrobaculum. Next base: position 3,057,275 of record CBDDPL010000004.1, on the reverse strand, counting down.
AGCCGGCCATTTCGGCGCGGATTGCCTCACTCGAAGAAGCGCTCGAGGTTACGCTGTTCGAGCGGGAAGGGCGTTCGATCCAGTTGACGCCGCAGGGCCGCAAGCTGCTGGCCTATGCCGAAAAGTTCATCCGCCTGGAAGAGGCCATGATGAAGGATTTCGGCCAGGCGGGCGGCGCGGGCGCGACGCTGCGTGTCGGGGTCTCCGAGACCTTGGTGGCGACCTGGTTTCCGGCATTTCTGGCGCAGCTTTCCACGGAGCAGCCGGCGATCTCCGTGGAGATGCATGTGGATGCAACTTCTGTCCTGAGAGAACAACTGGTGAAGCGGGAGATCGATCTGGCCTGTCTGATGGGACCTGTCTCGGATCCCAGCATTTCGAACCTGGAGCTTTGCCATTTCGAGATGGCCTTCGTCGCGGTGCCCCAACTCGCCGCGCAGCACGAAAACTGGGGGGCGGCCGAACTCGCCGCGCAGCCGCTGCTGACCTTCGCCAGCAACACCCGGCCCCATCGGGAGTTGCTGGAGCTTTTGAGCGGCCCGGATCTGCCGCCGCTGAAGATCACCAGCGCCTCGTCGCTCTCGACCCTGACCAAGCTGGTTCTGGAAGGCGTCGGGATCGGCGCTCTGCCCCTGGCCGCGGTGGCGAAGGAAACGGCGTCCGGCGAGCTGGCGGTTCTGAAGACCGGCGTGGCGCTCAACGCGATCGGCTTTACGGCCTCTTACGCCATGTCGCCTTTTGCCAGCGTTCCTGCCGCGATTGCCGAGGCGGCGCAACACTTCCTGGCGCCGCAACTGATAAATCAGATTTATCGAAAGTAATCAAAAGTTAGAATTGGAATTTATGAAATCGCTCTTGCTAGGCTTCTGTCATGCAAGCGACGAGCGACATCGACTATCCATCCCAGGGCCTGGCGGTTCGGCAATCCGCCCGTTCCGGTGAACTGACCGGCCATACCTCGGGCCTGGCCCGCGGCAATCTGCAGGGCAATGTGGTGATCCTGCCCGCCAGCCACGCCGGGTCCTTCCTGCAGTACTGTCTCAACAATCCGAAGCCCTGTCCCCTGATCGGGGTTTCCGCGGCCGGCGATCCGGCCCTGCCGTCGCTGGGGGACGATATCGATATCCGCAGCGACCTGCCGCGTTACCGGGTGTTTCGCGACGGCGCCTTCGACGAGGAGGTGACGGACATCGCTGCGCTCTGGCGCGACGACCTGATTACCTTTGTCATCGGTTGCTCCTTCACCTTCGAGCAGGCGTTGGAAGATGCCGGGATTACCGTGCGCAACGTGGATGCGGCCGTCAACGTGCCGATGTTCCGGACCGGTATCCAGACCATGCCGGCGGGTCCCTTCGGCGGGCCGCTGGTGGTCACCATGCGCCCGGTGCGCGAGGACCTGGTCCCCGCGGCCTTCGAAGCGACCCGGCCCTTCAGCCATTCCCACGGTGCACCGGTCCATGTGGGCGCGGCCTCCGATCTGGGGATCGAGGATCTCGGCAAGCCCGACTTTGGCGATCCGGTCGAGGTGGCCGAGGGGGAGGTGCCGGTCTTCTGGGCCTGCGGGGTGACGCCGCAACTGGCACTGAGCGCCGCCCGGCCGCCACTCTGCATCACCCATTCGCCCGGATCCATGCTGGTGACCGACCTCAACGGCGACGAACCGCCGGAGGTCGTCTTTCCCTTTTCGATGATCACTAGAGCATGTTGCAGCCATTCGGGATCAATTTGATGGGTTTTGAAGTCTCATTCGGCAAGGCGCGTTGCGCAGCGCGATGCGGCGCATCGGGCAAGCATCGCAACGCTGCCGATGAGCCTTCAAAGCCCACCGTAGGCCGGGTTCTTTCCCGCTCTGACAGCGTTGCGGCTCTTATCCGATGCGCCGCATCGCATTGCGAACCGCGCCTTGCCAGAACGGAAAATTTTCCCGGTCAAATGATCCCGAATGGCTGCAACATGCTCTGAAAAAGCATAACAAACGACTTGAACAGAGAGGTTCTAACATGTTTACGCGTAACGCATTTCTGGCAGCGGGCCTCGCCCTCTGCACGGCACTTCCGACGGTCCCGGTCTCTGCGGCCGATGTTTCCCTCAAGGTGGTCGGTACCTGGGCCAACCTGACCAACTATCAGAAACACGAAGGGCCGTTCTGGTCCGACAAGATCGGCGCGGCCACAGATGGCTCAATTAAGGGCGAGATCAAGCCGCTGACCGAACTGGGTCTCAAGGGCTTTGAGATCATGCGCCTGCTCAAGCTCGGCGTGTTTGACTACGCCCACGGCCTGCCGGGCTACGTGGCTTCCGAGAACGCGATCTTCGAGGGCGCGGATCTCTCGACCGTCGCGCAGGACATCGAGACCCAGCGCAAGATCGCTGACGCTTACTTCCCGACCCTGGAGAAATCCTTCGAGGAGATCTACGGCGCGAAGCTGCTGCAGCTCTATCCCTTCCCGAGTCAAACCCTCTGGTGCGCCAAGCCGGTCTCTGGCATCGAAGACCTCAAGGGGAAGAAAATCCGGGTCTATTCCACCACGCTGGGCGACTTCGTTCAGGGCGTCGGCGGGGAGTCGGTCACGGTCTCCTTCGGTGAAGTGATCCCGGCGCTGGAGAAGGGCGTGGTCGACTGCGCCATCACCGGCACCATGTCCGCCTATACCGCCAAGTGGTACCAGGTGGCGACCCACGCCTACACGCTGCGGGTCGGCTGGGGCCTCGCCTTCGGCGCGATGAACATGAACAAGTGGAACAGCCTTTCGGATCAGCAGCAGAAGACCCTGCGGAGCGAACTGGATGCCCTCACCGACGCCATGTGGGCGGAGACCGCGACCGAGGACGATGTGGCCATCGCCTGCCTGACCGGCGGCGACTGCGCGATCGGCGAGGCCGCCAGCATGGTCCTGGTCGAGCCGTCGGAAGCGGATCTCGCAGCCAGCGCGCAGGTGGCGCGCGACGTGATCCTGGCCCGTTGGGCCGAGCGTTGCGGCGCGGACTGCGCGGAGAACTGGAACAAGACCGTCGGACCGATCGTCGGACTCACGGCCGGTAAGTAACCCTGCGAGCGACTGCGGGAAGAGTCTTCTCTGAGCGCTCTTCCCGCATCCTTTTGACTTCTCAGCAGGGCTCATCTCATGCTCGACAAACTCGTAGCCTCGCTCGAGGGCCTCTCGCGCCGGCTCGCGTGGCTCGGCGGCGCCGCTGTGCTGGCCGCCGCCGGGATCGTGACCTTCGACGTCTTCGCGCGGAAACTCTTCAACTTCTCCCTGGCCGGGGCGGATGAAATCTCCGGCTATGTGCTGGCAACCTCCGTCGCCTTGTCCCTGGGCTTCGTGATCTTCGAGCGGGCCAATATCCGTATCGATCTCGCGGTCAAGGCCATGCCCTCGCTGCTGCAGAGCCTGCTGGACCTGCTCGCCCTGCTGCTGCTGCTCGCCTTTCTCGCGGTGGTCACCTACTACGGCTGGGGGCTTCTGTCGGACTCCCTGCAGCATGGTTCGCGCGCGGTCACGCCGCTGCGCACGCCGCTGGCCATTCCTCAGTCCATCTGGATCGCTGGCCTGGTCTTTGCGCTGATCTCCGGGCTGGTCCTGATGATCGCTGCCACGGCGGCCCTGGTTCAGCGCCGCTCCGCCGCGGCCCAGAAGCTGATCGGGATCAAGTCGCTCGACGAGGAGATCGAGATGGAAGCCGCCGACTTTACCGAGCAGAGCCGGAAAGCCTGAGCCATGGTCGCGACAATCGGCATCCTGCTGCTCGCGCTGATCGCCATCGGCGTGCCGGTAGCCGCCTCTCTCGGGCTGCTTGGCCTGATCACGGCGGAACTCTTCTCCCCCATGCCCCTGCATCGGGCGATCGGCGATATCGCCTGGCAGAACTCTACGGAATTTCTGCTGGTTGCCATTCCCATGTTCGTGCTGCTGGGCGAGATCCTGCTGCGCGCCGGCATTGCCACGCGCATGTACGAAGCCATGGCTCGCTGGCTCTCCTGGCTGCCCGGCGGCCTGATGCATTCCAACATCGGGGCTTCCGCGCTCTTCGCCGCGACCTCGGGCTCCAGCGTCGCGACCGCGGCCACCATCGGCACGGTGGCCCTGCCGGAGGTGGGCAAGCGGAACTATAGCGAGCCGCTGTTCCTCGGCACCATCGCGGCCGGCGGCACCCTGGGCATCCTGATCCCGCCCTCGATCAACCTGATCGTTTACGGCCTGCTGACCGACACCTCGGTCCCGGAGCTCTATCTGGCCGGCTTCATTCCCGGCTTCGTCCTGGCTCTCGTCTTCATGGCCGTGGTCGCTATCGCCTGTCTCGCGCGACCGCAACTGGGCGGGCAGGGGACACACTATAGCTGGAGGGAGCGCATCGCGGCGCTGCCCGACCTGATCCCGCCGATCCTGATCTTCCTGGTGGTGGTGGGCTCGATCTACGCTGGCTTCGCCACCCCGACCGAGGCCGCCTCGCTGGGCGTCTTCGCCGCGCTCGGCCTGGCCGCCTGGACCCGGACTCTCTCCTGGGCGATGCTGCGCAAAGCCTTCGAGAACACCATGCGGGTCACGGCCATGATCATGCTGATCATCATCGCGGCGGTGTTCCTGAACTTCATCCTCTCGGCCACCGGCGTGACGGACATCTTCGTAAACTTCGTGACCGGCCTGGGCCTGAGCCCGCTGGAGACCATGCTGCTGATCATCCTGGCCTATATCATCCTGGGCTGCTTCATGGAGACCTTCTCCATGCTGATCACCACCGCGCCCCTGGTCACCCCCATCGTGGTGGCCCTGGGCTACGACCCGGTATGGTTCGGTATCCTGCTGATGGTGCTGCTGGAGACCGCCCTGATCACCCCGCCGATCGGCATCAATCTCTATGTGGTCCAGGGCATTCGCAGCAAGGGCGTCATCGCCGACGTGATGGTCGGAATCATTCCCTTCGTGATCGCGATGTTCGTGGTGATTGCCCTGCTGCTGGCCGTGCCCGAACTGGCGCTCTGGCTACCGGGACAGTTTTATTGACGCAGCCGGCATTGCTCATAGCTGTTTTTTGCCGGTTTGACAGATGGATGAGAATCCTTTTATCGTTAATCGACGATTATCGATAAAAGGATTCTCATGGCTGACGCGGTGAAGGATGAAGCCCTGGCGACGCAGCTCAAGGCCCTGGCCCATCCGGCGCGTCTTCGGATTCTTGATCTGCTGGCCGAACGCGGCGATTGCATCTGTGGGGAGATCGTCGAGGTCTTGCCTTTGGCGCAGTCGACTGTGTCGCAGCATCTGAAGATCCTGAAGGATGCGGGACTGCTGAGCGGTACCATCGATGGCCCGCGATCCTGTTACGGACTGGACGGCGCCGCGCTTGCCCGGCTGTGGCGCAGTCTCGATGCGCGTTTCAGGAGCCTGGACGCGGGCGGGAGCGGGTAAGATGCGTGAGCGCAGAGGGGCTGAACACAGAGGAGTTGAACACGGTCAGTCGGCGTTCCTGTTCCAGGTCTGGCAAGCGCGACGCCTGTTTTCGGTCGTGCCGTTCTTCGCTATCGGCACAGGTGCGCTCTATCCTCTCATCGCGCTGGAGCTTTCCGCCGGAGGCGCGGACAAGACGCTCATCGGCGCCGTTACATCTGCCTGGTATCTCGGGACCTTTCTGGGCGCCGCTTTCAGCGGACCACTGATTCGGCGTTTCGGCTATCGCAAGTCTTTCGCCGCGGTCGCTATGTTGGCCGCGCTTTCAGTCTGGGGACTCAATCTTTCAGCGTCGCCTTATCTCTGGCTTTTTCTTCGCTTCGCGGGCGGCCTCGGACTTGGCGCCTATTATCTGCTGATCGAGAGCTGGATCAGTGGTTCCGCGAGCCCGGCGACGCGTGGACGTATGCTTGCCAGTTACGAAGTGATCCGAGTCGCCTCCGTCGCCCTTGGGCCTGTATTGCTGCTGATCGGCGCGACGCACACCGCCTTTGCCTTGATTGGCGTGGTCTTTCTGGTCGCGATCCTGCCAGTGGCGAGGGCGGAGCCGCCAGCGATGGTGTTCGATAGTGTCAGGTGGCGCGATTCCATAGAAGTCTTCGCCTGTTCCCCTTGCAGTATCGCACTCATGGTGGTGGCCGGGTTTCTCAGCAGTTCATTTTACGGCTTCGGTGCCTTATATGCGGAAAGCCTTGGCCTTTCGCGGGCTGAAGTGGCCCTCTTCGTCTCGGTTACGCTCTTCGCGCCCGCGCTGATACAGCTACCGGTCGGCGCGCTGGCGGATCTCTATGGCCGCGCCGAGACGGGCGTCATGGTTGCGTCGCTGGCCGGTTTCGCGGCCCTGTTGCTGGCGATCGGATTCACCAGTTCGCTTTTTGTCGTAACGCTTCTGGCGGTGCTCGTCATTGGTTTTGGCAGTCCTCTTTACGCCCTTGGTTACGGTCGGCTTGTCGACGGCGGCCACGAGTTGATTACCGCGACCGCCGCGGGACTGATCGGCTACAACCTCGGAACCTTCGCGGGTCCGATGGGCGCTGCGCTGGTCATAGAGTGGCTGGGGCAAGCCGGTCTGTTCTTCTGGGCCGCCGCCAGTCTGCTGTGCGCCAGCCTGGTGGCTGCCATTGCGGTAAGCCGGCCGCGTCCGCGCTGTTGCCCGCTTTAGGCCTGAGGCTTTGGGAGGGTAGAGTCGTAAGGCGTGAGCCCTTGTCGGCAAGCATCTCACATCGTTGATAAAGTTTTTGTGTCAGCCTTGCAGGCTCCCGTCTTGCGCCTATCTACCTTTTAGACCCAATCAGGCATTTTGCGACAACTTAGGGTTTCAGGCTCCCTGAGCCTCGGTCGTTTTGCCGGTCCGCAGAGGTAGCATTCATGCATCGACGAGATTTCCTGACAGTGCTCGCGGCTTTTCCGCTCTGCACTGCGGCGTCTGCTGTTCAGGCGGAGAGGCTGCATTGGCACGACGCGGTTGGCTTGCGTCACGATCCAGCCGGCGGTGGAGCGGCGCCGATTGAGCTGTCCGGACGGATTTCCAGGCACCTGGACCTGGTTTCGACCCGGTGGCTGCCGGGGCATGACCTGACCCTGAGGAACGACGGTTTGAGTCTTCACCTCGAGGTGGCGGAGGGCAGCGTTTCCTTCGTTCAGGGGCGTGAATTCGAGCTGCTTGGCGTTCATTTCCACCGCGCGTCTCTGCACCGCGTCGGCGGCAGTCCTTTCCCCCTTGAGATACACTTCCTCCACCAGGCGGCCGAAGGGGATGTCATGGTTCTGGGTGTGCTGGTCGAGGCCGGTGATGCTCATCCTCTGCTGACGCCGCTGCTGCAAGCCGCGCCGCATCAGCCTGGAGAACGCCGTATTGCCGGGCCGCTAGACCTTCAAACCCTGTTACCGGCGGGCGGCGGATTTTACAGCTACGCGGGTCCGGCCGCAGCTTCCTCCGACGCGGAACCCGGCACCTGGGTGCTTTATGACCGGCCGCTGTCGGCGTCGGCGGATCAGATCGCGGCGTTCGCAGAGTTTTTCTCTGACAGCGTTTACTCCTGACGCAGTAACTCCCACAAGGCCTCTCCGGCCTCGCCGATATGGCGGGCGAGGCAGTCGGTTGCGGCGGTTTCGTCCCGGCGGCGGCAGGCCTCCAGCAGTTCCCGATGCTCGCGGTGCGATTTTTCCGCGTAGTCCAGGACGCCGATGGTGACCCGCAGGTAGCGGTCGGCTGCCTTGCCGAGGTTGTCGACGTGCGCGAGCAGGCGCGGCCGGGCGCAGGGAGCATAGAGCGTGGTGTGAAAAGCCGCGTTGAGGGCGCCGAAATCCGCGACCGGCGCCGCCTCCGTCTGCGCCTGCAGTTCAGCCGCCCGTTCAATCTGGCTATTGGTCAGTTCAGGCAGGGCGGTGCTCAGCGCCAGGGTCTCGGCGGCGATGCGCATTTCATAGATTTCCCGCAGGTCCTCAGCGCTGACCGGGGCGACCGTCGCCCCCTTGTTGGGCGTGAAGGCAATGAAGCCTTCCGCCTCCAGGCGGAACAGCGCCTCGCGGATTGGCATGCGGCTGACCCTGAAACGCTCGGCCAGTTGTTGTTGCCGCAGCAGGCTGCCGGCGGCCAGACGGCCGCTGACGATGTCCTCGCGCAGGACCTCGAGGATCTCCAGAGCCTGCTCGCCATGGCGGCTTTGCGCCGAGGATGCTTTTGAATCACCAGTCATTGCACCGCATCTTAGTGAATCGCAAGCGTTGACAAAGTGCTAATATTGGATCCAAATATATAAATTGTATCCAATATGGAAAATCCTGATGCGGGCTTCGGTTATCATCTCGGCTTCGGTCGCTGTTCTGGTCGGTTTCGGCTCCTCGGTGGCGATTGTTCTGGCCGCAGCGACAGCCTTGGGTGCGACGCCCGGACAGGCCTCTTCCTGGGTTGCCGCGATCTGTCTCTCCATGGCCGTGACGGCCGGCTATCTGAGCCTCCGCCACCGCATGCCGATCGTAACCGCCTGGTCGACGCCGGGGGCCGCCCTGATCGCGACGAGCGACGGCATCGGCATGGAGGCTGGGGTGGGCGCTTTCATCTTCGCGGCCTTGTTGATCATTGCGACGGCGCTGTTCCGGCCGCTGTCAAACCTGATGGTGCGGATTCCCGTCTCGATCGCCTCCGCCATGCTGGCCGGCGTGCTTTTCGGTTTCGTGATCGCGGTCTTCGAACACCTGGAAGCGACCCCGGCACTGGTGCTGCCGTTGCTTGCGGCTTTCGTCATCTTGCGGCTCTTTTCCGCCAGTTGGGCGGTTCTGGCGGTACTCGGCCTGGGGATTCTGCTCGCGGAGGGGCTCGGGATGACGGCGCCGATTGCCGGCCTGCAGTTCTCTTCGTTCGAGTGGGTGCGGCCGGTCTTCGAGCCTTCGGTGCTGATCGGGCTGGGATTGCCACTCTACGTCGTCACCATGGCGTCGCAGAACCTGCCGGGCTTCGCGGTGCTGAAGGCGGCGGGTTATGACGCGCCCACCGGATCGGTACTGGGCGCGACCGGTTTGGCCTCTCTGGTGACTGCTTTTGCCGGTGCGCACACCACCAACCTGGCGGCGATCACAGCCTCGCTCTGCACCGGCCCGGACGCGCATCCGGAACGGGAGAAGCGCTGGCTCTGCGGGCTGGTCTATGCTGCCGGCTATCTCTTGTTGGCGCTGTTCGGAGCCTCGCTCGTCGCCGTCTTCGGCAGCTTTCCGCCGGCCCTGATCGCGACGGTTGCGGCCATCGCCCTGGTTGGGCCGCTGACGGCCTCTCTCTCGGCGAGCCTTGCGTCCGAGGAGGATCGTTTCGCCGCTATCGTGACCTTTTGCGTCTGCGCTTCCGGGATTTCAGCGCTGGGTGTCGGCGCGGCCTTTTGGGGATTGCTCGCCGGCCTGGCCGTGATGGCCGCGGAGCGCTTCGGAAAACGGGGCTGGCGTCGGACTACTTCGTCTCGACCTCGATAAAGGCGAACTCGAAGTCGTTGGCGTTGATGACATCGTGCTCGACACCGGTCTCGCGAAAGTAGGGCACGCCCTGCCTGAGTTCGGCGATGGTCTCGACGCCGCCTTCGGTGACGATCTTGAGGTTACCGTCCAGCATCGGGACCACGACGTAGTCCATTTCATGCCGGTGCCAGCCGGTTGCGGCGCCCGGCGCGAAACGCCATTCGGTCACCCGGACCTTGTCGTTGTCGATGAAGACGGTGGGCGTCGCGGCTTCGGTCATAGTCGTCTCTACTGACTCTCGCTGGCGGGAAACTGGATCTCTATGCGGTTGCCGTCGGGGTCGCGGACATTCACCTGGGTGTTGCCCAGTTCCGGGATGGTGCGGATGCTGTGCTCTACGCCGTCCCGTTCCAGTTTGGCGACGAAGTCGCCGAGGCCCGAGGCCATGAAGGCGAAGTGATCGATCTGGCCGTCGGCGCCTCTGTCTTCCTGTTCGACTTCGACCAGGTGCAGGGCGGCCTTGTCGCCGCAGTAGAGCCAGGCGCCGCCGAAGGAAAAGGGCGGCCGCTCGCCGTCGCGCAGGCCGACGACTTCTTCATAGAAGCGGATCATCCCGGAGAGATTGCTGGTCCGGATGTTGACGTGATCGAGATAGGTGAGGGTCATGGCGGTCCGATCCTGGTGAGAGACGCTGTAGTGTCTCACTGCTGAATGCCAGGTTCCAGTTTTTTGCCGCCGGAGGCCGGTCAAGAGACCGAGAGCCCCTCACGGCCTATCTGTTCCCTCTCAGGGAGAAGGATACCGGGACGACCACGTCCAGGTAGTCGCCGGACATCCCGTCGGTGAATTTCGGCAGCGGCTGGGCGCGCTCCAGCATGGCCGTCGCTTCTCCGTCGAGCAGCTTATAGCCCGAGGGTTTACGGATCTCGTGTTTGAGGACCTTGCCATGCCGGTCGACCCGGAAGGAAAGGTGCACGACGCCCTGCATGCGCGCGCGCCTTGCGTCTTTCGGGTAGGTCTTGTGACGCTCCAGCCAGTAGCGCAGCCGTGACATGTAGCTTGCGGAAGGCGTGCCGACCGGCGTTCTGCCTGAGAGATCGGCTTCGTCCGCTCCGCCGCTACCGGCTTTTTTGCCTTGCTCGCCGTCCTGTCCTCTTGGGGCGGCTGTCGTGTCCGTTTGTCCGGAGCCCTGCGCGGTGGTTGCCTTTGATGCAGATACTTCCGCCGGGAGCGTTGCTGTCGGACGGGGCGCGGACTTTGCCGTTTGCGTTGTGCGCTTCTTGGGCTGAGGGGGTGCAGCCGCCTGAGGTCTTTCGGGCGGTCTGGGTTTCGCCCTGGGCGGCGGTGGTGGTGGCGGTTTCGGGAGGCTCGCCGTCTGTTCTATTGCCGTCTGTTCCACGGCCGGCTCGACAGCCGTGACCAGCATCGAGGGTGTTTCCTGCGAAGGCTGGACCGTAACTGGAGCAGCCTCGGCAAGAGGCGCCGGGCTCTCATCCACTTCCGTCGGAAAATTGTCAGGCTGCATCCGCGCTTCGACGGCTTCGGCTTCGATTGCCTCAATTTGCTCGGCGTCCGGGGTTTCCGGCTCTTCCGTCTCAGTGACCTCCTGTGTTTGCGGGTTGTCGACCGCTAACTCCGCTTGTGGTTCTTCGGCATCTGGACTGTCCAGTTCTTCCGCCGCGTCAGGACTGACTTCGGCCGCGTCTTCCAAGCTGCTGTCTTCGCCCCTGGCCTCCGGCGCATCGACTTCGGATGCTGTTCCCTCCGACGCGGCGCCGGAGGAGACCATGGCGATCGATAGTGACATGCCGCCCAGGCCGGGGGGAGCCAGAGGCTCGTCCTCGCCACGAAACAAAAACAGCAAGCCGGCGGCGTGCAGAACGAAGGCCAGGGTGAGCGCGGGCAGCCAGTGGATCGGGCGGAGCGAAGTCATGGGCCAGGCATTCTTCAGCCTTCGGAAAAACCTTGCCGGATGGTTTCAGGAAGGTCGTCGGGCAGGCCGCTCGACCAGTGAACCTCAAGCTCTTCGCGCCAGGCAAAACGGAGGATATGGGAATCGATGATCGTCTGCACGCTTGCGAGTCTCTCTTCTTCTTCCGACTGGCAAAAGAACGACAAAAGGCGCTCGTCCGCCGTCATGACGCAAAGGCCGGGTGGGAACTCGACCCGGCCTCTGGCATTGTCATAATCGACGTTCACCTTGTGCGCGAAGTGTTTGCAGAGTTGCTGCAGGTATTTACGCGCATGCGCGGTGTCGAGTGTGGCGTGGCAGTAGTGCATTGGAATTCTCCTGGTCAGCAGCCCCGTTTATTGGCCGAGGCGACGGATGCTCTCGTCACCCGGCGGGGCGCCGTCTGTGATCACGAAGGGCAGACCCATCGAGCAGCGCTCGACCCTGCCTTCGACCCGGTATAGATCGCGCAGGATTTCGCGGGTCATGATCCTGTCCGGCGGGCCGAAGGCGCGTAGGCGCTGTTCCGCCAGCAGTGCGATGCTGTCGCAGTGTCGCAGCGCCAGATTGATGTCGTGCAGGGCGAGAAAGCAGATTCCCCTGCGCTGTTTGACGATCCCTTTGGCGGCGCTCAGGACCTCTATCTGGCGGCGGAGATCCAGCGCGCTGGTGGGTTCGTCCAGCAGCAACACCTGAGGCTCCCGCACGATGACCTGGGCCAGGCCGATCATCTGGCGCTGTCCGCCAGACATCCTGCTGAGCGGCCGGAAGGCCAGATCGGAGATGGCGAGTGTGTCGAACACCCGCTCGGCCGCTGCTTCGATCTCGGCTTTCGGCAGGTCGGAACGAACCGCCCTGTGCGCGCTCACAACGGCCTCGTAACCGATCAGTGTGGTCGCCTGGGGCAGCGCCTGAGGCAGGTAGGCGATCAGCCGTGCCCGCTGGGCCTGGGGCATTGCCGTCAGGGATTCACCCTTGAGAAGAACGCGGCCGTCGAAGCTGCAGAGCCCTGCCAGCGCCCGCAGCAATGTCGTCTTGCCTGCCCCGTTGGGGCCGAGGACGCCGACGATGCTGCCCGCCGGAATCTCGGGCAGCATGACGTTCCGCAGCACCTGATGCCGGCCGTAGTGGAGGCTGAGGTCCTCGATGGTCAGGGTGGTCATCGCGCCCCCAGCTTTTGCGACACCAGCAGGGTCAGGAACAGCGGGATACCGATCAGGGCGGTCACGATCCCATCAGGGATCAGAATGCCGGGGACGATGGTCTTGCTGATGACGGAAGCGCCCGAGAGGATGAAGGCGCCGGACAGCATGCTGCCGGGGATGAAGAAGCGGTGGTCCTCGCCGAGGGCAAGGCGCGCGATATGCGGTCCGACCAGGCCGACGAAGCCGATCACGCCCGTGAAGGCCACCGCGACGGCCGTGATGGCGCTGACCCGGAAGAGAACGATCAGGCGCAGCCGGTCCACCGCCACGCCATAGCTGCGCGCATAGTCCTCGCCACCGCGCAGGGCGGTCATCTTCCAGACCTGACGGATCGATGCCAGGAAGCAGAGCGCCAGCACCACGCTGACGATGGCGAGCTTCTCCCAGGTTGCCCGGGCCAGGCTGCCCATGGTCCAGAAGACGATCTGCTGCAGGCTGTCGCTGGTCGCGATGAACTGCACCAGGGAAATCAGGGCCTGCAGGGCGAAGACCATGGCGATGCCGAACATGATGACGGTATCGACCGTTGCGCCGAAGACGCGCGAGAGGATCTGAATCAGGGCGGCCGACGCGATCGCGCCGGCGAAGGCGTAAAGCGGCACGGCGTAGTTTTCGGGGATGAGCGTGCTGCCTTCGGGATGAAAGACGAAGGCGAGCGATGCGCCCAGGGTTGCGGCGTACATCACACCGAGCGTGGAAGGGCTCGCCAGCGGATTGTTGAGGACCGTCTGCATCTCGGCGCCGGCCAGCCCGAGGCAGGCGCCGACCGCGAGCGCCATGAGGGCAAAGGGAATCCGGATCTCCCAGATGATGATGTAGAGACTGGTCGAGAGCGAGTCGGGCGCGACGATACCCTCGAGCAAGGTGGGCAAGGGGAGTGCCGCCGGTCCGGTCGTCAGGTTCACCAGCACGCTGGCGAGCACCGCCGCGATCAACAGCAGAAGGAAGGCGGCGCGGCGCGCGGTGAAGCTGCGGTAACGCGACGCGAGGCTTGGCGCGGCCGCCTTTCCGCAGGTGCCTGAACCGGAAAGCGTCATTGCGTTTCGGCTTCCGGCGTGAGTGACACCCAGTAAGTTCCGTCGAGCGGGACGGGCTGGAAGCGCTCGAAGAAGGTCTCAAGCGTTTGCGTTGGAGAGAGATCCTGAAAGCGGTCCGGATGCAGCCATTTCGCTATGGCCTGGACGGCAGCGACATTCATGGGCGTGTTGTAGAAATTGTGCCAGATAGCATGGGCTCTGCCGGACCTGATTGCGGCTAGCTCCCGGATGCCCGAACGGTCGCTGGCGCGGGAGAAGGAGCTGCGGGCGCGGGTGAGGTCCGCCCCGGCGCCCAGCACGATTTTCTGTGATTCCGGGCTGGTGCCCAGCGCCGAGCCGATGGCCGTTCCGATGTAGACATCCGGCTGTGTGACCAGCAGATACTCCAGATTCACCATGCCGTGGGTGCCGGGGATCTTTTCGCCTACGAGGTTGCGGCCGCCGGCCCACTCGATAAAACGACCCATCATTTGCCGGCCCATGGCCGCGCAGCATTGGGGCCGCAGTCCGACATGGAGTTCCATGAAGACGCTCGGGCGTTCGCCGACGCCCTGCAGGCCGTCACGCACCCGTGCCAGCTCCTCCCGGTAAAAGGCGTTGAAGCTGGCGGCTTCGGCCTCCCGGCCCATGAGACGTCCGAGCAACGCGAGACTCTTCGGCGTGTTGACCAGTGGGTTGACGCGGAAGTCGATGACGATGACCGGCACGCCGGCGGCTTCGAGTTTCTTGAGAATATCCTTGTGGCGTGCGTTGGGCCCGTGGGTGCTGCCCAGGCCAAACACCGCGATGTCGGGCTGCAGCGAGATCGCTTGTTCGAGGCTGAAGGAGGCGGCGCCGGCATCCCCGATCTGGGGGATGTCGGCCACCTCCGGAAAGCGCGCGAGATAACTGGCGTAGCCTGCTGGATCGTAGCGCTTGAAATCGCCCATCATCCCTGCGATCCAGCCGACCGGATCCTTGCGGTCGAGGATTGCGAGCGATGGCAGAAATCTGCCTTCTCCAAGGATCATACGCTTGATCGGGAGTTCGATCTCAACGCTGCGCCCGGCCATGTCGGTGACGACTTCCTTCTGGCCGGCTTCTACGGAAAAGCTGCCGAGGGATAACGCCGCTAGCAAGGTTACAGCGTAGAAAAACCTATTGGGCCAGTGCCGCATCACCACCTCCTGCATCACTGCTATGCTCCGCGTCACCGGGCCTTCAGAAAGAAGCAGGCCGGCGACGCGTGTTTCAAAAGCCCTCCGCCTAGAAGTACAGCGTGGCCGTCAACAGGAACGAGCGTCCGGGTTCGTTGAAGGGGACCGCCCGCGGATTGTCGAAGGCCGAGGTCGCACGGTGGACGTAGGTCTTGTCGAAGATGTTCTTCACGTCCACGCGAAGCTGCAGAAACTCGTAGTCCGGCGGTGTCCACTGCGCGTAGGAGTCAGCGACGAAGTAACTCGGCTGCCGTGCCTCCGAATTGTCGTCGTTGCTGAAGGCGTACTCCGCGAAGGCGCCGACGCGCAGTCCGATCGAATGAAACTCGTGGGCGCCGTCGAAGGTCAGGATGTCGCCCATCTGCAGACCATGGAAGGAGGCCTCCGCGCTGAGCAGCAGATCGCCGTCGTCGCGGACCACGTTGTGCGTGTAGGTCGTGCGTAGAAAACCGCTGTCGTAATCATAGCGTCCGGCGAAGTTCAGGCCTCGGGCCTCGATGTCCCGGGTGGAGTTGCGCTCCCGGTTTCCCCGGTCGTGGCTGCCCTCGATCTCGTTGAAGAAGAGATGCACGTCGCCGGAAAAGGGGCCCATTTCGCCGGTCAGGCCGATCTTGTAGTTGGTCGAACGGGAGGAGGAGAGGCCGTCGTAGACCCATTGTCCGGCGAAGTTGTAGATCGCGGACTCGCCCAGCGGGATGGGGCCGAAGGTACTGGCCACGCCGGCGTAGCCCGTGAGGCCGGAAAAGAGATCGTATTCGACGTTGATGTTTCCGCTGGGGCCGTCGGCGGTGAGGTCCGTATCGTCAATTCCGTCGAACCACTGATAGTCATAACGGCCGCCGGCGGAGACGCGCAGGTCGTTGGTCAGGTTCAGCCGTGCCTGAAGGAAAGCGCCGATGTTTTGCGAAGTCTCCTCGTTGTTCAGGGGAACGCCGGGCCCGCCGAAGCCGCCGGTCAGATCGCCTTTGCCGATATCCCGGTAGAAGTCCGTGCCGACCGTGATGCTGCCGGACTCGACCAGGCCCAGGTCGGTGGTGAAGGTGTTGGCCGCCTTTCCGCTGTAGCTGGTCGTCGAGGAATCCAGATCGAAACGGAAAGGCCCGAATGCCAGATCGTTGATGAAGAGTGAGGAGCGGTTAAAGCTCAGCACCAGTTCGGGGTTCACCAGTTCGGTCGGGGCCTCGTCCCGGTAGGAGATGCCGACCGCGGTGCGCTTGTAGTCCTGTTTTGTCGGCGGGGCGCCGTTGACCAGGGCGCCGAAGTTGGCGCGGTTGGGCCGGATGCCCTCGTCGATGAGATAGCTGCCGTTGAGCTCGAGCCGGCCGCCGTTGTTGGTGGTGTAAGCGAACTTTGCGAGCAGGCTCTGCATTTCCGGCGCAGTGCCGACCTGTTCGTTACCGTCGCCGTCCTCGAAATTGCCGCCGTTGTCGAAAGAGCCGTTGAACAGGAACTCGGCGCCCTGGTGCTGCAGGGCGGTGGTCACGATCGCGCTCTTGGCGGCGGGATTGCTGTCGTAGTGAAAGCGGGTCCAGCCGCCGAAGGTCTCGTCGATCTCAAGAATGTCCCGCGCGTCTTTGGTCTCGTAGGCAATGGAGCCGCCAAGCGCGCCCGGTCCGACGTCGGCCGGACCCACACCGGTTTCGATCCGTACGCTCTTGAGCAGGCTGGGATCGACGATCGCCGTTCCCAGGTGATGGAAAGCCGAGTTGACCTGCCGGGCCCCGTCGATCTTGACGTTCAGGTTGGTGTCTTCGATGCCGTTGACATAGGACTTGCGCGCGACGTCCGGCCCGCCACCCACGTTGACGGCGGCTTCGCCCTGAAAGACGTCCTTGATGTCGGTCGGATTGATGTGGTCCAGATCATCGGAATCGATCTGAATGCCGCCCGGCGCGACCTCGGTTGCGGTTACCGATATGGGCTCCAGCAGGGTCTCGCTCTGGGCTTGCAGCACGCGCTCGTGCGCGGCGTCGATCCTGGCCTCTTCGCTATCCGGCTCTGTGCTCTTGTCGGTCTGGTCCGAGGAGGCTGCCGTGACGCCGGCGCCGTTGGTGTCTTCCTCTGCGGAGAGGTCACCCGCGAGGGTCGGATAGGGCAGGAACTGGAAGGCGAGCAGAGCGCCCAGGGCCGTGTTGCGGATCGCTGCCGGATGCACCGAACGTGCGCGGCTCCCCCGATTTGTCCTCAATGACATAGTCTTTTCCGGTACATCGCTGCTTGTTGTTGAGATCGATTCTTAATACCGGGTGGGTCATCGACGCTCTATGACCGAGTTGTTTGAAAAACATCAAATTGCTTTTGGAAAAACGCAATCTCAGGAAATGCGGCTGCGCGCCCGAGGGATCCTGTAACCTAGAGTGGAAACTCGTAGCTCGCAGGCTTTACCTGCTTTACGTAAATGCGAATAATTCTTATTATCAGTATTTAGGTTTGCCTGAGATGGCTTGTTGAGAGGAGATCCATGGGACGAGAGGCCACCCGATCGACCCGCCGTAAACAGGCGCATCCAGTTTACGTGCCTGTGACCGGTGGTGCTCTTGTCAGAATGGCGAACGAGACTTCAACCGACAGCTTCAAGATTGCCGCGCCTGAAATCAGCGCAAAAGACACCGCTATTCTGGGCCAGATTAACAACGTCAAGTGCCCGTCGGGTATTACCCTTCACGCTACCGACACGATCGAGGCGCACGATCTCTGCGCCGAGTGGGAGATGCCGGCGGGTGTGAAGATCGTTTTAATGCTCGAAGGCGCGATCGACGTGGAGTTCGATTCCTGCAGGCTGAGCCTGGGCAACAGCCCGCAGCCGCGCGGGCATATCTGGTCGTCCACCAAGAGAACCGGCGTTCGGCGCATCACGCGGCAGGGAACGCACATCCGAAAGATCGTGCTCACCTTGTCGCCCGAATGGGTCTCGACATTGCTCGGGCAGGAGGAATTGCCAAACGACAATCTCTCGCGATTTGTCCAGACTCATAAGAGTTATTCTGAGTGGCAGCCTTCTCGTCACGTGGTCGCGCTGGCAGAGCAACTGATCAATCCTCAATCCGCTCCGACAATGCTTCAGAACATGCTGACCGACAGCAAGGTTATCGAAATCGTTCGCGAGGCCTTGAGTTCCATTATTCTCCCCAGCCAGACAGCCCCGCAGTTCGAGCCGCTGGCGACGAAAGTCCAGACGAAGGCGAGACAGGTTCGGGACTATATCGAGTCCAACTTCGCGCAGAACCCGTCTCTTGAGACCATGTCACGCGAACTCGGCATGAGCATCGGGGCCATGCAGGCCGCCTTTAAAGCCGCCTATTCCCGGACGATCGCGGACTTTAGCCGCGAAGTCCGCCTCCAGAGAGCACGTCAGGCGATTGAGCATGACGGCATCAGTGTTGGAGAGGCGGCTTACATGGCGGGCTATTCCAGTGCCGCCAACTTTTCGACGGCCTTTCGGCGTCTGTTCGGCTTGTCGCCGGGCGACGTCAAGTATTAGGCCCGCGCCCATTGGACCAGATTGGATGCTGCCTGCACCGCTTCTGGCTCTATCGGGCGGCAGTTATGTGCTTTTGAGCGCTTCGCTCACTTCTCCTGCAGAAATAATTCTTTGTCTTTTTAATTTATATTCGGATCTGTGCAGGGATTACCTTTAATGGTTGTCGGCGCAGCCCTGTGAAGCGTACAGCCTTCCTAACGTCATAGAAAACAAAACAGTGTTGCCACAACCCTACTTTGCGAAAGCGCTCTGCGTATTTTGAGCGCCTACTCAGTCAGAGCTGTTTTTCCCCAGTTTTCTCAGGTTTTCCGCGGATCGGCTTCACGAATTTTTAATTCGCATGGCTAATTGTTGGGCAGAGAAATGACCGGCAGTTTCTTGCCGAGGTGGGACAAGAACAGGTTTAGGGGACAATCATGCAGTCGAGAAAACAGGAAGTTATCCGATTTGCGCAACGCGGCGCTATGCTGCTGGGCGCGGCGCTGGTCGCGCTGCCGGCCTTTAGTGTTGAGGTGCTTGCCAGCCGGACGGTCGCGGGGGCCGATCCCGCGGCGCTTGAAGAGATGCGGGCGCAGGTGGTGCGTCCGACCAGCATTCCCTTCCCGGAGGAAAATCCCTATTCGGCGGAAAAGGCCGAACTGGGCAAGAAGCTGTTCTTTGATCCGCGTTTGTCCGGTTCGAACCTGATTTCCTGCGGCTCCTGCCATAATCCGAGTTTCGGTTGGGAGGACGGCCAGCCGACCGGCGCTGGCCATGGCATGAACCGTCTCGGCCGCCACACCCCGACGATCCTGAATCTGGCCTGGGGTGAGATCTTCATGTGGGACGGCCGGATGCCTTCGCTCGAGGAGCAGGCGCTGGGCCCGATCCAAGCGGGTGTCGAAATGGCGCAGCCGCTCGATCAGCTCATCGCCGAACTGCAGGGCATCGAAGGTTACCGCGAGCTCTTCGAGGCTGCCTTCCCCGGCCAGGAGATCTCCGGCGAGACCATCGGCATGGCCATCGCCACCTACGAACGCACCATCGTCTCGAATCGCGCGCCCTTCGACCACTGGGTCGACGGTGATGAAAGCGCTATCAGCGAGAGCGCCAAGCGCGGCTTCGTGATCTACAACACCAAGGCTAACTGCGTTGCCTGCCACTCCGGCTGGAACATGACCGATGACAGCTTCCATGACATCGGCCTGGCCTCCGACGACGTTGGTCGCGCGGCGCAGATGAACGACATGCCCGAGTTCAAGCATGCCTTCAAGACGCCCGGCCTGCGGAACATCGTCGAGCGTGCGCCTTACATGCACGACGGCTCCCTCGCCACTCTGAGCGAAGTCGTCGATCACTACGCTGATGGTTTCATCGAACGCCCGAGCCTCTCGGACGATATGAAGCCTTTCAAACTCTCCGCCGAAGAAAAGCAGGATCTCATCGCCTTTCTGGAAAGCCTCAGCAGCCAGGACGATCCGGTGGAAATCCCGATCCTGCCGAACTGACGACCCGAAACGACCAACACTTGGCAAACACATGGAGTGATATATGAAATCCCTCAAACACAAGGTCCTTGCCGGCACTGCCGGCGCCATCTGTGCCATTACTATCGGCGCCATGGCCGCGGCAGCCGCGACCACGCATACGGTGTCCCAGAACGGCAAGAAGTTTTCGGAAAAGAAGATGTCGATCGCGGCCGGCGACACCATCACCTTCGTCAATGACGACAAGGTCAAGCACAACATCGTCATCAAGAAGATGGATGTCAGCTCGGGTATTCAGAAGCCCGGCGAAAAGGTCGAAGTGGTCTTTGACGAGAATGGCAAGTTCAAGGTTCGCTGCGGCATTCATCCTAAGATGAAGATCACTGTCCTGGTGAAGTAAAGACGCGCAAAAAATCCGCGCAAAAAGGGGGCAAAGATGTCGCTTGTTTACAAGCTTTTCCTAGGTTTCATGCTGGTCCTGCTGATGACCGGCGCGCTCGGTGGCTATGCCTGGTACTCGGTGACGGGCATGGGCAAGCTGGCCATGGAAATGTACGACAAGCCCCTGATGGCGATTAATTTCGCCCGCGCCGCCGCCACCGACTTCGCCATGATCGACACCACGGTTGCCCGCATGATGTCGGCACAGGCCGAGGCGAGGCATCAAGCGGAGCTCGAGGCTCAGCCCGCAGCTCAAGCTGCGCCTCAGGCCGAAGCGCAGCCGCAGGCTGAAACAGCCCAGGCCGCGCCTCGGCAGGTCGCTCTGCCGGCGCCCGGTCTCAGCGAACGCCAGCGTCTGATCCTCGAAGCCGCGGGCGTCGAGGCGGCCATCATCCGACAGCTTGAGGCGGCGCCGGAAAATCTGAGCGAACGGCAACGCCTGCTGCTCGATGCCGCGGGGCTGGATGTGGCCCAGTTCCTGCCGCAAGCTGACCTGAGCGAACGCGAGCGCCTGGTGCGCGATGCCGAGACGCAGGCCGGGACGGCGGAGATATCCGCCGAAGCACCCGAAGCCGAAGCGGAAACCGAGGCTGAAGCCGCGACCGCTGAGGAAGGGGATGAGGCCCAGACGGCCGAGTTGGATGTCAGTGAATGGTCGGAGCTGATCGCGGAGCATCTCGAGAATTTCATCGATAACATCGAGGTTGCCGCCGAGCGGGCTCTGACCAACGAAAGCCGCGCCCTGGCCGAAAATATCATGGCGCTGGCCGAGGAATGGCAGGGGGAAAACGAGGATTTCCTGAACGGCGATTCGAACGAATTCAACCCGGATCCGGTGCTGGTCGATGAAATCCATATCGGCATTTCGGATCTGGTGGAGATGACCGCGGGCGAAGGCTTCGAGTTCCAGATCACGGCCGAAGAAAAGGCCGGAGAGGCTCAGATCATTACCCTGGTTGCGATCGGCGTCGCCCTGGTGCTGGTTCTGGCCATTATGTCGGCCATCCACCTGACCCTGGTACGGCCCTTGCGCAAGACCGTTGACGTTCTCGGGGCGCTGACCGAGGGCGACACATCCGCGACCATCGAGGTCAAGTCGAAGGACGAGATCGGCGCCATGGCGCGCGCAGTCCGGGTGTTCCGCGAGAAGCTGCTGGCCGTCAAGCGCATGGAGGCCGAACAGGCCGAGATCGAGGCACGGGCGGAAGAAGAGAAACGTGAAGCCGTGGAGCAACTGCTGACGAATTTCGAGCAGCGGGTGAAGTCCGTGGCTCAGAACGTCTCGGCAGCCGCCTGTCAGCTTCAGGGTACGGCGAAACACATGTCGATGAATGCCGAGTCCGCCGGCGACCGGTCCGATACGGTGGTTGCCGCCTCCGAGAACATGTCGATGGGCGTGCAGACCGTTGCTTCGGCGACCGAGGAACTCTCCTCTTCGGTCGAGGAGATCAATCGCCAGGTCCAGCAGTCTTCCGAGATCGCCGCGCGGGCCGTTGAACAGGTTGAGGTCACCAATTCTACGGTCGAGGGGCTGGATGAGGCCGCCAAAAAGATCGGCGATGTGGTCAAGATGATCTCCGACATCACCGAGCAGACTAATCTGCTGGCCTTGAACGCGACCATCGAGGCCGCGCGGGCCGGCGAAGCGGGCAAGGGCTTCGCGGTGGTTGCGAACGAGGTCAAGAGCCTGGCCAGCCAGACCGCCACCGCGACGCAGGAAATTGCCGATCAGATCGGGCAGATCCAGGGTGTGACCACGGACGCGGTCGACGCCATCCGCGGCATCGGCACCATCATCGGCCAAATGGATGAGATCGTCGGCACCATCAATGCCACGGTCGACCAGCAGGGCTCGGCGACGCGCGAGATCGCCGGTAACGTCGCACAAACCGCATCGGGGTCCCGTGATGTCGCGGTGAGCATGGACGAAGTCCGCGGCATGGTGAAGGAGACAGGTTCCAGCGCGAACGAAGTGCTCGATAGCTCGAAGGCTCTCATGGAGTCCTCGAATGTCCTGACCTCGGAGATTGAATCCTTTGTGGAGGACGTCCGCGCCAGCAACCAAGCGACGGCGGAACTGGGTGAAGCCATGATCGAGTTCCGCGAGTCCGATGCCGGCAACCGGCGCAAGTATCCGCGTCAGCCCGGCCGCTGGTCCGTCGTTGTCGAGAACGCCGGCGAAGAGATCAGGACTGAGATCTGCGACCTGTCGCTCGGCGGCGCCCTGATCCATAGCGATCGAGACTTCGCGGCTGACGAAAAACTGTCCCTGCGGATCGAGTCCCTGACGGAAAGCCTTGAAGCGCGGGTCGTCGACAGCTCGGAAAAAGGTGTCCATATCGCTTTCAACAGCGACGAGAAGACCCAGAGTCTTATCTCCGGCCTGTTGGCGGAAAGCCAGGCCGCCGTTACCGAGGCGGCGTGACGGGAAAGCCGTAGCGCCAAGGCCAGAATCGGAGGCGGCAGCGTTTTCACGCCTGCCGCCTTTTCTTTCAGAATGCGGGGCGGCTCTTTGGCAGGAAGACGGATCTCGATCTGCAAAATCCAGACGACTGACGCAACAGGTTCCTATCTCTGCAGCTTGGGACTACACTTTACCCATCCGCTGCGCGGGGGTGAAACAGGACCGGGCATTGCTGCATAAAGACAGCGGGCCGCGTTCCGATGATGTCTTTCTGCCAATTTTGTCTTTCTCAAGGCTTGTTGGGGCGCGAAGGCAGTTGCTCCTGCAGGAGGGAGAGTGCCAATGAGTCGCGCCGCTGCGAGAGAGATGGCGGATAAGATTGTCGCGTATCTGTCGATGGAACTGCCCACGCAGTCGCCCTCGGACTTTCTGGGCACCTCGGTTCAGAGACTAGAGATCCGGCGGGACCCGGCGATCGAGGACTTGCCGGCGGAGCAACTCCGTTCGGTCCTGCGGTTCTGGTCCGAGCTCCCGAAAGTCGAAGGGATTCCGAACGTCGTCAAAATCGCGCCCGAGCAGGTTCGCTCAGCGCTGGGTTATCTGATCCTGCTCGACATCGATGATGCGACCGAAGATTTCCGCTATGCACTCTACGGATCGAGGATTGCGGCGGTGTCGGGATTCGACATGACCGGCAAGAGCATCTGGTCGATCGCCACAACGCCGCCCGTGCGGGATTTCTTTGCCGGCTGCTACATGGCGGCGCGCCGCCTGCGTTGCCCGATCTACACGGTGCACGAGGCCCCACCTTTCATCACCGTGAGCTATTGGCACCGCCTGATTCTACCTCTGGGAACCGACGGTGCTGTCACCCGCTTTCTGGTCTGTAATCTCCCGATTCACGAGGGGGAGATCAGGTAAGTTGCGCGCGGCCGTCGGGTGTGAAGGGACAGGCTGATCGATTCTTCAAATAATATATAGAGTCAGCGAAATCCTGTTCGTGATGTTCATATGTGAACAGATGTATAAATAGATCTTCTCTTTGGCTGGTTGTAATTTTTTGAAAGATAATCTCTAGTTGATCGTTTCTTGAAGTCTTTTGACAGAGAGCTAGACCTCACTGACCCCGAATATTAGACTTCCCCGAAAGGGGCTGGTTTTCATGGCGTGTTGGAGGTTGTAGATGGCGCAGGTTGCCGCAAGGGAACTGGCGGACAAGATCGTGCGGAGCCTTGATGCCGATCTCCTAACACAATCAAAAATAGAAAATCTTATCGTTGGTGTGAAGGGTGTGGAGCTGGTTCGCGATCCGAGTGAGTCATTCCTTGCGGTCAAGCAACACAAGTCGATCCTGCGGTTTTGGTCACAGTTACCGCGTGTCCAGGGCATTCCCAATGTCGTCAAGATCGCGCCGGAAGAGGTCTTCTCGGCGTTGGGTTACCTCATTCTGATCGATATAGACGAAGAGGCCGACGATTTCCGCTATGCCCTGTATGGCTCCAGGATCGCGGCCGTTTCAGGTTTCGACATGACCGGAAAAAGTGTGTGGGAAAGCCAGACCACCGAAGCCGTCAGGACCTTTCTGGTCGCGACCTATATGGTTGTGCGGGACCTGCGCTGTCCGCTTTACAGCGTGCATGAAGCACCGCTCGCCATCACCGTGAGCCGCTGGCACCGTGTTCTTCTGCCGCTAGGCGTCGAAGGCAAGATCTCGCGTATTCTGGTGTGCAGCGTTCCGATCCATGAGGGGCAGGTGCGGTAGGATACCCCGAGGACCGTTACTCCGCTGATTTGGCCCGGCAGTCTTTGGCTTTCGGTTTTTGACCCTGGACCTCTTCCGTACCGCCCGGCTATGCTCGAATGTTAGCGGTCGCTGTCTTTGTGCGGCGGGCGACAGGCGGGCGGTTCAGGAGGGGGCTGACTCGTGGAGAGGGATGACTGTTCAATGTCCGGAAGGATATTGGGGTCCGGAAGGCTGTCGGGGCTGGTTCCGGGGTGCGGTCGCCTAACGGCGGTTGCTGCCTTTTGTCTTACCATGGCTGGCGCGTCGCCTCTGCAGGCGATCAGTGAAACGGCGCAGCCGCCGGAACCGCCTAAGGCTCCGGTGGGCGAGGCAGGTCTGGCCGAAACCTGGACCGGCGACTTCGATGGCATGGTCGAGCGAAACCGGATCCGCGCGCTGGTTCCCTACAACAAGGCTTATTACTTCCTGGACCGCGGCCGGCAACTTGGTCTTGCCTACGAGATGCTGACGGCCTTTGAGGCGCAGATCAACAAGGAGCTCAAGCGGCGCACCGTCAAGGTCGAGGTGGTTTTCGTGCCTGTCCCGCGCGACGAACTGATCGAGGGACTGATCGAGGGGCGAGGGGATATCGCGGTCGGCAACCTGACGATCACGCCCGAACGACAGGAGCTGGTCGATTTCTCCGCGCCGTTGCTGAGCGACGTCGATGAGATTCTGGTCACCAGCTCGGAGGTTCCGGCGCCGGCCGGGCTGGAAGCCTTGTCCGGCAAATCGATCCATCTGCGTCCTTCCAGCAGCTATTACGCCAGTATCCGGCGTCTCAACGAAAGCCTTGAGGCCAAGGGGATCGCGCCGGTCGAGGTCGTGGATGCCAACGAAAACCTGGAGGATTCGGACCTGCTGGAGATGGTCAACGCGGGCCTGTTGCCCATGGCTATCGTCGACGGGCACAAGGCGAGCTTTTGGGCGCAGACCTTCGAGGACATCCGGTTACATCCGGAGATCGCCGTCAACAGCGGCGGGCAGATCGGCTGGGCTTTTCGAAAGAACAGCCCGAAACTCAAGGCGGTCGTGAACCGTTTCGTGGAGAAGAACCGCAAGGGGACACTGCTCGGCAACATTCTCTTCAAGCGATACCTGGAGGACACGCGCTATGTCCGCAATGCGCTGGATCCGGCCGAGCTCGAGAAGTTTAACGCTACGGTCAAGTTCCTGCGCAAGTATGCCGGCGACTACGGGCTCGACTGGCTTCTGGTCGGGGCGCTCGGCTATCAGGAATCGACCCTGGATCAGGCGAAGCGCAGTGACGCCGGCGCGATCGGCGTCATGCAGCTTCTGCCGAGCACGGCCAGTGACCCCGTGGTGGGAATCACCAACATCGAGGAGCTGGAGCCGAATATCCACGCCGGCGTCAAGTATCTCCATTTCCTGCATGACCGTTATTTCAAGTCGGAGGAAATCGACCTCTTCAATCAGTGGCTCTTCGCCGTGGCGGCCTATAACGCGGGGCCCGCGAAGGTCGCGAAGCTGCGCAAGGAAGCGCGGACACTCGGCCTGAATCCCAACAAGTGGTTCCGGAACGTCGAACTGGTTGCGGCCAAGCGGATCGGACGCGAAACGGTCCAATACGTCAGCAACATCTTCAAGTACTACATCGCCTACAAGCTGATCCTGGAGGCACAGAGCCAGCGGGTCGAGGGTCAGAAGGAAATGCAGTAACCGACGGCAATTCCGCTACTTCTCGATGTTGCCCTCGAGGATCTCGTTGCTCTTGAGACGTCCGGAGACAATCCATTTGTTCAGCGGCGTCTTGGGCCCGCCGGATTCGAACTTTTTCAGGGTCGTGTACCAAACAAAATAGCGGCCGTCCGTCTCGCGTTCGGCTGTCGCGACCTGGAACTGTTGCCATTTGTAGGTCCAGGTGGTTTGCGTGCCGGAGAGTTTTAAATCGCCGCCAAGGGTCACGTCGACCTTGTCGATATCGATCTCGCTGCTTTTGTTTTCGCGACTGACCAGATCCGCGTTAATCACAAGGCGCTCGTGCTCGCCGATCTCGTAGTCGGGCCGCGCGAGGGTCTCTCTCGCGATCTCCAGGAGTTCGGAACTCTCCGATGCCGTGTCTGGGAGCCGAGAAGCCTTTAGCGCGGTCTCGCGGTTCCGCTCGAACGCAGCCCGGGTATCCTCGATGGCCTGCAGAGCGGCCTGGTGTTGCGCCGGAACGTCTCGCCCCATGGCTTCGTAGAGGTGAACGCCGGAGGTGATCCGCGCCCGCCTCTTGTCCAGCCTTTCGTGCATCTCCGCGCGCTTGCCTTCCCCGATGTAAACCCACTGGTCCTGAGGGTCGGCCGGATCGCGATCCTGGTTGATGACAGCCAGTTCGCCGGGCATCTGCTCAGCGTCGCGGTCCAGGATCGCGGTCATTTCCTTCAAGCGCAGACCCAGGTTCTTCTGCTGGGCATCGGCATAGCCGTAGAGCCGGTTGAGGTCTTCGCGGTCATAGGGGACCTGCGGGGGGACACCGACCGTGAAAGGCAGATAAGCGATCGGCGCCATCTGCTGCAGTTCCTTCTTTGCCTGTTCTGCGATGGGATGCAGCTTGCGGGCAGCGGCGACCCACTGGTCGGCCTCGGCGCGCGAGAAGGGGGCGGTGAGACTGTCGGGCAAAGGGGTTCCGCGCAGAACCGTATCGACCTTCGCCAGGCGTTCTTGCACGTTACCCAGCTTCTTCAGTTGGGCCTGGGCGCGGGCCACCTCTGCCGTGGCCGCTTCGCTGAGCGCCTGGTATTCGCGCCGTGCCGTCTGCACATCCGGGTCGTCGACTTGCGGATAGCGTTTGATCGCGGCTGAGAACTGGTCGAAACGTTTTTTCAGCTTATTGAAGTTTTCCCGTGCCTGCAGATGGGAAGGGCCCTCCGTCACGATGCTGTCGCGCACATTCGCGATGTCCCGGGCCAGTTTCTTGACCCGAACCCGCTCGCCGGAGACCAGTGGGCGCACCGTCGCCTGCTGGGCGCCGGTGCTGGGTTTCTGGGGTTCCGCCGGCTTTTGCGCCTGGGCGGGTTGCGTAGCCGGCTTCCCGGCGTTCGAAGGGGATTCCGTTGCCGTCGCGGGCGCCAGAAGACCTTCGAGCTGGGCACGCAGGTCCTTGAGCCTTCGATCCGCATCCTGCCAGGACTCGTGGTCCTTATTGGCGGAGCTGTCCAGGCGGCCGCGCGTGAGCGTCATCAGTTTGAGCATGCGCTGGATATTGGACTTTCTGGCGGCGGTCAGACCTTGGGCTTGCTGCTCGAACCGCGCGACATCGGTCAATGCGCCTTTGATGATGTTGTCGGCCGGTTCGGCGGCAAATGCGCCTCCGATGCTGACGGAGAAAAGAGCTGCTATGAGAAACCTGCTCAAGGAAAACATTTGTTCACCTACGCCGAAAAATTTCCACAAAGTGACCATTACAGCCTGTATGGACAGCACAAGGGAAGAAAAACCTTGTCTTCACGCCGACAGCGGATCTGCGCGGCCAGCCATCTAAATCATGTCGTATTTGGAATGGTGCCCGTTCCGCGCCCGGTCTAATACCAGGGAGTGGGCCGGGTTTAGGCGGCCTCTTAGCCGACGATCTGTCGTGCGTTAACAGGAAGCAGCGGGAGGACCGAATGGCGAAGCGTGGCCGTTGCCTTTGCGGGAGCACGAGGTGGGAATTCGAAGGCGAAGTCACCTGGGCCTGTTACTGTCATTGCGATGATTGTCGCCGGAATTGTGCGGCGCCGGTGGTCGCGTGGCTCGGCGTCCCGGTCAGGAATTTTCGCTGGTTGGGTGCGCCGCCGAAAACACTCGAAAGTTCCAAAGGCGTGCGGCGGCACTTTTGCGAAACCTGCGGGTCGCCGATGGGGTTTGAAGCAGATCACTACCCCGGCGGCATGCATCTTTACGCCGCGTCATTGGAAGACCCTGCCGATTTCAAACCGACGTTCCACGTGAACTTCGAAAGCAAGCTCCCCTGGCTTCAGATGAATGACGACCTGCCGAAGTACCAGGGCACTCTGCTGCAGGCGCCGGACAATCTGAGAGACTATAGCTGACAGTGACTGTGGCTGCAGGCTGCAGAGACGCCCACCCTTACAGCTTTGCCGCGCGCCGCTTCTCTCCGTCGCCTGCGAGATCCGTCAGGATCGGGCAGTCCGGCCGATGGTCGCCGCGGCAGGACTTGACGAGTTCCGCCAGGGTGTCCCGCATACCGGCGAGTTCCAGGATCTTCTGTTCGATCTCCTCGAGGTGCGCCTTGGCGAGGGAGCGGACGTCGGCGCTGGAGCGGTCGGGATTGTCATAGAGCGAGAGCAGGGTACGGCACTGCTCGACGGTGAAGCCCAGACTGCGGGCGCGCTGAATGAACCTGAGCTTATGGATCTCCTGCTCGCCGTAGTCACGATAGTCGTTATCCCGCCGGTCGGAGCGGACCAGGCCGATGTCTTCGTAGTAGCGAATGGTCTTTGCGGGCAGGCCGCTCAGACCGGACGCTTGACCGATTTTCATTCCTTGCCTCCGGTCGTGACAAACTATGGCCTGCTGCCACGTAAGCAGCATCAGCCGACCAGCAAGGTAAAGCCTCCAGTTTCTGGAAGGTCAAGCTATTCGGTTTCGTCGCCCTGTTTCGGCGTCTGGCCGATGCGCGCTTTCATGCGGATTTCACGCTGGAGCCGATAGGTCAGAAAGAGGATCGACAGCCACTTCACGGCGTTGATTAGCAGGTACATTCTTCGCCCTCCCTCATGCGCCGGGGGCGAAGATCCTCTATGGATCTAGAGTACGTTAATGCTGCCGTTTTACCTTGACGGCGCCGCACACTCTCAGTCGAATTCCACATCCTGTGACCTCGTCGACTCTCCGACCTCTGCCGTCTTCGACGTGCAGCAGATCGATAAGACGCCATCTCCCGGCGCCCGGGATTACCTTCGATCTCAGGGATTTCCTGCGTTTGTCGCTGCTCCGGCGGATCGAGGCAAATTCTCTTGCCGTCTCTGCCACCTGAAACCGGCGATCGCGCGGCTGTCTTGAAGCGGTTGTAGTTCTGCCTTGGAACCGAACCCGGTGCCAAACGCCAGCTATCTGTCAATTCCTTGACTTTGCTTCCAAAAAACAGCGATCAACACCCAGGGAAATCCTTTTTTCTACTCGAGGCAGTGTTCGATTTTGGCATCATCGAATATTGAAACGTTCGGTACAATAATTATGCTTTAAAGAAAGCCGCTTATTTTCCCTGGAAACGTATCTTCGTCTTCGTTTGATGCCACAAATACAGTCTGCCTGCGATTTTATTAAGGCTTTATTGTTTGAAATGTCAAGGTTATGCGCCTTCGTACGAGTTAAATGCAGCCTTTAGCTGTTTTTTCCGGTAATCATTATCGCCTTTGTCTTGCTGTATCACTTAAATCAAGGGCTGTAGGTTGCGCTCCGTCAAGTGGTGTTTGCCGGGCTTGTGCATCCAGAATGACCCCGCCATCGTATTGATGATTGAGCCCTTTGATATGAGACCGCGTTACGGGAGTCTTTAGGTTTCTTATGCTCCGCTGTGCCTTAAGACGGTCCTTTGTCGGGCGATCTCTTTTGCTGGCCCTGGCGTTGATGTTCCTGACGACGGCCTGCTCGCCGCTGTCGCTGGTCGATGCCACGCTTCCTGAGGGTGACTGGCGGCAGCTTCCGCCGCTGGCCTATGGCAGCGAGCCGCGTCAGCAGTTGGATATCTATCTGCCGGCGGAGGGTGACCCGAAGGCTCTGTTGGTGTTCTTCTATGGTGGTGGCTGGGAAAGCGGCGAGAGGGCCGATTATCGTTTTGTTGCGGCGGCGTTTGCCGGGGCGGGTTACGCGGTTGCGATTCCCGACTACCGGCTGTATCCGCAGGTGCGCTACCCGGAGTTCCTGCAAGACGGCGCGCAGGCGCTGGCGGCCCTGGCGGCCCATCCACAGCTCGCGGCGCTGGTGCCCGAACGGACTTTCGTCGCCGGACACTCCGCCGGCGCCTGGATCTCCGTCATGCTGGCCCTGGAGAGACGCTGGCTGCAGGCGGGTGGGGTGGAGCCGGACGAACTGGCCGGCGTGATCGGGCTGGCCGGACCCTATGATTTCGATCCACGGCTCTACCGCACCACACGGCAGTCCTTTGGGCATGTCGAGACGCGTGAAGTGACACAGCCGGTCCATTTTGCGCGGCCCGGCGGGGCGCCTCTCTTGCTTCTCCACGGTGCCGAGGATACGACGGTGGAAGCCGTTGACAGCCGCATCCTGGCGGAGCGTGTGCGCGCGGCCGGTGGCCAGGCCGAGCACCATTTCTACAGGGATATTGGACATGCCCGGATTGTCGGCGCTCTGGCGCCGCAACTGACCTGGATCGCGCCCGTACAGGCCGACATGATCCGCTTCATGGATCGGCGGCTGGCGGAAATCGACGCGCGCTGACCGAGGCCCTCTTCGGGCCGAGTGACCACTGGTGCGTCATCCAACCTTCACGAAACTAATTTGTAGCGAGACAAAAACAGGCTTGACTTTCTGCGTCGACCTAGGCAGCCTCTCGCCCGATAGTTGATTTGCCGCGACCTGACCGGGCGCGGTTTTGCATAACCAGGACACGAACGATGAACCCGACCCTATACCAAGGCGTCTTTTCCAGCATGCGACTGCATGGCAAATGCCAGGCAGATACCGCATGGGAAATTGTATGCCTGTGGGAGGGTGGGAGACCGCTGCGGTAAAGATTTAAGCGCAGTCTCTGGTTTCGACGAAGACCCTCCCAGGCACAGGCCTCGGGAGGGTTTTTTCATTTCAGGCCGGACTGCGCGACGAGACGAAAAGAGGCGCGTCCGGAAGCTCCGTCAGGCAGGCGGAAGAGGAGAGAGAGCATGAGTGGCTTTGAAATTATCGAGACGGGACGCGCCGTCGTGAAGATGTGGACCAAGGGCGTGCCGGTCGAAGAGGAGGCGCGCCGGCAGCTCACCAACGTCGCGCGGATGCCCTTCGTGCACAGCCATGTCGCCGCCATGCCGGACGTTCATTTCGGCCGCGGCGCGACCGTCGGCAGCGTGATCGCCACCAAAGGCGCGATCATTCCCGCCGCGGTCGGGGTCGACATCGGCTGCGGCATGATGGCGGTGCAGACCAGCCTGACAGCCGAACAATTGCCTGATTCCCTTGCGGAAATCCGCTCGACCATCGAACGGACCGTGCCGCACGGGGGCACCGGCAAAAAGGGCGGCTGGAAGGATGAGATCCCGTCGCGGGTGTCGAAGCGGTTTCGTGACAGCGGTCTGGGCGAGGGCCTGGAGCGGATCGAGAAAAAGCATCCGGCGATTGCCGGGGCGAACTCGCTCGTGCACCTGGGCTCGCTCGGGGCGGGCAACCATTTCATCGAACTCTGTCTCGATGAAGCGGGGAAGGTATGGATCATGTTGCACTCCGGATCGCGGGGCGTGGGCAACCGGATCGGCAGCTACTTCATTCAGGAGGCGCGGAAGTCGATCGAGAAAAAGGTCCTCGGCCACGAACTGCCGGACCGGGATCTGGCCTACTTCATCGAGGGTGAAGATGCGCTCTTCGACGACTACCTCGAAGCCGTGATGTGGGCTCAGGACTTCGCCCGGGTGAACCGGGAGGTGATGATGGAACGGATCCTGGTTGCGATCCGTCTCTTGCTGCCGCCCTTCACCACGACGAAGCAGGCCGTGAACTGCCACCACAACTACGTGGCGAACGAGCGGCACTTCGGAGCGGACGTCTGGCTGACCCGTAAAGGGGCCGTCTCGGCCCGCGTAGGACAGTTGGGGATCATTCCGGGATCGATGGGGGCGAAGTCCTTCATCGTGCGGGGCCGGGGCAATGCGGAGTCCTTTCACTCCTGCAGCCACGGTGCCGGCCGGATCATGAGCCGGACCGCTGCGAAGCAGCGTTTCTCGCTGAAGGATCACGCCGAAGCAACGAAAGGCGTGGAGTGCCGGAAGGATCGGGGCGTCCTGGATGAGACCCCTCGGGCCTACAAGAACATCGACGCGGTGATGGCCGCCCAGGCCGACCTGGTCGATGTGGTCCATACCCTGAAGCAGGTGATCTGCGTGAAGGGGTGAGACCGACCCGCAAACGGATGCCCCCGTCCGTTTGCGGCATTGGAGGGCGGTGCCGCCGGGTCAATCCGGACCCGGCGGCGGCAGGGCGGAAAACTGCCCGCAGCCGCGTTCTTTGGAGCGTGAGAGATGAGGGAGCAGAGTGATGAAACTGTGGCGTCCCGTTGGACGGAGAGAACTCGCGAAGATGGAGGCGATGGACATGAAGGGCTTTCCGCCCCGCCTGCTGGAGCAGCCGATCTTCTACCCGGTCCTGAGCTTCGATTACGCCGAGAAGATCGCGCGTGACTGGAACTCGACCCGATCGGAGCAGGATTACGTGGGCTTCGTGACCGAGTTCGAACTCGATGACGCCTTTGCCGAGTCCTTTGAGGCCAATGAAGCCGGCGGCTCGGCGCACCGTGAGCTTTGGGTTCCCGCCGAGGAACTCGAGGCTCTGAACAGAAATCTGCTGGGACCGATCGCGGTCGTGGCGGCCTACCACAACGGAGAACGGGTGCGGTAGGCGTTGGAGAAACGGGTCGCAGGACGGCGGCCCGATGGAGGTTGTTATGTGTGATGCAAGTTTGGTGAAGGAGGTCGCGAGCGATCAGAACTTGGGTTTTTGCGGAATCTGCGGAGTTGAGGTGCCGCTGCTTTCCCAGGCCCAGGTAACCGAGATCGAACGCACCTGCCGTTCCGCCTTGGAGAAAGTCCGGGCCTACCGTGCGGCGCACGGCGGCCCGGACGCCGAGGTACCCCAGGCCGAGCTCTTCGCACCGGTCTATGAAAAGCACCTGACCTTAACGGGTGTGGATTTACGCGGGGTCAGCACCTCGGCGCACCACATCCTGGTGCACCAGAAATCCTGCCTCGGCCCACCCTGCTGGAGCTGCGGCAAGCTACTGCGGTCGAAGTATGACCGGCACTGCAGCGAATGCGGTGCGGAGAAAAATCTGGGGTAGGTATCTGTACCGTGCGTGGCGCGGATCGGGCCGCTATGCTCTGCGGGATTACGGAGAAGGGAAGAGCGAGAGCCTATGAGTGAAAGCATGACCGAGCGGGAGAAGATGCTGGCGGGTCTGGATTACTTCGACCGGGACCCGGAACTGGTGGCCATGCGTAATCGGGCCCGAATGCTCTTGCGCGCCTTCAACCGTTCGGACTTTCTCGAAGGCGACGGGCCCAATCCGGTGCTGAAGGAACTGCTCGGGAGTATGGGGGAGGGCGTCTTTATCGAGATGCCCTTTCACTGCGCCTATGGCGTAAACCTGCACCTGGGCGAGAACGTCTATTTCAATGCCGGCGCCGCGATCCTGGACTGTGCCGAGGTCAGGGTTGGCGCGAATTCCATGTTCGGTCCCGCGGTCCAGATCTATACCGCGACCCACGACTTCGATCCCGTCGAACGCGCCAGCGGGCGCGAGAGCGCCCAGGCTATCACCATCGGCCACGATGTCTGGGTCGGCGGCGGGGCTATCCTCTGCCCTGGCGTAACCATCGGTGACAACGCGGTCATCGGCGCCGGCAGCGTGGTGACGAAGGACGTGCCGGCCAACGTGGTGGCGGTCGGGAACCCCTGCCGGGTGGTGCGGGAGTTGGAGATCGCCGAGTGATGTCGCGCAGTTTACTCCGTGCTCGTGCTCGGTGTTCTAGCGATGAGTAGCAACAGTCCTGCCCCCACCACCACAGCGGCCGAAGACAGCATCAGCGAAGAGTCGAACGAGCCGCTGCGCTCGGCCAGGAAGCCGGCGATCAGCGGGCCGATGATCTGGCCCAGGCCGAAGGCGGCGGTCATCAGGCCGATGGCGAGGGCGGTTGCCTGCGGGGCGACCTTGCGGGCGTAGGCGACCACCAGCAGGGTGATGCCGACGAAGGTGCCGCCGAAGAGCGTGGCCGCGATCAGCGAGGGAACGAGGGCGGTGGAGAGCAGGGGCAGGGCGATGCCGATGGCCTGTAGCAGGTGCGCGGCGATCATGGCGCGGATCTCACCCCAGCGCTGGGCCGCCCAGGACCAGAAAAGGCAGGAGGGCGCGACTGCCAGCCCGACCATGACCCAGGCCAGGTTACCGATGTCGCCGAGCGCGCCCAAGAGGCCGATATCGCCGGCTTCCGCCTGCAGGATCGCGACCAGGAAGGTGCCGCTGACCACATAGCCCGCGCCTTCGAGGAAATAGGCGAGGCCCAGGATGGTGAGGGCGAATATGGCGGCTGAAGACAGCGCCTTGCCGGGCTTCCGGGTTTCAGGACTTGCTTTCTCGTGCCGGGCAGGCTGGCCGTCGCGCAACCAGACCATCGCGGGCAGGGCCAGCAACAGGGACAGCAGCGCCAGGCCGAGCCAGTCGGCCCGCCAGCCGCCGGCTGCCGCCAGGGCCGGGACCAGCAGGCCGGAGAGGGCGATCCCGATGCCCACGCCGCCGAAGTGCACGCCGAGCAAACGCGGACGCCCGGCCTCGGCCAGGACGCGCATCACCATGTCGGCGCTGAAGACGAACAGCAGGCCGCTGATGATGCCGGAGGCCAGCCGCAACAGACCCCAGAAGGCGAACCACTCGCCCGCCGCCATCAGGCCGGTGGTTGCCGCCGAGAGCAGCAACGACAGACGGAAGGCCTGGGTGCGCGCCCGGCCCGCCGCTACGAAACCGCCGGCGAGCGCGCCGATCAGGTATCCCAGATAATTCAGTGAGGCCAGCAGGCCGGTTTCTTCGTGGGTGAGGCCCAGCGCTGCCTGCATCTCCGGCAGGATCGGCGTGTAGGCGAAGCGGCCGACGCCCATGGCGATGATCAGGGTGCAGAGGCCGCCGATAAGAACGCGCCGGATAGCTAAAGCCTCGGCCTGGGGGGCAGCCGCCGGCTGTGCTGTGGTCTGGTGAGATCGTTCGGGCGCGCTCATGGCTTGACAGACTAGTCGCAGGCAGAGATCATTACAAATGAATAGTAGTAGTTAAAACGTTCGTTTTTAGTGATGGATTTACGGAACCTGAAATTCTTCTCGGCTATCGCCGACACGGGCGGAGTTTCCAGCGCCGCGCGCCTGCTGAACACCGTGCAGTCGAATGTGACCGCGCGCCTGAAGGATCTGGAGAAGGAGCTGGGCGTCGAGCTCTTTTACCGCACCGGCAAGGGCATGGTGCTGACCTCGGCGGGCGAGATTCTGCGCGGCTATGCCTGGCGTCTGGACCGGCTGAGTGACGAGGCGCGCCAGGCCATGCGGGACTGCGCAGGTGAAGGCGGGCTGCTGCGCATCGGGGCGATGGAGACCACCACCGCCATCCGGCTGCCCGCGATCCTGAAGCGGCTGCAGGACGAGCAGCCGAAGCTGGAGGTGCGGGTGACGGCCGGGCCGACCGAGACGCTGCTCTATGAACTGCTGGCTTATCGGCTCGACGGCGCCTTTGTCGCCGGCGAACAGAGTCACAAGGAACTGGTCGGTGAGCCGGTCTTCAAGGAGCGTCTGGTGCTGGTCCGGCCGGCCGGCGGCAAGCCGTCCAGTGGCGCAGAAACCCCCGAACAGCTCATTGTCTTCCGGCGCGGCTGCTCTTATCGACTGCGCAGCGAAGACTGGCTGAAGGAGCAGGGGCAACTGCCCTTCCGGGTGATGGAGTTCGGGACCTTGGACGGCATTCTGGGCTGCGTCGCCGCCGGGCTGGGTGTCACGCTGCTGCCCGAGGCTGTGATCGCGGGGTCGCGCTTCGTCGGGGATCTGAAAACGGAGCGCCTTCCGAAGCATCTTGCCGAGCTGCCGACCTATTTCGTCCGCCGCAAGGATGCTTCGCCGAAGCGCAGCCTCGAAGCCTTCCTCAAGGCTGCGCGGAAGCGCGAGCGGTCACCAGTTCCAAAGCGTGCCGTCGGTTAGGCGGTTCACCGGCAGATAGGCGCGGTCGTAGGGGTACTTGGCCGCCAGTTCTTCGTCGATGTCCACGCCGTGGCCCGGCGTGTCGCCGACCTTCAGCATGCCGTCCGCGTAGCTGTAGTCGTGGGAGAAGACCGCATCGGTCTCCGGCGTGTGGCGCATGTACTCCTGAATACCGAAGTTGGGCACCCAGGTATCGAAGTGCAGCGCCGCACCCATGGTGACCGGCGAGAGGTCGGTCGCACCGTGGAAACCGGTGCGGACCTGATAGAGCGCGGCCAAGGCCGCGATATTGCGCAGATGGGTGATGCCGCCGGCATGCACCAGGGTCGCGCGGATGTAGTCGATGAGCTGGTTCTGGATCAGATCCTTGGCGTCCCAGACCGTGCTGAAGATCTCGCCGACCGCGAGCGGCGTGGTGGTGTGCTGACGGATCAGGCGGAAGGCCTCCTGGTTCTCGGCCGGGGTAGCGTCCTCGATCCAGAAGAGACGGTAGGGCTCCAGGTCCTTGCCCAGGCGCGCCGCCTCGATGGGGGTCAGGCGGTGGTGGCAGTCGTGCAGCAGGTGCGGAGCTTCGCCGAACTTCTCGCGGACTGCCTTGAAGACGTCCGGGATAAAGCGCAGGTAGTCGGGGGTCGACCAGGTTTCCTCCGTCGGCAGGCCCTTTTCCGCCGGCTCGTAATAGAGATCACCCTTGCCGACGCCGTAGACGCTCTCCATGCCCGGGACGCCGCACTGCACGCGGATCGCCTTGTAGCCCATCTCGACGTAGCGCCTGACGGCTTCGAGCGTCTCATCGAGATTGCGGCCGTTGGCGTGGCCGTAAACCAGCACGCCGTCGCGGCTGCGTCCGCCCAGCAACTGGTAGAGCGGCATGCCGGCCGCCTTGGCCTTGATGTCCCAGAGGGCGACGTCTACTGCGGAGATCGCCGACATGGTCACCGGGCCCCGCCGCCAGTAGGCCCCGCGGTAGAGATACTGCCAGATGTCCTCGATCTGGTGGGCGTCGCGCCCGATCAGACAGGGAATGACGTGGTCTTCCAGGTAGGAGACCACCGCCAGCTCGCGGCCGTTGAGCGTAGCATCGCCGATGCCGTAGACGCCGCTTTCGGTCGTGATCTTGAGGGTCACGAAGTTCCGGCCGGGACAGGTGACGATGACCTTGGCGGATTCGATTTTCATAGGACGGCTCCGGATTCTGTTTCGAGCCAGGCGCTGCCCGGTTCGATCGTTTCGGTAAAGTATTCGGGGTGGCCGCGCGAGGCCTGGGGCAGGGTGATCAGGAGCTCGCGCAGATGGGTGCGGATCTGGGCCAGAGCTTCCTGACGGTCGCCTGCGATGACGGCATCCAGGATCGCCTGGTGCTGCGCGATCAGACGTTTGAAGGGTGGCATGGTCTTCAGACTGAGGATGCGGACCCGGTCCATCAGGGCCTTTTCGCTTTCGATCATACCGCCGACCCGGGCGAAGCCGGTGGCTTCTGCGAGCGCGCCATGAAAGGCGTCGTCGGCACGGTGAAAGAGGAAGACGTCAGCGGCGGCCGCGGCGGCCTTCTGTTCCTTCAGCAGCGACCGGCAGCGCGCGACCACGCTTTGGTCCAGCCTTCCGACCACCCGGTCGATGACCGCGACCTCTATGGCTTCGCGGATGAATCGAGCTTCGAGCAGTTCCGCCGGGTTGATCTTGGTGATGAAGGTGCCGCGCTGCGGACGGACCTCGATAAAGCCCTGCTGGGTCAGCTTGATCAACGCTTCGCGCACCGGCGTGCGGCTGACACCGAAACGTTCAGCGAGATCGCTTTCGGACAGCATCCGGCCCGGCGGCAGCTCCAGCCGGACAATCGCGCAGCGCAGGCGTTCGACGATCTGGCCGGCCGCGGGGCGGTCGGGCGCGATGCTGAAGTCTGTGGTGAAGGGCATGAGGCGGGCGGCAGAGGCTGAGATTTTATCTTGTGCACTAGTATACAAGTTGAGTTCGCTGCGGCAACAGAAAGCTTTTCCGATTCGATTTTAGCCCGGTCTGGTAAACTTACACGCCCGATGTCCAGCAACGTGCGAAGGCGCGCGTTCTTGCTGCTGTTTGTCTTTGCGACGTAGACTGCGGTAGGCAAGAGAAGACGGCTGTCGGTGATCTTTCGCCAGAGAGGCCGCGAAGGGGAAGCGCATGATTACGGTTTTCGGCTCGATCAACCTCGATCTTGTGACGCGGGTCGCGAAGCTGCCCAGGCCAGGAGAGACGGTTCATGGGTCCGATATCGCGCAGTTCCCCGGCGGCAAGGGCGCGAACCAGGCCCTGGCGGCCCGCCGGGCGGGCGCCGAGGTGCGCCTGGTGGGCGCGGTGGGGGGCGACGACTTTGCGACGCTCGCCCTTTCCGAACTGCGTGCCGCTGGCGTGGACCTGAGCGCGGTCGAGGTGCGCGGCGAGACCACCGGGGTGGCCGTGATCACCGTGGATGAGGCCGGTGAAAACACCATCATTCTCTCGCCCGGCGCCAACCTGCGCGGCGAGTCCGCCCAGCTTGGCCAGGCGGGAATTGGCCCGAATGACAGTCTGATGCTGCAGATGGAGGTGACGGAGGCCGAGACCTTTGCCGCGGCCCGTGCCGCGAGATCGGCCGGCGCGAGGGTCATTCTCAGCCTGGCGCCCTTCGTCCCGCTGTCCCGGGAGGCCTTCTCCGACATTTCCATCCTGCTGGTGAATGAAACCGAAGCCGCCGACCTGGCGGCGCACCATGGTTTGAGCGGCAGCAGTCAGAGTGAAACCCTGAAAGCTCTGGCAGCGGACCTGGGGGTGACCGTCGTGACGACCCTGGGGCCCGAGGGCGCGGCGGCGTCGGACGGAGAGGCGGTCCTGCGGGTGCCGTCCCTGAAGGTCGAGCCTGTCGATACCACGGGCGCCGGCGACACCTTCGCCGGGGTGCTGGCGGCCGGCCTGGATGCCGGCGCGGATCTTGAAGCGGCTATGGCGCGTGCCGCCGTCGCGGGTGCGCTGGCCTGCACCCGGGAAGGGGCCCAGCCCTCCTTCCCCCAGGCTAGCGAAATCGACCAGGCGCTGAGCGCCCTGAAGAGCCATTAGGCCGGAATTCTCAGGCAATTAGCCATGGTTCATCAGGGGCAAACAATCCCAGATTGAATTCTCGCGACAAAAGCTTCAAGCTGGAATAGATATAGACTTCTCCAGGAAGGATGAGTGATGTTGATTCCAGGACGGCCGACTGTCGCGGCAGAGCGCAAGGCCCTGGCGCTTACCATGGTCGCGGAGCTCGAGGGAAAATGGTTTCTGAACAACGACCTGGTGTCTTCCGGCAGCGAGGGCATCGAGGTCGTAAACCCAGCCTATAATCAGCTTATCGGCCGTACGCCGAACTGTAGCGCCGCAGAGGTCGACCATGCCGTGCAGTCCGCGCATGCGGCCTTTTCGAGATGGGCTGCCATGGAAGGCAAAGCGCGGGCCGCGCTGCTGGCGGACTGCGCGGCTGTGCTCGAGGCAGAGGCCGACGACCTCGCTCTTCTGCTGGCGCTGGAGACGGGCAAGGCACACCGTACGGAATGCCTGGGCGAGGTGAAGCTTGTCGCGGACATCTTCCGTTACTTTTCGAGTTTCGGGACGGAACTGAAAGGCAGGTCCGCGCCCTTTAGCCAGAGCGTGATGACCCTGACCTCGCGCGAGCCCATCGGCGTGGTCGCCGGCATCATTCCCTGGAACATGCCCCTGATGTTCCTCGGCTACAAGGTGGCGGCGCCACTGATTGCCGGCAACAGCGTTGTTCTGAAGCTGCCCGAGATCGCGCCTTTTACCCTGCTGAGAGTCCTCAGGCTGATCGGTGAGATCCTGCCGCCGGGAGTGATCAACGCGGTGGTCGGTTACGGCTCCGAGACCGGCCAGGCGCTGGTGGAACATCCTAAGATCCAGAAGGTCTCCTTCACCGGTTCGGTGGAGTCGGGACGCAAGGTCTATGTCTCGGCGGCTGCTCGGCTGAAGCAGGTCAATCTGGAGCTCGGCGGAAAGTCGCCTATGTTGGTTCTGCCCGACTGCGACCTGGACGTTGCGGTCGAGGGCGCGGTTTCCGGTATCCGTTTCACCCGCCAGGCGCAGAGCTGTACTTCCTCGACCCGGGTCTATGTGCCGCGGGACAGGCTCGCCGACTTCGTCAATTTGGCGGTAGCCGAGGCCGGTAAGCTGAAAATCGGGGATCCCCTGGAGGATGCCACCGATACCGGGGCGATTGTGTCCCAGCGGCAGAAAGAGCGGATCGAAGGCTTTATCGAACGGGCGATCCTGTCGGGTGAGACCCCGAGGCGCGCCGGAGTGCTCCCTGCCGAACCGGGCCTGCGGGACGGCGCCTTTCTGCAGCCCCACTTCTTTGTCGAGCCGCCGCATGACTCCGAGATCGTGCAGAAGGAGATCTTCGGCCCGGTGATGTGCGTCTTCGGCTACGACAGTCTGGAGGAACTGGTCTCCCTGGCCAATGACGCGGACTACGGACTGTCGGCCAGCATCTGGGGCAAGGACATTTCCACCTGCCTTCACCTCTGCAAGCGCTTGACGGTCGGCTTCACGCAGATCAACCAGAACGCGGTGATGCTGCCGGGTCTGTCCTATGCGGGGACCAAGGCCTCGGGCTTTGGCAGCGAGTCTTCGCTGGAATCGATGATCGCGAGTTTCACCCGTGAGAAGACCACAATCATCAATATCGGTGACTTCGGCCAGCTCGGATCGGCTCTCTCATCGCTGTAGCGGCGCTGTTTCCGACAAAACAACCGCGCTTTGGGGAAACTATTAGGCCGGGAGATCGCCCCCGATAGATGTCGCTAATGAAACTGTGTTCCTGCGTCGGGCT
The DNA here is from genome assembly GCA_965232285.1 of Denitrobaculum sp. Classification (GTDB taxonomy): domain Bacteria; phylum Pseudomonadota; class Alphaproteobacteria; order Kiloniellales; family Kiloniellaceae; genus Denitrobaculum. Next base: position 3,016,184 of record CBDDPL010000004.1, on the reverse strand, counting down.
GTGACAGCATTTCCGCGAGAGTGTGTTCTTTGAGCCGCCCTTATGGCGGATTGCTGGAGTTGTAAGAGAGATGAAGTCAGAGGTTCAGGTCGCGGTCATCGGCGGTGGCGTCGTTGGCTGCAGTGTGCTCTATCACCTCACCAAAGGCGGCTGGAAGGATGTCGTGCTGCTGGAGCGCGAGGAGCTGACGGCTGGCTCGACCTGGCACGCGGCGGGTGGTTTCCACACCCTGAACGGCGATCCCAACGTCGCCAAGCTGCAGGAATACACGATCGAACTCTACAAGGAGATCGAGGAGATCTCCGAGCAGGCCTGCGGGCTTCACATTACTGGCGGCGTCATGCTGGTCTCCAGCGAGGAGCGCCTGGACTGGCTGAAAGCGGCGCACGCCAAGAACCGCTACCTCGGGGTTCAGACCGAGCTGATCTCCCTGGACGAGGCCTACGAGCACTTTCCGCTTATGGACAAGGACAAGTTCATCGGCGCTCTCTGGCATCCTCTCGAAGGACACCTGGATCCCTCCGGCACCACCCACGCCTACGCCAAGGCGGCGCGGGTCAACGGCGCCGAGGTCTATCGCCATACCCGCGTGACCGATCTGCAGCAGCGGGTTGACGGAACCTGGGACGTCATCACCGACAAGGGCAACATCCACGCCGAGCACGTGGTCAACGCCGGCGGCCTCTGGGCCCGCGAGGTGGGCCGTATGGTGGGGCAGGAACTGCCGGTTCTCGCCATGGCGCACCAGTATATCCTGACCGAAGAGATGGAAGAGGTCGTCGACTACAACAAGCGCAACGACGGCAAAGAGGTCGTGCACTGCATCGATTTCGACGGCGAGATCTACATGCGCCAGGAACGCACGGGGATGCTGATGGGCACCTACGAGCGCAAGGGCGAGCCCTGGTCGGAGCATGAGACGCCCTGGAACTTCGGGGCCGAACTGCTGCCGCCGGACCTGGACAAGATCGCCGACAACCTGACCCGCGGTTTCGAACGCTTTCCGGCCTTCAACGATGCCGGCATCAAGAACGTCATCCACGGGCCCTTCACCTTCGCGCCGGACGGTAACCCGGTGATCGGTCCGGTGCGCGGTCTGGACAACTACTGGCTGGCGGTCGGCGTGATGGCCGGCTTCAGCCAGGGCGGCGGCGTCGGCCTGGCGCTGGCTAACTGGATGATCGACGGCGACCCGGGCTTCGATGTCTGGGCCATGGATGCGGCGCGTTACGGCGACTGGGCGACCAAGGCCTACACCAACGCGAAGGTGCGTGAGAATTACGGCCGGCGCTTCTCCATTGCCTTTCCGAACGAGGAGCTGCCGGCGGGCCGTCCGCTGCGCATGACGCCGATCCATGACCGGCTGGCGGCGAAAAACGCGGTCTTCGGGTCGGCTGCCGGCCTGGAGCATGCGCTCTGGTTCGCACCCGAGGGCAAGGAGGCCGTGGAGGACGTCACCTTCAAGCGTTCCAACGCACATGACTCGGTAGCCGAGGAATGCGCCGCCGTGCGCAACGGGGTCGGCCTGCTGGAGACCTCTAGCTTCGCGAAGTACGAGATTACAGGGCCGGATGCGGAGGCCTGGCTGTCGCGTCTGCTGGCCAACAAGATGCCGCGCAACGGCCGCATCACCCTGACTCCGATGCTCAACCACGCCGGCAAGCTGATCGGCGACTTTACCGTTGCGCGCCTGAGCGATGAGTGTTTCTACATCTTCGGCTCCGGTGTGGCCGAGGACTACCACATGCGCTGGTTCGAATCCCACCTGCCGGAGAGCGGCGTGCGGATCCAGGCGCTGGGGCTCAACATGACCGGGCTGTCGATCGCCGGGCCGAAGTCGCGCGAGCTGTTGCAGAAGCTGACCCACCACGACGTCTCCAACGAGGCCTTCCGCTTCATGTCGATCCGCGAGCTGGATCTTGGCATGATCCCGGCGCTGGTGGGGCGCATCAGCTTCACCGGCGATCTGGGTTACGAGATCTGGGTCAAGCCGGAGTATCAGCAGGCACTCTTCGATCTGCTGATGGCTGAGGGCGCGGAATTCGGCATCCGGCTCTTCGGCGGGCGGGCACTCAACGCCCTGCGCCTGGAAAAGGGTTTCGGCACCTGGGCGCGGGAATACCGCCCGATCTATAGCCCCTTCGAGGCCGGCCTCGACCGCTTCGTCGATCTGACCAAGAACGACTTCATCGGTCGTGAAGCCGCGGCGCGGGATAAGCAGGAGGGCTGCAAACTCAAGCTCCTGACCTTTACGGTCGAGGCCGAAGACGCCGATGTGATCGGGGACGAGCCGGTCTGGCACGAGGGCAAGGTGGTCGGCTGGATCACCTCCGGCGGCTACGCGCACGATGCGGGCAGGTCGGTGGCGCTGGGCTACGTGCCGGCGGAACTGGGTAACGGCGCGGCCAGCGACAGCTTCGAGATCGAGATCCTGGGCAACCGCCGGCCGGCCAGGGTCCAGGCCACGCCGCTGTTCGATCCGGACGCGGCACGGATGCGGGGATAGCATCCCGCATCCTTATTTCCGGTCAATCCGGCGAGAGCTTGTAAACGTTGCGGTCCTTGCCGTCGGGGAAGGCTTCGCGGGCGATCTGCTGGCCTCCCAGGCGCAGAGCGAGTTTACGCGCCGCGTCGTTATTGTCGTCCATGTGGGTTTCGACGTGGTCCCATCCGGCGACCTCCAGCGCGTAGCGGATGACGGCGCGGGAGGCCTCGGTGGCGTAGCCCCGGCCTCTGGCGCCGGCGCGCAGCCACCAGGTCAGTTCGGGCCGCGGCCATCCCTCGGCCCAGAAGAGGCCGCAGCCGCCGTACACTTCGCCCGTCACGCGGTCTTCGACGGTCCAGAGCCCATAGCCGCGAAGCAGCCAGTGCCCGATATCCTGCGCCAGGCGCTTCCAGGCCCCGTCAGGCCGCAGCGGCCCACCGTAGAAGTGCGAAGCTTCACCGTCGCTATAGAACTCCAGAAAGGCGTCATAGTCCTCGGCGCGTGGTCCCCGCAGAACAAGACGTTCGGTTTCCAGTACGGGGATGTCATCTGGGTGCACGGATGTTTCCTCTTCGCCGTTTCAATGGGAATCGTCAAACCTGATAAGCCTTCGGGAGCAGCCAGCGCAGGGTTTCATAATGCTGCTCTTCGTAGCCGCTGTCGAAGCTCCAGGCCATGGTCTGCGCGACTGTCCAGCCGCGCGCGCGTTCGCGGTCCAGGTTAAGGTCGGCCGATAGCCGGTTCAATCGATTCAAAACCTGATCCCGTGAATGACCGAATTCGAAGCTGCGGACGATGGGCGCCAGGGCGAACGCGCGCTCGCCGACGAGAGGCTTCGGGTCGATCACGAGCCAGGCTTCCCGCTCCGCCGCCAGGACGTTGTCGCCGTGCAGATCCTGATGCAGCAGCACGGATTCCTCCTGGCTTTCCGACAGCTCCGAGATGTAGTGAAGGGCAGCCTCGACCAGCCGCCGCTCGCAGGGTTGGCCGACCGTGTCCCAGTCGGCAAGCAGTGTCGAGGCCCAGCCTAGTGCCTCTTCTTTCAGGCTCGTAAAGGGCGCCGCAGCGGGTTTCCAGAGACGAGGCAGGAGGCCGGTGAGCACCGCAAGCGGGTCCACGTCGTCATGGCAGGCAGATAAGGCTGTGCCGGGCGCACAACGCTCCAGCAGGAGAGCATGCCGTTCCCGGTCGTGGGCCAGCAGGCGCACGGTGCCCTTGCCATCCCAGAGCTGCAGGGCATCGGCTTCGGTGAGCGATTCACGATGCGGCCACTGGATCTTCAGAACGACGGGCTCACCGTCACGGGTTGCTTGTGTGACATAGGAGACATTGCCGCCGGGGCAGGGCGCGCCGATCTGAAGGTTCCAGTCTTCGGAAAGTTCCGACAGCAACCGGGGCAAGTCCGCCAGCCAGGCGGCGCCCGTTTCCTGTTGCGCCAGTGGCTTGAGGTTGTCCGGCAGGTCCATCCGCGAAACTTATCGACATCCGCCCGCCGTGCCAAATCTAACCGAGTTCCCGATGGGAATGGGGATCGACGGAATAGGGGATGATGTCATCCAGGAAACCAGGCTGCGATCTGATGCGTTTGGTCCAGGCTTCGAAGAATGGATAGTCGGATAGCCGGTAGCCGGCATCCTCTGCGAAGCCCGCATAGGCGAAGATGGAGATATCGGCGATGGAGTAGCGGTCGCCAGCCAGAAAATCCTTTGCGCGCAGGTGGTCGTCGAGGACGGACAGGACCCGCTCTCCCAGTTTGCGTCGCTCGGCAGTGACCGGGCTGTCGGGCACCAGCTTCCCGGTCAGCATCCGGTGCCGGAGGGTGGCGATGCTGGCCTGGACATACTCCTGCTCGAAGAACATCCAGCGCAGGGTCTGGGCGCGTTCCAGGGGATCCTTCGAGAGAAATTCTGTGCCCTCGGCCAGATAGTTCAGGATGGCATTGGATTCCGGCAGATAGCTCCCATCTTCGAGCTGCAGGACCGGCACGGCGCCCATGGGGTTTTTCTGCAGGAACGCCGGTGTGCGGCTTTCACCGTCGAAAATGGCGATATCGACGCTGTTGTAGGGGCGATCGAGCTGTTGGAGCAGCAGGCGGACCTTGTAGCCGTTCTGGGATGGATCGTAGTTAAAAAGAGTGATCATTTCTGGTTCCTTGATGATTTCTTCGCACATCCAACAGGAACCGTTGGTTCAGGAAACTCCGCTTCTTGCGTTTGAAAGCGATTTTGTGAGAATGACAGAGCAGCCGGCTGCGCGTGGGCTGCCCGATATCTGAAAGGTAAAGTAAATGGCTGAACTTCATAGAAAACCCAGCGGCGACAGCGGGAAGGTTCTCGACATCACCCCGGAAAATGCCGGTTGGCGATATGTGGGCTTCAGCCTCTATCACCTGGAACCGGGGGACAGCGTCGGTGAAGAGACCGGCGGGCGCGAGGCCATTTTGGTGCTGGTGGAAGGCAAGGCCGAGATCACTGCAGCCGGCGAGGACTTCGGCGAGATGGGCGAGCGCATGAACGTTTTTGAACGCACGCCGCCGCACTGCCTTTATGTGCCCAACGGCAGCGAATGGCATGCCGTGGCAACCAGCAAATGCACCCTCGCGGTGGGTACGGCGCCAGGCATGGGCAAGCACAAGGCGCAGCGCCTTGGCCCGGACGGGGTCGTCACCATGCCGCGCGGCTCTGGCAGCAATACGCGCTACATCAACAACATCGCCATGGAAGGCCAGGATGTGGCCGACAGCCTGCTCGTCACCGAGGTCTTCACGCCCAACGGCAACTGGTCGTCCTACCCCAGCCACCGGCACGACGAGGACGATTACCCCAACATCACCTATCTGGAAGAGACCTACTACCACCGCCTCGATCCGCCGCAGGGTTTCGGCATCCAGCGGGTCTACACCGAGGACGGGGAACTGGACGAGACCTTCACGGTGAAGGACGGCGACGTGGTCCTGGTGCCGCGCGGCCATCATCCCTGCGGCGCGCCGCACGGCTATGATATGTACTATCTGAATGTCATGGCCGGGCCGATCCGCAAATGGCGCTTCAAGAACGATCCGGCCCATGACTGGATCGCGCAGCGGGACCAGGCTCAAAAGAAGGCGGGTTGATTTAAGGAGTTCGCATGTCGTCCTGGCCCTCCAACCAGCCGCCGGTCCGCAGCGTCAGCGACGCCCAGCGGCGCGACTGGGAGGCGCGCTTCGGAGCCAGCGACCGGGCGGCGGGGATCGAGGTCACGGAGGACTTCGAGCCCTTCAACCAGATGGACGACATGTTCACCCGGGCCTTCTGGGACAAAACGGTCCGGACCAAGGACACGGACGCCTTTTTCAGCAGCTACCGCATGAAGACCGCGCCCAGGCGAGGCGACGGCTTCACCCTGAAGGACTTCGCCCTGCGCAACGCGGCCTGGTCGGTTTCCGACATGGTCTCCTCCCGAGGGGAAGGCGAGGGCAAGCGCGAAGGTTTTCAGGCGGCCATCGAATTGCTGACCCCGGTCTCGGACGAGCGGCTCGAGATCGAGGACAGGGAAGCGTTTACCCGCGAGCTCAAGGAGATCGCGAAACTCTTCGGCGCGGATCTGGTCGGGATCACCGAGCAGGACGAGCGCTGGCTCTACTCGGCGCGGGTCGACACCCGTGACTTCTCCGAGAGTCCGAACGAACTGCTCGAGGGCATCACCCATGTCATCGTCCTGGGCCACGCCATGGACCGGGAACTGGTCGACACCTACCCCTCGGCCCTGGCGGGGGCCTCTACCGGGCTGGAGTACAGTCACGAGGCGGCGATCGTGATCCAGCTTGCCTCCTACATTCGCAACCTGGGCTACGAGGCGGTGCCCTCCATGAACGACACCGGCCTGGTGATCCCCCTGGCGGTCAAGGCCGGGCTGGGCGAGTACGGCCGCAACCAGATGGTGATCACGCCGGAGTTCGGACCGCGACTGCGCTTCTCCAAGATCTTCACTTCTTTACCGCTGGTGGCCGACGTGCCTAAGCGCCAGGGCGTGGCCGACTACTGTGGCATCTGCACCAAGTGCGCCGACCTCTGCCCGCCAAAAGCACTGCCCTTCGGCCCGCCTGATACGGCGCGTCCGAATCAGTCGACCATCGCCGGCGTCAGGAAGTGGTCGGCGGACTGCGAGAAGTGCTTTTCCTACTGGGCCAAGCTGAAGTCCGACTGCGCCATCTGCATGCGCGTCTGCCCCTTCAACCGGGACTTCTCGAATTGGCCGGCACGGCTCTGGCGGGCGCTTGCGACCTCGCGTTATCGAAAGCTGGCGCTCTGGTGGGAGACGAAGTTTCCCAATGGGACACGGTTGAAACCAAAGGACTGGTGGGGGCGCTTGGTGGAGTAGAATGCTCCTGCTCTAGCTATTTGAGTTACTGCAATCTGGCTATGAAACAAGGAGGTTATAATCTAGCGGTTGATTACCAAATTGCGATTTCGGTACTTTCACTTTCGGATGACGATGCTTAATCAAACGACCATCCCGGAAAACCACAGATTTGTATCTTGCCACCCTCTGAGATCATGAATATGCGCTTGTGCATTTGACGATCTTGATCCCTGATGATTTTAAACTGTGGCCTTGAAGGTCTACCACCCTGAATATACTTCCTACCGGCTTTATCTTTCTTGTCTGTATCTGTGAGCCGCTTCTTTTGATTTTCCGAGTATACGCTTCGACCTTTCATCGTATGCGGGAGCGCAGAAACAAAGCAATCCCAACCAACGACTTTTGGGCGCACACCTTTTGAATGAAACTCGAACATAGCCTGGAGCAGAAATTGCCGTTCGTTGCCAATCAACGAAGACGCTTCAGAAATTGTTTTTTGGTTGATCATATTCAAAGTATCTAGGCTTGGGGCAAAATCACACACCACAAATACGACTTTGGTTATTTCATTCCAATGATCCTTTTTTACATTTGTTAAAATGCGTTTATTTATGAATTTTTTTGCGTCAAGCTTATCTCTGTGTGGGCCTACCCTATTATTACTATGGAATACGATGTATATACCGATTCCATCCTTGAGATTCTCTTTGTGCCCGCTAAAAATTCTATTCACGCACTTCGCCTTGAGGCCTTTCCATAGCTCAACCTCGTTGCACTTGGGCACGTGAGCATTGTAGAGCGCATTGGCAACCGCATTAGCTTCTTCATCCTCCTCCTTCTCTACTACCCAAATAATAAGTCGTTGCGCTCTCATGGATGCCCCTATAGGTATTCTAAAAAAATATATCACTATCATAGATTGGAAGTTCCGGGGACATGGAATTTCCGGGGACATGGCCGTAATCGCGGCTGGTCACGCTCCGCGCCTAGAATTCCGTAAAATTCCGGAGCGAAGTTCCGAGGACACAATACTTAGCTATATTGCCTTTTTTGATGCGCTTGCGGGAGTTAAACAGCATGTCTCCGGAATTTGCGCTTATACGCTATCTGCCGAAACTGCGTGCTTCGTGGCACCAGGCCCGCCGTGGTACTCCCTGCTCTAGTTCACCCGCGCCCAGCGCAGGATAAAGAAGTTATCGGCGCGCTGTGTGAGATCGATGTTGCTTTGAACGCCCCAGAGAAGCGCCTGGACGAACATCGGGACATAGCCTGCTTCGTCTTGCAGGATCTTGGTGGCTTCATCCAGCATGGCCTGTCGCTTTGTATCGTCTATCTCGGACTGAATGAGCGGCAGGAGTTCATCGATCCGGGCGTTGGAGAAGTCGCCGAAGTTCCAGCTACCCAGCTTCTTCTCCGGATTTGGCGTGGCGACCAGAAAACGAATGGGATGCTCGGCATCGAAAGATCCGGGCGACCAGCCCAGCATATACATGTCGAAATTATCCGCCCGCAGCTCACTCCAATAGTTGGCAACCGGCATGGCTTCCAACTGAGCCTTCAGACCGATCTGGGACAACATTGCAACGGCTGCCTGACAAACGGCTTCATCGTTGATGTAACGATCATTTGGGCATTTCAGGCCGAAGGAAAAACCATTCGGATAGCCTGCGTCCGCGAGCAGCGATTTTGCCTTTTCGATGTTGAATTCGGGCCGTGCGGCCAGCGATGTCGAATAGCCGCGCATTGCGGGGCTTACGAGCTGCGAAACAGGTTCCGCCGCGCCGCGCATGATCTTTTGTACGATGGCGTCGACGTTGATCGCATGGTTGACCGCCTGCCGGACACGAGGGTCGCGGAAAGGATTCGGCTTTCCGGCATCGGCGGAGTACTTCAGCGACTCTGCCTGGTTCGCGAAGCCAAACATAATGACACGCGCTTCGATCCCTTGAAGGACATTCACGCTTGGGTCTTTGGATAGTCTGGCCACATCCTGAGTCGGCACGGGGTTGATCATGTCGATGTCGCCGGACAGGAGGGCGGCAACCGCGGTCGCCGGGTTCTTGATGGGCGTGAATTCACCACGCGTTATGTTGTGTGTCGTTTCATCCCACCAACCACCGTGGGGTACGACCACTGTTTTCAACCCGGGTTGCCGTTCGACAACTTTAAACGCACCGGTTCCGTTCGCGTTGAGGGTTGCATGATTCTCCTGATCCTTGGCCGGAACAGCGGCGCCATTGCTTTCGGTCCATCCCTTGTCCATGATCATGAAGTTCGTGATCGTGTCCGGGAATATCGGGTTGGGCGCTGATGTCATGAAGTCGACTGTGAAGTCATCGACAATCTTCACTTCTTCAACGGATGCAAACCACGAGGCGACATCGGATTCCGGCAAGGTTGCCCGTTTGTATGAGAACAGCACGTCCTCGGCGGTGAAATCGGAACCGTCGTGAAACTTCACGCCTTCCCGCAGGTAAAACCGCCAACCCTCTGTGCCGATCGGTTCCCAGTGCGTGGCCAGTGCCCCTTCAATCTTCATTGAACGGTCGCGCCGCATCAGTCCTTCGTAGACATTGTTTAGGAAGCCCAGGACGGGCGCAGAGTTTACGGCATGAGGATCCATCGTCTGGGGATCTGTTGTCGTCGCCCATCTGAAGGTTTCAGCAGATGCCTGACTCACGCTCAGACCAAGCGCGAGCGCCATAACCAGTTGCGCCTTTAAGTTCATCACCGCCTCCTTGTTGGCTTATTCTCTCATTCTGACTCAAGCTGGTCGAAGGCTTCCACTACTTTAAGGGCAGCGACCGTCGCGGGTCTGTCGGAGACTTCAGCGAACCATCGCTGTATCGCTCTGTGCTTCTCGAACGACAGCCCGGCATGGCCGGCGCGCAGTATCCAGGCAAAGTGCGCGATATCGGTGATCCCGTATTCCTTGCCGGAAAAATATCGCGTGCTGTCCAGATGCTGCTCGATCTGATCAAAAACCTTCTGCCCAAGCTTCAGGTAATGTTGCTCAACGGCGGGAATCGGGTTCGGTGCTAACCGGGTCCAGAACTCGCACTGACCGAATGTTGGCCCCTGGGTGGAGAGCTGAAAGGCTAACCATTCAAGGCTGCGCACACGTTCTCTTGGCTCCGCCGGCAAGCCGAAACCATGAGCTTCCGCCAGGTAGATCAGGATCGCCCCCGACTCGGTGAGGGTCAAAGGCCCGCCCGGCGCCGTCTCGTCGACAATGACCGGGACTTTTCCGCGTGGATTTAGCGATAAAAAGGACGAAGACCGCTGGTCTCCCTTGCGGATATTGACCGGCACGATTTCATAAGCGACGCCAACCTCTTCGAGCATGATCAGCACTTTAATCGTGTTGACCGTGTCGTATCCATAGAGACGGATCATTGCTACGCCTTCTCATTCGCCATGTTCATTACTGCCGGAAGGGGACACGGCATTTCGATAAAGCTCAGGTTTTGTTTTGTGCGTACTGTCAAGGTCTGTTACGCCCTATCGAAGGATTGACTCAGACTACATTTGCTCGCTACCTCGCGTTATCGGAAGGCTGCGCTATGGTGGGAGGCAAAGTTCCCCAATGGCGTGCGGCTGAAACCGAAGAATTGGTGGGGGTGTTTGGCGGGGAGGTAGCCGGCATCTGTAAAATGTGCGAAAAATCTTTTGTGTTTGCAATATGCATGGCCTGAGACTTGCCCCTTCGCACACTTGTAGAACGTGTTCGGGCTGATCCCGTGCTTCCGGCAGACATCTACAGTCTTGATGCCCCGCTTCTGCTCGGTCAAAATCGAGATGATCTGCTCTTATGCGAACCGTGATTGTCTAATATCCGCCTCCTATGTGACGGACTCTCCTATCAGATGCGGGAGATTCGGGAGCGCAGGTCAAGATAGCTTGATACACTCAGCATTTATTCCCCCTTTCCATACTGCGCTCTACCTATTGCGTTGAGGGAATTGTCAATCATACGTCTTAATATTGATGGGATTTCATCTTCAGCCAAACTTGTAAACAAACTCAGTATGCTTAATGCTCTATCAAACGAGATGTCATATTCTCTAAGAAGAAATTTAAAAGTAACGTCCAGATGTTCATGTGCGTTGCCTTGTAATGCGCCAATATTTTTTGAGGTATTATTTGGATTTAAAAATATTACTAAAGTATTAACTAAATTATTGTATAGATTTAGGAGTGTCGCTTTTGCCCTTTCTTGGCTTGAAAGATCATGTGTGGCTAGAGTTTCGATAGCCTTTTCTGCTGCCTTCACCAGCAAAGGAGACTGGTATACGCGAGGTCTATCTGTGTTTCTCCCGGCTTGACGTGTTGTTGGAATGATTGTGCGTTCATGCTGAACATAGCCGATTTCTTTGTAACGCCAGTCCAGCTCGCGCCTTAGCTGAGCGATTTCAATTTGCTGATCGACATCCGGATCCTTTATTCCGAGAAGTTTCCAGATCCTCCTTTCTCTCGCGTGAATTTCTTCGCGTGTCTTGTCGCGATCCTCTTTCAACACCTCGTAGAGTTTGCCCCAACCCGCTGATTGCTTGTCCGGTAGAACCGAAGAAAAATACTGCGTGAACCTTAGTCTGAGTTCGATGTCCTGGTTTAGGGCTGTCGTTATAAAGCTCTGCACATACTCTTGCTGTCGTTGTGCGGCTGCAATTTCAAGCTCTTTGGTTTTGCGCCTATCCTCAAAGTATCCCTGCCAAAACTCAATTGCCCCTGGGACAATGATTCCTAACGCTCCTACAAGCGCCGTCCCGGCAATAACTTTGTAAAAGCCAAAACGAATTCGGTATCGCTCGAGCTCGGTGTTTTCGGCCCCAGAAGTGAGTGACTGGTCTTTGTCGGCTTTTTCGCTTTCTGCGCCGTGGTCGCCAACCATTCTCTTGCCTCCCCAAACTCATAAGCAGAGAGCTGAGGATACAGCGGCACTGATCCTTTATGAAGAAAAAGACAAATTAAGGCATGCAATAGGATGTAGCTTGCTGCTTGTACGAAATTGCAACTGACTCCGCGCTTGATCAACGCTCACCCGCAAAACACAGCTGAGATCTCATTAGATGCCAAGCAGATCGCTGCTAAGAACGACATAACTGGATTCGAGAAGATCGTATCAGGACGGAAGGGCAGGGCCTTCGCTCAGCCAGTAGCGGGGCGTTTCGTCGATACTAAACTCGCTTATGCGGAAAATCGTCTTCACGGTGACGCCAGTAAGCAGGAGCTCCTTGGCTACTTATGGTCTTAAGAGGCAGGTCTTATCTGTGCGCACTGTCAAGATCGACGACGCTCAGCTGAAAACCTGATCTACTATGCATCTCGCTGACCGGGTACCGCACCGAGGGTTAAACCGGAGGCTTCGAGCTTCTTCCGCAGGGCTTCGCTCGTTTCCTCCAGCGGCGTGAAGACGGCCACCGGCTCCGAGAATCCGCGCACGTCTATACGGCCGATCTCACGCAGGGGGACATCTGGGAGCTGCGCGACCGTCGCAGCGTCGATCAGGATCTGGGTGCCGTATTCCTTGTTGAGGGCCTCGAGGCGGGCGGAGAGATTGACGGCCTCGCCGTAGAGGGAATAAGACTGCCGGCCACCGCCGCCGACACTGCCCGCGATCACCGGTCCAGTCGCGATGCCGGCGCGGATCGTGAGGGTTTCGCCGTTGAAGTTTTGGCTGTTTGTCAGCTCGACGATGTTGAGTGCGGCGCGTAGAGCCTTGGCCGCGTGTTCCGGATCCTCCGCCGGCAGGTTGAAGGTGGCCATGATCGCATCGCCGATGAACTGGGTCACGACCCCGTCGCTCTGGGTGATGCTCTCGGTCGCCTGGTCGAAGAAGGCGTTCAGCACGCCGACCACCCGACGCGGTCCGCTGGCCTCGGTCATCTTGGTGAAGCCGGCGACGTCGATGAAGAGGACGGTCGCCGTCCCCTCGACCGGTTCGAGCAGGCCGCGGTTGTCGATCAGGGAGTTGGCGATGGTTTTCGGAACATAGCGGCCGAAGACGTCCGTCAGGGCGAGGCGCTCCTCGTCCAGTTCCAGTTGCCGGCGCACCGTGCGCCGCGCGCGCCACATGACGGCGGCGATCAGCACCGCGACCAGCAGGTAGGCGACGGACTCCTGGATCCGGCCGCCGCTGTCGACGAAGTTGGGGTTCAAGAAAGTCGAGAGGAAGCGCTCGGTGGTGGGCATGCTGCCGATGTCGCCCCAACTCAGTTGCTCGGGCATGTCTTTGGTCGCCCAGGTAAAGGCACCGAGCCAGCCGGCGACAACGACCACACCGGACCAGAGGACCAGGCCCGGCGAAAAGCTGAAGGCGGCGAAGCCGAGGATCAGGAAGTAGAGCGGGAAGATGCTGGTGCGGAACAGCATGACTTGGGGCACGTCGATGCCGTCATAGATCGGCTGCGTCGCCATCAGGACCGACAGGATCGCGATATCCAGTGTGATGAAGCCGAATTTGAGCCAGGGATGGTCGTAGCGCGAGCCGATCAGGGCATATTGGATCAGACCCAAGGCCGCGAAAACGGCAATTGCGAGACCGAGTTCGAGCGCATGCGCCGGATTCTGAATACGTGACAGCACCAGAAAGGCGCCGAGCAGCAGCAAGGCGACGACGCGTCCCTTGATGGCGACGCGCAGGCCGGCCTGCTCGGCTTCGCGAAAGGTCTGATCGAGCTCGCTCTGCGGGTTCAGGCGATCGGCTGGCACGCCAAAGTCTCGCGTATCAGGTCCAGGTCACTCAAAGTTTCATCCAAAGCTATTTCTCGCGAGGGCGCCGCCATCTAGCGGACCGGTTTTACAAAGCTGTGTCGTGGCTTTCTCAATGGGCGCTCGCAGATAGTCGGCAAAGTCTTGGAGGCCATACACAACCTGCGCGACCTTCGAGCGACACCGGAAACCCCAAACTCTGGTACGAAGGTTGGGGCTTCGGTGGACCGGGTCAAGGCGTCTCTTACATCTTGATTCGCTCGGGCTACGTATCCTGGAGCGGCTTGAGGCGTGCCAGCACAGACTCGATAAACGGCGCTTTTTCTCTCAGGTATTCTGAAATGCCCAGTGTGTTTTCGCGCTCCAGCTTGAGCTTAAGAGTTTGATATTGTTCCCTGACGTCCTCGTTCGTGCAAAGCAGATCCCGAAACTTAATCATTCTGGGGACTTGCTCGTGACCTTCGCGACAGACGTGAAGCTTGTGTGTTCTTACGCCCTTCACATCGCGTTTGAAGAAGCTATGGCCTTTGGAAAGGTCGCCACCCCTTCGATAGCCGATTTCTGCTAACGGGGCAGTGCAGTCGGTGGCTGCGTCAGGCTCATTCACGACGATGAGAATGTCGATTTCAGGCTTTGCGGCAAGTCCTGGGACAGCCGTGCTGCCTACGTGATGAATTTCGATCAGAGCAGTGCCGAAGATAGAAACAAGCCGCTTCCGTTCAGCCTCATAACGATGAGGCCACTTCGGATCGTAGGAAACAATTGAGCTTGTGAGCGGCATTCACAGAGTCTAGCGCGAAGGATTTGTGTTGCGCCAGAGTGACGGTCGGTGGCGCTGCCCGCGACAACGCCACCGATCGAAAACTACATCTTGATCCGCTCCGACTTCGGATCGTAAAGCGGTTTCAAACTCGCGGTCGCGGCAACGCGCTTGCCTGCGACCTCGATCTCGTAGCTGGACTCCAGCAGTTCCGAGGCCGGCTGGCCGGGCTCGCAGGGGACGTAGCCCAGGCCGATGGCCGCGCCCAGGTGGTGGCCATAGTTGCCGCTGGTGAGGTAGCCCACGATCTCGCCGTCGCGCAGGACCGGCTCGTTGTGATAGAGCAGGGGCTCCGGGTCGTTCAGCTTGAACTGCACCATCCGCTTGCTGAGGCCTTCCTCCTTGCGCTTCAGGACCGCGTCCTTGCCGATGAAGTCGCCGTATTTGGAGGCTTCCTTGCCGGTCTTGACCGCGAAGCCCAGGCCGGCCTCCAGCACATGATCCTGGTCGACGATGTCGTGGCCGAAGTGGCGGAAGCCCTTTTCGATGCGGCAGGAGTCCAGCACGTGCATGCCGCAGAGCCGCACGCCGTGGTTCCTGCCTTCTTCCAGCACTTGCTCGGCGACGTAGCGGGCCATGTCGCTGGAGACATAGAGCTCCCAGCCCAACTCGCCCACATAGGTGATGCGGTGCGCCCGGACCAGGGCCATGCCCAGCTCGATGGTCCTGGCCGTGCCGAAGGGGAAGGCCTCGTTGGAGAGGTCTTCATGGGTCAGCTTGGAGAGCAGGTTGCGCGCGTTCGGGCCCATGACCGCGATCACGGCCTCGCCGGCGGTGACATCGGTGGCGATGCAGTGGGCGTCCTCCGGGATGTGCTTCTTCAGCCAGGCCAGGTCGCGTACGCCGACGGCGGCGGCGGTGATGATTAGGAATTCTGTATCCGACAGGCGGGTGACGGTCAGGTCCGCCTCGATGCCGCCGTTGCGGTTCAGCCACTGGGTGTAGACGATCTTGCCCGGCTCGACGGCGATGTTGTTGGCGCAGATGCGCTGCAGGACGGCTTCCGCATCCCGGCCCTCGACCCGGATCTTAACGAAGGTGCTGAGATCGAACATGCCGACCGTCTCGCGCACGGCCTTGTGCTCCTCGGCGGCATAGGGAAACCAGTTCTGGCGTGCCCAGGTGTACTGATATTCAGCGACTTCGCCGCGGTCCTTCGCTTCTTTCGGCAGGAACCAGTTGGCACGTTCCCAGCCCGAAAGCTCACCGAAGCAGGCGCCGTTCTCGGCCAGCAGATCGTGCAAGGGGGTGCGCCGCAGACCGCGTGCCGAGGCGTACTGGCGATAGGGGAAATGGTCGGCGTAGAGCAGGCCGAGGGTTTCGCTCACCCGCTGCTTCAGGTAGCTGCGGGTCGACTGCATAGGGTACATGCGGCGGATGTCCACGTCCCAGAGGTCCAGGGTCGGCTCGCCAGCCTCCATCCATTCCGCCAGGGCGCGGCCGGCGCCGCCGGCTGACTGGATGCCGATGGAGTTGAAGCCCGCGGCGACATAGAGCCCCTTCACGTCGGGCATCTCACCGAGCAGGTAGCGGTCGTCTGGCGTGAAGCTTTCGGGTCCGTTGAAGAAGGTGGCGATGCCGGCCTGCTCCAGCAGGGGCACGCGGTTGATGGCGGCCTCCAGCACCGGCTCGAAGTGATCGAAGTCCTCGGGCAGCTCGTCGAAGAAGAAGTCCTCGGGGATACCGTCGACCGCCCAGGGTTTGGAGAGCGGCTCGAAGGCGCCGAGCAGGATCTTGCCGGCGTCTTCCTTGTAGTAGGCGCATTCGTCAGGCACGCGCAGTACCGGCAGGTCGCGCTGCAGGCCCTCGATGCCTTCGGTCAGGATATAGAAGTGTTCGCAGGCCTGAACGGGTACGCGCACGCCGGCCATGGCGCCGACCTCGCGGGCCCACATGCCGGCGCAGTTGACCACGTTCTCGCAGGCGATGTCGCCCTCGGCGGTGGAGACGCCGGTGATCCGTCCCTGAGAGGTCTTGATCCCGGTGACCTTGACGTTTTCGATGATTTTCGCGCCGTACTGCCGGGCGCCTTTTGCGAGCGCGAGGGCGATGTTGGTGGGATCACCCTGACCGTCGGTCGGCAGGAACACGCCGCCGGTGACGCCGTCCAGGTTCAGCAGGGGATAGTGCTGCTTGCATTCCTCGGGCGAGAGGTCGTGCACCTCGAGGCCGAAGCAGCGGGCCATGGAGGCGCCGCGCTGGAGTTCTTCCAGGCGCTCGTTCGTGCAGGCGACGCTGACCGAACCGTTCTGCTTCAGGCCGGTGGCCGCACCGGTTTCCTCTTCCAGGCTGTAGTAGAGATCCGCAGAGTACTTGGCCAACTGGGTCATGGTGTGGGTCGCGCGGAGCTGCCCGATCAGGCCGGCGGCATGCCAGGTGGTGCCGCAGGTGAGCTGCCGCCGCTCCAGCAGGACGACATCCTTCCAGCCCTGCTTGGCCAGGTGATAGGCGACCGAGCAACCGATCACGCCGCCGCCGATGATGACCACGCGGGCCGTTGTGGGGATCTCTGCCATGACTTTGTCTTCTCTTGCTGCGCTCTTGGGTTTCGGTTCGGGTTCAATAAACGGGGGGCGACAGGGTCCAGACCAGCACCGCGCGCTGGCTCGTCGGATTACGCCAGCTAAAGGCTTCGTGCTCGATGCGGAAGGAATCGCCTTCGTTCAAGGTGAAGCAATGGCCGCCGACCCGGATCTCCAGAGACCCGGAGACCAGATAGGCGGCTTCCTCGGCGCCGCGGTCGATCGGCTGCTCGCGCTCGGCGCCGGGTTCGATCACGGTCAGAAAGGTCTCAAAGGAGCCGCCCAGGTCCGGTGACAGCAGTTCTTCGGTGATGCCGGTCTCCGGCGAGCCCAGCCGGCGGCGCTGGTTGGCGCGCACGATGTAGAGGGATTCGCTCGGTGACTGCTGAGAGAGAGCCTCGCCGGTGGTGAAGAAGAGGCCCATGGGGACCTCGAGCACTTCCGCGATGGTCCGCAGGTCGGCGATCGGCAGATCGGAGATGCCGCGCTCGACCTGGCTCAGAAAGCCGACGGAGCGTCCGATACCATCGGCGAGCTGCTGCAGCGTGACCTGCTTCGACTGCCGCAGTGCGCGCAGGTCGCGGCCTACGGCAAGGCGCTGCGCCGCCAGCCGCTCGTTGTCTTTATCCTTCTGCTCGGCCTTGTTTTCCATGGCCGCATAAGAGCGAGAGTGCGTGAAAAAATCAATATAATTTTCATGTATGAAAAATTCCTGGGGAAGTTTTCAAGATTCTGTCTTGCAGTCTTCACGGGCAATAGCGTTGATTTCATTGATACTTTCCCTTAAAGAATCGCTCCCGATCCGGATTGGAGAAGCTCAAGATGAATGGCTGGGATGAATCGGCAGGCGCCTGGATTGCGGCCATGGGTGAGCGTGGAGACTGGGGGCGCGAACATGTGCTTGATCCCGCGATGCTCGAGCGGCTTGGCGAGGGGCGCTATCGGCGCGCGCTGGATGTTGGCTGCGGGGAAGGACGCTTCTGTCGGATGCTTGCCGCACACGGAATTGAAACCCTTGGTATTGACCCGACGGAAGAGCTCATCAAGACGGCGCGAAAACGCGATCCGCAAGGGCGTTATGAGGTTGCCGCGGCTGAAGGCCTCCCTTGCGCGGACGCCAGCTTCGATCTTTTGGTGTCCTATTTGACCTTGATCGACATTGCTGATTTCCGCGGTGCGCTGCGGGAAATGCACCGGGTGCTCAAACCTGGGGGCTCGCTGCTGATCGCCAACCTCAACGCCTTCGTGACCTCACAACCTCATGGCTGGATCAAGGACACGGAGGGCCGGAACCTGCATTATGCCGTGGACCGTTACCTGGAAGAGTTTCCGGAGTGGGTCGATTTCAGCGGCATCCGGATTCACAACTGGCACCGTCCACTCTCGGCCTACATGAACGAGCTGCTCGGCCTCGGTTTGACGCTGACCTTTTTTGACGAGCCGGCGCCACGCTCCGGCTGTGAAGAGCGCCAGACCCGCTACAGGCGCGTGCCCTGGTTCATGATTATGGAGTGGCAGCGTCCGGCTTGATGCTATCCTGTTTTCCATAGGAGGAACCTAAGTCTATGACCATCCGCACCGCAGTTCCGGGAGACCTGCCCGCCATTCAGGAAATCGTCGAACGCGCCTACAGTCCCTATATTGAACGCATGGGACGCCCACCGGGACCGATGCTCGACGACTATGCCAGGCGTATCGAACAACACGAGGCCTCGGTGGTGGAGTATGAGAAGGGTGTGGGCGGCCTGCTGGTGCTGATCGATCAGGAGGACCACCTGCTGCTCGACAATGTCGCCGTCCATCCCGATGCCCAGGGCCACGGCCTGGGCCGTAAGCTGATGGATCATGCCGAGGCGGAAGCGGTGCGCCGGGGCTTTGGTGAGCTGCGGCTCTACACCCATGAGAGTATGACGGAGAACATCGCCCTCTACGGCCGGCTCGGCTGGGAAGAAACCGGGCGCGGGCAGCAGGCCGGCTTCGAGCGGGTCTTCATGCGGAAGGCGGTGGGAGAGGGCGCAAGCAGCCACTGAATTTTTTTGAAAGGACGCCGTCACAATCCGCGCGGTCAACTCGTCTAGATAGCGAGAAGGTCAGGCCCATTCGGGGCCTGCGGATTAGAGGAGTGTTCCATGCGTGCATATTTCGCCCGGAAGGCGGTAAAGGCCTTCAGCGCCCGTTACAACTACGATGTCAGTTACATGCTGCAGATGCTGAAGGTCTCGCCGGCGGCTTTCCATCATCTCGGTGCCCTGGCCAAGCTCGCCGCGCACCGTGAAAAGGCGCCGGTCAATGCCTTCTACGCCGCGAAGATTGTCGGCGCCGTGACAGAAGACTGCGGTCCCTGTGTGCAGCTCGTGGTCGACATGGCGCACGAGGCGGGCATGCCACCGACCTGTATCGAGGCGGTGTTGAAGCGCGACCTCGCGGCCATGGATGTGGATACGGTGATCGGCTTCCGCTTCGCCGCGGCCCTGGTGCGCCGGGCGCCGGAGGAAGACGATGCCCGGGAGGCGGTGCGTCAGCAGTGGGGCGAGGCCGGTGTGATCGAGCTGACACTTGCGGTTCAGGTCGGCCGCGTGTTTCCCATGATCAAGGCCGGTATGGGCTACGCCAAGACCTGCCAGCGAGTGCAGGTCGGGGACCAGCCTGTCAGTGTTCTAAAGGATGCTGCATGACGGACATCGCAGAGATACTCGCCGCCTGCCGCGGCCGGTTGCAGGGGCTTGCCTATCGCATGCTCGGCAGCCACGCGGACGCGGAGGATATCGTTCAGGAAGCCTATCTGCGGGTCAGTCGGCGTGACCAGGATGCCATCCGGAACCTCGAGGCCTTTCTCTTCACGACCGTGACGCGTCTTTGCCTCGATCATCTGAAGAGTGCCCGCGCGCGCCGCGAGGTCTATGTCGGCCCTTGGCTGCCGGAACCGGTGATCGACACCGAGACCCTCTCGCCGGAAGGGGCGACGGAACTGGCGGATGATCTTTCCTTCGCGCTGCTGCTGACTCTGGAGAAACTCTCGGCGCCGGAACGCGCGGCCTTTCTGCTGCACGATGTTTTCGAGGCCCCCTTCGCGCAGGTCGCGGAGGCCCTGGGCAAGAGCGAAGCGGCATGCCGGCAGCTTGCCGCCCGCGCCCGCAAGGCGGTCACCAGCACCCGTCCGGCACGGCCCGCGCCGCCGGAGGCGCACCAAAGCCTGCTGGAAAATTTTGCCGAGGCGGTCGCGACCGGCGATCTCAGCCGCCTGCAGGCTCTGCTGGCCGCCGAGGTGGTTGCCTATTCGGATGGCGGGGGCGTCAAGGCGGCCGCGCTCAATCCGATTATCGGCGCGGACAAAGTGGCGCGTTTCTTCGTGGGTCTGTTCCAGAAACACAAGGCGCGCGGTGGCAGCAGCGAGAGCCGCTTCGCCCACGTGAACGGTTTTCCAGGCTTCGTTACCTACGTGGATGGTGAACTCGATCACACCCTGAGCCTTGCGGTCGAAGAGGGGCGTATTCGCGCGCTCTACGTCGTGCGCAATCCGCAGAAGCTGAAAGCAGTCGCGGCCGCTTTCGAAGCCTGACAGCTCAAGAAGATCCGGCGGGAGGCGTCACTCCGGCGATGGTCCGACGCTCACTGCTGGCGCGCGATGATAGACCGCTTGAAAACCCGCCCGTCGATCGCAGCGAGCCCGATGGAGATGAAGAAGAGGCCGAGATAGTGACGCGCGACGAGGCTTTCGCCCAGGAACGTCGTCCCAAGAAAAATGGCGCTGACCGGTATGAGAAGCGTCACGATGGAAGTGTTGACGGCGCCCGCCGTGGCAAGCAAGCGAAAGAAGAGGACGTAAGCCAGGGCCGTTGAAAGCGTTGCGAGTCCGACAATGGAAAAAATGCTGTCTGTGCTCGGCATGGCAAGGGTCCAGGGTTTGTCGATGACCAGGACCAGTGGGAGCATCATGAGGCTCGTCGCAAGCAACTGGCCCAGTGCGCCCATTGTGCTTGAGACTCCGATGGATCTGAAGCGGCGTCCGTAGACGACCGAGAATCCCTGACAAAGGCAGGCGAGGAGACAGGCGATGACGCCCAAGAGCGCGAGGTCCTGGCCTGAATAGGCCTCCTCTCCCAAAAGAACTGCGACACCGATCACCCCCAAAGCGATTCCGCAGCTTTTGTTCAACGTCAGTTTCTCATCGGCGAGCAGGAGGTGGGCGACGACGATGGAGAACACCGGTGTGGTCGCGTTGATGATCGAGGCCAGCCCACCGGGGATTTGGGTTTGCGCCCAGAAGAACAGACTGAAGGGGATGACGTTGTTGAGAAATCCCATGATCAGGAAGGCGGTCAAGATCGGCATGTCTCTTGGGAAGGATTCTCCCCTGAGCGCCAGATAGATGAAAAGTATGGCAGAGGCGATTGCCACGCGCAGAAAAACCACGCTGAGCGGCGGCACCTCCTGCACTGCGATGGTGACGAAAAAGAAGGTCCCGCCCCAAAGCAGGGAGAGAAGGGACAGCAGCACCCAGTCGCTCGTCTTCATTTGCCCGGTCACCTCGTTGTCTTGGACAGACAAATGACTAGGGCAAAGGCGCCAGACTGGCTGGCCGCTGTCAGACCTCGTTAAATTTTTCTCGGGTGGCGACCAAACGACCGCTGGGATGACTTTGGGAGGATTGACTTCTAACGCTTCGCTTCCCGTGCCTGGCGGCGCGCGGCCATCAGTTCCAGCGTGTAGGCTGAGAGTTCCTCCAGCGCCTTCAGGGCGGCGCGGCTCTTTTTGTCTTCGACGGCGTCGGCCAGGGCGGCGTGCAGATCGGCGATGCGGGTGCGGTCGCGCATGCGGTAGGTGATCATGTTCATGAGCGGCTGCATGGCCTCGATCACGCCGGCCATCTGGAAGGACAGCACCGGGTTACCGGCCGCGTCGGTCAGGGCGCGGTGAAAACGCACGTCGGAGGCGCAGAAATCTTCGTCGCTGAGATCCCGGGTGCGCTGCTCGGCGATTTCCCGGCGCATGGTTTCCAGGTGCTTTTCTTCCCGACGCTCGGCGGCCAGGGGCACGCAGGCAGCCTCAAGCGTAAAGCGGGCCTCGACCACATCCTCGAAGGGGATGTCGTTCATGCCGACCAGCAGCGTGCTGGTGGTGACCAGGGCGTCGTGGGCTTCGGACCAGCTCAGGCGGTTCACGAAGGCGCCGCCGGTCGGGCCGCGCTGGGTGCGGATCAGGTTCTGGGCGGCGAGGCGCTTAAGGGCTTCGCGCACGGTCGGCCGGGAGACGCCGAAGCGTTCGGCCAGCTCGGTCTCGCTCGGCAGGCGTTCCTCGACCACCAGCCGGCCTTCCATGATGGCCGTGCGGATGGCGTCGGCGATCTGGGTCGAGAGGCCTTCCTTGTTGATCCCGCTGTATTCGATGGACATTCGGATTCTCTAGGCTCTGAGAGATGGCGCCGAACCTAGCGGGCGGCTCCGTAAGCTGTCAATTCCATATATGTTTAATTGTCAGACAATTTATTGTTTGACAATTTTCGCAAGCTCTCGCAATTTCGCGGCAACAAACACTTGGCGGAATGGGCAAGACCATGCAGGGAGTGCTTTTCTTCGCGACGCGGCGCTGGGCGTCACTGCGCTGGCGCTGGGTCGGCTTTTTCGCCGGGCTGCTGGTGGCCTGGGCGCTGCTCTTCGCCATGCAGCCGGATGTGACTGCGCCGGAGGGCTGGGAAGCGCTGGGCGCCGACTACTGGGCGGCGATCTGCCGGGCTGCCGTCGGCGACGCTTCCTACGCGGCCGTTCTCGCCATGTGGGGCCTGATGTCCGCGGCCATGATGGCGCCGACGGCGATCCCGGCGTTCAAGGCTTACGACGATCTCACTCACACCGACGCGGCGGATGCCGCGGGCTTTTGGGCCTTTGTTGGCGGCTATCTGCTGGCCTGGCTGGGTTTCTCGGTCCTGGCGGCGGCGCTGCAGGTGATGCTGGCCAAGGCGGGCGCCCTGGACTTCGAGGGCCGCAGCCTTCTGCCCTGGCTGAACGCGGCGCTGCTGGCCGCCGCCGGGCTCTATCAGTTCTCACCGCTCAAGGAAGCCTGCCTGAGCAAGTGCCGCGCGCCGATGATGTTCTTCATGGCCGAATGGCGGCCGGGCCGCAGCGGGGCGCTCGCCATGGGCCTGCGCCTGGGCGCGGTCTGCGTCGGCTGCTGCTGGGCGCTGATGCTGCTGGGCTTCGTCGGCGGGGTTATGAGCCTGGCCTGGATGGGCGCGGCGATGCTGCTGATGGCCATTGAAAAGCTGCCCGCGCTGGGCCGCTACCTGACACGCCCGCTTGGCGGGTTTTTGTTGCTCTGCTCTCTCTGGAGCCTGAGCGCTGCTATCTAACGAACTAATGAAAGGCGAGGCCAATGGATGATTGGGCGATCAAGGGCGAACTGATCCTGAACTGCAACTGCACCGTTTTCTGTCCCTGCGTGGTGTCGCTGGGCAAGCATCCGCCGACCGAGGGCTACTGCCAGGCCTGGGCCGGGGTGCGGATCGACTCCGGCCATATCAACGGCGAGGATCTTTCCGGCCTCAATGTCGGGCTGGTACTGGACATCCCCGGCAACATGGGCCGGGGCAACTGGAAGTGCGCGGCCTACATCGACGAGCGGGCCTCCGACGCGGCCTACGACGGCCTGATCCGGATCTTCTCCGGGGAAGCCAAGGGCACGACCGGCCTCTTCAAGATCCTGGTCAGCGAATTCCTGGGCGCCGAGCGGGCACCGATCGAGTACGTCAACGAGGGCAAGAAACGCCGTCTCGTTGTCGGCAGGGCCATCAAGGGCGAGGTCGAGCCGATCGTGGGTGCCGATCCCGACAGCGAGGTTGCCGTGACCAATACCGGCTACTGGATGGGGCCGGATATCACGGTTGCGGTTGCCAATCAGGGTCGGGTGCGGTCACATGGCCGGGTTTGGGATTTCGATGGCCGCAGCGCCGAGATCTGTCAGATCGACTGGCACGGCTCGGCTGCGGCGTGACGCTCTGATAAGGGTTTGAACATTGTCCGCTCCTCTGCTTTCCATCTCCCGGCGTACGCGCCACACGCCCTTCACCAACCGGGTCTTCGCCCACGGCGTGAAGAGCTTCACGGTCTATAACCGCATGCTGCTGCCGAGTTCCTTCGAGTCGCTCGAAGCGGACTACCGGCATCTCAAAAGCCATGTCCAGGTCTGGGACGTCTCCTGCGAACGGCAGGTCGAGATCCGCGGGCCCGATGCCGGCAAGCTGATCCAGATGCTCACGCCGCGGGATCTGGGGAAGATGATCGTCGGGCAGTGCTACTACACGCCGATGGTGGACGAGACCGGCGGCATGCTGAACGATCCGGTGACGCTCAAGCTCGCCGAAGACCGCTACTGGGTCTCCATCGCGGACAGCGACCTGCTGTTCTGGATCAAGGGCCTGGCCTACGGTCTTCACTTCGAGGTTGATGTGGACGAGCCGGATGTCTCGCCGCTCGCGGTGCAGGGACCGAAGGCGGAGGACCTGGTGGCGCGGGTCTTCGGCGAGGCGGTTCGGCATATCCGCTTCTTCCGCTATGCGGTTCTACCCTTCGAAGGCCGCGATCTCGTGGTGGCCCGTTCCGGCTACTCCAAGCAGGGCGGTTTCGAGATTTATCTCGAGGGCGGTGATCTCGGTGAGCCGCTGTGGGATGCGCTTTTCGATGCCGGCGAGGATCTTCAGGTGCGCCCTGGCTGCCCCAACCTGATCGAGCGTGTCGAAGGCGGGCTGCTGTCCTATGGCAACGACATGACCCGGGAAAACACACCGCACGAGTGCGGCCTGGGCCGTTTCTGCCAGACACAGTCGGCGATGGGCTGCGTCGGCCGGAATGCGCTGCTGCGAGTGGCGGTCGAAGGGCCGACCCGGCAGGTCCGCAGCCTGGCGATCGACGGCGACGCCCTGGCACCCTGTGGCGGGATCTGGCCGGTCTTCTCCGGCGGCAAGCGTGTCGGCCGCGTGACCTCGGCCGCCTGGTCTCCGGACTTCGAGACCAACGTCGCGCTCGGCATGATTCGCATGACCCACTGGGACGACGGCACAAGGGTCGAGGTGGAGACGCCGGACGGGATGCGCACGGCGACGGTCAGGGAAAAGACCTTCTTCTAAAGGCAGGGCAGGAGACAAGGCGATGGATGCGCAATACGAAGCTCTGGCGAAGAACGGTGCCAATTATCAGGCCCTCTCGCCGCTGTCCTTTATTCTGCGGACCGCGGATGTCTTTCCCGACCGTCTTGCGGTGATCTACGAGGATCGCCGCTACAGTTGGATCGAGACCTACGCCCGGGTCAAGCGTCTGGCCTCGGCCCTGAGAGGACGCGGTATCGGCAAGGGCGACACGGTCTCCATCATGGCGGCCAATACGCCGGAGATGTTCGAGTCCCACTTCGGTGTCCCCATGGCCGACGCCGTGCTGAACACCATCAATATCCGTCTCGAGGTGGAGACGGTCGCCTACATCCTCGATCACAGCGACGCCAAGGTCGTGATGGTGGATACGGCCTTCTCCGCCGTGGTGGGCGAGGCATTGAAGTCGGTGGAGCGCGAAATCCTGGTGGTGGATATCGTCGATGAGGCGGGCCCGGGCGGTGCGCGGATCGGCGCGCTCGACTATGAGGCACTGCTGGCCGAGGGTGATCCGGACTTCGACTGGCAGGGGCCGGCGGACGAGTGGCAGGCGCTCACGCTGAACTACACCTCCGGCACCTCGGGCCGGCCAAAGGGCGTGGTCTACCACCATCGCGGCTCCTACCTAATGTCCATGGGCACCGTGGTGGCCTGGGAGCTGCCGCGCCATCTGACCTACCTCTATACGGTGCCGATGTTCCACTGCAACGGCTGGGGCCATGCCTGGACCATGACCCTGCTGGCCGGCACCATCGTCTGCAACCGGGCGGTCAGCGCCAAGGCAGTCTTCGATGCGATCCGTCAGCACGAAGTGACGCACTTCGGCGGCGCGCCGATCGTGCTCTCCATGCTGATCGACGCGCCGGAGGAAGACCGCGTGCCGCTGGAGCATCCGGTCAAGGTCATGACCGCCGGTGCGCCGCCGCCGGCCGCTGTACTGGAGAAGACCCGGGCCATGGGCTTCGAGGTCATGCAGGTTTACGGCCTGACCGAAACCTTCGGCCATGTCACCCAGGCGCTCTGGCGTGAGGACTGGGATGACCTGGACTTCGCCGAGCAGGCGGAACTGCAGAGCTGGCAGGGCGTCAGCTTCCCCATGAACGAAGAGGCCGCGGTGATCGACCGGGAGACCGGTGAGAAGCTGCCGCGCGACGGCGAGACCCAGGGCGAGATCGTGATCCGCGGCAACACTGTCATGAAGGGTTACTACAAGAGTCCCGAGGCCACGGACGCGGCTTTCGTGGAGGGCTGGTTCCGCACCGGCGACGCCGCGGTCTGGCACGACAAGGGCTATATCCAGATCAAGGACCGCTTGAAGGATGTGATCATCTCCGGCGGCGAGAACGTCTCCTCGGTCGAGGTCGAAGGTGTGCTCTATCGCCATCCGGCCGTGGCCGCGGCCGCCGTGGTAGCTAAGCCGGATGATAAGTGGGGCGAAGTACCCTGCGCCTTCGTCGAGCTAAAGGCCGGCGAAAGCCTCAGCGAAGAAGAACTGATCGATTTTTGCCGCGAGCGCATGGCCGGCTTTAAGCGGCCCAAGAAGGTGGTGTTCGGCGAACTGCCGAAGACCGCCACCGGCAAGATCCAGAAATTCGTTTTACGGGAACAGGCCCGCGCGAAGTGATCCGCGCGCCAAAGAAAGGAAAGAGGGCATGAGCTTCAAGGCATTGGTCGTCGAGAAGGACGAAGAGGGCAAGACCGCCGCCGCGGTTCAGGAGATCGAGGAATCCCAACTGCCTGAGGGCGATGTCACCGTCGCCGTCGAATATTCGACCGTGAACTACAAAGACGGCCTCTGTGTCGGCTCCGGCGGCGGCCTGGTGCGCAACTATCCGCATGTCCCGGGGGTCGATTTCTCCGGTACCGTCGAGGCCTCCAGCGATGATCGCTACAAGCCCGGTGATAAGGTGGTGCTGACCGGCTGGCGCGTGGGCGAGGCCTGGTGGGGCGGCTATGCCCAGAAGGCCTGCGTGAAAGCGGACTGGCTGGTGCCGCTGCCCGAAGGTCTCTCGACCCGCAACGCCATGGCCGTCGGCACCGCCGGTTTCACCGCCATGCTCGCGGTCATGGCTCTCGAAGAGCACGGCCTGAAGCCCGGCAACGGCCCGGTGCTGGTGACCGGTGCGGCGGGGGGCGTGGGCTCCGTGGCCACGGCAATCCTGGCCAACCTGGGCTATGAGGTCGCGGCGGTGACCGGCCGGCCGGAGACCGCCGACTATCTGAAATCCCTCGGCGCAACCCAGATCGTCCCGCGCGAGGAGATCAACGAGACCGTAAAGCGCCCGCTGGAAAAGGAAACCTGGGCCGGCTGCATCGACGCGGTGGGCAGCGCCATGCTGGCGCGCGTGCTGGGTCAGATGAAATACGGCTCGTCTGTCGCGGCCGTCGGTCTTGCGGCCGGCGCGGATCTGCCGGCCACTGTCATTCCCTTCCTTCTGCGCGGCGTCAACCTGCTGGGTATCGATTCCGTCATGAAGCCCTACGAGGCCCGGCTGCCGGCCTGGCAGCGCATCGCCAAGGACCTGCCCATGGAGAAGCTGGAGAGCATGATCGAGCCGGCAACGCTTGCGGATCTGCCGGCGCTTGGCAAGGCGATCCTGAAGGGCCAGGTCAAGGGCCGCGTCGTGGTCGACGTGAACGCCTAACTACGCCGTCTCCGCTATGTAACCGCTCTCCAGCGCATAGCCGGCGTTGCTCAAAAGGTTCTGCACCTTGAGCAGGAAATCTTTTGGCCAGGTCGCACCGCCGGTCAGGCGCGGGAGGGGCTGCTGCGTCCAGGCCTCGCCACAGGCGAAGAGGTGGTCGACCGCGCGGTTGGCGTTGGAGAAGGGATTGCCCTCCGGGAGCCCCTGGGCCAGCGTGAAAAGCGCGGCGACCAGCTCTGTGAGCTTTGACGAGGCCTTCTGTGCTTCTTCGGTCTCTCCCCGTGCGACCAGTTCCGCGATCTGCCGCAGTTGAGGCGCGAAGCCATTGGCCGTGCTTAGCAGCCAGCCGTCGTAGGGACCGGCGGGTTTGAGCTGACCGCTGTAGTCGCCTTCGGCGCCCCGCAGCAGGCGGGCGGCGCCCATGGGAAGGTCTGACTCTGCAACCCGGTCGCCGCCACTGGTATCTTTGATCAGCGTGATGCGGGGATTTGCTTCGGCAAGCCTGCTCAAGGTTTCGGGTGCGATCTCGCACTGGGTGATCTGTGGCAGTTGATAGACGGCGAGCGGTGAGCTGGTCGCAGCCAGGATCTCTTCGAAGTGCGCGGCGATGGCGGCCTGACTGGCGCTTTCCTCGACCTGGGCGCAGATCGTGAGTCCGGCGTAGCCCGCCGCGAGGGGCTTTTTCGTGATGGCTGCTTCGATCTTCCGCGCGCGGGCAATCACTTCCTCCGTGGTCGCACCGAAAGCACCGAAGAGCAGCTTGTGGCGCTGGTCCAGGAGACCCGGCGCCTGAGCGAGCGCGATCCAGTCTTCAAGGATGCTGTCGGACATGCCCCAACCATCGCCCGTCGTGCCGGCAAGCAGGTACTGGGTCACGTATGGCGTGATCTGGCGCAACTGCGCGGCGGTGCGGCGCTGATCGAGCCGCGATCCGCTTTCGTCATAATGCGTGAGAACCGGAACCCAAAGAGGATCAAAGGAGTTGCTGCCCTGCATGACACGGCCTTCTTCATCGGGGATGAAACATCGGCCGCAATCTATGTTCATCTCTTGAAGGCATTAATATAGAAAAAACAGATGATATAATTCTGATTTTCGCAATAATAGAGCATGGATCGCTGGTCGGAACTCACTGCCTTTATCGCCGTCGTGGAGGAGGGCGGTTTTGCCCCCGCGGCGAAGCGCCTGAAGATTGCACCCTCGGGGGTCAGCCGCCTGATCTCGGGCCTGGAAAGCCGGCTCTCGGTTCGCCTGCTCCAGCGGACCACCCGCCGTGTCAGCGCGACCGAGGAGGGGTTGCGCTTTTACGAGCGGAGCCGGGATCTCCTGGAGGGGCTTGCCGAGGCCGAAGCCGAGGTAGCCGGTCAGAAGTCCGCGCCCAGAGGGCACCTGCGTGTCGCCTGCGTGGTGACGCTGGCCGAGCGCTGGATGCCGCCGATCCTGGCAGACTTCATGGCACGCTATCCCGAGGTTTCCGTGGAACTGCGCGAGACCGATCGCCCCGTCGACCTGATGGCGGAGGAGGTCGATGTCGCCTTGGTCACCGGCCCGCAGAAGGATTCAAGCTATGTTGCCCGGCGGCTCTCCGGGTTTCAGCGGATGGTGGTGGCCGCGCCCGCCTACCTGGCTGCGCATGGTCAGCCCGACCAGCCGGCGGATCTGAAGAACCACAACTGCCTTGCCTTCGCCAATGCGCCGCACCTGCAGCGCTGGAGCTTTCAGGGGGCCGGCGGCAAGGCCAGCTCCCTGCGCGTGAAGGGAAGCTTTTCCGCCAATGGTGCCGAGACCATCCTGCGCGCGAGCCTGGCCGGCATCGGCATCTGCCGGCTGGCCAGCTTCATGGTCATGCCGCATCTGCGCAGCGGCGCTCTGGTCGAACTGCTGGCGGACTATCGCGTGGCCGAGCCCGTTCCTCTCTATGCGCTCTATGGACCCGGCCGCCCGCTCGCGCCGAAGCTTCGGGCTTTCCTCGATCATCTCGCGGCCAGCTTCCATCCTCTGCCACCCTGGGAGGCCGATGAAGGCTAGAGACGCCGGCCTGACCACGGCTTGTCGTCTCGCAGTAAAAAACGTGGAGGCGTCATCGCGACGCAATCACGGCTCCGCGAGATCACTGCTCACGACACTTCACAGCCAATTTACCCGCGAAAGTAGGTGTGCTTCCAAATAATTTTCGCGTTCGTGTGTTGACGGGAGGATTGATCAGCAACGGGAGTGAAACATGCAGACCACCTCGAGCTTACCGCAGCCGCATCGCGATCTTTCCGCCTTGGGCTGGGAGATGATGCGGATCTTTCTGGCCGTATCGCGCACGCGGAGCCTGAGCCTGGCGGCAAAGAGCCTGGCTGAGAGTCAGGCTGTGCTGTGCCAAAAGGTACAGGACCTGGAAGACTGTCTGGCCACACGTCTGATCGCGCGGGGTGGGGAGCAGATCAGGCTGACCGACGAAGGGCGGGCCCTCCGGGACTATTTCGAGAAGCTCGAAACCGAGACCTCGCTTTTGACCGATGCGGTGAATGGCGCGGAAGCACGCTGCGAGGGCGAGGTTATCCTGACGGCGCCAAACAGCCTTGGCCTTAACCTGATCGCGCCGAACCTGGCCGCTTTCGCCGCCGACTATCCCGCCATCACGCTGGATCTGGTCCTGACCTCCGCGAAGCTGGACCTGTTGACCCGGGAAGCGGACATCTCGGTCAGGATCGGCGCGCCGACGCAACAAAGCCTCGCGCGCCGGCGGCTGGGCTGTGTGAAGTTCTTCCTCTACGCCAGTGAAGCCTACCTGGAGCGGCACGGCCGTCCGGAAAGCCTCGACGATCTTCAGGAGCACAGCTTCGTGGATGTGAGCGGCGAACTGGAGGCCTCGCGCCAGAGCCGGAGCCTCGCCAGCATTGCCCCCAAAGCCCGCCGGGTGGTCAAGACCAACTGCACCAGCACGCAGTTTCAGGCGGTCGCCGACGGTATGGGCATCGGGATGCTGCCCGACTATCAGGCCAACTATCAGATCCGGACCGGCGTGCCGCTGCTGCGCCTGCTGCCGGAGAAGGTGACGGCGACGGAATCGGTCTGGCTGCTGTGCCACCCGGATCTGGAAGCGGTCGCCCGGGCACGTGCGGTTATCGACTTCGTAACCGACGTCACGCGCGCTGATCTGGGAGAGTGAAAAGGCGTCATCGATAGCGACAGATCTGGCTTAAAAATCCAGCGGTGCATTATCGATGACCTCTTTCAGGACGAAGAAGCTGCGCAGTTGGCGGACACCGGGCAGGGCCAGCAGCTCTTCGCTGTGCAGGCGATTGAAGTCGGAAATGTCGCGGACCCGGACCTTGAGGAAATAGTCGAAGTCGCCGGCGACGCACTGGCAGTCGAGAATGAAGGAGAGCTTCGCGACGGCCTGTTCGAAGGCGGCGAAGCTTTCCGGGGTCGAGCGGTCCAGCACAGCCCCGACCAGCACCAGCGCGCTGCGGCCGACCGCGTGAGGATTGACGTTGGCGCGGACATCGGAAATCACGCCCTCTTCCAGCAGGCGCTGGGTGCGGCGGTGGCAGGTCGCCGGGCTGACGTTCACCCGTTCGGCAAGCTCCGCGTTCGGCATGCGGCCATCGCTTTGAAGCGACTTCAGGATTTTCCGGTCGATCCGGTCGAGTTCAAAATACATGGAAGTTTCTTCCAAAAATATATCTAAAAACGGAAGGATAAACATATTTTTAGCTGTATCAGATGAAAAAGTAAAAAATTTCCTCGAAGTTTGAAAGCACCTTCGGTGGATCACCGGCTAGGATTCTCTTTGTGATTTAGAGAGGAAACGAAGCCATGAAGCTTTCGAAATTCGAGCGCTATCCGCTCACCTTCGGCCCGACGCCGATCGAACATCTGCCCCGGCTGTCCGAGGCTATCGGGGCCGGCATTGAGATCTATGCCAAGCGCGACGACTGTAACTCCGGTCTCGCTTTGGGCGGCAACAAGCTGCGCAAGCTGGAATATATCGTACCGGACGCCCTGGCTTCCGGCGCCGATACTCTGGTTTCTATCGGCGGGGTGCAGTCGAACCACACCCGCATGGTGGCCGCGACCGCGGCGAAGATCGGGATGAAGTGCGTGGTGATCCAGGAGAGCTGGGTGCCGCACGACGATGCGGTCTATGACCGGGTTGGCAACATCCTGCTGACCCGTCTGATGGGGGCGGACAGCCGCCTGGTCGATCAGGGCTTCGACATCGGCATCCGCAAGAGCTGGGAAGAGGCGCTGCAGTCGGTCCGCGATGCGGGCGGCGTGCCTTACGCCATCCCGGCCGGTGCCTCGGTGCATAAGTTCGGCGGCCTCGGTTACGTGGGTTTTGCCGAAGAGGTTCGTGCCCAGGAGGCGGAGATGGGGATCAGGTTCGACTATATCATCGTTTGCGTGGTCACCGGCTCGACCCAGGCCGGCATGATCGTCGGCTTCGCTGCCGACGGCCGGGCCGACCGCGTGATCGGCATCGACGGCTCGGGCACACCGGAGCAATTGCGGGCCCAGGTGCGCGGCATCGTGGACAATACAGCAGAACTGGTCGAACTGGGCCGCAGGGTCGAGGAAGAAGAAATCGTCATCAACCCGGACTACGCCTATCCCGCCTACGGGGTGCCGAGCCGGGAAACCAACGAGGCGATCCGGCTGGGCGCGCGGACGGAGGCCATGATCACGGACCCGGTCTACGAAGGAAAGTCCCTGCAGGGATTGATCGATCTCGCGAAGAAAGGCTTCTTCCCGGCCGGCTCCAAGGTGCTCTATGCCCATCTCGGCGGGGCGCCGGCGCTGAACGGCTACAGCTACACCTATCGCAACGGGTAACGGATAGCGTCTCGAAAAGAATCATTCGATTGCCGGGAACCTTTTCCCGCCGGCCTCGTTTTACCCTCGGAGAGGGTAGCTGCCGTTTGCTGCAGATGAACCCGACGCGCAGTGAAACAGCTCTGATGAGGATGGCGGGGATGAAACGACAGAAACGTAAAGCCAAGGCGGGAAGCGGTAAGGCTGCCAGTAGCGAAAACAGCGGCGGTGGTAAGAAGGTCAACCGCCGCGAATCCTTCCGGGTGTTTGGGGAGTGGGGCGCACTTGCCGCGGTGCTGGCCGCCGGCGGCTGGTATGCGATCGACTATGTCGTTGGGACGGTCGGAGAGCTGGATCTCACCAAGATCGGTAACGGCACGCCCACCATCGTTCAGATTCATGACCCCAACTGCCCGCGCTGCGTCGAGCTGCAGGGCGAAACCCGCGATGCCCTGGGGAACTTCGATGATGATGAACTGCAGTACCTGGTCGCCAACATCCGCAGCGAGGAGGGCCGTGCCTTCGCGCAGGATCAGGGCGTGGGCCATGTGACCCTTTTGCTGTTCGACGGCAAGGGGCAGCGGACCAATGTACTTGTCGGCAACAACTCGAGCGAAAGCCTGGAGCGGGCTTTCCGCCGCCTGTTGCGCAGCAGTGCGACGGCCGCGGGAACGAGCTGACAAAACCCGTCGATGGCGGACGGTACGTGGCGGCCGGCCCGCGGCGGGTGAAACATCCTCCTCTTTCCTTTTGACCTGCGAGGGTTTAGTGCTCTCTGCTAATGGTCTCTGCAGCTTTGCTGGAGCCGAATCTGCAGACGGGGGAAGGGCATGGACATCCTGCTCAATGTGGTGCTACCGCTGGCGCTCGCCTTTATCATGTTTTCGCTCGGGGTCGGCCTGACGCTGCGCGATTTCGCGCGGGTCGTGAAGCTGCCCAAAGCGTTCTTTGCCGGCGCGGCGATGCAGCTTCTGTTGCTGCCTGTGACCGCCTTCATCCTGCTGCAAGTCTTCACCCTGCCGCCGGAGCTGGCGGTCGGGGTGATGATCCTCAGCTTCTGTCCGGGCGGCGTCACCTCCAACATGCTGACCCGGATGGCCGGCGGGACGGTGGCCCTGTCGATCACCCTGACCGGCGTGATTTCGCTTCTTTCCGTGCTCACCGTGCCTTTTCTGGTGGTCTGGGCCCTGGGCGAGTTCCTCGGCGAGAGCCGGGAAGCAGTCTCGGTCACCTCCATTGCCGTCGCCATGTTCCTGATTACGACTGTGCCGGTAGCCATCGGCGTGGCCCTGCGTCATTTTGCGACCGGCTTTGCGGACCGGATCGAGACGGGCTGTTTCCGGCTCGCGGGTGTGCTTTTCGCGGTGATCGTCGTTGCGGCGCTGATCGCCAACTGGGGAGCCTTCGTCGAAAACCTGCCGACGATGGGGCCGTTGCTGGTGATCATGAACATCGTGCTGCTGACGCTCTCATTCCTGGCCTCCAGGCTCCTCGGGCTGGAACGGGGCGACGGCATCGCCATCGCGCTGGAGGCCGGGCTGCAGAACGGCACCCTGGGGATTACGGTCGGCACACTGCTGGTCGAAGCCGCGACGGGGCTGACACCTTTTACGCTGCCGTCGGCGATCTATGGCGTCGTCATGTACGTGATCACGATCCCCGTCGTGTTCTGGCTGCGCGGGCAGCGCGAAAGAGGTCAATCGGGCAGCGCTTCGGCATAGGTGATCAAGGCTTCGCGGCCCTTGGGCGTAATAGCGTAGATGCCGGTCTCGACCCGTTCGAACCAGCCGTAGTGATCCGCCGCCATCAGACGCGTGGCTTTCGGCACGCCGGTGGCCTTGGCGACCAAGGCGCCTTTCTGTGGTCCCTCGGCCGCCAGATGCGCAGCGCAGCGCAAAGCGTCCTGCCGATAGGCGGTGACGAGCCCGCGGCGGGTTGCGCCGCCCTGGTTCGGGTCACCGACCCGGCGGGCGAACTCGCGCAACAGGCGGGCGCGGCGCGGCTTGGAGGGACGTGGGCGGTAGGACCCGGGATCGCAGTGCACCTCCACGAAGCCGTCGCGCAGGCGCGTGGTGATGACACCCAAGCCAAGCCGCCGGGCGAGCTTGACGTTGGCTTTCAAGGCTTTTGCGAAGCGCGCGCCGCTGCCATGCTCCACGGCGATATAGACCAGATCTGTCATGGCCTGCCGTGCGACCGCCTGGTGGAAGAGGGTCAGCGAAAAGCCGGTTTTCAGTTCGATGATCACCGGCTCCTCGTCTTCCCGGACCGCCACGATATCCGCCGCGCCGATCTCCGATTTGACCTCGTAGCCCTGGCCTTCCAGGTAGGCCTTGAGGGGTGGATAGAGATCGGTTTCGCGGGTTTTTGAGGACGCCATGCTCACCCCAGCATCAGATTGAAGTAGAGCGGCACGGCGACGTAGCTGGCCAGGGCCAGCAGCAGGGCGGTGCGGACGATGCGGTTTTCGAAGCGCCGCCAGAGGAGATAGATCAGGCCGAGCGAGAGGGCGACCTCGGCCAGGGAGACCCAGTCGCCGTGATGGTTCTCGTCCCAATAGGACAGCGGCGAGTGGAAGCGCCAGTCGGTGAAGGGCCAGAAGTGGATATGGGCGTCGTCGTGGTGAAAGGGCAGGTCGAAGGCCAGGTGCAGCAGGGCAGCCAGGCCCAGCAACGTCAGCCAGCTCTGGCGCGCGGCGAGGCCGATCGCGACGCAGGCTGCGTAGAGCGGGGCGGAATTGAAAATGGCGAAGAGGCTTTGCCAGGGTTCGCTCCAGTAGATCCGGGACCAGAGCTCCTGCTCGGAAGCGCCCTGAAAGAAGCGGGCCCAGGCGAAGAGGAAGAAGATGCCGGCATCGGGCAGAAGGGCGCCGAGGAGGATCGCGCCGTTGCGCCAGCGTCCGGCGCTGCCGTTTTCCCCGCGCGCCAGCACGGCGGCACCGATCAGGAGGTGGGTGGGGGTGTTCATCCAGCCGCAGTCCCTGGCTCTGTCAGGTCATCGCAAGGACTGTGCAGTTCGCGCTACGCAATCCGGTTTCTTCCGATCGGAACATGATCTATCTCTGGAATCGATCTGACAACAAGAGCTGATAGTGACATGCCCAGTGCCCGCGATCTCGGACTGACCATCGGCAGCCTGCCGCCCGGTCCTCTGAATGCCATCACCGATGTCGGGGGCGTCGCGGTGGGACAGGTGACTCTCAGCGACGGCCCGGTGCAGACCGGCGTGACGGTGATCCTGCCGCACGGCGGCAGTCTCTTTCGCGAGAAGCTGCCGGCCGCCGTCCAGGTGATCAACGGCTTCGGCAAGTCGATTGGCTTTGTGCAGATCGAGGAACTGGGCACGCTGGAGAGTCCCATTGTTCTGACCAATACGCTTTCGGTGGGCACGGCGTCGGAGGCGCTGGTGCGCTATCTGCTGGCACAGAACCCGGAGATCGGCGCGACCACCGGGACCGTCAATCCGGTGGTGCTGGAATGTAACGACGGCGCCTGGCTCAACGATATCCGCGGCCTGCATGTTCGTGCCGGGCATGTGACGGAGGCGCTGGAGATGGCGGCGCCGGGTGCCTTCGCACAGGGCGCGGTCGGGGCGGGGACTGGCATGAGCGCCTATGGCCTGAAGGGCGGCATTGGCTCGGCTTCGCGGCAGGTGTCGCTCGCCGGCCGGGATTTTATTCTGGGGGCTCTCGTGCTCAGCAATATGGGGCGCCTGGGCGACCTTCGCGTGGAAGGGCGGCTCGTGGGACCGGCCATTGCGAAAGCTCTGAAGCAAAAGAAAGCGCCGCCGGAGCAGGGTTCGATCATCGTGATTCTGGCAACGGATGCGCCTCTGTCCGACCGGCAGCTCCGCCGGCTTGCCATGCGGCCGGGAGCGGGGATCGCGCGGACCGGCAGTCACTTCGGCTCCGGCTCTGGCGACATCGCGCTGGCCTTTTCAACCGCGCAGAAGATGCCGCATGCCAAACCGAAAGACCCGGTTTGTCAGCTCAGCCAACTGCATGAGGACTATCTGGATCCGCTGTTCCGCGCGGTGATCGAGAGCACGGAAGAGGCGATCCTCAATTCCATGCTCTATGCCGTGCCGAGCGTCGGGCGGGACGGCCATAGCCGAGCCTCGCTGGCGGACTTTGCTGAGCTTTTGAGGTTGGTCGAGACCTGAAAGCCTCAAGTGTTTTTCGTCGCCTGCTGTGTCAGCAGGTCCCGGATGAGCACCCAGGAGCCCTGCAGGTGGGTCAGCAGCAGTTCGGCGGCCCCCTCAGAGTCCCGCGCGCGGAGCTTTTCGATCATGGCGTGATGCTCCTCGAGGGCGGTCTGCGCGCGGACCGGTTCCGAGGCGCTGAGGTAGCGCACCCGGTCCAGGTGGGCGTTGACCCGCTGGATGATCTGGACGATGTGCGGGAAGCCGCTGGCCTCCAGAAGGATCCGATGGAAGTTGTCGTCGGCGGCGATGAAGATACGGCTGTCGTTGTTCGCGACCGCCCTGGTCATCTGTTCGGTTTCGAAAAGCAGATTCGCCAGGGCTCGGTCCGTCATCCTCTCTGCGGCCATCGCCGCCATACGAGGCTCCAGAGATTCACGCAGGAACATGCCCTCTTCGACCCGCCGGTGATCGATTGGCGCGACAAAGGTGCCGGACTGCTTTTTGATCTCCAGCAGCCCCTCGTC
Source organism: Denitrobaculum sp. (assembly GCA_965232285.1). Taxonomy (GTDB): domain Bacteria; phylum Pseudomonadota; class Alphaproteobacteria; order Kiloniellales; family Kiloniellaceae; genus Denitrobaculum. The sequence continues at coordinate 2,979,050 of CBDDPL010000004.1, read as the reverse complement.
GCGCAAGCGTAAGAGGGCTTCACGCACCGGCGTGCGGGAGATGCCGAACTGCTGGGCGATCGAAGGCTCATGCAAGGCGGTTCCGGGCGCGATCTGCCCAAAGACGATTGTTTCGCGCAGCCGTTCATAGACCTGTTCGGACAGCGGGCTGCCGGGCCGCAGGGTTACGTCAGCTAGCCAGGCGACGGTGACGTCCCGGCTCCTCTGCTGAGATGCACCTCGACTTGCCATGGCTTCAGGCTTGCGCCTTGGCGTCGTCTGATACGAAAACCTTGCCGCCCTTTTTCTTCAGCTCCGCCGGGGCGACGGATTTCGCCAGGAAGGCATCGTCGTGGGATGCACCGGAAAACTTGAGGCCCGCCGCCTTGATCGCGGAATCCTCCACTTTTTCCAGCGGCGTGTAGCGGGGATGGTGGTGCTCCAGATAAGGATCGTTGCGCGCGGCGTTGTAGCAGCAGATCAGGGTCCAGCGCCGGTCGTCGGAACGGTTGGGGTCCGAACGGTGCAGCGTATTGCAGTGGAAAAAGAGGACGTCGCCGGGTTCCATCTCACAGTAGACCAGCTCCAGATGCTTCTTCGCTTCCTCGACCCGTCGCAGATCTGCGCCGACCTGTTCGCCCTCCAGCAGGCCGTGGTCGACCCGGCCGAGGTGATGCGAGCCTTTGAGGACCTGCAGGCAGCCGTTGGCCCTGCTGCAGCGGTCCAGGGCGATCATCGCCGAGGCCATGGTGGGGAAGAGGCAGCCGTTGTGATACCAGTAGCCGTAATCCTGATGCCATTCCCAGGCGCCGCCCTCGTGCGGTTCTTTCGCGGTTATCTTGGAGTGGTAGTGGTAGACCTCGCCGCCCAGCAGATCCTCCATGGTGTCGACCATTTTGTGCGAGCGAGCGGCGTAGCCGTAGACGCTGTCGCCTGGGTGGTTCCAGGTCGCCATCTTGGTGGCCAGGCCCTGGGCATCGTTCCGGTCGTAGAAGTGACCGCGGATCGCCGGATCCTGCTCCATGGCGGTCTGAAGCAGCACGGCTTCCTCCGGATCGAAGAAACCCCGCACCAGGATGTAGCCGTCCCGGTCGAAAGCGGCGCGCTGTTCGGCGCTCAGCACAGTCGGCATTTTCATCACTCCCAATCTGCTGACTTTAAAATTGATACATTAATATATTAATAGAATCAAGATGGAGTTTGTTCGGCTTTTCAAAGGAGAGGTCTTCATCCCATTTGAAGAGGAAAGCCGCGGCGCAAGGTCTTGACCCGGAGAGTTTGGCCGAAGCCGGGAACGGTGCTTACCTGGATAGCTTGAGCATGGCCGTCCCGATCAGGGTCATGGCTGTGGAGGCCAGCCGCGCCAGGTTGAGGCGCTCCTTGAGGATAACGACGCCGAAGAGAACAGCGAACACCATGCTCGTCTCCCGGACGGCGGAGACCAGCGCCAAGGGCGCCTGCGTCATGGCCCAGACGACAATCCAATAGGCCAAGAGCGATATGAGACCGCCGAACACGCCGACCTTCCAACATTTCTGCAGTGAGACAAAAATCTGGCCTCTGCGCAGATAGAGCGCCAAGAGGGTGATAGGAATGCCGTTAAAGAGGTGGACCCAGAAAGTATAGCTGTGGGCGCTTTCGGCGAGACGGGCGCCCAGGCCATCGACGATCGTGTAGCCGGCGATGAAGACGCCGGTACCCAGGGCATAGAGCATGGCCCTGGGTTCACGAAAACCCGCCGCGCCGCGTGTCAGGGTCAGACTCATGATCCCCAACGCGATGATGACGACCGAAAGGCCTGCCTGTCGGCTCAGTGTTTCTCCCACAATCGTGACGGATACGACCGCCACGATCAGCGGCGCGGCGCCCCGGGAAATGGGATAGACGTGACTCAGATCCCCATAACGATAGGCAGCGATCAGGAACAGGCAGTAGGCCGTGTTCAGCAGGGTCGATGCCCAGATATAGGGCCAGCTTGCCGCCGTCGGAAAGGCGACAAAGGGGACAACCAGCAAGGCGACCGCAACCTGGCTCATCATCATAATGGCGATCATGACCAGCCGGTCGGCATTCACCTTGACCAGGGCATTCCAGGCCGCATGCAACACGGCTGCGCCAAGCACCATAGCGAACACTCCGGTCGTCACATCCATCTCCCTGGGTGGTCACGGGAATCTCAACTGGTGAACTGTGGCGTCTTTTAATACGCCCTGCGGGTGGGATCAATTTCTGCTTTGCTGCCGGATCTACGAAGGCCTTGGGCTGGGTGTTGACTCAATCTTCTCCTCCGTTCGCCGCGATGAGTTGGCGGCGAAGCTCTTGTAAAAGACGGACCTTGGATGCGGTTCGAAAGTTTTTCGCGGACCCCTATACAAAAATCGTTGATTGTAGTCGTGCCTCAGCAACCTTCATCTATTAATAGAGCCGGCAGTCATTTTCTTTGATCGAGCTTCCCTCGATCGCCGGCCGTAAGTCTACAGGTGCGTTTACTTCCACCTGCGTAAGTCATCGGGGCTTGCGCGAACCGGCAGGTATGCCCGCGAACCGGCCCCTGAGATCAACAGCCCGGACGTCTCCGCAAGATTGAGCGGAGTGCGGCGGGCGAGAGAAGGAGGCAGAAGATGTTTGGGCAAGCTGATATCGTGCGCGGCACTGCGAAGAAATGGAACGGCGTCCTGCTGGAGGCCTTCAACCAGGGCGACTGGAACGAAGGTGTCGCTCAGGTCATGGACCAGATTCCTGAATCCAGCCAGGGAATCTGTAAGTCTCTCTGCATGAACTGGGTGGCGCATCATGCGACGGAGCAAACGGGCAGCTTCGCGAAGCTGGCGCGCTCGAGCGGCAACTCAAACAAACGCGGTGGCGGAAATTTCACCGGTGCGAGCTTTGCTCTGAACCAGGTTGCCTATGGCAAGGCGCTCGATAGTGCCAGGACGCAGACCGAGTATGAGAAAGCTAAGGACCAGTTCACCGACGATTTTCTCCGGCAAAAGGGCGTCATTCGCCAGATGAACATCACCAACCCGGCGGAGAACCTTTCCCGCTCGGAGGCGAGGAGCAAATCGGGCGTTCTTGGCTCCGACATAAAGTTCGGAAAAAGCTTGGCCAACTCTGTGGTGGGCGCGCATAGCAAGGGCTATTGGTCGTACAAAATCATCAGTATCCACGGCAGTGCGGGCGGCCACGCGATCGCCGCCTTCGTGGGTGCCGACGCGGTCTTCTTCGACCCCAATTACGGCATCTTCTACTTCGAAAAGGCGAGTGACTTTCAGGGGTGGCTTGGCCAGCCTGGCGGGTTCTACTGGACGTCCAATTACGTCAAGCACCTGGGCGGCGACTTTGTCATCAAATCATATGCGCCAAAGGTGGAGTTCAAGGTGGGCTGCGTCGCATAAGCCGGAGGCGGCCATTGCGTGCCTGATTCAGGACCTGTTGGCCGCCGCCAGCATGCCGCCGATTCCGACGAAGGAAGCGCCGGTGATGCGGTTGAACCAGCGTCCGACCGCGTTCCTGCCGAGCCAGGGCGCGAGGCGGCTGGCGGAGCCGGCAAGCCCGAGTTCCAGCAGGAACTCGATGCTGACGAAGGTGCTGGCCAGAACGACGAACTGCAGTGGCTGCGAGCGCTCCGGATCGATGAATTGGGGCAGGAAGGCGGCGAAGAAGATAATGCCCTTGGGGTTCGAGGCCGCCGCCATGAAGCCCTGGAGGAACAACCTGCGCCGCCTTGTCGTCATGGTCTGCTGCGACCCCTTCACCGAGAGGGGCGGCGAACGCCAGGTGACGATGCCCAGGTAGATGAGGTAGCCGGCGCCGATCCACTTCACGATGGAGAACGCGAGGGCGGAGGTCGACAGCAGCGCGCCGAGACCGATCATGCAGACCGCGATGACCAGCGCGAAACCCGCCGCGCCGCCCAGGCTGGTGAAGGCGCTCTTTTGCACGCCGTGCGAGGCGCCATGGGTCAGGGCCAGCAGCGTGTTTGGTCCGGGTGTGAAGCACAAAGCCGCCGATGCCAGCAGATAGACGATCCAGATCTCGAAATCCATGGTGCTTAAACCCGGTGCCGAAGGTGAAGGAGCGGACGTGCCGCGCCGGGCAAGAGAAACGTGTTCCTAACTGCTTCGTCAAGCGCTCTGTTCCTTTTGAAACTGTCAGCGCCGAACGGTGATCACCCCGGCGACCACAATCAGGACCATCCCGGCCAGCGTCATTGCGTCGGGCAGTTCCGCGAAGAAGAGCAGCCCCCAGAGTGCGGCGAAACCGACATAGGCGAAGTCGAAGGTCGCGACGATGGTGGAGGGGCCGTTCTGGTAGGCGACTGCGGTTCCGATGCTGGCGCCGAGAATGGCGGCGGCCATGAGCAGCAGCGCGATGATTTCCTTGCCGGCCAGAGATGCCCAATCGGCTGAAAGGAAAGTCTCCGCCTGGGGGACAGGCGAGATGCCCAGGATTTCCGCACCGGCGACCACCAGTGTGGCGAGCAGGCCGACGGCGATGAAGGTCACGTTGAGTGCTGTCGAGAGGATCAGCGGGTGTTCATCCCGGCATTTGGTGCGGGTCAGGATCATGGCCAGGGCGTAGAGCATGGCGGAAATCAGAGGCAGGAGCGCATAGAGGTTAAAGGCCTCCGCCGTGGGTTTCAGGATCAGCATGACCCCAAGGAAACCTATCAGGATCGCGAGCCATCCTGCCGGCCCCACCTTGTCGTTGGTGAAAGCCGCCGAGAAAAGCGTGATGAAGATCGGCAGGGTGTAGTAGACGGCGGCGGCGATCGAGAGCTGAAGGTGGGGCAGGGACGCGTAGTATGTGACCCACATCAGCGCCAGCATCAGGCTGCGGAGCACCGTCCAGCCTTTTGCCTGGGGCAGAAGCGGCAGCGAAGAAAAGCGCGTCCGCAGGATGATCAGCAGCAGTGGAAGCGCCAACAAAGACCGTAGGACGAAGATCTGCCAGAGCACCATCTCGGCGCTGGTTTCCTTGATCAGGGCGTCGCCGATCGAAAGCGCCAGAACGGTCAGCAGGATCGTCGTGATGGCGAGTCGGATATTGTCGTTACGGGGAAGTTCGGGTGCGGACATCGGTTCTTTGTGGCTGTTATTAGTCAACTAAGCGTTGCTATTATCGAATTCTATCTAGCTAAATAAATTGACTTATTGTCTTTTATTCATAACTTTGAGATATGTATTTTCCTCTCTGAGCCTGCCCTCAAAGTCTTGCGATGCCGAACCTCAGACGACTCCTGCCGCCGCTGGCGAGCCTCTTGCCCTTCGAGGCTGCTGCACGTCTCGGCAGCATTACCAAGGCGGGTGAGGAACTGGGTCTGACGCAGGCGGCGATCAGCAAGCAGATCCGCCTGTTGGAAGAGGATCTGGGCACGGCGCTGTTCGAGCGACGCAATCGGGCGATCCATCTGACCGATGAGGGGCGGGAACTCAGCCGTCTGGCTTCCAACGCCTTCGAATCGATCGGCGCTTTCTCACAGGACCTGCGACAGAAGAACAAGGAAGGCGAGGTCGTCCTGCGGTCGCAGCTCTGTGAAGGGCTTTACTGGCTGATGCCCAGGCTGTCGAAGTTCTACCAGCAGCACCCCGACATTCAGGTGCGGGTTTCGGTCTCGACCAAACCCATTCCCGAGGCCGAGGAGCGCTTCGATCTCGCGTTGCAGACCAGTGGCCGTGACAGCGGGACGGCGAAATGTCTCTTCAGCGTTTCTGACGAGATCTTTCCGATCTGCAGCCCGAAGTATCTGGACAGCGCAGGGACGCCGTTGCCGATCTCCGAGCTGGCAGAGCACCGCCTGCTGCATCACAGGGTGCAGCCGCAGGACTGGATGGACTGGGATAACTGGCTGGAGGCATTGGGGCTTGACCTGCGCGTCGGCCAGGGCGGGGTTGTCTACGACAGCTATCCCATGATGATCCAGGCTGTGCTGGAGGGGCACGGCATTGCTCTGGGCTGGCGCCGGACCACGGAGTTGCTGCTACAGGAGGGGGCGGTGATTCGTCCCTTCGGCGAGCAGCTTTCCCTGCCGGACACGCTCTCGCTCTATCGGGCCGGCGGCCGTGACATGAGGCGGGAAGCAAGCCGTTTGCTGGCCTGGCTGAAGGAAGAATTTGCCAGCTAGAGCATATTCCGACCACACGGGATCAATTTGATGGGATTTGAAGTCTCATTCGGCAAGGCGCGTTGTGAAACGCGATGCAGCGCATCGGATGCCGCCGCATCGGGCAAGCAGCGCAACGCTGCCGATGAGCCTTCAAATCCCACCGAAGGCCGGGTTCTTTCCCGCTCTGACGGCGTTGCGACTCTTATCCGATGCGGCGGCATCCGATGCGGCGGCATCCGATGCGCCGCATCGCATTGCGAGCCACGCCTTGTCAGAACGGAAAATCTCCCCGGTCAAATGATCCCCTGTGGTCGGAATATGCTCTAGTGTCCGGGTTGGAAGCTGGTGCCGCTCGAGCCGCCGGGTTCTCAGGAAGACCCAAGCCGCTGACAAACAGAAAAAAGCCCGGTGCAGTGGGGATCTGCACCGGGCCCGACGAGATCAGAGAGATCGCGCCGTCCTCATCCCTCGATTCACCGCGTCTTGTGAGCTTTGGCCGTCCTTCGCAGCACCTGCGAACCACGACTAGGCTCTTGTGCGGTCTTCAGGATTTGGGGAGATTTCGCCAAGCGGTCGATTCCCAAATTTTCTATAGCCCTCTAGAAAAATGCATAGCGCTGTCAGCCGCGCAGATGCCCGTCCCGCTTGAGGCGTTCTCGTGTTTGTTGACCAGTTGGTCAGTTTTCGTTCAAAATTGTGTTCAGGTATTTCGGTCACTGCACCTGAGCTTTGGGGCGAGGCAGAGCCGAGGACTAGCGCCGTTGAGGCGCGCAGCTTTCGCGGCGCTTGAGCGACAAAGAGGGAGTCGCTTCGCGAGGCCCGAAAACGGACGAGGCAGAGCTGAGGACTAGCGCCATTGAGGCGCGCAGCCCGCATGGCGCTTGAATGCAATAAAGGAGTTCAACAACGAACTCCGAAAGAACAGGAGACTCACCATGGCAACGGTAAAGGCAGGCTTGATCCAGGTCGGACTGAAGGGCGATACCTCCGGGACCCCGGCGCGCATTCGCGAGCAGATGCTGGAGGCGCATATCCCCTTCATCGATCAGGCCGGGGCGGCGGGTGTGAACGTGCTCTGCTTCCAGGAGGTTTTCACCCAGCCCTATTTCTGCCCGAGCCAGGACGCCAAGTGGTATGCCGCCGCCGAGAAGATTCCCGACGGACCTACGGTGAAGCTGATGCAGGAGTACGCCAAGAAGCATTCCATGGTGATCGTGGTGCCGATCTACGAGGAGGAGATCACCGGCGTCTACTACAACACCGCCGCGGTGATCGACGCCGACGGCAAGTACCTGGGCAAGTACCGCAAGACCCACATCCCGCAGGTCGCCGGCTTCTACGAAAAGTTCTTTTTCAAGCCGGGCAGTTCCGGCTGGCCGGTCTTCGAGACCGCCTTCTGCAAACTCGGGGTCTACATCTGTTACGACCGGCATTTCCCGGAGGGTTGGCGCGCCCTGGCCCTGAATGGCGCCGAGTACATCGTCAACCCTTCCGCGACAGTGGCGGGCCTCAGCCAGTATCTCTGGAAGCTGGAACAGCCGGCCTCGGCGGTGGCGAACGGCGTCTACATCGGCGCCATAAATCGCCCGGGCACGGAAGATCCCTGGAACATCGGCCGCTTCTACGGCAGCTCCTATGTGGTCAACCCGCGCGGCGAGTTCCTGGTCGAGGCCAGCGAGGACAAGGACGAACTGGTCACCGCCGACATGGATATGGAAATGGTCCGCGAAGTCCGTAACACCTGGCAGTTCTTCCGCGACCGCCGGCCGGAGACCTATGGCAACCTGACGGATATCTGAGTGTTGCGACGATCTGGTCGCACGCCTGACCGGGCGGGAATTGATTTCGCCAGACCCTTGCCAAGATTTATCCTGTGTGAATTGGAAGCAATGGGGTCCATCCGCGATGACCGGCAGTTCTATCGGCACGAATCTCTTTCTGCTTTTCTGCTACACGGCGGCGTTTGGTTATCTCTTCAAGCTCTACGCCTTTCGCAGTATCCGGATCGCGGCCGAAGCCTCCGGGCGTCACTTCAGGTTTAAGGAACTCTTCGGCGCCGGGAATCGCGGCAACTTTCTGTTAGCGCTGGTCAGTTTCATCGCGTTCTGGCTGCCCGTCGTGCTGCTGATCGCGGAGCCGGCTTATCTGCGGCTTTTCGTCGGCAAATGAGGCGAGCTGTTGCAGGGTGGCGACGGCCAGGGTTACGCCCGTTGCTGCAGGCCGTCCGGCTGTCCTTTGGTCTTGCTGTCCCGCTCTTCCTCGCCGCCTGCGTCTCGCCGGAAAGCTGGGAGGCGGTGCGGCTGCTCAAGGACATCGACGCGGGTGCGGGACCCAGCGCGCTGAAGGAGACGACACCGGCGCCCCGCCGACAGGAGATCACTTACCGCGTCGCCCAGCCTGACAGCGACGAACCCGGTCCGCTGCAGGTCGCGGACCTTTACCATCCCAACCGTCCCGATCCCGATGAACTGGAGGGGGCCATGGTGCTGGTGCCGGGTTTTACGCCCCGCGGCAAGGACGACGGGCGGCTGGTGGCCCTGGCGAGGTCCTTCGCCCGCGCCGGCTTCCTGGCGCTGGTGCCGGACCTGCGCGGCTCCCGCGAGACCCGGGTGCGCCTGGGAGACGCTCGGCGGATTGCCGATGCACTGGTTCACCTCTCCGGCCGGCCGGAACTGGAGGGAGTTAGCGGCGCGCAGGGCGAAGCGGAAGTGGGCCTGGTTGCCATCTCCTACGCGGTCGGCCTGGCTGTGCTTGCAACCCTGGAGCCGGACGCCAGAACAAGCACCGGTTTTCTGGTCGGCCTGGGCGGTTATTACGACACGACCGAGGTTGTGCGCTTCACCACCACCGGCGCCTACCGTCTGCCTGGCGAGGATAGATGGCGTAAGCTGGAACCGCTGCGCGCCGCCAAGTGGTACTTCCTCTCCAGCAACATTGAGGTCCTCGGCGATCCCGGCGACCGGGCGGCGCTGACCGCCATCTCGAAAATCCGCCAGCGCAGCGGCCGCGCAGATCTCATAGACGACGAGGGCAGGGACCTCGTTTCCCAGCTCGGCCCCGAGGGGCAGAGCCTCTACGCCCTCATGACCAACCAGGATCCGGCGAAGGTCGAGCCACTCCTGTCAGCCCTTCCGGAAGCTCTGCGCAACCAACTGGACAGCCTGAACCTGCGCGGCCGCGACCTCTCGCACCTCGCCGGCCGCCTGATCCTGATCCACGGCCGTGAAGATCCTTTGGTCCCCTTCAGCGAAAGCCTCGCCCTGAGCCAGGCCGTGCCAAAGACCGAGCTCTTCCTGATCGATGGCTTCTCTCATATCAATCCCCGCTCGGTCGGGGTGATCGGTCAGCTCCAACTGGCCGATGCCATCCAGGCGATTCTCGCGCGGCGCGATTTCCGATAGGCCGCACTCCCCTCTCACGCGGCTCCAGATGGGACAAAATTGCCCGCATTTCGGACAAAATGCCCTGCCGGTCTTCCCTTAAAGCGCTCGAAGCGGTTCTTTTCCAAGCATAATTTTGGGGAGATCAGCAGATGATCAAATCGTTTCAGGCGCTGGCAGTGGTGTTCATCATTACCGTGATCGCCGCAAACCCGGGACCGGCGAAAGCAACTTTGATCGGCGATGAGGTAAACCTGGAAATCTTCGCAAATGGTCAAAGCATATCCGGTCTCTTGACAGCGACAGTGGGAGATGGCGTTGAGTTCAACCCGCGGGATGCACTCACTTTCGATGTCAGTGCCTCCAGTATTGAGATCGTAAGCCTCATACCTCCTGCGCGGTTTGCAGCAAACATCGACTATGTCTTTACCGGCCTGGACTGGGTCGGTGAGGCCGGTTTGATCGTGGACGTCTTGTTGGACCCGGTTCAGGGCATCGGCAGTGTCAGTTTCACTGAAGACAGCGTGACCTTCTCTGTACTTGAGCGTGATCGCTTCGTCCCCGGGGTGCTGACCTCAATCGAACTTGTCACGCGGCACGCCAGCGTTCCCGAGCCTGCGACGCTTGCGCTCCTGTGTCTGGGCCTGGCCGGCCTGGCAGGTGTTCGGCAGCGCCATCGCCGAAGGGAAGAGGTGCGCTTCCCGCCGGCCTGCGTTCAGGGCACAAACCGTCATTGCCTGCCCGCCCATCACTGACGCTTTTGCTCGAATTACTGTTCAGGCTTCTATCGACAGGACGTAGAATGAAACTTCATACCTTAGCCGCGGCCCTGGCCGGCGCGCTGCTCTTCACGCTTTCCGGCACCGCCAGTGCCATGCCCATAGCAATCGTCGAGAACGGTCAGTTGCTCGGCGCGGACAACGTCGAGGTCAACGGGACGCTCTTCGATGTCAGGTTCCGGGACGGCACCTGCAGCACCATTTTCTCCGGCTGCGATAACGCATCGGAAGACTTCGCTTTCACGGACGAGGCATCTGCGCAAGCGGCGGCCCAGGCCTTGTTAGATCAGGTGTTCCTCGACGGTCCCACGGGCCTGTTCGATACAGATCCTGAACTGACCTCCGGCTGCGCGATCGCAGAATTCTGTTTCGCGAACATACCCTTTGCGCTGAGTTCCGGTGGCCTCTTCGACTTTGCTTTTGTGCAGAACTTTGCGCCGGACATCTCTGGTGATGCTGTCGGAAGTAACATCGGGTCTGTCGATTTCGACTTCTCGGATAATGGCTTCGCGGTCTACGCGGTTTTCACACCCGCCGGGCCATCGGTGGCTGTCCCTGAGCCCGCGAACTTCTTGATCTTCGGCTTAGGCCTGGCCGGCCTGGCTGGGGCGGGGCGGCATCGCCGAAAGGGTAAGGAGCAAGTCTCCCGGTCTTCTTCCCTGGACCCAAACCGCACTGGCCTTCCGGTCCGTCACTGAGTCGCTTTCTATCCAACCAATGCAGAGTTTTCTTTCGGCAGGACATAGAATGAAACGCAATATCTTAACCGCTGCCTTTGCCGGCCTGCTGCTCTTCACGCTTTCAAGCCCCGCCAAGGCCGTACCTCTGCTCGTCCTTGAGAACGATCGCTTGCTTGGCGCAGACAATGTCGATGTCAACGGAACTCTTTTCGACGTCAGGTTCCGGGACGGCACCTGCGGCGCCGTCTTCACCGGCTGTGACAATGCGTCAGAAGACTTCGCGTTCACGGATGCGGTCTCCGCCGAAGCGGCGGCCCAGGCCCTGCTGGATCAGGTCTTCCTTGACGGCCCGGCGGGTTTGTTTGACTCGAACACGGAACTGACGTTCGGATGCACATCTTTAAGACAGTGCGTCAATTTCGTTCCCTTCAGTCTGGGGGCGGAGATCGGGATGGGTTTTTTTGTGAACGAAAGCAGTGGATCGTTCTCAGCCGATCAAGCGGGGAGCGACGTCCTGGATCTGAACTACAACTCCGCAAACGACAGTGCGACGGTCTGGGCGGTCTTTACCCGCGTCCAGCCATCTGCGGAGGTCCCGGAACCCGGCTCTCTCGCTCTCTTCACTTTCGGACTCGCCGTTTTCATCATTGCCCGGCGGGATCGAACCCAGCGAGTGATTTGAGGGGAACTCGCTGACACCTGCGGCGGCTCCTTTGTTGGCGAATTGCTTGTTCTTGATCGGCGGCGTCGCAAAATGTGCTCATTATCGTGGGATGCGTTTTTCCGGCGTTACAAGTTCTCAAAAATTGCTTTTGAGATCAGCAGTTTGCTGATCGAAAGGCAGAGAGTTTTGAGCCGATTGAAACGCAAATCGCTGAAGGAGCTGCCGTTTTTTTGTTGGTTCCATCACTGGCGCAGCGTCCAAACCTAGCAGCCTGATCGCCATCGGTATCAGGCGGCCTTTCGGAAAACGATACAAGGCGTGGGCCAGACTGGAGTCTAGGGCGGTGTCGGCCCTGGTTAACACAAGGCAATCTAGCCAATCTGTTGATTTGTATAACGCGACGTCGTTTTACCTTTCAGTGGAAGAATATCGAACGGCTAGGGGCAGCGCCTTTCCGGCTCGAAGTGGAGGCGCAAAAAATGAGGGATAGAAAGACTATGATGCGGTTTTTGAAGGCTATGACGCTCGCTATGGCACTGGCCGTTATCGCTGCGCTCCCGGGCAAAGCCAAGGCGACGCTTATTGGAGACGAGGTAACCTTAGAGGTTTTCGCGAATGGTATGAGCTTTCTTGGTCCATTCACGGAAACTGTGGGTGCAGGCAGCGAGTTCAATGTGGTTGATCTCCTCACCGTGGACGTAGGTGCCTCGAACATTGAATTCACGATCATTGACGGTGCCCCAGGTACTGTTTTTGGAGTCGATGCCGATTTTGTTCTGACCGACCTCGATTGGATTGGCGAGGCCGGTTCGATCGTCGATGTCATTCTGGACCCAACTGCGGGATTCGGCAGTGTCAGTTTTACCGAAGACAGTGTGACCTTCTCGGTTCTCGAAGGTAGCCCCTTTGTCCTCGGGCCTCTCGCCTCGATCGAACTGGTCACGCGGCGCGCCAGCGTTCCTGAGCCGGGCACGCTTGCGCTTCTAGGGCTGGGATTGGCCGGGTTCGGCTTCACGCGGCGGAGATTTAAGCAGGCGGCTTGAACGGAGTTTTCGGCTGACTTTGGCGGCGGCCCCTGGATCAGGGGCCGCCGTTTCTATTGGCGCGTGGGCCTCTACCGTTTCTCCAGCTTCGGGCAGTCTGCCGTGCGGTCATTCCTTTTGTAAATTCATATGATAGGTGAGATGGAATCATTTTCTTGCATTGGTTGATAACATCATTGCAAGATATTTGGAAGGGATTTGCAATTTTGGGGGGAGTCATGAGTGAGCGGCCGGCGTTTCTGAAATCTGGTGAAAGAGCAAGGTTGTTTCCTGTTTTGGCCGAAACCTCGAAAGAAGGCCGTACGCTCTCAGTACTTCTTTCTTCGATGGCTTATGTCGATGAATTTGGCGCGTCGTTGCTACGATCCGTTGGGCAGAAAGTAGGTGTGCGGACTAAAGTCGAAGTGTTCACCGAGGTTGTCTTCAACGATAAGAATGGCGGAGCGCCCCGGCCCGACGGTTTGATCGTGTTGACTATAGGAAGTAGGCAATGGACTGCGCTAGTAGAAGCAAAAATCGGAAATGCGCAGCTTGATGCTGCACAGATTGAAACTTACCTTCAACTCGCCCGAGACCATGAGATTGATGCCGTAATTACCTTATCAAATCAATTTACAGCCAGGCCTGATCATCATCCTATTTCTTTGCCGAAAACGTCGACTCGTAAGGTAGGCTTGTTCCATTGGTCATGGATGTTTGTTCTCACCGAAGCGACCTTGCTGCTTTCGGCGCAAAACGTTGAAGATAGAGATCAGGCCCGTATCTTATCCGAACTCGTTCGTTTCTTGTCTCACCCCAGCACAGGCGTGAAGGGCTTCGAGCGTATGCCATCCAGTTGGAGCGATGTTGTCACAGCCGTTAGGGGAGGAGCCCCACTCAAAAAGACATCTGAAGAGGTGCAGGCAGTTGTTGGGGCTTGGCACCAGGAAGTGCGGGACTTATGTCTGATTATGAGCAGGCTGTTGGAAGCGCCGGTCGATGTCCGTTTAACTCGTAACCACCGGTCTGATGGCAAGTTGCGGCTGCGGGACGATTGCGAGAGCCTTGCCGAAACCAAGAGACTTCGTTGTGAGCTCGACGTCCCTGATACTGCCAATTCGATCGTGGTCGAAACGGATTTGCTCACGCGGTCCGTCGTCGTTTCGATGCGCCTGGCGGCGCCGGGAGATCGGAAGTCTTCGCAGGCGAGATTAAACTGGCTTCTACGACAACTTTCGAAAACTGAGTCGGAAGAAGTTCGCATTGGGGCTGTCTGGCCTGGGAAGGCCAAAGCGACTCAGGCGACACTGTCGCAGGTGCGTGAAGATCCAAACTATCTGATCGGTGACAACAGCAAGATGGTTTTGTCCTCTTTCGATGTCGTCATGATTCGGGAACTGGGTGGGAAGTTCTCAGGCGTCAAGACGTTCGTGGACTGTCTCGAGGCTGCAGTTCCGGATTTCTATGAGTTAGTAGGTCAACATCTGCGTGCCTGGCGGCCTTCGGCCCCTAAGCTGGGCGCGAAAACTGAACCTCAAGATGTAACTCCTGCGGCGATACAGTCGGAGTATGAAGGCGGTAGTGATGCGGAGGAGCGGCAGCGATTGCCGCTGCCAGAGCAGTCATCCGAACAGCATTAACGTTGCTCAGACGATAGACTTCGCGAAGTATGCTACGACGGTGAGGCCCTCTACCGCCGCTCGATCTTCCGGCAGTCCGCCGTGCGATCCTGCCAGCCGTGGCGCACCAGTTCCGGGTCTTCGTGCTCCTCTTCCGGCCAGCCGATGCAGAGGTAGGCGACCAGGGACCAGTCCTCCGGCACGCCCAGGTCCTTCATGGCCTGCGCGGGGTCCAGGATCGAGACCCAGCCCACGCCGATGCCGCAGGTGCGCGCGGTCAGCCAGAGGGTATGCACGGCGAGGATGGCGGAGTAGCGCAGGGTCTCCGGCATGGTCTGCCGGCCCAGCCCGTGGCCCTGCAGCGTCTGCTCGTCGCAGAAGACCGCGAGCTGTACCGGCGCCATGTCCAGGCCGGAGAGCTTGAGCCCGGCGTAGAGTTCTGCCTGTTCGCCCTGATAGCCCTTCAGCGCCTCCGTGTTGGCGGTTTCGAAGTTGGCGCGGATGGCCGCGCGGGCTTCGGCGCTCTCAACCGCGACAAAACGCCAGGGCTGACTGTTGCCGACAGAGGGGGCGAGGCAGGCGAGATCCAGTAGCTCCTCGATCATCTCTGCCGGCACCGGGTCGGGCCGGAAACGCCGTACGTCCCGCCGCCAGCGCAGGAGCTGCGTGAGCTCGTTGCGAAAGAGCTCGTTAAAGAGCGGCGGAGTTTTGTTTTCGGTTTGCTCGGGCGTCACGGGCGGCCATTGTTTCCGATCTGTCAGGCGTGTTTCCGGTCTGTTACACGACGTCATTCGGATTAAGCCGCCGCGGCAGCAGCGTCAATCCCGCAGCCGCTGAATTTGCGCGCTATCCCGACAAATTTCTATTGTGCCGCACCTTCATTGCGGCGGGCGACGCCCGATGATAGCTTGCCGCAACCCTTTCCGATGTCCACAAGAGAGGCGCCCATGCGCTGGATTCTGCTCCTTGCCACCCATCTCGGTGTGCTCGCGGTTGGTTTTGCACTGGGGATCTACTTCCTGCCGATCCTGACCGCGCCGGCGAGCCTGGATAGAGGGATGCTTGCGACCAGTGCCGAGGGCGCGCTCTTCGAGGCGAGTTTCACGCGCGAGCTCAAGGGCAGTGATTTCCTCCACTGGGGTGAAGGCAGTGTCAGTATCACCGGAACCCACATCGTCCACCAGGGCAGCCTGGCGCCGGGCCCCGACTACAAGCTCTACCTGGTACAGGACTTCGTGGAAGACGAGGAACAGTTCCTCAAGGTGAAGGGCGCTGCCCGGCAGATCGGCGATGTGAAGAGTTTCGACGGCTTTCTGCTTAAGGTCCCGGAGGATGTGGACGTTGCGGCCTATACAACGGTCCTGGTCTGGTGCGAATCCTTCGGCGAGTTCATTACTGCCGCCAAGTATCGATAAGGGCGAAGCAGCGCTCGATCATCTTTTCACCTGGGCGCAGCTTCCGCGAACCGCGCCCAAGAGAGCGGGGTGCCCTAAAAGGTAAAGAGCTTCGTATCGCCCTCCAGCAGGGCCGCTGCGATGACCGGCGGTTTGGCCACCCCGACGCCCTCGATCAGATCGGCTGGGGACTTGCCGTTATTGGGCAGATAGAGCGCGCAGACATCGGATTTCAGTCCCATGGCGACAAGCTTTGTCAGCATGCCTTGCGGTGTGACATCGCGCGGTCTCAGGACTGTCTGTTTTGAACCTTTCAGGGCGACGTCTCCGCCGGGACCGCATAACAGCATCTGCACCTTGGCGCCCTGTTTCATGGCCTGCATCGAAAGCACCATCGCCATACCCTGCGTTTGCGGGTCCGGCGAGGTGACCACGACGAAGAGGCCCGGTTTTTCATCTCCTGCGAGGGCGGGCAGGGCGCCGAAGATTGCCGCTACGCTGAGGGCGAGTACTGCGAGTGTTCGTTTCATCTAGGCTTTTCCTTTCTTTTGGGGGGGCTATCTATTTGACGATGTACATCTTTTCCCTGTTGAGGCGGTAGCTCCAGGGCAGGCCGGCGTTCTTCCAGCCGTCCTTCAGGCGCCAGTTCTTCTGAGGTCCTTCTTTGATGGTGCCGCCTTCGAAGCCGTCCACCACCACGTAGACCTTGCTGTAACCCTTCCCTTCCAGCGCCAGGGCCGAGGGCGCGCCGCGCGTGCCGCCCGAGCGGCACATGAGGATCACCGGCGCATCTTTGGTCAGGCCGCGGGCCAGGAGTGCCTCGGCGATCTCGGCCTCGAAAGCGGGGTTCTTTTCCATCGCGAAGACCGGCTTCTTCGGATGCCACTTGCCGCGGTTGGTGATCAGGAAGGGAATGTTGATGTCGACCACGTCGGTGAAGCCGGTGAACATGATCTCGATCGGTTCACGCACGTCGACGAAGAGCACCGCGTCGCCATCTCGCATCTTCATGTCGTAAGCCTCGCGCGCGTCGAGATAGAGGCCCCAGGGCGTTTGCCTTTCCGGTTCCTGTGGTTCAGGCGCGGCCTGCGCGACGCTGGAAACCGCCAGCGCCGCGGCGGTCATAGCTGTCAGTAAAAATCGTCTCATGGACGCATCCCAGGTATCCGCGGAGCGAAAGGGCGCGAACCGCAATCCCTTTCCGCTCCGCTCGATTAGCGATGAGTCTAGATAACCTGGGCTTGGGGCGGCCTTCAGTGACTAAGTCACGCAGACCGCGGAGTTTTTCGCTGTTGGGGGCGGGCAGAGCAAGAAAGGCCGGACCGACTGGATTTTCCCGTTACGGCTGTTCGTTCTCGAGTGTCGATGCAGCGATCATCTGATACAGATCGGACAGCGCCTGATGCGTGTTCGTGGCCAGTGCCGGCCGTTCCTCGTTTGCCTCTATGGCGTGGCGTGCCAGCAGTTCGCTATCGATGGTACGCATGAGAGAAGAAGACATCTGAAAGACTTCATGGATCAGGAAGGTATCTTTTTTCGTCGTACCTCACCTCCGAACCCGGAGGCTCAGGGAAGGATGTCGTTGAGAGAGTCCCTGGATCATAACTACGCGCGCTTCATATGCTCGGTTTTGCTGGTTCGTTGATTTGCAGATCTTCCTGTCGCCCTGGAAGCCGGAACAGGTTAGTTTTTCATAGCGGGCGATGACAGTCCGTCCTGCCACAAATATCAGCCGAGTTTGATGATGTCCGAAACTGAAAATCTCACAATGGAAGCCATGTTCGGCGGCAAAGTCAGCGGCGGCCTCTTCGACATTCCCACCGCGCCGGTGGGGCAAGTCGAGGGCGCGGACATGGTCGTGATGGGCGCACCTTGCGCGACGCCGTATAAGTCCGTCGGTCCCTACTGCGCGGGAGCACCGGACGCCATCCGCGCGGCTGACGGCTGGCCGGGCGTTCTGGGGCATTACGATTTCGATCTGGGCGGCACCATCCTGGCGGAAGGCGCCAAGGCCGTGGACTGGGGTAATCTGGAGTTCAGCGAGAGCGACTTCGCCTCCAATCGAGAGGTCATCGCGCATAACGTCAAAACCGTTTTGGATGCTGGCGCCGTGCCCATCGTGATGGGTGGCGACGACTCCATTCCCATCCCGGTCTTTCAGGCCTACCAGAACCACGGCCCGATCACCATCGTCCAACTGGACGCCCACATCGACTGGCGGGATGAGGTTGGCGGCGAGCGCATGGGGCTATCCAGCAACATGCGCCGTGCCTCGGAAATGCCGTGGGTCAAGGAGATCATGCAGCTCGGCGCGCGCGGTCTGGGCAGCGCCCGCCCGCAGGACTTTCAGGACGCCACCGATTGGGGCGTGAAGTTCTTTCCCATGCAGGAGATCGTGACGCAGGGTTTCGATAAGCTGCTCGAAGCCCTGCCCAGCGGCCGCGATGTCTTCGTGACCCTGGACATTGACGCCATGGACCCGTCGATCGTGCCCTCCGTCATCGGTCCGGCGCCTGGTGGCTTCGATTACTGGCAGGTGATCGGCCTGCTGAAGGCCGTTGCCGCGCGCAACAGGATCGTCGGCTTCGACCTGGTCGAGCTCATGCCGGCCAATGACGTTGGCGGCCGCGGCGCTTTGGTGGCGGCCCGTATTCTCGGTGTCGCTATGGGGTTGATCAGCCGGCAGCGACACGGCGCCTGAGAACGCCGTTCTCTTCACCGTCTGTTTTCGGCCGGATCTGATCCGACTCTGCCTCGCGGAGCATTTAGACCACTCAGGGCATGTCGTAGTGTTCTTCGACGCCGGCGCAGGTCATTCCGCGCCGAATGGTCCGAAGGCGAAGTCGATGGCCGCCTGACCGACCACGGTCGCATAGTCCTTGCCGTCAATGAGTGAGGACCTCTGCGCGCGGCGGTCCCATTCATCGGCTTATCGGCAGCTCAAGGAGCCATCGGCGATAGCACCGGAACGGCTCCCGGAATTTGGTTTGAGGGTTGCTGCCTTGGTCAGTCGTCGCTCTCCCGCCTGGCGTCACCGCGGACGCCTTCGCGCCAATAGGCGACGCTGAGTTGCTGGCCCTTGCCAAGGCCGAGCTCCTGCTTGAAGACCTGGCGTAGCGCTTGCGCATTGGTGTATTCGCCGCCGAACCAGGCGTTGGCGATCCGTTCCTCGCTGCCGACCTTCTGAATCAGGGGCAGGACTTCGGCGCGAAAACGCTGCGGCGGAAGACTGTGGATCTTGAGCGAGGTCGACGGCAGGTAGGAGTCCGGGTCGCTGTCCGCCGGGAAGGCCACGACCAGGTGCCCGCTGGCGTCCGGGCCGCAGGCCTCCAGGATGCGGGCGATGGCGGGCAGGGCGGTCTCGTCTCCAGCGAGCAGTAAACCGTCCTTTTGCGCCGGCGCTTGGCCGCCGCCGGGTCCCATGACGCCGATGCGCTCGCCCGCTTGCGCCTTCAGCGCCCAGTCGGAGATCATGCCGCCCGGGTGCTGCACCACATCGATGTCGACCTCGCCGGCCTCAGGGCGCAGGGCGCGCAGGGTGAAGTAGCGGACGTGGAGCCGGTCCGGTCCCTCGGGCCAGCGGGTCACGCCATTGGCGCTCACAGACGGCCAGACGGGCGTGCGCGTTCGCTCGGCGGGCAGCATCAGCTTTACATGCAGGCCGTCGTCGGCGAGGAAGGCGGCATCGTCGGATGACAGGGTGAGGCGCGTCATGCCCGGGAAAGGCGTTGAACGTTCCAACAATGTGAGTTCACAGAAATTGACCGGGCGCGCGACCGCACCGGACTGGTCGCTCCAGCGCAGATCTTCGGCGGCCAGGGGATCGATCTCGGCGACATGCAGGGCGACCGCCTCCTTCAGGAAATAGAGCATATTGCCGCTGGGCGCTTCGAGGGAGATTCGCAGATCGGACTTGTCGTGCTGCAGCCGGATCACGGCGCCCTCATGACGAAAGCGCACATCGGCGGGACCGGCCGGGTCCGGATCGATGCCGTGCTCCGCGATGTGATCGGTGACCGTTTTAAAGGCGGATTCGACCTCGCTCAGCGTGACGCTGGTCCAGGTTTCAACGCTCATGTCTTTGCTTCCTCTTTTGCGTTTTTCGCCGCCTTCCAGGCCAGGGTCGCCCCGGCCAGGGAGCCGTAGGCGGCCAGGACCAGCAGTGCCGGGAAACCTATAAGATCGCTCAGCAGGTTACCGAGACCGGCGAGCAGCAGGATGCAGATGCCCTCGATGCTGACGAAGGCGGCGAACTCGGTCGCTTTGCGGCCCTCGGCGCAGCGCGCCATAATCAGGGTCCGGCTGGCGGCAAAAGAGCCGAAGGTCAGGCCGTTGGCGACGATCGCGAAGACAGCCGCGCCGCTTCGCTCTATGCCGCCGGCAAAGACCGCGGCGAAGACCAGGCAGTACAGCGCGACCAGCAGGCCGATGCCGGCCAGGATGGCGAAGCCGCCCCAGCGGTCGAGCAGCGGGCGCGAAGCCAATGCACAGCAGAAACCGGCAGCATTGCCCAGCACCAGAGCGACGATGCCGGCTTCGGACACGCTGTAGCCGGCGTCGATCAGCAGGATCGACTTTAGGCCGTAGGTCAGCACCAGGCCGGTCGTGACCAGCACTGTCACGCCGAGCAGGCTCCGGGTCTCGGGCCGCGTCAGGACCGAAAACTGGCTCCAGAAGGGCGCGGGCTCTTCTGGCGGCGCATCGCCCCGGTCGAGTGGCAGGAATGCCGTGACCGTCAGCCCGGCCAGCGCGATGGCGATCAGGCCGCTAATGGTGATCTGCCAGCCCAGGTCGGCGAGAAAGAACAGCACGCCCGCGCCCAGGATGAGGCCCGCCAGGCCCGCGGAGGCGGCCTGGATCACCGCGCCGCGTGCGCGATCCTGCACGGCGAGTTTCTCGATCATCAGACCGCCGGTCGCGGTCATTTGTGTGGCGATCGCCGCGATCAGCACGACGATAACCCCAAGCATCCCGGCGAGGGGATCGAGCGGGCCGGTAAAAGACAATAGGATCAGAGCGCCGCAGGCGAACGCCTGGCCGCCCAGCACCCAACTGCGGAAATGCCCGAACCGCGCGTTGCCCCAGCGGTCGATCAGCGGCGCCCAGAGAAACCGCATGACGTAGGGCAGGGACACCAGGTAGATCAGCGCGATGGTCTGGGCCGAGTGGCCGGCCTCGCGCATGAACAGCGGAATGCCGTGAACCACGAACTGGGCCAGTGTCGCCTGCAGCAGCACAAGGAATCCGAGCGCCGGGATCAGGCCGGCCGGCGAGGAGCTGCTGCCGTGGCTCGTGGACAGCGTGGTGGCAGACTCCATACTAGAACCTTGCAGTCAGGGCGACGCCGAAGGTGCGTGGCGGGGTGACGGCCGAGAAGTTGTTCACACGGGTGGTCTGGCCGGTGCGGTCGAAGAGGTTCTTTACGAAGACCCGGCCTTCGAAGGCGCCGACTTCGTAACTGGCGCCCAGGTCCACCAGGGCGTAGCTGCCGATCTCCTGTCCACTTGTGTTGTTAAAGTCGTTGTCGGCCTCGCCGATATAGGTGATCCGGCCGTCGAGGCTCAAACCCGGAACCGCGGCGGGCCGCCAGAGGGCGCCGGCGTTGAAGGTGTAGTCGGGGTCCTTGCCGAAGCGGTTGCCTTCCAAAGCGGGGTTGGCGCCGGTCGACTCGGTGATCTCGGTCCGCAGAAGGCCGATGCCCGCATTCAGGGAGATCTCCGAGGTAACGGCCGCGCGCCCTTCCAGTTCCAGGCCATAGCTTTCACCCTTGGGCAGATTGACGACCTGGATACTGAAGCGGTTGCCCGGCTGCGTTTCGAGAAAGAACTGCGGGTCGTCGTGGAAGTTATAGAAAGCGGTGGCCGCCAGGCTGTAGCGCCCGCTGTCCGACTCGTAGCGATAACCTGTCTCCAGGGTCCAGACCCGCTCCGAATCGTATTCGTAGGCCTCTCCCGTGAAGAAGTTGATGGCGGAGCCGCCAGCGTTCCAGCCCCGGCGGGCACCGGCCAGAACCGTCTGCTCCGGTGTCACCTCGTAGGCGACGCCGATCGACGGCAGCAGGACGGTCTCGCTTTCGTCGTACTCCGTCTGGCTGGGCGGAATGTTGAAGGGCGGGATCGAGGTCAGGCTCGAGGCGGTATCACGCTGGTCCCGGTTCCAGAGCAGCCGGCCGCCGAAGAGCAGATCCAGGCGCTCCGTAACGCCGAAGCGCAGGTCGGCGAAGGTCGAGGCCGTTTCGCTCTCACCGTCCGCCGTCAGAAAGGCGACGCCTTCCGGCACGAAGGGGGGGATGATGTTGTCGATGCGGACATCCTGCTCCCGACGGGTGTAGGAGGCGCCCAGCAGGCCACTAAAGTGATCACTCTCCTCGCCGAATTCCAGGAGCAGATCCTGATTGATCAGGCCTTCGTCGAATCTGAAGAAGAAGTTTTGCGGCTGCTCGTCCCGGCTTTCGTAGTCAGTCATGGCATAGCTGGTGATTGAGCGCAGGGTCATGCCGTTGTCAAAGTCATAGCTGGTGTTGAGCGAGGCCGTGCCCGCTCTGGTGTCAAACAACCGCAGGCCGCCGGTTGTGAAATCGATTTCCCGGTCTTCGAATTCCCGCACCACGCCGTCGGTAAAGCCGGTGCTCTGTACTGTTGCGCGGGTCTGGGGCGTGCGGCCGGTCTGATACTCCACCGTGCCGAGGATCTGCAGGGGGCCGTTTTCGCCCTGAGGTGTGAACAGCAGTTTGCCGCGTGTCCGGGTCTGGCGGAATTCGGTCAGGTTGTTGTCGTCTCGTCCGGCCGGTGTGTTGACGATGTCGCGCGGGTCGTCGCCAGCCTGGTATTCGACCGTGCCGCGAACTGCCAGACGGTCTTCGAAGACACCGGTCGAGGCCATGCCGTTGAAGATCCGCGTCGGGCCGTGAAACTCGTCGAACTCGAGAACGCTCTGCGCCGCGGCCTCAGGCTCGAAGCTCGGGTCGAAAGTCTTGACCACCACGGCGCCGCCGATGGCGGAGCGTCCGCGCAGGGTCGTCTGCGGCCCCTTGAGCACTTCCACCTGCTCCACGTCCCAAAGGCTGGCGGCGTCGGAATTCGGCACGGCGGCCGGACGGGCCACATCGTCGACGATGAAAGCAACGCGCGGCAGCGTGCCGCCAAGCGCCGTGTTGGCGAGCCCGCCCGGGCCGCCGCCTTCCACGCCGCGGATGTTCGGCGATTCGCTGAGACTGCGCAGGTTTACGTTCGGTGTGCCGTTGATAATGTCGTTGATCTCCTCCCCGGGCCGCCGCTCCAGTTCGTCGGTCTGAATCACGGTGACGCTGCTGCGAGTCTCGCGCAGGGACTTTTCCTGGCGCTCGCCCTGCACGATGATGGGGTCGAGGAGGATTGGGGCTGTCTCCTGGTTTGCCTCCTGGGCCGTGGCTTGTCCCACGGCCTGTGCCGCGAAGGCGGTCGCGAGCGTGAGCAGCAGAGCGCCGCCCTGGTGTTTGGAAACCGACGTCTTAGAACCGAAATGCATGAACCGCCCCAACTGAGAATTAACCTGTAGTTATTGAGAACGGTTCGCAGAGAATATCCAGTTCCGAGACCTGTCCGATCAGTTCATCGGCCTGTCCAATCCGGTCAGACCGTCCTTCGCCCGGTAGTCGTCGATTGGCGGATGCGGCTTTTGCCGTCCCGCCGCGCGCGCGGCGCTCGGGCTCTCCCCGAAGTAACGGCGGAAGGCCTTTGAAAAGGCTTCCGGACTGGCGTAACCGACTTCATCCGCAACCTTTGCCAGGGGCAGCTCCAGCATCACCAGATCCCAGGCTGTCTCCAGCCGACGCCGTGCGATGTAGGCGCCGACCGACTCCCCTGTGGTTTCGGAGAAGGCGCGCTTGAGCCGGGTTTCGGACACGCGTAGCAGCCGGGCCAGTTCCGCGATGCTGGGCGGGGCTGACAGCATGGCGTCGATGCTCTTGCCGGCGTGCTCGACCAGGCGCGTCTGCGCCTGTCCCTCGTGCCGGGCGCTGTCCGCAGCCGTGTCACGGCCTTGCGCTTCGATGGCGTCCGCCAGTAGTTCCAGGGCTATGGCTTCCGCGCGCAGCTTGTTGCCGCCCTCCTTGAGGCAGAGCTGGTACAGCTTCACGAAGAGCAGGCGTTGCGCAATCGTCATCTCCTCGCGCTGACACCCGTGCTCTGCGACCATCTTCAGGGCAGCCTCCGCGAGCGATGGATCCAGTTTCGCCAGCCCTTCGAGGAAGGGCACGGGATAGGCGATGGAGATCGTCTCGAAAGCCGCCTGCGCGGGCATCTCCACTTTCCAGTGGCTTTCCGTCGGAAAGCCATTGACCGAGAGCAGTCCACTCTCGATCCGCGCACTGCGGTGGGGCGGCATGGTTTCGTGGGCCAGTGAGCGGCCGGTCAGACGCGCCTCGATCTGGATCCCGCTCAGCGCCTGGGTGTCGGCGGTGATCGGCCGCACGCCGCGCATCTGCGCACATAACACCAGGATGCCGCGGGGCAGTTCGGTGACGGCGATGGCGCCGGTGGCAAAGACCGGCAGTTGCGGGTTCTGCTGCACCTTGGGCGCCTTGATCGGGAGGAATTCGCCCAGCTCCCCGATCTTCCGCGGCGTGATGTCCAGAGGATGTTCGAACGAACCGTCGTTTACGTGCCGTTGGGTCATTTCGCCTCCGTAAAAACCGCAGGCGTTTCCTGGCTTTCCGGACAGCAAGAAAGCCTCGGGTGACGTGAGGCAGCGGCCGTTGCGTGAGGGTTACTCCTGATGGGTTTCATTTACTAATGATACGCATTCTCAATAAAAATGAAAAGTCCACGGAATGTTTCTTCCACGCGCAACAGATCTTGGCTCGCCGTTGACCCTGTACTCAAAACACTCTACCTTTGGTTGCTGAAAAGAATATTTTTTCGTTTCAGTTTTTTGCAGGTCTGCAACGGCAATCAGGGAGAGGGCGGTGGCGAGTATCGATGAGTTTCTGGTGCTTCTGATCCAGGACGTGGACAAGGCTTTCAAGAGTTATTTCTTCAACATCGACGCCGCGAGTCTCGACGGCGACACGCAGCAGGCGCAGGTTTGCCGGCGCCAGAAGGTCCGCTTCGATTTCGTCGAGCCGAACCGCATCGTGATGAGCGCCCTGGACGGTGCTGATGCGGACTATCAGAATGAGATCTGGTATCTGCCCTGGCGAATTGACGGGGCCTCTAAAGCGAATCTGGGTGCCGAGGGTCCACCGTTCTTTTCCACCTCGCAGCTCGACGGTTGCCGCTTCACGATCCAGTACCACGACGCCAGCCGCAAAACGGCGACGGTCTTCCATCTGGCCGGAACACTGGGTCATCAGGAAGCCGGTTCCAAAGCTCGTAACGCGCTGGAAACCGACGCCGGCCTGCCGTCCGACGCGCCGGCAAAGCTGGTGCGCCGCTATTCCATCTCTCAGGGCACGAAGAGCAAGTTCGAAAGTCTGGGCAAGGACTTCACCCTGCAATACGACGGCGACAAAGCGGCCATTTTCGGCTTCCGCGACGACAGCGGCGCCTGGCGCTTCTACGCCCAGCAGATGATGGCCGCTACGGACAAGTTCCCGGACTCGCCACCCTTCGGCAGATCCGCCAAGGGCATCCGGGAGCTGGGAGCCTTTTAGGGAGCAGTGGCGACAGCTTTTCGGTGTTGCGGGAGAGTTAGGCCTGACGGGCCTCGAGCCGTCGGCCGATCGGCCGCGCCTTCAATTCGCCAGCTCGAACTTATGCTCTTCCAGCACGAAGAGGCTGACATACTGCAGCACGTTCTTGTCGGCGGCGAAGAGGCGTTTGCTGACGTCCTGGAACTCCCCCATGCTGCCGATCTGCAGGATCGCGACCATGTCGGTTTCACCGGAGACGCCGTAGAACTGGGACACTGCCCGCTCTGCGTTCACCTGTTTCACCCAGTCGCGCCGGGCCTCCAGGCCGTGGTCGGCTAGCTTCAGGGTGACGATGGCTTTGATGCCCCGTCCCATCTGCTCCGGGTCGGTGAGGGCGATGGTGCGCGTGATGACCCCGGCCTCCTTGAGCTGGCGGACCCGGCGCAGACAGCTCGAAGGGGCAAGGCCCACCCGCTCGGCGAGATCGTTGTTGCGGATCGAGGCGTCCTGTTGCAGCAGGTCCAGGATTTTGCGGTCGATACGGTCCATCGGCTCTCACTGAACATTGCGGTGTATTCGAATAAAATTGCAAAAATACGCAAAGATCAATCACCTATTTCATGTCGCTTCGCCTATGACAGACGGGTGTTTTTACCTGAGCAAAGGCCCTGCAGCATGACCGATACCGCACCCAGACCCAATCCGCGCCTCGACTTCCGCAGCGATACGCTGACCCGCCCCTGCGCCGGGATGCGTCGGGTGATCGCCGAAGCGGAGGTGGGGGACGACTACTACCGCGAAGACCCAACGGTGCAGGCGCTGGAAGCCAGAATCGCGGAGCTCTTCGGCAAGGAGGCCGCGATTCTCAATACCTCCGGCACGCAGTCCAACCTGGTGGCGGTCATGTCTCACTGTGGTCGGGGCGATGCCTATCTGGTGGGCAATGGTGCCCATAGCCATCTGAACGAGCTGGGCGGAGCGGCAATGCTGGCGGGGGTGCAGCCGAAGGCGGTGCCGAACCAGCCCGATGGAACCCTCGCGCTTCAGGACATTGCGGCGACGGTCAATCCTGCGGGCCTGATCTTCGCGCCCTGCAAGCTGCTGGCGCTGGAGAACACCATCGGCGGCAAGGTGCTGCCCATGGACTATGTCCGGGTGGCGACTGACCTCGCCCAGGCGCAGGGAATGGCCAGTCACCTTGACGGCGCGCGTGTCTTCAATGCGTCCGTCGCGTTGAAGCTGCCGGTGGCGGAGGTTGTACGTCCCTTCGATACGATATCGGTTTGCCTTTCGAAAGGCCTGGGGGCACCGGTCGGCTCGCTGCTGGTCGGGCTGGCTGAAGTGATCGAACGGGCGCGGCGGCACCGCCAGGCCCTGGGTGGCGGACTGAGGCAGGCGGGTATCTTAGCGGCCGCAGGGCTTTACGCACTGGAGCACAATGTCGAAAGACTCGCCGAGGACCACGCGCGGGCGCAACAGCTTGCGGCGGCGCTCAATGGGATTGAGGGCGTTGACGCCGAGACGCCGCAAAGCAACATCATCTTCGCCGATGTCGACCCGGCCGTTGCCGGGCGCTTCGCCGCCTTCCTGGCCGCGGCCGGCATTCGCTGCAGCGGCACCGAAGCGCGCCAGCGCTGGGTCACCCACCTTGACATCGACGATGCGGGACTGGAAGAGACGATCGGGGTTCTCGGGCGCTTCGCCGGGCAGGCATGAAGGACATAAATCATGAAGAACAAAAATGACGTCCGGGGAACCTGTGACAGCTCCCCGGACGTCCGGCTGGTTCGCCCTTGAGCCTGGATAGGGCGTTTTGCCAGCCGATTGGGTGGTGCTAACTGGGTTGCGGCTCTTCAGACTGTGACTGCTGTCGGCTCCAGAGGCAGCAGACGAAGAGCAGGGCCAGGTAGAGGCCGTGTTCGCGCAGCTCGGCCCGGTCGCCGGCGACGACGTCGAAGGCGCTGAAGCCGATCAGGGTCAGGCCGGTGAGGACGTAACCCCAGTAGATCAGGGACTGTGTGAGCCCGGACGCTGGACGAAGCAAAAGCAGAACAAGCGCCGTGATCAGGGGCAGGGCGACGGCGAA
This sequence comes from Denitrobaculum sp., assembly GCA_965232285.1. Classification (GTDB taxonomy): domain Bacteria; phylum Pseudomonadota; class Alphaproteobacteria; order Kiloniellales; family Kiloniellaceae; genus Denitrobaculum. The sequence continues at coordinate 2,951,731 of CBDDPL010000004.1, read as the reverse complement.
CTCCCAGATCCCGGTAAAGGCCAGCAGGCCGTCGATGGCCCCGGGCGCCAGATCGAGGCGGGAAAAGTACTCGCCGAATTGCCCGGATCTGTCCTTGCCGTACCAGTTGATCCAGCCGAGGTCGGAGCGGTTCAGGAACTTGTCCAGCCCGTTCATCAGCCAGAAGACGGCCCAGTAGCCGACGGCGACCCCGTTCAGCGCGAACTGTGCTGTGGCCGGGGCGAGGATCGATCGGGCCTGTTCGCTTTGTCCCAGGCGAGCGCGCAAACGGCTTCGCGAAACTTCAGGGCCGGACAGACGCTCGGCGCTGTGGTTCATGGAAAGTGAGTTCATTCATTTGCTCCTAGTGCTTTCAATTTTCTCAGTGCAGGATCTCGTCCGGTCGCGGCGGGCTGCGAGAGCCTGCCGGGGTTTCAGGACGATGTGGCGCCCGGTGATCGAGCCGGCCGTTCCCTTCTGGGGCGGCCGCTGAAAGCCAGAGATAAAGAAGCCTGCTGAAACCACACTGAAGCCCGTCTTCAGCTTCAGTTCAGCTTGATGCGGCATAGGTAGCGCGATGGAGAAGTGCGGCAGATCGGGTGCGCCATTCGATGGGCGCGGATTTAAGAAAGGCATCGCGCTTGCGCGCGGGATGACGCTCGCCCTGAGTTTCATGCTTGCCGGCGCTGCCGTTGCGGAAGATCAGGACCAGGCCCGGGATGCGCTGGAGCAGGGGGCGGCCCCTTTCAGCCGGATTCTGGCTGTGGCCCGCACGGCGGTGGCGGGGGAAGCGGTCATGCTCGACGCGGTTCTGCACCGGCGTCGCGAACGCCTGCTGGTCAAGGTCTTCTTCCGCGAAAACGACGGCCGGGTCGTCGCCGTGACCGTGGACAGCAAAAGCGTCGACGTCGTCGAGGTCGAGGGACATGACATACGGGGCGGAAGCGACCGGGACGACAACCGGGGTGATGGCGCCGGAGGCAACAACGAAGGGGAGGCTGCTGCCGGTGCGGGAAGCGGATCACAGGGTGGCGCTTCGCAAGCCGGTGGCGATTCGGGCGGTGGTGGTTCCGGCAGCTCTGGCGGCAGCGGCTCAGGCGGTAATGGCTCCGGCGGCAGTGGCTCGGGCGGCAGTGGCTCTGGGGGCGGTGGCTCCGGTGGTGGCGGATCCGGTGACGATGGCGGCGGCGGAAAGGGCGGCGGTGACAGAGGCGGTGGCGATAAAGGAGGCGGCGGCAAAGGTGGTGGCGGCAAAGGCGGCGGTGATTCAGGTGGCGGCGGTCATGGCGGAGGAGGGCGCCGATGAAGGTCCTGGTCATTGAAGACGAATCCGGCCTTGCGCAGCAGATCGAGAGTGAGCTGACGCGCGAAGGTTTCACGGTGGACCTGGCGGTGGACGGCGAGGACGGCGCCTTTCTGGGCGGCAACGAACGCTACGACGCCGTGGTTCTGGATCTGGGCCTGCCCCTGAAGGATGGCGTGACGATCCTGCGGGAGTGGCGGGCCGGAGATATGAACACCCCGGTCCTGATCCTGACCGCCCGGGGCGCTTGGCAGGACCGGGTCGAAGGTCTGAACTCCGGCGGCGACGACTATCTGGTCAAGCCCTTCCAGATGGAGGAACTGGTGGCACGCCTGCGCGCCCTGATCCGGCGCTCGGCCGGGCTGGCTTCCTCCGAGCTGCAGTTCGGCGCCGTCTGCCTTAACACCGAGACCGGGCGCGTACATCACCGGGAACGTCCGGTCGAGCTGACCGGGAACGAATTAAAGCTGCTGGTCGCCATGATGTTGCGGCCGGACAAGGTGCACAGCAAGGCGGAACTGGCGGAGAAGATTTACGGCTACAACGAGGAACGGGACTCCAACACCGTCGAGGTTTACATCGCGCGCCTGCGTCAGAAGCTCGATCGCCTCTTCATCCGGACCATTCGCGGACGGGGCTACACCATCGGGAAGGCGGAATGTTCAGATCCCTGACGGCGCGCGCCGTTGCCGCCAGCCTGATCTGGATCGCGGTGGCGCTGGGCGCCGGCGGCTGGGTCATCCTGGAGGTGTTTCATGCATCGCTGGCCCGCCAGTTCGACGCACGCCTGGAAGCGCAGCTCGAATTGCTGAGCGCCAGCATCGCGGCTTCCGCGGCGGATCCCGCGGCGCGCATGACCGATCCGGACTTTCAGCGGGTTTACTCCGGCGCCTACTGGCAGGCGGAGCGGGCCGACGGCCTCGTTCACCGCTCGCGCTCGCTCTGGGACAGCATTCTGCCGGTCTCCTCAGACAGCACCGCGATTGAACGCAGTGATGCGACCGGTCCGGATGGCGAGAGCCTTCGCCTGCTGACCATAAATCAGCGCAGTCCCGATCGGGCGGTCTGGACGCTCGCGGTGGCTGCCGACAAGGCCTCGCTGGATCAGGAGTTCATGCAGTTCCAGCGCACGCTCTGGATTTCCGCGGCGATCCTGGGTGCGGCCTTATTGGCTGCTGCATTCGCGCTGCTCCGTGCGGCGCTTTTGCCCTTGAAGGAACTGCGCCGCGCTGTGCTGGCGCGTCATTCCGAGCACCGGGGCGAGTTGACCGGCCGTTTCCCGGAAGAGCTGGCGCCACTGGTCACGGACCTGAATTTGCTCTTAAGGCGGAATGAACGCCTGCGCGAGAAGGGGCGTTTGCAGGCAGCGAACCTGGCCCATGCGCTCAAGACACCGGCGGCGATCCTGCGCAATGAGATCCAGAAGTTCCGGCGTGACGGGCATTTGAACATTCCCCTGGCCGAACAGGCGGTCGAGAACCTCACTGCTGCCGCCGACCGCCACCTGAGCCTGGCGGCAGCGGCGCCCGAAGACATGGCCTATAGCGATCGGGCGGATATGCTGCCGGTCGCGCGCGATGTGGTGCGGGCGATCGGCCGCCTGTTCCCGGATATCGCGTTCGAGATCAGGGGAGAAAAGGACCTGACCTTGGAGATGAGCCGCGGCGACCAGTTCGAGCTGCTCGGCAACCTGGTCGAGAACGCCGCGAAGTGGGCGATGAAAAGAGTGCGTCTTGATTTCTCGAGTGGCAGCGCGGGCGCGCTCGTTGTCGTCGAGGACGACGGCTGCGGCGTGCCTGAAGAGAGCCGCGCCCGTGTTCTGAAGCAGGGCGTGCGTCTCGACGAGAGTCAAAAGGGGTCCGGACTCGGTCTGACGATCGTCAGCGATATCGTCGAACGCTATCGGGGCGAGCTGGATCTGCTGAGCAGTCCCGATCTCGGTGGCTTGAGGGTCGAGATTAAGATGCTCTGCAACGTTCGCCGTTGATACTGCGACTAACTCTACTCCGGCACATAGCGTGGATAGGTCGACTTGCTCCGCTGCGCAAAGTCTAGATCGATCTCCACCGTCGCGTAGGGGCTATCGGTGTCGGTGGTGGCCAGCACGTTGCCTTCAGGGTCGATCACCCAACCCAGACCGCCAGTATCAGGTCCGTCGCCAGGGGGCGCCCAGAGATTCGATGAGAGGCAGTAGGCGCCTGAGCAGACGGCGGCCGCCTGACCACCGGCCAGCCATTTGTCCACCGAAGCGTGCGGGGTCGCGCGGGGGACACATAAGAGGTCAATGCGTGAGGCCGCGTAGTGACGTGCCCATTCGAAGAACCACATTTCGGTGCAGATCTGAATGCCGAGCCGCATCCCGAGCGCCCGTCCGACATCGAAACTCTTCGCGCCGCGGTCGTACCAACTGTGTTCCCAGTAGCCCGGTTCGTCGGGGAGATAGTATTTTTCGTGCAGCCCTGTAGCCGCTGAAGTCTCTTCGGACCAGACATAGGCCTGGTTCCTGCGGCTGCCCTGGGCGTTTACTATCGGGCGGGTGCCGACGGCACCCTGCGCCCCCAGGTCGGACAGCTTCGCGATGCGCTCTTCGTGGTCGCGCACGGCCTTGTCCCATCGTGCGGCGTCGGGCGTCCTGTCGGCGGCAAGCCAGTCCGAGAAACACATTTCGGGCAGCAGCAGAAAATCGCTGCTCTGTTCCTTCAGATGCTGTGTCAAGCCGTCCAGATAGTGATCGAGCTGCGGCGCCCTCGGATCCAGTTGGCAAACGGTTACTTTCATCCCGATCCCCTTTTTGACATCGGCGTTGTTTACTTCGGGCGTTACGGCAGGATCGCCCGCCTTATGAGCATCACTCTATAGCTGCCCCGAACTTCTTCCGGTAGTCCTGCGGCGGAACACCGAGGTGGCGCAGGAAGGCGCGGCGGAGGCGTTGTTCATCGCCAAGCCCGCTGTTGCGGGCGATCCTGGCAAGGGGCATATCCGCTTCCCGCTCCAGCATATGCCTGGCAGCGTCGACGCGCATGATTTCGACCGAACGGGCCGGAGTGAGGCCAGTGCGCTCCCTGTAGTGGCGGGCGAAGCTGCGCGGACTCATGCCGGCCTGCTGGGCAAGCGCCTCGACGCTGAGGTCACCGTCGAGATTTTCCGCGATCCAGGCGTGGAGTTGAGAAAAGAGACCGTCCTCGTCCTGAGCCTGCACGTTGAGGACGTTGCTGAACTGCGACTGGCCGCCCGGGCGCTTGAAGAAAACCACCAGCGCCTGCGCGACCAGCATGGCGATGCGGTGGTCGTGATCCTCCTCCACCATGGCCAGGGCCAGATCGATGCCGGAGGTGACTCCGGCTGCCGACCACATCTTGCCGCTGCGCACGAAAAGCGGATCCTTCTCGACCTGGGCTTCCGGATGCTGGCATTGCAGATCGTCGGTGTAGCGCCAGTGGGTGGCGACCTTCTGCCCGGCGAGCAGTCCGGCTTTGGCCGTGACGAAGGCACCCATGCAGGTGGTCGCGACGCGCCGGCAGTCTCGGTGCCGCGCGACGACCCAGTCGAGCAGGCGATCCTCTTCCAGACAGTCGAAGACACCGATCCCGCCTGAGATGATCATAGTGTCGATCGGATTCCCTGCAAGCGAAGACAGGTCGGTGGTTTGCACGACGATGCCCGTGTCCGTCGTAATGGCGCCGCCGCGGGGCGAGGCCAGGATCATGTCATAGGCGGGATCTCGGCCGTCGCGCCGCAGCATGTCGTTGGCGCTGGAGAAGACCTGCGCAGGACCGGCCGCGTCCAGCAGCGTGACCCCGGGATAGACGACGATCACGATGCGCTTCATGGCGCGGTTTTGGGTATAAGGCTGCTTGGCAGGATTTGAAGGCATATTGTCATTTATGCCAAAACGCGCGGCGGGTAAACCGGCAAGTCTGTTTTCGACCTGGAAAGGACAAGCCGGATATGAATGAGAAGCGCGCCGCGGACTGGCGCCCTTGGCTGATGGTGGGGCTTTCCTTTCTGGCGCTGGCTCTGGCCTATTCGACCCGGGCAGCCTTTGGTCTGGTCATGCCGCTGTTGGAAGACGAACTGGGCTGGTCGCGCAGCTTTACCTCGGGCGTCGCCGCGACTGCCTTGATGATGACCGCCGTTTTGGCACCGCTCGGCGGGCGGCTGGTGGACCGGCAGGGGGCACGGGCAGTGACACTGCTGGGGATGGCTCTGCTGGCGGCAGGCTGTTTCTTCATCGCGGTGACCAGCCACCCCTGGGCTTTCCTGCTGGCCTTCGGCGGCGTTGCGGCGGTCGGCTTCGGGCTGGTTGCGGTGCATGTGGTTTCGGCCGCGGTGGAGCAGGAATTCGACCGCAATCAGGGACTGGCCACGGGCATCGCGACCTCGGGCGCCTCGGCCGGGCAACTGCTGCTGGTGCCTCTACTGGCGTTGCTGCTGGCGAGCTACAGTTGGCGCATGGCCTTTGTCGCTCTAGGCATCGCGACACTGGTTATGATGATTTGTGTCAGGCGCTGGTTTCCAGGCGGCACCGGAAAGCACGTCCGGGCGGACCAGTTCAGCGCGAACGACCCCAGCTTCGCTCAGGACACCTGGATGATCCTGAAGATGCCGGCCTTCCAGGTGCTGTTCTGGAGTTACTTTCTCTGTGGTTACACCACCTCTGGCGTGATCGAGACGCACTTTCTGCCCTATGCCTCCTTTTGCGGCTTTGGCCCCATACCCTCTGCGACCGCCTATGGGGTCCTTTCCGCGCTCAATCTTGTGGGCATGATCCTGGTCGGCTGGCTGACCGACCGGGTGAACCGTCCGCTGCTGTTGGGCGGAATCTATCTGATCAGAGGCCTGTCTTTCATTCTGCTGGTCCACGTGGGCGCGGATCTGGAAACCCTGTTCCTCTTCGCCGTGATCTTCGGACTGGTGGACTATTCGACAAGCCCGGTGACCGCCAGTCTGGTGGCCAGCCATATCGGCGTGCGGGTGATGGGGCTGGCCTTCGGCTTGATTTCGGCCGGGCATCAGATCGGGGGCGCGGTAGGAGCCTATTTCGGAGGGATCCTCTTCGATCTCTACGCCCATTATGACTGGGTCTGGTGGTCGTCTCTCTGGCTGGCGGTGATTGCCGGGCTGATGGTTTTCTTACTGCGGGAGAAACCGAGGGCGCGGGTGATGGCGCCAGCTTAAGCTTTGCGTTGCCGATAACGGTGCAGACTGTAGAGGGAATGCAGCAGCAGGGTGGTCACGACTACGGCGCCGCCGATCAGGCTCAGCAATCCCGGCTCCTCGGCGATCACCAGCCAGACCCAGAACGGACCGAGCACCGTCTCGAACAGCAACAACAGGCTGACTTCCGGGGCCGGCAGGTAGCGCGGCCCGATCGTGATGAGAGCAAAGGAGATCGGTACGATCAGGAAGCCCATGGTACCGGCCGCCAGGATCTGACCCTGGCTCATGGCCGGGAAGGCGGCAAGAGGCAAGGCGATCAGGGCGACCAGGGCCCCACTGATCGCCATAGCCGGGATCATATTGATCTTTCGCGTGGCCCGAACGATGGTGAAGTAAGCCCCCATAAGGGCCGCCACGCCCAATGCCGCCAGATCGCCCAGCAAAGCACCCTGACCCTCGCTCTCCAGGGTGAGGATGGCGATGCCGGCGAAAGCGGCGACGATAGCCATCCAGGTGTGAAGCGGCACCGACTCTCTCAGGAAGACGAGGCTGAAGCAGGCGGCGAAGAAGGGGGCCGCGGCCAAGATCACCAGGACGTTCACCACAAGGGTCAGGGAGACCGAAATCAGGAAGAGGATCGAACTGGCCGTAAAGACGACGGCCAGCAGCAGCCCCAGGAGGCCGATCGAGCGGAAGACCGCGAAGACCTGGCCGCGATAAAAGGCTGCCAGGATAAGGGTCAGTCCGAGCGCCTGCAGGGAGCCGCGCCAGACCAGCCCGGTCCAGTGATCGACGGCCATCAGGCGGATGAGAAGGGTATCGGGAGTGAGGACAAGGACGCCAAGTGTGGTGATCAGCAGGCCCTTTGCGTGGTCCGAGAGGGCGTTCAGTGGGGGCTCCTGAGGTTACGGGGGCTTCGGGATCAGCAGGCGTGACCGGCCTGTAGGACTCTGTTTGACATTTCTGGCGCGATTCGTATAGTCCCGGCTTCCATTCCCGGGAACGTGGGGCGGAGGTCTCGTTTGAGACGGCTTTGTTCCCCGTCCGCTGCAGAAACGTCAAGGATTTGCGGCAGGGCCTACCGGGACAAGAGGACCCATTTTGGGCCGCAAGAAAAGGACTGTTTACCATGTCGAAGCGTCTCGCCTCGAAGTACAAGATCGACCGCCGTCTGGGCGTCAACCTCTGGGGTCGCCCCAAGAGCCCCATCAACTCCCGCGAATATGGACCCGGCCAGCATGGTCAGCGCCGCCGCAAGCCTTCGGACTTCGGCACGCAGCTCATGGCCAAGCAGAAGCTGAAAGGCTACTACGGCAACATCGGCGAGAAGCAGTTCCGCCGCTATTTCGCCGAAGCCTCGCGCCGCAAGGGCGATACGGGTGAGAACCTGATCGGCCTGCTCGAGCGCCGGCTGGACGCCGTGGTCTACCGCTCGAAATTCGTTCCGACCGTCTTTGCCGCCCGTCAGTTCGTCAACCACGGCCATGTGACCGTGAACGGCAAGAAGGTCAACATCGCTTCTTACATGGTCAAGGACGGCGACGTGGTTCAGGTCAAGGCCAAGAGCCGCGAACTGCCGCTGGTTCTGGAAGCCGTCGAATCGGTTGAGCGCGACCTGCCGGACTACATCGAAGTCAACCACAAGGACATGAAGGCGACCTACATCCGGGCGCCGAAGCTGGCCGATGTGCCTTATCCTGTCCAAATGGAACCGAACCTGGTCATCGAGTTCTATTCGCGCTGATCATCGGATCAGTCTCGAAACAGGAAGAGCCTCGCCGCAGTCCTCGCGGCGGGGCTCTTTTTTTGCCTCTGCTTTCGGTTAAACTTCCGGCCATGAACCTCAACTGGAAACTCAAGAGTCGCGCCCTGTCCCTCTTCGACCTCTTGGGCCGCGACGCGCTTTATTTCACGCAGAAGTACATCAGCAGGAGAGCGGTGATCAATCTGCCTGAGATCCCGCGTGCCTGGACCTTTCATCAGCAGACAATCGCCGAGTTCGGAGCAAAGCGGTTGATCGAGTTTGGCGCGGGCAAGAGTCTGGGGCAGAACCTTTATCTTTCCGGATCGGACCTTATCCAGCATGTGGTCGACCTCAATCCGATGCTCGATCTCTCGCTGGTTAACGATGTGGTCCGAATCCTTTCGGAACAGCACGGCCTCGGCGACTTGCCCGCGGTGAAGTCACCTGCCGACCTGGAAGCGGACTACGCCATCAAGTATCGGGCGCCCGTCGATATGACCGCGACGGACTTCGAGGACGACAGCTTCGACATCTGTATTTCCACCAATACTTTAGAGCATATTCCTCTGCTGACTCTCGAAGGTATCCTCAAGGAGTTGCGGCGAGTTCTGGCCGCTGGCGGTATCATCTCCGCGCAGATCGACTACAGCGATCACTATGCCCATACGGACAGAAGCATCAGTCATTTGAACTACCTTTGCTTTTCGGAGAATGACTGGGCGCGGCACAATCACAGGTTCTTCTATCAAAACCGTCTGCGTCACGATCACTATCGCGAAATCTTCGCCGCGGCCGGTTTCGAGATCCTGCGCGCCGAGCCGATCCAGCCCAGCCAGGATGTGCCCACAGATCTGCGGCCGGAACTGCTGACCGGTGATGACAGCGACTACTGCCTCACCGGTCTTTGGGTGCTCAGGAACCCCTAAGCAGCTCGTATCTTTCCGGGATTACTCGAACAGGAAGAAAACGGCGTAGGCAACCATCAAAGCAGGTATCGCGCTGTAGAGGGTGGCGACCATTGCCGCCCGGGGCGCCAGCGCCAGGGCCGGGAAAAGGGCGTCACCGTCATTGGAGATCGCATTGCCAAGCTGGGCTGAGAGGGGCAGCGTGCCGGCCAGGTACAGGGTGGTAACCACGATCTGCGGACCGCAGCCGGGCAGGAAACCGACGAGAACGGCGAACAGCGGCACCAGCGGCGCCCAGGTCTGGGCGAACACGCCGAGATCCCAGCCGGTGGCATGGATGCCAACTTCGTAGATCAGAAAGCCGATGATCACCCAGACCGTCACGAAGTTGGTGGTCTTCACGATGCGTGAAACGGCGGAGCCCCCCGTGAGCTGGTTTTCGGCGCCGCGGGCCGTGAAGCTCCACATCAGGATCGAGAGCACGGCACCCGCCAGGCCGATCATCTCGGTGGGACCGTAAGCCTGAAGCGGGCCGAAGAGGGCGTCGCTGTCGATCTGCAGCAGCTGCAGGATTCCCAACGCCAGGCCGGGCAGTAGCAGCGCCATCCAGAGCCACTCTGACTTGCCAGGTCGTTCGTTCGCGGCGGTCGGACAGTTGGCGTTAACCGCGGCGGCTTTCGGCCGCATGAAGTCCACGCCGTGGATCCGATCGACCGCATAGCCGGAAACCGTGCCCACAACCGCGCCCATGGCAAAGATCAGCATGCCATCGAGCGGCGCCTGTGCGAGCAGAAGAAAGGCGGCGTCGCCCATGGTCGCGGTCAGAACCGAAACCAAGGCACCGAAGGACAGGCGTCCGTTAATGAACTGCGTGACCACCATAACCGCGCCGCCGCAGCCGGGCAGGGCACCCAATGCTGCAGCTATGGGAACGTGCCAGGCCCGGTAGCGCGCGAGGAGTTCATCGGTTCCAATCTTGAGCCGGCTTTCGATCACAGCAAAGATAGCCAGGGTTGCGGCAACGAAAACACTAACCGCGATGTAAGCGTCGGCCATCGCCGGAATGACCACCTCCGGCAGCGCGGCCATAGCCGCCAAGATCAAACCGGCCAGCAGAAAACTCCCGGTAATCTGGGTGCGGCCGGACTTACGAAGGGCGTTGGCGTAGGATCTGGTTGACTGGACGAGAACGGGCACGGTTCTGCTCTAATCGATCTGGTTGAATGATCCAGCAGATGTGATGGCTTTTCGTTCTAATTGCAACTTAAAATTATTCTAAAAAATGGAGAAGGCTGTTTCGGGAGCAGGGAACGGGAGTGAGAGGGCGGCCTGCTGGCGTCAAGTAATTCCTGAACTTTACTGCTGCTACTGGCGACGGATTCTCTCGGGACGAAACCTGGCAGGGTGCATAAAATTCTTTTTTAAATCAGTTTGATAAGCGGAGATTCTGTGGCCGCGACTCGAGCCGGTCACGTTTGATTTTCAATCTATTGAAAGCTGAGATAGCAGTGATGATTTAGAAATTCTCTCGAAGGTATCAATTTTAAAGAATTTTTCAGGAATATAGTTCAACATTTCAGACAATTATCGAATTTAACCGTTGTGGTAGTATCGTGATACTCAATAAATCTACCGAGAGACGACTTGTACTGCGAATGCACGAGTATTGGCAGGAGTTGCGAGCCGATGGTGACTTTCCCGCAACGGCAGACTTCCATGAAGGCGTTCTGGGTGAGGATTGGCTTTGGAGTCTGATCATCGGACTGGGGGAGACGCCTGACGAGGCTGTGTTCCGGCACGTCGGGAATCATCTCTGGAACCCGGATTGGGGAAGCTGGGACGGGCTGTCCCTCCGTGACTGTCCGCAGCCGTCACTCCTGGCCGCTGCGGTCGACTACATTCCAAGGGTCTTGGACCGGCAGGTCCCAATCTCCATCGGTGGTGAGTTGGCGGTGACGGACATGTCGATTCTCTATCGCAGCATTCTCCTGCCGCTTTCCAGCAATGGATCGGACATCGACGGTCTGCTGGGGGCGGCAAACTTCCGGCCGATCGGTACGCAGGAAGTGGAAGAGAGCTGAAGCGGTCTGTCGCGGAGATCGCGTTCAGCGAAGTCTTGATCGAGGGTCATCATGTTAGTCGCATACGAAATTCAGAGCTATCAGGCAGGCAACTGGAAGATCGAAGCCATTTTCGACGATCGCCAGCTTGCGATCATCGATGCTGAGCGTATGGACAAGGTCGGGCGTTACTCCGCCGTTCGCGTGGTGGAGGAAAGCCACGACAATGCGACCGGTAAGACTTCCAACAAGGTCATCTTCTCCACCAACAAGATCGACGCCCATAACAAGCAGGCGGCCAATCGGCAGGCCGAGGTCCGGCGCGAGGTGGACGCCGCCCGTAGCAAGCGCGAAGAGGCGGCGCGGCCGAAGGCCAAGAAGGCTCCGCCGAAAAAACCCGGGCCGAGCCTGCTCCTCTTGGGGTTGCTTCTGGTCGTGATTCTGGCGGGCGGTGTTGGCGCCATGATTGGTTTGAAGCAGATGTAATACCCAGGGGCCGACAATACTGATCCTTGGTATTCGGACCTCGAGAAAGACTTTGCCGCCCATGGCGAAAGAATCAAAAAAGGCTCCTCTTTCGAGAAGCCTTTTTCTTTGTTTTCAGACTGTTAAGCCGAAACGTATAGATCGTACTTAGGTTGCGGTCTGTGTCTCGATGCCGGCGTTGGCCAGGTGATCCTGCAATTCGCCGGACTGGAACATCTCTCGAATGATGTCACAGCCGCCGACGAACTCGCCTTTGACATAAAGCTGCGGGATGGTCGGCCAGTTGCTGAAATCCTTGATGCCCTGGCGCAAGCCGGGGTCTTGAAGCACGTCGATGCCCTTGAACTTCACGCCCATGTGCGACAGGACCTGAACGACGGTGGCCGAGAAACCGCACTGCGGAAACACCGGCGTACCCTTCATAAAGAGGACGACGTCGTTATCCGCAATGTCTTGCTTAATGCGCTCTGCAACGGTGTTGTCCATAATTCTCTTTCCTCTGCGCTCGGCCACTTGGGCCTCGTATCTCCAAGGATCTTTGCCAGGAGGTTGCATCCTTTACGGCGCGACCGGCGTCGATCGTGTTTGAGTCGGTCTAATTCCGGCCTGTCAGGTTTCCGCCGGCGCGGAGGTCTGCAGCGCAAGCGCATGCAGTTCGTTGCCCATGCGGCCCTGGAGGGCCTGGTAGACCATTTGGTGCTGCTGAACCCGCGACTTGCCTTTGAATGCAGCGGAAACCACATAGGCGGCATAGTGATCGCCGTCGCCCCGAAGATCCTCGATCCTGACTTCGGCATCGGTGATTGATTCTTTGATCAGTCCTTCGATCTCGGCCGGGTTCATTGGCATGATGGCTATCCTCGTCTGTCCTTCCCGGCGCTCTTATCGACCCGCCGGCACCTCGTCATATCCTGTTGTCAGGATTCGTTCACGCTACTGTACCCGCCATGTAACCGGGGAGCCAGCCCTCATGCGCGCGTGACAAGTCGTCCAGGGATATGGGGCTGCCGCCCGGTAAGATCAATGTCTCACCGCCAGTCGAACCGATAACCGCAGCCGCAACGCCGGCTTCCCCAGCCGCCTTGAGAAGCGCATCAGCATCTCTGGTGGCCAGGAGGTACCGCGCCTGGTCCTCGCCGTACAGCCAGGCCTGGAGTGCGATGTCGAGGTCCGCGGGCTGTTCGCAGCGGGCGCCGATCCCGCCAGCGAGCGCCATCTCAGCCAGGGCGACCGCGAGTCCGCCGTCAGAAAGATCATGACAAACAGTGATTTGTCCGGAAATAATAAGATCTCGGACGAAGTCTCCGTTGCGCTTTTCGGCCTTCAGGTCGACGATCGGGGGCGCGCCATCCTTGCGGCCCTCGATTTCTGAAAGATAGGTGGAGGCGCCGAGGTGTCCCGATGTTTCGCCGATCAGAACGATATCGGCACCGTCCTCGGTGAAGGCGATTCCGGCGGTCCGTCCTGCATCTTCGATCACGCCGACACCGCCGATCGCCGGGGTGGGGAGGATTGCGGCGCCGTTGGTCTCGTTGTAAAGCGAGACATTACCCGAGACGACCGGGTAGGCCAGGGCGTTACAGGCTTCACGCATGCCTTCGATGCAGCCGACGAACTGGCCCATGATCTCGGGCCGTTCCGGATTGCCGAAGTTCATATTGTCGGTGATGGCGAGCGGCGTGGCGCCGACCGCCGTCAGATTGCGCCAGGACTCCGCGACCGCCTGGGCGCCGCCGCGGACCGGATCGGCTTCGCAGTAACGCGGGGTGCAGTCGGTTGAGATGGCCAGCGCACGCCCGGTGCCATGCACCCGCACCACCGCGGCGTCGCCGCCGGGCCGCTGCTGAGTGTCAGCCATGACCATGTGGTCGTACTGTTCCCAGATCCAGCGCCGCGAGCAGAGGTTTGGCGAGCCCATAAGCTGCATCAGGGTGGCGCCGGTGTCGGCCGGGACTGCCAGGGATGAAGGCTCGAGTTCCTCCCGCGCCGGTGTCGCCACCCAGGGGCGGTCGTACTCGGGCGAGGCCTCGGCGAGAGGGTCGATCGGCAGGTCGCCGACCACTTCGCCGTGCATGCGCAGAACCATACGACCGCTCTCGGTCAGCCGGCCGATGACCGCGAAATCCAGGTCCCACTTTTCCATGATGCCGCGGGCGAGATCTTCCTTGCCCGGTTTGAGCACCATCAGCATGCGCTCCTGGCTTTCCGAGAGCATCATCTCATAGGGCGTCATGCCCTCTTCGCGGCAGGGCACCCGATCGAGATCCAGCTCCACCCCCATGCCGCCCTTGGAGGCCATTTCGAAAGACGAGGAGGTCAGGCCGGCCGCGCCCATGTCCTGGATGCCGATAATGGCATCGGTCTCCATCAATTCCAGGCAGGCTTCGATCAGCAGCTTCTCGGTGAAGGGGTCGCCGACCTGCACAGTCGGGCGCTTCTCATCGGAATCGTCGTCGAATTCGGCGGAGGCCATGGTGGCCCCGTGGATGCCGTCGCGGCCGGTCTTGGAGCCGACGTAGACGACGGGATTTCCGACGCCCTGGGCGGCCGCCTTGAAGATCCGGTCCGCCGGGGCCAGCCCGACGGTCATGGCGTTGACCAGGATGTTGCCGTTGTAGGAGGGATCGAAATTCACCTCGCCGCCAACGGTTGGCACGCCGACGCAGTTGCCGTAGCCGCCGATACCGGCGACGACGCCGGAGACCAGGTGGCGGGTCTTGGCGTGCTCCGGCGAACCGAAGCGCAGGGCGTTAAGGTTGGCGATCGGCCGCGCGCCCATGGTGAAGACATCGCGCAGGATGCCGCCGACACCGGTGGCCGCGCCCTGGTAAGGTTCGATGAAGCTGGGGTGGTTGTGGCTTTCCATCTTGAAGACGGCGGCCAGTCCCTCGCCGATATCGATGACGCCGGCGTTCTCGCCCGGTCCCTCGATGACGTGCGATGCCTCGGTAGGCAGGGTTTTCAGCCATTTCTTGGAGGATTTGTAGGAGCAGTGCTCCGACCACATGACCGAAAAGATGCCCAGTTCGAGCAGGTTCGGCTCCCGCCCCATGATCTCGAGCACCCGTTGGTACTCGCTCTCGTTCAGGCCGTGTTCCGCAACGATCTGCGGGGTGATCTCACTCACGACAGGCTCTCCAACAGGCTTTTGAACAGGCCTTCGCCATCGGTGCCGCCAAGCTGCGGGTCGGCGAGGCGTTCGGGGTGCGGCATCAGGCCCAGGACGGTTTTGGTTTCGTTATAGACGCCGGCAATGTTGCGTGCCGAGCCGTTGGGGTTGGCGGCTTCTTCCGGGCTGCCATCGGGATCGACGTAGCGGAAGGCAACCTGCCCCTTGTCCTGCAGCCGGTCCAGTTCCTCCTCGCCGGCGAAGTAGTTGCCGTCGTGATGGGCGACCGGGATCCGGATCACCTGGCCCGTCTCATAGGCTGAAGTGAAGAGGCTCTGGCTGCTTTCAACCTTCAAGTGGACGTCCCGGCAGACGAATTTCAGATTGGCATTGCGCATCAGGACGCCTGGCAAGAGGCCGCTTTCGGTCAGAACCTGGAAGCCGTTGCAGATGCCAAGCACCGGGACGCCGGCGCCGGCGCGACGGACCACCTCGCGCATCGCCGCAGACTTTGCTGCCATGGCGCCGCTGCGCAGATAGTCGCCGTAGGAAAAACCACCTGGCAGGACGATCAGATCGACGTTTTCGAAACTGCTTTCCTTATGCCAGACCATGACCGGCTCGGCGCCGCTGACCTGGCGCAATGTCACCTGGACATCGCGGTCGCAGTTCGATCCGGGGAAAACGATAACCGCGGCTTTCATGACGTGATTTCCTCTCAGGAAACGGCGGTTGAGTGGTCAGCTCCGAAAGCTGGCGCCCTGTGTCCGCCGCCCGTAGATCCGGGAGACGGGCTCAGCCGTCGAGCTCGATCGTGTAGTTTTCGATCACCGTGTTGGCGAGCAGCTTCTCGCACATGGCGGCGACGTTGCTGCGGGCCGCTTCAGGATCGGATTCGTTCAGGTCGAGTTCGATCAACTTACCCTGGCGGACCTGATCGACGCCCTGGAAGTCGAGCGCGGCGAGGGCATGCTCGATGGCTTTGCCCTGTGGGTCGAGGACCCCGTTTTTGAGGGTGACGTAGACGCGAGCTTTCACGCGGGACTCCGTGGAAGAATGTGGCTGTGGAGGCGCGCGAAATCTAGCGATCCGGCTCCTCCGTGACAAGGAGACTCGCAGGCTTTTTGCGGAGAATCAGCCCTTGTAGCGGCGCTTTCATCGAACGCGTCTAAAAAGCTTTACGTCTGTGTCAATTTATCGCCCTGTCTTGCGCGCGGATGCGGCCTTGGTTTAAGTGCAGACGCTCGGAGGGCGCGGCCGCCTCGGCGCGCCAGGAGAGAAACAAAGCGGACAAAAGCGATGAAACGGCACGGTCTGACCCTAGCGCTTTCCTACATTCTGATCGCCGTGGCCAGTGTTGGCACCTGGGCGCAACAAGCCAGTGACGGCGCCGCTCAGTTCATGCAGGACATGGGCGATCAGGTCATCTCGATCGTTGCCGCTGATGATATGAGCGCCGATTCGCGGCGCGAAGCGCTTGACGCGGTGCTGCGCGATGGTGTCGGGGTTGACCAGATTTCGGCTTATGTGGTGGCCGGCGAATGGTCGAAAGCAAGCGATGATGAACGGGTTCGGTTCCAGGAGGTCTTTTCCGACTATCTGGTGGCGGCTTATCTGCGCCTGGTGACAGATGCGGACCCCCAGAGCTTCTCCGTGACCTCGAGCCGTGAGCGGGGCGAGGGGACGAGCCTGGTGGCCACCCATATCAAGAACGCCAAGGGTGCGCCGCTGGATCTGTCATGGATCGTCGCGGGCGACAGCGGCGCCTACAAGATCACCGACGTCATGATCGATGGAATCAGCCAGGCAAAGACCTATCGCGAGGAGTTTGCGGGTGTCGCGGCCAGCCGGGGCGTCGATGGACTGACCTCTGCGCTCGAGCGGAAGATCAAGCGCACGAAGTAAGGGCCTTTAAGCTTTACGGCCTGGTACTAGAGCATATCCCGATTGGTCGGAATATGCTCTAGCCAGCAAGCTGACTTTTGGCGGTTTCCAGCTTTTCGAGCACGGTTTCGGTAAGTTGAATGTTGGTGCCGGAGCCCTTTACGGCGGCTTCGGCGTCCTGCTTCATCTGACCAAGGCTTTCCGCAACGGAACTGAAGCGCTCGGCCTGAGCGCCGGCCTGGCTCGCCGTCTTCTTGGCAACCTCGACCGCCTCATCGATCGCACTGGCGATCTTCCCGGTCTGGGCCTGGCCCTGCGCACTGGCATCCGCCGCCTGATTGAGATTCTCCGAGAGCTGATCTAGCCGCCGCAGCACTTCCTCGATGCTGCGCGCCAGGCTTTCCAGAACCGCATTGATCTGCTGTGCAGAGCCCCCGGCGTTGTTGGCCAGAGTTTTGACCTCCGCCGCAACCACGGCGAAGCCCTTGCCGGCCTCGCCTGCGCGTGTCGCCTCGATCGTCGCGTTCAGGGCCAGCAGGTTGGTCTGCTTGGCAATGGCGCCGATTCCGCTCGAGATGTCGTTAATCTGGACGAAGTCTTCCTGCAGTTTGTTGATAGCCGCCGTCACATCGCCGGAGAGGCTGACGCCCTGTTCGGCGGTCTCGGCAACTTTCCTGGCATGCGACGCCACTTCCCCTGCGTCCTGATGGGCGACCAGCAGGCTGCTGTCGATGGCCGTTGCAAGCTCCTGAATGGCACCCACCTCGGCCTTGACGTCCTGCGAGGCTGAGATCAGGTCCGAAATGAAGCCGATCCGGGCTTTTGAGGTGGTGTTGACCTTCACCGCGTTGCCGCGAATGGTGCCCACGATCTCATGGGCTTCCTCCAAGAGTTTGGGGTCGGGGCGCGGACTCTCTTCCATCACTTCAATCGCTCTTGCTTGGTGTTGACGCCGGCGACACGGGCATGGCTGGGGCATTCTTGTCCTGGCTCTCGATGGCAGTCGAGGGGGTTAGCGCTGCGCGCTTTGCCTGGACGGCGCCCACGGTGGCGACAATGAAGGGCACGACGAAGGTCAGAAGAGCTTTGCTCCAGTCCAGCCCCGCACCGGCGAGCACCGCGTCGCCCTGATTGATGGCGGTGAGAATTGGGCCGACCACCAGCGCGGTTATGAGCGAACGCCGCGGCGTCCCGCCCGAAGTTGCGAGCTGGAGAACAGAGGGGTGTGACATCGACGACCGTGACCAAAAAATTCTGTGCAACCCTCAGGTGGCCCCTGATGGCGGACAGTCTTAAAACTAATCCCTTCCACCTTAAGCTAGGGTAAATTCCGGTTTAACCACATATAGAAATCGCACAATCACGCAGTTTTGTCCGCGTGGATGCCTTGCTTCTCGCCGATGTTTTGTCGGTGGTCAGATGAAACTTACGGTTGGTGTCCGCAAGCGGCCAGATAGCGATTGACGGCGCCGGTCATACCATAGATCAGGGCGTCCGCCGTCAGGCAGTTGCCGATCGAGACCTCCAGCAGGTTCGGCAAGCCGGCCACCAGAGGCGGCAGGTTGTCGAGGGTCAGATCATGTCCCGCATTGACGCCGATCCCGACGCTTTCGGCAGCTTGGCCGGTTGCGAGGATATGATCGAGTTCCCGGCGCTGCAGCTCGGGCTCAAACGCAGCGCCGTAGGGCCCGGTATAGATCTCGATCCGGTCGGCGCCGACCTCCCGGGCCAGGGCAGCCGTCTCCGGTTCCGGATTGACGAAGACCGAGACGCGCATGCCGCCGTCCCGGAAGCGCGCGATGATATCGGTTAGAAAGGCCCGGTGGTGGGCGATGTCCCAGCCGTGATCCGAGGTGGCCTGACGAATGTCATCGGGTACAAGTGTGACCTGATCGGGCCGCACCCGTTCCACCAGTTCGACGAAGCGGGCGTCCGGGTTGCCCTCGACGTTAAATTCCCGGCCCGGGAACTCGGCGGCCATCATCTCAGCGATCTCTGGCACATCCGAGACGCGGATATGCCGTTCATCCGGCCGTGGGTGCACCGTAATCCCGGCCGCCCCTGCCTCGAGCGCTATGCGCGACAGGCCGACGACCGAAGGCCAGGGCAGGTTGCGCCGGTTGCGCAGTTCGGCGATGGCGTTGACGTTGGCAGACAGGGCAACCGGCACGATCCGTTCCTCGCGATCTATTGCATTACCTGCGGGCCCTGCATATCCACCGGGCCGGCTTCGGGTAGGACGCCAAGGCGCCGTGCGACTTCCTGGTAGGCTTCCTCGACCTTCCCCAGATCACGGCGGAAGCGGTCCTTGTCCAGCTTTTCGTTGGTCTTGATGTCCCAGAGCCGGCAGGAATCAGGGCTGATTTCGTCGGCCAGCACGATGCGCATCTCTTCCTCGTCCCAGAGCCGGCCGAACTCAAGCTTGAAGTCGACCAGTTTCATGCCGACGCCGCGGAACAGGCCGCAGAGATAGTCGTTGGTGCGCAGGGCGTACTGCATCATCTCGTCCAGGTCCTGGGTCGAGGCCCAGCCGAACGCCGTCACATGCTCTTCGGAGACCAGCGGGTCACCGAGTTCGTCATTCTTCAGATAGTACTCGATGATCGAACGGGGCAGGGGGGTGCCCTCCTCGACACCGAGGCGTTTGCAGAGCGTGCCGGCGGCGATATTGCGGACCACCACTTCGATCGGGATGATCTCCACCTCGCGCACCAGTTGCTCGCGCATGTTGAGGCGGCGCACGAAGTGAGTCGGGATGCCGATCTCGGCCAGCCGCTGCATCAGGTATTCCGAGATGCGGTTGTTGAGTACGCCCTTGCCGGTGATGGTGCCCTTTTTCTGATTGTTGAAGGCTGTGGCATCGTCTTTGAAATACTGCACCACCGTGCCGGGTTCGGGGCCCTCGAACAGGACCTTGGCCTTGCCTTCGTAAATCCTTCTGCGTCGCATTTTCTTGTCCGATCGGAAAGGTTCGCCGTGGTTTGCCAAGATTTCGGCGCTACGCGGAATGTGGCGGCCGGAAACCCACTGAAACCAAGGCGGGGAGCACCATATAGCAGGTGATCCGGCCCTGCACAAACGGCCAATCGGCGGCCTGGCTATGCGTGGCGCGCAGGCCCCCTTAGTCTTTTGATTTAACGGCTCTTTCCCGGTGCAGGATATAGAGTCCGCTGCCGATCACCACGGCCGTTCCCAGGAAGGTCCAGCCGTCGGGTATGTCGCCCCAGACAAGCAGACCCAGCAGGACCGCCCAGACCATGCTGACATACTTGAAAGGCACCACCAGCGCCGCTTCGGCAAGGCGGAAGGATTCGATCATGAGGAAATGCGCGCAGCCCAGCAGCGTGCCGCCGATCAGCAGCAGACCGAGATCCTCCCAGGCGACCGGCTGCCAGCCGCCGATGAAGGTGGTGCCGCCGGCCAGGGTGACCGCGATGGTCGAATAAAACATGACGGAAATGCTGGAGTCATGCTGTGCCATCTTGCGGGTCAGGATATCCCGCAGGGCCCCGGTCATACTGGCGGCGAGCGGAAAGATCGCGGCCCACTGGGCGACCTCGCTGGTCGGGCGGATGATGATCAGCACGCCGGCGAAGCCGATCCCTACGGCCAGCCAGCGGCGCCAGCGGATCACCTCGCCCAGCAGGGGCGCGGCCAGGGCCGTGACGAAGAGCGGACCGGCGAAGGTGATCGAGATGGCATCGGCGAAGGGCAGGTGCCGCAGGCCGTTGATGAAGAGGAAGGTGCCCGCGATCATCAGGGCGCCGCGCAGCAGATGCGGCGTGACCCGGCGGACGCGCAGGCTCTGCAGGCCGCCGGCATGCCAGACCAGCAGCGAGATCGGCAGGAAGACGAAGAGGCCGCGCAGGAACATGATCTGGCCGACCGGATAGTCGCCGGTTAGCCACTTCAGCACCGCGTCGTTCAGGGTCAGAAAGAGGCCCGCGCCGATCATGCAGAGCACGCCCCGGAAGGGGGAGATGGAACCGACGGAGATAGGGCCGCTGCTCATAGATCTCTGTTCACAGCCTGCTGAGCTCCAGTTCCTTGTAGGGCGCGGTTTTCGGCGACCCCTCCGCATAGAGCCAGCGCAGTCGGGCCTGCTCGGGCTGCCTGGCGCGATAGTCTGTAGAAGGGAGAGCGATCAGGGAACCCGAGACCGTCTCGAAACCGTTGTCCAACTGCACGGCCATGGCGGCGTAGGGATCGCCGCCCGAGGCTGCCGTATCCCGCCGCAACAGGCGGTGCCAGGCTTCCCAGCCGCTTGGAACGAAGCCGCTCGGAATGAAGCTGTCCTGCTGCAGAACCGGCGCCTCCGGATCGGGCGCCTCGGCCTCGATGAAATCCGACATATGACGGCGGATGCGCGCTGAATCGGGGTCGTTCAGGTTGTAAGCTGAGATCATGGAGAGGCCTTCGGGGATCGGAAAACACTCGACCTCTTCTGTATCGTCTCGCCCCTGGTTGCGAAGCCAGAAGGCGTCCTTTTCGTCCGCGACGATCAGATTGAAACTGCGGTAGGCCTGGGGATTGAGGTTGGTGAGGGCCTCGGCGGCACTCTGTGCGTCGGCATGGTCCAGAGCTTCGAGGACCAGTTCGCCCCGGCTGCGTTTGCCCGCCTTGGGGCCCAGGCTGCCGATCCGGTTCAGAATGCTGGAGAGAAGGCCGTGTTCGTTGATCCCGAGCCAGGTCCCGCCGGCGGTTTCGTCCAGGCCGCCGATGACCTCCGGCCGGTCCGGCCAGTGGCGCGCCGGCGCCTTCGCCGGGCGGTCGCGCATCTCGTCGCGGTTGCCGGCGAAAAGCAACGGCCAGTTGTGGTCCGGGCGGCGGAGGATGACGGCGGTGCACATTAAGGACGGACTTCCCGGGAATTTGGCGAATCAGGGCGCAAATGAGTTTTCCTGAAGCTGTTTAGCGACTATATCTGAAGCAGTATCTAACGCCTAAACCTGTGCCCGCCGCGGACGGCCTGCTCAAGACAGTGCGCTGACGGTGGCCACAACAAAGTAGCGAGGAGAGACGGCGAGATGAGCACCTTCGGTGAACGCGAGAAAGCGTTCGAAGACAAGTATAAGCACGATCAGGAATTGCAGTTCAAGGTCGAAGCGCGCCGGAACAAGCTGATCGGTCTCTGGGCTGCGGAGCAGATGGGCCTGTCCGGCGGTGATGCCGATGCCTACGCCAAGGAAGTCGTTATGGCCGACATGGAAGAGCCGGGCGACGACGACGTGAAGCGCAAGGTCCTCGGCGATTTTGAAGCCAAGTCGGTCGATATCTCCGCCCATCAGCTCGACAAGAAGATGGAAGAGATGATCGCCATGGCCAAGGAACAGATCATGGCCGAATAGGCTCAGCGCTATTCGAGTGATGTGAGAAAGGGCCATCGGTTCGCGCCGGTGGCTCTTTTTTCTGCGATGGGGGCTGTACAGGAGGCAACGTTTGCCCATTCGGAACTGGTGGCTCAGAACTGTCGCTCGGGGCGCTGTGTGCCTGATCATATTTGTGTTTGTATTTAATATCTTAACCGACATCGCTTTGTTCGTTGCACCCGGCCAGATGCTGCGCCTGAACCAACAAGGCCTTTTTCCGCTTCTAGGTGGACATGATGCGTTGGTCGATGTGCTTCATGACAGTGTTGTGAGAGATCCGTTCGGTCTGAGTTGCAGCGATAAATTTGTCATCGTCTATACAAGTTCGTTCGATTTCATCGTTCTAGGAGCGATGCATGAATACCATCTGGGAAAATTGGAGGATTTCAACCTGGTGAGGGTCTATTTCAGCGATATTGTTGGCTCGCCAGAGCGGCGTTCGCTTTCCCAGGAGAGAATTTTTGAAATCAACCGCATTATGATCGAGCGATGCAGAAATTTTGCTCTGCCAGTATACGAAAGCGCAGTTCAGGATCGGTGATTGGGCGCGCCTGGGCCCAAACGGGGAAGATGATCATGAAGAAGAAAGACCAGATCCGGGCCTTGCTGAAGAGCATCGAGACCGGTGATCCCGGACCCGTCGCCGTGGTCAATGAGGCGAAGTATATCCAGCACAACCCGCAGACCCGGGAAGGCAGCGAGGGTTTGGCGGCTCTGTTTCTGCGGCTCTCCAAGACCTCGCCCCGGGTGAATGTCGTGCGGGCTTTTGAGGATGGCGATTTCTTTTTCGGGCATACCGAATATGACTTTGCGAGCCGGAAGATCGGGTTCGAGGTCTTCCGCTTCGAGGACGGTCGGGCGGTGGAGCACTGGGACAACATCCAGGGACGGCTTGGGCCGAACCCGGCAGGCCGCAGCATGGTGGATGGTCCGACCGAAGCGGGCGATCACGCGCTGACGGAACAGAACCGCGCTTTCGCGCGGGAATTCGTCGAAAAGGTACTTATCGAGGGGCAGCTCGAGCGGCTCTCGGACTATCTCGATGAAGCCTACGCCGAGCACAATCCGCGGCTGACGGACGGTACTGTGGCGCTCCGTGCGGCTTTGGAGGAGACGGAAGGTGGCAGTCGGAGGATCGACTACCGGCGGCTCCACCGGGCTCTAGCCGAGGGCGATTTCGTGCTTTGCGTCAGCGAAGGTGCCGTCGCGGGCGTTCACTCCGCCTTCTACGATCTCTTCCGGGTCTCCGGAGGCAAGATCGTCGAGCATTGGGACACGACCGAAAAGGTCGCGCCCCGCAGCGAGTGGAAGAACGACAACGGCAAGTTCTGAGCTTAGCCTTCGGCGAAGACCCGCTCGAAGATCACGTCCACCCGCTTGGTGTGGTAGCTGTCGTCGAAGCAGGCTTCCAGTTCCGCCGCGTCCATCTTGCCGGCGACGTCCTCGTCGGCTTTCAGCAGCGAGAGGAAGTCGGCGGATTCCTGCCAGACCTTCATGGCATTGCGCTGGACGATGCGATAGGCGTCCTCGCGGCTGATGCCGGCCTGGGTCAGGGCCAGCAGGACCCGCTGCGAATGCACCAGGCCGCCGAGCTGGTCCAGGTTCTTTTTCATGCTCTCGGGATAGACGTACATCTTTTCGATCACGCCGGCGAGGCGGGCGAGGGCGAAGTCCAGGGTGATGGTGGCATCGGGACCGAAGACCCGCTCGACCGAGGAGTGGGAAATGTCCCGCTCGTGCCAGAGAGCGACGTTCTCGTAGGCCGGCGTGACCGCGGCGCGCACCACCCTGGCGAGGCCGGTGAGGTTCTCGGTCAGGATCGGATTGCGCTTGTGCGGCATGGCCGAGGAACCCTTCTGGCCCGGCGCGAAGTACTCCTCCGCCTCGCGGACTTCCGTGCGCTGCAGGTGCCGGATCTCGACGGCGAGATTTTCCATGGAGCTGGCGATGACGCCCAGGGTAGCGAAGAAGGCCGCGTGCCGGTCGCGCGGGATGACCTGGGTCGAGATCGGCTCGACCTCCAGGCCCATCTTCGCCGCGACATGGGCCTCGACCGCCGGATCGATGTTGGCGAAGGTGCCGACCGCCCCGGAGATGGCGCAGGTGGCGATCTCCTTTCGGGCCTGCAGCAGGCGCTCCTTGCCGCGCTTGAAGGCGGCGTAGTGGGTGGCGAGCTTCAGGCCGAAGGTGGTGGGCTCGGCATGGATGCCGTGGCTGCGCCCGAGGCAGACCGTATCTTTATGTTCCAGCGCCCGTTTCTTCAGGGCCTCCAGCACCCGGTCCATATCGGCCAGCAGGATGTCCGTGGCCTGGGTCAACTGCACGGCCAGGCAGGTGTCCAGCACGTCAGAGGAGGTCATACCCTGGTGCACGAAGCGCGCCTCCGGCCCGACATGCTCCGCCAGGTTGGTCAGGAAGGCGATGACGTCGTGCCGGGTTTCCCGCTCAATCTCATCGATCCGCGCGACTTCGAAGGCCCCGCGATCCCAGACCGCCTTGGCAGCGTCCTTCGGGATCACGCCAAGCTCCGCCTGGGCGTCGCAGGCATGCGCCTCGATCTCGAACCAGATGTGGAAGCGGTTTTCCGGCTCCCAGATACGGGTCATTTCGGGGCGGCTGTAGCGGGGGATGGACATGCGAGTCGGTTCCGGTCTGTGGGGCGGGAGATTTCGGCGCCAAACAAGCGGGCGGGCGGGGCTTTGTCAAGGTGGGGTTGGGTGAAAATTGCGGCGCTGGAGTGGAGGGTTAGTTGCGGCAAGCGTGCGTGACCAAGGCGTCCAGGAGTTCTGTAAAGATCTCCTGTCCACGCAGCCGCTCCCGCCAGCGCGTTGGGATGGCCCCGACACCGAACCGCAGACCGGCAATGCCCCCCGCGATGCAGGCGGTAGTATCCGTGTCGTTGCCGAGCCGGATGGCTTCTCGCACGACGGCTTTGTAGGAGCCTTGCCGGCAGACCAGTTCGGCCGAGCGCAGGCTGTCGACCACATAACCGCTACCGCTGCAGGTGGCTTCCGCTTCGGGCCGTATGTGGGCCTCGAATTCCTCTCGTGCGGGCGTGCCGTCTGAAAAGAGGCTGCGGATAGTCTCGATGGCCTTTTGCCAGGGATCGACTGCATCTTGCAGAGCATAGCGGCCCCAGAGGCAATAGAGCCCGCAGCAGAGCTGCACGCTCAGATGGCTATGGGTCAGGCGGGATTGAAGGAAAGCGTCCCGGACCAATTCCTCGTCGATACCCTGGTGCCAGATCGCCAGGGGTAGGCTGCGCGTGAGCGAACCATTGCCTTTGCCGTCCGGTCGGGTGTTGCCGCGTTCGAGCGCGGGCGTTCCGGCTCTATAGGCGGCAAAGGCCTGACCGGTTTGAACACCGACATCGAAGACCTTGCCGTCGACCGCCATGTAGCCCCGTTCGTACCAGTCAAAGAGCCGCTGCATCAGATCATCCAGATCCAACCGGCCTCAGTGCAAAAGGGATTCAAGCAGGCAGAGGGCCTGGGCACCATCGCCGCTCCAGGTGCCGGGAGGGACCCCGGCATGCGCGCGGTCGAAGGCCTTGGGAGAGGTGAATTCAATTTCGTTGCGGGATGGAATGGTCTCCGGTGTGTAAAACTCGTAAGGCACGCCCAAGGCATCGCCGACCAAGAGGCCCCAGATGCTGCCTTTGATACGGTCTTCGAACGCAAGCTTACCCACGTTCGTTGGAACGCGTCGAATCGACGTAACGGAAGTGGATCAGAAGGCACATCAGGAATAGGACGATGTAAAGCAATAGACTGCTTATCGCGTCAACGATAGTCGGAGTAAGGTCCCCTGTATAAACAATCGCGCCAAGTCCTCGATAGAGATCGTGAGCGTTTGCAGACCTGATATCGAACATGAGCAGGCTCCAGTTCCAACCAATATGCAAGCCGATTGAGTACTCCAGACGACCCGTCGCGAGAGCTACTCCGGTGAACAGTAAGCCCGCTGATATGTAGTCGAGGTAAGCCTTCCAGCCAAAAACGTCGATTTCGGGATTTGCGAGGTGATGTATTAGGAACAAGGCTGTTATCGAGAGCAGGATAATGGGCCACGATTTGGTCCACCGGCCAATGAGTTGCAGCAAGAAGCCGCGATAGAAGAGTTCTTCAGTGGTCGCCTGGAACGCGATGAACAACATGGTTGCCGGTAGATAAGGGAAGGCCCAGAACGGCAGCGGTGAAAAGGCGACGTCTTGCGGTCTGGCATAGATCCACGTTCGCAGCAGTGCCACAAGAGTCATGAACAGAAAGACCAAGATTGCTATCTTGGCGACCAAGCGCCAGGCCGCATTGTCTCCAGGAGCAACAACCTTCGCTATGCTCAAGTTCAGAAGTGATAGGCTGAGAGCGATAATGGGCAGCAATGCGCCGTAAAAAGCGAAAGTGAAGGCCGTCACTAGCAGAGCGACGCTTCTGGCATAACTGGGGCCGTCCCGAACCAGAAACGAAAGTGGCCCTTGCTCATACGAAGGGTAAATCAAGCCCCAGGCGGCAACGAGCATTGCAATGTAACCGGCGACCAGCGTGATACTGGCAAGAACCCATCCCCAAAACCCACCATCTGCCTCGTCTCCCGCCGAAAGCAGGCGCGAGGTTCCGCCCATAAAATACTTCACGAAGTCTCCAAACGCCGATTGAGTTTACGGGCAGTCTAATCGCTGGCGTTGAAATTGTCATGCCACTCTGCAGCCAAAAAGGTTCATTGCGCGAGGCTTCTCGTTAGCAAACTGCTGCGCGGTAGATCAGAATGTTGAAGTGATTGGCTGGGGGACCTGGATTCGAACCAGGGCTGCTCGGGTCAGAGCCGAGAGTTCTACCGCTAAACTATCCCCCAACGAAGATGGCCAAGTCGCTTCAGGCGCGGCGATCTGTCGATGTGCGGCCCCTATTTAGTCCCAGTGCGCCGTGCTTTCAACCGCTTTTCTTCGTCGATTGCAATTTCCCGCCTTCGGACTTTGGTCGAGGCCTGGAGCGGAGAGGCTGGCTTGTTTCGTACGCCTAGGGTTAAACTGGAGCAAAGGCGGTCGGAATAGAACCGCTACCGGACGGAGAGAGGTAAGGGAGGCTGGACCCTTGAGGCCAGACACGGGGGCGTGAGCGGAGGCTCGCGGCGCCGGGATTGCGCCGCACGCGACAAGCCCGGCCGATACAAAGGCGGACGACGGGATCATGGCGGTTGGGGAGCCGCCGGACTGAACTCCCCCTGTGCGGCCGGTGTCGGAGCTAAGGGCCAAGCCCGCGGTTCCGCGTCCCAGGTCTTCGGCGCGCTTGATCTGGGAACCAATAACTGTCGCCTGCTGGTCGCGCGGCCGGCCCGAAACGGCTACCGGGTCGTGGATACCTTCTCTCGCGTGGTGCGCCTCGGCGAAGGCCTGAGCCAGTCCGATAGCCTTTCCGATGCTGCTATCGAACGTACCCTGCAGGCGCTGAAGATCTGTTCCGGCAAAATGCGGCGTTTGGGCGTGACCAAGGCACGCTGCGTTGCCACCGAGGCCTGCCGGCGCGCCAGCAACTACGCCCAGTTCCGGAAACTGGTCGAGGGCGAATTGGGCCTGCGGCTGGAATTGATCTCCAGCTACCAGGAAACGCAGCTTGCGGTCTATGGCTGCGCGCCGCTGTTCGATCCGGCGGTCGAGACCGCACTGGTGTTCGACATTGGTGGCGGCAGCACCGAGGTCTGCTGGGTGTCGTTGCCCGGCCATGAAGACCCGGGACCCGGGCCTGGTGGCGCGGAACGTCCGGCTACGATCAACGGCGCGCGCCGGCAGGGCGGACTGGAGGCTTCGAGGCTCTGCTGCCCGGAACCGAAGCGCGACACGCCGGGTCAGCCCAAGCTTTTGGCCTGGAAGTCGCTGCCCATGGGCGTGACCAGCCTGGCCGAGCGCTATGGCGGCGGGGATATTTCGGAAGCCTGCTATGAACGCATGGTGGCGGATGTTCTGGCGGCGGTGGCGCCTTTTGAGCGGGATAACGGCATCTCCGGTTCGATCCAGGGTCAGCGGGTCCAGATGCTGGGAACCTCGGGAACCGTGACCACGCTCGTCGGCATAAAGAAGGATCTTGCGCGCTACGACCGGCGTCGGGTTGATGGTGCCTACCTGACCCGGGAGGCGATCGAAGGACTGAACCGGCGGGTGGCGGGCATGAGCTATGACGAGCGCGCGGCGCATCCCTGTATCGGTCACCAGCGGGCCGATCTGGTGGTCGCCGGCTGCGCCATCCTTGACGCCCTCTGCCGGACTTGGCCCGTGGAGCGTCTGAGGGTTGCGGACCGGGGCCTTCGGGAAGGGATCATCTTTACCCTGATGCGCGGGATTGCGACCTAGGGCGTTGTCATGTAAGTCCTGCGCGGGCGGCCGGGTTGTTTCCGCGGCCGGATCTGACACTGGAATTTCTCATGAGCGGCTCTTCGAGAGGCAAAGGCGGCGGTCGTGGCCGCGATGCGCGCGGTGCAAGGAGCGAAGGCGGGCTGTCCGGGCGCGGCCTGAAGGTCCGGGTGAAGACCGCCAAGCGGCGCTCGAACTCCTCGGCGCGCTGGCTGCAGCGGCAACTCAATGACCCCTACGTGGCCGAGGCCAAGAAGCGGGGCTTCCGTTCGCGGGCAGCCTTCAAGCTGCTGCAGATGGATGAAAAATACGATTTCCTGGCCAAGGCGCGGCGGATCGTCGACCTGGGGGCCGCCCCGGGCGGCTGGACCCAGGTGGCACTGGAGCGGGCGGCGAAGGATGCCAAGGTGGTCGGCATCGATCTGCTGGAGATCGAGCCCATAACTGGAGCGATCCTGCTGCAGGGCGACTTTCTGGACGATGACGCGCCGGACCGGCTGAAGGCCGAGATGGACGGGCCGGCCGATATCGTGCTGTCGGATATGGCGGCGGCCACCATCGGTCACGCCAAAACGGACCATCTGCGTATCATGGGGCTGGTGGAAACCGCTTTGGATTTCGCAGTTCAGGTTCTCGCGCCCGGCGGATCTTTCGTGGCCAAGGTCATTCAGGGCGGGGCGGAACAGACCCTGCTGGATAGTCTCAAGCGGCAATTCGACAAGGTCAGGCACGTCAAGCCGCCGGCCAGCCGCAGCGACTCCGCGGAGATGTATCTGGTGGCGACGGGCTTCCGGGGCGCAGAAGGCGAGGACTGACCGCCCGGTCGGGTTCGTAAGCAGACAATGCGGCGGAAGCTTTTGAAAAGCTTGCCTGTTTGGCGCCGGCTGTTTGACTTGAAAGATTCATGTTCAATCCGCTTGGCATCGGTTCGCCTATGTGTATGATGCAGCGCCAATTCGATGGAGCCGGATTCCCGTTGGAGTCCCCGAAAAAACGCGAACCAGGCTCCACTCAGACAGCTTGAAGAGGTGCATTCCCCCGATCGTCAAGTTCGGGAAGGCTTGCGCTCAAGAGAGGATTGGCATGGATATCCGCGAAGCCCTGACTTTTGACGACGTTCTTCTGGAACCAGCCGAGTCCGCCGTCCTCCCTGCTCAGACTGACACCCGTACGCGGCTGACCCGCACGATCGAACTGGGCATTCCGTTGCTGTCCTCCGCGATGGATACAGTCACCGAGAGCCGTCTGGCCATCGTTATGGCGCAGGCGGGCGGCATGGGCGTGATCCACAAGAACCTGGAAATCAACGAGCAGGCCGACGAGGTCCGCAAGGTCAAGAAATTCGAAAGCGGCATGGTGGTCAATCCGGTGACCATCCATCCTGAACAGCCGCTGGCAGATGCTCTGGCGCTGATGGAGTACCACAAGATCTCCGGTATTCCGGTGGTGGAACAGGGCAACGGCAAGCTGGTCGGCATCCTGACCAACCGCGATGTCCGCTTCGCCGAGAACCGCCGCCAGCCGGTCAGCGAACTGATGACCAGGGAGAACCTGGTCACGGTCAAGGACGGTGCGGATCACGACACGGCGCGGCGGCTGCTGCACCAATACCGGATCGAAAAGCTGCTGGTGGTGGACGACGATTATCGCTGTGTCGGTCTGATCACCGTCAAGGACATGGAAAAGGCGATCGCCTACCCGAATGCCTGCAAAGACGAACAGGGACGGCTGCGGGTCGCCGCGGCGACCGGCGTGGGCGACGATGGCCTGGCACGGGCGGAAGCCCTGATGGAAGCCGGCGCCGACGTGATCGTCGTCGATACCGCACATGGTCACTCCAAAGGCGTGATGAACGCTGTCGGCGCGGTCAAGCGCCTCTCCAACGCGGCCCAGGTGATCGCCGGCAACGTGGCCACCGCCGAGGCGGCACGTGCCCTGGTGGATGCCGGGGCGGACGCGATCAAGGTCGGTATCGGCCCGGGCTCCATCTGTACCACCCGCATGGTGGCGGGTGTGGGTGTGCCGCAGCTTACGGCGCTCTTCGATACGGTTGAGGCCTGCCGGGACAGCAATACACCGGTGATCGCCGACGGCGGCATCAAGTTCTCCGGTGACCTGGCCAAGTCCATCGCCGCAGGCGCCGATTGCATCATGGTGGGTTCGCTGCTGGCCGGCACCGAGGAGAGCCCGGGCGAGGTCTTCCTCTACCAGGGGCGCTCCTACAAATCCTACCGGGGCATGGGGTCCCTGGGCGCCATGGCGCGCGGCTCCGCCGACCGCTACTTCCAGGAAGAAGTTTCCGACAGCCTGAAGCTGGTGCCCGAAGGGGTCGAGGGCCGGGTGGCCTATAAGGGACCCGCGACGGCCGTGATCCACCAGCTTGTCGGCGGTCTCAAGGCCTCGATGGGCTACACCGGCAACGCCACCATCGCCGAGATGCGCGGCGGCTGCCGCTTCCTGAAGATCACCAACGCCGGCCTGCGGGAAAGTCATGTGCACGACGTTTCGATCACACGTGAAGCGCCCAATTACCGGAATTCGGCCTGACCTAGCGGCTACGCCATGAGGCCGGGAGCGAGGATCGGCGCCGTTATCGAGATCCTGGAGGAGCTCGCGGAGGCCGCTGGCCCGGCTGAACGGATCGTCACGGCCTATAGCCGAAGCCGCCGCTATATCGGTTCGAAAGACCGACGGGTCATAAGCGATCTGGTCTACGGCATCCTGCGGGCCCGTCTGCGTCTCGACTGGTGGCTCGCGCGCTACGGCTACCGGGAACGCTCCGCCCGCATGGAGACCCTCGCGTATCTCCGGCTTTCCCAAAAATGCTCGCAAAGCGAGATTGCCGGCCTGTTTGACGGCGCGGGCTATGGCCCTGAGAAGCTGACCAAGCCTGAAGAGGCCTGGCTGACCGATCTGGCGGAGGCGGAGCTTGACCATCCGGACCAGCCCGCCTGGGTACGCGATGAGGTTTTCGCCTGGCTATATGAAAAGCTCGAAGCCCGTTTCGGCGATGACCTGGCGGTGGAGATGGCGGCTCTGCGGCGCGAGGCGGAGGTGGTCCTGCGGGTCAACGGCTTGAAGGGGGAGCGCACATCGGCGCGCGAAGCCCTTGAGAAAGAAGGTATCGAAACCCGGGAGACGGAACTTTCTCCCCTTGGGCTGCGCGTCGAGGGCCGCCGGGCTCTGCAGGCGACCAAGGCCTTTCGCGAGGGACTGGTTGAGGTACAGGACGAAGGTTCCCAGTTGATCGCGCTGCTGAGCGATGCGCGACCGGGTATGGCGGTTGCCGATTTCTGCGCCGGGGCAGGTGGTAAGACCCTGGCGCTTGCGGCGTTGATGGAAAATGAGGGGCGGCTTGTCGCGCTGGATGTTGACGCGGCACGCCTCCAGAAGGCGCAGCCGCGTTACGCGCGAGCCGGCACGACGCTGGTGGAGCCGCGCGCGCTGCCCGACCCGGACTGGCTGGCAGCCTCAGCCGGGCGGTTCGACCGGGTGCTGGTCGATGCGCCCTGTTCCGGCAGCGGTGTCTGGCGGCGGCAGCCGAATGCCCGCCTGACGCTGACTCCCGAACGGCTGGCAGGCTATCGAAGGGTGCAGCAGGAGGTGCTGCGAGACGCTGCGAAACTCGTCAAGCCGGGCGGGCGGCTGATTTACGCCACCTGCTCGCTGCTGCCGGAGGAGAACGAAGCGCAGATCGCGCGTTTTCTGCAGAGCCATCCCGCCTTTGTCCAGATGTCCGTTGCTGAGGTCTGGAAGCAGTTGTTGCCGGGCGCGAACTGTCCGGCCGAGGGACCGCATCTGCTGCTGACGCCGCGGCGACACGGCAGTGACGGCTTCTTCCTCTCCCTTCTCGAACGGTGTGCAGAGGCATGAGCCGCCGGCTGCAGCTCCGCAAAGCCCTGCTGCAAGACAGCCGCGAGCTGGCGCGGGTTCATGTGGAAACCTGGCGGCACACCTATGCCGGTATGGTGCCCGACCAGTACCTGACCTCCCTGACCATCGATGCCAAGGCGCAGGCCTGGAAGCAGTGGATTGCCCGGCAGGGACGAAACGAATCGATTCTCCTGGCCGAAACCAGACCCGACAAAGCCAGTGGCGAAACCCGTCGAATCGTCGGTTTCGGACACGCGGGGCCCTCGCGGGATCGGAACCCGCCCTTCGCTGGCGAGGTCTATACCCTTTACGTGGAGGTGGACTGGCAGGGGAAGGGGATCGGGCGGCAGTTGCTTGGCTGTCTGTTTCGCGACCTCTTGGACTACGGCATCAGCTCCGCGGTGATCTGGGTGCTGGCGAGCAATCCTTCGCGCTTCTTCTACGAGGCCATGGGTGGTCAGCGAATCGCCGAGCGGCAGGAGCCCTTCGCCGGCGTCCTGCTGGATGAAATCGCCTATGGCTGGCCCGATTCTGCAGCCCTGAAGTCCTTGACCCCGGAGATCTGACCCTTTGCGCAAAGCTGCCTTCTCTATCTATCGCAAAAAGCCCCGAAAATTGCTGTTTTCCAGGTCCAGCGCGCTGGACTTGATCTTTAACGGAGAATAGTTTCCGCCCATGACAGACCGTATTCTCATTCTCGACTTCGGTTCGCAGGTGACCCAGCTTATTGCCCGGCGCGTGCGCGAAAGCGGAGTCTATTGCGAAGTGATTCCCTTCAACGCCGATCCGGCCCGTGTCCGCGAATTCGATCCGCGCGGCATCATCCTCTCCGGCGGTCCGGCCTCGGTGACGGCCAGCGATACGCCGCGCGCGCCGGATGTGGCCTTCGATCTCGGTGTCCCGGTGCTTGGCATCTGCTACGGCATGCAGACCATTTGCGCGCAGCTCGGCGGCCAGGTCGACCCTTCCGATCATCAGGAGTTCGGTCGCGCCTATGTGGATGTCACCGACGACTGCGGTCTCTTCGAAGGGCTTTGGTCGAGCGGCGAGCGGCACCAGGTCTGGATGAGTCATGGCGACCGGGTGGTCAGACTGCCGGAAGGCTTCCGCATCGTGGGGACTTCCGAGGGCGCGCCCTATGCCATGGTGGCTAACGATGCGCGCAAGATCTACGGTGTGCAGTTCCACCCGGAAGTCATGCACACGCCGGATGGTGCCAAGCTGCTGTCCAACTTCACGCACAAGGTCGTCGGTTGCGGCGGCGACTGGACCATGGCCGCCTTCCGCCAGCAGGCCATCGAAAAGATCCGCGCCCAGGTCGGCTCGGGCAAGGTGGTCTGCGGCCTTTCCGGCGGTGTCGATTCGTCAGTGGCGGCGGTGTTGATCCACGAGGCGATCGGCGATCAGCTCACCTGCATCTTCGTGGACCATGGCCTGCTGCGCCAGAACGAGGCGGAGCAGGTGGTCGAGATCTTCCGCGGCCACTACAACATTCCCCTGGTCCATAAAGACGCCAGCGATCTCTTCCTTGGCAAGCTTGAAGGCGTCAGTGATCCGGAGCAGAAGCGTAAGATCATCGGCGGGACCTTTATCGACGTCTTCGATGAAGAAGCGCACAAGCTGGGCGGTGCCGACTTCCTGGCCCAGGGCACGCTCTATCCGGACGTGATCGAGTCCGTCTCCTTCACGGGCGGCCCCAGCGTGACCATCAAGTCGCACCACAACGTGGGCGGTCTGCCCGAGCGCATGAAGATGTCGCTGGTCGAGCCCCTACGTGAACTCTTCAAGGACGAGGTTCGCGAACTCGGCCGGGAACTCGGCCTGCCCGAGAGCCTGATCGGGCGACATCCCTTCCCGGGGCCGGGCCTGGCGATCCGCATTCCCGGCGATATCACCCGCGAGAAGTGCGAGATCCTGCGCAAGGCCGACGCGGTCTATCTGGACGAGATCCGCAAGGCGGGCCTTTACGACGCCATCTGGCAGGCCTTCGCCGTGCTGCTGCCGGTCAAGACCGTGGGCGTGATGGGCGACGGCCGCTCCTACGACTACGTCTGTGCCCTGCGCGCCGTCACCTCGACCGACGGCATGACGGCCGACAGCTATCCCTTCGACCATGAATTCCTCTCGGCGGCGGCAACCCGCATCATCAACGAGGTGCGCGGCATCAATCGGGTGGTCTACGACGTGACTTCCAAGCCGCCGGGAACCATCGAGTGGGAATAGAGGCGGTTCTCAGCGCGTCGCGTATTGGCGGATCATGTGGCCGCCATCGACGTCGAGAATCTGCCCGGTCAGATAGCCGTTGGTGAGCGAGGCTAAAACCGCCTGCGCGATTTCTTCCGGCTGGCCAACCCGGCCGCTCGGCAGACTGGCGCCGGTGCTGTCGTACATGGCCTCGCGGGCATCTTCCGGCATGGCGTCATAGGCTTCTGAGCGGACCATGCCGGGCGAGAGGCAATTGACCCGGATATCAGGCCCCAGCTCCAGGGCCATGGCACGCGTCAGGGCCTCGATGGCGCCATTGACCGCGCCGAGACCGGCGCAGTTCGCGCCCGGCCTGCGGCTGAGAACACCGGAAAACAGAATAATGGCGCCGCCAGGCCGGATTTTCGGCAGAACTTCGCGCGCGGTCACGTAGGGGCCGAAGAACTTGGCGTCGAACATCTGGCGCAGCGGCGCGGTCTCCGAGGTCGCGAAAGCGCCGTGTGTCGCGCTGGAGGCCGAAATCACCAGATAGTCGATCTCCGGAAGCGCGGCGGCCCAGGCCTTCACGGCGGCTTCGTCGGTCATGTCGACGGGATAATACGTGGTGCCGTGACCGATGGCATCCGCTGCCCGGGCGAGCTTCTCTTCCGAGCGGCTGGCCAGCAGGACATGGGCGCCAAGCTGTGCCGCCATTTCGGCAGTCGCACGCCCGATGCCGGAAGCGCCGCCGACAACCAGGATGTGTTTCTCTTTCAGGGAAAACATGCTCCCTCCTCATTTGTTGAGAGTTCTGTCCCGCGCGCCGTGTTGCTCCGCTTTTCCCAGGAGCACTGCAGCTCAGCGTCGTCATCTGGAGAAGGATATAGGCCTGCCTTTGATATTCTTAAAATTAATAATTATAATATGGAATGCATGAAAATAATCTTCAGTCGATCGACCTCAATCTTCTCAAGGTTCTGAACGAGCTTGAGAGGCAGGGGAATGTTACAGCGGCCGCCAGAGAGCTGGGGGTCGGACAGCCGGCGGTCAGCCAGGCCCTGTCGCGCTTGCGGGAGGCCTTACAGGACGATCTCTTCGTCCGCGGTCCGGGCGGCATGGTTCCGACAGCGCGGACCCAGGAAATCATTGGCCCTCTGCGCACCTCCCTGGGGCAGATCGAACAGAGCCTCTTCGGCCCGCAGGACTTCGATGAAGGCACGACGGAAACTCGTTTCTTCCTTGGGGCTTCCGACTATGCGGCTGCTTTGTTGGTTCCAAAGGTCATGCGGCTCCTTACGGAGAAAATACCGCGGGCGGATCTGGCGCTACGCCGTGCCGACAAGTCGAACGCGATGGCGCTCCTGGCCGATGGCGAGATCGACATCGCGCTTGGGATGTTTCCGAAGACCAGTTCCTGGGTCCGGCGGCGGCGCCTGTTCGAAGACCGGCATGTTTGCGTCTTCAATCCGCGGCTGCTGACGCTGCCGGATCCTTTGCTGCTCGAGGATTTTCTTGCCTGCGAGCACATGCTGGTGTCGCTGGACGGAACGCCGTCCGGCTTCGTCGATGACATACTTCAAAGGTCGGGACATCAGCGGCGGGTCTCCGTTACCACGCCCTACTTTCTGCAAAGCGCATATTTGCTGGAACAGCTTCCGCTGATCGCAACGTTGCCGGAACGCTTTGTTCGGGCTTGCCCGAGACTGTCTGGAATGGCGCTGCGGGACCTGCCGGTCGACGGTCCAGGTTTTTCAGTCTCCGTGGCATGGCGGGCAGGGGATGAACGCAACCCTCGAACGACTGCCTTAAGAGATGTTGTTGTCGCGGCTTCGCGTTAGCTGTTCCTGACCTTGAGCAGGCTTCTTTCCTCTAAATCGCGGGTCCGTCGAACCGACGATCCCAACATTGCGTTGCTCTACCCCGCGCAAAATCGGTAAAATATGCGTGTTATCAAAATCATCAGAAACATCTTGTAAGCCAATCCTGGCTGAATTAGGGGTAGCGCCGCTGGGTTTCGCCGTTTTGCGGAAAGCCTGCGCCAATTGCCCCCGATCTGTGAAGAACACGAAGGCGACGGGATCGTTATGAGCTTGTACACCGACTACCTGAATGAAATCGAAGAGCGTAAATCTCAAGAATTGAGCCCCAAGCCGATCGAGGACGGCGCTCTTCTGAATGAGATTATTTCGCAGATTAAAGATGTGAATAACGAGTACAGAGAGGATTCTCTGCAATTCTTTATTTACAACACGCTGCCCGGCACCACGAGCGCCGCCGGTGAAAAGGCGAAATTCCTCAAGGAGATCATTCTCGGTGATGCAAAGGTAGAGGAGATCAAGCCCGCCTTTGCCTTCGAGCTTCTGTCGCACATGAAAGGCGGTCCCTCCGTCGAGGTCCTGCTCGATCTCGCATTGGGCGATGATGCAACCGTCGCTGAGCCGGCTGCCGAAGTGCTGAAAACGCAGGTCTTCCTTTACGACGCGGATACGGATCGGCTTGATGCGGCCTACAAAGCCGGGAACGAGGTCGCCAGGGAGATCCTCGAGAGTTACGCCAAGGCCGAGTTCTTCACGAAGCTGCCTGATGTCGAAGAGGAAATTAAGGTCGTCACCTACATCGCCGCCGAAGGCGATATTTCCACCGACCTGATGTCGCCGGGCAACCAGGCGCACTCCCGGGCGGATCGGGAACTGCACGGAAAGTGCTTCGTATCCGAAGCGGCGCAGAAGGAAATCCGGGAACTGCAGAAACAGCACCCTGACAAGCGCGTGATGCTGATCGCTGAGAAGGGCACCATGGGCGTCGGCTCATCGCGGATGTCGGGCGTGAATAACGTCGCTCTTTGGACGGGTCATCAGGCAAGCCCTTATGTTCCCTTTGTGAATATCGCTCCGATCGTTGCGGGGACGAACGGGATATCGCCGATTTTCCTGACCACCGTCGGCGTCACCGGCGGTATCGGCATCGATTTGAAGAACTGGGTCAAAAAGACCGATCCGGATGGCAATCCGATCCTGAACAATGACGGCAACCCCATTCTCGAAGAAAAATACTCCGTCGAGACGGGCACCGTTCTGACCATCAACGCCAAAGACAAAAAGCTCCGCAGCGAAGATGGCACTGAGGAACTGGCGGATGTCGCCACATCCTTTACGCCGCAGAAGGTCGAGTTCATGAAGGCCGGCGGGTCCTACGCGATCGTCTTCGGTAAAAAGCTTCAGAACTTCGCGGCCTCGACGCTCGGCGTGGAGCGGCCGGCCGTCTTTGCGCCCTCACAGGAACTCTCCCATGCGGGGCAGGGGCTGACTGCGGTCGAGAAGATCTTCAACAACAACGCCGTCGGCGTGAGCGAAGGCACTGTCCTGCATGCGGGCTCGGACGTCCGGGTGAAGGTGAATATCGTCGGTTCGCAGGATACTACGGGACCCATGACGGTTCAGGAACTGGAAGCCATGGCCGCGACGGTGATCTCCCCGGCCGTCGACGGCGCCTACCAGTCCGGGTGTCATACGGCCTCGGTCTGGGATAAGAAGGCCCAGGCCAATACGCCCAAGCTCATGGAATTCATGAATAAGTTCGGTCTCATCACGGCGCGGGACCCGAAGGGTGTCTACCACTCCATGACCGACGTCATTCATAAGGTTCTGAATGACATTACGGTCGATGACTGGGCCATCACCATTGGCGGCGATTCCCACACGCGGATGTCCAAGGGCGTGGCTTTCGGTGCCGACTCAGGTACCGTGGCGCTGGCCCTGGCGACGGGCGAAGCGACGATGCCCATCCCGGAGTCGGTCAAAGTGACCTTCAAAGGCCGCATGGGCGATCACATGGATTTCCGTGACGTGGTCCATGCGACGCAGGCCCAGATGCTCGATCAGTTCGGCGACAATGTTTTCCAGGGGCGGGTGATCGAAGTCCACATCGGGACCCTGCTGGCGGATCAGGCCTTCACCTTTACCGACTGGACGGCAGAAATGAAGGCGAAAGCCTCCATCTGTATCTCGACCGACGAGACCCTGATCGAGTCCCTCGAGATTTCGAAGAGCCGTATTCAGATCATGATCGATAAAGGCATGGACAACGACGTCCGGATGCTGAAAGGACTGATCGAGAAAGCGGATAAACGCATCGCCGAGATCAGGTCCGGCGAGAAACCGGCACTGGCGCCGGACTGTGACGCCAAGTATGTGGCGGAAGTGATCGTGGACCTGGATCAAATCGACGAGCCGATGATCGCCGATCCGGATGTCGAGAACATCGATGTTTCCAAGCGCTACACGCACGACACCATCAGGCCGATTTCCTACTACGGGGCGGAAAAGAAAGTCGATCTCGGCTTCGTCGGCTCCTGCATGGTGCACAAAGGGGATCTGAGCATCGTCGCCCAGATGTTCCGAAACCTCGAAAAGATGTATGGCAAGGTCGAGTTCAATGCGCCTCTGGTCGTTGCACCGCCAACCTACAACATCGTCGACGAGCTGAAGGCGGAAGGCGACTGGAGCATCCTGCAAAAGTATGCCGGCTTTGAGTTCGACGACAGCGCACCGAAGAGTGTGGCGCGTGTCGAGTACGAAAACGTCCTCTATCTGGAGCGGCCCGGCTGCAATCTCTGTATGGGCAACCAGGAGAAGGCGGGCAAGGGCGACACCGTCATGGCGACCTCGACGCGTCTCTTCAAGGGGCGGGTGGTCGAAGACTCCGACGACAAGAAAGGGGAGTCCCTTCTGGCCTCCACGCCGGTCGTCGTACTTTCAACGGTCCTCGGCCGGACGCCGAGCATCGAAGAGTACAAGGCGGCCGTGCAGGGCATCGACCTGACCAAGTTTGCGCCACCAACTGCGCGCGCTTCGTGATCGATCCAGACTGGGTGCTTCTCGGAGGGGGACAAAACGGTGGAAACCGTTCTGTCCCCCTCTTACGTCGAAGTAACTGAGAATAGAGAGTGACTCCTCGACCAGATTTTTCATCGCGCGACGCACGACCGTCATGAAGTTGGAATATCCTGCCGCTCCAACGTAATAGGCGACGCGATACGGAATTCTGACATGCTGGATGGAACTGACGCCGGGGAAACGGTTCTGGCGAATGCCCGCTTGATACTGGGTGAAGAGGTGGTGAGCGGCAGCCTGGTGGTCGCCGAGGGTCGGATTGTCGACATCGGGACCGGTTCGGCTCCGCGCGGCAGCCTGGACCTCGAGGGCGATTACCTGCTGCCGGGTTTGGTGGATATTCACACCGACCACTTTGAGAAGCATGTCTATCCCCGGGCCCATGTGCGCTGGGACTATACCCGCGCCGCCTTGGCCCACGATGCCCAGATCATCGGGGCCGGCGTGACCACCGTGTTCGACAGCATCTGCGTCGGCGCGACCCTCGACAATCCAGGGCGGGCCGAGATTCTGGCGCCCATGATCGACGCACTGGAGATGGCTCAGGCGGCGGGCATGCTGCGCGCGGAGCACTTGGTGCATCTGCGCTGCGAGATCACCGATCCGGAGGCGGCGGCCCTGACCGAAGCGAACATCGACAAGGAGATCGTGTGTGTCGTCTCGGTCATGGAGCATTTGCCCGGTATTCGTCAGAGCCGGGATGTCTCCGGCTACATCGCCCGCCACAGGGCGGCGACCGGCGATACGGAAGCCCAGGTGCGTGCGAAGATCGAGGAGGTTATCGCGCGCTGCGCCGAGGTCGGCGCCCGGGTGCGGCCCGAGGTGGTGGCGCTGGCGCGGCAGCGGGGCCTGCCGCTGCTCAGCCACGATGACACGGAACTGGAGCATGTCGAGATGGCACTGCGGGAAGGGATTGCCGTCTCGGAATTTCCCTGCACCCTGGAAGCAGCCCGTGCGGCGCGCGCGGCCGGGATGACGGTCGTGGGCGGCGCGCCCAACGTACTGCGCGGCGGATCCCAGTCAGGCAATGTGGCGGTCAAGGATCTGATGGCGGAGGATCTCGTCGATGTTCTCGCGTCGGACTATGTACCGCGCTCCATGCTGGACTGCGTTTTCCTCATCGCTTTTGACGAAGGTTTTTCCTATGACCTGCCACAGGCCGTGGCGATGGCGAGCCGGACACCGGCGATGGTTGCCGGCTTGAAGGACCGTGGTGCGATCGAGATCGGGCAGCGTGCCGACCTGCTTCATGTCGGCAGACATTTGGGAACGCCTTTCCTCAAGCAGGTCTGGCGCCAAGGCAAACGGGTCTGGTGATAGATTCTAGGCGTACTTGGCCTGGCCGTACTTGGCGATGAAGCGCTCGACATCCAGGCGCCGGATATCCGGCAGGGCCGCGCGTAACTGCTCCCGGCTCCAGTCCCAGTAGGCAATCTCGAGCAGGGCGTCTTCCTGCGCTTGGGTAAAGCGGCGCCGGATGACCTCGTTGGGCACGCCGCCGACAATGCTGTAGTTGGCGACGTCGCGCGAGACGACCGCGCCTGCGGCGATCACCGCGCCATGGCCGATCGTGACACCCGGAAGGATGGTCACGCCGTGGCCAACCCAGACATCATGCCCGATCGTTACTTCATGGTCGCGGCGCCAGGCGAAGAAGTCCGCGTCGTCTTCACCGAGCCCGTAGGCCGAGGCGCGATAGGTCCAGTGATGCTGGCTGGCCCGCCAGGTCGGATGGTTGCCCGGATTGATGCACACATTCCTGGCGATTGAGCAGAACTTGCCGATCTGTGTCCAGACCACACTGCCGTTGTCGACGATGTAAGAGTAATCGCCCAGGGAGGACTGCATCATAACGGTGTCGCGGCCGACCTCGGTCCAGACCCCGAGTTCGCAGTCGATGACCTGGGCGGTCGCGTGAATTTTGGGCTCTTCGCTGAGGGCCGCTTTGCGGTCGGGATGACGCTCCGGCTCGCTGTCCGGGTGTGCCGTCACCGGACCTGCTCGCTCTTGCCGATGATCTTCATGCGCAGCCATCCGGAGATCCCGTCGATGATGTAAACGGTCAGGATGATCAGAAAGATGATGCTCCAGGCCTCGCCCCATTTATAGGCGGCGATGCGGTCGGACAGCAGAAAGCCGATGCCGCCGGCGCCGACGATGCCGAGAATGGTGCCCGAGCGCGTGTTGGATTCGAAGTTGTAGAGGATGATCGAGAGGATCACCGGAATGGCCTGGGGCAGGATCGCGAAGCGGATCTTCTGCAGATTGCCGGCACCAGAGGCGAGTACGCCGTCGACCGGTTTCTTTGAGGTGTTTTCGATCGCTTCCGAAAAGAGCTTCGAGAAGGTGCCGATTTCCGAGACCGCGATGGCGAGGATGCCGGCCAGGGGCCCCAGGCCGAAGGCGCGGATGAAGATTAGTGCCAGGACCAGTTGCTCAACCGCGCGCAGGGCGTCGAAGCACCGGCGGCTGCTGAGGCGGATCCAGCTCGACGGCATGATGTTCTTGGCGCCGAGAAAACAGAGCGGAAAGGCCACGAGTGCGCCCAGCAGTGTACCCATAAAGGCCATGGCCACCGTTTCTCCCAGGCCCTTGAGGATTTCGGACCAGTCTTCCCAGGTGGTCCAGATCTCGGGCGGGAACATGAAAGACAGAACCCGGCCGAAGCGCTCTGCCCCTTCGACAATGCGTGTGGGCGAAAAATCGAAGGCGTAGAGACACCAGAGGGTCAGGCCGCCAAGGCCGAGGCAGAGTCCCGCGCGCAGCAGGCGCGTTGATAGCGGAGTCTCGAAAGCATCCGGCACCAGCGCCCGGGCCTCCGCGATCATGGCTTCTCTCGACTGCTTCTGAGGCATGTCAGGTTTCCTTTGCCGAGAGGCCGATGATGCGATGCCGCAGGCGCTCGCTGGCCGTGTCCATGACGATGACGGTTACCAGGATGATGATGAAGAGTGCGGAGAGGTCCGTGTACTCCTGCAGGGACATGGCCTCGCGGATCTCCTGTCCCAGCCCGCCCGCGCCGACGTAACCGATGATCGAAGAGGAGCGTACGTTGATCTCGAAGCGCAGCAGGGTATAGCTGATGATGTTGGGAATGACCTGAGGCACGACCCCGAAGCGGATCTGCTGGAACCAGTCGCCGCCGGAGGCGCGCACGCCCTCGACCGGGCGCATGTCGATGTTCTCGTTGACCTCGGAATAGAGTTTGCCCAGGGCGCCGGTGGAATGCAGGCCGATGGCGAGCACACCGGCCATGGGGCCGACGCCGAAGCAGAAGACGAAGATCAGCGCCCAGACCAGTTCGGGCACCGTGCGGATGATCTCGAGATAGCGCCGGGTGATGTTCAGCACCCAGCGGTTCGGCGCCAGGTTGCGCGACGCAGGAAAGCTCAGCAGAAAGGCGCCGACCACGCCGACCAGCGTGGCCAGGTAAGCGATCAGGACGGTTTCGATCAGAAGCCGCAGCCAGACCTTCCAGCGCCAGAACCACTCGCCAATGTCGCTAACCAAGCTTTCCAGCCGCAGTGTCGGCAGGGTCTTGTAGATGTACTCGCCGAGTCGCGGCAGACCTGCCCAGATCTTCCATTGGCTGACCCGGTCCCCGTTCGGCAGGGTGACGTCGGTCATATCGAAGAAGCCGCCGAAGGAGGCGGAAAGCAGGAAGGCGATGGCGAAGAGCAGGGTCGAAACGATCTGAATGCGCCGCGCCCGGGCACGCGCACGGGCATAGTCCGCTTCAAACTGCTGAAGGGCGGGGGAGAGAGCTGTCATGGCCTGGAGATCGAAAAGGGTGGGCGCCGGGATGTTCAACCCGGCGCCCTGGAAACGGCATTTCAGACCTTAGCTGGAGCGGCGCTGGCGCTTCAGCCAGGCGCGCATTTCCACGATCCACTCATAGCGGCTGTGATCGACCTTGATCCAACCCTTCTGGGTCGAATTGGCGCCGCCGGTCATTTCCTTGAAGGCCTTCGGGTCTTTTTCGGGGATGGCGAATACCGCGGCCTGCATGTCGTCGATCAGATCCTGCGGCAGGTTGCCCCGGGCGGTGAAGGGGCCGGAGGTGATTTCCGGGGATTTCCAGATCGGGCAGGCGACGCCTTCTTCGATCATGCCTTTGGTGATCATGCGCGGGATGATGCCCGAGGTTTCGTTGGTCATGTAGGTCGCCGCGGCGTCGAAGGTGCC
Organism: Denitrobaculum sp.; assembly: GCA_965232285.1. Lineage (GTDB taxonomy): Bacteria > Pseudomonadota > Alphaproteobacteria > Kiloniellales > Kiloniellaceae > Denitrobaculum. Next base: position 2,908,255 of record CBDDPL010000004.1, on the reverse strand, counting down.
GTTGACCACACCCTGCACGCCGGCCTCGTGACTGCCGGAGAAAGGCACCGATTTGAAGTAGAGCTTGGGATCGACTTCCTTGGAGAGATTGTAGTAGGGCACGGCGTAGCCGGAGGTGGAGTCCGGATCGGCGAAGGCGAGGACTTTGTCTTTCAGGCTGGCCAGATCCTTCAGGTCGCTGTCGCAGCGGGTCACCAGGATGGAGTAATAACCAGTCGAGCCGTCCTTCTGGACGCGCGATAGGATCGGTTTAACGCCGCCGTTGGTCTCGGTATAGGCGGCGGCATAAGAGGAGGAGCCGAAGAAGGCGAATTCGATCTGATCGGCGGCGATGGCCTGGATCACGCCGTCATAGGCGCCGGCGGTGAAGATCTCGACTTCGACGCCCAGTTCCTTCTCCAGATACTCCTCGAAGGGCTTATAGCGACCGATGCGGTCCTTTTCGTTTTCGCCGGAGAGGATCCCGAACTTGATGGTCTTGTATTGTTCCTTCCAGTCGCCGGCAAAGGCGGTCGAAGCGGCGAGGGCGGTCGCGAGGGCGACGCCGGAGAACAGAAATCTTTTCATGATAGCCTCCTGTTGGGTTTTCTTGAGACGTGGAGAGCGCCGCGGGACCGCGACGTGAGAGTCAGGCGTATTCGAGCTGACGGTCCGGCTGGTCCAGGCTTTCGATCGTGGTCGAGGTGACCGACTCATCGATCTCCGTCTCCAGACCTTCGGTGCCGTAGATATCGCGCACGCGGGCGTTGGTGAGTTCATGGCTGTCGCCGTCGAACTGTACGCGGCCGGCGCGCATGGCGATGATCCGGTCGCAGTAGTTGCGCGCCGTATCCAGGGTGTGGAGATTGACCAGCACGGTGATGCCGTCCTCCAGGTTGATGCGCCGCAGGGCTTCCATCACCCGGGTGGCGTTCGCGGGATCGAGCGAGGCGATGGGTTCGTCGGCCAGCAGGACTTTCGGTTCCTGCACAAGTGCCTTGGCGATCGCGACGCGCTGCTGTTGTCCGCCGGAGAGCGTGCCGGCGCGCTGTAAGGCCTGGGGTGCCAGGTCCAGGCGGTCCAGGGCTTTGATGGCCAGCGCCCGTTCTTCGTCACTGAAGCGGCAGGCCATGGAGGAGAGAAAGCCGTGGTGCGCGATACGGCCGACCAGAACGTTGGTCAGCACGTCCATGCGCTCAATCAGATTGAACTGCTGGAAGATCATGGCGCATGAGGCCCGCCAAAGGCGTAGGTCACGACCTTTAAGCGCCGTGACATCGACGTCGTCGAAGGTCACAGCCCCTTCGGTCGGGTCGATCAGGCGATTGATCAGCCGCAGCAGCGTCGATTTGCCGGCGCCGGAGCGGCCAATGACTCCGACCATCTGGCCGGAAGGAATATCGATGGAGACCCGATCCACCGCGCGGGTGGAGTCGAAGGTCTTTTGCAGGCTTTTCAATGACAGCATGTGCGCTCCCTGATTTTGCTCCATTGCATCAGGAGAGCGTGTCCAGCGTTTCACACTTGGATGAATGATCAGAGAATATTTATGCGCGAAATCGTGACGGCAAACCTGACCTCTCGCGATGTCGCAACCAATGATTAATATTGACCGATAGCATTTGCTATCAAAGATGGATGTAATTTGTCAGAGACGTGAAGCTTTGGTTTCGTTTCATCATCGCTGGGTATACAGCGGCAGGATTGTGACAATGTGGATCTCGAATTTGGGTTCCGATCCTCAGGTCTCCGGCGCGGCTGAGGCCTTGGTTCCGTGGTAGTTGTAGCCGTGGGAGAAGCCGGTGACCGGCCGGGGCTGCTCGACACCCTCGACCAGGATGCGCTCTGCGAACTCGTTGGCAAAACAGAGCAGGCCTTTAATGGCTGAGGCCTCCTGTACCGGATCCGTGTAGAACCAGATCATATCCTCGTATAGCTTTTCGCCCACCTGGAGATGGTGGTAGCCCGCCTGTCCCTTGTAAGGGCAATGCGTGATCCGGTCGCTGGGACGCAGCAGGTCCTGGCGAACATCGTCGGGCGGCAGGTAGTAGCGGGTCGGCTGTCCTGTCTCGAAGAGGAACACGCCGTTTTTCGAGTCCGCGACCTCCTGACCATCCAGGAAAACCTGTACCCGGCGGCTTGAGGGCAGGCAGTCGACTCGGCGGTAAGGGTCGCGGGCGTGGACAAAGACCTCTTGGTCCTCCTCGTACCAATGGTCCACTTCATGCCAGTAGAAGGAAACATAATCGCCGATGGGCGGGCAGGCCGGCAGGGGATCATGATAGCGCCACATGATGTCCTGGTAGTCTTCCGGCCGGTTCCGAAGTGAATAGTGCGTGGCTTCGCCCTTGTAGGGACAGTGGCTGACGTGACTGCTGCGTTCAAAGAGATCCATCCGCACCGAGTCGAGCGGGAAGTAGTAGAGCGGCAGGTGATCGGACTCGAAGAGGATCAGACCCTCGGTCGTGTCGGCGAGGGTTTCGCCGCCGGCCCGGACCCGGAGGCGCTTTGGGGCGGGCAGAGTGAAGACCACGTAACCTGGTGCGAAGTCGTACTGCACGACCTGATCTAGGGGCGGCAGGTCGGGACCACGGCTGCGGAGATGAGCTTTGCGCATGCTTTGGTGGCCTTTTTGCTGATGACAGGGACGTGCGGGCGTTCCGACTTACTTTTACAATGGCCGATGACAATTGCCAAAAAGTGGCGAGGCGGCCATCAACTGATTGACGCTCCCGTGTTTCCGGCCTTGTCCAGGCCATCGTTGCTGCTAAAAAAGGCGTATGACCCAAGATTTACAGGATAGAATCGATCGGCTTGAGGCGCATGTCGCCGAGCAGGAACGCGTGCTTCAGGATATGAGTGATGTTGCGGCTGCGCAGTGGAACAAACTGGATGCCGTGGCGGCGAAGCTGGACCGCCTGCTGGATCGGCTGAGTGTGCTTGAAGCGGCGCGCGAGGCGCCGGACGACAAACCGCCACCTCACTACTAAGCCATCTCGCTACGAAATTGAGTGACGCTGCTATCCGTCTTCAGGCGACGCTGACGTTCGCCTGACCCATTTCGGCCTCACTGATGACCCGGTTGCGGCCATCCTGCTTGGCTTTGTAGAGCGCCTTGTCGCTGCGCTGGACCAGATCGTCCGCGGATTCGCCTTTATGGAAGCTGGCCACGCCGATGGAAACGGTGACCTTGCCGAAGGAATCGCCGGTTCGGCGGTTTTTGAGAACCTGTTTGGCCAGACCGACGCGAATGCTCTCGGCCAGCTTAACGGCGTTCTCTCGTTCCGTATTCGGCAGGATCACCGCGAACTCCTCGCCGCCGTAGCGCGCGGCGGTGTCCTGGCCCTTGACCGTTTTCTGCAGGCTCTGGGCCACCAGCTTCAGCACCTGGTCGCCGATCTGGTGGCCGTAGGTGTCGTTAAACTTCTTGAAGAAGTCGATATCCAACAGCATCAGCGAGAGATTCTCGTCCGCTTCTGCCGCGTCGATCATCGCGTCGGCCAGTCGCACGTCGAAGCACTTGCGGTTGGCGAGGCCCGTCAGGCCATCGGTCATGGCCTCTTGCCGGACTTTCTTCAAATCCTCCTGCAGACCGTCAATTTCCGAGGCAGAATCGCTTAGCTGCTGCTCGAGATCCCGGTTCCGCTGAGCGACTTTCTGGGTTTCCGCCATAACGTCCCGGATCAGGACGTTCAGTTCATCGGCGCTATTGTCCGCAGCCTTCTCCAGTTCGCCGGAGAAATCGCCCAGGGTCTTGCCGTAGTCGGCTGTGACGTCGGTTGCGCTTTTCAACTGTGTCACGATCTGTTCGGCAATGTTCTGAATCTCATTGCCGGTTTCGTTCAGGTCCTTGTTGTTTCTCTCGCAGCCGAAATATGTGGCGTAGAGATTGGCATTTTCGTCTTCGGAGAACTTGGAGTTGCTCTTGATCAGCCGCTCGACGGCCTGGCAGAGGCCGGGATTGTTGCCGTTACAGTAGTCATACCAGATGTTGAAATTCTTCGGAGTCATCGGAATCTGCTTGGCGCGCATTTCCGCCAGGGCAGCGCCTGCCAGTTTTTCCGAATGAACGAAGCTGTCAGTCATCTTTCTTTCCCTGTCTCACGACATTGACCAATCCGCCATCGGTCGGCCGAACCAATGAAAACCCCGCGAAATCCGATGCTTATCGTTTCGAGAGGTTTATTTCACGCAAAGATAGTCAGAAAAGTCTTAGAGAAGCGTTAGAATCGTTGAATTGATTCACAGCTTTATTCGCCCGATTGTCGGAGAGCGCAGATTTTAACCTTGGGCGGCTGTGAAAACCCAGAACTGGGCGGTCTTTAACTCGGCGCTTTGTGGTGTGGGCCGAGTAAAAGGCGCAAACCTGTTGCCATGGATGGGCGCTCGGGACTGTCGGTGCGGCGAGACGGAACGCCACCATGATCGCGGCCAGGTTGCCGGATTACTTTGGCTCTGCGTTTTCGGGTTCAAGTACAACTTTAGCGAGCTGAAGGCCGGTCGGCACCAGTTCAGTGACCACCGTGTCCGCGCCGATGTTCTCCAGTTCCTGGGCGTGGGCAAGATCGCGGGCCCGGGCGTGGATTTTCAGCTTCGGAAAAATGTAGCGAAGGATCGCGGCGACCTGCAGGGACACATGCTTGTCGTCCAGTGCGATCACGACGGCGCGTGCGGCTTCCACATTGACGGCCTCGAGGATTTCCGCCCGGGTGATGTCGCCATAGTAGACCGGCAGACCGCGCTTCTGGGCCTGGAGGATGGTGTGCGGATCCATGTCGACCGCCAGGAAGGGCAGGTTGGCGTCGGACATCTGCTTGGCGACGGTGGCGCCGACGCGCCCGAACCCGGCGATGATGACGTGGTCCCGCAGGTTAGAACCACCGCCGGCCAGTTCCTCGACCTTCGGTACCTCGTTGCGTTCGATCCGATTGGAGGCTTGCTGCCCGAGGCCGGCGAGAAAAGGGGTCACCAGCATGGTCAGCGCGACCACGACGATGACCATCTGCCCGAGTTCGGGGGCGATGATGCCCTGGGTCATGGCGGCGCCGATCAGCACGAAGGCGAATTCACCACCCTGGGCGAGCAGAACTCCCAGGTGAACGGCATCTGCCAGAGCCATGCGGACAAGCTTGGCGAGAATGATCAGGATGACCGCTTTGCCTGCCAGCAGCGCGGCGACCAGCAGCAGGACCGTCACGCCGTTATCGACGATCAGGCGAGGGTGGATCTCCATCCCGACGGTCATAAAGAAGAGACCGAGCAGAAGGCCCCGGAAGGGCTGGATTTCAGCGGCGACCTGATGGCGGAACTGGGTTTCGGCCATCAGCATACCGGCCAGAAAGGCGCCGAAGGCCAGGGACAGGCCGACATGTTCCGTGGCGACGCCGGTGCCCAGGACCACGAAGAGCGTCGTGGCGGCGAAAATTGCCGGTTCTCGGGTGGCGGCGACCTGGGTAAAGACATGACGCAGCAGGATGCGGCCGAGACCGAGGATCAGGGCGACGGTCAGGAACATCTTGAGGGCGGCTTCACCCAGGAGGGTCAGCAGGTCGGCGCTTTGGTCGCCGAGCGCGAAGACCCCCACCAGCAGTGGGCCGACCATCAGGTCCTGGACGATCAGGATCGCAAAGGCCGCGCGGCCGGTCTGGGAGGTCAGGCCGCCGCGGTCCGACAGCAGGCGCAGCACGATCGCGGTCGAGGAGAGCGCGGTGCCGAAGCCGATGATACCCGCGGCCTCGATCGAGACACCCATGGCGGCCACGGCTGAGGAAATCGCGAGCCCCGTAATCGTGACCTGGGCGATTCCCAGGAAAAACACGCGCATTGGCATCACCCGGATACGCGCGATCGGCAGTTCCAGGCCGACGGTGAACAGCAGGAAGACGACACCGAGCTCCGCGAGGGCGTGGATGGTGTCGATGCCCTGGACCAGACCGAGACTGTAGGGGCCAATCACAGCACCGGCGCAGAGATAACCCAGCACCGGGTCAAGGCGCAGCCGCCGGAACAGCGAGACCGCGATGACGGCGGCGACGAGGACAATAAGCACTTCGAGCAGATAGCTCGATCCGGGCATAGGGCGGTTCTTTCCTTCGATCCCCTGATCAATTGCAGAGGCTCTGTCAGCGCCTCGGACAACGGCACTGCAGCATCCGATTCGCACGCCAGGAAAGTATAGTCTTTCTCTGCCCTGGCGCGACAGGCGCCGGGGGCTTTTCTCGCGATCGCGAATGCGCGCCTCGACGCCGCGACCCTTCACTATGGCGTCTGTGCTATACTGCGGGGCGCGTTTGCTCACCAGGTAGGGAGAAAGCAATGAAAAAGCTGTGTCTGTATCTTATGGTTCTGCTTGTTCCGATACAGGCTCAGGCCGCCTGCGACTGGCTAGCCAAACCCGAGCCCGATGCCCATAGCATCATCTCATCGCGCCTGGCCTGTCTCGGGGATCCCTATTCTCTCGCCTGCGTCGAGTTCGATGAAACCCCCCGCAAGGCCCGGGAAGCGGAGCGCCTGCGAAGGATCGCGGACCTGCAACTCGATGCGGCAGAAGCGGCGCATCTGACGGAGCGGGCGCTGTGGCTGGGCGCGAGTAAGGACATGGCCTGCCTGGCCTGGGGCAAGCCGCACAGGGTCGAAGAGGCGGCCGGTAATCCCTTTGGTGAGACTTGGTTCTACGACGAAGTCGATGTCCTGCGCTTTGATGGCAACGCGCTGGTGGGCATCTCTACGCCGTCCAAGAACCTCGGGGCGTCCGACCTTTAGCGGCTCGTCGAAAGCAGGCCTGCCGGCTTACCAACTGTTGCGCAGTTCCCGCAGCTTGAGAAATACAGTCTTGGGATCGGGATTTTCCGGCAGTTCCGGGAAGGATTCCCGCAGGGTTGCGATCACGCTGGGGCTATGCAGACGCAAAAAGGTGTTGATTTCCTTTTCCAGCCCCAGGGTCGTGACCAGCGCCTGGTTGGTATCCTGATCTGCGATCTGTTCGAGTAGTTCCGCAGCGCGGCTGTTGTCCGGCTCCCGGTTCAGGGTGAATTTCAGATTGGTGGCGAAATAGTCGTGTCCCGGATAGATCCGCGTCTCGTCGGGCAGTTTCGCGATTTGCCCCACGAAGGTCTGATAGAGGGTGCTGGGGTCACCGCCGTTGTGGCAGTTCCCGGCACCGGCGTTGAAGACGGTATCGCCGCAGATCAGCCCGGCGTGATCGCCGCGCGACAGCAGACTGATATGCGTCATGGTATGGCCGGGGGTGTCCAGGGTCTCCAGTTCGACCGTCTTTCCGACCCGCACGACATCGCCTGCTGCAAGGCCCAGATCAATGCCCGGGATCCGCGCCCCGGCGTTCTTAGGGGCGAGCAGTTTTGCGCCGGTTACGGCAATGACCGCATCGTTCCCACCGATATGGTCGTAGTGCTCGTGCGTGTTTAGCACCTGGGTGATGTCCCAGCCTTTCCGCTTGGCGGTCGCCAGACACTTGTCCGACTCAAACGGGTCGATGGCTATAGCTTCGCCGGTCTCGCCGCAGGCGATGATATAATTGAAGTTCCGGTAGGCGTTTCCGGTCCAGATCTGTTCGACGATCACGAGGGTTCTCCCTGCTTCGGCACAGGATTTCCGGCGGAAGCTGCTGGTGTTTAGGGGAAGGAAAGGATAGCGGGACGAGGCGCGTTAGGGAATGGTCGCTGCTGCGTCAGCCAGGCTAAGGCGTAGGAAGCAAGGCCCAGTTACGAAACGACCCTGGGTTTCTTTTCGAGAAACGACAGGGCCTCTGACATGGTCTGCGTGCGGGTGAGCTGGCGCCGCCCGCTGTAAACTATATACTCCTTGCCGCGCCCCCGTGACACGATGCGCTTGGCGATGGAGAAAAGCGGGGAATCCATAGTGTGTCGGAAAATCGAGAAGGTCGCGCTGCCGGCGCCTTGATCGATGGCGTAGTCCCGCCACTCGCCGCTGGCGACGCGTCTGCTGTAGAGGTTCAGTAGCTGACCGAGTTCCTGACGATCAAAGAACGTGGATTTGTTCTTATTGCGGCGTTCATCGAAGCGATACAGCTCTGCCATATAAGCCCGTGCCTCCCAATATTCACACAAGTGTCTCCGAAAATTAACGCGGCGTCCAGTCGAAGCAACGACTCGAACGATCCCCAAGATCGCAGAGTTGATGTTTGCTTTCAGGATTCAGCGTTAATTTTTTGAAATGGCTATATTTTCTTGAAAATCGGGGGTTGAATAGACTTTCGTTTGCGCGCTGGCGGATCTGTCAGGTCTTTCATAGCAGGACACACCGCCGATCGTCCGGTAGCAGTGTAACACCGGCTGAGCCGCCGCCTTCGCGGCCTCATCTTCATAGTCCTGGCAGTACTCTTCGCCATTTATGAATTGAATGAGGGAGCAGTCTTTATCGAAGGCCCAGGTGCTGACGTGGTCGCCGACGGTTTTATCGGTATGGGCCAGGCTGACCAGGCTGGCCCCGGTCAATGCCACCTGGGCCGAGGGGGTGCAGCCGGCGAGGGCTAGGAGGCAGGCGCCAAGGGCGGTCATACGCAGCATCGTGCTTTCTTTCCTACCAAAATACCTTTTTGGCGCAGCCGGTCGTTCCTCCCGCCTAGGCAGGCGCAGACAAGCCGCAATTCGACGAATCACAGTCTGCCTGCGCCCGGTTAAGAAATCTTTAGGATAGGCTCCCTGCTACCCCCGCATGCGCCCGCCGTTGGGGTCGAAAAGCGGGGCCGCCTGGATTTCGGCCGGGAAGAGTTCCCCCAGAATCTCGACGCTGAGGCCTTCGCCGCCCTGTGCCAGTTCAGCGGGGACATAACCCATGGCCATGGACTTCCGGACATGATGGGCGTAGCCGCCGGAGGAGACATAGCCGATCGCCTCGCCGTCTTTCAGGATGGCTTCGTCGTTCGACACGTCCAGGCCTTCGCCGTCGATTTCCGGCGCGTCGATGGTCAGGGTGACCAGCTTGCGTTTCGGACCTTCGGCTTTTTCGGCTTCTGCGGCTTCGCGGCCGATGAAGTCCTTTGACCAGTCGATGAAGGCGTCGAGCCCGCTCTCGGCTGCCGTGAAGTCGGGGCGGAAATCCAGGGTCCAGACGCCCCAGGCCTTCTCCAGCCGCATGGACATCAGCGCCCGGGCGCCGTACCAGCGCAGCCCCAGGTCGGCGCCCGCCTCTTCGATCGCCTCGGCCAGGGCGATCTGGTACTGGGGCGCGACATAGATCTCGTAGCCGAGTTCGCCCGAGAAACTGATGCGCGAGACGATGGCCGGTACGCCGCCGACATAGGTCCGGCGAATGTCACGGAAGCGGAACGCCTCTGCCGAGACGTCTTCGCGCATGATGCGCGCCAGCAGATCCCGGGCGTTCGGGCCGGAAATGGCGATGCCGTGCAGTTCGTCGGAGCGGTTCCGATAGGTCACGCCCGTGCCGAGGCGCTGCTCGAACCAGCGGCGGTGAGCTTCCTGCATGGCGCCGGAACCGAACAGCATGAAGTGGTCTTCGCTCAGGCAGGCGACGGTCAGATCGCCATAGAGCTTGCCTTTTTCGGTCAGCATGGGGGTCAGGGTGATGCGGCCCGGTTTGGGCACCCGGCCCGCGAGCACCTTGTCCAGGAAGGCACGGGCGCCTGGGCCGGTGAAGTCATGTTTGGCGAAGTTCGCGATCTCGATGCAGCCCACCGCCTCGCGTACCGCCTTGACCTCGCGCGCCACATATTCGTGGGCGCGGGAGCGACGGAAGGAGGGGGCTTCGTGGGCGTCTTCGGGACCGTCGGCGAACCAGAGGGCGTGCTCGAGGCCGAAGCCCTGATCCATCACCGCACCCTTGGCGATCAGCCGGTCGTAGAGCGCCGTGGTCTTCTGGCGCCGGCCCTTGGGCAGGGTCTCGTTGGGGAAGGTCATGACGAAGCGGCGCTCGTAATTTTCCGAGGACTTCACCGTGCCCCACTCTGGCGAGGCGAATTCGCCGAAGCGTGCCACGTCCATGGCCCAGACATCGATTGAGGGCTCGCCGTCGATCATCCACTCCGCCATGGTCAGGCCGACGCCGCCGCCCTGGCAGAAACCGGCCATAACGCCGACCGCGCACCAGTAGTTCTTCATGCCCGGCACCGGGCCGATCATGGGATTGCCGTCCGGGCCGAAGGTGAAGGGGCCGTTGATGATGTCCTTGATACCGGCCTCGCCGATGGCCGGGATGCGCTCGAAAGACATCTCCAGGCGGTCGGCGATGCGGTCGATGTCCGGGTTCAGCAGCTCATGGCCGAAGTCCATCGGCGTGCCTTCGATCCGCCAAGGGGTCGACTTGGGTTCGTAGGTGCCCAGCAGCATGCCCTTGACCTCCTGCCGGAAGTAGATGTTGGCCTCATAGTCGATACCGGCCGGCAGGCGTTCATCCCGCTCGGCGATGGCCGGGATGTTCTCGGTGATAAGGTAGTGGTGCTCCATAGGCTGGACCGGCAGTTCGACACCTGCCATGCGCCCGACCTCGCGGGCCCAGAGGCCGCCGCAGTTGACGATCATCTCGGCCTGAATGGTGCCTTTCGGCGTGACCACGTCCCAGGAGCCGTCCGGGCGCTGATTGGTTTCGACCACCGGCGTGTGAGTGAAGTACTGCGCGCCGTGGACCCGTGCCGACTTGGCGAAGGCGTAGGTGGCGCCGGAAGGATCCACGTCGCCGTCCAGGCTGTCCCAAAGGGCGGCATAGTAGTGTTTGGGGTCGATCAGCGGGTGGCGCCGGGCGACCTCCTCGGGGGAGATGAACTCCTGATCGAGGCCCATGTAGCGAGCCTTAGAGCGCTCGCGCTTCAGGTAGTCGTACCATTCCTTGGTGGAGGCGAGATAAAAGCCGCCTGTGGAATGCAGGCCGACCGAGTGGCCCGAGGTCTCCTCGATCTCCTTGTAGAGATTGATGGTGTAGCCCTGCAGGCGGGAGATGTTGGGATCGGAGGAAATGGTGTGGATCTGCCCGGCCGCGTGCCAGGAGGAGCCGGAGGTGAGCTCGTTGCGCTCCAGCAGCACCACGTCTTTCCAGCCGAACTTGGCCAAGTGGAAGAGGATGGAACAGCCGACGACACCGCCGCCGATGATGACGACCTTGGCGTGGGAGGGGAGGGGCTTGCTGCCGAGGGTCGCCTCTTTCTGAATCTCGGGCATGAATTACTCCTGTCGCATTGCTGTCAGGCGCGCGGCGCGCCCGTGTTTCTTGAATTCCCGTGTTTCTTGAGTTCGGGGGCTTAGTACCAGGCGTCGGGCAGTTCGGACTTACGCTTGGCCACATAGGCCTGCAGTTCCTCGTCGAGGGCCTCGTCCAGGGGCGGGGCCTCGTAGTCCTTCAGCATCTGGTTCCAGCGCTCGTAGGCGCGGCGATAGCTGTCCTTGCTGCCGTCCTCTTCCCACTGTTCGCAGCTATCCGAGTTGGACAGAGTCGCGTCGTAGTAGGCGGTCTCGTAATTCGCCATGGTGTGGGCCGAACCGAGGAAGTGCCCGGCCGGCTCGACATCGTCGTAGGCGTTGCGGCCGAGCGCGTTGTCGTCCATCGGCATGCCCGAGAGCATGACCTGATATGAGCCCAGGCGGTCGGCGTCGAGGATCAGCTTTTCGTAGCCGGTGGCGAGGCCGCCCTCCAGCCAGCCGGCGGAGTGCAGCACGAAATTGGCGCCGCCCAGGGCCGTGGAGAGCATGGAATCCGCGCTTTCCGATGCTGCCTGCGCGTCGGGGATCTTGGATGCGGTGAGCGAGCCGCCGCAGCGCAGGGGCACGCCCAGCCGCCGCGCGAGCTGCCCGATCACCAGGTTGGACATCACCGGCTCGGGCATGCCGAAGGTCGGCGCGCCCGACTTCAGCGACATGGAGGACAGGAAATTGCCCAGGATGAAAGGGCTGCCTGGCTTGATCAACTGGCTGAAGGCGCAGCACATCATGGCCTCCGCGAAGGCCTGCGCCAGGGAGGCGGCGGTCGTCACTGGGCCCATGGCCCCGCCGAGGATGAAGGGCGCGACGATCATGCCCTGGCCGGCGGCGGAGTAGGTGCGGATGGCTTCGGTCACCACCTTGTCGACCAGCAGCGGCGAGTTGGTGTTGACGTTGCCCATGATGACGCATTTGTCGTCGATATCGCCGTGGAGGATGCGGGCCATGGCCACGCTGTCCTCGGCGCGCGACATCTCGGTAATGGCGCCCAGATGCGGTTTGTCGGACCACTTCATATGGGCGTAGAGCATGTCGAAGTGGCGCTTGGAGACCGGCACGTCACAGGGCTCGCAGGTCACGAATCCGCTGTGATGCAGGCTGGGCAGCATATAGGTCAGCTTCACCAGCCGCTCAAAGTCGGCGATGGCGCCATAGCGGCGTCCGCCCTCCAGGTCGCGAACGAAAGGCGGACCGTAGACGGGGGCGAAAACCTGGTTGTTGCCGCCGATCCTGACCGAACGGGCGGGATTGCGGGCGTGCTGGGTGAACTCAGCCGGCGCGGTCTTACAGAGATCGCGGATGAAGCCACGTTCGGCGCGCACCCTTGTGTCCTGGATGTCTGCGCCGGCCCTGCGCCAGATCTCCAGCGCCTCAGGATCTTCCCGGAACTCGAGCCCGATCTCCTGGATGATCCAGTCCGCCTGATCTTCCAGGCGCGCCAGCCCTTCCTCTTCCATCATGGCGTAGAAGGGGATTTTCCGTGTGATGTAAGCCGGTGCCGCAGGCGCGGCGCGTTCCGTGCGCCGCGCGGGCCGGTTGCTGCGCCTGCGCGCCGTTCGTTCGCTCAAGACGACCTCCCCAGGACAAACTCCTATCTTTCCCATCAGTTTAAACCGAGGTGTTTGCCGCGTGACGCTTGAAAATTCTTTGGCTTTGCATAAAGTAAATTTATGAAAGATCTGCTGCAGCATATCGATTCTCTGCATCATCTCGCAGCTTTTGAAGCCGCCGCGCGCCATGAGTCTTTTACCCGCGCCGCTGCCGAACTGAACGTTTCGCAACCCGCCGTCAGTTGGTCGATCCGACGCCTTGAGGCCGCGATCGGGGTGCCTCTCTTCCAGCGCCAGCATCGTTCCGTGACCCTGACCGATGCCGGTGAGCTTCTGGCCCACGACGTCACGTTGAGCTTTGAACGCATTCTGGCGACGGTCAGTCATCTGCGCCGCCTGAGCGAGTCGGATCACGTGACGTTATCCGTCTCGACCGCCTTCGCAAATTTTTGGATGGTACCGCGGCTGCAGGCCTTCCACGAAACCCATCCGGGGATTGATCTGCGCCTGCAGACCACGGACAAGGAACTGGATCTGGCGCAGGAGGGCATTGCTTTGGGCGTCCGGCGCGGCAATGGGCGCTGGAACGGCTACAGCGCTGATCTGATCGCCCGGGAAGAGCTCATTGCGGTCGCCAGTCCGCGCTGGGTCGAGGCCAATGGTCTGCCCGAAACGCCGCAGGATCTCGCGCGCCTGCCGCTCATCCACCTGGAGGAACCCTATCGGGAACGGCCGTCCTGGCGGGACTGGTTCGCCGGCTTCGGCGTGGACTACCGTGATACCGGTGGCGGCCTGCGCCTCAACGACTATGCGCTTGTCCTGCAGGCGGCCATGGCCGGCGAAGGCGTTTCCATGGGTTATCTGCATGTGACCCGGAGCCTGATGGCGCAGAACCTTCTGAAACCGGTCGGCCCCTGGGAATTTGCCACCGGATTGGGCTACCACCTGGTCTGGTCCGACCGCACGCAGCTTTCGGAGAACGCCACAACGGTGAGGGATTGGATCCTGGCCCAGTCGCGCTAACAGGCCCCAGGGCATGAAGCAGGTGTTTTTCCCGCTCCATCCTGCTGTAAAGATTTGTGTTTTGGGCGCGAAAACCCTATGTCCTTTGAAATTCAGCCGGCACCTGGGAAATGGCTCGGAGAAAGGCTAAAAACGGGGAAAATCCTTATCAAGCGGGCCCCGGCGGGCTATGTTACGGCCCGCTCCGGCGCAGCAGGTCGAAAGACGGCAGATTTCTGCGAAAAAGTAGGTAGTTAAGAGGAAAACGCGTGGCCGATATATTTCAAGAAGTCGATGACGACCTCAAACGCGACAAGGCGACGGCGTGGTGGAAGCGCTACGGTAAATTTATCATCGGAGCGGCGATCCTTCTGGTTGCCGGCACGGCTGGTTATCAGGGCTGGACGGCCTATGACCTGAAGCAGCGCGGCGAGCGCTCAGATGCTTACGCCGCTGCGCTTACCGCCAGTCAGTCCGATCCGGACAAGGCTCTATCGGAGCTCTCGGCCATCGCGGAGGGCGGCGACAGCTACGGTGTACTGGCCTCCTTCGAGGAAGCCCGCCTCTTGGCGGAAGCGGACAAGACCGACGAAGCCGTCGCGGTCTGGGATCGCATTGCGGCCGCGCGTGACAAGAATGACGCTTTCGGCGCCGTGGCGACCCTGCTTTCGGCCATGCATCAGATCGATGATGGTGATATCGACAGCCTGAAGTCCCGTCTCGAACCGCTGGCGTCTCCCGGTCAGGCCTTCCGGCCGACCGCGACCGAACTTCTCGCCATTCTTGCTCTGCGGGAAAACGACAAGCAGACCGCACGGGATCTCTTTACGGGCCTCTCCGACGACTTGACCGCACCGGCCGGAATCCGGGCGCGCGCGACGCAGATGATCGAGGCTCTGAAGGATTGATCCCATGCTACAGCGCTTTCTGGCACCGGCCGTCCTTTTAGGTCTGGGCCTCGGCCTCTCAGGCTGCGGTATCACCGACTGGTTCGACTCGGCGGAAGAACCGCCTCTGCCCGGCGATCGGATCGCTATCCTGGCGCTCGACAAGGGCCTGGAGCCGGATCCGGAGATCGCCGATCAGCAGATCATTCTGCCCAAGCCCTTCGCGAACCAGTACTGGACCCATGCCGGCGGCAATCCGCCCCATGCCATGTACCATCTTTCGATCGGCGATGGTTTGAGCGAGGCCTGGCGGACCGATATCGGCGAAGGCTCCGACGATTCGCAGAGACTGCTCGCGCAGCCGATCGTGGTAGAGAACGTTGTCTTCACCATGGACGCCCAGACCGAGATCTCGGCCTACGACACGGTAACGGGCCGGCAGTACTGG
Source organism: Denitrobaculum sp. (assembly GCA_965232285.1). Classification (GTDB taxonomy): domain Bacteria; phylum Pseudomonadota; class Alphaproteobacteria; order Kiloniellales; family Kiloniellaceae; genus Denitrobaculum. Next base: position 2,893,203 of record CBDDPL010000004.1, on the reverse strand, counting down.
CGGGTGGACCTGGAGCCGGAAGATGAGGACGATGGCTTCTTCGGCGGCGGCATCGCCTATGCGGAAGGCCGCATCTTCGTGACCACGGGCTTCGCGCGGGTCTTTGCGCTGGATGCCCGCTCCGGGAGCGTGATCTGGGAGAAAGACACGCCGGGACCTCTACGCGCCGCGCCGACGGTCAACGGCGGCCGCGTCTTCGTCATCACCCTGGACAATCAGCTCCTGACTCTGGCCGCGGACGACGGCCGGCGGCTCTGGAGCCATATCGGCATTCAGGAAGACGCGGGCCTGCTGGGCGCCGCCAGTCCGGCCGTGGCCGGAGACACCGTGGTTGCGCCCTTTTCCTCCGGCGAGATCATCGGTCTCTCGGTCACCGACGGACGTGTCCTCTGGAGCGACAGCCTGTCCTCGGTCAACCGGATTGACCCGCTGGCCGATCTCGCCCACATCCGCGGCCAGCCGGTGATCGACCGGGGTGTGGTGATGGCGATCAGCCACTCCGGCCGCATGATTGCCCTGGACATCAAGCGCGGTGCGCGGGCCTGGGACATTGATCTGGGCGGTGTGCAGACCCCCTGGGCGGCCGGCGACTATGTTTTTGTCCTGACCAACGACGCACAGGTCGTGGCTCTGCGCCGGCGCGACGGGCGTCTGCGCTGGGTCCGGCCTTTGCAGCGTTTCGAGGACGAGGAAGATCAGGAAGACCTGATCCAGTGGTCCGGGCCCGTGCTGGCCAGCGACCGCCTGATCGTTGCCGGTTCGCATGGCGAAGCCATTTCGATTTCGCCCTATACCGGCGAGGTTATGGGCTTTATCGAGCTGCCGGACGGAGCGGCTCTCTCACCGGTGGTCGCGGGCAATTCTTTGTTTTTTGTGACCGACGACGCGGATCTGGTGGTGCTGCGCTGACGGCTTTTTCATGGACCCGGATGCTGAACAGCCGGGCGGATAACGTACGCAGATGGAATACAAGGTAGCTCTCATCGGCCGGCCCAATGTCGGCAAGTCGACGCTGTTCAACCGTCTGGTGGGCAAGCGTCTGGCGCTGGTCGATGACCAGCCGGGCGTAACGCGCGACCGCCGCGAGGGCACGGCGAAGCTCTATGACATCAGCTTTACCGTCATCGACACCGCCGGGCTGGAAGAGGCCTTCGATAACAGTCTGGAAGCCCGCATGCGCGCCCAGACGGAGCAGGCAGTCGAGGACGCGGATCTCGCCTTTCTGATCATCGACGCCCGCGCCGGTGTGACGCCGCTGGACGAACACTTTTCCCAGTGGCTGCGGCGCGCTTCCACACCGGTCTTTCTCCTGGCCAACAAATGCGAGGGCAAGCAGGGCGATTCCGGCCTGATGGATGCCTATCGGCTGGGCCTGGGTGATCCGGTCCCGCTCTCGGCGGAGCATGGCCTGGGCATGACCGATCTCTACGATGTGGTCGACGAGCAGATGAAGCGATGGCACGAAGAGCGGGCGTCCGCCGGCCTCGGTGACAGCGATGAGGCCGACGAGGATGAAGAGGAAGACAATCGGCCCCTGCAGCTCGCCATCGTCGGGCGTCCCAATGTCGGCAAGTCCACCCTGATCAACCGCCTGATCGGTGAGGACCGGATGCTCACCGGACCGGAAGCGGGAATCACCCGGGATTCCATCGGGGTGGAGTGGTCCTTCCGGGACCGTCCGATCAAGCTCTTCGATACGGCGGGCATCCGCCGCCGGCCGCGGGTGCAGTCCAAGGTCGAGAAGCTCTCGGTCGCCGACTCCCTGCGGGCCATCAAATTCGCCCAGGTGGTGGTCCTGGTGCTGGATGCGGAAGCGGCGCTGGAGAAGCAGGACCTGACCATCGCGCGCATGGTCGAGGAAGAGGGCCGGGCGATGGTCATCGCCGTCAACAAATGGGACGCCTGCCGTGATCGGGACGCCGTCATCCAGGGTCTGCGCGACCGCCTGGAGCGTTCCCTGCCGCAGCTCACCGGTGTGCCGGTGGTGACCATTTCGGCCCTGCGCGGCCAGAACCTGGATAACCTCTTGAAGCGCGTCTTCGATGCCTACAAGGTCTGGAACAAGCGGGTGTCCACCTCGGCGCTGAACCGCTGGCTGGAGGCCGTGACCTCAGCCCATCCGCCGCCCGCGCCGGGCGGCCGCCGCATTCGCCTGAAATACATGACCCAGGCCAAGACCCGGCCGCCGACCTTCATGGTCTCCTGCACCAAGGCCGATGACCTGCCGCTGTCCTACGGCCGTTATCTCGAGAACGCCCTGCGGGACGACTTCGACCTCTACGGCACGCCAATCCGCCTGAACTTCAAGAAGGGCGACAACCCCTACGCCAAGGACGAGCGCTGAGGTTTCGGTTACGACTGTTTCCGGTCGTATTCCTTGCGCTTTTGATTGATCGCGTCGTGATTGGCTTCGGCCCAATCGATCAGATGTTGTGTCGCCTTCACGGCCGACTGGCCCAGCTCGGATAAGCGGTAGCTGACCTTTATGGGGCGGTCGCTCTCGAGTGTTCGGATGACATAGCCGTCACGCTCCAGGTTCCGCAGCGTGTTTGTGAGCATTCGCTGTGTGATGTCACCGATGGTCCGCCTGATTTCATTGAAACGTGTCGGTCGTTGTTCGAGGACGGCCAGAACCAACAGACTCCACTTATCGCCTATGCGGTCGATCACATCGCGGTAAGGGCAGTTTTCTGCGTCTTTTTTATTCAGAACGGTGAGTTTCAGCATACCTGGTTCTCTTAACCTGCGTAGTTGACACTTGGTATCATATGAATACTTAGTGGCGCAGGCAAACCAATAACCGGAGATTCCCCGATGAAACGTCTTATTCTTGGTATCCTCATGGCTCTGACTCTCGCCGTGACAAGTTATGTTCCGCAGGCAGCAGCGGCCGAGGCGGCCAGTAAAGATAAGCTGATGAAGTTCTATGTCGCGCTTGGCGAGAACAAGGTTCAGGAGCTCGACGGCATTATCATTAAGGATTGGGTCAGTCACGATACCAACCCGGGACAGGAGCCCGGCCGTGACGGCTTCAAAGCCTTCATTCCCCTCATTCACAAAAAGGTCTCTGACCTGAAGTGGACGGTCGAGGAGATGATTCAGGAAGGTAACGTGATCGTCGTGCGCTCGACTTTCAGCGGTAAGCACACGGGCCCGCTTCTGGGTGTTGAGCCCACAGGCAAGTCCTTTACCGCCAAAGCAATCGATGTTCATCACTTCAACGATGAAGGCATGGTGACCCATACCTATCACCTCGAAGACTGGATTGCGTTCCTGGCGCAGGTTGGCGCGCTCGGCCACTAAGAGGCTTGAGCGGCGGGGTCGGGATAACGGTGCGCTGGTGGTCGGTCCCGACCCTTACGCCACGCAGTGAAACAACGATCCATTCGTTGGGTGTTAGTCCGGTACCTGCACGATCTCGCCGTTGCGCTCGCATTCGGCGGAGGCCAGTTCGACGAAGAGGTCGGTGATCTCTTCCGGCGTACGCAGCGTTTCCGGATCCTCTCCGGGAAAGGCCTTGGCGCGCATGGTGGTGCGGATCGGGCCGGGTGACAGCAGGTTGGCCCGGACGTTGGTTTTCTCGTTCTCCGCGGCGTAGACCTGGACCAGGGAGTTGAGCGCCGCCTTGCTGGCACTGTAGATCGCCCAATAGGCTTTGTTCTTGGTGGCGGCGCCCGAGGTCACAAAGATGGCGCGGCCGGCCTCCGAGAGCCGGAGCAGGGGATCGAAACTGCGCAGCAGGCGCCAGTTGGCGGTCAGGTTGATATCCATGGTCTCGCTCCAGACCTTGGGATCGATATGTCCGACCGGCGAAAGGCTGCCCAGAAGGCCCGCGTTCCCGACCAGAATGTCGAGCCGGCCGAAGCGCTGGAAGATCGAGGCGCCCATCTGATCGATGGCATCGAAGTTGCGCAGATCCAGCGGCACCAGCGTGGCCGGCGCGCCGCCGGCGGCACGGACTTCGTCGTCGATCTCCTCCAGGCCGCCGACCGTCTTGGCGACCAGGATGAGCTGCGCGCCCTCGGCCGCATAGCGCTTGGCGACGGCGGCGCCGATGCCGCGCGAGGCGCCGGTGATCAGGGCGATCCGGCCGGCCAGCCGGCCATTGCCGGTGGTTTGAGGCGGGGGGGCTGGGGTGTCTTCTGTCATTGAGGTGCTTTTCGACGAAACAGGGATGGGACGCTGCGGAGAGTTTTCAGCAGGAGAAGGCCGAGAAACGCTCCCACAGCGGCGTAAATGAAGCCTTCCGGTGTGAGTGGAACGGCGGGTTTGAACGCCGTTGCCGCTGCCTGCAGTATATCCGGCTCGGCCTGCGATGCCATCACGAAGGGCCTTTGCCAGACCGGTGCCTGCATCAGGCTTTCCAGGCTGAGGCGCAGGCGTTCCGCGTCGTCCAGTTCCTGCATCAGGATCTCGCCCTGGCGGCGATGCGCCGAAACCTGGCTGGTCAGGAAGCTGTCGAGATAGTCGGCGAGGGAGAGTTTTTCCGCAGCGGCCGCTTCCCTGATCCGGTTGGCCTGCAGGACGGCCTGATCCAGATGCCCGCCGAGCCGCTGCAGATACTGCTGAAAGAACTCCGGGAACTGCGAGGTCGTTGATCCGCCAACCGCAGCGCCGGTCAGATAAAGGGTTCTGGCGATCAACGGCATGGGAAGCTTTCCCGCCGATTCCTCTTCTTCCGCATTCCAGCGACGATGGGCAAAGCGTCAGGCAAGCTCTGCCAGCAACGAGAGCTGTGGCACGGCCGCCGGTTCGGCGTGGTCGGTCAGCCGCGTGGGATAGTCGCCGGTAAAGCAGGCGTCGCAGAATTGCGGCGCCTCGTTGTCGCGCCCGGCTTCACCCATGGCACGGTAGAGCCCGTCCATCGAGATGAAAGCCAGGGAATCGACGCCGATGTGCTCGGCCATCTTCTCCACGGACATACGCGATGCCAGCAGTTCCGAGCTCTCCGGCGTATCGATCCCGTAGAAACAGGAGTGTGAGGTCGGCGGTGCGGCGATACGCATATGGACCTCGGAGGCACCGGCGGCGCGGACCATCTCCACGATCTTGATGGAGGTGGTGCCGCGAACGATGGAGTCGTCCACGAGAATCACACGCTTGCCCTGGATCATGCCCCGGTTGGCGTTGTGCTTCAGGCGCACACCGAGATGCCGGATCTGCTGTCCGGGTTCGATGAAGGTCCGGCCCACATAGTGGTTGCGGATGATCCCGAGCTCGAAGGGAATCCCAGCTTCCGCAGCATAGCCGATGGCGGCGGGGACGCCGGAGTCGGGCACCGGGATCACCACGTCCGCCCCGACGGGGTTTTCATTGGCAAGCTCGACGCCGATTCGCTTGCGGGCCTCGTAAATGCTGTGGCCTTCCATGATTGAGTCCGGCCGGGCGAAGTAGATGAACTCGAAGATACAGGCACGCTGCTTGAGGGCTGGGAAGGGGCGCAGGGAATGCAGCCCGGTCGAATCCAGGACGATCATCTCGCCCGCCTCGACATCGCGCACGAAGTCGGCGCCGATGATATCCAGCGCGCAGGTCTCGGAGGCGACCACGTAGGCGTCGCCCAGTTTGCCGAGTACCAGCGGGCGCACGCCGAGCGGGTCGCGCAGGGCGATGACGCTGCTGTCGGTGATGGCCACCAGGGAGTAGGCACCCTCGATCTTGCGCACCGCTTCGATCATGCGGTCGATCAGCGTGTTGCCCCGGGAGGTGGCGATCAGGTGGATGATCACCTCGGTGTCCATGGTCGACTGGAACAGTGATCCATTCTTCACCAGATCCTGCCGCAGATGCCGGGCGTTGGTCAGGTTGCCGTTATGAGCCAGGGCGAAGCCGCCGTAGTGGAGGTCGGCGAAGAGTGGCTGGACGTTGCGCAGTGCGGTTTCACCGGTGGTCGAATAGCGGACATGGCCGATGGCCGAGCGACCGCTTAGCCGGGTCATGACATCGCCGGAAGAGAAGATATCCCCGACATGTCCGAGGTCCCGGTGCGCGTTGAACTGTCCGCCGTCGTAGGCGACGATGCCGGCCGCCTCCTGGCCGCGGTGCTGCAGCGCATGAAGGCCCAGCGCCGCGAGGGCTGCGGCGTCGTCATTGCCGAAAATGCCGAAAACGCCGCATTCCTCGCGGAGCTTGTCGTCATCGAAGGGATCGGTGGTCATCATTGGGCCTGCTCCCGCAATGGCTCAGTGTCTCCGGCGGCTTCGATCGCGCGGCGCATCTGCTCGCGCATGAGCCGATTGTATTCAACTTCCCCCTCCCGGGCATCCGCCTTCGGGCGTGGGGAGACGATGTCTTGAAAGGCCTGGTTCGCCTTCTGCAAGTCCTGGGCCCGGTCGAAGGCATCGCGTGCCGTGCCTTCCGCCTGGCTTCGGTATTGCGCGGGCAGCAGTTCGTCCAGCAGGGCCGCGCCGTGGACGACCAGGGGCCTGGTCCGGGCTTCCTCGATCCAGGCCGGGTGGTCCTGCCGCGGAATCACCGAGTTGTAGGCCATCCAGGCGACGCAGATGATGACCGCGCCGCGCGCGAAGCCGAATAGCATGCCGAGCGTGCGATCGAGCGGGCCGAGGCTGCTGTTGCGGATATGCTGGCACAGCATGCGGGTAAGAATGTTCAGGACGATCAGCACGGCGACGAAGATCAGGACCCCGGTGGTGATCTGTGCGAAGAAATCGACCGTGATCACCTGCTTGACGTAGGGCAGGGCATGGCTGAAGCCGTAGAGTGTGGCGAAACCCGCGCCGATCCAGGAGCCGACTGCCAGCACTTCGTGCACCAGACCGCGGAACAGCGCAAAGACGCCTGAGATGACGACCACCGCGATTACGATGATATCCGCGATGTTAATGGGCAGATTGTCCATACCTGATACTCAACAGGCCCTAGTACATTTCCGGTTCTGGGTCGTGGTTCCGTCGCCGGACTGACTTCGCGGCGAACATGGCAACGAGATCCTGTAGATGCTCGATCTCCCTAATCTCCAGGCCGTGATCCGATTCGCGTTTCTTTCTACGTGATCTTCTGGGCGGAATCAGGGCGCGCGTGAAGCCCAGTTTCGCCGCTTCCTTCAAGCGTGTATCCGCCTGGCTGACGGCGCGGATTTCGCCGGAGAGGCCGATTTCGCCAAATACCACCGTTTCATCCGTGACCGCCTGATCCGTTGCGGCGGAGACCAGAGCTGCCGCCACCGCCAGGTCCGCCGCAGGTTCACCAATCCGTAACCCGCCGGCAACGTTTAAATATACCTCATTGCCCGCCAGCGCCAGCCCGCATCTGGCCTCCAGGACCGCTAAAACCATGGCCAGGCGGCCGGTGTCCCAGCCGATTACAGCCCGTCGTGGTGTCGCCTGCGGCGAGGGTGAAACCAGGGCTTGTATCTCCACCAGAACCGGCCGTGAGCCCTCCAGCCCGGCGAAGACCGCGGAACCGGAAACATTGCCGCGCCGCTCGGCCAGAAAAAGGGCGGAAGGGTTGGCGACCTCGCTGAGGCCGTCTTCCGTCATCTCGAAGACGCCGATCTCGTCGGTCGGACCGAAGCGGTTCTTGACCGCCCGCAGGATGCGGAAGGGATGGCCGCGCTCGCCCTCGAAGGTGAGCACCGTATCGACCATATGCTCCAGCACCTTGGGGCCCGCGATGACGCCTTCCTTGGTGACATGCCCGACCAGCAGCAGGGCGAAGCCGCGGCGTTTGGCCAGGCGGATCAGCTCCTGCGCTGCCGCACGCACCTGGGTGACGGTGCCCGGCGCGGAATCCAGGCTGTCCACGTACATGGTCTGAATAGAATCCACCACAACGACCCGGGGCGCCTTGTTGTGGTCGAGGCTGGCCGCGATGTCGCGCACCGAGGTCGCAGCCGCGAGCAGGATGTCGGTGCCGCTCAGGCCAAGCCGCCGGGCGCGCAGACGAACCTGATCGACTGCTTCCTCGCCGGAGATGTAAGCGCACTGGACGGCGGGCTGGGTGGGATTGCTGCCGTTGCCCAGGGCGGCGACCGCCTGGGTCAGGAGCGTGGACTTGCCGATGCCCGGATCGCCGCCGATCAGAACCGCTGAGCCCTTTACCAGACCGCCCCCGCAGACCCGGTCGAACTCGGCGATGCCGGTGGGCAGGCGCGGTGCCTGTTCGCTGGTGCCTTCCAGGGAAACGAAGTCGAGCTTCTGTCCCGCGCTGCGCCGGACGCCGGAAAGGCCGCCACCGCGGCCCAGTCCGCCCGGGACGGCTTCCTGGGGCGCTTCCTCAATGATGGTATTCCATTCATTGCAGGATTCGCAGCGACCGCTCCACTTCGCGGTGACGGCGCCGCAGGACTGGCAGACATAACGCGACTGAAGCTTGGCCATTTGGCTTGGTTTATCTCGGTTTCTTAAAGCAACGCATCAGGTTGACCCCGGTCATAGCGACCGCACCTCCATCTGGATCGGGCCTTCAGAACTGCCGTTGATGAACTGCTCCACATAGGGGTTGCCGGAGTTGTCGATTTCCGAGGTCGGGCCTGACCAGATGATCTTGCCCTTGAAGAGCATGACGACGCGATCCGAGATTCTGCGCGCACTTGCCATATCATGGGTGATGGAGAGGCCCGTGGCGCCCAGACCGCGCACGCACTGCACGATCAGGCGGTCGATGACGTCGCCCATAATCGGGTCGAGGCCCGTGGTCGGCTCGTCGAAGAAGATGATCTCCGGATTGGTGGCGATGGCGCGGGCCAGGCCGACCCGCTTGCGCATACCGCCTGAAAGCTCAGCGGGCGAGAGCTCGCCGACCTCGGCGTTCAGGCCGACGGCGGCCAGCTTGTCCAATGCCAGCTTCTTGGCCTCGGTCCGGTCCATCCGCTTACCCTGGATCAGGCCGAAAGCGACGTTCTCCCAGACCGGCAGGGAATCGAACAGGGCGGCGTTCTGGAACAGCATGCCGAATTTTGCGCGGACTTCTTCCAGCGCGGAGCCATAGAGGCCCACCACCTCCTGGCCGTCGACCTTGATGCTGCCGGCATCCGGATGCAGCAGGCCCAGAATGCACTTCAGCAGGACCGACTTGCCCGAGCCCGAGCCGCCGATCACCAGCACCGATTCCCCTTTGGCAATATCCAGGTCCACGCCGTCGAGGATGACCTTGTCGCCGAAAACCTTCCGCAGGCCGCGGATCTGGATCTTGGGTGTGGTCCCGGTCGCTTGGAATTCTGTCATTGGGCGAAGAAGAGCTCAGTGATGAAGTAGTTGAAGCAGAGGATGAGGATTGAGGCCGAGACCACGGCGTTGGTGGTGGCCGTGCCGACACCCTGCGCGCCGCCGCGCGAATGATACCCGTGATAACAGCCCATCAGGGTTACCAGGAAACCAAAAGCGCTGGCCTTGACCAGCCCCGAAACCACGTCCTGCACCTCGACGAAGTTCACGGTGTTGGTGATATAGGTCGTCGGATTGAAGCCGAGCTTGTAGATCGAAACCAGATAGCCGCCAAAGACGCCGATGATGTCGGCGATCAGGACCAGAATCGGCAAAGTTACGAGACCGGCGATCAGGCGCGGGGCTACCAGGTACTTGAAGGGGTTGGTTGAGAGGGTGTAGAGCGCGTCGATCTGTTCCGTGACCCGCATGGTGCCGATCTCCGCCGCCATGGCGGCGCCAACCCGTCCTGCGACCATCAGTCCGGCCAGGACCGGCCCCAACTCCCGGGTGATCGAGACGATTACCACATTGGGGATCGCGCTTTCCGCCGAAAAACGGGCAAAGCCGGTGTAACTCTGCAGGGCCAGGACCATGCCGGTGAAGATTGCCGTCAGGCCGACCACAGGCAAAGAGTAATAGCCGACCTCCAGCATCTGACGCCCGACGAGACGGGGGTAAAAGGGTGGCCGGAAACAGTGGGATATGGCCGCGATTGCAAAGATTGAGAGACGCCCGGCCACTTCCAGGAAGGCGATGAAAGTCCGGCCGACAGGCTGCAGTATCGGCATGTGTCAGCCGCCCGTGTAACGCCGATAATAGCGCTGCCCGAGCGCCGTCAGGATCTCGTATCCTATTGTTCCGGCTTCCTCGGCGAGCGCATCGGCGCCGCGCGCAGGGTCGAGCAGGTCGACCAGCGTGCCCGGTACGGCCGAGTCGCCAGGAAGACCTGTCACGTCGAGAGTTATGAGATCCATGGATACGCGTCCCACCACATCGATACGGCGATCGCCGATCCAGGCGTGCCCCCGGCCAGACAGGGAGCGCAGATAGCCATCCGCATAACCCACAGCTACGGTTGCAATCCGCATCGGCCCCACCGCCTGATGGGCGGCACCATAGCCAACGCTCTGGGAAGCGTCAATCTCGCGGACCTGCAGGATTTTCCCTTGGAGTCGAACCACTTGCTGTATGGGGCTGGGGCTTTCCGGCGTCGGATTGATGCCGTAGAGCGCGACGCCCGGTCGGGCGACATCGAAGTGATAGTCCGATCCGAGGAAAATCCCGGAAGAGTTGGCGAAGCTGGCTGGCGTGCCCGGAAAGGCTGCCGCGACCTCGCGGAAGGCCGTAAGCTGGGTCTGGTTCATCGGATGGTCCGGCGTATCGGCACAGGCCAGATGGCTCATAACGAGCCGCAGATCGATTCCCGCCATGGCTTCAGGCTGCTCGAGCAGTGTCCGGAACTCGCTGTCCGGCAGGCCCAGACGGCACATGCCGCTGTCGACATGGAGCGCGGCGGGCAGGGCTCGTCCCGTGGATTTTGCCAGTCCGGCCCAGTCGCCGATCTCGCCCAGGCTGTTGAGAACCGGTCGGATGCCATGGCCCGTAAAGTCAGCGGGTGGTGCGGCGATCAGGCCATTGAGAACGTAGATTTCAACGTCTTTCACGGCATCGCCGAGGGCCGCCTGCAGTGCCAGGGCCTCGTCAAACTGCGCCACGAAGAAACGCTTCACGCCGGCAACCGCCAGAGTCGGGCCGACCTTCGTGATGCCGAGCCCGTAGGCATCGGCCTTGACCGCCGCCGCGCACTCCCGCTCAGATCCGATTTCGGCGCAGAGTCGGCGGTAGTTATCGGCGATAGCCGTCAGATCGATGGTGAGCAGCGCGCCGGCGCGGGCGGCGGCCGGGTCTTCCTGGATCTGGTCGTCAGGTACTGCGTTCATATAGCCGCTAGTAGTTTGAGTCGGGCAGATGGTCGTCGGGGGCAAGATCGCTGAATTGTGTAAATTCACCGCTAAAGCCCAGTTCGACCGTGCCGATCGGGCCGTGGCGCTGCTTGGCGATGATCACCTCCGCCTTGTTGCGCGAGGCCTCCAGGTTCTCGTCGTACTGCGCCATGCGTTCGCGGAACTTTTCCGGCGTTTCATTGGGGCGCGGGCCGGGCTTTTCACGGGCCAGGTAGTATTCCTCCCGATAAAGGAAGACCACCATGTCCGCGTCCTGTTCGATCGAGCCGGATTCGCGCAGATCCGAAAGCTGAGGCCGTTTGTCGTCGCGCTGCTCGGTCTGACGGGAGAGCTGTGAAAGCGCGATCACGGGGACATTCAGTTCCTTGGCGATACCCTTCAGGCCACGGGTGATTTCGGAGACCTCCTGCACGCGGTTTTCGCTCCGGCGTCCGGGTGCCCCCTGCATGAGCTGCAGGTAGTCGATGACGATCAGATCCAGGCCGTGCTGGCGCTTGAGGCGCCGTGTCCGGGTCCGAAGCGCCGGAATGGTCAGGGCCGGCGTGTCGTCGATGAACATCTTGAGGCTGTGCAGCTTGCGGCTGGCCTGAAACAGCCGCTCGAACTCCGTATCGTGGATTTCGCCGCGCCGCATGGAATCGGAGCGCACATGGGCCTGTTCGGAGAGGATACGCGTCGCCAACTGCTCCGCCGACATTTCCAGCGAAAAGAAGGCGACCACCTGCGGCGCTTCAACCATTTCGCCGGAGGGGTCCTTGACCATCTTGTTGTTCGAGGCGGCATGGAAGGAAACGTTGGTTGCGAAGGTGGTTTTACCCATGGAGGGGCGGGCCGCCAGGATGATGAGGTCCGAGTTGTGCAGGCCGCCCATCAGCTTGTCCAGATCGCGGAAACCGGTCGGCACGCCGGCGACGCCGGTTTCCTGCTGCATGGCGGTCTCGGTCATGTGCAGCGACTCGATGACCGCGTCCTTGAAGCTGGTGAAACCGCCTTCGGTCTGTCCGACTTCCGCGAGATTGTAGAGCTTCTGCTCCGCCGATTCGATCTGCTGTGCGGCGCTGAGGTCCAGGTCGTGGTCGAAGGCGTCGTTCACCACATCGCTGCCGAGATCGATCAGTTCCCGGCGCAGAAAGAGGTCATGGATCGTCTTGCCGTAATCCAGCGCGTTGATGATGGTGACGTAACTGCTCTGCAGCTTGGCCAGATACTGGGCGCCGCCCACTTCCGTCAGGTCTTCGTCGTCTTCGAAGAGGTTCTTCAGCGTGACCGCGTTGGCGATCTGACCGCGCTCGATAATGCGCCCGCAGGCCTCGAAGATCCGCCCGTGGACCGGGTCGGCGAAGTGTTCCGGCTGCAGGAAGTCGGAAACCCGTTCGTAGGCACGGTTGTTGGCCAGAACCGCCCCGAGCAGGGCCTGCTCCGCCTCGTAGTTAACCGGCGGGTTGCGCAAAAGATCGCTATCCTCTTCCTCGTGGGGAAGGGGGGCGAAGGGAGAGGGCTGGGTGTTTTCCATGGCGACAGAAACTATCAGATCAGGTTCCCCCGCTCACTGGGGAACACTGTGTGAAATGGGGATAAGTAGAATGAAAGACTATGGCGAATTCATGTTTCGCAAAGAAAAACGGCGGCCCGCTGCGGGCCGCCGCTTCATTTCGCTTGCCTGAAAAGGCTTAAGCCTTGGCCTCTTCCTCTTCGGAAGCGGCCGGCTGACCCTCGTCCTCGGCTTCCGCTTCAGCCCGCGACTCGGCGGCCTCGGCGGCGATGGCCGCAGCGACTTCCGCGTCCTCGGCGTCCCGAAGTTCGGCCGCGTTAAAGGCGGAACCGGTCTCGGCCTGGGTCTCGGCTTCCTCGGTGGAACGGGCGACGTTGGCCGTCACGTCCACGGAGACTTCCGGGTGCAGCACCACCTTGACCGTGTGCATGCCGAGGCTCTTGATCACCGCAGTCATGCTGACCTGCTTGCGGTCGATCGTGAAGCCGGCTTCGCCGACGGCGTCGGAGATGTCCCGACCGCTGACCGAACCGTAGAGCTGACCGGATTCGCCAGCCTGCCGGATGATGATGACCGAGAGGCCTTCCATCTTCTCGGCAACCTTTTCGGCTTCGCCCTTGCGCTCCAGGTTCTCGGCTTCGAGCTGCGCCTTCTGGTTTTCGAACTGCTGCAGGTTGGCCTTGGTCGCCCGAAGAGCCTTTTTCTGCGGCAGCAGGTAGTTGCGCGCGAAGCCGGGCTTGACGGTGACGACTTCACCCATCTGGCCGAGTTTCTCGACGCGTTCGAGGAGAATGATTTCCATGATGATCGTCCTTCCGTCTTACTTCAGAACGTAGGGCAGAAGAGCGAGATAGCGGGCGCGCTTGATCGCCTTGGCGAGCTCACGCTGCTTCTTGGTCGAGACCGCGGTGATGCGGCTCGGCACGATCTTGCCGCGCTCGGAAATGAAACGCTGCAGCAGACGCACGTCCTTGTGGTCGATCTTGGGCGAGTTGGGGCCCGAGAAAGGACAGCTCTTGCGGCGGCGGAAGAACGGACGGCGCGCACCGGCGCCCTGGCTGACGACGCGAATGGTCATGCGCCTGCTCCTTCACTGCTGGGCTTGGGGCCGGAGTCCTGGGACCGCGGACCAGAATCGTGGGACCGGGGCGGACGGCTGTCACGGCCACCTTCATGACGGCGACCACCGCGACCACCGCGTTCGTCGCGGCTGTTGCGGTTCTGCATCACGATGGAGGGGCCTTCTTCCAACTCCTCGACCCGGGTCGTGAGATAGCGCAGCACATCGTCGTTCAGGCGCATGTTGCGTTCCATCTCGTGGACCGCCTCTGCCGGTGCGTCGATGTTGAGAAGCACGTAGTGCCCCTTGCGGTTCTTCTTGATCCGGTAGGCAAGGTTGCGCAGGCCCCAGTATTCCTGTTTGGCCACGGAACCCTGATTTTCAGTCAGAATGTTGCTGAACTGCTCGACCAGGCCTTCAACCTGGGTCGACGCGATATCCTGGCGCGCGATAAACACGCACTCATATAAAGCCATGTTTGAACTCCTCACGGCTGTTAGCGGGCCGGAGCTGGTGCTTCCACACTCAGCCGGTCGACCCTAGCCGGCAGGGGCACGTTCCGCGCATGCGTACCGGCAAGGAGTAATATGTAACTGCGGATGCTTCGAAGCGCGGGACTATACAGATTTGCGCCAGGGGTGCAAGGTCAGATTGATTTGGCCTGAAAGCAGCAGAATCCTGGGATTCTTGGCAGGGACAACCAGCGAAAAAGAGCACCTGTTGGCGGAAAGCTTGACAGGGGAGCGGCCAGGAGTATGTCTGAGCGCGATTTCTTAACGGATTCTGAGCGGGAGTAAAGGGTATGAGCCGGGCGTTTGTCTTTCCGGGTCAGGGGTCGCAGGCCGTCGGAATGGGGCAGGAACTGGCGGAAGCCTTTCCGGTGGCCAGGCAGGTCTTTGAGGAGGTCGATGACGCGCTGGAGCAGCATCTCTTCCGCCTGATGTGTGAAGGCCCGCTCGAAGAGCTGACCCTGACCGAAAATGCCCAACCGGCCCTGATGGCGGTCAGCCTTGCCGTGGTGCGGGTGCTGGAAGCCGAGGCGGGCGTCAATCTCGCGGACAAGGCGGCCTTCGTGGCTGGCCATTCCCTGGGAGAGTATTCGGCCCTGGCGGCGGCCGGCACCTTCGAACTGGCAGATGCCGCGCGGCTGCTCAAGCGGCGTGGTTTGGCCATGCAGCGCGCGGTTCCGGTCGGGGAGGGTGCCATGGCGGCGATTCTCGGTCTGGATCTGGAGGTCGTGCAGGAGGTGGCCGATGCGGCGGCCGAAGGTCAGGTCTGCACGCCTGCGAACGACAATGCCCCGGGCCAGGTTGTGGTCAGCGGCCATAAGGAAGCGGTTGAACGCGCCATCGAGCTCGCCAAGGAACGTGGCGCCAAGCGGTCGGTGCTGCTGCCGGTGAGCGCTCCTTTCCATTGTGCGCTGATGGCGCCGGCAGCCGACGAAATGGCTGACGCGCTTGGGAATGTGCGGCTCCAGGCGCCGCGGATGTCCCTGGTCGCCAACGTAACGGCCGGTTCGGTCAATGACCCCGAGGCCATTCGCCGTCTGCTGGTCGAGCAGGTCACCGGCGCCGTGCGCTGGCGCGAATCGGTACTCTACTTAAAGAGCCAGGGCGTCTCGACGCTGGTCGAACTGGGCGCCGGCAAGGTCCTTGCCGGCCTGACCCGGCGAATCGACCGCGAGATGACCGGCCAGGCTGTTGGCACGCCCCAGGATATCGAAGAAATCCTGAAAACGCTTTGAGTGACGGGCCGGTCGGTTCCGGCCGGGATGGATTTGATCTTCCCGAACTGATAACAGTCTGTGCAGATCCGGTCTCCGCGCTGTCGGCGACCTCAATGGAGAGTGAGCGGAGTACAAAGGTATGTTTGATCTGACGGGAAAGGCGGCGCTGGTCACGGGGGCATCCGGCGGAATCGGAGGCGCTATCGCGAAGGCGCTTCATGCGCGCGGGGCGGCCGTGGGCCTGACCGGCACCCGGGTTGAGGCGCTGGAAGCGCTGGCCGGCGAGTTGGGCGAACGCACGGCCATATTGCCCTGCAATCTTTCGGACCGTGACGCGGTCGTCGCTCTGCCGGCGCAGGCCGAGGAAGCGCTGGGCAGCCTGGATATCCTGGTCAATAACGCCGGCCTGACCCGCGATATGCTGGCCATGCGCCTAAAGGATGAGGATTGGGATCAGGTCATCGAAGTCAACCTGACCTCGGGCTTCCGTCTGGCGAAGGCCTGCCTGAAGGGCATGATGAAGCGCCGCTGGGGACGGATCGTGGGGATCACTTCGATCGTCGGGGTGACGGGCAATCCCGGACAGGCTAACTACGCGGCTTCCAAGGCCGGTATGATCGGTATGTCCAAGTCCCTGGCTCAGGAAATCGCGTCGCGCGGAATCACCGTGAACTGTGTCGCGCCGGGCTTTATCAAGACCGCGATGACCGATGCATTGGACGAGAAACAGCACGAACACCTGCTAGGGGGAATCCCGGCTGGCCGCCTGGGCCTGCCGGAGGATATCGCGGCCTCGGTGGTTTATCTGGCCAGCGAGGAAGCGGCCTACGTGACCGGCCAGACCTTGCATGTAAACGGCGGAATGGCCATGATATGAGAGAGTTTAGGGGGCGTTTCGGATATTCTCGTCCGTGACCGTTGGCAAACCCGGAAAAACTGTGATAAGAGGCGGCGCTCTGCTGCACTGCACGAGACAAATCGACCGAAAAGCGGTCTTAGCTTCCTGCCACGAAGCGCTAGCTAAATCTGAGGGCTAAGGTTTATGAGCAACGATACTGCCGAACGCGTAAAAAAGATTGTCGTCGAACACCTGGGTGTTGATGAATCAAAGGTTTCCGACACCGCGAGTTTTATCGACGATCTTGGGGCTGACAGTCTCGACACCGTCGAACTCGTTATGGCTTTCGAGGAAGAGTTCGGGTGTGAAATTCCCGACGACGCTGCAGAGAAGATCGTCACCGTGAAGGACGCGATCGACTTTATTCAGGACAATGCCTGATTTTTTCGGCTGTGTCGGTGCCGGGTCTGCCCGGTACCGCGGCCGAGAGAGCAGATTTTTCCGCAATAAACGAATGTAAGTTATGAGACGAGTCGTCGTCACGGGTCTCGGACTTGTTACCCCGCTGGGGTCGGGCGTACCTTATGTTTGGGATCGACTGATCAACGGGAATTCCGGTATTCGGGCCGTCAGCGGTTTCGACATTTCCGATATCCCTTCGAAAATCGCCGGTGCAGTCTGGGATGGAGAGACCAACGAAGGTCGCTTCAACGCCGATGACTACATGGCGCCGAAGGATCAGCGCAAAGTCGATCGCTTCATCGTCTACGGTATGGCTGCGGCGCAGCAGGCCGTGGAGGATGCCAGTTGGCAGCCGGAGGATGAGGAGAGCCTGCTGAGGACCGGTGTCATGATCGGTTCCGGTATCGGCGGTCTTCAGACCATCGCCGACGGTGCCGTCACTTTGAAGGAACGCGGGGCCCGCAAGCTGTCGCCTTTCTTTATCCCGGCAGCGCTGATCAACCTGATTTCCGGCCAGGTGTCTATCCGCTATGGCTTCCGCGGCCCCAACCACTCTGCTGTGACCGCTTGTTCGACCGGCGCGCACGCCATTGGCGACGCGGCGCGGCTGATCATGCTTGGTGATGCCGATGTGATGGTGGCGGGCGGCGCCGAAGCGGCAGTATGCCGCCTGGGGATGGCTGGTTTCGCCGCCTCCCGTGCGCTGTCGACCGGTTTTAATGAGACCCCCGAGCGCGCTTCGCGGCCCTGGGATGTCGACCGCGACGGTTTCGTGATCGGCGAAGGTGCCGGCGTCGTGGTTCTCGAGGACTATGAGCACGCCAAGGCGCGCGGCGCGAAGATCTATGCCGAAGTGGTCGGTTACGGCCTCTCGGGCGACGCCCATCACATTACGGCGCCGCCTGCGGACGGTAATGGCGGCTATCGCGCCATGGAGGCGGCCATCAAGCGCGCCGGCATCGAGAAGTCGGACGTCGACTACATCAATGCGCACGGCACTTCCACGCCGCTCGGCGACGAAATCGAGCTGGGGGCGGTCAAGCGCCTGTTCGGCGACGCGATTTCGGGTCTCAGCATGTCCTCGACCAAGTCGGCGATCGGGCATCTGCTTGGTGCTGCCGGGGCTGTGGAATCGATCTTCTGCATGCTTGCCCTGCGCGACCAGGTGGTCCCGCCGACTCTGAACCTGGACAAGCCTTCGGAAGGCTGCGAGGGCGTCGATCTGGTGCCGCACGAGGCGAGAGAGCGGGAGGTCAAGTACGCCCTCTCGAACTCCTTCGGTTTCGGCGGCACGAACGCGAGTCTTGTGCTCGCTGCGCATAACTAAAGGCGATGACCTGGAAACGGGTTTGCGGCTTTGTCGCGACCGCCGTTGTCATTCTGGCGATTGCCGCCGGAGTTATCTGGGAAAAGGGCCGGGAACGCTTCGAGCGTCCCGGCCCTTTGTCTGCCGAGAGCATTGTTAA
This sequence comes from Denitrobaculum sp., assembly GCA_965232285.1. Lineage (GTDB taxonomy): Bacteria > Pseudomonadota > Alphaproteobacteria > Kiloniellales > Kiloniellaceae > Denitrobaculum. The sequence goes on along the minus strand of CBDDPL010000004.1, from coordinate 2,875,028 downwards.
CATTCCTGCTGGCAGTGGGCTGGAAGCGATCGGCCAACTGCTTGAGCGCGAAGGTGTGATCGAAGACCAGCGCGTCTTTCGCGTGGGCGTTCGCCTGCTTGGCCAGGCAAGGTCCCTGAAAGCTGGCGAATATGCCTTTCCGCCAGCAGTCTCCATGCGCGGCGCCGCCGACATCCTCGCGCAGGGTGTCACCGTGGTGCGTCGTCTTACGGTTGCCGAAGGTCTGACCAGCAGGGAAGCGGTTGCCCTGATCGAGGCAGCGGAGGGTCTGGAAGGCAAGGTCGAGACCTTGCCGCCGGAAGGCAGCCTCTTGCCGGAAACCTATCACTATCGGCGCGGCGACAGCCGCCAGGCACTCGTGGATCGCATGCGAAGCGCCCGCGACGATCTGCTGGCGGAGCTTTGGGACACACGCGCCGAGCAACTGCCGATCAAGACGCCCGAAGAGGCTTTGGTGCTGGCGTCGATCGTCGAAAAGGAAACCGGTGTTCCCGAAGAACGCGGGCTGGTGGCCGGGGTTTTCGTCAACCGCCTGCGCAAGGGAATGCGGCTTCAGTCAGATCCGACCGTGACCTATGGCATCACCCTGGGCCAACGGCCGCTGGGCCGCAGCCTGACCCGCAAGGACCTCAAGAAACCCTCCGCGTACAATACTTACGTGATTAAGGCTTTGCCGCCGGGACCGATTGCCAACGTCGGTCGAGCGGCGCTGGAAGCCGTGCTCAACCCGGTCAAGACAAGCTACCTCTATTTCGTGGCCGATGGGACGGGCGGGCATGCGTTTGCCAAGACGCTCAAGGAGCACAATCGGAACGTCGCGAAGTGGCGTAAGATCAAGAGGGCCAATAGTAAGTAGGAAGCGGTGTTTCCGCCGGGAGCGATGGGTGCGCTTCGCTCCGCAGAGGGCGAATTGAAACCCAGAAATTCTGGTCGTTAACCAAACGGAAATCCGACCATAGGTAAACTTCCGAGTGGAAGAGTCCGAGACAGTTCGGCAGGATGCGCTCCGCTCCTTGCGCTGTCTGACGGTGAACTCGGTCCAAAGCCTATGCAGTTCCTTTTGTTCGAATTTGTTCTTTTGAACCTGCAGTTTGATTTGGTGATGGCATGATAAGGCGCCTCGGAGTTTCGGCTTACCTGCTCAGATATCCCAAAGGAATTTTGCTGACCTACGTCGTTCTCGCTGCGGCGGTTCTCGCCTTCGTCATGGTGCAGGGGGGCAGGCACATCCGAAGCGAAGTCGCGGTCGCTATGGCGTCGACCTATGCCGATGCTATCACCGTCTTTCGCCAGTACTATTCTTCCATCGTTGTTCCGCGCGCGGAAGAAGCCGGGGTCGGAACGTCCCATCGCTACCATGTGGACTCCGGCACCATTCCAATCCCAGCGACACTGGCAATTGAACTGGGCCAGGAGTTTGCCCAGCGGAAACATGATGCGGGCTTTCATTTCTACAGCGACTACCCTTTCACCAATCGCGCGGACGGGGGACCGCGGGACGACTTCGAGCAGGCGGCCCTGGACGCACTGAACCATGGTGGGCAGCAGGAATTCTCCAGGCTCGAGACGATCGCCGGGCGGGACGTGCTGCGCTATGCGGTTCCGATCGTCATGACCGAGAGCTGCGTCGGATGCCACAATGTGCACGACGAAAGCCCGAAGACAGATTGGCTGATTGGTGACATTCGTGGTGTCCAAAGTGTTGCACTCTATCTCCCGCCTTTGGATCCTGCTGGTAACGCGAGTTTCTTTCTGCTGCTGTTCACGACAGTCGGCGGCGTGCTCCTGATCTTCGGCCTGCTCTATGCCAAGACGCAGCGGTTTCTGCGCGAAGAGCAGCGGCGCGTGGACCGGCAGGAAGCGGAAAAGCGACTGTTGGCGGAACAGAAGCGGGCTGCCGAGCAGGCCAGCGCTTCCAAGACCACTTTCGTCGCAAATGTCAGCCATGAGCTGCGGACGCCGCTGAACGCGATCATCGGTTTCTCGGAGATGATCAGAACCCAGGCGCTGGGCCCCATCGAAAAAGCGAAATACATCGAGTACGCAGCGGATATTCATCAGAGCGGTCAGCACCTGCTGTCTCTGATCAATGATCTTCTGGATATGAACCGGATCGAGTCAGGCAAGTTCGAACTCCACCCGCAGAAAGTGGATATCGACAAGCTGACAATTGAATGTTGCGACCTGATACGCGGCCAGGCGGAGCAGGCCGACATCGCTTTGAAGCGCGAAGTCGACCCGAACCTGCCGTCGATCGAGAGCGATCCGCGGGTCATCAAGCAGATTGTGCTCAACATGCTGTCGAACGCGGTGAAGTTCACACCGGCCGACGGTCTTGTCACGCTCCGCATTTCGCGGGACGATTCCGGACAGGTGGTGATCGAGGTCGAGGACACCGGCATCGGCATCGCGCGGGAAGATCTCGAAAAAATCATGAAGCCCTTCGGCCAGATCAGGAACGGCTTTTCCGAAAAGTACCGTGGTTCCGGCTTGGGCTTGCCGTTGATTGCCGAATTCACCAAGCTGCTGGGCGGCAGCTTTCATCTGCAGTCGGAGCTCGGGGAAGGGACGCAGGTCAGGATTTGTCTGGCGCCGTAAGGGCCAGGAGCCGTCAGCAGCTAACTTTTTTGCGGTAGCTTTCTCAACAGCGGGTCGATGATCGAGACCGGCAGCATGGCGAGCGCCCAGACCACGAAATAGAGCCGCCAGGGAAAGGCGATGCGTGCCCGGTTACGCGCCAGGCCTGCCCGGATGATCTCTGCCGCGCGATCCGCCTCCATCAGCAACGGCATGGGAAAGTCGTTGACGGCTGTCATGCGGCTTTTTACGAAACCCGGACAGATCACCGAGACGCCGATGCCGTGGCTGTGCAGATCGCCGCGCAGACTTTCACCCCAGAGCCGGACTGCCGCCTTGCTGGCACAATAGGCCGGTGCGCCCGGAAAACCCTTGAAGGCGGCCAGTGAGGACATGATCGCGATCTGTCCCCGGTGCCGCGGTTTCATAAGGTCGATGGCTGGGAGAACTGTATTGAAGACTCCCTCTACATTGACCGCCATGATGCGCCGCGCCTGCTCGGCGGTCTCCCCGCCGCTGCCGGTGCCCGCCGAGACACCGGCGTTCGCGATCACCAGGTCGAGCGGGGTCTTTTCGTCGATCTCCCTCATCCAGGCCGTCAGTCGGTCGCGGTCCTGAACGTCCAGGATTTCCTCCGTGACCGTGGCGCCCGCTGTTCGGCAGTCGCTGGCCACGGCCGCGAGGCGCGCCCGGTCACGACCGGCCAGCGCCAGATGAACGCCCGGCTCGGCATAGCGGCGTGCGAGGGCGTCGCCTATGCCGCTTGATGCACCGGTGATCAGGATCGATTTCGCCTGCCGCATTTTACCCCTGTCGGCGTTAGTTGTTGTCGACTACCTCCGCGTATATAAAGGCAGCGCATTGGATTCAAAACATGATTGAGGCGTGCCGAGTGTCTGAAAATACAGGTGTACTGTCCAGCATGACGGGTTTTTCCCGCAAAGACGGTGGCGATGGTACGGCGACCTGGTCCTGGGAGATCAAGAGCGTCAACGGCCGCAATCTCGACCTTCGGTGCCGCCTTGCGAACGGCTACGAAGACCTCGATCCTGTTGTCCGTGCTGCGCTGTCCGAGGCCTTCTCGCGCGGAAACTTTCAACTGAATCTGACGGTGGATCAGGGCAAGCAGTCCACGACCTTCCAGATCAATCAGGATGTGCTGGCTCAAATCAAAGGCGCTATCGCCGAACTGGAGTGTGAGGTGCCGAGCGCACCGGCGCGTCTGGATGGCCTTCTTGGTCTGCGGGGTGTGATCGAGGCGGTCGAAGACGTCGAAACCGAGGAGCAACTCCAGGAACGCAAGGCGCGGATCCGGGAAGATCTCCTGTCCGCAATCGCCAAACTGGGAGAAGCGCGCCGGGAAGAAGGCAGGCGTCTCGGTGAGGTGGTGCGCAAGATGCTCGCCCGAATCGATGAACTGATCGCGGCGGCAACCAACCTGGCAGCGGCGCAGCCGGAAGCCCTGCGCGCGCGCCTGCGTGAACAGGTGGCGGCGCTGCTCGAGGCTTCTCCCGCGCTTCCGGAGGAGCGGCTCGCGCAAGAGGCCGCGCTTTTGATCACCAAGGCCGATATCCGGGAAGAACTGGACCGCCTGCGGGCTCATGTGGAGGCGGCGCAGGAACTGCTCGATCAGGCGGGACCCTGCGGGCGGCGGCTCGATTTTCTTTGTCAGGAATTTAACCGGGAAGCCAATACACTCTGCTCGAAGTCTTCCGATGTGGAACTGACGCGCGTCGGCCTCGAACTCAAGGCGACGATCGAGCAGTTTCGCGAACAGATTCAGAACCTGGAATAGCAGGATAAGGCGGACCGCTATGAAGCACGGAGATATCAAACGCCGGGGGCTGATGCTGGTCTTTTCCTCTCCTTCCGGGGCCGGCAAGACGACCATATCGCGTAAGCTCCTGGAGAAGGACGATAACCTCGAACTTTCCATCTCCGCGACCACACGCCCACGGCGTCCTGGCGAGGTGAACGGGCGGGATTATTTCTTCGTCTCGGGCGAGGACTTCGAGGCGATGGTGGCGCGCGGCGAGATGCTGGAGCATGCGCAGGTTTTCGATCATCGCTACGGGACACCGCGCGACCCGGTTGAAACGGCGTTACAGGCCGGTCGGGACGTTCTCTTTGATATCGACTGGCAGGGGACGCAGCAGGTCGCTGACAAGGCGCCGCGCGATCTGGTGCGGGTCTTCGTCCTGCCGCCCTCGACACAGGAACTGGAACGCCGGCTCTATGCGCGCGCCCGCGATCCGGAAGAGGTCGTCCGCAGCCGGATGGCCAAAGCGGCCGACGAGCTCAGCCACTGGGCGGAGTACGACTACATTATCGTCAACTACGATATCGATCAGAGCCTGGAAGACGTACAGGCCATTCTGCATGCCGAGCGCCTGCGGCGGGAGCGCAGGGTCGGCCTGCGCGATTTTGTCGAGACCCTGCGGGCGGGGTGAGAAAGAGCGTTGCTTCAGTCTGATTACTGATGATTCAAGGCTCGCGACAGCGCGCAGAAATCCTCGACCGATAGCTCTTCGGCGCGTTTCGTTTCCTCGATACCGCTGCTCTTCAGCAGTTCGACGGCGTTCTTTGACGCGGCTTTCAAGCTTTGCCGCAGCATCTTCCGCCGTTGTCCGAAGGCCGCCGCTGTGACGCGCTCGAGCTGTTTCAGCTCCGCCGTCGCCAGAGGCTGCGTCCGAGGTGTAAGGCCGGCAATGGTAGAGACGACTTTGGGCGGCGGGGTGAAGGCCTGTCTGGGAACATCGAACAGCAGCCGGACGTCGCACAGCCATTGCGACAGGATCGAAAGGCGCCCGTAATCCTTGCTGCGCGGTGCCGCCGCCAGGCGTTCGGCGACTTCCTTTTGATACATGAGCGTGAGCCGGGAAAAGGCGCCGTTGTTCTCCGCGATCAGGGTCAGCCACTGTACCGTCAGGGCGGTGGAGATGTTGTAGGGCAGGTTGGCGACGATCTGGCGCGGTGCGTCGCCGAGCGTGGTTGGATCCACTTCCAATGCGTCGCCTTCGATCACCTCGAGGCGCCCCGGGTAGGCTGCGGCGACTTCCTGCAGGGCTTCCAGGCAGCGCGCGTCCTTCTCAATGGCAATGACCCTGCGGGCGCCTTCATCCAGCAGCCCTCTGGTCAAACCCCCCGGTCCGGGGCCGATTTCTATGACTGTTCCCTGGTTTAAGGGCGCAGCGGCACGGGCAATCCGGCGCGTGAGGTTCAGATCCAGGAGAAAATGCTGTCCCAGAGACTTCCGGGCGCCCAGTCCGTACTTCGCGATGATGTCCCGCAGAGGCGGAAGCCCGGGGGCCTGCAGACCTCGCTCTGAAGACTGCGATGGCGGCGTCATTACAGCGTGACGGCGTTGTTGCGGAACAGGCAAGGCTGCGGCTGTCCACCCTTCCGGCAGTTCCAGCCGGCCGGAATCATATGCGGATATCCACGTTCGCCGTCCGGCGCAGGTCCTGCAGATAGCGCTGCGCGAGAACGTCAAGGCGCTGGTTGGTCAGCGTTGTGACGATGCGGTTGCGGTCAATGCCATCGCCACCGCCCTGCCGGCCACAGACCAGGAGGACCGAGATACCGCCGGAAACCCGGATCGGCTGACTGGCTTCCCCGACGGCCAGGTTCTGGACGGCGGTTCTGATTTCTGCCGGCAGCTCATTGGTTTTGACTGTCCCGAGGTCACCGGATCCGGGACTGCCGATCGCAGCCGCGACATCGTCCACGGCCTGGCAACTGGTCAACTGGGCCCGGGCGCCTGCGGCCCGTGTGCGTTCGGCCTCGATCTGTTCCGCCGTTGGGGAGGGGGGTAACGCGAAGAGAACCTGCTTCAGGTTGAGCGTTTCTTCTTGTCCGGCCCGCCGCTGTTCCTGGAAATTCAGCAGATAAAAGCCAGTTGTGGTCTGAACCGGACCGACGATGCTGCCGGGGGGCGAAGCGGCCAATGCTTCTTCCAGTTCCGGCTGAAGCTCGCCCTGCGTGATCCAGCCGAGATCGCCGCCCAGAGAAGCGCTGGCGGCTTGAGAGAACTCTCTCGCGAGGGTGCCGAAGTTCGCCCCTTCGCGCAGGCGCCGGAGGAGGCGCGCGGCATTCTCTCTGACCTCGGGTTCGCGCTGGGCATTTTCGACAGAGAGAAAGATCTCGCCGACTCGCCTTTGGACGGCGTTTTCGTCGGTCGATACCCGGTCGACGACCTCCTGGATCTCTTCGTCGGAGATGTTCACCGAGGGGCGCAGCCGGCGCGAAACCACGATCGACCAGGCGATCTGGGCACGAATCTGATCCGATATGGTGGAGGCCAGAACACCGCGCCGCCTGAGAAAACTGACAAACTGATCGCGGCTCATCTTGTTTTGGCGCGCCAGGTCGGTCAGGGCGGATTCGACCTGGTTGTCGTTCACAACGATTTCCAGGCGCTGTGCCTCCTGAAGCTGGAGCCGTTCATCGACCAGGCGGCGCAGAACCTGGGGGATGAGGCGACGGCGCGTTTCGGGGCCGTCCTTCTGGCGGGTCGCCAGCAGTGTCAGACGGGCGCGCTGGGTCAGATCGAGGATCGAAATCACCTCGTCGTTGACGACCGCTGCGGGGCGCAGCATATCCTGCGCGGAAACCGGCGTTGCCATCAGGACAAGCAGGAACAGGCCGAGAGGAAGCCTCAATCCGAAAACCTTCATAATATCAGTGCCGCTGTGTGCCATGTGCCATCGATATACATCATAAATTCGGTGAACTACAGGTTCCAGCGGGCCTGTTCCGGTATCTTTCCTGTGCAAGCGGGCTTCACAGCGGGATCAGTTGGTGGAGAATTCGCCCAAGTGCTTGAAAACGAAGCGCACGGCGAAGGTATCTTCCGGCTCGACATCCCGGTCGTTAAAGAATGTCCGCTCAGCTATGCCTTCGATAAGGAAGCACTCATCCTGGTAAGTGAGGCCGAAACGCGTCGCAAGCGAACTCTTTTCCTCCAGATCGCGCCGATGTGATGCGAAGGCAGACCAGTATTCGCTCAACTGTGTGTTGACCTGCAGAAAGAGCTCTTCCCGATCGTCAAACTCATCGACTTCGCTGGTGTTGCTGAGGAAGAGGTAGTTGATATTAAAGTTCAGGAGCGGAGGGCCAACGAACAGGTCAACCTCGTTGCGCCGCGATTCGAAATTTTCGTCATCGACCCTGAAGCGGTAAACAAAATCGAGCTCGTCGATCGGGTTGATCCTGATCCGTCCGACGTAATCCGAAAAATGATCCGACAGTCCCGAGTTTTCGCTGAAATCGTCGTTTTCCTTCAGGGCGTAGCTCTGTCCGATGAAGGCTTCACTCGAGCCGGTGCCGTGAAACAGGTTCCATTTGAGGCCGTAGTTGACGCGGCTGCCGGAATCCACGCGATCGAGTCCGGCAAAGCGGTTCAGACTGAAGAGATTGGTGTCGTCGAACTCGAAATCGCGGCTGTCCTCGTTCGGAATCTCGCCCGGATTGGAGCCGTTGGGCGCGGCGATGACCTGCACGATCGGCTCGATGACCTGACTGAAACTATCGTCGGTGCGTATCCAGGGGTAGCGCCATTCGGCCGCTAGCTGCGGGAAGACGCGGCCGGTGAAGCCGTCGAAGGTCGAGCCGGTGGGATTGACGACGTCGCTATCCGGATCGACGCCATTGACCCAGTAGCCATCCGTCTGGACCTGCGCGGTGACCTTGTAGCTGTCGCCGAGCGGTGAGACGAAAGGCAGGTCCCAGCCGGCGATCAGTGAAGCACGCCGGCTGTCCCGCCCCTCGGTGCGCGTCAGTGCCAGCAGATTGGCATCCAGGCGGACGACACTGTCTGCTACCAGCGGTTCGCTGACGAAATTGTAGTCGGCGAGCGGCAGGATGATCGGTGATTCATCGTTGTCATCGCTCTGGCGCAAGCCCTGAAACGCGAAGCTGTTGACCGCCGCGTAGTTGCGGCCGCGAAAACCTTCGACGAAAGCACGGCTGGTCAGTGTGCGCTGCGCTCCGAGATCATAGAGGCGCAGGTAGGTATCATCACTGCTTCGGTTGGCGTTGAAACCCCAGCGCCAGGTATCGTCGATATCGAAACGCCCCACCGCGTCGATGTGGCCGCGAAAGCGGTCCTCCGCTGTCTGACCGCCGCCGTCTTCACGGTCGGCCAGGGTCGCGCTGCCGCTGATATCGACGAAACCGTTGGTGAAGAGGTGACGGTACTGGCCCGCCGCTACGACGCCCTGCTCGGTTGTGATGATTGGTGCGATCGTCAGATCCTGATTGGAGGCGATGTTCCAAAAGTAGGGAATCTGGGTCGTAAAGCCGAGGGACTCGGAATTGCGGAAGGTCGGTGCAAGAAAGCCGCTCTTTTTCTTCACCGTAGGATCGGGGTGCGAGAGGTAAGGGCTGTAGGCGACCGGGACGCCGAAAATCTCCATACGGGCGTCGTAGTAGCGGATTTCCTTTTCGGCCTGATCATGCACGACACGATCCGCTTTGAGCTGCCACAGCGGCGCGCGGGTGGGATCCTCCTTGCAGAGTTCGCAAGGGCTGAAGATGGCCTTACTGAGCTCGGTCCGGTTGCCGCCGCTGCGCTGGCCGCTCGCGGCCGCCAGCCGACTGCGGTCGGACAGCAGCACCCGGATATCCCGGATGAAGCCCTCGCTCAGATCCCTGCCCAACTCGACGTATTCGGCGAAGACCACATCACCCGTCGGCTCCAGCAACGCGACGTTGCCGGAGGCTGAAACGACGTTGGTGTTGATGTTGTAGGAGACGGCGTCCGCTTTAACGACTCTCTCACCCTGCGAGATCTCGACATTGCCGGAGGCTGTGACGATGTTCAATTTCTCGTCATAGGTCACTTCGTCGGCGCTGATGAGGGCGGGTGTTTCGCTGTCCAGGGAATCGGTGGAGAGCTGCGCTGCGGCTTCTTCGGAAAAAGCAACTGGCAGAGCGATCGAAACAAAAGCTACGGCGATTGCGACGGCAAACAGCCGCCGGGTGATGTCCCCCCTGAAAACCACCAGCCTATCCATCCTCCAGGTGCAAAAGTGCCGCAACACCGAACATCATGCTTACACCGGACGGCAGCCAGGCCGCCAGGATGACCGGAATTTTTCCCGACAGCCCCAGGGTGAAGACAAAATTGGAAAGAAAATAGAACAGAAACCCGGTCAGGACGCCCCCCAGCAGGACCAGGCCGACCCGGCCCCGGCGCTGGGGCCGCAGTGAGAAACTTGCTGCCAGCAGAATCATGGCGATCAGCAGGAACGGCGTTGCCAGCAGGCGATGCATCTGCAGCTCATGACGGATGGCTGAAAACCCGGCCTCCTCCATGAGGGCGATGAAGCCGGGCAGACTCCAGAAGGAGATGGTTTGCGGATCCGCTAGGCTTTCCTGGATCTTTTCGATGGTCAGATCCGTTTCGATTTCGACGGTTGAAAGGAACTCCGCCGGTTCGCCGGGACGGGTTTTCCAGGCGTCGAATAACACCCACTTGCCAGCGCGCAGCTCCGCGGATTTCGCATCGATCCGTCCGGCAAAAAGGTCGTCGGCCTCGTAGTTGAATACGATGACGTTGTTGAGCTGCATACTGTTCGGTGTGACGGAAACCGCGTGGATCACCGATTGCCCGGTCTCTCCCGGCTGGCGCAGCCAGAGGCCGGTTTTGGAGATCGCGAAGGTCGAGCTCGACTTGCCTTTGAAGGTGCTTTCCAAGGATTCGTAACGGCTTAACAGAATCGACGCCAAGGGATTGAGCAAGGTCGTCGTGGCGCTGCCCAGCAGGAATCCGGCAATCAGCACCGGCAGGAGGAACTGCCAGACGGAAACCCCGGCCGAGCGTGTGACCACCAGTTCATGAGACCGCGTCAGCCGCCAGAAGGTCGCGAGTCCGGCGAAGAGCGCCGTAAAGGGCATGACCTCCTGAGTCAGATAGGGAAGCTTCATGAAGGAGAGCTTCAGGATCGTGCCGAAATCGGCGCCTTTTCCCGAAACCCTGTCGATGACGTCAACCACGGTGATCAGCAGGATGACCGCGGCCAGCCCGAAGAAGAACATCATGAAGAGGCTCAGGTACTGGCGTCCGATGTACCAGAGCAGTGTCGGTGACAGCCGCAGGCTGCGGGGAAGAAGTTGTGCGCTGCTGGTCATGGCGCCGCCACGGCTTCGCTGCCCGGCGGCGGCACCGCCCGGCGCCTGCTGTCACGCAGGACGAAGATCAGCGATATGGCGATCGCGCTCAGCGGCGTCGCGTAGATGGCCGGCAGGATTGTCAGGCTCGATTTGGCGTAGTCGTTCAAAGTGAGCAGGATAATCTGAAGCGAAGCGACGCACACAATGGCAACGATCACGCGTTTCACCTGCCCCCGGCGCGAGAACTCGCCAGACAGGAGAGCCGCCAGGGCAACCAGCACGAAGGCGATGGAATAGAGCGGATACACCATCCTCTGGTGGGCTTCCGCGATGTAGGTTCTCTGGGTTCGTGCCGGCAGATTATTCGGTGGGTTCAACAACTCCGGAATGGTCTGCTCCCTGCGGTCCAGGGCACGTTCTTTGGAGGCTGTCTCGAACTGGCTGAGGTTAAAGGAATACTTGTCGAAATAGAGCATCTGCAAGCGGCCGTTTTTGACGTCCACCACCTGGCGGTTGCCATTCTGCAGGACGATGTGCGGCCCTTCGTCCGTCCGCCGCAAGGCCCCGCGTTCTGCCATCATGGTCACCGGGTTTTCCAGATCGCGGTTGTCATGGGCCAGGATGCCCTTGAGATCACCGTTCAGGCTTCTTTCGCGCACGAAGATGGTGATACCGTCGGTCAGGGTATTGAACACGCCTTCCTGCAGGATGGCGGCCGAATATTCATTGCCGAGCTGATACTTCAGGTCCCGAAACTCCCGATGCGAGATTGGCAGCAGGTAAATCGAAATGCTGTAACCGATGGCGGTAATGGCCAGGGCCAGCATGATCGCGGGACGGGCGAGATCGACCTGAGAGAAGCCGGCCGAACGCATCACGATCAGCTCCCGGTCGGCGGTCAGCTTGTAGTAGACGAAGAGCGTCGCGCAGAAGGCGGCGATGGGCAGGACGATGCTGAGAAAAGAGGGCAGGAGCAGCGCCACGAAATAGAGGAAGGTCGTCGCCTGAAGACCCCGGTTGACGATGTAGTCGAGCAGCCGGAGTGACTGCATCAGCCAGATGGCGAAAGTCAATGCGAGGGTGACGGACAGGGTGGCGCCGGTGAGCTGTCCCAGGATATGGCGTGTTAGCGTGTGCATCTACTTTATGTTCGGCCCATTTCAACAAGAGAGATAGCCGGAACTGACTCCCGCCGTCCAGAGGTTTTGACTGCTGCGCCGGGACCTTATCCCCTCCTACCGGTGCCGATAAAGGCCTTGAGAATCGCCGGAGATGTCACAAAGTGGTCATTGACACTGTTACAGGGGACCGATATCGCATAACTGCGGTAATCTAACCCCGCCAAGCAAGACTCCGTTTTTCCGACCTTCCGTTTCAACTGCCCGAGATCTCCATCATGAAAATTTCCTTCGCCGCGCCCGCCCTTCCGAAATCTGCCACAGTCGTCGTAGGTGTCGCGAAAGGCGGCAAATTGTCGCCCAGCGCTGCCGAGCTGGACAAGGCGACCGGGGGCGCGCTGGCCAGGGCGATCGAGGCGAGCCGCTATTCGGGCAAAAAGGGTGAACTGCTGGAAGTGCTCGCTCCGGCGAAGGTCCAGAATGGCCGCATCCTGCTGGCCGGTGTCGGCGATCCGGCCGAGATTACGGACAACGACCTGGAGAACCTGGGCGGCTCTGTCTTCAAGCACTTGGCCGCCAGCGGCGACAAGGAAGCCGTTTTGATGGTCGACACGGTCGAGACGGCGGCGCTGGAGGCGCCTGTGCGTGCCGCGCATTGTGCTTTCGGGGCTCTGCTGCGCTCCTACCGCTTCGATAAGTACAAGACCAAGGAAAAGCCCGAGAAAAAGAGCAAGCTTGCCAAGTTGACCGTGATGGTGGCTTCGGCCCCGAAGGCGCGAAAGCTCTACGGGAGCCTGAGCAAGGTCGCAGATGGCGTGTTCCTGACCAGGGACCTGGTCTCGGAACCGGCAAATATCATCTATCCCAAGACGCTCGCGCAGCAGGCGAAGGAACTGGCTTCGCTGGGCGTGAAGGTGCAGGTCCTGGGTGAGAAGGAGATGCAGAAGCTCGGCATGGGCGCGCTGCTCGGCGTGGGGCAGGGCTCCGAGCGGGAATCTCAGCTTTTGGTGATGCGCTGGGACGGCGCGCCCAAAGCCAAGGACAAGCGGCCGGTCGCTTTTGTGGGCAAGGGCGTGACCTTCGATACCGGCGGCATCTCGATCAAGCCGGCCGGCGGCATGGAAGATATGAAATGGGACATGGGCGGCTCGGGCGTGGTCGTCGGCCTGATGAAGGCGCTGGCGGGCCGTAAGGCGAAAGCCAATGTGATCGGGGTCTGCGGCCTGGTGGAGAATATGCCTTCCGGCACCGCCCAGCGGCCCGGCGATATCGTCACCTCCATGTCCGGCCAGACCATCGAAGTCCTGAACACCGACGCGGAAGGCCGCCTGGTCCTGGCGGACGCGCTCTGGTACACCCAGGAAAAATTCAAGCCGCGCATGATCATCGATCTGGCCACCCTGACAGGGGCGATCATCATCGCGCTGGGTAACAGCCACGCGGGTGTCTTCTCCAATGATGACGATCTGTCCGACGCGCTCTCCAAGGCCGGCAAGGCCGTGGGCGAGAAGGTCTGGCGGATGCCGCTGAACGACGAATACGACAAGCTGATCGACTGCGACGCCGCCGATATGAAGAACATCGGGGGCCGGGGTGCTGGTTCCATCACCGCCGCCCAGTTCCTGCAGCGCTTCATCCAGAAGGACGTGCCCTGGGCGCATATCGACATTGCCGGCGTGACCTGGTCCGCCAAGGACAAGCCGACCGTGCCGCGGGGCGCGACAGCCTTCGGCGTGCGTCTGCTGGATCGCCTGGTGGCAGACGGCTACGAGGGCTGAGCAAAGGCCGGGAACCCGGAGCATGACCGAGGTCAGGTTCTATCATATGACGCGCAGCACGCTGGAAGCGGCACTGCCGCAGATGCTGGAAAAGACCCTGGAACGCGGTCAGAAAGCGGTCGTGATGGCGGGCTCTACCGCCCGTGTGGAGGCCCTGAACGGCCACCTTTGGAGCTATCACGACCGCTCTTTCCTGCCCCATGGCTCCGCCAAGGACGGCTATCCGGAGCGGCAGCCGGTCTGGCTGACGACCGAGGACGAGCGGCCGAACGCCGCCGATGTTCTCTTCCTGACCGACGGCGCGGTCTCGGAGCGCCTGGAAGACTTTCAACTCTGTGCGGTCTTGTTCGACGGTAAGCTCGAGGAAGCGGTCCAGGCGGCCCGCAAGCAGTGGGTCGGCTACAAGGACGCCGGCCACCAGGTGACCTATTGGCAGCAGGACGACAACGGCCGCTGGAGCCAGAAGGCCTGAGGGGTCTTACAGCCAGCGCATAGAGGGCAGTTCCAGACGCCTGGCAGGCCCGCCATCGCTTTGCGATATAGTCAGGATTGCCTTTGGTTCAGACGAGCTGCCGCCGAGGGTGACGAGGCCGGTTTCAACCAAGGCCTCAAGATCCGGTGAAACCGGAACACCGATCCCAAGAAACAGCTCCAAGCCGATGATTTCGCTTAGTCTTGCCCCGATCTGACGTTCGCCGGCACGACCGTCGGTCCAACGGTCCGGCCGCGCGTTGCCTGGTGATACGAACATGAGCGGCTGGGTAGCCTCGTCGCTCGAGAGGGCCACCGGGATGGCGTGTCCTTCCGGGACGTAAGGCGGTCTGTAAGGCCAGGTGGAGAAGGGCGGCGCGGTTTCGGTTCGCACCGCGATCCCGAAGGGGTTAGCCCCGTTGGAGCGCCAGTCCGACCGTTCTGCGAGACCGGTTCTGCGGATAGCCGGCGAGGTGATTTCCTCCCGGTCGGTGACCCAGAGGAGTTCAAGGAAAGCATTGTCGAAGCAGTAACAGATGTTCGCCGTGCCCTGGCCCGGGTGCGCGCGGCGGCAGGACTCACGCAGCCCCAAGTCGTTCAGCGCGCGGGCTTCCGGTGCATCGGGCTCGACGAAGAGGAAGAGGTGGCAGAGTTCCGGTGCAGCCATCAGCCTTCTTCAAGTGCGCTCTGAGCTTCCAGCCAGGCTTCCTCCGCCGCGGTGATCGCCTTTGAGACCTCGCCGAATTCGATATGGATCGCCTGCAGTTCAGCGGTGGAGGCGTCGTAGATCTTCGGGTCGGCGAGCTGGGTCTCCAGGTCCCGTTTGCGGCGCTCCAGGCGTTCGACCTGCTGCTCGGCCGCCTTGACCTTCTTGCGCAGATCGGAGACCGCGGCGCGCGCATCGGCGGCGGCTTTGCGCTTGTCCTTCTTGCTCTGAGCCTGCTTGCCGGCATCGGCCTCCTTCTCCCGCCGGTCGCTCCTGGCCCTGGCGCGTTCCTCCCGACGTTGGTCGAGCAGGAGCTGGCGGTAGGACTCCATATCACCGTCGTAGCTCTGAACCCCGCCGTCGGCGACCAGCCAGAGGCGGTCGGCGGAGAGTTCGATCAGGTGCGGGTCGTGCGAGACCAGGATGACGGCGCCTTCGAAGCCGTTAATGGCCTGGATCAGGGCCTGGCGCGCGTCCACGTCCAGATGGTTGGTCGGTTCGTCCAGCAGCAGAATATGGGGCTTGTCGCGGGTCATCAGAGCGAAGAGCAGGCGGGCCTTCTCACCACCTGAAAGCTTTCCGACCTTGGTGGTCGCGTGCTCCTGGCCGAAACCGAAGCGTCCGAGGTGGCTGCGCAGCTTGGTTTCGGTCTCCAGGGGCAGGGCCCGGGCCATATGCTCCAGGGGCGTGCCCTCCAGGTCCAGTTCGTCGGCCTGATCCTGGGAGAAATAGCCCACCTTCAGCTTCGAGGACTTGATGAGGCGTCCCTTCTGCGGTTTAAGACGGGCCGCTACCAGCTTGATAAAGGTGGATTTTCCGTTGCCGTTCGCGCCCAGCAGCGCGATACGGTCATCCATATCTATGCGCAGGTCCAGCTTGCTCAGTACCGGATTGTCCGGGCTGTAGCCGACCGCGGCGTCTTCCAGATTGATGAGGGGCGGTGAGAGCTGCACCGGGGCGGGAAAGTCGAAGGTGGTGGTGCGTTCCTCAATCGCGCTGGCGATGGGCTCCATCCGAGCCAGGGCCTTCAGACGGGACTGGGCCTGACGGGCCTTGCTGGCTTTGGCCCGGAAGCGTTCGATGAAGCTTTCGATATGACGCCGTTCGGCGATCTGCTTGGTGCGCAGGGCGGCCTGGCGTTCCTGATTCTCTCTTCGCGTCCGCTCGAAGCGATCGTAGTTTCCGTTGTAGAGATTCAGTTTAAGTTGTTCTAAATGCAGGGTTCTCTGGGCGATGTTGTTCAGCAGATTCCGGTCATGCGAGACCAGCAGAAGTGTGCCGGGGTAGCTTTTCAGATAACCCTCGAGCCAGAGGGTCGCTTCCAGATCCAGATGGTTGGTCGGCTCGTCCAGGAGCAGCAGGTCCGGTTCGGTGAAGAGCAGGGCCGCCAGGGCGACACGCATCCGCCAGCCGCCTGACAGGGACGAGCAGGGTTGCTGCTGCGCCTCCTCGCTGAAGCCGAGGCCGGCGAGGATCCGGGCGGCCCGCGCCGGGGCGGTCTCGGCCTTGATCGCGGCCAGGCGTTCATGGACTTCCGCAATGCGCATCGGGTCTTCGGCGGTCTCCGCCTCGGCCAGCAGGGCAGTGCGCTCGACGTCGGCCGCCAGCACCGTATCGATCAGGCTGGTCGGGCCGGAAGGGGCATCCTGGGCCACGGTACCGACGCTGGCGCCTTTGGGCACGACGATTTCGCCGCCGTCCAGGGGCAGTGTCCCCATGATCAGGCGCAGAAGCGTGGATTTCCCTGTGCCATTGCGGCCGACGAATCCGACACGCTCGCCCTTGTGGACGACGGCGGTGGCGTGATCGAACAGCAGCCGGCCCTCGACCCGCTGAACTATGTCGTTGATATGAAGCATGACAGGCGGGGTGATAGCACGAGGGAGGAGGCCGGCGAAAGGCTCTCCGGCAGGCAATCCATCGGCAGGCCGCGCGTCTTTCATGCTGGCGGTCTTGCGGAATGCGACGCGGTTATTGCAGCCGCATCGATGGGCGGTTATAACGCGCGCGAAATTCCGCCTTATCCAAGTCTTTTTCCTAAACGAGGAGTGCCACCGACATGGCCATCGAGCGTACCTTTTCCATCATCAAGCCGGACGCCACGAAGCGTAACCTGACCGGCAAGATCATCAGCAAGTTCGAGGACGCCGGCCTTTGCATCGTCGCCTCCAAGCGCATCCACATGACCCGCGAGCAGGCCGAAGGCTTTTACGCGGTGCATAAAGAGCGCCCCTTCTACGGCGATCTCTGCAGCTTCATGACCTCCGGCCCGGTCGTGGTCCAGGTGCTCGAAGGCGAGAACGCCATTGCCAAGAACCGCGAAGTGATGGGCGCGACCAACCCGGCCGATGCCGCTGCCGGCACGATTCGTGCGGAATTCGCCGAATCCATCGAAGCCAACTCGGTGCACGGTTCCGATGCGCCCGAGACGGCGGCTGAGGAGATCAAGTTCTTCTTCACCGACGAAGAGATCGTCGGCTAAGTCCGTTTCTATAGGACGCAAAAAAGGGTGGAGCTGAAAACTCCACCCTTTTTCTTTTACTTCAGCCTGTTAAGGCGCTGAGCTAAAGCGTGATAAGCGCCAGAAGTACCAGCAGGACGATGACGAAAATCGTCGAAATCGTCGCGCCTTTGACAAAACCCGCCCAGGCTTGTTGGTGTTCGGCCAGCATTTCGTCTTCGTTCATGGAACGGGATCCCCTCGCTAAAGCTCTGTCGCCGTTTGTTACAATGAGCCGGAATTTAGCCGGCAGTTCTCATCTGCGCAAGTCCTGCGCCGTCTCGTCTTCCGACGCTGATGTTAACAGGTCGGACTTAACAAAATCTGCGGGTCCGCCGGCGCCGCTGCTTTCACCCGTGCCCGGTCGCCCTCCACCGATACCCGGCCTTCCGCCACCAGTTTGAGACAGAGCGGGTAGAGTTTGTGTTCCGCCATCAGCACCCGGGCGGCAAGGCTGTCCTCCGTATCGCCTTCCAGCACCGGAACGGCCGCCTGGCCGATAATCGGCCCGACATCGACTTCCTCCCGCACATAATGGACCGTGCAGCCATGCAGCTTCACTCCGACCTCCAGGGCTCTGCGGTGCGTATCCAGGCCCGGGAAGGCCGGCAGCAGCGAGGGGTGGATATTGATCAGGCGATTATGCCAGTGCTTCAGGTATTCGGCTGTTACGATCCGCATGAAGCCGGCGTGGCAGATCAACTGCGCTCCCACCTGTTCCATGGCGCCGGTCAGCGCTGCCTCGAAGCTGGCGCGGTCGTCAAAGCGCCGGTGATTGATGACCTCGGCCTTGACGCCGGCCCGTTGGGCGCGGCGCAGGCCCTCCACATCGGGGTTGTTGGAGATAACCTTAACGATCCTGGCCGGAAAAGCGGGATCGGCGCAGGCGTCCAGCAGGGCCTGGAGATTGCTGCCGCGGCCGGAAATGATCACACCGACCTTCAAACGCTCTGTCATGCTTTCGCCTGGGTCTTTTGGGCGGCCGGCCAGGCGTCTTCCAGGTTCCTGAAGGTGACCGAGGGCTGCTCCTCGCTTCTTTCGACCACCTGTCCGATCCGGAACACCCGCTCACCGGCGGTTTCCAGCGCCTGTGTCACCGAGGCTTCGGCATCCGCTTCGCAGAGAATGGTCATGCCAATGCCGCAGTTGAAGGTCCGGAGCATTTCTTCCGTCGGGATCCCCCCCAGTTCGGCAAGCCAGGGGAAAACCGCCGGAACCTCCCAGGGCAGGCCGTCGATCTCGACCGCCAGTGTCTCGGGCAGCACACGCGGCAGATTCTCGACAAAGCCGCCACCGGTGATATGCGCCAGAGCGGTCACGCCACCGGTCCGGATCGCCTCCAGGCAGCTCCGAACGTAGATCCGGGTGGGCTCCAGCAGGGCTTCGCCGAGGCTCCGGCCGGTCTCGTAGGGGCAGGGGGCCGCGTAATCCAGGCCATTGTCGGCGACGATTTTGCGCACCAGGGAAAAGCCGTTGGAGTGCAAGCCGCTGGACGCCAGCCCGAGAACGACATTGCCGGCAGATACCCGCTCCTCGGTCAGGGCACTTGCCCGTTCCACGGCGCCGACGGCGAAGCCCGCGAGATCATAGTCCTCGCCTTCGTACATGCCCGGCATCTCGGCGGTCTCGCCGCCGATCAGGGCACAGTGAGCCTGCCGGCAGCCCTCGGCGATGCCAGCGATGATGGCCTTACCGGCTTCGACATCCAACTTACCGGTGGCGTAGTAATCCAGGAAGAACAGCGGTTCGGCGCCCTGGACCACCAGGTCATTGACGCACATGGCGACCAGATCGATGCCCACGCCGTCGTGACGGCCTGCCGCGATGGCGATCTTGAGCTTGGTGCCGACGCCGTCGTTGCAGGCAACCAGCAGCGGATCCTCAAAGCCGGCCGCCTTGAGATCGAAAAAGGCGCCGAAGCCGCCGAGGCCGGCGTTGGAGCCGGGGCGGGAGGTCGACTTCGCCAGGGGCTTGATGGCGTCCACCAGGGCGTTGCCGGCATCGATGTCGACACCAGCCGCCTTGTAACTTTGCTGTGGCGTATTGCGCCCCGGGGTGGCGCGCTGCGATCCGCTTGTTATGGTGTCCTCCGGCATCTTCGCGTATTAAGGATGGGCGCAAGCGGCCCAGAAGGCCTGAAATGATGATTTGCGCCGCGAAAATACTTTATCCGGGACGGTTTGCAATGCGGTTTCGCCGCTTTAACACCAGCTTTCGCAGGTTTTTTTCAGCCCTGGTCCTCATGATGCCAATGGTGGCGGCCGCGCCGGCTCTGGCGAATGAGATCTTCACACTGCGCAACGTGCCGGTCGATGCGACGGCTGAAACGGCGGCGAGCGCCCGGGATGCGGCGCTTGCGCAGGGCTATGTCGACGCCTATGCCAGGCTCGTCCAGCGCCTGGTGTCCAGTGCCGATATCGCCCGCGTTCCGCAGTTGACCGCCAGCCAGATCGCCAACTACACGCTGGATTTCTCGGTGGCGCGCGAGCGGACCTCCAGCGTCCGCTACCTGGCTGAAATCACCTATCGTTTCCGGCCCGATGAAGTCCGGCGCCTGTTCCGCAACAATGAAATCGCCTTCGCCGAGACCAGAAGCAAGCCGGTGGTCGTTCTGCCGCTGCAGGACTTCGGCGAGACGACGGTCCTCTGGGAGGACGGAAATTTCTGGCGGGATGCCTGGGCCTTGCGGGATGCTTCCGGCGGCCTGGTGCCGCTGATCGTTCCGCTCGGCGATCTGAGCGACATCACCTCGATTTCGCCTGAGGAAGCCATCGCCGGCGATGCCGTGCGTCTTGCCGGTCTGGCGGAGCGCTACGATGCCGGGGGTGTTCTGGTCAGCCGCGCCTTGCTTTCGGGCGATCCGGAAGTTGGCGGGGCGGAACTGGCGCTGAGTACGACCCGCTTCGATGCGCAGGGCGCGCCGCTGCCGCTCGGGATTGAAGTCTATCGCCAGCAGCCCGAAGAGGAAGTGGATGCCCTCTATCAGCGGGCGGCGGCGGCAGTGGAAGCGGCGCTCCAGGGACGCTGGAAGGAAAGCAATCTACTGCAGTACGGCGTCGAAAGTGTGATCGAGGTGCGGATTCCAGTGGCGGCACTGGGCGATTGGGTCGAGGTTCAGAGGCGATTGGGCAACGTCCCGGCGGTCGTGGCCCGCGATGTTCTGGCTGTCTCAAGGCAGCAGGTCGAGCTCTCGATGACTTATATTGGTGATCAAAATCAACTTGCTCTTGCATTGCAGCAGAATGATCTCACATTATCGTTAAACGAGCTTCTCGTTTGGGAACTCCGTCTGGCTGAGGGTGTAAGCGGCGGAGCAGAAACATCTTCTGGGCCGTCGGCTCTGCCCGGCGGTGCTTCTCAGCCGAGCAGTCAGAACCTGGAGCCCGGTGCAGTCACGCCGCGGAGTTCCGAACCCACGGTTCAACCGCAAGGGGTTTCGGATCTGGGGGCAGCGCCGAGCGAGGTCAGTCCGCAACCGATCGAGTGAGCAAACGCGCTATATGTCCTGGCTCCCGAACATCATAACCGTCGCGCGCCTCTTTGCTGTTCCTGTCATCATTGGTTTTATCCTTCTCGAGGAATACTTTTCCGCCTTCTGGGTCTTCGTCCTGGCCGGGGTTTCGGATGCCCTCGACGGTTTCCTGGCAAAGCGCCTAAAGGCGGTGACGGAACTCGGTGGCTACCTGGATCCCCTTGCCGACAAGATTCTGCTGGTCGGACTTTGCCTCACTCTTGGTTTTCTCGGCGAGATACCCGGCTGGCTGGTCAGCTTCGTCGTGCTGCGGGACGTCCTGATCGTCAGTGGGGCTATCGTAGTCCTGATGGTGACGGGGAGCCTGCGGATGGAGCCCCTGCTGGTCAGCAAGGTCAATACCCTGTCGCAGATCGTGATGGTCGGTCTGGTTCTGGCGGATCTGGCGTTCCGTTTCGAAGGCAGTCTGGATCTGGCGCGGCAAATCGCCGTTTACGGCGTGGCGCTCACCACCTTCGTGTCGGGCGCCGCTTACGTCTTCCTGTGGGGGCGCCGGGTCGTCGTACTCCAGCGCCGGGCGTGACGGGCCGGGACGACGCCAGATCAGGGTGTCACCGCAAGACGTGACCAAGCCTCCCACGCGCATTATAACTTCGGGCGGATATTATACTTTCCGTGGGCCGGGCAGGCGGCGTGGCCCGGGTTCGCGCCAGTCTATATTTCGGGGGCATCGGCTGATGATGGCAGGTTTGGGACGATGACGGCGGAACGGCAGGTCCGATTCTGGTTCTTCGGCTTGTTGACCTTTCTGGTCCTGGTCTTCCTGCTCAGCAGCGTTCTGCTGCCCTTTGTGGCAGGCATGGCGATCGCCTATCTGCTCGATCCGGTCTGTGATCGGCTCGAAGCCATGGGGGCCTCGAGGACCTTGGCCACCTCCATCGTCACATTGATCTTCATTATTGTCGTCGCTTTGGTCCTCGTGCTGCTGGTGCCCCTGGTGCTCGGACAGGCTGCGCGCCTCCTGGAGAACCTTCCCGGTTATCTGGAGTTCCTGCGCGAGAAGATCTCGACCCTGCTCACCGTTATCGAGATGAAGCTCGACGCCCAGATGCTGGATAAAATCCGCGCGGCAGTCCTGGGCTCAGCGGACAACGTCATCTCCTGGATCAGCAAGGCGCTGGTGGGGCTGCTGAGCGGTGGCGTGGCACTGGTGAACGTCGTTTCCCTGCTGGTGATCACGCCGGTCGTGGCCTTCTACCTGCTACGGGACTGGGACCGGATCGTGGAGCGTGTGGACGGCTGGCTGCCGCGCGACCACGCGGATGTCATCCGGGATCTGGTCAGACAGGTGGATGCCACGCTCTCCGGCTTCCTGCGCGGCCAGGGAACGGTCTGCCTCGTTTTGGGGGTTTTCTATGCCATCGGTTTGAGCCTGGCCGGTCTGGATTTCGGGCTGATCGTCGGGATGCTGGCCGGGATTCTGTCGATCGTGCCCTACGTCGGCTCGATCGTCGGTCTGGCCCTCTCGGTCGGCCTCGCACTGGGGCAGTTCGACAGCCTGACCGGCGTGGTGATCGTCGCGGCGATCTTTTTCGCCGGCCAGATGCTGGAAGGTTACGTCCTCACGCCCAACCTGGTGGGTGACAAGGTCGGGCTGCATCCGGTCTGGCTGATCTTCGGCCTGCTGGCGGGCGGCACGCTCTTCGGTTTCGTCGGGGTGTTGCTCGCCGTTCCCGTTGCCGCCGTGATCGGCGTCGGCGTGCGCTTCGGCCTTAGTCAGTATCTCGCCAGCCATTACTATCAGGGGGCAAGTCGCATGGACGGTGAAACTCCGGATAGCACGGCGCCAGATATCAAGCCCGATACATGAGCCGGCCCGCCCAAATTCCCCTGGACCTGGGTCACCGGCCCGCGCTCGGCCGCGAGGACTTTCTGGTCATGCCCAGCAACGCGCTGGCTGTCGGGATCATCGACGACTGGCCGGACTGGCCGGCGCCGGCCATCGCCCTCAGCGGTCCGCCAGGCAGCGGTAAGTCCCATCTCTGTCAGGTCTGGCGCGCGGCCAGCGGCGCGGCGGAGGTGACCGGAGCGAGCCTGCGTGAGCAGGAGCCGCCGGAACTGATCGGTGACGCCGTCTCCTGCGTGCTTGACAATGTGGAAGAGGTCATTGCCGGCGATGCGGAACTGCAGCGCCGCCTGTTTCATCTCTACAACATGCTGCGGGAGCGCCGAGGCTATCTGCTGGTGGCCGGTCGCCAGGCGCCGGCGCGCTGGGATATCGCGCTGCCGGACCTGAAGTCGCGCCTCGCCACACTGCCGGTCTTCGAACTGGGCGCGCCCGACGACGCGCTGATCGAAGCGGTCCTGGTGAAGATGTTCGCCGACCGGCAATTGAAGATCGCGCCGGAAGTTCTGCGTTATATTCTGCCCAGGATGGAACGCTCCTTCGAATCGGCCAGGGCACTGGTCGACGCCATAGATTCCTTTTCACTGGAACAGCGGCGGGATATCACCATTCCTCTGGTACGCGACGTACTGGAGAGACAGCATTAGGTCCTCGTCCGCCAAAACAAGGCGGCTGCCATCGGGACCAAAAACCAGGGAGAAAGCATATGGATCTCGGAATTCGCGGTAAGGCGGCGATTGTCTGCGCGGCCAGCAAGGGCCTCGGCAAGGCCTGCGCGCTATCACTCGCCCGCGAAGGCGTGAATGTGACCATCGCCGCGCGGACTGCGGCGCCGCTGGAGGCGACAGCCGAAGAGATCCGTCAGATGACGGGTGTCGAGGTGAAGGCCGTGGCGGTCGATGTGACGACGCCGGAAGGCCGCGCCGCGATCCTGGAAGCCTGTCCGGCGCCCGATATCCTGGTGAACAATGCCGGCGGTCCGCCGCCAGGCGATTTTCGTGACTGGGAACGGGACGATTGGATCAAGGCGGTGGACGCCAACATGCTGACGCCGATCGAACTGATCAAGGCCACGGTCGACGGCATGATCGAGCGCCGTTTCGGGCGGATCGTCAACATCACCTCGGCGGCGGTCAAGTCGCCGATCGATATTCTCGGCCTCTCCAACGGCGCACGCGCAGGCCTGACCGGATTTGTGGCCGGCATCGCCCGCAAGACCGTCCGTCACAATGTCACCATCAACGGTCTGCTGCCCGGTCCCTTCGACACCGACCGCCTGCAGGGGACGCTGGCGGCGGTTTCCGCCAAGAGTGGTCGTTCCCTGGAAGAGGTGCGCGATGAGAGAATCGCCGGCAGTCCAGCCGGCCGCTTCGGCTATCCGGAGGAGTTCGGCGAGGCCTGTGCCTTTCTCTGCGGCCAGCACGCCGGCTTCATTACTGGACAGAACATCTTGCTGGACGGTGGGGCTTTCCCCGGTACTTTGTAACTGTTTACTCCGTCTGTTCCGGGAATTTCGGCGTCAGCGCGCGTAACTGAAACAAAATCGTAATAATATATGGAAGTTCCTATGTTATTAGCTGGATCGAACCTCTGGCGTTTCGAAAAGGCGAGGCGAACGTGGACGAGTCAGTACAGACGGCCGTGGTGGTAGAGCAAGCCCAGATCCCGGCGGAGGCCGGTGCCACGATTGATGCCGAGTCCCCGGAGCGCTTCATCAACCGGGAGCTCTCCTGGCTCGCCTTCAATGAGCGGGTGCTGGAAGAGGCCGGCAATAAGCAGCATCCGCTTCTGGAGCGGGTGCGCTTTCTCGCCATCTCTTCGAGCAACCTGGACGAATTCTACATGGTCCGCGTTGCGGGCCTGAAGGGGCAGTTGCGGGCGGACGTCACGGCGCGCACGCCGGAGGGGCTGACGCCCGAACAGCAGCTCCAGGCGATCAACGAGCGCATCACGCGGCTGCTCCAGGCCCAGCAGGATATGTGGCGGGCGCTGGTCAAGGAGATGCGGCAGGCCGGCATCGCTTTGCTCAGCAGCGAGGAACTCACCGAAGACGAGAAGGCCTGGCTGGACGATTACTTCACCAATCAGATCTTCCCGGTCCTGACGCCGATCGCCATCGACCCGGCGCATCCTTTCCCCTTCATGCCGAACCGTGGCTTTTCCATGGTCCTGGAGCTGGACCGGGCGGAAGACGGCGCGCATATCAACGGCCTGATTCCCCTGCCGTCACAGATTGGCCGCTTTATCCGCCTGCCGGGTGAGAACGCGCGCTTCCTGCGCCTGGAGCAGGTGGTGCAGCTCTATCTCGATATGCTGTTCCCGGGTTTTATCGTCACCCGGCACGGCTACTTCCGGATCCTGCGCGACAGCGACATCGAGGTCGAGGAGGAAGCCGAAGACCTTGTGCGTGTCTTCGAGACCGCGCTGAAGCGCCGCCGCCGGGGCTCGGTGATTCGCCTGACTGTCGACAAGAACCTGCCGCCCGATCTGCTCGAGTTCGTCGTGCGGGAACTGGATGTTGACCTTGCCGACGTCTTCCAGCTCGATGGCCTGCTTGGGCTCGCCGACGCCACGCAGGTGATTGTACGCGACCGGCCGGATCTGCTGTTCCCGCCCTATAATCCCCGCTTTCCGGAGCGTGTCCGGGATTTCGGCGGTGATTGTTTTGCCGCGATCCGCGCCAAGGACATCGTGGTGCACCATCCCTACGAGAGCTTCGACGTGGTGGTGCAGTTCATCCGTCAGGCCGCGAAGGACCCGGCGGTGGTCGCCATCAAGCAGACGCTGTACCGCACCAGTGAGGATTCACCGATCATCAAGGCTCTGACCGAGGCGGCAGAGGCGGGAAAATCCGTGACGGCGCTGGTCGAACTGAAGGCGCGCTTCGATGAAGAACGCAATATCCAGTGGGCGCGCAATCTGGAGCGGGCCGGGGTGCAGGTGGTCTACGGCTTCATTCAGTTGAAGACCCACGCCAAGATCTCGCTGGTCGCCCGTCGCGAGGGCGCGCAACTGCGCACCTATGTGCACTATGGAACCGGCAACTATCACCCGATTACGGCGCGCATCTACACCGATATTTCCTTCTTCTCCACCGATCCGGCGCTCTGCCGGGATGCGACGCGTCTCTTCAACCACATGACCGGCTATGCCAAGCCCAAGCCGATGGAGAAGCTGGCCTTCGCGCCGCTGACTTTGCGCGAGCGCCTGCTGAAGCTGATCGACGACGAGATCGCCCACGCCAAGGCCAAGCGCCCGGCGGCGATCTGGGTCAAGATCAACTCACTGGTCGATGCGGAAATCATCGATCGCTTTTACAAGGCCTCCAAGGCCGGCGTGTCGATCGATCTGGTCATTCGGGGTATCTGCTGTCTGCGGCCCGGGGTGAAAGGCCTGTCCGAGAACATCCGGGTGAAGTCCATCGTCGGGCGCTTCCTGGAGCACAGCCGCATCATCTGCTTCGGCGCCGGGAAGGGGCTGCCTTCGGTAAACGCGAAGGTCTTCATCTCCTCCGCCGATCTCATGCCCCGGAATCTTGACCGGCGGGTCGAGACCCTGGTGCCGGTCGAGAATCCGACGGCGCACAAGCAGATCCTCGAACAGATCATGATCGCCAACCTCAACGACGACGAACAGAGCTGGGTGCTGGAGCCCGACGGCGAATACCGCCGGATTCGGGCAGGCCGAAAGCCCTTCTCGGCGCATACCTACTTCATGACCAACCCCAGCCTTTCCGGCCGTGGTTCGGCTCTGGAGAAACGGAAACAGGGGAAGAAAGCCCCGCGCCTGATCCTGAAGAAAAAAGCCTAGAGTCCACCGGGAGCCTGTGGAATCTTTGTCGCGCGATCGAGCGGACAGACGAGTCTGTGCTGGCCGTTCGAGAGGGGGCGGATCGAACGCTTCTGTTGAGACCATTTCTCGGTGCCGATAGAGCGTGATCCGCGTTGGAAAAAAGGGAATGTGATTTTGCACGCAGTCGAATCGGTGCCGCTCACCAGCGGGGAGCGGGTGGCCGTGATCGACATCGGGTCCAACTCGATGCGGCTGGTGGTGTTCGACGCGCTGAAACGGGCGCCGGCACCGGTCTTCAATGAAAAAATTTTTTGCGGGCTTGGCCGTGGCCTGAAGCGGACCGGCAAGCTGAGCGAGGAGGGAGTCGAGCTGGCTCTGACGAATCTCGCACGTTTCTCGCGCCTGATACGTTCCATGGGGATCGAGAACGTAACCGTCTTGGCGACTGCCGCGGTGCGGGAGGCTGAGAATGGCGAAGACTTCGTTCAGCAGATCAAGCAGCAATACGGGCTGGACATCCAGATTCTCAGTGGTAAGGCAGAGGCGAGGTTGTCGGCGCTCGGCGTGATTTCAGGTATGCCGAAAGCCGACGGCATCATGGGGGATCTCGGCGGCGGCAGCCTGGAATTGGTGGAGCTGAACGCAGGAGAGATCGGGCGTTCAGTCACGCTGGCCCTGGGGCCCTTGCGGCTGATCGAGGCATCGCATGGTGACCGCAAGGCCGCGAAGGCGGAGATCGACAAGCAGCTCTCGAAGGTCGAGTGGCTCAAAGACTTCAAAGGCCGGACCTTTTACCCGGTCGGCGGCTCCTGGCGCGGGCTGGCGAGAATCCACATCAAGCAGATTAAGTATCCGCTGTCCGTCGTCCACGGCTATGAAATGCGCAGCGAACGCCTGCGGGAACTGGCCTCTCTGGTCAGCAGCCTGGGGGCGGACACGCTGACCCGGACAGCCGGAGTGAATCGGCGACGGGTGGAAACCTTGCCCTATGGCGCTCTTGTGCTGACTCAGCTTCTGCGCCGCGCCAACTTCGGGCAGATCGTCTTTTCCTCCTGCGGGCTGCGGGAAGGCCATGTCTTCGATCTCTTGTCCTCCGATGAGCAGGCCAAGGATCCGCTGATCGCCATTGCCCAGGACATCTCCGCGCGAGAAGGCCGTTTCGGCGATCTGGGGCAACAGCTCTTCGACTGGACGACATCACTGTTCGGTGACGAGGATGAGGAGGCGCGGCGGCTTCGTCTGGCGGCGTGCCACCTGTCGGATTTCGCCTGGCGGGAGCATCCGGAGTATCGGGCGGAGCAGGCCCTGTTCAGAATTCTGCATCATCCCTTTGTCGGCGTGAACCACAGCGGACGGGCCTTTATGGCTTACGCGATCTTTCTGCGTTACGGCGGCGCGCTCCAGTCCCGCCGGGTCGCATCGATTCAGACTCTGATGAAGCAAAAGTCGATCCGGCGGGCGCAGATCCTCGGTGTCGCGCTGAGGATGGCGTTCCTGCTCTCCGGCGGTATGCGCGGCGTGCTGGAGCGCACCTCGTTGTCGGTGAAAGGCAACCGGCTCAATCTGGTTCTGCCGTCCGACGGCTCCATTCTTGCCGGCGATGCGGTCGACCGCCGGCTGCGGGCTCTGGCGGAGGTGCTGGAGGTCAACAAGACGGGTATCGTGGAAGGCTGATGGCGCCAGCCCGCGGCTTCTATTTGAGTTCCACGCTTATTTGAGTTCCACGCTGCGGGTTATCTTCAGGATCTGATCGAAGCGCTCGCTTTTGCTCCCGGCCGGCCGCTCGAGCAGGTACTCGCCTTTGTAAACCCCCTTGGGCCAGGCGTTGGTGCGGCGCGGCATGATGAGCGAGCGAAGACTGATGGGGTTGTGCTGTTTGGCGCGCTGCGTGCTTTCCGCCAGCAGGACTCCGTTGGCCGCGTAGAGCCGGATGCGGACGCGGTCGTCCCGCCGAAGCCCCCAGGCGCGCGTCCAGAAGACCAGTTGTTCCGCTGTCACCGGCAGCGGTGTGGGCGGTGGCGGATCCCGGTTCAGGCTGTGGAGCGCCGGTGCTTTTTCCGCGAAACCCGCATCGAGGATCCCGGAACTGCGATAGGCGAGCTGTGCCGCAGCTTTCTCGTTCCAGAAGCTGTGATGAACGCCGGCGCCACAGCCGCTAAACGGCGTTCGGCCGCTGTAGGGATCGATTTCCTGATTTCGGTGGGTCAGAGTGAAATGCAGATGCGGGAAGTTCGTGCTGCCGGATGCACCGATCAGGCCGAGGACCTGCCCCTGCTTTACTCGCTGGCCCGGCCGGACGGTGACGCTGCCTCTGCGCAGGTGTCCGTAGTGAGTGGCCCAGCCTTTGCCGTGATAGATCGACACCGAGTTGCTGGGTTTGGCAGGGCTCGCCAGCGCCCGTCGGGCCTCAAGCTGGCTCAGCAGGCGGTCGGGAACGTCGTTGCGGGTGGCGATGACCTGACCGTCAGCCGCCGCCAGAACCGCGACACCTTGATCCATGGCGGCGATGGTCCTGAGGCGGATATCAACTCCCTTGTGGCCGTTGTAGGTTAAAGGACCGCAGGTGTGATCCCGGGCTTCGGGACCCGGTGCGAAGTCTACGTAGTTCTGAACCGAGCAAAGCCCGGGCTGGTCACAGTCGACCGGTGACCCGAGGCTGGGCGCGCCGGCCAGAGGGTAGCCCGGGGGCTTGGCGAGACTGGCGTTCGCGAAGAGTGCCAGGGCGGCGGCAAGGGGCAGGGCGTGTAAGCTCGAAAAGAAACGCCGCATCTTCCCGTGCCGCATCTTCCTGTCAGGCCGCTTTTCCGTCAGAGGCGAGGGGCACGACCCTGATCTTGCGGTTTCGCGTGGTCAGGGCGAGGCGGCCGTGTTTCAGGGCCAGGGCATCCTCGCCGAAGAGTTCACGGCGCCAGCCGGAGAGGGCGGCGACCGGCGCCTCGTCGTCGGCGGCGATGAATTCCAGGTCCGCGGCGTTGGCGATGAGTTTCTGCGCGACGTCGTGCTTCTCGCATTTCATCTTCAGCAGGACCTTCAAGAGGTCGATCACCGGTCCCAGTCCGTTGGGCAGGTCCGGCTTGCTGGGCGGCGTGGGACAATCGGCCTTCGGAATGGCGAGTCCCTTCTGCACGGCCTCCAGGATCGCCTGGCCGAGCCGGCCACCCGCCATTTCCCGGGACAAACCGCGGGTCCGGCCCAGGGTGTCGGCATTGGTGGGGCGATGCGCGGCGATGTCAAAGAGCTGCTCATCCCGCAGAACCCGGTTGCGCGGGGTGTCGCGGCGCTGGGCCTCACGCTCCCGCCAGGCCGCCAGTTCCTTGAGGATCGCGAAGTAGCGCGGATCGTTGGAACGGGTCTTCAGGCGGGCCCAGGCATTCTCCGGATCCATGCGGTAGGTCTCGCCGTTGGTCAGGATCGCCATCTCCTCATCCAGCCAGCCGGCGCGGCCGGAATTGTCCAGCCGCCGCTTCAGCTTTTCAAAGGCGGGCCGCAGGTGGATGACGTCGGAAAGGGCGTAATTGAGCTGTTTTTCCGACAGCGGCCGGCGTGACCAGTCTGCGAAACGGGAGGATTTGTCGATCTGCGCGCCGGTCAGCTTCCGCACCATGGTGTCGTAGCCGACCGAATCGCCGAAACCACAGACCATGGCGGCGACCTGGGTGTCGAAGATCGGCCCCGGCACGTGGCCCATCATATGGAAAAAAATTTCCAGATCCTGCCGCGCGGAATGAAAGACCTTGAGGATCTTCGGGTCGTCCATCAGCGCAAAGAGGGGCGTAAGGTCAATCCCCGGGGCCAGGGTATCGATGGCGGCGACCTCATCCGGGCCGCCGACCTGCACGAGGCAGAGCTTGGGCCAGTAGGTCGTATCGCGGAGGAACTCCGTATCGACGGCGAGATATTCCGCGCCGGCCTGGCGCGCGCAGAAGGCGGCGAGTTCGGTGCTGTCGGCAATAATCGTCATGGAACGGATATACACGGTAATCGCCTGTGATAAAAGCGAAGGCCCGCCCTGTGGGCTATACACCAGGATTTCATCGTCCAGGCCTTGACAAGACGGTCGCTTAGATGCCTTTTTCGCCCGGCTTTTTCCGCTTTGATTTCGTGTTCCGAAGGACGTCCCATGCATCCCTATCGCACCCATAACTGCGCCGAACTGCGCCTGTCGCACGCCGGTGAGACCGTCCGCCTGTCCGGATGGGTGCATCGCAAGCGCGACCACGGCCAGCTTCTCTTCGTCGACCTGCGCGATAACTTCGGCCTGACCCAGTGTGTGATCGATATTTCCAGCCCGCTGTTCCAGAAGCTGGAATCGGCCCGCAACGAGAGTGTGATCACCGTAACCGGCCGGGTGATCGAGCGCACGCCGGAGACAGTGAATGACAAGCTGCCGACCGGCCAGATCGAGGTAGGCGTCGATGAACTGACTGTCCAGTCGACCGCGGATCTGCTGCCGCTGCAGGTCAATGCCGATGAGGACGCGGGCGAGGAAATCCGCCTGCGCTATCGCTATCTGGACCTGCGCCGGGAGAAGATGCACGAAAAGATCCTGCTGCGCAGCCAGGTGATCTCCTCGATCCGCCGGCGCATGATCGAACAGAACTTTACCGAGTTTCAGACCCCGATCCTGACCGCCAGCAGCCCGGAGGGCGCGCGCGACTACCTGGTGCCGAGCCGGATCCACCCGGGCAAGTTCTACGCCCTGCCGCAGGCGCCGCAGATGTTCAAGCAGTTGCTGATGGTGGCCGGCTTCGACCGTTACTTCCAGATCGCGCCCTGTTTCCGGGACGAGGACAGCCGCGCCGACCGTTCGCCGGGCGAGTTTTACCAGCTCGACTTCGAGATGAGCTTCGTGACGCAAGACGACGTTTTTGCAGCGATCGAGCCGGTTCTGCACGGGGTCTTCGAGGAGTTTGCCAACGGACGCGCCGTGACCGATGCGCCTTTCCCGCGCATTCCCTTCGACGAGGCCATGATGAAGTACGGCTCGGATAAGCCGGACCTGCGCAACCCGATCGTGATCCAGGATGTCACCGAGGCCTTCCGGGGTTCCGGCTTTGGGATTTTCGCCAAGCAGGTCGAGAAGGGCGCGGTGGTGCGCGCCATTCCGGCGCCGGGCGCCGGCGGCAAACCGCGCAGCTTCTTTGACAAACTGAACGACTGGGCCCGGGCCAACGGCGCCGCCGGCCTCGGCTACATCAATTTCGCCGATGGCGAGGCCAAGGGCCCGATCGCCAAGAACCTGGACGCGGAGCGGATCGAGCAGATCAAGCAGGCGACCGGCGTCGCGGATGGCGATGCGGTCTTCTTCGCCAGCGATAAGGCTGGTGCCGCCGCGAAGTTCGCCGGCACGGTCCGGACGAAGCTGGGCGACGACCTCGACCTGCTGGAAAAGAACTGCTTCAAGTTCTGCTGGATCGTTGATTTCCCCATGTACGAACTGGACGAAGAGACCGGCAAGATCGAGTTCAGCCATAACCCCTTCTCCATGCCGCAGGGTGGCCTGGAGGCGCTTGAGAACCAGGATCCGCTGACCATCAAGGCCTATCAGTACGATATCGTCTGTAACGGTGTGGAGCTTTCCTCGGGCGCGATCCGGAACCATCTGCCGGAGGTGATGTACAAGGCCTTCTCCATTGCCGGCTACGCACAGGAAGAGGTCGAGGAACGCTTCTCCGGCCTGCTGTCGGCCCTGAAGTTCGGTGCGCCGCCGCACGGTGGTTCGGCTCCGGGCATCGACCGCATCGTGATGCTGCTGGCGGATGAACCCAACATCCGAGAGGTGGTGGCCTTCCCCATGAACCAGAAGGCGGAAGACCTGATGATGCATGCTCCGGCAGAGGTGCCCATGGAGCGGCTGCGCGAACTGCATCTGAAGCTGAATCTGCCGCCGCAGTAACGCCCCACCCGCAGCCCGTCCTTTGGATCCTGAGGTGTTGGTTTGATTCCAGCCTTGGTTTTGCTCGGATAAACTGTATTATTTTCGACAACTCTAACCTATTGGTGTTTGTTCACCAATGAGCGCAGGCGGCGCACGGTGTTGCGCGAGCCGATTGCCATTGGAGGCGGGCTCACTTAGAGTCTGCCGCTCGTCACAGGAAGGTCAGGGAAGGCGCCGATGACACTGCCGCGGGATGAGGGCTATTTCATGCCGGCCGAGTGGATGCCGCACAGCAGGTGCTGGATGGCCTGGCCCTGTCGTGAGGCTCTTTGGGGCGACCGTCTCGATGCGGCGCAGGACGCTTACGCCGAGGTCGCCAATGCCATTGCGGCCTTCGAACCGGTCACCATGATCGCGAACCCGGAGGACCTTGCCGAGGTGTCCCTGCGCTGCGGATCGGGCGTCGGCTGCCTGCCCATGCCGCACGACGATTCCTGGACCCGCGATACCGGCCCCAGCTTCCTGGTGAGCGAGCGGGGCGATCTCGCCGGGGTCTCCTGGAAGTTCAATGCCTGGGGCGAGAAGTACAGCAACTACGAAAACGATCGCCAGACCGCGCGCGCGATTCTCGAACATCTGGGCCTGCCGGTCTTCTCCGCTGACATGGTGCTCGAGGGCGGTTCGATCCATGTGGACGGGGAGGGGACCCTGCTGACCAGCGAGCAGTGCCTGCTCAATCCCAACCGGAACCCGGATCTGAGCCGGTCGGATATCGAACAAAGACTCAGGGATTATCTGGGCATCGAGCGGGTGATCTGGTTGAACGAGGGCCTGATCGATGACGAGACCGACGGGCATATCGATAATCTCGCCTGTTTTGCGGCGCCCGGTGTCGTTCTGGCGCTCTCAAGCGAAGATTCCAATGATGAGAACTATGCGGTTCTGCAGGACAACATCGGCCGTTTAAGGGCGTCGAGTGACGCGAAGGGCCGGCCGTTCGAAGTGATCGAGGTGCCGCAGCCGGAGCGCATGAGCAATGACCAGGGCGAGCGGCTGAGCCGGTCCTACATCAATTTCTACATTGCCAATGGCGGTATCGTCATGCCGTCCTTCGAGGACGGGCAGGACAACAATGCCTTCGAGATCATCGAGGCAGCCTTTCCGAAGCGGACCGTGGTGAGCGTATCGGCCACCGATATCGCCTACGGCGGCGGCGGCATTCACTGCATCACACAGCAGCAGCCGTTGGTGAGTTGAGCCGGGTCTGCTTCAGCGCTGTCTGGCCAGCCGGCGGCCGCGCTGGCTCGGGGCGCAGAGCATTTCGCGCATCTGGCCCTTCCGGGCGTAAAGCGCCTGATCCGCCAGGAACATGACCGTCTCGGCGCTCTTTCCGGCGCAGTAGTTGTCGAAGCCGGTGCTGGCGGAAACCGGAATCTGGTGGCCGTTCCAGTTGACGACCAGCGTATTGAGCATCCGGTTGAGCTTGGCCGTCAGGCTGGCGGCCATGTCGGGTTCGGCCTGCGTCAGCAGGATGGCGAACTCGTCACCGCCGATCCGGGCAACCGCGTCGCACTGGCGCGTATTGCCCGACAGCTTTTCGCCGATCGCCCGTAGCACCGCGTCGCCGGCCAGATGACCGTAGCTGTCGTTGATGGCCTTGAAGTGATCGAGGTCGCAGAGGATCAGCAGGCCGTTTTCGTCCGCGCGGTCGGCGCGGGCCAGGGCGCGGCTGAATTCCGCATCGAAGCCGCGCCGGTTCAAGAGCCCCGTCAACTCGTCGGTCATGGAGAGGCTTTCCAGATAGCGGATCCGTTCCTTCTGCTCGGCCACGGTCTGCTCTGCTTCCGCGGCCAGGGCCAAGAGCTCTTCCAGAAGCTGCTTGGATGCCGGGTCGATCTTCCATCGCCGCGGTTCCGCGAGCTGCTGCAGCCGCTCGCTGACGGCGCAGATATCGTTCACCGCGTTCTGCTCGGCGGATTCCAAGGCTTGTTTCAGGACCTGTGACGCTGACACGGCATCTCTTCCCCATTGTGAAAAGGCGTTTTGGGAAGAAGAAGCAAATGCCGTGCCAGGAATTCGGGGTATTTTTGTGTCATTTCAGCCCTTTAGGGCGGAAAATTCTGCCGGGTCGGCAAGTTTGACCGGGAGCTGGCCGTTTTTGCCGCACCACCATAGCGTTTCGAGTTTACATGGAATCACTTGTTCGCTGCCTCTCCCTTCGGTCGAACGCGAAAAGTGATCCGGGGTGTTTCAACGAAAACTCGAAACGCTTTAAACAAGCCGGTCGGGCGGGGCTTCACCGCGGAAGTAGGCGTCGAAGTTGTCCAGGCACTTGAAGCCCATGGCGTTGCGGGTTTCCGTCGTGGCGCTGCCCACGTGCGGCAGCAGGAAGGCGTTGGGCAACTCCCGGTAAGCCGGGTTGATCTGCGGTTCCCCTTCGAAGACGTCGAGACCGGCAGCGGCGAGCCGGCCGCTCTTCAGCGCGGCGATCAGGGCCTCGTCGTCGATAATGCTGCCGCGCGCGGTATTCACGACGATGGCGCCCTCCGGCAGCATTGCCAGCCGCTCGGCATTGATCAGGTGATAGGTGTCGGGGGTGGCCGGACAGTGGATCGAGAGAAAGTCGCAGATCGGCAGCATGCTCTCCAGCGTTTCATGATAGATCGCGCCCTGTTCCTGCTCCGGCGGCAGGCGGCGGCGCTTCGTATAGTGGATCTCCATGTCGAAGCCCCGCGCCCGCCTGGCGGCGGCTTCGCCGATCCGGCCCATGCCGAGAATGCCCAGGCGCTTTCCGGTGACATCGGTGCCGAGCATGAAATCCGGTTTCCAGCCGATCCACTTGTCTTCGCGCACCAGACGCTCGCCTTCATAGGCGCGGCGAGCGGCCGCCAGGATCAGCAGCAGGGCGATGTCGGCTGTCGCGTTGGTCAGCACGTCGGGTGTGTTGGTCACGACCAGGCCCCGCTTGCCGGCGGCCTCCAGGTCGATGTGTTCGAAGCCGACGGAAAAGGTCGCGAGAATCCGGACTTCTTCCGGCAGGGCGGCGATGGTTTCGGCATCCATCTTTTCGGTCGGTGTACAGAGGATGGCCTGGCAGTCGCTTGCACGCCGCAGCAGTGCATCGGTTCCGTAGAGCAGGTCCTCCTGATTCAGGCGGGCATCATAATCGCGGGTCAGCCGGGTGGCGACGGCCTCCGGCATACCGCGGGTCACGAGAACGCTGGGCTTGCTTGACATACAGGGGGGGGGCTCCGAAACAGGAAATGTAACTGGTCAGCGTCGTGATGACGCCGCCGGACAAAGTAGTACACGCTGCAGGGGTGGCCTGCTAGAGTTCGGCCGGCTTTGTTGTTGGTCTGTGAAGAGGTTTCCGGCTGTGCTGCAGTTGATGTTCGTTCGCTCTCTCATGAGTTTGTCTTCGGCCCGGCTGTCGCTGGCCGCAGTGCTCGCCGTTCTGCTTACCTTGCCCTCTCTGGCCTGGAGTCAGATCCTGCCGCACCGCGCGATCTATGACCTGAAGCTGAGCCGGACCGAAGAAAACAGCAACGTGACGCAGGCACGCGGCTATTTCGAGTTCGAGTGGGCGGACGCCTGTTCTGGCTGGACCGTGCTGCATAAGACCCGCCTGAAGGTCGACTATTCCGACGGTCGGCATCTTGACTTCGGCGCGTCCCACAAGTCCTGGGAAGCCAAGGACGGCAAGACCTATCAGTTTTTCATCAAGCGCGACTACAACGGGTCGACCGTGGAAGAGGTGCGCGGCGAGGCGGAACGGGGTGAAGGCGAGCGGCGCGGGACGGCGCGTTTCAGCCTGCCGGAAGAGCGCGAACTGATGCTGCCCAAGGGGGCGATCTTTCCGACCCAACACAGTCTCGAACTGCTGGAGGCGGCAACCGAAGGCAGGCTGCCCCTCTGGCGCATCATGTTCGACGGTTCAGGCGATGACGGGCTCTACGGTATCTCGGCGGCGCTGGTGGGCGGTCTTGCACCCGGTGAAGAGATGGGTGACGTGGCCGGCAAGATGCAGGAGGCGGCCTCCTGGCGGATCCAGCTCGCCTTCTTTGATATGAACGACCGGACCGGGGTCCCGCAATCGGAACAGGCTCTGCGGTTTTATTCCAACGGCGTCGTGGATGAGTTGGAACTGGATTACGGCGACTTCGTGGTCAAGGCGCACTTGCGTGAGTTTACCGCCCTGGACGCCTCGGACTGTTAAACGAGAGCCGGTAACAAAGAATCTCGGTAAAAAAAACGGGCGGCTATTTTAAGCTGCGGCCCTTCTTGATGGCGTCATCGCCCAGTTTCCGGCGCACGGCGTCGATCGCGCGTTCCACCTTGGCGATCTGTTCCAGCTCCGGCACCAGCAGGCTGGGCGGGTCGGCGTCCTCGCCGTCCTGCAGGTCGCTGGTGCCGACGCCGATGAGGCGGAACTGCCGGCCGTCGGTGACCTTGGCCAGCATGCGCCGGCTTTCCTGGTAGAGCACTTCGGAAAGCTGCGTCGGATTCTCCAGGCTGCGGCTGCGGGTGATGGTCTTGAAGTCGCCCGTCTTGAGCTTGAGCACCACATTGCCGCCGGCCAGTTCCTTGGCCTTGAGGCGTTTGGACACCTTTTCACAGAGCGGCCAGAGCTGTTTCTCCAGCAGGGACAGGTCTTTGAGATCCTCGTTGAAGGTGGTTTCCGCCGAAATACTCTTCATGGCGGAATGTGGCTCGACCTTCCGGCCGTCGACGCCGCGGGCGAAGTGATAGAGACGGCTGCCGATCCGCCCGTAGCGGGCGATCAGTTGCTGCTCGTCATAGGGCAGGAGGTCGCGCACCTGGCGGATGCCGTCTTTTGCCAACTGCTTTCGAAAGGCCTTACCGACGCCCCAGATGATGCCGATCGGCCTTTCGGCCATGAAGGCGGCGGCTTCCGCCCGGCCGATCATCGCGAAGCCGCGCGGTTTGTCCAGGTCGGAGGCGATCTTCGCCAGGAATTTGTTGTAGCTCAGACCGATCGAAGCAGTGACGCCGATCTCGTCTTCGATCCGTTTTACAAGCTGCGCCAGGCTGCGGGCCGGACAGCCGCCATGGAGACGTGTCGTGCCCGAGAGATCCAGGAAGGCTTCATCGATGGAGATCGGTTCGACCATCGGGGTTACCGCTTCCATCAGATCGCGCACCTGTCGTCCGATGCGGCTGTACTTCGCCATGTCGGGCTTGATCACCACCGCATGGGGGCAGGCCTTGAGGGCCTTGAACATCGGCATGGCGGAGCCCACGCCGTAGACCCGGGCGACATAGCAGGCGGCCGAGACCACACCGCGCCGGCCGCCGCCCACGATGACGGGCTTGTCCATCAGTTCCGGATTGTCGCGTTTCTCGACGCTGGCGTAAAAGGCGTCGCAGTCGATATGCGCGATCGAGAGGCTTTCCAGTTCTGGGTGGGAGACCAGGCGCGGCGAGCCGCAAGAGGTGCAGCGCGCATGCCGGTCGTTTGAGGGTAAGGGCCCCCGGATAATGGTGAAGCAATCGCGGCAAAGGCTGGTCATGGTCCGTGCCGGGTCATGTCTGGCCCGCTGCGGCCGGGCGCTGTGTTTTTGAAACCATGTCCGCGGCCTCGGTTTCGCTCCAAAGCCAGGCGGCGCCTCTGACCCCGCTCGAGTCCCCGTGTTTCGGTGGCAGGATCCTGGTTTCCACGGAGTCTGAGAAGACATACTCCCGCAAGCGAAGGGGCAGGCTGCCATACAGACGTTCGATGTTGGAAACTCCGCCGCCGAGAACGATCACATCCGGATCAAGGATGTTGATCACCATCGCGAGCGCGCGGGCCAGCCGGTCTTCATAACGCTGCAGGGCGGCCTCGGCGATCTCGTCGCGGCCCTGTTCCGCGCGCGCGACCATCTCCCGGTTGGAGGGGGCCGTTCCGCCGGCATCCCGGTAGCCGGCAAAGAGCGCCGGGCCGCAAAGAAACGTCTCGATGCATCCCTTTTTGCCGCAGTAGCAGTTGGGACCCGGAAGCTCTTCCGGACGTGGCCAGGGCAGGGGATTGTGACCCCATTCGCCGGCGATGGCGTTGCGTCCTGACAGAGCCTCGCCGCGGGCGACGATGCCGCTGCCGACCCCGGTTCCCAGGATAATGCCGCAGACGAGCTGTGCATTGGGGAAGGCCGAAGGCGCGGCCGCACCGTCGGAGGCCTCCGAGAGGGCAAAGCAGTTGGCGTCGTTCATCACCCGGACCGGCCGTGCAAGAAGCTCCGCCAGATCCTGCTCGATTGCCTGACCGATCAGGCAGGTGGAATTCGCATTCTTAACCCGTCCCGTGACCAGGGAGAGAGCACCGGGAATGCCGACCCCGACACTGCAGCGATGGTCGCATTCTTCTTCCAGCGACTGCACCAGAGTGCCCACGGCCGCGATCGTCGCTCGATAATCGCCGGCGGGTGTATCGATTCGCCGGCGCAGCAGCTCCCTGCCTCCGGCCGATAGCACGAGGCCTTCAATCTTGGTTCCGCCCAGATCTATCCCTATGCGCACGAAGTCTTCTTCCCCTGCGACTTTGCCTAAATCTGTTGCACAGTCGCGAGCTTCAACGTAATTGGTTACGATAAGTTAACTAAAAGCGTATAGATCTCTGGGAGCACAATCCATAGGCCTGCGTTTCGCGCGGGTTTTTCGGCGGCTCCACGTCGGCGGATTCAGAATGGCGGCGACAGATGTCAAATCGGTTGGAACAAAACCCGTGACTTTAGTCAAAGGTTGAGGCGACGCGAAAATGCAAAACGGCAACAACGATTCCAAGACGGTCTTGGTGGTCGAAGACAACGAGCTCAACATGAAGCTCTTCCACGATCTGCTCGAAGCCCACGGTTACAACATTCTGCAGTCGAAGGATGGTATGGAGGCGCTGCGTATTGCGCGGGAGCACCATCCCGATCTGATTCTCATGGACATCCAGCTTCCGGAGGTTTCCGGCCTCGAAGTCACCAAATGGATCAAGGAAGACGATAACCTTCGGTCCATTCCTGTGATCGCGGTGACCGCCTTCGCCATGAAGGGCGATGAGGAAAAGATTCGCGAAGGCGGATGTGAAGCCTATATCGCGAAGCCGATCTCGGTGACCAATTTTCTTGAGACCGTTGAGCGTTTTCTGAATTGATCCTGCCGCTTCGATGCGCTCAGCGTCCTGTTTTTACATCGCCATAAACCAGGCCCCGAATGACCGCTAGAATTCTCGTTGTTGACGATATACCGGCCAATGTGAAGCTTCTCGAAGCGAAGCTGATGGCCGAGTACTTCGAGGTTCTCTCGGCCTCCGATGGCCCGACCGCGCTCGAAGTGGCGACCTCCGAAATGCCGGATCTGGTGCTGCTCGACGTGATGATGCCGGGGATGGATGGTTTCGAAGTCTGCGCGCGCCTGAAGGCCTCGCCGGCCACCAGTCACATTCCGGTTGTTATGGTCACCGCTCTGAGTGATGTCAGCGACCGCGTTCGGGGACTGGAAGCCGGCGCAGACGACTTCCTGACCAAGCCGGTTAACGACATCGCGCTCTTCGCCCGGGTCCGCTCCCTCGCGCGTCTCAAGGTGATGATGGACGAACTGCGGGTTCGTCAGGCAGCTTCAGGCCGGGATCCGGTGCTGGAGCAGAAGAAGCTCGGCAGCGAGGAGGAAACGGCCAACGCCCGTATCCTGCTTGCGGAAGCGAACGATCTGGTTGCGGAAAAGGTGGTCGGCTATCTGAGCGAAGCCGGACATACCATCGACCGCCGGACGACCACTGCGGAGGCCCTGGAGCTGGGCTGCCGCGAATCTTATGACCTGATGATCGTCAGCCTGTTTCTGGGCGACGAAGACGGCCTGCGGCTCTGCTCCCAGTTCCGTACCCAGGAGGAAACCCGTCATGTTCCGATCCTGCTGGTGCTGGAGGAAGAGAACCTGCCCCAGCTCGCCAAAGGGCTGGATCTCGGTGTCACGGACTATCTGATCAAGCCGATCGACAGTAACGAGCTGCGCGCCCGCTCGCGCACGCAGATCCGGCGGCGGCGCTACCACGACATGCTGCGTGAGATGCTGCAGCAGAGCGTTTCGCTGGCCT
Organism: Denitrobaculum sp.; assembly: GCA_965232285.1. Lineage (GTDB taxonomy): Bacteria > Pseudomonadota > Alphaproteobacteria > Kiloniellales > Kiloniellaceae > Denitrobaculum. The sequence goes on along the minus strand of CBDDPL010000004.1, from coordinate 2,834,638 downwards.
ATACCGACGGCCTCACCGGCGTTTATAACCGCCGCTATATGAACGCGCACCTGGATCGCAAGATCATGGAGATCGCCGAAAGCGCGAAGCCGGTCTCGGTGATGCTGTTCGACATCGATAAGTTCAAGGACGTCAACGACAACTGCGGCCATGCCGCCGGCGACGCCATCCTGAAGTCTCTCTCGGCTCGGGTCGCCGACAGCATCCGCGACTTCGATCTGTTGGCGCGCTACGGCGGTGAGGAGTTCGTGGTGATCATGCCGGACACGGCTTCGGTGATCGCGATCACCATCGCCGAGCGGGTCCGTCTGCGCGTCGCGGAGGAGTCCTTCGAGGTCGTGGATCTGGGCAAGCCGCTGGAGGTGACCATCTCCATCGGTGTCGCGACGACGACCGATCCCATGGAGATTGCCGACAGTCTGCTCGCCCGTGCCGACGCCGCGCTCTATCAGGCCAAGCGTTCCGGCCGCAATCGCGTGGTCTCCGCCCAGCCCCTGAGCCAGGCGGAACGCGAGCCGGTCATCGCGCAGGTCGTCTCGAACGACCAGACCAAAGTTTCCTAAAAGAAACCCCTATCCTTACAGTCTGAGGCGAACGCCGCGTCCGCTGTTGAGGTGGCGTTTTCGCGCGGCCTCCCGGTGCAGGGCGTAGAGACCGCCGCCGATGATCAGGACGATACCGCCGAGTGTGCTGAGCGGCGGGTATTCTCCCCAGAAGACGATCCCCCAGAAGACCGCCAAGGGCATGGCGATAAACTCAAAGGGCGCGACGACGCTGGCCGGTGCCACCCGATAGCCTTGCGAGAGGCAATAGAAGCCGAAGGCCGCGATGAAACCACAGATACCGATCAGCAGCAGACCTTCCCCATCGGGAAGCACCCAGGCGCGGAGCAGGAAGCTCAGGCTGGGGTGACTCTCGTCCGCGAAGCGGCCGTCGCCCGCGATCGCGCCGGCGACCGCGCTGGCGGCGACGAAGACCAGCATCGATATGAAGGCGAGACTGGCGCCGGTTTGGGTCCGGCCGATGCGCCGGGTCATGACCATGCTGCAGGCATAGGTGATCGCCGCGGCGAGCGGCAGCAGGGCGGCCGGTTCCAGCCCCCCTCCTGCCGGCTGCACGATGACGAGAACCCCGGCGAAGCCCATAATCACGGCGATCCAGCGGCGAATTCCAACGGCTTCGCGCAGAAACAGCGCGGAAAAGAGAGTGACGAAAAGAGGCGCCACGAAGAAAACGGCCGTGACTTCGGCGAGGGGCAGGCTGGCCAGCGACATGTAGAAGGCGGTGTAGGAACATACGCCGAGCAGGCTGCGCAGGAGATTGAGCCAGGGATGTTTCACACGCAGGCTGGAGAAGCCGCCGTCCCAATAGACCAGCAGGGCCATGGGCCCCAGCGCCACCAGGCCCCGGATCAGCATGATTTCCATAGCCGCGTATTGTCCACTCAGCGAGCGGATGATCACGTCCTGCAGGCCGAACACCGTGATGCCGGCGGTGATGAAGAGAATACCCCTAAGGGGTGAATCAAAGTCGGTCGAGACGTCCCGTACCGCAGAAGAGGCTGATCTTCCGGCCATGGTTTCACCTTCAGAAGTTGTTGGACTCTGTCGGATTCTGGAGACGAGGAACTGCTTCTCAGACGCTGCTTTCTCGGACCCGGATGTCAGCGTCACCAGAAGAGTGAACCGAATTGTATGATCAGGATAGCGACATTTTCTGATATTAATAATCGGTAAAAGTGATCATTCTCGCCGCGTTAGGGTGGGGAAGGTCGGATCGCATCTCACGGAGGCGGAATGAATCTCGATCATATCTGGACCTTTCTGGAGGTTGCGGCGACCGGCAACTTCAATCGGGCGGCCGAGAACCTGAACGTCACCCAGTCGACCGTGAGCGGGCGTATCCGGACTCTGGAAGAGTCTTTTGGCCGTCCCCTGCTGGTCCGTAGCCACAGCGGCTGCATTCTGACGGCCGCCGGACATCAGTTCCGCCAGCATGCCATCGGCATGCAGCGGCTCTGGCAGCAGTCGCACCAATCCGTGAACCTTCGGCGTGGATTTCGCGGCGTGCTGTCGGTGGGTGCGCAGGTGAGCCTGTGGGAGAGCCTGATTCTCGACTGGATTCCCTGGATGCGCGAGCGTGCGCCGGACGTCGCCCTGCGGATCGAGGCGGACTATTCACCCAGCCAGATGCGCCAGCTCAGCGACGGGCTGCTGGATATTGGCGTGATGTACCAGCCGCGCCAGACGCCTGGCCTGATGATCGAAAAGCTGCTCGAGGAAACACTGGTTCTGGTTTGCACCGAGGATCGCGAGGTCTCGCCGGGCTGGGTGGAGGACTATGTCTACGTCGATTGGGGGGACGTGTACCGCCTGCAGCATGCCGAAGCCTATCCGGAGATGGAAACGGCGGCCATAACCGTGGGGCTTGGCGCTTTGGGCCTGCAGCAGATCCTGCAGGCGGGCGGCTCCGGCTACTTTCCCCTGCGCGCCGTCCAGCCCTTGATCGAAGAAGGGCGGCTGTTCAGGCTCGGCGGCGCGCCGGAGATCTCACGGCCGGCTTACGTGGTGTACCGCAAGGACCCGGAGGACCCGGAGACGCAGGATCTCGCGTTGCAGGGATTGCGGCAGTTTGCGGCTGCCGAAGCTGGGTAAGCGTTGGCAGCGGCAGATTGAAAAGCAAAACGGCCGCTCCGAAGAGCGGCCGTCTGGCATTCCGTAAAGCGCGGAAAAGCTTACTTCATCTTCTGTTCTTTGAAGATGACGTGCTTGCGCGCGCGCGGGTCGTACTTTTTCAGCTCGAGCTTTTCCGTCAGGGTCCGGGGGTTCTTCTTGGCAACGTAGAAGTAACCCGTGTCGGCCGTGCTGACCATCCGGATGAGCTGTGTAGCAGGCTTAGCCATGGCGCAATCCACTTGTCTGAGTAAGGGGCGAAGCGATGTTCCTTTTGGCACAGGAAACCGGCTTCAGGCCCTGAAAACCTAAAGTCAGCGCGCAAAATAGCGGCAGAAGCGCCGAAGTCAAGCCTTCAGTTTCCTTGTTAGGGCGGAAACGCCGCCCTGGTGCTTTGAGCCGAGCCAGCGGAACATCGCGGCGGGCCGTGTTAGCTGGGTGGATTGGGGGTTTATCAAATGATCGTAGTGCTTTAGCGCCTCTTCCAGAACCAGTCTGGTAATACCTGCCATCGGGAGGCCGCTGATCGCCTCCAGTGGATACCAGCCGATATCCTCCAGTTCACCGTCGCCGGAGATCTGTCCCTGGGCGAATCCGCCGTCTCCCAGCAGGAAACGGGTATGGAAACGGCGCGGCGAAAAGGTCGGGGTGATGGCGCGGGCGATGAAGCTGATCTCTTCGAAGGCCGGACGGAGTGCCGCCCGGCTGTAGTGGGCCCAAAAGCCCCCGGCCGGCAAGGATTCACCGCCCTGCGATCGCTGGGCGGCGCCATAGAGCAGGCCGGTCTCCTCATAGGTTTCGCGCAGGGCGGCCCGCAGCATGGCCGGCGCGCGGTTGTGCGTCTCTTTATCCAGGCCGGGGGGAAGAGGGCGGAACTGCTCGGAAAATCCTGAGTCCTTGCCGTCCTCGGCCTCGACCCGGCCGCCTGGAACCACATATACACCCGGCATGAAGCGCGCCGCACTGTGGCGTCGTCCGAGAAGGACTTCCAGGCTCTCGCCGGATGTACGGCGCAGAAGCACGAGCGAGGCAGCCGGTACCGGACGTACCGGAGTCGCGTTGATGCTGGTGGGAAGTTCGGGCAGGTTTGACACGGGGGTGGATTGTCTTTGAGCGAGCGGGGCTCGACAAGAACTTACTGACTCGTATCTGCCGCCCGGCCCGGAAAACTGTGATCCGTTGGGGTCACTGCCGGCTTTCGCTGGCCGCGTCGGGCGCCGTAGTCCTCGGAGACTTGGACATCTGAGAACCGGCGCGCGCCGTCGTGCCGGCTTCGATCTCGCCCAGGGCCTGGACATAGAGCGCGGGCTCGATCAGCAGGCGTTCGGCCACTTCCAGGTCGATTTCGGCTGTCGACTGGCGTGGCGGGCAGTTGTCCCGGATCACCTTGATGGAAGCCGGATCGCTGAAATCAGGCGAGACGTTCCGAATGTCGTGGTCGATCGGCATGGTGCCTTGACGAAGCGCGTTCAGTACGTCTTCTGTGGTCTTGATGTCCTTGGTCGTGCAGATATCCGGCAGCACGCCGCGTTCGTGCAGGGCATAGCCCGAGGGTGCATGGAAGCGTGCCCAGGTGAGAGCCAGCTCCCCCTGGTTCGGCAGGCGGAAGACGTTCTGAACCGTGCCCTTGCCGTAGGAGTTGCTGCCGATCACCACCGCCCGTCCGGCATCCTGCAGTGCGGCGGCGACGATCTCGGAGGCAGAGGCGGAATTGCTGTTGATCAGCACGACGATCGGCAAACCCTTGGCGACATCGTCGGGTTCGGCGTCGAAAAACTGCTCACTGTCCGGGTGACGGCCGTGGGTCGAGACGATGCGGCCCTGGGTGATGAAAAGGTCCGAGACCCCGACCGCCTGATCCAGCAGGCCGCCCGGGTTACCTCGCAGGTCGATGACATAGCCCTTGAGCTTCGGCCCGACCCGCTGGGCGACTTCCCGGATTTTGCGGCGCAGGTTCTGGGTGGTGTTCTGGTTGAAGCCGCTCACCGCGATGTGGGCGATTTCGTCCACCTTCTTGATACGGACGGTCTGCTGCACGATGCGGGCCCTGGTCACGGTGATCGCCAGTGGGCGGTCGCGTCCCTTGCGCCGGACGTCCAGCTTGACCTTGCTGCGCAGGCGCCCACGCAGGCGCGTAATGGCGTCACGTTGCGACAGACCGGCGGTGTCCACACCATCGATCTTGATGATCAGGTCGTCGGCCTTAACACCGGCGCGCTCCGCGGGCGTCTTCTCCATGACCGAGAGGACCCTGATGCCTTCGTCCGTGAGGTTGATCCGGATCCCGACGCCGCCGAAGCCGTCGCGGCTGGCGCGGTTGATCCGAGCCTCTTCGCGGCCGGAATAGCGCGAGAATTGATCCAGTTCGCCCAGCATGCCGTCGAACACCGTCTCATAGAGGCGTTCCGTATTGGCCGCTTCCAGTTCTTTCGACTTCGTTCTGGCGAGGGATATCGCGGCGGTTGTCAGGGCAGCCCAGGCATTGACGTCGTTTGGATGCGGCTGGTGAAAGCGGATGGCTTCCTCGCCTTCGACCGCGATCCGAACCTCTTCGCTTTCGATGGCCACCGTCAGGTCGGGATCGATGGTTGCAAGGCCTTCCAGGCCGGCAATGGCCAATTGATTAACCTTAACCTCGTCGATGTAACTTTGGGCGACATCGCGGTAACCGGCGACGAAAAGCCGATCGGCGCGGGAACGGTCAAAGCCGCTGGTCGTGGTTGAGTCCTGCGACGCGCAGGCGACGATAAAAAATGCGAGCGATAGCAGCGCTCCGCGGGAAACGGTCCGTAGGGCCCTTTTCTTGGGCGTTGCCCCTGCCGGCTCCGAACCGCCGGAAACTCCATTCGGCAATGATGGTTCTGCCACCCGCCAGCTTCCCTAATTTCAAGTCCAATCAAATACTAAGCGACGAGCCTTCTCGTTCGCCACCGTAAATATCGCAAACACACAAATTATTTATCGTTTGAGATACTGAGTGATTGAAGCGCAAGGCCGTCAAGGATTCGTAAAGATTCCAATTCTGGTGTGATTCATTTTGCCGGGTTACTCATTTTGACCGGCGCTTGGGGCGTGAAGCTTTCTTCCGGCTCCCGGATTTTCCGGGTCCGGGGCGCTTTCCGCTCCGGGCGCGCCGTGCCGCCAGCTTGCGGTTGGCCCCGGTTTTTTTCAGGGGATCCCAGGCGCCGCCGGACTCCGCGGACTCTTCCTCATCCCGCTCTTTGTCCTGGCCTTCGATCAGTTGAAGCACCAGGCCGCCGGTCACCGGTGTTGCTTCGACGAGGCGGGCCGCGACGCGGTCGCCGATCCGGTAGACCCGTCCCCAGCGGCGTCCGACCAGGCAGTGCTTCTCTTCCACATGGTCGTAGCGGTCGTCGGGCAGGGAACTCATGGGCACCAGGCCGTCCGCGCCGCTCTCGTCCAGTGTGACGAAAAGCCCGAAGCGGGTCACGCCATTGACCCGGCCGGAGAAAATCTTTCCGACCTTATCGGACATATAGGCGGCCGTCAGGCGGTCAACGGCGTCGCGCTCGGCGGCGGCGGAGCGGCGCTCGGTCTTACTGATGTGTCCGGCGATTTCCTCGAAGCGCTCGGCGGCGTCGGGCGGCAGGCCGTCGTTCCCCAGCTTCAGGCCGGAGATCAGAGCGCGGTGAACCAGCAGGTCGGCGTAGCGGCGGATCGGTGAGGTGAAGTGGGCGTAGCGGGTCAGCGCCAGGCCGAAGTGGCCGAGGTTCTCTGGGGCATAGACCGCCTGGCTCTGGGCCCGCAGGATCATCTCGTTGATCATCGGCTTTTCGGGGCGCTCGCCGGCCTTGGCGAGGATCTGGGTCAGGACCTTGGGCCGGATCACCTGACCGCGCGCCAGGCGCAGATCCATGCTCGCGAGAACCGTTGAGAGGGCTTCGATCTTGACCGGGTCGGGCGGTTCATGGACCCGGTACATGCAGGGACGCCGCAGCCGCTCCAGCTCCGTGGCGGCGGCCACGTTGGCGGCAATCATGAATTCTTCGATCAGCTTGTGGCTGTCCAGGCGTGCCCGTGGCTCGATGCCGAGGACTTGGCCGTCCTCGCCGATGACGACGCGCCGCTCGGTCAGATCCAGCTCCAGCGTGCCGCGTTTCTCCCGGGCGGCCAGCAGCGCGGAGTAGGCGCCGTAGAGGGGCTTGATCACCAGCTCGACCAGTTGGCCGGGGATCTCATCGTCCGTCCCGTTGTGCGCGGCCTGCACCTGTTCGTAGGTGAGGCGCGCCGCCGAGCGCATCAGGCCGCGCAGGAAGCGGTGGCGCAGGGGATTACCGTCTGCGTCGATCCACATATGCACCGCAAGGCAGGGGCGGTCGACGCCGGGCTTCAGGGAGCACCAGCCGTTGGAAAGCTCCTCCGGCAGCATGGGCACCACCTGGTTCGGCAGATAGGTCGAGTTGCCGCGCTTGTAGGCATCCCGGTCCAGCGCGTCACCGGCGGTCACGTAGTGAGCCACGTCCGCGATGGCCACCATCAGGTGCCAGCCGCCGGGGTTGGCTTCGTCTTCGTCCGGTTCCGCCCAGACCGCATCGTCGAAGTCGCGTGCATCTGCGCCGTCGATGGTGACCAGCGGCAGGCTGCGCAGGTCCTCCCGCGATCCCAAGTCGGCGGCGGTGGCGGCTTTGGCGAGTTCTTCGGCGTCGCTGGAGAAGGGAATGGGGACATCGTGCTCGTAGAGCGCGATGAGACTGAGCGCCTGCGGGGTATCGATCGCGCCGATGCGTTCCAGGACGCGTGCTTCACGTTCTCTGCTGCGGTGCCGGGTGGTCTTGAGGGTGGCGACGACCAGTTCGCCGTGTTCGGCGCCGCGGGCGTCTTCGGCCCGGACCACGAAGTCGTGCTTCGCGCGGCGGTCGGTCGGACGCAGGCGTCCGCCTTCGCGGCTGCGTTCGTAAATCCCCAAGATGCGGTCGGGCGTCTTGCCGATGCGCCGAATGACACTTGCGTCATAGCTGCCATCGTCATTGCGCTCGAGGCGGGCGAGGATCCGTTCTCCCGACGCGAAGGCTGCGCGGCTGCGTTTGTCCGGCGCCAGGAAAATCCGCGGTGGAGGTGTTTCGTGATCCCAGGTCGCGGGCCGAGCGAGCTGTTCACCGTCCTCATCGAGATCCGCAACCTCGATGACCAGGACCGAAGGAAGATGCCCCGGCAGCATGACCTTTTTCTTCTCCCGCAGCTCCAGGTGCCCCTCGCGCTCGAGTTCCTTGAGCAGGGCCTTCAGCGGAATCCGGTCGCTGCCCTTGATGTGAAAAGCGCGTGCGATCTCGCGCTTGCCGACCGGAACCGGGCTTTCGCGGATAAAGGCCAGCACCTCATCCCGGCTCGGGAAAGGCGTCGCCTTGGAAGTGGATTTAGCCAAGTCGGTCTCGGTTTATTGCGGTTTGCGGCTTATTCGTCTTTTGCAGCGGCTTTTTTCGCAGGCGCCTTTTTCTTGGCCGGGGCTTTCTTCTTCGCGGCCGGCTTTTTCGCAGCCGTCTTCTTCGTTGCGGTTTTCTTGGCGGCGGTTTTCTTGCCGCCCTTCTTGGCTTTGGCCTTTTCCGCCTGCGCCGCTAGCAGCTCGACGGCCGCTTCTAGGGTAAAGCTCTCCATATCGGCGGTCTTCGGCAGGGAAGCGATCAGCTTGCCGTGCTTGACATAGGGGCCGTAGCGTCCCTTGAAGAGGTTGATCGGCTCCTTGTCGTCCGGATGCTCGCCGACCACGCGCAGGGGCTCCGCCGCGCCGCGTCGGGCCGGTGCCTCGGCGATGAGCGAGACGGCGCGGTTCAGGCCGATGGTGAGCACGTCGTCGTCGTTGCCGATGGAGCGATAGGTCTTGCCGTGCTTCACGTAAGGACCGAAGCGGCCGATGCCGGCGGTGATCATCTCGCCATCTTCTGGATGCGGCCCTACATCACGCGGCAGGCTGAGGAGACCCAGCGCGATCTCAAGCGTAACGTCGGAGGGTGGCAGGCCCTTGGGCAGAGAGGCGCGCTTGGGCTTCTCCTTTTCAACCGGCTCGCCGAGCTGAACGTAGAGACCGTAAGGGCCCTTGCGCAGGGAGACTTCCAGCCCGGTTTCGGGGTCGTTCCCGAGAATTTTCGGAAAGGCGGCCTCGCCGTTTTCGCCGGTTTCGTCCTCGCCGGGCACCGCGAGCGGCCGGGTGTAGCGGCATTCGGGATAGTTGGAGCAGCCGATGAAGCCGCCATTCCGGCCCAGCCGCAGGCCGAGCCGGCCTTCCGAACAGGCCGGGCAGGCACGCGGGTTCTTATCCGGATTTTCGGGATCGGCCGGAAAGAAGTGTGGGCCCAGGTCTTCGTCCAGGGCGTCGATCACCTCGGTGATCGTCAGGTCTTTGGTGTTGGCGACCGCCTCGTTGAAGGCCTCCCAGAAGGAGCGCAGCACGATTTTCCAGTCGATCCGCCCGCCCGAAATATCGTCGAGCTGCTCTTCCAGCTCCGCCGTGAAGTTGTACTGAACATAGCGTTCGAAGAAAGACGAGAGGAAGGCGACCACCAGCCGGCCGCGGTCTTCCGGTATGAAACGCCGCTTGTCGAGCAGGACATAGTTGCGGTCCTGCAGCACCTGGATGATCGAGGCATAGGTGGAGGGACGGCCGATGCCCAGTTCCTCCATCTTCTTCACCAGGCTCGCTTCGCTGTAGCGCGGCGGCGGCTGAGTGAAATGCTGCTCCGGTTCGATGCCTTCGCGGGTCGGACGGTCGCCCTCGGTAAGCTTGGGCAGGCGCCGATCCTTGTCGTCCTCGCCTTCGCCGTTGGCCTTGCTGTCCTTCTGGTCGTCGCGGCCTTCCTGATAGATTTTGAGGAAGCCGTCAAAGGTCAGGATCGAGCCGTTGGCGCGCAGGCGGGCCTGGTCGATGTCGACATCGATGTCCACCGCGACCTGATCGAAGCGGGCCGATTCCATCTGGCTGGCGACCGTCCGGTTCCAGATCAATTCGTAAAGCCGCGCGCCGTCGGAATCCAGATAGGCCTTCATCTGCGAGGGATGGCGCCGGACATCTGTGGGCCGCACGGCTTCGTGCGCTTCCTGGGCGTTCTTGGCTTTGCTCTTGTAGACCCTGGGGGAAGGCGGCAGGTAGTTCGTGCCGTAGTTTTCGCCGACCATATCCCGGGTCGCCGCGATGGCTTCCGCCGAGACGGACACGCCGTCTGTCCGCATATAGGTGATCAGACCCACTGTCTCGCCGTCGAGCTCTACGCCTTCATAGAGTTTTTGCGCCGTGCGCATGGTCCGGGTGGCTCCGAAGCCGAGCTTCCGGGAGGCTTCCTGCTGCAGCGTCGAGGTGGTGAAGGGCGGTTGCGGGTTGCGGCGGACCTGCTTGCGCTCGACCTGTCCGACCGTGAAGCTGGCAGCATCTTCCAACCGGCGGACGGCAGCCATGGCGGTTGCTTCGTTGGGCAGGTCGAAGCGCTCCAGCTTCTTGCCGTCGAGGTGAGTCAGGCGGGCCGTGAAGGGTGCGTTCTCCTCATTGCGCAGCTTGGCCAGGATGCTCCAGTACTCCTGGGGCTTGAAGACCTCGATTTCGGCTTCGCGTTCGCAGATCAGGCGCAGGGCGACCGACTGCACCCGCCCGGCGGAGCGGCTGCCCGGCAGCTTGCGCCAAAGCACCGGCGACAGTGTAAAGCCGACGAGATAATCGAGGGCGCGGCGCGCCAGATAGGCGTCGATCAGTTCACGGTTCAGTTCCCGGGGCGTCTTGAAGGCATCCAGAACCGCGCTCTTGGTGACTTCGTTGAAGACCACGCGCTGGACGGCCACGTTCTTCAGGACCTTGCGCCGGCCCAGTTCCTCGGCCAGATGCCAGGAGATCGCTTCGCCCTCGCGGTCGGGGTCGGTGGCGAGGATCAGCGTGTCCGCACCCTTGACGGCTTTCTGGATATCCTTGATGCGCTGTTCGGACTTGCCTTCGACCTGCCAGACCATCGCGAAGTCCTGGGTCGGGTCCACGGAGCCGTCTTTCGGCGGCAGATCCCGGACGTGGCCGTAGCTGGCCAAGACGTGGTAATCGCTGCCGAGGTATTTGTTGATGGTCTTGGCTTTTGCGGGGGACTCGACGACGACGACCTTCATATCAGAGCGACTTACCTGCTTCTAAATCTACAAACCAAAATTATCCTAGTACGCCGGCCGCGCCGCAGTGCCGGATCTGAGCGCCACCATGTTGCCGGGAAGCCTGTCAATGGCACCGGACAACTCCAGCTCAAGGATCGCGGAAGACACGGCTGCGGGAGACAATTGGCATTGCCTGATCAGTTCGTCAACAGCAACAGGCGTGTCAGACAGCAAGGAAATGATATCGTCGTGGGCTTCGGCGATCTCACTTTCCTCGTTAACAGGGGTGCAAAAAGCTGATTTATCAGGGGGTTGAAGCTGCGGTCGCGTAGGACGGAAGCCGCCTTCGAGCGATCTCGTCACATCCTCCGCCGATTCGACCAGAATCGCGCCCTGGCGAATCAAGTCGTTGCCGCCCTGCGAGCGCGGATCGAGAGGCGAACCCGGCACCGCGAAGACCTCGCGCCCCTGCTCGAGCGCCAGCCGGGCGGTGATGAGGGAGCCGGAGTTGCGGGCCGCCTCGACCACCAGAGCACCGAACGACAGGCCCGAGACGATGCGGTTGCGGCGCGGAAAGTGGCGGGCCTGCGGACGCGTTCCGGGCGCCATTTCGCTCAGGACAACGCCCTGTTCCGTGATCGCTTGCAACAGCCCGCGATTCTCGGGCGGATAGACGATATCCAAGCCACCCGCCACCACGGCCGCCGTGCCGCTGTCCAACGCCCCCTGATGGGCGGCGGTGTCGATGCCCCGCGCCAGGCCGGAGGTTACCAGCAGCCCGGCGGCGCCCAGGTCTGTGGCGAGCTGCCGGGCGAGCCGCTTGCCATTGGCGGAGGCATTGCGTGCCCCGACGACGGCGATGCTCTTCCTCGTCAAGAGGGCGGGATCTCCAAGACCGATCAGGAGCGGCGGCGCATCTTCGATGGCGGCGAGCGCCGCGGGATAGGCCTTGCTCTGCAGCGGCAGGACCCAGGCCCCGAGCCTCTGGATCGCGTCCAGTTCCTCTTCAGCCTCCTGACGCCGTCTCAGTTCGAAGCGCGGCGCCCGGCCGTTTCTTCGGGCCAGCGCCGGCACGGCCTTAAGAGCGTCACCCGCTGTCCCGAAGCGCGCGATGAGTTGCCGGTAGGTGATCGGGCCGATCGAGCGGCTTCGGCAGAGCTGTAAGCAGTCGAGGAGCTCACGCTCGCCTCTTTCAGGCTGTAGGGCGTTAGGCATGAGCTACCATGGGTCGATGGAAGGGGGTGCGTCAAGCTGCTGTCGACCCGACGATGCCTGGTCGCCGTCGTCAGCCGCTTTTTTGCTCGTTCTTCTTTTGGCCGATTTTCGACTCCTGTCCCTGAAGCAGGCGTCGGATGTTTTCGTGGTGCTTGTACCAGACCAGGATTGCAATGGCGGCGGTCAGTTCCACCATCTGCAGATCACCCAACAGCCACCAGGAATAGGCCGGCGCGGCCGCGAGAGACAGGATCCCGGCTAGAGACGAATAGCGAAAAACCGCTGCGACCAGAAGCCAGGTGGCGCAGCAGGCGGCGCCGACCGGCCAGGCGAGCGCGATGACGACCCCGAGGGTGGTGGCCACGCCCTTGCCGCCCTTGAACTTAAGCCAGACCGGAAAGAGATGCCCGACTACGGCGCCGAAGCCGGCCGTCAAAGTCACCTCCGGTCCCCAGAACGTGGCGATGAAGACCGCTATCGCGCCCTTGCCACCGTCGAGCAGCACCGTGGCGGCGGCAAGGTCCTTCCGGCCGGTGCGCAGCACATTGGTGGCGCCGATGTTGCCTGAACCGATGGCCCGCAGATCACCCAGGCCGGCGAGGCGGGTCAACACCAGGCCGAAAGGCACCGAGCCCAGCAGGTATCCGCCGATCAGGGCGGCGATCAGGAAAGGCGCGGCGTACTCCCAGGAAATCGGATCAGGCATGGCGTTCCGGGCTCCTCAGCCTTGCGCCGTCTCGTCGGGACCGTAGATGCAGCGCCCGTCGACGATACAACGCCGGACCCGGCCCTGCACCGGATGAAGGGTGAAGGGGGAGTTTTTCGACTTGCTCTGGAAAGCGTCCGGGTCAATCTGCCAGGGCTTGTCTAGATCAAAGAGTGTCAGGTCCGCGGCGGCGCCGGGCGACAGCCGCCCGCCTTTCAGCCGCAAAATCCCGGCGGGACCGGAGGTCAGCTTCGCCAGGACGTCCAGCAGCCCAAGGCGTCCTTTGTGATAGAGCTGCAGCGACAGCGGCAGCAGACTTTCCAGGCCGACGATGCCCGGTTCGGCAACCTCGAAAGGCTGCCGCTTTGAATCCTGGTCGTGGGGACTGTGATCGCTCGCGATGACGTCGAGGGTGCCGTCCGCGAGGGCATCCTCGACCGCCTGCCGGTCGGCTTCACCGCGCAGGGGCGGGGAGACCTTGGCGAAGCTGCGATAGTCGCCGACGGCGTTTTCGTTGAGCGTGAAGTAGTGCGGGGCAGTGCCGCAGGTCACCGAAAGGCCCTTGGCCTTGGCCCGGCGAATCGCCTCGAGCGCTGCGGCGGTGGTGACGTTGGCGACGTGATAGCGCCCGCCGGTCAGCTCGACGAGGCGCAGGTCCCGTTCCACCATGATCACTTCCGCGGCGGCGGGAATGCCGGCGAGGCCCAGGCGGGTTGCCACCTCTCCTTCGTTCATGGCGCCGGCCGCCAGGGCTGGATCTTCCGGGTGCTGGAGGATGACCTGTCCGAAGGTGCGGGAATAGCTGAGTGCTCTGCGCATGACCTGTGAGTCGGCGACGGCGACCAGTCCGTCGGTGAAACCAACCGCGCCGAACTCGCTGAGGAGTCCAAACTCGGTCAGTTCGCGGCCTTTCACGCCGCGGGTCACGGCGCCGTAGGCATAGACCTTGACCAGTTTGGTTTCACGTGCGCGCCGCGCCAGGAACTCCAGGACCGCGACATCGTCGATGACCGGATCGGTGTTGGGCAGCGCGACCATGGAGGTGATGCCACCGTGGGCGGCGGCCCGGCTGGCGCTCTCGATGGTCTCCTTGTGCTCCGCGCCGGGTTCGCGCAACTGCACGCGCATGTCGATCAAACCGGGCGAGAGGCAGAGACCGCTACAGTCGATCACCTCCGCGTCCTCCGGAATGCCGGTATTGAAGACCTGCGGTCCGAGTGCGGCGATTTTCGTGCCCTCGGTCAGAATTCCACCGACCTGGTCCAGGCCGCTGGCCGGATCGAGCAGGCGCGCGTTGGTGTAGGCGACACGGCCGGGGGTCTTGCCGTTGAGCGGTTTCAGGGCGGAGGTGATCATGCGGCGTCTCCGGCCCGCGCGGCGGCATCTTCGTTGGAGCGCAGATTGCGCGTCAGGGCGTCGAGGCATGCCATGCGCACCGCGACGCCCATCTCCACCTGGTCCCTGATCAGCGAGCGGTCGATGTCGTCGGCCAGTTCGCTGTCGATCTCGACGCCCCGGTTCATGGGGCCGGGATGCATGATCAGCGCGTCGGGCTTGGCGGCCTGGAGTTTTTCCTGGTCGAGCCCGAAAAAGCGGAAGTATTCGCGGATCGAGGGGACGAAGCTGCCCTGCATGCGTTCGGTCTGCAGGCGCAGCATCATGACGATGTCGCAATCCTCGAGGCCTTCGCGCATGTCGAAAAAGGCCTCGACCCCCAGGCGGTCGATGTTGCTGGGCAGCAGGGTCGGCGGGGCGATCACCCTGACCTGTGCTCCCATGATCCCCAGAAGCTGTATGTTTGAGCGTGCCACCCGGCTATGCAGGATATCACCGCAGATAGCGACCCGCAGGCCACGCAGGCTGCCGCGACGCCGCCGGATGGTCAGGGCGTCCAGGAGCGCCTGGGTCGGGTGTTCGTGGCTGCCGTCGCCGCCGTTGATGATGGCGCAATTGACCTTCTCGGACAGCAGTTTGACCGCGCCGGACTCCGGATGCCTGACGATCAGCACATCCGGATGCATGGCGTTCAGGGTCATGGCCGTGTCAATCAGCGTCTCGCCCTTTTTGATCGAGCTGGAGGAAACCGACATGTTGATGACGTCGGCGCCCAGGCGTTTGCCGGCCAGCTCGAAGGAGGTGCGGGTGCGGGTCGAATTCTCGAAGAAGAGATTGATCACGGTGCGCCCGCGCAGCAGCGACGACTTCTTGTCGGCCGAGCGATTGAGCGAGACGTAACTCTCTGAAAGATCGAGAAGAAAGGTGATTTGTTCCGCCGTCAGCCCGTCGATGCCAAGCAGATTGCGGTGCGCGAATCCGAGGATGTCCGCTGTGTGTCCGGTATCAGTCATTAAAGCGGGAATATGTCACCCCGGGGGCGACGGCGCAACGGGTGAAGCGGGGGATTTGTATCCCGAAATCGGTCTTTCCCGATTTGTCCCTAAAAGGGACAACTCTACCTCGTCAGATCACGCCCTTTTCCCGCAGTTCAGTGCGCTCTGCCTCGGTCAGATCGAGCAGGTCCTCCAGCACCTCGTCGGAATGCTGGCCCGCGCGCGGGGGTGGGCGGCGGTAGTTGACCGGCGTGCCGGAGAACTTGATGGGGTTGGCGATCAGGTCGACGTCGCCGCTGTCCGATTCGGGATAGGGCATGGTGAGTTTCATGCCGCGCGCCTGGATCTGGGGGTCTTCGAAGACCTGATCCAATGTATTGACCGGGCCGGAGGGCACATGCAGGCCGGCGAGACCATCCACCCACTCCTGCTGGGTCTTGCGCCGGGTGACATCGGGCAGGAGTTCGTAGAGGGCTTCGCGGTTCAGGACCCGGTCGGAATTGGTGACGAAGCGCGGGTCCTCGGCCAGTTCAGGTGCGCCGGCGAAGTCGCAGAAGGTCTTGAACTGCCGGTCGTTGCCGACCGCCAGAATGAAGAAGCCGTCCGAGGCGGGCATGACCTTGTAGGGCACGATATTGGCGTGTTCGTTGCCCAGGCGGGTGGGAACCTTGCCCGAGGTCAGATAGTTGAGGCCTTCGTTGACCAGCCAGGAGACCTGGGTGTCGAGCAGCGCCAGGTCGATGTACTGGCCTTTACCGGTCTGGGTGCGGTGATGTAGAGCGGCGAGAATCGCGCTGCTGGCGTACATGCCGCACATGACATCGGCGATACCGACGCCCACCTTCATGGGCGCGCCGTCGCTCTCGCCGGTCAGGCTCATGATCCCGCCGATGCCCTGGGCGAGATAGTCGTAGCCGGCGCGTGGTGCGTAGGGACCGGTCTGGCCGAAGCCGGTGATGGAACAGTAGATCAGGCCCGGGAACTCTTCCTTGAGATCGGCGTAGGAGAGGCCGTATTTGGCCAGACCGCCGACCTTGTAATTCTCCACCAGAATGTCCGACTGCGCGATCAGGCGTTTGGCCAGGGCCTGGCCTTCGGGCTGGCTGATGTCGATGGCCAGCGAGCGCTTGTTGCGGTTGGAAGAGAGGTAGTAGGCGCTTTCTTTACTGTCGCTGCCGTCGCTGTTCTTCAGATAGGGCGGGCCCCATTTGCGCGTGTCGTCGCCCTGTCCCGGCCGCTCGATCTTGATGATGTCTGCCCCCAGGTCCCCCAGCAATTGCGTGCAGGTCGGGCCGGCGAGGATGCGGGTCAGGTCGAAAACCCGGAGACCGGCCAGGGGTCCGGTGGCTTTGGGAGCGGAGGCGGAATCGGTCATGGCAGCTTCTGTTTTTGGGCAGTGAAGGGGGCGGGTGTTTCTTTAAGCACAGATCGAGGGCGTTAGACCAGCAGTCCGAGCAACAGCGGCAGCGTCACCATGGCTGCGGCGGTCTGGATGGTGATGATCCGGGCCATCAGTGTCGCGTCGCCGCCCATTTGCCGCGCCAGTATGTAGGATGACGAGGCAACGGGAAGTGCGTTGAAGAGGATCGCGATGGTGGCGCCCAGGCCGGTCACGCCGAACAGGCTGCAGGCGAAGGCGGTCACGATGGGCAGGGCGACGAGCTTGCCCACGACCGGCGCCACCAGCGCGCCGAGATCATCGCCGTTGCCGCGCAACTCCAGGCCCGCGCCGACGGCGATCAGGCCCAGTGGCAGGGCGGCGCGGCCCAGGATCTCCAGGAAGGGGTCGGCAAGGGACGGGAGACCGATGCCGGTTGCGTTTAGAAGAATGCCTGCGACACAGGCGACGATGATGGGATTTTTCACGATGGCGACGAGCAGGCCGCCGAGGTTCTTCGAAGCATTGTTGCCGTGCCGGCTCAGGGCGATCACGCTGATCAGATTGACCAGTGGCACACTGGCGGCGAGCGCGAGGGTCGCCGTGGCCAACCCGGTCTCGCCGAAGAGTCCGGCGGCGATGGCGAGCCCGATGTAGGTGTTGGGCCGGATGAAGCCCTGCAGCATGCTGGCCAGTGCCGGTCCGTTGGTCATGAAGCGGGCGACCAGGGTCATCAGCACCACAGCCGTCAAGATCAGCGGCAGGTTGATGGCCGCGATAATGGGCAGGATTTGAAGATCGCCGAAGTCGGTGGTGGCGAGGGTTCTGACCAAGAGCGCCGGGAAGAGAACCAGATAAGTCAGCTTTTCGATGGCTTCCCAGGCCGAGCGCTCGACGAACCCGCGCCAGCGCAACAGAAAACCGACCAATATGAGCAGGAAGATGGGCAGGGTTGCGGCGAGTACAGGTCCCATCGGCGACGGCTTTACAGGTTGTCGCTCGGGCCGTCGGCCGGTTGGTTTGCCGCATGCGCCAGGGCATCCAGCGCGCCCTGCAGGATATAGGCGGCGGCCATCTTGTCGACCACCTCACCGCGGCGTTTGCGGGTCATGTCGGCTTCGCTGACCAGAAAGCGCTCCACGGCGGAGGTCGAGAGCCGCTCGTCCCAGAAGGCCATCGGCTGTGTGAAGCCCGCCTTCTCGATCAGATTCTGCGCGAGCTGGCGCACGGACTGACAGCGGGGGCCTTCCGTGCCATCCATATTGACCGGCAAACCGATCACCAGGCCGCCCACATCGCGCTCTTCGCAGACGGCCGCCAGTTCCGCGGCATCCTTGGTGAACTTGCTGCGCCGGATCGTACCTATGGGGGAGGCGACCTTCAGGCTGCCGTCCGAGACGGCAAGACCGATGGTCTTGGTGCCCGGATCCAGGCCAAGCAAACGGCGTCCTCTGGGGAGCAGCGGCACGAGGTCTTTGAGCTCGACAAGGGGCAAGGCCGTGGCTTTCGGGTGATGATACGTAGGATGAAATAGGGGGAAATTGATATAGAAGCGCTCATAGGTCGGCAAGCCGATCAGGAGTCGGGGCTTGTCGCTGCCGCGATAGTGGTCATATCTTCCCAGGGTTTGGAGAGGAAGGAGAGGGACTGCTCTATGCATCTCGCAGAACTGAATATCGCCCGTCTGGTCCAGCCGATCGACCATCCCGATATTGCTGACTTCGTCAACAACCTGGAGCGTATCAATGGTCTCGCGGAACGGATGCCCGGTTTCGTCTGGCGCTTCCAGGACGAAAGCGGAAACGCCACCGGCGTGAAGGGCTTCGAGGACCCGATGGTGATCCCGAACCTGAGCGTCTGGAAGAGCGCTGAAGACCTGGAGCGCTTTGTCTGGGGGACGATCCACCGCAAGTTCTACGAACGCCGCGATGAGTGGTTCAGCAAGATGACTGAGCACCACTTCGTCATGTGGTGGGTCGAGGAAGGGCACCTGCCGGATCTGGAAGAGGCCAAGGCGCGACTCAAAATGCTGCAGGATCACGGGCCCGGCGAGGAGGCTTTCGGCTGGGCGGAATTACGCTCCGCAAAACTCTGGAAAAAGTCGCGCTGCGCCTAAATGTCCAGCAGCAGGACCGACAGGTAGATAAAGCTGTCGTGCCGCAGCCTGTCCAGGCGGAAGCCGTATCTTTTCTGGTCGAGTTCCAGTTCCAGCATTTGCCCGACTCCCAGCGCGTGGGTTTCTTCGTCGCTGTTGATGCGCAGGCTCGCGGTCTCGAGGCCGATCTTGGTGACCGCGAGCGTGAGCGCGCCATCGAAGTACTCGGAGAGCTCATTGATCCGTATCAGATGTGAGTCCCTGAGCAGCTTAGGGCCGGCAATTCCGCTCGGATGCGTCAGGGATTTGTAGTCGCGGCTGATCAGGTTCAGCTCTTCACGAAGCGCCGCGTTTTCGCTTTGCGATTTTTCAAGATCGTCCCTTGTTTTCTTCAGGACCTGCTTGAGCGAGAGGACCTGCTTGATCCTTAAAGAGCTCGCCTTGGCTTCCGACTGAAGCGACCGGGCATGGGACTTTATGAAGGCCAGTTCCTCTTCCAGCAGGCTGACCTTTGCGTCTGATTCGGAGGCCGTGTCCGCGCGAGTCTTGTAGTCCTCGAGGTCACTTTCCAGTTGGAGAATCTGTTGCCCTTGGCTTTCCGTCAGCGCTTTCAACTCGCGGTTCGTTTCCTGTAAAGCGCCAAGTCGC
Source organism: Denitrobaculum sp. (assembly GCA_965232285.1). GTDB lineage: Bacteria > Pseudomonadota > Alphaproteobacteria > Kiloniellales > Kiloniellaceae > Denitrobaculum. Next base: position 2,815,518 of record CBDDPL010000004.1, on the reverse strand, counting down.
GGCTGAAGAAGAACTGTTGCGACGGCGCCTAGCGCAATACCGCCCAGCAGCAGTCCAATGAAGCGGATGCTGCTTCTGCGGCGGTTTTCCTTTTGAGTCGGCTGTTCCATGGCATGCGCCTAAATCGTTAGAGCAAAATGCGTTTAATCGGTCTCAAAATTCTCTGCCTTTCGATCAGCACCATGCTGATCTCAAACGCAAATTTTGAGGCACGATGACCGCGAAAAAAACGCATTTCGCTATAAGCGGCATTCTACGTTGAGCAAGTCTAGTCGCGACCCGGCTCACAGCGGTATCACTTCTACGTAGTATATGAGGTGTTGTCTCGCCGCCTCAAAGCCCTGTGGGGCGCTTTCACTAGCCTGCGAAGAAACCGAGGTTGGCGGCGATGTCCTCGATCAGGCGCGTAACGGCGGGGGAGGCGGATCTGGGGTTTCGGTGAACGGCAATCTCGATCTGAGGCAAGGGGGGAAAGCCGTCCCCTTCGCCCAATGCCACGATGCCCGATCCCAGCGTGCTGCCCGGCAGCACCGTGACCGCGAGGCCGGCTACAACCGCCGCACGGACACCGGCCGGGCCTTCGCTGTGAAAAGCCAGACGCCAGGGGCGGCCGATCCTGTCGAGCGCGGGCAGCGCCGCGGCGCGGAAGGCGCAGCCGGGTGGCATGAAGGCCAGGGGGAGCGGATCCTGACTCTGCGGCGTATGATCCCGCCCGACCGCCCAGGTCAAGGCCTCGCGCCGCACCAGCACACCGTCGTTCCGGTGGGCCTGGCGCGTGATCAAAGCCAGATCGATCTCGTCGCGGTCCAGCGCTTCCAGCAAAGAGGAACTGATCCGGCAGAAGACCTCGAGCTCGACCCCCGGATTTGCCTGTGTGAAGAGAGCGAGGACCTGCGGCAGGTAGTTCAGGGCGTAGGTGTCGGTCGTGCCCAGGCGCACCTTGCCCTGAACAGATCTTTCTCCGACCGCGGCCAGGGCCTCCTCATTGAGGGCGAGCATTCGGCGCGCATAGACCACCAGGGCCTCGCCGGGTCCGGTTAGGGTGACGCTGCGCCCGCGGCCACGGCTGAAGACCTCCGCGCCGACGGCCTGCTCCAGCTTTTTGATCTGCGCGCTGACCGCGGATTGAACGCGGCCCAGCCGCTGGGAGGCCAGGGTGAAGCTGGCGCTGTCGGCGACCGCCAGGAACGCGCGCAGCAAGTCGATGTCCAGATCAGGTTTCATTTAAATCATGATTTGCGATTTTTATAATCATGTAAATTCGTTTCTAAGATAATTGATTTTCCGCCAGTCTGACAGTGAATTCTGTCCAACTTTGATGACTGGAGGCAGGCGGTTTATGTCTATGAAATCCGGAGGAAAGGGAACCGAAACCGGCATTGTTGAGATGACCCTGGCGATGGCGATCGCCGGCAGTATCGGCGTCTTTGCCGTCGAATCAGGGCAACCTCCCTTTACCGTCGTGTTCTATCGCTGCCTTTTCGGGGCTCTCGCCCTGGGGGCCTACTGCCTCTATCGCGGGCTGTTCAGGCAGGTCGATTACAGCCTGCGGAACCTTGCGCTGATTTCACTGGGCGGCGCCTTTCTGGTCTACAACTGGGCACTGATGTTCGAGGCGCTCACGCTGACTTCCATCTCGATCGTGACCATCGTCTACCACGTCAACCCTTTCATCATTTTGATTTTAGGCGTGGTCTTCTTCAGCGAGCGCCTCGATCGCCACAAGCTGGGCTGGACCGCCTTGGCCTTCGCAGGACTGATCGCCGTGATCGGCATTCCCGACGCCATGGCGGGAGACTATGTCAGGGGCATCGCCTTCACCCTGCTGGCGACCACGCTCTACTCCTTCACCATTGTCTTCTCGAAGTGGGTGAAGGGCGTGCCACCGGCCTTCATCGCCTTCCTGCAGGTCAGCCTCGGCGTGCTGCTGGTCTTGCCCTTTGTCGATTTCGGGCAGCTACCCGCCGGGCGCCAGTGGTTCTTTCTGATTTCGCTGGGTGTTCTGCACACCGGCGTGGAGTACGTGCTGCTTTACGCCGCCTTTCAGAAGCTCTCCATGGCCCTGATCGCGATCCTCTCCTTTGTCTACCCGGTGGTCGCCTTGATCCTGGACTATCTGGTCTATGATCACCTGCTGTCGGTCGCGCAACTGCTCGGTGTCGCGCTCATAGCCGTGGCGACGCTGGGTGTGCGTTTAGGCTGGAAACTGCACTTGCCCCGTCGGACGAACCTGGCTTAAGCCCCGGAGGCGCGCGCGAAACGCTGCCCGATGATCGCGGCCAGAATGACGTAGATGATCTTGCTGCCGGCCAGGATGGTGCCCTTGATGGTGCCGGAAATCTTCGACTGCCCGATGCGCCGGCGGTAGCTGACCGGGACTTCGCGCACCGCGAGACCCCGCTGCGAGGCCTTGACCTGCATCTCCACCGTCCAGCCGAAATCCCGGTCGCGCAGTGCCAGGCGATCGAGCGCCGAGCGCCGGATCGCGCGGAAGGGACCCAGGTCCGTGTAGCGGGCGCGCCAGAAGAGGCGAATAAGGGCACAGGCAAAGCGGTTGCCGGCGCGCTGCTGCGGGGTCAGGGCGTCGCGGGGGTTCTGGCGCAGGGTGCGCGAGCCCACGACCATGTCGGCATCGCCCGCGAGGATCGGCGTGACGAGGTCGTCCATCTCGCCGGGATAGTCGCTGTAATCGCCGTCCAGGAAGACGATCACGTCGGAGTCTTGAGCCAGCGCCAGTCCGCGCTGGCAGGCCTGTCCGTAGCCACGCTGCGGCTCCATTGTGACCTCGGCGCCGCTCTCCCGGGCGACCCGGGCGGTGTCGTCGGTCGAGCCGTTGTCGACCACGATGATGCGATCGACCCAGTTGGGAACAGCGGTAATGACCTTGCCGATCGAGGACTCTTCGTTGAGCGCCGGAATGATGGTGGTGATATGGGCGCCGGATTTCATGATAGAGCGATTCCTTGCTGGTAACTGGATTTGAGCGCTTGGGCCTTGACGCGTCGCTGCTGCATCCACTGCCAGGCCAAAAGAGCAAGGACAGGGCCGAACTGCAGCCAGGGCAAAAGCGTTTCCGCGGTGTCCTGAAGGGCCGTGGCCTCGAAGTAGAAGCGCAGGTAGTAAAGCGGCAGCAGAGCGGTCAGCAGAAGCAGGGGCAGGGAAGGGACGGCCGCAAGAAAGGGCAGTAGCCAGGCAAAGTACCAGGGGTACTGCGTCGGGCTGAGCAGGAAGAGCAGGGCGGCGACGAAGAGAAAGCGTCGGGCGATTTCGAGCTTGTTATGCGCGGCCGTCCAGTTGATGCCGACGGCGGCAAGTGAGACGGTCAGCGCGACGATGAAGCGCGCCAGGCGTCCGGCATCCAGCCAGGCGAGAGAAAAGAACTCCAGAAGCTGGGCGCTTGACCAGGCCAGGAGCGCGAAGGCTGCGTCGTTCCTTTGCCAGGACTGACCGTAGGCCACGAAACCCGACTCCCGGTTCAAGCCGGTGAGGACTATAGGTGCTGCGAAAAGGGCGCTCAGAGCTGCGAAAAGCAGCAGGGGCTTCACCAGCTTCCGCCAGTCGGCGAGATGCGATCGCAGCAGGGTCGGCAGCAGCAGCGCCGGCCAGAGCTTGGCACCGGTCGCCAGCGCCAGGGCGCCGGCCGCCCAGGTGGTGCGGGTTTTGACCGCCAGCAAAAGTGCGGCAAGCAGGAAAGGCACCAGCACGGCGTCCATGTGCGCGGAGTTGAAGAACTCTTTGACCAGGAGGGGATTGCACCAGTAGATCGCGGCCCAGGCCAGCGGCCGGCGCAGTTCTTTGAGCAGCATAAGCAGAAGGCCAAGCGACAGCAGGTCGAAGGCCAGGATGACCGTGCGCCAGGCCATGAGGCTCCAGGGCTCGAGCCAGTTGGCCAGCAGGAAGGCTGCCTGCGCCACCGGTGGATAAATGCTGCGCAGATGCGGGTAGGTGACGCTTTCGAGCAGGCCCTGTGAATTCTGCGCCAGCCTTTGCAAGGTCTCCGGCGCTGCGCCTTCCAGGATCGACTGGGGCGAATGGGCGAAGGGGTTTTCCCCGGCCGCGACCGCGCCGCCGTCCCAGAGGTAGCGCAGATAGTCGTTCTCCAGCAGAGGTTCTGATGGCAGCAACAACAGCCGCATGGCGAGCCCGACCAGCAGCAGCCAGCTCAGGGTGCCGGTCAGTCCCGGTCCAGCAGCGAGGACTTTCCGGCAGAGAAGCAGATAGAGCCCGCCCCCGCCCATACCGATCGCGACGAGCCAGATGATGGGATCGAGATGAAGAATCGGATGTGTGACCGGCTGAAAGGAGAGCAAAAGAAACAGGAGAGAACTGCCGACCAGCCCCAGTCCGCAGGCCAGCAGGAAACCCGGCGCCGCTTTGGACGCCGGGTTTGTCACGAGGACTGTCGGATCAGCTACCACGGCTGCGCCAGGTTGAGGCGCTGCTGCGTTTTTTCTTGGCCCTGGCAACCTTGACGCTGCTGTTCAGATCCCAGTCGTAGCGATCGTCGTCGATCCGGGTGATGCCGCGCAGGGCCTGCTTCAGGCCGGGTTTGGCGTAGCGGCGAAGATGGGCGATGACGCCGGCGTCGTTGCCGCCGAAGTCATCCTCGAACCAGTCGTAGATGCTGGAGACCACCAGCTTGCCCCGGACGACTTCCGCGCCGCGGCGGTGGTTGATGTAGTCGATGGCGCCGGCGTCGAGGAAGGCTTCCATGTTGTCGGCGGTGATGGCCTGCAGGCGCAGGTTCGGACAGCCGATCGAGGCGCAGTTCACGGCGTAGTGGATGCGCGGGTCTTTCCAGATCGGCCGCAGGATCTTGTGCTCGATGTCGTCCAGGCTGACCTTTTCGCTTTCGATGGTGACCAGCTTCTTGCCCCAGGGCCCATTGCTGAAGAGGCCCGGCGAGATATCGATGTCGCGAATCGATTCGACAGGGTAGGCATCCAGGACCACGAGAACGGTCAGGGCGTTGTAGAGATTGACCCAATAGGCGAACTGTTCCTTGCGGTTGAGTTTGCTGACAGGCACCGCGATCAGGGCTTCGATGTAGTCGGCGAGCGCCGACTTGTCGGCACGGGTCACCCCACCGTAGTCGACCCGGTTTATGCCGTCCTGTCGCGGCTTGACGTAGCGGCTCAGGAAGCGGGTCCAGGCGCCATGGTCAAGCCGCGTCGTCGAGGCCGGATCGTGGGCTGCCCAGCGCTCCCAGAGTTCGGCGGAGGGGGCTGCGTTCGCCGTATGCGCAGCAGTGATCAATGTCGCCGAAAATAGCATGACGGCAATGAAGCGCTGTGCCGCCGCGGGTAATCTCTCAGTCAGGGTATCGAGTCGAACCTGGCTTTGCATCTTGTGTTCTCCTGAATGCAAATCTCGTGTCGCACTGGAAAGGCTTCGAAGTTAAGCCATCTTCTCAACAAGAAGGCCTGAATTCCGTGCTCAGCAGGTAAGGAGACCCGTCGGGGCTGCCCATTCAAACGCGGTAACAAGATCGCGATTTGGCTGAGGGTATTCAGCCCGAAGTGGATTCTCGTGACGTCCTGATGAAACCTGAGATCAACGGCCGCAGATTGACAGGCGACGGCGGGGAACAAGCGGTGTTAGGGTTAATCGGACCGGTCCGACCGGTCGGTATCTTGATTTTCTTTGAACTGCCATTTGGGGCGATGCAATGAAGCTGGGACTCTACCTTACGACGACTTTCCTGCTGGGGGCGATCATTGCAGGGACTGCTTTCGGTCCTGTCCCTGTAGAGGCACAGCAGAGCGATCAGCCGCCGAGTGTCCTCGTTGCGCCGGTGGAACGCCGCGATATCACGCCGAGCTTTTCCTATCTCGGACGGGTCGAGGCGGTTGATACCGTTGAATTGCGGGCCCGCGTGGCCGGTTTCCTCGAACAACGGAATTTCCGCGAAGGCAGCGAGATCAAGGCGGGCGAGGTCCTGTTCGAGATCGAGAAGGATACCTACGAGATCACCGTGGATCAGCGTGCGGCTGACCTGGCGGGAGCTCAGGCCACGCTTGCCAATGCCGAGGCGGACCTCAAGCGCAAGGAGGTCCTGGTCAAGCGGAAGACGGCGTCCGAGGCGTCGCTGGATAGCTCGCGCGCCAACCTGGGGAACGCCAGGGCGGCGGTTCAGCAGGCCCAGGCCGCCCTGCGCGCCGCCAAGCTAGATCTGAGTTACACCGAGGTGGTCAGCCCGATCGACGGCAAGATCAGCCGGGCGCGTTACAGTGTCGGTAACTACGTGGATGCCAGCAGTGAGTCCCTGGCGACCGTAACCTCCGTCGATCCGATCCATGTCACGATCGCGGTCAGCGAAAAGCAGCTGGTCGAAGTCCGTCGCCGGGGCATCGATCTGGAAAATCCACTGGTGGCGCCGTCGCTGATCCTGTCTGACGGCAGCCCATACGACTACACCGGCACGTTCGACTACCTGGATCCCACCGTTAACACCAGCACCGATACCGTGACCGCGCGCGCACTCTTTCCCAACAAGGAGCGTGTGCTGCTGCCCGGTGAATTCGTGACGGTGATCGTCAAGCAGAAGGAGCCGGTTTCGGCGGTGGTTATCCCCCAGGCCTCTGTCCAGAAAGACCAGCAGGGGCATTTCGTTCTGGTGGTTGACCGCGCCGATAAGGTGGAAGTCCGGCGGGTGGCCATGGGGAATCAGACTGAAACGGACTGGATCGTCGCTGACGGCCTGACGGAAGGCGAGAGGGTCATCGTGCAAGGCCTGCAAAAGGTGCAGCCCGACATGCTGGTCAATCCGGTCGTCGTGACCAGCGGCGGGCAGGGGTAAGAGCTTTATGCTGTCCGCGTTCTTTATCGACCGCCCGAAGTTTGCCTTCGTCATCTCCATCGTGATCACCCTGGCGGGTATCATCGCGATCAACTCGATCCCGGTCTCCGAGTATCCGGAGATTACGCCGCCCCAGGTGCAGGTGACGACCAGCTATCCGGGCGCCAGCGCCACGGTGGTTCAGCAGTCCGTGGCCGCGCCGATCGAGGCGCAGGTCAACGGTGTGGACGACATGATCTATATGTCGTCGACCAGCGCCAATGATGGCAGCTACAGCCTAACCGTGACTTTTGCCGTGGGCACCGATCCGGATATCGCCGCCGTCAACGTGCAGAACCGGGTCGCGGTTGCCAATGCGCAGTTGCCTCAGGAAGTCACGCGTCAGGGCGTGGTGACCCGAAAGCAGTCCTCCAGCATGCTGCTGGTGATCAACCTGGTGTCCCCCAACGACACCCACGACGAACTTTTCCTGAGCAACTACGCCTCCATCAACATCCAGGATGTGCTGGCGCGCATCAGCGGAGTGGGCAGCGTCTCACAGTTCGGCGCCCTGGACTACGGCATGCGGGTCTGGCTCGACCCCGACCGCCTGTCGTCACTGCAACTGACCACGACCGATATCGCGAACGCCATCGAGAGCCAGAACATCGCGGCGACGGCGGGACAGCTCGGCGCACCTCCCTACGAAGGCGCACCCCAGTTTCAGTATTCGATCCAGGCGAAAGGCCGGCTGGCCTCCGTGGAAGAGTTCGGCAACATCATCGTCCGCGCCACCGAGGATGGCTCGATCGTGCGTCTGCGCGACGTGGCCAGGATCGAGCTGGGTTCCCAGACCTATGATGCAATCTCCAAGCTGAACAACAAGCCGGCGGCTTCGATCGCGATCTATCAGTCGCCGGGCGCCAATGCGCTGGGGGTCGCGGACGAGGTCTATGCGGAACTGGATCGTCTGGCCGAGCGCTTTCCGCCCGATATGGAGTACCAGATCCTCTACGACACCACCAAGTCGGTCCGGGCGTCGGTGCAGGAGGTGCTGGAGACCCTTCTGATCACCTTCTCGCTAGTGGTCGCAGTCACCTTTCTGTTCCTGGCCGACTGGCGTTCGACCATCATTCCGACACTGGCGATTCCGGTTTCGCTGATCGGCACCTTCGCGCTGCTGTTTATCGTTGGCTTCTCCGCCAACACCATCACACTCTTCGCCATCATTCTGGCCATCGGCATCGTGGTCGACGACAGCATCGTGGTGGTGGAGAACGTCCAGCGCATCATGGACGAGACTGGTCAAAACGCCCGCGACGCGACCCGCCAGGCCATGCGAGAGGTGACCGGGCCGGTGGTGGCCACCACACTGGTCCTGCTGGCGGTCTTTGTGCCGGTCTCCTTCATGCCCGGGATCACCGGCGAGCTCTACAAGCAGTTTTCCGTGACGATCTGCGTGGCGGTCTCGATCTCCTCGATCAACGCTCTCACGCTTTCGCCAGCCCTCTGCTCACTCCTGCTGAAGCCGGGATCGGGCAAGCCACGCGGACCCTTGCGGCTCTTCGCAATGATGGTGGACAAAAGCCGGGACGGCTATGCCTGGGTCGTGGCGCGCATGATCCGTGCGGCGGCGGTCAGCCTGCTGGTCTTCGGCGGTTTCGTTGGCGCGACCTATTACATGTTCCAGAATGTCCCGACCGGCTTTATTCCCCTGGAAGACAAGGGCGTGTTTTTCGTCAACGTCCAACTGCCCGAAGGCGCTTCGCTGACGCGGACCGAGCAGGTGGCCGACCGGACGACGGACATGCTGCTGGAGGTGGATGGCGTTGTCGATGTGATCGCCATCAGCGGTTACAGCATTCTCGGTGGCGCGGCGTCGAATGCGGCTCTGCTGATCCCGATTCTCAGTGACTGGGACGAGCGCAAGACGCCCGAACTGCAGTGGTTCGCCATTCTCCGCCAGATCAACGGACGGTTGGCCGGTCTCCTCGAGGCGGAGGCTTTTGCTTTCCCGCTGCCGCCGATCCAGGGGCTCGGCACCGGCGGCGACATCGAAGCGCAGCTACAGGATTTTCAGGGGCGCAGTCCGCAGGAACTGGCGTCAGCCATGCGCAGCCTGGTTTTCAATGCGAACCAGGATCCCGCCCTGGCCAACGTCTTCAGCACCTTCTCCGCCAACACACCGCAGCTCTTCCTGGACCTGGACCGGGATAAAGCGGAAGCCCTGGGACTGCCCATCGCCGAGGTCTTTTCGACCCTCCAGGCCAGCCTGGGCTCCTCCTATATCAACGACTTCAATCTCTTCGGTAAGGTCTACCGGGTCATTATCCAGGCGGAAGCGCAGGACCGGGATGCGATCGAGGACATCAACCGCCTGCATGTGCGCAACAGCGCGGGTGAGATGGTGCCTTTGAGCGCGCTGGTGGACCTCAAGCCGATCCTCGGGCCGCTCAGCATCAAGCGTTACAATCTCTATCAGTCCGCGTCACTGACCGGCTCGAGTAATGCGGGTTTCAGCACGGGTGATGCCATCGCCGCGATGGAGCGGGCGGCGGCCAAGGCCCTGCCGGACGGCTACGGCATTCAATGGACCGGCACCTCGCAGCAGGAACTGGAGGCCGGCGGGCTTGTGGTCTTCATCTTCGGACTGGCCTTCATCTTCGCCTACCTCTTTCTGGTGGCGCAGTACGAAAGCTGGTCGATCCCGCTCTCGGTCATCACCTCCGTGGCGATTGCCGCCTTCGGGGCTCTGCTGCCGCTGATGATCTTTCCGTTCCTGGACAACAACCTCTATGCCCAGATCGGCCTGGTCATGCTGATCGGCCTGGCGAGCAAGAGCGCGATTCTGATCGTCGAGTTCGCCAAGGAGCGCCGGGAGCAGGGTTTGACGATCGATGAGGCGGCGCTGCAGGCCGCCCGTCTGCGCTTCCGGGCGGTCATGATGACGGCTTTGTCCTTTATCCTGGGCGTTCTTCCCCTGATCTTCGCGACCGGGGCCGGTGCCGCAAGCCGGGTGTCGGTCGGCTTTGTGGTGTTCGGCGGCATGCTGGCTGCAACCGTCATAGGGATCTTCTTTATTCCGGTCCTTTACTTCGTCTTCCAGACTGTCCGGGAGCGGGTGAAGGGCGTCAAAAAACTTGCCTAAAGGCGCAGGTCTTACAGTTTCACCTCTGCCAAGGGCGTGAGTTCATCGCCCACCAGACGCTCGATGTGAAGACGCTCGACGTGACCGTCAAAGGGCAGGCCAAGCGCCGCTGTCTCGGCTTGTGCCGCCTTTACTTCGTCCAGTGAGCCGGCCGTCGCGATAGTGATATGCGGTTGGAAAGCGACCTGCGGGTTGATCTCTGGAGATAACAGGCCGTCGTTGAGCTGACGGTAGAGCGCAGCGAACTGGGCGCTTCCGCGTTGCACCAGCAGAAACAGCTTGTATTCACCTCGTGGCCGGTCATCGAAGATTTCTGTCCGCTCGAGGGAGATTTCGAAGGGCGCCATTGCGGCTGCCGCTGCCCTTGTCTGTTCGATCACGGCGTCAGCGCTTATGGATTGGATGCCGAACAGCAGCGTTACATGTGCGCGAACCAGTTGTGCGCGCTCTGGCTCGTGCCGCCGCCGAAAGGCCTCGATCGCCTCGGCGCTGGATTCTTGCAGACTTGGGTAGCAGAGGACGTAAAACACTGTCTTTTCACTGGAATTCCGATGCAGACAATAGTTTGCCGGGAGGTAAGGGTCTACAATTCGATGTAGTACTCGTCGACCAGATTGCCCTGGCGGCGGGTCGGGTACTTTCCTTCGATGGCGGCCCTGTGCTTGAACCCGAGCTTCTTCAGAACGGTGGTCGAGCGCGCGTTCTCCTGGTCCACCGTGGCCTCGATGCTGGTGGCACTCAGGTGGTCCCGGGCGTAGGTGATCAGCGGCTCGACCGCTTCGAAGACGTAACCCTTGCCCCAGTAGAGCTGGCTGAGGAAGTATCCGAGGACCCAGATGCCCGGTTTGCCGCTGTTTTCGATGGAAACCGCACCGATCAGCCTGGCTTCGTCGCGCAGATAGACGCCGAAATGCTCCGGTGAGGGCTGTTCATGGGCCTTGCGGACCTTGAGGATCCAGTCAATCGCGTCCCTTTGTTTGTAGGGAAAGGGCGGCGCGATCAGCCACTGGGCGACCTCCCAGTTATTGAGGATCGCCACCAGATCGTCCTTGTCGTCCATCTCGATCGGGCCCAGTTCGAGACGCTTCGTCCTCATCCGCATGGAGCAAAGGCTCCGAGATACTGGCGCTGGCGACTCGAGCTGAGGGGGAAAATGACGGAAACAGGCGATGGAAACGGCATGGTTGCGGAAGTTGATGGCAGGCTGTTGGCAAGAAACCCTGTCCAGTTACACCGGGCGCGCCTGTGACGCCAGCTTCAATCGCGGGGCCTTTGTCGCGCCTTGGTTTCTGGGCATTGCGGGGGCGCTGGGCCGGTGCTATTTTCCGCGCGCTTCGATCCCGCTGGGCCTGAGTTTGCCGGGCCGGGATCTCCCAAAGAACGAGAGCAGGACCCGTTATGGCTGTCGATAAGGACACCGTTGCGCGGATCGCCAAGCTGGCGCGTATCCGCATTACCGAAGACCAGCAGGAGGCCATGGCCGGCGAGTTGACCGAGATCCTGAACTGGGTCGAGCAGCTTTCCGAGCTGGATACCGAGGGGGTGGAGCCCATGACCTCGGTGGTCGAGATGTCCCTGCCGCAACGGCAAGACCAGATCAGTGACGGTGACTGCGCGGACAAGGTCCTCGCGAACGCGCCCGAGGGCGCCCATGGCTTTTTTGCCGTACCGAAGGTGGTCGAGTAATGACCAAGCTGACGCATCTGACCATGACCGAGGCCCGTGACGGCCTCGCCAAAGGCGACTTTTCGGCGCGGGAACTGACCCAGGCGCATGTGGAGGCCGTCGAGGCCTGCCGCTCGCTGAATGCCTTCATCACCGAGACGCCGGAGCAGGCGCTGAGCGGCGCGGATGCTTCCGACGAGCGCCGCCGCAAAGGCGAGGCGGGTGTCCTGGAGGGCATTCCGCTGGCCATCAAGGACCTCTTCTGCACGACGGATGTCCTGACCACGGCGGGATCGCACATCCTGGACGGCTTCAAGCCGCAGTATGAATCCACTGTCTCGGCCAACCTCTGGAAGGCCGGCGCGGTGATGCTGGGCAAGACCAACCTGGACGAGTTCGCCATGGGCTCCTCCAACATGACCAGCCACTACGGCGGGGTGGAGAATCCCTGGCGCCGCGAGGGCAGTGATGCACCTCTGGTCCCGGGCGGATCCTCGGGCGGTTCGGCGTCGGCTGTGGCCGCGCGCTGCGCCATGGGGGCGACCGGTACGGATACCGGCGGCTCGATCCGCCAGCCCGCGGCTTTCTGCGGAATCGTCGGGTTGAAGCCGACCTACGGCCGCTGCTCACGCTGGGGTACGGTGGCCTTCGCCTCCTCGCTCGATCAGGCGGGCCCCATGACCCGGAGCGTGCGCGACGCGGCCATCATGCTGCGCGGCATGGCCGGCCACGACCCGAAGGACTCCACCAGTGTCGATACGCCGGTGCCGGACTACGAAGCCGCCATGACCGGCGATGTCCGCGGCCTGAAGGTGGGCATTCCCAAGGAATACCGCATCGACGGCACGCCCGCCGAGATCGACAGCGTCTGGCAGCAGGGCATCGAGTGGCTCAAGGCCGCCGGGGCCGAGATGGTCGACATCAGTCTGCCGCACACCAAGTACGCGCTGCCGACCTACTACATCGTGGCGCCCGCCGAGGCCTCCTCGAACCTGGCTCGCTATGACGGTGTCCGCTACGGTCTGCGGGTGCCCGGCGAGACCCTGGATGAGATGTACGAGGCGACCCGGGGTGAGGGCTTCGGCGCCGAGGTGAAGCGCCGAGTACTGATCGGCACCTACGTGCTCTCGGCCGGCTACTACGATGCCTACTACAACAAGGCGCGCCGGATCCGGACCCTGATCGCGAACGACTTCAAGGCTGCCTATGAAAAGGTCGACGTGGTGCTGACGCCGACGGCGCCCAGCGCGGCCTTCGGTATGGGCGACAAGATGGACGACCCGGTGGCCATGTACCTCAACGACGTCTTCACCGTGCCGGCCAGCCTGGCGGGCCTGCCCGGGATTTCGGTTCCGGCCGGCTTGTCCAATGACGGTCTGCCGCTGGGTCTGCAGCTCCTCGGCCAACCCTTCGAGGAAGGCACGCTGTTGAAGGTTGCGGAGGTGCTGGAAGGCGCCGCGGGATTTGAAGCCTTGCCGAAGATCATCTCCTGATCAGGCTCGAGGCAAAGAGGAAAGACGAGACGTCATGGCGACAATCGAAGGTAAAACCGGCCCCTGGGAAATGGTCATCGGACTTGAGGTCCATGCCCAGGTGATTGCCGATTCCAAGCTCTTCTCGGGCGCGGCCACCGGCTTCGGCGCGGAGCCCAACAGCCAGGTCTCCCTGGTCGACGCGGCCATGCCCGGCATGCTGCCGGTGATCAACCGCATGGCGGTGGAGCAGGCGGTCAAGACGGGCCTGGGCCTGAATGCCAAGATCAACCTCTTCTCGGAGTTCGAGCGGAAGAACTACTTCTACGCCGACCTGCCGCAGGGTTATCAGATCTCCCAGTACCTGCATCCGATCGTGGGCGAGGGGACCATCATCCTGGATCTGGCCGACGGCGAGACCCGTGAAGTGGGGATCGAACGGCTGCATCTGGAGCAGGACGCGGGCAAGAGCCTGCATGACCAGCATCCGACCCAGTCCTACATCGATCTGAATCGTTCCGGCGTGACCCTGATGGAGATCGTCTCCAAGCCGGATATGCGTTCGGCGGAAGAGGCGGGCGCCTACCTGCGCAAGCTGCGCTCGATCCTGCGCTATCTGGGGACCTGCGACGGCAACATGGACGAAGGCTCCATGCGCGCCGACGTGAACCTTTCCATGCGCCGGCCCGGTGAGCCCTTCGGCACCCGGACCGAGACCAAGAATGTGAATTCGATCCGTTTCGTCCAGCAGGCGATCGAACTGGAGGCGCGCCGCCAGGTCCAGATCCTGGAAGAGGGCGGCACCATCGACCAGGAAACCCGCCTGTTCGACGCCAGCAAGGGCACCAGCCGCTCCATGCGCAGCAAGGAAGAGGCGCACGACTATCGCTACTTCCCGGATCCGGATCTGCTGCCGCTGAAGCTGGACGGGGCCTGGGTCGAGTCGCTCAAGAAGGACCTGCCGGAACTGCCGGATCCGAAGAAGCAGCGCTTCATTTCGGACTTTGGCCTCTCGGCCTACGACGCCGGCGTTCTGGTGGTCGATCAGGAAACCGCCGCCTTCTACGAGGCGGTCGCCGAAGGGCGGGATCCGAAGCTGGCGGCCAACTGGGTAATCGGTGACTACTTCGGGGCTCTGAACAAGACCAGCGGCGCGACCCTGAGCAACGCGCCGGTCGATGCCGCCAAGCTCGGTGGCCTGCTGGATCTGATCGCCGACAACACCATCTCCGGCCGGATTGCCAAGGAGGTCTTCGAGGCGATGTGGGAGAGCGGCAAGGACGCGGCCTCCATCGTCGAAGAAAAGGGCCTGAAGCAGATCACCGACACCGGCGCGCTGGAAGCGATCGTCGATCAACTGATCGCGGACAACCCCGGCCAGGTCGAGCAGTACAAGGGCGGCAACGCCAAGCTGATCGGCTGGTTCGTTGGCCAGGTCATGAAGGCGACCCAGGGCAAGGCCAACCCGGGCGTGGTCAACCAACTGCTCAAGCAGAAGCTGGGTTAATCCAGCGATATGACTGACGTGGATAAGCGCCGGCCCGCGACCCTGGCGGCCCAGACCCTGCACAGCATCGATCCGGCGAGCGGCGGCGTGGTGCCGCCGATCCAGCCGGCCACGACCTTCGTACGGGACCGGAACTACGATCCTCTGGTCGAGGGACGGGTCTACGCCCGCGATCAGGCCCCCAATCCGGAACAGGCGGAAGCGCTCCTGGCACGTCTGGAAGGCGGCCGGGAAGGGCTGCTCTTCGCGTCGGGCATGGCCGCGGCGGCGGCCGTGATCCAGGCCCTGCGGCCCGGGGACCATATCGTGGCGCAGAACGTGATGTACTGGACCTTGCGCAACTGGATGATCTCCTTCTGTGCAGACTGGGGCATTGAGCTGGACCTTGTCGATGCCACCCGTGCAGGTGCCTTGGACGCGGCGATCAAGCCGGGCAAGACCAGGCTGGTCTGGCTCGAAACGCCGGCCAATCCGACCTGGGATGTGGTCGATATCGCGGCTGTGGCCGAGGCGGCCCATGCGGCGGGCGCACTGGTGGTGGTCGATTCGACCGTGGTCACCCCCGTCTTGAGCCGGCCCCTGGAGCTCGGGGCTGATATCGTCTTTCATTCTGCGACAAAATATCTCAATGGCCACAGCGACGTTCTGGCAGGCGCTCTGGTAACGGCCCGGGAAGATGCGTTCTGGGCGCGTGTGCGGGACAACCGTCTGAATGTCGGGGCTGTTCTGGGGACTTTCGAATCCTGGTTGCTGCTGCGGGGCATGCGGACTCTTTTCCTGCGCGTTGCACGCTGCAGCGAAAATGCTATGGCGATCGCGCGTCATTTCGAGGGGCACGAGGCCATTGAGGCCGTGCTTTATCCGGGGTTGGAAAGCCATCCTGGACACGCAATCGCCCGCAAGCAGATGCCTGGCGGCTTCGGCGGCATGCTCTCGCTGCGCGTGAAAGGCGGGCGTGAAGCGGCGCTGCGCTGCGCTGGAAAGCTCAACTGCTTTTTGCGCGCAACCTCGCTGGGAGGGGTCGAGAGCCTCGTCGAGCACCGCGCGTCGATCGAGGGGCCGGAGAGTCCGATCCCCGCCGACATGCTACGCCTGTCGGTCGGAATCGAGGATGTCGAGGATTTGATTTCGGATCTGGAAACGGCGCTGGCCTGACGCTGGCGCGGCGCGCTTCCATCGCAGCCTGGCCCGGCTGGATGCCCGCAAACAAAAAGCCGCTCAGAAGCGGCTTAGTGCGTGACCGTCGAGCGGCTGCGGCCGCGTGCGCCACGGGAAATCTTTACGATTTCAGCCGGTTCGCCGTCTTCCCTGCCAGCCATCGCCAGCAGTTCCCGGCGGCTTTGTTCGAGGCGCGCCAGCTCCCGGGCGTCGTCCCGATCATAGACTTCGACACAGCTCAGTTTGATTTCAACCAGGTCGATAAGAGTCTCGACCGTTCCCCGCGACAGTGCCATCAGATGCTCCTCGTTCGGCAGTCCATCTGATGTAACTTTGAGTCCGACGCGCTTAACATAGAGTGAATGGAATTGCGTTTGTTCGAACAAATTCCTTGCTCTAGCGGTCTGCGATCATTCTTGCCATAAAGCACTTGGATTTATCACTTTATCCTGATTTTTAACTATATATATTGCCAATAATTAACTGAAATTATTTACTAAAATCCAAAAGGGGCGAGCTGAGAGGCCCTGGTCTCAGACATCTTGCCCCACCCGTAGGAAACTTCCTTTCCTCAGACGAGCAGGGATTATACATCGTCGCCGCAGGGGCTAGCGTGACGCGCCGGACCTTTCGCGAGAGGCTTCGATCCTTGTAAGTCCCCGTACATTTCCCGTTTGACAAAAATCCTACGTTCTGAAATTCTCTGCAAATGATAATGATTCGCGATTGCTGGATAGCGAGTCGATGCCTATGCTGGTTCCTCTTGAAACGTAATAACGTAACGTGATACCGGTGCCTATGTACCTGAGGCGGCCGGCTGGGCGCCTCTTAAAAGGAGGCCCGAAGTAAGGCTCTAAAACCAGGGCCGCAGGCGGGCAAGTTGTGGAAAGGAACGAAGTTGAGTTTTCGACGACAGTTGCGGGGTGGAGCGGCCCGCACAGCACTGGTTACGGCATCTCTCTTTGCCGTAGCATTCGGTGGCTCCGCAGGCGCGAAGGCGGAAGAGCCCATCGCACTTGGCCTTGGCGGCTACATGGAGCAGTTCTTCGGCTATGCCGACAACGATACGGATCAGGATCACTTCGATCAGAAGAGCGATACCGAAGTAGAGTTCACCGGGGAAACCACCCTGGATAACGGTATTAGCTTTGGTGCGGCCGTCGTTCTCAACGGCAACACCGACGACAATCAGATTGCCGAGAGCTTTGCCTATTCGGAAGGCGATTTCGGCCGGTTCGAAATCGGTTCGCGGGATAACGCCGCGGCGATCATGCAGTATGCGGCGCCAGACGTCGGCATCGGTCTGAACGACGGCGATGTTTCCGACTGGGTCGAGAACACGACTTCATCCGACGCCGATTCCGCCTTTGAATCGACCTTTCTCTTCCTGGGGGAAGACAAGGCCAACAAGGTGACCTACTTCACGCCGCGTATCTCCGGCATTCAGGTTGGTGTTTCCTACATTCCTGAGTTCGAGCGGGATAACAACGCCCAGCCGGCAGAAGACATCTACGAGAACGGCTTCGCTGTCGGTGTCAACTTTGTCGAGAGCTTCGGTGACTTCGACGTGGCTCTGGCGGCTGGTTTCCTGACGGCTTCCGCGCCCAGCGGCGGTGCGGATGACGCCGAAGGCTACAGCTTCGGCTTCAACCTGGGTTACGGCGGCTTCACCGTCGGTGGCTCCTATGCAAAGACCGATGGCAATGCCGGTGCCGGCACGGATGCGACGACCTCCTTCGATGGTGAGGGCTATGACATCGGTGTCTCCTATGCCTGGGGCCCCGCGGCTGTCAGCCTTTCCTATCTGCACGGTGAGGTCGAAGGTCTGGTCGGCACCAATGGTGACGACGAGAACGATACGGTCATGCTTTCGGGCAGCTACGGCCTCGGTCCGGGCATCGATGTGATCGGATCGGCCTTCGCCGTCGATTACAGCGGCGATGCCGCCGGTACTGACAACGAAGGCTGGGGCATCGTCACCGGTATCGTGTTGAGCTTCTAAAGCTCTGGTGGCGGCCGCTTCGACGCGGAAGCCTGGAGAGTTGAGAAGCCTGTCATCCTACAGGGCGTGATGACAGGAAAAATGCAGCCCGTGACCGTACTGTTGCGGCGGTGCGGAATCGGAGGGGAGAGCGGGTCGGTTGCTGGTTCCGGCCCGTTCTTTCTTTTTGAGAAATACGAGGTCTGCGCCTCAAGCAGGTCTTTTTGCCTGAAATGGATGCAGATCTACGACAGATCGCCTGCGGCGGTCCCGTCCAAACTGGATCTGATCCAGGATCAGGCCAGGCGCTCCCGAATGGCTTCGGGATAGAGCGAACGCAGGAATTGCCACTGCACGGCCTGGCTCTGGCGCCCCATGCGCCGTGTCGTCTTGCGCCATTGTTTCGCTGCCGTATCCAGGGCCTCCTGGCTGCTGACTTCACCCCGGTCCGCGCGGATGATGTTCTCGCGCAGGGCGTCAAAGTACTCGCCCTGGCCCTGCAGGTAGAGGTCGGGGATACTCTTGCGCATGGAAGCCTGGTGGGCCTTCAGGAAGTCGGCGCTGTAAACCTCGACGATCTTCGGATCCTGGTAGTGTTCTTCCCGGAAGGGATCGAAGTAGCCGCCGCTGTCCTGAACAGCCAGAGTCGACATGACCGGGCTGCAGGCGAAGAGGGCGAAGAGGTAAGCGATTTCCGGTTCTTTCGTCGCGCTCGAAACCGTATAGTTCCAGCCCCAGTTGAAGTAAGGTGTTTGCAGAAGCTCGCCTTCTACGATGCCGCCTGGCGTGGGGCTGAAGGCGAGCTTACCGCGCACTGCCGACTCCGGACCATTCAGGAACTTCTGCGTTCCGCCCCAGCCGATGTTGCAGAAAATCCGGCCGCTGGCGAAGGCTTTCCAGTTATCGAAGAGGCCGTTGGTTCGGGCCTCCGGATAGAGATGCCGGGAGGCGGCAATCAGTTCTTCCAGGGCGGCAACCCCAGCCTCATTGTTGATCTGTGGCTCCATATCGGGCGCGAAGGGCCAGAAACCCTTCGCATGAAAGCGAATCCACCATTCCCAGGCAATGTAGTTCGGTGTACGGAACAGGGCCCCGCCATAGCGCTTTTCTTCTGGCCTGTGGAAAAAAGCCATCATGCTGTCGAGCTCATGCCAGGTACGGGGCACCTTGAGCGGGTAGCCCTGCTCGTCTTCGAAGCGTTTGCCTTCCTCCTCGTCCTCGAGCCACTCCCGATTATAGAACATAAGGTAGGTATCGCCGTCGGTCTGATAGCCATAGAGGCTGTTCTTGTAGTAGTCGCCGATGGAAAAGAGGGCATCCTGCTGAAAGGCCGCCGGCGCATAGCGTGCGGCCAGGTCGTCGAGGTTGAGCAGCGCGCCGGCTTCGATGAGATCGGGCAGGCCGAAGGTCGCGGGCAGGGCAAGGTCGAAGCTCCCCGTATCCGACAAAGTGTCGATCATCATTTGCGTGTTGATGTCGTCCACTGGAACTTCGACGTAGCGGATCCCGACACCCGTCACCTCGGTGAAGCGGTCGCCAAGCGGCTTGATGTTTCCCAGAGAACCTTTGGGTTGCAGAATCGACAGCTCGACTTCACGCTGGGCAGCGAGGACGGCAACCCGCCGGACGATCTGTTCGTGCAGTCCCTCCAGGGAGAATGTGTTCGGCTGTGCCTGTGCCGAAGATCCCGGCAGCGTGAGCGAAGATGTTCCCACGAAGGCGGCCCCTGCGCCGCTCAGAAGGAGCCGTCGGCGTGACATGCTACCAAGAGAAGAAGAGGAGAGCATAGTATTTCTCGTAAAAAAGATGCTCATTTCATAGTAATATAGCAGAATTTTACAAATTGTTACCTAATTTTAGTAAAATTACACCAAGCAAGGGCAAGGGGTGACAAGCACTCAATGATGAGAAGATGGGTCAAAGGGCTGAATGTCGGAGCGAGACTGCGAATTGCATTCTACGCCATCTCTGGCTTGTCGTTTGTCGCCGCCGCGGTCGCCTTTGCCAGCTATAATGCCATTGAGGAAACGCAGAAGCGGATCGTCGAGCAGGCCGTGCCTTCCATGATCGTGGCCGAGCAACTGGTCGAGCAGACCTTCGTCCTGACCACTTCGACCTCCGCGCTCGCGGGTGTGACCTCGCAGAGCGAACTAAGCGACCAGATCGTCAGCATCGAGGCGCAGCTTACGAAGCTGCCATCGCTCATTCGACGTTTGCGGCGCGGCACGACTTCGCTCGAGGTCGTCGACAACCTGGACGATCTGGTCAACCAGCTTTCAGCCAATCGGGTCGCACAGGAAAAGCAGGTTGCGTCCCGTCTCAGCAAACAGGGATTACAGAAGAAGCAACTTGAGCGGGCTTTCGCGGCGGCACGGGCGATACTGGAAGCCGTCAAGCCCGTGGTGATCGAATCCTCGTCGCAGTTCATTGAAGACAGCGATCTTCTCAGGGACATCATCAGCGAACGCGGCGAAATAACCGAGCAGTTTCTTGGGCTCTTCGACCGGGTAACCGGTGAGGATATCGAGCGGATCGAGCAACTGATCGAATTGCAGTTCCGCGCCGAGTCGCTAAACCGTCGGCTTGAACGGATTGCACTGGAGCGCGACGAAACGCGTCTGGCCGGACTAAAGGCGGAGATGGATCTTGATCTGCGTGCCTTGACCCGGCTGACCCTGACCCTCCAGGATCAGGCCCTGCGGACCCAGACGGCAGCCTACCTGCGGGATCTCGCCGCCACTCTGTCCGGACCGGAGAGTCTTTTCGCGCTCGGCGCCGAGATTCTGAGTCTGAACGATCGTGTCGAGCAGTTGCATGGCAACATCGTTCAGACCTCGGAGGCGATCAATCAACGCGCGACCATCCTGCTGAGGGACGCTGAAAAGGCGATCACGAAGGAATCCGCTCTGGCGACCGAGGCCATTTCTTCGAGCCGGGTTCTATTGGTCGTGATCGTCGCGATTGCCCTGATTGCCTCTTCTTTGATCGTTTTCTTTATCGTCAGCCGCCAGATCGTAAGGCGGCTCGAGTTCCTGACCCGTTCCACCCTTGCTTTGGCCCAGGGCGACCACAACACGACGATTGAGGTCCACGGCCAGGACGAAATCGGCGCTTTGGGAAATGCGGTGCGGGTTTTCAAAAACAATTCCATTTTGCTGCGTGAGCAGGAGCGTCAGTTGCGGCAGCAGACCGAGGCCCTGAAGGAAAGCGAAGAGCGTTTCGCGCTGGCCGCGGAAGGCTCGAGCGTTGGGATCTGGGACTGGATCAACATCAATGAAGAGGCGGAGTACTGGTCGCCGAATTTCTATCGTTTGCTGGGCTATGAGGTCGGAGAGATCGAACCGAGTTTCGACTCCTTTAAAGACCTGCTTCACCCCGACGATCACAGGGCGGTCGCCGAGCTGATTCAGGCGCATTTCGAAAAGGGTGTTCCCTTTGATCTGGAGTATCGCCTGCGCCATAAGTCCGGTGAGTACCGCTGGTTTCAGGCCACCGGCATCGCCTCCAGAAGCGAAAGCGGCGAGCCGGTCCGCATGGTCGGCTCGATTGCCGATATTACCGAGCGCAAGCTGACTGAAAGCAGGTTGGCGCTGCAGTCGGAAGAACTGATGCGCTCGAACAAGGAACTCGAGCAGTTCGCCTATGTGGCGTCTCATGATCTCAAAGCGCCGTTGCGCGGTATCGACAACCTGGCGACCTGGATCGAATCCGACATGGCCGAGGCTATGAATGAGGAAAGCCAGGAAAATATGACACTCCTGCGCGGTCGTGTGGCGCGCCTCGAGGCTTTGCTGGACGATCTGTTGAAGTTTTCGCGTGTCGGCCGAAAGGAGGAAAAGATCGAGGAGATCGATGTGCGTTCGACCCTGGAGGAGGAATTCGACCTGGTGATGCAGGGCAAGGCCTTCGATCTGGTTCTGGAAGGTGATTTCCCCACCTTTGTCACGGCGAAGGCGCCACTGCGGCAGATTTTTCGCAACCTTATGTCCAACGCCATCAAGCACCATGACCGTGATGCAGGAAAGATTCTCGTCAGCGCGCAGACGCTGGAGGACCGCTATGTCTTCGCGGTTCAGGACGACGGGCCCGGGATCGAGCCGGAGTTTCACGATCGTATTTTCGGTGTCTTTCAGACGCTCAAGGGGCGGGACCAGGTCGAAGGCAGCGGTATGGGACTGGCCATCGTCCACAAGCAGCTTCGGGTCGCTGGTTGTACGATCCGGATCGAGTCGGACCCTGAGACCGCAAGAGGAACGCGCTTCATCTTCGAGTGGCCGAAACACTGGCACTCCAGCGAAGAGTTCGAAGCCGCTCGGGTCGCCGGCGCTCTCTAGGGAACCGCCGGTGTCAGAGGATCATACGAGCCGAGGCGAAACCGCTTTTCCGGGTCCGCTACGGCGCCGGAACACTACTTCTGCTCGCTTGTTCCCATGCTGTGAATGATATTATGATGACGAACAATAACCCTGAAACTTCGGGAGCGGAGCAACCGCTTCCTGCCAATATTTTGACCCAAGTATGACGGAAAAGACTGTTACCTTTCTTCTTGTCGAAGACGACGAAGTCGATGTGAAGGCCATCAAGCGTTCACTCGACGAACTGCGGATCGCAAACCCCCTGGTCGTTGCAAGAGACGGCCGGGAGGCCCTGGAGTACCTGCGCGGACAGAACGGCCGGGACAAGGTGGAATCGCCATTCCTTATCCTGCTGGATCTCAACATGCCGCGCATGAATGGCCTGGAGTTTCTGGCCGAACTGCGGGGAGATCGCGAGCTGAATACTTCAGTGGTGTTCGTGCTGACCACTTCCCGGGACGAGCGCGACCGCTTGTCCGCATATGAGAAACACGTGGCAGGCTACATCGTGAAGTCGAACGTGGCGGACAGTTTTGCGGAGGCCATGAAACTGATCGACCACTATTGGCGCGTGGTCGAATTTCCCTGAACCGGCTTCTCTTCCTGTGCCGCCGGCTCCTGGGTGCCTGGCCGCTTTTTAGTGACCTGCTGATCGAAGTTGCCGACTTCGAGCCGGCAGAACGCGCCTAGTGCGCGCGGCTTTAAAGACCTGCGGCGGCCAGTCTGACGTTGGCCTGCAGGTTTTCGCAGAGCCAGGCTCCGCAGTTTTCCGTGGTCATTGGCCTGGCGACGTAGAAACCCTGAAGGTCGATGGTGGATGCGGCGCTGAGATGTTGCATCTGCTGGCTGGTTTCGACGCCTTCCGCGACGATTTTGATGCCGAGGTTCCGGCCCAGAGCGATGATGGCTTCGACGACCGCGGCGTCGCGCTGGTCGTCCAGCATTTCCGAGACGAAGGAAGAATCGATCTTGATCGTATCGATGGGCAACTGCTTGACGCGTGCCAGCGATGAATAGCCGGTGCCGAAGTCGTCGATCGCGATCCTGACTCCCAGAGTGGCCAGTTCCCGTAGCTGCCGTTCCACTTCGCCGGCATCACTGAGCATGATCGCTTCCGTGATCTCAAGCGTCAGGTTGAGGGGCATCAGACCGGTCTGCGCGAGAATGTCGCGAATGGTCTCCACAAGCTGTCCGCGTTTGAACTGAACCGGCGAAAGGTTGACTGCAATCGGAATGTCCTGACCGAAACGCGCGGACCAGCGCTGTGATTGCATGCAGGCCTCCCGCAGGATCCAGTCTGAAAGAGAACAGATCAGTCCGGCGGATTCCGCCGTCGAGATAAAGTCCTTCGGTCCGACATCGCCGCGGGTCGGATGTCGCCAGCGGACCAGGGCCTCGAGACCGGTAACCCTGCCGGATGCCGCTTCGACTTGCGGCTGATACGCCAGGAAAAACTGTTTCTGCTCGAGTGCGATCGAGAGCTCCTGCTTCAATTGGCAGAAGTCACGGATCTGGCTGTCGAGCGCGGCATCGAAAAAATAGAAAACCCCGCGGCCGGCTTCCTTCGCCTTATAGAGCGCGGCGTCCGCTCTTTTCATCAGGCTGTCGATCCGGTCGCAATCTCCTCTGAGCACAGCGATGCCGACAGAGGTGCTGCTATTGATCTCGTGCTCGTCGATATAGAAGGGGGCCGCCAGCGCGTCGATGATGTGCTGCGCAACGACGGCTGCATCTTCGGAACTGACCAGGTTGGTCGCGATAACCGCGAACTCGTCACCGCCGAGGCGCGCGACCGTGTCGGTCTTGCGGGTACAGCCGGTCAGGCGTTCGCCCACCTGGCGCAGAAGCGCATCCCCGATCGGATGACCCAGGGAGTCGTTGACCGATTTGAAGCGATCGAGGTCGAGCAACAGGAGCGCAAGATCTTTGCCGCTGCGCTGTGAATGCCCGATCATGTTTTCGAGCTGCGTCATGAAGAGCGCACGATTGGGCAGCCCGGTCAGCAGGTCGCGCTGGGCGAGGCTGCGGTATTTTTTCTCGCTTTCCTCTGCCCGTTTGAGCGCCGCGCGCAGTTTCTCCTGGGTCGCGGAGAGATCGGCCGCCAGGTTCGCGTGCATCTGCGACTGTCGCTCGACGATGTCCTTGGCCGCCTTGATCGCTGCCGTTTCGTCCCTCAACTCAGCCTTCCTCTCGGCCATGAAAAGGGCATAACGGATTGAACGCTCGAGCTTGGCGGCCGTGATCTCGGACTTGACCAGGTAGTCCGAGGCGCCGGCCTGGGTCGCGGCGAGATCGACGGCCCGGTCTTCAAGGCCGGTCAGAAAGATAAAGACATCGGGCTTACAGGCGGGCTCGCAGGATTCGATGAGTTCCAGACCGGTTCGGCCACCCAGAAAGTAGTCGATGAGATAGACGTCGTAGGTGTCATCGAGAAGCGCTTCGGAAGCCTCTTGCCAGTCGCAGGCCCAACCGAGCGTCAGACCGTTACCGAAGACCTCCCGCAGGATTCGGCGCGTAGCACGAAAATCGACTTCGTCGTCATCGATGATCAGGATGCGTGGCAGCTTGGCTTCCGTACCAGGAGGGGCCGCCTCGAGCGACTGGAGCAGGGACATTTCTTCATACCTTCGCCGGATGGTATGCTTTACGCTTTATGAATTATCTCTCCAAAATGTGTATAAAATCTTGACCCTATCTAAAGTGGAATCCCAGTCGGGAAAATACTTGCCCATATGAGCCACAGTTTCGGGCAGTCGTGGTGACGCGGACGCGGCAGTAACGAAAGTCAGTTTACTTCTCCCCGAGGCCGTTTTATGCGTCGGCGCCGGATCTCGTAGGACCGTTCAAGTTCCGCAGCCAGGTAGCGCGTTGCCACGCGAAAACCGGTGTCCGCACTCTCTCCTCTGATTTGGCCCCTGATTCGGCTGTTGAGCTGGTCGCTGATCCGGGTCAGCAGCTTTGCGGACTTGAGCGTCTGTGCGATTTTTTTGGGAACATCGTGGGACATAAGGGAAGAATAATATGAGAACAAAAAGTGAACAATATGAATTTTCGGAGCTTTTCGGGTAGAGTGGTGGCATGTGTGGACGCTACGGCACGGCCCGTTTGACCTGGAAAGAAATCATCGACGATCTGGGGGTGACCGGGCTGCCGGTTCCGGCCTTCGATCTTGAGCCGCGCTTCAACATTGCGCCGACCCAGCTCGCACCCGTGGTTCTCAGCGACCGGCATGAATTGCGCTGCGCCATGGCCCGCTTCGGTCTGGTGCCGGAGTGGTTTCACAAGCCTCTGGAGGAGCTGAAGTTTGCGACCTTCAACGCGAAGTCGGAGGAGGTGACCGAGAAAGCCAGCTATCGTGGACCGCTGAAAGCGCAGCGCTGTGTCATTCCGGCGCAGTTCTTTTACGAATGGCAGGGCAGGGGGAGGCCCTGGCTGATCGCCCGGAAGGATGGCCGGCCCTTTTTCATGGCCGGGCTTTGGACGGCCTGGCGCGGCCTTTCCAAGGGGCAGGCGGTGGAGTTTTACAGCTTCACGATCCTGACCGTCGCTGCCAATGAGGCGATGGCCGACATCTATAAGCGCATGCCGGTGATTTTGCAGCCAGAGGATTATGAGACCTGGCTGAAGGCCGATGTGCCGGAGGCTTTGCAGGTGGCCGGGCAGTATCCGAGCCAACTGCTCAGCCTCCATCGGGTCGGACCGGAGGTCGGGAATGTGCGCAACGAGGGCTCTGAACTGGCGGAGCCTCTGACGGGCAGTCTTCTGTAGTGCCGACTAGCCGCTTTTGAGGGTTTGGGCGTGGCCTGAAGCGATGTCCTTGCGACCGGCTCTAGTAGTCTCCGCCTTCGTCCCATTCATCCTTGTTCGGATGCCGGCAGGCTTCCTCCAGTTCAAGCACCTCGGCAGGACTTAAACCTTCTCTGAGATGTTTGGCTTCGAGTTCACGCAGGCGCCGGGCAAATTTCGTCCTGCCGGCCAGGCGCGCCTTCAGGATTGAGATCAGGTCGCGCGGTTTTCTACTGCTATCCATTTCACAATTATATGTAGAAAAATAACTATGTATTGATTACCTATTATGGTGGTTATCCCTCGCCAAGGCCAGCGATACTTGCTGCTGTCGCGGTAAGCCGGGTTGGCGGGACGTGTTTCCTTGAGGGGCCTGGTGATCGTGGAGTCGCCGGCGCATGGCCGCAGAAACGGGAGGGCCTCTGAAATCACCGTCCGGCCATCACGGCTAAAATTCCGCCGCTCCCGGCGCCATCTCGCATTTCCTGCGCATTTAGCGTTGACCGGCCCCTGGAAAAACCATAGATATTCAGCCGCTTCGCGCGAACGGAGAGATGGCCGAGTGGCTGAAGGCGCTCCCCTGCTAAGGGAGTATACGTTAATCGCGTATCGAGGGTTCGAATCCCTCTCTCTCCGCCACGACCTGCAGGGCCCATTCTGGACACGTAGTGTACAGGTTGAACCCGAGAGATCGTTTAGGGTTTCTCCTGGGTGAGAGTGTTTGTGACTGGTTCGACGCAATCGCTTTTCGTGCCGAATAATCCCAAATCATAGTTCGTCGAGCTGATGGGCCAAATTCCGTCGTCGACCTCCTTTATTCCGACGCGTTGCCCGGCCATAACGCTTGAGGGGTTGATTTTCTTGCTAATTTCTTTGTGTGTTCGCTCTCAGACGCGCTCAGTCCACCACTACTGTGCGGGCCTCGGATCATTGACGGAGGATGCGATCGATTTTCGACCTGATCTCTGGCGTCGTCCACGACGGTTGAGTTCTCGTTGCTTGGAGGTGATCAAACTTCTTCGTGATTCGCCGCTGACGCTCGCTCCGGGAAAGACAGTCCTATTCGCTCAACAGATTGAGCCTGGCGCCGTTTAAGGCTCACCGCATTATTTTGCATTGCACAATTTTCTTGCATGCGCACAATCAACCCATGTGTCGCGCGCAGCTTTCCGTTCTTGTGATCGATGAAAACCAGATCCGGGCTTCCATAATCGAGGCGGGCCTGCGGGACGCCGGGCATGACCGGGTTACGCTGGTCAACGACGTGAATGGCATTGCCCAGCGCATCGGTGATCTCGAGCCCGACGTCATTGTCATCGACCTGGAGAATCCGAACCGGGACATGCTGGAAAGCATGTTCCAGCTCTCGCGTGTCGTGAAAAGACCGATCGCGATGTTCGTCGACCGTTCCGATCAGGCCTCGATCGAAGCGGCCGTGGAGGCCGGCGTTTCGGCCTACGTCGTTGACGGCCTGCGGCAGGAGCGGGTCAAACCTATCCTCGACATGGCGATCAGCCGCTTCAATGCCTTTTCCCGCATGGAACGGGAACTGGATGCGGCGCGCAGTGCGCTGGCCGAACGCAAGCTGATCGAGAGGGCGAAAGGAATTCTCATGCAGACCAGGGGAATTGGCGAAGACGAGGCGCATGCCCTGCTGCGCAAGACCGCGATGAACCAAAACCGGCGCCTGTCCGAGATCGCGCAGAGTCTGGTGACCGCCTCCAGTCTGCTCGACCCGGAGCTCTGATCCATGTCCGGAACCGGTCTCTATGAAATACGCGCAGGTTTTCTTCCGTTGTCCGACTCCGCGATCCTCGTGGCCGCGCGGGAGAAGGGCTTCGCCAGAGCCGAAGCGATCGATCTCACCCTGATCCGCGAAAACTCCTGGGCGAACATCCGCGACCGCATGGCCGTCGGTCATTTCCAAATGGCGCATATGCTGGGCCCCATGCCGATCGCCGCCCGCCTGGGTCTGACCCCGTTACAGCTTGATGTCGTTGCCCCCATGGCGCTCGGCTTGGGTGGGAATGCCGTTACGGTTTCGCGCAGGCTCGCCGCGGAAATCGCCGAGGGCGGGGTACTCTCCGAATTGGATGCAGCCATAAATATCAAGGGTTTGGCGTTGACCGTAAAGCGGCGCAGTGACAAGGGCGAAACGCCCCTGAGCTTCGCGGTGGTCCATCCCTTTTCGGCGCACAACTACGACCTGCGCTATTGGCTCGCCGCCGGCGGCATCGATCCCGAGCGGGATGTGCGGATTGTCGTTGTGCCGCCGCCGCTGATGCCGGACGCGCTCCAATCCGGACAGATCGACGGCTTCTGCGTCGGCGAGCCCTGGAACAGTGTGGCCGTCGAGCTGGGGGCGGGCGTCATGGTCACGACCAAGTCGGCGATCTGGCGCTCAAGTCCTGAGAAGGTGCTGGCGGTCTCCAAGAACTTCGCATCGGGTCAGCCGGAGGTCCTGGCGGCCGTCATTCGGGCGCTCTATCGCTCGGCGCAGTGGTGCGGGGATCCCGAAAATCATGAGGAACTGGCGTCGATCCTCTCGCAGGCAGCTTACATCGGTCAGAAGCAGGACATCATACTGCCAGCGCTGAACGGCCAACTGCGCTACCGGGACGGGGAAACCGTCGCGATCCAGGACTTTTTCCTTCCCTTCGAGAAGGCGGCAACCTTTCCATGGCAAAGCCACGCGCTCTGGTTCTACAGCCAGATGGTGCGCTGGGGACATGCCGAATGGAATCCGGATGATGTGCAGCTTGCGGCGCAGGTTTATCGTCCCGACCTCTATCGGGCCGCGATTGCGCCCATGGGCGGCGCGGTGCCCGCGGCCAATGCAAAAGTGGAGGGCGCTCTCCAGGGACCCACGCACGCGGGGACATCGGACGGCAACCTGATTCTCGGGCCGGATGGCTTCTTCGACGATCGGGTTTTTGATCCTGAGCTGATCGAATCTTATGTGAAGGAACAGCGCGCTCAAGCGGCTGACTTTGGCAGCTAGAGACTTATTGCGCTGCACAAAAAACCATCATCCCGACTTTCAATTGTGCAAATGCGAAGAGCCGGCTGTCTCACGCGTCACCTGTTAAATCTCGATTAACTATCTGATTTAGAAAAGAAAGACCCGTGATCTTTTGAGTTGGCACGTTTTCTGCTGATTAAGCAGCAGTTCCCAACTCGGAACACAAGTTACGCGTCCAACGACGGGCGCATCAGGCAAAGCCGCCAAACTGGTTCAGCATTCCCACGTCCTCCCGGGGGTGCGCCGACTGGTTTGGCGGTTTTTTGTTTCCAAACGGGATTGCCGAGCGCCCTCGAAAACGCCGGCGGGACAGGAGATGAGATGTTGTCAATCACCGGAAGAATTAGAGCGTTCCTCGCGGCGGGCCTCACTGCCACGATTGCCGCTGTCACGCCCGTACAGGCGGAAATACTCGACGTCGAAAAAGACGAGTTGAAGTTCGGCTTCATCAAGCTGACCGATATGGCGCCGCTGGCGATTGCCTACGAAAAGGGCTTTTTCGAGGACGAAGGTCTGTTCGTCACGCTCGAGCCGCAGGCCAACTGGAAGGTGCTGCTGGACCGGGTGATCACCGGCGAGCTCGACGGTGCCCACATGCTGGCGGGGCAGCCGCTGGCGGCCACCATCGGCTTCGGCACCAAGGCCCACATCGTCACGCCCTTTTCCATGGACCTGAACGGCAACGGCATCACCGTTTCCAACGAAGTCTGGGCGATGATGAAGGAGCACATTCCCCACGAAAACGGCAAGCCGGTTCACCCTATCAAGGCAGACGCCCTGAAGCCCGTGGTCGAGCAGTTCAAGGCGGAAGGCAAGCCCTTCAATATGGGCATGGTCTTTCCGGTCTCGACCCACAACTACGAGCTCAGGTACTGGCTCGCGGCCG
Source organism: Denitrobaculum sp. (assembly GCA_965232285.1). GTDB lineage: Bacteria > Pseudomonadota > Alphaproteobacteria > Kiloniellales > Kiloniellaceae > Denitrobaculum. The sequence continues at coordinate 2,785,760 of CBDDPL010000004.1, read as the reverse complement.
GTGACATCCATCCGGGCTTCTACTCCACGACCGATGTGTCAGGGCAGATTCAGGCGGATGCCCTGCTGTCCGTGACGCCGCCGCCGCAGATGCCGGCCACCCTGGAAGCGGGCACGATCCATGGCTACTGCGTGGGTGAGCCCTGGAACCAGCAGGCGGTCTTCAAGGGTATCGGTGTGCCGGTTATCACCGATTACGAGATCTGGAAGAACAATCCGGAGAAGGTTTTCGGACTGACCAAGGCCTTCACGGAGGAAAACCCGAACACGACCCTCGCGCTGACCAAGGCCCTGATCCGGGCGGCGCAGTGGCTGGACGAGAACGACAACGCCAACCGCGCAGAGGCTGTCGAGATTCTGGCCCGTTCCGAATACGTGGGGGCGGATGCGGAAGTCATCGCCAACTCCATGACCGGCACTTTCGAGTACGAGAAGGGCGACAAGCGCCCGGTGCCAGATTTCAACGTCTTCTACCGCTACTTCGCCACCTATCCCTACTACTCCGATGCCATCTGGTACCTCACCCAGATGCGCCGCTGGGGGCAGATCGCCGAGCATAAGGACGATGCCTGGTATGCCGAGACCGCCAAGTCGGTCTACCTGCCGGAAATTTACCTGAAAGCCGCGCGGATGCTCGTTGAAGAAGGATACGTCAGCGAAGCGGACTTTCCCTGGGACAGCGACGGTTACCGCGCACCCACGCCGGCCGGGGACATCATCGACGGCATCGCCTACGACGGCAAGCAGCCGAACGCCTACATCGACTCCCTCCCGATCGGTTTGAAATCCAACCAGGTCGTGGCCGGGAACAAGCTCGTGGGCGGCTGATCGAAGACCGCGCGCAAAGAGAAGGCAGGCCGGGCCCGACCCGGCCTGCTTAAACAAAATCTGACAGACTTGAGGACAAGCTTTATGGCCAACGCGACAGACGCCATCGAACCAGCGCAAAACAGTGCGGCGCGTGAGCGGTTCTTCTCCGCCATCAACCGTGCCAGCGTCTGGCTGGAAGCGCTTGGTTTTTCCTGGCTGACACCAATCCTGAAGATGATCGCCGGCGATAACCCGCGCGAACAGCTTGGAGAACTGACCCGCGTGCTGGTCGTGCCGCTCATGGGGATCGGTCTCTTCCTGATGGCCTGGAGCAGCCTGGCGCCGCAGGTGCAGACTTCTCTCGGTGCCATTCCCGGGCCGGCGCAGGTTTGGGAGCAGGCGGAGAACCTCTGGGAGGATCATCTTCGGGAGCGCGAGAAGGCCGCTGCCTTTTATGAGCGTCAGGAGGTCCGCAACGCGAAGCTCGTGGCGGCCGGCAAGGCGGACAAGGTCAAGCACCGGAACTACACGGGCAAACCGACCTATCTCGATCAGATTCTGACGTCGCTTTTCACCGTTGGTCTGGGTTTTGTCATTGCCACCGTCATCGCCGTGCCCATCGGTGTCGCTTCGGGGCTGTCCAAGACTTTCAACGGCGCCATCAACCCGCTGATCCAGATCTTCAAACCGGTGTCGCCCCTGGCCTGGCTGCCCATCGTGACCATGGTGGTTTCGGCGCTCTATGTGGACCCCACCGATCTGCTGCCGAAGTCCATGCTGATCTCCGCCGTGACCGTGACGCTCTGCTCACTCTGGCCGACTCTGGTCAACACCGCGCTGGGGGTCCTGTCTGTGGACAAGGACCTGATGAACGTCGGCCGCGTCCTGCAGTTGCCGACGCATAAGACCATCACCAAGGTTGTGATGCCTTCGGCGCTTCCCCTGATCTTCACCGGTCTGCGGCTGTCACTCGGTGTTGGCTGGATGGTTCTGATCGCCGCGGAAATGCTTGCCCAGAACCCGGGCCTGGGAAAATTCATCTGGGATGAGTTTCAGAACGGCTCGTCGCAGTCGCTGGCCAGGATCATGGTCGCGGTGCTCACCATCGGCCTGATCGGCTTCATGCTCGACCGGCTGATGTACGCCCTGCAGCGCGCTTTCACCTTCTCGGCAAATCGATAAGGAGACGGCGATGAGCATGATCGAAATCTCCAGTCTCTCGAAACACTATGGCGAGGGTGCAGACCGTACCGAGGTCCTCTCCGATGTGAACCTGAAGGTGAACGAGGGTGAGTTCATCGCCATCGTCGGCTTTTCGGGCTCCGGCAAGACCACGCTGATTTCCGCGCTGGCGGGTTTGATCGAACCGGATCAGGGCGGCGTTATCTTCAAGGGCAAGGAGATTGCGGGGCCCGGGCCGGAACGCGGCGTGGTCTTTCAGTCCTACTCCCTGATGCCCTGGCTGTCGGTGCAGGGGAACATAGCGCTGGCTGTCGACAGTGTCTTTGGTGCGAAATCGCGGGCCGAGCGTCAGGAAATCGTGACCAAATACATCGAGATGGTTGGCCTGTCTCCGGCGCGGGACCGCAAGCCCTCCGAGCTTTCCGGCGGTATGCGGCAGCGCGTGGCCGTCGCCCGCGCGTTGGCAATGCAGCCCGAGGTCCTGCTGATGGATGAGCCCCTGTCGGCGCTGGATGCCCTGACGCGGGCCAAGCTTCAGGACGAGTTCGCGGCGATCTCTCAGCGGGAAAAGAAGACCATCATCCTGGTGACCAACGATGTGGATGAGGCCATTCTGCTGGCCGACCGCATCATCCCTTTAACACCCGGCCCCAACGCTAGCCTTGGCCGGGAGTTTACGGTCAATCTGCCCAAACCGCGTGACCGGGCCGCCATGAACAGCGATCCGGAGTTCATCCGGCTGCGCGCCGCCGTCACTGAGTACCTGATGGAGATCGGGCTGGAGCGGAACGCGGATATCGAGCGGGATATCGCGCTGCCCAACATCGTCCCTATCACCCAGACCAAGCCGGCGCGGGACCAGGAGCCACCGGCTGCCTATCAGCGTGAGTCGCAGTCGCTCCGGCAGCAGCGTTACCTCGAATTCAGTCAGCTCAAGAAAGTCTACCCGACTCCGAAAGGCCCGCTGACGGTGGTCGATGGTTTCGATCTGAAGATCGAGAAGGGCGAGTTCATCACCCTGATCGGGCATTCCGGCTGCGGCAAGTCGACGGTCCTCTCCATGGCCGCCGGTTTGAACGAGATCACGCAGGGCGGAATCATTCTGGACGGAACACATGTGACCAGCGCCGGACCTGATCGCGCCGTGGTTTTCCAGGCGCCGTCCCTGATGCCCTGGCTGAGCGCTTACGACAATGTCGCGCTCGGTGTCGACCGGGTTTACCCCCGCGCGAGCCGGGCCGAACGCCGTGACGTGGCGGAATACTATCTCAGCCGCGTCGGCCTGTCGGACTCCATGCACAAGATGGCGGCGGATCTCTCCAACGGCATGAAGCAGCGGGTCGGTATCGCAAGGGCCTTTGCGCTGTCACCCAAGCTGCTGCTGCTCGATGAGCCCTTCGGCATGCTGGACAGCCTCACGCGCTGGGCGCTTCAGGACGTTCTGATGGAGGTCTGGAAGCGCAGCAAGGTAACGGCCATCTGCGTCACCCACGATGTCGATGAGGCGATCCTGCTGGCGGACCGCGTGGTCATGATGTCCAACGGCCCCAATGCCCGGATCGGCAATGTGATGAAGGTGGATCTGCCACGGCCGCGGTCGCGCAAAGAACTGCTCGCACACCCGGACTACTACGCTTACCGGGAAGAACTGCTTGGGTTCCTCGACGCCTACGAAGGCGGTGCGCACCCCAGTGAAGAGCAGCTCAAATCCATTCAAGAAAAACGTGCCGCAAGGCTCGCGCGGCAGCAGTCGTCTGCCGTGACGAGCGCGGCCTGAGGGAGAGGGTGATGAAGCAGAAGCTGGTCATTATCGGCAACGGGATGGCACCCGGCAGAATGCTGGAGCATCTCTTCGAGCGGGCGCCTGATTCCTACGAGGTGACGATCTTTAACGCGGAACCGCGGGTCAACTATAACCGCCTGATGCTCTCACCGGTGCTCTCCGGCGACAAGGCCTATCGGGATATCGTCACCCATGATGAGGATTGGTATGCCGCGCATGGAGTCACGCTTCACAAGTCTGCTCGCGTGGCCGAGATCGATCGAGCCAAGAAGACGGTCCGTTCGGAAAACGGCATCTCGGCGGACTACGACAAGCTGGTGATCGCGACCGGCTCCAATCCCTTCATCATACCCATTCCGGGGCACGACTTCGAAGGCGTACTGGTCTACCGCGATCTGGACGACGTCGAGCGCATGCTGACCGCGGCGAAGGCGGGTGGCCGCGCCGTGGTCATCGGGGGTGGGCTGCTTGGACTGGAGGCCGCGGCTGGCCTCAAGCAACAGGGTATGGATGTGACCGTCCTGCACCTCATGCCGACGCTGATGGAGCGCCAGCTCGATCCGGCGGCCGGGTACCTGCTTGAGAAGGCCTTTGAGGACCGCGGCATTGAGGTTGTGACCGAGGCGAACAGCAGTGAAGTTCTGGGGCACAACGGCCAGGTGACCGGCGTCCGGCTTGACGACGGAACCGAGATCGAGGCCGCGATCGTTGTGATGGCCATCGGTATCCGGCCTTCGGCCAAGCTGGCGCAGGAAAGCGGATTGGAAACCGGGCGCGGCATTCTGGTTGGCGATGACATGCGAACTTCCGATCCCGACATCTTCGCGCTTGGCGAATGCGTCGAGCATCGGGGCCAATGCTACGGCCTGGTGGCACCGCTCTATGAGATGGCCAGCGTCCTGGCGGATCAACTGATCGGCCGGGAAGCGCACTACGAAGGTTCGGTCACCGCGACCAAGCTGAAGGTCACGGGCATCGATCTCTATTCCGCCGGTGACTTCGCCGAAGGGGAGGATCGTGAGGAGATCGTGCTGCGCGACGCCTCTGCCGGGGTCTACAAGCGTCTCGTTCTCAAGGACAATCGCATCATCGGCGCGGTTTTGTACGGGGAGACGAATGACGGTCCCTGGTTCTTCGATCTCTTGAAGAAACAGCTCGATATCGCCGAGATGCGGGACACGCTGGTGTTCGGACAGGCCTATCAGGGAGGGCCCCCGCTGGACCCTACGGCGGCCGTTGCAGCCTTGCCGGATGATGCAGAGATCTGCGGCTGCAACGGCGTATGCAAATCCAGGATCGTCAATTCCATCACCGAACTGGGCCTGAGCAGTCTCGACGAAGTCCGCGCCCACACCAAGGCCTCGGCCTCCTGCGGCACCTGCTCGGGTCTGGTGGAACAGCTACTGTCTTCGACCCTCGGCGAAAGCTATACGCCTGTGGCGGTTCAGCCTCTTTGTGCCTGTACCGATCTGGGGCATGACGAGGTGCGCCGGCTGATCAAGGCCAAGGGGCTGAAGTCGATCGCCGCGGTGATGCAGGAGCTGGAGTGGAAGAGCTCCTGCGGCTGCGCCAAGTGCCGCCCGGCACTGAACTATTACCTGGTCTCGGACTGGCCGGACGAATACGCCGACGACTATCAGTCCCGCTTCATCAACGAGCGCGCGCACGCGAACATTCAGAAAGACGGCACCTATTCGATCGTGCCGCGGATGTGGGGCGGTATGACCTCCTCGAAGGAACTGCGCGCCATCGCCGATGTGGTCGACAAATTCGCCATACCGGCGGTCAAGGTCACCGGCGGCCAGCGGATCGACATGCTGGGGATCTCAAAGGAAGACTTGCCGGCGGTCTGGGCGGATCTGGGAGAGGCGGGCTTTGTATCCGGGCATGCCTACGCGAAGGGCGTTCGGACGGTGAAGACCTGCGTCGGCACCGACTGGTGCCGCTTTGGCACTCAGGATTCCACGGGTCTGGGCATTCGCATTGAGAAATTCACCTGGGGCTCCTGGACTCCGGCGAAGCTCAAGATGGCGGTTTCGGGCTGCCCCAGAAACTGTGCGGAAGCGACCTGCAAGGATGTCGGCGTGATCTGCGTCGACAGCGGTTTCGAGATCCACTTCGCCGGCGCCGCGGGTCTGGACATCAAAGGCACGCAGGTACTGGGGCTGGTCAAGACCGAGGATGAGGTCCTGGAGCACATCGTGGCGCTGGTGCAGATGTACCGGGAGCAGGGTCACTACCTGGAACGGATTTACAAGTGGGCGGCGCGCATCGGCGTGGAAGAGATCCGGCGGCAGATCATGGAAGATGCCGGACGTCGGGAAGCCTACTACGAGCGCTTCGTCTTTTCGCAGCAGTTTGCCCAGGTCGACCCCTGGTCGGAGCGGGTGTCGGGCCGCGACAAACATGAATTCAAACCCCTGGCGACACTGGCCCTGGAGGCGGCGGAATGAATGCGATGTTCGATGGCTGGGCCAAGATCGGAAGCCTCGGTGACATACCGCGGCGCGGCGCCCGTTGCGTAAAAACCGGCGATGTCACCATCGCGATATTCCGCACGGCCGATGACCGGATCTTTGCCCTGGAGGATCGCTGTCCGCACAAGAGCGGGCCGCTCAGCCAGGGAATCGTCCACGACGGCTGTGTCACCTGTCCGTTGCACAATTGGGTGATCTCGCTGGAAAGCGGCGAAGCACAGGGCGCGGATCAAGGGCGCACGGCCAGCTTCGAGGTCAAGCTCTCCGGAGAAGACATCCTGCTCGATCTGAAAGAGGTCTATCGAAACGGAAAAGGACAATGACGGAGGTCGGATCCGAGCCTCAGTCAGTCTGTACAACCTGTCCCTATTGCGGGGTCGGTTGCGGCGTCTTGGCGAAGAGAAACATCGATGGCTCGGTCACTGTTTCCGGCGATCCTGCGCATCCCGCCAATGCTGGGCGGCTCTGTTCGAAGGGTGTCGCCCTAAGCGAGACCTTGGACCTGGAGGGGCGGTTGCTGGCCCCGGAGGTGAACGGCGCGCGCGCGAGCTGGGATACGGCTCTGGACCTGGTGGCTGAAGGCTTCACTGCGGCCATCGAGGAGCATGGCCCGGACTCCGTGGCCTTCTATGTGTCCGGCCAGATTCTCACGGAAGACTACTACGTCGCAAACAAGCTGATGAAGGGTTTCATCGGTTCAGCCAACATCGATACCAATTCGCGGCTCTGCATGGCCTCCAGCGTGGCCGGCCATCGACGGGCCTTCGGATCCGATACGGTTCCCGGCTGCTACGAAGACCTGGAGCTTGCTGATTTGCTGGTGCTGGTCGGCTCGAATCTCGCCTGGTGCCACCCGGTTCTCTACCAGCGGATCCTCGCGGCGAAATCGGCCCGCCCCGACATGAAGATCGTGGTCGTCGATCCGCGCCGCACGGTGACGGCCGATATGGCGGACCTGCACCTGGCGATAGAGCCGGACGGGGATGTTGCACTGTTCTGCGGACTTTTGCGCCACCTCAAGTCGGCAGGTTGTTTCGATGAGGCCTATGTTTCGCAGCATACGGAAGGTTTGGAGGCCGCTCTCGCTGCTGCTGACCTGGCGCTGCCGGACATTGCCGCCCTGACAGGTTTAATGGCGCATGAAATTGAAGACTTCTACGCGCTGGTCGCGGCAAAGGAAAAAACCGTCACGCTCTACAGCCAGGGAGTCAACCAGTCGGACTGCGGAACCGACAAGGTCAACGCCATCATCAATTGTCACCTGGCGACCGGTCGGATCGGGCGGCCCGGCATGGGACCCTTTTCCATTACCGGACAGCCCAATGCGATGGGCGGGCGTGAAGTGGGTGGACTGGCGAATATGCTCGCCTGTCACATGGATCTGGAGCGCGGGGATCACCGGGCTCTCGTCCGGGACTTTTGGCAATCACCACTTATCGCCGAACGGCCGGGACTCAAGGCCGTTGATCTGTTTCAGGCCGTGGCCGAGGGGCGCATCAAGGCCCTCTGGATCATGGCGACGAACCCTGTCGACAGTCTTCCCGATGCGGACATGGTGAAGGCCGCCCTCGAAGTCTGTCCCTTCGTGGTCGTCTCGGATGTGCTGGCCGAAACCGATACGGTCCGCCACGCCCATGTGAAGCTGCCCTCCGCAGCCTGGGGGGAAAAGGATGGCACCGTCACCAACTCTGAGCGCCGGATATCCCGACAGCGCGCTTTTCTGCCGCTTCCCGGCCAGGTTCGGCCGGATTGGTGGCAGCTTTCCGAGGTCGCCCGGCGTATGGGCTACGGCGAAGCTTTCGACTATCCGGACGCAGCCACGATCTTTTGCGAGTACGCAGCGCTCTCGGCGTGCGGCAATGCCGGAAGCCGTGACTTTGACATCGGTGCTTGCGCAGATCTGGAGGCCGAGGCCTATGACCGGCTGGAGCCCTTTCAGTGGCCATGGCCGAAGGGCGGTAAAGAGGGAGAAACGCGCTTCTTCGCCGAAGGTGGTTTCTACACGGCAAACCGCAAAGCGCGTTTCCTGCCCGTGGGTCCAAAGCCGTTCGAGGCCGCCGGCAGTGCGTTGAAGCTGACGCTCAACAGCGGCCGGGTCCGGGATCACTGGCATACCATGACGCGGACAGGAAAGAGCGCGCAGCTCTCGGCGCACACCGCGGAGCCTTTTCTGGAGATCCATCCGGAGGACGCGCTGCGCCTCGGGGTTGGCGAAGCCTCGCTGGTCGAGGTTCGCAAAGGTAAGGCCAGGGCCTGTCTGCGGGCCTTGATCACGCGGCGGCAGAAACCGGGCAAACTCTTCGCACCCATGCACTGGAACGATGAATTTGCCTCTGCGGGCCGGATCAACGCGCTGGTGCCACCGGTGACGGATCCGCATTCCGGCCAGCCGGCCCTGAAGAGCGCGCAGGTATCGGTCAAAGCCTTCAAACCAGCCCTCTACGGCTTTGCGGTGTCCAGGGAGAAGCCTGATCCGCGCGCTTGTGACTACTGGGCTCTCGCGCGCTGTAAGGGTGGCTGGCGGTTGGAGTTTGCGCTTTCTGCGCCTGAAGAGAATGTCGAGGCTCTCGCAGCGCGCCTGTTCGGGCAGAGAGCTGCCCTGGAACCGGAAACCCTCGCCTACAGTGACCGGGACAAGAGCGACGACCGGCGGGCCGCTTTCAAAGACGGCCACTTGCTTTACGCCGTTTATCTCGCATCGGAACCCGTCGCGGTGTCGCGCCTATGGGCGGTCGGTCAGCTAGCCGTTGATCATGGCCGGAGTCCGTCCCGCTACCGTGTCATCGCGGGCCGGCCCGGAGAGGAGGGGCACGATCCTGGTGCGACCGTCTGCGCCTGTTTCGGTGTTGGCGTGAAGGATATCGAAACGGCCGTGCGCGCCGGCTGCGGGTCGGTCGAAGCCGTGGGGCGCAGTCTGGAGGCCGGCACCAACTGCGGCTCCTGCCGCTCGGAGATACAGGAGATCGTCAATGGCCAGCGTGTCCTTGCTGCCGAGTGAGAAAATGGCCTGGCGCGACCGGCCGGGCCCGCGGCGAATCGAACCGCTCGCAACACTCCCGCTCTTCTTCAAACTTGAAGGACGCAAGGTTCTTGTCGCGGGCGGCAGTGAAGCGGCGGCCTGGAAGGTTGAGCTTCTGGCCGCGGCTGGGGCTGAGGTTCAGCTTTACGCCGGCGACCTCGATGCCGCCTTTCACCTTCTGCTGGGGAATGCCGCGCTCTCGGGACGGATTACCTGGTATCGGCAGGGATGGACGCCGGCAGGTTTTGCGGACGCCGTCATCGCGGTGGCGGATATCGTAGGTGACGAGGAGGCGCAGGCCTTTTGCCGCGCGGGCCGGGAGGCCGGTGTTCCGGTCAATGTGATCGACAAGCCGCACTACTGCAGTTTCAGGTTTGGCTCGATCGTGAACCGCTCGCCCGTCGTGATTGGTATCTCGAGCGACGGGTCTTCGCCGATCCTGGCGCAGGCTCTCCGCCGCCGGATCGAAACCCTCATTCCCCGGTCGCTCGCGGACTGGGCCCGGCTTGCAAGGGATCTGCGCAGCCGCGTTTGCAGCCGACTGCCTTCGAAACAGCAGCGGCGAAGCTTCTGGGAACGGTTCTCGGAACTGGCGTTTGCTTCAGCGCCGAACGCCGATGCCGCGACCCAGCTCCTGGCAGACTGCGAGAAACGGCAGCCGGCTCGTTCGGGACCCGGGCGCGTGACACTGGTGGGGGCCGGACCGGGAGATGCCGAATTCCTGACACTTAAAGCGGTGCGCGCTTTACAGGCTGCGGACATCATTCTCTATGACAACCTTGTGTCGGACGAGGTGCTGGAGCTCGCGCGGCGCGAGGCGAAACGCATGCTGGTCGGCAAGCGCGGCGGGCGGAAAAGCTGCCGTCAGGAAGACATCAACGAGATGATGATCAAGCTTGCGAAGGCGGGCAAGAACGTGGTGAGGCTCAAGTCAGGCGATCCCATGGTCTTCGGACGGGCGGGGGAAGAAATCGCCCGTTTGCAGGACGAGGACATCGACGTCTCTAGTATCCCCGGGATCACCGCGGCCGCGGCTATGGCCTCGTCGCTCGGCATTTCCCTGACTCACCGCGATCACGCGCAGTCGGTGCGATTTGTGACCGGCCATTGCCGCAAGGGCACATTGCCGGAAGATCTGGACTGGCGCGCCATTGCCGATCCGAAGGCGACGACGATCTTCTACATGGGACGCGGCACCGCCGGTCAGATCGCGGAGATGCTGATGACCAGAGGCCTGGATCCGGCCACACCCGTGGTCGCCTGTGCCGCCCTGTCCCGGCCTTCTGAAAAACAGTGGCGCGGCTCCCTCGGCAACCTCGGGGTAGGCGTGGCGACTTTGGATCGGAATGAGCCAATATTGATTGGCATCGGTTCGGTTTTCAAATCGCGGCAGGACATTAGTCCACAGGCTCTCCCCGAAGTGTCGCAGTGCCAGTCATCCCTGACGGGCTGACATCGCATAGATCATTGAGAATGAGCGACCATATGTGAGCCATCTTGTCCCCAGGATGGTTCGATCCTGGCGCGAAGACAGTTTGTTTTTCCTGTCGAAAGTGCCAAGTAAACGTCAGTTGCCGGTTAGAGCATATTCCGACCACACGGGATCAATTTGATGGGCTTTGAAGTCTCATTCGGCAAGGCGCGTTGTGAAGCGCGATACGGCGTATCGGATGCCGCCGCATCGGGCAAGCATCGCAACGCTGCCGATGAGCCTTCAAAGCCCGCCGGAGGCCGGGTTCTTTTCCGCTCTGACAGCGTTGCGGCTCTTATCCGATGCGGCGGCATCCGATGCGCTGCATCGCATTGCGAACCGCGCCTTGTCAGAACGGAAAACCTCCCCGGTCAAATGATTCCGTGTGGTCGGAATATGCTCTAACCTGCGCCGCAGCTTGGGATGTTCACTGGGGGCCACAATAGCGCGATGATAAGAAGGCAGGTTCTTTCAAGAGCAGTCGTCGTTTCTGCAAAGATCGCTGCCATGTCTGCGGCCGTCGGCGCGGTGATCGGGTTGCTGCGCTCGTCGCAGGACAGCCTGTGGCTCGAAACCGGCCTTGGCGCCCTGACGGGCCTGATCATCGGGCTTGGCTGTTTGACCGCTGAATTTCAGGTCTTCTCCAATCCAGGACGTCGCATGACACGACGCCTGCCGCCCATCGCACTGATGGTCCTGCGAGCCACTGGCTATAGCTTTTGTATCCTGCTTGGCTTGACCGTTCCCAGGCTCCTGACGGGTGCCCCGCCGCTTTGGCAGGACCCGGAGTTTGCCGAAGTCTTCGCCATCTCGGGGCTTATCGCCTTCACCTTCTCGACCGGCTTCGAAATCACCCGCCTGCTGGGCCGTGAAGCAACCATTGCCTTGATATCGGGCCGCTATAACCGGCCACGCCTGGAGCAACGGGTCGTGCTCTTTGCGGACGTGATCGGCTCGACGGCGCTGGCGGAGAGGATTGGGGAACTGCGGTTCCATGACTTCCTGCGGGATGTCGCACAGGATCTGGCCGCGCCGATTGAAAGGACAGGTGGTGACGTCCACAGGTATGTCGGTGACGCCGTCATCGTCACCTGGCCGCTGGCCCGCGGAGTCGCGGAGGCTGCCTGTTTACACTGCGCGCAGGCGATGCATGAGGCGCTTGCCGCGCGCTCAGAAAGTTACAAAACGCTCTACGGTACTGAAGCCCGCCTGCGCGTCGCCGTCCACTGCGGCCAGGTTGCGGCTGGCGAGATCGGTGACTGGAAGAAGGAGATCGCGTTGCTGGGCGATACCATGAACACGACCGCGCGCATCGAAGCCGCGGCCAAGGCCTTTGAAGCGGCGACCGTCCTGTCTCAAGAGGTCGTCGGTCACTTGCCGGCGGCGGTAAGAGACACACTCGTCCGCCTTCCCGATTACAGCGCCGCCGGAAAACAAGAGGAGCTGGCCCTCTGGGTGCCGAAGTCGTGATCGCTCTCCGACTTCAAGACTCGGTCTGATCGCTTTTCGCCGCTGCGGAATTCCCCGTTATTCCGACGGCGGATACCAGTAGAGGGCGTTCTCCGCGCCGCGCCGGATCACGACGAAATTGTTGGCGAAGACCCGGTAGGGCTGGCTCCAGGCGCCGTCCGGCCACTGTACCCGGATCTCGGCGCGCTCGGCCGTCCCCGTGCCCACATGCAGGAAGCCGAGGTGGCCGGAGGCGTGGCCGCCACCGACCTGAAGCTTGCGGATCCGGGTTTCGTTCCCCGACTTGACCGCGAGGGTCGCACCCACGGCGTCACGGTTCGGGCCTTCCTGCTGCAACTCGACAGCCAGCCAGTTGCCCAGGGGGCGGTGGCCGAAGTCCGTGCGGGCGCCCCGGTTCCGGAAGAGGCTCAGGGGTGCCTCGCGGTTGACCACGGCGAGATCCAGCAGGCCGTCCATATTGAAGTCGGTGATGACGGCGCCGCGGCCGCGCCGGTCCAGCGCGATGCCGGCCTGCGCACCGGCCTCGATGAAGTTGCCGTCGAACTGTCCCAGCAGCAGGTTGTCCGGATCGTAGGCCGCGAAGTCCGGCATCTGCTCGACGTTACCCTTGGCGATGAAGAGATCCTGCCGGCCGTCGTTGTTGAAGTCAGCGAACTCCGCATGCCAGCCGGTGGAGGGTTTCAGATCGTCGCCTTTGTAAGGGCGGTGTGCGGTGGCGCCGCGTTCGAAGGCGATGTCCCGATAGACCGGTCGGTTCTCCTCGGCTTCTTCATCCAGGGTCTGCAGCTTGGTGTCGCCCATGGAGGTCAGGGCGTATTCCGGAAAACCGTCGGCATCCAGATCGGCTTCGGCGATCCCCATGCCCCAGATCTGCACGCGCTTCCAGCCGTCGGCCGAACGATAGGGCCGGGCGGGGCGTCCCGCTTCGAGCCGCCAGAGCTGCTCCTGGCCGTCGCGGTAGTACTGGCGGTCGTTGGTGATGCGCAGCGCCGGCCTGCCGGAGCGGTTCCAGTCGGTGAAGAGTAGGGAGAGGGCGCAGTGTCCCGGGGTGAGCGCCTGCGGCTCCGAATAGTCGGGACGTTCTTCACTGTCGCCGGGGCGCAGCAATTCATTGTCGTGACAAGTGCCCCAGGGGGAGCCCGGCGCCGAGCGGTCCACGTAGTTGCCGAAGGCCAGGGTCGGGAAGGGGAGGTCCGGCTCGAAGGTGGCGGCGAAGGCGGTGGTCCAGTTGCGGCCGCCGTCATAGGCGAAGGCGCGATTGGCTTTCGAGAAGCTGCAGTCGGGACCGCCCTTCAGGATCGCGTTCTCGCCCACCCTCAACGTGACCAGGTCGGTTATGCCGTCGTTGTCGATGTCGAGCGGATAGAAACCTGTCACCCGCTCCGAGATCGCCGCCGGGAGGGCGCCAGGGCGTGCTTCGAACTGCAGCCGGCCGCCGGTTGTGCTGCGGTTGACGTAAAGGGCCGCGGGCGCTGTTCCGCCCGCGACCACCAGATCGGGCAGGCGGTCGCCGTTGCAGTCGAAAGCCGCCGCGCCGCCGCCGACGAAGTGTTCCCAGGGGCCGCTGTAGCGATGTTCGATCCCCGCTTCGGCGGCCTGTTCCTCCAGGTCGGGGATATCCATGGCCGGCGCGGGAGCAAGCTCCTGCGCCGAGATGGACTGCGCGCCTAAAAAAATGGCCGGGAGCAAGGCAAGGAATCTCATTGTGAGATCACCAGGGTCTTCAGGAAGGCGATCAAAGCGGTGCGCTCCTGCGCGGTCAGCGCCAGATAGTTGTCCCGGCTTTCCCTGGCGTCGCCGCCATGCGCCTGGACGACTTCGTCCAGGCTGGTCATGTCGCCGCGGTGGCCATAGGGCGCCGTCGAGGCGATGCCCCAGAGTTCGCTGGTCTGGAAGACGTTGCGTTCGACGAAACGCTGGGACAGCAGTTCGTTGCCGAAGGCCGCGACCTGGCGGTCGGTCATGATATGGCGCTTCAGATCCCCGAAGAGGGGAACGAGGATCTGTCCCTCTTCGTTCCGTTGCAGGCTCGCGGCCCAATCCTGCCGAGCGAGATCGTAGGCCGTCGGCGCCGCGACTTCATCGTGCCGCAAGGTGCCTGCCGCATCGAAGGGGCCCGGGTCTTCGAAGACCAGGCTGTCCAGGGGCAGCGCGCGCCTGTGACAGGCGATGCAGCCGACGGCATCGAAGAGATCGCTTCCCAGAGCTGCTGCCGCGCGCCAGTCCGGATTGTCGGGCTGGATAGGCAGGGGCGGCGGGCGTGTCGCCTGCCAGGCCACCAGGGCTGTGACATCGCCCTCACTGACCTCGTCGCTCTTGCCATCCTCGTCGAAGTCCGTTTCGCCGGTCCAGCGGGCGCCGAAGCGTTCGACCGGCTGCAGGCCGTGGTGATGATTGAGCGCGTTCACGGTGAACTGCCGCAGCGAGGTCATGACGCCCTTCTGACTGAAGGGCCGGATCACCAGATCGCTGTCGAGGCCGTCGATTTCGCTCAGATCGAGCAGGCCGTCCGGCATCGCCGTGATTCGGCCGAAGTGGACGCCTTTGCTTTCCAGGTCGCGGCTTTGTGGTGCGCCCGAGCTACGTGCGGCACGCAGGGCGTCCCGCCGGATCGCCTGCAGATCCGCGGTCATCTCCCGGGCCAGCAGTTCCACTAGGCCGGCGCCCATCAGGTGGTTGGTGTTGCGCTCGTTGGAGAACTGCGGATCGGTGCTGTCGAAGTCCGCATTGTTGAAGCCCTCGGAGACGAAGACATTGACCGCAAAGCCGCCGGCGCCGCCGATCACCGGATCGTGGTGGCAGTCCGCGCAGGAACTGGCGTCCAGGCCGGCGGTGCGATGAAAGCTCTTTTCCGGTGGCCGCTTGCGCTTGGTCGGAATGATCGCCTGGGTCGCCATGGGGCGGCCGACTCCATCCGCCTTGGTGAACTTCCGGGCGAAGAGGGTTTCGCCGGCGCGCAGCAGAGCGTCGAGCCTGTCGCCTTCGAGCCTTCCCTGATAGCTGCTGCGTTCGACAGGGTGGAGGGCCTCGTCACGCCAGAGCTCCTGGGCCTCCGAGCTGGAGGTCAAAGCGACAACAGAGAGGGTGGCCAAAGCCAGCAACCTGCGAACCTGCGGCATCTTTCCGGTGCTTTTCCAAATCCTGCGCTTCGCGTGACATTGCGATCTTGCGGTCAATCCGGAGGCGAAACAAGAGGGCCGCAAAATCCTGTCTTGCGCGGCACCGCTTATCGCGTCCAGTCTCTTGCATAGGATCTGTGCCAGGGAGAGGCTCTCACATGCCCGATGACGTCATCGACTACTTCTATTCCGTCCGTTCCTCCTTCACCTACCTGGGGGCCTCCAGGCTGAACGCCATGGCGCGGGAACACGGGCTGACCATCCGGCACTATCCGCTGGATCTGGGGAAGGTCATCGAGGCCTATGACGACCTGCATGACCCGCGGCCATCGGATCGTGCCCATGCGGGCGCGAGGGCCTATGAAAAATTCCCAGCACGCGAGCGCTATACGCAGATCGAGTATCAGCGCTGGAGTGATTATCTCGGCATTCCGATCCAACTGGACCCCAAACATCACTACGGCACCCGCGAACTGCCCACGGGCGTGGTGATTGCGGGACAGGAGATGGGGCTCAATGTGGACCGCTTGAGCCACGACGTCCTGCAGGCGCTCTGGCGCGACGACCGTGATATCGCGGACGAGACGGTCATATGTGACGTCATCGCGGGCAGCGGACTTCAGGTCGACCCGAAGACTCTCTGCGCAGCGGCCTTGAGCGAAGAGACCCAGGCTATCCTGCAGAAGAACACGGAGCTCGCGGTGGAACGTGGCGTCTTCGGCTCGCCCTTCTATTTCTATCGGGGTGTGCCTTTTTTCGGTCAGGATCGGCTGTTCTTCATGGAGGCGGAAATCCTGCGCTGCAAGGGCTTGTAACGATGCAGGTCATGACCGGAAGGGAGGGGGGCTGGTATGCCCGATAGTGGTTTTTTCTCGAGCGAGCTTGAACTGCTGCGCGATCAGATCCGGCGCTTTGTCGCCGAGGAGGTTCTGCCCTACGCCGATGCCTGGGAAGAGGCGGGCAGGGTGCCCCGCGCGACGCTGCGCAAGATGGGCGAACTAGGGTTCTTCGGCATCCGCTATCCGGAAGTCTACGGTGGCTCGGACCTCGACAGCCGGGCGACGGTCGTGCTTGCCGAGGAACTGGGGCGCTCCACCTATTCCGGCTTCGCCATTACCGCGCTGGTGCATACGGACATGGCCTCGGTGCATGTTTTCAACGCCGGCAGCGATGCGCAGCGGGATCGCTATATGCCGGGCATCGTTTCAGGTGAGCTGATCACGGCGGTGGCCGTCACCGAGCCGGACGCGGGCTCCGACGTGAAGGCCATCCGCACGACCGCGCGGGGGGAGGGGAATGGCTTCCGTCTCAAGGGCGCGAAGATGTTCATCACCAACGGTGTCCATGCGGACCTTTACTGCGTCGCGGCCAAAACCGGCGAGCAGGAAAGCGGCAGCAAGAGTGTCACCATGTTTTTGGTGGAGAAGGATACGCCCGGCTTCACGGTCAGCCGGGCGCTGGACAAGCATGGCTGGCGTTCCTCGGATACGGCCGAATTGATCTTCGAGGACTGCTATCTGCCGGCGGAGAATCTGCTTGGAGAGGAGGGGCGCGGTTTCTACGCCATCATGCGCAACTTCCAGAACGAGCGTCTGGTGCTGGGCGCGATGGCCATGGGTGAGGCGCAGGCGGCGTTAGATCTCACGCTCGACTATGTCCGCACGCGAAAAGCCTTCGGCGCGCCGCTCTGGGAAAAGCAGGCGATCCGCCAGCGCCTGGCCATGCTCTCGGCAAAGGTCGAGGCCGGCCGGCAACTGGTATATGCCACCGCGGCGCGGGACGCCGCGGGCGAGGAGGTGGTCAAGGAGGTCTCCATGATCAAGGCCTACTGCGGCGAACTGGTCAACGAGGTGATGTACGACTGCCTGCAGTTCCACGGCGGCATGGGCTACATGCGCGAAAGCGCCATCGAGCGCATGACCCGCGATGCCCGCATCCAGGCGATCGGCGGCGGCGCCACGGAGGTCATGCTGGAGGAGGTCGCCAAACGGCTGTAGGGCGCTCAGGCGCGCTGCCGCGATTGTCGGGGCCGTCCGCCGTTCGCGATCTGGCGCATGGCTGGGATATCGATCAGGAAAATCCGGTTGGATTCCGGTATGGCTATGCGCCGTTCCTTTTCCAGTTTGCGGATGGCCCTGCTGACCGTCTCCGGCTTTACGCCGATGTAGTCGGCTATATCGATGCGCAGGATCGGAATCCGCACGCTGTTGCAGTCTTGCTGTTCGCAGAGACTGTCCGGCCAGCGCTTGAATTCGAAGAGCACTGAGGCCATGCGCTCGAAGGGTGTTTTGGACGCCAGGTCGGTGGCGTGGTCGCGCATGCGTGCGAAGTGGTTGCCCTGTTGGCCGATAAAGGCGCTTGCGAGCTCCCGGTGGGTGTGCGTGCAGGCTTCGATCTGCGTTTCATCCAGACTGACCAGTTCCGAGTCCTTTAAGGCGATCAGCCGCCCCTGGCGGATGCGTTCGCTGCGTCGCACATCAATGAGGTCACCTTCGTGAAAAAGTGTAGAGAGCACGCGGCGTCCGTCTGAGAGTTCGCGTTCCACGGCCAGTGCGCCGGACAGCACGATACAGACGTTCGATTCGGCTTCCTCACCGCGGACCAGGTAGCTGTATGTCGCCGTCGCCAGCAAGTCTTCTTTGCAATGCTCCGAAAGCTCGTTCCATGGGGGATATTCGGGCAGCGCAGGTTCCTGTACGCAGTCGCAGCTTTGAAAAGGATCCATGATCCACCCCCTGTTTGTATGGCGCTTAGATAACGACAAGGGGGTGAGACTTCGTTGATCTGCATCAACTGGTGATACCAATGTTGCGCCTGCCTCCGCGACCGGTTGTCGCAGGTTCCGAGGCGCGCAAAATTCAACCAAACGAAAATTTTCGGGGGGGATTGATCCCAATCAAGGACGTCATCATAGGGAAGCTCCTAACGTCCGTTGCAAAGCCGCGCCGGAAAGGTTCGGCGATGTGACAGGAGCATGCCTATGAGACTCGTACTCGCCCTGGCCCTCACTGCGCTGGCCGGTTCGTCCGCGCTGGCCCAGGACGCGGGGCCCATCAAGCCCATGGAGGTCAAACCCGCGCTCGCCGAACTCGGTAAGCGCATGTTCTACGACGCCCGCCTGTCGGGTGATACGAGCCTCGCCTGCGCCTCCTGTCACCTGCCGGAGAAGGCCTTCACCGATGGCGAGGCCCTCTCGGCCGCCTACACCGGGGCGGCGCACTTTCGCAATTCGCCGACGCTTGCCAACGTCGGTTATCGCGCCGCCTGGTTCCACGACGGGCGCCTGGGCACGAACCTGAACGACGTGGCCCGCGAGATGATCACCGAAACCTACATGATGAACATGGACATGCGGATCATGCAGGAACGCATGAAACAGGATCCGGTCTACGTGGAGATGTTCAAAGCGGCCGGTATGAAGGAGCCGTCGAACGGCGGCGCACGCAACGCGCTGCAAGCCTTTATGCAGACCATCGTTTCACGCGGCGCACCGATCGATGAAGGGACACTGTCCGCGGCGGCGCAGCGGGGCAAGGGCCTCTTCGAGGGTAAGGCCGGCTGTGCGTCCTGTCATTCCGGCGTGCGTTACACCGACGACAAACCTCACAACACCGGCGTACCCGGTAATCCCGATATCTGGAGCGATCCGGAGCGCCACTCGGCTTTTGTGACCTATGCCAAGTTCATGGGCGTCGAGAACTACATGAACCTGCGTGAGGATCTCGGTGCCTATGTCCGCGCCCATGATCCTGACGCACGGCGCAGCTTCCTGACCCCGACCCTGCGGGAGCTGACCTGGACCGCGCCCTACATGCACAACGGCGTCTTCGCCACGTTGGAAGAGGTAGTCGACTTCTACGATGCCGGCGGTGGTGACGATCCTCTGAAGGATTCGCGCCTGCAGCCGCTCGGCCTGGTGCCCAGCGAGAAAGCTGACCTCATTGCCTTCCTGGAAGCCCTGAGCGGGGAGACTTTCGATCAGGATGCCTACGTCTGGCGCGAAGATGACTACGGCTACGAGGTCATCGAAAACTGGCGCGAAACGAAGAATTGAAGGAGGCGATCATGACCGCACTCAGAACCTTTAGCGCTGCCCTGATCGTCTCTCTTTCGGCGAGCGGCGCCCAGGCGGCGGATCACCGGCCGGAGGGGCTAGCCCCACTCGGTCCGCCGCCGATCCCGGCCGATAATCCCATGACGGAGGCCAAGATCGAGCTCGGCAAGAAGCTGTTCTTCGATCCGATCCTCTCGGGCAACTACGCCATGCCCTGTTCCGCCTGCCATCTGCCGGACGCCGGCTGGGCGGTGCAGGCGCCGATCAGCATCGGTTATCCGGGAACCGCGCACTGGCGCAACAGTCAGACCATCATCAATTCTGCCTACTATAAGAAGCTCTTCTGGGCGGGTGCCTCGAAATCGCTGGAAGCTCAGGCTCGCTCCGCGGCGCGCGGCGGCGTGGCCGGTAACGGCGAGGACGATATGATGGAGGCGCGCCTCGCCTTCGTGCCCGAGTACCGCGAGCGCTTCGCCGAGGTCTTCGGCGACGACTGGCCGAACGTACGCCACGCCTACATGGCGATCGCGGCTTTCCAGCGGACCCTGGTGCAGACCGACACGCCCTTCGACAACTACATGCGCGGCGATGATGCGGCGCTCAGCGATCAGCAGAAACGCGGCCTGGACCTCTTCGCCGGCAAGGCCAACTGCATCGCCTGCCACAACGGCCCGCTGCTGTCCGACGAGCAGTACTACAATCTGGGCGTTCCACCCTATTCGGGCTGGGAGGATGATGCGCTGTCGCAGATCACCTTCCGCTTCGAACTCTACGCCAAGGGTTCTGTCGAGGAGCTTTACCGCAAGACCAAGGACGATCCGGGGCTCTACTTCCGCAGTAAGGATGCCCAGCACAAGGGCAAGTTCCGCACGCCGAGCCTGCGCTACACCAAGTACACCTTCCCCTACATGCACAACGGCATGCTGGAGACGCTGCGTGACGTGGTGGTCTTCTACAACGAAGGCGGCGGCGAGAATGAATTCAGCGAGACCAAATCGCCGCTGATCCAGCCGCTCGGCCTGAACGATAGTGAAATCGATGATCTGGTGGCCTTCCTCGAATCCCTTTCGGGTGAGGAGATCCTGATCGAAGAGCCGGAAATCCCGGAGATGGAACCGCTGCCCACAGCGCTTCAGAATTAGAAGGAGAGGGACGAGATGAATATCGATCCCCGCATCGCAGCCGCCGTGAACGGCGAGAAGGGCGAAGCCAAGAAAGCCGGCACGCGGCAGTGCCTCATGAACCGGCGCCAGTTCCTACTGACCGGCGGTCTCGCCACCACCGTCGTAATGGTTGGCATTCCCGGTCTGGCGGAGTCACAGACTCCGGCCGTGGTCGCGACCTATCCCCGCAAGTTCATCACCAAGCTGTCATCCCTGAAGGTCGACGAGCCCTTTGACTTCGAATACCCGGACGAGGGGCAGTATGCGGAGTCCATCCTGGTCAAGCTTGGCACGGAGGCCGGCGGCGGCCTGGGCCCGGACAAGGATGTGGTGGCTTTCAACTACACCTGCACCCATCAGGGCGGCTCGCTGCAGGGCACCTACCAGGCACCGGATAAGGCGCTCGGACCCTGTCCGTTGCACCTGACCACCTTCGATCTGACCCGCCACGGCATCTTCATCTCGGGACAGGCCTATCAGTCCCTGCCGCAGGTGCTGCTGGAGCTGGACGGTGACGATATCTACGCCGTCGGCATGTTCGGTCTGATCTACGGCCGTTTTGACAATCTTCTGGGATAAGGAGAAGCTTTCATGTCCACACCCTATTACGTCCCCGAAGAGTCCGTGCCCCTGCCGCCGCCTGATGCGGACGTCATCTCCACGGCCTGCGACTACTGCATCGTCGCCTGCGGCTATAAGGTCTACCGCTGGCCGGTACGCGGCGGCAAGGTGGGTGGCCCGGCCGCCGATCAGAACGCCTTCGGCGAGGATTTTCCGGTCGCGCCGCTGGGCGCCTGGATCGCGCCGAACCAGCACAACATCGTGCTGCACAACGGCGAGCCGCACCATGTGGTGATCATCCCCGACAAGGACACCGAATACGTCAATCCCAACGGCAATTCCTCGATCCGTGGCGGTGCGATCGCGCAGAAGGTCTACAATCCGCAGACCCCGACCCGGGATCGCCTGAAGTCGCCCATGGTGCGCATGTTCGGCGTCCTGATGCCGGTGACCTGGGACTTCGCTCTGGATATCGCCGCCGAAGTCGGCCGTCACGTGCTGGATCACCACGGCACCAATGCCTACGGCGTGAAGACCTTCTCCTACGGCTACATGGAGAATACCTACGCCATCACCAAGTACGCGCTGCGCAACATCTCGACGGCGAACTTCACCTTTCACGACACGCCGTCGGATGTGACCTCCACGCCGGGCTTCCGGGACGCGGGCTTCGACAACTTCGGCCCCAGCTACGAGGACTGGCGTGACGCCGAAACCCTGCTGATGTGCGGTACGGACCCCTACGAGTCCAAGACCATCCTCTTCACCGACTGGATCATGCCGGGTATTCAGAACGGCCAGAAGGCCATCTTCCTGCTGCCGCGGCGCACGGGCGGTGTTGCCTATGCCGAGAAGAACGGCGGCATGATGATCGACATCCAGCCGGGTACGGACCTGCCGGTCGTGCTGGCCATTGCCCGGGTGATCGTCGAGAACGGCTGGGAAGACGGCGACTGGATCAAGAAGTGGGTCAACTCCAAGTGGGAGAGTTCCTCCGGCTTCGGACAGGGCACCCGAAACACGCCCTGGCAGTGGCGCACCACCTGGGGCAAGTTCCAGACCAACGGCTTCGAGGACTGGAAGAAGTGGCTGCTGGAGCAGGACTACGCCGTTCCGGAGAAAGCCGCCGAGATCGCCCAGATCGACGTGCAGAAGATCTACACGGCGGCAGAATGGATGGCGAAGCCC
Organism: Denitrobaculum sp.; assembly: GCA_965232285.1. GTDB lineage: Bacteria > Pseudomonadota > Alphaproteobacteria > Kiloniellales > Kiloniellaceae > Denitrobaculum. Next base: position 2,763,464 of record CBDDPL010000004.1, on the reverse strand, counting down.
AAGGCCGACGGAAGCCGGCCCAAGACCTCGATCATGATCGAGAAGGGCTTCTACTGGTCGAACAACACCGGCAACACCAACGCCATCTCGGCGCTGGGTATCATCTGCGGCTGCGGCGGACGTCCGGGCCAGGTGATCGGGCGTGCCGGCGGCCACCAGCGCGGCGGCCTGCGCGGCGGTTCCTATCCGCGTAACAAGAGCCCGGAGAAACTCCCCGGGCGCCGGCGCCGGGCCATGGACACCGACCGCTACCTCATGTCGGGCCACACGCGTCTTGCCCACGTGATCGGCACCACCTGGGTGCAGGCCATGTGCGGTTCCCAGTCGCTGCAGGCCAAGTTCGACGAACTGACCACGCGCAACCCGCATCAGGTCCAGAGCTTCGACAAGGCCGATATCATCGACACCCTCAAGAAGCGGGTGGACTCCGGCGGCATGGTGGTCTGGAACCAGGACATCTATCTGGTCGATCCCATCGGGGCGCGCTATGCCGATATCGTCTTCCCGGCGGCGGGCTGGGGTGAGGATACCTTCACCCGGGCCAACGGCGAGCGGCGCATCCGGCTCTATCCGAAGTTCTACGATGCGCCGGGCGAGGCCAAGCCGGACTGGTGGATCATCGCCCAACTCTCCAAGAAGATGGGTTTCGAGGGCTTCGACTGGAAGAACTCCAACGAGGTGCTGGAGGAGGGCTCGCGCCGTTCCCGCGGTTCGCGCAAGGACTTCCACATGGTCAAGGTCGCGGCCCATCGCGAGGGCAAGACCCTGCATGAGAAGCTCGGTGAGTTCGGCACCAACGGCATCCAGGGCCCGGTCCTGATGCTGGCCGACGGTACGCTGGAGGAGACCAAACGCCTGCATGACGTCAACCGGGTCCTGCCCGCTGATGGCCCGGCCGGCGGCACGGTCTTCAACAAGAAGCTCACGCACTTCAACACCCAGACCGGTAAGTGCAATCTGCAGAAGGCGCCCTGGTCGCTCTTCTCGAGCTACTGGGAATGGCTGAAGCCGCGTGAGGGCGAGATCTGGATGACCTCGGGCCGGATCAACGAGCGCTGGCAGTCCGGTTATGATGACCGGCGGCGGCCTTACATCGTACAGCGCTGGCCGGAAAACTGGATCGAGCTGCATCCGGACGACGCGGCGGCCTACGGGGTCGAGTCGGGCGACTACGTGCTGCTCTATTCAGACCGTATCCCGGTGCAGAAGGACACGATCATCGGCATCGAGGGCGACGATTTCGACTTTGCAGCCTTGCTGAAGAACGGTCACATCGAGTTGACGCGCGCCTCCATCACAGCGGTCGCCATCGTGACCCCGGCGGTCAAGAAGGGCGTCGGCTACATGGACTTCCTGCACACCAGCCAGCCGGCCAATGCGCTCGCCGGACGGGTGGTCGACTGGATCAGCGGTAACTACAACTACAAGATGGGCGTGGGCCAGGTGCGGCGTCTGGGCGAGAGCCCCTACAAGCACCAGTACCGCTCCATGTCCTTCGCCCGCCGCGACATTGCCTGATCGCCTGCGGCGGTGAGGTTGAACCCGAAGTCAGATGGACCTGCTGTCGGCGGTCCATCTGACCCGCGGGAACGGGCCTCGGCCTAAAGACTTTGAGCGGAGTCACATCCTGAGCCGGACCCAGGACGTGGTTCCAACTCAGGATGTTTTTTCATTGGAGAGGAGGCTGCGATGATGACTGCCGCCACGCTGCCGTCTGGTGATTTGCCGGAAACGACCGAGCCAGTCATTCGGCACCTGAGGGATGGCGACGAGGTTCTGCGCTGTGCGGCGGCACGGGCGCTTGCCGCCACCGGCGGTCAGGAGGCCGCTGCGGCGCTGGTCGAGGCCTTGCTTGATGAGGATCCGGATGTACGGACCGACGCCATGGGGGCGCTCGTCCTCTGTGCCCGGCCGGAGGATGTCGATGCGATCCGCCGTTCCTTGCTCGGCGATCCGGTCAAGGAAGTGAAGATCGCGGCCATTAACACTCTCGCGCGACTCGAGGACAGAACATCGGTTCCTCTGCTGGTGTCCCTGGTGAAGGATCGCTGCGATCATGATGTCGCCTGGGAAGACGAGGCCGGCATGTGGGACGACTGGCTCGATGTCCAGCTAGCCGCAATCGAAGCGCTGGGGCGCATGAAGGTGCCGGAGGTGGTTGAGGATCTGCTGGCCGCCCGCGAAGACGAAATGGGCCAGGAACTGGACGACGTGGTCTTCGCGGCGCTGGCCGGCATCCCGGGGGCGGGTATCACCGCTTTGCTCGCGCTGCTGCACGATGGCGCGGCCCGGGTGCGTGAGCAGGCCCTGGCGGCTCTGACCAAAGCGCAGCCGCAGGCCCTCGCTCCGGTCTTGGAAGCGATGCTCGAGGATGCGAGCCCGGATGTGCGTTGTCTGGCGGTACAAAGCCTCGATGCGGACGATCCGGCGCTGGAGCGCCTGCTGCGTGAGGATGCCTCTCCTGCCGTGCGGCGCGCCGCCTTGCAGAAACTGGGTGTCGGGCGGCGGGATCTCGCTTTGGCGGCTTTGAACGACCCCGATGAAGACTTGAGGGCGCTGGCCTTGGATCTGGTTCTGTCGGATCCTACCGCCGCGCTGCCGGAAGATCTCGCCGCGAATGTCCAGGCCTGGCTGCCGACGGTCGGCCCGACTCTGGCCACGGCGGCGGTCCGGCATCTGCCGCGTCTCTCTGGTGCTCCCAGCTTCGAGCTACTGACGTCGATCATCGACGAGGAAACGCGTCCGCTTGAGGTGCGGCTTGCGGCGATGGCTGCGCTGCCGGAGCTGCGGCTCGAAGCGTCGATCGCGCTGCTCGAGCGCGGAGTGATGAATCCGATCCGACAGATTCGGGCGGCGGCACTTGTCGCTCTCACGGAGTTGGCGAAGACGGAGAGCGGGGAGCTTGCCACGCCGGCGCGCGCGCTTCTGGCAGCGGCCGTCCGAGGCGGTTTTTCCGAAGGCGCGCAGCGAGCCCAGGCGCCGATGGAGGAAGAAGCGCACTCTCCGGCTGCTTCCAAGGAGGAGGCCGGAGACAGCCGCATCACGATTACCCGCGAGGGGGAAATCCTCCGCGGGGATCAGGCGGAAGAGGAGAGCAACGTCGTCGACCTCCGCTTCCCCACCTCGACACTCGCTGCCCTGCAGGAGCCTCCCGGCCGGAATGCGGTCGAGGTCGGGAAGCACAGGCTTGAAAGCCCGCGCGCCGGGGACAGTCCAAACGTCGATCACTCGGGGCCCATGAAACGCGGGCAGGGCAAGTATCGCCGCCGCGTAGCGGTCGATGGCCCGGATGACTACGCTCTGGATCTGCGCCTCCTGGCGTTGCGGATCGCCGCTGACTGCCCGGGCGAGGAGGTTGAGGCGGCTCTGGTCGAGGCTGCCGTATCGGCTGAGACGCTCGTCAAGAGCAGTGCGTTCGCCGCCCTGGCCCGACGGGCGAAGAGCCAGCCGGGCTCTCCGACGCTCCTGCCGGTCTTGCTTGGCGGTCTGGGTGACGAAAATGCCCTGATCAGAGGCCATGCGCTTCAGGCCGTCGCGAATCGTGATGATATCGAGGCAGGGCGGCTGTTGCCGTTGCTCGGGGATGACGACGCGGTCGTGCGGGCGGAGGCGCTGAACACGCTCGGCGACAGCGGGGAAGAGCGGGTCTTTGCGGCTCTGGAGGATGATTCTGCGCTCGTGCGTCGGGCCGCCCTGGCGCTGATCACATCACGCGATTCGACGGCGGATCTGGAGCGGGCTCTCAAAAGCTGTCTGGACCGCGGTTGGGCAGACAGTCTGACTGAGCTTTGCATGAAAAGCGCCGAGGCGCGGAATCTGCTGTTGCGGGAGCTTCATGATCCGGCGCTGGGACGTTGGCAGACGCTGACAATCCTTGACGCGGTCGGATCGAACGCCTGAGGCGGTTTTCCTGCCGCCTGCCGTGGCTCCGGGCTGTGCCGAGGGCCGTAAACTTGCAACACAAGCCTGTGATGCGGCATTCCGCTGTCAATCTTCCGGCCTAACTATGTCTCCAAAAGAGAACTGCTGGAGGCAAAGCTTTGTTCAGGACCATGATGGCGCTCTTGGGCGCGTTTTTTCTGCTCGCGGCCACGACGGGCGCCGGTCTGCGGGCGATGCCCCTCAGCGACGAGGCCGTTGCAGAGCACAGCCAGAATGTTTTTTTCGGCACCCCCGATCAGCGTTCGGAAGCCCTGCGTAAGCTGACGGCGCGCGGCAATGCGGACGTGGCGCCGGCGCTGATCCTGGCCATGCGCTACTTCGGGACCGACACCGAGATCAGCAACGCCTTCAAGCGCCTGACCGGCAGTGACGCCAGCGACTGGTTCGACGGCATGCTGTGGCAGGAGGCCCATCCGGAGATTCCGGCGCACCCCAGCTACCGCGACCTGAAGCTCGAGATCTTCTCGCGCATCGACCGCGCGTTCCTGCGCTTCGTAGGCGGCGAACGCTCATTGCCCGAGAACATGAAGATCCGCCTGGAGGAGATCACCTGGGGCGGCGTGCAGGTCGATGGCATTCCCTCCCTCGACAATCCCAAGCTGATCAAAGCCGGCGAGGCGGATTACCTGCTCGATGATGATCTGGTTTTCGGGGTCGAGATCAACGGTGACGCGCGGGCCTATCCCTTGCGCATCATGGGCTGGCACGAGATGTTCAACGAGGTGATCGGCGGTGTGCCGGTAGCTTTGGCCTACTGCACCCTCTGCGGCGCCGGCATCCTCTTCGAGACCGATGTCGAGGGCCGGGATGAACCCTTCGTCTTTGGTTCCTCCGGCTTCCTCTACCGTTCCAACAAGCTGATGTTCGACCGTCAGACCGACAGCCTCTGGAACCAGTTCACCGGCGAGCCGGTCAGCGGACCGCTGGTCGACAGCGGTATCAAGCTGAAGATCCGCCCGGTGGCCATCACCTCCTGGGCCAGGTGGAAGAAGCAGAACCCCGACACCCGGGTGCTGTCGCTGGATACGGGCCACCGCCGGGACTACGGTTCCGGCGTGGTCTACAAGGCTTACTTTGCCAGCCCCGATCTGATGTTCCCGGCCGTGGTTGCCCGGGAAGATGACGTCCGGCGCAAGGACTACGTCTTCGGCATTCGCGATGTCGGCGCCGCCAAGGCCTGGCCCCTGGCGGCCTTCGCCGGTGGCCGTGTCATCAATGATGCGGTCGGCAATCGCGAGGTGGTGTTGATCGGCGACGCCGCGACCCGCACCGTGCGCGCCTATGACCGTGGCGGACGAAGCTTCGAAAAGAGCGCGCGCGCCGATGCCCTGTCCGGTCCCGATGGTCTCTGGACCATCAGCGAAGACAGCCTGACGGGCCCCGACGGGAGCAAGCTGGCCCGGGTGGCCGGCCACATCGCCTACTGGTTCGCCTGGGACGGCTACCTCGGCGTGAAGAGCGATCTCTATGACGAGATCGCGCTCAAGAGCCAGTAGGGGCGTCCCCTTAGCGCGTTAAGCCGGAAAAGGCCCGGTCAAGTCCTTCCGCAACGACTTCGACGTCGGCCAGCGTCAGGCAGAGCGGCGGCACCATCCGCAGAACGGATTGATGTGGGCCGGATTTGGAAAGGATCAGTCCCTGTTCACGGCAGGCTTCGAAGACCGCTGACGTGGTCTCGCGGTCCGGCGCTTTCGTGGCGCGGTCCTTGACCATCTCGATGGCCAGCATCAGGCCTTTGCCGCGCACGTCCCCGATGGCGTCATGCGCGCGCTGCAGGTCTTGCAGGCGGGCATAGAGCGCCGCGCCGACCGTCTTGGCGTTTTCCTGAAGCCCTTCGTCTTTCAGCACCTGAAGGACCGCCCGGGCCGCCGCTGTCGAGGTCGGGTTTGCGCCGTAGGTGTGGAACATGAACTTCTCGGCCATGGGGGCGGCCACTTCCTTGCGCGCCACGACCGCCCCGATGGGAAAGCCGTTGCCCAGCCCTTTGGCCATCACGACGATGTCGGGGACGACGCCGTCCGCCTCAAAGCCCCAGAAGTGATCGCCGGTCCGGCCAAAGCCCGACTGCACCTCATCCGCGATGTAGAGGCCGCCTGAGGCCCGCACCCGTTCAGCCGCGCCGGACATGTAGCCTTTCGGCATTTCGATAATGCCGCCGTAGCCCTGGACGCTTTCGACAAAGATTCCCGCAATCCGCCCTGAGGTCGCGGTGGCGATGGTGCGGTCGATCTCGTCGAGATAGGGCTGGGAGCCCTGACCGAAGATGCCGCGATACTGATTGGGTTCTGGGACGAAGGCCACGTTGCCTGGCATACCCGGATGCCGCCAGCTCGAGATTCCGGTAATCGATTGCGCCGCCGCGGTGGGACCGTGATAGGCGGTGCGCAAGGCGAGCAGATCGAGATTGCCGGTGAAGGTGCGCGCCATGGTCATGGCGAGATCGATCGCCTCGGCGCCGGAATTGGTGAAGTGCACCACCCAGTCCTGACCCTTGGGCATAGTCGCCGCCAGTTCCTCCGCCAGATGGGCCGGGGTCGGGTGATAGAACATCGTGGTGCAGTGGGTTAACTCCTGGGCCTGGGCCATCGCCGCCGCCACCACGCGCGGGTGGGAATGACCGACGGAGATACAAACGTTCATGCCGAGCAGATCGGTATACTTGTTTCCTTCCACGTCCCAGAGGTACTGCCCCTGGCCTTTGCGAAACACGATGGGCTCCTTGAAGGGGGTGAAGCGTGTGAGCGAGGCTGCGTAGTAGCTGTCGCGCCGCTCGGCTGTCGCGGCGTGGCTCCAATCGGTATGCAGGGGAGGGACGGACATGTCAGGCTCCGGTTTCGCGTAGACGGTGATTATCAGGATCGAAGGGTGGGCGCTCAAGGATGGAAACGGGCAGCTGCTCGCCCAAGACCTCAAGTGTCAGATTGTCTCGTGCGGAGGCATCGCGCAAATAGGCAAGCGCCAGCATCTTGCCGCAACGGTGACCGAATGCCGCCGAGGTCACAATGCCAACGCAGTGCGCGCCATGCCACAGACCGTGGCCATAAAAGGGATGAGCGCGATCCGAGTGGATCTCAAGTAAAACCATGTCCCAGTCGTTGGGGCGATTGTCGACGGCCGGACAATCCTGTTTGATAAAGCTGCCGAGACCCGCCTCTCGCGGTGAGCGCTCGCTTGTCAGATCGCTACCCCAGGCCCGGTAGCCCTTCTCCAGTCGCATGGCGTTCGCGGCGTAGGCGCCATAGTGTCCGATGCCGTAGGGCTGACCCGCCTGCAGGAGCGCGCTGTAGACCGAAGGCATCGCCTCCAGAGGCATATGCAGTTCCCAGCCGAACTCCCCAATGTAGGAAACCCGCAGGGCCAGAACCTTTTGGCCCAGGATCGTGATCTCGCGAGCTGACAGCCAGGGAAAGTCCAGTTTGTCATCGCAGCAGGCAGAGAGGACGGCGGCCGCCTTCGGTCCCATCAGGCCGATGACGCCCAGCCTCTCGGTGACATCGGTCACGGAGGCGTCGCCGGGGGTGGTGCGCAAGAGGTCCAGGTCCATCTGACGGCTTGCCGCCGCCGAAGTCAGATAGGCGCGGTCATCGGACAAGCGGGTCACTGTAAACTCGGACCCGACGCCGCCCGCCGGGGTGACGCTGTGGGTCAGTCCTATGCGGCCCGGTTTTGGCGTGCGGTTCAGGCCCAGGGCCTTCAGGAATGTCTCGACATCACCGGTGATTTCGAACTTGGAGAAGACCGAGAGATCGGCCAGGGCGACCCGATTGCTGGCCGCGTCGACTTCCTGCGCGACCTGATCGAACCATCCCGGCTTGCCAAAGGTATCCGGCGTGGCCGCGCCCCCAAAGTGAAGCGGCCGTTCCCAGCCATAGGCAAAACCCATGACAGCACCCTGTTTCAGCATCGCGTCATGCAGCGGTGACTTAAGGAGGTTGCGTCCGGCCGGGCGTTCTTCGAAGGGATAGTGAACGCCGAACTGCAGACCGAAGCATTCGATGGCTTTGGCCACGCGATAGTCACGGTCCGCCCAGGCGCCAAAGCGCCGGCTGTCGACGGCAAGCGCATCCATCGGCGGCGCACCATGGGTCATCCAGTGCGCAAGGAACCAGCCCGCACCGCCGCCCTCCATGACCCCCATGGAGGAGCCGGTCAGCAGCCAGGCGCCTTCCAGCCCGTGCGCCGGGCCGATCAGCGGGTTGGCATCCGGAGTGAAGGTGATCGGTCCGTTGATCACCGATTTCACGCCAGCGGTCTCTAAGGCCGGAATTCGAGCCATCGCGGCAAGGATGATATGCTCCACCCGGTCCAGGTCGGGGGGCATCAGATCCGCCCCGAACTCCGGCGGCACCCCGTCGACCGACCAGACCTGCGCCTCTTTTTCATAAGGTCCGAGGATCAGCCCGTCGCGCTCCTGGCGCACATACCAGCTTTCTTCCGGGTCGCGGATGATCGGCAATTCCGGTAGACCGGAAGCCTGCCGTTCGGCGACGTCGGCCACTCGGTCCGTAACCAGGTATTGATGCAGTACCGGCACCGATGGGATGTTGAGCCCCATCATCTGTCCGATCTCCCAGCCCCAGGTGCCCGCCGCATTGACCAGGTGCTGTGTGCGAACACTTCCCCTGGCTGTTTCCACCTGCCACTGCTTGTCCAAGCGCCGAATATCCGTCACCGAACAGCGCCGCCAGATCTTGGCGCCTTTGCCAGTTGCGACTTGGGCCATGGCGTTGGTGGCCAGCCAGGGATCCACATGTCCATCGTCGGGTTCGTAGATACCGCCGAGCAAGCCATCGAGCTTTGCCAGAGGGTGCAGTTCCGCGATCCGCTCGGGAGTCAACATCTCAAGGGGATAGCCGGTAAAGGCCGACAGACCCGCCACATGGCGAAACTCGGCCATGCGTTCGGGATTGCGTGTGATCCGCATCGCGCCCGAGCGATGAAAGCCGCAATCCTGCCCGGTCTCCTCCGGCAGGATGTCACGGTAGAGCCGAACGGAGGTCGCCCTGAGTTCCTGGATCGTCGTGTTGTGCGCGAAGTGCGTGCAGAGTCCGGCGGCGTGCCAGGTGGAGCCATGGGTCAGGTCATTCTTTTCCACCAGCAGAACGTCGCGCCAGCCCATCTTCGTCAGATGGTAAAGCAGCGATACCCCCATGGCGCCGCCGCCGATAATGACCACCTGCACCTCGGTCACGCTTTCATCCTTTCGCCCGCGGGATCAAAGGGTACGCGCGCCAGCGGGGTCGCGGGATAGTCGCGTCCTGCCACCCGCACCGAGAAGCGGCGCGCGCGACTTTCCTGAAGTCCTTCGCCGGGCGCCGTTCGGATCAGGCCAAAGGCCAGGTTCAGGCCGGTGCGCGGTCCCCTTGCGCCGGAGGTGGTGAAGCCGACGTGGCGACCGTCCTCATAGACCGGCTCGTCGTGCAGCATCAAGGCGTCGCCGGAGATCTGCATTAAAAGGAGACGTTGCGAAAGTCCCGAGGCTTTCTGGCGCAGCAGGGCCTCCTTACCGACGAAGTCCTTGGACCAGTCGATGGTGAAGGCAAGGCCCGCTTCGAGCGGCGTGATCTCAGGACCGATGTCGTGCCCCCAGTGTTTGAAGCCTTTCTCGAGCCGGCAGCCATCCAGCGCGAAGTGCCCCATGGGCGACGCCGCCGCGGCGCGCAAACGATTAAAGATCTGCGGCGCGATGACATTGGGCAGTGTCAGTTCCCATCCGTATTCGCCGACGAAACTGATGCGGGTCGCGCGAATGGCGTGATCGTCGATATGTGTTTCGAGCACCTGCCCCTGTGGTGCACCGTCCCATGCGGTCTCGGGTTGCAGGTCTCGCAAGACCCCAGCGGCGGACTGCCCCATGACGCCGAGGGTGCAAAAAAACTCCGTCACATCCTCAACGTCACATTCAGGGAGATGCCGCCGAAGATAGGCCAGATCGCGCTGGCGGGTCGCGGCGCCGGAGGTCAGGTGAAAGCGCTCGGCGCCAAGACGCGAAATGGTGACATCCATTTCGATGCCGCCTCGGGCGTTGAGCAACTGGGTATAGACCGCGCGCCCGGGAGGGACATCCATCTGCGCCGTGGTCAGACGGTTGAGTGCGGCACAGATGTTCGGGCCGCTTAGCTCAATCTTGGTGAAGGGGCTAAGGTCCAACAGCGCTGCGCCCCCCGCCATGGACCCGGCCTCGCGCGCGGCAATGGGCCACCAGGGCTGTTGGCCGACCGTGTAGGGCAGGGCGTGCTCGCTATTGTCTTTGGCGTACCACAGTCCGCGTTCCCATCCGGCTGTCAGACCAAACTGCGCACCGGTTTTTGCCCATTCGTCATGCAGAGCGGATTTTCGCAACCCGCGGCCCGCTTTCGGTTGCTTATAAGGCCAGTGCAGGGCGAAGAGATCGGCGACGGCTTCTTCCATACGCGCCTGCATATGAGCCGGCGCGGCGGCTTTGGGGTCGGCGCGGGCGATGTCGACTTCCCACATGTCGAAGGGGGGATGACCATCGGCGATCCAGTCGGCCAGTGCGCGTCCGATTCCGGCCGAGGACATCACGCCGACGGAATTCATGCCCGCCGCCACGAAGAGCCCGTCGACCCCGGGTGCCTCGCCCACCAGAGGACGCGTATCCGATGTGAAGCTCTCCGGCCCGTTCATGAAATGCTGAATTCCGGTTTCCGCCAGCCCGGGTATGAGCGACAGCGCGGCTTCCATAAATGGCGCGAACTGGTCCCAGTCTTCGGCCAGTTCCAGAAAGGCCGAATCTCCGCCAGGGCCCGAGGGGTCCCAGCATTTTGCATCGGGTTCGAACCCCCCGATCACCAGCCGGCCCGCGTCGCCCTTTACGTATATGCCGCGATCCAGATCGCGCAGGACCGGGAAGGGAGTGGGCAGGTCCGGCATCGGCTCGGTCACGACGTACATGTGCTCCACGGGCTGCAGAGCCAAAGCCACGCCGGCTTTGGCTGCCAGCTCGCGCGACCAGGCGCCGGCGCAGAGTACGACGCGGTCCGCCGAGATGGCTGAGCCGTCGGCAAGAGCGATGCCTGTGATCCGTCCTGCTTCAACATTCAGCGACGCGACAGCGGTTTGTTCCCGGATGGTCGCACCCGCCTGGCGGGCGCCGCGGGCGTAGGCCATGCAGAGGTCGACCGGATTGACGCTGGCATCTTCGGGCACCTGCAGGGCCCCCACCAACCCCTCGATCGCGATGCCCGGAACCTGCAGGTCTTCCGGCGCGAGGATCCTTGGCTTGAGACCCTGGGTGACGCCAAGGTCGGCGATGCGGCGCAGTTCATCCATGCGCGCCGCTTCGCGCGCCAGCCAATAGCCGCCGGTCCGCCGATAGCCGGTGGCCATACCCGTTTCCGCCTCTAGTCTTGGAAAGAGTTCGAGCGCATGAGAGGCGAGCCGGGTCATGTTCGGGGTGGCGCGCAGGGGACCGACGATCCCGGCCGCATGCCAGGAGGTGCCGGAGGTGAGCTGGTTCCGTTCCAGCAGGATCACCTCGTCACTCCCACGTTTGGCGAGATGGTAAGCGACACTCAGCCCAATCGCGCCGCCGCCGATGATCAGTGTCCGGCGCATCAAAAATAATCCCGGTCGGGCAGGGTTTCCTTGGTTTTTGTGACGTAGGTGCGCAGGCGGGCATCTATCTCGGGATCAAGGCCGGGATCCTGATAACTTTCCAGGCGCTCTTTCCAGAGGCGGTTCGCGCGTGAGGCGGTATCTTCCGAGCCGGCGGCTTCCCATTGTTCAAAGGAATTGTCGTCTGGCGTGAGCGGGCGAAACAGCGCGGACAGGAAATTGGCCTGTGTATGTTCCGATCCCAGAAAATGCTGTCCCGGTCCGGTCGCCGCGATCGCCTCCATGGCCTGGGCGTTTTCGCTCAGGTCGATCCCATCGAAAAAGCGCGCGACTTTCCCGCAGATGTCGTGATCGATGATGGTTTTTTCGAATGAGGTAACCAGTCCGCCCTCCAGCCAGCCGGTGGCGTGATTGATGACATGCGCGCCTGCGAACAACGACATCATCAGACCCCAGGTGGCCTCTTGCTGACTTTGCGCATCGGGGAGCTTGGACGAAGAGGGTGTTCCGACCGTATGCATGGGAACCCCGAGGCGTCTTGCAAGCTGCCCGGCGGCAAGCACCATCAGTCCGGCCTCCGGCGAGCCGAAGGTCGGGGCGCCGGACTTCATTGACATGGTGGAGGCGAAGCTTCCCATCAGGCAGGGCGCGCCGGGTCTGACGAGCTGCACCAGGGCCAGGCCGGCCATTGCTTCGGCCAGGATCTGCGCCAGGGTGCCGGCCACGGTCGTCGGCGACATGGCGCCGGTCAACACCCAGGGCGTGCAGGCCACGGGCTGCCCGGCGCGGGCGTAGGTTTTAAGCGCGCCAGTCATATGCGCATCCATGGTCAGCGGCGCATTGCTGTTCGAAACGCAGTAAAGCACGGGATTTTCGGCGACGTAGTCATCGCCGAACAGTATCCGGGCCATATCGATCGCATGGGACGCGCGTTCCGCCCCGATAAAGGCGCCCATGAAAGGGCGGTCGGAATAGCGGATGTGGGCCAGGAGCATGTCGAGATGCCGCTTGGGCGCCGGCAGATCCACCGGCTCACAGACGACGCCACCCGAATGATGTAGCCAGGGCAGGCTGTGATGCAGCTTAATCAGCGTCTGAAAGTCTTCAAAAGTCGCATAGCGCCGCCCGCGGTCCAAATCGTGGACGAAGGGCGGTCCCCAGGAAGGGCACAATACGGTGGCATCGCCGCCGATCTGGACCGAGTTTGCCGGATTGCGGGCATGCTGAATGAACTGAGCCGGCGCCGTTGACTGAATGAGCTTGCGGCAAAACCCTGGTGCGAAGCGCACAAGCTCGCCTTCGACTGAACAGCCCGCTTTGCGAAAAATCTCCAGGATCTCCGGGTCTTCGCGAAACTCCATACCGGTTTCCGCCAGAATCCGGTCGGCGTTTTCCTCGATCAGGCTCAAGCCTTCCTCTGACAGAACGCTGTAGGGCGCCAGGCGTCGCGAAATGAATGGGAAACGCGGCTCCGGAGGCCGGGCTTTGCCGTTGCGGGCACGCCTGCGCTGGGTGCGAGCGGGTGTCATAGCGAAATTTCTTGCGGACAAGCGCTGCCCGAGGCAAGAAAAACAGATGAGTATCAGGAAAACTTATACAATGCTTTCGTCGAATGTCGCCGCCTCGTCGCTTTAGCCCCGGACTGATCCGTTCGCTGGAGGTGCTGCTTGCGGTCGCCGAAACGGGTCAGATGCGTTCCGGCGCCAGGTTGCTGGGATTAAGCCAGCCCGCCGCCTCACAGCATATCGCGACGCTGGAAAAGGAGTTCGGCGCGACGTTGCTGGACCGCTCGACACGTCCCGCACGGCTGACATATACCGGGCTCCGGCTGCATCACCAGGCCCAGAAGATCCTGAATGCAATTGGCGATCTGGAAACGGACATGCGGCACCGCGACAGCGCGTCCATTCCGCTCCTGCGCGTCGGCATGCAGGCTTCCATCGCGACGACCCTGACGCCCGATCTGGTGTCGCTGGTTCAGTCGAAGTTCGGGGTACGCGATCTGACCTTACACGCGGGCCAAAGCGGCGATCATGAACGTTTGCTGCGAACGAAGCAGGCCGATCTGGCGATCACCTCCAACCCCTTCCTCGACCTTGATGGTTTGGAGCGGCACGCCATTATGACCGAGACCTTTCTTTTGGTGCTGCCGTCGGCCTATCGGGGGCCGCAGGACAGCCTAGAAGCGATCCAGAATCATCTGCCGTTGGTCAGATTTTCGGATAGTACCTACGCGGGACGCCTGATCATGCAGCATCTGCGGCGGCTGCGGTTCGAACCCGATCGCGTCATTCAGGCCGACCGCTCGAGCATGGTGACGTCCTGTGTATCCAAGGGCATGGGTTTCAGCCTGCTTACGCCGACGCTCCTTATCGATGGTCTGGTGGAAAACATGCCATTGAGCATTCGTCCTTTGCCGGTCGTTGGGCTTTCGCGGACCTTGACTGTTCTCGCCCGCGAAGGGGAGTTGCACGATCTTCCGGCAGCCGTCGCGGTGATGGCAAAAGCGAAGCTGCGCGCTCAGGTCTCGGCGTTTGTCGGCGAGCATGGCCTGGCAGCCCTGTCGGACGGTCCACTGTAGTCACCTCGTTCGAGGGAAGTTGTCGAGCTGCGTGGATTTACTGCAGTCCGGATGGCGCCAATTGCGCTTAGCAGGCGCGGGATTTTCGCGAATCCAAGTCCGCCACGGGACTGAAGGACGGTGTGTCTTTGTTGTAGCTGGTTGATCCGACGTCCCGTTAGACAATCGCCTGTTGCGCGTAGTAACGCCTGCCTCAAAGGTTACCGCTGGTAAGCTCTGTGTAATATCAAGGGCTTTTGCGTAAAGTACAGGGCTCATTAACCCCTTTTTATAGAGATAGCGCATACCTTTAGTCTGCAAACGGCTTGATCTGTTCTGAGCCGGGGGTTGAAGAGTAAGGACTTGCCTAGGTTATGTGCGCTGGTTACTTTCGTCGCGCTTTAGAATCTGCGCCTTCGCGGGTTGTTCGTGGTCACTTGAATTGCCTGAACAGCTTGCCGGTGCAAGGGAACATTCGTCTGGAAACAGTCGGCGCCACTGCCGGGTTTGGCCCGGGAAGTTGCAGCGCGCGGCTGATGTCTGTCGATGTCGCGACGGCCGATGTAAGGGGCCAGCGCTGACATGACGGAGCAGACGGAAGGGGAGAAGGATCGAGTGCCTGCTTCGGCATTGAAGGGCCGCGTGACGGCTTTTCTCGACCGTGTCTTTGTCGCGCGCGAAATTCACCTGCGGTCGAACGACGAGGTGAAGTTCATCCGCCTGTCGCCGCGCTTTCAGAAGTGCATGGCCGGTGGCGCAGCGGCGGCTGCGGTCTGGGTGCTGCTGTCGACCAGCGGTCTGCTCTTCATGGGCAACCTGCTCAACTCCAAAAGCAGCGACACCAGGATTGCGCTGGCGGCCAAGGACGCGGAAATCGAGCGCCAGAAGCTGGCCTACTTCGAACTGCTGGCGGAAGTCTCCGAATATCACAATCAGTTCGCCGAGATCACCGAGGGGCTCGAAAAGAATCAGGACCTTCTGCTCTCGCGGCTGGGCAGCGGCCGGGTCGCGCCCAATGAACTGGCGGCGATCCAGGAAGAACTGAAGAGTTCCAGTACCGAGCGGGCCCGGGTCGTGATTGCGCGTGAGGGCTTACGTGAAAAGCTGCAAAAGTTCGAAAATGACCTGCTGAAAATCGCCGGCCGCAGTTCGGCCCTGAAGTCCCAGGTCGACGAGATCCAGGATACCCTGGAAAATACCGAGGCCGGCCGCCAGGAGGTGGTGCAGGCCCGTGAGCGCCTGGGGCGGAAGCTGCAGGAGGTCGAGGGCACCCTGGCTTTGACCCTGGAAGAAAAGCAGGGGCTCGAAGCGGATCTCGCCGAGCTCTCCAGCGATCTTGAGGAATCACGCCTGGCCTTTGACAGCGCCGTGGCGGAATCCAATGCGTCGCGCGCCAACCACCTTGCGGCGCAGGCCCTGGTGGAAGCCAGGATCGCCGCCCTGAACGGGCGTCTCGCGGCCAATGCCGAGCGGCGCGAAGGACTCAACACGGAACTGACCTCGACACGCGAAGTGCTGGCGCAGATGGAAGACAAGGCGCAACGCTTCGCTGAGGAAAACGGACAGCTCAAGACCCAGATCGTGGCGCTGCGTCAGGAAATGGGGGATGTGAAAGATGCCCAGAGCCTCGTGCTGCGCCGCCTGACCGAACGTACGGCGCTCGGCATCGAGGCCATGGAGCGCACCGTCGCCATGACCGGTCTCAACCTCGACGATCTGCTGGAAGGCGTCGGCGGGGGCCTGAACGGCCAGGGCGGTCCCTTCGTCCCGGCCGAGCGTGACTTCGAATCGGAAAGCGACCGCGCCTACGACGAAGCCATGTCTTTGCTTGATCTACGGCTCAACCGCTGGGCCGCGCTGCAGGAAGTGGTTTCCATTTTGCCTTTGGCGCCGCCGCTCGATCAGTACCGGATCTCCAGCACCTTCGGCAAACGGCGCGACCCGATCAACGGCCGCACCGCGGTTCATAACGGGCTGGACTTCGCGGCGCGGACCGGTGTCTCCGTTTACGCCACGGCGCCCGGTAAGGTGGTCTATGCCGGCTGGAAGGGCCGCTTCGGCCGCTTCATTGAAATCGACCATGGCAACGGCATCCGGACCCGCTATGCGCACCTTCGCAAGATCATGGTCCGCAAGGGTGACGTGGTCGCGAACCGTGACAAGATCGGGCTGCTCGGCAGTTCCGGCCGCAGCACCGGGCCGCACGTGCATTATGAGGTGCTGTTCAATAAGAGACCGGTCGATCCCCGCAAGTTTCTGCAGGCCGGCAAGCACGTCTTCAAGGGCTGATCGCCTCCTGAAATTCCTCTGAATTCCGACTTGCCCGGCAAGCGCGGCGCTGTTTTGCTGCGCGGAAAAATAATTCTTTTTACGTTAATCGACGCCGCCCGGTCTTTGCATTCCGTTAACCATTTTCATGATATCTTCCGTTAACACATGCTTTGTGTGCAAGCGGTTGAGCGCCGGGCGGTAGGGCTGATCTTAATGGTTAACGCCGCCTGATTTCGTGCTAGTATCCCGCCGCCTTTCGGCAGGGACGTGCCCGAAGAACCGTCTGCGCCGACGGTACTCGTACGTGATCTCTCTTCGAACTGATTTATAGGGTTGGCTGACAGATGTTTTCGAAATCCTCCAAGTCCAACAGCGAAGCACCCAAGTCCAGCGACGGCGGCCAGCAGGCGGCGGCGACACGCGACAGCGGCGTGCCTTCGATAATCTCCGCGGATCTGACGATCGTGGGGAACCTGACCAGCAGTGGCGATCTTCAGGTCGACGGCACGGTTGAGGGTGATATCTCCAGCCGTACCCTGACCATCGGCGAAAAGGCTCAGGTGCGCGGTTCGGTCGTCGCCGATTCGGTACGCGTTTGCGGCAGCATCAACGGTCAGCTTCAGGCGGCCTCCGTGGTGCTGGCCAAGTCCGCCCGGGTGACCGGCGACATCTCTCACAGCACGCTGGCGATCGATGCCGGCGCTTTCATCGAAGGTAACATTCGGCGCCTGGATGAAAAGTCCGTCGGCTATTCGGCGAGCGCGAAGGCCGCTGTTCCCGCGACCGACCCCGCCGTCGCAGCCGCGGCAGCCGCGAAGATGCAGGCTTCCGCCGCCGTTCAGGCCAACGGTACGGCCACCAAGCAGTAAGTCTTTCCGGCGTTAATTGGGGAAAGCTGCAGCCGGGTGGCTCCCGGCTGCAGTTTTCTTTTTGCTCGGATTCAGGCCGAGGGCGATCCCCAGATCACCGGGAACCAGTCTTCCCGCAGCCTCTGACCCGCCGTCATTTCGTGGCCGGGGTAGGGCGGTGAGGTGCGGCCGGGCCGCTCCACATAGCGCGCGTCGTCACCCACCCAACGCAGCGACAGCGCCCGACGCCGACGATCGGTCATATTGGCTCGTGCGCCATGCACGGTCCTGAAGTCGAACAGCACCGCATCCCCCGGCTTCATGGCCCATTCGAGAGTCTCGAACTTCTCCGGCTCCCGATCAGGATCGGGCACCGGCAGATAGGATTCGCGGTCGGGATAGAAGTCATCGTTGTTCAGCCAGCGCACCGGCAGCACCAGCTTGTCCCAGAGGTGCGAGCCCTTGATCAGGCGCAGGGAAGCTTCCTCGACCGGGTCGAGGGGAATCCAGAAACTGACCGTCTGCCGGCCTTCGACGAAGTAGTAGGGGGAATCCTGATGCCAGGGTGTCGGCTTGGAGGTGCCGGGTTCCTTGACCAGGATATGGTCGTGAAAGAACTGCGCGCTGCTGGAGCCCATGATGTGCGCGGCCGCCTCCGCCGCCGGTGACTTCTCGACGATCTCCCGCAGTTCCGGAATGCGCTCCCAGTTGCAGTAGTCGTCGAAGAAACGCCCCGTCTCGCCGCCGGTGATGTTCTCCGCCGCGTAGGGCCCGGGCTCGCGCATGTTGCGCTCGACCGCCGCGGTCATGACCTCGACCCAGTCGGTGAAGAGGCCTGGAATATGAACGGCACCGTCGCGGGCGTAGGCGGTGATCTCGGCTTCGCCGATCAGATTTTCTACGATGGTCATGACATCTGAGTTCCAGCTTCAGGTTCCAGATGACTCTGCCATGATTTTTTGAATAAGATAAAATAATGAATTACTATCTTTTAAATATCTTTGATTAATGAATGTGACTCTTCAGCAACTGCGCTACGTGGTTGCCGCCGCGGAGTACGGGAATCTGACGCAGGCTGCTGCCGCCTTGTCTGCGTCGCAGCCATCCCTGTCCGTGGCAATCCGCCAGATTGAAGAACAGTCGGCGCTGCCCCTCTTCGTGCGCCGGCGGGGCAGCGGTGTGGAACTGACGGCCTTTGGGCTGGAGTTCGTGCAGCGGGCCAAGGTCGTGCTCGACGAAACGGCGGGCCTGAGCAAACTGGCCGAGACCGGTGAGCCGACGGGGGGCCGGATCGTTATCGGCTGCTTTTCCGACCTGGCGCCGTTGCTGGCGCCGAGGCTCTTCGATCTCTGCGAAGAGGCTCAGCCCGGCATCGAGGTCGAATTCAAAGAAGGCGGCTTTGATGATCTTGCACAGTGGTTGTCGGAGGCCATGATCGACCTGGCGGTGACCTACGACGTGGCGCTCTCGGCCGATATCGAAAGGACCGAGATTTCCCGCCTCCGGCCTTATGTCATGCTGCCGCGAAACCATCGGCTTGCCGGGAAAGGGCCCGTATCACTGCGTGACCTCGCGAGCGAACGCCTGATCGCGACGACCCAGGCGCATAGCTGGCCTTACATTCTTGAGCTCTTCCGGGCGCTGCAGCTCACGCCGGATCTCTGGATGCAAACTGCCTCCCTGGAAACACAGAGGAGTCTGATCGCCCATGGTCACGGTGTCGGAATCGCCTATACGCGCCCGAATCACGACGTCTGCTACGACGGCACGCGCCTGTCGATCCGTGAAATCGCCGAAGAGCCCCCTGCGGCACGCATCATTGCGGCACGCCTCAAGAATGTCGCAACGACCAGAACCTGCCAGCATGTCGTCGAGTTGATGGCGTCACGTCCAGGTGTTGTGTAAAGCAATCGCGCCGAAGTCTCACCCTGCCAGGATGCTGGCGAAGAGCGCCGGGTCGACGTTTCCGCCGGACAGGGTGATCGCCGTGGTCTTGCCCTGGGTTTCGATCTTGCCGCTGAGCACCGCGGCCAGAGTGACGGCACCGCCGGGCTCCACCACCAGCTTGAGGCGGTTGAAGGCGAAGCGCATGGCGTCGCGGACTTCCTCCTCAGTGACCACGAGGCCGCCGGCCAGGAGTCTGCTGTTGATGTCGAAGGTGATCTCGCCGGGCGTCGGGGTCAGAATGGCGTCGCAGATCGAACCGCCTTCGCGCGCGTTGCGCTGGCGTTCGCCGCTCGCGAGCGAGCGCGCGGTGTCGTCGAAGCCCTCCGGCTCCACCGCGTAGATTTTGGTATCGGGCGATTTCTCCGACAGGGCCAGCGAGATTCCCGCGGTCAGGCCACCGCCGCCGCAACAGACCAGCATGCTGTCAAGTTTCGCGTCCAGCGCCGCGGTTTGTTCGGCGATCTCCAGGCCGCAGCTACCCTGTCCGGCGATGGTGTGCGGGTGGTCGTAGGGCGGCGCGAAGATCATGCCGGTGCGCTCGGCGATCTCGGCGACGATCGCTTCGCGCGATTCCTTTTCCCGGTCATAAAACACCACCTCGGCGCCATAGGTCCGGGTGTTGTCGATCTTGATGCGTGGTGCGTCGCTCGGCATCACGATGATCGCCTTCAGTCCCAGGATGGCCGCCGCCGAGGCCACGCCTTGGGCGTGATTGCCAGAGGAACAGGTCACCACGCCGGCGGCCCGCTGTTCCTCCGTCAATTGGCTGAGGAGATTGTAGGCGCCGCGGAACTTGAAGGAGCCGGTCCGCTGAAGCGTTTCCGGTTTGATCAACACCCGACCGCCGCAGTGCTGGTTTAACTGCTGATTCTCCAGCAGGGGCGTGCGGACTGCCTGTCCCGCCAGCCGGCCGGCGGCCGCCTCGACATCGTCGAAGACGGGGATCTCCAGGGCTTCGGAAACGGCTGCCAGGCTCATGACGGCAGGCCGATCAGCTCGACCAGATCCGCGAGGCCGGTCATGACGGCCTTGGGACGGCCGGGCAGCACTTCCTGGATCTTGTTGAAGCGGTTGAGCCAGGCCACGTTGAAGCCGAAGTGGGCCGCGCCCGCGGCGTCCCAGGCATTGGTCGAAACGAAGCAGACCTTGTCCGCGGGCACCGTCAGTCGGTCGCAGGCAAGCTGGTAGACCCGATTGTCCGGCTTATAGATGCCGACGTCCTCGATCGAGAGGTTCTCGTCCAGCAGAGCGTCGATGCCGGCGGAGGTCACGGCGGCTTCCAGCATCTTGGGCGTGCCGTTGGAGAGGATCGCCGTCTTGAGGCCGGCCTTGCGCAGAGTCTCGAGCGTCGGCCGGACGTCGTCGTAAGCGTCCAGCGTCATATAGAGTTCCATCAGCTTGGCGTGGAGCGCCCGGTCATCGACGCCATGGGCTTCCAGGGCGTAGTCCAGACCGTCGGAGGTGACCTGCCAGAAGTCCGCGTGCGCCCCCATTAGGCTGCGAAGCCAGGTGTACTCCAACTGTTTCTGGCGCCAGGTATTGGAAACGTCGTCAGCTTTGTTGCCGAGCGTCTCGCCGCCGCGGGCCACTGCGGAATGGACGTTGAAGAGGGTTCCGTAGGCATCGAAGACGCAGGCTTCGACCGCCGCGAAATCTGGGTGGCTCATTGCTTTTCCTTCTATTCCGGACCTGATCCTCGGCCCGAGCGCTAAATTGAGCGGCAATGCTATCCGAAAGCCGGGCGGCCTGAAAGGTGTCCGCTGCTGAAGATTTCTTGAAGTCCGATACTGTGCTGGCAGAGGCTTTACAGAGCGGCGGCCACTGGTAAAATCGCGCTGCCCATTCAAGTGCGGCTAGGGTTCCGTTGTCCCCTGGTATTAGGGAGCAGGCCTGGACCGAGCGCCGTTATGAGCCGTGTACGGCAGACACCTTAAAGACGAAAAGGCTAGGGGGGTTGAAGGGGCGTGCTTTCGCATGTCTTTCAACAGCTCGTCTTTAAGGATTTTTCATGACACTCACCGGCTTTGCGCTCGTCCTAACCGCTGCCTGCTGCCACGCCCTCTGGAATTTCTGCGTCAAACGGATTAATGCGGGGCCAGAGCTGGTCTGGCTCTTCTCGCTGGTCAGTGTCGTCCTCTATTTTCCCCTGGCGCTCTACATCCTGGTCATTGAGCGCCCGGTCTTTGGCACTTGGGAACTGCTGTTCATCCTCGGCAGCGCGCTTTTGCATCTCGGCTATTTCCTGCTTTTGCAGCAGGGCTACCGGCGCGGCGATCTGTCCCTGATCTATCCCACCGCGCGCGCCACGGGTCCCTTTCTGTCTTCTGCTTTTGCGGTGCTGGTGCTGGGCGAGGCCATGACCCTGCAGGTCGCCGCCGGCGCCCTTGCGATCATATTCGGAATTCTGGGGCTGACCGGTGGATTCGGCATGAAGCGTGGAAAAGCCGGCGCTTCGCTGGCCTTTGGCGTTGCGGCCGGCACATTGATCGGCAGCTACACCGTCTGGGACGCCTACGCGGTTTCCGTTCTGCTCGTACCGCCGCTGCTGCTGGACTACGTCTCCAGCCTTGGCCGCGTCGTGCTTCTGGCACCGGTTGCGGCGCGCCGGCGGCCGCAGGTCAGGCGTCTTTGGCGCGAACATCGCTTGGCGGTGATCGTGATCGCCGTTTTCAATCCGCTGGCTTACATCCTGGTTCTCTATGCCCTGACCTTCACGCCGGTGATTTACGTCGCTCCGGTGCGGGAGGTCAGCGTGCTGCTGACGGTTCTGCTTGGGGGCCTCCTGCTGCGCGAGGGTGATGTCGCCCGCCGTCTTCTCTGGGCGGCGTTCGTTCTCTTCGGCGTCAGTCTGCTGGCAACGGGTTAGAAACAGCAGGAACGCGAGGCATCGTGGCCCCAGGAGGCGAAGGGGTCGGAGGTTGGCAGGGGCGTGGCCGTCGGCGTGGTGCGCCCGTCGGCGAGCAGCAGGCGGTAGATTGAGAGGCTTTCCAGAATCCGCTGCACGTAGTTACGGGTCTCGCTGAAGGGGATGTGCTCGATCCAGTCGATGGGATCGACGCCCGGGTCCCTTGGGTCGCCGAATTCCTTGATCCAGCGTTTGGCCCGGTGCGGCCCGGCGTTATAGGCGGCGAGGCCCAGGATGTAGGAGCCGTCAAAGCGGTTTACCACCTGGGACAGATAGGCCTTGCCCAACAGGATATTGTAGGCCGGGTCCGTGACCAGGCGCTGCTTGTCGTACTTCTGCCGCTGCTTGCGGGCGACTTCCTTCGCGGTGGCGGGCATGAGCTGCATCAGACCGCGCGCGCCGGCATGGCTGACCGCCTTTTGGTCGAAGGCGCTTTCCTGGCGGATCAGTGCCAGAGTGAGGGCTTCCTCCGGCTCGGCATCGCCGACCTCGATCGAGGGGTAGAGGTAGTCCAGCAGGGTGATGCCGTTGCGCTGCGCCGTCTTGGCGACCCGCAGGGCGATCCCGTTGCGTTCCTGCTGCTCTGCCAGTTCCGCCGTCAGGCTATAGTCCGCCGCGACCTTGGCATCCAGGCGCAGCCGGCTGAGGAAGGCGTCCTGGTAGCGGGTCTGATTGACTTCGCCCAGCAGCTTGACGGCCCGGACCAGATCCTTGTTCTCGAAGTCCTGGCGCTGGGCGTAGCTGGGCTGTCCGTAGGGATTGATCGGCAGGCTCGCCTTGCGCCCCAGGCGATTGGCGGCCAACTGTCCGTAAAAGGTAGTGCGGTAGCCGGCGGCGATCTTGTGCCAGCGCTCGCTCCATTCGTCATTGCCCATGATCCGCGAGGCCTCGCCGGCCCAGTAGGCGCCGCGCGCCCTGCTGATCGGGGACTTTACACCGTAGTAGAGCCGCGCGAAGTGCTCATAGCCGCGCCGTGGCTGCTTGAGAAAGCGTAAGGAAACCCAGCCGGCCAGCCATTCGCCATCCGCGAAGCCGATGCCGCTGCTCATGCCATGCTGGCTGCTGAGCCGATAGGCTCGCTCGATGTTGCCCTGGGTCAGCGCCCGGCGCGCCAGTGAATGTCGCATGGACCACCAGAGATCGGGGCGGGGTGTCATGTCACCGGCTTGTTCCAGCAGCTCCGCGACGGCGTCCCGGCGCCCACGGCTCCAGCGCCAGCGGGCCCTTTCATATAACAGTCCCGGATCGTCCTGCAGATGCTTCGGCACCCGCCGGATCGCCGCATCGACACCGGAGCGTTTGCGTCCCAGGGTGATGCGCGCGATGGCCAGCTTGCGCAGATCCTCCGAAACCAGTTTCACCTGCCGTTCGGCGGCTGAATACTTACGGTCCCACAGCAGGCGCTCCAGCCGCGCCTCTTGCAGTTCGGGCGTCAGCAGGTCTTTGTAACTCCGGTAAAAACTCCTGGCCTCATCCCGGCTGAAATCCAGCTCGACCCAGCTCTTCGCTACAAAAGCGGCCAGGTCCTTGTCCCGGCCGGCCCGCTTCAGGGACGCGGCATAGGCGACCGCGGCCTTGCCCTTCAGGGCCGGCTGCGCATCAAACCAGGCGAGAATCTCCTCGTCCGGCGTGCGTTTGGCGAGAGCGGCCTCGGCTTTGCGCCGCAGATTGCCGTGCCAGGGCCAGTGGGCGTGGCTGACGGCGAACTCGCTGTAGCGCTTGAAGGTCGCGCGGGTGCCACCTTTTTGCAGGCAGACCCAGGTGGTCAGGTCAGAGGCAAGCTGGTCCTCGATCTGACCACCCACCCGTGCACAGGCCTGGGCGACCCGCCCGGAATCGACCTCGCGGAAGAACTTCTTGAATTTGGCTTTGTCCTCGGCGCTCAAGGGTTTGGCAGATGCGGTGGCCTTGGCCGGAGCGACGGCCGCCCTGTCCTGCGGGAGGGCGTTGGGATCGGATGCCGGTCCGTTTTGAGCAGCGGCCTTGCCGGGCGAAGCGCCCAGCAACAGGGTCAGAAAGAGGAACGCCGAGAGTCCACGCATGACTTATCCATTTGGGGGTCTACGGCCATCTTTCAACGCCTGCGGCGTCCTGCCCGGCAGGGGCCGAACGCCGGTTTTTCGGCACCGCCAGACGATCGATGTTTCTTGACCCGAGTTTATCAGCCTATCCGTTCAATCCAAAGTGACCGAAGAGGGTCATATTGTGTCGAAAGCACCCGGAACCGCGCGGCGATCCCCTTGCCGGGCTACCGGTGAGAGAGTATCTTCGCGCCTCGCACAGCGCAGAGGCATACTGCATTTGCGACGCTTTAAATTTGATTACTGGGGAAAAACTATGGCTGGCCCGATGTTCAGGGGCTCTCTCCCGGCGCTGATCACACCCTTCTCGAACGGATCGGTGGATGAAAAAGCGTTTCAGGACTTCGTCGCGTGGCAGATCGAGCAGGGTAGCCATGGTGTTGTCCCCTGTGGCACCACCGGGGAATCCCCCACGCTGTCACACGAAGAGGACATGCGGGTTACTAAACTCTGTGTCGAAGTGGCCGACGGTAAAGTTCCCGTGATCGCGGGCACCGGCTCCAACTCGACGGAGGAGGCCATCAGCCTGACCCAGGGGGCAAAGGAGTCCGGCGCGGACGCGGCTCTGATCGTCACACCCTATTACAACAAGCCGAACCAGGAAGGTCTCTACCAGCACTTCAAGACCATCCATGATGCGGTCGAGATCCCGATCGTGATCTATAACATTCCCGGCCGCAGCATCGTTGATATGTCGGTGGAAACCATGGCCCGGCTGGCTGAGCTGCCGAACATCGTCGGCGTTAAAGATGCCACCGCGGACCTCGCCCGGCCGGCAAAGACCCGTCTGGCGATCGGCGACGATTTCGCCCAACTGTCCGGTGAGGACGCCACCGCAGTGCCTTTCCTGGCGCAGGGCGGGCACGGCTGCATCTCGGTGACCGCCAATGTGGCGCCCGCGCTTTGTGCCGAGGTCCAGAACGCCTGGCAGCAGCGCGATTTCGACCGGGTCGACCAGATTAACCAGCGCCTGATGCCCCTGCACGAGGCCATGTTCATGGAGCCCAGTCCGGGACCCGCGAAGTTTGCGCTGAGCCTGCTGGGGCACTGCGAAGACCGCCTGCGCCTGCCGCTGGTCTCGGTATCCGAGAACTGCCAGGCGGCGATCCGCAAGGCCATGGTCCACGCCGGGCTGCTGAACTGACGGAGCAGGTATCCGGGCGCGCCGAGCCGCCTGAGTAAGATCAGATATGGCAAACACACCCCAGAACCAGGTGGCTCAGAACCTGGTGGCGCAAAACCGGCGCGCGCGCCACGACTACTTCATCGAGGATGTCGTTGAGGGCGGCCTGGTCCTGACCGGCAGTGAAGTGAAGTCACTGCGCCAGGGCCGGGCGTCGATCCTGGAATCCTACGCCAGCGAAGAGGGCGGCGAGATGTTCCTCGTCAATGCCCATATCCCGACCTACGACGCCGCCAACCGTTTCAACCACGAGCCCAAACGGCCGCGCAAAATCCTGTTGAAGCGCAAGGAAATGGCCAAGATGATCGGCATGGTGCACCGCGAAGGCTACACCGTGATCCCGGTCAGCATCTATTTCAACAAGCGCGGCATCGCCAAGGTGGGACTGGGGCTCGCCCGTGGCAAAAAGCAGGCCGATAAGCGCGATACCGAAAAGAAACGCGACTGGCAGCGGGAGAAAGCCCGCCTGATGCGCAACAAGGATCTTTAGTTAACCGGCTGCGTCCAACTGGTGGCGCAGAGTCCGGAACACCGCATCGAACATCTCTTCGGTCAGGCGGCCGGTGTTGGTGTTGTAGCGGGAGCAGTGATAGCTATCCAGCAGCAGCAGCCCGTTGGGGAGTTCATGCAGGGCGTTATGGGCGAATTTGCAATGACTCTTGCGTAAGCCCAGGGCACTCAGCACAGCGCCGTGGGCGACTCCGCCCAGCGCCAGCAGCAGTTTTAACCGGGGCAGACTGGCGATTTCCGAGGTTAGGAAGGGCAGGCAGTCCTTGATCTCCTGCGTCGTCGGTCTGTTCTCCGGCGGCACACAGCGCACGGCGTTGGTGATGCGGCAGTCCTCCAAAGCCAGACCGTCGTCGGCGCTGTTGTTGAAGCGGCCGATGGCGAAACCGAACTTTTCCAGGGCGGCGTAGAGCAGGTCCCCGGCGGAGTCGCCGGTAAAGGGGCGACCGGTCTGGTTCGCACCCTTGAGGCCAGGCGCCAGGCCGACGATCAGCAGGCGCGCTTCCAGCGGCCCGAAGGACTCGACCGGGGCGTTATGAAAGCTGGGGAACTTTTCCTGATTGCCGCGCCGGAACCCGGCTAAACGCGGACAGATCCTGCAATTGGAGGCCGGTATCTCCGGGCCGGCCAGATGCTTGCCGGCCGAAGGCATGCGCGAAACCCGATTTTACGCGGATTCCGCCTCGTAGACGTCGTCGTAATCGTCGTAGTCGTCATCGTCGACTGCGCCGGGACCCGGCGCGCGGCGTTGCTGATCACCGCTGTTCTGACGCTCGATTTTGGGCTGGAGGTCATAGAGATCCAGGAAGCTGTCCGCCTGGCGGCGCAGCTCGTCGGCCACCATCGAGGGCTGGGAGCGCACGGTTGAGACGACGGTGACCCGTACGCCTTTGCGCTGGACGGCCTCGACCAGGCGCCGGAAGTCGCCGTCGCCGGAAAAGAGCACGATATGGTCCAGATGCTCAGCCATCTCCAGGACGTCGATGGCCAGCTCGATGTCCATATTGCCTTTGATCTTGCGCCGGCCGGTGGCGTCGGTGAACTCTTTGGTCGGCTTGGTCACCATGGTGTAACCGTTGTAGTCGAGCCAGTCGACCAGCGGCCGGATCGGGGAGTATTCCTGATCCTCGATCAACGCCGTGTAATAAAAGGCGCGGATCATATTGCACTGGCTTGCAAAAAGTCCTTGCAGGCGTTTGTAATCGATATCAAAACCCAGCGCCCGGGCGGTGGCGTAGAGGTTGGAGCCGTCGATAAACAACGCCACCTTTTCCTGTGGGTAAAAGTTCATGCTAAATCCTCGCGCTGGTCTAAAACGCAAAATCGTTTGTATGTAAATCGACTACAGATTGAACTGATTCGAATCTATCAAATACAGCGCTCTGTATACACTGCAATATTTAGAACATATTGACCCTTCAGCAAGAGACAAAAACAGGGATAGCGATTTCGTGATCTTTATCGGGATAGGGGCCAACTTGGCAAGCCCGCGCTTCGGTTCTCCGCGAAATGCTTGTGAAGCGGCACTGAAAGAAGTTGAAAAGCAAGGAATTACGCTCTTGCGCCGGTCCCGCTGGTACCGCAGCGAGCCGGTGCCGGTGTCGGACCAGCCCTGGTATATTAATGCTGTGGCGGCGCTGGAGACGGATTTGGCGCCGGCGGAATTGCTCGCACGCCTGCATGAAATCGAAGCAGAATTCGGCCGTGTGCGAAAGGTTCGGAATGAAGCCCGGATCATTGACCTGGACCTCCTGGCCTACGGAGCGCGGGTGTCCGGTGACGGCGAGGTGCCGATTCTGCCCCATCCGCGGCTCAGCGAACGGGCCTTCGTGGTCCTGCCCCTGGTCGAAATCGCGCCCGACTGGCGCCATCCGGTCAGCGGCCTGTCGGGCCCCGACCTTGTAGCGGCCCTGCCGGCCGGGCAGGTGACCGAGCCGGATGAGCCCTGAGCAGGTGCAGATCGCGCGGGCAAAAGCCGAGCGGGTTCAAGGCCGTGAAATGATTCCAGGAATGGCTCTAATGTCCGCAGAACGCTTGTAAAATTGCCTTGCACATGACATATCTGATGCCTATAGTCCGCGGCTTCGGGGCATGGCTGCATGGTCCCGAGGTTCCCGACACCACGGATTTATTAATCGGAGCTCCGAATTCATGGCGCGCGTTACCGTTGAAGACTGCGTTGTAAAGATCCCGAACCGTTTCGAGCTGGTGATGTTGGCCGGGCAGCGCGCCCGGGACATTTCCGCCGGCGGAAGCCTGACGGTCGATCGTGACAACGACAAGAACCCGGTTGTTGCCCTGCGAGAAATTGCTGACGAAACCATTAGCGTGGATGCGTTGGGCGAAGAACTGGTGCAGGGGCTGCAGAAGCACATCGAAACTGACGAGCCGGAAGAAGATCTGCCCGAGTTTGACGAGCCGATGCTCGATCCGAACAAGGCGGCGGCTGGTGAAGAACTGGTGGCTGCAGGTGTCCTCGGCGTTGAGACGGCGCCCGACGCCGCTGCCGAAGAAGCCACACCGGCTTCGCCGGACACTGTTCTGGGCAATACGGGGCCGGGCGAAGACGGTCCCGACGCGGCCTGAGCCCGCACCGGGGGTCAGGATGCCAGCCGCAGCCCGAGACGCCATCGGCAAGACCGGTGAGAATTGTGGCTCCGGCGACAGCCCTTCGCCTGCTTGTGACTTTTGTTTGACCCTTTGTCCGATAGGATAGGGGCCGGACGAGAAGGCAGGCGTAGGATGATCCGACAGTTTGAGTTAGTAGAACGGGTTAAGGCCTACGATCCCAATGTGGATGAGGAGGCGCTGAACCGCGCCTACGTCTACGCCATGAAGTACCACGGCTCGCAGAAGCGCGAGTCGGGCGATCCCTACTTTTCCCATCCGATCGAAGTCGCGGGCATTCTCACCGACCTCAAGCTCGACGACGATTCCATCATCACCGCGCTGCTGCATGATGTGGTGGAGGATACCGAGGCGACGCTGGCCGACGTGGAGCGCGTCTTCGGCAAGGATATCGAACGCCTGGTCGACGGGGTCACCAAGCTGACCCGCCTCGAGCTGCAGTCCGAGCAGACCAAGCATGCGGAGAACTTCCGCAAGCTGGTGCTGGCCATGTCCGAGGACATCCGGGTGCTGCTGGTTAAGCTGGCCGATCGCCTGCACAACATGCAGACCCTGCATTTCGTGAAGTCGCCCGATAAGCGCCGCCGCATCGCGCGCGAAACCATGGACATCTATGCGCCGCTGGCCGAGCGCATCGGGATGCAGCGCTTTAAAGACGACCTGGAAGATCTTGCTTTTGCACAGTTAAATCCTGACGGGCGCGAATCCATCCTTGCCCGCCTGGATTTTCTGAAGGGGCAGGGCGACGATCTTTCCGGTCGGATCGTGGGTCAACTGCAGGCGGATCTGGCCGAGCACAAGATCGAAGCCAGGGTCTCAGGGCGCATGAAGACGCCCCATTCCATCTGGCGCAAGATGCAGCGCAAGGATGTCACTTTCGAGCAGCTCTCCGACATCATGGCTTTCCGGGTCGTGGTGGCCGATATTGGGGACTGCTACGCCGCGCTCGGTATCCTGCATGGTAACTATCCGGTGGTCCCGGGGCGCTTCAAGGATTACCTCTCCACGCCCAAGCCCAACGGCTATCGCTCGCTGCATACCTGTATCATCGGACCAGAACGCCAGCGCATCGAGGTCCAGATCCGCACCACGGAGATGCACGAAGTCGCCGAATATGGTGTGGCGGCCCACTGGGTCTATAAACAGGGTCACAAACAGGAAGGCCGCCAGTACCGCTGGCTGCGCGAACTGCTGGATATCCTGGAGCATGCCTCCAATCCGGAGGAGTTCCTCGAACATACCAAGCTGGAGATGTTCCAGGACCAGGTCTTCTGCTTCTCCCCCAAGGGTGATCTGATCGCGCTGCCCAACGGCTCGACCCCGGTGGATTTCGCCTATGCGGTGCACAGCGAGGTGGGCAATACCTGCGTCGGCGCCAAGGTGAACGGCCGGATGGTCCAACTGCGCGCCGTGCTGCACAACGGCGACCAGGTCGAGATCATCACCTCCAAGGCCCAGACCCCTTCGCCGGACTGGGAAAAGTTCGTGGTCAGCGGCAAGGCCAAAGCCTGTATTCGCCGCTTCGTACGGCTGAAGGAAAAGGATCAGTACGGCGAACTCGGACTTCAGATCCTGCAGAAAGCCTTCCGGCAGGAGGGTTACGACTATACTGAAAAGGCCGTGGCCGGGGTTTTGAAGAAATTCCGCTGCGACGCGATCGAGGACCTTTACTTTCGGGTGGGGCAGGGCCACCTGACCGGACGCGAAGTCCTGGTCGCCGTCTTCCCGGGCGCCAAGGATGAGGCCAAGGCTCAGAAGGCCGCGCCGACGAGCCGCACCAAGCCGAAAAGCACCAAGACCTCCGACAACGCGGTGCCGATCACCGGACTGATCCCAGGTATGGCGGTGCATTACGCCCATTGCTGTCACCCCCTGCCGGGTGACCGGATTGTCGGGATCGTGACCACTGGCAAGGGTGTGACCGTCCACACCATTGACTGCGAGACGCTGGAGACCTTTCAGGAAACCCCCGAGCGCTGGGTTGATGTTTCCTGGGACTTCAAGGAAAGCGATGATCGTCACACCGGCCGCCTGCACCTGGTGGTCGCGAACGAGCCGGGCAGTCTGGGCGGCCTATCGACGATTATCGGCAAGAATTATGGCAATATTAGTAACCTCAAGATTACTAATCGCTCCATCGACTTTTTCGAGATGCTGATCGATGTCGAGGTTCAGGACGTCAAGCATCTCAGCAACATCATCGCCGCCCTGCGGGCGACGCCTGTTGTGACATCGGTGGATCGGGCCCGCGGGTAGAACGCCTGTCGTTCCGGCCCGGTCCGTAAGCGCCTTTCGCCTGGTCCGTGGCCTTCTTTCCAAGCTGGCATACGAGCCTGTGATCGGTGATCCGGTTGATTTGCGATGCGGGCGTGTGCAAGTAGGGGGGTGTAGGGAGAATCGGCGCGGTATCGCGGAGTTTCCGCGCCAGTTGGGGTGTGACCGCGCAGTATGTTTCAACGACGCAATCCACTTACCCGGGCTCAGCGGCTGGCTCAGATACTCTGGCCACAGCAGGGGTGGCGGCGCGCAGGCTCTTATGTCGCGCATCGGCTGCGCCGTCTGCCGGGTACGCCCTATCGGATTGCGGCTGGTTTCGCCAGTGGCGCGGCGGTTTCCTTTACACCCTTTATCGGCTTGCATTTCGTCCTGGCGGGCGTGCTGGCGATGGCGCTGCGGGGCAACATCATGGCGGCGGCCATCGGAACGGTGGTGGGCAATCCCTGGACCTTTCCCCTTATCTGGGCCTGGATCTACAGCCTGGGAATCTGGATCCTCGGCGGCAGTGACGCGAATGGTCTGCCGGACGAACTCACCTTTTCCTATATCTTCGATAACCTCTGGAAGGTTTTTGTGCCGATGATGGTCGGCGCCGTCCCGACGGCGACGGTCGCGTGGTTCTTGTGTTTCTGGCCGTTGCGCCGCATGGTTGACCGCTATCAGACGGCACGGCAGAAACGCCTGCGCCGGAAGACGGAGAAACGACAGGCCAAGCTGGCGGCAAGGGCCGCGAAGGCGGCCAAGGCGGCGGCGCCTTTCGAGAAGGTGACGGATGCTGGCGAATGACGCCTTGTTCTCGCATGCGCGCGCCGGCCGCAGCCCCGCAGGGTCTTCTGAAACCCGGATCTGAGCAGCAAGACCTAAGTAATTAAAAAGATTGAGGCGACAGATGATTTTGGGAATCGGCAACGATCTGATCGACATTCGCAGGATCGAAAAAAGCCTCGAGCGCTTCGGTGACCGCTTCACGAACCGGGTTTTTACCGAGTTGGAACAGAAAAAATCGGACCGCCGGGCCCAGCGGGCCGCGAGCTATGCCAAGCGCTTCGCCGCCAAGGAGGCCTGCGCCAAGGCACTGGGCACCGGTGTTCCCCGCCGCGGGGTTCATTGGCGCGATCTGGGGGTCGTCAATCTGCCTTCGGGTAAGCCGACCATGGCCCTGACCGGCGGCGCGGCCGAAAGGTTGCGGGAATTGACGCCCGAAGGGATGACAGTGCAGGTCGATCTGACTATAACCGACGACTTCCCGCTGGCGCAGGCCATCGTGATCATTTCCGCCGAGCCGTCCTGACGTCAATTGTGGCAAAGGAGCCGATTGCGGCAAAGGAACAGAACAGCGAATGTTTAAGAAACGAGAGACGAGGGATCTGGATCCGGAATCGCGGGTTTCCGGGGGCGGCGCAAGCGGCGAGTCCTCTCAGGGAACCACGATGGAGACCATCAAGACGGTGGTCTATGCGGTTTTGATCGCCTTCTTTGTCCGGACCTTCGCTTATGAGCCCTTCAACATTCCCTCGGGCTCCATGAAACCGACGCTGCTGGTCGGCGACTATCTCTTCGTTTCGAAGTTTTCTTACGGTTACAGCCACTATTCACTGCCTTTCAGCCCGAAGATTTTCAGCGGCCGGATTCTTTCCGATGAGCCCGAGCGCGGCGATGTGGCGGTCTTCAAGCAGCCTCAGGACAACAAAACCGATTACATCAAACGGATCGTCGGGCTGCCGGGCGACACCATCCAGGTGATCGGCGGGATCCTGCACATCAACGGTGAGGCGGTGAAGCGGGAGAAGGTCACCGACCGTCCGGACCGCAATGCCTATGACATGCCGACGACCGTTACGGAGTACGTTGAGACTCTGCCCAACGGCGTGCAGCACCTGATCTGGGAGGAGAGCGATAGTCGGCAGTTCGACAACACCCGCCCCATCAAGATCCCCGAAGGCTATTACTTCGGTATGGGTGACAACCGCGACAACAGCCTGGACAGCCGGGCCATCGGCCTCATCCCCGCCGAAAACCTGATCGGCCGGGCGGAGTTCCTGTTCTTCTCACATAACAGTTCCGCGCGTTTCTGGGAAATCTGGAAGTGGCCCTCTGCGATCCGCTTCGGACGGCTGGGCGATGGGATCGACTGATCAACCAGTGACCAGCGCTGAGAGCGATACCTCCGACGCGCTCGCCGGCAGGAAGGGCGGCCAGCGCGTACAGCAACCGGAAGCCCTGGCCAAAAAACTCGACCACGACTTTGCGGACCCGGCGCTGTTGCGCCGTGCGCTGACGCATCCCAGTGCGGCCGTTAAACGAAAAACCGGCACCCCGGACAGTTACGAACGGCTGGAGTTTCTCGGCGACCGGGTCTTGGGCCTGATCGTCGCCGATCTTCTGCTGCGCAGGTTCCCGAGGGAAAGCGAGGGCGCGCTGGCAAGGCGTCACACGGCGCTGGTGCGGCGGGAAACCCTGGCCGAAGTGGCGGGGGACCTCGGTATCGCCGCCCATCTTCGTCTGGCCAAGGGAGAGGACGAGGCCGGCGAGCGGCGGAATCCGGCGATCCTGGCCGATGCCTGCGAGGCGGTGATCGGTGCGCTCTATCTGGACGGCGGGCTCGAGGTGGCACGCCGGATTGTTGAAAAGGCGCTGGAACCCTATTTAAACTCGGCCGTGAAGCCGCCTCAGGATGCCAAGACAGCGTTGCAGGAATGGGCTCAGGCCCGGGCGCTGCCGCTGCCGCACTATCGGGAAGTCGGTCGCGAAGGCCCGCCGCATCAGCCGCTCTTTTCCATCGAGGTGTCTGTGGAAGGGCATGCCCCGGAAACCGGCAAAGGGCGGTCGAAGCGGATTGCGGAGCAGACGGCGGCGCAGGCGCTGCTGAAGCGGTTGAAGTCTGGAGACCATCATGGCGACGGATGATCACGGCAAGCAGGGCGGAGAGAGCCGCTGCGGCGTCGTTGCCCTGCTGGGCGCGCCCAACGCCGGCAAGTCGACCCTGTTGAACGGCCTGGTTGGCGCCAAGATCTCGATCGTTACCCACAAGGTCCAGACCACCCGCGCACGCATCCGGGGTATCGCGGTGGAAGGGGGCAGCCAGATCGTCCTGGTCGATACACCGGGTATCTTTGCCGCCCAGCGCCGTCTGGAGCGGGCTATGGTCGCCGCGGCCTGGGCCGGGGCACGCGATGCGGATTCCATCGTTCTGATCTACGACGCTTCACGGAAGCGCCTGGACAAGGATACCCGCATGATCATCGAGGGTCTCAAGGAAACCAAGCGCCGCGCGATTCTGGTCCTGAACAAGATCGACGCCATCAAGCGCGACAGGCTGCTGGAACTGGCGGCCGTCTTCGATGCGGAAGGCATTTTCGACCAGACCTTCATGATTTCCGCGCTGAACGGCGACGGGGTCAGCGACCTGATGAAGTACCTGGCGGCCCATGTGCCCGAGGGCCAGTGGTTGTTCCCGGAGGATCAGCTTTCCGATCTGCCCATGCGCCTGCTGGCCGCCGAGGTGACGCGGGAAAAACTCTTCCTGCGCCTGCATCAGGAAATCCCCTATGCCCTGACGGTGGAGACCGAAAGCTGGGAGGATTTCGACGACGGCAGCGCAAGGATTGAGCAGACGATCTACGTGCAGCGCGAGCAGCACAAGTCGATCTGCCTTGGCAAGAAGGGCCAGATGATCCGCCACATCCGTGAAGAGGCCCAGGCCGATTTGGAGGCCATGACCGAGCGCAAGGTGCATCTCTTCCTCTTCGTGAAGGTGCGCGAGCGCTGGCTGGACGATCCCGAGCGCTATCGGGAATGGGGCCTGGAGTTCAATGCCTGAGGCCTTGCCAGGGGCGACGACAAGGCTGCGCCGCCCATGATCGAGTGGCGCGATCAAGGTATTCTTCTCTCCGCGCGCCCCCACGGCGAAACCGCCGCCATCATCCATGTCCTGACCCCTGAACGCGGCCGCCATGCCGGCCTGGTCCAGGGCGGACAGGGCCGCAAGGCCCGGCCGCTCTATCAGCCAGGCAATCTGCTCGATGTCACCTGGAGCGGCCGGCTCGCCGATCACCTGGGCACCTTCCGATGCGAACTGGAGACCGGCTATGCGGCGCAGCTACTGGAGCAACCGAAACGCCTGACCGCCCTGACCGCGGCGGCGGCGATCTGCGAGCGGGCCCTGCCGGAGCGTGAACCGCACCCAGCCTGCTACCACGGTTTCCTGGCCTTGCTGGGCGCGCTGGACGGCGATCACTGGGCGGAGGTTTACGTGCGCTGGGAACTGGGGCTGCTGGCCGATCTGGGTTTCGGACTGGATCTTTCGCAGTGTGCCGCGGGCGGTGACAACGACCAGCTCGCCTATGTCAGTCCGCGGACCGGGCGCGCGGTCTCCCTTGCCGCCGGTGAACCTTACCGGGATAAGCTGCTGCCCTTGCCGTCCTTTCTGATCGGCCGCGGCAGCGGTGGGCCGGAGGAGGTGGCGCAGGGGCTTCAGCTTTCAGGTTTTTTCCTGGAGCGCTCGATCTTCCACCTTCAGGACCGGCCCCTGCCGCCGGCGCGCGAGCGTCTGGCCGCGCTCTTTCCCCCGGCAAAGCGCGAGGCCGACCCGGCGTAAAAAAGCTGTGGAAAAGCCGAGGAGACGGCCCGCAATCTGTTGTCACAGGGCGGCAGTCCGCTACTATATCTGGTAGCTTTTTGAGGGAATCATGAACACGACCGTTGCTCCTGCCGCCGGTGGCGAAATTCGCGACATTCGCCTGACCGAGGCGCTGTCCGACCGCTATCTGAGTTACGCGCTCTCCACCATCATGGCCCGCTCGCTGCCGGACGTGCGCGACGGGCTTAAGCCCGTGCACCGTCGGCTGCTCTACGCCATGCGCCAGCTCCGGCTGGATCCTAATTCCGGTTTCAAGAAATCGGCGCGCGTGGTCGGTGACGTCATCGGTAAGTTCCACCCCCACGGCGACCAGGCGATTTATGACGCCCTGGTACGTCTGGCGCAGGACTTCTCCCTGCGGTATCCGCTGATCGACGGGCAGGGAAACTTCGGCAATATCGACGGCGATAACGCCGCGGCCATGCGATACACAGAAGCGCGTCTGACCGAGGTCGCCCAGGCCCTGCTCGAAGGGATCGACGAGGACACGGTTGATTTCCGCCCGACCTATGACGGCGAGGCGGAAGAGCCGGTGGTCCTGCCGGCGGCCTTTCCGAACCTGCTGGCCAACGGCGCCCAGGGCATCGCGGTGGGCATGGCGACCTCGATCCCACCCCATAACGTCGGCGAGATCTGCGACGCCCTGATCTACCAGATCAAGACGCCGAACGTGGGCTTCGACAAGCTGGTGGACTTCATGCCGGGCCCCGACTTCCCAACCGGCGGTGTCCTGGTGGAAAGCCGGGAATCGATCAAACAGGCCTACAGCACCGGCCGCGGCTCCTTCCGGGTGCGCGCCCGCTGGGAGCAGGAGAACCTCAAAGGCGGCGGCTACCAGATCGTGGTGACCGAAATCCCCTTCCAGGTCGCCAAGTCCCGCCTGGTGGAAAAGATCGCCGAACTGCTGACTGCGCGGAAGCTGGCGATGCTGGGCGATGTGCGGGACGAATCCACCGATGAGATCAGGCTGGTGCTGGAGCCCAAGAGCCGGAACGTCGATCCCACGGTGCTGATGGAATCTCTCTTCCGCCAGACCGATCTGGAGACCCGGATCGGGCTCAACATGAACGTGCTCGACGCCGACAACACACCGCGGGTCATGAATCTGCGCGAGGTGCTGCAGGCGTTTTTGGATCACCGCCTCGTCGTGCTGGAACGGCGGACCAACTACCGGCTGGAGAAGATCGCCCGGCGGCTCGAGGTGCTGGACGGTTACCTCATTGCTTACCTGAACCTGGACGAGGTGATCCGGATCATCCGCGAGGAGGATGAGCCCAAGGCCGTGATGATGGCCCGCTGGGACCTGACCGACGTGCAGGCGGAAGCGATCCTCAACATGCGTCTGCGCGCCCTGCGTAAGCTCGAGGAAATCACCATCCGGAAGGAGCGGGACGAGCTGGCGGCGGAGCAGGCGGACCTGCAGGATCTCATGGCCGACGAGGGCCGGCGCTGGAGCGCCATCTCCGGCCAGATCCAGGAGATCAAGAAGGCCTTCGGCCCCAAGACCGAGCTCGGGACGCGCCGCACGGAAATCGGTCAGCCGCCCTCCGACGTGGTGATCCCCATGGAGGCGGTGATCGAGCGCGAGCCCCTGACCGTGCTCTGCTCCGCCAAAGGCTGGATCCGGGCCATGAAGGGCCACATCGAAGACACTTCGGACGCCAAGCACAAGGAAGGCGACAGGGGCCGCTTCGCGGTCCATGCGCAGACTACGGACAAGCTGCTGGTCTTCGCCACCAATGGCCGCTTCTACACCATCGGCGCCGACAAGCTGCCGGGCGGGCGCGGCTTCGGTGAACCTCTGCGCCTGATGGTCGACCTGCCGAACGATCAGGATATCGTCGCGCTCTTCGTGCACGATCCGGAGCGCAAGCTGATCGTGGCCTCGGCGGACGGGCGCGGTTTCCAGGTGCCGGAAAAGGACGTGGTGGCCCAGACCAAGGCGGGCAAACAGGTGCTCAATCTGTCGCCTGGTTTCGAGGCGGCGGTCTGCGCGCCGGCGGAGGGCGATATGGTCGCGGTGATCGGCGAAAACCGGAAACTGCTGGTCTTCCCGCTGAATCAGTTGCCGGAGATGACCCGCGGGCGCGGGGTGATCCTGCAGCGCTACAAGGACGGCGGCCTGTCCGATGTGAAGACCTTCACCATGGCGGAGGGCCTGACCTGGCAGATCGGCAGTAAGACCCGCACCGAAAGCCAACTGGAGGCCTGGCTGGGTAACCGCGCCGGTTCCGGCCGCCTGCCGCCCAACGGCTTCCCCAAGTCCAATCGCTTCGGGTGAAGAAGCGCGGCTGCAAAGCGCGGCTGCAAAGCCTGACTGACAAAGCGGTTTTCGTGCCGCCGCAAAAGGCTTAAAAGGACTTTAACCACAGCGCGGCACTGCGCTGGACTTCGATTTGGCATGCAATGAGGAACATGAAATGCAGGCTGTCCCCACCGTAACTTCGACTCTCGCCGAGGCACTCTGGCCGACTCAGAGCCGGGCGATGAGCGCAATGCGCGCTGTTCTTCTGGTCTTTGCCGGTTCCGTATTGCTCACGGTTGCCGCGAAAATCCAAATTCCTTTCTATCCCGTGCCCATGACCATGGGGACCTTCGCCGTGCTCGGTCTCGGTATGGCTATGGGGTGGCGTCTGGGTGGCGCGAGTGTCGCCTTTTACCTGGCCCAGGGGGCCATCGGCCTGCCGGTCTTCGCCGGTACGCCGGAAAAGGGAATCGGCCTTGCCTACATGGCCGGCCCGACAGGCGGTTATCTGCTGGGTTACCTCCTGGCAGCCGTGGCCTGCGGCCTGCTGGCGGAACGCGGTTGGGATCGCAAGGCTCTCACCACGGCGGCCGCAATGCTGATCGGCAATGCCATCATCTACATTCCGGGCGTGCTGTACCTCGGCGCGCTCTTCGGTTGGGACAAGCCGATCCTGGAATGGGGTATGACCCCGTTCCTGCTGGGCGATGCCGCCAAGCTGGCGCTGGCCGCTGCCGTGCTGCCCGCCGCCTGGCAGCTTATGAAGCGCTTCGGCCGCGGCTGAAGACTTTTCTGAAGATCCGGGGAAGGGCTGGCGGAGAAATTCGCCGGCCCTTTTCTTTGTCCACGCCTGCCACCGCTCGACCGGGAGATGCCGGATCATCAGTGGCTTGAAGCCGGAATGCCCGGCTGCAGCAACCTGGCCTTTATCTGCTGCCGTTCAGGTTCGCTCAGCGCGATTGTTTCGCGGCTGCAGTCACCAGCTTTTGAGACTCATGTTATAAACATTAAGTTGCTTAAATCTTGTGCAATATCGTTCTATTGGTGTGATAGTTTTCTTAAGAAAAATCCTAATTAATATAATAATATCAATTGAATAATCTGCGGTATTACAAGCCTTTCGCGGGGTGTTCGTCTTTCCGAGCAGTGGTGATACCAGAGCTGAGGCCTCAAAAGCCTTGGCCTCGACAAGCCCAGCCTTGCGCTCTGTAGGAAATATCCTGTATTGCTATGCGGCGAAGCAGGTAGCGGGTCCCAAGGCTGCTGCCTATTTGAAAAAACTGGGAGGTATAATAAATGGATCGTCGTTCCTTTATCAAAAAGGCAGGTGTCGGTACCACGGCTGTTGCGGCGAGTACGCTTGCAGCGCCGGCTATCGCTCAAGGCCGTGAAAAGCTCACCATGGTGACCGCGTGGGGACGCGGTCTCGCGGGCGTTTTCGACGCGGCGCTTCGGGTTGCCGACTCCGTTAACACGATGTCCGGCGGCACGCTGGAAATCGACATCAAGGCGCAGGGGGAACTCGTTTCAGGCCTTCCTGGGCTTTTCGATGCCGTGACCTCCGGTCAGGCGGACATGTATCACGCGGCTGACTACTACTACGTCGGTCAGCATCCGGCTTTCGGCTTCTTCACGGCGGTGCCTTTCGGCATGACCCCCAACGAGCTGCACAACTGGTACTACCATGGCGGTGGTCACGAGATGCACCTCGAGCTGGGCGAAGAATTCGGCCTGGTCTCTTTCCTGGCCGGCAACACCGGTCCGCAGGCCGGCGGCTGGTTCCGCAAGGAAATCCAATCGGCGGACGACTTCAAGGGCCTCAAGTTCCGTATGCCCGGTCTCGGCGGCAAGGCGCTCGGCAAGCTCGGCGCGTCCGTGCAGACCATCGCTGGTTCGGAAGTGTATCAGGCGCTGGCTTCCGGCGCGCTGGACGGTACCGAGTGGATCGGCCCCTGGGCGGATGAAAAGGCCGGCTTCCAGGAAATCACCAAGATCTACTACACCTCCGGCTTCCATGAGCCGGGTGCGGGTCTGGCTCTGGCTATCAACGCCGACCGTTGGGCTTCGCTCAGCGACCAGCACAAGAAGATCATCGAGATCGCGGCTGGTGAAGCGAACCTCTGGAACCTGCATCAGTATCTGGCGAACAACTCCGAGGCTCTGGCCCGGCTGCAGGCCGGCGGCGTTAAGACCCTCGAGTTCCCGGATGCGGTCTGGGATGCCTTCGGTGCGGCCTCGCAGGAGGTCATGGAAGAGAACTTCGGCGATCCGCTCTTCAAGAAAGTCTATGACTCGGTCACGGACTCCATGAGGAAGTCGGCGAGCTGGGATTCGCTCTCCTCCGGCGCTTACACGCGTCAGCGCACGCGCGTTCTCGGCTGATTTTTCGATCAGACCGCTAAGAAAAGTGGCGAGGCCGGGAACTTTCCGGTCTCGCACACTTTCTGTCCGGGCAGAAGCCCGGCGCGGGCCGGTAGGGAGCCGGGATTGGTCGGAGTGAGGACGGAATCGGGTCGAAGAAAGATGCCCGAACCGGATCTGAGACTGGGGATGTGATCAACAGCAGAATTGAGGTGCCATGCGGTCTTCGGGCCTGCGGCTGCAATTGACGCTGACTGGGGAAAATCGATGGATATTCTGGGGCAGTTCGTTCTGGCGTTTCTCAAGGGATTCGCGGACCTCTTCTTGCTTCCCTGGCACATTTACAACTGGGCGCAGCTCCCGACCCTGAAGGAGCGGCTGAACGTCGTCCTGCTGGCCGGCATGTCGTCCGAGTTCCTGTTCGTTGTTTTGGCGGCGGTGGTGCTGCTGCTGGCGATCGGGCTTTATAACCGGCGCTTCCTGCGCGGCATGGTCTTCGGCCTGGAGCGCTTCAACGGCGCGATCGGCAAGTTCGCCGCCTGGTTTGCACTGATTATGGTGTTGCAGCAGGTCCTGATCATCGTCATGGGCCAGGTCTTCCGGGGCAACGACCTGATCTTTTCGCCCTTCGGCATGATCATGTCATCCAACGAACTGCAGTGGCTCTCCGGCCAGCTCAAGTTCTACAACGCCATTCTGATCGCCATTGCCTCCGCCTATACCTTCATCGAGGGCGGGCATGTGCGGGTCGATCTGATCTACAGCACGGCCAAGTACCGGACCAAAAAGCTGATCGATTTGGCCGGCACGCTGTTCTTTCTTTTCCCCTCGACTCTGCTGCTCTGGTGGTTCTCCTGGCCGATCGCGACCAACGCGCTCTTCGCCCAGCGGCCCTTGAACATCTGGTCTGACAAGGCGCGCTGGCGCGGCATGCGCTTCGAGTCTTCGGGTACGGCTGAGTTCACCTGGGTCTGGGCCTTCAAGGTCCTGATCGTGATCTTCGCCGGCTTGATGTTCATCGTCGCCGTCTCTTTCCTCTACAGGAACATTCTGGCCCTGCTGGAGAAAGACGAAGAGATCCCCGCGCATTACTCGCTTGACGGTCCGGCGTCGGAAGACGGCGAACCCCATCCGACACACTAGAGGTTCAAACTCGTTATGCTTTTCGGTCTCACGGGCGTTGAACTCTCGCTCATCATTGTCTTCATCCTGCTATTCGGCGGCATCCTTTCCGGCTACCCGGTCGCCTTTGCGATTTCCGGGTCCGCCGCCGTCAGCTTCCTGATCATCGCCATCCTCAGCGAGTATGGCTTTCTCTACGTTATGGAGACCCATAACGGCCAACTGGAGAAGGTCCCGGTCCTCGCGCAGGGCTGGGAAAAGGCGCTGTTATCAACCCACTCGACCTGGGCGCAGGGCGTCTTTTCGAGGGCCTTCGGCGGTAACGTGGAAACCCTGCTGGCCGTGCCGATGTTCGTGCTGATGGGCATCGCGCTGGAGCGCTCGCGCATCGCCGAGGATCTGCTGATCACCATGGCCAAGCTCTTCGGCACCCTGCCGGGCGGCCTCGCCATCGCCGTGGTTTTCGTCGGCACCTTGTTGGCGGCCTCGACCGGCATCGTCGGTGCGACCGTCGTCACCATGGGCCTGATCTCCCTGCCGACCATGCTGCGCTACGGCTACTCCAAGTCGCTCTCGACTGGCGTCATTGCGACCTCGGGCACCCTGGGCCAGATCATCCCGCCCTCGATCGTCATCGTTCTGTTGGGCTCGATCGTCGGCGACATGTATGCCATCGGCCAGGAAAACCGCGCCCGGGAGCTGGGTGTGACGGTCCTGGAGATGCTCGGCGAACCGGCGGTGCTCTCGACCGGGACGCTCTTTAAGGCCGCCTTCATCCCCGGCGTGGTGCTGGCGATGCTCTACGCGGGCTATGCCTTTATCTTCGCGTTGCTCAGACCTCATGAAGCGCCGCCCGTCGATCTCACCAAGAGCGACGAATTCCATCTGGTGACCCACTACGGCGGCAGCAGTGGCCGCATGGTCGCGGCGGTGATCGGGCCGATCTTCGTTCTGGCCTTCATCTGGATTCTCTTTGCCTGGGGCGGCGTGGCCGGTTCGACACTGGTCGATGGTGCCGCGGTGCACGGGCCGCTTGAGCACGGCACCATGTCCGCGGTGGTGCTGATCGGATCGATGTTCTTCCTGGCGCTGTCTCTGCGGCCCCAGCACCCGCGTCAGCCCATCCTGATCGGCCTAGCCGGCCTGGTTTTGATGGCCGCGGCCGACAGCATCTTCATCGCGCCGGAGGACACCGGCGGTATCCGCTTCCTCGTCCTCTTCATTCCGGCGGTGCTGATCGTTTACGGCCTGCGTATCGCCATTCCGCGGCTGATGGAGGTCGAGGCCCTGCGCGTGGTCTCGCCGCCGGTGATCCTGATCGTCGCGGTGCTGGGCTCGATCCTGGGCGGCGTCACCAACCCGACGGCGGCCGCGGCGCTGGGCGCGGCGGGCGCGATCATGCTGGCGGCCACCCGGCGTCTGCAGGAAGCCGGCCAGAAGAGCAAGGTCATCATCTGGGCGGCCCTCGCGATCGTCGTGATGCTGCTGCTGCGCGGCAACTTCGATCTGCGCATGACGGTGGACAACATCTCCTTCGAAGACCAAGTGGCGATCTTCGTCGCCATCGTCACCTATCACATCGCGGTCTTCGGTCTGCTCTATTCCTGCTGGATCCTGATGCGGGACGGGACCATGAAGGCGGTGGTGCAGGAGACGACGAAGGTCACCTCGATGGTCTTCGTGATCCTGATCGGCTCGCTTTTCCTCAGCCTGACCATCCGCTCCTTCGGTGGCGAGCACTATATCCAGGAGAGCTTGCGTGCTTTCAAGGACCCCATGACCCTCCTGCTGGTGGTCATGTTCGTGCTGTTCATCCTGGGCTTCGTGCTCGACTTTATCGAGATCATCTTCATCGTGATCCCGATCGTCGGCCCGGTGATCTATGCCGCCGATCCCTCCATCATGCCGCCGGAGTGGATCACGATCCTGATCGCGGTGAACCTGCAGACCTCCTTCATCACGCCGCCCTTCGGCTTTGCGCTATTCTATTTGCGCGGCGTGGCACCACCAGGCATCACGACGATGGATATCTACAAGGGCGTCATCCCCTTTGTGATCATCCAGGTGATCGGTCTGGCGCTGCTGTGGTTCTTCCCGGGGATCGTCACCTTCCTGCCGGATCTGCT
Source organism: Denitrobaculum sp. (assembly GCA_965232285.1). GTDB lineage: Bacteria > Pseudomonadota > Alphaproteobacteria > Kiloniellales > Kiloniellaceae > Denitrobaculum. The sequence goes on along the minus strand of CBDDPL010000004.1, from coordinate 2,720,244 downwards.
GCCGCAGAGTTAGCGACGGGATTTGGAGAAATGCGAAACGGGCTCTCACCGTGCGGGTGAGGGCCCGTTTCTTTTTTGGGACGAGGTGCTCCTAGGCCAGTAGAAACTCTAGCCGCGGATCGGCCTTGGACGGGCTCATTTCAGTGATTTCCGCCGTGACCACCTGCTCGGCGACGAAGGGGTCTTCCTGGACGCGCGCCTCCAGTTCCGCGTGCGAGTCCGCCTGCGCCAGGATGCCGCCGCCCAGGCCGGGCTGAAGACTGCCGGCGAGCAGGAACACACCCTCGTCGAAGCCGCGCTTGAGCCAGGCCTTATGGCCCTCCAGAAAGTCGGCGACTTTGTCTTTGTTCACGGAAAACTTCAGAAACACGATAAACATCGATTGTAATCTCCTTGTTGGGGTCAGGAGGCGGGCGTACCCGACTCTGTGGAAGCGCTGGTCGCGGCCTCCAGCCAATCGCACATCAGCTTCACTTCCTGCCGGATAAAGGCTTCGTCGTGAAAGGCATTGGCCAGCGAGGCGACGCCCTGGCTGCGGGCGAGCAGGTGCATGGCCAGTTCATCGGCCTCGGCCTTGAGCCCGAGTTGCTCGAACTGCCGGCTCAGCCAGGTCCGGAAGAGGGTAAAGATCTCGTTCGCCTCGGCCTGAGACGCGTGCCCCAGCTTCGCGAGTTCGCCGGTGAGGGTCCCGACGGGACAACCGTAGCGCTGAATGTCCTCCCGGTTCGCGATCAGGATATGGATGAAACAGCGGATGCGCCCGAGCGGGTCTTTGCCTTCGATATCCCACTGCGCCAGCATCGCGCGGGTCTTGGCAAGGCGCGCGCCGATGACCGCGTCCAGGATCTCGTCCTTGGTTTTGAAGTGATAGTAGAAGTTGCCGCGGGAGATCTGTACCGCCTCCGCGATATGGGCGAAGGAGGTGCGCTCGAAGCCCTGGTGATAGAACAGCCGATCGGCCGCTTCGACGATCTGCGCTCTGGTCGCACTGGCTTTGCTCATGCGTCTGATCCCTGGCTCCGCCGTAAGGTGATGCTTGATTAGGTCATTTGTCCTAAATAATAATTAGGACGCTTGACCTAATTGGTCAAGGCGCTTTTGAACGCGTTTGAGCAAGGGGGCGATGAGGCCATCACCCGACTGCGACTGCTTTATCGACAAGACCGGATTCGTAGTCGTAGAAGCGGCCAAGGGAAAACAGGCAACCGGGAGCGGGAAATGCGAACACTGCGTCAGGCCATGCAGCAGTTTCTGGAGGGCTGGCGAGGGGATGTGGCGCCCGAGTGGCGGGATTTTCTCGACGGCGTCGAACCGGCCTTCGATGCGGTCGACACGCGGCTGACCCTGAACGACGACGAAATCATCTTTCCCGGCCGTAAGGGCAGGGAGCCCGCTGGCGCCCAGCCCGGCTCGCATGTCTTCAGGGCGCTGGACGGTCTGGCCCCCGACGCGGTTCGGGTCGTCATCATCGGCCAGGACCCCTATCCCAATGTTGCCCAGGCGACCGGCCGCGCCTTCGACCAGGGCGATCGTAAGATCTGGATCCAGGACGAGAAACCCAGGTCCCCCACCAACAGCCTGCGCCGGATCCTGCAGCAGCTCGCGGTCTTCCGCACGGGTGAACGTGACTACGGCAAGGCCGCAGGGGGCTGGGGCAGGGTCAAGGACGATATCGTCAGTGGCGATCTTCCCTTGCAGGCCCCCGGCGCCCTCTTCGATCATTGGCAGTCTCAGGGCGTGCTCTTCCTGAACGCCGGGCTGACCATCACGCGCTTCCAGGACCCGCATCAGCAGCAGGGGCATATCCCTCTCTGGAAACCGGTCGTGGGCGCCATCTGCCGTCGGCTGTCGGAGCGGCGCAACGAGCCAGTGGTGTTCCTCTGCTGGGGGACGGACGCCTTGAAGTTCCTGGTGAAAACGGGCGTTCTAAAGGCGCCCGCGTCGCCCTTTATCTTCGCGCCGGGACTCTCCCGCGCCAGTCTTGTCTTCCGCAACCACCCGGCGACCACCAAGTTCCTGGAGGGCGAGAACCTCTTCGCTGAGGTGAACGGGGAATTGGAAAGACTGGGCGGTGCGGCGCTGGACTGGTGAAGCCGGCCCCAGTCGGACGAGCGAACTAGGTGGAAAAGACTTCCCAGCCGCCCGCTGTAAAGCGCTCGATCGGCCGGAAGCGGGTCTTGTAGGACATCTTCGGCGATTCCGCGATCCAGTAGCCCAGGTAAACGTGCGGCAGGCCGCGCTCCACGGCCGCCTGGATCAGCCAGAGCACCATGTAGCTGCCCAGGCTGCGGGCCTCCAGATCCGGGTCGAAGAAGCTGTAGACGGCGGAAGGGCCGTCCACCAGCCAGTCGACCAGACAGGCCGCGATCAGGCGGCCGTCGGCCTCGCGGAACTCGATCACATTGGTGTTCAACCGGCTGTGCTCGATCATGCCGCTGTAGTCATCGAAGCGCATGCCGATCATCTCACCGTCCGCGTGACGTGAGGCCAGATAGAGATCGAAGAGGGCGTACTGCTCCCGGGTCGCCACGGCCGCCTGCTCGATGATCTGCAGACCTTCGTTGCGCTTGAGCACCCGTTTCAGGGACTTGCCGGGTTGAAACTCGCCGGCGACCACCCGGACCGGGACACAGGCGTCGCAGTTGCTGCAGGCGGGGCGGTAGGCGAAGAAATGGCTGCGCCGGAAGCCGGCCCGCGACAGCAGGTCATACTGCTCGACGGCGTCCGCGCCGGCGATGTCGGTCATGACCTTGCGCTCCCACTTGCCGTCCAGATAGGGGCAGGGGGTTTCCGGCAGAGCGCAGTAGACCTGCGGCGGCGCCCGCCACTGCGAGACCGTCTGACCCTTTCGCGCTGTCGAATTGTCGAGCTTCATCGCTGCCTTTCCACCTTGCTCAGAGCTTATCGCGCTCTGCGCGGGGAAGGCAGTAAAAACTTGGTGGCCGCCTTTGGGGGCAGGTGAAAGACGCAGTCATGCCGAGGCGGCCTCTTCGTAACCGAAGTAATCGCGGCCCAGTTCGTTGTGCACGTTGATCAGCGTGCGTTGAATCCAGTCCAGGAACTCGTGCAGGCCGCTCTTGACCACGGAATCGGCGGTCTGGTTGACCAGTCCGCTGCGCAGGCTGTCCAGTTGTTCGAGGGCGCCGACCCCCTGGCGCAGGTCATAGGTGGTCTTGAGATCGTGGAGCAGGCTCTCCAGTTCGCTCATGCAAGCCTTGACCGAGCGGGGGAAGCGTCTGTGGAACAGCAGGAAACCGGCCACGTCGGTGGGCGTCATGCCGCTGGGGTGGACCCGGCGGAAGGCGTGGTAGCCGGCGGCGGAGCGCAACACTGAGTTCCACTGGCTGACGTCCAGCGGCGAGCCCACGTCCCGGGCCGAGGGCAGCAGCAGGTGATACTTCACGTCCAGCAGGCGCGTGGTCTGATCGGCCCGTTCGATCCAGCGGCCAAGCTGATAGAAGTACCAGCCCTCGTCCCGGTAAAAGGTCCCCTCCGTGATGCCGGTATGAGTCTGGCAGGCCTCCTTGATGAAGGAACAGAAGCGCGCGATGCGCGGCTCCGCCAGATTGGCCCGGGTCATGGCCCGCAGGTGATTGTAGAGGATATTGAGTTGGATCCACATCTCCGTGGAGATCAGCGGCCGCAGGGTCCGCGCGTTCTCCCGCGCCATATGGATCGAGGAGATGATGGAGGAGGGGTTGTTCGGGTCCAGCGCATAAAAGTAGAGCACGTTTTCGGCCGTGGCTTCCAACTCGCTCTCGGCGAAACGTTCCTCGTCGCGGTAAAGCTGCAGGATCGACTGCCAGTTCTGGCTGCCCCGGCTGTCGCGGCTGAAGGTCTCGTTGACGTCCAGCACGCGGGCCAGATTTTCCGTCCGTTCGATGTAGCGGGCGAGCCAGTAGACCGCCTCGGCATAGCGGGAGAGAAGATGATTACTCAAGAACCCAGGTATCCTTTGATCCGCCACCTTGCGATGAATTGACGACGATCGACCCCTTGGTCAGGGCGACACGGGACAGTCCGCCCGGCAGGATCCAGGTCGACTTGCCGGTGACCGCGAAGGGCCGCAGGTCCACATGGCGCGGCTCGATGCCGTCATCGACCAGGGTCGGACAGACCGAGAGGTTGATCATCGGCTGGCTGATGTAGTTGGCCGGATCTTCCAGCAGTTCCTGCCGGCATTTCTCCAGAGCCTCCGCCGAGGCGCGCGGCCCGATGGTGATGCCGTAGCCGCCGGCTTCGCCCACCGGCTTGGTCACCAGCTTGTCGAGATTGGCCAGGGTGTAGTCCAGGCCTTCCTTCTCCCGGCAGATGTGGGTCTCCACATTGTCGATGATCTGGTCTTCGTCCAGGTAGTATTTGATGATGCGCGGCATATAGGCGTAGACCGCCTTGTCGTCGGCGACCCCGGTGCCGACCGCGTTGGCCAGGGCGACATTACCCTTGCGGTAGGCATTCATGAGACCCGGCGCGCCCAGCATGGAGTCCGGATTGAAGACCTCCGGGTCCAGGAAGTCGTCGTTGATCCGCCGGTAGATGACATGCACCGGACGCAGGCCGTTGACCGTTTTCATATAGACCCGGTCGTTTTCCACGGCCAGGTCCCGGCCCTCGACCAGCGGCACGCCCATCTCGCGCGCCAGGAAGATGTGTTCGAAGTAGGCTGAGTTGTAAGTGCCGGGCGAGAGCAGCACCACCTGCGGATCCAGCACCGATTCCGGCGCCATCTCGGTCAGGGCTTCATGCAGCTTCTGGCCGTAGTTGGAGACCGAACGGATACCGATATTGGCCATCAGATCCGGAAAAATCCGCTGCATCAGATGCCGGTTCTCGACCACGTAGGAGACGCCGGAGGGCGAACGGGCGTTGTCCTCCAGAACGTAGAACTTGCCGTCGCCGCCGCGCACCAGATCGGTGCCGTTGATGTGGACGTAGTTCTTGTAGGCGACGTCCAGACCTTCCATCTCTTTGCGGTAACCGGAGTTTCCCAGCACAAGGTCCTTTGGGATGATGCCGTCGCGCAGGATCTTCTGATCGTGGTAGATGTCCCAGAGGAAGCAGTTGAGGGCGGTCACCCGCTGTTCCACGCCGCGCTCCAGAAAAGCCCAGTCCTTCGCGGAGATGACCCGCGGGATCACGTCGAAGGGCAGGATGCGGTCGATCGCTTCTTTCTGGGTATAGACGGTAAAGGTGATGCCGAAGTTATAGAGCTCCAGCTCCGCATCGCGCGCCCGGTCGCGTAACTCATCGACGGGAAGCTGTCCCAGTCGATAGCGGACCGGCTTGGTGTGGGCCGCGAGCGAGCTGTCCTTGCCCAGCATCTCGCAGTAAAAGTCTTTCGGATCGTAACTATCGAGCAGACGCACGTGCTCTGTTTCGGTCATGCAATACCCCTGACACTGGCGGCTTGCGTTCAGGTAAACACAAACTGCTTTTATTCGCCTGTTCTATGCCCGGCGGTTCAGGTTGCATCGCAGTGTTGCGGCGATGACGGCCCGCCACCGTGCTTTATTGACAAGAGTATTGCAGCTAATGGCCGTGTTTTGCCAGCACGGAATGTTTTTCGTCGGACCTATCACTTTGTACTGTCAGAGCGCGGGCTGCCGTTGTTGATCCTGAACAACGCCCAGTCTGTACCTCCGGATATTCTCTCCAGCTTTGATGGCGGCGGCGCCGGTAAATACCGAAGGCCGAAAACGAGGAAATTATCAAAGTATTCAAGTGGAATGCGGGCAAAGGGATCCTCCATCGTAAAGAGTGAGCTTCCCGGGGCCTTTACATTTCGAACGATGTAGTGATGGCTGCAGCATCCCTTGTCATCTATATCGTGCAAGACGCGGAGGATTTGGTGATTTGGGTGGATAAACAGCATGTTCACGTAGGCGTCGCGGTCGACGGCGGCCATAGCCGCGATATGCCCGACAGGCGGGTTGAGCAGGAAGGGCTGTTCAAGTCTGGCGACGGCGACCGCCAGGTGAGCGCCTTGTTCCAAAGCCGCCATCGACTGGCGGACTTCGCGATACAGCTTGCCCGATGCCGCCCAGTTGACCGAGACCACGGCCGTTTTGATCGCGAACAGCAGGCAAATGACCATAACGGAGCCGCGAATTCCGCCCACCGGGATTTTACGAAAATCGAGCGAAGCCGCGGCAATGATCAAGGCAATGGGTAAAATTCGACGATCCGCGCCATAGGATCCAAACATAACCCGGGGCATCAAAAGATAAATGAGAGAGAACAGAAACAGCGCCAGGATCATATCCCGGTGGATCGTTATCCGGCCTGTGACAAGGCCTAACAGCAAAGCGCCTCCAACAACTGCGAAAACGGCCAGGTCGAACGGCAGCAGATAGAGATTGAAGGGGTCCGCAAGCCCAATGAGCTTGTTGGTGATTGTTCCCCAGCTAAAAACGGAATACTCCGAGGTCGGACTCGCAAAGAAAAACAGGGCAATCGCGGGACCGAAGGGCAGGGCATTGATCGACAGCGCCAAGAGCTTCGCGCTGAACCGACTTTCTCCCTTTTGCAGGGCCTTTGTTATTTCATAAGAGCCAAGCAGCACCGCATACATGCAGAAAGCATGGAGATGCAGGAGATAAAGCAGGCTGTTCAGGGCCGCAAACAGAGGGATGCGCGTGGTGATCGCTCTCTGGCGGATATCCAGCCAAACGATGAAAAGCCACAGGCTGAGCGAAAACGTGAATAAATAATTGACAAATCCCCAAATTAACGCGCGGTGATAAACAAATAAAAAAACGATAAAGGGAAACAGAGACCAGTAGCCAAATAGCTTTTTGTGCAGGGTGATCACGCCGCTGACCGTTGCGACCATCGTGAAGGCGACAAACAAAGTGGTGGCGAGTTCGGCCGACATGATCTTTGCCAGAGGCGGTACGATCACGTCCATGGCCAGGTTCGGCAAGAGTTGCCAGTCCAAACGGTAGTGGCGCTGCAAAAATGCGGATTCATCCAGATGCGCGATGATGTGCATTCGGGCGATGTGGTTGGGTAGGTCGGAGAGCGGCAGCGGAGCCGACAAGAAGAACGGTATAAACATGGTCGCCGTCAAAGCGAATACCAGGCCGATATAGCTCAGGCTTGGTGTCTTCGTATTGGCGGTAATTTTGTAATAATCATGGAAATTCGAAATTAACATCCCGCTTATTCCATTAAAATATAAAGTATTGAATGGTGATTTTTATGAAATCTTGGATTTTGAAGAGAGCGTAAAGACTCTCCAGTTTTATGAAAAAAATTCGAATATTGATAAAATTATGAGTTGTATTATATATGAAAAAGATATTTTTGCAATAGATTTGATAAATTATAAGTTGTCTTCGGGTTCCTTTTCAGGTGTTTGTCTGTGCCGGTCCCTGCCGGCCTGGCCGCAGATCGCCAGGCTCCGGTTAACCCGGCTCCTGGCGGACTTTCACCAGTCTCGCGTGGTTGGAAGATGCTCTAGGTTAAACCGCTTTCGCGCAGGTCGATCCGGAGGACTGACAAAGCGGCCAGGAGACCGGCAAGCGAACAGAGCAACATCATGCCCACCAGCGCCGCGGCCCCGGTTTCCTCGGTGACGATCGCACCGGTGACGGAGGTCACCAGGGCGCCGACAGCTACGAGCAGTGCGCCGGACAGTCCCGAGGCGCTGCCCGCCAGTTGCGGCCGCACCGAGAGGGCGCCGGCACTGGCGCTGGGCATGGTGACGCCGTTGCCGATGCCGACGAAGATGGTCGCGCCGAAAAGGGTGAGGAGGTTGACGTTTCCGGTCAGGATGAACGCCAGGCCGATCGAAAGTCCGCCGCAGGCGACGAGGCGTCCGGCGATCATCATACTGGTCAGCGCGAAGTGCTTCGCGAGCCGCCCGGACAGGAAGCTGCCGAAGAAAAACCCGCAGGTAATCGAACCGATGTAAAAGCCCAGTTCGGCGGAGCTCACCCCGAGCAGGCGCTGCGCCACCAGTGGCGCGCCGCTGAGGAAGGCATAGAAGGCCGCGGTGGAAAAGGCCATGCAAAGCGAATAGCCCCAGAAGCGCCGCGACCGGAAGAGTTCAGGATAGCTGCGGAATTGCCGCCGGAAGGTTGCCGAAGGTTCGGCATTGGTCTCGCCCAGGTCCGCCCAGCAGAGCCAGAGCAGCGCCGTGCCCATAGCCGTGAAGGCTATAAAGTTCGCCCGCCAGCCGAAGACCGCGTCCAGTGCTCCGCCGAACATCGGCCCGAGCATGGGCGCCACCGCCATGGCCATGCTGACGTAACCCATCAGGCTCGCCGCTTCCTGCGCCGGCACCATGTCCCGGATCACTGCACGGGACAGCGCTGCCCCCGCGATGATCGCCCCCTGCAGAATTCGAAAGGCCAGAAAGACCCAGATATCGCTCGCCAGCGCACAGCCCAGTGACGCGAAGACGAAGATCACCAGCGCCACGAGCAGCACCGGCCGCCGGCCGTAGCGGTCCGACAGCGGCCCGATAATCACCTGCAGCACCGCCGTGATCGCCAGGTAGCCCGCGATGGAGAGATTGACCAGCGCATAGTCGGCCTGAAATGCCGCCGCCATGCCCGGCAGCGACGGCAGGAACATGTTCAGCGACAGCGTCGCCAGCGCGGTCAAGAGGACCAGCGTGGTCAGGGTCGGCGGCGAGGTGGCAGCTTTGAACATCTTGCTTCGCAACTTGCAGGCATAAAAAAAGCCCCCGGTCTTTCGGAGGCGCATGGGGGAACCTTCAGGTCTCCGTTACCGGGCCATGCGCCTTTTCCTGACGGGGACGACGGTGATGCTGGTCATGGGTGGAGGCTCCTGAGGTCTTTCTCTTGATAGGCTAGGTCTGAGGGCGGCGCGCGTCAAGAAAGCTGACCTATATTCCTGTTATCGGTTGCGCTTTTGACCGTTTCAGCTATTTCGAAGTTGATTGGCTGCTGCCAAAATCTCGCGGCATCGCTCGGCATATTTTCTCCTCGAGAAAACTTGGAGCGCGATCCCTTCGCACAAGTGACTGCTTGGAATTCAATGCCCGATAGCGATCGACCAGACGTCTTCTTCGCCAGGCGACCTGCCGCTATAAGAGAGTAAAGGATCGATCATCAATGTGAGGTGTAGCGTCCGTCCAACGGGACGCCAGGTCGAACGAAGCTGCCAGATGGCAAAAGCCCACCAGGCATCGATGGGGAGTTCAACATCGGAAATCTCCCATCCGTTGTTTTCCAGATCTTCTTTAAGGCTTGCAAATCTGCTCATCCGGTTGCCTTGATTCTCTGTCGATACCCGCACGCCTCGCCGTCGCACCTGGCCGAAAGTGGGTGGGGAGAGCGTTCGGCAGTCTCGCTCCAAGCTGAGGAAGCTCAACTCCGCTACCTGTCCGGCCTGGCTACCCACACCAGACCGCGCCATTTGACGAAACCATCCTCCATCTCCGTAAAGTCCCGTGCCGGGTCACGGCGAAGATTGAGACGCTTCATGACCGCCTGAGAGCGGAGGTTGTTGGGGGCGGTATAGGCCAGGACTTCCCGTAGTCCGATCCGCGTAAAAGCGTCATGGAGCGCGGCTTGCGCAGCTTCGCTCGCATAGCCTTGGCCCCAGGCCTGGCGCATCAGCCGCCAGCCGATTTCGTGATTCGGATTAAGAGGATGCCCTTCCCGCACAGGCATAACACCCGAATAACCCAGGAATGCACCCTCGTGGGATTCGATGACGAAACGTCCCAAGCCCCGTTGAGCGAAGGAAGACGAAAAGCGCTCGAGCTTCCGGTCACTTTGAGCGCGGCTCAAGGGGCCGCCCAGGTCGGCCATGACCTCCGGGTCACTGTTCAAGGCCGCAAAGGCATCGCGATCACTCTCGCGCCAGACACGCAACCGCAGGCGCGGCGTTCTCAGGGTAATGTCGTTTCCCTCCATCCCGTCAGTCTTCCCTTTTATTGCCGGAGGCTCACAGCGGAGCCCCCGGCTTCTTCATTTCCCTCAGGCCGCCACGCGCCGGCGCCCCGTGACCGCTTCCGCCAGATCATACAGCACGTCCACCGTGGTCGCCCAGTCGATGCAGCCGTCGGTCACCGACTGGCCGTAGGTCAGGGGCGCATCGCAAAGATCCTGCCGTCCGGCCACCAAGTTGCTCTCGATCAGCAGGCCCAGGATGCGCTGCTCGCCGCCGGCGATCTGGCCGGCGATATCGGCGGCCACCAGGGGCTGGTTCTCCGGCTTCTTCTTGCTGTTGGCGTGGCTGGTGTCGATCATGACCGCGCCGCGCAGGCCGGCTGCCTCCGCCGCCTGACAGGCCGCATCGACCGAGGCCGCGTCGTAGTTCGGCTCTTTCCCGCCGCGCAGGATCACGTGGCAGTCTTCATTGCCCGCGGTCGCCGCCACCGCGCAGCGGCCGCTCTTGGTCACCGCCATGAAGTGATGGGGATGGGCGGCTGACTGCACCGCGTCCAGGGCGATCTTCAGATCGCCGGAGGTGCCGTTCTTGAAACCGACCGGGCAGGAGAGGCCGGAGGCCAGCTCCCGGTGGATCTGGCTTTCCGTCGTGCGCGCGCCGATCGCGGCCCAGCCGACCTGGTCTGAGATGTACTGCGGCACGGTGGTGTCCAGGAATTCGCAGCCGACCGGCAGCCCCAGTTCGTTGATCTCCGCCAGCAGCCGCCGCGCCTGAACGAGGCCGCTGCCGATGTCGAAGCTGCCGTCCAGGTGCGGGTCATTGATCAGGCCTTTCCAGCCCACGGTGGTGCGCGGTTTCTCGAAGTAGACCCGCATCACGATCTCCAGGCTGCCGGCCAGCTCCCGCCGCAGGACGGCCAGACGCCTCGCGTAGTCCAGCGCGGCCTCGGGGTCGTGGATCGAACAGGGCCCGACCACCACGAGCAGGCGGTCGTCCTGGCCCTTCAAGATGCGCTGGATCGCCCGGCGCACGCCCCGCACAGTCTCGGCGGCTGTTTCGGTCAGGGGGATGTCTTTCAGCAGGCTTTCCGGCGAGACCAGCTCGCGGATTTCCTTGATCCTCAGATCGTCTGTCATGTGTTGCATCGCTCGGGTTCCTTTGTTTGGCCCCCGGCGGAAACAAAAAACCGCCAGGAAGCTGGCGGTCGGTTTCGGTCAAGTATGTCTCTGTGTGATCAGAACATAGGGTCCCCTCCGTCCGCCATTTGGCCCGGATAGCTAAAGTAAAACCAAAAAGCGGCGAAGGTGTTCATCATGCGCTTAGCGTTACACGGCCAGGCCGCGGCTGTCACCTGGTTTTTTCTGAACCGTAAAACAGCCTGCGCGCAAAGCACCCTCAACAGGCTTTGGCGGCAACCTGGAGGTTGCTATTTGCCTGGAGCGCTACACCACGAAATAGCTGTTGCATCGAAATGAGAAAAGCAGTAACGCTCGGAGCAGTGATGGTTCCCTTCGGGGACGCAAAAGGGAACAGGGAACGGCGGTTCCGCTCTTAAGCGAAATTGTTGAAGCCCTGGCTGCCCCCGCAACTGTGAACGGCGAGCGCGCGCCCGCTATTGGCCACTGGGAAACCGGGAAGGCCGGGTGCGTGCAGAGACCCGTGAGCCAGGAGACCTGCCGTCGCTAGCGTCACACGACTGCTGTCCGGGGATGGTCGGCGGGACGGAGATCCGTTGTGGTGACGCGCGAAAGCGTGTCGCTATTGGGGTCTCTGGCTGTGGCTTATTGTCTTTCCAGAACTGCCGCCGGTATTGGGTCCATGTCCGATGGACCCGAGGTGCTGTGCGAATGCCTGAGAGGCAACATCCGCCCCGGGTGGAGTCCATCTGCCCTGCGGAACCCCGATTGCGTCTTGAAACATCAGGAACGACGGGGGAGCCTCTCATGCTAAAACACTCTTTTTCCTTTCGCGGTCGGGCTTTCAGCCGCCCGGCTCAAACCATCCTGTGTCTGACCGCCATCGCCCAGTTTATGAGCCTTTCGGCAGGTTCTCTGTCCGGCGCGCAGGCTGCGGAACAGTTGCCTGAAGTCGTGGTCTCGGCGAGCCGGATCGCCTTGCCCAGCGAAGAGGTGGGCAGCGCGGTCACCGTGATCACGGCCGAGGAGATTGAGCGCAAACAGGTTCGGATTCTCTCCGATGTCCTCAGGGAGGTTCCCGGCCTGGCGGTAAATCGGACCGGACCCATCGGCGGGCTGACGCAGGTGCGGATCCGCGGCGCGGAGGGCAACCAGACTCTGGTCATCATTGACGGGGTCGAGGTCAACGAACCGAGCGCCGGCTCGGAGTTCAATTTCGGCAACGTCCTGGCTTCCGACATCGAACGCATCGAGGTTCTGCGCGGACCGCAGTCAGCGCTCTACGGCAGCGATGCCATCGGCGGGGTCATCAACATTGTCACCAAACAGGGCAGGGGGCCCGTCACCGGCACCTTGAGCCTCGAAGGCGGTTCCTTTCGCACCGGCCAGGCGGCGGCGAGCCTGCGCGGCGGCGGCGACTGGTACCATTTCTCACTGGGTGCCACCGGTTTTTCCACCGACGGCATCTCCGTTGCGCCCGAATCCCAGGGAAATCCGGAAGAAGACGGCCATCGCAACCAGACCTACAACGGCAAATTTGGATTCTCGCCGCTCGACAATCTCGAGATCGAGCTGTTTGGCCGCTACGTGAAGTCCTCGGTCGATACCGATCCACAGCCGGCGGTCTTGGGCATCATCCAGACCGTGGACGGTGACCGGGAAACCCGGACCACCCAGCAAACCGGTCGCGCGCAGGCGAAATACAGCCTCTTCGACGGCAAGTGGGAGCACATCGTCGGCGCAGGGATCAACCGGGAGGAACGGGATTCCTACACGGACGGGGCCGTGTCCTTCGAGGCTGACGGCGAGAAGGCCCGCTACGACTACCAGAGCAATTTCTTCTTCGACACACCCGAGGTCGCAGAGGCCTCCCATTCCCTGACCTTTCTGGCGGAACGCGAAGACGAGTCGCAGCGCACGCGAAGCGCCTTCGGCGGATCGGACCTGGAGATCACGAACTACGGTTATGTCGGCGAATACCGGCTCGGTCTGTGGGACCAGCTCTTCCTTTCGGGCAGTCTGCGTCACGACGACAACGAGCTCTTTGAGGACGAGACGACCTTCCGGACCACCGCGGCCTATCTCTATCAAGACACCGGCACCCGCTTTCACGGCAGCTACGGCACGGGCGTGAAAAACCCGACCCTCTTCGAGCTGTTTGGCTTCGGTCCGACTTTTGTGCCCAATCCCGATCTCACGCCGGAAAAGAGCAAGGGTTGGGACATCGGCGTCGAGCAGGTCCTTTTCGACGAGCGGCTGACCCTCGACGTCACCTACTTCAACAACCGCATCACGGACCTGATCCAGGGCGCCGGCAACACGGCCGTCAATTTAAGCGGCACATCGAAGATCGATGGTGTGGAAGTCTCAGCGCTGGCGCAGATCACTGATGATCTGAGCTTCCGGGGGCAGTACACCTATACCAATGGTCAAGATGCCAACGGCATCGAACTGGTGCGCCGCGCCAGGCACCTCGCCAGCGCCAATCTCGCCTATCAGTTCCTCGAGGGCCGCGCGAAGCTCGACCTCGGCGTGGATTACAATGGCAAGCAGCGCGATTTCCAGTTCTCGAACTTCTTCGGGACCCGGACTAACGTCACGCTGGACGACTTCGTGCTGGTGAACGTCGCGGGGTCGTACGAAGTCTTCGACGGCATCGAGCTTTATGGCCGCGTGGAGAACCTTTTCGACGAGGAATACGAAGAGGTTCTGGGTTTCGACACGCCAGGAATCGGTGCCTTCGTGGGCATCCGCGCGACGGTAGAGCTGTCTGAATGACGCGGGGGAGGCTTCACGACAAGCCGGAAGGAAGGCCGTTCCGCCGTCGCTGGTGCGGCGGCCTTTCCCTGGCGGCGGCGTTGCTCTGCGCCGCCGGCCTCGCCATTGCATCTCCCGATCCGCTTTCCAATCCACCGGCCCCCGGGCCGCAGCCTGGGGAGCCCGGCGTGAAGCCGATGCGGATCGTGTCCATGAACCTCTGTACGGACCAGCTCGTCATGCTTCTTGCTGAGCGTGAGCGTATCGCGTCCGTCAGTTACCTGGCGGTCGATCCGCAGTCGTCGGCCCTGGCGGAGGCGGCGGCGGACCTCCGGCTCAATCACGGCCTGACCGAAGAAATCCTGCCACTGGAACCGGACTTGATTCTGGCCGGAGCCTTCACCACGCGGCCGAGTGTGTTTCTTCTGCGCAAACTGGGTCTGCCCGTCACCGAGCTGCCGGTCGCCAATAATCTGGATGATATCCGTAGGAACATTCGGAGCGTCGCGGCGGCGCTCGGCGAGCGCGCACGCGGCGAAGAGCTGATCGCGGCTATGGATGCGCGCTTGCCCGAGCCCCCGGCCGCGCCGGAAGACCACCGGGCGCTTGCCGCGCTCTACTGGGCGAATGGCTATACCTCCGGGGACGGCACCCTCGCCGACGCTGCGGTGCAGGCCGCCGGATTTCGCAACCTGGGCCGCGAGCTCGGCATGACGGGAACCGGCCAGTTGCCATTGGAAGCGCTTCTGGCCGCCGACCCCGCCATGCTGATCACGGGGCGTAAGCGGCAGGGACCGGCGCTTGCCAACGAGGTCTTCCGCCATCCGGCCCTGAAGCGTGCCTTCGCCGACAAACCGAACGTAAGCGTACCCGACCATCTCTGGGTCTGCGGCATCCCCTTGGTCGCCGAGGCCGTGGCGCGCCTTGCCGAGGCGCGGCGTGCGGCGGGGCGAGAGCCAGGGAACGGCAGGGCGGGAGAGCCGGTAAAATGACCGATGCGGTTGTTGGAAAAGCTTCGGAACCGGGGCGCGGCCGCCTGTTGCTGGCCTTTCTTTCGCTTTCCGTCACGCTGGCGTTTCTCCTGTCTCTTCTGGCCGGCTCCGCAACCCTCGGCCCTTGGGAAGTGCTCGAATCCCTGCTGGCGGACGACACCGGCACGGCGACTCTGATCGTGCAGGAGATCCGGTTGCCGCGCGCCATCCTGGCCAGCCTCATCGGCGCCGTCCTCGGCCTCGCTGGCGCCGCGCTCCAGGGCTTTCTGCGAAATCCTCTCGCGGAGCCGGGGCTGATCGGCATATCCGCTTCGGCGTCCTTCGGTGCGGTGCTGACTTTCTACAGCGGGCTGGCCGGTCTTTTTGCCCTGGCGCTGCCATTGGGTGGAATGGCCGGCGCCTGCCTGGGTGTCCTCGTCGTCCAGAGCCTTGCCGGCCGCGAAGCCACCACCATGACCCTGATTCTGGCCGGTGTGGCGGTGACCAGTTTCGCCGCCGCCCTGACCTCGCTGGCGCTCAATCTCGCCCCCAATCCCTTCGCGGCCCTGGAGATTATGTTCTGGCTCATGGGCTCGCTGGCCGATCGTAGCTTCGAGCATGTCTGGCTCGCGGCGCCCTTCATTCTGGCCGGCTGCCTGCTATTGGTGACTCTGGGGCGGCCCCTGGATGCGCTGACTTTGGGGGAGGATGCGGCCCAGACGCTGGGCTTCAATCTGCGTGCGCTTCGCCGGCGGCTGGTGTTCGGAACGGCACTGGGCGTCGGGGCGGCGACCTCGGTGGCGGGTGCCATCGGCTTCGTGGGCCTCGTCGTGCCGCACCTCTTGCGCCCTCTGGTCGGCCACCGTCCGAGCCTGCTGCTGCCCGCAAGCGCGCTGGGTGGAGCCTTCCTGCTGCTTGCCGCGGACATCGCGGTCCGCCTTCTGTCGCCGGGCCGCGAATTGAAGCTGGGTGTCCTGACTGCGCTGGTCGGCGCGCCTTTCTTCCTGCTGCTGATCCTGCGCCTGAGGAGGCAGAGTTTATGACCTTCCTCAGCGCAGAACGGCTTTCGCTTTCGCTCGGCGGCCGAGTGATCCTGAAGGATCTCGATCTCAGCGTGATGCTGGGGGAGGTGGTCGGCCTGATCGGACCCAACGGAACCGGAAAGACGACCCTTTTGCGCGCTCTGGCCGGCCTGCTCGATCCCGATCGCGGCGATATCTTGTTCGAAGGCCGCAGCCTGCGAAGCCTGGATCGCAGACTGCTGGCCCGCGCGCTGGCCTACCTGCCGCAAGGCGGGATGAGCTACTGGGACCTCGAGGTCCAAAGCCTGGTCATGCTCGGCCGGCTGCCCCATCGTGGCGCCTGGCAGGCACCGCGTGATGAGGACCGGGCGGCGGTGGAGCGGGCTTTGATTGCCTGCGACATCCAGCATCTCAAGGGGCGGCCGGTGACACAGCTTTCCGGCGGGGAGCGCAGCCGTGTGCTGCTGGCCCGGGCCCTGGCGGTCGAGCCGAAGCTGTTGCTGGCGGACGAACCGGTCGCGGGCCTGGACCCGGGCCACCAGCTCGACGTGATGGCGAGGCTGCAGCGGCTGGCCTCGACGGGCGCAGCCGTGATGGTGGTGATGCATGACCTGACGCTGGCCGCGCGCTTCTGCGACCGTCTGATTCTCCTGGATGCTGGAATGATCGCGGCCGAGGGCTCCCCGGAAAGCGTCCTGACCGCCGAGATCCTGGCGCGCTGTTACGGCATCCGGGCCTACCGCGCCAGCGCGCGGGATCTGCCGATTATCGTGCCGCTGGAACGGACGGACGCAGGCGATGGCGCCGTTTCGACCTGACGAGGATGCCGCGCCGCTGGTGGCAGATTCGCGGTGCCCGCTCCGGATCGCCGTCGTTCTCTCCGCGCTGCTGCACGGCGGCGGGTTCCTCACCTTTGCCGCCCTGCACGAGGCTCAGCCGCCGGAACCGCCGCAGGTTTTAACGCTGGTGTATCTGCAGGCAGGCGGTTTGCGGGTGGGTGATCTGCAGATGGGCGATTTAACGGGCGCGCCCGCAGAAGCGGCAGGAAACGCTGCGGCAGCGCCGGATTCACAGACCGCGGCGCCGCGCAGTGAAGCCCAATCGTCTTCCTCTCAAGAGACTGTCGCCGAGGCGCCTGTCCCCGAAGCACGAGCGGTCGCACCGCAAGCCGAACAGCCCGACCCGGTGAAACTGGCGCAAAAACCACCGCCGCCGCGGCGCAAGCCATCTGTTCCGCAGCCCAGCGAGAAGATCCCATCGGCCGCATCGAGGGAGGAGAAAGCCGACGACGATCAAGTGCCGGAGAGCCTTGCCGCGGCGAAGGAGAGCCCATTGTTCGCGCGGCCCCCCGCAGAAGGGTTGCTGGCGGATGCGGCCGCGGAAAAGCTGGCCGTACCCGGTGTCCAGACAGCCGCTCTTCCTTCCGGCGGCGGTCTCCGCTCTGGCAGCTCGCAGGGCGCCGCCACCGCGACGGCCGCCCGCTACAGCGGCGAGGGCCTGTCGAACAGCAAGCCCCGTTATCCCTACAGCTCCAGGCGCCGCGGCGAAGAGGGACGGGTGGTTCTGCGCGTCCGTGTGACAGTCTCCGGCGCCCCCGCCGAGGTCAGGGTCCTGAGCAGCAGCGGCTTCCGGAGGCTGGATCAGGCCGCACTCAGGGCGGTGAAGAGCTGGCGATTCCTGCCGGCCAGACGGAACGGCAAAAACGTGGCCGGCAGTGTCGAAGTTCCTGTTACCTTCAACCTTACCGATGGATAGACTTAACTATGGAAGCTATCTCCGAAATCACCTCTGTTATCAGCCGGCATCTCCACGATCCCAGCAGCAGCTTCAGCATCGGCTCCTTCGGCGCCATTGCGGAGTTTCACAGGGACGCGGATGAGCCGCTCAGCCTCGACGATTCCGAAAGGCTCACCATCGCAACCGAGCGCGGCGGACTGAAGATCGAGCTTACCGAGGCCGTCATGCCGGTCGCCTATGAAGCGCTGAGCGGGCGGCGCGAGCGCTGGCAGCAGGGGGTGGTCTTCTGCCTGCCGGAGGAGGCTGCTTTGTCGGAAAGACGTGGCGTGCTGACCGAACTGGGGCCGGACAGCGGCGCGATCCGGCTCGAGGATCGGGAGGCGGTTCTGTTCGACATGGGGCTCTCGGCGCGCAACGTGGACTTCTGCATTCGAACGGCCGACCCCGCCCTGCTGGAGGTCCTGCGCGGGGCGGAGGGCCGGTCCCTCTTCGAAGCGGACAATCCCGCAATGCCCGCGATCCTGCAGGCGAACCCGCACCGGATTGCCTTCTCGAAGCTTGGCCGGGCCGAGGTCTATCAGGGCATCGGACGGGATAAGACGCCCGAGGGGCCACACACCCACGTGCTGCCGAAGTTCCTCAAGACCGGGCGCACCCACTCGGCGAACGTGCCGGTTCCCCCGGGTTACCTGCCGTGCCTCAGCCTCTATCCGGCAAATCCCCTGTCGGATGGCAATGGCCGCGCCCGGCCCTTCAATCCGGAAAGCTTCCAAGCCTTTCAGAGCCTCCTGAAAGGCTGGGGGCTCGAGGCTTACAAAGAGGAGAAGGCCCGCGCCGCGGCGGCCATCCGCGATCGTGAAGATCCGGCCTCCTATCTGCCCCCGCAGACGCGTCTGACACGCGCCGCGGTGAGGATTGCCGTGCGCCAGGCGGCACAGCTTCAGGAGGCAAACCCGGCCGTATCGGCCTGGTCCCGTGCTTTCGATACGCCGGCCAGGGACGAAGAGGATGACGAACCACTCGATTGAGCCGGTCACCTGAACCTGATTGTCGGGTAGCGTGCATGCTAGTGAAACCTTGGTCCGAGAGATTTCCTGACCGATCGGACAGATCCGGTTTGCGCTGACTTCCCGGTCTGCGCTAAGACAGATGAACTAAAAGATGTCCGTACGCGGCCCGTCTGCTGTGAAAACCGGCGGCAGCCAGAATGCGCCGATGCAACAGCGGCCGCGGGAGATTGGGGAGACAGCTATGAATATCAATGTCGACATCAACGATTTCAGCCAGGTCATCGAGAATGACCGCACCCGCATCTGGCATCATCTGACCCAGCACAAGAAGTTCGAGACGGTCGATCCGCTGATCGTCATCGAGGGCAAGGGCCTGCGGGTCTGGAACCAGGCCGGCCGCGAGCACCTCGACGCGGTCTCCGGCGGCGTCTGGACCGTCAACGTGGGCTATGGCCGCGAGCGCATCGCCAATGCCGTGCGTGACCAACTGGTCAAGATGAACTTCTTCGCCGGCTCCATGGGCACCATCCCCGGCGCCAACTTCGCCGAGATGCTGATCGCCAAGATGCCGGGCATGAGCCGCGTCTACTATTCCAACTCCGGCTCCGAGGCGAACGAGAAGGCCTATAAGATCGTCCGTCAGATCTCGCAGCAGAAGCACGGCGGCAAGAAGCACAAGATCCTCTACCGTGAGCGTGACTACCACGGCACCACCATCACCGCGCTTTCCTCCGGCGGCCAGCAGGAGCGCAAGGGCATGTACGGGCCCTTCACGCCCGGCTTCGTCGAGGTGCCGCACTGCCTCGAGTACCGTTCCCAGTGGGGTGACGTTGAGGACTATGGCGTGCGTGCCGCCAACGCCATCGAAGAGGTGATCCTGCAGGAAGGCCCCGACACCGTCGGCGGCCTGATCCTGGAGCCGGTGACCGCCGGCGGCGGCGTGATCGTGCCGCCCGCGGGCTATTGGGAGCGGGTGCAGGAGATCTGCAAGCAGTACGACATCATCCTGATCATCGACGAGGTGGTCTGCGGCATGGGCCGGACCGGCGAGTGGTTCGGCTATCAGCACTACGGTATCCAGCCGGACATCGTGACTATGGCCAAGGGCGTGGCCTCCGGCTACGCCGCCATCTCCTGCACGGTCACCACGGAGGCACTGTTCGAGGAGTTCAAGTCCGATCCCGACGAGCCCATGAGCTACTTCCGCGACATCTCCACCTTCGGCGGCTGCACCGCCGGCCCGGCGGCGGCGATCGAGAACATGCAGATCCTGGAAGAGGAGAATCTGCTCGAGAACACCAAAAAGATGGGCGACTACTGCCTGGAACGCCTGAAAGAGCTGCAGGCCCGCCACGCCCTGATCGGCGAGGTCCGCGGCAAGGGCCTCTTCCTTGGGGCGGAACTGGTCTCCGACCGTGACAGCCGGGATCCCGTGCCCGAATTCGTCACCCAGGGCATCGTCGCCGACT
This sequence comes from Denitrobaculum sp., assembly GCA_965232285.1. Taxonomy (GTDB): domain Bacteria; phylum Pseudomonadota; class Alphaproteobacteria; order Kiloniellales; family Kiloniellaceae; genus Denitrobaculum. The sequence goes on along the minus strand of CBDDPL010000004.1, from coordinate 2,700,275 downwards.
GCATGAAGAACAACGCAGTCATCATCGGCGCCACCAACCGCTCCCTGCCGGGTCTGAACAACACGCTCTGCCTCTCCCCGGCGCTGATCGCGACCAAGGACGATATCGACGAGATCATCAGCGCGATGGACGAAGCGCTGATCCGCGTGACGACGGGGGGATAGGGGCCATCCCCTCTAGGCTGAATCGACATTCATCGCATCCATAGTATTGCAGCAGCGATATGTATGAAGCTTAGAAAGTGTCTTGCGCGTCTGTCGAACCGAGTTGCGATGCGCCTGAAGTGTTTGAGCTTGTTGAAACATCGTTCGACGGTGTTTCGGGTCTTGTAGGCCTGGAAATCGTACGGGATTGGACGCTTTCTCGTAGGGTTAGAAGGTATGACCGCTTCTGCGCCGATGTCTGCGATCAGTGTGCGCAAGGCGTTTGAATCATAGGCCTTGTCAGCCAGTACCCGGCGCGGCGACAGCCCTTCGAGCAAGGCCTGTGCAAGAGGTGCATCTCCTCGTTGACCGGGCGTGAGGATGAGGCGCAGAGGCCGGCCGAGAGCGTCAACGGCCATATGGATCTTGGTTGTCAGTCCTCCTCGGGAACGCCCCAGAGCCTGGTCCCCCCTTTTTGGCCGCCACCCTTGCCGGTGGCTGCCTGCTGGTGAGCACGCACGAGACTGGAATCGAGCGAGATGTAGTCGTTGTCAGGATCGTCGATGAGGTGTTCGAAGACGCGCTCCCAGACGCCGGCCTCGGCCCAGCGGGAGAAGCGCTTATGAACTGTCTTCCACTTGCCGTAGCGCTCCGGCAGGTCGTGCCAGTGCGCGCCTGAGCGCAGTACCCAAAGGACGCCGTTGACGAAGCGCAGGTTGTCTGTGCCGCTGCGGCCGGGATCACCGGGCTTTCCAGGTAAAAGTCCTTCAATCCGACGCCACTGAGCAGCGCTCACTTCATATCGCTTAGGTTTCGCCATCGCCGGGCCCCAGATATTCAAACCTGGAAACCCATGAATCACACATCACAAAAAAAGGGAATCATGAATGTCGATTGAACCTAGTGAGGCTCTTTAAAAAAACCGCGTCACCGAATCACCGGCGGCGCGGTTTTCTTTTGTCCGGGATGCGCTGCGCGGGGGGCTTTTCGCCGAGGTGAGGCCGCCGAGAGAACGGCGCCGTTCCTTGAATCTCTTCTGACCGTCACCAACATGAACTCAATTTATTTCCGATGACGCGTGAGAGTTTGAATAATGGCCAATCTGACGGAAACCCCGAACCCGCCCATACAGAGACCGACTGCCGGCCTGATCGGCTTCGCCATTGGTGCGGCTGCTTTGCTTCTCGTTCTGATGCATTTCTGGGCTGGACCCCTCGCCCCTCAACAAGACGTTGGCGTTTCCATCGGCGAACTGGCGGGTGAAATCCGCGATTCCGCGGCACGTGCTTTGTCTGGCGAGCAACAGCCTGCGGCCGCAACCGCCCCCTGGGACATCGACCGGATCCTGAAACTCGTCGTCGCGATCCTGGCCGGCACGGCTGTTGTCCTTGGCCTGTTCGCCTTTATCCGGGGTGAGACCTGGCGTCTCGCCACCGGCGCGATTGCGCTCGGGGCGACGGCAATGATCTTTCAGGTTTTCGTTTGGGTGTTGGTGATCTTTCTCTGCTTCTTCGCCGCGATGATGTTTCTCCAAATGCTGGGTGGGATGTCGGGTGGATGACGCTGCGCCTTCCCAGCAGCCGCGGGTCGATGTCTGTTGCGCACGCAAACTCCGCGCTGGACGAGTCTTTTAGCGCAGTCTTTCGATCATCAGACTGCAAGCCGCAGCGAGATCATCTATAACCGCGCTTGGTCGAGGATTAACAGTCTTCTCCACGCCCGCCACATACTTCCCCGTCCGCACCAGCAGGCCGTAGCCCACGCCCGCCGTCAGTGCCCCGGCCACATCCATCTCTGCATCGTCGCCGACCATCACGGCGTCTTCAGCCGCGCAATCCATACTCTCGAGCGCTGCGTTAAAGAACTCGCGCGACGGCTTGCCCAGCACCGTTGCTTTGCGCCGGGTGGCGAACTCCAGGGCCGCGACGAAGGGGCCTGCGTCCAGGCTCAGTCGGCTGTCTTTGTCTTTGAAGGTCCGGTTGTTGGCCAGGGCCAGAAACTCAGCGCCGTCGAAGACGCGAAAGGCCGCGTTCAGGGAGTCGTAAGTGAAGCTCTTACCCGCGTCGCCGATCACGACCGCCTTTTCGGCTCTGTCCGGCAAGCCCTGAAAATCCTCCGCCAGGTTGGGATGGATCAGCAGGTAAGGGGAGCGCTTGTTGCGGATCAGCCAGTCACGCGCTGCGGCCGCTGGGGTGAAGAGTTCGTCCTCCGAGATCTCAAGTCCCATCCCCTGCAGCTTTTCCAGGATGCCGCGTTTGGGGGTGCGCGTGCTGTTGGTCAGGAAACGGATCGGCAGTCCGGCATCGCGCAGGCGTGCGACGGCCTCCAGGGCGCCGGGCAGGACCCGGTTGCCGACATAGATTACCCCGGAAAGATCGAGCAGGACGGCTTTGATCATCACCCCACCTGCCTGGCTGCTTTGAGAACTTCACTTTAACAGCGTCCGGAGTGTTTCGCAGCAGTGGGGTTGGGCAAGATGGTGACCGGCGTCGCTCGTCACCCGGCAGGTCTCGCGTCTTCGCTCCCAACCTCCCGGTAACTGCACGGAACCACGTCAGTATCTCTGGTCCACAGGCCCTGGGCCCTAAGCTCCGCAGCACTTCTTGTACTTTTTTCCCGAACCGCAGGGGCAGGGCTCGTTTCGGCCGACCTTCACGATCTTCCGCGGCGCGCCTTTCGGATTTATCAGCCCGTCGCTGTAGACCCAACGTCCGTCTTCGCGTTTGAAGGAGGCCAGTTCGTGATGAGCGCGCTGTTCCCCCTCCAGACGAAAGCTGGCGACAAACTCGATCGTCCCGGCCTCGTCACTCTCGTCGCCGCCCTGGGTGTCGCGGATTTCCAGTCCTAACCATGTCACACTTTTGGCGGTGTTCTCCGCTTCGGCCTCGTCGAAGTCCAATCGCGAGTCGGAAGACAGCGTTCGAGAAAGATAACCGACATTGCCGAGCGCGAAGGCGGTGTAGCGTGAGCGCATCAGCGTTTCCGCGGTCGGCGCGGGCGTGCCGCCAATGATGGCGCCGCAACAGTCGTCCAAGTTCCGGCCTGTTCCGCAGGGGCATGACGTCACGGCAAAAGACTCCTTATTTTGCCAACTAAGGCACTCGCAATTTCCTTGAAACGCAAAGCCTCGAATAGGCGTTCGAAGTTCACAGCCCGCCGAGTGAGCAGCAGCAGATCTCGAACAAACCAAAGCCAAATTTGCTCTAACGTTATTCGCTGGCGAAGCAAAGAGGAATTGTAGCTTCCTAGAGCATATTCCCACCGCAGGGAATCATTTGAGTGGCCGGATTTTCTGCGCCTGCAAGGGGCGGATTGGAGCGGTTGGCGTTTACGCTGAAAAGCTTTAAGCTTAAAGAATGGCCAGGAAGAACCCTTTTCGTCCTTTCACCCCGGACCCGGAATTCCTCTCGCTGCTGCCGGAGAAGAGCGGCTGCGAGACCAACGGGCTGGGGGAGACGGAAGAGCGCCGTCCGACCATGGTCTGGTGGACGCCCGATATGGACGCGGTGAGTTTCGGCGAGGCGCAGAAGTGGTTTTACCGGCGCGAGCCGCCGGACCCGGTCCTGATGGATTACCGCGCTCAGCGCCGCGCAATCCTGGAGGCGCCGCTGCCCGAACTGGCCGACGCCCGGGTCGAGCGCAGCCCGGCGGACTGGACGGCCGCGCTGGACCGCTTCATCGATGAGGGCGACTGCGAGATGGTCGGGGTGACCGCCCTGAAGCCGGAATGGGTCTTCGATCACCAGGAAACCGACTTCGGCACGGTCATCATGCTGGGCGTGCAGCATGACTACGATGAGCTGCAGCATGTACCTGCGACCCGCGGCGGCATCGAGGTGACGCGGCAGTACTGCCGCGCTGCCGCCGCGGCCAAGCGCGTGGCCGGCTGGCTGCGTCAGGAAGGCTGGGACGCGGCGCCGGTGACCGGTCCCATGGTCGGTGAGATCCTGATGATCCCGCCCGCCCTGGAGTGCGGCTTCGGAGAGCTTGGCAAGCACGGCTCCCTTATCAATCCCGAGTTCGGCTCCGCCTTTCGTCTGGGCGCGGTCCTTACCGATGCGCCCTTCGCCCATACGCCCAAACGCAGTTTCGGCGTGGACGACTTCTGCAGCCGCTGCCGGGTCTGCGAAGACGCCTGTCCGCCCTTCGCCATCGGCGCGGAAAAGCAGATGGTGCGCGGCACCGAAAAGTGGTTCGTCGACTTTGACAAATGCATCCCCTTCTTCGCCGAAACCTCCGGCTGCGCCATCTGCATCGCCGTCTGCCCCTGGTCGCGACCTGGCGTGGGCCTGAACCTGGCGGCGAAGATGGCGCGCCGGCGGGAGCGGGGCGAGGGGAGATAGATGCGATCCTCTTCAATCGAGATCTCGAAAATCGAGTTACAGGGGTGCCTGCGGCGTGTTTCTTTCAGCGGGAGCGGAGGCGATCTGGATTGGATCGTTGGAGTCAGATTCTTCCGCTCCCCCTTGTTTTTCTAAAATGTGTATGGGTCGCGAATTATCTCTGATATTTCCTGACCCGCGCAGAACGCGATCTGATCCAAATCACTGGCCCCGATTGTCTTAATATATTGAGTCCTGATCGTGGTGGTTAAGCTACTGTTCTCGGCTGGATGAAAAAATGGATGCGAAGCAAAACCCAAATAAAAATCTTGGCGTTTGGGCCAACAGAGAAAAAATTCTTTCTATAGTGCTCGTTGGAATTCTGCTCGCAGGATGTAGCTCTTCAGGAAATTTTACGCCAAGAGTCGGGTTCATAGTAGAAGCTCAGGAGAAGATTCCAGATGACTTAGCGGCGGCCGAAGATATTGCTGTTGCGCTCGGTTTTCAGAGGGTACCGTCCGAAAGGGAGAATAAAGTCTATAGCCAGCCGCTTATAAGTGCTCGTTGGCTCGGGTTTTATAAATCGGTGGAAAACCCGAATCTCCAATTATCAATGCAGCGAATTTTAGGTAATTCTTTTAAGGGGCCAGACTATTCGTCAAATCCAAATGCCCTGGAACTGCAAGTCGGTGAGTATTGCGGCTGGTGCAACATTGGTTGCTTCAGTGAGTCGGGCAGGTCGAAAATTCTGCAAACATACAAGTTGCTTGTCAGAGAATTTGAGCCCGAGGCTGTTAAGATCTGGAGCAACTGTATGGACCGGTCAGAGCGAGATGCCTTTTTTCAGATCAACTAAGGCCTAGTGTTCCGCGAAGGTAAATTAGAATTTTATTTCACGCGATGAACGAAGAAAACTCGTGAGTATTATTGCTTAGGCTTCTGGTCACGGCCGGGCGTGGGGTTGAACCTGGCCGAGAAGATGGCGCGCCGGCGGGAGCGGGGAGAGGGGGCCGCGTAAGTGGCCCGCTGCTAAGGACTGCTACGCGTCCGGTCAGTCGCGCCAGGCGGGGTCGGCGCGGTCCAGCATGCGTTTGATGGCATCGAAGTGCGCCTGAACCTGAGTCGTATCGCTTTCATCGAGAATCTGGCGCGCTGTCTGTTCGACCACCTGGCTCGGGATCTTCCTGAACGGCTTGCCGTGCATCTTGGCGAGGGTTTGCACCTGGGCGGCGCGTTCCAGGTAATAGAGATCGTCAAAGGCCTTGGCGATCGTTGGCGCTGTGACGACAACGCCGTGATGGCCGAGGAACGCGATCGGCTTGTCCGCCATCGCACTGGCGATCCGATCCCCTTCCTGATGATCCAGCGCCAGTCCGCCATAGCTGTCGTCGTAGGAGATTCGGTCGTAAAAACGCAGCGCGCCCTGCTCGACCATCTCCAGCCGGCCATTCTCGACGAGGGTCAGGGAAGTCGCGTAGGGCATGTGGGTATGAAGCACGGCTTTGGCCGCCGGCCGGCTGGCATGGATCGGTGCGTGGATGAAGTAAGCCGTCGGCTCTACCGTGTGTTCGCCATCCAGCACCCGGCCATCGCGATGGCAAAGCACAATGTCCGAGGCTTTCAGTTCCGACCAGTGGAAGCCCTGCGGGTTCACCAGAAACTCCTGCCCATCGTCAGACACAGCGAGCGAGAAGTGGTTGCAGATGCCTTCACTCAGCCCCAGTTTGTCGGCATAGCGCAACGCGGCGGCCAGATCTTCACGCGCTTCCCGCAGATCGCTTCTCATAAACGCCTGATTCCCAAATGACGGTCTGCCCCGACCTTAAGACCTGCGCTCAGGCGCTTTCAAGCATTTTGGGCCTCATGAGAGGATTGAAGGTTGAGAGAGACTCACTTCGTAGCGCATGAAAACCAGACGCGGCCCTGACCGGCACGCCCTTCGCCCGACGAGAAGTCGCTCCCGATTTTGACGATCGAGGGCAAGCCATTCATAAAATCTGTCGAAATAATGCCCTGCTAGAACTGCATTTAAAGCCAGGGCAAAGCAGAGTTTGCGTTTGTTCCACACAGATCCGCCACCCCGGCGAGGCCGGCATGACGGAAAGACCAATTGGGGCGTGGTTCGCTACCGCCCCGATTGCCGGGGTAAGTTTGCAATCGGGGCGGTGCAGCCTCATATCCCTCGACGCCGCATCAATAAGGAGCGATTCGAACCCAGTTGTCGTCGCCCTGGGAAATGTGATTGGGGATGTCCTCGCGCCATTTCTTCTGTGCGCCTTCGTGGACCTTGATGTAGAGCTTGTTGTCTACAATCTGCCAGACCTGAGGATCTCCGGGCCTCTTGTAGTTCTGCGAGGCCGCCCAGGCACAATAGCCATCATACTGCGGTGCGTAAGCAGCCGGATCCGCCTTGAACTTGTCGCGATTTTCTTCCGATGCGAAGTACCACACGGCACCATTCCAGAAGTGATGGAACTTGGCGCGTCCCTGGGTCGGTTCGCCCGCGGTGAAATAGGCGACAGTGTCGTAGCCGCCGATCGCCGTTGCCAACTGGTTCGTGGCATGGGCGACAGAAGACGCAGCTCCCGCGAGCAGAAACGCCGCGGCCATTACGAGTTTCTTCATGACTTGTTTCCTCATCTGCAGAACGGACCCTTTTGTCAGAAGACGCAAACACCAAAAGCCCGTTCAATGTTCTGGTTGCTTGGATGTCTGTCTTGACGAAAAGAGCTTGATGGGAATTTTTCCCATTGTAAAATAACCTCGTTATCACAAAATGTTGTGCTGGGTTTTACAAACGGCCGCGCCGGATTTAAATGTACCGCTAGGACCATGGCGAATGACGATAAAATATCAGCAGAACAGTCGCTTGCAGCGATCATGATACCCATTGCCCGGCTCATGATTGAAAACGATATAATGCTGAATGATGCGGTGAAGCTCTTGAAGGCGGCACTGGTCGAAACCGCATTTGCCAAGGTTCCCGATGCATCTGCGAGCCACGTCAGCCTGATGACCGGTGTGCACCGCAAGGACACCAAGCGGCTGGAGCGCAAGGATCCGATGCCCGAACGCAGCTCTGCGGCGGCCCGTGTCTTGACGATCTGGCAGAACGATCCTCTGTTCCAGGGCGAAGACGGCCCGCGGGATCTGTCGCGTGATGGCGAAGACGGTTTTGATGCGCTGGTCCGGTTCGCCAAGGTTGATGCCGCACCCGCGACCGTCCTGTCGCTGTTGCGCAGCACCGGAAATGTCGAGGAGCACGATGGCAATATCCGCCTTGTGTCGACCGTACTGGTGCCCGTTGATAGCTCAGAGAAACTAAAGACCGCGGTGGCGACCCTGCTACCGCATCTGGAGACGACCATCGGCAATGTTGTCGGCGACAAGCCGCAGTGGGATCGGGCCCTGCGCTATTCGCACCTGTCGGAAGCTGCTGCCAGGTCGCTTGAGGAAAAAGGCGCGAAACTGGCCCTGGAGATGCTCCAGACGCTCAATGCAGAAGCTAAGAAACTGCAACAGGAAGAAGAAGGATCGACCCTCTTCGTTGCGGGGACCTTCATGCATACGAAGGGGAAAGAGGCATGAAGCAGATATTCTTGGTTTTGAGCCTCATGATGTTTGCGACGCCGCTTTTCGGCGATGAAAAGGAAGGCGGGATCGTCGGCACGGGCGTTGTTGGCAGCGTCACGGGTATCGACCAGTTTGAAGTCAGTGGCATGCGCTTTGGCTTCTCCTCGGACCTCGAACTGAAAGGCTTGGAAAGCCTGGACGATCTGCGCATGGGCATGACACTGGTGCTGAGCACGGCGCCGGACGGCAATGCCTGGCAGGCCACACAGCTGCGTCATGTGCCGGTGCTTTCCGGGCCGGTAACCGGGCCTAATGAAGTCATGGGGGTGCCGGTGACCGGTGATCTAGAGGACGCGGCATCTGTAACGGTTGATGGATTCTGGTCTAAGACGGGCGTCGTTGCATCGCGCATATCGCCCGCTCCTGCGGGGCTTCAGCAAGTCACCGGGGTCTATGATGCGGATCAGGCGACGGTCGGAAGGGTTAAAGTGCAGGTTACGCCATCGTTTAGCCAGGCCGACGGCAAGATCGTTACGGTCACCGGACGCTTTGAAAACGGCCTTCTGGTCACCGAAACCGTCGATACCGAACTCTTCATGGGCAGTGCGCCGGACCTGATTCTCGTTGAAGGTTTCTTCTCTGAGCCCAACGAAAGAGACGAGGTCAGCCTAAACGGTGTCGCCGTTGCCGCGGCAAATCTGGGCGGCACCATCGATCCGGCCACTCAGGTCAGGCGCTGTGCCCTGCGCGGCCGCCTGGATTTCGCCCTCAGCGATCTGCCCGCCAATGAGCTTGCAACAATCGAGTCCTTCTGCGCCACCGTCCTGCCACGATAATGAGACATTGCCGGCCGAGTTCCGCGCAAGCTACGGTCGAAGGCTTCGGACGTTGGCTCAGTGACCGGCAACCGCCCGGGCGTCATGTAAAGCGCCACCGCGATCGGCCTTCTGTGTGTCTCTGCGCCTTCGCCGACGTGGTCCGCGTTAGCTCCTGTTCCGCCGCGGCTAAAATCCGTCTCCACACCACTTGGTCCTCAAGGCCGTCGTTCTCGAGCATCGCGTCGTCGCGGATAGCTGCTTCAAGCGGTGAATCATCCCAGAAATCAAGGGTTAGCACAGGTCTCGCTTTGTGCATCCTGCGATTAAACGCTATGCGCAAGACAAGACCTGGCGTGACCCCAGCTACCCTTCAAGCATTTTGCGTCGGCGACGTCTGCAGCCGTTGCCGGGTCTGCGAGGATGCCTGTTTGCTTTTCGCGATCGGGCCGGAAAAGCAGATGCTGCGCGGCGTGGATAAGTCGTTCGTCAACCTCGATAAATGCATCCCCTTTTCCGGCGAAACCTCCGGCTGCGCCGTTTGCATCGCCGTCTGTTCCTGGGCGCTGCCGGGCATGGGCTTGAATCTGGCTGAGAAGATGGCACGCAAGCGGGATGTGGGGGGGGTGACGGTGCCATGGCAGACCGAGTGTTTAGCGGTTGTTTAGCTTGAGTTCGATGTCACAGGCTTTGGCTGAAGTTTGAACACGGGCGTTACGGCGCAAATAATCGGTTTGCTGGTTCATTTAAGCCGATCTGGAAATTTTATTTCGTTATTGTAGGTTGTTTTTAAAATATTGTAAATCTTCATTTATTCTATTTTCTACTTCCACTGGAAACATTATTATCGCGCGAAGTTCGTTTTGAAAATTGGAAGCATCTTTCTTCAATATACTTTTATCTCTAACTATATTTTCAACAAATTTTGAAATATACTTTTGCTTTTCGTCAATTACAAATTTTGATTTATTACTAAATATGTGTCTGTTGTCAGAATATAGCCTCATGATCTTTCCTGATAATGCTGTCATTTCCTGCATTTTTAGTTTTGCTTGATGCTTATCTGGAGAATTTGACGTTTGTTGTAGTATAAAAAATGATATTATCTTGCGGGCTTCACTAATATGGGGCTGAAATTTCTTCTGTAATAATTTCATTTCTTCGTAGTTGTTTTTGCTGGAATAACTAGGTTCAGGGGCTTTTTGTCTAAATGCTATAATATTTGATAGGCACGATATATAGTTGGCATAAACAACATCTCTTTTTTCAACTGGAAAGATCTCGAGAAATCTCTCAAACCCAGTTTCCGTTTTCAAGTTTATGCTACCTTCATTTATGGCGTCAGGGTTACCTTCATAAAGACTGGCGATGTTTCCACGTATATTTGCATCTAGCTCTATATTGAGAGCTGTTGCGCATGCGGTGATGGCATCATGAATGAGGCCTTTGCTTCCAGTGTCACTTTTTACCTCAATTGACCAGTTGCATAAAATAAATACTAGAACTAATGTTTTATACCTTCTGATCATTTTCTGATCCCCCACGCCGACAGGCATCCTAATAATGCACCAAGAACAATCTTAAAAGAGTCAACTGCAACTGGCAATATTGCGCTTTTTGATACTGGGCCAAGTGTGCTTGCTATAAGCATTAATATTGCTGAAAATAATAACAATAAAATATAAGTTTTTACTAGAAATCGAAATGAGATTGTTCTTATCATTCTTGCTCCCCTAAACAAAATGGGTGAATGCTGTCTACTTAGTTAAGTGGAAATCTATCGATAGATGAAAAATTTTTCAATGTGCAATCTCATAACTTGCGGCTCCAGGACTCAATTTTCGATTGCTGGAAGGCCACAGCCGGAGAGGATCGCTACACCGAGACTGGCGAGATGAAACGAAACAAAATCGAACGTTCAACGACCGCAACTCACATGAGGGCTCCTAACTGACTTTGTCCACAATTAGTATAGATCGCAGCAAAGGAATCTATCACCGCGTGGAAAGCCAAAGCGGAGTTGCCAGGTTCATTTTAAAATTGCGAGCGCCAGAGTATGCTGAACGGGCCGGTTTCGTTTGTTCAGAGCTGGTGTATTGGTCGGAATCTCTACCCACTCCACTGTGCCAAATAGCCTTCACCCGTGCTTGACAAAGCACAAGGTGGGGCGGGGGAACGCGTTCCCTCGGCAGAAGTCTCCTGCTAACCCTCTAACCTCAGCGCCTCAACCCGCCGTCGCGGCCTCATCCCCCTCGACCGCCGGTGTCTCCCGCAACAAAATAATCGAAATCCGCCGGTTTTGCGGAGAATTCGGGTCTTCGACGATCAGCGGGTCTTGCGCGGCCCGTCCCACCACCGAGACCACCCGGTCGGGCGCGAGGCCTTCGCTGATCAGGGCGCGGCGGCTGGCGTTGGCGCGGTCTGTGGAGAGTTCCCAGTTGGTGTAGCCGTCGTTGCCGCGGAAGGGGGTGGCGTCGGTGTGGCCCTTGATGGAGATCTTCTGGGGCAGGTTGCCGACGGCCTTGACCACCAGGCCCATCAGCTTGGTGGTGTGCTCGAAGGGATCGGCCTTGCCGGAGGGGAACATGGACTTGCGGCTCTGGTCGACGAGCTGAATGCGCAGGCCCTCGGGTGTGTGGTCGACCACCAGGTTGTTGACCAGTTCGCGCAGCTCCGGAGCTTCCTCGATCGCCTGTTTTAGGGCGGCCTCAGCGGCCTCGAATTGCTCGGTTTCCTCCTCGAAGCGGGCTTTCTGCTCGGCCAGGGCGGCGGCCGCGGCGGCTTCCTCGGCCTCGCGGGCGGCCTTGGCGGCGGCGCTCTCGTTGGAGGGTTCGCCCGGTGCCGGCTCGCCGGGCGGGGCGTCGGGATCCTCCACGGTTTCTTCTGACGGACCCAGGGTGACCTCGACGCCGATGGCCGAGCGCTCGGAGATCAGGGCGCCGTCGGAGCTGATGCTGGTGCCGCCCAGTACGCCGTCGGAGCCGCTGGTGGAGGAGGAGACGCGCGGGTTCGGGGTGAAGTAGTCTGCGATGCCTTCCTTCTGTTCCTCCGATGTGTTGGCCAGCAGCCACATCAGCAGGAAGAAGGCCATCATGGCGGTCACGAAGTCGGCGTAGGCAATCTTCCAGGCGCCGCCATGAGCTCCATGGCCGCCCTTCTTGACCTTCTTGATAATGATGATGTTGCCGCCATCACCGTCGCCGTCAGCCATTTGATTCTATCTTCCTCGGTTATCCCGGTGTCGCCCTAAGCCTGGCTAGGCCCGGTGCCTCGCTAAGCTGGGGCGGGCAGGGCGTCGGAGGCTTCCTCGACCTCGGCGAAGCTGGGCCGGGCGTGGGACAGCAGGCACTTGCGGGCGTACTCCACTGAGACCGTCGGCGGGTTGCCGGCCATGTGCGAGAGCATGCCGGACTTGATGCACTCGTAGTACTTGGAGTCCTCCGCGACCACCACGTTGAAGGCGCCGGCCATGGGGCTGATCACGCCGTAGGCCATGAAGATCCCGAAGAAGGTCCCGACCAGCGCCGCGCCGATCAGGCCGCCCAGGATCTCCGGCGGCGCGGAGATCGAGCCCATGGTCTTGATCACGCCCAGCACCGCCGCGACGATCCCCAGGGCCGGCAGACTTTCGCCCAGGCCGCCGATTGCGGCGCCGACCGCGTGCTCTTCGGCGTGATGGGTTTCCAGCTCCAGATCCATGATCGCCTCGACCTCATGCGGGTTGTTGGCGCCCAGGGACATCAGGCGCAGATAGTCGCAGACGAAGTCGACCGCGTGATGGTCCGAGTTGAACTTGGGAAATTCGGCGAAGAGCGTCGATTCATGCGGGTTCTCGATGTGTGGTTCCAGCGCCAGCATGCCCTTGGTCTTGGCCAGGCGGTAGATCTGGTACTGCAAGGTCAGCAGCTCCAGGAAATCCTCCTTTTTGTAGGTCGGGCCTTTGAGCATGCGGCCGAAGGCTTTACCGCAACCGCCAAGGATCGCCTTGGAGTTATTCGTGCAGATAAAGGCGCCGAGACCGCCACCCAGGATGATGACGAACTCGAAGGGCTCCCAGAGCACGCCGAGCTTGCCGCCCATGGCGACATAGCCTCCTGCAACGCAGCCGAACACGACCACAAGACCGACGATGACTAACATGTGCGTCCAGATTTCCTGTTACGACAAATTTGCGTAAAGTTAGATCGATATCGGTTAATAAGCTGTTTAAGCGGGAAAAATCGGGGATGTCGCTTTGTGCTTGGGTGAGGCTGCACCAGCCCGAGCTTCTTTGTTCAGATGCTGCACCAGCCCACGCCCCCACCCGGCCACCCATCGGAATTATCATAGGGTGGCCGGGTGGGGGCGTGGGCTGGTGCAGCACCAAATCAATGCTGAGCGGGCTGGTGCAACTTTCGTTAAACAACAGCGCTAATCAAAAACGATAAAGCAGTAACCTTGTTTCCCGCCGGTCTTCGAGCTGCAGCAATGCCTCGGCTGCGACTTCCGGCACGGCGAAGGAGTTGCTGACCAGCAACTGCCCAGTCTGCATCTCGCGCTTTGCTTTTTCGTAAAGCCGGGGCATGGGCTCGGGCGAGAGGAAGCAGTAGAGCAGGTCGTAGCGGCCCAGGTCCTGGTTCCAGAGGTTGCCGTAACGGATCGAGAGGTTGTCCAGGCCGCTGAAGGCCAGGCGCAGGCGCGCGATGGCGAAGGGCAAGGGGGCGGACTCGACGCCGGTGAATTGTGCTTCCGGGCAGCGGCGCGCCAGATAGAGCAAGGCGCCGGCCAGGCCGCAGCCCATGTCGGCGACCGCCAGGGGCGCGCCCTTGCGCCGGGTCTCGCGCTCGAGCAGTTCTTCCAGCGCTTCCCAGGTGGTCCGGTTGGTCAGATAGAGTGGCACTCGGTCGCCGGCGCTGTTCCAGAAGACCAGCGCCAGGGCGATGAAGAGCAGGGGATAGATCCAGCTCGGCAGGTTCAGCGACAGGGCCAGCGCGGCCGCGGCGGGCAGCAGCAGGTTGACCGGCAGCCACCATTTCGCCAGACCCATGATCTGGCCGAGGCCGGCGGCGATCGCGCCCTGAACCGCCAGCAGGGCGGGCAGCGGCAGGACCAACTCGGCGCGTTCCCCCAGGATCTGCTGGCCGCCGATCACCAGAGCCGCCGCCGTGAGCTGGGCGAACACCGCCCGGATCAGGGGGTAGGAGCGCCGGCTGGCGCTGCGCAACCGGCGTTCGTCGGGCGAAGTGGCCTGCTCTTCGGCGGGCGGCGTTTCTGGTTGGTCGGGCGTGGGCAGGGTGATGGTCTCTGGCGATGGCTGGTGGGAATCGGACTTGGAAAAAGCTTAAGCAGTGGGGCGCATGGCCGCAACTCGTCTTCCCCTGGGTGACTCGAAAGCCGTCCGGGTTCTGCGCTCTGACAATCCTGGGCCTGAACCTATCCGTTCTCCGGCCCACGGCTTTCTCGCGGGGGCAAAGGTAAGATATTTATTTTTCGGTCGTGCTGGGGTATCGATGCGCCAGGACTGGCCCCAGAAGCAGACAGAAACGCGCGATGACCTTCGATTCCCAGGATTACCGGACGGCTCTCGGCTGTTACGCCACCGGCGTCGCGGTGGTTTCACTGCTCGACGAGGGCGGCCTGCCGCGCGGCGTGACCGTCAATTCCTTCAATTCGGTCTCGCTGGAGCCGCCGCTGGTTTCCTTCTGTATCGACCGGGCGGCCTACAGTTTTTCCAGTTTTCAGAAGGCGGAACACTTCGTCGTTAATGTTCTGGCCGAGGAGCAGCAGGCGCTTTCGGTGCGCTTCGCGAGCCCCCATCCGGACAAGTGGGACGGCATCGCCTACGAGATCTGGGAAAGCGGTGCACCGATCCTGCCGGGGTGTCTGGTGAACCTCGAATGCGCGCTCGACGCCCTGCATGACGCCGGCGATCACATTATCCTGATCGGCCGGGTGACCAAGCTCGCCCTGGGGCCCGCCGGGTCCCGCCCGCTGCTTTACTTCCGCGGCGCCTACAGCCAGTTGGTCGACTGAGGCGCGCAACAAGCCTCTGGTGAAGCTGGGGGTTCCAGCTATATCCCCATCTGGGCCCGGCCGAGATCGGTCAGGTCGTCCAGGGTCGCGCGGCCGCTGAAATCGATCTCGTAGTCTTCCGGCGCGAAGTCCGGCGCGCTACGGCCCGCCAGAAAGGCCTCGGCCTGTTTTTTGGCGTAGGCTGCGTTCTTCTCGCAACGCGGCGAGGCACCGACGTAGACAACGTTGGAATAGCTTGCGCCGTTGTGCTCATCCTCGACCGCATGGACGATGTCCGGGTGCCACCAGACCGTATCGCCCGGCTCGACCGTCGGGATCGAGACCAGGCCGGCCATGAGGGACGGATGCCAGTCGCGGGTCGCGCCGAGTGCCCGGCCCGGCTCGGCGCCGCAGAGATCGTCCTCGGCCACATCGTCTTGCAGTGCGCGCAGCAGCATGTAGGCGATGCCCTTGGCGACCGGCACCAGTTGCAGCGTGCCGTCGTTCGGCCCCTGGCTGGTCAGGCCGGTCCAGCCCTGGAAGGTGCGGAACATGGAGCAGACGGCGGGCGAAGGATACTCCCTGGTCCGGGTGCGCGCGGCGGCGTTCCAGGGGTCGTAGTTGCGCCAGTCACCGGCGAAGATGTGCGCGTAGATCTTCTGAAAAGCCGGGTCGGTCCAGCGCTCGTAGGAGCCGGAATCCATATGCGGTGAAAGCCCGAGCGTCTTGTCCCCGGGTTCGCGCCGCCGGGTGCGGTCGGCATAGGTATAGTCGTTGTCCGGATCAAACTCGCGGCCGTTTGGGCCCTCGACCTGCCAGAGGCGGTTGAGGAAGCGCTTGGTGCCGGCCATGGCTTCGCTCTGGCGGATCATAACCTGGGGCTTCGACCAGTAGATGCCGAAGATCTGCGGCCGGCCCGACGCCAGGTCGCTGAAGTACTTGTCGAGGCCGCGCTTTTCGACCTCCTTCTCGTAGTAGCCGTTGTCGGTGATGTAGGCGCCCAGTTCCTCGTTCCAGTCTTCCGCCTGTGCGCGCTCGAAAACTCCGCGCACCACCACCGCGCCGCGCTTGCGGATCTCGGCGCGGGCCTGGTCGGAGACCTTGTCGTCGCGCAGGGCGGCGTAGTCGAGCTCGGGTATGCAGCTCCGGCCCGCCGCGATCGTGGACTGGATCCCGTCGGCTTCCGATTTCATGAAGTCATCGAGTTCGGAGAAGGACTTCTTCAGCAGCTCCCTGTCCTGGCGCAGCTTGCGCTTGGTCTCGATAATCTTGGTCTTGATGCTCTGGTCCATGGTCATCTCTTGGAATGAAGTCGGCTTGTTAAAGCAGTTTGTCAGGGCAGGTCGGTTCGGAAGCGCGGTGCGGGTTTCCCAATCGACTGCAGGCTTTCCATCGGCTTGTCGGAAAGCCGACGCAAAAGGATATTGGCGAGCTCCCGGCCGGTGTCGGTCAGGTCTTCGTAGATGGTATCAATTTGGGGCAGGTAGTGATTGAAAATGCTCGAGGTTTGCTTCGCGACCACATCGACGTCACGGCCGACCTGAAGGCCCGCGTCCGCCAGCCCCGCCATCAGCGCAATGGCTGAAACTTCACCGCCGCAGACGAAGCCGTCCGGGTGTTGTCCCCGGCGGGCAAGATCGTGCACGGCGCTCCTGATCTGCTCGGAGGTGCTGTCCAGGTTCACTTCAGGCAGGTCGATGCGCTCGACCCCGGCTTCCCGGACCGCGGTCATGAAACCGTGGGTCATATGCTGATGAAAGGTGTGCATGGCCGGTGGTGCGATCAGAACCAGCCGTTTGCGGCCTTTTTCGATGAGACGCCGCGCCGCCAGCAGGCTGAATTCGTAGTTGTCGTAGTCGTGGTAGGGGTGTTCGGAGGCCAGTTCGGTCCGGCCATGGCAGACGAAGGGAAAGTCGATCTCCATCAGGTAGCGCACGCGCGCGTCGAGCGGTTCCGTGCGCGAGAAAACGACACCGTCTGCCGAGCCGCTTTCGGTGATGTAGCGCACGGAGTCCATAGGGTCCGCGTTGAGAAAATGCGGTGTGACGACAAGGTGATAGGGAGTGTCGCTCAAGATTTGCGAGAGACCCAGGATGATCGAGGAGCCGTAGCCGACTACCTCGTCGTGCGGGTTCAGGATCAGGCTGATGACGTTGGTCTTGCCGGTGCGCAGGCGCACGCCGGCGCGATCTGGGTAATAGCCGACCTCGCGGGCGATCTGACGGACCCGGCGCTTGGTTTCCTCGGCGATTTCCGGGCCGTCCTTGAGGGCGCGTGAAACGGTGGTGACCCCCAGTCCGGCCAGGCTCGCGATGGTCTTGAGCGTCGGACGCTTGCCGCGTTCACCGCTGCCGCGTGTATTCGGTCGCGGGGCTGGAATCTCCAGTGAATCGCCCGGGGTCTTGTCGTTCACAAACAGGCCTCAAAATCTAGCATTCGGAGTTTCAGCATACCTGTAACGTTACAGATTTCAATCCTGTGTCAGAAATTTTTTTTGAGTATATTTTTCTAATATCGAATTTATATAAGTAAAAACAGTATGATAAAAATATTCCTTATCCTGAAGACATCACAGAAGCTATTGACCTGAGCGATCTGTAACGTTACAGATTTAGCAAGACCTGGATTTTTAGACCTTGATCCAGGGTCGCGTGGTTACGGGAGGAAAAAAATGAAGCGTTACCTATCCAAGCTGGCCTGCGGTGTCGCGGCCTGCGCCATTCTTTCGGGTGCCGGCGCCGCGTCGGCGGCGGACAGCTCCGTCGAAGTCTTGCACTGGTGGACCTCTGGCGGCGAAGCCAGCGCCCTGAACGTCCTGAAGCAGGATCTGGAAAGCAAGGGTGTGAGCTGGCAGGACATGCCGGTTGCCGGCGGCGGCGGCACGCAGGCCATGACCGTGCTTCGCGCGCGGGTTACCGCCGGCAATGCGCCGACGGCGGTGCAGATGCTCGGCTTCGACATTCAGGACTGGGCCAATGAAGGTGCGCTCGCCGATCTGAACGATGTGGCGGCCAAGGAAGGCTGGGACGAGGTGGTGCCGTCTGCGCTGCAGCGCTTCGCCAAGCACGACGGCAAGTGGATTTCCGCGCCGGTCAATGTGCACTCCACCAACTGGGTCTGGGCCAATAAAAAGATCTTCGATGAACTGGGCATCGCGCAGCCGACCTCCTGGGATGAGCTGGTGGCGGCCCTCGATAAGATCAAAGCGGCCGGCTACACCGCTGTGGCGCACGGCGGGCAGGCCTGGCAGGACGCGACCATCTTCGATGCCGTGGTTATGAGCGTCGGCGGTCCCGAGTTCTATAAGAAAGCCTTCGTCGATCTGGATCCGGCGACCCTGGGGTCCGACCAGATGAAGGAAGCCTTCGACCGCATGGCGACCCTGCGCTCTTATGTCGACGATAACTTCTCCGGCCGCGACTGGAACCTGGCCTCGGCCATGGTGATCGAGGGCAAGGCTGGCGTGCAGTTCATGGGCGACTGGGCCAAGGGCGAGTTCCTCAAGGCCAACCTGAAGCCGGGCGAGGATTTCCTCTGCTTCCGCTTCCCCGGCACCCAGGATACCGTCACCTTTAACTCCGACCAGTTCGCCATGTTCTCGATCGGCGAAGAGGGGCAGGACGCGCAGGTCAAGCTGGCCAGCTCGATCATGGCGCCCTCCTTCCAGTCGGCCTTCAATGTGGTGAAGGGCTCCGTTCCCGCCCGCACCGACGTCTCTGACGCGGATTTCGACGCCTGCGGCAAGAAGGGCATGAAGCAACTGGCCGAAGCCAATGCCGCCGGCAAGCTCTTCGGTTCCATGGCTCATGGCCATGCCGCGCCGGCCGCGGTGAAGAACGGCGTCTACGACGTGGTCACCGCCCACTTCAACGGTGAGTTCGATTCCGAGACCGCGGTCGAGGAACTGGTGGCCGCCGTGGAAGGCGCGCTCTAAGCCGCCTTCAGTTGATCCGGTGACGGGGTCAATTTCGGACCCCGTCACCGCCTGATACATCAAAGTTCGGATCGAGCAACGTGTCCCGATGGGGCGCGCTCGATCCGGCGCAACCAGCGACTGCGATCGAGATGGTCGAGAGACTCCAGACTTTTCTGCCGAGGCTCGTGCTTTCGCCGAGCTTCGTGCTGATCCTCCTCTTCGTGTACGGCTTCATCGTCTTCACGGGCTATCTCTCCATGTCCGACTCGCGGATGCTGCCGTCCTTCGGCTTCGTCGGCCTGGAAAACTATGAAAAGCTCTTCAAGCTGCGGCACTGGTCCATCGCCCTGAAGAATCTGGCTGTCTTCGGAATCCTCTACATCGTCATCTGCACGGTGATCGGTCTCGGCCTTGCGATCCTGCTGGACCTCAAGATCCGGGGCGAGGGGGTGCTGCGGCCGATCTACCTCTATCCCATGGCGCTGTCCTTCATCGTCACCGGCACGGCCTGGAAGTGGTTCCTGGATCCGGGCATCGGCCTGCAGAACGTCATGCAGCTCTGGGGCTGGGAGAGCTTTACCTTCAACTGGATCAAGAGCCGCGAGATGGCGATCTATACGGTGGTCATCGCCGCGGTCTGGCAGTCCTCCGGTTTCGTTATGGCCATGTTCCTGGCCGGCCTGCGCGGTATCGACAACGAGATTCTGAAGGCGGCGCAGATCGACGGCGCCTCGAACTGGCAGCTCTACCGCCGGATCGTGATCCCCATGCTGCGGCCGGCCTTCCTCTCGGCCTTCGTGGTGTTGGCCCATCTGGCGATCAAGGCCTACGACCTGGTCATCGCCCTGACCAACGGCGGGCCCGGGCGGGCCACGGAACTGCCGGCGACCTTCATGTATTCCTACAGCTTCACCCGCAACCAGATGGGGGTCGGCGCTTCTTCCGCGGTGATCATGCTGATGATGATCGCCTCCATCATCATTCCCTATCTCTATAGCGAGCTGCGGGAGAAGAAGTCATGAGCGTCGCCTCGAAAGACACCGCGCTGCGCACCGGCGCGCTGGCCCGCGCGCTGATCTATTCGGTCCTGCTGATCTTCGCGGTCTTCTATCTGTTGCCGCTCTTCGTGATGCTGATCAACTCGGTGAAGCCACTGGAGGAGATCCGCCAGGGCAACATGCTGGCCTTTCCAGAGGTCTTCACCATCGAGCCCTGGCTCTCGGCCTGGGGCACTGCGCAGATCGGCGTGCAGCCGACCGGCCTGAAACCCTACTTCGTCAATTCGCTGATCATGGTCATCCCGGCGGTCGCGATCTCGACGCTGTTGGGAGCGATCAACGGTTACGTCCTGACCAAATGGCAGTTTCCCGGCCATCGGATCGTCTTCGGGCTGATGCTGTTTTCCTGCTTCATCCCCTTCCAGATCGTCCTGATCCCCATGGCGCGGATTCTCGGCCTGCTCGATCTGGCCGGCACGACCGGTGGGCTGGTGCTGGTGCACGTGGTTTACGGCCTGGGTTTCACAACGCTATTTTTCCGGAATTACTACGACGCCTTTCCCACGGAGCTGATCCGGGCGGCGACCATCGACGGGGCCGGCTTTTTCCGGATCTTCCAGCGCATCCTGTTGCCCAGCTCCGGACCGATCATCGTGGTCACGGTGATCTGGCAGTTCACCAACGTCTGGAACGACTTCCTCTTCGGCGCTTCCTTCGCCGACTTCGACAGCCAGCCCATGACGGTGGCGCTGAATAACCTGGTCAGTTCCTCGACCGGTGTGAAGGAATACAACGTGCATTTCGCGGGCGCGATCCTGGCGGCGCTGCCCACTCTCGTCGTCTACATCGTCTCCGGACGCTACTTCGTACGCGGCCTGATGGCCGGCGCGGTGAAAGGCTGATCAGCTATGTCGTTTCTCGAGATCAACAATCTGCATAAGCAGTACGGCGCGGTCGAAGTCCTGAAGGGCGTGGATATCTCCATCGACGAGGGCGGCTTCCTCGTTCTGGTCGGGCCTTCGGGCTGTGGCAAATCCACGCTGCTCAACACCATCGCCGGCCTGGAGAGCATCAGCTCTGGCGATATCCGCATTGACGGTACGGTGGTCAACGACCTGCATCCCTCGAAGCGCGATATCGCGATGGTCTTCCAATCCTATGCGCTCTATCCCTCCATGTCGGTGGGGGAGAACATCGCCTTCGGTCTGGAGATGCGCGGCGTCTCCAAGGCGGAGCGGGAGAAGGCGATCCAGGGCGTGGCCGGCATGCTGCAGATCGAGCACCTGCTCAAGCGGCGGCCGGGCCAGCTCTCCGGCGGCCAGCGTCAGCGGGTTGCCATGGGCCGGGCCCTGGTGCGGGACCCGAAGCTCTTCCTCTTCGACGAGCCCCTGTCGAACCTGGACGCCAAGCTGCGCGTCGACATGCGCACGGAGATCAAGCGGCTGCACCAGAAGCTGGGCACCACCATCGTCTACGTGACCCACGACCAGATCGAGGCCATGACCCTGGCGACTCAGATCGCCGTGCTCAAGGACGGTATCCTGCAGCAGGTGGGGACGCCGGACGAGGTTTACTCCCGGCCGGCCAATATGTTCGTCGCGGATTTCATGGGCTCGCCGACCATGAACCTGATCGAGGCCAAGATCGCCAATGGCGGCGGGGCGCTCTCCGTCGAGATCCCTCAGCGCGACCGCTCCCTTTCGTTGCCGGTGCCGCAACCGCCTGCGGCTCTGGAGGGTTACAGCGGTAAGCCGGTGGTCCTCGGCATTCGCCCCGAGGACATCACCGATCCTGACGGCGCCGACCCCAAGGCGGAGCACATCGCCCAGGCGCCCTGCAGCGTCGAGGTGGTGGAGCCGACCGGTGCCGATACCTTCGTCGTCACCCAGCTCGGTGGCAAGGAAGTCACCGGTCGGATGCGCAACGCGGCCGGCCTGGCCGTCGGCCAGGACGTGCCCTTTGCCTTCAATATGGGTAAGATCCACTTCTTCGATCCGGCGACCGAGCAACGCATTGTCTAAAAAACGGCAAGACCAGCATCGAGGCAGAATGACATGTCCGTCCGCGTAGGTTTGATCGGTTACGGCCTGGCCGGGAGCGTCTTTCACGCGCCTTTGTTTCCGGCTGCCGGTTTGGAACTGACGGCAGTGGTCTCTTCCCGGGTCGAGCAGATCAAGGCCGATTATCCCGATGCCAAGATCTACGCCGCGCCGTCCGATCTCTTCGCCGATGAAGACATCGATCTGGTGGTGATCGCCGCGCCGAGCGATCAGCATGCGCCGCTGCTGATGGCCGCGCTGGCTGCGGGCAAGCATGTGGTATCGGATAAGCCCTTTACAGCAACGGTCGCGGAAGCCGATGCCGTGATTGCGGCTTCCGAAAACGCCAACCGGATCGCGTCCTGTTTTCAGAACCGCCGCTGGGACTCCGATTTTCTGACGCTCTGCAAGCTGGTGGCCGAAGGGCGGTTGGGTGAGATCACCTCCTATCGGGCGCACTTCGAGTTTTATCGGCCCAACGTGACGGAAGCCTGGCGCGACTACGCCGCGCCGGCCCGGGGCATCCATTACGATCTGGGGGCTCACCTGATCGATCAGGCGCTGGTTCTCTTCGGCACGCCCGACTGGGTGAGCGCGGACATCACCGTGCAGCGCCCCGGCGGCCGGGTCGAGGACGGCTTCCATATCCGCATGGGCAAGGGCCAGAAGCGCATCGACCTCTTTTCGACTTATCTGGCGCCGGACTTTTCCACGCGCTACGCGGTGCATGGCTCGCAGGGGTCTTTCGTCAAGCGCCATATGGACGTTCAGGAAGCCCAGCTACGCAGCGGTATGACGCCTTTGGACGAGGGCTACGGCGTCGAGCCTGAGGATCATTGGGCGGAGGTGACGAGCCTGGTGGATGGAGCGCCCGTTTCGCGACGTGAACCCAGTGTTCGTGGCGCGCATCATCTCTATTACCGGGGTATTCGCGAGGCGATCGAACAGGGTGTGCGTCCGCCGGTGCTGGCGGAGGAGGCGCGGGAAACCATCCGGGTGATCGAGGCTGCGAAACGATCCAGCGACGAGGGTCGGAGAATCACGCTCGACTGATTCAAATCGGTGAAGGCGTCCAGCATCTGCTGTCGAACCGCCTGTCTTTGACTTGAAATGCGAGGAGCCGGCGAGGGCTTTTCATAAGGAATGGAACCATGAAACGTTCGGAAATCAACGAAATCGTCCGCCAGGGTCAGAGCTTTATCGAATCCTTCGGTTTCGTCCTGCCGCCCTTCGCGCACTGGCGCGAGGACGACTGGGCTACACGCAAGGAAAGCTGTCGCGAGATCTTCCGTGCCAACCTTGGGTGGGACATCACGGATTACGGTCTGGGCGACTACGAAAAGACCGGTCTCTTCCTCTTCACGGTGCGCAACGGCAGGCAGGAGGATCTCAGTTCCGGCCGCGGGATGCTCTATGCCGAGAAGATCATGATCTCCAAGAAGGATCAGCTCGCGCCCATGCACTATCACGAGTCCAAGGCCGAAGACATCATCAACCGCGGCGGCGGCGATCTGGCGATCAAGCTCTACCATTCGACCGGCGAGGGAGAGCTCGACCGGGAGCGTAAGGTCACGGTCTACACCGACGGGGTGGAGCGGACTTTCGCGCCCGGCGACATTCTGCGCCTGAAGCCCGGCGAGAGCGTGACTCTCCTGCCGCGGGTCTATCATGCCTTCTGGGGGGAAGGGGACGACGTGCTGGTTGGTGAGGTCTCGACGGTCAATGACGACCACGTGGACAACTACTTCCTCAACCCGATCGGCCGCTTCCCGGATATCGAAGAGGATGAGCCGAAGCATCGCCTCCTGGTCGGGGATTACGAGTCTCTTCAATAGCTTCGGCCCCGGAGTTTAGGGGAAGATTAAAGAGGAATCTGGCCTCCAACTGCGCGCAAGTAGTCGATCACGAACACGTGATTGGAATATTCGTATGCACTCAATTACCTCACGGCAACGTCAAGACGGAAATTGAGTCGACAATTATCCAAGGTTGCAGCGGATGGCCAGTGCGAAGATGCCTTTAGCGCAAGCGGTTCCCGTTTTGTCGGAGAACTCCTTTCACGTTGGCGTCTGGCACGTCGATCTTGCGAGCCGCAGTATCAGCAATGGGACCCAGGTCAAGCGCCTCAGTCCACGTGGCGCCCGGCTGCTCGAGATCCTGGCCGCGGCGGCGGGCGAAGCGGTCTCCCGCGGGACGCTGATGGACGCCGTCTGGCCGGATGTGACGGTTGGTGATGACAGCCTGACGCAGGCAATCACCGAACTGAGACGGGCTTTCGAGGACCGCCGTAACGCCAGCCGGATGATCGAGACTATTCCCAAGTACGGCTATCGGCTGAACGCACCGGTGGTGCTGACCGGCGAATGCGATGCGGCGCTCTTGCCAGAGGCGAGCGACTGCTTCGATCTCGAGGCTTACGGGCTCTGCCTGGAGTCCCGTAGCCTTATGTCCCGGGGCGGCGTCGACTGGCTGCTGGAGCCGGAGCGCCTGACCCGGGAGGCGGTCGAACGGGCGCCGAACTTTGCCCTGGCCCATGCGGAACATGCGATTGCTTCGGGCTATCGCTGGCTCTATCAGCGCGGCGACGACGATGGCCTCTACCGGGCGCTGGAGCATGCGGAAAGGGCCGTGAAGCTACGCCCGGACGCGGGCTTCAGCTATGCCGCCATGGCCTTCACGCAAGGGGCGCTGGGGAGGGGTGATCGCCTGCGCGCGGCGCTTGCCGAAGGCCTTGCCTGCGATCCGGATGATGGCGACCTGCATTACCTGGGTGCTCGCTCTCTGCTGGTGATGCAGGACTATCGCTGCGCCGCGGCGCTGGCCGAGCGGGCGGCGGCGCTCAATCCCGACGATTTCCGTCCACTCTATCTGGCCGCGCGCATGGCGTTGGTGTTCGATCCCGCGCGCAGCCGCCGCAACGCCAATGCCTGCTTGGCCCGGGTTCAGGCGCGTCTGGCTCTTGATCCGACAGAGCCGCGAGCGCTGAACACGCTCGGCCCGCTCTATGCCATCCTGGGTGAGGCCGATCGTTGTCGCAAGGCCATGGAAGCCGGTGCCGGGCTCCGCTCTTCCCTGCAGTTCTATGACGTGGTCGCGCTGGCTCAGATCGGCGATCTGGACGCGGCCTCTGAGGCCTTCGAGCAGGTGGTCGATCTCGGCTGGCGCCATAAGGAGTGGCTGATGGCCGAGCCCGCCCTCGTGGCGCTGAACCAGAACCAGCGCTTCCGCAAAGTCGCCCATTCCATCGGCGTCGCATAACACTTCTTCTTTTCAGAAAACCTTCCGGAGTCTTTCAGGTCTTTCGCCGCCGCCGCGCGTAGGTAAGGGGGCAACGGCGTCCGGCGCTTCCCCTCGCGCGTCGGAGTCGAAGATTTGAAAGCAAGGAAGGAAGTTTTATGTCTCTCACAATCGGCGATATGGCGCCT
The DNA here is from genome assembly GCA_965232285.1 of Denitrobaculum sp. GTDB lineage: Bacteria > Pseudomonadota > Alphaproteobacteria > Kiloniellales > Kiloniellaceae > Denitrobaculum. The sequence goes on along the minus strand of CBDDPL010000004.1, from coordinate 2,675,053 downwards.
GACTTTTCGGCCGACACCACGAAGGGGCCGATCTCTTTTCATGAGTGGATCGGCACCGACTGGTGCGTGCTCTTTTCTCACCCGAAGGATTTCACCCCGGTCTGCACGACCGAGCTGGGCACCATGGCGCGGCTGCATCCCGAGTTCACCAAACGCGGGGTAAAGGTCATCGGCCTCAGCGTGGATCCGGTCAAAGCGCATCATGAATGGTCCGAAGATATCCGGGCCACCCAGGGCGTCGCGCCGGACTATCCCCTGATCGCCGACCCGGAGCTCTCGATCGCGAAGCTCTACGGCATGCTGCCGGCTGATGCCAACGGCAAGGCCGACGGCCGTACGGCGATGGACAACGCGACGGCGCGCTCGGTCTTCGTGATCGATCCCAGTAAGAAAATCATGCTGACCATCACCTATCCCATGACCACGGGCCGGGACTTCAACGAGATCCTGCGGGTCATCGACAGCCTGCAACTCACCGCGCAGCACAAGGTGGCCACGCCGGCCAACTGGCGGCAGGGCGAAAACGTCATCATCGTGCCTTCGGTGTCCGATGAAGACGCGCGCAAGGCCTTTCCCCAGGGCTGGGAGGCGCCGCGACCCTACCTGCGGATCGTCGAACAGCCGGCATAACCAAACGCATGACAGGAACTTGATATGTTTGCTTTTCTGAAACGCGGCGCGGTCTTCAGCGCCCTGATGGGCGCGAGCCTGGCCACGGCCGCCTGCGCCAACGCCGGGGATTATGCCAACCCGGAGCTCCTTGTCGGAGCGGATCAACTCGCAAAAATGACCAGTGCGGCGGAACCGGAGGTCGTCGTGATCGACGTGCGGCCCAAGGCCGAGTTCGATGCCGGACACATTCCCGGCGCGCGCCACCTCGATCCCAATGAAGTGGTCGATGCGGGCTCGCCGATCCAGGGCGCCCTGAAGTCGGAGACCGAGGTCGCGGAGATCTTGGGTGACCTCGGCATCCGGGCCGATACCCGGGTGGTCTATTACGACGACAAGGCCGGTTTCCATGCGGCCCGGATGTTCTGGCTGACGGAGCACTACGGGCACCGGAAGGTCAGCCTGCTGAACGGCGGACTGAAAGCCTGGATCGCAGCGGGCCACAAGCTCTCGCAGGATGCAATGGCTTACCAGCCGGCGCGCTTCGCCCCGGCGGTCACGCCCCGGCGTCATGCCTCTGCCGACTACATCCTGCAGCGGCGTGATGATGCCGAAACGGTGGTCGTCGATGTGCGGCCGACCAAGCTCTACAACGCCGGTCACATCCCCTGGGCACAGAGCCTGCCCTGGAAGGGTAATCTGGCCGAGGACGGCACCTTCAAGACGGCCAAGGATCTCGCAGCGCACTTTGCGGCGCAGGGCATAACGGACGCACGCAACGTGGTGATCCACTGTCAGACCGGCCTGGCCTCGTCCCACAGCTATGTGGCGCTCCGGCTGCTGGGCTATCCGAGGGTACGGGTTTATCACCGCTCCTGGGCCGAGTGGGGCTCCGCCGGAGACCTGCCCGTCGAAAAGGGCGCTTAGCGAAGCGCCAATGGGGCAAAGAAAGGCGGCTAACCGGCCGCCTTTTCCTTTTGGAAGTTTAGTCCAACCGGTGGACGAGCAAAGCACATCGTTCAGCCACGAAGTGCCGAGGAATGGCTAAGGAGGGGGAATGTGGCATCGTGCTGGCAGGAACGTGTTTAGTGACGCCAATCGGCTATGGTCAAAAGAGTCGCAACAGCTTGATCTATCTCTTTGAGGGGCCAGCCTTGTTGCAGGAAGTAATGTCGGATGACTGACATTTGTACCTTGTCATCGATTGAGCGCGGAGGCGCGATACCGGCGATCTTTAGCAACATGATTGTGGTCATCAAACCTTCATCATCGCCGCGTTTTGCAATCTCTATCGTGGAGTGTGTGTTCCGCCGTTCAAATCCAGCGCCGTGTTGAGCGTTGATTCGCTGCGGTATGATTTCCAAGCGAATGTAGTGGTCTTTAGAAGCATTTGCCTGATTGTGGATATGATCGACTTGGTACTTCCGCGGAACGTTGTAATCGACCTCTCCATAAAGCTCCTCTATGAAGGCCAAAAAGATATCTCTCGTTTTTGCTTTGTCGCGCGGTCGAACCCATACGCTGGAATCATCGATGTTTGTACGACGCCAGATCCATGCCTTTTCTGGGAAAGCCTTAAACCTTTCAACCGTCCCGCCGCCGTGCGAATTCAAGGCCGCGACAGTGGGGAGATCGCGTGCGATCACCAATGGTGGCACAAAATCCTTGTGAAACCGTCTTGCCAAAGCTGCGGCTCGCCTTCGTGACACTTCGTCAATTTTGATTCCTGCCATAATAAGATCGCCTCCTGCGGGTACCACTGTCTGCACAATCTTAAATTGCTCTTGAAGATGTCATACGTTATGGAGTTCAAGGATGCAAAGGCGTCACGCGGAGGTTGTCATGAGGCCGTCGGGTCTGCGTTCCTGACGGTACGTATGCGCCAAGCCAAGACACCATTCTAGGAACAGCTTTTTTTGATGTTTGGCATTCTGTTTGTCAGATCAGCGGTATAGCCGAAGACGAGAGCCCACTTGGCTGCCTTTCGCATTTTTGTTCCTAAAGCAGCGCCTGCTCCAGATCGGCGATCAGGTCCTCGACACCCTCGACGCCGACCGACAGGCGCACGAGTCCGTCGCTGATGCCGAGTGCCTCCCGGTTTTCCGGAGGGATCGAGGCGTGGGTCATGATGGCGGGATGTTCGACCAGGCTTTCGACACCGCCCAGGCTCTCGGCGAGGGCGAAGATTTCGACCCGTTCCAGGAAACGGCGGGCATCGTCCAGGCCGCCTTTGAGGACCGCCGTTACCATGCCGCCGTAGGCCTGCATCTGGCGTTTGGCGAGATCGTGCTGGGGATGGCTGGCGAGGCCCGGGTAGTAGACCTTTTCGATCTTCGGATGAGCTTCGAGATATTCGGCGACTTTGAGTGCCGAGGTGCAATGACGCTCCATGCGCAAGGCGAGGGTCTTGAGTCCGCGCAGGGCCAGGAAGGAATCGAAGGGGCCCTGGACCGCGCCGACGGCATTCTGCAGGTAGGTCATCTGTTCGACGATTTCCGGCCGGTCGCCGACCACCAGCACGCCGCCGACCATATCGGAGTGGCCGTTGAGGTACTTGGTCGCCGAGTGCATCACCATGTCGAAACCCTGTTCGATCGGCCGCTGCACCCAGGGCGAAGCGAAGGTGTTATCGCAAACGCTGATGATGCCACGTTCGCGCGCCAGCTTTGCGATGGCCTCCAGATCGACGAGTTTCAGCAGGGGGTTCGTCGGGGTTTCGACCCAGATCATCCTGGTCTCGGGGCGGATCGCGGCTTCTAGGGCGCTCAGGTCGGTCATGTCGACGAAGCTGAACTCGAGGCCCGAGGAGCGCTTGCGGACGTTTTCGAAGAGGCGATAAGAGCCGCCGTAGAGGTCGTCCATTGCGATGATGTGACTGCCGCTGTCCAACAGTTCCAGGGCGGTGCCGATGGCGGCCAGGCCGGAGGCGAAGGCGAAGCCCGTCGTGCCGCTTTCCAGGTCCGCGATGCAGCGCTCGTAAGCCATGCGGGTGGGATTCTGGGAGCGGCTGTATTCGTAGCCTTTATGAACGCCGGGGCTTTCCTGGACATAGGTCGAGGTGGCGTAGATCGGCGGCATGATGGCGCCGGTCGAGGGGTCCGGGCTCTGGCCGGCGTGGATCACGCGGGTCTCGAAGCTCGCGCGGTTGGTCTTGGCGGCGGGTTTGTGGGAACTGTCGGGCATAGAATCCTACTTCATTCGACGGCGCAGATAGTTCAAGAGATCGATCCGCGTGATGAGACCCAGGAAGCTGTCGCCATCCAGCACGATGGCGACCATGTCCCGGTTGAAAATCGGAAGCAGGGCTTCCATGGACTGGCTGGCCTGGACCGTTTCCAGCTTGCTGGTCATGGCCTCGGCAACCTTGTTCTTGAAGTGGTCCTCGCTCTCCGAGACTGCCAGCAGAATATCGCTCTCGTCGATGATGCCGACCACCTTGCCGCCTTCGTCCAGGACCGGAAGCTGCGAGACGTCGTAGAGCTTCATACGGCCGTAGGCGACCAACAGTGTGTCCTCGGGGCTGACCAGAACGGTGGCGTGCTTTTCGTGCAGGCGGGAGATGAGATCCCGCAGGTCGTTGTGCCGTTCGCGCTCCAGGAAGCCCTGATCCAGCATCCAGAAGTCGTTGAACATCTTGGAGAGGTACTTGTTGCCGCTGTCGCAGACCAGGGTGACGACGCGCTTCGGCTCGCTCTGTTCCCGGCAGTATCTGAGCGCCGCGGCGATCAGGGTGCCGGAGGAGGAGCCGGCGAGGATTCCCTCCTTCGTCAGCAGCTCCCGCGCGGTCAGCAGAGCTTCCTGATCGCTGATGGTGTAAGCCTTCTTCGCGAGGGAGAGATCGGAGATCGGCGGTATGAAATCCTCGCCGATGCCTTCGACCACCCAGGAGCCGACATCGTCCGATACGTTCCCCGTGTTGACGTATTCGGCGAGAATGGAGCCGACCGGATCGGCCAGGACCATCTCGGTCTTGGGTGAGGTCCTGGCGAAGAAGCGTCCCAGGCCGGTAATGGTGCCACCGGAGCCGACCCCGCAGACCATTGCGTCGATATCGCCGTCCATCTGCGCCAGGATCTCCGGCCCCGTGGTGGTCTCATGGGCGAGGGGGTTGGCGGGGTTTTCGAACTGGTTGATGAAGATCGCGCCGGTCTCTTCCGCGATGCGCTCGGCCATGTCCTGATAGTATTCCGGGTGACCCTTGCCCACGTCGGAGCGGGTCAGGATGACTTCGGTGCCCAGGGCCTTGAGGTGGAAGATCTTCTCCTGCGCCATCTTGTCCGGGACGATGAGGGTCAGGTGATAGCCCTTCTGCGCGGCGACCAGCGCCAGGCCCAGGCCGGTGTTGCCTGCGGTTGCCTCGATCAGCCGGCCGCCCGGCTTCAGGCTGCCGTTCTGTTCGGCGGCCTCGATCATGGACTTGCCGATCCGGTCCTTGATGGAGCCGCCCGGGTTCTGACTTTCGAGCTTCAGGAAAAGGCGGCAGGGTTCTGTGTCCATTTGCCTGACCTCGATCAGCGGGGTGTTGCCGATCGCTTCCAAAACGTTTCCGAAGACGGGCGCATTGACGGCCATGCTGCGTTTCCTGCCATTCACCTTATGCTTTGCAAAAGAAAGGTAAGGCGGCGGGCAGGGGAAGGCGACTCAAAAAGCGTCGTTGCCACGACGAAGCGGCCTCAGCCCGCGCCCCGCAGCGGGTCTGACCCATAGCGGTTGTCTCCAGGGGTACCCTCCAGCAATCCCAGGTCGACGATGGCCCAGAAGAGGCCGACCAGAGGGATGAAGAGGAGCAGGCACCACCAGCCCGATTTGTCGCGGTCATGGCAGCGTTTGATGTGCAAACAGAGGTACGGCCACAGCAGAACGAGGTCGACGGCAAATCCGCCACCGGGCCCCAGCAGCGCCGTTCCGGCCATGGCGCAGACGATCAGGACTAAAACGCCAAGCCACCAGAGCTCGCGATTGATTCGGCCATGGGGCGAAAGAAAGAACTGGCTCCAGTCGACTTTGGCTTGCACGAAGCTTTCCTTGTGGCGCGTGTAGTTCTCGCCGGAATCCTGTGGCCTGCTATCCAATGTCCCTTGGCGGGAGTTCAGGGTTTTAGCAGCAACTGCATCTGAGGCCCACGGCCTTCGCGTGGGATGGTGACGTATTCGCCGTCCCGCCAACGCTCGGCAAAACTGCCGTAGTGCGGTGACAGCGGGTTGGCGGACTGGCCTGTCGAGATCATGAAGCGGGAGTTTTCCGGGTCCGCCAGGTCATAAACCGCGCGGTAACCGGCGCCATGGCGATCGTTGAAGCGTTTCTCGATCGGCCCCCGATAGCTGACCCCCGCGCGCTTCACTGTCTCGCTGCCGCCGTCGGTCTCGACACCGATGTCGAAGAGGCCCGAGACGAGCGGAATGCGGCTGAGGATGGGATGGGGCAGGGGCGCGCGGTGTGCGTCTCCCCAGCGCCAGGCGGACAGGTCCTCACCGAAGCTTTCTGTAAGTTCCGCCAAGGCTTGTTCGAGAGAAGAGGACAGTGCCTCTGCGCAGCCTTCGCGTTTGTCGGTGCCGACGTTGTCACACCAGGGTGAGGCCGGTTCGGCGGAGAGAATGCGCGCGACCAGTTCCGTCTTCGGACGGCGGAAGCCATCGAACTCCGCGCCCAGTTCGTCTTCGATCAAGGCGGCATTGAGTTTGTTCAGCCAGTTGGCGTAGATCAGCGGTTCCGGCCGGTTGCGATCCATCCTGAAGTCCCAGGCGGCGAGCAGGGTAAGTGCTTCCCGTGCCCGTTCTGACTGCGGTTCGGTTTCGCGCAAGCGCGGCATGAGCTGGCGCGCCGGGCCCGAGAGGATATCGTTCTGCAGTTCCAGGGACTGCTCGAGGCTGCTTTTGTCGAGCGGCTCCAGCACCTCCTGAATCCGTGCTGCCCGGTACTGGCTGGGCCAGTCCGCTGTGATCAGGTGCGGGTAGTCGTCATCGACGATCTTGTTGTTGGCGACCACGTAGAGTCCGCTTTCCGGATTGCTGCCCTGCGGCAGTTCCTCAAAGGGGATGAAGCCGGTCCAGGCGTAGTCGTCCGTCCAGCCCGGCACCGGGACACGGCCGTCACCCCTGGCGCGGACCGGTACGCGGCCCGGCACGATCAGGCCGATCTCGCCGGCCCGGTCGGCATAGACGATGTTCTGCTGTGGCGCGTGGAAAAAGCGGCTGGCGGCCAGGAACTCAGACCAGTTCCGTGCCTTGTTGAAGCCGTAGATCGCCTGGGGGATCAGATCGTCGTCGCGCAGGGCCGGCCAGGCAAGGGCGACAACGCTCGCGCCCTCTGCCTGGGCCGTCTCGGCGGCGCTCGCAAACTCCTCGGGATCGGCCAGTTCGTCCAGGATGGGGCCATGGCGGCTGCTGCGCACAGTCAGGACGACGTCCTCCTGGCCTTTGACCTTGATGATTTCCTCGCGTGTTTCGAAGGCCCGCGCGCCCTCGGGCGTGAGGTAGTGGTCCGGCTGCTCCGGATCGAGTTTCTCGACGAAGAGATCCTGGGTGTCGCTGTGGGTGGTGGTGAAACCCCAGGCAACCTCTTCGTTCTGTCCGAGGATCACGAAGGGCACGCCCGGCGCCGATGCACCCCGCAGGCGCCCCCCGGGGGTCTGGATGTCCACCAGATACCAGAGGCCGGGGGCGTCCAGAGAGAGATGGGGATCGTTGGCGAGGATCGGTTTGCCCGTCGTGGTCCTTGCGCCCGACAGGACCCAGGAGTTGGAGGCATCCTTCGGCGCCAGCGGCCAGGGCAGCGCTTTCAGCGGATCGAGGGCCGCTTTGCGCTCGAGGCCGGCGAGCGCAACCGGGGCGTCGGCGGGATAGTCGGGCCAGAGCGCGCGGATCTGTTCCGGTTTCAGGAAGCTTTGCAGCCGGGCGCGCTGCAACTCGCTGCGCCAGTTGCCGGAAAGCTGAATCGCCATCAGCCGGCTCCAGACCAGGGAGTCCGCCGGTTTCCAGGGTTCCGGCTCGTAACGCAGCAGGTTGAACTCCAGCGGCCAGGCACCGCCCGCGGTTCCCATGTAGGCGTTGACCCCGGCCGTGTAGGCCTCGATGGCGCCGCGCACCTCCGGTGTGAGCTGTTCGAAACTGGCTTCGGCAATTCCATAGAGGCCGAGGGTCCGCATGATCTTGTCGATCCGGATCGTCGGCGCGCCCACCACCTCCGACAGCCGGCCGGCGCCGCTGCGGCGCATGAAGTCCATCTGCCAGAGCCGGTCCTGGGCATGCAGATAGCCTAGCGCGCGGTAAGCGTCGAGATCGGAGCCTGCCTGAATGCGCACGATACCGTCGCTGTCACGCGATACCGTGACTTCGGCCTCCAGGCCCGCAAGGACGGCCTCGCCCTCCAGTTGGGGCAGCGAGGTCCTCAACCATAAGAAAGCGCCGACGACGGTGACGAGCAGGAGCACAAGGAGGCCGCCGAGACCCCAAAGACCGTAACGTAGCAGGCGCTTCATAGAGCGATTTCCCGAACTGTGATGTTGTGGCAGCCTTGCCAGAGCTTACTGAAACTTCTCCGACGCACTCTATCCAGAACAGATAGATTCGCTGCCATGGCGGCTCAAGGGCCTCGGACGCCTGTATAAGCGGCTCCAGCAAAAAACTCACGCTTTGCCGTTACGAAATTCTCGGCCGTTCCCTTTGTGGAAGATTGACTGCTATGTTGCGGCGGACGCTATCTGGGATGGTTGATTTTCATGCGAACTCTGGTTTTAGGTGCCGGCGGGACCGGCGGATACTTTGGCGGGCGACTGGCGGAGGCCGGTGCTGATGTGACCTTTCTGGTGCGCGAGCGGCGGCGGGCGCAGCTTGCTGCCGAGGGCTTGCGGATCGAAAGCCCCTTCGGCGACGCCGAGCTGCAGGTCAGTTGCCTGAGCGCCGGTGAGATCGAAGCGCCCTACGACCTGATCCTCCTGAGCTGCAAGGCCTATCACCTGGAGCAGGCGCTGGCGGATATCGCGCCGGCCGTGGGCGAGGGCACTGCGATCCTGCCGCTGCTCAATGGTATGGGACACATCGACCGTATGATCGAGCGCTTTGGCGCTACCCCGGTTCTGGGCGGGCTCTGTCATCTCGCCGTAACCCTGACCGGCGATGGCCTGGTCAAGCACATGAGCAAGCTGCACCGGGTGACCTTCGGCGAACTGGACGGGTCGCGCAGCCCGCGCTGCGAGGCCATCGAGGCGCTATTGAAGAGCGCCAACTTTGACAGCAAGCTCAGTGAAGAGATCCAGCCCGATCTCTGGAAGAAATGGACGCTGCTGGCCACCCTGGCCGGCATGACCTGCCTGATGCGCAGTGCCATGGACGCCATCGTGGAGACCGAGCGCGGGGCGGCCTACACCCGGGCCATGCTGGAAGAATGCACCGCCGTCGCCGCCGCCGAGGGCTTTGATCTGGGTGATAAGTTCCTGGAGAGCACCTATGGCTTCCTGACCAATAAGTCCGCGGTCCAGAAGTCCTCCATGCTGCGCGACATGGAAAACGGCGCCGAGGTGGAGGCCGACCACATCGTCGGTGATTTGATCGCGCGGGGCGGCCGGCACGGCGTCGCGACACCCATGCTGGATGTGGCCTACTGCCATCTGCAGGCCTATGTGGCGGGGCGGGAGAAGGTAGAGGGTTAGGGCAGGGCCAATCCCATCCGCTCATGCCAGGCCGCCAAAGATTCGTCCGGGTATTCCGGGAAGCTGCCGTCACCGTCTGAGCTATTCACCGGCACCCAGCCGGCCTTGGAGTCCAGCATGATGTGATTGTGCGTCGGCGCGAGCGGGAGTTCGCTGTCGATGGCTGAGGCGAAGGGGTGGACCAGTTCCGGCCAGCGCGGGTCCCAGAGCCAGAGGGCCGTGCCGCAGTCTCCGCAGAAGCTGCGTTCCGCCGGGCTTACGTTGCATTCACCGCTTTCTGGATCCTCGATCCTGGCCTGGTAGACCCGGATTTTGTCGCGACCGCTGACCTCCAGGCTGCCGAATTCGGCGCCCAGGTTAATGGCATAGCCGCCACCGCCGCTGGTCTTGCGGCAGATACTGCAATAGCAACGCATGTAGGGCACCGGATGGGGGGATTCCACCGAGAAGGTGACGGCTTTGCAGTGGCAGGAACCTTTGAGACGCATGACTTTTCTCACAGAAACCTTCGGATGTAGCGGCAGTGTAGTGGCGTTTGCTTTCCACTGCACGAGCGGGAGCTCATAACGGCCATTCCGGCAAAAAGCTTGCACTCCCCAACACTCTGTACGACAACGGCTTACGTTACGGATTTTGACAGAAGGAGGCGGCCCGATGGGCACGCGGGTGTTTATTGACGGTGAGGCGGGCACGACCGGATTGCAGATCCGGACGCGGCTGCAGGAAAGGGCTTCGATCGAGTTGTTGTCTCTGGACGACTCGCAGCGAAAGGATCCTGTCCACCGTGCGCGCCTGCTGAACGCCGCCGATCTGGTCATCCTCTGCCTGCCCGATGCTGCCGCCAAGGAGGCCGTGAGCCTGTTGGAAAACCCGGACACCAGGGTGATTGATGCCAGCACGGCGCACCGGACCGCCCCAGACTGGGTCTTCGGTTTCGCCGAACTGGACGCGGAGCAGGAAGAGCGCATCGCCAAGGCCCGCTTCGTCAGCAATCCCGGCTGTTATTCCACCGGCGCCATTGCCCTGATCAAGCCGTTGATCGACCGGGGACTGCTGCCGGCGGATACACCCCTGACAATCAACGCGGTCTCCGGCTATAGCGGCGGCGGGCGCGGTCTGATCGAGGCTTACGAGGACGAGAATTCGCCGAATTACGTGACGCGGAGCTTTCATGCCTATGGTCTGGGCCTGCACCACAAGCATGTGCCGGAGATCGTTGTGCGCGCCGGTCTGGGGCAGCGGCCGATCTTCGTGCCCAGTGTCGGGCGTTACCGCCAGGGGATGCTGGTGCAGTTGCCGCTGCAGCTTGCTGCGCTGCCGAAGAAGCCTTCGGTCGCGGAGGTCCATGCCGCGCTCGCCGATCACTATGCCGGCCGGCGTTTCGTCTCGGTGGCCAGCCTGGAAGAAGCCGCTGAAGCCCAGGCCATGATCGATCCGGAAGCTCTCAACGGCACCAACGACATGCGATTGTATGTCTTTGGCGATGAAGCGCTGGGGCAGGCGGTGCTGGTCGCGCAGCTCGACAACCTGGGCAAGGGTGCCTCGGGCGCGGCGGTGCAGAACCTCAACACCATGCTGGGCCTGAATGTCGACGAAGGGCTGGAGTCGCGCGCCGCGGCCGAATAACCCGGCAGCGCTGAAGCGCAGGCTGTAGCGCATCCTTTGGGATTCTGCCCGTGGTATTGTGGGGCCGTTTCTGCTGACCGGCCGTTCATGTTCTGTAGGCTTTTGGGGATTATCATCCTTTGCTTTGCCCCAGAAATCGCTCTGTGGCCACCGCGCATAATGATGCAATAAATCCGTGTTAGGATTGAGCGGCGGTGCATGGGCCCAAGTATCAGGGGCGGACCGATCGTTCGGATGAGGTGATTTATGGCGGTTCCCGAGACGGAAACCCTGGTAGAGCGGACCCTGTCGAACCTGGCAGGGGCCTGGCGTGATATCGCGAAGAGCGCGGCGCGCTCGGTCGGTTTGAAGGCGGTGCCTGCCGTCGAGGGTGACGAAAAGACCATCCGCAAGATGATGGCCGAGTGCCTGGAAGCGCGTGGCGGCGAGGTTTCCGCGCGGATGCGTGCGGCGGAACTGGGCAAGAGCTACCTGGAGCTGGATCCGGAGGGCCGGGCGAACTTCCTTTCGACCCTGGCGCGCGAATACGCCCTGGATCCGGATATGGTCGCCAAGGCCATCGCCGATTATCAGTTCGAGGCCGATCCGGACGCGAAGCTCATCGCGGAAGAGCGTCTGCGCCGGGTCGTGGTGCCGCCCAGAGTCAAATTATTAAAACAGTTCAACGGCTTGCCCGAGGGGGTCAAGTTCCTGGTCGACCTGCGCGCCGACCTGCTGCAGCTCGCCAACGGCGACCCCTACCTGCGCGGTCTGGACCATGACTTGCGGGATCTGCTGGCCTCCTGGTTCGATCCGGGTTTCCTGGATCTGGTGCGGATCACCTGGGATTCGCCGGCGGCCTTGCTGGAAAAACTCATCGCCTACGAGGCGGTGCATGAGATCACCTCCTGGGACGATCTGCGTAACCGGCTGGACTCGGACCGCCGTTGTTTCGCACTGTTCCATCCGCGCATGCCGGACGAGCCGCTGACCTTCGTCGAGGTCGCCCTGGTCAAGGGCATTGCCCGTAACGTGCAGACTTTGCTGGATGAATCGGCCCCGGAGGCGGACCCCAGCGCGGCCGATACGGCGATCTTCTATTCCATCTCCAACACTCAGCGCGGTCTGCGCGGGGTGACCTTCGGCGATCACCTGATCAAGCAGGCGGTCCAGAGCCTGGCCTCCGACCTGCCGGGCCTCAAGACCTTCGCCACCCTCTCGCCGGTGCCGGGCTTCCGCAAGTGGCTGGACGGCGGCGAGCCGACCAAGATCGACGCCTTCCTGAGCGAGACGGAACGTAACGGAATCAGAACCTTAGGCGGCAGCGAGCTGACCCTGGAAGCACTCAACGCGATCCTGGCGGACGCCCACTGGTTCCAGGATCCGGTGATCGAGGAGACTTTGCGCGGGCCTTTGATGCGGCTTTGCGCGGCTTACTATCACGCCCGCCAGGACAAGGGCTTCCCCATCGATCCGGTGGCGCGTTTCCACCTCAAGAACGGGGCGCGGCTGGAGCAGATGAACTGGCTCGGCGACCGCTCGGCCAATGGCCTGAAGCAGTCTGCGGGAATCATGGTCAATTACCGTTACATACTGGACGATATTGAGAAAAACCATGAGGCCTACATGAAGGACCGGCGCATCACTCTGGGCAGCGAGGTCAAGGCCATCGCCCGACCCCTGAAGGACGTGGAAAAATCACAGCTTAAAGAGCTGAATATCGTCCGAACCTGACGATCCGACATACAATTGCCACAGCTTTCGATGTCAGGCGTCTTTTCACGCAAAAGTGGACTGGACTTGGAAGGCTAGCTGTGGCTTTTTGCGCGCCTTTCCTGATTCGGCGACAGCTTCGCCACCCTCTAATGACGGGATGAGACGCCAGTGCGCAAGGACGTGAGACGCTTCGCCGATGCCGCGGCGGTGGTGCGGGCGCTGGAGCCCAGCTATCCGATCTTCTGCCTGCGCGAAGAGGTGATCCGTGACATCACCCGGCGCTTCCTCGAGGGCTTCCCGGGCAAGGTGCTCTACGCCCTGAAGTGCAACCCCCATCCACTGGTCCTGCGCGCGCTCTATGAGGCCGGCGTGCGCCACTTCGACACCGCCTCGCTACCTGAGATCGCGCAGATCGCCGAGACCTACGAGGACGCCACCTGCTACTTCATGCACCCGGTGAAAGCGCGCCCGGTGATCAAAACGGCGCAACGCGTTTACGGCGTGCGCCATTACGTGATCGACCATCCGGACGAGCTGGAGAAGATCCTGCAGGAGACGGAGCTGGCCGGCCTGGAGGTGCGTGACCTGGTGATCGTGGTGCGGATGATCACTCCGCCGGCCGAAGGCACGCTGTTGCATCTCTCCTCCAAGTTCGGCGCCACAGCGGTCGAGGCGGCGGCGTTGCTGCAACAGGCCCAGGCGAGAGGCTGCGCCACCGGCATCGCCTTTCACGTCGGTTCCCAGTGCTGCCACCCGGAAGCCTTCACCACGGCGCTGAAGATCGTCGGTGAGGTGATCGAGATGGCGGGCGTCAAGCCGGCCTGTCTGGATGTCGGTGGCGGCTTCCCGGTCAGCTACGCGAACGTGGCGGCCCCGCCGCTGGAGGACTTTTTCGATGCGATCCGCGAAGGCGTGGCGGCGCTGGACCTGGGGCCCGAACTGGAGCTGCTCTGCGAGCCGGGCCGGGCGCTGGTGGCCGAAGGTCTTTCGCTGCTGACCCAGGTGCACCTGCGCAAGAAAAACCAGCTCTACATCAACGACGGGATTTACGGCAGCCTTTCTGAGCTGGGCATGATCGGCATCGAGCCGCCGGCGCGCCTGATCCGCTTTGAGGGGGAGGTTTCCGAGACCATGGAGAGCTTCACCATCAACGGCCCGACCTGCGATTCCATCGACGTGCTGCCCTGTAAGTTCACGCTGCCCGACGACGTGCGCGAGGGCGACTGGATCGAAATCGACCGCATGGGTGCTTACAGCTCTTCCGCGGCTTCGCGTTTCAACGGCTTCTCTGCCGAGACCTTCATTCAGGTCGGCGATGATCCTCTTGAACTGGAGGCGCTTCCGCCGGAAACTGACACGGAAGAAGATTATCGCCCCTTGGTATAGCGCCTTTTCCCGTTTCAGGAGATCCCATGACCCCGACCCTGCACAGCTACCTCGGCCTCTCGACCGGCGGCTTCCACAAGGTCGTCTACCGCGAATGGCTGCCGGAGGGGAGGACCTTTGACAACGATCGGACGGTGGTCTGCGTTCACGGCCTGACCCGCAACGGCCGGGACTTCGACACGCTGGCCGCGGACCTGGCGAACCATGGTTACAGGGTGATCTGTCCCGACGTGGTCGGGCGCGGCGACAGCGACCGCCTGGCGGACGCCAAGAACTACAGCTACCCGCAGTATCTGGCCGACATGACGACCCTGATCGCGCGACTGGAGGTGGAGCAGGTCGAGTGGGTCGGCACCTCCATGGGCGCGCTGATCGGCATGATGCTGGCGGCCCAGCCGCAGAACCCGATCAAGACCCTGGTGCTGAACGATGCCGGGCCGCTGGTGCCCAAGGCCTCGCTGGAGCGCATCGCGACCTACGTCGGGGCGCAGCCGAACCTGCCGGACTTCGCCGCCGCTGAAGCCTTCACACGCAGCACCTACGCCGGCTTCGGCCCGCTGAGCGATGACAACTGGCGCAAGCTGACCGAGGTGACGGTGACGGACGCGGGCAAGGACGACGGCTCGCTTGGTCTGAATTACGACCCTGCGATCGCCGAGGCCTTCAAGCAGGCGGAACTGAACGACGTGGTGCTCTGGCCTTTCTGGGATGCCATCACCTGCCCCAGCCTGGTGCTGCGCGGCGAAAACTCCGACCTGCTGTTGGAGGAGACCGCGCGAGAGATGACCGAGCGGGGGCCCAGGGCGGACCTGGCGGTGATCCCGGACTGCGCCCACGCGCCGGCCCTGATGGACGCGGCGCAGATCGGCGTGATCCGCGACTGGCTGGAGAGCCACGCGCCGGACGAGGATTAAGGGACGCTCCCTAAACCGCGTTCGCTTGAGACAGCCCCCGTTCTACACCACACCCGACAGAAGAACCTGGTCAATCTTGAGGGAAGACTCATCGTTGGCGTGCGGGCCGCCGAGATGTGGGCCGTTCAGGTGCCAGTCACCAGCATCGCCGCCAGGGGGAACGCCTTCCCGCGCCCCGGCATGCGCGGCATGGGCGGTCGAGGCCGTTGCGAAAGCGGCGGCGAGCGCCAGTGGCGAAAAACTGTTCTGCATGGACCCGGGCCTCAGGAAGGGCGCCGGGAAAGGTGCGGCCGGCGGCAACTGCACCGCGACGGGCCGTGAGTGGCCCGTCTTATCGTCTTACTGCGAGCGCGATTGAGCTTCATGCCCTTTGGTTCCTTACCTGAATAGACCAAATGGCCCTGTCGGCAGTTGCCGGGGCCACTCGGTCGTTGAACTTGCAGGTAGAATAGGGGATGCGGCATGGGACGAGAACCCGCAGGGCCGCACAAGGCTCCTGCAAATTTGCACTGGAGCAAATGCGTTTAACCGGTCTCAAAACTCTCTACCTTTCGATCAACAAGCTGCTGATCTAAAAAGTAAATTTTGAGGTGCCGTGATCCGGAAAAAAAGCGCATCACGCTATAGATCGCGGTGGCGGAAGGCGCAGTTTGCCGGGAAAGTGAATCGCCTGGCACCCTGTTGAATGCCAAGCTGGCGGACGTAAATTGGAAGAGACGAGGGCGCAGAAAACAAGATGCGCCAAGAGGGTGAGCCGCGGTGGATCTCTACGTTAAAGACCGGAGCTTCGATATTCAGGCCTGGGAGCCGCCGGCGCCTTTCCGCGAGCGCTTTCCCTGGATCGGCGGCGACCTGCAGACCCTGCGCAACTACCTCCTGCGCCGCAGCGCCGATCTTTCGCCCTGGCCCGCCCGGCGGATTGAAATCGATATGGCCGACGGCAGTGGCGACCGCCTGCTTGCGGAACTGCATGAGAACGGCGAGGCAGCGAAGAGGCGCCCCCTGGCGCTCCTGATCCACGGCCTGACCGGCTGCGCCGACAGCGCCTATATCCGTAATACCGCTGGCGTGCTGCTGGCCGAAGGCTACGCCGTGGTCCGCATGAACCTGCGCGGGGCAGGGCCGGGAGCCAGCGCCAGCCGCTTCCACTACCACGCCGGCCGTAGCGAGGACCTGCGGGATTTTCTGACCGGGCTGGCACGGCAGGAACCGGACCTCTGCGCACAGGGCTTCTTTCTGATCGGCTACTCCCTCGGCGCCAACATGATGCTGAAGTTCCTGGCCGAATACGGCCGCGATTTCCCGATCCAGGCGGCGGTCTCAGTCTCTGCACCCCTGGACCTCAAGGTCACGCAGGAACGCATGATGGCTCCGCGCAACCGGCTCTATCAGAACTACCTGCTGAAACGCATGAAGGCGGAAACCTCAGAAGTGGTGCTGGAGCGGGCAGGGATAACGCGGGAGGTACTGTGGGGACTGCGGAATATTTATGAGTACGACGACCGCATCGTGGCGCCGGCCAATGGCTTCGAGGGGGCGGAGGATTACTACCGGCGCTGTTCTTCGGGAGCGTTTCTGGCGGGCATTGGTCTGCCGACGCTGTTGATCCATGCAAAGAACGATCCCTGGATACCGGGCGAGACTTATGTGCCTGCGCTGAAGTTGGATAACCCACAGGTGCGGACGCTTCTGCTGGAGAAGGGCGGGCATGTGGGATTCCACACATCCGATGGTAGTTTAGCTTGGCATGATGGCTCTGCGGCAAGTTTCTTTGATGAGGTCAGGGAAAACGCTGACTATTAAAGAAACTGTCGCTTTCGTGCGTAAATTTCGACGCATCGTAACTTTAAAAAATGCAGTTTGAAGTGGAATAAATTTCAATGAACCCTTTGAAGGGGAACAGACATGCCTATTCCTTCATTAACTTTTCTGCCGCTAGCGGCGTTGACACTCATCGCTCTGACGGCCTGCCAGACGACCGGCTCCGCACCGAAGCAAACCGCCGTGGCAACGGCGCCTGAGATGACTGTTGCCGAACTGCGGGCGATGCTGAAAGACCGCACATTCGCCTGCAAGACCCACAAAGGTTTTCCGTACCAGGTCGCATTCGCCGACACTGAGGGCGATACAATTGTCTTCACCTACACCAACGGAAAGACTGATAAGAGCAACGATGAGGCTTTCCTGATCTCCGGCGACACGATCCGTATCAAGCGGGATGGCACACAGCGCCGGTTCTTCGATTTAGGCGACGGCGCGTTCCGCTCGACCGGTTCGAAAAGCCCCAGCGACTGCACGCCCATGGCGTGAGGTAAGAGACGGATACGGGGCAGGTTCTTGCGTTTACGACGCTTTCCTAGCCGGTGCGTACAAACTCAACCCTGAGCCCCCGACCTCCAAATCAGCAGGGTTATCTGATTCAGGTCATGACTTAGGAGACGCCTTCCAGTCATGGGCGTCATTCATTATTCAGAAGGAGATCGAAGTATGGCGTTTCGTTCTACCGTAGGCGCGCAGATGGCGCTTTTCACCCTTGTCGCCCTGTCAGCCTGTCAAACCACCAACAGCACGCCGCAGCAAGTGGTTGAGGCAAGCCCTCCCGCCGGCGCGCAGATCGCCGAATTTAATCCGCCACCTGTGGGCGCCACCTGGACCTACGACAAGGATGGAGAAGCGGAAGTTCTGCAACGGCTGCAGGATGGTATTTTCAAAGACCAAGCTGTCATACGGATTGATGTCGGTGACGAGAAGACGTGGCTGTATACGACCGATTCACTCAATTGGGTTGCCACGCTCGACGTTGACAACAATCCCGTGACCAGCGCTACGCCCAGCACCGGCGGGTTCCACTGGCCGTTGTGGGTTGGAAAAAAATGGACATCCACCTTCACCTTCCGCGATCACAAGCGCGGTAAGTCCTGGGCGGGAGGACAGACCCACTGGATGGTAGAGGCCATCGAGGCTGTCGAAACACCGGCCGGCAGCTTTAACACCTACCGCCTGCAATCAGAGCCGGGCAAGCACAACGCCACTGTCCAAACGGTGTGGTATGCGCCGGATCTTGGCATCGTGGTAAAGCAGAGTTTCCGCCGCACGTCGAAGCACTATCGGGGCGAAGGTGGTTTTGAGAAGGTGCTGGTTTCATTCTCTCGACCTTCTGCGTAGCTGGACCCTGGTAACGGATTGGGGCGATTTCCATTTTGCTGATTGCAGAAATCTATTGAGTCAGCGATGGCGATCGGACTGGTTTGCAGAGCAGTAAGAGCTGTTGGCCATAAGGTGTTAGGTAAGAGGCTGGTTCTAATTTGTGATGATCTATTTTATCGTGATGCACAGTTTTGGACCTGACCCTGTGCGTTGTTAATTTTTGTAATGAGGTTTGGGTATATGAAGCCAAAGTTTGTTGATCTATGGAACGCCTATGGAAAGTTGTTAAAAAATCATGGCAAGAAGCCATGTGATCAAAAGTGGGCAAATCAATGTGCTATTAGGATGAGCATTTGCTTAATTAAAGCAGGTATGCCTTTTGACAATTACTCAGAACCAAAGTGTAAGCACGGTCATGCACGTGGTGCTGAATCCTTAGCGAACTGGCTCTGGAAGAATCATTTGAAGCCTCCAAAGATTTATCCAAAGGTCAAGGAAGCAAAAACTGCCTTGAAGCAAAGCCAGGGCCTTATTTTTTTCAAAAACTGCTTTACGCGTGATGGAGAGACTGCACGGACGGGTGATCACATTGATCTATGGTACAAGAGCAAAGTCATGACGTACGACGATCCTAAAAATCACTCGCAACAAGTCTGGTTCTGGGAGTTAAAATGAATATCGTTGGGCTGATTCGAATCGGGTCCGGCATTGTTCTTATGCTTCTGTCAGGCATGGGTTGTGCGTCGCAACTTGATAGTCTCAAGATTGATGGTACAGAGTTCCATTTGGAAGAGTGTTTCCTGGTCTACGATCAAGGCGCGGGGATCAGGCGCATCGATTTAAAACTTGAGGCACCCTGTGTGTTCGCAACCAACGCAGATGGTTCGGTTCGTGTTGAAGAGTATAATGAAGCGAGCGTACTGCTCGTTGAAAGCTCTAAACCCCACCCAGAAGCGGACCAGGATCCGCTACTAAAAAACTTGTGTGAAACTAGGTTGCTGGCCGTCTCAATTATCCGTTCTCGAGTCCATGTTGCGAATGCGCCTAGTTCGTTGCTGACATGTGCGCCTAGCGACTGGGATAAAAAACTGTTTTCCTTCGAATAATGTGACAGTGAGGTCGGGTCCGGGACAGTGCGCAAAGTGTTGCTTTGTAGTGCGCAATTTCGAGCCTGGTCCCCTTCACATAGCCGTCCATCAAGTCGGAGGGATTTCAGCTATGGTTAGCGAGAAGATGTTCTGATTATGCCTGAACTGAAGGACGTCGCGCCGATCCTCGAAACGGCGAAACAGGCGGCTATTGACTATTACCGTTTGACCGGCAAGCCGTTGGGGATCACGGGAGAAATCGGAGAGTATCTTGCGGCCAAGCATCTTGGGCTCGAACTAGCCGATGCCCGAACGCCGGGTTTCGACGCATATGGGCCTAACAAACGCCTCGTCCAGATCAAGTCACGCGCTATACCGGAAGAAAAGAGGCTTTCAGGACAGCGCGTTGGGTCAATCCGGCTCGAGCACGAATGGGACACGGTGGTACTTGTACTTATGAATGAACTTTTCGAGCCCTACGCCATGTATGAGGCGGGCCGGAAATCGATAGAAGCGGCACTCACTAAGCCGGGCAGCAAAGCCCGAAATGAGCGTGGCGCGCTCGCTATAACGAAGTTCGTCAGCATCGGACGTAAAGTGTGGCCTCGGTGATCACTTTGCGCCGAGTGCACTTTCTACGCACGGGGTCAGGTCTAAATTTGTGCGCAACAGCGTGTCATACGACGCACAGTATCGAACCTGACCCCCGCAGGTCTGACCCCTGCAGGTCATGTACGCCGGCGCTGAAATTGGGTAACCCACAGGTGCGGAGGCTTCTGCTGGAGAAGGGCGGGCATGTGGGGTTTCATGCTCTCGCAGCAAAAGCAGCCTGGCACGATATCTGTATCAAGCGGGTTGTTGGGGAGAATGAACGAAGCCTTGCCGGTTAACCACGCATTTGCAGACCCATGGCTGCGTTGCGATGGAAATGAGCTCGGATTGAGGACACTATGAAGTATGCCCGTTTTTTCTGAGGCAAGTTTGCATAAGAAATTGTATTGACCTTCCAGTTGGGGGAAGCGCCATATCACGAACATGATGCGGCGAATGATTGTGTTTCTTTCGGTTTTCCTGCTGGCTGTCGTGCCTCTCGCGACGGCTTATGCGGTTCCGCATGATCACGCCCCGGCGACTGCCCCGGTTGAAAAGGCTTTTGACCAGCTTGAAGCAGACTGCGAAGAGCCTGATTGCACGGAGCAAAAGCGCCGCTCGGAGCATGAGGACAGGCAGTGCCACACGATGACCGGGCATTGTTTCGGTTCGATGTTCCGGCCCGATCCGGCCGATGTCATGGCTGTCGACTGGTCACTTAACCTTCTTGTACCAAGTTCGGACGCGTTGATCCGCGGGCTCAACCCGGAATCAGAAACGCCGCCGCCTCGATCCTGAGGATACGTAGCACTTGTCTGTTTTAGCCGTGGGCGCAGGCCGCCACGCGGCCCCGACAAAACAGCCAACCTTTGTCGATTAAACCTGACCGGGTGCGCCTGAACAAAAGGCATTCGGTCGGGCTCCCAATCAGACAATGAGCGAGACGACGCCTGCGCGCCCCCTTGGGCCGAGGATAACTGCGCTCGAAATCCATGAGGATTTAACATGACTTTTAAGTTCGTGACCGAAACCATTGTGGCCGCCGTCGTGGCTGTGTCCCTCCCTATCGCCGCGACGGAAGCGTTCGCTGCCGGCAGCCACGGTGGCGGTGCGGAGCTCGGTTCGCCCGGCGTTGCATCCGAGGCAACGCGGACCATCGAAGTGACGATGCACGACAATTACTATGAACCCGAGCGTATTGACGTCCAGGAAGGCGAAACCGTGCGCTTCGTCGTCAAAAACGAGGGCGACCTCGTTCATGAGTTCAATATCGGTACGGCGGAAGGGCATGCCGCGCATCAAGAAGAGATGATGAAGATGGTCGAGCATGGCGTGCTGGAAGCCGATCGCATCAACTGGACCGCAGCACGGAAAATGCAGGCGTCGATGGGTCACGGCGCGCATGACGATCCGAACAGCACGCTGCTCGAGCCCGGAGAAACTGGCGAAATCATCTGGCGATTTCCGGAGCACGCAACACTCGAATTCGCCTGCAACGTTCCAGGCCACTACGACGCCGGAATGATGGGCGAAATCAATCTGACACATTGAGACAACGCGCGCGGTGGCCAGAGCCAGGTGCCGCGCGCCCTCATGGATCATCGTAAAGGAAAATGAGAATGAAGAATTTGAAGTTCCCCGGGGCGAGTGCGCTCGGGGCGGCGGTTTTGCTCGCCCTGGCGGGCGGCGCCTTTGCCGAAACCTATAATCTGACGGTCGATAGGGTTGAGATCGATACCGGCGAATTCACCAAGACGGGAATCGGCTTCAACGGTTCCTCGCCCGGACCGGTCCTGCGTTTCAAGGAAGGCGAAGACGTCACTATCAAGGTCAAAAACAATCTCTCGGAGGAGACTTCGATCCACTGGCACGGTCTGATCCTGCCCTATCAGCAGGACGGCGTGCCGGGGATCAGCTACGACGGTATCGCGCCGGGCGAGACCTTTACCTACAGCTTTCCGATCGTCCAGAGCGGCACCTATTGGTTCCATAGTCATTCCGGATTTCAGGAACCCGATGGTGCTTACGGCGCGATCGTTATCGAAGCCAAGGACCGGGAACCTTTCCGTTACGACCGGGAATACGTCATCCAGCTCACCGATGCGCATCCGCATTCCGGCGACCGGATCATGCGGAACCTCAAAATGATGCCCGACTACTACAATCGTAAGCAGCGCACGCTTTTCGATTTCTTCAATGATGTCGAGGAGAAGGGGGGCGATGAGGCGCTTGCCGACCGTCGTGCCTGGGGTGAAATGCGCATGATGCCGACGGACATCGAAGACCTTCAGGGTTTTACGGCGCTGATGAACGGCAAGGGACCGGATCAAAACTGGACCGGGCTCTTCAAACCCGGCGAGCGGGTGCGCCTGCGCTTCATCAACTCCTCCGCCATGACCTACTTCGATGTGCGGATTCCGGGCCTTAAAATGACGGTGGTTCAGGCGGACGGCAACAATGTGCAGCTTGTCACGGTCGATGAGTTCCGCATCGCGGTGGCGGAGACTTACGACGTGATCGTCAGACCACGGGAGGACAAGGCCTTCACTGTTTTTGCCGAATCCATGGGCCGGACAGCCTTTGCACGTGGGACCCTGGCGCCCCGCGAAGGAATGTCCGCCGACGTCCCCACGTTGCGGGATGCTCCGCTGCTGACCATGGCGGACATGGGGATGGCGCACGAAGGCATGGATCACAGCATGCACGACGGCATGAAACACGGCGGCATGAAACATGGCGCCATGAAGCATGATGATATGGCCGGCAAACACGCCATGGGTGAAGGCACGTCCATGGAGGCAATGGACCACTCCGCGCACGGCGGGATGAAAATGACGGCTGGCGATCCATTCTATGCGCCTGGCAGCGGAATTGCCCCGACCGCCGCAAATGGGGGGAAGTTTCTTTCCTACGCCGATCTCAAAGCCCAGAAGCCCTTGTATGAAGACCGGGAGGCCACGCGGGAGATCGAATTGCGGCTCACCGGCAATATGGAGCGCTATACCTGGTCCATCAACGGGACCAAATACGCCGATGCCGAGCCGATAAGGCTGCAGTACGGCGAGCGGGTCCGCTTCAAGTTCGTCAATGAGACCATGATGAGTCACCCCATGCACCTGCACGGGATGTGGTCCATCATCGATACCGGCAATGGCGCGCGGGATCCGATCAAGCATGTTGTGAACGTGGCGCCGGGAACCACGGTCTACATGGAGACGGAAGTGGACGCCGAGGGGCAGTGGGCCTTTCACTGTCATCTCTCCTATCACGCCGATAGCGGGATGTTTCGAAAGGTCGTGGTCGAAGGCGGACCGGGCGACGAGCAAGCCGCCCTCTCACCTCTGAGCGGGGGGTGAGACATGGGGCTACGTTTTTTGTTGGCCGGAGCGCTTGCGCCGGTCCTGTTCCTGGCATCGCCGGCTGCGGCGGAATCGTTGGTTTGGGGTATTCAAGCCGAGCAGTTCGAGTACAGAGTAGGCGAGGAAACCGATGTGGTTGCCTGGGATTTCGATGCCATCGTCGGCACGGATGAACTGAAGTTCGTTTGGCGCAGCGAAGCCGAGTTCTCTGCGGAAGAGGATGCCTTCGAGACGCTTGAAAACCAGGCGCGGCTTCAGGTGCCGATTTCCGACTTCTTCGACGCGGTCGCGGGGATCAGGGTGGATACTCCTGACGGATCGGACAGGATCTATGGCGTGCTTGGTTTTCACGGCCTGGCGGAGCAGTGGTTCGAGGTCGATGCCGATCTGTTTCTAGGCGAAGACCCTTCGGCCCGGTTTGAGGTGGAATACGAGGGCCTGATTACCAACCGGATCACCCTGGTGCCCAGTATCGAGTTCGATCTGCCCTTCACCGACGACGAAGAGATCGGGGCTGGGGCCTGGGGACCAACCCTCGAGGTCGGTGCACGCCTCAGCTACGACGTCATCGACCGCGCGGTTTCACCTTACATCGGTGTTCACTACGAGCGTTCATTCGGAGAAACGGCTGACCTCGCTCGGGATGACGGCGAAGACGATGATGCCGTCTTTTTCGTCATCGGCACACGGATCCTCTTCTGAAGCAAGAGTCCCGGCGGCGTCATGCCGCCGGGACTGTCCTTCTATAACCCGATTGCCAGGCTCTCGCAGGGGAGGCAGTTCCCCCATGATGCCCGGTCAAGGGGGAGAATGCGGAGGAGGAATGATGGACCCTTACCACGACCTTCTTCATTGGATCGCACAGGCGATTGGTCATCATCTGGGTGAACAGACGCCTCTTTGGGTGCATCCGATTCTCCATGTCGTCCTGATCTGGGCGCCTCTCGGACTCATTGTCGTGGCGCTGATTCGCTTTCTTCAATTCCTGATAAAGCGTTTCGATCGCGGCGGCAGTCTGGTCGGACAGCTTGACCACCGCGTTTCGGCTCTGCCCGATACCAGCATCCGTTTCATTCTCAAATATTCGCGCAGCGCACAGCTTGGGCTCGTCGCTGTTGGTCTGTTGTCAATGCCGATGCTTTATGCGACGCTGGAATTGCCCAAGACGATCATAAACAACGCCCTGGCAGAGGAGCACCTGCCGCAAGAGTACTTTGGCCAGCCAATCTCGCAGGTGGGCCATCTGTTCGTTCTTTGCGTTGCCTATCTGAGCGCGATCATCGTCAATGGGGGCCTTAAGTTTTACATCAATCTCTTCAAGGGGCGTGTGGGGGAGCGTTTGCTGCGGCGCTTGCGTCTCACCCTCTTCAGGCTCTGGCGGGCGGGTGCCGGTCCGGCGCGGCGATCAGAAGTGATTCCACTTATCACGCAGGAGGTTGAGCCAATTGGCGGATTTGCCGCCGATGCCTTTGCTTTGCCTGTGTTCCAAGGGGGAACCTTTCTCACCATTCTGGGATTTATGTTTGTCCAGGACCCTGTTCTGGGGGCCGCCGCAGTCACGCTGTTGCCCGTTCAGCTTGCCCTCATTCCCAGATTGCAGCGCAAGATCAATCGGCTCGCCCGGCTCCGTGTCCAGGAGATCAGGTCGATGAGCGGTTGGCTCGGCGAGCAGGCGGTTTCGGAAACTTCGTCGCCAGGAGACTTCAGAGCGGTAGCCGCGTCGCTCAAACGCATCGAATCAATCAGGCTGAAGATTCACAGATCAAAGTTCTTGATGAAGTCGCTTAACAACTTTCTGGCCGCTTTGACGCCGTTTTTCTTTTATGCGGTTGGCGGTTATCTGGTGATCGAAGACCGTTTGACCCTTGGGGCGCTGGTTGCTGTTCTCGCGGCCTACAAGGACTTTTCAGCGCCGCTTCGGGAACTCTTCAGATACTATCAATCCCTGGAAGACGTGCGTGTTCGCTACGATGAGGTCAAGCGCTTCCTCGCCTAGGCAGATAACTGATTTCGAAGACCCACTGCTTGCGAGGGCCCACTGCGCTCTAAACCCCACCGCTTAGCCAAACCCAAAGCAAAGCTTCCCCAATGCGTATTTTCCGATTCTAGGCACCTTCGATAGAGTAAATCCCGGACGCGCGGCCCAGAAAACAACGCTTAAATCCGCGCCTTAGCTAAGGAACTGAGAGATGCCGGTGGAAGAGATCGATACCCTTGTGGTGGGCGGCGGACAGGCGGGGATTGCGCTCAGTGAGCATCTCGGCGCACGGGGCGTGCCGCACCTGATCCTGGAGAAGAACCGCATCGCGGAGGCCTGGCGTTCCGGGCGCTGGGACTCGCTGGTAGCGAACGGGCCGGCATGGCACGACCGCTTTCCGAACCTGGAGTTTGGCGCCTTCGATCCGGACGGCTTTCCGGGGAAGGAGCAGGTCGCGGACTATCTGGTGGACTACGCGAAGATGGTGGAAGCGCCGATCCGCACCGGCGTAGAGGTCTTGAAAGCCGAGCGGATCGAGGGGCGGGGGTGCTTTCGGGTGGAGACCTCGCAGGGCGTGATCGAGGCGCGACGGATCGTGGCGGCGACGGGGGCTTTTCAGCATCCGGTGATCCCGCCGCTTGTCCCGGAAGAGGCCGTCCCGGAAGAAGCCGGTCTGATGCAACTGCATTCCTTCCGCTACCGTAATCCGGAACAGTTGCCGGAGGGGGCGGTGCTGGTTGTCGGCGCGGGCTCTTCGGGCACGCAGATCGCGGATGAGCTGAACCGCGCGGGGCGACGCACCTACCTGTCGGTCGGTCCTCATGAGCGGCCGCCGCGCGCCTACCGCGGGCGCGACTTCGTCTGGTGGCTCGGGGTGCTCGGCCTCTGGGATATCGAGGCGGTCGCGCCCGGTACCGAGCATGTCACCATCGCCGTGAGCGGCGCCTACGGCGGCAAGACCATCGACTTCCGGCGCCTGGCGGGTGAGGGGATCACGCTGCTTGGCCTGACCCAAAACTACCGGGATGGGGTTCTGAGCTTCGCTGGCGATCTGCGGGACAACATCGCGAAGGGCGATGCCAGTTACCTGGGCATGCTGGATGCCGCCGACGCCTATGTGGCGCGGACGGGTATCACGCTGCCGGAGGAGCCGGAGGCGCGCGCAGGTTTTCCCGATCCGGACTGCCTGACCGATCCGATCCGGGAACTGGACCTCGCCGCGGCCGGCGTGGCTTCCATCATCTGGGCCACGGGCTTCCGCCAGGACTTCGGCTGGCTGCAGGTCGATGCCTTCGACGAAGCCGGTAAACCCCGGCACCAGCGCGGCGTCTCCTCGGAACCCGGTGTCTACTTCTTGGGGCTGCCCTGGCAGTCACGGCGGGGCTCCACCTTCCTCTGGGGCGTCTGGCATGACGCGAAGCATATCGCCGACCAGATCGCGATTCAGCGGAGTTATTGGGAGTATAAAGGGCCGGGTGAAGCTGCGATCGTGGCAGGGGAATGATTGCGGGGGAACGAGTTCCCCCGCGCCCCCTGGTGACTAGCTCTGTTCCAGTTCGATGATGTTGCCTTCCGGGTCGCGGAGGTAGATGCAGAGACAGGGGGAGGCGGGCGTGCCTAAATCGGTGACCTCTCCCAGGGTGCTTCCGCCGGCGCGCAGGACCGCGTCGACGATGGATTGGATATCCGCGACCTCGAAGCAGATGTGCCCGTAGCCTGGCTGGTTTGGGACGGGCAGTTCCCGCTCCTGGCTTTGCTTGTACTCGAAGATCTCCAGGAACAGGTTCTTGGCGCCGGGCAGGCCGAGCCGCGCGGCATAAATCTCAGTACCGGGAACGCCGTTCCCTCGAGAGAACTTCTCGCCGGACATATGCCATCGCGCGACGAGGTCTTCGCAGCCGAAGACCCGCTTGTAGAAATCGGCGAGCCGGTCGGTGCTACGCGCGACCAGGTTGATGTGTGAGACTCTCATGGTCCGCCCAGCCGCGTGAGGCTCCGGCGCAGGTTTACCCGCGCCTGCGCCTCGAGCCGGTCGCGGAAGTGAGCCGTGAAGTAAAGCCGGTCCCGCGCCAGGAAGTTTCTCAGGATCGCGCTCCGGCCCCTGCAATAGTCGGCGGGCGGGACAAAGGCGTACTCCTTGCGGATGGCCTCCTCGTAGGCCTCGAAGACTTCGGGTTCTGTACCGAGGATCGAAAGATCGATATCCAGAAAGAAGGCGCAGTCGGAAAGAAGCTGCGCGTCGGAGGTCTCTGGCAGTTCATGACCTGCTGTCGCGAGGATCAGGGTTTCGACCCTGTCGACTGTCTTTGCCGGAAGATGCTCTTCCAGCTCGCTGCGCATCAGTTCGGCGCTCCGGGCCTCGTTCTCCTTTGAGCGTGGATCATAGACCGCGTCGTGATAAAGGATGGCCAGTTCGACCGCCTGCGGGTCGTGGAGCTGCGCGCTGACCTCCTGCAGCCAGGTCAGCAGGGCTTCGATGTGTGCCCAGCTATGATAGTGCCGTTGCGCCTCGGCGTGGCGCGCCTTGAGGCGGGCGGGAATTTCGCTTGGGATCCGGGCGTCGGTCAAAGGCGTGCAATCGCCTCCTCGTGTCGCGACAGGCTCGCCTGATCAAAGCAGCAGAAGATGACTTCATCGATGGCGGGCGCGTTCGCAAGAAATTCGAGTGTCGTGCCGACGGCGATCTCCGCCGCCGCGTCCTGCGGATAGCCGTAGATGCCGGTGGAGATGGCGGGGAAGGCGATCCGCGCCAGCGCCTGTTCCATGGCCAACTCCAGAGAGCGGCGATAGCAGGAGGCCAGCAGTGCCGGCTCGCCGGCCAACCCGCCGTTCCAGACCGGGCCCACCGTGTGGATGACGAAGCGGGCCGGCAGCTTGTAGCCCTTGGTGATCTTGGCCTCGCCGGTCTTGCAGCCATTGAGCATCCGGCATTCCTGGACCAGCTCCGGCCCGGCCGCCCGATGGATGGCGCCGTCCACGCCGCCGCCGCCCAGCAGGGAAGAGTTGGCCGCATTCACGATCGCATCGACGTCAAGCTTGGTGATGTCACCCAGGTGAAGGGACAGGCGTCCGCTGGTCATGTCTGTGTTTCCCGGCTTCTTGCGGTGAAAAGTTTAGCAGACTTTGATCGCGATGCGAGATCCGGCGCGTTTTCCTGGCCGGCCAGGAGTGTCGCAACGCCTTTGCGATTTAGGTCGGCATCGTGCGGGCGGATTTTACTCAGGCCATCGAGACACACTGGAGCCAGAAGGAGCTGCGCTGGAACCGGGTTGCTTCGACCGCCCCGGCTTGAGGTATGCTGCATCCGGTGCCCGTTAGCGCAGATTCGAAAAGGTGAAATATGTCTGATGAGGTGATCGGCATCCTCGGGGTTGGCCATTTGGCGGGCTTCCTGCTCGAAGGTCTGAAGCGGAGCGGGGCCCGGAACCGGGTCGTTCTCTCGCCGCGTGGCAAGGACAAGGCCGCGGCGCTGTCCGAGCGCTTCGCCCTCGAAATCGCGCCGGACAATCAGGCCGTCGTTGATCAAAGCGATATCCTGCTGGTATCGCTGCCCGCGTCGCAGGGGCGGGAGATCCTGTCGGGTCTGAAGTTCCGGGAAGGCCAGGTCGTGCTTTCGGCCATGGCGGGCACCGCGCCGGAAGTGCTGGCGGAGATCGTATCGCCGGCCAGCGCCCACTGCACCATGATGCCGGGTTATGCCAATGCGCTCGGCATCGGGCCGAGCCTGCTCTATCCGGCGAGTGAGATTTGCGAGTCGCTCTTGAACCGCCTGGGGCCGGTCCATGTCTTCGAGGAGAAGGCGGCCTTCGAGGCGGCCTGCGTCTTCGGGGCGTTCTCCGGTGCCAGCTTTGTCTTCATGCAGCGGGCCGTCGCCTGGTTTGAAGCGAAGGGTGTGCCGTCCGATACCGCGCGTAAGCTGGTCGCCGAGACCCTGCGCGGCAATGCCGAGGTGGTGCGCAGCGTGGAACAGCCGCTCGACAGGATTGTCGAAGGCATCGCAACCAAAGGCGGGATCACCCGGCAGTGCGTCGACATTCTGGATGAAGAGGGCGCGCTCGAGAGCTGGTCCTGGGCCCTGGATGCGGTTCAGGCGCGCATGAAACGCGGGATGGACTAATCCTCCTCCTCGAGCTCCGACGGGTCTTCCGGGCTCAGGTCGATGATCTGATCGGTGCATTCCAGCGTCGCCGGGAACAGTTCTTCCACATAGGCGAACAGCAGATCGTAGATCGGGGAGCCAAGGAGAGAGTAGATGGTGGCGAAGAGGATCGCCAAGACCGTGGTATAGCCGATCAGCCGCCGGAGCCAGACCGTTTCCAGTTCGCCGATGATCATGAAGACCGGGATGCCGAGCGTCGTAATGGCGATGTAGAAGAAGAAGGAGACGGTGAGGACGACCGGAAGCAACTGCACGAAGGGGTCCGGAGAGCAGGACAGCAGTGTGAGTACCACCGTCAGGCAGAGCAGGATAAAAAAACCGATGATGCGGAAGAGATACTCGACCGCATTCTTGGCCAGCAGGAAAGGCCGGGGCGCCGCCTCATTGAAATCCCGCTTTGGATCTAATGCGCGGCCCAGCAGCCTGAAAAACCGACCTATCATAGGGTGATCTATCCTTTCAAAGGGGCGCCGTTCAAACGGCTTCGACTGATACACCGGCCCTGCAGCGGACCTTCTCTATGCGGCCGGCGGGTTGCAGATAACAGAAGCGAGGCGATGACCGAAAGCGCTGTCCTCCCATCATCAGTCTCGAGGAGATTGTAATGGTATGACCGGAGACGCGACAGCAGATACTATCAGTAGCCCTAATGGGTGGACTCATCGAAGCCTGCGTGGCCGATACCTGTTACTTCTGCCCTTCTGCTGGCCTCAAGGTGTTTGATCGAAAGCTTATCTCTTTTCGGCCTTCTCTCAAAACTCAACATATTTTCAATATTTCTTGAGGAGCGGCCTGTTTATTCCAGAGCCAGGCAGGCTATAATCGCGCCATGGTTCTTAGGGCGGTTGTAGCGAGTAAATGGTCGTGACAAGCATTAGCTCCCATTATTGGAAATTCAGTCAGAATCTGGTGGGGCTCTGTGCTTTCGACCTTGTTGCGCAGCATGGAAACTTCACCCGGGCGGCGGAGGTGCTGGGGATTTCACAGTCGGCGATTTCGCAGCGCATCAGAGGCCTGGAACTGGAACTTGGGGTGATGCTGTTCCGGCGCGAGCATCGCGGCGTCACGCTCACCAATGAGGGGCGGCGGCTCTATAGCAGCGTCCATCCGGCGATGAAGCAACTGAGCGGCTCGGTCACGTCGCTGCTGGAACGGAATGCCAAGCCGCGGGTTCGCCTCTGTGCCGACTTCGCTTTCTCGACCTTCTGGCTGTTGCCGCGCCTGCCGCAGTTGCGTTCGGACCTGGGCGAAGAGATTGAAATCCAGATACTCGCGTCGCAGGTGCCGGCCGATCCGCAGGATGACGACTGCGATATCACTATCCATGTCAACCATCTGAGTAAGATGGGGGAGGGGGACGTCCTGCTGCTGAAAGAACGGGTGGCGGCCGTCTGCAGCCCCGAATATCTCGAGAGGAACGGCGCCATAGACTCTGCCGCGGCGCTGCTGGATGCCCAGTTGTTGAGCCTGTCGAAGCCTCCGACCGCCGAGTGGCAGACCTGGCAGGGCTGGTTTGACAGCCTCGAGATCACCGGCAAGTGCTCTCAGAACTATGCCAGCTTCAACAACTACGACATGGTGACCCAATCCGCCGTTGCCGGACATGGCGTGGCCCTGGGCTGGCTGGGTCTGATCGACGACCTCCTGCAGGATGGAGCGCTGGTGCAGGTCACGGAGGATGTCGTGGACAGTGAGGCGGGTTACATCATGTCACGCGACTATGCGAGCCCGTCCCATGGACCTGCGCTGGTCTTTGACTGGATTGTCGACCAGGTGAAGGAAACGAGGCCCTTGAAGACGCCCGTGCGCCGATCCTCGGGCTCTGGACGCGGCAGGGGCCGGCGCTGAGCTTCAGGCTGCCCTCTGCCGCCAGGCTATTTCAGCTTCCGGTCCACGTTAAAGTTCTGTGCGAGATAATCCAGGATCAGGGCCCGCTCGTCGGGTTCGGGTTCGTACATCCCCTGTTCCTCGACCATCCAGTCGAGCAGTTCATCCCAGTCTTCGCGCTTCAGGCCCTGCTGCTTGACGATGGCAAGCGAATGACAGGCGCCGCAGAGATAGCCTGTGTCCTCGCGCCCCGGTCCGAGCGGCCAGTCGGCGCCGAATTCATCGTCTTCATCGATGCTTTCTTTGGCCGCTTCGTTCGAGGCGGTTTGTGTGACGGGAACGGCCTGGTCGCCAGCAAAGCCTGCCGCGCTGGATAAAAGTACCAGGGCAAGCAACGCGGTGAGGGTAAGCAGTCTTTGGGTTGCGATAGACATGAACAAATCCGGTGCTGTGAATGAGGGCGGCCTCAAAGGAAAGCCGGCTGGGGGGAGCCGGCTTTCCCCGCCGTGCGGACGAGGCGTCCGTCGGTATGGCGTCTGGGGAAGTTAGGCGCTGACCGTCACGGCGATTCGGTGCATGGAGTTGTTCAGATAGCCCTTGGGGTTCCAGTTGATGGCGAAGGGTTGTGTGGTGCCCTGGTCGTCGGTCGCCCGGGCCCAGATCTCATAGTAACCCTTCTCCGGGAAGGTGATTTCTGCGCTCCAGTCCTGCCAGGAGAAGGGGTTGGGCGGGGCCTGTAAGTTCGCCTGGGTCCAGGTGGCGCCGAAGTCGTGGGAGATATCGACCCGCGAGACCGCATGATCACCGGCCCAGGCGTGGCCGCGCAGTTGGAGGCTGCGGCCTGAGATGGTCTGGTTGGTCTGGGGCGTGGTGATCAGGGACTTGACCGGCATGGACTCGATGATCCTGAAGTCCGCCTTGTCGACCTTCGTGCCCGGCGCCACCGGATAGTAGGGGGCGCGATAGGAGGTCCCGGTCATTTTGGGGCCGTCGTGGACAACGTCCCGCAGTTCGATCCGTTGCAGCCACTTCTGCGAGGTCGATCCGGGCCAGCCGGGGCAGACGGTGCGGACCGGGAAGCCGTGGAGTGCTGGAATGTCCTCGCCGTTCATGGCGAAGGCGATGATCGAGTGCGGCTCCATGGCCTTCGCCAGAGGCACCCCGCGGGAGATCGGCAGCTTGTCCGGATCGCCCGAGAGGTGGCCGTCCAGGCTGTAATGTGCCGTGTAGATCGCCGAGTCCTTGACACCGGCGGCCTTCAGGACGTCCGCATAGCGCACGCCGGTCCATTCCGCATTGCCGATGGCGCCGAGCGTCCACTGGTTCCCTTTGGCCGGCGGGTTGAAGGCGGCGCGGCCATTGCCGCCGCACTCCACCTGCAGCTTCAGTGTCACGTTCTCGAACTTGCTTTTGAGTTCGTCGAGCGAGAGCGATAGCGGCGTATTGACCTCGCCGTCCACCGTCAGCTTCCAGTCACTGGCGTCCATGCGGTAGGCGATGTCCGGCACCACACCGTTGTTGCGCACGAAGTGCCGGTTATTGGGGGTGACCGAGTCATCCAGCAGGTGGGGCGGTGTCTCGGCGTTGATCGGCCGGTCGTTGAGCAGGGTCAGGCCGTCCTTGACCTTGAAGAGGGCCAGCTCGCTCTCATCGGCCAGGGCGGCCGGGATCAGGCCGGAGGGATAGTTGCGGTGAAAGGGAATGGTCGTTCCCAGCAGGGCGCCCATGGTGGCGAGGCCGGCGCCGCGCAGGAAGCCCCGGCGGTCCTTGTGGCTTTCGCGCCCGAAGACCAGCCGGTCGGCGCGCTCCGGATCTTCCTGGTAAAGCTCGCAAAGGCCGCGTTCGTTTTTCCCTCTCGACATCTCTTCCCTCCCGAAGTTTTTTGCAATTTCTTGGTTGTCGCTTTGCGCGATCGGGAGAAGAAACGCCGGGCAGGGCGGTTTTATTCCATGGGGCTGTTACTTTTTGTCAGCGCCGGCAGCGGTCACGCCAGGCAGGGGGCACTTTCCTGCCGGTTCACCTGAAGCGCCGTACGGGTCTCCGGCGCCAGTGGCTGCCAGTCCGCGGTGAGGCGCTGGAGGGTTTCGGCGATCAGGCCGAAACGTGCTTCCGCCATGCCCCGGGCCATCAGAAGATAGGTTGCGTTTTCCTGCTGCCAGCCAAGGACCTGAGGCCCGCCTCGGCGCAGCGCGGCCAGTTCCGGCGGCAGGCTGCCTTTGCCCTGCAGCACGAAAAGGCTGAGGCGGCAACCGCGGCTCCCGCCGTAACCGACACGATAGCCTGTCAGGCCATCGAGGTTCTCGACCGGCGCAAGCAGGATTGGCGTCAGGCCAGTGTCTGAGAGATCCGGGAGCCGGACCTCCGACGCGCTCAGGCGGCCGCTGGCCGGGATCGTCAGGGAGGGCGGACGTTCGTCGGCGGTGGTGCTTGCCCAGTCCTGGTGGATCTCCGCGGCCAGACTGTGCCAGGCCGTTTCCTGTTGCGCATTGCCATGCCACTGATAGAGCGCGGCGACCGCGATGCAGACCACGAGAACGGCCGCGGCGGCGACCAGGTTTCCGGCCTGCCAGAGACCTCGTTTTCCATCATTCGCCTCTGGCGGCAGGAGTTCGAAGTCGTCGGGTGTGGCCGCCTGTTCCTGCAAAGCAGCCTTCAGGCTGGAGAGCGAGGAGGCAGCGGCCGCGGTGCCCGGGTCCCGGGCAATGGAGCGCGCGACGATGGCGGCTTCCTCGGCGGTCAGTTCGCCGTCGATATAGGCGTTCAGCCGGCTCAGGTTTTCGCCCTGTCGCTTCATGATACCCGGCCTCTGCCTGCAGCGCGCAGCGGCGTGACATTGGCGCCGGCAATGCGCATCAGCAGCGCCTGGCGCGCGCGGCTGATCCGGCTCATGACCGTGCCCACGGGAATATCCAGCAGTTCGGCGACCTCGGCGTAGCGCAGACCGGCCACGTCGATCAGCGCCAGGATATCCCGCTGGCCTGCCGGTATGGCGGCCATGGCCAGCCGCACGGTGACGGCATCCACCATCCGCTCCTCGCTCGACCAGACACTCTCGGCGCTTTCCTCGAAGTCTTCTTCGGCGAAGTCCGTGAGCCGGTTGGCGGCGCGCAGATGATCGAGAAAGGCGTTGCGCAGGATCCGGAAGAGCCAGGCGCGAAAGGCCGGTTCATCGACGGGAACCTTCTTTGCGCTGAGAGCTTTCAAGGCCGCTTCCTGCACCAGGTCACGGGAAAGGTCAGGATCCTGTGTCAGGCTGATGGCGTAGCCATAAAGCCTTTCCCGGTAAGCTTCTAAACGCTGTCTTTGATCCAAGGTATGAGCCGCCCTGCGTTGGATTTTCGTGCGTTTTCTCCAGAATGGCGGCGTTGCGGTTATAGCCCGCATTCCCGCACCATCCTTCCGCGAGTATTCGCGCAGCCTGCCGGCTCTGTCAAATGCGGGAATTTGAAACGAAGGCGTCCGACTCTCTCTGCAGGTCAATTTTTACCAAGACAGCCAAGGGGCAAGTTGATGTGATTCGTCCTGCTTTTCTCCAATGGATGGATCGATGTCTGAATACCTCTGTCACCTCTATCCCGACCTGCATGAGGTCGAATGTAAGATCCTGCGGGCGGAGCCTGGACGCGTCCTGCTCTCCCGTTCCAGTTTCTATCCCGGGGGCGGCGGCCAGCCCGCCGACCGGGGCCACCTGATCTGGTCCGGCGGCGAAAGCGAGGTCACGGGGATCGAACAACGCGACGGCCGGCTCTGGTATCTGCTGGCCGATCCCCTCGAGCCCAAGGGCGAGGCGCTCGTCAAGGTCGATCCGGCCTTCCGCGATCAGATGCGCCGCCTGCACACCAGCCTGCACATCATCAACGCCCTGGCCTTTCGCGACTTCGAGGGGGCCCTGGTGACCGGCGCGCAGATTTCCGACAACGGGACCGCGCGGATCGATCTGGATCTGCCGGATGCGGACAACGAGCGGCTGCGTGCCCTGGAGCCCGAGATCAACGATATCGTGCGCCAGGATCTGGCCGTGCGGACCGAACTGGTCCCCCTGGCGGAAGCCGCGCAGGAAAACGGCACCCTGCGCAGCAAGGCGGTGACGCCGCCGGCCCAGCCCGACGGTCGGGTCCGGATCGTCGAGATTGCGGGCCTCGACCGTCAGGCGTGCGGCGGGACGCACCTAAAGTCGACGGGCGAGGCCGGCGAACTCAAGATCCTCAAGGTCGAGAACAAGGGACGGCATAACCGACGGGTCCGGATCGGTCTGGTCGAGCCGCACTTATGAGCGGGCAGGGCGGCAGCGAATTCGCCGGGAAATCCGTGCTGCTCTCCGGCGGCACCTCCGGCATCGGGCGCGCGACGGCGCTGGCCTTCGCGCAGGCCGGCGCGCGGGTTGTGGCGACCGGCCGCAACCTGGATGCAGGTGAAGAACTGGTGCGCGCGGGCAGCGAGAGCGCCGGCGAGGTTATCTTCATGTCCTGCGATCTGGCGGACACGGATCAGATCGCCGAGGTCACGCGCGAGGCGATGGCCCGGCTCGGCCGGCTTGACATCGCGGTGAACAACGCCGGGCACCAGGAAAAGCGCGCGCCGCTGATCGAACAGCCGCTGGAGGTCTTCGACCAAGTCTTCGCCGTCAATGTCCGGGCCATCCATGCGGCCATGCGCCTGCAGATCGAAATCATGCTGGGACAGGAAGCCGGCGGCGTGATCGTCAACACGGCCTCGGTCAGCGGCCTGCGCAATCCCAATCCGGGTTTCGCAATTTATTCAGCCTCCAAGGCGGCGATGATCTCCCTCACCAGATCCGCGGCCATGGAGTACGGCCCGCGGGGTGTCCGGATCAACGCAGTGGCGCCGGGGCGGGTCGAGACGCCGATGCTGCTGGCCTCGAAGGTTGCGGATATGGCGACCGTCGCCGCCGGCCTGCCGCTGCGCCGCCTGGGGGAGCCGGAAGAGGTGGCGGAGGCGATCCTCTGGCTGGCGTCCGATCGTTCATCCTTTGTGGCCGGCCATGTCCTGTCCGTGGACGGCGGCTTCTTGGCACAGTGAGATCCCTTGCTATAGTTTTGACAGTGGAAAGGAGGAGATCAAGGTGACGGCCGCCAACCGCAGCATACTCTGGAGCGACCGGGCCGCCCCGGGCGCCCTGATGATGCGCGCCGACTTCACCACGCTGGAGTTCGCCCCTCATGTGCATGAGGAACTGGTCATCGCCGTGACCGAGGCCGGCGGTTCGAAGTTCCGCAGCCAGGGCGTCGAGGATCATGCGGAGCCGCAAAGCCTGTTGGTCTTCAATCCCGATGAGCCGCATTCCGGAGGTGTCGGCGATCATGACTGCTGGCGCTACCGCGCCCTTTATCTCTCGCTGCCTGCCCTGACCGACACCGCGCAGGATCTGGGCATGAAGTCGCCGGAGTTGCCCTACTTCCGGGACAACAAACTGGACGACCGGGAACTCGCCGGCCGCTTCGTGGCGTTGCATCGCGCCTTCGAGGAGGGCGACAGCACCCTGGCCAAGTCCTCCGCGCTGCTGGAGGGTCTCGCCGCGCTCTTCATACGCCACGGCACGCCGCACTACCGGCCGCAGACGCCGGGCAACGAACGCCAGACCGTCGCGCGCCTGACCGATTATCTCGCGGCCCACTACGCCAGCGACGTGACCCTGCCGCAGCTCGCCGAACTGGCCGGCATGACGCCCTTCCATGTCATCCGCTGCTTCAACCGGGAAACCGGTCTCTCACCGCACGCCTACCTCAACCAGCTCCGCCTGCGCGAAGCCCGCCGCTTGCTGGCCCGCGGTCAGCGCGCCGCCGAGGTCGCCCTGGCGGTCGGCTTCTACGACCAGAGCGCCCTGAACCGCCACTTCCGCAAGGCCTTCGGGGTGACGCCCGGGCAATACGCGCGGGCCTTAGTCGGAGAGGTTCGAGGCGCGCAGGTGATCCAGGCTCCTGAGCGCTAGAGCATGTTCCGACCACATGGAATCATTTGACCGAGGAGATTTTCCGTTGTGACAAGGCGCGGTTTGCAATGCGATGCAGCGCATCGGATAAGAGCCGCAACGCAGTCAGAGCGGAAAAGAACCCGGCCTTCGGTGGGCTTTGAAGGCTCATCGGCAGCGTTGCGATGCTTGCCCGATACGCCGTATCGCGCTTCACAGCGCGCCTTGCCGAATGAGACTTCAAAGCCCATCAAATTGATCCCATGTGGTCGGAACATGCTCTAGTGCCCTGCTTCAAGGCGCGCCAGACCGTAGGCAATGTGATTGCGTTGGACGTAGCCCAGCGCAACGGGGTCTCCGGCCAGGATCGCCCGCTCCACCTCGCGCAGTTCCTCGAGCAATGCCGCCGCCACACCGCTGGGGTCGGACTGGGCGTGACGGTACCAGATGCGCGCGACCTGGAAGTAGATCTGGTCCCAGGTCTGGCGCAGGGGTGCGTTGCCGATGACGCCCGCGATCAGAAAATGCAGATCGTGATTGATCTGCCAATACTCGGCGATGTTGAAGCGCTCGACTAACTGCTCTGCGCGTTCTTTGAGTGTCGAGGCGGCCCTGACTTCCTCCTGGGTCAGGGGAAGGGGAGTCAATTGGCCGATCAGTTCCGCCAGCTTCAGGCGTAGCTGATAGATCTCGCGAGTTTGCTCATGAGTGAGGTCGGTCACGATGGTTCCCACCCCATCCCGGGACTCGATCAGTCCGCCGTGTGCGAGTTGTTGGAGAACGGCCCGGATCGGCGTGCGGCTGACGCCGAACTCGGCGGCCAGATCGGCCTCGCGCAGCAGGGTCCCGGGCGGATAGTCCAGCAGACAGATCCGGGTGCGAAGCTTCTCGAAGATGGCCGTTGCAGGCATTCGGTCTTTTTGCGGTTTCACTTCGATAGGCGATCATGCTGTGTACAGGTATAAGAAATATATCTGTGCAATCTATAATTTTCTATATTTTTTGACATAGGTGTATACATTTAACCTCCTCTATATCTTCAGGAGGGGAGAATGCTAGAGCAGGCCCGACAGCGGACGTCGCAGTTCCAGGCCCGTCTTAAGGAAAAGGGAATCGACGTTGCGGTCATCACGGACGAGAGCTCCATCGCTTACTTTGCGGGCTTCTGGGGTTACCTCTCGGTCGAGTTCGGACGGCCGACTTTCCTGTTGCTGCGCGCCGAGGAACCGCCGTTGGTCATTACCCCTCTGATGGAGAGCGAGATGGTCTCGGCCATGACCTGGGTTGAAGACATCGCGACCTGGGAGGATGCGGGCGAAAACCGTTGGGAAAAGGTGCTGTCGCGCGCCCTGGGTGTGCGGCCGGGCCGGATCGGCGTGGAGGCCGGGGCTCTGCCGCCGATCGTCCGTAACTGGTTCGACGATCAGCGGCCCGATACCCGGCTGGATGACATCTCCGTTTTGCTGGGGGAGATGCGAAGCGTCAAGTCGCCAGAGGAGATCGACGTCATGCGCCAGGCCGGAACCATCGCCGGCGCCATGATGCAGGCGGCGGAGGCGGCGCTTGCGGAAGGCGCGCCGGAATACGAAGCCGCGCTGGCC
Organism: Denitrobaculum sp.; assembly: GCA_965232285.1. Classification (GTDB taxonomy): domain Bacteria; phylum Pseudomonadota; class Alphaproteobacteria; order Kiloniellales; family Kiloniellaceae; genus Denitrobaculum. The sequence continues at coordinate 2,636,497 of CBDDPL010000004.1, read as the reverse complement.
GTGATCAACGCCGGCACCCGCAAGGCTGCGGGTTTTCTGACCGCCAAGGGCTGGGAAGCCTTTATCTCCCCGATGATCCATAACCTGCAGATCATGCAGTCGGGCCGCGACACCTCGATGGTGCACCGCCGCGCCAGCGTGAAAAAACTCGAGCGGGGCGATCCGGTCTACTTCTGTTTCTGCAACATGGCGCAGTTCAAGCTCTACAAGCTCGGCTTCGACCGCATGTTCTTCGTCGGCGAGGTCTCCGACGCGGCGGCCCGGGTGCAACAGGCTGCGATCGATGCGCAGCAGGCGGCGATTGCCGCCATCAGGCCCGGCGTGACCGCCGAATCGGTGGCCGAGGCTGCCAACGAGGTTTATCGCGCGCGGGGCTACGAGACCGGCTACCGCACAGGCCGCTCGATCGGGATGTCCTATCTCGAAGCCCCGGAACTGAAAGCCGGCGACAAAACCATCCTCCAAGCCGGCATGACCTTCGCCGTCGACGGCGGCATTTCCATCGACGGCAGTCTCGGCGGACGTATCGGCGATTCCATCGTGGTGACTCAGCGCGGCTGCGACTACCTGACCAACTATCCGCGCGATATCCTGATTGCGGGGCAGTAAGCGGATGCGTGCCGCGGTTTTCCAATCCGCCGGGGGCGGACTGGCGCCCCATCAGCGGCTCGAGAGGCTGGAGGCGGCTTTATCGAAGAAACAGCTCGATCTCGTTGTCTGTCCTGAGCTGCTCCTCTCCGGCTATAACGTGGGGAATGCGGTTGCCGAACTGGCGGAGCCTGCCGGCGGCGCCTTGAGCCAGGAGGTTGTGGCCATTGCGCGCCGCCACGATACGGCGGTCGTCTTCGGCTACCCGGAACGCGACGGGGACAGAGTCTTTAACGCCGCGGCCTGCATCGATGCCCAGGGCGACCTTGTTGCCAATCATCGCAAGCTGTTGCTGCCGCCCGGTTTCGAGAGGCAGCACTTTGCTGCCGGCGACCACTTGACTCTCTTCGCGTTGAACGGCATTCGCTGCGCTCTTCTGATCTGCTACGACGCGGAGTTTCCGGAGACCGTGCGAGCCTGCGCGGCCGCTGGCGCGCAGGTCATCCTGGTGCCGACGGCGCTGGTCGACAACTGGAGTTCGGTGGCCCGTCAGTTGATGCCGACCCGGGCCTTCGAAAACGGTGTCTGGCTGCTCTACGCCAACCATGCCGGCAGGGAGAACGGGGCGAATTACCTCGGAGCGAGCTGTATCGTCGCGCCGGACGGGTCGGACGCCGCGCGCGCCGGAGAGACCGAGGAGGTCATCGTTGCCGATCTCGATTTGGCGAAGGTCGCTGCTGCTCAGGCCAGGCTTCCCTATCTCGGGGACCTGCGGAAAATCCGGCACCTGCTGAGCTAGAGCATATTCCGACCACACGGAATCATTTGACCGGGGAGATTTTCCGTTCTGACAAGGCGTGGCTCGCAATGCGATGCGGCGCATCGGATAAGAGTCGCAACGCCGTCAGAGCGGGAAAGAACCCTGCCTTCGGTGGGATTTGAAGGCTCATCGGCAGCGTTGCGCTGCTTGCCCGATGCGCTGCATCGCGTTTCACAACGCGCCTTGCCGAATGAGACTTCAAATCCCATCAAATTGATCCCGTGTGGTCGGAATATGCTCTAGCCAAAGCTTTCCAGCTCTGCCGTTTGTGCTCGTTTAGACATTGGCGTTAGACTCTTCGCAAGCGATATGAATTGTTTCGGATCTCCGCGATGCAGATGACGCTCGATGCCGATAAGATCATTGCGACGGTCGATACCCTGGCGCAACGGATTGCGGAGCGCTTTCCTGAGGCCGGACTGACCCGGGTGGCTGAGGACTTCACTCAGGTGGCCCGCGAAACGCGCAACGATGCGGTGGCGCTGGCGCGGCCCAACTGGCGCCTGCGCATCGCAACCACGGCTGTGTTCCTGGCCGGCCTGGTGCTGTTCGGCTTCGTCTTCAAGGAACTGCAGTTCAACAGCCCCTTGAACGAAGCCGGCACTCTGGTGCAGATCGTCGAGCCCGCTGCCAATATCGCGATCCTGATGGCGCTGGGCATCGCCTTCCTGATCCGTTTCGAGGGCCGCTGGAAACGCAGGCGGGCGCTTACCTCGCTGCACTCTCTTCGTTCGATGATCCACGTGATCGACATGCACCAGCTCACCAAGGATCCGAGCGTCCTTCTGGATGCCATCGCGCCGACCGCCAGCTCGCCCAAGCGCACCATGGGGCAGGTGGAGATCCAGCGTTACCTGAACTACTGCTCCGAAATGCTGTCGCTCTCCGGCAAGCTCGCCGCGCTCTATACACAGAGCGTTCAGGATGCTGTCGTGATCGACACGGTCAATGAGTTGGAAACGCTCTCGACCAACCTGACCCGCAAGATCTGGCAGAAGATCATGATCCTGGACCGGGCCGTGCCGGAGCAGCCGGAAAGCGAAGCGGCGAGGGTGTAAGGCCGGAGGCTTCAGGCTTTCGCCTCACCTTCGTGGGGCAGCAGATACTTCACCAGATCGGATCGGCCGAAGACCTCGCGGCTGATCAGCTTCATGCCGAGCTTCTCCAGGATGCGGTGGGAGACATGGTTGTTGTTTCGGGCGATGGCGACGACCCGTTCGAGCTTCAAGTCTTCGCGTGCGTGGTCGATGACCGCCTGTGCCGCCTCGGTGGCCAAGCCGCGGCCCCGGAAGCGGGGCGAGAGGCCGTAACTCAGTTCGATCTCACCGCTGTCGTCCTGCCAGCGCAGGCCGCATTCGCCGGCGAAGGCCTCGTCGGCGGCGTCGAGCACCGCCCACATGCCGAAACCGCGTGCCTGCCAGTGTTGCAGCATGATCTCGACATGCTCACGCGCGGTTGCCGGATCCAGCACACCGTACTTGCGCACCGACATGACCGCAGGGTCGCCGTAGAAGGCTTCGAAGAGGGGCATGTCTTCACGCTGAACCGGCCGCAGGATCAGGCGTTCCGTGCGCAGGATGGTCATGCTCAACCGCCTTCGGCGAGCGCCTGCAGGTGATCTCTATCTCTTAGCTCGATCCTGCCACGGGAGAGGCCAACCCAGCCGCGACGCTCCAATTCCTTCAGCAGACGCCCGACCACTTCGCGCGCGCTGCCCAGCTCCGTCGCGAGATCCTGGTGCGTAACCACAATCGATGTTTCCGAACCGGCCCGGCTCAGCAGCCGCTGGGCCAGGCGCTTGTCGAGACGCTCGAAAGCGACCTCCTCGACCACGTGCATCAGGTCCGAAATGCGCCGGGAGTAGTCGGCGAAGACCAGGCGCCGGAATCCGGGCGAGGTGGCCAGCGCCTCCTCGAAGGCGGCCTTGGGGATGGCAACCGCGTCCACGTCGGTCTCGGTGACGCCATCCGCCGCATAGTTCTCATCCGCCAGCAGGCAGGAGGTGGTCATGATGCAGGTCTCGCCGCCGGTCACCCGGTAGAGCACGATCTCCCGGCCGCCCGGCGAAACCTGCTGCACCCGCACCGTGCCTCCGAGGATCAGCAGAAAGCTCTCTGCCGCCAAACCGGGCGCGAAGACGGTCGTGCCCGCCGGCAGGGCCACTCGACTGGCGTGGTCGGTCAGGTGCTGCCGGTCCTGCAGCGGCAGGGCGGCGAGTTCCGGGAAGCGTTGGATCCAATCGGCGTTCATGGCGGTCCTGTTTCGCGCGAAGAGAGTCTTCACGGGAACGTGACTAAGTCACAGACGCCCGGACGGCGCAAGCCTTAGTCTGCACGCAATCGGTGACCCGAACCCATCCTAACATCTTGGGAGAAAAGCATTGTCTGCGAACATCGGACCTCTCGATCGCGCGCTCCGCCTTATCCTCGGCGCCGCTCTGATCGCGTATGCACTCTGGAATCCTGCACAGAGTTGGGCCTTTATCGGCATCGTTCCGCTGGCCACCGGCTTCATCAAGTTCTGTCCCCTCTACCGTCTGCTCGGCATCTGCACCCTGAAGAAAGCGCAGGGCTGACCATGATGGAGGAAACGCTCAGGCAACCGAGGGTCAAGAGCTTCTTCGATGAAGCGACCTTTACCGCCACCCACGTCGTCAGCGACCCGAAAAGCGGGCGGGCGGCGATCATCGATTCCGTCAAGGACTTCGATCCGAAATCCGGCCGGACGGCCACCACATCGGCGGAAGAGTTGATCGCCTATGTGAAGGCGCAGGACCTGACGGTCGACTGGATTCTGGAAACCCATGTGCACGCCGACCACCTGACCGCCGCGCCCTTCCTGAAACGCAAACTGGGTGGGAAATTCGGCATTGGTTCCCAGATCAAACCGGTTCAGGACGTCTTCAAATCGGTTTTCAACGCCGAGGAACAGTTCAACACAGATGGCCGGCAGTTCGATCATCTCTTCGAGGACGGCGAGGTCTTCTCCCTCGGCGAGCTGCAGGCCCGGGTGATGCATACGCCAGGCCATACGCCGGCCTGTGCCACCTATGTGATCGGTGATGCCGCCTTCGTCGGCGACACGCTCTTCATGCCCGACTTCGGGACGGCCCGCTGCGATTTCCCGGGTGGGGATGCCCGCGTCCTCTATCGCTCGATCCACAAGATCCTCGCCCTGCCGCCCGAGACTCGGCTGTTCCTGTGCCACGACTATGCGCCAGGCGGTCGTGAATATCGCTGGGAGACCACCGTGGCCGCCGAGCGGACGGAGAACATCCACGTGCGCGAGGGCGTCAGCGAAGACGAGTTCGTCGAGATGCGCACGACCCGGGACCGGCAACTGGCCATGCCGCAACTCATCCTGCCGTCGGTGCAGGTCAATATGCGCGCCGGCGAGCTGCCGCCGGCAGACGACAACGGCGTGCACTATCTGAAGCTGCCGGTGGATGCTCTCTGAGCGAAGCGACAGCGGGAGGAAACGAACCATGGAAATCAAAGAACTCGATGGCGATATCAGCGTATCGCCGCAAATCACCGCCGCCGACCTGGCGGAGATCGCCAAGGCCGGCTTCAAGTCCATCGTCTGCAATCGCCCGGACGGGGAGGGCAACGACCAGCCGCTGTTTCATGAAATCGAGGAAGCGGCCCAGCGTGCGGGTTTGGCCTGCCACTACCTGCCGGTGGAAAGCGGCAAGGTCACCGACGCCGATGCGGCGGCCTTCGGGGTGCTGTTCTCGGGATTGCCCAAGCCGGCGCTGGCCTACTGCCGCACGGGCACCCGATCGGTCACACTCTGGTCGCTGAGCCGGGCAGGGAGCTTGGGCCTGACCGATATCCTGGAGAAGGCCAAGGCCGCGGGCTACGACATGCACGGCGTGGTACGGCGCATCGCCAACAACGGCAGGACGCCCTTGGAAGCGGTCGACGGGAAGTTTGATGTGGTGATCGTCGGGGCCGGCTCCGCCGGGATTGCCGTCGCTTCATCCCTGCTGACCCGCGCGCCCGATCTGGAGATCGCGGTGATCGACCCGGCGGACATCCACTACTATCAGCCGGGCTGGACCCTGGTGGGCGGCGGGGTCTTCGAGGCGGACGAGACGGTCCGTACGCTGTCCTCGGTGCTGCCGGACAGAGTTCATTGGATCAAGGCGGCGGTCGCGGCCTTCGAGCCGGAGCGTAACGCCGTACTGCTGGAAGGCTGCCGGCTCATCGAGTACGGCCGGCTGGTGGTCTGTCCAGGCCTGAAGCTGGACTGGCATAAGATCGACGGTCTGGTCGACACCCTCGGCAAGAACGGCGTGACCTCCAACTACCGTTTTGATCTCGCGCCCTACACCTGGGAACTGGTGCAGTCCCTGAAGCAGGGCACCGCGCTCTTCACCCAGCCGCCCATGCCGATCAAGTGTGCCGGCGCACCGCAGAAGGCCATGTACCTCTCGGCGGATCAATGGGCGCGCAGCGGGGTGCTCAAGAATATCGATATCGAATTCCACAATGCCGGCGGTGTGCTCTTCGGCGTGAAGGATTACGTGCCCGCCTTAATGGACTATGTTTCGAAGTACGACATCAATCTGCAGTTCAGCCACAACCTGGTCTCGATCGACGGGCCGGCGAAGCGCGCCTTTTTCGTGAAGACCGATGCGGATGGAAAGACCGAGCAGGTCGAGCGCAGCTTCGACATGATCCACGTCTGCCCGCCGCAGTGCGCGCCCGACTTTATCCGGGTGAGCCCTCTGGCCGATGCGGCCGGCTGGGTCGACGTCGATCAGAACACCCTGCGCCACAAGTCCTACGACAATGTCTGGAGCCTGGGGGATGTGATGAACGCGCCCAACGCCAAGACGGCGGCGGCGGCGCGCAAGCAGGCGCCGGTGGTGGCGCAGAACCTGCTGGCCGATATGGGCAAGGGCTATAGCGTGTCGCATTACGACGGCTACGGCTCCTGTCCGCTCACCGTGGAGCGGGGCAAGATCGTGCTGGCGGAGTTCGGCTATGGCGGCAAGCTGCTGCCGAGCTTCCCGGCCTGGATGATCAATGGCAGGAAACCCAGCCGTCTGGCCTGGCTGCTGAAGGAAAAGATCCTGCCGCCGATCTACTGGAAGGCCATGCTGCAGGGGCGTGAGTGGCTGGCCAAGCCGGAAAGCGTGACGCCGGAAGCGGTGAAGTGATCGCATGAACGCACCGGGTTCGCCCTCTCGATTGGAACGGTTGCTGCGCCTGGAACGGTTGCTGCCCTGCACCGGCTGGCTGGGCCGTTACAATGGCGAGCTGCTGCGCAGCGACCTGATGGCGGCAGTGATCGTCACCATCATGCTGATCCCGCAGAGCCTGGCTTATGCGCTGCTGGCCGGCCTGCCGCCGCAGGTCGGGCTCTATGCCAGCATCCTGCCGCTGGTCGGCTACGCGCTCTTCGGTTCTTCCAATGCGCTCGCGGTGGGGCCGGTGGCGGTGGTGTCTCTCATGACGGCCGCTGCGATCGGTCAGTTCGCGTCCGCAGGCACCCCGGAGTATCTGGGGGCGGCCCTGGTCCTGGCACTGCTGTCCGGTCTGATCCTCATCGCTTTAGGACTGCTGCGGCTCGGCTTTCTCGCCAGTCTGCTGAGTCACCCGGTGATCTCCGGCTTCATCACCGCTTCGGGTATTCTGATCGCGGCCAGCCAGCTCAAACACATCCTCGGGATCGAGGCCTCCGGTCATTCCCTGCTGGAACTCGGCGCCTCTCTGATCGCCCACCTGGACCAGACCAATCTGACCACGCTGGCGATCGGCGGCGGCGCGACGCTGTTCCTCTTCTGGGTCCGGGCGAAGCTGAAACCGCTGCTCAGGCGGCTCGGTCTTGGCGAGCGTCTGGCCGACAGCTTCGCCAAGGCCGGCCCGGTCGCCGCCGTTATCGCGACTATCCTGCTGGTGGAGTTCCTGTCGCTCGAGCGGGCAGGCGTGGCGGTGGTCGGCACCATCCCGCAGGGCCTGCCGCCAATCTCGCTGCCCGGCTTCGATCGAGAGCTCTGGCAGGCTCTGCTGCCTTCGGCGCTCCTGATCTCCATCGTCGGTTTCGTGGAATCGGTTTCGGTCGCGCAGACCCTGGCCGCCAAGCGGCGGGAGCGGATCCAGCCGGACCGGGAGCTGCTCGGACTCGGTGCGGCCAATGTCGCCTCGGCCTTCAGCGGTGGTTATCCGGTCACCGGCGGTTTCGCGCGCTCGGTGGTGAACTTCGATGCCGGCGCGCGCACGCCTCTGGCCGGGGTTCTGACGGCGGCGGGCATTGGGCTGACGGCACTGCTGCTCACGCCGCTGTTTCACCAGTTGCCCAAGGCGACCCTGGCGGCGACTATCCTGGTAGCCGTGCTTTCGCTGGTCGATCTGGGGGCGATCAGGCGCACCTGGGCCTATTCCAGGAAAGACTTCGCGGCCATGCTGGCGACGATCCTGACGGTCTGGTTCGTCGGGGTGGAGGCGGGGATCATTGCCGGCGTGACGCTCTCGGTCGTATTGTTTCTCGCGCGCTCGGCCCGGCCGCACTTCGCGCGCCTGGGGCAGGTGCCGGGTACCCACCACTTCCGCAACGTCAAGCGCCACGAGGTGATCACCAGCCCCTCGGTGCTCAGCCTGCGTGTCGATGAGAGTCTCTATTTTGCCAATGCCCGCTGGCTGGAAGACAGGATCTACGATTTGGCGGTCGCCGAACCACAGATCCGGCACGTGGTGCTCAACTGTGCGGCCGTCAACGAGATCGACGCCAGCGCCCTGGAGAGCCTGGAAGCCCTGATGGAACGCCTGCAGGCGGCCGGTATCGCGCTGCATCTGGCCGAGGTCAAGGGCCCGGTCACCGACCGCCTCAAGCGCGCTGAGGCCTTCTGCGCGCACGCGGGCTGCCTCTACCTCAGTCACTACGACGCCTTGGTTGCGCTCGATCCGGAGACGACGGAACACGCGAGCCATGAGGGGAGACCGGAACATTCGGAGGCATCCATGTCCTTGACGCGCTACCAGTCTAATTTCCAGCAGAGACCAAGCTGACCGACCGGTTGTCCGATGCCTACCGGGCTTCGATGTCCCTTGCAAAGGAGAGCCTGAAGGCGGAGGAGCGCGACCTGCCGGCAAGCCTGCCCGAAGATCTGTTCGCTGCCGTTCTGGCGGCGCGGAAGGGGTAAGACCGGACGCTCGCAAAAGGCGCTTCAAAAGACTTTGTTTTTGCGCGAACATGATGGCGGCGGATCGCCAAAGCAACCGTTCTTTCGGAATCGGGAATTTTATCATTCCGAATTTCCGGGGCGTTCCTAAATAGTCGTTATCACCCTTCCCGAACAGGGCGCTCAGCGCCCCTGGTTCACGAACGAAAAATAAACAGACAAGGAAGACTCGCCATGCGTATCAACGATGAAGCTCCCAATTTCACCGCCGACACGACCGCCGGTGAAATCACCTTTCACGACTGGCTGGGCGACGGCTGGGGCGTGCTCTTCTCGCACCCCAAGGACTTCACGCCGGTCTGCACCACGGAGCTTGGCTATATGGCCGGTCTGGCGGGTGAGTTTTCGGCCCGGAACTGCAAGATCATCGGGATCTCGGTCGATCCGGTCGACAACCATCACAAATGGAAGCAGGACATCAAGGACGTCACCGGGAACGAGGTGGATTATCCGCTGATCGGCGATCCCGAGCTCAAGGTCGCCAAGCTCTACGACATGCTCCCGGCTGAAGCGGGGGATACTTCCGAAGGCCGCACCCCGGCGGACAATGCCACCGTGCGTTCCGTCTTCGTGATCGGTCCCGACAAGAAGATCAAGCTCTCGCTGACCTATCCCATGACCACCGGCCGGAACTTCGACGAGATCCTGCGGGTGATCGACTCCATGCAGCTCACCGCCAAGCACAAGGTGGCCACGCCGGCCCAGTGGAAGCAGGGCGACAAGGTCATCATCACCCCGGCTGTCTCCGACGAGGAAGCCAAGGAAACCTTCGGCAGCTTTGATCAGCCGAAGCCTTACCTGCGCTATACGGATCAGCCGGGCAACTGACGGCCTTTCAGCAGAACTCAATGGATGCAGCCTTCTCCCATTTGTTGGGGGGAGGCTGTTTTCTATTCAGCGATGCAGGGTCTGGTCAGGCTAGCGACCCTGTACCTCGAGATGCGCCTGACCCTCGACCTCCGTGGTCCATTTGCCCGCGCGGACCCATTGTGTCGCTGCGTCGGTATAGGGCTGGTAGTCCCAGACCGGCGGGCGGCCGAGGGCGTGGGCGCGTCCGACGAGGCGGCGGCGCTTCTGGTCGGCGAGGATCTGCGCCTTGATCTCGCGGGCGTTCCAGAGTTCCGAGGCCTGCGTGGTGAAGGCTTCCACGACCTTCCGGCAAGACTCGTCGTTGGCCAGGTTGTTCAGCTCCTGCGGGTCCTGCTCCAGGTCGTAGAGCAGGGGTGGATCGACCTCGCTATAGAAGAACTTGTAGGTGCCGTCGCGCAGCATGAAGGTCGGCTCGAAGACGCCCTCCGCCAGGAATTCGCCGGCGATGGTGCGGTCCGGCAGCGCTTCGCCCTTCAGGGCGCCGGCTAGCGAGAGCCCGTCGGTTTCCAGGATATCGTCGAGGCTGCCGCCGCCCAGTTCCTGCAGGGTCGCCAGCATGTCGAGCAGGGAGACTGGCGGCTTGACGCGGCCCGGCCCGAAAAGCTTCGGCGCGCGGAAGATGAGTGGCACCCGCAGGGCCCATTCGAAGAAGGTCTTTTTGTAGAAAAGACCGCGCTCACCCATCATGTCGCCGTGGTCCGAGGTGAAGATCACGATGGTGTCGTCCTGGAGGCCGGCCTGCTCCAGGGTCGCCATCAGATTGGCGACCTTGGCGTCGATGTAGCTGATCGAGGCGTAGTAGCCGCGGCGCATGCGCCGGAGCATGGCTTCGGTGACCTCGATCTCCCCGACCGAATAATGCTCGAAGATACGCGCGCTGTGGGCGTCTCGCTCGTTGTGGGAGATCGGCCCGACCGCGGGCAGGTCGATCTCCTCGTCGTTATAGAGATCCCAGAACCGGGGTTCGGCGACGTAGGGGTCGTGCGGCGAGGTGAAGGAGACGGTGAGCAGGAAGGGTTGGCGCTGCTTCTTGCGTGCCTGATCGAAGAGCCAACGCTTCGCCTGGTACTCCACCTCGTCGTCGTAGTCGATCTGCAGGGAGCGCGCGCAGGGGCCGGTCTCCGAGACGTTCTGCATATCCTGGAAGCGTACCTTGGCGTCGGGCTCCGACCAGTTCGGCGTCCAGCCGAAGTCGGAGGGATAGATGTCTGTGGTCAGACGTTCCTCAAAGCCGTGCAACTGGTCCGGGCCGGCGAAGTGCATCTTGCCGCTGAGGCAGGTCAGATAACCCGACAGGCGCAGATAATGCGCGAAGGTCGGGATCGAGGCCGCGAACTCCGGCGCATTGTCGTAGGCGCCGACCTTATGCGGCAGCAGGCCGGACATCATGGAGAGGCGGGAGGGGCCGCAGAGCGGCGAGTTGCAGTAGGCATTCTCGAAGACCACACCCTCCTTGGCCAACCGGCTGAGGGCAGGGGTCTGCACCACCGGATGGCCGTACATGGGCAGCGCTTTGGCGCTCATCTGATCGGCCATGATGAAGAGGATGTTTGGCTGGCTCATGGATCGCTCCCCACGTGTTACTCAGGATAATCCTAAAATAAGATTGTCGACAATACTACTATTTTGAGCTATAACTCGGGGAATGAAAGGGCGCGTTCTGCTGACGGTCGATGGCCGGCAGACTGGGGGAAAGCGTCTATGAGGGCTGGGAGCGGGCCTGTTCGAGGCCAGCAGCTTCCAAGGGGGCTCAATGGTCGAGTGGAATTTTTTAGCGGTCTTCAGTGATATCGACCTGCTGCTGCTCGGGCTGGTCAACACGTTGATCGTGACGGCGCTGGCGCTGGCTTTCGGAATTCCGCTGGGCCTCTTTCTGGCACTCTCGCGGCTTTCCACCTTCAAGCCGCTCTCGGCGGTTGCCGCCTTCATCATCGAGTTTTTCCGGACCACGCCGCCGCTGGTGCAGCTCTTCTGGTTCTTCTTCGCCCTGCCGATCCTGATCGATGTGCGCATGACACCCTTCATCGCGGCGGTGGTGACCTTCTCGATCCAGTCCTCGGCCTTCTTCGCCGAGGTCTTCCGGGGCGGCATCCTCTCCATCGACAAGGGGCAGTGGGAGGGCGCCAAGGCCATTGGCATGACTTACCGCCAGTCTTTGCAGCGGATCGTGCTGCCTCAGGCGGTCAAGCGCATGATCCCGGCTTTCATGGAACGCTCGATCGAACTGCTGAAGACCACCACCCTGGTCTCCACGGTGGCCTACGCGGATCTGATGTTCCAGGCGAACGACCTGGCGCAGAAGACCTTCCGCCCGCTGGAGGTCTATACGGTGGTCGCGGTGATCTACTTCCTCCTGATCTTCACCTTCAGCCAGATCTCCATCGCCGTGGAGCACCGCCTCGCGCGCTCCGGCGAGAGCACGGTGCGCTGACATGCAGCACACCTGGGACTTCGCCACCATCATCCAGAACTGGCCCGTGCTCTGGGTCGGCCTGAAGGGCACGATCGTTATCTTCCTGGTGACCGTCGTGCTGGGATTGAGCGGCGGCCTGATCGTCGGCATGGGCCGCTACGCCCGCAGCAAGGCCCTGCGCTGGCCGGCCACCGCCTTCGTGGAGGTTTTCCGCAACACGCCGGTGCTGGTGCAGATCATCTGGTTCTACTACGCCTTCCCGATCCTGACCGGGATCGAGGTCAATCCCTTCCTGGCCGCGGTCCTGGGAATCTCGCTCAACACCATGGCCTTTTCCGCGGAGATCTACCGCGCCGGCATCCAGTCCATTGAGCCCGGCCAGTGGGAGGCCGGCAAGGCCATCGGCATGACCTACGGCCAGACCCTTCGCCGCGTCATCCTGCCGGTCGCCATCAAGCGGATCCTGCCGGCGCTGACCAACCGGGGCATCGAGGTCTTCAAGATGTCCACGCTGGCCTCCGTGGTGGCCTATGTGGAAACCCTGAACCAGGCCAAGCTGATCGCCGATCTGAACTTCAATCCGATCGAGTCCTACACCGCGGTCGCCCTGATTTTCTTCGTCGTCCTCTACCCGGTGGTCCAGGCGACCTACGCCCTGGAACGCAGCCTGCGCAAAAGCGATTGATGAGCCGCCATGACTGAAATCGTCAGAATCGAAAACCTGCACAAAAGCTTCGGCCCGCTCGAGGTCCTGAAGGGCATCGACCTGACCGTTGAGGCCGGCGAGACGGTGGTCCTGCTGGGCTCCAGCGGTTCCGGCAAGAGCACGCTTCTGCGCTGCGTGAACTTCATGGAGACGCCGAGCGACGGGCGGGTGTCCCTGCACGGTGAACTGGTCGGGACCGAAAAGAACGGCGGGATGCAGTATCGCGAGCGGGAGCTCTGCCAGCTCCGCACCCGCATCGGCATGGTGTTCCAGCATTTCAATCTTTTCCCGCACATGACCGTGCTGGGCAACGTGATGGAAGGACAGGTCACGGTCCTGGGTCGCAGCAAGGCGGAAGCCGAAGACAAAGCGCGCAAGCAACTCGAGCGGGTCGGTCTGGCCGACAAGGCGGAGCAGTATCCGGCGCGGCTTTCCGGCGGTCAGAAGCAGCGGGTGGCCATTGCCCGGGCGTTGGCCATGGACCCGGACGTCATGCTGTTCGACGAGGTCACCTCGGCGCTCGACCCGGAGCTGGTCGGCGAGGTCCTCAAGACCATGCGCCAGCTCGCCGAAGAAGGCATGACCATGCTGGTCGTCACCCACGAGCTCGGCTTCGCCTACCACGTCGCCAACCGGGTGCTGTTCCTGCACGAAGGCACCATCCTGGAGCAGGGCGAGCCGCAACAGGTCCTGAAACAACCGGAAACCACCCGGATGCGCGAATTCCTCGAGGGGCATTCGCTCTTCAAGCTACCCGACTGACAACCAAGAAAGAGGGAGAGGAGAACATCATGAGCAAACTCGGGAACTGGCTGCTGCGATCCGTCGCGGTTCTGGCGGCCGTCTTCACACTGGGGCAAACCGAAACAGTTCAGGCACAGTCGACCTGGGAAGCGATCCAGGAACGCGGCAAGCTGCGCATGGGCGTGACCCAGGCGCCGCCCTGGTATTCCAAGAACCCTGCCACCGGCGAGTGGGACAGCGGCCTGATCGTCTCGGTCGGCAAATCCATGGCCGAGGACATGGGTGTCGAGCTGGAGACCGTCGAAGTCACCTGGGCCACGGCGATCGCGGCCCTGCAGGCCAACAAGATCGACATGATGTTCCTGGACGCCACGCCGAAGCGTGCGCTGGTGGTCGACTATCCCTTCCAGCCGCTGCTCTACATCTCGTTGGCGGTCCTCGCGCGCGACGATCTGCCCGCCGAGCGCTGGGAAGACCTGAACAAGGCGGACGTCAAGGTCGCGGTGCCCCAGGCCACCAGCATGGATGCCTTCCTGACCCGGACCATTCCGAACGCGGATATCCAGCGCTTCCCGGACAACGGCGCGGCTCTGGCGGCTTTCCAGTCCGGACGCGTGGATGCGGTCTCGCTGTTCCATCCGCCGCTGCTGGCCGCCCGCAAGAAGTTCGGCGCCGGCAAGCTGGTGATCCCGACGCCGGCCTTCAGTTCGCCTTCCTCCATGGCCGTGCGGCGCGAGGCCGACAAGACCTTCCGGGACTGGGTCAGCCACACGATCTACTACTACTACGAAACCGGCCGGACCCAGCGCTGGTACGAGGAGTTCCTGACCGAGTTCGGTCTGGACCCCAAGGCCTCGCCGGTCATTCAGCGTGAACTGCTGTTCGCCCGCTGATTTCAAATTGCCCGGCGGCGCGCGGTTGTGCCGCCGGGAACCACATTATCCGGCAGCGGAAGGATCGCATGGCCGACAGCCATCAAAAGTCTTCAACCCATGACGCGCTCGAGGACGAGCGCAACGCCAATATCCTGATTTACGTGGACGGCGAGCTCCTGCCGCGGGACCAGGCCAAGGTCTCGGTCTACGACAGCGGCTTCATGCTCGGCGACGGCATCTGGGAAGGCCTGCGCGTTCAGAACGGCGTGCCTTACTTTCTCGAGGAGCACCTGGACCGGCTCTACGAAGCCGCCCTCTACATCGATCTTGAGATCGGCATGAGCCGGGCGGAGCTCACCCAGGCGATTCACGACACCCTGGCGGCCAACGAGATGCACAGCGACGTGCACATCCGCCTGATGGTCACCCGGGGGCGCAAGCGCAAACCCTTTCAGCATCCGCACCTCAGTGTCTTCGGCTCGACCGTGGTCATCATCGCCGAACATTCCAAACCCAACGAAGAGATCATCCACAAGGGCATCCGCCTGCACACGGTGCCTCATCATCGTGGCCTGCCGCTGACCCAGGATGCCAAGCTCAATTCTCATTCCAAGCTGAACTGCATCATCGCGCTGAACCATGCGCTGCGCGCCGGCGCGGACGAGGCCCTGATGCTCGATCCCTTCGGCTTCGTGAACACCACCAACGCCTGCAACTTTTTCATCGTGCGGAAAGGGGAGGTCTGGACCTCTACGGGCGACTACTGCATGAATGGCATCACCCGGCAAAAGGTCATCGACCTCTGCCGCGACAACGGCATTCCGGTTTATGAGCGAAACTATTCCCTTGTTGACACCTACGGCGCGGAGGAAGCCTTCCTCACCGGCACCTTCGGCGCTCAGACGCCGGTCTTCGAAATCGACGGCCGTGTTATTGGCGGCGGCAAACCCGGTCCGCTCTTCCTGCGCCTGCGCGCGCTCTACAAAGCCCTGATCGCGCAGGCGGTGCAGCGGGAAGCATGACAATGATGAACGCCAAACTCCAGCCGGTGGAAGACGGAACCCTGCGGGCGCAGATCACCCGGCAGCTCCACGCCATGATCACCGGCGGCCACTACGCGCCCGGAGAGCGCTTGACCGAGACTGCGCTGGCCAACGAACTGCAGGTTAGCCGTGCGCCCCTGCGCGAAGCGATCCGCGAACTGGTCGACCGCGGCGTCCTCATCAGCCAGCCTTACAAAGGGCTCTTCGTGCGCGCGGTCAGCGTCAAGGACCTGCGCGAGCTCTACTCCATGCGCACGGAGCTGGAGCAGTTCGCCTTCCGCCTGGCCTGGGACAGGCGCACACCGGAAGCCTGCGCCGAGTTACAGCGCCGCTACGACGCCCTGGTGGCGGTCCACGCCCGGAACGACCAAGCCGCGGCCATCGAGTACGAGACCAACTTCCATTCCTGGGTCTACGAGGTTTCGGGCCACTCCCTGCTGCAGTCCCACTGGCAGCGTCTTGTGCCGCTGGTCCAGATCTACCTCTCCTTGCACCACCGCATGCACGGCGCCCAGGGCGAGTTCGGTCACATGACCACCGAATACCTGAGGATCGCCATCGGCGACGATCTGGAGGCCATGCAGGCTCATATCGCCGAGCACATGAAGCAGGGCCTGGAAGTCGTGATCGCGGCGGTGCCGGAGGGGTAAGGGGCGCATTCGCGACCAGCCTGTGGTCAAGTGCTTAACCGTTACGCCGCCTTGTCAGACGGGGTGAGATCCCAGGCGTGCCCCACAAGCGCTTCACTCATCTCCCACAGCTTGGACTGTTTGTCCCGATCGAGGGCGTGTTCAGCCACCTTCGCGTCGCTTACCGGGCCGCGCGCGTCGCCCATACCGGTCGGGCCGTAATAGCCGCCGCGCAGAGCTTCTTTACCGGCTGCCGCCAAAACTGTCGGCGTCGCGCCCGCCTCCGGCCGCTGCGCAACGAGCTTGTTTGCAATGGCCATCAAGGCCTTCATGACGCCCGTTGGTCCTGTGCTTTGAAGGTTCGTGTCGGTGTAACCGGGATGGCAGGCAACGGCGATCGTCTTTTTGCCCGCAGCTTGCAGGCGACGATCCAGCTCGAACGCGAACATGAGATTGGCCAATTTACTCTGCGTGTAGGCCTTTACCGGAGTATAGCCCTCGTCCGTCATCAGATCTTCGAGGTTCATGGCGCCATACTTGTGGACGATACTGGATACGACGACGACGCGCCCTTCGGCGGCCTCGACCATGTCGATCAGGAGGCTCGTCCATAGAAAATGGCCCAGGTGGTTGGCTCCCATCTGCAGATCGAACCCGTCGACGGTCTTCTCCTGCGGGGTCATCATGATGCCAGCGTTGTTGATCAGCGCGTCGATCTTGCTCACGCGGCTCCGCAACTCTTCGGCGGCCTCGCGGACCGAGCTCAGATCGGACAGATCCATCAGGATAAGATCCACTGACCCCTTGACGCTTTTGTGCAGCTTTGTCTGCGCCGCCTCGGCCTTGGCACGCGAGCGGCACAGCATGACGATGTTGCCTCCGCGTTCACCAAGCATCCGCGCGGCTTCATAACCGATGCCTGAATTTGCGCCGGTTATGACATATGTTTTGCCCGTAAGGTCAGGCAGTTGCGAAGGTTTCCAGTCAGAAAAACCGGAGGATTTGATTTTCTTTTCCATGGTTCTGCGTCCGAGGATTGGGGTTGAAGTCTCTGTTGATGTCCTATACGCTATTTACAGTTTGAATCCTTAATGTCAAATATGCCCATGAGCAAAACAACACAAGCGCGCAGTATCCTCACTCTTTTTGCCACCTATGGATTCCGGAAGGCCTCCATGGAGGACATCGCCAATGCAGCCGGTTTGTCGCGTCAGTCCATCTATAATCAGCACGGCTCCAAGGCGGCCGTGCTGGAGTGGGCGCTGGCAATGTTCCTGAGCGAAATCATCGATCGCTCGACCACGGTTTTGGAGACACCCGGTGCAGATGCGATCGAAACGCTGCACGCCGGTTTTCAGGCTTGGACCGGCGACCACATTGAAATGATGCGTGCCACGCCTCACGGTGCGGAACTGCTGGAGACCGCGATGGCGTCGGCGGCCAGCTCTGATCGCGATTACGTGAGCGAGTTTTCAGACGCGGTCGTGCGCTTTTTGCTGAGCAGTGGTCTTGTGACGAAGGCTGACGAGGCCGCGGATTTGAACTTCGTAATTCAGGCAGTGTCTAAAGGCCTGTTGCTGAAAAGCAAGACTAACGAGGATTATGCGAAGGGGATGCGGCGTGCGCTTAAAATTCTTTTTTCCCGATAAGGTTCGGTTCTGGGCGTGAGTATCAGAGTGAACATAGCTTTTGTCTTCGAGACTAGAGCAAGATGCGTTTAATCGGTCTCAAAGTCCTCTGCCTTTCGATCAGCAGGATGCCGATCTCAAACGCAAATTTTGACGCGCTATGATCGGGAAAAAACGCCTAACGCCGTCAAGACAGCGAATTCAAGCGCTATCATGCGCAGCCGCTCGGCGGTTTCTAAAGCTCGGCGGTCTCTAAACAAGACAGCCAGGTCTCTTCCATTTATCGCTTCTCCAACTATGCGCTAGAGATCGCTGTGTCCACGGGTAGAGGGCGCAGCCCACGCCGCGCCCTCTATAGCGGAAGGCGTTTTTACTGAACCACAAGTTCTCAAAACATGCACCAAAGTCCCCAGTGCGAAATCAGCAGAATGCTGATTGAGAGGCAGTGTATTTTGAGACTGATTAAACGCCTGTTGCTCTAAGCCAAAAAACGCTTCTCCTAGACCGTGGCAGGGACAAAGGCGTGGCTAGCACCATCCTTTTCAATCTTGCCTGCATTCGGGAAACCAAAGTGGTAGCCGCCGATGGTCAGGTTATCGGATATGGCTTGTTCAACGATTGCCTTGCGGGTTGCGGAAGCTTTTTCCTTGTCCGAATCAAAGTTTGGCTGCCAGTCCAGATTCGCAAGGAACAACACCGGCACGATGATCGCATCACCGATCAAAAGCAGTTCGTCATTGCCAGACGAAATATGGAAACTCACGTGGCCCGGCGTGTGACCGCGACTGTCAATAGCCCGCAAGCCAGGCGCCAGATCTTTGTCACCATTGAAAAGCGTTACGTTTTTCCATTTTGGGAAAGTCGCCTGAATGCGCTTGGCCAGCCCTTTGCGGCGTTCAGGCAGCTTCTCGATAATCGCAGGGTCGGTCCAAAACTTGTACTCGGTTTCACCGACCAGGATCTCCGCATTCGGGAACAACTGTTCATTGGTGTCTTTTTCCATCAGTCCGAAAATATGGTCAGGGTGCATGTGACTGATGATAACCTGATCCACCTTGTCCGGCGTAAATCCGGCTGCAGCAAACCCCTTTTTGGATGCATTCCCCGCTGTCGGTGCCAGTTGCCCGCCTGTCCCCGCATCCAGAAGAATGGTCTTTCCGCCGGTTTTCACCACCGTGAGTGCGAATTCGATCGGAACGTAGTCGGTGGTCTGCCCGGCTTTCGATAAAGCTGCTTTAACCTGATCTTCGGAAACGTCCTTTGCGACGCCGCCAAAGCCATCATTCTGCCAGATGCCGTCATATATGGAAGTCACCTCGATATCGCCAACCTTATAGGTATAGTATCCCTTCTCACGCAGATCGGCAGCTTGTGCTGAGGTCACAAATGCAAGTTGGCCGCTAAGCCCGAGTGCTGCGACACCCGCACTTGAAGCCAAAAATTGTCGCCGTGACGTCTGGGTCATGGTTACTCCTTCCGTAAAGGCTGAGTGATGACGATAAGAACCACTCCTGTATGAACTAAGATTTACGACTTCAGGTTCAAAAGAACTTCAAAAGGGTGTGAGGGACTCCCGTCTCGAGGACGCGGAGAAGCAAAGACAGCGAACACGCATCGTAGAACAGGCCTATGGCCGCAGGCGCAATTAGCGTATCGGTCCCGGCCTTCGGACGGCTCGACCTTGCCTGTTACGCTGAGAACTGCCTGATCGCATTCTCGACGCCGGAGGGGGCGCAACGCTTTACGCGGGACCTGGGTGAGTTGGGCGATATCACCGAAAGTGGAGGTCATGTCTGAGGTCGGCGTCATCCTGCAGACGCTTGATGAACTGGTCGTCACAGATGCCGATCGGTCGAGGCACGCTCAAGCTTGAGCCCGGCTAACAGATATGCCTAGGCTCCCCATACTGCTCTTGCAATCCGGAGTGCGCCATGTCGGACGTCTTTTCGCCGTCTCTCTCCCGGCCGGAAATCCCGGGCTTTACGCCCGCGCCTGCACAGGTTCCAGGGAACCGTCATGTGGAGGCGGCGTTGGAGCGGCACAAGCGCGAGGGTATGGATCTCGCCGTGAAGACTCGCACCGTCGCGATGAGCATCATCATCGTCATGCTGATCTTCCTGACACCCTGGCCGCTGCTGCTGTTTTATCAGGGGACGGCGCTGCTATTCATCCTGAACGGCCTGGCCCAGAAGAAGATCGCCAGCGTCGGCCGCTCGCGTCCGGAGCTGATCCTGCTCTTCATGGACCTTGCCCTGATGACGGCGATCTGCGTGGTGACGCCGCCTTTTCAGACGGAAAGCTGGCCGGCGCCCGTCCGTTACGAGTTCAATGTTTTCATCTACTTCTTTGTGCTTCTGTCCGGGGCAACCCTGGCCTATAGCTGGCGTACTCTGATCGCGGTCGGGGTCTGGACCGCGCTGCTCTGGATCGGCGGCGCGGTCGTTATCTGGCTGATGACGGAGCCCCATCCTGTCATCTCCGGCGCTCTGGATCGTCTCTATGCCGACATGCCGCGTATGCGGGAGCTCTATGACCCGACCCGGATGCAATGGGACATCCGGATCCAGGAGACGGTCGTCTTTCTGATGGTCGCGGGCATTCTCGCGGTCTCGGTGCGGCGTTCGAGCAACCTCGTTCTGCGCCAGGCGGAAGCTGCGCGGGAGCGGGCCAATCTCGCGCGCTACTTCTCGCCCAATGTGGTCGAGCAGCTCAGCCAGAACGACGACCCCCTGAAGAAGGTCCGCAATCAGGAAATCGCCGTCATGTTCGTCGATATCGTCGGCTTCACGCGTTACGCTGCGGCCCAGCCGCCGGAAGCGGTGATCGAGACCCTGCGCGAATTCCAGGCGCGGATGGAGGCCGAGGTCTTCCGCCACGACGGCACCCTGGACAAGTACCTGGGCGACGGCCTCATGGCGACCTTCGGCACGCCGGTGGCGGCCCCCGACGATGCGCGGAACGCACTGCTGGCCGCCCGCGCGATGCTTGCTTCTTCGGATGCCTGGAACGCCGAACGCCGCGCCGCGGGCAAGGAGGAGATCACGGTCAGCATCGGCCTGGATTTCGGACCCGTGGTGCTGGGCGACATCGGCGGCAACCGGCTCGAGTTCGCGGTGATCGGCAACACCGTCAACCGGGCGAGCCGGATCGAGGCCATGACCCGCAAACTTGGCGTCCGGCTGGCGGTCAGCGACGATTTGATGCAACAGCTTGGGGCGGGCGATGCCGCCGCGACAGAAGATACCCTGGACCTGGCCCGCCACGACGATCAGGAGCTGCGCGGCTTCGACCGGAAGATCAGCGTCTGGTGCCTGGGGTAGGGGAAGACGTAAGAGAGAGCGCGAAGGCAATGCAGTCGCTCCTCCAGGACTTTGAAGATACGCGCAAGCTGGCGGCTGTACTTGAGCGGCTGGAAATTCCCTTTAGCTGGCATAATACCAAGGGTCGATAATATTGACCCCTAGGGACAGATTTCTGAGGTTTTCGGTTAGGAGCGTGCGGCGCAGCGATACGGCGTATCGGAAGTCGCATGCGACGCTATCCGAAAGCCTCAGAAATCTGCCGCTACGGTTGCCTCCAAGGACCTTCGAAGGGCGTCGAAAAGCCTTGCCGATACGCCGCATCGCTTGCGGCTCTTCTCCTGCTCAAAGGTCCCTGGAGACAATCCCTATGGGTCAATATTATCGACCCTTGGTATAAGGTCGTGCCCTTCGTGGGGGATCTGATTCCGGAGCCGGTGGTGCCTGATCCTGGCGCTGTGGTCATGTTCGGCTCCTACACGCTCTGGCGCTTCGCGCAGGAAAGAAACTACCGGCCCGGCGTGTTCAAGCTCAGGCCCTTCGTAGAGGAGGAAGCGTGGCACCCCTATCTTTTGAACGGCGCGGGCGCGACCTTTCTCGCGCTGCGAGATGTGCCGGCACGCCTGGCCGATGACGGGCGGAGTTTCTTCCTGCGCCCGGTTGACGACAGTAAGGAAGTCGCCGGCAGTGTAAAATCGAGTGGCGAAATCATCACGATGGCGGAACAGGTACTCGCCCTGGAAGAAGATGAAATCCCGAGGGGTTCGCTTCGCCACGACACGCTCCTGATGCTTACGGAGCCTGTGCGCATTTTCTGCGAGTGGCGCCTCTGGGTGGTCGGAGGACGGATCGTAACCTGCTCGCTCTATAAGGAAGGGTCACGGGTCGTCTATCGTCGGGAGGTCGATGATGACGCCCTGGTTTTCGCGCAGCAACTTGTCGACGGCAATCCCGGCTATTCCCCTGCCTACGTCATCGATGTCTGTCGTACGGAGGAAGGGCTCAAGATGCTGGAGACCAACTGTCTCAATGCCGCTGGTTTCTACGCCGCGGATCTGATGAAGCTCGCGATGGCGATCGAGGGGCTCGAACACCCATAAAACTGTATGCGAGGCGGTCGAAGGCGAAGCTATTGGATCAGGTTATGGGAGAGCGCGATTGACATACGCGCAGTCGGGTTCGGTTATCAATTGTTCTGAGTTAGAGTGAGGAACTTTAGCCAACCCTGGAAAAGCATGCTCGCAGAATTTCAGATCAAGCAGGTCGAGTCCGAAGATATGCAAGCGATTGCGCATCTCATGCAGGGGCTTGGCTACGACCATTCCGTCCAAGAAATCGGCCGCCGCTGGAACATGGTGATCGACCGAAAGTCAAACCCGGCCTTTCTCGCCAGGGAAGGCTCTCTTCCAGTGGGCTTGATCGCGCTCCATATCGCGCCGCTGCTGTTTTATCCGCAGCCGCTCGGGCGCATTACAACCTTGGTCGTCGATGCTGCGAAACGCAGGCGTGGAATAGGCCGTGCGCTGGTCGAAAAAGCTGTTCAGGTGTCGAAGGATGCAGGTTGTGACACCCTGGAGTTGACAACAGGCCTCCAGCGTGACGACGCGCAGGCTTTTTACCGAGCGCTTGGGTTTGACTGCTCTTCACTGCGGATGGAGCAAAGCCTTTTTGTCGATGTATGAACCATGGCAATGCAGCTCATGCATCTGGGTCATGACTTCGGCTGTTAAAAGCCGAAAGTTCCATCACCGCACATGGGACAGGCGAAGCATGGTTCAGCGGAAGCATCCTGTAAGATCTTGAGGCACTGCGGGTTAAGAGGTGTCTTCGAAGCCTCTGCCCTCAGGCGCGCGTTGCCGCTCAGCCCACAAGCTCCGCCTGCTGGTCCCGATGCGCCACCAGGCAGTCGATGAAGAGCCGCAGGCATTCGACCCTTTTGTTCTGTTCCGGATAGTAGAGATAGAAGGGCGGCAGTTGCTTCACGTAGGGATCGAGGACCGTTTCCAGATCGCCTGATCTGAGATAGTCCGCGATGGTGGCTCTGAGCGACCAGCCGATGCCGTGGCCTTCGCGGGCAGCCTGGATCACGCCCATCATGTGATCGAAGATCAGCCGCGCCGGTGGATCGATGATCTTGTCCTGACCCTCTTCGGTGACCTGCCAGTCGGCAAGCTTCTTAGCGGTCGGGTACTTGTAGCGGATACAGCGGTGTTCGAAGAGATCGCGCGGATGCTGTGGGTGGCCGTGGCGCGCCAGATAGGCCGGTGCCGCCGAAAAGGCGGGAGTCAGGCTCGGCGTCAGGCGCACGGCGATCATATCCGGCGCAAGGATATCCCCGAGGCGGATCCCGGCGTGATAGCCGTCGCGGGTGATGTCGGTCAGACCCTCGTGCAGTGACAGATCCAGGGTGATCCCCGGATTATCCGACTGAAATTTTTCCAGCACCGGCGCGATGGCCGTGACGTAGGCGCCGCGTGACAGGCTCAGGCGCAGGGTGCCCTGGGTGGAACTGCCCACCTCTCGGGTCTTCTTGACCGCGTCGAGCATATCCCGGTAGGCGGGCGCCGCCGCCTCGAACAGTACCCGCCCGGCCTCGGTGAGCTCGAGGCTGCGCGTGGTCCGATGGATCAGGCCCACGCCCATCTTTTCTTCCAGCGCCTTGAGCTGGGAGGTGACCGCCGGCGCGCCGACGCCGAGCGCCTGGGCCGCGGCGCGCAGGGAGCCCTCCCGGACGATGGTCAGGAAGACTTCGATGCCGTGAACGGGAGCACGATCCATTATTCGATTAAATCAAATAGTGGATTTGAAAGGCAATGGCTATTCAAACGACGTGGTCCGGTTTATCAGGGAGGACAAGGAAGTTTCGTAACGCGGGGCGCGAAGGTGGACAGGCGGGAAGGGATCATGGCGCAGGGAGCGGACAGGCCGCAGCGGCTGGCGCGCGGCATCGCACTGATCCTTGCCGCCGCCTTCACCATCTCTGTGCAGGACGCGATCTTCAAGCTCTTCAGCGCCGATCTGACCCTCTGGCAGATCTTCGCACTCCGGGCCCTCTTGGCTCTTCCCCTTTTCGTTGCGCTGGCCTGCTTTCAGGGCCGTTGGCGGGGGACTTTGAGCGCAGCCCTGCAACCTTGGCCGCTGCTGCGGGCAGCCTTCATGACCCTGAGCCTGCTGATCTTCTATGCCGCCATTCCCTTCATCAGCCTTTCTACTCTAGGCGCGGCCGCCTACATCGCGCCGATTTTCATCACCCTGCTGTCCGCGCCCGCCATCGGCGAACCAGTCGGCCGGCGTGGCTGGGCGGCTGTCCTGGTTGGTTTCGCCGGCGTGATCGTCCTGCTGCAGCCGGGCAGCGACGCCTTCTCACCCTGGACGCTGCTGCCGGTCGTCGGGGCTTTCTTCTATGCCCTTTCACATGTCACGACCCGTAGCCGCTGCCAGGACGTTTCCCCGGCGGCCCTGGGATTCTCGGTCAATCTCACCATGCTGGCCGGCGGCGCGCTCGTGAGTGCGATCATCCTGCTCTGGCCACCCGACGAAGCGCTTGTGCAGGCCACGCCCTACCTCTTCGCCGATTGGTCGCCCGTGGGCGCGAGCGAATGGCTGTTCCTCGCCCTCCTGGCCTGCCTCGCTGTCGCCATCGCCATCTTGCTGGCCGGTGCCTACCAGGCTGCGCCACCCGCCACCGTGGCGACCTTCGAATACAGTTATCTGGTCTTCGCGGTAATCTGGGATTTTGCGCTCTTCGCGACGGCGCCGAGCGGGGCGGTTCTGGCGGGGATGGCAATGATCGTTGGGGCGGGCATGATGGTGCTGCGGCGGGGGTGAAGCGCACTCGAACTGCAGCCGCTACTTTAGGGAAATTGATGCCAGGTTCTTTGTTGACCACAGCAGTGGCCGACGACTTACTGTTTGACAGAATGCCTGGTCCGTTGTGTCCTTCGGTTTCCTGTTCCTTTCTCCCAAAATAACCTTTCCGCTTGAGCGGGTTCTTCGCATGCAAATCAGACTGACCGAGGCCCGGGACATCCCCAATCTGAAGTCGGTGCTCGACGAGACCGGGCTCTTTCCCAGCGAGATGCTTGAGGAGATGCTGCGCGGTTTTCTGTCTGATGATTTGAGTGAAGACCTTTGGTTAAGCTGTTTGGACGAAGGAAAAGTCATCGGCTTTTGTTACGCCGTTCCGGAGACGATGACGGATGGCACCTGGAATATGCTGGCGATCGCAGTGCTTCCTTCGCGGCAGGGCGGTGGAATCGGCGGGGCGATTGTCCGGCAGTTGGAGGATGAGCTTCGGAAGCGCGGTCAGCGCCTGCTGATCGTCGATACCTCGGGCCGAGACGAGTTCGCGCCGACACGCGGCTTTTATCGCAAAAATGGCTATCGAGAAGAGGCCCGGATACGGGATTTCTGGACCGCTGGCGATGACAAGATCGTGTTCAGCAAGTCTTTGAAGTAGGGGCGGTGACGTCATCTCCCGACTGGACCTGATCCCTGGATCTGGTCCAGCATATGGTCCTCGGCCCTTTGCCGGATTCCTAGAGCATTTTCCGACCACACGGGATCAATTTGATGGGTTTTGAAGTCTCATTCGGTAAGGCGCGTTGCGCAGCTCGATGCGGCGCATCGGGCAAGCATCGCAACGCTGCCGATGAGCCTTCAAAGCCCACCGGAGGCCGGGTTCTTTCCCGCTCTGACAGCGTTGCGGCTCTTATCCGATGCTCTGCATCGCATTGCGAACCGCGCCTTGTCAGAACGGAAAATCTCCCCGGTCAAATGATTCCGTGTGGTCGGAATATGCTCTAATCTCAGAAAGCCCGCCCATGCTCACCGTTTACTCCGAAAAACACCGTCTGCGCGACGCCAGGACCGAACTGCATGGCGGGACCTTCGTGCGGCCCTTCGAATGTCCGGAGCGGGCCGAGATCGTGCTGGCGCGGGTGCGGCAGGAGAAGCTGGGTGAAGTGATCGCGCCGAAGGACTTCGGGCTGGCGCCGGTTCTCCGGGTGCACGATCCGGCGTTCCTGAACTTCCTTGAGCACTGCTGGGAGGACTGGGTGGCGGCCGGCGGGGAGGGGGAGGCCCTGCCCAATATCTGGCCGACGCGGACCCTCTCGGAGAAACACATTCCGAAGCACATCGACGGCAAGCTGGGCTACTACGCCCTGGCCGCCGAGACCTCCATCTCCGAAGGCACCTGGGAGGCGGCGCGGGCTGGGACCGACGTGGTGCTGACGGCGGCGGAGCAACTCCTGACCGGAACGAACGGGCAGGACGAAGGCAGAGCCGCCTTCGCGCTCTGCCGGCCGCCGGGGCATCACGCTGCGGCCGACCAATACGGCGGCTACTGCTTTCTCAACAATGCCGCCATAGCCGCCCAGTTCGCCCGCGACCAGGGGGTGGCGCGGGTGGCGGTGCTGGACGTGGATTTCCACCATGGCAATGGCACCCAGAACATCTTCTACCGCCGAGACGATGTCTTCTTCGCCTCGCTGCACGGTGATCCCATGGAAGCCTTTCCGCACTTTCTCGGGCATGCCGATGAATTCGGCGAAGGGGCGGGTGAAGGCTTCAATCTCAACCGACCTCTGCCACCCGGAACGGATTATCTCCGCTGGCGTGATGCCCTTGACGAAGCCCTGGAACGCATCGCGGGCTTCCGGCCCGGCCTGCTGGTGGTTTCCCTGGGCGTGGATACCTTCGAGGAAGATCCCATCAGCTTCTTCAAACTGAAGAGCGATGACTTCGCCGACTACGGCGCGCGCATCGCCAATGCCATGAAGCCCGCCGACGTGCCGGTGCTTTTCGTGATGGAGGGCGGCTACGCGGTCTCGGAGATCGGGATCAATACGGTCAATGTGCTGAGCGGCTTTCAGGGCTAGCGGCGTTACTGCGGAACCGCTTCTCCTTCAATGTAGCCGGCCTCGAGCAGTGCACCGTAAAACACCTTCGACATGAGTTCATAGTCGTCGCCGAACATATGGGCGAAGTCGCTGATGCCTCTCGCAGGGGTAAAGATGCGGTTCTTGTCGACGCCTTCAAAGGCCTTGGCCGTGTCGATCAGCAACAGCTCTTCTTCCCTGGCGATTTCACGCAGCAGTTCGTTGAAGCGCGCGATTGCATCGGCGGCGCGTTCCTGGGAGATATCGCGCCTGGACATCCACCAGATGCGCCCGAATTTTGAGTTGAAGACCTCGGCCGGCATGACGCGCCAGCGGTCCACCAGCGTCGAGATTGCGATCTTGACGTCAGGATTGGCGGCCCGGAAGCTCTTTACGATCTGTCGCACATTGGCGATGAAGAAACGGTAATTCTCCCTGACCGATGACGCGTAGTCTTGATCACTTTGCTTCTCCCCTTTGGGCAGAGCTTTCATGACTTGGCGCAGCACCAGGTCGTAAAGGCCCTGGGCGATGGCAATGGACTTCAGGCCCGTCTGCTTGAGTTGGATCGGACTGCCGTAAAGCTTTTCGAACCGCGACTCCTTTGGGGGCTCCCTGAAGGGGTCATAGGTCTGAAAATCGTTCCAACCGATGTAGAGCAGAACGATGTCGGGCCTGTAGCTGCTGACCTCCGCCTCCGCGAAGCGGGCAACCTGACCACTGATCCAGCCGGCGACGCCGCCATTGATCATTTCGACGCCGTCGTAGCCCTTCCCGTGTCCTTCGATCAGGTGTTTCAGCTTTAGCGGATAGTTGCCCCGATCGACGTTATGGCCCTGTGTCGTGGATTCCCCCAGGGCGGCAATGCGCAGAACGCCTTCTTTCCTTTCCAAGGGGATGGCGTCGCGCTGGAAAAACCCGGCGCTGTTCGTCGCGACGTTCTTGTGGTCAAGGTTCGGCTTCAGCCGGTAGCCCAGATGGCCGTCCGATTGTTTCATGAAGTTGATCGAATCGTTGGCGAGGACCTCTTCGCCCCTCTCTTTCACCGATTCGAAGTACCGCGTTTCCTTGTAGTAGAAATAAGCCTGTGCCGCCCCTTCCAGAAGGCCGAAGAGAAAGAGCGTCGGTAGCAGGGAGAAGAGGATGACTTTCCAGAGCGGAAGTTTTTTGCCGGCTGTCGTCATCGGAGTTTTCTTTCAGGCTGTGGTCGCATGAAGCGCCCTTGATTTCGTGCCCCGGCACCGTGACCGGTCAGATCACTGCTGAAGAGCTTCGCCTTCGATGTAGCCTGCTTCGATGAGGGAGTTATAAAACACTCTCGACAATTGCTCGTAGCCGTCGCCGTACATATGAGCAAAATCGCCCGGCCCCGAAGCAGGTGTAAAGATGCTGTTCTTGTCGAGACCGGAAAAAGCCTCGGCGGAATCGACCAGCAAAAGGCCTTCATCCCTTGCGATCTCGCGCACGAGGGCGTTGAACCTTTCTATTGTCTGCGCAGCTCTTTCTTGTGATACGCCGTGGACCGGCATCCACCAGATATGCCCGCTGTTTGATTCGAACAGCTCCTTCGGCATGACCCGCCATCTGTCGACCAGCGTCGAAATGGCGATCCTGACCTCCGGATTCGCCTGTCGGAAAGCCTGAACGATGCGACGCACATTCGCGATGTAGTAGCTGTAATTCTCGGCTGCAGTGGCCGCGAACTCGCCTTCTTTGATTTCATGTTTACGCTTTTTGGGCGATTTTGAGCCGACAAACTGCCGCTGCACCAGCTCGTAAAGACCGACCGCGACCGCTACGGACTTGAGGCCGCTTTGTTCAATCTGGATGGGTTTGCCGTAGGCCTTCGCAAAGTAAGACTCCCTCGGCGGTGCCCGGAAGGGGTCGTAGCTTTGAAAATCGTTCCAGCCGACGTAGAGCACGACCAGATCGGGGGCGTAGTCCGCGATTTTCGTCTCGGCTAACAGGGTCACCTGATCACTGATCCAGCCGGCAACGCCGCCGTTGATCATCTCCACGCCGTCGTAGCCTTGCCCTTTATCCTGGATCAGTTGTTTGAGCTTTATGGGATAGTTACCGCTATCGACGTGATGACCTTGCGTCGTGGACTCACCGAGCGCTGCTATCCTCAGCACGCCCGGCTTCTTTTCCAGGGGGATGGTATCGCGCTGGAAAAAGCCCTCGGCATTGGTCGCCACGTTCGAATGGTCGAGGTTTCGCTTCAGTCTGTAGCCGAGGCGGCCATCGGCTTCCTTCATGTAGTTGATGGCGTCGTTTGCGAGAACCTCTTCGGCCTTTTCCTTCACGGATTCGAAGTACTGCGTTTCCTTGTAATAGAAATAGGCCTGCGCCGCGCCTTCCAGAAGGCCGAACAGAATAAGGGTTGGCAGCAGTGAAAAGAGGATGACTTTCCAGAGCGGAAGTTTTTTGCCGGTTGTCGCCATCGTTGATTTCTTCCGGAGGCAAGCGGAGACGTCAGTCCTTGCGCCCAATCATGATGTAAAGACCGCCTTCGCCACCATAGCTGCTGAACAGCATGGAGAATTCGGCCATGGTCCGATCAATGTTCGAGCCGGGTGAGGTGTCCTCGAAAAGGCGTGTCGAAGCATCGAAGGGTTTGAGGATCCCCGGGATCGAAGAAACGAAGGACAGGCCTGCTTCCTCGAACCACTCCAGGACCTCGGTCATGGTGTGCTTGCGTTCGACGGGGTGCAGATACTGATCGCGGACCCAGGCCCGCCGCTTGTCCGGCGAGAGTTCGCCGCGCAGGTGGGGATCCATGAACAGCATCCGGTCACCGAAGACCTTGTAGAGATGGCGGCGGAAATCGGTTCTCAGACGGCCGATCTGATTGTAGAGACCGACAATAAAGTAGCCGCCCGGCTTGACCAGTGGTGCGATGCTCAAGAGCGCTTCGCGGGTGTCCTGTGTGTGGTGGAGGACGCCGTTTGTAATCAGCACGTCGATGGAGGCGGGGCGGATGCTCGGACGAAAGAGGTTCATCTGCACGAACTTGACGCGCGAGATGTCATTCGCCTTGGCAAAGCGTGACCCGAGCTGCAGGGAATGCAGCGTCATGTCCGCGCCGTACACGCGATTGAGACTTGTTGCAGCGAGGTAGTTGGAAAGCTGTCCGGTTCCGCAGCCGACCTCCAGAATCGTGGAGCCGACCGGAATTTGCTCCTTGAGCATCCGCGCGAAGATACCCTGCTCGGCCTGCTTGACGAAGGAACTGATGGTGTCGAAGTCGTTGTAGTTGGGGAAGGGAGCTTCCTCATAAAACGACTGTACCGTGTCCGTGGCGCTGGCCGCGGTTCCGTCGACCTCGACGAAAGTCCGGACAATACCGTCATCCACCGCGTACTTCCGGCCGCCTTCGCTGACCCATTCGCCGTCCACCGGCTCCAGTGTTTCCCCGGTGACCGGGCAGACCAGGACGCGCTCGTCCTCGGGGCGGACCAGGGTCTCGTTAGCCATGGGAAAAGCTCCCGCCGTTTGAGGAGGCCAGATCAGTCAAGCTCAAATCTCCCCTCATAACGCATGGAGAGCGAGGGATCCTGATCCTTTTTCTCAAGGATACAGTTGCCGATCACCAGCATATCGATGTCGGTGCCCATGAAGCACTGGAAAGCATCTTCCGGCGTGCAGACGATCGGCTCGCCGCGCACGTTGAAACTGGTATTGACCAGCATCGGGCAGCCGGTCCTCTCCTTGAAGGCCGACAGGAGATCGTAAAAGCGCGGATTGGTTTCCTGGTGCACGGTCTGAACCCGGGCCGAGTAGTCGACGTGGGTGATGGCCGGAACCGTCGAGCGGGCGACATTGAGTTTGTCGATTCCGAAGAGGGCATTCTCTTCCTCGGTCATCTCGCGGCGGTGCTGTCCCCGAACGCCGGCAACGAACATCATATAGGGGCTGTCGCCGTCCAGATCGAACCAGTCAGCCGCATCTTCGCCCAGGATCGCCGGGGCAAAGGGCCGGAAGCTCTCCCGAAACTTGACCTTGAGATTCAGGTTTTTCTGCATTTTCGGCGACCTGGCATCGGCCAGGATCGAGCGGGCGCCCAGAGCCCGCGGGCCGAACTCCATGCGGCCCTGGAACCAGCCGACGGTCTGCTCCGAGGACAGGGCGTCGGCCGTGCGGCTGATGACCTCCTGCTCGTCGACAACCTGATAGGCGGCACCCAGACGCTTGAGGGCCGTTTCCGTCTCCTCCTGCGAATAGGCCGGACCAAGGTAGGAACCGGCCATGCCGTCCGTCTTGCTGATCGTCCGTGGCTTGTCGAGCTGCAGGTGGTAGGCCGCCAGCGCGGCGCCGATCGCGCCGCCGGCATCGCCCGCAGCCGGCTGAACCCAGATGTTCTCGAAGCTGCTCTGACGGCGCAGCTTACCGTTGGCCACGCAGTTGAGCGCGACGCCGCCGGCGAGACAGAGGTTCTTATGGCCGGTCTCTTTCTGCAGCGAAGATCCGAGCGAAAGCATGATCTCTTCGGTGATGGCCTGGACCGAGGCGGCAAGGTCCATTTCGCGCTGGGTCAGCAGTTGCTCGGGGTCCCGCGGCGGGCCGCCGAACAGCGCATCGAAGCGCTCGTTGGTCATCTGCAGGCCGGTGCAGTAATCGAAGTAGTCCATGTTCAGCCGGTATGAGCCGTCCGGCTTGATATCGATCAGGTTGTCGCGAATCACGTCGGCGTACTTGGGTTCGCCGTAGGGGGCGAGGCCCATGATCTTGTATTCGCCCGAATTGACCTTGAAACCGGTGTAAAAGGTCATGGCCGAGTAGAGCAGGCCCAAGGAATGCGGATAGTGAATTTCCCGCGTGATTTCGAGATCCTTGTCGCTGCCCACAGCCGTCGTTGTCGTGGCCCACTCGCCCACGCCGTCCAGGGTCAGGACGATGGCGTCCTTGTAGGGCGAAGGATAGAAGGCGGAAGCGGCGTGGCTTAAGTGGTGCTCGGAAAACAGCAGCCGTTCCGCAATGCCGTCACGTGGCATCAGCTTCTCGAGATGCTCGATCAGTGTGCGCTTCTGGAACAGCTTTTCCCGCAGCCATAGCGGCATGGCGCGGACAAAGGATTTGTAGCCGCGCGGCGCGAAGGCGATGTAGTTCTCAACCAGCCGCTCGAACTTCACGAAGGGCTTTTCGTAGAAAACGATGTAATCGACTTCACGGGAGCCATCGGGCAGCGCACTCAGGACGTATTCGACCGCCCGTTGGGGGAAGTCTGAATCCTGCTTCTTGCGCGTGAAGCGCTCCTCTTGAGCCGCCGCGACGATTTCGCCGTCAATGATCAGGGCTGCTGCGCTATCGTGATAGAACGCAGAGATTCCGAGAACTCGCACACTCTGCTCCGCAGATTAGAAAAGGGTATAGATCAAAGGGGCGACCGCGCTGCCCTTGGTCAGGGCAACCAGCCCACCGAGCGCGACGAGGACGACCATGACCGGGATCAGCCAGAATTTTCGGCGCTCGGTCAGGAAAGCTGCAAATTCGCGAATGAATTCCACAGGAAGCTCTCTTTCAAAACTGTCTGTTGAGTGTGCCGGGGGCGGGGCCGGCAGGTTTGCGTTCGATCCAATAGCTTTCAGCCTTCGGATCGTACTTGAGATTCAGCGGCCGTTTGCCGAACAGGCGCATCAAGAGGCCGATCGGGGTCACGGCGACCAGAAATAACAGGGTGATGATGATCGGGCTGATCAGGCGGTGCAGCAAAAGGCCGAACTGCGTCCAGACCCAGTTCAGCGGCGCCAGAACGCGCGGCGCGACCAGGGCGATAACGCCGAAAGCCACGCCGACGGCTGCGACGTAGATGGCCGCCGAGGAGTCTATCCACCAGAGGTAAGCGGCGATTGCCAGGAAGAGGACAAAGAAAACGATTCCGAACGAACGGTCAGAAGAGCGCTTCGTCTCCGACGTTTCTTCAAGACGTTCGTGAAAGTCATTCGACTTTGCCACAAGACCACCCCTATTCACATTTGCCAGAGCTGCCGGGCCAAAGACCCCGGGAAAGTCTGGCCTTTTAACCTCCCGCCACTTGGAGCGTCAAGGTAAGATCGGCGGGTAATCGCAATGGATGTGAGATTGCCGCAGGCGGTGCCTCCTCCTGCTCGGTTCGAAGGCTGAAGTTGCTATTTTTGGGGGCGACTCTGGTGTTCTGACGCCAAAGTGCTTGTTGTATGCAACCAACCTCTTTCGAACACCGGAATCGGCAGACGCGGAGGCTGCGGTTTTAAGGCTGCTTCGCAGACCTGGATGCAATGTAAAGAGCACGCGTAAGGGCGACCACCGGACCTTCAGATCGATCGCCCTGGGGCCGCGGAGGTTATTGATTCGATGACTTCTGTTTCGCAGGGGCTTTCTCGTCTGGCTTCGGCTTTTCGGATATTGGCGGTGTCCAATTTCTGAGGTGATTTGCAGCAGGAGTTTCGCCAGCCGGAACCTCGAAGGAAACGAAAGCATCCGGCAGATCTGCCTGTATTTGGGCAATTTGAGTCCAAAGCACATGCGCACGGTCGACAGCTTCAAATGCGGCGAGATTTTCGTAGCCGTGGCCCTTTTCTCTTTGCAGGCAGACTCTCACGCGCTTCAGGAAGGTGTCGAAGTCGCCTTTCGCGACATCGCCGCGGAGTCTTTTGCGCACAAACTGCACGACTTTGCTGGTCTCAAAATCTATCCTGTTTCGCTCTGAGTCGTCCAGACCGTGGCGAAAGACACAAAGATCTTCTTTGCTCCCACGTTGAGGGAGTTCTCTCGCTGAGAAATCATACTTCAGTTTGAAGGGAGCCACGGCATCTGAGATCTTTGCGATGAAAGCGCCACTCCCCTGGTTTCGATCGAGCGGCTCGCCTGTCACGGCATGCCGCATCGACTGCTTGGCTTCGATTTCCACGGTCTTAGCGTCCTCGGGAATCAGGAGCAGGAGGGAGATGTTGTGGGTGCGGGGAATCATTTCATAGGAGGGCTCGGCGTTCTGTACCGCTCCGAAGCGCGCACGCAAAACGTTGTCGGTGACCCGTCCGATGGTGAAGAGGCCGTTTAGATCATTCGCCAGGGACTGCAGCTTGCTGAGACGTTCCGCGTCCACATCGGCGCCGGCCGATGTGGTTCCGAGGAGGCCTGCGCCCGACAGCCCCAGGCTATTGCGCAGAGCTCTGCTGCGAGTATCGATCCCCCGCTCCAGGTTTTCCGAAGCGAGCAGAGGAATTGCAAAGACGGCCTTACGTTCTGTCAGGAGATCCTCATCCTCGGCTCGTTTTCGTCGATCGAGATAGCTTTCGTTTAGTGGTCCTAGATCCGCGAAGAAGATGAGGTCGGAATAGATGTCGTATGGCAGGTTGCGTCTCTTGGGAATCACGGAAAGCTGTAGCCGGACCAGATAGGGGCGATAGCCCCTGCGCGTGGGGAAATTTCTGATGTAATTGTTGAGAACCGCCACTTCCTGATGCAGCGCGTTGGCGGTCGAGTAGGCTGTAAAGGGATCGGCGTTGGCGGTCAGCTTTTCTGGGGACTGCGGTGTCGCCTGAGAGCTCTCGCTGGTTGGTTCTCCGTTCGCATCTGGCGGCTTTTGGGCTCCTTTGGGCGAGAGTTCGAATGTTACCTTGGCATCGATCTTAGTGGATAGGATCTCATCGAAGATTCCTGTTGTCGGCGCGACCTTCTGAAGGGCTGAATCACCGTTTATGGTAAAGCCCGGCGACAACGCATTGACCACATCCCTCGTCACGAGCTTACTCGATAGATGGGCCAGGTGAATCGTAGCGGCTTCTGATTGGCTTTTCGGCTTGGAAACGACCAGGTGCCGCAAGTTTTCTCGGGATGTGTAGCCAATAACAGCCGCTACGGCCAAGACGACCAGCACTGCTAGGACTTTTCTGCGCATAGTATCTCCGCAGTGTTGCTTAAAATTTCATTTGGATGAAACACACGCTCAATATGCTTGGAGACTATCACCTGTTAATTGTTTTACAAATTTAAACATCAACTATTGGATTTGGATTGGCCTCGAAGCCGCACCCGTAAAGTTCCCATAGAATTTTGCGAACACTGACTGTCCGGGCGACATGCCTGGCCTGTTGGGGAGACTGTCGTTTTACTCGGTCGCCGTACGATTAGGAGTAGAATGTCTTGGCTTCTCATCCAATCGTTGTGCCAGGTGCGCACTGTCGCTGTGCTACGCGTAAAAATCGCGGTCGGGGATTGGAACGCTTACCGAAAACATGCAATCCTGTTTGTTGATTTGCCTGACGACCGGTAGTGGTCGCGGGGCTGCCGTTCGGCAAGAATTGATAATTTCGGGTTTGCATTTCCTATGTCCCTTTCAACGCCACCAGCCTTGGACCCCCTATTGGAATCGGCTGAACTTTTCCGGGCCGTGTTCGATGCCGGGCGAGATCTTATGGCGGTCAGCAAGCTGGGGGACGGGACCTGCCTGGCGGTCAATACCATCTGGCTCGAGGTGCTCGGTTTCCGGCGTGAAGAGGTGGTTGGCCAGAAGGTCACGGAGCTCGGGATCTGGGCCGAACCTTCCCTCCGTATTGAACTGATTGCACGCCTGAAGGAAGGGCAGGTCGTCGAGAATTTTGATGCGCGGCTCCGCGGCCGGGATGGCCGGCTGCACGACTGCACCGCGTCCATGCGCCTGCTGCAGGTCGGTGGCGAGGAGCTGCTGTTGTTCAGCGGGCATGAGGTCATGAGTGTTGCCAGTGCGGAACAGGCGGTGCGGACCACGCGGGCCCTTCTGATCGATGCGCTGGAATCCATTAGTGAGGGTTTCGTGCTCTACGGCCCGGACGGGCGCCTGATCATCTGCAACTCGAAGTTCAGGGAGTTCTACGGCTACAGCGATGAAGAGGCAGCGCCCGGTGCACACCGGCGGGAACTGGGTAAGCTGGATATCGAGCGCGGCGCGGTGATCGTCGAAAAGGAGCTGGCCCACGACTACGTGGAGCGCCGGGAGGATATCATTGCGGGGCCGCCGGATTCCTTCGTGGTCACTCTGCGGGACGGGCGGGTGCTGCTGCTGCGCGACCGCAAGACGGACAGCGGCGGGATCGTCAGTATCCAGAGCGACATCACCAAGCTGAAGGAGGCGGAGGCCGCTATCTCCGCGGCCAAGGACGAGGCGCAGACCGCCAACCGCGCGAAGTCCGAGTTCCTGGCGCATATGAGCCACGAGTTGCGCACGCCGCTCAATTCCATCCTGGGCTTTACCCAGGTCATGAAGGAACAGGTCTTCGGGCCGCTCGGCGACGAGAAGTACCTCGACTACGCCATGAACGTGAATCACTCCGGCCAGCACCTGTTGGCTCTGATCAACGACATCCTGGATATCTCGAAGGTCGAAGCCGGCGAAATCACCCTGGAGGAGGAGGTCTTCGACCTGCGCGAGGTCATCGCCTCCTGCATTGAGATGGTTACCGGCCAGGCTGGCGAGCCCGAGGACCGGATCGCCTTCGAAACCGCAGCAGATCTAACGCATTTCAAAGGCGACGCACGCATCATCAAGCAGGTGATTCTCAATCTGCTCTCCAATGCCACCAAGTTTACGCCGGCGGAGAGGGCGGTGAGCGTTTCGGCCGGTCTGGATGCGGAAGGTTGCGTCTATGTGGCCGTGGCGGACGAAGGTTGCGGCATCGCCGCGGAGGATATCCCCAAGATCCTGGAACCCTTCGGCCAGGTTCGCCGCAGCGCCCATCAGGCGCATGCCGGGACCGGGCTCGGCCTCTCCCTGAGCAAGATGCTGACCGAACTTCATGGCGGCCGGCTGAATATCGACAGTGTCCTGGATCAGGGCACCACCGTCACGCTTCGTTTTCCGCTGGAACGAACGGTAGTAGCGTGACTAAATCTCCGAGCGTCGCTCGGGGAGGAATCTCAGAAATTTCAGTTCTTTAGCGGCCGCCGTTTTGAAAACGGTCGAAGACCCGCCGCACGGCACGGCCGGCGGCTTCCGCGCGATCTTCCTCCCGGGCGATCTGCCTGGCTTCCTTGACCACCACACGTGCGGCCTTGACCGCTTTGTCCCGCGCCTGGGGATCGGAAGCTATTTTCTGCGCCGCGTAGCGGGCGAGATGTTTGAGCAGAAAGGCCATGGCCGGATCATAGCCAAATCACAGGCCGACCGCCAGAGCCTGATCTTCAAAGCCGGCTGAGCTGTCTTCGGCGTTACTTTCGCCGGTCGAAGGGATCGAGACCGCTGACGCCGTAATATCCATTTAGAATCAATATCATATCGATCTTGCGGCCGTCGCTCGCAAGCGGGAAGTAGACGCGCTCGGAATCGATGAATTCCCGCTTGGGGTGTGGCATGGAGAAGCGGTCGTAAAGCGGGCAGGCGGCAGCCAGGACGCGGCGCAGATTGCCCAGGATCCTGTCCGCAAAGCTGGGAAGCACCGCGTCTTCCACATAGAGGCCCGAGATGTCGCGCTTCGCCATGATGGTCTGGGTTGTCCCCACGAGACGGAAGCGGAACCTCGGCGTTCCCTCGCCGTATTCGATGTCGACCAGGTTGATGAAGGTCAGAAGGTCCGGGAAGTCCAGGGGATCGATGTGTTGGCGCCCTGGCAGCTCGTCGGCTGGCGCAACGGACTGCAGGTAACTGCGCATTCGGACGAACTGGGGTCGGAGACTCGGCCATTCGGCGTGTTCACTTCGCGGATAGAAGTCAGAGAGGAGACACCAGGACTCCGGAGCGCCGACGATGGCAGTCTCCTCGACTTCCTGACCGGTCTCCAGAAAAAAGGAAGCAGATTTGATGTAGGCAAAGGAGGCGCTCAAATCATCGCGCATGCGCTTTCTTGTCCGCTGTTGCCGACCGCTCGGGACACTTGCCCGCGAAACGCCACTATTTAATCACAGGCGGCCCGTTAACGAAGATGTCAAAAAAGACGCTTGAGTTGACTTGGTATCTTAGGATCTTCGGATAGCTATTTTGTTTTTTCGACAGAGTATCCGACTGCCTTAGCCTTACCCTTTGCGGGTTTAAGACATCGAGACGACTATTCCCGGATGGTTTCCGCCAGGTCGTTCCACACCCTTTGCTCGAGGATCTTGCCGTCACGGATGAGAAACCAGTCAAGGAACCGGATTCCGGAGAAGGGCTTGCCGTCGAGCCATTCGCCATGGAGCGTACCCTGGCAGACCACGATGCTGCCTTCCTCCGTCATTGCTTCGTCGAAGCGTTCGTAGGTCTTGGCGACATGGCGGTAGCGGGTTTTCGCCCAGTCGACCATGGCCTCCAGGGAGGCAAAGGACTGGTTGCCCGGAAAGGTCAGCCGGGCGTTGTCGTGCAGCCAGGCGCCGGCTGCCGTCAGGTCCCGCACTTCCATGGCCCCCAGGTAGGCGCGCACGATGTCGCTCGGCGGTGTGGGAGCCGTACCCGGGGTGCGCCGCTGTCCGCCCCGCATGTAATTCGCAGGCGGTAGTTCATGAAGCGCCACCGTCACGCCGTCGGAGGGGGCTCCAATGACGGCCTGAGCCACCTGCGTCAGGCCTTTTGCGAGGCGTTCCCGCACGGCTTCATCATAACCTTCGATCAGGGTGACGGTAATGACGGGCATGGACGGACCTCAGGCGATGGTGACGACGATGTCGCCGATCTGATGGATATGGCCTTCCAGGCGGTCACCGGAAACCACCGGGCCGACGCCGGCCGGCGTTCCCGTATAGATCAGGTCTCCGGGTTCGAGCGTCACCAGGCCCGAGAGATAGGCGACGGTCTCGGGCACGCTCCAGATCTGTTGGGCCAGATCGCCGGATTGTTTGGTTTCGCCATTGACCTTCAACCAGATGGCGCCGCTGTCCGGGTGGCCGATCTCCGCAGCGGCCCGGAGCGCGGAGCAGGGCGCGGAGTGATCGAAGCCCTTGCCCATGTCCCACGGACGGCCGGTCTTCTTGGCCTCGCCCTGAAGGTCCCGGCGGGTCATGTCGAGGCCGGCGCCGTAACCGTAGACATGATCCAGCGCCGAGGCCTCGGGGATCTGTGCCCCCGAGGTGCCGATGGCCACCACCAGCTCCATTTCGTAGTGGAGGTTCTCCGTCGCGGGCGGGTAGGGAATCGTGCCCCCTTCCGGGACGATGGCGTCGCGCGGCTTGGTGAAAAAGAACGGCGGCTCCCGGTCCGGGTCGGCGCCCATTTCCCGCGCGTGCTCGGCATAGTTTCGCCCGACGCAGTAGATGCGCCGGACCGGAAAGACCGCGTCCTGGCCGATGACAGGAAGGCTGATTTCAGCCGGCGCCGGGACGACAAAAGCCATGGTGAACTCCGCTTAGGATGTGGGGCTAGGTAGAAAAGTAAGGGCGGCCGGAGACCCGACCGCCCTCAAGTTAGCTAAGCTATGGCTTCAGGAAAAGCCCTCACCGGAGGCGCGCAACAGCCTGGCGCGTCCTTGCCGGCTTTCGCGAAGTCAGCCTTTCACCTTGAAGATCCGCTGACGCGCTTTCTCCAGGCGCTTCAGGATTCGGTCCACGCGGTCCGGCTTGACCATGAATTCCTGGAAGCCTTTCATGCCGACCTTTGCCATCTCGGGCGTGGTGTCGCGATCGTAGAACTGCGCGGTACCGGCTTTCGAGAGCATTTCGGCGCCGATATTCAGGAAGGGATCGTTCTTGGCCTTGGCGTCCACATGGACCGGCAACTGCAGGATGGTCTCGTTGATCTTCTGCTGAACATCCTTTTGGGACAGATAGGCCAGGAACTTCCGGGCGTCTTCCTTGTTCTTGGCGTTGGCCGGGATGTGGACGGTGTCGGTCGGAGCGTCTTCGCCAATGCCCACGCCTTCCTTGATGATCGGGAACTGGAAGAAGCCGATCTGGTCGCGGATTTCATCCGGGAAGTTCGGTGTGATGAAGTTACCGATCAGGTACATGGCGGCCTGGCCGTTGTAGAGGAAGGGCTGCGCCTCCTGCCAGGAGTAGCTGGCGTGGTTTTCCAGGTAGTAACCGGGCTCGACCAGTTGCTTCCAGACGTCAAAGACCTCCCGGACCCGCGGGTCGGTGTAAGGGACCTTGCCGTCCATCAGCTCGATGTGGAAATCGAGGCCGTTGACGCGCAGGTTGAGATAGTCAAACCAGCCGGCGGCGGTCCAAAGATACTTGGTGCCGATCGCGATCGGCGCGATGCCGTCGGCCTTCAGCTTGGCACAGACCGCCAGGAATTCTTCCCAGGTCTTGGGCTCCTTCAGGCCGGCTTTCTCGAAGATGTCCTTCCGGTAATAAACGCCCCACTGATAGTAGGTGTAGGGGATGCCCCACTGCTTGTCGTCGATGGTCATGGAACTGCGGGCCGGCGCCAGCTTGCTGTGCAGGTCGTTCTTATCCCAGAGATCACTGACATCCTCGAGCAGGCCGCGGTCGACAAAGGTCTTCATGCGGTTGCCGGCGTACCAGAAGACCACATCCGGCGGTTCGCTGGTCAGCCAGTTGCGGATGGCCGTCTTGTAGCCTTCCTTTTCGAAGGTGTTGAACTGAATCTCGATATCCGGATTGTCTTTCCCGAACTGCGCGACCACCTCTTCGAAGGCGCGTTTCGGCGCGGGGTCGGCCTGGTCGGAATTGATGACCAGGGTACTACTGGCGAGCGCGGTCGCCGACATCAGGACGGAAACGGCAAGGCCGCCCACCAGGCTTCGGATTAAGGACATGGCGATTTTACTCCCTTGTTCGGGCTAACGGGAAACATCATAGCCGCTGACGCCGCTACCTGTCCTGCCAACCCCTACCTCCCTTAAGAACGGACCTTTCTCGCACGGCTCAGGAGCCGCGATTTTTCGTCCGGGTTGTGGCGATTGTCCGGAGGTTTCGAATTGTTGTCAATCATTATCCTTTCTTTCGAAAGGCCTCAGTTTGAATAGGAATCGAAAATATGCGCCCGCGGATTTACCCGGGAAATATGATCGTGCCAGGCGGTCCGTTTTGTCCGCTCGACCAGCGCCACAACGCAGCCGCCGAACCCCGCGCCGGCAAGGCGCGCGCCCAATGCACCGCCCGCGAGGCAGTCGTCGACCAGACGGTCCAGCGCGGGAACGGAGACTTCGTAGTCATCGCGGAGAGAAAAGTGTGATTCCTGCATCAGGCGGCCGAGTTGAGCGTAGTCGCCGGAGGCAAGCGCGGCGGCGGCCTGCTCGACGCGGCGGTTTTCCGTGAGGACATGCCGAACCCGGCGGTCGAGCGGTGGCGGAAGCTCCGCCAGATCCTGTTCGTCGCTCTGTAGGTCCCGCAGACTGTTGACGCCTAAGACCTGGGCGGCACGCTGGCATTCGTCCCGGCGCAGATTGTAGCCGACCTCGGCAAGACGCCGGCGCTCTCCGGAATCGATCACTTCCAGACTGTAACTATCGTCGATCGCGATCTCACGCCGGGTGAGGTCCAGGGTGTCGATGAAGAGCGCCTGACCCAGCGTCCCGGCCGCGAGGATCAGGGGATCCATGATACCGCAGTTCACACCTACATGGATCCGTTCGATGCGCTGCGCCGCTTTGGCCAGCGCATTTCCTTCCAGTTTCACATTGAAAAGCTGCGCCATCGCACGAAGGAGCGCGACGGAAAGCGAGGCGGAACTGGCCAGGCCGGCGCCA
Source organism: Denitrobaculum sp. (assembly GCA_965232285.1). Classification (GTDB taxonomy): domain Bacteria; phylum Pseudomonadota; class Alphaproteobacteria; order Kiloniellales; family Kiloniellaceae; genus Denitrobaculum. The sequence goes on along the minus strand of CBDDPL010000004.1, from coordinate 2,595,238 downwards.
ACGGGTACGTTGCCGGAGACCGCTAGCCTGATTGAAGTGATATCCGCACCCGCGGCCTGGAGTTCGCGCAGAGCGCCGACCACGTAGTCGACCCAGTCGCCGCGCCGGTCGTGGCGCGCATGATCTTGGTTTGCCGGGATTCTGTGCGCGATCCGGTCACCGGTCAGCGTCGAGAAGCCTTCGATGGCGATAAGGTCCGGGCTGTCGCTGTTGTCGCGAAGTCTGGACATCTCCACCCGGGTGCTCAGCGGCATGGGCGCCGCCAGCACGAAGCCCTGATTGTAGTCCGTATGGCCGCCAATGATATCGACCCGGGAGAGGGCATCGGCGATGACTTGAGGGGACTCGGCGAAGATCTCGAGGTAACTGCCGGACCGCTCCGCTCCGTCGCTCGCCATCAGATAGTCTGCCTTTCCCAGATCGCTAAGTCGCCTGCCAGGCCGCGACACCGGCGGGCGGGAGGCTGGGGCCTCCGAGCAGGAACGCGCTTCCATCCGGCGCCGGCGCTTTGGCTTCTGTCGGACCGTAGTTAAAGGCGAAGCAGAGATCACCGCGTCGCCGGACCCGGACGTCCGAGAGTGGCGTGAGCAACTCAAGCCCGGACCATTCGCAGAAGTCGGCGATGATCTTATCGAGAAGCGGCTTTTTGGCCAAGCAACCGAGGTAGCGAAAATTCCGCCGTTCGATAAGCGCCGCTGCGCCCGGGCGATAGTCTCCGGCGAAGCTGGCAAGGACCTTCGCGTCCGTTTCCAGGTTTTCGCGCCAGAGGCCTGCCTCGTAGCGTTCGTTACCGAGTTGAACGCTTTCAGGGTGGACCGGTGCGAGAGATTCGACGCGCGATACCGTCAGGCCCAGGAGGGGAGCGAGCGGACCGGGCGCGAGTTGAGCGGGGATGGAAAAGTCGCGGGTCTTACTGCCGGTCCGGGGGCCGATCAGAACCTTGCCATGGTAATTCCGCAGGCGCTCAGCGAGATCCTCGCTCACAAAAGGCAGGCAGGGGATGACCACGGCCTTATGGTGTTCGAAGTCCTGTGCCGGGGAGAGGATGTCGATGTTCAGACCGCGCTGACGGAGCGACTGATAGACTTCGAAAACCCAGCGCAGCGCGGAAAAGGCCCGGCCCTGGGGCTGGATCTCCAACGACCAGAAGGCTTCGTAATCGAACAGCAGCGCGACATCGCCCGGTTCCGTTGCCGGCAGTTCGATGGCCTCGAGTTCTGATGCGACCTGTTCAACCTCTGCGGCGCCCAGGTCGGGCGCGCCGTCTGGGCGCAACAGGCCGGCATGCATCTGTTCCTGCGCGAAGGGCGCCTGGCGCCAGCGAAAAAAGGAGGAAACCTCGCCACCGTGCGCGAAGCATTCCCAGGCCCAGAGCCGCAGCATGCCGTCCCGGGGTGAGGGGTTGTGGGGCGCCCAGTTCACCGGGCCGGGCTGCTGCTCCATGACCCAGAAGCGCCCCTTGCCGCAGGCCCGATACAGGTCGTGGTGGAAGGCGGCGAAATCGGGATGGCCCTGACGCTGATAACGGGCCTTTTCCTCCTCGTCGAACCAGCCCTGATCGAGGAAGCCCAGGGGATAGCTGTCCCAGCTTGCCGCGTCCAGGTCGGCGCCGACGTCGTAGTGATCGAAGCTGGTCTCGAAGCCCATGAAGTTGTGCAGAATATCCCGGCCGGGCGAATGACGGCGCAGGATCTCGACCTGTGCACGGTTGAAGGCGACGACCTGATCGGAGGAAAAGCGCCGGAAATCCAGGCGGTGCGCTGGATTGGCTTCGGTGACGGTCAGATTGGGCGGGTCGATCTCGTCGAAGCTGGCGTAGTCCTGGCTCCAGAATACCGCGCCCCAGGCTTCATTGAGGGCCTCGATACTGCCGTAGCGCTCGGCCAGCCATCCACGAAAGGCCTCTGCCGCCGCGGGCGAATAGCTCACCGTCGTGTCATGGCAGCCGTACTCGTTGTCGGTTTGCCAGGCGGCGACATGGGGATTTTGACCGTAGCGCAGAGCCATGCGTTCGACGAAGCCGCGAGCGAGCTCCCGGTATGTCCGGCTCGAGAAGCAATAGTGCCGCCGTGAACCGAACTTGCGCGGCCGGCCCTCGGCGTCATGGGCGAGAATCTCCGGGCGCTGCTTGACCAGCCAGCGTGGCGGCGTGGCGGTCGGTGTGCCCAGCACCACTTTCAGACCGGCTTCGCCGAGCGTTTCGATAGCCTGATCCAGCCAGTCCCAATGGTAGTCGCCCGGCGCCGGCTCCAGGCGGGACCAGGCAAACTCGCCGATGCGGACAAAACGGATGCCCAGCGCGTACATGGCGGCGGCGTCTTCGCGCCAGCGCGCCTGCGGCCAATGTTCGGGATAATAGCAGACGCCAAGTTTTGCCATGGCGGGTACTTTCAGTGGAGGTTCGACTTGATAGAGAAGGTTGCGTGCTACGGGCCTTGTCAGGCGACCTCGACGGCCAGCCCGTTGGTCTTGAGCAATCTTACATGCTCCCGGGCCGCGGCGTTATCGGTAATCAGCATTTCCGCGGCGCTCAAGGGGGCGATTGCCGCGGTCGAGATCGCATTCAGCTTGGTGTGATCGGCCAGAAAGTACACGCGGGCGCTGGCCGCCATCATGGCCTGTTTGATCTCGGCTTCCTGCAGGTTGGAGTTGGTGAAGCCCTTCTCCGGATGGACGCCGTTACAGCCGATGAAGGCCTTGTCCGCATTGATGTGCGCCAGCAGGCCGCCGCCCAGCGGATTGACCAGGGAATGCTGCAGTGGCCGCAGGGTGCCGCCGGTCACGATGACCGTGACGCCCGGATGGCTTTCCAGGATCATGGCGATGTTCAAGGCATTGGTGATGACGGCGACATTGCGCAGGTCCGGCGAAAAGGCACTGGCCAGGGCGGTCATGGTGCTGCCCACGTCGATGATGACCGTGTCGTTGTCCTCGATCAAGCGCGCGGCACGCTTGGCAATTCTTTCCTTTTCGTCGTGGCAGGCCAGGCTGGTGACTTCAACCGCCTGCTCGTAGCGGTTCGGTGGCATCTGCACCGCACCGCCGCGATTGCGCCTCAGTTCGCTTCGCTCTTCCAAATAGCCAAGATCGGCGCGTATGGTAACCACAGAGACGCCCAGGTCCTCCGCCAGGTCGGTGACCCGGACGTTGCCATCTTTAACCAGGCGGGAGCGGATATGCTCGTGCCTGAGCTGGGCATCAAGGGACGGAAGCATTATCTTCGTTCTCTTTCCTTTTCTTGCGTTGCAGAGCCAAACTACAATGATAGAAAGAAAAGTTGAAGCCTTTTGCAGTGATCCTTTTCAGCGGCGTTCGGGAGACATCTTTTGGAGAAACGAGCGATGGATGACTTGCAGATTGTGACGCTGGAGCGCGGCGCTTACAGGCTGGGCCTGGCGCCGGCGCTTGGCGGCATTATCACTGAGTTCTCTTCCTCCCAGGACGGCAGATCGCTGCAGTGGATGCGGACGGCGTCGCTCCAGGATCTCCAGCGCGAGGGGGCGATTCACTCATCCTGCTATCCTCTGGTGCCCTTCTCCAATCGCATCGCTCACGGGCGTTTCAGCTTCGAAGGGCGTGAGGTGGCTCTGCCCGCCGATCCGCTGTTGCCGCCCCACGCCATTCACGGACACGGCTGGCGCGCCGCCTGGGATGTGGTCGAGCGCAGCGAAAGCTCTGCTTTATTGAAGTACCGCTACAGTCCGGGCAACTGGCCGTGGGACTACGAAGCGACTCAGCGCTTTGCGCTGGAAGAGGAGGGCTTGCGGGTCGAGATGACGCTGACGAACCTGAGCGACGCGACCATGCCGGCGGGCTTGGGGCTGCATCCTCACTTTCCGGTGGGTGAAGAGGTCTTGCTCAAAGCCGAAGTGGCAAAGGCGCATCTGGGCGATGAGACACTTTTGCCGGTGGCGAAGAGCCGGGAGCATGACGCTATCGCGCCCCTGGCAGCAGGCGAGGCCTTGCCGCGCGGACTGGATCTCTGTTTTGAAGGCTGGAAAGGTGTCGCTGAAATCCGCTGGCCGGAAGAGGGACGGGGCCTGCGCATCTCGGCGGGGCGTCCTACGCGGCATCTCGTCGTCTTTTCCCCACCGGGCGAAGACTACTTCTGCGTCGAACCGGTCAGCCACTGCGTCAATGCCGTGAACCTCAATCCCCTGGAGTGGGGGGAGACGGGGCTGGTGCATCTCGCGCCCTCGGCGGTTCTCTCCGCGTCGGTTCTCTTCGAGCCTTTCGAACTTTAGGCCTCGGTGATCTGCAGCAGCAGAGCGTTGTCCGGGTCGAGCACCGGGATCTGCAGTCCGGAGCTTGCCAAAGCTTGACCCGAGAGGGCCAGCGAGCCGTTGAACAGCGCATCGGGCATGTTCTTCATGCGGCGTCCAGGATCGTGCGGGTGATTGAAAGCCTGAATGCGGTAGCGGCGCTCGGGATCCAGGCCGGAGAGTTTCAGGGGAGCGCTCAGGCCGTCGCGGCTGTGCTCCAGCACCGCATAGCTCACGATCGCCCGGGTCCGATCTTCTGACACAGCCCCGAAGACGAGCGCACGGCCGTCTTCTAGTGTTTCACGAAGAGTTCGTCCAGTATGGAGGACGGACCGCCATTCCTTGTGGAGCTTGACGTAGTCGGTGACCCGCTCGAGTTCCTCTGCGGTCATCTCGGTCAGATCCGCCTCCAGACCGAAATGTCCGAAGAAGGCGGTGATGGCCCGGAAGTCCAGATCGAGACGGCGGCCGGTGGTATGGCAATGCAACGGGCCGATATGTGCGCCCATAATCTCAGGCGGGAAGAAGAGACTGAAGCCCTGCTGAATGGTCTGACGGTCGTGGGCGTCGTTGGAATCGGAGGCCCAGATGCGGTGGGTGCGCCGCAGGATGCCGAAGTCCGCGCGCCCGCCACCCGACGCGCAGCTTTCGATTTCCACGCCGGGATGGCTGGCGCGCAGACGGTCGATCAGAGCATAGAGCGCCCTGGTCTGCTGACCGGTGACGAAACCGCTGCCATCGGCCTGGTGGCTGAGATCGCGGTTCATGTCCCATTTGAGGTAGCGGATCGGATAACGGGACAGCAGCGCATCCAGGCTATGGAAGAGATAATCGGCGGCTTCCGGTTTCGTCAGGTTGAGGACGTGCTGATAGCGACCGGTCGGCTCTTCCAAAGCTTCCAGGTGGAGCACCCACTCCGGGTGGGCACGGAAGAGATCGCTGTCCGGGCTCACCATTTCAGGCTCCACCCAGAGGCCGAAGGCCATGCCCAGGTTTTCGACTTTGTTAATCAGCGGATCGAGGCCTTGCGGATATTTGCGCTCATCCAGCACCCAGTCGCCCAGGGCACTGCGCTCGTCGTTACGGTCCTTGAACCAGCCGTCGTCGAGAACGAAACGTTCGACGCCGACCTGCGCGGCCAGCTCTGCCAGGCGCGCCAGCTTTTCCGGCGCGTGGTCGAAGTAGATGGCTTCCCAGGTGTTGAGGGTGACCGGCCGAGGCTGGCGGGTCTCTTTCGGCAGCACCTCGTTCCGAAGGAAGCCGTGAAAATTCCGGGAGAGCCCGCTAAGACCCTCATCGCTGAAGCTAAAGCAAACCTCCGGCGAGCTGTAGGTTTCGCCCGGTGCCAAAATCACCTCGCCGGGCAGCAGAAGCTCGCCGAGCTGTAGCTGACGCAGGCCGTCGGGCAGGCGCTCGTGCAGGATGCGATGATTACCGCTCCAGGCCAGGTGCGCGCCCAGGACCATGCCGTGGTTTTCATCGAAACCCTCGGTGCCAAGGATCATGGCTGGGAAACTGTCGTGTGAGGTCCGGCCGCGGCGGTTCTCGCGCATGAGAATGCCCATGGGCACATCCTGGCGGGCCGTCTGGAACTCGCCACACCAGCGTCCCTTGAAGCTGAGGATCTCCTGAAAGTCCGCAGGCACCGGAAGGGTGGCCGCCGCGCACCACTGCAGGTCATAGTCCATGCCGCCGTCGTTGGTCAGGCGGGTCGCTATGGTCAGGACGTTGCTGGCGAATGAGAGCGAGAGAAGAATTTCCAAGGTCAAACCGGCCCTGGCGTCTGTCGCAGTGACTCTCAGGCTATTGGCTTCCTGTAGGACATCGACTTCATGGAAGCCGGGCAGGGCATCACGTCCGCCGCGGTGCCCGGCAAGCGCGGGCTGGCCGGGAAAACCGTTGGCGAGGGAAGGGCTGAGCGTGAGCGGAACGGCATGGTCGAGCCCGCCCTGCAGCGCCGGCCGGATGAGGGCTTGCGCCAGGTTCTCCGGCTGTTCGTCAACGGCGAGTTTGCTGCCCCAATAGAGGATGCGGGGCAGGCCTTCGGGTTGCCCCTTCTCGGGCAGTTCGAGCAGCAGACTGCTGCGGCTGGAATCCAGCCGTTTGAAATGAGAGACCATGGCGCTCTTTTTACCCCTTGGTCGCCCCGAGCGTAAGGCCGGCGATGAAGTGGCGCTGCATGAGGAAGAAGAGCGCGACCGGCGGCAGGGCGGCGATGATGGAGCCTGCCGAAATCAATTGCCAGGACGCCAGCCACTGGCCCTTCAGGGCGTTGAGACCGGCTGTGATCGGACGGACCTCGTCACTCTGCACCAGCACCAGGGACCAGAAGTAGTCGTTCCAGACGAAAGTGAAAATCAGCACCGCGAGCGCGGCCAGGGCGGGCCGCACCAGAGGCACGATGATGTAGCGGAAGATCCGCCATTCGCTGACCCCTTCGACCCGGGCCGCTTCGATCAGTTCGTTGGGCAGGGCGGCGATGAAGTTCCGCATGAAGAGCGTGCAGAAACCGGTCTGGAAGGCGATGTGAAAGACGATCAGCGCCCAGGGTGTGTCGTAGAAGCCCAGGTCGATGGTGAGAGTCCGGACCGGGATCATCAGAATCTGGAAGGGAATGAAGTTGCCGCCGACGAAGATCGCGAAGAGCAAAACACGGAAGCGGATGTTGTACTTGGCGAGCGCGAAGCCGGCCATGGTCGCGAAGGCGACCGAAACCACGACCGTGGGCAGGGTGATGATCACCGAGTTCAGCATGTAGGTCGCCATGGGCGTGACCTTGAAGATCTCGGCGTAGTTCTCGATCAGCATCCACTTCTCAGGCAGGCCCCAGTAATTGCCCTTGTTGAGATCCTCGATGGAGCGCGCGGAGGTCATCATGACCGCGACCAGCGGCAGCAGCCACATGATCAGCGCGATCGGCAGGGCGGTCTTGTAGGCGATCTGCTTGCCGTGGGAGGCTTTTTCTATCGGTCTCGGAAACATGGCTTACCTCCGCTCCGCGCGGATCATGCGCCACAGGAAGAAGGCGATGTAGATATCCATGATCAGGAAGAGGACCGTCGCGATCGCCGCGCCGTAACCCATGCGGTAATTGAACATGGACTGCTCGTACATGAAATAGGCCAGCACGCTGGAACTGCCGTAGGGACCGCCGTCGGTCATGATGGCTACCAGATCGAAGCTGCGCAGAGCCCCGATGACGGTCACGACGATGGCAATGAAAGTGGCCGGCATGAGCTGTGGCAGGATGACGTGCCAGAGCATCCGCAGGCCTTTCGCGCCATCGAGACGCGCAGCCTCGATCTGGTCCGGGCTCAGGGAGTTAAGCCCGGTGAGGTAAAGGATCATGCAGTAGGCGACCTGCGGCCAGAGGCCGGCGGCAATGATGCCGTAGGTCACCAGTTCTTCGTCCGAAAGAACCGCGATCGGCTCCAGTCCGATGGAGCTCAGCAGGAGCGCCATCAGGCCGTTATGAGGGTCGTAAAACCAGGCGAAGATCAGCCCGACAACCACCTGCGAAATGACGAAGGGAAAGAAGAACAGCGATTTGACCAGACGGATGCCCGGAACGTTCTGGTTCAGAAAGAGCGCGATGGCGAGGCCGATGGGTGGTGCCAGCATATAGAGCACCAGCCAGTAGACGTTGTTCTCCAGCGAGATCCAAAACTGATCGTCATCGAAGAGTTCTTCGTAGTTGGCGAGGCCGATGAAGGTCTTTTCGCCCAGGCCGTCCCATTCGTGAAAGCTGATCCAGATGCTCTGGGCGATGGGATTGAGGACGTAGAGAGCGAAGATGAAGAAGGCCGGCGCGAGAAACAGCCACGGCGCGATCTTGACCTGGTTCTTGCGCCAATACTGCGTCATGAGCCTCCCCTTTGTCCGCGTGCCCTCTACGGGCTTTCTTTTGATTTCGATCGCGCGCTCGATCGTCGCACGTCGCAGAGAAAAGCCTCGGGGCGTCTTTTCGGTCCCCTTGTTCCGATAGCTGCGGATGGCCTCAAATATCAGTAGGAACGAGTATTTCGTGAGAGCTTTGCCCTTGTCAAATGGAAAGAAAGAAAACGAAAAAAAAAGAAAGAGCCTGCTTGACGAAGGCAAGCGCTCTGCCCAGACTGTCAGACGTTTGCAAAGAGCCCGGCCGGAAAGGTCGTGCAACCAAAGAATAAGAAAACGACTCGACCCTGTTGGTCCTGAGGGAGGGCTGTCCGAATGGCGGATGTACGACTGAAGTCTGTCGTCAAGCGCTTTGGCGATGTGGAGATCATTCACGGCGTCGACCTGGAACTGGAGCACCGCGAATTCGTCGTTTTCGTCGGACCGTCAGGCTGCGGCAAGTCAACGCTTCTGCGTCTGGTCGCCGGCCTGGAAGAGGTTTCGGAAGGGCAGATCTTCATCGACGATAAGGACGTGACCGATGTCGAAGCCGTGGAGCGCGGCATTGCGATGGTCTTTCAGTCCTACGCGCTCTATCCCCATATGACGGTTGCCGAGAACATGGGCTTCGGCCTGCGCATGGCCAATCGTCCGAAAGCCGAGATCGAGGAAAAGGTGGGTGAGGCGGCGCGTATCCTGCAATTGGGGCCACTGCTGGAACGCCGTCCCAAAGCGCTTTCCGGCGGGCAGCGTCAGCGCGTCGCCATCGGGCGTGCGATCGTGCGTAATCCCAAGGTCTTTCTCTTCGACGAACCGCTGTCCAATCTGGACGCAGAACTGCGCGTGCAGATGCGCGTCGAGATCGCAAAGCTGCACCAGCAACTGGACGCGACCATGATCTATGTGACCCATGACCAGGTCGAGGCCATGACCATGGCCGACAAGATCGTGGTGCTGCGCAATGGCTATGTCGAGCAGGTCGGCGCGCCGCTGGAACTTTATCACCATCCCTGCAACGAGTTCGTCGCCGGCTTTATCGGCTCGCCGAAAATGAATTTCGTCCCGAGCGAGATCGTCGCGAAGAACGAAGCGGCCGTGACCGTCGCGCTGCCCGGTGGTGCCAAGGCGGATCTGCCGGTGGCGATGAATGGCGCCGAAATCGGGCAGAAGGTGAAGTTGGGGATCCGGCCGGAGCATTTCTCCGAACAGGACGACGGCAGTCCGCGGATGGATGTGAGTGTCGAGGTCGCCGAACATCTCGGCGGGACGTCATTTCTCTACGGACGGGCCGGAGACGGGGAGCCGATCGTGGTTGAAGCCTCCGGTGCCAACCGGGCCAAGCCGGGTGAAGCCTTGTCGCTGGCGGTGCCGCCGAGCTACTGCCATCTCTTCGACAGTGACGGCAAGGCCTTCAAGCGCCTGCAGTGGTCGGAGTGATCCGGCGCAGCCGGCGGCCATAACGCACCGCCGGCCGGCCTTCGGAAGGACTTACAATACCGAGAGCATGCTGGCGACCAGCGGGTGGCGCACGATGTCTTCGTCGCGCAGTCGCACGACAGAGATGTCGTCGAGGGGCTCCAGGCGTTTCGCGATTTCGGCGAGGCCCGAGATTCCCGGCAGAAGGTCGCTCTGATCAGGATCGCCGGTGAGGACCATGGTGGAATGCCAGCCCAGGCGGGTCAGCAGCATCTTGATCTGCCCGAAGGTGCAGTTCTGCGCTTCGTCGATCACCACGAAGGCATTGTTCAGGGTGCGGCCGCGCATATAGGCGACCGGCGCGATCTCGATGGAGCCGTCGTTCAGCAGGGACTTGAGTTGCTTACTGCCGAGACGGTCGTTGAGGGCGTCGTAGAGAGGACGCAGGTAAGGCGCGAGCTTGTCTTCCAGTTCGCCGGGCAGATAGCCGAGGCTCTCGCCAGCCTCGACCGCCGGGCGCGACAGCATGATTTTGCCGACGGTGCCTTTCTCCAAAGCTTCGACGGCTTTCGCGATGGCCAGATAGGTCTTGCCGGTGCCGGCCGGACCGAGCGCGAGAACCATGTTGCGGCTGTCGATGGCCTCCAGCAGGGCGGCCTGGTTGTCGTTATAGGGACGGACCTTGCGCAGGTAGCTCTTGTCTCTTCGCGGCTCATCCAGCGGGGACCATGCTTCCTGCTCCGGATAGAGAGGACGCACGTTGCTGTCGCTGCGGGACGTTTTGCGCGAGGAACGCTTTGCCATAAAGGCCTCCGTTTTCTGGAAAGATGAGGTGACCGGGTTCGCGGTAGGTATGGCAAACGAGCGCCAGGTGCCGGTCACGCGGATCTGAAACGACAAACGCCTCCGCGAGGGGAGGCGTCTTACTGAAGTCTGCTGTCTGAAGAAACTGCCGGATGCCGGGACTGATTCTGAGATAACTGGCCCCGAGATCGCTGCCGAGCCGCAAGCGACCCGGTTCCCCTATCTTCGCCGAAATCAGCCGGTCATTCGACCGGCTCGGTCTTTTCGCCAGCGGCGCGGTCATAGGATAAAGCAATCTCCCTTGAACAGCAGGTGCTTACAGGAATCAAGCTAGCGCGATTCGCAAATGGACGCTTCAACTTTTTGTGCCTTTCATGAAACAATCATACAAGATAAGGGAAAGCGTCATTTTAGACTGTCGCTCCCGCCGGCGTCCTTTCCCGTTCAGATCCAAGTCACCATGTCTTTGTCGACCCGCAGTTCTATTGCTCATCTGATGACCTCGCAGGAGGCTTCGCCGGCGTGATCGAAGATCCTTTCTTTTACCTGGCCGCCGTGCCGGCGCTCCTGATCATGGGCATCTCCAAGGGCGGTTTCGGCGGCGGTCTGGGCGTGGTGGCGGTGCCACTGCTGTCTCTGACCATCTCGCCGATCCAGGCGGCTGCAATCATGCTGCCGATCCTCTGCTTCATGGATCTCTTCGGGCTCTGGTCCTTTCGCGGCAAATGGGACCGGACCAACACCAGGATCATCATCTGCGGCGCGATCGTCGGGGTTGGAATCGGAACCGCAAGTTTCCGCTATCTGGATGAGCACATGATCAAGCTGCTGATCAGCCTGGTCGCTCTGGGTTTCAGCGGTAATTACTGGCTGCGGCGGCGCAGTGGCGAGCAGCCGCCCGCGCCGACCAGCATCCGGCGCGGCGGTTTCTGGTCCCTTATTGCCGGTTTCACCAGCTTCGCGGCGCACGCGGGCGGGGCGCCGCTCAACGTCTATCTGCTGCCGCTGAAACTTCACAAGACGGTCTTTCAGGCGACGACGGTGATCTTCTTCACGGTGATCAACTACGTGAAGCTCGTCCCCTACGCCTGGCTGGGTCAGTTGTCGTTCGCAAACCTGTCGACGTCGCTGGCCATATTGCCGCTGGCGCTGATCGGTATCCTGACCGGTATCTGGCTGCACACGCGTGTCCCCGAGCAGCTCTTCTACAGGCTCTGTTATGGCTTCCTGTTCCTCACCGGCTTGAAGCTGTTCTACGACGGTATTTCGGGAATGTTGTAACCGGCCAAAAGGCCAAATGATCAATGGAGGTAGAGAGAAAACCATGGCGATAAAGCTTTACGATCTCGCGGGCGCGGAAGACGACCATCGTTTCAGTCCCTATTGCTGGCGCATTAAGATGGCTCTTGCTCACAAAGGGCTCGCTTTCGAAACGGCGCCCTGGCGTTTCACCGAAAAAGACGCAATCGCCGCCTCTGGCCAGGGCGCAGTGCCCGTGATCGAGGACGCCGAACGCTGCCTCCATGATTCCTGGGAGATCGCGACCTATCTCGACGAAGCCTATCCGGATGCGCCGGCGCTGTTTCCGGGCGAAGAGGCGAAGGCCACGACGCTGTTCATCAGGTTCTGGACCGAACGTGTCCTGCATCCCTTGCTCATGCGGCTGATCCTGACCGATGTGCACAGCGGCCTGCATGAAAAGGATAAGGAATACTTCCGCAGCACCCGTGAGAAGGCGTTGGGGAGCACGCTGGAAGCGGTTGTCGAAGATCAGGAAACGCATCTCGCCAATCTGGGCAAGGGACTGGCGCCTCTGCGCGCAACTCTGGAGGCGCAGCCTTTCCTGGGCGGGCAAGCCCCGATCTTTGCGGACTACATTGTCTTTGGCGGTTTCCAGTGGGCGTGGTGTTCCTCGCTGCTGGAGGTTCTTCCGAATGACGATTCCGTGCGCGCCTGGCGTCAGCGTCTGCAGGACCGGAATGACGGTCTGGCAGCCAAGGCGAAGCGGCCCGCGGCCTGAGGCGGCAGAGATTCGGATCTGTACCAATGTTCTGGCGAAGCTGTTAGACTGACGTCCGCGGAGGAATAGGCCGGGTGGCCTCATAAAGCGCGGTCGGGCAGCCTGAGTCGTCGGGGCATTGGTTGCAGATGTGAAGTGCTCCTCTGCCGCTTGATCGGGAGGTTCGCCAGCCTGGGCTCAATGCCAAAGAGGAGGCCGCGCGATGCAAAGATGTTCAGCCGAAGTGGGTCAGCCGGAAGTGCTGATTTCCAAAGGCTGCCGGGATTTGGTGACGATCCTGGTGGTTGCTCTGTTCATGCTCTTTCAGGTTCAGGACGCCCTGGCACAGCAAAAACTGGAACAGGTGTTGTCGTCCGTGGTGCGGCTGCGGGCCGAGGTGCCGAGCGATGCGCGAACCGCGGCTGCTCTTGGGCAGGTCCGCGAAGGCAATGGCGTCGTCATCGACGACAACGGTCTGGTTCTCACCATCGGTTATCTGATCCTAGAGGCCGAGTCGGTCTCGCTCTTTGCGACCGATGGCGAGGAGATCGCAGCCAAGATTCTCGCCTACGACCATGCGACAGGCTTTGGTCTTTTACGTGCCTCCGGATCGCTGGGCGGCGGCTATGTCGCCTTGGGAGACTCCGCGTCCCTGAGCGAGCAGGACCGTGTGCTGGTCATCGGCCACGGCGGCCGCACCAGTGCGCTCGGCGCGGTCATTGCCTCGCGGCGTGAGTTCGCAGGCTATTGGGAGTACCTGCTCGACAGCGCCATCTACACCGTGCCGCCGCATCCCAATTGGGGCGGCGCCGCGCTGGTCAACCCCGAAGGAGAACTGGTTGGAATCGGGTCGCTGATCGTCAATGACGCTCTGGAGGCGAACGGTGCACTGCCAGGCAATATGTTCGTTCCGATCAATCTCCTGAAGCCGATCTTCGCCGACCTGCTGGATGCGGGCCGTTCCTCCGCGCCGCGCAGGCCCTGGCTGGGCATGTTCACGGCCGAATCTTTCGGTCGGGTCATTGTCACCAGCGTAACGCCCGGCGGTCCCTCCGCCACCGCCGGAATCGCGCCAGGCGATGTCTTGCTGGAAGTGGATGGTGAAGAGGTGCCGAATATGGCGCAGCTCTTTCGGGCGGTTTGGCGCCAGGGTCAGCCCGGCGCCACGATTCCCTTGAAGATTCTGCGGGGCAGCAAGGTCGTGGATGTCGCCATCACTTCGGGCGACAGATACCAGTACCTGAAGCTGAAACCGCGCGCGCATTAGATCAGATCCGGGTTACATGGACTCGCCTGTGGGGGCCTTCACCCGGGGAATCTGATCTAACTCATTGATGCAGAGCGGGGCGAGGGGGCAGGGTTTCTCCCGGTTTCCCTACGCAGCCATAACCGGCTATGGTTAATTCATATGTATACTGTCGAAATTTATTACAAATCCCGCCGGGAGTTGGAAAATCCTGTCGGCAGTGTTTACACAGCGCTCTCCAGCAAGGTTTAACCATGTGTTAACTAACTGAATTCGCTAGGTTCTCTTAAGTGGCGCAAATGTTGCTTTTCCACCTCTACGACACTCTTGTAGATGGAGGTTAGAATGGCAGCCGAAAAGACTCATGAGTTCGTCATCCGCTGTGACGGGGAACCCAGCAAGCTGATTATGTTGCCGCCTTCGGTTCTGGCAAAGTTCACGCAGCGACTGCGGCAGCGCTATCCCGATCACGATTGGGCCGTTGCGGACCGCTTTCAGCCGCAGGGCGCAGACTGAAGTCTTAGAGATTACGACCCGCACGGACCGCCGCTAGCCTGTGCAGGAGGCGGGGCTCGTCCTGGAGCCTCCCGCGGTGTAGTATAGGCACGGCAAGGTCGGTTCAGTGCGCTTTGACGTTTCAACGAGCCGCATTCGCGGCTCCTGAGGTTCGGCACGAGAGTCGGAGAAGACTGCAAGCTTCTGTGATGGAATGGCTTGCAGATTGCGCCGGGAGACGTGCCGGGCCATTATTTTGACTCTCGGCGTTTGCGTTTTGGCGGCGTATGACAGGTGACCAAGTCTTTAGGGCCGGCGGCGACACCGTAACGACCAGATATGGGGTATGGGCAATTGGATAACGACGTTACGGACCAGCGCGAAGAAAATCCTGAACTGACAAACCTGCGTGAGGAAAACCGCCGCCTCTACGAGCTGGTTGAACGTCTGATCGCATCCCAGGAAAGCGAGCAGGGCCACCGCAAGGCCATCGAAGCCGAACTCCAGGAAATGAAGTCCTCGCTGGCCGCCCAGGCGGCCGCTGAACGCGAGCGGCATCAGACGGGCGCCCCGTCCCCGGATCACGACCAGGATCTCCAAAAACTGCTGGAAGGCCTTGGCGACAGCCTGGAGGCGCGTCTGTCCGGCAAGATCGACGGCCTTGAAGGCCGGATCGCGGCGCTGTCAGAAGCGCAAAGGGAGGTAACGGGACAGGCGTCCGGCGATCCCGATGCGCTGGCCAATGCGACCTGGAAGATGATCGCCCCTCTGGGAGAGGAACTTGAACGCCTTTCGGAGCGCGTGGCGAGCTTGGGTGAACGGCTGACGCCGGCGGTCGATGCCGATTCTACCGCGGAGAGCGGAGCTGGGGAGACCGGTGCTGCGGAGACCTCCGCACTTGAAACGCTGCTGGCAGAGCTGAAGCAGGCACAGGAGACTCTGACGGCAAGCGCCGGGGACGTGGTTGCGCGCGAACGGGAGGAGATGCGCGAGATCCTTGAGACGCGTCTGTCCCAGGTCGGTAAAACCATGGACGAACTGCTGGCGCGGCAAGACGACACGCAGTCGCAGACCCTGACGCTGCTGCGCGGGCTCGTCGATTCCCACATCGGGCGGCTGAGCACGGAATGGGCCAGCCAGATCGACGGCCTGAAACGGGCTGTCGATGATCTGCGCCTTGAGCAAGTCTCGCTTCTGAATGCCGGGTCGGGGCCGCAGGAGAGCGCCGCGGAGATGCCGGATGTCAATGGTGCAGAGCAAGAAGCCGGTGATGCGCCTGAAAACGTTGTCTCAGGCGATTTCGGTGCGAACCAGCAAACGCCGGATGCCGACAGTGAAGACGCAGAGGACGCGGATAAGGTAACCCCTATGAGCCCTAACCTGCGGCGTGAGATGCAGGCTATGGAGGTTCTGCCAGAGTCAGACGAAGCGCAGTCGGATGAAGCTCAGTCGGACGAAGCCCGGTTGGACGAAGCCCGGTCGGATGAAGCTGAGGATGATGATGGCCGTGAAGGCTTCGAATCCGACGATCTGGCGGAAGAGGACGCCTTGCTGACGGAGCCTGCGGACTGGCGTGCGGATGCGGCGACCGATGATAACGCTTTGGATTTCACCTCCGACAGCGCGAACGACAGCCGAACCGGCGGGGATGAAGCTGTCCAGTCTGACACCGACGGCGACCGGCGCGAAATTGATCTGCGCGCCTACAAGGATCTGCGGCTGTCGGAAGGATCGGCTGACGACGGAAAGGAGACAGCCAAGGGCAACGGTAAGGCTTCCGGGAAGTCTTACGAAAATGCACCGGCTGAAGCGTCCCTGACGCGTTTCGTGAAGCTGATCCGTTCGCGAAAGCGCTCCACGCCGTCTTAATTCTGCTTTCTTCGCTCTATGGTCCGAAGGGGCGCGGACCGGGCCATCCGTCTTGGTGGCCCGCCTGTTGCTCTTTTCGGGTCTTTGCTCTTTCCTCTATCCATCCACCGCAAGAGAGAGGTACCTTGCAATGAAGGCTTTGGATCGTGTTCTGCTCGCCGTGCTTGCACTTGGTGTCTGGGTTCTGGCCGTCGGTCAATTTGTGGCCCCGAATCCCGTCTACTCACAGTCGGGTTTCGACCGCCGGGAGATCCGTCAGGCGATCAATAACTGCCAGGTACAGGGACCGTTGTCGAACAGTCACATCAACGCCGCGATCGTGTGCCGGTGATCGCCGCTTTCGAAGGATAACAGCCTCTGTTCCGGTCGGGTGGGCAGAATGCTGAGTCGAGGTTGCCGCCGGCGACGAGGGGGGGGATGATATGGTTCGAAAGTTAGTGTCCGCGGTTTGCCTGGCGGCAGGCTTCACCCTTTTGGCTTTTGATAAGACGGCCGATGCCGCGATGGAACTCAGCCGGGAAGAGCGCTGCCTGGCGCTGGCGATGTACTGGGAGGCGAAAGCGGAAGGGGCGGAAGGTATGATGGCCGTCGGCGCTGTCGTCCTCAACCGGGTTGCCCACGCGGAGTTTCCGGACAGCGTGTGCGGCGTCGTGATGCAAGGCGGTGAGACGCCGCCTTGTCAGTTTTCCTGGTGGTGTGATGGTAAGAGCGATACGCCGCGCGAAGCCGAAGCCTGGGCTGTCGCGCGAGAGCTGGCGCCGGCGATGCTGGCTGAACGGCCGTCAGATCCGACCTTAGGGGGGCTGTTTTTCCACTCCTCCAGTATCGCGGTCCCCTGGCGCACCAAGCGGGAACGTACCGTACAGATCGGCCGGCACATCTATTACCGTTGAAGGCGCCGGCCTACTGCTCGTCCAATTGCTCTTCGCGCTCCCGCTCGGCATCTTCCTCTTCGAACTTGCGCAGGCGTTGAGCCAGTTCTTCCACGTTCCTGAGGTTCCGGCCGAAGTCCAGCATGGTCGTTGGCATCTTGGGCTGACTGATGATCTGAATCTCGCAGTCGCCAGGATCATGCTCGATGACGCGCATGCCGATGGCTTGTAAGGCGGCAAAGACATCGAGTTTCGATTTGGAAACGATGGTGCCGTGCAGGGGATTGGGCTGGATCTGACGGCATCCGTAGTCGTTGAGCGCCTGGGCACAACGCTGAAAGGCGGTGTCATAGTCCCAGTCCACGAAGATCGATTTCGACTGTTTGACGGCGTAGTTCTTCACGTTGTCGGGGAAGGGCAGACGGTTTACCGCCCTGTTATGCAGCGTCACCAGGATGGCCGAGGCAACGAAGCCGAGTGTTGCGCCAACCGCGGTGCCGGTCGTGATGCCCTGGAGGATACCGGCATCGCCGGCAACCACGAAACCGGTCAGGCCGCCAAAGGGAACGGCCATGGTCAGAAAGACTTTGAGATAGAGATTCATTAAGTTTTGCGCTGATCTGAATAGCTGAAGGGGCGGAGCGGCGTTTCGCACTCCTGGCTACAACATTGTCGGCGTCATCGAAAGAGCAATATCCGAATTACCAAGGGTAGATCCGGACGTCGACGATCTTTACATCGGCTGTCGCTGCTTCATCGAGCCTGCCTGGTGTCAAGCTTCTGAAAAACATCATAAAAGGTAAATTTTTCTAACCCTTTCCTCTTGTCGATAGACTTTACAGAAAATTGTTTGTATTATAATGAAAAAGACGTAATCTATTGAAAGAGATTAAAAATATTCTTGGCACGTCAGTTGCTTATCTTTGGACAGGTGATTGTCTTTCTCGGCGTACTTTTGCGGTGCCGGTAGAGGTCAAAGTGGGCATCGGAAAACAGGTATGGAGCCGGAAATGTTGGATTGGATAGTACTTGCGCTCTTGTTTATGGTCACTGCGTTCATGTGGTGGCGCATCACGCGCCTGGAAAAGCGTCTGGAGCGCGTGAGCATGCGTCTGCGGGCTATCCATGACGATACGGCGCACCAGCATCGCGCCCTGGAAGTGCGCCTGGATCAGATCCTGGAATTCATCGACCGTCGACGGGACTGCGACCGCGCCGCCTAAAGCCCCGGCGGATCAACTTTAAACGGCATCGCCGCAAGCGGTCTGTCGTGCCTGTGAACTCGATTCAGGGGGCTGGGCACTTCTTTCGGCTCCCATCTCGCGGAACGTCATCTTCACCTGTTTTCCGGTTCATATGCTTTTTGGTTCATGTGCTTTCTGGCCGGCACGCGACTTTCTTCTAGGAATCTCGGTTTTCGTATAGGGCGCTCTGCTCGAAGATCGCTCTTGCCTGTAATCTTTTTGCGTGGGTGCTATAATAATCCTTGCGGCTGTTAGCACTGATCGACCTTGGCTGCTAAATACTTAATAATAAAAAGTATTTTGTTTCCTTAGACTTATGAAATAGCCTTTTAAGCTCCTATCGTTCACAGTCGAGGAGGTTTCTTGTTGTGACGAAACCAACGATCATGGAGCGTCAACTTGCGGGTTACAGATTGGCCACGGCGGAAATCATTTACCGCATGCCCGATCACTTGGATCTGCTGCAGAGTTACATCTGGCAGGAGTATGATCTGGTGCCCGAGTACCCGGAGCTTCAACGCTTCCTGCGGTTCTGGACTGAAAATCTCGACGGTCCGCTTTACTCCGTGACCGTTGGCTCCCGCGAACTTTTCAAGCGCGGCGAGTGGCGGCACACCGAGGCCTTGCTGACGCTCCATTGAGCCCGGGTGGCTCGTCTGGCAGCCTTAGGCCACGACGATATCGAAACGGCCACTGAGGCCGTTTTCGGCGAGTTCCGGCTTGGGCACAAGGGGTACGATAAGAGCCTGGCGTTGCGCCGGATCGGTAATCCAGTTCAGGAGGCCGTCCCTGTGGTTCTGTGCCTCGCCTTCCACATACATCTGGGTTACGAAGCGCCCGATGGAGCCGCCGCGGACGAGGAAATGGATGTGCGGCGTCCGGCCGGGATAGGGCACGGGCCTGATGGTGCGGAAGCGATAGAGACCCTCGTCGTCGGTCGTCGCGCGGCCAAAGCCCTGAAAATTCCTGTCCCGCCGCCCGCGGCTGGCGTCGCGGCTGTGGATATAGCGGCCGTAAAAGTCGCACTGCCAGATTTCGACGGCGACTTCTTTTAAGGGGCTGCCGTCCGCCGCCAGGACCTGACCAAAGATCTCCGTTGGCTGGCCAAGGGCGCGGCCGGGGCGCCCGGTGACGTTCAGCAGGTCGTTATCCTGATCCAGGGGAATTTTGTCAGGATAGAACGGGCCCAGGGGCTGCCTGGGCGTAGGCGAGGCGCTCTCCGCCTTTGCGGCCAGTCCGGTCAATGCCGCTGTCGCTCCGGCGGCCAGGGAGGCCGTGCGACCAAGCATATGGCGTCGCGTCAAGGGTCCGCTGATCATGGCTTATACCAAGGAGCGTTGATAATGACCCATAGGGATTGTCTCCAAGGGCCTTCGGGTAGGAGAAGAATTGCAGGCGATGCAGCGCATCGGCAAGATTTTTCGACGCCCTCCGAAGGTCCTTGGAGACAACCGGAACGGCGCTTTTCTGAGGCTTTCGGGCTGCGTCGCATACGGCTTCCGATACACCGCATCGCTGCGCCGCGTGCTCCTGGCCGAAAACCTCAGAAAAGCGTCCCTATGGGTCATTATCACCGCTCCTTGGTATTAGCTCCCGGTCGTTGTTAGAAGACATGGGGAAGATGCGCGTGAATTCAAACGTTACGCCCTGGCCTGCTGGTGGACGCGATAGGGGGGAATTAGTCAAAATTTATATAAAATGCCGTTTACCTTTCGGTCATAGATGGCTGTCAGACTTGTGGGATCATTGCGGTTTCGCAGGAAATGCAAAACATGACTGTTATGCTTAAGAGCCCTTTACCGGAACAGCCGGCGGTGCTGCAGTCCGATCCGACGGTTCTGACCGACGAAGAGGTCCAGCAACTGATAGCCATGGGCGAGAAGATGATCGCTCTTGGGCTGGCCGGCCACTGCGTTCCGCTCGCCACCGATGCGGGCGAGCAGGTCGTGGCCGTTCTGGACCGCAAAGGTGAGCGAATCCTCTGTGCCTTCGGCAAGATCGGCGCGATCTACTGCGCTATCGATGCGGACTCCCGGGTGCTCGGCCACGGTGAATCGCTGGATGATGTTCTGGCGGTCTTCCCTTACGTCTTCGGGCCTCATCCCGAGTTGGCCGAGATCCCAAGCTGAGCCTCGGTTCGTCAGGCGGTCGCCGCGGCGTCCGGTTCAGCCAAAGGTCTTAATTCCCAAATCTCTAAGCGCCAGGAGCGCGCGAATGTCCGCGGCGGAGGCCCGGGCTCTCCTGTAACGCCGCCACCAGTAACGGCAGTCATTGCGGTAAGGCTGCGCAGCCCCGGTTCTCCGATTGCCTTTGTTCTTGCAGGCCCGATGGTTGGCCCTGAACATCCGGCGCGCGAAGGTGATTTCCGTCCGAAGCCTGTGGTGCCGAAGGGCCAGCGGATCGGCGGATCTGAGATTTAACGCCCGGCTCACATCCGGCGGCATGGCGTCGTATCGCGCTTCCACGGTTTCAATCTCGTTGATGGTTCTTACTCCTCTGCTTGCCTGGCGTTTAAGGCGCCATCTTCCATGCACCCGATACACTCGGGCCGCGATGTTTCTTCGCAGACTATGGCAGGAAGGTGGGAAGGGATACAGAAAAAGATCCAAAATGGGTACAAAAAGACCTGCGTTTAGGGAGCCACCAGGTCATCGGGCCCGGTACTGAAAAGCACGCGGTGGTAGGCTGAGTTAGTTGTTGGTTTGCGCCTTGAAGGCGCTTTAAACGCCGAGCAGTTCCGACGCCGTCAGAATTCGATACATGGCCCGGACATTGTCGTTGTCGAAGACGATGTCGTCCCGCGCCGGATTGAACTGCTGCAATACCGTGCGCGTCGGCGTACGCTTCACCAGACGTTTGATGTAGCACTGTCCCGGATCGCCATCGCGGCCATGCAACTCGACAATGACATCGCAACCGCTCGTGGCCGGTCGCCCGGGATGAACGAAAACCAGTTCTCCCTCTTCGAAGCGCGGCGACATCGATTGGCCGACGACATAGATCGCAAAGACGTTTGACGCCCCCGCGATACCTGGCGGGCGTCGGACCCGGTCAACCACTTCCCCATTGAATTCAAAACAACTTTCGTCCCCGCCGACGGCGACGCCGCGGACTTCCACGTCGCGCATGAGATTCGCCGTCGCCGGCACCGAGACCGGGGCGGGCGCCGCTTCACCGGCCTGGGGTGCAAAGCGGGCGCCCGGCGCATGAAACCCACCCAGGGGGCGTTCCTCTTCGGGGGACGTCTGCGCCTCGGCAACTTCGCCATGGCTGCCCGCCCCGAGCGGTGACTCGTGAGCCAGAAGGTCGGCCGGATGACAGTCGAGTGCCCGGGCGAGCCGGCGCATCCATTCGACGGTCAGGCGCCGTTCGCCGCGCTCCAGCTTCACGATCTGCGAACGGCCGGTGCCGATCCGCTTGCCAAGGCCGTCCTGGGTCAGTCCACGCAGCCGCCGCAGTTCTTTGATGCGATTGCTCATGCCCGCACTATAGCGTAAGGACAAAATGGGTACAATATGGAAATTGGGCACAAGTCCGTCTTGATAAAAATTCCCATAATGGGTACATAAATCTTCTATCATATGTTGCAAGGAACACAGCGCCCCATGGCCTATTTCGCACAAACTGCGACCTTCTGCCCGCACTCTATGCTTCGGACGCCGGAAGTTTGCGGATCCGCGGCGGCGGAGACCGCCGGAGGCCGCGGCCATGGATAACGCTCTCGAAAAGCTGCCCGAAGAGTACCTGACGAAAACCGAGATCTTCGTTCTGGAATGCCGGCAGCGTGGCATGAGCGACACCGCGATCCGCCGCCTTCTTCAGCTTTCCGCCGCCGATGCCGTCGCTTTGGGTTTGATCCCGGCCCAGAACGCGAAGCCGGAGCAAGGTCCGCAGGCGCAGGAAGCGCAGCCGGGTGAGAGCTGGCCGCAGAGCGCAGGGCGCCGCAAGCCCTTCGCCCGCAGCACAGCGCGCGGGCGAAGAGAGGGACGGCGTCGCGGGTGAAGCCGACGTGGCGAAACTCAGGAATTTCTCGGAAAAACGATAGATAGAGGAGACAAGGTATGAGGCAATCCGCAGAAAACATGCAGGCAGCAGGCGGCCAGCGTAAAGGAGGCTATCGTCCGCCGAAGGCTATTGCGCCTGATCCGGAAAATCTCGAAGGGTTGCTTGAGCAGACAGCCTATGTCCGCGAAGTGACACCCGATGAAGTCTTGAACGCCGTTTCCGAGGAAAGTGGCATTTCGCTTGCGCTGCTGCTCTGTGCCCGGCGCGACCGCAAGATCGCGCGACCGCGGCAACTTGCGATGTATCTGATGCGCAAAATCTGCTTCGAACTTTCTCTGGCGCGCATCGGCGCTTCTGTCGGCGGGCGCGACCATAAGACGGTCATGCATGCCTGTGATCTCATGGACTATCTCCTGACGCGTGATCGCAATCTTCAGGACCTGCAACGCCGGGTGCTCAAGCGCCTTTACGCAGAAAGGACGTAACCGCATCCCGTTTCCAACACAGAAAGCAGCAAGACCGAAAGAGGAGTGGTTTATGGCAGCCTCCGGGCGAAAGACTCTGCGTTTGGCAAAGTCCTTGAAGTTGGACGAGACGGCGGTATCAGGAGCTGCGGGAAAGCAGGGCGCCTGTTCAGGCAGAGCGGTGACGGAGCGAGATCGAAACTTCAGCGATCTGGGCGCCAGCGCCCGGGCCACCCGCGACGGCGGTGTCGTCATCGAGGCGCGCGAGGTTTCGGTTCAGGGGAACGTTGTCATCGTGGGCGCAAGGGCGAAGTATGAGTGTCTGCTGGACCGCTTGCTGGATCACGAGATCATTGAGCCGCCGCTCTATGATGCCGGTGTCTGGCTGCGGGCTCTTCATCTTCGGACGCGCCATAGTGAGGGCGTTTCACGCTATGGCGACCTGGGCTTTGAGCGCGACGCAGGACGACTGAGCTATGGACCGGAAATGTCCGATGAAATGGCATGGAACCTCAGGGCCCTGCGCGACACGATGTTGGCGCTTGGTACCTGCTGGCCGGCCGTGAGAAAGCTCTGCTGCGATGATCAGATGCCGGTTTCGCGCCCCGTGATGCTCGACGGACTGACGGCCTTGGCAAGACTGCGCGGTTTCCTTTGACGGGTGAAAGCACGCTCCGGTTAAGTCTCGCCCCGGTTAAATTTCGCCCGGGAGAAAACTGCCCTGTGGTTCACAAAATGCTGATACCTTAGCGACCGCGCGTAAGTGTAAGATCCTTAAGGATAAGACAATGTCGAATGGTGATGAGCCGCAGGGCCTGGGCGAGGGTGAGAGTGATCGCGAAGGAATCGTGTTCGCAAGGATCATTCGCGGCGTGGCGGAGCACTTTTCCAAGATGGAGGTCAGCGAGAGACCAGAGGAGATCGACCAGATGCTCCGGGTTTTTTCCGAACTTGCCGATGCCTTCGAGACGACCAACGGTTTCGAGTTCGACCATGCGCAGGCTTTGCCGCTCAGCTACGCCTTCACCATGCTCGAGGCTGGCATGCGTGTGATGTCGGAGCAGGCGACGAGTGGGGGTTATTATAATGCTGCGGCCAAGATGGAGTGGGCGGCGTTGCAGGCGAAGGGCATGATCGGGGAGCTTGAAAGACGTCACCGGTCCGATGAAGGTGGCGTGATCACCTTTGATGACGACGAAGAAGATGACGATGCCTTCTTTGGTCCCGATACGGATGGCTTGACCAAACATTGAGGTCCTTTGCGCCGGGAGTGAATCAGCGATGTTCCTTCGCACTGCCAGATTTGCGGTCTGTCTGACGGCTATCCTTGCGCCCCTGACGGTCTGGCAGGCACAGGCTGATTTCCATGCCGGTGTTGCCGCTTATGATGGCGGCGATCTGGAACTGGCGATTGCGGAGTGGCGTTCCGCCGCTGAGGAGGGCGACACACGGGCGCAGACTGCGCTCGGCAATGCCTACGCCAGCGGCCTGTTCGTGGCGGTCGACCACCGGCGCGCGACGCAGTGGTATTTGCAGGCTGCCCGGAGTGGAAATGCAGAGGCGCAATACAGCCTCGCGTCCCACTACGCCGCGGGTCTGGGCATAGAAAGGGATCTGGCGGAGGCCATACGCTGGCTGAGAACGGCGGCCGAGAATGCGGAAATCCGGGCGCAGTTCGAATTGGCCGAACGCTACGCTGCGGGGCAGGGCGTGCCGCGGGATGCTGTCTCAGCGACAAACTGGTATCGCGCGGCGGCCGAGCAGGGACACGTCTCAGCACAGATGATCCTGGCACGGCGGTATGATGAAGGGCAGGGCGTCGCACCCGACGCTGTGAAGGCTTATCTCTGGTACTATCTGGTCAGCCGGCGTGACAGCACCTTTGCGCGGCGTGTTGCCGCGCCTCTCGAAAGGCTTGAGGCACTGCTCTCGCAGTCCGAGCTGGAAGCGGCCCGGGGCCGGGCGCAGGCGTGGCTGGACCGCAGGCTGTAGCTGCTTTGACGGGGTTCAAGATTACCCGTAGGCATATGAAATCTGTGGGTTTTTCTCTTTACGGCAGTAGGCAGTGCCCCGCCGTTGATGGTATAGTGATTCGGATTAACTTCTGGATGATCGTTACCTTCGAGACAGCGAGACAGCTATTTCTGAGACCTTCACAGATGCCGAGCGGGAGCGCTTCCACAACCTCTTGATGCTGGCCGCGGAAAGCCCTTTCGAGGGGGAGCGGAGCAATGCGCTGGCGGCTGCTAAACGCATGGCCAGCCGCAAGGGGATGACGCTCGATGAAGCGGCGGCCATGCGAAGCCAGCCCGCCGGCGAACGGGCTCAGGCGGAGAGTCAACGGCCGACGTCGGAGGCTGAACGCAGTTTCAACAGCCGCTTCGCCACCGCTACCCATTTGATGGATCAGGAGATCCGGCGGGAGAAAGCCCGCCGGGAAGCGGCACTCAAAGCGGCGCGGGACCGGGGGCTGGATGCCGAGGAGCGGCGCGCGGCGGCGCAGAAAAATCGGCAATACAGCGCCGGGCGCTCAAACAAAAAGGCGCGCATGAATCCCTACCGGCATGCCGCCGTGCTTCTGGCCGAGACCTCCTTGCCGTTCCGCGAAGTGGCCAGCATAACCGGCCTCGACATCTATCAGATCGTCGGTATGAAGCTGAAGATGCGCAAAGTCGCCTGAAGCATGGCGTCCATTCACGACTTGAGACTCGCCGATTTTCTGGCACTGGAGAAGACCGGCAAGGCCGAACCCTCAGAGCAGGATATGGGGGCCTTGAAGCTGGCTTACGCCAACCAGTGGCGCTCCGACACGCTCTCGATGATCGCGGGACGCGACGGCCGCTATGCGCTGGCCGCGGACTGGCTTTCGACGGCGCTTCTGCTTGTCCGCAAGAGCCGGGGAGGGGCGCGGGCCCCCGCAAGCGGTGATGCCTGGGAACTTGCCGGTGTTTTTTCAGAAAACCTCTTCTATGTCGCCCGGCCTCATCGAGGCGCCATGCTGTCGGTGGATCTGCAGCTCTTTGCCTTCGATGTGCGTGGTGGCCGGGTTGGCTGTCTACCGCCCTACACGCCGGTGAGTCTCGTGGCGCGCAAGTCGGCCTACAGGATTGCTGTCCGCAGGGCGATCGCTGCAGGACACAGGCTGAGTGACGCCGTGATGGAAGACTACCGGGAACTGGTCCGGGAAAAGAAGGAAAGAGATGAAACGGGTCGGACAAAGACTCGGGATGTGACACAGGCCTTAAGTTCGATAAGATCTAATGCCGGCGGGCGTTGATTCAGCTTATTCGTTCAATAGTGCATGGATCTGCCCTATTTGCGCTATAACAACAAAGTGTATGTGTCGCGGCGTTAGGGCGACTTAAACTTACTTGCTGGTTTTATGTCTGCGATGTCGGGAATCACGAGCGAAGTGGGGGTACGATGAGGCAAAGGTTTGAGCGCGGGGACATTGTCTTTCGCGAAGGCGACCTGAGCGACAGTGTTTTTCGGCTGATTTCCGGTGAAGTGGAGATCATCAAGGAATTGCGCGGACGGGATGTGCCCTTGGGGCGGGTCGGTCCGGGCGAGTACTTTGGCGAGATGGGCGTGATCGAAGGCCGGCCCCGCAGCGCGACCGTGAAAGCGCTGGAAACGCTGGACGTCGAGATGATCGAACGCGACGACTTTCTGCGCCGCGTCGCCGAGGATGCGGATACCGCCTTTCAGTTGATGCAGCGCCTCAGTGAACGCCTGCATACTCTGGACGATGCCTTCGCCGCGTCCGTGGTGGTCGGTGGCCGCCGGAAAACCGATCCCTCCGCCGAGGATACAGCGAGTGAACGGGGCAGTCCCGCCAAGGTCAAGATTCTGCCTGACTCCGATGCCGTGGCGCGAGTGCTGCCGGCCGATGGTCTCTCGCCGCAGGTCCTCCCGTTTTTCGTCGGCCGCCAGATCATCGACGATGAGGCGTTACCGCCGATTACGATCGATCTGCCGCTGTCCGACAGCGAACCCTACCGCCTGGCTAAGGTGCATTTCTCCATCGCCAAGACGGCCAAGGGCTTCGCCATTCGCGACTTCCGAACCGAACTCGGTACCCGGGTCAATGAAGTCTCTCTGGGGGAACACTTTTCGCGAGACGTGACCTTGCTGGAACAGGGCGAAAACAGCGTGATCGCCGGTGGCGGCGACTCGCCTTTCCGCTTCCGGGTCATGGTCGAGGAAACGATGCGGACCTGACGGCGCTCAGCCACTCAACAGCTTGGCGCCAGACGACTAACGGTCCCAGTTTTCACGTTGAAGCCGTCAGGTGGTCTTTGTACTGATCCCGCAGCTTGTTTTTCAGGATCTTGCCGGTTGCGCCCAGGGGAAGCGCCTCGACAAAGAGGATGTCGTCCGGCAGCCACCACTTCGCGACCTTTTCACTCAGGAATTTGAGGATCGACTCCTTGTCGGGCTCCACATCGGCCTTGGGCACGACCAGCAGGAGCGGACGTTCATCCCACTTTTCGTGGGTAACGCCGATGACGGCTGCCATGGCGACGGCCGGATGGCCGGTGGCGGCGTTTTCCAGATCGATCGAACTGATCCATTCGCCGCCCGACTTGATCATATCCTTGACCCGGTCGGTGATCTGCATGAAGCCGTCGGGGTCGATGCTGGCGACATCTCCTGTTGAAAACCAGCCCTCTTCCTGGTGCGCGCTATCATCGTCCTGTTTGAAGTAGGCGCGGCAGACCCAGGGGCCGGAGATCTTCAGCTCTCCCTGCGCTTCACCGTCGTGGGGCAGGCTTCGGCCTTCCTCGTCTACGATCTTCAGGTCCACGCCGAAGAGCCTGCGGCCCTGTTTGGTCTGCAGTTCGTAGCGCGCGTCCTCCGGCAGGTCACGCTGTGCCGTCTTGACGACGTTTATCGTTCCAACCGGACTGGTCTCTGTCATGCCCCAGCCTTGCCGGACTTCGACTCCGAATTCCTTTTCGAAGGCTTTGACCATGGACTTCGGTGTCGCGGAACCGCCGATGACAACGAACTCCAGGTCTTTCGGTGCCCGTCCCCGGTCTCGCATGGCCCGAAGCAGGTCCAGCCAGATCGTCGGGACGCCGGCTGAGGAGTTTACGCCTTCGGACTCCATCAACTCCCAAAGACTGTCGCCGTCCAGCTTCGGCCCAGGATTGACCAGCTTGGTGCCGGTGAAGGGGGTGGCGTAAGGAATGCCCCAGGCATTGACATGAAACATCGGAACCACCGGCAGCACGGTGGCCTTTTCGGAAAAGTTCATCACCTCCGGCAGGGAGATGACGAGTGAGTGCAACACCGTTGAACGATGACTGTAGAGAACGCCCTTGGGGTTGCCCGTTGTGCCTGAGGTGTAGCACAGCGACGAGGCGGTGTTTTCGTCGAACTCGGGCCAGTCGAAGCTGTCGGACGCTGCTTCCAGAAGCTCTTCATAGCAAAGCAGGCCGGGAATCTTGCTCTCCGGCATATGGGCGCGGTCGGACATGACGACGAAGCCGCGCAGGGATTCAAGGTGGGGATGGACCGCTTCGATCAGGGGCAGGAATGTCAGATCGAAGAAGAGGTAACTGTCCTCCGCGTGGTTCAGAATGTAGGCAATCTGACTCGGGTGGAGGCGGGGATTGATGGTGTGGCAGATGGCCCCGAAGCCCGAGACGCCGTAGTAGATCTCAAAGTGCCGGTAGCCGTTCCAGGCCAGGGTGGCAACCCGGTCGCCGGGCGCCACTCCGAGTTTGGCCAGAGCGTTCGCCAGTTGCTGGGCTCGTTTGTGTGCATCGGCGTAGGAGTAGCGATGCAACGCGCCTTCCACGCTTCGCGAGACAATCTCCTGCTCCGCATAGACATCCGCGCCATGTCGCAGCAATGACGAAATGAGAA
Organism: Denitrobaculum sp.; assembly: GCA_965232285.1. Taxonomy (GTDB): domain Bacteria; phylum Pseudomonadota; class Alphaproteobacteria; order Kiloniellales; family Kiloniellaceae; genus Denitrobaculum. The sequence goes on along the minus strand of CBDDPL010000004.1, from coordinate 2,566,815 downwards.
GGGGTTTCCCCATCATCAAGCCGAGCATCGTTTAACCTCCCAGCATCGTGACTTTTCATTCGGCCGGGTCTTTCGGATGCCCTCGTGTCCAACGCCGATCGACTGCGCTGCGGTTTGGACTAAAGGCTCTTGAGCGACCGTTCTTTATCGATGCTGTCACTTGACCATGGAACCGCGACCCGCTTCAAGCCTATAGCAAAGAGCAGGACCAGGGACTTGCTTCGGACCGCTTGGTCTCAGTGGTTATTTGAGCGGAACCAGGCGCCTGCCATAAGACGGTGTTCCTGATCGGCAGAATTCGCGAAGATATGGGCCTGTGCATCGCAGAGGATTTCATCCTCGCCGATCAGGACAAGGGTTTCCTGGACAATGGCGGGGAAGACATCGCAGAACTCTTCGAAGTCCGGAATCATTTCTTTGAGATTGTCGTGAAACTCGTTGATCAAAAGAACGCGCTTGTCCCAGTCGAGTGGTTTGAGCTGACGCGCCCAGATTTGAGAGAGTTCCTTTGGTAACTGTCCTGATCCCATCGTTTACCCGCCGATATTGTCACCGGAAACGCCGAACAGGGGTCAGAATGGAAGAAGTAAAACCTTGCGAAGCCTTCCGGTGAGAAGACAGCCGAATGCATCTGCACGCTGCCACTCTCGATTACCAGAACACCGGTCGCCGGTTCCTTTACGCCGCTTGAACCCAAGTCTACGTCGTTTCGCAGAACGAGCGACTCGACTATAGCACAATCGCCGCTCGAGGTGGTTAACGACAGGGATTCAATGGGTTGTAGCGTGACTCAATCTGAGGTGGGCTTCCAAGCCGAGCGCAGATTTCGTCCTATATAGGTCTTTGGCGCAGAATTTTCTCTGCAGCGGATCGGTCAAACTGCGTGCAGTTGTGCTTTTGGAACTCGGATGGAATGCCGGGGCATCAACCCCCCGCGCCTGAGGCAATGAAGTGATCGAACAGGACAAAGAGCGCAGCGTAGCCGGACAGGGTGACCACAAACAGAGTGCCAAGGGCGCAGTACCCACGGAAACGAGTCAGCCGGGCCCGCCAGCTCCTTTGCGCAGCCGTGCCCTCAAGGGAGTTGGCCGGGGCAAACTGCGTTGAGGAATCTACGCTCGGCTCGAAGTGATTGACATTCGCGGCCTGTAGAGTGGGCATTTTCGCCAGTCCCCCTTGGTCGTCTTCAAGTGCGCAGCGCTGGCTTTCAGCCAGATGGTTTCAGCCTGCCAGATGATTTCGGCCTGATAGTTTCAGCCAGGCGGCGCTACCGAAAGCACGCGAACAATAAGGTCTGTTTATGACCATACGATGGCAGCGACGGAAAGATCCTGTGACAACGAAGTGGTCTTCCTTAAAGAACTTCAGACCTGGATTTCAAAGACTCTTGCTTGCCACAGCTTTGTGTCCGCTGAGCCAGCGATGAACACCTTCCGCCGCGCGGACCGCCGTTGCAAAGGTCCCCTGCAGGAGGTAACCGCCGGTCGGTGCATCCCAGTCGAGCATTTCGCCGGCGCTGAAGACCCCTGGCAGGGCTTCGAGCATGAGGTCGGCGTTCAGACTCTCAAGCTTTAATCCTCCCGCGGAGGAGATGGCTCGCTCCAGCGGCTGGGCGGCCGTCAAACTCAAAGGGAGGGCTTTGACCGCGTCCGCCACGGCCTCGGGTGAGGCCAGCGCCGCGGGTGGCAGGCACTCGCGCAGTAGCACGATGGCCGCCGCCGGGACGTTCAAGGCTTTGCGCAGCCTGTTCGAAAGACTGTCTTTCGCCCGCTGCGCGGTGAGCTTCCGGAAAACCTCCGCGCGGCTTAATTCGGGCTTGAGGTCGAGAATAAGCTCTGCCTTGCCGCCAGCCTCGAGCTGGTCCCGCAGCGTCCTGCCCAGGGCGTAGATTCCGCCCCCTTCCACGCCGTAGCGAGCGATCATGATTTCGCCCCGGATTTCCTGGCCCGCGGCCTTCAAGCGAAGGTTTTTAAGCGCCGTTCCGGCGTGCCGCTCCGCGAAGTGACGGCTCCAGTGCACGTCGAAGCCGCAGTTACTGGGGCGGAAGTCCGCGCAGGCGATGCCTTGGTCTCTCAGCAGCGGCAGCCAGGCACCATCAGAGCCCATCCTCGGCCAGCTCGCGCCGCCGAGCGCCAGAACGACCGCGTCCGCGCTTTCCAGGAGGGTGTCCCCGTTTCGGCCGGTAAAGCGAAGCCCGATGGGGGCTCCGACAGATCGCTCTACTTCGAATGAGCGTGCTTCAAAAGCCAGCCAGCGGTGATCGGGCTTGAGGGTCACACCCTGGTTCTGCAGGCGGGTCAGCCAGGCCCGTAGCAGGGGGGAAGCCTTGAAGGTTTCAGGGAAGACCCGGCCGCTTGAACCGACGAAAGTCTCGATGCCCAGGCCATGGCTCCAGGCGCGCAGATCGTCCGGTGAGAACTGTGCGATTTTATCGTGAAAGAACTGTGCCGCCGCGCCGTAGCGGCTGAGGAAAGCCTGCAGGTTTTCGGAGTGGGTCAGGTTAAGACCGCCCCGACCAGCCAGCAGGAGTTTCCGGCCGAAGGAGGCTTTAGCCTCGTAGACCGTAACCGCATATCCCTGCGCCGAAAGCCGCTCTGCGGCCATCAGTCCTGCCGGCCCTCCACCGATGACGGCGACTGATGGCTTTACCGATTGCACTGGCGGGTTTCCTCAAAGAATGGCGGTGCGAGATGGAATTGGGCGCACATTCGGCTTTGTTACACGGCTGTCCGGCTCCCGTACAGGCCCTCGCGCGATGGCAGGGGGCATTTTCCGATTCGAAAGTCCAGGGCTAAAAGCGGTCAGAGGCCACTGGTTTGTCACAGCAAAGGCACCTCGGCGCTGATGCGTTCCTCGGACAGTGAATGTTAGTATACGGATTATTTCCGAACCTTTGTTTAGGAAAGCCGATGCGGCTTGTCAGGATTTTGAAAAGCTGGTGGAAAACTCCGCTGGCACCGCTTGCCGAAGAGGCGGTTTCCAAAGAGGCCGCTTCCAAAGAGGCTGGGGGTGAAGGGAGGCGACCGGAACTCGAGCGAGCGAGAGTCCACCGGAAGATGCTGCTGGTCGTCCACTACCTCGAATCCCTGCGCCACCGCCATCCTGATCTTGCCTTTCGCTATGTTGGTCCTAACGAGATGAACGGGCAGGCGGAGGAGCTGAAGGTTTATTCGGCGGCGGGTGGAGAGGGGCACAGCATTTCGATTCGCTATCTGGACGGCCTGGAAGTCTACTTCATCGAGGATCCCCGCGACGGTCGCGCGCTGCGAACCGACGAAGGCCGGATACTCTCAAGTCTTGCCGATGTTCTGGCTGAGGTTTTCCCGCAGGAGGATCGGCGCGATCTGGGCTCCCCGTGAGTTCCACAGTGGACGGATCTCTCATCAGGAGGAGGATGACAGGCTGTTCCGGTGCTTGACCGCCTGGATGTGCAGGGAGAAGGCGATGAGGTTTGCGATCACTATCGCCAGAATCATCGGCCAGGCGCTGTCGTTCTGCAGATAGCCGACCAGCAGTGTCATGCCGGCGGAGAGCGCCATTTGCAGGAAGCCTGACAGCCCGGCAGCCGCGCCGGCGATACTTGGGTTTACGCTCACAACGCCTGCCGTCGCGCTGGGCAGACTCAGGCCGTTGCCGAAGGTTACCATGGCCATGGGGCCGAAGATCGTGAAGACATTGACGTAACCTGCGAGGGCGAAGGCACACATCAGGGCGCCGCCGGTCAGCGACAGGCCGGTGCCGATGGAGATCATGCGATCGGTGCCCAGGCGTTCGGCGAGCCGGCCGGTGAGAAAATTGCCCGACATGTAACCCATGGCGATGAAAACGAAGCAGATGCCGTAGACCGATTTCGACTGCCCCAGTAAATCGATGGTCACAAAGGGGCCGCTTGCGACGAAGGCGAAGAAGGCGGCCGAAGTGAAGGTGGCGTTGAGCGCGTAGCTGCGAAAGTCCGGCGACCGCAGCAGGCTCTCGTAGCTGACGGCGATACCGCGCAGCCCCGGTAGGGGCTGGAGGTTGAAATGCGTCTCCGGAAGTCGGAAGACCGTGGCGACCAGAACGACGGAACCGACTATTGCGACGAAAAGAAAGCCGGCCCGCCAGGAGAACCATTCGTCCAGAAAGCCGCCCAGCAGGGGGGCGAGCATCGGTACGACCACCATGCCGACGGTGATGTACCCGATCATGCTTGCCGACTTTTCTCGACCATGCATGTCACGGACGATCGCGCGACCCAGAACCAGGCCGGCGCAGCCACCGACCGCCTGGATGGTGCGCGCGATGAGGAGCCAGAGGATCGACGGGGCGAAGGCGGATGCCAGGCTGCCAATGAGAAAGAGGATAAGGCCGCAGAGTAACAGCGGGCGCCGGCCGAAGCGGTCGGACAGAGGTCCGTAGAGGAGCTGGGCGAACGCGGTTCCAAAGAGGTATAGCGTTATGGTGAGTTGGATGGTCCCGTAGCTGACGCCGAACACCGCCTGCATGCCGGGCAAGGAGGGCGTAAAAATATTAAGTGCGAGCGGGCCGACCGCTGCGATTGCGATCAGAATTGCGATGGCGGGTGCCGGGCGTCGAGATGGCACGTCGGACAGAGGCCTCCCTGGCGTCAATAATAAGCTGCGGTGTTTGGAGCAAATCGAAGGTGTGCAGTCTTGAGATTACAGTCTGAGGCCTGCGCTGTGAAGACATGAGGGAGCGAAAGCCGCAGTCTTTGGTCTGTCGGAAAGTCCGATGCGAGGTTTTATTGGAGTCTGTTTTTATGTTCTCAGGAAACAAACCTTTGAGCGAAGCAAGAGATGAGATGTGCTCGGCCGACTGATTATTTGGTTGTGCAAAAATAAAATCAGTACAATCTGAAATAAATTATCTTTGCATTTTGCTTCACAAAGTGTATAGCCGTTTGCGTTCCTGCTTTCGTACAAAGAATTCTATGTTTGACGTCAAACGATCGGCGCTTGATTTCCGAAAAACCATAGGACCACAACCGCTGATCAGGCTTTATGACTACTGGTTATCGAAGTCGGAAGAGGGACGAATACCGAGTCGCGCGCAGATCGATCCGCTCGACGTACCCGACTTGCTGTCGATTATCTTTCTGATTGACGTGATCGAAGGATGCGGAGGACCGGAGTTCCGTTTCCGACTGGTTGGCAGCAAGATAACGGAGGTGGCGGGACAGGATCCAACCGGCCAGAACCTCACGTCCTTCTACGACGCAAAAAACCTCGAAAATATGATCGCCATCTACGGCGATGTCGCCAGCCGCGGCGAACCCTTTGTCAACGACGGTTCGGCGCCCTTCGCGAACAAGGACTATATCCGTGTCGTGCGTCTGTTGCTGCCGCTATCGGAAGACGGCAATCGGGTCGATATGATCCTGGGTTGTCTCTTCTTCGAAAACGTCTGAATTCGCGCGCCGTTGCCGGCCACTATCCCGAAGCAAGAAGACCTTCGATCACTTCGGTCAGTTCGTCTTCTTCGACGTGGGTCTTTTTGGCGCCGACAGCGTGGATGAAGTCGAAGGCGAGTTCACCTTTTGAGTCAAACACGAAGACCGAAGGAATCCGCTTCACGTCGCCGAAGGCTTTGGCGATCGTTTCGCCTTCACCCAGGGTAATGAAGCTGGGGTCCTTAAGTTGCAGGAAGGCCTTCAACCGCTTGTCGTCGCTCAGGCCGGAGAAGGACTCGAAGATGTTTACCGCCACGATTTCGAGCTGATCCTTCGAATATTTGTCGCGCACGGCTTGCAGGTGATCAAATTCCGGATGGCAGGGGGGACACCAACTGGCGAAGAAGGTCACCACCACGATGCGATCCTTGAAGTCGTTCGGAACCACCTCTTCACCGCGCAAGGCCGGCAGGCCGGCAAGCGCCGCGCGTTGCTCGGCGCCCAGAAGGATTCCTTCGGCCCGCAAAGGCTGCGTGGCAAGTATCAGGCCGATGAATATGGCGGTTAACAGAGCGATCAGACGGCCTGCCCGGCCGAAAAGGTCAAGTCGCAATGGCATCTCGGACTCCCTTTCGTTCGCGCTAAAGATGGCGAGCCCCGGTGGAATGATCAACGTAGCCCTTGAGGTCTTCACATAGAGTTTATGGCCGGTGAGTTATGGCCCTGCGGGGTTAACGCTGTGCCGCGAAGTCGCGAATATCCCGGGCGGTGGCGTCGATGGCGGCCTGCAGGAGCGCTTCGCCGTGGGCCGGGGTGGCGAGGGCCGAGTGGGAACCGACCCGCCCGTCGGGAAAGGCGGCGCGGTGTTCGTCCGCCGGGCCATGCCGGTCGCCGGCGTGCGCTTTAATGTAATCCGGTGACAAAGGCTCCGGCGGTGCTTCCGCCAGGGGATGAGGTGGCACGCGCCGAAAGGCGGCCTGCGTGATCGCAACCTCAGAGGGGGTCGCATGCATGCCTTCCCACTGGGCGTAATACTGCTTACGCAAGGCATTGACCTCGTCGAAGTCCCACCAGCTTCGGATTCTGACATCGCTGCTGCGGCCTGCCGCGACGGATCGGAGGGGTGCGAGGTTGGCGCCGTGGCCGTTGAGGACATAGATCTGACGGAACCCGTGATGTTCCAGGCCGCCCAGCAGTTCGTCCAGCAGCCTGCAGAAGAGATCTTCCGACAGCGAGAGCGTTCCGGGAAAGTCCATGTTGAAGGGCGCCGGTGTCAGGGCGAGGGTCGGCGCCAGGATGGTTCCGGTCTGCTCGGTGGCGCCTTCCGCGATCTTCTCGGCGCAGAAAGCGTCGGTGCCGATCAGCCCGATCGGGCCGTGCTGTTCAGTAGAACCGGTCGGGATGACGACAGTCTGGGATGTCTTGAGATAGGCTTCGACCTCGATCCAGGTCATCATTTGCAACTTCATGCGTCTGACTCCAGGCCGGCCAGCCAGTTCGCGACGGCGGGCCGGTAGCTGACCAGTTCATCGGCCACCGCGCTATGGCGCATGAGTTCCTGCGACCAGGTATGCAGCGAGTCTGGCCAGTCAATCCGCAGGGCGAGCCTTTCCTGCAGGATTTCGATCCAGGTAAAGCTTATCGGATAGCCGCAATCACCCAGCGTGAGATCTTTCCCCGGTGGGGCGTGTTGCAGCAATTCTTTAAGCTGCACCAGGCGTTCGGAGAGTGCCTCTCCGGCCGCCGCGCGTTCGGCTGCGCCACAGGCTGTTCCCATAAGAGCGGGAAAGAGGGCGCGGATCCGGGGTTCCAATCGTGTGTCATGAAAGCGGGCGCGTTCCCGGACGCGAGCGCGCTGTACCGGATCTTTCGGCAGCATTGCCGGGGTGCGGTGGGTCTCCTCCAGGTACTCGCCGATGGCTTCGGAGTCGCTCAGGGTCCAGCCTCCGTCCTGGAGCGCGGGAATGCTGCCCGATGGCACGATCCGGCGATAGGCCGCAGAGCGATATCCCTCCGGCGGCGGCAGCTCCTGCCAGGTGAGGCCCTTGTACCGCAAGAGAATACGCAGCTTGGCGCAGTAGAGGCTGGTCGGCGTGGCGTAGAGAGTCAGCATGAGAAGAAAAGGGGGCCGAAGCCCCCTTGTTCCGTTACTCGGTCAGACGCCATTTCTTGCCGAGTTCATCGAAGAAGCCGTTTTCCTTTTTCAGGGATATCCAGGTGTTGACGTAGTTGATCCAGACCTGGTCACCCTGCGGCAGCAGCATGGCGATCGGGGTCCGGGCCCGCGGCGCCGAGACAGGGACGATCTTCAGGTCCGCGTACTTCTCGACCAGCTTGAAGGCTTCCACGTTCGAGGTGATGTGCGCATCGGCGCGGCCGGCCAGCACTTCCTGGAAGTCACGCGCCGGGGCTTCGACGATGCGGTGGCTGGCGTTGGGGAAGAACTGCTTGACCTGCTTCTCCTGAGTCGTGCCGAGCGTCGCGGCGACAGTCACGCCGTCGACATCGAGGTCGGCCCAGTCCTTGTACTTGTCGCCGCTCTTGGCGTTGACCAGCGGCACGGTGGCCAGGGCGAAGTAGCTGGAGGAGTAACCTGCCGCCTTGGCCCGCGACGGAGAGATCGAGGCGGAACCGGTGATGTGGTACTTGCCGGCAGTCACGCCGCTGACCAGCGTCTTCCAGTCGGTGGGCACGAACTCCACCTCGACACCGAGGTCCGACGCCAGTTGGGTCATGACGTCAATGTCGTAACCGGTGTAGCTGTTTGTCGCGGGGTCTTTCATGGTCATGGGATTCCAGTCGCCCGTCGTCCCGACCTTGAGCACCCCCTCGCTCAGAATTTCCTTGAGAGCCGACTGCGCATAGACCTGCGTAGTCGCCAGACACAGCACGACGGCTGCAGAAGCCATTTTGATCAGTTTCATTTTTATCTCCCTGTCGCCCTGAACCCCATCTTCAGGTTGGTGAGCCCGGTGTTCAGCGCACGTGTGATTTAACCAGACAGCTTTCGTGCTGCTCACCCTCGTTTCAAGTAACGCCGCCGCAGCGAGCGCGAAAACAGGGAGGATAAAGCATTACGGAGCATCACGCAGGTATCATCCTTTGGAAGCGGAAAAATTGCAAGAAAATGAATTTATTGCGTGTGATGTTATAATGCGACTAGACTTTTGGGGATAAAATTCCGGCTTGAAAGGCTGGAAAAGGGGGAAGGAGAACGAGGTGGGAGACTTCGCCGGACCAATCATCCGTTTCGAAGCCGTCGAGAAATTCTTCGGTGACTTTCAGGTTCTGAAGAACATCTCGCTGGAGGTGGCCCTGGGGGAAAAGGTCGTCATCTGCGGGCCCTCCGGTTCGGGGAAATCGACCCTGATCCGCTGCATCAATGGTCTCGAACATCATCAGGGCGGCAGCCTCACGGTGGAGGGCACGCGACTCACCGGAGACAAGGCGAGTCTGAACGCCATCCGCTCCAGCGTCGGCATGGTGTTCCAGCAATTCAATCTCTTCCCGCATCTCACGGTGCTTGAAAACCTGATGCTCGGCCCGGTGCGGGTCCGCAAGCTGTCGCAGACGGAGGCGCGCGAACTGGCGCTGCGCTATCTGGAGCGCGTGCGGATTCCCGAGCAGGCGGAAAAGTATCCGCGGCAGCTTTCCGGTGGCCAGCAGCAGCGTGTGGCGATCGCCCGCTCGCTCTGCATGGAGCCCAAGATCATGCTGTTCGACGAGCCGACCTCGGCGCTCGATCCGGAGATGATCAACGAAGTGCTGGACGTGATGACGGTGCTGGCGGAGAGCGGCATGACCATGATCTGCGTGACTCACGAGATGGGCTTCGCCCGGCGCGTGGCCGACAAGATGGTCTTCATGGACCACGGCGAGATCGTCGAGGTGGCTGATCCCGAGGCTTTTTTCAGCGCCCCGAAAAGCCAGCGCTGCCAGGAGTTCCTGCAGCAGATTCTGCAGCACTAAGGGAGAGGGATGATGAAGAAAACGGCTCTCTGCCTGCTGCTGATGGCCCTGGTGTCGGGCTGCTCCGACCAGTGGGGCTGGTACGTGGTCGATCCGACGACCAAGTCCGGCGCGACGAACCTCGAATTTCTCTTGAGCGGCCTCTACTACACGGTGCTGCTGTCGCTGACGGCGATCTCCATCTCAATCGTCGTCGGCTTGCTGATCGCCCTGCCGGGGCTGTCCTCCAGGCGGCCCTTGCGGGTCTTCAGCCGGACCTATGTCGAGCTGGTGCGGGCGGTTCCGATCCTGGTGCTGATCCTCTGGGTCTACTATGGCCTGCCGCAGCTTTCGGGCCTGACCATCAGTGTGTTCTGGGCCGGTGTCATCGCGCTGGCGCTGTCGGACAGCGCCTTCGAGGCAGAGATCTTCCGGGCGGGTATTCAGTCGATCGCCAAGGGTCAGTACGAGGCGGCTCACTCGATCTCGCTGTCCTACACCGACACCATGCGCTTCGTGATCCTGCCGCAGGCGATCAAGCGCATTCTGCCGGCGTTGGGCAATCAGCTTGTCTATATGCTGAAGATGTCTTCGCTGGTCTCGGTGATCGGCATGCAGGAACTGACTCGCAAGGCGAACGAGCTGGTGGTCAGCGAATACCGTCCGCTCGAGATTTACACCATTCTGGTTCTGGAATACCTGGTGCTCATCCTGATCGTCTCAGCCGGCGTGCGCTGGCTGGAGCGCCGGATGCAGGCCGACGAACGCAACTGAGGAAGAAACCGAAAGATGTCTGCCTGGATCAAGATGATCTCCGACGCGGAGGCCGATGAGGAACTGCTCGAAGTGCTGAAGTTGGCCCGGACGCCGCACGGCACCGTCGACAATGTCATGCGCGTGCATTCGCTGCGGCCCAACACCATGCGTGGGCACGTCATCCTTTACCGAGCGGCCCTGCACGACGATGCCAACACTCTGCCCATGTGGCTGCAGGAAACCATCAGTTCCTACGTTTCGATCCTGAACGACTGCCCTTACTCCCTCGCGAACCACTGGTCTAACGCGCGGCATCTGATCGGGGACGAGGCGCGGGCCGATGCCATCGAGGCGGCGCTGCAGACCGGGCGCCCGGAAGAGGCTTTCGAGGGCCGGGAACTGGCGCTTTTGCGCTACGCGGAGAAACTGACGCGCAATCCCGGTGCTATGGAGGAGGGCGATGTCCAGGCGCTGAAGGATGCGGGCGTGGACGACGGGGAAATCCTCGAAGCCAACCAGATCATCGGCTATTTCAACTACGTCAACCGCCTGCTCAACGGTCTGGGGGTCACCACGGAGGGCGATATCGTCGGCTACTACGCCAAGACTTGACATGTTGCATGAAAATAAAATAATTTTTCTTTAAGCAACATACAAAGTCGGAGGAAACGCGCCATGAACTATGCCCGGGCCAAGCGGTTTGACGGTGACCAGATTCCGGTGATCGACATTTCTCCGCTGCGTGACGGCAGCGATCCGGCTGGCATCGGGGCTGCGCTCCACGCGGCGAGCACGGGGCTCGGGTTCATCTACATCAAAGGTCATGGCATTCCGGACGATGTGATCGAGGCGGCGCGCGCAACGGCCCTGTCCTTCTTCCGCAGCGACGAGAGCGCCAAGGAGAGGGTGAAAGTCTCGGCGCGGCATCGCGGCTGGCTCGGGCAGGGCGGGGCGAAGATGCAGGACGACGCCAAGGCGGACCTGAAGGAGAGCTTCATCTGGGGTTATCAGGATCAGGACGGTGTTACGCCGGAAGACCATGCCCTGCGGGGACCGAATCTCTGGCCGGATTTCCTCCCCGACATGCAGCCCAAGGCTATGCGGTATTTCGAGGCGGCCCATGAGGTGGCGCACCACCTTATGCGCGGCTTCGCGGCCGGCTTGGGCCTAGCGCCGGAGTTCTTTCTGCGCAGCGCCTCCCAACCCTTGAGCCGCGCGTCCTTCGTCTACTATCCGCCGCAGCCCGAAGAGATGGGAAGCGAACAGTTCGGTGTCGGGCCGCACACGGACTTCGGCGTTCTGACGGTGCTGTGCCAGGACTCGACCGGTGGCCTGCAGGTCCAGGATATCAACGGCGATTGGATCGAGGCACCGCCCATCGAGGGCACGCTGATCGTCAATGTCGGGGATCTGCTGGCCCGCTGGACCGACCATGCCTACAAGTCGACGCCGCACCGCGTGGTCAATTCCTCCGGCCGCGAGCGCCTGTCGCTGGTGCTGGCCTTCGATCCTGATCCGCAGACCGTGATCGATCCGCGGGAGATCTTCGGCGCCAATCATGAGGTACGTGAACCGGCCACCACCTGCGGTGACTATCTGGTCTGGCGCTTCGGCAAGGCCTTTTCCTATCGAAAGGCCTGAGCGTGACGAGAGAGATCCCGCCGAACGAGGAAACGGATCTGGCCATCGGCATCGCGCTACGGGCGCTGCGTGAAGAACAGGGCATGTCGGCCCGCAACCTGGCGCAGGCCTCCGGTGTGTCAGCCTCGATGGTCAGCCGGATCGAGAGCGGGCAGGTCTCGCCCTCCATCTCGACGCTGAACGCGCTCAGCCGGACTCTGAACGTGCCGCTGGTCAGCCTTTTTCGCGAGACGACCTCGGACCACACCGACTTCACCCATGTCAAACGCGGCGAGGGTCTGCGCTCGACGCGGATCGTCGACGATCACAGTCACGAGTACGTCGATCTCTCCTATCACATCCGCCGCGACCTGCAGTTCGAGGCGCGACTGGTCACGCTCCATCGTCAGAAGGCGCGCCCGCCGATCTACGTCGGGCATGGAGTCGTCTTCATCTATGTGCTGGAGGGCGAAGCCGTTTACCGCTACGGCGAACGGGAAATGACCATGAAGGCGGGCGACAGTCTCAGTCTCGATTCCGAGCTCAGCCACGGCTTCCGCAGGGTCGTGAGCGAGACCTTTGTCTTTTTGACAGTCCAGGCGGAGCGGCGGCGATGACGGATCAGGCTCGGCTGGCCGAAGGGGCGCGCAACCTGCTGCAGCACTGTGGCGCGTTCGCGCCGGGCAGCGAGGTCCTGCTGGTCTGCGAGCCGCCCGAGCTGGGCTGGTACGATGAAGCCGCGCCGGAGGCCGTGGCAGGCGAAGCGGCGCGCCTTGGCCTGAAGACCAAACGCATCGAGGTCGGTCCGCCATCCGAGAAGCTGAGCCCCGAAGCGGCGCAGGCGATCGGAGGGCAGGATCACTGTATCTTTTTCGCCCGCATCGGGGATCAGGACCGCTTCGCCGAAGTACCGGCGGGCCAGACGAAGGTCATGTGTTACATCCGCGATGCCCAGATGCTGGCATCGGACTTCGGTACCGCCAGCCACCAAGCCATGTCGGCCTTCAAAAAGGCCATCGACGGGATTCTCCTGAGCGCCGAGCAGATCGAAATCACCTGTCCGCTCGGGACCCGCGTGACCGGCGGGATCGCCGAACAGGCCCGCGCAAATCCGGTGGACGTCGGTGTCCGCCGCTTTCCGCTGGGGGTGCCGCAGCCCGTCGAGGCGCGTGAGTTCGACGGCAAGGTCGCCCTGGCGCGCTACCTGACTCCGACCGGATCACAGGCTTACGACCCGCCCTTCGTCGAGATCGAGACCCCTGTCTTCGCGGAAGTCGCGAAGGGTCGCATCGCGGGCTTTTCCGGCGATCCCGAGTCCGTGCGTCGGGTGGAAGCGCACTACGCACATGTCGCGGGTCTCTTCGATATCGATCCGTCCTTCGTCCATTCCTGGCATGCGGGTATCCATCCCGGCTGCGCCTACGAGCGGGCGGCCGGCGCCGATCCGGACTGCTGGTCGAACACGGCTTTCTGCAATCCCCGTGTGCTGCATTTCCACACCTGTGGGGCCTATGCGCCGGGTGAAATCTGCTGGATGGTGCTCGATCAGACGGTGCGCATTGACGGCACCGCACTTTGGGAAGACGGACGGCTCTATCCCGAGCGCTTCGTGCAGACCCGGGCTTGCCTGGAGAGCTATCCCGAGCTTGTGCCGCTGTTTGAGGCGCCGGCCATGGAGGTCGGCGTTTAGGAACTGAGGCCGGCGCGCTGCCGCAGCAGGGGATCGCGAATCGTGAGCTCGTTCCCGGAGAGATCGGCGGCGGCCTGGGAGCAGAGATAAGCGATCACCTGCGCCGGTTCTTCGGCCGGGGCATGATCGGCTCGCGTCATCTGACTGACCGGGTTGATGCCCGAAGCCCGGATCTTGACCTGCATCTCCGTATCGACAGTGCCGGGCCCGAAGCCGAAAACACGCAGGCCTTGTTCAGCGTATTCCAGTGCGGTGGCCTTGGTGAGCATGGCGAGGCCCGCCTTGGCACTGCAGTAGGAACTCCAGCCCTCGAGGGCCGTGTGCGCCGCGCCGGAACTGATATTGATCACGACGCCTTTGGCCTGGAGAAGATCGACGAGGGTCGCATGGATGCAGTGATAAGAGCCCAGCAGATTGATCGAGATGTTTTTGGCCCAGTCCTCCGGGGTGCTTTCCAGGATCGCGCCGATGGGATCGATCACGCCGGCGTTGTTGACCAGGATCGAGACTGGTCCGAAGCTCTGGCGGGTTTTCTCTGCCAGGGCCGTGACCGCGGCGTAGTCGGAGACATCGCAGGCGATGGCGATGGCGTCGCCGCCGGCCGCCCGGATCTCGGCGGCAATGGCTTCGCAGCGTTCGAGGCTCCTGGCTGCGAGCACGACTTTTACGCCGAGCGCGCCGAGCTTCTTCGCTGTGGCTTCACCGATACCGCGACTGGCGCCGGTCACGATGGCGACCTGACCCGACAGTTCCTGCATAGAAATTTTCCCGATTTTGACTGACAGAGGTTGGCGTGGCGCGCAGTCTCTCCGTTCAGCGGGAACAGGGCAAGGCCAATGGGCCAAACAAAGGAATTGGATGAAGCTGTCAGAGTGACTCGGACATAGTGCTCTGACCGTCACGGGTTACCAGGACGGTTGAGGGTGGAACCGGTTGCCACTCGCCGACCTCCGTATCCAGGGGTTCGGAAACGATCAGAGTGTGATCGCGGGTCTCCTGCCAGTAGAGGCTGGGCGGATGATCGTCGGTCGAGTGGCGAATGGCGTAGGTGGTCTGGCCATCGGTCAGCGCCGCCGTGCAGCGAAAGGCCGTCTTGCAGTCGAGATCTTTGGAAGTGCGCGCGACTTCCTCCAAGGTCTTACGCAAGGCCGACATCGGGTCCTCTTCAAGGCCGAAGTGAAACAGCAGATAGAACAGCAGTTCACTATCGGTCGAGCCCTGTCGGCAGGTGTAAAGCGCATCCGGGATCAGGGCCTCCAGCCGCCGGCGCAGCCGGTCGTAGTCGCCGATCTGGCCGTTGTGCATGAAGAGCCACTTTCCATGAGTGAAGGGGTGGCAGTTGGGACGCGAGGTCGCTGTACCGGTGGAGGCCCGGATGTGGGCGAAGAAATGATGTGTCCGGATGCTGGCCGCCAGGCTGCGCAGATTACAGTCGCTCCAGGCCGGCAGGACTTCCCGGTAAACGCCGGGGGTGGCGCGTTCGCCGTACCAGCCGAGCCCGAAGCCGTCGCCGTTGACGGTGACCTTGGCCTTGCAGGAATGCAGGCTCTGGGCCGCGAGCGAATTGTCGGGCTCGAAGATCAGATCCTCCGGAAAGATCGGAGATCCGCGATAGGCCAGCCATCTGCACATGCCGGGGCATCCTTGGCTATCCCTGACGAAAGGGGCAGCCTATTAGATCCTTTAGAAGTGGCGTTTTGGTTAACTGGGGGACTATTCGGCCGCCAGGCGTTGCGCCGGGATGGGCTTATCGGCCGTCTTGGCGGGGCGCCGGACTCTGTTGGTGACCATACGCTCATGCAGGCGCGTGATGATGGTGCTGCCGGTCTTTTCGAACAGGAAGGGGAAGACGGCATGCACCAGGGCGGCGAAGGCGCCGCAGAGCATGGCGAAGCCGAAGGAGGCGCTCATGGCCATGTGCTCGCCGTAGGTTTCGTTGACTGAATTCGGGTGTTCGGTGAAAAGCGTTTTCATCTTGTTTATCGCCTGTCTTGTCGATCTCTCAATAAAACGATAGTGCGATTTCCTTGAAAATTGGTCCTAAATATGCGCATAAATCGCACTTATGAGTATATATTGTCCTATTAAATGGTCAAAAATTAGGAATAAGTTTCGTGAATTCCATAGATCGGAAAATCCTCGAATGCCTGCAGGAAGATTCGGCTCTGGCGGTTGCTGAAATCGCGGAGCGGGTAGGGCTCTCCAAGACGCCTTGCTGGCGCCGCATCCGCCAACTGGAGGAAAGCGGCGTGATCCGCCGCCGTGTCGCACTGCTCGACCGGGACAAGCTGAACCTGGGCGTGACGGTTTTCGTCGGCGTCAAGACCAGCAAGCACGATGTCAAATGGTTGGAAAACTTTGCAAAAGCGGTGGTGAACTTTCCCGAGGTGGTCGAGTTCTACCGCATGAGCGGAGACGTGGACTATATGCTGCGCGTCGTCGTCCCGGATATCGCCGCTTATGATGCCTTTTACCAGCGCTTGATACAGCGGATCGACCTGACCGACGTTAGCTCCAGTTTCGCGATGGAAGAGATCAAGTACACCACTGCGCTGCCGCTCGCCTACGCGGAGTAGAGCATGTTCCGACCATACGGGATCAATTTGATGGGCTTTGAAGTCTCATTCGGTAAGGCGCGTTGCGCAGCGCGATACGGCGTATCGGGCAAGTATCGCAACGCTGCCGATGAGCCTTCAAAACCCACCGGAGGCCGGGTTCTTTCCCGCTCTGACTGCGTTGCGGCTCTTATCCGATGCGCCGCATCGCATTGCGAACCGCGCCTTGTCAGAACGGAAAATCTCCCCGGTCAAATGATTCCTTATGGTCGGAATATGCTCTGGCGGTTCTTGCGGAACTGTGGTCCGATCCGGTAAAAATGATCTCGGATTCAATGACCTGTTCCGGCGTGACTGCAGCGCTTTGCGCTTCGGTTCCTGCACCGGGATGTTCAATCTCGACGAAAGTCTCAACCTCAAGAATAAGCAAAGGCGCATCCGAACCCGCTGCTTTGGGATCACGCTGCGCCCTGGGAGATACGCATGAGTAAGAAAGTCGCTTTCCTCGGTCTCGGTGTGATGGGTTTCCCGATGGCGGGACACCTGGCCAATGACGGCTATGACGTTACGGTCTACAACCGCACCGCCGCGAAGTCCGAAGCCTGGGCCGAGAAGTACAAGGGCAAGACGGCCGCCACGCCGCGCGAGGCGGCGCTGGAGGCGGAGATCGTCATGGCCTGCGTCGGCAACGACGACGACCTGCGTTCGGTGGCCCTGGGCGAAGACGGCGCCTTCAGCGGCATGGGGAAGGGGACGGTCTTCGTGGACCACACCACCGCCTCGGCCGATGTTGCCCGTGAACTGGCGGCGGCCGGCGAAGAACTTGGGATCGGCTTCATCGATGCGCCGGTGTCGGGCGGCCAGGCCGGTGCCGAGAATGGTGTTCTGACCGTCATGTGCGGCGGCGATGAAGCCACTTTCAATTCGGTCAAAGGGGCGGTCGAATCCTATGCACGGGCAGTGACGCTTCTCGGGCCGGTCGGTGCCGGACAGTTGACCAAGATGGTCAATCAGATCTGCATCGCCGGTCTGGTGCAGGCCCTGTCGGAAGGCATGTACTTCGCGCAGAAAGCGGGCCTGGACGCTAAGCAGGTGGCCGAGGTGATCTCCAAGGGTGCGGCCCAGTCCTGGCAGATGGAAAACCGTTTCGAGACCATGGTCGACGATGAGTTCGACTTCGGCTTTGCTGTGGACTGGATGCGCAAGGATCTCGGCATTGCCCTGGCCGAAGCGGACCGCCTTAACACCAGTCTGCCGGTCACGGCCCTGGTCGATCAATTCTACGGTGATGTCCAGGTGCTCGGCGGTGGGCGCTGGGACACCTCGAGCCTGATCCGGCGCCTGCGGCAGCTCGGCCAAAGCTACAAGGCGTAACTTGCTATAAAGCGTAACCGACGAAGACGAGGCTGGGAGGCCGGACAATGGGTGACATGATCGAACTTACGGCCTCCGACGGCCACCGCCTCTCGGCCTATCGGGCAGAGCCTTCCGGGTCGGTCAAGGGCGGGCTGGTGATCATACAGGAGATCTTCGGGGTCAATGGCCATATGAAGAAGCTCTGTGATCGCTTCGCGGCCGCGGGCTATGTCGCCGTGGCACCGGCGCTCTTCGATCGGCTCGAACCGCGGCTGGAATTGCCCTACGACGAAGCGGGGACGGCGCGCGGACGTGACCTGAAAGGGCAGATCGCCTGGGAAGATGCCGTCAAGGATGTGGACGCCGCGTTGTCCAATCTCGCAGGTGCCGGCAAGACCGGGATTGTCGGCTACTGCTATGGCGGTTCCGTCGCCTGGCTGGGCGCCACCCGCCTGCGGCCGGCGGCCAGTGTCTGCTACTACGGTGGACAGATCGCTGATTTTAAGGAAGAGGCGCCGAACTGTCCGGTCCAGATGCACTTCGGCCGGACCGATCCCCTGATCCCGCCGGAACATGTGGAGGCGGTGGCGAAGGCGCAGGCCGAAGGACCCGTCGAGATTCATCTCTACGATGCCGGGCACGGCTTCACCTGCGATGAGCGCGGCAGTTTCCATGCCGAAAGCACGGAACTGGCTGAGACCCGGACCCTGGCCTTTTTGGACCAACACCTCGCGTAGTGGGAGTCGCCTCGCTCTCCGCTAACGGTTATAATGACCCAGGTGTTTTTTGAGGCGGGGCAATGGCTCTTCAGAGGGAACAGGTGCTGGAAACCCTGCGCCGGGATGGGATCTCGGTGCAGGAAGGTTATATCGCAGGCGATCTCCTGGAGGAGGTGCGCGAGGAGTTCGACCGCTTTCTGGCGCAGGAAGAAGAAGGCGTCATGCATGTCGAGCATACGCCTGGGAAGGCCTTTCGGATCGTTCTCAATGACCCGAAACTGCGGGACCTGAACCGTCGGAAGTCACGGATCGCATCCTTGTTTTTCGATGACGACTTGAGGGCAATCGCAGATGCCTATTTGCCCGGTGCCACCTATTGCAACGGCCTGCTGGGCACAAACGAGTTCCGTGCCATGCCGGTCACGGAAGTGCATTTCGATACCCTGCGCAGCCTGAAGTTCATGATTTATCTGGACGATACGACGGCGGAAAACGGCGCCTTCAGTTTTGCGCGCGGCAGCCACAAGAAAAACAGTGCCTATCGGAATCGCTTCGCCGCCCTGGGTGGTGTTCCGAACCTGCTGCCCAACGCCTTACCGGAGGAACATCGTGGGCGGGTCGAGAGTATTGAAGCCAAGGCCGGGACCCTGATCTTCTTTGACACCGACGGCCTGCATGCCGGCGGCGTTCTGCAGCCGGAGACCTCGCGCCGGGTTATTCGCGCCCACAGCAGCGCGCCGGTCCGGGAGGCCTGGAAGCTGGTCCGCCTGCTGCCCTATCGCATCCGGCACAGCCGGCTGAACCCGGCGATGCTCTACAGCAGGCTCGTCGCGCCGGATTTCCGCGCGACCATGGGGACCGCGCGCGGACAGGAAGCGGCGTAACGGCGGCCTAAGACATCTTGGGATCGATGTTCTGCAGCGGCAGTTCCGTCGTGTTCTTCAGTTCGTCGAGAAAGATGCTCGAGCGGACGGTGGCGATGATGGGCAGGGCCAACAGCCGGTGCATCAGAAAGTCAGAGAAGGCCTTGAGGTCCGGCGCGACCACCCGCAGGACGTAGTCGGCATCGCCGGAAACTGCGTGGCATTCCAGGACCTCCGGGTACTCATGAATGGCCGCGCTGAAGGCCTGTACCGGATTGTCGCCATGCTTCTCGAGCGAGACATTCACATGCGCCATGACACCGAAGCCGAGCGCCTCCGGCTCCAGCAACGTCGTGTAGCCTCGGACGATCCCCGCATCCTCCATGCGCTTGAGCCGCCGATAGCATTGCGAAGCCGAGAGATGAACCTGCTCGGACAGCTCGACATTTGACAGGCGGGCATTGGCCTGAAGACTCGAGAGAATCTTAAGGTCCATCGCATCTGGTTGCATGATTCAATCCTATCTTAGTTATTTCATGCATGAATTATGTCTTTTATGGCATTTCGGCACAGTAGTTCGCAAGGACCTTGCGGAGCGTTTCGGGGCATAATGCAAGGGTCGATAACCGGGCCACGCGATCAACGGGCCGCTGCCAGAACGACGACAGAAAAACAGATCAGGCCCGAAAGGCCCAACTTGAGGAGAGAGCGATGAGCGACGTTTGGGAAAACCCCATGGGGACCGATGGCTTCGAATTCATTGAGTACGCCTCGCCCGATCCGAAAGCGCTCGGCGCCCTCTTCGAGACGCTGGGTTTTGTCGCTGTCGCGCGCCACCGTTCCAAGGACGTCACGCTCTACCGTCAGGGTGACGTGAACTTCATCATCAATGCGGAGCGCGAGGGTTTCCCGCGCGCCTTCAGCAATCTGCATGGCCCCTCGGTCTGCGCCATCGCCTTTCGCGTGAAGGACGCCGCGGCGGCCTGTAAGCGTGCCGAGGAACTCGGCGGCTGGGTGGTCGAGAGCAAAGCCGGCCCGATGGAACTCAACATCCCTTCGATCAAGGGCATCGGTGATTCCCTGATCTATCTTGTGGACCGCTACGGCGACAACGGTTCGATCTATGACGTCGACTTCGTGCCGATCGAGGGCGTCGATCAGAACCCCAAGGGCGCCGGCCTGACCTATATCGATCATCTGACCCACAACGTGCACCGTGGCCGTATGGACGAATGGGGTTCCTTCTACGAGCGCCTCTTCAACTTCCGCGAAATCCGCTACTTCGACATCGAAGGCAAGCTGACCGGCCTCAAGTCGCGGGCCATGACCTCGCCCTGCGGCAAGATCCGCATTCCGATCAACGAAAGCTCGGACGATAAATCCCAAATCGCGGAGTATCTGGAAGAGTACAACGGCGAGGGCATCCAGCACATCGCGCTCGGCAGTGACGACATCTATGCCTCGGTAGAGATGCTGACCGAACGCGGCATCGACTTTCAGCGCGACGTGCCCGAAACCTATTACGAAAACATCGACACGCGCCTGCCCGGACACGGCGAGGACATCGAGCGCCTGAAGCGCAACCGCATCCTGATCGACGGCGCGCCGACCGAAGATGGCGGGCGTCTGCTGCAGATCTTCACCAAGACCGTGATCGGGCCGGTGTTCTTCGAACTGATCCAGCGCAAGGGCGACGAAGGCTTCGGTGAAGGCAACTTCCAGGCGCTGTTCGATTCCATCGAGCAGGATCAGATCAAGCGCGGTGTTTTGGACGTCGCCTAAAAGGTTTTAACGAAAGTTAAAGCCGGACGTCCGAAACTATACCCGCAGGACTTTCCGACTGCACAGCCGGGGGAAGCGGGGGACGAGGACGCCAAACTGCGATCCGGAGGACACCATGCTTCCAATGCCGAAGGTTTCACAAGAGGTGGCGGCCGCCGACAGCCCCGTCAGAGCCGACTTTACCGTCGATCAGGGTTGGGAGAGCTACAGCGCCGAAGATCACGCGATCTGGCGCCAGCTCTTCGACCGTCAGGCGTGCTTGCTGCCGGGGCGTGTGGTGCCGGAGTTCCTTGAAGGGCTTGAGTTCCTCGCTGTGGCTGCCGATGGCATTCCCGACTTCCGAAGGCTCAACGAACTGCTCGGCAAGGCGACAGGATGGGAGATCGTGGCGGTGCCGGGCCTGGTGCCCGACGAGATCTTCTTCGATCACCTCGCCAACCGGCGCTTTCCGGCCACCAACTGGATCCGCAGCCGCGCGCAGCTCGACTATCTTGAGGAGCCGGATCTCTTTCACGATGTCTTCGGGCATGTGCCGCTGCTGGCGAACCCGGTTTTCGCGGACTACATGCAGGCCTATGGCAAGGGCGGACTCCGGGCCTGCGGCAAGGGCGCACTGCAGTATCTGGCGCGCCTCTACTGGTACACGGTGGAGTTCGGTCTGATCACCACGGATGAGGGCCTGCGCATCTACGGCGCCGGCATTGTCTCTTCCAAGACCGAAAGCAAATTTTGTCTGGAGTCCGCTTCACCCAACCGCATCGGCTTCGACCTGGAACGGGTGATGTCGACGCGCTACCGCATCGACGACTTCCAGGAAAGCTACTTCGTCATCAAAAGCTTCATGCATCTTTTTGATGCCACGGCGCAGGACTTCGCGCCGATCTACCGACGCCTCGATGCGGCGCCCGACTATGAACCGGGCCTGCTGCTGGCAAGCGATGATCTGCTGAGCCGCGGTGACGGCAGCTATCACCGCTGAAGGTTTGCCGCGTTGACGGCTATGGCCGCCGCGATCTCCTCGAGGACCTCTGCATAACCCTTGATGGCTTCGCTGGCCGGCATAGCGCTGCGGATCCAGATCATCGAGACGCAGGCGACGACCGACTGTTTGACCTTCACCGGCACAGCGATGCTTGAAGTGTCAGGCCGAAAGCTTCCGGACTCCCGTCGGGCCAGTCCTAGGCCCGCCACTTCCTGCAGTATTGAGCTCAGATAGCTTGCCTTGAGGAAAGGCTCGTCTTCCGGGTCCTTCAGATTGCGCAGGTGTTTCAGGATGAGCGCGCGCTCGCTTTCTTCGCAGCTTCCCAGATAGGCCCGGCCCGCCGAGGAGCGAAGCATGGGCAGCCGCTGGCCGATCATGCCGCGGTCGATGGAAAGCGGGCTTTGCGCATGGGTGGTTTCCTGAATCACCATCGCGGCGTTCTCATAGACCGTCAGGTCGAGCGGCCATTTGACTTTCGCGCGGTAGGCGCCGAAGACCGGACCGGCGGCCTGGCAGATCATGGAGGCGGCTGCATAGCTGTCGCCCAGCCCGGCGGCCAGGCGGGTGACCCTGACCCGGCTGTCAGAGGCCGAGCAGACGACATAGCCTTCCTCCTCCAGAGTGTGGAGCAGGCGGTAGACGGAGGGGCGGGGAAGCTGTAGTTCCGCCGCGATCTCGGCCACCCTGGCCTCGCCAGCCGCGTTCACGTAACGCAGGATGGCGAGGCCGCGTGCCAGAGAACGGACCCGTTCTTCCCGTCCTTTGCTTTCCCTTCCGGTCATGCCTTCGTTGCCGGAGCCTCTAGGTTTCGGCGACGACCGGATTGATCAGGCTGCCGATGGAAGTGATCTCCACCTCGACCCGGTCGCCATCGCGCATCCAGAGCGGCGGGTTACGCCGCGCGCCGACACCGCCGGGCGTGCCTGACACGATGACGTCTCCCGGCAGGAGCGGCAGGATCGTGGAGATGTAGGCGATCAGCGTCGGGACCGAATGGATCATGAGGTTACAGCCCGCCTGCTGCACGATCTCGTCGTTCAGGCGTGTGGTCAGGGTGAGGGCGGCGGGGTCCGGGATCTCGTCTGCCGTGACCATCCAGGGCCCGAAACCGCCGGTGCCCGCGAAGTTCTTGCCGGGCAGGAACTGGTGAGTGTGCCGCTGCCAGTCGCGCACGCTGCCGTCGTTATAGCAGGCGTAACCGGCCACATGATCGAGAGCTTCACTTTCGCTGATGCGCCGGCCGCCACGTCCGATAATGACCGCCAACTCACCTTCATAGTCGAACTTGTCGGACTCCAGCGGTTTGATCAGGGGCGCGCCGTGGCCCACCTGGCTGCCGGCAAAGCGGGAGAAGAGGACCGGCTTCTCCGTGACCGTCCGGCCGGTCTCCTGGACATGCTCATGGTAATTGAGGCCGACGCAGACGATCTTGTCCGGATCTGTGATGACGGGGTTCAGGGTGACGGCCTCCAGGCTGTGGTCAGGCGCGTCACCCTGGTGCGACTGGACTGCCTCCAGGCCCTGCTGTCCAAGAAAGTGCCGCAGGCTGGTGCTGTCCGGGTAGCGCTTGCCCAGGTCGATGATGCCATCGCCCGAGACAATGCCGTAGCTTGAAGTTTCGCCGGCCTGAAAAGAACAGAGTTTCATGGTGTTGCGTCGCTTTCCTGAGTGTTTTTGAGAAGAGGGGAAGGGAGGAGGCCGCTGAGCAAAGAGGTGAGTTCGGAGCTGTCGCCCGCCGTGCCCAGAATATAGCGATCCGGCCGCAGCAGAACGGACTTTGTTTCGAGTTTTTCCAGCGCTCTGCGGAGCTTGTCTTCCTCGTCGGATGATAAGACAGCGATGCCCAGGGTGGTTGCCTTTTCGACCAGCGCGCGGCAATCCATCAACAGGGATTTCGACGCCAGCAGCACCGGCGCGTAGCCGCAGTGGTCATCCAGCCGCGCGCCGTTCGACAGCAGCGGTTGCGGGAACAGCCGGCCTCGATGCTGTGTCCTGTCGGCGGTCAGTCCCGGCCCCAGGGGCGGGGCGATGCTTTCCATGCGCGCGGAGCCGTCCCCCTGGGGAAAGGCGGCGCGTAAGGCCTCCTCGGTTCCGCAGGTGTTGATCAGGCCGCCAAGACGCATGGCCGTTTCGATATAGGTCTTTGCATGGGGGAGGCGTTCGGACTGGTAGCTGTCGAGCAGGCTGTCGTCCGCCAGAGACTTTGCGCAGAGCGCCAGTTTCCAGGCCAGGTTGGCGGCGTCACGGATGCCGGCACACATACCCTGTCCCATGAAAGGCGGTGTGAGATGGGCCGCGTCGCCGGCGATCAGAAGCCGTCCATCGCGCCAGGACTTCGCGACCGCGGATCTGAAACTATAGACGGCCTTGCGTTCGATCTCGGCACCCGCGGGTGACAGCCAGGGCCGGAGCAGCTTCCAGACGGACTCGTTGCTCGCGATTTCTTCCGCCGTTTCCTCCTCGCGCACCGTGATCTCCCAACGGCGGCGGTTTCCCGGGCAGCGCACGTAGGTCGCCGGCCGCGCCGGGTCGCAGTGCTGGATGGTGTGGTCGCCCAGTTCCGGCTTCGGTCGCTTCAGCAGCGTATCGATCACCAGCCAGCGTTCCTGAAAGCCCAGATCCTCCATCTCGGTCCCGATCAGGCCTCGAACGGTCGAGCGCGCACCGTCGCAGCCGACCAGGTATCGCGCTTCGAGGCTGTAGGCTTCGGTCTTTGCCAGATCCTGGCAGCGCAACGTCACGGAATGTCCATTGTCTTCGGCGCCGGTCAACTCGGTTCGGCTGCGGACCTCGACCCGTTCGAAACGCTCAAGACCGGCGCGCAGGATCTTCTCCAGATCCGGTTGATGAAAGCGATAGCTCGCATGCCAGCCTTGGGGACCCACCACCTGCGGGCGCGGCCAGTCGAGCAGCAGCTTGCCCGCGGGGTCAACGAAGCGCATGCCCGGGTTGACGCGCACGATCTTCGTTATCTCATCGGCGAGCCCGATGGTCTGAAAGACCCGCATGACTTCGTCGTCGAAATGGACCGCGCGGGGCAGGTGGTAAGCCGCGGCTTCCCGCTCCAAAACCAGTACCGAGAGTCCGCAGAGGCCGAGCAGGTTCGCCAGCGTCGCACCGGTCGGGCCGAGACCGATGATGGCGACGTCGAAGCGCGTTGGAGACTGCGAGGGGCCCGACATATTCAGTCGCGCATGATCTGCTGATAGAGCCAGGGACAATCGGCGAGGGGCGGCGCGCGCAGGCCGCGGGCGGCGGCATCGAGGCGCATGTCGCGCAGCCGTTTGCGGGTGTGCTCCGCCATCTGAAGTCGCTCGTGGCCCCAGAAGCTGGGACCGTCACGGGTTTCGTGCGGCTGCCAGGTCTCGGGATCGATGATGCGCCCGCCCCAGCCGTTCTCCACCAGGAAACCCGAGGGCGACTTGGCGTAGAAGGAGGTCATGTAGTCGTTGGTGTGCCGGCCGAGGGTGTAGGCAATCCGGTCTTCCTCGAGCTGCGCGAGGTCGTAGCCCTGACCCACGTCGTCCAGGTTCCCGTACTCGACCATGAAGTGGTGAAACCCGGTCTGGCCGGAGCCAATCAGCGCGAAGCTGTGGTGCCGGCCATTGACGTGAAAGAAATAGAGCGGGTAGGGCGTCAGGCCGTAGTCGCTGACTTTGAAGTCCAGCAGATCGCGGTAGAAAGGCAGAAGCGCCGAAGCATCTCTGACATGCAGAACGGCATGGCCCATGCCGAGCGCGCCGGTCATGAAGCCCGAGATCGGACGGCCGGGTGCAAAGGGGCTGCTGTCGGCGGCAGGTTTCCACACCAGTTCGAGGCGGTTTCCATCGGGATCGTCGAAGGCGATCAGGGCTTCCACGAAGCGCCGGTCGGCTTCTTCGCGGCTGCCCCAGCGAACGGCTGTTCCGGCACCTTCGAGCCGCGCGGCATAGTCATCGAGATCATCCTTCAGCGCGACTTCCCATCCCATGAAGGCCAGGCCGTCGCGTGAGTCCTTTTCGACGATCAGACGCTGTCTGCGCTCGTCCATGCGAAAGGCGAGTGCGTGGTTGGAAGGTTCCAGCAACTGCATTCCAAGCAGCTTGCCGGCGAAGTTCGACCAGTCCGCAAGCCGGTCGGAACGGATCCCGATGTAAGCGAGAGCGGTCACGGACATGCGGTTGTTTCTCCTGAATGCTGTCTGGGCGGCGATAAAAGTTAGATCGTCGTTTTCGCAACGCACAGTGCGGCCTGTGCTTTGTCCGCAGAGCGGACAGGTTATGATAGCCCGAGCATCAAGAAACC
The DNA here is from genome assembly GCA_965232285.1 of Denitrobaculum sp. Classification (GTDB taxonomy): domain Bacteria; phylum Pseudomonadota; class Alphaproteobacteria; order Kiloniellales; family Kiloniellaceae; genus Denitrobaculum. Next base: position 2,540,871 of record CBDDPL010000004.1, on the reverse strand, counting down.
GTAACCTTAACGACAAACCCGCGTCACGGGTGGCGGGCAGACTCACTTTCGGTAGGCGCAAGTCCAACCCGAGAGTGCGACCCCTTTGGCCCGTCTGGGCCCCACCTCCTGTAACCCATGGAAGAGAGTCTGGAATATGATCCGGTCAGTAAGCCTTCTATTGCTGATGGGCTGCGCGACATTCGCGGCAGCCGCCAGTGCAAAAGATGCCTCCTACATAGGCTCGGTCCACGTCGTGCGCGGGTCTTCGCCCGCCGACATGGCGCGCGGCAAGGTCTTCATCGATGCCAATCGGAACTCTGTGCTTGATGCGGGTGAAGCCGGCGTCGCGGGTGTCCTGGTGTCCAACGGCAAAGAAGTGGTGACCACCGACCAGAACGGTGCCTACGAACTGCCGGCCTATAAAGACATGAACCTCTTCATCACCAAGCCTGCCGGCCACTCCACGCCGGTGAGCGACGATATGGTGCCGCAGTTCAACTACGTCCATAAGGTGGCCGGATCCCCGGATCTGCGTTACGGCGGTATCGAGCCGACCGGACCGCTGCCCGAGGCCGTGAACTTTCCGCTGATCGCCGATGGAACCGGTGACAAGTTCCAGTGCCTGGTGTTCGGCGATGCCCAGCCCTACAGCAACCGGGAAGTCTCTTACGTCCGCGAGACCGCCGGCAGGCTGCTGGCGACCCGCGACAACTCAAACACCGAATGCTTGATCTTCGAAGGCGATGTGATGGGCGACGATCTTTCGCTCTACCCGCGCTTCAAGCGGATCATCTCGGTCGGTGGTGTGCCGCAGTACTTCGTCGGCGGGAACCACGACCTGGACTTCGATGCGACCTCGGATGCGGATTCCTTCGATACCTTTCGCCGCGAATGGGGGCCGGAATACTACTCCTTCGATATCGGCAAGGTGCACTTCGTGGTGCTCGACAATGTCCGCTATCCCTGTAACGGCGTCGACCAGCACGCCTTCTGCGATCCCGCCGGCAAGCCGAGCTACAACGGCGTCATCCATGAGCGTCAGCTCGAGTGGCTGCGGAACGATCTCGCGAATGTGCCGAAAGACCGGCTGATCGTGATCAATGCGCACATCCCTTTCGTGACCTACACGGATGCGGGCGCGCAGAAGCACCAGACCGACAATCTGGCGGCGCTCTACGAGATCATCGGCGACCGCCCGGCGCTCGGTCTCTCCGGCCACACCCACACGACCGAACAGATCCTGCCCGGCGAGTTCTTCGAAGGCTGGGAGAAGAACACCGGTACCTCGGCGGCACCTTTCCATCAGATCGTGACCGGTGGTCTTTCCGGTTCCTGGTGGGCCGGTGACCTGAACGACCAGGGTGTCCCCCACGGCACCCAGCGTCTGGGCTCGCCGCGCGGCTACTATGTGCTCGACTTCGACGGCGCCGACTACGTCGACACCTACAGGACCTTCGGCGGCACGGAACAGGATCAGATGCATGCCTCCTTCAACACCCCGCGCTTCCGCGACTGGGCGAAGAAGCTGCTGGCCTATGCTGATAGCTATCCGGTCCCGGCCGATGTGGTGCCGCCGGTCACGGTCAATGACCTCGGCGACATGAACATGCTGACGCTGGATGATCTCAAGAAAGGCACCTGGGTCGCCGTCAACGTCTGGAACGGCTCCAAGGAAAGCGACGTCTCGGTATCGGTCAACGGGGGCGCCGCCATCCAGGCGACGCGGACCCAGGCCGGCGAGGGTGAAAAGGTCCTGAGCGGACCCGACTACGCGGACCCGCTCGCGCTTTCCAGGCAGGCGACGCAGGGGCGCATGACCTTCCGTTCCGCGGCGGGTGGCGATGACACCGCCGGCTACACCACCTGGCGCGGTTATGAATGGAAGACGCCGATCGCCGGTCCCTTCCAGTCCTGGATGCTGACCAAGAAGTCCAGCCATCTCTGGCGCGCCGACCTGCCCGCGAGCCTGCCTTTGGGTGCGCATACGCTGGAGGTTCGCACCACCGACCGCTACGGCCGCACCTTCACGCACAAGCTCCAGTTCGAGGTGGTCGAAACCATCCCCGAGATGGGCTGGCAGAAAGCTGGCTGGGAATAGGAGGTGAGTGGCTCGGGCAGTTCGCTGCCCGGGCCGCTTTCGCGGGTTGAGTTATGACAGCATTTCGTTTTTTTCTCGTTGTTCTTTTGTTGCTCGCGGCGCTTCCGTTCAGGAGCGCCGAAGCGCACTTCTCGCAAGGCAGTAAGCTCCGGACTCTCATCGTGGCTGAAGAGGCGGGCGGGCTGGTCGTCTATCTGCGGGCGCCGGCGCCGCTGTTCTTCGCCGATGTGGTGCGCAGTGCGCGCGTCAGCCGCCAACCCTTGGGCAGCGATCTGCTGTACCTGGATCAGGCGGCCGCCGTACCGCGATACCGAATCTCGCTGGCGGCACTGGACGAGAAGGCCGAGGAATTTCGGACCCGTCTTGGAAACGGGTTGATGTGGCAACAGAACGGCCGAAAACTGGACGTTCGCCTGTTGCGCAGCCGCGTGGTCGGGCGCACGCCGCGCGAAAACTTTGCTTCGGCTGAAGAGGCGCGCCTCTCGTTGGAGAGGCAGGGCGCGCGCATCGATCCCGTCTTCGGGGAAGCGGTCATCGAAGCGGCTTTTGCACTGGAGGCGCCGATTGTGGATGGCGATCTCAGCCTTGCCGCGGGGTATCCCGAACTGCCTTTGCCTGAAGGCGTCACGATCGACAACCACATCCTCGACGCGCGCGGCGAGGGCCCGCTTTCCTACAGTATCCCCGGGCAACTGATCGAGACGGTGCTGCTTGATGGCTCCTGGGTGTCATCTGTGACTGCTTTCGTCTGGCAGGGAGTCTTGCACATCCTCAAGGGCCTCGATCATGTCGTGCTGGTGATTTGTCTGGCCCTTGGCGCCGGCGCCTCGGTCCGTCTGATCTGGCTCGTCACGGCCTTCACGCTCGGGCACTCCCTGACCCTTGTGGCGGCCTTTCTGGGTTTCGTGCCGTCCTGGTCCTGGTTCATTCCCGCCGTCGAGGCGGCGATCGCCGCTTCGGTGCTCTACGCCTGTTTCGCGGCCTTTCGGAAGACTCTGGGAACGCCCTGGGTGATTGCCGCCATCGGGCTGCTGCACGGTTTCGGCTTTTCCTTTGTCCTCAGCGATATCCTGGGACGGAGCGCGCCGGACCTCATCCTGTCGCTGGCCGCCTTCAACCTGGGAATCGAGCTTGGCCAGATCCTGGTTTTACTGGCGACGCTCGCGGTTCTGGCGCTTCTGTCCCGTGTTTCCGATCGCGCGGTCCTGCAGGTCCGGACAACGACGCTGGCGGTCATTGCACTCGTGGCAGGCTATTGGCTTCTTGAGCGCTCGCTCACCCTTGTTTAGCAATAGGGCGCGTTGATTTAATAATTTACCCTCATAACGCGAGCGACGCGATCAAGGAGCCTTGCCCGCTTGGCAAGGGCAGGGATCTGTTGTACCGATGCGAGGTCTTTTTGAAGGGCGCACAAACAGAACCACGGTCGGCCGGGAGCAGACGACATGCCGAATCAGGATCCTTTGGACATACTTGATGAGATTGAGGCGCAACTGGACGAGGACAGCGAGGACGCGCCGGAGCATATCTATAACTCGAATGTCTTTCATGGTCCGCTCCCGACACCGGTTCCTGAGAACAATAAGATTCTCAACCGCAGCACCTTCCTAAAATCTGCCGGCAACGCCACTTCGACGGTTGGCTCCTATGGGGTCACGGTCGCTCAGTTTGCAACCAATTCACCAGGCGTGGTGGCGCTGGCGACGGGAGCCACAATCGCAGGTGCCGGTCCTATCGGGTTGTTGGTTGCCAGCCTCGTGTTCTCGGTGGGCTTCTCTGTTCAGGCAGGTGTTTCAGCCGCCAAAACCCATCAGCATATCAGGGAACTGGAAACGATCCTGGCCAATGCCGGCAGTTATTCCGGCGCCAAGCCCAACAGTCACGACTATAATCATGTCCTGCGCGTGGCTCTGCCCTACATCATCGCAAAGAAGAAAGCCAAACGCGCCCGCAAGGCCTTTTCCACGGTGCCCTTCGCGGTGAGCCTGGAGTCCGGCCGCTCGATGCTGAAAGCGGGCTGGAAGAAGCTCAAGCGCACAAAGGGCAAGGCGCGCAGCTACCATGCTCTGGTCCTTGCGCGGCACCACTGCACCAGCGAATGTCAGCTAACCGCGGCGATCATCAAGTCGCTGTTCTGGGTCGACGACGAAACCGTCGAAGATCTGCGCAATTGTCCGATCGAAGAGGTGGCTGCGGTTCTTTCCACCAAAATGAAGTCGGTTTGATCCGATCGACCGGTCGCAATTCGGGCGTCTTGGCAGTTCCTTCAAAAGTTCTGTGAATCTGCGGAAGATGACGGTTATGTTGCACGTCCGTGTCTTGCATGGTGATCTGACTGCGCAAATGTGCGCGTAACGCTAAGACCCCGCGGCGATAACTTTAAGAGATCAGACCAAACGTGATGCCCTCTCAGCGTGACGCCGAAGGCGACAGCCTGACGAGCAGCGAACCACAGGATACCGTGGTCCGTCGTTCCTCGACCCTGCCGGTCGCGCTGGTTCTGGCCGGAAGTATGGCCGTTTTGGTTCTGGCCGCCGTGGTATCGGTGCTCGTGATCGGTTTGTGGACCAGTCAGCGGAACACCGTCGATCTCCTGAACCAGCGCTCGGTTTTGATCATCGGCTCGATCGAGAGTGACGTCCGAGGCTATCTTGAACCCGCTCTGGCGCAGGTAGAGTTCGTCCGCCGCCGCGTTGCCGCGGGTGACGTCGAGCCGTCGGACCAGCGGCGTATGTCCGATCTGCTGTCCGGCAGTCTTGCCGCCGCACCCCAGATCGAGGTGATTGTGTTTTGGGATACGGATTTTCGACAGCTTATCGTGGTTAACGATGCGCCCGATGATCCGTCAAACGTGATCGTCGTGGAGCGGGATAACTCGGAAACCGCCAGGATCAAAGACGAACGCGCCCGGGCGGCCACCGGTCCCTTCTGGGACGATATCGTCTTCTCCTCCGAGGTGGGGATCAGCTATGTGAACCTCGTGCAGCCGCTCAGGGTCGACGGCGAGTATGTCGGCTTCCTCGCGGTCGGGGTGTCCTTGTCCGAGCTCTCCAAGTACGTGACCGAGGTGGGGGACCTGTTCGATGTCAACGCCTTTATCCTCTATGGGCGGGACCGGGTGCTGGCGCACCCGCTGCTGACGCAAACGCATCCTGAACAGTCGGAAGACAACCCAGTCGTCGCGCTCGACCGGGTCGGGGATATCGTCCTGGAGGGGATCTGGAAGGGTGACACCGCCGACCTGTTCGACGGCGCGGCGAAGGCCGGGGTCAATGTCGTGATCATGGAGGTCGGTGAGATCGAGCATGTCGCGATCTATCGTTGGGTCAACGACTTCGGCAGCCCGCCCTGGGCCATCGGCGCCTGGCTGATTTCCGATGACGCCGACGATGAACTGGATCGTCTCGGCTTTGCGGCTGCAGCGGGTCTGGCCATTGCCGTGATTGCGACCCTGGGGGCGGTCTGGCTCGGCCGTCGGCTGGCACGCCCGATCAGCCTGCTGGCACAAAGCGCGACGCAGATCGGGGCCCTGGACCTGTCCCATGTGCACGCGCTGCCGGGCAGCCGGGTTCGGGAGTTGAACGATCAGGCTGCCGCCTTTAACTCGATGCTGGCCGGACTGCGCTGGTTCGAAACTTACGTTCCGCGCGCGCTGGTAACCCGGTTGATTCGAAGCGGCGATGCCAGCAGGCTGGAATCCCAGGAACGGATTCTGACGGTGATGTTCACGGACATCGTAGGCTTCAGCACGGAGTCCGAACGGCTTCCCGCCGCGGATATCGCCAGCCTTCTGAACGAGCACTTTGCCCTGCTCGGCGGTTGCGTCGATGCCGAAGAGGGGACCATCGACAAGTTTATCGGCGACGGTCTGATGGCCTTCTGGGGAGCGCCGGAAGAACAGGCCGACACGGCGGCGCGGGCCTGTCGGGCGGCTGTAAAAATGGTGCAGGCGGTCGAGGCGGAGAATGCCAAGCGCGCGATCAGCCAGGAGCCGCGCATCAGGGTGAGGATTGGGATCCATACGGGCCCTGTCGTGGTCGGAAACATCGGTGCGCCCGGTCGAATGAACTACACCATCGTCGGCGATACCGTGAATACCGGACAGCGGCTGGAGGCACTGGGCAAGGAACTCGACCGCGGCGAGGCGGTCACGATCCTGGTATCCGACGCTGTGGTCTCCCAGGTCGAGGAAAGCGGCATCAGCTTCGAAGAGGCCGGCAGTTTTCAGGTAAAGGGCAAGATGCGAGAGGTCAGCGTTTACCGCCTGCTGGCCTGAGGCGCCAGACTTTACCTAGTCAAGCTGAGGCCTTGGCCCCGTGCCCTGAAACGCGACGTTCTGCAACTCTTCTCCCCGGGCAAGGCGATCCAGATTCGCGGCGACAAAGCGCCAGCGGCGATCGATGGTTTCCTCTGTCCAGCCTGAGTTGTGCGGCGTCATGATGACATTGTCGAGTTCATGGAAAGCAAAGCGGGACGGCGGGACAGCCGGGTCTTCCGGGGTGGGGTACTGATACCAGACATCGATGACCGCGCCCCGGATCTTTCGCTCCTTCAAAGCGCAAAACAGAGCCTCTTCATTCACGATGGCTCCGCGGGCGACATTGATGAGAACAGCATTGGATTTCATGGCGTCAAAGGCGGCCGAATCTATCAGGTCCCGGGTCTTTTCGGTCAGCGGGCAGCAGACCGCGAGATAATCGCTTTCCGCCAGAAGTCGGCCGAGGTCGTCCTGGGTGCCAAGCCAGTCAAGTGGTGCAGTGAGTGCCTTAGGACGGTTCGCGATCGCCGCGATGCGCATACCGAAGGCGGCCGCCCGGCTCGCCAGTTCAGTCCCGATATGGCCGTAACCCAGAATGCCGAGGTGCTTGCCCCGCAGTTCGCCGTGGGTCGGTCCCGCGCCGGCCGTGCGGCCATTCCAGCTCTTGGCCCGAAATGCCAGCGAATCCCGCAAGAGGCCGATTTCCGACTCCAGCATCGCGAGCATCAGGTATTCGGCGATGGCCGGCTCGTGTTCGAAGGCGTTGCAGAAGAGGCTGCCGGCGGGAAGCTCCTGCGGCGTGATCCAGTCGTAACCCGCAAAGGGGATCTGAAAGAGCTCCAACGCCGGTAAAGGGGGCAGTTCGCTGTTCGGCCGGCCGCTGACGACCGCTTTCGCCCGGCTTGCCACCGTGCGTAAGACCTCCGGTGGAGTCTCCTCAGGAATACAGCAGACGATTTCCCAGTCGCTTGTTAGCAATTCCTTCAGCCTCGGCGCCTTCTGGGCGGCTTTGCGGCCAAAAACCATGACGCAGGGTGGGGTGTTCAAGATTCATTCGTCCCGAGTAGGCGGTGCTTGCTCACGACAACTCCCGCCCCAGAAGAGACGTTTGGAGAAGGTGCGAGCCTATGGCGATTCGTCGCCTCGGATTATCTCAGAACTGCGGCGGTGCGCCAATCGCCGATCAGGGATTATCGTCCTGTCTGGGCTGCCGGGACGCGCGTCCGAAGGGAGCGGCTTTCGAGCCGGCGGGACTGCGGTTGCTTCTGGAAGCGTGCCAGCCGGTGCCGGGGCTGCTGCGGCTTTCTAGCTGCCGGGTTTCGTCGCGCGAAGCTCTTGGAGATCGTAAGAAGGGGATAGCAGGTGCAGATACTCGGGTGCCGACCGCAAGTCAGGCAGTCGTCGATGGACGCCGGGCGATAGAACAAGTGGCTCCTCCTGATACCAGTTCAAACAACGGCGTTGCCCCCGCGCCGCTCTCATCTTGTCGTCGTGATCACTACCTGTGGACTTCAACTGGTGTCCGTGTCACTCACTCTTGGAAGCTCGGATAAAGTAGTGGCCCAGGACTCGCCCGGGCCACTTCGCCGTCAGTGAATTTAATCGGCTGAGTTGGTTTTCCCTGTAACTTCCATAGACTTAGAAGCACAAACGAGCATGCTCCTAAGGGCTAGTGCCAATGTTGTTAGTAGCAAAGGCTATGCCAGTTTTTGGGGTCCTGCCGGCAGCGATGGGATTTTTGTACTGCGGCGGACAAAAAGGCCCCTGAAACCGGGTCTTTCCAGACTCGCGTTAACCATAGTGACTGCTATCTTACTGAAGGCTATCGAAGATCCTGCGTCTCGGTTTTTTGATTTTTTATTGCAAAATGCAACGCAATTTGCAAATTGCAAGCCACGCATTCTTGGAGACCGCAATCTGAGATTTAATTTATTTGTTTGTGATCCTTCGATTTCAATGAGCCCTGGCGGACAGGAGATCCTGGCGAAACCTGCCTGGCGGCCTTGTGCCTGGCCAGTTCTTGGCGGTTCCGAAGATGATCAGATCGGGTCCTGGTGCTGTATATTCCGGTGGCGTCCAATCTAAGAAACTCTTCCGCTGCCAAGATGCAGGTGCTCCTGGTTCTGCTTCGTAAATTCCTGTTAACCATTGATTTACCAAGGTTTTCAGAAAGTGTTAATGATCGTCTGTCATTGTTGTGGCATGGCTGCTTGGTTTCTGATTGCTTTCTGATCGGGTTTTGGGCGGTCGGGAACTACTGAAAGGAACAGATGATGCGTATGGTGTTTCCTTTAGTCGTCGGCATGATGATGGCTTCTTCGCCGGCCCTTGCCGCCAAGCAGTGCGACGATCGCGACGCTATTCTGAAGACGCTGGCATCCAAGTACAGCGAAGCGCCGGTGGCGATTGGCGTGACGAACAATGGCGGCCTGGTGGAGATCCTCACGACGGGCGACGGGAAAACCTGGACGCTGATCATGTCTTCGCCGAAGGGCATGAGCTGCCTGGTGGCCGCCGGGCAGGGCTGGAAAAAGCTTCAGCAGGCGGAAACGGCCGAGATCGAGCCCTACATCGAACCCGACGCCTGATTGCCGCAGCGACTCGCTTCGCGACGATCATCCTGAGTGATTTTGCTGGTTTGATCCTTCGCGGAGCGTAGAGCCGTAGCGGCCACTCGTCGTTGCTGCGCGACCTTGAGGGAACCGGGGCGTCTGGCTTTTTCCCAGCTAACGATAATGCGCCGTATTTACTGTAAATACTTCAAGTAATTGAGTGCTTGGACAAAGAATCCGTTATCGGTTTGTTAATTTAATTTCGCTATTCAACTGTTGTGAGAACAATGGCCAAGGGGCTGACTGCCCAAAAAGGCTGGATTGCAGCTATATGCTTTGTGTTTTTTGACGGGAGACAGAGAAGATGCCCGGAAAAGTGAAACTGCTCTTGTCGAGTATGGTTGTTGCCGGTTTTGCCGCGCAAGCGAGTGCGGCCGTCCCGCTTGGTTCGGTTGAACTGGCGGCGCAGTTTTCCGGACCCGTCGAAAGAGAACAGGCCGTCCGCATCGCCTATCACGATATGGGCCATGCGCGCGCGGTGGAGCAGGCTTCAGGCGTGGGTGTCTTCAAGCGCGGTGAGCTTCGGATCGACCGGGGTTTGAACTGCTTCCTCGCCGGCAGCGGGGACCTGATTTGTTTCTCGGCTGAGTACAAAGACAAGGGCCTGCCGTCCCAGGATGTGACCCAGGAAGAAAAAGCCGCGCCCACCAACAGCGAAAACTAACGCCGCGGTTCGCGGGGCGGCATTGACCGGCGCGCGCGATTCTGACGTCGAAATAGATGAAAATGTAAAGCCGTGGCGAGGGCGTCACGGCTTTTGTTCGTTGTTGCGATGTGGCTGTGTGGTTTGCGTTCAGCCGTCGCCGGGGTAGCGGGCGATCAGGGTTTCCGGGGTGGCGTCCGCGGTCGTGCGCAGTGGCCAGGCGGTGCTGAAGCCGTGCTGATCGAGATGCAGCTTCACGGACTTGATTTCCCGGTCGGAGAAGGGGCCCACCAGAACGCGCCGATAATGCCGGCCACGGATGTAAACGTGCTGAATCCGCGGATTCCAGAGATCGAAGGCCTGGGCGACCTCGGTCGCGTCATCGGGAACCGAGAAATCGCCGAGCGCCACGTAGCGGCGCAGCGTGCCGTCGCCGGGAAGGGTGCTCCACTTGTTTATGGTGCCGTCCTGTCCGGCCAGGCCAGATGCAGGCCTGCGCTCGATCAGGGTCGAAAGAGCCTGGGATTTCGAGGCTTTAGCTTGGGATTTTGCGGTGTTCGCGGGCCGGGCCTCGGCTTTTGGCGGCAGCTTTTGCGCGACCTCGGGAGCCTGCGATGCCGTCCCGCCGTCGAGCAGGCCGCCAGAGAGCAGCGACAGCGGCCGGCGGCTCTTGTCGCGTGCCGCGGCGGCGTCCCGGGACTCACGCGGCGGGGTAACACCGAGAGAGACCGGCGGGGTGTCGACCAGGGTTTCCGAAGTCAGCCCAAGGGCATAGTCGCGCATGATGGCCTGGTCGTGGCACAGCTTTTGTGCCTGCGCCGTCGCATGGGAGGCGCAATCGGCGGAGACACCGTTCGCGGCGAAAGCCTGTGCGGAGACGCCGAAAAACAGCGCGGCCAGCAACGGCAACTTATGTTTGGATGTGACATACATTTGCCACAACCTTAGGCCAAATTGGTAAAGCCCGGGTTAAGTGTGGGCGCAATCGACGCGACTGCTTCTGCGGGGTACCGCTACTTCAGCAGAATATTGGCGACCTCCTTCAACTGGGTGCGGGCGCGCAGGAGGTAGAAACCCTGGACCGCCAGATGGCTCGGCATCAGCAGGCCGTCGTTATAGCCGTTGGAGATGATCAGCGGATCCATCGCGGCGGCGGTGCGCAGGTTCTCCAGCATCTTCTGCCAGACCAGCCCGACCTTCTTCTCCGAGATCACGTCCTGGAAGTCGTGACCCAGTTCCCGCAGGATCATGTGATAGCCGTAGAGCCGGCCCTTGGTGGCGTAGAAGACATCGTCGGCCGACAGATCGAACCAGCCGGCCGAGGAGGCGGTGGCGCGCAGGTCGAGCGCCGCGGAAGAACTGCCCAGGTCGGCGCCGACCCGGTCGAGAAAGGCGATGAGATTATCGGCGCGCCGGTCGAAGACGGCCTGACCCTGCGCCAGGCGTTCGTTATAGAGGTTCAGGGATTTCATGCCGGCGATGTACTGACGGTCGGCGCTGGCGGTCGGCAGGAGGGAGGTCGAAGGCTCCCAGATCCAGATGGTACCGTCGTACTTCAGCAGTCCCGAGGCCTTATCCAGGTCCGGGTCGACCTGGCTGGAGCCGCGTGAGCGGCCGAGCTCGTCGGTCATCTCGATGGAAAAGCGCGACATGGCGTACATCAGGCCGATCTGGAAGTTCGGCATGTTGTCGAGCAGGGCAGAAGGGAAGGGGAAGGGCTTGTTCGCGACCCAGCCGGTCTGCTCCACTTCGCGCTCGATCAGCGCCACGGCCATGGCGACCGCCCGGCTGCCGCCCGGGGGCACCTGGGCCTCCGCCGGTGCGAAGTCCACATCGTCGTTGATCTGATGGGAGACCAGCATGCCGATGGGGTAGAAAATCACCAGCCCCAGCAGGATCACCAGCCCGATGGTCAGTTTCTTGCGCGCGGTGAACCACTGGCTGAGCGCGTATCTCGTTTCGGCTGCGAGCACCTTTGCTCTCCTTCATGCGATCTTCGTTGTGCGGCGCCTTCCTCGCATTTCAGCGCTTTGACGGCAAGCGGAACGGCGGCGGGCGAGGAGCCGCGCAAGCAGGGACGTCGACACGACCGTGTGATGGATCCGCCAAGGTGGGACCATCTAACCGGGATCTAATATTAAAAACACTCTTCAAACTGGGCCGCAGACCATAGCTGCAGACCATAGCTATGGCGGCGAGGCTTGGTTTCCTAGGGCCAGATCAAATCTTTTTCCTGACTGCCTAGATCCGAACCCTGGAGCAAGAAGCGCTCATTGGCCATAGCGGCTGGAGGTATATAAACGAGAATGCGTCGCAATCGCGTTGACGAGTATGCCTTATTCAGCCAATGTGAAGTGCGTGTTGCGCCAGATCGCAGGCTGCGGAGTTCGGACGTGAACTCAAAACCTGTTTTTCCGTAAATCGTGAAACGTTGCGGACGACTTAGAGCTGGATGATGGAAAATAAGGACGACGTCCTTTCGAACGGCGAATTTGCGCAAGCTGCCGAGAGCTTTGGTTACCATTATTCGCGGGTTTCACCGAACTTCCACGAGGCCGGCGGACATAGTGAGATGTTCGAGGGGCGGGTCGGGTTCCATGCGCTTCCGTTCGGCGTCAGCCTCTATTCCAGCGACTTGCAGAGCCTGCGCGAAAGTGAGCACGACGGTATGGTCCCGAGGTCGCTGACCATCGCGGTCTCGCTCGCCGGTGTAACTGCGGACTGCGCTTTCGGTTCGAAAGGTCGACTGCACCTCAAGGCCGGGACCGCGGCGGTGGTGTCGGTCTCGGATTCCGCGCGCCTGGTGAACCGCGTCGAGGCCGGGCAGTACTACCGCGGACTGCTGGTCCGGACCAGACCCGAGGATCTGCTTGACGAGGAAGTCGCCGAACGCGTCGAAAAACTCCTGCGGGCGACCGAGATCGCGCCCATGGAAATGTCGGGGCGTTCGGCGCTTCTGGCGCAGGAACTCTTTTCGCCGTTGGCCGAGGGCTGCATCGGCCGGCTGTTCGCGGAAAGCTGTGCGCTTGAACTTCTGGCGCGGGCGCTGCAGACCACCTCGCATCTGCAAGAGGATCGTTTGAGGCGGGTTTCCTCGCCGGACCGGGCCAAGCTTCTTGCGGTGCGCGACAGGATCGTGGCGGAGCCTGAACGGGCCTATTCCCTGAGCCAGCTTGCGCGCGACGCCGGCTTGAGCGTCAGTGCCCTGAAGGCGAAGTTCCCCGAGGTGTTCGGGCAAACGGTCTTTGCCTTCCTGCGGGATGTGCGGATGGAGCGTGCCCGGGACGGGATCGAACTGGAAGGCTGGAGTGTGTCCCAGGCGGCCTACTTCGTGGGCTACCGGCACCAGAGCAATTTTTCGACCGCTTTCCGGCGCAAGTTCGGGGTTGCGCCAAGCGCGCTGCGGCACTGCTGACAGCTTTGCGCATACGGAAATTGGCTTTCCGCATAAACCTGCTTTCTGGCGTATCTCCCCAGGCTTCGTCTAAGTCTGTTTCAGCCTTGATACTGCAAGTCATTTGCAATTTGGAAGCCGTTCGCAGGCCTCTGAATCGGATTGACGACACCGCAGTTTGTTGAAGCGGGGGCAGGGCCCTCGGAGAAAGATCGCTGGGGGAGCACCTTGATTCGCTACATGTCTGTTTCTGAACGAACGTCATTTTCCCGCGCGCTACTTGGTGGCGCCATCCTCGTTGCCACGACGCTGCCAGCCGAACAGGTGTTTGCGCAGGAGGATCAGGTCCAAGAGCAGGCGGGGCGAAAGGAAAACGACCCGACGCTTCTCGATCCGATTACCGTCACGGCCCGGAAGCTGGAAGAGCCCTTGCAGCGCATTCCCTTCGGGATCACGGTCATCGAGTCGAGCGACGCGGAGCGGCAGGATCTGCATGACGCCCGCTCCCTTGGCCGGACTGTGCCCGGCTTCAACTTCGTCGATACGGGGGCACGTGGCAGCAATATCCCGAACATCCGGGGCGTCGGTTCCTTTTTCCCGCAATCGTCGGACGACACTTCGGCGCCGGTCTTCATTGACGGCGTGCCAGTCCCGGTGCGGGCGCAGGACCGGGAATTTTTCGATATCGAACGCATCGAGGTTCTGCGCGGCCCGCAGAACACGCTCTATGGCCGCAACGCGCAGGCCGGTGCCATCAACATCACCACGGCATCGCCGACCTTCGAGCCCTCCTTCGAGATCGGCGGGGAGGTCGGGAACTTCGATGCCGGCCGCGTCACGGCGCTGGCCAACGGTCCCTTGGGCGACAGCCTGGCCGCGCGCGTGGCGGTGCAGCTCGAGACACGCGACGGTGACGTCCGCGACCTCAATTCCGGCGAGTCCCTGCGTGAACAGGACCTTGCGAACCTCCATGGCAAGGTGACCTGGCTGCCTGGGGACAATAGCGATGTCACCCTGGCGCTGCGCTATGGCAAATACGACGAACAGCCCCTGAGCGCGTTTTTCGAGAACCCGGAGTTTCCGGAAGTCTTCTTTGACACTCCACCGGATTACGATCTCGAAACGCTCGGCGCCGGACTGACGGTCAGCCACGACTTCGAATCGGTCACGCTGACCTCCGTGACCGGATTTCAGTATTACGATTCCAGCTTCTTTTCGGACGACAGCGACGGTCTGGTTTTCGGCGCTCTGACGGGCTTTCCGCCGGCATTTTTTAACAATCCTGACGCCCGCTTTCGCACGATTGACGACCTCGATGTCCAGCTTTCGCAAGAGCTGCGGCTCGACGGCGAACTGGCGGGCGGCACCCGCTGGGTGGCGGGCGTGAATGTCTTCCGGTCGGATCTGGAACTCGACTTCACCTTCAACAGCGCCGGGTTCATCTTCGGTGATTTCGACAACGAGTTCACCACCACCAGCTATGCGGGCTTCGGCGAGGTCACCGTGCCGGTCGGTCAGCGGCTGAACCTCATCGGCGGTTTGCGCTTTACCCGGGAGTTCAAGGACTTCGACGGCAGCTTCACGGATCGTTCCGGCGGGACGCTCGGCGCCGACTCCCGGGAACAGGAAGGGCTGGACTTCAATCTCGTCACCGGCCGGGCCGCCGTGACCTGCGATGTCCTGCCGGCGTTGACGGGCTTTGCATCGATTTCGCGCGGTGCCAAATCAGGCGGCTTTCAGGCGGTCGACACGGATGTGGCCAACGGCTTCGCCACCAGCACCTTCGACTCCGCCTTCACCTGGAGCTATGAAGCGGGCCTGCGCGGGACGCTGCTTGATGGCAGGGCCTCTTTCGCCGCCTCGGCTTTCTTCAACGACACCAAGGACGAGCACGTTCAGGTGTTCCAGCCGCTGACCTTCCAGTCCGTGATCGAGAACCTGGATACCGAAACCTACGGCCTTGAACTCGAGGCCGCGGTCCGGCCGATCGCGGGCCTGACGCTGTCGGGTGGCCTGGCGCTGCTGCAGACGGAGATCACCGCCTCCGAGGACCCTTCCGTCTCGCCCGGCAACGAGGTTCCCTTCGCGCCTTCGACCTCCTTTAACCTCGCCGCGGAGTATGAACACCCGCTCGCGGTTTTGGGCATCGACGGCGGCCTCTTCGGCAGGGCGGAGTATCAATATGTCGGCTCGCGCACCGCGGACCCGCAGAACAGCCTCGACCTTGATTCCTTCGACGTCGTCAACCTGCGCGCAGGCTGGGATTCGGAGCGCTTCTCGGTCTACGGCTTCGTCACCAATCTCCTGGACGAAAACTACGCGGAGACCCGCTTTCGTTTCGGCTCCACACCCGGCGGCGATCCCGTGTCGGTCGGTACACCGGGCTTGCCGCGGCAGTTCGGCATTGGCGCCAAGATCCGCTTTTAGAGGATGAGGACTATGGGGGCTGTCGCCATAGAGCTTTCTGCACAGGCCAGCGGATGGCGACAGCCCCCTGAATCCTCTAAATGCGAATGCTTCTCAATCTTATTGATATTCCTGTCCGGCTTGGCGACACTTGCGGGACGCAGTATCGCGGCGGTGCTTGCCGCGTTTCGCGCGACGCCCGGTGCCAAGGCGGCGGCTGAGGTTGGCCCTGTTGGCGGGGCGGTGCGATCGGCGTCACTGCTGCGTGGAAACTCAACCCAAAGCGCGGGACGGCAGCCAATGACGGGCAGGGAAAGGATCATTACGCAGCAGGAACTCGACAGCTACGGTCGGGAATTCGGCCTGAAGCGGCAGGAGATCATCGTCGACCGGCTGGACGGCGGTCACAACAAGGCGCCCTTCAAGGGCGTCTTCAGCCGCCGGCAACTCTCATCCGGCTGCGACATGATGGCCAACGATCTGCTGGCACTGCGCAGTGAACGTGTGAAGTCTACGGTCGCCGGACAGTTTATCATCCGCCTGCCGTTCCAAAGCAGCGAAGTGCGGGTTGGCGATGCGGCCTCGGAGAGCTTCCTTCTGCAACCGAACAGGGCGCTCCTGGTCGCCATGGCGTCGGATATTCATCTCGAAGGGGAGTTCCTGTCGGGCAAGCGTTACCGCGATTTCTTCGTTCAGGTATCGTCCGATGCCGCGGTCGAAGATGAGCTTGCGGAACGTATTCACGCGAAGATGTCGCGCAACCTGGTCGAGCAGTTTCCCGTCGAGCCCGATCTCTGCGGGCGGGCGCTGCGGATCTGTCTGTCGGATACGGACGATTGTGTGCTGGGCCTCCTGGCCGAGAGCTGCGCGTTGGAACTCTTGGCCTACGGCCTCCAGACGCGGGACGACGCGGCCGCGAATGCCGCCTCGGTCTCGGCCCGAGACAGAAAGAAAATGACCCGGATCCGGGACCGGCTCCTCGCCGAACCGGACGGCGACCACCGGCTGGTGGACCTCGCGCGCGATGCCGGTGTCAGTGTCACGACGCTGAAAACCAAGTTCAACGCGGCCTTCGGTCAATCGGTTGTTGCCTTCCTGCGTGACGTGCGTCTCGAGCGGGCGCGAGAAGGCATCGTCGGGGAAGGATGGACCGTATCACAGGCCGCTTATCTGGTCGGCTACAAACACCAGAGCAGTTTCTCCACCGCTTTCCATCGCAAGTTCGGCATCTGGCCGAGCGAGTTGCCACGGGCCTGAGGGAGCCTGTGTCCTTTGTCCTATAAAAAACGCCCGATCGCCTATGGCATCAGTCTGTTCGCCACCTCGCCTGATCCCGTAAACAGCGTAGTTGCAAGTCATTCGCAAGTTGTGCGGCTTTCGGGAAGCGGTGTCGGGATCGTCGTGCTGGTTCTTCCCGGGGCGCTGCTTGCCAATCGGGGGAGTAGGGTGATGAAGCTCGACGGTTTCGGGAAGAGCGTAGCTTTCAGTTGTTCGACTGGTATCTGGGTCCTGGTGATCTGCGGCATGTTGCTCGCGGACACGCGAAGGGCGCAGGCCCAGGAACTGGTCCAGGAACGCGCCCAGTCAACGGAAGCTGAAGACAGCGCGGATGCGATTCTGCTGGACCCCATTACCGTCACGGCGCGAAAACGCGAGGAACGTTCGGTCGACGTGCCGCTCAGCGTTACCGTCATCGAACGCGAGGAACTCGAAAATGCGCGGGTGTTCGAGAACGGTGCCCTGGCGCGCCGGGCCGCGAACGTGCGTTTCATCGACAGCGGTGTCCGCGGCTTCAACAGGTTCAATATTCGCGGTGTGGGCGATATCGGCGGCGGCTTCGCGCCCGATGACAATTCGGTCGGTTACTTCATCGACGGCGTGCCCGTTCCGCTCGGAGCCATTGACGGCGACCTGCTCGACGTCGAACGCGTCGAGGTCCTGCGCGGGCCGCAGAACGGTCTTTTCGGCCGTAACGCGCAGGCCGGTGCGATCAGTGTCGTGACAGCCACGCCCAACGCCGATCCGGAACTGAGTGTTGCGGCCGAGGGTGGCAATCTGGGGCAAAGGAAAGTGACCGGCATCGCCGGCGGCGCCCTTTCCGACCGGGTGGCGGGACGCGTTGCGGCCCAGTACGTCCGGCGCGATGGCGACGTTTCCAACGATATCGGCGGTGACATCCGCGGCTTCGATACGGTCAATCTTCTGGGCACGCTTTCCATCGAAGCCGGCGATGCCACGGACATTCGGATCTTCAGCCGCTTCGAGCGGCAGGACGAGACGGTTCTGCTGCGGACCTTCACCGAAGATCCGCAGTTCCCCAGGGTCCGCCTCGACGTCGAACCGGAACAGATTACCAACAATGCGCAGACCGGGGTGACGATCAGCCACGACCTCGACGACGTGGAACTGACCTCCATCACGGGTTTCCATTACGGCGACTTTGAGTTTTTCAACGACCAGACGGACGGCCGTCTGTTTGGCGCTCTCACCGGTCTGCCTGGTGCGTTCTTCGACAACCCCGCCATCGACTTCGCCGATCAGGATAATCGTGAATACCGGATCAACCAGGAGCTCAGACTGGCGGGAAGCACGGAAGGTTTTGACTGGATCCTCGGCGGCAATCTCTTCTACTCGGATTTCGACCAGGATGCCTTCCTGGACATCTCGACCCCGGTACCGCTGCTTACCGGTACCTTCTCCTCCGCGATCAAGACCCAGAGTTATGACGCCTTTGCAGCCGTGACGGTTCCTGTCCTGGAGTGGCTGAGCCTCGATGGTGAGCTGCGCTACACCTATGAGCGGGAGGAGTTCGAGGGCGGCTTTACCTCTGGCCCCGCGGCGCTGGTTCCCGTCGTCAACGACCAGAGCCAGTCTGAATCTTTCCGCTTTGCGACCTGGCGCTTCGCGGCCAAGGCCGCGCTGACCGACGACCTCAACGCCTATGCCTCCATTGCGCGCGGTGCGAAGGCTGGCGGTTTTTCGAGCTTCGATACCGACCTTGCGCGCGGTCCGGGCACCGTCGTCGACCAATTCGATACGGCCACGACGGACAGCTACGAAGTCGGCCTGCGCGGCGCTTTCCTGAACGACCGGATCCGTTTTGGCGCGGCGGTCTTCTTCAATGACACCAAGGATGAACAATTAAGCGCTTTCGACTTTGCGACCTTCACCGCGAGGATCGAGAACGCCGACACGGAAACCTACGGCGGAGAGCTGGAAGTCACGGCCCTGCCGATGGAAGGGCTCATCCTGCGCGGTTCGATCGGATACCTGGAGACGGAGATCACGGACGCTGATCCGGCGACCGGCGCGCTTGTCGGCGGTGATGTGCCCAACGCTTCCGATGTCACGGCGAGTGTGAGTGCGGATTACAGTTTTACCGCCGACTCTCTGGGTCTGCCGGGCGAGATCAGCTTCGGGGCGGAGTACCAATATGTGGGCGAGCGAGAGGCGGATATCGGCAATACAAAACCGCTTGAGTCTTATGGGCTTGTCAATCTGCGTGCGCGTTACGTCGAAGGCTCTTTCGAGGCCTATCTCTTCGCCGAGAACGTGACCGACGAAGACTACGCAATCACCGCCTTTCCCTTCGGCACGTCGCCGGGCGGCACGCCGGTCTTCACCGGCAGCGCCGGTCAGCCGCGCCTGTTCGGCGGCGGCGTAAAGCTCCGGTTCTAGAGCATGCGCTATGCCGTCCTGCTTCTGGTCAATGCCGCGGTGATGATTCCCTTTTCCTTCTTCACCTTTGCGCTTCCGGCCATCCTGCGTGAGGCCGGCGTGTCCCTGGAACTGATCGGCCTGACCGGCGTCATCTATCTGCCGGTCATCTTCGCGTTTCTCTGGGCGCCCGTCATCGACAACGGGGGGCGCCACGGAAAGGCGACGCCTCAGAAGTGGATGGCCGTCTTGCTGCTGGCCATGACCCTGTTGACGGCGGCGATGGCGTTCCTCCGGCCGGGAGACATGCCGGCGGGCATCCTGGGCCTGGCGCTTTTGATCGGTGTTCTGGCCGCTTCGGCGCGCACTGCGCTGCTGGGCTACTCGGTCCGGGCCCTGGAGGAAACGGAGCGATCCACGGGCAGCGCCTTTTTGTTGGCGGGCTCGGCCCTGGCGTCCCTGGCGGGTGCGAGCGGTCTGCTGCTGCTCTATGACCGCGCGGGCTGGAGCCTGACTCTGGCGGCGATGGCCCTGTTGCTCGCTGTGCCGCTTTTGAGCCTTGCCCCGTCCAGGCAGGCGACCTTGATGGCAGCGAGACCCCGGCAACGAGACAGAGCCAGAATCACCGTCTTTTTCCGGAGGCCCCATAGCGGGCGGATGCTGCATTTCCTGTTCTGGCTGGGGCTTGCCGTGGGCCTGGGTTTTGGCATGTTGCCGCCGCTGCTGGTCGATGTCGGCTTTGCGGCGGAGGATATCGCGCTGATCAACGCCACCCTGACCTTCGGCGCGCTGCTGGCCGGTGGGCCGATTGCGGCTCTGCTGGTCAGGCGGAGCGGACTTGCCGTCGCGCTGCCGCTTGGTCTTACGGTCAACGTGCTCGTCTATCTCCAGGCCTCCGCAGGCGCCTACCTCGATCTTCCCCGGATTTACACCGCCGTTTCGGTCGGTTTGTTTTTCCTGGCTTTCAGTTTTCTCGGCGTCATGACCAATACGCTGTTCATGAATTTCAGCGATGCCGGACAGGAGAGTACCGACCTGTCTTTGATCAATGCCGCCTACATTTTCATGTCGATCATCGGCGCTTCCTGTTCCGGACTCATTGCGGCCTCCGCCGGATATGAAAGCGTCTTCGCAGCGGGCGCCGCTTGCGCCCTCATTTCGATCTGGGTGTCTCTCGGCCTGCCAAAGGGGCGGGCGCAGAGCGAGCCCTCGACTGCAGCAGTGGAGACTCTATGACGGAAGTTGCCGGAGGCAAGAATGACATCTGACGCCAAGGATGGCGCTCCCAAGATTGGCCCGCTCATCGAACCGGTCCGTGGACGGCTCGTCCTTGCCTGTTGCCTCCAGGCGGTGAGTGCCGTTGCCGGTGTCGCACCCTTTATCGCCGTCGCCGAACTGGGACGCGTGCTGCTGGCGACCGGGCCGATCGACGAGCGCCGCGCCTGGCTGATCGCGGCCTTCGGCGCCGGCGCCCTGGTGGTGCGGCTTCTCTGTCTCATGGCGGCCAGCGCGCTGACCCATCTGGCGGACCTGGATCTGCAGCTTCACCTGCGGCGACGCATGGCGGCGCGGCTGGCGGCGGTGCCCCTGGGCTGGTTCACCGAGCGCAGCGCGGGGGCCGTCAAGAAGGCGCTGCAGGACGATGTCAATGCGCTGCACCACCTGGTGGGGCACTCCTTTACGGATATGATCGGCGCGACCGTGACGCCGCTCGTTGCGCTGGGCTATCTGGTCTGGATCGACTGGCGGCTGGCGCTGGTGGCCCTGGGACCGGCGCTGTTCGGCGTCGCGCTCTACAGCCTTCAGTTCCGCGGTTACGGCGAGAAGGTGGGCGCCTACAATCAGGCCTTGGAAGATGTCAATTCGGCCGCGGTCGAGTTCGTGCAGGGCATCGGCGTGGTGAAGACCTTCGGTCAGTCGCACAAGGCCTATGGGCGCTTCATCGAGCGGACGCAGGCTTTCGTCGCTTACTTCTGGAACTGGGTCCGCGGTCTGCTCGCGCTCTCTGCGACAACCGAGATCGTCCTTTCGCCGCTCTTCTCGCTGATCTTCGTGCTGGCGGCGGGACTGCTGCTGCTGTCCGGCGGGATGGTCGCGTCGGTGGACCTGCTGGCCGTTGCGGTCCTGGCGCCCGGCCTGACCGCGCCTTTCATGACCTTGGCCTTTGCGCAGAACGACATGATGCTGGCGAAGCAGGCCGCCGGCCGCATTTCGGGGCTGCTGAACACACCGGTCCTTCCGGTGGCCGCTGCGGCGCGGGCGCCGGAAGGCGCGCGTGTTGTCTTCGAAGGCGTCAGCTTTGCTTATGACGGCGACAACGAGGTACTGAAAGACATCGACCTCGTGCTTGAGCCGGGCACGGTCACGGCCCTGGTCGGACGCTCCGGGTCGGGCAAGAGCAGCCTGGCCCGTCTGCTGCCGCGCTTCTGGGATCCAACCGCGGGCCGCATCACCATCGGCGGCGTCCCGGTTACGGAGATGGCGCCGCAGAAGCTCTACCGTTCGGTAAGCTTCGTCTTTCAGGATGTGCAGCTCTTGAATGCATCCTTGCGCGAAAACATCGCCCTGGCGCGGCCCGATGCCAGCGACGAGATGATCGAGGCGGCGGCCAGGGCGGCGCAGATTCATGAGCGCATTCTCGCACTGCCTCAGGGTTATGACAGCATTGTCGGGGAAGGGGCCAGATTATCGGGTGGCGAAGCGCAAAGGGTGTCCATCGCCCGCGCGATTCTGGCCGATGCGCCGATCCTGGTGCTGGACGAGGCGACAGCTTTCGCCGATCCGGAATCCGAGGCGGCGATTCAGGACGCGCTCTCAACCCTCATCGCGGGCCGGACGCTTCTGGTTATCGCGCACCGCCTGCACACGATCGCGGAGGCGGATTGTATCTGCGCGCTCGAGCGGGGGCAGATCCTCGAGCGGGGCCGGCATCACGAACTGCTGCAACAGAACGGGCTCTATGCGGCGCTCTGGACAGCCGGCGGGGCCGAGAAGACGGAGAAGGTGGAGGTCGCTCAGTGATTTCGAAACTCCTGTCTGTGGCCGGGCCGGAAGCTGCAAAAACCCTTCGATGGAACCTGACGGGGCTGGTGGCCGAGGCGGTTCTGGTGGGCGTGGGTTTCGTCCTGCTGGCGCCACTGCTCGACAGTCTGCTGCGGGGTGAGACCCAGGCGGCCTGGCGCTGGCTCGGCGCCATGGCGGCTTTGCTGCTGATCTACGGCGCGGTGCGCTACCGGACGCAACTGGCCGGTTATCGCACGGCAATCGGTTTGGCCGAGGGGCTTTTCTCACGGCTCGGGAACCACATCGCGCAGTTGCCACTCGGCTGGTTCACGGCCAAGCGGGTCGGGCGGATCGGGCGTCTCACCAGCCAGGGCATCGTGAGTGTGATGGGGGTGCCGGCGCATCTCCTGCGCCCGCTGGTGGCAGCCCTGGTCACCCCGGCGACGGTCGTGACCCTGATGTTCTTTTTCGATTGGCGGCTGGCGCTTGCGGCGCTGGTGACGGTGCCGGTCGCCGCGCTGGTCTTCCGCTGGAGCGGAAACATGGTTCAGCGCATGGACCACGGAACGGATGCGGCCGCAGCCGAGGCCGCCGGCCGGATCGTCGAGTTCGCCCAACTGCAGGCGGTTCTGCGCGCCTTCGGCCAGGGCGAGCGGGGTTTTCGGCAACTCGAGGCCGCGCTGGTGGAGCAGCATCGGGCGGGCCATGCCCTGATCCGGACCGTCGCAAAGGGACTTGTCTCTTTTGTGCTGGTCTTGCAACTGGCCTTCACGATCCTGCTGCTGTTCGGCACCAGCCTGGCGCTCGGCGGGGAGATCGATGCGCCCGAACTGATTGCACTTCTGGTGCTCGGCGTGCGCTATATCGAACCGCTTCTGATCGCTGCCGATCTGGGCGGAGCCTTGAGGATCAGCCGTAACAGCCTGGATCGCATGGACGAACTTCTGGCGACCGAACCGCTCCCCGAAGCTTCGGCGCCCGCCCGGCGCGAGGGGCTGGAAGTGGCCTTCGAGTCCGTTCGTTTCGCCTACGACGCGGCACCGGTGCTGGAGGAGGTGAGCTTCCGGGTGCCGGAGTGCAGCATGACCGCGATCGTCGGTTCTTCGGGTGCCGGCAAGACGACGATCCTGCGCCTCATCGCGCGCTTTTGGGATGTGGGCGGGGGCGCGGTGCGTATCGGCGGCGCCGATGTGCGTGACCTCACCACCGACGACCTCATGAGCTGTATCTCGGTCGTGTTCCAGGATGTCTATCTTTTCAACGGCAGCATCCTGGAGAATGTCCGGCTCGGCCGGCCCGAGGCTTCGGATGCCGAAGTGGAAGAGGCAATGCGCCTCGCCCGGGTCGATGAGATTGCGGCGCGCCTGCCGCAGGGTGTGGAAAGCCCCGTCGGGGAGGGCGGCGCGGCGCTCTCCGGCGGCGAGCGGCAGCGGGTCTCCATCGCCCGGGCCCTGTTGAAAAACGCGCCCATCGTTCTGCTGGACGAGGCGACCGCCGCGCTCGATCCCGAGAACGAAGCGGCTGTGCAGCAGGCGCTTCGTGCCCTGACCAGGGAGAAGACGCTGATCGTCGTTGCCCACCGCCTGCAGACGGTCCGGGTCGCCGATCAGATCCTGGTGCTCGACGGCGGCCGGGTTTGCGAGAGGGGCACGCACCAGGAGCTTCTCTCCACCGCTGGGCGCTACGCAAACTTCTGGAATGAACGCAGCCGCGCTGCGGGCTGGCGTCTGGCGGGACGGGATGCAAAGGAATGAATACTGAAGCGGGAGAGAACCCTGAAGAGACATCCGATGGGCCTATCGACGTCTCGCTTTCCGGCGTGCCGGAAACCATGCTCTGGCCGCTCTGGAACCGGGCCGCCGAGATGCGCCGGGACGACCGGCTTATAGAGGATCCCATGGCCGCGGATCTTGTCGCGCGGATCGACTATGACTTCGGCGGAAGCTTCGGCAAACCGAGTGCGTTTCATCCGATCCGGGCGCGAGTCTGCGATGACCTGATTCGTGACTATCTTGCGCGGACCAGAGAGAACCCGGTCGTGGTCGCATTGGGCGAGGGGCTGGAGACTCAGTTCTGGCGGATCGGCGATGAAAGGTTGAGGTGGATCAGCGTCGACCTGCCGGAGTCGATCGCGGTTCGACGGAGGTTGCTGCCTGAAGAACCCAACCTGTCCCTGGTCGAATGCTCGGCGCTCGATCTCAGGTGGATGGAGAGCGTTCCGAAAGACGTGACGCCTTTTATCTCCGCCGCCGGATTGCTGATGTATTTCGAAGAGGCCGAAGTCCGCGGTTTGCTCGCGCAGATCGCGGAGCGATTTCCCGGGGCGGAGATCTTCTTCGACACCATCACGCCCTTTGTCTCGCAGAAGACAAGGAGCGGCTTGAACATCACGAAGAGCTATACGGCGCCACTGATGCCCTGGGGTATTTCGCTCGACGACCTGCCGGCTTTCGTGAAGGATATCCCCGGTGTTACGCTGCTTTCGGCGCCGAGTTACGCCGATCCTTTCCCCAGCCGCACCCGGCTTTACAATCTGCTTTCCTACATCCCCTCCATCCGCCGGCGCTATGCGGGCGGACTGGTGCATCTGCGGGCCGGTTAGAGCATATTCCGGGTGGTCGGAATATGCTCCAGCTATGCCGTGGGCACGATGACGGAGCCCTCCGCCGTCGGATGCTTCAGCGCGTGGACCTCCATTTCGAAGAGGTCCCGGATCAGGTCCGGCGTGAGGGGCTCACCGGGCTGAGTCGAGAAGAGCATATGGCCGTCGCGCATGCCGATGACGCTGTCCGCGTAGAGCGAGGCGAGATTGATGTCGTGCAGCACCATCACCACCGTCAGGCCGGTCTCCTGATTTAAACGGCGTACCAGCCGGAGGACCTCGATCTGGTGTGGCGGGTCGAGATAGGTGGTGGGTTCGTCCAGCAGGAGGATCGAGGTCTCCTGCGCCAGCGTGAGGGCGATCCAGACCCTTTGCCGCTGGCCGCCCGACAGACGGTCGACCCGCCGGTTTTCCAGCGCCTTGAGGCCGACCAGGGAAATCGCGCGATCGACAGCGGCATGATCCGCCTTCGTCAGCAGCCCGAAGTGCCCCTGGTGCGGTGTCCGGCCGCGGGTGACCAGGGAGCGCACGCGGATTCCCTCTGGTGTTTGCGGTGACTGAGGCAGGAAAGCGATGCGGCGCGCCCGGATTCGGGGCGGCACCTGCTGCAGGTCTTCGCCGTCCAGGAGGATTCGTCCACCGTTCGGGCGGATGATCCTGGCGCAGGCGCGCAGCAGGGTCGATTTTCCGCAACCATTGGGGCCGATGATGGCGGCGATCTTACCTTCCGGAACAGCGAGGTCGATTCCCCGGAGCACGCTCCGACCTGCCAGATCGATGGTCAGACCTTGAGCTTCCAGACCCTTCATTTCCGGTCACCTTCCAGTCTCAGGAGCAGAACAAGCATCGCGGGGGCACCGATCAGGGCGGTGAAGACTCCGGCCGGCAGCCGGGTTCCCAGGATCGGGAGGCCGGCGAGGTAGTCTGCCCCGACGGCGATCACGGCCCCGACGAGAGCCGACAGACCCAACAGTGTGCCGGGACGGCCGGAGGCGGCGCGTGCAATGGGGCCGGCGAGAAAGGCCACGAAGGGCACGGGTCCCGCCAGGGCGACCGCGACGGCAACGATGAGTGTCACGCAGACGATGGCATAAAGCCGGACCCGGAGTGGATCGAGGCCGAGCGCAGTTGCGAGATCATCACCAAGTTCCATCCCGTCGATCGCGAAAGCAAAGGCGGCGAAAACGCCGCCGGCCAGCAGCATGACCAGGCTCATAAGACCCACGCTGCGCCAGTCGGCTGAGGCGAAGGAGCCTGTCAGGAAACGGGCGGTTTCGCTGGCGAGGACGCTCGGGCTGAGGCTCAGGAGGATGTCGGTGGCTGTGGTCAGGATCAGGCTGAGCGAAACGCCGACCAGGACGAGAGAGAGTGGCGAAACGCCGTCGCGCCAGGCCAGTGTCATGACCAGAACGGCCGCGAGCGTGCCGCCGGCGAGCGCCCCGGGTGCCGCCGTGGAGAGATCGCCGAAGAGGAAGATGGCGGCGGCGGCGCCCGCCGTCGCGCCCGCGCCGAAGCCGATGATGTCTGGCGAGGCCAGTGGATTGCGTAGCATGATCTGCAGGACCGTGCCTGCCATGCCGAGCGCCGCGCCGGTGACCGCGGCCAGGAGCAGGCGCGGCCCGCGGAAGTGCAGAAGGATCGCGCGCTCCGACCCGTTATCTGCGAAGACCGCGGAAAGATCGAGGGCCGGGTCGCCACCGAGCAGGCGCGCCACGGCCAGTCCGAGCAGAAGAAGCGCGGCAGTTCCGACGGCGCAGGCATTGCGGGTCATGCCGGATTCCTCGCCTGTTGGCGGACCAGCCAGATGAGAAAGCCGCCGCCGATCAGGGTCACGCCGAGACCGGCTTCGATCACGAGGCCGGGCATCACGACCCGCCCGGCGATATCCGCAACCAGGACCAGTGCGGCTCCGAAACAGGCGGAAAAGGCGAGCAGGGAGAGGCCGCTTTGGAGCGCCAGGGCGCGTGCCAGGTGCGGGGCGACGAGGCCGACGAAGGCGAGCGGGCCGGCCGCAAGAACTGCGGCGGCGGCGAGGATGCCGATGGCCCCAAGGGTGAGGGCGCGTGCGATCGCCAGGTTCGTGCCCAGCGCGCCGGCCAGATCCTCGCCGAGTGCCAGGCTGTCGAGGCGCCGCGCGGCCGGCAGAGCGAAGCTGAAGCCGGCCAGAGCCATAAGGGATGCCGCCTGTACGGTGGCCAGGTTCGTGCCATCGAGGGCGCCGACCGACCAGTCCCGATAGGCATCCAGCGCCTGACTGTCCAGCAGGAGCAGGGCGCGCAGAAGCGCGCTGAGCAGCGCCGTGACCGCCGCGCCGGCCAGGATCAGTGTCAGTGGCGATCGGGATGCAGCTCCGATGCTCCAGACGATAAGCAGTGCGGCGAAGGCGCCGGCCATGGCGGGCGCGACCAGGAGGTCATGGGACAATGGGCCGGCGATCCAGACGCTTGCCACGATGCCCAGCGCGGCACCCGCATTCACACCCAGCAGTCCCGGATCAGCGAGCGGGTTGCGAGTCAGGGTCTGGATCAGTGCGCCGGCGGCACCGAGGGCGGCACCGGCGATAAGGGCGGCGAGGGTTCTTGGCAGGCGCATTTCCCGCACTACGATGCCGGCGGCATCATCGGATGCCGGCACCGACCAGAGCCCGGCCAGATCGCCGAAACCGACATCGGGCCGGGCACCGAACAGCAGGGAAGCGGCGCAGAGGAGAGCCAAAAGCAGTGCGGTCAGGAGGGTGCGGATCATTGCAGCGGACCGGTCCCTGCCGCCTTTGGGACGCGTGTGTCGGGATTGCCGTCGAGGGCGGTCTCGAGCATCGGGACCAGCCGCTCAAGGGCGTAGGGCAGGCTGAGAGGACTGGCGTAGCTCAGGGCCGCGGAGAGCTCAGGACCCACGATGACCTCGCGGCCCTCGCGCACGGCACGCAACGTATGGCGGAGCGGATGCGCGTACAGCCGGCCCACACCACCGCCCAGATCGAGCCAGAGGACCACGTCCGCATCGATCGGTGCCGTTAACTCAGGGTCCAGTTTGAAAAAGAATCCCCCCAGAGCAAGCCCACGGGCCGCCTCGGGCAGACGAAAACCAAGCCGCTTCATCAGGTCCATGCGCGGGTCGATCTCGCTGAAGACAAGGGGGGTATCCGGCAGTCCGACGATCGCCGTCTTTCCCTGCCACTCGGGATGCGCCGCGCGGACAGCGGCGATGTCGGCTTCCATCTTCGCGATCATCTCCTGGGCCTGCGGGAGGCGGCCGGTCGCCCGGCCGACCCCGATCAGCATATCCTCCCAGGTGCTGCCGAAATCGCCTTTCCCTTCGGGGGCTGGCAGAACCGGGGCGACACGCGACAGTGCCCGGTATTGCGCGCGGGTCAGGCCGGAGTAGATCGCCTCGACGAAATCGGGTTGCAGCCGGGCGACGGATTCTGCGTCGATCTCTCCTCGTAAAACCGTCGCATCCAGGTCTTCGGGCATCCTGGCTGCCGCCCAGGGCCAGAGACCCTTTTCGTTACCGCCGTACCAGGCCCGGTAGGCGAGGGGCCGTAATCCCAGCGCGAGCAGGGTGTCGACGCCGCTGTAGGACAGACTCACGATCCTCTCAGGGTTTTCGGGAACCGAGGTTTGACCCCAACGATGCTCAATCTTCGACGTCTCGGCAGCGGCGGGCGATGAGATGAGGAGCAGGGCGGCAACCAGGGGGCTGATCACGCTCGTAAGCCTATGAAGGCGCATTCCGGGTCCCCGAGATAACCGACCGGATTCCAGATAAGGGAAAAAAACCAGCTAACCAAGCCTGTTTTCGCCGGTGTAAAGCTCAGTTTTGTTGACAGCCGGCGCTCTATTCTTATTCTAGCCACAAACGTTAATGCGAATCATTCTTATTCTCAATATCGGATCGTGGGATGCGATTTAGGCCACGGATGAAATCTTCCGTCAAGAGCATCGTTCCCCTTCACGATGTTCAATGCTTGAAGTTCGAGCAGATGGCGGTTGACCTCTGGCAGGTCGAAGCGAAGCCGGACGCGGCTGGCGAGTACATCTCACCCGATCCCCGCTTCGTGGTCGTTTTTGACGGCGCGAAGATAACGCTCAGTCCGGAAGGCGAGGAGAGCGGCGCCGCCTGCAATGTGTTTTTCGTGCCCGCCGGTTTGCCTCTGAGTGGCCGGATTGGCACCACCGGCTATCTGGAACATATCGACATTCATATCGAAGAGGCGCTGCTTCAACAGATCGTGGGACGATCCGTCGAACTGCAGTCGGCTCTTTTTCTCTCCGACAGCGTCGAGCTCCGTCATCTCTGCGCCCTGCTTGCGGACGAATGCCGCAGGCCGGCGCGACCGGTTGGATACAGTGAGTCCCTGGCGCACGGTATCATCCATGAGATATTCCATATCGGCGCGCGCAGAGGCGAGGCCGATGATACGCCGGCATGGCTTGCAAGGGTTATGCAGCATGTCGTGCAGAACCTGGATTCTCAGCCCAGCCTCGAGCAGCTCGCCCTGGTGGCAGGCATGTCGCGTTCGCGGTTTTGCCGGCACTTCAAGGAGCTGGCGGGAGTCTCGCCGCATCAATGGATCATGGGCACGCGCATCGAGCAAGCGCAGCGGCTGCTCAGAGATGGCGCTCTCCTGTCGCAGGTCGCGCAGGATACCGGGTTCGCGGATCAGGCGCACTTCAGCCGTTACTTCAGGCGGGCGACAGGCGTATCGCCGGGCCGATGGATGAAGCGATACGTTTCTTCAAATCGCTGAGTGATCTTTCAAGACAGCGTCTATCCGGACACCTAGTAAAGGCAGAACTGGCGCGTGCAGGTACGCGGCGCGCCGTTTGTGTCGACTTGGGGGAGTAAGTCAATGTTGAGAGCGCTGTTACTGGGAACTTCGTCCAGGCGCGTCGTCCTGTCCACTCTGTTGTCCCTGTCGGTGGGCGGCGCCGCGGTTGCGCAGGAAGCCGAAGAGCCGACGGTCCTCGACCCGATCAGGGTGCTTGGCAAACAGGAAGATGCCACCGGCCCCGTGACGGATACCAACAATCCGCCGACGGTGACCGGATCGAAAGCACCGGTTTACTGGAACGAAGTGCCGCAGTCCCTGTCGATCCTGGACAGGGAAGATCTGAGCCGCTTCAACGCCGACCGGGTGAGCGAAACCCTGCGCTACACGCCGGGTGTCACGACCGATATTTTCGGCGACGACAACGATTACGACTGGCTGCGGATCCGTGGTTTTCAGGCAGATCAGACCGGCATTTTCCTGGACAACGCGCAGAACCTGGCCTTCGCCTTCGGCTCTTTCTACACGGATCCCTATGCGCTGGAGCGTGTCGAAGTGCTGCGCGGCCCCTCGTCGGCCCTCTACGGCGGTTCGAACCCCGGCGGCATCGTGAACTACGTTTCGAAGCGCCCCGGGGAGCGGATCCGCGAAGTCATTCTCGGTGTGGAGGACTCGCCGACCGGGTCCATTTCTCTCGACTATGGTGACCCGCTGGGCGAGGGTGCCGCCTATCGCGTCGTCGGCCGCTTCAAGGGGGGCGATACCTACGATGATTTCAATCACGGCGCCCGGGGGACCTTTGCGCCTTCCTTCAAGTTCGTCACCGACGGCGGAACCGAACTGACCTTTCTCGCGAACGCCCATATCGCCGATGAACAGCACAACGGCAGCACCTTTCTGCCCTACGCCGGCACGGTGGCATCGACGGCGGAGTTCGGCCGTATCGGCACGGACGAGAATTTCTCGGACCCGGACTGGGACGACTATTCCCGACAGCAGTTCTCCGCCACCGCCATCGGCGAGCATGAGTTCGACAATGACTTCACCCTGACGGCCATCGGGCGGGTCGGTGTTGCCAGTGTCGAAGAACGCTACTGGTTTCCCTCCGGCTATGCCGGTTTCTCGGCAACACCGACCGATAACGTTGGAACACTCAGCATTATCGGCTTCGAGCACGACACACTGCTGCGCACGGCGCAAACGGATATCCGTTACTACGGCTATGTGGAAACCGGTGCGATCAGTCACGACCTTCTGTTCGGTCTCGACGCCCGCTACTACTGGCTGGACGAAACCCAGGCCTTTGGCTTCGGCACGAACAGCGTCATCAATACGTCCGACCCTGGCGAGCCGGTTCTCGGCGCGCCCTTTCAAGACGCAACGACCAGGCAGTCGCAGGTCGGACTCTATTTCCAGGACCAGATCCGGTTCGGCGATGGCTGGATCGTGACCGGCAATCTCCGGCACGACTTTGCCGATACGGAACAGGATGGTGCGGCGGCCTTTTCGCGGAGCGACAGTGAAACCTCCTATCGCGCCGCGCTGGCCTATGAATTCGCCAACGGCATTACACCTTACGTGACCTACTCGAGCTTCTTCGACCCGATTATCGTTTCGCCGGCGAATGGCGTTACGGAGCCGGAAAGCGGCGAGCAGTACGAGGTTGGTGTGAAGTGGGCGCCTGAGGGCGAGAACTTCTATGTGGCGGCGGCTGCCTTCCAGATCGACCGGGAAAACGTCCGAAGCGGCGTCTTTCCGATCTTCACGCAGATCGGTGAGGTACGCTCGCGCGGCTTCGAGTTCGAGGGCGGTTACGATTTCGGAAACGGGTTGAGTGTCGTGGGTTCGGCAACAATCATCGATGCGGAGGTTCGCGACGATCAGACCGCGGCGATCATCGGCAATACCCCGACGTTGATTCCAGAGCATGAAGCTTCCTTAAGGGCTAATTACGACTTCTCGGGCGAGCTGGATGGTCTGTCGATTGGTGCCGGCGTGCGGCATCGTGGCGAGAGCTATGCCAATAACACCAACACGTTGAAAGTTCCCAGTTCGACGATCTTCGATCTCTACGGCAGCTATGCGTTCCTTGACGGGTTGGCATTGGACCTTGCGGTGACGAACGTCGCCGACCGGCGTTACGTGACGGCCTGCCAGACGGAGCTGGTTTGCTCCTATGGTTCCGGGCGCGAGATCAAAGCGGCATTGCGAGTGAACTGGTGAGCCGACGGGCGTCGCCGCGAACATCCAAAAAGCGAAACGCTGAGGCGGCGCCCGAAACACCGTAGCCGGATTTCGACAAACTCGGTGATCTTGATACCGCTCAAAGAGACGAGGTGGGGCGGCAGTGAAACTCCTGGGTTTTTTTCTTGCAGACGCGAAGTGGTCTGTCGCGGGCGTTATTGCACTCAGTTTTCTCGGCGCGGTTTCGGGCGTCGCGGCGCTCACGCTCGTCAACCGCATGATCGAGGCGACCGGAGGCGACCTCTCGGGTCTTCTGGTAAACTTCGCGGGCTTTCTGGTCTTCTCCTTCCTGGCCTCGACCGTGGCTCGGATCGCGTTGCATGCCGTTGGCCATCGTTTCGTCTATCGCCTGCGCAGAAAGCTGGTTAAACGGGTGTTGGATACGGATATCCAGCAACTCGAAACTGTTGGCACCGCGAGGCTGATCGCGATGCTGGACAGCGATATCCGGAACATCACGATCGCCTTCGTGCATCTGCCGGAGGTTCTCTTCGGCATTTTGCTCTGCATCGCGGCCTTCGGATATCTGCTTCTTCTTTCCTTCCCGCTGTTTCTGACGAGCGCATGCTGGCTGATATTGTTGGCCATCGCCGGATGGCTGATAGTGGGGCGCATAGATCACTATATGGAGCATCTGCGTGCGGACGATGATTCACTGCACGGTGACTACCTCTCCATCATCGAAGGGCGGAAGGAACTGGCGCTCAACAGGTACCGGGCACGGTCCTTCTACGACGAGGAGTTCGATCCCAATGCGCGTTCCTATAAGCGGAATGTGCTTTGGGCGGACGGTTTTAACGCGCTTCTCTACAACGTCACCAACAGTCTCGTACTGGGCCTGATCGGGGTGATCTTTTACCTGGCTTTGGGCCTGGGAGCGGCGGACCTTGGTACGGCGGCGACCTTCGCCTTGACGATCCTGTTTTTGCGCGCCCCTCTCATCGGCGCCATGGCGGGAAGTGCCGCGCTTGTCACGGCCCAGGTTTCGCTGCGCAAAATCGAGTCACTCGACCTTGCGCCTTTCTCTGAAACCTTCGAGACCGTCGCAAAACCCTTTCAGAACTGCCGAGAGATTGCCTTGCGTGACGTGGTCTATCACTACGGGGCCGAACCCGCCGGGGCAGGCTTTACCGTTGGTCCACTCGATCTGCGGTGCCGGCGTGGCGAAATTCTGTTTCTTGTCGGCGGTAACGGAAGCGGCAAGTCAACGTTGGCGCGTCTGCTGGTCGGGCTCTATCCGCCTTCTGACGGGTCGATCGAGATCGACGGGGTTGTGCTGGCCGAGGGCAGCCGGCGGGCCTACCGGCATCTGTTCTCGGCGGTATTTACGGATTTTCATCTGTTCAACAGACTGCTGACGGGCAGGGGCGCGGATGTGGCCGCTGAAGAAGTGGACCGGTGGCTGAAACGCTTCGAGATGGCCGGGAAGGTGGGACAGCGGAACGGCCGGCTGGAGCAGGTGAAGTTTTCACATGGGCAGCGAAAGCGCCTGGCGTTGCTGCTGGCCATTGCCGAACGGCGGGACTTTCTGGTGCTTGACGAATGGGCTGCGGACCAGGATCCGCAATTTCGCGCATTCTTTTACCACAGGCTGTTGCCGGAACTGCGGGCCGAGGGTAAGGCGATCATCGCGGTTACTCATGATGACCGCTATTTCGATGTCGCCGACCGAATTCTCAAGATGGATGGCGGCCGTCTCACCGAACTGCGGAACGCCACCCGCGTCGGACTTGCTGCGGCAATGGAACAGGGGCGTTGAGACGCGTTTGATGCCTGTCGTACCGGTCTTACAGCCCCTGATGCAGGGGCCGCTGGCGCCCTATCTCTCCAGCCTGTGTCTGGCGCAGCCCGAGACCAGAAGCAGTGTTACAGCCGCCGATCTGCTCAAACCCCAGACGATGGCGACGCTGCTGCGGAGGTTTCGGCCGGTGGATTGGGAAGACTGCCCGCAGGCTGTGTTCTCCCACTGGTCGCAATACTATTTTCTGCGTTTGCTGCCGCCCGTGCTCGCTGCGAACCTCCTGTATCGGCAGGACCTGCCCCTCATGCTCGCGGATCTGAGGCTCGTGCTGACCGGAGACGGCGTGCCGTCTGCTTTCCTGCTGAAAGGTGATGGGCAGCAGTTTCGCGACGATGTCTGCGAAGCGGATCGCTTTTTTGCATTGCGTGAACAGCATCTGGCGCCGCTCATATCCGCCTGGTCCGAGCAGGCCGGCATGTCGGAACGGGTCTTCTGGAGCAACGCCCGAGCCTGTTTCGACTGGACGCTCGATCAACTCCAGCAGACTGCGGGTTGCGAGCAGGTAGTGCGACCATTGCGAAGCTGGCTGCAGGCGCCCAGCCGGCGGCCAGGCTGGCATCGACGCACCTGCTGCTTGCGGGACCGATTGAGTGGCATTGCTGTCTGTTCAGACTGCCCGAAGTCCCACGAACTTTGAGAGGCGCATTGTCGCTTCGGCGCTGGAAAAAGTCGGACTGATCTGCCGCCCTGAAGATTCCTGCCCGGGAACATCCGTTACACCAAAAGCGGTTATCGCCCTGCCGCCCTATTCACCAAATTGATATAACCTGCTGACAGCAAAGTATCTATAACCAACCGAGCCGGCTTTTTAAGAGTGGCGCGCGTAAGAAAAACGCTGAAATACAGCGAAATTCGAATTGTTACATTTATTCCCTGTTAACTGCTGATTAACCCCTTCTTTCCTTTAAGTTTACTAACTTCTGTCACCGTAATTTCACGTGCCGACAAGAAATCCCTCTGTTTTTCCGGCGCGGAAAGGAGCGCGTGATGTGGAAGTCCGTAACTCTCGGTATGAGCCTCGCCGTCGCTGCAACGATGGCTGCGACGCCGGCCCTGGCGCAGTCGCAGTGTGACAGTCGGGACAAGATCCTGGCGACCCTGGCCAAGAAATACAGCGAAGCCCCGGTGGCGGTTGGTCTGACCAGCAAGGGCGGTCTTGTCGAGGTGCTGAGCACTGGCGACGGCAACACCTGGACCATTATCATGTCGACCCCCGACGGCAAGAGCTGTCTGGTCGCCGCCGGTGAAGGCTGGCGCGATATGGACAGCGTTGCTCTGAAGAGCGATCCGGAAGCCTAAAGAGGCAAAGACTTGCGCGTGAAGCCGTTTCAAACTGCGGTTTCATCTGAGACGAGCCGGGCCTTTGGACACCGGTTCACCTGCAAGACGGCGAAGACGGCTTCCAAGGTTAAAGCGTGCGGCGCGCGGGAGATGATCCCGCGGTGGCGTCGCGCCGGTGGCGGCTCGACCACGAAGCTGAACATCCGACAGGCCTTGCGGGCTGCTTTGCAGTCTCCGGGCTGTTTCTCTCAGGCCGTCACTCTTCTGCTCTTCAAATTTGCCGTTCGTTCTGCTGTCCGATCCGGCGCCAATTCTACTTTTGATTCCACATCGCTGTTCTTCGCTGTGACGGCCCCGGTCTTGCGCCGCAGTGTGCCGATGTTCTGCCGGTCGGCGCGTGACCGAAAGGCGGTCGGTCCCTGGTACCGCGCGTATGAAGCTGTCCGGATGCATCCGGTCCGGGGCATCTATCCCAGGTCCTGAGACTGCCCCAGGTCCTGAGACTGCGATGCAAGCCTTCCTGAAAGCCGTTCTGATCGTCGCCATCGCCGCCGCTGTCTTTTTGGTCAACGGCGCGATCTTCTGGACGAGTGAATATCGTTTCCTTCTGGCCATGGCTCTGTTCGGCGCTTTTGTGGGCATGATCGCTCTGCCCGAATTCGATAAGCGTTTTCGCAAAGGCGCGGAGCGGCGCAACATAGCGGCGGGTGTTGTCGTGGGAGCGGGGATCGGAATCCTGCAGGCCATGCCTCTGATCTATCTGGCCGCCCTGACGCTCGGTGGTGCGCTGCTCGGTTACTTCGGCTTGAAGTGGGTGCGGCACCTGGTGTTGCTGTGATGGCCATGCGCGTGGTTTGCGCGTAGAAATGACTCACCTTTAAAAAGACCACGTCACCAGGATTAAACAGACTGTGGCGATAAAGACCGGCTGTTTGACCTGGCGATCACGAAGATCGCGGCCTCACAAACTGCGGATAGCACCGGTTGCGACGCCGATCCACCCGTGAAGCCTAGGGAAAGAGCGCAAGGTGATCGAAATCCGTCGGATGAAGAAGAGTGATGTCGCCGATATGCACGCGCTGCATTCCCGTGCGATAACACAGGTCTGTGGCGCGCATTTGGATGCGGCGATTGTCGAAGCCTGGCTGCACGGCCGGACGCCGGCGGGTTATCTTACGGCTGCCGAGGAAGAAGGCGAAAAGTTCTGGGTCGCGGTGGGAGAGGCCGGGCGTGTTGTCGGCTTTGCCTCCTGGCGGGAAGATGAGCTCATGGCGCTGTTCGTCGAACCGGCTAGTCAGGGCGGCGGTATCGGCGGCCTTCTCTTCAATGCCTGCAGCGATGACGCGCGCGCTCAAGGGCGCCGTCTTCGGCGATTGGATGCGACCCTGAATGCCGAGGGGTTCTATTCGAACTTTGGGTTTCGTCGCGTCCGTGTGAAATCCCACGAAAAGCGCGGACAGCGCATTCCCTTCATCGAAATGGAACGCTAGAGCTTTTTGCGTTTAAACCGGCCCAAAATGCACTGCCTCTCAATCAGTATGCTGCTGATGTCGCACTGGGGATTTTGGCGCATGTTTTGAGAACTTCTGACTTAGGAAAAGCGCAAAACGTTCTAATCCCTGACCAACATGCCCTTCGGAAGCCAGTAGGCGATTGCGAAGAAGCCGCAGACGATCGCGCCGATGGCAAGCCGAATGCGGTAGAAGCTCCACATGCCCTTTGCGAACTCCAGGTCGCCGGCGATCACAACCGTCGGGTCTTTCGCGAGGTATTGAATCCGCACGCTGTCGCCGAGCTGACGGCCGCGCCAGCGAAACTCGGCTTCTCCCAGGCGGCTTCGACCGCTGCGGTCTTTAAAGGCCACCGTTGCAACGTAGACCCTGCGCTGGTTCTCGACGCAGAAGCGGGTGAAGCCACAGCTATGGGAGGTTACATCGACGATCTCGCCGCGCGCCGAGAGGGCGCCTTCGGTGAAGGCATCGGCCTTTTCCGTGAAGTGAAGATACCAATAGCCGCAGAGGCAGGCGCAGAGAGCCAAGATAAATGCGACCAGACCCCGGGGAAGAAGGATGAAGGGCTTGGAGACATAATGATCGTCGTCATAGTCGAAGTGCATAAGCTGTCAACGGTCGCGTCGGAAGACTCTCAAAGACGCCGGAACGGATTAAAGAGACAGCGATAACATTCTGTTAAACCGCCCATTCGCCTCGAATGCGGCCTTTGTCTCGACGGGTCGGGACCACGCCAGTTTTTCCTGGGTCTTGAAAGACGCGCAGGGGCGCAAAAAGTTAGGAGAACGAGTGCTCACGACAGGGAGAAGAATCATGCGGTTAACGGCGAAGGATTTCGACCAGGAACTGCTGGACCTTTACGATTTCTATGTCCACGGCAAGATCACCAAACGCGAGTTTTTAGAGGGTGCCGGCAAGTTTGCCGTCGGTGGGATGACGGCCATGGGGCTTTATAACCTGCTGGCGCCGAAATACGCGCTGGCAGAGCAGGTCTCCAGAGACGATCCGGGTATTGCGGCAGACTACATCGAGTACGATTCGCCCAACGGCCACGGCAAGGTGCGCGGCTATCTGGTGAAGCCGGCCGGTGCCAGCGGCAAGTTGCCCGCGGTTCTGGTGGTGCATGAGAACCGGGGCCTGAACCCCTACATCGAAGACGTGGCGCGGCGCACGGCGAAGGCCGGCTTCATGGCGCTGGCGCCCGACGGCCTGACTTCTGTCGGCGGCTATCCGGGCAACGACGACGAGGGGCGGGCACTGCAGAAGACGGTGGATGGCACGAAGCTGATGAACGACTTCTTTGCCGGCTACGAACACCTCGCCGCGCGGGACGACAGCAGCGGCAAGGTCGGGGCGGTCGGTTTCTGTTACGGCGGCGGCGTCTGCAACGCTCTGGCCGTCGCCTATCCCGAGCTCTCGGCTTCGGTGCCCTTCTACGGACGTCAGGCTAAGGCGGAAGACGTGCCGCGCATCCAAGCGCCGCTGCTGCTGCATTACGGTGAGCTGGACAAGCGTATCAACGAGGGCTGGCCGGCCTACGAGGAAGCATTGAAGGCGCACAACAAGACCTACACTGCGCATATCTATCCGGGTGCGAACCATGGTTTTCACAATGACACCACGCCGCGTTACGACCAGGAAGCGGCGGAGCTGGCCTGGAGCCGGACCATCGACTTCTTCAATCAGCATTTGACGTAGCCTACGCAACCTGACAGGCGGGAAACGCGGGCGGAGAGGAGACAGCTTCTCCGCCCCTTGGTATAACGCCGCTCCGCGCCATGTCGGTTTGGCGAGCAGGTCTGATGCTTTTCAGTTGGTCAGATTCGCCTCTGGCGACATTATAGCGTTCAATCGAAGGTTACAGCGCAACGACGAAGTCGTGCAGCGCGCGAACCGTATCGAGACAGGTGATTGTGTGAAGTAAGGAGGCGGCGTCCGTGACTGAAGTCCTTCCTGAGTTGCATCTTGAAATGCTCGACCGATCGAACTGGCGCAGGGCGCTGGCGGTGCGCACCGCGCCGGGCCAGCTTAAGTTTGTTGCGGATTACGAGCCCGTTGCATTGCTGATTCTGGCGAAGTGTTATCTGCGGCCTGGTGGTCTGCTGTGGGAGCCATTGGGTATCTTCGCGGGCGAGGAGGCCGTGGGAGTCTCGGCGCTGGCCTGGGGAGCGGAAAGCTGCGAGCTCTATCATCTGGCGGTCGACCGTGGCTGGCAGCGGCGGGGCGTGGGCTCTGCGGCGCTGGAGCTCATTCTTGCTTATGTCTGGGAGACGGCGCCGGACTGCCAGTCCGTCACCTTGAGCATGCACCCGCGCAATGAGGCGGCCCGGGCGCTTTATCAGAAAGCTGGGTTCGAGCCGACCGGAGAGGAACGTGAAGGCGAGGATGTCTGGCGGAAGCTGCTTTCATAGCCAACCGATTGGCTGTCGATTATAGCGAAAGGCATTTTTACTCGACCACGAGTTTTCAAAATATGCGCCAAAGCACCCAGGGCGAGATCAGCATTATGCTGATTGAGAGGCAGTGTATTTTGAGACTGATTAAACGCCTTTTGCTCTAATCAGAAAGTCAGGGCGCAGGCCTCGGCGGAGACGTAGATACGCTGAAAATAGACGGGCCGGTTTTCGTTGGAAAAGGCCTTCGCATGGATCTCGAAGTACTGACCTTTCGGCTTGAGCTGGAAGATCTCAGCGGTCTGGCGATCCAGGGACACGGTTTTGACCAGGTGGGTCGCGCCGGCGGTCACGATGCCGTACTTTTCCTCCAGGTAGGGCCGGATGTTGGTCATATCTAATTCGTCGGGATTGACCTCCGCCAGGCCCGGCACGCTGTTCGCGTCGATGAACATCTCCGCGCCGGCGGGGGTTTCATCGGACATGACGTCGCGGCGCCGGATGCGGACGAAGCGATCGCCGCCGGTGATGTAGTCCGCCCAGTCACCCCGTTCCTCGATCAGATCGAGACGGATCTGCATCCGCGAGATGCGCAGAGGTGTCCCCTCGCGGCGCGAGACGAAGCGAAAGTGCCAGACCGAAGAAGAGAGGGGTTCGGTTGAAGCGACCCGGCTGCCGTCGCCGCGTCGGCGGACGATGACACCGAGCTGTTGGAGTTGGCGCAGCGCCGCCTGGGTCGTGCCGAGGCTGACGCCGAGAAGGTCTGTCAGGCGTTTCTCGGACGGCAGGGTGTCGCCGGGTGAGAGTTCGCCTGCATCGATCGCATTCATGATGGCCAGCCGGGCGGCGGTGCGCTTCGTCCGCTTGCCTGCGGCCAGATTCTCCTTCATCCGACGCGCGAGACTTCGCTCGACCGGATCGCTCCGCCTTGGCGATCTGGAGGAAGGACTTACTCTGCCCGTTGCTTCCGAAACCTGTCTGCCCATAGATGACTTTTCCAAACCGACCGTAACAGCACGAGGAGCGTGAGTGCGAGGAAGACCAGCGCGATGGGACTCTCGAACAACACCCCGAGATCTGACTTGTACAGCAAGAGCGACTGTCGAAGCGAGGTTTCGAACATCCCGCCCAGAAGAAAACCGATGACCAGGCAGACGACCGAGAAGCCCGTGCGGCGCATGGCCAGGCCGAGGCCGGCGAAGACCAGCATGACTGCAACGTCGAAGAGCGACTGACCGGGCAGGTAGACACCGACGATGCAGAGCAGGATGACCGGCGGCAGGATCAGGGTCTTGGGTGTGCGCGCGACGATGGCCCAGAGGGGAATGCCGAGCTTGCCGATCACCAGGTGCACCAGGTTGGCCATCAGCATGGAAGCGAAGAGGGCGTAGATCAGATCCCCGTGCATGGTCATCATGAAGGGGCCGGGTACGATGCCGTGGATGATGAAGGCGCCGATCAGTAGTGCCGCGGCGATGTTGCCGGGAATGCCCAGTGCGATGGTCGGTACCAGATTGGCGCCGACCACGGCGCTGTTGGCGGCTTCGGTCGCGATGATGCCGTCCGGGTTGCCCTTGCCAAAGGACTCCGGTTCGCTGGAAGCCCGGCGGGCGGCGCCGTAGCTGAGGAAGGCCGCCAGGGTGACGCCCAGACCGGGGAGCATGCCGACACCGGAACCGATGAAGGCAGAGCGGCCGATGGTTTTCCAGTGAGCGAAGAATTCGCGGGCCGGAAGGGCTGTCTTGATTCGCTCCAGCTCGACCGCTTCTGCCGTCGCACTCTCACCACCGCGGCGCCAGAGATCAAAAAGCTGTTCCACCACGGAGGCAAGCGCGAGCGCGCCGATCGCCACCGCTGCCAGGGGCAGACCGTCGTAGAGATTGACCTCGTCAAAGGTCATGCGGGAGGTGCTGTCGACCGGATCCAGTCCGATGGTGGAGAGAAAGACGCCCAGGAAGATGGCGATGAAACCTTTGAGAGGAGATTCACCGGAAATGCCGGCCAGGAGTGAAAAGGCGAAAAGCAGGATCGCGCAGTATTCCAACGGACCGAATTGGAGGGCGATGGCGGCGAAGGGCACGACCAGGGCGATGAGCAGCAGGTCGGAGAGGGTGTCGCCGGTGACCGAGGCGTAGAGGGCGAACTTCATCGCTCTCTGCGCTTCGCCGCGTTTGGCCATGGGGTAGCCGTCTAGCGCCGAGGCAGCGGCCTCGGGCGTGCCTGGGGAGTTGAGCAGGATGGCGGGGATCGCGCCCCCGGAGGTGCCGCCCTTGTTGACGCCGACTAAAAAGGCGATGGCGGCCAGGGGCGACATGTAGAAGGTCACGGGGATCAGGACGGCGAGGGCGGTCACGCTGCCGAGACCCGGGATCGCGCCGATGACGATCCCCAGTGCGATACCCGCGGCGATGAAGGCGAGGTTGGTGAAGGTGAGGGCGGCGCCAAAGCCGGCGATGAGCTGCTCAATCATTGGTCAACTCACGGCAACCGGACCGTGAAGACGATCCAGGCGAGCTGTTGGAGAAGCAGGGGAAAGATCAGGGCGAGCAGTAGAATCTGCCACCAGATCCGTCGCCCACCGACGAACATCCAGAAGACGATCAGAAGCGGGGCAGTGACGAGAAAACCGACAGTCGAGAGTCCGACAACGGTGAGCAGACCGGCAAGGCTCCAGATGGGGATTTCCGCGGCAAGGGAAAGGCTGTCCCCCGCCGGTGTTTCCTGCCGCAGAGCCTTAAGCCGGGTCGCGATAAAGAGGGCCGAGAGGATCAGCACGGCCCAGGCGGCGAGGGAGGGGAAGAAGCCGGGCGCGATGTCGTGTTCGCTGAGCGAGGGTTCGGTATGGCTGGGTATGAGCCAGAGCAGCGCGAAGGCCGCGGTCGCCGCCAGTATCGAACCGGCGGCGACCTCGAGCCTTGCACTAACCTGACCCTGTTCCGCTTCGGCCGGGCGATCCGTCACAGCAGAAACCTCGCGCAGGGTCTTTAGCTCACTGGGTTTTTTCGATCACCGTTTTCAGGCCGGCGGCCGTCTCCGCAATATCCGCGGCGAGAGCCTTGGAGCCGACGAACTTGACCGGGAACTTCAGCTTGT
The DNA here is from genome assembly GCA_965232285.1 of Denitrobaculum sp. Taxonomy (GTDB): domain Bacteria; phylum Pseudomonadota; class Alphaproteobacteria; order Kiloniellales; family Kiloniellaceae; genus Denitrobaculum. The sequence goes on along the minus strand of CBDDPL010000004.1, from coordinate 2,499,122 downwards.
TGGTGACCAGGTCGGCGAAGTCGCCGTCCTTTGTCGCGCCTTCCACGGCCGTCTCGAGTCTGGCGACGATCGCGTCCGGCGTGCCTTTGGGCACCACGATCACGGCCTGGCTGGGCATGGCGATCTGATAACGCTCCGCGATCGAGGGTGTGTCGGGCGAGGCGATCAGACGCGTGCCGTTCATGGAAGCCAGGACCTTCATGTCGTCCGCGTAGCGATTGTGGATACCGCCACTCCAGGCGAAGTCGATCTTGCCGCCGAGCAGGAAGGGCACCATCTCACCGCCGCCCTTGGTCGGAATGCCGGTCCAGTTCACGCCTTCCTGTCCGCCGATGTAATCGATGTAGGCGCGCGACATCGCGCTCTGGTCGGCATAGTTCAGGCTGTTGGACTTGGCATAGTCGATCAGCTCCTCCAGCGTGTTGAAGGGCGCATCGGCCTTGGCAACGATGGCCTGCTGATATTCGGTGATCTGGCCGACGTAGGTGAAGCTCTCCAGGTCGAACTCGACCTTCTGGGTCAGCGGCGGCCAGAGTAGGGAGGTCGAAGCCGCGAAGAGCAGGGTGTAGCCGTCGGCTGGCGCCGCGGCGACTTCGGAGGCCCCGACAGCCCCGCCGGCGCCCGGCCGGGTCTTGACGATGACCCGCGTGCCCAGCTCGCTGCCCAGCGCCTTGGCATAGACCCGCGCCATGGTTTCGGTGCTGCCGCCGGCTTTGTAGGGGACCACGAGGGTTACTGGTTTTTCGGGGTATTCGGCCTGGGCCTGGGGTGCCGCGGTCAAACCGGCAAGAGCGCCTGCAGCCACGGCAAAAGCCAGCAAGCCGCGCCGGGTGGTCGAAGTTTTCATGATTGCCTCCTGTTCGCTCCGGCGCTTTTTCAGGTCGCCGTTTACACTTTGCAAAACTATATAGTTTTTGTCAGACTGTCCAGAGGGCTCGATCCGCCGGCGAGGTGAAGCGGCTGGCGAGAGCCTCTGTGAAACGCCTGTTGAGCCGGATGCACGGGAGCAAGCCGAGATGACCAAGCCGATAGATGGACCCGTTGCCGAAGAGATGATGGGCGAGGTCTGGCCGTCGGCGCAGCCGGGCGAGGACCCGGTGCTCTATGGTGATGTGCGGCTCGAACCCAAGGACCCTGTCGAGGTGCGCAGCCTCCAGACCTTCAGCCTGACCTACCGCGTGGGCCGCTACGGTCTGGACGACACCGGCGCCATCCGCATCGTCTTCCGGGCGCTGGGCGACTGGGGCCGGCTACAAACGACTGATCCCGCGGGAGCCAATTATGTATCGGCCTCGACCAGCAATGGTGTGCCGCTCTCGCTGGACTACAGCCGTTACGGCGTGTCGCCCCGTCCGCGCTGGAAAAGCCTGACGGTGCGGGTCACGGGCGGCTTCCTGCGTGAGGGCGACGAAATCAGGGTCGTCTTCGGCGACACCTCGGGCGGTTCGCAGGGCATGATCATGCAGACCTTCGTGGAGGCCGGTTTCGAGTTCAAGGTCCTGGCGGATGTCTGCGCGGTCGGACATTTCGTGCCGATTCCGGAGACGCCTTCAGTTGCCGTCGTGCCGGGGGATCCCTATTGCTGGCGGGCGGTACTGCCGAGCCTGCGTCGTCCTGGGGAATCTTTCCGTTTCGGTCTCAAGGCGGAGGACAAGTGGGGTAACCCGACGGACAAGGCGAGTGGCCGTTTCACCTTCAAGGCGAACCTGCCGGTCAAGGGTCTGCCAGAGAGCTACGACTACGCGCGCGGCCGGAAATCGGTCAGCTTCGATGATCTCAGCGTGGGGGAGGAGGGGGTGCTGCGCATTGCTGTCCTGGATGCACAGGGCGAGCAGGTGGCGGAATCCCATCCTCTGGTGATCCGGGTGGGTGAGGTCTCCGGTTATTGGGGTGACCTGCATGGCCAGAGCGGCGAGTCCATCGGCGTGACCACCTCACGGCAGTACTTCGACTTTGCGCGCGACAAGGCCTTTCTTGACGTGACCGGGCATCAGGCAAACGACTTCCAGGTCAACAATGCCTTCTGGCGCTACCTCAACGAACTGACGGCCGAGTACAACGACGAGGGGCGCTTCGTCACTTTTCCGGGTTACGAATGGTCGGGCAATACCGCTGTTGGCGGCGACCGCAATGTCTTCTTCCGGGACGAGGGCCGGCAGATCCGGCGTTCCTCCCACGCCCTGCTGACCGACCGCTCCGATCTCGATACCGACGCGCCCACGGCCCGGCGGCTGTTCGAGGGCCTGGCCGGCGAGAATGCGGTGGTTTATGCCCATGTCGGCGGGCGCTATGCCGACATCGCCTACGCGCATGATCCGCGTTATGAGACCGCCATGGAGATCCACTCGGCCTGGGGCACCTTCGAGTGGCTGCTGACCGACGGTTTTCCCCTCGGCCACCGCAGCGGCGTGGTCTGTAACAGCGACGGGCATAAAGGACGGCCGGGCGCGAGCTACCCCGGCGCCTCGACCTTCGGCGCTTATGGCGGACTGACCTGTTTCCTGACCAATGAGCTGACGCGGGATGCGATCTTCGACTGCCTGCGGCGGAGGCACCACTACGGCACGACCGGGACCCGGATGCATATGGATGTCCGGGTGGCGATGGCTGGCGGCGGGAGCCTCTTCGAGCAGGATCCCAAGGTCTTCCCGGACACGACGTTTCAACGCGTCGGCGAGGTCATGATGGGTGATATCGTCCAGACCGATGACGAGACGGTTTCTCTCAGCCTGGAGGTGATCGCGCAGGCGCCGATCGAGCGCATCGAGGTTCGCAATGGAACCGATGTGGTGCAGACACTGCGGCCCTTTGGGGAGAAAGATCTCGGCGATCGTATCCGCGTGCTTTGGAGTGGTGCCGAGTACCGCGGCCGGGGGCGCGATACGACCTGGCAGGGCCACGTGCGCTTCGCGGGCACGAAGATCCGCAGGATCGAAAAGATCAACGCCTGGAACCACGAGCGGCTGCTGGAGACGCGCGGGGAAGACTGCGTGGTTTTCGAGGCCGTGACCACCGGCAACTACGGCGGCTTCGACGCCTGGCTGGAAACCGACACGGCGGATCAGGTCGAGGTCGAAACCAACCACGGCACGCTCACTCTGTCCTACGGCGATATCGGGATGGAGGATTGCGTGATGGAAGCCGGCGGCCTTGAACGTCGCATCAAGGTGTTCCGCCTGCCGAAAGTCAATCCGGTTCGGCAGATGAAGGAGACGCTTGAGGTTCCCCTCCGGTCGAGGGGCGACAATCCCCTCTGGATCTCGGTCTATACGGAAGACGGCTTTCAGGCCTGGAGCAGCCCGGTCTTCGCCTATCGCGAAGAGGAAAGTTAGCGGACGACGGCTCGAAGACGGGTATAAGATTCATCCCCAAGAGCTTGAACTGAAACCGGTATTTTGAGAGTCTTGTGACGGACAATTAGGTCCGGAACCCGCACCGCCTCCATGCGCTGCGGGTTTTTTGTGCGGTCGTTAAAGCTGCTTTCTCTGCCTGAAACAAATCTTCACCGCGCTGCTTTTTTGGGCTGCGCGGTTTTTCTTTTTCCGACATTGCGAGGAACTTCATGCCGCGCTTTCCCATAGTGCCGCAGCGCACGCGCGCGCCTGCGGCCTTTTCCAATTCTCCCCGGGCCGAGGCCGCCGATTTTGGTGGCGGGCTCGGTTAGGTGGTCGCCGGTTTCGGTGCCGAAGCCGCCGGCCTGGCCCAGGTCATCAAGAAACGCCAGGAGCTTGCCGAGCGTCAGGCGGCTCGCGAGGCCAAGCGGGCTAGTGACGAAGCCGAGGCCGAGACCCTGGCCGAAGACGCGGCTGAGCCCGACGCCGTGGGATCCGTTGAGCGCCGGCAGCAGTCTTTCGAAAAGAAGGCCGAGAGTGTCCGGCAGAACTACAAAGACCATCCCCTGGAACCGCAGGTCAACGCGCAGCTCGAGCTTCAGGGTCAGGCCTGGACCCGGAAGCAGGTGTCGGGCGAAGCCGGCCGGCGGGCCAAGGCGGATCTGGTGCGGGCCGATGAGATCTCAGGCCGCTGGCTGGAGCGTGTGGCGCAGGATCCGGCACAGTTCGACGAGGCGGTGGCAAACCTGCTCGGCGAGGACGGTCCGGTGAAGGGCCTGGGGTTGCGCCCTGAGGTGCAGACGGCGTGGGAAAGTCAGGCCTTCGAGGCGCTGCTCTCGGTGCAGATGCAGAGCGATCCCGGGCGGCTGATCTCGGACCTGGAGGCAGGCCGCTGGCAAGACCGCCTCTCCGAAGAGCAAAAGATGAGCTGGCTGGAGGACGCGCGCGACGCTGCGGCGCTACGGGACCGGAAGCAGAGCTCGGAAAGGCGGCAGCGTGTTGCCGGTGAGGTCCTGGCGCTGCAGCGCTCCATCGCAAGCGGCGAGGCCGGCCTGGCGCAGATCCGCCGTGCGGAGCGGGAAGGGCGCTTCTCGCCGGAGCAGATCGAGGGGCTTAAGCACTCAGCGGAACAGGCGGAGGTTCGCGCGCAGATCCTACAGGCCGCTCAGGACGAATATGAAATCGCCTTGATCAGCGGCATCGGTTTCGATCCTGAGAGCGAAGCTCAACTTCAGACGGCTGAAGACTTCTACGTCGCGACCTTTCGGGAAGCGGTGCGCGCGGGCGCGGACGAAACCAGCCAGGATCGCCTCGCCGATGCGGTGGCCAGGACCGGCTACATCACCAAGGGGCTGGCGCAGGACCTGACCGCGGCTCTCTCAAGTGAAGATCCCGACAGGCGTGTGGCGGCAGCACAGCTCTATGGCCGTCTGCTGGAGGCTGCGCCGGACCTGCTTCCACCATCCCTCGAGCCGGAGGTTCGCGCTCTTGGCGGCGTGCTGAATCGCTGGCTCGACGCGGGCCTGCCGCCGGAAGAGGCCCTGAAACGGGCAGAGGCGGAACTGCCGAATGACAGGGCGGTCAGCTTTCTAAGCGACGAGGAGCTGGGCGTTCTACATCGGGACCTGCGTGCACGACTTGGCGGTCAGGCCGGGCACATCGTCGGCGGTTTGCTCGACCAACTGGATGATAAGTACCTCGGTCTTTTGGGGAAGGGCCAAACACCAAGAGAAGCGGAGCGGCAGATCCAAAAAGATCTGGGCCGGGCATTCGTTGGACTGGATCGGATTGAAGCGCGGCTCGCGGATGCCGGCTTTATCTTGATGACGGAAGATGGCCGCGCGGTTTTGGTTCCGACTGAAGCCCGTCTGCAGAAGGCGGCTTTGGTCACGGGGACGGTTGCGGCGGGGTTTGGTCTTCTCTTGCTAACGGCTGCGGCTCTGGCCTGGGGCATCGAAACTTACGAGGGCTTGGGCTTCGACGTTTCCGATCAGATATCTGATTTGAACGACCTGCTCTACGCCGCTTCGGATGAGGCCAAGCTCCTCTTGATCGATGCTCTGCCAATGGTCGGTTCGCGGTACAATCAGTATGTCGTAGAGCTCGAAGACGGTGAAAAGGTCTTGGCCAGCATCGTCGGCCAAGACGAACAGATCAAGACGCGTTACCTGGAGGCGGTGACTCCTGAAGGTGTCTATGAAATTACCCAGTTTTATGACCACGCCGAGAGGCGTTACGTGGTCGAGAAATCGCATCTCAGAGATCGCGTTTCCACGGGTCCGTCTTTCAGCACAAGTCATGAAGATCCGGCAAAGTCGAAGGGGAAGAAGGGGGACGGGACACTTGGTGAGGGTTCGGCTGCCGATGCGGGCGGTGAAGATGCCGGTGACGCCGATACCGACACCTCCGCCGACCATCAGGCTGGCGAAGATGGCGATGGCCAGAACGCGGCGGGAGAAGGCGATCAGACTTCTTCGACAAATGGTGGCGGTAACGATAAAAAGACCGGGAAAAGGGCGCAAGACAGCAGCAAGAACGAACCACACGGTGATGGTGGTCGAGCTCTGGAGAAGGTTCAGCAACAGGTTGAGGCCTTAGAGGAACTTCTGAAAACAGCAAAAAACAAAAAGGAAAAAAAGGTTCTGCGTAAGAAAATTCAAAATATCATCGAAGCAGCAAAGAAAAAAAGAAAAGGAGAAACTCATGGCATCAGAGGTCAGTAAGGCGCCAAGCGCCCGAAAGATGAAATGGGATTGGGTGCCGAACGAGCGTATCGGTTCGATCAGCTTTGAAACACCTCTAGCGGACTATGTCGAAGCGCTTGGTCTTCGTTTTGTTGCCGACGATGATGAATTTGGCGTGTCTCAGGTGCACTACGAAGTGCCAGGCGCAGGTGTTGAAGTTTACGTAGAGGATGACCGTGTTGACTGGGTCCGGTGTTCCGGTTCGATTGAGTTTCAGGGTTCCGAGTTGATCGGTGTGACCGAGGCGGCTTTGGAAAAACTTTTGGGTCGTGGTCCGGACGATAGAGAGGCGTTCGACTTGAGTGAGGATGACGACGAAACTTCTTTTGAGGCGTTGGACTATTACGCTCTCGGGCTGCAGGTCTGGATGGAGGATGGACGGGTCGAAAGCGTAAGCTGCTCTCGCGACGACGAGGACAGTTAATCTCTTCAGGGGTCGAGTTAGCGCTACCGATTATAGCGACCGAAAAGGTTGCCGGTTGCGCAGGAGGCAACGGCAGTTCGGGAGACTCTGTAAATCATGGCCAAAGATACAAGTAAGCAAATCCCGAACCACCAGTTCGACTGGGTCTGGATTCCGAATCAGAGTCTGGGCCCGGTGAAACTCGGAGCACCGATTCGCGACTACATCGAGATGCTTGCTTTGAAACGCGAGCAGTATGATCAGTCATTGGGCTCTCCGGAACCTCATTACGAGGTTTCAGGAGTCGATCTGAGCATCTATGTCGAGAACGATTTGGTCGAGACGCTGCTTTCCGAAGAAGTTTTCCTTTACAAAGGCGTCAATCTCATCGGCCTGCGACGGGAAGATTTGACTCGGCTGATGGGTCGGGAGCCCTCCGAAACGGATGAGATCGACCTCAGCGAAGACGATGAAGAACCGCCTTATCTCGTCTACGACTACGACGGATTGGGTCTTCAAGTTTGGCTGTTGGGTGGCAGGGTCGAAAGCGCCATTTGTTCGCGAGAGGAAGAGGAAAGCTGAACTCAGGAGGATAGAGAAGGAACGCGGGTCGTGCCGAGTTGCGCGTGTCTCTGATAAAGAAAGGTACAAATCATGGCAGAAGGCACAAGTAGTCGAGACATGAGCAGCCGTTTCGACTGGGAGTGGATTCCCAACCGGAGCTTGGGACCGGTCGCTTTCGGAACGCCGATTGACGGCTATCTTGAGATGCTCGATCTGCGAGAGGCGCAACATGATGACTTTTCGGGGCCACCCCAGCCGCCGCACTATGAAGCTTCGGGTCTCGACTTGAACATCTACCTTGAGGATGGACTGGTCGACACGTTGATTTCCCATGAAGTTTTCTTCTTCAAAGGTGTGAACATTATTGGCTTGAGTAAAGAAGAGCTGACGGAGTTGTTGGGGCGCGAGCCTTCCGAGACGGATGAAATCGATCTGAGCGAAAGCGATGAAGAACCGCCTTATCTCGTCTACGACTACGAGGGCTGGGGGCTGCAGATCTGGCTGCTGGATGACAAGGTCGAAAGCGCGAGCTGTTCACAATACTGATGTCAATATTCAGAACTCGGGGCTGCCGGCGAGAAGCCGGGTCTGCGGTTGGGAAGATGACAAGTTACAAGCCGCGCAACCGGATCGGCGTGATGGCGCGAACAAAATCAGCCTGAACGAAGCCCAGGCGAAGATTGCGGCCATCGGCGCTATGTCGCCGCTTTACGTAAAACGAGTGCGAAAGCCCTTGCCGTAGCTTGAGCCTTTATCCCGTCGCGCTCAACCGGCTTTTTTCGAACTGATCGAGCTCTTTTCCTACGTCTTTTCTTCACCGCGCCGCCCCGTTAGGCCGCGCGGTTTTTCTTTTGCCGACATTGCGAGGAACTTCATGCCGCGCTTTCCCATAGTGCCGCAGCGCTCCCGTGCGCCCGCGGCCTTTTCCAACTCTCCGCGGGCTGAAGCCGCCGATTTCGGTGGCGGGCTCGGCAAGGCGATCGCCGGCTTCGGCGCCGAAGCTGCCGAGCTGGCCCAGGTCGTCAAACAACGTCAGGAACTCGCCGAGCGCCAGGCGGCGCGCGAGGCGAAACGGACGCGCGACGAAGCCGAGGCCGAAACCCTGGCTGAAGAGGCGGCTGAGCCGGAGGCCGCCGGCGATATCGAGCGCCGGCAGCAGTCTTTCGAGAAGAAGGCCGAGGTCCTTCGGCAGAACTACAAAGACCATCCCCTGGAAGATCAGGTCAAGGAGCAGCTCGCGCTTCAGGGAGAGGCCTGGACCCGGAAGCAGGTTTCCGGCGAAGCCGGCCGGCGGGCCAAAGCGGACCTGGCGCGGGCCGATGAGATCTCCGGCCGCTGGCTGGATCGGGTGACGCAGGACCCGGCGCAGTTCGACGAGGCGGTGGCAAACCTGCTCGGCGAAGACGGCCCGGTGAAGGGCCTGGGCCTGCGCCCGGAAGTACAGGCGGACTGGGAAAGTCAGGCCTTTGAGGCACTGCTCTCGGTGCAGATGCAGGGTGATCCCGGGCGGCTGATCTCCGACCTGGAGGCAGGCCGCTGGGCAGAACGTCTGTCCAAGGAACAGCCGGAAAATTGGCTGGAAGATGCCCGTGACGCTGCGTCGCTGCGGGACCGCAAGCAGACCTCCGAAAGGCGTCAACGCATTGCCGACGAGGTCATGGCACTGCAGCGCTCTATCGCGAGCGGCGAAGCTGGCCTGGCGCAGGTCCGCCGGGCGGAGCGGGAAGGGCGTTTCTCGCCGGAGCAGATCGAAGGCCTGAAACGGGAAGCCGAACAGGAGGAGGTTCGCGCGCAGATCCTGCAGGCCGCCCAGGACGAATATGAAATCGCCCTTATCAGCGGCACCGGTTTCGATCCTGAGAACGAAGCCCACCGTCAGGTGGCCGAGGACTTCTACGTCACGACTTTCCGGGAAGCGCTGCAGGCGGGCGCGGACGAGGCGACGCAGGAGCGGTTCGCGGATGTGGTCACCAGGACCGGCTACGTCACCAAGGGTCTGGCACAGGACCTGACTGCGGCTCTCTCAAGTGAAGATCCGGAAAAGCGCGTGGCTGCGGCGCAGCTCTACGGCCGTCTGTTGAAGGCTGCGCCGGAGTTGCTTCCGCAAGCGCTAGAGCCTGAAGCCCGCGCCCACGGCGGCGTGCTGCACCGCTGGCTCGATGCCGGACTGGACCCCGCGGAGGCCCTGGCGCGAGCCGACCGGGATATGCCGCCCGGCGGCGGGAAGCGCATCGGCGATGCCGAGACCCTTGCCGCCCTGGAGCGGGATGCCGGCAGAGTTTTCGGAGAACGCGCAGGCGCTTTCGTCGCCCGCAGCCTGCTGGCAGGGCTCGAGGAAAAGTACCTGGATCTTCTGGGCCAGGGACTGTCGGCCCAATCGGCGCAGACGGAGATCCAGAAGGTGCTGGGCAAGGGGGCGCTCCGTCTGGCGCAGTTCGAAGCCCGCTTCGCGGACGCCGGTTTCGTCTGGACGACCCAAAATGGACAGCGGGTTCCAGTTGCCATCGAGCCACGCCTGGAGAAGGCGGCGGAGCCCATGACCACGACCATCGCTATCGGCGTGCTGCTGGTCGGCGCAGCACTGATCTGGGGTATGGAAACCTCCCGCGACGGCGGCATCAACCTTGGAGACAGTACCGAAGGCCTGTTCGATTGGGTTCAGGAATTGTCCTGGGACGCCAAGGTCCAACTCTTTTCTATGAGACCTGAAGCGGCGCCTTGGTTCGGTCTTTCGATGGTTACCGTGCCGAGGCAAGGCGAGCACCTGGGTGAGATCACGCACGACGCGGACCGCGGTGTCCGCTTTGTCGAGATCTTCGATCGGGAGACTTTCGGCCGGATGTCGGTTCTGCAGCGCTGGGACCCTGAGACGCAGAGTTTTGCCGGAGAGTCCGGCCGCTACTACGACACTGATTTAAAGCGCTGGGTGCTACTGGACCTGAAAACCGGCCGTGTGGTGCCGCCGGAAGAAGAGTGGCGCTATCGCAGCCCGCCATTGGAGCGGCCTGCGGCGTTGGATGTGAGACCGGGCGGTTATGGCGAGGGGCTTGAGCCGCAACGGCCGCTGACCACAGGGGGGGCGCAACCTGATAACCGTCCCATGACCGACCAACCGGAAGGTCAGGTGCATCCCGAGCGTCCGGGAGAGCTGATCACCGGGGTTCCGGATCAAAGCGGCATCGTGGGTGGCCCTCTGATTGTCCTCAGTAAAAAACACGAGGCGATGGGACAGACGGGTTACGAGGTCAATCCCTCGACCTGGTATCCGGACTGGCCGGAACTGAGAGACGCCGTGCCGATGATTCCGAAGGAGTGGCGCGCGAAGCCTAACAAGAAGGCGAATCAAAAAGGGAAAGAGCCAAAACCTGGTGTGCGGTGGCGCGATCCGAGCTACAAAGGGAACGGCGTCCGTGTGGATAAAGGCGATCCAAACAGCAGAAACCCTTCGCAGAGAGTCGATCACGTTAGAGTGGACTATGGAGGTAAGGCTATCGGGCCGGATGGGCAAGCGATCGAGGGAAGCGTCGCAGATTTTCCCGAGGCCCATATACCTCTCAGCGCGTATCTGAAGTGGAGAACCTGGTATGCACCTTAGTGTACTCTGGCGCTGTGACTTGAGTTGTTGAGCAGAGTTTTGAAATATCACATTCTTTCGCGATCTCAAGGTTGAAAAAGCAACTTAATCAATTTGAAAAAGCTCGTTTTATCGCGAATTTTCAATTGTATTTCTCGAGGGAAAGAAAGATCGGGTCATGAAGACTGAAGAAGATATGATTTTAAATGACGAGGTGGAGTTGCCTTATATGAGACGGGAGTTGGTCCTCTCATTGAAGGCGTTGAGCGACCTTGACTACCAGTACGCCATTTGGGTGAGAGGGGAATTTCCTCACGAGAATTTTTATGATTCTTTGTATAATACTCTAAATATTATCTATGATGATAGTGATTTGGCGGTAAATTCAGAGGATTATATTGGGTCTATATTGAAAAATGAAGAGGAAATGCATGCCTTGGATAAGGTCGTTGAGGCTCTCCAGGTCATTTTTGACACTTATGGAGAGGCGCTGAGCGACAAGGAGTACATTGAATTGACAGAATGGCGAAATGTAATTCCGGCAGCCAAGGAGGCCTATGAGTTGATAAGAGAGAAGAGGCCGGTAAAGCATCTTTAGCGCGAGTGAAGTTGGAGCAGCTTGAACCTTTTTGCTATTGGTTGGTTTGCGACCCCTGACTGTAAGCGTCACTTGCCGTGGTCGTCATGAGAGACTGGGACCGGATCGAAACCGAGGAATGGAAGGCGGCCCTGTCCTCAGCGCAGGGAATCTTGGTGTTGGTGAAGGAATAGGCGCGGCCCCTGGACGCTTTTTGCTAGGCTCCAGTTTGCCGGATCTTATCCCCATCCCGTTGACCTGAAACAGAAAATTTGAGATTTTTGCTGCGGGCCAATAGGTCCGGAACCCGCAACGGCACTGGCCGCTGCGGGATTTTTTACGCCTGGCCGCGGGCTCTGATTTTTTTGGCTGCCGCGATCGCGATGCCGTCGTCAGGCCCGCCCTGTTCAACCCCCTTCATTCGACAGACCGCAGGGAGTTTCATGCCGAGACTGAAGACGGCCCGTCAGGAGGCCTTTGCCGATCTGGTGGCCTCCGGGATGGAGCCTGCCGATGCAGTAACTGTCGCGGGCTACCGGGCCGAGAACACCAGGGCGCGCGCGAAGGAACTGCTGGCGCGGCCGGATCTGCTGGCCAGGATTGCCGAGCTGCGTGAAGAGGGCGCGTGTGGCGGGTCGGCGACAGAACAAGCTTCAGAAACGGACGGCGACCAGGATAAGGACTCAACTCCCGAAGAAGATCCGGAAGCGGCCCTGCAAGCACTGCTGCGCTCCGGCAGCGGGCAGGCGGTGGACAAGGACTGGATCGTCCAGTGCCTGGTGGAAAACATCGAGCGCTCCCTGGGCCTGAAACCCCTGCGCGATCGCAGTGGCCGCACGGTCGGCAGCTACAGCCACCAGGGCAGCGTGGCCAATAAGGCGCTGGAGCTGCTCGGCCGGCAGCTCGGTCTGTTCGGCGAAAAACGCGACGGAAAGGAAGGCGGCTTCGATGGCCTCAGCGATGAAGAACTCGACGAACTCGACCGCGATCTTGGACGGCGGATTGCGGCGCTTGAAGGAATCCAGCGTCGCGCTGAAGCAGGAGAAACTGAAACGCCTGAGCCGGAATGAGTTGAGCCGCTACCGGCCCTACGACAAGCAGCGCGCGTTCCATGACGCCGGCGCGCGGCATCGCGAACGGCTCTTCATGGCCGGCAATCAACTGGGCAAGACCCTGGCCGGTGCCTCGGAATGGGCCATGCATCTGACCGGACGCTATCCGGACTGGTGGCGGGGCCGGCGCTTTACAAGGCCGGTGCGCCTCTGGGCGGCGGGCGTGACGGCGGAATCCACCCGCGACAATCCGCAAAGACTATTGCTTGGCCCGCCGCAGCGCCGGGAAGCCTGGGGCACGGCTGCGATTCCCGGTGATGCCGTCCTTGGGACCAGCGCGTCGCGCAACGGCGCCGACACGGTAGACGGCATCGTGGTGCGGCATGCGAGCGGCGGCGCCTCGACCCTGGCCTTCAAATCCTACGAAAAGGGCCGGGAGAAGTGGCAGGGTGAGACGCTGGACGGGGTCTGGTTCGACGAGGAGCCGCCGCTGGAGATCTATTCCGAGGGTCTGACCCGGACCAACGCGACCGGCGGTATGACCATCATCACCTTCACGCCCTTGCTGGGGATGTCGGAGGTGGTGCGCCTGTTCCTGTCCGAGGCCCAGATCGAGACATGAGGGGGCGGGAGGCCTGAGGACATGACGCGGCACGTGACCACCATGACCATCTGGGATGCCGGGCACTACGACGAGGCGGAGCGTCAGGCGATCATCGAGAGTTATCCGGCCCACGAGCGCGACGCGCGCGCCAGGGGCATTCCGGTGCTGGGGTCCGGGCGGATCTTCCCCATCGACGAAGCGCAGATCTCGACGCCTGCCGTGGAAGTTCCGCCGCACTGGCCGGTGATCGGTGCGCTGGACTTCGGCTGGGACCACCCGACCGCCGCGGTACGCCTGGCCTGGGACCGGGACGCGGACTGCCTCTACGTCACCCATGCCTACAAAGCGCGGCAGGAGACGCCGGTGATCCACGCCGCGGCCCTGAAGGCCTGGGGCCGGAACCTGCCCTGGGCCTGGCCGCACGACGGCCTGCAGCACGACAAGGGCAGCGGGCGCATGCTGGCCGAGGTTTACCGCGATCAGGGCCTCGCGATGCTGAAGGAGCATGCGCAGTTCGCCGACGGCTCCAGCGGTGTCGAGGCGGGACTCATGATCCTGCTGGAGCGCATGCAGACCGGGCGCCTGAAGGTCTTCGCGCATCTGAGCGAGTGGTTCGGCGAGTTCCGACTCTACCACCGCAAGGAGGGCCGGGTGGTGAAGGACTACGACGACCTGATGGCGGCGACCCGCTACGGCCTGATGAGCCTGCGCTTCGCGGCGTCGCCGGCCCGGCGGCAGCGGGCGCAACTGGCGCGCAGTGACTATGACCTCTTTGGATGACGAACAGCACTAGCATTATGGAGACTGCAAAATGGGCGGATTGATTTCCCCGAAGAAACCCAAGGCCCCGCCGCCGCCACCGCCGCCACCCGAAAAGGATGATGGCGAGGTGCAGGAAGCGGCGGCCGCCGAGCGGGAGCGGCAGCGCAAGGCGCGTGGCCGGGCCTCGACGATCCTCACCGGCGGTGACGGCCTGACCGCCGGCGCGCGCACGGCGCGCAAGCGCCTGCTGGGTGAATGACAACAAGGAAAGGAGCCGAAGACGATGACGATCAACCTGATTGCCAATGGCGAAAATGCCGGCTGGCGGAACTGGCGCGGCGGCCGGGGAACCTTCTCGGCCGCCGGTGCTTTCGGCGGCGCGGCCGTGAAGCTGCAGTACCTGGGGCCGGATGGTGCCACCGCCCTTGACGTGGGCAGCGAGGTCACACTGGGTGCGCCCGGTCTGGGCAACTTCGAGCTGGGCGCGGGGCGGATCCGCGCGGATGTCAGCGGTGGAACACCGGGCGGCCTCTATGTCCGCGTGGCACAGATTCCATGACCGCGGCCTTTGAGGCGGCTCTGCCTGCGACCGGTCCCGGCGCCTGGCGCGCGGACGGACGGCCCGACTATCGCGGCGGCGAGCGTTTCGCCTACCTCTCCGGCGCCGTGCTGCGGACCGAGGCGGGCAGCAACCTGACCACCGAAGCCCTGGTGCCCCTGACCACGGAATAAAGGCCGATCCCGGCGTAAAGGCTGATCACGGAGTAAAGCATGACCAAGTTTTCCGAACTCGCGACCACCAGCGTCCTGGGCGACGCGGATCTGATCGCGGTGACCCAGGGTGGGGTCTCCAAGGCCATCACCGGCCAGTCCCTGAAGTCGGCGATCCCGACCAGTCTCGCAGGACAGAAGGCGGCGGTCTCCTACTTTGAGCCCCTGCCGCAGGCCGGCGAGGTCACTCTGGTGTTCCGGCTGCCCGCGGCGGCGCGCCTGGACTCCGTCGATTTCAGCCTGGGTGCCGGCAGCCTGACCCTTGCGGTGTGGCGCAACGGCGCGGCGCTCAGCGGCCTGGACGCGCTGGCCGTCTCGGCGGCGGGCAGCGCCCCCGCTCTGGGCACGGCGAATGACAATGACTTCGCCGCCGGCGACAAGCTGAGCCTTTCGCTATCCGCGGTGAATGCCGCGGCGGTTCTGGAGGCCAGCTTCAACTTCACGCGCCTCTAGATCAGATGACGCTTTGCGCAACATGCGTTTGATCGCTCTCAAAACTCTCCACCTTCCGATCGGCAAGATGCCGATCTCAAACGTAAATTTTGAGGCGTGATGACCGAATAAAAGCGCATTGCGCTATAGACGGAACCGCCCCGGGCGATCTGTCGTAGATACGAATCTGATCTCACCCACTCCAGGTGCGATCGCGCGGTGCGGCGGTCTCTTCGCGATGCTGACGGTTGTCGAGGCACGCCGTGTAGCCGCGCCATTCCAAGGAACAACTCGAGCTTCGTGCCGCTGTGTCCGAAATGCGGATGCTCCGGCTTCCGGCCAATGACCTGGTTCGACGGCCAGGCGAGACAAAGAAGGAAAAGATCATGGTGACACGTATTCCCAATGCGGCCGCGCTGGACCGCTGCAACGCCCAGGTCGACCGGCTCGATGCGGGCACCGGTTCCGGCTATATCGAGCTCAGGACCGGCACGCAGCCGGCCAACGGCGACGACCTCGCGAGCGGCGCCCTGCTGGTGACGATCCCGCTGCAAAAACCCGCCTTCGGCGACGCGGTCGATCTGAGCCCGGGCGCCCGCGCCAGCCTGAACGGCACCCCCAGCGCCAACGCGACCGGCGGCGGCACCGCCGGCTGGTTCCGCGCCTATGACAGCAATGCCAACCCGGTCCAGGACGGCGCCATCACCGGCCCCCAAGGCGGCGGGGAAATGGAGATCGACAACCCGATGATCACACCAGACGCGACGGTCACCATCACCTCCTGGAACGTCGACGAACTCGAGTCTGCTTAGGGGAGGGGCGAGATGGCGCTTGATTTTAGCAGCCCGTCCTCACGGGTCGTTTACAGTAATATCGGAAACTTAAATGCAGGCGCAAAATCAATATTGCTCGACTTCTTTATGCCTAGCAATGCGTTGCAAGCAAACAACGACTTCTTCAGTGCGACGAGGAATGCCGGCAATGATACGTTTCAGAACTTTCTGTTGCAGCTGTCTGATGAAGGGGGGACAGTAAATTCAATCCGGTCTGCCCACTTTGGCAGCGCCACCGGTCAAGCCTATACTGCGAGCAATGTCCTTACTGCGGGGGAATGGAGCCGAATTGTTTGGACATGTTCGGACTGTGCTACTCCATCTCCATCAAATACAAAGATCTACGTGAATGCAGTTTCTCAACCAGTTTTCGGTGGCTCATCAGGCAGTGGCTTAGGAGCTACAAACGGAGATATCTGCATTGGAAATCGTGCGCATCTTGATCGAGGAGTAAAAGGGCAAATCGCGAGATTTGCAGTTCTTGACCGTGTTGCAAGTGAAAGCGAAGTTCAAGAATTCGAAGCTGGCCTGAAGCCTATAGAGATTTTTTCCGAGACTGAGCTGCTGCTGGCGCCAAAAACGTACTTTCTTGAAAGCTGGGCCTCCGAAACTAATGGCAACTTGAACGCTGCTGCACTGTCAAACGTTACGCACATATCTGACCCTACGTACGGAGTAGCATCTGTTAGGGGAAACTCTGTTGTATTTACTCAAAACGGCTCAGTTTCTAACTCAAGTGTGGGATTAGAGGGAAGCCTAGTTGGTTCTGTTGAGAACCCAATTGTTTCTCAGAAATCCATAGTCAGCAACCAAGTTTCGTCGTCACCAATTAGGGTGGTTGGAGACTTTGATGGTGGAACCGTCAATGAGCACTTGTCAGAGATTTCCTTCCAAGCCAATCAAACAGACGTAACGCTGATTCCTAGAAAATTTACCTATCGAGACAGCAGTGCGGATTGGTTGACTGTTCAGGCTCTCGTGAAGAATGTCGGTGGCGCAGGGACAGTAAGATTTAAAGTGTCTGAAACCGATTTTGATCTAAGTCAGCGTTTTACATCTGAGACAAAACTCTGGTGGCGTCCGACATCAGGAACAAAGGATGACTGGAGTTTATTTGACCACAATGTACTAGTGAATGGTACAGTCACATCATACAATTCCTCGAGTTTTGATGTTCCAGATATCCTAGTTGGAGACCAACCCGGATATTACTATGAAGATATTGCTGCTGATGTTAGCAAATGGCTTCAAAGTCCTCATGTGGCAAGCCCTTTGGGGGCGGATGCCGACGGATCAATTTCAATACTGAGCAGCGTGGAAGATGAAAACGGACGCTTGTCCGGCGCGCTGAAGCAATACGCGCTCAGAGTTTCTGATGTGCAAGGGCCAAGTCATCCAGGGCTTAATAAAAAGATCAAAATTCTTGTATTCGCTAATGTGCACCCTGGCGAAATGGTTGCTAAATGGTCGGTTAAAGGATTCATTGATTGGCTGATTAGCTCCTCCAGTGATGCTACGAGTGCTCGCAGAAACTTTGAAGTATATGTTGTGTGGGTAAACTCAAGTGGCTTGTTTCTTGGACATCCGGTTGGTTCTGTATTTGTTGGCCCACAAGCACACAAGAATCTCAATCGTGACTGGGGTGATTTTGACCTGGAAGCAACTAGACAGGTAAGAGATTGGGTTTCTCAACATGTTGCGGAAAACTTGCAGTATGTGATTGATTTTCACAATTTGACATGGAGCAACGTCGATAAGATTTTTCGCGATCCCTCATCGATATCGATTGCATTCAGCAATGCCGTTGATGCGCACTATTTAGATCCGATTGCGCAGCAAAACAACACTGCTCCGTCAGGGTTTACAACCCACTACTTCAAAAACCAATATGGTGTTGACGGTGCAACACTTGAGCCTCGGCGTGGATCGAACAACTTAGCAGCTTATCAGAATTTTGGAGAAGCTGTTGGTCGAGGGCTAACGCATATGCTCAGTTCAGGGGCCTTTGGCCATTTTGGTGTAAGTAGTACGCAATTGCGATCATCTAGAGTTTCTTTGTTGGCTTCCGCCGATGTTAGACTGGGTAATGGTAGAATATCGAATTTTCTTTGGTAGAGAGATTGTAAGATATATTGGCATAATCAGTGTAATGAATCTCTTAGCCATTTTGCATATGCAGTCGTTTGAAAGACAACGCGTGGTGTAATGTAGTCTCCTTTAGCGGGGCCAACTTCAAAGTACGCTTCCACTTCGCTGTCTTTGAAGCTTGAAAGATCAAATACGCTATCAACGCTCTCCAAGTTGTCGAGAAATAAGCGTGCCATATATCTTCGTAGTTCGTTTGTTGCCATGCCTCCACTTAACGACCAAATGTTCGAAGTTCTGTAGCCAGTGTATTTTTGGAACGGCGTGACAAAAATCTTTCTGAGTGTGGTATCAACCAATAATTGTAGTTGATTGGATAAATTGGGAATAATAGGGGTTGATTCTTCGGAGTGGGGAATTTTCGCCAGCTCAGGATATAGCTTGGCAAGTTGTTGTCTTTGCAGATAGCGTTCATCGAGGCTAATCCTCGGTAGCGAAAGCCAAAATGACATTAGGTCTTTGTCGTAGAACGGCGTGATTATGTCGAATTTTTGACCAAGCATTGGTATGTGACCTGCAATAAAGCGTCTCTGCCTGTTTTCAACGTCCCATAGTACTGCAGAATGATAGCTTAATCCCTGTTGCGTCATATCAGATCGTACTTCGTTGCAGATGCTCTCTTCCGTTATATCTGCTTCGACTAAGTTAGAAATGAATTGTAGATGCTCTGGTGATTTTACTATCGATGAGGCAATGTTGATTGCCGCTTCGTCTAGGTTTTGGGGAACAACGCCGTCCTTCTGATCCGAAAATCTCGTTACAGCTACCGCATCTGACATGAAACCGTGAAATACGGGCGTGCCATCAGGGGTGTCCATTTGTAGTAAGTTTGCAATTTGTACCGAGGTGCTGTCAGACTGACCTTCCAATGTATTTAAAAACAAGTCCATTCTATTATAGTGATTTTCTACAGGGTAAGGTAGAATTTTGTGTTGAATTTCAAGTGTTTTTGCAATTTTCTTCGCAGTTAAAACTTCTCTGTGATGCCAATGACCATATGTGAAAGCATTAAAATCCGGTCGTTGTTTTTTCAATACAGCGGCGAGTATTCTGGAGTCGAAGCCACCACTTAGTCCAATGTTAAGGGGAGTCGAGATGCCATCTATGCAGCGGCTAATGCTTCTAGATATTAATTTGTCAATATGGTGAACAGATTCAACTAAGCCAGCGTGGGACTTTACCTCTGCGCAGATATCTATCCGTCTCGGTCTGGATGAAGATAGCTCGTGCGAGGAGTTATCCCAATGCAGCCGCTCACCTGTAGCGGTTCGTCGGACTTTCGAGTGGAGCGTCCGCGAACCGAATGGGTGCCCCGTAAGAATAAGCTGTGCTAAACCAATCCGGTCGATTGGACGGACTAAAGTTTTGTCAAACCTAAAAATATCTACAAGCTTAGAAGAAATCAGTGTGCCAAATGATGTATCTGCCAAATATAGTTGCTTTATACCTAGTATATCGGATTCTACAGTGAAGCTAGAAGCATCTGAATACAATAAGTTATAGTACTGCGCTTGGCTTTCCGCAATTTGATGCCAGTTTTTCCAATCCGGTTCGTCTGTACGAAATCCAAATGTACGTTGGGAGACGCGTTTGCCAGGGAGAACATCTCCAATGAGATATGGGTGTTCAGTCTGGATATCTTCAGAAGCAATACTTGTCTCACAAGCTATGAAGTAAGGCTGCGTTCTTAACACTCTCAAACTCTGATCCCGGCAAAGAGATTCTAGAAGCTGTACATAAGAAGTATCTTCAAAACCGCCTTTCTTTGGTGCAAAAATGATAAAACGCGAAGTGAGTATTGGACTTAGCATAGAAAACTTCCTCTAAAAAATCGTACTAATTTCTGAGTTTAGATTCTTAACTTGTTGAGAAAATATTAAAAGCTCAGGATTGATCCAATCTAAATTATTTGATTTTCCGAGAAAGAACGATTTCAAAATTATCGGTGCGACATTTTTTTTCGAAATCAAGTTCTCTGATTTCGTTTTTCTGAACAAATTGATTAAGAGAAAAAAAGATTTTCTTCGAATTTCTTGTTGAATATGAGTTGTTGGTTTTTGCGCATATTTTAAATCAGCATTTTTAGTGTAAGCTTGCTTTATCACATCGACGTGCAGTGGCCTTTGCCTCATAACGGTAGCTGGTATGCTCGAAACAAAGTCAAAAAGATCATTGTCCAAAAATGGCGTGTGAACCAACGGAACAACAGATTGCAAGCCGAATGTAAAACTACTTGTGGTGCGACGCGTCCGGCTCCAAAACTGGAACGACGCTACAGGGTGAATCATTTGTTTTTGGAGGTGCAATTCCTTTGTCATGCGTGCCACCGATCTATCTCGATCGAAACGCTTGAGCGCATCTTGAGATAAGATAAGCGACAACGCTGTTTCAGGATTGCCAAGAAAGTCTAGTGAAAGAGCCTCAAACGAGCAGTCAGAAAACAGTTTTGCTCGAAGATCGCTATACCAAATTGTATTAAAAAAAACATCCAGCCCCAGCCCGTCATAACTCAACTCGGCATTGTCCTGCAGGAAGTCGACCAGGGGCAGGGACCAGCCGTGGTCGAGGGTGCAGAAGTTGGTGCGCAGGTTCTTGCGCTGTTCGTCGGCGACGAAGTTGCGGGAGGCGGGCAGGATGATGTGGGGCAGGTTCAGGCGCTCGGCGAGCTGGGCGGCGATGGCGCTGTCGCCGCTGTTCAGGGGCGGGGGCATGCTGGCCGTGACGCAGGCCTTGGGCCGGACGCCCTGGCGGTTCAGTTCGAGCAGGATGTGGCGGGAGTCTTTGCCGCCGGTCAGGGGCAGGTAGAAATCCTCGTTGTCCGGCAGGCGGCGGGCGATGGCCTGTCGGAAGAGCTCGATGATGCCGTCGATGATCTCGGCGCGTTTCAGGTGCTGCGGCTTAGGTGTGATGTCGCTGCGTTCCAGCGTCATTTTGCCGTCCCGCCAGGTGAGCTTGGCGCCCGGTGGCGTGGCCCGGATGTGCCTGAAGGGCGTGTCCTCGCCCAGGAAGGTGTGGCGGCGGATGAAGACCGCCATGGCGTCGTCGTCCCAGTCGTCCGGCACGCCGCGCGCCAGCATGGCCGGGATCGAGTTGGAGATGCAGATTTCCCGCTCGCCGCAGTAATAGAAGAGCGGCGACATTCCGTAGCGGCAGTTGCCGGCGCGCAAGGTCGCGCCGTCCCAGTCCCACTCGGCGTAGACGCCGTTGCGCGACCCGTCGCTCATCGTCACGGCATTGCCATGATAATACGAGGGCTCGCCTTCGGCTGTGACAAGGCCATCGGGGCCGTAGGTCAGATGCAGGAAAACCGGTTTCATAGAGCTCTTTATGCCCTGAGTGAGGGCGCCGGATCAAAAGTAAAAGAGCAAGCTGGCGGCTGTCGATCTCTAATACCAGGGAGCGTTGATAAGGGCCCCCGGGAACGGCTGTAGAGAAGAGGGGCGTTGCGCGACAACAGGCCAGGTGAGCCTTGATTTCGATCAGAAATTTAAACGCGGTGATTCAAGAAAGAGTAAAGCCTTTTAGCGCAGTTCACGCCTCGAGCCGCCAGCTCTTACGCTGACGATGAAGAGAGAAGCCTTTGAGGAGGGGCCGGGCGACCTGTCGCCGGGATCCCTTTACGACACCCGGGTCCTCAGCCGCTGCGGCGCGGGGCGCGCGACCTGCCGTGCTCGCTCCAGCCGGGGATTGGTCAGGGCGAACTTCATGGCCATGGCGTTGGCGAAGCGCCGGGACTGGCTACGGTCTTCGAGCAGAAGCCGGCTCGGCCGGGGCGGCTGCCAGCTTCCAGTGGCTTTGGGTTTGGTCTCTTTCATGCCGGGTTTCCCGTTATCTGCTGATTCCCGTCGACTGGTTGCCGCCTGCTGAATTCTGCCTACTGATTACCGGGCGAACGCTGGAAGATCTGCGGGCCGTTGGCGGCATGCTGCTTCTCCGGCGGGGTTTCCTGCGGCGGCGCATAGAACATGGGCTCTTGATCATCCTGGCCCGATTCCGAAGGCCGGCGCATCTTGACCTCGGTGCCTTCCTGCTCCGCGCCCTGCTGGGCGGCGTGCAGTTGGCGCGCGGTCTCCTCGTTGTAAGGCAGGACGTAGGAGCGCGGTTCTTCGATGCCGGCGACGGCAAGCCAGAGGAAGATCGATTCATCCTCGTCGATCCGTGCCGCGATAACGCTGGCATCGGCGAGGTACTCGCTGGCCCAGTCCATCTCCACCGGCTTGGGCCGGCTGAGGAGGCTTTCCAGGCTGAGGTAGGTGACCGGCAGGAACAGCGAGAGGGTGACCAGAGCTGTGACCTTGACCCAGAGCCGGCGCGGCGACCAGACGCTGATCTGGGCCAGGATTGCGACCAGGGCGACCGCAATGGGAAAGAGGATCCGAATGCTGTCCATGTTGTTGTCCTGGTCCTTGCCTGCGTTGAGTCTGTTGTTTTCGGGTTACAGGGGCGTTGTGCGCTCCTGGCTCCCGGCCGTCAGGATTTGCGCGAGCGCAGCGGGCGGGGCATGTCGTGCACGCTGCCCGAGATGAGCTGGCCCTTTTCGTCCAGCGAGAAGCGGAAGGCGGTGATTTCCTGGCCCTCATGATTCAGCTCGACGCCGGTGGCGAGTATCTGCTTCGCCGGCGCTTCTTCCGAGGGTTTGACGCTGATCACCACGGTGACCGGGATCACGACGGCGCCGCTGAGGTTGCGGTAGAGGTGAACGTTGACGGTGTACTCGCCGCTGGGCACCCCACGGCTGTAGGAGACCTCGTAGTTCATCCGCGTGGCGTCGGCCAGGTTGCCCAGATCGTCGCGCAGCAGATTGAAGGAGACGCCACCTTTGTTGGAGTAGCCGACCGGCTTGTCGCCCGGCGCCTCGACCCAGAGATCCACGTCGCTGTTCAGATCATCCGGCCAGCGCAGTTCGACAATGACGTTGCCTGGAGCGTTGGTTTCGGCCTCGGCCTTGGCGGGCGGGTTCAGGTGCGGCAGCAGCAGCAGGACGATGGCGACGAAACCGGCAAGCGCCAGAAAGATGATGTCGCGGAAAACCGTGTCGCCGGTGTTGTCGTCGAGATGATCAAGCCCGTCCATGGCGCTCTCCGAACTCAACCAGAGCCGTGATCAGCTTGACGGTGCCGGCTGCCAGCAGTTGGTAGTTGACCATCAGCCAGACATTGAGGATCGAGCCGACCAGAGTGGTGTAGAGCGCGGTCGACATGCCTTCGATCAGGGTCGAGACCATGGGGGTGATGGCGCTGACATCCGAGGCCTGCTCCGGATCGACGCCGGAGAGGGCGATGATGAAGCCCACGACCGTACCGATCAGGCCGAGCAGAACCAGGGAATTGGCAATGTTGCGTACAGCGGTGATGCGCTGGGTCAGCTTCATGCGCAGGGAGGAGGCCAGGAGGCTGCGGCTGTCGCCGGAGCGGCCGCGCAGGCTGGCCAGATAGAGTGTCGCGTGGCTCTCACGCAGCGGGTCAAAACTTTCCACCTGCTCCAGGTCGCGGCTGATCTCCCAGGCCCGGCGGCCGCAGAGGATCAGGCCGGCCAGAAAGACCACGGCGATGGCGGCGGTCAGATAGGTCTGATCCGCAAGAAAGACCTGTTCGACCAGGCCCTGCTGATGGGCGGCGCCAAGCAGGCCGGCGGCGATGATGTTGACCAGGGCGAAGCGCAGCATCAGGAGGTGACGCTTGGGATTCTGGGCCGCGGCTTTGCTCTGCGCGGTCAGCCAGGCGAGCTGCTGCGCGCCGGCGGCATCACCGTTGTTTTCGATCTGCCCGGAACTTTCCGTGTCTAACGAAAAGGGTGATGTCTGCGCATATGCCATTGTCCACGACTCTCCAGATGTGACCTCAGTCTTCCGAAGGGGGACAGCAGTTTCGTTCTGTTGTGCAGACTTCTCTCAACGACTGGCCATCTCGCCCTTCCGGACGCCCGACCCTTCAGCCCATTGAGGCGGAATCATAGGGGGTGGATGGTTAACATGGGCTTACCAACAAATTTGAATCGAATTTTAGGCAAAAGTTTTTTCGTCCTTCATCCGAGATCTGAATGAGGAATCCCTTTATGCAAAACAAGCCGGCTGATGACAGCGCCAGCCAGAAGATGGGGGCGGAGGATCTGATCCGCCGCCATGAAGCGCTCACCGCCACCCGGGCGACCTGGGAAAACCACTGGCGCGAAATCGCGGAGCGCATTCTGCCGCGCCAGGACTCCTTTCAGAGGAACTGGACCGAAGGTGCGAAGCGCAACGAGAAGATCTTCGATTCCACCGCGCCGGTGGCGCTGGAGCGCTTCGCGGCGGCCATGGAATCCATGCTGACGCCGCGTGCCCAGCGCTGGCACCGGCTGCGCGCTTCCGACCAGGCGCTCAACGAGGCGGAGGGAGTGCGCGACTGGTTCCGGCGGGTCGAAGATATCCTCTTCGCCGCGCGCTACAGTCCGCGCGCCAACTATGCCAGCCAGCAGCATGAAACCTATATGAGCCTCGGCGCCTTCGGGACCGGGGTGCTCTTCGTCGGTGAGGAGATCGGGCGCGGCCTGCGCTACAAGTCCATCCACCTGTCGGACTGCTGTTTCGCGGAAGACGCCAACGGCCGCATCGATACGCTGTTCCGCAAATACCGGCTGTCGGCCCGCCAGGCGGCCCAGCGCTGGCCGGAGAAGTACCTGCCGCGCGGGATCAAGCGGGCGCTGGAGAAGGAGCCGGAACGGCGCTTCGACTTCCTGCATGCGGTGCTGCCAAGGGATGAGGTGAAGGCCGGGCGGGCCTCTGCGAAGAACTATGCCTTCGCCTCCTACCATCTCGCGGTGGAAGACCGGGTGATCCTGCAGGAGGGCGGCTTCGAGCAGTTTCCCTATGCGGTGTCACGCTACGTCACCGCGCCGAACGAAGTCTACGGACGCTCGCCGGCCATGGCGGTGCTGCCCGACATCAAGATGCTCAACGAAATGAGCCGGACCATCATCCGGGCGGCGCACAAGACCGTGGATCCGCCGGTCCTGATCCACGACGACGGCATTCTGGGCGGCCGGCCGGACCTGCGGCCCAACGCCATCAACTACGGCGCGGTGGATTCCGCCGGCCGGCCGTTGATGCAGCCCTTCCAGAACAATGCGCGCATCGATATCGGCCTGGACATGATGAACCAGCGGCGGGAGGTCATTAACGACGCCTTCCTGGTCAGCCTCTTTCAGATCCTGGTGCAGGGCCCGGCCATGACCGCGACCGAGGTGCTGGAGCGGGCGCAGGAAAAGGGTGTGCTGCTGGGCCCGACGGTCGGACGGCAGCAGTCGGAATCCCTCGGCCCCATGATCGAGCGGGAGATCGCGATCCTGGCCAAGGCCGACGCTCTGCCGCCCATGCCCCGGGCGCTGCTCGAGGCGGGCGGGGCATATGAGATCCGCTATGATTCGCCGCTGACCCGCGCGCAGAAGGCGGAGGAAGGCCTGGGGGTCATGCGGGCGCTCGAGATCGCCGGCAGCATGGCGGCGGCCGATCCCTCTATCTTCGACAACTTCGATGCGGACGCGGTGGCCAAGATCGCGGTCGAGGTGCATGGCGTCGAGCACATCCTGCGCAAGAAGGAAGAGGTCGAGGCGATGCGCGGCCAGCGCAGCCAGCAGGAGACCCTGGGACAGACCCTGGCCGCCGGGCCGCAGGTCGCGGATACGCTCGCGACGCTCTCCGGTGTGGAAGGGGCGCTCGAGGGTGCGGGTGCCGGCCTGGAAGCGATGCTGGCGCAGGCGGGTAGTGCCGGCGGCGGGCAGGCAGGCCCGCCGGCGCCTGACAACAGCAGGCCTGGTAACGGGAGTCCCGGTAACGTGAGTTCCGGTAACGGGAGTCCCGGTAATGTGAGTCCGGGTGCGGCCGTCGCCGCGGCGCTCGCGGGAGGCCGCGGCCATGCGTGAACTCTTCGCACAGCTTCTGCGCCGCCGGCGCCGGGCCTATCGCCGCACCTTCGGCAGCCGGGACGGCCGCACCGTGCTGGCGGACCTGCGCAACTTCTGCTGCGCGACGCGGCCGAGCTTTCAGCCGGGCGATCCTTATGCCACCGCCCTGCGCGAGGGCCGGCGCGAGGTCTGGCTGCGCCTGCAGATGCACCTGAACATGAGCGAAAAACAGATCTGGCAGCTCGACGCCGATGAGGGGTCGGAGTGATCCGGATCTGAGCTTTCCAACAGAGCTTTTTTATCAACGGCGAGAGGATGACGGCATGCCGCAGGAGACAGCGGAAGGCGCGATGCCGCCTGCAGAGACGCAGGCGGGTGAGGAGAGAATGGCCGGGACGGAAAGTCCAGTGGCGGACTGGACCAGTGGGCTGAACGACGAGCAGCGGGCCCTGCTGAAAACCAAGGGCTGGAAAGGGCCGGAGGCGGTGCTGGAATCCTACCGCCATCTGGAGAAGCTGATCGGGCGGGACAAGATCGCACTGCCCAGGGAGGGCGATGCGGAGGGCTGGAACGCGGTCTATGACCGGCTGGGCCGGCCGGAGAACGCGGAGGGTTACGAGATCGCCGTGCCGGATGGCGTGGCGCGCGACGCGGCCTTCGAAGAGCAGATGCGCGGCCTCTTCCACAAGGCCGGCCTGACCAAGGCGCAGGTGAGCGCGCTGGCCGAGGGCTGGCACGGCTATCTGGGTGCCGAGACCGCGCGCGGGGAAGAGGCGCGGGTCGAACAGGCCGAACGCGAGGAGGAGGCCCTGCGCAGCGAGTGGGGCGGCAGCTTCGACCGTCGGATGGAGCAAGCGCGCCGGGCGGCACGGCAATTCGGCGACGCCGAGCTCATCGACGGCCTGGAGGAGGCGGTCGGCCGGGCCGCGGTCTTCAGGATGTTCGCGCGCATCGGTTCGGCCATGGCCGAGGACGACCTGGAGGGCGAGGCCAGCGAAAGCTTCGCGCAGCCCGGCTCGGTCCGGGCGCAGATCGCGGCCCTGAAGGCGGATCCGGCTTTCCGTGAAGCCTGGCTCGAGCATTCCCATCCCGGCCATCAGCAGGCGGTCGCCCGCATGGCGGCCCTGACCGAGAAGCTGGAGGTATTGTCATGAGCGAAGACAAGACCGCTGTCTGTCGAGCGGCTCTTCCTAACGGTTGCCCCATCGATTGCCGGGCATTGATGTTGCAGGAGCAGTCGCGTGAGGACCTGCGCCTCGACTGCCTGCGTCTGGCGTTGCAGCGCCAGGGCGCGCGGGACAGCCGGGAACTGCTGGTGATCGCCGAGGAATACTACGACTGGGTGATCGCGGAGAGTGGCGGGGCGGAAGCGGAGTCTTTGGCCTGGCCTGCGCGGAAGGAAGCCTTGTCGGCACGGGAACGCCTTACTTTGGGAGCCAAGAAAGCGCCGGCCGAGGCCAAGCCAAGGACCCGGGCCCGGCAGACGCGCGTCAAAGGCGGGGGATGATTTTCCGAAGCTGCGGTCCGCCGCGCCTTCTTCGGACGGCGGCGCTCTCGATAACTGACGAGCGATTTTGACCGGCCTCTTTGCGAGGCCTTTTTTCTTCACCGCGTTGCTCCCCTGGGCCGCGCGGTTTTTCTTTTTCCGACATTGCGAGGAAATTCATGCCGCGCTTTCCCATAGTGCCGCAGCGCACGCGCGCGCCTGCGGCCTTTTCCAATTCTCCGCGGGCCGAAGCCGCCGATTTCGGTGGCGGGCTCGGTGAGGCGGTCGCCGAATTTGGTGCCGAAGCCGCCGGCCTGGCGCAGGTCATCAAGAAGCGTCAGGAGCTTGCCGAGCGCCAGGCGGCCCGCGAGGCCAAGCGGGCGAGTGACGAAGCCGAAGCCGAGACCCTGGCTGAAGACGCGGAGCAGCCCGACGCCGCGGGATCCGTCGAGCGCCGGCAGCAGTCTTTCGAGAAGAAGGCCGAGGTTCTCCGGCAGAACTACAAAGATCATCCGCTGGAACCTCAGGTCAACGAGCAGCTCGAGCTTCAGGGTCAGGCCTGGACCCGGAAGCAGGTGTCGGGCGAAGCCGGCAGACGCGCCAAAGCGGATCTGGCGCGGGCCGATGAGATCTCCGGCCGCTGGCTGGCGCGCGTGACGCAGGACCCGGCGCAGTTCGACGAGGCGGCGGCAAACCTGCTCGGCGACGACGGTCCGGTAAAGGGCTTGGGGCTGCGCCCGGAAGTGCAGGCGGCCTGGGAGGCGCAAACCCTCGAAGCGCTGCTCTCGGCGCAGATGCAGAGCGATCCCGGGCGTCTGATCTCGGACCTGGAGGCGGGGCGCTGGGCAGAACGTCTGTCCAAGGAACAGCAGGAAAATTGGCTGGAAGATGCGCGCGACGCCGTTTCGCTACGGGACCGCAAGCAGAGCCTGGAAAGGCGGCAGCGCATCGCCGGCGAGGTCCTGGCGTTGCAGCGCTCCATCGCGAGCGGCGAGGCCGGCCTTATGCAGGTCCGCCGGGCGGAGCGGGAAGGGCGCTTATCGCCGGAACAGATTGTGAGCCTGAAGCAGGATGTGGAACAGGCGGAGGTTCGCGCGCAGATTCTGCAGGCCGCCCAGGACGAATATGAAATCGCCCTGATCAGCGGCATCGGTTTCAACGCCGAGAGCGAAGCGCATCGTCAGGTGGCGGAGGACTTCTACGTCGCGACCTTCCGGGAGATGGTGCGGGCCGGCGCGGACGAAACCACGCAGGATCGCCTCGCCGATGCGGTGGCCAGGACCGGCTATGTCACCAAGGGCCTGGCACAGGACCTGACCGCGGCTCTCTCAAGTGAAGATCCCGACAGGCGCGTGGCGGCGGCGCAGCTCTATGGCCGTCTGTTGGAGGCTGCGCCGGACCTGCTTCCGCCATCGCTCGAGCCGGAGGTCCGCGCTCTTGGCGGCGTGCTGCACCGCTGGCTCGACGCCGGCTTGCCGCCGGAGGAGTCCCTGAAGCGGGCGGAGGCGGAACTGCCGAGTGACGGGGCGGTTAGCTTTCTAAGCGACGAGGAGCTGGGCGTTCTGCAACGGGACCTGCGTGCCGGCCTTGGCGGCAGGTCGGGCCAAGCTGTCGGCCAGCTCCTCGCGCGGCTCGATGAGAAGTACCTGAGTCTTTTGGGGCAGAGCTACTCGGTAAAAGATGCCGACCGGGAGATCCAGAAGGACATTGGTCTGGCGCTGATCCGGCTGGAACATATGGAGGCCCGCCTGGCTGACGCCGGTTTTGTCTGGCGTATCGAGGATGGCCAGCCCGTTTTAACTGCCACTGAGCCTCGATTGCAGAAGGCAGCGGCGCCTGCGGTTGTGGTGGCGGGGGCAGGGGCAGCGGCGGGGGCGGTAATCGCAGCGGCAGCTGCTTTGTCCTGGTCGATCCAGGTCGCGAAGGATTTCGGTTTCGAGGTTTCCGATGAGATCGAGCAACTGAACAGCCTGCTTAACGGCCTGTCCGATGACACCCGTATCTATGTCTTCGAAACCCTGCCTGAGCTGGCGGGTTGGTTCGATAAGGCTGTGATCCGCTTGGGCGATGGCATTGCCAGCCTGGGGCAGGTGATTAGCGAGAATGAACATGTTGGCCTGCGGGAGGTGGTGATCTTCCGAAAGGACTACGGACGGATGGTTGTCCGTCAGCAGTGGGATCTCAGCGCCGAACGATACTACGACGTCGATGTCACCTTCTGGGACCCGCAGGCAAAGCGGGAGGTGACGGAGCGCTTCCCTAACAGCCGCTTTTTCGTGCCGGCCAACGATGTTGGTGCGCTGACGAGCCCGCCTCTGCGCCCTCATCCTGAGCGAGGCGGGCAACTGGAGGGGCTTAAACCGCATGACCGTTCGGGTGAGTCATTTACCACGGCCGGTGATCCTCCCGACAACAGCGTGGTGGAGGAGCGGCCTGGTGGATTTGTCCCGATCGGGCCGAATGGGCCCGTCAAGACAATCTCTCCGGATCAGAGCCAGGAGCTTAGTAGGCCGACCATCCTTCTGAGTGAAGGAGACGAAAATAGCAATCCACAGAAGAAGGGGCGTTCGCAGACTGGAGGTAACGATGTTGCTTCAGGGTCTGATGCCTCAAGCGCTGACCCGCCATCCAATACTGCGGAGACTGGAGAGACGTCCGCAGCGACACAAGCACAAAGCAGTAGGGAAAATGAGGCGTCGCCAGCTTCTGCCGCGAGTAGTTCGGATAACCAGGTGGATACGTCGGGAAATACGTCGAGCGCAGTTAGTGATACTGAGAATGACAGCGCGTCATCGGATTCTGAGCAAGCCGGTTCGGACGGTTCTGGAATAAAACTTACCAGAGGTGGTAAAAGGCAGATTGGTAATCTCACTGCTTTGAAAGACCATTCAGTTCTCGAAGCAGCTAAAACCAGAGGAGCTCGCGCTCAGGAAATACAGAGTATTCAAACTGATTATCAAGACAAGTCTGTTGCAGAGATTGCAAATCTGGCAGCAAAACGAGACCAAGCTGCCGTTCGTGCGTTAAAAGTTATCAAAGATGCTGCACGCCTGGCTCAAAAACGACATGGACAGTAATGAAATGAATGAAGATCTATACAGGATTATTGACAACGGCTTGCGGGTAACCCGGGTTGTCGGTGTGTCGGATGATTTTGCGTCGAGTTACTTGGATGCCGTCACACTCCACTTCGGGCATCTCTACGTTCACATGGAAGCCGATGATGAGGACGACAGCCTCGTTTTACGTGTCGGTGAAACCGGAGGCTCGGTCGAAAACCTTTCGCGCTTTCAGGATCCACAAAGCGAGGCGCGAGACCTTTCAGGGGCCTTGCACTGGTCTGAAATCATCGCGAAGCGGATACGCTGGTTTTGGGAGTTGAAAAACCATCAGGGCTATCTGGACGGTGCGCAGTTTCAGTTTTTCGGCGAACAGACTGAAGACGACAAGACGCTTCAATTCGTTGGTATGGCAAACTTCGTCGAAGTCAGTTTCGTCGATCAAATTGTCAAACACGTGCCTCGTAAAAATGCTTCCACCTGAGGGAAGTTTTTGGGCAGTGCGCGCAGTGTCAAAGATGTCGCAACGATGAATCAGGATATCTATAAAATCACGACAACGGGTCGCCGTTTGACGCGCGTCGTGGCTTTGCCGAACGAGGAGGTGTCGAGCGATTTCTTTGCACTTACGCTTTACTTTGACGATCTCTATATGCACGTCGAAGCGGACCCGGATGACGACGACATCATTTACAAGATCGGTGTCGCCGGCGATCCCAATTCAAACCTTTCCCGTTTCACGGAGGAAGGCGATGAGGTTGTGGATGTTTCCAACCTGACGCCGTGGAAAAATGTCATTTCTCACAACATTCTCTGGTTTTGGGAGCTGGAGAGCCAGAACGGGGCCAAAGACGCCGTTCAATTCTGGTGGACCGATGTGGAGAGGAGATCGGACATTCTCATGCAGTTCATGGGCATAGCCTCTGCCGTTCAAGTCACTGTTTTGGAACCCGTTAAGTGACGCCAGACAATGGCGAATGAGCAAGTCCCCTATGAAGAGGTCTCAACTGAGCGCCTTTAACCGGAATCTTTCTGTGAGCGGGCTTTATGGAAGACCGAGGCAGAGGGGTCTTGAGACGGAGTGGTCCGTGAATGAAAAAGACGTTTCTGGTTCCCAACGGCGTGGTGTTTTTCTACGACCAGAGCCACAAGGATGTGATCGTTCCAATCTATGATGACGTTTCTTCCGTGCAGTCGAGCGGGTCCTGCGTTTCGGTTATAACGATGCATGAAGTCGATGGCGAAACCTCTATCGAGTTTGCTTCTGACATCGATGTCGGCGAGGACGAGGGGCTGCAGCTTGTGTTCGAAGGTCAGCTCGAGACCCCGGGACGGCTTGTCTCCATGTCGACCAGCCAGGAGGATCGGGTGATGGAGGTTCCGGTCTCTGGAGACACCGCGACGCTGACTGTCTGGCTGAGTGATCTGCGATGGCCGGAGAGAGTTCTGGTACAAGCCCGCTAGGGAATCCTCCTGTTTGCAGTGTCGAGGATGCCTTCTGGATTGATATCAACCTTCCAACAGGAAGTTGATGTATTACTGCTAATTGCGTTGATGCCTTCTGCTACCCTTTATTGAAAAAAGCCATTGACTCACGGGAAGGCGTTGAGCCTAATGTTCCCTATATGTTCTGTGTATTCGATGAAGGGTTTGCGTGAGGAACTCCTTCGTGCGGGAGCGTTTTTGAGGACTCCTGTTTGAATGCGGTGCAGCACCCAGACGGTCTTGATCGTCTGCTGCGGGCTCGCAAGCCGGATGTTCTCGGGTGGCGTCCTGCCTCCTCTTTTTGACCTCATCGGATCTTCAGGCCAGGACTCTTCGGCCTGTGGTGAAAGGAAAGACGATGGCGCGGCCCTATATCGATGAAACGAAGGTCATGGATCTGGCCGGCTATCGCCCGATGTTGGAGGAAGAGGATCACGAGAGCTTTGATGACTTCGCCGAGCGGGCGAGGCTCTACGTAGAGCGCTTTTCCTGGTGCGACGAGCTTGTTGAGGTAAAAGTCGGGTTATTCTTTCCGGCTATCCTCGGGGTCTTCCTCGTGGAGATCAAGAGCAGCCAGCCGGAGGTCGACGAACTGATCTGGGCTGTCGTCGGAGATCTGCCGCCGGCCTATATGGCGGGAGAGGAGCCGACAGGCTGCCCGAACGCCGCTTGCGCGTTGGATGGATACGTCGGGGCCATGATGAATTGGGTGGAGGCGGTCGAAGAAGGCCGCACGGTTGAGGATCTCATCCCGGTCAATGTCCCGCCGACGAAGGAATGGGCCAAGGAACTGCGCAGCCGGCTGACCTTTATCGACGAGGAGATCTTGCCCGACTACCGGCAGTTCATCAATTAGGCCGGCGGGTTGTTGGCAAAGACGAGAGATTGCAATGAGGCGGACTATCATTGGAAATTGAGATGAGGTCTTTGTCCGAAAAAGTTGCTTCCTTCGTGGGGAAGTGTAATCAGCTTTTGCTGCCTGAAATCGATCTTTTACCCCAGCCTGTGGAGGCGATCCTCTATTGGTGCAGTGCCTGCCTGCTGATCGTGACGTCCCTTGCTTGCTCTGCGTTTCCCTTTTCGGCCTATCCGGAGGCGATTGCCAGTTTCACCGGAAGCAAAGTCGGTGATGGCATCATGTTTCTGCCAGGCGCCATCGCCCCGCTTTTCATACTCCCCGGCCTTTGCCTGTTTGTGTTCTCTCAGGTTTTGTCGACTTCGCGCCGTCCCTGGAAGCTAATAATCGGGCTTGTTCTTTCGCACTTCATCGTTGGCGGTCTGGCCGTTGTGCTGGCATTCGCTGCGGTGTGGTGCCGATCTAGGTGCGTGGAGGTCACACGGTAATCCTGAATGGTGATGCGTTGCGCCCGGGAAATGCAGGCCCCTGCATCTGATAGGATAATTTGCAGCCGGGTTGCGACGGATCGGGCTCAAAGCCTGCAGCTTTTGAATCCCTGTATTAATGACCTCGCGCGGGAGGAAAGTTGTGAAGCGGATTTCTGAGTCGTTGTTGCTGATCTTGCTTCTGCTGTCGGGCGCAACTGCAGCCGAAGCCGAAGCCTCTTCGCGCATTCCTGGTTGTGCGTACTTTGAAACGGCATTTTACGACACGGAGAAGGATCATTTCTATAACAGGGACTATGTTGCCCTGATCTGTAGCGGATTGGCGAAGCAGGAAGTGGGATTGCTGGAGAGTGCCGCGGAGGATTACGAAGCTGCTGCCGCCACGTTGCTACACGAGATGCCGAACTATTTTCCCTATCCGCTGCTGGCGCACGTCGCGCTGTTGCGGGGACGCTATCGAGAATATGACCAGCATCTCTACAGAGCCGAAGTGGCCTTTTCGCTGTTGCACGGCGATTTTAGCTGTAACGAAACTCCGGAGGGTTGGGGCGCGGTTTTGGATCATGAGGGTAAAGCCCTTGAGAATGCTGCGGCGGAGCAGGTCGCAGAAAATGTCTGTAGTAGTTTCTTCATCCCCTATCTTTCGCCAGACTCAATATCCCTCGAAGAGGTCGTCATCCATGCGAAGTTTGTGGACTATTTTCTTTATGTAAGGGGTCTGAGAACGCAACGGGAAATGCTGTCGGAGGAGTAGCTGTTATGCGGGGAGCTCTGTCCTGTTCCGCGTGTTCCCCTGGTGAATAGGCCTCGTCGTTTCCTAGAGGACTGCCTGCCGCGTCGCTCGTACGGGATGCGCGGTTTTTCTTTGGTCGACTTGGCGAGGAATTTTGATGCCGCGCTTTTCCCAGTGGCCGCTTGTTTTGATGTTTTTTACAGCTTTTCGTGGATAAAGTTTTGACGCTAGCGGTGATAAGCGTTAGTTTGTTCTTTATATGTTCTTGTTCCTTGACCCTTGTTTTATAGGCGCAGTCGATAGAGCTTGCAACTGGTTTTCTTGATTAATCTGAATAACAGATCGGAATGAACAAACTACTGAAAGACTTTAAGCGATACCCTTGCCGCTGCTGCGGTTATATGACGATGGGAACCGACATCGCCGGTACGTTTGACTATTGCGATGTTTGTGGTTGGAGTGATGACGATGTTCAAGCTGCCGATCCGGACTTCCCGGGCGGCGCAAATAAAATGAGCTTGAACCAGGCCAGGGCGAACTTCAAAAAGTACGGCGCCAAGTCACTGGAAGCTCTCAATCGCGTTCGTAAGCCGCTGCCGGAGGAAATGCCCTCAGCATCTGTGGAGCAATCGCAGAAGCCGGACCGCTAGGACGAGCGGCCCGTCACGTGATCCAAACCTGTAGCAGTCGATGCTATTTTGACATGAAAAAGCTTGTTGTGGAGACATGACCTAAGAACGAGAAGAAACTTTATCCTTGTCAATGCTGCGGATATTTGACGATGAGTTCAGATGCGACAGGCAGCTTTGAGATCTGTCGTATTTGCCTGTGGGAGGACGACAACGTTCAGGCCAGTGACCCCGACTTTCCGGGCGGCGCTAACAAGATGAGTCTGAATCAGGCCAGAGCCAATTTTGCAAGATACGGCGCTAAGTCCCTCGAGGCCGTAAAACGCGCGCAAAAGCCGTTGCCGCGCCATATTCCAAAGCCGTAAATGGCTGCTGCTTTGGGTGCATAGTGCGCTTTCATCAATACGGGAAGGCGAACAATTGGTTTCGCGGCATGATCATGCCAACGACCAAGTAAGTGTGGATATGGAGAAGTCTCGAACGAAAGATATTAAACGCTATCCCTGCCTTTGTTGCGGTTACCTGACAAGGGGCTATGAGTTTCATGGTTCGTACGATCCCTGTAGTGTCTGCGGCTGGTGCGATGATCATATTCAGGCGGAGGACCATGACCGAACAGGCTGCTCAAACAAGATGAGCTTGAACCAGGCCAAGGCGAATTATGCCGAGTTTGGCGCGAAGTCCCGGCAGGCCCTGGAATGGGTGCGTAAGCCGCGGCCGGAGGAGATGCCCGAGCCGTGACGGCCCTAGATGGAGGCAAAGGGCGGGCGCTGGAGGATGACGATCAAGCGGGGCGCCGCAGTTGAATCTCGTAAAGGCGGAAAGTCCGGAGGCCATGCGAGAAGCGGTTTGGAGACTGTGTATTGCGGTCGTGGCAAGGGAAGAGCAAAGCCTGGTCGCACTCGCTCACTCAGGCCGCTCAGCCAGCCCGTTCAGGGCGCAGCTCTTATCCCCATCCCGTTGACCCGGGGGCCACGATTTGCGATCTTTGCTGCGGGCCAATAGGTCCGGATCCCGCCACGCACCAGCGTGTCGCGGTTTTTTTTGTGGCTGTTGTTCGGGCCGCTTTGGTTCCTGTTGAAAGCTTCTTTGTATTCGCTCCCGACGGTCGGCTGCATGTCTGCCTTGCAGGAAAAACATGTCAGTAATGCTGACCTATATTCTATGATTGTTACGTCATCGAACAGGACGATGAAACAATCATACGAAGGGTGGGACGGATTATGGCATTTATTCCTTTCGACAGCCGCGAAGGCTCGATCTGGCTGAATGGTGAAATGGTGCCCTGGGGCGATGCCAAGGTGCATGTGCTGACCCACGGGCTGCACTACGGAAGCAGCGTCTTCGAGGGCGAGCGCTTTTACGGCGGCCGTGTCTTCAAGCTGGCCGAGCATGGCGCGCGGCTGGTGAACTCCTGCCGGATCATGGGTATGGACAGTCCCTACAGCGCGGAGGAACTCGACCGGGCGGCGGAGGCCACGGTGCGGGCGAGCGGCCTGGCCGACGGCTACCTGCGGCGGGTGATCTGGCGCGGCAGCGAGATGATGGGCGTGGCGGCGCAGGCCAGCCGGATCAATGTCGCCATGGCGGCCTGGGACTGGCCCAGCTACTTCTCGCCCGACGCGCTGGAGCAGGGGCTGCGGCTGAGCATCTCCGACTGGCGGCGGCCGGCGCCCGACTGCGCGCCCAGCGAGGCCAAAGCCGCCGGCCTCTACATGATCTGCACCCTGTCAAAGCATGCGGCGGAACAGGCCGGCTACGACGATGCCCTCATGTTCGACTACCGCGGCCAGGTGGCCGAAGCGACCGGGGCCAATGTTTTCTTTGTGAAGGACGGTGCGCTGCACACGCCGACGCCGGACTGCTTCCTGGACGGCATCACCCGGCGGATGGTCATGGAGTTGGCGCGGCGGCGCGGGATCCCCGTGATCGAACGGGCCATCGCGCCGGAAGAACTGGAAAGCTTCGAGCAGTGCTTCCTGACCGGCAGCGCGGCCGAGGTTAGCCCGGTCTCGCAGATCGGGCCCTATCACTTCGAGGTCGGGGCGCTGACCCGGCAGATGCTGCGCGACTATCACGACGAGGTTCGGCGCGACAGCCGGCGCGCGGTGGCGTAAGAGTCCGCTCTCGATTCAAGAGCTGCACGAGTTCAGTCGAACAGGCCCTTGATGGCCTTGCCGGCGGCCTCGGCGCCTTCGCTGATGGCTTCCCCGGCTTTTTCCGCGCCTTCGCCGATGGCTTCGCCGACCTCGCTGGCAGCCTCGCCAGTGGCCTCGGCGGCGTCTTCGATGGCGTCGCCGGTGCTGCTGGCTGCGTCATCGAGGGTTTCACCGGCGCTGCCCGCCACTTCCCCGATGGCCTCGCCCGCGCCGCTGGCGGCATTCTCGATGCCCTGGCGGATGCCGTCTAGGTTGATGTCGGCGACCGCGGTGGTGATGCCGCTGCCTACGGCGGCCAGCGTGTGCTCGATGATGTCGCCCGGGCTGGCGCCGGCGCCCTCGGCACCCACGTCCGTCAGGTGGATGTCGGGAAGCGGTACTGAAAGCTGTCCGTCGGTCAGCCCGGTCGCGGCCACGCCGACGGTGCCATCGCGCAGATAGAGGTTCTTGATGATGAAGGAGGGTGTCTCTCCGTCGGAAGAACCGCTGCCTTGCTGGGACTCGACGTTGCTGCGGATGGTGTCGATGTTGGTGCCGCTTTGGCCAAGCTCATAACGGATGCGCGGCTTTTCCACGACGACCTCGTTGATCACCACCACGTCGCTAGTCAAAGTCGTCAGATCGACCTTGATCGTGACCTGATCGAAGGCGAAGGCGTCGGTTTCCTCGAAGCCGTTGGGGTTGGTCATATGCAGGCCGTGGAGGCTGCCTTTGCCGTCGGTCAGCGACAGCTTTACGTCATCCAGGCGGACCGTTGTTTGCGTAAGATCGGAGCCGATTTTCTCGATCGCTGCTTTCACGACGGATTCGAGTGAAGGAAAAACGAAGGTGGCCACGGCGAACCAAGCGACGGCGACAACGGCGACGACGCTGCCTCCAATGGTCAGAATGCGCTTCATAAGACTTTTTCCTAATGTCACGGCTTGTTATGGCTGCTTCAGATGAAACGGCGAGAAGCGTCGAAAAGCAACGCAAAAGCTGTCCGGCAGATTATGCGTCGCACCGTCGAGAGATATGAAAAGGCGGAAGGCGGGGCGATCAGTCCAGCAAAAGAGCCGTCTCGCTATGGCCTTGCTGTGAAGCGACAAGCAAGGCCGTTTCGCCCGCGGGAGTCTCATAGCCGGGATTCGCGCCATGCTCCAGGAGCACGACCACGGTTTCGCTGTGGCCGTTCCAGGCGGCGTTCATCAGGGCAGTCCAGCCCTGGCCGTTGACGGCGTCAACCCGGCTGCCGTTTTCGAGTAGGGCGCGAACCGTCGCGCGATGGCCGTTCCAGGCGGCATACATCAGGGCGTTCCAGCCCTCCTTGCTGGTGGCCTCGATCTCGGCACCGCCTTCAAGCAGGATGGCGGTGAGCGCGGTGTGACCATTCCAGGCTGCGGCACTCAGTGGTGAACGGCCCAGATTGTTGGCCTTGTTGACCGTGGCGCCGCGTTTCAGCAGCAGCCGGGCCATCGCTTCGTCGCCGTTGATCGCGGCTGTCAGAAGGGCTGTCTGCTTTCCAACGTTCTGCGCGTCCGGCGAAATACCGGCGTCGAGCAGAAGAGCGGCGATTTCCCGATTGCCCGCTTCGACGGCCCGCAGCAGGCTGCGTTCGCTGGTCTCGATGCCGAGCGTCTTCAGACGGGTGCGCGCCTTTTCGCTCTGGCTGGCAATTTCGACCGGCGTGGCATCGGCCGCTTTTAAAGGCTGACCGGTTTCGAGTTCAGCAATGCGTTGCTGGATCTGTGGGGTGTCCGGCAGAACCTCCAGGGCCTTTTTATAGTAGCGCAGGGCATTGCTTCTGTTGTTGCTGTTTTCCTCGTTCGTTGCCCAGGTCAGGTAACGTGCCGCAATCCGCTTGATACCGGCGATTGCCTGCCGTTGATCGGGATCGTTTTCGAGGATCTGCATGTAGATGTCGTAGGCGTTGTTGTCCTCGGGCGTCGTGAGGAGATCCTTGAGATAGAGCCGTCGGGCCTTCTCCAGCAAAAGCGCAACGGCCCGATTGCTATAGGGCTTTTTCTGTTCTTGCTTTGCCTGGGGTTGGGTATCTGCAGTGCCATCGCCCGCCGGCAGCTCGGCGGCGACTGGCGTGATGGCGAGCTCGTCGGCCGGAATGAGGCCGGGTTCGCCCTCCGAAGGACTGCTGTCCGTCTGGCGGGCGGCGGTATTCTCCAGAACCTGGTCGCCATCGCGAATATACTCCATAGGACCCCCGGCCGGGTCGGAGGGTTCCTCGAAGGGCGCGCTTGGCCCGGGATTGGACACCTTAACGGCGGTGACTGCGCTGTCTGATCCGTTATCCGGCGCCTGCTTGGCCGCATCGATCGCAAGCTGGTCTGCGGGCCCGGTTTGCGCTTTGGGGTCGGTTTGTTCTTCCGGTGCACTGCGCTCTGCTGACCGGGCGAGTGAGAGATCGCTCTGCAAAGTGGCGACCTCCTGACGTGCCGCCTCCAGGTTGAGCTGCAGTTTCTGGTTCTGGAATTTTGCCTGGGCCAGTTCGGCCTCCAGCTCGTCACGCTCTGCCGTCAGGCTTCCAACAAGCCGTTTGAGGTAGTCGCGGTTCGAGCCCGTTGTTCTCAAATCGAGATTGAGCTGAGCGATTTGGGCGCGCAGGTCCGCCAGTTCCGTCAAGCGCCGGCCCGATGCCCTTTGCTCGGCAGCTATTTTTCCGTCGGTTTGCACGGACGCTGTTTGCCGCTCGTTGTCGGCGTCGTCGTTTACGAGCGGCAGGATCAGAACCGCGAGCAGCGCCGCAATGGCCGTGGCACTTCCGGCGATCCAGAGGCGCCGCCGAGACGGTCGAACTTCGTCGCCGTGTGACTCTGAGGTCGACTGTCCGGAAAGCCACCGTGCCGTGGAGCGCAGGGAAACGCCAAGACGTCCGATCAGTCTCCAGACCTTAGCCAGGGCGACCAGGGCGAAGACGCCGGATCTTTCGGTCATCTTGCGACCCAGAATGGCAGCCTGCCGTCCCAGTCCGCTGGCTCTCTCTGGGAGACGATGTCGCAGAGCGGCCAGTTTTCCGGCGACCGATGTCGTTGCGAAGCGACGACCGTCGCTGCCGGAGGGGCGGAACTTTTCGGCCAGCCTGCGGACGGAGTTGGGTCTTTGGCGCGCAGCGGGTTCTGGTGTTTCAGGGTTCTGCCAGGCGGCGCTTGAAGTCTGCCGGATCATTTCCCGGGTCA
The DNA here is from genome assembly GCA_965232285.1 of Denitrobaculum sp. Lineage (GTDB taxonomy): Bacteria > Pseudomonadota > Alphaproteobacteria > Kiloniellales > Kiloniellaceae > Denitrobaculum. The sequence goes on along the minus strand of CBDDPL010000004.1, from coordinate 2,459,383 downwards.
CCACCTGAGTTCCCTGGCGATAGGCGATTTCCAGCGCTTTGTCGCAGACCTTGTTGAGATCGCTGGGCCGGCCGGAGGTGGTTTGCACGATTTCGCGGATTGCGCCTTCCGAGAAGATATCGGAGCGCATGGAGCCGGCCACCCGGATCTGATGATCGATGAACGCCGGGATTTCGGCCGCCGGCAGCCGCTCGAGCTGGGCATGCGCCTCGACCAGTCTCAAGACCGCCGAAAGTTCGGGCGCATTCAGCCGCTCAAGCAGCTCTTCGGTGCCGGAGAGTACGACCTGTACCTGATTGCCGCCGCCATCCGCCTTTATGAGCAGGGGCAAGGTATTCAGACTGTCCTGCGGCAGGTTTTGTGCGTCGTCGATGAAGAGCACGCATCCCTGTTCCCGGTCGTTCAGGACTTTCAGGTGATCCCGTAGCCGGTAAATTTCGGCTTCGACTGAAATCTGCTGCTGATCAGAGGGTTCGCTGCCCAGCTTTTCGGACAGACGGCCGACAAGGTCGCGCTGATTCAGGTTGGAATTCTGCAGGTAAATGAAGTGAACGGTATCGTCGAGGTCTTGCGCGAGTTGCTTGAGGAGGGTGGTCTTGCCGGTCCCCGCAGCACCGGTTAGCAGAGCGAGTCCGCGCTGTTCATCGATCGCATCCAGTAGGCTGTTGTGCGCACTCAGAAATGTGCTGTTGGTATAGAAAAAGCCGGAATCTGGTGTGACTTTGAATGGCGGTTTCTGAAACCCAAAGTACTGGGTATACATGTCCTGCAACCTTCTTCACCACTAATCTGCTCGCGAAGCTTCGCTCCCACGCAAGCAAGTAATAGATTATTTTATCGAAGACGCTCTTGTACGGAAATTTACGAAAAAGCGAGTGTCATTGTTGTGACAAATAAGGATTTTCAAAACACTAGATCGCTTTTTTGCCGCAGTGTTTCCTAAAAGCCACGTCGCTATACAGAACAATTGGAAGAATCTATCAGCAATGGGCTGAAAACAATTCAAGTCGACCCAGGTTTTTTCCTAAATGGTGTGCTTTCTTTTTGAAACTACAACCAAGGTGGCCTGTGTGGGCCTTGAATTAAAGCGACCTCAAGGCTGCTTATGAATAACGATATCGACCCGGCGGTTGCGGGCCTGGCCCTCGGGGTCCGGGCTGCCGTCAGGCTTGGTGTTGGAGGCGACGGGGCGTGTTTCGCCATAACCGACGATCGAAATGCGATCGGCGCGCACCTGGTTGAACACCAGTTCCTGACCGACGACCTCAGCGCGCTCCGTTGAGAGCTTCAGATTATAGTTCTCCCGGCCCACGGAATCGGTGTGTCCTTCAATGGTCAGCACGCGGGTGTCGAAATCGGCGTTATTGACGATGGACGCCAGTCTCTGGAGTAGGGAGCGGGCCGCAGGGGTCAGGGTCGAGCTGTTAGGCGCAAAGGACACGCCCGCCAGCTCAACGACGAGGCCGCGATCGGTGAAGGTGGCCGGCAGCCGCGCAGAGGTCAGCTCGTTCTGAAGCAGTTCATCGCTGGTCAGTTTTTTGGGTTCCGGTGCCGCAACCGGCTCCGGCTGCGGCGGCGTCTGACAGGCGGCAAGGACAAGGGCCAGCGACAAAACCAGGATCTTGGGCTTCACGACTCGATTCTCCTTGCTGCGAGTCTCTCGAATGACTGTTTCCATGAATAGCCTTTTTCAAGCGTTGGGGAAAAAAGTTTGTGTCTTGAGAAAGGAATGCCTTCCTGCCGCACCGAAGTCGGCCAGCTTCGCGGGTGGTTCTATATAGCTGCCAAAGCTACTTGGAGGGCGCATAGCGCCGCGTAAACGGATCGTAATGCAAGGCAAAACCTGTATGGATCGCGAGACCTTTGGTGTGATCTCGCGCTGTTTGAAACAGGTTCCTTGCCGACAGCCTGGACAGACAGCCGCCCCGACAGGCGTAAAAGGTCAGGGGAAGGTCCTGGCAGGGTTAAAGCGCCAGCGGCGAAGCCACCTCCTTAAGGGGTGTTTGTGACGCCGTGCTGCGTATGTCCTGCTGAGGGGCAACCTCTCCGGCAATCGTTTCATTCCAAGATTGTTGGAGGACTTAATGTCCGATCAGATTCCGGTTTTCAATTATCAGTCCTACAGCACCGGCGTCGAACTGCTCGCGCAGCAGATGTCCAGTCAGACCCGGCAGGCGGTTCGAGAGGAAGCCATGTCAGGCAAGCGGCATGCTTTCGACCAGGTCGGCGCGGTGCGCATGAAGAAGAAAGAGGGGCGGGCGACTGACATTCCGTCAGTCAATACGCCTCATGCCAAGCGCTGGGTGACGGCGCAGGATTTCTACATCCGCGACTTTGTCGATGAATTCGACAAGCTCAAGATTCTCAACGATCCGACAAATGCCTACACGCAGGCCTTTGCGGCCGCGGCCTCGAGAGAGCTGGATAAGGCTGTAATCGACGCCGCACTGGGCAGCGCCTACATCGGCGAAGACGGAACCGAGTCCGTGGCCTTGCCGAACGCGCAGAAGATCGCTTCGGGCGGCAGCGGCTTCACGCTCGAGAAGCTTCAGGAGGCCTCCGAGCGCTTGAAGGCGGCAAATGCCCTGATGCCCGGCGATAGCTGTCATGTCTTTTGGACGGCGCGTCAGGAGCGTGAGTTCATCAATACCAACCAGGTCAGCTCGGTGGACTTCAACCGCGAGCGGGTGTTGCCGGACGGCACGGTCAAGTACTTCTACGGCTGTCACTTCCACCTGCTCGAAGATGACGCCGAGATCGGACACTTGCTGCCGAAAAACGGTTCCGTCCGTTCCTGTGTCATGTTCCTGCGCTCAGGCGTGAACCTGGGTACCTGGAAGGCGCCTTACGGGCGCGTCGCCTGGATCGACGAGCGCGAGTCCTATCAGGTCATGGCCGGCATGAGCATCGGGGCTGTGCGGATGCAGGACAGCAAGGTGATCGAAATTGCCGTGGAGGAGAACTGAGCATGGCTGATTTCAATGCGACGAACTACACCAGGACCCAAAGCGTGCCGGCAGCTCTGGTTGACGGCGGCGACTATGGCGGCCGCCAGCGGGTGATCTATGACGACTATGTCACGAGCGGATCGGAGGCGGTCGGAGACCGGATCCTGATCGGCCGCTTGCGGGCCGGACAGCGCTTTCTCGGTGGCCGGCTGGTGCATGGCGCCCTGGGGGCCGGCCGCACGCTGCGGCTTGGCGATTCGGAAGACGACGACCGCTACCTGGCCGCGACTTCGGTGGCCGCGGCGGGTCAGGTCGCCGTTGCCGCTTCGGCGGGATTCGGCCACAAGCCGGGGCAGGACAGGGATCTCTTCCTGACCATCGGTGGCGGTACGCTCGCCAGCGGGCAGCCGATCAAGGTCAGTTTGTCTTTCGTCGCGGACTGATCTTTCGATCTCCAGACAAAAGCAGGGGCGGCTTCGGCCGCCCCTCTCGATTCCCGATCTTCCCAAATCGAGGTGGTGATGACATCCCTTGTCGAAATCTGTAACCGCGCGCTGGACAAGCTGGGCTCGGCGCCGATTGTTTCTCTGCAGGACGACACGAAGTCCGCGCGCGCCTGTGCCCGCATGTTCGATGCGGTCCGGGATGCCGAACTGCGTGATCACCAGTGGAACTTCGCCATTGCCAGAACGGAACTGCCGGCCCTTGCGGAGGCGCCGGTCTTCGGCTTTGCGCGCCAGTTTCAATTGCCAGGCGACTGTCTGAAAGTTGTCTCGATAGAGCCTCGCGGTGACTGGAAGATCGAGGGTCGAAGGCTCCTGACCGATCTTCCGGCGCCACTTCGCGTGATCTACGTGAAGCAGTCTCTTGATCCAAGCACGTTTGATGCTCTGTTCGTCGAAGCCCTTTCGGCACGGCTGGCATCCGAGCTCTGCGAAAGCCTGACGCAGTCCAACACCAAGAAACGCATGGCGTTGGAGGACTACAGCCAAGCCATCCGGCGCGCACGGCGCGTCGATGCGGTCGAGGGAACGCCGGACGCTCTTGAAGAAACCTCCTGGATAAAGGCGCGCTTCTGATGCCGAAAGCCTCTCCCGCTCAAACCAATTTTACGGCGGGCGAACTCAGCCCGCGGCTCGAGGGACGGGTGGATCTCTCGAAATACTTCAACGGCACACGCCAGCTTCTCAACATGGTGCCGCAGCAGCAAGGAGGCGCACAGCGGCGCAGTGGATTTCGCCATGTTTCGGCTGTGAAGAACAGCAGCCAGCGTACGGCGTTGCTGCCTTTCGAATTCAATGTCGAACAAGCCTATGTCCTGGAGTTTGGTAATTTTTACTGCCGCTTCTACCGCAACCACGGACAAATTGTAGACAATGAGGACGCCGTTTATGAAATCTCGACGCCCTATGCCCAGGCAGATCTCTTCGATGCAGACGGACGCTGTCTGATAAAGACGGCCCAGTCAGCGGACGTGCTCTATCTCTGCCATCCCCGATACCCGCCCCACACCCTCAGCCGGACCGGCCACACAAGCTGGTTCATTGGGAAGCTTTTTTTCCGGGACGGTCCTTACCTCCCGACCAATACAAGCGCCATAACCCTGACCTCTTCGTCGGGGTCTGCCGGCGGCGGCCGGACCTTAACCGCCAGCAGCGCGATCTTCGCGCCCACGGATGTCGGTCGGATCGTCCGGAAGAAAAACGGCGGCGGCTGGGGCTGGGGCGTGATCACCGGCTTCAGCAGCGCGACACAGGTGTCCTGGGAGATCAAAAGGGCGGTAACGGCGGCGGCCAGCTCGGAGTGGCGCTTGGGAGTCTGGTCCGAGACCACCGGTTTTCCGACCTGTGTCACCTTCTTCCAGGATCGGCTTTACCTGGCCGGAGCAAAACTCTATCCGCAGCGCCTGGACGGGTCGGTCACTGGCGACTACACCTACTTCGCCCCCAGCAAGGCGGGCGACGGCACGGTGCAGGACAGTCATGCGGTCGCCTTTACGCTCAACGCCAACAACGTGAACGTGATCCGCTGGATGGTTGACGACGAGAAGGGCCTGGTCGTCGGGTCGGTCGGCGGCGAATGGCTGGTCAGCCCTTCAAGTCTGGGCGAGGCCCTGACGCCCAGCAATATCCAGGCACGGCGTTCGACCACGCGCGGTTCCGCGAACGTTCAGCCGGTGCTGGCTTCGGATGCGATCCTTTTTGTCCAGCGCGCCGGTCGCAAGCTGCGCGAACTGGCCTATGTTTTCGAAGCCGACGGTTTCCGTTCTCCTGATATGACGCTGCTCGCAGAGCACATCTCCGAGGGTGGCATTATAGGCCTGGCCTACCAGCAGGAGCCGGACAGCGTGGTCTGGGCAGTCCGGAAAGATGGTGTCCTGCTGGGTATGACCTATGAGCGCGATCAGGACGTGGTGGGATGGCACCGCCATATCGTTGGCGGTACCGGCAGTCAGGAAGGGTCCTTTCCGCCGAGAGTCGAGTCGATTGCGGTCATTCCTTCACCCGACGGTGGACGCGATGAACTCTGGGCGGTTGTCTGCCGCTGGATCAACGGAGAGCTGCGGCGCTATGTCGAGTTTATGGAGGCGCCCTTTGTTGCACCAGAACGTGGCGCATTGCAAAGCGGCGATGCCTATCGAGAGGCTATTCTGGCGCGACAGAAAGAGGCCTTTTTCGTCGATAGCGGCTTAACCTTCCGCGGTTCACCGGCAACGGTGATTAGCGGCCTGGAGCACTTGGAAGGCGAAAGGGTACAGGTTCTCGCGGATGGGGCGGTACATCCGGACCGCTTGATCACGAACGGTGAGATCAGACTGGCGCTTCCTGCTTCCGTGGTTCAGATCGGGCTCGGGTATCGCTCGCTCCTGGAAAGCATCAGGCTCGAAGCCGGGGCCGCGGACGGGAGCGCGCAGGGTAAGACTAAGCGTATCCATCGCGTGGTTGTTCGTCTCCATCAGACACTCGGTGCTTTGTTCGGGCCAGATCCCGATAAGCTCGATCGTATGGAGTTCCGCAGCGCGGCAGATCGGATGGATAAGCCGCCACCTTTGTTCGACGGTGACAGGCTTGTCGACTGGCCGGGCGACTACGAGACCGAGGGGCGCATGGTCATCGCGCAGGACCAGCCACTGCCCATGACGCTGCTGGCGCTGTACCCGCAAGTCCACACGCAGGACTCGCGATGAGGATCGTGCCTTTTCGGGCGGCGCATTTGGAATGCCTGGTCCTGCAAGAAGCGCAGCGTGGCATGACCAGCTATCTGTCGCCGGATTATGGCCGGGTTCTTGAACAAGCCGGCCAGGCCTTTACGGCAGTCAAAGACGGTCTTGTGCTCGGTTGTGCCGGCATCGAGGTCGTCTGGGGCAATCGCGGCGTGGCCTGGTCTCTGCTGGGACCGATCACGCCTTTCGAACTGCTGGGTATCCATCGCCATGTCATGGCTTTTCTGGAAAGCGGGCAACTGCGCCGGATCGAGATGACGGTCGATGCCGGACATATTGCCGGACAGCGCTGGGCTTCGATGCTCGGCTTTCAATTCGAAGGAACTTTGCGCGCCTACACACCCGACGGGCGCGATTGCCATCTCTATGCAAGGATAAACTGAATGGGACCGGAAGCTTTTCTCATTTCGGCGGCGGTTGGTGCCTTGGGGGCTGTGCAGGAAGCCCGGGCGAGTGCTGCTGCCTCAGAGTTCAATGCCAAAGTCGCAGATAACAACGCGATCATTGCCGAACAGAATGCGGCCGCCGAAGAGCGGCGGCATAGGCGGGCGGCGGATCGGGAGGCGGCAGGCATGCGGGCGCGGATCGGCGCCGCCGGGGTCACCCTGGAAGGCTCGCCACTTGAACTGCTGGAAGACCAGGCGCTGGAGGCGGAGCTGGATGCGTTGAATATCCGATACGGCGGCAGGTTGCAGGCCACTAACTACCGTTCTCAGGCCCAGCTCGACCGGTCGCGGGCGCGCAGTGCCAGAACGCAGGGCTTCATCTCCGCCGGCACATCTCTCCTGGAAGGCGCGGGCAGGTTCGGCGAGTCGTAGACTGCGACCGATGGCACGCCTTACGTGGGTTCCGCCGCAAAATCATATTCAAAAAAATACCGAGGCTTTCGCGCTGACTTTCTGCTGCGTGTCAGGCTCTCTTCGCTGGAGGCGATATGACAGTCACTCAACAGGCCAGCAAAGTGACCTATGCCGGTGACGGCACAAAGGTCGAGTTCTTTGTTCCCTTCGTTTTCTATGAAGCGGAGGATCTCGTTGTCTTGAAAGTTGCGGGCGACGGCTCGGAACTGAACCAGAAACTTAACCTCGATTACAGCGTCTATCGCGGCGGAGGGACCGGCGCGGTGACCATGAGCGTGGCACCTGCCAGTCAGGAAAGGCTGGTCATCCTGCGCGACATCGCACTGGAACAGCCCATCGACTACCGCGCTAACGACCCATTTCCGGCGGAGACCCATGAACGGGGCCTCGATCGCCTGACACTGCTGTGTCAGCAACTGGACGAGCGGCTTTCGCGCACCTTTGCGCTGTCGCGTGGAAGTGACTCTGATCCCACACTTCCGGCCGTATCAGCGGGGGCACTAATTGGTTGGAACGCGGCAGGCGATGGGCTGGAAAACAAGACCATTACGCTGCCTGAAGAAGCCTTGATCGCAGGCAGTGGCGTCACGATCGCCAGTAACGAACTCTCCGTCGACTTAGCGCCTAACGGTGGCCTCGAATTCACGGGCGGTGAACTGGGAGTAAAAGTCGATGGCACGACCCTCCAGCGCGGCGCTGACGGGGCCCTGGAGCTTGTGGCGGTTCAGTCACCGTGGCGGACCGGCGATGTCAAGTTAACCACACAGCTCGTCCCGGAAGAGGGTTGGTTGTTTATGAACGGCGACACGTTGGGGAACGATGTCAGCACGGCGGTTCATGCAGGTGATCAGTTTCAGGATCTCTACCTTCATATCTGGTCCGTGATGACCGACCAGTGGGCGCCCGTTTTCGGCGGACGCGGGGGCACCGCTCTTCAGGACTGGATCGACGGCAAGCGCCTCTTGCTGTCGAGTGCGGGCGGCCGGACCCTGATGGGGCAGGGAACATCGACTGGTTTGACCACTCGGGCCCTGGGTGAAGCCGGCGGAGAGGAATTCCACACCCTGACATCCGCGGAAATGCCGCGCCACAGGCATGTCACGGTGGGGAAAAAGGCGGGATCTTCAAATCAGGGCAGCCGTCCGGCCTACGGCGCCTATACCGTTGGCCCCGATCAGAACTCAAGAACCGAATACTCTGGAAGCAGCGGAGCCCACAACAACATGCCGCCGTTCCTTGCCCTCAACGTCATGATCAAGATTTAGAGGAGGTGCAGATGTCGCTGACCATTCACGACGGCGCGGTCGATATTGCCGGACTGCAGATGACAACCGCAGAGCTCGCTTTGCTGCGTCCGGGGCTTGCGCTGCCCACAGGCTATGTAACGCTGCGCTACGACGGCCAGAGCTACTTCCGTAGCGATGGTCGCAACCAGTCCGCAGGCGAAGTTCCCTGGGATGTCGGGGATGCGCTGCTGGCCGACGCAACGGCTCTGGCGAACGATCTGGCGGCGCTGCGAACCCCTTCCGTCACTCTGGAGAGTGCAAAGGCTGACAAGCGGCTGGAGATCAATCGCATGCGCGATGACAAGATCTTTCAGGGCCTGAGCTACAGCTTTCCGGACGGTACGACCGGTATAGTCGACACGCGGGAGCAGCCGGATTTCGACAATCTGCAGGCCCTTACGACCTTGGCGCAGGTGCTTCAATCCAACGGCGAGACCGGTGCCGTCATCACCTTTGTCGATGCGCAGGATCAGGCCCACGCCCTGACTCCGGCCCAGATGATCGACCTGGGGGTGGCGGTGACTCAACGGGTGGCGGCGGTCTATGCCGCGTCCTGGCCCATGAAGGTGGCGGTTAAAGCCGCAACGACGATCGGGGAGATTGACGCAATCGATATCACCACTGGATGGCCATAGATCAGATCCGGCTGAATGGATTGTCACGAGCGATACCATCAAGCCGGCAAATCTGATCTCAACTTTTAAAGTGGAGCGGATTCACGCGCATTGCTGAAAACACGAAGTGTCTGCGTCAAAGCGTGATCCGCTCTGGGAGAAGGACCATGAGAGCAATCAGTTTCGCCGCCGTTTTGGCGGCTTTTTTGTTGCCCACGTTTTCGAACCCGTCAGGCACGTCGACAGGCACGGCTTCGACCGAGGTTTGTCGGCCTTCAGCACGCTTCGTCGAGAGCCTGTCGGCCAATGAGCATGTGGCGGCACACCTGAAGGGAGAACAGGCGGGTCGTTTTATGGCGGTCTACAACGCCGTGCCGCCCAAGACCGAGCTTCATGCCGATGAGGTGCTCGTCCTGTCAAAGGACGGCGTTCCGAACGTGGCCGTGCTGCGATTCGTTGAAGGCTGCTTCCAGGACTATGGCGTTCATCCGCTGTCGCTTGCTGACTGGGTGCTGCGGAACGCCCTGGGGCAGTCCTTGTGACACAGGAAGATGCGCGGGAGATTGCGGTTGCCGCCGCCAGGGAAGCGGTTGAACGCACATTTGAGAAGATGGGGCTGGATACCAGGGATCCGCGAGGGGCTCAGGCCGATATGGCTTACCTGCGGGCCCAACGCCGCGCCTCGGAACGAGTTGGATCGGCTTTGAAGGCCGCTGTCTACACCACCGTTATCACCGGTGTTCTGAGCATGCTCTGGATCGGCTTCAAACAGGCCTTCTCACAAGGATCTTAAGACCAGCCTCAGCTACTAAGCCCAAAGAGAAAGGAATGCATGTTTAGCAAATACGACAAAGCCGCGGCTGCGGCCATTGCCAGTGCCGCAACCGCCGTCGTTGGTGCGGTGACGACGTTGGATCCCGAGGTTGTTGCCGCCTTCGGCGTGATCCTGAACAGCTTCGCCGTCTTTCTGGTGCCCAATGTGGAGTAAAGATCTATGACAAAAGTGATGATTGCCGCCATTTCGGCGGCTTTTTTGTTGGCGGGGTGCGCTTCGAGCATCTCGATGCAGGAGAACCTGCAAATCGCCTGCCGCGCCTATGCGGCAAGTCTGACCTCACTCGCCGGATATCGGGCGGCGGGCCGCCTGAGCGAAGAGCAGGTCGCTGCGGTCGATCACTGGCGGCCGACGCTCAATGAGGCCTGCAGTGGCAACGTCACCGAAACGCAGGATCTTCTGAACCTGGTCGAGTCGGGCGTGGTGAGCATGATTTTCATCGAAGAGGAGGTTCGTAGTGAATCCTGAAACCATTCTGGCGCTCATCCAGTTGGGGCGCTTCGCGATCGATTCCATCGAGGCGCTGCAAAACGAGGAGAAGACGGAAGAGGAGATTGCCGCGGAATGGCAGGCGATCCGGGTCCGGCTCGATAGCGCCAATGCCCTCTGGGAGGAAGCGGCGCTGACTTCTGACTGACGGCGCGTCGGCGAATGGGCAGGGCCGGCCCGTATTTCTCGGTCACAAAGGCATTTTATGGCGGCTCCCGGAAACGGGGGCCGCCTCATTTTTGTATCTACGAAATGTCATCGCCATCCGGTAGGTTAGCCTTCTTTAAATCTGGGTGGCGGCGACAGTGTTTTCAGAACTCGGGACGGCGACCGAAGGTGCTCGCCGCAGCGGCTTTGGTAGGTTCTGGCAGCTTCGGAATCTGTTTGCGACCTTTCCGGTGCTGGCGATGGGGGCATCCCTTCTTTGGACTGTGGCAGCCTCTGGCCAGGAGTCCCTGGAGGCAACGGCAGTTACACCAGCGTCGCGGCCGGGGCAAATTCAGATCGAGCCCTCGACTTTTCACTCCATTTCGCTCCGCTGGCCGGTTCTGGGTGACGCGAACCAGACGGCCAGGATTTCTGTACGTTACCGGCGATCCGATCAGGAGAGTTGGAAAGAGGGCTACCCCTTGTTCCGGCCGCGGCCGGATAGAATGTCGGCAGATAGGCGCGTTGCCGCGGGCTGGTTGTTTGCCGGAAGCATCGTCGATCTGGAGGCGGGGCAGGCCTATGTCGTCAGACTGACCCTTGCTGACGGCGACGGCGTCGAAGAACAGAGGCAGTCGCGCGGTGAAGTCACGCGCGACGTCACGATCTCGACCCGGACGGAACCGGCAGCGGCGGCTGTCCGTACACTCTTCGTTGTTCCAGGCGATGCAGCAGGTGGTTCGGCCGGCGACGGATCGGAAGTCCGGCCCTTCAAGGGGCTGGCGGTTGCCGAGGCCGCGGCCCGGCCCGGCGATCTCTTCGTCCTTCGGCCAGGCATTTATCAACAGGCGGACTTCAAGCTTTCCGGGTCTGGGGAACCGGGACGTCCAATCGTCTACCGCGGGCAGGATGGGGCGATTCTCGATGGCGGCGGAGCCGAACTAATGATCGACGCCGGCGGGTCAAAGCACCGCTGGTTCGAAGGACTGGTCTTTCGCAATGCCGATCGGTTGCTGGGCGCGGACTACGCCAGCCACTTGGTGGTGCGGCGGAACCGCTTCGAGTTTTCCAAGTACGCCGTGACCTCGCGCTGGTCCAGCTATGACGAAGCCACGCAGAACAGCGTTCTGGATAACGTCTTTCAGGGCATCACCCAGTGGCCGCGATCCAAGGGCATCGAGGAAACCTATGCGGTCGAACTGACGGGTTCGGGGCATGTCATTGCGCACAACCTGTTTCGCAATGTCGGCGATGCCGTCCACAACGGTGAACGCGGCCGGATGTCGGCGTCGGATGTCTATGGCAACGAAATCGTCACTTGCACGGATGACGGGATCGAAACCGATTACTCAGACACCAATGTCCGGGTCTTTCGCAACAGGATCACCAACTGCTTCGCGGCGATCAGCGGACAGCCGGTGCACGGTGGCCCGGTCTATGTCTTTCGCAACGCGATCTACAACACCCAGTACACGCCCTTCAAACTGCATAATCACACCTCAGGGCTTTTGCTCTTCCATAACACCTCGGTACGCGCTGGCATTCCCTTCAATATTCAGCCCGGCCGGGAGACGGTCTCGAACGTCGTGACGCGCAACAACATCTTCGTGGGCACCCGCAGCCCGGCGCTGCGCAGCACCGGGCAGATGATCGACACGGATTTCGATAGTGACGGTTACGCCTGGGGCATCGGGGCGGGTGACTTCGCGGTCTGGAACAACAAGCGTTATCGCTCATTTGGTGACGCCAAGCGCTCGAAGCAGTTGTATCAAGGTCAGGGTGCTATCTCGCTCTACAACCACCGGACCTTCGAGAAGGGCTTCCTGCCGCCGAAGGGCTATCAGACTGAATATCCGGAAACGAAAAACCGGCCGCTTCTGAAGACCAAGTCCCAGGCGATGGATCGAGGCGAGCTGATTCCTAACTTTAACGACGGATTCAGCGGAAAGGCGCCGGACCTTGGATGCTGCGAAGCCGGGCGAGACTTGCCGCGCTATGGCCCGCGGCCGGAGAGGTGAAGATCTTTGGAAATGGTGGGCGCGAAAGTACATATCGTCGCTGCACGCTTCGGGCTTGCGCTTCAGTGGTTCTGTAAGCTTCTCAATGAGCTGAAGTCGGCCATCTTCAACGCCAAGAGCGAGGACATCACCGAGAAGGCTAGTTGTCGCGGCCCGGTGAATTCACAGCGCTGCCTGATCTCGGTGCGGCACTTCAAGGAGTGGAAAGGCAAGGGCTCACCATCGGCAACAAGGATGGGACACCCATGTTCTTTGCTGGACTCTGGATGCATTGGAAGGGCGAGGCAGTCGAGATGGATACTTGCACGACCCTAACCATGGCTGCGAACTCTTTCATGGAGCAAATTCATAAGCGCATGCCGGTCATCCTGCAGGCAGAGCAATACGAGACCTGACTTATGGTCGAGACCGAGGAAACGCTGGCCGTGGCAGATCAGTATCCGAGCCAGTTCATGCAGGCTTATCCCGTGGGTGTTGCCGTTGGGAATGTCAGGAACTATGGGCCGGAGCTGGCGGAGTCAGTGGGCGAGTTTGTGATATATTTCTTCTTTAAGTTGTCGCGAGCATCAAACTTAACTGGAGGGCAACATGGACGGGAAGGGCAAAACTGTCACACGCCTTTGGCAGCGATTTAAGGACGAGGCGCTCAAGTATGGGATTTATATTTTTGTAGCAAACATTTTCTTCTTTGCTGGCCAACTTGGCACAAAGTTGTTTGACAGTATTTCTGACGAAGTTAATGCCTTAGGGATACCAGAAGGAGCAATTATTGCGTTTGAGCGCAAGGGGTGTTCTGGCCTCAAAGGTTGGGAAGATGTGGCCGCCTCGAAATTCGCTGGTCGCTTCCTAATTGTAGCCGGAGAGAAGCAGGAACGGACGAAAGGTCATAGCACAACAGCGCGGCCACAAGGCACTTTTGGAGGAGCGGAAGTAACTGTGCTGAAGCTAAATCAAGTTCCAGGACACGGGCACGATCTTCACACACATGTCTATCGCTACTCAAATGGTCCCCTGGATTTGCTGGGGCTAGAGCAAGATTTTTCTGGAGGCATCCAAGGTGATCGAGAGGGTACAGTGCAGCCATTTTCGATTATGCCGCCATACATCGCAATGACCTACTGCAAACGGTCATAATATGTTGGGGGATGTAAACAGAGGTGGAACAAATTGGAATTGCTGCGGTGCGGTAGCTGACCCGGATACTGACCCAACAGAGTGGGGCAGTTTCAGAAATGCCGCGTAAGTTATTGAAAAGATGGTGGGCGCGACAGGGATTGAACCTGTGACCCCTGCCGTGTGAAGGCAGTGCTCTCCCGCTGAGCTACGCGCCCGTACTGCGATCAACCCATTAATGCTGGGACACGATCGACGGTTGGCTTGATTTAGGGTAGGGGGCGGGGTGGTGTCAAGGGGCTCGGGAGTGCCTCGGCCAGGAAGTCAGCCTTGCGTGCTCGGCTCCTTGAGCAGGCGTAAGGCATCCGGCAGATCTTCAAAGCCCGGCACGCGCAGATCCGGCCCTTCGTTTTTCGCAGCCTCGCCGCCGTAGCCGAACTCGGCCAGGATGCATGGAATACCTGCGGCGCGGGCGGCCGCCACATCGGCGCGGCCGTCGCCGAACATAACGGCGTTTTGCGGCTGCAGCCCGATCTGTTCCAGTAGCGTCAGCAGATGACGGGGATCCGGTTTGCGGTAACTGTAGCTGTCGCCGCCGGCCAGGGCCTCGAAGAGGGGGGCAAGATCAAGGGCCTCCAGGATCTCGCGTGACGGCGCTTCCGGCTTATTGGTGCAGACGATCAGGCGCCAGCCCTCAGTCTTGAGAGCCGAGAGAACTTCGACAGCATTGGGATAGGGGCGCGTTTCCACGACAAGGCGCCGGTTGTAGATTTCGATGAAGCGCGCCACCAGATGATCGAGGTCCGGTTCATCGGGGCAGCTACCCGTAGCGGAAAAGCCGCGCTGCAACAGTTTTGCGACCCCGTCGCCGATCATTGCCTTGACCTCGGCAAGCGACAGACTGGCCCTGCCTTCTTGTGTGAGCAGCTCGACAAGGGACGCCGCCAGATCCGGCGCGGAATCCACCAGGGTGCCGTCAAGATCGCAGATCAAGGTGAAAGGCCTCGTACGGCCGTCGATGGTCATGATGCCGAGTTATCCTCTGATGGTCGCACAGGCGGCCACAGCGCTTAGCCATCGCAACAAGCCTGTAACCTACTGAATTTGCTGTAACGCAGCGCAACAATTGGTGAATTGCGCAGACCGGTTAACCTATGGCAAATTCGCGCAAAGTTAATTCAATGTAAAACGCTTATCGGCATTCTGGCGATCAATCTTCAGCGGCGGCTGTATCGAATTTCCAACCCTTTGTCCCTTTTCGAAGTTCCGAAACAAATATGACAGCAAATCGACTTGCCGTAGTTGTTCTGGCCGCAGGCCAGGGGACGCGGATGAAATCAGAACTCCCCAAGGTCCTGCATCCGATCGCTGGCCGCGCCATGCTGCGGCATGTGCTGGACGCGGCCGAAAGTCTCAATCCTGAGCGGATTGTGGTGGTCGTCGGTCCGGGCGCCGAGAGCGTTGCGCAGGCGGCCGCGCCGCATCAGGTCGTGGTGCAGGAGGAGCGGCTGGGGACGGGGCATGCGGTCATGTGCGCGGCGGACAGTCTGTCCGACTATGTATCCGATCCGGATTCGGACGTTCTTGTCATCTATGGCGATACGCCCTTGCTGACGGGCGCGACTTTGCAGCGGATGCTTGATCTCCGGAATGAAGCGGCCTCGACGAAACTGGTCGGCCTGGCTTTCCGGCCGCAGGATCCGGCGCAGTATGGGCGTTTTGTCCTGAATGACCAGGGTGTGGTCGAGGCCATCGTGGAGTTCGCCGACGCGGACGAAGAGGTCCGGAAGATCGATCTCTGCAACGCCGGACCGTTGATCGGCGAGGGCAAGACGTTGCTGGAACTGGTTGACGGCCTGAGCAACGACAATGCGCAGGGTGAGTATTATCTGACCGATCTCTTTGCGATGGCGCGGGAGCGGAACCTGGATGCCAGGATCTTCGAGGCGCCGCCGGACGACGTGCTGGGGGTGAATTCCCGCGCCGAACTGGCGGTTGCCGAGAGCGTTATGCAGAATCGGCTGCGGGCGGTGGCCATGGCCGGTGGCGCGACCCTGATCGCGCCGGAGACCGTGTGGTTTTCCGGTGATACGAAGATCGGGCGTGACGTCGTGATCGAGCCCAATGTGATCTTTGGTCCGGGCGTCATCGTCGGAGACGGTGTCCAGATCCGGGCTTTTTCACACCTGGAAGGAGCCAGGGTGGAGAGCGGGGCGGTGATCGGGCCCTATGCCCGCCTGCGTCCGGGGTCTGAAATTGGTGAAGGCGCCAAGGTCGGCAACTTCGTCGAGTGCAAGAACGCGGTTTTCGGGGCCGGTGCCAAGGCCAATCATCTGAGTTATGTCGGCGACGCCACCGTGGGCGCCAAGGCGAACATCGGTGCCGGCACCATTACCTGCAACTACGACGGCTTCAATAAGGCAAAGACGAATATCGGCGCTGGTGCCTTTATCGGGTCCAATTCGGCGCTGGTTGCGCCGGTTTCGATCGGCGAGGGGGCCATCGTGGGTGCTGGCAGCACGATCGTTGAGGATGTGGCCGAGGATGCAATGGCGCTGGCGCGCGGGCGGCAGACCGCCTTTCCGGAGCGGGCGGCCAGCTTCCGGGCGCAGCGCAAGAAAGACTGATTTCCCAAGCGGGATAGAAGAGGGCTAGGGACTATGTGCGGAATCATCGGGATTATCGGAAACGCGCCTGTCGCGCCGCTGTTGATCGACGGACTCAAGCGTCTGGAATACCGCGGTTACGATTCGGCCGGTATCGCGACACTGGTGAACGGGCGTATGGACCGGCGCCGGGCTGAAGGCAAGCTGCATAACCTCGCCACCCTGCTCGAGAGCGAGCCGGTCGAGGGAACGATTGGTATCGGCCACACCCGTTGGGCAACCCATGGACGCCCCACCGAGTCCAATGCCCATCCCCACGCCAGTGATCTGGTTTCGGTGGTGCACAACGGCATTATCGAAAATTTTCAAGAGCTTAGGTCCGAGCTTTCAGAAGCTGATCACGTCTTTGAAACCGAGACTGATACCGAGGTCGTGGTGCATCTGGTGTCGGAGTACCTGAAGCAGCAGATGTCGCCGCAGGATGCGGTGGCCAAGGCGCTGTCGCGACTGGAGGGGGCTTTCGCCCTGGCGATCATCTTTACCGGCCGCCATGACCTGATGGTCGGTGCGCGGCGCGGCAGTCCCCTGGCGGTGGGCTATGGCGACGGCGAGATGTATCTGGGCTCGGATGCGCTGGCGTTGGCGCCTCTGACCGACCAGATTTGCTATCTGGAAGAGGGCGACTGGGTGGAACTGACGCGCGACGGTGCGATCGTCCACGACAGCAACAACGCGGTCGTCGAGCGTGAGATCAAACAGACGGCCATGTCGGGGGCGCTGATCGGCAAAGGACAGTACCGCCACTTCATGCAGAAGGAGATCTTCGAGCAGCCGGCGGTTATCGGCGATACCCTGCACAGCTTTCTGAACCCGGCGACCCTCTCCGTACAGCTCCCGAGCTTTCCTTTTGATCTTTCAAAGATTTCGCGCTTTACCTTCATCGCCTGCGGCACCGCTTTCTATGCCGGCGCGGTGGCGAAGTACTGGTTCGAACAGCTTTCGCGTCAGGCGGTCGAGATCGATATCGCGTCCGAGTTCCGATATCGCGAAGCGCCGATGCCGGAGGACGGAGTCAGCGTCTTTATCTCGCAGTCCGGCGAGACGATCGACACCCTGGCAGCGCTGAAGTACGCGCAGTCCCAGGCGCAGAAGATTCTCTCGGTCGTGAACGTGCCGGAATCGGCAATCGCGCGCAGCTCCGACGCGATCCTGCCGACCCTGGCCGGACCGGAAATCGGTGTGGCCTCGACCAAGGCCTTCACCACGCAGTTGACGGTACTGGCCTGCCTGGCCATTGCGACCGCCCGGGCTCGTGGCACGATCGACGCCGCCCGGGAGCGGGAACTCTCGGCGGCTCTGACCGAGGTGCCGGCGCGTGTGGCTGAGGTGCTGAACCATGACGAGGCGATCCGCTCCATTTCCCATGACGTGGCGGAGGCGCGTGATGTGCTCTATCTCGGGCGCGGCACTCTCTTCCCTATCGCTATGGAAGGCGCGCTGAAACTCAAGGAAATCAGCTATATCCATGCCGAAGGTTACGCCGCAGGTGAGATGAAGCACGGCC
Source organism: Denitrobaculum sp. (assembly GCA_965232285.1). Taxonomy (GTDB): domain Bacteria; phylum Pseudomonadota; class Alphaproteobacteria; order Kiloniellales; family Kiloniellaceae; genus Denitrobaculum. The sequence continues at coordinate 2,441,680 of CBDDPL010000004.1, read as the reverse complement.
CGATTGCGTTGATCGACGAGGCGGTTCCGATCATCGCCTGTGCGCCGAGCGGCCCGCTGTTTGAAAAGACGGCGTCAAACCTGCAAGAGGTCCATGCCCGCGGCGGGCGAATCGTTCTGCTGTCCGACAAGGAAGGTCTCGCGAAGGCGGCCGAATTGGCGACGCACACGATCGAGCTGCCGAAGATCGACCCCTTTGTGGCGCCGATCCTCTATTCGATCCCCGTCCAACTGCTGGCCTACCACACCGCGGTGCTCAAGGGTACGGACGTCGATCAGCCGCGCAACCTGGCGAAGTCGGTGACTGTGGAGTAACCCGTGTTCAGACGCGTCTAGCCGTGCGTTCTCACGTAGCTTGAAGCTGCCGGCGGCGTCCAGTCGGCCAGTTCCGGTGCATTGGATCTGAAGATCTCCACCTCGAGCGGATAGCAGGCGGCTTCGTCCGAAGAGTGTTCGGCGGAACAGTCGCCACCGGGGCAGGCGGACAGCCCGCCGAGCAGATCGGTTTCCGCGAAGAACTCCAGGTAGTCGCCGGGACGCACCGGGCTCGCCTTCATGAAATACTGATGGGTGTCCAGCGTGAAGCCGGTGCACATGAAGACGTTCAGAACGTCGTGCACGAAGGGTTCGGCCTCGTCCCTGGTCATGTTCTCGTGGTCCGCCAGGGCGCGGATCAGGTTGGAATGGCAGCAATAGTGATAGTCGACGCCAGACAGCAGCTTGGCGGTGTAGGGGTCGCAGCGCGTGCCGATCACGTCATGGACGGAGCCGCCAAACTCGTCCCAACCATACCAGTCGAGGGTATCGTGGGTGATGGTCGCCAGAGGCCGCAGATAGGGAAAGCTGGACCACATCCGATCGCCGGTCGAGAGGTGGGTGCCGTGGAGTGCCCGCGTCTTTCCGCTGTAGAACTTCTCGTTCAGATCATTGCGTGCCCAGAGATTGAGGTCGCCGACCTGCGCGCCGTCGCGGCTGATGATCCGAAAGAAATGTCCCGCCGGCACTTCGAAGCAGCGGGCATCACGCGGCGGAACCGTGACCTGTCCGATCTTCTCGAGCTGCTGGCGTCCTGCCAGGAGCCTTTCCATCTCCGCCGGGACGAGACTGTCGGTCGGATAGCAGACGACCGGTTTGATGGCGCGGCGTTCACGGGAGTCTTCTGGTTCGTTCTCGGGATTGTAATGTTTCATATTGGCTTAGCTCTGACGGTCATCCGGTTGAAAAGACGGGCCGGAATCTCTGTCAGGTTCTGCCACTCCAGGCAAGGGCGACATTGCGCTTTTCGCGCGGTGCCCTGCTTGTCTATACTCCCGCCGCCTTTAGAAACCAATCGCCGGCTGCTTGTCTCCTCAAGAAGACGCCGTGCCTAGGGAGTAAGCCAAAATGACCCTGCAACTCAAAGACCCCTCACTCCTGCGCCAGCAGTGCTATATCGACGGCAAATGGGCCGATGCCGACAGCGGCGAAAGCATCGAGGTCACCAATCCGGCGAATGACAAGGTCATCGCGACGGTGCCGAAAATGGGCGCTGATGAGACGCGCCTGGCCATCGAGGCGGCCAATCGCGCCTGGCCGGCCTGGCGGGCTCTGACGGCGAAGGAACGTTCCACGATTCTGCGGACTTGGTTCAACCTGATCATCGAAAATGCCGACGATCTGGCCCTTCTCATGACCTCTGAACAGGGCAAGCCGCTGGCTGAAGCCAAGGGGGAGGTGGTCTACGGCGCCTCCTTTATCGAATGGTTCGCGGAGGAAGCGCGCCGGGTCTATGGCGACACCATCCCGCAGCATCAGGCCGATAAGCGTATCGTGGTGATCAAACAGCCGGTCGGCGTGGTGGCCTCCATTACGCCCTGGAACTTCCCGATCGCCATGATCACCCGCAAGTGTGCGCCGGCGCTGGCGGCCGGCTGTCCGGTGGTGATCAAGCCGGCGGAACTGACGCCGCTTTCGGCTCTGGCACTGGCGGAACTGGCTGAAAGGGCCGGTATTCCGGCCGGGATCATGAACGTGGTCACGGGCAAATCCAGCGAGATCGGCGGCGAGATGACCTCGAACCCGACGGTCCGCAAGCTCTCTTTCACCGGCTCGACGCGCGTCGGTAAGCTCCTGATGGAGCAGTGCGCCGGGACGGTTAAGAAGGTCTCCATGGAACTGGGCGGCAACGCCCCCTTTATCGTATTTGATGATGCCGATCTGGACGCGGCGGTTGAAGGCGCGATGATCAGCAAGTTCCGCAACGCCGGCCAGACCTGCGTCTGTGCGAACCGGATTTTCGTGCAGGACGGCGTCTACGATGCTTTTGCCGAGAAGTTGACCGCGGCCGTGAAGGAGCTGTCGGTTGGTGCCGGAACCGAAGCGGGCGTCAATCAAGGGCCTTTGATCAACATTGCTGCAGTGGCCAAGGTTGAAGAGCATGTGGCCGACGCCACGGCGAAGGGGGCGAAAGTGGCCGTCGGCGGTGGCCGTCATGCGCTGGGTGGCACCTTCTTCGAACCGACGGTTCTCACAGATGTCACCACCGATATGAAGGTGACACATGAGGAAACTTTCGGACCACTGGCACCGCTCTTCCGCTTCAAGACCGAGGACGAAGTCGTTGAAATGGCGAACGATACCGAGTTCGGTCTGGCGGCCTACTTCTACGCCAGGGATCTCGGTCGGGTCTGGCGCGTCGCCGAGGCGCTCGAGTCGGGCATGGTGGGCGTGAACACTGGTCTGATCTCGACGGAAGTGGCGCCCTTCGGCGGGGTCAAGGAGAGCGGTATCGGGCGCGAAGGCTCCAAATACGGCATGGATGACTTCCTCGAGGTCAAGTACATCTGCATGGCGACGGGCTGAGTTTAGGGGCTTTGTGACCGCGAAAGCATAGCAGCTTTGCGGCTGGCGCTCTGGAAAGGCTTGGTTAGCTCCCTAAGTGGTAGAACTTCGATCCGGGGCCTTGGCGGCCTCGAGATCCTGTGGTTATCGGAAGCAAGTACGGAAATTCGGATATGAGCGATTACGATTTCGATCTCTTTGTGATCGGCGGCGGTTCTGGTGGCGTGCGTGGTGCGCGCATGGCGGCGGCAACCGGTGCGCGGGTTGGACTCGCTGAATCCTACCGTTATGGCGGAACCTGTGTGATCCGTGGTTGCGTACCGAAGAAGCTGCTGTCCTACGCCAGCCACTTCCATGAGGATTTCGAGGATGCTGCCGGTTTTGGCTGGACGGTCGGCGAGACCAGCTTCGACTGGGGCAGGCTGATCGGCAACAAGGACAAGGAAATCGACCGGCTCGAGGGCATTTACCAGAAGCTGCTCGACAATGCGGGCGTTAAATCCTACCGCGCGCATGCGAAGCTGCTGGATTCCCACACGATCCAGGTCGGCGAGGAGCGCTTTACCGCCGAGACGATCCTGATCGCGACCGGCGGCAGCCCCAGTTTTCCGCCGGGTGAGGGTTGGGAGCACGCCATCAGCTCCAACGAAGCCTTTCACCTGACTGAACTGCCAAAGCGCGCTTTGGTTTATGGCGGCGGTTTCATCGCGGTCGAGTTTGCCGGTATTTTCAATGGTATGGGCAGTGACGTTAATCTGGTCTATCGGGGCGAGCAGATCTTGCGAGGCTTCGATGACGATGTGCGCCACACCCTGGCGGCTGAGGTCCAGAAGAAGGGGATTTCCCTACGGGTTCAAACGACCATCGAGGGGATCGAAAAGACCGAGAGCGGACTGCTTGTGAAGCTCTCCGATGGCACCAGTCTGGAAACAGACCTGGTCATGGCGGCAACCGGCCGCCGGCCGAACATCAAGAACCTCGGCCTGGAAGAAGCGGGCGTTGCGGTCAATGCCTCCGGCGCCATTGAGGTAGATGACTACTCCCGTACCAGTCAGGACAATATCTTCGCGGTGGGCGATGTCACCGACCGCATCAACCTGACGCCGGTGGCTATTCAGGAAGCCATGGCCTTTGTCGACACGGTCTACAAAGGCAATGCGCGGGCGATGGACCACGAGAACGTACCCTCGGCCGTCTTCAGCCACCCGCCGGTCTCCACCGTGGGACTGTCGGAAGCGGATGCACGTAAGAAGTATGGCGCTCTCGACATTTACCGCTCGAACTTCCGCCCCATGAAGCACACGCTGTCCGGGCGGGATGAAAAGACCATGATGAAGCTGGTGGTGGAGCGGGCCTCGCAGCGGGTGGTCGGAGTGCATATGGTCGGTCTCGATGCCCCGGAAATCGTTCAGGGCCTGGCCGTGGCGATCAAAGCGGGCGCGACGAAGCAGATGTTCGATGCGACGGTGGGGATCCATCCCACGGCGGCGGAAGAGTTCGTTACCATGCGAGAGCCTGTGCCGGATGTGGCGGACAAGGCTGCTGAGTAAGGTTTCACGCCGCGAAGCCTCAATTTCTGGTGAGATTTGCGCAGGCCCGGTCTGGCGCGGCTTTTCCGGTGGTCAAGCCGTCGAAAGGCGAGTAAAACCCACCATCCGTGCGGCCTTTAAGGCTGCGCAAGGTTGAAATTGATGAAGAACGAGGCCGGTCATGACCGCCAATTGGACGCCGATCTCCTGGCGCGACAAAACCATCCGTCAGGTTCCGGAGTATCCGGATCAAGCTGCCGTCGATAGAGTCGAAGAGACCCTGGCAGGCTATCCGCCGCTGGTCTTTGCGGGTGAGGCGCGAAAGCTGAAGCAGCACCTGGGCCAGGTGGCTGAAGGCAACGCATTTCTGCTTCAGGGCGGCGATTGCGCCGAGAGCTTTGCCGAGTTTCATCCGAACCACATCCGCGACACCTTTAAGGTTCTTCTGCAGATGGCGGTTGCGCTGACCTTTGGTGCCGCTTGTCCGGTGGTCAAGGTCGGACGGCTCGCGGGGCAGTTTGCCAAGCCGCGCTCGGCAGCGACCGAGACGGTGGACGGCCAGGAACTGCCGAGCTATCGCGGCGACATCGTTAACGGTATTGAGTTCGAAGCGGGGTCCCGTCAGCCTGATCCAGAGCGCCTCCTGCGGGCCTATAACCAGGCTGCATCGACCCTGAATCTGCTGCGCGCCTTTGCTCAGGGCGGTTTTGCGGACCTGCACAAGGTACATCAGTGGAACCAGGAGTTCGTGGCCGGTTCGGCCCAGGGTAAGCGCTACGAAGAGCTGGCGCGGCGGATCGATGAAACCATCGCCTTTATGAAGGCCTGCGGCCTGACCCCGGAAAAGAGCCCTGAGCTGCGCGAGACAGACTTCTACACCAGCCACGAGGCCCTGCTGCTGAACTACGAGCAGGCGCTGACCCGTGTGGATAGCCTGAGTGGCGAGTGGTACGACTGCTCCGCCCATATGGTCTGGATCGGCGACCGCACCCGGAATATCGACGAAGCCCACGTCGAGTTCGCGCGCGGCATCAAGAACCCGATCGGCATGAAGTGCGGTCCGACTATGGAGACCGACGATCTCCTCCGCCTGATCGACGTTCTGAACCCGGAAAATGAAGCGGGGCGCCTGACGCTGATCGCCCGTATGGGGCATGACAAGGTCGAGGAGATGCTGCCGCGTCTCGTCCGCGCGGTGCAGCGAGAAGGCCGGAAGGTCGTCTGGTCCTGCGATCCCATGCACGGCAACACCATCAAGTCCTCGACCGGCTACAAGACCCGGCCTTTCGACCGGATCCTTGCGGAGGTCAAAGGCTTCTTCAATGTGCACCGGGCCGAGGGCAGCTATGCGGGTGGTGTCCATTTCGAAATGACCGGGCAGGATGTCACCGAGTGCATCGGCGGCGCCCAGGCCATCAGCGAAGACCGGCTCGGCGACCGCTATCACACACATTGTGATCCGCGGCTCAACGCCAGCCAGGCCCTGGAACTGGCGTTCCTGATCGCCGAGCAGTTGAAGCAGGAACGCGAGGACCTCAGAAACGGCAACGGGGCAATTGCGGCAGCTTCCTAAAGCTTTCCGAATTGTCACAGAGGTCGAAAAGTTAGAGCGGTTTTTTGTTTGAATGATCCGAACAAAGCCGCTCTAATTTTGTTGTTGAATCCCTTTCGTGCCGTGCGGGCGCCAAAGGCCGTATTCGGAAAACATAGGGACGGATCAGTCTCATGCCAGACGATGGATTGGAACGCCAGGCCGGGCCGGACAGGGGACATGACGCGTCACGCTGGCCGTTGCAGGAGCCGGATGTCGTCAACTGGACGGACCACTATTTCCTGAGAACGAAGAAAGCTGTGGGCCAATTCGGTGACGTACCGGCCGTCTATGCGCTTTTTATGCGCCGACCGGTGGTGTCCGCGCCGCGGCTGGCGATCGACTGGCTGCAGACCTTGGCCGAGAAGCGCGGCACGCAGTTTGAGATTGATCTGCGCTTTAAAGAGGGCAGGTGGGTCGGTGCCGGTGAGCCGATCATGTATGTTTCCGGTTCACTCTATCATTTGGTCGATCTTGAGACCTTGGTTCTGCAGAAGCTCGGACCGGCCTGTGTCGCGGCCTACAATGCCTACACCATGTGTTCCGACCTGCCGAACGTCAGCTTTCTGGCCATGGACGCCCGCCATTGTGCTGGGACGGAGATGGCTGAGTTGATGGCCTATGCGGCGTCCGTGGGCTCGGCACGGGCCAAGCGCAAGGTCGGTGCCGTGGGTTTCGTCGGCAATGCGACGGATGCGACGGCGCACTATTTCGGCGCGGAAGGCGGAAAGGGCACGATGCCGCACGCCTTCATCGGCTATGCAGGCTCAACCCTGCGGGCTGCAGAGATGTATGACGAGGTCTTTCCCGACGACCCGATGACTGTCCTGGTGGACTACTTTGCCCGGGAGATCACCGATGCCCTGACGGTCTGCCGCCGCTTTCCGAAACGGGCGGCGAGCGGTCAACTGGCTATGCGGCTCGACACGCCGGGCGGACGTTTTGTGGAGACGCTCGATCCGCCCAGCTCCTATGCTGTGCTCGAACGGAATGTGCCCCAGGCGGTGCGCGGTTACCGCAACGAGGCGGAGCTGCGGCACCTTGTGGGGCCGGGGGTTTCCGCGGCTGCAATCTGGAAGCTGCGGGAGGTGCTCGACAGCGAGGGTTTCGACAAGGTCAAGATCGTCGCCTCGTCCGGCTTCAGCCCGGTAAAGTGCCGGATGATGGCCGAAGCCCAGGCGCCGCTCGATGTCGTGGGCACGGGGAGCTATCTGCCTGGTAGCTGGTCCGAAACCTATGCGACCGCGGATATCGTGGAATACGATGGCCAGCCTAGAGTGAAGGTCGGACGCGAGTTTTTGCTGCGTAAGTAGCAGATGTGAAACAGTTTTGCGGCAGTGCTTCGCCTGCCGTAACCGGAGATGGGTAGAGGGCTATGTCGGTGATGTCGGTGGATGAACTGGTCGAGAACTTCGAGTTCCTTGACGACTGGGAAGACCGCTATCGCTACATCATTGATCTTGGCCGAAAGCTGCCCGAATTCGATGAAACGGAGAAGACGGAGCAGAACCGCATTCAGGGCTGTACGAGCCAGGCCTGGCTGATTGCGGAGGTCTCCGCTGCGCCGCAGCCGGTGCTGTCCTTTCGGGCCGACAGCGACGCGCATATTGTCCGGGGGCTCCTGGCCGTCCTGCTGTCGATCTATTCCGGGCGCACGGCGGAGGACATTCTGTCCGTGGATATCAAGGAGGTCCTGCGCCGGCTGGATTTCGAGACCCAGATCAGCCCCAACCGCGCCAACGGTTTTTACTCGGCCGTCGAGAGAATACGCAGTCTTGCACGGCTCAATTCCGGCCTGCAGACGGAGGCGGGTTGAACGACGTCCTGCCGGACGATCCCATCCTTCAGAGTTTTCTCCAGCCTTCGACAGACTTCGAGATCACCATATCGGCGACTTTGCGATCGAAGTCGTGAAAGTGCGCGCTTTGTAGGTGCGTCTCGAAGGCCGCTTCATCCTTGTAGAGCTCATAGAGGAAAAAGCGGTTTGTCCGATCCGGGTCCTGGCAGACGTCGAAGAGATGACAGTCCGGTTCGAGCTTGAGCGAGTTGTCGGCCTGAGCCCGCACCGCTTCGGAGAAGTCCGCTTCGCGCTCCGGATGCACTTCAAAAACAACGGTGATCACGAACATCTCTTTTCACTCCTTCGCGCCGCCTGTCTCTCGCGGCTTTTTTTGCCGTGCATTAATGCATAAGATAATGTATGCATTAATTGTTGATTGCAAGGCGCGAAGAAACGAACAGAAGCGTCGTGGCCTTGGACGTCGCGGCGATTCACGTTGGCAGTAGCGTTATTCTAGGGATCTGAGACGGTTATGTCTGAACTCAAGTTTCTCGGTTTTGTCGGGGCGGGCCTGAAGCGGCCGGAGTGTGTTCTTTGCACCTCGGACGGGCGCGTTCACGCTTCGAACTGGGACGGCGGAATCACGGTCGTGTCGCCGGATGGGGGGCAGCAGGATCTGGTCGCGAGTCATGACGGTGTCGAGGTTAAACCCAATGGGATTTGTCTGCAGGCAGACGGTTCCTACCTTCTTGCGCATCTGGGCCCCGAAGAGGGTGGGGTTTACCGGCTGGGCCCGGAGGGTGATCTGAGCTCTTACCTGCTTGAGGTCGAGGGCGCCGCTCTGCCACCCACGAACTACGTACACCTGGATGACAAGGGGCGTATCTGGATCACGGTCAGCACGCGCCAGGTTCCCAGGAACCTGGGCTATCGCGGCGATGTGGCGGACGGCTTCATCGTTCTGGTCGAGCAAGGTGTGGCGCGTGTCGTTGCCGATGACCTGGGCTACACCAACGAATGTCTTGTGCACCCTGATGGCAAACGTCTCTTCGTGAACGAAACCTTCGCCCGGCGGCTGTCCTGCTTCGATATCGCTGTGGACGGCAGCCTGTCGAACAAAAGGACGATTGCCGAGTTCGGTGCCGGCACCTTTCCCGATGGATTGACCTTCGATCAGGAAGGGGGAATCTGGATCACCAGCATCGTCAGCAACCGTGTCATTCGGATTTCCGCTGAGGGCGAGCAGCAAGTCATGCTCCAGGATAACGATCCGGCGCATCTGGAATGGGTTGAAGCGGCTTTCCAGGACGGGAGTATGGGCCGGCCGCATCTTGACCGCTGCCAGAGTGAGCGGCTGAAGAACGTTTCCAGTCTGGCCTTCGGCGGACCTGACCTGAAGCACATCTACCTTGGATGTCTGCTTGGCGATGCTATTGCCGTCTACGAATCACCTGTTCCGGGCTTTGCGCCGGTTCACTGGAACTTTTAGTCCGATTGTGTCCAAGAGGTTTTAATGTCTGTTTCGAATGCCTTATCCATTGCAGTTATGCCCGGCGACGGTATCGGGCCGGAGGTGATGGCGCCCTGTCTCGAAGTTATCGATGCCGTGACTTCACGCGTCGGGGACATCTCGCTTTCCTTCGAGCAAGCGGCCGCCGGTGCTGCCTGCTATCGCGATCATGGTGATGCCCTGCCGGCAGAAAGCCTGGAGACGGCCCGCAAGGCCGACGCCATACTGCTGGCGTCGATGGGGATGCCTGACATCCGCTATCCGGATGGAACCGAAATCGCGCCCCAACTGGATATACGTTTTGATCTGGGCCTTTATGCGGGCGTCCGGCCGGTCCGCTCGATCCCTGGGCTGCCCGGCCCGCTGGAGGATAAACGGGCGCAGTCTCTCGATTTCGTTCTGATTCGCGAATCGACCGAAGGCCTCTTCGCCTCCCACGGCAAGGGCCAAATCCTGGAAGATCGCGAGGCGCGCGATACCATGGTGATTACCCGTGACGTCTCGGAGAAGCTGTTCGACTTCTCCTTTGCTCTGGCCAGGAAACGCAAGGCGGCGGGGCATGAAGGGCGCGTGACCTGCGTGGATAAGGCAAACGTCTTCGCGTCCTTTGCCTTCTTTCGCAGTATTTTCGATGAACGCGCGAGCTTGAACCCCGACCTGCTTGCGGATCACGCCTATGTCGATGCCATGGCCCTGAACCTTGTGCGCAATCCCTGGGTTTACGATGTGGCGGTTACCGAGAACATGTTCGGGGATATCCTCTCCGACCTGGGAGCGGCGCTGATTGGCGGCATGGGCATGGCGCCCTCCGCTGACGTCGGCGATGATCATGCTGTCTTCCAGCCCTGTCACGGCAGCGCGCCGGACATCGTGGGCAGCGGTAAAGCCAATCCGACGGCCATGTTCTTGTCCGCGGCGATGATGCTTGACTGGCTGGGTGACCGCCATGGCCACCCTGCTTACGGCAAGGCGGCAGCAGTGTTAACGGCTGCGGTAGATCGGGCCTTCGCCGGCGGGACACTGGTTCCCTTCGAACTTGGGGGTGAGAGCGGCACGCGCGCCGTGACCCAGGCAGTTCTGGAAGCGGTCGAGCAGGTCTTTGATTCGGTCGATCTCGATAAAGCGGCAGGGCAGGTGGGCCGATGAGCCTCGAGAATGGAAAGATCCGGGTGGCCTGCGTCGGTGCGGGCTATTTCAGTCAGTTTCAGTACGCGGCCTGGGACCGCCTGGACGTCGACCTCGCGGCGATCTGCAACAAGACGGAAGCGAACGCCAGAAAGATCGCGGAGACCTATAATATCGGACAGGTCTTTACCGACTTCGAGGCAATGCTGGATCAGGTGAAACCTGATCTGGTCGATATCATCACGCCGCCCAGCACACATCTCGCCTATATCGAACAGGCTGCGGCGCGACGAATCCCGGTGATCTGCCAGAAGCCCTTCACCCCAAGCCTCGCCGAGGCGGAGCGGGCCACCGCGCTGATGGAGGCGGCGGAAACACCGCTGATCATACATGAGAACTTCCGCTTCCAGCCCTGGTATGGGGCGATAAAGAGGCAACTCGAGGCCGGCAGGCTCGGTGATCTCTATCAGGTTGCTTTCAGGCTGCGTCCCGGCGACGGGCAGGGGCCTGAAGCCTATCTCGCGCGCCAGCCGTACTTTCAGGAGATGGAGCGATTTCTGGTGCACGAAACCGCCATCCACCTGATCGACGTCTTCCGCTATCTCTTTGGGGAGGTGCGCTCGGTTACGGCCTCTCTCAGACGCCTGAACCCGGCTATCAAGGGCGAAGATTCCGGCGTGATGCTGTTCGAGTTCGAAAATGGCGCGACCGGGTTGTTCGACGGCAATCGTCTGGCGGATCATCCGGCCAGGAACCGCCGGCTGACCATGGGTGAAATGCTGTTGGAGGGCTCCAAAGGCAGCCTGCGCCTGACCGGCGATGGCGAGCTTTTTCTGCGGCGACATGGCGAGAACCAGGAGGTCAGGCTTGAATACGACTGGCAGGACCGGGACTTTGGCGGTGATTGCGTCTACGCGCTGCAAAAGCATGTTATCGAACATCTGAAGAACGGTACTCCGGTGATGAACCGGGCGAGAGACTATCTGACGAATATCCGAATCGAAGAAGCCGCCTATAGTTCCAGCGAGCTCGGAAAGCGGGTGGCCTTATAGAGGCGCTTGAGAGGTCACAATGGTCAGTGATTTGGCAGGTCTGAAACGCGTTTTGTCCGCGACAGATACGCCTGCACCCGCCGAGAAGGGGCGGCGCCGGTCTTATGCTGATCAAGCCTACGCTTTACTGCGTCGGAAGATCCTCGACAACGAGATCTCCGCTGGTTTCCAAGCGACGGAGCAGGAGATTGCCGAAGCCCTGGGGATGAGTCGGACACCGGTGCGCGAAGCTCTGGTGCGCCTGGCCAACGAGGGACTTGTCGAGGTTCGACCCCGCCATGGAATGCGCGTCTTGCCGGTGTCTGGCGAGGACATGCGCGAGATCTACGAGATCTTGACGGGGCTGGAGACCGTTGCTGCCGAATCGGTGGCCCGCCAGGGCCTGGCGGACAATCAGGCCGCCCGCCTCGAACAGGCGGTTGCTGATATGGACAGGGCACTGGAGCAGGACGATCTGCAGTCCTGGGCGGAGGCTGACGAACGCTTTCACCTGCTGCTGGTGGATTTCTGTGGCAACCGGCGCCTGCGTTCTCTTGTCGGAACCTATTGGGATCAGGCGCATCGTGTGCGGATGATCACACTGCGCCTGAGGCCAAAACCAACGAAGTCGAGCTCGGATCACGCGGCCTTGCTGGATGCCTTACGTCGTGGTGATGGAGAGGCGGCCAGCCGTATCCATCGGGAACACCGTGAAAACAGCGGCAAAATGCTTGTCGAAATCCTTGAGACGCACGGCCTGACCGCGCTTTAGCTCGTATTGGCGCCTTCGCTTCAGTAAGTGTTTGTCAGCCCCTTATGCGAAAGGGTAGAAGGCGCTTTCGATTCGTCATGGAACTAGAGCATGCTCTAGTTCCGCGGGATCGAGGTTTCCTGTCGCAACTTTTTTAGCTCAAGGCGCTCTGATCCTTGCCGTATTCGCACCGTAAGGCTAAGTAGACGGACATGACTGACACACTGAAAATTTACCTGGCCCAGCTCAACCCGACACTGGGTGATATCGAGGGCAATCTCGCGAAAATCCGCGCCGCGCGGGTCGAGGCGGCGGCGCAGGGCGCGGATCTGCTGGTTGCCAGCGAAATGTACATTACCGGCTATCCCGCGGAAGATCTGGTTTTGAAACCGATGTTCCTTGACCGGGTGGACGCCGCGATTGAGGCCCTGGCTGCCGACACCGCAGATGGTGGTCCGGGACTTCTGATCGGAGCTCCCTGGCGGGAGGACAGGAACGCGCGTGCGCCCCTGCGCGGCAAGGTCTTCAATGCGGCCGTGCTGATAGATGGAGGCGAGGTGCTGGGCACCCGTTTTAAGCACGAGTTGCCGAACTATGGTGTCTTTGACGAGGTTCGGCTTTTTTCGGCGGGCGCCCTCAATGGCCCGATGAACTTCAGGAACGTTCGTCTCGGCGTGATGGTCTGCGAAGACATGTGGTTCCCGGAGGTGTCCGAGTGTCTTGCCGAGTCTGGTGCTGAGATTTTGATATGCATCAACGGCTCACCTTACGAACTTAATAAGGAAGATGAACGGCTGCAGCTCGGCATCGCGCGTGTTCTGGAGACAGAATTGCCGCTGGTTTACGTCAACCAGGTGGGCGGCCAGGACGAACTGGTGTTTGATGGCGGGTCCTATGTGCTGAGCCGGGAGCGCGAGCTTCGGATCCAAATGGCGATGTTCGAAGAGTCCTGTGTGGTCGCTGACTGGGCGCGGGATGCGGACGGCCATTGGGATTGCGCGGAAGGTGAGCGCGTGGCGCCCTCGGCCAAGCTGGAAACCATCTACAACGCGCTGGTGCTGGGTTTGCGGGACTACGTCGAGAAGAACCGCTTCCCAGGGGTGCTGCTTGGGCTCTCTGGGGGAATCGATTCGGCCTTGTCGGCCGCAATTGCGGTCGACGCCCTTGGGCCTGACCGTGTTCACTGCGTGATGATGCCATCGCCTTACACGAGCCAGGAATCTCTCGACGATGCGGCTGAAGCCGCGAAGCTACTGAGCGTGCAGCTCGACAGTGTCAGCATCGAGCCGGCAATGGATGCCTTCGACGGAATGGTAAAGCCGCTGTTCAACGGAGCAGCACCTGGGATCACCGAGGAGAACATTCAGTCTCGGGCACGTGGCCTCACGCTCATGGCACTCTCCAACAAGCTTGGGCACATGGTGTTGTCGACCGGCAACAAGTCTGAGGTTTCGGTCGGATACGCCACCCTCTACGGCGATATGTGCGGCGGCTATAACGTCCTGAAGGATCTCTACAAGACCACGGTTTTCGAGCTCTCGCGCTGGCGTAACCAGTCTGACGCTGAAGGGCTTCAGGGGCCGAAGGGGCGTGTCGTGCCCGAGAGGATCATCACCAAGCCCCCTTCAGCCGAACTGAAGCCGGATCAGAAGGATGAAGACAGCCTGCCGCCCTACGACAAGCTGGACGACATCCTGGAGTGTCTGATCGAAGGCGAGGCCGGGGTCGACGAGATTGTCGAGCGTGGTCATGACCGCGAGACGGTCAACCGTATCTGGCGCCTGCTGGAACTGGCCGAGTATAAGCGGCGGCAGGCTGCGCCCGGTGTGAAGATCACGCGTCGTGCCTTCGGACGGGACCGTCGGTATCCGATTACGAATGCCTTCAAAGGGCCGCTATAGGGTCTGTACGATGAAGGTCCGCTTTGCGCCCAGTCCAACGGGGTTGCTACATGTCGGCAACGCGCGTCCAGCCCTGTTGAACTGGCTGATGGCCCGCAAGGCCGGCGGTCGTTTTCTGCTTCGGATCGACGATACCGATACGGAGCGTTCGCGCGGCGAGTATGCAGAAGCCATCAAGGAAGATCTGCGCTGGCTGGGTCTTGAGTGGGACGAGATCGCTGTCCAGTCGGAGCGGCTGGAGCGCTACGTCGTTGCGGCCGATCGCCTGAAGGCTGCCGGAAGGCTTTATCCCTGTTACGAGACGCCGGAGGAGCTCGGCCTCAAGCGTAAAATCGCGCTCCAGGCGGGACGGCCGCCGATCTATGACCGTGGCGCGCTGAAACTGAGCGATGAGGAGCGGGCGAAGCTCGAGTCCGAAGGCCGTAAGCCGCACTGGCGTTTCAAGCTCGAGCACGAAGACATCGACTGGGAGGATCTGGTCCGCGGCGCCGTCCATTTCAACGGCGCGCACCTCACGGATCCGGTCCTGATCCGTGAGGACGACCGGCCGCTCTACACCTTGTCCTCTGTGGTCGATGACATCGAACTTGGTGTTACGCACATTCTGCGCGGCGAAGACCATGTTTCCAATACCGCGGTCCAGGTTCAGCTCTTTCAAGCCTTGGAAGGCGAAGTGCCGGTCTTTGCGCACCTGCCGCTGATTGCGGATGCCAGCGGTCAGGGCCTTTCCAAGCGTCTGGGGAGTCTCAGCCTGCAGTCGTTGCGGAACTCGGGCCTGGAGGCCATGACGCTGAACAGCTATCTGTCGCGGCTGGGATCGTCGGAGGCGATTGAGCCGGTCACGGAGCTGGCGGCCTTGTCGGAGAGCTTCGATGTTTCGCGTTTCAGCCGTGGAACGCCGCGCTTCGATCCGGAAGAGCTCGATCTCCTCAATGCGCGTATTCTGCACCAGCTTCCCTTCGGAGCCGTCAGGGCGCGCCTCTCGGCCGACTTCGATGAAACGCTCTGGAACGCCGTCCGGCCCAACCTGACAAAGCTGAGCGATGCAAAGCTGTGGCACGACATCTGCCGCGGCAGCGTGACACCTGTCATTGAAGACGATGAATTCACCTCATCCGCCGCTGAGCAGTTGCCGCCGGAGCCCTGGGACGAGACGACCTGGGGCTCTCTGACCACCGCGCTCAAGGCCTCGAGCGGCCGCAAGGGCAAGGCGCTCTTCATGCCGCTTCGTCTGGCTCTGACAGGCCTGGATCACGGACCCGAACTCAAGGTGCTCTTGCCGTTGATCGGGCGGGCGCGCGCGGAAGCCCGTCTGAAGGGCGAGGTTGCTTGACTTGTTTCCTGTCAGTCCGAATATTGCGCGCGAGTGAGCGGGACGCCGCCCATACCAGCAGCAAACAGCCCTATCGGTGAATCATGGCCATACAGATCTACAATACGCTCGGGCGCGAAAAGCAGAGCTTCGAGCCGATCGATCCGTCGAATGTACGGATGTATGTCTGCGGCCCCACCGTCTACGACTTCGCCCACATCGGCAATGCCCGGCCGGTGGTGGTCTTCGATGTGGTTTTCCGCCTGCTGCGCTGGGTCTACGGCGAAGGCAATGTGACCTATGCCCGTAATATCACCGATGTTGAGGACAAGATCATCGATGCGGCGCTGGCGAAGGGTGAGTCGATCGAAAGCGTGACCAGCCGGACCACGCGGGCTTATCACGAGGATATGGCTGCCCTTGGCGCTTTGCCGCCGAGTGTGGAGCCGCGGGCGACCGACCACATTGCACAGATGATCGCGATCTCTGAGCAACTGATCGAAAAGGGGCATGCCTATGCCGCCGACGGTCACGTGCTGTTCAACGTTCCTTCTATGCCGAATTACGGCGCCCTCTCAGGGCGCAACCGGGACGACATGATTGCTGGCGCCCGGGTCGAGGTCGCTCCTTACAAGAAGGACCCGGCCGATTTCGTGCTTTGGAAACCCAGCAGTGATGACCAGCCGGGCTGGGACAGCCCCTGGGGACGTGGGCGGCCGGGCTGGCATATCGAGTGCTCGGCCATGTCCGAAGAGCACCTGGGCAAGACTTTCGACATCCATGGCGGCGGCCTGGACCTGACCTTTCCGCACCACGAGAACGAACTGGCGCAGTCGAGTTGCGCTCACGGCGTGCCCTTCGTGAACTACTGGATGCACAACGGCTACGTCGTGGTAAACGGCGAGAAGATGTCGAAGTCGCTCGGTAACTTCTTCACCGTGCGCCAGTTGCGTGATGAAGGCCTGTCTGGCGAGGCGATGCGCCTGACCCTGCTGTCGGCGCACTACCGCCAGCCGCTGGATTTCACGCGGGAGAAGGTCGCGGAATCCAAGAGCCAGCTTGACCGCCTTTACGGTGCATTGCGTGCTGTCGCGGCGGTTGAGGCGAAGACTTCGGAGCCGCCAGCGGCGCTGTTGTCGGCGCTTGAAGACGACATCAACACGCCGCTGGCGTTGTCGGCCTTGCATGAGGTCGGGACGGCTTTGAACAAGGCTGTGGCTGCTGAGCCGCGTGATGATGCGGAAATTGCCAGACTGAAGGGCCAGTTGCTGGCCGGCGGCTCCTTGCTGGGGATTCTCGAAGGTGACCCGGAAGCCTGGTTCCAGGGCGATGCCGGCGATGACGCGGCAGAGATTGAAAAACTGATCCTGGACCGGGCCGAGGCCCGAAAGGCCAGGGACTTCGCCCGGGCTGACGAAGTTCGCGATCAACTGGATGCTATGGGGATCGTCCTGGAAGATGGCGCTGGCGGAACGACCTGGCGCCGAAAATAGCGGCGGCTCCCGCGGTCTCGCCAGACCGTCAGCGGAAGGAAGCCAGCAGGACCGGGATCATCGATCCCACCAGAAGCACCGCCATGCCAGTGTTGAAGGCCACGATCCGACGGCTGTCTCTCAGAAAACGGCGGAGCGCTGCCCCCGATATTGCCCAGATGGAAATGGCCGGCAGGTTGATCAACGCGAACAGCAGGATCATCACGACAAGGCTGGGCAGGTAGTCGTCCGGATTGCTGTAGGAGACAGTCACAATCAGGGCGACGGCCCAGGCCTTCGGGTTGACCAGTTGAAACAGGGCGGCCTGCAGGAAAGAGATGGGGCGGTCCATCCGGTCCTCGCCTGAGGATCCCATGGACCTGCTGCGCGCGATCTTAAATGCCAGCCACAGAACATAGGCCGCGCAGACAAACTTGAGGGCCGTGTAGACGACGGGCGCCTGCTGCAGAACCTGGCCAAGACCCATTCCGACCGCAAAGACCATAGTCAGAAATCCGAGGCTGATGCCAAGAACCAACGGCAGGGATCGCAAAAACCCGAAGTTTGCGCCCGAGGCCAGCAGCAGGAAGTTTCCGGGGCCGGGTGAGATGGACATGACGAAGGCAAAGCCGATCAGGGCAATCGCTGTATCCTGAGACATTGGAGCTCCTCAAGTTGATTGCCCGGCAACTTGACAGAGCCTGCCGGCTTTCACACTCTGAACTCATCTCTATTTCTTATCAGATCGTCTCGAAGCACAGATCATATGGATAAGTACGATATCCTTTCTGATGTTTTCTCCACTTTGCGCATTCGCAGCAATCTGTACTTCCTTGCCGAACTGAAGGGTGATTTTTCGATCGAGGTCCCTCCCGAGAGGCGTCGAATTCGCTTTCATCTCGTGCGGCAAGGGCGATGCTGGCTTCGGCTGCCGGATGGCCGGGTGCAGGAGCTGGGAGAGGGTGATATCGCGATCGTCCCCAACGGGATCGCGCAAGTCCTGGCAGGCACGCCGGATGCGGTTCCGGTTTCCCTGGGCGAGATTGTCGCCGGGGGAGCGCTGCGGGAGGGGCTTTTGACTTATGGGGTGGGTGAGCGGCGCGCGCGCCTTCTCTGCGGGTTTTGCCAATTTGATGAGGAGCTCGATCATCCCGTGCTGACGGGGTTGCCGGCCTTGCTGACGCTTCGCTCTGAAGATCTGGGCGGCGAGCCCTGGACCGCTGCCACCCTGCGCCTCTTGGCTATGGAGGCGGAGCTCAATGGTCAGGGCAGCACAGGGATCCTGACCCGGCTGCTGGAGATTGTCTTTATCCAGGCTGTGCGGCGGATCGAGGCCGGGCTGGGGGAAGAGGCGCGCGGGTTCATCGTCGCCCTGAGTGATGACAGGCTTTCCAAGGCTCTGCGGGGCATTCACAAGAAACCGGATCTGGACTGGACGATCGCCGCTCTCGCGAAGGAAGCGGGCATGTCGCGGGCGCGCTTTGCCGATCGTTTTACGACATTGGTTGGGATGCCGCCTATCGGCTATCTCACCCGTTGGCGCCTGAGCCTGGCTCGTGACCTGTTGGTGAATTCTTCTCTGGATATGGCCGAGGTGGCGGCGCGTTGCGGCTATGCTTCCGTGCCTTCGTTCTCGCGCCGCTTCAAGGAAGCCTTCGGGATCGGCCCGGGCAGTTATCGCCGTTCGGCGAAGTTGCAATGACGTAGCGGACTGATATCGTCAGGCTTCGGCGATATCCGGGGCCGACTTCTCCAGCTCTTCGAGCCGCGAGATACCGTGGCGCATATCACTCATGATGAAGTCGGCGCGGGCGACCACGGCCGCGCCCTGGCTGTTGGTGCCGAACTTCGCTTCCCAGGCGTCCATCTTGGTGGAGAGACCACAGAGCACGCCGCCGACCGTCTTATGGTGGCTTTTGATCAACTGTCGGATCCGCTGGAAGGAACTGGCGGAGACGTTGTCCCAGAGATTCTTGGTGTGCTGATCAAAGCGCTCGAACCGACCGGTGATCGAGGTGATGATGCTGTTGAGCCGCGGTTCCATAAAATCGCAGGTCTCGAGGAAGCCTGTCGTGCGCTTTAACTGGAGATTGGAGCGCAGGTCGCCGATGTTCTCGATAAAAGACATGACCTTGGGCACGACCTCGTCCAGGCTTTCCTTGAAGTAGGCAAGCGAGAGGAAGGTGTCCGCATAGTCCTCGAGGAAGGCGGGCACCTCCATCAGATCGATCTCGAGTTCGTCGGCGAGCTTCCTTAGATTCTTCTGCGCATCTTCCTTGTTCGGTGAGGCAAAGAGCGACACCAGTTGACTGAAATCCGCAACATCTTCGTCGCCCGAGCCATATACCTGCTGCAGAAGCGGGCCCGTGAAGCTCTTCATATGCCCGGCCAGTTCGCGGCTCTTTTCCTCCGAGAGGGTGAGCGCCTTGTGGTCGTTCACGTCGATGCCGAGCCGGCGCAGCTCAATGCGCAGGCTGTAGACGTCATAGCTGCTGAGGCTGGACAAAGCCCGGATCCGGGTCAGATCGGCATGGTCCTTATTGGGATCCCAGCCGAAGTAAGTCGGAAGCTGATCCGGTTCGAGCTGTCCGCTGCCCGTGCTTTCGTCCTGGAACAGCTCCACGACACCTTTCAGATGCAGGTTCTTGACGATCCGGGCGCGCTGAAGCGGCGCGGTTTCCAGGGGAATACAGGAAAGCGGCAGGATACGGAGTGAATCCCGCGCAAGCAGGTCCGCCTTCTTTTCTTTTTCCGTAGGTTCGGCCGCGACGGCGGCTTGAGCTTGAGACATAAGGCTGCACTGTGTTCCTGAAAAGACTTCTGCAGATTGATAAAATGCCGGAAAGATGTTGAGGAGTGATTAAGCCGCGTGGGCGGAAATTCGTTCGATAAGCTATGAAAAAGAAGATCTTAGTCCACCTCTGGTGGTGTCCAGGAAAGGGTAATTTAACCATCCGGCTGATGCTGCCGGTTCTGCAGGGCGGCGATCTACAAGGCCGTCCGTACGCTCCAGAGTTCCGGGAAGAAGCAGTAGTCCAGCGCCTTCGACAGGTAACTTACGCCTGACGTCCCGCCGGTGCCGCGTTTATGCCCGATAATGCGGCTGACGGTTTTCAGATGCCGGAAGCGCCACTGTTGAAAGGAATCTTCCTGATCGACCAGCTTTTCCGCCAGATCGTAAAGTTCCCAATGGGTTTCAGGTGTCTGATAAACCTGCAACCAGGCGGCCTCGACGGAAGGCGAAGCGCTGTAGGGCTGACTCCAGTCGCGCGACGTGATTGCGGCATCGATGGCAAAGCCACGGCGCGCCAGCAGCAGAATCACTTCATCGTATAGGCTCGGGGCCTTGAGTACCGCCTCCAGGCGGTCGTGGATCGCCGGTTGATGGCGGTGCGGTGCCAGCAAGGCCTTCTTTTTGTTGCCGAGGAGAAATTCGATCTCGCGGTACTGATAGGATTGAAAGCCGGAGGAGAGGCCGAGCTGATCCCGAAACTGCAGGTAATCCGCCGGTGTCATGGTCGAGAGCACGGACCAGGACTGGATCAACTGTGACTGGATCCGCGCGACGCGGGCCAGCATCTTGAAAGCCGGCGCCAGGTCGTCGGCCTTTATGCAGGCGACGGCGGCATGCAGCTCGTGCAGAATCAGCTTCATCCAGAGTTCGGTGGCCTGGTGGATGATGATGAAGAGCTGTTCGTCGTGTTCGCCGCTGACCGGTTTCTGGCTGGCGAGCAGGCTGTCCAGCGACAGATAGTCGCCGTAGTTCATGGCCTGCGCGAAGTCGCTGTGCGCGCCGTCGGGCAGATGGCTTTGCTTGCTGGTCTCTTGTTCGTCTGACATGGCGTGCTTTTTCCGTCAGGTCACGGCCAGGCGCTTATGGAACTTCGGCTGGTCCCAGCTTCTGTCCGTCATGATCTCCCGTAGTATCTCCACCGCGTCCCAGACATCGCTGTAGCGCAGATAAAGCGGCGTGAAGCCGAACCGCAGAATATTCGGCGCCCGGAAGTCACCGATCACGCCGCGTTCAATCAGGGCCGCCATGATCGGGTAGCCGTGCGCGTGGCTGAAAGAGACCTGGCTACCGCGTTCCTCCGGGTCTCTGGGACTGAAGAGCTCGAAGCCGAATTCCGCGCAGCGGCTTTCCATGAGATGGATGAAGAGGTCGGTCATGCGCACGGACTTCCTGCGGATCTCAGCCATTCCCGCGCTGCGGATCACATCCAGGCCGGCATCCAGTGCGGACATGCTGAGGATCGCGGGCGTGCCACAGAGGTTTCGTGCAATCCCCTCGGCGGGCCGGTAATCGCGATCGAAGAGGAAGGGGGCTTCGTGACCCATCCAGCCGGAGAGTGGCGGACGCACCTGGTCCTGGAGGCGTTCTGCGACGAAAAGAAACGCCGGCGCACCCGGTCCGCCGTTCAGGTATTTGTAACCGCAGCCCACGGCGAAATCGGCGTTGGCTTCCCGGAGGTCGACGGGAAAGGCGCCGGCGGAATGCGCCAGATCCCAAAGCATCAGCGCTCCGGCCGCGTGCGCTTTCGCCGTGATGTCCTGCATATCGTGGAGGCGTCCCGAACGGTAGTCGGTTTGTGTCAGCATCACCAGGGCGACGCTTTCATCGATCGAATTAGCGACCTCCTCCGGTTCCACCAGTTTCAGTTCATGGCCTTTATCCAGAAGCTCGATCAGACCCTGCGCGACATAGAGGTCGGTCGGGAAGTTTCCCTTGTCCGAGAGGATCACCCGGCGTTCCGGGCGCAGGCGCAGAGCGGCCGCCAACAGCTTGAAGAGATTCACCGAAGTCGAGTCTGCCACCACGACTTCCTCCGGCGCGGCGCCGATCAGCTCCGCGATCTTTTTGCCGCAGCGCTGCGGCAGGTCGATCCAGCCATGCTTGTTCCAGCTTCGGATCAGATCCTCGCCCCATTCCTCTTCCACGACCTTGGTGATCCGCGCGCTGGTGCGGCGGGGCAGGGGGCCCAGCGAGTTGCCGTCCAGATAGATGATGTTGGCTGGGAGCTGGAACTGACTGCGCAGTGCGGCGAGGGGATCGTCACTGTCCCAGTTCAGGACGTCTTCTCGGGTCATGTTGGTCACGGGACGAGTGGTCCTCTCAAAACGGCGCGCACGGAGGCCGCATCCAGGTTGGCGAGTTTAAGGGGCAGGGCGATCAGTTCATAATCGCCGGGTGGCACACTATCCAGGACCAGTCCCTCGAGGATGGCCATGCCGGCCCGGCGCACCGCATGGTGTGACTCCAGGCTTTTGGAATCCTGCGGGTCGAGAGACGGTGTGTCGATTCCGATCAGACGGGTGCCGGCCGCTGCGAGCGCCTCGATGGTCTCAGGGGCAACGGCGGTGAAGTTCGCATCCCACTGCTCCAGGGGGCTTTTGTGATAAGTCTTCAGGAGCAGACGCTCGACCGGCCGGTCGAGTGCGGCTGTGACCTCGGCGGGCGAGACCAGACCCTTGCTCGCGGTGACGTCTAGCAGGCGGCAAGGCCCCAGATAGAAACTCAGATCCACCGAGCCGGATGCTAGGCCCTTCGGATCGTAGTGCAGGGGGGCATCGGCGTGTGTGCCGCTATGGGTCGAAAGGGTGACCTTCGAGACATTGACCGGACAGGCCTCGCTGATCTCCCAGGTGCGCTCTTCCTGATATTCGGTATCTCCGGGCCAGACTGGCAGGCCGGGGCGCAGAGGCTGCGTAATGTCCCAGAGCTTCATCGGACTAACCTTCGCTGAGGCCGCGCTGTGCCTGGCGAAGGATCATACGGCTGCGGAAGATCACCATCTCCTGCCAGTCCGGCGTGCCCGGATAGTAGTGGTTCTTGAGACGTTTCTTGATGCTTCTGGTTTCTTCCGACTGCCAGTCGACGGCGCCGCGCGCGTGGAGCCAGTGGTCCGCCCGCAGCGCTATACGTCCGGCGTCCGGCGGATAGGTGCCATATTCCAGTGCCACATAAGTGTGGATATCACCGACGATGCGGGTCCAGCCGAATTCCGAGAGGCCGACCTTGGGCACCGAGGAGGAAGTGCCGAGGTCCGGTTCGGTCAGGGATTGCCCGTACCAGGCCTTGGCGCGCTGATGACCCGGTGTTTCCGGCTTGTTGCCGCAGATGGGTTCGCCATAACCGAAAGGACCGAGGCCGGTGTGGTAATCGATGATGGCCACCTGATCTCGCTGCGCCAGATCGTAGTCGCGCATGATGCTTTCGAGGGTGCGGCGTGACCAGGTCGGGCCACTGCCACCATAGAACATGCCTTCCGGATGACTGTACTGGCCGCCGCCGCGCGCGACATGGAAGGCCGTTTCCCCATGCTCGGCGCGCCAGGCGGCGATTCTCTCTTCCGCTTGCTCCAGGACCGGGCCTGAGAGCGCGGCGGGCAGGAGAACATCGCGCAGTTCCTCAAAACCCGGGTTTTCCGGGGGCGGCTGATCGAAGTCGATCCAGTTGCGGTTCAGGTCGCAGCCCTCTTCGGTGACCCGGCGCAGCCAGGCGAAACCGTGCGGATTGATCGCGTGAATGATCAGCATCGCGATCCCTTCGGGCAAAGTCTCCGGCCCCTTGTTGCGCATCCAGTCCAGTTGCGCGCCGGACCCGCAGAAACCCTCGACACCATGGGTGGCCGAAAGGGTGACGATTACCTTGCGCGCCTCCTTTGGTCCCACCCAGGCCGTATCGCAGGCCAGTTCCTCACCATTCGGCCCCAGATTGGGATTGCCGTAAGACTTCACCTCTAAATCCAACTGCCGGCAGTGCGTCAGGAACCTTTGGCGAGCTGAGGCGTAGTCGGCGGAGAAACAGGCTTGGAGTTCGGTTTCCACGTGGTTTGGCCTTTCGGGGAGTCGTTCGGGAAGCCGACAGGATAAAGCATTGACGCCGGGGAGAAAGAGGGAAGCTGTCGGGCCACAGCCGGACGGCGGCCGCCCGCGCTGCTGCCTCGTGCAACAGAAATTCCCGCGAGCTGTATTAATACTGTCACAGTCTCCGCGTATCTTGTGTATTGCACACGTGTGCAAATTCGCGCAATCTTTATGTCGTAAAGCAACGACAAAGCAGCGGAGGACCGGATGACCACTCTTAATCTGCGCACCATGACCCTAGCGTCGGTCTTTGCGGCCATGACCGTAACCACGGCGGCGGCGAAGGATCTGACCATCACCGTCTGGGCCGGCGGCTCGAACGAAAACGACTCCTACCGGCTCGATGCCATCGAAATGGCCGCCGATATGCTCACGCGCGAATACGCGATCATGGGCGAGGAACTGAAGATCACCGTCGAGAAGAAACGCGACTTCGGCGGCTGGGATGAGTTCAAGCAGGCCGTGACCCTTGCCGCGGAAGCGGGGACGGCGCCCAACATCGTGGTGACCAGCCACCTCGACATCGCGCCCTGGAGCCAGGCCGGCTATATCGTGCCGGTCGAAAACTATCTCGACCTGGATGCCTGGCCGATCAATAACCTCTATCCGAACCTGCTGGAGATCGCTGCCTACGACGGCGTGCAGTGGGGCCTGCCGCAGGACGCCGAGAGCCGTCCGTTCTTCTTCTGGAAGGACACCATGCGCAAGATCGGATACAGCGATAAGGATATCGACGCGCTGCCGGAGCGGGTGGCGAACGGCGACTACACATTGGCCAACGTTCTGGAAGACGCCAAGAAAGCCGTCGAGGCCGGCGCTGTCGAGAAGGGGTACGGATTTTATCCCCGCGTCTCCAACGGCCCTGACTACGCCCAGTTCTATCAGTCCTTCGGTGGCGAACTGCAGGATCTCGAGAGCGGTAAGCTGATCCTCGATCGACAGGCCATGACCGAGACCTATCAGTTCTTCGTCGATGCCGTGGCCGCCGGCGTGACCCGTAAGAACCACATCGGCACGGACTGGGGCCAGTGGTACAACGAGGTCGCCAACGGCAAAGCCGCGCTCTGGCACGGTGGCACCTGGCACTACGCGCGCTACACCGGCAAGGAAGGCAACGAAGACTTCTTTGGGACCATCGAGTTCACGCTGATCCCGGCAGGTAACGCTAAGGGCCGGCCTAACACCATCACCCATCCGCTGGTCTATCTGATCACCGATCAGCCGGACGAAGACGCCGAGGACATCGCGGCGCAACTGGTGAAGATCGCGTCTGAGCCGCGGCTCAACTCGCTGCACGCCATCAAGTCGGCGCACCTGGGCATCGCCCGTGAGCAGTCGAACATCGAACTCTATGCCAACGACCGCTGGGCCTCCGAAGCGACCGACCGGCTGCTGGGTTCTGCCAACGCCCAACCCAACCACCTGCAGTACGGCGCTTTCTCCGAAGCGCTCTGGAAGGGGCTGGAAGCGGCCTGGACCGGCGTGAAGTCTCCGGCTGACGCGGTGGCCGAAGTGGAAGCCGAACTCAAGGCCAAGCTTGGCGACGAACTGATCGTTCGCTGACATCTCTGAAAGGGGCGGGGAGGTGACTCCCTGCTCCTCATCTCCTGCGTTGACGACGCCGGTCGAACTGACCGGCTTATTGGGGGCAGCGATGCAGCGCTTCAACTGGCTCGGGCTGGGGTTCCTGGCACCCGCCATTCTGGTGGTGGTGCTGTTTTTCCTGGCGCCGGTGATTCTCACCGTCTTCTTCGCCTTCACCAACATGAGCACCTCGACCGGTGTGACCGGCGGCGCATATCTGCTATCGCAGACCTCGGTGCGCCAGCTTGCAGACGGCCGGATCGGCAAGGCCACACTCGACAAGCTGCAGAAGGCCGGTTACCGCGTGGACGAGAAAGGACTCGCGGCCTTTGGTGAAGCCTTCGGCGCCGAACGGGCCGCTGAACTGAGTGACAGATTTCTCGGCGAAAGCTTTGCCTCGCGTCGGGACATGGAACGCGCGCTTAAGGAGCTGCGAAAGCGCATCCGCTCGACCCGGGAACGCAAAGCGGCAGCGGAGCTCTTCAAACGTTCCCTGTTGAATGAACGTTTTCCCGATGAGGTCAGCTTCCGCAACGCTCTGGAGGAAGGCGAGATCGATCCGGCGGACCGGGAGGTACTGGTAGACCAGGCCTATACCGGCTGGACCTGGACCACGGAGAACATGAAGCTTCTCTTCACCCTGCCGTCTTCCCTGCGCTATGCCCTGAACACCGCTCTCTACGTATCCCTGACCCTGGCCTTCAACGTCGGCTTCGGTCTCTTCCTCGCCATCGCCACCTTCTACCTGCCGGCGGGACTGGCCGCGACCTTCCGGACCATCTGGTTCCTGCCACGCATCCTGCCGCCAGTGCTCTACATCCTGATGTGGAAGTGGTTCACCTGGGACACCGGTTTCATCTCCTCGACCGCGGGCCTCTTCGGTGTACCGCCCAAGAACTGGATGCTGGACACGTCGCTCAATGCCTGGGTGGTGATCGTGCTGATCAACGGCTTCGTCGGGGCGTCGCTGGGCATGATCCTCTTCTCCAGCGCCATCAAGGCCATCCCCATCTCCATGCTCTACGCCAGCGAAGTTGACGGCGCCAATCGCTGGCAACAGGTCCGACACATCATCCTGCCGCAGTTGCGCTGGCCGATCCTCTTCATCACCTCTTATCAGACCCTTTCGCTGCTGACCTCCTTTGAGTACATCCTGCTGGCGACGGACGGCGGTCCCGGGCGCGCCACGGAGGTCTGGGCGCTGGCGGCTTACCACACCGCGCTCAGTAACTACGGCGGCAATCTGCTCTATGGTTTCGGTGCTGCCTTCGCGCTGGTGCTGGTGGTCATCGGTATCGCGGCGAGCCTCTTCTACCTGCGCCTCTTCAATTTCCGGGAGCTCGTCTCGACGCCCCGGATCGAGCAATAGGAGGCCACCATGCACCAGAACTTCCGTGCCTGGCCGATTGTCCTGATCCTGACGATCGCATCGCTGCCGCTGCTGATCATGTATGTTTTTCAGTTGCTCGACAGCTTCACCAATACGGGACCGGGGAGCCTGATCCCCAACGAAGTCACCTTCGAGCATTGGCGCTTTCTCTGGGAGAATCAGGACAGCGGCCGCTCGGGGATCTGGCGGGTTACGCTCAACACCTTCATCTTCGCCTCGGCGACGGCAGCGCTGGTGACCTCCATTTCCGTCACGGCCGCCTATGCGCTCTCGCGGCTGAACTTTCCGGCCCGGCGTTTCTTCCTGGCCGGACTGATCGTGCTGCATGCCTTTCCCACGATCACGCTGATCATCGCGATCTTTCTGATCCTGCAGATCCTTGGTCTCTACGACACCCTTATCGGCGTGATCATCGTCAAGGCGGCGCTGGAACTGCCCTTTGGGGTCTGGATCATGAAGGGCTTCTATGATTCGGTTCCCTGGGAAATCGAGATGGCCGGCGTGCAGGACGGCGCCAGTCGCTTCACGGTCTGGTGGAAGTTGGTGCTGCCGCAGGTCCAGCCGGGTCTCTCTGCGTTGCTGATCTTTTCTTTCCTCTCCGGTTGGAGTGAATTCATCCTGCCGCTGGTGCTGGCGCCGGGCGCGGATGCCCAGGTGCTCTCCACCTATCTCGCGGCGCTGATCGCGGACGACACCAAGATCGACTTCAACCTCTATAAATCGGTCGGGCTGTTCTACGCCCTGCCGGTGATCGTGATCTATCTCGTGTTCCAGAAGAAACTGATGAACATCTACGGCGGGGGCTCGAAGGGCTGATGAAACTCGAACTCACGAACTTCACCAAACGCTTCGGTTCGACAACCGTCATCGACGGGCTGGATCTGACGGTCGAGAGCGGCGAGATGATCGCGCTGCTCGGGCCCTCCGGCTGCGGCAAGTCGACCACGCTCTTCACCATCTGCGGCATTCACCGCATGGACGGCGGCCGCCTGCTGTTCGACGGACGCGATGTCTCCGACTTGCCGTCCCAGAAGCGCAACGTCGGCGTGGTCTTTCAGAACTATGCGCTCTACCCGCATATGAGCATCCGGGAGAACATCGCCTTTCCGCTGAAGGTACAGAAACAGGACGCCGCGACCATCGCCAAAAAGGTCGCGGAGATCGCCGAACTGGTGCATATCCCCGAACTGCTCGACCGCCGCCCGGCGCAGCTCTCGGGCGGTCAGCAACAGAGGGTGGCTTTGGCGCGTGCGCTGGTCCGACAGCCGGATGTGCTGCTGCTCGACGAGCCACTCGCGAACCTGGATGCCAAGCTGCGGCTGGAGATGCGTTCCGAGATCCGGCGCCTGCAACTGGAAACCGGCATCACCGCGATTCTGGTCACGCATGATCAGGTCGAGGCCATGTCGATGTGCGACCGCATTGCTTTGATGAAAGACGGCCGCATCGTCCAGTTCGCCGAGCCCGAAGTCATGTACAGAGAACCAGCCGATATCTTCGTCGCCGGCTTCCTCGGCAATCCTCCGATCTCCTTTCTTCAGGCCGAGTTGCAGGCCGGTTCGGCGCGCCTGGCCAGTGGATCGGCGCTTCACTTGCCGGGCGTCGACGGTGTTGCCGGACCGATCAGTCTGGGTGTTCGGCCGGAACATTTCGGTCCTCAGTACGGTGCCGGCCTGCAGGGCACCATCAGCTTCGTGGAGACTCAGGGACGGGAGGACCTCTATGACGTTACGCTGGCCGATGGAGCGGTGGTCCGTTCCATCCAGCCCGCGGGCACGCGCCTGAAGCTTGGAGATCCCGTCGACTGGGGCATTGCCGCCGATCATGTGCTGATCTTCTCGCAGGATGGAGCCCGTCGTTGACCCGGGACTGGCTGAATCCCACGCGGCCCTACGCGATCGCCCACCGTGGTGCCAGCGCCTACGCGCCCGGCAACAGCCTTCGAGCCTTTGAGATCGCCGCCGATCTGGGTGCGGATTTCTGGGAGCTGGATCTTCGCGTGACGGCGGATGGGGAGATTGTCGTCTACCACGATCCCGTCTTGCCGGATGGCCAAGCCATCGCCGAGCTTTCCTACGCGGACATCCTGCGAGGAATGGCGCGGGCGGAGGTTGCCATTCCGCGGCTCGATAAGGTTCTGGATCTCGCCATCAGCCGTGACGCGGGCATCTATGCGGATATCAAGGCCGATGCCGCCGTGCGCCCGGCGCTGGAGCTGCTGAAACGGCGCGGTATTGAGCGCGCGATCCTGGGAGCCTTTTCCTTCGATGCCATCGCAAACCTGCCCAAGGACGACTGCCCCTATCCGCGCGCGGTTCTGATCCCGGTCGGGGCCGACCCCTTCGTGGGGACGGAGACCGCCGACATCCTCCATCTCTGCTGGGAAAGGCTCGAGCGGCCACAGGATCTTTTGGACGCCGACTTCTTCGCGCGCGCCGAGTCCCGGGGACAGCGGGTCGTGCTCTGGCACGAAGAAGATCCGATCCGCATGGCGGCCCTGCGCGCCAAACCCGTGCTGGGGATCTGCTCGGACCGGCCGGAACTGGTGAAGCCCTTTCAGGTTGGAGAGGCCTGGCCGCTAAAGGTGGTCTGTCACCGTGGCGCCAATCGCTTCGCGCCGGAGAACACACTCGCGGCAACCCACTGCGCCTTTGCGGCTGGCTTCAGCCACGTGGAAATCGACGTCCGCAGCAGCGCCGATGGTGCGCTCCTGGTTATCCATGATGCTGCGCTGGCGCGCACGACCAACGGACAAGGCCTGGTCGTCGAGCAGGTCGCCGACGCTATCCGAGAACGAGACGCCGGCAGTTGGTTTGCGCCACACTTCAGCGACGAGAAAGTTCCGACCCTTGGGGAGGTTTTGGAACTGGCAAAACAATACGACGGCGCGCTCTACATCGAATTGAAAACGGCGCCCGTCGCGTCGGTGCTCGAGCAGGTGCGGGCGCATGGAATGCTGGAAAACTGCTTTTTCTGGTCGTCCGATCTGCAGGATCTTTTGGAGATTCGACGGCTGTCGGAGACGGCGCAACTCATGCTGAGACGTCAAGATTATCCGAGCCTTGAGCAGCTTCTCGACAGCGGCCTCAAGCCCGCGATCGTCGAATTCACCGCCGCTGAAGACTGGTCGGTCTTCGCGGACTGCCGCCGTCGGGGCGTCGCCGTCATGATCGCCTATATGGGCAAGGAAGCGCAGGTGATGGAACGTATCATTGCCGCGCGGCCGGATCTGGTTAATCTAGACGATCCCTTTCTTTTCAAAGAGCTATACTCCACGATGAAATTAACCGGCCATGGGTGACACGCCGCATAAGCAGGCAACTTCCTTCGATGTGGCACGCCTGGCCGGCGTGTCACGTTCGGCGGTCTCCCGCGCCTTCACCGATGGCGCCAGTATTTCCAAGGAGACCCGCGATAAGGTGATGGCGGCGGCGGAAGAGCTTGGCTACCGGGTCAACTACCTGGCCCGGGGCCTGCAGACCCGGCACTCAAATCTGGTCGGCGTGGTCGCTTCCCGCCTGGAGACACCTTTTCGCTCGCGCCAGGTGAAGGCGGCGGTCCAGGCGCTGGTGCGCGAAGGCCTGCGGCCGATCCTGCTGACCGCCGAGACGGCCGAGGAAGTGGCGACCCTCGTGGAATCGCTGCTCAACTACAGCGTCGCCGGGATGCTCATCACCTCCGACACGCCCCATTCGAGCATCATCAATGAGTGCAATAAGCTGGCCATTCCCGTCGTTCTGATCAACCGCGCACCGCTTGCGCATGGCGCCGATCATATCCGCCTGGATCTGGAGCAGGCGGGCGGCATTCCCTATCGGATGTTGCGTGACAGCGGCGTGCGGCGCTTCGCTCTGCTGGCCCCCAGGATCAAGACCTTCACCGTTACCGGACGCTCCGAGGTCTTCGCGAAACTATGCGCTGAGACAGGTTCTGAGGCGGTCACTTTCTTTGCCAGAGACCAGAGTTATGGCGCGGGTCTGTCGGCTGCCGATGAAGTCGCGGAGCGCATCGGCGAGGTCGAAGGCCTTTTCTGCGCCAACGATCTGATGGCGATGGGTATGATGGACGGTTTGCGCAGCCGGCACGGAAAGGCGGTGCCCGAAGATCTGCAGATCGTCGGCTTTGACAACATCGAGCAGGCGGGCTGGCTGTCCTACAGCCTTTCGACGGTGGATCAGGATGTGGTGGAGCAGGCGGAACTGGCGGTGGAGATGATGCTGGAACGGATCCAGGAACCGGCCTTGCCGTTCCGGACGCATCTGCAGAGTCTCGTCCCGGTCTTTCGCGGGACCACGATAGCGCCGAAGTCCTGACCCCCTAGCCTTTGGGCGTTAAGAGCTCCGCCAGGGCCTTTACCTTTGGCGAAGAAGCGCCCTTGCGCCAGACAAAGAGAGTGCGCAGGCGGTCTTCGCCCGGCTGGAGTTTATGGACTTTCAGGCGCTTGCTTTCCGGAAAGGTGGAGAGCACGCTCCTCGGCAGCAGGGCCGCGCCCATGCCGGCGAGAGCACAGCCGAGCAGGGCATGGTAGGAGCCCAGTTCGACGATGCGTTCCGGCGTTTCGCCGCGCGCCGCATACCAGCTCTCAAGCTGGCGGCGGTGGGGGCAGCCGTGCTCGAAGACGAGAATGCTCGATGGCGTGCCTTTCGGTCCTTTCAACGAAGCGTGGTCCCGGGCGGTCACGATCACCGGTTCTTCCTCAAAGGCCACAAGGGAATCAAAGCGCGATACGGCCACAGGCTCGGCCATCAGAGCCGCGTCGAGTTCACCGGCAAGAAGCGCCGTGGAGAGTTGGGTCGGGTTGCCTGTACGTAGCTCCAGCTCAACGTCCGGGTACAGTTTATTAAAGTCTGCCAGGATCTTAGGCAGGCGTACGGCCGCCGTACTCTCCATCGCGCCTAAGCGGAACAGACCGCGCGGCGTCGTCTCGTACAGCGCTTCCCGCGCCTCCTCGGCGAGGTTCAGCAGCCGGTCCGCGTAGTCGCGGAGGATCAGCCCGGCCGGGGCGAGGTGCAGGCGCTTGCCTTCGCGGAGGAAGAGCGGGACGCCGAGATCCTCTTCGAGCTGGCGAATGCGGGTAGTGACGTTGGACTGGACGCGGTGCAGCCGCTCGGCGGCGCGGGTGATGCCGCCTTCCTCCACCACGGCCTTGAAGATTCGCAGGTCCGATAAATCCATTATTATCTCTAATAAAGAACAAAATTATCATTATTATTCATTTTTTCAAATGAATGGCAATTGCTATCACAAGGGCGAACCCGGATCCCTGGTTAAGTGAAATCGCAGGGTTTGCCCGGAACCTTTTGTCTTTTTTGGAGTTTGGAAAGATGTCCCCAAAGGAAATGGAACTGATCCGCAGGGGTTGGGAGAAGATTACGCCAATCGCGGACCAGGCGATCGCGGGTTTTTATGACAAGCTTTTCGAGCTCGATCCGGATCTGCGGCGGCTTTTCCTGCGCGCCGATATGGCGGTGCAGCGGCAAAAGCTGACGCAAGCGCTGGGCAGCGTCATCGGCAATCTGGAACGGCTGGAACAAATCGTTCCTCAATTACAAGAGCTTGGCCGGCGGCACCTGGCTTACGGCGTGACCGAGAGGCACTATGACACGGTGGGTGCAGCGCTCCTGCTGACGCTGGAGGAGGGACTTGGCGACGACTGGTCGCCCAAGGCACGTGAGGCCTGGAGCGGGGCTTACGGCCTGATCGCGGGAAGCATGAAGGCGGCTGCGGCTGCGGCGGAAATGCCGCAAGCCGGCCAGGGTGAAAAGGTCTCGACCTGACATTCCGACATACATTTGCCACAGGATTCGGATTTTGCCCCCGAACCCACCGGACTTTACGGTTTTCCCCGGCTCGCGACACAAGTCCTGGGCCGGGTGAGCCGTGAACCGGATGGTGGCCATAGCTTCACGAACAGTGTCACCGAAAGCAGCAATTTTCATCGAATGTTAAAGAGCTCGGCAAAATACTTCGCCCGGACTTTCAATTTCATGGAAATTCTGGCCATGCTCCTACGCACCCTTGCCGCTGCTGCGGTCTTCGCTCTTCCCAGTCTTGCCCATGCCGTCGGCGCCGCCGGCGACTGGAACGTCGACGACGATGCTTCGGCGCTCTACTACGTCTCCACCAAGAAAGGCCATGTGGCCGAGAGCCATGTCGTTGAGGGCGTCTCCGGCAGTCTCGGCGCGGACGGCACCCTGGTGGTGGAACTGGACATGGCCTCCGTCGACTCCGGCATTGAGGTTCGCGACACGCGGATGCGCGACATGCTGTTCAAGGTGACGGACTTTCCGAAGGCGGTCTTCACCGCCGAGATCGACTTTTCCGAGTTCGAGGAACTCGAAGTGGGTGAGACCATGGAAAGCTATGTCGACGGTGAACTGGAACTGGTCGGCGTTTCGACGCCGCTCGATTTCGCGGTGATGGTGACCCGTGCCGGTGAAGACCGGGTCATGGTTGTTTCACAGGGCCCGATCATCCTGGATGCCAGTGATCTCGAACTGGCCGGCGGCGTCGACGAACTGATGAAGGTCGCGAAGCTGCCGAGCATCTCCTACGCCGTTCCGGTCTCGCTCTCGGTCGCTTTTGCGCGTCAGTAAGCTTTAAAGCGCCGCGGGCCTCGTGTCTGCGGTGCGCTTTCTCGGGGGCTTACGCGTGTTGAAAACCATATCCGCTAAGATAGCGGCGCTCTGTACGGCAGCCTTTTTGCCGGCCGTCCTGGTCTTCGCCGGGGCCATCTGGATGAGCAGCCAGCAGCGCAGCCTCAACGAGGTGTTACGCTCCGAAACGGCGGCTGTTGCCAGCATTGCCAGCTTTGATGCCGCCGTCCGGCGCCTGATCGCCTCGGTCGAAGCCGAAGGCCGCGGGACAGCCGGCAGCGCAGCCGGTGATTTCGACGCCCAGCTTGCCGAAGCCCGCAGCCTGCTGGCCGATCTGAATCCACCGGCCGCAGAGTCCGAAGCTGCGGATGAAGCAGCGGTAACGGAAGAAACGGTCGCCGAGACAGAAACGACAACGGATACAGAAACGACTGCCGAGACTGGGCCGGAAAACCAGGAAGCGGATCCGGCACCGGAGCAGGCAGGAGAGGGCCTGTCAGCGTCCAGCCTGACCGCCAGCCTCGACGCCCTGGAGGCTGAGTTCGCCACCCTGAAGGACTCGCAGCAGGCCATCGCCGGCTTCGAGAGCGATTTCAGCAATAATCTTCTCAAAGGTCTGGAGGCCGCGCTCTCTGACCTGACGGCGGTCGCCTATAACGACGGCGGCCAGGAACTGGTCGCCAATGTCAGCACGGTGGAGCGCGCGGTCCTGCGGACGCAGCTTGCTTTCGTCGAGTTTCTGGCCAGCCCCGGCGAGGAAACCGCCAAGTCCGGCGAGGCGGCGATCAAGGCGCTGCGCAATGACGCCAAGCGCGCCCGCTCGACCTTCCGGAAGGCTGGCAAGGCCGAAGCGAAAGCGCTCTTCAAGGCCGCCCGTGGCCTGGAGAAGCCCTGGGGCGCCCTGACCGGCGCGCGGCTCTCGCACAGGTCCCATGTGGCTTCGGTGATTCGTGACCTGACAGCCAAACTCAATGCGGAGGTGGCCGCCCTGGCCGAAGCACGCCGCGCCGAATCGGCGCAGGAAAGCGCCCTGGTGGAATCCCAGACCCGCCAGCTCGGCTTCGTCGGCGGTACGCTTTCGGTCGCGATCCTGTTGGCTGTGGCGCTTGCGGTGCTGCTGGTCACCCGGCTGATCGCGCGTAACCTTTCCGCGCAGACCCTTGCCATGCGCCGTCTGGCCGACAACGAGCTCGAGATCACCATCACAGGCACCGAGCGCGATGACGATCTGGGCGAGATGGCCCGCGCGCTCGCGGTCTTCCAGAACAATGCGAAGGAAAAGATCGCCTTGGAAGAGCGTCAGCGCGAGGCGCTGGAACGCAGTGAGGCGGAAAAGCGCGCCACCATGAATCAGTTGGCCGACTCCTTCGAGGAGAGCGTAAACGAGATCGTGGGCATGGTCTCTTCGGCCTCGGAGCAGCTCGTCGGTCTGGCCCACACGATGCGCGAGGCGGCGCAGGGCGCTACGGCCCGCTCGGGCGCAGCCTCCACGGCATCCGGTGAGGCGACGTCCAACATGCAGAGCATCGCCTCGGCCTCCAGCGAGATGAATTCCGCCATCGCCGAGGTCTCGAGCAGCATCGACAGCTCAGCACAGCGAACCGGAGAGGCGGCCCGCAGCGCCGAGACCACGAATGAGAAAGTGGCAAAACTCTCGTCGAATGCCGAAACCATCGGTGACGTGGTCTCCCTGATCCGTAACATCGCCGAGCAGACCAACCTGCTGGCCCTCAACGCCACCATCGAAGCGGCGCGCGCCGGTGAGGCGGGCAAGGGTTTTGCCGTGGTCGCCGGCGAGGTCAAGTCGCTGGCCAACCAGACCGCCAAGGCGACCGAAGAGATCAGTCAGCAGATCGGAACCATGCAAGAAGACACCGCGGCCGTGGTCAGCGCGATCGACGCCATCGGCCGGGTGATTCATGAACTCAACGAGACCTCTTCCTCGATCGCCTCGGTGATGAAGGAACAGAACGATTCCGCCCGGGACATCGCGAGCAACACGAACCGGGCGGTGGAGAGTATCCAGGAGGTCTCCTCCAACATCTCCAGCGTCAAGGAGGCCGCCGGCGATACCGAAACGGCCGCCGAACAGGTGCTCTCGGCCTCTTCGCAACTGGCCGAAACCTCCACCCAGCTTTCCCAGGCCATGGTTCAGTTCGTGGAGCGTGTCCGCGCGGCGTAGTCTTCAGCCCGCGCCGCCCGTTCAGGTTTTCCAGGCTCCAGGCCTCGAGCGTCAAAACTCGAGAGTAATACCCGTCACGATCCAATAGCCGTCGTTGCTGTCATCGGCGGTGCCGGTTTCGTCGTCGTCGAAGTCGTTGTAGCCGACAGAACCGATCACATTGATGCCCGGACCGAGTGCGTATCTGACGGCACCTTCGAGGGTCTGCAGTTCTTCATCGCCGCTGGCCGCGGAGCCCTCGGCTTCGCCATAGAAGTAGGTCAGCGAAACCGCCCAGGGGCCGGTGGTGTAGGAGGCGCCCAGATCCCAGGCCCGGCCTTCGTTCTCGCCGCCCTCTTCCTGCTGGGCGTAGGAACCGCCGACCTCGACGCCGGCGTAACCGAGTTTGATACCTGCGCCAAAAACCTCCGGATCGTCGCCACCCGGCGCGTCATTGCTGGCCATGCCGTAGCGGCCGAAGGCCTTGACGTCGAAGCCGCCGAAGCTGTCGTCCAGGTTCACGCCAAGGTCGATACCGTCGTGGAACTCGGCGTTTTCGTTGGGCTGCGTATTGTCGTCTTCACCGTCATCGGGGGTATAGGAAATACCGCCCTGGAAGCCGGAGAAACGCGGGGTGAAGTAAGTGACGCGGTTGGCGTCGTTGACGGCGGCATTCTCGAGCGTGGTTGCGCCAAGGGGGCCGCGGGCCGCGAGGTTGGCGTCGGACTCGACC
Source organism: Denitrobaculum sp. (assembly GCA_965232285.1). Taxonomy (GTDB): domain Bacteria; phylum Pseudomonadota; class Alphaproteobacteria; order Kiloniellales; family Kiloniellaceae; genus Denitrobaculum. The sequence continues at coordinate 2,405,528 of CBDDPL010000004.1, read as the reverse complement.
GGTACCCAGTCACCCTGGTCACCGGAGTTGATCTCAATTCCGACGTTGGGCGCGGTCTTTGACATGAGATAGCCCGCCGAATTTTCCGAGCCGAGCAGAATGCGCCCGAAGTCGCCCTCGATGAAGGCGAAGGATTCGTCGATGGTGTCGCTGGAGGTGTTGCCTTCGAGCTGGATGTTCACGCCGAACTCAAGACCATTGTCGAGCGTGGTCTTGCCGGTGAAGATGACTTCCGTGTCGGACTTCTGATCGAAGTGGTCGCGGTCGTCGATGTCGGAAGAGCCGTATCCGAAGAACTGCTCCATAAAGCCTTCGAGCCCTAACGCAATGGGATCTTCCGCCTGCGCGGCGGGTGCGGTCAACAGGCTGACAGCGACGAGCGCGGTGCTTCCAAGAAGGATCTTTTTCATCAAAGTTACCCCTTTTGTTTGCGTTGCTCTTCCCCAAAAATCCCCGTTCTTTAGTTGAAATTCCTCTCCTGAGATGTCCAAGGCGAAAACCTGGCAACCAACTGCGGGTGCCTGAGAGATATCTTGTCCAGCTTCACCAAAGCCGACGCAGCAGGATCTTTACCGCTCCGAGGTCCGATCAGGTAAAGCGCTCGTTTAAAAAACGGAATGAGTCGATCAAGAGGAGCACTTCCGCGGCTGCCACCATGATGACTCGCATCCAGGATCAAGGGAGACCTCAGAGTCCTTCCAGCCTTTGTAACGCTACTTTAGCGATAGTTTTATTTCAATGCTGATATTAAGGGAGCTTCGTTACAGATTTTGTGTGGTCGCAACGTGTCTTCCTCGAGGGGGCGCTGTTTGCGAACCGAAGCACTCGGTTTTCCCAGCTTGTTGAATCTTCGCGGCACAGCCTTGCTTTCCGCCGTTGGCTCTTGCGGGCTGAATGTATTCCTTGGCATGATCGCGGCCATGCTGCTTGAGATTTTCGAGGCGCTTGCGGACAAGGCCGGGAACGAAGCGCATCATGCCCCCGGCGTTCAGCTCTTCAGGCGCGATGAAGAGGTGACATCGGTTTTCCTGCTCGATGCTGGCGAGGTAAAGCTCGCACGGCCACTCCCCGAAGATAGGGAACTGATCCTACAGCATGCCCGGGGCCCCGTGATTCTTGCGGAGGCATCGCTTTACAGCGAGTGCTATGACTGCGACGCCATCTGTCTGACTGCCTGCCAGGTCCGCGTCCTTCCCGCCGAACGCTTCCTCAGCCTGATCGAAGAGAGTGCCGTGCTGTCGGCGGCCTGGGGCGCGCATCTGGCACGTAGCCTAGAGGAAACACGCATAAGGGCGGAGATCCTGACCCTGAAGACGGCGCGCGAACGCCTGGAAGCCTGGTTCGCCTGGCGCGGTGCTCAGGAACCGCCGCAGGAAAAGCGAGAGCTGTTGGCGGCGGAACTCGGCGTTTCGCTCAGAACGCTGACCCGGGCGCTGGCGCAGCGAAGAGGTTAGCATCCGATGACCCTTGGTATCGTCGTAAGCTTCGGAAAAATACCCTATGAGGCGTTGTTCATGCCCCTTGATTTGGCGGGCGCGATGGTTCCTTTCGGATCTTTGTGGAGAGATGGGGCAGGGGCATGAGACCTGCCGGGTTCGAGGAGGAACTCGCCGAACTCGAGCGCTTTGCCGCTCTGCTCGACGCGCAGATCGGCATTCCGGGTACGCGCTTCCGCGTCGGCCTCGACGGACTGTTGGGGCTGCTGCCGGGGATCGGCGATGGTGCGGGCGCTTTACTGAGCCTCTACATCGTCTTGCGGGCGCGGTCGCTGGGCGCACCGCCCGGGTTGCTCGCGCGCATGCTGGTGAACGTTGCGGTGGATAGTGCAGTCGGTGCGGTTCCGATTGCCGGCGACCTCTTTGACATGATCTACAAGGCGAACCGGCGCAACGTCCGACTGCTCCGGCAACACTTTGAAAAACCTCAAAAACCCTAGAGTGAAAAGCGTTTAACCGGTCTCAAAATTCCCTGCCTTTCGATCAGCATCATGCTGATCTCAAACGCGAATTTTGAAGCTCTACGATCCGGAAAAAATGCATTGCGCGATAATTGACAGACATCAAGGCGCCCAGGCCTCCGCCCGCCTAGTCTTCTGGCAGGGAAGAAGGAGGGTCATCTATGTTCAAAAAGATCCTGGTTCCGGTCGATCTGGCGCATCTCGACAATCTCTCAAGAGCCCTGAGCGCCGCCGCGGCGCTGGCCAAGTCCCAGTCTGCGGATGTGGTTTATGCCGGCGTCTACGGCAATGCGCCGCAGCCTGACCTGCCAAAGCCCGACGACTACGCCAACGCCCTGGAGGGCTTCGCCAAGCTGCAGGCCTCGAGCCGGGGGATCACGGCGTCGTCGCTGCCGATCTTTAGTCACGATCCGGATGCGGAACTGACCTCGGCGCTGCTCTCGGCGGCCGAGGAGGCGGGCGCGGATGTGATCGTCATGGCCTCCCACGTTCCCGGCTGGGCCGAACATCTCTTCCATTCGAATGCCGGCTATATCGCCTGCCACGCGAAGATTTCCGTCTTTGTGGTGAGGTGAGGGGCCGGATTGGCGCCACAGCCGGCCGCATGACTCCTGGCGTTTGGGCAGGTGATCCGGCCCCTCGACAATTCAATTGATAATGAGAATCAATAACAGTATCTAAGGCCGGATTTACGATCTGATGAATGCATCTGGAGACCAATCCCGGATCTATGGCCTGGCAGTTAGATACGCTCTCCCTCTACAGTGCCCATAGAGCCGATCTGGTCCAGTATGCGGGCCGGATCGTCGGGGACCGCAGTGCGGCGGAGGACGTGGTTCAAGAAGCCTTTATCCGCTTCGACCGGGTGTCGCAGTCGCAGACCCTGATCGAGCCTCTTGCCTATCTCTACAAGATTGTCCGCAACCTCGCCCTGGACGTGAAGCGTCGGTCGCAGAGAGAGACGATACGCCAGGAAGAGACGCCCGGGCGCTCCCTCGAAACGTTTGCGGCGCAGCAGCCCTCGCCGGAGGCCGAAGCGGGCGGGCGGCAGGAGTTGGAACAACTGCAGAGCGCGCTTCTGGAGCTGCCGGAACGCAGCCGGATCGCGCTGGAGATGCATTGGTTCGGAAACTACACCATCCGTGAAATCGCGCGTTTCCTGGAACTTTCGGTCGGGACGACGCATGCGCTTGTTGCGGATGGACTTGAACATTGCCGTGACCGCCTCAGGCGGCCTCGGAACTAATTTCGAACGGAGACGCTGCGAAAAACGTCTTTGAGGTACCGGGGGGTTTTGCCCGGTTGAGATCGTATCGATGCGCTGGAGCAAGGCCGGGGTGGGCTGAGATGGGCAGGGAACGAAGTGTGACGGACTTACCGGACAGAGCCAGTGCCTGGCTGCTTGCCCTGCGCGAACGCCCGCATGACGCTGAACTGGAGGCGCGGTTCGACGACTGGCTGGCGCAGAGCCCGGAAAATCTGCGGGACTGGGAGGAGATCAGCCGCGTCGGTGCGTTGCTCTCGCAGACCCAGCCACTCCTTGCGGAGAGGTGGCAGGGGATCGCACCGCCGCCGGAAGCAGGACGCCGCTCCCCCACGCCGGACCGCGTTGCGCCGATCAGTCCGGTTCCGCCGCTCGCCGGGCCGCCCGCCACGTCAGCAGCCTCCTGGTCAAGGCGGCTGGGATGGGCCGCGCTGAGCCTGGTTCTGCTGGTTGCGGCCATGGCCGGAGTTCGCTTCGCCCCGATGATCGGTGCGAGCCACACCACCTTCGTCGCCGAGATCAAGCAGATCCGGCTCGACGACGGCAGTGTCATGACTCTCGCGCCCAACACAGCCGTAAAGCTTGAATACAGCAAGGGCGGGCGCGCCGTGGCACTGCTGTCGGGCAGAGCTTTCTTCGAGGTCGAACCGGACCCGGCGCGTCCCTTCGTGGTGCAGGCGGATGGGCTGGAGACAAGGGTGATCGGGACCGCCTTCGAGGTCGAAAACGAAGACGATGCCTTCGCGCTTTCGGTCCGTGAGGGGCGTGTTCAGGTTACGGGTGAAGGGCTGACAGACCATTCATCGGATGCACACCTGGAACGGGGGCAGTGGCTCAGGCTGTCCGCCGGTGGCACTCTGGAGCAGGGGCGCATGGACCCGGATAAGATCGCGACCTGGCGCCAGAGACGGCTGTTCGCCGCGGGCGATGCCTTGGGCGAGGTCGTCGAGGAGATCGACGCCTACTTTCCGGGGGTCATCCTGATCCGAGGCGAAGAGCTGGCGCGTCAGCCGGTGACCGGACTCTATCAGTTGGACAAACCGGAAGAAGCGGTCGAGATCATCGCCCTGTCTCACGGCGCGAAGCTGTATCGGGTTTCGCCCTGGATCTTGGTTCTGACCAGGGATTAGAAGGGTTTTCCCATCGCGGCGCTGGCCCTTTAGGGAACGGTGTCAGCGATGAATTGCGCCTGACGTTAATTTTCTTTGAACATCCCTTTCCCCTGCATCGTCACCTAGGTGAGTGCAATTGCGATGCAGTTGCAAATATTTGTGTTCGAGCTTTTTCGATACGGGGGATTTTGGGGATGAAAACAAGAGCTGCCGGGCGTTGTTCCCGGGGCGTCGGCTGTGCGGTTTTCCTAGGCACGGCCTTGAGTGCTGCAGTGCCGGGCGGCACAGCGCTGGGTGCTGGCGCTCCGCCCGCTGAGCCGGTCGCGGGAGAACCGGTTTCTGCTGAAGCGGTTCAGGGCAAGACGGCGCCGTTGGCGCAGGCGGAACGGCAGTACAGCTTCGAGATCGCGCCCCAGGCGCTGGACAAGGCGCTGGAAGAGCTGGGACGTCAGGCGGAGGTGCAGATTTCGGCACGCAGCGAGCTGCTCGCCGGCCGCACCTCGGGCGCGGTGCAGGGCAGCATGACACTGGAAGAGGGGCTTCGCCGGTTGCTGCAGGGCAGTGGCTTGTCCTATCTGATCTCCGAAAGCGGCGTGGCGGTCGTAGAAGCCGAAGGCAGCGCAAGCGACGCTCCGATTCTCCTGCCGCCCATCATCCTGACCGGTGAAAAAATCGAACGCTCCTACAGGGATACCTTCACCAGCACCGGCCTGGCGACGGAGGCGGACATCGAAGACCAGAAACTCGATGAACTGGATGATGTTTTCAACACGCTGGCGAACGTCCGCCTGTTTCCGACCAATAACGGCAACAACGGCTTTCAGATCCGCGGTCTGAATGCCGACGGCGTCACCCAGCCGTCAAACTCCGCGCCGCTGATCTCGGTGATCATCGATGGGGTCACCCAATCGGCAGAGGGCCTTAAGCGTGGCTCCCGCGGCACCTGGGACGTCAAGCAGGTCGAGGTTCTGCGCGGACCGCAGTCGACGCTGCAGGGGCGCAATGCACTGGCGGGCGCGGTCGTGGTGGAAACCAACGATCCCACCTACGACTTCGAAGCGGCCGCGCGCGGGGTCGCCGGGAACCTCGATCGCCGGGACGGTGCCTTCATGGTCTCTGGCCCGATCATCGCGGACCAGGTGGCGTTTCGCATTGCCGGAGAGTTCCGCGAACAGGAGAAGGACATCACCTTCGTCGATCCGGACAATGAGGAAATGGCCGACGACAAGTACCGGACGGTCAGGGGCAAGCTGCTTTTCGAGCCCGAGGCTCTGGATGACCTCAGCGTGTTTCTAAGCCTGAGCCGGACTTTTGACCAGCCGACGTCGGCCGTCGTGACCGGTCCGGATTTCTTCGACCGTGTCTTTGCGTCGGCCGCCAGCTTCACCGAGATTCGCGAGATGGATGTGGACAACGTCGGTCTCGACGTCTCTTACGATCTGACGGACGCGCTCACGCTGCGGTCCGTCTCCGCGCTCAACAGGACGGATCTCTCCCTGCAGAGCGTGCCCGGGTCGGCGCCGGGTTTCGTGCGCGATGATCACCGGGAAGACAAGGACTTTATGCAGGACCTGCGGCTGGAGATCTCGGAAAACGATAGCAGCATCGAAGGGGTGATCGGTCTCTTCTACGGTGACTTCGAGCAGGAGATCGACACCTTTATTTCGGTCAGCGGGACGGTCTTCCAGGAAGGCATTTTCCGCAGGGAGACGGAATCCAGGGCCGTGTACGCCGATCTGCGCTACCGGGTGAACGACTGGTTCTCCGTGCTGGGCGGCGGACGCTATCAGTGGGATACGGTGAGCAATTTTTCCGACATCGATTCCTTTTTCGGGCCGAGCAACAGCGACCTGGAGGAAGACTTCAGGGTCTTTCTGCCCAAGGCCGGTGTCGCCTTCGACCTTGACGAGAGCCAGACTCTCGCCTTCACGGCGACCCGCGGCTACCGGCAGGGCTTCTCCAATGATGAGACCGGCGCATCCGGCGGCATCAACGTGGTGGATCCCGAGTTTCTCTGGTCATACGAGGCGGCCTACCGTTACGTGCCCGCGCCGAACCTGACTCTCGGCGCGAACCTCTTCTACAGCCGCTACAGTGACCAGCAGGTGGCCATTCCCGATCCGGCCAGCCCGCCGCTGACGATTACGCGGAATGTCGGGGAGTCGGTGACCTACGGCGCCGAGATCGAAGGCCGCTACGACTTCGAGAACGGGCTGCAGCTCTATGGCGCGCTGGGCCTGCTGGACACCGAGTTCAAGGATTTCGACGACGACGCCTGCGCGCCTTCAGGCGGCAGTTGCGCCGGCAACAGCTTTCCGGAATCGCCGGCGGTGACGGCGTCGCTCGGCGGCATCTACCGCCACGACTCCGGGTTCTTCATTTCGGCCAACGGTAACTACACCAGCGACTACTACACGCTCGGCGACGTCAACAACCAGTCCGCGCTCGAGGTCAACGGCCGTTTTCTCGCCAACAGCCGGGTCGGCTACGAGATGGAAAACTTGTCCGCGAGTGTCTTCGTCGACAATGTTTTCGACGAAGAGTATCTGACCGGCCGTTCGCTCTTCGCCGACGAGGGCACGGCCGGCGACGGGCGGACCTACGGCGTGGAACTGAGGGTCTTCTTCTGATGTCGGGGGCGGCGGGCGTCTGGGTGGCCGGAGTGGTCTTTCTGGCCGTCTCACTTTTCGGTCTGGCCAGGATGCCCGCCGTCCGCCCGCCGGTCTTTCCGTCGGCGTTGCAGTTGAAGCGTTCCGGCTGGGTGCTTCTGGCGGCCGGCCTGTTCCTGGCGGTGGCCTTGTTCGGAGGCGAGCAGGGGACGGCCTTCTGGTTTTGCCTGGTCAGTCTGGCGGGCGTGACATCGGTCTATGCGATGGCACGCGTGCCCCGGCTCTTCCGTCTTTTGCCACTGGTGTTCGCGGCGCTGATGCTGACCGGCGGCGCCTTTCATCTGGCGGGGAGCGGGATATGACGAAAGCCTCGAACCCGGGCAGGTCAAAGTGAAGCTGACCGCAAGCTTCCTGCTCTCTCTCGTAACCTCGGTGTTGCTCTCGGCCGCCTTCATGGCGCTGCTGCCCGGCAACCCGGCGATAAGGTTCGGCTGGTCCAGCCTGCTCTTCACCCTGCTTTGGCCGGGTCTCTTCTTCGCCTGCTATTGGCCGGAAAGCACCTGGCGTCCGATGGCGGTGCTGGGGGTGGTCACGACGCTTTCGGCCGGCGCTATCTGGTTTTCGTGATGGACAGCCGCCGAACGGATAACCGTCTTACAAAAAGACTGCTGGACCTGCACGCACTGGCGGGCGTGGTCTCCGGTCTCTTCATCTTCATCATTTCTCTCTCGGGGATCTTCGCGCTCTTCGAAGAGGAGCTGCTGACCTGGGAGCAGCCGGCGCTCAGGATCGCCCTGCCGAAGCAACCCGTTGCCCTGATGCCGCTGCTGGAGGACTTCGCGGAGGAGCTGGGCCGCGACGGAAAGCTGCTCGAGATGGATGTGCATCTCATCAGCCCTGCCACGCCCTTTTACGAGGTTTCGGCCCGTGTGCGTCCGGCCGGCGAGCGCAGCAGCGAAAGGCGAAGCCGCCGCTTCCATCCGGTGAGCGGCGCGGTTCTGCCGCCGCCGGTCACCGGCTTTGTCCACTGGCTGGTGAACTTCCACGGCAGTCTCATGCTGCCGCGCACCTACGGGCGCGCGATCGTTGCGATCTCGGGCCTGTTCCTCACGCTTTCCATCCTCAGCGGCGTGGTGATCCACCGCAAGATCTTGAAGGAACTCTTCACCTGGCGCTTCGACCGTTCCATCCGGGTCAAGTGGCAGGACAGCCACAAGGCTCTCTCGGTCTGGGGCCTGCCCTTTCATCTCGTGATCGCGCTGACCGGCATATGGCTGGGCGTCGTGGCGCTCCTGCTGCCGGTCAATGCCATGCTAGCGATGAAGGGCGACATCGGCGCCGTTTTCGATGCGCTGGCGGGGCCGCAGGTCGAGGCCAGCGGCGTGAGCGCCCAAGCGCTGCCGGTTGACGATCTGATGCCGGGGATGGCCCGGCTGGCGGGACAGCCACTGCACGGGATACATATCGAACGCTGGGGGGACGAGACGGCTACCTACCGCTTCCAGTATCACCCGCGGGGGCCGCTGACCGGTATGGCGATCATCGATGTGCGCGCCACCGACGGCGAGGTTCTGCTGCAGCGGGATGCGGACCGGCCCGGCATCACCTTCCACGTCGTCTCCGCCATCACGACGCTGCATTTCGCCAGCTTCGGCGGGATCGCAATGAAGTTCATCTATGCCCTGCTGGGGATCGCACTCTGCGTCATCGTGGCGACGGGCCTGATGGTCTGGCTGGAGAAGCGCCGCTTCGGCGGTCAGGGGCGGGCTGGTGATGACTACTATCGTAGGCTCGGACAGAGCTTCAGCGGGACCTGTCTGGGATTGCTGATCGCGAGCTTCGCTCTCTTCTACGCGGACAAACTCCTGACGCTGCAGGACGGCCGGACCTTCTGGATCGGCACGGTCTTCTTTACGGTCTGGGGCACGGTTCTCGTCTATGCGCTGGTCCGGACGGACGAATATGCTCTGGTCCGAGAGCTCTTCTTCTTTTCGGGCGTCATGAGCCTGGGGATTCCTGTAGCGAATGCCCTCTTCAGCAGCCACGGATCCCTGCTGAGCGATGGTTTCGCGTTTCCCTATGTGGCGGGGGCTGATCTGGTTTGTCTTTTTGTCGCCGGCGCGTTGCTGCTTGTCGGACGCCGCTTGCCTTTAGGACGGCAGGTCACCGCAAAGCGGCGTTTGCGTGGGGTGCGGCCCGCGCAGACTGCCGGGACTGGGAAGTAAAGCCCGGGGTTTCAGCTCAGGGCTTCCGCCAGAAAGTCGAAAACCAGACGGATGCGGGCGCTGCTGCGCAGCTCCCGATGGGTGGTCAGCCAGATGGGGAAGAGGAAAGGCGGGCGCTCGGGCAGGACGCGTTCGATCTCCGGGGTGAGGCTGGCGATGTCCTCTGACATGATGCCGATGCCAAGCCCCTGTTTCACCAGCTCCCAGGCGACGATGCCGTTTTCGGAGCCGGCGGTGAAGTTGCGCCGGGTGAGTTCCAGGCCTTCGCCTTTCAGGACGGCGATCAGGCGGTCTGGCTGGCCGAAGCCGATGAAATCGTGTTCCGCCAGATCCTCCGGAGACTTGGGTCGGCCATGACTGTCCAGGTATTCCGGCGCGGCATAGAGATAGGCGCGGGCCTCGCGCACCAGCTTTGCGATCAGGTCCGGCTGTTCCGGGCGGACGTGGCGGATGGCGATATCGGCTTCCCGGCGGCGCAGGTCGCTGAGCGCGTTGGAGGCCACCACTTCGATCTCGATCTTAGGGGCGATCTCGCGCAGGCGTTTCAGAACGTCGGGCAGGATATAGGCAGCCGTGGCGTCGCTGGCCGAGATGCAGACCTGGCCTTCGATCGACTGGGACTGGCCCGAAGCCGCGAGCGAGATCCGCCCGGCCGCGTCGCCCATGGCCCTGACATGTTCCAGCAGTTCGAGGCCACAGGGCGTGAGCGAGAGGGAGCGGCCGATCCGTTCGAAGAGCGCTACGCCCAGTTTCTGCTCCAGCGCGGCGATCTGGCGGCCCAGGGTGGGCTGGGTCTGACCCAGTGCGCGGGCGGCAGCGGAGAGCGAACCTTCCTCGGCGGTGGCGAGGAAGGCGCGGGCCTGATTCCAGTCGAAGGAGACGGCGCTCCAGTTCATAACAAGGGCCAATTCATGATAGGGATCAATTCATGCAAATACGTATAAGTCATCTGCGAATTTAGGCAATGTATCTTTGATCCTTGTATGGGTTAGGAGGGAGCTGCGAGACAGAGGCGGATGAAACGCGAAAGGCAGCGGGACGTGAGCAGAGTGACGGCAGAGAGTTTCTGGGACAAGTCGGCGGCGCGGTACGCCGAGAGTCCGGTCAAGAATATGGCGGCCTATGAGGAGACCCTTGAGCGGACCCGTGCCTGGCTTTTGCCTGAAGACCGGGTGCTGGAAGTGGGGTGCGGTACCGGAACCACGGCGCTGATCCTGGCGGAGAAGGTGCGGGAGATGACCGCCAGTGACATCTCCGCGCAGATGATCGGAATCGCCCGGGGAAAGGCGGCGGAGCAAGGCGCCACCAACGTGACCTTTCAGCAGGGCACCCTGGAGGCCAGTCCCATGGACGGCGGATCGCTGGGCGAGGGGCCTTACGACGTGGTGACCGCCTATAACTTCCTCCATCTGCTGGAGGACCCGGCGGCGGCGGTTGCGCGGGTCCGCGGGCTCTTGAAGCCGGAAGGACTCTTCATTTCCAAGACGGTCTGTCTGGCGGGCTTCGTTTTCTGGAAGCGCCTTCTGTTCAGACTTCTGATCCCGGTCATGCAGCTCTTTGGCAAGGCGCCTTACGTCGCCTTCATGACTGTCGAGGAGCTGGAACGCGGCATCACGGAAGCGGGTTTTGAGATTCTGGAAACCGGTGACTATCCGGCCTCGCCACCCTGCCGCTTTATCGTGGCGCGCCGGAGGTAGCGGGGAGGTAGCGGCTTCCACCAGCTGTTACCGGTGACGGCCGCTTGACCTCATCTCAAGCTCTACCATCTGAGCGGAATCTCAATTTTGGTTAACTTCCCGTATGTCGGGTATCTTTACAGTCCTGAGTTGTGTGTTTTTCCTGCTTAGTCTCTTGAAATAAATGACAGAATCGCGATCAAAGAGTAGCAAGTAACTTTTATTTAACTGTCGAAAAATTTTACAAACTAGAACAATGATAATTGGAATAAATAGTACAGAAAATTGATTCTAAAGGGTTTTTCTCTTGGCACAGCTCTTGCTTAAATTTTGTGCAGAGTGCTGCGCGGTTGCGACTTTGAGTGGCGGCGGGAGCGGTCGGAGGTGACCTTTCTATGGGGATAGAAGCGGTTTCCTGCGCGGTCCCGTTTCGGTGGTGCCGGGCCAGGCTGGTCCGGTGTCCTTTTCTGTCGCTTCGGATGGAACCGTGATTCCTGGGGACGATCTGTTTGGACCAAATGAAAGAAGGGACTGAAAAGTGGCACTCAAAGGAACCTCTCGCCTGGGGGGCTTGCTCGTCGCGGCTCTGTTGGGCTTTTCCGGGACGGCGCGGGCGGCCGTCATTACGGATTTCAGCGGGATCGTCGATGAGGCGGCGCAGCGCCTGCAACTGAGCTTCAACATCGACCCGGTGGATGACATCACGATCACCGGAGTGGACTTTATCAATATCGATTTCGACGGGCTTCCCGACGGTGAGCCCTTCATCCCGGGTGCAAGCTTGATCTTCTCCTCTCTGCCGAATACCAGCGGGGTCGCGATTGACGTGGATGAGTACGTGGTTGATTTACCTGTCCTGCTCGTGCCGACCTCGGTGGTCCTGATTTTCGAGGGAGTCGAAACCCAGGGCTTTGCGAACCTCACGGGCTACGATGTCGATCTCTTCATCAACACCAGGGCTGGTCCGGTACAATCGACCAGGGTGTTCCAGAGCTTGGTGAACGTCGCCACCCAGGCCGACTTTGCGGAAGGCATCGTCGAGGTGCCCGTCATTGTCGCTGTCCCGGAACCTGGGACGCTGGCGCTCTTCGGCCTCGGCCTGACCGGTCTTTTCGTGGCGCGGCGCGGGGGAAAGAGCCAGCGGGCCTGAGGCTCTCTTTTCTTTTGCCATGAGGGCGGCGGCCTGTCGGGGTCGCCGTTCTTTACATCTCAGTTTGTGGACCGGGTCAGTTCGTGGACCGGGTCAACTCGTGGCCCGGACTCCGATCTCGACATTGCCTTGTAAACTCTTGTGATTGTGTAGAGCCAGGTTTTGCCTAATCGGCCCCGATACTGGTGCTGGTCCTGATCTCGTCGCTTGGCGTCTGCCCGAATTCGCCACGGTAGAGCTTGGCGAAGTGGCCGACGCTGGCGAAGCCGGCAGCGTGTGAGACTTCGGCCACGGTCTTGTATTGGCGGGTCAGGATCAGATCTCGCGCGAACTTAAGCCGGACCGAGCGAATGAAGGCGGCCGGGGCGAGGCCGTGCGTGGTTTTCAGCCGGCGGCCGAGAGTCTTGGAGGACATGCCAAGCGCCTCGGCCAGCTCGCGGGCGCCGAAACCCGTTTCGCCGATATGCTCCAGAACGCTTTCCATCGCGCTGTCGGCGAAGCGTTGCTCGGCCGGTGGCAGCAGGTTCTTTTCGGGTTTTTCTACGAGGCTGGCTTCTAAAGCCTCGATACGTGCGCTGGCTACTCTCGTCGCCTCCTCCTGTTCGCTCTTCACGACGCCGACCGCATGGAGAAGACTTTCCGAGCGTTCTAGGGCGACCTGTCTCTCGGTCTGCATGGCTTTTACCATGCTCGAGATCGCCAGGATCATGAAAGTGGTCTCGCCCATGATCGCCATGTAGTAGCCCCAGGTCAGCGGGCGCTGGAAGATGAGATCGAAGGCAACGGCTGCCTCGGTGATTTTGACCGGGAAGGAGAAGTAGTAAACGGCAATGCAAAGCCCGAGGGTGAGGGAGAGAAGAGAGCCGGAGACGAACTTGGCCTGCGGCAGTCCTTCGCGTGTCTTGCGCAGGGAGACGGTCAGCAGCACCAGAGGCGAGGCGAAGTAGGCGATATGCAGCGGCGTGGAGAGGCCCCAGGGGTCGTAGGCCGCAAGCCCGGTGGTCACGACCGCGACGGTCGAGAGCAGAAGGAACAGCCGCCGGGTTCCGATCCCGCCTTCGTCCACCTTGAGCAGGACGCGGCAGTATTGAATGTTGGCGAAGACCCCCAGACCCGCGGTGAACTCGCCTATCCGCGACATCACCGTGACCGGTAGCGTGGAGCCGGTGAACTTGGCGAACCAGCCGTCGTATATGAAGGAAAAGACGAAAAAGCAAGCCATGTAGAGCGCGTAGTAGAGATAGAAGCGCGGCGCGACATGACGGAAGAGGAACAGGCTGAGCAGCGCGATGGCGCCGACGTATCCGAGGAAGATCGCGGTCATGATCAGGCTGAGGATCGTCCAGCCGGAAAAGAGCTCCGCCGTCATGATGACCGGCGTGATGGAGGGGGCGAAGGTGCCGGCAATGCGCAGATAGTAGGTGTTCTCTTCGCCTGGCTGAAGCCTCAGCGGAAAGCCGGTTTTGACCGCATTGTCGGCCCGTTCCCTGATGGGAAAGGTCCGGCCGTTTCGGGCCACTTCCGTCAAACCCTCCGGCTTCTCCTGATAGAGCACAGCCTCGTCGAAGATGTACTCCATGAAGGTGATGAACCACTGATGCGAACTGCTGTCTTCGTTCACCACGGTGAAGCGGAACCAGAGAGCCTCGCCGGGGCGCGGCGACTGGAAGAGCAGCGCGCAATGCCCGGCTTCGAAAGTCTGTGCGGCGATCTGAGCGGAACTGAGCGCGCCGGTGGGGTCGAGGAAGAAATCAAGAGACAGCGGGCGTAACTGGTCCTGCTGCCGTTCTGTCAGACCGTTGGTCAGGGCCGGCGCGCCGGCGGCGTCCAAGGCGGCGCATTGATCCCAGGGGCTGCCAGCGTCACTGCTTTGGGCAAAGGCGGAATGAGCGAACAGGAGCTGTGCCGCAATGGCGAGCGCCAGCAAGAAGAGGAGAGGCTTCGCAGTCATCTTTCGTGCTTGCTCTGCAACTGTTGTTGTTTATCGCTTGCCCGAGTCCTCAAGACTTCGATTCCCATCAGGGTGGTTATGTAACGTATTGGACAAAATTGCCCGCAAACGGGACAAATGGCTGAAACCCTGTTCCTTTCGCCGCCTGATCGGCCTCTACTATCAATCAAAGCTTAATATTACAGCAAAGAGGGCTCGGGTTCCGGTTCTTTCTGCGGTTGTTGAATCACGTCCTGGTGACAGTCGCAAGGCGAGCAGGTCGCTGGCGAATTAAACGCCATGAGGAATTTGGGGAGATTTCATGCAAATGGGCCGGTTACAGAGATTTGGCTGTGGCTTGATTTTGACCCTGTTTGTTGCGGTTGCAATGGCGGCTGCAGCCAAGGCGGGCGTCATCCGCACGCTCGACGCAAACGGTCAACTGACCGGCGCGCGGAACGTCGATGTCGGCGGTACGCTCTATGACATCTCCTTCGTGGAGGGGAGTTGTTTTTCGGTTTTCAGCGGTTGTAATCAAAACAGCGACTTCGACTTTTTTGGCTTGGAGCAAGCGGGAGTGGCCGCGCAAGCTCTCGTTGATCAGGTGTTTCTCGATGTGTTGGAGGGACAGTTCGACAGTGACCCCTCACTGACCCTCGGATGTAGTTCGACGGTTGCATGCAGCGTTGCCGTTCCGAGTTTCGTAAACAGCGTCAACGGGGTTGTTTTTGTGGAGGGTGCGATCGCACTGAATGAGGCCGGGATCGGCGGGTCGATTGGCTTTTTGTTCCTTGCACCCGGCGACTCAATAGGGGCGGATTCCAGTTCGGTTTTCGCGCGCTTCAATTTGGCGCAACAGCCTCCGAACCCAACGGGACAGATTCCAGAACCCGCCACTCTGCTTCTGTTCGGGCTTGGGCTTGCGGGCTTGGCAGGGTCCAGGTTCGCGTCCAGCCGATGGCGGGCGTACCCGGGGCGCCGGCTTAGGCTAGTGGATGGCCAGGTCTCTGTTGCCTAACGAGCTACGCGGCGTTCCCGATCTTGATGACCGGGGGCTTCTCAAGGGCCTTGTTCGAAGGTTTTGCCGCTGATTGTTAGGTGTAAAACCTTTAGAAACAATACTTTAGATTATGTTTTAATCGATTCAATAACAGGAGGTTTTTCGAAACATGAGAGGCTTGACCAGGTTAGCCACCGCTATCCTGCTTGCGTCATCTGTCAGTGGTTTTTCGACTGCGCAAGCCGTTACTATTCTCGATACCGTTCCGGCCGCGGGAACCGGCACCGTTATATTCGGCAATTTCGGGCCGAATGCTCTTCAGGATCCCTTGGGACAATCTTTCACACTGACACAGGCCACCAACAATTTGATGGTTGGCGCACGCGTGAGAGACTTTAATCGAGCCGGGGCTCCAACTTTCGATTTGACCTTTTCGGTGATCGAAGGCGCGGGCACAAATGGCACGGTTCTGGGCTCCAGCACATTTACGCTCGCGGACGGCTTTTGGGGCGTTCATACGGTAGATTTTTCCTTCCTCGGGACACTCCTTGCCGGAACTTATACTGCGGTGTTTTCCAATGGGGCGGCGCAACGTGGAGCACTTGACACCACCGTGGGCGACGCTGATCCGAACAGCCTTTCATTCAATTCAGAGGGTGTTTTCGAAATTAACCCGGATGGCCGAGATTTCGTTGTACGCGTCACAGGTGATTTTGTTAGTGACCCGATTCCTGTACCCGAACCCGGGACCCTCGCTCTTTTGCTCGGCGGGCTAATAGGGGTTGCTGGCCTACGTCGGCGACAAGGGGTGCACATGTCAAAAGCGCGCATTTTTGGGCAACCTTGATTCAGAAACCGAACCGGAGGAAAGCGGCGTCTAGGGATTCCTAACCTAGGCCGTTTGCCGGATGACGAGCTCGAAGCCGAGGTCGATGATCTGGCCGCGTTCGGCGACGATATCCCGGCTGGCGAGGATCAGTTCGGCGGCTTTCTCGCCAATTTCAAAGCCGGGAATACGGATGGTGGTGAGACCGAGGCCGCGCGCTCCGGCGAGCTCGAAATCGCCGAAGCCGGTGATCGCAAGGTCTTGCGGGATTTTCAAGCCCCGGCGTTGCGCTTCGCAGTAAGCGCCGAGCGCGACGGGGTCACTGACGCAGACCACGGCATCGGTGTCGGGCTGCTGTGCCAGCAGCTTCGCGAGACCCGCGGCGCCCAGATCGGGGCCGCTGCCCTCGTCGGATATCAAGATACTATCCGGATTCAAGGTCCGCGCGAGCAGGGCGTCGCTATAGCCATCGGCGCGCAGGCGGCCGCGCGTGTCGTGGGACGCCTGACCGCCGATGAAGCCAATCTTGCGATGCCCTCTGTCGAGCAGGAAATCAGTGATCGCCCGGCCCGCGTCCCGGTTGGAAAAACCGACGGCGGAATCGATCGGAGACTCGGGTAGCTCCCAGAGTTCGATCACCGGAATCCCGGATGATTTCAGCAGCTCTTCCACTTCTGCTTTGTGCTCACTGCTGGTCAGGATCAGGCCATCGGGACGGCGGCCCAGAAGGGTGGCGATGACCTCCGCTTCGATGGCAGGCCGGTAGTCGCTGCTGGCCAGGAGAAGCTGTTGACCGGCTTTGCGCAGGCTTTGCGTGAGTCCGTCCACCGTGGAGGCAAAGATCGATGCCTCCAAAGTGGAGATCACCGCGCCGACCATTCGGCTGCGGTTGGAGGAGAGGGCGCCGGCAGTCTCGTCGGGGACATAGCCCAGTTCGCGGATCGCGGCCTGCACACGTTTGCGGGTCTCGGGCTTGACCTTGTCCGGGTTGCGGATGACGCGCGAGACCGTGATGGTCCCCACCTTGGCCCGCGCGGCGACCTCGCTCATCGTCACCCACTTCCGGCTGCTTCTCATCCGATCTCCTTCAACGAAGTCCTGGCACCGCACCATAATCTTGACGCCCGCCAAGGTACAGTGGTATCGATACCATCAATCAAATGGTATCGATACCACATTGGCTCAGTAAGCCAACTTAGGGAGGTTTCGTGATGCTCAGCGCCGAACAGATGAGCTTCTATAACGAGCAGGGTTATCTGCTGGTCGAGAATGCGGTCAGCCCGGAACAGCTTTCCCGGATGCAGGAGATCACGGCCGGTCTCATCGAAGCCTCGCGCGCGATTTCCGAAAGCGACGAGATCTACGATCTGGATGAAGGGCATTCGCCGGAGACGCCGCGGCTGACACGCGTCAAGCTGCCCCATAAGCGGGACCCTTACTTCTGGCAGGTCCTGCAGAACTCCGGCGTGACCGAGGTCCTGCGGCAGTTGCTGGGCGAAAATGTCCTGCTGCAGACCTCCAAGCTGAACACCAAGGCCCCCGGTGGCGGTGCCGCCGTGGAGTGGCATCAGGACTGGGCCTTCTATCCTCACACCAATGACAGCATGCTGGCGTGTGGGCTGCTGCTGGAGAACGTGGCCGAGGAGAATGGACCGCTGCAGGTGATCCCGGGCTCTCACAGGGGACCGATCCTGGATCACAGCAATGCCGACGGCGTCTTCTGTGGCGCCGTGGATCCGGACGACCCGGACTTCCAGGGCGAGAAGGCAGTCACCCTGACCGGGAAGGCCGGCAGCATGACCGTGCACCACGCCCGCCTGCTGCACGGCTCGGCGCCGAACTTGAGCGCCCGGCCACGCCAGATCCTCTTCTATGAGTGCTGCGCCGCCGACGCCTGGCCGCTGATGGGCGCGGCCAACTACCTGCAGCGCCTGCCGCAGGATGCGCAGTGGGCGGATGTGCAGGAGCGGGTGGTGATCGGTCAGCCGGTATTGCAGCCGCGTATGGAACAGGTGCCGGTGCGCCTGCCGTTCCCGCCGGCGGAGGACAACAGCTCGATCTTCAAGCTGCAAAAGAGCGGCGGGGCCAAGACTGGGTTCGCGGCCTGAACCTGGTCTTTTTCAGCAACCGTCTAAAGGCGCGCTCGGCGGGGACTTCATCTGCGCCAGTCGCAGCGCCGCATCCGCCGCGCTTGATGCATAACTCCGGTCGCCGTGGATCAGCATGAGGGAGAGGCAGCCCTCCACCAGCAGCATGATCTGGCGCGCAAGTTCGACCGGTTCCTCGGCGCCGAGCCGCGTCATCTCCTCCGCCAGCCAGCGCTCGACGGCGGCCTTGTGCCGCTGGGCGGCCTGGCGGGCCGGATGGCCGGGACGGTCGGCCAACTCCATGGTCAGGCGCGTATAGCCTGACCCGAGCCACCTGGGCTGCTCGGCCCAGGCTTCCAGGGATTCGAAGAGAGACGAGAGAAAGGCGGCTGCCGTTGGCGCGTCCGCGCGCGCCCAACCCTTGATCTGCTCAAGCGCATGCGCCTGCTGCCGCTCCAGCACTGCTGCCGCCAGTGTGTCCTTGCTGTCGAAGTGGTTGTAGAGCGTGCGCTTGGTGATGCCGACCGCCTCGGCGATGGCGTCCACGCCGACGCGCGCGAAACCCTGCCGATAGAAGAGGCCGTAAGCGACCGTAAGAATGCGGTTCCTGGTTTCGCTGGCGGGTTTCATGCGGGGGTATACCGAGGAGTGAATGGGAATCAGGGGATAGATTGCACAGGCTTGGGTGACGGCAATTGGCAAAGAGGAGCCCAAGATATGAGCGATTGCGGCCTCACCATCAAGCAGGTCAAGACGCGTGCGGTCATGGCGCCGCTCCGCCGGCCCATCACCACCGCGGTCGCGGCGATCCCTTCCGCGCCCCTGGTGCTGATAGACCTTGAGACGCAGCAGGGCATCGTCGGGCGTGCCTACATCTTTGGCTACACGCCTTTGACCCTGCGGCCTCTCCTGATTGTCTTCGAGGAGCTATCCGAGATGCTGGCGGGTAAGCCGATCGCGCCGGCAGCACGCTACCGAGACTTTGAGGCTGCCTTTCGCCTCCTGGGCCGTTAGGGGCTGCTGGGTATGGCAATCTCCGGCCTGGACATGGCGTTCTGGGATGCGCTTGGTCAGGCGCAGGGCCTGTCGGTTGCCCGGCTGCTGGGCGGTGAAGATCAGCCGGTGCCTGCTTATGACAGCTACGGCGTGGTTCTGCCCGGCAGTGAGCGGGAGGCGCTCGAGGCTTCTCTCGCGCAGGGTTTCGATGCCATCAAGATCAAGATCGGTGGCGGGGATTTGTCGCGGGATCTCGCCATGGTCGCCTGGGTCCGGGCGGTGATCGGTGATCAGACCCGGCTGATGGTCGATTACAATCAGTCCCTTAGCGTGCCGGAGGCCTTGCGGCGTATCCGTGCCCTGGCGGCCTACGATCTGGACTGGGTCGAGGAGCCGGTGCCGGCTGAGGATCTGAGCGGGCACGCGGCTGTACGAACCGCGTCCGGGGTGGCGATCCAGACCGGCGAGAACTGGTGGTTTCCGGAGGATGCGGCCCGCGCCATCGCGGCGGGCGCCAGCGACTTTGCCATGCTCGACATCATGAAGATCGGCGGCGTGACCGGATGGATGCGTGCTGCGGCGCAGGCCGAAGGCGCATCCATCCCGGTTTCCAGCCATACCTTCCCGGAGGCCAGCGCCCAGGTACTGGCGGTTACGCCCGGGCTGCACCGGCTCGAATATCTCGACATTGCGAGCTCTGTGCTGCGCGATCCCCTGCCGATCGAGGCCGGCCGCCTGCGGCCGCGCGGGCCCGGGCTAGGCATGGTCTGGGACGAGAAGGCCGTGCGCCGCTACGCAGCGGATTGACGCTTAAGCCGGCACCGCTTCGACCTGACTTTCCAGATGGGCTACCAGTTCGCCGGGAAGCTTCAGGCGTGCGGCGAGGCCTTCTAGATAAGCCTGTTCGATCGGCTGATCGGGATCGATGGCAAGGCGCGACGCCAGGTAGAGTTCGGCGGCTTGTTCCGGCCCCTGCGCGAGACCGGCGATGTCCTGCAGGCTCGGCGGATTACCGAGCGCGTCGAAGACAAAGGCCTTGTCCTCGGCGTCGAGCGGGAGTTCGCTGACCTGTTGGAAGATGTGGCGCTGTTCCTCGGAATCGATGTGGCCGTCTGCATTCGCAGCGCCGACCATCGCCAGGACCAGCGCCAGTTCGAAGGGCTTGCCATCCTGCGCCGGCGCTGTCTCCGGCAGGAACTTGGAACCTGCGGGCAGAGGTTCGGGTGCTGGTGCGGTCTGTTGCGGGACCGTCTGCTGCGAGGTGGGCTGCTGTTTGCCGGACTGATAGTTCTGGTAGGCGCGGAAGGCGAGGGCGCCGAGGGCCGCGGCACCGCCATAGCCGACCACACCGCCGGCCAGTTTGCCGGCCTTCTTGCGCACCTTTTTGTTGCCCAGCAGCAGGCCGAGCAGGCCGCCCGCAGCGACGCCGCCGGCGATCCCGGCCACGCCGCTGCCGGCCAGCTTCTCCTTGCCGCTCTGCAGGGCGCCGCTCGCGGTTCTGGTCGCGTCGGGGCCAAGGAATTGTTCGAGAAGGTTCTGGGGGTTCATCGTCTACCTCTTGATCCGTTCGAGAGGTAGATGGGGAGGGCATGGCGGCTGCGCAATCGGTGGCAGCGGCTTCTTTGCCGTGATTAATGCCACATTCACAGAAGCAGGGAAGAGATTATTCTATGGCAGGAACATTGGGGGCGTGCGTGCGACTTTAACTGCAACTCATTGTTGATTTTGGAAAGTTATGCTATTTTGTGTTGAGGTTCGCGAAATGTCGTTACGGCAGCCGGTTGGAGGGAGCTGCGGCTTTTACATATGTCTGTGAAACAACTTCAGCATGAGAATTACCTCACAAGAGGCGCCGGTGCTTGCGCCGGCTTGCAGGCATCCGCGCGGGATGAAGAGACGGCGACTTTCGAAAGCTTGCCGGTCTGGAATGAAAACGACTTCGAGCAGTCGTCGACCCCGATGTCACAGGAAGACTGGTCCGTGGCGAAAGAGATCGTGGATCGCCTGAGGGCGGCCGGGGTGAGCGACATTCGAGGCTATGTCCAGGCCAATCCGTCCCTGCTCGCGGAACTGGCGCCTGCGGTGAAGATCCTGAAGGTGAATGCCGCGGCGGTGAAGACCTACCGGGCGGGCAGCCGGGAAGAACTGCTGGCGGCCTTCAATGCGCCGCCGGACCTGAAGACCTACAACCCCGTGACCGGCCTGTCGGATATCTTCGTCGAACTGGTGCATCGTTTTGCGGGGGGCGAGACAGATGTCGTGCTGGAAGGACCGGATACGGCGTTGGACGGCTCGGTGATCTACATCAGAACCACGACCCGGATCGTCCGGGGCAGGGAAGACGACTGGGGACGCGTCATACAGACGGTGGAGGACTTTACGCCGCTCTTGCCCCAGGTCCGCAACAGCCTGCTGCTGCGCGAAAAGTTCATCGCGCTGGTCAACCAGCATCGCACCATCGAAGGACTGCTCAACAGCCTCGCCACGCCGAGCCTGCTGGTCGATGGCAGAGGCGTCGTGGTCGAGTGTAACCTGGCGGCCGAACGGTTATTTGCGGACAGCCGCTCGCTGTCGCTGGTGCGGGGCAGGCTGTCGACGGGCTTCGCCGAAGAAGACAAGCGCATACGGGAGGCCGTTGGGAAGGGGGTAAGTCTTGCGCAGACCTGTCCCGGCGAAGCGGGTCAGCCGCAGCGGGTGCAGATCAGCCGCGCTTCGTCCAACCGGCCTTACAGTCTGATGATTTACCCCCTGCCAAGAAACGCCTCCTGCCTGGATCTGGAAGTGGCGGCGGTTATCTACATTGCCGATCCTGAAAAACTGAAGGAAGCCGATGTGGCTGGATTGGCTGACTTCTACGGATTGACGAAGTCCGAACAGTTGCTCTGTCAGCAATTGCTGTGCGGCCTGTCGTTGATCGAGGCAGCAAAGGCGCTCCGGATTACCCAGGGAACGGCCAGGCAAAGACTGAAAACCGTCTTCCGTAAAACCGATACCGGCAGCCAGGCTGATCTCATCCGGCTTATGATGACCTATCTGCGTCTTTGATAAAAAAACGGATATTGGACGTTTTCATGAAAAGACCTCCCAAATGGGAGTTGGTCATACGATGTTATTCAAACAGCATAGCAGAAGATAAAGAAACGAATTTGAGTTCGCCTTCTGTGTATTCAGAGATGCGTCGCCGCTTATCCATTGTGATTTTCTTTATGGAAACTGCGGCACCTGGGGTTGTTGGGACGCATCTCACGCCGGGAAGGCGTGTATTCAGGGTTTACTGACCGCATTTCCGGTTTCCCCGAGAACTTGTCGCCCTTCAGCCGCAGGAAGTGACAGGGCCAAGGCGACAAGACCAAGCGACACGGCGTAAGGCGGTTTGGTTCTTCCTGAAAAACGGCGCCGCGACTTCAGGTCGCCGGGGAAAAGGGGAATCAGATTTGGGGAAGTTGGGAAGCGAGGAAGCTGTACCAGGCCGTGAAGAGTGGCACGCTGCAGACTGTGGCGGCGTGTTGCGCGTATTGCAGGGCTATCGGCTCTTGGGGCGTTCCAGCCTGGTAAAGCCGCTGGCCGCCACGCTGCTAATGGTTCTCGCGGGTCTTTGCGCCCCGGTTTCCGCGCAGCAACTGCCCTCGACCGTGGAACCCGGCGTCATCCAGAAACAGTTTGAACCGCCGCCGGCGCCAAAGGCGTCGCCGCCGATCGATATTCCCGACCTGGGCAAGTCGACGCCGCCACCAGGGGCAGCCGGGGTCCGCTTCGTGTTGCAGGACCTGCTGGTGATCGGGAGCAGCGTCTACGAGGAAGAAGAATTCCTGCCGCTCTGGGAGGGGCTGCGGTCTCGGGAAATCACGCTGACCCAGTTCTACGAAGTTGCGGCGGCCATCACCATCAAGTACCGCAACGACGGCTATGTCCTCAGCCGTGCCCTGGTTCCGCCGCAGGAGATCATCGACGGCGTGGCGGAGATCGAGATCATCGAGGGCTACATCGACAACGTCGTCATCGAAGGCGAGCCGACGGGGCCGGCTTCGATGATTGACGACAAGGTGCAGGCGATCCTGGACAGTCAGCCTCTGCACGCGGATGTCCTCGAGCGTTCGCTACTGTTGCTGAACGACATCCCGAGCGTTATCGCGCAGTCCATCCTGCGTCCGTCGCTGACCTCGACCGGCGCGTCCGAACTGGTCATTGTCCTGGAAGAGCGCCGCTTCTCCGCGGCCGCATCTTTCGACAACAGAGGCTCGCGCTTTCTGGGCCCCTATCAGGCCGGCGCCAGTGGCCGGGCGGAGAACATTCTTGGCCTCTATGAGAGCACGGAGGTGGAGTTCGTCGGCACGGCGGAGTTGAGCGAACTGAAGTTTCTGGCCGCGACGCACATCCTGCCCTTGGGCAGCGACGGGACCACCCTCACGTTCGTCGGTTCGCTGACCTCGACGGAACCGGGCTCGACGCTGGAGGCCCTCGATGTCGAGGGGGAGTCCCAGTCAGCCTCGATCACGCTTGCCCATCCCTTTATCAGGACACGGCGTCAGAATCTCTCCGTCGTTGGCGGGCTCGGCTATCAGAACTCCAAAACCGATCTTCTCGGTGAAACCAGTTCGGAAGACCGCATCCGTTCCGTCTTCCTCGGTGGGACCTACGACTTCATCGACGCCTATCGGGGGATCACGCTGATCGGCGGGGAAGTCCGCCAGGGTCTCAATGTCCTGGACGCGACCGACAGCGGCTCGGCGCAACGCTCCAGAGAGGGGGGCCGAAGCGACTTCACCAAGGTCCTGGGGTCGGTGCGGCGCAAGCAGAAACTCGCCCCCCGATGGTCGCTCAGCGTCGCCCTGACAGGGCAGTATGCCTTTAGCCAACTGCTGGCTTCCGAGGAGTGCGGCCTCGGCGGTGAAAGCTATGGCAGTGCCTATGATCCCTTTGAAATCAGTGGGGATCACTGCCTGGCCGGACGGGCGGAACTGCAGTTTGGCGAGGCCTCGGACTTTGAGTTTCTCGACAGTTACGAGCTCTATGCCTTCTACGATCTGGGCGCGGTCTGGCGCATCGACGACAATACGCGTGACCGTCAGGAAAGCCTTGCCTCAACTGGCATCGGCGCGCGCGCAAATCTTTTCCAAGATATCTGGGGCGCTGTTGAACTGGCGGTACCGCTGACCCGCTCGCCCACGGCCGACCGGGATGACGGCGAAAAGTCTCCACGCATTTTTTTCAATCTCATTAAGCGGTTTTGAGGCGGCGGCGCCGGCCGGATGGACCGGCTGGAGCCCCTCCGAGTTTTTGAAGAGGGAATTTTGAAAGGTCCGGAAACCCGATCGGTGATCAACGCCGGTGGACCGCATGCCGACAAGGGGAGTCAGGAGCATGACCAAGCAATTCGCACCGAAGGCAGGCAGTGCCAATTGGCGGAGCAGGTCTCCACGCCGGCGTCACGACCGGCAAAGGCTGTTGTCGACGACCGCCCTGGCGACGGGTCGGATTGCTCTGGTGCTGGCGATTGCAGGCTGCGTCTGGACTCAGGAGCTTCAGGCAAATCCCAAGGGCGGTCAGGTGGTCGGCGGTTCTGCGCGGATCGTGCAGACCTCGCCCCAGCGGCTCGACATCCACCAGAGCAGCGACAGGGCGATCATCGACTGGCAGAGCTTCAGCATCGCGCAGGGTGAACATACGAACTTCGTTCAACCCTCGAAGCATTCCATGACCCTGAACCGCGTGGTCGGCGGCGACCTCTCGACGATCGCCGGCCGTTTGTCAGCCAATGGGAACATCGCGATCATCAATCCGAGCGGTATTCTCTTCACCAAGACCGCGCAGGTGGACGTGCACGGGCTGATCGCGACCACTTCGAACATCGGCAACCGGGATTTCATGGCGGGGCGCCTGGATTTTTCCGGCGTGGCCGACCCCGCCAGCTTTGTGATCAACCACGGCAGTATCACCGCGGCTGAAGGCGGGCTGGTGGCGCTGGTGGCGCCCTGGGTTGAGAACAGCGGTATGATCAGCGCGCGCCTCGGACGGGTGGCGTTGGCTTCGGGTGACGCCTTTACCGTCGATCTCTACGGCGACCGTCTCATCCAACTCGCCGTGCCGCTTTCGGAGGAGGATGCTGTGATTCCCGCAGCCCTGTCGGGCAATGCACGGGTGACGAACGCTGGTAGCATCACGGCGGATGGCGGCCTGGTTGCCCTGACGGTCGCCGACGCGCAGCAGATGGTCAGCAATGTGATCAATATGGACGGCGTCGTCGAAGCGCGCTCGGTGGCACAGGTGGCCGGACGGATTCTGCTGGACGGCGGCGCGCAGGGCGTGGTTTCGGTCAGTGGATCCCTGGATGCTTCTGGCAGGGACGCAGGAGAATCCGGTGGCCAGGTCGCCGTTCTGGGAGAAAAGGTTGGACTTTTCGAGGGCGCGCGCGTGGATGTCTCCGGCGACCTGGGCGGCGGCACCGCTTTGATCGGCGGAAACTTCCAGGGTGCCGGGCCGGAGCCGAATGCCGCAGCGACCTACGTCGCGGCAGGGGCGGCGATCCATGCGGATGCCATCAGCGAAGGCAAGGGCGGCACCGCGATCGTCTGGGCTGACGAAGGGACCAGGTTCGAAGGAACCCTTACAGCACGCGGCGGCGCGGCGGGCGGTGACGGCGGTTTCGCCGAGGTGTCGGGGAAAGAAACCCTGACCTTCTGGGGGAACGTCGATGTCAGCGCCCCGGGCGGCGGCCTGGACGGAACGCTGTTGCTGGATCCTCATAACATCAGGATCGTTTCGGGTGATGCTTCCAGTGGCATTCAGGACCCGAAGCCGGCAGAGGGTTTCTTCCTCTCCAACAGCGATAGCGCGAGCATTGGGGCAGAGGCCATCATCATGGCACTGAAATCCGGTGATGTCGTCGTTCAAACCGGCTCCACCGGCGTCGTGGAAGACGGTGACATCGTGATCGAGACAATGATTAAGGCGCCGTCCGAGAGCGGGGATCTTACGCTGCTGGCCCACAACGACATTCTGTTCAGGGACTCGGATCTCCAGCCGGAGCAATCGGGCGCCATCGATTTTTCCGGCACGGCCGGCAAACTCGAACTCGAAGCGAAGGCGGGCTCTATCGTCAATGAGAGCTCGGCTGATTCTGCGATTGTGACGGGAAGCGGTGGTGCGGCCTTGAGCGCAGGAGGCGGAATCGG
Source organism: Denitrobaculum sp. (assembly GCA_965232285.1). Lineage (GTDB taxonomy): Bacteria > Pseudomonadota > Alphaproteobacteria > Kiloniellales > Kiloniellaceae > Denitrobaculum. The sequence goes on along the minus strand of CBDDPL010000004.1, from coordinate 2,379,524 downwards.
CACGAGCGAGAAACCGCTTACGATTGGAGATAACAGCAGGCTCGCCGCGGAAGCCTTCGGTGGGGGCATCTTTGTCGCTTCCGAAGGCAGCGTCACCATCGGCGAGGTCAAGCTGAGCGAGTTTGATGTACCCGCCGGTCTGGCGGCCGCTGGTGACATCTTCGTTGCCGCAAAGAACATTGTTGTGGAAAGCGATCTGTCCGCGGCGGAGGGTGGTGTTCAACTGACCGCAGATTCAAAACTGACACTGAACACAGTTGATGAGCCGCCAAAGGGTAATGGAGTTCTCGACATCTTCGCCGGCGGGACATTTATCGCGTCCGGTATGATGACGCTTGAGAGCGACGCCTCGATCGAGACCGACGGAGCCGAGATCCGGATCGCCGGTGACATCACGGGCACGCAAAAGCTGAGCTTGAGCACCGGTGTCGATTTGCCCCGCAGCGACATTACGCTGGAGGGCAATGTTGGTGTGGCGGATCTTTCGATCCTTGCCCGGACCACCAAGCTGGAAGGAACAAGCTACGGCGCCACGGCCAATTTCGTCATTAGCGGCAATACGCAACTGGTGGATGGAAGTTCCGTCGAAATCACGGCCGGGAGCGTCGTGTTCGTCGGGGACATCGAAGGCGCCGCAGACCTGAAGATCGTCAGCGGCTCGCTGTCCGATCCGGGTGACGAAACCCTGGGCAGGGTTTCGGTATCCGGAAACATCGGTGGCACCAAGCCTCTGGCGGGTTTGGAGATTTCCGCCGAGGAAATCTTCCTCAACAGCGTGGCCACTGACGGAGCACAGAGCTACGCTTCCCGGGATGAACTGCGCCTGCAGGGGCGCTACGACACCGGGGGCAACGACTTTACGGTGACGGGCCCCACACGCCTCGATGATACGGTGATCAACACCTCGAAAGGAAAGATCACCTTCAACGGTACGGTGGATGCCGCGGTTCCTGGCACTGATCCGGACTTGGTTCTGTCGAGTGGCACGGGCGTCGTTTCCTTCAACAAAATAGTTGGCGCGAAGGGCAGGCTGGGGACGGTGACCGCGACGAACGCGACGAGCGTGACCGTCCGAGACGGCAAGGCGGAGCCGATCCAACTGGTCGAAAATTTCGAGCGAAAGGTCCGTGAGCTGCCCGACATCTTCAAAGCGGAGAAGTTCTTTCCGGCCGCGCCGGACGAAATCATCGTCGAGCCCGGTGATCAGGATGGTCCGGATAGTCCGAAGCCGGGAACGGGCCTGGAACGACAGACCGATCCGAACCGGATCGTTCAGAACAGGCTGATCCTGCGGCGGGATACGCCGGCACGCATTGTCGATGCCTCGCCCGTCGCCGTTTCTCAGACGCCACTGGTCGCGTTGACCAACCTGGAGACTTTGAGCGAGATCGCGCCGGGCGCCGGACCGGAAGGTTCTTCGGAAACGATCGTAATTACGGAATCGGACGCGGAAGCCATCGAGGAGGCTCTGGACGTCATCGTCGAGACCTGTCCGGACGTGGTGCTGACATCGCTGGCCTGGCAGAACACACCGGCCGATGCGGCCTTCAGCCTCAAGCCCACGGTCGTGCCCTACAGCGTGGACGAATACTGCGCGGGCTATCTCATGACCTATCCCGGCCGCGGCGCGACGGAAGCCTATCAGGGCCTCTCTTTCGTCACCCGCGATTTCTGGACCGATCTGGAGCAGTCACGGGATGAGAAGGTCATTCCGGCACTGATGCCGAGCTTTGGGTTGGGGGCGCGGGAAAGAATGGGAGATATCGTAGGAGATTGATATGGATTTTGATGATCTTTTCAAAGTTCCGATTGCGGTAAAGTCCCTTGCTGATTTGCAGCTACTTGGAAAAGTGACATCTGCCGATTTAGGCGGCAGTGTGACAGAAGGTGCACAGCCACCGGTCATCTTATCTCGATCAGATATTTTTTCTCCCAGCGGGAAACAGATCTGGATCGACCCGAAAGATAGTCCGGCTGGCGGACGTCATCGCGCTGTTTGGGATGCAAACATGGGTCGGCGATTGCATCAGTTTCAAATCGACCATGTGTATTCAACGGTCAAAGATGCAGTGCCGGGTGGATACAACTACGTCAGGCTTCAACAGATTCCGCAAGGTGCCAACGCCAGTGGTGGAGCGCACGAAAAGCATGGCCGAGGTAACTTTCTGACGAACCATGGTGATCCCATTGTCTATGCAGGGGTTCTTCAACTTACAAAGCTCTTCGGATTTAAGTTTGGGAACATGAAAAACGATTGGGCTGGTTATCAACAGTTGCAAGACCTAACTGATGCCATTGCCACGCGGGATGGGTGGTCAAGCGACACTTACGATCTGGAAGGGGCACGGAGGATCATAGATAGATTTAAAGACTGCGATTGGAAAGCTGCAGCTTATTTCTCTCTGCTCATAGATGAGGTTGAAACCAAGATGATCTTGTCTGATGCGCGTGAAGAAAGCTTCGATCCGTCAGAGGTCGTTTCGCATTATTGATCCTACTCGGATGCGTTTCTCTCAGTTTGAGTTGGGAAGCTCTATTGTACCGAAGGCTATTCAGTATTCACCTATCCGCCGTTTCCTTGCTCGCTCATGCAGGGCTTTTGAGGCACAGATTTCCAGAGGCAACTTGGCAGCCCAGTCGACCTCTTCGCGGGTGACGCCGATGTCGTCGAGGCGTTTCTTATCCAGGTGCAGGAGGTGCAGGAAGGCGTCGCGGGCGTCTCGTTGATCCCGGCGGATCCGGCGGGCTTCGTGGAACTTCTCCAGCAAGCTTTGAAGAAACGCCAGGCCGCGCACAATGGCAGAAGGGGCGGGCCTGTTTGCGATGTCTGCGCTCATGATCGTCTCCTCTGCTCAAACGGCTATGAAGACGAAGATGGCAGTTCTCTATTGATCAATCGAACGAATAGTATTTATCGTACCCTTCAACAGTATTGAAGGGTGAGGCCAGCATGCAAGCGCCATCCAACAGCCTGCTCGAAAGCGATCTGATCCAGACTTTCGTGGCGATCTCCGAGGCCGGCAGCTTCACCGCTGCCGCGAAGCGGGTGTTCCGCACGCCTTCGGCGGTGAGTATGCAGATGAAGCGACTGGAGGAGCAGCTCGGGCGGCCGCTGTTTCACCGCCATGCCCGTTCGGTGACGCTGACCGGCGATGGCGAGGCCTTTCTGATCCACTGCAAGGAACTGCTCAGGATCAACGAGGCGGCGCTGTCGCGCTTCCGCGTGCCGCAACTGGAGGGCCTGGTGCGTTTCGGTGCGCCGGACGACTTCGGCACGCGCTTTCTGCCACAAATCCTGGCGCGTTTCGCCAAAACCCATCCGCTGGTCGAAGTGGATGTCGAGCTCTCTTCGAGCCTCAAGCTGGTCCGGAAGTTCGAGGCCGGGGAACTGGATTTGACTCTCGCGGTGGCGCGAGAGGATGGCGGCGCGACGGGCCGGCCGGTCTACGGTGAGGCGCTGGTCTGGATCGGGGCACGGGGCGGGCAAGGTTACAGGCGTTCACCGCTGCCCCTGGCGCTGTCGGCCCCGGGCTGTCCGTGGCGGGACGCGGCCCTGCGCTCGCTGAAGGAGCAGGATGTGAATTACCGTATTGCCTACACCTGCGAGACCGGGCTGGGGCAACTGGCGGCGGTGCAGTCCGACCTGGCGGTCGCGCCGCTGCCGTCCAGCCTGGTGTCGGAGGGGTACGAGGTGCTGGGGCCGAAGCAGGGCCTGAGCGAGATCGGCGACTATCAACTGCGCCTGCATGAATCGAAGAGCCTGGGTTCCGCCGGCCGGGCCTTCTCCGAGCATGTTTTCTCAAGCTTTCGAGAGGTGGCCGGCGTCGCCGGGAATACAGCCTGAGGCGGAAGGGATCCCAAAAGAGAAGCGGCCGCCCCCGAGATCATCGGGAGCGGCCGCCGCTTTTTTCAGGCGTTAAGCCTTGAGGCTATTCGGCGGCTGCCGTCTCGGCAGCGCCGTGCTTGTCCCGCAGGCTGTCGCGGTAAAGCGCTTTCACCATCGAGATCACCATGCCCACCATCACCATGGTGAAGGGCAGGGCGCCGATGATCATGGCGTTCTTCAGGGCCTCGAAGGGATCCGCCGCGGCCCCGGTGTTGCCTGCGATAATCAGGGCACCGATCACCAGGGTCAGGATGACGCCCCAGATGATGCGATGCTTGATGCCCGCATGCTGCTCGCCACCGGACATGATGGTGTTCATGACCAGGATGCCGGAGTCCGCGGAGGTCACCAGGAAGGTCATGATCAACACCACGCACATGATGGTGATTCCGGAGAGGAAACCGCCTTCGATCATCTGGCCGAGGGTGGCAAAGAGCTTGTTGGTGGTCGAGGCGCCGATGATGGCTCCCTCGGCGACACCGGACAGCTCCAGATCGATGGCCGTGGCGCCCAGGATGGTCATCCAGGCGAAGCAGACCAGCGCCGGTGCGATGACGCAGCCGAACACGAACTCGCGGATCGAGCGACCCTTTGAGATACGTGCCAGGAACAGGCCCACGAAGGGCGAGAAGGCGATCCACCAGGCCCAGTAGAAGGTGGTCCAGCCCGCCTGCCAGCCGAAGAGACGGCCCTGAGAGCCGGCCTCATAGACTGTCGCAGCCAGGGCATCCGAATTCTCCAGCGCCTTGAAGGACTCCGGCAGGGCCTCTTTGAAGCCGGCCAGGGAACCCCAGGCATTGGTGCCGCCGCCGTAGATCGAGGCGATGTCTTCCGCGGGCAGCGCTTTCACGGCGTCGGGAAGGCCGGCCACGAAGTCAGCCTGCGACAGCGGTGAGTAGGCCTCGAAGGACAGGGCGACGAAGTGGATGATGTAGTCCACCATTGCCGAGCCGTACTGGGTCATGGCGAAGGCGAAGGAGCCGAAGATCACGAACGTCAGCAGCAGGATGATCGAGAGCACCAGGTTCAGGTTCGAGAGATACTTGATGCCTCGTCCCACACCCGAGACCGCGGAGATGATCGACAGGCCCATGATCACGAGCAAGGCCGCGATCAGGCCGACGGTGCTGGGTTTCGGCGGGCCTTCTTCGCTGACGTTCATCAGCCATCCCATACCGGTGACCGAATAGACGCCATCGACGAACTGGCTGACGCCGAAGCCGATGGTGACCGACACGCCCAGGATCGTCGCGACCACGCCCAGAACGTCCACGATGTGGCCGATGAAGGAGTTGGACAGGGGACCCAGGATCGGCGTGAGCGCCGAGCGGATGGTCAACGGCATGCCGCGCGTATAGGCGTAGTAAGAGAGGGACAGGCCCGTCACCACATAGATCGCCCAGGCGTGGAAGCCGTAGTGCAGGAAGGTGTAGCGGTACGCCGAGGTGATGGCCTCTTCGGTGTTGCCCGTGACGTCTCCGGCAACCACGACCGGGTTCGAGCCCCAGAGCCCCAGAGGCTCCGCCGTGGCGTAGACCATCAGGCCCACGCCCAGACCGGCGCCGAACATCATGGAGAACCAGGAAAAGTTCGAGAATTCGGGCTTCTCGCCTTCCTGGCCGAGGATGCGTTTTCCGCTCGAGGGAATGATCGCGACTGCGAAGCAGAAAAAGGCGAAGATGCCCACAGCGATGATGTAGAAGGTGTTGAAACCCTCCAGCAGCGACCAGTTCACGCTGGAGAGAACCCCGTTGGCGCTCAGTGGCCAGACCAGCGCCCAGATCACCAGCAGCGACATGGTGATTTTACTGATCAGCGCAATTGGAAGGCTGTAGCCCTCGTAGAAGCCCGATGGGGCTTTCTTAATCTCAAGATCTGTGAATGGCGGTTTGATCGACATTCGCCCTCAACCTCCCTAGGTGTTTTTATAGATTCCCTTACGCATAGCTCGCTCGGGCGTGTACCTATGACGCGGTTCCGACAAATAACTGTCCGTTTCCGACGCCTCTCGGCGATTTTACCGCAACCGGGTCTAATGATTGCGATCATGACGCCTTATGGCTCCCCAATTCGAGCCCTCCTATTTGGACAAGTCTCGAATTTCAGTCAAAATCTAAATAAATAAAGAAATTTCAAAAAAATTGAAATTAGAGCCGGATCTTGCTGACAGACGGCTCCACGAACTGTCACAGTCCTTTCGTATGCTGCGGTGCAACAGAAGGAGTCGCGGATGTTTTCTCTGCGCGGAAAGAAGGCCCTGGTCGTTGGGGTTGCCAACGAAGATTCGATCGCCTGGGGCTGTGCGAAGGCCTTCCGGGATCAGGGCGCGGCGCTGGCGATCACCTATCTGAACGAAAAGGCCGAGCGCCATGTTCGTCCGCTGGCGGAGGAGTTGGGAGCCGAGATCGTGGCGCCGCTGGATATCGCTGACAATGCGCAGCTTGAGGATCTGTTTCGTGTCATCGACAGCCACTGGGGCGGGCTCGACATCCTGCTGCATTCCATCGCGTTCTGTCCTAAGGAAGATCTCCATGGTCGTGTGATCGACTGCTCGCGCGAGGGCTTCGGCCTGGCGATGGATATCTCGGTGCACTCCTTTCTGCGCCTGATCCAAAAGGCGGAAGGCCTTATGCCCGACGGCGGCACCTGTATGACCGTGAGCTTCTATGGTTCGGAAAAGGTGGTCGATCACTACAACATCATGGGGCCGGTCAAGGCGGCGCTGGAATCGGTCACCCGCTATGCGGCGGCCGAACTGGGCGGCAAGCGGATCTCGGTCCACGCCCTCTCGCCCGGCCCGCTGGCGACTCGGGCGGCCAGCGGCATCGATCACTTCGACGAGTTGATGGTCAAGACCGCCGAGCGCGCACCGACCCGGTTGCTCGCGACCATCGAGGACGTTGGAGCCTATGCGGCCTTTCTGGCCAGTGACGAGGCGGCGAACGTCACCGGGGCCGTCCATCCGATTGATGGCGGTTACCACGTGACCGGTTGACGTAAAGTGGACACCGGGGAGGCCACCGATCCAAGTCGATCCGCTAGCCCCTCAACAGTTCTAAGAACGCTTGCCGCTTTCCGCCCTGATCCTATTTGATGTATCAGAGGTGCGATGCGCCTGAACCGGGCTTCCTGAAAGAAACGCGAGTCGCTATGCCAATGAATGCAGCGCCCCTTGCCGTCACCATGGGCGACCCCGCGGGGATCGGCCCGGAGATCGTGGCCGCGGCTCTGGCGCAAAGCGAGCAGGTGCGGGCGTTGGTCATAGGCAGTGTTCCTGTGATGGAGCAGGCGGTCAGGCAGCGTGGGCTTGATCTGGAGGTTCGGGACGTCGGGGAGATCGGAACGGCGGTCTTCGAAGCGGGCGTTCTGAACGTCTGGGAAAGCGGCAGGCTCGACGCTTTGCCGCCGGTCGGGCGGGTGAGTGCGGCTGCCGGTCAAGCCGCTTACGATGCCATCGTCGAAGCCATCCGGCTGGCTAAGGCAGGCGAGGTAAGCGGCGTCGTCACGGCGCCGATCAACAAGGAAGCGCTGGCGGCGGCGGGCGTCAAATATCCGGGCCATACGGAAATCCTTGCCGATTTCGGCGGCGCGGAGCGCGTGGCCATGATGCTGGCCAATGATGAGATCCGGACCGTCCTGGTGACCATTCACTGCTCCCTGAAGGATGCGATTCTCAGGGCTGATTTTCCGGCGCAGATGTCGGCGATCCGGCTGGCCCATGCGGGCGCGCGGGCCTTTGGCATTGCACAGCCGCGTGTCGCGGTGGCGGGACTCAATCCCCATGCCGGGGAAGGTGGGCTCTTCGGGCAGGAGGAGATCGAGATCATCTCTCCGGCCATTGCCGCCGCCCGCGATGAAGGCATCGACGCCAGCGGACCCTGGCCCGGTGATACGGTCTTCATGCAGGCGCGTGAGGGACGCTTCGATGTGGTGGTGGCGCAGTATCACGATCAGGGCCTGATCCCGGTGAAGTACATGGGCCTGGAGAAGGGCGTGAACATCACCCTGGGCCTGCCTTTCGTGCGCACCAGTCCGGACCACGGCACGGCGTTCGATATCGCAGGCAAAGGGATCGCGGACCCTTCCAGCCTGAAGACCGCGTTGGAAACGGCGGCGAGGATGGTGGCGGCAAAGAACACTACGGACAATGACGAGCAGGCGCAGACAGCGGAGGCGGCAAAATGGGCCTGAGATTCATCTTCATGCTGACGCGCAACGACCAGACGGTTGCTGATGCGCGGGAACACCTGGATACGGCTCTGGCGGCGGGCGTGCACCACATCGGCTTCAAGGATGTGGGCCTGCCTTTCGAGAAGCTGCAGGAGCTCAACCGTGCCATCAAGGAGGGCGGGGCGACCAGCTATCTGGAAGTGGTTTCGCTCGACCAGGAGAGCGAATTGAAGTCCGCCCGGGCCGCGGTGGAGATCGGGGTCGATATCCTCCTGGGCGGCACGCATGTGGACGAGGTGCTGCCGGTCCTGGCCGGAACGGAGATCCTCTACTATCCCTTCGCCGGGCGGATCGCGGGGCACCCCAGCGTGTTGGAGGGCAGCATCGAGGAGATCTTAGTTTCCGCCAAAGCGCTGGCCGCGCGCGAGGGCGTTCATGGCCTGGACCTGCTGGCCTACCGCTCGTCGGAATACGTGCCCGCGGTGATGGCGGCGGTCTGTGCGGCGGTCGACAAGCCGGTGATCATGGCGGGGTCCATCGACAATGCGGAGCGCATCGCGGCGGTCAAGGAGGCGCGCGGCGCCGGCTTCACCATCGGCACGGCGGCGCTGGACGGCAATTATCCGGCCGAGAGCAAGGATCTGCCCAGCCAACTGCGCGCGATCATGAAGGACGTGGCCGGCATCAACCGGCATATCTCGCCTTACCGGAAGAACAACCTCGACCAGTCCTTCAGCGGTCTCACCGAAAGCTGGAGCCCGAAGGTCGCCGGACAGATCAACGACATGCAGATCAAGCTGGCGAAGTTCGAGGGTAACTTCGTCTGGCACTATCATCCCAAGGAAGACGCGCTCTACTTCGTGCACCGCGGCAGCCTGGAAATGAAGTTCCGCGACCGCGACGAGGTGATCGAGGAAGGCGAGTTCATCATCGTCCCCCACGGCGTCGAACACTGCCCGGTCGCGCTCAGTGAGACCTGCGAGGTGGTACTGGTGGAACCCAGCACGGCCCGGGACAAGGACGCCGTGCTTGAAGAGCGGACGGGTGCGGAGCTGGAGCAGGTTTAGAGGCTAGCTCCTCTTCAGCCGTCCCTGGGGTCGGCCGCGTAGGCGATGGCCTTTATGATCTCCCGACATTCCTGCCGGTCCGCGCTCCTCGCGGATCCAGGATCTCCAGTTTTTTACGTAGGCCTATACAGTTTTCGCGGATCGTAAGTCTGCGAGCGACCTCCGACATCTAGAGGACAGTCCTGACTGCCGAACCCTCGGGACCGAGCGGTTCCAGTTCAGGCAGCACTGTCGCCGAATTGGGAGGTTAAAATGGGACACATCCCGGATATCGAAGAAGCAAAATACGCAGCCCTGAAAGATCTGTTCGCGTATAAGTGCGAAGACTTTTGTCAGTACGACGCGCTGAAGCCAGTATTCGATGAGAACACGGCGAAAAAGGGAGTGTGTGCCGGGTTGGTCGTGCGGTTCGCGCAGCTTTATTATAGCGGCGGCGATGTCAGCAGTGATGCGCTGACAAAATCAGTTAAGTATGCGCAGGATTTACAGAGCAGATTCGTGGCAGCTTCGATCAAGCTCAGAGAGACCGGCGGCAATACAGACCGGCAGGCAGCCAAGCTGGTCACGATTAATGAATTTACAGGCTTTCTGGCCTTTGACTTTGGCAAGGGTCTCCAGAACGACGTGACGCAGGTCGTCAATCAAGCGCTCGGGAATGCCGGTGAGGTCCGGTTCGTTACGATGTTCTTTGAAGACACAGAAAGTCACGCGATCGGCCTTGTTTATGAAAAGGAAAAGGGATGGATTTGCTTCGACCCAAACTTTGGCATCTTTCGGGGCGAGGGCACCAAATTAAAGGATTTCTTTGAAGCGCTGAATTTCTGTTACTTCGCCGTCGAGAAGCGGGACATCGAAAAGTGGGATGCCTGCAGCTTTGTCAGGACGCCTAAATTCCAGGTCATCAGCAAGTTTTTGAATTAGAACTAACTGCCATCGTTCACCAGCAGCAGAAGCCGCCATCGACGAGCAGGTCCACGCCTGTGCAGAAGGAAGAGGCGTCGCTGGCCAGGAAGACCGCGGGGCCGACCATTTCGTTCACCGAGGCCATGCGGCCCATCGGCGTCTGCGCTTCGAATTCCCTGGTTTGATGCACCATCTCCGGCCGGGTGTTCATCGGCGTGGCGGTATAACCGGGGCTGATGGAATTCACCCTGACACCGCGGCCGACCCATTCCATCGCCATGGATTTGGACATGTGGATCACGCCTGCTTTCGAGGCGTTGTAGTGCACCTGGTCCAATCCTTTGTTCACGATCACCCCGGACATGGAGGCGATGTTGATGATTGAACCCTTGCCGTGCGCCAGCATCGCGTTGGCTTCGGCCTGACAGGAGAGGAAGACTCCCTTCATGTTGATATCCATCAGGGTCTGATACTGCTCTTCTTCCATCTCCTCGGCCGGGTTCGCATTGGCGATGCCCGCAGCGTTGAGGGCGATCGAAAGAGGGCCGAGCGCGTCTTCCGTCTGCGCGACCGCGTCGACCACAGCCGCCTTGTCGGTCACGTCGGCGGCGATGGCAATAGCCTTGCGGCCTGTCCCGGCGATCAGGCCCAGCGTGTCGTCCAGGCCGCCGTCCGAGCGACGGTCGAGGCAGGCGATGTCGGCGCCGCATTGGGCGAAGCCGAGCGCGATCCGCTGACCAATTCCGCTGCCGGCACCGGTGACCAGGGCGACGCGGCCGCTGAGATCGAACATCTTCGGGGCGTCGAGAGTGATTTCAGTCATGCCTTCTTGCTTTCCAGAATTTAGATTGTTGCCAGTTCCATCACCGACACGTTGTTCGCTTTGTCTTTGTCGAGAATGCCCGCCTGCTTGCCTTTTGCCATCACCAGAATGCGGTTCGAGACGCCCAGTACCTCTTCCAGGTCGGAGCTGACCACGATCACGCTGCGCCCGTCTTCCGCCAGTTCCTTGATGATGTCGTAGATCGACGAGCGCGCGCCCACGTCGATGCCGCGTGTCGGCTCGTCAAGAACGACCACCTGCGGATCCCTGGCCAGCCATTTCGCCAGGACGACCTTTTGCTGGTTGCCGCCGGACATCTCGTCGGCGTTCTGGTGGCCCTTACCCTTCACGCCGAAGCGCAAAATGTTCTGCTGCGCGAAGTCGCGCAGTTTCCGCCAGATCACAAAGCCGTTCCGGCTGACCGCTTCCTTGTTGGAGTAACCGATGTTCTCGGTGATGGAATGTTCCAGCACCAATCCCTGGTTCTTCCGGTCTTCGGGCACCAGAACGATGCCGTGGCGGATGGCGTGCCAGGGGTGGCGCGGCGTGATGTCGTTGCCGTTCAGGGTGACGCGTCCGCCCGCGATGCTGTCCGCGCCGGTGATGGCGCGCACCAGTTCGGTGCGGCCCGCGCCGACGAGGCCCGCGATTCCGAAAATTTCGCCTTTTCTGACCGCGAAGCTGATGTCCTGAAAGTCTCCAAGAGGCGACGAGAGGTTTTCCACCGCGAGCGTGATATCCTCCTGCGGACTGGGCATCGCGGGGAACATGCGTTCCAGGCTGCGTCCAACCATGCATTCGACGATGGTCCGGACATCGACGTCGCCCTTGTCGAACTCGCGCACCTTTTCGCCGTCGCGCAGAACCACGATGCGATCCGCGATCCGTCGGATTTCCTCGAGGCGGTGAGAAATGTAGATAATGCCAACGCCCTCGGCACGCAGCTTTTCGACCTGTTTGAAAAGAAGTTCGACCTCAGCGTCGCCGAGCGCAGCAGTCGGTTCATCGAGGATCAGCAGCTTGGCGTTCAGCGCCAGCGCCTTCGCGATTTCGATTAACTGCTGGTGGGCGGTCGAGAGACCCTCGACCTGCCGGGTGGCGGGCATCTCCAGGCCGAGACGTTGGAGCTGCTCGGTGGCATCCGCGATCATCTTCGCCCGGTCGAGCCGGCCGAATTTCATGGGATAGCGCCCGACGTAAACATTTTCCGCGATCGAGAGGTGCGGCAGAAGCCTGAGTTCCTGATGAATCAACCCCACCCCGAGATCGATCGCGGCGCGCGGATTGGCGGGGGCATAGCGTTCACCCTGCCAGAGCATCTCGCCATCGGTCGGATTGATCGACCCGGCGACGATGCCGGAAAGCGTCGACTTTCCGGCACCGTTTTCACCAAGTAGCGCCACGACTTCACCCGCATACACCTCCAGATCGATCCCATGCAGAACTTCGGTCGGCCCGTAGGACTTCCGGATTCCGCGCAGAGACAGAAGGGGCGCAGACGCGGCTGAGGTCATGGCGTTACCGTCGGCCAGTATCAGGCCTTAAGGGTGCTTGGCCACGAACTTAGGTGCGTTCGCACAGGTCGTGAGCACGGCATTGGGAATCTGGCGCTCGGGAATCGTTTTGCCAGCGACCACGTCCAGCGCCGAGTCCACGGCCAGGCGGCCCATGAGCTGCGTGCTTTGCGTGGCGGTTACCCAGAAGGGGCCTTTGCATTCGGCAAGATACTCCAGGGCGGCGACATCGCCGTCATAACCGCCGATGATGACCTGGTTGGCGATTCCGGCGACTTCGACGGCCTTTGCGGCACCCATGGCGAGACCATCGGCCTGACCGAAGATCAGCGAGATGTCGGGGTGTGCCTGAAGCATGTTCTGCGCGATCGAGAAGCCTTCGTCAGGAGACCACTGCTGGCTCCACTGCTGCGCCACCAGCTCGACACCCTCGTTTTCGTCGATCGCGCGCTTACAGCCCTTAAAGCGGTCGACTTCCGGCGTGGTGCCTTTCTGGCCGTGGATGATGGCCATCTTACCGGCGCCGCCGGCCAGGCGGATGATGTGGTCGCAGACGGCATAGGCTGATTCGACGCTTTCGCCGGCGATAAAGGTATCGCCCGGTGCGCCTTCCGGCGTGCGGTCGACATTGATGACCGGAATCCCTTCCGCCCGTGCGAGACGGGTCGGCACTGCCGCCGCGGCCGCGCCCGCAGGGATGTAAATGAAGGCGTCGATCCCCTGGGTCATCAGATCCTGGACCTGGCTGACCTGGGTCGCGGTATCGTTCTTGGCATCCACGACGATGACTTCGATCCCCTTGGAACCTGCGTAGCCTTCGACTCCCAGCTTGATCTGATTGAAGAAGTCCGCCTGCAGGTTCGGCACGGCGAGGCCGATCTTCTTGACTTCGTCGGCGAGGACGGACCCGCTGAAGGCCGCGATCGCGGCCGTCGCGAGCAACGCGCGCATGGTGGATTTCATAGGTGTTTCCTCCTTGTCGTCATAGGCCCGTTTTTCGACCGGACCGCTGCTGACCCGATCGGGCGGGCCTTCCCTTCGGAAGCGGTGTTTTGAAGCTCCCTACAGTCTTACTTGCGTCGATTCTTGAGCGTTTCCGCGGCGACCGCGAGAACGATGACCGTGCCGATCACGACCTGCTGCAAAAAGGGCGAGACGCCGAGCAGGTTCAGACCGTTTCTGAGCACGCCGATGATCAGGACACCGATAATGGTTCCACCGACCCCGCCCGTGCCGCCGGAGAGACTGGTGCCGCCGATCACCACCGCTGCGATGGCGTCAAGCTCGTAGGCGACACCCGAACTGGGCTGCACCGAGTCCAGGCGGGCCGCCAGAAGGATCCCGGCGAGCCCGGCGAGCAGGCTGCACATCATGTAAACCATGACGGTGGTGCGTTTGACGTTGATGCCGGCGAGGCGGGCGACCTCCTGGTTTCCGCCGATGGCATAGAGGGTGCGTCCGCCGTAGCGGTAGCGCTGATAAAGAATGGCAAGCACGAACACCGCCAACATCACCGCGACGGTGGTCGTCAGATAGCCTCCGTGGCGGATGATGGCCGCCAGATTGAACCAGGGCGGAAACCCGATGATCTGCGAGCCGTTGGTGATCATGTTCGCAAGGCCGCGCGCAATCGACATCATGGCGAGTGTCGCGATAAAAGCGGGCACGTTGAAACGCGTGATCAGCACACCGGCGATCACGCCATTGATGGCCGCCGCCAGAAGCGCCAATGCAATGGCCGGCATCATGGGCATGCCGGCTTCCACGTTCAGATAACCCAGAACCATCATGGAGAGGGCCATGACCGAGCCGACGGCCAGATCGATACCGCCGATCATGATGACGAAGGTCATGCCGACCGCCATGATCCCGAGCACGGTGATCTGATCGAGGATGTTCAGAAAATTGCGGAGAGAAAAGAAGGAGTCGGTCGCGAAGGTCAGAAACAGGCAAAGCAGAAGCAGACCGATCAGTGGGCCTGTCGCGCCTTTCAATGAAAACATCTCGCCAAGGGTTCGCCGATGCATGCCTTCGTTCGGCATGGTTGTCATTTATCCCTCCCGGCGCATAAATATTCACGCTTGATGAGAAATACGATAATGTCAGTTTCGGGCGAGCGTCAAGAAATACGTCTGCTTGACATGCTGTCGTTCTGCATTAATAATTTTATACGAATATATATTCAGGAGCGCATGGAATGGCGGCAGAACTGGAAGCCCTCGCCAATCGGATCAGACGCCGCGATCTGCAGGCCGTCTTCGAGGCGGGGGCTGGCCATATCGGCGGCGAGTTGTCCGTTATCGATCTGCTGACAGCCCTCTATTTCGAGATCCTCAACGTCGACCCAGATAACCCGCTCGACCCCATGCGCGATCGGCTGGTTCTGAGCAAGGGGCACACGGCGAACGCGCTCTACGTGGTGCTGGCGGAGAAGGGCTTTATTCCGAAGGAAGAGATATCCAGTTTCCTCAAGCCCATGAGTCGCCTGAACGGCCACCCGAACCGCACCAAGGTTCCTGGCGTCGAGACCAACACGGGACCTCTCGGGCACGGGCTTCCGGTGGCCGTCGGAATGGCGAAGGCGGCGAAGCTGGATCAGGCCTCCTGGCGGACCTTCGTGATCACCGGCGACGGTGAAATGCAGGAAGGCTCGAACTGGGAAGCGATCATGGCTGCGGCCCAGTTCGGCCTCGACAACCTGACCCTCATTATCGATCACAACCGCCTTCAGCAGGGCGCGCGGCTTGCCGAAACCAACGGTCTCGCGCCCTTCGCGCCCAAGCTGGAAGCCTTTGGCTGGGCCGTCGCAGAAATCGATGGGCACGACATGGCGGCGATCTGCGAGGCCCTTTCGCCCAATGCGGTCGAGGCGGGAAAACCGTGCTGCGTCGTGGCCCACACCAACAAGGGGCAGGGTGTCTCCTTTATGAGCGATAACGTCGCGTGGCATCACAAGGTTCCGGACGCGGAGCAGTATCGCTTGGCGATGACGGAACTGGAGGAGATTGAGTCATGAACGCGCCGGTCGTAAGTGCCGAACTCCACGACTGCCGGGATGCCTTCGTCGCGACGCTCGAACGCCTCGGGGCCGAGGACCGGGACGTGGTTGCGGTCTGCAACGATTCCGTCGGCTCGTCGAAACTTTCGGGATTTCGCGCGCGTTGGCCGGACCGGCTGATCAACGTCGGTATTGCCGAACAGAACATGGTCGGTGTGGGCGCCGGTCTGGCGAATGGCGGGAAGATCCCCTTCGTTTGCGCTGCGGCCTGTTTTTTGACCGGGCGCGCCCTGGAACAGATCAAGGCGGACGTCGCTTACTCCGACGCCAACGTCAAACTGGTGGGGATCAGCGCCGGTATGGCCTACGGCGAATTGGGCGCGACGCACCATTCCATCGAGGATTTTGCCTGGATGCGGGCTCTGCCGAACCTGCCGGTGGTCGCGCCTGCGGACCGGATCGAAACGGCCGCGGCAGTGGCCTGGGCGAAGAGCTATGACGGCCCGAGCTTTCTTCGCTTGAGCCGGGTCGGCGTGCCGGACCTGCTGCCGGAAGGTCATGTCTTCGAACTCGGTAAGGCCAATCTGTTGCGCGACGGCAGGGATGTCACCCTGATCGCGAACGGCACGCTGACTCACCGCGCCGTGGCGGCGGCTGCGTTGCTCGATCAGCGCGGGATCTCGGCACGGGTTCTCAACATGGCCACGGTCCGGCCGATCGATGCGGAGGCCATCGTGACGGCGGCGCAGGAGACCGGCGCCATTCTGACCTGCGAGGAGCATACGGTCTTCGGCGGTCTCGGATCCGCTGTTGCCGAGGTTGTTGTCGACGAGGCTCCGGTACCGATGAAACGATTGGGGGTGCCGGGGATTTTCGCGCCGACCGGTTCCGCCAACTTCCTGCTGGATGAGTTCGGCATGTCGCCGCAAGCTATTGCCGAAAGCGCCGAGGCGTTGATCGCACGCAAAGGGTGACGCCAGCCAAGGAAGAGCCAGCCAAGGATAAAGCCAGTGGCCAAAGCAGTTCTCGCCATCGATCAAGGCACCACCAACAGCAAAGCCATTCTGATTTCGGAGCAAGGAGAGATCCTGGCGAGGGGATCCGCGCCGGTCGGAATTTCGCATCCGCGCGAGGCTTGGGTCGAACAGGACGCCCAGGATATCTGGTCCAGCCAACTCAAGGCGATCCAAGACTGCCTGGATGCGGCCGCGGATGTCGAGATCGAAGCCATCGGGATATCCAACCAGCGTGAATCCGTAGTGGCGTGGGATCGCAAGAGCGGCGCGCCGCTCGGTCCGGTGATCTCCTGGCAGTGCAGACGCACGGCGGATGCCTGCGCCCGGATCGCCGCCGCAGGACACGGGGCCGAGGTCCTGGCCCGCACCGGCCTGCCGCTCGATCCGATGTTTCCGGCGACCAAGCTGACCTGGCTGATCGAAAACTGCGCGCAGGGGAGGGGGCCGCAGGACCTTTGCCTTGGCACGGTGGATTCCTGGCTGATCTGGAATCTCTCCGGCGGCGAGGTTCATGCAACCGACAGCTCAAATGCCGCTCGGACGCAGCTTCTCAACATCGAAAATCTGTCCTGGGACGAAACGCTCCTGGAGTTATTTGGAATCGACGCCGGGTTTTTGCCCACTGTCCGGGACAGCTCCGGTGTCTTCGCGCGCAGCCGGAATCTGCAGGGCCTGCCCGACGGCCTGCCGATTGCCGCCGCGGTCGGAGATTCCCACGCCGCGCTCTTTGCACAGGGAGCCTTCGAAGCCGGCGATGGCAAGGTGAC
This sequence comes from Denitrobaculum sp., assembly GCA_965232285.1. Taxonomy (GTDB): domain Bacteria; phylum Pseudomonadota; class Alphaproteobacteria; order Kiloniellales; family Kiloniellaceae; genus Denitrobaculum. The sequence goes on along the minus strand of CBDDPL010000004.1, from coordinate 2,362,380 downwards.
CTTCGGCACCGGTTCCTCGATCATGGCGACGCTTCCCGCCTTTGCGGCGCCGCCGGACGGTCTGACCACAACCGTCGCCTGGTCGCTGTCCGGGAAGCCCACCTATGCCTTCGAGGGCAATATCCTGGTGAGCGCCTCGGTCTTTCCCTGGACGGCGGATTTACTGGGGCTCGCCGGCGTCGATGAGCTGATGGCACTGGCCGAGACCGTTCCCGGCAGCAATAGGGTCTCGCTGGTCCCCGCGCACGTCGGGCTGGGTGCGCCGCACTGGAGCACAGAGGCGCGCGGTTTGGTATCAGGGCTGTCGTTCGGGCATGGCCCGGCCCATATCGCCCGCGCTGCGGCCGAGAGCATGGCCCTTCAGGTCCGAGACGTCTTCGACGCCATGGGCGACAGCGCCGCGATCGGCGCGCTCTTCGTCGACGGCGGGCCGACCCGCAATGCCTTTCTGATGCAACTGGTCGCGAATTTTCTGGAGCGCCCGGTGACCATCCGGGACGCCGCTGAAGCCTCCGCGCTTGGCGCCGGATTCCTCGCCGGGCTGGCGACGGAGGTCTGGGCGGACCAGGAGGCCCTTAAGTCCGTTCTTTCGGCTGCGCATGTCGTGGAGCCCGAGCCGCAAAGTCACGAAACCAGGGATACGCTCGCGCAATGGAAGAGTTCTGTTCGCCGCAGTTTGCTGTCATAAAGCGGTTAGTGGATCAAAAGGAAACTGCCGTATGACGCGACTGAATGAACTCCGCCTGATAGCCCGTGTGGCGCAGATGTACCATCTCGAAGGGCGGCATCAGACCGAGATCGCCCGGCACCTGCGTATCTCACAGGCCACCGTGTCGCGGATGCTCAAGAAGGCGCAGCAGGAAGAGATCGTGCGGACCACTGTCGTGCCGCCTTCCGGGACCTATACGGAACTCGAAACGCGCCTGCGGGCGGAATACGGCCTGTCGGAAGCCATCGTGGTGGAGTGCAGTGAGAACCGCGATGGCGCCATTATGGCGCGCATCGGCGAGGCGGCGGCGCATTTTCTCGAAACCACACTGCAATCGCAGGAAGTCATCGGCGTCTCGAGCTGGAGCGAGACCATCCTGAAGATGGTCGAGAACATCCATCCTGCGAAATCCAGTAAGGCGAAGTACATCGTGCAGACCCTGGGCGGAATGGGCAATCCGGCGGTTCAGACCCACGCCACGCAGCTCATCACCCGTTTCGCGCGCCTGACCGGCGCGGAGCCGCGTTTGCTCGCAGCGCAGGGGGTGGCACAGTCCCGCGAGGCAAAACTGGTGATGCTGGGGGATCCCTACGTTCGCGAGACAATGGATCTCTTCCCCAAGATCACGCTCGCCGTGATGGGGATCGGAGGCGTCGAACCGTCATCGATGCTGGCGCGCAGCGGCAACATCTTTGCCTCCAACGAACTCGAGGCGGTCACGGAAGCAGGCGGCGTGGGTGAGTTCAGCCTTTGCTTCTACGACGACGAGGGCCAGCCGGTGAAGACGCCGCTCAGCGACCGTGTGATTGGAATCTCGCGCGAGGAGCTGGCGCAGGTCGACCGCGTTGTCGCACTGGCTGGTGGCCCCAGCAAGATCGATGCGATCCGCGGCGCGCTGCGCACCGGTGTGATCGACCTGCTGATCACCGACAAATTCACTGCCGCCGACCTGACGGTCGCCGCGGACAACAAGCCAAGGTTGGTTCAAGATGAAGCGGTTTGAAGACAAGACGGTTGTCGTCACAGGGGGCAACAAAGGAATCGGCTTGGCGATCGCCCGCCGTTTTGGCGAGGAGGGCGCGAAGCTGGTGGTCGCTTCCGTGGAAGCGCAGGTGCAGGACGCGGCCAAACAGTTGCAGGACGAGGGATTTCCGGCGCTGGGCGTGATTTGCGACGTCACCGATAAGGGCGCGGTGACCGCGCTCTACGATGCGGCCGATGAAGCTTTTGGGCCGGTCGATGTCTCGGTTCAGAACGCGGGTATCATTACCATTTCCAAGGTGGAAGATCTCAGCGAGCGCGACTGGGATGCGACCATGGAGGTCAATACCAAGGGCGTGTTCCTTTGCTGTCAGGAAGCCCTTGCCCGCATGCGCGCCGCGGGCAAGGGCGGGCGGCTGATCAATACGGCCTCCGGTCAGGCGCGCGACGGTTTTATCTATACGCCGCACTATGCCGCTTCGAAGTTCGGTGTGATGGGCCTGACCCAGAGTCTCGCGAAGGAAGTGGCCCTGGAAGGCATTACCGTGAACGCGACCTGTCCCGGGATCATCGAGACCGATATGTGGGCCTATAACGACAAGGTCTGGGGGGAGATGCTGGGAGACTACGGCGAAGGCGAACTGATGGCCTCCTGGGTCGAGAACAATGTTCCCATGAAGCGCCCGGGAAGCGGGGCCGACGTTGCGGCTCTCGTCGCCTTTCTGGCCAGCGACGACGCGGCCTACATCACCGGCCAGACCATCAACGTCGATGGCGGACTGATCATGTCATAAAGGGCCGCCGGCCTTCTCAGCCCGTCTGCAGCATTTCCACCATTTCGATGGCCGAGTAGGTGCGCATCGAGTCTGTGCCGTCATCGAATTTTATCGGCTTAAAGACGGGTGATATCTATGGCTTCTTATTCAACCAATTTTTAGATATCTATTTATTTTCGACCTTAAGTCGTGCTTCAATGCCCTCAGCGATGAATGGATTTATCCTTGGGGGCTTTGAATGCGTTTGATTGTGAAGATCGCTGTCACTTTGAGTCTGTGCGTTTTTTCAGCAGCGGCTGTGGCAGAGGAAAAATCGGCGAAAGAGCATTATTATGAAGTGCTTATGGGGCAGATGCTTGAGGAAGAGATTGGTTCGGCACCAAACCATATGAGTGAAAAGGAGGGCGATAAGAACAGCTATCGTGAGGGTCTTCGTGGATATGCGCACAAGGCCTTTACATCCTGCCTGACCTGGGACAAGGAGACGCTTACCGTGAGTTACTGGAGTTGGGATTCGTTCGGTAGCCGTGACTGGTCCTACGCGGAGTTCGGGGCACTCCGCGCCTGTCTCAGGAAGAAAAAGCAATACAATAAAACCTGCACCTGCCAGATGATCGATCACGACGACGAGAACGTGCTGAAAGTCCCGGAGGATTTTCTGAAACTCTACCAGGAGCGGCAGGCGGCGCGGACAGAGTGACGAGCCATAACGCTCTGAAGGAGCGGACCTGGAACGTTATCCTGCCTTCAGCATTTCTGACATCTCGATGGCCGAGTAAGTCAGCACCGCATCTGCGCCCGCACGCTTGAAGGCCATCAGGCTTTCATAGACGACTTTGTCATTGTCCAGCCAGCCGTTGGCGGCGGCGGCCTTCATCATGGCGTATTCGCCGCTGACCTGATAGGCCATGGTCGGCACGCCGAAGCGGTCTTTGACCCGCCTGATGATGTCCAGGTAGGGCAGGCCGGGCTTGACCATCACCATGTCGGCGCCCTCGTCCAGGTCCAGCGCCACCTCGCGCAGCGCCTCGTCGGAGTTGGCGAAGTCGAGTTGATAGGTCTTCTTGTCGCCGGTCAGGGCGCCGTCGGCGCCCACGGCTTCGCGGAAAGGGCCGTAGAAGGCGCTGGCGTACTTGGCGGAATAGGCCATGATCTTGGCGTCCTGGTAGCCGGCGTCGTCCAGCGCCCGGCGGATCGCGCCGACCCGGCCGTCCATCATGTCCGACGGCCCCAGTATGTCGCAGCCGGCCTCGGCCTGGACCAGGGCCTGTTTACAAAGCGCCTCGACGGACTCGTCGTTGAGAATGCGGCCGTCCTGCACCAGGCCGTCGTGACCCAGGGAATTGAAGGGATCCAGCGCCACGTCGCAGAGGATGCCGACCTCCGGCACCTGTTCCTTGATCAGGCGCACGGCGCGGCAGACGATATTCTCCGGATTGAAGGCCTCGGCGCAGTCCTGGGTCTTGAGGGATTCATCCACGTAAGGGAAGACGGCGATGGCCGGGATTTTAAGTTCCGCGGCCTTGGCCACGGCATCCACGACGGTGTCGAGCCCGTAGCGCAGCACGCCGGGCATGGCGGAGATGCCGCTGGTGCCGTTGGGCTCCTGGACGAAGAGGGGCCAGATGAAGTCCTGCGGGCCGAGGCGGTTCTCCGCGACCATGCTGCGGCTCCAGGCGTCGGTGCGGTTGCGCCGCATGCGGATCTGGGGATAGCCGCCCAGGACGCTGGGCTTGCGCAGGTAAGGGTTCAGTTCGCTTCTTTGGCTGGCCATGGCTTTTCCATTCGCGGCGGCGCGGACGCCGCCGTTCTCAATCGCTGTTGCCCCACTGTAAGGCCGAGGTTCCCTGGCAACAAGCTTCGAGGGAGGCACAGCCGAGACCGCGCCTCCCTCGCTGTCTACTTCGGATCGTTACTCAGCCGCCGCCGCGGACTCGCCGAGCGACCCCAGGGCCTGGTCGAGATCGGCGATGATGTCGTCGATGTGCTCGATGCCGATGGAGAGCCGCACGTAGCCGTCAGAGACACCGCTGGCGAGCTGCTCTTCGGGCGAGAGCTGCGAATGGGTCGTGGTGGCCGGGTGGATCGCCAGGCTGCGCGCGTCGCCGATGTTGGCGACGTGATAGAAGAGCTTCAGCGCATCGATGAACTGCCGCCCGGCTTCCTTGCCGTCTTTCAGTTCGAAGCCCATGAGCGCGCCGTTCTTGCCGCCCAGATAGATCTCTGCCCGGCGTTTCTGCTCGCCGTCGAAGAGGCTCGGGTGGATGACCCTGGTGACCGCCGGATGGTTGCTCAGGAAGGCCGCGACCTTGTCCGCGTTGGCGCAGTGCTCGCGCATGCGCAGGGGCAGGGTCTCCAGGCCCTGGATGAACTGGAAGGCGTTGAAGGGGCTCATAGCCGAACCCAGGTCGCGCAGCAGGGTCACCCGGGCCTTGATGATGTAGGCGATCGGGCCCAGGGGCTTGACCGCTTCGGTCCAGACCGCGCCGTGATAGCTGGGGTCCGGCTCGTTGAGCAGCGGGAAGCGTGCGGCGTTGCCCTCCCAGTCGAAGGTGCCTCCGTCGACGATCAGGCCGCCGATGGAGGTGCCGTGGCCGCCGATGTACTTGGTGGTCGAATAGACCACGATGCTGGCGCCGTGAGCGAGTGGCTTGCAGAGGACGGGCGCCGCCGTGTTGTCCACGATCAGGGGCACGCCCAGTTCGTTGCCGATGTCCGCGACCTCACGGATCGGGAAGACCGTCAGCTTGGGGTTGGGCAGAGTCTCGGCGTAGTAGGCGCGGGTTTTGTCGTCGGTCGCGCGGCGGAAGTTCTCCGGATCGGCCGGATCCACGAAGCGCACCTCGATGCCCATGTTGCTGAGGGTGTTGGCGAAAAGGTTCCAGGTCCCGCCGTAGAGATCAGTGGAGCTGACCACGTTATCGCCGGCCTTCGCGATGTTCTGGATCGCCATGGCCGAGGCCGCCTGGCCGGAACTGACCGCGAGCGCCGCGACGCCGCCTTCCAGGGCCGTCACCCGTTCCTCCAGAACCGCGCAGGTCGGGTTCATGATGCGGGTGTAGATGTTGCCCAGTTCCTTCAGCGCGAAGAGGTTGGCCGCATGCTCGGCGCCCTGAAACTGATAGGAGGTGGTCTGGTAGATCGGCACGGCGACCGCACCGGTATCCGGATCGCTGCGGTAGCCGGCGTGCAGGGCCAGGGTCTCGGGGTTTTGCGACTTAACGGTCATGCTGTTCGTCCCTTCAATCTTTTTCTTGGCCTCATGGTCTCTCGCCGACCGAGAAGGCACCTTGGAATAACGGTGGCGGGAGGCATTGCCATTAAGCCGGCGCACCCGCACAGAAAAAACAAAAAACCGCCGCAGCTATAGCTGGGCGGTCGAATCCGCTCGCTTTAGCCGGATTTGTAGAGCGCCCGCAAGCTGTGCTTCAAATCGGCGCTTCGGTCATCCAACGCTTTCGGTAGGTTTTTGTCAAGCTGGATCAAGATCAGGCCAAGCTGCTTGTCATCTCCGCTCAGGCTGGTTACCAAAAGCTGAGACCAGCGGAACGGGATGGAGATATGTCGCTGCGCCTGCCACGGAACCTGGCGCCGGGATTGAGTGTCGAAACCGGCGCGAGCGTTCTCGACTACGAGATCGCCGGCGAAAAGGCGGCCGCGCTCGGCCGTGCGGGCGAACAGGTGGAACGGACTCTCAAAGCGCTGCGCGCGCTGGCGAAGGACGATGAGGCGCGCCCGGCGGCGCTACAGGCCGCCTCCGATGCGGTCTACGGCTATTTCATTCAGCGCGAACTCAGCGGCTTCGCCAAACACGACCAGCCGATCAAGCACTATGGCATTCCCGGCGAGATTCTGGCGCGCCTGGGGGCGAGTTAGAGCGCCAGTCTCTTTTCGGGCTTCGCCGACAACGCCCGGTTGACTCCTATCCGCCGAAAGACAAGGCTCGACGCTCAAGCAGTTTCTGCTCTTTTTCAGCTTTCGGACTTTGATCATGCGGACGACACTCTGGGCGATAGGCCTTTTTCTTGCTTTAGGCTTCAGCACGATTGCTGCACAGGAACTGCTGTCGGAGGAGGCGTTCGCAGATAAGGTTTTGAGCGAGTTCAGCGCTCAAGCGCCTGATCTTGAGATCCGAAAGGCAGGCTATCTCCATCTGCAGGCTGTGACCCCAGATGAAAAGGAACTGCAGATCTACCTCGATAACGCATACAAGTCTTACACCGCCTACCCAGACACGCGGGACGCCATCATCGCGACCTACATTGCCGGGTGGATAGACCAGGTAAGTTCCCGCGACGATGACATCGATCCGTCGCGCATCGTTCCAGTTATCAAGGATGTCAATTACATCCCCGAGATACGGCAATCGATCCTCGATCAGGGCTCGAGCCTTGATAACTGGGAGGACCCTGCCCACGAGGCTTTGAATTCTGAGCTCATCGTCGTCTATGCGGAAGATTCGGATACCAGAATGCGCTTCGTCAGCGAGCAGGATCTGGTTGATATCGGCTTTGGGAGCGATGACCGGCTGGAACGCGCGGTCGCTAATCTGAAAGCACTGCTGCCGCCGCTTGAAGCCAGGGGAGGCGAAGGTCTCTACATGCTCTCTGCCGGTGGTGACTACGAGGCAAGCCTTCTGCTGTTTACCAAGATGTGGGAGAGCGGGCAGCTTCCGGTGGAGGGTGAGATCGTGGTTGCCGTACCTGCGCGCGGGATACTTGTGGTGACCGGCAGCGAAGATGCGGAAGGTCTGGCCTCCATGAGGAATATCGTCGTCGAAGCAACGGAAGTTGAAGTCTATACGCTCACTGAACGGCTGCTTGTTTACCGAAACGGCCGCTTCGTTCTGTTCGAATAGATGGCAAGTACCAGGATAGCCGTCGCGCAAACGCCCATCACCGCCGATCCGGCAAAGAACGGCGAGGTCATCCGGGCGCAGATGCGTGAAGCGCGGGAGTTGGGCGCGCGGCTGGTCCAGTTTCCGGAAGGGGCAGCCTCCGGATACAGCAAGAGCGAGATCAAGGACTGGGCGGATGTCGACTGGCCGCTTCTGCGCCGGGAACTGGAGGTGACGGCGGCGCTGGCCGGGGAACTCGGACTCTGGGTGGTGCTCGGCTCTGCCCACCTGTTGAAGCCCGGAACGCGGCCGCACAACAGTCTCTACATCATCAATGAGCAGGGGCAGTTACAGGAGCGCTACGATAAGCGCTTCCTCTCCAACTCCGAAGTCAACGACTGGTTTACGCCGGGATTCCGACCTGTCCTCTTCGAGGTCGATGGCATCCGTCTCGGCTGCGCCCTTTGCATCGAGATCAGCTTTCCGGAGGTCTTCCGTGCCTACGAGGAAGCCGGCGCGGATGTGGTGTTGCTTTCGAGCTACAGCGATGTTCCCGATGACCGGCTGCTGACCCGGGCGCACGCGCATCTCAATAAGCTCTGGGTGAGCCTCTCTATTCCGGCAAACGCCAGGCATGCGCAGGTCAGCAGCCTGATCGCCGGGCCGAACGGCGAAGTTCTGGCCCAGGGAGAGCCGGGCGGACCTTCTGTCACGATTCTAGAGATCGACCCGGCCGACCCGCGCTGGGAAATCGAACTGCGGCGCGCGCGTCCCTGGCGGCGTAAGGCCCGGCTTGGTGAGATTTATCAGGAAAAGCGAGTCGAGGATGCGCGGAGTGAGAAGCGAGACGCCTTTTGAAGCGCCTCGCTCGCGCTTTCTCGATCAGAGATAAGGGTTCTCTTCCGGCAGCGGGGCTTCAGGATCGAGCAGGCCCTGGTCCCGCAAATCCGTCCAGAAGGCCGCCGGGATCGGATGGCGTGCCCACTCCAGAATGCCTTCGAATTCCGCGGCCGAGCGGGAGCCGGGGATGACGCTGGAGATCAGCGGGTGGGCGATGGGGAACTGCAGGGCGGCGGCCGGCAGGGGCACGGCGTGGGCCTCCGCGACGGCCTTGAGCTTCGTGACCCGTGTGACGATGTCTTCCGGGGCTTTGGCGTAATTCCACATTTCCCGTCCGACCAGAACGCCGGAGTTGAAGGGACCGCCGCAGATCAGCGTGGTGCCGGCGGCCCGGCAAGCCGGGAAAAGATCGCCGAGCGGCGTCTGCTCCAGCAGGGTGTAGCGCCCGGCAAGCAGGAAGACGTCCCACTGGCCGATATCGAGGGCGGCGAGGCAGACTTCCTTTTCGTTCACCCCCAGGCCGATGGCGCTGACCTGTCCGGCCTTTTTGAGCTCTTCCATGGCACGGTAGCCGCTGTCTTTCAACTCACCGAAATGACGCGCGTTGTCCTCCGCGCCGTGCTGGAACTCACCGATGTCGTGGACCATAAGGATGTCGATGCGGTCCAGGCCGAGGCGCTGCAGGCTCGCCTCGAAGGAACGCATGACGCCGTCATAACTGTAGTCATAGACCGGATGGAAAGGCAGAGGCTCGATCATCCCGTAGGCCATGGGATCCGGCGCCGCGCCTGGCAGCAGCAGGCGTCCGACCTTGGTGGAAAGGACGTAAGGCTTGCCGCGCAGCAGGTCGCCGACCACCCGCTCCGAACGGCCGAAGCCGTAGAAAGGGGCGGTGTCCACGTAGGTGATGCCGGCGGTCAGCGCGGTTTCCAGGATCTCCGCGGCATCCGAGCGCCCCAGCGTCGCGAAGTTTCCGCCAAAAGGGGCGCCGCCGACGCCGAGTACGTCGACTTCAATCTCCGTTTGGCCGATCTTTCGTTTCTGCATTGTGATTCGTCCCTTTCATTGCTTTTGCGCACAGCTTTCCCGTTGTGGCCACGTACTTTCGGATAGAAGCAGTTTTGGCGAGACAACCGGTCGGCAGGTTGAAGCAGTCCGGATTGTCGAAAACGAGGAAAGGTAGCGTAGACGTGATATTTTGCAGCTTTGCAAAGGCGCCGCAACCTATACAGGTTTTACGAGGGCGCCGAGCCTCAATTAACCGTGATTGAAACGCAGGTGATCAAGCGACTTTTCACCGCGACAGGCCGCCGCCGGCTTCGCTAGAATAAGCCTTCCCTTTCTCATCCCGTCTCTTCTTTTCCCTGTTTCTGAAACCAGAGGTGCGTCCTATGACCAATCGCTTTGCCATCTACCCCAGCCTTGAAGGCAAGACCGTTTTCATCACCGGCGGCGCGTCAGGAATCGGCGAGCAGATCGTGCGCGCTTTCGCCGCGCAAAAGGCGCGGATCGGTTTCATCGATCTGGATGAAGACGGCAGCAAAGCGCTGGCGGACGAGCTGGGCGCGGATGTGACCTATGAGATCTGCGACCTGCGGGACATCGAGGCCCTGAAGGCCGCTTTCGCCAGGCTGCAGGAACGCCTCGGGCCGGCGGCGGTCCTGGTCAATAACGCGGCGCGCGACGACCGGCATTCCTGGCAGGATCTGACCGCCGAGTATTTTGACGAGCGGGTCGCGACCAACCTGCGGCATATGTTCTTTGCGATCCAGGCGGTGGCGCCGGGTATGATCGAGGCGGGCGGCGGCTCGATCATCAATATGGGCTCCAACTCCTGGTGGGAGGCCGGCGGCGGCTTCCCGGCCTACGCCACCTCCAAGGCGGCGGTGCACGGCCTGACACGCACAATGGCCCGCGACCTGGGCGATCACCGGATCCGGGTCAACACGGTCGTACCCGGCTGGATCATGACCGAGCGGCAGAAGACTCTTTGGGTAACCGAAGAAGCGATAGAAGCACATCGCAAGCGTCAGTGCCTGCCGGATCTGATCGAACCGGTCTATGTCGCGCGGATGGTGGTGTTCCTGGCTTCCGACGATGCGGCCATGTGCAGCGCCAACAACTATATGGTCGAGGCCGGATCGATCTGACTGGGGCGAACTCGGTGGGATGATGTAAGCTGCTCTCGGGCCAATAAGGGAGCAGCTTATGTTGAACGGCACTCTGCTTTTGGGTTTTGTCGCGGCGGCGCTGATCGTTCTCGTCCTCCCGGGACCGGGGGTCTTCTACGTGATGGCGCGGACGCTGGGGCAGGGGACCCGGGCCGGTCTGATCTCGGCTTTGGGGCTTTCGGTCGGTGTCTTGGCGCATGGCGCGGCGGCGGTGGCCGGGCTCTCGGCGATCCTGCTGACCTCCGCCACGACCTTCGAGACCGTGCGGCTGTTGGGCGCGGGCTACCTGATCTATCTCGGCTTGAAAGCTCTGTTCTCCGCCCGCAGGACGGCGGCAGGTCAGATCACCGCCGCCAGTCCGTTGCCGGCGGGACGGATCTTCCGCGATGGGGTGGTCGTCAGCGTTCTGAACCCGAAGATTGCGGTCTTCTTTCTGGCCTTCCTGCCGCAGTTCGTCGATCCGGCTCTGGGCGCCGTGCCGCTTCAGATTCTGCTGCTTGGCCTGCTCTATGCCGCCCTTGCGATGATGACCGACGGCGGCTACGCACTGTTGGCCGGTGGCCTGCGGCGTTGCTTGAGTGATCGCGGCCGGTATGGATTTTTGCTGCAAGGCGCTTGGGTGCAGTATTTCAGCGGCGCCGTGCTGTTGGGGCTTGGGGTTTATACACTGCTGACCGGCCGTTCGATGTCGATGGCGAGTCGGTCGTTCGGGCCACGATAAACCTCAGCCTCGATCCGATAGACCGCTCTCAGGTTTTCCTGTGTCAGGACGTCTTCCGGTCGCCCGGTTGCGATGATCCGGCCGTCCTGCAGAAGGGCGAGCCGATCGCAGTAGCGTGCCGCCAGATCCAGGTCGTGCAGCGCAGCCACGGCGATTCCGCCACGGCTGAGCAGTTCTTCGCGCAGCAGATCCAGGACGACCATCCGCCAGTGCAGGTCCAGGGCCGAGGTCGGCTCGTCCAGGAGGAGGAGGAGCGGATCGCGGATGAGCGCCAACGCCAGGCCGACGAGTTGGCGCTTGCCGCCGGAGAGGCTGTGGAGGGGGGAGAGCGCGGCCTCTATCAAACCCAAACGATGGAAGATGCCTTCGATCTTGCCGGCGAGTTCGAAATCCGAGAGATCGAGTGACAGCGCGCGGGCCGTGCTCCACATCAGTTCGGTCGGCATGAGGGCTGAAGGCGCGGGCGGTGCCTGGGGCATGCTGGCGACTTTCGCCTGCCATTCGCCGTGCCGGTAGGCCTGTTGCGGCTTTCCATCCAGCAGGATCTCTCCTTCACAGGCCATTTCGCGCGACAGACAACGCAGAAGTGTGGACTTCCCCGAGGCATTTGGGCCCAGCAGGCCCAGGAGTTCGCCGGAAGCCAGTGAAGGTAAAGTCACCTCCTTCAAGACAGGTTGTTTGCCATAGCCGGCAGTGACTCCCGAGACCTGAAAAGCCGTTCCGTGCTCCGGTGTATTCATGGCCTGCCCCTCTGACGGAACAAAAGACCAAGCAAGAGCGGAACGCCGACCACGGCGGTCAGGATGCCGACCGGTATGATGACGCCCGGCAACAGGATCTTGGAAAGAAAGGACGCGAGCGACAGGATCAGCGCACCGCAGAGCGCCGAACCGGGGACCAGAAAGCGGTGATCCTCGCCCAGCAGCAGGCGCGCGATATGCGGGCCGACCAGTCCGACGAAGCCGATAGTGCCGACAAAGCAGACGGCGAAAGCCGCGAGGACACAGCTTCGCAGGATGACCCAGGTGCGTAAGGCAGCCACATCGATACCCAGGCTGCGGGCATGGGCCTCGCCGCCGCGCAGCAGCGTCAGCAGCCAGACATGCCGCAGGCTGAAGGGCAGGACGGCGAGGAAGCAGGCCGCGACGATCCCCACCTCGAGCCAGCCTGCGCGTGTCAGGTTACCGATGGTCCAGAAGACGATCTGCTGAATGGCGTCGGCGTCGGCGAAGAAATGCAGCGCGGCCGTCAAGGCATTGCAGAGAAAGACCAGGGAAATGCCGAAGAGGACGACCGTTTCTCGGCCCACACCACAAAAGCGCACCACCAGGAGAATAAAGCTGCCCGAGCCCAGGGCGAAAACCAGGGCTGAGACCGGCAGGACCGCCGCCTCGGGCAGATAGGCGAGGGAAGGGGTCAGGACGATGGCGACGCTGGCACCCAGCACCGCGGCCGAGGAAACGCCGAGTGTGAAGGGACTGGCCAGCGGATTATCCAGAATGGTCTGGGTCTCGATGCCGGCCAGTCCGAGCGCCGCGCCGACGGCAAGTGCGATCAGGGCGTCCGGCAGGCGGACCTCCCAGAGGATGATGCGCTGCCGCAGCTCCAGGGCATCGGGATCGAGAAGACCGGCGACAACATCGCCCAGGTCCAGCGCTGCCGGCCCGGCCTGAAGATCCAAGACGAGGCTGGCCAGCGTGGCGAGCAGCAGCAGGCCGGTCAGCAGGCGGCGGCGCCGCCGGATCCCGTCGAAGCGGCTATAGAGAGAAGGTTCGGTGTCAATCACTTGCGATGGTCGACGCGTAGGTGCCTTCCAACTGAAATGGCAGGAAACGCTCGAAGATAAGCTCGAGCGTGGCCTGAGGGTCAAGATCCGTGAAATGCTCCGGATGGATCCATTTCGCAAAGGCCTCTAACGCAACGATGTTGAAGGGCGAGTTATAGAAGTTATGCCAGATGCTGTGTGCTCGTCCCCGACGCACCGCATCCAGTGCCTGAAACTCCGGCGCCGCGAGATAGCGCGCGAGACTGTCGGCCGCCATGGCCGCATCCAGGCCCGCCCCAAGCGCAACGGGTTCGGCGCCCTGGCGGTATTCTTCCAGGGTCCCGGACGCCGTGCCGATCCAGACGTCGGGGTTTTCCGTCAGGAGAAACTCTGCCGTATGCTGGGCGGTCGGGCCCGGCGCCACGGCATCCGCGATGTTTTCGCCGCCGGCCAGTCCGACGAAGGGACCCAGCATGCCGTCCGCCATGCCCCAGCAGCAGGGGAAGCGGCCAGGGTGCGCCTGCAGGAAGACCTTCGGCCGATCAGGGATCTTGGCCACCCTCTCTTTGATCTGCTGCACGCGGGCCCGATAGAAGGCGGCATAGTCGGATGCGCGCTGCTCCGCGCCAAAAATGCGCCCCAGCAGTTCGATCGAGGGCAGGGTGTTGTTGAGTGGGTCGAGGCGGAAGTCGATGAAGACCACTGCCGTGCCGGCGGCGGAGAGCTGGGCGATCAGCTCCGCCGCCTTGGAGTCGGGGCCGTGGTCGCTCAGGCCGAGGATCGCGACCTCCGGTCTCAGGTCGATGATCTTTTCGGCCGAGACGCTGTCGGGACTCTTGTTACCGAAGAACGGGATGGACCTCGCCGCAGGGAAGCGCTCGAAGAGCTGCGCTTCCAGGGACGGGTGGGTCCAACCCAGCGGCGACATCATGCCGACCAGACCCTTCACCGGATCCTCGGGCCGCAGCATCGCCAGCAGGGGAATGTAGCGGCCCTCGCTGACGCCGAAGCGGGTGACGGGCCGTTCGATCGTCACCTGCCGTCCCGCCAGGTCGGTTATGGTCAAGCTCTCCGCATGGCCCGGCGGGATGAGCAGCAGCAGGAAGAGAACCGCTGCCGCTACTCTCAGGATGATCTGCGTTCGTATGTTCGGCACGGGCATTCCTTAGAAATTCGCGCGGACCAGGAACAGGAAGGAACGTCCCGGCTCCCGCAAGGGTTCGACGACCCCGAAATCCTGGCCGTAGGTGGCGCGGTCAGCATAGTTTTCGTCCAGGATGTTGTTGGCTTCGACGCGCAGCGTCAGGTATTCGGCGAAGTCGGGCTGGTACTGCGCGTAGAGACTGACGGTTTCGTAGGAATCCAGTTTCTCGCCGCCGGCATCGACCGTATCCGTGTTCTCGAGTGCGGCATCGACGATGCCGCCGATCGTGACCCCGAAGTCTTCGAAGTGATGCGCGGCTTCAACGGCAATGATACGTCCGAGCGGCGCGCCGAAGTATTGGGTAACGTCGGAATCGGCGGCATTGCCGTCCACTTCGATTTCGGTATCGGTGTAGCTGACCCGGACGAAACCCGGGCCCCAGCTATAGCCCGCGCCGACATCGAAACCCTCCGTCTGGAAATCCGCCGTCACGCCCGGTCCGGCGCGGAACGAAGGGTCGCGGGCGTTGTCGAACTCGCTGCGGAAAACGCCGGCGTCGAAGGTAAAGCCTTCGTAGAAGACTTCGAACCCGGCCGTGAAGTTCTCGGACCGCACGGGCTCGATCCCGTCTTCGTACGTCCAGTTGGGATTCAGAATAAAGTTCTCGGCCAGCGCGATGCCGCCCCAGACGCGGGAGTAGCCTGCCGTGACCGTGAGGAAGTCCGTTACGTCGACGGCGGCGGAGACATTGCCGCTCAGGCCCCCGTCGTCGATCTCGCTGCCGTCGACGCCTTCGAACCACTGCTGATCGCCGCGCAGTCCGAAGGAAAGACGCAGACGTTCGATGGGCTGAAGGCGGGCCTGGGCGTAGAGCCCGACGTTGGTGGCCCGTTCGCTGGCCCGGTCGCTTGGATCGTCATACTTCGCCCGGTCATGGTAGAAGTCGCTGCCGAGCGTGATGCTGTCGCTGTGGCCGAAACCGCTGAAGTTAAAATCGTTCTCGACCTTGCCGGAGAGGCTGCTGCTTTCGCCGACGCTGCCGAAAGGTTCCGGCACACGAAGCTCGGTCACGCCGTAGCCGAAGACCACCTTGGGGTCCCACAGGCCGTCGGCGCCCGGCGTGCTATAGTTGAAGGTGAAGTTCTTGCGGTCGGTGTCGTAGGTTCGCGTCAGCGGTTCGGAGCGGGTGATGATGTTGCCGATATTGGCGCGGAAGGGCCGGGCCGCCCGGTCGCGCAGATGTTCAGCGGAAACCTCGAAGCGGTGGCCGTCGTCGGTCTCGTAACCGCCTTTGCCGAGAAAGCTCCGAAAGTCGGTCTCGGTACCCGGCACCGTGTCGCCGTCGCCGTTTTCATATTCGCCGCCAAGGCCCCACTTGAAGTAGGCCAGGGCTTCGAAACCGCCGGTCCGGCCATAGCCGGAGACGTCATTGGTGAAGGTCCCGCTGTTGGTGTCGAAGCCGCCGGCGACGAAGCCGCCGTAAGCGCGGTCGGGGGCGAGCACGTCATCGACATCCACCGTCTCGTAGGCGATCGCACCGCCCAGCGCACCGGGACCGGCATCCGCGGGCGCGACACCCGGGTCGACACGGACGCCCTTCAGCAGGCTCGGGTCGATCAGGTTCGTGCCGCTGTGGTGGAAGATCTTGTTGTTCTGTCGGGCGCCGTTGATGGTCACGGCGAGGTTGGTCTCTTCGATTCCGTTGACATAGACCTTTTGACTGGTGCGGACGGCGCCACCGACGGAGACCGAGGACTCGCCCGCGAAAACGCCTTTCACCGTCTGCGGATTGCGCCGGAGCAGATCTTCGCGGGTGATATCGATGGCGTTCACCCGGTCCGCCGCACCCCGATGGTCGCCGACACCAGAGCGGCCCTGCACGGTGATGGTTTCGAGCATCTGGGCATCGGAGGTTTTGCCGTCGCTTTTCTCGAGCATCACAGCATTTTCCGCGGTGAAGCGGAAACTGACCCCGGTTCCGGCGAGCAGGCGCTGCAGAGCGGTCGCCGTGGCCATGCGTCCCGACACACCGGGTGACTTGAGGTCGGAAATGTCGCCGGTCTTGTACGCGAAGGAGATGCCCGCCTGTTCCGCGAAGCTGTTGAGCGCTGAGGCCAGGGACTGCGCGGGGATCGAAAACTCCAGCACGCTCGCCGCCTTTGCGGTCTGCTGATGTCCGGCGACCTGTGGCGGTTGTTCGACGGCTGCCGCAGATCCGGCCGCCAGGGCCAGGCCGCAGGCCGTCGCGAGTGCCGTGCCACTCAGGATCGCCAGTTTGAAAGGTCTTCCGCGGTCCGCTCCGCAGGAATTGGCCATGCGGACATTTGCGGCATCAAAGCAGCCGCGATTTCGTTCCCCCGTCATCTTCACCCTCAAAAGTTCATTATCTATGGTTTGATTTGCAATTGAGACGCAATTGCAAATCTATCTGTTTCGAAGACGACTGGCCGCTGAAGAACCGGTGCAACTGGAAGAGATTTTTTTATGAACGCTTTAAAATTATTCAGAAAAATTCCGGGCGCTGATCACCGCAGAATGGTCAGATAGTCGGTCAGCCGGGTTACGGTGAGGCCATGGACGGCGGCCAGGGCATCGAGTCCACCATCGATCTGGTCCAGGGCGATCCGGGCGGTCACTGTTTCCTCCTGCGCGGTGTCTGCGAGCAGGAGGATACGCCCCGGCCGGTAGCGGTCGAGTTCGGCGATGGCCTCTGCAAGGGGCCGGGCGTCGATCACGATCAGGCCACGCCGCCAGGCCGTTGCGGCCCTGGCGTCCACGTTGCGCACTTCTCCGATCTGGCCATTGCCGTAGCGAAGCTGCTGGTTCTGGGTCAACAAGCGCTGCGGGGATGTCGTGCTTCCCTCGGCCGATACCCTGACGCGCCCTTCCAGGACCGTGACAAGCGTATCCTCTTTCTGGCTCCGGACGTTGTAGGCGGTGCCGACCGCGGTCGAGGTGCCATCCAGCGCCGCGACGTCGAAGGGACGGGCGCTGTCCTTTTGGACCTCGAAGAGCGCTTCGCCGCGCAGCAGGGTCACGCGTCGGCTCTGTGCGGAGAAGTCGAGCGCGATGGCGCTGTCGGTGTTCAGGTGCACCGTCGAGCCATCAGGCAGCGTGACGCTCGCCATCTCTCCGACGCCGGTCAGATGATCGGCTGTGAGGTCTGTCGCAAGGTCCGTTGCGAAGACCGCGGCCAGGGCGATGCAGGCGGCGACCATGCCGCCGAGGACAAAGCGCCGACTCCCGTGGGCCTTCGCGCGGCGCTCGCCAAGGTCGACAACAGCGGCGGCCGGTTGCGCCTCTACGGGCTCTGCTTCCCTTTGCGTGGTGGTCGCAAAGGCAGGTTCCAGCGCGCCGATGTCGTTCCAAAGGTCCCTGACCTCCTCGAACGCGGCACGGTGAGCGGGGTCGGCGTCGCGCCAGGCGTCGAACTCGGCAAGCTCACGCTCGGACAGAGATCCCGACGTCAGGCGGAGCAGCCATTGCTCCGCTGCTTCTGTGGCCGGTTCCAGCGGGCTGTCCTGTTCTCTCGGCTGGGTCATCGTTCGTTCCATTGGGACCGGGCAGCGACCCCTGCGGGCAACTGCGAAAAGGCCGTCATATGATAGACGAGCGAGATCATTCTTTCCGGTGCTCCTCATTCTCCGCGTCCTGGCGGCGAAAGGCCCGCCGGGCTCTCAGGAGCATATCCATGGCCAGTTTGATGTCCTTGTAGACCGTGGTCTGGCCGAGCCCCAGCATCTCCGCGATTTCAACCTGCGAACGGCCTTCGAAGCGCTTCAGGTAAAAGACCTTGCGGCAGCGCTCCGGCAACTCGGCGATCGCCGCCTCCATGTGGCGCAGCTCCGCGCGCGCCATGGCGTGGCGCTCGGGCGTGAGTTCGTCACTCTGGCGCCAGACGATGCCGCCCGCCTCGGCCAGGATCTCGCTGCGCCGGCGCTCGACCTTTAAGCGGTCGGTGGCGAGGTTGGCGGCCATGCTGAAGAGGTAGGCGCGCCGGTTCCGGATCGGTGCGCGCTGATCGTCGGTGCGTAATTTCAGATAGAGATCCTGGACGGCATCCGAGGCCTGCGCCGGAGAGCCGAGGCGTTTGCCCAGGAATCGCCGCAGCTCCCATTCGTGCTCGTGAAAGGCTTCCAGAAGCGCGGTGTCAGGCATGTCAGTCTAACGCGCCGGGCTGCCGGCCCGGCCGCTGTCTATCGAGTTGCATTGATTTCCTGGATTTTGCCGTAACCCTGGGGCAGGTTAGCGATATTGATAATGATTCTCAATTACAAAAGCGGAGCCGCGTAGGTTCGGATGAGAAGTGAGACCGGGACGCGCGCCCGGACAATGGAGGATACATATGTCTGAGTGTTACACCGAGGTGGCCACGGCTTCGGCGCGCCGCTACCTGCAGCAGCTCTGCAAGCACTGGAGCCACAGGTTCCGGGTCGAATCGACGGATGATCGGGGTTTCATCGAACTCCCGCTCGGACACTGCGCCCTCTATGCCGACGACAACCGCCTGTCCATCCGGATCGCCGCCGACGAAGCTTCGCACCTGCCGCAGTTTCGCGGTGTCCTCGAAGAGCATCTCCAGCGTTTCGCGTTCCGGGAATCCCTGACCTTCGCCTGGCAGGAAGGGGGAGCAGGAGACCAGTGAGGCCGTGTCCTCGCAACTGCGCATCTCTGTGTCGTAGACCCAGTGGCATCACCGTTGCCGATACAGCGGTCGCGTCGTAGGTTTCGGACGCTTTGCCAAGGCTGTCGCGATTTCGTTGACAGCCTGAGGGCACAGCCTGAAGAGGCGGGCTCGGACCTGGTTGAGGGCTGTGCGACCATCGAAACTGCGGAGAGAGGTGTATGAGCGATAAGAGTCAAAAGACGGCGCTGGTGACTGGCGCGGCCCGGGGTATCGGCCTGGCGACGACGCAACTGTTTCTGGAGCGCGGCTGGCAGGTCGCGATGGTCGACATCGACGGCGAAGAGCTGACCAGTGCCGCTGGCGGCTTAGCAGGTGTGACAGCGATCACGGCAGATGTTTCCGATCCCGAGCAGGTGGCCCGCATTCACCAGGAGGTGATGCAACTGGGCTCAGGTCTTGATGCGCTGGTCAACAACGCGGGCGTCGCGGATTTCGGGCCGATCCGGGAGACAAGCTTCGAGCGCTGGCAGCGGGTCATGGCGACGAATCTGGACGGACCCTTTCTCATGACCCAGGCCTTTACGGAGGCGCTGGCAGCGGCGCCGGGGGCGGTCGTCAACATCACCTCGATCTCCGGGGTGCGCGCGAGTACGCTTCGGGTGGCCTACGGTACCTCAAAGGCCGCGCTGGCACACTTGACGCAGCAGCAGGCGGTGGAACTGGGGGAACTCGGCATTCGTGTCAATGCGGTCGCGCCGGGCCCGGTCGATACCAAGCTGGCTCTGGCGGTGCATACGCCCGATATCCGCGCCGCCTACCACGATACCATTCCGCTCAACCGCTATGGGCAGGAGATCGAGATCGCCAATGCCATCGTCTTTCTCTGCAGCGCGGAAGCCAGCTTTATCACGGGTCAGGTGCTGGCGGCCGATGGCGGCTTTTCGGCCACGGGTATCGGTTTACCGTCCCTGCGCAGTCCGGGCTGACGGCCGGGCGCGGCCTTCAGCTTCGAGAGGATCACCGGATCATGACCGTCACCGCCGATCAACAGATCACCTTCCTCTATACCACCGACCTGGAGGGCACCTCGCGCTTTTACAGTGAGGTCATGGAGCTGCCCTTTGCCCTTGATCAGGGGTGCTGCCACATCTACCGGCTCAGTCCGAGCAGCTACATCGGGGTCTGCGACATCGCTGACCGGCCCAAGTCGCCGGTGGGAGTGACGGTCTCGCTGGTGGTGCCCGATGTGGATGCCTGGTGTGAGCGCCTGAAATCCAGGGGCGTGGTTTTCGAACGGGAACCGGGTTACAGCGAAACCTTCAAAGTCTATGGCGCGCTGTTCCTGGATCCCAACGGCTATCGCATCGAAATTCAGCAGTTCCGGGATCCGAAATGGAAGGAATGACGCAACCGGACCTGAGCTTTTGCGAAGGCGGCCCGGAAGACGCCGCCAGGATCGAGACTGAGCTGCTGACCGCTTTGCGCGCAAGTCAGCCGCAAGCCGTGAATGATGCTTTCGTTCTGACCGTGAAGGACGGCGAAGGCGCGCTGGTTGCCGGTCTGACCGCAGGGAGCAGCTATGGCTGGCTGCTGATCAAAAGTCTTTGGGTGTCGGAGGAGTATCGGCGTCAGGGGTTTGCGCGCAGACTGATGCTTCAGGCTGAGGAGCAGGGGTTGAGGCTTGGGTGTCATGCGGCCTGGCTCGATACCTCAAATCTCGACGCAAAGCGCTGCTATGAACGGCTTGGCTATCAGGTCTTCGGCGAGCTCAAAAACGAGCCGGACCAGCATCCCGCGAGCCACTGCCGCTGGTTTATGAAAAAGGGCCTTTGACCGCTTTCGCATGGACGGCTGTGGCCCGCTCGGCTAAAAGAACCTAACAAGTGTTAGGGTGAGGTGAGCCTTGCAGTTCGATCTGTCTGAAGAACAGTGTGCCTTTCGCGATATGGCGCAGGATTTCGCGCGCAAGGAGATGGCACCACAGGCCGCGACGTGGGACGAAGATAAGATCTTCCCCGAGGAGACTCTGCGTCAGGCGGCAGCGCTGGGCTTTGGCGGAATTTATGTGCGTGACGACGTCGGCGGGTCGGGACTCTCACGCCTGGATGCGGCGGTGATCTTCGAGGAACTGGCGGGCGGCTGCACCTCGACCGCCGCCTACATCTCGATCCACAACATGGCCTGCTGGATGATCGACCGTTTCGGCAGCGACGAGACGCGCCGGGCCTTCCTGCCCAAGCTGACCGCCATGGAGCACTTTGCCAGCTACTGCCTGACCGAGCCCAGCGCCGGCTCCGACGCCGCGGCGCTGAAGACCCGGGCGGAGCGGGACGGCGAGGACTATGTCCTCAACGGCACCAAGGCCTTCATCTCCGGCGGCGGGCGCAGCGACGTCTACGTCGTGATGTGCCGCACGGGCGGGGAGGGCGCCAGCGGGATCTCCACGCTGGTGGTGCCCAAAGATACGCCGGGCCTGTCCTTTGGCGCCCAGGAACGTAAGATGGGCTGGAACAGCCAGCCCACCGCCATGGTGATCTTCGAGAACGCCCGGGTGCCGGTCGCAAACCGTCTGGGTGACGAGGGCGACGGCTTCAAGATTGCCATGATGGGGCTGGACGGCGGCCGGGTGAACATCTCCGCCTGTTCCCTCGGCGGGGCACGGACCGCGTTGGAAGCGGCACAGAGTTACATGAAGGAGCGCAGGCAGTTCGGCAAGCCGCTGGCGGCCTTCCAGGCCCTGCAGTTCAAGCTTGCCGACATGGCGACGGAGCTGGAGGCGGCGCGCCTGATGATCCATCGGGCGGCGCAGAAGCTGGATGACAACGCTCCCGACAAGACCGCCTTCTGCGCCATGGCAAAACGCTTCGCGACCGATACGGGCTTTAACGTCTGTAACGAGGCGCTGCAGCTTCACGGCGGCTATGGCTATCTGCGTGATTTTCCGATCGAGCGCATCCTGCGGGATCTCCGGGTCCACCAGATCCTCGAGGGCACCAATGAGGTGATGCGGTTGATCGTCTCCCGTCAGCTTCTGTCCGATTGACCCATTTTTCAGCCGGACTCTCCGGCGAACACCAACAGGAATTTTCGA
Organism: Denitrobaculum sp.; assembly: GCA_965232285.1. Lineage (GTDB taxonomy): Bacteria > Pseudomonadota > Alphaproteobacteria > Kiloniellales > Kiloniellaceae > Denitrobaculum. The sequence continues at coordinate 2,340,718 of CBDDPL010000004.1, read as the reverse complement.
GTATGTCTGAAAGCGAAGAGGTTCTCTTTGAGCAGCGCGGCGCCCTCGGCTTCATCACCCTGAACCGGCCCAAGTCGCTCAATGCCCTGACCCTGAACATGATACGCGCCATCGATCCGCAGCTCGCGGCCTGGGAGGAAGACCCGGCGGTCGCGGCCGTGGTGATCCGGGGCGAGGGTGAGCGCTCCTTCTGCGCCGGCGGCGACGTGCTGGCGGTCTGGAAGTCTGGGCAGACGGCCAAGGACAGCGGCCTGGTCGAAGGCCTCGCCGCCGACTTCTTCTACGAGGAATACCGCCTGAACCGGCGCATCCACCGCTTTTCCAAGCCCTATATCGCCCTGATCGACGGGATTACCATGGGCGGCGGCGTCGGCCTTTCGGTGCACGGGACCTTTCGGGTGGCCACGGAGCGCACGCGGGTCGCCATGCCGGAAAGTGCGATCGGACTCTTCCCGGACGTGGGCGGCAGCTACTTTCTGCCGAAGCTCGCCGGTGAAATCGGCTGCTATCTCGCCCTGACCGGCGCGCGCCTGAAGGCGGCGGACTCACTCTACTGCGGCCTTGCCAATGCCTATGTCGAGAGCGCGGAGATCGCCGCGCTGGAGGCGGCGCTGGTTGCGGCGAACTGGAGCGGCGAGGCCGAAGCGGTGGCGCGATCGGTCATTGCCGGCTTCAGCAAGGATCCCGGCGAAGCGCCGCTGGCGGCTCAACAGGCGCAGATCGACCGAACTTTTGGCGCGGAAAGCGTGGAAGCGATTGTCACCGCCCTGCAGGCCGAAGAAGGCGACTGGGCGGAGGAGACGGTCAAGACGCTGCTCAGCCGCTCGCCGACCTCCATGAAGGTCGCTCATGAACAGCTCCGGCGTGGACGGAGCCTCGAGTTCGATGCGGCCATGATCATGGAGTACCGCATGAGTCAGGCCTTCATGGCCGGGCACGACTTCTTCGAGGGGGTGCGGTCCGTGCTGGTGGACAAAGACCATGCACCGAAATGGTCGCCAGTCAGCCTGGCAGAAGTGTCGGAAGCACTGGTGGCACAGCACTTCGAGGCGCCCAAGAGCGGGCGTGAACTGACTTTTTCTTAAGCCGGCTTCGGCGCTAATATACGCGGTCGGATCAAGCGCGCCGCGACAGGGAGTGAATCGCATGACGAACATCGGATTTGTCGGACTGGGCAACATGGGCGGGCCGATGGCCAAGAACCTGGCGCAGGCCGGTCACGGGGTGAAGGGCTTCGATCTGGGCGCGGCTGCGCTGGAAACCGCCAAGGCCAACGGGGTTGAAACGGTTGCGGCCGCCACTGATGTGCTGGAGGGCTGCGGCGTCGTGGTGACGATGCTGCCCGCGGGCGAACATGTCCGCGCGGTCTATCTCGGCCCGCAGGGCCTGATCGCGCAGGCTGAGCCGGGCACGCTCTTCATCGATTCCTCCACCATCGACGTGACCTCCTGCCGGGAGGTTCATGAAGCCGCGGCGGCGGCCGGGCACATGATGCTGGATGCGCCGGTTTCGGGCGGCGTGGCCGGTGCGGACGGCGGGACGCTGACCTTTATGGTCGGTGGCAGCGACGAAGCCTTCGCCCGTGGGAAGGCGTTCTTTGAGATCATGGGCCGGAACATTGTCCATGCGGGCGGGCCCGGGAACGGACAGGTCGCCAAGGTCTGCAACAATATGATCCTGGGGATCACGATGCTGGGGATCTCCGAGGCCTTTACGCTGGGCGAGACCCTGGGACTGGCGCCGGAGAAGCTGCAGGAGATCAGCTCAACCTCCTCCGGCTCCTGCTGGGCCATGCTGAACCACAATCCGGTGCCGGGCCTGGTTGAGACCTCGGCCGCCAACCGGGACTACAAGCCCGGTTTCGCCGCCGCCATGATGCAGAAAGACCTGAGGCTGGCCCAGGCTGCGGCGCATCAGGCAGGCGTGCCGACACCCCTCGGGGCCGAGGCTTCGGCACTCTATACCATGTTTGTGAAGTCGGGCCGGGGTGACCTCGATTATTCGGCCATTATCAAGATGTTACAAGATGCCTGAGGCGCGGTGACCGAGTAGGCGGCGAGAAGTGTAAATGAAACCTAAAAGTTGTATTGCTGCAAGGGGGACGACCACTTAAGCAATCTTTAACGTCCTCGGGGCATGATTGGAGTGGAACAATTCTGTCCATGTGAACATTCTGCTGCGAGGTTGCCGTGAAGGCCGCATATTTAGAGACGATTAGCCTGGTCGAACGCCTGCACCGCCAGTGTCTTGAGGTGGTGAAGTCCGAGTTGGACCGTATGGGCGTGCGTGATCTGAACAACGTCCAGGCGCTGATCCTGTTTAACATCGGCGATGAGGAACTGACAGTCGGTGAGTTGACTCAGCGCGGCTACTACCTGGGTTCCAACGTCTCCTACAACGTGAAGAAGATGGTCGAGAACGGCTATCTGATTCAGGAGCGTTCGCTGCACGATCGCCGGTCCTTCCATGTGCGGGCGTCGGAGACGGGGCTCAAGATCTGCCAGTCGCTCGGCCAGCTCTTTGACCAGCATGCCGAAAACGGTCTGCAGTCCGCTCAGCTCACCGGTGAAACGCTTGAGGCCGCCAACGAAACCCTGGCCCGCCTGCAACAGTTCTGGTCGGTGCCCGCGCAGTTCGCCAGTCGGGTCTCGCCGGCGGCTTAGACGGCGACAGGTTACGAATGGGCGGGTTCTTCCTTGCCGCAGCTTTACAAAGAACCACCGGTGGCGCGAAGGGGATCGCCGCGCCGGTGGTTTTCTTTATCCGGAATCCGACTTACGGAAGGCTTGAAAAGGCCCGGATGCTTGACAAGGGACGCCGGGCGCCCAAAGTCGAAAAGATAGGTATCAACAGTGTCCGTCTCGCAGGAAGCGACAGCGCGGCGGCAAGAAGGGGTTATGATCTACAAGATTGTCATTGCGCGGCCGGTATCCGCGCGGGTCGCACGTCAGGAGCGTTTCGGAAAACTCTTCTCGAAGCTTGTGCGCTATCTGACTTTTCGCGCCTGAGATCCACAGGCCTAGGGATCCCGGGTTGCTCCGATCCGTTTTGTCGCGGCAGGCAGCACAGCTGCCAGACCGATAGGCCGGGCTGAGTGGCATGAAAGACGCTGAAGTCATTGTCGAATTCGTGCAGTGTGGCGCTTATGTGAAGGTGTCGGCCATGCACACGCCCAGCATGACGGAAGCCGTCATTGTGGGCCCGCCATCGGCTGGCGAAATCGTTCTTCGCCGCAATGCCCTGCGGAAACTTGAATACCTCCTGAGAAAGTCACAGGTGAATCGCCAGCCGACGCGCGGGGTTCTGGTCTGACCGGACCACCACTTTAGGTCGAGATTCATCCTCTTTTTTCCGATCACTGAACTTCAATAAACGAGCTGTGAAACTGTGGGTTTCCGCAGCGCTTCCGGCTGAAAATCCCTATATTTCGGCGTTATTCCGCAGCGACGATTCCGGCATTTTGCTCATGTCTGGTTGTCAAGTTATCCTTAAGTATTGTTTTTCGCTGTTCTTCGTCGTTTTGACCCGCGACAGGCAAAAAAAACGCAAGTCAGCCGACGGCTGGGATCGGACTATGAGGTCTTCAAGCTTGCGGTCGGACAGGAAGAGATACGCGGCAAAGGAGAGTGAATGCACCCGCTTATGCCGCTGAATTCTTTGTTTTTCTGGATAAAAAGGGCCGGGATATCGCGGCTCGGTCTTCAGCGCGGAGCCTACCTTCAGGTCGAAAATCAGCGCTCCAAAGCGAGTTTGCAGTCCGATTGGGCTTCTTGGTCAAGGGGGTGAATTAAACTACACTAATTTGTAAATTACAATCGCAGTGAGAATATTTGAACTGTAAAATGTAAGTAATTTAACCTCCGCGCTGCGACAATTTCGCGCAAGCGCGTTGGGGCGCATTTTCAGGGGAATTTCGCGGTTTCCATCAGGGCTCTTCACCGCACTTGCCGAGTCGCAACAGAGGTATGAAGGGGGCGAAAACAGAAGAGCTACGAACAAGGGGCTTGGACGCTTTTTGCATTCAAGCCCCTCGTCGAGGTTCGGAATTTTCTTTTAGAAAACAGAAGTTTAATCTGCTTTCTGCGTAAAATTTCAGGAGCAATCGCTGCTTGTCGAGCTTTTAAATCTGTTTCCTGAAATAGCGGTCTCAGGCGGCTCGTCCGCGTTTGCGCGTCTGCTTTGCGCCGCGGCCAAGGCCGATCTTTTTGGCGAAGGCCGAGCGCTGCGCGGCGTAGTTCGGCGCAACCATCGGATAGTCCGAAGCCAGTCCCCACTTCGCCCGATACTCGTCCGGCGTCATGCCGTAGGTTGTGCGAAGATAGCGCTTCAGCATCTTCAGTTTTTTGCCGTCCTCAAGGCAGACGATGTAGTCGGGGGTTATGGATTTTCTAATGGAAACCGCGGGTTTAGGCGACTCTGAAGTGCTTGCGGTTCCGTTGTTCAGTTCCATTAGCGAGTCGTGCACCGTCTGGATGACGCCGCGCAGCTCATCGCTCGCAACAGGGTTGTTTCGTACGTAGGATGCGACGACATCTGATGTCATTCGCAAAATGTCTCTGGAAGTCAGTTCAGGGGTTACAGCATCAGTCATTTTTATTCCGCTTAATCTCAGAAATACTGTATTTTCGGCAAAAATTTGCACAGCTATAAAATAATGTCAACTATTCAGTTGTATGAGTCTGTTGTCTTGTGGAACACGTGAAGATTTACGGCAGGTTACAACTGTCAAGACAAGGGCGTTTTTTCGCGCTCCAGAACAGTCCGGCCAGAACAGTCCGGGGTGAAAGCGAAAATTATCGCGCCGCGTCTGAAATGCTCGCTTCCACAGCTTTTCATCGCGCAAGTGCCTATGTTAGTGTCCGCGCGCTCGCGGCCGGTCGTGTTTTTTGCCGGCCTGCGGCTGCCGCCTCGTAAATCAGGTCTGAAGAGAAGCATGACAGAGAAACCGATCGCCGTTGCCTCGGATCACGCTGGTTTTGAACTCAAGTCCGTTCTGGCTGCGGAACTCGAAGCCGCGGGGCATGAGGTTTTGGATCTCGGGACCTATGGACCCGAGTCCGTCGACTATCCGGACTTCGGTGTCGCGCTGGCGCAGGTGATCGAACTCGGTAAGGCCGAACGGGGCGTCCTGGTTTGCGGTTCGGGCATCGGTATCTCCATTGCCGCCAACAGAAACCCGGCGGTCCGGGCTGCGCTTTGTCACGACGAAACCACGGCGCGCCTTTCCCGCGAACACAATGATGCCAACGTGCTTGCCCTGGGTGCGCGCACGACGGGTGTCGAGGTTGCCAAGGAATGTCTGAAGACCTTTCTGGCCACCGGGTTCGAAGGGGGAGAAAGGCACAGCCGGCGGGTTTCAAAACTAAGCTGATCACTTTGCTTTCTTTGTAAATTTAGTTGGAGAACAAGCGCCATGACTGCAGTCGATCCACAGGCTGTTTCTGAGAACGCTTTCTTTTCCGCCGGTCTGGCGGAGAGCGATCCCGAACTCGCGGAAGCGATCCGCGACGAATTGCGCCGTCAGCAGGACCAGATTGAACTGATCGCCTCCGAAAACATCGTCTCCAAGGCCGTGCTGGAGGCGCAGGGCTCGGTTCTGACCAACAAATATGCCGAGGGTTATCCGGGACGGCGCTACTATGGCGGCTGTGAATTCGTCGACGTCGCCGAGCGCCTGGCGATTGAGCGGGCTCAGAAGCTCTTCGACTGCAGTTTCGTGAATGTGCAGCCGCATTCCGGCGCGCAGGCCAACCAGTGTGTCATGCTGGCGTTGCTGAAGCCGGGCGACACCATTCTCGGGCTGTCGCTTTCGGCCGGCGGACATCTGACCCACGGCGCGCGGCCGAACCTTTCCGGCAAGTGGTTCAATGCGGTGCAGTACGGTGTGCGCGAGGAAGACGGCCAGATCGATTTCGACGAGGTGGAGGCATTGGCGCGCGAGCATCAGCCGAAGCTTATCATTGCCGGTGGTTCCGCCTATCCGCGCCACATCGACTTCGCGCGCTTCCGAAAGATCGCGGATGAAGTGGGCGCCTACTTCCACGTCGACATGGCGCACTTCGCCGGGCTGGTTGCAGGCGGCGTTCATCCCAGCCCGCTGCCGCACGCCCACGTGGTCACCACAACCACCCACAAGACCCTGCGGGCCGGTCGTGGCGGCATGATCCTTTCCAACGACCTCGAGATCGGCAAGAAGATCAACTCCGCGGCCTTCCCGGGCCTGCAGGGCGGTCCGCTGATGCATGCGATCGCTTCCAAGGCGGCGGCCTTCGGTGAGGCGCTGAAGCCGGAGTTTAAGGTCTACTCGCAAAGCGTTGTGGAGAATGCCAAGACGCTGGCCGAGGTTTTGATGAAGAATGGCTGCGATATCGTGTCCGGCGGCACCGACACCCATCTGATGCTGGTGGATCTCCGGCCCAAGGGGCTGACCGGCAACATCGCCGAGGAGAGCCTGGACCGGGCCGGCATTACCTGCAACAAGAACGGCGTGCCCTTCGATCCGGAAAAACCGACGGTGACCTCGGGGATCCGGCTCGGCACGCCGGCAGGAACCACCCGCGGTTTCGGGGCGGCGGAATTTACTCAGATCGGCGAATTGATCAGCCGCGTACTGGACGGGCTGGCCGCCAACCGGGAAGATAACAGCAAGGCCGAATCGGAAGTCAGGTCGGAGGTGGTCGCGCTCTGTCGACGCTTTCCAATCTATCCCGACCTCTCTGTTTAAGGCGCGGACGATAAGGCTTTGAAGAAAAACTGATGGCGGATTTCACTGATGCGGTGAAATTCGCGTAGAGTCTGGGTAGAGAAGATAATTGAATTCTGTGTTGGGTGACCTTCGGGTCGTCGGGAGGGGGAATATGCGTTGTCCGTTTTGCGGTAATGAGGATACTCAGGTCAAGGACTCGAGGCCGACCGAGGACCATTCCGCTATCCGGCGACGCCGGCAATGTCCGAACTGCGCGGCGCGCTTCACGACCTTTGAGCGGGTGCAACTTCGCGAATTGACGGTGGTCAAGGGCAGCGGACAGCGGGAGCCTTTCGACCGGGATAAACTGGCGCGTTCCATGACCATCGCGCTGCAGAAGCGGCCTGTGGACCGCGACCGGGTGGAAAGGGTGATCAACGGCATTGTCCGCCGGCTCGAATCCTCCGGCGAGAGCGAGATCCCGACCAAGCTGATCGGCGAACTGGTGATGGATGCGCTGGCGACCCTCGATCAGGTCGGCTATGTGCGTTTCGCGTCGGTCTATCGCGATTTCCGCGAAGCCCGGGACTTTGGTGAATTCGTTGGCAAGCTCGGTATCGACCAGGATTGAGCATGAAGACGCCGCGTTCCTGCGCGCGGCGCTCAATCTTGCGGTGCGCGGACTGGGACGGGTCGCGCCCAATCCGGCGGTCGGGTGCCTTATCGTCAAAGAGGGACGTGTTGTCGGCCGGGGCTGGACCCAGCCCGGCGGACGCCCCCACGCAGAGACGGAAGCCTTGCGCCAGGCGGGGGCTCTGGCGAAAGGGGCCTGCGCCTATGTCACCCTCGAACCCTGTTCCCATCACGGCAAGACACCTCCCTGTGCCGAGGCGCTGATCGCGGCCGGCATCGCGCGTTGCGTGGTGGCGATGGGGGATCCGGACGAACGGGTGAACGGGCGGGGGATCGATCAGTTACGTGAGGCTGGGATCGAGGTTTCTCTTGGCCTCTATGAAGGGGCGGCGCGCGAAGTCAACGAGGGTTTCCTGCGCCGGGTCACGCAAGGCCGGCCGATGGTGACCCTCAAGGTCGCCTCGACGCTCGACGGCCGGATTGCGACGCGTAGCGGCCAGAGCCAGTGGATCACCGGGCCGGCGGCGCGTCAGCGCGGACATCTGCTGCGCGCGAGCCATGACGCGATCCTGGTGGGCAGCGGAACGGCGCTGGCGGATAATCCCAGGCTCGATGTGCGGCTGCCCGGACTGGCCGATCGCTCGCCCCTGCGGGTGGTGCTGGACGGCCGCCTGCGTTTGCCGCTCACGCAGGATCTCGTGGTGCGGGCGAAGGAACAGCCGACGTTGCTCTTTACCGGACCCCGGCACGATGCCGAGCGATTGGAGGCCTATCGTGCAGCAGGAGTCGAGATCGTTGAGCTGGGGCAGGCGGATCGGCCGCTCCCGCTCGATGAGGTTCTTCGGGCACTCGGGTCGCGGGGCGTCACCCGTCTGCTGGTCGAAGGCGGCGGCGAAATCGCCGGGGCGCTGATGGCCGCCGACCTGGTCGACCGGATCCAGTGGTTTCGTGCCGGAGGGGTCATCGGCGGTGACGGCTTGCCGGCGATCGGTGCTTTCGGACTGGATCTCCTGCAAAACATGCCGAAATTTGCCCTGCGTTCGTCGATTGCGCTTGCAGAGGACCGGCTGGAGGTCTTCCATCGGCGGAACGCAGACCAACAGGGAAAGAATTAGGCGTGTTCACGGGAATTGTCACCGATCTGGGAAAGATACGGGCGTTGAGCGGCAGCGATATTCTGCGCCTGGAGATCGAGACCTCTTACGACCTGGCGACGGTCGATATCGGCGCGTCGGTCGCCTGTTCTGGCGCCTGCCTGACGGTGGTGGAAAAGGGCGAGGGCTGGTTCGCTTTCGAGGCTTCGCATGAGACTCTGGAAAAGACCACCATGGGCCAGTGGCGCGAAGGCACGGTGATCAACCTGGAGCGCGCCCTGAAGGTCGGGGATGAGCTGGGCGGGCATCTGGTTTCCGGCCACGTCGATGGGGTCGGCCGGGTCGTGTCCAAGGCTCGGGACGGCGAATCCTGGCGCTTCAAGTTCGAGGCGCCGGAGGAGCTCTCCGCCTTCATAGCGCCGAAAGGCTCTGTCGTGGTCGACGGTGTGTCGCTTACGGTGAACGAGGTTGAGGACAACCTCTTCGGCGTCAATATTATCCCCCATACGGCGGCGGTCACCACCTTCGGCACCTTGGCCGAGGGTGACCGGGTGAACCTGGAAATCGACATGCTGGCGCGCTATCTGAAGCGTCTGCTGGAAAAGGAAAAGTCATGAGCAGTCCGGATCAGGAGCCTTGGCGCGTCACTTTCAGTGAAGTGCTCTCTTCGCCCGAAGACATTATCGAGGAGGCCCGGAACGGCCGGATGTTTATCCTCGTCGACGACGAGGGCCGCGAGAACGAGGGCGATCTGGTGATTCCGGCGCAGATGGCAACGCCGGAAGCGATCAACTTCATGGCCAAGTATGGCCGCGGGCTGATCTGCCTGGCCATGACCGGGGAGCGGATTGAAGAACTCGGGTTGCCGCTCATGGCGCGCAAGAACGAGTCCCGCCACGAGACGGCTTTTACCGTTTCCATCGAGGCCAAGGAGGGGATCACCACCGGCATCTCGGCGCCGGACCGGGCCCACACCGTTGCCGTCGCTGTCGATCCCAGCAAAGGGGCGCAGGACATCGTGACCCCCGGGCACATCTTTCCACTGGTTGCGCGCGAAGGCGGCGTTCTGGTGCGCACGGGCCACACCGAGGCGGCGGTCGATATCTCACGCCTTGCCGGTCTGAACCCGGCGGGCGTGATCTGTGAAATCATGAATGACGATGGGACCATGGCGCGCCGCGACGATCTGATCGCATTTGCGCAGAAACATGGCCTGAAGATTGCCACCATCGCGGACCTGATCGCCTATCGCCGTGCCAACGACCATATCGTCGAGCGAACCCTGGCGACCAAGTTCAACAGCCGGTTCGGCGGCGACTTCAACATGGCGATCTATGTCAATCAGGTCTCCTATGCCGAACACGTGGCGCTCTGGAAAGGCGATCCTGCCAGTCAGGACGGACCGGTGCTGGTGCGCATGCATGCCCTGAACGTGCTCGATGACGTGCTTGGCGATGATTCCAGCGGCAAGGCCGGCGAGCTGCAGAAGTCCCTGGAGATCATCGGGCAGGAGGGCCGGGGGGTCGTGGTGCTGATCCGGGAGCCTTCGCCGAAGAGCTTGTCCGAGAGCTTGCGGACGCGTATAGGGGTGCCGCGCGAGACCTCGGGGGAGCTGCGCGACTATGGCGTGGGCGCCCAGATACTCTTGGACCTCGGCGTCCGGCAGATGATATTGCTCTCCAACACCCAGCGAACCATCGTCGGGCTGGAGGGTTACGGGCTGGAAATCGTGGATCAGCGGCCGATTGACTGAAGATTGGCCGCGGCCTCCTTCGCTTCCGAACAACAGACAGACATTTGAGTGACAGGCTAAGGACATGGATGACGCGCCCCACATTCTGATCGTGGAAGCCCGCTTCTACGAGGAAATCGCCGATGAACTGGCGAAAGGCGCCATCGCCGAGCTGGAGAAGGCCGGCGCGACCTATGAGCGGCTGGAGGTGCCAGGCGCTTTCGAGATCCCGGCGGCCATTCGTATGGCGATCCGCTCGATGGATTTCTATTCCGGACGCCGCCGCTTCGACGGTTATATCGCGCTGGGCTGCGTGATCCGGGGCGAGACGACCCACTACGATTACGTCTGCGAGGAGTCCGCGCGCAAGCTGCAGGACCTGGCCTGCGGATACACCCTGGCGCTGGGCTACGGCATCCTGACCTGTGAGAACGCGGACCAGGCCTGGGCCCGGGCGCGGGTCGACGAAAAGAACAAAGGCGGTGACGTGGCACGCGCATGCCTGGATATGGTCAAGGTGAAAGAGCGCTTTCACCTTTTCCCACGCTGAGGACAGGGCATGTCATCACCGGAAGCCAAGAAGACGCCACCGCGTGGCCGGCGCAAAGGCACGATGAAACGCAGTCTTGCGCGCCTCGCGGCTGTGCAGGGCCTCTATCAGCTTGAGATGTCCGGCGGAAACGCCGCGCTCGTGGCCGAGGAGTTCATTCGCCACCGCCTCAACGAAGAGGTGGACGGCGTCGACATGTCCGATGCCGACCGGGAACTGCTGACCTTGCTGATCAAGGGTACGGCGGCGGAAGCGGACCGGCTGGACGACATGCTGGCGGCGGTCCTGAGCGATGACTGGCCGATCGAGCGCCTGGAAGCGCTGCTCAAGGTGCTGCTGCGGACCGCGGTCTATGAACTCTCCGAGCGCCTGGACACGCCGGTTAAGGTGGTGATCGCCGAGTATATGGACCTGGCCCACTCCTTCTTCAGCGAGAAGGAGCCGGCACTGGTGAACGGCGTGCTGGACCGGGTGGCGCGCAGCCTGCGGCCGGAGGAACTGGAAGGCGGCGGCGAAGCCGCATCTTGAGGTTCTCAACGGGATCGAAGCGATCATGAGCGGTGAATTCGATCTGATTGCGCGTTACTTCGCCCCCCTGGCCCGGGATGCGGCGGGCAGCTATGAGCTGAAGAACGACGCCGCGGTACTGCCGAATCTGCCTGGCCGTTCCCTGGTGGTGACGGCCGACAGCCTCGCCAGCGGTGTGCACTTTCGCCCGGAAGACCCGCCGGAGCTGGTGGCGAAGAAGTGTCTCCGGGTCAATCTCTCCGATCTTGCGGCCATGGGGGCACGGCCTCTGGGTTATCTACTGGCCCTTGCCCTACCAAAAGCCGGCGACGAGGATTGGGTCCGGCGTTTCAGCGAAGGCCTGGCCGCGGATCAGGAACGCTACGCTGTTTCACTCTATGGCGGCGATACCGTCGCGACCAGCGGGCCGCTGCTGATCACCATCACGGCCTTTGGCGAGGTGCCGGAGGGGCGGGCGCTGGGACGCGGTTCCGCCCAGGCCGGTGACCTGATCTACGTTTCGGGCAGCCTGGGTGACGCCGCGCTGGGCTTGAAGGTCTTTCAGGGCGGCTTGCCCGAGCTGGAGCCCGAGTCGATGGCGCGCCTGCAGGAACGCTACCAGCTTCCTCAGCCACGGACGACACTTGGCGAACGCCTTCTGGTCGAAGATCTCGCACGGGCTGCGATGGATATCTCGGACGGGCTGGTCGCGGATCTCGGACACATCTGCAAAGCATCGGGCCTGGGGGCTGAAGTCACGGCGGCGAACCTGCCGCTGTCTTCCGCGGCGGCGGCGGTTCTGGAGACGAAGCCGGAACTTGGCTCCGCGGTGCTCGGCGGGGGTGACGACTATGAACTGCTGTTCACCCTGGCGCCTGAGCGGGCTAAGGAAGTGGCGGCGCTGGCCGTCGAACTGGACCTGCCGCTAACCTGTATCGGCAAGATGACTCAAGGGGCGGGAGTCACGGTCTTCGCACCGGATGGCACGCTTGTCGAGGTGGAACAGGCCGGTTGGAATCATCTGGGTTAAAACATAGCCTTTTGATTTTACGCTTTGTTTTACAAAGAAAAATCGACCTTCTCTTAAGCTGTTTTACCTTTGATTCATTATACTGCTTTAGGACTTCCATAAGGTCGCAGGGAACTGCCTCCTGTGACCGGGTTATGGAACTTGGCGGGCTTCGATGAAGCGCTTGGTGATCTTCCTCCTGTTGTTTCTGGTTCTCGCCGGCGGCGCCGGCGGTGCAGCCTGGTGGTTCCTGCTGCGTGAACCGGAAGGCGAGCCCGAGGTGGTCGAGGAGCCGATCGTTGAGTCCGCCTTTGTCGAGTTTCAACCAATGATCCTGCCGATCATTGAGCGGGGCCGGCTTGCTGATCACGTCACCATGACCGTGGTGCTCGAATTGCCGGAAGGCGAGCCTCTGCAACAGGCGGAGACGTACAAGCCCAAGCTGCGCGATCTCTTCTTCTCCGAGCTTCACGCGCTCTATGCGCTGAAATACGTCACCGATCAGGGCTATGACGGCACGATCGTCAAACAGCGCCTGATGGAAGTTGCGGAAAAGGTTGTGGGACCGGACATTCTGCGCGGTATCGAGCTTCGGCTGAGCGAATATCCGGATCGTTCCTGATCTCTTTCTCCTGACTCCTGCAAAGATGCCATTTTGAACTGCGCAGATGCAGATTTTCCCGGCGCGCCGGATCAGGAAAGCTGTCCTCTCAAATTCATATGCGAGAGGAAGTTTCCATGATTTTTGCTGTTCTGTTCGAAGACGATGACCGTCACGCGGCGAAGCGGGCGGAATACATGTCGCAGCATCTGGCTTTTCTGGAGGCCAACGCGGACTCCATTTCCGCCGCTGGTCCGCTGACTGACGCAACCGAGAAAACACCGGCTGGCGGGCTTTGGCTGGTGGAGGCTGAAAGCGCCGCTGCGGTCCGGCGGCTGGTGGAGAAAGATCCCTTCTGGCCGACTGGCCTGCGTAGATCCGTGCGCATCCTCCAGTGGACACAGGTTTTCGCGCAGGGACGCCGCCAAATCCCAGCATGAGACCAGATCTCGACACGAGACCAAATCCCAGCATGAGAGAAGAGAAAGTGTGAAGCAATCCTGTCTTCTTAACTTGTGAGTACTATTATAAGTAGGCATTTAAGTTAGTTTTTTCTCGAAATAATTTAACACTAATTTAAAGGCCAACGCATTTATTTGTTGCAGGATTTCGCCTGCAGATAGTCGGAAACTCAAAGATTTAAGAGAGCTATCAAGGGCGCAGGCAGGAGGTAGAGAAGGAACGCAGGATATGTTTGGTTTTACGCGTCCGGGCCGTGGATCTGACGTGAGCGGTCAGTTGAAAATGGAAGAGATGCGCGCTGTTCTTGCGGCGCTGGACCGCTCTCAGGCGGTTATTCATTTTGAACCGGACGGCAAGATTATTACAGCGAACGATAACTTTCTGAAGGCTATGGGATACGGACTTGAGGAGGTTCGGGGCCGACATCACCGCATGTTCCTAGATCCCGAACAGTCCACGTCCGCTGACTATGCCGCCTTCTGGGACAGGCTGCGGCGGGGGCAGTTTCAGACCGGAGAATTCAAGCGTCTCAGCAAGGACGGGCGTGAGGTCTGGATCCAGGCCTCCTACAACCCGCTTCTCGACCGCAGGGGCAGGGTGATCAAGGTGATCAAGTATGCCACCGACGTCACCGAGCAGACCTTGCAGAATGCGGAATGTCACGGGCAGCTCGATGCGGTCAACCGGGCGCAGGCGGTCATTTCCTTCGATCTGAAGGGGATGATCCTGGAGGCGAATGAGAACTTCCAGGGTGCGGTCGGCTATAGTCAGGCCGAGCTGCAGGGGCAGCATCATCGTATCTTCGTCGAAGCGGACTATGCCGCATCGCCGGACTATCGCGCCTTCTGGGAGAAACTGGGACGCGGTGAATTCCAAAGCGGTGAGTATAAGCGGATCGGCAAAGGCGGGCGCGAAGTCTGGATCCAGGCGACTTACAATCCGATTTTCGACCCCAGCGGCCGGCCTTTCAAGGTCGTGAAGTATGCCACCGACGTCACGGCGCAGGTTCTGGCCCGCCGGGCGACGGAAGAGGTCGGTCGCGTGGTCGACGAAAATCTGGAAAACATTCTGGAAGCCGCCGGCGCCGCGAACGAGCGCTCCAGCGTCGCCTCCGATGCCTCGAGCCGGACGCTGCAGACCGTGCAGTCGGTGGCGGCGGCGACCGAGGAGTTTCAGACCTCGGCCAACGAAATCGCGCGCTCCATGGAGACCTCCCGTGCGGACGTGGACAAGGTGATGAAGGAGGCGGTCGGGGCGGACCGCTCGACGAAAAGGCTGACGGAACAGGCGCAGGCCATGAACAGCGTCGTCGACGTGATCCAGGAGATCGCCGGGCAGATCAACCTGCTGGCCCTGAACGCAACCATCGAATCGGCACGGGCCGGCGAAGCGGGCAAGGGCTTCGCGGTTGTCGCTTCAGAGGTCAAGACCCTGGCCAATCAGGTGGCCAGCGCCACCGGGCAGATAGCGTCCGAGATCAACGGCATGCAGACTGTCTGTGGCGATGTCGTCGCGCGCTTGCAGGGCATCAGGGCTTCGGTCGAATCGGTGGAGACCAGCGTCGCCGCTGTCGCCGGCGCCGTTGAGGAGCAGAGTTCCACGACCCGCGACATCGCCGAAAACATGCAGGCTGCGGCCTCGGCGGTGAGCGATGTCAACGGCGACCTCGAATCCATCGTCGCGGCGGTCAAGTCCGTGGAGGGAAGTGTCGCGAGCATTGCCAAGGCAGTCGAGGAAGAGGGGGGAAGGGCGCAGTCAGCGGCTTGACAGCCATTGCCCAGACAAGCTCCCAATAGAGAAGACTGCTGTGCAGAGTCTTTCAGGGAGCGATTTATGAGCAACGCCGGGCGCGAAGTCCCCTATGTCGTCGTCGATGTCTTCACCAGGTCGCGCTTCGGCGGCAACCAACTGGCGGTCATCACGGACGGGCGCGCTGTCTCCGATGATGAGATGCAGAAGATCGCCGCCGAGTTCAATTTCGCCGAGACCAGCTTCGTACTGCCGCCGGCCGATCCGGCTAACACGGCCCGGGTCCGGATTTTCACCCGCGCGCAGGAAGTGCCCTTCGCGGGGCACCCGAATGTCGGGACCGCCTTTGTCCTGGCGCGCCTGGGCGAGGTCTTCGGAAGGGCCGTTGGTGACAGCCTGCGCTTCGAGGAGGCGGCAGGTCTCGTCGAGGTGGAGGTGATCAAAGAGGCGGGAGAGGCTTCTGGTGCGACCATCACCGCCCCGCGTCGGCTGGAGCTTGGCAAGGACATTGCGCCGGACGTCTTTGCGCGCTGCCTGGGCCTCGAAGAAGAGGCCGTCATCCTCTCCCATCACACCCCGAGGGCGGTCTCGGTCGGACTGCCATTCTATGTGGCGGAGATGGATCCCGCGGATCTCGCCAGAACCCATGCGGTCCTGGACGCTTTCAGGGAGGCTGCCGAGACCTACGGCTTTGCTGATCTAAGCGGGCGTTTCTCGATCTTCGCCTATGCCCGCCTGGGCGCGGGCTGTGACAAGCTGCGTGCGCGCATGTTCGCGCCCCTCAGCGGCAATTTCGAGGATCCGGCGACCGGCAGCGCTTCAGCGGCGCTGGGCGCCTATCTCACGGCGCTCGAGCCGGCGTTGGATGGCGATTTCCGGATTACCATCGAGCAGGGGGTCGAGATGGGGCGGCCGAGCGAAATCCTGCTCGATCTGCGCAAATCCGGCGGGCAGGTGCAGGAGGTGAAGGTCACCGGTCATTGCGCTCCGGTGATGCGCGGTGTCCTGACGCTGGACTGAGGCTTGCTGTGTTCAGCCGCCTTTTGACTTGCCGTAAGTGAAGAGCACGATGGCGGCCACGGCGAGAACGGTGGCCGCGATCTGATAGGCGTTGATGCTCTCGCGGTAGATGAAGACTCCCACGCCGATCGAGGTGGTCAGGATCGAAATGACGGCGTAGAGGCTGTACTGCGAGGCGCCGAACTTGTTGAAGAGCAGGAAGAAGCCCACGAAGGTCAGGAAGAAGCCGAAGCCGCTGAAGAACATCATCTTCCAGTTCGCGGCGGCGTAGACGGCATCGTTCGGCGTCTTCGCGATCAGGCCGGCCGCACAGAAGAAGACCAGGCAGGCCAGGACGGCGCCGCCGATAAAAAGAAAGGGGTTTTCCGGCGGTGCTACGCCCCTTTGGCCGTAGACGAAAATGGCGTTGCCGACGGCGGCGAGGGTGGCGAAGAGAAGAGGCTGCAGCATCTGAGACTCGGGCTTGCGTTAGAGGAGGAAGCCTCAGCTTCGCAGCGCCGCCGGTACTTGTCGACTACGGCGGGGCGGCGAGATGAATTGTAACCGTGACAATCTGAACGCTTGCCCGGCGGTCTCCAGGCTTTATTCTCGCGGGCATGCTCAACGACGCCAACATGAGAAACGTGCTGCTGCTGGCGCTCTGTCAGGCGCTTGCCTTCTGCTGCAACGTGATGATGGTGGCGATTGCGGGGCTGGTCGGGCAGAACCTGGCGCCGGACGGCTCGCTCGCGACCCTGCCTTTCGCGCTGCAGTTCATCGGCATCATGATCACCACGGCTCCGGCCTCCTTCATGATGAGCCGCTTCGGCCGCCGCTATGGCTTCAGCCAGGGCGCGGTGCTCGGCATTATCGCCGGCCTGGTCTGTGCGATCGCGGTCTTCGACCGCAGCTTTCTGATCTATTGCGTCGGGTCAGTGATTTACGGCGCCTTCGGTGCCCATGCGACCTACTACCGCTTTGCCGCCGCCGATGCCGCGAAACCGGAATCCAAGGGGCAGGCTATCTCCCTGGTCATGGCCGGCGGTGTCATCGCGGCGATCTTCGGACCGGAACTGGCCAAGTGGTCACGTGATCTTTTCGAGCCGATCTTCTTCGCCGGCAGCTTCATCGTGGTCTCGGTGCTCAGTTTCCTGGTGCTGCTCATCGTCCAGTTCATCCGGATTCCCAAACCCAAGATCGAAAAGGACGGCAAGGGCGGCAGGCCCCTGTCCGAGATCGCGAGGCAGCCGGCCTTCATCGTAGCCGTGCTCTGCGGCATGATCGGCTATGGCGCCATGAACCTGATCATGACCGCGACGCCCCTGGCCATGCTGGCCTGTGGTCACACATTCAACGACTCCGCCTTCGTCATTCAGTGGCATGTGCTGGGGATGTTCGCGCCTTCCTTCTTCACCGGGCATCTCGCCAAGCATTTCGGGGTTGAACGGATCCTGCTGGTGGGGGCGCTGCTGATCCTGGGGACCATCGCGATCAATCTGACCGGCATCGAAATCTTCCAGTTCTGGGCCGCGCTGGTGATGCTCGGTCTGGGCTGGAACTTCCTCTTCGTCGGCGGCAGCATTCTTCTGACCTCGACCCATCGTCCTGAAGAGCGGGCCAAGGTGCAGGCCTTGAACGAATTCCTCACCTATTCCACCGTTGCGGTCACGGCGCTGTCCTCCGGTGCGCTGTTCCATAGTTTTGGTTGGGATGTGGTGAATCTCGGTGTTCTTCTTCCCGTTGCGGTGGTTCTTTCGGCCATCCTCTGGTTCATGCGCCAGAAGCCGGCAGTCCCTGCGCAAGCTTCTTAAGTCCCCGCGCAAGCTTCCTAAGTCTCTGCCCAAGCCTCTTCAGAAGAAGCTTTCCCGCTCTGCGGAAAGCCCCGGGGGACAAGGTGTTGCCATCGATGGGTGATTCTGGCACCTTGCGCCGCGATTTGCGCCCTACGCGCAGTAACCATGCCTATGGCGACCACTCGAGTCGCGAAAAATAAGTTGGGGGAAGGGTCTTTAATGTCGACAGAGTTATTGCTTTCCATTGCCTGCGGTGTTCTGGCACTGCTCTATGGAGTTTGGGCGGCGCGCTCCGTTCTCGCTGCGGATGCCGGAACGGCGCGCATGCAGGAGATTGCCGGCGCGGTTCAGGAAGGGGCGCAGGCCTATCTGAACCGTCAGTATCGGACCATCGGTCTGGTCGGCATTGTGATCTTCGTCATTCTCTGGCTGGTGTTCGGCATCGCCGACGGGATCGGCTTCCTGATCGGCGCGGTCCTTTCGGGCCTGACCGGTTACATCGGCATGAACGTCTCGGTCCGCGCCAACGTGCGGACGGCGGCGGCGGCACAGAACAGCCTGGCCGAGGGCCTGAGCATCGCCTTCCGCTCCGGCGCGGTCACCGGTCTGCTGGTGGCTGGTCTCGCGCTGCTGGCGGTGGCCGGCTACTATGCGATCCTGCTGGCTATGGGCTTTGAAGGCCGTCACCTGATCGTGCCCCTGGTCGCGCTGGGCTTTGGCGCTTCGCTGATTTCGATCTTCGCGCGTCTCGGCGGCGGCATCTTCACCAAGGGCGCCGACGTGGGCGCCGACCTGGTGGGTAAGGTCGAAGCCGGTATCCCCGAGGACGATCCCCGCAACCCGGCCGTGATCGCCGACAACGTGGGCGATAACGTGGGTGACTGTGCGGGCATGGCCGCTGACCTCTTCGAGACCTACGTGGTGACCATCGTCGCCACCATGGTGCTGGCCTCCATCTTCTTCGCGGGCACCGATGCCATGGCGGCCATGATGGTCTACCCGCTGGTGATCGGCGGCGTCTGCATCATCGGTTCGGTCATCGGCACCTTCTTTGTCCGCCTGGGTGCCAGCGAGAACATCATGGGCGCGCTCTACAAGGGCTTCATCGCCTCCGCCGTGATCTCTGCGGTGTTCCTCTGGTTCGTCACCGACTGGGTGCTGGGCAGTTCGACCAGCTTCACCGTGGCTGAATCGACCTTCACCGGCAGTGACCTCTTTTTCTGCGGCATCGCCGGCCTGGTGATTACCGGCGCCATCATCTGGGTGA
Source organism: Denitrobaculum sp. (assembly GCA_965232285.1). Classification (GTDB taxonomy): domain Bacteria; phylum Pseudomonadota; class Alphaproteobacteria; order Kiloniellales; family Kiloniellaceae; genus Denitrobaculum. The sequence goes on along the minus strand of CBDDPL010000004.1, from coordinate 2,321,637 downwards.
CCGAGTACTACACCAGCACCGAGTACCGCCCGGTGCGCAGCGTGGCGCAGTCCTCCGAGACCGGTCACGGCACCAACGTGATCCAGGGTCTCGCCGTCTCGATGGAGGCCACGGCGATTCCGGCCCTGATCATCGTGGTTGGCATCATCGTGACCTACATCATGGCCGGCCTGCTGGGCATCGCCATCGCGGTCACCACCATGCTGGCGCTGGCCGGCATGGTCGTCGCCCTGGATGCCTACGGTCCGGTGACCGACAACGCGGGCGGCATTGCCGAGATGGCTGAACTGGACGAGTCAGTGCGTAAGACCACCGACGCCCTGGACGCGGTCGGCAACACCACCAAGGCGGTCACCAAGGGTTACGCCATCGGTTCCGCCGGCCTGGGCGCGCTGATCCTCTTCGGCGCCTACACCGCCGATCTGGAGCACTTCGTCGAGGTCGGGGCGATTTCCGCCACCGGTGTCGACTTCTCGCTCTCCAATCCCTATGTGGTCGTCGGCCTCTTCATGGGCGGTCTGCTGCCCTATCTCTTCGGTGCCATGGGTATGACCGCGGTCGGGCGTGCCGCCGGTTCCGTCGTCGTCGAGGTCCGTCGTCAGTTCAAGGAGATCCCGGGCATCATGGAAGGCACGGGCAAGCCGGAGTACGGCCGCTGTGTTGACCTTCTGACCAAGGCCGCGATCAAGGAGATGATCATCCCCTCGATGCTGCCGGTGCTCTCGCCGATCGTGCTCTACTTCGTGATCGACATCATCGCCGGTCAGGCGGCGGCGCTCTCCGCGCTGGGCGCCATGCTGCTGGGTGTGATCGTGACCGGTATCTTCGTGGCCATCTCCATGACCGCCGGCGGCGGCGCCTGGGACAACGCCAAGAAGTACATCGAGGACGGCAATCATGGCGGCAAAGGCTCCGAAGCCCATAAAGCCGCGGTGACCGGTGATACCGTAGGTGATCCTTACAAGGACACTGCAGGTCCCGCCGTGAACCCCATGATCAAGATCACCAACATCGTGGCCTTGATGCTGCTGGCGGCGCTCGCGAGCTAAAGCCTGCCAGACTGATTTGAAGGGGTGGCCGCCTGGCGGCTGCCCCCAAGATCAAAACCCCGGATTTCCGGTTCCCTGAGAACCGGTCCGGGGTTTTTCTTTTGTTGCATTCCGGCTGACCGATATCAAATCCACTTGAATTGTTAGACTGTTGAACGTGAACATATAAGCCTAGAAAGGGGAGTCCGGCGCTTTGACGCTCAGGATAGCCCCGCCAGACCTGAAGGGAGACGACAGGAATGACGCCACGGGTGACTGCCTTTTTTCATAAGGGGACGAATACCGTCAGCTACGTGGTTGCCGAGCCCGACGGGCCGCACTGCGCGATCATCGATTCCGTGCTCGACTATGACCAGAAGTCAGGTCGCACGGCGACCACGGCCGCGGACGAGATCATCGCGCATGTCCAAAGCAAAGGTCTCGAGGTCGCATGGATTCTGGAGACCCATGCCCACGCGGATCATCTCTCCGCGGGCAGCTATCTGAAATCGATCCTGGGCGGCAGGATCGGCATCGGTGTGCACATCCGCGACGTCCAGTCTGTTTTTAAGGACATCTATCACCTCGAATCGGATTTCCCGGTCGACGGCTCACAGTTCGATGTGCTGTTCGAGGATGGCGCCTTTCTGACGCTTGGGGCGCTGGAAGGACGGGTGCTCTGGACTCCGGGCCACACCCCGGCCTGCATCACCTTTCTCTTTGGCGATGCGGCCTTTGTCGGCGACACGCTCTTCATGCCCGACTTCGGGACGGCGCGGGTCGATTTTCCCGGCGGTGACGCCAGCACGCTTTATGATTCCATCCAGCGTATTCTCAGCCTGCCGGACGAGACACGGCTCTTCATGTGTCATGACTACGGGCCGAACGGACGGGAATTTGCCTGGGAGACGACGGTCGCGCAGCAGCGCGCCGAGAACATTCATGTCGGCGCCAATCGCAGCCGGGAGGATTTCATCGGCTTCAGGACCGAGCGGGACGCCTGTCTTTCCATGCCGGAACTCCTGCTGCCGTCGATCCAGGTCAACATCCGCGCCGGCGCCCTGCCGGAAGAGGAAAGCAACGGGATCTCCTATTTGAAGATCCCGCTGAATGCCATGTGACTTCGAAGGCTGGACCGAAGGTTATCTCGGCCGCTGGCTTTCCCGCCGTCCGCCGCCGCCCAGGATCTGGCCTGGAACGCCACTGCCCAGGTTGCCGAAGATCTGTTGCAGGAAGGTCAATTCACGGCCTTCGGTCGGTGTCTTCCGGGTGACGGGATCGATGATCTGACCGTCTGCCAGGGTATAGGTCTTGGTGTCGTCGACCTTGCCGGTTCCGTCGAAGGTCACCACCAGGACATTGCGCTCCAGAACCTCGGGCTCGAAGAAAGCGAACTGCGTACTCTTCTGCCCCACATAGTACCACTTCCGGTCCTCGAAGGTTGAGATCGCGGAAGGGGAGCCCAGGCGTTCGGCAACCTGGCGGCGGGAATGCACGCCGGTTTCGATCTCGCCAATGAGCTCAGGGTCCGGCAGGTTGCCGCGCACCTGAACGTCGTTCGAGCAGGCGGAAAGCAGAAAGCCTGCCGCACAGAGTGCCGCGATGAGGGAAAGATTGCCGCGTTTCAGCGAAGTCCGTATCTCGTAGCGCATCGTTCTTTTGCCTGTCGGCCCGTTTGCGTTCTGGCCCTTTGTACTCTGTTCCGGCCGATAGCAACTTGATAAAGCCGGAAATGGAGGGCATTTCACTCTTCAAGACCGCTTTATATCGCGTCGACTCGGCTGCGTGAAGCGTGAAACCCAGGGTGAAGGCAGCAGACCATGCTATTCAAAGGGCTTTTTCGTCCGGATCCGCTCCAGGAAGCGGCGCGGGAACTCTACGGCCGGATCGTTGCCCAGGCCCGGGAACCCGGTTTCTATCGGGACGGCGGCGTCCCTGATTCCATCGACGGACGTTTCGATTTGATCGTCCTGCATGTATTTCTGGTTATGAACCGCCTGAAGGACGAGGCGGAAGAGGGTAGCGCGTTGTCCCAGTCGCTGTTCGACCTGCTGTTCCTGGATATGGACCGGAGCCTGCGGGAGATGGGAGTCGGGGATATCGGAGTCGGAAAGCGCGTGAAGGCCATGGTGCAGGCCTTTTACGGCCGCATTGCGGCCTATGATGCGGCGCTCTCCGCCGACGACGAGGCTTTACGCGCTGCGCTCGCGCGCAATCTTTTCGGGACCGTCGAGGTGGAAACGGCTGATTTGACTGGTTTTTGCGCCTATATCAGGCGCGAAGCCAAGACCCTTGATGAGCAGCCTCCGGAGTCCCTTTTGAAGGGGCAGATGACTTTCGGGTCCGTTCCGCTTTTTGGATCTTAGAAAGGCGTTGACCAGGCAGGACTCTCCCCCTAATGTGCGCCGCTTTCGGCGGGTTGAAATCAAGGAAAAATGGTGAAGGCGGGTCCTGTGGAGGCCGGTGACGGGCAAGATTCTGCTGAATTCAGCCGTTTGGTTTCGATCGAAGACCTGAATCCGGGCATGATCGAGCGCCGTTATGAGGCCAGCGCGGAGGAATGCGCGGCTCTGGCCAGGCGCTTCGGGATCACGGCCTTGCGGAAGCTGGTGGCTGAAGCGGTTTTGCGCCGGAAGGGGCGGAGCGATCTGATCCGCCTGGAAGGGCGCTTGTCGGCCGAGGTCGAGCAGCCTTGTGTTGCGACCCTGGAGCCTGTGATCGAAGGCGTGGAGGAGAGCTTCGAGCTGCGTTTCACGCTGGACCCGGTCAAGGCAGCGGGCGAATCGGCAGCCGCGGGAGCGGCTGATGTGGTCATCGACCCGGAAGCGGACGATCCGCCGGAGCTGGTCGGGCCGAAGGGAATCGATGTCGGTGAGGTGATTGCACAGCAACTCTCCGTTGCAATCAATCCCTATCCGAGGTTGCCAGACGCGGTGCTGGAAGAAGAGGTTTTGTCGGCCGGGCCCGATTCCGCACAGGCGGAGGGGGCGGAGGCCGAAGTTGAGGGACCGGCGAAGGAAAATCCCTTTGCGGTGCTCAAGTTGCTGAAAAGCGGCGAAAAAGACGGTGATTCTTAAGCCTGTCGGACTTGCCGCAAGGATATAATTTGGCTATGAAGCGGCGGTGCGCTCCCGCGCCGGCGTCACGATAGACCAGCGAAAGATGGATAAAGAACGATGGCTGTTCCTAAGAGTAAAGTTTCCCCGTCGCGCCGCAACATGCGCCGTGCCCATGACGCGCTTGCTGCAAACAGCTACCATGAGTGCCCAAACTGTGGTGAACTGAAAAGACCGCACCACGTCTGCGGAGCTTGCGGATACTACGACGGACGCGAAGTCGCCGAGACGGAAGCTTAGTGCGGTCGCGGCTGATTTGAGTCGGCCGATGGTCCCTGCTGACGTCTGGCGAAAGTAGGTTTTGTGAGTGACCGTCTGACCATAGCACTCGATGCAATGGGTGGTGACGCTGCACCCCGAGTGGTGGTCGGTGGCGCCGAGCTAGCCTGCGAACGTTTTCCGGAAGTCGACTTCCTGATGTATGGACGGGAGGATGAGGTTGGACCTCTCCTCGACCGGTCCGAGCGCCTGAAGGCCGTCTCGACTCTGATCCATACCGATCACGTCGTGCGCAGTGGCGACAAGCCTTCGGTGGCCCTCAGGGCCGGCCGCAAATCCAGCATGCGCCTGGCGATCAATGCCGTGCAGGAAGGCCACGCCGCTGGTGTGGTCTCGGCCGGCAACACCGGCGCGCTGATGGCCATGGCCAAATTCGTGCTCAAGACCCTGCCCGGGGTCGACCGGCCGGCGATCGCGTCCTTCTTCCCGACGCTGCGCGGCGAATCGGTCATGCTGGACCTTGGCGCCAATCTCAACTGCGATGCCAATAACATCGTCGATTTCGCGGTGATGGGAAATGCCTTCGCGCGTTGCGTGCTGGGTATCCTGCAGCCTTCCTACGGCCTGTTGAACGTCGGCTCCGAAGACATCAAGGGCCACGAATATCTGCAGGACGCCAGTGCGATTCTGCGTAACGCAAACCTGCCCGGAGAATTTGTGGGCTTCGTCGAGGGCGACGATATCGCCAAGGGCAGCGTCGATGTCATCGTGACCGACGGCTTTACCGGCAATGTGGCGCTGAAGACCGCCGAGGGCACGGCGAAGCTCATCAACGAATATGTCCGGCAGACCTTCAAGAGTTCCCTCCTGGCCGGCATCGGCTACGTTCTGGCGCGGTCGGCCATGCGCAAGCTGCGCAAGCGGGTCGATCCACGGGTCTACAACGGCGCGATCTTCCTCGGGCTCAACGGTGTGGCTGTGAAGAGCCATGGCGGAACCGATGCCCTTGGTTTCGCCAATGCCATTGGCGTGGCGATCGATATGGCAAATCACGGGGTCATCGAGAAAATCCAGTCCGATTTCGCGACCTTGACCCGCCAACAACCGGAAGCGCAGGCGGCAGCCGTCTAATATGACCATAAGATCACAGGTAAAGGGTTGCGGGTCCTATCTCCCCGCGAAACGAGTCACAAACGCCGAACTGGCGGAACGCATCGATACCTCCGACGAATGGATCACCCAGCGCACCGGGATCCGCGAGCGCCGGATCGCGGCAGAGGGCGAGCATACCTCTCACCTGGGCATCAAAGCGGCGCAGGATGCTCTGAACGACGCCGGCATGACGGCCGCGGATGTCGATCTGGTCATCTGTGCCACGGCGACGCCTGACGACACCTTTCCTGCAACCGCGACCCGTATCCAGGAAGGCCTGGGCATGGTCAGAGGTGCGGCCTTTGATGTTCAGGCGGTCTGCAGCGGCTTCGTTTACGGACTTTCGGTCGCCGACAGCTTCATCAAGAGCGGGCAGGCGAAGACCGCCGTTGTCGTTGGCGCCGAGACCTTCTCACGCATTCTTGACTGGGAAGACCGGGGGACCTGCGTTCTCTTCGGCGACGGCGCCGGCGCGGTGGTTCTCTCGGCGACGGAGGGCGAGGGGACGACGGACGACCGGGGCATCCTCTCGACACACATCTATTCCGACGGCCGCCACCGGGATGCGCTCTATGTGGATGGCGGTCCTTCGACCACCGGCACTGCGGGCTATCTGCGCATGGAGGGGAAGGAAGTCTTCCGGCACGCGGTCGTGCGCATGGCGGAGGCGATCGATGCGGCCCTGGAGACCAACGGACTGAGCGCCGGGGACATCGACTGGCTGGTGCCGCACCAGGCCAACCTGCGCATTATTGAATCCATGGGCAAGCGCCTGAAGCTGCCCGACGAGCGGGTGGTCAAAACCGTCGACCGCCATGCCAATACCTCGGCGGCCTCCATTCCCCTGGCCTTGGTCGAAGCGACCCGCGACGGCCGTATCAAGTCCGGCGATCTTGTCCTGATGGAGGCTATGGGCGGTGGTTTTACCTGGGGTTCCGCCCTGGTCCGTTGGTAGACGCAGCCGCCGCTAAGGCTTTGCTTTAAGTCTCTTAACCAAACTTTGTGCGAAACTGTGTAAAGTTTGGCTCCCATCCATCAGTAGTCGTTGTGTGTTTGACGCTTTCAAGGCGATGGGGTAACGTTGATTCAAATGGGGATTGGAGGGGGCCAATGGCCGAGGCAACAATAACTCGCGCCGATCTGAGCGAAGCTGTCTATCAGGAAGTCGGACTGTCTCGAAACGAGTCCGCGGAGCTGGTAGAGACTGTATTGAACGAGATATCCAGTGCTCTTGTGCGGGGGGAAATGGTGAAGCTGTCGTCTTTCGGAAGCTTCTCTGTTCGTCAGAAGGGCCAGCGTATCGGGCGCAATCCTAAAACCGGTGAAGAAGTACCGATTTTACCGCGGCGTGTTTTGGTGTTTCGTGCCTCGCATGTATTGAAAAACCGAATAAACAAATCCCTGTCTTCGTCGTAAGGGCGAGGCCTTCGCACAGAAGGCTGTATTGCGTAGATAGGGGGCGCCGACAAGGAGTCACCGCTTTAACATGCCTGCTAGCCGCGCCGCTGGTAAATCCCATGCTGCCTTTCGAACCATAAGTGAAGTTTCGGAAGACCTGGATGTTCCGCAACATGTTCTGAGGTTTTGGGAAACCAAGTTCAATCAGGTCAAACCCTTAAAGCGGGGTGGTGGCAGACGCTATTATCGCCCTGAAGACGTTGATCTTTTACGCCGCATCCGCGAACTGCTTTACACCGACGGCTACACCATCAAGGGTGTCCAGAAACTGCTGCGCGAAGGCCACGGCAAGCTGGAGGTGGAACCCGAGGAGACGGCGGAATTGCCGCTCAATGAGCCCTCGGCGGCGAAGAGCAAAAGCGATGAACTCCAGGAAATCGTGACCGAGCTCAGTGAGCTGCGCGACATGCTGCGTGCGGCCCGGCGCTGACGCCTGAACCTAGGCGCGAGCCACTCTTTACCGCTCCGTACTTTTTCTCTTTCAGCCCATTGCGTTGCCGATATCGCCAGAGTATATAGGGCCACCCTGCGGCAAGCGGGGCCGGGGCGCTGAAGCGCTCCGCCAGATTTCCGGTTCGGAGCGTGGCGCAGTCTGGTAGCGCACTTGGCTGGGGGCCAAGGGGTCGCAGGTTCGAATCCTGCCGCTCCGACCATTCTTCCCACTTTTCTATTTTCTCTCAGGCCCTATTCGATCGGGTTCGGCCCGTCGTAGCGCCAGCGGTAGGCTGGGGGCGTCGGTCCTTTGTTGCGGCCACCCTGCTGCATCTGTTCCCAGGCGTGGGCGAGGATGCCGATGGAGCGGGACAGGCAGAAGAGGCCGCGCGCCAGAGGTGGCGCGAAGCCCAGTTCGGCGAAGATCACGGCGGTCGCGCCGTCGATGTTCATGGGCACTGCCTTTCCGGCCCGTTCCTCCAGATGCGCCTGCAAAGCCTCCGCGATTATGGCAAAACGGCCAGAGACCGTTCCCTCGCCGGCGGCTTCCTTCACCAGCGCGAGCAGCCGCGGCGCGCGCGGGTCACGCGGCTTGTGAAAACGGTGCCCGAAGCCCGGGATGTATTTGCTCTTTTCGCTCTGCCAGTGCGCGACTTCCGAGGCAACGGCTTCTTCGAACGCCGTGCCGCTTGAAGCGGCTTCATCGATCCGCTGGTAAAGCTCGACCGCCTGTTCGCCGGCGCCGCCGTGCACGTCATCCAGCATGTTCACCGCCGAGGCCATCGCGCCGTTGAGGCCGAGGCCGCAGGTCACCGCCATGCGCGCGGTCGCGATGGAAGGCGCCTGGGGTCCATGGTCGACAGCCGCGACCAGGGCGCATTCGAGCAGCTTCGCCTGGGGCATTTCCGGGCGCTCGCCGCGGGTCATGAGCCAGATCATCTGGGGCAGGGTGATCTCGCCGATCAGCTCTTCAATCGGATGACCGCGCATCCGGATCCGGCCCGGTGCCATATCGATGATCGCAGTCCGCCACCAGTCGCTGACATCGCTCATATCACCTGCTCCTTCCTTAAGGACTCGATCTCGTCGGGACCGAGTCCCAGCTCGCCGTAGATTTCCAGATTGTGCTCTCCGAGTCGGGGTGGCGGGCTCTCGACCGCGGGCGCCGCGCCGTCCAGCTTGAGCCCGGTGCGCACGACCTGGATGTCCCGCCCGGCACCAGGAACCGCCTCGAAGGCCGCCAGCAGGCCGCGTTCGGCGATCTGCGGCTGCTCCAGGACTTCCGGCACCGTCATCAACCTGCCGGCCGGGACGCCGCGCCGGTTCAGTTCATCGCACCACTGCTCCGCCGGGGCCGTCCTGAAGGTCCTTTCCAGCTCCGCCTTCAATGCCATGCGGTTTTGCTTGCGCCGTTCGCGGGTTTCGTAGTCGGGATGGGTGAGCAGTTCCTCGCGCCCCAGGAAGCGGCAGAGAATCTCCCACTGCTCCTGCTTGTTGGCGGCCAGGTTCATGGGGCCGTCGGCGGTCTCGAAGGTGCCGGAGGGCGCCGAGGTGACGTTCTCGTTGCCGTGGGGCTGTGGCCGCTGACCGGCGATCAGCCAGTTGGACAACACCCAACCCATGGTCGAGAGGGTCGCTTCCAGCATGGAAACGTCGACGAAGCTGCCGCCGTTGCGCTCCCGCCCCTGAAGCGCCGCTGTGATGGCGAAGGCGGCGGTCAGGCCGCCGATAGTATCGCTGATCGGCGTTCCCACCCGATAGGGTGCGGTTTCGGCATCGCCGGTGATGCTCATGACACCGGAGACGCCCTGGATGATCTGGTCATAGGCCGGCAGGTCGCGCCAGGGCCCCTCCTGGCCGAAGCCGGAGATGGCGCAATAGATCAGGCGGGGATTGACCTCGCGCAGGACATCCCAGCCGACGCCGAGACGCTCCATCACCCCGGGCCGAAAGTTCTCCACCAGAACATCGGCGGAAGCGACCAGGCGCTTTAGCAGCGCAACGCCTTTCTCATTCTTGAGATTCAGGGTGACCGAGCGCTTTCCAGCGTTCTGCGCAAGGAAAGAAACGCCCATAAGCTTCTGATTAAGCTCAGAGTCGGCGCCAAGTTGCCGGGCCAGGTCGCCGCGGCCCGGGACCTCGACCTTGATCACATCGGCGCCCAGATGGGCAAGCTGATGGCAGCAGAAAGGACCGGCCAGGACATTGGTCAGGTCCAGGACACGAATTCCGGACAGCGGGGACATGCTTTGTCTGCTCCCTTTGCAGGTGATTGCGCTGTTGCTAGAGCAGTTGTTGTTCTGCCTGCAAGAACGATATTCTGTTGTTCTGCAGGACAGAACGGTGAGGAGGGGTGCCGGAATGACGGAGCAGCGTGTCGAGGCAGTTGAACGGGCGCTGTCGATCCTGGAGGCCTTCGGTGAGGGACGCCGGGTTTTGACCCTGGCGGGGCTGGCGGAGGAGACCGGGCTTTACAAGAGTACGATCCTGCGCCTCTCGGCCTCTCTCGAACGTTTCGGGTATCTCACCCGCGATGAAGCGGGGTTCTACCGGCTCGGGCCGAGTGTCTGGCGTCTGGGCTCGATCTATCGGCGCAGCTTCGATCTGGGTGAGCAGATCCGGCCTGAGCTGCGGGCGCTGGTGGAGGCGACCGGCGAGACGGCCTCCTTCTATGTCCGTGAGGCGGCGGAGCGCGTCTGTCTCTACCGCGAGAATTCGAAGCAGCCGGTCCGCCATCACCTGGACGAAGGTGCGCGGTTGCCGCTGGACCGGGGGGCGGCTGCGCATGTCCTGCGGGCCTACGACGAGGACGGCGATGCGCAGGACGCGGCTGTCCGTGCGCGCGGCTACTACGTCTCCGTGGGTGAACGTAATCCCGACCTTTCCGCGGTCGCCGTGGCGGTCCTGAGTGGGGAAGGGACGCTGCGCGGCGCGCTGGCGGTTTCTGGACTGACCTCCCGCTTCAATGAAGAGCGGCGGGACCGCAGTCTGATCTTGTTGAGGGCCGCTTCAAGGCGGCTCGGTAAGGCTCTGCTTTAGCACCTTTTCCGCTGGTTTTAGCGGCGGTTTTTGAATGCATAAAACACCTGTCCCGATACGGTCACAGCACCGGGTTGCATAGCCTATCGCTGACACAGAAATGCTCGGATCTTGTCTCTTCTCGTCACTGGTTGCGGGACCTACATTTAACCACGCAACCTATTGTAAATCGTAACCAAATTGGGATAGAGACGATGAAAAAACTTCTGACTGCACTCTCCGTTTTCGCGTTCCTCGGCTTCGCCGGCGCAGCCCACGCGGAAGAGGCTTCCGGTCGCATCGCCATGGCCGATCCCGGCACCAACACCCTGACGCTGGAAGACGGCACCACCTTTGAGGTCGTCGAGGGCGTGCCGCTGGACGGTCTGGCGCCGGGCACCGAGGTCACGGTTTCCTACGAACAGCAGGATGGCAAGAACGTCGCGACCTCGATCGCGCCGGCTCAGTAAGCCATAGCATCGGCAGGGAGGGCGCGGGTGAACAGCCCGCGCCCTCTGCGCCGAAGATCAGGTCTATTCAGTTTGCTTTGGTCGTCGAGGGATTGGCTGCCGTCATCTTGGGGCAGCTCTCCGTGTTCTCGACCAGAAAGGCCCAGTCCCTTTCCGTCGTCAGCCGCGCGAGTTGCGCGTCCTTGAGCTGACAGCGGATGTCGGCGATGGGGATCACCGTCGTTTCGCCGGCGATGGGCAGGTTCAGGCTCTGTCCTTCGCCGCCAGGGACGGAGAGTTTTGCCGTGCGGTAGCCGCGCACGATGCCCAGCAGATCGCCCGTTTCGCCATTGAACACGCCGCCGCCGCTGGTGCCGTAGCTGACGGTGGCATCGATCAGGCTGACCGGGCCGCGGGTGATCGAATCCGGATCGCCGATGCCCTGAGCCACCTGGCTGACGAAGCCGTTCACGACCGTGACCCGGCGTCCCCAGGGGAAAGACACCACCCAGATATTCTCACCGAGGCGGGCGTCGTCCTGAAAGCGGACGGGCGTGACCGCCAGCGGTTCGGTTTCCAGCAGCGCGATATCCTTTTCCGAATTGACGGTGAGGATCTGGGCTTCTGTCCGTTCGCTGCGGCCGGGCAGGGCGACGAAGACCTTTTGTGGGACCTGGGGTTCCAGAGTGTGCGCCGTGGTGACGATGTAGGAGCGTTCGCCGTCCAGGGCGAAAACCACGCCGGATCCCGTACGCCGCCGGCCGTCTTCGCGTTCCGTGAAGAGCTGGACTGAAGAGGAGAGCGCCGATTCGATGATCGATTCGGGCGTTGCTTCGATGCGCGGCTCAGGTGCGACGCTGCTGCAGGCCGAAACCGCAAACACGAGGCCTAAAGCGAGCAGGCCTATGCTGTTACGCGAGGAGGGGCTGGCAAAGGCGAAAGGCGTTTTCGTCATATCCTGGTCTGCTGTCCGGCTCCGGCTGTGGCAAAGTTGTGATAGCAGAATTATGGTTAACAGTTCGTAAGCGGCTGTCTAGATTTTCACTCACTCCTTGTTCACTTTCCCGTTTGAGCGTTGCAAATTTGCCAGGGCGGCAGCCTGTTTCCCGCGTGGGTGAACGCGATTGGCGAGTTTCGGGCGGCAGCGAGTGTCCGGTTGCGTTGTAAGGCCTTGCCGGGCCTGTCTCGGAAAGCCTGTCAAAAGTCTTTCTTAGCGAAGCAGAGGAAACGATTGAAACTCCACACCTTTCAAGCCTATTGTTGCAGACAAACAAGAACCTTGGCTTTTCGGACCGATGAAAGAGCTTCGGCTCAGATGCGGTTCGGGATAAATTGCTGCGGGGCAAGGGGCATAAAGGGGGAGCCGTATCACGAAAGTAGATTCTCGACACAGCAGGCTCTGAGTGACGCGGCCGGGCTCGATCATTCGGCACGGCATCTTTCACGACGATTCGCCTATACAGCCTGCGCGAGGATTCGCTTCGGAAAGCGGCCGGTCTCGGCAAAACCTGCGGCCCGGCAAAACATGTGCTCCGGCGAAACATGACCCGGCAAAACATAAGACGAGTGAAACTTTATGGCGTCACAGGAAAATTTAGACTTTGAAGCCTTGCTCGCTCCGGTCGAGGGGGACAATCCCGCCGGTGAAAACCTGCGCGACGACGCCTCGCCGACATCGGTCTATTATCAGATCAAAGATGCGCGTTCAGCCGCCCGCGCCGCGGAGCGCAATATGGAGATGGACGACGAGCCCTCCGGCTTTCTCGACGAATGGCGCAGCATTCTCGAGTTGTCGCCGGATGTCATCGCGACCCGCTCAAAGGATCTGGAGATCGCCTCCTGGCTGACCGAAGCGATGCTGCGGGCCTATGGCTTTGCCGGCCTGCGCGACGGCTTCCGTCTGATCCACGGCATGGTCGAGAACTTCTGGGACGATCTCTATCCCCTGGAAGACGAGGATGGCCTCGAGACCAAGATCGCGCCCCTGACCGGCCTGAACGGCGACGGCGGCGACGGCACGCTGATCCAGCCGATCCGGAAGGTACAGATTACCGAGGGCAGCAGCGACGAGCCCTATGCCTACTGGCAATACGAGCAGGCGGGCGAATTGGCGAAGGTCGTGGACGAGGAGAAGCGCCAGGCCAGGATCGATGCGGGCGCGCTGACCCTGGAGCAGATGACCCTCTCCGTTTCCGAAACACCGACGCCTTTTTTCCGGGAACTGCTCGACGACCTGCAGGGCGCGCTCGATGAGTTTGCCAAGCTGAATGCCCTGCTCGATGAAAAGTGCGGGATGGACGGGCCGCCAACCTCGAACATCCGCAATCTTCTGCAGACCATTCTCGATGAAGTCAGTTTTCTGGCCAAGGACAAGCTGGCCGTCGATGCGCCGGCGGCGGAAAGCGCCGAGGCCGAAGGTGGCGGAGGTGCAGCCGCGGCAGCGGCTGCCGGCGGGGCTGCGGGACCGGCCGTTCCCGGTGCGATCAACAGCCGGGAAGATGCCTTCAACACCTTGCTGAAAGTGGCGGACTACTTCCGCAAGACCGAGCCCCATTCGACCATGTCCTACACGCTGGAGGAGATGGTGCGGCGGGCGCGTATGCCGCTGTCCGATCTGCTGGTGGAGCTGATCCCCGACGAAGAGGCGCGCCGGGGCTTCCTGATGCGTGCCGGTATCGCCCCGCCGCCGCCTGACGATGGTTACTAGAACCGCCTGACGCAGGTTACTTGAGTGGTGTGACTGCGCGCGGAAGCGAGTCTGATCCCAGCAAACGGCGAAGACAGAATTTGCAGGTGTTGCAACCGCCGGGTAAAGAAGAGGATAATTTGTGTTAGAATGATCGGCGAGGTGACAGACTGTAGTTAAATCTTTAAGGCCGTCGCGCACAGCAGGGCGCTTGAGAGCGTAGCGGGCGCGGCAATTCTCACAGTACGAGCAACCGAGGACAGGGATCATGGCTAGTATTCACAGCAAATTGGAACGCGTTCGCAAACCGCGTGTTCACATCAGTTACGACGTCGAGACCGAGGGCGCCGTCGTTCAGAAGGAGCTGCCGTTCATCGTCGGCGTCATGGGCGATTTCTCAGGCGATCCGACGGAGCCGCTGGCGCCCTTGAAGGACCGGAAGTTCGTGCAGATCGACCGGGACAACTTCAATCAGGTGATGAGCCGCATCAATCCCGGACTGAACATGAAGGTCGAAAACACCCTGAAGGGGGACGGCAGCGAGATGGCCGTCGATCTGAAGTTCCGTTCGATCGAGGATTTCGAGCCGGGCGCGGTCGTCGACCAGGTGCCGGCCCTTAAGAAGCTTTTGGAGACCCGCAACCAACTGCGCGACCTCATGAGCAAGGTGGACCGTTCGGAAGATCTCGAGGCTCTGCTGGAGAAGGTCCTGCAGAACAAGGAAGCCCTCTCCGAGCTTCAGGGGCAACTGGGCGTCGACGAACCGGCTGAAGGCGACGAGGATAAAGGGAGCGAATAATGAGCCAGACTGAAACCGATGCCCAGGCCGAAGCCCAAACAACAGAGGCCGAAGGCGAAGTCAGCCTGCTGGATCAGGCCATTGGCGCGACCAAGCAGACCGAACCGGAACGCGCGACGGAACTGCTGAAGACCCTGACGGAAGAGGCCCTGAAAGGCACCGTCAGCTACAGCAAGAACCTGACCGTGACTTTCAACCAGGCGATCGCTGAAATCGACAAGGCCATGTCGAAGCAGCTCGCCGCCGTCATGCACAATGAGAAGTTCCAGAAGCTTGAGGGCTCCTGGCGCGGGCTGCATCACCTGGTGATGAACTCGGAGACCAGTTCGACCCTCAAGATCCGGATGATGAACGTCTCGAAGCGTGACCTCTACAAGGATCTCAGCAAGGCGGTCGAATTCGACCAGAGCCAGACCTTCAAGAAGATCTACGAGAACGAGTTCGGCACGCCGGGTGGCGAACCCTATGGTGCGCTGATCGGCGACTACGAGTTCACCAATCACCCCGAAGACGTTGAACTGCTGACCAGCATGTCGAACGTGGCGGCGGCCTCCTTCGCCCCCTTCATCTCGGCGGCGGGTCCTAAACTCTTCGGCTTCGACGACTACAACGAGCTTTCCAAGCCGCGTGATCTTGAGAAGATTTTCGAATCGATCGAGTATGCGAAGTGGCGTTCCTTCCGCGAGAGTGAGGATTCCCGCTTCGTAAGCCTAGTGATGCCGCGGGTTCTGGCGCGTCTGCCCTACGGCGAAAACACCAAGCCGGTGGAAGAGTTCGGCTTCGAAGAAGGCGAAATGGATGCCAGCGGTGCCGCGAAGCCGATGGGCCACGACGAGTACACCTGGATGAACGCGGCCTACGTCATGGGCACCAACCTGACCAACGCTTTCGCGCAGTACGGCTGGTGCACGGCCATCCGCGGTGCCGAGGGCGGCGGCCGGGTGGACAACCTGCCCAGCCACGTCTTCATGAGTGACGACGGCGACCCTGATCAGAAATGCCCGACGGAAATCGGCATCACTGACCGCCGCGAGGCCGAACTCAGCAAACTCGGCTTCCTGCCGCTCTGCCACTACAAGAACACCGACTATGCCGTGTTCTTCGGGGCGCAGACCACGCAGAAGCCGAAGAAGTACGACCGTCCGGAAGCCACCGCCAATGCGGCCATTTCGGCCCGGCTGCCCTACATGATGGCCTCGTCGCGTTTCGCCCACTATCTGAAGATCATGGCGCGGGACAAGATCGGTTCCTTCATGGAGGCCTCGGACTGCGAAGACTGGCTGAACCGCTGGATCCTGAACTACGTGAACGGTAACGCCAGTTCGGGTCAGGAGATGAAAGCGAAGTATCCGCTGGCCGAAGCCAAGGTCTCGGTCAAGGAGATCCCGGGCGCGCCGGGCTCCTACAACGCCGTTGCCTGGATGCGGCCCTGGCTGCAGATGGAGGAACTGACGACCTCCATGCGGATGGTCGCCAAGATCCCGCAGATCGGCGGCTGATTCTGGTCGCTGGGGGTCGGGTGTCGGCGGGCGTGCCTGACATTTGGAACCTTTCTCTGCACGGCCGGTGGCCTGACCTTGGTCAGCCATCGGCCGCGTGGCGACTTTCGCGACCGGACGGACGTTTTGTTATGACGAAGCCGTTATGACTCAAGCCGCAGTGACGCTTGCAGGTGTCTCCGCCGCGCTTCGGGAGCGGCGCTCGGAGGCTGTCGGCAGTACGAGCCAGGCGACCGGCGTGATGGGTGATGGCGACCGTCTTCAGGCCTTCCTCACGACCGGACACACCATCCAGGGGCTGCGGCTCTGGTTCGGTGACGGCAAGTTGTTGCAGCCGCCATATAGCCGCAATGCCATTCTGGCGGCCCTCGACCGGGACATCGCCTATCTCGACCGTCTGCTGTCCGAGCAGGTGGATGCCATTCTGCATCATCCGCGCTTTCAAAAGCTGGAAGCCTCCTGGCGGGGCGTCGAGTATCTGGTCGACCAGGCGGACGACGAGCCTGGCGTAAAGATCAAGCTGCTCGATATTTCCTGGGCCGAAGTGACGCGCGACATGGAGCGCGCCATCGAGTTCGATCAGAGCCAGCTTTTCATCAAGATCTACGAAAATGAATTCGGCATGCCCGGGGGTGAACCCTACGGCGTTCTGATCGGCGATTACGAGGTCAGGCACAAGCGCGGCAAGGACCATCCGACCGACGATGTCTCGACCCTGAAGTCCCTGGCGCAGGTCTCCGCCGCGGCCTTCGCACCCCTGATCGTCGGCGCTGCGCCGGAGCTGCTGGGCCTGGACAGCTTCCGCGACCTGGGCATTCCGATCGACCTTGGCGCAGTCTTCCGGCAGCCGGAGTACGACCGCTGGCGCTCCCTGCGCGAGATGGAGGACGCGCGCTTCGTGGGCGTGACCCTGCCGCGTATCCTGATGCGCTTGCCTTACCGCGACGGCGCCGCGCCGGACTACGGTTTCCGCTATGTGGAGCAGGTCACCGGCAACGACGACAGCCGTTATCTCTGGGGCAGCGCAGCCTATGCCTTTGCCGCGGTTCTGATCCGTAATTTTTTCGACAGCGGCTGGTTCGCGGATATCCGCGGGGCGGAGCGCGACGTGGTCGGTTATGGGCTGGTCCCCGGCCTGACGGTGCAGAGCTTCGCCACGGACCGGCGCGGAATCGCGATCAAGTATTCGACCGATGTCTCGATCTCGGAGACGCAGGAAATGGAGCTCAGCAACCTGGGCTTCATCCCTCTGAGCAAGTGCTCCAACAGTGAGTTTTCGGTTTTCTACAGCAATCAGTCAGTGCAGTTGCCGCAGACTTACGACCGGTCCCTGGCCAACGTCAATGCGCGGCTGTCGGCGATGCTGCAGTACATTCTCTGTGTCTCGCGCTTCAGTCACTATGTGAAGGTCATGGGGCGCGACCGGGTCGGCTCCTTCATCTCCGCTGAGGAATGCGAGAATTTTCTGCAGCGCTGGCTGTTGAATTACTGTTCGGCGGTGGATGGCGCCTCGCCGGAGCAAAAAGCCAAATATCCGCTGCGCGAAGGACAGGTCTCCGTGCGCGAGACTCCGGGGCGTCCCGGAGTCTACGCCTGCACCGTGCATCTGCAGCCGCACGCGCAGCTCGATCAGGTCATCTCTTCTTTTAAACTGGTGACGGAGCTCTCGTCCGTCGGGCCCGCATAATAAAGATAACTGAAAGGATCTCCCCATGACCCTCAGCGCCAAGGAGCTTTATCAGGCGGGCAACCTGTCGGATGCGATTTCCGCGATGAACGACGAGGTGCGCAAAAATCCGGTGGACCAGGGACGGCGCGGCTTCCTGGCGGAACTGCTGTGTTTCTCCGGAAACCTGGAGCGGGCCGACAAGCTGTTGGATGTGGTCTCGACACAGAATCCAGATGTCGCGGTCGGGGTCGCCATGATCCGGCAACTGATCCGGGGCGATCAGGCGCGGCGGGAACTTTTCAGCGCCGGCCGGGTGCCGGAGTTTCTGGAGACACCTTCGGAAGATCTGAGTAAACACCTGGAAGCCGTTACGCTGCTGCGTGAGGGTGATGCCGCGGGCGCGGCGAAGCTACTTGGAGAAGCCGAAGCCGGACGCAAGAGTCTCACCGGTAGCTGTAACGGCAAGGCCTTCGACGATTTCCGTGACCTGGATGATGTCTGCGCGTCCTTTTTCGAGGTGATCACCAGCACCGGGAAGTATTTCTGGGTCGAAGCTTCGCGGGTGCGTGAGATGGAGTTCCACGCGCCGGAACGGCCGCTCGATCTGATCTGGCGGCGGGCGACCGTCGACGTCGTGGACGGGCCGGACGGCGACGTCTTCATTCCGGCGATCTATCTGCCGCCCAGTGATGCCCTGGAAGACGGGCAGGAGGTTGACGAGCAGGCTTTGCTCGGCCGCAGTTCCGACTGGATCGGCGGCGAGGACAGCCCGGCACGCGGCCTCGGCCAGCGCTGCTTCCTAGTGGGCGAGGAGTTGGTGCCGATCATGCAGCTCGAGAGCCTGCAGTTCGACGTCGAAAGCTGAGGCTTGCATGGCCCGGATCGATCCCGATCAACCTATCCTGCCGTCGGTGCTGGACCGTTTGCTGGACGAGCATCCGGATGAGAGCCGCGACCGGCCGAAGTCACGTGGCCAGCCGCTCGCCGAACTGCGCAACGCCATCCGGCGAGACCTGGAGGCTTTGCTCAACACGCGGCAGCGGCATCTCTCCTGGCCGTCCGGTTTGAAGGAGTTGAACCATTCGCTGGTCAACTTCGGGATTCCCGACGTGACCCGGATCGACGTCGCCACGCAGCAGGACCGGGAGAATTTCTGTAAGGAACTGGAAATGGCGATCCGTCGGCACGAACCCCGCTTTCAGTCTCTGAAGGTGGTGATGCTGGACAACGCCGAACCTTTGGACCGGACTTTGCGCTTCCGAGTGGAGGCCCTGGTCTACGCCGATCCTACGCCCGAGGCCATGGTCTTCGATTCCAGCCTGGATCCGGTGACCCACAATTTTTCGGTGACCAAGCCCAATGGCTGACGACCTGCTGCCATATTACAATCGCGAACTGACCTATGTTCGCAAGCTCGCGGCCGAGTTTGCCGAGGCGCACCCCAAGATCGCCGGGCGCCTGCGCCTGAGCGCGGATGCGATCGAAGATCCGCATGTCGGGCGCCTGATCGAAGGCTTCGCCTATCTGACGGCGCGAATCCGGCACAAGATCGACGATGACTTTCCGGAGCTGACCGACGCGCTGATCGGCGCGCTCTATCCGCACTATCTGGCGCCGATTCCCTCCATGTCGATCGTGCAGTTCGAATGTCAGGCGGATCATACGGGATCCTACCAGGTGCCGCGCCAGACCGAGATCGAGACCGAGGCGGTCGGCGGCGAGAACTGCCGCTTCACGACCTGCTACGACACGACGCTCTGGCCGATCAAGGTCGAGAACGCGTCCTTGAGCGGGCGTCCTCTGGCCGCGCCGGCCAATCCGCGCGCCTCCGGCGCCGTCGCGGTTCTGCGACTGAGCCTGAAGTGCCTCAGCAAGGAGATGACTTTTACGAAGCTGGGCCCAGAGTCCTTACGCTTCTTCCTGCGCGGACAGCCGCAGCAGGTGCTGCCTCTGCACGAACTGCTGTTCAACAATGCGGTTTCGGTGGCGCTGGCGGATGGGGTTTCCGATCCCAACCCGGTGATCATCGGGCGCGATAACATCAGGCCGGTGGGCTTCGAAAGGGACGAGGGCATCCTGCCTTATCCGGCGCGCTCCTTCGTTGGCTACCGGCTGCTGACCGAGTACTTCGCCTTTCCGGAAAAATTCCTCTTCTTCGATCTCACCGGGCTGGAGAGCAAGATCCTGCTGGAAGCAGGCAACAAGATGGATGTTTTCATCTATCTCAACCGGACCTCGAGCGATCTGGAACGCAGCGTCTCGGCGGAGAGTTTCGCGCTGGGCTGCACGCCGATGACGAACCTCTACAAGCAGCGCGCCGAGCCCATCGCCCTCAATCAGACCAGCCATGAATACCGGATCGTGCCGGACGCCAGGCGCGAAGGCGTCACGGAGGTCTTCTCCGTTGACAGCGTGCACATGTCGTCACCCGAGGGAGACTCCGTTGAGGTCGCGCCGTTCTATTCGCTGAAGCACAGCGGCGATCCCCGCAAGGACCTGCGCTTCTGGCAGACGGCGCGGCGCCCGGCCGGCCAGTTCGACCGCGGCACCGAGGTTTATCTGTCGCTGGTGGACCTGGACTTCTCGCCCTCCATGCCGGCCAACTGGACGGTCTCCGTTGGAATCACGACGCTCAATCGTGACCTGCCGGGCAAGCTGCCCTATGGCGGCGGACATCCCTATCTGCAACTGGTGGAGGGCGCCTCGCCGGTCTCGAAGCTGAGCTGCATCACAGCGCCGACCGATACCCTGCGTCCGCCGGCGGGCGCGCGCGGTTACTGGCGCCTGATCTCGCACCTGAGCCTGAACCACCTCTCGATCACCGATGCGGAGAGTGGCGAAGGCGCGGATGCCCTGCGGGAGATCCTCAAGCTCTATGACTTCCGGGACTCTGCCGAAACCCGCGGCGTGATCGACTCCGTCCTCTCGGTCAAGAACCGGCGCGTGGCGGCGCGGGCCGCTTCGCTCGGCGTCGGCGGCGTCTGCCGGGGCATGGAGGTCGAAATCGAGTTCGATGAGAAGGGCTTTTCCGGGAATGGCCTCTTCCTGCTGGCGCAGGTCCTGGAGCGCTTCCTGGGGCTCTACTGTTCAATCAATTCCTTCACCCGTTTGACTGCCCGTGTAAAGGGACGGTCTGGAGTATTGCGGAAATGGCCTCCGAGAGCCGGCGACCGGACTCTTCTCTGATCGACCAGCTTTTCCAGACACCGCAGCGCTTCGGGTTTTTCCAGGCGGCGCGGCTTCTGGAGGCTGCCGAGCAACGCCGTGCGCAGCGCGCGGAATCGGCGGTCGATTCTGGCGGCGAGGATGAGGCCGATCGGGAGTCGAAACGCGGTGATGGCAATGCCGGCGTGGTCGGCGAGGATACGCCGCCGGACCGGGAGGCCGTGCGCTTTCGCGCCCTGCCGGCGCTGCACTTTCCGCCGAATGAGATCAGCCGGCTGGTTCAGCCGGAGGTCGAGGGCGGCGGCGAGGAGAAGGCGCCGCCGGTGGAGATGACGGTGGGCTTCATGGGGCTGACCGGGCCGAGCGGTGTTTTGCCGCCGCATTACACCGAGACCCTGATCCGTGAAACCCGCGCCAAGAACACGGCGTTGCGTGATTTCTTCGATGTCTTCAATCATCGGATCATTTCGCTCTTCCTGCGCGCCTGGGAGAAGTACCGGCTGCCGCAGGTCTATGAGCGGACGGGGCGGGAGCAGGAAGATCCGGTGACCGCGAGTCTCTTCGCCGCCATTGGCTTCGGAGAGACGAGCCTGCGCAATCGCCTGGCCTTCGATGATCAACTGCTGCTGCACTACGGCGGTCACCTGAGCCATTCGCCGCCCTCCGCCGTCGCGCTGGAAGCGCTGCTGTCCGATTTTTTCGAGCGCAAGGTGGAGATCGATCAGTTCCAGGGCCGCTGGCTGTCGCTGGCAGCGGATGAATGCACCTCGCTGCCGGCGAACCCCGTGCTGGACCCGGGCTTCTGTCAGTTGGGTGTCGATGCGGTGGTCGGGTCCCGGGTCTGGGATGTGCAGAGCAGCTTTCGGATCCGGATGGGGCCGCTGAGCTACCAGCAGTTCGTGGCTTTCATGCCGGAAGGGGATGAACTGCTGAAGCTGGCCCAGATGACCCGCCTTTTCGTCGGCGCGGACAAGAGCTTCGACGTGCAGCTCACCCTGCGCGGTGATGAGGTGCCGGAACTGCAGCTTGGCGGCGCGCAGGAAGGGCCGGGGGCACGGCTGGGCTGGAACACCTGGCTCAATCAGACTGGCGCTCGCGCGGATGTTTCCGACGCGGTCTTCTCCTTGGACAATTACGAATAAAGTTAGGGAAAGCGGATGAGTTCTTGGGACGCGGGGTACATCTCCGATATCGAGTATGTGCCCGGCTTCTATAAGCAGCAGGCACCGGTCTATATTAATTTTGCCTGCGCTTTGAATGGCTACGAGCCCGTAGCGCTGGAGCGTGGCTTTACCTATTGCGAGCTGGGTTGCGGACAAGGGCTCACGGCGCTGGCTCTGGCGGCCGCCAATCCGCAGGGCGATTTCCATGCCATGGATTTCAATCCGGCGCACATCGTGCGTGCGGACAGCATGGCGGCGGAAACTGGACTCTCGAACATCACCTTTTACGAGGCGAGCTTCGAGGACTTCGCAGAAGGACGGGTCGAGCTGCCGCAGTTCGATTTCGTGACCATGCACGGCGTCTATAGCTGGATCAGCGAGGAGAACAAGCGCGCGATCGTGAAGTTCCTCGGGCGCTACCTCAAGCCCGGCGGCGTGCTGTACGTCAGCTACAATTCCATGCCCGATACGACTGCTGGCCTGCCGCTGCAGCGGATGTTCAGCGAGTTCGCCCGGCTTATGCCCGGCCGCAGCGACCTGCAGGTGGAGCGGGCCCTGAAGTTTGCGAGCGAACTGCGCGACAGCGGCTCGCACTTCTTCGTCGATAACCATCGCCTGGATTACCTGATCAAAACCTGGGAAGGGGAAGGCGGGCACTATCTGGCGCATGAGTACCTGAACGCCCACTGGGTACCGCTCTACCATGCGGACGTTGCGCGCGACCTGGCGCCCGTCAAGCTCTCCTTCGTGGCGTCCACCATCCTGCTGGAGAATTTTCCCGATCTCACGCTGCGGCCGGAACAACGTGAACTGCTGGACAAGATCCAGATTCCGGAGATCCGGGAAACCTTCAAGGATTACTTCCTCACGCGCTCCCTGCGTCAGGACATTTTCGTACGCGGCGCCCGGCGCATGAGCCGGCAGCGGCAGCAGAAGATCTTTGCGGAGCTCGAGCTCGCCAGCGTCGTGCCGCGCCAGGACGCGACGACAAAGGTTTTGTCACCGCGCGGACATATCGAGGTCGCTGCGGATGTCTATGATGAAGTCTTCGATGCACTTGCGTCGGGGCCGAAGTCCATGGCGGAGATCATGTCCCTGTCCTCGATCCGCAAGCACCCCGATTCGACGATGCAGGAAATCGCCGGGATTCTGATCGGCTCCAACCAGGCGCAACCCCTGGTGTTTTCGAACGAGGGCGCGGCCGCCGGGAGCCTGCGGGCCTTCAATCACAAAGTCATAAACCAGGCACGGGTCGACATGACTCAGTTGTCCGGCGCCCTGGCGTCGCTCCGACTCGGCAGTGCGATGCCGGTCACGAGCCTCGAGGCGCATACCTTCTGGGGACTTTGCGAGGGGCTGGGGGAGGATATGGAAAAATTCTCGGAGATTGTCTGGCAAGCCTACGAAGAGCGCGGCGAGCGAATGCTGAAGGACGGCGAACCGGTGGAAGGTCGCGAAAACAACCTGCAGCATGTATCTGAAAAAATTGGGAAAATCCTGGAACTGAAACAGCCGATCTGGGAGACTCTGGGGATGTACTGAGCAAAAACAAAGGGCTGTCGCAGAGCCTTCATTTTGCTACTGTAATAATAACGCTTACGATTTTCGCAAAAATAGCGTAGAAATTAAAAATCGGATGCATACATATGAAATGCATCACGAGAAGGGGGACAGATGGCTGCAGTGGATTTAAAGGCGCTTGTCGGGAAACTGAACGGGACCTGCCGAACGTCGCTTGAGAGTGCGGCCGGCCTGACCCTGTCGCGCAGCCATTACAATATCGAGATCGAGCACTGGCTGCTCAAGCTGCTTGAGAGCAATAATACCGATCTGCAGTTGTTGCTCCGGCACTACGAAGTCGATGAGTCGCGCCTGATCGCGGACCTGACCAAAGTCCTGGACAAGATCAAGACCGGCAACAGCCGCGCACCCGCGCTTTCGCCGCAGGTGGTCAAGCTGGCGCGCGAAGCCTGGGTGCTGGCATCCCTGCAGTTCAGTGCCCCCAAGGTGCGTTCCTGCCATCTGCTCTGCGCGCTGCTGCTGGACGACGGCCTGGCGCCGATCGCCCGTGAAAGTTCGGCACAGTTCGCGCGCATTCCGGCCGACGTGCTTCAGCGGGACATGATGAAGATCGTCGCCGACAGTGATGAAGCGATTGGTGAAACCGTCGCAGCGGTCAGTGAAAGCGGTGAGGCGGCGGCCGTGGCGCCCGGCGGCGCGGCCGGCGGAACGGCGCTCGCGCAGTTCACCATCAACCTGACCCAGCGGGCCAAGGACGGGAAGATCGACCCGGTGCTCGGACGTGACCCGGAAGTCCGGCAGATCGTCGATATCCTGACCCGCCGGCGGCAGAACAACCCGATCCTGACCGGTGAAGCCGGCGTCGGTAAGACGGCGGTGGTCGAGGGTTTCGCCCTGCGGCTGGCCTCGGGCGACGTGCCGCCCGCGCTGCAGAACGTGGCGCTTCATACCCTGGACCTGGGCCTGCTGCAGGCCGGTGCGGGCGTGAAGGGCGAGTTCGAAAACCGCCTGAAGTCGGTGATCGAAGAGGTCAAGGCCTCGCCTAAGCCGATCATCATGTTCATCGATGAAGCGCACACCCTGATTGGCGCCGGCGGACAGGCGGGGCAGGGCGATGCGGCCAATCTGCTGAAACCGGCCCTGGCCCGTGGCGAGTTGCGCACCATCGCGGCGACGACCTGGGCGGAATACAAGAAGTACTTCGAACGCGATGCCGCTCTGGCGCGACGCTTCCAGGTGGTCAAGGTGGAAGAGCCGACCGAAGCCGTCGCCATCGAGATGATGCGTGGTCTGGTGGGCACGCTCGAGCAGCATCACGGCGTGCGCATTCTGGACGAAGCCGTCATCGATTCGGTTCGCCTGTCGCACCGCTACATCCCGGGCCGGCAGTTGCCCGATAAGTCGGTCAGCCTGCTGGATACGGCCTGCGCGCGGGTCAACATGAGCCAGGCGGCGGTGCCGCCGGAGATCGAAGACCGGCGCCGGCGCCTCGAACAGATTGAGGTCGAGACCGGCATCCTCGAGCGGGAAGCAGCGACCGGCGGCGCCCACGACGCGAAGCTGGCGGAGCTGTCCGAAGAGAAAGACAAGGTCAGCGATGAGCTGGCGGGTCTCGAGGAGCGCTGGTCCAAGGAGCGTGATCTGATCGATCAGATCCGCGATCTGCGCGACAAGCTCGAAAGCGCCCACGGCGACAATGCCGAGGACGGCGAAGAGGCATCCGAAGAAAGTGGCCAGGCGGAGCCGGCCTCCGAAGAGGACATGAAGAAGTGGCTGGCGGAGCTGGCCGACCTCAACTCGCAACTCGACGAACTGCAGGGCGAACAGCCGCTGCTGCAGGTCTGCGTGGATGGTCAGGCCGTCGCGGCGGTGGTCGCGACCTGGACCGGCATTCCAGTGGGCCGCATGGTCTCCAACGAGATCCGGCAGGTCCTCAATATCAAAGAGGATCTGGAGAAGCGGATCATCGGCCAATCCCATGCCCTGGACGCCATCGCACAGGCCATGCGCACCTCGCGCGCCAAGCTGACGGATCCGCGCAAGCCGATTGGTGTCTTCCTCTTCTGCGGCACCAGCGGCGTCGGCAAGACCGAAACCGCGCTCTCGCTGGCCGAACTGCTGTACGGCGGCGAGCAGAATGTCACCACCATCAATATGTCGGAGTTCAAGGAAGAGCATAAGGTCTCGACCCTGATGGGTTCGCCGCCCGGCTATGTGGGTTACGGCGAGGGCGGCGTGCTGACCGAGGCGGTGCGGCGCCGGCCCTACAGCGTGATCCTCTTCGACGAGATGGAAAAGGCCCACGCCGGCGTGCAGGACGTGTTCTACCAGCTCTTCGACAAGGGCATGCTGCGTGACGGTGAAGGCCGTGACATCGATTTCAAGAACACGGTCATCATCATGACCTCGAACGCCGGGACGGATACCATCGCCGGCCTCTGCGAAGATCCGGAAACCATGCCGGACGAGGCCGGGCTGGCGGAGGCTTTGCGGCCGGAGCTGCTCAAGGTCTTCAAGCCCGCCTTCCTGGGGCGGGTCACCCTGGTTCCCTACTTCCCGCTCAGTGACGATGTCATCAAGGGCATCATCAAGCTGCAATTGAACAGGATCGCGACCCGCGTGCGGGAAAACTATAAGGCGGAGTTCAACTACGATCCTGCTCTCGTCGATTCGATCGCGGCGCGCTGCAAGGAAAGCGAGAGCGGCGCACGCAACATCGAAAGTATTCTCTCCCGAACCATGCTGCCTGAAATGTCGGCGTTGTTCCTTGAGCGCATGGCTGAAGGCGGCGATATCACGGACGTCAGTGTTTCGGTAGACGAAAGCGGCGGTTTTGAGTACCGTATCGGGTAAATATTCCCAACGGATTTAAAGCCGCAATAACAGTGGGTTTTATTCCTAGAACCTGCAACCAAGGCAAACTGTAACGTTCTTTTGGAGGTAAGCGGACATGGCTATTTACGTAAAATACGAAGGCATCGACGGCGATGCGACGCATCAGGATCACAAAAAGTGGATCGATGTCGAATCCCTGCAGTGGGGCGCCGGTCGCGCGATCATGACGCCGACTGGCCGTGTCATGGGACGCGAAGCTTCTGAGCCTTCCATCAGTGAAGTGACCTTCACGAAGACTCTCGACGCATCCTCAGCCCACCTCTTCACGGAATCGACCGTGGGCGCAGCCGGTAAAAAGGTGGAGATCCATCTGGTCAGCACCGGCAGCCCGGGCGACACCTATCTGACCTACGAACTGACCAACTGCCTGGTGTCCGGCTACAGCGTCAGCAGTGGCGGCGACCGTCCGTCTGAGTCGGTCAGTGTCAACTTCACCAAGATCGAGATGAAGTACACCCCGTTCGACGAGAAGCACAAAGCTGGTTCGCCGATCCCCGCGGGTTACGACATGGCGACGACCAAGAAGGTCTGATCCAATCCGGTTTACCCGATGGTCCGCGCTATGGAGCCCGCTTCGTACCGCGGACCTCGGGTGCATGCCCCTTGTCGGGCGGAAACCGGTTTGGGCGCGCGCAGGATGTGGCTTGGAAAACCCCAAGCGTTCCGGCGCGGCGCATTCCAACCGAACAACGAATGGATCGATAGCTTCGCTCTGCTTTGAGCGGACTGAAGGTCTCGGAATCTAGGGGACAAGGCACCGACCGTGGCTTGGACACAGGAAGGCAGGCTGCTGACCATCGAAACCCCCCTGGGGAAGGACAAGCTGTTGCTGTCCGGCCTGGAGGGGGAGGAACAGACTTCGCGTCTGTTCCGCTTCGATCTCGAGCTGCTTTCCGAAGAGACCGATATCGATCCCAACAAACTGCTGGGCAAGAGCGTTTCCTTCAGTGTCGGATTGCCCGGCGACACCGAAAGGCGCTGGTTCAACGGCATTGTCCGGCGTTTTGCGGCTGGGGGCATGGCCGGACAGGGCCTGCGCAGCTATCGGGCGGAAGTCGTCCCGAACTTCTGGCTTTTGACCCGCACCGAAGATTGCCGGATCTTTCAGGAAAAAACGGTCAAGACGATCATCGAGGAGGTTCTGGCTGATGTCGGCGTCTCCGACTTTGAGCTGAAGGTCCAGAAAGATTCGCCGACCCTCGAATACTGCGTCCAGTTCAACGAAAGCGACTTCGATTTCCTGTCGCGCCTGATGGAGCGCTACGGCTTCTTCTATTTCCACAAGCACGAGCAGGGCAAACACACGCTCGTCATTGCGGATCATGTGGGGGCCTATGAGGATGCGCCCCAGTCGGAGGTCGAATACCGGCCGAGCAGCGTCGCGGGCGGCAACATCAAGTTCTGGACGCCCAGCTATGAGTTCAAGTCGGGTAAGTGGGCGCAAAGCGATTACGAATTTAAGACCTCGACCACCGATCTGGGATCGAAGACCAACACGGTGTTGCAGAATTCGGACTTTAAGAAGTACGAGGTCTATGAATATCCGGGCCACTATACGACGGCTTCCGAGGGGACTGACGCAGTTAAGCTGAGCATGGAAACCGAAGAGGCGTCGTACGAGACCGTCGAAGGCGGCGGCGACTGCGCGACCTTCTCACCCGGTTACAAGTTCCGAATCACCGAACACAGCGTGCCTTCGGAGAATGACAAGGACTATGTCCTGTCGCGGGTCGTCCATCATGGCCTCGACCCGACTTTTCTTGCTAGTGGCGGCGGCGGTAGGCCCAGCTACGCCAACGAGTTTGCCTGTGTTCCAAAGGATATCGTCCTCCGGCCGGAGTGCATTACCCCGATCCCCCGTGCCCATGGTCCGCAAAGCGCGGTCGTGGTCGGGCCGTCGGGCGAAGAAATCGATGTCGACGAGCATGGCCGGATCCATGTGCAGTTCCACTGGGACCGCTATGGCGAGGACAATGAAAAGAGTTCCTGCTGGCTGCGCGTGACCCAGATGTGGGCCGGCAAGAACTGGGGGACGGTCTTCACGCCGCGGATCGGTATGGAGGTGATCGTCAGCTTCCTGGATGGCGATTACGACCGGCCGCTGGTGACGGGCTGCGTCTACAATGACCAGAACCCGCCGCCTTACGCTTTGCCGTCAAACAAGACCCAGAGCGGAATCAAGACACGCAGTTCGAAGCAGGGGGGAACCGAGGACTTCAATGAGCTGCGTTTTGAGGATAAGGCGGGCAGCGAAGAGGTCTACTTCCATGCGCAGAAAGACTTCATGCGCAAGGTCGAGAACGACGACACCCTGGAAGTCGATAACGACCAGAAAAGAACCATCACCAACAACAGAACCACCGAGGTCAGCCAGGGCAACGAAAAGCTCACGGTGGGGCAGGGCAATCGCACCGTAACGGTGTCGCAGGGTAACGACACGCACTCGGTGAAGATGGGGAATATCAGCGTCAAGGCGGACGCCGGTAAGATCACGGTCGAAGCGATGCAGTCGATCCTGCTGAAGGTCGGCGGCAACTCGATCAAGATCGACCAGACCGGCATCAAGATCAAAGGCATGATGGTCACGGTCCAGGGCGATGTGAAGGCGGATGTGAAATCGCCGATGACAACGGTGGAGGGTTCGGGAATGCTCACCGTTAAAGGTGGAATAGTTATGATCAACTAAGTGTTCTCGATGTGACAGGAGGTTCTGTCGGGAAGTTCTGGGTTTTTTTGTGGTTCAATCGGGATCAATTGGGAAACATGACGAAGGTGAGCGGTTAAAATGACGGCACTCACAAAAGTCCAAGCTTCGACGGCGGCCGAAATCTGCCGTCTGTACGAGCTGGACCCTGAGGCTGCTGCGCTGCTCGACGAGGCGTCGACACCCGCGTCGTTTATCGAGCGGCTGATGGCGGAGCAGCGCTTTGCCGACGCTGCGCGTTTCCTGGCCTATGCCCTGCCGAAACGCGAGGCTGTCTGGTGGGCTTGTCTCTGCGCGCGCGCCGTAACCAGCCCGGAAAGCTCGCCCGATAATGTGGCCGTGTTGGATGCAGCCGAAGCCTGGGTCTACAAACCGGTCGATGAAAACCGCCGCAAGGCCATGGCTCTG
This sequence comes from Denitrobaculum sp., assembly GCA_965232285.1. Classification (GTDB taxonomy): domain Bacteria; phylum Pseudomonadota; class Alphaproteobacteria; order Kiloniellales; family Kiloniellaceae; genus Denitrobaculum. The sequence continues at coordinate 2,292,256 of CBDDPL010000004.1, read as the reverse complement.
GCGGAAAAGACGCCGATGGATACCTCGGCCAGTTGGGCTGCGGTTGCCGCTTTCTGGAGCGCGGGCTCAATGGCGCCGGAGGATGCGCCGGTGGTGCCGCCGGGCGAGGAACTGACAGGCGCCGCCGTTTCCGGCGCTGTGATCCTCGCCGCCGTGCAGACGGAACCGGAAAATGCGCCGGAGAAGTTCGCGAGATTCCTGACACAAGGCCTCGATGTGGCGCGCGGCGGTAGTGGCCGGGATGCGAGCTAAGTGCTTTTTTTCTTATAGTTTTTCCGATTTCCGCGATCCAGGCATGGTCTGCGGCGGCGTTGCGTGTGTAATATGGGTGCGAAACGGGGAACGTACCTGAGACTTACATGATATTGCGAATGACCATTATCGGCGAGGTCAAGCCGCCGGATCCACAGGATGTCAGCCATAGTTTCGGCTCTCAGGGCGGCAGGATCGGTCGTGGCCTGAGCAATGAGTGGGTGTTGCCGGACCCGCATATGTCGAAGAACCACTGTTCAATACAGTATCGGGACGGTCAGTTTTCCATTACTGACACCAGCACCAACGGGGTCTTTCTCAATGGCTCGCAGGAACGCATGGAACGCGGTTCCAGCGCCGTTGTCGGTGACGGCGACCGCCTGAAGATCGGCGATTACGAAATCCGGCTTGAGATTGATGAGGCCGCGGAGATTGCCCCGGCGAGGGACCTGGATTCCTTTGCCAAGGTACTCGGCGTTGGAATCGGCGAGGATCTCGATCCCTTTGCCATCAATGCGGCCCAGGATCAAAAAGCCCCGCCGGCCACGCCGCCGGAAAGCCCTTTTGTCGGCTCCAGCGATCCCTTCGATGACCTCCTGGATGCGCCGCCAGCGCGCACTCCGGAAGAAGACCCGCTGTTCGCGGATCTTGGCTCGAGCAAGTCGAGTTCGAGCGGACTCGACTCTGGCGAAAGAGGCTCCGGCGGTGGGGTGATCCCGGATGACGGCGATCTCTTCGACGATCTTTTGCCCAAGAGTCCTTCGAGCCCAGTGCGTTCCGGCAGCGATCCCCTGGATGCCACACCGTCGGAACAGGACCATCTGCCCTCGGCGAACCAGTTTTTCCAGCCGCCGAAGGTGGTTGGCGAACAGATCCCCGACGACTGGGATGCCGATGATCTCTTGTCGCCATCTCCAGAAGCGGAACCGAAGCCCAAGCCGGCCCAGCCGCAAACGCCGGATGTGCAGTCGGCACCGGTCGAAGCGCCGGCCCCGGTAACGCCGCAGACCCCGGTAACACCGCCCGCCCCGGTAGCACCACCGGCTCCCGCGGCGCCGCCCCCGGCCGCCGCCGCGCCGCCGCAGCCTGCTGTGCCGATCAGCGATGGCGAAGCGGCCTTGCTCCGCGCGTTCCTGGAGGGCGCGGAGATGACTGATCTGGAAATACCGGAAGCGGCACGGATCGAGATGATGCGGACGGTTGGGCAGACCTATCGGGATCTCGTGCGGGGCTTGGTCGAAGTTCTGAAGGTTCGGCAGACGATTAAGAACGAGTTTCGCCTCGATCAGACGATGATCCGCGCCGAGGACAACAATCCGCTGAAGTTCACGGTCAATGTGGAAGAGGCCCTCAAGGCCATGCTGGGCAACACCAGCCGCGGTTATCTGACTCCGCGGCGGGCGGTCGATCAGGGCTTCGCGGATATCAAGGCGCATCAGATCGCGGTGATGGCGGGGATGCAGGTCGCCTTAAAGGCTCTGCTGCTGCGCTTCGATCCCAAGGAACTGGAAGACCGGCTGCAGGAAGGATCGGTACTGGACAAGGTCCTTCCGGGGTCCAGGAAAGCGCGCTATTGGGAGCTCTTCACCCAGCTCTATGCGGAAATTGCGAAGGAGGCCGAGGACGATTTTCACGGGCTCTTCGGCCGGGAGTTTGCGCGGGCGTACGAGGAGCAGGCGAAGAAGGTTTAGACCAGAGAGGAAACCACGGGCCGGAGGGGCAAAAGCGACGCGGCCAAGGGCGGCAAATCTGTGTTACTCTTCGCCGACGAACGATTCGGACAGCTTATGTTCGTGGCGGATTGCTCGTCTGACGGGCTGGTAAATTAAGATGCTGAGGCGGTTCAGTTAGATACGAGAGTTTTATCAAGGGGCGCCGGGGGGAATTCGAGGAACGAAGCGCAGTTGTCTGCGGCGAAGCTCGAAAGCGCGGTGCGATGTTAGCGGGGAGAACGAGTGTGAGACTATTCTATTGCCTGGTCGCGGTCCTGCTGGTGCTGGGCGGCTGTGCTGAAAAGAAACCCTCGCCGACCGTGGTCGATCTCTCGATCGCCGCCGCCTTGAACATCAACCCCAATGCCCAGGGCCGGGCGTCTCCGGTGGTTCTCAGAGTCTATCACCTGGCTTCTCCCAATGCTTTTGAGGAAGCCGATTTTTTTCAGCTCTTCGAGCAGGATGCGGCGATCCTGGGGCCCGATATGATCGCGCGGGAAGAGATCATTATTACACCGGGCGCGGCGCAGAAGCTCTCGCAGGAGGTGACGCCGGACGTGCGTCATGTCGGCGTGATCGTCGCCTATCGCGAAACCGAGACGTCGGTCTGGCGGGCAATCGGCGATGTGTTGCCTGAAAAGATCAACAGCTATGCGGTTCAGATTGACGCACTGGCCGTGGCCCTGTCGAAGACTGCGGAAGAGTAACCTGACGATGGCCGCCCGGATGACGCGGTGGGACATGACGCGGCGGGAGATCACGCAGCGGTCAGCGAGCCGAGAGAGACTGTATGGCATGGGATAACAAAGTCGTCTGGTCCGAGGGGATGTTCCTTCAGACCCAGCACTTTCAGCAAAGCGACCGCTACTTCGAGAGGCTGGTGCGCGGACGGGTCGACGGTATCCGGCCCTATTCCTGGGGTGTCCAGGATCTGCAGATCAACCGTGATCTGCTGACGACCGGGAAGTTTGCCGTCAGTAGCTGCCGTGGAATCCTGGATGACGGGACGCCCTTCAGCATTCCCGAAGACACCAATCACCCGCCGCCGCTGGACCTGCCGGAAAACGCCCGCGATTGCATCGTCTATCTCGCGTTGCCCGTGCGCCAGCCGGGTGGCGCCGAGTTTGATCTTGGTGACCGCGTGGACGGCATCGCGCGCTATGCGGCGGAAGAGGTTGAAACCGTCGATAGCAATCTGGGCTCCGAGACGGTCTCGAACATGCGCGTCGGCAAGCTGCGCATGCGGTATCTGCTGGAGACCGACGAGCGCGCCGGCTATAGCTGCCTCGGGCTGGCGCGGATCATCGAGGTCCGTGCCGATAAAAACGTGGTGCTCGACGAACGCTACATTCCACCCTGTCTCGACTGTGCCGCCTATTCGGTTCTGGCCGGTATGATCAGTGAGATTCTGGGGCTGACCCACCACCGTGGCGAGGCGTTGGCCGGACGGGTGTCCGAATCCGGCACAAAGGGCGCGGCGGAAATTGCCGACTTTCTGCTGCTGCAGGCGGTCAACCGCTACGAACCGGTCCTGGCCCATCTCTCGTCCTCCGCGCATGTGCATCCGGAAACCTTCTATTCCCTGGCCCTGTCCATTGCCGGGGAACTGGCGACCTTCACCTCGCCCGGAAAACGGCCCGGCAAGTTCGGGGTTTACCGGCACGATGATCTGCAGGGCACCTTTGCGCCGGTGATGAAGGAACTGCGGCAGTCGCTGAGCGCCGTCCTCGAGCAGACGGCGATTCCGATACCGCTGCAGGAACGCAAGTATGGCATCCGTGTTGCCGCGCTGACGGACAAGAGTCTGCTGAGCAACTCCAGCTTCGTGCTGGCGGTGCGCGCGGACCTGCCCGTCGAGACCTTGCGGCGCGGTTTTCCGAATCAGGCAAAGATCGGCTCGGTCGAGCAGATCAGGGAACTGGTCAATGTTGCCTTGCCTGGCATCGCCCTGCGTCCGTTGCCGGTCGCGCCGCGGCAGATTCCCTATCATGCCGGCGTCACCTACTTCGAGCTGGATCAGAGCGGCCAGTACTGGCAGCAGCTTAAGAGTTCGGGCGGCATCGCTATTCACGTTTCGGGAGACTTCCCGCGTCTCGAGATGGAGCTTTGGGCCATCAAGACGTGATGCGGCATCGGGGAAAACCTTGCCGTCGGGGAGTTGTAGCGGAGAAGGACCGTGGGATGAGGGGTTTTGAAGCATGAGTCACGACGATCCCTTTGATGAGGATCGCACGGTCTTGAGGCCGACGCCCGGCGGCCGGCGGGCAGGCGGCGGCCAGAGCGGCGCTGATAAGACAGAGATGCCGTCCGGTCGGGCCGATCCGGACAGGACGGTGGCGCCCCGCCGCGCCGCCGCGAACGTGACGGCGGCCGATATCAGCGATGCCAGTTTCAATCCTTTGATCGGTGCCGCCAATGCCCTGCTGGGCCTTGCGATCCGGCTGAAGAACTCCGGACAGCTTCAGGATATCGACGGCCTGCGCCGCCGGGTGGTGGAGGAGGTTAAGTCCTTTGAGCGCCGGGCCAATGAATCCGGCCTGAGCCAGCAGTCGGTGCGGGCGGGTCGTTACGCGCTCTGCGCGACCTTGGACGATCTGGTGCTGAACACCCCCTGGGGCGCAGCGAGCACCTGGGGTCAGCAAAGCATGGTGGCGCTGTTCCATAACGAGACCTCCGGCGGCGAGCGATTTTACGACCTGCTGGAAAAGCTCGAGCGGGATCCGGGCCGCTATGCCGAGGTGCTGGAACTGATGTACCTCTGCCTCTCCCTGGGCTTTGAAGGGCAGTATCGCGTCATGTCGCGCGGCTCCATCCGCCATGGCGAGGTGCGGGAAGGATTATTCCGCATGATCCGCTCGCGGCGCGGTGACTTTGAGCGCGATCTTTCGCCGCGCTGGCGCGGTGTCGATGCCGGCCACAAGCCTTTGAGCTCCTATGTTCCGCTCTGGGTGATCGCCGTTGCTGCCGCGGCCCTGGTCGCCCTGATGTTCGTGGGCTTCAACTACAGCCTGAACAGCGATTCCGATATTGTGGCGACAGAGCTTCAGGGCTTACCGCCGACCGGTCCGGTTCAACTGACCCGCGCGGATGCGCCGCCACCTCCGCCGCCGGTGGAAATAAAGTCCGGGCTTCTGCCGCGCATCAAAGGCTTTCTGGAAGATGAAATCGCCCAGGGTCTTGTCGTTGTCAGCGAGGATGTCCAGGCGCTGACCGTCCGGGTGCGTAACCGGGGCCTTTTCGCCTCGGGCAGCGCGGTTGTGCAGGATCGCTATCTTTCGATCATCCAAAAGATCGGTAACGCCTTGAACAATGAACCCGGCAAGGTGATTGTCGCCGGCCACAGCGACAATGTGCCGATCCGGACGGTGCGCTTTCCGTCCAACTGGCATCTGTCTCTGGCCCGCGCCTCGTCGGTGGCGAAGATTCTGACCGGCCACCTCAAGGATCCGGGGCGGATTTCGGTGGACGGCCGCGCCGACAACGAACCCATTGCCTCGAACAAAACGGCCGAGGGCCGCGCCGAGAACCGGCGGATCGAAATTATCCTGATCAAGGAAGGAGCGGTGATCCAATGACCCGTCAAAACCGCTTCTCGCCTGTGACGCAGGAGGCCGCGCACCATGTCTAAAATCCTCGAGGTGCTGCGGTCGCGCTGGTTCATCACCTTCATCGGGGCCCTGCTGCTGTCGCTGCTGATCTGGTTCGTCGGACCCCTGGTGGCGATTGCCGAGTTCCAGCCGCTGGAGAGCGCCCTGGTGCGGATCTTCACGGTGGTGGTGATCTTCCTGATCTGGGGACTGGTCAACCTGATCGCGATGCTCCGGGCCAAGAAGGCCGACTCTTCCCTCATGCAGGATCTCGCCGAGGGCGGTGATGAGGCCGGCGACGAGGCGGCGGTGGCGTCGGACCGGGAAGTGGCGGTTCTGAACGAACGCATGCAGGATGCGCTGGATCTGCTGAAGACCACGCGCCTGGGCGGCGGCAAGGGCGGCCGGAAGTTTCTCTATCAACTGCCCTGGTACATCATCATCGGCCCGCCGGGTGCCGGGAAGACCACGGCGCTGGTGAACTCCGGCCTGCGCTTCCCCCTGGCGGACAAGCTTGGCAAGGATTCGGTCCGGGGCGTGGGCGGTACGCGCCACTGTGACTGGTGGTTCACCGATGAAGCGGTGCTAATCGATACCGCCGGCCGTTACACCACGCAGGACAGTCATCAGCAAGTCGACAAGGCCGCTTGGACCGGCTTCCTCGACCTGCTGAAGAAGTACCGCTCGCGTCAGCCGATCAACGGCGCGATCGTCGCCATCAGCCTTTCCGACATGGCGACGCTCAGCGATACCGAGCGCTTTGCCCATGCCCACGCGGTCAAACAGCGGCTGCGCGAGTTGCACGACTTTTTCGGTGTCCGCTTTCCGATCTACGTCTTCTTTACCAAGGCGGACCTGGTTGCCGGCTTTACCGAGTTTTTCGACGACCTGGGGCGCGAGGACCGGGATCAGGTCTGGGGTGCGACCTTCAAGTTCGAGGCGAAGGAAGCCGAAGAGGGCGTTGTCGCGCAGTTCGAGGGTGAGTTCGACGCTCTGGTCGACCGCCTCAACGAGCGTCTGGTGGAGCGGATGCATCAGGAGCCGGACATCCAGCGCCGCAGCCTGATCTACGGCTTCCCGCAGCAGGTGGCCTCGCTGAAGCGGCCGATCAAGGAGTTCCTGGAGGAGATCTTCAAGCCCAGCCGCTATGAAGACATCCCCATGCTGCGGGGGTTCTACTTCACCAGCGGCACCCAGGACGGCACGCCGATCGATCGCCTGATGGGCACCATGGCCCAGACCTTCGGTATCGGGCGGCAGGCGCTCTCCGCCCATTCCGGCGGCGGGCGGAGCTACTTCCTGACGCGGCTGCTCAGTTCCGTGGTCTTCGCGGAGGCGGGCGCGGTCACTGCTAACCGCAAGGTCGAGCGCCGGCGCTTCTGGGTGCAGAATGCGGCCTATGCCCTCGCCGGACTGGTGCTGCTCGGGGCGGCGGGCGCCTGGCTGACCAGCTTTACCGGTAACAGCGGCAAAATCGGCGAGGTCGAGGATTCGATTGCCGCCTACAACACGGCGACCTCCGGCCTTGTCTTTGATGCGGTGGAGGACGCCGATCTAAAACGCGTGCTGCCGGCCCTGGACGAACTACGGAACATGCCGACCGGTTACGCGTCGCAAGACGAGGACGTGCCTTTGAGCATGACCCTCGGTCTTTATCAGGGCGACAAGCTGGGGGCGCAGGCCCGGGCGGCTTACCGGCGCGGCCTCTCGTCTCTTTTCCTGCCGCGCCTGCTGGTGCGACTTGAAGGGCAGTTGCGCGACAATATCGGACAGCCCGATTACCTCTATGAAGCTCTCAAAGTCTACCTGATGCTGGGACGCCAGGGCCCTGTCGATGCGGACCTGGTACGCCAGTGGCTGGTTCTGGACTGGAATGCAACCTTTCCCGGGCAGGTCAATGAAGACGTGCGCGTCTCTCTGGGCGAACACCTGGATGCCCTGCTGGAAGAGCCCCTGAAGCAGATCCCGCTGGACGGTCCGCTGGTGCAGCGCGTGCAGCAGAGCCTGCGGGCGTTCCCGCTGTCCGAGCGGGCCTATGCGGTCATCAGGCAGAGTCCGGAAGCGCGCGCTTTGAAACCCTGGCGGGTCAGCGAGAAGATCGGCGCGGACGGCAACCGGGTCTTCCTGCGGCGCTCGGGCAAGCCGCTTAGCGAGCCGATCCCCGGTCTCTACACCTACGATGGTTTCCAGAGCGTGTTTCTGCCGCAGGTCTCCGAGGTCGCCAAGGAAGTCGCCCAGGAGAGCTGGGTGCTGGGTCCCGATGAGGAGGTCGGTCTCAGCGACGACGCGGTCGGGCGGCTCAAGGGCGAGGTTCTGCGCCGCTATTACGACGACTACAAAGCCTTTTGGGATCTGCTGATTTCGGATCTCTCGATCGTGCCCTTCCGGGATCTCAATCATTCGGTCGAGGTCCTCAACATCGTCTCCGCGCCGACGAACTCGCCCGTCAAGCTGCTGCTGCAGGCGATCACGAAAGAGACCACCCTGACCGCGCCGCCGCCGGCCGCGGGCGGTGTGGCCGGCGCGCTTGCCGGTGCGGCCGATGCTGCCGAAGACGCCGCGCAGAAACGCGTTGAATCCCGCTCGCAGCGTCTGGCCGATATCGTGGGCTCCGCGCAGGCGGGTGAGGGGAACGAAATACCGGGCGCTGTGATCGACCGGCATTATGAGAGCCTCCACGCCCTGACCCGGGGCGAGCCTGGCGTCCCGACCCAGGTGGATGGCCTGGTTTCCCGCCTGAACGATCTCTACACCCAGGTCAATCAGCTTGCCATCTCCGGCAACCAGGGACAGGCGGCCCTTTCGGCGGCGAGCGGCGCGGGTGGCGGGGCGGCACAGACCCTGCTCTCGACGGCCACGCGTCTGCCGGATTCGGTTGGCGGCTGGCTCGCCGCGCTGGCCAAGGGCAGCTCGACCGTGACGGTCGGCGGCGCCCGTTCTCAGATCGATGCGGCCTGGAAGTCCGAGGTGCTGCCGACCTGCCGTGCGGCCCTGAATAACCGCTACCCGGTCTTCAAGGATGCCTCCGCCGAGATCGCCCTGGAGGACTTCGGCCGGCTCTTCGCGCCGGGGGGGAAGATCGACGGCTTCTTCAAGACCTATCTGAAGCCCTTCGTCGATACCTCGCGCATTCCCTGGAAGTGGCAGCGGGTCGACAACGTCAGCCTCGGCATTCCCAACTCGGTACTGGTGCAGTTCCAGCGCGCCGCGGTGATCCGGGACAGCCTCTTCTTCGGCGGCGGCCAGACCCCGGGCGTGCAGTTTGAGATGATGCCGGTGGATCTGGATGCTCAGGCGACCCAGGTGGTCTTCGATCTGGACGGCCAGTCGATCTCCTACCGCCACGGGCCGCAGCGGCCCTTCCGTCTCAAGTGGCCGGGGCCGAACGGTCCCAGCCAGGTGCGTGTGTCCTTTGCGCCGTTGGTGCCGGGGCAGCGCTCGAGCCTCTCGCGCGAAGGTCCCTGGTCCTGGTTCCGGATGCTGGACGAAGCCTCGATCCAGCGCAGCGGTCTGGCCGACCGCTTCAACGTCACCTTCGAGATTGGCAACCGCGCAGTGACCTATGAATTGCGCGCCAACAGCGTGGTCAATCCCTTTACCCTGCCGGAACTCCAGGAGTTCCGTTGTCCGCCCAACCTGTAACCCAAGGACTGATCAGAAAGCTGTCATGAGCGACGAGATCCTGGATATCCTGGAAGCGGACAAGGAACCTGCGGCAGTGGAGGGCGCGCCCGGATTTTACGGTAAGCTGCCTTCGAAGGGGGACTTCATTACCCGGCGTCTGCCGCAGGCCTTCGTCGAGACCTGGGACGACTGGCTGCAGAACGGCCTGCAGACCAGCCGCGACCGGCTCGGCGAGGACTGGCTCTCGATCTATATGACCAGTCCCATCTGGCGCTTTGCGCTCTCGCCGAGCGTCGGCGGACGCGCGGCCATGACCGGCGTCCTCATGCCGTCGGTCGACCGGGTGGGCCGATATTTCCCCCTGACGATTGCCGCCACGCTGGAGGACTGCGAGAACATCGCGGTGCTGCCCAGGCAGGCGGCCGGCTGGTATGCGGAAGCGGAGGAGGCGGCACTGGCGGCTCTGGACGACGGCAACGCCTTCGAAGCGATCGATCAGCGCATCCAGGAACTGGGTTTACCGGGCGGCGGGGAAGGGGGCATGCCGGGTTTGGAACAGGGCGCCGGCGACTGCGGCCTGCGGCTGCCGGTCGACCCGGAGAATGGCTTTGCGCCGGACTATGCCAGCCTGGTTGGTCATTTCTTCAGCGAGAGTTATCCACGTTACTGCCTCTGGTGGACGGCCGGGTCGGAACGGGTGGTGCCCTCGATGCTGGTCAGTTCCGGCCTGCCGAGCATGGGGGCCTTCGTCGCCTTTCTGGACGGCGACTGGCGGGACAGCGGCTGGATCGGCGGTGTGAACGGTTCGGGCGACGACGGCCTGGACGGAATACTTTAAAGGACAGAGCATGATGTCGTCCGAACAGGTCTACCAATACATCACCGGAACCTGTAGCCATGTCGGCAACGTGCGGCGCCTCAACGAAGACGCCTTTCTCTCGCGCCCCGAAATCGGCCTCTGGGTGGTGGCTGACGGCATGGGCGGACACGATGCCGGCGATTATGCCAGCCGGATGATTGTCGAGCGCCTCGACAGCCTGCCGCCGCCGCAGAGCGCGCCGGCCTTCCTCGCGGCGGTCAAGGAGTCGGTGATCTCGACGAATGATCATCTGCGCGGCGAAGCCCAACGGCGCGGCGGACAGAGTGTCATCGGCAGCACGGTTGTCATCTTCCTCGCCTATGGCCGCTACTGCGCCTATCTCTGGGCGGGTGACAGCCGCATCTACCGGCTGCGGCGCGGCGAGATGACCCAGCTCACCCGTGACCACAGTTACGTGCAGGAGCTGGTCGATCTGGGACAACTCAGCCACGACGAGGCGGAAGCCCATCCCCAGGCGAACGTCATCACACGCGCGGTTGGCGCGGAGGATGAGTTGCGGCTGGATGTGCGGCAGGAGTTGCTGATCGAGGATGACGTGGTCTTGCTCTGCAGCGACGGCCTGACCAAGGTCCTGCCGGACGGCGAACTCTTTGCCCGTCTCTCGCAATATCCGGTCGAAACGGCGGCCGAGGACCTGGTTGAGACGGCGGTGGCGAGGGGGGCCAAAGACAATGTCACAGCGGTGGTGATGAAATGCACGGCAGATACGACGCTGTCTCCGTGAAGAGGCGCCACTTGACTGACGAGCCATTAATCTTTGTAAGCTAATTATGTGAGGTATTTACGGCGGTGACAGGATCGGCGCGCAAGACCGTAGAACCGGCAGGCCAGCGAGTTTGAGATGAGCGGGAAACCACCTGGAGATAATGGCGACGGCGCCGATAGGCGAGATCCGGTTTTCGATCCCGAAGAGCCGACGCGCATGGTCACGCCGGAAATGCGGCCCGAGGGACTGGCGCGGGACGACCGATCGCAAACCGGAACCGGCACGGGAACGGGCACCGGCACGGGGACCTTCAGCGATCTCGCGGATCTGGTCGACGAGCCCGGTCAGGTTTTGCAGGAAGGCGATACGCTCAAGGAACGTTTCGTTCTCGAGACCCGTCTGGGCACCGGCGGCATGGGGACGGTTTACAAGGCGCTCGATCTGCGCAAGCAGGAGGCCGAAGACCGCAATCCCTATATCGCCATTAAGATTCTGAACGAGGATTTCCGCTCCCATCCGGAATCCCTGCGCACACTGCAGCGGGAATCCAAAAAGGCACAGAGCCTGGCCCATCCCAGCATTGTGACGGTCTATGACTTCGACCGGGACGGTTCATCGATCTACATGACGATGGAGTATCTGGAGGGTAAGCCGCTCGACAAGATTACCAAGTCCGGGAACTTCAAGGGCCTGCCTCTCGATCAGGCGATGGAGATCATCCGTGATGTCGGCGCGGCGCTCGCATTCGCGCACCAGCAGGGAATCGTTCACTGCGACTTCAAGCCCGGCAACATCTTCATCACCGAGACCGGGCCCGCGAAGGTCATCGACTTCGGTATCGCGCGGGCGGTTAAGCTGGGCGACGACCCGCATGCGGATGCGACTGTGTTCGATGCCGGCACTCTGGGCGCGCTGACGCCCGCCTATGCCAGCCCCGAGATGCTCGAGGAGCAGGAGCCTGACCCCCGGGACGACGTCTACGCGCTGGCCTGTATTGCCTATGAACTGATTGCCGGCCGTCACCCCTTCGGCCGGATGCCGGCGACCGAGGCGCGCGACAATGCCCTGGTGCCGAAGCAGCCCAAGCAGTTGAACCGAAAGCAATGGCGGGCGCTTTCGGCCGGACTGGCATTCGAGCGCGACAAGCGTACGGCGAGCGTCGAGGCCTTTGTCGAGGAACTCAGCGCGCGCGGCGGCGGCGGTAAGGTGATCGGTCTCGTTGCGGCTCTTGTCGGCGTCGTGGCTCTGGGCGGGGCCGCCGTGCATTTCAATCTCATTCCCCTGGGCGGGGAGCGGCCGTCCGAGCCCACGGTGGTCGCCGAGACGACGTCAGAAAGTCAGGATAGCGAGACGACCCGGGACCCCACACCTGAAGCGCCGCAGACGCCGTCCCGCGTGGAAGACAGCAGTTCGACTGCCGAGGCTCCCGCTGCGCCGGAGACCGAAGGCGGCACGGCTACGACGGAAGAGGCAGCCGACCCGGCGCCGTCTGCCACGATCGATGCCGAAACGCTGCAGGAAGCACTTGCGCTGCCGAAGCCGGCTTTGGCCGATGTGGGAACTCTGGTCATGAACGCCTCCTGTTCGGATATGCGTTACAGCGTGGACGGCAATGCGGTGGCCCTGACCGGGTACTCCGGGGCCATGGCCGAAATCAACCTGCTGCGTGAGAGGATCCAGAGCCTTCCCGGCGTTGAGAATGCGGTCGTCGACGTCAAGGCCTTGGATGGAGCGCTTTGCAGCCCGCTCGACCTCTATGCGCCTTATCTGCGCAGGAACCGTGACGACGGCCACGGTCTGGCGATCCTGTCTCGGAACAATGACGGGCATTACGTCGAAGACGAAAACCTCATCGTCGATATCCAATTGCCGGGCTTCGAGTCCTACGTCTATGTGGACTACTTCTCGATCGATGGTGGCGTGCTGCATATGCTGCCGAACGAGGCCTATCCCGAGAATCTCGGCTCGCCCGATCTTGCCTTCGCGCTCGGCGAGGCGGATTCGGCGCGAAACTGGAGTATCGCGTCGCCCTTCGGGACCGAGATCGTCGTGGTTCTTTCCTCACCGGAGCCATTGTTCGAGGCGAATCGGGACGAGGTGGAGTTCGCTTCCGGATACCTCACAGCATTGCGTGAGCGGTTGCAGCAGATCGCGAACGGTGCGAATGGCAACCGTCTGTCCGCGGATATCTTCTTCATCACGACGAAGCCGGCGCAGTAGGCGCTTCGGTCTCGGCAGTGCCTGTTTTCAGGCCGGATCCGGTACGATCAGGTTGCGAAGGATGCCGGCGGCGACCATGACGTCGTGGCGCGCGACCATCTGGTTCCGACTGTTCTCGCGGTGGCTTTGCAGAAAGTTGTCGTGCCGCAACAGGAAGGTCAGGTTGTTGACCAGTGACGCCGGATTTCCGGGGAGGGAGAGGCGGCCGCTGACGCCATTTTGGATCACCTCCTCGATTACCGGATCTTTGCTGGCGACGACCGCCAGGCCCGCTGCGAGTGCTTCCAGAAGATCCGTGACCTCAGTACCGCTGCGCTCCAGAGCCAAAAAGAGATCACTTGCCGTCAGGAAAGCCCGTTTCTCCGCCGGGTCATTCCCCTCCAGCAGATGGCTGGTCGTGCCGGATAGCCGTGGAAGTAGTGCTTCGACCAGCGGGCGCGTTTCCCCGACGGCGTGAACCACAAGCGACCAGTCGTGCATGAAGAGCCGCGACAGGCTCTCGATGCCTGCGATGAGCGACTCCTCGCGTGTGTCCTGGGTGACTGAGAGAAAGATCCAGCGGTCTTCGAGGGGCAAACGATATCGCTGCGACAGGCTCTTGCGCAGGCTGGCCGCGTCCCGCTGCGCCGCGAGGAATGCCGCCGGGTCGATGAAGGGCGGAAGGTGCAGGGCGGTGCCCGCACCTTCGGTCAAATGGACGTAGCCCGCTGCCTTGGGTGCGAAGCAAGAGGCGATTCCCGAAAGCGATTCGAGCGCTGGAGCTTCCCGCGAAGCGGCTTCCGCCGTCAGTACCGGGTCGATCAGGAAATGAGGACGCGGATCATCACTTTCCTGCGGTTGGAAGCTGCCCGGCTCGCCGAGGGTGACCAGGGCGTCTGCCTGTTCCGGCGGGCCGTCGAAAACCTGCAGGCCGGCCAGCTCCAGGGCGGAAATGATGAGCCCTTGGGTTGCGCCACCGGCGAAGCCGCTGCCTGCTTGCAGGTGATCTGCAACCGCGATGCGCTTTGGTGCAGTGTCGCTCATGGCTGTCCAGCTCGCGCTTTGGGGAGGATAGGGAATGGCGCGGCCGGGCGCGCCTCTGCCTCTACTCGCTGTCGACAGCGACCCTGAAGCCGTTCACCAGATAGCGGACATTGGCGTCGTAGTTGAAACGCGATGCTGAGCGCAGGTAGTCCGGTTCGTTGCGCCAGGAGCCGCCGCGCAGCACCCTTTGGCGGCAATCCGAGCGACTGCGGGCCGAGCCGTCCCTGGGCGCGCCGTCGTGGGACTTGTTCCAGCAATCGGCGGTCCATTCCCAGACGCTGCCGCTGGTGTCGTGTAGGCCGAAGGGGTTGGCGCCGAAACTGCCGATTGCGGGCGGGTTCTTGCGCACCCACTCGGTGCCGCAGTCCTTGCAGTCGACCTGTCCGCTGCCGACCTGGCCGCCCCACCAATAGCGGGACTCGGTGCCGGCGCGTGCGGCATATTCCCACTCAGCCTCACTGGGCAGTCGGTAGCGGCGCCCGGTTTTTTCACGAAGCCAGTTGACGTATTCCATGGCATCGAGCCAGCTCAGATTGCCCATGGGCGAGCGATCGCTCTGTCCCGCTTTCTTCTTCGGCTTGTATTTACAGCCGCCTTCGGCGACGCACAGCGCCCATTCACCGACGGAGACCTCGTAGCGTCCGATCGCGTAGGGCTTACGAATGGTGACCTTGGTCGCCGGCCGTTCGTTGTCGTTGCCGTTGTTGGAACCCATCACGAAGCTGCCCGGCGTAATCTGCACCAGCTCGGGACAGCCCTCGCAGTCCCGATTGCCGGCGCCGGCCGGAACCGAGACCTTGGGCAGTGCGGCGACGGTGGTTGCCGTCTCCTCGGTGACCTTCTTCGCGGTCACGGCGACCTTGGTCTCTGCCTTCGCTTCGGGGGCAGGGGGTGTCGCCGGCTCCTCCTTGGCGGGCGTAACGGCGGAGACGGCCGGCGTCGTTACCGGTTCCGGTTGCTGAGCTGCCGGCGCCGCTGCTTCCTGCGTTGCGGGGCTGGACGCCGGGGTGCTCGGCGTCGCGCCGTTGGAAATCGCGCTTTTGATCAGATCGCCGAAAACGTAGCCGGTTTTTCCGTCCACTCGGACCCGATACCAGTTTGCGCCCACGACATCGCCCGTCACTTCCACGTCGCCGCCGCGGCTGAGTTCGCCGACCTTGTCCGAATCCGCCGTGGGTTTGGCCCGTACATTGGCATTTGCGAGCGCGACGAAGGGCATCTCCATGTTTTCGACCTCGAAGCCGGGGTCGTCTTTCGTGGGTTCGGCGGCATTTTTGCTGTATTGGCGAATGCGCAGCCGGGCCAGCGGCGCGAAACTGCCTTCAGGGAAGGATTCGAGGTAGGCCTCGTAGTCAGCGGGATCGGTGCTGTCTTTGATTGCGTTCCAGAACTCCAGATCATGCGCGCCGGATTTTTTGGGCTGAATACCACGGTCCCGACCGGGCGCCATCCGCAACTGGGCAAGCTCGAGCGATGCAAGCTGGGGCGCCTGCAGCAGGGCTTTCTCGGGAGGCGTCGCTTCCGCCGAATAATCCGCGGAGAGCCGGATGACCGGCGTCTGCTCGCCGGCCGTTACGGCCTGAACCTGGTCTCTCGCCTCCAGCAACGCAGCCTGCAGCGAAGTTGGCGAGTCTTGCAGCGCGTGCAGCAGCGCATGGGTGAAGAGGCCGTAGCCCTCGGCACCGTCGTTCGCCGCTTGTCCCTGCGAAGCCGCCATGGCCAGCAGAGTATTGCGCGGCAGCGCCGGCTCGGCGGATTGCAAAGCAGTCACCGCGGTCGCGTCTGGACCGGTTCTGCAGATGTCGAGCAGGATCAGAGTCTTGCCATCACCGGCGACCTTCGCGGTCAGGGAGGAAAGGGAAAGTCCTGCCTGCGGCCGCTGCTGGTGAGTCTGCTTGTCTGCATCGACCGGCAGTGGACCAACTGGCAGCAGAAAGGTCTCGCCGGCGTCCTGCAAGCCGTGACCTGCGAAGTAAACCACAGCGGTTCCATCCTTGCTCCGGCGCGCGCGAAACTCGGCCAGGGCTGCCCCAAGCATCGCCTCATCGGCATCGTTCACCAGGATGACATCGAAACCGGAGCTCCGGAGCAGGCCAGCGACGGCCTGACTGTCGTTGATCGGATTCTCAAGAGGATTGTCGCCATAGGCGGCATTCCCGACGACCAGCGCTACGGCGTCCGATTGCAGGTGACTCGGTTTGCCATGGCCGGCTTGCGTGCCGAAGGTAAAGAGCGCGGCCAGCGCAATAACGATGCTTGTAAATCTCACCATGATACTGTCAGACACCACTTCGCGTTTGCAGGTGCAGCGGATTCATCAGATGAAGTCGGTTCACTTTGCCTGATTATACGCCTGAAACTACTCAAAAACTGATTAAAGCGCCGAAGAGAATCGGTCTGAAAGAGGAGGCATTTAAGGGACCATCTCACCTTCCGGTGGGGTCGAACGAATCGTTACGTTGTTGTTTGTGCCTAATTTTTTAACGATTCAAATCGCCTGCCTTCACCCGAACCCGTTACGCCGTTAACCAGCCTTGAAGTTACTATAGTTGGTTTGGCTTGTGAGACAACTGCAGTTCGTGGATCTGCGGGTATGGAAGAGTGTCTTGGTCAGGCAGAAGATTAACGCCTTACGCCCGTTAGATGCCTATGTTAGCCTGAGACATTAATAAGCATGCTTATCATCATCTGGGGGACTCTGATGCGCAGACTGTTCAAGTATGTCGCCACGGCTGCGGTTGCTGGATCCGTTGCTCTGGGAGTGGGGGCGAGCGGCGCGCTTGCCGGCGAGACGCCTGCGCCAAAGGACGCCAAGGTCTATATCATCTGGCCTCGAGACGGCACGGTGATCGAGGGCGGCAAGTTTTGGCTGCGGATGGGCGCGCGGGGTATTGGCGTTGCGCCAGCGGGAGTCGAATGGCCAAACACGGGGCACCATCACGTGATCATCAATTCCCCGCTGCCGCCGTTTGACGAGGACATTCCGGCCGATAACAACCATATCCATTTTGGCGCCGGGCAGTCGGAAGCGCGTATCGAGCTTCCTCCGGGTACCCATACCCTGCAGCTCCTGATGGGGGATCATAATCATGTACCGCATGATCCGCCTTTGATGTCCAAGAAGATAACGGTGACCGTACCCTGAGGCTTTGAGATCTCTGGGAACGGGATGCGATAGCGTTACTTGATAAATCCCCGCTTCAGGCTCTTTCTGCGTCGCTGTGTTCGAAGCGCCTGTGTTCGAAGTCCCTGGGGCGGCCGGCCATAAAAAGGACTGTAAAATGAAATTTTTCGCGTCAACCTCGATCTTTGCGGCACCTCTTATCGCCGCGTCTTTGCTGCTGCCTGCTCTCACCAGCGCTCCCGAGGCGCTGGCCGGCGAAACGCCGGCACCGAAGAACGCCTATCTCTACATTGGCTGGCCCAATGACGGGGAGGTGATCAACAGTCGCCGCTTCCGGGTCTGGTTCGGCCTGCGCAACATGGGACTCTCGCCTGCCGGGGTCGAATGGCCGAACGCCGGGCACCATCACCTGATTATCGATCGCGAACTGCCGCCGCTCGATGAGGATATTCCCGCTGACAACAATCATCTGCATTTCGGTGCCGGACAGACGGAGACCGTTATCGAATTGGAGCCGGGCGTTCATACGCTTCAGTTGATGCTGGGTGACCACAACCATGTGCCGCACAATCCGCCGGTGATTTCCAAAAAGATCACGATTACGGTAAAGTAGCGGTTCCATCTTGAGATCGGACATGAGGCTTCTGAAGGGGGCGATGTAACGTGGGACAGCCTGCAGCGCGCATGGGCGATATGCATACCTGCCCGATGGTGACGGGTGTCGTGCCCCATGTGGGCGGCCCGATTATCAAGGGACAGCCAAACGTTCTGATCGGCAAAATGCCGTCGGCGCGGGCAACCGATATGGCAACCTGCGTCGGTCCGCCCGATGTGGTCGCCAAGGGCTCTGCGACGGTCCTGGTCGGCAAAATGCCGGCGGCGCGCATGGGCGACATGACCTCACACGGTGGGGTCATCGTTATCGGCTGCCCGACGGTTCTGATCGGCGGTTGAGATATGTCGCGGTTTCCGGGGCGGCGATGGAATAGCTCCGGCTCCTGGCGTGTTGTTTCAGCAAGCCGGAGTTCTACAGGCCTCAATATCTCTAACCCTTTTTGAGAAAAGCAGGTATAATAAAACGTATACGAATGAAAATGCTGTTGTGACCCTTGATGATGCGTGTTTTGTCAGGATCACGATGGTTGCAGTTTTTCATTTAAAGTCAGTGGTTTGTCGCTTTTAAGTTTGTAAGTTTTTGAGTCTTCTTTGGGACAATCTGCGCTAGCCGCAGTGCAACGACGAGGAGTTGGTTCATGGCAAGAGGTTTCCCAAAATCGAAGGTGGCATATTTGCCCGGCCTCGTGATCGCAGGCCTGGTCGTTTCCTTCGGCGGATCCGCGTTCGCGTCGTATCAGGTGGAGGAAGCTGTGCCCAGCTCGACCGCTGCAGCGCCAGCGGCTCAGGAACTGCTCGCTATGCAGATTCCCTCGCCATCCGGTCACAAACGGCAACAGCCCTATAATCCGATCGCGCGTGCCGGCGCCGGCCTCGAAGGCGGCGGTGGTGGCGGCAGCGGTGACAATGGCGGCGGTGGCGGCGATGGCGGCGGCGGCGGTGGCGGCGGTGGCGGCGGAGGTGGCGGTGGCGGCGGTGGCGGCGGCTGGTAAGTCGCGACACCGAGAGTCTCCACGATGCTTCGAGCAGATTTTACAAAGTCTCTAAAGACGGCCGGCTTCTTCGTCGGACTCGTGATGGCGGTGACCTCCGGCGGCGCGCTTCCCAGTGACGCGGCGGCGCCCGTCACGGCTTGTGACCGTCTGGCGGCACACCCGGCCGATACCCAGAGAGTTGTTGAGGGCGTTGTCTGGGACCTGATGGATGCCCGCGCCGCGGTGCGGGCCTGCGAGGATGCGGTCCAGCGCTATCCACAGGAACTGCGGTTTCAATACCAGCTCGGCCGTGCCCTCTTACGTTCGAAACGTCGCGATGAAGGCCTGCCATACCTCTTTGACGTTGCTGAAAAAGGCTATTTGGTCGCCTTTGCGAATATCGGCGGCACTTATCAGTTCGATCTTGGAAACCTGGCGGAAGCCTTGAAATGGTATCGCCGCGGCGCCGACCTCGATGATGTGAGCTCACAGACCCATCTCGCCGAAATGTATCTGGAGGGGTGGGGAGTCGAGCGTGATCTGTCACAGGCGCTGCGCTGGTTCATGCCGTCGGCGCAGCGCGGCTATCCGCTTTCCGAATACAAGGTTGGACTGGTCTACCAGCGTGGTGATTCCCGCGTGCGGCGCGATCTGCCGCTCGCCATTGAATGGTTCCGCAAGGCTGCGGCCCATGGCTTTGCGCGTGCCCAGAACGATCTTGGTGTGCTGTACCAGCGTGGCGAGGGCGTCTCCAGAGATTATGAGGAGGCTGCACGCTGGTATCGTCTCGCCGCGGAGCAGGGTTGGGCGCTTGCGCAGATCAATCTCGCCTTCCTCTATGAAGAAGGCAAAGGCGTTGCGCGGAGCCGCGAAGAAGCCTTTTACTGGTTCCGTCTCGCGACTCAGGCGCGCCGGGACGAGTTTGTCGCAACAGCCAGAAAGGGGACCGACCGCACACGCAAGCGCCTGTCCTCGGCACAGATTGCATCGGTCGACAGAAGGATCGATGCCTGGCGTTCGGTCACACAGGAAGAATCTGTTATTGCCGTTCGCAGATCGGAGGAAGCTCAGCCCGGTCAGCGGGTTGCGGCTGCCGATCCTGCCTATACGCCGCCGCCGGTGGCCGGGGCAGTAGACACGAGCTACCGGCCGGACGCTGTCACGACGGCGCCGGCTCTGCCTGCCGAAGCGAAACCCAAGGCGACACCGAAAGCGGTCGAAAAACCGACCGTCGTCGCGGCGGTGCCGCCTAAGCCCGTTGAACCGGTCAAGCCGCCGGAGGTGGTACCGGAGTTTTCGCAGTACGTGGCCGCGAAGAATGCCAACATTCGCGCGGCGCCGACCGCCGGTGCCGGGCGTATCGGCGGCCTGCGCCGCGGCGACAGTATCACGGTGCTGGGGCGCGTCGTGGGTAAGAACTGGGTGATGGTCAGTACCGCGGATGAGCAGATCGGTTATATCTTCGCTGATCTCGTCCAGCCCCGGGAAGAGGCGGCGAATACGCAGTTGGCCCTTCGGTCCCAGCCCGTGCCCTCGCAGGCTGCGGCCGTGCCCAAGCGGGACAGGGAAAGCCGCGAGGCGGCGCAGGCTCGCGGGCCGGGGCGCCACCATGCCCTGGTGATCGGTATCAATGCTTACGAAAGCCTGCCGCGCCTTGAAACGGCGATCAACGATGCCCGGGCCATCGGCGAAGTGCTAGAGAGGTCCTACGGATACAATGTCCGCCTGCTGCTCGACGCCACGCGGGCGGATATTATCAGAGCTCTGGACGGCTATCGGAAAAGCCTGACCGACAAGGATAACCTCCTGATCTACTACGCGGGGCACGGCTATCTGGATACCGAATCGGATCGTGGTTTCTGGCTGCCGGTCGATGCGTCCGGCGATACCCAGGTCAGTTGGCTGTCCAACGTGACCATTACCGATACCCTGAAAGCGATCGAAGCCAAGCATGCGATGCTGATCGTCGATAGCTGCTATTCGGGTACCCTGACGCGAGGCCTCAAGGTGACGCTGCGCGGTCCTGAAGCTGAGCGCAAGCTGGCACAGAAGCGCGTGCGGGTCGTCTTGACCTCAGGTGGCCTTGAGCCAGTGGTCGATGGCGGCGGCGGTAACCATTCGGTCTTTGCCAAGGCCGTGCTGGAGGCGCTGAGGTCGAACAAGGGGAAGATGCGCGGCACCGAACTGGCGCTGCAGATCAGGCGGCCGGTTATGCTGGCGGCAAACCAGACGCCCGACTATTCGGACTTGAGGTTCGCGGGGCATGAAGGCGGCGACTTCGTCTTTGCCGCACAGCCGAAATAGGCACCAGCCGGAGTAAGCGCGAGCCTTGGCGGCGGCACAGGCGATGATGCCGCTGTGCCCCGCTGCGGGAAAAAAGTCTTCGCTGCCTCGCTGTGGCCGCTGGAGAGCAGCCTTCAGCTTATAGCGCGTCCAGCATGATGGCGCGTTTCCGGCTGTACTCCGCTTCCGAAATCAAACGCTCGTTGATCAGGTCGTTGAGCAGGACCAGGCCGTCCTTGGCGTCCATATCGTCGGCGTTGATCTTCGCGAGGATGCCCGCGCGCGTCTGCACGAACTCCTCCGGATTGATCTTGCCCTGACGGAACAGGGTGTTGGTCTGGCGCAGCTCGGCGGCGATGTCGAGCGAGCCTGGTGCCCCGAGCAGAGCCTGGCGCTTTTGCTGGTACTCGGCCTCGGAGATGAGGTTGAGCCGCCGGAGCTCATCCAGCTTCTCCAGACGACTGGTCTTGTCGCCGCCGACCGTCGGCCTGGGCACGGCCACCGTCTGTGTCGCCGCGGGCGCTTTCGGCGCCGCGGTGACCGGAGCTGCGGCGGCGGGCGCAGCGGCCGCTGCCGGTCTCTGGGCTTGAGCCGGTCTCTGGGGTTGCGCCGGTGCCGCCGTCGCCAGACTGGCCTCGGTCAGGAGGCCGCCGAAAATGTAGCCGGTCTTGCCGTTGTCCAGCGGCATGGCGTACCAGCGCTCCCCGGCGACATCCACATAGCCCGACACGGAAACCCGGGCATCACTGCCGAGACGTCCGACGCGCGGCGCCTGGCGAGTCGGCCGCTCTCGAATATTGGCGTT
The DNA here is from genome assembly GCA_965232285.1 of Denitrobaculum sp. Classification (GTDB taxonomy): domain Bacteria; phylum Pseudomonadota; class Alphaproteobacteria; order Kiloniellales; family Kiloniellaceae; genus Denitrobaculum. The sequence goes on along the minus strand of CBDDPL010000004.1, from coordinate 2,270,451 downwards.
GCTGACCGCACGCATGCGCGCCGGGCTGGCGACCATGGCAAGCTGGGCTCCGGCGGCCGCCGCTGCGCCACTGCTGGCCGCGACCGCCGCAGCCGTTACGCCTTCCGCCGCGGCCAGTTCGCACTCCACCTCGGCCCCGTTCGAGTCGGTGTACTTCCAGCTCAGCGGAAAGGCCAGGTCGGGTGCGTACTGCACATCCAGATCGGACGAGAAGACGTTGACCCAGCGGGACTCGCTGATCGAGATGACCTTGAGGTCGCCGAAGGCACGGTTATAGACCGTCTCGCGCCCCAGAACCGAGACGGTGTAATCCCACTCCAGCCGCTCCTTCGGCCGGCGTTCGGTGACATAGCCGGAATATTTTCCGCCGATCGAAAGGGTGCCGAGCTGTTCGAATTCGTCGGGAACGTCGAACATGATCGATTCCTGGCCGCGGATACTCTGTTTCGTCGCCACCGTGGTGTTCAGAAGATAGAGGGGCTTTTCGTACCAGTTCCGGTCGATGCCGTCGTCCACCTCGATCCGCAGCGTCCGGCCGTCGCTCGCGACGACGGAATAGACTTCTTCGTAGTTCGCATTGACGCTGGAGGAGCAATCGAAAGTGTATTTGGCGCCGACCGGCGGGGGAGCCATCTGGCTCCATGCCGGCTGAGATAGCAATGCCGCTGTTCCGACCAGGCCCGAAACAATAACTGTACCGCGCTGAAAAAGCATAGAGTTGACCCCCAATATCAATCAATGACGATATTTCGCGCCTCATTCCTTAAATCTCTTGGTATTGTAGTGATGCATACAAAATCAGGCAAGCAAGCCTGTTGCGATAACAGGACGAGGTGTGAGACGGCGGAATGCGACTGTTTGGGGGATTTCTTGCGGCTTTGCTGGCCGCAGTGCTGATCCAGGCTGTGCCTGCGCGTGCAGATGTGGCCGCGACCTGGCAGCGGTCCTATGTATCCATCCCGGGACATATCTTCGGCGGACGTCCGATTCTCGGTAAGTGGCGCGACCGCTTTGTCCAGCGCGGGATTCGCGGTATTCCGGCCGGAACCAACATGGCGGCGATTATTTTCCTGCATGGCTGCAGCGGCATTGATCAGGAAGAGGAGGCTGCGCGCCTGGTGTTTATGGAAGCGGGCTATGCGACCTTCTTCCCGGACAGCTTCGCGCGCTCACACAGGCGTTCCAACTGCTCGGTCTCGGACCGACGGACTGCCCTGGCGCCGGAAGCGCACCGCTATCGGGTCGAGGAGATTGACTATGCGCTGCAGCAGGTCCGCGAGCTCCCCTGGGTGGATCAGTCGCGTGTTTTCGTGATGGGCTTCAGCGAGGGCGGCATGGCTGTGGCCAACTATCCGGGGGACGCGCTGGCCGGCCTGATCATCACGGGCTGGCATTGTCAGGGGCGACCGCCCAACGTGGGAATCAAGTCGGAGATCTCGATTCCTGTGCTAACGATTCTCGGTGCCGAAGACCCCTGGTATGTGGCGAAACGCGGCGAGCACTGCGGGCAGGTCTTTTACGGTCGCCCCGATGCCACCTCCCTGGTGTTGCCGGGCAACGGGCATGCCATCGTCAATTCACCGATCCTGGAGAACGCGGAGCGCGCGAAGCAGGCGATCATCGCCTTCCTGGAATCCCATTAACGACCTTTGTTATGGCCCCCAGGGCGGATCAGCCGGGGCGGATCCGCCAGGTTGGATCAACCGGCTTGCTTGGCCGCGGGCATGACCGCGCAGTACTGTTGCTTCTTCTTCAACTCAGAGCAGACGCGCGCCGCGGCGGGCTTGTCCGGGAGGGGGCCGGCCAGGACGCGAAAGAACACCCCCTTCTTGCCCAGGTCGGTGCGCATGAAGGCTGGCGCGAGGCCGGCGAGTTGCACGGGGAAGGCCGCTTTGAGCTGGGCCCACTCCTGCATCGCCGATTCTTTGCTCCGGTTGGAGGAGAGATGCAGCGCCATGGCTTCGCCGGACTTTTTCATCATGGCTTTTTCCGGCTTTTTCATCATCGCCGCTTCCGGTGCCTTGCCGGCGGTCTGCGGATAGACCTGCGCGGCCTCCGCCTTCACCATCGCGGCTTTTTTCGGCGGCGCAGTTTCCGCGGACGCTGTGGCGCCGGCGGGAAGACTGGCATCTGCGCTGGCGATCTGATTGTTCTTCGCCGTGGTCTCTTTCGCCATGGCTTCCTTCACCATGGCTTCCTTCACCATCGGGCCTGACTTGTTGTCGGTCATGGGCTCGGCGGATTTTTGGGCCAGGGCCGGCTCTTCGTTCCGGCGCGGGTAGGGCTCGCCCCGCATTTCGGCACCGATCGGTCCGAGGACATCTCTTTGGAACCAGGCCTCCACGTCGTTGCCCCATCCTTTTGTGTCGTCGTAGAGCTGACTGCAGCCGGAAAGCGCGAGAAGCGAAAGCGCCGCGAGGCTTACGGGAAGTCGTTTGACCGGAGAATCCTGGAAGGGGATGAACATGACAGTCTGCCGCCACTGAAGATGATTGCGAGGGTGACCCAGGCGCAAGGCAAAGGGAGCCAACGCGGAACGACGGCAGGTTAGCGCTTTTATGGTGTAGGAAAGCTTAACCCCAGGGGCTTAACCTCAGCGGCTTACACTCAGGCAGGCATACTCGCTGTTATATGGTGCTTCCATTGCCGAGGGCATGCGCCCGTAGCTGCGCGATGTCATGCACGACCAGGCAGCCTGCTTCCTTTGAAATCAGGTTGTGTTTCGCCAGTTTACTCATTTCCCGTGAGACGGCTTCACGGTGGGTGGAGATTTTCGCGGCCAGGTCAAAGTGAGTTGGACCGGGGCAGAGGACCGTTCGCCCATCCCCGGTCTGGCCGGATTCCGCGAGCCGAAGCAACTCGGCGATCAGTCGCTCTCTCACAAGCATGGTGCTGTATTCAAAGATACGTCCGGTCATATGGCGGGACTGGCCTGCGAGGTGGCGCAGGAGTGCCCAGGTAAAGCTGGGGCTGCCTTCGACGAGGCCTTGGAACTTTGTGGCATCCAGACGGCCGACGCGGAGTTGTCCAAGCGCAATGACGCAGGCCGAGCGCGGCTTATGGTCGATGGCCGAGAGTTCGCCGAAAATTTCACCTTCCAGAATATCCCGGTAGGCGACGACCTTGCCGTCTTCGGAATAAACCGTGACGCGGGCCGCGCCGCCCATGACGAAGAAAACATCACAGCTTTCCTCTTCCTGCGCGATGACAATCTCGTCCCGGTCGTAGGTTTTCTGCACCATCAGGCTCTCGAGCTCAGCGAGAGCCGTGGGGCTTAGCTGACCCAGAAAACTAGACTGTTCCATGGAACAAGGCCTCCGCATTTGTCCACCGGTCCGGGCGGCCGAAACAGCTCCTTACACCGAGGGTCAATATTATCGTCCCTTGGTATAAATTAGCACAGTCGGGACGGGCAAGATCAGCAATTTGCGGAGCCGGAGGCTGAGATTTTCAAGGTTGCTTAAGGCGCTTTGTCACGGGGGCTTGGCTCCTTTTTCGCAGGCAACTGTGCGAATGCGCACATCCCCTGCCGTGGATCTGGTGTTATCTGGAATGTGGACCATCCGGCTCCGAGAACTGCCCGCCAGCGGTTTTCTGCTCACGGTTTTGCCGCCGCCGCTGCTGTGCCGAGCCGAAATTTGCTGGTATGAGGATACGTTATCGGAATGCTGGCGATACAGGAAATCGCGTTGCAACAGAGAGGAAATGCAAACTATACGAAAAGAAATTTTTTTGTAATAAACTTATGATTGCGGTAAGCTAAAGAAAAAAAGACACCGGAGGGGAGACGTGTCGTGCCTGGATTCAGTCGGGAGCGTAAAGCGAGTCTTTACGCGGAAAAAGCGCTATGCCGGCGCGACAGATCATGATGAAGCGGTCTACTGGGCCGTGCTGAAACCGTTGTTTGAGCTCCAGGATCAAGGCGGTTCGCCAAAACAAGATGGCTCGCCGAAAGACGTCTCGGCCTCTTTAGATTCGCGTCCTGAATCCTTCGAACCCAGTCGGGTCGAATCCAATCAGATCGAGGCGAGTCTGGCTGAGTCGAATCTGGCTGAATCGAGTTCGGCTGAATCGACTCCGCTCGAAGCTGTTCTGGTCAAAAAGACCTATCACTCGGGAACGCACCGATCCCTTCATCCGTCTGAAACCCTGAAGCGCTTGTCTCCCTTGCTGCCGCATTTTGGCATCACCCGTATTGCGAATGTGACCGGTCTCGACCGAATCGGGATTCCGGTGGTGATGGTCGTTCGACCCAATTCGCGCTCTGTGGCCGTCTCTCAGGGCAAGGGGCTGGATCTGGACTCCGCAAAAGCTTCGGGCGTGATGGAAGCGATCGAGACCTGGCATGCGGAGCGTATGACCCATGCCCTGAAACTCGGGAGCTACGCGGAACTGCGCGGCGACCACGCTATTGCCGATCTGGATCGGATACCGCAGATCGACGGTGGCCGTTTCAGCGAGGTGGAACCCTTGCTATGGGTCGAGGGGCGGAATCTGCTGAAGGGCGAAGAGGTCTGGCTGCCCTACGAGATGGTGCACACAAACTACACTTTGCCGCGGCCGACCGGGCATGGCTGCTTTCCGGCCAGCAGCAATGGGCTGGCGTCCGGCAATCACAGGCTCGAGGCCACGATCCACGCGATCTGCGAGGTGATCGAACGCGATGCGACGACACTCTGGCACTTTCTGCCGCAGGACCGGCGCGCGGCGCGGCGGCTCGATCCTGAAAGCATTGACGATCCGGACTCTGCGCATCTTCTGGCGCTTCTGAAAGAGGCGGAACTGACGCCGGTTGTCTGGGACACCACGACGGACGTGGCCGTGCCGGCTTTCTACTGCCTTTTGTTGGACGGCCGGGGTGAGCGCGGGCACATGGGCGCGGGTGCCGGTTGCCATCCGGCCAAGGAGATTGCGTTGTCGCGTGCCCTGACAGAGGCGGTTCAGACGCGGACGACCTATATCGCCGGCTCGCGAGACGACCTGGGAGAGGAGGAGTTTTCTTCCGAAGGACGCCGCGCCAAGTACGACTATGCCGAGCGGATGATGGCGGGGCGGGACGGCAGTTTGGATTTCCGGGAGCTGCCGGGCTCCTCCCAGGAAAGTTTCGAGCTTGATCTGGCCTTTCTGCTGGAGCGGCTGAAACAGGCCGGAATCGACGAGGTGATCCAGGTCGATCTGACCAAATCCGAGTTCGAGATTCCGGTTGTGCGGGTGGTTATCCCGGGCCTGGAAGCGCCACACGATGACGACAACTTTCTGCCCGGTCCAAGATCGCGCGCGGCGAGCGAAGGAGAGGTTGTATGATCACGATCTTTACAGGTCCGACCATCAGCCCCGCGGAGGTGCAGGAGGTCCTGAACTGTCGCTGTCTGCCCCCTGCGGCGCAGGGTGATATCTACAGGGCTGCTCTGGATAAACCCAGGGTGATCGGTATCGTTGACGGTTATTTTCAAGGACGCCTGTCGATCTGGCACAAAGAGATTCTCTGGGCCATGTCCCAGGGGATTCATGTCTTTGGCTGTTCCAGCATGGGGGCTCTGCGCGCGGCCGAACTGCACAGCTTCGGTATGCGCGGTGTCGGCAGAATCTTCGAATCCTATCGTGACGGCGTGATTGAGGATGATGATGAAGTCGCGTTGCTTCACGGGCCGGAAGAGACAGGCTTTGCGCAGGTTTCGGAACCGCTGGTCAATATTCGCGCGACGCTGACGGCGGCGGCGGATGCGGGTATCATCGATGCGGCTTTTTCGGCTTTGCTGCTTTGGATCGCGAAGGCGACCTTCTACCAGAACCTCACCTGGAAAGGCTTACTCGGCTCGGCGGAGCTCAAGCGATTCGACTCGGAGCAGCTACAGCGCCTCCAGGCCTGGCTGCCCGAGGGCCGGATCGATGCGAAGCGGCGCGATGCGCGGGAGATGTTGCAGGCGATCGGCGAGTTCATTGCGCAGGCGCCTGCATCGCAGAGGGTGGACTATCACTTCGAATGGACTCATCTCTGGGACGAAGTGGTCGCGAGCGGAGGACAGGCCGAAGCCGAGATTTCCCTTGCCTGCAGTACCGAGGCGCGAGATCTGCTTGATGAAATACGTCTGGATCCGGAGCGCTACCGGCGTGTGCGACAGGACGCGCTCCTGAGAACGCTGGTCTCCGAAAATGCCGCCGGCTCCGAAATCGAACCTAAGGCACTCAGGGATGCCGTGGCACGTTTCCGCTTGAAACATGGCCTTCTTTCGGCGAAGTCCTTTGATGCCTGGCTGGTGGAGCGGGGCATGACTCTGCGTGAGCTGGAACGGTCACTGGAAAACGATCTGCGCCGGGATCTTCTGCTGGCGGAAGCGAACGGCGCGCTATCCGGCCAGATGCTCACGCTGCTCAAAGCTGCGCCGGAGTTCCCGGAACTGGTTGCTAAGGTACGTATGAAACGGGACCTGCGCGAAAGGAATAGCAAGGGTGGTGCCGCGTCTAGAGAACCGGGGGTTCCGAGAGTGCGTTTGCTGGAGTGGTACTTCGGGGCGAAGTTACGGCGGCCGATACCGGACGATCTGGAGAGCTTTATTGCTGAGTTGGATCTGCCGGATTCGTCACGCTTTTACGAGATACTCGCGCAGGACTATCAAGCTGCAGTCGCCTACGACTCGGCGAAGGAGGAGCCAGCGGCCTGAAGGGGCGCTGATATCGAAATAAGGACTGAGCGTTTTCACTTTGGGGGGTGAAACGAAAGATGCAATCGCAGGGAACCCGGTTTCTGCTCTATCCGCAGCCGCCGTTTCTGGAAGGTTTTGGAGAACCTGAACTGGTCGAGGTCTCTTCCCCGGCCGGTAGCGTGGGGCCAGGGCCTTCGGATGAGCGGATGTATGCGGTCTATCCCCACGACAAGCAGATGACTTACGGGACGGTCATCGGGCAAAACGGCGAAAAGTTTTCGCCGCCCTGGACGGGCACGGCTTTTCCGCCGGCGCAGCCGGATCACCTTGGCCACTTTGATCATCTTTCGCCCGGTACACCTCAGTTCGAAATGGCGCATCTCTTTGGTTCGATCCGTTTCGTCCTGGACATCTGGGAAGGCTACTTCGATCAGCCGATCAACTGGCACTTCGGCGACCGTTATGAGCGCATGGAACTGATGATCATGCCGAGCTTTCCGAATGCGACCATGGGCTACGGTTTCATGGAGATCGGCGGCTATAATCTGGATGATGGCGAGTACCGGCCTTTCAGTCTGAACTTCGACGTCCTGGGGCATGAGGTCGGGCATTCCATCATCTATCCGATTGTCGGCTTGCCGGATCCGGAACGGGTTTCGAACGACTATTACGGGTTCCACGAGTCCGCCGCCGATCTGGTGGGCCTGCTTGCTTCTCTGCACTTCGACAGCGTCGTCGATGATGTGCTGCAAAACACCTCCGGCAATCTCTATGCGATCAACAAGTTCAACCGCATGGGGGAACTGACCAGAAACGACCAGATCCGTGTGGCCTCCAACAGGATGACGCTGTGGGATTTCGTCGACGGCTGGCACGATGAGCATGATCTTGGCCAGCCGCTGACGGCGGCCGTATTCGACACCATGGTCGATCTGTTCCACGAGAGCCTGAAGGCACGGGGACTGATTTCCGAGCAGATGGAGAATCTCTCCGATGCGCTGGAGGACGGGCCGGACTATGAAGCCTGGTTGCAGGATGACTTCGACGCCCTCTATGCCCGCCATGCGGAGGAGGTGCGGGAGGCCCTGTTGGAAGCGCGCGACTTCGTCGGCACTTACCTGGCGACCACCTTTTCGAAACTCACACCGCAATTGCATTACCGCGATGTCGCGGAATGCTTGATGGAAGCGGAGCGGGAGGTCAGCGGCGGCCGTTACTCTGAGGTTCTCGGCTACAACCTCATGCGGCGCGGTATCGGGCAGGTGCCGGTCGGGCCGCGTCTGACGCCGCCCGATGATGACAGTCATGCCTTTTCGATCCGCACCGAAGTGCCGCCGTACGAAACCTGTTCGCGCCGGCGCCGACGACGACGCTGCGGTTGTTCGTAGAGTGAATCATAGGATCTATCTGCAGGAAGCAGCGGATTTACCGAGACCTGAAGCAAGTTTTTGAAGTGGGGAGCAAGGGAAATGGTCAGTTCTATTCAGTCGAGTACGGCAGTTGTCCTCTTTGGTCAGAAGGTCAGCGATATCATGCTCGCGCCCTCCGTCCTGCCGGGTGAGGTTCGGCGCTTCATCCGTGGTGTCTTGACGGAAGCCAACTTCAATTTTGGCTATGCCTATCCCGAAGGCTTTACGATCGACGGGATGCCGGTCATGTTCGGCGACATCTTTCTCTATGTCGCGCCGCGTGGCGGTGCGAATCAGGAAGATCCGGCTGCGGCCGAGAAGAATGGCCTTTACCGGGTCGAATCTCCTGACCGTCAGGCTGTGGCGATCAGGGTGATTTCCAACACGGAAGCCGGACTCGTGACGACCCGGAGGGCACACGGCCTGAACGAGGGTGATGAGATCGTCATCTATGGTGTGGAGAACATGACCAGCCTCAACCACCGGCAATACCGGGTGGGCGCGACTCCCTCGGCAAACAGCCTGGTGATCCTGGATTCCTATGGCGCTCCGATCGAAACCCGCGATTTCGAAGAGGAAGGCAGGAGAGGCAGTCTGCAGACCACCGGCGGAGACCGCATCCTGACGCCGATCACTGCTGACGATGGAGACTTTATGCTCGACGTCGGGGAGTTCCTGCAGGGCTATGAAATGCCCCATCTGGTGACCGACGAAAGTGAGGGGCAAATCGTCGAGGAAATGGTCGCCTACAACAACCAGTTCTACTATCGCTCCGGCCTTTCCATCAAAAGCCTCCGAAACTTCGAACGCTTCACGGAGAATCAGGTCAACTGGAGGGCCTTGAACGCGGGTGGGAACGATTTCATTGCCAGCAAAATGTATAGCGGCGATGTTGTTCTGGCGAGGATCTACGGCTTCAGCTTCGACGGTATACACTTCGATCTGGACCGGCCCGCCGTCTTCCTGGTGCACGGCGACGGCGAGAAGCTGACGGATGACGACCGTGACGCGCGTTCGCCGGTCAGCCCGGCTCAGTCGGGCGTCGGCGCCCAGGATTACCAGTTCGGCAGCGAGATGCGCAGTTGGCAATACGACAAATCCGACTTCTCGGTCCGCATGGACATTTTCACCGGTATGTTCGAACAGATCCTGCTCGATGCGGAGATCGAGTTTGAAGATCATGGGATGTTCGGCGGCGGTAAGGTTGGCGGTGGCAAAGTCGGCGGCGGTAAGGTCGGCGGCGGTAAAGTTGGTGGCGGTAAAGTCGGTGGCGGTAAGGTTGGCGGCGGCAAAGTCGGCGGCGGCAAGGTTGGTGGCGGCAAGGTCGGCGGTGGCTAACCAGCGACTCTTGTCTCAAGTGAATGACCTGCGCTGCTAAAAGGCGAGGTTTTCTGCCGGTTTTCCACCTTGGGCGGCACAACTGCGCTTGAGCGCCTGTTGTGCCGCTGGGCAACCCAAAATTTCATGGTCATGACCCCTGGTGGTCATGGGAAAGTGATTTCAAACAGAATGGGAACTTGTATAGTGATTTAGTCCTATAGTCCTTTTTAGTGATTGTGTCGGCATCCAAGATGGCTCAGCAGGAACATGAATTACGGGCTGTGCTCTTTGCAGATGTCAAAGGCTACACCCGTCTCATGTCCGAGAACGAGACGGAAGCCCACGCTCTTACGTCGAACTGCCTGTCGCTTTTCAGGGAACTGATCGACGAGCATCGTGGCAAGCTGATCCGCACGACAGGCGACGGCGTGATGGTCGAGTTCCCCTCGGCAATCTCAGCGGTCCGCTATGGGATCGATATTCAGAACAGATTGCGCGCCTTGAACGCGGATGTGGCGCCCGAGCGTCGGCCGCACTTTCGGATCGGTGTGCACCTGGGCGAAATCATCCGGGAAGGTGGCGACATCTATGGCCATAGCGTGAATGTCGCGGCCCGGATCGAGCAGTTTGCGGACCCTGACGGCATTTGCGTGTCCGATGTGGTGTACGACTTCGTTCACCGGAGTATGTCCGTCGGTTTCGAGTGTCTTGGCAGCCACGAACTGAAAAACGTCGATGCGCCGGTCACGATCTACCGGGTCCGCAGCGAGATCGACAGTTCGGCTATGGCGCCGAGCGTCCGCAAGCCCAAGGTGGCGCTTTCCGTGCCGGAACGGCCTTCGATTGCGGTTCTGCCGTTCAGAAGTTTGGGCGGCGGCGATGAGATGGACTTTTTCGCGGACGGGATCAGTGAAGACATCACGACCTGCCTGTCGAAGTTCGAGGAACTCTTCGTCATCTCGCACAAAACCTCCGCATTCTATAAAGATGCGGACGTTCCGATCTCGCAAATCGCGTCCGATCTCGGGGTCAGGTACATTCTGCAGGGAAGTGTCAGGTTTGGCGGTGACCGGATCAGGGTCACGACGCAACTGATCGACAGTGCTTCCGGGCAACACCTCTGGGCGGAGTCTTACGATAGAAAATTAAAAGATATCTTCGAATTACAGGATGATGTGGCAATTGTCATAGTGACGACACTCGCCGGCCGGCTAAAAAACATCGAAGCAGGACGGAGAAATGAATTGGCCACAGAAAATTTAAGTGCTTACAGCGATTTGCTCCACGGGCGCGAATTGCTCATGAAACATAATTCAATCGATAACGCGCGGGCGCAGGAGCTGTTCCTCTCCGCGCTCGACCACGATTCCAACTATGCCCCAGCCTGTGCCGCCCTGGCACGTGCGAGGAATTATGACTGGCAGTTTTCCTGGGGTGACGACTATGAAAGCGGCCTCGACGACGCGCTTCTCTGGGCGACGCGGGCGGTGTCCATGGATCGCTCAAGTGCCCGGGCACACGCCGAACTGGGTTTCAGCCTTCTTTTTTCCAAGAAGCTGGACCGGGCGATCGCCGAGCTGAGGGCGGCGCTGGATCTCAACCCCAATGATTGCGATATCATGGCGGAGTTGTCCGACGCGCTGACCTACAATGGCCAGACGGAAGAGGCTGTCGAGCTGCTGGAAAAGGCGATGCGCCTGAATCCCTTCTATCCGGACAGCTATCTCTGGTACCTCGGAGACGCGCTCTATGCGCTGCGCAGATATGAAGAGGTGGTCGAGGCGCTTGAGCGCATGACCAACCCCATCATCGGCTGCCGTTTGCTCGCGGCCAGCTATGCGCAGCTCGGCGAGACGCAAAAGGCCGAACTACAGGTCCAGAAGGTCCTGACCATACAGCCGGATTTCTCAGTTGAGGCCTGGATGCGGAAGCAGCCCGAAATCAACGCCAAGGAAATCGAGCACCTGGCGGAAGGTTTGCTGAAGGCCGGTCTGCCAGCCTAGAGCGGGTCATGTTTTATCGGAGACACTTCGTGGTTCCGTTAAAACATGTGAATCCATTCTACTTCAAAGGGTTAGATCAGATTCACCGGGTGAATGGGGCGCCATGAGCGCATCCATGTAACCCGGATCTGATCTATGGCAGAGGTCACTATTGTGGTCTCTTGGTGCAGGCGAGAAGGGCGGCTGACGGCTTTGTCGTCGCCCGCTGCCGGCGTTTGCCCGCAGCTAAAGCACTTTGCCTTTAACCCGGCTCAAAACACGCTGCCTCTCATCAGCATAATGCTGATTTCGCCCTGAGGACTCTGGCGCACGTTTTGAGAACCCAAAGCGCGAGAAAAACGCATAGGGCTCCAGGTCTTTCTCTTGCTTATCAGGAAGATTTGCCGCTGAAACGCGGATCGTTCGCCCGGATGAACTCCGTGATATTCGGACGGATCTTCTCGCGCCAGCGGCGGCCGTTGAAGATGCCGTAGTGGCCGACCTGCTTCTGCAGGTGATGGGCGCGTTTTTCGGCCGGCAGAGAGCTGCAGAGGTCGTGTGCCGCGTAGGTCTGGGCCGGTGAGGAGATATCGTCCAGTTCGCCCTCGACGGTCATCAGGGCGGTCTTCTTGATGGCCTTCGGGTCGACGAACTGGCCGCGCCACTGCATGGTGCCGTTGGGCAGGTGATGCTGCTGGAAGACGCAGTCCAGGGTCTCTAGGTAGAACTCGGCCGTAATGTCCATGACTGCGAGATATTCATCATAGAAGCGTCGGTGCGCCTCGGCGGAATCGCCGTCACCGCGGATCAGGTGCTGGAACATCTGGACGTGGGCGTTCACGTGGCGCATGGCGTTCATGGAGATGAAGGCGCCGAGTTGCATGAAGCCGGGATAAACCTCGCGCGAAGCACCTGGATAGTACATGGGCACCTTGGCGATCATGTTGCGCTTGAACCAGCCGAGCGGACGGCTCTGGGCGAGGCGTGTCACCTCGGTCTCGCTGGCCGTGGTATCAACCGGGCCGCCCATCAGGGTCATGGACAGCGGCTGGCAGGGATCCTTCTGTGCGGCCATCAGCGCCACGGTCGCCAGCACCAGAGGCGCCGGCTGGCAGACTGCGATCAGATGCACCTCTTCGCCCAGGAAGCGGATGAAGTCCATCACGTAGGCCATGTAGTCTTCCAGGCCGAAGCGCCCTTCATCCAGCGGCACGGTCCGGGCGTCGGTCCAGTCGGTGACGTAGACCTCGTGATGCGGCAGCAGGGCCTTGACGGTGCCGCGCAGCAGCGTGGCGTGGTGGCCGGACATCGGGGCGACCAGCAGGACCTTCGGGCCGCGCTTTTTCGTGTCGCGCTCAAAGTGCAGGAGATCGCCAAAGCCGCGGTGCATGACGATCTTTTCCGTCACCTTGACGACCTTGTCGTCGATCTTCGTGTTGTGAAGGCCCCAGGCGGGTTTGCCGCGGTGGCGGATCGCCCCGTCGAGCACGTCGGCGCCGGCAGCGAAGGCCTGACCGAGGCTGGTGTAGGAGAGGGGCACCATCGGATGCTGGAACATAGATCGCGTCGCCTTGGCGAAGGCACGCACCGGCGCAAGGGCCGCATTGTTCATCTCATGGTAAGCGTACAACATAGCGATCGACTCCGCGTTGACCTCTTTGTGGACGTTCCATCAGGCTGTACCCGAAACCTTCTGTGACATTTCTATGCCATTTCGTCGGTTTTCTATGCCGGCCTGAGCTGTCTCCTCCCGGGTCCCCTAAGCAGATATCCTTTCGCCTTCGATACCATGGATGCCAGATTTAGCACATTGGGGTTAACACGAACTTTGTCTGCAAAAGATGGCAACTTTGTGAACTCGGACTTACCTTAAACGAAATTTTCACTCCAAAGGCAAGTAAAACAATGGTCGTACAGAGGCAAAAACGAGCATTAACCAATTGAATTTGCGATATTTCGTCGATTGGTATTTTGAAAATGCCAATAGAATTGTTGTCTTGTACAAAGACTGTGGAGGCGTTTGATATCAATTCTCTGCGCGAGTTCTTTCGTGCGGAGAATTGATGATTGAGGCGAGAAAAATACTAAATGAGGGATATCTGGGATTGTGTGTGACCATTGAGGGCTTGAGGACGGTTTTCTGAGACTTCTTCACTCGTTTTTGCGCGTTCCGTGTCGGGCAGCGAGGCGATCAGGCGGCCCGATTCGGTCAGGCGGCAGACCAGCCAGTCCGGCTTGAGGGGGTTGTTGAACCAGGGTTCGGCCCAACCCTGATCGATGCAGCTCTTGATGGTTCTGGCCGAGTACTCCTGGCCGTCCCGGTTAAAGAGCGGCAGTTTCCCACCGGGCTGATCCAGCCCGCGCCGCAACCAGGCCTTTTGAGCGCGTGAGGGGCGTGGCGGGCGCTTAAGCAACACTGGACAGACCTTCGCCGCGGCCGCGAGGGCAGGTGGCAAATCCGAACGCCCAGATTACCTCATGCCTCATCTCAACTATCCCCAATTTCCCTGTGATTGCAGACATATGTTAAGACATATTAAGGAACTGCGAAAGAGGGGCAGGGGCAGGAATCTCCTCGGTGTTTCGGCTCATATTCGGCCTGAACGATCAGAATTGAGGCGCTATAGGCTTGATTTTAAAGGTGGATAGCTGACGGTCACATTTTATCGCCAAACGTTGCATTCCTGTTTCAAGACTCTGTGCTAATGAGTTGGTTTCTCGTATTAAAATCTGCACCGTCTTCTTTGTTGTGATGAAACCAAAGAAAGCGCATTTTTCCAATTCCGGGTTGCTGACCGAGCTCGAATTTCAGTTTTGACGGAGGATTTGAGGGCCGTGAACAAGCCCATCTCTGATTGCTGGCACTTGTTTGCGGCCTTGGTTCGCGCGCAGCGGGCTTGAAGCGAAGGATACTTCCAGAGCGTTTCCCGCAACGGGAAGGGCCCATTAAAGGATCGTCGGCGCCCAGCTTTCGTCCGGTAGGTCCTGAAAGAGCCGGCGGCTGTGGTCGACGCAAAAGCTGCTGAAGGCACGCACGACCGGTGACATGTTGCTGCGGCTGAGGTGCAGGATTGAGAGATCAACGCTCGGCAAGCGCCAGGGCCGCATAACTTCGTTCAAGGCACCGCTGCACAACTGCTCGAGACAGGCGATGGCGGGCATCTCGGCGATGGCCTCGCCACGCAGGGCGGCCTTAAGCGGTAGTGTGAAGTCGTTGGCGCCGATGGCAGCACGAAGCTGAAGCTTGCGTTTCTCGGCGCCTTTTTCGAGCCGCCAGCGCAGATCGCCGGTTGTCCCCCCGAAAGCCGCGATCGAATGCTGCCGCAGGTCATCCGGCGTGTGCGGTTCGCCATGGGCCGAGAGGTAACCAGGCGTCGCCACCAGCAGATGCCGGTAGCGCAGCAATGGCCTTGTAACCAAGGCGGAGTCGGCCTGCGGACCCACCCGCAGGGCGACGTCGACGCCGTCCGCGATAAGGTCCGTACGCCGATCGGTGATCATGACCGAGAGCTCCACGGTCGGGTAGGCTTTGCGGAAATCCAGGCAAAGCGGCGCGATATGACTGTCCGTCAGGCTGGGCGGCGCGGAGAGGCGGAGTCTGCCGCGGACTTCGTCGTGGCGGCTTGAGATCAGGAGCTGCGCCTCTTCGAAGGCTTCCAGGCCGCGCTGGCACCGGGACAACACCTCCAGACCGACTTCCGTGAGGCGCAGCCGGCGGGTCGAGCGCTCCAGCAGCCGTACGCCAAGCTGGGTTTCCAGCTCAGCGAGACGCCGGGAAACGGTTGAGACCGGCATACCAAGGCGTCGGGCTGCTTCCGAAAAGCTGCCGGCTTCGGCGACCCTTACAAAGATGGCGAGGCCGTTCAGGTCGAACATCTATTTTCTCAAAAATGGAAAAATGATTTGAAGTATATCCCACTAATGCGCAGCGAGTGAAAGAGCCATCTTCTCGAAAGCGGAAGGCGGAAGCCTTTTTCTTCAAGGGAGATGAGCATGAACGGATTCGTAAGACAGCTCACGGCGGCTTTGCTGCTTTCCACCAGCTCTCTGTTGCAGGCTGGCCCGGCCGTGGCGGACGACAGGACGGATATCGGGCGCCTGCTTAAGAGCTATGAACGAGCGCTGAACGCCGGCGATGCTGCGGCAATCCTGAGACTCTATGACGATGGCGGCGTTTTCATGGCGCAGCACAGCAAACCCTCGGTGGGGCGCGGCGCCGTTGCGAAAGCCTACGATGCTGTCTTCCAGGCGATCGACCTGGAAATCGACTTCATTGTCGATGAGATCGTCCTGACCGGTGAGGGCTGGGCCTTTGCCCGGACACGGTCCGAGGGCAGCGTGACCCTGCAGCACAACGGCGTCGAGCTTCCCGAAGCCAATCAGGAGCTTTTCCTCCTCCGCAAGCGCGAAGGCGCCTGGAAGATCGCCCGCTACATCTTTTCGACCACGAAACCGCTGCCGTAAGTGGCAGACAGACAAGGATCAAACTCATGAACAGACTTTTCGATCAGATCGACCTGCCGGCACGGCTTCTCCTGTCGGCGATCTTTATCTTCTCGGGTCTTGGGAAACTCTCCGCGATCGAGGCGACCCAGGGTTACATGGAAGCTTTCGGCGTGCCGGGTTTTCTTCTCATCCCGACGGTTCTCTTCGAGGTGGGCGCGGGCCTGGCGGTGGCGCTCGGGATCTTCACGCGGCTGGCGGCTTTCGCGCTGGCGGGCTTCAGTGTGGTTTCGGCTCTTCTGTTCCACGCGGCGCTGGGCGATCAGGTTCAGTTGATCATGTTCCTGAAGAACCTGGCCATGGCGGGTGGCCTGCTTCTGCTGGCCAAGCATGGTGCCGGGCAGATGAGCCTCGATGCCTGGCTGGCAGGCCGCCGGCAGGCCCTGCAGGGATAACGCAACGTTCTAAAGTGGCGTCGGGCCGGTCATTCTCCTCATGGTGAGAGTGACCGGCTCACGCTGTTGTCGACAGCGGAGCTCAGGCGACCGGGTAGGGGCCCTCTTCGAAGGTCTCAGCATGATAGCCCTTGGCGCCGACCGCACGTGCCAGGGGGCTGCGGGGATCCTCGTTGCGCTTAAGACAGGCCAGGAGGCGGGCGAAATCGTAACGCGCCTGCCAGCCCAGATCCTGCCGGGCGCGCGCGTTAACGTAGACGCGATCTATCGAGGGAAACATCGACCAGCCGCGGCGTGCGTACGCCGCCTCAAATGCCGGGAAGATCCTGGCCAGAACCGCGGGCGCATCCCGTCGAAGCTCGGGCAGATCCGCTTGGGAAAAGGGAGTGGTGGCGCTGATGATGTAGCGTCCGAAGCCGATATCCGGCGCTTTCTCGAGCGCGGCCAGATGCGCGCCGACCGTATCCTCCAAATCGACCCGCCGGAAGAGGTACTCGTTGGCTTTGACGTTGTCGTCATCATATTGCGCCCGGATCTCGCGGCGGTCGTCTTCTTCCGGAAAGAAGCGCGAGGTGCGGAGGATGAGGCAGGGGAGCCCGTGGTTGCGGCGAAAGAGCTGGCAGAGGTCCTCCGCCGCCGCTTTGGTCACCCCGTATATGTTTTTGGGTACCGGCGTGACCTCTTCGGTGATCCAGGCCGCGGGCGCATCGGGGGGTGGCACCAGGGTATCTCCGAACACGCTGGTCGTGCTGGTGAAGATAAAGCGCCCGACACCGGATGCGACGGCTTCTTCCAGGAGGTTGAGCGTGCCGGTGATATTGGTGTCGACGAAGTCCTGGTGGCTATGGGTGGCGACATGGGGCTTGTGCAGCGTTGCCGTATGAAGCACGGCGTCGACATCTTGCAGGCAAGCCCGTACGAAGGCGCGGTCTGTGACTGACCCGACGCGGCTGGTGAAGTCGGATGGCAGGATGTCCAGGCTCACGACTTCATGTGCGCTGTCCCGA
Organism: Denitrobaculum sp.; assembly: GCA_965232285.1. Classification (GTDB taxonomy): domain Bacteria; phylum Pseudomonadota; class Alphaproteobacteria; order Kiloniellales; family Kiloniellaceae; genus Denitrobaculum. The sequence goes on along the minus strand of CBDDPL010000004.1, from coordinate 2,253,191 downwards.
AGCCGCCGGACCAGGCCCTCGCCCAGATGTCCGGAACTGCCTGTCACCAAAACACGCATCTCATCCCCTCGACTCTGCAGATCTCGAATCTCGTTGCAGTCTAAATGCGCGACCTCAGCCTCGCCAGAGTTGCGCGTAAGCCACTGTCCGGCGGCGCGGACCTGCTGGCTGCGAAATCCGGATTATGCTACCAACCGGCAACGAAATTGCAGGAGTGCTTAGGTCGTGATCATCCCCAATCTTCTGGTCGCCGATGTTCAGCGTTCGATCGCCTTTTACCGCGATGTGCTTCAGATGAAGCTGGTCATGGCGATCACCGCCGACCGCCAGATGCTGCCTGAAGAAGCCGCCGGGGCGGGGGCCGTCTTTGCGATCCTGGAGTGGAATGGCGGACAGCTTATGCTGCAGACGGCAGAGTCGCTTGCCGGCGAGCTTCCGGTCTTTGAGGCGGGACAGAAGCCGGCTGCATCGGGCACGATCTATTTCCGCGACCTTCATCCGCAGGATGTTCTGGAGCGTGCGTCCGACGCGCAGGTCGTGAAGGGGCCGCTGCTGCAGTGGTACGGCATGAAGGAACTCTATCTGCGCGACCCCGATGGTTACATCGTCTGCGTGGGCGCGCCGGAGGGTCCTCCGCCAGCGTGATCTTCAGGCTTCTATCCGTTCCGCCTGCTCGTCCTCGCTGCTCCAGCGCAAAGCGATGTCGTTGAGGCCGTGCAGGACGCCTTTGAGTTCGTGGCCGCGCGGGGTGAGGGAATAGGTCACGGCCGGTGGGATCGTCGGTTTGTAGTCGCGGTGCAGCAGGCCCGCGGCTTCAAGCTGTCGAAGGCGTTCGGTCAGGACCTTCGAGGATATGCCCGGCATGCCGGCCTTCAACTCACCGAAACGGTGCGGACCCTCGGACTCGAGCAGCCAGAGGATATAGGTGGTCCAGGGGCCCATGAGCAGCCGCAGAATGGCATCCATGGGGCATTTTCCCGGCTGATGTTCGATCGCCAAAACTGCTCCTTTCGTTCCTCACAGGTACTTTAGTTACCATATAGTACCTACTTTTATTTAGTAACTAAAGGCCTTACTTACCTGTTGCGCAGACGCGTAGCGCCACCTTTGCGGCCTTGTTGGTCGCCAGCGTGGCGCCGCTGTCGTGGCGCGGATTTTCTTTATTAGAACAGATCAGGAGTGAGAAATGTCGAAGGTCGGTATCGTTTATTTCAGCGGCTACGGCCATACCAGGAAACAGGCGGAGGCGGTCCAGGCGGGCGCGGCCTCGGTCGCCGGTGCGGAGGTGAGCCTCTTTGCCATTACGGAAGATGGCAACCTGCCGGACGGCGGCTGGGAACAGCTCGCCGCGCAGGACGCCATCATCTATGGCAGCCCGACCTATATGGGTGGCCCGGCCTGGCAGTTCAAAAAGTTCGCGGACGAGAGCTCCAAACCCTGGTTCGGTTCCGCCTGGAAAGACAAGATCGCCGGTGGCTTCACCAATTCCGCCTCGATCAACGGCGACAAGTTCTCGACCATCAACTACTTCTTCACCCTGTCCCAGCAGCACGGGCAGATCTGGGTCGGCACGGGGCTGCTGCCCGCGAACAAGAAGGAAAACGGACCGGACGACGTCAACTGGACGGCGGGCTTCGCCGGCGCCCTGGCGATCTCTCCGGCCGATGCCTCACCGGAAGAAGCGCCGCGGACCGGCGATCTGGAGACGGCCAAGTTGCTTGGGCAGCGTATTGCGGACTATGCGGTCAAGACGCGCGGGTGATTGCGTGGTCAGGTGGGGCGGGAGGGTCGCTTGAACCTCCCGCCGGCGCGGCGGGTCACTCCTGCCGCGGTTGGGCATGAAAGCTCAGGATCAGCTTTTCTCGCCCGAGAAAGATGATCGCCCAGACGGCGAGGCACAGACCAGCGGCGATCAGGATCGGCGCGACCAGCCCATAGGTGACGGCAAAAGACCCAACCAGGTAGGTGCCGATTCCTGCCGCCAGTTGTGTCAGCAGGAACATGTTGCCCATGACGCGGCCGCGCTGCTCTTCGGTCACATGCAACTGAATCAGAGACATGGTGCTGGTTTTTCGGATCTGGCCCGCCAGGCCGAGACCCACGGCGATGATGGCGGCGACATAGAGGCTCTCGACGAGCATCAAAAGGGCAAGTAACAGGGTTGCCAGGAGAAAAGCCCAGAGGACCCGTTCGATCCGCACGGCCTCTTCGCCGCCATGTGCCAGCCAGAGGGCGCCCGCCGTTGCGCCAACACCGCGAAAGGCCAGGATGGCCGATACACCGACGACGCCCATGCCGAGGATCTGGTCCGAATAAGCCGGCAGCATGTGGAAGAAACTCATGCCGAGGGCATCGCCGGCAAGCAGGAGGATCAGGAGCGCGGCGATCCCCCTGTTGCGGGCGATATAGGTCACGCCGTCCAGGATGTCGCCGACCACCGATCGTCCGCGGGTCTTCGGCTGCACGAAGTCCGCGGGCGTTTTCAGCAGGGCCATCGCAGCGAAGAGGATGGCGTAGCCCAGGGCGTTGACGGCAAAGGCGAAGGCGATGCCGTGACTCGTGATGATCCAGCCGGCGAGGGCCGGGCCGGCAAAGGTCGCGAACTGCATGTAGGATGAATTGACGGAGATGGCCGAGGCGAGGCGGGATTTCTCGACGAACCTGGGCAGGATGCCGTGCATCGCCGGCACGTAAAAGCTGATCAGCACGCCGTGCAGAAAGACCAGGAATGCCAGCGGCCAGATCGTCAGCAGATTCCACCAGGCCAGCAGTGCGAGCGCCGTCGCCTGCAGCAGCAGCAGGGCATTGGTGATCATCAGGATCAGGTAGCGGTCAAAGCGATCCGCAAGAACACCGCCCAGCGGCAAAAGAACAATGTTCGGCAGGATGTCGAGCAGGGCGACGATGGCGAGCCAGGTGGTCGAGCCGGTCAGTTCCCAGGTCAGCCAGGAGACGGCGACGATCTGGACAAAGAAACTGATCCAGGAGGCCACTGCGCCGACCGAATGGACGCGGAAGTTACGGTCCGCGAAGGCCCGTCCGATACCGCCGAGCCAGTTCCGCTTTTCAGCGTGCGACAAAGGACCTGATCTCGCCATAGAGGATCTCCAGGGCGGGTTCCTGTTCCAGAATGACGTGGTTGATGCTGTCGAGCATCACGAACTCCGCGTCCGTGATGCCGGCGGCCAGCTTCCGGCCTTGATCCAGGGGTTGCACGCCTTCGTCTCTGGCATGGATGACCAGGGTCGGGACTTCGACTTCAGCCAGGAGGTCGCTGACATCGAAGCGATCGACAGCGGCTCTTAAATTGGCGGCATTTTCGGCCGTGGTCGTCTGGCGCTGCAGATCGACGAGCGATTCGATCTGCTCCTTTGTGCCGCCCGGGATGTAAAGGGAGGAGAAGGCGGTCAGAAAGGCGCTTCCAGGTTTTCCCCAGCCATGGCGGATCAGCGTCAGGAGCGCTTCGCCCTGTTCGCGCTCTTCTTCGGAGCCCCTGACCAGACGACCCCGAGCATAACCGCCGTGAAGGATCAAGTGGCTGACGCGCTCCGGATGGCGGACGGCGTAGGCAATGGAGATTGGTGCGCCTTGAGAGGTGCCGTAGAGCGCGAAGCGTTCGATGCCGGCGGCGTCAACAACGGCCGCAAGGTCGTCCACGAAGCTGTCGAGCGAGAAGTCGTTGACGTCCCAGTCCGAGAGGCCGTTGCCGCGTTGATCGTATCTCGTGACCGCAAAGTTGGTTCCCAGCCTGTCGAGAAAGGGGCGGGCAACGAGGCTGTTCCAGTCATGCTGAAGGTGCGTGAGCCAATGTCCCGCCCTGACCAGGGGATAGCCTTCACCGGTCGTTGCGAAGGCGATTCTTGTGCCGTCGCGTGATTCGCAAAACCTGATGCGCTGTTGGCTTGCTGATGGGGTGTCGAGTGTCTTGCTGGGTTCCGAAAGACCACTTGTGACATTTTCGTCAGGCTCTCTGCGCACCTCCGCGACGAAACGGAAGCCACGTCGTGGCACGGTCTGGATACAGGCCTGTTCCTTGCCGTTGTCGCCGATGGCGGCGCGGGCCGCGCTGATCCGGGCGCTGATGGCCGAGTCTGAAACGATCCTGCCCTGCCAGATGACATCGATCAGCTCGTCGTGGGTGACCAGCCGGCCGGCATTTTCAGCCAGGTGTCTCAGGAGGTCGAAAACCTGGGGCTCGATGCTGATTGGCGCCTTGCCGACCAGGAGATGGTGACGGGCAACATCGATTTCGCAGTTTCCGAAGCGATACTTCATCGCGGCACTCGTCCTCCGGTCTGGAGCAGGAGTACCAGCCTGCTTGGCCGGGCGTCAAAACAATCAGGAAATCACAAGGCTTTCTAAAGACCTCCTTCAAGCGCGTGACAGCAGCCTCCTTCACCATCGCCAGGTGCCCATTCTTACTGGCTGAAGGAGTTTGAGATGACAAATACGGACGACAAAACGATCCGGCGGCGCAGCGATGGTTCGATCGATACGACCCACTACATGCAGCAGGGGAGAGAACAACGAAGCTCGAGGCTTCGCACCCTTATCGCGTTCCTCGCGCGCCGTATGACCTTGCGCCTGCCGGTTTCGCGACGCGCAGCGCCTGACACTAAACCTTTACTAAAAGAGGCCGGGGTTTCCTGAAACCGCCCCTAGGCATGTGTCCGTGTCTTGCCGGGATCGAAGAAGGGAATGGCCTCGACGACGGCGCTGCAAGTCAGGTCATCGCCGGCCACCTGAAGCTGCGTTCCGGCCGCCGCGGCCTTGGGCTGCAGATGTACCAGGGCCAGGGATTTCTTCAGGCGGTGCGACCAGGCGGGACTGTTGACCACACCGACTTCCGCGCCGTCCAGCATCAGCTTCTCGCCGCCGATCAAGGCGTCAGTGTGATCCGCCGCGATACCGGCAAGAAGGAAACGTTCCTGGCCTTCCAGCGAGAAGACGGCATCCTTGCCGCGGAAGTTCTCTTTCTTCCGGTTGACGGTAAAGCCCAGGCCGACCTCCCAGGGGGAGTGTTCATCGGTCATGTCGTAACCGAAGAAGAGCAGGGCCGCTTCGACCCGAACCTTGTCCAGCGCGGTGAAGGAGCAGGGCAGAACGCCATCGGCCTTGCCATGGCCCAGGATATTGTCCCAGAGGTCACAGACCACGCCGGCCTCCGCGAAGATCTCGTAGCCGCGTTCGCCGGAATAACCGGTGCGGGAAATCCGGCAGGGGTGGCCGAAGAGTTCTGTCGCCTGGTGATGGAAGTACCTGAGGCTGCCCAGATCCATCGGCGTATGGGCGTCGAGCAGGGCGAGGGCCTTGGGACCCTGGAGGGAGATGTTATGGAGCTCGTCGTCCAGGGTGATATCGAGGTTTTTGCCGGCGGCGGACTCCTGCAGGCGCTCCATGCTTTCGCCGGAACCGTGGCAGAGCATCCATTCCTCGCTGCCGTTGTTGGCGATGATGGCGTCGTCGCAGACCCTTCCTCGTTCGGTCAGGATCGTGCCGTAGGCGGACTGACCGGGTCTGACCCTGGTCATGTCGCGTGTGATGACGTGATCCACGACTGCGGCTGCGTCCGGACCGCGCAGATAGACTTTCTTTAGGGGCGACATGTCGAAGAGGCCGGCGGCCTCGCGCACCGCGTCGTGCTCGTCGTTGGGGTCGCTGTTGTAGCTCCAGGCGGTGCCCATGCCGTTCCAGTCCTCGAGCCCGGAGCCGAGTTCCCGGTGACGGGAGGCGAGGGCGGAGGTGCGTGATAGTTCTTCGGTCATGAGCTGTCTCCCTTATCGTTTGCTTTGACGGCGGTCAGTACCACTCGTCTCCCACGGCTCGTTTCTTGCGGGTCATGAAATCCTGGAGCGCTTCTTCGACAGCCGGGTCCATGGCCGGCGCCTCGTAGCTCGCCAGCATTTCCTTCCAGCGGCGGTTGGCCCGTTGTTCGATGGTCTCGCGGCCGGCCTCTTCCCACTGCTCGAAAGAGGAGGTGTCGGCCAGATCGGACCGATAGTTGGCGGTCTCGAAGTTTTTCAGGGTGTGGCCGACGCCGAAGAAGTTTTCGCCCGGGCCGGCCTGCCGGTAGGCCTCGCTGCCCAGCTCGTTGTCATCAATGATCAGGCCCGAGAGCATCCGCTGCATCATGCCGCAGCGGTCCAGGTCCATGACGAACTTCTCGTAGCCCATGGTCAGGCCGCCTTCGAGCCAGCCCGCCGCATGCAGGATGTAGTTGGCGCCGGCCATCAGGCCCGCCGTCATGCTGTCGGCGGATTCCTGCATGGCCTGGCCATCGGCGGTCTTTGAGGCGGTCAGGTGGCCACCGCAGCGCAGGGGCAGGCCGAGTCGCCGGCAAAGCTGACCGATGGCGAGCGCGGAGAGGTTGGCTTCCGGCGTGCCGAAGGTCGGTGCACCCGATTTGAGGTCCACAGTGGTCAGGAAGTTGCCGTAGACCACCGGCGCGCCCTTGCGGACGAGCTGACTGAGGGCGATGCCCACCATAGCCTCGGCGTGGGCCTGGGCGATCAGCGCCGGCTGGGTCACCGGGCCCATGGCGCCGCCGAGGATGAAGGGCGAGAGCACGATACCCTGGTTGGCGCGGGCATAGGCCTTGAGCGCACCGGTCATGGTCTCGTCGAAAACCAGGGGCGAATTGACGTTGATGTTGCCCTGGATCACGCAGTGATGTTCCAGCGTCTCGGCGCCGAAGACGATGCGCGCCATCTCAATCGAATCTTCCGCGCGCTCCGGGGCGGTGACCGAACCCATGAAGGGCTTGGTGGAATAGCGCAGGTGCGCATAGACCATGTCCAGATGGCGTTTATTGACCGGGATATCCACCGGCTCGCAGACCGTGCCGCCGGAATGGTGCAGCCAGGGTGAGAGGCAGGCCAGCTTCACGAAGTTCTGGAAGTCTTCGAGGGTGGCGTAGCGCCGGCCCTTGTCCAGGTCGCTCACGAACGGAGGGCCGTAGGCCGGCGTGAAGACGACTTGGTTGCCGCCGACCAGGATGTCGTGGACCGGATTGCGGGCGCGCATCCGGAACTGACGGGGCGCGGATGCGCAGAGGGCGTGGGCGAGGCCGGGGTCGAAACGCACCCGGCAGCCGGAGACCGACGCGCCGGCCTCCTTGAACAGCGCCAGGGCTTCCGCATCGCCGCGGAACTCGATCCCGATTTCCTTCAGGATCCAGTCAGCCTGGGTTTCCAGTGCGGCGAGGGCTTCCTCTTCCAGGAGATCGTAGACCGGAATTTTCCGCGTGATGAAGGCGGGCGCTGTCAGCGAGTTGTCGCCGCGGCGTCGGGCGACACGGGCGCTGCGTCCACCGCCGCGGCCGCGGGGGGCTGAAGGGATCTGCGAAGGTGCGTTACTGATCAAGGAAATTTCCTCAACACAGGAGTTTCGAGGCGGCCGGAAATCCACGCTTGCTTGGAGGCGCCCGCTGAAAATACGAAACGCCGAATCACCTCGCCGCGCAAACCAAATGATTTGCACATTCAGTTCAAAAAAATTAAACGAAAGAATGCGCTTTCGATCCTTTGACAACCTGCGTCTCTTCGATGTCGTCGCCCGGCATATGAGCTTCACGGCGGCTAGCGCAGAACTGAACCTGACCAAGGGGGCTGTGAGCTATCAGATCGCGCGCCTGGAAGAGGAACTCGGTTTCGCGCTCTTCGAGCGACGCAACCGCAGCATCCTGCTGACGGAGAAGGGCAAGCGTCTCTGGCATACGTCGCAGGTGGCGTTTCGGGATCTGGAGCGGGAGATTGCGGAGTTGCGGGAGGAGAGCCCCAACCGGATCACGATCGGGCTTTCCAGCTATTTTGCGTCGCGCTGGCTGTCGCCGCGCCTCATGACCTTTCTGGCCGATCATCCGGGCATCGGCTTGCGCCTGCAGCCGGTGATCGATCTGATTGATATCCGGAGCGAACATATCGACATGGCGATCCGCTGGGGCAAGGGTGACTGGACGGACCTGGAGATCGAGCCGCTGTTCCGTTGCCCTGCAATTCCGGTAGCCGGCTCGGCGACCGCGGAGCGGATTGAGGCCGAGGGAATTGAAGTCACCCTGCCGGCCCTAAATCTGTTGCAGGATCGCGAAGGCAGTGAGGCCTGGCGGGACTGGCATCGCGCCGCCGGATTGTCCTATCGTTCTACGCGGGACGACCTCGTCATCCCAGACCCGAACGTGCGGGTCCAAGCGGTCATCGACGGACAAGGCGTGGCCCTGAACGATTCGCTGGTTGCGAGCGAGCTGTCGTCCGGTCAGCTCTTTCCCATCTCGGAAGTGGCGCTGGAAGACTACGGCTACTGGCTGGCCTATCCGAAGGGCGCGTTGGGCGTTCCGGCCCTTAGGGATTTTCGGGACTGGATTCTGGCAGAAGCTGAGATCTACCGGCCGGACCTGCCGGTTCCCTCGTAGGCACCGCCGCTCAGGAGATGGCGCACCTGTTCACGGTATTCCTGGTCCCAGACCACCCGCTCCAGGTCGATCTCGTCCAGGGAGGTGGCGATGGGTTCGATCAGATTGCCCAGGGGCAGGCGATTGTTGTCGTGCTGGCTTTCAGTCAGGGCTTCCATTCTCTGTCCTTGCTCGCTTTTCGGCCTGTTTCGGTCCTTCATGCTGGCAAGCTTGCGGGACGACTGGGGCCTGATCTGGGCTCGGATGCGGGATAATCGGGCGGGAATGGGGCAGAAGCGGGGCAGCAGGAAAAGACCGCTTGCCGGCGTATCCGCAGGCCTGCCATGCAGAGGCGCCGCTTGTCCGGCTCGCCGGCAGGCTGTATAGCCCTTAGGCTAAGATACCTAAAAATCGTCAGGGACAATCAACTGTGACCAAGGCTTCCGCCCAACTTTCGCTGGTATTTTCCTGCATCGGGCACGCCTTCGTTCACCTCTTCATGGCGCTCTATTTCGTCGTCGTGCTGGCCATTGAGATCGACTGGTCGATCCCCTATCACGATCTGATCGGGCTCTGGACGGTGGGCTCGATCCTGGTCGGGATCTGTGCCGTGCCGGCGGGCTGGATCGCTGACCGCTGGTCGGCTCCGGGTATGATGGTGATCTATTATCTCGGACTGGGTGGGGCCGCTGTCGCCTGCAGTTTCATGGATGCCCCGCTGGCGCTCGCGGTCGGACTGGCGGCCATCGGCCTCTTCGCGGCAATTTATCATCCGGTCGGTATCGCCTGGCTGGTGCGCAACGCGGAGTCCCGCGGCAAGGCGCTCGGGATCAATGGTATCTTCGGCGGCCTGGGGGTGGCCGGCGCGGGCGTGATTGCCGGATCTCTGATCGACCTTCATTCCTGGCGCGCCGCTTTCTTCGTGCCCGGTGTGGCCTGCGTCGTGACGGGGCTGGCACTCTGGTATTGCGTCCATCGTGGGCTGGTTGCCGATGACGGGGAGGATCGGGTCAAGTCCGCCCCGGTCGACCGCGGCGACATGCTGCGCGTCTTCGTCATTCTGCTTCTGACCATGCTGCTGACCGGGCTGCTCTATCAGTCGACCCAGATCTCTCTGCCGAAGATCTTCGATCTGCGCCTGCGGGACATCGCGGGCGAGGGGCTCTTCGGGATCGGGACGGCCATCGCGGCGGTCTACACCATCAGCGCCGTCATGCAGGTCTATGGCGGACATCTGGCCGACCGCTATCCGCTGAAACCGATCTATGTCGGGGCCTTCCTGCTGCAGGTCCCGCTGCTGATCGCCGTCGGCGTCTTTTCCGGTTTGCCGCTGATCCTGGTGGCCATGTTGGCGGTGCTGGTGAACGTGGCGGCTCTGCCGGCGGAGAACATGCTGCTGGCCCGTTACGCGCCGCAGAAGCACCGCAGCCTCGCCTTCGGGATCAAGTTTGTGCTCGCCTTCACCATTGCGCCGGTGGCGTTGCAGTTGGTGGCCTTCATACAGGAAGGGACGGGCGAGTTCGTCTGGCTCTACTACATTCTGGGCGGGGCCGCGCTGATCGCCTGCCTGGCGGCACTGATGCTGCCGAAGGATCGTGGTGCCGTTGCAGAGCCGTCAGCGGCGTCGGTTCCGGCCGAGTAGTCTCTCTCTTATCGATTGGCCGCTGCGATGGCCTGATCCAGATCGGCTATGAGATCGTCGACCGTTTCCAGCCCGATGGAGAGGCGGATCACGTCCGGCCCGGCGCCGGCGGCCTGCTGCTGTTCTTCCGTGAGCTGCCGGTGCGTCGTTGAGGCCGGATGGAGGATCAGCGAGCGTGCGTCGCCGATGTTGGCCAGGTGCGAAAAGATCTCGCAGTTCTCGACCACCTTGGTGCCCACCTCGTAACCGCCCTTCACCCCGAAGGTGAAGACCGAGCCCGCGCCCTTGGGCAGGTACTTCTGCGCCAGCGCATGATAGGGGCTGGAGGGCAGGGCGGCGCAGGAGACCCAGGCCACGTCTGGATGTCCTTCCAGGTACTCGGCGACCTTGCGGGCGTTCTCGCAGTGACGCTCCATGCGCAGCGCCAGGGTCTCACAGCCCAGCAGGGTCTGGAAGGCGTTCATGGGCGCCATGGTGGAGCCCAGATCGCGCAGGCCGATGGCGTGAGCATGGGTGGTGAAGGCCATGTCGCCGAAGGTCTCGTAGAAGTTCAGGCCATGATAGGCAGGTTCGGGTGTGGCCAGCCCCGGGAACTTGTCGTTCTGGGCCCAGTCGAAGCGACCGCTGTCGACCACGCAGCCGCCGACCGAGGTGCCGTTGCCTGACAGGAACTTCGTCGTCGAATGCACCACCAGATCCGCGCCCCATTCGAAGGGGCGGCAGAGGTAGGGCGTCGCCATGGTGTTGTCGACGATCAGCGGCACGCCGGCGTCCCGGGCGATCTCGGACAGGGCCTCCAGGTCGCTGACCACGCCGCCGGGATTGGCAAGGCTCTCCACGAAGATCGCCTTGCAGTTCGGCGTGAGGGCTTCGCGCACCTTGTTCGGATCGTCGACGTCGACGAAGCTTGCCTGCCAGTCGAACTTCTTGAAGGTCTTGCCGAACTGGGTGATGGAGCCGCCGTAGAGCCGGTTCGAGGCGATGAAGCTGTCACCCGGTTCCATCAGGGCGAAGAAGGCCAGGATCTGGGCGGCATGCCCGGAGGCGCAGCAGGTTGCCCCGCGCCCGTCTTCCAGATTGGCGATACGTTCTTCCAGTACCGCCACGGTGGGGTTGGTCAGGCGCGAATAGATGAAGCCGAAGGTCTGCAGGTTGAAGAGCGAGGCCGCATGATCGGCGTCGTGAAAAACGTAGGATGTGTTCTGATGGATCGGCGTCTGCCGCGCGCCGGTGATCGGCTCCGGCTGCGCGCCGGCGTGAATCATGCGGGTCTCGAAGCCGAACTTCTGGCCTTTGTCCCCGCTCATCCGATCCGCACCCTGCGCCGCTTAGCCGTGATGACCTTGGAGTTGAAACCGCCCCAGGAGAGCTCGCAGTTGAGCCGGCCGAACTCGATTTTGGGGCAGCGGTCCATGACCATCTGCAGGCCGGCGGCCTCGGCGCGGGCGGCGGCCTCGTCGTTGCGCACGGTCAACTGCATCCAGACGGCCTTGATGTTTCTGGCTTCCTTCAGGGCGATGGCCTGATCGGTGACTTTGCCGGCGACCTCCGAATTGCGGAAGATATCGACCATGTCGAAGTTCTCGGGAACCTCTTCCAGCGAGGCATAGACTGTCTCGCCCAGGATCTCCTTACCCGCCACGCCCGGATTGATCGGAAAGATCCGATAGCCTTTTTCCTGCAGGTACTTCATCACGAAGTAGCTGGGCCGGTTCCACTTGGGGCTGGCACCGACGACGGCAATGCTGCGGATGCCGTTCAGCAGCCGGCGCAGGTAAGCGTCGCTGTAGTTGTCGTGGTCCACGCTCGCAGTCATGTTCATTCGCCGGTCCAGGTGGGTTCGCGTTTCTCGATAAAGGCGTCGATGCCTTCTTCGGCATCGCGGGCCAGCATATTGGTGGTCATGACCTCGCTGGTGTAGCTGTAGGCCTGTTCCAGATCCATCTCGATCTGGCGGTAGTAGGCTTCCTTGCCGATCTTCAGGGTCAGGGGGGACTTGCTGGCGATCTTTTCGGCGTAGTCGAGCGTGACGCGGTCCAGGTCTTCGGCGGCAACGGCCCGGTTGATCAGGCCGATGCGCTCAGCCGTGGCAGCGTCGATGCTCTCCCCGGTCAACAGCATTTCCATGGCGGTTTTGCGGGGCACGGCCCGGGAGAGGGCGACCATGGGCGTGGAGCAGAAAAGCCCGATGTTGACACCGGGCGTAGCGAAATTCGCCGTGTCGGCGGCCACGGCCAGATCGCAGGTGGCGACGAGTTGACAGCCCGCAGCAGTCGCGATGCCCTGCACCTTGGCGATAACCGGCTGAGGCAGGCGGGTGATGGAGAGCATCATGCGGCTGCAAAGCTGGAAGACGGACTCGAAGTAGGCCCGCTTGTCGCCGGCACCATCGGCGGCGCGCATTTCCTTCAGGTCATGTCCGGCACAGAAGCCTTTCCCGGCCGCCTCCAGGATCACCACCTTGACCGAGCGGTCGTCCCGGATCGCCTCAAACTCGGCCTCAAGTTCGGTCATAAGAGCGGTGGACAGGGCGTTGTACTGCTTCGGGCGGTTCAGGGTCAGGGTCGCGATGCCCCCGGCGTCCTGGCGCAGCAAGATGGCTTCGCTGTCCACTGCCGTGGTTGAGTTGTGAGAAGCGGTGGCCAAAGACATTGGATGGCAATCCTCCGGGCGCGTCATGTTGCCTGGTCACTATTCCCCTTGGGCAGGGCGAAGTCCAGCCCAGGCCGCTAAAACGGCATCACAGTTGCTCGCCTTAAGCGCCGCGCGTGGACGCGGCGGCATTTCATCGGTCCAGGCGGGGTAGAGGGCATGGACCAGGCCGGCTTCATCGCGATCGTGTGAAAGCATGGCGCGTTCGCGGATCTGCGGATGCTCCGCGAGTTCCCGGGGCTCGACGACCTCGTGGAAACAGCAGTCAACAGGATCAAGCCTGCTTTGCCAGCCTGCCAGTTCCTCTTGGGCGATGGCATGGGCAACCTCGGCGATGAGCCCGGTCTGAGGGGCCGGTTCCATCTGGCGTGGGATCCAGTCCGGCTGCGACAGGGCATTGCAGAAGTTCGCCCAGAACTTCGTCTCGATCGCGCCGAGGCTGATGAAGCGGTCATCGGCTGTACGATAGATCTGATAGCAGGCGTAGCCGCCATTGAGCATGTTCACTGCCCGCTCGGGTTTGTGGCTGGCACTGTTGCAGGCGGTCAGGTTCATCCCCTGCCAGGCGAGAACGGATTCCGCGATGCTCATATCGAGATAACAGCCCTTACCGCTGCGTTCCCGGCCGAAGAGGGCAGCGAGGATGGCGGAGGCCGCCTGACTGCCGCTGGCGAAGTCGGCGACTGGTGGCGCGGCCATGACAGGCCGGTCTTCCGTACCCGATGCGGCAAGGCCGCCGGATAAGGACATGTAGTTGATGTCATGACCGGCGCGCAGGCGGTAGGGGCCGGTCTGGCCGAAACCTGAAAGGGCGCAGTGGATCAGGCGCGGGTTCAGCGCTCGGAGGCCGGATTGCGGAAAGCCCAGTCTTTCCAGAGCCCCGGGGCGAAAAGATTCGATAAGAACGTCCGCGCACGATACCAGCTCTCGGAACTGCCCGCGGCCTGTTTCCGTCTTCAGATCAAGTGTAACGGCGGTCTTTCCTGCGTTGATGCCCTTATAGAAGAGCGAGACGCCGTCGCTTCCCAAGGGCCCGAATGCGCGCATGGGATCGCCGCCGGGCGCCTCCAGCTTGATGACCTCCGCGCCCATGTCCGCCAGAACCTGGGCGCAGTAGGGGCCAGGCAGGAACTGTCCCAGGTCGAGGACACGGATGCCGTTCAAGAAGCTGGCCATCGTCCTCCCGTTTCCTTTTTTTGATCAGTGATGATGCGCCCCTAACGATTGTTTGGTATGCATCAGGCGAAAGCAAGTCCGTAAGACGATTGAAAGAAAGAGAGCGAATGGCGCGTATCACCGCTGAGGACATTTTCGAGATCTGCCGGGCCGAGATGCCGCTGGTGCTGGATCTGGGATTGGAGATTCAGGAGATCGGCGATGGGAGCTGCCGGGTGCGGCAGCCCTACCGCGACGCCTTCGTGCGCCCTGGCGGGACGATCAGCGGCCCGACCATGATGGGGCTGGCCGACTGCGCCATGTGGATCGCGGTCATGTCGGTGGTCGGCCGGGCCGAAATGGCGGTGACCACGAACCTGAACATCAATTTCCTGAAACGTCCCAAACCGGTGGCGCTGATCGCCGAATCCCGGGTGCTGAAGGCGGGTAAACGCCTGGCCTACGGGGAAATCTCTCTCTTTTCGGAGGGAGAGGAGGAGGACGGGCCGGTCGCGCATGTGACCTGCACCTATTCCCTGCCGCCGCGGTGACGCCGGAGACCTGAAAAAGCGACCGATTCCGAGTGCTTTATCGGGAGAGCAAATTTTACGCTATAAATCAGCCAGTTAAGATTGCGGTATTATAATACCGTAATTGTAAATTATTCGAAAAACTGGCTTTTTCTGCGTTGACAGCCCGGAGCTGCTGCACTAGAAACCGCCGCGTTACGCAGGGGCAGGTCTCCTGCGTTCGCTGTCTTCTATTTGTGAACGCCGAAGCGTGTTCACTGCGAGTGGATAAAACGATGAAAACCTATTCAGCCAAACCGGCGGATATCGAGAAAAAGTGGATCGTCATCGACGCCGACGGCGTCGTGCTCGGCCGCTTGGCGGTCGAGATCGCCCGGATCCTGCGCGGCAAGAACAAGCCGACCTACACACCCCATATGGATTGCGGCGACAACGTCATCGTGATCAATGCCGATAAGGTCAAGCTGACCGGCAAGAAGCTGAGCGACAAGGTCTACTACTGGCACACCGGTCATCCCGGCGGCATCAAGGAGCGGACTGCCGGCCAGATCCTGTCGGGCGCCCATCCTGAGCGTGTCGTCACCAAGGCCGTTGAGCGCATGGTCCCGCGCGGACCGCTCGGCCGTCAGCAGATGAAGAACCTGCGCGTTTATGCCGGTGCCGAGCACCCGCATGAAGCACAGAGCCCTGTCGTTCTCGACTTCGCGTCGCAGAACCAGAAGAACAAGAGGAGCGCGTAAGTCATGGCCGAGGAAACTCAGACCCTGACCGATTTGAGCCAGTTAGGTGACGTCGCCACTGCGGAAGCGGCGGCTGAAACCACGGCGGAGCCGAAGCGGGACGCGCAGGGCCGCTCCTACGCCACCGGCAAGCGGAAAGACGCGGTCGCCCGCGTCTGGATCAAGCCGGGCAGCGGCAAGGTCACCGTCAATGGTCGCGACCAGGAGCAGTACTTCGCACGCGCTGTGCTGCGCATGATGATCAGCCAGCCTTTCGGGGTGACCGATCGTGCCGACCAGTTCGATGTGGACTGCACGGTGACCGGCGGTGGTCTCTCCGGCCAGGCCGGCGCGGTTCGCCACGGCATCTCGAAGGCTCTGACCCTTTTCGAGCCGGGCCTGCGCCCCGTCCTGAAGGCTGGTGGCTTCCTGACTCGAGACTCGCGCGTTGTCGAACGTAAGAAGTACGGCCGCCGCAAGGCCCGCCGGAGCTTCCAGTTCTCCAAGCGTTAAGCCGAAACTCTACGGCGGATCAGCTACGATGCGGCGTCTCCACAAAGTGGGGGCGCCGTATTTTTTTGTCTGATTGACGGGCGGGTCAAAAGCGAAGATGACCTGCATCTGAACGAATTGCCGGCAAATGACCCAGTCCGGACACTGGGTTGGATGATCGGTTTTTGTCCGGAGGCGTCCTAACTCACTGACCAAGGAAACCGCCTCAAAAAGAACCTCAGGATCCGAAAATTCGCAAATCGCTTCCGGATAAATGAGGAGGCGGAGGTCGGGTCCGGATTCGCCGGGCTCTGCGAATTGCGCCGTTTATTTTCAATTGTCCCTGTCCATTTCCTTACATAGGATTGAACGCTTTCTCATTCAGAACCGGCGCTCAAGCGGCGCCGCTTCGTGTTTTCTAGGCGCGTCGCTGGAGCAACGATATGTTGAAAGCACCCACCTTCAATTCTGATTTAATCGGGTCCGGTCTTAGCGCCTTGTCGCAGGGGTTGTTCGATCAGTTGCGCGAAATGTCGTTCGATGGCGTCGGCATAAGCCGGGAGACTTATGGCGCCTCGGAAACCGCTGCAATGGAGCTGATTGAGGCAGCCGCAAGTCAGCATGATCTGGAGACCTCGTGGGATGCGGCGCGAAACTTGACCATCCGCCTGCCAGGCGAAGATGCGTCCCTGCCGGTTGTAGCCACTGGCTCGCACCTGGATAGCGTGCCTCAAGGCGGAAACTATGATGGCGCTGCGGGTGTTGTTGCGGGATTAGCTGCGCTGATAGCCGCGAAGCAACGAGGTCAACTTCGCCGAACCCTCGAGCTCTACGCCCTTCGAGGAGAGGAAAGCGCCTGGTTTGGAGGCCCATGCTACTTTGGCTCTCGCGCCATATTCGGAATGCTGGACAAAGTGGATCTGTCCAGTCAACACAGAGACGGACAGTCGACCTTGCGCAAGCAAATGGTTGGATGCGGCGTGGACATGGAACTGGTGGAAGGTCGGAAAGCTATTCGGCAGCCGGACGATTTTCATGCCTGGTTTGAGCTTCATATCGAACAAGGACCCGTGTTGATCGCACGGGAACGGCCTGTCGGCATCGTGACAGGCATTCGCGGCAACGTCCGCCATCGCCGTGTCGTCTGCCGGGGACAGCCCGCTCATTCAGGTGCGGTGCCCCGCTGGCTGCGCCACGATGCCGTGCTCGCCATGTCCGAGCTTTTGATACGCCTGGATGAACACTGGCGAGTATTGCTGGCCTGGGGCGAGGATCTCGTCTTTACAACGGGTATTGTCGAAACCGATGCGCGTGAGCACGCGGTTTCTCGTGTTCCGGGACAAGTCAGTTTCGCCGTCGAATATCGAAGCCAAGACCAAAAGACGCTCGATAACTTCAGCAAGCTTCTCGAAACGGAATGCGAAAAGATCGCCGCGGAACGAGGGGTTTCATTCGAACTCGGTGAAAGCGTTTCAACAAAGCCCGCGCGAATGTCGGAGAGACTGGTTGCTCTTGCCCAGGAACAGGCACGAGCGGCGGGGATTGATTGCGAAGTGATGCCATCGGGGGCCGGGCACGACACAGCCGTATTCGCGAACAACGGGGTGCCCGCGACAATGATCTTCGTTCGCAATGACAAAGGCAGCCATAATCCGGATGAGCAGATGGAGATGGACGACTTCTGTCGCGGAACGGAAGTGCTGGCCCGCGCAATGATCTGTGCGGCGAACGCGGAAGAGGAATCCTACAAATGAACAAAACGCATAAGCAGACATCCGCTCGCGAGGCCGCAAAGATCATCCTGGATGGAGGGGCGGTTCATGTCCGGACTGACGGCGAACCTTTCTTTTTCTCGTCGGGTTGGGCGAGCCCTGTTTTTATCGACCTCAAACGATTGATTTCCGTACCGCATGCCCGAGACCGCTTAACGGACTTAATGCTCGAGAACATCTCTGCAATCTACGGCGACGACAGTTTCGACCAGATCGCCGGATGCGAACTTGCGGGCGTGCCGTTCGCGACCATCGCTGCTCACCGTTTGGGCGCGCCGTTGGTCATCGCGTTAAAGCAGGCAAGAGGCTTTGATCGTTTGTCTCAGTGCGAAGGCACCTTTGACGCCGGCACGAAGACGCTGCTCGTTGATGATTTGACCACTGATGGCAAGACCAAAGCGAACTTCAAAGAGGCTTTGGAGCGAGCCCAGGCGGATGTTGTCGGCATTTTTGTCATCTTCAACTACGGCATTTTCCCCGCCGCGCCAGAGATTGGTTCGCTGACCAGTTTGGTCGACATCATCGCGGTTGCTGAAGCGAACAATAGCCTGGAACCCGATGCCCTCGCTGAGATCAAATCCTTTGCGGCGGATCCTGTTCGTTGGTCACGATTCCATGGTGGAATTGCAAGGATGTAGCTGTGTGCCGGAGCCATGGCTTCTGGTTCTTATCAAGACACCATTTTGCCAAGCGCTAAGCGGACAGCGCACAGTCTAATCGACAAAAAAGCAGCGCTCCCGGATGCCGGGCGCGCTGCTTCTTTTGCCGCTTGTATCGCGCCTGCCTCTAAAACGACTGGGGCCGTTTATCGGTCAAGGCTCACGGGGGTGCTATGCCGCTGGTGGCATGCGCCGCCAGATCGGGAAGGGATCCGGCAGGTCGGGAAGTGAGTCGGGCCCGTCAGCCTGGTCCTCAGGCAGGAGGCAGGCATCGAGACGTGCCTGCAGGTCCGCCCAGTCGATCCCGCTACCGATGAACACGATTTCCTGCCGCCGGTCGCCCCAGGGTTCCTGCCAATGCGCATGGATGTAGCTGTGCGCGCTTTCCTGGTCCGGCCAGCGTTCCTGCGGCACCGAGGCCCACCAGATGCCGAGCGGATTGATTGAAGACAGCGCCCCCGCGAGGGAAAATTCGGCCACCCAGCCGGGCCGCGTGGCGATCCAGAAATGCCCTTTGGCGCGGATCACGCCGGGGAGATCACCGTTCAACAAATCATAGATGCGTTCCGGCACGAAGGGACGGCGGGCGCGGTAGACAAAGCTCGCGACACCGTACTCCTCGGTCTCCGGCACATGTTCCTCGTAACCGTAGAGCTCCTTGGCCCACATCGGGTGTTCGTGGGCCTTTTCATAGTCGAAGAGCCCGGTATCGAGGATCTTATCGGCGGCAACATCGGAATGGTTAGTTTCGATGATCTGGGCATCTGCATTGAGGCTGCGGATGATCTTGCGCGCGGCATCAACCTGCTGCGGTTGGGCATCGGCGACTTTATTGAGGACCACTACATCGGCGAATTCGATCTGGTCGGTCAGGAGATGCACAAGCGTGCGCTCGTCTTCCTCGCCCAGGGTTTCGCCCCGGTCCCGCAGAAAGTCGTGACTGGAGTAGTCATGGAGCAGGTTCACCGCGTCGACGACCGTGACCATGGTGTCGAGGCGCGCCACATCCGACAGGCTTACACCTTCTTCATCGCGAAAATCGAAGGTGGCGGCGACGGGCAAAGGCTCGGAGATACCGGTTGATTCGATCAGCAGGTAATCGAAGCGTCCCTCTTCGGCAAGGCGTCGTACCTCGGCGAGCAGGTCGTCGCGCAGTGTGCAGCAAATGCAGCCGTTCGACATCTCGACCAGAGTTTCGTCAGTCCGGCTAAGTTCGGTGTCCGCGCGCACCAGGTCGGCGTCGATATTGACTTCTGACATGTCATTCACGATGACGGCGACGCGCCGGCCATCGCGATTGTTCAGCACACGGTTGAGAAGGGTTGTCTTCCCGGCGCCGAGAAAACCGGACAGAACGGTCACCGGAAGGCGGGGGGCTGCAACGTTCATTTCTTCCTGATTCCTTGTTGGACCTGTTGCCAGGGCTGGTTTCGATGCGCGGCGAGTGCGACATCGGCGTGTTCAATTTTTCAAAAATATCGTATGTTATAACGTAACGCAATGAGGCATTCGCGGTGTGAAATTAGAGCGCGAGATCATAAGGGGAGGGGCTTAACGCAGGCGCCGCGGCTTTCCTTGCCGGCTTAAAAAATAAAACAAAAACAACATGATAAAATCTGTTGCTAGACCCTGCGTTGAGTGAAAGTAAGAGGTTCCCGACGCTTTGCGCGGTGTCCCGGATGTTCGGAATGCCGTATTTCCGTTTTCGGTCTCTGTCGATGCGCGGTCATCAGGTGGAATCAGGTCACCGTAAACTGCCCCATCATGCCGTGATCTTCGTGTTCCAGGATGTGGCAGTGATACATGTAGGGATGTTGCGCATCGGCCAGGTGATCGAAACGGACGACAATCTCTGCCCAGTCATCGTCATCCGCCACCACCGTGTCTTTCCAGCCTTGCTGATCGAGCGGCGCGGCCTCGCCTTCCATAGATTCGATCAGGAATGAACAGCCGTGGACATGAAAGGGGTGTGCGCCCTGATCGGAGCGGATGCGCCAGCGCTCCCATTGCCCGCGTCTGACCTCTTCGTTGATGACGCTCATATCCATCACCGCCCCGTTGATGGTCATGTCCATGGCGCCATGGCCGCTATGCGAGGCGTGACCCTTATGTGACGCGTGACCGCTATGTGAAGCCTGATCGTCGCCATTTTCCATCGTCAGCAGGAAGTCGCGCGTGCGTGTTATCTCGCTTTCGCTGGGACGGATAATGCTGGCCAGCTTTTCGGGCAATGGCGCCTTGTTTGGGACGAGTGTGCTGTCCACCTGCAGGGTCAAAGACGGCGGCGGCAAGGGCCTTTCCGCGCTGCCGATCAGGTCCAGCAGATTGTTGACGATGCCTTCTTCGGCCTCATCGAACTCGTCTTCGAAGAGGGTAAGCAGCTCGGCGGCATTGCCGTCCGACAGATCGACGATGATCTCGCAACGCTCGCCGGGCGACATTTCCATGGCCGTCATGGGCACCGGGGCCGGCAGCAACCCGCCGTCGCTGGCGATCTTGTGAAACGTCCGCTTGTCGGCGAAGGCGAGGATGTAGAAGCGTGCATTGGCGCCATTCAGGATGCGCAGCCGCACCTTGCCGGCAGGCACCTTAGCGACCGGAGCGATGGCCCCGTTGACGACCACGGTTTCGCCCAGCCAGCCATCCTCGTCCGCTTCCTCGAGCGAGTAGACGAGACGGCCTTGTGCATCGAAGGTGCGGTCCTGAATGATGACCGGCAGATCATCCACGCCATAGCGGCGCGGGAGCTCCAATGAATCGCTGTCCTCGTCATCGATCACGATCATGCCGGCCAGTCCGTGGTAAACCTGATGACCGGTCCGGCCATGGGTATGGGAGTGATACCAGCAGGTGGCGGCCGGCTGCAGGATGGAGAGTGTCGGCTGCCAGCGTTCCCCCGGCGGGATTTCAAGCTGCGGACCGCCGTCAACCTCACCTGGAACGTGCAGGCCGTGACCGTGAACGGCCACGCCCTCTGTCAGCCGATTGTGGTAGTGCAGGTTGAGTTCGCTGTTCCGCCGGGTTCTGATCGTCGGTCCCAGATAATCCTGGCTGAAGCCCAGGGTCGGTGTCATGACACCGGGCTTGAAAGACCACTGACCCTGGCGAATTTGCAGTTCGACCGGGTCTCCGCTGGTTCCGTCGATGAGTGCCGGTATCGGCAAGGGGCGCGCTGCGGCTTTTGACCAGACAGGTCGAAAGGGAAAGGCGCCGAGCGCGGCCAGACTGCCTGCAAGAAACTTCCGCCGGGACACGATAGGCGACATACAAATTCTCCACCTGAGAAAGAGGCTGTAAATGGCTGATCGCATTGCACGTTCAGAACAAGGTGATCATGATCATGCTGGTGAAAATGATTTACGATCTCGCGCAGGGAGGTCTATCGGACAAATGCCGGATTGGTAGCCTGAGACATCAGGCATAGGTTCCATTTCGGCTATCCGGCTGGATTCTAGTTTCCTGATTACAAGCAAGATTTGGGGATAACGGCATGTTCGATGCGATAGGACAGCTACCAAAGCGGCAAATGCTCTTTGCCGCTTTCGTGCTGTTCGTCTTTGGCACCAGTGTCGCCGAGATTCTTTCCGAGTTCGCGGACGGCGAGACGCTGGGCTCGATGGGGGATGACCTGTCGAGATTTGCCCTCAGCGCAGTGGTGCTGGGGCTGTTCCTCTATGAGTATCGGTATCAGCGGCGGGCGCTCGGAGAGCTGCGCGGACAGTTAAGTAAGGCGCGAGGCCGGCTCGCCCAGATCGACAGCAAGTCGCAGGAACTGGCGTGCCAGTACCGGGCCGTTATGCAGAAGCAGTTTGAGGCCTGGCAGCTATCCGCCAGCGAACAGGATGTCGTCATCGGGATGTTGAAGGGCCTGTCTTTCCGAGAGATCGCCGAACTCCGCGAAACACGTGAGAAAACCGTGCGCCAGCAAGCCTCAAGCGTTTACCGAAAAGCCGGGGTGGCGGGCCGGAACGAACTGGCTGCCTGGTTCTTCGAGGATATGCTGGAATCCTCGCCGATTGACGAAGACTAGCGAGAAAAGCCCGCCGGATATCCGCGGGCTTTTCGCTCTCACTTGTCGTAATTACAAGCCAGGCCGCCGCTATCCCTGCCAAACCCTTGTTTCTTCACCGTAGGCGCTGGCGTTGCCAGGCGCGAACAGAAGGATAAGGGTGGTGATCAGGCTGACCAGCGGGATGATCGAGAGGAAGGCGATGAGCTTTCCCATGCCGGCGTCGCGGGCGCGCTGCACGTACCTCTGATAAACCGGCCAGACCAGCAGCAGGGCGACGACCAGGCTGGCGACTGTTCCGCCGATGGCGCTGATGATCATGGGCAGGAAGGCGAAGGCGAGGACCCAGCCGAAAAAGGGCAGGCGACTGATGGTGCGCTCACTGTTTTCAACCAGAACGGCAGCGATCGGCAGCAGCAGGAAAACGCATGCAAAGCCGAGCAGAAGCATGGGGGAAAGTTCGGGGACGCTATTCACGATGGAAGTCCTCTCAATTCAATGACGCCGGTGTGCTGCGGCAACTCCGAGTATTTGGGCCTCGGTCTGTGGCAACCAGGGCAAGGTTCAATTAAAGTTGTTTATGAAATTATAAAAAGCGACTTTTAGTAGAATGTACGCAATCCGGCCGGGAGCGGCATGGTGTCGCCCCTGTTGTTCACTTTTTGTGGCTGGAGACAACTTCGACTACGCTGAGGGCCTGAGTTTGACGCAGAGGGAGACGCTCGGCATGACGGTCAGAAAAAGCGTACTGGCGGCAGATAGCGAGCTTCATCCTTTTGTTCAGGCCGGCGACTTTCTGGATTGCTACTCGGTCGATCTGAAACCTTCAGGTTTGGCGATCTCGGACATTGCGCAGCGGCTGTTCATCGGGGCGCCGCGTTGGGTACATCTTCTGCTCGCGGTCCGGGATCTGGCTGTCGTGCCTTTCGGGCTGAAGACGACCGCGGCGCTACCGAGGAATGACCGCTACCGGCCTTCGATTGCGCCTGGCGAAGCCATCAGCTTCTTCTGCGTGCGTAGCGTCAGTCAGAACGAGATCATTCTCGGCGAGGACGACAAGCATCTGGATTTTCGGATTTCCCTCTTCCGGGAGACGGGCGTGCCCGAACGGCTTTCGCTTGCGACCTGGGTGCATACCCACAACCGGCTGGGCCGCGCCTATCTTCGGCTGATTATGCGCTTTCATATTCTGATCGTGACGACGCGACTTGCAGCGTTGCGCGAGGAACTCGCATAGCGGGCTCCCGGTTTTTGCGCTGGCAAGGCCGAAAGGCTAAGCGTTAGCGTTACGGGATGACGATCCTATGCAAAGATCTGAAGCTTGAAGACTGGTTGCTTTTCAAAGAACTCAGGCTTGAAATGCTCCAGCTTGTTCCAGAAGCCTTTGGTTCGAGCCGGGAGCGGGAGGAGTCTTATTGCGAGAGAGAATGGCGCGACCTGGTCGGCGCTTTCCATCCCATAGTCCTGAAAGCGGATGAAAAGATTGCCGCGACCGCAGGCTATCTGCATCCCTATAATGGCGTGGGTTCGCAGGCCAAGATCGTATCGATGTATGTGAGGCCGCCGTTCCGGTCCCGGGGACTTGGCCGCCGTGTCCTGCAGGAGATCGTGACGCGAATCGGGAAAAATACCGAAGCCGAGGAGGTGTTGCTCGATGTGTTTGCTGAAAACCGGCCGGCCGTTGAGCTTTATCTCTCGCAGGGTTTTGCGGTCCGGCAAACGGCCTCTCCTGGTGACGTCCGCGGGGAGATTCAAATGTCCATGCCCCTGGCGCAGGGGCGGAGCACGTAATGACGACAGATTTCGTGACACCGCTGGCTTTGATCGAAAGCCGCGAGATCCAGTGTGATCCGACGGTCTCCATACCGAACAATCCGGTGCTTCCCGCCCTGCTTTATCCGCAGGCGATCCAAATTGGGACGGCGGCGCGGCAGGTTAAAGCGCTCTATGAAGACAACGGCTGGACAGGGACCTGGGTCTATACGCTCTTCGACTTCCACCACTACCACTATGCAGCTCATGAGGCCCTGACCGTGATTGCCGGCCGCGGGCTTTTGCAGCTCGGTGGTGACGGTGGCCCGGAACAGGCCCTGTCGGAAGGGGATGTTGTGATCCTGCCGGCGGGTTACGGCCACAAGCTCCTGAAGTCCGAGGGCGGCTTTACTGTGGTTGGCGGCTATCCCGCGGGCCAGGATGACACCGGGTTCCATCGGGCCGAGGCAACGGCTGCGCAGCGATCGCTGGCGTCAATTGCGGCCACGCCTCTCCCCGCGTGTGATCCGATATATGGCGATGAGGGACCAGTCATGAAGCTGTGGTGCCGATCCCTGAAGTGACAGCCGGAAGTAGCTTTCCTGCCTGCTTTATCATCTTTTCCAGTCCGGGCTCCGGACGTATCGTGCTTCATCACGAGTTGGAGAGGCGGCCTTGGGGACGAGCAAGAGTTCGGTGTCAAGCTTCCCAAAGAAAATGCGGGAGAATCGCAATGCCTGCCGAAATGACGAAGATCCGACGCCTAGAGTTTTCGATCCTTGCCGCCGCGACTTTTCTCCTTGTTTCGCCGGAGGGGGCTCTTGCAGAGACCACCGCACAGCTCCGCATTCTCGAGACGGCGGATATTCATGTGCATCTGGTCGACTACGACTACTATGCCGACAAGCCGTCGAACTCGGTTGGCCTGGCGAAGGTGGCGACGCTGATACGCCAGGCACGCGCCGAGCGGCCGAATTCCCTCCTGATCGACAATGGTGACCTGATCCAGGGGAGCCCGCTTGGCGACTACATGGCGAAGCGGCGCGGGCTGGAGAAGGATGAGGTTCATCCGGTCTACAAGGCCATGAACCAGATCGAGTATGACGTTGGAAACATTGGGAATCACGAGTTCAACTACGGTCTCGAGTTCCTGGGCCTGGCAGTCGCCGGGGCCGCGTTTCCTTACGTCAGCGCCAACGTTTACCAGGATGACGGGGATGGCGACCCGGCCAATGACAAGCCTTACTTTGCGCCCTACGTCATTCTTGAGCGCGAGCTTCTGGCCAGCGACGGCCAGCGTTATCCGATCAGGATCGGTGTCATCGGCTTCGTGCCGCCCCAGATCATGCAGTGGGACAAGGCCAATCTGGCGGGCCGGCTGATTGCGCGGGATATCGTGGATTCCGCCCATCGCTACGTGCCGGAGATGCGTAAAGCCGGCGCCGATATCGTCATCGCGGTGCCGCACTCGGGCCTGACCACCGACGCGCCGCGGGCGCTGGACGAAAACGCCACCTACGAGCTCAGTCTCATTCACGGGATCGACGCTATCCTCTTCGGGCATGCGCATCAGGTTTTTCCCTCGGAAACCTATGCGGGTTTGCCGGGTGTCGATGTCGCCAGGGGCACGATCAACGGTGTTCCGGCGACCATGCCCGGCTTCTGGGGGAGTCATCTGGGGATTGTGGACCTGGAACTTCGCCGGGGTGTGCTGGGCGGTTGGGATGTCACCTCGGGCAGGGGCTCGGTGAGGGCGATCTACAAGCGTGAGGGGCGCGAAAAGCTGCCGCTGGTCGAGGCTGATCCGAAGGTTCTGGCCGCGGTCGCCGAAGAGCACCGGGCGACCATCGCCTATATGAATGAGTCGGTCGGCAAGACGGAAGCGCCCATCCACAGTTATTTCGCCCGGGTGGCGGACGATCCTTCGATCCAGATCGTGACCAATGCCCAGAAGTGGTACGTCGAGCAGTTGATCAAGGGAACCGAATACGATGGTATTCCAGTGCTCTCGGCGGGCGCGCCCTTCAAGGCCGGCGGCAGGGGCGGGCCCGACCACTACACGATGGTCGAAAGCGGCGATATCGCGCTGCGGAACGTCGCAGACTTATACATCTACCCCAACAGCTTACGGGCGGTTCTTCTCAGTGGCGCCGAAGTGCGGGAATGGCTGGAGATGTCGGCCGGCGCCTTTAACCGGATCGATCCGGACAGCAACAGGGAACAGGCACTTCTGAATCCCGATTTCCCGTCCTACAACTTCGATGTCATCGACGGGGTCAGCTACGAAATCGACCTCAGTCAGCCGGCGCGCTACGCCAGGGACGGCAGCCTGGCAAATCCCGATGCACGGCGGATCGTCAATCTGCGCTTCAATGGTGCAGCGATTGATCCGGAAGCCCGCTTCATCGTGGCGACCAATAACTATCGGGCCGGTGGCGGAGGGAACTTCCCGGCGCTGGACGGCAGCACCACGATCATCGAAGCGCCGGACGAGAACCGCACCGTGCTGGCAAACTATATCTTCGCCTTGAAAAGCCTCAATCCCGCGGCCGACGGCAACTGGTCCTTCAAACCACTGCCTGGCGATGTCAATGTGACCTTTGCCTCCTCACCCGCCGCCGCGGAGCTTTTGGACGGCAGCCTGCCGATCGAGCCGGCGGGCCAGGCGGAAGGCGGCTTTGCGAAGTATAGGATGATCATGAAATGACGGGTCTTGTGGCGCTGTGAGCGGCGTTATCCGCCCTTTTCGCGGAATCATGCCAAGGGTGCACGAAACGGCCTTCGTGGCGGACACCGCGGTGGTCATCGGCGATGTGGAGATCGGACCGGGATCTTCGATCTGGTACGGCTGCGTCATCCGCGGGGATGTGAATGCCATCCGGATCGGTGCAGAGACCAACATTCAGGATGGCACGATCATTCACGTGACTCATGACCGGACAGGTGATTACCGCGAAACCGGCGGCGGTGTGCCGACCGCGATCGGCGACGGGGTGACGGTGGGCCATCTGGCGCTGTTGCATGCCTGCGAGATCGAATCGGGTGCCTTTATCGGGATGCGCTCGGTTGTGATGGATAAGGCCGTCGTAGAGCAGGGGGCCATGGTCGCCGCCGGGGCAGTGGTGACGCCCGGCAAGCGCGTTATCGGCGGCCAGCTCTGGTCGGGCACACCGGCGGCCTATATGCGCGATGTCAGGCCCGAAGAGGCCGAGTTTATCACCTATTCCGCCGGCAATTACGCCAGGTTGGCCGCGGCCCACCGGGATGGTTCTTAGACTGCGGGCGGCGAGGCGGGCTCATTTTCCGAAACGGGTTTTCGTGCGGTCGTGCAGTAAAAGACGCCGTTTTCCGCGTCTGATGCCTCGGCGGAGACTGCGGTCTCGAAACCCGCGCCGAGCAGCGTTTGCTCGATCCTGTTGGGGACAAACTTCGTGATACCGTCAGGTGCGCCGGCCGCATAGCTCAGGACGTAGAGGCCGCCGGGACGCAGGATGCGGAAGACTTCGCGAAACTCCTGCTGGAGATCGGACAGAAAGTAAACCACGTTCACCGACGTGGCCTTATCGAAGCTGCCGTCTCCGAAAGGAAAGCGGCTTTCGTCGATCGGTACGACCTCGAGCCTGTGCGCTTCGGCGGTGCCGCGGAATCTCTGGCTGGCGGTCTCGACCGCCAGCCACGAAACTTCGGCACCAACCACATGAACGCCGGGTCCGTTGGCCAGAAGCTCCGCAATCAAAGCGCCGCCCCCGAAACCGATTTCCAGAATCCGCTCGTCACCGCGGACTGCCAGAGCCTCAAGGGTCACACGGTTGATGTTCGCATTGACCAGGTTCAGGCGGTCGAGAACCTCTTTGCCGATACTGCCGGAAGGATGCGCGAGCTGATCGAGGATCTCTTTGGAGTAAGGCACTTGATTTTCCTGTCAGCGCCGCAGGCTGACACGGACATAGCTGCCGGGGGCGTCCTCGATCGCCTTGATCCTGCCGCTGCCGGGTTTACGTGCCGCCACGGCTTCGCCCTGGTGCTTGTGCAGCCAGCGCGTCCAGTCCAGCCACCAGGAGCCCTCGTGCTTTTTGGCATTCTTGAACCAGGTTTCCGGGTGCTTCGCGCGGCGGCTGTTGGTCCAGTAGGCGTAGCGGCTGCTGGCCGGCGGGTTCACCACACCCGCGACATGACCAGCCGCCGTCAGGACGAAATGGATCGGGCCTTTGAAGAGGTCCACGGCCAGATAAGTGGAGCGCCAGGGGGCGATGTGGTCCTCCTTGGCTGAAACCATGAAGACCGGTGTCTCGATCTTTGCGAGATCGATCGGAACCCCGCCGAGTGTGATGCCGCCAGGGACGGCCAGCAGGTTTTCCAGGTACATTTTCCGCAGATAAAAGGAATGCATGGCGGCGGGCATGCGGGTGGCGTCGTCGTTCCAGTACAGCAGGTCGAAAGGGAAGGGATCTTTGCCAAGGAGGTAGTTGTTGACCACGAAAGACCAGATCAGGTCGTTGGCGCGCAGCAGGTTGAAGGTCGCGGCCATCTCCTTGCCATCGAGATATCCCTGCTGGTTCATCTTTTCCTCGAGCAGCGTCACCTGTTCTTCATCTATGAAGACCCCGAGTTCGCCAGGCTCCGAAAAGTCGGTCAGGGTGGCGATAAAGGTGGCCGAGTGGATCAGCGGTTTCTTCTTCGCCGCCAGATAGGCGAGGGTGACGGACAAGAGGGTGCCGCCGAGGCAGTAACCGATGGCGTTGACCTCTTTTTCGCCGATGGCCTTTTCGATGGCTTTCAGGGCTGCCAGCGGGCCTTCGAGCATGTAATCCTCGAAGCTTTTCTGCGCCAGGCCCTCGTCCGGATTGACCCAGGAGATGCAGAACACGGTCAGGCCCTGATCGACCATCCATTTGATGAAGGAATTCTCCGGCCGCAGGTCCAGGATGTAGTACTTGTTGATCCAGGGCGGGATGATTAGCACCGGCCGCTTGGCGACCTTCTCGGTCGTCGGGCTGTACTGGATGAGCTGCATGAGGTCGTTCTGAAAGATCACCTTACCGGGGGTAACGGCCACGTTCTCGCCCAGCGCGAAAGCCGCATCGTCGCTCATGCTGATCTTGAGCTGCCCGCCGCCGCGGCCGAGATCGTGCAGAAGATGCTCCAGGCCTTTGAGCAGGTTCTGCCCGCCGCTTTCCACTGTGGCCCTCAGCACCTCGGGGTTGGTGAAGAGAAAATTGGAGGGGGCCAGCGCGTCGACGAACTGTCGGGTGAAGAAGTCGATCTTTTCCGCCTCGTGCTCGTCCTGGCCGTGCAGGCTCTGCACCGTGGCACGAAGCCAGCGGGCGCTGAGCAAATAGGATTGTTTGATGTAGTCGAAAAGCTGATTGTCTTCCCAGGCTTCGTCCTGGAAACGGCGGTCATGCCGGTCAGGCTCCGCCACCGGCGCCACCTCCTGGCCCATCATGCGCCGGGTGGTCGACTGCCAGAGGTCCATATAGCTCTTCCAGAGCGACATCTGGGCCTGCACCATGATGGCGGGATTGGTCATCATGCGGGCGGTCAGCTCGAGAAAGGCGCCGCCGATGTTCAGGGGATCGACCTGTGAGCTGTAATCGATGCCGTAGTTGTTCTTCAGGAAGTCGGTCACCATATCCCGGCTCTGTTCGGCGATCATGCCGAGGGAATGGGCGAGATCCTGTGTTTCTTCTGAGGTGCCGTCCGCGTACGGTTGCTCATCCATAAGGCCTTGCCTATGATTCGTCCGATTCGAAATGTAAAGCTTGCCCCGTAAGAGTGGTAATGCCGTGAGTCCTGGCGCCGCGTCGAAAGACGCAGGAAATCAACGTGACGCTTTGAACCAAAACGAGCATGCCACGTTACGAAAGGCCTTTACAGTGGGCAACGACGCTTGTTGTAGCTTTTTAAAGCTTCGTAACGCTATAAGGGCTGACTTTTGCGCCGGATGCAGGCGGTAAACCTGGGGGACAAGGCCGGAACATGACCATGGCCAGCGATACGATACTCCTTAATCTTCGGTCAGCCCGGCGCTTGCGCGCCAGCGTCGCCGCGGTTGCGTTGACGACACTCCTGGCGGGCTGTTCCTCCGCACCCGACTGGGCCGATCCCGGGGAGTGGTTTTCGGACAGCGAGGCGCCGGAAGCGAGCTCTCGGCCTAACCGGCAAGCCGAGCCCGCCGAGGGCTTCCCGAACCTCTCGAGTGTCCCCGGTGAAGCCCCAGCGGCGTCATCCAGTGCAGATCGGGAGAGCCTGAACGAGGGTTTGACGGCGGATCGCTCGAACGCCCGCTACAGCGATCAGCCTTTGACGGCAGAGTCGACCTTGATCCCGCCTGCCGCGCCGCCGCCGAGTGCGGTCCGGCGGCCAGCGGCTCCGGCCGCGGCGCCAAGCGCTCCGGCGGCCCCCGCAGCGCCGGCGGTCGCTCCCCGCGCAGCGGCTCCAGCCGCACCGGCGCCGGCCGCGCCCGCAAGCAATCAGACTGCGGCGGCTCCACCGCCACCACCGCCTACACCAGCGGCGCCCGGCACGACCGCCCGGTCGGCGGCCTCAGGCAGCTCTGCCCCGGCTGCCCGCCAAGCTGCGGCGCCACAAGCCTCCGCTTCGCGCTCTGAACTGCCGCCGGCCTTCCCGGCGCGCGCGCAGTCGAATTCGGCGTCGAACTACGTGCCGCCGACCTTCGAGCCGCCACGCTATCAACTGCCGGGGCGCAGCGCCGGCCAGGCAACGCAGCAGGCCGCCCGTCCGCAGGTGCCGGGCGTGCCCGCCGGTACGCCGTCCGGCGCAGCAGGACAGCTCACGGCGGTCATCTACTTCGGTCACGGGTCTTCCGGCCTGGACAGCAACGATATGAAGGTGCTGCGGGACGTGGTTGCGATCCAGCGCCAGAACAACGCCCGGATTATTGTGGTGGGGCATTCCAGTTCGCGGACCGGTTCGACCGACGCGGTCAGTCATCGGGTCGCGAATCTCGAAACCTCGCTGAAGCGGGCGAATGCCGTGGCCTCGGCGCTGACCCGCCTGGGCGTGCCAAAAGACCAAGTGGTCACGGAAGCCCGCTCGGACAATCAGCCGGTTTTTCACGAATTCATGCCGACGGGCGAGGCCGGCAACCGCCGGGCGGAGATCTATCTGGCATATTAGCCGACGGGGCGCTAAAAAGCGGGATCTTGACTGGTGATCCGGCGTGAGGAGCTGTGCCCTGTGGGTGGCTTTTGACCCGGAAGCCTTGGATTGTAGATCGTCCGCCGACGCGCGGCCACTTCCCTAGAGTTTGCGATGGAACAGGAATTTCACCGTATCAAGCGCCTGCCGCCTTACGTCTTTGCAGAGGTCAATGATCTGAAGGCCAAGGCCCGCGCCGCCGGTGAAGACATCATCGACTTCGGCATGGGGAATCCCGATCAGCCGCCACCGCCACACGTCATCGCCAAGCTGGTGGAGGCGGCGCAGGATCCGCGCACCCACCGTTATTCGACGTCACGCGGGATCCCGGGTCTGCGCAAGGCCCTGGCCGCTTACTATCAGCGCCGCTTCGGCGTCGAGATTGATCCGGAGAGTGAGACCTGTGTCACCATAGGCTCCAAGGAAGGCCTGGCGAACCTCGCACAGGCGATTACCTCTCCAGGCGACATTATCCTGGTTCCCAATCCCAGCTATCCGATCCATGCCTTCGGCTTCATCATCGCCGGCGCCGCCATTCGCAGCATGCCGGCGGGGACCGGCTTCGACTTCATGGCGCAGTTGGAACGGGCCGTGAAGCACTCGGTGCCCAAACCGACGGCGCTGGTGCTGAACTATCCGGCCAATCCGACCGCCGAGGTGGTGGGGCTGGATTTCTATGCCGATGTGGTGGACTTCTGCCGGCGTCACGGCATCTATGTTATTTCCGATCTGGCCTACGCCGAGGTCTACTTCGAGGGCGATCCGCCGCCCTCGATCTTGCAGGTGCCCGGCGCCCGTGAAATCGCGGTGGAGTTCACCTCGCTCAGTAAAACTTACTCCATGCCGGGTTGGCGCGTCGGATTTTGCACTGGCAACAAGAAGCTCGTCGCTGCCCTGACGCGGGTTAAATCCTACGTCGATTACGGCGCCTTTACGCCGATCCAGGTTGCTGCGACCACGGCCTTGAATGGGGATCAGAGCTGCATCGATGACATGCGTGCCCGTTATAAATCCCGGCGCGACGTTCTGATCTCCGGCCTGGAAGCGGCGGGCTGGCAGGTTCCGAGCCCGCCTGCGACCATGTTTGCCTGGGCCCCCCTGCCACCCGAATTTGCCGATCTCGGTTCCCTGGAGTTCTCCAAGCTGTTGCTGCAGCACGCCAAGGTCGCGGTTGCTCCTGGCGTGGGCTTTGGCGAGTATGGCGATGGCCACGTCCGTCTCGGTCTGGTCGAGAACGAGCACCGGACCCGTCAGGCCGTGCGCAACATCAAGGCGCTTTTCAAGGACCCGGGGAAAGTGCGCAGTCTTATGGAAGAGCAGAAAGTAGCGTCGTGACGAAACCCTTGCGCATCGGCATCGCCGGGCTTGGCACGGTGGGAGCCGGCACCCTCAACATCATCGAATCTCACGGAAAGCTCCTGGCGGCACGCTGCGGACGGCACTTTCTGGTATCGGCCGTTTCGGCCAGAGACCGGAACAAGGATCGCGGTGTCGACCTCTCCGCGGTGCGCTGGTTCGAGGATGCGGTCGCCATGGCGGCCGATGATCAAATCGACGTGGTTCTCGAACTGATCGGCGGCTCCGACGGGATCGCCAAAGAGGTGGTGGAAACAGCCATCGCCCACGGCAAACATGTGGTTACGGCCAACAAGGCGCTGCTGGCGCACCACGGTGCGGCGCTGGCGCGGGCCGCCGAAGAGCAGCAGCTCTTCCTGGGCTACGAAGCCGCGGTGGCCGGCGGAATCCCGGTGATCAAGTCTCTACGCGAGGGCCTGGGCGGCAACGCGATCGAGCGGGTCTACGGCATCCTGAACGGGACCTGCAACTATATCCTCTCGGCCATGCGCGACAGCGGTCGCGAGTTCGGCGAGGTGCTCGCGGAAGCCCAGGAACTGGGTTATGCGGAAGCCGATCCGAGTTTCGACGTGGACGGTGTAGACGCGGCCCATAAGCTGGCGATCCTGACGGCGCTGGCCTTCGGCTGCGAGGTGGACTTCGACTCGGTCTTCGTGGAGGGGATTCGGGAAATCTCCTCGCTGGACATCGCTTATGCCGAGGAACTGGGCTACCGCATCAAGCTGCTTGGCATCGCCCGGCGCGAACAGGGCGG
The DNA here is from genome assembly GCA_965232285.1 of Denitrobaculum sp. Taxonomy (GTDB): domain Bacteria; phylum Pseudomonadota; class Alphaproteobacteria; order Kiloniellales; family Kiloniellaceae; genus Denitrobaculum. The sequence goes on along the minus strand of CBDDPL010000004.1, from coordinate 2,220,152 downwards.
CATCCTGCAGCGCGTGCATCCCTGCATGGTCGCCAGGGATACGCCGATCGCCAATGTTGAGGGGGTCTTTAACGCGGTGGTGGCCGAGGGTGATTTCGTCGGGCGCATTCTTTCCGAAGGTGCTGGGGCAGGGGCCGGACCCACGGCCTCGGCGGTCGTCGCCGATCTTCTGGATATCGCCCGTGGCAGTACCCTGCCGACCTTCGCCATTCCGGCCGATCAACTGGCCGGCAGCCAAGCGGCGGCGATGGACGATCACGCGGCGTCGCACTATGTGCGGCTGATGGTCGTCGACCGGCCAGGTGTAATTGCCGATATCGCGGCGGCCCTGCGGGATGAGGAGATCTCCGTGGAGGCGATGCTGCAGCGCGGCCATGCGCCGGGCGAGGCGGTCCCCGTCGTCATCACGACCCATGCGACGAGCCAGCGGCGTATCGGCCGGGCGCTTCAGCGCATCGAGGCCATGGAAGCAGTGCTCGAGGCGCCGCGCATGATCAGAATTGAATCACTGTAACCGACTGGTAGTAGACTGGACCCGGCACAGTGACGCCCTGACTTTTGTACTCAGGGCAGCTAACGAATTGAATGAATTGGAGTGAAAGAACGATGTCACAATCCGATGCAGCGGAAAGCGCGATGGACCGGAACCTGGCGCTTGAAACCGTCCGCGTAACGGAAGCGGCCGCGCTGGCGGCGTCGCGCCTGATGGGCCGCGGTGACGAAAAGGCGGCCGACCAGGCCGCGGTCAATGCCATGCGGGAATCGCTGAACGAACTGGCGATCGATGGAACGGTCGTCATCGGTGAGGGCGAGCGCGACGAGGCGCCGATGCTCTACATCGGCGAGAAGGTGGGTAAGGGCGGTCCGAAAATCGATATCTCCCTGGATCCGCTGGAAGGCACCACGCTGACCGCGAAAGGCGGGCCGAATGCGCTGGCGGTCATCGCGCTGGCGGAGTCGGGTGGGTTCCTGAACGCGCCGGACACCTACATGAACAAGATCGCGGTCGGCGGCGGCTTGCCGGACAACGTTGTTGATCTGGATGAATCGGCTGCCGATAACCTGAAGAGCCTGGCGAAGGCGAAGAAGACCGAGGTCTCCGATCTGGTCGTCTGTATCCTGGATCGCCCGCGCCACAGCGAACTGATCGCCCAGGTGCGCGACGCTGGAGCACGGATCATGCTGATCGGTGACGGCGATGTCTCCGGCGCCATGGCGACGAGCCGTCCCGACAGTGGCGTCGACATCTACATGGGCATCGGCGGGGCGCCGGAAGGTGTTCTGGCGGCTGCCGCACTGCGTTGCATCGGCGGGCAGTTTCAGGGCCGCCTAGTGTTCCGCAATGAAGACGAGCGCGATCGCGCGCGCCGCTGGGGCATTGAGGACTTCGACCGCAAGTATGCGCTCAAGGAACTGGCCGGCGGCGATGTCATGTTCGTTGCCACCGGCGTGACGGACGGCAGTATGCTGCGCGGTGTACGCCGCTTCCCGGGCGGCGCGACGACCCATTCCATGGTCATGCGCTCCAAGACCGGGACGGTTCGCATGGTCGAAGCCCAGCATGATTTCACCCGCAAGACCTGGTACGACAAGCTGGGCGTTTAGGCGCCGGGATGCTCACGGCTCCGGACAGGTCCGCTCCACGCGCCAGTTTTCTGGATGTCGAAGCTTCCGTCAGCGGTAAGCGCTGGGAAGAACGGCTCAGAGATCCCAGGCATGGCCTCGCGCTGGCGCAGAGGTTGGGCTTGCCGGAGCTCGTCGGACGTGTCCTGGCGGCGCGTGACGTCGGTTTGGAGGAGGCGGAGGCCTTTCTCAATCCGACCCTGCGGGAGTTTCTGCCGGACCCTTCCCATCTGCTCGACATGGACCGGGCGGTCGAACGCCTGGTCGCTGCCATTGGCGGCGGCGAGCGGATTGCCGTGTTCGGCGACTACGATGTCGACGGCGCTACGTCCTCGGCTCTGCTGCAGCGCTATCTGCAAGAGATTGGTGTGGCGCTGCGGGTCTACATTCCCGATCGAATCTCAGAGGGTTACGGCCCCAATGCGGCTGCCTTCCGTAAGCTGAAGGACGAAGGCGTTTCGGTGGTTGTGACCGTCGATTGCGGCATCACGGCCTTCGACGTGCTGGAGGATGCCGCGGAGCAGGGGCTCGAGGTGATCGTGGTGGATCATCATGCCGCTGAACCGAAACTGCCGCGGGCGGCGGCGGTGGTGAATCCTAATCGCCAGGATCAGACCTCGGACTGCGGTCACCTGGCGGCGGTGGGCGTGACCTTTCTGCTGGTTGTTGCGCTCAATCGCGGTCTGCGGAATGCCGGCTGGTTTCGAGAAGCCAACCGGCCGGAGCCCGACCTCAAGCAGTGGCTCGATCTGATCGCTCTGGGCACCGTCTGCGATGTGGTGCCGCTGCAGGGCCTGAACCGGGCTTTCGTCACACAAGGCCTGAAGATCATGGCGCAGCGCCGGAATCCGGGCCTGGTGGCGCTCTCGGACGTCGCCAAGCTCAGCGAGCGGCCGGACAGTTTCCACCTGGGCTTCATGCTGGGCCCGCGGGTAAATGCGGGCGGGCGGGTCGGCGAAGCGGACCTGGGCGCGACGCTGCTCGCGACCGAAGATCCGTCATTGGCGAGCGATCTCGCCGGCCGGCTGGACCGCTACAATGCCGAGCGGCGCGAACTTGAAGCTCAGGTTCTCGATCAGGCCATCGAGCAGGTTGAGATGGAAGGCGCCGAGACCGCCCGACAGGTGGTGATCGCCGCGGGCGAGGGCTGGCATCCGGGGGTGATCGGCATTGTCGCAAGCCGCCTGAAGGACCGCTACAACGCGCCGGCCATCGTTATCGCCCTGGACGAGGCCGGGGTGGGCAAGGGATCGGGCCGGTCGGTACCGGGAGTAGACCTGGGGGCGACCGTGATTGCGGCGCGGCAGGCCGGATTGCTGATCAACGGCGGCGGACACCCCATGGCGGCCGGGCTGACCGTGGCTGCGGACGCGCTGGCGCCGCTGCGGGCCTTTCTGACGGAGCGTCTGGCGGCGCAGCTTGCGGCCGTCAACTACATACCGTCTCTGGGCATCGACGGCGCGCTGCAACCGGGTGCCGCATCCGCGGAGATGTTAAGGGAGATCGAGCGCTGCGGGCCCTTCGGGGTTGGAAATCCGCAGCCGCGATTCGTGTTGCCCTCGGTGCGGGTCGGCCACGCGAGCGTGGTGGGGGCGGATCACGTTCGCTGCAATCTCACTGGGAGCGATGGCAAGCGCCTCAAGGGCATCGCTTTCAGGGCCTTGGACAATCCGCTCGGTCAACTTTTGTTGAATTCGGGTGGCTTACCGCTCCATGTCGCTGGAAAGCTTAAGCTCGATAGCTGGGCGGGGCGCGATGCGGTGCAGATCATTATCGAAGACGCCGCACAGATATAAGTCTACAATCGAGCCATGACGCGATTTCATGACTCGGCCAATCGACGCAGACTTTCCGGTATTTTTCGGCTTAGACGGCGATATTCCCCAAAAAAGGCACTGTTCTCTCGCAATTTCATGCGGCTGTTCGCCTTTGGCCTGCTTGCGCCTCTGCTCACTGCGGCCGGTCCTGTGGCCACGGATCCAGTCCGGACAGCACAGCAAACGACCGTTGATCTGGAGCTGATTCTCGCCATCGACACCTCTTCCAGCGTCTCGTCGCAAGAGTTCGATCTGCAGATGAGGGGAATGTCGCAAGCCTTTCGGAACGAAGCGGTTATCGGGGCGATTCGTGCCGCTGGAGATCGTGGCATTGCAGTTGCCATGGTGCAGTGGTCGGACGCCCGCAAGCAGCTTGTGGCCATTGACTGGTATGAGGTCAACGACCGCGAATCGGCCGAGCGCTTTGCGGAGGAGATCGATAATACGCCGCGCTTTCTCTTCGGCGGTGGCACGGCTCTGGGGGGCGCAATCACTTTTGCGGCCAGGCAGTTTGAAAAGAATGCCTATGCGGGGCGGCGCAAGGTGATCGACGTCTCCGGGGATGGCCGGACCAACCAGGGCACCCGGCCGGAACGGGTGCGGGACAAGGTCGTCGATTCGGGGGTCACGATCAACGGACTGGCTATTCTCAACGAGGACCCGACGATCGATTCTTACTACCGCTATAATGTCATCGGCGGAACCGGTGCTTTCGTGATCACCGCGACCGACTACGAGGATTTTTCGGCGGCAATGCTGGAAAAACTCATCAAGGAAATCTCAGGTGTCCCGATCGTCGAACTGCCGAGTAACTCGCTTCTGCAGGAGGCGAGGGTCTTCTCTCCCTTGAAGAAAAGCCGTAGCGGCGAGGAAAAGTGATTTTGTCGGATTGTTGGGCTTGCATTCATGCGACGAAGCCGTTACATCCCTCCTCACACAGCGACCCCATCGTCTAGAGGCCTAGGACACCGGCCTTTCACGCCGGCAACACGGGTTCGAATCCCGTTGGGGTCGCCATTTTCCCTCCTCAAAAAAACTCTAGACGAAAAGCAGCAAGACTGGCCGGCAGGAAGCAGTCTGCGGTCGCTGAGGCTGCGCCATCGGCAGTTTGAACGCGCCGCGACCTGTGGCGGCCGTTCCGGACCGGCGGCTAAGGTCTAAAAATAAGCAGGGGAGTGGATCAGGCGATGACCAGGATGCCCCAGGTCACGATGCTCCAGATTCCAACCGATGCAACCAGCAAAATAGCGGCGGTACGTCGCGTGGGCCACTTGGCGGCTCTCTTCTGCTGCACGATCATTTCCGAACTCCCGTCCTGATCCCTGTAATTACGCTATCAAGTGCATTACTGGCATGTTGTGCCAAAGTTGTGTCCTTGCGCGAGTGTTTATCCACAAAGGCACAGTCGCGCGGCAATTTAACTCAAAAAATATGAGAAATGCTGCCTCTTGCGCTCATTATTATTAGATGGCAAACAATATTAACTTCCCTGTGACCTGATGAAATCTTGGGCAAACCCTTGAGATCTAGTGATTGTTTAGAATTTTATCGGTAACGATATGATTTTATGACGCGAATGGGTTGTTTTCCAAGTCACATATGACGTAATTTCAGTTGAGTTCGAGCTTGTTACCTCTGGCCCGGACGGGGGAGCAGAATAAAGAAATGCTTGAGCAGATCCGTACCGAACCGCTTCGTGAAATCTATCGCTACTGGCAGGGGAAGTGCCGGGAGGGGTTGGTTCCTTCGCGCGCGGATCTGGACCCGCCGGTCGAGCTGTCGGCGAAGATTCTTCCCTATGTCGCCATGATCGAGGTCGAAGAGGACCCGCGGCGCTACAGGTATTGTCTGGTCGGCACGGCGATCAATAAGCAATACGGCGAGGAAACGACCGGACGCTATGTCGATGAGATCGATCTGGGCGACATGAAAAGCTGGGTGATCAGCACCTATGACGAATTGGCAGCGACCTTGCAGCCTTCGGTGATATCCCGCGAGTTCAGGAAACAGACGGGCGAGTTCATCTGGTTCGAGCGTTTAGCCTTGCCCCTGTCGAGCGATGGCAAGACTGTCGATATGATTTTTGGCGGCGCGGTGGTCGAGCCTTTGACACCCTTGCAGGCTCTCCGTGGCTTCGGTGGCGTGTAGCCGCCGGCGGCTTCCTTGCGATAGATACTGCCGATAGAAGACCGAAGTCAGCGGGCGTTGGCTGCAAGAATGTGAACCTGACCGTCGTTGTTGATAATATCGTCAACGGTCTGCGAAGGGCCCTGATACTCGCCCTGAATGCCGCCGAGGCAGGTTGAATAGAAAATCTGCTCAACGTCCTGCCCACCTTTGGTCAGTGGCAGCAAAAGCCGCTGTATGCTGCGGACCGATGAATCTCGATAGCGGCATTTACCCAAGGAGTAAACCGGACAGCGGGTTTGAATCACTTTCCGGTACAGCAGGGTGATAAACTGGCTATAGCCGATGGGCGCGACGTCATCCAGGTAATGTCCGGTGTAGTCATGCCCAAAGGCGTGGTTGATGTTGCTGCCGACGACGCGGAAATAGAAGCGCTGACCGCCGTCCACTACGTCCAGCAATCCGATGTCAGGTAAAAGTTTAGGAATATCAATGGGATCAATATCGGCGCGGTCAGGCATAAGCCTCTGGTCCCGCTTTGAAACCCAATAATCCAGCAGTGCTTTGTGACGGTCATCGGTAATCCGGGCCGTGAAGCCCTGTAACGAAGCGTGAGCTTCGCCTGAAATTTCCTCGGGGATCGAAATCAGATCCAACACCTAACCGCGCCTCCCGACGTCGACAGAGGTAGACCGTTTACAGAAGCAACTTAGAAATACAACCAAAGGGATTAAAAAACCGTTGGCGGATACTAAAGTAAGGTTGCCGGCTTGTCACTACGAGATTGCATCAGTGATCTTCGGATGAAACCGAGGGTCTTAAGAACTGGTCAGTCTTTATATCACAAGAGGCGGTGGGTTTCTTCGGGATGACCGACAGGCTCAACGCGGCTGAGAGCAAGCCATGAACCGGCATCTTCCCAAGGAGGTGCAAGGCCTGTGTGACGGAGCCCGGCTATGATAGACTTTAGACCGTGGTTGCGCTGCCGTCGTGGAACGGCGGCCGGCCGGAGGTGCTTCTGTCTCGCCGGCCGGCGCCGGATCAAGTGCCTCCTGCAGACGGAGCACCTTGGTTCCGTGCGGCCAGCAATGAAAAAATACTCGTCATAAGAGTGTTCTCGAGGAGGGGCGTGATGCATGCGCGTTTGATCACGATGCACCTGACGCACGGTAAAGCGGAGGAGGTTGCCGCACTCTACCGTGATTCCATTCTTCCGGCTTTGCGCAGACAAAGGGGGTTCAAGGAAACCAATTTTGGTATCGACAAGAACGGGAAGGCGATCACTTTCGTCGTGTTCGAAAGTGAACGTGATGCGCTGCTAAGTGAAGAAAACGGCTATCTTTCCGAACAGATCGCCAAAACCATGCCTTTTCTCGACTACCCGCCGATCGTGGAATACTTCGACATTCCGGTGAAGTCCTGACGGGAGACAGCCCGAATTGCTGTTGCAGGAGCGCGCCTCAGCCGCCTTGCCGGCGGGCTAAAGGCCGGCGATCTTGGCGTTGTTCCAAACCACGAAGGCAAGGATGGGGATCACCGGCGTGACAACCATCAGAACCGCCCGGTGCGGGTACCAGATGATCATAACGGCTGGGATCAACTGGCCCAGGAGCCGGGGAACAAACCACCAGTCCCCCAGGTTTTTCTGAAACCATCGCATCAGCTTGTTAATCTCCACGGCGCCGGCGGCGAGTCCGAGGTTGGTGGTGATAACATCCAGGATCGCGAGTACGATCAGGATTGCAGCGATGAAATAGCTTGCGGCCTTCAGCCTGGGGCTGTTGCGGTTCTTCGATGCGATTGCGGGGAGCCACTCGAACACTATGGAAGCCTCAAGCCTGGTTGCCGTAGGGTTTTGAATTCTTTGATCGACCAGTTTTAGCCCTGACTGCTTTCGTGAAAGTTAACCGGGACCTGTTGCGCACCTAGCTTTTTGCGATCCAGGCGTGGATACAACCCGCGGCTGGGCGGAAGATCTTCCTTTATCGTGATTTTAGTTCGCGGACTTCCGCGAGCAGGGTTTCCATGCGCTCATGCAGGGCCTGTTCAGAGGTTGCGAAAAGCTCTGCCTTGGCGAGGTTCTTCTCGTTCAGTTCATGAAGGGTCCTGTTCAAGCGCCCGATCCGAATCCAGATCAGGAGGGCTGCCAGAGCTATGACAATCTCCGTGCCGGCCATTTCCAGGAAGGCAGGAGCGAGATCCAGGTAAGGGGTGACGGCGTCCATCTTTCTGTCCTTGTCGAGGGGGTAAACAGCCGGTTTTGTCTCACCGGTCTCGTGTGTCGAGTAAAAAGTTTATCTCTTTAAACGAGTTATATTCCTTGGAAACAATATATATAAAACAATGGAGTATCGAGGTTTTTTGCAAAAACCCTCACAAATGCTACGGCTTTTGAAAACTCCTGACGGGGGATCAGTCTACAGGCCACAGTTTTAACACACCGTTTTCGATGAGATCTTGGCACTCTGTGTTCACCGAGAGGTTGGTTGTTACGGCAACCGACAACGGCCTTCCCCAAGGCCTATTCCTCGCAAAGGCCCCCACGGTATACGCCGAACCGTGGGGGCCTTCCTCTTTTATGTCTCACGGATAGTAAGCGCTGCCCGCGGTTCCGCGTCGACCGAGCGAGAGTTACATTGGAAAGACCAGGCAGGTCGTCGTGCCGTGGGCGTAGAGTTTGCCGTCGGCGCCCAGCAAACGACCCTCAGAGGTGGCGATCCTCGAGCCCCGATGGATAACCTTTCCTTCAGCCCGTATCTTGCCGGTCTCTCGTGTGATGGCCCGGACGAAGTTCACCTTGAGTTCGAGCGTGGTGTAACCGGTGCCGGCCGGCAATGTCGAATGGACGGAGCAGCCCATGACCGAATCCAGCACCGTCGCTGCATAGCCGCCATGGACAGACCCGATCGGATTATAGTGCTTGGGTCCCGGGGAACCTTCGAACACCACGCTGCCGGCTTCGACCTTCGCCAGCCGAAAGTCCATCAGCTTGCCGATCGGCGGTTGGGGAAACTCGCCCGTGGCAATGGCGGTGAGGAAGTCGAGTCCGCTCAGGTGCTTCATTTCGCTGGCTGAGATCACATGCGTGTTCTCTTCCGCTGCGGCATCTTCACTGTTCGTCGGTTTGGTCATCTCTTGTCAGGTCCTTTCGAAAGGGGCGGCATTGTGGAGGAGGGCTGCGAAGGCCCTGCGGGCTTTTCCGCGGGCGTCGGGGTCGTGCAGGAAGCGCTGCGAAAAGTGGTAACCGAACCCGATGGAATTGAACTCGAAGGCAAACTGAGCGGTGTCGAGGTCGCCACGCAGGTGGCCGGCGTTGATGGCAATCTGGGCCGCCTGGGCGATGGTGCTCAGCCAGCTTTGCTGTTGCTTCAGGACAAAGTCGCGCAGTGGACCCGGTTTGTCGTCCAGTTCGAGTGTCGCCGCCATAATGGGGCAGCCGCCAGAGAATTCGCGGCTTTCCGACCAGTCGAGCCAGTTCCCGAACAGCGCCTCCACGCGGGGCCGCCCGGCCGGCTTCTTAAAGGCGGGCCGGATGACGCTATCGACAAAGCGATCCGAAGCCGCCTTGGTCACCGCCATCAAAAGTGCGTCCTTCGAACCGAAGTGGCCGAAGAGACCGCTTTTCGACAGGCCCAACTCCTTTGCAAGGCCCCCAATTCTAAGACCGCTCAGGCCTTCCTTGCTGACGAGATCCGTTGCGGCGGCCAGGATGGCGAATCTTGTCTGATCACCCTTTGACATATCTAAAACTAACGAACGTTTGTGCTTTTTTCAAAGCCGATATAGCGATCGATCGCTCTTGCCCGCAAGGGGGCTTCGAAACTCCGGTCGTTGAGCCGAAATGAATATGTTTCTAAATTTCTAGAAATATTGTAGTTCATGCCATCAAAGCTTCTTGAGGCAGGGTTACAGGCCTCTCTCAAGTGATGAGGGGCTGAGCGCACTTATGAAAAAAGACCGTGCCATACTCTATCTTGCAGCCGGCCAGACACTGGCCTGGGCGGGTATCTACTACATCTTTCCGGCTCTGCTCGTGCGCTGGGAGCTTTCGTTCGCCTGGTCCCGGGCGGATCTGACGGCGGCCATTACGCTTGCGGTGTTCCTCTCCGCCCTGATGTCGCCCCTGGCCGGCCGAATGATTGACGGGGGCCGGGGGCCTCAGATGATGGCGGGCTGCACGCTGTTGGGCGGCATTTGCCTTATCGCTTTATCCAGCGTTGCAGAGCTTTGGCAATTCTACCTGGTCTGGGCGGTTATGGGGGCAGCGATGGCGGGCTGTCTTTATGAGCCCTGTTTCGCACTGATCACCCGGGCGCGCGGGGCCGCGGCCAAGCAAGGCATCATCCTCGTCACCCTGATGGCCGGCTTCGCCAGCACCATCAGCTTCCCTGTCAGTCACAGCCTGGCCGAAGCCTTCGGCTGGCGTATGACGGTTCTGATCTTTGCTCTGATTGTGATCGGCCTGGCGGCGCCGCTGATGTGGCGGGGCGCTTGCCGTGTCGAGCGGGATGGAATGCAGGCGCGGAACAAGGGCGAGACAGCGCGGTCCCGCGATCCATCGCAGAGGGAGCAGGAACGCTTCTGGAAAAAGCCGCACTTCTGGTTCCTGGCGATAGGATTTGCGCTGACGGCATTGCTTCATGGGGTCGCGTTGCACCATCTCTTGCCCATTCTCTACGACCGGGGGATCGACTCCGATACGGCAGTCGTCGCGGCGTCCTTTATCGGGCCGATGCAGGTTGCCGGCCGTCTGGCGATGATCGCGGCGGCGCGGCGCCTCTCCAATCACGGTATAGCCATCGGCTGCTTCCTTCTCTTGGGAACATCCATCACGCTCTTGATCGGCGCCGGGACCGCGCCGGCTTTTGTGGTCGGCTTTGTGATGCTGTTCGGTGGCGCCTACGGCGTTGTCAGTATCGTTCGGCCCCTGATCGCCCGCGAAGTTCTGGGGGAAGCGAATTTTGGGGCGAAGTCGGGGCTTCTGGCGATGCTCTATCTGGCGGGGGCGGCCTCGGCGCCGTATCTGGGAGCACTGGCCTGGTCCGCGGGTGGATATGATCTGGTCCTGCCGGGTCTGATCCTGCTGGCCCTTCTGGGGCTGCTGCTCTATCTGACGGCGCGTCGGTGCGCGGAAAACGCCTAACGGAAAGAAGGGGAAAACAAGGCGGAAGAGCCAGGCCGGGGGCGTCGAATCCGATCGGTGGAAAGAATTTCTACATTTTTTCGCGTGTATCCTGACTCCCCTTGGTATCAGCCGTTTTCTTGCGAAACTGGGACCTGTTATGGCCAAAGTCGTTGCCGTCAGACCGAAAGAGCGCCGTCGTGACCTCCGCCGAAGCGTAAACTTCGACGGCTTGGTTAACGAAGGTCAGGTCACGGTCGTTGACATCAGTGCGAGCGGTGTGGGTGCGAAGGTCTTCAGCAAGCCCGGTCCCCTGGCGGTTGGGGACGAGGGGTACGAGCTGGAGATCGTCCCGGTTCAGGTCAGCAGCGACGCCCTGGCGCGCTTTGAGATTGGCGACGAGGCAATCCTGAAGGTTTTCAAGGATGGCGAATCCATCCTGGAAGTCCAGATTGAGGTGGTGCGCTTCGACCGTGATGCGGACAGTCTGGGTGCGCGCTTCATCGACATGAGCCATGATCAATACAAGATCATTGAGAAGCTGGTCACAGGCCGCCCGATCAGGCGGCCTGAGAGCTGACGTTTACCCCCTAATCCATCCCAGGCTCGGCATCTAACCCAAGCTCGGCATCTAACCCAAGCTGGGGCGGCCGATTGCGGTCGCCTCGATCCGGCTCTCCACAAAGATCTGCCGTCCGCCGACATCGTCAACCACGGTGTCCTGCCGGCTGGACTGAATCTCGGGCTCGACGGCGCCGGCATCGATTGCCGATTCCCGTGCCAGGCGCACGGTTTCCGTTTCCGCGAAGCCGGTCGCCAGTTCGAGGGAAGGAAATTCCCGCATGATATCGCGCAGGTGTACGCGATAACGGCCTTCGCCGGGGGTGGTGACGGTCGCCGTCGTGGTCTGCGCGACACTGCTGACAACCGCGCCGACGGCATTACAGACCTCCGCATGCGTCGGGATTGTGACTTTGGCATCCAGCCGCCGGGCGATCTCTGGGTAATAGTTGGCTGCCGGCGCGCCGATTGCGACGATCGGCAGCCGTAAGCGCAGCGCGAAGTCGAGCGGCTGATCATGCGGTGCCGTGGTCGCAGAGCTTTCGGGGCTGATCGCGCGATCCAGCAGATAGCGGCTCATATCCTCCAGGGAGTCTGGCCGGAGCGAAGGGAGCTTGTCCTGCAGACTTGTGATGATGAGAAGTTCCGCCGAAGCCCTGAGCATGGTTTCGGTGATCTCTTCGGCCAGAGTCATCGGGTCTTCGGCGAACAGGACACCCTGCGCTGCCGCCTGACGAATGAACAGCCGGGCGGCACAGATGGCGGCCGGACGGGACCAGGCATCGTGCCGGCCGAGAATATGGGCGGCGTCACTGGGTGTGAGGCCTGAGACGATCACCAGACCACGTTCGACAAGACGCTGGAACGGCCGTTCCATGGCGGAGCCGGACAGCAGTTCGGCCAGCGCCACGGGCCGATCCTGCAGGGCCTGCCAGAGCCGGTGTTCCGAGGAGGTGAGGGAGGTTTCCGTGGTGTCGAGTTCGCGCAGCTTGTGAGCAAAGAGGCCGGCGAAGGCCGGCAGCCGGTCTTCTTCGAGCTGCTTCTCGAGCGTTTCAAGCACCTGGGGGTGCTCGCGGGCGAGCAGGGAGATCGGCGTGTTCCGCCTGGGGCCGAGCTTTAACCTTGCAGTGTTTGATCGCCGGTCCTTGCGCGCTGTCCGGTCGGCGCGGGTGTGGCCGGAATCTATACGGACTTCACTGTCGCCGCCCAGGCCGAAGGTCTGTACGGCGACCGCCTGGACCATGGTTTTCCAGCCGCCGATGTTGGCGCCATCGTCGCTGAGCAGAGGGCGGCCATCTCTGAGGACTGCGATGTCGGAGGTGGTGCCGCCGATGTCCGCGACCAGCATATCGGACTGTCCGGCGAGATAGGTCGCGCCGATCGCGCTGGCTGCCGGACCGGAAAGCACGGTTTCGATGGGACGCTTGAGCGCCACCTCTGCGGCAATCAGCGAGCCGTCGCCCTTCACGATCATCAGGGGAGCTTCGATCCGGCGCTCTGCGAGAAGTTTCTGAACGGAAAGAATGAGGTTCTGCAACTGCGGGATCAGCCGTGCGTTCAGCACTGCCGTCAGCGCGCGCCGGGGCGCATCGAGGCTCGACGCCAACTGGTGGGCGGCTGTGACCGGCCGGCCGCTCAGTTCCTGCACCAGTTCGCTGACCGCCAGTTCATGGGCCGGGTTCCGCACCGCGAAGAGGCCGGCGACCGCGAAAGCCGAGACGCTCGGCGCATGGTGCTGAATCGCCTCCCGGGCGGCTGCGATGTCCAGAGGCGCGGCCTGGTCGCCGGCGGCGTTATGTCCGCCCTGCAGGAAGACGACCGGGTCTTTCCCCAGGGCTTCGCCGAGGCCGGCGCGGGTGAGCGACTTTTCATCGTAGCCGATCAGGAGCAGGCAGACGGGACTGCCCTGTCCTTCGACAACGGCGTTGGTCGCCAGCGTCGTTGAGATCGAAACCAGCTCAATCCTGTCTTCCTGCTCCCTCTGCTCGAGGACGGCGGCGATCGCTTCGCCGACACAGAGGGAGAGGTCGTGTTTCGTCGTCAGGGCTTTCGCAGCGGTCAGAACACCTTCCTCGCGGCTGAACAGCACGGCGTCGGTGTAGGTGCCCCCGGTGTCGATCCCAAGAAGTCGAGACATCTGCAAAAAAATCCAAAATCAGGGCCAAGGCGGCCACTCCTGTAGCACCTGGATATGGCTTCTGTCTTCAGCAATTCGAGGGCCGAGCGGCTTTAAGTTCCGGTGCTTAATCCGGTGCCGGGAAATTTCCCGCGGCCAGATCTCCTGCCGAGAGATAATGGATCTTGCCGTCTTCGTCTTCATAGCCCAGTGCGATGAATCCAGCCTCCTGCGGATCCGGCTCTGTGACCTCGAGCGCCGGCGCGACCAGATGCTGGATTTCGAGCAGGCTGTAAGGGCGCGCGTAGAGCCACTCCCGGTTCGCGACAGCTTCCGGATCGGGGTCGGGCAGCTCTTCCTGTGACCAGCCGTAAAAGTAGAGATCGAATTGCCGCTGCGGCAGCGCGATCCGCTGGAGTGACAGGAGGCGCATGGAAAGCCGCTCCGCACAGAGGCGCTGGATGCCCGTGAGGTCGCTGCAGCGCAGGGTGATGTGTGCCAGGGTCGCCTGTGCGGCAATCGGATGCCCCGGAAGCTCGGGCAGAGTGGCATGGTTGCCTTCGAAGCCCTGCTGCAGCAATTCGATGACAAAGCCTTTGGGGTCCTGCAGATGGCAGAGGTAACCGACGTCGAGAAACTGCCTGGGATCTGACACCGTAAGGCCTCGCGAGCGGAGTTCCCCTACAGCCGCGTCCAGATTTCGCAGAGTGATGCCGATTTTCCAGTAGAGACTGTTTGGCGTGGTCCTGAAGGACCGGCAGTCACTCGTCCGGAATTCCAGCAGGCATTGGGCGGGATCGTAGCCAAGCAGCAGATCGTCGTCGCTTCGAAAGGCCTGCATCCCCAGGAGGTCGCAATAGAAGGCCTCGAGCCCCTCGAGATCGGATACGGCATAGCGGCATCGGGCAAGCTTCATGGGCACCTTCGGAAAGAACAGCGCGGCTTCGGCAGGTGCGAGCCGCTCTTTGCATGATAACGTTTATCAGAATTGCTATTGCTCACTGTGTTTGATGGAGCGAAACACACCGAGTGACATTTCCTCGTTCTGTTTGGGAAGGCAAATCAAATGGTCGACTGTGTAATCCCATTCTACTTCGGCCTTGGCAGCCGCTACTCCTATCTGGTCGCCAGCCAGTTGGATCGCATCGAAGCGGAGTGGAACTGCCGTTTCGAGTGGCTGCCGCTGCAGTCCGGAGCCTTGATCCGGCGCGCGAACCAAGGAAGGTCGCCGTTCCAGGATCAGACGTCATCCCAGGATCAGGCGCCGTCGGGTCAGTATGACTGGGACTACCGTCAGCGCGACGCGGAAGCCTGGGCCGAATACTATGGTATTCCCTACCGGGAGCCAGAGGCCTTCCGGGTCGATCCGGCGGATCTTGCGAAAGCCTGTTGGGCGGCTGATCGGGAAGACCGGCTCGTGGCGATGGCCAGGCGAGTCTTTCAGGCGATCTTCACCGAGGCTGCCGTGATCACCCCCGGGCTGCTGGGTGACTTCGCAGAAGAACTGGGCCTGGATAGGAAAGCGTTTCTTGAGGATCTCGAGAGTACCGAGGTCAACGACCGGCACGAAGCCGCCTTGTTGCGCGCTCTTGGAGATGGTGCCTTCGGCGTTCCCAGCTTTGTCCTGGACGGTCGTTTGTTCTGGGGCAACGATCGCCTGCCGCTGTTGGAAAGGGCTCTGGCGAAAAGGGGGTGAGCGCTTGCCCCGCGCGCCTTTCCCTTCGTAGACTTCGCCCATGACCTTGTCGCAAGAACAGAGATCCCTGCCGATCATAGACATGGCGCCCCTGTTCTCGTCGGATACGGTGGAGAGGCAGAAGGTCGCGATCGCGATACAGCAGGCCTGCCGGGTGTTCGGTTTCTTTTATGTGAGCGGCCATGGCGTGACCCGCCAGTGTCTGGATGATCTGGACGCCGCAAGCCGGCGATTTTTTGCGCTGCCGGAAGACATCAAGATGAAAATCGCCATGGCGAAGGGCGGGTTGGCCTGGCGCGGCTTCTTTCCGGTCGGTGGCGAATTGACCTCGGGCAAAGCGGATATCAAGGAGGGGCTTTATTTCGGCAGCGAACTGCCAGGCGACCATCCACGGGTGGCGGCGGGCTGGCCGCTGCACGGCGCCAATCTCTGGCCGGCGGAGGTGCCGGAGCTAAAGGACGCGGTGACCGGCTATATGGCTGCGGCGAGGAAGGCCGCTGCAGCTCTTCTGGAGGGAGTTGCCCTCAGCCTCGACCTGGAGGCGGAGTATTTTGCGACCAACTACACCGCCGATCCGACCGTCCTTTTCCGGGTGTTTCACTATCCGCCGCCCAGGGGAGAAGCTGCTGAAAAGAGCTGGGGCGTTGGCGAGCACACGGACTATGGCCTGCTGACACTGCTGGCGCAGGATAGACACGGCGGATTGCAGGTCAGGACGCCGGATGGCTGGATCGAGGCACCGCCGGTCGAAGGCACGCTTGTGTGTAACATCGGCGACATGCTGGACCGGCTGACCGGTGGTTGGTTTCGTTCGACGCCCCATCGGGTCCGGAACGTCAGCGGTGAAAGCCGACTGTCCTTTCCGCTCTTCTTCGATCCCGACTTCGCCGCCGAGATGAAGCCGCTTCCGGAGCAGGCCTCCCGGCCTGCAGCCAGGGGTGAGATGAGATGGGATGGTGCCGACCTTCAGGCCTTCGAGGGGACCTACGGTGACTACCTGATCGGCAAGGTCTCCAAGGTCTTTCCGGAACTCGGTAGAAAGGTGCTGTAGCCGATAGCGCTAGTAGTCCCACTTCCAGAAGACGCCGACCCGGCCGCTGGCGTCCTGTCCGACATCGCTTTCGACCGAAATGTTCGGGGTCACTTCGACCTCGACCGTGACCTTGGTGCTGGTCGGGTCCGCGCCCTGGGTGACGCCGACAAAAACGTCGTCGGCAACATACTTTCCGGCGCGTACTTCGACCTCGCCGCTCTGTTCGTTGGTGCCCGCCGACAGCACGTCGACGCCGATGGTCTTGCGCACGAGCCCCAGGACGCCTTCGCCGGAGCCGAGTTGGCCGGAGACCGAGGCGACGGCTTCGGCGAGTTGCAGCGCTTCTACAGGTGAAAGCTGGCCGGTGGACTTGCCGAAGAGGATCCGGGCCAGGATTTCGTCTTGCGGCAGCTCCGGTTCCGAACTAAAGCCGATTTCCGGACGGGAGGCGGTTCCCGTGATGGCGACCACCGCCTTAAAGTCATCTAACTCGTAGGCCGCGGAGAGATCCAGATCCGGATCGACCTCCTCGCCGCCGGCCAAAGAAACTTTACCCTTCTGCAGCTTGAAGCTCTTTCCGGCGAAGGAGAAGTCACCGCGGACAGGGCTGAGGTCACCTTCGATCACAGGGCTCTCGGCCGTTCCCTTGACCTTGAACTGTCCTGCCCATTCGGAATCAAGGCCGCGCCCGCGGATGAACACCCGTCGGGGCAGGGAAAGAGCGAGGTTGAGGGCAACCTGCGAATGAGCGGTTTCCTCGGAGGCCGTGTCTTTTGCCTCTTCACTTTCGGTCGCGCCGGGTCGGTTGCGTTCCTCGACCGGCAGATCGACGATCGACGGTGGCAAGGCGCCACCGATGTTGATTTCAATCAGGTCGCTGGTGATCTGCCCCTCGACCTTAAGGTCGCTGACATGGCCGGTGACGTCGATGTTTCCGCTGGCCTGGGCGAAGATGTCGTCGCGGCGCAGCAGCCGGGCGCTCTGCAGTATGGTGGTCATGGTGACAGCGGGATCGGTGCCATCGCTCAGATCGATCCGGCCTTCCGCGGTGATCCGGCCCTCGTCGCCGTCCTTGCTGTCCAGGCTGACATCGATCGTTTGCACGTCGGGCAGTGTCGCCTGGAAGGTCAGATCGGTGAGCAGAGTGCCGGCCTCCAGGTTTTCGTAGCGTCCTTCGGCGAGCGCGGCGGTTCCTTTAACTTCCGGTTGACCCAGCGTGCCCGCCAGGCTCAGGTCTGCGGTCAGCTTTCCGGCGAGCAAATGTTCGTCCAGGGCCAGCAGAGGCCAAATTCCAGCGAGATCGCCGCGCAGTTTGAGGGCCGCTTCCAGAGGTCGCGTCTCGGGCACGGTGGCCACGAAAGGGTCCAGCGCGATCTCAAGCGGCAGGCTGCCTTCAGCGTCGATATTCGTCGCTTCCAGGCCGGTCACCTGTCCGGCGAAAGCAAGCTGTCCCTGATCAAGCTGTCCGCTCAGCCGGCCATTCAGCGGCGGCAGGTTCTCGAAGTCCGGCCCCTCCGGCTTGACCGCATCCACGGCAAACTCGAAGGCTCCCTGGGCGCTGTCGTCGATGACTTCGATGCGGGCCTGGCCGCCCAAGGTTCCGGTCGTCTTCAACTGCGGGTCCAGCAGGGTGAGGAGCTGGAGCGGAATGGCCGCAAGACTGACTTCCGCCTCTGCGGCCGAGGCCGTGAGATCAGCCGAAGCCGTGACCTCGCCGCCAGCCAGGTCGAGCTTGAGGTTCTCGAGCGAGGTGTTCGTGCCGGACTGCGTTACGGCGAAAGCTTCGCGCAGCCGAACATCGCGGCCTTCGAACGCGCCGTCCAGGCGGGAGAGCTCAATCTTGGTGACTTCGCCTGCCAGTTCCAACTGACCCGCGCCTTTGAAGCCGAGCGCCGGGCCCTTTTGATTGGCGAGGGAAAAGCTGAAGTCCGCAGCGGCCGGCGTCCCTTCCGCATCCAGCGCGATGCTGTCGAGCCGGTTTCCTGCTGCACGCAGTCCCTCCGCCTCCGCAGAGATGGCGAACCCGGGGCTTCGCAGAAGATCGCTGCCGGTCAGACTGGCTGATAGCTTTTCCAGGGCGGGCGCGGCCTGATCGTCGCGATCCAGTTTCAGGCCGTTTGATTGGATTTCAACCACGGCCGCCTGACCGCCTTCTTTCCCTTCAAGTCTGGCCGTGAAGTCGAGTTTGCCGCCCGCATTCTGGCCTGCCAGGCGAGCGAGCTGGTTCAGATCCGGGATCGCACCTTGCAACTGCCCGGTCATCGGGCTGCCATCGAGGGGCAATGATACTGTTCCCTCGACCCTGGCGCCGGCTGCCTGCAGCGACAGCTCGCTCAGATCCAGTTTCTCGAAGTCACGCAGCGAGAAGTCTGTTGCAAGATCAAGCGTGGCATCCGGATGGGTGAGGCGGCTTGTCAGACGTCCCGCTGGACCGCTGGCGAGCTTTGCGATGTCGAAGCTGCTCTTGAGTTCCCCCAGGGATTGCCCATCCAAAAGGAGTTTATCGAGGAGCGCTTCGCCTCTGAGGGCCGGATCGGAGAGAGGGCCATCAAGGCGGCCTTTGATGTTTGCCTGGCCTTTTACCTCGACTGCCGCAATGTCACTCAAGGGTGCCATGTCGGGCAGGGCGACTTCGAAGTCGGCTGCGAGGCTTTCGAAAGTCGTTGGCAACTCGAGGGAGCCTGTCAGCTTGATGAGTTGGTTTGACGCCGCCAGGGAAGTGACATTCAGCAGCTCAGGTGTTGCCGTCGCGGTCAGACGAAGCTCGACGGCTTCGCCGATCAACTTTTTGACCTGCGGGTCGCCGGGATCGAGATCCTCAACGACGGCCTTCACCCCGACTTCGGCACCCGTCTCATAATCAGACGTTGCGACCGTGATGTCGCTGCGCAGCGCGCCGGAAACAGGGGCAGCGAGGGAAAGGTCGGG
The DNA here is from genome assembly GCA_965232285.1 of Denitrobaculum sp. Classification (GTDB taxonomy): domain Bacteria; phylum Pseudomonadota; class Alphaproteobacteria; order Kiloniellales; family Kiloniellaceae; genus Denitrobaculum. Next base: position 2,201,129 of record CBDDPL010000004.1, on the reverse strand, counting down.
TAACTGCAGCGACAGATCGGCGTTGGCCTTTCGGGTTTCCAGTCCTACCGAACCTGCGCCGCCGAGGGTAAGCCCGGAGCCTTTCGCTTCGAAGTTTGCGAGCCTGAGCAGGTTCTTTGCCAGGTCGAAATTCAGGTCGAAATCCAGCGCGAGCTGCTGCCCGAGCAGGCGTTCTGCTTCGGGCGGAAGGCCGGAGAAGCCCTCGATGAGGGTCGTGCCTTTGAGCGGAATCTGCGCCAGGTTTTGCGGCGTTACCCTGCTTTTGTAGCTGCCGCTGACCTTCCCCAGAAGCAGATCGGGTGTCGGTGCGAGCTCGGTTGCCGAGACATCTGCGCTTACGGAGAGCGTTGCCAGACTGCCCTCGAGATTTAAATCAAGCGCGGCTTCTTTGAATGTCGCGGGGGCCGTCAGCTCAGACAGCACCGCACTGTCCAGTGACTCGATCCTGGCCTTTGCCGAAAGGCTCTGCTCGGAAATGCCAAAGCGGCCTTCCGAGTGGATGCGCAGGGCGCCGGTTTCGAAGCGACCACTCTCCAGAACCAGTGATTGATCTTCCCCCGACCAGAGGAGGATCGAGTCCAGATCCAGACGCGGGGCGGCGAGCGGCGAGAGATCCGGAGGCAGCAGTCCGCCGAACTCCGTGCTGCCTTGCAGCGTAAGCCGGATCTCTTCCTGGCCCTTGCCGAGATCTTTGAGTGTGCCGGCGGCCTGGGTGACAAGCAACAGTTCCGCGTCCAGGAGGTCGCCGGCCTTGGCCAGCAGTTGCCCCTGCCAGGCGGTAATCGGACCGTCGCCGAGCAGGGAGATCTCAATCGCGGGCGTGCCGGGCAGTTCCGCCAGCCGGGCGATCAATCCGTCCTGCGGCTCGGCAAAGGTCAGATCGACGCCGAGCGTTTCCTGTTGCGGATCAAAGACGATGGCGCCGGAGAGGTTCGCTTCGCCGCCTTCTAACTGCGTGAGCTTGATCTCACTCTGCAAGGCGTTGCTGCTCGGTGCATTCAAGCGCAGCGCCAGATTGAAGACGGCTTCCCGACCAGCGAGCGCCTCAGCCAGCCTGATCCGGTCAATCTGCAACTGATCCAGTACAACATCGACGGGCAGGGCAGGGAGCGCCTGGCCCTGGGACTGATCTTCCTCACTGGCGGGCAGGACGGGCTCACGGAGCAGTTCCAAAGACGAGAGCGTGATCGAAGCGACGGAGAGGCGTTTGTCCAAAAGATCGAACGGCGACCAGGAGACGGACAGATCTTCCGCCACCAGCCACGTGCCGTCAGGATCGGCGAGAACCACGCGTGCGATTTGAAACTCGGAAAGCAGATCACCGTCTATGGGGCCAAGGGTGAGGGAAAGACCGTCATCTTCACTGACCGCCGCTTCGATCTGCGCGCGCAGAAAGTCGCGGCCAGTATCACTGTAGAGGGTCGCGAAAGCACCGCCGGCGGCGGCAAGCAGGAGCAGCAGCGGCAAGGCGAACAACGCCAGGACGAACTTACGCCGGCGAGACATTCTAGAAGGCTTGTCCGAGGCTGATGTAGAACTGGAAGGCATCGTCAATGTCGTCGTCGCGCGGGTTTACGGGCACGCCGACATCCAGCCGCAGCGGACCGATAGCGGTATAGTAGCGGAAACCAAGGCCCGCCGCCCACTGGATCTCTTCCGAGAAATCCGGGATTTCGCTGTCGAAGACGTTTCCGCCCTCCACGAAGGGAACGATGCCGATCTCTTCGGTGACTTTGATCCGGGTTTCGAAGCCGACCTCCAGGACCGAACGGCCGCCCAGCGGGTCGTCGTCATCGTCCAGCGGACCCAGGGTCCTGAATTCGTAGCCCCTTACGGAGCCGCCGCCGCCGCCGTAAAAGCGTTTGGTGGCGGGGATATCGTCGGTTTCTTCGCCGGCGATCGAACCGACCTTGCCGCGGACCGCCAGCACCAGCCGATCGTCCTTCAACACCGAGTAGTATGTCGAAGCATCGATCTCGGCGCGCAGAAAGTTGGTGGATTCCTCAAGCACACCGACATAGGGCGTCAGGGCCGACGTGATCCGGAAGCCGCTGGTGGGGTCGAGCAGGCTGTTACTGGAGTCGTAACGCGCGGTCAGGGGCAGGCCGACCAGGGCAAAGGTTTCTTCGCCTTCCTGGTCGTCGATGACCGAGTACTCGTAGGAGGTGCCGACGCCCAGGATCCAGTTGTCGCGCCACTTCCGTTCCAGCCCGATGAAGCCGAAAACCGTCTGTTCCTCGAAAGCCTCGCTGTCTTCGGCCCTGACGGCCAGTTCGGCGCGCAGATTCTGATCAGGCTGCCAGAGGTTTGGTTTGATGAAACTCCCAGAGATCTCCTGGCGCAGTTCGGCGATGATCAGGTCGCCGCGTAAACGCTCGGCCCGGCCGAAGAGGTTCCTGTGCTCCCAGAAAAAGCGGGTGCCGGCCCCTTCGCTGGAGGAATACTCGACGCCGGCCCCGATCGAGCGGTGCGACCGCTCCTTGGCTTCCAGCGTGACGGGAAGCTCGCCGTTGACGTCCGGCATTTCTGCTTCGCGTAGCTTCACGGTCTCGAAGAGCCCGGTCGCGGAGAACTTCCGACGCAGGTCTTCGAGCCGGGTCCGGTCGAAGACCTCCCCCCGCGGCCAGTCCGCCAGGCGGCGAAGATAGTCCTCTTCAACTTGCTCCAGGCCGCTGAAGCGCAGTTCGCCAAAGCGGGCGGCCGGGCCGCTGTCGATAACGACCTCGACCGACATGGTCATGGTGGCATGGTCCACCACGGCCCGCTGATTGGCGATCTTCGCCCGCGGGTAACCTTGCCGGGCGAGCAGGCGAAGCGCGTCGCGCTGGGCAGCGACGATCCTCTCGGCGCGGGCGGGATCGCCTGGCTGAATTCCGAGGGCGGCCGGATCGATGGGGGCCGGCGCCGGCTGGCCTTCGGGTGATTCAAAGACAATCCGGTAGCTTTCGAGGCGGAAGAGAGGGCCCGAATCCACCGTTATCACCACCTGTTTGGGCTCGTCGTCGCGTTCAATCCGTGAAGTTATCTGACCGGCGTAATAGCCTTCTGAGCGCAATACCTTGTCGAAGGCTTCCAGGTCTTTGGCGATACGTCGTTCCAGGGCCGCGAAGCTGGCCGGCGGCTTTTCGCGCAGGCGTGCGAGCTGCGAGCTTTCCTCCAGAAGCGACAGGAGCGCATCTTCGGCTGTGCCCTCGATCTCAAGTTCGTAGGAGACCTGGTTCGGCGGATCTTCTTCCCCCTCCCGCGTCTGCGCATCTCCGGTTTTCGGGCTGGCAGGGGCTTCCCGCCGGTCATGGGCGCGTTCTCCCGCGGTCTGCGCCCGCAGATCTGTCGCAAAAGTCCCGGAGACGAAAAGCCCGAGCACAAAAACTGTCGCAGTGGAGAGACCTGCAGTGAAAAGACCGGCAGCCGTGAATACGCGCATAAATCGTAGCCTTAACGAGCAGCGCAGGCTGCCTGGCAAGGCGCAGGGTTCGCAGGAACGTTATGTCCAGAGGTTGAATGCATCGCCGCCAATGTAGCGGCAAAGGCTGTCAGGGTACATATAATTACGGTAAGGGTTTTTACGGACATCGCGGCTACAGGAATGCAAAAAAGGCCGGAAAAACCTTGGATTTCCGGCCTTTTCGCTTTTCAGATCCTGATGAGGCGGCCTTAGCCTTCGACTTCCTGGGCCCGCTTGATGGCAGTTTCGATCATGCGGCTGGCTTCCTCGGCTTCGCCCCAGCCCTTTACCTTCACCCACTTCCCCTGCTCGAGGTCTTTGTAGTGCTCGAAAAAGTGGGCGATCTGCTCGCGCAGAATGGTCGGGAGGGACCGGTAAGAAGAAACGTTGGAGTAGAAGGGGTGTAGTGCATCCACCGGGACGGAGAGGATCTTCTCGTCCTGACCCGCTTCGTCCTCCATCACCAGGACACCGATCGGACGGGCGCGTACGATCGCGCCCGGAACCACCGGCTGACTGCTGACCACCAGCACGTCGATCGGGTCACCGTCGTCCGAGAGGGTGTGCGGCACGAAGCCGTAGTTACAGGGGTAGCTCATCGAGGTGTGCAGGAAGCGATCGACGAACATCGCTCCAGAGTCTTTGTCGAGCTCATACTTGACCGGCTCACTGCCAAGCGGCACTTCGATCACCACATTGACGTCCCACGGCGGATTTTGGCCAACCGAGACTTTTTTCAGATCCACGCTGGTTCTCCATCGGATCGAGAAATGTTGCAGTGCAATATGACGATTTTCGCCAGGATTACAAGCGCCGTTTGCGGTCTCCGCGGCTTATGCTTTCTGAGATGCAAGCTCCCTTAACAGTTCGTCGGTCGTCACCTGTCGGCAGTAGCCCTTGATCGTCCGCAGAGAGTTGTCGTGTCTTTCCTGGCTGTAGGTGGCGCAGGCGTCGGGAACCAGGGTCACCAGATAGCCGAGGTCGCAGGCATCCCGGACCGCCGACTCGACGCACTGGTCGGTGATCAGGCCGGAAATGACCAACTGCCGGACGCCGAGATTGCGCAGGAGGTAATCGATGTGCGTGGAGACGAAGACGCTGGAGGAGGATTTCGGCAGAACGATCTCGTCCTCGTCAGGCGCGATCTCATCGATCACCTTGCCGTCCCAGGCACCCTTGGGCACATGGAAACCGGTGATCTTGTAGTCCAGGCTTCGGTCCCGGCCGTCCTTGGTCAGGCTTTCGATGGTGGTATAGAGCACCTCGACACCGGCGCTGCGGCAGGCGGTCTGAAGCCTCTGCATGTTGGGAATGGCGGTCTTGTGTAGCCGCTCGAAGTAATAGCCGTACTTGCCAGTGATCTCTTCCTGGGCGATCCCCTTGAACTCGCCGCCTTCGTAGCGCACCGACCAGTTCTGGACGTCGATGAACAGCAAGGCGGACTGGCCGGCGATCAAGGGGATTTCCCGACTCAGGTTCTGGGGATGGCTCATGAGTGAGACTCTCTTTCCTTCAGCGCACGACCGATTACGGTGGCGAATAGCTCTGCGAAATAGTCCTGGCCTGAGGCGTCGGCGATGAGATCGTTGCGGATCTCGATCAGGACATGAGGGATTCCGCGGCGCTCACCATGCACCGGGATCGTATAGTCCGAGAAATCGTCTACGCTATAGGGCTCATTGTAAGCGGATTTGAGTGCCGGGTCGCAATGACCGAGAATCGGCATGAGCTGCCGGGAGAGCCTGGTGTCGCGATTGTGCAGCAGGCCGATATGCCAGGGCCGGTCCAGACCCTCGTTGCGTAGCCTGGGGGTGAAAGAGTGGAGCGCGATCAGGACCGGGCTGGATTCGGAAGACTGCCGCCGGTCGAGATGGTGTCGGACTTCGTCGTGGAAGGGTCGGTGAATGCCGTCGAAGCGTAGCCTGCGTTCTGTAGCGGTAAGGCCCCTGTTGGCCGGGATCTCCGTGCCGTCGCTGACCTCCGGAACGCAGTCAGGTGCAGTCTCGGGACGATTGCAGTCAGCTACGAGACGGCTGTAGGGCTGTAAAACCAGAACCGCCTCCAGGGCCGAAGAGAGACGTCGGGCAAGCTGCTCCGCACCGATATCGTAGGCGATGTGCCGTTCCATCTCTTCCGCTGCGAGGCCAAGGTCGCCAAGCGCTGCCGGAATGCGCCGGCCGGCGTGCTCGCAAGTCAGTACAAGGGGGGAACTGCCATTCCGGTTGCAGGTTTCGAAGGGCTGCGGTTCATGCGCTTGCAGAAGAGGGCTCACCACTCAAACCTTTTGCGACGTCAGGGTTGCGGCTGGGATCAGTCCGTTCGGACGCCAGAGCAGCACCAGCACAACCAGCCCCAGGCCGATGGGCTCTTTGAACTCCTGGAGGTTCTCCGGGAGGAAGGCGGTGAGATAGATCTCGATGAAACCCAGCAGGAACCCGCCCGCTACGGCGCCGGTCAGCGACCCCAGGCCGCCGAGGATGGCGGCGATGAAGGCTTTCAGGACTGGGACGAAGCCCATCAGTGGATCGACCGAGGCGCGCTGCGAGACCCAGAGCACGGCGGCAACGCCGGCCAGCATGCCCGAGAGCGCGAAGGCGCCGGCGATCACGGCGTTGGCGCGCACCCCCATCAGGCGCGCAACCGGAAAATCCTCGGCCGCGGCCCGCATGGCGATGCCGACGTCCGTGCGTTTCAGGAACCAGTTCAGGAAGACCAGCATCGCCAGGGTGGCTGCGATCGCCAGCAGCTTGTTGATGCCGATTAGGAAGTCGCCGAAGGCGATGCTCTCGGAGAGGATATCCGGAATGACAACCGGCTTGGAGCGTTTGGCGATCAGGTTCTGAAAGAGGATCTGCAGAATGGCCGCGACCGCGAAGCTGGTGACCAGCATGGTGGCGGCGGAGGCGTTGCGCACCGGTCGAAAGGCGATGCGTTCCATCAGGACGGCGGCCGCCATTGCCGCCAGAATGGCGAGCGGGGCCGAGATCACGAAGGGAATGCCCGCCAGGCCGCAATAGAGCAGGGTATAGCCGGAAATGGTCATGAGTTCGCCGTGCGCGAAGTTGATCATGCCCATGATGGAGAAAATGATGGCGAGCCCGAGCGCGAGCAGGGCGTAGGTGCCGCCTAGGGCCACCGCATTGATTGTCTGCTGCAGAAAGAGATCCAGCACGGCTTACCCCGCTCCCAGGTAGGCGTTTTCGACCACGCTCGAGGACTTGAGCTCCTGGGCGCTGCCGGCGGCGACAATCCGGCCGCCGGCCATGACGTAGCCGCGGTCGATGATATCCAGCGACATGGCGACGTTCTGTTCGACCATCAGGATGGTGATGCCCTGACGGCGCAGCATGGCGATCAGTTCGAAGATCGTCTCCACGATCTGCGGCGCGAGCCCGAGAGAGGGCTCGTCCAGCAGCAGCAGGCGCGGTTCGATCATCAGAGCGCGCCCGATCGCCAGCATCTGCTGTTGACCGCCGGAAAGGGTGCCGGCGAGCTGGGTTTCACGCTCCTTGAGGATCGGAAAGAGCGAGAAGACCCGTTCATAGCTTTCGGAAAGCGACCTGCGGTCCATCCGGCCGTAGGCGCCGATCCGCAGGTTCTCTCCCACCGTCAGACTCGCGAAAACGCGCCGGCCTTCGGGTGAGAGGGTCATGCCCTTGCGCACCAGTTGTTCGGTTGGCAGGCCGGTGATGTCTTCCGACAGGAACGACACGCGGCCGCCGCTGGCGGGCACCAGGCCGATGAGTGCATTGAGGCTCGAGGACTTGCCAGCCCCGTTGGCGCCGAGCAGGGCGACCAGTTCGCCCTGCTCGATGGACAGCTCTATGCCCCGGACCGCCTCGACGGCACCATAGGCGACCTTCAGGCCGGACACGGACAACATAGCTGACGCCAATTCCCTCTGCTTACTGCATCCGCGGTGCGGGGATCAGTTCGGCATTCGGCGCCGGCTGACCAACCAGTTCGCGGTCGCCGCCTTTGACCCGTACAAGCGAGACTTCACGCACGGGCATGCCCTGCGTGCCCTTGTAGGTGATCAGGCTGGTCGCGCCGCGTACGTTCTCCAGATCGGCGATCGCATTGCGGATAGCGGTCGGCTCCGTGCTGCCGGCTTTCTCAACGGCCGCTGCAATGACCTTCACCAGGTCATAGCCGATGGCGTTGAAGACCGTTTCGGAGTCCTTGCCGGTCTTCTCCTTGAAGAGGCTGTTGAACTTTTCCAGTTCACTGCCCGGCGTGGCGTGGCCGGCGGTGGTGAAGACCACGCCTTCGGCAACCTCACCCAGCGAGAAGGTGGTCGGCGAATCGATGCCGTCCGAGCCGATCACCTGCGCCGTCACGCCGGCGGCCCGGAGCTGCTTGATGAAAGCAGGGAAGTTCGGCTCGTAAGCGGCGGTCATGATGACGTCCGGCTGCGGATCGAGGGCTTTGATCTTGGTGACCTCGGCCGAGAAGTCCTGCTGGTCCAGTTTGTAGGTGGCTTTGCCGACGATCTGGCCGCCGAGCGCCTCGAAAACGTCGCCAAAGTACAGCGGCAGGGTCGTGTACTGGGAGTCCGGTGAATAGAGCAGGTAAGCCTTCTTATGCCCTTGGCCATTTGACCATTCCGCGGAGACCGTCGCCTGTACGTTGTCACCGGGGAAGTTGGCGAACATGTAATCGCCGCCCATGATCGGCAGGGTCGGGGAGGAAGCGCAGGTCGAGAAGGCCGGAATCTTGGCCGCGTCCGCGATCGAGGCGGCCGCGAAGGCCGGATCCGCGTCACAGGGCAGCACCAGGACATTCACCTCCGCGTCCACCAGTTCCTGGGTTGCGATCGAGGTCTGGGCCGCATCGGAGCGCACATCCTTGTCGATAGTCTCAATCATGATCTTGCCGCCGATGCCGCCGGCCGCGTTGATCTCGTCCACGGCGATCCGAAAGCCTTCCACGACCGGACCGTCGTAGGGCGCCAGGCCGCCGGTCTGGGCCGTGGCGACGCCGATCGTCAGTTTGTCGGCGGCAGAGACGTTTGCCGCGGCAAGCGACGCGACGGCTGTGCCGATGAGGAGTGAGGTCAAGGTTTTACGCATGGCTACTTTTCTCCCTGTAGTTAGAAATTTTCAGGCCACGATATCGTTTTGATGCTTTCGACCGAGGTAGGCGGTGATGACGGCAGGATCCTTTTGAACCTCCGCCGCCGTGCCCTCGGCAATCAACTGTCCTTCATTAAGCACCACGACCCGGTCGCAGAGCCGCGTGATGAGCGGCAGATCGTGATCGACGATCAGAATGCCGAGCCCCAGTTCGCCCCTCAAACGCTGCAGTGTGCTCATCAGGGCGTCGGTTTCCTCCCGGTTCATGCCGGCGGCCGGTTCGTCGAGAAAGAGGAAGGTCGGGTTCAGTGCCAGGGCACGGGCGATCTCGACCCGGCGCTGGTCGCCGTAGGAGAGGGTGTCGGCCTTCATGTCGGCTTTATCTTCGATCGCCATCCACCTCAAAGCCGCCTGACTACGCGCCTTGGCTTCACGAAGCGGCTGGCGGGGCCAGTCGCTGAGAGCGGCCGCGAGGACGTTCTGCCGGACGGTGAGGCGCGCGAAGAGCCGGATGTTCTGAAAGGTCCGGGCGATCCCCAGCGCAGCATAGCGGTGAGACGGGCGGCCGCTGATTTCCTGGGTGCCGATCCGGATGGCGCCGGATGTGGCCGGCAGGACGCCGGAGATCATATTGAGCAGGGTCGTCTTGCCGGAGCCGTTCGGGCCGATCAGGCCGAGAATCTCGCCCGGCTTCAAGGAGATCGAGACCCGGTCCACCGCCGTCAGGCCGGAGAAGCGCTTTGTGATCTCGCTGGCGTGGAGGCTGTCGCTTGTTTGCCTCGGCTGGAAGCCGGAGGATTCTGCGCTCTCCTCTTCACCTGGCTGCCTTCGCTGTCGCCTGAAGAGGCGCTCATCCCACTCGTCGAAGCCGGCCAGTCCCTCGCGCCGTCTGAACATCACGGCAAGGATCATCAGGCCGATCCCGATTTGCGTCAGGCCGAAAACTTCCGGCAACTGGATACCGAGGACTTCGATCCCGCCTTCCAGTCTGCGAAGGAATTCCGTCACCAGCGTGATGACCACGGCGCCCACGACCGCGCCGGTCATGGTGGTCATGCCGCCGACGATCAGCATGGCGAGCAGGGCGAAGGTATCGACGAAATAGAACTTCTTGGGCGAGAAGGCGCCGAGAAAATGCCCGAGCGCGACCCCGGCGAGCGCCACCACCCCGGCGCTCAAGACCCAGGCCAGAAGGCGTTCCCTCTTGATCCCGATCCCGCTGGCGCCGGCGGCGATGGGATCTTCCCGGGCCGCGCGGAGCTTGAGTCCCGGTACGGAGTCCCGGAACAGACGGGTGGCCAGCAGGGCGATGATGCAGACAGCGGCGGCGAGCCAGATGCCGGTTTCGCGCGGCACGCCGAAGAAGGACTGGCTGCCGCGTGTAACATCCCGAGCGCCGATGATGACACCGTGCACGATGATCAGCAGGGCCAGGGTTGCGATGGTGGCCGCCGAACCCTCGAGCCGGGAAATGATGAGACCTGTTACGAGCGCCACGGCCATGGCGAAAAGCACGGCCAGCAGCAGGGCCGGCAGGAATTCAAGCTGCACATCCGCCAGAAAACCCGGCAGGTTGGGCAGCGTCAGTTTCTTCATCTGGACGGGCAGGGTGAGGATCGCCGAGGCGTAGGCCGCCAGACCCATGAAGGAGAGATGGCCGAAGCTCAGGATACCGGAGTTACCACTGTAGAGGCCCATGCCCGCCACCGCGGTCAGGCTGATGAAGAAGACGATCATGCTGCGCTCGATACCGCCGCCGGCCAGCGCGGCCAGCGCGGCGGCCGCAAGTACCAGCAGCACCGGCGGCAGGAGTGAGAAGGTCAGATATCCCCGCGGCGACATCCCGCTATTACGCCCCCATCGTTACGGCCGGTTTCCAGACCTGATCTCTGGTGTGCCGTCGAATTCTTGCTTTCACTGCAATGAAAAATTTGGATAAAGTCAACGATGTTTTGGATTATTGACAAAAATTTTTCATGCGTGATGATGAGGCGACGATTGATAGCGGAGCATTGGTTTGGCTTTCTTGCGCGACAGGATCGAGGAGATGGGCGGCAGCCTGACTTCCAGCGAGCGTAAGGTCGCGAGCGTGGTTCTGGCCGATTATCCCTTCGCAGGCCTTCAGACCATTCAGGAGCTGGCCAAGGTCACCAGCGTCAGCGCGCCTTCCATCACCCGTTTCGTCGCCAAGCTGGGTTGCAGCGGTTACCAGGAGTTTCAGCGGCGCCTGATCGGCGAACTCAAGGAAAGCCACCGCTCGCCCGTTGATCTCAAGTTGACCGAGAATCCGGCCCAGGCTGGCCGTTTTCTTGCGGACTACTCGGATCGGGTCGCACAGCTCACCCGAGGCATGGCTTCGGGCATCGCGCAGCAGCAGTTCGATGCGGTCTGTGATCTGATCGCTGACCCGGCGCGCAACATCTTCCTGATCGGCGGACGGATGAGCGATAGCCTCGCCACGCTGCTGTCGATGCATCTGCGCCAGATTCGGGGGCGTATCTATCATCTACCATCCAATCCTGAGATCTGGCCCGACTATCTGCTGCGGATGCGCAAGCAGGACGTTTTCGTGATCTTCGATTTCCGCCGCTATCAGCCCAGTCTCACGGAACTCGCGGGGATGGTCGCCGAGAAACGTCAGGCGCAGATAGTGACTGTAACCGACCGTTGGCTGACGCCGGCTTCGCGGCATGCCACCCATGTCCTCGCGGTGCCGACCGAGATCGGAACGGCCTGGGACAGTCAGGTTAGTGCCATGACGCTGGTTGAAGCTATAATCGTGCAGGTCTCCGAACGGGACTGGGATGCGACACGCAAGCGGATCGGTCAGTGGGATGCAGCGCGGCTTTCGCCGCCTTCGGGTGAAACCGAGGACTAGAGTCTGTTGAGTATCAGGATATTGTCGTGGTTGGTCAGAAGCGATGCGAAGTTAGGAGCGAGGACGCCGGACATGCAGCGCATATTACAGGACGAGCGACGCGAGCTCGCATCGCTTCTGACCAATCCTTTCAGGACGGGCCGCATTTCCCCAGCAGCGGCGTTGCAGGCGTCTTATGTGGGGCCTACCACATGGCGCCACCTGCTCCTGACTGCTGGGGAAATGCAGCGCCGCCACGATGAAATCCTGATACTCAACAGACTCTAGAACAACGACGGGGGAAAGAGTGAAACGGGAAACGCTGATTCTGGCCTGCACAAGTGATATCGCGGGTAAGGTGCGCGGCAAGGCTTTCTCCGAACAGGACTTGAAGAAGCGCCAGACGCGGGGGATCGGCTGGACGCCGACTAATGTACAGATCACCTGCTTTGACGCGATCGCCGACAGCCCTTTCGGTGCGCTTGGCGATCTGGTGCTGATCCCGGATCCCAATACGTTTGTTATCTCGGACTTCCACGACGAGAAGCCCGCCGAGCATTTCATTTTCGGCGATATCCTGGACACTGATGGCACGCCCTGGGGCTGCTGCACGCGTTCGATCCTGAAGGCCGCGCTGACGCGCTTCGAAAGGCTGACGGGCCTGCAAATCTTAGGTGCTTTCGAGCACGAGTTTCATCTGAAGGGTATGAATGCCCCACTCGGTCGCGCTTACACGGCATCCGGCTTCCGGGCACAGCGGGAACTGGGCGAAGCGCTTACGGCTGCGATCCGGACCGCGGGTCTTGTCCCGGATACCTTCATGAAGGAATACGGACTTGATCAGTATGAGGTGACGATCGGGCCCTCGACGGGCGTTGCGATTGCCGATCAGGCCACGATCCTGAGAGAGCTGGTCTATGCAACGGCGGAGCATCTGGGGCAGGAAGCCAGTTTCACGCCGTTGCGGGATCCCGCGGGCGTCGGCAACGGTGTTCATATCCATATGAGTTTCCGCGACAAGGACGGCAAGGCAGCGACTTATGATCCGGACGGCCCGCATGGATTGAGCGAAGTGACCGGCCAGTTCATCGCGGGTGTCTTGAAGTACCTCGACCGGATCCTGGCGATGACCGCGCCGAGTGTGGTGTCCTACACGCGCCTGACGCCGCACCGCTGGAGCGCGGCTTACAACAACCTCGGTTTCCGGGACCGGGAAGCCTCGGTGCGCATCTGTCCGACGACGGATCTCAGCGATGTCGCGAAGGCTGATCAGTTCAATTTCGAATTCCGGGCGGCGGACCCGGCCGCCAGCCCTTATCTCGCTCTGGCGGCCATCATTCACGCCGGCGCGCAGGGGATCGAAGAAGAGCTGGCCTGTCCGGAAGCGACGGAGGAAGATCTTTCCCTGCTGTCCGCGGAGGATCTCGCCGCCCGCGGCTATCTGCGCCTGCCGGAAACGCTCGAAGCCGCACTTGAGAAGTTCGGTGCCGATCCAACCGTAACCGGTTGGTTCCCCGAGGGTTTCGCCGATGTCTATTTGCGCCACAAGAAGGGTGAGATGGCTTTTCTGGAGGGCAAGACCGAAGCGGAAATCTGCGCGGCCTACGAGGAAGCCTACTGAAAGCGCGCAGAAATGATGGTGATTCGGCCATCGCTGACATCATTTTGCCCGATTTTTGTCCCATGTCATGTCTATAGAGGCTGCGTAAATTCGCCCGAAGCGAGCGAATACGCGCGACTCCGAACTCCAGCACGCAGAGGCTTACATGGTACAGCAGACCAACCCTTCCTTGCCCGCCCGCCTTGCCGGCATTCCCGGCGCCCGCGCGCCCAGCGTTGTCTCGGCGGCGCAGGAACGTTCGCCCGAGGCGTTGGCAGGAACTCTGGTGGTCGGTGCAGGGATTCACTTAAAGGGTGAGGTGACCGCCTGCGAAGTGCTCCATGTCGACGGCAAGATCGAGTCCTCCGGCCTCAAGGCCAAGACGCTGAAGATCCGCAAGGACGGGGCTTTCATCGGTAATGCCGAGATCGAGACCGCGATCGTTGCCGGCAAGTTCGAAGGTAATCTCAATGTACTGGAGCATCTGACCGTCAAGCCGACCGGCCGGGTCTCCGGCAAGATCCGCTACGCCAAGCTGACCATCGAGGAAGGCGGCCAGATCGCCGGCGATGCCGATATCCTGAAGAACGCGAAGTATCAGAAGGAGCGGGACCAGGCTTAAAGCCACCAGGCCTGAGGCCAGTCCCGCTTGTGCTTTAAGCCAGGAGCGTCGCCGCGTGGTGACGCAGATGGTCTTCCATGAAGCTCTGGATGAAGTAATAGCTGTGGTCGTAGCCCGGCTGCATGCGGACTTCGACCGCCTGGCCCGCCTGTTCGCAGGCGGCCTGGAAGACCTCCGGCTTAAGCTGCTCTGCGAGAAAGCCGTCCTCAAGGCCCTGATCGATCAGGATTTTTGCCTTGGACGGCGATTTCGCCACCAGTTCCGTTGAATCGTACTCGCGCCAGCTTTCGCGGTCCGATCCGAGATAGCCGGTAAAGGCCTTCTCACCCCAGGGGCACTGCATCGGCGCGCAGATCGGCGAAAAGGCCGAGACCGACTGATAGGTGTCGGGGTTTTTCAGGTGAATGGAGATCGCGCCATGGCCGCCCATCGAATGGCCCGTGATGCCCTGCCGGGACATATCGGCGGGGAAGTTCGCGGCGATCAGGGCCGGCAGCTCCTGCGTGATATAGCTGTACATCCGGTAACGCTCGGACCAGGGCGCCTCGGTGGCGTCCAGGTAGAAGCCGGCGCCGCTGCCGAAATCATAGCTGTCGTCTTCGCCCGGGTAACCGGCGCCGCGTGGCGAGGTATCCGGTGCCAGAACCAGAACCCCCAACTCGGCGGCCACGCGCTGCGCGCCGGCCTTGGTGGTGAAGTTCTCGTCCGTACAGGTCAGGCCCGAGAGGAAGGTCACCAGCGGCAGCTTCGCACCGCCGCTGGCCTGAGGCGGCTGGAAGAGCGCAAAGTTCATGGTCCCGCCGCAAACGGCCGACTCATGACTGTAAAAGCCCTGAGTGCCGCCAAAGCAGATCTGTTCACTCCGGATCGTGATCTCGGACATTGCGCTTCCCAAACTCGTTTTGCTGACCGAAGAACGATCGCTTAGTAGACCACCACGCCGCGGATCGACTCACCGTGGTGCATCAGGTCGAAGCCCTTGTTGATGTCTTCCAGCGGCATGGTGTGGGTGATCAGATCGTCGATGTTGATCTTGCCATCCATGTACCAGTCGACGATCTGCGGCACGTCGGTGCGGCCGCGCGCGCCACCAAAGGCCGTGCCTCTCCAGACCCGGCCGGTGACCAGTTGGAAGGGGCGGGTGGCGATCTCCTGGCCCGCGCCGGCGACGCCGATGATGATCGATTCGCCCCAGCCCTTGTGACAGCACTCGAGCGCCTGGCGCATGACATTGACGTTGCCGATGCATTCGAAGCTGTAGTCGGCGCCGCCGTCGGTCAAATCCACCAGATAGGGGACCAGATCCCCCTCGACTTCGTTCGGGTTCACAAAGTGCGTCATGCCGAACTTTTCGCCAATCTCCTTGCGATCGTTGTTCAGATCGACGCCGATGATCTTGTTGGCGCCCACCATGCGTGCGCCCTGCAGGACATTCAGGCCAATGCCGCCCAGACCGAAGACCACGACGTTGGAGCCAGGCTCGACCTTCGCCGTGTTGACGACAGCGCCGATACCCGTGGTAACGCCGCAGCCGATGTAGCAGACCTTATCGAAGGGCGCGTCTTCGCGGATCTTGGCCAGCGCGATTTCCGGCAGAACCGTGTAATTGGCAAAGGTTGAGCAGCCCATGTAGTGGTAGATGGGCTCGCCATTGAGCGAAAAGCGGCTGCTGCCGTCCGGCATCAGGCCCTGGCCCTGGGTGGTGCGAATGGCCTGGCAGAGATTGGTTTTGGGATTGAGGCAATAGTCGCATTCCCGGCACTCCGGCGTATAGAGCGGAATGACATGGTCGCCTTTTTTGAGGGTGGTGACCCCGGGGCCGGTATCGACCACGACGCCCGCGCCTTCATGACCAAGGATCGTCGGGAAAATGCCTTCGGGGTCGGCACCGGTCAGTGTGAAGGAATCCGTATGGCAAATGCCGGTCGCCTTGAGCTCGACCAGGACCTCACCTTCCCTCGGCCCCTCGAGTTGAACGGTCTCGATGGACAGTGGTTCTCCCGCCTTGAAGGCGACGGCAGCGCGGACATCCATGCGCTTTCTCCCCATGCAAAGATGTTGTCGTTCCAACCGGTATACTTTGTTCAAAGAGCGCGACGCAACCATTGCCCGACAAAATCGCCTTGTCCCTTTGTCTAATGACTGAGGGACGCCATGGCGGCCGGTTTTCGGGCAACGGGCAGAGGGGGAGGGCGCGGTGCCGGCCGGCTTGCTTTATGCCGCCTTAGGGGCCTTTACGCCGATAAAGACGGCGATCTTCTCGCTCTGTCCGTCTTCGAGAGCGAACTGAAGGTGCGTGCCTTTGGCCGACTGCGCGACCACAGTCGCGCAGAGACTGTCGCCCAGCCCGTCGATGACGATCTGGAGCGAATCGTCCTTGCTGACCTCGGGGATCTTTTCCAGCAGGGCGCCGCCGAGGGAGATGTCGGCGATTTTGCAGTCGTAAGTGCGGCCTTCGAAGATCAGGTGTCCCTTCCAGTCACCTTTGATTCGCTTGTGGGCGCGCCGGTCGCCGGCCGCGGATTCCCGAAGCTCGCGCAGAACCTTGCTCATGCGGGTGTCCAGCCTGCCTATGTTGACCGAGGTCTGTTCGGCATTCTCCATCACGTCCTTTGAATGACGGTCGACCTGTTCGGTTTCTCCGGCTACATCCGCGACCTGGGATGAGACTTCCGTCATGTGCCCGACCGTGGTTTGGACGCTGGCACTGATCTCCTGAGTGGCGTGGCTCTGCTGCTCGACGGCGGCGTTGATACTTTCCGAGATCTCGCTGATCTTCTGAATGGTACCGGTGATCGAGCGAATGGCGCTGACAGCGTCCGTGGTTTCCTCGCGGATCGCGCCGACCTGGGCGCTGATTTCTTCGGTCGCCTTGGCGGTCTGGCTTGCCAGATTTTTCACCTCTGAGGCCACGACGGCAAAGCCTTTGCCGGCTTCGCCCGCCCGTGCGGCCTCGATGGTGGCATTGAGCGCCAGCAGATTGGTTTGTTTGGCGATATCCTGGATCATGTCGATGACATCGCCGATGCGTTGCGCGGAGTCCGCCAGACCGCCGACGGTCTGGTCCGTACGCTCCGCCTCCTTCGAGGCCGTGCTGGCGATGTTGGAAGCTTCGCCGGCCTGGCGTGAGATCTCGTTGATCGAGGTTGAGAGCTCTTCCGTGGCGGAAGCGACGGTCTGGATCGAGCCACTGGCCTGGGTGGCGCCTTCGCCCACGGTGGCCGTCCGGTCGCGCAGGATGCCGATGACGTCGCCCATGCCGGCGCTGCTGGTCTTCATCGCGCTGGCCTGGCCGTCGGTTTCGGCGACCGCTTCTTTGACTTCCCTTTCCAGGGCGTCGGCGATGCGCAGCAATTCGGTCCGTAGCTGCGAATCCTGCCGAGCCTGCCGTTCCTCTTCTTCGGCCTTCATCCGCTCGATTTCCGTAGCGTTCTCCTTAAACACCATCAAGGCTTTAGCCATCTGTCCGACTTCGTCGGCCTTTGCGAGGTAAGGCACCTCCACGTCGAGAGTGCCGTGGGCAAGCTTCGTCATAACGGCGTTCATACCGGTGATCGGCCGGATCGCCATCAGTTTCAGCAGAACCACCAGGGCGGCGATGATCAGGAGGGTGATCAGGACGGACGTCAGAATGGAGGCGTTGCGGACATCGGCCAGGGCGTTTAGTGCGGCCTGTTTGCTCCAGGCCATGACCACATAGCCGACCGTGTTTCCGCTCTTCTCGTCGAAAGCCGCCGTCAGGGTGATGACGTGACGGTCGCTATCGACCGTGACGGGGGCCGCCGCGTCGAGCGACTCAACGTGATTCTTCAGGAACGCAGCCAGATCCACGGTCTCGTAAATCTCAGCTTCGAAGGAGGAGAGGGCGACCTGCTCGGCGTCCGTGACCAGCAGGTTCGTGAGGTTGGAGGCGGCATCGGGTTCGGTCTGTGTCGCATAGATCCGCTCGATCGACGCGGGTTTGCGGAACTTGATGCCGCGTATCATCTGCGTTGCCAGCAGGAGTGTCTTTTCTTCGTAGATCTTGGAAAACTGGGTCGAGAAGAAGGACTGGGAAAGATGGCTCTGCGTGAAGAGGAGCGAAGCCATTCCGACGATCATCAGGAGGAGGATCTTCGAGGTAATGTGAAGCGAGAGCGATTTACGGAACATCCTGTTCTCCGGCTCTTGTCAATCAATCAGCCTGGTGCGGCAAGCGTTCGTGCCAAATAGGCTTCCCCCGTTTTTTTTTGAGCTGCTCGGCCATAACTCGTTGCGTTGCGCGGGCAACAGCGACATAGCCGTTCAGGCACAGCGATCACGTAAGTTTCCAATAGTTGTAGTTATTATTTAAGAAAATATTTAAGCGAGAATTCTAAATATTAGAGAATATTAAAAAACATTTTATGAGACATTTTAATTGTGCGAATTGTCGAATCACTGTTAACCCGGTGCTAAAGCCTAGGCATTGTCCCAAACTGCCAGTTGAGACTGCGGTAACCTGTTTGAACTCTGCGGTTTGAATAGAAGAATGGCCAGGGAGACAATCACGATCAGGCTTATAGCGATACATTGCAGGTGAAACAGGTTCTGAAGTTTCGATACCGATCCAGCAGCGGCCTGTTTGCTCCAGGCCATGGCAACAAATCCTGCAGGCCCTCGTTTGGACTGGACCGCAACCAGCGTTGTCACATGCGTGGCCTCGTTCAAGGTGATGACTTCGGTCTCACCGAGAGCAGCTTCCTGTTCCGACAGGATCGCAGCAAGGTCAACGCTTTCATGTAGGTCAGACGCGAAAGAAGATACAGGACGTCGATTGGTATCCGTTGCCAGTAGCGCGATCAGCTCTGACGGTTCTTGCGGGGCGGCATAATCGGAATAGGCGTTTACGATAGACTCCGGTTTATTCCACGCAATACCTCCAGCCATGTTTCGCGCAAGAAAGCGTGTCCTCTCTTCATATTGCTCTGCATAGCGTTGCGACATAAATGATGTCGCAAGGTTAAGCTGAGTAAACAGAAGAAACCCCAGCCCAAAACTCGACAGAAGCATCAGAGCTGCGATCGATCGAAGGGCCAAGGCGCTTGGTCTCATCGCTGGCATCCCTTGCTAAGTCCATCTTTGAAGCGACAATGATCCTGAGCGTCTCTTCAGAGAGAAACCAGAGAACGCTTCCTTACCAATAGTTGTATGGTAGGACTTAACAAAATCTTTATGGCGGCAAGGCTTTAGCGCGGAACGTGAATTAAGGGAAACCTCGTTTACTCTGCGGCAGCGATGTGACTGGCGTCTCCGGTGGAAAGCTCAAGTTCCTGGTGCAGGAAGCGGGCGATGGCTTCCATCCCCGTCTCGGAAACGGCCGCTTTGCGTTCGGCCTCCGCATTGTAGTTGGTGTTGGTATTCACATCGTAGGTGAAAACCTCGCCCTTTGCGTCCCGGATAAACTCGATGCCCGCGATTTCGATATCGTTGGCACGAAGAAAGGCTTCGTAGGCCGCAATCAGGGCCGGGTCCACGTCATCGGTGACCGTGAAGTTGATCGCCGGCGCGGCGGCTGAGGCCGGCCCCTCAATGCTGCAGACATCGGCAGGACAGAGTTCGAAGCTGCCGCCGGTCTCGACCCGGACCGCGTAGTGAAAGTGTCCGCCGATAAATTCGCAGCGGGTGATGAAGGGATTCGGATTGTCGATGTAGTCCTGCACGAGCCAGGTACCGTCGATCGGCGCCTCTTCGGATGCCTGCGGAGACTCGAGATAGGTGGCAACCTCATCGGCGGTCTTGAAGAGACGCACCCCCAAACCCTTCCCACCCCGATTCGGCTTCAGGATGAAGGGGGCGGGCGCAAAGGCTCGGGCGGCCTCGAGCACCGCATCGCGGCCAACGGCGACACGCGTACGCGGGGTTTTGATGCCGCCGGCCTCCAGGGCTGCGTACTGAGCGATTTTGCTGACTTCCAGGTAGAGGGCCCGCGGGCCATTCACGACCCGGCGGCCGTGAAGCGTCAGCCAGTTAAGTACGGCATGTGTCAGCTCGGGTGCATAGCGATGGCCGCGCGTGTGCGACGAGGCACTCATGCGATTGTAGAAGACGCCTTCGGGCGGTGGGCTGTCAAAGGGAACAAGCCCCTGATCCAAATGCCATTCCTCGGCCAGGACCCCGCGCTTTTCAAACGCACTGCGCAGCGGTTCAACCCAAACCGGATTTTCATGGAGGATGAAGATTTTTGACATTTTAACCCACTATAAAAGTGTGAAAATCATTAAATGCGCTATGATGGATGTAAAATAAGAATTTTTACGCATAGAAACAAGGAAAATAGAAAATTCACAGATTTGTTCTCAGATCGTTATCGAAAGCTTTTCTTTTCGCCGCTACATATTGGAACGGGGATTGGATTTGCCTGCGTCCGGCGGCCTGAGTTCAGAAGGGACGTACAAATTGGCGGAAAGGACATTCTTGGGCGGTGTCATGACGTTTCTTTGGCTTGGATTGCTTGGCTATCTGCTTCTGCTTGCCGTGATGTTCCTCTTGCAGCGGTCGCTGCTCTATCCGGCTGGCCAGAACCTGCCGGCGATCGAGTATTTCGGCATACCAAATCTGCGCGAGGTCGAGGTCGAGACCAAAGACGGCCTGAAGCAGAAGCACTGGTACATCCCCGCGCAGGACGAAACTGCGCCGACGGTTGTGGTCTTCCATGGAAACGCCGGTCAGTTGGCCGACCGGGTCCCGAAGTTTTCTTTCTTCGCCGACGCCGGTTATGGCGTGCTCTTCGCCGGTTATCGCGGCTACAGCGGGAATGAAGGCACCCCGAAACAGGACGATCTTGTCGCTGATGCGGGCGCCTTGTTGGATTGGCTGACCGCACAGGGCATTGGACCGGAAAAGACGGTCCTCTATGGCGAATCCCTTGGCAGCGGTGTCGCCGTTCAGGTAGCGGCGCAGCGCCAGGTGGCGAGCCTGGTGCTGGAGGCGCCCTTTACCTCGGTGGCGGAGGTCGCCCAATCGCACTACTGGTATCTGCCGGCCCGCTGGCTGATCCTGGACAAATGGAACTCCCTGGCCCGGGCCGATGAATTGCAGGTTCCTGTGCTGATTCTGCACGGCGAACGGGACCAGGTGACCAATGTGCGCTTCGGCCGGCAACTGCTGGACGCGATACAGGCACCGAAAGAGGGCATCTTCGTGCCGGAAGCGGGGCACAACGACCTCTATGACTTCGGTCTGAAGGACCAGGTCACAGGTTTCGTCGGACAGGCCGTTCCGGCGCAGTAGGGCCGAAAACAGACCCGGCCCGTCTCGCGGCTTTCATGTCTCGTTTGGATAATGGGCCGCCCAGTGGCGGGCGATGTCGTTCCGGCGGCAGATCCAGACCGCCTTGTGAGACCTCATGTAATCCAGGATCCGGTGCAGAGCACCGATACGCCCCGGCCGCCCGAGCAGCCGGGCATGCAGGCCGACCGTCATCATCTTCGGGTGGGTTTCACCTTCTTCGTAAAGCTGATCGAAGCTGTCTTTGATGTAGGTGACGAATTCCTCGCCGACCTGGTAGCTGCGCTCGCCACGGCCGAAGCGCGAATCGTTGGTGTCCAGGGAATAGGGAAGCAGCAGGAGGCCAGGGTAGTCGGGCGACCAGTAGGGCAGATCGTCGTTATAGACATCCGAGTCGTAGAGGAAGCTGCCGGCTTCCACGACCAGGCGCCGGGTGTTTGCCGAAGGCAGGCCGGCGTAGTAGCCGAGCGGCGCTTCCCCGGTCAGGTCCTTGATCTGCTGAATGGACCTTTCGATGTAAGCGCGTTCTTCCGCCTCGCTGAGGTTGTCGAAGTCGATCCAGCGCCAGCCATGAGGATGAAGGTCGAAGCCGGCATCGATCATGGCCTGGAGCGCTGCGGGATTTTTCTCGCCCGCGAGCCCGACCAGGTTGACCGTTGCCGGGAGATTGCGGTCGGTGAAGGCCTTCAGCAAACGCCAGTAGCCAACACGCGACCCGTATTCGTAACTGGATTCGATATTCAGGTCGCGCCGGCCGATCCGGGATTCGACCGCGACGTCCGACAGGCGCTCTTCGGAGCGGTCATCGCCGTTGAGGATGCAGCGTTCGCCGCCTTCCTCGAAGTTGATGCAGAAGTTGACGGCGATACGCGCGTCGTTCGGCCAGACAATCTTTTTGGAGCCTGCGCCGTAACCGATGAAGTCCCGCGTCGGGCGCCTTTGGATATCGTCCGCCACGTTCCTTACGACCCTTGCCGCGCGATCACTCGGAGCTCCACGATCGCGCCCTCGCGCACGAAACCGGCCACCTCGATCGCCGTCCAGGCCGGGTAGGGCTCCTGGACGTGCTCATCCCGCACCTTCTTGAAGAGCTCGAGATGGCCGTGCAGACCGATGTGGTAGCTGGTCATCTCGACAATATCCGCGAAGGTCATGCCGCCGGCTTCCAGCACGGACCGGACCTTGGCGAAGGCATCGCGGATTTGCGTTTCTGGGTCGCTGGAAAGCGTGCCGTCGGCACGGGCGCCCGTGAAGCCGGTAAAGAAGACAAAGCCGTCGCAAAGCAGTCCCGGCGACATATGCCAGTCGTCGTAATAGCTCTGCAGATCTGCCGGGATGATTGCTTGCGTCGTCATAGCGCCAAGATGGCGTCTTTCGGAGTGAAGCGAAACCCCGAAAGTCACGCATCCATTAAGCCGCGGCGGACCGCTGCTCCTGCGCCATCCGGGCGGCCATGAGAAAGGCGTTTTTCGCCGGCGTCACGTTTGCCTTGTTCTGGCCGGCGATGTCGTAGGCCGTTCCATGCGCCGGCGTGGTGACCGGCACGGGCAGGCCGGCCAGGACGGAGACCCCCTGGTCGAAGCCCAGCAGCTTGATCGCGATCTGGCCCTGATCGTGATACATCGTGACGACCGAATCGTACTCGCCATCACGCACCTTCAGCCAGAGCGTGTCGGCGGGCAGGGGGCCACTAACCTGCATCTGGCGCTGCTGCATTTTTTCGACGGCCGGCGCGATGATGTCGATCTCCTCCCGGCCCATCAGGCCGCCGTCGCCGGCGTGGGGATTGTAAGCGGCCACGACGATGCGGGGGCGCTCGTAACCGGCAAGGCGCAGGGTCCGGTCCGCCAGTTCGATGGAATCGCAGATGCGCTCCTGGGTCAGGAGGCCGGGCACGTCCTTCATGGCGACATGGGAGGTGACGCGGCCGTTCCACATGCCGTGCGCGACGTTGAACTCGCTGACGCAGCCGGTCAGGCCGAAGAAGTTCCGGGCATAGCCCAGTTCGTCACTGAAATCGTTGCCGCCCAAATGCATGCTCTGCTTGTTGAAGGGCATGAAGCAGATGCCATCGATCCTGTCGTCGCGCGACATCTCAAAGGCGGTCTTGAGGCCTTCGATGGAGGAGCGGCCGCCTTCGGCGCTGACCTGCGACTGCGGGACCGCGTCGATGCCTTCGATCGCCAGGTCCAGGTGGAGGCAGCCCTCTTCAGGAAAGGCCAGATCCTCATCACGGGTGATATGCCGGCAATTCAGGGACGCCCCGACGTCGGCTTCGCCCCGGGCGAGAATCTGCGGATCGCCGATAATGACGACGTCCGCTGTGGCGCGCACCTCTTCATCCTGCAGCAGTTTGACCAGCAGTTCCGGTCCGATGCCGGCCGGATCTCCCTGAATAACGCCGATACGCGGGCGCTGCGTCATGCCTGTTCCTTTCCGGCCGCGCTCTCGCGCATGGCCTCGCTGATGTTCTCGAAGGCTGATACCAGATGCCGCCGCAGTGCTTCGGCGCTTGCCGCTGCGTCGCGGCGCGTGAGGGCCTCGACGATCTCCCGATGTTCGCGCAGGGCCCGCTTGCGGTTGGGTTTGCGCAGGGAGGAGATAAAGCGCGCCCGCCAGAGCCTGGCATTGTAGGTGGCGTGGGTTTCCTCCAGGGGCCGATTGCCGCAGGCTTTCACGATGGCGCGGTGAAAGGCCATGTCGCGCTCGAAGAAGATCAGCGGATCGGAGCCCTCCGGCAGGTCGTGCATGCTCCGCTCGATGGCGGCGATGTCGGCCAGCTCTCGGGCGCTGGCTTCGCTACAGGCCAGCTCGCCGGCCAGCGCTTCCAGGGCGCCCTGAACCTCCAGCAGGTGCTGGACCTCTTCCAGGGTCGGTTCGGTGACACGCGGCACACGTCCGGGTGCGATCTCCACCAGACCTTCACCCGCCAGCAGCCGTAAGGCCTCGCGCAGAGGGGTCCGGCTGACCCCCAAAGCGTCGGCGTATTCGCGCTCCGGGATGGCCGCGCCGGGCTTGAGCTTTTCCAGCAGGATGAGCTTTCGCAGTTCCTCCGCGGCCTGTTCCGCGAGGTTTTTGCGCTTCAGCGGCTGCAGGGGGCCGGCGTTCAGACTTTCGATATTTTGCAAGAGGGGCTCCACGGCTATTTACCCCACCGAAGTGCCACAGGATCCAGTTCACGGGCAAGCTCCAGGAGGCCCTCGCGCTGATGCGGTGGCAAGGGCGTGAGCGGATGCCGCACGTAGTCGGATTTGATGACTCCGCCCTCGCGCATGACCGCCTTGCAGGCGCGCAGGCCGCACTGCCGGTTCTCGTAATTGATGAGCGGCAGGATCTTGGCGTATTGCGCCGCGGCGGCGGCCCGATCGCCGGCGCGATGGGCGGTCAGGACCGGCTTGATCAGGTCAGGCAGGGTGGCGCTGGACATGGTCCCGGTCGCGCCGGCGTCCAGGTCGGCCATCAGTGTAATGGACTCTTCCCCATCGAAGGGTCCTTTGATGGCGTCTCCTGCGCCTTCAATCACCGCCTTCAGCTTCATGGCGGTCTGTGGGGTCTCGATCTTCAGGTAGGCGACGTTCTCGATCTCGGTTGCGAGCCTGACCAGGAAGGACACGGAGAGCTCGACACCCGACAGCGGCGCATCCTGGACCATGATGGGCAGGCCGACATCGGCGGCCAGGCCGAACTGCTCAAAGATCTGAGCCTCTCCACCCTTCAGGAGCGCGCCGTGATAGGGCGGCATCAGCATGATCATGGCGGCCCCGAGATCCTTGGCGCGCTGCACCCGCTCGACCACGATCCGCGTGGAAAAGTGGGAGCAGGTGGCGATTACCGGAACGCGCCCGGCGACATGCTCCAGGCAGAGCCGCAGCAGGATATCCCGTTCCGCGTCGGACAGCAGGAACTGTTCCGAATAGTTGGCCAGGATGCAAATGCCGTCGACCTCTTGGTCGATCATGCAGTCGAGCACCCGCTTCATGCCTTCGAGATCGAGGGAGCCGTTGTCGTGAAAGACCGTGGGCGCGACCGGAAAGGTGCCGCTGTAGACTTCGTCGGTCATGAGGTGATCCTGAAGTTGTCGAGGTGCCTGTCGTCGAGTTCGATTCCGAGACCCGGCAGATTGTCGTCCAACTGCAGGAAGCCGTTCTCGGCCTCGGGGTCGCCCTTGAAAATGTAGTAGAAGAGTTCGTTGCCGATCTCGACGTCGAAGACCGGGAACCACTCGCTCATGGGGCAGTTAAAGTTGGCCATGGTCAGGTGATAGTTATGCATCTGCCCCGCGTGGGGAATGACGGGAACCTGATAAGCCTCGGCCAGGGCGTTGATCTTCTGGGCCGCCGTGATGCCGCCGACCCGGTTGGTGTCGTACTGGATGACGCTGACCGCCTTGGCATCGAGTAGCTGCCGGAAGCCGAGCAGTGAGAACTCGTGCTCGCCGCCGGAAATTGGAATCGGACCGGCGTTCAGTTCGGCGTAGCCCAGGATATCGTCGGCCAGCACTGGCTCTTCCAGCCAGCGCGGCTGAAACTTCTCCAGCTTCCGGATGATGCGTTTGGCGTAGTCCAGGTTCCAGCCCATGTAGGCTTCGACCATCAGGTCCTTGTCGTAGCCGATCACCTCGCGCAGGGCTTGGACCCTCTTGAGGTTTTCCGTCACGCCGGCGGGACCGTCCTTGGGGCCGAAACCGAAGCGTGTCTTGAACATGGTGAAGCCCTTATCGAGCCATTGCTGGGCCTCGGCTTGCATGGCCTCGATGGAGTCCGCGTAGAGCTTGGAGTAGTAGCAGGGGATCCGGTCCTTGGTGCGGCCGCCAAGGAGCTTGAAGACCGGCTTTCCGCTGAGCTTGCCCATCAGATCCCAGATCGCGATATCCACGGCCGAGATCGCGGTCATCCCGACGCCGCGGCGGCCCCAGGCATGAGTGATGCGGTACATCTTTTCCCAGAGATAGGCGTAGTCGAAAGGATCGTGGCCGATCACCAGCGGTGCGTAGTAGCGATCGATGGCCTCCTTGATCAGGGGCGGGCAGAGCGCGGCATTGCCGAGACCGATGGTGCCGTCCTCGGCTTCGACCTCGCAGACCAGCCACTGATGAAAGCGGAAGGAACCCATGTTGTCGCGCTCGCCGCCGCCCATCTGGGGCAGGGCGTCGGAGGCATTGGTGCAGAAGTGGCTCTGCGGCGGTACGGTCGGGCCTGTCCACTCATAGAGCTTGGTTCGGACGGCCTTAATCTTGGTCATATTCGATCCTATTGCATTCGCTCAGCGGTAAAAGAATTCGACGAGGCTCATCGGCACCACGGGTACGTAGGTGACCAGCAGCAGGACGCAGAGCAGCACGCCGATGAAGGGCAGATTGACCTTGGTGGTGTCCCAGATGTCGGTCTTGGCCACGGAACAGGCGGTTGCCAGCACGCTGGCGACCGGCGGCGTCTGCTGGCCGATGGCGAGATTGAGGGTCAGGATGACCCCGAAGTGCACCGGATCGATGCCGACTTCGCGGATCAGCGGCAGGATGATCGGCACCACCAGGATGATCGCGGCCGCGCCATGCAGGAACATCCCGAACAGCAGCAGCATGGCGTTCAACATGGCCAGGATCAGGTACTTGTTCTCGGTCAGGCCGGTGATGGAACGGGCGAAGTTCTGCGGCAGCTCGAGCTGGGTCAGGTAGAGGCCCAGTACCGCCGAGGTCGCGACCAGCAGCATAACGACCGCGGTCTGGGTGATGCCGTCGACCAGTGCCGCGTAGAACTGCCGAATTTCCAGTTCACGGTAGATGACGAAGCCGATGAAGAGGGCCGCCACCACCGCGAGACCGGCGCCTTCTGTCGCCGTGACGATGCCGCCGAAGATGCCGCCCAGGATGATCACCGGCAGCATCAGTGCCCAGCCGGCCTCCTTGCCGGCCTGCCAGACCTTCGGCAGGGAGAAGCTATCTTCCCGCGGCAGGTCGTAGCGCACGGCGAACCAGTAACACAGCAGCATCATCGAAAAACCGCCGATCAGGCCCGGCAGGATGCCGGCGACGAAGAGCTGGACGATCGAGGTGTCGGCCAGGGCGCCGTAGAGGATCATCGGGATCGAGGGCGGGATGATGATGGCAAGCGAGGCCGAAGCCGACGTGACCGCGGCGGCGAAGGTGGCCTTGTAGCGGCGCTGCTTCATGCCGGGGATCAGCACGGAACCGATGGCGGCGACGTCGGCGACGGCCGAGCCGGAAATCTCGGCAAAGAAGAGCGAGACGCCGACGTTGACCATGGCGAGACCGCCCCGCACGAAGCCGATCAGGGCGCTGACGAAGTTGATCAGACGCCGGGAGATGCCGCTGGTATTCATCAGCGCGCCGGCCAGCACGAAGAGCGGAATGGCGATCAGCGGGAAGCTGGTGGCGCCGTCGAACATCTTCAGCGCCGCGTCGAAGAGTCCGATGTCGCCGCGGCTGACGTAAAGGCCGACAAGAGCAACCGCGCAGATCCCCACGGCGATCGGCACATTGATGAGGATCAGGAACAGCAGTCCGAAGAAGAGCGAGAGAGCGGTGATAAGCATGTTATCTCTCCCGCAAGCGCTTCTCGCGCTCGAGTTCGGCCTGTGCCTTCGCGATTTCGCTTTCGATCTCCTCGGCTTCCACGTCGCGTCCGGCACGCAGGCGTGCCCAGGCCTCAGGTGTGGAGAGCAACTGCGCGGTAATGAACATCGCACAGCCGAGCGGGACGATCGATTGAACGAAGGTGAAGGACACCCAGGGCAGCGCCTCCAGCGTCATGCCCTCCATGACGGCGAGCACACGCCAGCCGGCCCAGGCCAGCGAGATGAAGACGGCGTAGATAATGATCTCTGCCAAAGCGAAGAGGATGACGCGCAGCTTGAGAGTCATGGCCAGCAGGGCGGCCGAAAAGCCCAGGTGCGCGCGGCGCAGGGCGGCGAGTGCGGCGCCGAAATAGGTAATCCAGGCCAGGAGCACCGAGGCGACCTCGTCATACCAGGGCAGAGAGTCGTTCAACAGGTATCGGAAGCCCACCGCAAGGACGACGATCACCGCCAGCGTGATCAGCAAAAGCACGGCCATGACCTCGATTGCCTTGCCGAAGACAGTCGAAAGGGAACGCATTCTTCAATTCTTTCAGTTCGTTGCAGTGACGAACGTATGAGCAGCGAGACTGCCGCGCAAAGGAAGGAGCCTTCGAGTGCGCGGCAGAGATCATCGCTTACTTCGCGAGCGAGAGCGCCTTGTCGATCAGCGCCTTGCCGTTCGGCACCTCCTTGGCGAACTGATCGTAGATCGGTGCCGAGGCATCGACGAAGGCCTGGCGGTCGGCGACATTCACGCTCATGCCGGCGGCTTCCAGTTTGCCCTTCAGGTCGCCATCGGCTGCGCCACCCTTTTCACGCGCCCAGACCGCCATCTCGATGGCTGTTTCCCGCAGCACTTTCTGGATCTCGGGATCCAGTTTGGCGAAAGCCGCTTTGCCGACGGTGGGATAGGCCGGCGAATAGACGTGCCCGGTCACCGAAAGGTACTTCTGCACCTCGGAGAACTTGGCACTGTGGATGTTGGTGTAGGGGTTTTCCTGGCCGTCGATCACGCCGGTCTGCAGGGCGACGAAGACCTCGCTGAAGCTCATCGGTGTCGGATTGGCGCCCCATTCCGTGAACATCTTGACCCGCCAGGTCGATTTGGGCGTGCGGATCTTCAGGCCCTTGAGATCGGCCGGCGTGTTGATGGGCTTGCTGTTGTTGGTGATGTGACGGACGCCGTTCTCCCACATGGCGAGGACTTCATAGCCCTTGGCCTCGGCGGCGGGCGCCAGATCCTTCGGCAGCATTTCCGATTCGATCTTCTGGACGTGCGCGCGATCCTTGATCAGGAAGGGCATGTCGAAGACACCGAATTCGCCCGCGATCGAGGACATGATCGAGGAGGGCAGGGTGATATGAACGGACCCGAGCTTGAGCTTCTGCATCAGCTCCTTGTCCTTACCCAACTGTCCTGAATCGAAGAGCTTGACGGTCGCTTTATCTCCGAGACGCTCGTTCGCCCGCTTGGTGAACTCCGCGGCGGTGACCTGTTGCAGCGAACCGGGCTTGGCGCCGATGCCGAAAACGATTTCCTGCGCGGCGGATGCCGGCAAAGCGAAGGCCGCAACGGCGGAGATGGTTGCGGCGAAAGTGATCATTTTTTTCATGATTTTCCTCCCTTGTGGTCAGCAGTCTTGAGGCGAAGGCCTGCTGCCGACGGCCAGACAAGCAAAGCTCGTCTCTGTATTTTTGTCAATGGTATTTGGTATACCAAGATGGAATGCAAATGAATCCGCTCTGAAGAAAGTCGTGGATGGGTGGTTCAGAAGAACCCCATAGCCTTGGCGCGAGCGCGGAGTTGGGGGCACGAGTTGTCGGTCGTGTGAGATGCTTAACAGCGATCTCGCAGGTCATATGTCAGTCACGCTGCGGGAGCGGTAGATTGCCGGTCGGCTGACACAAAGGCTGTGACTGCCGTTGTGAGCCGGTGCTGCCTGGCTGGGGGTCCGGTTAGGCGCCTGGTTTGACGAAGGCCTTTGACAGGCGTGCGTCGACCGGGGCGCGCCGATAGGGATACTGCGCGATCAGAAGCCGATGGACCTCGCCGCTCTCGTTACAGAACGGCAGAAACAGACGCTGACAATCGAAAACCCGGGAGTTATCAGGCGGCGCATGCTGGGTATAGAGCGTGGTGCGCTGTTGGCTGGTCACGATTGCCAGGGCGTGGAAGACCACACTGACCGAAGGTGCGTTATCCGCAATGGCCTGACCGGTGTAGTCGTTACCATAGTATTGGGCGACGGCGGTGCCGAAGATTCTGAACCGCATCCGGTTTTCAGCGATGAAATCAAGCACATGGAGGTTCGGCAGCATGCGGCGCAGATCGAAGGGGACCTGTTCGTCCCACAGGGGTAAGCCCTGCGGTCGCGGGAGCGAGACGTAGTGCTCCAGAAGGAAACGGAGATCCGGGTGCTCGATGCTGTCCTGCCCGGGCGCGAATTGAGCCGTAAAGCAACTCGAGCCATAGCGGGTGAAGATCCCAGGCAAAGCGTCGAGCTTTTGGTTTCGGCAAAGTTCCAGGATCTCGTCGAGATCGAGCGGAGTCAGCTTTTGATGGTCCGAAGCGGATCCCTGGTTACCCATTTTCACCCCTGCCGCTCTTAATCTCTTTCGTTGAATTTAAGCCGTGCGACTCAGCTTAAAGGACCTTAATCCCATGCGGAGTATAATTGAACGACGGGCAGCCTCTCAAGAGACTGCCCGTCACGTTTTTGCAAGGTTATTGCTATCAAGGGCTTGGCACGTGATGGACGGAAAGAAGTCCTAGTGCCTCGGCCAGGTTGTGGGCCTGAATCCGCTCTAGTTGGTCACGATCTCCGGACCGAACATGAGGTTCGGCAGGAAGGTCGAGATCCAGGGGACATAGGTCACCAGGATCAGGAACACGAAGAGGATCGAGAGCCAGGGCAGGGCGGCCTTGACGACCCGCATCAGCGGCATGCCGGTGATACCGGAGGTCACGAAGAGGTTGAGGCCGACCGGCGGCGTGATCATGCCGATCTCCATGTTAACCACCATAATGATGCCCAGGTGAATGGGATCGATGCCGAGCTGGATCGCGATCGGGAAGACCACCGGTGCGACGATCACCAGCAGGCCTGAGGGCTCCATGAACTGGCCGCCGGCGAGCAGCAGCAGGTTCACGATGATCAGGAAAGTCCAGGGCTCAAAACCGGCGCCGATGATCGCTTCCGTCATGACCTGCGGGATCCGCTCCGTCGTCAGAACGTGGGCGAAGAGCAGGGCGTTGGCGATGATGAACATCAGCATCAGGGTCACCTTGCCCGCATCGACCAGGGTCCGCTGGGTATCCCGGTGGAACAGCGCCGGCACGAACTTGATGGTGATCTGACCCAGATTGCGGGCGACGCTGCTGCCGATTGCTTCGCCGTCGTTGCGCCAGGCGACGCCCATCAGGGGCCCCATATCGCGATAGACGAAGAGCGCGATGAGAAAGGCATAGACCGCGGCCACGGCCGCAGCCTCGGTCGGGGTGAAGACGCCGCCGTAGATACCGCCGAGGATGATGATGATCAGGAGGAGGCCCCAGAAGGCATCGCCGGCCGATTCGAACATTTCCGTGAAGCCGGCCCAGGGCTGCGCCGGCAGGTTCTTAATCCGCGCGGCGATGTAAATGCCGCCCATCAGCATCAGTCCGGCCATAAGCCCGGGGATCACGCCGGCCATGAACATACGTCCGACGGAGACGTCGGTCGCGGCGGCGTAGACCACCATGACGATCGAGGGCGGAATGAGAATGCCCAGCGTACCGGCGTTACAGATGACGCCGGCGGCGAACTCCTTGGTGTAACCGACCTGGCGCATGCCGGAGATGACGATGGTGCCGATGGCAACCACGGTTGCCGGCGAGGAACCCGACAAGGCCGCGAAGAGCATACAGGCGAAGACCGACGCGATGGCCAGGCCGCCGCGCACATGGCCGACGCAGGCGATGGCAAAACGGATGATGCGTTTCGCAACGCCGCCAGTCGACATGAAGGCGGAAGACAGGATGAAGAAAGGAATCGCCAGAAGCGTGTAGTGCTCCATGGCCTCGAAGAGCTTCAGGGAGATGGAGGCCAGTGAGTCGTTGGAGAAGAAGAGAATGATGATGAGACTGGAAAGCCCGAGCGAGACCGCGATCGGCGTACCGATCAGAAGCAGCAGCAGCACCAGGCCGAAGAGAACGATGGGTTCCATTGTGTCAGGTCCTTGCCGCAATCAGTTCTTGGAGGAGTCGTGAAGCGCCGCTTCCTGGACTTCCTTCACGGCGTCCTCGGCTTCATGACCGGCCGACAGCGTCTCACGCTTGCCGATGATGATGTGATAGGTGGCTTCGACGAAACGGATGATCAGCAGGGCAAGGCCGATCGGCAGAATGCTGTAGGGAATCCAGCGCGGGATGGGCAGGTCTTCGGCTTCGATACCGAACTTGTAAATCTTGCCGATGTACTCCCAGGCGCCGACCAGCAGGATCACGCCGTAGGCGATGCAACAGGCTGCCGCGATGAGGGTGAGAACCCGCTGTCCCGGTTTGGAGAAGAGCTTTACGAAGGCATCCACGCCAAGGTGAGCGCCGGTCTTCACGCCGTAGGACATGCCGAAGAGGACGAGCCAGGCGAAGAGGTAGGTCGTCAGCTCCAGTGCCCAGACGGCGCCGGAGTTGAAAACATAGCGCGCGACGACCTGTGAAAAGGTGACCAGAACCATGCTCGCGAGGAGTAAGGCGATCACCGACTCCTCGAAGCGATTGATGATTTTATTCAGCATTTCTGCGTTCCCCCACGCAGGCGGTCTGCCTCAAGCCGCGAAACGGCAAGATATGACTTGAGGGTAGAAGTCGGCCGGCGTGTCCAAAGCTTCAGGACACGCCGGCCGGCGTCGAGTGTCAGGCTGCGATTAGCTGCCCGAGTTTGAGGCCTGGGCGGCTTCGATCAGATCGGCGCCGATGTCGCCTTCGAACTTCTTCCAGACCGGTGCCATGGCTTTGCGCCACTCTTCGCGCTGATCCGTGTTCAGGGTCCGGACGGTGGTGCCGGCATCGATGACCTTCTGCTTGTTGCCTTCGTTGATCTCGGTCGAGAGGCCGTTCCGCTTGGCGGAAACCTCAGCCAGGATCGTCTCCAGCTCACCGCGGATGTCGGCGGGCAGGCCTTCCCAGAACTCAACCGAGGTCACGACCAGGTAGTCGATGATGCCGTGGTTGGTTTCGGTCACGCCGTCCTGAACCTCAAAGAACTTCTTGGTGTAGATGTTCGACCAGGTGTTTTCCTGACCATCGACAACACCGGTCTGCAGGGCGCCGTAGACCTCCTTGAAGGCCATCTTCTGCGGGTTGGCTTCCAGGGCTTCGAACTGGGCTTCCAGCACGTCCGAGGTCTGGATACGGAACTTCAGGCCCGCGGCATCGCTCGGCAGTTGAAGCGGCTTGCTGGCGGACATCTGCTTCATGCCGTTGTGCCAGTAACCCAGGCCCAGCAGACCACGGTCGACCATGCTCTTCAGCAGTTCCTGACCGGCGGGGCCGCCCTGAAAGCGGTCGACGGCATTGATGTCGTCGAAGAGGAACGGAAGATCGAAAATCCGGAACTTCTTGGTGTATTTTTCAAACTTCGAAAGTGAGGGCGCCGCCATCTGGACATCGCCCAGCAGCATGGCTTCGAGAACCTTGTTATCGTTGTAAAGCTGAGAATTCGGATAGACCTCGACGACGACCTTGCCTGCCATCCGCTCGTTCACCGTGTCGGCGAAAAGCTTCGCGGCTTCACCCTTCGGATGGCCGGTTTCTGCGGTGACGTGACTGAACTTGATGACGATGGGATCGGCGGCAGACGCGGCGAAGGCCGTCAGGCTGACACCGGCAAGGGCAATGGCCGCAACAAATTTGCGCATGGATCTTTTCCTTCCCTGGTTCGCATTTTTGTTTTTGACCCTCCCAAAAGAGAGGGCCGCTCCGTTCGACTTACAGCAACCGCCGTGCCAAAAATCAGGCAAATGCGGCCCGAACTGATGAAAAAAGTGTAACACTCTGAAGTTGCGAGAGAAACAGAGCTGGTAATTTTTGACTGCTAAACCTGCGGATTCTGAGGCTACTTCAGATGTGTGCGGATTTCCGCACAGGTTTGGCCCTGGACTGTGCGGGTTTCCGCACAGGTGGCTTCAGTCAATCAGGTCGTCACGCCGGATTCCGTGGCGTTTCATCTTGTCGTAGAGGGTTTTCCGCGGCAGCCCGAGGGCTTCGTATGTTGCCGTTACGTTGCCGCGTTGTTTGATCAGTTCGCGCCGGATCAGGCTGCTTTCGAAGGCATCTATCTGCTCAGACAGGGGGACCCGTGCGACCGCCATGGCGTCTCCGGCACCGGCGTTGTCCGGTTCGAGGCCGATGCCCAGGCCGAGGGCATAGCGCTCCGCCGCATTCTGCAATTCTCGGACATTCCCTGGCCAACTGTGGTCCAGCAGCGTCGCGGCGGCCTCCTGCGACAGGGTGGGGGCAACCTTGCGGTAACGGCGACTTGCCTGGGTCACGAAATGCTGGAACAGAAGCGGAATATCCTCCAGCCGGTCGCGCAGGGCCGGAATGGCGCAGTTAACCACGTTCAGCCGGTAATAGAGATCTTCCCGGAAACTGCCCTCCGTACTGGCCTGGCGCAGATCGACTTTAGTGGCCGCGATCACGCGCAGATCCAGCGGCAAGACCTTATTGGATCCGAGCCGCTCGACCGCCCGCTCCTGAATCACCCGCAGCAGCTTGACCTGCAGGTCCATCGGCATGCTCTCGACCTCATCCAGAAAGAGGGTCCCGCCGCTGGCATGCTCGAACTTT
The DNA here is from genome assembly GCA_965232285.1 of Denitrobaculum sp. Taxonomy (GTDB): domain Bacteria; phylum Pseudomonadota; class Alphaproteobacteria; order Kiloniellales; family Kiloniellaceae; genus Denitrobaculum. The sequence continues at coordinate 2,166,877 of CBDDPL010000004.1, read as the reverse complement.
CCGATGCGCCGGGCCGTTGCGCCGGTAAAGGCGCCCGGTTCGTGGCCGAAAAGCTCGCTTTCGATGATGTTTTCCGGGACCGCGCCGCAGTTAATGGCAACGAAGTTGCCACTGCGGCGCTCGCTGAATTCATGCAGGCAGCGGGCAACCAGTTCCTTACCGGTGCCGGTCTCTCCCAGGATCAGAACGTCGGCCGCGATCTGGGCGACAGCCTCGATCTCACCACGCAGTTTGATCATGCCCGGGGAGCGGCCGACCAGACGCGACGCAAGCCCTTTATGGGCGTCCAGTTCGCGGCGTAACGCCCGGTTTTCGAGCACCAGGCGCCGCTTCTCAAAGGCCCGTGTCACCACGTCGACCAGCAGATCGGAATCGTAGGGTTTCTCAATGAAGTCGTAGGCGCCGTCGCGCATGGCGCCGACCGCCATCGGGACATCGCCATGGCCGGTGACCAGGACGATCGGAATATCCGGATCGATCGATTGCGCCCGCTTGAGAAAGGCAAGCCCGTCCAGGCCCGGCATCTTGATATCGCTGATCACCACGCCGGGCCAGCTCCGCGACAGGCTGCGCAGGGCGGTCTCGGCGGAATCCATGCAGGTGACCTCGAAGCCTGCGAGCTCGATCGACTGCTTGGTCGCCATACGGACATGGCGTTCGTCGTCGATGACCAGGATCGGTCCCGCCGCACTCTCCTCCGCCGTTGATTCTTCCATGACCCTCTCGATTAAACCGCTTTTTGCTGCAGGCCCGGCTCTTCCGCGCGCGGCAGAGACAGACTGAAGACGGCGCCCCCCTGTTCGTGATTGGAGGCGCGGATCGTACCGCCGAAGTCCTTCACGATACCGTAGGTGATGGACAGGCCCAGACCAAGCCCCTGTCCGACATCCTTGGTGGTAAAGAACGGATCGAAGATATCGTTGATGTATTGGGCCGGGATGCCCGGTCCGCTGTCGTGGATCGTGACCGTCACTTCGGTTTCATCTGCCGCGATGCCGATGGAGATCGCCGGTTCGTCGCTCTCTGTCATGGCATCGAGGGCGTTCCCCAGAATATTGGTGAGGACCTGTTCCAGGCGCAGAGCATCGGCAATGACCTCCAGGCCGTCGTCCGGTGCCCGCTCGAGCCGAACCGATCTCTCCTCGAACCTTGGTTGAAGTACCCCGAGGCTTCGGTCCAAAACGGCCTGCAGGGACACGAGTGATTTCTGGCTGGGCGCATTCCGCGCGAAGGTCCGGAGCTGTTTCATGAGTTGCGCCATGCGGCCGGTCAGCTCCGATATGAGGCCGAGGTTCGAGCGCACTTCGTCGAAGCGCTTGCGGTCCAGCAGTTTACTGGCGTTATCCGAAAAGGACCGGATCGCGGTCAAGGGCTGGTTGAGCTCGTGACTGATGCCGGCTGAAATATGACCGAGGGCTGCAAGTTTCTCCGCCTGAACCAGGTCGTCCTGGGTTTGCCGCAGATCCTGTTCCGCCTTGCGGCGCACCTGGATTTCGCTTTCGAGCATGCGGTTGCTCTCAACCAGGTCCCGGGTGCGCTCCTGCACGCGGTTTTCCAGTTCGCCGTAAGCGGCTTCGAGCGCCAGCCGGCTCTGTTCCTGCAGTTCCTGGCGTTGCGTCTGGTTGCGCCGCCGCTGAACCAGGAAGCCGCTGCCGAGAAAGATCGTCGCCAGCACGGCGCCGACCAGGATCGTGACCGTCGCCGTCTGTCCCGGGATCGCGCTGATATCCGCCAGGAAATAGAGCGACCAGCCAAGTTCGCGCATCTCCAGCTTTTGCAGCAGGTAGTTTTCCGTCCGATTGGCACCGGAGCCCGCGTTCAGGCTCTTTGGCAACAGAACCTCAACCAGCCGCGTTTCCGAAGGGGTGCCGAAAGCAACCGCTTCCGATTTATCGAAGGGCACGACCTCAACCACACGATCACCGCTCAGGAGCTCGCCGCCATAAGTCATGTGAAAGGGCTCGATCGCGGAAAGCCGGTAGCGTTTCGACTGGACCTGTGAGGCCTTTTCACCTTCGTCCTGCTCGGCCGGCGAAGCTTGTGCCGGCTGCGGGACCCGCCGGTAGCGCCAGCCCGGCCGGCTGGAGATGAAGATGATGCCCTTGTCGTCGGTGACGAAGATCTCGTTGCGACCGGTGGTCCACCAGGAGTCTTCGATGGCCTCGACGCCGACGATCGAGACGATGACGCCCCTTATGACGCCATCTCGTCGCACGGGTGAGGCGAAGTAGTAGCCGCGCTCGTCCGAACTGGTTCCAATCGCGTAGTAACGTCCGAGACGGCCTTGCATCGCGGCCTTGAAATAGGGTTCGGACGCGAAGTGACGTCCGATGACGTTGGCCGGCTGATCCCAGTTGCTGGCGGCCAGGGCCTTGCCCTCGATATCGAGCAGATAGGTGTTTGAGGAACCGGTGAGCCGGTTCACGCGTTCGAGCAGGGCGTTGCTGCGCGCGAGAAGCTCGGGATTGCCCGGTGAGGCCAGCAGGCCGGCGATGCTGTTGTGGTTGGCATAGAGGGTCGGCAGGAACTCATAACGCTCCAGGGAGCGCCTGAGGTTCTGGGCGTAGAGGTTCAGGGCCTGGCGGCTCTGAACCTGCGCCTGGGTCAGGTAGTAGTCGTAGCAGAGCAGCGCCGTCTGCCAGAGCACCAGGCCGAATCCGACCAGACAGAGGAACAACAGAAGGCCGCGCCGGCCGCGTCGGCCGGCCGGCTGAGGCCGGGAGGTCTTCTTCACACTATCGGTCGCCATCATTCCTTCGTGAGCACCAGATGAGGCAGAGGCATACCACAGCCAAAAATGGCCGGTAATCCGCCAGATCCGAATGTCGCTTCGCGCTAAGACAACGCAGATAACTTAGATCCCGGCTTTGCTTGACGGCAAGCTTCCGGCTAAATGTAGCCTGTTCCCAAGGGTTTTCGCGCTCCGCTGAGACGTATAAACTGACCGGGGGACAGCAGGGGTGCATATAAGGGGGGACAAAAATCGTGAACGCGTCAGCCATTTCCGGGGCGCTCTTGCGTCTATTGAGCGCCAGCGTCGTCTTTCTGTTGGCAGGGGCGCCGGCAGCCATGGCCGCGGGCCCTGGTGCGCCGCATCTGGAAGGGGGCGAACTGGGCCTTGTCTGGGTTGCGCCCTTTGCCGGGATTCTGCTGTCCATCGCCATCTTCCCGCTTTTGGCGCCGCACTTCTGGCATAGCCATTTCGGTAAGGTCTCGGCATTCTGGGCTTTCGCCTTCCTGATCCCCTTCACCATTTTTCACGGCTTCGACCTCGCGCTTTTCGAGGTGCTGCACGTCGGATTCCTGGAGTATCTCCCCTTTATTATCCTGCTGCTGTCGCTCTTTACCGTCGCTGGCGGTGTGCGGGTGACCGGCAAGCTGCGTGGGACGCCGACGGTGAATACGGCGATTCTCTTCATCGGCACCGTGATCGCGAGCTGGATGGGAACCACCGGTGCGGCGATGCTCTTGATCCGCCCGATCCTGCGGGCCAACGCCTGGCGCAAGAACAAAGTCCATGTGGTGGTCTTCTTCATTTTCCTGGTTGCGAACATCGGCGGTTCCCTGACACCGCTGGGCGACCCGCCGCTGTTCCTCGGCTTCCTGAAGGGCGTCGATTTCTTCTGGCCGACCACGCATATGTTCGTGCCGATGCTGCTGGTGTCTTCGATCCTGCTGGTCGTGTTTTACATCCTCGACACAGTTCTCTACCGGCGCGAAGCGGCCGACGGTGCGCCGCCGGAGGAAGAGGAAGACGATGGGGGCGAGCAGGAGAAGCTGGGCCTCGACGGCAAGGTGAATATCCTGCTTCTGGCCGGTGTGGTCGGTGCGGTGCTGCTGAGCGGTGTCTGGAAGCCGGGTATTGCCTTTACGGTCTACCACGTTGACATCGAGCTTCAGAACATCACCCGCGACGTCCTGCTGCTTGCCATCGCGGGCCTGTCCTTGGTGCTCACCAGCAAGGCGAACCGGGAAGCGAATGGCTTCTCCTGGTTCCCGATCGTCGAAGTCGCGAAGCTCTTCGCCGCGATCTTCATTACCATCGTTCCGGCAATTGCCATGCTCAAGGCGGGCACCGACGGTGCCATGGGCGCGATCGTCGCGTCCGTGAGCAACGAGGCGGGCGAGCCGGTCAACGTTATGTACTTCTGGGCGACGGGTATCCTTTCGAGCTTCCTCGATAACGCGCCGACCTATCTGGTGTTCTTCAACACCGCGGGGGGTGATCCCATCAATCTGATGGGCCCGGATGCCAACACACTGCTGGCGATCTCGGCAGGCGCGGTCTTCATGGGCGCCAACACCTACATCGGCAACGCGCCGAACTTCATGGTGCGTGCGATCGCCGAGGAACGGGGCGTCCCCATGCCGAGTTTCTTCGGCTATATGGGCTGGTCCATCATCTTCCTCATGCCGATCTTCGTGATAGTCACCTTCGTGTTCTTCTAAAGGGCACGCCAACAACCAAGGCTCTTGATGCCTTCGACGCAAACGCCGGCCGCAGCCCAGAAATGGACGGCCGGCGTTTGTGTGTCGCTTAAGAGGTCCGTGTTACCAAGGGTAATTTTATTGACATCTTAGATGTCGAAATGACATTATGGATGTCATGAAGAAAAATACCCACGCAACGCCAGAAGCGCTGTACCAGATCATCAAGCTTGTGCGTCCGCTCTATAAAACGCTTGAGGCTGCGGTGGCGCAGGAGCTGGAAGAGACGGGTATCACCCTGTCGCAGCGAGCAGTGCTGGAACAAATCCAGGATCAAGGCGCACTCACGGTGCCGGCGATCGGTCGGAACTTGATCCTGCCGCGGCAGTTTATTCAGAAAATTGCGAACGAGTTGCTTAACGCAGGTCTCATCGAACGCCGAGAGAATGCGGCGCACAAGCGTTCAACGCTCTTTGTCCTTACGGATGATGGACGGCGCGTGATCGAAAGGATCAAAGCGCGAGAAGCGGAGATCATGGCGCCGATCGCGAAAGCCTTGTGTGCCGAGGATCTCATAGTCACCAAAACGGTGATGAAGGATGTCATCACCGCGTTTGACGCCCATAACACGAAGATCACCCAGGGCAAGGAAGAGGAGAAAACATGACTGTTCTTCACGGCGGATGCCTATGCGGCGCGGTGCGCTTCGAAGTCGAGGGTGAGCCGATACTGTCCGGCGCCTGTTATTGCCGCGATTGCCAGTATGTCTCCGGTGGCGCTGCCGCCTACGGAATGATGTTTCCGGCCGAAGCCGTTCGGATCACAAAGGGAACGACGAAGGTGTTTGTCGTGAAAGGTGAGAGTGGTGCCGATGTTCTTCGTCACTTTTGCCCGAACTGTGGCGTTCATCTCATTTCCTACAACAGCGCTTTTCCTCAGTTCCGCTCGATCAAAGCCGGCGCGCTAGATGATCCGAGCCAGTTTCGATCCCAGGGAAGTATCTGGGTGGCCTCGGCGCAACCTTGGCATCAGATTGATAAAGATCTGCCCTGCATCGAGCGCAATCCCGAAATGACGCCGGAAGACTTCGCATCCAGCGATGCCTGAACAGCCGTGCCTCGATCATGCGAGGCCATAGCGGTAGAACCGGGAGTCCACAGCCATCTTCGGAAAGGTGTCGGGCAGGTGGGCTTCTTCGATCAGCGCGAAACCGCTCTTTTCGTAAAAGCGATGCGCGGCCAGAAAACTGCTTGTCGTGCCCAGGTAAACCTCTTTAAAGCCTTCTTTGCGAGCGTGCTTAAGAAGCCTGTCGAGAAGCTGGCCGGCCACCCCGGCGCCCTTTCCGCGAAAGGCGGCATCGACAAACATCTTCCGAAGTGCAGCCTGGTGGTTGCCGATGTCGATCAGGGCAATGGTTCCGACGACACGATCATCTGACACTGCAACCCAGAAGTCACCGGAGCCGCGTCGATAAAAGGTTTCGATGTCTTGCAGATCCGGCTGATCCGCGTAGGTGATCTCGACCCCGAATTCATCCCTCTGAATCGGCAGGATGAGATCCCTTACGCCATCTTTGTATTGTGGATTGTAGGGTCGAATCTCAAGGGGCATGGTCTAGTGAGAGATAATCACCGGCAGCTCTGCGTTTTTCAGAACGTGATCGGTGACGCTGCCCATGATGAGCTCGTGCAGGCGGGAATGGCCGTGGGCGCCAAGGATGATCATGTCCGCATCGCAGGTATCGGCAGCGTCCAGAATGCACTGGCCGATGGAGTCTTCGTAGTTGCCGATGTGCTGCGTTTCGACATTGACACCGTGCCGGGCGAGATAGGTCGCGACTTCCTGCAAAGACAGGGCGTCGTGGCTGTCCGGCGCGACCGTCAGGACGAAGACTTTTTCCGCACTCTGTAGCAACGACATGTTGTCGCGGACGGCACGCACGGTTTCGCGCGTGTCCTTCCAGGCCACCATGATGCGTTTGCCGACTTCGTCGATGTTCTTCTCCTGCGGCAGGATCATGACCGGCAGGCCGCTGTGCAGCGCCAATTCTTCGGGCAGGCGCATCCTGAGCCGATCTTCCAGGCTGTCGTAGGTCGGCTGACTGGCGATGATGAGATCTGCGGCATGGGCGTGTTTGGCCAGGAGTTCCAGATGGTCGCCTTCCGCGGTGATCCAGCTATAGTCGATGTTGCTCCGCTCGCAGCTTTCATCGAACTCCTGCTCCAGGGCCACCGCCTTTTCCTTGGCCTGAGCGGTTGCTTCGGCCAGATAGGCGGCGGATGCGCCGCGCCCGGTGATCTGGGCCGGCATGCCGATCGGCGTGGTGATGAAGAGGGCCGTGACATGCGCCTTACGCTCCTTCGCGAGCATCAGGGCGACCTCGAGCCGTTTCAGGTGTTCTTCGTCGTCGGCGAGATGCACCAGGATCGTCTTGACTGTCATTTTCTTCCCCCTTGTGCAGGACGGTTTTGGAGTTGAACTCTCACCGGCTGTTGTTTCTTCCCAGCAAGCTACCGAGCGACAGGGTTTGACGCAACCTGTCCTTCATTGCGTCGCGGGCCCCAAATCATAAGGCTTTGTCTGGCTGCCAGGAGATGAGACGCCGCAAAAGGCGGTCGATGGCGAAGTAGAGGCAGACCGCGAAGACCGCCAGAACCAGCAGGGCCGCGAACATCACATCGACCTGAAGCCTGGCGTTTGCGTGGAGCATGAGATAGCCCAGACCGGCGCTGGAGCCGACCCATTCGCCGACGATGGCGCCGATCGGCGCGACGGAGGCCGCGACCCTTAGCCCCGAGGCCAGCGCGGGCAGGGCGGCGGGAATGCGGATACGGATCAAGGTCCGCCAGGGCGACGCCCCCATGACCTTGGCGAGGTCGAGCCAGCCCGGCTCCGTCCGGCGCAGGCCGTCGTAGAAGGCGACCGTCACCGGGAAGTAGATGATCAATGTGGCCATGGCGATCTTGGAGGCGAGACCGTATCCGAGCCAGAGAACCAGGACCGGTGCCAGGGCGAAAACAGGAATGGCCTGGCTGACCACCAGAACCGGCAACACCCAAAGCCGTGCGCCGCGGTAGCTGGCGATGATGAGAGCCGAGAGGCAGCCCAGCAGCGTTCCTAGCGCCAGGCCTGCCAGGATCTCGACTATCGTGACGCCGGCATGGGACAGTAGCAAGGGCCAACGCTCGATCAGGGCAGAGAGCACGGCGACCGGGCCCGGAAGAATGAAGGCCGCGACCCCCGTGAGACTGACGATGACCTGCCATATGACCAGCAGGCCGATGAAGATGATGAAGGGCCGGGCCAGCTTCATGGCGCCCTCCGGTCTCTCGCCGCAGTCAGGCGTTGCATGATGGCGGTCTGCAATCTCGCGACCTCTGGTTCCGCGATATCGCGCAAGGTTGCGCCGGACGGGTCTATGGGATCTTCGAAGCGCGCCGGAGATCCGGTCAGCAAAAGCAGGCGATCGCCGATGCGCAGGGCCTCGAGAGGATCGTGGGTGACCAGCAGCGTCGTCTTGCCCGCCAACAGCTTTGAGGCCAGTGCCTGGAGCTCAAAGCGGGTGATGGCGTCGAGCGCGGAGAAGGGCTCGTCCATGAGAACGAAGGGCCGGTCTTCCATCAGGGTGCGGGCCAGCGCCACCCTTTGCCGCATGCCGCCCGAAAGCATCGCCGGCCGGTCGTCCTCACGCCCCTGCAAACCCACCTGTTCCAGCAGCGCCAGAGCGCGCGGCCGGTCGGCGTCTTCGCCCCGCAGGCGGCTGCCGAGCATCACGTTGTCCAGCACGCTGAGCCAGGGCAGCAAGAGATCCTGCTGGGCCAGGTAGGCAATCCGTGCGGCATTCTCGGCGGCGCCCTTGAAAAAGAGCGTGCCTGATACTTTCGTGCCGGCGTCGCTGACGGTCAGGCCGGCGATGTAACGGAGCAGGCTGGACTTGCCGACACCCGAAGGCCCGAGCAGGCAGGTCATCCGTCCGGCCGGCAGATCCAGGTCGAGTTCCTCGAAGACCACCTTGCCCCTGTAGCTGAGGCTCGCGCCGCGCAGGCTGATACCGATGTTGGCCGGTGGCGCGCTCTGTCGTTTGGGGGCAGGAGGATCGGATGCGCCGGTCACGAACTTTGCTGCTCCTGAGGATAGGCTGTGAGCGCCGGCGCTTGACCTGACGCCACGTGCCCTTAGGTTGGTTTCAGGCCGGCGACTATGGCAGCCGCCGTCTGGCGCGGCAAGCCGGCCCGACAGCTTGAAGAGAACGGATTGGCGGTTGGGAAGAGAACCTCAGTTCATCGGGAGTGAAATCTACCGGCACTCGACCTACGGCATGCGTCATCCCCTGGCCATACCGCGGGTTTCGACCTGCATCGATCTCTGCCGTGCCATGGGCTGGCTGCCCGACTCTCAGTATCACGATTCGCCGCTGGCCAGCGACGCGCAGCTCATGCGCTTTCACCACCCGGACTACATTGCGGCTTTGCGCCGGGCCGAGCGCGATCAGCGACTCCCGCCTGAGGAGAGTGAGCGCTTCAATCTGGGGCGAAACGGAAATCCCATCTTTGCCGAGATCTTCCGCCGTCCGGCAACGGCCGCCGGCGGTTCCTTTCTAGCCGCGAACCTGGTTGCCCAATCAGGTGTCGTTTACAGCCCGGCGGGCGGCACGCACCATGGCCGGCCCGATCACGCCAGCGGGTTTTGTTTCTTCAATGACCCGGTCCTCTGCATCCTGGAACTTCTGGAACGCGGCAGCGCGCGGGTATTTTACCTGGACGTGGATGCCCATCACGGGGACGGCGTCCAGGACGCTTTCCATAACCGCGCGGAAGTCATGACCGTCTCCATCCACGAAGCTGGCCGCTGGCCCATGAAGAGGGACGCTGGCGGGAAAGGGGAGGTGAGCGACCGGGCGGCCGGTGTGGCCCGGAATCTGCCGGTGCCGGCAGATTTCAACGACAGCGAACTGGATTTCATCATGGAGGCCTGTGTTCTGCCTTTGCTGGAGGATTTTGGCCCGGACACCATCGTCCTGCAAAGCGGCGCCGACGGGCTGGCAGACGACCCCATGAGCCGGCTCGGACTTTCCAACGGCGCGCTCTGGCGCGTGGTTCAGCGGCTAAAGGGCAGGGCGGAGAAGCTCGTGGTTCTGGGCGGCGGAGGTTATAACCCCTGGTCCGTCGGCCGTTGCTGGGCCGGCGTTTGGGCGGTGCTCAACGACCAGGACATCCCCGAGCGCGTCCCCGCGGCGGCTGAAGACGTTTTGCGCGCGCTCACCTGGCGCCATAGCAAAGGGCGCAACCCGCCGGAGCATTGGATGACCACGCTGCTAGACCCGGCTCGGCCGGGACCCGTCCGCTCCGAAATCAGAGATGTTGTAGCTGAGGCGCTGAGACCCCAGCTTTGAAAATGACAAGTAAGCTTGGAATGCCCCAATGATCCGTCCCGTCAGATTTCTTCTCCTGATCACGATCCTCTCGCTCAGCGCTTTTTCCGCAAAGGCGCAGAGCGGCCTGGCAAGCTTCGAGAAGGATGAGTTGACCATCGTCACGGAGGCGGGCGAGGAGCATCGCTTCGACATCGAACTTGCGGTCGATCCGAAGCAGCAGGCTCAGGGCCTGATGTTCCGTCGGCAGATGGCGGCGGATGCCGGCATGCTTTTCGTCTACAGACCCTCCCGCGAGGCAGTCATGTGGATGAAAAACACCTTCCTCCCGCTGGATATGCTGTTTATCGCGGCGGACGGCGAGATCGTCAAAATCGTCGAACGCACCGTCCCGCAGTCACTCAAGACGATTTCATCCGGTGAACAGATCACCGGCGTTCTGGAACTGAACGGCGGCACCGTCTCGCGCCTGGGAATCAAGGTTGGCGACCGGGTGGACCACTCGAGCTTTTGACGGCTTTCAGGCGTTGAAGCGTTCGCGCAGCAGGACAAAGAGGCTGGAGTCGGGCGTGATCGGGCAGCGGTAAACCGCGGTTCCGCCCAGGACCTTCAGGGCAATCGCCGCGGCATTCCAGGCATCGTCCTCGACCGCGTCCTCCCAGACCGGCTGGGCAAAGAACTTCAGGCCGGAACTTTCGGTCAATTGCTTCAGCGCGGCGGAGTCTTCCGAGAGCTTGTCCAGGATCGAGTCGTTGGCCCAGGCCCACATCCAGGTTTTCTGCGCCAGCGATCCGACGGCGACGGCGTCGAAGACCAGGGACGCTTTGCCCTCTGCGGAGAGGGTGATCGTCGCTTCTTCTTGATCCAACTGCCAGCCGCGGCCTTCGAGGTCGAAGTTCCGCTCGAAAGCCGCCTGGGCCGTTTCGAGCGCGTCCCAGGCTTCGGCCGCGAAGGCGTTGATCTGTTCCTGGTTCCAGCTCACGGGCGTTTCCACGCCAGGGTCAGGCCATCGCCGATCGGCACCAGAGAGAGCTCGACACGCGCATCCTCCTTAAGCTTGGCGTTCAGCGCCCGGATCGCTTCCGTATCGGCACTACGGTCGCTGGCATCCGCGACAGAGCCGCCCCAGAGCACGTTGTCGATCGCGATCAGGCCGCCGGGCCGCATGAGCTGCAGGCAGCGCTCGTAGTAGTTTTCGTAATTGGTCTTATCTGCGTCAATGAAGGCGAAATCGAAGCTGCCGGCCTGACCCTCGTCAAGCAGCGCATCAAGGCTTTCCAGGGCCGGCGCGATCCGCAGGTCGATCTTGTCGGCCACCCCGGCTTCCTCCCAATAGGGGCGGCCGACCGAGGTGAAGGTGTCGCTGATGTCGCAGGCAACCAGCTTGCCGTCGGGCGGCAGCACGCTGGCCACAGCGAGGGCGCTGTAACCGGTGAAGGTACCGACCTCCAGGGCGCGCCGCGCGCCGGTCAGCTTAACGAGCAACTGCAGGAACTGACCCTGCTCGGGGGAAATCTGCATGCCGGCCTCGGGCATGGCGCCGGTTTTGGCCCGCAGCCGCGCAAAGAGCGGCGGTTCGCGCAGGGATACGGAAAGCAGGTAGTCGTAAAGATCGTCGCCAAGACCGATCGAACGTGTCGACATTCGGGAGTGCTCCGGGAGGGGTTTTAAGGAACGGCAGCTTATCGCCCGCCAGAGCTTCAGGGCAATGGATCTTGGTCGAGCCGGCTAGGACTTCATTCTTGCCTGACGTGACTTGCTCACTGATTTGTGATATGTCTGCATACAAAATACGGGCTTCGCGAAGGCTGTCAGGGGGAAAGCCATGCCCTGTCCAGTGGTGGTGAGTTTCGAGCTCCAGGAACTGCGCGGCGATTGCGTTGACGAGCGCCGCAAGGTCATCTTCAAGGTAACGGTTCATCAGGTCGACGGCGGCACCTTCGTCATCGGCGACATTCACACCGGGGACTTCTCCTCCGGCAGCGAAGCCACCATCAGCGTCTATTACCCCGACAGCGACGATCCGGCTGCCTGGCAGGACGGGACGGAAGAAGGCAGCAAGGTGCGCCTGTACGAGCACCTTTACCTGCCGGGCCTGCATCAGGACGTCCGCCTGGAACTTGCGCCGCTGCCCATGTTCTCTGATTGCGAACCCATCTTTCTGACCGGCGAGGACGTCACGGACTCCAAGGATTCCCGGGCTGTTATCGATGTCCCGCCCTGCGTCGAAGATCCGGGCCCGAGTTGCCCGGAGATCACCTGGGATCCGGTGGAGAAGGCGGAAATCTGCAACAAGGCCGGACTCTGGGACCTGGCCTTCAGGGCGCGCGTCGCCTCAACCGGCGTCGGCGGCGAACTCTTCTGGGTCGACCAGGACGAAGTGGCGCATACGTTGGAGAACCAGAGCGACTACATCAATGGCGATGAGCGCGTCCTCGAAGGCAGCCGGGCCTTTCCGCCCGGCGTTTACAAGGTCCGCGCCGTCACGGCCTGTGGTTCGGCTTCGGTAACGGGTGAGCTGTCCGCCTGTCCGGCGATCTGTCCCAAGATCGTGCTTTCGCAACCCTATTTCGGGACCAGTTGTGAAGACGGTAAGCGCGAGGTCTTCGTCACCGCCAGTGTGGCTATGCCACCGGGCCATGAGGACTTTCTGCATGCCCGCCTGCTGGACGAAACCGATAGCATCCTGGATGAGGTCGCACAGAGTGGAGCCGCCCTGAGCCTCTCCGGTTCAGGCTTTTACGCCGAAGGTGTCCGCTCTTTCAGGGTCGTGCTCCTCAGCCCGAACGGCTGCACCTATGACGACGGCAGCAATACAATCGCCGTTGCCGTGCCCGGTTGTCCGCCGCCGCCCGATCCGGAACCCAACGATCCGGACTGCCCGGATATCGTGATCGAGCAGCTCACGGCCGAGGTCGAGGCCGGTTGCAGCGGCAACTGCCCGGTGACCATGGTAGCGCGGGTGGCGTTGCCTGAGGATCTCGAAGAGCCTGCGACCATCGAGCTGGCCGACGAGGGCGGCAGCTTCGACAACACTGTCGCGACCGCCGGGACAGTCGAACGCACCTTCGAGCGCGTTTACAATGCTGGACAACACCTCTTCCGGGCGTCGATTACGCTGCCGTCTGGCTGCAATTATTTCGCCGAGACGCCATTCACCGTGGCGCAGCCCGATCCCAACACACCACCGCCCTGGTGGCCCGACTGGCTGCCGACGCCGCCGGTCTGGCTCTGCCTGGTCTGGTTCTGGATCAACGTCGGATTGCTGATCCTGACCGCCATCATGATCTTCGTGGCGGCCTGTTTCTTCACCTGGTGGCTGGCGGTGATCGCCGTGATTCTGGCGATCGTGACGCTGATCTCCATTGTCCTCAACATCATATTCTGCGCCTGGCACGGTAATGTCTGTACGGTTTTGCGCTGGCTGCCGCGCATCATTGCGATCATTGGGTTGATCGCCGGGATCATCACGCTGATCGTGGCCATTATCGAAGCCGTCTTCTTCTCCGAAGCCGGGACCGTGCCGGCCTGGCCCTGCTTCCTGGGTGCCGTTATCCAGTTCGCCTATTACGGCTTCCTGGCCTTCGTGACCTGGGAGGTGCTGTATTTCTTCGGCTGCAATCCGGTGGCCTTCCAGGATATCGCGGAGATGATCCCGCAACAGGACGACTGAAACGGCCTTCGAAGCAGGCCGCGTCCGGCTGCGGGAATGTTTGAAATTCCGGCGGTTTCGGGTCATAGAAGGGCCCGAATGACGGTCCGGCTCGTGAAGCGAGCCCTGGCCGAAGCCACGGAGCAAAGATTGTCAATGAACGAAATGGCGCCCGCAGCGGCCCCGGCGGCGCCCACCAGCATCGGCGAGGCGGCCAGCCAGCGACGCACCTTCGCGATCATCGCGCACCCGGACGCCGGTAAAACGACGCTTACCGAGAAGCTGCTGCTGATGGGCGGCGCGATCCATCTGGCCGGCCAGGTCAAGGCCAAGGGCGAGGGGCGGCGTGCGCGCTCGGACTGGATGAAGATCGAGCAGGCGCGCGGGATCTCGGTGACCACCTCGGTCATGACCTTCGAGTATCGCGACGTCACCTTCAACCTGCTCGATACCCCGGGCCATGAAGACTTCAGTGAAGACACCTACCGCACGCTGACAGCGGTGGATTCCGCGATTATGGTGATCGACGGCGCCAAGGGTATCGAGGCTCAGACCCGCAAGCTCTTTGAGGTTTGCCGCCTGCGCGATGTGCCGATCATCACCTTCATTAACAAGATGGACCGGGAGGCGCGCGACAATTTCGAAATCCTCGACGAGATTTCGGAGATCCTGGCGCTCGACACGACGCCGCTGTCCTGGCCGGTCGGCATGGGCGGCATCTTCCGTGGCTGCTACAACCTGCAGAACGAAGAGATGATGCTGTTCGACCCGGCCAAGGACAATGAACTGGAAGCGGAAATCGTCGCGGCGCCGCTTGACGATGCCAAGCTGGATGCCGCCTTGCCGGAGGATCAGCTCGCCCAGGCGCGCGAAGAAATCGAGCTGGTCCAGGCTGCCTGTCCGGAGTTCGATCTGGAAAGCTACCGAGCCGGACACCTGACCCCGGTCTTCTTCGGATCGGCCCTGAAGTCCTTCGGGATCAAGCAGTTGCTGGATGCGGTGGTCGATTTCGCGCCTTCGCCGCGCCCTCAGCCGACCGATCAGCGCGAGATCACGCCGGGCGAGAAGCCGGTCACCGGTTTCGTCTTCAAGGTCCAGGCCAATATGGACCCGAACCATCGTGACCGTATAGCCTTCATGCGCCTCTGTTCCGGCAAGTTCCGGCGCGGCATTAAGATGCACCAGGTCCGGACCGGCAAGGCCATCGGTATCTACAACCCGATCCTCTTCTTTGCGCAGAGCCGGGAACTGGCCGAGGAGGCCTGGCCAGGCGACATTATCGGTGTGCCGAACCACGGAACGTTGCGGGTCGGAGACACCCTGACCGAAGGCGAGAGCCTGCGCTTTACCGGCATTCCAAACTTCGCACCGGAAATCCTGCGCCGCGTGCGTCTGGACGACCCCATGAAGGCCAAGCACCTGAAGAAGGCCCTGGAGAGCCTGGCGGAGGAGGGGGTGACCCAGGTTTTCCGACCCATGATGGGCGCCGACTGGATCGTCGGTGTGGTCGGTCAGCTTCAGATCGACGTGCTGGCAACCCGGATCGAGACCGAGTACGGCATCAAGGTAGGCTTCGAGGCCGCGCCTTTTTATTCAGCCCGCTGGGTGGATGCCGAGGATCCGGCAGAGCTGAAGCGTTTTCTGGACCGCAACCAGAGCAGCGCCGCCGAAGATCGCGACGGGGCGCCGGTCTACATGGCCCGCAATAGCTGGGACCTGAATCGCGCAATTGAAGACTGGCCGAAGCTCAAGTTCACGGCCACGAGAGAGCGCGCCTAGAACGTCCGGGAGCCGAAGATGTCAGCCCACGACGCCGAGGACCTGATCATCCTGCGGATGCTGCAGGCCAACGCGCGGGAGCGGCTTGAAAACATCGCGGCGGAATCGGGTCTGTCCCTGGCGACCGTTCAGCGGCGGGTCAAGGCCCTGAAGGCCAGCGGGGCGATTGCGGCGGAGCAGGCGGTTCTTGCGCCCGAAGCACTCGGCTATGACATGACCTTTCTGATCATGGTCGAGCTGGAGCGCGAACGGCTGGACCAGTTAGATGCCTTCCGGCGCAAAGCCAAGGCAGAGCCGCAGATTCAGCAATGCTACTACATCACGGGCGAAGCGGATTTCGCCCTGATCGCGCTGGCGAAGTCCATGCAGGACTTCGAAAAACTGACGCACCGGCTGTTCTTCTCCGACAGCAACGTGAAGCGCTTTCGGACCTCCGTGGTCATGGACCGGACGAAAGTCGGGTTGTCGGTACCGCTGGAGGGCTGAGGCGCTTCAACTGCCCTCCGTCGTGCCTTCGGAGACGATGATCAGACAGCGACTGTCTGCCCCCGGCGCCATCGCTTTCAAGGCGGCCAGGGGCGCGGAACCGCTCGGTGTGGTCGCGATGCCATAATGAGACAGGAGTTCCGCCGCCGAAGCGGCCTGCTGGTCGGAGATCGTGACGAAGCTGTCGGCATCCCGGCGCAGAGCTTCGAAGCTCAACAGGGAAGCGTCCTTGCAGTCGAGGCGCCCCATGTTGGAGAGGGGGCCGTCCGCGCGGGTCAGGCGGCCCGCTTTCACGCTAACCATCAGGCAGGGCGCTGCCTCCGGTTCGACCACGATGATCTCGGGCTGCTCGACCCAGAAATCGCGGATATGGCCAGCCACCGCTGCGGCGAGACCGCCAACACCGGCCTGCAGGAACACATGCGTTGGCCAGTTTCCGCTCTCCGCATAGGCGGCGCGGCATTCCTCCGCCAGGACGCTGTAACCCTCCATGACCAGGGCAGGGCGTTCCGTGTAGCCTTCCCAGGAGCCGTCGGCCAGCAGCAGCCAGTCCTTCGCCTCTGCGGTTGTCATCGCCTCCGCGACAGAATCCTCGTAACTCCCCTCGACCCGGATCACCACCGCGCTGAGCGCCCGAATACGGGCGGCAAAATCCTCGGGGACCGATGACGAGAGCACGATCACGGCGCGCGCGCCAAAGACGCGCGCACCGGCTGCAACCGAAAGCCCGTGATTGCCGGCGCTCGCCGTGATGAAGGTCATGCTCGCGGCAGCCTGCTTCGCCGCCTCGCTCTCGAGATCGCTCGTTCCGGCCACCTCGGCGATCATCTGCGCCACCGCGAAGGCGCCGCCAAGTGCCTTGAAGCTGCCCAGGCGCATGCGCTGTGTTTCGTCCTTGACCGACAGGCTCCCGACCCCGAGTTCCTTGGCAAGGTCGTTGAGGTCTCTGAGTGGCGTGGCGCTGTAAGCCGGACAGGCCTGGAGAAGGGCCAGAGGTCGCGCGGCGGAGATCCGGAAGCCCCGCGTCGGGGCGCCGCGGTCGCGTGAATTTTGGTAAGCTTCCATCCGCGCAGGATAGCGCTATTTTGGTCGCAACTAAGGTCACGCCATGCCGAAATATGGGAAAATTTCCGAATTTTTGGGAAATTTATGATGTCAGAAGGTCGTTTGTCTCAATCCACCAATTGATAGCGCACCGTGCTGACCACGCGGATAACCTTGAAACGCTCGAAGCGTTCATCGTAATCGCCGTCGCGTGCGAGAAACTGCACGACGCCTTGGTTCGCGGAAGCGATCCGCCCGATCTCACTGCCGGAATCTTCGGCGAAGCGCTGCGCCGCCTGCCGCGCGCTTTGGGTCGCTTCGGCAATCATTTCCGGTTTGATTTCGTTGATGCCGGTGAAGAGATACTCCGCGCGCGGAGTTTCGCCGTAGTCTCCGTCACCCAGGAGAACGCCGCGGTCCAGGAGATTCGGTGTCTCCGCGGTGAGAGCCGAAATGGCGCCGGTGTTGCTGCTGCGCAGTCGCACCGCGCCGGAGGCGACATAGCGTATCTGCTCGCGTTGCTCGCCGTCGAGGGTGAGGAAATTCCGCTCGACCCGTAACGTAAAGGGCTCGACGGTCAACTCGCTTCGCTGCAGGCCGCCGGCTTCGGCAAAGGCGATCACCGTGTCGCGGGCTTTAAGCGCTTCGGTTACGGCGGCCTGACGATCATCGGCGGTGCCCCGGAAGGGAATGCGCCAGCTTGCAATGTCGGCCTCGACTTCGCGTTCGGACAGGCCTTTGACCGTGACGATACGCTCGGCGCGCCGCATTTCGATAAGACTTTGTCCCAGCACGGCGGCGGCCGTACCCAGGCCTACAGCGATAAAGAAACCGGCGGCGGCCAGCCCGCCAGATTGTTTTACGAGGTCCCGCATACGAGGCTTCCTTCTTCAAGACCTATTTGGATAGGGGAAGAAGTGCTTCCTCATTCTGTTGGAAATAGGGCAGGGAGGCGGCAGAACTTCAGCAGCGGACGCTTTAGAGGATCTTGCCCTCAAAAGGGTGCTCACCCTTGCGATTTTCGATCTCCACCACCCAGAGATCCGGATCGCGTTTGACGGCCCGTTCGATGTAGTCGTTGGCGACCGCTTCCTTGACCAGTTCCCCCTTCAAGGCGGGCATCCAGCCGAGTTTGCCGTCGAGGTTGCGCATCTGCGTGAGAAGCTTACAGCCCAGGTCCAACTGATTGAGCTTCAGCAAAAGCATGCCGCTCATGCGCTCTCCCTTGTGTAGCACGAAGGCCGGCGTTCCCTCGCTTGAGCAGCGACGAATGTGCGCCTGGATCCAGAGATGTGTGGGCAGGCGGTCGTCTGACATGGAAGCTCTCGATGAACTGGCTGAATGGAGGATCACGGAAACCTAAGGTGCATGCCCGTGGCGGTAAAGTTGAAAGCGGGGCTGATCAGGGCTCGGTGGATGCAAAAAACTATTGAGAACAAAAACAGAACATATTAGATTTCCCAACGAGTTTCACCGATTGATCTGGGCGTTATGTCTGAAGCGCGAGAGATTGAGGTTCGGCCGGCCACTGCCGAAACCTGGCCTGATTTTGCGGATTTGATGGGAGAACGCGGCGGCTACGGCGGCTGTTGGTGCATGACCTGGCGGCTTACCGCGAAGGCCTTCAATGCCGGCAAGGGAGCGTCGAACCGCGAGGCGATGCGGGCTCTCTTCGAAGCTGGACGAGATGCCGGTAACGCGCCACCGGGGCTGCTGGCCTATGATGGCGATCAGGCCGTGGCCTGGTGTTCCATCGCGCCGCGCCGGGAGTTCAAACGCCTGGAGACGGCACGGGTTCTCAAATCCGTGGATGAAGAAGAGGTCTGGAGCGTCTCCTGTTTTCTGGTACGCAAGAGCCACCGAAAACGCGGTCTGTCCCTGCGGCTGCTACAGGCGGCCTGCGACTTCGTACGTGCCCGGGGCGGAAGGGTCATCGAGGGTTATCCCATTGCGCCGACCAAAACCCCTTACCCTGTCGTCTATGCCTGGACCGGCTTTTATGAAATCTTTCTGACTGCCGGCTTCACAGAGGTTTTGCGCCGCTCGGAGACCCGGCCGATCATGCGCAAGGTCCTCGATCAGACACCGATGTAGAGCTGGAGGGCTGGCGTGAAGCTCGATTATTTCAACGGTGAGGGGACGCTGGATCTCATCTTTCCGGCCCGTATCAAACGAAGGAACAAGCGGTTTATGTCTGACGATCGATCCGTGACCAGAGGCGCCTGCCTTTGCGGCGCCGTGGTTTTTGAGCTCTCCGGACCTCTGCCCGGGGTGGTCAACTGTCACTGTGAACAGTGCCGGAAAATGACCGGTCACTTCATGCCGGCGGTCGTTGTTTCCCACGACGACTTCCGCTATCAGCGCGACGACGGCCTCAAGTGGTATCATGCCAGCGGAATCGCGCGGCGCGGTTTCTGTGGCGACTGCGGTTCGACGCTGTTTTGGGAGGGACATGGCAGCGGGCGAATCGCCGTCGCCGCCGGCTGCCTGGACGATCCGCAAGGCCTGACGACCGCCGGACACATCTATGTCGCCGACAAGGGCTGTTACTACGATCTCGAGGATGGTTTGCCCCAGTTTGCTCAAGAGGGGAACCCGGGTCAGGATGAAAGTTCTCCTTAAATATTAAGGCGCTAGGCGACTTTCTTGTACCGAAATGCGCGAAGAACCCGGTGCTGCGGCCGGGTTTGTCACGTTTTGCTGTTGAGAGGGGGTGTAATCGGGTTGCCAGAAACGCAAAGAAGCCTTAGGTTCCGCGCTGTCGGGGAGTAGCGCAGCCTGGTAGCGCATCTGGTTTGGGACCAGAGGGTCGGAGGTTCGAATCCTCTCTCCCCGACCATCAGACAATACAGCGATGACCTGGAGGTCTGATGAGGACGCCGACAGCGGTAGATCGGCGTTAACCCGGTGGTGAAGTTTGTGCCGCTATGGTTTTGCCGTGATGTTGAGGCCACAGCCAAAAACCTGTTGCTTTACTTAGGGAACGACGTCGATGCAGGTACGGATTTTCCAGCCCCCTAAGACTGCCATGCAGTCGGGCCGGGCCCAGACGGGGCGCTGGCTTGTCGAGTTCGAGCCTGAGACGGCGCGTGAGGTCGAACCGCTCATGGGCTGGACCTCTTCGGCGGATACCAAAACCCAGCTACGCCTCTGGTTCGACAGCAAGGACGAGGCCATTGCCTATGCACAGCGCAAAGGCCTGATGTATACGCTGGAACAGCCGCGGGAGCGGAAAGTCGCCCCGAAGGCCTATGCGGATAACTTCGGCTTCAAGCGCGCGGGTCGCTGGACGCACTGAGCCACTGCCCTCTTTCGTCCGAAAGACAAACGCCGCTTAACCTGTTGATCAAGCGGCGTTTTTGATTCTGTTGCTTGTTTGATTTCTTTGGCTGGACCCTGGTCTAAGCCGCGCGCAGCTTGGCCAGGAAGCGGTCCACCTCGGCACTCAGATACTCGGATTTGTTTGAGAGTTCGCCCGCGGCGCTCAGCACCTGGGTCGCGGCGCTTCCGGTCTGCGAGGCGATTTCGCTCATGGTCAGGCTGGTGCTCGAGACCTCCTGAGTGCCCTGGGCGACACTGGAGACGCTCTGGGAGATCTCCTGGGTCGCACTGCTCTGCTCCTCGACTGCCGAGGCGATGGAGGAAGCGTTGTCGCCGATCCGCGCGATGATGTCGCGCACGCCGGTGATGGCGGATACGGTCTCGGAGGTGGCGGACTGCATGCCGGCAATCTGCTGGCTGATGTCTTCGGTCGCCTTGGCGGTCTGATTTGCCAGGTTCTTGACCTCGGAGGCCACCACCGCGAAGCCCTTGCCCGCATCCCCGGCGCGTGCCGCCTCGATGGTCGCATTGAGGGCAAGCAGATTGGTCTGCTCCGCGATATCCTGGATCAGGTTGACCACATCGCCAATCTTCTGCGCGGCATCCGCAAGACCCTCGACGGTGGAACTGGCGTTTTCCGTCTCCTGGATGGCCTCTTGGGTGATTTGCGTGGATTGGCTGACCTGCTGGCTGATCTCGCCGATGGAGCACGAAAGCTGTTCGGTCGAGCTTGCCACGACCTGCACGTTCGCGGAGGCGCCGTCGGAAGCCTGGCCGACCGCTTGCGACTGGTCGGCCGTCTGACCGGCCGCTGACGACATGGATTCCGCGGAGGCCTGAAGCTCGGTGCTGGCGGACGCGACGGTGGAGACCACCTCCATGATGGAGCTTTCAAGCTCGTCGGCCATTTTCAAGGTCGCCACGCGCTTCTCTTCCTTGACCTGTTTCTCGCGCTCAATGCGCTGGACGGCAAGGTTGCGGGCTTCCAGTGAATTCTGCCGCAGGATCTCGACCGCGCGGGACATATCGCCGATTTCGTCCTTTTGCTCCCTGGATGTAATTTCAATCTCGAGATCGCCTTCAGCCAGCCGGCCCATGCAGCAGGTGAGGTTGGCAATCGGGCGGGTGATGCTGACTGCGGCGCCGGTTGCGAAGATCAGGGTCAGCAGCAACAGCCCAACCGCCTCGAGTTTTGCCAGGAGAAAGGCATTCTCCGCCTCGTTCTTGAGTTCGAGAGCGAGGTTCCGCAGATCCGCCGAGAGCCGGTCTTCGACCGTTTTCAGCAGATCGATCTTTTTGGTGATCTGGTCGAACCAATAGGGACCGGTCACGCCTTCAAGTTCGCCGCCGTGGACGCTTCCAATCGCGATCGCGCGCAGACGCTCGACCTCTTCGACGATCTCGCCCGTGACGGTCTCGCGATAGAAGCTGACCTGGGCCGGCATGGCCGAGTGCTCGAAGCTGTCCAAAAAGGCGTTCTGTTGACCGATCAGCGAAATGAAGCGTTGGTGAACCTTGGCCGGGAACTCGCCCCTGCCGAAACCGGCGGCGCCCATAGCGCGCTCGATACCGGCCCGCTCCTTGGCCTGAAGGAAATTGACGTAGCTCGACACGGCGTTTGTGATCTTCGCATCTGTGCTGAGCATGGCCATGTCGCTGATGATCTCGAGCAGTTTCTTGATCATCCCGGTGTAGTACTTGGCCATGTCCGGGACGCTGTATTCGAGTTTACTCACCGCCCGGCGTTTTTCGTCCAGCAAGGCGACCTGTTCGCGGGCCGTATCTATGCGCGTGATGAAGTCGTCGCCGAAGCTGCCTTCTTCGAAGCCGTCCATGATCGCATTGAAGCTTCTGAGAACGCCGTTGGTTGCGCGGCGCTGCTCGGTCAGACGGGCTTTAAAGGCGCTGCCGCCCTTGGACCCGATGAAACCGGCCGAGTTGCCACGTTCCTTCTGTAACTCGTGGACCAGGGCGCTGATGTCAGGGGCAATCTGCGCCAGGCCTTGCAGGCGCGCAAGTTGGCCGGCATTCCTGAAGTTCTCCATCATCACCATGCCGGCGAAGAAAATCAGACCGATAAGAGGAAAGGCCAACGCCAGAATCAGCCGATTGCGAATTTTAAAGTTGTTCAACAAACCGAGCATTTTAAGCCGCCTCCCGGGTTCGCTTCGTCAAGGTTTTTATCCAAACCTGCGTTGAGAGCCTGTTTACTTGCCATAAGCTCGTAAAAATTAAGTAAAAACAAAAAATATCCGGATATCGCAACACGACAAAAAGTTGTTTCTGATATCTATTCTTTCTATGTTGCGCAAATGTGCTTATATTGAGATCAGAATGAAGAGATTTTGCTGTTTTTTTCAGCAATCTAAAAGTTATGGGGGTTAATTATATTTTCTCTGCAACCCATTGGTTCGGAGCGCTAGAGCGGTTGCAAGGCGAGCAAAAGATCTGTCATAAGTCTTTTCGAGCTTGCCGTTCCCCGGTTCGACGAAAAAACAGTACCGCTGGCAGCCAGGCGCCCGTAGCTCAGCTGGATAGAGCAACGGACTTCTAATCCGTAGGTCGTAGGTTCGAATCCTACCGGGCGCGCCATTTCCCTCGAAATGCTTGCGTCATTGTTTAAATCTGCATTCGCGTTTTACTTTAACGGACGCGCCGTTTTCCTGATGTTCGGTTCGAAGACATGGGTAACAGACTCGTACCGGATGCTGTGTGACTCTCCGCCGGGACTACGCGTCCGGTTTTTCTTGCCAGGTCTTCAAAAACGCCAGGAAGGCCTGGGTGGGTCTGTTCGGGTAGCGGTCGCGGGCGAGGGCCCGGCAGACGACGTAGCCGAAACCATAGTCCGGATGGAGAGGTGACAGACGTCGGGCTTCCAGATCCGCGGCGACATTTGTACGCATCAGCAGTGCGCAGCCAAAGGCCTCCAGCGCGAGCCGTTGTGCGACAAGCTGATTGTTCACCACAAAACGGCGGGGCGCCGTGATCTTGAGGGATTTGGCTTCGGCGGATTTGCCGGGGGTTTTTCCGCTTTGCGGCCGCGGGAAGGCTTCGATGACGCGGTGGGTTCTCGAACCGCTGGCCTGGCCGATGATCCCAATCCGCTTCAAGCGCTCCTCCAGGCTTTCCTCCATGCTCTCCTCTGCGCCTCTTTGCGTGTGATCCAGCAGGGCCGGCGCGCAGACCAGTTCGAGCGGGATGCAGGCGCAGACCTTCTCATCGCGTGATGGCTTTGGACTGAAGGTCGTGCGGACTGCCAGGTCAAAACCACTCGAAGGGAGAGACACGATGCCATCATCCGCGTGCACTTCGAGTCGGACGGACGGATGGGCGGCCTCGAAGGCGCGCAGGAGGGGCGGGAGCCAGGAGACGCTGAGTTCCGTGGGCAGGGTCAGACAAACGGTGCCCTCCGGACGACCGCCCGCCCGGTGCGCCCTTGCCATGGCCTTGTCACCGGCAGAGACGACAAGTGCCGCATGCTGCAGCAGATCCTCGCCCTCAGCGGTAATCTGCATCGAACGGGTCGTACGCTGCAGCAGAGTGACGCCCATGATGTCCTCGAGCTCCGACAGGGCCTCGCTGACCACTGCCGGTGACAGGGACAGGCGGGCGGCGGCGCCCCTGATCGAGCCGGCGCGGACGATCTCCACGAAGTAAGCGAGAAGCCGCAAATCTCTGGGAGAAGCCATTGTCTGTTTTTTCCGAATGTAATCTTCTATTTTTCATAACTACCGAATAAAAGACACAGACGCTATCACATCTTCCCGAAGGCATTGTTGGCAGGCTCGCGGCCGGTTATTGGCCCCGACCTGATCCTTGCCAGATACCCTTGATGACCAGATACCCTTGATAAACGGAGGATTGGATGCGCGCGTTTTTTGGAAGTTTCGTCGCTGCGGCGCTGATTTTATCGGCTTCGATCGTGCAGGCAGGTGATCGGAAGGTGGTGGAAGCCTTCTACTCCGAGCTCCTGAGTGCAGCAACCGCGAGTGATATCGACAGCCGGGTGCGTAAGGTGGTTACGGAGGACTGGGTTTCGATCCCCACGCCGCGCGGCGGTAAAGGGGCCCAGGGCATGGTGGAAACCCTCAAGTTCTTCGGCTCCATCATTCCCGACATGAAGTGGGAGCCGCAGGAGATCCTGCAGGACGGCAACCGCTATATCGTCCGCAGCATCGCGACGGGAACCCCGACCGGCAAATTCTTCGGCATCGAACCCAAAGCCGGCTTCAAGATCATGACCATCGACATCCACGAGGTGAAGGACGGCAAGATCGTGAAGTCCTATCACGTCGAGGAGTGGGCGAAGGCCATGCAGCAGGTGAGCGGCAAGAAGAAGCACTGACGGAGCATTCCTGACAAGACGGAGGCCGGAGAGAGCGGTTTCGTTCTTTGTCGCTTGAAGCGCGTTACGGCCCTGGTAACGCGCTTCAGTCTTTTCCACTTGCCGACATTCCCTCACGCCCCTTAGCGTGCTGAAGGCGCTCGTAAGTCCTTGCGCAGCGAACGAGGGGGAATCGTAAGATGTTTGCAAAGCGCATGTCCGCTCTCCGTGACCGGCTGGCGGAAGCCGCTATCGACGTTGCGCTGATCACCGATGACGACAGTGTCTATTACTTCACCGGCTACTACGACTATCTGCATATGGAGTTCGGGCGGCCGACCATCCTCGTGGTCCCCAAAGACGGCGACAGCCGGCTGATCACGCCTTCCATGGAACTCGACATGGCCGAAGACGCGGCCGTCGTCGATCGCATTGCGCCCTGGAACGACGGGGTGGGCGAGGAATGGCGCGAAACCCTGCCGGCTCTTCTTTCCGGCAGCGGCTCGGTGGGAATTGAGCCGGATGACATGCCGCCCGCGGTGAGCAGCTACCTGGGCAAGATTGTCGATCCTTCGCGCCTGCGCGATGTCGTGCCGGTCGTTTCCGCCATGCGCATGATCAAATCCGATGAGGAACTGATGCTGGCCCGCCATGCGGCGCAGGTCGCCATGGCCATGATGGAGGCCGGACGCGCGGCCATCGGAGATGGCGTCCGCGAGTACGAGGTGGCGCTGGCGACTTCGGCGGCGGGCACCCGAAAGGCGGCTGAGCTGCTCGAAGCTCATTACCAAGACAGCCGCATGTCGCCGAACACGCATTTCCTTCAGATCATGGCGTCGGGCAGGGAGATAACGAAACCTCATCATCGGGCGACGACGCGGGTGATGCGCCGGGGAGAGCCTGTGTTTCTCTGTTTCTGCGGCATGACCAATTTCCACCGCTTCAAGCTCGGATTCGACCGCACCTTTTGGATTGGAGAGATCGCGGAGCAATCACAGGCTGACGTCTATCGCGTCGCCGTCGAGAGCCAGGCGGCGGCCCTGAAGGTCCTGCGGCCCGGCGTGACCGCCGAAGAAGTTCACGCGGCCTATGCCGACGTTATTCAGACGGCGGGCTATGACTTTCCCTTCCGCTGCGGCCGGGCGACCGGCTTCAGTTTTCTGGAGAAGCCGCAGTTGGTTTTCGGCGATAGGACGGTCCTGCAGCCCGGTATGGTTCTGGCGGTCGATGGATCGGTCAGCGTCGCCAAGAGCTTCCGCGCCCAGGTGGGCGACAGCTTCATCGTGACGGAGGAGGGCTACGAACAACTGACCCATCACCCCAAGACCTTGGGCGAAGTGGTGTTGTAAGGGAGAGAGGTCATGTTCAAGAGCGGCGATGCAGTCCATTCCACGCCCAGAACACCGCAGCTCGACGCCGGCCAGCACTGGCGGGCGCGGCTCGGTTTCATCCTGATGTCCACGGACCTGGCCGCCGAGTCGGACTTTTTCGCCATGGTGCCCGAGGGTGTTGCGGTTCATGTCACACGTCTGAAGACGGATGACTACACGACCAATGAGACGCTGGCTCGGCACATCGATGCCATGGCCGATGCCGCTTCCAGGATCCAGCCCGATACCAAGCCGGAGGTGATCAGCTATAGCTGCACCAGCGGCTCGATCGTGATCGGCGAAGATCGGATCATGGCGGAGATCCGAAAGGGCGCACCCTATGCGCAGCCCATGACCCTGGTCACCGGGGTCGTCGATGCGCTCAGGGAACTGGGGGCGAAAAAGCTGGTTGTCGGCACGCCGTACCTTGACGAGATCAACACGGCAGAGGCGGAGTTTCTGCTTGGCAAGGGCTTCGAGCTGCTGGATATCCAGGGCTTGAACCTGGAAACCGGCATAGAGTTCGGGCAGGTGACGCCGGACTATTGGAAGCGTTTCGCCCTGGAGATTGATCGCCCCGACGCGGACGCGATTTTCTTGAGCTGTGGCGGCATCCGCGCGCTGGAGGTTGCCGAGGAAATCGAGCAACTGGCCGGCAAGCCGGTGGTCACCAGCAACCAGGCGCAGATGTGGAGCTGCCTGCGCCGCGCGGGCATTGAAGACCGGATCAGTGGTTTTGGGAGTATTTTTTCCAGGGCCGGCAAGTCTCTCTTGCCGGCGGCATGACCCGTTCAGCGACCGCAAGAATCATCCGTTACACTAGCGCGGCGGGTCGTAGGAAGAGTCGACGGCGACATCCAGGAAGCTCTTCACCAGACGCAGGTCGCGCTTGTCGGAGGGTGTCACCAGGCAGACGCTGAAGGTTTCCGACATTTCTTCCAGTTCGATGGCCACCAGATTGTCGGAGGGATACTGGCCGTCCTCCAGCATCATACCGATTCCCACGCCGTGCAGGATGGCCTCCTTGACCACCGGAAAGGATTTGGTGGTGATGAGGCGGCTGAAGGTGATCCCGAGCTCCAGGGCCTTTTTCCGCATGATCATCTGGGTCAGGGACCCGTCCTCCGGCACGATGACCGGCTGGTCCGCCAGTTCGGTCAGAGAGAGGGAGCGCCGCCTTGCAAGAGGATGCGCTTTGCTGACGAAGGCCTTGTAGCGGGTCTTGCCGATTTCCCGATGATAGAGGTCGTCGCTGGTCTCCGGTGCCACGATGATCGCCACTTCGACTTCGCGTTCCCGAAGCTGCTGCATCGCGACCGTCCAACTGGCGAGGGAAAACTCGACTTGTACTTGAGGATAGAGCGCCGTGTAACGGGCGATGGCCGGAAGGGCCGGGCGTGGTGCATTGGCGATAATGCGCAGATCGCCGGCTGAGAGTTCGCCGTAATCCTCGATCTTTTCTTCCACCAACTGTTCGAGGGTACGGAGCCGGTCTGAAATAGCGAAGAGTTCCCGGCCGGCGCGGGTCATTTCCAGTCCTTCGCGCCGCCGGATAAAGAGCTGGGTGCCCATCAGGCGCTCCAGCTTTGCGACATGTTGCGTGATGGAGGACTGGGTGACGCCGAGGACCGTTGCGGCCTTCGAAAAGCTTCTTTCCCGCGCGGCGTGCGTGAAGGCGCTGATTTGATAAGGGCTTGGTCGCATTGCCTCACTTCCTGACTAAAGACCGGCGGATGTCACAGGGCACAGGTGCTACTTCGAGTATTAGTCCAGCTAATATTACGTCACAACCGTGTCAACTTACTTTGCTAAACCGGGGCAGGGTTCAAGCGAGGCGGCACGGGGAGAGCAGGTGTGGCCCACATCGTACTATCGGGGATCGAGAAGTCCTTCTCGCAGGAGCGGGTACTCAAAGGCATCGACCTCGAGATTACCGACGGCGAATTTCTGACACTGGTCGGACCGTCCGGCTGCGGCAAGTCGACTCTGCTGCGCATCATCGCCGGCCTGGAGGCGCAGGACAGCGGTTCGGTTCGCATCGGTTCCCGGGTCGTGGACGGCGTGCGGGCCAGCGACCGGGATCTTGCCATGGTGTTTCAGTCCTACGCCCTTTATCCGCATCTGAGCGTGAAGGAAAACATGCTGACGCCGCTTCGGCTGCGTGACCTTTCCTTTGCGCAGCGCCTGCCGTTGATCGGCCGCTATCTTCCCGGTGCGACCGAGAAGCTGGCGGAGATGTCGCGCATGGTGGCGGAAACGGCCGAGGTGCTGAAGATCGAGGCGCTGCTGGCGCGCAAGCCCGGTCAGCTTTCCGGCGGCCAGCGGCAGCGCGCGGCACTGGGCCGGGCCATGGTGCGCCGTCCGGTCGCCTTTCTGATGGACGAACCGCTCTCGAACCTGGATGCCGCCCTGCGGGTCCACATGCGCGCAGAGCTCAGCGATCTGCACCGCCGGCTGGACTCCACCTTCATTTATGTCACGCACGATCAGGCGGAAGCGCTGACCATGTCGACCCGCATGGCGGTGATGATGGGCGGGGAGATCCTTCAACTGGACACGCCCGCGCGCATCTATGCCGATCCGGAAAACCTGCGCGTCGCCGAATTCGTCGGCAGTCCGAAGATCAACGTCCTGCAGGGGCAGCTCGATGCTTCCGGGCGGGTGATGCTGCTGGATCGGGTTCTGCATCGGCGGATTTCGGCGCCGGCTCAGGAGGTCGCGGTCGGTTTGCGTCCGGAGCATCTGACGATCAGGGATGTGGCGGAAGGAGAGGAACTCTTTACCGCGACGGTCCGGCATTTCGAAAACCTTGGTTCCGACATCTACCTGCACCTCACGCTCGCCGATGGCCGCGACGGCTTTATCGTACGCGCCGATCCGGAAGCGGCGGCCGAACTCTCTTTCGGCAGTCGCGTGCGTGTCGGGCAGCAGCGCGGCGCGGCGATGGTCTTCGCGAAAGATGGCCAGCGTCTGCGTTTCGATGCCGAGGTCGATTCAACCCGCGAGGTCGCGTAGTGGTTTCCAGGAGCGCACCTGCCTGGTTCGTCGGGCCTGCCGTGATCCTCATGATCGTGATTCTGATTCTGCCGATCATCATCGCCGGCATTCTGTCCTTTACCGACTACAGCCTGGGCAACGACAGCGCGCGCTGGGTCGGCTTCGAGAACTATGAAAAGATCGCGACCCGCTCGACCTACGCGAAGATGCTGACCTCAACGGCGATCTATGTCCTGACGGTCGTGCCGATTTCCGTCGCGCTCGGGCTGGGCGCGGCGCTGCTGATCAACTCGCTCAAGTTCGGGCGGGATCTCTATAAGACGATTTTCTTCCTGCCCGTGATGGCCGCCCTGCTGGCCATGGCGATCGTCTGGGAGTTCGCGCTGCATCCGACCATCGGGATGGTGAACGAGATGCTGGCGGCCGGTTGCGGGACTTTGATCCAAGGCGTCTTCGATTGGGGCTGGCTGCCCTTCGTCGACGGGACCCAGAGCTGGTATGGGCGGGCCTGCGCCGAGAACGACTTCCCGCTCTGGCTCCGCGACCGCGACTACGCCATCTGGACCATCTGCTTCATCGGCATCTGGCAGGCCTTCGGCTTCAACATGGTGCTCTATCTCGCAGGGCTGACCGGGATCCCCAGGGAGTTGCTGCAGGCTGCCGAGATGGATGGCGCACGTAGCGCCTGGGAGCGCTTCCGGCTGGTGACCTGGCCGATGCTTGGACCGACCACGGTCTTTGTCGTCACCATCTCCTCGATCCGGTCTTTTCAGGTTTTCGACACTGTCGAGGCGCTGACTCTGGGTGGCCCCTCCAAGTCGACC
The DNA here is from genome assembly GCA_965232285.1 of Denitrobaculum sp. Taxonomy (GTDB): domain Bacteria; phylum Pseudomonadota; class Alphaproteobacteria; order Kiloniellales; family Kiloniellaceae; genus Denitrobaculum. The sequence continues at coordinate 2,137,281 of CBDDPL010000004.1, read as the reverse complement.
TACGTCATGATGTACGCGATCTATGAGAAGGCGATCCGGCAGAACCTTATGGGTGTCGGCGCCTCGATTACCATCGTCTTCCTGGTCTTCGTGCTCTTCATCACCCTGGTGCAGCGCCATCTGGTCGAACGGAGGGTGCATTACGCATGATCCCGTCGCACTACATCGGCGAAGGCTGGAAGCACGCGGTCCTGATCCTGGGCGCCCTGATCGTGATCCTGCCGTTCTACGTCATGTTGAGTTACTCCCTGAAGAGCCCGGGCGAGATCGAGCGCAACGAAGGTGGCTTTTTCGGCGCGCAGGAGATGATGGTCGACGAGCGCTGCGTCGTGCTCGGCGGCGCGCGCGAAGACTGCACCATGCGCCCGATCGTTTTCAATTACAGCAAGGCTTTCTCAGAGGCGCCGCTGCTGCGCTATCTCTTGAATGGCGTGATCGTGACGGTTTCGATCTTCCTGATTCAGGTGATCATCGCGCTGCCCTGCGCCTATGCGCTGGCGAAGCTGCGCTTCAGGGGCCGGGAGTTCGTCTTCGGGATGGTGCTCTTCTGCCTGCTGATCCCGGTGCATGCCATCGCCCTGCCGCTCTACATTATGCTGGCCAAGGTCGGACTCACCAACAGCTACGCCGCGCTGATCATTCCCTGGACCATCTCGGTCTTCGGGATTTTTCTGATGCGTCAGTTCTTCATGACCGTGCCGGACGATCTGATCGATGCGGCGCGGATGGACGGTATGAGCGAACTTTCCATCGTCTGGAAGGTCATGTTGCCGACCGCCATCCCGGCGCTGCTGGCCTTCGCGATCTTCTCGGTGGTCGCCCACTGGAACGACTACTTCTGGCCGCGCATCGTGGTCACGGGCAATCGGGATCTTTTCACGCCGCCCTTGGGCCTTCGGGAGTTCAAAGGTGACGCAGACGGCAGTTTCTTCGGGCCGATGATGGCCACTGCCACGATCATCGTAACCCCCCTCATCGTCGCCTTCATGCTCGCACAGCGGCGCTTTATCGAGGGGATCACACTGTCCGGAATGAAGTAACCGGATCATTGAGCCTGATCGTTTTTCACGAGGATCGCGAAAAACGTGAATCAGTCTCAAAAATGTAAGAGTTGAGGGCGATTCACGTTCTTGTTTTCAAAAGAACGATTGCACTCAAGGGAGTTCCGGCCATTGCCGGAAAGGAGAAGGGTCCCGGCCGTCGCCAAACAAACCGGGACCCGCACAGCGAAAGAGAGAGACAATGAAACGCACACTCGCAACCGCCGTGATCGTCGCGGCAAGCTTTGTAACGGCTGCGCAGGCTGAGGAAAAGGTGAAGATCGAATTCGCCTATCCTTACTCGCACCTTTTCGACGTGACTTATGAAAAGATCCTGCCGAAGTTTTACGAGCAGCACCCGAACGTCGAAGTGTCGATCCGCGCGACCTACGAAAACTACGAAGACGGCACCAACACCATCCTGCGCGAAGCGGTCTCGGGCAACCTGCCGGACGTCACCATGCAAGGCCTGAACCGTCAGGCGATCCTGGTCGAGAAGGGCATCGCACGCTCGCTGGAGCCTTTCATCAACAAGGAAGCCGACTTCGCGAAAGACGGCTACCACGAGGCCATGCTGACCCTCTCGACCTTTGGCAACCAGGTTCACGGCTTGCCTTTCTCGGTCTCACTGCCGGTCGGCTACTACAACATGGACCTTATGTCCAAGGCCGGGATCACGGAGTTCCCCAAGACCTGGAGCGAGGTGGTCGATACCTGTAAGGCGCTCAAGGCCAACGGTGTCGAGAACCCGATCTTCTGGGGCTGGAACATCACCGGTAACTGGTTCCTGCAGGCGCTGATGTGGAGCCAGGACGAACCGACCATCAAAGATGGAGTCTTCAACGTGGCGAGCGATGCGGGCCTGACCTCCCTCAAAACCATGAAGATGCTGTTCCGCGAATGCGACATGAAGAACCTGGAGTGGAAGGAAGCACTGTCGTCCTTCTCTGCCGGCCAGGTTGCGATGATGTTCTGGTCGACCTCCGCGGTTGGCGCCGTGGAGCGCGCCAAGGGCGACTTCACCCTGAAGACCGGGCCTTTCCCGGGCATCGAGGGTGCGCCTATGGGTCTGCCTGCCGGCGGTAACGCCGCCATGCTGGTTTCCGACTCCGACGACCCGCGGGTTCTGGAAGCCTCATGGGCCTGGCTGAAGTTCATCACCTCGGGCGAGGGCGCGGCGGACGTTGCGCGGACGACCGGTTACATGCCGCCGAATAAGGCCGCCAACGAAATCATCCTGGCCGACTTCTACAAGGAAAACCCCAACAAGCAGACGGCCGTCGATCAGCTTCCTCTGCTGCGCGACTGGCAGGCCTACCCGGGCGACAACGGCCTGGCCGTCACCCAGGTCATCTACGACGCCATCGAGAGTATCGTCGTGGGTGAAAACGATGACATGGAAGCCGTTCAGGAAGAACTGGTGGAAGAGGTCGAAGACCTGCTGCCGGCACAAGGCTCCTAATCCCTCAAAGCAAAGAAGAACCGGCCGGCGGGGCGTCTATCCCGCCGGCCACTCTCCCCGCAGGAACGGGGGGAGCGGGCAGGATATATCCATGATGAAAATCGTCCATTTGACTGATACGCATTTCGTCCCGAAAGGCGAAACCCTTTACGGCGGGGATCCCCGCGCAGTTCTTGAAGCCGCCGTGGCTGATATCAACAAACACCATCGTGACGCCGATCTCGTCTGCATCACAGGGGACTTGACCCATTGGGGGGAACCGGAGGCCTTTGAAAGCCTGAAGGATGTATTGTCGCCGTTAAAGCCGCCCTTGCAGCTTATGCTGGGCAATCACGATCACCGGGAGACCTTCGCTACGTACTTTCCGGATCAGCAGCGCGATGAAAACGGCTTCGTCCAATCCGTACGACAGACCGAGCAGGGGCGCCTGATCTTTCTGGATACCAATCAGGACGGCACCCACGCGGGCTGGTTCTGCGAAACCCGGCGGCGCTGGCTGAGCGAACAACTGCGGGCCGCCGAGGAGGCGGATGATCCGGTCTTCCTCTTCATGCACCATCCGCCCTTCAAGATCGGCCTCGCGCCGCTTGACCGGATTTCGCTGCAGGAACCGGAGCTTTTCGCGGAGACCGTGGCGCCCTTTGCGCAGCGTATCCGGCACCTCTTTTTCGGTCACATCCATCGCCCCCTCTCGGGCAACTGGATGGGGATCTCGGTTTCCAGCCTGCGTGCCATGAACCACCAGTGCTGGTTCGACCTGGAGGCGGAGAGTTCGATCGCGGGCAGCTTCGAGCCGCCGGCCTATGCGGTGGTTCTCATCGACGATCAGACGGTAGTTGTCCACACCCACGACTTCCTGGACAAGAGCCGCAAGTTCAGCCTGCACGAAAGCCCGGTGGAAGACTGGGCGGTGAGGTATGCCCATCCCTGACCCATGAAAAGCTCGTGGCATTGGCGTAGGAAAGCGCGCTAACCTCTTGTTTTACGGCTGTTGCGGCGAAACAGAGAGGAATAATGCTGGACGAGACTCTGAGCAGAGAGATCCTGGCGTCGGTCGATGAGGCTTTTGACAGACAGGTTGCCTTTACCCGGGACCTTGTGCGCTTCCCCTCACTCAGGGGACAGGAGCATACGGCGCAGGACTTTCTCTTCGAGGCCCTGCGCGCCCGGGATCTCGCGATGGACCGCTGGGCCATCGAGGTCTCGGATATCGAAAACCATCCGGGTTTCTCTCCGGTCAAGGTCGACTACAGCAACGCGATCAATGTGGTCGGCAGCCATCGGCCGAGGGACGAGACCGGCCGGTCGCTGATCCTGAACGGCCATGTCGATGTGGTTCCGACCGGACCGCTTGAGATGTGGAGCGACCCGCCCTTCGAACCGCACGTGGACGGCGACTGGCTTTACGGGCGCGGGGCAGGGGACATGAAGGCCGGCATCGCGGCCAACATCTACGCCCTGGATGCCTTGCGTGCCCTCGGTTACCAGCCGGCTGCCCGGCTCCATCTGCAGTCGGTGACCGAGGAGGAATGCACGGGCAATGGCGCGCTGTCCTGCCTGGTTCGGGGTTACAAAGCCGATGCGGCGATCATTCCCGAACCGATGGACGGCAAGCTGGTGCGGGCCAACGTCGGGGTGCTCTGGTTCCGGGTGCATGTCCGGGGCGTGCCGGTGCACGTGCTCCAGGCCGGTTCCGGCTCCAACGCCATCGAGGCTTCCTTTCCACTGATCTCAGCTCTGCATGAACTTGAAGAGCGCTGGAACCAGGAAAAAGAGGCTCAACGCTATTTCGAGGATCACCCGCACCCCATCAACCTGAATGTCGGCAAGATTGCCGGCGGGGACTGGGCTTCTTCCGTGCCGGCCTGGTGCAGCTTCGATTGCCGGATTTCCATCTATCCGGGCTGGAACCCGGCGGAGCGCGCTGCGGAAGTCGAGGCCTGCCTGCGTGCGGCCGCGCAGAAGCACAGCTTCCTGGCCAACAATCCGCCGGAGGTGGAGTGGAACGGTTTCCTTGCGGAGGGCTATGTCCTGGAGGAGGGCAGTGATGCCGAATGCCTGCTGGAGCGCGTCCACCAGACGTCCCACGGCCAGTCCCTGGAGAGCATGGTCACGCCCGCTTATCTCGATGGCCGGGTCTTCGTGCTCTACGACGACTGTCCCTGCCTGGTTTACGGTCCTTATTCAGAGGGCATCCACGGCTTTGACGAGCGGGTCAGCCTGGCCTCCACGAAAGGCGTCACCGGCAGCATCGCTCTCTTCATCGCGGAATGGTGTGGCCTGGAACCCCTATAGCTAGTGCAGTGGCAACTGCTGCTCGACCAGGGTTTTCCAGTAGGCGGAGCCGACCGTCAGGATGTCGTCGTTGAGGTCGTAGTGGGGATTGTGGAGCGAAGATCCGCAGTGGCCCTCGAGACCGTTACCGATCAGGATGTAGCAACCCGGCTTGACCCGCAGCATCCGCGCGAAGTCTTCGGAGGCGCCGCAGGTCGGGCAATCCGGATCGACGGCCGGCTCCCCTGCGACGGCACGGGCGGCGGCGATGGCCGCCTCGGTTTCTGCGGGTGAGTTGATCGTGGCCACGAAGTCCTGCTGGTAATGGACGGAGCCTTCCGCTCCATGAGCCGCGCAGATCCCGGCAACAATCTCACGCATGCGGCTCTCGATCCGCGCCTGGATCTCGGGCGACAAGGCGCGGCAGTCGCCCTTGATGGTCACCCTCGAGGGGATGATATTCCGCGCGCCGTCGGTCAGCATTTCGGTCACCGAGACCACGCACCAGTCCTGCGGCCCCACGGAACGTGACGCAATGCTCTGAAGCGCCAGCACGACTTCGGCGCCGATAACTACGGGGTCAATCGTCCGGTCCGGCATGGAGGCATGGCCGCCCCGGCCCTGGATGGTGATCTCGAAGATGTCCTCCGATGTCATCATCGCCCCCTGGCGCACGGCGAAGTGGCCGGCGGCGATCCCCGGCATGTTGTGCATGCCGTAGACGGCCTCCATGGGGAAACGCTCGAACAGCCCGTCGTCGATCATGGAGAGCGCGCCGCGCCCGTCCTCTTCGCTGGGCTGAAAGATGAAGTAGACCGTGCCGTCGAAGTCACCGCCTTCGGCCAGTTGCTTGGCGGCGCCCAGCAGCATCGCCGTATGACCGTCGTGGCCGCAGCCATGAAAGACCTTGTCGTTGACCGATCGATGCGGAAAGTCATTCGCCTCCTGGATCGGCAGGGCATCCATATCGGCACGCAGTCCGATCGCGCGATTGCCCTGGCCTTTGCGGAGCACCCCGACGACCCCGGTGGTCCCGATCCCGCGATGGACTTCCAGCTCGAAGCTTTCAAGTAACTCGGCGACTTTCGTGGAGGTCCGCACCTCACGGAAGCCAAGTTCAGGATGTTTGTGAATGTCCCGCCGCCAGGCGGTCATTTCTGATTGGGCATCATCTTCTAGGAGCGACATAGCGTCACCTCATCGTCCAAAGAAATCCGTCCGGCTTCGATGACCCGGCAGCAGACGCCGCCGCGCCAGTCGGGCTCCAGGGCCTTTTTCAGGCCGTCGCTCGCCGTGTCCATGACCTCACAGGGATCGGTCTCGCAGTAGACCTCAAGGACAGCCGCGCCGATCTTGATCTTTGCGCCCTTGGTCTCTTTGAGCGCGAGGCCTTCGACCAGCAGGTTGGCGCGCCGGGTGGTCCAGGGCAAGTCTTGGCCATGCTCGCCGCAGGCCGTCTCCCAGTCTTCTTTTGAAAGAATCGAGATCTGGCGGCGGCGCAGCTTGCCGCGGTAATCGCCTTCCAGGCCGCGCTCGACGGTGACGTCCGCTGTATCGAGAATTTCCATGATGGCGCCGCTCTCGGCTTTTCGGGCGATGCCCAGAAGTTTTCCCATCGATAAATTCCTAACTTTAGAGATCGGCCCTAGCTGTAGAGATCGGCGCGGGTCGGCGGCAAGCCCGAAGCTCCGCGGCTGCGTTTCGAGGCAAGGGTCTGAAAGATGTTCAGGGTTCCGCGCTCAAAGGCCAGGGACACACCGCTGAGGTAGAGGACCCAGAGGCGATAGCGTTCTTCGCCGGCCTCCGCGATGGCGGCTTCCTTGCTGGCCATCAGCCGCTCCGCCCAGAGCCGGGTCGTGCGTGCGTAATGCTCTCTCCAGGCCTCGACATCGTGGACCTCGAAGCCGTGGGCTTCCAGGTTTCGAACCGACATGCCGATGTGATCGACCTCCGCGCCGGGGAAGATGTACTGCAGCATCGAGGTGTATTCGGGCCGTTTGCGGTTAAACTTCGCGTCGCTCGATTTTCCGCGGCGCGCAATCGAATGATGGAGGTAGAGCCCGCGGGGCTCCAGCAGACGATTCACGGTGCGAAAGTAGTCGACATGGTTAGCGATTCCGACATGCTCGAACATGCCGATTGACGCAATCTTGTCGAAGCTTCCTTCGAGATCGCGAAAGTCGCGCAGCTCGACGGAAACCTTATCGTCTAACCCGCGTTCGGCGATGCGCTCCCGTGCCAGTTCCAACTGTTCTTCCGACAGGGTGACGCCCAGCGCCGTAACGCCGTAGTTCTGTGCCGCGTGGCAGATCAAGGCCCCCCAGCCACAGCCGATATCCAGCAGTCGGTCACCGGGTTTCAAGCGCAACTTCCGGCAGATCATGTCCAGCTTGTCGTGCTGAGCGGTATGGATGTCGTTCTCCCAGTCGGTGAAGTAACCGCAGGTGTAGACCATCTCGCGATCGAGGAAGAGCCGGTAAAACGCATTCGAGACGTCGTAGTGATACGCGATCTCGGTTTTGTCGCTGCCCTTGCCGGCCGTCGAGCCCTCGCCAAGCTCACCATCCGTGCCGTTCGATTTGTTCCTTGCAAACAGCAGGGGCAGAGCGGCTTTCAGGAGTAATCCCTTGTCGAGACGCGCACGCAAGGCTTTCGATTTTCCCTGCGGACGACGGGCGGCAAGCTCGAACAGAGTGCCACCGCGGATATCGATTGCACCGGCAATGTGCAGATCGATCAGCGTTTTAGCTTTTGGGCTTCGCAGGAGGCGTGGCAGAGCGAGTTCGTCGGTGATGGCCAGTCGCAGATCGGACGATCCGTTGCGGCCGGATGGAATGCTCGAGCCGTCCCAGAGCTCGAAGCCGAACTCGAGTCCGAGGCGTTCATGCACATGAGCCAAGGCCCGGTGCGCCGCGTCAAGGCGGCTTTGACCAGGGCTGGAAGACATCGGCACTCCTATGAAGAGAGTTCGAACCCGTTGATCCGAGTGTATAGAGAGCTCAACGGGTTCGATTAAGCAGGAAGGGACGTCTTAACGTCTCCCGCTGAACTGGGGAAGGAGACCATCAATACTGACGCGCCGCAACGATGAGGCAGTCAATCTCGGTCTCGCCCAGCGCGCGGCAAGCCTCCAGCCGATTAAGACCTTTGACAAGAACGTAACCCTTCTTTTCGTCCTTTCGGACCTGTATGGGCTTTTGTTCACCTTCTTCGAGAAGGCTTTCCGCCCGCTCCGCAATCTTGGATTCGTCGAGTTCCTTCTTCAGCTTTACCGGCACATAGATGCCGTCGATCGGAATTTGATGAGTCTTCATACTGTCATCGCCGTTATCAGGAACATCTTGAAGAAAGGGCTTAGCCCGTACGGTGGATCAGGTGATAGCCGAAGGGCGTCTCCACGACATCGCTGGTACCGCCCACTTCAAGGCCGAACGCTGCATTTTCGAATTCCGGCACCATCATGCCACGTCCGAAAGAGCCGAGATCGCCACCGCTCTGTCCGGAAGGACAGTCGGAATGAGCGCGGGCCAATTCTCCGAAGTCGGCACCTTCTTCGAGTCGAGTCTTAAGATCCCCGATCTCGCTCAAGGCTTCTTCCTTCGACCGCGTCGCACTGGAGCGCTGCGAACCGGCGTACATGAGAAGAATGTGTGATGCGGCAACTTGAGCAGACATAGAGAACCTCTTGTAAGAAAAGCAAAATTTTTGCGTGGCGTCGTGAAGGCCGCGAAACGGCTTCAAGAAAGCTTTATCAGATTGAAAATAGTTTGTCGCGCAACCAATTTCCTGTGGTAAACGATCCTGTTAACCGAACTTTGCAAGACTTTAGAAAAATGTGATCTTTATCGTCGGACCTTCGGAACGAAAGAAAAGAAAGAGAGAAGGAGTGCACCCAATGACACCGAGTGGACGGCAGGACCAACGCCGCAGATACCGGCGCTACCGGTCGACCAATGGGGCCACGCTGAAGCTGGGGGAGGACTGGAATCCCTGTTCGGCGGTGGACGTCTCAGGGGGTGGAGTCTTTCTGGAAACCTCTTGCCGGCCCAAGATCGGCCTGCCCGTCGAAATGAAGATCGAGGCGCTGGGCGATTTCACCGGCACTGTCGTGCGCCATGCCTGGAACGGCATCGGCATCAAGTTCGACGAGGTGGACTTTAAGAACGAAGGCCTCGCGCAGAATCTCGCGCATCCGAATCGGCGTCACCTGCATTGAGTGCGGGCGGGCGCTGGGCCCGATAAAGCTTCAGTCACTTTTGAGGTAAGGAAAAGGCGGCCGACATAAGTCGGGCCGCCTTAATCATGTCTGGACGATTACCGTTAGATATCAACGGCTAATTACGTGATATTGAAACGCTGCAGCACGTCTGCGAGATCGTCGCCGAAGCTGGGGCCGCGCCGGATCAGACCGGCATTCATGGGCAGTGCGGCGAGATCGGGGTGATTGGGCTCCAGGCTGGTCAGCACCGCCACCGGGATGGCTTTGGTGGAGGGCATAGCGGCCATGGCGCAGGCCAGATCGACACCGCTCAGGCGGGGCATGACCACGGTCGTGATAACGAGGTCGGGGCGGGTTTCGACGATCAGGCCGATGGCCTCGAGAGGGTCCAGGACGGTGGATACCCGGTAGCCGCAGGCTGCCAGTTCGCGGCCAACGACGCTGGCGGCCGACCGCTGCGGCAGGACGACTGTGACCTCGGTATCGGTGATGGTGACGTCACTGACGTCGAAGGTCATGGTATGCGGCAGGTTACGGACCACCTCAGCGGTCTCTTCCGTGGAGACGATATCGCCATCCAGCAGGGCGCCGATACGGTCGCCGAAGGTCTGAAGATCGGCGATATGTTTATCTTCGATCATCGAGATGGAAGAGAGGTACTCGTCCAGCCGGTGCGTGATCGGCGCCAGACCGTTCATGGCGACCGTGCGGGCTTTCAGGCGAAGATTGGAAGCGTCCTGAGAAAGCAGGACCGCGGCTTCATCGCGCGCCAGGCTGCCGGTCCGAACCTGCTGAAGACGGATTTCCAGGTTTGACACCACATCCCGGGCTTCATCGAGCACTTCGCTCTCGGCCTGTTCGTCGACCTGTTCTTCAGAAATCACCTGCGCAGCGTTGGTACTCATCGTCCATACCCCTCGAAAATTTTCCCGAAGGATAGGGGCTAGGCGTTAAAGGCTTCCTAAGAAACGGCCGCAAAGCCCACGATCTCTGCGCGAAACAGACGTGTAACGACGGATTCCACTGCCCCGTCAGGTTGTTTGACTGCCTTCGCCATCTCCGAAAACGAGATAGAAAGCGTCAGTTTCCCGAGAGGAAGCGATCGCGGCCTGTCACGCGGCCCAGGCTGTGCCGATCGACAGCGATGGCCTTGACCATGGCAAAAATCTCTCGCCCTGGCACGAGGCCGAGAGACGCCTGGGCGCGCTTGGTGACCCGCGCCCAGACGATGGCGCCACCGGCGTCGAGCCTGAGGTCGACCTGCGGTCCGGTCTCGCTGCCGACATCGATGATCCTTGCGGGAAAGATGTTTTGAATGGAGACGCCGACTGGTGGAGACAGCGCGAGGGAAACATCGCGGGCTCGGATTCGAAGGCGCAGCAATGTTCCAACCGGCGCTTCCAGGAGGGGAATGCGCAGCAGGCCGCCACCAAATCGCAGCTCGGTCAGACCGAAATCGGCATCATGTGCCGAAATCTCCGCCGTTATGACGGCGCCGGCCTCGTAGCGGCCGGTCAGCGGCCGCAGATCGAGACGCCCCATCACATCGTCCACGGGGCCGACCGCTTCCACCTGACCTTCTGAGATCAGGACGATGGTGTCGGCAAGCCGGACAATTTCCTCCATGCTGTGGCTGACATAGATGATGGGAAGATCGAAGTCATCCCGCAGTCTTTCGATGAAGGGCAGGACGTCTTCCTTACGGGCCTGATCCAGCGCGGCCAGCGGCTCGTCCATCAGAAGGAGATGCGGGTTTGCGAGCAGGGCGCGGCCCAGTGCGACGCGTTGTTTCTCTCCGCCGGAGAGCTTGCTCGGCCGCCGTTCCAGCAAGCTTTCAATGCCCAGCAGCGTGACGACCTGCTCCAGGTTGATCCTTCGCTCCGTCTTTGGCGCGCGCTTCCAGCCGTAGAGCAGGTTGCTGCGTACGCTCAAATGCGGAAACAGACGGTCTTCCTGGAAGACATAACCCAAACGGCGCTGCTGTGGCGGCACATCGATGTCTGCGGTCGAATCAAAGAGGACCCGGTCCTGGATCTGGATACGCCCACGATCGGGTTTGACCAGGCCGGCGAGCATATTGACGATCGAGCTCTTGCCGGCACCGGAGCGCCCGAAGAGAGCGACAATACCGGAAGAGCCGCATTCGAACCGACTGGTGACCTGAAAGCTGCTGAGGCGTTTTTCCACGTCGACTTTGAGCATAAAGTCTTGCCCCTCAGCCCGTCAGCCGGGCGCGCAGCCGCCGGGCCATGATTTCGGACAGCGCGAGCGCCGCGAAAGAGAGGAGAACGGAGAGCACGGCAAGCCGGAGGGCCAGAGCCTCGCCTTCCGGGGTCTGGATGACGCTGTAAAGAGCCAAAGGGATCGTCTGGGTGGCTCCGGGAATGTTGGCGGCGAAGGTGATCGTCGCCCCGAATTCCCCCAGGCTGCGGGCAAAAGCCAGGAGACAGCCGGCCAGAATGCCCGGCGCGACCAGGGGCAGGGTGATGGTGAAAAAAACGTTCCAGGCGCCTGCGCCCAGAGTGAAGGCCGCGTCCTCGAGCTTCCGGTCGACCAGTTCCAGTGCCAGCCGGATCGATCTGACCATGAGGGGGAAAGCCATGACGCCGGCCGCCACGGCCGCGCCCTGCCAGGTAAAGGCGAGCGTCACACCAAAGAGGCTGTCGAGCCAGCGGCCGATCAGGCCCTCCCGGCCGAGCAGGACGAGCAGCAGGTAACCGACGACCACGGGTGGCAGGACCAGCGGCAGGTGCAAAATGCCGTCGAAGAGTGACTTACCCGGAAAGTTGCAGCGCGCCAGGAGCCAGGCGGCTCCGAGGCCGAGAGGCAGGCTGGTTGTTACCGCGAAGAAAGCAACCTTCAGACTGAGGTTGACAGCTTCCGTTTCCAGGGGTGTCAGCGAGAACATGTCGAACCAGCGTCCCGCCTGCTATTCCGCGCGCGCCGGTTCGCTGAAGCCGTGACGCGCAAAAACCTCCCGCGACTGCGGACCGTGAAGAAAGTCATAGAAGCTTTCGGCTGCTGCGCGTTCACTGCCTGCCGTGACCGCGAGAGAATAGACGATCCGCGGATGGCTGCTTTCGGGAAAAACGCCGGCCCGCCTGACACCCGATACCACGCGGGCGTCCGTTTCGTAGACGATACCAGCGGCAGCCTCGCCCCGCTCTACCAGCGCCAGGGCTGCCCGCACATTCCCTGAAAAGGCAAGTTTCGAGGCGACGCCCTCCCAGAGACCCTCTGATTTCAATGCCGCCTTGGCGTAGATACCGGCAGGCACGTGGGCCGGATCTCCGATGGACAGACGGCTGTTGCCCAGGAGTTTTTCCAAGGGGGTTTCGGCACCGACGATGTCAGGCAGGGCTTCCCCGGTGATCGGATTTGATGCGCTCACCACCAGTACAAGTCGGTTGCTGAGCAAAGGTGCGGCCGACTTGGCATCGACCGCGACTTTTTCGAGCAGATAATCCATCCAGCGCTGATTGGCCGAGAGAAAGAGGTCGGCGGGGGCGCCATTGGCGATCTGTCTGGCCAGTGTCGAGGAGGCGGCGAAGACCGCCCTTGCTTTATTGCCGGTCTGCTGTCTGTAGAGTTCCAGGATCTCGGAAACGGCATTGGTCGTGCTGGCGGCCGCAAAAATCGTGACCGGCTTCCCGCTCGTCTCAGCCTGCGCGGCACCCTGTAGCAGCGAACAGGCCGTGAGGAGCGAGAAAAAGCCGTAGATAGCTCCGCGGAGCCGGCCAAGATAGCCTGAACGCAAGGTGCGTATCCTCTATTTTCCGTAGAGATCCTTCGGATCCGTCAGGACGGGTAAGCGATCTTCCAGTTCCCGCTCCTCCGTGACGGCACGATAGAAACAACTGCGCCGTCCGGTGTGACAGGCAACGCCGGTCTGATCGACCTTCAACAGCAAGCTGTCGCCATCGCAGTCGATTGTCAGCTCGATCAGCTTTTGAACCTGGCCGGATGACTCACCCTTGCGCCAGAGGCTCTGACGCGAACGGGACCAGTAGCAGACCTGTCCGGTTTCCAGCGTTTCGGCCAGCGCATCCCGGTTCATCCAGGCCATCATCAGGACCTCTCCGGAATCATGTTGTTGCGCGATCGCGGCGACCAGCCCATCAGCATTAAAGGCCACTCCCTGCTCGATGGCAGCAGGCAGGCTGGCGCGCAGTGTGGCGCTGTCTGTTGAAGGCATCGTTCTTAGCTCCGTCATTCTAGCTCCGTCACTCTGCGGCGACAGCTCGATTCAGCCGGCCGAACCCGGCTTCAAGATCGGCAATCAGATCCCCGACATCTTCCAGGCCAGCATGAATGCGCAGGGCTGGGCCTGCCTCGTTCCATTGGGTGGCGGTTCGGATCTCCTGCGGATCGGTCGGGATGATCAGGCTTTCGAAGCCGCCCCAGCTATAGCCCATACCGAAGAGTTCCAAGTGGTTCAGCATTTCATCCAGAGCATCCCGTGCAACCGGATGCAGGACCAGTCCGAAGAGGCCGCAGGCGCCGCTGAAGTCCCGTTCCCAGAGCGCATACCCCGGATCTCCGGGCAGGGCAGGGTGCATAACCCGCGCGACCTCCGGCCGCGACTGCAGCCAGCTTGCCAGCTCCAGACCGTTCTGGTGATGGCGTTCGAGGCGTACGCTAAGCGTTCTGAGGCCGCGCAGGCCGAGATAGACATCGTCGGGCGCCGCGCTATGGCCCAGTGACATCACGCCGCGACGCACCTGCTCATAATAGGCTTCGCTGGTGACGATAAGGCCAAGCATGGCGTCGGAATGGCCGACGATGTACTTGGTGCCGGCGTGAATCGAGACATCAACACCCAGATCGAAGGACTTGCAGTACAGCGGCGTCCCCCAGGTGTTGTCCATCAGGACTGCCGCGCCGGCGGCATGAGCGGCCGCGGCGATGGCGGGAACATCCTGCACCTCGAAGGTTTGCGAGCCGGGCGATTCCGTAAACACGAGACGGGTGTTCTCCCGGATCAGCTCCGAGATACCAGCCCCGATTAAAGGATCGTAATAGGTCGTTTCCACCCCGAAGCGCTTCAGGGTGGAATCGCAGAAGGCCCTCGCCGGCGCATAGACGGAATCCGTCACCAGAATATGATCGCCGGCCTGAACCAGGGCGAGGATGCTGGCGGTCACGGCCGCGAGGCCCGACGAGACCGCGACCGCTCCATAGCCACCTTCCAGCGCCGCGACCGAGTCCTGCAGCGCGAAGGTCGTCGGCGTTCCTGCACGGCCATAGGTTACGGCATCCCGGTTCATGCGGACGTGCTTGGCGTTCCGAAGGCTTTCGACGTCCTTATAAAGGATCGTCGAAGCATGGTAGACGGGCGGGTTAACCGCGCCATGCTGCGATTTTGGGTTGCGGCCGAGATGCGCAAGACGCGTATCAGGCTTATGGTCTCGAGACGACATAGAACAGAATCCGCAGAACAAAAGATCAGGGGGCGATCAAGGCTGTCTTGGTGACAGCTTTCTCGAACAGCGCCTCCATGGTTATGACAGGCTGGCTCCGCCGTTGCCAGCCCTTGCTGTGCGGCAGATTGTTCCGTTCGTCTCCAAGGCGGGTTTCGGCTGGAACGGGGCCGCTTCAGGAAGGCCGGGCAAAGGCAAATCTCCTTGGATCCTAATCGCTTTGCAGGAGATTCGATGCCCGACTACAACAACCGTGCGGACGTGTCGTCAATCCTTTTTTTCGTTGAGATTCAGTTTGTTACCGTCATTGTCCGGTAACAATTTGCTTCCCATGAGTTTAGCCCTGTTGCGTTTCATGTCCTGATGGGACATGGTTTGTCCGTGATGTGCTGTCGCACGGCGACCCTTAGAAGGTCAAAGAAGATAGCGAAACGGCGTGAACGCAGCGCAGTCACACAAAAACAACAAGATTACTGAATTGAACAGCAGGGAAGATCCTACCAATGAAGCTTGGAAAGTTTCTCATTACCGCTGCGGCGGTAACAGCGTTGTCCACTGGTGCATCAGCGGCCACGCTTGACAAAACCAAAGAAGAAGGCTTCGTTCGATGCGGCGTTACTACCGGTCTTGCCGGTTTTGCGGCTCCTGACGACCAGGGGCAGTGGGCCGGATTTGACGTGGACTTCTGCCGGGCGATGGCTGCGGCAATCTTTGGCGATGCGGCCAAGGTGAAGTACACGCCGACGACTTCAAAAGAGCGTTTCACCGCTCTGCAGTCCGGTGAAATCAATGTTCTTGCTCGGAACACCACCTGGACCTTCTCGCGTGACGTCAACCTCGGCTTTGAGTTCGTGGGCGTTAACTACTACGACGGCCAGGGCTTCATGGTTCGCAAGAGCCTCGGCGTGACCAGCGCCAAGGAACTCGACGGCGCCTCCGTCTGCATCCAGACCGGCACCACCACCGAGCTGAACCTCGCCGACTACTTCCGCACCAACGGCATGAGCTATGAGTCGGTGGTCATCGAGACCTCCGCTGAAGGCCGTGGTGTTTATGAGGAAGAGCGTTGCGACGTCTACACGACGGACGCTTCCGGTCTTGCCGCTCAGCGTTCGACCATGTCGAACCCCAGCGAGCACATCATCCTGCCCGAGATCATCTCGAAAGAGCCGCTCGGTCCTCTGGTGCGTCACGGCGACAACCAGTGGGGTGATATCGCGCGTTGGACTCTGAACGCCATGATCGTGGCTGAAGAGCTCGGCGTGACCTCCGCCAATGCCGCCGAGATGGCGTCTTCTTCCAAGAACCCTGAAGTTCTGCGTCTTCTTGGCGCCGAGGGCGACATGGGTGCACAGCTTGGCCTGCCGGCTGACTGGGCGAAGAACATCATCACGCAGGTCGGCAACTACGGCGAGACCTTCGAGCGTAACCTGGGGACCACGACTCCTCTGGCTCTCGAGCGCGGCCTGAACGCCCTTTGGACCGACGGCGGCATCCTCTATGCCCCGCCGATGCGTTAATAAGGCAGATTAAAACTGCTTAACGTGACTTGAATAGCACGCCAGGCTTCGGGCCTGGCGTGCTTCAGGTCGTCTTCAGTCACTGATGTCACGGGCAGCAACAGGGGCCCGGTCATTCAGGTCAGCCAGCAGGGGGCGGCATGGCTACACAGGCAATGGATGGGCCGAAACGCGGCTCATTTCTGAGCGACCAACGAACGAGAGCGATATTTTTCCAGGCTCTTGCGTTCCTCGCGGTCGTCATCTTCTTCGTCTACATCGGTCTAAATACGGCCCACAATCTGGAAGTGCGCGGCATCGCCACCGGTTTCGGGTTTCTGAGCGCACCGGCGGGCTATGATGTCGCCATGTCGCTGATTCCTTACACAGCGACGGACACTCACGGGCGCGTCTTTTTCGTCGGTTTGTTCAATACGCTCGCGGTTTCGATCAGCGGGATTATCGCGGCAACGCTTCTCGGCGTGGTTCTCGGTGTTCTTCGGCTCTCCAAGAACTGGCTGGTCGCGAAGCTGGTTTACAGCTACGTCGAAGTCATGCGGAACCTGCCGCTGCTGCTGCATATCATCTTCTGGTATGGCGTGGTTATTACGCTTCCCAGGCCCCGCGACAGCATTCACGTGGTCAGCGACACCGTCTTTCTGAACGGCCGCGGGCTGTATATGCCGCAACCGCAGTTCGGCGATGGCGCCAGCCTCATGCTGATCGGTTTCCTGATCGCAATCGTTGCCTCGGTCGTGATTTCCAAGATGGCCAAGAAGCGGCAGGAAGCTACCGGTGAGATCATGCCGGTCTTCTGGATTTCAGTTGGACTGCTCGTCGGATTGCCCCTGGTTGGCGCGATCCTGACCGGCTTTCCGGTGACCTTCGACGTTCCGGTCCTGAAGGGCTTCAACTTTAAGGGCGGAATGGTCCTGAGGCCCGAGTTCGTCGCGCTCTGGTTCGCGCTCACGATCTATACGGCGGCCTTCATCGCCGAGATCGTCCGGGCAGGGATTCAGGCGGTCAGCCACGGGCAAACCGAAGCGGCCTATTCGCTCGGCGTAAAACCGAGTTGGACCATGCGGATGATCATCCTGCCGCAGGCTCTGCGGGTGATCGTCCCTCCGCTGACCAGTCAGTATCTGAACCTGACCAAGAACTCGTCTCTGGCGATCGCGATCGGTTACCCGGATCTGGTTTCGACCTTTGGCGGCACCTCGCTGAACCAGACAGGTCAGGCGATCGAGGTCATTATGATAACCATGTTGGTCTACTTGGCGATCAGCCTGCTGATCTCGATGTTCATGAACTACTACAACAGGCGCATTGCGCTGGTTGAAAGATAAGGGGGCTGAAAATGAGCGATTTCACGCAAAACGCAGCCCCAGGGCAGCATTATCCGCCGGGAGAGCATCCAGATCTTCCGCCACCGGCAGGTACGGTGGGTGCTGTTGGCTGGCTGAAGCAGAACCTTTTCTCCGGCATCTTCAGTTCGATCCTGACGATCTTGTCGATCCTGGTCCTGATCTGGGCAATCCCGCCCATGCTGGATTGGGCGTTCTTCAGTGCGGACTTCGAAGGTGCGACGCGAGACGACTGCACGTCTTCGGGCGCGTGCTGGGCTTTGATCGGTGTGCGCGCCAATCAGTTTTTCTTCGGGTTCTATCCGCCTGAAGAGTTGTGGCGTGTTTACCTTTGCGGCCTCGTTCTGATCCTGGCGATTCTGCCGGTTCTGTTCGACAAGATTCCCTTCCGGAAACTCTTGTTCGTCAATACGGCGCTGCTGCCGATCACCGGCTTCTTCCTACTCAGCGGCACCGGCGTTGGCGAAGACGCACTGCTGCAGACGGTCGAGACGCCGCAGTGGGGTGGTCTGCTGCTCACCCTGGTGATCGGGGTGACGGGCATCGTCGCTTCGTTCCCGATCGGTATCGCGCTCGCGCTGGGCCGACGTTCGACCATGCCGGTCGTGCGTTCCATGTGCGTGGTCTTTATCGAGTTCGTCCGCGGCGTTCCGCTGATCACCATCCTCTTCATGTCCTCGGTCATGTTACCGCTGTTCCTGCCGGAAGGCGTGAACTTCGACAAGCTGCTGCGGGCGCTGATCGGTGTGGCGCTCTTCTCCGCGGCCTATATGGCCGAGGTGATCCGCGGCGGACTGCAGGCGATTCCGAAGGGACAGTATGAAGCGGCGGCGGCCATGGGTCTGAGCTTCTGGAAGATGATGAACCTCATCATTCTTCCGCAAGCACTGCGGATCGTCATTCCCGGCATCGTCAATACTTTCATCGGCCTGTTCAAGGATACCTCTCTGGTGCTGATCATCGGTCTCTTCGATCTTCTCGGGATCGCCAAGACCGTCATCACCCACCCCAACTGGCTTGGGCTTATCTACGAGTCTTACGTCTTCGTGGGCCTTATCTATTGGGTATTCTGTTTCGGCATGTCCCGGTACAGCATCTGGCTCGAAGCCAAGCTGCATACCGGTCACAAGCGATAGGAGATCATTATGTCTGAAGCTGCTCAGACCGTGTCGGTGCCAGGCGTATCCGACGAAGTCGCCATCCAGATCATCGGGATGCATAAGTGGTACGGTCAGTTCCACGTCCTGAAGGATATCAACCTGACCGTCCGACGTGGCGAGCGCATCGTGGTCTGCGGGCCTTCCGGCTCGGGCAAGTCCACGATGATCCGGTGCATCAACCGCCTGGAAGAGCATCAGCAGGGGCAGATCATCGTCGATGACATCGAGTTGACTGGCAACCTGAAGAACATCGATGCGATCCGCCGGGAAGTGGGCATGTGCTTCCAGCACTTCAACCTCTTCCCGCATCTGACGGTGCTGGAGAACTGCACCCTGGCGCCGATCTGGGTTCGTAAGGTGCCCAAGGCCGAAGCCGAGGAAACCGCCATGGAGTTCCTCAACAAGGTGCGCATTCCGGAGCAGGCCAACAAGTACCCGGGCCAGCTCTCCGGTGGCCAGCAGCAGCGTGTCGCCATCGCGCGCTCGCTCTGCATGAACCCGCGCATCATGCTGTTCGATGAGCCGACCTCGGCACTCGATCCGGAGATGATTGCCGAGGTGCTGGAGGTCATGGTCAATCTCGCCGAGACCGGCATGACCATGATCTGCGTGACCCACGAAATGGGCTTTGCCCGCAAGGTGGCCAACCGGGTCATCTTCATGGACGGCGGTGAGATCATCGAACAGAACGAGCCGGAGGAATTCTTCAACAATCCGCAATCGGAGCGGACACAGAAGTTCCTCAGCCAGATCCTGGCTCACTAAAAGGACAAGGGCGCGGCGAGCGGGTCGGGATGACCGCGTCGCGCCCTTTCTTTTTCTAGGTACGCTCCGGCATGCGGGCAATTACGCCGCTTTCCCTTCTTTTTTCTCTCATATTTTTGTCTCTGGCCTCATCCTTCGCCATGGCTGGAGAGATCTTTGATGCGGTGCGCGAGCGCGGCGAGCTTCGCTGCGGCATTCATTCCGATCGCCCGGGGCTCTCTGCTCGGAACGCTGACGGCGAACTGGAAGGTTTCGAGATCGACCTCTGCCGTGCCTGGTCAGCCGCGCTCTTCGGGCAGCCTGACAAGGTTGCCTTCGTTCCGGTCTCGGGCGAGGCCGGCCTTTCGGCCCTGAGTGATCGGCGCATCGATGTCCTGGCCCTGCACGAAGACGCACTTTTTGGACGTCGTGAAGTCAGCTTTGCCGGCAATGCCTTTGCCGACAGTCTGGCCATCATGGTGCGGCGGGCGGATGCCGTATCGAACGCACTGGAGCTCGATGGCAAAAGCCTGTGCATCAGCGGCGGCGATGAGGCGAAAGGGCGTTTGGATGCTTTCGCAACTGAGAATCGGATCAGCCTCTCGCTGCGCGAGACTGAGAGTCTTGCTCTATCCATCGCGGCGCTCGAGCAGGGAGACTGTTCGGCCGTACTGGCGGACCGCCTCGCGTTAGCCAGCGCGAGAGCGAAGACCGGAGGAGACTACGAGATCTTACCGGAGCTCTTCTCGAAGCGCCTGCTCGGGCCGGTGACCGCCAGTGACGATCGTGCCTGGCTGAATGTGATTCGCTGGGGCGTCTTCGCGATGATCGTGGCGGAGGAGAAGGGGGTCTCATCCGCGAACGTCTCCTCCGCGGCCTCCAGTGTTAAGGACCCCGCCGTACATCGGCTCCTGGGCTTCGAAGGTAACTTCGGTGAAAGCCTCGGGCTCGACGGTCTCTGGGCCTACAGGATTATCGAGGCTGTGGGCAATTACGGCGAAGTCTACGACCGGCACTTTGGCCCGGGGCGTCCGACTGTCTTGGAGCGGGGTCCGAACGCCTTGTGGCTGGACGGCGGTCTGATGCGGGCGCCACCCTTCTTGTAGAGTTTAGGCCGTCTTCCAGTCGCCGCCCTTGTTCCACCACCGGTGTGGGTTTTTGGAGTCATCCAGGCCGCGACAGCGGCTCCGCAACACTTCGCGTATGAACACGACCGGTTCGTAGTAGCTGTGCACTGCGTAGATGCCCTCGATAATCCGCTCCAAAAGCGCCTGGTCCCGCGGGATGAAAAAGGAGACCTCGTCGACGTGAGGGCGCTTGCGAACCTCATCTTCCGCTCCGGTCGGGGTTCCTTCGCGTGGGCGATAGTACTCCTGGCCACTAGCGGTCCGATAAGCATTACGATCGGTTTTACCGTGCTGTAACGGCGTATGCCGGGCAACTTCGGCGAAGATGCGGTCGACATCCTCGACTGGGGCCTGGAAGGTGACCAGCCAATGAGGCTCCATCAGCATTGATTTGGTTTCAAAGCCGCTTTCGAGGATTGCTGGCTGGCTCATCACGGTCTTCGCCTCGCTGTCCGATCGATGGAATGTCTTGCCAGCGAAACACATCCGTCCTGACAGCGTTTTGTCAGGAGTATCTGCCGTGACCAGAAGGACTAGGTTCGCGCGCGTCGGCCGTCCGTTGCCGCCATCCATTCGTCCACCAGGTGCCGTCCGGAATCCGCAAAGCTGTCCTCCAGGAAGGTGATGCTGCTGATCCGGTCGACACGGAAGTGACGAAAGTCTTCCCGCAGCTCACACCAGGCGCAGATAAGTTCGACTTCCACGTAGTAGGCGACCGCAATCGGCCAGATGGTTCGCGTGGTCTCCCGGCCCTCGGCGTCCTGGTAGTCGATATGGAGCTTCCTGCTGTCACGGATGGCCTTGCGGATTTCCGCCAGATCGATCAGGGGCGAGGGCTCGGCGCCGTAGTCGCAGACATAAAAGGGCCGGATCGAGAGAGGGGCTTTTCGGTCACTGGGCAGCATGGCTTCGACCTTCGCCAGGACCGATTCAGCGGCGGCATGCAGGCCCTTGTCGCTGGTTCTGCGCAGCAGGCTCATCCCGACCAGCAGGGCTTCCGTCTCGTCCGAGCTGAACATCAACGGCGGCAGATCGAAGCCGGCCCGCAGCATATAACCGACACCGGCCTCGCCCTCGATCGGAACCCGGCTGGCCTGCAAAGTCGCGATGTCCCGGTAAATCGTGCGCGTCGCCACCTCAAGCTGCGCGGCGATATGGTCGGCGGTCACCGGTTTGCGGGTGGAGCGCAGGATCTGGATGATGTCGAACAAGCGGTCCGCACGTCGCATAGCATTCTCCAATAGAGACAACACCGTGAGGCTTGCCTAATCTGACGCGGTCAAATACACAGCCTGCGAAGCAGGCAGGATAGGGATACGTCGCATGACGACAGCCCTGGTTATTATCGATATGCAGCAGGGGTCTTTCTCCGAAGAGACCCCGCGCCATGACGCCGCCGGCGTGGTGCGCCGTATCAATGACCTCGCCGGCAGGCTTCGCGCCGCGCAAGGCCTGGTGATCTTCGTTCAGCACGACGGACCTGAGGGTGATCCTCATCATCCCGCTGCGGCCGGCTGGCATCTGCTCCCGGAGCTTGATGTCAGGGATGGCGACCGCTTCATCCGCAAGACCGCCTGTGATTCCTTTCTCTCGACCGGTCTCGATGATCTGCTGAGGGCCGCTGCTATCCGGCAACTGGTCGTAACCGGCTGTGCAACTGAGTTTTGTGTCGATACGACCGTCCGCAGCGCACTTGCACATGGTTATAAGACCAGCGTTGCCGCGGATGGCCACACAACGGCGGAGCGGCCGCATCTGTCGGCACGCGATATCATTGCCCACCATAACGCAACCTGGGCCGACTTCATCTCACCGGCCGGGCCGGCAAAAGTGATCCCTTCCGCAGAATTCGAATTTTCGCGTTGAACATAACGAACGCCTCCTGACAGCATTATGTCAGGAGGCGTGCCAAGACTGAAACCTTCAGGCGGGGAATTCGCCGGTCAGCCGCGGATCGTCGATCAGGATCTTTTCCTGCTTGTAAGGCTTGAAGCCGCAACGCTGATAGACCGACAGAGCCTTGGGATGATCCAGGGTGTTGGTGTGCAGGTGCAGGCGCTTTGGCGCATAGCTCCAGGCGATGTCGATCGCCGAGGTCAGGAGATAGGGGCCGAGCCCCTGACCGATGAAGTCCGGCATCAGACCGAAATAGGCCAGTTCGATTTCACCTTTCTCGCGCCGGTCCAGTTCGGCGTAACCTGCCGGCGCGCCGTCCACGTAGAGCACATAAACCTCGACCTTGGGATCGTGAATGATCTCCGACAAGAGGTCGTCGTCCATGGCCCGGCGTTCCCACCAGAGCCAGGGTTCGCCAACGGTGCTGTAGAGGAAACGGTAGAAGGCGAGGGGTGGCTGCTCGCAGCGCAGCAGCGCTACCTTGCGGTCGCCGTTCAAATGCGGGATCGGCTGCTGCGGGCGCTCCGTCATCTCGAGATAGGTGATGGTGTTCTCGAGCTTCCCGTCGGCCCGCGTCGTCTGGTTGGCCGGCGACTCCAT
This sequence comes from Denitrobaculum sp., assembly GCA_965232285.1. Classification (GTDB taxonomy): domain Bacteria; phylum Pseudomonadota; class Alphaproteobacteria; order Kiloniellales; family Kiloniellaceae; genus Denitrobaculum. The sequence continues at coordinate 2,114,476 of CBDDPL010000004.1, read as the reverse complement.
GCCGTCGATCAGCCAACGCTGCATAATATGGCAGGTGTTGAGATGGTATCCGACCCGCCGGTAGAACTTCTTGACCCCAAGATTGTTGTCCCGGATCAACAGCTCCACCTTCGGCACCTTGCGGTCCTTAAGCCAGGTTTCGGCGGCGGCCACCATCCGGGAAGCAAAGCCGCGTCCGCGCTGTTCCGGTGCGCAGGCGAGATAATTCAGGCGGCCGCGATGTCCGTCGTAACCGACACATATACTCGCCACGACCTGCCCGGCGACGAGGCCGAGGAAGATCTCCGATGTTGGGTTCTCACACCAGCGCTCAATATCCTGATCTGGATCGTTGTACCAGATCAGCAGGCCGCAGCCTTCCCAGAGGCCGACCACTTGGTCGCGGTCTGCCGCTGCATAGGGGCGGATTTCCAGTTCAGGCTGACCGGTCAAAAGAGCACCTCGCGCCGCTGGCGACTCAGGATTCGACGGGAGTGTCGCCCGCCAGGCCCCACTCCGACCAGGAACCGTCATAGACCGAGAAATCACGGTGGCCCGTCAGCTCCAGCGCCAGCGCCAGCACGGCTGCGGTGATACCGGATCCGCAGGTCGTGATCACCGGACGCTTCGGATCAACGCCGGCATCGGCGATCAGCTTCCGCAGTTCGTCCTCGGATTTAAGGGTCTGTGACGCCGGGTCGATCAGATCGGTGAAGGGCAGGTTGAGGCTGCCGGGGATATGACCGGAGCGAAGTCCGTCCCGCGGCTCCGGCACCGTGCCGGCGAAGCGTTCACGGGAGCGGGCGTCGAGCACCTGCTCGCGCTGGCTCGAAAGGTTACTGACAAGCTGGTCCTTCTCGCGGACCATGAAGGTGTTGAATCTTGGTGTGAAGTGACGTTCCGCGGGCGCGGTCGGTGCGTCGGTCAGCGGCCGGCCTTCATGCCGCCATTTGGGCAAGCCGCCATCCAGGACCGCAACGTCGCTGTGGCCGAAGATCTTGAAGCTCCACCAGACCCGCGGCGCCGACATAATGCCACGCTGATCGTAAACCACGATGCGATTACCATCGCCGAGCCCCAGGCGCCGAACACGTGAGGCGAACTTCTCCGGCGGCGGCAGCATATGCGGCAGACTGCTGGAGGTGTCCGCGATCTCGTCGATATCGAAGAAGACCGAGCCGGGAATGTGCTGATCGTCGTACTCGGCTCGCGGGTCGAGCCCCTCGTGGGGCAGATAGTAGCTGCCATCCACCACGCGCACGTCGGGGGCGTCGATATGCTCGGCCAGCCACTCCGTGCTGACCAGGGACGAAAAGTTAGCGTCGGGCATGGAACCGGCCTTTGTCGCGGGTATGAAAAGAGACGAATCGCTTCGCGTTAAGTGATGCGAAGCATCGCATCTTCAGCCGTCGAAGTGAATATTGATCCGACGGTTCTGCCGGCCCTTGTTTTCGATCTTTCCAATCCGCACGCGGCCGATTTCACCGGTTGCACGCACATGGGTGCCGCCACAGGGCTGCAGATCGACGCCGGCGATATCGAGCAGGCGGACCCGGCCCGAGCCAGAGGGCGGCTTGACCGACATGGTGCGCACCAGATCAGGATTGGCCGCCAGTTCCTCATCGCTGATCCAGCGCTCTGCAACCGGGTGATCCTCTTCGACAAGACGATTGAGTTCCGCGGTCAGAGCCTCCTTGTCGAGCTGGGTGTCCGGCAGATTGAAATCGAGCCGGCTCTTTTCCTCGCCGATCTGGCCGCCGGTCACGTCTCCTGTGACCACGGCGCAAAGAAGGTGCAGGCAGGAATGCATCCGCATCAGACGATAGCGGCGTTCCCAGTCGATCTCCGCGGTCACCTTGCTGCCCACTTCGGGCGGCGTGGCACCGGGCGCAAGAACGTGAACCACATCCTCATGGTTTTCGCCCTTGCGCGTGTCGGTTACGGAGATCTCTTCGCCTGATTCAAGCCTCAGGACACCGACATCGCCCGGCTGTCCGCCACCCATCGGGTAGAAGACGGTCTTATCCAGCCTGAGACCTTCCTCGCCGACCGAGACAACGACGGCTTCGCAGCTTTTCAGATAGGCGTCATCGCGAAAGAGAAGTTCCATCGTCCACCTCGAATTGTCTTCGTTACAAGCAGAAGGCTTACATCGCCTCCAGCCAGGCCGGCACCGGCAGATCTTTTTCCCGCAGGAAGGCCGGATTGAACATCTTGCTCTGATAGCGGGTGCCGTAGTCGCAGAGCACCGTCGTGATCACATGTCCCGGGCCCATCTGCTTCGCCAGCCGGATGGCGCCGGCCACGTTGATGCCGCTGGAGCCGCCCAGGCAGAAGCCTTCATTCTCAAAGAGATCGAAGACCAGGGGCATGGCTTCCTGGTCGGTGATCTGGAAGGCATCGTCGATCGGCGCACCCTCCAGATTGGCGGTGATCCGTCCCTGGCCAATGCCCTCGGTGATGGAGCTGCCCTCAGCCTTGAGCTCGCCGTTCTTGACGTGGTTGTAGATCGCCGAGCCCATGGGATCGGACAGGGCAATCACCACGTCCTTGTTGCGCTCCTTCAGGGCCATGCCGGTACCGGCCAGGGTGCCGCCGGTGCCGACCGAGCAGACGAAGCCGTCGACCTTGCCGTCGGTCTGCTCCCAGATCTCCGGGCCGGTGGTCTCGATATGACCCTGCCGATTGGCGGTGTTGTCGAACTGATTTGCCCAGATGGCGCCGTTGGGCTCGGACTCCGCCAGTTCCTCGGCCAGACGCCGGGACCAGTGCACGTAGTTGTCCGGGTTCTTATAAGGAACCGCCGGGACTTCCCGCAGATCGGCGCCGCAGAGCCGCAGCATGTCTTTCTTTTCCTGAGATTGGGTCTCGGGGATGACAATGACGGTGCGGTAACCACGGGCGCGGGCGACCAGCGCGAGGCCGATGCCGGTGTTGCCGGCCGTGCCCTCGACGATGACGCCGCCCGGACGGATCTGGCCCTTGGCCTCGGCATCCTTGATGATGGCCCAGGCCGCGCGATCCTTGACCGAGCCGCCGGGATTCAGGAACTCGGCCTTCCCGAGGATTTCGCATCCGGTTTCCTCGGAGGCTCTCTTCAGGCGAATCAGGGGCGTATTGCCAATGGTGTCGATAAATCCGTCGCGGACGTTCATGGAAATTTCTTCGCTTCAGGCAGGTTGGACAAAGAGGCGGAACGGTTCAGTGAATTCAGACAAAAACCAAGCGGCGAGAGACTAACGGCAGGAACGGGCTGCTTTCAAGGATTTGCCGGTCACCGACACGTGATCCGCTTTTATAGCCACTTAGCGCGCAAATCCTCGCGATTCAAGACTAGCCACTGCAAGGCCGTCATCGTGAAGAGGTTCGTGATCTCGCCCTTTTTGAGAAGCTCAAGGGCCTCCTGGTAGGAGAGCACGAAGGCCCGGATATCTTCTCCTTCGTGATCGAGACCGTGGAGTCCGCCGACATCCGAGCTGTCCACCCGGCCACAAAAGAGTGAGAGAGTCTCTGTCGTGCCACCGGGACTGACAAGAAAACGGCCGATCGGGACCAGTTCCTGGATTTGGCAGCCCGCTTCCTCCACCGCTTCGCGGCGGACGACTTGCTCGGGCGTTTCATCCTCGTCAATGATGCCGGCGACGAACTCGAGTAGCCAGGGATAGCACTCGGCACCGAAAGCGCCGACCCGAAATTGCTCGATGAAGACGACAGCGTCAGCATCGGGGTCGTAGGGAATGACGGCCGCCGCCCGGCCACGCTCAAAAATCTCACGCGTGATTGGCTGAGACAGCCCGCCGGCGAAGAGGCTGTGGCGCACGACGTATTCGTCCAGCCGGAAGTAGCGCTTGAAAAGGGTTTTCTGGCTGATCAATTCAGCTTGTCGGTTTTCGCTGGAAAGGCTGTTCTGCTCATCGGCATCATTCTTCATTTGGCTGTGGCCCAGTTCCCGGTTGTTCACCCGTGCATCGCAGCAACGGAAGAATTCTTCAAGCTTGAATCGGAAAATAGCTGATAATAGAGGCTTCTTGGGACCAGCGCCCTGTCCTGACGAGAAGCAACAAGGGAAAGGCCAATGACGATCTCCGAAAATCCGGGCCTGAGCTTTCGCCGCGCTGATTCTGCCGATCTTCCGGCTGTTGTAGCATTGCTTGCTGATGACGAGCTTGGGAAAACGCGAGAACGTCCGGGACTGCCGCTTGCACAGGCGTACCTGGACGCCTTCGAGGCCCTGGATCGTGACCCCAATCAACTGCTGGCGGTGGTCGAACGCGAAGCGGTTCTGGTCGGGTGTCTGCAGCTTACCTTCATCCCGGGCCTGTCCCGCCTGGGGATGTGGCGCGGTCAGATCGAGAGCGTCCGGATCGCCGCTGCCGCCAGGGGGGAAGGACTGGGCGGCGAGATGTTCCGCTGGGCGATTGAGCAATGCCGGGCGCGCGGCTGCGGCCTGGTTCAGTTGACAACGGACAAGGCGCGCCCGGATGCGCTCCGCTTCTATGAAAGCCTTGGTTTCGTGGCCAGCCATGAGGGTCTGAAGCTGTCTCTCTGATGCCCGCTCGGCCCGTCCGGTCCGGATTTTTCGAGCGAACAGGAGTTTGCTCTTTGGCGCCCTCATCCATCCGGCTAGACTTCGGCAATTGTTTGTCAGCAGGAGAGGCACAATGGCCGCCGGACACGAAAAACTTACATTTCCGGGGGCCGGCGGCGAGCTGCTGGCCGCACGCCTGGACTCGCCCGCCGGCAAACCGCGGGCTTATGCGCTCTTCGCCCATTGCTTTACCTGCACGAAGGATATCTATGCGGCCTCCCGGATCGCCGCCGGCCTGGCTGCTGAAGGAATCGCCGTTCTTCGTTTCGATTTCACCGGCCTGGGGGCGAGCGAGGGCGAGTTTGCGAACACCAACTTCTCCTCCAACGTGGCCGATCTGGTCAAGGCCGCCGATTTCCTGCGCGAGACCCGGGAGGCACCGAAAATCCTGATCGGGCACAGTCTGGGTGGGGCTGCCGTGCTTGCGGCTGCCGGGTCCGTTCCGGAGGCCCTGGCGGTCGCGACCATTGGCGCACCGGCGGAGCCGGCCCACGTGGCTCACCTCTTTCAGGAGGCGAAGCCGGACATTGAGGCCCGCGGCGAAGCTGAAGTCCTGCTGGCGGGCCGACCTTTCCGGATCAAGAAACAGTTCCTTGATGACATCTCGGAGCGCAACCTCAGCCAGTCGGTGTCCAGTCTCAAGAAAGCCCTGATCGTCTTTCACTCTCCGATCGATGAGACCGTCGGGGTTGAAAATGCCGCCAAAATCTTCGGCGCCGCGAAGCATCCGCGGAGCTTCGTTTCTCTCGATTCCGCAGATCATCTGGTGTCGAAAAAGTCGGACGCCGCCTATATCGCGACAGTCCTTTCAGCCTGGGCGTCACGCTACCTCGGCGAAGATACGGGGGCGGAGAGGGTCCGCCCGAAAGCGGGGCATGTGGTGGTCCGGGAGACCGGCGAAGGCAAGTTTACCCAGGACATCGCGACCGAGTTCTACCGGCTGCGTGCGGATGAACCCGCGAGTTACGGCGGCGATGAAAGCGGCGCGACGCCCTATGACCTTTTGCTGAGCGGCCTGGGGGCCTGCACCTCCATGACGGTGCGGCTTTATGCTGAACGAAAGGGTTGGCCGCTGGAGCAGGTTGAGGTGACGCTCTCTCACGAAAAGATCCATGCTGAAGACTGCGCGGAATGTGAAACCAAGACCGGCCGTTTGGACCGGATCGAGCGCAGCTTGAAGCTGAGCGGACCGCTGAGCGAGGAGCAAAGGGCGCGCTTGCTGGAAATTGCCGATAAATGCCCCGTTCATCGCAGTTTGGAGAGCGAAGTGCTGGTCGAAACGCGGCTCGCATGACGCCGAAGCTGTCAAAGTTGCGTCGTGATTGACTAAGTTGATGTCGGGATGTCGCAACTCGTGCTAGGGTTCAGCAGATAGTCTTTTGGTCAGAAAAAACTAATAAACAGAAGATAGCAGGGGAAAATTGGCACCGTCGATCCGTATCGTGCCTAACAAAACATCTGACACGATGAACATCTGCCACAGAGGCTTTAGCCGTGCTTGGCGGTACGCCGGCAGGCGTTCCGGGGCTTTCGCTTGCGCGTCAGTCACTTAGAGGGCGCGTCTTGGGCTGGGTGTTTGCGATATCCACGCGAAGGTGCCAAAATACTGATCGGCATACGGAATTTATCGAAGTCGCGGCAGACAGAGGCGGAACCGGAAGCGACTTAGCACTCAAAGCAACAGAAGCAACAGGATCTGGGAGACAGAAATGAAGAAAGAAGCCATTAGAGAAGACGAACAGAGGGTGCATCCCTATGTTCCGGAGTTGTGCGAGCAACTGCGTAAAGGTGAAGTCGATCGCCGCGAGTTCATGCGCACGGCCACGCTGCTGGGTGTTTCCGCGACGGCCGCCTACGGTATGCTCGGCAAGATCACCGGCGACGACGTCATTCCCGAGGTGAAGGCCGAAGGCACACCGAAAAAGGGCGGCTCCCTGAAGGTGGCCATGGTCGTTCAGGAAATGACCGATCCGGCGACCTTTGACTGGGTCGAAAAATCCAACATCGCGCGGCACATCGTCGAGTATCTGACGATTACCGGCCCCGACAACATCACGCGGCCCTATCTGGCCGAAAGCTGGGAAGCGTCTGACGATCTGAAGACCTGGACCTTCAAGCTGCGCCAGGGCGTCAAATGGTCCAACGGCGACGACTTTAACGCCGATGACGTGGTCTTCAACTTCACCCGCTGGCTGGATCCGGCCACCGGCTCTTCGAATATCGGTCTTTTCAAGTCCATGACCGAAGTGGTCGACACGGGCAAAAAAGACGACGATGGAAATCCGGTCACCGAACAACGCATGACCGAAGGCGCCGTCGAAAAGGTCGATGCGCACACGGTTCGCCTGAACCTGAACCAGGCCGAGTTGTCGATTCCAGAGAACCTCTATAACTACCCGACTGCAATCGTCCACCGCCGCTTCACGGAAGAGGGCGGGGATCTCTCCAAGAATCCTGTCGGGACCGGTGCGTTCGAGTTGGCGGAGTTCGCGATTGGCCAGCAGGCGGTATTGCGCCGCCGCAGCGAGCCCTATTGGGGCGGTGAAGTCTATCTCGATGAAATCCGCTACGTTGATACAGGCAGCGATGCGAATGCCGTGATGGGCGCTCTGGCGTCCAAGCAGGTCGACGCCGTTTACCGCCTCGATATCACGGCGCTGGACGTTGTGGAGCGCATTCCCGGCGTGACGATCCACCAGTCCGTCACCGCGCAAACCGGTGTCGTGCGGATGCAGGTCACTGAAAAGCCGTTCGATGACGTGCGCGTACGTCAGGCACTGGTGGCCTGCTGCGATAACGCCAAGCTCCTCGAGTTGGCGCACCGGAACTTCGGCGCGGTGGGTGAGAATCACCACGTTGCCCAGATTCATCCGGAGTATGCGGAGCTTCCGCCGCTTAAGGTCGATTACGACAAGGCTAAGAAGCTTCTGGCCGACGCAGGCTATCCGGACGGTATCGATGTGACCTGTAACACAGGTAACACGGACGGTGCCTGGGAGAGCGCGCAGGTTCAGGCCATTAAGGAAATGGCGGCGCCGGCCGGCATCCGCATCAATGTAAATGTCATGCCCGCTGCCCAGTATTGGGAAATCTGGGACAAGGCTCCTTTCAGCCTGACCACCTGGACCCACCGTCCGCTCGGTGTGATGGTCCTGAACCTGGCCTACCGCAGCGGCGTGCCCTGGAACGAGACCAAGTACGCCAATCCGGAATTCGACAAGGCCTTGGACGAGGCCGGTGCGATTCTCGATGTGAACGAACGGCGCAAGGCCATGGCGAAGGTTCAGAAGATCCTTCAGGACGACGCCATCATGGTTCAGCCCTTCTTCCGCTCGGTCTTTACGGCCGCGGTGGATACGGTGAAGGGTTACGAAGGTCATCCGACCCGTTACCACCAGTTCAACAAAGTCTGGATCGACGCCTAACAGGCGCCGTATGAGCATTCGGCCCCGATCACCGTGATCGGGGCCGAAACGCTCAAACCAAAAAAAGACTGATGAACTTTGCCTAGGGACACCGCAAGACGTGTCGCAGGCATCGTTGATAAAAATGCAGCGGGCAGGGGACCAGGGAAGGGATCCCCGTCGACAAGAACTGCAGCCGAACAGCCGAAAAGGTCGAAGGTGGCGTAGGGGACCTTTACATGCTTATTTTTATTATCCGGCGCACTGGCACGATGGCGCTGACGATGCTTGTCGTGTCCATTCTGCTGTTTATCCTGTTGGAGCTTCAGCCCGGTAACGTTGCGGTCAAGGTACTCGGACCCTATTCGTCCGAGGAACAGCGGAACATCTGGCTTGAGGCCAACGGCTATTTCGAGCCGATCTATCAGCGCTATTTCACCTGGCTGTTCAACTTCGTCACCGGTGATTTCGGCGATTCCATCCGCTTCAAGGTCCCGGTCAGCGAGGTTCTCTGGCCCAGGCTGGGCAATACCGGCATCCTGGCCGCTGCGACGCTGGCCGTTGTCGTGCCGATCTCCCTGGCGCTCGGCGTTCTGGCCGGCATGCGTGAAGGCTCAAAGCTGGACCGCACGATCTCCGTCGGTTCGATCATCACCACTTCGATCCCCGAGTTCGCCTCCGCGCCGTTGCTGGGCGCGATTTTCGTGTTCTATCTGGGCTGGCTGCCAGGCACCAGCGGCATGATCGACGGCTTCGATATCGTACAGCTCATCCTGCCGGTCATGGTCCTGGTGCTCTACGACTTCGGATACGTGACCCGCATGACGCGGGCCTCCATGGCCGAGGTCATGATGACCCATTATATCCGGACGGCCATTCTGAAGGGCCTGCCCTACCGGACGGTGATCCTGAAGCATGCCCTGCGTAACGCCCTGATCGCGCCCTTTACGGTGATCATGCTGCAGATCAACTGGCTGCTGTCGGGCGTGATCGTGGTCGAGTTCTTCTTTTCCTACAAAGGCTTCGGCGCGCTTCTCCTAGAGGCATCGCTGAACCAGGACATCTTCATGATCGAAGCCTGCGCCATGGTGGCGGTCTTCGTGGCCGTTGCGACGCAGACGATCGCGGACGTGGGGTATACCTACCTCAATCCGCGGATCCGCTTCAGTTAAGGGGGACGGAGAATGGCTGTCGATACACAAGACGTTCCCCGTCGCGAATCTGCGCTGCTGCGCTCGCTCAAGGGGATTGCGCTGATCCGCGAAAGCGCGGTCGGGGTCATCGGCCTGGGGATCATCCTGTTCTGGGTGATCGTGGCATTGCTCGCCGATTTGATCGCGCCCTTTCCGCCGAATTCGAACTATGTGCCCCTGGCGTTGCCCCTGACGCCGACGCCGGATGGTTCGGGGACCTTCTGGCTGGGCACAGATCTGCAGGGCCGGGATATCCTGTCCCGGATCATCCATGGTTCGCGCAAGGTTCTGATGCTCGCGCCGCTGGCGACTTTCTGCGCCTATCTGGTCGGCATCCCCATGGGGCTGGCAGCCGGTTACAAGCGGGGCTGGGTCGACGATGTGCTGTCGTTCCTCTCGAACGTCATCCTGTCGTTCCCGATCCTGGTTCTCTACGTGATCATCATCGCAACGATCGGCTCTTCGGCCATCAATATCCTGCTGGCGGTCACCTTTGCTTCGGCGCCGGGCATCATGCGTATCGTGCGCGGCCTGGTGCTGGATCTGCGGAACCGGGAATACGTCTTCGCGGCGGAGACCCGGGGTGAGTCGCCCTGGCGCATCATGCTGGTGGAGATCCTGCCGAACGCCCGTGGACCGCTGATCGTCGATGCCTGCCTGCGGGTCGGCTACGTCATCATCACGATCGGCGTGCTCGGCTTCCTGGGGCTTGGCCTGCCGCCACCCGATCCCGACTGGGGTGGCATGATCAACGAGTTCCGGGTCATGTCCATGTCGTTCCCGCACATGACGGTGTTCCCCTGTCTCGCGATTTCCTCGCTGGTGCTCGGGTTCAACCTGCTGGCCGATGGCCTGCGCGAAGTGTCACTGCGAGATTGAGGAGGACCTGATGGCTGGCTTTGCTCAGGACTATGACGGTCCGATCCTGGAGTGTCGAAACCTCTCGATCTCCTACTTCACGCGCGCCGGTGAAATTCCGGCGGTCATCGACTTCAACCTGACCCTCCACCAGGGCGATTCCGTCGGTCTGGTGGGCGAGTCCGGCTGTGGCAAGTCCACGGTCGCCATGGCGATCATGCGCTATCTCGGCGGCAATGGCGCCATCGTCGGCGGCCAGGTCTTCTACAAGGGCCGGGACTTGGCGACCTGCAGTGAGGAAGAGCTTCGGCAGCTTCGCGGCAGCGATATCGCCATGGTCTATCAGGAGCCCATGGCCTCGCTGAATCCCAGCATGACCCTGGGTAAGCAGTTGATGGAGGTTCCGCTCTGCCACGAAGAGGTGACGGAGGAGGAGGCCTACGCCCGGGCCAAGCAGATCCTGGCGGACGTCAAGCTGCCCGACCCGGATCGGGTCATGAACAGCTATCCGCACCAGATCTCGGGCGGTCAGCAGCAGCGTGTCGTGATTGCCATGGCGTTGCTTTCCAACCCATCGCTGCTGCTGCTGGATGAGCCGACCACGGCTTTGGACGTTACGGTTGAGGCGGGTATCGTCGAGCTGATTGGCGAGATCGCCGCGAAGTTCAACACTTCGATGGTCTACATCTCGCACAATCTGGGACTGATCCTGGCGACCTGCCGCCGGGTGAACGTCATGTACTCTGGCGTGGTCGTCGAGTCCGGTACGGTGCATGAAGTTTTCGATCACATGCGCCACCCATATACCAAGGGGCTCTTCAACGCGATCCCGTTGCCCGGGACTGACAAGAAGGAACATCCCCTGGTGCCGATCCGCGGCCAGTTGCCACTGCCGCACGCGCGGCCACCGGGTTGTTACTTCGGCCCGCGCTGCGACTTCTTCGAGGCCGGGCGCTGCGACGTGGCGGCCGAGGGCGCGACCGTGGCCATGAGCGAGGTTCCGGACGAAGAGGGGCACGTGGTGCGTTGCGCCCGCTGGCAGGAAATCGACTGGGCGAGCTACAAGCCTGAGGGACTGGACGGAACCGAACTGGAAGCCGGCGAGGAAGTGCTCTCCGTCAAGGCGATGAAGAAGTACTACGAGATCCGGGACAACTCGATCGCAGCCCTGATCTCCGGCGAACGGGTGCGGCATGTGAAGGCCAACGAGCACATCAGCCTCGATGCACGGGCGTCGCAGACGGTGGCCGTGGTGGGCGAGTCTGGCTGCGGCAAGTCGACCTTCGCCAAGGTGCTGATGGGATTGGAGACGGCGACGGACGGCGATGTCGAGTTCAACGGGCAGAACATCGCCAACGAACCGGTGCAGGAGCGCTCGCCGAAGCAGGTGGGCTCCATGCAGATGGTGTTCCAGAACCCCTTCGATACGCTGAACCCCAGCCACACCGTCGGGGCTCAGCTCGCCCGCGTGATCCGTAAGTTCGGCGTGGAGTCCGATCCGGACAGAGTGCAGCAGCGGGTTTTGGAACTGCTCGATCTGGTGAAGCTGCCGCGGGAGTTCGTCTGGCGCCGTCCGAGACAGCTTTCGGGCGGACAGAAGCAGCGGGTCGGTATCGCGCGGGCCTTTGCCGGCAACCCCTCTCTTGTGGTTGCCGACGAGCCGGTCTCGGCCCTGGATGTCTCGGTGCAGGCGGCGGTGACCGGCCTGCTGATGGATATTCAGCGCGAGTACCGCACGACGCTGATCTTCATCAGCCATGACCTGAGTCTGGTCCGCTATCTGGCTGATCGCGTGGTGGTGATGTATCTCGGGCATATCGTTGAGAAGGGCACGACGGACGAGGTCTTCGCGCCGCCTTATCATCCTTACACGGAGGCGCTGTTGTCGGCGGTTCCGATTGCCGATACCGCGATCCAGAAGAAGCGGATCATTCTGGAGGGTAACCTGCCGAGCGTGACCAATCCGCCCAGTGGCTGTGCCTTTAACACGCGCTGTCCGCGAAAGATCGGCGAGATCTGCGAAAGTGAGCCGCCACCGGACGTGGAGGCCTCGCCCGGTCATGTGATCGCCTGTCACATTCCGCTTGAGGAGTTGCGTGCGGTCGAGCCGGTGATTGTTCAGGTCCAGAAGGACCAGCCGGCAGCAGAATAAGAGAGGTGGGAGAGTGAGAAGCGGGTCGCCGGTAAGGCGGCCCGTTTTTTTACCGCTCCTGCCCGTGAACCTGACCTTGGAGAAGTGTGAGATGCGCCCTTGAGAAAGGGGCGCGCCCTACCTGGGCGCTTAATAGCGCCTACCTAGCGGCCGAAGACTACCCCGGTGCAACTTAGCTTTACGTGAAGCAACGTAGTAAAGAAGAGCTTACGAGGAGGTTATCGCCCGTTTAACCTCTCCGAAGAATTCCTGTTTGCAGTTTGTTTTCGGCCTTCACCAGGCTTCGGACGGGATGGGGCAATCCTGCTTTCCAGGCATACATCGCCCCTTGGTACAACGCGTTTGACACTGTTCAAGCGAAAGCAGTTTACGGCATGGTCGCCTGAACCACCGTAGACACCCTGTCGTACATCCGGGCCATGGCCGCACCGAGGTTTTGGAAGCCAGCAATCGCGGCGACGGCGACCAGGGCGGCGATGAGGCCGTATTCCACGGCTGTCACGCCCGTTTCGTCTTTTAGGAACTGCCGAACCATAACTTGACTCTATGTGTTATCCGGTAAGAAAAAATTAATAAAATATGCAATTCCTGAATAATACATGCTGTGATTGATGTAATTTAGATTTGTTTATTTGTTGATGGAGTGTTCGAATTTCGGCCGTCAGGCAGGTTTTACGAAACGGCGTAATCCTCATCTTTTGGGATGTCGGAAAACCAGATCGCCTGGGTCCTGAACAGGTGCGCCAGGATCCAGTTCGGCGCCCAGTCGCTCCGCCAGCTTTCGCGAGCGCGTGTTTCCCGGATCTATGTAGCTGACGAGCGTTTCCAGAGCGAGGTCGGTAAAAGCCCAGTCCCTCAGAGCTTTTGCGGCTTCGAAAGCGTAGCCTTTGCCTTCAGCCTGAGGATAGACGCTCCAGCCGAGCTCACGTTCAGGAAAAAGCGGCCCGTGATTGATTTCTACCTGCCCGAGACACTCGCCGCTACTTCGGTCTTCCATCGTCAGTGCGCCGTGTCCCATGAGTTCCCACAGAGCGATACCGTGGCAGAATATGCCCCAGGCCGCCCTGGTCGAGAAGGGGCCACCCATGAAGACGGAGCGCTCGGACTGCATCATCTCCTGAAAGGCCGGCCAATCGGTCATGCGCGGCGGCCGCAGGAGAAGCCGGTCGGTCCTAAGGCTTGGAATCGCAGTCATCTTTGTCCCCGGCGCAAGCGCACGACTGTAGATGCAGGAGAAGCTGCGTAGGGTATGCCGGATCCCTTCGGGACTTCAACCGGAGGGATATGCTTTCGTCAGGAGGCGGGGCTTTTACCGGTTTTCGACCTCTGCCAGGTAGTCTTTGATCTTCGTGGCTTCGACCGGACGCGAGTAATGATAGCCCTGGACCAGGTGGCACCCCAGCCGCAGGAGACCTTTGGCTGTTTCGGCGTCTTCCACCCCTTCGGCGATGACGTCCATGTTGAGGCCATGCGCCAGTCCGATGATGGTCCGCACGATCTCCTTGATCTCAACGTCCTGGGTCATCTGGCTGACGAAGCTCTGATCCACCTTCAGGTAGTCAAAGGGGAATTTGTGCAGGTAGCTAAGGCTGGAATAGCCTGTGCCAAAGTCATCGATCGAGAGCTGTACCTGCAAGGTTTTAAGTTTGTGCAGAATCTCCACCGCGGCTTTCGGATCTTCCATCAGCAGGGATTCGGTGACTTCAAGCTTGATGCAGCTCGGCCTGAGGTCGTAAAGCTCGAGACAGCGTCCGACGTCGTCGATCAGGTTGTCGTCCGTAAGCTGCCGGCTTGAAACATTGATGCTCATGAACATCTTGCTGTCGATGGTACCTTCATCGCGCCAGCGGCGGAGTTGCGCACAGGCCTCTTCCAGGACCCAGCGGCCGATCTGAACGATCAACCCGGTATCCTCGGCAATGCTGATGAAATCACCTGGGCCGACCAGCCCACGGGTCGGATGACGCCAGCGGATCAAGGCTTCGAAGCCTGCGACCTTGTGGACGTTGAGCGCCATAATTGGCTGATAGAAAAGGACGAATTCATCGCCGCTTTTGACGGCGCGGCGAAGATCGGTCTCAATTTCCAGCCGGGGGATTTCGGAGCTGCGCATCGCCGGTTCGAAGAACACGAAGGTCGGCCGGCTCTTCGCCTTTGCCGTTTCCAGGGCACAGGTGGCATCCTGGAGCATGCTCTCCGCCCGGCTGTATTCGGTCCGGTTATCAGCGATACCGATGCTGCCGCTGCAGAAGACCTCGCGGCCCTCGACCTCAATCGGCTCTTCGAGCAAAGTCAGGACGCGCCGCGCGCAGGCGGTTGCATCATCGGCGGTCGAGACATTTTCGATCAGGATGGCGAAGTCGTCGCCACCCAGCCGTGCCAGGGTGTCGCCCGGGCGCAGGGCCTGTCGGATGCGATCGCTGACCAGCACCAGGAGCTGATCACCGGCAGTCAGCCCGAGGCTGTCATTTACGTCTTTAAAGCGGTCGATATTGAACAACAGCACGGCAAAACCGGCTTCACCCTGGCGGCGTGCGCGCTGGATCGCGTGATTTAAGCGGTCAGAAAAGAGCGAACGGTTCGGTAGCGCCGTCAAGCGGTCGTGAAAGATGTCGTAGCGAAGTTGATTTTCCGCCAATTCATGCTCGACGATCTTTTGCTGCAGCGCTTCGTTGGCTTCGATCAACTCTGCGGTTCGGACCTGAAGTCTCGCTTCGAGGTCGTCTGATGCTTCGGCAAGTTCCTGTCGGGCCGCCGTCAGGTTGTCCTGAAGATCGCGGTTCTCTTGAGCGAGGTCGCTCCAAGCCCGGGCCAAGGCGTCCAATCCGCCTGGTCCAGCATGCAGGAACCGGCTGCTCTCCTGCTCGGCGGAGGAAAAGTCGCGTGCCTGGACTGCGTTCACCCAGCGACCCATCGGTACCAGGACGGCACGGCGGAAAACCTCGAGAACTACAACACCCGCGAGCAGGCCCGTGATCCAGAGGCCGAGGAAAAAGGCACCGCCGGGCAGTGGCTCGCCGGAGGTGATCCAGCTATAGAGGGATGCGGTCGCCATCGTGGCGAGGGAAACAGCAACAAAGCTGCTGACGTAGAGCCGGCGCGGCGCAAGAAAAGTCTGGGCTCGACGAAAGGACTGACTGTTGCTGGCTGGTAGCGGTCCGTTGGAAAGCGTGGGTGGAAGATCGGTCATATGCTTTTTAGTGATCCGCTACTCGGAATGCCCCCAAGAATGAAACGCAAGACCTTGCCCGCGGTGCCCGAGGCTTTTTACAGTTATGCGAACCCCGGTGATACACGAACCACCTTAACGGGTGGTTAGCAAAGCCGGTTCCAGGGGCGCCTCCGACGCTGAACTTTGTTTGCGCGAGCCAGCTTTTCAGTGCCGATCAGGCGAGAAAACAACCTTCAAATAAGGTCGAAAGCCGCGGCGGCAATTGCTGACCAGCACAGCAGCGACATCAGCGCTAGAACAGAGATCGAACGCCTCTGATTCCAACGTTGCAGATATCTGTCCGGATCCTGCTCCGCGACCGCGGCTTGAATCAGGTGCTGCCACTTGCGCACCACTGGCTCCCGGTCGAGCCCGGCGTGGGCGGCCAATTCGCCGACTGTATGGATTGCCTGCGGTCGGCGAGGTGGCGTCGAAGCGGTCGTCCCGGCCGGAGTACCAGCGCTTAAGCTGCTGCCGGTGCCGGTGGAAAGCGTTTTCTTCAGGACCGCAGGGGTCATTGTCAGCGCTCCTTGTTGTTCAGTCTCAGGGCCTCCCGGTGGCGGCTGGCGATGCCGAACCGGCCGACCGGCTACTGAAAATCCGCGCAAAACTACGCTCAACTTTCGGTTAAACTATGTATCTATCGTGTTGAAAAGTGTAAGTTGAGCCTATGTTTAAAGGGTTAACGCATGGCGGATAGCTAAAATTCGTCGTAAATTCTCAAGAAATACAATCACCAGGGGACAGTAGCAGACTGTCTTGAGAGATTCCTATTTCAACAGCTTGATGTAACGCGGAGAGATATTGTTACCCTCGTCAGAACAGGCGCCATGGGATCTGGCCATGATACAGCGTCAGGGAGATCGAGAGCGGCAGGAGGATGCTGCGGGACTTCGCCTGTCCAGCGATCCCTTGTCCTGCTTGCTGGTTGTGGCTGACGGTTTGGGCGGACACAGCGGCGGAAGGGAGGCTGCGCTCAGCGCTGTCGAGGCGATCACCTTGTCCTGGGAGCAGGATCCCGGCGTAGATGAGCAGCTTTTCCGGTCCTGTATCGAGCGGGCTGGCAATTGTGTCGCCGGCGTTTCGGCCGGCCACGGTGGTGAGGCCCGCACGACATTCGTTGCACTGGCGTTCGATCACCACAAAGCCTGTTGGTCGCATCTTGGCGATAGCCGATTGTACCTCTTTCGCCTTGGCGATACGATCCGCCGGACGAAAGATCACTCGGTGGCCCGTTTGATGGTTGAGATGGGCGAAATGACCGAGGCCGAAGCTCTCAGCGGGCCGGAACAGGGGCGTTTGTACAAAAGCCTGGGGCCCGAAGGGGCGCAGAAGTACAGGATTGAAACGGCGGCACTCACGCCGGACGACGCCTTTCTGCTTTGCACGGATGGCTTCTGGACAAATCTGTCGGAGCCGGAGATGGCGGCGGCGTTGTCGGCGGAGGACCTGGAACAAGCGCTGGCTGGACTGGCTGCTCTCGCGGTACAGCGGTCGTCTGGTGAGAGCGACAATGTGACGGTCTGTGCGGCGCGGCCAAAAGCCTGCATCCCGCTGCGCGGCCGAGGTGATTTAGAGAATTTGGCGTAGTCTCAGATGAACGATCTTTACCATCATAACGCACTTCCGCCTGGCTCGACCGTCGATGAATACCGGCTGATCGAGGTGCTGGGCGAGGGCGGCTTCGGAATTGTTTATCGTGGTGAAGGCCGTTATCTCGGTGACCAGGTGGCTATTAAGGAATATCTGCCGCGTCACCTCGCGACGCGGACGGAAGGCACCACGGTCGCTCCGACCTCCTCGGACTCGGAAGAAGCCTATAGCTGGGGTCTGAAGAAGTTCCAGGAGGAAGCCAGAATCCTCTGGAACCTCGCACAGCCAGAGCGGCATCCCAACATCGTGGCCGTTCGCCGCTTCTTCGAAGCGAACGGCACCACCTACATGGTCATGGACTTTGAGGAGGCGCGGCCACTCTCGGATTTGCTGAAGGGTAAGGCGACCCTGCCGCAAAAGCGTCTTGAAGCCGCGCTCTTCAGCCTGCTCAGCGGTCTGAAGCGCGTCCATACAGCCGGGGTCTGGCACCGCGACATCAAGCCGGCCAACATCCTCATCCGTGCGGACGGTAGTCCGGTCCTTCTCGACTTCGGCGCCGCCCGTCAGACCCTGGATAAACAGACACGTTCAGTGGTCGCGGCCATCACGCCACCCTATGCGGCCTTCGAGCAGTATGCGGCGCGCGGCAACGACGGTCCCTGGACGGATATCTATGCCCTGGGCGTAACGCTCTATCGCTGCATTACGGGGGAGCTGCCGCCGGAAGCGGCGGAGCGGGCGGACGAGGATACGCTGGTTCCGCTGAGCGAGCGCGATCTGCCCGGCTACAGTCCCGCGTTTCTTGCCGCGGTGGACAAGGCCCTCGCCGTGCGGGCAAAGGACCGGCCTCAGTCGGTGGAGGAATGGCAGGGGCTGTTCGAGGTATCAGAGCCTGCGGCGGCCGATGCTGTCGACAGCGGTGGCGACACGACCGTACTGCGCGTCGCTTCCACTCCTGCTGCCGCAGCGCCCGAGGAAGGCGCGAGCCGGCCCTCTTCGACGCTTGTGGGTGAGCGGGAGCGAATCAGTGAAAGCCGGCACGGCGAAACCTCATCCAACAAGAGACTGGCGCTGATCGGTGCGGTGATCGGGCTGTTGCTGGTTGGCGGTGTGAGCGCAAGCCTGATCGATTTTGAAGCGTTGCTGGGTGACCCCGAGGCGGAGGCCTGGCAGCAGGCCCAGCAAGTGGGGGACGCAGCGGCCTTGGGCGACTACCTCGAACGTTTCCCGGACGGAGCGCACATCGCCGAGGCGCGCGCGCTACTGGCGAAGATCGAGGAAGAGAAGCGGACGGCTCAGGCCAAGCGGGACGAGGAACGACGCGCCGCCGAAGCGGCCAGGACGCGGAACGAAGCGGAGCTTGCGCGGCGTGAAGCCGACGAAGCCGCCTGGTCCCGCGCGCAGGCGGCCGATTCTGTTGCCGGCTATAATGCCTATCTGTCACAGCAGCCGGACGGTGCCTTTGTCACGCAGGCCGGAAACCGCCGTGACAGTCTCCAGCGCGAGGATGCGGCCTGGACCCGGGCACGGGATGCTGACGAGGTCGAAGCCTACCGGGAGTATCTCGCGGCGTTTCCGCAAGGCGCCCGGCGTGAAGACGCGCGCGGCCGTATCGCCGAATTGAACGCTCAGGTGGCCGAGAAGGCGCAGGCCGCTGCCGATGCAGCCGCAGAAGCCCGAGCGAAAGCCGCCGCCGAGGCCGAGGCACAGCGGCAATCTCAACGGGCTGCCGCAGAGGCGGAGGAGCAACTCAGTTGGGCTAAAGCTGAGGCTGGCAACTCGATCGACGACTATCGCGCCTACCTGACTGAATACAGTGATGGCATCAATGCCGCCGAAGCGCGATCCCGTATTTCGGCGCTGGAGCAGCAGGCACGCGATACCGCTTTGGAAGCCGAACGACAGGCCTGGGCCGAAGCGACCTCCACCAACAGTCTCGCAGCCTACCAGGGATATTTGGAGCAGTTCCCGGATGGTAAAGAGGCCGCCGACGCGCAGGCCCGGATCGACGAGCTTCTGACCCCGCTGGTGACCGAAACCAGCGGTCGTTATGCGGCTCTGCGAAATGCCAATGTGCGCAGTAAACCTTCACGCGACGGCATCATTCTGGGAAGCCTGAAGACCGGCAACGAAGTCCAGGTGACCGCGCGCGTTGCCGTTGCAGGTGAAACCTGGCTGCGGATCGATCGGGGCGGGCGGGAAGCCTTCGTCTACGGTACTCTGCTCAGGGAGATGCCGAGAGAGGAAATCATCGCCTGGAACGAGCTTCGCATCGTGCTCGACGAAACCTTTGGCGATTCGATCCCGCCGGCGGAAAAGGTTGCGGCGATCTCGGATTTTCTGGAGGCGCATCCTCGGAGCCACCACGTTTCCGAGGCCGAGGCGGAACGCGAAGCCTATCGCGCGGAGATGGTGCAGGAAGAGGCTGAGGCGGCCGCACAGGCCGCGGCGGCGGGTGAAGCCTGGAAGAAGATAGCCGGCAGTCGCGATCCGGCTGTCTACAGCGCCTACCTCGAAGCATACCCGCAAAGCGACTTCGCTCAGCAGGCCAAAGCTTCCCTTGAGGCACTGCTCGCGGAGGCTGCGGCCGAAAAAGCTGCATCCCAAAGAGCTGAGGCTGAAAAAGCTGCGCAGGCGAAAGCCGAAGCCGAGCGGCTTGAAGCCGCGAGGAAAGAGGAGGAGGCGCAGAAACAAGCGGCTGCGGCTCAAGAGAGCGCTGCCGGTAGCCAGACCTTGGCGCTTGCCTTTCCGACGGCGAGTGTCAGTCGTGACGAGATGCAGTCCTTTTTCGAGGATAACGACTACGTTCTGCGCAGAATCATCACCGAATATAACCGCGAGAACAGGATCCACGTGCGCGGCGCGGCGGCTGATCCGCGGGCGACCAAGATCTTTTCTCTTTCCGTGCGCAGTGCTTTGCCGCCGTCGGTTGGTGACGGCCGCTACGCGGATGTGAATTTTGCTGTGAAGGACGGCCGCAACGAGGTGTTCCGGCCCTTCAGGTTCGGGATCCTTTGGAACGACGGCGAGCCCGAAGTCATATCGCACAGCCGCTTGAAGTAAGATGCCGCAGCTGAAATCAGGTTACGAAACGGCCAGGCGATAGCCACGGCCACGGATGGTCGAAATCAGTTTGGTCTCCGCCTCGTCGTCGTCAATCTTGACGCGCAGACGGCGAATGTAGACATCAACCACGTTGGTCAGAGGGTCTTCGTGCGCGCCCCAGACATTCTGAAGAATGCGTGCCCGGCTGACCACTTTTCCCGCTTCGACCATCAAAAACTCGAGTAAGGCGTACTCCAGGGACGTGAGTTCGATCTCGCGACCGGCTCGTTTCACCAGCAGTGCATCGCGATCGAAGCTCAGGTCGCCGACCGTCAGTACTCTGTCGCTTCCCGCAGGAGCAGCGGCCTGGCTTACGCGTCGCTGAATGTTCTCGAGCCGCGCCAGCAACTCGTCGAAAGCAAAGGGTTTGGTCAGATAATCGTCTGCTCCCATCTGCAGGCCGCGAACAATATCCTCCGTGCTGTCCAAAGCCGTGAGCATCAGAACGGGAGTCAGATTTCGCTCCATGCGCAGGGAGCGGCAGACTTCCCGTCCGTCCAAACCTGGCAGCATGAGATCCAGAATGACGGCGTCCCATTGCTCTGCCCGGGCGAGATCCAGGCCTTTCTGGCCGTGGTTTGCGATGGTGACGCTGTGCCCTTCGGCGCGCAGACCTCTGGCTAGGAACTCCACGATGCGCACATCGTCTTCGACGACCAAAAGCTTCATGCTCTGACTGCTTTCGACAACTGTTCCTGCTTGGACGCTTCTTCCACCGAAAGCTGGAACTGACTTACCGGCAGGGAAACATGAACCGCCGTGCCCTGACTTCTGACCGGGTCGATGCGGATACGGCCGTCATGACCCTGGACGATGGATTTGGCAATGGGAAGACCGAGCCCGGTTCCCTGGGCTGGTTCCGGGCCGGCACTTGCGGCGCCGCGATAGAAACGGTCGAAGACATGGGGTCTTTCTTCCATCGGGATGCCCGGACCGTTGTCGGACACGCTCAGTCGCCAGTCGTCCGACTTCAAGTGCAGGGCGACTTCGATCCGCGCGCCGGGCTGTGAATGCTTGATCGCATTGGACAGCAGGATCTGAAGAAGCTGACAAAGCCGCTGCATGTCACCTTCGACCATGGCGGGCGATTCCGGTACATCCAGTGTCAGTTGGGCGTCGTGTTCATTGATGAGCGTTCTCAGTTGCCCCACCGCCATGGTGATGACCTCGTTCAGGTCTATTTCGGCCCGCCGCATGTCGGCGACGCCTGCCTGGGCGCGTGCAATCAGGAAAATGTCGTTCACAAATCGGGTCAGTTGATCGCTGATCTCGACAATCCGGTCCAGGGCTGAGCGATAGATCTCGCGATGATCGTGTTTTGCCCGCAGGGCGACTTCGGCTTCCCCGCGTACGGCCGTGATCGGCGTGCGCAATTCATGTCCGATATCGGCGAAGAACTGACGCCGCATTTCATCCCGCCGCTCGAGCTCGGCATTGGCCGCGCGCAGCTCCTCGGTGCGTTCCGCCACCCTGTGCTCCAGTGAAATCCGCGCGTCTTCCAGTGCCTGATGCTGCTCCCGGAGCTGGTGTGCCATCGCGTTGAAGCGGTGGGAGAGCTTGGCGAATTCATCTTTGCCATGGACGGGAATTTTATGATCTAGCTGTCCCGCACCGAAACTCTCGGCACCGCGTTCCAGGTTGCTGAGATTTCTTCTGAGGCGCAGCAGGAGCGTATAGACCACCAGGGCCGTCAGGGGCAGGCCGGTTAGGGTGGCGGCGATCGCCACCCAAAAGGCGATTCGGTTGACCTGTTCGATTTTGGCCAGCGCTTCCGCCACTTCCTCCCGCTCGTCGTCCACGGCCCCCTCGATGATCTGACTGATACGGACATCGATGCGGTCTGTCAGCGTGGTGCTAATGAAGACGCGCGCTTCCGCCGGATTACCGGCGGCCAGCATTTCTTTGCCTTTGCGGATATCGTCAAAGGCGCCGCTCACTTCGCTTTGCAGCGCGGCCAGGCGGCCCATGTCTTTGTATTCCTCGTCCTGACGCAGGCCGACGACTTCGGATTCCTGCATTTCCGTGACGCGGATATCATCGACGATCGCGATCAGGCGCTGTTCGGCGTCATCGAGGTCGAAAGTGAGAACGCGGTCTCCATCCAACAGGTCCCGGCGGACCTGCTTGAAGGTCCGGAACAGCTCACCGGAAAACTGCAGGTAGCCGGCTAGCTGCTGGTAGGCGAGGCTGGAACGCTGATGGTTGTAGGTGGAGCGCTGGGTGTTCCACAACAGCAGGCCCGCACAGGTAATAATGACGGCTGCGAGGATGCTGACGCAAAGCGTGATCTTTGTGCGAACCTGCATAAAACAATACCTAACCACTTCCCAGGCGCACCACCATGGGTCTTTGATGAACGCGGGATTAACAACGTGACCGTCTGGATCCGACGGTATTGCTGGAATCCCAGTGTCTCAGAAGTTGACCGTAAAATCAGCCGCGTGCTGACAAAGAGGCCTATTTTTCGCCGCAGGAATACCGTCTGACGACAGATCGCCGACAGAGGGATGCGCTGTCGCCAGGCTAACTCACTTGGAACTGGTGCTTCGCGAAACGGGCGCCCGCCACCATGTGACGGGCGCCGCCGCATCACTTGATCTTCGACAGAAGATCCGGGTTCACCACCAGATTTCTGACGGCATGCGCGTAGCCTTCGCCAAAGACGTTATCTTTGAACCAGGCTTCGACGCTGGCGATACTCACCTTTGCGACCTTCGGCCTCACGCTCCAGGAGACCTGGAAAGGTGAGCCGACCTCGTTGTAGGAGGGACCTGTGGTCGAGCCTTCATACTGAACAGGGGCGCCGGTATCGGTCGGTATGTTGATGGCCTGATGGACGCCGTTGACGACCTGATGCCGGGTCAGTTCAACGAAATCAAGCGCGTTGGCATCATTCACCAGAACGTAGACCTGCGCTTCCACGCGCAGTTGGGGATTGCCGATGGCTTCGCTCAGGCAGGCGCCGAGTGTCGGGCCGGGAGTGACCTGTGCCGTCGTGTGGACGTAGTGCACTTCAATCGTATCGCCCGGCTCGAGACCGCCGTGCCCCTTGTCGCCGATTGCCGCGCCCAAGGGGGTCAGTTCGGCGTCGCTCAAGGTTCCGGAATAGAGATAGCCCGTGCCGTAGCCCTTGCCGTCCCCATTCCCGGCATAGGAAACGAACTCGCCGCCCTTGTGCTCCGCGCCCTCGTGGAAGTGGATGTTGCAAAGGTTCATTTCGGTGTAGGGCGGCGCTTTGGAAAAGATGCGGGTGTTGTCACCGCTGACGGACTCGATGTCGCGTGGCGACTGAGGGCCGAACCCTGCGCCGTCGGTGCTCTTGGCCAGCTTCTGCCTCTGAGAGGCAATGACGCTATCCTCGACCACTTCCGCCGCCTGCACACTTTGTGGTGGCGGCAGGATGGCGGTCGCGGACAGCAACGCGATCGCAGTGATGCTCCAGACTTTCATTTCGCGGTCTTCCTTTCAGTTTCCGTTCGGGTCTTGAGGGCCAAGCTTTAAGCGACGACCGGTCCTGGGCGGCGAGGGACACCTGGACTGCGTTTCGAGGACGCCAGCCTCGGTCCGCAGGCTACCCGCAGAGGGAGAAGAGGTCGAAGGCGGTTAACCCCGTAGTAATTTATAATTAAGCTTACGATCACCTCGGAGTCACATTCCGTTCATATCGGCCCGTTCATATCGGCCCGTTCATGTCAGCCGGAGACATTTGTCACAACCTGTGCGTTCCAAGACGCCATGGCGCCGGAGTCCAAAATCCTTCGTCCGGCTCATTTTACGCTGTCGAGCACGCCCAGGGTCCGATGAATAGCTGTGACAACGCGTGACCCTGGGGCGCCAGGATCAGCCGTGGTTGCCATGCGGCATCACCGTGAGCTGCCCGGCTTCTTTGGCGGCAGGAAAGCTATTGAAACACCAAACATCATATGTTTAGTATAATCATACTATGGAAATGACCTTCTACGACCTGAAGCAGACCGCCGGCCTGACGCCGAGCCTTGCCAGTCAATTGGCGCGGGAGCTGGGGCGCCGGATCGTCGCCGGCAGCTATCCGCCCGGCCGTCTGCTGGAGGATGAGACGGCGCTGGCGGAACGCTATCAGGTCAGCCGGTCCGTGGTCCGGGACGCGGTCAAGATTCTGGTCGGCAAGGGACTTCTGGAGGTGCGGCGCGGCATCGGCACGCGCGTGCGGGACCGGTCTCACTGGGGACTGCTCGATGACGATGTCCTGGCCTGGTATCAGTCCGCGCCGCCAGACAGTGATTTTTTCCGGCAACTGATGGACATCCGGAAGGTCATGGAACCCAAGGCCGCGCGTTGGGCCGCAGAGCGCGCGGGTGAAGAGCAGCTTGCCGAAATCAAGGCGGCCATTGAAAGCATGGAGCGGGAGACGGGGGCGGTTGAGGACTTCATCATCGCCGATGCCCGCTTCCATCGTGCCATCCTGCGGGCGGCGCAGAACGAATTCCTGGTTGCAATGGAAGGCGTGATCTTTTCGGCGTTGCTCAGCAGCATCAGACTGACCAACCGGGACCCCCGGGAAAATGCCGAATCCATACCTTTCCACCGTGCGGTTTACGAAGCGATCGCGGCCCGGGACGCCGGGCGCGCGGAGCGCTGCATGTCCCGATTGCTGGGTGATACCGATGAGCGCCTCGGCCAACGACTGCCTGACGGGGGGCCGGAGACCGGCGCGGTCTGAGCCCGAATTGATGCATCGGTTTTTGCTGGAATAAACAAAAACCCCGGAATTCCGGGAAAAAGAAAAAAGAGGTGAAGATAAAAACCTTTGCGTGATGCGGCTTCCAAGGTCGTTTGGAGTCGTTTTTGTCGCGAAATTCTTCTTATCTTCACTGAGACCTTGGGGGAAACCGGGGCCGATTGAAGCCGTAACGAAAACACAAGCAATAAAATGGGAGGACTCATGTTTAAAAAACTGACCAGGATTGCCGCTGGTTGCGGAACAGCAGTGGCCGCAGCCGTTCTTTCGACAACCGCGCTGACGGCGGCGGAAACGTCACTGCGCATTCAGACGCACTTTGGGCCGGAGACCGTGTCCGGCAAACTGGCCGCTGAGTACATCGAGGACATCCAGGTCATGTCCGGCGGTGAGATCAAGGTGGAGATGTTCTACTCTTCGTCCGTGGTCAAGTCGGCCGAGACCTTTGATGCCGCGGCGTCCGGAATTCTCGACTGCGACATGACCGGTGGCGCCTATCAGACGGGTAAGAATCCGGCCTTCCAGTTCGTCGGCGACATCATGGGCGGCTATGACACGCCTTATCAGCAACTCTCCTGGCTCTACTACGGTGGCGGCCTCGAGGCGGCGCAGAAGCTCTATCATACCTACGACATGCATCTGGTCGGCTGGTGGGTCCCGGGGCAGGAGTCCCTCTCGTCCTCGAAACCGATCCGCAGTCCTGCTGACTTCAAGGACTGGAAGTTCCGCTCGCCGCCGGGCATGGAAACCAAGATCTTTGAAAACCTCGGCGCGAGCCCGATCGTCATGGACTTTACAGAGATCTTCACCGCGCTCGAGACCGGCATTATCGATGGCGCGGATGCTTCGGGGATCGCGAACAACGTCGGCCTCGGACTCTATGATCTGGTGAAGCACACCAACTATCCCGGGTTCCATTCCATGCCGTCGGATCACCTGGCTTGTAACAAGTCGGTCTGGGATTCCATGCCGGAGAACCATCAGCGCATCATGTCGACGGCGATGATGGCCTTGGCGCTCAAGACGGCTCTGACCTTCGAGAAGAAGAATGCCGAGGCGGCGGCGAAGCTGAAGGCCGAAGGCGTCAATATCTATGACTGGTCGCCGGAGGACCGCCAGACCTTCCGGGATGCGGCGCAGGCCGCCTGGGGCGACTTCGCGACCACGCCGGAAGCCAAAGCCCTGGTTGAAAGCCACACGGCCTACCTCCGTCAGCTTGGCCTGGTGAAGTAAACTGCCGCAGACTGTGGGCGGCTGACGAAGGGGTTCGCCGCTCACAGTTTCTGGTTACGCGCTTGGCAACAGGTCGCTGGAGATTGAGTCTCTCCGGCGCGGCCTCCTGCGGACGGGTTCATGAAGATCACCGAAGTCATCAGTCATGTCCTGCAGTACGACCTGCCGGAGGAACTTGGATACTCCCAGCAGTACTACGCCAGGCGCACCGCCCATCTGGTGGAGCTGCGCACCGACGCGGGGCTGACCGGCTGGGGCGAGTGTTTCGGGCCCGGCAATGTCGCGCTGGCCAACAAAGCGATTGTCGAGCGTGTGATCCAGCCCATGATCCTCGGCCGCGACCCGCTTGATCGGGAGGTCCTTTGGCATGAGATCTATAATCTCCTGCGGGATCACGGCCAGAAGGGGATGCCCATCCAGGCGCTCTCCGGTGTCGATATCGCGCTTTGGGACCTGACCGGCAAGATAACCGGGCTGCCACTCTGCAAGCTGCTGGGCGGGCAACAGCGAAACCGGATCGCCGTCTATGGCTATGGCATGATGCTGAAGCGCGAGGATCTGGCCAGTCATCTCTCGCGCTTCGCAGAGGAAGCCGCCGCCATCAGGGAGGCCGGCTTTGCCGCCACCAAAATGAAGCTCGGGCTGGGTCCCCGTGAGGACGTCAAGCTGGCCGAAGCGGTCCGCCGCGGCGTTGGCGACGACTATCCTTTCATGGCCGATGCCAACCATTGTTACACCACGAGTGATGCCTTCTACGTCGGCGCGGCCTTATCGGAGCTGGACGCCTACTGGTTCGAGGAGCCGGTGGCGCCGGAAGACCACGCGGGCTACCGGGAACTACGTCAGAAGCTGAAGGTGAACATCTCCGGCGGTGAGGCGGAGTTCACCCGCTGGGGCTGGCGTCATCTGCTCGAGGGCCGGTGTCTGGATATCGCGCAGCCGGAGGTCTGCGCCCTGGGCGGTGTTTCCGAATATCTGAAGGTCCTGGCGCTGGCCCATTCGCACTTCACGCCGGTGGTCAATCATGTCTGGGGTTCGGCTGTGGCGGTTGCCGCCAATCTGCACCTGCTGGCGGCCATGCCGCCGCTGCCCGGCGGCCTCAATCCGCGCGAACCTCTTTTGGAATTCGACACGACGGACAATCGTTTCCGGGATGATCTGCTGCTCGAGTCCCTGGACATTCAGGGGCAGGTGAAGCGGAATGACGGCTACGTCTCGGTTCCCGACGGACCAGGCCTCGGCATCGAACCCGACCGGGCCTTCATCGAACACTATGCCGTTGAATAGCGCGAGACGATCAGGCTCGCTGTCATCTGCCGACGGCAATGAAGGCAACGCCCAGCTTGAAGAGAATGTCCGCTTCCTTCTGGTTAGGGACGTTGTACATCAGAAGCCGGGTCTTCTGCGCCTGAAGCGATGAGATGAACGACTTGAAGCCGTTGCTTTGCTTGGCAACCTTGGACCTGATCTGCTGATGGTCGCAGGTCACGATCGAAGCTTGCAGCGCTTTAAGATCGAGGTTTCCGGGGGAAAAGTCGCTGAATTCCAGAGTGACCAGCCGGCAGTGCTTGCGCAGGGCGTGGAACAGTGTCTGCGTTTTTGCAAAGGGATAACCGTCCGGTATCCCGCCGAGATTGATGGCAAGGCGAGCCTTTGCCTCATCGGTCAGGGCCGCACAGAGGTCCAGATAGCGTTCGAGGGCTTTCTGGCTGCGCAGAGTTGAGAAGCTCACGTTCACAAGCAGGAGGGTCTGGCCGCGGCCGGCGTTTTTGCACAGCATTTCCGAGGTCTGGCCCAACCTCAGCGCGTCGAGATCCGCCGCGAGTTCGTCACTCCCGGGTCTGGCCCGCCTCAGCCCATCCACGTCCTGCCGGGAGGCTTTGTCGAATTCCGCGATTTCGATGGGCGCTGCCGCTCTCTCCCGGGTCGTCACCGCCAGGGGGACGATGTGGGCGTTCTCGACCAGACGCAGCATACCCGCGCGCTCGCGCTGGCGCGCGTTCTCCGCGGCCTGATCGACCTTCGCCATGACGAGGTCGAAGATACTGTCCGTCTCCGCGAGGTCCTTTGGATCGATCGCGACCTCGTGGGCGTCCGCTTCGACGGAACAGTCTTCTTCTTCGAAGACAAGTTCGAGGCTGTCGGTCCCGAGCAGTTTGACCTGAATTTCTTCAGCGATCGACTGGGCCTTGAGTGCGGCTTCCTGTTCGCTCAGGCTTCCGAAGAAGATGAGAAAGCGATGATCCTGCGACGCTTCCAGCACATCGTCTTTGGTCAGGTGACCTCGGATCGTGGCCTCGGCGATACTCTTGACGGTTTTCGAATGCTGCGGCCAGGCGTCACCATGCGCGGCCTTGACGGCTTCCAGGCCGACGACCTGCAGCTTGCCGGCGACACAGGTGCCGCCGGATTCCTCGAGCCGGCCTCTCAGGTCGGCGGGCGCGGAAGGGGGCGTGGCAGGCTTTTCCGACGGCCGGTCTGCGCCGGTTCCGGCATTGCCTTCAGCCGCCTGCGGGGCCGGCATGGTTGGTTCCGCTGTTGAAGGCGAACCTTCGACGGCATGTTTCCCGGCAGAGCTCTGTGCGCCGGCAGGCGGGGTGTTCAGGTTCTGGTAAAGCTTGACGAGTTGCTCGTCCCTTTGCGCATTCATGCGCTGCACCTGGTTGAGGCGCGCCTCGATCGTGACCAGCAGCAGATCGAAATCGATTGGTTTGGTCAGATAATCGTCTGCGCCCAGTTTCTTGCCTTCGAGAATATGGGCCTTGTCCGACATGGCGGTCAGAAAGATGAAGGGCAGGGTCAGGAAGTCCGGATGGTCATTCCGAAGTCTGCGCAGCAGCTCATGCCCGTCCATGCGCGGCATGGTCAGGTCGCTGACCACGAGGTGAGGGCGGCGGTCAACGATCATCTCGAGCCCTTCCGAACCGTCGCCCGCTTCGACGACTTCGTAACCAGCATCGCGCAGTTCGTCTGCGACGTCCTGACGAATGGCTTCTTCATCATCTATGCAGAGGATTCGAAAAGCGGGTTCCGTCATTTGAGACTCCCCTCATCGCTGGCCAGCGGTTCTTCCTTTGCCAGCAACTGCTCGAGGGTTTCCAGAAGCAGGTCGAAGTCGACCGGCTTGGTCAGGTAGCTATCCGCCCCGGCCGCCTTGCCATGCTCCACGTGGGCACTTTCCGCATGGGCCGATAAAAACACGAAGGGGATGGCCGCGAACTCGGGGTGGCATTGCCGCAGTGTGATCAGCATCTCGGTGCCGGTCATAACCGGCATCAGGCAGTCGCTCACAATAATCTCCGGACGAAAGCTCACTGCCACCTGGATGCCTTCGTCGCCGTTGGTCGCGGATGCGACCGTGTGTCCGCAGTCTGAAAGTTCCTCGACAAGATCCGCCCGGATCTCAGGCTCATCTTCGACACATAGAATTCTGGCCATCGTATTCTTTTTCCACGCTGTCTTATCGTTGTTGTTTCATGCGTTTTGTGCGGCTGCGACGGCTCTACCGAAGCCGCTTTCCATGGTGCTGTCGCTCTTGACCGAACCCGTCGGTGTCCTGACCGGAAGCCGTACGGTAAAAGTCGTGCCTTCGCCTTCCACGCTCTGTATGTCCACTTCGCCGCCATGCAGTTCGACGGTCTGCGCGACGAGGTTGAGGCCGATCCCGGTGCCCGCAATGCCGCTTGAGGTGCTGGCGCGAAAGTAACGGTCGAAGATCTTCTCTTGCTCAAGGACCGGAACGCCCACCCCGTGATCGGTCACGGAGACGCAGGCCTGATTGTCCTCCTGGAAGCCGATCACGATGATCTGTGGATCATCCGGCGCATACTTGACGGCGTTGGACAGCAGGTTGGTGTAGACCTGCTCCAGGAGCCGCGGATCGCCCATGATATCCGTCGGAAGATCACGCAGATTGACCGCGATGTTGTGGGACGGAGAGATTTCCTGCTGCCGCTGACAGACTGTCGCGACGATTTCCTTCAAATTGCAGGCCTCGATCTCGATCTTGAACTTTCCTGCATCGAAGCTCGCCGAGTTCAAGACGCTTTCGATCAGCGCGGTCATTCTCTGGACGGCGTTGCGGATCTGCTTTGTCTTGGCCTTGAGCTGCTCCGCATCCATGCGGCCCAGTCTGCGCTCAATCCGCTGTGCGCCGCTGTCGATGATCGTCAGGGGCGTACGGAACTCGTGGGACGCCATGGCGACAAATTCGCTTTGCATCACGTTGTAGGATTTTTCTCTATCAAGTGCCTCCGAGAGCAGCTCCGTTTGTGCCTGCTGCTTCAGGCGTAGCTGGTCGATCGTTTCGAGGTTCTGCTTGAAAATCAGCAGGGATCGGGCGAGGTCTCCAACCTCATCCTGACGGGAGGCATAGGGAATCTCGATGTTTTTTTCGCCCTGGGAGAGTTTCAGGGTGGTCTGGGTCACGTCATTGAGGGGTCTGCCGACCGCCCTGTTCAACAACAGCGTGGTCATGGCGAAAAGGGCGACCAGGGTACCGAGCCCGATGGCGATCTGGCGCTGGATTTCGCCAGCAATACGCTCCTGAAGCGGTGCGAGGCTCCAGGCGATCGCGAGCGTTCCGACCTGCAGGTTGCGCGCGCTGTAGGTGACCGGGAGTACGAAGACCGTATAGCTCTCGCCGTCCGATCTGTAGGTTTCGCCTCGTCTGAGGTTTTCCTGAGCGACGGCAATCTCTCCGCTGAGATTTACGGAACTCCTGTTCGGCGCTGCGTAGTATTGCAAGGCCCTTCCTGCTCTATCCATGACCAGCAGACTGAGCAGGGTCGACTCAGGATCGTCGGTCAGCGCGCTGTAAGCACGGGCAATTGCTTTCGGCTTCTTCCACTGCACGCCTCCGGCGATTTGCGAGGCGAGCAGGTTCGAGACGTGAAAGGTCTTCTTTTGTGTCAGGCTCAAGGCACTTTCAGAAAAAGAATTGACCTGGGCCGCAATCAAACCGGCATAGCCTATGGTTGCGCAAACGAGAACGATAGCCGTGAGCTTGTACCCGATTGTCCAACGGAGTCTGTTTGAGGAGCTGTCTTTCGCCGCTTCGCCATCAGGCATTTTGCTGCCCTTTAATGTCTCTCGGGCTGGTGCTTCCTGAGACAATCGCCGCATCTTTGGTTTTTGAAACCACGGCCCACCCTCAATCAAATCAGCTCACCCAAATATCACTAAATCTCAATAATGATCTTGCTGTGACTTTACTTTATCTATCTTTCGAAAAGCTTTACGTATGAGGGAAAAAGAATAGGAATATTATCTATTTAATAGGTAGAGCGCTTATTTAAAGTAGTCGCGAATGACTCACAATTTTTTATTTAAGTGATAGGGCGTGGGCGCCAGCTCTCTCAGGTTTTATCGATATCCTACCTTTGAGCAGCGATTGATGGCCGCCAGCGGAAGGCGCGCAAAGGGTCGGAGCACGTCCGCTCTTTGGTTGCGAGGCCCAGGCCTGATGCCTGCAACTTTTTGGTTCTCTGTTGCGGTGCAGGTTCTTAAGACGGAACTTCAAGTTACTCCTATTGCTGATTTATCCTTCTGACATTTCAGCGCAAAGATAAAACCAACAACAATTCTATTCGCGATAGATTCTCGCGCAGCCGGATCACATCGATACTTTATTGGATATTTGAAACCGTGAGGTGTTATACTGTGAGGCTGAGTGTGGGGATCTCTTGGGGGAACTTGGATCGTGAGACAGTTCCAGTTCAAATGGGCCTTGGCGCTGCTGATAGGATTCAGCGCCTCCTGGACCGATCCTGCCTGGAGCGAGACCTACGAAGACGGGTTGGAGGCGCTCTACGCCGGAAAGGCCGCGAAGGCTCTCTCAACCTGGAAAATTTTGGCCGCGCGCGGCGATGCCCGGGCTCAGTATCGCCTGGCGCGCCTCTATGAACTCGGCGGCACCGCTGCCGAGGAAGATACCGACCGGGCGGTCGAATGGTATCAGAAGGCGGCGGAGCAGGGACTGGCAGAGGCCCAGCACCGGCTTGCGGAACTGACAGCCGAGGGGCGCGGCGTGGCGGCGGATCCGGTCCGTGCCGCTGACCTCTGGCGCGCCGCCGCCGAACAGGGCCACGTTGCAGGTCAATATCAGCTTGGGCTGGCATACTTCCGGGGCGACGGTGTTCCGGAAGACGCGGAACTTGCCCAGGAGTGGTTGCGAAAATCCGCCACAGGCGGTTACGCGCCGGCACAGTTCGTCATGGGACAACTGCGTAACGAGGGCCTGTTGCTGGAGCAGAACCAAGGCCTGGCGCTTGCGTGGTATCTGCGCGCGGCGGATAACGGCTATCTCCAGGCAACGACCCAGGTGCGCGGCTTACTGGCGGCGGGCGTGTCACCGCTTGCCCTGCCGGAAGCGGGCGTCCCAAAGCCTGCGCCGGGGCGGGTGGAGGCGGCCGAGGCTGAAGTCGCCGCTCTCACGGAAAAGCTCACCGGCGCCGAACAGACGGCTGCGGCCCTGCAGCGCGCTCTTGATAAGAGTGAAGCGCAGTTAGCGGAACGCGAAGCCGCTGCGAACACGGAACTGGCGGCAGTGAAGAGCCAACTGGAGGCCGAGGGTCAAAAGCTCGCGCGTCTGACTGGCGAAGCGCAGACAGCTCAGAAAGAGGCGGCAGGCGTCACCAAAGAGCTTGAGGCATCGCGCCAGGAACTCGAGACGTTCAGGTCGGCTGTCCAGGAGCTTGAGAGCGAGGCGGCGCAAGGCGCCAAGCTTCGTGACGAGCTGACACAGCAGGTCGCGGAGCTTGAGGCGCAGAAGGACACATCGGCTGCGGAACTTGCGTCCAGCTCTGCAGCGCTTGAATCCGCGCAGGCGGAAACGGCGGCCCTCAAGGTGGAAATTGCGGCGGGCAGGGCTGAGGCGTCGCGCAGATCCAAGGATCTGGAGACGGCCCAAGGCGAGATTGCCGCGCTCAAGACGGCCACGCTGGCGCTGGAAAACGAGGTTGCGGGCAAGAGCGAGACACTGTCCGCGGCTGAGGCCCGCGTGGCAGTACTTGAAGGCGAGGCTTCGGACAAGCAGGAAGCCTTGTCCGCGATGGAAACGCGTATCGCAGGGCTGGAAGGTGAGCTTTCTGCCAGGCAAGAGAGCCTCTCTCTTGCCGAAGCGCGTGTCGGTGAACTGGAAGGGGAGGTCTCAGACAGGCGGCAGGCACTGTCAGCAGCCGAAGCCCGCATTGCCGGACTGGAAGGCGAGCTTTCGGCTAAATCAGAGGCCCTGTCCGCGGCTGACGCGCGTACAGCGGCGCTGGAAGGCGAAATGGCGACAGGGAAGGCGGAAACGGCGAACAAGGTGGATACCCTTGGCGAGGCTGAAGCAGAGATCGCGTCCTTGAAGAACGCGCTTTCCGTGAGCCGGGCCGATGCGGCGAACCGAAGCGAGAAGCTGGCCGCCGCGGAACAGGAAACTGCGAAACTGGCGGAAAATCTCCGGGCGCGGGATCAAGAAGCGGCTGAGAAGGCCGCACAGCTCGCTGCCGCCCAAAGCAGGCTCGAGACGCTCGACCAGCAGTTAGCCGGGGCCAAAGGCAATTTGGTAGTGGCCGAGGACCGGGAGCAGGCCGCTTTGGAGAAACTCACCGGCGATCTGGCCGAAGCCCGGGGCGAGGTGGCGCGGCTGAACGCGCTCAGGGCCACCCTGGAGGAAAGCCTGAAAACGGCCGAGAGCGCCGCAAAGAGCATGATCGCCGAGTTGGAGCAGGAGAAGATCGGTGTCACGACCCAGTCGGACCGCGTCAGCGCCGCAGCCAAACTGTGGCAGGAGGATGCGGTGGCAAAGGGCAATGAACTGGTCAGGCTACGGGCGGAGGTGGCGCAGGCCGGCGAAAAACTCGCCCAGGCCGGCCAGCGTCTGGACGATGCGGACAGCCTTACGGCAGAGCTGAAGAAAGCGCATGCCGAGGACCTGGCGGCGGCGCGCTCGAAGATCGAAGACCTTGAGCGGTCGGCGACGGAGTCCCAGGAGGCGGCGGTCATTCAGAGCAGGCGTATTAACACGGCGGAAGCGCAGGTCGCGGAGTTGACCGCTGCCCTGACGGCCGCCGAAGAGAGTCTGCGCAGCCGCGAGGCAGAGCTTGCCGTGCAGCTTGCGGCGCCGAAACCGGCACCGATGCCCGAACCGCCATCGATATCCGAACCGGCACCGGCATCGGTATCCGCGCCGGCGGTGACGGTCGCCGCGGCACCGGGGGTTAGCAATGACGCCAATTTGAAACGGGGCGACGAGTTCCTGGCCCTGGGTGACATCGCTTCCGCGCGGCTGTTTTATGAACTCTCCATGGACAGCGGTAATCTGAAGGCCGCCACCGCCATCGGAAAGACCTACGACCCGGTCTATTTGCAGAGCCTGGAGGTGCTCGGCGCGCCCGGGCGTCCTGAAAAGGCCAGAGAGTGGTATGAAATCGGCGCCGATGCGGGCGATGCGGATGCGATCGCCCGCCTTAAGGCTCTGAGCGCATGGGAGCAACAATAGAAACCTGGGCGCAGAACCGGGGAGTCTGAAAAGCAGAGTAAGGAAAAGCTCCAACGAGGGCGAAAAACAGAAAGAACGAACCTGTCAGGGAGACTGAAGATGTTGAGATGGCTAACCCGGGCGGCAGTCGGTGGACTTTGCCTCATGACCGCCCTGTCCGCACAGGCGACGCAGGAACTGCGTGAGCAGATCAACAAGGGCACCGTCGGAATCATCTCCGGTGGCATCAACGGAACCTACATCCGCATCGCCACGGATCTGGCCTCGGTGCTGGACAACAGCGAGGATCTGCGTGTCCTGCCGATCATGGGCAAGGGCTCGGTTCAGAACATCGACGATATTCTCTATCTGCGCGGCATCGATATCGGCATCGTGCAGTCAGATGTCTTTGACTTCGTGAAGCAGTCGAACCGCCATCCTACGATCGACGGCCGCGTTCATTACATCACCAAGCTCTACAACGAAGAATTCCACCTGCTGGTCTCGAAGGATATTCAGTCGGTCGAGGACCTGGCGGGCAAAAAGGTCAACTACGGTGTGCAGGGCAGCGGCACCTACATGACCGCTTCCATCGTCTTCGACCGTCTGCAGGTCAAGCCGGAGCCGGTCAGCTTCGACCAGGGCCTCGCGCTCGAGAAGGTGAAGACCGGTGAGATTGCCGGCCTGGTCTACGTTGCCGGCAAACCGGCACAGCTCTTCAAGGAGATTGAAGCCACGGATGGCATCCGTCTTCTGCCGATGCCCCTGACCGACGCCATTCTGGAAACCTACCTCCCGTCGCGCTTCTCCCACAGCGATTATCCGCGTCTGGTGGCGGAAGGCGAGCAGGTTCGCACCCTTGCGGTCGGTGCGGTGATGGCGGTGTACAACTGGCCCGAAGGTCATCCTCGCCGGCAAAAGACCATGAACTTCATTGATGCCTTTTTCTCGAAGTTCGAGGAATTTCAATCGGCGCCGCGTCACCGTAAGTGGCAGGAGGTGAGCCTGACCGCGGTCGTGCCCGGCTGGAACCGCTATAAACCTGCGGAGGACTGGCTGAAGGAAAACATCATGGCCAGTGGGGACCTGAAAAACAGCAAGTCGGCCTTCGAGACCTTCCTGGCCAGCCAGGAGTCCGGGCTCTCGGATAAGCTGACCGATGAGGCGGGCAAAGAAGAGCTGTTCAAGCTGTTCCTGCTCTGGCAGGCGGAGCAAAGTCAGTGACGGATTTGCGGATCTGCCGCCATGTAGGCGGCCCTTGCCGAGTGGCGCGCGATGTATAACGAATTCTATAAGCTCGAGGGTAACCCCTTCCGGCTGAACCCGGATCATCGCCTCTTCTTTGTGGCCGAACCGCACCAGAAGGCGATCGCGCACTTGGAGTATGCGCTGAACCGCAGCGAGGGCTTCGTCGTCATTACCGGAGAGGTCGGCGCCGGCAAGACCACGCTGGTCAACCGGATGCTGTCCAGGCTGGAGGCCTCAAGTTACATCACCGGCAATATCGTCACCTCCTTCGTCGAGCATTCCGATCTCATTCATCTGGTGGCCTCGACCTTCGGGGTCAGCCAGGCAGGTGCGGATAAAGCGACGCTGCTCCTGAACATCCGTGCCTTTCTCGAAGAACAGCGCATGCTCGGCCGGCATCCCATTCTCTTCGTCGACGAAGTTCAGAACTTGCCGGCGTCTTCGCTCGAAGAGCTGAGGATGCTGTCGAACTTCAGCTTACCTGGCGAATCCCTGCTGCAGATCTTCCTGGTCGGGCAGCCGGAGTTCCGGGCCACCCTGGCGGATGAGAGCATGGAGCAGCTCCGCCAGCGCGTGATCACCGCCTGTCACCTCGGCACCTTGAATGTGGAGGATACCCGCAGCTACATCGCTCATCGGCTGCGTCTGTCGAACTGGGTGGGCGACCCGGGCTTTTCGGCCCGTGCGTTCGAACTGATTCATCTCCTGAGCCGCGGGGTGCCCCGACGCATCAATCAGGTCTGTGACCGCCTCCTGCTCTACGGCTATCTCGAACAGATTCATCGCATCGATGCTGCCGCAGTTGCCGCGGTTGCCCGGGACATGACCGATGAAGGTTTGATCACAGCGCCGGCAGCGGTTCTCTATCCGGAAGACGTGGATGAGGACCGGGAAGCCGACCTCGAACTGGCGGAGGCGCCGGCTGCCTCGGAGGAGGCGGAAATCCAGGACACGCCGCTTCCGGAGAGCTTCCTCGAGGAGTTGGCGTCCTATGAATCGGCCGCCGCCGCCGCTGCCGCCTTCATCACGGACTATGACAAGGACGCGGAAGCTGACGAGGAGTCGGATCCGGAGAGTTCTCACGAAGAGGCTCCGGAAGAGGAAGCCGAACTGGCGCAGCCGCTCGATGAGGAACCTGCGGAAGAAAACCCTGAGGGTCCCGAGGAAGACACTTCCGAGCCGCAGGAGGCTGAGGAGGTGCTGGAGGCGCCTGCTGCACTTGCCGAAGCCGAAAGCTCCATGACGGAAGCGGAGTCTGAAGAAGCTGCGCAGACCGAGGAGACGGTCGAGGCAGACGCCGACGCGCCGGAAGAGACTGCTGAGAGTGAGCTGGGCGAAGCCGGGGAGGCTGAAGATCCCTCAGTCGAAACAGAGGCGACCACGGAAGACGGGGGTGAGAGCCTATCGGAAGAAGAGCGGGAGGAGGAACCGGAACCGGCAGTAGCGGCTGCAACTGCAACGCTGCCAGAGGTCGCCAAGCCGGTGGCGATGCCGCCGCTTTACCTGCCGGACGAGGCCTTGTCGGATGGTCCGACCGAAGGACGTGCGCGGCTGTCCCGGCGTTGGCCCCTGGCTGCCGGTGCGGCTCTGGCCGCCTCCATTGCCGCGGCCCTCTTCGCGGTCCCGGAGGAATGGGTCGAGCAGAACATGTTCGATAGCAAGGACCTGGTGGTTTCGCAGGATCTGGACCTGCGCACGGTCTCACCGGGCGAGATACAACTGGCCGAGGTGCCGGCAGAGGCGGGGCAGGGCGCTGTTTCCGACGCGCAGCCCGCGACGCTGAAGAGGCCGGAGGCAGATGCCTCGAAGAAAGGACCCTATATCGTCCCTGCGGCCAGCAGTTTGGATGGCGGTGACGCGGCCGCCAAGGGCGCCTCCGACGGCGAGGGCGCAGCGCCGCTTGCGACGGCTGTCGCCGCGGCTCTGCCGAACGGGAATCCGAAGCTCGCCACGGCTTCGAGCGGCGCACC
Organism: Denitrobaculum sp.; assembly: GCA_965232285.1. Taxonomy (GTDB): domain Bacteria; phylum Pseudomonadota; class Alphaproteobacteria; order Kiloniellales; family Kiloniellaceae; genus Denitrobaculum. Next base: position 2,076,761 of record CBDDPL010000004.1, on the reverse strand, counting down.
GGCGGAGAGCCTGCCGGTCGAGGATCGCTTCCTCATTCAACTCGCGACTCTGCGGTCGCAGGAAGAAGCGCTCCAGCTTCGCGACCGCTTCGAGGCACGTTTCAAAACACTGATTGCGGACTTCGGCCTGGGCGTGCGCCACGCGAGTATTGCCGGTGCGCAGTATTTCCGGGTGATGACCGAACTGGGCGGCGAACGCGAACGCATGTTCGAGATCTGCAGCCAGATCAAGAAAGAGGACCAAAGCTGTATCCTGGTCCTCGACACTGCGGCGCAGGCGCAGGTGGTGAACTGAAGCCGCAGCGGCGGGAGGCACCCCCGCTGACTGCACGCGGCTCTGCAGCTTGTTCCAACATTCTCCAGCGTAATACCACCGACCGTTCGTCACGGCCTCGCGTTACGCGCTCTCATGGGGGCCTCGTCAGAGGTCTGGCAAAGCGCTAAAAAACGACTCCATGTTGCTACCTCCCCCTGGGGCGTTGGGAGGAAGAGGAACGCGATTGTCTCGTTAAATACTCTTCGGCAAGGCGCTTGAAGCGTGGATCACCGCTTTGCCCTGCGGCAAGTCCAAACCGACTTGGGTTTACATCTGCCATGACTGACATGATCTGACTAAAGTTGATCGTGTGCTGACTGAAGGAGAGGCGGGCTAGAAAGGATCGTTGTGATACCGCCGGGCGATCGTAATAGATTTCGTTCAGTACAAAGTGTGCGCGTGCGGGTGGCATCAATTCCAATTCTAGAAAAGCTTGCGTTAGAAGCCAGCCAACCGACTTTTCCGATGGCTCGGCTCTTCTTGTGGAGCGGCCCGTCACAGCGATGAAAGTCTCAGGACTGCCGCTATCAGCAGTTTTGCTGGTTGGTGCCTCGAATTGCCTGCTAAGACTATTGGGCGCATCGCCCGACAAACTGTAACGGCCTTGTCGGGGGCGTCGCGTCCAGTCTGCTGCGTATTTTTCGTTGGCAGCGCGCCGAGCCGACTCCAAACGCTCTTCAATTGGCCTTGAACGTTCGGCGATCTGGAAATGGGGTGGGATGCCGCGAAATCGAGGCTTTTCCACGCGCGCAGCCTTCGCCTGAATGATTTTCTGAACCTTTGCTTCGAGCTTATCATCCGGGAAGGGCAGGTTCGTGCTGATGATTTTCGCACGTGCAGCAGCGTTCTGATCGATCCATCGCAAGATCTCGCTGCGGCCGGCGAGTAGACTGTTCAGGGGTAACAATTGCCGGCTTCCAAGTGCCTCGAGCAGCGTTTCCCGAAGAGCTGCGGACAGGGCATCGACAACAGGCATTGCAAGTGGAATCTCCGCAAGAAGCGCACTTACAGCCGACACTCTGGCGGGATCGAGAGCATGTTCCGCGGAGGCCTTGACGATATGACGATACAGCTCGCTCTCGGCTTTTGTGCGCTCGATTTCGCCGCGCGCGAACCCCGGCTTAAAGAGAGGCTCCGATAGGGCAGACCAGGCGCGATCAATCGTGTGCTTTGACAACTGTCCGGCCCAACCTTGCCAGTTAGGCGGCCGTGCACTGTTACCGGACACGGCTTTCCGGGACCGGGCTTCCTCCAACAGCTTCCTTGGTTCTTGCCGCAGCGGCTTGGGTTCCACCAGGTTCAAACTATGGATTCTGGCAAGAAATGACGGGCGACCAAGTGGCGGCAGATAATCGAGAGGAAACTTCCGGGGCTTGGATCTCAAGGCTTGATCAAGAGCGAGCTTTGTAACTCTATCATCCGCAGCCGTCTGAAGACTGACAATATGTTCGCTTGCCCAAATGAGGCGTGCTTTGGAGATATCGCGCAAGGACCCGTTTGCATACTCGAAGAACGTGACACAAGAGGCCACGAGGATCATGACTTGAAGGCCGATAACCGCTTTTTGATAACTCGCGAGTTTTTGCGTGAAGGTAAGGATTACGAATGATCGCTGCCTTTCAACCGCTTGGGGAGTGGAAGGGCTGTGCAGCAAAATGACGACGACAAATGTTGTGAGTAAAATCGCGAGCAAGGCTGGTGTCGGGATGATCAGGGCGCCGAGTAGTGCGGAAAGTGAATCGAGTACTCCTTCGATTTTCGATACCGTTTCGAATCTCGTAGACGGCCAACTGATGAAAACGGCCGCAAACAGTTGAAGCAGCGACATCGCTGCGAGGGCCGGCCAGATCAAAGATGTGAGAGTGGTGAACTCGCGCGTCAGGTGGGCAATCAGACGCGTGTCATCCTTTGAGGGCGCCGAGTTCTTTAACATCCAGTGGATGAAGAGAGTGAGGCACAGCGCGAGAAGAAGATTCATATCTCACTCACTCTACAAGTTAAGTCGGCGCTTATGATACAGCAGCGCAGGTCTAAGGCCATAAGCTGCCCTATGGCTCGGGCGCGCTGCATCGCGCTTCGCCGGATGAGACTTCAAAACCCATCGAATTGATTCCGTGTGGTCGGAATAGGCTCTAGCTCAGGCAGATTTTCTAAGATTTCAGGGGCGTGGTTGAAGAGTTCTGCCGGCGAGCACGGAAGTAAGGCCGCTGCCCGCGGTGCGCTAGGGGACCTTAGCTATGTCTTTGGGGAAATTGGCTCCGCGGGCAGGACTCGAACCTGCGACAGGGTGGTTAACAGCCACCTGCTCTACCAACTGAGCTACCGCGGAACAATGGACTCCGGCGCTGGGCCGGCGGACCGATGTGGCTCCCAAGTGGGAGCGGCGGGGTTATATCAAACCCGTTACAGGGCTGCAAATGGTTTGGCGCCTTTTTTTGGATTTTTGTGACCGCTGGATTTCACAAGCTGGAGAGGACGCCCCAAGGCGCAGATTTACGCGCCGGCGGCGATGGTGAGGATGCACTTGGCGACGGCGAGGTAATCCGAGTTCGGCATGTGGAACCAGCGCAGAAACTCGGCGGTCGAGAGATCGCCGGTCAGCCAGTTGTCGAGATAAATCCGGCTGATCGGATGCAGCCGCTCGGGCAGGCAGACCCCAATGCTATCTCTCAACATCCCACGAATCCGTAGCTGTTATCGACCGGAACCAGGACAGGCAAGGCAGTTTGACCATGTCATGGTTAGCAGAAGCTTAACGGAGAAGCTGTTCCGGCGATAGCCGATGGCAAGGCAAGGCCGGGTTCGCGTCGATCACGATCCCGTGGAGCGCCCAATCGGAGCGCTGCAATTCACAAGCTTAAAGCTTTGAACTTCCGCGACAAATCGTCGGAGAAACGAGGAAGGTTATGGAAGGTAGGGGGGATTGGAGGCCCGGGCCGGAATCGAACCGACGTACAAGGATTTGCAGTCCTCTGCATCACCACTCTGCCACCGGGCCTCAGCATTTGGCAGCAATCGGCTTTCGCCGAGACGCGAGGTATAAAGAGACGGATAATCGCGGTCAAGCGATCAAGTGGAAATCCCGAAGGGGGCTTGCCGAACCCCGCCGCGCGCTTCGGACGCCCTGTGTCCCGCGCTTGAGCGATTGTCTTCCTTCCATGCTCGTCCTATAACGACGCAGAGGCCATACTCTACGGGATTCGTGACGTCTTGCGGGCGGAATCGGAATCCGATCGTTTTCTCTGTGACCGGGGGGCGTTCTCTGTGACCGGGGGAGATGGGGGACTCTGAAATGGTTTTCTAGAGTGACGAGACAGAGATGATCGACTTCAGCGCCGCGCGCGCAAACATGGTGGACAGCCAACTTCGGACCAACAAGGTCACGGATCAGCAGGTGATCGCCGGCTTCGAGAGCATCCCTCGGGAGGCTTTTTTGCCGGAAGCGCTTCGCAGTGTCGCTTACGTCGACGAGGATCTCGCGATCGGCGGCGGCCGCTATGTGATGGAGCCGATGGTTCTGGCGCGCCTGATCCAGGCTGCGGCCCCCGAAGACAAGGACATCGTCCTGGAAATCGGTGCGGCCAGAGGCTACGGCACCGCCATTCTGGCGCAGATCGCCGCGACGGTGGTCGGTCTGGACGCTGACCGGGAACTGGTTTCCACGGCTAATGAAACCTTAAACACCATGGGTATCGACAACGCTGTTGCCGTTTGTGGCGACATGGCCGCCGGCTACGCCAAGCAGGCGCCTTATGATGTCATCCTCTTCAGTGGCGCGGTCAGCGCGATCCCCGATGCCGTAACCGCTCAGCTTGCCGACGGTGGCCGGCTGGTCGCGGTGGTTCAGGATGCCGGTGGGCTCGGCCGCGGAACCCTGCTGCAGCGGACAGGCGACAGTATCTCGGAGCGTCAGCTCTTCGATGCCTCGACCCCGGTGCTCGAGGGCTTCGAACGTCCGAGCGAATTCGTTTTCTGACTCTTGTTTTCTTCTCTTTGGAACCAACCTCGGTACAATCGAACCTTCAAAGCTTTTCAGGAGCGGCAAAGTGACATCGAACCCAGTTCGTAAAACATCCGGAACGAAGCTTGGCCTGTTGGCGGCTGCCGCCTTCATGGCCTGGCAGATTCCTGCCGCTCCGAGCGCCAACGCGCAGACGCTGCCTGAGGCGCTGTCGCAGGCCTATGACAGCAATCCGACCTTGCGTGCGGCGCGTGCGGAGTTGCGCTCCGTCAACGAGAACGTGCCCCAGGAACTGTCGAACTGGCGCCCGAACGTGACGGCCGGTGCCTCCGCGGGCAAAAGCCGCACGGAAGTCGACACCAACTCCGGGGATACGGATAACAATCTGACCCCGTTGACCGCGAACATCGACGTTACTCAGCCGATCTATCGCGGCGGGCGAACGATTGCGGGGACTGAACGGGCGGAAAACGAGGTCAGGGCCCAGCGGGAGAGTCTGCGCTCGACCGAGCAGAGCGTGCTGCTGAGTGCCGCGACCAGCTATACGGATGTCTGGCGCGACCAGGCTGTGTTGCAGTTGAATATCAACAACGAAAACGTCCTGGCGCAGCAGCTTGAAGCCACGCAGGACCGTTTCGAGGTCGGCGAAGTCACCCGTACGGACGTGGCTCAGGCCGAAACCCGCTTTGCAACGGCGGTTTCGGACAGGATCGCCTCTGAGGGAAGCCTGACCTCCAGTCGCGCCGCTTACGAGGAGGTTATCGGTTCCTTCCCGGGCACCTTGCCCGCACCCCCGGTACCGGTCGACCTTCCCACGTCACAGGACGAAGTCGTGGGCCTCGCGATTGAGAACAATCCGGATGTCACTGCGGCAGAGTTCGTGGAACTGGCGGCTCAAAAGAACGTGCGCCAGATCAAAGGCGAGCTTTATCCGGAGGTTAGCCTGGTTGGCAGCCTGTCCCACCAGGATGAGGTGAGTTCTCAGGATACCGAGACGGATTCGGCTTCGATCATTGCTCAGGTTTCCATACCGATCTACCAGCAGGGCAGCGTCTCCAGCCGGGTCCGCGCCGCGAAGCAGATTTCCAGCCAACGCCGGGTTCAGGTTGAGGAGCAGCGCCGGAGCGCCGAGCAGACGGCGGTTTCCTCCTGGGAAGCCCTGATGACGGCGCAGGCGCAAATCCGTTCCTTCGAATCTGCGGTTGCTTCGGCGGAGATCGCTTTGGAAGGCGTACGCCAGGAAAACGAGGTGGGCGCGCGCACGATCCTGGATATTCTGGACGCCGAGCAGGAACTGCTGGATGCGCAGGTCAGTCTTGTCGGTGCTCAGCGGGACGAGGTGGTCGCGGCGTATCAGGTGCTTTCCGCAATCGGCCAGTTGAATGCGGGCTTCATCGGCTTGCCGGTTGAGATTTATGATGTGGAAGCGGATTATCGTGCGGTTCGCGACAAGTGGTTCGGCCTGAGCGCTCCCGGCACCGAATAGTTCTTAACTTTAACCGTTATTAACCAGCTTGTGCTATTTCGTGTAGCGCAACAGCTTGCTATTTATACGCGGTTAACCACGTTTTTGCGCCAGGACGCCTGATCTATGAGTGATCAACAGAATCAAGAAGAACCGTCAATGGAGGAAATTCTCGCCTCCATCCGGCGGATTATTTCTGAAGACGATCCGGAGGAAGGTCAGGGCGAGAAAGAAGCGGCGGAGCCGGAGGCGGCTGAGTCGGAAGCGCCAGAGGCGGAAGCGGAAGTGGAACCGGAACCCGAAGCTGAGGCGCCGGTTGAGGAACCTGCCGCAGAAGACGAGGAAGAGGAACTGGAGCTGACCGAAAAGGTCAATGCCGACGGTTCACCTCTGGAAGAAACAGCCGAAAGCGAAGCGGCGGAAGAGGCTCCGGAGCCAAAGCCGATTTTCGATGATGAAGAGGCGCCCGAGCCGGAACCTGAGCCCGAACCGGAATTGGAAGCGGTTGAAGAAGAGCCGGCCGAAGAGACACCGCTTGAAGAACCACCAGTCGACGAGGCGCCAGTTGAAGAGTCGCCAGTCGAAGAGTCGGGCGAGGACCTCGAGGTCGCGCTGGAACTGGACGATGATCTGCCCACCGAAGCCGGGGATGATACGGAAGAGAGCCTGATCTCCGAACCGACCCAGGTGGCTGCAAGCTCCGCTCTGTCGGAGATTGCCAGGGCCGCCATCACGCAACGGGCCTTGGCCATAGGCGAAGGCCGCACGCTGGAGGATCTGGTCCGCGAGGCCCTGCGTCCCGAGCTCAAGCACTGGCTCGACGCGCACCTCGCCTCCATGGTCGAGCGGATCGTCCGGGAAGAAATCAAAAAAATGGTCCGGCGGGTTGAGAATCAATAGTTCCGCCGGTAAACACTTCTCTCGATAGCCGGTTCCGGCCGGCACATTTCTCACGAATTCCCCGATCCGGCGGCTGACGCTCGCTTCGAGCCAGGCCGCCCCGGTAAAAGAGGATGACCCAGCAATGCTGGAGAAGACTTATCGGCCTGATGAGGTCGAGGCGAAGCATTATGCGCAATGGGTGGAGGCAGATGCCTTCAAGTCGGACGTAGAGTCCAACGCCACGCCCTACACCATCATGATGCCGCCGCCGAATGTCACCGGCAGCCTGCATATGGGCCATGCCCTGACCTTCACGCTGCAGGATATCCTGATCCGCTACAAGCGCATGCGCGGGGACGACGCTCTCTGGCAGCCGGGCTCGGACCATGCCGGCATCGCCACCCAGATGGTGGTCGAGCGTCAGTTGGCGGAACAGGGGTTGACCCGGCACGATCTCGGACGCGAGAAATTCCTGGATAAGGTCTGGGACTGGAAAGCGGAATCCGGCGGCACCATCGTGCGCCAGTTGCGCCGGCTCGGCGCCTCGCCGGACTGGGAGCGCGAGCGCTTCACCATGGATGAGGGCCTGTCCAAGGCCGTTCGCAAGGTCTTCGTTGCCCTCTACAAACAGGGCCTGATCTATAAAGACAAGCGCCTGGTGAACTGGGATCCGAAGCTGCACACTGCGATTTCTGATCTCGAGGTACTCCAGACCGAGACCAACGGTCACCTCTGGCACTTCCGCTATCCCATCGAAGGCAGCGATGACTACGTTGTGGTGGCGACGACCCGTCCGGAAACCATGCTGGGCGATAGCGGTGTTGCGGTCCATCCGGAAGACGAGCGCTACCAGGCCATTGTCGGCAAGCACGTGATCCTGCCGCTGGTGGGGCGGCGCATTCCGATCGTGGCCGATGATTATGCCGATCCCGAGACCGGCAGCGGGGCGGTCAAGATGACCCCAGCCCATGATTTCAACGACTTCGAGGTCGGCCGGCGCCATGACCTGGAGATGATCAACATCTTCGACCGGGACGCCAAACTGAACGACGAGGTGCCCGAGAAGTACCGGGGCCTGGATCGTTTCGAGGCCCGGAAGCTGGTGGTTGCGGACATGGAAGCCGCGGGTCTGCTGGAGAAGGTCGAGGATCATTTCCACACCGTGCCGCACGGCGACCGTGGCGGCGTGCCGATCGAGCCCTGGCTGACCGATCAGTGGTACGTGGACGCCGAGACCCTCGCCAAACCCGCGATCAAAGCGGTCGAGGAGGGGCGGACCAAGTTCGTACCGCAGCAGTGGGAAAACACCTACTTCGAATGGATGCGCAACATTCAGCCCTGGTGCATCTCGCGTCAGATCTGGTGGGGCCATCAGATTCCGGCCTGGTATGGCCCGGACGGCGAGACCTTCGTAGAGGAGACCGAAGAAGCTGCGAAGGCGGTGGCCGAGGCGCACTATGGTAAGGCGGTGGAACTGACCCGTGACGGGGATGTTCTGGACACCTGGTTCTCTTCCGCACTCTGGCCTTTCTCGACCCTGGGCTGGCCCGAGGAAACCCCGGAACTGAAGCGCTATTACCCCGGTGACGTGCTGGTGACCGGCTTCGACATCATCTTCTTCTGGGTCGCCCGTATGATGATGATGGGCCTGCACTTCATGGAGGACGTGCCGTTCCACACGGTCTATATCCATGCGCTGGTGCGCGACGAGCACGGCCAGAAGATGTCCAAGTCCAAGGGCAACGTCATCGATCCACTGGACTTGGTTGAGCGTTATAGCTGCGATTCCCTGCGCTTTACCCTGGCGGCCATGGCCGCGCCTGGCCGCGACATCAAGATGTCCGAGTCCCGGGTCGAGGGTTATCGGAACTTCGCCACCAAGCTCTGGAATGCGGCGCGCTTCAGCCTGATGAACGGGGCGAAGCTGGACCCTGATTTCGATCCCAAGGCCTGTAAGCTTCAGATCAACCGCTGGATCGTCGGCAAGGTGGCGCAGGCGCGCCTGGATCTGGACAAGGCCTTCGCCGCCTATCGCTTCAACGATGCCGCCAATGTGCTCTACCACTTCGCCTGGCATGAGTTCTGCGACTGGTATCTGGAGTTCACCAAGCCGGTGATCGGCGGCGAGGACGAAGCCGCCGCTGCGGAGACCCGGGCTGCTGTCGCCTGGACCCTCTCGCAGCTTCTGCATCTGCTGCATCCCATCATGCCCTTCATCAGCGAAGAGCTCTGGGAAACCCTAAGCGAGAAGGGTGGCGATCCCCTGATCACCGCCGCCTGGCCGGATCTGGGCGAAGAGATGATCGACGCCGAGATGACGGCCGAAATCGACTGGGTGATCAAGGTCATCTCCGAGATCCGTGCCATCCGGGCCGAAATGAACGTGCCGCCCTCGGCACAGGCCACGGTCCTGGTCTGTGATGCCGGCGAGGTGACGCAAGGCCGCGCGGGACGCCAGGCCGACATCATCAAACGTCTTGCCCGGTTGGAGCGCTTCGAACTGCAGGATGATCAGGCTCCCAAGGGGACGGTGCAGATCGTGGTCGAAGAGGCAACGCTTGCTTTGCCGCTTGCCGATCTGATCGATATGGATGCGGAGCGGGCGCGCCTCACGCGTGAGGTCGAGAAGGTCGACGGTGAAATCGCCAAGATCGACAAGAAGCTGGCCAACGAGAGCTTCGTTCAGCGGGCGCCGGCAGAGGTGGTCGCCGAGCAGCGCAGCCGTCGTGAAGATGCCGTTCAGTCCAGGGAGAAGCTGACCGCGGCCCTCACACGCCTCGCCGAGGCCTGATGCCGGGCCGGCCTCAAGCTAAGGTTTACGACTTCGATTCGGCCATCGTCCGACGCCCGGGCGAGTCCGTGGTGAAGGGATTGCGCGCCGGCGATAGCGCCGACCCCGACTTCGACAGGCTCCGGGCCGAGCAGGATGCCTATATCGAGGCGCTGGAAGCGGCCGGTGTCGCCGTTGAGTGCCTGGAGCCGCTGGAGGCCTTCCCGGACTCGATTTTCCTGGAGGATCCGGCGCTGGTCTTTCCGGAAGGCGCCATTCTGTTGCACCCGGGCGATGCGACCCGGCGAGGCGAGGTGGCCGCGCTCGCGCCGGTCCTGAAGGAGCGCTTTTCGCGGGTGCTGGAACTGACCGAGGGATACGTCGACGGCGGGGACGTTCTCACGACACCCGACGGCGTCATGATCGGTCTGTCGGCGCGTACGGACCTCAGCGGCGCCAAGGCGCTGATCACCTGTCTGGCGGAGATCGGACGCAGTGGGGAGATCGTGCAGACGCCCGCCAACGTCCTGCATTTCAAATCCGACTGTGCGCTTCTGGATGACCATTCAGTTTTGACCACCCGCCGTCTTGCCGCGTCCGGCGTTTTCCAGAAGTTTGCGCAGATTATCGTGCCGGAAGGCGAAGAGGGCGCGGCCAACGCTTTACGCGTCAATGATCGGGTGTTCCTTGCAGCGGGTTTCCCGGCCACGGCAGACCTTCTGACCAAGGCCGGATACGACCTGGTCCTGCTGCAGACCTCCGAGATCGCCAAGATCGACGCCGGCCTCTCCTGTATGTCTTTGCGCTGGCACGGCAAGTAGACCGGACGATCCCGATTCGCTTCACACCGGTGCTCCATGCGCCTTTCGGGCAGGTGTTGTGCGTTATTATTCATGGTGGGAGAGGGGTCGCATCGCTATTCTGCGCCCGCGTTATTCGAGGATCGGATGAACCAATTCGGATCCGAGGTGGACAAAAACAAGATTTAGCAGAGGGAGTGTCATGCCACTCAAAGCCAATCCGGACTTCGACAAGTCGAAACTGCCCAGCCGTCATGTTTCTGTGGGGCCGGCATCCGCGCCGCATCGTTCCTACTACTACGCGATGGGAATGACCGACGAAGAGATCGCGCAGCCCTTTGTCGGTGTGGCGACCTGCTGGAACGAGGCGGCTCCCTGCAACATTTCTCTCGCCCGTCAGGCCCAGGCGGTCAAAAAGGGCGTCAAATCAGCCTCCGGGACGCCGCGTGAATTCACCACCATCACCGTGACCGACGGCATCGCCATGGGCCACAGCGGTATGAAGTCCTCTCTGGTCAGCCGTGACCTCATCGCGGACTCGGTTGAGCTGACCATGCGCGGCCACTGCTACGATGCCCTTGTCGGGCTCGCCGGCTGCGACAAGTCTCTGCCGGGCATGATGATGGCGATGGTGCGCCTGAATGTCCCCTCGATCTTCATGTACGGCGGCTCGATCCTGCCGGGCCGCTATAAAGGCAAGGATATCACGGTCCAGGACGTCTTCGAGGCGGTCGGCGCGCATTCCGCGGGCAAGATCTCTGATGATGAACTGCACGGCATCGAGTGCGTGGCCTGTCCCTCCGCAGGCTCCTGCGGTGGCCAGTTCACGGCCAACACCATGGCCTGTGTTTCCGAAGCCATGGGCCTGGCGATCCCTTACTCCGCCGGCGCGCCCGCACCTTACGAGTCCCGCGATGCCTATGCCGAGGCTTCTGGTGAAGCGGTGATGAAGTGCATCGCGCTGGGTATCCGCCCGCGCGATGTGGTTACTCGCAAATCCCTGGAGAACGCCGCGCGGATTGTGGCAGCCTCGGGCGGTTCCACCAATGCGGGCCTGCACCTGCCGGCGATCGCCAATGAGATCGGCGTCGATTTCGACCTGGAAGATGTGACTGATATCTTCCGCTCGACCCCCTACATCGCGGACCTCAAGCCCGGCGGGCGCTATGTCGCCAAGGATATGTACGAGATCGGCGGCGTTCAGGTCTTGATGAAAGCGCTCTACGACGGCGGCTACCTGCATGGCGACTGCATCACCGTGACCGGTGAGACCATTGCCGAGCAGATGGAAAAGGTTACCTTCCCGGAGGACCAGGACATCATCCGCCCGGTCTCCAATCCCATCACGCTCACCGGCGGCGTGGTCGGCCTGAAGGGCAACCTGGCGCCCGAAGGCGCGATCGTGAAGGTCGCGGGCATGCAGAAACTCAAGTTCACCGGCCCGGCCCGGGTGTTCGAATGCGAGGAAGATGCCTTCAGCGCGGTTGAGCGCCGCGACTACCAGGAAGGCGAGGTGCTGGTCATCCGCAACGAAGGCCCCAAGGGCGGTCCCGGCATGCGCGAGATGCTGGCGACCACGGCAGCGATCTACGGTCAGGGCATGGGCGACAAGGTCGCGCTGATCACCGACGGCCGTTTTTCGGGGGCCACGCGCGGCTTCTGCATCGGCCATGTCGGCCCCGAGGCCGCGGTTGCGGGCCCCATCGGCCTGCTGCGCGATGGCGATATGATCACCATCGATGCTGAAGAAGGTGTCCTGAGCGTCGATCTGAGCGATGAAGAACTGGAGACCCGCAAGAAGGATTGGCAGCCGCGGACTCACGACTTCCAGGCCGGCGCCATCTGGCGTTATGCCCAGACCGTGGGGCCTGCTTACCTGGGTGCGGTTACCCATCCCGGCGGGAAAGCCGAGACCCACGTCTTTGCCGATATCTGACCTTCAAGGGTTAACTTCGGTCAGAAACGAAGAAAGCGGAGGCCGAAACCTCCGCTTTTCTTTTTTGAGAACCCTCGACGCGCGTCAGTCGAACAGCGCGTCGATGTCGTCCTGGGAAATGCCTTCGTTCTGCAGCGAAGGACCGTTCATCAGCGCTTCGTCGCCTTCGCGATCATCGGAAACCTCGACCGGCAGGTCGGCGAAGGCTTCCACGCCCCAGATCGAAATCATGGCCAGGATGCGATCCTCGATGTAGCGCAGGGTGTTGACCACCTTGGTGATCCGCTGACCCGTGATGTCCTGGAAGTTACAGGCTTCCAGAATCTCGATGACGTTAAAGGCCACATCTTCGGTCATGGCCTGGACGTCAGGGTCATCGTGGTGGGTGGTGTTCAGCTTGTTCATGGCCGCTTCGATTTTCTCGTTGCTGGCCAGGATCTTGTTGGTCGCGGTTTCCGTGTCGAGCACGATCGCGTCGAGTTCGCTGGAGGCGCGGTGAACCTTGTCGTCGCTCTCACTGGCGAGCGGATGCTTGATGGCAGCGATTTCGGCCTTCGCCCGGCCGATCGAGCGCACCATCTGGGCAATTTCGATGCGTACGTCCCGGGCTTCCTCCAGCGCGGACTGTTCGTCGTCGCTTAAGGGCATGTCGCCAGATCCGATACCGCCGGATGCAATCTTGTCCCCCAGCTCCTTGAGGGCCTCGAGGATTTCGGCGTTGCTGACGCCGGAGGCGTCGACCGCTGCCATGGCGCTCGCCAAAGCGGTGCCATCGGCCCCGTCTTTGCCGTTCACTAACCCCTGACGCCGCAGGCGCAACTGACGCTCCGCGGAAAATTCTTTGACAGGAAGGCTCTGCGCCATGACCCCCTCCACCTACTTAATGATCTCAGTCGATACTGCTGCGTAACCGCACACAGTGATGTATAAGCCCTCAGTCCTTAAAGATTTATGATCAAGAGAATCTGGCGCAGTGCCACAGCCGCGGTTGCTCGTTCAGCGGACGGGATCACGCGGCGGACTGAACAAAGCTGTGCGAACGCAGGGTAATCCGTTGTTTTTAAGATAAAAAATGGAGGCGTGAGGTAGTATGTCGGAGAGCAGGGGCAGGATTGCGGTCGGTGGATTCCAGCATGAAACCAATACCTTCGCGCCGACCAAGGCGAAGCTGATCGACTTCGAGATGCCGAGCGCCTGGCCCGGCCTGACCCGCGGCGCGGCCCTGTTCGAGGCGGTGACGGGGGTTAACATTCCGATCGCTGGTTTTATCGACGCGGCGCAGGGCGCCGGCTTTGAGATCGCGCCCTTGTCCTGGTCCGCGGCCTCGCCCTCTGCGCAGGTCACCGAAGAGGCTTTCGAGAGCATCGTCGGGGAAATGCTGGCCGACCTGGAAGCGATGGCACCGCTCGATGCGGTTTATCTGGACCTTCACGGGGCAATGGTAACGGAACATCTGGACGACGGCGAAGGGGCGTTCCTGCGGCGTTTGCGAGACCTGCTCGGCGCCGAGATTCCCATCGTCGTCTCCCTGGATCTGCACGCCAATGTGACGCCCGAGATGGTGGAACTCTCCGATGCGTTGGTGATCTATCGTACCTATCCGCATGTCGATATGGCGGTGACTGGGGCGCGGGCGGCGCGCCTGCTCGTCAGAATGCTCGAGGAGGGGCGAAAGCCGGCCAAAGCCTTCCGGCAGTTGCCTTTTATGATCCCGCTGACCAGCGGCTGTACCTTCCAGGAGCCGGCGAAATCCCTCTATCGGGACGTTGCCGCACTGGAAGGCGGCGCAGTCTGGTCCAGCTCTTTCGCCTGCGGTTTCAATCCGGCCGACATCTACCACGCCGGCCCTTCCGCCCTGGCTTACGCGGAGGATCAGGATACGGCCGACAGCGCGGCGGAGCAGCTACTTGCCGCGGCCGAGGCGTCCGAAGCGGGCTTTGCTCCGGAGTTCCTATCGCCGGAAGCGGCGGTGAGGCGCGCAAAACGCCTGGCCAACACGGCGACGCGGCCGGTAATTCTGGCAGATGCGCAGGATAATCCCGGTGGCGGCGGTGATTCCAATGCGGTGGAGTTACTGGAAGAGTGTCTGAAGCAGGGCGTGGAAAACGCCGCGCTGGCCATTCTCTTCGACCCGGCTGCGGCGGAGGCGGCCCATGTTGCGGGCGAGGGGGCCGAGATCCAGGTTCGCCTGGGCTGCCGCTACGGCTCACCGGGCAAGGAGCCTTTGGAGGCTTCGGCGAAGGTGGTCAAGCTTGGCGACGGCCGTTTCGAGGGCACCGGGCCCTTTTACAAAGGCGCGCGGATGGAACTTGGCCCCATGGCCTTGCTGCAACTGGATGGCGTCAAGGTGGTGGTCGGATCACGTCAACTCCAGGCCGCTGATCAGGAGATCTTCCGCCATCTCGGGATCGAGCCTTCGGAGATGGACATTCTGATCTTGAAATCGTCCGTCCATTTCCGGGCCGATTTCCAGCCCATTGCCGAAGAGATCCTGATTGTGGCGGCGCCGGGTCCCAACGTCATCGACAACGACCTTCTGGACTTTAAAAAGCTGCGTCAGGACATCCGCCGCATGCCAGGAAAGTAACGCAACGGGTTAAAAAACCGTCCTTTTAGTCGTTTCGGCTGCGCGCCCGCCGAGGATTACGGTCGCGGGAATAGGCGTTCAGCTCGACGCCCTTCGGCGTTTCGTGCGGGACGATATCCAGGTGCGATTTGTGGCGGAAGAACTTCACCAGCAGCGCGCCAGCGACGAAACCGCCGATATGGGCCCACCAGGCGACGCCGGCCACCGCTGAATCCGAGCGGAAAGCCGCAACGATCTGGAACAGCATCCAGAGCGACAGGACCAGATAGGCCGGCAGATAGACGGGGAAGATGATGATCGGCACCAGAAGCCTGGCCCTGGGATAGAGCACGAAGTATGCCCCCATGACGCCGGCAATGGCGCCGCTGGCGCCGATAATGGGGGAGATAGACGTCGGATCGATCACCACCTGGCTCAGGACGGCCAGGATTCCGCAAAGAAAGTAGAACAGCAGGTAGCGGACATGCCCCATGGCGTCTTCGACGTTGTCGCCGTAAACCCAAAGCACCAGCATGTTGGCGAAGAGGTGCATGAAGCCGCCATGCAGGAGGGTATAGGAAACGAGTGAGACGATGGCTGGGATGTCAAAGCCGCTCACGGGCTGAAGCGGCGCCTCCGTAAGAAAGCGCGGTATCGCTCCGAAGATAACGATGAGACTGCGTTCCAGGCCGGGCGGCACGAGGCTCTGGAGGGCAAACACGGCGATGCAGAGCGCGATCAGCAACCAGTTCACCCAGGGGTGCGGTAGCCGGAGACGCGGATTCTGATCGTCGAGCGGCAGAATCAGGGGCACCGTTGCCCTCCCGCAATCCGCCCGAAGACTGTCGGCGTCTCTGTTGTGACGTCAGGCATCTGCCAGTTCACACCACACGGGGGTATGGTCGGAGGGATTCTCCTTGCCGCGGGGGTTTCTGTCGATTTCGCAGCGCACGAGCCGGTCGGCGGCCTGCGGCGAGAGCAGCAGGTGATCGATCCGCAGGCCATTGTCGTGATCGAAGGCCTGCCCGTAGTAGTCCCAGTAGCTGTAGACATGGCGTTCGCTATGCAGGCTGGCCCAGGCCTCGGTATAGCCGAGATTGAGCAGAGCCCTGAATTCGCGGCGGGATTCCGGGCGACAGAGTGCGTCATCCTGGAACTTGATGGCATCGTAGGCGTCGTCGTCGCCGGGGATGATGTTGTAGTCGCCACCCAGCACGACCGGGCTTTCCTGCTGCAGCAGTTCGGCCGCATGCCGTCGTAAGCGTTCCATCCAGCGCAGCTTGTAGGGAAACTTCTCGCTGGAAACCGGGTTGCCGTTGGGCAGATACAGCGCTGCGATCCGCACGCCGAAGGTGGTGCCCTCCACATAGCGGGCCTGCTCGTCGCTGTCGTCACCCGGCAGTCCGATCAGGACATCCTCGATCGGCTGGCGCGACAGCATGGCGACGCCGTTGTAGCTCTTTTGGGAGGTGAGGGCGACATTGTAGCCTGCGGCCTCGATCTCCAGCCGCGGGAACTTCTCCTCGACGCACTTGAGTTCCTGCAGCAGCGCCACGTCGGGCTTTGCCGTCTCCAGCCACGCCAGCAAGTTCGGCAGGCGTTTGTTGATCGAATTGACGTTCCAGGTCGCTATCTTGACCATAGGCCCCCGCAGCAAAAACGAAGGCCGCCAACAGGCGGCCCCTTTGGTTTCTATCGATAGCCCTTCAGACGGGGCTCTTCACCATCGAGACGGCGTTGCGAATTATATCGAAAAGGAGGAACCGCAGCCACAGGACGAGGTGGCGTTCGGATTCTTGATCTGGAAAGAAGCGCCGATCAGGTCCTCGACGAAGTCGATCTCCGCGCCGCCCAGGAGCTCCAGGGAGGTTTCATCGATCACCACAGCGACACCGTCGCGCTGAAAGCGGCGATCATCCTGATTGACTTTATCGTCGAAGGAAAAACCGTATTGGAAACCGGAGCATCCGCCGCCGGAGACCGCGACCCGCATCATCAGGTTCGGCTGCTCTTCCTGTTCGATCAGCCAGGCGATCCGCTTCGCGGCTGAGGCGGAGAGCGTGATTTCCGGGGCCTTGACGACATCCAGGACGTCGCTCATTACAAATCCTCCAATGCAATCTCGGCTTCGCGCGCCGGCAGTTTATAACATGGCCAGAATAGCAGCAAAATCTACTGTTTCGTTATTTAGGGAAATCTCGGCTGCTGTCAATTCGCAAAGGGCAGATGCCAGCCATTCGAAAAAGTCGGGCAATCTTGTGAAATTCAAGCTTTTCCGCCGGTCTGGCGTTGCATTCTGTCGTATTCAGTCGCTATACCAAGGGACGGTAATATTGACGCATAGGGACAGTTTTCTGAGGTTTTCGGTTAGGAGCGCGCGACGCAGCGATGCGGCACATCGAAAGTGGCGCGCGACGCGATCCGAAAGCCTCAGAAAACTGCCGCTTCGGTTGTCTTCAAGGATCTTCGGAGAGCGTCGAAAAGCCTTGCCGATGCGCCACATCGCCCGCGGCTCTTCTCCTACCCGAACATCCTTGGAGACAATCCCTATGCGTCAATATTACCGTCCCTTGGTATAGTGTCCGCGCATGTCGAATAGCACCGCGAATCTGGCGCCCTACGCCTGTGATCCCGCTAAAAGCCGTGGGCGCCTGATCGAGGAGCCGGAAAGCCCGACGCGCTCCTGCTATCAGCGTGACCGGGACCGGGTCATCCATTCCGGCGCCTTCCGGCGGCTGCAGTACAAGACCCAGGTCTTCGTCTATCACGAAGGCGATCATTTCCGGACACGCCTGACCCATTCCATCGAGGTCGCACAGATCGCCCGCAGCATCAGCCGTGCGCTCGGCCTGAACGAGGATCTCGCGGAGGCCATCGCCCTGGCGCACGATCTGGGGCATACCCCCTTCGGTCACGCCGGCGAGGATGTTTTGGGCGAGATGATGGCGCCTTACGGCGGCTTCGATCACAACGTACAGACTTTCCGTATCCTGACGGATCTGGAGCATCGCTACGCGCGGTTCCGCGGGCTCAACCTGACCTGGGAGACCCTGGAAGGCGTGGCTAAACACAATGGCCCTCTCGAGGGGCCGTACGTACGCGCGAAAGATCGGGAGAAAGGCGGAGCGGCGCGCTTCATACGGGAATTCTGCGAGAAGTTCGATCTTGAAGTCGGCAGCTTCGCCGGGCCCGAGGCCCAGGTGGCGGCCCTGGCCGACGATATCGCGTACAACAACCACGATATCGACGACGGCCTGCGTGCCGGGCTCTTCAGCATCGAGGACCTGCATGACATTCCGCTGGTGGGGCCGACCTTCCGCTATGTCGCTGAAACCTATTCGGATATCGATTCGACCAGTCTGATCCACGAATCCGTCCGGCGCCTGATCGATCGCATGGTCAACGACCTGCTCGCCGAGACCCGAAGCCGTCTGCAACGTGCCGCACCGGCGTCTCCTGACGATATCCGGGCGCTTGACCATCCCGTCGTTGCCTTTTCCGAGGAGATGAGAGAAAACGAGCGCGTTCTCAGGTCGTTCCTCTTTTCGCGCATGTACCGCCACAAGCGCGTGATGCAGACGACCGGGGAAGTCAAAGCGGTTGCCAAGGACTTGTTCCAACATTATCAGGCCCACCCCTCTGCCTTGCCCGATGAGTGGCGCAGCGAGACGGGTGGCCTCGACGAAAAGGGCGCGGCGCGCCTGATCGCGGACTATATCGCTGGCATGACCGACAGATTTGCAATGCAGGAACACGCCCGGCTGATTGGCGCGTAATAGCGATCGGTAAGAAACTCAAGACTATGAACGTTTTCAAATCCTTCAGAGAATCCGTTCTCTCCGCGCTGGGAGAGATGCAGCAGGCCGGTGAGCTTCCCGGTGACCTGGACTTCACCCGGGTCGCGGCGGAGCCACCGCGGGACCGCAGCCACGGCGATATTGCCACCAACGCGGCCATGGTCCTGGCCAAAGCCGCCGGCCAAAAGCCTCGGGACCTTGCCGAAAAGCTGGCAGAACGCCTGCGCGACCTGCCGTCGGTGACCAAAGTCGAGATCGCCGGCCCGGGCTTCATCAATCTGTCGCTCGACGACGATTTCTGGCGCGGCTGCCTGCGCGATATCCTGAAGGCTGGTACGCATTACGGTGATTCCGACCTCGGTAAAGGCCAGACGGTTAACGTCGAGTTCGTCTCGGCCAATCCGACCGGCCCGCTGACCGTGGGTCATGCCCGCGGCTCGGTGGTTGGCGATGTCCTGGCCTCGCTGATCGAAAAGGCCGGTTATGACGTTATCCGCGAGTATTACATCAACGACGCGGGCGCTCAGGTCGATGTCCTGGCCCGTTCGGCCTATCTGCGCTACCGGGAAGCCCTGGGCGAGGATATCGGCGAGATTCCGGCCGGTCTTTATCCAGCCGCTTATCTGAAGAACGTCGGACAGGCCCTGGCCAACCGCGACGGCGAGAAGTGGCTGGAAAGCCCCGAGGAAGACTGGCTCCCGGAAGTCAGGCGCTTTGCCATCGATGCCATGATGGACCTGGTGCGCGCGAACCTGGCCGCCCTGGGCGTCAAGCATGAGATCTTTTCGTCCGAACGGGCTCTGGTGGACAACGGTGGCGTGGAAGCCGCGATCAAGACCCTGGAGGACCGGGGGCTTGTCTATGTCGGTGTTCTGGAACCTCCCAAGGGCAAGAAACCCGACGACTGGGAGCCGGTGCCCCTGACGCTCTTCAAGGCAACCGAATTCGGCGACGATGTCGATCGTCCGCTCCTCAAATCCGATGGCAGCCTGACCTACTTCGCCAACGACATTGCCTACCACCTGGACAAGTTCAAGCGTGGTGGCAAGACCATGATCAACATCTGGGGCGCAGACCACGGGGGCTACGTCAAGCGCATGCAGGCGGCGGTTTCCGCCTTGACCGGCGGTGAGGGCGTGCTCGACGTCAAGATCTGCCAACTCGTGAAGCTCATGCGCGGTGGCGAGATGGTCAAGATGTCCAAGCGCTCCGGCAATTTCATCACGCTGGAAGACGTTATCGACGAGGTCGGCAAAGACGTGGTCCGCTTTATCATGCTGACCCGGAAGAACGACGCGCCCCTGGATTTCGACCTGGAAAAGGTTCTCGAGCAGAGCCGGGATAATCCGGTCTTTTACGTGAACTACGCTCATGCGCGTGCCTATTCGGTGGCCCGGATGTGTGCCGAAGAATTTCCCGATATGGCACTAGATGATGTATCCTTGGCGGCAAGCGAACTCAATTTGTTGACCGACTCGGACGAGCTTGCTGTGATGAAGCTTCTTGCTGAATGGCCCAGGCTGATCGAGAGCGCGGCGGAGGCCCATGAACCGCACAGGCTTGCGTTCTATCTCTACGATCTTGCCGCTGCCTTTCACGGGCTCTGGACCAAAGGCAAGGATGCGACGCACCTGCGCTTCATTCAGCCGGGCGAAGCGGCGCTTACGCAGGCCCGCCTGGCAATGGTTCGCTCGGTCGCGATCGTGATCGCTTCTGGACTGGAGGTTTTCGGCGTCGCGCCGGTCGAGGAGATGCGTTAATGCCGTCCGACGGCCGCTCTGACTACCAGCAAAGGTTTGAGCGTGCTTTGGAGGGCTTGCGTGCGGGGCCGTCAACCGGCGCTTCGGGACCAGTTTCGGGCGGGCACGATGGTCAAGACCAGGATTTAGACATGGACGATTTTGTTCAGGACACGGCGGATATGGAGCGCGATCTGCGCCGCCGCTCCCGGTTGCTGCCGGTCGGTATTGCCCTGATCCTTCTTTCCGCCTTCGGCGCTGTTGTCTGGTTTGCCTTTGCCGCGCCGATGGTGGCGCCCGAGGAACAACAGACTGTCGAACTGATTCAGGCTGATCCGGAGCCTATCAAGACCAAACCCGAGGACCCGGGTGGGATGAAGGTGCAGCATCAGGATAAGCTGATTCTGAACCCCGATCCGGAAAAACCGCAGATCGAGCGGCTGCTGCCGCCGCCGGAAGCCCCGGTGCCGGTCGAAGCGCCCGTCGAAGAGGCGGGAGCCCCGCAGACTGAGACTGCTGACAACGCCACTGACACGCCTGACCGTCCGGCGCAGGTGGTTGTGACCGAAGAGGTTCAAACATCCGCCTCTTCCGCTCTGGAAGAAGGTGGCCGGGCCGCCGAAGAAGCTGCTGAAGCGGTCGGTAACGCCGCCGCGTCCGCGGGTGATCGGGCGGGCGAAGCCGGAAAACAGATCGCTGAAAAGGCCGAGTCTGCCTTGAACAGCGTCGCGAAGAAGCCGGCAGGCGCAACATCGCAGACCAAAGCGGATGCACCGACGCCACCCAAGGACGCCGTCGTGACGCCAAAGCCTGTCGCAAAGCCCGCGCCCGTCGCGAAACCCTCGTCTGCTGCGAAGACGACGTCAGCCGCGCAGGTGGCTCAGGTGCCAAGGGACAGCGGCTATGTTCTGCAACTGGCATCGCTGCGCAGCGATGCGGACGCGAGATCGGAGTGGACGCGGATTCAACGCCAGAACAGGAACCTGCTGGCCCAGATGAAACCGATTGTCGAGAAGGCGGAGATCGAAGGGGTGGGAACCCGTTACCGCCTTCAGACCGGCCCTTTTCCGACCAAGGCGACCGCGCAGGATCTCTGTGCACAGCTTAAGGCCGCCAAGCAGGACTGCCTGGTAAAGCGCCGTTAAAACTGATGAAAACACTGCCTGACGCCACCTCCGCCATCATTTTTGGCTGCGAAGGTCCGGTCCTGAAGGACTGGGAGCGCGATTTCTTCGCCGAGACCAACCCTTTCGGTTTCATCCTCTTCAAACGAAACTGCGAAAGTCCTGAGCAGCTTCGGCATCTGACCTACGATCTGCGCGAAGCCATCGGGCGCGAGGATGCGCCGATCCTGGTCGATCAGGAAGGTGGACGGGTCACGCGCCTCAAGCCGCCTCATTGGCGCAAGGCGCCGGCTCCCGGGCGTCTGGGGGCCTTGCTGGCGAAAGACCCGGCGCTTGCGGAAGAGGCGGTCAAGCTCAACACCGGTCTGCTGTCGGCGGAACTGCGCGATGTGGGCGTCAATGTGAACTGCATTCCCTCGCTGGACCTCGCATTCCCGGGTGCGCACGACGTCATCGGCGACCGCGCGTTTGCTGCTGAGCCCGAGGCGGTCGCGCGGCTCGGCAAGGTCTGTGTCGAGAGCTGCCTGGCGGCGGGGATCATGCCGGTGATCAAACACATCCCCGGCCACGGCCGCGCGATGGTCGACAGCCATCTCTCCCTGCCGGTGGTCGAGGCAACGCTGGAGGATCTCCAGACCACCGACTTCGCCGCCTTTCGTCCTCTGGCCGGCACGCCCTGGGGCATGACGGCGCATGTTGTCTATACAAGCATCGACCCGGAACGGCCCGCGACCCAGTCGTCAAAGGTGGTGGAAGAGGTCATCAGGGACTATATCGGCTTTGACGGCCTTCTTCTCTCGGACGACCTCTCCATGGAAGCGCTGGAGGGAAACTTGGGACAAAGGGCGGCTGCCGCCATGACGGCAGGATGCGATATCGCCTTGCACTGCAACGGAAAACCCGACGAGATGCAGGCCGTTGCCGCCAACGCGCCCGTGATGAGCGAGAAAGCCCGCACCTGCGCCGCAGCGGCGGTCAAGCGCCTGGGCAAGCCGGGCGAGTTTGACGCTGAAGAAGCCACGAAGCGCCTGGAGGAACTGCTGGGCGAAGACGAGTAAGGCCGGAAGGCCGACGGCGCGATAGGAAAGAGAATTTGGATTTTTCAGCGATATTGCATGGCATCTCGATCTATGCGCTGCCGGTCCTGCTGGCCATCACCCTGCATGAAGCGGCGCATGGCTATGCGGCCTGGAAACTCGGTGATGACACGGCCTACCGCCTTGGACGGGTCAATTTCAATCCGCTGAGACATATCGATCCCTTTGGCACGGTCATTCTGCCGGCGATGCTGATCTTTACCGGTGCGCCTTTTCTGTTCGGCTGGGCGAAACCGGTGCCGGTCCGCTTCGATCGGCTCAGGAATCCAAGGCGCGATATGGTGATCGTGGCGGCCGCGGGCCCGGCATCGAACCTGCTTCTCGCGACCATATCGGCCTTGCTGCTCAATTTCGCGGATCTCTTGCCCTTCACGGTCAATGAGTGGGCCGACACCACCTTGAAAATATCGATTTTCGTCAATTGCTTGCTGGCGGTCTTTAATATGATTCCCCTGCCACCACTCGATGGCGGCCGGGTCGCGGTTGGTCTCTTGCCATATCCCCTGGCGGTCCGGCTGGCCAGGGTGGAGCGTTTCGGTTTTCTGATCCTGATTGCCGCTATTCTGATTCCGAGCCTTGTCAGTGGTTATGGCATAGACCTAAACATTATCGGTTGGATCGTTTGGCCGCCGGTCGAGGCTTTGATGTCTTTCTTTTTATCTCTGGCGTAAACTTAGTGCATATTGTGATATCGAGCGCGCGTACACACGACATCTAGCGGGGCAGGGGTGTCCAGCGAAACCGAAACATCAGCAGACACGGAAGACAGCTTCGAAGAAGATTCGGGCCTCAAGCCGCTGAGCGGTGACGGGCTGATTCTGGATCTCGACGGCTATGAGGGCCCGATCGACGTCCTGTTGCAGCTTGCGCGGGATCAGAAGGTCGATCTGACCGGTATTTCGATCCTGGCGCTGGCCGATCAATACCTGGAGTTCGTGCGCGAGGCGCGCAAGGTGCGGCTGGAACTGGCGGCGGACTATCTGGTCATGGCCGCCTGGCTCGCTTATCTCAAATCGCGCCTCATGCTGCCCGAGCCGGCCGGCGACGAGGAACCCAGCGGCGCGGAGATGGCGGCGGCTCTGAAGTTTCAGCTGCAACGCCTTGAAGCCATGCAGAAAGCCGGCAAGATGCTGGTGGAACGGCCGCGCCTGGGGCAGGGCATCTTCGCGCGGGGTGAGCCCGAGCAGTTGCGCATCGAGACCACGACGACCTTCGATGTGTCTCTGCTGGAACTCCTGCGTGCCTATGCCAAGAACCGCGTGCGTAACGAGGTCTCCAGCCTGCATATCCAGGCCACTGAACTCTATACGGTCGACGATGCGCTGCAGCGCCTGACATCGCTGCTGGGCAGCTCGCCGAGCTGGCAGACCCTGAGTTCCTTCCTGCCGGAGGATCTGCTGGATCCCCTGGTGCGGCGTTCGGCGGTGGCGACCACCTTCGTTGCCTCTTTGGAACTCTGCCGCGAAGGTAAACTGCAGATCCGGCAAGACGGAATGTTCGGCACGATCTATTTCCGTGGCGTCGAAGAAGATACCCGAGACCGCTCATGAACGAACGCTTTGATCAACTGCGCCTGTTAGAGGCGATTTTCTTTGGTTCGG
Source organism: Denitrobaculum sp. (assembly GCA_965232285.1). Taxonomy (GTDB): domain Bacteria; phylum Pseudomonadota; class Alphaproteobacteria; order Kiloniellales; family Kiloniellaceae; genus Denitrobaculum. The sequence continues at coordinate 2,052,707 of CBDDPL010000004.1, read as the reverse complement.
CCAAACCGTTGAAGCCTGACCAGCTTAAACGCCATCTGCCGGAAGGCGCCGATATCAATGGCTTAATCAACGAACTTCAGGCGCTCTATGCGAACCGGGGGGTCAATCTGGTTCAGATCGCAGACTGCTGGGCCTTCCGAACGGCGACGGACATTGCGCCTTACATGAAGATCGAGGCCACCGCGGTGAAGAAACTGACCCGTGCCGCCGTCGAGACCCTCGCGATCGTCGCTTATCATCAGCCTGTGACACGCGGTGAGATTGAGGAAATCCGCGGGGTCGCCTTGTCTAAAGGCACACTCGACACCCTTCTGGAGGCCGGCTGGATCAAGTTGAAGGGCCGGCGCAAGACCCCGGGACGCCCGGTGACCTGGGGCACCACCGATTCTTTTCTGGATCACTTCGGGCTGGATACAGTGGATTCCCTGCCCGGTATCGAAGAGCTGAAAGCGGCGGGACTGCTGGACAGCCGTCCGGCCATCACCGCGCTGGGCGGTCGTGGCGTGCTACTAGCCTCCAGCGAGGATGCGGAGGACACTGGGGACGAGGAGGAAGAGGACCTGGAGGAGGCGGAAGAGCTCCTGCCGGAGAACTTCGGCGAACCGCTCTCGGCTGTCGAGATGCCAGTGGAGCAGGATGAGGCGGGCAATGAAGAAACCGAAGAAGATAAATCCGCTCAGGCCCTCGATGCCGCCCTCGAGCAGATTGGCGACGACGTTCGCGCGGCTGCCCAAACGGAAGATGAAAAGTCGGTCTCATCTGGGTGATTGATTTTTATTCGCAAGAACAGTACCTCTGCGCGGCGGCCGGCATCGCTTACCCATAAGCATCGCCTCCTGAAAGAAAATTCTGAGAAAGAGGGTCCATGGACGCGCTCAGTTTCGAGCATGTCAGTCATTCCTTTGGTCCGGTCAAGGCGGTCGATGATATCGAGCTGTCGATCAAGTCAGGGGAGCTGCTGTGTCTGCTCGGGCCTTCCGGCTGTGGCAAAACAACGGCATTACGGATCGCGGCAGGGCTCGAACAGTTGCAACAGGGCCGGGTGGTCATGGCGGGCAAGACCGTCGGGGAACCCGGTCAAAACCTGGCACCGGAGGAGCGTAGTGTGGGCCTGGTGTTCCAGGATTTCGCGCTTTTCCCGCATCTTTCCATCGCCGACAACGTCGCTTTCGGCCTCTCAGGCCTCTCGGCGCAACAGCGCGACGAACGCGTGAGCGTCGTCCTGACTCAGGTCGGGATGGAAAGCTACCGCGCTGCCTATCCCCATATGCTCTCCGGCGGCCAGCAGCAGCGCGTCGCCCTCGCCCGTGCACTGGCGCCGCAGCCCAAGGTCATGCTGCTGGATGAGCCCTTTTCGGGCCTGGATGCCCGCCTGCGCCATCAGGTCCGCGACGAAACCCTTCACGTGCTCAAGGAGAGCGGCACGGCGACCCTGATGGTCACGCATGACCCCGAAGAGGCCATGTTCATGGCCGACCGCATTGCGCTCATGCGGGCCGGGAAGGTCGAGCAGGAGGGACGGCCGAGCGATCTCTACTTCGCGCCGCGAAACGCTTTCGTGACGAATTTCTTCAGCGAAACCAATGAGCTGGAGGCCGTCTGTGTGAACGGGAAAGTGGAGACTCCCTTCGGTACCATTGTCACGCGGGATATGGCTGACGGCACACCGGTCAACGTGCTGGTGCGCCCCGAGGCTTTGCGGCTGAAGTCGCCGGGCAGCGGGGAGGGCCCCGCGGATAATACGGCTATTGTGCGGGCCGCGCGCATGCTTGGCCGCAGCAGCCTGGTCCATCTCCAAATGCAAGACCGCGCCCAAGCTGAGCGTGATTCCAATATCTTACCGGAAAGAATCACCCATCAGGGCCACCCGCAGCATTGGCATGCACGTATCCCGGGCAGGTATTTGCCCGCGGAAGGCGAAGCGCTCGACGTTTACCTTGATCGCAGTCAAGCGTTTGTTTTTCCGAGAAACATCACCAATTAGTGGGCAGGCGCAAGAAGCGTTGCGGCAGGCGGATGATTTTGCGATAGTCCGCCCTCGAAACAATAACAGTATTGATCTCTGAGGAGAGCTCCGAATGGGTGCGTTTAGTATCTGGCATTGGCTTATCGTGCTGGTCGTTGTTCTCGTCCTCTTTGGCGGCGGCGGAAAGCTGAGCAAGCTGATGGGCGACGCGGGCTCCGGCATCAAGGCCTTCAAGAAGGGCCTGAAGGAAGAACCGAAAGAAGAAGACGAAGCCGCGGCTGACAAGGCAATTGAAGGCGGCGACAAAGCTGCTGCGACCGTTGCCGAGAAAGACAAGGCTGCCAACGGCTGACGCGGCACCGGCTGCCAGCCCAGGCGACAATTTAATCCGACAGTTATCCGCGGCAGAGCGCTATGTTTGATATCGGCTGGGCCGAAATGGGGATCGTGGCGGTCATCGCTCTCCTCGTTATCGGCCCCAAGGAACTCCCAAGGACCATGCGCACGGTGGCGCACTGGTTCGGCAAGGCGAAAAGCCTTGCGCGCGAGTTCCAGTCCGGCCTGGACGATATCGTGCGTGAAGCGGACCTGGAAGATGCGCGCAAGGCCCTGAACACCACCCGGAACTTCAGTCCGAACAAGATCCTGTCGGATACCATCGACCCGACGGGCAGCGTTGCGGATGAAATGAAGGAGGTGGAGAAGACGGCCAAGGCCGAGCCCAAGGCGTCGGATGAGACGGATGCAGTGGCCGCAGACGATGGGCCCAAGGCGACCATGGTGAAGCAGCCGGCACAGGTGGCGCCAGCCCACTCGCTGACACCGCCTGCTGAGCCCGGCACAAGCGCGAGCGTGGAGGCAACGCCGGAACCTGCTCCGGCCGCCGGCAGCGATACCTCAAAGCAGAGTGCATAGCACGTGGCCGAGAACTCGATAGACGCAAGCAAGATGCCTTTGCTCGATCACTTGATCGAGCTGCGTAAGCGTCTGCTGATCTGTGTCGCTTTGCTTGTGGGCGCCTTTGTTGCCTGTTTCTTTATTTCGGAGTGGATCTTCGAGATCCTGACCCAGCCCCTGGCCGATGAGCTCCTGCAGCGGGAGACCACGGGACAGGAACGGCGCCTGATCTTTACCGACCCGACCGAGGTCTTCTTTACCTACGTCAAGGTGGCCTTTTTCGCCGGTGCTTTTCTTTCAGTGCCGGTCTTTCTCACGCAGATCTGGCTCTTCGTGGCGCCGGGTCTCTATGAGAACGAGAAAACCGCCATCGCGCCCTTCCTGATCGCCACGCCGATCCTGTTTTTTGTCGGCGGTGCACTGGTTTACTTCGTCATTCTTCCGGTCGCGCTGGAATTCTTTATTGGCTTTGAAAAGACCGGCGGGAGCGATGTGCTTGCCATCGAACTGGAAACCAAGGTCGATCAGTATCTCTCACTCCTGATGAAGCTGATCTTCGCCTTCGGTCTCTGTTTCGAGCTGCCGGTCCTGATGACCCTCCTGGCAAAGGTCGGCATTGCCACCTCCGCCGGCATGGCGGCGAAGCGTAAATACGCCATCGTCGGCGTCTTCATCGTTGCCGCCATCTTCACGCCGCCGGACCCGATCAGCCAGCTTCTCCTGGCGATCCCCATCATCCTGCTTTACGAGGTTTCGATCCTGCTTGCGCGCCTGGTCGAGAAGAAGCGTGAAGAGGATGCTGAATCCGAAGATTCCTCCGGCTCCTAAAGCCCCGATCGGACCTCGAAAGCCTGCTGACGTTGCCGGTCCGGTCTGAGGTCCGGAAGGCCATGGACGCGAGTCCTTCGAGGCCGTATAAGTCAGACGTTCACTTTTGTTTCACCATTAAAAGAGCGATTAGAAACCCAATGTTCGACCTGAGATGGATCCGCGAACATCCGGAGGCCTTCGATGCCGGTCTCGCCAGACGGGAGCTTGACCCGATGGCCGAGAGCATCATTGCGCTGGATGCCAGGCGCCGTGAGGCGCAGACGCAACTGCAGGAACTGCAAACGCGGCGGAATGAAGCCTCCAAGTCCATTGGGATCGCGAAGAAAAACGGTGAATCCGCGGATGCCCTGATCGCCGAGGTCGCCGAAATCAAGTCCAGCATGACGAAGCTTGAAGAGGCTGAAAAGACGAGCGGCGAGGCGCTCGAGGACATCCTGTCGGGCCTGCCGAACATCCCACGCGATGACATCCCCGATGGTCCGGACGAAGCCGCCAATGTCTGCCTGCGGACCGTGGGCGAACTGCGGAACTTCGATTTCGAGCCCAAGCAGCATTTCGAGATCGGCGAGGCCTTGGGCTTCATGGATTTCGAAGCTGCGGCAAAGCTGTCGGGCTCGCGCTTCGTGGTCATGCGCAGTGCCATGGCGCGGCTGCACCGGGCACTGGGCCAGTTCATGATCGACCTGCACACGCGCGAACACGGCTACACCGAGGTGATTCCACCGCTTCTGGTGCGGGATCACGTGCTTTACGGCACCGGTCAGTTGCCGAAGTTCGGCGAAGATTCCTTCCGGACGGAAGACGGTCTCTGGCTGATCCCGACCGCGGAGGTGCCGCTCACCAATCTGGTCGCCGATTCCATTCTGGAAGCCGAGGAATTGCCCTTGCGCGTGACGGCGCTCACGCCCTGCTTTCGTTCGGAAGCCGGCGCGGCGGGTAAGGATACCCGCGGTATGCTGCGCCAGCATCAGTTCGAGAAGACGGAGCTGGTCTCGGTTGTACACCCTGACGAGTCCGATGCCGAGCTTGAGCGCATGACCGGCTGCGCCGAAGAGGTTCTCAAGCGCCTGGGGCTTCCTTACCGCGTCATGGTGCTTTCAACCGGCGACATGGGCTTCGGCGCCCGCCGGACCCACGATATCGAGGTCTGGCTGCCTGGTCAGAAGGCCTATCGTGAAATCTCGAGCTGCTCGACCTGCGGCGACTTTCAGGCGCGCCGGATGAAGGCCCGCTTCAGAAAAAGCGGAGAGAAGGGCACGAATTTTGTCCACACTCTCAATGGTTCGGGCGTGGCGGTTGGGCGCTGTCTCATTGCGGTGGTGGAAAACTATCAGCAGGCGGACGGTTCGGTGATCATTCCCGAAGCCCTGCGTCCTTACATGGCTGGCATGGAGGTTTTGCGCGCGGATGGTTAATGGCGGCTTCGATCTTGCGGGCGCGCGGATTCTCGTAACCAACGACGACGGTATTCATGCTCCGGGTCTGGCGGCCCTGGAGGGCATCGCGCGGGAGCTTTCCGACGATGTCTGGGTGGTCGCGCCGGAAAGCGAGCAGTCCGCCACCAGTCACTCTCTGACGCTGCGCCGGCCACTGCGCAGCCGCCGGCATGGTGACGGGCGTTATTCGGTCGATGGCACGCCGACCGATTGCGTTCTGGTCGCGCAAAAGAAGCTGCTGGCCGACAAGCCGGCGGATCTTGTCCTGTCGGGCATCAATCACGGCGCGAACCTGGGGGAGGATGTCACCTACTCCGGGACCGTTGCCGCGGCGATGGAAGGGGCTCTCCTGGGTACCCGGGCGATTGCCTTCAGCCAGGTCCGTGGCAAGGACGAGAAACTCTCCTGGGATGTGCCGAAGCGCTTCGCGCCCGATATCGTGCGGCGCCTGGCGAGCATGGCCTGGACGCCGGAGCTGCTGATCAACGTTAATTTCCCCGGGATCTCACCGGACGAGGTTAAGGAGGTGCGGATCTGCCGCCAGGGCCGCCGGGATCTGGGCACGGACCTGGTGGAGGGCGTGGACCCCAGCGGCCGGCCCTATGTCTGGATCGGACAGTTTCTCAGCCACTCCAGCTCTGATGCGAGCGATGATCTGACCGCGATCGAGGAGGGGGCCATATCCGTAACGCCGCTGCATCTGGATCTGACCCACAATCAGAGCCTGCAGACCCTGACGGACCTCTTTGCGTGACCATTGCCGCCCGGAAGATCCGCCTGATCATGGAGCTGCGCCGCGGCGGCATTGCGGATACGCACGTGCTTTCCGCGATCGAGCGCATTCCGCGCGAGGACTTCGTCCCGCCGCCGTTCCAGCATCAGTCCTACGATAACCGGACCCTGCCGATCGGCCACGGCCAGACGCTGAGCCAGCCGCAGGTCGTCGCCCTCATGACCCAGTCCCTGCAGGTCACCCGGCGCATGAAGGTCCTGGAAATCGGCACAGGATCCGGTTACCAGGCGGCTATTCTGTCCCGGCTCTGCCGCCGGCTCTACACGATCGAGCGCTACCGGGGCTTGATGCGCAGCGCCGAAGAGCGCTTTGCGGCACTCCGGCTGCACAATATCACGACCCATGTTGGGGATGGGTCCCTGGGCTGGCCGGCGCAGGCGCCTTTTGAGCGGATTATCGTGACGGCGGCCGCTGACCAGATCCCCGGCGCGCTGGTGGACCAGTTGGCGGTCAATGGGATTCTGATCCTGCCGATCAGCCGTTCCAGTCGTACGCAAGAGTTGGTACGCTTAACCCGAAATCAAGACGGCGTGTTCGAAGAAAGCCTGGGAGATGTTAAATTCGTCCCGCTGATCGAAGGCCAGTTACCGGAGGCGGCTGCGGAACCGCAGAAAGCAGCCCAATCCGCCCGATGAGGCCGGTCCGATGAGGCAACTGCTGTGGCGCGGCGCAGGCCATGCTGCCCGGCTGGCGGTTGTCATGCTGGGTCTGGCCGTTCTTGCTGCCTGCGCGGGGGGCAGAGAGATCTCACGCTTGCCGACACCCCCGGATCCGCCGCCGGTGCCTGAGCGCAAACCGGCAGTGCCGCCCGGGTTTTCGAGCGACCGTCTTGGGAGCCTTCCCCGCATTGAGGTTCCATCAGCCGCGCCCATCACGGCACGCGCGCTGCCTCTACCGCGCCGAAACCCACGGCCGGTTCAAGCACCTGAAGCAGCCCCGGCGCCCGCGCGTAAACCGGTCGTAGAGACGCGGCAGGCGTCACCGACGAAGGCCGCGGTAGCCCAAGCACGCCCCGCAGTTGTGCCAGGTGTTAACAGCTACGAGGTTTCGGCTGGGGAGAACGTCTTTTCGATTGCGCGCAAGCTCAACGTTCCGATCCGCTCGCTGCTGGAGGCCAACCGGCTTGGGCCGCCCTACAAACTGGCGCCCGGGCAGAAGCTGATCGTACCGATTCCCACCCGGCATATCGTGACCCGGGGAGACACGGTCTATGGCATCTCGCGGCGCTATCGGATCGATATTCGCAGTTTGGTGCAGTTGAACCGGATCCCGCCACCCTATCGCATTTCGGTCGGGCAGGTGCTCAATCTGCCCGGTTCGAACAACGCCTTCGACGCGGCAACGACGCAGCTCGCCGCGGCCAATGTCCGGGAAACGGGGGCTAAAGCGCAAACCGCCCCGACACCCCAAGTCGCCCCAACGCCGGAGGTTAAGCCGCAGGTTACAGCCGGGGAAACGCGGGAAGCTGCGGTGCAGCAACCAGCCAGAACAGCCGCGCCCCTGCCGAGGGCAAAACCGAAGCCTTCGCTGCAGCCAAAGACAAATCCCCCTGCTGCGGTTGCGCCAAAAGCGACGCAGACGGCACGGGCGGCGCCACCGAAATCCGTTCAGCGGCCGCCGGCAGGTATACCCAAGCCGCCGCCGCGCGCCAGCGGCAAGTTCCTCTGGCCTCTGCAGGGGCGCATCCTCTCCTCCTTCGGCAGCAAGGGGGACGGCGTACACAACGACGGAATCAACATCGAGGGACCGCTCGGCGCGACGGTTCGGGCCGCCGAAAACGGTGTCATTGCCTATGCGGGTAATGAACTGCGGGGCTTCGGGCGCCTGCTGCTGATTCGCCATTCCGACGGCTGGGTGACGGCCTACGCGCATCTGAGCGAAGTGCTGGTCCGCCGTGGGGATACGGTAAAGCGAGGCCAGGCCATCGCCAAGGTCGGGCGCACGGGTAACGTCACCACACCGCAGCTTCACTTCGAAATCCGGCAGGGGACCCGGGCCGTAGACCCCCGAAAGCTGCTCGGGAAGCAGCAGGCCCAGCGCTGATTCAGTCCAGCCGCTTGCCCAGCCGGCCGGCCAGATCCTGGATGTACTGCCAGGCGACGCGGCCCGAACGGCTGCCCCGGGTAATCGACCACTCCTTGGATTCCGCGCGTAGCTGCTCGGAGGGAACCTCCAGGCCGTAGCGGCTGGCGTAGCCTTCGATCATGGCGAAATAGGTGTCCTGATCGCAGTTGTGGAAGCCGAGCCAGAGACCGAAGCGGTCCGAGAGGCTGACCTTCTCTTCCACCGCTTCCGAAGTATGGATCGCCGTCGAACGCTCGTTCTCGATCATATCCCGCGCCATGAGGTGCCGGCGGTTCGAGGTGGCGTAAAAGATCACATTGGCCGGACGGCCCTCGATACCACCTTCCAGCACGCCTTTCAGGGACTTGTAGGTGGAATCGTCACCGTCGAAGCTCAGGTCGTCGCAAAAGAGGATGGTAGGACGCCCTGCCTCCCTCAAACGCTGCAGCAAGCGGGGCAGGGACGGGATGTCTTCTCGATGGATCTCCACCAGGGCCAGTGCTTGCCCTTTAGCAGCTTCACCCTCTTGCGCGATCTCACGGTTCACCGTGGCATGCACCGCCTTGACCAGCGAAGATTTGCCCATGCCCCGCGCGCCCCAGAGCAGGGCGTTGTTGGCCGGAAAGCCCCGGGCGAAGCGCCGCGTGTTGTCGAGCAGGATATCGCTCTGCCGGTCGATGCCCTGGAGCAGCTCGAAATCCACCCGGCTGACCTTGTTCACGGCCTCGAGAACATCGTGCTCGGCCTGCCAGACAAAGGCATCGGAATCCTGCAGCGACGCGGAGAGCTGCTCGGCGGGCGCAAGGCGCTCCAAAGCCGTCGCAATCCGGGTCAGGAGGGGCACAAGATCGTCAATTTTACTATCACTCATGGTAATGCCGGTTAGAAAGCCAATATGGAGAAGATCCCGGGCGAAAGAACGACCCTTGGTCGGCCCGCCATGAGGGTGCCCCCGAGGACGAGCGAACCTAGCCACCGGCAGGGGCAAGGTCAATTGCAACAAAGCTTACGGGCCCGTGGGACAATACCTAGGGACACTATTCATGCCTTATAGGGACAGGTTTCTGAGGTTTTCGGGTAGGAGCGCGCGGCGCAGCGATGCGGCGGCATCCGATGCGGCGCATCGGAAGCCGTGCGCGACGCCTTCCGAAAGCCTCAGAAACCTGCCGTTCCGGTTGTCTTCAGGGACCTTCGGAGGGCGTCAAAAAGCCTTGACGATACGCCGTATCACCTGCGCCTCTTCTCCTGCCCGAAGGCCCCTGAAGACAATCCCTATCAGGCATGAATAGTGCCCCTAGGTATTTGGCGTTGTCGGGCGTTGCAATTCGTCAAGGTACGGCTATAGTCCGGCAGCCTTTTTTCAGGGGTACAGGCGGAATGGCGCCCCCTGACGACGCGCTGTAGCGAGAGTAATGGCTCCCGAGCGGAGCCTGTGAGTTTGGGGAGTTTTCTTTATGGACATGATGCCGGTTTTTGCACAGGCAGCAGGCGGTGGCGCGGGCGCCCTGACCAGCCTTTTGCCGCTGGTTCTGATTTTCGTCGTCTTCTACTTCCTGCTGATCCGCCCGCAGCAGAAAAAAGTCAAAGAACACAAGGCGATGGTGGAAGCCTTGCGGCGTGGTGACCGGGTCGTGACCGGCGGTGGCCTGATCGGTACCGTGTCAAAGGTCATCAATGACGGCGAGGTTCAGGTCGAGATTGCCGAGGGTGTCCGCGTCCGGATCGTGCGCTCCATGGTTCAGGAAGTGCTCTCCAAGACCGAACCTGTTTCTGACAAATCCTCCGCGGAGAAATCTTCCGGGGGCAAAGGCAAGGGCAATCGCAAGGTCACTAAGGATAAGACTGAAGACTCCGAGGAAGAGGCCGAATCGGCCAATTCGAAGAGCTAGTCCGAACAACTAAAGACAGCAAACGCTTAAACAGTTCCGGGTTTTCCGCGCAATGGTTCACTTTCCTCGTTGGCAGATTGTCGTCACGCTGCTGATATTGCTTGGCGGTATTTTCTTCGCATCGCCGAACCTCTTCACGCAGGCTTCGCTGGAGGAGGTTCCGGACTGGGTGCCGAAGGCGCAGGTCAACCTGGGACTGGATCTGCAGGGCGGCTCCTATCTGCTGACCGAAGTCGATGTGGAGTCGGTGTTCGAGGAACAGCGTCAGAACGTCGTCGAAACCATTCGGCCGGACTTCCGCCGGGCAGGTCTGGGCTACGTGGATCTGGGTGTCGCCGGGGAAGCGGTCACCGTCAGACTGACCGAGCCGACCGATGAGAACATTTCCCTGGCCCGTGAGCGCTTGACCAACATGGCCCCGGAAGCCCTCATCACGCAAAGTGACGGCGCTTTTACCATCGAAGACTCGGATTTCGTGAAAGAACGGCGACGCGCCGAGATCCTGGAGCAGGCCCGCGAAGTCATCCTTCGCCGCCTCGACCCGACGGGCACGGGCGAACTTTCTGCTCAGCGGCAGGGTGAGGACCGCATCCTGATCCAGCTTCCCGGCGTTCAGAACACCGAGGACGCCAAGCGCAAGATTGAACGCGCCGCGAAGCTCACCTTCCGCTTTGTGGATGACAACGCCAACCCGCTGGCGCCGACCGCGCCGCCGGGCTCCGAGTTCTTGCAGGCGGATGAGTCGGATGTTTCCGGCGGTACCCAGCGCTACGTGATCAAAAAGCGTGTCATCGTCGGCGGCGAAAACCTGGTGGACGCGCAGGCGACCTTCCAGGACGGCCAGCCGGTGGTGAGCTTTGCTTTCGACTCCATCGGTGCGCAGCGTTTCGGCCAGGCAACGCAGAATAATGTCGGTCGCCCCTTCGCGATCGTCCTGGACCAGAAGGTGGTCTCGGCGCCCGTGATCCGTTCCGCCATTCTGGACGGCCGCGGTATTATTTCGGGTAGCTTCACGCTGGCGCAGACCCAGGAACTGGCGCTTCTGCTGCGGGCAGGCGCTTTGCCAGCGTCCATTAACTTCCTGGAAGAACGGACCGTGGGGCCGGGGCTGGGCGCGGACGCCATTCAGGCCGGCGAATTCGCCAGCGTGCTGGGGCTGGTTCTGGTTATCGTTTTCATGGCGGCCGCCTATGGCCTCTTTGGCCTGATGGCGAACGTGGCGCTGATCATGAACCTGGTTCTGATTCTGGCGGCGCTGTCCAGCCTGGGCGCGACGCTCACCCTGCCAGGCATTGCCGGTATCGTTCTGACCATCGGTATGGCCGTGGATGCCAATGTGCTGATTTTCGAGCGCATCCGGGAAGAGGTCGGGAACGGGCGAAGTCCGGTTTCCGCTATCGATGCCGGATACCGGCGGGCACTGACCACCATCGTCGACTCGAACCTGACGACCCTGATCGCCGCCCTGTTGCTGCTTTACTTCGGCTCGGGTCCGATCAAGGGCTTCGCGGTGACCCTGGCGATCGGTCTCGTGACCTCGATGTTTACCGCTATCATGCTGACCCGCCTCTTGATTGTGACCTGGCTGCGTCAGCGCCGGCCACAGGCACTCGGCATTTAGGAGGCGTATCATGGCACTCATCAAAGCGCTTCCCGTTGCGCCGAAACTCAACTTCATGTCGAAGCGCAAGCTGTTCCTGGCCTTCTCGGCCTTGATCGTGCTGGGTTCCCTGCTGTCCTTCGCCACGCTGGGGCTGAATTTCGGGATTGATTTCCGCGGCGGCATCCTGCTCGAAGTCCGGATGAAGGGACCTGCGGATATCGGTGAACTGCGGGATCGTCTCTCACCGCTGGACGTGGGGGAGATCACCCTGCAGGAATTCGGGGAAGCGACCGATATCCTGATCAACATCCAGCGTCAGGAAGGTGACGAGGGTGCCCAAGAAGCCGCGATTGCCGTGGTCAAAGACGCTCTGGGCAGTGACGTGGAGGAATATCGACGGACAGAGTTTGTCGGGCCTAAGGTCGGCGGTGAGCTTAAACAGGCCGGTTTCCTCGCCACCGTACTCGCTCTGGCAGCCATCGGATTCTATATCTGGTTCCGTTTCGAGTGGCACTTCTCCGCCGCGGCCCTGATCGCACTGCTGCACGACGTCATCGCTACCGTCGGCTTCTTCTCGATCACCCAGGTCGAGTTCAATCTGGCAACCCTGGCGGCGGTGCTGACCATTGCCGGCTATTCGATCAACGACACGGTGGTGATCTTTGACCGGGTCCGGGATGAACTGCGCAAATACAAGAAGTTGCCGGTGGTCGAGGTCCTGAACATGGCCATCAACCGGACGCTCTCGCGGACCCTTTTGACCTCGGTCACGACCCTGCTGGCGCTGCTCTCTCTCTTCATTTTCGGTGGAGAGGTCATTCGCGGCTTTACCCTGGGCCTGATCTGGGGCGTTTTGATCGGAACCTACTCCTCCGTGGCTCTGGCTGTGCCGATCCTGTCCTTCATGAACATCCGCGTCGGCGCGGGTGACGAAAAGGACAAGGTGGAGCAGACGGCGCCGGCGTCCTGATCCCTCGCTAGCTTGGACGAGATAATCGGTGGAGATCTCGCTCGCAGTCCCGAAGGACAAGCAGGTCGTCGAGAGCTATGGCGACTGGCAGTTCAAGGTCAGCGGACAACAGTTCCAGGGGTCGGTGCTTGTCCTGCCGGACCGCAGTGAAGCCTGGCCGGTCACCCGCTTCGAGGAGGTGACGGCAGCCTCGCTCGCAACAGTGGGTGATGCCGGCGCGATTGAGGTGCTGCTGCTGGGATGTGGGCCGCGCATGCTGATGATCCCGAAGGAACTCAGGGAGGCCCTGCGGTCCAGAGGGGTCGCACTGGAGCCCATGGATACCGGCGCGGCCTGCCGGACCTACAATGTCCTTCTTTCCGAGGGGCGGGCCGTGGCGGCGGCCCTTATCGCGATTGAATAGATGACCGGCTGTTTTCCGGCCGTCGGAACCAAGACCGCTTAAGGATTCAGGATCACGATCTCCACTCGCCGGTTCAACTCGCGGCCGGCCGGGTTGTCGTCACCGCTTTCGGTCACGTTGGGTGCGACCGGATTGGCCTCGCCATAGCTGAAGAAATCGATCCGCTCAGCGTCGACCTGGTTGAAGACCAGTTCTTTGGCGACGGCCTCGGCTCGGCGGCGGGAAAGGTCGAGGTTGTAATCCTCACTGCCGACGCTGTCAGCGTAACCGTTGACCTGGACCTGACGGCCCTGCACACCCGGGCTGTTGAGCACTCGGGCGACGAAGGCGATCGGGCTGCGGGAATTCTCGGTCAGTTCATCGCTGTCGAAGGCGAAGAGCAGGGGGTCGGCGAGCATCACCACGACGCCCTGTCCGGTCTCCACTGTGCGGAACTCGGGTCCGCTGAACTGATTTTCGATGGTTTCGTTGCTCGCCGTGGTCTCGGGCTCGGTGGCGCAGGCGGCCAGACTCAGGGCGGCGGCAATGATCAAAAGCTTTCCGGCGAATTTCACGACAATACCTCTCGTTTACGTCCTCTTAGAGGCCGGACCGCCGCATCCTGCCTTAATGCCAAGGTGCAGTGACAATCCCTACGAGTGATTATCACTGCACCTTGGTATCATCCCTCTGCCTTCAGTTATGCGAAGCCGGGCGCGGAAGTAAAGAGTTATGTTTCAATCACAAAATGAAAAAAGAGAGCTAAAATGTCGGTTTTAAGGGATAATGTGGGCGTCGGGAGCATCGAAAATCCATAGGAAGAATCTCCAGGACAGCGCAGCATTGCGTATCCCGATGCTTTGCCTATAGTCCGCTCATGCGCGCGGCGGACCCAGCTCACCTATGACGGACACCAGGCTTTCCTATTGCGGCGCAGAGCTGCGCGATCAGGATCATGATCGCTTCCTCACCTGTCTTTTTGCGCCAAGCGAGCACCGGGAAGATCTCTTCACACTCTATGCCTTCAATCTCGAGGTCGCCAAAACGGCCGAGGTGGTGAGCGAAGCTATGCTCGGGCGCATTCGGCTGCAGTGGTGGCGCGAGAGCCTGGAGGGAATCTACGCCGGGTCGCCACGAAAACATGCGGTCGTGGAGCCGCTGGCCCAGGCCGTGGGGCGCCATGACCTCCCCAGGTCACTGTTTGACGCCCTGATCGACGGGCGTGAACAGGATCTGGAAGAAGATCCGCCCCGGGATCTTAGCGCCCTGGAAAGCTACGCCGCCGCCACGTCAGGTAACCTGTCCCGTCTGGCGGCGATGCTCCTGGGCGTCACCGAGGAGCGCGGGCTGCGCGCGGCCGATCACGTGGGGATTGCCTGGGCCCTCGTCGGCCTCCTGCGCGCCGTGCCTTTTCACGCCGCCCGAAAGCACTCGTTCCTGCCAGCGGACCTTACCAGCAAAAACGAGCTGCGGCTGGGTGATCTCTACGAGTTCCGGGAGAGTGATGCCTTGAACAATGTCGTAAGAGAGATCGCGGGACGCGCGCAGTGGCACCTGGCCGAAGCCAGGCGCGAGAGTGCCGGCCTCAGTCGCAGCAGCCTCGCCGCGCTCCTGCCGGCCGTCATCGCCCGGCGCCATCTGAAGTCGCTCGCGAAAGTGGGTTGGAACCCCTTGGATCCGGCCGCCCTTGGGCGCGGCCATGGGCTGGCCTGGCGCCTGTTTCTCGCCTACCTGCGCGGCCGAATCTGACCGCTTCAGGCGGCTGCGGCGGGACTTCCCGCGATCCAATCGGCAAGGTCGTCCAGGGCGCGGCGGGCCATGGCCGGTTTGCGCTCTTTCTTTTTGACCTTTTTGCCCTCGACCTTCTCCAGGGGCGGAAAGAGGCCGAAATTCACGTTCATGGGCTGGAAGGTCTTGGCATCCGCGCCGCCGGTGATGTGGTTGAGCAAAGCACCATGTGCGGTGGTGGCCGGCGGTGCGACCACCTCCTGGCCCAGCCGCTCGGCCGCGGCGAAACGCCCGGCCAGCAGACCGGTGGCGGCACTCTCGACGTAACCTTCCACACCGGTGATCTGGCCCGCGAAGCGCAAGCGCGGGTCGGGCCTCATGCGCATGGCCCCGTCCAGGAGGCGCGGTGAATTGATGAAGGTGTTGCGGTGCAGGCCGCCCAGGCGAGCGAACTCGGCATTCTCCAGGCCCGGAATGGAGCGGAAAATGCGCACCTGCTCGCCGTACTTCAGCTTGGTCTGGAAGCCCACGATGTTGTAGAGCGTGCCCAGGGCATTGTCCTGACGGAGTTGCACCACGGCATGGGGGCGGGCTTCGCTGCGCGGGTCCTGCAGGCCGACCGGCTTCATGGGACCGAAACGCAGGGTTTCAGGGCCGCGCTCCGCCATCACTTCGATCGGCAGGCAGCCTTCGAAGTAGGGAGTCGAGCTCTCCCACTCCTTGAAATCGGTCTTTTCGCCTTCGATCAGATCTGTGATGAAGGTGTCGTAACCTTCCTTGGTCAGGGCGCAGTTGATGTAGTCAGCGCCGTCGCCTTCGGGGCCGACTTTGTCATAGCGGGACTGGAACCAGGCTTTATCGAAGTCGATGGAGTCCTTGTAGACGATCGGTGCAATGGCGTCGAAGAAGGCCAGGTATTCCTCGCCGGTCAACCGCCCGATCGCGTCGGTGAGTGCGGGGGAGGTCAGGGGCCCGGTCGCCAGGATCACGGAGTCCCAGTCTTCCGGCGGCAGACCAGCGATTTCCTCGCGCCGGATCTCGACCAGAGGGTGGGCCTCGAGACGGCGTGTCACCTCGTCCGAAAAGGCCTCGCGGTCCACCGCCAGCGCGCCTCCGGCCGGCAGCTTGTTGGCATCGCCGGCGGACATGATGATGGAGCCCAGGCGGCGCATTTCTTCGTGCAGCAGGCCGACGGCATTGTTCATGGCGTCGTCGGAGCGGAAGGAGTTGGAGCAAACCAGTTCTGCCAGGCCCTCGGTGGCGTGGGCGTCGGTCTTACGGACCGGACGCATCTCGTGCAGCACCACCGGCACGCCCATTTCGGCAATCTGCCAGACCGCTTCGCTGCCCGCCATGCCGCCGCCCACCACGTGGACGGGTTTGATCTCACTTGTCGTCATGGCCGGAACATACTCCAGAGAAGCACCGTCTGACAGGGCTTAAGCAGACTTTTGCTGCACTTCCGTCGCCGTGCCGTCCAGGTAGGGGGCCAGATACCGCCCGGTAAAGCTCTCGGCGACCGCGGCGACATCTTCGGGCGTGCCGCTGGCCACGATACGGCCACCCTTATCGCCGCCTTCCGGACCGAGATCGACGATCCAGTCGGCCACCTTGATGACCTCCAGGTTATGTTCGATCACCAGCACTGTATTGCCCTGCTCGACCAGGGCCTGGAGAACTTCCAGCAGTTTGCGGACATCTTCGAAGTGCAGGCCGGTTGTCGGCTCATCGAGAATGTAGAGGGTGCGCCCGGTCGCCTTGCGGGACAGCTCCTTGGCGAGTTTCACCCTTTGGGCTTCGCCGCCGGAGAGGGTCGTTGCCGCCTGGCCGATGTGAATGTAACCGAGTCCGACACGGGCCAGGGTCTCCAGCTTGTTCCGGATCGACGGCACCGCCTTGAAGAACTCCACACCCTCATCGACGGTCATATCCAGCACGTCCGAGATGCTCTTGCCCTTGAAGGTGATCTCCAGGGTTTCCCGGTTGTAGCGCTTACCCTTGCAGACGTCGCACTGGACATAGACGTCCGGCAGGAAGTGCATCTCGATCTTGATCACACCATCGCCCTGACAGGCTTCACAGCGCCCGCCCTTGACGTTGAAGGAGAAGCGGCCCGGCTTGTAGCCGCGCGCGTTGGCTTCCGGCAGGCCCGCGAACCACTCCCGGATCGGCGTGAAGCAGCCGGTGTAGGTGGCCGGGTTGGAACGCGGGGTGCGTCCGATGGGCGACTGATCGATGTCGATAACCTTGTCGAGGAACTGCAGGCCCTCGATGGCCTCATGTTTACTCGGTGTGTCCTTCGTATTGTGCAGGCGGCGCGCCACGGCCTTGAAAAGGGTTTCGATGATCAGGGTCGATTTACCGCTTCCAGAGACGCCCGTGACACAGGTAAAGGTGCCTAGGGGAACCGATGCACTGACGTCCTGCAGATTGTTTCCGCTGGCCGATTTCACCGACAAAACCTGACGTTTGCGACCTTTCCGCCGGACCTTGGGAACTTCTATCTGCCGCCGTCCGGTCAGGTAATCCGCCGTCAGGCTGCCCTCAGCCTGCATGACCTCCTCCGGACGGCCACGTGCGACGATCTTTCCGCCGTGGGTGCCGGCTTTCGGGCCCATGTCCACCAGGTAGTCGGCGGTGCGGATGGCGTCTTCGTCGTGCTCCACGACGATCACGGTGTTGCCGAGGTCGCGCAGGCGCTTCAGGGTTTCCAGCAGGCGCGCGTTGTCACGCTGATGCAGCCCGATGGAGGGTTCATCCAGCACGTAAAGTACACCCGTGAGGCCGGAACCGATCTGCGACGCCAGCCGGATCCGCTGGCTTTCACCGCCGGAAAGGGTCGCGGAGCCGCGGCTGAGGGTGAGGTACTCAAGCCCGACATCGACCAGAAAGCGCAGGCGCTCATTGATCTCCTTCAGGATACGCCCCGCGATCTCCTGCTGTTTGGGCGTCAGCTTGTCATTTAGTTCCGAGAACCATTTGGCGGCTTCGGCCACGGAAAAGTTCGAGGCTTCGCCAACATGTAAACCCGCGATCTTGACCGCGAGGGACTCCGGTTTCAGGCGATGGCCGCCACAGGCATCACAGGGTTGGGTTGCCTGATACTTCGAGAGTTCCTCGCGCACCCAGTCGCTGTCGGTCTCGCGCCAGCGCCGGGCCATGTTGGGCAGAACCCCCTCGAAGGGCTTCGTGGTTTCGTAAGCACGCAGGCCGTCGTCGTAGCGCATGGTGATCGGCTCCTTGCCGGAGCCGTTCAGGATCGTGTTGCGGACCTTTTCCGGCAGGTCGCGCCAGGCCGCCCGGGTGGAGACACCGTAGTGGCGCGCGATGGAATCCAGGGTCTGTTTGTAGTACTGCGCCGTCGCCGAGGACCAGGGCGCCACGGCACCTTCAGCCAGTGAACGCCCCTGATCCGGGATGGTCAGATCCGGGTCGAAGAACATCTCGATCCCCAGGCCGTCACAGGCGGAACAGGCGCCGAAGGGATTGTTGAAGGAAAAAAGCCGGGGTTCGATCTCGTCGATGGTAAAGCCGGACACCGGGCAGGCGAAGCGGGCCGAAAAGGTCGTCCGTTCCCCGTCGTCGGCGTTTTCCGTGTAGGCTAGGCCTTCCGCCAGTTCCAGGGCGGTTTCGAAGCTGTCGGCCAGGCGCGATTCGATCTCCGGCCGCACGACGAGACGGTCGACCACCACCTCGATGTCGTGCTTACGCTTCTTGTCGAGGGCAGGGGCCTCGGCGATCTCGTGCAGTTCGCCGTCGATCTTGACCCGCTGAAAGCCGCGTTTCTGCAGTTCCGCAAGTTCCTTGCGGTATTCGCCCTTGCGGCCGCGCACGATCGGCGCCAGCAGGTAAAGGCGGGTGCCTTCGGGCATTTCCATGACCCGGTCGACCATCTGGCTGACGGTCTGGCTTTCGATCGGCAGTCCGGTCGCGGGTGAGTAGGGGACGCCGACCCGGGCGAAGAGCAGACGCAGGTAATCGTAGATCTCGGTCACGGTTCCCACGGTCGAACGCGGGTTTTTCGAGGTGGTCTTCTGCTCGATTGAGATCGCCGGCGACAGACCGTCGATGGAGTCGACGTCCGGCTTCTGCATCATCTCCAGGAACTGGCGTGCGTAAGCCGACAGTGACTCGACGTAGCGGCGCTGTCCCTCAGCGTAGATGGTGTCGAAAGCGAGCGAAGACTTACCGGAGCCGCTGAGCCCGGTGATCACCACCAACTGATCACGCGGCAGGTCTATGGAGACGTTCTTCAGGTTATGCTCGCGGGCACCGCGAACCGAAATGACGGGATCAGGCTGTCTGGTCATGGTTTACCGCAATCAAACTCACTGGCAAGCATATCAACTGGTCCGACTCGAGGCACATTGACAGAGGGAACAAAACATGAATATGGAGAGACGGCAATGAATTTGCTAATCTTGGGAGATGACGCCAAGGCGTAACAAAAGCAGTGCAGCGCGGGCACCTTATCGTTAAAGTCCCGCCGAGTCTCGACAGCAGTCGATTTGCTATCCAAATTTTGAAAATACAGGGAAGAACGGCATGGCCGGAAGCGTAAACAAAGTCATTCTCGTCGGTAATCTCGGACGCGATCCGGAGATCCGCAGCACGCAGGACGGCACGAAAATCGCCAATCTCTCGGTTGCAACCTCGGAGACCTGGCGCGACCGCAACTCGGGCGAACGGCGCGAGCGCACCGAATGGCACCGGGTGGTGATTTTCAACGACCGTCTGGTTGATGTCGTGGAAAAGTTCCTGCGCAAGGGCTCCAAGGTCTACCTCGAAGGACAACTGCAGACCCGCAAGTGGACCGATCAGCAGGGCATGGAAAAATACACCACCGAGGTCGTGCTGCAGCGCTATCGCGGTGAACTGACCATGCTGGACGGCCGGAGCGAAGGTGGCGGTGACTTCGGTGGAGGCCAGGGCGGCGGCGGAAACTACGGCGGCGGTCAGAGTGGCGGCAGCTATGGTGGCGGCTTCAGCGGCGGCAACCAGGGCGGCGGCTCGCAGGGTGGCGGCGGCTTCGGCGGCGGCGGTTCAGGCCCCTCCGGCGGTGATCTGGACGACGAGATTCCCTTCTAGAGGCAGAGCTTTCGGTGCAGGAAACCCTCTGGGCCAGTTTCGAGGATCTCGACAAGGATCAGCTCTACGACCTGCTGCAACTGCGCAGTGAAGTCTTCGTGGTCGAGCAGCAGTCCCTCTTTCCAGATATTGACGGGCTTGATCGCCAGGCGCGTCACCTTTTGTTCAGGATCAATGGAGACCTTGCAGGTTACCTGCGCCTGCGAGGTCCCGATCATCATGGCCGCAACGAGGTCACGGTCTCGCGTGTGGTCCTGAGGAAAAGCGCGCGCGGGCAGGGGCTGGGCCGGGTCATGATGGAAGCGGCTTTGGCAGAAGCCCGCAGGCTCTATCCCGAGACAACGGTCAGTCTTTCAGCGCAGATCGATCAGGAAGCTTTCTATGGGAGTCTGGGGTTCGAGCGGATTCCAGGCGAACCCTATGACGACGCCGGCATTCTGCACGTAGATATGCGTTTCGGCTGACGCGCCCCGAATAGGAAGTGACCCGAATAGGAAGTGATCCGGGCAGGAAGTGGTCCGGAGACGAAATGGTCCGGACGCAAAGAACCCCGGCTTTACGCCGATTTCCGCTTGGCCTCGTCGATCCAGTCCATGATCTCGCTGCAGGAGCGGCCATGGACATCGTCAAGGCGTGCCAGTGTCTTGGTTTCAAAAGCCGTCAGGCTGCTCTGAAGCGTGGAAAGCGCTTCGTCACAGAGGTCTGACAGGATTTCCAAGCCGACGTTGGCGGAGCTGCCTTGAAGCGACTCCAGCTTCTTTTTGAGGCTTTCGATGTCCGCATGGTCGGTCAGGTCCCGGATCTCGCCCATCAGGCGCTGGCTGTCGTCGGTGTAGGAGGAGAGGATAATCTCCAGCGAAGCCACGCCGATTTCGTCGCAGAGCGCCTGTAACCGATCCTGCTTGACCAGGGGACCTGGCAGCACGTCCTCCTCCGCGTCGGATGCTTCCTTCGCTGCGGGACGGCTTCGGGAGAGATAGTCTTCAAGGATGTTGAAAAGAGCCTGTTTCTCCACCGGCTTGCTGATGTAGTCGTTCATTCCGGCTTCGAGGCAGCGCTCCTGATCACCCTGCACGGCATTGGCGGTCAGCGCGACGATCGGAATCTTGGAGACTTCGCCAGGCAGAGCGCGAATCTCCTGGGTCGCCTGCAGACCGTCCATTTCCGGCATCTGCATATCCATCAGGATGAGGTCGTAGGGCAGTTTCTGAACCGCGTTGAGTGCTTCGCGCCCGTTTGCCGCCACGTCCGCGCTGTGTCCCATGGACTCCAGCATCTTTACTGCCACGATCTGGTTCACCGCGTTGTCCTCGGCCACCAGAATGCGACCCGGCACCACAGCGGTCATGCCTTCGGTCGGCCTCGGTTTGGTAGCCGTCGCGGCTTCGGTGTTTTTCTCCTGGAACAGGGCGGTGCTGATCGAATCGAAGAGGTCGGACTGCTTTACCGGTTTGACCAGGCGGGTGTTGAAACCCATGGCCTGAAGCTCGCTCAGCTTGCGGGCCGCCATGCCGGAGGTCGCCAGGATGACCTTCAAGTCGGTGAAGGCAGGGACAGATCTGATCATCTTGATCAACTGTTCCCCATCGATGTCAGGCATCATGTAGTCGAGGAATGCGATATCCACGGGCTCGCCCCGATCGGCCTCCGTCCGGAGCAGGCCGACCGCCTGTTTCGGGTCCAGCGTCGAGATGGTTTTCATGCCCCAGGACTGAAGCTGCTTCTCCATGATCAGGACGTTCATCTCCGAATCGTCGACGATCAGGGCTTTCTTCCCTTTAAGATCATCCTTCGGGGACACGGGGCCAGCGGACTTGACCTCTCCACTCGCGGGTTCGACCGGCAGGGTAAAGCTGAAAACGCTGCCTTCTCCCGGTTTACTCTCGACACCGATGTCACCGCCCATCAATTGAACCAGTTGCCGGCAGATCGCGAGACCAAGTCCCGTACCACCGAACTTCCGGGTCGTGGAAGCGTCAGCCTGACTGAATTTCTCGAACAGTTTGCCCTGCGCATCCTTGGCGATGCCGATACCCGTGTCGGCGACCGAAAAGCGAAGGATTGCTTCTTCAGGGGTCGAGGTTTCATCCAGACTGCAGGAAACCGAAATGGAGCCATTCTTGGTGAATTTGCTGGCGTTGCCGGCAAGGTTGAGCAAGATCTGCCGGATGCGTGCAACGTCGGAGCGGACGGCGCCGGGCACCGAAGGGTCGATGTAGGACTGAATTTCGTTGCCGTTCGCGATTGCCCGCTGTGCGACCAGATCGGTCACGGATTCGACCACGGCAACCGGCGCGAAGTCGACGAACTCCAGCTCCACCTTACCGGCTTCGAGCTTAGAGAAATCAAGGATATCGTTGATAATGGCCAGCAGGGCCTCGCCAGAGTCTCGAATGGTCTCTGCGTACTTTCGTTGCTCCTGCTCCAGCTTGCTTTCCAGCAGCAGGCCGGTCATGCCGATCACACCGTTCATCGGCGTGCGAATCTCGTGACTCATGGTGGCCAGGAATTCGGATTTGGCTTTATTGGCCTGCTCGGCCTGTTCCTTCGACGCCGTGGATTCGGCGATCCGCTCGAGCATGCCGTTAAAGGCGCGGCTGAGCTGCCGGAATTCCTTGGCGCCGGAGACCTGGGCGCGCTCATGCAACGACGCGCCTGAACTGATGCTCTTGACCGTTTTGATGAGGCTGACAAGCGGCTGGCGCACCAGGGAGGTCACAAGCGCCGTGGCGATCAGCAATGCGAGACCCGCAGCCGTGAAGGCAAAAAGCACGACCTTGCTGACTTCGTTGGAGACGGCGAAGGCTTCACTCGTCAA
Source organism: Denitrobaculum sp. (assembly GCA_965232285.1). Classification (GTDB taxonomy): domain Bacteria; phylum Pseudomonadota; class Alphaproteobacteria; order Kiloniellales; family Kiloniellaceae; genus Denitrobaculum. The sequence continues at coordinate 2,030,242 of CBDDPL010000004.1, read as the reverse complement.
TTCGCCGGTCACGACAATCAGGTTGCTGCCGAAGCTGCGCGACTGGCCATGACTGTTGACGAAGCTGCGGCTCTGTACCCAGCCCTTGACGTCGCGGCCCGGATCGGTGGCTCCCTGTTTCGCGAAATCCTCAACGGTGGAGTAGATGACGCGTCCGGAACTGATGTCCACGACCGCACTCAGTCTGGATAGCGAGGGAAAGTCCAGTGTTTCGACAAGGCCTTCTGCGTCATAGACCGTGACCAGCATCCCCTCCGGCATGCCGTTGTTCAGCACCGGGACCGCAACGATCAGGGATTGTGGATCGATTGAAAGGACCGAGTCGCCGGACATGACGGTTGTGACCCAGTCCGCACCCTTGAAGCTGACCTTGCCCTTGGTGGAGGCAATGGGCCGTCCCTTGTAGTCGGCCAGAATGATGTTGTTCTTCTGGCTTCCCGGCAGGCGCAGCGACGCGAAAAAGGTTGGCAGGTAAGTGTGCCGGTTCGTTTCGTCGACCAGCCCGTTGCCGATAATGTCATTGGCCGCCAAGGCGTTGACGGCATCCACCAGGTTCTCGAGCCTGACGGCCAGAATCTCGGAGGTATGCAGCGACTGAGTCGCGAGCTGCTCCTCCACGAAGGTGACGTTGGTCTCGTCAATCTCGTCGATCGTGAGCACGGCAGCCAGACCGAGCGCGATCACCATCGGCACCATGACGCGCAGCGCGATGTAGCTCAGGATGCCCTGCGACCGCTTCTTCTCCGACATATGGCTGTGGACCCTGCTTCTGAGGTTCTATTCGACAGGTATGATGGCGCCGTCGTCACCGAAGCGCGCGAGGGAGAAATCACCGGCATCGAGCGCATCATGCCGCCCAGCGGTGAAGGCCGGTGAATAGTCGCGAATAAGTCCCTGGTACTCGGGCAGGTTCTCCAGCGCGTTGCGGACCTTCATCCGGTCGGTGGTTCCCGCCTGCTCCAGAGCCATGGCCAGCAGGTGGATCAGGTCGTAAGCATGCGCGGTGCCGACCGGTGCGGGAATCTCCTCCACGGAAGTGACGTCGTCGAAGCGCTCGAGATAGCTCCTGATCAGAGGCTCGGCGCGCTCCGGATGCGTCGGATTGATGAAGGAGTAGGTCTGCAGGAAGATCAAATCGACCTCTGAGAAGTCCTGACCCACGGCGGCACCGAAGTCGCCGCCGGTGATGCCCCAGTGCGAAATGATCGGCAAGCGCTGTGCCAGATCCAGCGACAGCATGGAGCGGACCGCAACCGCGCCTTCGCGCGGGTTGGCAACCAGCATGACCACGTCGCATCCCCGCTCCTTGAACAGCCGCAGATGTTCGGTCAGATCGGAAACGCCCCAGTTGAACCACTGAATATCGACAACAGAGGTGGAAAACTTCTCCGCGGCAGCCTTGAAAGCGCGCTCGTTGGAGCGGCCCCAGCCGGTCTCCTCCAGCAGGAGGCAGGGGGCCGCATGCCCCCGTTCGACCGCTGCGGACAGCAGGAACTCGCCGGCATACTGATCGCGCACCGAGACCCGGAAGACAAAATTGGGATCGCGTCCGTTATCCACCACCGGCGTTCCCGCCGCCCAGGCGCCCAGGTAGATCAACTCGTTCTGATGGATCAGGTCGAGTTCGGCCAGCGCGACGGGAGTGTGGATCCCGCCGACGACGGCGACGATACCGTCGATTGCGCTGAGTTCCTCGATGTTGTCCTTGCCGCGCGCCGGATTGCCGCGGTGGTCCATCACCAGCAGTTCAAGCTGACTGCCAAGCACACCGCCGCGCGCGTTGATCTCGTCGATCGCGATTTGCACACCGCGTTTGATGGCTTCACCCGAGACCGCCGCGCCGGACGACATGTCGGCGTCCATCCCGACGATAATGGGTTTGTTGGCGGAAGCCGTCAGCGGTTCTGCAAGCAGAGCGGCTGCGGCAAATAAAATGGAAAAAGAAAGTTTAGTCATGAGGCTGTCAATTTCGTGAAGCTTTCCGGTGTTCAATTCTAGTTCCTGAGAAGTTTAAGAACTTTTAAGGAAAATCCTTTGAACTTAAGCTCTTTAACCATACCCCTCTCGCAGGCGGCCGTTGGAGCTCGTGCGAGCGAAAAGTCGAGTATTTTTTCTAATATACCCGCATAAAGTGTATCAACGCTTAACAAGGTTTCGGGCCAGGACCCCGTTTGAAAAGAACGCCCCTGACCGTTTTGGATGGCAGAAAAACGGCGCTCGTTTCCCGCTTCTGTGCCAGTGATTTCGCTTTTGTGACGCGATGCCAGCGAGACGAAAAAAAATATTATTCTTTTCAGTCGGTTAATGGCGTTTTAGAGGGGTGTTTCAACCTCTGCAATTTGTTGTTCCTATAGGGGAATTTTGCTACATATTGTTCAGGCTGACGATCGCTTCCCGGCGATTCGCTCTTTGGCGTCGGCCTCAAGGAAAAATCTTTCACAGCAGCGCGACAGGACAGTTTTTTGAGTTCCAGTACACCGCCGTCTTCAGGCTCCCCTTCCGGCTTCGACATCACTCCCGTCACCATCGAAGAAGAGATGCGGCGCTCGTATCTCGACTATGCGATGAGCGTCATCGTTTCGCGCGCGCTGCCCGATGTGCGCGACGGACTGAAACCCGTGCACAGGCGCATCCTCTACGCCATGAAGGAAGCCGGTTACGACTGGAACCGCACCTATCGTAAGTCCGCCCGCGTGGTCGGTGATGTCATGGGTCAGTATCACCCCCACGGTGATTCCGCGATCTATGATGCCATGGTCCGCATGGCGCAGGACTTCTCCATGCGTCTTATGCTGATCGACGGGCAGGGCAATTTCGGCTCGATGGACGGTGATCCGCCGGCGGCGATGCGTTACACAGAGGCCCGATTGGCCCGGGTCGCCAGTGATGCCCTGCTGGAAGATATCGACCGGGATACGGTCGACTTTCAGGACAACTACGACGAAACCACGCGCGAACCCTCCGTGCTGCCGGCCCGCTATCCGAACCTGCTGGTCAACGGTGCCGGCGGTATCGCGGTCGGCATGGCGACGAACATTCCGCCGCACAACCTGGGTGAAGTGATCGACGCCTGTCTGGCTTATGTCGACGACCCGGAGATCTCGATCGAGCAGTTGAACGAGATCGTCCCCGGACCCGACTTCCCGACCGGAGGTGTCATCCTAGGCCGCAAGGGCATTCGCGATGCCTATCACACCGGGCGCGGCTCCATTCCCATGCGCGCCGCCACCTCGATCGAGGAGATCCGCAAAGATCGGCAGGCGATCATCGTCTCGGAAGTGCCCTATCAGGTGAACAAGTCGCGCATGCTCGAGCGTATTGCCGAACTGGTGCGCGAAAAGACCGTTGAAGGTATTGCCGACCTGCGTGACGAAAGCGACCGCCACGGCGTCCGGGTGGTCATTGAGATCAAACGCGACTTCGAAGCGGAGGTCGTTCTCAATCAGCTCTACCGCCACAGTTCGCTTCAGACCTCCTTCGGCGCCAACATGCTGGCGCTGAACGGCGGCCGCCCCGAGTTACTGGACCTCAAGGCGATCATTGCTGCCTTCGTTGCCTTCCGCGAGGAGGTGATCACCCGCCGGACGATCTTCGAGCTCGGCAAAGCGCGAGACCGGGCCCATGTCTTGGCGGGTCTGGCCATCGCCGTCGCCAACATCGATGAGATCATCCGCCTGATCCGTGCCGCGCCTGACCCCAACGTGGCCCGCGAGCAACTGATGGCGCGCGACTGGCCGGCGTCGGACGTGGAGCCGTTGATCAAGCTGATCGACGAGCCGGGTAGGGGTGTTTCCGAAAGCGGCACCTATCGGCTGTCGGAGATCCAGGCTCGCGCCATCCTGGAGCTGCGCCTGCAGCGCCTGACCGGCCTGGAGCGCGAAAAGATCGCCGGGGAACTGGGCGAGATCGCGGCCGAGATCAAGAATTTCCTGGAGATTCTGGAATCGCGCGAGCGTCTGCTGGGCGTCATGCGCGACGAACTCGGCGATATGAAGGCGCGCTTCGCGACCCCGCGGCGCACGCTGATAGCCGAGGGCGGTTACGATCACGACGATGAAGACCTGATCCAGCGCGAAGATATGGTGGTGACCGTCAGCCATGGCGGTTACATCAAGCGTGTGCCGCTGAACACCTACCGGGCGCAGCGCCGCGGCGGCAAAGGCCGGGCGGGCATGGCGACCCGGGATGAGGATTTCGTCAGCCAGGTCTTCGTCTGCAACACCCATACGCCGGTGCTGTTCTTCTCGTCGCGCGGCATGGTCTACAAGATGAAGGTCTACCGCCTGCCGTTCGGCTCGCCGCAGTCGCGCGGCAAGGCGCTGATCAACCTCCTGCCGTTGCAGGAGGGCGAGACCATCACCACCATGATGCCGCTGCCCGAGGACGAAGCCGCCTGGGGCGACATGTATGTCATGTTCTCCACCTCGACCGGCGGCGTCCGGCGCAACAAGCTCTCGGACTTCACCCGCGTGATGGCCAACGGCAAGATCGCCATGCGCTTCGAAGAAGAGGGCGCGCATCTGGTCAATGTTCAGACCTGCTTGGAGAGCGATCACGTCCTGCTGGCCACGGCACGCGGGAAGTGCATCCGTTTTCCGGTCAATGATGTGCGGGTCTTCTCCGGTCGCACCTCCGTTGGTGTCCGGGGTATTCAGTTGGCCAAGGGCGATACCGTCATCTCCATGTCGATCCTGCGCCATACGGAGTTTTCCACCGAAGAGCGCGACAGCTACCTGCGCTATGCAACGGCGCAGCGCCGGGCCGAGAACGGCGGCAATGGCGAGGAAAACGGTCAGCAGGAAGTCGAACTCTCGGCAGAGCGTATCGATGAAATGGCGGCCTCCGAGGATTTCATCCTCTCGATTGCCGAAGACGGTGTCGGCAAGCGCTCTTCGGCCTATGAATACCGCATCACCAAACGCGGCGGGCAGGGCATCGCCAACCTGGATCTCACCCGTTCCGGCGGAAAATCCACGGCCGTGGCTGCCGTCTTCCCTGTCGAAGCCGAGGATCAACTGGTGATGGTGACTGATGGCGGCAAGCTGATTCGCTGCCCGGTCGATGGTATCAGGATTGCCGGCCGCTCGACCCGCGGGGTGAAGGTGCTCGACGTGGCCGACGAGGAGAAAGTCGTCTCCGTCACCCGGCTTTCGGATGATGGCGAGGATCCGGAGGAGGATGAGGCTGTGTCCGAAGAGGGGGAATCCCAGGATTCCGTTGATCCGGGCGATCAAGTCGAGGATGATCCCTCCAACGGACCCGATGCCTGAAGAACGAGGTAACTAAAGTATCCAAAAAAGGGTCTCACCGCCGCGGGTGTTCACTTTGCTTCGTAACCGGGCATATGTGAATTCTCGCGTCTGGACCGGCGTTTAAGTCGAGTCAAAAGGGATTGAGGGGTATGAGCAGGAAGCGGATCGGACTTTATCCCGGGACATTCGACCCGATCACCAATGGCCATCTGGACATCATCACGCGCGGCGCCGGCCTGGTCGACAAACTGATCGTCGCGGTTGCGCGCAACGCCGGCAAAGGACCGATGTTCTCCACCGACGAACGCGTCGAGATGGTTCTGGACGATACCGCCGAACTGCGCCGGCAGGGTCTCGACATTGAGGTGCGGGCTTTCGATAATCTGCTGGTGCATTTCGCCAGCGAAACCGGCGCGGAAGTCATTATCCGCGGCCTGCGCGCCGTGTCCGACTTCGAGTACGAGTTTCAAATGGCGGCCATGAACACCCGGCTCGACAAGGAGATCGAGACGGTCTTTCTCATGGCCTCCGAGCGTCAGCAGTTCATCTCTTCGCGTTTCGTCAAGGAGATCGGCAAGCTGGGCGGCGATATTTCCACTTTTGTCAGCCCCCTGACCGCGGCCCGACTCAAGGAACGTTTTCACAGCGACCCGATGTGACGGCAAGGCTGTGCCGGACCGCTCCGGCAACAGCGCTTGCCCGACTTCCGGGAGGCCTTGAAATCCCGGTTTTCTGCGATTCCCGGATCAGCTTGACCCTGGCGGCTGAAAAAACTCGAAAAGAGCCGGGAATCGCTGTTTCTCAAGGTTGACCGAATCCCATCTCGGCCCTATGGTGCGCCCGCTCACGGCCAGTGGGCAGAGTGGGCCCGTAGCTCAGTTGGTAGAGCAGCTGACTTTTAATCAGCGGGTCACAGGTTCGAATCCTGTCGGGCTCACCATTTTCCTCAGCAGCGATCTTCCTCACGATGCAACCGGCCTAACTGTAGCGCAGCGATAGTTGCTGGCGTTTCCTGTCGGCCGACAACGCCACGGCCGACGATGTCCGATTCCGACAGATCCTGATCTGACGATGCCAACTCTATCAAGGCGGACAGGATCGTCTGGCGCTCTACGGTCGGCAGCTTGGCGAGATTGTCAGACCAGCGCCGGACCTTGCGCTTGATGTGCTCGCGCTCGCGGAAGTCAGCGCCCAGGTAACTGTAATCATGCAGCAGGGCGGGCTCGGGATAGTTCATCCAGAGCGTTTCGATTGCTATGCCTTGGTGTGTGTTGGCTCGAAAAGTGATCTTTAGCCAGCCATCCAACATGTTGTCGTAGAGGTCGGAGGCGTAGCCCGAGATCATCACCTTGCAAGGCAGCTCGCGGATCACGTCCAGGAGCGAGGCATGATCGAAATCGCCCAGCCCATGCTCAATAAAGGAGCCGTTGGGATTTGCGGGTCGCCATCAGGTAGGGCGGTCGAGATAGACCAACTCGTTGCCCCGGAAGACATATCGGGTCAAAAACTGAATGCCGCAGCTCTACAGGAACGTGACGCCCACCTGATTCCGCCAAATCTGCGCGGCCTCGTCGGATAGGTCGATGGCGATGTTCGCCTTGGCCGGGCGCTTGTGGCGCAGCACGCCAGCGCCCCCGACAAAGGGCTCAATATAGACGTCGTGTGGCGGTATCTGGTTGATGATCGCCTGATAGACGCCGCTGACGGCTTTGCCTCCGGGCCAGGTCACAGTAGTAACCCTGCGCTATTGGCTGTGCGCGGGTTCGGTGTCATGCTGCAACTTTCGCGGAAAATAGGTTAGCGTTATGAAATTTGGCGTTACGTTCCTTATGGCAATCTCTCTGCCAGTTGTTGTTCATGCGATGGGGTTTGGCGTTGAACAACCAGCACAAGGACGGTCGTGGTATGAGGTGGCGAGGGATTTTCAGTCCGTAGTTGGCCTTTTGGGTATCGCTTTGGCTGGTCTGATTGCGTTTTCCACCACGAAAATGCACGACGAACGACGGCAGCTTGAAGCGGCAAAGTCTTTGGCCAGGGCGTTGGCTGCTGAAGTACTCATGAATGCATTGAATGCCCAGGTACTTCTCGATGATCTTAAACAAGCAAAACAAGATGCAAAAATATCTCAGAGGATGTTTCAGAAGATATCGATCTTTATGAAGCGCGGCCCGATCAATGGCGTGTACTTTAAGTCTGTTGGCGATATTGGGATGTTGCCGGGGACTTTGGTCTTCAGGACCGTTACGCACTATACCTCGATCAGGAACCAAGCCGACCTGAGCAAGGCTCAGCTTCCTGCCGTTTTCGATGACAACGTGGCGATGGATGACGCACTTGCAGATGATTTTTTGGGAAAACTCAGTAAACGGATTGATGAGGCAGTTGAACTCTCCGACGCGCTGAACGAGTTCGTGATGACCGGTAACACGAAGAAAAATCTCTTGGTTAGATTGGCAGTATTTGTTGCGGTTTTGGTTTCTTTGTTTTCGATGACCCACAGGACGAAGAAAACTGCACCGCCGTCCTGGTATGTTGAAACTCCCCTCGGAGACCGCAAGGCTCGGATTGATAGTCTCATCAGATCTCTGAGTGGATTTGACAATCGTGTTGAGACGGCGCAGAAAAAACCGAAGGCTTAAACATCCTAGTGTCACTGCCTTGTACTCCTCATCTCTTCCCGGCCCTTAAACCAAATTTTATGGAACCAGACGCGCCACCCGAAATGCGGACGCAACGGAACAAAGCTGACTAGATCATCGGGCGGCCGCTCGGTCGTGTGAACGCGAGAGCCGAAGTTCGGCGATTTCGTGATAACCAGGGCACCCCGGAAGCGATTACGCTTCCAGCGAAGAATCCCGTGAAAAGGCAGTTGCCCCAGGTGACGTCAGTCATGCCAGCGTCGTCGCTTCCTAGAGATAGTAATCACATTCGATGCCCGTCCCTGACTTAGGGCACGCCGCTTACGCCTCATTTGAAGCGGACGTAGTGTTGGTGCCCCCGACAGGTTTCCTCTGCTAACACGAAGTCAGGCTGCGCTGCATAAGCGCTTGGCCGGGCATAGTGCTTTCAACGCTTCGGTGGCGCCGTGACGTCTCGTACGAGCTCGGCAACTACGTTGAGCAGACAAAGCATCGATCCCGCGATCAAAAAGAGGCCAGAAAGCTCCCCCAGAAGCGCGGCAAAATCTCGTAACCGTTCGTTTTTCGGTCCTGCGGCGATCAGTTGGAGTCCGATCCACTCGATGTCGTGACCGTCCCAGAGAAGCTCTATAGCGGCGGAGGCCGGCAGCAGGAGCGCACTGGAAATCAGAAGCCAGGCCAGGGCGCTCCTCAGCCTGTTTTCGCGACAGGGCAGGCCTCTGTTGGAGCCTTTGGCCTGCCCGCGCATCAGGACTTGCTCCAGAAGGAGCTCCCGCCTTGTAGACGCCCTTTCCAGAGTTCCGTCAGCCGCAGCGGGCCCTCGCCTTTGAGAATGATTGCCGCGAACCAGCGCACGGCGAGACCACAGATCAGGCCGAGCAGGAGCGAGGCCATGATGTCGAGCGGATAGTGGAGGCCGACGCCGATACGCGCCCAGCCGTTCACGAAACCGAGCAGAAGCGCGGTCCAGCCAATCGCCCGCCAACCAGCACGGCAGACACAGGCGCCCCAGATCGAGAAGAGGAGGGCGGCATGATCGCTGGGAAAGGAGGGGTCGGTGTCGTGCGCGAGCCATTGATTTCCAAGCCCCACGACAAAGGGCCGGTCGACCGGATAGACCATGCCGGTGATTTTGCTCAACACCATAGCCAGGGCGATGGTGGCGGAAATTCCGACCATGACGGGCCAGGTGCGGGAGGGATCGCGCAGCCAGGTGACCGCCAGGATCATGGCCAGAATGAATTGCGGTGCCTCCGAAAAGAAGCTCGCACTCTGAATGTAGATCCAGGGCGCGTCGCTGTCGGCGTTCAGGAGCAGAAACAGGGATCGGTTGAGTTCGTCCAACATGACGATGCCTCCTCACTATGGCGGAATGCGTTTTACCGAACCTCGGCGCCTCAAAATTCGCGTTTGAAATCAGAGTCTTGCTGATCGAAAGACGGTGAATTTTGAGATTGGTTAAACGCATTCTGCTCTTGCTGCGTGGGATTTCGCCGTGGTCGGAAAGACCCGGCGCTTTGTCCCCAAAGCCTAGAGGGGAGGAGCTAACGTCGAGATGGCAGGGAGGTTAACATCCGTTCATGTCCGAGCGGACATCAGGCTTGGCGTTCAGCCAAGAGGGAAGGTGAGCCTGACCCGCAGCCCGGAATCGTTTTCGAGATGAACGCGGCCCCGGTGCAGTTTGGCGACAGCAGCAACCAGCGAGAGGCCGAGCCCGTTACCCGGGTGCGTACGGCTGTGCTCGACCCGGTAAAAGCGCTCAAAGACCCTGTCCCGTTCCGCTTCCGGGATTCCCTCACCCTGATCCCGGACCAGGATTTCCACCTGCTCGTCATCACCGCGAAGCTCAACCGTCACCGTCTGGCCGCAGGCACCGTATTTGATGGCGTTGTCGATCAGGTTGGCGACGGACTGAAACATCAGATCCCGGTCTCCGGTCAGCCTGAGACCCTCCCTGGGGCTCTCTGCGTTTTGCAGGTGCAGCTTTTGCCCGCGATCCTCCGCAATGGGCTCATAGAAGTCGACCGCGTCGCGAAGCAAGGCGGCGAGATCGATCTCAACGAATTCGCTTAGACTGTCGCCGGCCTCGACGCGCGAAATCCGCAAGAGCGCATTGAAGGTCGACAGCAGGCGATCCAGCTCGGCGACGCCGAGACCGATTTCTTCCCGTTTCTTCGTGTCCTGCTCGGCAAGTGTCAGCGTTTCCAGACGGCCGCGCAAACGTGTCAGAGGGGTCTTGAGATCATGGGCGATGCTGTTGGTTACCTGTCGAACGCCCTGCATAAGCATCTCGTTGCGGTCCAGGGTTTCATTCAGGGTTTGCGCCATGGCGTCGATTTCGTCGCGCATTCCGGTGAGCTGGATTCGGTGCGAGAGGTTCCCTTCGGCGATTTCGCCGCAGGTCTCCGAGATCAGCCGCAGGCGGCTCCTGACGTTGACATGCAGGTACAGCCCGGCCAGCGCACAGGTGGTCAGGGTGACGCCCAGGACGATCAAGAGGATGAGCAGCGTCCGTCCTTCGAGTTCGTCCTGCACCAGGGTGTCCCGCGCCACGATCAGATGATGGCCATCCGCCAGAACCAGATGCAGCAGGCGCAGGTCCCGTTCGTAGCTGTAGCCGGCGCCGCGGTCCAGCTCATGCCAGCGCCCATCCTTCGGCATGCCAGCCGGCCAGGTGGGGATATTGCCCATAATGGGCTCATATTCCCGGTCGGTCAGCAGATAGACGACATCGTCGCGCGACAGGCGTTTCAGACGGGTTTTCAGCAGCTCGGTCAGCAGCTCCAGCCCGCCGCTTTCGTAATATTCGACCAGGCCGTTGGCATCGGCCTCAATGGTGTTGTCGATCTCCTGCTGCAGGAAGGATTGCGACAACCAGTAAATGGCGACGGCGAACAGAACCGCCTGAACGGCAAAGACACTGGCGAAAGTTGCCGTATACTTGAAGGCAATCGAGCGCCGGAAACCCGCCTTAGTCGCCACAATTAGTCGCCACGAATCGAATATCCCGCGCCGCGGATGGTGTGCAACATGTTGGAAGAGAAGCCCTTATCGATCTTGTTGCGCAGACGGCTGATATGGACATCGATCACATTGGTCTGGGGATCGAAGTTATAGTCCCAGACGTGTTCCAGGATCATGGTGCGGGTCACGATCTGTCCGGCGTGGCGCATCAGAAACTCAAGCAGTTGAAACTCCCGGGGCTTGAGCTCGATCTCCTGTCCCTTCCGAAAAACCTTCCGGGACAGAAGATCCACGGAGAGGCTGCCGACCTGGAGCTGGGTTTCGCTGCTGTGGCTGATGTTTCTTTTCAGCAGAACCTGAACCCGCGTGACCAGTTCGGTGATGGAAAAGGGCTTCGCCATGTAGTCGTCGCTGCCGGCACGCAGGCCTTCGATGCGCTGGTTGACCTCTCCCATCGCGCTGAGAATGAGGACCGGCACGTCGCTGCCCGTCGTCCGCAGGGTCTTTAAAAGAGAGAGGCCGTCCACCAGCGGCAGCATGCGGTCCAGGACGATGACGTCGTAAGGCTCACTCGCCGCCAGGAACAATCCCTCCCGCCCGTCTTTGGCGGAGTCGACAGCGAAACCGTTTTCCTTCAAGCCTTTGACGATAAATTCGGCAACCTGTTTGTCGTCTTCAATGACAAGCGCGCGCATGGCTTCGGATTTTCCGCGTCACAAGGAAGTCAGGGCGTTGAGGGGTGAGGAGCTTCGCATTCTCACTCTCCCTTCGAATAATGACGGTAGAAGATGATCTTCCCGCTCTGCCCGCTGATGACAGCCGTCGAGAGGCGCCCCTGGCTAAGGGTCTGAACCTCATAAAAAATCCGGCCGCGCTCCTCCTCCAATTCCAGCGCGATGGCTTTGCCCTGTAGCTGCGCGAGCCCCTTCGCGAGCATGGCGGCGACCTCAGTCTGTTGTGCGGCGGTCAAAGAGCTGCCGCCGAAGATAAAGTCACCGCTGGAAGCCATGTGGTTGACCACCGTTTCACCCAGATCGAGGCCGCGGTCGAGCAGCTTGCGCTCGCCCGGATCGACCTCCAGCCGGTAGACGTCCCGATCGCTGGTGATCTCGATCTCGAAATGGATCCGTTCGTCGTTCCATTCCACACGTGCCTGCTGCACCAGACCCGGCTGTTCTTTCAATGCGAATTCAACGGCTTGCGGTAAGGTCATGGCATCTTGACCAAGGGTGTCGATCAACTCGATCAGTGCTAGCGAATCGTCGTGATCCCAGTCTTCCGCCAGCACCTCGCTTGCGCCAGACAAGATGACCAGGGCGAGGGCGATCGGCCAATGCCGTAGTGGTTTCATAAGAGTGCCTTCCGCTTTTGCTCAATCTATCCGCAGACTAGGAAAAAGCCACTGTCATCAGGCTGTCGTGCGCATTAATTTTTGTTCATCTTCACCAGGATAGGCCGGTTACGGAAGTCGGGATAAAAAAGGCCGGCTCTTAAGAAGCCGGCCAGAGTGAGCAGCCCAGGAAGTCTGCAGGGTTTTATCGCGGACTGCGGTTGTTTCGGACTACGACGTCTTCAGTTCTCTGCGTTAGATCGCCCCCTTCGACATCTGATCGGCGATATAGTCCGCCTGCCGGATGGCCAGCGCCACGATGGTCAGGGTCGGGTTTTCCGCCGCGCCGGTGGTGAACTGGCTGCCGTCCGAGACGAAAAGATTGGCGATATCGTGGGTCTGCCCGTGCTTGTTGACCACGCCGTCCGCGGCTTTTGCGCTCATGCGGTTGGTGCCGAGGTTGTGGGTCGAAGGGTAGGGCGGCGTCGGGAAGGTACGGGTCGCCCCGACGGCGTCATAGAGCGCCGCGCCCTGCACGTAGGCGTGGTTGCGCATCGCGATATCATTTTCGTGGTCGTCGAAGCGGACATCGGGCACCGGCAGGCCATGCTGGTCCTTCAGTTCGCCATGCAGTGTGACCGCGTTGCTTTCCTGCGGCATATCCTCACCGACGATCCACATGCCCGCCATATGGTCGTAGGCATCCAGCGCCGAGGTGAATTCGCGGCCCCAGGCCCCGGGCTGCAGGAAGGCCGCCATGAAAGGCAGGCCGAGCGCCAGAGTCTCGAGCTCGTAGCCGCCAACGAAGCCGCGCGAGGGATCGTTGCGGGACTCGTCGGTGATGATGCCGGCCATGGTCGTGCCGCGGTACATGTTCACCGGACGGTCGAAGACGGCATAAACCGAACCGGTCATATGCCGCATGTAGTTCTTGCCAACCTGTCCCGAGGAATTGGCCAGACCGTCGGGATACTTCGACGAGGCCGAATTCAGCAGCAGGCGCGGGGACTCGATGGAATTGCCGGCCACGCACACCGCCCGGGCCGCCTGTCGTTGCTGATTGCCGTCCTTGTCGGCGTAGACGACGCCGGTGACCTTGCCATTCGCGTCATGTTCGATCTGCAGCACCTGGGCGTTCGGGCGGACCTCGAGCTTGCCGGTGGCTTCGCCTTTGGGAATTTCCGAGTAAAGCGTCGACCACTTGGCGGCGAACTTACAGCCCTGGAAGCAGAAACCCACCTGCTGACAGGAGGCGCGACCGTCCCGGGGTTGGGAATTGATCGCCATGCGGCCGGTATGGCACTGCTTGTAGCCTAGCTTGTCGGCGCCGGCCTTCATGATCTTGAAGTTGTTGTTGCCGGGCAGCCCGGGAATGCCGTTGGTCCGGGTGACGCCCATCTTGTCTTCGGCCTTGTCGTAGTAAGGCTCCATGTCCTTAAGGGAGATGGGCCAGTCGAGCAGGCTTGCGCCCGCGACCTCGCCATAGGTGGTCTTGACCTTGAATTCGTGTTCCTGGAAGCGCAGGGACGCCCCGGCCCAGTGGGTCGTGGAACCGCCCACTGCCTTGACGATCCAGGCCGGAAGGTTCGGGAAGTCCCGGGATACCAGCCAGGAGCCGGACGTCGTGCGGTTGTCGAGCCAGGCGAGTTGCCCGAAGCTGTCCCACTCATCATTGATGAAATCGTCAGCCTCGTGCCGTCCGCCGGCTTCGAGAATCACCGTATCGATGCCCTTCTGGGCCAGTTCGTTGCCGAGTGTGCCGCCACCGGCACCGGAACCGATGACCACCACCACAGAGTCATCGTTCAGTTCATAAGGCGCTGTCATAGTCTTTCTCCACCTCTTTGCCGGCGCTTTGCGCCGCAGAGTCCGATCGATTTGCTTGCGTCAGTCCGACCGTGCTCTAGATCCAGTCGATGTCGTCGAAGCCGCGCTCGATGTAGCCGCCCTTGTCAAAGGACGCGCCCTCGTAGCCAAACAGAGGCCAGATCTCTTTCTGATTGTAGAGGCTGACGACCAGGCCGCCGCGAACCGTCTGGAAAAAGGCGGTGGAGGAGATGTCACGCAGCAGTGCGGCACGATCCGCTTCCCAGCCCATGGCGCGATAGCCGCTGGCGGCACCGGCCGCCTTGGCACGGCTGTCGAGATCGGCGATGCCCTCTTCGATCAGAGCCTTATGCTTGCCGTCATTGGCCGCCGTCTCGTCGTGGCTCTTGACCGCCTTGGCGTAGTAGCGATCGGCGATGCGGTCATGCGGATAGATATCCCGGGCAAACTGGATCAGGGTCGCCATGGTCTCCGGCTTCAAGGCTTTGACCTCCATGGCCCAGGCGCCGTTGGGCGAGGAGACGACGCCGGCCGATGTGACCAGCGCCGCGCCGACCGCGGCGCTGCCGGACGCGGCCAGAAAGCCGCGCCGAGATAATTTCGGTCGTTTATCCAGAGTTCTCATTACTTTTCCTCCCTCGGATTTTTGTTTCTGTTTATTTGGAGCGGATGCAAATCCGCTGGCAGCCGGCAAGCGCTCTGTGCGTCAGCGATAGCGGCCGTGCTGCTGCAAAACCTCGATCTTGTAACCGTCGGGGTCCTGTACGAAGAAGAACTTGGCCATCAGCGCGCCGTCGCGCTCAAAGGACACGATGTCGCGCGGTGCCAGGCCGGCAGCCTGAAAGCGCGCATGCTCGGATTCCAGGTCTTCGACCGCGAAGGCGATGTGACCGTAGCCATCACCGTGGCTGTAAGGTTCCGACTGGTCGTGATTGACGGTCAGTTCCAGTTCGAAATCGGCATCGCCGTTGCGGAGATAGACCAGCGTAAAGCCTTCGAATTCAAAGCGATCGGCGATCTCGAGCCCGAAGGCGCTCTTGTAAAATGCGACGGAGCGCGCTTCTTCGAGCACACGGATCATGGAATGGATTGCTTTTGCCATTGCGCAAACCCCTGTTGTTCTCGGCTTTCTTCGCCGGTGTTCAGCTAGAGCGCGCAACGCTAGCGGCTATGCCGCCTAATCTGACGAGCCTTTGGGCAACGCCGTCATGTTCGTCCGCGCCGGCGTGTTACAGGGATATTAAACGGCCCGGATCTCAAAGGGGTGTTATCCGGATACTACGCCGCTTCACTTCCGACTGCGGCGGCTTTTTCGACCTTTACCTTGTCCAGGTACACCGTGCAGGCACAGCGCAACAGCGACGTGAAATTCCGGACTTCGCCATGAATTTCAAGGACTTCGTCGTGAAGTGTTGAAACGAACTTCGGAACGCTCATGTCCTGGGATGCAGCGATTTCCTCCAGGAGCGTCCAGAAAGTCTCTTCGAGCCGGATACTGGTGCTTTGTCCGTTCAGGCGCATGGAGCGCGTTTGATAGGCATAGCTATCCGGATCCTGGCCCGCAAAAATGTGGCACATAGGGTCCTCCCCACCTCGTTCTTTTCGGCAAGTATAGCCCGGCTTTTTCCGCGGGGGCGCTTTTTTTAAAGAGTCTGCCGGCTGCGGTTAGGAGTTGGGCGCCCTGACCACCTCAGGACGAGGCGGTCACCACGAACCTCAAAGCTCTCCAACTGCTCCAGAAAGGCCATGCCCAGCAGGGAATTGGACATGGGCGCTTCGTTGATGGAAACGGGAACGTTCCGGATCACCCGGTCCGCCAGTTGGAGTTCGCTCAAAAGGGCGCTGGCGCCACGAACCGTGCCGTTCGCTGTCTCGAAGTACTGATCGAAGCGCACCTTGGTCAGGTCGAAGCCCAGACGCTGGGCATCGCCGGGACTGAGCACGATCAGACTGGCGCCCGTGTCGACGAGAAAGCGGATCCTTACCCGGGCGGACTCGGCATCGATGTAAAAGTGGCCGTCTTCGGCGCGGGTGTAGGTGACTTCGTTCGGGCCGGTCACGCCGCCGTAGCCCGGCACCAGATCGCCCAGAATCCGCTCGCCGATGGTTTTGACTTCGTTGCGGTAGCTGTAGCCGCCTGCCAGCACGACGAAAATCGCCGCCCAGAGGCCCGCGTAACGAAGATTGCGGGCGAGGGCAGTGCCGCTCAGGCGCCGGAAGCTGACCGCCGAGAGCAGCACAACACCACCCAGCAACGACAGATAGACAAGCGAGATCTGGTTATCCTGACCCGAGAGGGCGTCGGGAAAGCGCTGCGCAAGAAAGTACAGCGCCACTATCCCCAGTAGCAGGATCAAGGCGATGATCAGGATTCCGGGAACGCCACCCCTGGGCGGCTCCCGGTCGTCGGGTGTTCTCGGTTGTCTTTGAGGCATGGGAGCGAAGGTTAACCGGTAACGGTGACAAATGCGAGTGTCAGATCAGAAAAGCAGGAGATCTCAGGTATTTATAGGTTTTTCGCGCAAGGCTGGTAGGCTGCTGTTCCGCGGATCGGTCGCGTTCCGGTTCAGAAAAGCGGCGTTTCCGGCTTGCGCAAGGCTTTCGAGCCTGCTGTAACCCTTACCGCTAGATCAGATCAAGTTTAGACGGAATCGCGGAAGGCGATCTGTCGTTCCTGCGGATCTGATCTCGCCCTTTGAAGTAGAGTGAGTCATGTTTTGCCGAAAACGCGCCGTCTTTTCCGTCAAGACATGATCCGCTCCAGGGCGCAGCAAGATAACAGTTTCGGCGATGAAGGACCCAGATGACGACTTTTCTGATGACCGGTGTTAAGTGGCTGCTGGGCCTGCTGCTTGCGATCGTTCTGGCCCTTGCCATTCTGATGGCCATTATCGGTCGAGAGAACACCTGGGCCGTCCTCTTCGGGGCGCCGCCGGCCGAGACTATCGACTTTGCCACATTGGAGCCGCGCGCGACGCCGAACAGCTTTCTCGTTTGCCCGGAAGGTTTTTGCGCGCGCCGGGAACCCGACCGCATTTCACCGCAGTACGCCGTTGCACCGGAACGTCTGGCGGAACTTGTGCTCCGGGTTCTGGAAGCAACCGACGGACTTCGGCGCGACGAACGACCACGTACGGCGCCCGCGGAAGGGGCGCCGTCCGGCAGTCCGATGCAGTGGGACTTTATCGCCACCACGCCCCGCCTGAAGTTTCCCGACCTGGTCACCGTCAGAATCATGGAGACCGCCGCCGGACAGTCCAGTCTCGCCGTTTACGGGCGGGCGGTTTACGGACGCAAGGATTTTGGCGCAAACCAGGCACGGATCGCCAACTGGCTGGAGGCGCTCGAAGCAATGGTCGCGAGCGAAACCGGTCAGTAGCGGGGGAACAGCTTCATATGATTCGCAAGCTCGGCCGGCTCTTTGCCGTTTGTCTTTTTCTCAGCTCCTGCGCCGCTTACGAAAGCGAAGTCTTCGGTCCGCCGATCTATGAAATCTATAAGATGCCGGTGGCGGAAGCGCGCAGCCATCTGGCGGGTAAAACCGTAATGACCTTTGTCGATGTTTACCGCGATTGCATCAACGGTCAGGTCGGTCCCTATTACTATCCCGTATGCTCCGAGCGGCCAGGCCCCGGCACACAGGTTGAATACCTGGCAGACGACGGGCGCAGTTACCTCTGGTTTCCTGGCAACCGGCGTCTGGTACGCGGGCATTGGATCGTCCGGCGCTGGCGGGAAAAGTACGAGATCTGCTGGAGTTACGGCCCGAACAGCCGCCATTTCATTACCGGAGAACGTGGCGACAAGTTGAGTTGCGATCTCCTCTCCAATTACGCGGTCACCATCGCCGAAATTCGCGAAGATGACAGCTTTGATCTGGCCAGCGGGCGTCTGCCCTTCGTTCTCAAGCGCGATCAGACCACCTTCGAAGCACTTCTACAGCAGATTGCGCCTTCACGCTCGAGCGCTATCGACTCAACGAAGCAGGGCCAAGCCGTGTCGTTCTAGTGCCCTACCAAGGGGCGAGAGTCTGTTTGTCGTTCTGCCGCCGCAGGTCAAGGGCGACCCCTTAATCATTGATTAACCACATTGTGCCAAGGTTTTGATGGACCTTTTTCAAGGCTTCTTGGGGAACATCAATGGCACAGGTCAACACGGCGGAAGACCTGACACGGCACGAACAGGCGTCGGGTCCGTTCGAATCCGAAGCGACGGAACATCTCGAAACCTCTGACGAGGATTCGGCCTTCGAAGACAGGCGCGCCTGGCAAAGGTTTATCCTGGAAGAGCCAGCTCAAATCACCCTGCAGATCGAAGGACTGAGCTCCGTCGAGCAGGTACCGCTTCTCGACGTTTCCCTGGGCGGGTTCCGCCTGCATTTCGACCGGGACCTGCCGCGCGGAAGCGATGTCGCCATCTGTCATCCCACGGCGGGTACGATGCGTGGACGGCTCGCCTGGCAGGCCGATGGCGATATCGGTGTGCGGATGCTCGACGACGAAAACCGGCGGACCTACCTCCTACGCCTGATCAGCATGATCCTGCATAGCGAAATCCAGGTGGCCGCGGTTTAACCAAACCGGCAAGGGCTCCATTACTTCGGCGCAGGCTGTTTCCAGAGGTGACCGGCTCCCAGGGATGACCGGCCGCTGAGCGCGCCGCCGACCCTGACCCAACTTCTTTAAACGTTACTTCTTGGTCAGTTCCCGCATAGCCGCATCCAGTCCCTCCAGCGTCATGGGGAACATGCGACCCTCCATCAACTGCTGGATGATCCCGATCGAGGTGGTGTAACCCCAGTAGGATTCCTTCGTGGGGTTCAGCCAGACCGCCGAGGGATAGGCTTGCAGCATGCGCTGGATCCAGACCGAGCCGGCTTCCTTGTTCATATGCTCGACACTGCCGCCGGGGTAGGTGATCTCGTAGGGACTCATGGAGGCATCGCCGACGAAGACCAGCTTGTAGTCGGAGGGGTAGGTGTGCAGGACCTCCCAGGTGTCCGTGGTCTCGTTCCAGCGCCGGCGGTTCTCGCGCCAGAGGGCCTCGTAGGGACAGTTGTGGAAGTAATAGTACTCCAGGTGCTTGAATTCGCTGCGCGCGGCCGAAAAGAGCTCCTCGCAGGTCTTCACATGCGGGTCCATGGAACCGCCCACGTCCAGCATCAGCAGGAGTTTCACCGCGTTGTGGCGTTCAGGCACCAGCTTGACGTCCAGCCAGCCGCCATTGCGAGCCGTGGAGGAGATGGTGTCGTCCAGATCCAGTTCGGTGGCCGCGCCTTCGCGGGCGAAGCTGCGCAAGCGCCGCAGCGCCATCTTGATATTGCGGGTGCCCAGTTCGACACTGGAATCCAGGTCCTTGAACTCCCGCTTGTCCCAGACCTTGACGGCCCGGAAGTTACGATTGCCGTCCTGGCCGATCCGGACTCCTTCCGGGTTGTAGCCATAGGCGCCGTAGGGAGAGGTGCCGCCGGTGCCGATCCATTTGCTGCCGCCCTGATGCCGGCCTTTCTGTTCCTCGAGTCGCTTCTTGAGGGTTTCCATCAACTTGTCCCAACCGCCCATGGCCTTGATTTTGGCCATCTCCTCTTCGGTCAGGTTCAACTCGGTCAGTTTCCGGAGCCACTCTTCCGGGATTTCCTCGGTGAGGTCTTCGCCCTCGACCTTCTCCAGTCCCTTAAAAACATGCCCAAAGACCTGGTCAAAGCGGTCCAGGAAGCGCTCGTCCTTCACCAGCACCGTGCGCGCGAGATAGTAGAAATCCTCGACCTGATAATTCGCTACGCCAGCCTGGGCGGCGTTGATCAGGTCCAGGTATTCGCGCAGGGTAACCGGAACCTCGGCGTCCCGCAGTTCGAAGAAGAGTTTCAGGAACATGGCGCTGCAAGCCTCATGTGACCTCGGTTCTTCAGGTCCGTTCCCGGCGGTTCAGGAAGGCCAGGCGCTCGAAGAGGTGCACGTCCTGCTCGGATTTCAGCAGAGCGCCATACAATGGCGGAATGAGGCTGGAGCGGTCATGCGCCCTGAGCACATCCTCCGGCATATCTTCCGCCATCAGCAGCTTCAGCCAGTCCAGCAGTTCCGAGGTGGAGGGCTTCTTGCGCAGGCCCGTGACCTCCCGGACCTCGTAAAACACCGTCAGGGCGTCGCGCAGAAGCTGCTGTTTGACGTCCGGATAATGGACCTGAACGATCCGCTCCATGGTGTCGCGGTCGGGGAAGCGGATGTAGTGGAAGAAGCAACGGCGCAGGAAGGCGTCGGGCAGTTCCTTCTCGTTGTTCGAGGTGATGATCACGATCGGCCGGTTGCGCGCCTTGATCAGCCGCTGGGTCTCATGGACGTAGAATTCCATGCGATCGAGTTCCTGCAGCAGATCATTGGGAAACTCGATATCCGCCTTGTCGATTTCATCGATCAGCAGCACCGGCGCGACCTCGGCCTCGAAGGCTTCCCAGAGCTTGCCCTTCACGATGTAGTTGGCGATGTCCTTGACCCGCTCGTCACCCAGTTGACCGTCACGCAGACGCGCGACGGCATCGTATTCATAGAGACCGTGCTGAGCCTTGGTCGTGGACTTGATATTCCATTCGATCAGGTTGCGGCCCAGGGATTCCGCGACCTGGGCGGCCAGAACGGTTTTCCCGGTCCCTGGCTCCCCCTTGACCAGCAGCGGCCGTTCCAGCGTGATCGCTGCGTTGACACCGACCTTGAGGTCTTCTGTCGCGACATAAGCATCGGTCCCTTGAAACTGCACGCACCTTCTCCCCGGAAACATCATAAAGCCGGCGCAGGATCGTCTTGGGCGCCGGATGAACTCGGCGCAGACTAACGGCGCGGTTCCCAAAGCGAAAGGCTTGAACTTTGGCCGCTCAAAACCGTATAGCTGGAGAGCTTTCCCGCCGAGAGGAGTTGACCGTGTCCACCCCAGAATCCGCCCGAGAATCCGCCGCCATAGGCATCATCTGCGCCATTCCCGATGAAATCGCGCAGTTCGGCAGTGCCTTCCAGCAGCAAAGATCGATCAGCCATGGTGGCTTCAACTTCGCGGAAGGCGAACTTGAGGGGCGTCACGCCATCCTGGTCGAGGCGGGGATGGGCAAGGTCAACGCGGCCGTCGTCGCGACCATCCTGGCCCAGGAGTTCGGCTGCCGCAGCCTGCTGTTCTCGGGTGTCGCGGGAGGGCTGGATCCGGCCCTGGGCGTCGGGGACGTGGTGATCGGCCAGCACCTGATCCAGCACGACTACGGCATCATCAACAACGAGGTGACCGAGAGCTACCATCCCGGCCATCTGCCGATCTTCATGCCCAGCGAACGCTTTGGTTATCATATGGACGAGGTGGTGAAGTCGAAGATCGACGATGCCCTGCAAGGCTTTGAACTGCCGGAGCTTTCCGCGGCCGCGAGTGGTGGAGAAGCACGCCGGCCGAAACTGCAGTTCGGCACGATCCTGACCGGCGACCAGTTCGTCAACTGCACCGCCACCCGCAACCGGCTGCACAACGAGCTGGGCGGTCAGGCAGTCGAGATGGAAGGCGCCGCCGTGGCCCAGGTGGCGGAGCGCTTCGGCATTGATTGGCTGGTCGTGCGTTCGCTCAGCGATCTGGCCGGCGAGGAAAGCGGCATCGACTTCCTCAAGTTCCTCCACGAAACCGCCGCCGGGGCTGCGCTAGTGCTGCGGCGGCTGATCCGCGTTCTCTAAAACTCTTCCTTCTTCTCATCAGGAGACCACTGTGCCAGATACCCCCATGACCCTTGGGGTCGACCATGTCGGCCTTGCCGTGCGCGATCTTGAAGCCTCCGAGGGCTTCTTCACTTCCTGCCTTGGCTGGAAGCAGGTAGGGGGCTGGGACCACTATCCCTCGGCCTTCGTCTCGGACGGGACCTCGGTTCTTACGCTCTGGCAGGTCTCAGATCCGCAGGACTGTGTGGCCTTCGACCGGCATAAGAACGTCGGCCTCCATCACATCGCCTTGAAGGTGGCGGACGAAGCGGCGCTCAACGCCTTGTACGATTCGGTGAAGGACTGGCCTGGTGTCGATGTCGAATTCTCACCGGAACCCTCCGGTAAGGGGCCGAAGATCCACGCGATGATTCGCGAGCCAGGCGGGCTGCGCGTGGAGTTTGCCTACGATCCGCGCTGAGAACGCCCTGCAGAGCCGGTTTCTTCTTGCGACCAAGCAATAGCGCGCCCATGACAGAGAGCAACGGCTCCTCGTCATGGGCGTTTTTGTAGCGTCGCCGCGTGTCATGCGGCGAGGGGTCAGACGGAGAGGTCGACCAGGCTTCCGCGCCCGGAGGCTTCTTTCGGCGCAGAGTCCTCGTTCCGGGAAATCTCGGCACGATTGCTGGCTTCGACCGGCCGGGCGGTTTCCGGGGCCGTCGATTGAGAGATCCTTGGCTGATTGGCAACCAAAGACGGAGCCGCAGAGGTGTCGCCATCGCGCACCGCCGCCGGCGTTATGGGACTTTGGATAATCATAGAGCTTCATATACTGTGAATGCAAAAATAAATCAAGAGAAAATCAGAACTTTTATTTATACAATATTTATATTATTTAGCATTAATTTGCATAAAATTCCTTTTATCGACATATTTTTCGTTTTCTTTTTCCACGAAGGCCGCTTGCCCGGCCAAAAATTGCCTGTTGCAGGAAGGTGACGCCGCCTGCTAACCCTTGCGGCACAGCCACCGGGGGAGTGCGCAGGGAAACTGCCATTTCATTGTAATGGCTGCGCCAGAGATCAATATGTTAGAAGACCGCCTGGCCGCAAAGCGCGAGTCCGCCATCGTTGCGTCCGCGCCGTCAGCCGCCGAGCCTATCGAGATGGAGTTCCAACGTGGATACATCAGAAGTCCTGCGCATCCAGAGCTATCTGCGCGAAAAGTTCAATACCGAGCGTCTCTCGTTGGATATGAAGAGCAAAAAGAGCGATTCGATCGAGGTGAACATCGGTGGTGAGTTCATCGGTGTCATTTACAAGGACGAAGACGAGGGCGAGACCTCCTACGCCTTCAACATGGCGATCCTGGACATCGATCTGCCGCCGGCACCCTGACCCGCCGCGACACCGTCCTTTCCTGTTTTGTGTGATGCGAGTAGACGAGGGCGCCGAGGAACCAGCTCGATGTCAGTGCTTTTGCTCGCTTTCCCTGGCGCAGGAAATACAGGTCGTGGCCGTGGGATCCAGTTCCAGGCGTTTCAGGGCGATATCGTCGCCGCAAATCACGCAATAACCGTAGTCGCCATCGGCGATGCGCTCCAGCGCCGCCTCGATCCGGCTGAGCTCGATTGAACGCCGTCTCTCGGTCTCGATCGACATGGCCTGATTTTGCAGGGCGTCCATACGTGACAGCCGACCGACTCGAGTCTGGTCCAGTTCAACGGGCCGTCGCTGATCTTCACTGCTGGCTGTCAGCTCCTGAAGCTCGGCACGGCGTTCGTGCAGGCGCTTGGTCACGGCAGGAATATCGATGTCGCTACGATCAGTCACAAGAACCCTGAGGTTAGCAGAAAACCGGGCCCTTCGTATAGTCTCGTCCTGTTTGCCCATGGCGCGCCGATGTCTGCCCAACTGGATCGACAGCCAATTTTTGTTTGCATCAAAGCGGACAACTGGCGGGTCTTAGCGTGCTGTTCGAAGGTGAGAGTCCGATTCTCTTGCTTGGCCTGAGAAGGAGAAAGCCGCGCAGAGGTGGGCAACTGGCCTGTTAAACCACCTGAAAGGGAGGAAAATCGCGCGAAGAAGGATTAAATGAAAAATCGCGTAAATTTCCATTGCCCTTTCGGAATAGAACGTTATAAATCCGGCTCCGTGATGACGGGCCTGCGGTTCGTTCCATGCACGCGGCTGTGGCGGAATCGGTAGACGCGCAACGTTGAGGTCGTTGTCCTCGAAAGGGGGTGGAGGTTCAAGTCCTCTCAGCCGCACCAAGATCGAGGCTTCGATCGGAACGACATGGAAATCACGTGGCAACCAAGGTGCACCTGGCCTGGTTGTTGAAATGCGGATGTGGCGGAATTGGTAGACGCGCATGCTTCAGGTGCATGTTCCCGTACGGGAGTGGAGGTTCAAGTCCTCTCATCCGCACCAAATTACTCCGGAGTGACGAGAACTCCGCCGGAGGCTTTTCATAAAATTTGAATACTTTTCAAGACGCTGTCGACGTCTGACCTGCCCGCCTGCAGTCATCTCGGTCAAAGGCGAAAGGCGACGCTGGCTCAGCGTTGCTATCTTCACTACTGTAGAGACTTGGGGCTTCTTAACCGGGGCTCACCAAGACGGGTAAAAGTGGCTTGCCTGCACTGGCAGACTGGCCGGCCGATGCCCATATCTGACGCAGCCGGAGATCGGGGCTGATGGGAGGCGCCGATTGCGACACGCCGGTAAGAGGATGGGATCCGGATGACGGCCAAGAAAGAACGGAAAAAGGCTGACAAACGCGGGGCAGGTAAGCCCAAGCCGGTTCATACTTTGAGTTTCGCTGGCCGCCTTCGAAACTATTTCCTCGCGGGTCTCCTGATCGCGGCGCCGATCGGTATCACCTTCTGGCTCGCCTGGCAGTTCATTTCCTTCGTGGACAACACCGTCCGGCCCTATATCCCGGTCAAGTGGAATCCCGAAAGTTATCTGCCGTTCGCCATCCCCGGTCTTGGTCTGCTGGTGGTTCTGATCGCCCTGACCATGGTGGGCTCCGTCACCACCGGTTATGTCGGCCGGATGATTACCAGGGTTAGTGAAGGCGCCATTTCCCAACTGCCGATCGTGCGCAGCGTTTATAGCTGGACCCGGCAGGTCTTCGAGACCGTCCTCTCCCAAAAGTCCAACGCCTTCCGCGAAGTCGTCCTGGTCGAATATCCGAACCGCGGGACCTGGGCGGTTGGCTTTATCACGGGCCGTACGGAGGGAGAGGTTCAGGAGATGACCAGCGAGACGGTGGTCAATGTCTTCGTCCCGGCAACTCCGAACCCGACCACCGGTTTCCTGCTTTTCATCCCTGAACGCGATGTGCATCACCTGGACCTGACGGTCGAGGAAGGCATCAAGCTGGTTATTTCCAGTGGTATTGTCACGCCGCCGGATAACGGTGTCCCCAACGGACGTGCCCTTGAACGGGATAACGGCAAGGCGGAAAAGAAAACGGAAGAGGAGGCGCATAGCTCGCATCAGTTGGGCTTCATCGGCCGCCTCAGAAACCACTTCCTCACGGGTGTCCTGATCACCGCGCCGATCGGCATTACCTGCTGGCTGGCGCTGGAGATCGTGAATTTCGTCGATGATCGGGTAACCCCCCTGATTCCCGCCAAGTGGAATCCGGAAACCTATCTGCCCTTCAGCATCCCCGGGCTTGGTGTGATCGTCGTCCTGGCGGTGCTGACCCTGATCGGCTTCCTCACCGCCGGCCTGGTCGGACGCAGCATCGTGCGTGCCGGCGAACGCCTGCTGGACCGTATGCCGGTGATCCGCGGTGTTTACGGCGCCCTGAAGCAGATCTTCGAGGCTGTCTTCAAGCAGCAGTCGGCGGCCTTCCGGGATGTGGTGCTGGTGCAGTATCCACGCAAGGAAAGCTGGGCCATCGGCTTCCTGACCGGAGACGCCAATCACCGCATCACCGATGCAGGGCCCGATGACGCCGTGAATATCTTTTTGCCGACAACCCCGAATCCCACGTCGGGCTTTCTGCTCTTCGTTCCCAAGCGTGAGACCAGCACCTTGAGCATGACGATCGAGGAGGGGATCAAGATGGTGGTATCCGGCGGCATCGTCACCCCGCCGGACCGGCGCCCGGCCGCGGAACGCGCCCCCCAGATCGCGAGCCATGCTGATGCCGTCGACAAGGACCGCGACCCCGAAGATCCCGGACAGCCGCCGCGGGGCGTGGAACCGGTGGCGAAGGTCGGCTGAAGCCACCCAGAGATCGCGGGCCTGACAGAGCTCCCTTATTCCAACCCAGTCATGTTTCCGATCGCAAACGTAAAGGCGAATTGCGTTTGCGAACAGTTCTCATTTGCGTTAGGGGAGAGCAGTGACCTTGACGAATTGGGATTCTGGTGCGGCAAGAGGACGTCAAACGCTTTTACGCCGAGCACGGCGACGAGTTACGACGCTATTTGACCCGGCGCCTCGACTCTGCCCAGATGGCTGCGGATCTGACGCAGGAGACCTTTGCCAGGTTGATGAAGGCCTCGCCCGCAGAAGAAATCGATAATCCGCGCGCCTACCTCTTCCGCATAGCCTCCAATCTCGCTGCCGACCACTTTCGGAGTGAGGGGTTTTCTGCGCGTGCGGACGAGCCTGCTGAATGGGACAGGCTGCCGGATGATGCACCCGGCCCGGAACGGACGGTCCTGGCGCGGGAAGAAGTGCGCCGGTTGGAGCAGGCCGTCGACAAGCTGCCACCTCGACAAAGGGAGATCCTCTTGATGCATAAATTCCAGGGCCTGACCTACACGGAAATTGCGAGCCGTCTTGGGATCTCGAAGAACACGGTTATGGTTCACATGATGCGTGCGCTGGCGCATTGCCGGGATCATCTGGCAGAGGAATGAAGGTGGCGCAAGAATGAAGGTCGCAGAGGAATGAAGGCGAAAAACTTCTTTACCGGGTAATGCTCTTTGCCATGAATCACGTCTACAGAGATAGCAGTCGGGAAGGCGGAATAGCTGTCCAGCCATTGCGGCCTGCGAGCCAACGGGTAAGCAACGGTCTGTCCGGATGGGCGAAATGAGCGGAGCATCGATAGAGCAGGCGGCGGTTTCCTGGTTCGTGCGTCTACGCGACGAAGCCGTCACCGAAGCCGATAAAGCGGCCTTTGAAGCCTGGCTGGCGGGTGATCCGGCGCATCTGCGGGCTTACCGGGAGATGGAGCGGCTATGGTCCGGCCTCGACAGCATAGGGCAAGGCGCCGAACTGCGGAGACAGGCTGATCCGGCCCCGAGGCCTCCGATGCCTCGAAAGGCAGCGCAGGGGCCAGGGAAAGGCGGTCGGCGGCTTGGCTTCCGCCATATGGCGCTGGCGGCGTCCCTGGCCGCGGTCGTTGCATTCGCGGCTCAAAACCTGATCGCCCGGGGCTTTTTTGCCGATCACCGTACCGGTGCCGGCGAGCAGACCAGGCTCGTGCTGGAAGACGGCTCGAGAGTACACTTGAATACGTCATCTGCTGTGTCGGCGAGCTTCGAACCCAACCGCCGCATGATCTCCCTGCAGGCTGGGGAGGCCTTTTTCGAGGTTGCGTCGGACCCTCAACGCCCCTTTACGGTGGAGACGAAGCTGGGGCGGGTCGAAGTTCTCGGGACCGCTTTTTCGATCAAACAGAGCGACGATTCGCTTGAAATCGTCGTGTCTGAGAGCGAGGTCAAGGTCTCGGACCTGAGTGGGAAATCATCGCTTGTCGTGGCCGGGCAGGGTGTTCAGGTCTCTGAATCGGGTTTGGGCCGCGTTGAGCCAGTGAACCTGGAAACGGCCTTTGCGTGGCAGCGCGGGCGCCTCGTTTTCAATAATCGTCGGCTGGGCGAGGTCTTGAGCGAAGTCGAACGCTACCGCACCGGCCAGATTGTGATCATGGACAGCGCACTCGCGCGGTTGCCCGTGACCGGTTCCTTCAGCATCGACGATACAGATGCCATCCTTGATACGATCGGTAAGACCCTGCCGGTTCGAATCTACCGGGCTACCGACTACCTTGTTCTTGTCTTCGCCCCTTGAGGCACAGCAACGGCCGGCTCGGGTGGGACGCACCCCGCCGGAGCCCGGGAAAACCGCTTCATGGCTGCTGGCCGAGATTTTTTTCGCCGCCCTGTAATGCTGTTCCGGGTTTTCCACGTCTTCTGTTTTGAGCGTCGTTCTTAAGACGCATTCTCACCGTCGACACGCGGTTCGCCGGCGGGGAAAACATGAGTCGGGGGACAATATGAAAACGCAATCGGGCCTTGTGGTGTTTGGCCTAGTGATAACGCTGTGTGCCGTTCTGCCTTTTGCCATGCCTGTAGCGTTCGCGCAGAGCGCCGTAACGCAATCCTATTCAATCGGGCAACAGCCGCTGTCTTCTGCCCTGCTGCAGTTTGCCGAGCAGGCCGGTCTGGAAGTCCTCGTCGATGCGCGGATCACGCAGGATAAGACTTCGCCAGGTGTTCAGGGCAGCTTTACCAGGGAACAGGCGCTCGAGTTGCTTCTGTCCGGTACGGGCTTGTCCTACCGCTATACCGGCGATGGTGCTGTGACCCTGGTGCAGAACACGCCGGCGCAAAGCAACGCACCACTGGTTCTGGCGCCGATCACGGTCGTCGGCGAGCGCCAGCGCAGGACGTTGCAGCAGACGACCAGCAGCGTGACGGTGTTCGATGAAGAGAGTGTGCGCCGCAGCGGCGAAAACGGCGTCTACCAGGTGATTGAACGAGCCCCCAACATCACCCCGGCACCAGGCGAATTCCTGCCACCGATTCGCGGCGGCGAGGCCGACGGTGCTTTTGGGCTGGCCGGCAACATCCTGGTCAATACACGCCCGCGCGCCTCGCTCGTGGTAGACGATATCCCGCGCCTCTCGACCCTGACCAACAACTCATTCCAGTCGGTATTCGATATCGAGCAGGCGGAGGTCCTGCGCGGGCCGCAGACCACCACCCGCGGCGCCAACGCGATCGCGGGTGCCTACATCGTCAAGACCAAGGATCCGAGCTTCACCACCGAAGCGGAAGCCCTGGGCGAACTCAAATGGGACGAGATCGGCGAGTTCACCTACCGCGGCGCCGCAATGGCCAATCTGCCGGTGGTGCAAGATGAACTCGCCGGGCGCCTGGTGATCGAGTATGTCGACGGCCGGATCCCGGTCAAGGTCCGGGAAGTCGACGGCTTTTCGGTGGCGCCTCCGGGCACCGATTTCGATCAGCTCTCTGAATTCGACCGCCTCTCGCTGCGCAACAAGTGGCTCTATGCGCCGGAGGAACTGCCCGAGCTGGAGATCCTGACATCCGTCGAATACGAGAAAGGCAGGGATCTCGGTTTCGACAGCTTCGTCAGCGACTCAAACTTCAACGGAGGCCGCGACATCGAAGACCGCGTTTATCTCTTCGGTGAACAGCGGATCTTCAACACGGAAGCCATCGCAACGACCTTAAACCTCTCCTACGAACTCTCAGGTCTCGGCGAAGTCCGCTCGATCACGAGCTGGCAGCGCGACAGATTCGACGACACGGCCGACGCCAATCAGTTCATCAACTTTGACGACATCGACCAGCAGCGCTTCAATCAGGACCTCCTGCTGACCGTCGATCCCGATGACGGCCCGCTCTCGGGTATCGTGGGCGTGACCTACACCAAAGATCTGAACGAGAGTGAACTCAGCAACTTCGATTTCGGCAGTGACGCGGAGTCTGAATCCTATGCTGTGTTCCTTGACGGCGCCGTTGAGATTCTGCCGGATCTGCGCCTGCTCATTGGCGGCAGGGTTCAACACTACGACGCCAATATCGAAATCGATGCCTTCGGTGGTTTCGGACAGCAGAACGATGACCTGAAGGAGACGGTTATTCTGCCCAAGATCGGTGTCGCCTATGACGTCACTGAAGACCAAACCGTGTCAGCGACCCTGCGGAGGGGCTACAATCCGGGTGGCGCCGGCGTCGACTTCTTTTCGTTTGAGGCTTTCTCCTTCGATTCCGAGTTCGTCTGGACCTATGAGGCGGCCTATCGCGGGACTTTCGACGATGGCCGTTTCGGGCTTGATGTGACCGCCTTTTTCAACGACTTCACGGACAAGCAGGAATTCTTCAGCCCTACGCCGACAAGCACCCGTATCGTCAATTTCAGTAATGCCATCTCCTATGGTGCGGAAATCGAAGGCCGCGCCAAGCTGACCGAGGAGCTTGTGGTCAATGCCGGGCTCGGCCTGCTGCAAACCGAGATCCAGGACAGCAGCACGACGGCGGACGGCAATGACATCGGGTTGGACCCGGATGTCACTTTTACTGCCGGAGCCGTATGGTCGCCGATGGAGGGACTGGAGTTTTCGGGCAGTGCGCAGTATGTGGCGGAATACTTCGGCAGCTTTTCCAACACGGATGGCGAGAAGTCCGGCGACTACCTGCTTTTTGATCTGGCCGCCGCCTACAGCCACGGCCCCTTCACCGTCCGGGCCTTTGTCCAGAACCTGACGGATGAATTTGCCATCTATCAGCGCCTGCCGGATTCCGGCGCCTATGTTTTACCGCCGCGCACCTTCGGTGCTTCTCTGAATGTGAAGTTCTGACTGCCATGACGGGGTTTAGAACAGGTGTCAGATGGCTGCTTGCCGGCCCCTTGGCGCTGGTGAGCGCCATCGCCGTGCTGGCTGCCATGCCACTCTGGATCCCCTCTGGCGCCGCCGGTATCGATAACCTTGTCCTGCCGCTTGTGCTGTTTCCACTGATCTGGTCGCTGTCGTTCTTCTATGCGGTCCTGGAGGAAAATCTGATCCGGGGCGGCTTCGTTCTCACCCTGGTTATCGCCAGCAACGGCCTGATGGCGGTCCTGGCCATTCTGGGTGTCTGACGCACGCGAAGGGCTCGCAGATGATCGCCATATCGCAAGCGAGGGCGAAGTGTCTTTTCTCGATTCATTGATGGTTCGGGAGCCTGCTCGGGCTGCTGCTCTATGTTGTTCTGACCGGCAAGGACCCCAAACGCCACGGACTGGCCGTTGGCGTCACGACGGCCGGGCACAGTGAAGAAAAACGGTTCGACGGTGAATCCCGGGCAAGAGGAGACAAGCGGTTAAGCAAAGGTAGCAAATGGCCGCGATGTCAGTATAAGTTGGGGTGCTAACGGCATGCGAAGCGCGGCTGGACGCTGCTTCGGGCGTGCGACTGACTGGAGATTTAGAGGGAAGCCTTGATGCGGATAAGACGCCGGCACTGGATGGTGGCGCTTACGCTCGCCGCCGCATTGCATCTTGGCGGTGCCGTGGCCTTGCTTTGGCGCGATTCACCCTCTGGCACCTTGTACGCGGGCGTCGGCGGACTGGAAGTGGCTTTTGGAGTCGCGGGGGCCGCCCCCGGCGGGGTGGAAGCGGAGGCCGCAACCGCTGAGGTCGAAGAGGAAGTCGTTGCGGAAGAGCTCGCACCGGCGAGCGAGCAGGCGCCCGAACCGGTTATGGCTGCGACCAGCGAAGTCAGTGAGCAGGCGAGCGAACCCGAAGTAGAAACGGTAGTTACGGAGACTGCAGCCGAGAGCCCGGACGTCATCGAGCAGGAGCGTCCCCTGCAAGTTATGGCTCCACCGGAGGAGACCCGCGCCGTTGAGGCCCTTGAGATCCAAGGCGGCGAGCTGCCGCTGCTTGAGGTCCAGGCCTCCGAGCCCGACGAAACCGCCAGGATCAAACCACCCTTGCCAGACTCGCAGCTTGTCGAGGCGGAGACGCCGGAGCCACCGGAGCCACAGATGCTGGAGGCGATCGAAGCCGAGTCCCTTGAGACCGAGGCTGTCGAGATCGAGAACGTGCCGGAAACCGCTGAACTTGTTGACCCGGCGGAATCGGAACCGACTCCGGTCGCAGAGGCGGAACCACTGGAAGTGGCGGTAGAGCCGGAGCAGGTGCCGGAGGAGCAGGTAGCCGCCAAACCGATTGTCACGCCGCAGCCGCCGCGCCGCAAACCGGAGCCCCCTAAGCCGCAGATTGCGGAGGCAAAACCCGTTGTCGAGCCGACAAGGCAGGCGGATACGACACCCGCAGCGGCGCCGGCGCAGCCCGAAGCTGAAAAGGCCGTCACCGCGCAGGTTGAGTCCTCGGCCGGCGCAGGCGGCAAGTCCGGCCGGCAGGAGACAGGCGCTGTCGGCAGTTCGGGTCAGGATGCCAGCGCAGGCGGCGCGCCCGGCGCCAAGGCGGATTACAACGCGCTGCTGCTGGCCTGGCTGGAAAAACACAAAAAATACCCGCGGCGCGCCCGGAAACGCGGCCAGGAAGGCGTGGTCATGCTCTACCTGTCGATCGGCCGTAACGGTGACCTGCTGGATTTCCGCATCAAGGAGAGTTCAGGTTACCGCCTTCTCGACAAAGCCACCCTCGAGATGTTGAAGCGTGCTGCGCCACTTCCGCCAGTTCCCGCCGGTATCCAGGTGGACCGCCTCGAGTTTGTTCTGCCTATGCAGTATTTCTTAAGTTAGCCGGTCGCCGGATTTACCCCGATCTGAGATACTTCACCGCCGCATCGCGTTCGAAGAGGTACAGCAGTATCCGCAAGGCCTGACCGCGTTCGGTTTCGAGATCCGGGTCTTTGTTCAGGATGAGAGCCGCATCGTCGCGCGCCGCCGCCAGCAGCTCGCCATGGACCTGCAGGTCCGCGAGCCTGAATTCTGGGAAGCCGCTTTGTCGGGTCCCCAGCAACTCGCCGGCGCCCCGCAGCCGCAGGTCCTCCTCGGCAATGCGGAAACCATCGTCTGTTTCGCGCATGATGTTCAAACGTGCCCGCGCGATTTCGCCGAGCGGCCCCTGGTAGAGCAGCAGGCAGCTCGACTTGAGCGATCCGCGTCCGATGCGCCCGCGCAGTTGATGCAACTGCGCGAGGCCGAAGCGTTCGGCGTGTTCGATCACCATAATGGAGGCCTCGGGCACGTCGACGCCCACCTCGATCACGGTCGTCGCCACCAGCAGGGTCACATCGCCCGCGACGAAGGCCGCCATGGCGGCATCCTTGTCTTTGGCCTTCATCTTGCCGTGCACCAGGCCGACCCGCGCCCCAAAGTGCATCTGCAGGTCCCGGTGGCGCTCTTCCGCGGCGGCAAGGTCGCTGACCTCGGAATCCTCGACCAGAGGGCACACCCAGTAGACGCGCGTGCCGCTGTTCAAGGCCCGCCCGATGCCGGCGACCACCTCCGAAAGCCTGTCCAGCGGCAGGGTCCGCGTGTCGATAGGCTGCCGTCCCGCCGGCTTCTCGGTGATGCGGGAGACGTCCATATCACCGTAAGCGGTCAGCATCAGTGTCCGCGGAATCGGCGTGGCGGTCATCACCAACATATCCACGCCGCGGCCTTTTTCCGCCAGGGTCAGGCGCTGATGGACGCCGAAACGGTGCTGCTCGTCGATCACGGCCAGCGCCAGGTCCTTGAAGTCGACATCCTGCTGGAAGATTGCATGGGTTCCGATAACGATCGCCGCTTCCCCCGACGCGATGCGCTTCAGCGCAGCGGCACGTGCTTTGCCCTTGTCGCGCCCGGTCAGCAGTTCCACCGAGACGCCGGCGGCCTGTGCCAAAGGGACAATGGTCTTGTGGTGCTGGCGGGCGAGAATCTCGGTCGGTGCCATGATCGCCGCCTGTGCGCCGCTTTCAACCGCCGCCAGCATGGCCAGAAGAGCGACCACGGTCTTGCCACTGCCGACATCGCCCTGGACCAGCCGCAGCATGCGCGAATCGCTGACCATGTCACTCTCGATCTCGCTCAGCACCTGTAACTGCGATCCGGTGAGGGTGAAGGGCAGGGCCTGCCGCACCAGGTCACGGAGCCGCGAATCCCCGCGAATCGGGCGGCCACGATGGCGGGTCTGGTTGCGCCGGATCAGCGCCAGGGCAAGCTGATTGGCCAGGAGTTCGTCGTAGGCCAGACGGCTGCGGGCCGGCGTTTCCGCTTCAAGGTCAGAGAGGGCCTTCGGCTGGTGGACGCTTTGCAGGGCCTCCCGCCAGTCGGGCCAGCTCCTTTGACGCTGGAAGGCCGGATCCAGCCACTCCGGCAGGTCGCTCAGATGGGTGACGGCGGAGGCCACGGCTTTAGCGACCACCTTCTGCGGCAGGCCGGCGGTCAGGGGATATTGGGGCTGTACGCTCATGACTTCCGCGAGTTCAGCCTCCGGTGCGATATGGTCCGGATGTGACATCTGCAGGCTGCCGCTGAAGACCTCCAGCTTGCCGCTGACCACGCGAGTCTCGCCAACGGGCAGAATTTTCTCGAGATAGTCGGCACGGGCATGAAAGAAAACTAGGCTCAGCTCGCCCGTCTCATCCGTGACCACAACCCGATAAGGCCGGCCGCGGGCCGGCGCGGGATGATGCCGCAGGACCTGCACGACCAGGGTCGCGATGCGGCCGGGCTGGGCTTCTGCCAGTCTCGGACTGTAACGCCGATCGACCAGTCCGTTCGGCAGGTGCCAGCAAAGATCTAAAATATGTACACCCACAAGCCGTTCGAAAAGCACAGCGAAACGTGGACCAATGCCGGAAATACTGGTAATCGGAGCAAAGAGCGGAAAGAGAATTTCGGGTCGCAATTGTCTGTAAGCCTGAAATGGGCACCGAAGCCCGGAACCGAAGCCGTCAAGGATTCGATCTATCTTATATCCGCCATTGTACTGGAGGAAACGGCTCGGTCACAGATCACCGGTGAGGTGGCGTGCTTGAGCAAGAATAGAGACGCCTGAACAGCGGTTCGGGACGACGGTGGACGCAAAACGGGTATGGCGCAGGATCTTCGCTGGGATCAATTGACGGTATTGGTTGTTGATGACAACCGCTTTATTCGAGAGCTGCTCACTTCGGTTCTCAAAACCCTTGGAGTTGGGAAGGTCGTTGCCGACTCCGACGGCGCCGCCGCGATTGAACGACTAAAGCTTAGCCTGGAAGACCCGATATCGGCCGGGATCGGCACCGTCGACCTCATTATCTCAGACTGCGTCATGCCGCAGATCGATGGCCGCCTTTTTCTGCGCTGGATCCGCACCGGCCCCAACGTTCCCGATCGCTTCGTTCCCTTCATCATGATCTCCGGTGCCGCCGACCGTGAAGTCGTGCAAGACGCGCGTGACGGCGGCGTGACGGAGTTTCTGGCGAAACCCTTTTCTTCCAAGACCATCGCCGAACGGCTGCTGATGCTGGTTAACTCCCCGCGTCATTTTATTCTTGCGGACGGCTACTTCGGTCCGGACCGCCGCCGTGTTGATCAGGATTTCCCGCGCGAGCGCAGAAAGACCATGCGGCAGGATGTTCAGCTGATTCGCGGTCCGTCGGACGAGAAGACACTGCGCGAGGACGTCAGGGCCATTCATTTCGATCTGGATGATCGACTGAGGGAAAAGCTGGGGCCCAACGCCCGTAGGATCCCGGTTGCCTTCGATCCGGCACTGATTCAAGCCGCCGAGCGCCGAATTCAGACCCTGGTCGGCGATTACGGCGACTGGATGGAACGCTACATCAAGCAGATTCTCGAGGCGCAGGCCGCTCTCGAAGGGCGCAAGGGCGACCCTGAGGAATGGCTCCGGCGGATCAACACGGTCGCACACGAACTGCGCGGGCAGGGCGGTATCTTCGACTACCCCTTGATCACCGACGTAGGTAAGTCGCTTTATAAGGCGACCAAACCGACCGGCCACCCGCCGACGAAGGACCGGATTAAGCTGATCGGCGCGCACATCGACACGATCCGCACGGTGTTCAGGAACAAGATTGTTGGCCATGGCGGCGATGTGGGTGAAGCGCTGCTGAAAGAGATCGAGCAGGCCGTCCAACGCTATCAGTGACTTTCCCGCGCCTTGAAACCAGAATGGCGCACACGCATTTTGCTCCTGTAACCGGGCAGCGACTTGGCCATAGACACTTCACTCTTCTGCAGAGCGATAATCCACATGAGCGATGATCTGACAAAACGCCGCAAACGCCTGAAATTTCGAAGCTGGCATCGGGGCACCAAGGAGGCTGACCTGCTGCTGGGAAACTTCGCGGACCAGCATCTGGATGAGATGAACGCGGCGCAGCTCGACCGCTATGAGGTTATCCTGGATCAGCCCGATCCGGTCGTCTATCAATGGTTTACCGGTGAGGCTCTGCCGCCGGCCGAGTTGCAGAGCGATGTCACCGAACTTCTCCTGAATTTCCGCTATATACCTGAAAAACCTTGAAATCCCTCGAGTCTCTTCTGGAACCGGCCGGCCAGGCCGGCGCGCAACGCTGTCAGATCGCCAATGCGCCGGACGGTGTCGATGCCCTTGCGCTCGCCCATCTCGCCCGCAGTTCCAATGATACGACGATCCTTTTCGTCGCCCGTGACGATGCCCGCATGGCAAAGCTGGAATCGGTTTTGGGCGTCTTCGCGCCCGAGATTGAGATTCGGAGTTTTCCCGCCTGGGACTGCCTGCCCTATGACCGGGTCAGTCCGCACCGGGATATCCTGGCGCGCCGGATCGATCTGCTGACGGATATCGCTGCCGGCAGCCGCGGCCCCAAAGTCATTCTGACGACCGTGAATGCCCTGATGCAGCGTGTTCCGCCGCGCGCATCCTTTGCCAAGCGCCTGCTGGTGCTGAAGCCGGGCAGCCGGATCGAAACCGCGGAGCTGCTGTCCTTTCTTTCCACCAACGGCTATTTCCGCACCGAGACTGTGGGCGAGGCGGGGGAGTTCGCCATCCGCGGCGGCATCGTCGATATCTTCCCGCCCGGCGAGGAGCTGCCGGTTCGGCTGGATTTCTTCGGCGACGAGGTCGAAAGCATCCGGCAATTCGATCCTCTGACCCAGCGCACCACGGGAAAACGGGGGCAGGTCGCCCTCAAGCCGGTCGGGGAAATCACCCTGACCCCCGACTCCATCGAGCGCTTTCGCTCGGGGTACCGGGAGGCCTTCGGCGCGGTGTCCCGGGAAGATTCGCTCTACGAAAGTGTCTCCGACGGCCGGGTCCATCCGGGAATGGAGCATTGGCTGCCTCTCTTTCATAAGCGCCTGGAAACCTTGCTGGACTACCTGGAGGATCCGCTCGTCCTGCTGGACCACCAGGCGACGGAGGCGCGTGATGCCCGGCAGGAGGCCATTGAGGACTTCTACGGCGCCCGCAAATCCATGGAGTCGGTCCGTGATGCCGGCGGCGCACCCTACAAACCGCTTGCGCCTTCGCGTCTCTACCTGGGCGCGGTCGAGTGGGATGAGGTCTTGTCGGGACTGCGCGGCGGCATCTTCACGCCCTACAGCCTGCCGGAGGACATGGAAGGTATCCTGGATGCCGGTGCGGCGGCGGGGGAGAACTTTGCCGAGGCCCGTGCCCAGGACGACACCAACGTCTTCGACGCCGTGCGTCAGTTCATTGTCCGGGAACAGACTGAGGAACGGCGGGTGCTGGTCGCGGCTTACAGCGACGGCGCGCGCGACCGGCTCAGCAGCCTGTTGCGCGAGCACGGGCAGGCCGGGCTGACAACCGCCGAGACCTGGACGGAGGCGCTCGCGCTTGATCCCAAGGCCGTCGGCCTGATCACCCTGGAAATCGATCACGGCTTCTCCACGCCCGACTTCACCCTGGTGACCGAGCAGGACATTCTGGGCGAGCGCATCGGCCGTCAGCAGCGCAAACGCCGGCGCTCGGAGAACTTCCTGACCGAAGTCTCCACGCTGCAGGCCCAGGACCTCGTGGTCCACGTGGACCATGGGATCGGCCGCTACGAGGGCCTGGAGACCATTGAGGTCGGCGGCGCGCCTCATGACTGCCTGAAGGTGATTTATCACGGCGGCGACAAGCTCTTCGTGCCGGTCGAGAACATCGAGGTGCTGTCGCGTTTCGGCTCCGAGGATTCTTCGGTTGAACTGGACCGGCTGGGCGGCGCCGGCTGGCAGTCGCGCAAGGCCAAGGTCAAGCAGCGCATCAAGGCCATCGCGGACGAACTGATCAAGATCGCCGCCGCGCGCGCCCTCAAGACCGCGGACTCCATGCTGCCGCCGGAAGGCATCTACGACGAATTCGCCGCCCGTTTTCCCTTCCCGGAGACGGAGGACCAGCTCCGGGCCATCGAAGACATCCTGGAAGACCTGAGCTCAGGCAAGCCCATGGACCGCCTGGTTTGCGGCGATGTGGGCTTCGGCAAGACGGAAGTCGCCCTGCGTGCCGCCTTCATCGCGGTCATGGCCGGCAAGCAGGTCGCCGTGGTGGTGCCAACGACCCTGCTGGCGCGGCAGCACTACAAGACCTTTGCCGAGCGCTTCAGCGGCCTGCCGGTGCGTGTGGTGCAGCTTTCCCGCCTGGTCTCGACCAAAGATGCCAGCGATGCCCGGGCCGGCCTGGAGAAGGGGACGGTCGAGATCGTGGTCGGCACCCATGCCCTGCTCGGCAAGTCGGTCCGTTTCCGGGACCTGGGGCTTTTGATTGTCGATGAAGAACAGCACTTCGGGGTGAAGCAGAAGGAGCGGCTCAAGCAACTGCGCGAGGACGTTCACGTCCTGACCCTGACCGCGACCCCGATCCCGCGGACCCTGCAGTTGGCCATGTCCGGCGTGAAGGAGATGAGTCTGATCGCCACACCGCCGGTCGACCGCCTGGCGGTGCGGACCTTCGTGCTGCCCTATGACCCGGTCATCGTGCGCGAGGCGATCCTGCGCGAACACTATCGTGGCGGTCAGACTTTCTACGTCTGCCCGCGCCTCGCGGACATCGAGGAACTTAAGGACCGCCTGGCCAAGCTGGTGCCGGAGGTCAAGGTGGCGGTGGCCCATGGCCAACTACCACCCAGCGAGCTGGAAGCCGTCATGACGGCATTCTACGACCATCAGTACGATATCCTGCTCTCCACCAATATCATCGAATCCGGCCTGGATATCCCCAGTGCCAACACCATGATCGTGCATCGCGCCGACATGTTCGGCCTCGCCCAGCTCTATCAGATCCGCGGGCGCATCGGCCGCTCCAAGATTCGCGGTTACGCCTATCTGACCCTGCCGCCGGGCCGTCTGCTATCCTCCGCCGCCGAGAAACGCCTGAACGTCATGCAGACCCTCGACAGCCTGGGGGCCGGCTTCACTCTGGCCAGCCACGACATGGACATCCGCGGCGCCGGAAACCTGCTGGGCGAGGAACAGTCCGGCCATATCCGGGAGGTCGGCATCGAGCTTTACCAGCAGATGCTGGAAGAGGCGGTCGCCGTGGCCAAGAGTGGCGGACGGATTGAGGAAGAAGAGGGCGAGCGCGGCTGGACCCCGCAGATCAACGTCGGCACTTCGGTTCTGATCCCGGAGCAGTACGTGGCGGATCTGAACGTCCGCCTGGGTCTTTACCGCCGGCTCTCGGAACTGGTCAGCCGTCAGGAGATCGAGGGCTTCGCCGCCGAACTGATCGACCGTTTCGGCGACCTGCCGGAGGAGGTCGAGAACCTGCTCGACATCATGACCATCAAGCAGCTTTGCCGCGACGCCGGCGTGGTCAAGGTCGATGCCGGCCCCAAGGGTGCGGTGGTCGCCTTCCACAACGACCAGTTCGCCAATCCGGAAAAGCTGATCGGCTTCATCCAGTCCCAGCACGGCATCGTCAATCTGCGGCCAGACCACAAGCTGGTCTTCAAGCGTGCCTGGACAGACGCCAAGGCACGCGTACGGGGTGTACGCATGATGCTCGACAGCCTGGTGAAGATTGCGCGCTAGGTGTCAAAATCGCCTGTCAAGGCGATGTGGTCCTTGCCAGTTCTGAAGAGCGCTTGACCGATAGCTTCCGATCGTTCACAACAAATAGATGAATAAAAAACTATTTATTCTCTTTTTTGCGGAGGGACGAGGAAGCGTGACTCATGGATGCATCGCCTGAATCGGGCAATATTCAGCAAGTTATAGCTCTTCTTGTTCTCATCGCGATTCCCATTGCCGCAATTGCTCTCGAGCGTGGCCGAAAGTCCGTCACGAGGGGGCGGTTTGCCCTCTGGAGCATTGGTTTCTGCATCGCGTTATTCATCATTTTTGCCTATGTCGGTGCAGCCTATACCGAGTTTGGGTTGCCGCCTGAGGTGTCTGTATTCCCGCCTCTTCTGGCCGCTTACGTCCTGATCTTCTTCTATTTTCAGCGAATTACGCGGCGAATCCTCGACGCAGGCGCTCCAAAAGCTGTCGCTTATTGCGCGCTGGTCCCGGGCTTGAACTTGCTCTTCGTCGTCCTGCTATTGCTTCTGCCGTCCAAGGATCGTGCCGTCAACAAGGAGTCTGAGGACACAGAACTGTATAGCTGCTTCTGCAAGGCAACGGATACCGAGTCTGGAGAGCCAAGGGCCTCATGGGCATGGGTCATGTCGCGGCGAGCGATGTTTCGAATCTTCGACGATCGGGTCCAGTGCGGTGACTGGATCTTTCCGTTTTCGGAGATACGCAAAGCCACGCTTTACAAAGCAAAGCAGTGGCCCTTCACTCATAAGATTCTCCAGTTGGAATTGGATGAGCGTTGCGTGCAATTCGGGTTTTTTCCGTGGGCTAACCCAATTAAGCACCTAAAGCTGGATGTTGAGATCCGTTATGCGAATCTGAATAGACAGCCATTTACGATTATCTTCCGAATTGCAGTTGTCGGTTTTATTGCCTACGAAATCTGGAAACGTGCAGGGACGAATTAGCACCTGTTTATCGGCCTAGTCCGCCAGGCGCGTTCCTTAACTGGCAAGGTCGATGAACTCGAGAAGATTTCCGGAGGCTGAGCGCCGGGCAGAGCGTAGCGGCTGTCGAAGATAAAGCATTGGACGCCGTTTATGCCCACGTCCTCGCTGGAATCGGATTGCAATGAAAAGCTACCAAGGAAGCTGCCACTGCGGCGCTATCAGTTTTACCTTCCAGAGTCCGGCGATTGTGGAGGGGATGCGCTGCGACTGCTCGATCTGCGCGCGGAAGGGAATGGTGATGACGTCGCATGTCATACCACCCGACGCGATCGAGATCTCAGTTTCCGATGACGCAAAAAGCAGCTACCAGTTTGGCAGCATGACCGCGCGCCATCACTTTTGCGGCCGTTGCGGCATTCACACCTTTGTCGAAACACGGCTTAACCCGGGTCACTATCGGATCAACTTGGGCTGCGTCGAGGGCCTGGATGCTTTGCGGCTGCCTGCGCCGATTTATAACGGTAAGGCGCTTTGACCCTCAAAGCCTGTTACTTGCCCGGATGGTGGAACTCGATGACATTCTGATCCGGATCGCGGATGAAGAAGAAGTGCGATCCGTCCGGCAGATCCACGGTCTCGGTGATTGCGACCTCCAGCTCAGCGAGCTGAGCCTTCACGGCCTCGGGATCGGTGATCTCCAAGGCCACATGCGTGAAGCCGGTATGTTTCTGCGGCACATCCATCAGAATGTTCGTGGGTGAGGCATCATCCGACGCATTGAGGATGAAGTTTATATTCACCCCGCTTGGATGCTCCATGATCGCGACAGGTTCCGGCCCAACCGGTCCGACGATGAAGTCAAAGCCAAGCTTCTCATAGAACGCACGGGCGAGATTTAGATCCCGAACGCGCAAACCCAGGTGGTTGACCCTTGTTATCTCTTTCAATGGACCACTCCCGACGACATTCACCAGGTCGTCGGGAACTCTAACTCATCAGAAGCCAAGACTCTCAGTTAAAGATGTTGCCGCTCAGACTACTCCGCCGGCTGGGCCTCTTCACGGGCCAGGTCGAAGAGCTGGAAGAAGACTTCCGGGGACTGGGCGCCGGGCAGGGCGTGGCGGCCGTTGAAGATGAAGCAGGGCACACCGTTGATCCCGACGTTGCGGGCCTGGGCATCCTCGGCGCGGATCGCGTCGGCGTCCTCGTTGGAGGTCAGATAGCTGCGCACCGCGGCTTCTTCCAGGCCTGCGGAGACCGCCACCTCAGTCAAAACGTCCTGCTCACCGATGTTCCGGCCGTCCATGAAGTAGGCCTGGAACAGGGCTTCGACCACCGCGTCCTGCTTGTCGTGTCGCTCGGCGTAGCGGACCAGGCGGTGGGAATCGACGGTGTTGGGTGTGTGGCTGATGCCCTCGAAGTTGAAGTCGATGCCTTCGGAGGCACCGGCTTCACGGATACGGTCATAGACGCTCTTGGCGTTTTCCGGTCCGCCGAACTTGGTTTCCAGATAAAGGCGCCGATCCATGCCGCCGGCCGGCATATCCGGGTTCAACTGAAAGGCGCGCCAGCGGATCTTCAGTCCCGGCTGCGGACGCGCGGCCAGGGCCCGCTCCAGGCGGCGTTTGCCGATCAGGCACCAGGGGCAGATGGTGTCAGAGAAGATATCCAGTTCCATGGCGCTTGATCCTCGGTTCCTTTACGGGTCTTGACCGATCCCATCTCGGAAACCAGTCCCAAACTCGTTCAACTTGACCTTTCTTGACCGAGCATACAAGCATACTCGCCTAATCGTGACCGGGCGGCAGACAAGCCCGGCAAGGAAATCGACAGGGAGGCGGATTCATGACGGAGGAGGAAGGGGCCGGCACGCAGTCCGCTTCGGGCGGCTCGATCTTCGAACGGAACCTGCCCGTCAATCCGGCCAACTTCGAGCCTCTCTCGCCTGTCAGCTTCCTGCGCCGGGCCGCTCAGGTCTATCCTTCGAAAATCGCCGTCATTCACGGTGATAAGCGTCTGACTTATAAAGAATTCTACCAGCGTAGCTGCCGCCTGGCGTCGGCCCTGAAAAAGCGCGGCATAGGTCCCGGCGATACGGTTGCCGTCATGGCGCCAAACGTCCCGGCCATGCTGGAAGCGCACTATGGGATACCCATGCTGGGGGCGGTCCTAAACCCGCTGAACATCCGCCTGGACGCCGCCAGCATCGCCTTCATCCTGAAACATGGCGAAGCCAAGGTTCTGATCACGGACCGGGAGTTTTCGCCGGTTGTCTCGAAAGCGCTCGAGTCCTTCGAGGGGAAGATCCTGGTGATCGATATCGACGACCCGCTGGCGGAGTCGGGCGAATTACTGGGCGAACTGGATTATGAAGCCCTGCTGGAGGAGGGTGATCCTGTCTTTCCCGCGGGCCAGCCGGAAAACGAGTGGCAGGCGAGCTGTCTGCTCTACACCTCGGGCACCACGGGTAATCCCAAGGGCGTGGTCTACCACCACCGCGGTGCCTATCTGAACGCGATCGGTAACCTCATCACCTTCGGCCTTTCGCCCAAGA
Organism: Denitrobaculum sp.; assembly: GCA_965232285.1. GTDB lineage: Bacteria > Pseudomonadota > Alphaproteobacteria > Kiloniellales > Kiloniellaceae > Denitrobaculum. Next base: position 1,987,400 of record CBDDPL010000004.1, on the reverse strand, counting down.
CGGTCTATCTCTGGACCCTGCCGATGTTTCACTGCAACGGCTGGACCTTCACCTGGGCGGTCACCGCTGCCGCCGGAACCCATGTCTGCCTGCGCAAGGTCGATCCGGCGCTGATCTATCCCCTGATCAAGGAACATCGCGTCACCCAGATGTGCGGCGCGCCGATTGTGCTCAATATGCTCGCGCAGGCCCCGGAGAGTGTGAAGGTCGCGTTCGAGCAGGAGGTCGAGATCGCCACGGGCGGCGCCGCCCCGCCCAGCGCTGTGATCGAAGCCATGGAAAACAACGGCTTCCGGGTTCTGCACCTGTATGGCCTGACGGAATCCTACGGGCCTGCCACCCTTTGCGCCTGGCAGGAGGACTGGAACGGACTGGATCTCCAGGGGCGGGCGGGCAAGATGGCCCGCCAGGGCGTCAATCTGGTGACCCTGGAAGACATTATGGTGGCCGATTCCGAAACGCTGGAAGAGTGTCCCTGGGACGGTGAGAGCCTGGGCGAGTTGATGCTGCGCGGGAACACGGTCATGAAGGGCTATCTCAAGAACCCGGAAGCGACCGACTCTGCCTTCGCCGGCGGCTGGTTCCACAGCGGTGATCTGGCCGTGCGCCACCCCGACGGCTATATCGAAGTGAAGGACCGTTCCAAGGACGTTATCATCTCCGGCGGGGAGAACATCTCCAGTCTGGAGATCGAGGACAGCCTCTACCGCCACCCCAAGGTTCTTGAGGCCGCCGTCGTTGCCCGGCCCGACGATAAGTGGGGTGAGACGCCCTGCGCCTTCGTGACGCTGAAAGCCGGCGAAGACGCCGACGAGGCTGAAATCATCGGCTACTGCCGGGAGGTTATGGCCGGTTTCAAAGTGCCCAAAACGGTGGTCTTCTGCGATCTGCCCAAGACCTCGACCGGAAAGATCCAGAAGTTTCTGCTGCGGGATCAGGCTAAAGAGTTAAGGAATACAAAGGCATGAAGTCACTGTTTAACCTCGAAGGCCAGGTCGCGATCATCACCGGCGCCTCCAGCGGCCTGGGCCGGCATTTCGCCCAAACTCTGGCGGCGGCGGGTGCCAAGGTCGCCATCGCTGCGCGCCGGACGGAGTCCCTCAGCGATCTGGCGCGCAAGATCAGTGCAGAGGATGGCCGTGCCATTCCGATCCGCCTCGATGTGACCGATCCCGAGTCCATCGCCGCCTGTATTGAGACAGCCGAGACGGAACTGGGGCCGGTCACCATCCTGGTCAACAATGCCGGTATCGCCATCTCCAAACGGGCGCTGGATCTGGAACCAGCGGAGTGGAACCAGGTGGTCGATACCAACCTGAACGGTGTCTGGCACATGGCGCAGCAGGTGGCCCAGCATATGACCCGGCTGGGACACGGCGGCTCGATCATCAACATCGCCTCGGTTCTGGGGCACCGCGCGACCGGGCATCTGGCCGGCTACTGCGCCACCAAGGCCGCCGTGGAAAACCTGACCCGCGCACTTGCCATCGAGCTGGCCCGCCATGACATCCGGGTCAACGCCCTGGCGCCGGGCTATATCGAGACCGATATCAATCGGGAGTTCCTGAACAGCCCGGCGGGTGAGGGACTGAAGAAGAAGATCCCCCAGCGGCGGTTCGGGCAGGAAAGCGATCTGGACGGTGCACTGTTGCTGCTGGCCTCCGAGGCCTCGCGTTTCATGACCGGCAGCATTCTGACCGTGGACGGCGGTCAATCCGCCGGCGTCTGACTCGTTCCCTGGAATTATAAAAATCAAAGGCTTACGCATGGATTTTGCGCTCAACACCGAAACAGCCGATCTCTGCCGGCGCATCCGCCGCTTCGTCGCCGAGGAGATCCTGCCGCTGGAGGCGGAACCCGGAAGCTATGATGAACATGAGAACATCCGCCTGGATCTGCTGGAGGAATTGCGCGGTAAGGCCAAAGCAGAAGGTCTCTGGTCGCTGCAGATGCCGAAGGAGCGCGGTGGCGGCGGGCTGAACACGGTCGGAATGGCGGCCTGTTACGAGGAGATGGGGCGATCCCTCTTCGGACCGGTGGTCTTCAATTCGGCGGCACCCGACGACGGCAATATGTTCGTCCTCAACCGCGTTGCCACGGAAGAGCAGAAAGAGCGCTGGCTGCAGCCGATCATCGACGGCAAGGTCCGTTCTGCTTTCGCCATGACCGAGCCCGCACCCGGTTCCGGTTCCGACCCGACGGTGATGCTGACCCGCGCGGAGCGGCGCAATGACCGCTGGATCGTCAACGGCCACAAGTGGTTCATCACCGGGGCGGCCGAGGCCCAGCACTTCATCCTGCTGGCCAAGTCCTCCGATGACCCGCGCCGGGGCCTCACCGCCTTTCTGGTCGACCGGGACCAGCCCGGTTTCCGGGTTGGCCGGCGGATCCCCATCATGGGGCCGGAAGAGCACGGCGGGCACTGCGAAGTCCACCTGGAGAACCTGGAGATTCCTGACGAAAACCGCCTGATGGAAGAGGGGGAAGGCCTTAAACTGACCCAGATCCGTCTGGGCACCGCGCGCCTGACCCACTGCATGCGCTGGCTGGGCATGGCCAAGCGCGCCCTGGAGATTGCCGCACCTTATGTCCGCGACCGCGATAGCTTCGGCAGTAAACTGGCGGAGCATGAAGGCGTACAATGGATGCTGGGCGAGGCGGCGATGGAGATCGAAATCGGCCGCCTGCTGACCATGAAGGCGGCCGCCACTCTCGACAGTGGCGATTTCGCGCGCAAAGAGGTCTCCATGGCGAAAGTGCAGGTCTCCGAAACCCTGCATAAGGCCATCGACACGGCGATCCAGCTCTGCGGCGCCCGCGGCTACTCCAAGGACACACCGCTGGAGTGGATGTATCGCTACGCCCGTCAGGCCAGGCTGGTCGACGGCGCGTCCGAAGTGCACAAGATGGTGCTGGCGCGTAACTATATGAAAGAAGGGTCTGATTTTTGGTCCTGGCATTCCTAGAGAAGGCCGGTAGTGAAGAAACGGAAGCGGCTAATCCTGCGGCGGCCCTGACTGCCTTCTTGGCGGAGAAGATGGGCCTGGATGAGGTTCGGCTGGTATCCTGCCGGCGCCTGGAAGGTGGCGCGGTGCAGGAAAACTGGCGTCTGGAGATCGCAAAGGGCGCGAACCTGGAGGAAGAGTCGCAGGCCCTGGTTCTGCGCACCGATGCGCGGACCTCGCTGCCGGACAGCCGGCCCAAGGCAGAAGAATTCGCCCTCCTCGAAGCCGCGCAGGACGCCGGCGTTCTGGTCCCCGAACCGCTTTGGCTGTGCGAGGACGAAGGGGTGATCGGCGCGCCTTTCCTGATCACCGGGGAAGTGGCCGGCACCGCCCGAGGCGGAGCCATCACCGCCCGCACGCCGAAGGACGGCGAGGCCTCTGCGCTCCTGGAAGCCCTGGCTGGAGAACTCGCGAAGATCCATGCGGTCAAAGACCTGCCGGAGGCGCTTTCTTTTCTTGAGCCGGCGGAAACGCCGCCGGCAGGAGCCGAAGTCGCGCAGTGGCGCCGGGAGCTCGATGCGCTGCCCGGAGACTGGCCGGCCCTCGAATGGGGCCTGCGCTGGTGCGCGAACCATCTGCCGCAGCCCCCTGAACGACGTTGCTTGGTACATGGGGATTTTCGCAGCGGGAACTACATGGTGGCCCTGGAGAGTGGCCGGCTCACCGGCATTCTCGACTGGGAGTTTGCCTCCTGGGGCGACCCCATGAGCGATCTCGGCTGGTTCTGCGCCGCCTGCTGGCGCTTCGGGCGGCCGGATCTGGAAGCCGGCGGCATCGGCTCACGCAGCCTGTTCTATCAGGCCTATGAAGATGCCTCCGGCCTGCGGCCGGATCCTGCGGCTGTCTACTTCTGGGAAGTGCTGGCCCACATCCGCTGGGCGATCATCGCGGTGCAACAGGGCCTGCGGTTCTTTGAGGGCGGCGAGAATACGCTCGATCTCGCCCTGACCGGCCGCCTGCGGCCGGCGCAGGTGCAAAAGCTGTTGCTGGAAATGACCGCGCCTGCGCTCTGGTCGAGGACAGGCGGCCCGATTGGCGAAGGACGCCGCTCCCGGCCCAGTAAGAGGAACGTCATGACCGATCTCGAAGCAACCCGTCGCATGCTCGAAAGCGCCGCGAAGCTGTATAGGGAAGAGTTGCGCGCGGCACTGCCAACGGCACAGCAGGATAACGCCCGTATGTTCGAGGAGGCCATCTCGAACGTCCTTGCTGATCTTGCACGAACCGAGAACGCCAAACAGCGGTCAGAGCGTGAAGATGACAGCGGTCTGGCTGGGGAAATTCGGAGGGGCAAAAGAGACGGCGACAGTTCGACGCATTTGGCGCTTCTGGAGGCAGTTGCACAAGAACTCAGCAAACCACTCTCGCAACCATAAATCGTATAGCGGTTTTCTCTCGTATGACTGGCAAGTTTGTCTAAACCTTTTTCCCTTACGCTGGCTGGATGTGCGCTGAAGCCCTTTACAGTCCGAGCCTCGCCGGGGCCGACAGAATCGAAGATCCCTTACTCCAGGATCTCCATAGCTACTGGTCCGGCCTGCGCCGGGATGGGAGCATCCCACGGCGCAGCGACTTCGATCCGCTCGATGTGCCCCATCTTTTGCCCTACATCATTCTGGCGGAATGCTCAGATGCCGGACAGAAGATCAAGTTCCGGCTGACCGGATCGGATATCGCCTTCGCACCGGGTTCTGATCTGACCGGGCGCTATCTGCATGAACGTGGTCCGCGCACCGCTTACCTGACGCATCTCTGCGAGCTTTATCGTTTGGGCGCGACCTCCGCCGAGGGGTTCTACAGCGCCTTTGCCTACGGCTACAGCGGCGAGACCGGCCCGAAAAAGGTCGCACGGCTCTTTCTGCCGCTGAACGACTGCGGCAACGGCCCTTCGATGCTGCTGGTCGGTCAGGTGCGCGACAAGAGCACAGTTGCGGCCAAGCCAATCTGGCTGACAGAGCCTGAAGTCATTCGGCCTCTGGATCTGTTTGCGATTGAATCAGCCCTTCCCGGCAAGGAGTCCGCCGTCGCGGTTTAGAGCGCTAGGGTGCTTCCGTGACCTTGACGCTGCTTCCCACCTGCGGCCCGTCTGAGGCCTTCCGGGGGCTGAAAGGCTGGATGAGCTGGCCGGTAAAGCTGGCGGGCATCGGATCTTTAATCCCGATATCCGCCGGGGGGCGGCGCGGCTCATTGAAATGCGTTCCGAAGAGCAGATCCCAGAGCATCAGGTTCTCGCCGTAGTTTTTGTTGCCCTCGCGCAGGTCCATGGAATGGTGCCAGCGGTGCAGGCCCGGCGTGTTGAAAATGTAGTTCAGGAACCCGAAGCGCATTTCCACGTTGCAGTGGGTCAGAATGCCGATAAAGGCGGTGATCCCACTGACCCAGATGAAGACCTCTTTCGGCGCGCCGGCCAGGAACAGCAGGGGCTGGCTCAGGACGATGCTGAGCGCGGTGTCCATGAAATGGAAGCGGCCCGTGTTGAAGAACCACAGCCGCGTGACGCTGTGATGCACCGCATGGAACCGCCAGAGAAAGGGGATTTCGTGCGCCAGCCGGTGAGCCCAGTAGAGCCCGAACTCCGCGACCACCAGCCCAAGCAGCACCTGCGCGGCCAGCGGCCATTCGGTCGGCCAGATGCCGCCGCCTTCCGGCGCCAGTGCTTCGGCGGCACCCATGGCCGTCGCGGTGACGACGAGGATCTGAACCAGTCCTTTGTTGAGCAGGGTATGCGCGAGATCCGGCAGGATCTGACCGTCGTTGCGCAGCCAGCTTTTCTCGTGCGGCATGGCGCGCTCCAGGAAGAAGAGCGTGACCGCGAGGCTCAGATAAACCAGATTGAAGACCAGTACGCCATAACCGCTCAGCATACCGAGTTGCGTGAGGCCGATGCAGGTAACAAGCAGCAGCGGCCACAGAAGGTAGGAAAAGGCAACGCGAATCATCTTTGCTACGGAATCCCCCCGGAGAATCGCGGCATGGTAAACGAAGCCTTTGTAGTTGCAAAAGCTTTCGATTCTCTTGCACTTCACATCTTCGCGGGTGCCTTCAGGCTTCCAGGTATCTTCAGGCGCCCGACCAGGCTTTGCGGCGCAGGATGAGCGACAGCAGCAGCGAAACCAGAACGCAATAGATAAAGAATCCGAGTGTCAGAGCTTCGAAAGCCGCGCCCGCATCGAACAGAAGACCCATAAAGGGCGGCGAAAGGGCCGTTGAAAAGACCATCAGTGAGGTGACGAACGAGCGGATGGCTCCGAGATGGGTGACACCATAGAGCTCTGCCCAGAGTGCCCCGAAAAGTGCCGAACCGGCTCCCGCGGTGGCGCCGGTGGCCAGCATGTAGAGCTGAGCGGAGAGCGGCGCGGAGGAGAAGGACAGCAGCAGCATCGCCGCTGACATCGGCAGCAGAAAGACCGGCAGGAGCCTGCGGGCGCCGAAGCGGTCGATGGCCTGGCCGGCACAGAGAGCCGTCAGGCTCTGGCTGAGTGCAAAGACCACGAAGGCCGCCGCCAGGAGTTCGAGGCTCCAACCCTTGACTTCCGCAAGATGCCTTTGGTGAAAGAACATCCCGGTGGTGATGAAAGAGGGCGCGAGTATGGCCGGCAGAAAAAGGTAGAAACGGCCATCCCTCAGGACTTCGCGCAGGGAAGCTCCACGGTTGACGTCCTCCCGGCGCGCAACGGGGGCTTCGGGCTCTGTTATGCCGCTCTGCGGCCGGCTGCTCAGCAACAGCATCGCCATTGGCAGAACGATAATCACGATTGCGGCGACAAAGTAGCCCCAGGACGCGCGCCAGCCGACGGCGGCCAGGACCGCAATGGCGATGAAGGGCAGGGCGGCCTCGCCCAAAGGATAGCCGAGGGCGGCCAGGCTCACGGCCTTGCCCCGGGCCCGCTCGAAGTAGCGTGCCATGGAGACCATGGCGATATGTCCCAGCAGACCCTGTCCGAACAGGCGCAGCCCGAAGATTGCGGCGCAGAGCATGGCGGCCGAGCCGGCGTTGGCCAGAGTGAAACTGGCTGCCGCCAGGCCCAGGATGACCAGCGCGGTAAAGAAACGCAGCTCCATCCGGTCGATCGCCCGGCCGACCCAGATCAACAGAAAGCCACTGGCCAGGGTCGCCACCGAGTAAAGGCTGCCGAAAGCGCCGTGGCTGAGACCGAAGTCCTGGCGCAGTTCACTGCTGAAGAGCGATATGAAGAAGGTTTGCCCGAAACTGGAGGCAAAAGTCAGGAAGAGACCGAAACCGAGAAAGCGCGCATTGGCGCGGATGAAGGAGAGATAGCTCATACTTCGGGCAATCGATCGGAGAGGGAGGCAATCGCAAGAGAACGCGGCCGGGCATGTCTTCATGACACAGGGTGGCCGATAATCAAGCCCTTAAAACCGAAACATTCGCTTAACGAGCGGCAGGCCTGTGACGTTCGTTTTGCACGAAAACGGCGGCAGTTAACGCTTCTTCAAGACCGTAGGCTTACAGTAACGCGGATAGGATAGTGTTTTAGATAAATCCAAGCGGCCGCATTCAAGAAGAAGCGCCGCTGCGCAGATCGACGAGGAGACGCAAGGTATGCTGTCCGCTTTGATGAACCAGGCCACAGATCTGCTGCAGCAGACCAAGGACCGCCTGAACGCCAACGCCCTTGGCCTCCCTGCCTCTTCCGATTCCGTATCCGGCGCTAAGAACCCGGCCGGCGCCGTTCCCGCTCTCGAAGGAGCCGATGCCGACGGCGGTGCTTTTGATCGCTTTGACCGTGACGCCACCACTCTCCGGCTTTCCGCGCGGGCGCGCCTTCAGGCCTTTGGTCAGGAACGCGATGCCGCTGCGGCCGGCCAGAACGGCGCTGCCCAGGGCCTGGATAGTCTCGGTCAGGCTGTCTCCGGCGCCATTCAGCAGTTGCGCAATCAGCTCGAAGAGGCCTTTTCGGCCCTGGGGCTCGACCCGGATAAGGCCATCGGCGCCGCCAATGCCGCGCGCGATGCGATCACCGGCGCGACCCAGAGCCAGTCCTTTCAGCTTCAGCTCAGCCAGATTACGGCGCAGGAGACCCGCGCCCAGCAGAGCGACGGTGACTTCTATTACGGTGCGTCCCTGGTCGCCGAACAGCTTGAGATTTCCTACAATTCCGAGACCGGTGTCTTCCAGGCCAGCGTGGTCCGGGTTTCCATCTCCGTGGAGGTGGGAACCGGTGATTTCGTCAACGACGTCGGCGCGGGCACCCTGCTCAACAATGACGGCAGCGCGGTCGATCTCGAGCGGTTGCTGGGCGGTTCCTTCTTCAACGGCTTGCAGCTTGCGGCCGGCGAACAGGAGCGAGCGGTTGTTCCCCCGGCGGCCGGTGAAGCCGACGATGACGATGTCGATGGGATCGGCGGTCTGAAGACGGCCGATGATATCGACGAGGCCGATGACGATGATGACGAGGCCGAGCCCCTGGTCCTGATCTCGACCCCGGAGGAAACTTCAGCCGAGACCGCGAGCGAGATCATCCAGAGCTTCCGGCTCGACATCCTCTTGCGCATCGAGCAGAGCGGACAGGGCGTCCAGGGCGCCCCGGCTCAACAGACTGCGGTCAATCAGTTAACCGGTGAGCCGGCCTCAGTGCCTTACGAAGAGATCGCGCCGGTCGACATCCGGGTCTGATTGCGGTCATCGGCTTCATCACGCATTCGCGTTTCAGCGATTCGAGCACCGGATGGCATCAATCTGGTGCCGGCGCGCAGGTTCCTGTACTGAACATCGTCCAACAGACAGGGAAACGCGCCAGGCGCCGCTGCTAACAGAACCTTCTCTGCGATCGGTTCGAAGTCCGCCCGAAAGTGGGCGGTGCTTTTGACGCATAAGATGCGTGCCTTTTCCGGGGTGAGGCGGAAATGGCGGAACTGCGCGAGATCCAGACACTGGTTACGGATGCTCGTGACCACGATCCGAATATCTGTGCCCTCCAGTTTCAAGGCGGCAGATAGCCCCAAAGTCGCAACACCACCGCCGTACATCTCGCCGCTATAGGCGCAGTGCCCATCGCTCAGGTAGTCCACGCGCACCTTTGCTTCGAACGGTCGGTCGCCGGGACTGCGCCCGCCGATCGAGGCCGCGAAACACGCGTCCAGGCCGGCTAGATGCGATCTTTGGGCGAGATCCGGGTCGTGGAGCAGCCCCACGATTGCCGAAGGCGCATTTTGACGGACCAGTTCACGCAGCAGCCCCGTGGTGTCCGATGACGCACCCGCACCTGGATTGTCCTGCACGTCTGCGATGACAACCGGCGCCTTTGTGTTTGCTCGACAAGCTTGCGCGACGGCTTCCACTGGGTCGAGCAGCGCGCAGTCGAATTCAGGTTCGGCCGCTTGAAGACGCTGCTGCAAGCGGTCAGCGATATCGTCGGCCTCCTCTTGCGTTAGGCTGTAAGCAAGAACCGAAGGTCCGGCGTCGCAGATGTCCGCCGCCGTGAAGCCCAGTGCGATTTCAGCCAGATGAGCGTCTGAGCCGTCGAAGGCCTCAAGGGCGCGATAGAGGGCGCGCGCTGGGCCGTTGCCCGTGTGTTGGGCGTGCAGGGGGATCAGATAATCGCCCTGCCGCCAGGCCTTTGCCGGACGGCCCTGACGGAGGATGGAGCTTATCATCCGAAAGGCGCGTGCGCCGGTCGCGGCCATATCGACGTGCGGATAGGTGCGATAGATCGTGAGGGCGTCGGATCGTTCGACCATCTGCCGCGTCACATTGGCGTGCATGTCCAGGCTGGCGACCAATGGGATATCGCAGCCGATCACGGCGCGGATACGGGCGAGAAGGTCACCTTCGCCGTCGTCCCGGCTTTCCGTGACCATGGCGCCGTGTAAATCCAGATAAACCGCATCGACAGGCAGCATCCTGCCAATGGCCTCAGTGATGTGGCCAGCGATGGCTTCGTAGGCATGATCGGTCACTCTGCCACCCGGCTCCGCGGCGCACCAGAGGACCGGCAAGAGATCATGGCCGGCATTTAAGGCGGCCTCGGCGAAGCCTGCGATCGGCAGGTTCATGCCACGTGTCCCGTCAAGAACCGCGGCTCCGCTTAAGAGCGCGGGCCAGCTATCGGCCTGCTCGAAATCCTGCAAAGAGGTCGGCTGGGCCACGAAGGTATTGGTTTCATGCTGAAACCCGGCAATCGCTATCCGCATGACGGTCCTGGCTGCTCGAGCGGCCCGACTTCCCGGGCGAGGATTTCACGCAGTTTCGCGGCGACGATCTCGGGTCGATGGCGGCTCATGGAAACATGTCCCAGGCCCGGTATTTCGTGAAACACGCCTTTGGGGGCCAGGTCCGAGACCACTTTGCACATGACAGGCGCGGTCTGCACATCTTCAGAAAAGGCGATGACATGCATCGGCACCGGGCAGCTTTTCAGACCTTCGCGGCAGTCAAAGTCCAGACAGGCCTCCCATTGATCGATGGTGTCTTGTGGGGAACGGCCCCGGAAGCGCTCGGTGTAGGCCGCCTTGACCTCCGCCCAGAGATCGGGGTCATGCAGGGCCGCGGCGGGAAAGGCGTAGACTGCGTAGTGGGGGGCCAGGAAGTAGTCCGGCAGCGTGATGCCGTCCTTGCGCAGGTCGATCTCGGCCTGCATCCAGTCGCGGGTGAAGCCGTCGATATAGGCCGCTGTGCCCATCGGAATGGCGAGACGGACTTTGTCCGGAAAATCGATGGCGGTCTGCTGCGTCACCAGTCCGCCCAAGGACAAGCCGCAGACCACGGCTCTGCCGCCCGCGAAGGCGTCGATCACGGCGGCGCAGTCGGCGGCGTAGTCGGCCATGGTCCAGGGCGGCGGCGGCGCGGTGGTTTTGCCGGCCCCGCGCGGATCGTAGGCGATACAGCGATAGCTTTCGCTCAGGCGGGCAAACTGCTGCGAGTAACCCTCTGCCGTTTGATCTCCGCCCGGAACGAAGACGATATCCGGACCGCTGCCTGCGACGACCACACGCATGGTTACGCCGTTGGCGGTCAACTGCTGTTCGACGGCATTGGGGCCGAAGCTCGGGAAGGCTGGCATAATCTGCTTACAAGGCTGAAGTGGCGTGGGATGCCGGAGGACGCGCGCCCGGCTCCAGCGGGAGGTGGCAGGCCACGGCGCGCTCGCCCTCCACCTGCCGGGCCGGCGCCTCGCTCTGGCAACGCGTCTGCGCCCAGGGACAGCGCGTATGAAATTCGCAGCCGGCGGGGCGCGCCAGCAGCGACGGAACGTCGGCGGGCAGGGTGATCCGGTCATGCATCTTGTCCGGATCCGGTTCAGGATTGGCCGAGAGCAGCGCGGCGGTATAGGGATGCCGGGGTGCGCCGAAGACCTCTTCGGTGTCGCCGACCTCGACAAAGCGGCCCAGGTACATCACCGCCGTCCGATCAGCCACATGATGCACGACATGCAGGTTGTGCGTGATGATGACCATGGCCAGGCCCAGGCGTTCGCGCAGGTCGTTGAGCAGGTTCAGCACCTCGCCCTGCACCGAGACGTCCAGGCCCGCCGTGGGCTCGTCGGCGATGATCAGGGCGGGATCCAGCGCAATGGCCCGTGCGACGCCGACGCGCCGTGCCTGGCCGCCCGAAAGCTGATGCGGAAAGCGGCTGACGAAATCTGCCGGCAGCCCGACGAGCGTGAGAAGGCGCGCGGCCTCCTCCCGCAGATTGCGGCCCTCGGCACCGTGAATGCGGAAGGGTTCGGTCACCAGGTCGCCGACTGTCATCCGCGGCGAAAGGGAGCCGACAGGGTCCTGGAACATCATCGACATACGCCGGCGGACCGGCTTCATGGAACGGCGGTCCAGCCCGTCAATACGCTGGTTTTCAAAGGTAATCGAGCCTGCGCTGATCGCTTGTAGCCCGTTGACGGCGCGTGCGAGCGTGGTCTTCCCAGACCCGCTTTCCCCCACCAAAGCGAAGGTTTCGCCGGGACTGACCTCAAAGCTTACGCCGGCAACGCCTAAGATCGCGCCGCGTCGCATCACGCCCCCGACAGGAAAGGCGACCTGCACGTCTTCGACCTTCAGGATCGGACCGCTGCTCATAGCCTCGCCTCCACAGTATCCGGCAATCCCGCAACGAAGCAGCGCGCGAAATGGCCGTCACCGACGGTCTCCTCGGGAGGAGGAGCGGTGCAGGACTCCTGAACCCGGTGGCAGCGATTGGCGAAGACGCAACCCGGCGGCCGCGCCCTGAGATCGGGAATTTCGCCCGGGATCGTCGGCAGGTTGCGGGTCCGCTCGCTTTGTCGGGCCGGATCGCATTCCAACAGCCGTGCCGTATAGGGATGGCGCGGATCATGGAAGATCTGCCGCACCGTGCCTCGCTCGACCACTTCACCCGCGTACATCACCACCACGTCGTCGCAGAGTTCGGCGATCACCCCCAGATGATGCGAGATGAACATCACCGAACAGCCGATCTTTTTCTGCAGATCCTTCAGCAGTTCGATGGTGGTGACCTCGAGCGTGGCATCCAGCGCCGTGGTGGGTTCGTCCGCGATCAGCAGCGCAGGCTCCATCATCAGGGCCATCGCGATGGCGATCCGCTGCTTCATGCCGCCTGAGAACTGGTGCGGATAACGCTTCAGGGCCGCGGCTGCATCGGGAATGCGCACCAGCTCCAGCATCTCGACCGCGCGCGCCGCCTTCTCCGCCTTCGGCAGCCTGGAGCGGTACTGGATGTTGATCATCTGCTGCCCGACCGAGATCACCGGATTGAGGGCGCCCATGGGGTCCTGGAAAACGGTCGCGATCCGCGGGCCGCGCAGATCCCGCATCCGCGCCGGGCCCAGCGTGGTCAGCTCATCCTGCCCTTCGAACAGGATCGAACCGCTGTCGATGCTGCCGTTGTCCGCCAGGAGGCCCAGGATCGCATTGATTAGCGTCGACTTCCCGCAGCCGGACTCGCCCACGATCCCAACGATGCGGTTCTCCGGCACATCGAAACTGACGTTTTTCAGCGCATGAAGGGCACCGGCCTCGGTGGCGAAGGTCACGTTCAGCCTGTCGATTGTCAGCGTGGTCATCAGCGTCCTTTCAGCCGGGGATCGAAGACATCCCGCAGCGTCTCGCCCAGGAAAGTGAACCCCAGGGTCGTGATGATGATGGGAACGCCGCCGGCGATGGCGATCCAGGCCGTGTCGCGGATATTGGTGAAGCCGTCATTGAGGATCGAGCCCCAGCTCGGCGTTGGCGGTCGCACGCCGAGGCCCAGAAAACTCATCCCCGCCTCGACCCCGATCACCACGGGGATATCCATGGACGCAAGAATGACCAGGGGCCCGATCACATTGGGCAGGACATGCACCCGCAGGATGCGCGCCGAAGATGCGCCCATGCTCTGCGCCGCGGTCACATACTCGGAGGATTTAAGGGCAATGGTCTGGGTCCGGATGATCCGGGCATAACCCGGCACGGTGACCAGGATCACCACCACCATCACGGCGGTGAGGGAAGGCCCCATCAGCGTGACCAGCGCCAGTGCCAGCATGACCGTCGGAAAGCTCTTCATCGCATCGAAGAGCAGAATCATAAGGTTGTCGAGCCAGCGTGGTCCGTAGCCTGCGATCAGGCCCAGCACGATCCCGATCACCAGCGATGCGGCGGTGGAGACCAGGGCGACGAAGAGCGCGATGCGGCCGCCGTACAAAACCCGGGCGAAGAGGTCGCGCCCCAACTGGTCGGTTCCCATCAGATGTGCGGCGCTCGGCCCCTGGAAGCGGTCGCGCGGATTGATGCGGGTGGGGTCCCAGCCGGTCAGGAGATCGGCGAAGACGGCGCCGAAGATCACCAGCAGCACCAGGGAGAGGCCCAGCGCGCCCAGAGGTTCGCGCAGGATCTTGCGGATCGGGCGCCAAAGCTCGGCCACTCGACCCGCTGGCGGGTTAGAGACTGCTTCTGACACGGGGATCCAGAGCTCCGATGATGAGGTCTGCCAGGAGATTCAGCAGAACGAAGAGAACGGTCGTGATCAGGACGGTGCCCGTGACGACGGGGAAGTTACGCGTCAGGATCGCGTCGTAGACCAGCTTGCCGACCCCGGGACGCGCAAAGACGATCTCGGCGAAAACAGCGGAGGACAGCATCTGCCCGATGCCCACGCCCAGCAGGGTCACAGTGGGCAGGATCGCGATCGAGAGCGCATAGCGGTAGGTGATGGTCCGGTCCGGCAGGCCAAAGGCGCGCGCGGTGCGGATATGACTGGCTTCCAGCACTTCCAGCATGGAAGCCCGCACCATCCGCGCGATGTAGCCGACCCAGCCTAAGCCGACGGCCAGTGACGGCAGGATCAAATGCACCAGTTGATCGCCCAGATTTCCGGGCTCGCCCGCGCCAATGGCCGGCAGCCAGCGGAGTTGCACCGCAAAGATCAGAAGCGCATAGATTGCGATGACGAAGGATGGCACCGCAATCACGGCCACCGACAGGATGCCCACGATCCGGTCGGCCAAACTGCCCCGGCTGACCGCGGCCCAGCATCCCAACGGAATGCCCAGAGCGACCGACCAGGTGATTCCGCCGACGATCAGCGCCAGTGTGAAGGGCAGTTGCTCCAGCACGACCGTCAGGACCGGGCGGCCGGACAGGACCTCTTCGCCCAGGTCGCCGACCCAGGCGCCGATATAGAAATTCCAGAACTGGATCACGACCGGCTGGTTCAGGCCCATCTTTTCGCGCAGCGCGGCGCGCATCGCTTCCGTCGCCCGTGGCCCCAGCGCGACCGAGGCCGGATCGCCGGGAATCAGGTAAATCATGCAGAACAGCAGGAACATGGCCACCGAAACGATGGCGGCCGCCAAGCCCAGCCGCTTGAAGAAGTAATTCAGCATGCACGCCTCCTTTTGGCAGCCGGGCAGCCGCAGGGGCTGCCCGGGCCAGGCGATCAGGCGGGCTTGAAGAGCGGCAGCAGCGGCTCGCCGTTCGGTTTCAGGCCGGGTGCCACCGTGTCTTTGTGGATCAGGCCGACGACCTCATGGGTGAGAAAGACGTAGGAACCGCTTTCGTCCATCAGGCCCTGCATCTTGCGATAGATGGCATCCCGTTTGGCCGGGTCGCTCTCCACCAGACCCTCTTCGTGCAGGGCCTTGTACTCGGCGTTGTTAAAGCGTTCCCAGTTCCAGACGCCGACCTGTTCAGGCGTAAACCATACAGTGGCCCAACTGGGGTCCGGGTTCATGGAGAAACGGCTGAGCACCAGTTGCAGGTTCAGGAAGTAATCGCCGTCCTTCGAACCGAGCGTCCAGAAGGTGCCGCTGTCGTTCTGCTTGATCTCGCAGGTGATGCCGACATCGGCGAGATTGGCCTGGATCACCTGGGCGGCGGTCAGGCGTTCGGACTGATTGAGGATATCGAGCGTAACGGTGAGACCGGTCGCACCAGCCTCTTCCAGCAGGGCACGCGCCTTGTCAGGGTCGTAGTCGTAGGTGACGCTGTCACGGCTGCCGGGCAGGCCGGGGGCAATGATCCCGTTGCCGACCGACGCCGCACCGAAATAGGCCGCATCCACCACCGTCTCCCGGTCGATCGCGTGCTGAATGGCGCGGCGGATCCGGACATCCTTCAGGGCTTCGTTTTCCTGGTTGATGCCCAGCCAGACATAGGCGAGGGAGGGTTTTTCCAGAACGACGGCCCCCGCGGGCGGATTCTCCTTGAGCCGGGGCAAGGATGAGACCGATGTCCAGGTGTAGTCCAGATCCCCCGCTTCGAAACCGAGTTCCGCGGTTGCCGGATCTTCGATCGGCAGGATGTGGATTTCTTCATAGCCGCCCGGTTCGTACGCCCAGTCAGGGTTGCGCTTGAGGACGGTTTTCTGCTTCGGCACCCATTCCGTCAGCAGATAGGGCCCGGACTGCGCCACGGGTTCGGTTCCGATCTTGCCGCCCAGTTTCTCCACGGCCTTGCGCGAAACGATACAGGAAGCCGGGGTCGGGAGGGTCGTCGTCCAGAGAGGAACGAACTTGTTCTTCAGGTGGATCAGGCCGGACAGCTTGTCCTTCACTTCCACCTCTTTCAGGGCGCTCCAGTCGCCCGCATAGGGGCTTTCATTGGCCGGATCCGCGATCCGTTCGATGGAGAACTTCACGTCATCGGCGGTCATCTGGCCGTAGCCGTCGGTAAAGCCGATGTTGTCGCGCAGCTTAAAGGCGATGGTCAGATCGTCGAGCTGCTCGATGCTGTCCACGGCAACCGGCCGCCAGCCCCAGTCATCCCCCGCCTGGTTCGAGACCAGCGGCGCGAAGATCGAGCGTATGATATCGGCCTCGGGCAGTGACAGCCAAAAGGCCGGGTCCAGGAGCTGCAGGTCGCTGTAGGACCGGATCGTCAGAACCGAACCATCGGCGCTGACCGACACATGCGGAAAGGCAAGGCTCGCCGCACCAAAGGCACCGGCACCGGCCAGCACCGACCGCCGCGACACATCCCCTTTGAAAATCGAACTCATGTGCTTTCTCCCTGTTCATTGTTACCGCCGGACCAGTCTCCGGCCTGCTTAACCCGCGAGCACGGCTCTCACGGTTCGATCTGACGACAAATACTCACCCGCTCTTTTTGTTGTTTGATTTACGCAAAGGCTCCGCAGAAGTGACTGCTGAGAGCTTCGGAATGATCACGGGTGAATTCACCCAGATCATGCGCGTGGGCTGATCCGCGACATTGTGTAATCCGTGAAGAATATCGCCCGGGAAGCTGAAGCTGTCTCCCGCACGAAGGGTGATCGTTTCCTGTTCCAGCGCGAGTTGCACTTCCCCCTCAAGAACCACGCCATGAATCTCGCCATCGCGCGAAAAATATTGATCGATGACCTGTTTGCTGTGCGGGAGGTATTCGGAAACACCGAAGTAAAAGCCGCCACCGATAGAGCTTGAAAGCAGTTGATCGCTGTAGCCCGTCTGTTCGATGGGCTCGCCATAAAGCAGGTTCAGGTTGCGGCGATTTGGCTTCCGCACGACATAGGCCCGCTCGAGCGGGCCGGCGCCCGGACGATGGGCGAAAAACCACTCTTCCGGCACCGCCAGGGCTTCGGCAATCCGGGAAATCTTGTTGAGCGAGGCGCTGACTGTGCCGCGTTCGATGGCGCTGAGATGACTGATCGAGACGCCGCTGCTGCGCGCCAGCTCCGCAAGTGTCATCTGCCGGGCTTTGCGCAGTTGCCGTACCTCGGCGCCAAAGGCAGCAAGGCCTTCTTCGCTTGCGGTACGGGCCGGTTTTTCTGAAGCGCCCTGACTCACTATCTCCCCCAAAAAGATGACCTGTTTCAGGAAATGTTACGATAGTTTTTCTTTTTCGCAAGAATTTTAAGCAAAAATTCCCGTATCCAGTTTCTGGTGGCAGGCTCGAAAGGCCAAAAATCGACGCTCGCTACCATCTCAGGCCCAGTCTCAGTGCGTCGTAGATTGCTGCGTGGATGTTGCGCGATGAAACCGCATCGCCAATGCGATAGAGGTCGAAGGCCCCCTCCGGGTTCACCTGCGGGAACAGCGCGCCTTCACCCGAGATCTGGGCGGTCTGATCCACGACGCCCCGGTTGCGCGATAAGGGCTTGAGGTCGAAGTAGAGGCCGTCCAGCGGCAAGGTGCCCTGGTTGACGATGACCTGATCAAACAGCCGTTCCTCGCAGAAATCGGAATAATCCGTGCCAATCGTCGCCTGCAGTTGGTTGCCCGAGCGTTTGAGGGATTTGAGGGTCCGCGTCACCGTAAAATGTGCGCCGGTGCTCTGCAGCGAGCGCATGTAGGGTACCAGGTTCATACCCATGATCTCTGGCGCGAAGCTGCGGTCGCGGGTCATAATGTCGACCTCGCCGCCGGCCGCGGTGATCACTTCCGCCGCCATCAGGGCCGGATGATCACCCGCATCGTCGTAGATCAGCACGTTTTCCCCGGGGCGGACATCGCCGGAGAGGATATCCCAGGCGGTGACTGCCAGGTCGTTGCCCTCTTCCAGAATGGTGGTTTCGGGCAAGCCACCGGTGGCGATCACCACGACATCTGGCGCGAGGGCCGTGATATCCTTAAGCTCAGCAAGGCTGTTGAAGTGAAACTTCACATCCCGTGCCGTACATTGCGCCATGCGCCAGTCGACGATGCCGATCATTTCGGCCCTGCGCTTTAACTGTGCAGCCAGCCGCACCTGTCCGCCGGGTTCGGGCGCGGCCTCGAAAACAGTCACGTCGTGGCCGCGTTCGGCTGCCACACGGGCCGCCTCCAGCCCGCCGGGGCCCGTGCCGACGATCACCGCGCGCCGGCGTTCCTCCGCGGCGGGAACGACGTGCGGCATTGAAAGCTCGCGCCCGGTGGCCGGGTTATGGATGCAAAGAGCTTCGCCTGCCTGATAGATCCGGTCGAGGCAGTAGGTGGCGCCGACGCAGGGGCGGATGTCGTCTTCGCGTCCGGACATGATCTTCGCGACGATCATGGGATCGGCCATGTGCGCGCGCGTCATACCCACCATGTCCAGCAGGCCCGCCGCCACGGCATGGCGGGCCGTCGCCACATCGGGAATGCGCGCCGCGTGAAAGGTCGGCATGCCGCTTTCCGCGCGCACCCGGCCCGCGAAAACCAGATGCGGGGCACTTTTCATGCCCTGGACCGGGATAACGTCGGTCATGGCCGGGTCGGTATGGATGCGGCCACGGATCACGTTCAGGAAGTCGACCTGGCCGCTGTCGCGCAGTCTGCGGGCGATTTCCATCCCTTCTTCTTCGGTGATGCCGCCGGCCTGGGTTTCATCCGCGGTATAGCGGACGCCGACGATGAAGCCGGAGCCCACCCGCGCGCGGATGGCGTCCAGCACCAGAAAACCGAACCGCAGGCGGTTCTCCAGATCACCGCCAAAGGGAGCGTCCATCTCGTTGGTCAGCGGCGACCAGAATTGATCGATCAAATGGCCGTAAGCCTGCAGTTCAATCCCGTCGAGACCCGCCGCCTGCATGCGTTCCGCCGCATCGGCGTATTCGATTATGATCCGCTCGATATCGTGGTCTTCCATCTTTTTGGGAAAGGCCCGGTGCGCCGGTTCGCGCAGATGGGAAGGGGCAAGCGAGGGCAACCAGTCGCCTTTGTTCCAGCCGGTGCGCCGCCCCAGATGGGTGAGCTGGATCATCACGGCGCAGCCATGGGCATGGCAGGCATCGGTGAGTTCCGCCATCCATCGGACGACCTCGTCCTTATAAGCGAGGATATTGTTGAAAACCGGCGGACTGTCGCGGCTGACCGTCGCCGAGCCCGCCGTCATGGTCAGCGCCACACCGGCTTCGGCGCGCACCTCGTGATATCTGCGATAGCGGGCCTTGGGCATGCCGTCTTCGGGATAGGCCGGCTCATGACTGGTCGTCATGATGCGGTTTTTTAGCGTCAGATGCTTGAGTTGAAAGGACTGCAGCAGGGGATCGCGGCTCATGACGATACATCCCGCTCCGGGTTTTTGGTCTTCGCCACCTCCTTGGGGATCACGACCGGTGATACCGCCCAGATCAGGCGGCAGACCCGATCGGTCCTGTTGCGGGCGTGATGCGGAATACGGGCGTCGAAGCTGTAGCTGTCGCCGGCGCGCAGGGTGATGTTTTCCTCTCCGATCTGCATCTCAAGCTCACCCTCGAGCACCAGTCCGTGCTCTTCGCCTTCATGTTCCTGCAGAGGCTCTTCCGGGCGTTCGGCATAGGGCGCGTAAACGGCGAGGCCCATGTAGAACTGCCCCCCGATGGAACTGGAGAGCAGGTGATCGCTGTAGCCCAGTTCGGTCGCATCCTGTCCGTAGAGCGTGTTGAGATTACGCCGGTTCTGGGCCCGCACCACATAGGCCTTCTCCATCGGTCCGGCGCCGGGGCGGCGGGCAAAGAACCAGTCCGGTGTGACGTCCAGCGCCTGGGCGATACTCTGGAGGACATCGACCGATGGCTTGGAGACTCCCCGTTCGATCGCCGAAACATGGCTGAGCGAGATGCCCGTCTCATCGCTCAAGGCCTTGAGTGTGAGCTGCCGGGCCTTGCGGAGCTGCCGCACCTCGCGCCCAAGCGAAGATAAAGAGGCGGGCAGGGCGAGGATGTTGTCGGACGGCATGCGGCGCTCCCATTCGGGCATCGTTTTCCGAAGTCGTTACATAAATTGAAATCATACTAGAATTTTTACGTCAAATTCTTTTTGAATCAGAATTTTCTGATTATGTTGCAATTCTCAACCAGATTTGCAGAACTTATCGCCGTAAAGGCACGAAAGACAGCAGGTCACGATGGCAGGCAAATCACTATGACGGGCACCCCCGACTATCCCTTCGCGGTGGAGGAAAGCGATCACCTCTGGATCGAGATGGCAGACGGTGTACGCTTGGCCGCGCGCCTGTGGAGACCCCTGACCGAACAGGCGGTTCCCGCCATTCTCGAGTACATCCCCTACCGTAAAACCGACATGGTGCGCGCCCGCGATGAGCGGAATCACCCCTTCTTTGCCGCTCACGGTTACGCCTGCATCCGGGTCGACATGCGCGGATCCGGCGACAGTGAAGGGCAGATGCCGGATATGTACGCGCCGGCCGAACTGGACGATGCCCGACAGGTGATCGCCTGGCTCGCTGCACAGAGCTGGTGCAACGGGCGCGTCGGCATGTTCGGCACCTCCTGGGGCGGGACCGCAGCTCTGCAGGCCAGCGTTGAAGCGCCCGAAGCCTTGAAAGCCGTGATCGCGGTCTGTGCGACGCATGACCGCTTTGAGGATGACATTCACTACATGGGCGGCTGCCTACTTTCAGACAGCTTCGAATGGGGCGCCACGCTGCCGTCGATCCTGGCCTCTCCACCCACCGCGCAGGCCGGCCCGGACTGGCTGGAGCGCTGGCGGGAGCGCCTTGAAAACCTGACGTTCCCTCTTGAGAACTGGCTGCGCGAAAGCGGCCGAGGGGCTTACTGGCGACGGGGCTCTGTCATCCATCAGGCCGACGAACTATCCGTGCCGATCCTGTCGGTGGGCGGCTGGAGCGACCGTTACTCCAACTCCGTGATGACGCTGGTCGACGCACGCCCGGATCTGGTTTGGGGGCTGGTAGGGCCCTGGGGGCATCACTATCCCGACCATGGCGCACCGGGACCCGCAATCGGCTTTCAGCGTCTCGCGTTAGACTGGTGGGACCACTGGCTGAAACCGGAACGCCCGGAAGCTCCGGCCTGGCCGCGCCTTCGACTGTGGCTGCGAGAGTTTGACCCGCCGGGTGACTCACTGGACGTCAGACAGGGCAGGTGGATCGAGAGCGGGCCGGGATCGCAAGAGGTTGAGACCCGCATCGAGGCGCTGGCCGGCATGACCCGCACGCCCGGCTCGGCTCCCTGGCACTTGCCGATGGATCCGGCGACCGGCCTGACGGCGGGCGACAGCGGTTACTTTGGCCGCTCTGGCGGGCTGCCGTTGGATCAATCGGAGGATGACGCGCGTTCGCTGGTCTTCGAAACCGCGCCCCTGAGTGAAGATATCGTCCTCTTGGGTGCGGTCGAACTGCGACTGAACGGTCACTCCTACGACGGCGGGGGACAGATCGTCGCGCGTCTGAACGACGTCGAGCCCGGTGGCCAGGTCGCGCGGATAAGCTACGGTCTTCGCAATCTGGCGCTTGATGAGAACCTGGACGAAGCGGAAACGCCGGACTCTGCAGGTCCGTTTTCGATAAGTCTGCGCCTGCACACCACGGCTTATCGGGTCAGGAAAGGGCACCGTGTGCGTTTGGCTTTGTCCTCCGCCTTGTGGCCCTTGATCCACAGGCAAAGGCACTCGGGCAGCATCCAAATTACCGACGGAAGTCTGACGCTGCCCGTCATGAAGCACGAAGCCCGCGACCTGAAGACAGATTTACCGGGGCCGGAAGATCTGCCGCGGCAAAAGACACACAGCGTGCTGTCGGCGCCAGCCTTGAAGCGGTGGCGGCGCAGCTCGGCGGAGCGCCTGGAGATCGGCTGGCATCAGCCGGAAACCAAGACGGCCTTTCATGAAACGGACAGCGTCTTCGGCTACGAAACCACGATGACGCATTTTCTGGAGCCTCACGCCTGGCGAAGCGCTGCACCGCTGTCCGAAAAGACCCATGTCGCACACAGAATGACCTTCGAGCGCCCCGACGGGCGCGCGCAGATCGATGTGCAGTTACGGGCAGATTCCACAGAGGGCCTTTGTTCCGTGGAGGCCCATTTGAGCGCCATCTGGAACGGCCGCCTGCTTTCGGAACGCCATTGGAACATCAAGGTTGCCCGAGGTTTACCGGAGACAGCCCTCAGCGACCGACGAAAGGGCGCATCCGGCTGAATCCGGTCTTGCGGCCCAATGTTCCGCATTTAGATCCCTATTGTTCTATTTTTGTTCTTGATTGTCTGAGCCAGCTTACCTATCCTTCTGCCAACAAGTGCAGATGGAGGCCACACAATGATGGTTCAGGAACGCTCGAAAAACCTCGATATGCTTCTCAGCAGCATCGCCGCGATCGGCAGCTTCTGCTTCTTTCTTTTCGTACTGACTTTCGGATGGCTGACCGCCTTTGAAGTCATGGCCCGGTAAGCATTCGCAGGTCGGCGCAAGCCGAGGCCGTTATCACCGCAAGATCTCCACACATAGCTCTATGATTTGCCGCGCCCGTCCGGGGCGAGGAAATAAAGTCGGACGTGTGGTCTCCGGTTCGAAGGTAAAGGTCCGGATGGGTGCACGTCCCGGCTCAGCGCATGGCGCAGCCAGTGAATGGCCCGGCTTAGCGCGCGATCCGGTTTAGCAAAGGGCCCGGTTTAGCGAAGGAGCCGCATCAGCGCAGGGTTTGCTTCAACGCTGGGTTTGCTTCAACTCTGCGCCGCAATCACCCGACCGGCCTGTTCGATCAGCCTTCTTGTCACGGTTTCCGCAATCTCCTCCCGCGCCGAAGCAGCCGCTTGACCGGCCCAGAGCCGCAGACAATTGGAGATGTCTCCCTGCACGCTGGCGGCCGAGACTCAGTTGAAAGTCGTATTGCTTTCCACCTTCGCGCAACGTTGGCTCATCCCTTGTCTGGTTGGCTTTCAACGCCGCTATCCGGAAATCGACGTCCACCTTTTCACCACGTCCAGTTCGGCAGATCTCCTGCGCGAGGATGCGGATATCTCGATCCACTGCGGGGCAGGCGACTGTCCCGGCTAATCGGCGCAGTTTCTGATCGCCAATCGCATCTTTCCCGTCGCAAGCCCGGGTTTTCTGGCCTCAAGCAAAATCACTTCGGCTGATGATCTGACCGATATGACGCTGATAAGAGTGGATGCGCCGCCCCGTATGGCGGATTGGGAGCTTTGGCTCGAGGCGCATAACCTGACCGGATTGACCCGAAAAGCCTGGCAGGGCTAGTCAAACTCGACCCACGCCATCGAAGCGGCGACCGCAGGCCTGGGTATAGCCATCACCCACACAACTTTTGTCACAGACAGCTTTGCCAGCGAACTGCTAGTCACCTTGTTTGATCAGGGGACGGCCGATCGGGACAGTGACCACTATCTTGTTCACCGCACTGCAGCATCAGATGTGACCCGGATCGCAAAGTTTGTGCGTTGGCTCTCGCAACCTCTTGAGTTCTAGAGACCCGACAGCCGCCGTCAGACAACCTCGAATAGGCATGATCGAAGCAAAGACACTGCCAAACGCAACTCAAAGCCGCTAAAATCAAAGAAATACAACCAATAAAAATTCTTAGAAAGCCACGTTAGCGATCAGAAACTCTTCAAAATCAGAAGTAGTTACCCTGACCGGAGGATCTAAACTGCAATTCCTCTTAGGGTTGTTGGGCGCTTTGCCAAACTATAATACTGTGGTTGATATAAATAGAGCCTAGCAACCGCCGATCAAAGTTTCTATACTTCGTCTTCCAACTCTAGGTCGGTGAATTCGGCGATGCACACAGAGACCTTTCTGATCACGAATGACGGCAAGTGCTGCCCCGCAGTAGGCCTTCACAGTGATGTTCCTGGCGATAGCGAGGGAGCCGGTTGCGATGTACTTCAGCAGACGGTGCGCAAAACCGGTTGGATCGCAGTGCAATACAAGCGGGACAGCCAGGAAATCAGATTGACCTTTCGGGCCATGGAAATGACAGAGCAGGCGGTGACAGCGGTCTGCGCGCTGCTGCTTATTCCGAGGCTGAACGCCGTTGTTCTCGAATACGACTTCCACGGGTCACAGAGCGAATTCCATCCGGATGGCTCGACGGCGAGCATGCGCGTCATGGATATCGCCCGATCCGCCGAGGAGCTCCGCCGCAAGTACGAGTTCTTCGCCTCGGCCAAGGATCCCGAAGTCCTGCTCCGGGAAGGAGACCTCGAAGCCCGCCGTCTGGGTGGCCTGCTGAAGGTCTGGCGCGAGTCCATGGGGGTCTTTAGTGAAACGACCATCCCCCTGCTCAAGGAGTTGGGCTTGCTCTCGAGGACACTGCTCATCGAGCCGATCGGCAGTAGCCAGAGCAGTAAGTTCACCTACATCGGCAAGGACTTTACCGTCTATGGTGCTGACTGGCCGGAGGAAGGGGTCGGCACACCGGTCGAGCAACAGTTCGACAGCGGCTACGGTGCCTGGGTGGCGAAAGCGCTGACCGTCATGCGCGAGACCGGTCATCCGCAGTATGAGCATATCGATGCCCGCATCCGCCGCCCCAATGGTGAGCAACGGCGCAGCCGCTATAAGTGTCTGCGCACCTTCTGGCGCGACAGCAATAATCATCCGGTCCTCATGACCAACTCTCTGATCACCCCGCACGTGGATATCCCGCTTTTGCCGGTCCAGAGTTCCGTCGTCTGAAGCTACCCTTTAAAAGAGATTTTGAGGGCAGGGCTCCGGGCGCTTCGGCAGCGCGGGGCATCGCCCGGCTGCCGGGCTTTGTCGGCTGTGCGGTAAACTGGCAGCTTTCCCTGATGTCATACCAGGAGGCGATAAGATTGCATCCTGGTATCAATGAAAAGCCGGAGAAGTCAGCGCCGTGAGCGAGAAATCCCTTCTAGTCTTACCGGGCGACGGCATCGGGCCGGAAATTGCGCGTGCGACCTGCGAGGTGCTGGAAGCCGCGGTCGACAGCTTTGGTCTCGATATCGTCCTGACAAGCCGGGAAATCGGATTTGCAGCACTCGCCAATGAAGGCTCGACCATCCCGGACGGCGTGATCGAGGCCGCCCGCGCCGCCGACGGCGTGATCCTGGGGCCCGTTTCCCACAATGCCTATCCACCCGTCGCAGAGGGCGGGCAAAACCCGTCAGGCGTGCTCCGAGGTGCCCTGGATCTCTTTGCCAACATCCGGCCCGCCCGCAGTCGGTCGGGTGTCCCCTCGCCAATCGCTGAAGCAGTCGACCTGATCATCGTGCGTGAGAACCTGGAAGGCTTCTATGCCGACCGGAACATGCACCTCGGGCCTGGTGAGTTCATGCCGACGCCGGATACCGCTCTGGCCCTGCGCAGGATCACCGCGGAGGCCTCGCGGCGTATTGCCGAACGCGCCTTTGCCATTGCCGCCGCACGCGGCCGCCGGCGCGTTGCCGCTGTCCATAAGGCCAACGTCATGCGGGTCTCCGACGGCCTCTTCCTGCGGGAAGTTCGCGCCGTGGCCGGCCAGCATCCCGATATCGCCTACGAAGAGGTTCTGGTGGATGCGGCCGCGGCGCTGCTGGTCAGAGATCCCGGCCGCTTCGATGTCATCGTGACCACGAATATGTTCGGCGACATTCTTTCCGATCTGGCTTCCGAACTGGCCGGGGGCCTGGGGCTGGCTGCATCCCTCAACGCGGGTCCACGCCATGCTGCCGCTCAAGCGCAACACGGCTCGGCACCGGATCTGGCTGGTCAGGATCGCGCCAACCCGTCATCGCTGATCGGCTCGGCGGCCATGCTTCTGGATCACCTGGGATATCAGGAAGCCGCGCAGGTCATCGAACGGGCGCTGGATATGGCGCTTGCGCGCCCTGAGACCCGCACTGCCGATCTCGGCGGGGCCATGGGCACCTCCGCCTTCGCCAGGCACATAGCCGAAAGCATCAGGCGCGAAAAGCTCTGAGGCGGCCAGGGAAAGAGTTCAGCTAAGGAAAGAGCTCAGCGGCCACGCGCCTCGGCGATATCGAATTCCGCGAAGCGCTGCCCGCCTGCGAGCGTCGCCTGCTGGCCGGTTTCCCGCCCGGGCTCCGGTGCTGCGACAGCCGCAAGCGCCGTCTCGCCGATATCCTGGCCCGAAGCTTCTTCGATCATGGAGTCGACAAGAGAGGAGGCGAAACCAAGCACGCCGCCAAACAGCGTTCCGCCAGCGATCTTGGCGGCAGGTTTGATCTCGTCGTCGGTGATGTCCCGATAGATCGTCGCGATCACGGGAATGTGCTGCATCGGGTTCACCACATCCACCAGATCCCAGAATTCGCCCTTTACGCGCCGGGTCTCATGATGTTCCTCATGTTCCCGGCCGAACCGCTGGCGCAGGTGAAAGGTCCGGTCAGGGCTTTCCTCTCTGGCTTCGGCAGGCAAGCCGGTTTCAGCCTGTAAATCATCACCGGCAATCACGTCGTCCCCGCTGCGCAGGCGCGCAGTCTGCCGCGGGCTGTCAGAGACCAGGGAAAGCGGCTCCGGATCTGCTGCGGCCTCGATCACCCGCGCCGGCTGGCTGGACCGCGCTTCGGGCGCGCTGCGATCGCCATGGAGAGGCGACTTTGCATCCGGTGCCATTGGGGTATCCGAAGCCAGGGCGGTTTTCACTATCCGCCCCGCGGCGCCATTCGGCTCCAGGGTCCTTTCGCTTGCGAAACGATTCTCAAGTGTTTCCGACAGGTCTTCAACGAGGCTTTCGGCCTCGGCTTCAGCCGCGACCGGGTCTGGAGTATGGGCGGCCAGAGTCTCGACAGCACCCACGGACAACTCGCCAACGGCGACTTGCGCCATTTGCCGGACCTGTGGTTCCTGCTTCAACAGAGGCAGAGCCTCCACCACGACGGAGCCGCGGTCAAAGCCACTGGCGAGGATTTCGGGGCCTTGTTCAGCAAGCCGGGACAAGGGAGCCCTGGGCGTCTTCACGGCCGGCGCAGCAGCGACCTGAGCCGCAGGCAGAGGAATCTCGTCGTAGCTGCTCGACACCCTCGCGGTCGCAGCAGAGGCGGGCGCAGCGCGCTTGAGCGGAGCGGCGGAGGTCACCTTCGCATCGCTGGGCGGGGGAGCCGCTTTGGGCAAGGACCTCGCTGCGGGCAGGTTTGTCTCTGGTTCTTCCCGTGCCGGCAGAGCGGCGACAACCGCGGCCGGGACAGGCGGTTTTGCGCGCGGCGGCAGCGGGATCAGCCGGGACTTGGGGGCTATCGCAGCGGTCTTCTTCTGGCTGGCGCCCAGCTCGGCCTTCGGCTCAACCTCCGCCGCTTCTGGCGCAGCAGTCCGGCTGGAACGGGGGGCTTCCCTGGTGTTTTCCACCAAGATCGCGGCCGGAGTCTGCAGAACCGGCGTTCGTGGGGCCGGGGTTACGGCAGCGGCCGCGAAGCTTTCGCGGACCTGCACCTCGACCGGCACCGGCAACTGCGCCAAGGGCTCGTGTCCGAGGCGGCCGGGCGACGCCGGGGTGGGTGCCGGGGGTACGACACCAGGCTGCGCTTCATCAGGCTGTGACTGGGGAGATAGCGGCCGTGGGACCACCTTGTGGCGCGGACCGATCGCCGGGGTGGTCACCGAGCTGTCGAGCCGGCGCGACAACATCAGGTTTTTCCGCAGGGCGTGATTGTCAGGTGCCAGTTCCAGACCGATCTTGTAGTGCGCCTGGGCCGCGACATGCTCGCCAAGATTATCGAGCACGACACCCAGGGCATTGTAGAGGCGGTGATCCCGGGTGTTGAGTTCGCGGGCGACTTCGAACTGCTCGATCGCGAGGTCGAACTGGTTGCGGGCCAGGAAGACCTTTCCCAGGCCGTAATGGGCTTCAACGTTTTCCGGATCCAGATCGATCGCCATGCCATAGGCGCGGCCGGCCTGCGCCAGGGCACCCTGCTGCTGGAGCATATCGCCCAGCAACAGCAGCGGAACCGGGTTCTGCTGATCCTCCATATGTGCCTTTTCGCAGAGGCCGATCGCCAGACGGGTATCCTTGGATCTCGCCAGCTTTTCGCAGATCGACAGCACCTGTGCGGAGCTGGCCTTTTGCCCCGGCCCACCGGTCTCTGGCTCGACCTGGGTGGTCGCGCAGGCCCCCAGCAACAGCAGGGCGGCCCCTGCCAGGAAAACTCGGGACGCGGTCTTGATCGGAAGTCGTGGGCCCATGATGATCGCCTCTGCCAACCACTAAGTTTATGAAAGTGGGGACAATTATGGACCTGCTTCATTAATGTGGACTTACTGGATCGCTTTTTAACTTTTGGCTTTTCCCGCCCTGATCAGGCGTCCGGTCGCAGTTGGTAAGCCGCGAGCAAAAAGCGCGAAGCAGGCAGCGCCGGACTCTTTGCCTGCGCAAGCTCAAAAATCCCGGTAAGGCTTTGAAAAATAACTTATTTAGAGACTTGCGATCGTGGCCGTGATGACCTGGACCTCAGGAAGCTTTCTCGGCCGACATCAGTGCCGATGCAGCCTCGCCGTAAATGCGGCCTTCCAGCGAGAGTTCCAGGAAGCGGACGTAGTCCTCGGGCTTCGTGATTTTCCGGCGCGCGACCGCGATAACATCGAAGGGTGAGGTGGCGTCCAAATCGTAGCGACGGATCAAGGCAATCATCTCCTGGCTGACCAGCTCCAGATGCGCTTGCAAGTCCGAGAGGCTTTTCGAATCGATCTGCGGTTCTGCACTCATGGCGGTTTCACTCCGTCGTGTCGCGCGCAGGCATAATCTCTTGCGCGCCTCAGTGCAAGGCGTGCCGTGTTCATCAATAATTTAGAGAAAGGTGATAAGTTATTAATATTTCACGTGAAACATTCTTTCAGATCAATATTTAGCGGCTTTCGAGCCGTCACTTCATAGATCTTGAGAAAACAACGTAAATAAGGCTTTAAGATTAAGTTTTGATTCATTACTTCGGCCAATGACGGAATTGGGCGAGGAAAATTTCTTGAAGTAATGTTTTTTTATTTGAATCAATGTTTTGAGAGATGAATCTAAACAAGATTCTGGAAATTCCGTTGAATCTGTCTGATTGACAGCAACTACAGGACCACCCCGGACGTCGGGCTGCGCGACCGAGCCTGGTCAGGGGCATAGAAAACGGCGGAGAGTGAGAAACGAAATTCCAACTCTAAGTCGCCAGTCAGGGTTGGCGTGGCGCCTAACTGCAAACAAAAAGTAGCGGAGAGATTGGGAGAAACTTCGAACCCTGAGGGCTGTCGTCATTTCTCCGAAACGACGGCCGCCCAGCGAAACGCATGTGGCGGATGGGGTGGGATTCGAACCCACGAGACGCTCGCACGCCTGCCGGTTTTCAAGACCGGTGCCTTCAACCGCTCGGCCACCCATCCGTTCTGCACCGGGGGTCGGTGCCTGCCGCGGATGATCGGGGACTGCCCGACCGCGGCACGGGCAACCTTCTAGCGCTTTTGCCGTGGCCGCGTCCAGCGGAGATGCATGCGATCGGTCACCACCCGATCAGGCCGGGCGGATCTTATCGGTAAAGGGCATCGTCGCCAGCTTGAGAACGTCCATCAGGTACCGCGTCCTCCAAGGGGCGGCGCGCGGCGAGGGCAGCATTCTCGGTCCGGATCCGCCAGGAGAGCACAGCCGCATTGAGCAGCGAAAAGATGACCGCGAGCTCCCAGGCGCCGAAGCAGAGAGGCAGCAGAGCAAGCTCCAGCGCAACAACCAGATAGTTTGGATGCCGCAGATAGCGGTAGGGGCCCCGGCGCACCAGGGGCACCCCCGGCAGGGTTATGATCCGCGTGGTCCAGTAGCGCCCCAGACTGACCAGCACCCAGATCCGCAGGCCCTGGGTCAGGAGGAAGAGAAACAGCATCAGGGGTTCGGCGGCGGTCTCAGGCGGAATGAACCAGGCAAGGCTGAGCAGCCAGGCCGTATGTAACGTCACGATCAGCGGATAGTGGGCCGCCCCGACCTCCTGACCGCCTTGCGCCAGGAGGCGCGCCGTATTGCGCCTGGCGTAGAGCAGTTCCAGCAGGCGTGCGGCGACCACCGCGGCGAGGAGCCCGTGGAAGAAGGTCATCAGGCTTCCAGCACCTGGAAGGCCGCGGAAAAGCCGGGGCCCAGCGAAGAGGTCAGGATTCGGCCATCCTTTCGCCGCTGCAGCGCCCGCTCCAGGACGAACATCACGGTCGCCGCCGACATATTCCCGAAATTGCGGAGAACCTCCCGGGCTTCCTGCATAGCGCCCTGTTCCAGTCCCAGAACCGCCTCCAGCGCTGCCAGGACCTTGGTGCCGCCCGGATGGCAGACATATTCGGAAAGATCTTCGCGGATCAGGCTGTTGCGGCGCAGGAAGCCGTCCAGGGCGGGGCCGAAGCGTTCACCGATAATGCCGGGAATATCCTTGGAAAAGAGCACGCCGAAACCATCGTTTTCGATATGCCACCCCATGACATCCAGCGAATCCGGCCAAGTATACTCCCCGGACGCCGTCAGGGCGGGCTGAAGGTGAGGGGCCTCCGGCGCATCCTCGGTGCTGATCAGGGCCGCCGCTGCGCCATCGCCGAACAGAGCTGCCGCGATGACATTGCTTTTGGAAAGGTCGCCCGGGCGAAAGGTCAGCGCGCAGAGCTCGACCACCAGCAGCAGCACTTTCTTTCCCGGCATAGCGGCGGCGAAAGCGCCCGCACGGGACAAACCCAGAACACCTCCGGCGCAGCCCAGGCCGAAGACCGGCAAACGCATCACGTCGCGCCGGAATCCGAGGCGTTCCATCAAAAGCGCATCCAGGCTCGGCGTCGCGATGCCCGTCGTGGAGACTGTGATGATCGCATCGATTTCCTCGATCGCCGTACCGACTTGCTCGAGACAGTCGACACTGGCCTGCGCCAGAAGATCCACCGCGCTCTCGACGTAGATGTTGTTGCGATGCTTCCAGTCGGCCGCATCCAGATACCATTCCAACGGCACGCAGGAATGACGGGTCTCAATTCCGGCATTGCCGAAGACAGGCATCAGGCGATCGATGTCGCGGGCCCGGTGCGCGAAGAGCGCGCGGGCCTGGGCAGCGACCTCGGTTTGCTTGAGAACGAAAGGCGGAACGGCGGTCGCGAGCGACAGCAATCGGGGGATATCAGTCATGACGGAACAACACCTTAGCCTGCTACCTTATTCGATCATTTGGATCGGCGTTGATGTAGGTAAAGGCGTTCGTCCGTTCCTCAAGCGATGGAGCGGTAACGATATTTTGTGGTGTAAAGGCCCTCAGATCACGCGGGGCAACCAAAGCCGGATTCCACCTCGCCGCGGAGCGCGAGGGGGCATCCGGCCGTCAAGTGTAGCATTTTAGGTGTTTTTTAGCGGTCCGCCGCAGATCGGCGGCCGCGAGAGCCGGCCGCGACAGGCTTAACTGCTGATGCGCTTAACCATCTCGGTGATTTCCACACAGAGGCGATCTTCCTTGATCATCACTTCTCCGCGAGCCACCATTTGATCGTTGATACTGATATCGATGGTATCGCCGATCGACTTGTCGAGTTCGACCACGGCGCCACGTCCCATCTTCAGCAACTGGCTCACCGGCATCAGAGCCGTACCCAGGATGGCGGACGCCTCCAGGGAAACGCCATGGATCGCGGGAACCTCCGGCAGGGGAACTCCCTCGGCCGCATCGGCCGCATCGCCAGCCTCTTCCTCCGGGCCGGCGCCGTCCTCTTCCATGGCGGCGGCCCACTCAGCGGCGACCGCGTCATCATCGATGGCCTCGGAGTCCCCGGCTTCTCCGCCCTCTTCGGCAGCCGATGCCTCCGCATCCTCTGTGACGTCGTCTTCGTCCGCCATGCTCTGCTCCTGATCCCGTTCTGTGCTTCCAGAGGCACGCAGCGCCCCGAGCCGGCATCATTAAAGATCGGTAAAGTCTAAAGTTTCATTAACCATAGAGGAAAAGACGCGTCTGGTGACCAGGCCGGTCAGAACGAGAGGGTCCGGCGCCAAAGAAGCGCGTCAGGCTTCCGGCGCGACTTCGCTTTCCATCACTTCGAAGTAGTTGGCGACCGCGACCCGGTCCTCGCGCCGCATCTCGACGAAGGCCCCGGCCATATCGCCGCTTTCCGGGTCCGAACGGACGATGATGGCTTTGCAGGAAAAGGCGAGGGGGCCTGTTTCCAGAGTGATAGTGAAGTCGATGTCGACCCGCTCGTTTTCTTCGAACTCATCTTTGCAGTCGCTGACCGCAAAGCCGCTTGAACTCCAGTTTTTGAGCGCGAAGGCCTGGTCCCTGACCGTGACACTGCCGGTGATCTCGAACTCCCGCAGTTCCCGCCGCCTATGGGGTCCCTCGGCAGCCCCTTCCTCCGCCGCCGCTGGATCGCCTTCAGCGTCGGAAGTCCCGTCACTGGTTTCGTCGGCTGAACTGGCGGGCTCGGCTTCTTCCACAGCGCCTTCGGGAGGCGCTTCCGCCACCAGGCTTTCTGCTGCTTCGAGCTCTTTTTCCTCGAGACTGGAGGGAACTTCGGCGGGCATGTCCAAATTCCTGATCACTTTTGCCTTCGGGTGAAGGCTTTGCTTCCGGTCCGATGCCGTTAAGAGCGGCGCAGACCCATACAAACGGTCGAATTCTTTTCCCCAGACAACAAAATTTTCGTTAACCGCGTCTTATGACTAGATCACTAAGCTGCTGAAAACGCGCGAATGAACTAAAACGTATAGATGATGTTTCGCAACTCACCACCTTCGATGGTTGCTTTCGGTCTGCTGCTGACTCTGGGCGGACAGGCCTGGGCGGAGATTTCGGTCACCCATCCCCGACACTACGCCAATCCGCCTAAGCGCGTGACGACACAGCCCGCTGCCATCCCCCACGGCAGGACGGGCTTGCCGCCGCTGCGGCCGCGCGTCCTTGTCCGCAGCGACGAAAGACTCGGCGGCGGAAACTGGAACCTCGACCGTGTTTTGAGCGATTACTGCCGCGAGGGCCAGTTCAGACAACGGCGTGACCGGCGCTTCGTTGCAATTCTGGACGGACGGACCTACGGCGCCGCCACAGCCTCAAAGGCCTCGCTTTACGATCCGCGGGGGGTCGCAACGCCCGGCAATGTCTATGTTTTTCGTGGCCAGGGCACCTCGCGCTGCCGGGTCTATCATCAAGGTGACGCCTTGCAGGCCGTCGAAGGGCAAAACTAGAGCCTGTTTGTGCGGGAGTCCCTGACTGCACGACGATTGCACGACTCTGGGCCCTATGGCAGAAGAATGAGGTCTGCGCCTGATCAGAGGATTCCCCATGGCAAGCGGTATCGGAAGAGCTTGGAAATCAATTGTTTCGCGGCGGGATGACGCTCTGCGCCTGGCGCTGACGGCCGCATTCCTGGGCGCCAGCCTTATCATCCCCGGCCCGTCAGGCGTCCAGGCGCAAACCGCCGCCGAGCCGGCAGATGCACAGAATCAGACGGCCGATGACGGTTTTGCGGCCTGGCTCGAAGACCTGAAGCGCGAAGCCCGTGCCCGCGGCATATCCCAGGCTGTGCTAGACAGCAGTCTCGACGATGTACGCCCGGTTCCGCGGGTGATCGAACTGGATCGCCGGCAACCGGAGTTTACCCTGACATTCTGGACCTATCTCAATCGCGCCGTGAACGAAAAGCGGGTCGAAAGGGCGCGCCAGCTCATGACACGGCATGCGTCTCTCCTGCGTGACGCCGAGCGCCGATATGGCGTGCAGGCCCGCTTTCTGGTGTCCTTCTGGGGCCTGGAGAGCAATTTCGGCAGCAATACAGGGGGCTTCTCGGTTGTCTCTGCCTTAGCGACGCTGGCGCATGACCCAAGACGCGCCGCCTTTTTCCGCGGCCAGTTGCTCGACGCCCTGACCATTATCGATAACGGCGACATCGCGCCGGCGCAGATGAGTGGTTCCTGGGCCGGAGCCATGGGCCAGGTGCAGTTCATTCCCTCGACCTTTCTCGGACATGCAGTCGATGCCGACGGCGATGGCCGCCGGGATCTCTGGAACAGCCTGCCTGACGTCTTCAACTCAGCGGCCAACTTCCTGAGCAATCTCGGCTGGGATGACAGTGAGACCTGGGGGCGGGAGGTCAAATTGCCGGCCGGGTTTGACCTGGAACTGGTCGGCTTCGGACAGAAGAGGCCGATCGGCGAGTGGCAGGCGCTCGGCGTACGCCGGGCCGACGGCCGGGATCTCCCCCGGGCGGCGATCGAGGGCTCCATCCTTCTCCCGGCCGGCCACAAAGGTCCGGCCTTTCTGGTTTACGGAAACTTCCGGGCTACCCTGAAGTGGAACAATTCGATCCTTTATGCCATCGCCGTCGGACACCTCGCCGACCGGATTGCGGGCAAAGGCAGGCTGTTGACCAAAGCGCCTGAGAATGAGACCCCGCTGCGCCGCAGCGAGATTGAAGAAATTCAGAGACTGCTGAATCAACTTGGCCATGACGTGGGGAATCCGGATGGGGTCGCGGGCCGGCAGACCCGCGCCGGTATCAAAGCCTTTCAGCGACGCTTCGGCATGCCCGCCGACGGCTATCCGGATACGACGCTTCTGAAGCGCCTGCGCAGCGAAGCGTCGCGCGGCGCGGCGACAAGCGGATAGCGTCTCGCGTTTAACGAGAAAGCTTGAGTTGAATTTCGGGTGGGTTCTGCTACAGAAAGCAGATTCTTGCCGTTCCGGCAGCGAGCAAGTAGACTACCAAATATATAGTTAACTTGCTTCAGGTGCACTAGATAATGCTGAATCGGCGTTTCAAGACCTGGATCGCCCTGGCGACAGCAGGCATCCTCATATCTTCCTGCGCCGAGTTGGAGCTGGCTTCCCACACCGCTAAGCAGGTGAAGGTGCCGGTCACGAGCACGCCCAAGGCGGCCGGCAATTACAAGGTCGGAAAACCCTATGAGATCGGGGGCATCTGGTATTATCCGAAGGTCGACTATAACTACCGCGAAACCGGTATCGCCTCCTGGTATGGCCCCGGCTTTCATGGCCGCAAGACGGCTAATGGCGAGATCTACGATCAGTTTGCCCTGACGGCTGCGCACCGTACCCTGCCACTGCCCAGCATGGTGCGGGTCACAAATCTGGGGAATGGCCGCTCGATCACTGTACGGATCAACGACCGGGGACCCTTCGCCAACAACCGGATCATCGATCTCTCGCGCCGTTCAGCGGAGCTGCTGGGCTTTCGGATCCAGGGCACAGCGAAGGTCAAGGTAGAGATTCTAGAGGCGGAAAGCCGTCAGTTGGCAGCGTTGTCGCGGCGCGGCGGGAACCGGGGCCAGGTTGTCGGGCAGGGTGCTGGATCGGCGCCACAGCTCGGCCAGGTCGCCACCTCGCCGACGGCCGCCGAGGTAAAGGCTGCGCCAACCGTGGTCGTTGCGGGCGAATCCCTGGCCGCACCTGCCGGCGTCGCCAGCGTCGAAGCCAAGTCGCAGCCCGCAGGCAAAACGGCCCAGCCGGCAAGGCGCACGATCACAGCGGCGCCGGAACCCGACGGTGTGGTGACACAAACGCAGGTACCCGCCAGCAATATCTTCGTTCAGGCCGGCTCCTTCGTCCGCATTGCCAACGCCGAGCGGCTGCGCGCCCGGCTGTCCTCTCTCGGCCAAACCCGCATCGCAACCGCCCAGGTGGGCGATGCGCAGTATTTCCGGGTGCGGCTTGGCCCCATGGTCTCCGTGACGGAAGCTGACCGTCTTCTGGCGACGCTGCACGGGAATGGATTCAGCGACGCCCGGGTGATCGTCGAATAACAAGATTTTGCGGTAACGGCATCTTTGCACCCCGAAATCCTGTGGTCACAGCCGCCGCCTTACTTTCTCCGGAATCCCGAATCAGATTTCCTGTCCAAGGGCAGACAGCCGGCTGGCGCTTTTTTTCGCGAGCGGCTAAGTTTGGTTAACATTTTCTGAATAAAGCTCCGGCAGGCTGGAACCGCACGCTTGGCTCACAAAAAAGGATCTGTATCTCGGATGCCACAGAGATCGCTTCAAAATCTCGCCCTCGGTCTGGCGCTGGCCGGCTGTCTGACCGCCAGTCACCTGGACACCAAGCCGGCTCAAGCGCTCGAGACCCAGGCCCGCGAGGCCTACATGGTCGATATGACCACCGGCGCGGTGCTTCTGGAAAAGAACGCGGAACAGTCGATGCCGCCGGCCTCCATGAGCAAGATCATGACCGCGGTGGTTGTCTTCGAGCGTTTGAAGGACGGGCGACTGTCGCTGGAAGAAAAGCTGCCGGTCAGCGAAAAAGCCTGGAAGAAGGGCGGCTCCAAGATGTTCGTCCGGGTCGGTGACCAGATCAGCATCGAAAATCTGCTCCAAGGCGTGATCGTCCAGTCGGGTAACGATGCCTGCATCGTGCTGGCGGAGGGCCTGGCCGGCAGCGAGGAAGCCTTCGCGGATGTCATGACCGAAAAAGCACGCGAAATCGGCATGACCGGCAGCACCTTCGCCAACGCCACCGGCTGGCCGGACCCTGTTCACCGCATGACCGCCAAGGATCTCGCGACCCTGGCTCAGCATGTGATCACGGAGTATCCCGAGTACTATCACTATTACTCCCAGACCGAGTTTACCTGGTCTGAAATCACACAAAGCAACCGTAACCCGCTGCTTTACATGAATCTTGGCGCGGACGGACTGAAGACCGGTCATACGGAAGAAGCCGGCTACGGCCTGACTGCTTCGGCCGTTCGGGATGACCGGCGGCTGATCCTGGTGGTCAACGGCCTGCCCAGCAACCGGGCGCGGAGCGAAGAGTCGGCGCGGCTGATCCAGTGGGGCTTTCGGGAATTCGACAATTACAAACTCTTCTCCGCCGGGGAAACCGTCGACGACGCGCCGGTCTGGCTGGGTGAAGAGGTGACGGTACCCCTGGTGCCCCAGGAAGACATCGTCGTGACCCTGCCGCGCAAGTCCAGGGACAAGATGAAGGTGACCGTGCATTATGAAGGTCCCATACCGGCACCGATCGAAGAAGGCGCCCAACTGGCCACCCTGCGGGTCGAGGCGCCGGATATCGACAGCTTCGAGGTGCCGCTCGTCACGGGGGCCGCGGTTGGCCAGCTCGGCGGTTTCGGCAAGATTGCAGCGGGTGTGAAACACTTGATCTTCGGGTCGCCCTGATCGGCAAGGCGGCAGGGTGCGGGTACTAGGGTGCGTTAAGGATGCGCGGCAAGTTTATTACCTTTGAAGGCGGGGAGGGGACCGGCAAGACGACTCAGATCCTGCGCCTCGCCGAGTGGCTCTCGGACGCGGGACATGCGGTAACCAGAACCAGAGAGCCGGGCGGAAGTCCTGGTGCGGAGGAGATCCGCAGACTTCTCGTCGAGGGTGAGGTTGATCGCTGGTCCGCGACAACAGAGGTGCTGCTGCACTTCGCGGCACGGCGCGATCATCTGGAGAAGACCATCCGGCCGGCGCTGACGGCCGGACAGTGGGTCCTCTGCGACCGTTTTGTCGACTCCACCATGGCGTATCAGGGTTATGGCCACCAGTTAGGGCGGGACATCATCGAAACTCTGCAAAAGCTTGTGATTGCGGATAACCTTCCCGACCTGACGATCATTCTCGACGTAGATCCGAAAATCGGACTGGCCCGGGCGGAGACGCGGGCGGACGGCGAGGATCGCTACGAGTCCATGGTGCTGGCCTTTCATGAAAGACTGCGCGCGGGTTTCCTCGAGATCGCCGCCAGGGCACCGGAGCGTTGTCTGGTCGTCGACGCCACGGCTCCGCAAAAAGAGGTGGAGCAGGAAATTCGCCGGCTCGTGACGGAGCACCTTCAACTGGATGCCGCCTGATGGCGAAAGTGGCCAGGGAAGAGACGCCAGGCCTTGCGCCTCGGGAAAATCCCGATCTGCTGGGTCATGGTACGGCCGAACAACGTCTGCTAAGCGCTTATGAATCCGAAAGACTGCCCCATGCCTGGCTGCTGCAGGGGCCAAGGGGTATCGGAAAGGCGACCCTGGCGTATCGCTTTGCCCGCTTTGTTCTCAACGGTGGCGCGGCGGCGCCGGGTCTCTTCGGTGCTTCGCCGGACGGCCTTGCACTCGACCCCGGCAACGAGGTGTTCCGGCGGGTCGCCTCGGGTGGCCATGCGGATCTGATGACGGTCGAGCGGGGCCTTGACCCCAAGGGCAAACCGCGCTCGGTCATCCCCGTAGAGGAGGCCCGCGGTGTCGTATCCTTTCTGCGCAAGACCTCGACCGAAGGCGGATGGCGCGTCGTGGTGGTCGACCCGATTGACGACATGAATATCAACGCGACCAATGCTTTATTGAAGATTCTGGAGGAACCGCCCAAAGATGTGCTGCTGCTCTTGATCAGCCATCAGCCGGCACGCCTGCTGCCGACCATCCATTCACGCTGTTGTCATCTGGTCCTCAGCTCCCTGGAGGAGGAGACGGTCCTGACACTGCTGCAGCAACAGCGACCGGAACTTCCTCTCGAGGAAGCCCGGGCTCTGGCCCGACTCTCCGAAGGCAGTATCGGCCGCGCCCTTCAGCTCGATGCCATCGGTGGCCTCGATCTCTACAAGATCTTGATGGATATCGTCGCTCAGCTACCATCGCTGGACAGTATGAAGGTTCAAGCCCTGGGAGATAAACTGGCCCAGGACAGCGGCGGCGACAGGTTCCGGACGGGCATGGAGCTGCTGTTGTGGTGGTTGGCGCGTATGATCAACGCTGGCGCGCGGGGTGTCCTGCCACCACCGGTCACCGAGAACGAGGCCGGCCTCATGGAGCGCCTTTTGGCGCGCCGCCCTCTTGCACAGTGGCTTGCGCTGTGGGACAAGACCTCGGCTCTGTACAACGCGGCAGATCGTGCGAACCTCGACCGCAAACATGTTGTGATCAGTGTCTTTTCCGAGATCGAGGCTCTCACCTCTTAAGGGGCCGGAACCTCTTTATGATACCTCGGCCGCCGTTGTCAGACGGCCGAGAGCAATACGACAGGTAGGGGCAGGCGGCGGATGAGATCCGGCCAGGCCCGCCAGGAGAATGGAATGTCCGGGCAGAAAACGCCTTATTACATCACGACGCCGATTTACTACGTGAACGACGTGCCGCACATCGGCCATGCCTACACCACTCTGGCATGCGATGTCCTGGCGCGCTTCATGCGGCTCGACGGGCGGGATGTGAAGTTTCTGACCGGCACCGACGAACACGGTCAGAAGGTCGAGAAGTCGGCCCAGGCCGCAGGCGTCGACCCACAGGCTTTCACCGACCGGGTCTCGCAGAACTTCCGCAATCTCTCGCCGGCTCTGAACTTCAGCAACGACGACTTCATCCGCACCACAGAGGCACGTCATAAAGCCGCCTGTCAGGCGCTCTGGAAGAAGCTGCTGGAGAACGGTGAGATCTACCTGGGCAGCTATTCGGGCTGGTATGCCGTGCGGGACGAGGCTTTCTATACCGAGAGCGAGCTGACCAAGCAGCCGGACGGCACGCGTATCGCCACGGCCAGCGGCGCGGAGGTGGAGTGGGTGGAGGAACCCTCCTACTTTTTCCGGCTTTCGGCCTGGCAGGACCGGCTGCTGGCCTTCTACGACGCCAACCCGGACTTCATCCTGCCGGAGACCCGCCGTAACGAGGTGGTCAGTTTCGTCAAGGGCGGCCTGAAGGACCTCTCGATCAGCAGGACGACCTTTTCCTGGGGTGTCCCGGTCCCGGATGACCCGGAACACATCATGTACGTCTGGCTCGACGCCCTGACCAACTACATGACCGCGGCCGGCTACCCGGACGTGGAAAGTGAAAGCTATTCAAACTACTGGCCCGCCGATCTTCACATGGTGGGCAAGGATATCCTGCGCTTTCATGCAGTCTATTGGCCGGCCTTCCTGATGGCCGCCGGTCTGCCGACGCCCAAGCGGGTGTTCGCCCACGGCTGGTGGACCAACGAAGGCCAGAAGATCTCCAAGTCCCTGGGTAACGTGATCGACCCGCTGCAGCTTGTGGAGACCTACGGCCTGGACCAGGTCCGCTACTTCTTGCTGCGCGAGGTGCCCTTCGGCAATGACGGTGATCTGTCTAAGCGTGCGATCGTTTCGCGGATGAACGGCGATCTGGCCAACGATTTCGGCAATCTGGCCCAGCGGGTGCTCTCCATGATCGCCAAGAACTGCGCCAATGCCATGCCGCAGCCGGGTGCCTTTACGCCCGCGGATGAGGCTCTGCTTGCTCTGAGCGAAGCCCTGCCGGCACGCCTGCAACAGGAGTATGGCGTTCAGGCCTTCCATAAGGCGCTTGAAGCGACCTGGGACGTGATCGCCGCCGCCAACCGCTATGTAGACGATCAGGCGCCCTGGGCCCTGAAAAAAACCGATCCCGAGCGGATGGGCACGGTGCTCTACGTCCTTGCCGAGACCGTCCGCCGGCTGGCGATCCTGACCCAGCCGGTGATGCCGGACGCCATGGCCAAGATGCTGGATCAGCTCTCGGTGGCCGAGGATGCGCGTGGCTTCGATGCGCTGACGACACCGCTGGCCGCGGGCTCACCTGTGCCGAAGCCGCAGGGTGTCTTCCCACGCTTCGTCGAGGATGAGGCCGAAGGCTGACAAGGTCACGGAAATCAACGGCATGCTGATCGATTCTCACTGTCATCTCGATTACCTGCAGCGCGACGGCGACATCGACGAGGTCGTCGCGCGGGCAGGGCGCGCCGGCGTCGGCGCCATGGTCACCATCTGCACCAAGCTGAGCGAGTTCCCGCTTGTCCTGGAGATCGCCGAGCGCTACCCGAACGTCTTCTGTTCCGTCGGCGTGCACCCGCACGAGGCGGGCGAGGAGGGGCAGGAAAGCCCGGACCGCCTGATCGACCTGGCGCAGCATCCGAAGGTGGTGGGTATCGGTGAGACCGGCCTGGACTATTACTATGAGCACTCGCCCCGGGAGCGGCAGAAGGTCAGCTTCCGGTCCCATATCGCTGCCGCGCGGGAGACCGGCCTGCCGCTGATCGTCCATGCCCGGGATGCCGATGAAGACACGGTCGAGATCCTGCGCGACGAACACAGAAACGGTGCCTATCCCGCTGTGATTCATTGCTTTACC
This sequence comes from Denitrobaculum sp., assembly GCA_965232285.1. Taxonomy (GTDB): domain Bacteria; phylum Pseudomonadota; class Alphaproteobacteria; order Kiloniellales; family Kiloniellaceae; genus Denitrobaculum. The sequence goes on along the minus strand of CBDDPL010000004.1, from coordinate 1,946,305 downwards.
GCAGGTCCGGCGCTGGCGGAGGCGGCTCTGGAGATGGGCTTCTATATCTCCCTGGCCGGGGTGGTGACCTTTAAGAGCGCCGAAAGCCTGCGCGAAACCGTGCGGCAGGTGCCTCTGGAGCGCCTCCTGGTCGAGACCGATGCGCCCTATCTCGCGCCGGTGCCTAAGCGGGGCAAAACCAACGAACCGGCTTTCGTCGTGCATACGGCGGAAAAACTGGCGGAAATCAAAGAGGTATCGAACGATCTTCTGATCGAGCGCACCACGGCGAACTTCAAAAGTCTCTTTTCCCGGGCCGGCGAAGCCCTGCAACGGGACAGCGCTGCTCAATGAAGGTCACGATGCTCGGCTGCGGCGGCTCCGGCGGCGTTCCTCTCGCAAGCACGGAGCCGGGTGGCTCATGGGGCGTTTGCGACCCCGGCAATCCCAAGAATCGGCGTCGCCGTGTCTCGATTATGCTGGAAGAGCAGGGGACCCGCGTATTGATCGATACCTCACCGGATCTGCGCGAGCAGTTGATTAACAACAAAATCACCCGTCTGGATGCTGTGGTCTACACCCATGATCATGCCGATCACAGCCACGGGCTCGACGAGTTGCGTTACCTCTCCTATGCGAATGAGGGGCCAATTCCCGCTTACATGGATCGGAAGACCCGTGAGTCCCTGACCCGGCGATTTGACTATATCTTCACGTCAAGCAGCGATCCGGCGAACCGTTACCGCCCCATGCTCGATGATCGCCTGATCGAAGGGCCCTTCAAGGTCGGACCACTTCCGATTCTGCCAATTCTGCAGCAACACGGCAGTACGACCAGTCTTGGCTTCCGTTTTGGCGACATCGCCTATTCCACCGACGCCTCGGACCTCGATGAGGCCGCATTCGCGGCCTTGGAGGGGGTAAAGGTCTGGATCGTCGACTGCCTGCGCGACGACCCGCATCCGACCCATTCACACGTCGCGCAGACCTTCGAATGGATTGAAAGGGTCAAGCCAGAGCGGGCGATCCTGACCCACATGAACCATCAGGTCGACTACGAGGAACTGAAGAGCCGCTGCCCGGAAGGCGTGGAGCCTGGATATGACGGGCTTTGGGTGGAGATCTAGTGAAATCAGTTCGCTAGGTGATCCGATTCAACAGGTTTCGCAGTTGATCACGCTCCTCACTGCTCAGAGCGGCGAGCATCCGCTCCTCAGCCTCCACATGCGAAACCACCAGTTCGTCCGCCAGGCGAAAACCTTCTTCCGTTAAGACGATCTTCAGGCCGCGGCGGTCTTCAGGGTCGGCCCGGCGGGCGACCAGTCCGCGCTTTTCCAGGCGGTCCAGGCGGTTGGTCATGGCCGCGGTGGAGAGCATCATGTCCTTCGCAAGGGCGGAAGGAGAGAGGGCTTCGCCGCGCCCCTGCCGACGCAGGGTCAGCAGGACATCGAAGCCGGCGAGGTCGAGACCGCTTCCGGTAAGGTTCGCCGCCATGCCCTGACGGATCCTTTCGCTCGCCCGCCTGACATCACCGCAAACCGCCATAACCTCGGGGTCGATATCCGGCCGTTCCCGCCGCCACTGAGCCAGGAGCGCTTCCATGGGAGCCCCCTGATTCTGTGAGGCTGACGACAGCGCAGTCGTATTTTTCAGCTTCTCGCCTTGACTCATGTCTCTTTCGATCTTAAATATTTCGATATCGAATTACTTGCAATAAAATAATTCGACGCAAACTTATCAAAAGCCTGCCGGCGAGGCAACTCTCGCCGGTTTCCCACCCGGGTGCCGCGGAAAAGACCGCATCCCGGCAACGCTACCCCTTTGCTGAGAGGTACCGATATGTCCAGCCGACAGAGTGACCGTCCGATCGATCCCATTTTCCTTGAACGCTGGTCCCCCCGCGCTTTCGATGGCGAAGCCATGCCGGAAGCGGATCTTCTGACCGTGATCGAAGCCGCTCGCTGGGCGCCTTCCGCCTTTAACCTGCAGCCCTGGCGCTTCCTCTATGCCCACAGGGGGGATCGCCACTGGCAGGACTATCTGGCGTTGCTCGACGACTTTAACAGAGCCTGGGCACAGCAGGCCTCGGCGCTGGTCTTTCTGCTTTCCGACAGCCTGATGTTTGCCGAAGACCCCAAGAAAACCAAGCCATCGCGCTGCCACAGCTTCGATGCCGGCGCCGCCTGGGCGCAGTTCGCCTTACAGGCCACCCGGATGGGCTATCAGGCGCATGGCATGGCGGGTATCGACTACGAGCAGTCCCGATCGCGCCTGCAGGTGCCGGAGCATTACCGGGTCGAGATTGCCATCGCAATCGGCCGCCGCGCGGAAGCCTCGAACCTGCCGGCCGACCTCCAGGAGCGGGAGGTTCCGAGCCTGCGGCGGCCGCTCTCTGAACTGGCCTTTGCGGGTGCGTTTCCGCGTTAGATCGAGAGGGAGGAACGACATCATGCTCACATCCCGCCCCGCCCTGATCCTGGCCACCATGCTCGCGCCCAGTCTCTGGGGGTCGACCTACATCGTCTTCACCGAATTCCTGCCGGAGAACCACCCTCTGCTGACCGCCGCGCTGAGGGCCCTTCCGGCCGGGCTCCTGCTCATGCTGCTGGGCCCCGGCCTGCCGCCGCGGGAGAAGCTGCTGCCTCTGACGATCCTGGGACTGGCGAACATCGGTCTGTTTTTCGGTCTGCTGTTCATCAGTGCCGGGCGCCTGCCCGGGGGCGTGGCGGCGACCCTCATGTCCGCCCAGCCCCTGATCGTCGCCCTCCTGGCCTGGCCGCTGCTGCGGCGCCAGCCGCGCGCGGGGCAGATCCTGGCGGCGCTTGCCGGGACCGCCGGCGTGGGCCTTCTGGTCCTCGCCCCTTCGGCGGGACTGGACCTGTTGGGTGTTGCGGCCGCGCTTGCCGCAGCGGCATCCATGGCCTTGTCGACCGTCCTGATCGAGCGCTGGGGCCGGCTCGGAACCGCTCTGGAGCTGGCGGCCTGGCAACTCTTTCTCGGCGGTTTGTTCCTTATGCCGGTCGCGCTCAGTCTCGAAGGTCTTCCCGCGGAACTTTCCGCCCGAAACCTGGTCGGCTTTCTTTACCTCATCCTGCCCGGCACAGCGCTCGCCTACTGGCTTTGGGTCCGTGGCATTACCGAGGTCGGGGCAGGGGTGACCTTCCTCTCGCTGCTGAGTCCATTGGTAGCGACCGTTCTAGGTGCCGTCCTGCTTGGGGAGTGGTTCAGCGGGACCCAGTTGGCTGGCGCCGCGGTGATTCTCGCATCGAGTTTCTGCGGCATGATCTTGTCCCGGCGGAGAGATGTGGGACGACGCCAAAACAAAAGCGCGGTCGCTATAAAAGCGTAATGATTGCTTTCGTTTAGCTGCCTTTGCTCACCGCATTGCGCTTTTAGTTGCAGGAGGTTGATGACTGCCCATCTGTTATTCAGCATCTTCACCGAATAGGAGAGTAGCGTTTTGCTCCGTTTCTTGGGCCTGGTAGCTTTCATCTTCATCTTATCCCAGGCCTTGATTTTTACCACCGTAGTATTTTCAGATAAATCAAGTGATCCGACTCCAGCTGCCTCTAGCCAATTCGCGGCGCGCAGCGAAGTCACGGCGGACGAAGACGGCAACATCTGGGGTGAGATCTGGCCGATAGTTTTGTTTATCGAAGGGTGCTGCCTGGCCACAGCCTACGCAATTTCCTACTTGATCAGCTCTCGATTCCCGAGCCGGTTCTAGCAGTCCTTTTCGGTGCTCAAATAGCAGTTTGGGATGCCTGTAGCCGGCACATACCGCTTTGCCTCCGACAGGCAAAGCCGCAAGCTTCGATAATGTGATTCTCGCCTTGGAAAGATGGTCGAAAAGGCTCGACGAGCGCGGGCGCAAACCAGCTCATCCTGAAGTGAAAGCTCAGCGATCCAGCCAGAAGCGATCCGGCCGATAGATCCCGAACTGCGCGCCGGGCTCCCAGTTGTAAATGCCTTCCTTGGGCACGTTTTTCAGGGCGTTGGCCACGACGATCGGCTGGGGCACCTGGGCGACGATACCGATGGTGAAGACCTGATCGGCATGGATCTTCAGAATCCGGTGCCAGATTTGTTCCCGCTCTTCACGGGACCGCGCCGTGGTCCAGTCGATGTGGAGTTCCAGCAGCTCGGACGGCATGGGCATATCCACCGGCTCGCCCGACTTGCCGCTGGTCTCGTGGTACTGGCCCCACTTCGGCCACTGATAACTCTGCTGATGGATGGGGACAAACTCGTCCGGACTCATGTCAGCGGTCGGTACGCCGTTTTCAAAGCCAAACCACATGGTCATGACGGTTTCGCCAGAGAAAATGCGCTTGCGCAGGACCTCGCGCTGGGAGGGTTTGGTGAAGATCTTGATACCGGCTTCCAGCCAGGTGTCATGAATCAGCTCCAAAACGTCTGATTCTTCGGTGTTTTCACCTGCGGTCTCCACGATGATCTCCATCTGCCGGCCATCGGGCAGCAGGCGGATACCGTCCTCATTGCGTTCGGTCAGACCCAGTTCGTCAAGCAGCGCATTCGCAGCCCCGACGTCGAATTTGGCCCAGGCATCGCGGTATTCCTGCCGGTAGAGCGGACTGGCCGGCAACACCGTGTTGTTACCTTCGATACAGAGACCGTAGTAGATGACCTGGTTGATCTCATGGCGATTGGTCGCCAGCGAGAGGGCGCGCCGGAAACGTACGTCCCGGAACAGCTTGCGCCACTCCGGATCGTTGGTGTTCAGGTTGGGATAAAGCGCGAGTTGGGAGCCGCGTACGGTCTTCCAGAGGCGTACGTCATAAGCGCTGCGGTCGTCGTTCTCTTTCAGGAAGGTGTAGTCGCTGAAATTCAGGCCGCGCGACTGCAGGTCCGATTCTCCAGCCCCGACCTTCGCCGGCACCAGGGAGCCGGAGACAACGCTCAGGATCACTTCGTCCAGATAGGGGAGCTGCTGACCGAACTCGTCGATCCGGTGGTAGAAGGGATTGCGCTTTGCCACGAAGCGGGTCGAGGGCGGTTTGACCGTATTGACCCAGGGCTGCAGGGTCGGGAGCTTCGGGTTGGTAAAGCGATACTGGCGGCCCTTGCGATTGTGCATTTGCGCCCAGTCCCTTGCATTCGAATCCTCAACCCTTTTCGCGAGTTCCTCCGGGTCGGCGTACTTGGCGTGAAACTGCTTCATGTAGTGCGCGGGCTGGAAGATGAAGAGCGGGCGCGCACCGGCGAGCTGGGTCAGGAAGAAGGGATTGGGATGGGGCCAGCTATAGCGGATGGTGGTCTCGTCGATCACCTCCACCTCCGGAAAGGTCCCCTCGACGGAGAGCGCGGTGGTCGGCCCGGTCGGCGTCAGCTTGTCGTTGTTGGCAACGTCTTCCCAATAGTAGCGGAAGTCTTCGGTCGTAAAGGGATGGCCGTCAGACCACTTGTGGCCTTTCCTCAGATAGAAGGTGAAGCTCCGGCCGTCTTCGATCTCGACCCGCTCCAGGATGTCCGGCACGATTTCCAGCTTTTCGTTGTAGCCCACCAGCCGCGCATAGCCATAGACCACCAACAGCCGGACATCTTTCTCTCGGGTGATCAGGGTCTTGACGCTGCCGCCCGCCTTGCCGACCGTCTGTGCGCTGCCGCGTGGCACCACCTGCGGACTGGCAGGCAGGCGATCCGCCACCGGCGGCAGCTTGCCGGTTTCGACCTTTTCGCTGAGATAGGCCGATTCCTGAAGGCCGCGCACGACCTTGACTTCAGGCAGGGAAAGAACCTCGGTGACCGGCTGAGCCGCGGAGGCGCCGTTACCATATGACTCAATCGACGCCGGCAAAGAAAGAACCGCAGCGGCGACGAACGCCAGTCCCTGGAAGCAACGCTTCGTCATCTCCGCTCGACCTGAGCGAAGTGCGGATGCCTTGACAAGCAACATTTATAGCCAACCCTGCTAAATCTTCTTGTTGAGCGAAAGGCTACACGGGTTCAGCCGCACATTCCATGGCATGTCGCCGAAAAATGCCTTGTGACGCTGAATTTTAATCTGATTTTCAGAGAGCTTTGAGCTTCAAAGCTTGCTCCGGCACGCCCGGCGAACGCGCCTGGCCCAGCCCTCGACCCGTTTTGCCGTTACGGCTTTGAAGAGATGCCAGGGGTAAAGCAATGTAAACCACTCGCATGTAAACTGACTTCATGCTGAATCCGCCCGCTCTTTCGGCGACTTATGGCCGCGCCGAAGCCGGTCGCCTTAAAGTCGGCCCGCCGGAAGCCATATCAGACCCGATCCTGTCTGATCTCTACAGCTATTGGAGCTCCCTGCGCCGGGACGGCGAACTCTCCCTGCGTGCGGACCTTGACCCCATCGATATTCCGCAACTCCTGCCGTTCATCGCCCTGGTGGAATCTGCAGATGGCGGCCGGCGTATCAGGTTCCGTCTGGTGGGCACCGACATGGCCTTCGGCTCTGATCCGACCGGCCGCTATCTCCATGAAGAGGCGCCGGGCGGCCCTTACGGAGAACATATCGCTGAGCTTTACCGGCTTGGCGCGACCAGCGCTGAGGGACTTTATAGTGAGTTTGCCTACGGCTATACGGCCGATAGCGGACCAAAACTGATCAAGCGTCTCTTCCTGCCGATGATCGGTCCGGCCGAGACGCCTGAGATGATGCTGGTCGGGCAGCAGCGCGATAAATCTTCCCGCCTTCAGGTTTCAGCCTGGCAGGCCGCACCCGGCGTCATCAAGGAACGCAAGCTCTTCGCGATCCGCAGCGAGCTGGCGCCGCCGGCTCCCGGAGAAGCCGGCGGCTGAGTTCGGCAGGCCCGCGTTTAGCGGAGCTTAGCGCCGCGCCGTTTGCGCAGACCGGCAAGAGTTACTGCCGACAGCAATCCAAGGCCGAAAAGTGGCAGGGAGCCGGGCTCGGCCACGGCCACGACCAGTCCGGGCTCGACAAAGGTGACCGCCCTGGGCCGGTCAGGAAAGGTGTCGTTGGCCAGACGCGATGCCCAGACGGTGGTTTCGCCCGGATCGTCGTAATCGCCGTCCCCATTGAGGTCCTTCAGCAGGATGATGCTGTCTTCTTCCGGATTGCGTCCGTTGGATGTAAGCACGACGTTGCCGTCATCATCGACCGCGACGCCGAAGCCCACGCTGCTGACGATCTCGTCGGGCAGGAGTGAGTTGTCCCAGACCTCCTCGACTTCGAGGACACCGTCAATAATGCCGTTACCGTTCAGGTCGGTCAGTTTGAAGAGCGACTGCGGCCCGCCGAAATCCAGGAACTCCCAGATGAAAAGGCTGGTGTCGTCACCGGCCAGGGCAAAGTCGATCGGCACACCAAAGGGGTTGTCGCCGGCGATGAAGACACCGACTTCGTCATCGCTGATACTACCGTCGCCGTTCGTGTCTTCGGCCCGGTAGATCACGTTGGTATCGGTGCCGACGGTATCGGAGACGAAGGCGACGTTCCCCTGAAAGGTCACTTCGAACGCCGAGGCGGCGGGATTCAGGCGCGCCAGATCAAGCCAGAGCGTCGCCTCGCCGGCGTCATTGGCGTCACCGTCGCCGTTCAGGTCGCGAGTCTTGTAAATACCGTCCGCGGGTCGTGACGGGACGCCCGCATTCACGATGTAGATATTGTTGTTGCTATCTTCACCGAGGCCGTTGGGGGTAGGGAGGGTCAAACCCGCGGCGTTGTCCTCAGAAAACCAGAGGTTCGCCTCGCCGGCGTCCTGGGCATCGCCATCGCCGTTGCGATCGCTGAGTCGATAGACTGCGTCGCTGCTGCCGTCGCCGATGTAAAACTCGCCGCTACGCGACTGCAGCAGCGTGAAGACGTTGTTGGTGGGGTTGCTCAGCCCGCTGGCGTTGTTCGCATCGAAGAAGACGGTGGTCTCACCGGCATCATTGGCATCGCCGTCGCCATTGAAGTCGCGCGTCCGATAGACGCCGTCGAGACCCTGGTCGGCCACCAGAATGTCCAGCGACAGGGAAACCGCGGCCGCCTGGGTCGAGTCAGCGGTCGCCAGCAGGGTGCCCGCGACCAGAGAACCGCCAAGCAGGCAAGCACCAGCCGCAGCAACGACCCTGCGGGCCGAGACACTTCGGACGGGGATTGGGCAAGCTTTCAGGCAGGCGCGCAGGGTCGCCGCGCGCAGGGCGTTTTCAAAAGGCATTCAGTTGTCTCCGGAAGGAACCAGATAAAAAAGGTTAGGGTATCGTCATATTGCGATTCATTCTCATTATCAATAAAAATTTATTCGCATTTGATCGAATTGAGCGATGTTTCATCAGACATAACCAAGTGAGCCTCGGATTACGGCGTGAGACCGGCGTCGGCAGAGCGCCGCTATCACCGTAGAGCGTAACGAAGCCCACAGAAGCCGCGCAACGACGTCATGCAATGCAGCACCGATCTTCGTGCTTCAGCCGCTGCAGCCTTAAGGATGTGGACAGGGGAAGCCGTGGCGCTCGCTCAACGCGGCCAGAATCGCGTCTTTGTCAGCGATCAACCTCCGGCCGGTGCGGCCATCCGAACCTGTGTCGTCCGCGAGCACGAGCAGCGGCAATGACTGATTGGCTTCTCCGGCTAGCTCGATCACTTCATGCCGGGGCCGTGGCCAATCGACACGCCGCACATCGAGCTTGGCAGCGCATTCCGGAAAGGCGGCCAGGACGCCTTCAAGAAGCGCGCAATGCCAGCAATAGAACTGCACACCGGGATAGGCCGGATCCGTGAAGCCTGGTTTCACCAGGAAAAGAACATCCATGCGATCAGTCTCCGAAAGCGCTGGAACAACTTGCATGAGCGCCAGGCCTCAATAACACAGGGCGAAAGCTCGACAAACAGGCTTGGAAGAGCTGGGATAGGTGGGATAACGGCGCATCCAATATTTTCCATAATATATATTATACATATTTCAGATTAACACGACGGCAGCGCCCCCCGCGCTTCAACGCACACTGCCCCGGCCAGCAAGATCGACCTTGTTTCCAGGCGAAACCTGTGGCCCAAACTCTAAGTCGTCAGACTTCGGCACTCAGGTTCTGGACATCCCGCTGCTGTAAGAGCTGACAAAGAACTGCGGAGAAGACGGTGAAGGTTTCTTTGTGTGCCGGCGCGGTGCGTTCGATTTTGAAAGACGGCAGATGAACAGAGCGCGGGAACAAGCGCTGTAACGCTGGCAGAGCTCACGCCGTAACACAGCCCTGCCCTTAAAGACATCGACCGAACCGCGAGCGCAACGTCGGGTCCGGCGTCATTGTTCTGGAGATTTGAAAGCGAGGCAGACTGTCTGCCGCCCCGGAAGCTCAGGCGCTCCCGTCCCGTACTCCCGTCCCGGGTCTCAGGCTGCGGAGTCTTCCTTCGTGAGCCCGGCTTCGTGCTGCTCGAGCCAGTCGGCGACGGTCTGGTACGCCTCGATCCGCGCATGCTCGGGATGATGATGACGATAGATACGCACGGCGGCGTCATAGGCGTCACCCTCGCTCTCGCCCAGCCGGCGGAGCTCGTCATAAGCCTTGGTGGTGGCGGTTCGGCAAAGGCACATCGTAGAACCCATTTCTAAATCTCTTAATCAGGGATCGTTGCAGCACAGCATAAAACAGGCTTCCAGGGAGAAGAAACGACAGGCGGCTTCCTTTTGTCAAGAATGATTTGCAGTCGCGCAGAATAAGCTTGACCCGTCCGACACCCCTTTTGCGGCAGAAGAACAAGAGATCAGGCAGTCCGCTATGATCTATATCAATGCGCAACGAACGAAGCGCGCATCGGATCATGAGCCCGTCCCGGAGGATTCGTCACGCTTTTCAACCTGAGCAGACCTCCGATCAAGACTTAGCCTCTTTGCGTGCAAGTCACAGAATCCGCGGGAGATCCACTCGCCGTGCTCTTCTGCGGGACAACTCACACGCGTACATACGTAGAATCCCCGAATTGTCCAGCACACGCTTTTGGGGAAATCTCTTGGTGAGCGTCCCCGATGCCACCGCAAAAGGTGAGAGAAGTTTCGAATACCGGCCGAAAAGAAGCCCGGCGTGTTGTTAGAGGCGCAAAACGTGTTTCGAACAATAAACGACAAGACAACTTGCATCTGGAGCAAGGCCCGATGAAAACCCGCAGATCAAGCCAAGCAGTCGACCAGTTCGTCGGACGAAGACTCCGGCAACAACGGGAACTGAAAAACATCTCGACGGAGGAGCTGGCGACCGCCCTCTGCCTTCCGGTTCAGATGATCGAGAGAATCGAATCGGGCAGCGAATCGATCGGTGCCCTAAGTCTCTATGAGGCGGCGCAGATCGTCGACGTCCCCGTCACCTACTTTTTCGAAGGTTATCACGAGGATGTGAGCGCAGAAGAAAGCGTAAGGGTTGCATCCGCAACAATTACTGTCCCTTCTACAGGTGATACCATTAAGTAAATTTATGATCCGATTAACAACACTGATAGTGGTTAAGTTTTAAGCAGGATAATTAGGAAAAGTTTGAAAAACCAGTGTCATAAATAAAGTATACGCATTGCGGTTGATATCATTATGCGTAAATATATTTCCTAATTTGCTGGCCGGTGAGAGTTTGACACTCTGAAAAAATAAAACAACTCATAGGTTCGTGCCATCGCAGAAAAATAGGGAGTGGATGCCGACACCGTAGCCGCAAGACAAAAAACAAAGAAATCACGGTTTCATAGGCACACAAAAACAGGTGGAAGAAATGTCACCAGACGTACAGAAGTCTATCAATGCACATGTGGCGCGAAGGATACATGCACGACGTATCGAGGTCGGTTTAACGCAGCAGCAAGTCGCGCGCATGATCGGAATTTCTTTCCAACAGCTGCAGAAGTACGAGCACGGCACGAACCGCATCAGCGCTGGACGTCTTTACCAGCTCGCCGATGTGCTGGACACGAGCATCACCTACTTTTTCGCGGGCTATGAGCAGGACAGCTCGCAGGAAGCAAAGTCGGCGAACGACTACACCAATTCCATGGAGTCGGTGCGTTTGGTCCGCCAGTTCAACGCCATCCCTTCCGACAGCATCAGGCGCAGTATTTCTGGCCTGATCCGTGCCCTCGGGACAACCGAGACCGCATAAGGGTCAGCCTTCCCTCTTCCATCAGACAGGCCGGAGCTCGCGGAGTCCCGGCCTTTCTGCTTTTAGGCGCTTCGAGACGCATCTCTCTGGAAAGCCCTGCATCAGGATCTTGCTCAGGAGGCCAATTGGGATATGCTCCTCCGCACTATGAGCCAGGACACCTCCCCTTCTCCCAAAATCGCCCCCTCACCCAAAATCGAGCGCCTGCTTGAGATCATGGCCCGGCTGCGCGACCGCGACGGCGGCTGCCCCTGGGACGTCGAGCAGACCTTCGCGACCATTGCGCCCTACACCATCGAGGAGGCCTACGAGGTGGCGGAAGCCATCGAGCAGGGCGACCTGGAGGCCCTGAAGGACGAACTCGGCGACCTGCTGCTGCAGGTGGTCTTCCACGCCCAGATGGCGCGCGAGCAGCAGGCCTTCGCGTTCGACGACGTGGTCGAGGCCATCAGCGACAAGATGATCCGGCGTCATCCCCATGTCTTCGGGACTGAGCAGGAGCGCGATGCCGCCACGCAGACTTTCTCCTGGGAAAAACAGAAAGCCGAAGAGCGCGCGGCCAAGGCCAATGGTGCGCCGGTCAGTGCTCTGGAAGGCGTGACCGTGGGATTGCCCGGCCTGACCCGCGCCCTGAAGCTGCAGAAGCGCGCCGCCCGGGTCGGCTTCGACTGGCCGGATGCGCGCCAGGTCCTAGACAAGATCGCCGAAGAGATTGACGAGCTGCGGGCCGAGATGGACAGCGCAGCGGATTCGGAGGCAGCAGAGGACGAGGCGGCGCGCCAGGAACGCCTGAGCGATGAACTCGGCGACAGCCTCTTCGCCCTCGCCAATCTGGCCCGGCACCTGAAGCTCGATCCGGAAGCGGCCCTGCGCGGCACCAATGCGAAGTTCGAGCGGCGCTTTCGCATCGTCGAACAGCGTCTCGCGGAACAGGGACTTGAGACAGCCGAAGCCTCTCTGGAGCAGATGGAAAGCCACTGGCAGGCCGCGAAAGAACTGGAACGGCGCTGAATTCGTATGAGGCAGGGATGAAAACAATCGGCCTGATCGGCGGTATGAGCTGGGAAAGCACCGTCGTCTATTACCAGTTGCTCAACCGCATGGCCCGCGAGGCCCTGGGCGGCCTGCATTCGGCCGAGCTCCTCATGTGGTCCTTCGACTTCGGGGAGATCGAAGCCCTGCAGGCCACCGGCGATTGGGAGCAGGCAACCGGACGCATGATCGATGCCGCTCAAGCGGTTGAACGCGGCGGGGCCGCCTGCCTCCTGATCTGCACCAACACCATGCATAAGATGGCCCAGGAGGTGCAGGACGCGGTCGACATCCCGCTCATCCATATCGCCGACGCCACCGCTCAGGCGCTCCAAGAAGCCGGCGCCCAGTCCCCGCTCCTGCTCGCCACCCGCTACACCATGGAGCAGGACTTCTACAAGGGCCGCCTGTCCGAGCGGCACGGCATTACTGCGCGCATCCCGGACGAGGCCGGCCGGACCCTCGTACACGATGTCATCTACGACGAACTCTGCCAGGGCATCATCTCGCCGGAGTCCAAAGCGGGGTATCTGAAGGTTGTGGAACAGGAGCGCCAGGCCGGTGCCGACAGCGTGATCTTCGGTTGCACGGAGGTCGGCCTGCTGGTCAAGGCCGAGGATTTCGAGATCCCAAACTTCGACACCACGGAAATCCACGCCCGCGCGGCGATGGAATTTGCGCTGGGGTGACTGTCCCGTAGAGAAGATCCCGGCCATGGGACCCAAATTCGAGAGCGGCTGCCTCTGCAAAGCTCTATGCTGCCGCTCTTCCGAAAAAACGGCGCGACCGGCCTTAGCCCGAAACAAATGGCCCCACAACCTATCATTAATACAGCTTAAACCGCTTGCCACTTTAATGGTTGAAAACATCGTTAGAGAGGGTGGTCTGTCTTGAATCTCTTTGTCGGATATCTTCAGTTTGATGATCGAGACTTCGCGGTTCGGAATCCGGTTACTGGTCAATCTCTAACGGTCGCTGGACCGAACGGCAACACGGCCCCGCCATCAGCGGAATCAACGGATCGTTGGCTGCAATTCAACTATTCAGATCCTGACACCGTCTGCTCACTCTGGGTCGAAGTCGTGCGTGCGCCGTGTTCAGAGGGACCGACGTGGTTTTTGGACTATGAGCAATCTGGGTTTGACACGTCCAGCTATGGGCTTTGGCTAAGAATCGATGGCTTCGTTATCGATGCGCTGGAATACTTTTCATTCAGCAAAACTCTTGCTCACGATTCTGCATTCGAAATCTCGGCAAGAGGAGGATGGTATCTTCTTGGCTGGAACGGCGAGGCGATTCGAACCCAGAAGTCTCCAAAGCTACTATTCACGTCTGACAGCCCGCAGGTTTTGTCATCTTATCTTGCGCCACTTGAGCTCAAATATACTGAGCCGTGGCAGCTTATCCAGGTACAAGACACTCCCGATGCCTTGGCCGCCTTGAAACCCTGGAAAACGGCAATGCTCCTCGGGGCAATCAAATATGACACTTATAAACACCTGCATGACCTGATTTCGGCTGGTTCCTTCTTTGCAAACGCAGGCGGAACTCGGCTTCTGATACCTGCGCCGGTGCCACATAAAAAAGTTTCCAGCTACGAACCACTCATCTTGGGCCCGGGATATGACGGGCAAAAGCTAGAACAGCAGTTTCTCTATTTGGATGAAGACTGTCTTTTTCACCCAATCAGTATCAGTCGTGAGAACAACCGTGCAAGTTTACGGCTACGAGTCTTCCGCCCACGCGTTCCTCGCGACACAAGACAGACGGACTGGGGACTGATCAGTCTCAAACACAAGCCAATTGAAGGCGAGTTTGAACTCGCCGAAAAACCGGGCGTTCTTCCCGGCGAAAAGAACCTGATGATGCCAGATTGGGTGGAAAACCGAATTCGCACGGCGTGTATGAACGCCATTGCGGCCCTTCACCCGGACCGAGACTACTCCGCGTCACTACCGGATTGCCAAATTGAGATGGATTTGGGCTCCTTCCCTGACGGAAATGACCGCAAGTGGGTGCTTAGCAACTCCACACTCACACGCGATTTGACGTCTTCCAAGCAGAGACCAGAGCTTGCAGCATCGCATTCGCGCAGCGTTTCATCCGTTGATTGCAAAGTCTATGGATGGTGGAGCTTTGATCGCGCGTCTGAGACTCTCTTTAATCGCGAAACCAAGCAAGTTGTCTCAATTGAAAAGATGCAGAACACAGCAGCACCTGACTTTCCATCCTGGCTGCAGGATCGGCAGTGGTGGCAGCTTACCTATAACGATTCCGAAACCAGTTACTCTATTCCGGTGGCCCACAAGCTTCCAGAGCAACAGCTAACAATCCCATTCTTCCACAGGCCATTGGCTTCTTATGGCCTGTGGCGACGGATAGAGACCGCTATCGTCGATGCGCTGCTGTGTTGGCCGAAACGCAATCGAACTGGAAATCGTATCAGTCGTGTCAATTGCATCGGTGGCTGGGCAAATAGCAAATGGCACAACAACCTATCAGTTTTTACCCACAGACAAGGCACTGCCCTGAAGCACGCTCCAATTACCGGGGTTCAGCTCCCCAGCCTCAGCGCCGAAGCCCCAATCGGATGGGAATTCGTTGATGCCGATTCAGTGCGAGATAACGCTTGGCTATCGGGGTTGTCCTGGGAAAACAAAACCGATCTCTACACGACGAACGAGGAACGCTTCTTTTGTGGCGGTCACCGGCGTCTAAGTGGTAGCGCAGTACACCCCTTTTCCGGCTTCCAGCAGAAAGTTCCATATCTCCGGCGTAAAGACGGATCAGCGGTGTTCTTTCCGGCACGTGTGGAAAGTACGGTCGCCGCCGATTTGCGTGGTGAATTCCCTATGTACGCCTCGCGAATCGCCTGCATCTACGCCGACAAAGATTTCGCAGCCGTTTTCCTGCAAAAGGGAATGGCACACCTAAAGTTCGACATTCAAAGTGCGTCTCTAAGTCCAAAAGATCACTTCTTCAGCTATCCCTTAGATGAGCGGCAGCATAGGAGCGATGGTCGAGAATATCTCGAGCTTCCCGATTGGCAGCAATGGCTGAGCCTGCGCGAAAGACTGTCAGATTTAGGCCTAGCCTGGTGGGGAAGCGACGCTCATTTAAAGGACGATCCAGACCGCGTGTCACAACTGAAGAACTCTTTTCCCTGTCGCTGGGGCGGAATGAAACGCCCCGAACCGGTTGGGCTTGGTCCTTGTGTGAACAGCGAGTTTCTTGGCTTGTATTTCGGCGGGATCTTCGAACCACAAAGCCGGCAACTGGCAGGCGCTTTCGACATTAGAGAGCTTACGCGCTGACCGGAAGCACACAGTCACGCTCTTTCATTCCGGAATTCAATCCGACAACAACGTCCGATACAAATCCTGCCAGGCTTCCCGCGAAGGCGCCAGCAGGAGCCCCTTCTCCCGATGCCGTAACGCCGAATAGGGCGTGCCGTCGAAGCAGAGGGCGACGCCGCCTGCCTCTTCCTGGATCAGGCAGCCGGCGGCGTGGTCCCAGGGCATCAGGCGGGTGAAGAGGGAGAAGTGCATCTCGGCGGTGGCCAGGCGCAGGTATTCCTGGCCGGCGCAGCGCAGGCTGGGGATGGCCTGGACCCGGTTTCGGCGCTCTTTGATCTTGGCGGCGGTCTCCGGCAGGGCGTATTGGCTGGCGTGGAGGGTGCCGGACATATCGCCGGCGGCCGCGCCGTTGCGCACTGAGAGGCGCGCATCGCCGATCCAGGCCCCCTCACCTTTCGAGGCGGTCAGCGTGCGTTCACCGATCGGATCGTGAATCCAGGCGTGGCGGGTTTCACCCGCTGCGACCAGGGCCACCATCACCGCAAAGACCGGCTTGCCGCCGGCAAAATTGCTGGTGCCGTCGATGGGATCGATGATCCAGGCCGGCTCGGAGCCTTCCAGCAAGTCCATGACCGCGGCATCGGCCGAGACGGCTTCTTCGCCGACCACGTGGGATCCGGGCAGTGCCGCCGACAGGCGCTCGGTCAGAACCCGCTCGGTTTCGGTGTCGGCGATCGTAACCACCTCGCCATGGGCTTTCTCGCTCACCTCACCCGCATTGAGTTTCCGAAAGCGGGGCAAAACCTCCTTGTCGGCCGTGTCCTTGATGATGTGCGTAATACGGTCGACGTCGATCATTGCGAGAAAAGCACCTTTCTGGACTTGAGAGTCCCCGCATGGTCACCGGCGGGGAATCGCTGGTGGCCGCACTCTATAGAGAAATCCGCGCGAAGGCATGAAAAAGGGGGCTGCCGTGCTGGCAACCCCCGATTTCTTCGCTTGGCCGCAGCGCCGAGGCGCCGCGTTTTGGACAGCGTGAGCTTAGAAGCCCATGCCACCCATGCCGCCCATGCCACCCATGTCGGGCATTGCAGGGGCTGCGTCTTTCTTCTCAGGCATCTCGGAGACCATGGCCTCGGTCGTGATCATCAGACCAGCGATCGAAGCGGCATCCTGCAGAGCGGTACGAACGACCTTGGTTGGGTCGATGATACCGGCCTTGAACATATCGACGTAGTTGCCGTTCTGAGCGTCGTAGGCGATGCCGGCCTTGGCTTCGGTGACCTTGCCGACCACAATCGAGCCTTCGACGCCGGCGTTTTCGGCGATCTGACGGATCGGAGCCTGCAGAGCCCGGCGGATGATGTCCACGCCGACCTTCTGGTCGTCGTTGTCCGGGTTCAGCTTGGCGATCGACTTGACGGCGTTCAGCAGAGCAGCGCCACCACCGATGACCGTGCCTTCCTCAACCGCGGCGCGGGTCGCGTTCATCGCGTCTTCGACACGATCCTTACGCTCCTTCACCTCGACTTCGGTCGCACCGCCGACGCGCAGGACGGCAACACCGCCGGCCAGCTTCGCGAGACGCTCCTGGAGCTTCTCACGGTCGTAGTCGGAGGTGGTCTCTTCGGCCTGCGCACGGATCTGACCGCAGCGGGCTTCGATGGCCTTTTTCTTGCCGGCACCGTCGACGATGGTGCTCTCTTCCTTGGTGATGCTGACGCGCTTGGCGGTGCCGAGCATGTCCAGAGTCACGCCTTCCAGCTTGATGCCGAGGTCTTCGGAAACGACCTGGCCGCCGGTGAGGATCGCGATGTCCTCGAGCATGGCCTTACGGCGATCGCCGAAGCCCGGAGCCTTGACGGCTGCGACCTTCAGACCACCGCGCAGCTTGTTGACCACCAGGGTCGCCAGGGCTTCGCCCTCGACGTCTTCGGCGATGATCAGCAGCGGACGGCCGGACTGAACGACGGCTTCGAGCAGCGGCAGCATGGGCTGCAGGCCGGTCAGCTTCTTCTCGTGGAGGAGAATGTAGGGATTCTCCATTTCGCAGATCATCTTCTCCGAGTTCGTGATGAAGTACGGGGAGAGATAACCGCGGTCGAACTGCATGCCTTCGACGACGTCGAGCTCGGTGGCGAGGGACTTGGCTTCCTCGACCGTGATGACGCCTTCCTTGCCGACCCGCTCCATGGCCTCGGCGATCATCGAGCCGATTTCGGCTTCGCCGTTGGCGGAGATGGTGCCGACCTGGGCAACTTCAGCGGTGGTGGAGATCTTCTTGGACTTCTTCTTGAGGTCCGCGATGACGGTCTCGACAGCGAGATCGATACCGCGCTTTAGGTCCATCGGGTTCATGCCGGCGGCAACGGCCTTGCAGCCTTCGCGCACGATCGCCTGGGTCAGAACCGTGGCGGTGGTGGTGCCGTCACCGGCCAGGTCGTTGGTCTTGCTGGCAACTTCGCGGACCATCTGGGCGCCCATGTTCTCGAACTTGTCGGAAAGCTCGATTTCCTTGGCAACGGTCACGCCGTCCTTGGTGGTGCGCGGTGCGCCGAAGGACTTGTCGATGATGACGTTGCGGCCTTTCGGGCCCAGGGTCACTTTGACAGCGTCGGCGAGGATGTCGACGCCGCGCAGCATCTTATTGCGCGCGTCGCTACTGAATTTTACGTCTTTAGCAGCCATCTGCTTTCAGCTCCTTACTGAAGAATACCCATGATGTCGGATTCACGCATGATCAGCAGCGTTTTGCCGTCGATCTTTACTTCGGTGCCGGACCACTTGCCGTAGAGCACCGTGTCGTTCTTCTTGACATCAAGAGCCACGACCTTGCCGTCGTCGCCGCGGCTGCCGGAGCCGACTGCGATGACTTTACCCTGCATCGGCTTTTCTTTTGCCGTGTCGGGGATAATGATGCCGCCGACGGACTTTTCTTCCTGCTCAAGCGGCTCGACCACGACGCGGTCGTGCAGAGGTTTGAATTTCATGAAACGTCTCTCCATCTTCATCGATGAATTGTGTTGATGTGGCGCTGCCGCCCCTTGGCAGACAGCCCTTAGCACTCACCCTCGTCGAGTGCTAACAGGGGGCATATAGCCCCCGCCGTGATGGCTGTCAACCGCTGGGAACAAGTCTTTTTGATGAAATGTCAGCTATTTGGCGGGGAGCGTCCGAGCACCCGCTTGCAGCGTTAACTCTCGATCTCCGCCATACGCCTTTCGAAGCGCGCCGCATCGGCCGGCTCAAGGCCGACTTCCAGGAAGGCGAACTCGCCCTCGTCCCGCCGCTGACGGATATCGCCGTGCCGGTATAGCCAGGCCAGGGTCGCCCCGTCGCTGAGCGACACACGGGTGCGGATGTTGCTGCGGCGTTCGGCGAGCTTGCGATCGATCGCCTCGAGCAGTTCATCACAGCCCTCGCCGGTCACGGCCGCGCAGATCACGCGGTTCCGGACAGCCGGTCCGCAGATGCCCTCAAGCTCATCGCGCTGTTCGCCGTCCAGCAGATCCACCTTGTTCCAGGCCTCGATCGAGCTGCTCTCCAGGGTCTCTTCCAGATCCAGATCCTGAAGGATCGCGAGCACATCGTCGCGCTGCGCGCCCGTGTCCTCGTGAGCGATATCGCGGACATGCACGATAACGTCCGCCTCCGTCACCTCTTCCAGGGTCGCACGGAAAGCCGCAATCAGGTCTGTGGGCAGGTCGGAGATGAAGCCCACCGTATCGGAGAGGATAACCTCCTTGCCCGATGGCAGCTTCACCCGCCGCATGGTCGGGTCCAGGGTTGCAAAGAGCAGGTCCTGCGCCCGCACCTCTGAGGCTGTCAGCCGGTTAAAGAGCGTCGACTTGCCTGCGTTGGTATAACCGACCAGAGCCACGATCGGATAGGGCACGCGTTTACGCGCCGAGCGGTGCAGTTCGCGGGTGCGCTTGACCTTTTCCAGATCGGTTTTGAGCCGGACGATCCGTTCGTCGATCAGCCGGCGGTCGATTTCCAACTGCCGTTCACCCGGGCCGCCCATGAAACCGGCACCGCCACGCTGCCGCTCCAGGTGGGTCCAGGAGCGCACGAGCCGCGAACGCTGGTAACTGAGCGAGGCCAGCTCGACCTGCAGTTTACCTTCATTGGTCCGGGCGCGGGCGCCGAAGATCTCGAGAATCAGGCCGGTCCGGTCGATGACCTTGCAGGCCCAGTTGTTTTCAAGATTGCGCTGCTGGACCGGCGTCAAAGCCGTATCCACGACCACCAGTTCGATGGCTTCAGCCTCGACCAGGTCATGGATGCGCGCGGCCGCGCCCTCGCCCAGGAGGGTCGCGGGTTTCGGCCTGGGCACCGCCACGACCTCGGCCCGAATGATTTCGAGCTCGATCGCAAGGGCGAGGCCGATGGCTTCTTCCAGGTTAGCCTCGGCACTGCGGCTCGAGGCTTCCGTTCTTCTAAGCTCGGGGTGAAGGACGAGCGCACGAATTTTCTCGTTACGCTGAACTCGGAAATCGAGCGCGTCCTTCTCCTTCGACGAGTTGTGCCGCGTGGTAGCTATGGTCAGCCTTCTTCGCCGTCATCCTTGGTGGGCTCGAACAGCTGAATGGGCTGCGCCGGCATCACCGTGGAGATCGCGTGCTTGTAGACGAGCTGCGAATGCGCATCCCGTCGCAGCAACACGGAAAAATTGTCAAACCAGGTCACAACGCCCTGCAGTTTGACACCGTTCACCAGGAAAACCGTCACCGAAATCTTGTTCTTCCGGATATGGTTGAGAAAGACATCCTGCACATTCTGAGATTTTTCAGCCGGCATGAGAGTCCCCTTCTTATTGTTCTTATCTCGTTATCGTTACCCGTTATCTTGGGGTTTGAGCCTAGCCGTCGCAACAGCTTAGAGTCTGATCTTCGTCCTTTGAGTTACGATGAAAGGTAATGCGTCCTTCCATTTTTCAAGTGCGGCCAGGTGCCACACCTGCAATTTATAAATCAAAAGAGACCTCGCTCCAGGTCAAGTATACCCGCCAAAGCACCGGATTCTCTACTTTAAACAGCGTCGATCAGCTCGATCAGCGCGTCACAGGCGTTTATATAGTGTTTCGGTTCGCAACCTGCAAACTCCGCGTCGCCCGGTGGCTCCGGGCGCAGCAAAATCCCCGTGCAGCCGGTCTCCGCGGCGCAGGCCATGTCGATATCCGTGTCACCGACGAACCAGATATCCGGTCCGGGGGACAAATCACCCGGCGCCAAGGCCATCTCCACCGCTTCCGGCGCCGGCTTGTCACGCAGCGCGTCATTCGCACCCACCAGGCTGCTGAAATGAGGTGTCCAGCCCAGGGCATCCGCCTCAAGGCGCAACAAGGTTCCTTTCTTGTTGCTCACCAGGCCCAGAAAGAGCGCCGGCCGCGCCGCCAGCCGGCTCAGCATGGCTTCCGCGCCGGGCAAGGGCGTCAGCATTTTCAGATGGTCGGCTTCGTAGGTGCCGTAGAAGACCTCTAAGGCTTCGTCCGACCGCGCGCCAAACAGCTTCGGGAAGGCATTGCGGGCGGACTCCCGCACCCGCTCCCGCGCTTCCTCCAGGGTCCAGGGCTCCTGCCCCATAGCCTCGAAGGTCGCTTTCAGGGCGTGGTGGATGACCACCCAGGTGTCGACCAGGGTATTGTCCCAGTCGAACAGAATGGCCCGCGGCCGCGCCAATGCCTCCGGTTTCAGGCTTTGCGTCACCCGGCTTCCTTAAGCCCGTTCATGTAGGCGATATAGCTGTCACGCAGTTTCATGGTGAGGATACCGGGATGGCCGTTGCCCACGGGCTGGTCATCGATCTGCGTCACCGGCATGAGGAAGGAGGAGGAAGAGGTCACGAAGGCTTCGCGCGCCGCGTGGGCTTCTTCCAGGCTGAAGGCTCGTTCCTCGAGCTTGTAGCCCTCTTTTTTGATCAGATCGAGCAGCGCGAGACGGGTGATCCCGTTCAGGATCGCGGAATTGGCATTCCGGGTCACCACCGTGTCGCTGTCGGTGACGATCCAGGCGTTGGCCGAGGTGCCCTCGGTGACGTTGCCGTCGTCGTCAAGCTGCCAGGCCTCGAAAGCCCCCTGCTCGGCCGCCGCCTGCTTGCCCAGAACGTTGGGCAGCAGCGAGACCGACTTGATGTCGCAGCGTTCCCAGCGGATATCCCGCAGGGTAATGACCTTCACGCCTTTCTCCAGCATCGCGGCGCTGTGCGGCTTCATCTGGCGGGTGGTCATGACCAGCGCGGGCACCGCATGCGCCGGGAACTTATGATCGCGCGGCGCCACGCCGCGGGTCACCTGCATATAGACGAAACCGCGCGACAGGCCGTTACGCCGCATCAGTTCGCGCGACACCAGCTTCATGGCCGCCCGCGACATGGGCATCTCGATCCGCAGTTCTTTCAGGGAGCGTTCCAGCCGGTCAAGATGAGGTTCTTCGTCGACCAGGATACCGTTGTAGACCGGCACCACCTCGTAGACGCCGTCGGCAAACTGATAGCCCCGGTCCTCCACATGGACCGCCGCCTCTTTGTGCGGAACGTAGCGACCATTGACGTAGGCTTGGCGCGGCATGAATTTCTTCCCCTATCAAAGGCCCACTGGGCACAAAAGCTTATTGGGCCGGACTGCGATCCGCTACTATTAGAAAAATTCCAGCTTCACCGCAAAAAGCTTTTCGATCTTCTTCACCGCTTCCGTCAGCGCGAAGATGATCACCAGGTCGTTGGCCCGAACGACCGTGTCGCCGCGTGGAATAATGACCTTATCGTCCCGCACGATGGCGCCCACGATCACCCCGTCCGGCAGGTTCGCGTCGCGGATCGGAACGCCCACCAGACTCGAGGTCTCGAGCGCCTCGGCCTCGATAATTTCGCCGAAGCCCTCGGAAATTGAGTGGACCGAGCGGATCCGGCCCCGACGGACGTGCTGCAGGATGGTCGAAACGGTGATGGCCCGCGGACTGACCACGGTGTCGATACCCAGGCTGCCAATCAGCGGCGTATAGGAATTGGTGTTGATCAGGGTCACGGCCCGCTGACAGCCATGGCGTTTGGCCAGCAGCGACGCCAGGATGTTGACCTCATCGTCGTTGGAGACCGCGACCACGGTCTCCGCCGCCATGATGTTGGCTTCCTCCAGGATTTCCGTATCCAGGGCGCTGCCGTGAATGACCACCGCGCGTTCCAGTTCCTGTGCCACCCGTTCCGCCCGGCGCTTATCCACCTCGATCAGTTTGAGGGAGACCTGGGGGTGGTCCTTCTCAACCGCGGTCGCGAGGTTCAACCCGATATTGCCACCGCCGATGATCACCACCCGGCGGGCCTCTTTTTCCTCATGGCCAAAAGCCGCCATGGCGCGCAGAAGATGGGAGTTTTCCAGCACGATGTAGACATCGTCACCGGCCCGCAGGTCGTCATCGGGGCTGGGAACGAAGCCCCTGCCGTCCCGCCAGATTCCGACAATGACGATGTGCAGATCCGGGAAGAGAGCCGTCAGTTGCCGGAGGGGCGTGTTGAGAATCGGCGTTTCGTCGGTGCAGCGCACGCCCATCATGCTGACCTTGCCGTCCGCCAGCGGATGCACGTCGAAGGCGCCGGGTACCTGCAGCCGTCGCTCGATCGCCCGCGCGACCTCGATTTCCGGCGAGATGATCACGTCGATGGGCATGTTCTCGCGGCTGAAGAGGTCGGACCAGACCGGCGCCAGATAGCTCTGATGCCGGACCCGGGCGATCTTGGTCGGCACCTCGAAGATGGAATGGCAGATCTGGCAGGCCACCATGTTCACCTCGTCGGCGTAGGTCACCGCGATCACCATATCGGCGTCGGGTGCCCCGGCGCGCTCCAGCACGTCCGGATGCGACGCGAAGCCCACCAGGCCCTTCACGTCCAACGAATCCGAAATCTTGCGGATCAGCTCCGGCGACTGGTCGATCACGGTGATGTCGGCATTTTCGCCGGAAAGATAGCGCGCGATGTTAAAGCCCACCTGGCCCGCGCCACAGATCAGAACTTTCATTTATCCGCCTTTTGCGCGCTCACAGAGCAAAGTCACTCTCGACGCCGAGTCATTGGCGCTCGGAGGAGCTGATACCCAGGGAGCGCAGCTTGCGATGCAATGCGGAGCGTTCCATACCAACAAAAGATGCCGTGCGCGATATATTTCCGCCGAAGCGCGTGACCTGCGCCTCCAGGTACTTGCGCTCGAAGATCTCGCGCGCGTCGCGCAGCGGCAGGGCCATAATCTCGGACTCGCTGTCGGTGGCGAAGCTGTTGGGCGTCACCTTGCTGATGTCCGCCGGTAGCATATCGACGCGCACCACTTCGCGCGGATCGCCGACGGCCATGATCAGGATCCAGTCGATCACATTGCGCAACTGGCGGACATTCCCGGGCCAGTCGTGCGCCTGCAGCGCCGCCATGGCGTCGTCCGAGACCGTACGGCTCGGCAGGCCGGTCGCCCCGGCCGCGCGCGCCATGAAGTGCTCGATCAGTGCCGGGATGTCCTCGCGCCGATCCCGCAGAGCAGGCACATCGAGCGGAACCACGTTCAGGCGGTAGTAGAGATCCTCGCGGAAGCGGCCTTCGGCAATGAGCTGCGGCAGATCCCGGTTAGTGGCTGCTACCACCCGCACATCGACCTCCACGACGCGGTTACCGCCGACACGTTCGAACGACTGTTCCTGCAGTACGCGTACGATCTTTCCCTGAGTTTCCAGGGGCATATCCGCGACCTCATCGAGCAGCAGGGTCCCGCCATGCGCCTGCTCGAAGGTCCCGACCTTCAGGCCGGCGGAGGTTTCGGCCTCGGTTTCCGTCCCGAACAGCTCCACCTCCAGGCGGTCCGGGTGCATGGCCGCACAGTTCAGCGCTACAAAAGGCGAGGTGGCGCGCCTGGACTGGTCGTGGATCAGTCTGGCCACGACCTCCTTGCCGGCGCCCGCCGGACCGGTGATCAGAACCCGGCTGCCGGTCGGCGCAACCTTGGAGATCGCCTGACGGATCTGGTTGATCGGGGGTGACTCGCCGATCAGTTCGGCCTGCGGCCCGGCCCGCAGTTTGAGTTCTTCGTTTTCGCTGCGCAGTTGCGCCGCCTCGATGGCGCGCTCGATGATCAGCAGCAGGCGGTCCGACTTGAAGGGTTTCTCGATGAAGTCATAAGCGCCGCGGGTTATGGCCTTGACCGCCGTTTCAATGGTGCCGTGTCCGGAGATCATGACCACCGGGACACCCGGGTGCTCCTGTTTGATCACCTCGAGCAGTTGCAAGCCGTCCAGTTTGCTGTTGTCGAGCCAGATATCCAGGATCACCAGATTCGGACGCCGCGCACGCAGGGCTTCCAGGGCATCGTCGCTGTTGGCCGCGTCCCGGGTTTCATAGCCTTCGTCGGAAAGAATGCCGGTAATGAGCAGACGGATGTCCGACTCGTCGTCGACAATCAGAATATCGCGCGCCATTCCCTATCAGACCCTAGCTTTGTTTCGCGGCCATAGTGGATTCCGGATCACCGTTGGCCGCTGCCCCCTGCCCTGCGGTCGCCTCCTCGCCGCGCGGGAAGACAAGACGCGCGATCGCGCCCTGTTCCGCCGCATCCTGCAGGCCGAAGGAACCTCCATGATCTTCCATAATTTTCTTCACAATCGCCAGCCCGAGACCTGTGCCTTTTTTGCGCGTCGTCACGTAGGGTTCGGTCAGACGATCCCGTCCCGCCTCCGGAAGGCCCTTGCCGTTGTCTTCGATTTCGATGACCAGGCCCTCGGGCAGCTCTTCCAGACGCAGACTGATCCGGCCTTTCAACTTCTCTCCGGTGGCGCTCTCCTCTTCCTGCCGTCCCTCGATCGCTTCCTCCGCATTGAGCAGCAGATTGGTCAGAACCCGGGTCACCTGCTGCCGGTCACAGGAAACAACCGGCATCTCATGCGCGCAGAGGAACGCGTAATCGAACTCAGGATGCGCGGTCTTCTGCAGGAAGACAGTCTGTTCAACCAGGTGTTTCAGATCCACGTCCTCGACCACCGGCGCCGGCATGCGCGCGAAGGAGGAGAATTCGTCGACCATACTGCCGATGTCCTCGACGTGACGCACGATGGTGTCCGTACAGATCTCGAAGGTGTCCGGATCGCTGGTGATTTCCTTCAGGTATTTGCGTTTGAGCCGTTCCGCGGAAAGCTGGATCGGGGTCAGAGGATTCTTGATCTCGTGGGCGATCCTGCGGGCGACGTCGGACCAGGCTGCCTTGCGCTGGGCGGACAGCAGCTCGCTGATGTCATCAAGGGTTACAACGAAGCCGTTCACGCCCTGGTCGTCGACCTCCGCCACTACCCGCACCATCATGGTGCAGACCCGTCCACCCGAAAGAGTGAGGGTGATCTGCCGCTCGCTGCGCCGGTGCGGCCGCCGCCGCGCCGCGGTCACGAGTTCGTCGACATCCGCCAGCACCTCACCGATCGACTTTCCGCGGATCGCCCCTTCCGCCCGTTCAAGCAACTGACTGGCGGTTTTGTTGACCAGCGTGACCGTTCCCTTGCCGTCAAGTCCCAGCACGCCCGCGGAGACGCCACCGAGCACCGCCTCGATGAAGCGGCTGCGCTCATCGAGCTGGACATTGGCTTCCAGCAGGGCGTCCTGCTGGCTCTTGATTTCACCGGTCATGCGGTTAAAAGCGCGTCCGAGGCTGCCGATTTCATCCCGGTTATCCTGATCCGGGACCCGCGCGCTCAGATCGCCTTCACTGACCCGCCCGGCCGCATCGATCAGCCGGCCGATCGGGACCGTAAGCTGGTTGGCGAAGGCCAGTCCCACCCAGATCGAGGCCAACAGCAGCATCAGCGCAACCACCACAAAGATGGCGGTGAAGGTGAGCTGGAGGCCCGAGCGCTTGCCCTCGAGGTCTTCGTAGAGCTGCACGGCACCCTGGGTCCGGTCGATATGCCCCAGCACCCGCGGGTCGATCAGCCGGCCGACGTAGAGATAGGTATCGCTGATGGTGTCCAGACGCACCAGGCCCCGCACCCGGTCGTCGGTCGGCGAGGTCAGAATGACGATCTCCCCCTCGCTGGCGCGCCGCAACGCCCATTCCGGCACCTGGGGATCGAAATCCAGCAGCAGCGAGAAACCGGCCCGGGCCAGCACCCGCTGAGAGGAATCCACGATCATCGCTTCGGTCAGGGACCTGAGGGCCGCCTGGGCACTCAGGACCTGGTTCAGGCGCTGGGGGTTATAGGCAACGGCGCTGCCCTCCCGGCTGATATCCTGAGCCATGGCGATCACGTCGGCGCCGATGGTCTGGCGGTGTTCCTCCAGATAGGCGTTGGCGACCGCAAAGGACTCCTTGACCGCCGTGCTCACCCGGTCACTGAACCAGCCCTGCAGACCGAAATCGAAGAGAATGAAGGAAAGGGTCGCGACCACGATGGTGGGCATGACCGCAACCAGGCTGAAGAGACCGACCAGCCGCGAATGCAGGCGTGCGCCCGCGAGGCCGCGCCGGCGGGCCGCCCAGATGATCACCAGCCGCCGCGCAATCAGGGCGCTCAGCCCCAGCAGCAACACCAGATCCAGATTGAGCAGCAGCAGGATCGACAGCGGATCCAGGGTAACCGGCAGATTGTCGGTCATGGCCGCGAAGGTGGCCGTGCCCGAGAGGATCGCACAGACCAGCAGGAACAGTGCGACCTTGCGCTCCAGATTGTTGCGATGCGCCCAGAGGACGAAGCGGCGCGACCAGCCCAGCTCGGACTCAGGAATCGCCTCGGGCTCCGCAGCCGAATCGGCGGCGGGCTCTACTGGGGTTGTCCCCGCTGCGGCGGCGGGATCGTCCTGGGAAGCAGTCGTGCTCAAATTGACCGCCGTTCCGTCAGACTTTCGGGGTCTCCCATCGGGAGTCGTCCTCAGTACCGGGTGCGATAGGTTACTTAACGCCGCGAATCACCTGGATGTCCAGGTCTCTGATTTTCTTGCGCAACGTGTTGCGGTTGACGCCTAACAGCTTGGCCGCACGTATCTGGTTACCACGGGTTGCCGCGAGGGACAATTCTATCAGTGGACGTTCGACCTCGTGAAGCACCCGTTCGTAGAGTCCCGAAGCGGGGAGCGAGTCTTCATGGGCCATGAAGTACTCGCGCAGATGCCGCTCGACCGCATCGCCGAGGGATTCGTCACTCGGCGGCCCGCCGGTCTCTTCGGGCGGCGCATCGCTCAGTTCGGCCCGGACGATATCACGGCTGATGACTTCCTGGCTGTAGAGCGCCACCAGGCGCCGGACCACGTTTTCCAGTTCGCGCACGTTGCCGGGCCAGCGGTAGCGTTTGAGGTCTTCCAGCGCGTCGCCGTCCAGCGACTTGGCCGGCAGGCCCTCCTCCTGCGCCTGGCTGAAGAAGTGGCGCACCAGCTCCGGGATATCCTCGCTGCGTTCGCGCAGCGGCGGCAGGCGAATCGGCACCACGTTCAGGCGGTAGTACAGGTCTTCCCGGAACAGGCCCTGCCGCACCATCTGGCGCAGGTCCCGATGGGTCGCCGTGACGATGCGGACATCCGCCTTAATGGGCGTGCGCCCGCCGACCGTGGTGTACTCGCCCTCCTGCAGGACCCGCAACAGGCGGGTCTGCGCCTCCAGCGGCATGTCGCCGATCTCGTCCAGAAAGAGCGTTCCGCCGCTGGCCTGCTCGAAGCGGCCGGCGTAGCGGTTGGCCGCGCCCGTGAAAGCGCCCTTTTCGTGGCCGAACAGCTCACTCTCGATCAGTTCGCGCGGGATCGCCGCCATGTTGATCGCGACGAAGGGGCCGTGCCGGCGCTTCCCGTAGTCGTGCAGGGCCCGGGAGACCAGTTCCTTGCCGGTGCCGGATTCGCCGTAGACCATGACTGTCAGGTCGGTCCCCATGAGGCGCGCGAGAACCCGGTAGATCTCCTGCATCGCCGGCGAGCGGCCGATCAGGGGCAGGCGCTCATCCTCGATCGGCGTGTCCAGCTCCGCGCTAGAGGCGTTGTTCTGGGGTTCCGACAGTGCCCGCTCAACCACGCTGACCAGTTCGCGCAGGTCGAAGGGCTTGGGCAGGTATTCGAAGGCGCCGCGTTCTGTCGCCTTGACCGCGGTCAGGAGCGTGTTCTGCGCCGACATGACGATAATGCGCAGATTGGGCCGCAGCTTTTTGATACGCGGGATCAGATCCAGACCGTTCTCGTCGGGCATGACCACGTCGGTGATCACCAGATCGCCGGCCCCATCATTGACCCACTGCCAGAGGGTCGAGGCCGTGCCGGTGGTCTGCACGGTATGCCCCTGCCGCCCGAGCGCCTGGGAGAGGACGGTACGAATCGCCCGGTCGTCATCGGCGACGAGAATGTTGCCGGTTCGCATCATGCCCGGATCTCCTTGGGCGCCTGAGGTAACATCATCTGAAAGGTGGTCTTGCGCGGCTCGCTCTGGAATTCGATGACGCCGCCATGGTCACCAATAATCTTGGCCACCAGCGCCAGTCCGAGACCGGTTCCGCCCGCCTTGGCGGTCACGAAGGGGTCGAAAAGGTGGGCCTTGAGATCTTCGGGAATGCCGGCGCCATTGTCGGTCACGGAGACGGCCAGCGGCAACTCGACGCGTGCGCGACTTCCGGGCACGGTCAGGCGCACGCCCTGCTGAAACCTGGTTGCCAGAATGATCTCCCCCTCTTCCTGCGGAACGGCCTCGGCTGCATTTTTTACGAGATTAAGAAGGACTTGGATCAAGAGGTCGCGGTTTCCGTAAACCGGCGGCAAAGAAGGGTCATAGGTCTCGACGAAGCGCACGCCACGGGCGAAGCCGCTTTGCGCCAGCAGCCGGACATGGCCCAAAACCTCGTGGATGTTGACCGCCTCGCGTTCCAGCGGCCGCTCGTCGGAGAACATCTCCATCTTTTGCACCAGCGCGACGATACGGTCGGTCTCGTCGCAGATCAGGCGGGTCAGTTCCCGATCCTCGGGACCGGCGTTCTGCTCGACCAGTTGCGCCGCGCCGCGGATACCGGACAGCGGATTCTTGACCTCATGGGCCAGCATCGCCGCCATGGCCGTGACGGAACGCGCGGCGTTACGGTGCACGAGCTGATGATCGATCTTGCGCGCGATCGAGCGCTCCTGAATCGAAACCGCGACGGCACCGGGAAGATCGGTCACCGCCGAAACCTCGACCGAAACGAAATGCGAACCGATTTTGGGAGTCTCGATGGTTACGCCATATTCGGAAACCGACTGTCCGGCCAGGCGAACCAGGTTGATCAGGGAGAAGACCGGCGAATCAGGTGGCAGGATCTCCTTGAGCTGCCGGCCGAGCAGCGCGGTGGCACTGGTCGCCAGGAACTGTTCCGCCGCCAGGTTCGCGTAACAAACCCGGCCGTCATCATCGACCACGAAGATCGGCTCGGCGAGGGCATTGAGGATCGCGCCCGGCTCCAGTCCGGTTTCTGCGCAGGCCTTTGTCGCCTTCAGCCGGTCTTTCTTCCCGGGGGCGTCGTCGATCCTCTCCGCCGATCCGCTCATTACGCCGCCTCTTCGCTCTGCTCGGTGAAGAACCGCTGGATCATGGCGGATACACGCGCCGGGTCGCTTTCCCGGTTGACCGCGACCTTGAAGTCATTGCCGTTGCGCAGGCCCTTGCAGTACCAGGCGATGTGCTTGCGCGCCAGAGGCACCGCCGTCCGGGTGCCGTAGTGGCTGAGCAGGGCATCGTAATGCTCTAGCAGGATGTCTCGCCGCTCGGCGACCGTGGGCTCGGGCGCGCGCTCGCCGCTGCGCAGAAAACGGATCGCCTGCCCCAGGAACCAGGGCCGGCCGTAGGCGCCGCGCCCGATCATCACGCCGTCGGCGCCCGACTGCGCCAGCGATTCGGTGACATCGTCGTAACTTTCGATGTCGCCGTTGACGATGACCGGCAGTCGCGTGACCTCCTTCACCTGCCGTACGAAGGCCCAGTCCGCCTTGCCGCCATACATCTGGCAGCGGGTGCGGCCGTGCACCGTGAGCATGCGGATCCCGCTTTCTTCCGCGATGCGGGCGAAGGTCGGAGCGTTGCGGCTGTTCTCGTCCCAGCCGGTGCGCATCTTCAGGGTCACCGGCAGTGAAACCGCCTTGACCACCGCCTCCAGAATGCGTGCCGCTAGACGCTCCTCGCGCATCAGGGCGGAGCCGGCGAACTTATTGACCACCTTCTTCACCGGACAGCCGAAGTTGATGTCGATGATCGCTGCGCCGCGATCCTGGTTCAGGCGCGCCGCCTCGGCCATAACCTCGGGGTCGCAGCCGGCAAGCTGGACCGCCATGGGGAATTCTTCCGCGCAGTTGCTCGACATCTTCATGGAGTCCCGGGTCTCGCGGATCATCGCCTGGCTGGCGATCATCTCCGATACGACGAGGCCCGCGCCCATGCGCTTCACCAGCCGGCGGAACGGCATGTCGGTAACACCGGACATGGGGGCCAGGATCACCGGGTCTTCTATCTCGACATTATCAACCGAAATGCTCATTTTTTAGGCAAAATCCATTTGTGCCTAATCACTGGGCCTTTTTTACCTGCGATTGGGCGTCATGAAAACAAAAAACGTTAGAAAGCTTCCAAAGCGCTCTTTGGAATCCCTTCTCGCGGCACGCCTTAGCGGCCTTTGGGTAACGCCGTCAACAGCGTCGGAATCGAATGGAAATCAGGCGATGATGACGTCCAGAATGAACTTCACACCCGGATAGGCCAGCGTCAGCAGCAGATAGGCGATCAGCACGCTGCGGGCCGCCTGACGCGCATAGAGGCCACTGCGCCACTGCACCAGCAACAGCACCCCGATCAGGACGAATGCCAGCACCGACAGCAGGCTTTTGTGATCGAGCGACAGAAGATGTCCGTCCGTCAGATAGCCACGGGCCATGCCACTGACGATCCCCAGGAAAAGAACGAATTCGGCCAGTGCCAGCAACCGCAGTTGAAGCTGCTCCGCATCAAAGACGGCGGGCAGCAGTCGTCCGAGGCGGGAGCTCTGCTTGCGTTTCAGTTCCCGCTCCTTGATGTAAACCGCAACACCCGCCGTCGCGGCGATGGTGCAGAGCCCGTAGGTTGCCACCGAAGCGGCTATATGAAACTGCAGCCAAAAATCCACTTCGCCCGACAGCACGGTGGTGCTGGTGACACCGCTCCAAACCATAGCCAGGAACCCCAATACCAAAAGATAGGGGATGAGAAGTGGCGTAATGCGCCAGGCCTCCCGCGCCAGCAAAGCGGTCAGCGCGAAGAGCCAGACGCTCGCCGCAATCGTGATCCATAACGCCAAACTGAAGCTGCCGCTCCAGGCTTTCGTCAAGGTTTCCGAAACCACCAGAACGCTCGGCCCCGTGACCGCCACCAGCATGGCTGACCAATACGGCACGCCTGGTGGGTCATCGAGGGTCCGGTAGGCGATGATCGCCACCGGCAGAAGCGCAATCGCTGCGGAGAGGTTGAGAAACAGATCGCTGAGCATAGCGCTCTATATATCACCTCTTGGCGGCGGCGACAGGAGACTCTAATGTCCCGCCGTCATAAAGACCCTGCCCCACTTCTGGTGGGGATAACGGTGAGGTCGCTTTGGTAACCCTGATCTTGGATTCCTTCTCATGACCGGCGTCTGCGCCCTGATTGTCGCTGCCGGCCGCGGCCATCGCTTCGGCGGCGAACTGCCGAAGCAATACGCCGCGCTTGGCGGACGCACGGTTCTGCGTCATGCGGTGGAGAGCTTTCGACGGCATCCGGCGGTCGGGCAGATCCGGGTGGTGATCCATCCGG
This sequence comes from Denitrobaculum sp., assembly GCA_965232285.1. Taxonomy (GTDB): domain Bacteria; phylum Pseudomonadota; class Alphaproteobacteria; order Kiloniellales; family Kiloniellaceae; genus Denitrobaculum. The sequence goes on along the minus strand of CBDDPL010000004.1, from coordinate 1,914,151 downwards.
ACGACCGGGTGCTCTACGACAAGGCACTCGGGGGACTGGATCTGCCGGAGCCCGTGCCGGGCGGCGCGACGCGTCAGGAGTCGGTGCGCCTCGGTCTCGAAGGCCTGGCCCCAGTGGCACCTGACAAGGTCCTGATTCACGACGCCGCGCGTCCCTTCGTGCCGGCATCGGTGGTGGCTGCTGTCATCGATGCCCTGGAGGAAGAGGTCGGTGCGATCGCCGCCCTCCCCCTGGTTGACAGCCTGAAGCGCGGCAGGGATGGCGGGATTCAGGACAGTGTCGCGCGCGAAAGCCTCTGGCGCGCGCAGACGCCCCAGGGCTTTCGCTTTCCCGAGATCCTGGCGGCGCACAGGACTCTCGCGGCAGGCGACGGAGAAGCCCTGACCGATGATGCGGCGGTGGCCCAGGCCATGGGGCACGCGGTAAAACTGATTGAAGGCGCAACGGAGAGCTTCAAAGTGACCACGGCGGAAGATCTGGCCCGGGCGGAACGCTGGCTCGCGGGCGCCCAAACCGAGACAAGAACCGGCAGCGGTTTCGATGTCCACCGCTTCGGCGCCGGTGACTTTGTCACCCTCTGCGGGATCGAAATTCCCCATTCGGCGGGGCTGCAAGGCCATTCGGATGCGGATGTGGGCCTGCACGCCCTGACCGACGCAATCCTGGGCGCACTGGCCGCCGGCGACATCGGTCAGCACTTCCCGCCCTCCGACCCGCAGTGGAAAGGCGCCGATTCCGCCCTTTTTCTGCGCCACGCCATGGCCATGGTCAAGGATCGCGGCGGGCGTTTTGTCCATTGTGACGTGACCCTGATCTGCGAAGCGCCCAAGGTCGGGCCGCACAGGGCCGAGATGCAGCAGAGAGTCGCGGAGATCCTGGACTGCGACCCGCAGCGCATCAATGTCAAAGCCACCACGACCGAGAGGCTTGGCTTCACCGGCCGCGGCGAAGGCATCGCCGCGCAGGCGACGGCCACGCTTCAGTTGCCCAGCTCAGAGCAATCATGAGTGCGCCCTCGCCGGCCGAAGACGGTCCCCTGCCCTTCCTGCACCCCGCAAGCCTGATCGCCACCTGGTTTGGCAGTGGCCTGCTGCCCAAGATCCCGGGCACCTGGGGCTCACTCGCCGCCCTGCCCTTCGCTGCCGGCCTGGCCTGGCTCGGCGGCCCCTGGCTGCTCGCGGCCGCGGCGGTCGCGGTCTTTCTGCTCGGTATCTGGGCCAGCGATCTCTACGCCCGGCGGCTCGGCCGGGAGGATCCCGGCTCGGTGGTGGTGGACGAGGTCGCCGGGCAGTGGCTGACGCTGGCGCCGCTGGCGCTCGCCTTCGAATACTATCTGCCGGGCTTTCTCCTCTTCCGCCTCTTCGATATCCTCAAGCCCTGGCCGGTCTCCTGGGCCGACCGCAAGCTGAAGGGCGGCTTCGGGATCATGGCGGACGACATACTTGCCGCCGGCTACGCCGCCGCCGCGCTTTGGGCGCTCAAATGGGTTTTGGAGTAAGCGATTTTGCTTCCTGAAGATCTGACAGCCGCTGCCGAGAAATTGTTGGCGGACTGCCGCAAAGCCGGCGTGATGGTCGCAACGGCCGAATCCTGCACCGGCGGTCTGATCGCCGCCTGCCTGACCGAGATCGCGGGCTCTTCCGATGTGGTCGAGCGCGGTTTCGTCACCTATTCCAATGCAGCCAAGATGGAGCTTCTGGGCGTGCCGGAGAGCGACCTGGCCGCCCACGGCGCGGTCAGCCCTCAGGTCGCCGAAGCCATGGCGGAAGGCGCGCTCCGCAACGCGCGCGCCGATATCGCCGTGTCCGTCACCGGTGTCGCCGGCCCGGGCGGTGGCAGCGCGGAAAAACCGGTCGGCCTGGTTTATATGGGCCTCTGCCGGCGCGGCGCGGCACCCAGTCATCGTAAACTCAATTTCCCGGGGAACCGCAGCGACGTACGTCGCGCCACCGTATCGGCCGCCCTGGAAGGCCTCGCCGAACTGACCGGCGCGTCAGAGGACGCCTCGTAACGCATGGCGCCGCCACACGGAGCCCCGCCAGGCGGATCTTCCGGCGGCTTCAGGCCAGCCGCGCTGGCCGTCGTCCCCGCCTATGATCTGGTTGCCGTCCTGATCCTCTATCTCCTGGGCCAGCGGCTTCTCCCCTATCTGTTCTTCTCGCCCGCGGAACTGGGAGGGATGGGCGCGGAGGCCGCTTCAAGTCCGGGGATCGCCGGCTTACAGCTATTCCTTGCCAGCCATTCGCTGCTGATGCTCGCCGCGATCTATGTCGTCATCGTCAAGCGGCATGGCCTGCGTCTCGCCGACCTGGGCATCGTCCTGGTTTCCAGGAGCTGGTTCCTGCAGGCCGTCGCTTTCGGCATCACGATCTTTTTCATCGTTGGCCTGCTGTCCCCGATCCTGCAGTCGATGCGGGATGAACCTTTCCACAACCCGCAGATTGACCTCCTCGTCGGCGATGGCCTCTCGTTTAACAGCCTGCTGCCCAGCCTGCTGGTTACGGGTATGCTGGTGCCCCTGTTTGAGGAGGTTGCTTTTCGGGGTCTGTTCTACGGCTGGCTCCGCAGCCGAGTATCCTTCGCCATGGCCGTGGCGATCTCCTCGGGCGTCTTCGCGTTCTTCCACGGCATCCCCTTTCTCTTTCCGGTCTTTGCGGTGATCGGCGTCGCCCTGGCCCTGATCACCGAGAAAAGCGGCTCGGTCCTCGCCGCCAGCGTGACCCACGGTGTCTTCAACAGTATCAACATGCTGGTGCTCTATTCCGTCCACGCTTACGACGTTCTGCCGCAATAGCCGAACAAAGCGCTGCGGCAACCGCACCGCCCGTCATGACACCGGTAGGATTGGTTCTGCCTGGCTGACTTTTAAGCAACTAAATGGTTGCGTAAAATTTTTTGCCGTGCCAGAAAAAGGCAACCAAGGAGTTGCATTATGAAGAACACAGAAGACAGAATCGAAAAAACAATCGTGCTCGCGGCCCCGATTGCCCGGGTGTGGCGTGCGCTCACGGATCACGCTGAGTTCGGCGAGTGGTTTCAGGTTAAGCTGAGCGGACCCTTTGAGCCCGGCGCGGTCGTCACAGGCGAAATGACCTTTCCCGGCTACGAATGCTACCCCTGGCGCGCGCGGGTCGAACGCATGGAGCCGGAGAGCCTCTTTTCCTTCAGATGGCATGATTTTGACGAGAAACTGGACAAAGACGTTTCTGAACAACCGACCACTTTGGTAGAGTTCCGCTTGGAAGCGATCGACAGCGGATTCACGCGTCTCCAGGTGACGGAATCTGGGTTTGCCGCATTGCCGGATCCGCGACGCTTTGAAGTTTTTCGCGAAAACACTGCGGGATGGGATACCCAGGCCGGCAACCTCGAGAGATATGTCACAAGCTGAATCTGATGTCGCTTTAACGGATACGGCGCCACTCTTCGCGGCGCTGGGTGACCCGACCCGCCTCTCGCTGGTGCTGCGCCTCGGCGACGGTCAGCCGCGATCCATATCGGAACTCTCCGACGGTATCGATCTGACGCGGCAAGGCATCAGCAAACATCTGCGCGTTCTTGAGCAGGCGGGTATTCTCTCAAGCCAACGGGTTGGACGCGAAAGCAGGTTTTTGATCTGCCCCGAGGCGATCGAAGAAACCAGAAACTATCTCGACCGGGTCTCTGGCCAATGGGACCGGACATTGTCACGCCTCAAAACACTGGTTGAGGAGTGACAACTCTTTCTTTCCGATCTTCGCGCTGGTCGCCATCGCCGCCAGCGTGACCCACGGCGTCTTCAGCAGCATCGAGATGCTGGTGCGTCAGCCTTTGTCCGTCAAACGCTCCTTCAGACCCAGGGGAAACAGCTCAAGTCCGTCCTCACCCAGTTCGCTGAGATCGAACCATCTTGCTGAGCAGACTTCCCCGTTATCTTCTCTAAAGCTGATTTCTTCCAGCGCCTGGTAAGCCTTATCAGGAAACTGCACCTCGGCGATGAACAGGATCTCATGGCCGGTCAAGCCTTCATGGACATAGATATTCTCCATGACAAGGGGCTGACCCGACAGCGAAACATCGATGCCCAGCTCTTCTCTGAACTCCCGGACGAGCGCCTCCTGCCAGGTTTCCCCGAACTCGACCGTCCCGCCGAGCGGGCGCACGCCCTTGATCCTTCCTGCGTCGTCAAGGACTTCGAATGCCAGCAAACACCCGTCGCGCCAATGGAGGCCAAGGGACTTCACTCTGATTTCTTGTGCGGGGCGCCAGATATGCATGTCGGGGACCTCACATCTTTGAATGACGAGGGCAGCGACTTACCCTGGCTTCACTGTGCGACGCTCGCTGCGCCTACCCGCCCACCTTAGGCTGCTTACCGTAAAGCGCGTCGGCGCGGGTTTCGAAGGCGGCGACCATGCGGCGCACGGCTTCGTGGAACAGGGCCTCGATCATCTTCTGCAGCAGCTTGGACTTGAACTCGAAGTCGACATAGAAATCGATCTCGCAGCCTTCGGGATGCTCTTCGAATTTCCAGTGATTGTTCAGGTACTTGAAGGGCCCTTCCGCGTAAGTCACGTGGATCTTCTTGCCTTCGGGATCCAGGCCCACTTTGCTGGTGAAGCGCTCGCGGATCATCTTGAATCCGATCACAAGGTCGGCAACGATCAAGCCCTCGCGCCGCTCACGTATACGGGCGGCCACGCACCAGGGCAGGAACTGCGGATAGTGCTCGACCTCCGCGACCAGGGTATAGAGTTGTTCCGGCGTATAGGGGAGAACCCGCCGTTCAGCGTGCGTCGGCATACGATCGTATTGTTCTAAAAGTCATGAACGCCGGTGTTACCACAGCTCGAAGGCCGCGGCACGCCGAATTCTACGCAATCTATTTGTTTTTCTTTGCGCTGAAAACAAGCGGGAAAAATGCGTATGCCCGTCTACCACATCGTAAGACGCTGCCGGCACATGAGAGATCTGATCCTTCGACGCGCCGAATTGCGACAGAAAGTGTTAAATGGACCCCCGATCCTCGCACAGGCCTCTTGCTTGCTCGACAAGCCAATTGGTCGCCGGGTTATGGCGGCTGCGTTCGTGGCGAATGATATGATAGGGAAAGCCTTCACCAACCTGGAATGGCGCGCTCACCAGCGATGTCACCCTTGTAACTTGCTGACAAAGTCGTTTTGGCAGAACCGCGACGGCATCGCCTTGCATTACCAAAAATGGCAGCGTGGTAAAATAAGGTTGCTGGAACAAAGCGTTGGAGCCGTCGTTTTCTGTCCTCATGATCGTATCCGGCTCCAGTTCGATCGCATTCGGAAAGCTGAATTCAATGAGGCGGTAAGAAGACAGATCTTCAGCCGTAAGAGCTGGCTTGTCTTTGATGACTGTTTCGAGCGCATGACCGTTGCGAAACAGGATCTCATAGCTTTCATCGAATAGCTTCTGGGCGATGAAGTCTTCATCGACATTCAGATCCGCGTAAAGCATCAGATCGATGTCGCCCGACCGGAGATCAAGGAAGCTCTTGGGAACGAGAGGCGTGACGTTGATCCGCAGCCCTGGCGCATTGATGGCGCAATGCTCGACGAGAGGACCGATCACAGAGACCACACCGTAATCCGTCGAGGCAATTCTAAACTGGTAGCTGGATTGCATCGGGTCGAAACGGCTTGGTGCGAACACATCCGTCACGCTCTGTATCGCGATATCCAACGGCGTTTGGAGGCTGAGTGCGTGATCCGTTAGCTGATAGCCGCTCTTTGTTCGGACCAGGATCGGATCACCAACCAGATCGCGTATACGGGCGAGAATGCGGCTCGCGGCTGGTTGACTGACTCCCAGGTATTGAGCCGTTTTCGTTACGCTGCTGGTGGCCAGGATGTGCTTCAGAAAACGCAGCGTTCGAAGGTCAAGCGCGGATAAAGGTGTATCCATTTTTTGCATGCTGAACATGCTATTGAAGTCATTATAGATATGTCAATTACGAGCTATACGAAACACGGAAATCAATAAAGCTATGACCGCTCGCCTCTCAAAGGAACGCGCTCATGCTTTGAAAAGAGGAACAATCAAAATGATTTCACGACGGGCTTTCAGTAAAGCCGCCATTTCAGCAACTGCCTTTGGGGCTGGCTTGGCTGCATCGCGCGCCTCCGTGGCAAAAGAGCGCGAAACCCAAGGTAAGCAGGGAAGCTACAACAGCAGAGATGTTTCATTTTCAAGTCATGGAGAGACTTTAGCCGGCAGGCTGTTTGTTCCCGCATCGAGCGGCCCGCATCCCGCTATTGCGATCATCGGCCCTGTTGCATTCGTCAAAGAACAATCACCAATGCAATATGCAACGCGCCTGGCGGCACGTGGCATTGCGGCTCTTATATTCGATCCGCGCACGCATGGTGCCAGCACCGGAACCCCAAGACGGAACGAGGCCGGAGCCGCCAAGATCGAGGATTTGATCGCGGCTCTCGAGTTCTTGGGCGTCCAGGATGAAGTTGATGCGGATCGGCTGCATCTCCTGGGGATATGCCAGGGCGTGAACTGGGCCATCGAAACGGCCGTAACCGATACCCGCATCAAATCGCTCGGCATTATCGCAGGACATTATCTGACGCCCGAGACGACGAAGATGTATCTGGGCGATGAGGCGACTATAGCCCGGCGCATGGAAAGATCAGCCAAAGCCAGAGCAAAGTTTGAGCAGACCGGCGAGGCCGACTACGTTCCCATCGTCGGCTCTGATGATGCGTTTTTGATTCATAAAGCCAGCGCCGATTGGTATCTGCCGTGGGAAAACCCTGCCCCCTGGATGGCATATCGGGGTCGGTGGGAAAACCGCATCACGGCGATGAGCGAGGCGGATATCTGGAACTGGCGAATTGATCAGACAGCACCCAGCTTACGAAGCCCCGTGTTCATGGTCCATGGAGATATGGCCGCAAGCGGCACGGAGATTCCACGACAGATATTTGATGGCTTTGCATCGACGGAAAAAAAGCTGCATTGGGTGGATGGCGCGAACCAACTCCAGTTTTATGAGGACGCGATGGTGATCGATAGCATCATTGAACCTCTGGTCGACTTTTTCCGCGCCATGAGCAAACAGGCTTAGGACGTAGATCCAAAAGGCCCGTGCTTCTGGCGGCAAATCCACGAAATATCAGTAACTTCGCCCGCCAGGCATGATGTCTCATTTTCTTGAGGAGCCTGCATCATCATGAAAGCTGTCGCTTACCTTCCGCTCTTTTTGCTGGCTATGCCTGTTATGGCGGAACAAACATTGCCAGCTTTTACGGAGGCTGTTCTGCCAGTTGGGGAGGATCTTTACGCGGTCGCCATTGGCCCCGGTGGACCAGGAGAAGAATTCAGCTCCGATGCCAAAAATGGCGGATTGTACAGGCTCTCATCCAACGAAAGCCTGGTCAGGATTGAGCTTTCTGATGGCGAAGGCTTGCGCAATCCAACAGGACTGGTTGAAGTAAACAGCCAGCTCTTTCTCGTCGATGGCCATGAGGTCGTATCCGTTTCACAAAATGGTGCGGTAAACTGGCGGCAATCCCTCGCTGGCGATGGCGTGTTCTTCTATGACATCGAGGCTTTGGACGAGAAAAGCCTTATTGTCAGCGATTTCGGTCGCGGCAGGTTTGTCAAAGTTTCGGCAGAAACAGGTGATATCCAGCCCTATCGTGATGATATTGAAATTCCAGGACTTGCCCGATTTGAGATCGGTGCCGAAGGGATTTACGGCGTGTCCTGGGGGAGCGACGATACCTGGGATAGCGCTCTGTATTTTGTCCCGAACGACGAAAACAAAGCCCGTCTCGTCTCAAGGGGTTTTGGCAACCTGGAATCGGTTGAGCTGATCAATGATACCGTCGTTGTGGGCGGCTATCGGGGGCATGAGCAACATCCAGACACGAAGTTGCTGCTTGTCGATCCAGACGGAAATGTCCATCCGCTCCCCGCCGGGCGTAACACACAAGGCGTTTCCGACATTGTCTTCGATGGAACGTCAGTATGGCTGAACTATTTCTACGACGCGGATTACGAAGTCTTGTCAGCAGACAGTCTAAAACCGACAGAATGAAACAAAGTTCTCCGGTTTGATCGGGACCTCCTAAACCACGCCCCCTTGCAGCTTGTGCTTCTTCATTTGGAGCAAGTTGCGTTTACAGCGAAAGGCGTTTTTATTGAACCACGAGTTCTCAAAATATGCGTTCGAAATCAGCATCATGCTTATAAAGAGGCAGTGTATTTTGAGACTGATTTAACGCCTTTTGATCTAAGCGGAAAGTCGTCACGCCCTGACCGTTATTTCACCCAACTGTTCCGCTAGGACGGTGCCTTAAAGAACCACCGCCGAACGGATTTCCCGCATGCTCTCTTGGAAAAAGCTTAAGCCTGTCGTCATTGCCTGCTGTTGGCTGACAGTGATCTACTTTTCGCCCCATTTCTTCGCGCGCTTTTGCGTTCACGAAGGCCGCATGCTGAGCAATGAGTCGATTGTCGAACAGACGGCCCAGTGGATTATCGAGAACGAACATCCAAACGCAAAAATCGAACCGGGTGGAATATTCGAAAACGACGTTATGGTCGAGAACGGTGAGGTCGTCGCACTCTTGGAGGTTGGGAAATTCGACCTCTTCGATCCTCTGAAGCCGGACTATCCAAATCGAGTCTACGTTTTCGCGGGTGGAAACATGTTCTTTATTTTCGATGCCTGTGGCGAACTCCTCGGCGGAACCATGTAGCGCCGCTTTCGACCTGTTTTCAAACTTGCCAATGACGACCGCCGCCCAAGTCCGCCACGACTCAGGCGAACAAGCGGAAACAATCGCTATCCAGCCGCCGCCAGCTTCTGTTCCCGCGCCGCCCGCAGTTGCTTGAAGTCCTCATCCGCGTGATAGGAGGAACGGGTCAGCGGCGACGACGACACCACCAGGAAGCCCTTGGCCAGAGCCATCTTCTTATAGTGATCGAACTCTTCCGGCGTGACGAAGCGGTCGATAGCGTGATGCTTCGGGGTCGGCTGCAGGTACTGGCCGATGGTCATGAAGTCCACGTCGGCGGAGCGCAGGTCATCCATGACCTGCAGAACCTCTTCCTTGCCCTCGCCCAGGCCGACCATGATGCCGGACTTGGTGAAGATGGTCGGATCGAGGCGTTTGACCTCATCCAGCAGGCGCAGGCTGTGGAAATAGCGCGCGCCGGGACGGACTTCCCCGTAAAGCCGCGGCACGGTCTCCAGATTGTGGTTGAAGACGTCCGGCCGGGCTTCGACCACCACCTCCAGCGCCCCCTGCTTGCGCAGGAAGTCCGGGGTCAGAATCTCGATGGTGGTTTCCGGCGACATCTCGCGGGTCGCGCGGATCACCTCGGCGAAGTGAGCAGCGCCGCCGTCCTCCAGATCGTCCCGATCGACGGAAGTGATGACCACATGCTTCAGGCCCAGCTTGGCCACAGCGGCCGCTACGTTTGTGGGCTCGAAGATATCCAGGGCGTTGGGCTTGCCGGTCGCCACATTGCAGAAAGAGCAGGCCCGGGTGCAGATTTCGCCCATGATCATCATGGTTGCGTGCTTCTTGGACCAGCACTCGCCGATGTTCGGACAGGCGGCTTCCTCGCAGACCGTGGTCAGCTTGTTGTCCCGCATGATCTGGCGGGTTTCCTGATAGGTCTTGGAGGTGGGCGCCTTGACCCGGATCCAGGCCGGCTTGCGGCGGATCGGATTGTCCGGCTTGTGGGCCTTCTCCGGATGCCGGACGCGTTCTTTTGCTTCGGCCACCGGCTTGTCGACTGTTGCGCTGTCGCTCGTCATGCTCTGTCTGCTTCCTTGGGCTGCCGCGGGTCCATCCCCGCGACAGCATATCAGAAATTACATGTGGATGACGCGCCCATAAGCGTCAAGCACCGACTCGTGCATCATCTCCGAGAGGGTCGGATGCGGGAAGACCGTATGCATCAGGTCTTCCTCCGTGGTCTCCAGGCCCATGGCGACCACGAAACCCTGGATCAGCTCGGTGACCTCGGCTCCGACCATATGGGCGCCAAGCAGCTCGCCTGTCTTGGCGTCAAAGACGGTCTTGATCATGCCCTCGGGCTCGCCCAAGGCAATGGCCTTGCCGTTGCCGATGAAGGGGAAGTGGCCGACCTTGACCTGGCGCCCCGCCTCCTTCGCCTTCTTCTCGGTCATGCCGACCGAGGCGACCTGCGGATGGCAATAGGTGCAGCCCGGGATTTTGGATTTGTCCATGGGGTGAACATGCGGCAGGCCGGCGATCTTCTCAACGCAGATCACGCCCTCATGCTCAGCCTTGTGCGCCAGCATAGGCGGCCCGGCCACGTCGCCGATGGCATAGATGCCCGGCTCGCCGGTGCGGGAGTACTCGTCGGCGACGATACAGCCCCGGTCCGTCTTGACCTTGGTGGTTTCCAGGCCCAGCCCCTCGATATTGCCGACCACGCCAACCGCCGAGATCACCCGGTCCACGGTGATTTCGCTGGTCTTGCCCTTGGCGTCCTCGACCGTGACCGTGACGGCATTGGCTGCCTTCTTCAGGCCGGTGACCTTGGCACCGCTCATGATCTTCATGCCCTGCTTCTCGAAGCGCTTGCGGGCGTGGGCGGCGATCTCCTCGTCCTCGACCGGCAGGATCTGCGGCATGACCTCGACCACGGTCACCTCCGCGCCCATGGTGCGGAAGAAGCTGGCGAACTCGATGCCGATGGCGCCCGAGCCGATCACCAGCAGGGACTTCGGCATGATGTCCGGGACCAGAGCCTCCATATAGGTCCAGACCAGCTTGCCGTCCGGCTCCAGGCCCGGCAGGGCCCGTGCCCGCGCGCCGGTGGCCAGGATGATGTGCTTGGCGGTCAGATCCGCGACCGGCTTGCCGTCCTTGGTGACCTTCAGCTTGCCGGGGCCGTTCAGCTTGCCCTCACCGTCGAGCACCGTGACCTTGTTCTTCTTCAGCAGGTGGCCCACGCCGCCATTGAGCTGCTTGGAGACCGCCCGGGAGCGCTTCACCACCTTTTCCAGGTCAAAGCCCACCCCGTTCGCCGAGAGCCCGTAAGCGTCGGCGTGGTTCATGTAGTGGTAGATCTCGGCGGAGCGCAGCAGCGCCTTGGTCGGGATACAGCCCCAGTTCAGGCAGATGCCGCCCAGGTGCTGCTTCTCCACCACCGCAACCTTCATCTTGAGCTGCGCGGCCCGGATCGCGGCGACGTAACCGCCGGGCCCGCCGCCGACCACCACGACGTCGAAGTTGGTATCAGCCATCGTTTTCAGCCCTCCCCTACAGCAACATCGTGATCGGATCTTCGATCAGCTTCTTGAAGGCCGCCAGGAACTCGGCCCCGACCGCGCCGTCGACCACCCGGTGATCGACCGAGAGGGTGCAGCTCATGACCGTCGCCACGGCCAGCGCGCCGTCCTTGACGACCGGACGCTGCTCGCCGGCACCGACCGCCAGGATGCAGCCCTGCGGCGGGTTGATGATCGCTGCGAACTCCTTGACCCCGAACATACCCAGGTTGGAGACCGAGAAGGTCCCGCCCTGATACTCCTCGGGCTTCAGCTTGCCGTCGCGCGCCCGGACCGCCAGATCCTTCATCTCGTTGGAGATGGTAGCCAGGCCCTTGCCTTCCGCCGCCTTGATGATCGGCGTGATCAGTCCGCTCGGGGTCGCCACCGCCACCGAGATATCGGCGTGCTCGTAGTAGAGCATACCTTCCGGATCGAAGGAGGCATTGGCCGCCGGCACCTTCTTCAGGGCGATGGCCGCCGCGCGGATGACGAAGTCGTTGACCGAGACCTTGTAGGCGTCGGAACGGCTGTTGAGCTCCTTGCGGACCTTCAGCAGTTCGTCGACCTGACAGTCGATGGTCAGGTAGAAGTGCGGCACCGTCTGCTTGGCTTCGCTCAGGCGTTTGGCGATGGTCTTGCGCATCCCCGAAAGCGGTTCGAGCTCGTAGGCCATGCCCAGCAGATCGGCCATCTCCTTGGCCGAGGGCCCGGAGACTGCCGGCGCAGTCGCAGCGGCAGGCGCAGGGGCCGCGGCAGGTGCAGGCGCAGCGGCCGGAGTCGCGGCCGCTTTGCCGGTGCCCGCAGCCACAGCCGCCTCGATATCCGCCTTGACGATCCGGCCCTTGGGGCCACTGCCCGCAATGGCCGCCAGATCGAGTCCGGCCTGTTGGGCCAGGCGGCGGGCCAGCGGGCTGGCGAAGATCCGTCCGCCACTGGCGGGCGCAGCCGCGGCTGGCGCCGGTGCGGCAGGCGCTGGTGCCGCCGGCGAGGGAGCAGGCGTAGCAGGTGCGGCTTCAGGTGCGGGCGCTGCGGCAGGCGCCGGCGCGGCCGCTGGAGCAGCATCCGCCGCCGAGGCGTCTTCGCCCTCTTCCAGCAACACGGCGATCACCGCATTGACTGCAACCCCTTCGGTGCCGTCCGGCACCAGGATCTTGGCCAAGGTACCTTCATCAACCGCCTCGACCTCCATGGTCGCCTTATCGGTCTCGATCTCGGCGATCACGTCACCGGAGGAGACCTGGTCGCCCTCTTTCATCAGCCATTTGGCCAGCGTGCCCTCTGTCATGGTCGGCGACAGAGCGGGCATCAGAATATTGATTGGCATGTTCTTTCTCCCCCTCTTCGCCTAAGCGCGATAACAGGCTTCTTTGGCCGCGGTCACGATGTCGGGCGTCTGCGGCAGGGCCAGCACCTCGAGATTCGCGGCATAAGGCATGGGTACGTCCGGACCGCAGACCCGCTTGACCGGCGCGTCGAGCCAGTCGAAGGCGCTTTCCATCATCTGCATGGCGATCTCAGCGCCGATACCCGCGTAACCCCAGCCTTCCTCGACCGAGACCAGACGGTTGGTCTTCTGGACCGAAGCCACGATGGTCGCGGTGTCCAGCGGACGCAGACTGCGCAGGTCGATAACCTCGGCTGAGATGCCTTCGGCGGCCAGCGCGTCGGCGGCCTCCAGGGCCTTGCCCACCATGATGGAGAAGGCACAGATAGTGACGTCCGTCCCCGGCCGCACGATCTTGGCCTTGCCGATCGGCACGGTCCAGTCGTCGCTGTCGGGCACTTCGAAGCTCTGTCCGTAGAGGATCTCGTTCTCCAGGAAGATCACCGGGTTCGGATCGCGGATCGCTGACTTCAGCAGGCCCTTGGCATCGGCCGCCGAATAGGGCGAAACCACCTTCAGGCCCGGGCAGTGGGCGTACCAGCTCGCGTAGCACTGGGAGTGCTGGGCCGCGACCCGCGAGGCCGCGCCGTTGGGTCCGCGGAACACGATCGGGCTACTGACCTGGCCGCCGGACATATAACGGGTCTTGGCGGCGGAATTGATGATGTGGTCGATGGCCTGCATGGCGAAATTGAAGGTCATGAACTCGACCACCGGGTTCAGGCCGTAAAAGGCCGCGCCGACACCCAGGCCGGCGAAGCCGTGCTCGGTGATCGGCGTGTCGATGACGCGCTTGGGCCCGAATTCGTCCAGCAGGCCCTGGCTGACCTTGTAGGCGCCCTGGTATTCGGCGACCTCCTCACCCATCAGGAAGACCTTGGAGTTGGCGCGCATCTCTTCGGCCATGGCGTCGCGCAGGGCTTCGCGCACGGTCAGCGTCACGGTCGCGCCGGTCCACTCGGGCTCAGCCTCGGGCGCCGGCGGCGCGACGTTGGCTGCAGCGGCAGGCGCCGCAGGTGCCGGGGCCTCGGCGACGGGCGCAGGCGCGGCAGCGGGGGCTGCGGCAGGCGCGGCAGTCAGCGCGGAGGCATCCTCGCCGTCTTCCAGCAGCATGGCGATCGGCGTATTGACTGCAACGCCGTCCGTGTCTTCAGCCACCAGGATCTTGCCAAGGACACCCTCGTCCACGGCCTCGACCTCCATGGTCGCCTTATCGGTTTCGATCTCGGCGATGACGTCGCCGGATGCAACGCTGTCGCCTTCGTTTTTCAGCCATTTGGCCAGCTTACCCTCGGTCATGGTCGGCGAGAGTGCGGGCATTAGAATCTCAATCGGCATGGGTCCCTCTCCGGGATAAAATTGTGTCGCTCGCTCGGGTCACTGGGCGGAAAGCCGCCGGCAACCGCGCTTAGGATTCGACGTAGATGTCGGTGAAGAGCTCGGAAGGATCGGGCTCGGGGCTGTTCTGGGCGAACTCGGCCGCCGCTGAGACCCTCGTCTTGACCTGACGGTCCAGATCCTTGAGGTCGGTCTCCTCGACCAGCCCCTGCTCCAGCATCATGCCGCGCAGCCGCTCGATCGGATCGCGCTCCTGGCGCATCTTCTGCACCTCTTCCTTGGAGCGATACTTGGCCGGATCGGACATGGAGTGGCCGCGGTAGCGGTAGGTCATCATTTCGAGAATGAAGGGTCCCTTGCCGCTGCGGGCATGTTCGGCCGCTTTCGCGCCGGCTTCCTTAACCGCCAGCACATCCATGCCGTCGACCTGCTGGCCCGGAATGCCGTAGGCCTGGCCACGGTTGAAGAGCTCGGTGCTCTTGGCGGAGGAACGCTCGATCGAGGTGCCCATGCCGTACTTGTTGTTTTCGATGATGTAGATCACCGGCAGCTTCCAGAGCGCGGCCATGTTGAAGGACTCGTAGACCTGCCCCTGGTTCAGCGCGCCGTCGCCCAGGTAGGTCAGACAGACCGAGGGCTCTTCCAGATACTGGTGCGCGAAGGCGATGCCGGTGCCGATCGGCACCTGGGCGCCGACAATGCCATGGCCGCCGTAGAACTTCTTCTCGTGGCTGAACATGTGCATGGAGCCGCCCTTGCCTTTGGAGTAGCCGCCCCGGCGCCCCGTCAGCTCCGCCATCACACCGTCCGGATCCATGCCGCAGGCCAGCATGTGACCATGATCACGGTAGGAAGTGACGACCGTATCGTTCTCGGTGGTCGCCGCGCGCATGCCCACAACAACGGCTTCCTGGCCGATGTAGAGATGGCAGAAACCACCGATCAGGCCCATGCCATACATCTGGCCGGCCTTCTCTTCGAAACGCCGGATCTCCAGCATTTCCTTGTAATAGTGAAGCAGCTCTTCTTTAGAGACTTTTGCTGCGGCGGACTTAGCGGCAGCTCTGCTCGCGCCGGCTGCGGCCGTCTTACGTTTCGCCGCCGGCTTCTTTGCCGGGGCCTTTCTGGTCGCCATTGGCTCCCCCCTTGACTACGGTGACTGGGACTACACGTGATTGGCAAGGGGCAAGCCCCCGTTATTCGCGCAAGAATACGGGGAATTGATCAGAATTGCAATATATCTTATATTATTGAATTATATGGATATTTTTCGAATTAACTTGATATTGATTAACCGTAATATTTTCTTGCAACCGATTGCAGTCTGACTCCTAGTTTTCTGCGGCTTCGCGACGTTGAGGGGTGATCACGATCACCTCGTTCTCCCGCCCATAGTTCAAGACCTCTCGCGCACGCTCCTCCAGCAGGTCCGGATCCAGATTGTCGGGCCGCAGCAGAGAGACCCGCGCCTGCATTTCGTCGCGCTCCGCCCGCAGCAACGCCTGCGCCTTCTGCACCTGCGCCAGCTCCTGCTTGAGATGCAGCCAGGTCAAAAAGCCGCGATCTCCCTCCACCGCGTGATAGGCGAAGTAGACCACGGTGCAGACCGCCAGCATCCTCGGAAGGATGAAGCGGACGCGGCTGCGTATTTCCCAAGCAATCGACATGAGGGGAGCGAATCACAGATCGATTCCTGCGGTCAACATAAAAAACGCAATGATTCCAATATGATTCACTTCCTCCGAATTGATTCCCATCCATTCCCCTTTTGGACTCCTTTTGGACTCATTCCCCTCAGGTGAGATGAACGCACCCGAGCTCTTGCAACAAACGTTGCAAGAGCAAAATGAGACTGGGAATAAATTCTGAAGCCCGTGAATGCTGAATTCAGCAGCGCAATTATCGATGTGAAACAGTCAGTTTACGCGGAACATGGAGACAGGCTTTCCTTCGGCCACACGCTCCGCCGTGTTGCATTTGTAGATGGCGCTGAGGTTGCGCACCTTCCCTTTCACCAGATCATCGATCGCAAACCAGACACCGCCGCTCTGCCAGGGGTCGCACCAGACGGCGTCCTTGCCCCAATTGCGGAGGTTCTGTTTTCCGTCAGGCCCCGGCTTGTTCCAGTTCGGATCCAGGCCGATGCCGAGCCAGGCATGGTCATAGTCCGGGTTTGAAAAGCCCATGAGGTCGAGCGAGCGGGCCTTCGGATGGTTGTCATAGATGTTCAGCATCGCGATCTGCGCCTGCTCCATGCAGTTGCCGACACCGGCCGCGACGAAGCTCCCCACGGCCGCGCGCATAGAGGTAAACGACGTACCCCTGATCTTGTCGAGCTTATCCACCAGAGGGCCCTGGTTGTCATCGCCGATCGAAGTGCCGATCAGCTTGTCGTAGCCGCCCGCTTCCGCCGCACGTCCCTTGCGCTGATTGGTCGCCTTCAGGCCGAACTTTGTAACGTATTTCACGGCGGCTTCGGCTGCCTGGAGGTTTTCTTGTAAGCCCATGCGGTTGTCCCCTTTGACAATTCATTTGTAAAAGAACAATTCTATCAGATTAACGCGGACGCGCGCGATCACAGTAAAGTCACCGCGCGATCTGTTGGACGGCTGTGTCCCGAGTGGCCTCGCTTGAGGAACGGCCGCGCGGGCTGACATCAAGAAAGCTTTAACCTGTTAAAAGTCTTGTGGTCCGATCACAGTGAAATCGTTTAAGCTTTTACGGAAATTCGGCGAGCTCACTCTGCGGCTCGAAAACACGCCAAAGGAGAAGAGCGAAATGCCAGGTGTTGTGTCGGTCAACGACCTCAAAAAGGACGACGGCGAAGATCTGATGTGGACCGTGATCGAATTGATCGCGGAGGCGGGCGGCTCGGGCGCGGTCGCCGTGGCCAAGACGATCCATCTGCTCAGGTCGGCGGGCAAGACCGGTCTCTCCGATGAAGACTACGCCAGTGATCTGGTCCCGAATCCTTACTTCGTCATGAACGGCCATGAAGGCAATTCGAGGAAGACGGCCCGTTATCTTCGCAATCGCGGTTTCAAGTCTCTAGGGGGCGCCGCAGTCGGTATCGCAGGCGGCCTGGGCAGCACCGTGACGCAGGTCGACGTGCTCAGCGCGATCCAGCACGGCAATGCCATCGGCACCACCACGGCCCATATGATCGGCGTGAACGCGGCCGGCGCCGGCTTCCGCAAGAGCGAAACGGTGACCGGCTGGATATCGGCGATCCAGAAAGCCAAAGCGGCGAAACTCGGCGTCCGCGGCACGGATCTGGCCGGCGCGGTTATCCCTGTCGCGGGTCTTGGCATCGCGACAGGCGCCGCAACGGCAATCGCCAAGCTGGGCATCAAACTCACGCTCGGTAAGCTGGTTGCCCGGACCGCAATGGAAGTGCATTGGCGGGCGCACGTGGAAACCCAGCTTTCCGGCGCTTTTGGCGGCAAGGCCGGCCAGCCTCAAGGCCCCGCCAGTGCCATCATGTATGAGATCTTCACCAAACGCGGCATCACGAGGCTGTTCGGCAAGTACGACACCGCAACGCTGATGCGCGAACCGGCCGGTTGGCTCGCCCTCAACGACAAGCTGATGCTGATGTAGGCTTCACGCCGTTCCGAGAGCGCCTATATAGCAAGGGTGTCAGCGTTACCCCTTGATCTGGACTTAAAGGACGCGTGAGAGATGATCCGCCACCGCACCCTCTTGGCCAGCGGACTGTTGATCACCGTTCTGGCGCTGGGTGCAACCGGCTGGATCCTGACCTCGCGCCTGACCCAGGAAAAGACGCCGGCTGGCGATGGCATTGTCTCCGTGCCTGCCGATACACATGGGCCCTTCCAGTTGATCGATCACAAAGGCCGGGAAACCACCGAGGCCGATTTCGCGGGCGAGAAGGTCCTGCTCTACTTCGGTTACACTCACTGCCCGGATATCTGCCCCACGGCGCTGCAGGACATCTCAACGGCCATCGACATTCTGGGACCGGAGGCGGGGCAAGTCCGCCCTCTCTTCATCACGGTCGACCCGGAGCGGGACCGGCAGGAACATCTGGCCGACTACGTTCCGCTGTTCCACGAGCGCATGGTGGGCCTGACCGGCCCGAAAGAAAAAATCAACGCGGTGGCGCGGGACTTCCGGGTCTACTACAGCCTGCGCAGGGATATCGATCCGGTGGACTACCCGGTCGATCACAGTTCCTACAGCTATCTACTGGATGAGGACTGGAACCTGCTACTGGTGTTCCGGCACGACGCTTCGCCCGAGATCATGGCCGCGGCGATTAAAGGGTTGCTTTAAGTCGAAGCCTTTCGGCGAGGAATAGCATGCCTCCATCAAACTACGTAAAGCAGCTTCGTACCAAGATCGGAAAGGACCTTCTTCTTTGTCCTGCGGTTGCGGCGGTTATCCCGAATGATGCAGGCGAAATTCTGCTTCAACAGAAATCCTTTGGCGAGGGTTGGAGCCTACCAGCCGGGGCTATCGAGCCAGGAGAAACACCCGTTCAAGCCGTCGTGCGCGAGGTTCGGGAGGAAACCGCTCTCGAAGTGAAACCAAGTAAGTTACTCGGCGTGTATGGTGGGGGAGCTTTTCGGTATGTCTACCCAAACGGCGACACGGTCGAATACACCGTCGTTCTTTATCTTTGCAGCGTGCTTGAATCACTACAACGAGAACTCGATCAGGAAACCATGGCGCTAAAATACTTTGACGAAGACACTATGCCGCGGTTGGCGCTCCCCTACCCGATCAAAGTATTGTTCTCCCACAAGCTTTCTTCGTCAGGTTAACTGACTGCCAAATAGCTCAGAGAGTTCGATTTTCTTTAAGGTCAGCTAGAAGCGGCAGATGGCTGCTTCGGTCACCTTGGCCTGATACTGCTGTCCGTAGGACTGCATGAAGACCGCGCCTAGGGAGGGAAAGGCCACGAAAGCGCTGGCCGCGATCATGATCAGGCTGAAAAAGGCGATCATAGCCAGCTTGAGGGCACGATCTCCCTCGGCTGCTGCGGCTTTGGCCTGATTGTTCTTGTTCCGTCGATCCGACATGACGCTAGCCTAGCATCCCAAAACACAAATAGGAACTGGGGCCTTGGCGGCAAAACGGCAAGCCTTGCCGCCAAGGTAGGGAAACTAGCCGCGTAGGACGCTGCGTCCGGCGTAGTGAGCCGCGATGCCCAGCTCCTCGTCGATGCGGATCAACTGGTTGTACTTGGCGAGCCGGTCCGAGCGAGAAAGCGAGCCGGTCTTGATCTGGCCGCAGTTGGTGGCGACCGCCAGGTCGGCGATGGTCGCATCCTCGGTCTCGCCGGAGCGGTGGGACATGACCGCCGTGTAACCGGCCTTGTGGGCCATATCGACCGCTTCCAGGGTCTCGGAGAGCGTGCCGATCTGATTGACTTTCACCAGGATCGAGTTGGCCACGCCGCGCTGGATACCGTCCGCCAGGCGCGCCGGGTTCGTCACGAAGAGATCGTCGCCCACGAGCTGAACCTTGTTCCCGACTGCCTCGGTCAGCAGTTTCCAGCCTTCCCAATCGTCCTCGGCCATGCCGTCCTCGATCGAGAGGATCGGATAGCGGTCGCAGAGCGCAGCCAGGTAATCGACCATGGCAGCCGGCTCCAGGGTCTTACCCTCGCCCGCCAGTTCATACTTGCCGTCCTTGAAGTACTCGGTGGAGGCGCAATCGAGCGCCAGCATGACGTCGTCGCCCAGGCTGTAACCGGCAACTTCGACGGACCTGGCGATGAAGTCCAGGGCCTCCTCGGTTGAGCCGATGTTGGGCGCGAAACCGCCTTCATCGCCCACGTTGGTGTTGTGGCCGGCATCCTTGAGCCCCTTCTTCAGGGCCTGGAAGATCTCCGCGCCCATGCGGATCGCATCGGTACCGCTGGCGCCGCCCACCGGCATCACCATGAATTCCTGGATATCAATCGGGTTATCGGCATGCGCCCCGCCGTTGATGATGTTCATCATGGGCACCGGCAGGGTCCGCGCGAAGGCGCCGCCAACGTAGCGGTAGAGCGGCAGGCCGGCATCTTCCGCGGCGGCCTTGGCCGTGGCGAGGCTCACGCCCAGGATGGCGTTGGCGCCCAGGCGGGATTTGTTCGGCGTGCCGTCCAGATCGATCATGGTGCGGTCGATCTTGAGCTGCTCTTCCGCATCCAGGCCGGAGAGCACGTCGAAGATCTCGTGATTGACCGCTTCCACGGCCTTGAGCACGCCCTTGCCGCCGTAGCGGCCCTTGTCGGCGTCACGCAGTTCCACGGCCTCGTGGGCGCCGGTGGAGGCGCCCGAAGGCACGGCGGCGCGCCCGAAAGCGCCGTTTTCAAGTGTCACCTCGACCTCGACCGTCGGGTTGCCGCGTGAATCCAGAATTTCACGCCCTCGAATATCAACAATCGCCGTCATGGGATGTCCTGCTCCGTCCTTGTCTGTTGCACCGCGGGCCTGACGGCCTGACACGGCGTAATGAATTCCCTATCGTGAATATCCGGGCTTGCCGCCGCTTTGTCTTTCTTTATCCCGCCAGTTCGATGGGGTTCGCCTTGGCGATCGCATCGAAGGCCATCATGGTCGAGATCAGATCCTTCAACTGGTGCAGCGGCACCATATTGGGTCCGTCCGAGGGCGCCGAGTCGGGCTCCTGGTGGGTCTCCATGAAGACCGCCGCCACCCCGACGGCGATGGCCGCGCGCGCCAGCACCGGCACGAATTCGCGCTGACCACCCGAGGAACCGCCGCGCCCGCCGGGCTGCTGAACCGAATGCGTCGCGTCAAAGACCACCGGCGCACCGATGTCGGTCGCCATGATCGCCAGCGAACGCATATCGGAGACCAGGGTGTTGTAGCCAAAGGAAGCCCCGCGCTCGCAGACCAGCACGTTCGGGTTGCCGCTCTCCGTAATCTTGGCCGCCACGTTCTTCATGTCCCAGGGCGCCAGGAACTGGCCCTTTTTGACATTGATGACCCGGCCGGTCCTGGCCGCCGCGATCAGCAGGTCCGTCTGGCGGCAGAGATAAGCCGGGATCTGCAGCACGTCGAGCACCTCGCCCGCCGGCGCGCACTGTTCAGCCGTGTGAACATCGGTCAATACCGGACAGCCGTAGGTTTCCTTGATTTCCGCGAAAATCGGCAAGGCTTCATCCAGCCCCACCCCGCGTCCCGCGTTCAAACTGGTGCGGTTGGCCTTGTCGAAAGAGCTCTTGTAGATCAGCCCGATGCCCAGCTCGCCCGCCATCTCGGTCAGGGCGTGGCTCATCTCCAGGGCATGCGCCCGACTCTCCATTGCGCAGGGCCCGGCGATCAGGACGAAGGGAAGGTCGTTTCCGAGCGTGAGAGAGCCGACGTCTACGTGCTGGGTCATGCGGGCGGGATTCCTTGCTGAGGGCCTCGTGAGTGCCGGTTCCTTACATCAGGCGCGACTGGGCCACCGCCGCCGCGATGAAGGAGGTGAAGAGCGGATGGGGGTCGAAGGGCTTGGACTTGAGCTCCGGGTGGTACTGCACGCCGATGAACCAGGGATGCTCCGGCAGCTCGACGATCTCCGGCAACTCCCCGTCCGGCGAGAGGCCGGAAAACAGCAGGCCCGCCGCTTCCAGCTTTTCCCGGTAGTTGATGTTGACCTCGTAGCGGTGCCGGTGGCGCTCCTGAATATCTGTCGCGCCGTAGGCTTCCTGAACCCGGCTGCCTTCCTTGAGGGTACAGGGATAGGCGCCGAGGCGCATGGAACCGCCCAGGTCGTCGTCGCCACTACGCTGCTGAACGGTGTTCCCATGGGTCCATTCGGTCAGCAGGCCAACGATGGGATCTTCGCTGGGGCCGAACTCTGTCGAGCCCGCACTCTTGATTCCCGCCAGATTTCGGGCGGCGTCGATGCAGGCCATCTGCATGCCGAAACAGATTCCGAAGTAAGGCACATTGCGCTCCCGGGCGAAGCCGGCCGCGGCGATCTTGCCTTCGGAGCCCCGCTCGCCGAAGCCGCCCGGCACCAGGATCCCGTGGACGTTTTCCAGGGCGTGGATCGCGCCGTCCTGCTCGAAGATCTCGGAATCAAGCCAGTTGACCTTGACCCGAACATTGTTGGCGATGCCGCCGTGGGTCAGGGCCTCGGCCAGGGACTTGTAAGCATCCAGCAACGAGGTGTACTTGCCGACAACGCCGATGGTGACTTCGCCGTCCGGCTGCCGGATGACATTGGCGACGTCGTCCCAGCGGCTGAGATCCGGCTGCGGCGCATCGGCCAGGTCGAAGTGGCGGCAGATTTGCTCATCCAGCCCCTCTTCGTGATAAGCGCGCGGCACCGCGTAGATGGTATCCACGTCGAGCGCCTGAATCACCGCTTCCTGGCGGACATTACAGAACAGCGCGATCTTGCGGCGCGCGTCGACCGGGATCTCGTGCTCGCAGCGGCAGACCATGATGTCCGGCTGGATACCGACCGACTGCAGTTCCTTGACCGAGTGCTGGGTCGGCTTGGTCTTGAGTTCGCCGGCCGAAGCCAGATAGGGCAGCAGAGTCAGATGCACGAAAACGCTGCGCTCCCGACCCAGCTCGTTGCCGAGCTGACGGATGGCCTCCAGGAACGGCAGGCCCTCGATGTCGCCGACCGTGCCGCCGATCTCACAGACGATGAAGTCCTCATCGGTCACATCGGCGCGCACGAATTCCTTAATGGCGTCGGTAACGTGGGGAATGACCTGCACCGTCGCGCCCAAATAGTCGCCACGGCGTTCCTTCTGCAGAACCTTGGAGTAGATCTGGCCGGTGGTGACGTTATCGCTGCGCCGGGCGGCCACGCCCGTGTAGCGCTCGTAGTGGCCCAGATCCAGGTCCGTCTCGGCGCCGTCGTCGGTCACGAAGACCTCGCCGTGCTGATAGGGGCTCATGGTGCCCGGATCGACGTTGAGGTAGGGGTCCAGTTTTCTGAGGCGGACTTTGAAGCCTCTGGCCTGGAGGAGCGCGCCCAGGGCCGCTGAAGTAAGCCCCTTTCCAAGTGAGGAGGTCACCCCTCCGGTAATAAAGATATAGCGCGTCATCGACCCCTGCTCAAAAACGCCGTCCACCCGCCTTCGGCCGAACAGCAACACTCTGTCCCCTCACCGGCGCTGCCTCGCACCGGCTGTACTCTGTTTTTCGCGCCTTCCTGGCCGGCTGTGCCCCCGTATCTCCGCCGATCAGTTCTGCGGCGTCGGCGGCGAGAGCGGCTGCAGCGGCGCATCGAGCGGCGCAAGCGGTGCCGACTGAAGATCGTCGACGATGGAGCCACGCTCGATCGACTGGTTGGCCAGGATGGTCAGGCCGAGGCTGCTCAGCATGAAGAGGCCGGCCAGCACCGCGGTCGTGCGGGTCAGCAGGTTGGCGCTGCCGCGGCCGCTCAGGAACCCGCCCATGCCGCCGGCGCCACCACCGCCGCCGCCGCCGCCGATTCCCAGGCCGCCGCCTTCGCTCTTCTGCAGCAGCACGACGGCGATCATGGCGATCGCCAGCAGCAAGTGGATTACCAAAGCAACGTTGTTCATCGAATCAGTCTTTCAGTATCTCGGTCCCTTAAGGACCTGTCCCGGCAGCCTCTCGCCAAAAGGCCGCACAGGCCTCGCGGCCTAGCCTTCCGGAACCGTTTCGGCCCGTCACGCTGTCCCGCAGAAAGCCTGCGCCGCCTGGGCGCTGCCTGTCATCTGTCATCCGCTCTTGGGCCCTGGTTCAACGAGGCTCTTTCCGCCTCCTGTCCCCGGCCCGCGTCTGGAACGCTGGCTATTTAGCTCTTTGCGCGCCCGATTGCTAGGGACAACTGCTTCCGATGGCCCAAAAATCCTCCAGTTTAAGGCTGGCGCCACCCACAAGCGCACCGTCGACGTTTTCCACCGCCATCAGTTCCGCCGCATTGGCCGGCTTGACCGAGCCGCCGTAGAGAATGCGGATGGCCGCGCCGGTCTCGCTGCCGAAGAGCTCGCTCAAGAGCCCACGGATGTGCGCGTGGGCCTCCGCCACGTCTGCCGGAGTCGCGGTCAGTCCGGTGCCGATCGCCCAGACCGGTTCGTAAGCCACCACCAGTTCAGCGGTTGCGCTTTCCGGCAGCGATTCGCGCACCTGGGCTTCAATCACGGCCAGCGCCTGCCCCGCCTTGCGCTCTTCGGCGGTTTCGCCGACGCAGACAATCGCCTTCAGGCCGGCCCGCGCCACCGCTTCGGCTTTGTCGCGGACCAGGGCGCTGCTCTCACCATGATCGGCCCGGCGCTCGGAATGGCCCAGAATCACGAATCCACAGCCCACATCGGCCAGCATCTCGGCACTGAGATCGCCGGTATGGGCGCCGGAGGCCGCCGTGTGGCAATCCTGACCGCCCAGCGCAACCGGACTGCCCGAGATGGCCTCGGCGACCGGAATCAGCAGATGCGCCGGCGGACAGACCAGAAAGTCGCAC
The DNA here is from genome assembly GCA_965232285.1 of Denitrobaculum sp. Taxonomy (GTDB): domain Bacteria; phylum Pseudomonadota; class Alphaproteobacteria; order Kiloniellales; family Kiloniellaceae; genus Denitrobaculum. Next base: position 1,889,729 of record CBDDPL010000004.1, on the reverse strand, counting down.
CTGGGCGTCTCAGCCTTGCTTTTATCCGCCAGACCGCCCGCCAGGGCGACGCCGCCGGCGCGCAGCCCGTTCATCTTCCAGTTTCCGGCGATTAACTTGCGCCCCATGCTCGCTGTCTCCAGGTCAGGTTTCGGTTTTATCTCGACAAGCCGGTCGAAGGCTTGGTTTGCGACTACCTAACACGGTCGCCCACGGTGCGAAAGCCGCATGAATTGCCCGCTTGCCCGCGCCCCGGGGGCTACCTAATATGCCGCGCACCCAAGAAAAAACTTTGCACGCGCGCCGAAGAAGCGCATATCCGCTGCAGATGCCATACTGCGTTAGACTGTTATTGTAATCAGGGACTTGCCATCGCCATGGCCGAAAAGAAGACCAACCCCATCAAGAAGATCGTCACGATCGCCCTGTTTTCCCTCCTGATCGCGAGCTTCGGCGTCTGGGGCATCGGCGATATCTTCCAGGGGCCGAGCCACAGCTATTCGGTGGCGGCGGTCGGCAAGACCGAGATCAGTCAGCAGGAATTCAGCCGCAATCTGCGGGCTGAGCTGAACCGGCTGGCGCCCCAGTTCGGCGGCCGGTTGGACATCGAGCAGGCACGCGCGCTGGGCCTGGTGCAGCAGGTGATGGACCGGCTGGTCAGCCGCGCTCTCTTTACCCAGCACGCCAACGATCTCGGCCTGGTGGTGACCAAGGAGCAACTGCGTGGCCAGATCGCCACCCTGCCCGCCTTTCAGGGTCCGACCGGCAACTTCGACCGGCTGCAGTATGAGAACGCGCTGCGCAACAGCGGCCTGAGCGAAGAGGCCTTTCTCGACGGCCTGACCGGCGACATCCAGCGCCAGCAGGTCACCAACGCCATTTCCGGCGCGGCCATGGCGCCGCGCACCCTGGCGGATGCGCTCTATCGCTACAGCGCCGAAACCCGCACCGCTGAGACGGTGCTCTTTCGCAACGACAGCATCACCGAACAGCCGCAGCCGACGGACGAGCAGATCCAGAGCTATTACGACAACGCCTCGGGCAGCTTCCTGGCGCCGGAGTACCGAAACCTGTCCGTCCTGCAGATCAGCCCGGAAAGCCTGACCGAGGAAGTCGCCGTATCCGACGAACAGCTCCAAGAAGAGTATGAGCTTCGGAAGGAGAGCCTCTCGGTCCCCGAGCGCCGCATGGTTTCCCAGGTACTGTTCCCGAGTGAAGCCGATGCCCAGGCCGCCCTCGAGCAAATGCGCGAAGGCCGCGATTTCGCCGCTGTCGCCGAGGAGGTCGGCGCCGGCGCCCCGGTTTCCCTGGGCCTGGTCAGCCGCGCCGATCTCTCGGCACAGCTTCCGGCCCTGGCCGATGCTGCTTTTGCAGCCGGCGAAGGCGGGATCTCCGAGCCGGTGCAGAGCCCGCTCGGCTGGCATCTCGCCCAGATCAGCGAAATCCAGCAGGGCCGCGTGACACCCCTGGAAGAGGTCGCGGAAGAACTGCGCGATGACATCAAGCTGCGGCTGGCGACCGATTCGGTAATCGGACTGGCCAACGCCCTGGATGACACCATTGCCGGCGGCGCCACGCTGGAAGAGGCCGCCGCCTCGCTCAGCCTGACACTCGGGAATTTCCCGCGCGTCGACCGTACCGGTCACGACGACAAGGGCGAACTGATCGAGACCCTGCCCCTCGACCGGGTCTTCCTCACCACGGCCTTCTCGACCGACATCGGTGCCGAGAGCCTTCTGACCGAGACCTCCGAAGGCGGATACTTCATCGTCCGGGTGCTGGAAAGCATCCCGGCCGCAACCCGGCCGCTGGCCGACGTTCGCGAAGACGTCATCAAGGCCTGGCAGGAAGCCGAGGTCACCCGCATTCTGTCGGAAAAGGCCCAGACCATGGTCGAGGCCCTCAACAACGGCGGTGATTTCGCCGCCCTGGCAGAGGAAGCCGGCCTGACGCCCTCGACCACCCCGTCTCTGCAGCGTTTCAACAGCCGCCCCCAGGCGGGCGTGCCGCTGGATCTGCCGAACAAGCTCTTCGAGCTGGACGAGGGCAAGGCGGACAGCGTCCAGGATCCGGACGGCATCATGGTCGCCAGACTGACCGGCATCTCCGCCGCGCCGCAGGACACCGCTGAAACGGCGATCGCCAATCTGCAGCAGAACATCGCCCCGCGCCTGCAGAACGATCTGGTCAGCCAGTTCATGACCACCCTGAACGGCACCTACAGTGTCAGCATCAACGACCGGAACCTGGACACCGTCCTGCAGCAGTTCTAGGTCCATAAGCGCAGTTTTAGTCCCATGAACGCACAGGATTCTTCCGCGCCGGATTTCGCCGAGTTCGCAAAGGTCTATGAAACCGGCGCGGCACAGGTTGTCTGGACGACCCTGATCGCCGATCTGGAAACGCCGGTTTCGGCCTTTCTGAAGCTGGCCGAGGGCCAGCCCAATTCCGTGCTCTTCGAATCCGTCGAGGGCGGAACCAACATCGGCCGCTATTCCTTCCTCGGCTTCAAGCCCGATGTCATCTGGCGCTGCCGCGGCGATCAGGCGGAGATCAACCGCAACGCCCTGCAGGACCTGGAAAGCTTCACGGCGTTGGAGGGCGGCGCCCTGGACAGCCTGCGTGCCCTGGTCGCCGAAAGCCGCATCGAACTGCCCCAGGGCCTGCCGCCCATGGCCTCCGCCGTCATCGGCTACCTGGGTTACGAGACCGTGCGCCTGATGGAGCATCTGCCGGACCAGAACCCCGATTTCCTGGGCGTCCCCGACGGCATGTTCATCCGCCCCACGGTGATCGCCATCTTCGACCGGGTCGAGGACCAGGTGACCGTGGTCACGCCGGTCTGGCCGGCCGCCGACACCTCAGCCCGGGAGGCTTACGAAGCCGCCTACGGGCGTCTCGCCGCCGTGGTGACCGACTTCGAACAGCCGGTGCCGCGCGGTCGTGATGTTTATATGGGTGAAACCCAGCTCCCGGAGCCCAGCTCCAACGTCACCCAGGCCCAGTTCCACGAGATGGTGGAGAAGGCCAAGGACTACATCCTGGCCGGCGACATCTTCCAGGTGGTGCTGTCCCAGCGTTTCGCCGTGCCCTTCGAGCTGCCGCCCTTCGCCTTCTACCGGGCCCTGCGGCGGATCAACCCCTCGCCTTTCCTCTTCTATCTGAACCTGGGCGATTTCTCGATCGTCGGCTCCAGCCCTGAGATCCTGGTGCGCCTGCGCGACGGCAAGGTCACGATCCGGCCCATTGCCGGCACGCGCAAGCGCGGCGCCACGCCCCAGGAGGACAAGGAACTGGCCGCCGATCTGCTGTCGGACCCCAAGGAGCTGGCCGAGCATCTGATGCTGCTCGATCTGGGCCGTAACGACGTCGGGCGGGTTGCCAAGGTGGGCTCGGTCAAGGTGACCGAAAAGATGCTGGTCGAGCTCTACAGCCACGTCATGCACATCGTCTCGAACGTGGACGGGGAACTGGACGAACAGTATGACGCCATGAAGGCGCTTTACGCCGGCTTCCCCGCGGGCACGGTCTCCGGCGCCCCGAAGGTCCGGGCCATGGAGATCATCGACGAACTGGAGCCCGACCGCCGCGGCATCTACGCCGGCGCGGTCGGCTATTTCGGCGCCACCGGCACCATGGACACCTGCATCGCCCTGCGCACCGCGGTGGTCAAGGACAAAACCATCTACATCCAGGCCGGCGGCGGCGTGGTCGCGGACAGCAGTCCGGAAGGCGAATACCAGGAATGCCGCAACAAGGCCCGCGCCCTGGTGCGCGCCGCCGAGGAAGCGGTCCGCTTCGCCTCACGGAAGTCGAATATCTGACATCCGTCCGAGAGGACGACTTCTTCAAAGATCCCCGAACAGGTCCTGGCAGAACGCCACGAAAGGCGCCGTCACTTCGTCCAAAGGGCGATCGCGGTGGTGGGCGATGACGATGCGGGTCGGCGGCAGATCGTCCGTCAGCTCGAGTGATACGACCCGGTTGCCGTCATAGGTCTGGTCCGAAGCCGGGCGCATGGCCAGAAGTGAGACGCCGAGACCGTTGGCCACGCTGCAGCGCAGGGACTCGATCGAGGTGCAGCGGAAGCCGATCCGCGGTTGCAGCCCGAAAGCTTCGAAGATCCCGAAGAAGTACTCCCGGCTCTGGGGCGCGTCGAACAGGATGTAGTCCTCCTCCACGATCTCCCGGATCGATACAGCCCGCGCGCCGGCGAGCCGGTGCTCCGGCGGCACGATCAGATAAGGCGGCACGGCCGCCAGTTCCCGGCAGGCGATTTCCGCCTTCTCCAGACCGAGGTCATAGAGGATGGCAAGGTCCAGTTCCTTCTCCCGAAGGGCCGCGGTCAGTTCACCCTGCAGCCCTTCGGAAACCTCCAGGGCAATGCCGGACGCCTGCTCCCGGTAGCCCCGCAGGATACGGGCGAGGCAAAAGGGCGCGATCGACTGAAAGCAGCCCATCCGGATCCGGCCGCGCCGGTGCACCGCAATCTCATCCGCCGCCTCACTGACCCGCGCGGCGCAGGTCAGCAGATCCTCGGCATAACGCAGGAATTCCTTACCCTGCGCGGTCAGTTCCATGCCGCGCGCGTGATGACGGCGGAAGAGGGTCAGGCCGGTCAGGTCCTCCAGCTTGGTCACCGCCTGGGCGACCGCAGGCTGGGAAACCCCGAGTGTTCGTGCCCCGGAAGCGATGCCGCCGCTTTGCGCGACCGCGCGAAAGTATGCGCACTGGCGCAGCGTGATCCTGAGCATGGCGCCCCTACGAAAGATTTTCTTTTCCTATTGAATAAATAAAACAGTTTTTTCAGATCTTTTGAAAGTCCTACAGTCTTCGAAAGTCCAAAATCTTCGAAAGCACCGACAGCAAGGAGAGATGCCGTGGAACTGGAAGGGATCGTCGACCTGAAGAGCTATCCTCTGGAGGATCCGGCCTTTCGCGCAAACTGCCGCAAGACACTGGAGGAAACAGGCGCCCTCGCCATGCCTGGATTCATGTTGCCGGAAGCCATCGCATCGGTCCGGGCGGAAGGCAGCGCCGAGCGCGACAAGGCCTTCTTCTGCAGCCAGGAGCACACGGTCTACCTCTCTGCGCCCGACCCGGCCCTTCCGCCGGAGCATACGCGCAACCGTATGGTCGTCTCCTCCAAAGGCTGCATTACCGACGACCAGGTGCCGGCGGAGTCAGCGCTTCGGACAGTCTACAATGCGGAAAGCTTTCGCGGTTTTCTCTGCGAGGTGCTGGGCGAAGAGCAGCTTTATGACTACGCCGATCCTCTTTCCTCCATCAATATCCACTACGCCGAAACCGGCCAGGAACTGGGCTGGCACTTCGACAACTCCTCCTTCGCCATCACCCTGATGATCGAGCCGCCCGAGCGCGGCGGGCAGTTCGAATACGTCCGCGACGTCCGCGATGCCGATGCCGGAGAGATGAACTACAACGGCGTTGCCGCTGTCCTGGATGGAGAGGTGGCAGTCGAGCGGCTCTCCATGGAGGCCGGCGCCCTTGTCCTCTTCCGGGGCCGCAACGCCATTCACAGGGTTGCCCCCAACGAAGGCGCGCGCACCCGCATGCTCGCGGTCCTCGCCTACAATGCGCAACCGGGTATCTCGCTCTCCGAAGAAGCGCGCATGACCTTCTATGGCCGCACCAGCTGACCCATAAGGGAAAATGCCCTCAGGCGCGCCCCTGGTCGAACAGCAGACGCAGGCCCAGACCGCCTAATACCAGGGCGGCGGCACGGTCCAGCAGCGGCTTTGCACGGAGGTAACGCCGGCTGACCGGCTCCGTGCTCAGCAGCAGAGCGAAGGCTGTGTAGGCGATCACCTCGATCAGGAAGTGGTTGCCGACGATCAGCGCCTTCTGCGCCGCGGTCATCTCCGGCGGAAAGATCACAACCAGCACCGCGGCGGAGAACAGCACGGATTTCGGATTGGCCAGATTGACCAGCAGGCCGCGCAGGAAGGCGCGACGTCTGGCGCCGGCCCTGGCCTGTGCGGTGTCACCGATCGGATCCGCTGCGCTACGCCAGGTGCTCCAGGCGACGTAGATCAAATAACCCGCCCCCAGAACCTTGATGGTGGTATAGGCCCAGGGAAAGAGCCGGAACAGACCATCCAGGCCCAGCAGCGCCATGGCGGTCCAGGCCGCGGCCATGGCAGCCAGCCCGCATCCCGTTGCGACACCGGCGCCGCGGCCACTGCTCAGAGTCGTGCGCAGGGCATAGAGCAGCGCCGGCCCCGGACTGGCCAGCGCGACCAGCAGGGCCACGTTGAACGCAAGCAGATGATCCAGATCCATTACTCCACCTCTTCTCCACGCCCGAAGGCTTTTTCCGCTTCGGCCCGAACCATCTCGTCCAAAGGCCGGGGCCGCAGATCGACGCCCTTGGCAAGCCGCTCCGCAATGATCTCCAGGGCTGCGATCCGCGCATACTTCTTGTCGTTGGCCGGAATCAACGACCAGGGTGCGGCGTCCGTAGAGGTCCGCGCGAACATTTCGTCGATGGCCTTTTCATAGGCCTGCCGGCTTTCCCGATTGCGGAAATCCTCACAGCTCAGTTTCCAGCGCTTCATGGGGTCATGCAGCCGCTCCTGGAAGCGTTGGAGCTGAACCTCCGGCGAGACATGCAGGAAGAGTTTCACCAGGCGGGTGCCGCCGTCGATCAAGAGCTTCTCGAACTGATTGATTTCGTCGTAGGCCCGTTTCCATTCTTTAGGTTTGGCAAAGCCCTCGACCCGTTCCACCAGAACCCGGCCGTACCAGGTACGGTCGAACACCGAGATCCCTCCGCTGGACGGCAGGCGCTCCCAGAAGCGCGCCATGTAGTGCCGCTCCAGATCGTGCGGCCGGGGTGCGGCAATCGGCCAGACCTTGAAGCCGCGCGGGTCCAGTACCGACGACATGCGCCGGATGGTGCCGCCCTTCCCCGCTGCGTCCCAGCCTTCAAAGGCGATGATCGCGTTGTCACCACTGTGGAGGTAAGCCTGCTGTATCTTGCGCAGCGTGGTTTGCAGTTGCTCCAGCCGCTCATGATAGGGCTCCCGCTCCAGCTTCCGATCCATGTCGACTTTCGAGAGCCGGAGCTTTCCCTTGTGTTTCCCGCTTTTCGACATGGCTGCCTCTTTATCGCCCTACGCCCAATGATCGCCCGCAGTCAGCGATCGGACAAGCGTGATTGATTTGTCTCAAGGCTTACCACCTGAAGCGGTGTACACTGCCACCAGTAAGTCGGACGAAAACGATCAGACGGAAGGACGACTGCAATGACCCAAGATCTTCAAAGACTGGCTGGCCGCGAACGCGGAGAGATGAAAGCAAAAGCAAAGGAAATCAAGCAGTTTACGCGCCAGCGGGATCGCAAGGGCAAGCTGCGCATGGCCGAAGTGGTCGGCGCCGAGAAAGACGATCTGCAGCATAGGGACAAGGCCATGCGGGCCTTTGGCCATAAGATGGTCTGAGACCCGCAAGTGAGTCCAACGTAACTGGTTTTCCACCGGAACCGAGAATCTGGGGAAGTGAGGACCTGGAGAACGAAGGATCCGGGGATCCGGTAAGCTCGGCTTTGCACTGACCGCAGTTCAATCCCTGATGGTCTGGACCTGATCCCCGCCAGAGGCGGAAAAGCCTGCCGCGGCTGCCTTCCTCATTCTCCAGATCCGGGTTCAGCCCCTCCGAACAACCGGGATAACACCCCTTTGGCGTGTTGATAACGTCACTTTTTCAGCAGAGTTTCACAACGGTGCCCCAGTGTGAAATCCCGCAATATTACAGAAGCGTGACGAATTATCTGTTGCGACGATATTAGAATACAAATTAACCTGGATGCGACAAATCGCGATTCCCAAGGTACGTCGCTGCAGGTGCCCGCACCCGAGGTGACCGCCGACAGGCCCGGTTCGAGACTGCGCCGGGCAAAAGGGTGGCGATAGATAGGGGGCGACAAGAGACAGTTGAACGCCGTCGACGACGAAGACTCCCGCAGGCCGGCAGGCAAGACTTCTTCCCAAAGTTCGCTTCCTCCGCGACTGAGGTGTCGCAAAATGACGCGCTTCTAGACGCTCGTTCACAAATAAGTCTCAATGAAAAACCGATACAAAAGAGGGTGAAAAATAATCGCTGCAAAACCGCAGCTTGAAGGGAGGGATTATGACAACGTCCGAGATGCCGCCCGATGAGGCGAAAGAATCCTTAGAATACAGTACCGACTACAAGATGGGGCAGGACAATATCCGGCCGATGGGTCTGGATATCCACAACCCCGTCTTCATGATTTCCAGTATCGTCATTGCCGCCTTCGTGCTGATTGCGCTGGCGAACCAGGAGGCCTCAGCGACCTTCTTTGGCTGGCTGCGTCCCTGGCTGACCAGTACCTTCGACTGGTTCCTGGTCCTGTCGGTCGACGCTATCACGCTGTTCTGTCTGGCGCTGGTGGTCCTTCCGGTCGGCTCGGTCAGGATCGGCGGCAAGGATGCCAAGCCCGACTATTCCTATGCCGGCTGGATCGCGATGATGTTCGCAGCCGGTATCGGTATCGGCTTGCTGTTCTTCGGCGTTCTCGAGCCCGTCTACTATAACTTCTCCGAAGGCGGTAACGCGCGGCCATTGAACATCGATGCCACGCAACCGGGCAACGAGTACATCGGCGTCGTCGGAACGATCCACCACTGGGGCCTGGAAGGCTGGGCGGTCTATGCCGCGGTCGGCCTGAGCCTGGCGATCTTCTGCTACAACCTTGGACTTCCGCTGACCCTCAGGTCCGCGTTTTTCCCGATCCTGGGCGAACGGGTCTGGGGCTGGTGGGGCCACGCCATTGATACTCTGGCAGTGTTCGCGACGCTCTTCGGGCTGACGACCTCGCTGGGCCTCGGGGCACAGCAGGTGGCGGCAGGTTTGAACGCGGTCGCAGGTATCGAGCCTTCGAACACCGTGACGGTTCTGCTGATCATCGGTATCACGGCCATCGCGCTCGGCTCGGTGCTGCTCGGCATGGACGCGGGCGTGAAGCGGCTGTCCGAGATCAATATGGTCATGGCCGTCTGCCTCTTCATCTTCGTGATCGTCGTAACGGGTGTTGGTGCGGCCATCTCACGATATTTCAGCGTGATGGTCGATTACATCGTGATGTTGCCGGCACTCTCGAACCCCTTCGGGCGTGAAGACACCAGCTACTTCCACGGCTGGACGACCTTCTACTGGGCCTGGTGGATCGCGTGGTCGCCGTTCGTGGGCATGTTCATCGCCCGCATCTCCAAGGGCCGTACCGTGCGTGAGTTCGTGATCTGCGCGCTGCTCGCCCCGACCGCGGTCTGCGCTCTCTGGATGTCGACCTTCGGCGGTGCCGCCATCGACATGCTGAACGCAGGTGCTGCGGAAGGCGTCAAGGCGACCGTGATCGACAGCTATGCTCCGGAAGGCGCTCTGTTCGGCTTCCTGCAGGAGCTGCCGCTCTACAGCATCGTCGCACCGATTTCGCTGGCCCTGATCGTCATCTTCTTCGTGACCTCCTCGGACAGCGGCAGCCTGGTGATCGATACCATCACCGCGGGCGGCAAGATGGATGCGCCGGTGATCCAGCGGATCTTCTGGTGCACGCTGGAAGGTCTGGTGGCGATCGCCTTGTTGCTCGGCGGCGGGCTCAGCGCTCTTCAGGGCGCTGCGGTTTCGACCGGCATCCCCTTCACGATCGTCGTGCTGGTGATGTGCTACTGCCTCTGGCTGGCGCTCAGATCGGAACGCGCCAAGCTGTAAAGCCATAACCAAAAGCCCTGGCCGGTCGGATTGACCCGGCCAGGGCTGACCTTTCGGGGCGCGTCTTGTGAATACAGACGCGCCCTTTTTTTATTGCGACATGCTCTGGCGCTGCTTGGATGCCGCGCTCGGTTTCTTCGCCGCGATGAGCCATCCGGCGATCGTCGCGGCGCCCATCCACATCACGAAGGCGGCGCCCTGCCCCAGGACAAGAAGCGTCAGGCCCGGCGCGAAGACGAGAAGTCGCGCAGGCCAGAGGAAGCGTCTTTCCACCTGCCGCAGCTTGAAACTGCGCCGGCGCTTCGGATCCCCTGCTGTCAGATAGCCAAGCCCGAGTAGCGTGAGCGCCAGGGCTGAGAGGGTCAGCAGCACCGTCATTCGGCAGCCACCCGCCCGGCTTCACCCGGTGCGCGGGCCCTGGCCAGCCGCCAGCCGCTCGCGGCCAGCAGGAAGCCGGCGCCGGCCAGCAGCAGCGCCATATCGAAGGCCACCACCGCGGCATTGTTGCTGCCCAGGAGGGCGCCCCAGCCTGCGCCGCCAACCAGCATGCGCAAAAGCGGCAGGGCGATCAGGCAAAAACCCAAGGCTGTGCGGTAGGTACGCGAGAGCAGCCCTTCATGGCGCAGCAGAAGCCCGGTGAGTATCGCCAGCGCGGCGGCGATCAGAAAGCCCGCCGGAGTCCAGAAGAGAGTCGCGCCAGCCGGCAGGCTGAGAAAGAACGCGATGCCACTGCCCGCCATCGCGATGGGCAGGCCGTAACCCACCATCGGCAGGGCGCGGGCGAAGCGTCGCCAGAGCGGGTCCTCCGCCCGCCGGCTCAGCCATAGCTGCAGGCCGCTCAGAGTCACGTAGCAGGCGGCGAGCGCCAGCGCGAACCAGATCGTCTTCGACAACAGGCCGGCAAAGGTTCCGAAGTGCAGCGGCTGCATCAGGCCGAAAACGCTGTTGCCGATGGAAGGCTTCGTACCAAGCGTCGGTTTCGGGCCCAGGTGACGGCCGCTCGGTCCGTCGAAAACATGCTGCGTGCCGTTGAGATCCCCCTCGGCGGGCTCATGGAAGACCAGGACCTCGGCATCGGCACGGCCCCAGTGCCGAACCACGAAGCTGCTGGGCGCAGTTCCGGCCTCCCGCGCGGAAGCCGCCAGCACGGCGTCGATATCAGCCAGCGGCGCCGGTGTCGGATCCTCGGCTTCGGGCACGCCCACCAATCGCTCGATAAAGGCGACCTGATCGCCCCCGAAGGCGACCATCGCGACGGTCGGCAGCCCCAGGGCGATGGCGAAGCTCAAAAAAGCGCCGGTGAAAGCCAGGATGAAGGCGAAGGGTAAAGACCAGCTTCCCGCCAGATTGTGCCGGTCCCGGGCGTTGACCAGCAGGCTGGACAGCCGCGGCGCCAGGAAAAGATCCTGGATCAAGTGCCGGTGGATCAGGATGCCGGAGATTGCCGCGGCCAGCATCAGCAGCCCTAAAACACCCGTGGCGTAGAGCCCCCAGGGGTCGGGCAGATGCAGGTTCACGTGCAGCTCCACCAGAAATTCGTCCAGTGCGCCCCAGGGATCGACGCCGAAGACCTCTGAGGAGAAGCCTTCCCGCTTCGCCAGGACCTCATGGGTCACCGGATGCAGCTCGAACAGCACCCCCTCGTCGTCCGGCATCCCTTCGTCGTTGACCGCGTGGCCGTGGAGAAAGGCGACGACATGGCCGGCCGAGTTGGAAAAGACGCTGACCTCCTCCAGATAGGCCTCGGGGACTTCCTCGGCCAGAGCCCGCAGGGTCGCATCCAACGGACGTTCGAGGGGTGTCTGCGATTTCATGCCACCCGCCGACCAGCTTCCGATCTCCAAGGCGAAGACCGCCACCGCACCGGTCAGCAGCACCACGTAAAGCAACAGCCCGAGGATTACTCCCGACCAGCCGTGGATGGCCACCAGCCGCTTGGTGCGCGCTTGCGATAAGGCAATCATCCTGAATCTCTCTCCCTGAAACCACCCCGTGCCGGGACTGCCGTTCGCAGGCTGATCCCCTGAATCAGCCCCCGCCCCAGACGGCCCAGCCGGCCGCCGCGGCGTTAATCGACAGCAGCCCTATAAGTAAGACGCTCGCACGGCCGAGATCTTTACTGAGACAGGCATAAAAAAATGCGCCAGCCCAGATCGCCGGGAAAAGGATCAGCGGCAGGATCAGGTGACCGATCCCGGCCGCGCCCTGCGGAAACCATAAGGGCATGGCCGCCATCACCGCGGCGGCGAGCAGCAGGGCGACCGGACCGGCCAGAAACCAGCGAAGGATGATCGCTCGGTTTCTCGTCATTCCATGCCCCCAGTCTCATGCTTCCCGCTTGAACCGGTCGTAGGCTTACCACAGGGGGCGGGAATCCTTCACATATGATCCCCGAACTTGCGGTTCCCGTTCGGACTTTGACCCAATCCTGAACGAAACCCCGCCTACAAAGCCGCCTTAAGCGTGATCCCGAATGTTCTGGGCGGCAACACGTTGCCTCCGACACCGTCGGTGTTATTCGTGTATTGCAGATCGTCGAAGAGATTGCGCACGAAACCCCGGATCAGAAAGTTCTCGTATTGATAACTGACTCCGACATCGACGTTCCAGTAATCACCGGCTTCCGTGCCGGGCGTTTCGTTGAAGTCGTTGAAATACTCCGAGACGTAGCTTGCCTGTCCGTCAAGGTTCAGTCCCGGCAGTGCCTCCCAGACGAAACCTGCATTGAAGGTAAAGTTCGGGTCGTCACCAAAGCCGTTGCCATCGAAGACTTCGCCGCTGGCCTCCAGTTCGGTGTTCAGCAGTCCGACACCGGCGCGCGCCTCCAAGTCCTGGCTCAAGCGGGCCGTGACCTCGAATTCGGCGCCATAGGTTTCGCCATCGAAGTTACGGATGGAAAAGTCCGTGGGTCCGCCGGGCCCGAATACATAGGTGTGATAGTCATCATACTGATTGTAGAAGGCCGTGGCCGCGACGAGGATATTGTCGTCATTGAAACTGCCCCGGAATCCGACTTCGAAGGTATCGGCAAACTCCGGATCGAAGACGAAGGGCACACCGGTTACGAAGTTCACACCCGCGCCGCCGCTGTTGAAGCCGCGCCGATAGGTGGCGAAGATTCTCTGACTGTCGGAAAGCTGGTAAGCGAGGCCGAACTTCGGAAGGATCACCGTGTCGGTCTCGCTGTAGTCCAGCGCGGAACTGTTTCCGAACACGTTCGCCGTGGTTTCGAACTCGTTGCTTTCATATTGAATCCGTCCGCCGGCTATCAGCTCGAAACCCTGCCCTAACTCCAGCGTGGTATCGGCGAACACGGCCGCCGTCTCCCGCTCGCCGAAGGTGTCGAAGTCGAAGCCCATGCCGTACTCCGCCTCCTTGTCCTGCCTTTGGAGCGTCAAACCGACAATTCCGCTGGCGAAACCTCCCACCCCCTCGAAGGCGTAGGTGAGATCCTGGATGAAACGCTCGTCGACGATACTGTCGAACCCGACGAAGGCTTCGGTGGAATCCGAGTTACCGGAATAGTCGTCGCGATAATAGCTTGTCATGGAGCCGAACTCGCCTGCACCCAACTCGTAGGAAAGATCGAGTTTTCCGCCGAAGGCCCGCGTATCGAATACGCGCTGCGCAAAGCGATTGATTCGCTCGTCAGGGTCCACCCCGAAATTCATCCCGCTGATCGAGGAGTCGAAGGCCGGGTTGCGGCCCTGCTGATACTCAAGCTGCAAGAGACCGGAGAAGGCCGGGAGCGCCTCGGGCTCCAGGAGAAACTTGGAGCGGCCGCTGATCCGATCAAATTCGCTGAGGTTATCGTTCGGCTCCGACTCGCCGAGCGCGATGAAATCGACCGGTATGTGCCCGTCTTCATACTCCAGGACAAAACGGGACGCCAACTGGTCCTCGACCAGAACATCGTTGTACATCAGGCCGCTGCGATAACCTTCTTCGCCGATCTCGTCGTACAGGAAGGTGCCTTTCGCTTCTGCCTGTCGCTCGAAGACCGGGTTCTTGGTGTTGACGACGAAGGCGCCCGCAATCGCATTGGCGCCGCGCACCGTCGTCTGCGGTCCGCGAAACACCTCGACCTGCTCGACATCGAACAGGGAATTGAAGCCGTTGTTCGGGTAGGAAATCGGCCGGGACACGCCGTCCACGATCAGCGACGCGCGTGGCGTGGTGCCGTTCAGGTCATTCCCGGCGATCCCGAGCGGGCCGTCCGAGTTAATGCCCCGGATCGGCGGCAGGAAGTCGGGCGGAACAGCCACGATGTTCGGCGCCGAGCGAACGGCGTCATACACCGTCGCGGCGTCGGCCCGCTCGACCGCCTCTTCATCCAGCACGGTCACGCTCGACTCGGTATCGATGATCGAGGCCCGGACCCGTTCGCCGGTGACGGTGATTGGCGCAAGCTGCACCGGCCCGCTTTCCTGTTCGACCGCCGCAGGTTCAAGGGTAATCGTAGTTGCGTCGCTGAAACGATAAATCAGGCCCGTGCCCGACAAGAGAATGCGCAGCGCGGCCTCGGGCGTATGGCTGCCCGTGACACCTGCCGTGCGCAGACCGCTGACCTGGTCAGAGGCGAAGAGAAGCGTCAGGCCGGACTGGTCAGCCAGGGCGGTCAGGGCGCTGTCGAGAGACTGCGCCGGAATATTGAAACTCTGCGCATCCGGCGTAGCGCTTTGCGCCATCTGCTGCGGCGTGTTCAACGCGTCGGCTCCCTGAGTTGGACCCTGGACTACCTGCGCCCGGACCGCTCCTGCCTGCAACGCAACCGTCGCGGCCGTGGCGATAAGCAGAGCCTTTCCGCCGGCCTGAACGAAGCTCCCCGCCGTTCGCTCCGCACCTTCATCATGACATCCCCCGAACATAAACTCTCTTCCCCTATCAAGGTCTTGCATCAGGACAACGCGTCAAACCTGCGAATGCGTTTTATTCGCGTGTCTTGCCTATGACGATGCGGGAGATGCGATCTTGCAGTGCCGTGAAGAATTTTTTCCATTCTGACATCCGCCGCGGCGGAATCAGTGGATCACGGTGACCAGCGGAAGCTGTGAAACGGTAAGTCCGAGCGTGCTTTCCAACGCACGCAGCACCGCGTGCGGATCCTTCAAATCGAAGACACCGGTCACCTTGAGTTTCTTCAAGCATTCGTCGGCGATGAAAATGCGGCCTGCGAAGTACCGCTCCATCTCGGCAACCACCTCGGCGAGCGGACGCTGATTGAAGATGAGTTTGCCGCGCGTCCAGGCGGTGGCCTTGTGGACGTCCACGGTGACGGGATCACCGACTCCCGTGGCGCTGTAGCTTGCCTGCTGATTTTGCACCAGCTCGGCCGCCTGGTTCGGAGCGGCAAGCCGCACCCTGCCCTCCAGGACCACGACCTGAACGCCTTCGGCGTCCTGCCGCACCGCGAAGACCGTGCCCAGCACATGAACCTCTCCGGCGCCGCTGGCCACGACGAAGGGGCGCGCTTCATCATGCTCGACTTCGAACAGCGCCTCACCGGCATGCAGCTCGATACGGCGTTCGCCGCCGGCGGTGTAGGACAGGCTCAGCGCCGAAGCTGTGTTCAGAATTGCCTTCGAGCCGTCGGGAAGCCGTACTTCCTGCCGCTCGCCAGGCGCGGTGGCATAATCCGCGTAGAGTCCGGCGAAGGGACCGAAGAGGCCCGAGCCCGCGACAGCAAAGGCAAGAGAGGCGGCGAGCCCGCCAGCGAGCAGCGCGCGGCGCATTCTGCGGCCTCGCATCGGGACCACAGCCGCTTGCACGCGCCCAGGCTGCGGACCGGCCGGTTGCCGGTCTTCGGATTGCCTGGCGTCGGACGGCAGCCCGCGCTCGACCCGGGCCGCATGCGCCTTCGCCGTCGGGGTTTCACCGAAATCCTGCCAAAGCGCCTCGGCATCGCAGGCGGCAGTCTCGTGCGCGGCGCTGCGCCGGCGCCATTCGGCAAAGGCAGCAACCTCGTCCGGCGTGCTGCACCCGGACTGCAGACGGACCACCCAGTCGATGGCTTCGTCGCTCAGCGCCATTGCGTTTCCGCCCTCAGCATCGCCACCCGACATCAGTCTCTCTTCCTTCCCTGACCGGAAGCCCTTTTCATTCCACCTTCCTTTATGACGATTCCGGCGGCCCTGACCGACAGCGCGGGAAGCGGACAAAGCTTAGATTTCATCGTCGAAACCTCTCAGGCGGTCGCGCCCGGCGCGCAAGGCCTGGGCGATATACTTCGCAATCATGCTTTCCGAAACGCCGAGAACCTTCGCGATTTCCGAAAAGGTCATGCCCTCGACACGGCTCATCAGCAGCGCGCGCCGGACGTTGGGCGAGAGGCCGCTCAGGGTCTCATCCAGCAGCCGTAACCTTTCACGCGCAAGAAGCACCTTCTCCGGGGAAGCCAGCGGGTCGGCAAGACCTGCCGCCAGGTTTTCGTCCGCGCTGCGCGCCTCGATCCGGCTGTTCTTGCGCAAGGAATCGATGGCGAGGTTGCTGGCGACACGAAACACATAGGCACGCGGATTCCCGATTTCCCCCGCCCGTTGGCCGCTGGCTGCCAGGCGCAGATAGGTATCCTGGGCAACATCCGCCGCGCGCTCGCGGCTGCCCGTCCGCTGGGTCAGAAACCGGATGAGTTCGTCGTAGCACGCCTCGAAAGTGGCGATAAGGTCGGTCGGTTCGCCGGTTGTCACGTCTCTTACCTGGAGAAGGGCGGGAGCCTCCGAACGAAAGCGCGCCGTGCGCCATACCCAACGCTCAGGACGGCGGGCGGCAAGCTAAGATACTTGCGATTCGTTCTCAACACAAAGAATGACATCCAGAGACCTGGAGGAGCAGCAACGGACCCACCAAGGTCCCCCGGTCCTGCCCGCTATGTCCAGGGAATCACCTGCACGCGCGGCCAGAGTTTCCGGCAGCGGGCGGCCTTCTCGTCATAGGTGCCCCTGTTGTCCAGTCGCGGATTCGGGCGCAGGATCATGGCGAAGACATCCGACAATCCGAAGGGCGCTTCGATGGTGAGCATCCCGTCCGGCTCCAGGCGGACGCCGACCGCGTGGGTGGTGCTGGCGTAGCGGGTCAGACTCTCGGCGGAATCGCGCAAGGGGTCGTAAGGCGCGCCGAAGCGCTGTTCGAACCAGAGGTGGACCCGGGCCTGGTTCCGGACTTCAACCGGTGTGGTGACACGCGCGGCTTCGAAGGCTGCGGTCACGCGTTTGATGACCGCGTCTTCGGCCTCATAGCTCAGATCCGCGCCGTCGTAGTAGATCAGATCGATATCCTTCAGGCCGTGGCCGGCGGGCTTGCCGCTCAGGGCGTTCCAGACCGTCTGATAGATGGCGCCGCTGGCGATGTACCAGTCCGGCAGTTCCAGGGACCGCGCAAGTTCCAGGCTGGGCCAGAGCAGGCTGTCGCTGCGCAGGATTTCGATCAATCTTTGGCGCTCGTCCTGCGACTCTTCAGTTTCGGGCACGCCCCGCATCCGTTTTGCCGTCTTGCGTGGTTTCAGCCAGCAGCAGGCTCTGTTTTACGATTTCTGAGATCGGTACCAGCGCGATGCCGCGCCCGGCAGCTTCGGGCAGCCATTCGGCGAGGACCTCCAGCGTGGCGCTGTGCGGATGCCCGATCGCAACCGCGTAACCCTGGCGCCGCGCCAGAGCTTCCAGTTTGGCAAGCTGATTTCGGATCGAGTCCCGGTTCCGGTGATCGTTGTCGATGAAGATGTCGCGTTCCGCAAAGGGGACCCTGAAAGCCTTTGCCGCCACCTCGGCCCGGCTCTGCGCGATGGTACGGGAATCCAGGAACAGCAGGCCGCGCTTGGACAGCTCTTCCATGACCAGGCGCATGCCCGCTTCCGACTTCGTGAAGCGGCTGCCCATGTGGTTGTTCAGTCCGACGTAACCGGAGAAACGCGACAGACTCCATTTCAGGCGCCGTTCCAACTCTTCCGGCGCCAGTCCGGTCAGCAGTGCGTTCTCGCCCGGGTTCTGGCTTTTCTCTTCCGGCTCCATGGGCATATGGACCAGCAGTTCATGGCCGGCGGCGCGGGCCTTGCCGGTCAAATCTTCGAGGTGATTGGCGTAAGGCAGGAAGGCCAGGGTCAGGGGCGCCGGCAGGGTGATCGCGCGCCGGGCGTTTTTCAGGTTCGGTCCGATGTCGTCGAGAACGACGGCAATCATGGGCCGCCCCTCCGTCGGCCGGGAAGCTGTGGCATTTCTAAGCCAAAGCGGCGGGATAACTTCTTTTTCCGGGGCTTTTTCCCGTTTTTCCGGAACGGCCGGCGCAGCAGGCGTACTTTCCTCCTCGATCACCGCCACTGCTTCGGGTTTTTCCTCAGCCTTTACCGGTAAGCCACTGTTATCGGGAAGATAATCGGACACGCCTTCGCTGCTGCCATCACGCACCAGGGTGTCCGTGACGCGCAGTTTCTCCAGATCTAACGGCGCGCTCTTCTGGCTCGGCTGAGGCGGTGGCGGCCCGGTTGGAGCTTGCGGCTCTGAAGTTTCTGAATTTACTGAATTTTCGACGGTTTGTGCCGGAGCCGCGGCCGGTCGTGTCTCCGGCGGATCACCCAGCAGGATTGCACCGGCGTAGAGCCCGCCGATCACCAGGATCGGCAGCAGCAGAGCCGGCAGCAGATAGACCAGTCGACGCCTAAGCATTTGTTTCGACGGCTTTTTCTTTGCTTTTCGCGCCAAAACTCAGGCTTTCCGCGTAAGAGAGGAGCATTCCAGGGAAGTCACGCCGGGAATATGGACGAGCATCCTGCCATCTTTACCACAGTAATCAACAGATCCTGCAGATCCTTTAACTTTTTGTCCCCAGCGCGCTTGTCATACGCGGTTGCTGTAACCAGTTGCGAAACCGGGTCGGAAACTGCTGATTTCCGACGTCTCCAAGGCCCCGCACAGCCTCGCTTTCGCGCGCTTTGCCAACCTGCTATAACGGCGCGAGCGCTTCTCGAAAGCGGCGCGAAAAAGCCGATAAAACTCAGATAAGTCAATAACATGCTGTTACTCATCGATAACTACGACAGTTTCACCTACAACCTCTATCACTTTCTCGGCGAACTGGGCGCGAGCGTGGAGGTCTGGCGAAACGACAGCATGAGCGCGGAAGAGGCCCTCGCCCTGAAACCGGAGGGGATCGTCATCTCCCCCGGTCCCTGCGATCCGGACAGAGCTGGAATCTGCCTGGAGCTGATCGAAAAGGCCGGCGGCGACTACCCGATGCTGGGTGTCTGCCTGGGACATCAGGCCATCGGCCAGGCTTACGGCGCCAAGGTGGTGCGCGCTCCCTCTCCCATGCACGGCAAGCTCAGTCCCGTAAGCCACGAAGGAGAAAGCGTTTTTTCCGGCCTGCCCTCGCCCCTGACCGCAACGCGCTATCACTCGCTGACCCTGGAGCCGGAGTCCATTCCGGACTGCCTGGAAGTCACGGCGCGCACGGAAGACGGCGTCATCATGGGGCTCCAGCATCGGAACCTGCCGCTGCACGGCGTCCAGTTCCACCCCGAAAGCATCGCTTCGGAGGCCGGCCATGCCCTGCTGGAAAACTTCTTGAAGATAACCAAGGCGGCGGCATGACCGCGGCGAACGCATCACGGGGAGAGCGCCGATGAGCGGCGATATGAACGATCTCAAGGGCTTGATCGCCCAGGTGGCCACCGGCCAGCCGCTGTCGTCGCTGGAGGCGGAGACCGCCTTCAGCATCATGATGTCCGGCAATGCCACGCCCTCGCAGATGGGCGGCTTTCTGATGGCCCTGCGGGTCCGCGGCGAAACGGTCGAGGAACTGACCGGGGCGGTGCGGGCCATGCGCGCCAAGATGCTCGCCATCGAAGGCCCCGAGGGCGCGATCGACACCTGCGGCACCGGCGGCGACGCCAAGGGCACCCTCAACATCTCGACCGCCTCCTCCTTCGTGGTTGCGGCCTGCGGCGTTCCCGTCGCCAAGCACGGCAACCGGGCACTCTCTTCCAAGAGCGGCGCCGCCGACGTCCTGACGGCGCTGGGCGTCAACATCGAGGCGGACGTGGCCGTCATGGAGAAAGCGCTTAAAGAGATCGGCACCTGCTTCCTGATGGCACCCAGGCACCACTCCGCCGTGCGCCATGTCGGCCCCACCAGGGTCGAGCTGGGCACGCGGACCATCTTCAATCTGATGGGTCCCATGTCCAATCCGGCCCGCATCAAGCGCCAGATCGTCGGGGTCTTCGCGCCGGAATGGGTAGAACCGCTGGCCAAGGTGTTGAAAAGCCTGGGCCACGAAAAGGCCTGGGTCGTGCACGGCGCCGACGGCCTGGACGAACTCTCGACCACCGGCGCATCCTGCGTCGCAGAACTGGATGGCGGCGAGATCAGGACCTTCGAAGTGACCCCGGAAGAGGCCGGCCTGACGCGAGGCAAACTCGAGGGGCTGCTCGGCGGTGACGCCGAACACAACGCCGCCGCCCTTCGCGCGATGCTGGCTGGCGAAGCCAGTGCCTTCCGGGATGCGGTCCTGCTGGGCTCGGCCGGCGCCCTGATCGTGGCCGGCAAAGCCGCGGATCTGAAGCAGGGCGTGGCCATGGCCGCCGAGGCCGTCGACAGCGGCGCAGCCAGGAAGGTTCTGGAAGATCTGGTGAAGATTACCAATCCGGGTGCCGCCACATGAGTGACGTTCTGCAGCGGATCTGTGCCGACAAACGCGCCTTTGTGGCCGAGCGCAAGCAACGCGCGCCGCTCTCCGAACTGGAGTCCGCGGCGGCGCAGGCGGATCCGCCCCGCGGTTTTCATCGGGCACTTGCCGCAAAAGCAGCGGCGGGAAACTACGGACTGATCTGCGAAATCAAGAAAGCGTCACCCAGTAAGGGCTTGATCCGGGCCGATTTCGATCCGCCCGCCCTTGCCCGGGCCTATGCCGCCGGCGGTGCAGCCTGCCTCTCGATCCTGACGGACGAGCCTTATTTCCAGGGTCATGATTCCTACCTGCAAGCCGCACGCGCCGCCGTCACGCTTCCAGTCCTGCGCAAGGACTTCATGCTGGAGCCCTATCAGATCGCCGAATCCCGAGCGCTGGGCGCGGACTGTGTCCTGCTGATCATGGCGGCCCTGAGCGACGAAGAGGCCGCCACGCTCGAGGATCTCGCCCTGAAACTTGGCATGGACGTCCTTGTCGAAGTTCATGACGGCGAGGAACTGGAGCGGGCGCTCGCACTGCGGTCGCCGCTGTTGGGCATCAATAACCGGAACCTCAAGACCCTTGAGATCGACCTGGCGACGACCGAAAGCCTCGCCGCCAGGGTGCCCGACGACAAACTCCTGATCGCGGAGAGTGGCCTCTATGCGCCGGCAGACCTGTCCCGCATGGCCCGCACGGGCGCCACGACCTTTCTGATCGGCGAATCCCTGATGCGCCAGGAAGATGTCACGGCCGCGACCGCCGCCCTGCTGGCACCGCAGGAATCGGCCGCCAAGGCTTCACATTCGCTCAGCAGCAGCGCTTAAATTCCGGAGGAACTAGTGCCCGAACTCACGCATTTCGATGCGGACGGAAATGCCGTCATGGTCGATGTCTCGGACAAGGACGCGACGGAAAGGCTCGCCATCGCCAAGGGCTCGGTGGTCATGCAGCCCGAGACTCTGGAGCTGATTGCGGAGGGCAGCGTCAAGAAAGGTGACGTCCTGACGGTCGCCCAACTGGCGGGCATCATGGGCGCCAAGCGTACGGCCGACCTGATCCCACTCTGCCACCCCCTGATGCTGACCTCGGTGAAGCTGGAACTCAGCCTGGATGCCGCACGCTCGGCAGTCGACGTCACGGCGCGCTGCAAGGTTTCCGGCCAGACCGGCGTCGAGATGGAGGCCCTGACCGCCGTCTCCGTGGCCTGTCTGACGGTCTACGACATGTGCAAGGCCGTCGACCGTGGCATGCGCATTACGGAGGTCCGCCTGCTCCATAAATCCGGTGGTAAGTCAGGCGTTTACGAGGGAATGTAATGCTGTCGGTCGAAGAGGCTCTGTCACGGGTTCGCTCGGCATTCAAACCCCTGCCCGCCGAAACGGTGAGCGTCGCCGAGGCGCTCGGGCGCGTGCTGGCAGCCGACGCGATTTCCCGGGTGACCCAGCCGCCGCACGACGTCTCGGCCATGGATGGCTACGCCGTACGCGCCGAGGACGTTGCAAGCGTTCCCGTTACGCTGGAAGTCGTGGCCCGCATTGCCGCCGGAACTTCGTTCGAGGGCGAGCTTCAGCCTGGACAGGCCGCGCGAATCTTCACCGGCGCGCCCCTGCCCCGCGGATCCAATTCCATTGTTATTCAGGAAGATACAGAGGCTTCCGGAGATCAGGTCACCGTCAAGGAAGCCGCGGCGCCTGGGAATTACGTGCGCCCCGCCGGCCTGGACTTCCAGGCGGGCGATGTCGGCCTGCAGGCCGGCCAGCGGCTGACGGCGCGCGATGTTGGCTTCGCTGCCGCGATGAACCTGCCCTGGCTCGACGTGCGCCGCCGGCCGCGGGTGGCCATCCTGGCGACCGGCGATGAAGTGGTCATGCCCGGCGAGCCGATGACTGCCAATCAGATCGTCAGTTCCAACGGCCTGTCCCTCTCCGCCTTCGTGACCGCTTGCGGCGGACAGCCGATCCACCTGGGTATTGCACCCGACAAGCGCGATGTGCTGGCCACCATGGCTGAGGGCGCAAAGGGCGCCGACCTGCTGGTCACCTCGGGTGGCGCCTCGGTCGGTGACCACGACCTCGTGCGCTCCGGGCTGGGCGACAGCGGCCTGGAGGTCGATTTCTGGAAAATCGCCATGCGGCCGGGCAAACCGCTGATCTTCGGCCAGATCGCCGGCACGCCCATGCTCGGCCTGCCCGGCAATCCAGTCTCAAGCCTGGTCTGCGCCGTCCTCTTCGTACGCACCGCGCTCGACCGCCTGTTGGGCATCGATGAAGACAGTCTGGCGCTTGAAACCGCCAGTCTCGGCAGCGACCTCTCCCCGAATGACCGCCGGCAGGACTATCTGCGTGCCCGCCTGACCCTGGACGACTCGGGCCGGCGAGTCGCCACGCCGTTCGGACGCCAGGACAGCTCGATGCTGGCGACTCTGGCGCGCGCTGACTGCCTCATCGTTCGCAAACCTTTCGACGAGGCGCGGGGCAAGGGTGATCCGGTCGATATTTTGCCTCTGTCGGCGCGATTCGCAGGAATCTAACGATTTCCGCTGCTTAGCCTGCGAACCAATCGCAATCCATCGGTACAGATCGCGAACTTTGCGCGCGTTGCGGGTTTTATCCACAGAAGGCTTGACCCCAAATAAGAACTAAACTAGAACATGTGGTGACGTTTTTGTTTTGTTCTACATCTTGTGGGTCTTCTATAGCGTTTCACGTTTTCCTGACGTAGGTGTGCCCGGCGCTCGAAATCAGCAGCATGCTGGTTGAGAGGCAGCATAAGGCGCAGCAGGTTAAGCGCAAAAGGCTGCAAAGATCCCTGTCTGGAGGCGATCCGCATGCTGACAAAGAAGCAGCACCAGCTCCTGGTATTCGTTCATGAACATCTCGCGCAGCACGGGGTTTCGCCATCTTTCGATGAAATGAAAGAAGCCTTGGATCTCAAGTCCAAGTCCGGCATTCACCGCCTGATCACGGCGCTCGAAGAACGGGGCTTCATACGACGCCTGGCACATCGGGCCCGGGCTATCGAAATTCTGCGTCTGCCGGAGGACATCGAAAAGCAGGCGCCGAGCAGTGGCGGTTTCACACCCAGCGTGATTGAGGGACGTTTTTCCGGCGTCGCACCTGCCGAACGCGCCGGTGCCAGCACTGAGACCGACGATGAGAAATCGCTGCAATTGCCGCTCTACGGGCGGATCGCGGCCGGCACGCCGATTGAGGCTTTGCGTGACTACTCGAGTTACGTGGAGGTACCGTCGGCAATCCTGGGTCAGGGTGAGCACTACGCGCTCGAGGTTGACGGTGACTCCATGGTCGAAGCGGGCATCCTGGACGGCGACACCGTGATCATTGAGCGGACGGATGCCGCGGAGAATGGCACGATCGTCGTGGCCCTCGTCGACAACGAAGAAGCCACCCTGAAGCGGTTGCGCCGCAAATCCGGTGCCGTGGCGCTGGAGCCGGCGAATAAGAACTACGAAATCCGCATCTTCCCGCCGGAGCGGATCAAGATCCAGGGGCGTCTGGTCGGCCTGCTGCGGCGCTATTAGTAGCCGGCGTTCAAGCCAAAAGGAAACTGTTGGTCCGAGGGGAAGCTGTTGAAAAGCAACGGTTTGGTGAAGGATGAGCCCGTTCCATGAGGCGGGCCCGGGGTCACGGCTTTCGTGCGGTGCCGCGGCGAATAACCCAGGGCCGCGAACCTCTTGCACCCGCGACCGTCCTGACCCTGACGGCATCGCCGTCGATCCAGATGGCATGCGCACCCTCACGCCAGAGATCGAAGCGGTCGATGACGACTAAAGGCCGGCGACAGGCGCGCCTGACCGGTACAGAGCTGATCATTAAGTTCACCAGCGCACAGTCTTCGGCCACGGCACCGGCGGTCGCCGCGAAGGCGATCTTCACGCCGTCCTTTACAAAGATGCAGCCCTGACTGTCGCATCTCGGAACCACGTCGCCTTCCATTTTGTGATCGAGCTCTTCGTCACTTAATCCGGCACGGCGGGCCCAGATCTCGGCATCGAAGCGGTTCACGCGTTTGCTGGACCGCCAATAACGGCCGGATTCGAGCTGAACGCCGACCAAGCGCGCATCCCCGGACAGCAAAATGTCCGGTGATCTCCAGAGGGCGATGGAGAGAATGCTCGCGGTGATCGGCAGGAGCCCCAGGAAACGCCAGCGACCCAACCAGATCGACAGCCAGAGCCCTCCACCGGCAGCCGCAATCAGGCCCCAGAGCGGCATGGCCGAAACCGTGAGAGCGGCCGCAGGGAAGCCGGCAACCGTTCGTGCCGTCACGACCACCACCTCAATCCCCTGCCCCATCAGCCAAAGCGGCAGAGCCTCGAGCCCGAAGGGCATGAAAAGAAAGGCCAGCAGCGCCGAAGGCATGATCCAGAAAGCCGTGACGGGAACCGCAATGACGTTGGCAATGACGCCGTAGAGAGCCAGATGATTAAAATGAAAGACTGCAAAGGGCGCAGTGGCGATGGTGGCGAGCGCCGAGGTCAATGCGACGGCAGCCAGATACATCAAGAGGCTGCCCAGGCTCCAGAAATCCCTGCCCGCCTGCTGGAAGAGGCCGCGCCGCCCCTCATAGGCGGCAATCATGACGGTCACCGCGGCGAAGGACATCTGAAAGCTGACGGACAGCAGGCTCTCTGGCGCCAGCAGCAGCGTGACCATGCCCGCCCAGGCAACCAGGCGCATGGAAAGCGCCCGGCGGTCCAGCAAGACGGCCAGGAGCACCAGTCCCGTCATCAGGAAGGCGCGCTGCGCCGGGATGGTCGCGCCGACCAGCATCAGATATGCGAAGGCGCCCGGCAGGGCCACCAGAGCCGCCCACTTCTTGATGGGGTATTCCAGGGCCACGGGCGGGATCAACGCCAGGAGGCCGCGGACAGCGAAAAACAGGCCCGCCGCCACCAGACCAATGTGCAGGCCGGAGATCGCAAGCAGATGCGCCAGTCCGGCATCGCGGAGATCCTGGAGTATCTGTTCCGGGATACGCCCCCGTTCCCCGGTCATGAGCGCCGCCGCGATGGCGCCCCGATGCCCAGGCAGTGCCGCCGCGATCCGTTCAGAAAGCCGGTGACGAAGGTCCGCCCACCAGATTTCCCAGGCCAGCGACAACTCTTCCCAGGCTCCACGCGGCCGCGTCTCGGTATCTTCGGCAGGTAGTTTCTCAAAGCGGCCAAAGGCGAAACCCACGGCGCCGAGACGCGCAAAGTAGGCGGCTCGCGCGAAATCATAGGCTCCCGGCGCGACCGGCTCGGGCGGTGGGTTTAATTTGGCCCGGCCCCGGACCCAGTCACCCGGATAGAGCCCTTCGGCGCCGCCAGCCAGCGTGATACGGATACGTTCGGGCACCTGAGCTGGCGCGAGCCGGGAAATCGTCAGTTGCTCCAGGACCAGGCGTTCTCCACGGGCCCGCGGTTCTACCGCCAATACCCGCCCACGCAACTCGACCGGGCCCAGGCTCCGCTCCAGGATCGGCGCCGCCACCGACAGGCTGCGCCATTGGGCAACTGCGACGCCCAACATCACAAACAACAGCGCCAGGTTCAGAAGACCCCAGGCTGGCCGCCGCCGGGTCACAGCCAGGGCAGCGGCGGTGATGCTCACTGCCAGAGCTGGCAACCAGGATGGCGGTTCCACGGGCAGGAGGAAGTAGAGGCCAACGCCCGTGCCCAGCAGGACCGGCAGCCAAAGGGCCCAGCGCTCCCGCTCGGCCAGGAAACAGTCTCGGCACAGAGCCGCAAGAGGCGCGACAAAGCCTAACCGCCTCCAATCCCCTTCATACCCCCTGCCAGGATGAACCGCCGGTCCAGGCACGCAAAAGCCCCCAATCTCCTACGAGTCTGAGGAAGACTAGCGAAATCTCAACCGAAAGGCGAAAACAACCGGATTCAGCTTCCAAGGGACAGCCGTTCCATAACGGTTTGATGACACAGGCTTTCCCGCGTTGAGAAGGAAACCTCCAGTGTCAAGGCCGCCGCCGCCTGGCCGAAAGCGACGGCGTCGGGGATACTCGTCCCGCGTCCCAGGGCATGCAAGATGCCCGCGGCAAAGGCATCTCCCGCCCCGTTAACGTCCACGACCTTTGCGTCGGGGGCCGGAAAGGTGACCACCTCGCCACGGTCGAAAAGCATCACGCCGTCGGCGCCCTGCGTAACCAGCAGGTTCGTACCCCTTTGCTCACTGAGCGCTGCCGCCCCCTCAAGAAGTTCCGGCTCTTCCATGCCTTCGGATCCGCACAAGGCTGTCAGCTCCGCTTTGTTGCAGAACAGCAGATCGAATTTTGGCAGCAAAGGCTTGAGCCGGCCCGACTTGGCAGGAGAAACCGCCGCAGCACAAAGGGTTACCTTGGAATCTTCAAAAATTGCCACCAGTGCAGCCAGGACCGGCGCGGGCAGGTTCGCGTCCAGGAACAGGAAATCCCCCTGCCCCGGCTGACGGGGAAGACGCTGCAGCACCGTCACAAGCTCCCTGGGCGCCAGGGTCTCATAGATCTCCATGTCGGCCAGCCCAGCAACCAGATCCCCCTTGCCGTCCAGGATAGCCGTGTAGGCGGCGGTTCGCTGGCCCGCCCGACGCAGAATAGCCTCGCATGAAAAGCCCTCTGCTTCGAATGACTGAAGGATCCGCTCACCGGCCGGATCGTCTCCGACTGCAGAAAGCAGCGAAACGTCATTCCCCAAGCGTTTGAGATTCAAGGCTGTATTACCTGCGGCACCACCCGTTGACTGGGCGACCGATACGGGATTTGACGCGCCCGGCACAAAGTCCGCCTTGCAACGAGCTGTGAAATCCAGATGTGCCCCGCCACAGCAAAAGAAGTTCGCCATTCCGCCCCAGGTTCTGTCGAGTATCCTGCGCCCAGCTATAGCCCGTCGCCTCCTGCGGCACCAGCCCTCTGCGCTGCGCTGCAAAAAGCAAAGCTCCCTGCCATGGTCGGACGCGAATTGATGTGGTAAAGAGCGCCCCAGGCCTCGAAAACCAAAATCGAGAAACACGCCAGTACCGCACCTTTTGGCCCGCTACTTTTGGAAAGATATGATGTCCGAAACCGCTTCGCCGGTCGTCACCCGCTTCGCGCCCTCTCCGACAGGCTTCCTGCATATCGGCGGCGCCCGCACCGCCCTCTTTAACTGGCTGTTCGCCAAGCACCACGGCGGCCGCTACCGGCTCCGGATCGAGGATACCGACCGCAAGCGTTCCACCAAGGAAGCCATCGACGCCATTCTGGACGGTCTCGACTGGCTGGGCCTGGGATACGACGAGGAGGTGGTCTATCAGTCCGAAGGCGCCGGGCATCATGCCGCCCTTGCCCGGGAGCTCCTGGCCCAGGGTAAAGCCTATCACTGCTACTGCAGCCCCGAAGAGCTGGACGAGATGCGCAAAACGGCGCGGGCCGAGGGGCGCCCCATCCGCTACGACGGCCGTTGGCGCGACCGCGATCCTTCGGAAGCCCCCGCCGGTGTCGACCCGGTCGTGCGCCTGAAGATGCCCCAGGAGGGCAGCACCGTCATCACGGACCTGGTCCAGGGCGAGGTGACGGTCGGCAACGACCAGCTTGACGACATGGTCCTGCTGCGCGGGGACGGCACGCCGACCTACATGCTGTCCGTCGTGGTCGACGACCACGACATGGGCGTGACCCATGTGATTCGGGGCGATGACCATCTCACCAACGCCTTCCGGCAGTATCAGCTCTACAAGGCCTTCGGCTGGGATGTCCCCGCCTTCGCCCATATCCCGCTGATCCACGGCCCGGACGGCGCAAAGCTCTCCAAGCGCCATGGCGCGCTGGGCGTGGAAGCCTATCGCGACATGGGCTATCTCCCGGAAGCGCTCTGCAACTATCTGCTGCGGCTGGGTTGGGGGCACGGCGACGACGAAATCATCTCGATCGCCCAGGCCATCGAATGGTTCGATCTGGACGGGGTCGGCAAGTCAGCTTCCCGATTCGACTTTGCGAAACTCGAGAACCTGAACGGCCACTATCTGCGCGAGGCGGACGGCGCACGCCTGACGCAATTGATCTGCGCAGGGATCGCGGTAGCCGACGGAGCCGACGTGGACACGGCCGCGGCCGAGCGCCTGACGCGCGGCATCGACGGACTGAAAGTTCGCGCAAAGAACCTCGTCGAACTGATTGATTCAGCGCGTGTTTATACCAATCAGCGCCCCCTCACCCTGAATGCGAAGGCGGCGAAAATCCTCTCAGATGAAGCCAAAGCACGCCTGGCGGCGGTCCTGCCGCAGCTCGAAAGCCTGGAAAACTGGGAAGAGAGCAGTATCGAGCAGGCGGTTCGCGACTTTGCCGAATCGAGCGGGGAAAAACTCGGTAACGTCGCACAACCACTTCGCGCCGCCATCACCGGTTCCAATGTCTCTCCCGGCATCTTCGAGGTCATGTCGATCCTCGGAAAAGCCGAATGCACCGCAAGAATTTCCGAGCAATTATAGCGGGTTAACTATAATTTTTTGCGATGCAACACCACGGTAATTGATTGATAAGCTTTCAGAAACTATGCTCCGCGTCAAATTCAGACGAATGCGACGCAGAAGGGACGGTGCGATGACAGAATCCAACACCAACAGCAAGAGCTTCACCCTGACCGACAACAGCAGCAACGAATCCTGGGAGCTGCCGGTGCTGGGCGGGACGACGGGGCCATCCGTCATCGACGTCAGAAAGCTTTACGCGCAAACGGATTGCTTCACCTACGATCCCGGCTTCACCTCGACGGGCAGTTGCGAGTCAAAGATCACCTACATCGACGGTGAAGAGGGCATCCTCATGCACCGCGGCTATTCCATCGAGGAGCTGGCCGAAAAAAGCGACTTCATGGAGGTCTGCTACCTTCTGCTCCACGGTGAGCTGCCGAATGTCTCGGAAAAGAAAAGCTTCGAGACTTCAATCACCTATCACACCATGCTGCATGAGCAGATGATGAACTTCTTCCGTGGTTTCCGCCGGGATTCACACCCGATGGCGATCATGGTCGGCGTCGTCGGCGCCATGTCGGCCTTCTATCACGATTCGACCGATATCAGCGATCCGCATCAGCGTATGGTCGCGTCCCATCGCCTGATCGCCAAAATGCCGACCATCGCGGCCAACGCCTACAAGTACTCCGTGGGTCAGCCCTTCGTCTATCCGCGCAACGATCTGAACTACGCCGAAAACTTCCTGCAGATGACCTTCTCGGTCCCGGCGGAAGACTACGTGGTGAGCCCGGTCCTGGCGCGGGCCATGGACCGCATCTTCATCCTGCACGCCGATCATGAGCAGAACGCTTCCACCTCGACGGTGCGGATCGCCGGCTCGAGCGGCGCCAACCCCTTCGCCTGCATCGCCGCGGGTATCGCATCGCTCTGGGGCCCGGCGCACGGCGGTGCCAACGAAGCGGTCCTCAAGATGCTGCAGGAGATCGGTCACAAAGACCGGATCCCGGAGTTCATCGAGCGTGCCAAGGACAAGGACGATCCCTTCCGCCTCATGGGCTTCGGCCACCGGGTCTACAAAAACTAC
Organism: Denitrobaculum sp.; assembly: GCA_965232285.1. GTDB lineage: Bacteria > Pseudomonadota > Alphaproteobacteria > Kiloniellales > Kiloniellaceae > Denitrobaculum. The sequence goes on along the minus strand of CBDDPL010000004.1, from coordinate 1,859,810 downwards.
GATCCCCGCGCGGCCGTCATGCGCACCTCCTGCCACGAGGTGCTGGCGGAGCTGGGGGTCGAGGATCCGCTGCTCGAACTGGCCATGGAGCTGGAAAAGGTCGCGCTCAGCGATCCCTACTTCGCGGAGAAGAAGCTGTTCCCGAACGTGGACTTCTACTCGGGCATCATCCTGAAGGCCATGAACTTCCCGACCACCATGTTCACGGTGCTCTTCGCCCTGGCCCGCACGGTCGGCTGGGTCGCGCAGTGGAAGGAAATGATCGAGGATCCCAACCAGAAGATCAGCCGGCCGCGCCAGCTCTATACCGGCAACACCGGCCGCGCCTACGTGCCGCTCAGCAATCGTTCGTAAAGACAGAGGATCTCGCGAAAAAACGCGCGAGACCATCTGGAAGAGAGCATAAAGAACAAGGGCGCCGGAACTCTCCGGCGCCCTTTGTTTTTACTTCTTCTCGATCAGTTCGACTTTATAGCCGTCGGGATCTTCGATGAAGGCGATCACGCTGCCGCCGTGTTTCATCGGCCCCGGCGGCCGCGGAATATTGACGCCCTCTTTTTCCAGGCCCTCGCAGGTGCCGTAGATATCCGGCACGCCGATCGCAAGGTGGCCGAAGCCGCTGCCCAGATCGTAAGGCTCTTCCTGCCCCCAGTTGTGGGTCAGTTCGATCACCGTGTGATCGGTCTCATCGCCGTAGCCGACGAAGGCCAGGGTGAATTCGCCGCTGGGATAGTCGTTCTTGCGGATCAGATTCATCCCCAGATGACGGGTATAGAAGTCGATCGACTTATCCAGATCCTTCACGCGGATCATGGTGTGTAGAAACTTGAAGTTTTCCGACATTACGGGCCTCTCCCCTTCCTGACCGCGCTAAGATACGGTCTTCTGCTGGTTGATGGTCGCACTCTTGTTTATCTGGGCCAGGACTTCCCGCGCGGCAACCTTGCTCGGACTCTCGTCCGCCGGTGTCAGGAGGTCTACCACCTGCCGGCCGCCGTCGAGCTGTTCCTGCCGCCGCGCCGTGTCTCCAAGCAGGGCGCCGAGATGATCGGCGATGCTGTCCGGTGTCAGATCGTTCTGCAGCAGTTCAGGCAGCAATCCTCGGTCGAGCAGCAGATTGGGCAGGCTGACATACTTGATGTGCAACAGCTTTGGTGCCAGCCAGGCGGTGATGGCGTTGGTCCGATAACCGATCACGGTCGGCACACCGGCCACGGCCAGTTCGACCGCGACGGTCCCCGAAGCCGCCAGAGCGGCCTCGCTGATCTGAAAGGCGTCGTGCTTCTCGGCAAAGCCCTCGAGCACGGTGACGGGCAAGGTCCAGTCAGCGACACGCTCACGGACCAGCCCGGCCACATTGGAGACAGTCGGAACGACCACGTGGAGGTTCGGAACCTTCTGGGAGAGCCGCGCCAGGCCGGCGCCAAACACGCCGCACAGTCGCGAGACCTCGCCCCTGCGGCTGCCGGGTAGAACCGTGATGACGCGTGCATCGGGCGCGATACCCCAGGCATCGCGGATCTCTTTCTCGCCTGGCGTGGAAAGCTCCGTGCCGCGTCCTTCGATCGCGGGATGACCGACGAAACGCGTCTTGAGTCCATGCTTCTCAAAATAGGGCGGTTCGAAGGGCAGCAGGGTCAGCAGGAGATCGAGGTATCCGGCAATCTGTTTCGCCCGCCAGGCCTTCCAGGCCCAGACCTGCGGCGCCACGTAGTGCACCAGCGGTATCCCCTGCCCCTTGAGCCCCTGAGCGATCTCCAGGGTAAAGCTGGGCGAATCGATGGTGATCAATGCGGCGGGCCGGTCACGCAGGATCGCCGCGCGGGTCTGGCGAATACGGCGATAGATCTTAAAGGCATGGGGCAGAATTTCGACGATCCCCATGACCGCCAGTTCATCGATCGGAAAGAGGCTCTTCAGGCCTTTCGCAACCATGTTGGGGCCACCGACCCCGGCGAAGCGGACCCGTCCGTCCGTGAGTTCCAGAAGCGCCGACATCAGGCGCGCGCCGAGCAGATCGCCCGAAGGCTCGCCGGCCACCAGGTAGATCAGCGGCCCCTCTGCGTCACCATCGACCCGCCCGGCCTCTCCGCCTGGCGCATGATCACTCTGAACCGGCGCCTGGCTCTGGGCCGGAGAGGTCACTGTGGGCGTGGTCACTGTGGGCGAGGTCACTGCGGGACCTCGATGCCGACGACAAAGATTCCGCTTTCATCCGCTGCCGCGCGTACCGCCTCGCGGTCGACGATCAGTGATCCGCCGGCTTCCACGGCGATGCCGCGCAGCCCGCTCTCGGCCGCATTACGAACGGTGGTGGTTCCGATGGTCGGCAGATCGGCCCGGCGCTCCTGCTGGGGCTTCTTGACCTTGACCAGCACGCCGCCGGTGCCGTTCCGGCGCAGCCCTGCACAGCGCGCGATCAGCGCATCCGTCCCTTCGACCGCCTCGACCCCGAGGATGAAGCCCTGCTGCACGATCACCGACTGCCCGACGTCCTGCGCGCCGAGTGCCCGCGCAACTGCGACACCACGATCGATGTCGGCCCAGGCTTCCTGGTCGGGCTCGATACCGCCGAAGATGCCGTCCGTCGCCAGGATGTCGCCCAGGACCTCGTCGATCCCCACCACACGAAAGCCTTCGGCCTCAAGGCGGTCAATGATCGCCTTCAGCATTCCGTCGTCGCCCAGGCTGGCGGAACCGATCTTGGTCAGGAACTTAAGGGTCTGAAAGTCGGGCCGCAGGTCGCTCAGGCTGGGGCGCTGGACGGCGCCGGCCATCACCAACTCGCCGACACCGGCGTCCCGCAACTGCTGCAACACCGAATAAGCACCGCCGAGGCGGGTCCAGACATGCTCGACACCCTCGACCACGCTTGGATCCGTGTGACCATTGAAGGCGACGACGAAGACCTCCCTGCCCTGCATACGGCAATGATCGCGGAGCCGGAACGGCAGCTCGCCGGAACCAGCCAGAATGCCGAGCTTGGATGTCATGGCGTTACTTTTTCTTAGGATGAAGCAGTCCGCGTGAGGAGTCGCCCTGAATGAACCCTAAAACCTCGCGCACCGGCGGACTCTGTTGCTCCTCGGACTCGACCGCTTCCAGCCTCTCGGCGAAGTTACCTTCGTCCGTGAAGAGTTTTTTGTAGGTATCCTGGAGCGCGGTGATGTCCGCTCGCTCATGCCCGCGGCGCTTCATGCCAACGAGATTGAGACCGTTCAGGCTGGCCCGCTCTCCCATTACCATTCCAAAGGGAATAACGTCGTTTTCAACGCCCGACATTCCCCCGATCATGGCGTCACGACCGATGCGTACGAACTGGTGGATCGCCGCGAGCCCACCGACAATCGTGTTGTCGCCAATCTCCACGTGACCGCCCAAAGTCGCGTTGTTCACCAGTATGACACGGTCGCCAAGAATACAATCGTGTGCAACATGCGCGCCCACCATCAACATACAGCCGTTCCCGACGACCGTTTCCATGCGACCGCCCTTGGTCCCTGGGTTGATGGTGACATGTTCGCGGATAATGTTGTCGGTCCCGATGGTCACCCGTGAGGGTTCGCCGCCGTACTTGAGATCCTGAGGTGCGTGGCCAACCGAGGCAAAGGGGTAAATCTGGGTGCGCGCGCCGATCCGGGTCCGCCCTTCCACCACGACGTGGCTGTGAAGAACCACGTCCTCTTCGAGCTCCACGTTGGCGCCGACCACACAGAAGGGTCCGATCTTGACGCCTTCGGCCAGCGACGCCTCCGGTGCAATGACCGCTGAAGGGTGAATGTCAGCCATCAATCATCCATGATCATGGCCGAGAACTTGGCTTCGGCCATCAGTGCGCCATCGACACGGGCCTCACCGCGGAACTTCCACACGGCCCCGCGATTGCGTTCCTTGGTGACATGGATCTTGATCGTCGCGCCCGGCATGACGGGCTTGCGAAAACGTGCCGAATCGATCGTCATAAAGTAAACTAGCTTGCCGGCCGCTTCGCCTTCCAGCGTCTCCACCACCAGCACCGCTGCCGTCTGGGCCATGGCCTCGACGATCAGGACGCCCGGCATGACCGGCTGGCGCGGGAAATGACCTTGAAAAAACTGTTCATTGATCGTCACGTTCTTAATGCCTACGGCACTTTCGTTGACGACGATCTCTTCCACACGATCAATTAGCAGGAATGGATAACGATGCGGAATCAGCTCCATAATCCGCATAATGTCAGCCGACCTGACCGCAGGCCGGGCCACTTCAAGCTCACTCATCAACCTTCCCTCTTTGGCCCTTTTTCTTTTAGTTGGCGCTGCCACATCGTCACGAGGCGGAAATAGTCCTTTAGCGGAATCGCCGGAATACCGCCGACCGTACCGCCCGGCGGAACATCCCGCATGACCGCGGACTTCCCTGCTACCTGCGCCCCTTTACCGACTTTCGTGTGACCGTTCACACCGGACCCCGCCGCAATCACGACAAAGTCCTCCAGTTCCGAACTGCCGGCCATACCTGCCTGAGCAACCAGGACGCAACCGCGCCCAAGGCGCACGTTGTGCCCGATTTGCACGAGATTATCAATCTTCGTTCCTGCACCAATAACGGTGTCGGGCCCGGCGCCCCGATCGATGGTCGAATTCGCCCCGATTTCAACGTCATCTTCGATAAGAACGCGGCCGAGTTGCGGTACGTCCTCGTAGCCTTCCGGATCCATCGCAAAGCCGAAACCGCGGGTCCCGACCCGCACGCCGGCGTGGATCTTAACCCGCTTTCCGATCAGGCAGTAGCTGAGCGAGGCATTGGCTCCGATCAGACAATCATCGCCGATCACGACCCCCGCTTCGATCACGCTGTTGGCTTCGATCCGGCAGCGCGAGCCGATCTCGGCGCGTGGACCGATCACGACTCCGGCGGCGATCTCGCAGTCTTCGCCGATCACGGCGCTGGAATCGACGATAGCCGAGGGGTGAATCTCGGCTTTGCGCTTCGGCGTCGGATAAAAGGCCTGGGCAATCCGCGCGTAAGCCCGGTGCGGCTTGTCCGTCAGCAGCAAGGCCATACCTTCGGGCGCCTTGTCGGCAAAACGCGGCTCGAGAACGCAGGCGCCCGCCCCGCTCTGTGCGAACTGATCGATATAGCGGCGATTGTTCAGGAAACTGACATCGCCCGCACCGGCCTTGTCGAGCGGCGCCACATCGGAAAAAAGCTGGTCCGGGTCCGCGCCATCCGAAAGATCTGCATCGGCGATTTCTGCAAGTCTCTTAAGGGAACAGGGACCCGCGACAGTGAAAAAGCGGGGATCAGCCATAACAAGCCCTAATTCTGAGGCGAGGGAATGGTCACCTCGGTCAGGGTCTCATTGAGCCGCCTGACCACCTCGTCGGTAATTTCCATATCGTTGCGCACCAACACCACGGCGGTCTTTGGCAACACGAGATCCAACTGCCGTTCGGATGCGATCTTCTGGGCAATGGATACCAGGGCGCCCTGAACCTGCTTGACCGCCTGACCATAGACGCGATCCAGTTCCTTACGGCGGGTCTGCACCTGCCGCTGCAGGGAAGCCACCTGCTGTTCGAGTTCGCTGCGCTTCTCCGCAAAGGCTTCAGGCGCGAGAATCGAGCGCTGGCGCGCAAGTTCCTGGTCGGCGGCCCGCAAGGCTTCCTCGCGCTGCCTCAGTTCCTCCTGAAAGCTGCTGCGCCGCTCCTCCATCTGACTGGAGAGCCCCCGCATAGCCACGGATTCCCGCAGGACCTTTTGCGTATCGAGGATCCCGATCAAGACTGGTTTGCCAGGATCGGTCTGGCCAGCCGCGATGGACGGCGACAGCAGGAAACCGGACAGCAGAAGAAGCCGCAACAAACCTGCGGCCCAGGTGGTAACTTGCAGCTTCATCGGACTAGAAGTTGGTTCCAAAGCTAAAGTTAAGAATCTCCGTCTCGTCGAAGTCTTCCTTAACCACCGCAAATCCGAGATCGACGACGATGGGGCCAAAGGGAGAGTTCCACGATACACCCGTACCCACGGTCACACGCGGGCTTGAGCTATCATCTACCCCGTCATCCGAGCCGTCTATACCAAAAGACGCACCAACGTCGGTAAAGAGCCGGCCCCGGATATCGAACTCTTCCGGCAAGCCGAGGGGAAAGGTCAATTCGAGCGTGCCGACGTAAAACTGGTTCGCGCCGAGTGCATCGTCGCTGGCCTGGTCACGGGGGCTGATACCGCCAACTTCAAAGCCTCTGGGTCTGGATCCCCCGACAAAGAAACGATCGGCGATACGGGTATCTTCTCCAATGCCGAAGATCTTGCCGACTTCGCCCCGTGTGCTCAGGGTCCAGTCGTCTTCGATGGTGTAAAAATACCCGCCCGCCAGGGAGGCTTTGAAGAACCGCCGGTCACCGCCAAGGCCGGCCAGCGTTGTCCGCAGCCGGACGATCTCACCTTCACGCGTGTCGAACTGCGAGTCCCTGGTGTCATAGGTGAAGTCGTTGCCAATGCTCGAACGCAGAGATCTTCCTTCCTCACTGCGGATCTGGATCGCCGCGTCGTCGTCAACGTCCGAAATGTCGGTGTCCTCAAGTGTGTAGCGGACAACGTGCCGGACATCTTCGGTCAGGTCATATCCACCCCGAATCGAGAAACCGAGGCGCTTTTCATCAAAGGCTCGAGCGTCATCCTCCGTTGTCACACGGAAGATATCGAAACCTGCCGCGAACTCTCGATCCAGAAAGTACGGCTCGGTAAAGCTGATATCGGCTTGAGAACCGCTGCCGGCGATCGAAACGTTGAAACGAAGATCCTGCCCCCGTCCCAGCAGGTTCCGTTCGCGGATACCGACGCTGGCAAGCGGGCCCGACTGAGTGGAAAAACCGGCACCGAAGCTGATATCGCCGGTCGACTGTTCCTCCACCGAGACCTTGACCACCGTGCGGTCTGGCGTGCTTCCCGGCTCGTTGTCCACAGTGACCGTCTGGAAAAAGCCCAGACGCTGAATCCGTCGTCGTGAGCGGCGCAGTTTCGTGCTGTTGAAGGCATCTCCTTCAACCAGCCGGAATTCCCGGCGAATGACCTTGTCGAGCGTTCGCGTATTCCCCTCGATATCGATCCGCTCCACGAAAACCCTGGGGCCTTCCTGGATATCATAGAGAATATCGATGGTCCGGTTGTCTGCGTCCCGATTTGTCGTGGGGCGAATATCCACGAAAGCGTAACCGAGATTCCCGACCGCGTCGGTCAGGTTGGAGACGGTATCCTCCACCGCGCTGGCGTCGTAGGTATCGCCCTCCTCCGTCAGCAAGGCGTCCCGTACCTGCTCAGGATCCAGGTCCCGAAGGCTGGTTTGAACGTCGATCTTGCCAAAGTCGTAGCGCTCACCCTCGACCACCGTAAAGGTGATGATGAAGCCTTCGCGGTCCGGTGCCAGTTCAGCGACCACCGAATTAACCCGAAAATCGGCATAGCCTTCGCTGAGATAAAACCGCCGCAGCAGCTCGCGGTCGAAGGTCAAGCGATCAGGGTCATAGGTGTCCGTCGTTGAAAGAAACTTATAGAAAGCGCTCTCACTCGTGGCGATCGCTTCCCGCAGACGCCCGTCCGAGAACTCCCGGTTCCCGATGAAGTTAATGGCGTTGACCCCGGTCACCTCGCCTTCGCTGATCTCGAACACCAGATCGACGCGGTTTTGCGGCAGTTGGATAACCTTCGGCTCTACAGTGGCCGCGAAACGACCGGAGCGCCGGTAAAGCTCGAGAATCCGTTGAGCGTCTTTCTGAACCTTGGTGCGCGTGAAAACCACGCGTGGCCGCAGCGTTACTTCTGTTTCCAGGGTCTCGTCATCCAGCCGGTCGTTACCCTCGAAGGCAATGCGGTTGATGATCGGGTTTTCCACCACATTGACGATCAGGGCGTTCCCTTCACGCCGCAGGGTTACGTCCGCGAAGAGCCCGGTCGCAAAGATACTCTTGAGAGAGCGATCGAGCGCGACGGCATCAAAATTATCGCCGGGATTGACCCGCATATAGGAACGTACGGTTGCGGGCTCGATACGCTGGCTGCCTTCGACACGGATTTCGTCGATCCGTCCCCCAGACAGCAAATCCTGTGCATATGCCGGACTTACAATTGTCCCTAAAATGCAGCAAAGCCATAGCCTTAACATCAAGGCCGCACATGGCACACGAATCACGTCTCTCAACCCCCGAACACCTTACTTAGGTGGCTAACCGATCAATGTAACCAGATACCTCAAAACAACCCAAAGTGATCGAGGTCGTTCCACGTCGCAAAGACCATCAAGCTCAATACCAGAGCAAGGCCGATACGGAAACCGTATTCTTGTGCACGCTCGCCCAGGGGTCGTCCGCGCAAGGCTTCGATCGCGTAAAAGAAGAGATGGCCGCCGTCGAGCATCGGAATCGGGAAAAGATTAATCAAACCCAGGTTGACCGAGAGAATCGCCACCAGGGTCAGAAGTGACAGGATGCCGAACTCCGCCACCTGTCCCGACATCTGCGCAATCCTGAGCGGACCGCCAAGTTCCTTGGAACTGCGATCTCCGGTGATCATCTGACCAACCGCCTTCAAGGTATTACCGGTGACGCTGACCGTTTCGACGGTTGCCCGCCAGACGGCGGTCAAAGGATCATGTCGTTTGTATTCGGCGCCACTGCGGCTGATGCCCAGACGCCAGACCTGCTGCTCGCTGCCAAAACTCTCCTGAGTAGCAGGCCTGGGCGTCGCCGTGAGAGACACCTCGGCGCCGTCGCGCAGAACATCGATCGCGAGCGCGCTTCCAGCACTGAGCTGAACGATGGTCTGGAGCTCCTCGAATCGCTCCACCTCGCTGCCATCCACCCGGATAATGCGGTCGCCCGGCTGGAAGCCCGCCTCAGCCGCCGCCGAATCCGGTAAAACCTCTCCCACGGTCGCCGGCGTAAAAGGCTGTCCGACAAAGATGAAAAGGCCGGCGAAAATCACGATGGCGAGCAGGAAGTTGGCCAGGGGGCCGCCCGCGACGATCCAGGCCCGCTGCCCCAGCCGCTTCGACTGAAAGGCGACGGCGCGCTCTTCCTCCGTCATGGGTTCGCCCGAGGGCCGGCTGGCAGCATCGGCATCCCCGAACATCTTCACGTAGCCGCCGAGCGGAATAAGGCTGAATTTCCAGCGCGTATTCACGCGGTCGGTCCAGCCGAAGATCTCCGGGCCGAAACCAATGGAGAAGACCTCCACCCGGACACCGTTCTTACGGGCAATCAGGTAGTGCCCCATCTCATGGACAAAAACCAGGACGGTCAGGACAACCAGAAAAGGAACGACCGTTCCGGTTAAAACATTAAGAAATTCCATCGGATTCCGTCCGCATTGGTCAAAACAGGTCCTCAGCCGAGGAGTCTCCGGCTTTAAGGGCCAGCAACAGATTAACAGTTAGGTCTTGCGACCTTATTTAGATACCCAGTCTCACCTTAACGTGTCCCGCAGCCGTCATTTAACCGGCAACCACTGGTCAGTCCAAACTGGCCAAGCCACGCTGGCCAACCTGCGCTAGCCGCCCCGGTCCCTAAGCCGCCTGCTCCACGAGACCCCGCGCGTAGTGGCGCGCCGCCGCGTCCACCGCCACCACGTCCTCCAGCGACGCGGCTGTGCTGGATGGCAACCGGGTCATGGTTTCCTCGACAATCTCGGCGATTTCGAGAAACCCGATCGCGGTCTTCAAGAAGCTGGCCACCGCTATCTCATTGGCAGCATTTAAGATAGTGGGGGCGTCCCCACCGATTCGCAAGGCTTCACGTGCCAGGCGCAGCGACGGAAAGCGTTCCGGATCAGGCGCTTCGAACGAAAGCTGGGCGATTTTCGCCAGATCCAGGCGCTCGACCGGTGCCGCCATGCGCGCCGGCCAGGCCAGGCTGTAGGCGATGGGGGTCCGCATATCCGGCATCCCCATCTGCGCCAGAACCGAACCATCCTGATAGGCGACCAGCGAATGAATGACCGACTGCGGATGGACCAGAATATCGATGCTGGACTCCGACATGTCGAAAAGATGAACCGCCTCGATCAGTTCCAGACCCTTATTCATCATGGTCGCGGAATCGATCGAAATCTTCGCCCCCATGTCCCAATTGGGATGGGCCAGGGCCTGCGCCGGCGTAACCGCCGCCATTTCAGCGCGGCTCAAAGCCCGAAAAGGTCCCCCTGAAGCGGTCAGAATGAGGCGCTCCACCGAATCCCGCCGCTCCGCCTCCAGGACCTGAAAGATCGCGTTGTGCTCCGAGTCGACCGGCAAAAGGGTCGCTCCACTGGCCTGGACCTCCGCCTTCATCAGATCGCCGGCGCAGACAAGGGTCTCCTTGTTGGCCAGCCCCAGGGCCACCCCCCGGCGAATCGCGGCCAGCGTGGGTTCCATGCCGGCAGCGCCGACAATAGCTGCCATGATGAAATCCGACGGCATTTCAGCCGCCTGGATCAGCGCCGCGCGACCGGCCGCGGCTTCGATGCCGCTGCCCGACAAAGCCGTTTTCAGTCGTTCGTAGGCACTTTCATCGGCGACCACCGCAAGCTTGGCCTTCAAGCGCCGCGCCTGCTCTGCCAGCGCCTCGGCATTGCCGTTCGCGGTCAGGGCCACGACCTCGAAGCTCTGCGGATTGCGTTCAATCAGATCGACCGTGCTTTGGCCGACGGAACCCGTAGAACCGAGAATGGAAACGCGACGTTTGCCGCCTGCGCCTGTGGCAGACTCGGCTGCGGAAGTCCGGGAGGGGGTCATTGCGGCTCTCGGCTGCTGTTCACGTCGGGCTCCGCCATACTACAGACCGGACAGCCTGCCGCCCAGCCACAAGACGGCGGCGACCGCCAGGCTTGCGGCCAGCAGGCCGTCTATGCGGTCCAGAAGCCCGCCGTGCCCCGGAATGAGATTGCTCGCATCCTTCGCGCCGAACTGTCGCTTCAGGCTCGACTCGAAGAGATCGCCGGCCTGTGCCACGACAGCAAGCGCCGCACTTCCGAACACCAGAAACCAGAAGGGCGCGACCTGGAGCCACTGTGATGCGATGGCACCGACGATGGCCGCCACAACGGCACCGCCGATCAGACCCGACCAGGTTTTGTTCGGGCTGAAGCGCGGCGCCAGTTTTGGTCCGCCAAAGGTGCGCCCTGCGAAATAAGCCCCGGTGTCGGTGCCCCAGACCACGAAAAGCAGCCAAAAAATGCCAATAAGACCGATCGATTCGCTGTTCAGAAGCCAGGCAAAGGCGATGCAGGACCAGGAGAGATAGATCACGCCTGCGACACTCCAAGCCGCCCCTTCTTCCTGACGCTTGGCCGCGATCACGGCAACGCCCATGGCGCCGGCGACCACGATCCAGGCGGCGATCTCATGGTGGCCAATGGCAGCCACCGAAACCGAGGACACGACCGAGGCGATCATGGCCCAGCCACTCGACGTCAAGGTGCCACGCTGACAGAGCCGCGCCCACTCCCAGGCGCAGATGCCCGCGGCCAGAATGATCAGAAGGTCGCTGTAGGGGGAGCCGAGATAAAGGTCGAACAGAACCGGCGGCGCCAGCACGACGGCCGCCAGGACCCGTTGCCCCAGAGGGCTCATGCTATCCAGAACCTGCTGCCGCACCGAAACGCCGATCACGCCGTTGATATTCTCTGATTGCGTCGGCGAGATCGCCCTCATCAAAGTCGGGCCACAGCTTCTCCAGGAAAACAAGCTCGGTATAGGCCGACTGCCACAGAAGGAAATTGCTGATCCGCTGCTCGCCTGAGGTCCGGATAAGAAGGTCCGGGTCGGGAATCCCATGAGTCGAGAGATAACTGCCGAAGCGGGTTTCATCCACCTCTTCCGGCTTGATCTCACCGGCAGCGACCGCCGCGGCAAGCCTGCGCGCCGCGGTCGTAATATCCTGCCGCCCGCCATAGCTCAGCGCCATGACAAGGCTCAGACGGCCGTTGTTGCGGGTCGTGGCTTCCGCATCCTCGATCAGGCGCACGATATCGCCTGGCAGACGCTCTCGCTGCCCGATCACCCGCAGACGGATACCGTTCTCGTGGAATTTTGCCAGCTCACTCCGCAGATAGCGCCGCAACAGCCCCATGAGGTCCTCGACCTCGGCCATGGGGCGGCTCCAGTTCTCCGAAGAAAAGCCGTAGAGGGTGAGATAAGGAATCTCGAGTTTGATCGCGGCTTCGACGATGCGCCGCACCGACTCGGCCCCCTGACGGTGCCCGGCTGTCCGTGGCAGGCCCCGGGCATTGGCCCAGCGACCGTTGCCGTCCATGATGACAGCAATATGCTTCGGCTTTTCGCCCGAAAATGACTGCAGCGTGTCCATGAAGCTGTGCCTGCGACCCCTAGCTCGAACTGCCCCTGATAGATCCTAAACTCTAAACCTGCAGGATCTCTTCTTCCTTCTGGGCGAAAGCTTCGTCGATCTGTTTGATATGCTGGTCGGTCAGAGACTGGATTTCGTCATTCCAGAGATGGTGCTCGTCCTGCGAAATATCGCCGTCCTTCTCCATCTTCTTCAGCATCTCCATGCCATCACGCCGAACGTTGCGCACCGCCACGCGGCTCTGCTCAGCGTACTTGCCGGCAATCTTGGTCAGCTCAACGCGCCGTTCTTCGGACAGCGGCGGAATCGGAACCCGCACGAGCTGGCCGTCGGGCGAGGGATTGAGGCCCAACCCGGATTCGCGAATGGCTTTTTCCACCGCTCCCACCATGGAGCGGTCCCAGACCTGCACCGTGATCATGCGTGCTTCCGGCACGCCGATCGTGCCCACCTGATTGATCGGCATGTTGGAGCCATAAGCCTCCACCATGATCGGTTCCAGCAGGCCCGCCGACGCCCGGCCGGTACGCAGACCGCCGAATTCCTTTTGCAGTGCGTCCAGCGCACCATCCATGCGCCGTTTGATGTCGCTTAGGTCAGGATCCTGTGACACGGCTTATACCTCACTATGCACAATCATGCTGAACGATGGTGAATCTGCCATTTCCGCGAAGAACATCCGCGAAAGCCCCTGCTTCGTAGATCGAAAAAACCGCAATGGGAATCGAATTCTCCCGCGCCAGGGAAATGGCCGAATGATCCATTACCCCTAAATCCTGAGTGAGAACCTGCATGTAGGTCAAGCAGTCATAGCGCTTGGCGTCGGGAACCTTGGTCGGATCGGCATCGTAGACGCCGTCAACCTTGGTGCCCTTAAGCAAAATGTTGCAGTTCATCTCGGACGCACGCAGGGCAGCAGCAGTATCCGTAGTAAAGAAAGGATTTCCGGTCCCGGCGCCGAAGATCACGACCCGGCCCTTTTCCATGTGCCGCACCGCGCGGCGCCGGATATAGGGCTCAGCCACTGTCGCCATGGGAATAGCCGAGAGCACCCGGGTGTCCACATCGAGCTTTTCCAGGGCGTTCTGCAGCGCCAGCGAGTTGATCACCGTGGCGAGCATCCCCATGTAGTCCGCCGTCGAGCGTTCCATGCCCGCCGCGGCACCGGAAAGACCCCGGAAGATGTTGCCTCCGCCCACGACGAGGCAGACCTCGATGCCCATCCGACTCACGTCCCGGACATCGCCCGCAATTTGCTGCACCGTGGCCGGATCAAGGCCGTATTCCCGCGACCCCATCAGGGCCTCTCCCGAAATCTTAAGCATCACGCGCTTGTATTTCGGACTCTCGGCCATGGGATCTCCTTAAATGGTCGGGGTTCGTTCCCCGGTTAAGTCATTCTTCCGGAAGACCTGAAGCTTCAGATCACCGGCTCCGCCTGTTTTCTGACGGGCGAATGCGTCTTCTATGAGGCGACGAATCGGCAAGACGGCGCATCATACACGAAACCCGGTTGCGCAGCGAAGCCGGGCCCAGTTTCCGCCGTCGCCTGGTTCGACCTGATCAATGGCCGGGCCAGGCGACAGATATTGCGGAACCGCGCTTAGTTGCCGAGCGTGGCAGCAACCTCGGCGGCGAAGTCGGCTTCTTCCTTCTCGATGCCTTCACCGAGCTGGAAGCGCGCGAAACCGGTCAGCTTGACCGGTGCGCCGAGTTCCTTCCCGGCGTTCTCGATGACTTTGCGAACTTTGGTCTCGCCATCGATCACGTAGGTCTGTTCGAGCAGGCAGACTTCTTCGTAATACTTGCGCAGCCGGCCTTCGACCATCTTGGCGATGATCTCTTCCGGCTTGCCGCTGGCCCGGGCCTGTTCGCTCAGGACGTCACGCTCGCGGTCGAGCGCGGAGGCGTCAACGTCATCCTTGTCGACGGCCTGCGGGTGGGCGGCGGCCACATGCATGGCAAGCTGCTTGCCGAGCGCGGCGAGCTGGGCGGCATCACCGGTGGACTCCAGGGCGACCAGCACGCCGATCTTGCCGAGGCCCGGCGCGATCTGGTTGTGGACGTAGGAGGATACGACACCGCTTTCGACCGAGAACTGAGCAGTCCGGCGGATCGACATGTTCTCACCGATCTTCGCGATCATGGTGGTGAGCTGGTCAGACAGCGCCGCGCCGGTTTCGGGATAGCTGGTGGCGAGCAGCGCATCCAGGTCGCCACCGGCGCCCAGCGCCAGGTTCGCGCAGTTGCTGACGAAACCCTGGAAGGTGTCGTTGCGGGCCACGAAGTCGGTCTCGGCATTCACCTCGACCACGGCACCGCTGGTGCCTTCCGAAGCGACACCGACGAGGCCTTCGGCGGCCACCCGGCCGGCCTTCTTGGCCGCGGCGGCCAGGCCTTTCTTGCGAAGCCAGTCAACGGCGGCGTCCAGGTCGCCGGAAGTCTCTGTCAGCGCTTTCTTGCAGTCCATCATGCCGGCGCCTGACGACTCGCGCAGTTCCTTCACGAGCGCTGCGGTAATCTGGGTCATGTGATCGTCTTTCCGAATAACAGAGGGATATGAAGGGGTTGTTATAAGAACGGCGGCCCGATGCCGCCGTTCTAAATGAGCTCTGGCGGCGGCTTTAGGCCTGCGCGGCTTCAGTCTTTTCTTCCGCCTCGGCCGCAGGGGCAGCTTCGGCTTCCGGAGCAGCTTCAGCAGCCGGAGCTTCAGCCGCAGGAGCGTCAGCAGCGGGGGCTTCCTCGGCGGCGGGAGCTTCGGCAGTGGCCTCGGCAGCTTCCGGCAGGGTTTCAACCGGGGCTTCCTCAGCCGCACCGATGTCCGTACCGCTCGCGGAGAGCTCCTGCTGAATGCCGTCCAGCACGCTCTCGGCCATCAGGTCGCAGTAGAGGCTGATCGCCCGGATGGCATCGTCGTTGCCCGGAATCGGGAAGGTGATGTTTTCCGGACTGGAGTTGGAGTCGAGGATACCGACCACCGGAATGTTCAGCGTCTTGGCCTCGGCAATCGCGATGTGTTCCTTGTTGGTGTCGATCACCACGATGACGTCAGGCAGGCCGCCCATTTCCTTGATGCCGCCCAGTGCGCGCTCCAGCTTGTCGCGCTCGCGGGTCAGGTTGAGCAGTTCCTTCTTGGTCAGACCGGTCTGCTCTTCCGCAAGACGGGCCTCTACGTCGCGCAGGCGCTTGATCGACTGGGAGATGGTCTTCCAGTTGGTCAGCATGCCACCCAGCCAGCGGTGGTTCACGTAGTACTGGCCGCAGCGCTTGGCGGTTTCGGCCATCCGCTCGCTCGCCTGGCGCTTGGTGCCCACGAAGAGCACGCGGCCGCCGCCGGCAACCACCTCGCGCACGAAGGCAAGGCCCCGATGCAGCAGGGGAACGGTCTGTTCCAGGTCGATGATGTGAATGCCGTTTCTTTCGCCGAAGATGTAGGGAGCCATCTTCGGGTTCCAACGACGGGTGGTGTGGCCAAAGTGAACGCCAGCTTCAAGGAGCTGACGCATCGTAAAGGTCGGAAGCGCCATAAAGTCTTTCTCCGGTTCTACCTCCGCGGGCCGTTCATCCGGACAATCCGGACACCAGATCGAAGACCGGGATTTCTCCCCGGCCGCCGCAAAACCCGCGTGTGTGTTGCTATGCGCGGGGTCTTAGCCCCGCAACGCCGCAATTGCAAGTGAAATTCAGGTTAAGGAATGCTTGCCGTCGGGTCAGCCCTGGCCGCCCTAAACGTCTTCAACGATCAGGCCGGGAATGGCCTTGATCGCCTGCCGCACCGCCGGCGAGATCTGATAGGCCTCCGGCAGCTCCAATTCCAACTCCTGACCGTCTTCCAGGTCGAGCACCAGAGAAACCCTGCCCTTGCCGCGCGATGCCTGATGCTGCAGGACAGACTTCAGGTTTTCCAAGGGTTTATCGTCATTCATATAGAGCTTCAGGCCGGCATCGGTCTGGGCGGCAGCCTCATCCAACAAGCGGATCGACTGGGCCAGGAAGCGCGGGTCTTCGCCGTCACGGGCATCGGCGGTCAGGGTCACGATCAAGGGCTCGCCACTCTCCAGCAGCTCCCGTGAGGCCTGAAGGATCTCCGAGAAGAGCATAACCTCGACCACGCCGGTGGCATCGGAAAGCTGCACGAACGCGAAGCGGTTGCCACGCTGCGACATGCGCTCCTGCTTGCCGATCACGATCCCCGCCATGCGCAGAATGCCGGCATCCCGGCGCCTGGCGTGAATGGGCAGTTCCACGGCTGAATTGGTCCGCAGCCGCTCCAGCACTTTTTTGTAGGCGTCCAGCGGATGCGCTGAAAGATAGAACCCGATGGCATCAAATTCGCGCTTCAGGCGTTCCATCTCCGGCCAGTCCGGCAGGTCCGGCAGCGAAAGGGAATTCACAACGCCCCCTGCCCCGTCGCCGAAGAGACTGACCTGGGCACTTTCACGCTCGCTGGCGGCGACCGCGGCATGGCGCATGATGACGTCGGCGCCGCTGTAAACCTTATGGCGGTTAGCCAGAATCGCATCGAAGCCGCCGGCGGAAGACAGATTTTCGACTTGCCGCTTGTTGACCGACTTGGAGTCGACCCGGTTGGCGAAATCCGCAATGTCTTTGAAGGGGCCCGAGGCCGCCCGCTCGGCCACCACGCTTTCCATGGCAGCTTCGCCGACATTCTTGACTGCGGCCAGGGCGTAACGCACCGCCTTCTCACCGTCCTCAAGGACCTCGACGTTGAAATCCGCGTTGGAGCGGTTGAGATCCGGCGGTAGCAGCGGAATTTTCAGCCGGCTCAGCTCCTGGCGGAAAATGTTGAGCTTGTCGGTGTTGTTCATGTCGTAGGTCATGGAGGCCGCCAGGAACTCCACCGGATAGTTGGCCTTCAGATAAGCCGTGTGATAGGCGACCAGGGCATAGGCCGCCGCATGGCTCTTGTTGAAGCCGTAACCGGCAAACTTGTTGACCTGATCGAAGATCTCGTCGGCCTTTTCCGCGCCGACACCGTTGCTCACCGCACCGTCGTTGAAGATCTTCCGCTGCGCCTCCATCTCGGCCTTGATCTTCTTGCCCATGGCCCGCCGCAGCAGGTCTGCGCCGCCCAGGGAATAGCCCGAAAGCACCTGGGCGATCTGCATGACCTGCTCCTGGTAGATCATGATGCCGTAGGTCTCTTTCAGGATGCCTTCCAGCGTCGGATAGAGGTAATCGGGCTCCTCCTGGCCGTGCTTGCGGCGGATATAGCTGGGGATGTTGTCCATCGGCCCCGGGCGGTAGAGCGCCACGACGGCGATGATGTCCTCGAAGCGGTCGGGCTGCAGGCGTTTCAGCACGTCGCGCATGCCCGAGGATTCCAACTGGAACACGCCGACCGTGTCGCCCCGGCTGAGCATGTCAAAGGACTTCTTGTCGTCCAGCGGCACGGTTTCCAGATCGATCTCCGCGCCGTTGCGCCGGATGAAGTCGCAGGCGGTCTGCAGGACGGTCAGGGTCTTGAGGCCCAGGAAGTCGAACTTTACCAGCCCCGCCTGCTCGACGAACTTCATGTTGAACTGGGTCACCGGCATGTCGGAGCGCGGGTCGCGGTAGAGCGGCACCAGCTCGTCCAGCGGCCGGTCCCCGATTACCACGCCGGCGGCGTGGGTCGAGGCATGGCGGTAAAGCCCCTCGATCTTCAGCGCCGTGTCCAGCAGCGCCGCCACCGACTCGTCATCGCGGCGCATATCGCGCAATTGCGGCTCACCGTCGATAGCTTCCTGCAGGGTTACAGGATTGGCGGGGTTATTCGGCACCAGCTTACAGAGCCGGTCGACCTGCGGATAAGGCATCTGCAGTACGCGGCCCACGTCGCGTAGGGCCGCCCGGGCCTGCAGCTTACCGAAGGTGATGATCTGCGCGACCCGGTCGTGGCCGTACTTGTCCTGTACGTACTTGATCACCTCGTCCCGGCGGTCCTGACAAAAGTCCACGTCGAAGTCAGGCATGGACACGCGCTCGGGATTGAGAAAGCGCTCGAACAGCAGCCCCCAGCGCAGAGGGTCCAGATCGGTAATGGTCAACGCCCAGGCGACCACCGAGCCCGCGCCGGAGCCACGGCCCGGCCCGACGGGAATCCCCTGAGCCTTCGACCACTTGATGAAGTCGGCGACGATCAGGAAGTAGCCGGGAAAGCCCATCTGCTCGATGACACCGAGCTCGTATTTCAGGCGCTCCCGGTAGGCGGTCGCGGTTTCCTCTCGCGCCGCCGCATCCATGTCGTCCGTGTAAACCTGCGTTTCGAGACGCATCTCCAGGCCCTGCTCGGACTGGGCGCGCAATTCCTCCGACTCGCTGCGTCCCGCTTCGGTGGTGAAGGCCGGCAGGATCGGTGCCACGAACTCGGGGAAATAGGCACAGCGCCGGGCGATCACCAGGGTGTTGTCGACCGCCTCCGGCAGATCCTGGAAGAGCGCGCGCATCTCCTTCGCGGACTTGAAGCGATGCTGGACCGTCAGCTTCCGGCGCTCGTCCTGAGCGACATAGGCCCCCTCGGCGATACACAGCAGGGAATCGTGGGCCCGGTACATGCCTTCGTCAGCGAAGAAAGCGTCGTTGGTGGCGACCAGCGGCAGATCGTGACGATAGGCCAGATCGATCAGGCGCTCTTCGATGGCATTCTCTTCCGGCAGGTCGTGCCGCATGATCTCGACGTAGAAGCGCCCCTCAAAGATCCCGGCCAGCCGCTGCAGTTCCTGCGCAGCCGCATCATTCTGTCCCGCGTTCAGCAGACGACCGACCGCGCCGGCGGCACCGCCGCTCATGGCCAGCAGGCCTTCGGAGTGCGCAGCCAGTGCTTCCACATCGACCTGCGGCGAATCGCCCGGCTCGGTCTCCAGAAAAGCCTTGGAGACCAGCTTCATCAGATTCAGATAGCCGGCTTCGTTCTGCACCAGAACCGGCAGATGATCCGGCTCAGGCCGGACGGCGGTCCGGACATCGACATCGCTGCGGCTGACGGCAAGTTGACAGCCGATGATGGGCTGCAGGCCCGTGCCCTTGGCCGAAAAGGCGAACTCGAGCGTGCCGAAGAGGTTACAGCTATCGGTGATCGCCGCCGCCGGCATGTCATGCTTGCGGCAGAGCTCGATCAGTTCCTTGACCTTGATGGCCCCCTCGGACAGCGAGTAGGCGGAATGGACGCGCAGATGAACGAAATCAGAATGTGACATAGAGGAAAGATTCCATGCCCGCTCCGACCTGTCAGGAGGAACAAGGCGGCAACTTACAGGGAGTTATCCACAGCGTTTCAAGATCTCGCTGTGGAACTCCATCCTATCACTTTGAAAAGGCTAAAAAACCTTACCGTTCTCGCAGCGGAGGGTCCGGTCCATACGGGCCGCGAGATCGAGATTGTGGGTGGCGATCAGGGCGGCCAGACCGGTCTCATGGACCAACCGCACCAGGATACTGAAAACCGACTCGGCGGTCTCCGGATCCAGGTTGCCGGTGGGTTCGTCCGCCAGCAGGATGGCTGGTCGATTCGCCAGGGCGCGGGCAATGGCCACGCGCTGCTGCTCGCCGCCGGAGAGCTGTCCGGGGCGATGATCGGCCCGGTCCGCAAGCTTGACCATCCCCAGGAGCTCCATCGCCCGCTCTTCCGCCTGCGCCTTGGTGACGCCGGTCAGCATCTGCGGCAGGACGATGTTCTCTTTGGCCGAAAACTCCGGCAGCAAATGATGATACTGATAGACGAAGCCCATTGCCGTTCTGCGGAGAGCGGTGCGGCCGGCGTCGTTCAGCTTGGCCGCGGCCTTGCCATTGACCCAGACCTCGCCGCTATCCGGCGAATCAAGCAGGCCCGCGATATGCAGCAGTGTGGACTTACCGGCACCTGACGGCCCGACCAGAGCCACCATCTCGCCCGGCGTCACATGCAGCGATACCGACTTCAGAACCTCGAGGGCGCTTTCGCCCTGAGAGAAGGACCGGCTGACCGAATCCAGATCCAGGCCCCGGCCGTTCTCGCCGCGGGCGCCGTTCGGGGCCTTCGCGTTCTTGCGGGGCGCCGCCTCATTCATAGCGCAGGGCCTCGACCGGATCGAGCCGCGCAGCCCGGCGGGCCGGATAGAGCGGTGCCAGGAAGGCGAAGAAAAGCGCCATGCCGATCACCTGGAACACCTCGTTGCTGTCCACCTCCGCCGGAAGCTGCGAGAGGAAATAGATCTCGCCGGGGAAGAGGCGCGTCCCGCTCAGGGTCTCCACCCAGCCCCGGATGGTCTCTATGTTCTCGGCAAAGGCGAGCCCCAGAACAAACCCGATCAGGGTGCCGACCACCCCGATACTGGCGCCGGTCAGGAAGAAGATCCGCATGATCTGTCCCTGCTTCGCGCCCATGGTCCGCAGGATCGCGATATCCCGCCCCTTGTCCTTCACCAGCATGATCTGGCCGGAGATGATGTTGAAGGCGGCGATCAGAACGATCAGAGAGAGGATCAGGAACATAACGTTCCGTTCCACCTTGATAGCGTTGAAGAAGCTGGCGTTGGAGCGCTGCCAGTCGAGGCCGCGCAGCCCCTGCCCCGCCACCTCGGAAAGCTCCCGGCGCAAGAGATCCATCTGATCCGGATCGTCCAGGAAGACTTCGATCGCGTTGGCTTGCTCCGGCAGGCGGAAAAAGAGCTGGGCGGCGGCCAGAGGCGCATAGATGAAGCTGCTGTCGTATTCGAACATGCCCACTTCGAAGAGCGCCGCGATCCGATAGGTCTTCAGGCGCGGAACCGTACCCATCACCGTCGTGGTCCCGTTCGGCGAGACCAAGGTGATGCTGTCGCCCACGCGCAGGCCCAGCTTGCGCGCCAGCCGGCTGCCGACCGCAACGCCGTCCTCGGTGCCGAAGTCGTCGAGTGAGCCCGAAACGATGTTATCGGCGATCAGACTCCGGGCGCGCAGATCCTCCGCCAGCATGCCGCGGACCAGACCGCCGGTGGCCGAGCCCTTCGCGGTCACCATCACCTCGCCCTGAACCTGCGGATTGACGCTCTGAACGCCGGTCACCTTGCGCAGCCGCTCGGTCACATCTTCGTAGTCGGCGATCGCCGTCGAGATCCCGTAAAAGGTCAGGTGCCCGTTGACGCCCAGAATGCGGCCCAGCAGTTCCTGCCGGAAGCCGTTCATCACCGCCATCACGATGATCAGGGTCGCGACCCCGAGGGCAATCCCCACCAGGGAAAAGCCAGCGATGACAGAGATGAAGCCCTCCTTGCGGCGGGCCCGCAGGTAGCGCATCGCCACCATGCGCTCGAAAGCGTCAAAGACCATGTTTTATCCCGAGAGCTTGTTGATGGCGGCGTCCAGGGTGAGTTCTTCACGCTCGCCCGTCTTACGGTTCTTCAGTTCCACCACACCATTCTTCAGGCCGCGCGGACCGATCACCAGTTGCCAGGGCAGACCGATCAGATCCATGGCCGCGAACTTGGCTCCTGCTCCGCTGTCGCGGTCCTCATAGAGCACTTCGACTCCGGCGGCGTTCAGGGCGGCATAGGCGCCGTCGCAGGCATTGACACAGTCCGCATCGCCGGCGCGCAGATTGATCAGCCCGACCTTGAAGGGCGCGACCGACTCCGGCCAGATGATGCCGTTTTCATCATGGCTGGCCTCGATGATCCCGCCGACCAGGCGCGAGACGCCGATGCCGTAGGAGCCCATGTGTACCGCGACCTGGTTTCCGTCGGGGGTCACCACCTCGGCCCCCAGGGGCTTGGAGTACTTGTCACCAAAGTAAAAGATGTGGCCAACCTCGATGCCACGCCGCTCGACGCGCTTGTCCGCGGGCACAGCCGCCTCGAAGGCCGCCTGGTCGTGCTTCTCGTCGGTCGCGGCATAGGCGCTGGTCCAGGAATCGACGATCGGCTGAAGATCGCTGTCGTAGTCAACGTCCTTGGCCAGGACGTCGGCGTCCAGGTAATCGCTGTGGCAGTAGATCGCGCTCTCACCGGTGTCGGCCAGGATGATGAACTCGTGACTGAGATCGCCGCCGATGGGGCCGGTATCAGCCGCCATGGGGATGGCTTTCAGGCCCATGCGCGCATAGGTCCGAAGATAAGCCACGAACATCTTGTTATAGGCTCGCTTGGCGCCCTCGTAGTCCAGATCGAAGGAATAGGCATCCTTCATCAGGAATTCGCGCCCGCGCATCACGCCGAAGCGCGGCCGGACCTCGTCCCGGAACTTCCACTGGATGTGATAGAGGTTGCGCGGCAGATCCCGGTAGCTCTTGACCGAGTTGCGGAAGATCTCGGTGATCAGTTCCTCGTTGGTCGGTCCGTAGAGCATCTCCCGCTCGTGCCGGTCGACGATCCGCAGCATCTCCTTGCCGTAATCGTCATAACGGCCCGACTGTTTCCAGAGGTCCGCCGACTGGATGGTCGGCATCAGCAGTTCCTGGGCGCCGGCGCGATCCTGTTCCTCGCGGACGATCTGCTCGATCTTCTTGAGCACCCGGAAACCGAGCGGCAGCCAGGAGTAGATGCCGGCGCTGGCTTGACGCACCATCCCAGCGCGCAGCATCAGCCGATGCGAAACGATCTGCGCCTCGGTCGGCGTCTCCTTGAGAGTGGGCATGAAGTAGTTGGAGAGACGCATCTATTCCTCGTTATGCGGGACCGATTAAACCGGGTTCTGTGTATATGGGATGGAATCAGGCATGTCCATGCCAGCAAGGCCTTCAGAACGCCGAAGAGCGATGAGAAATCTGGCTGCCCTGGAGAGATACGAGGCGGAACTGCGAGGATTGTTGCCGCCGGAGGCAAGGCTAACGCTGCCCCTTTTTCCGAACCTCGAGTACTTCCCGGCAATAGAGCGCGATTTCATCCCGCGCGCCATCGGCGAGACGCTGTCCGTTGTAGGTCAGCTTGCCGTTATCGTAGATCACCTCGCCGACCTGCGCATCGGCTTCGAAGAGCGCGGGGTTGGCCGGAATACCGAAACGCTCGAAAAGCTCCACCTCGATCGGGATCACGATGGTCTCGGGTGTCTTGATGGCGTTGCCATATGCGCCATTTGCCAGATCGGTCGGCGCCACCGCACGGCCACGCACATCGACACCTGGCTGATAGGCGACATCCGCATCCGGGATGTGACGACTTAAGCGACGGCATTCCTCCACCGTAACTTCCAGCGTCGCCACAGTCCGCGTTTCGTCCGCATCAGCGTCCTGGCGCGTCGCCAAGGTCTCGGCAGACGCCCCGAAGTTCGCCGTCAGCCAGGCAAAGCTCGCGGACAGAACGGAAAGTCCAAAGAGATAGCGTCTGCGTTTCATCGTTTCAGGTTAATCACACGGCGTTAAGGAATGAACAACGCTTGCTGTCGCCTGTAGATTGCACAAAAGAGCGGCTGCCCTGGGCAAAGCTTAAGCATTTTTTCAGACCGAAATGAACCTTCCGGCAGCTTTTTTTGCAGTTGCTCAAAAACCTCCTAAAGGTTTTATATTTATACCATTTTTTATCCGGTTATCGCCCAGATACCACAGCAGGCCCGCGTGAAAATTGTTGCACTGCAGCGAAAATTTGGCGGAATTCTCAGAAAAATTTCGTGACGCTTCCCGGATCTTGTTCTAAAAGGGTGCAACTAAAAAAGATAAGTCGCTCGCGCGGCACGGTCCAAGTTTAGGGGGCCCGACAGGTTAAGACATTCAAGTGAGTGGAAAACTCGCGGCAAAAAGATAAGATGGCGAATTAAGTGGCAAGCCTTTCTGATCAGGGGGCTTGCCTTATTTTTTGGCAGATAGCGTTTGCTGGTTCCACTGCGTCAGGCTGCATTCATTACCTGACGCTAAACGGCAAGAGATCCTTTTCCAGGGCAAAGAAAAAGGCGATCCAAAGCACCGCCGCTATTCCTGAAGTAATCAGGACCTTGCGCAGAATCATGGGATTGGCGGGTGCACCGGCCTCATGCCCCTCGTCCGGATTTTCGACGCGGCGCACGCCCCAGGGCAGCACCATGAAGAGCACCACCCACCAGACGATGACGTAGACCAGTATCCCGGTAAACCAGTTCATGGACCAACCGACCGAATAGCCTAGGCCTGCTCCAGCTCGACCAGCGAACCGCAGAAGTCCTTGGGATGCAGAAAGAGCACCGGCTTGTTGTGGGCGCCGATCTTCGGCTCGCCGTCACCGAGGACGCGTGCGCCTTCGGCCTTGAGCTTATCCCGGGCCGCGTAGATGTCATCGACCTCATAACAGATATGATGAATGCCGCCGTTCGCGTTCCGCTCCAGGAAGGCTGCGATGGGAGAATTCTCGCCGAGCGGATGCAGCAGTTCGATCTTGGTGTTGGGCAGCTCGACGAAGACCACTGTCACCCCGTGATCCGGCTCGGGCTGGGGCTCCGAGACCTTGGCGCCCAGCATATCCCGATACTGCGCCGTTGCGGCCGCGAGATCCGGTACGGCAATGGCCACATGGTTCAATCTGCCGATCATGGTCACCTCTCCATTAAGTCAGTCGCACGACATGCACTGTCGTAACAGGTTTTTTCTCCAGATCCCGCTTGACCGATCGTCGCACCGCGATGCGCACCGCCTCTTCGACCGCGTCGTCATCACGGCGTTCCGACGCCCGCAGGTTCTTCAGGGCCTGCTCGATGGCATTGAGGACGTCATCGATCTGCTCTTCGTCCAGATCCTCGTCATAGACGCCATGAAAGGTCAAAAAGGGCTCCTCGGCAAGGGCGCCCTTCGCGGTCAGGACCAGGGTCACCGCGACCGCGCCGTTGTAGGCCATGCGCTGGCGTTCCCGCAGGATCGGACTGTCCGTGGACAGCAGCCGGCTGCCTTCCCGCGCCAGGCGGCCGGTCTGGACGTGATCGACCACCTCCGCCCGGCCCGGCGCCAGTCGGATCATCGCGCCATTGTCGCCGGCAATCTGCTCCGGCACCTGGCACTCCCGGGCCAGCTCCGTATGGGCGGTTAGATGCCGCTGTTCGCCATGCACCGGAACGGCGATGCGCGGCCGGACCCACTGATACATCTGCGCCAGCTCCGGCCGGCCCGGATGACCGGAGACGTGAATGAAGGCGTCGTCGTCGGTGACGACCTGGATGCCCCGCTTCACCAGGGTGTTCTGCAGCGCGAAGATCGAGGTCTCATTGCCTGGAATGACCCGCGAGGAGAAGACCACCGCATCGCCCTCTTCCAGGTGCACATCCCGGTGATCTCCATGGGCGATGCGCCAGAGCGCCGAACGCGGCTCGCCCTGACTGCCGGTGCAAAGCAGCAGAACCTCGTCGCGCGGCAGGTAATCGATGTCCTTTTCGTCGATGAAGGGCGGCAGA
Organism: Denitrobaculum sp.; assembly: GCA_965232285.1. GTDB lineage: Bacteria > Pseudomonadota > Alphaproteobacteria > Kiloniellales > Kiloniellaceae > Denitrobaculum. The sequence continues at coordinate 1,834,185 of CBDDPL010000004.1, read as the reverse complement.
TCCGGCAGATAGCCGTTCTCCCGCGCGGCCTGATGAATGCGGTGCATGGAGCGTCCGAGCAGCGCGACCCGCCGGCCGTGAGCCTCCGCGACGCGCACGATGGTCTCGAAGCGCGCCACGTTGCTGGCGAAGCAGGCGATGGCGACGCGCTGCTTCAGGCTGCCGACCAGTTCCATCAGGTGTTCGCGGACTTCGCTCTCGGAACCGGTTTCCTCGGCATTGAGCGCATTGGTCGAGTCGCAGACCATGGCGAGGATATCCTCCTCCGCCAGAGCCTTCAGGCGCTGTTCGTCATAGTTGTCACCGACCAGCGGATCCTCGTCCAACTTCCAGTCGCCGGTATGAAGCACCTTGCCCGCCGCCGTCCGGATCACCACCGCGTTGGGCTCGGGAATGGAATGGGTCAGCGTGATCAATTCGATCTCGAAGGGTCCGATCGAGGACTTGCCGGACATGGGAATTTCGGTCACCGGCGCCTCTTCGAAGAGCCCGGCTTCCTTCAGTTTGCGCTCGACCATGGAGCGGGTGAAGGGTGTCGCATAGATCGGGCAGCGCAAACGCGACCAGAGATAGGGCACCGCGCCGATATGATCCTCATGGGCATGGGTCAGCATCAGGCCGGCCAATTGATCCTGCCGCTCCACGATGAAGCGCGGATCGGGCATCAGGACATCGACACCAGGCAGCTCCGGTCCGGCAAAGGTGATCCCGAGATCGACCATCAGCCAGCGCCCCGCGTGGCCATAGAGGTTGAGGTTCATGCCGATCTCCCCTGCCCCGCCGAGCGGCAGGAAGAAGAGCTCATCTTTTCCGGGATTCAGTTCGGGCATAATACTTAATTATTTACGGCCATGTTGTGGCGGTAGATCAGAACCAGCCCCCAGAGCGTGAGATCCGGGTCGACTTCATCGATGGCATCGGTCTCCGCCGCATAGATCGGCGCCAGGCCGCCGGTACCAATCACCTTCATCTCGCCGCCGTACTCTTTCTTGATCCGGCTGGTCAAGCCCTCGATCAGCCCGACATAACCCCAGAAGATCCCCGACTGCAGCGCGGGCACGGTATCCTTGCCGATCACGCTGTCCGGACGTTCGATGGAAACCCGCGGCAACTGGGCGGCGACGCGATAGAGCGCCTCGACGGAGTGCTGCGCCGCCGGAGCCAGTACACCGCCGATGTAGTTGCCCTCGCCGTCCACGATGTCGAAGTTGGTCGCGGTCCCGAAATCGATCACGATCGCCGGTCCGCCGTAACGATGGCGCACGGCCACCGCATTGGCCAGGCGGTCTGCGCCCGCGCTCTGCGGCCGGTCGATGCGGTTCTCGATACCGAGCGCCACCTCGGGCGAACCGACGAACAGCGGCTCGACGTCGAAGTAGAGATTGCAGAGCTTGCGCAGGCTGAAGCGCGCCGCCGGCACCACATTGGCAATAATCACGCCGGTGATGTCCTTCAGGCTCAATTCCTGCAGCGCCATGAGCTGGGTCAGCCACACCGCATACTCGTCAGCCGTGCGCTTCGGATCGCTCGAGGCCCGCCAGGCCCCGCGCTGCTCATCGCCGTCGAAGACCGCGAAGACCACGTTGGTGTTGCCTGAATCAATTGTCAGCAGCATTTTTGCCTCCGCTCCGCCAGGAACCTCATTTCAGCTTCCAGGGAAGACATCGCCGGCGGTGATGGTGCGGGTCCGGCCGTCCGCGAGTTTCAACAGCAGGGCGCCATCGCTGTCGAGATCCCCGAAAACCCCGGTGAGGGTCTCCCTGGGCAGCCGCACCTCCATGGATTTGCCCAGGCCCTGCACGCGCTGTTTCCAGGCGGCGCGAATGTCGCCGAAACCGCGCGTGCGCCAGATCTCCAGCCAGATATCGAGCTGTCGCGCCAGTTCTTCCAGCAAAACCTCCGGCATCAGCGTCGGATCGGCACCTTCCCTGCGCAGCGAGGAGGCCGGGTAACGCGTATCCTCGGGGAAATGCTCGATATTGGTCCCCATGCCGACAATGACCCAATCCAACGCGCCTTGCGGGGTCGCTTTCGATTCGAGCAGAAGCCCGACACCCTTTTTGCCGTTGAACATGATGTCGTTGGGCCACTTGTAGGTGACCTCGACCGCGCGTCCAGCTTTGGCGGCGATGGCTTCACCCAGAGCCACGCAGGCCACAAAACTCACCTGGGCCGCTTCGGTCAGCTTGCAGTCGGGCCGCAGGATCACAGACAGATAGAGATTGCCCCGCGGACTGGTCCAGCTTCGCCCCTGACGCCCACGTCCCTTGGTCTGTTCACCCGCCCAGACGATGGTGCCATGCGCCGCCCCTTCCTCGGCGAGCCGACGGGCCTCGTCGTTGCTGCTGCCGACGGAATCGAGCGCAATCAGATTAAAGGACGGCGGTAGAGCCGGCAGCGTGTGACCCGGTCCTGAAATCATCCCGGGAACAGCGAAGCCGCTGCGGCCGCCGCACTGTCCACGACAGGCCCCGGCACGACGAAGAACAGCAGCGTGAAGACGCCGGTGATCACCAGAACGCCGGTCATCTCCTTGCCGATGGGACGATCGAAGGACTCGGCGGGCTCATCGAAGTACATCAGCTTGATGATGCGCAGGTAATAGAAGGCGCCGACCACCGAGGTCAGCACACCCAGCACCGCCAGCGTGTAGAGCTCGGCGTTGATGGCGGCCAGGAAGATGTAGAGCTTGCCGAAGAAGCCGGCCAGCGGCGGGATGCCCGCCATGGAGAACATGAAAATCGCCAGGGCCAGCGCCATCATCGGCTGGGTCTTGCTGAGGCCCTTCAGATCATCGATGCCTTCGACCATGCGGTCTTTCTGACGCATGCAGAGGATGCAGGCGAAGGTGCCCAGGTTCATGAAGATATAGATGGTCAGGTAAACGCCGATGCCGCCGATGCCTTCCTTGCTCCCGCTCGCCAGGCCGATCAGGGCATAGCCGATGTGGCCGATCGAGCTGTAGGCCATCAGGCGCTTGATATTGGTCTGGTTGATGGCGGCGAAGGCGCCCCAGATCATGGAAGCAGCCGAGACGAAGATCACGATCTGCTGCCACTGGTCGACCAGCGCGCCGAAGGGCTCCATCAGCACCCGGACGAAAAGCGCCATGGCGGCGATCTTGGGGGCCGTGGCGAAGAAGGCGGTCACCGGGGTCGGTGCGCCCTCGTAGACGTCCGGCGTCCACATGTGGAAGGGCACGGCAGAGACCTTGAAGGCCAGGCCGGCGCAGAGGAACACCAGGCCCACGATCAGGCCGATCGAAACCTCGCCGCCGCCGATAAAGGGTCTTGCGATGCCCTCGAAGCCGGTCGAGCCGGTGAAGCCATAGATCATGGAGCTGCCGTAGAGCAGCATGCCCGAAGACAGCGCGCCCAGGACGAAGTACTTCAGACCGGCCTCGCTGGACCGCAGGTTATCCCGCCGGAAGGCGGCGATCACATAGAGCGACAGGCTCTGCAGCTCCAGCCCCATATAGAGCGCGATCAGATCGTTGGCCGAGATCATGGCCATCATACCCAGCGTGGCGAAGAGCATCAGGACCGGGAACTCGAAGCGGTTCATGTCCTCGCGCTGGATGTAGCGCTGCGCCATGACGATGGAAACACCGGTACCGATCAGCACCAGCAGCTTCATGAAGTCTCCGAAACCATCGACGACCAGCAGGCCGTCGAAGACAACCGTCTCGGGCCGCGCCGGCAGCAGGATCAGCGCAAAGGTAATGGCCAGGGTGGCGACCGACAGCGTCGAGACCAGTTGCGTGGCGTTGTTACCCCGGAAGACCCCGATCATCAGGAGCGCGGTCGCGGCGATGGCCAGGAAGAGTTCCGGCAAAATCGCCATGAGATCTGCGATCAGCATATCCGACTCCTCGCCCTACTTGCCGGACCAGAGGCTGGCCAGGGACACACCGTCCGAAGCCGCCAGGGTCGCGTTGTAATTGTCGATCAGGTTACTCACCGAAGCCGCCATAACATCGAGGAAGGAAACCGGATAGATGCCCATCCAAAGCACGATCACCACCAGCGGCGCGAAGACCACCTTTTCCCGCCAGTTCATGTCGAGGATCTTCATGAGATCCTCCTTGGTGAGCGCCCCGAAGATGATCCGCCGGTAGAGATAAAGCATGTAGGCCGCACCCAGCACCATGCCCGTGGCTGCCAGCAGCGCGACCCAGGTGTTGGCCTGGAAGGCGCCCACCAGCACCAGGAACTCGCCGACGAAGCCGCCGGTGCCCGGCAGCCCGACCGAGGCCAGCATGAAAACCATGAAGATCACACCATAGGCCGGCATGCGGTTCACCAGACCGCCGTAACGCGCGATCTCGCGGGTGTGCATGCGGTCGTAGATCACGCCGACGCAGAGGAAGAGCGCGCCGGAGACGATGCCGTGCGAGAGCATCTGGAAGATCGCGCCTTCGACGCCCTGCTGGGTCACGGTGAAGATGCCGATGGTCACGAAGCCCATGTGCGCCACCGAGGAATAGGCAATCAGCTTCTTCATGTCCTCCTGAGCCAGGGCCACCAGAGAGGTGTAGATCACCGCGATGATGGAGAGCCCGTAGACCAGCGGCGTGAAGTACTCAGAAGCCTCCGGCAGGATCGGCAGGGAAAAGCGCAGAAAGCCGTAAGCGCCCATCTTCAGCAGCACGCCGGCCAGGATCACCGAACCGGCGGTCGGCGCCTCCACGTGGGCGTCCGGCAGCCAGGTGTGAACCGGCCACATGGGAACCTTCACGGCGAAGGAAGCGAAGAAGGCCAGCCAGAGCCACATCTGGATTCCGGCGGGGATGTTGGCGCCGGAGATCAGGGTCACGATATCCATTGTGCCGGTCTGGAAGTAGATCGCCAGAATGGCAAGCAGCATCAGGACCGAGCCGAGCAGCGTGTAGAGGAAAAACTTAAAGGCCGCGTAGACCCGCCGGGCGCCGCCCCAGACCCCGATGATCAGGAACATCGGGATCAGCACGCCTTCGAAGAAGACATAGAACAGCATGAAGTCCAGCGCGCAGAACATGCCGACCATCAGGGTCTCGAGCACCAGGAAGGCGACCATGTATTCCCGCACCCGGGTCTTGACCGATTCCCAACTAGCCAGGATGCAGAGCGGTGTCAGCAGGGTCGAGAGCAGCACGAAGAGGACGGAGATGCCGTCCACGCCCATGCGATAGGTCAGCCCTAGCGAGGGGATCCAGGCCTGCTCCTCGACGAACTGAAACTCCGGCGTGCCACGCTCGAAGCCGAACCAGAGCGTGAGCGAGACAGCGAAGGTTACCAGCGAGGTCCAGAGCGCCGTGTAGCGGCTGTTGCGCGCCACCGACTCTTCGTCGCCCCGGATGAAAACCAAGATGAAGAAGACGCCGACCAGCGGCAGGAAGGTGATGATGGAGAGGATCTGGTCAGTCATGAGATCACGCTCCAACCTGGGTGAAGAAGTACCAAGTCACCAGTCCAACCACCCCGATCAGCATGACGAAAGCGTAGTGGTAGACGTAACCGGTCTGCAGCCCCGAGATCCAGCGCGACAGTCCGCGCGTGGTCGAGGCTACGCCGTCTGGCCCGTAGCCGTCGATGATGGCACCGTCGCCCGACTTCCAGAGCTTGCGGCCCAGCACCATGGCCGGCTTGACGAAGAGCCGGTCATAGAGCTCGTCGAAGTACCACTTGTTGAAGGAGAAGAGATAGAGCGGCCGCAGGGCCTTCGCGGTGGCCTGCGGCAGGTCCGGCTTGGCCACGTAGAAGAGCCAGGCCAGGAAGATACCGCTGACCGCCATCACGAACGGCGCCCAGGGCACCCAGCCTGGAATGTTCTTCACCGCTTCGATGGTGTCGTTGGCCGGCATGACGAAGATCGCGTCGCCCCAGAAGTCGGCGCGCAGATCACCCACGAAGTAGTCCTTAAAGGCCCAACCCGCGAACAAGGCCCCCACTGCCAACACCAGCAGAGGGATCATCATCACCATCGGCGACTCATGAACATGCGACATGACTTCCTTGCTGGCCCGCGGCTTCCCATGGAAGGTCATGAACAGCAAACGCCAGGAGTAGAAGGCGGTCATGAAGGCCGCCGCAATGCCGAGCCAGAAGGCGAAGGTGCCATGGGTGCTGTTGTCCATGAAGGCCACCTCGATCACCAGATCCTTCGAGAAGTATCCGGCGAAAGGCGGAATGCCCGCCAGCGCCAGCGAGCCGATCCACATCAGGAAGTAGGTGGCCGGGATCATCTTGTAGATCCCGCCCATGTTGCGCATGTCCTGCTCGTTGGAGAGCGCGTGGATCACCGACCCCGCGCCGAGGAACAGCAGCGCCTTGAAGAAGGCGTGGGTGAAGAGGTGGAAGATCGCCGCGCCGTAGGCCGACACGCCGATGGCGAAGAACATGTAGCCGAGCTGCGAACAGGTCGAATAGGCGATCACCCGCTTGATGTCGTTCTGTGTGAGGCCGACCGTCGCCGCGAAAAAGGCGGTTGCAGCGCCCACGTAGGTCACGAGCTCCAGCGCTGTCGGCGCGTACTCGAACATGGGCGAGAGGCGCGCCAGCATGAAGACGCCGGCGGTCACCATGGTCGCGGCGTGGATCAGCGCGGAGACCGGCGTCGGGCCCTCCATGGCGTCCGGCAGCCAGGTGTGCAGGCCGAGCTGCGCCGACTTACCCATGGCGCCGATGAACAGCAGGATGCAGATGATGGTCAGCGCATGGCCTTCGATGCCGATGAAACTGAACTGCGCATCCGCCTGCCCCTCGACAGCGGCGAAGACCTGGTCGAAACCGACCGCACCGAAGAGCACGAAAGCGCCCATAATGCCCAGGGCGAAACCGATGTCCCCGACCCGGTTGACCAGGAAGGCCTTGATGGCCGCGGCACAGGCGCTGGGTTTCTCGTACCAGAAGCCGATCAGCAGATAGGACGCCAGGCCGACGCCTTCCCAGCCGAAGAACATCTGCACGAAGTTGTCGGCGGTCACCAGCATCAGCATGAAGAAGGTGAAAAGACTGAGGTAGGCGAAGAAGCGCGGCCGGTGCTTGTCGTGCGACATGTAGCCGACGGAATAGACGTGCACCATGGAGGAGACGCCGTTCACCACCACCAGCATGACCGCGGTCAGGGTGTCGACCCGCAGAGCCCAGGAAAGCTCGAAGTCGCCGGAGTTGATCCAGGTGAAGAGCTCGGTCGTGCGGGCGTTACCGCCGATCGCGACATCGAAGAAGACCACCACCGACAGCACGGCGGCCAGCAGCATCAACGCGCAGGTGACGATCTGCGACAGGGCATCGCCGATCACCCGGCCGAAGAGCCCGGCTATGATCGCCCCTAGCAGTGGGAGGCAGACAATGACTACGTCCATAACGCGCCTCAGCCCTTCATCATGTTGATATCTTCAACCGCGATGGAGCCGCGGTTGCGGAAGTAGACCACCAGGATCGCCAGACCGATCGCCGCTTCCGCCGCCGCGACGGTCAGGACGAACAACGCGAAGATCTGACCGAGCAGATCCCCCAGATGGGTCGAGAAGGCCACCAGGTTGATGTTGACCGCAAGCAGCATCAGTTCGATCGACATCAGGATGATGATCACGTTCTTCCGGTTCAGGAAGATGCCGAAGATCCCCAGGGTGAAGAGGATCGCGGCAACGGTCAGGTAGTGTGCAAGGCCAATTTCAAGCATGGATCAGACCCCGCTCCTGCTCGGTACCTGTTTGATTTCGACGGCCTCTTCCCGGGTCCGGGCGATCTGATCGCTGATCGACTGCCGGCGCACGCCTTCGCGCTGCCGCAGGGTCAGGACGATTGCGCCAACCATGGCGACCAGCAGCACCAGGCCGGCCATCTGGAAGAGGTAAGCGAACTTGGTGTAGACCACCTGGCCGATCGCCTTGGTGTTGTGAATTTCATCGATCGGCGGAATCGGCACGCTCGGGATCGGCGTCGGGATTTCCGGGGACGCCACGTAGGAGAAACCGACCAGGGCCAGCTCGATCAGGAGGATCAGACCGATCAGGCCGCCGACCGGCAGGTACTGCAGGAAGCCCTGCCGCATTTCCGCGTAGTTGATGTCGAGCATCATGACCACGAAGAGGAACAGCACCGCGACCGCGCCGACGTAGACCACGACCAGGATCATGGCCAGGAACTCCGCGCCCATCAGCACGAAGAGACCGGCGGCGTTGAAGAAGGCCAGGATCAGGAACAGCACCGAATAAACCGGATTGCGGGAGGAAACCACCATCACGCCGGCCGCCACCGTGATCGCGGCGAAGAGATAGAAGGCGAGCGCCTGGACGATCATGTTTCAAGTCCTCCGGCTGCGGCATAGTGCCGAAGCTTCTGACGATTGGATGCGGCTTCGCGACACCCCGTGATTCGGGAAGTACCCAAGATCGAATTTCCCCCAACAACCCGGCCCGCCACCTCGCGGGCCGCCTTTCGCATCCGCTTACCGGTAAGGTGCATCCTGCGCCAAGTTCTGCGCGATCTCCGTTTCCCAGCGGTCGCCGTTCGAGAGCAGCTTTTCCTTGTTGTAGAAAAGTTCCTCGCGGGTTTCCGTCGCGAACTCGAAGTTCGGTCCTTCGACGATCGCATCCACCGGACAGGCTTCCTGACAGAAACCGCAGTAGATGCACTTCGTCATATCGATGTCATAGCGCGTGGTCCGGCGGCTGCCGTCTTCGCGCGGTTCCGCTTCGATGGTGATGGCCTGCGCCGGGCAGATCGCTTCGCAGAGCTTACAGGCGATGCAGCGCTCCTCGCCGTTCGGATAGCGGCGCAGCGCATGCTCGCCCCGGAAGCGTGGCGAGATCGGCCCCTTCTCGAAGGGATAGTTCAAGGTCACCTTCGGCTTGAAGAAGTACTTCAAGGTCAGGCTCATACCGGACAGCAGCTCTCCAAGCAGGAAGCTGCGGGCTGTACGATCGAGAAAAGCCATCGGCCTTAACCCTTATAGCAAGCGTTGTTCATCCGTCGCCCCGTCACTTCGGAAACAGATCGAACGCAACGACCACGCCGGCCGTCAAAACCACCCAGAAGAGCGAGAACGGCAGGAAGACCTTCCAGCCCAGCCGCATCAACTGGTCGTAGCGGTAGCGCGGGAAGGTCGCCCGCACCCAGAGGAACCCAAAGAGGATCAGCGCGGTCTTACCGGCGAACCAGACGATTCCCGGAATGAAGCTGAGGCTCTCGTGCGGCGGCAGCCAGCCGCCGAGGAAGAGGATCACCGTCATCGCGCTCATCAGGATCATGTTGGCGTATTCGCCCAGGAAGAAGAGCGCGAAGGTCATCGAGGAGTATTCGACGAAGAAACCGGCCACCAGTTCCGATTCGCCCTCGGGCAGGTCGAAGGGCGAACGGTTGGTTTCCGCCAGGATCGAGATAAAGAAGATCACGAACATCGGCAGCAGCGGCAGGGCGAACCAGACGGTGCGCTGCGCCTCGATGATGTCGGAGAGGTTCAGCGAGCCCACGCAGATCAGCACGGTGATGATTACGAAGCCCATGGAGACCTCGTATGAGACCATCTGCGCCGCCGAACGCAGGGCGCCCAGGAAGGGATACTTCGAGTTCGAAGCCCAGCCCGCCATGATCACGCCGTAGACGCCGAGCGAGGAGATCGCGAAGAGATAGAGGATCCCGACGTTGATATCCGCCAGCACCCAGCCGTCGTCGAAGGGAATGACCGCCCAGGCGATCAGGCTGAGGATGAAGGTCAGCATCGGCGCCATGACGAAGACGACCTTGTTGGCGCCCGCCGGCAGGATGGTTTCCTTGAACAGCAGCTTCATGCCGTCGGCCAGCGGCTGCAGCAGACCGAAGGGGCCGACCACGTTGGGGCCCTTGCGTAGCTGCATGGCGCCGATCACCTTCCGCTCCGCGTAGGTGAGATAGGCCACGGCGCCCAGCAGGGGCACGATGATCAGCATGATGTAGCCGACGATGGTGGCAGTCGGCAGTCCGTAGCCGGTCCAGAGTTCAGCCATCGGTCCCGGTTGCCCCCTCTTGCTTGCCGAGCACGAAGGCCTCGGTGCACTTAGCCATGGTGTCCGATGCCCGGCTGATGGGGTCGGTCATGTAGAAGTTCGACACCGGCGAGATGAAGGGCGCCGCATCGATCTCCCCCGCGGTCCCGAAATCACCCCAGTGGCCCGCTTCCACCTGATCGATCGCCGCGAGCAGCGGATTGGCCTCGATCAGCTTCTGGCGCAGTTGTCCCAGATTGTCATAAGGCAGCGCCTCACCCAGTTGCGCCGAGAGCGCGCGCAGGATCGTCCAGTCTTCGCGCGCGTCACCCGGCGGGAAGCCCGCCAGCCGGCCGAGCTGCACCCGGCCTTCGGTGTTCACATAGGTGCCGTTCTTCTCGGTGTAGGCCGCGCCCGGCAGCACCACGTCCGCCCGGTGCGCGCCGGCATCGCCGTGGTGGCCCTGATAGACCACGAAGGCCTTGCCCAGACGGTCCATGTCGAACTCGTCGGCCCCGAGCAGGTAAACCAGATCGATCTCGCCCTTTCCGGCCCCGTCCAGGATGCCGGCCATGTCGCGGCCGCCCTCGCCCGGCAGGAAGCCGAGATCCAGGGCGCCGACCCGCGCCGCCGCCGTGTGCAGGACGTTGAAGCCGTTCCAGTCATCGGAAACCAGGCCGAAGTCGTCAGCGACTTTCTTGGCCAGAGACAGAACCGCCGACCCGTCTTCACGTGCCAGAGCACCCATGCCGACGATGATCATCGGCCGCTCAGCGTTCTTGAGAAGCTCGGAGAAGGAACTGCGGCCCTCGGCCACCTCCTTCAGGGTCTCGGCGCCGGCGCCGAGGTATTCCACCGGATAGGTCAGGTCCACCTGCTGGCCGATCATGCCGACCTTCAGGCCGCTCGCCAGGAACCGCTTGCGCAGGCGTGCGTTGATCAGCGGCGCTTCCCAACGCGGATTGGTCCCGACCAGCAGCACGGCATCGGCCTGCTCGATCCCGGCAATACCCGAGTTGAAGATGTAAGCCGCACGGGTCGAGGTCTCGAGCTTGGCGCCATCCTGCCGGCAATCCAGGTTCTGGGAGCCCAGGTCATTCATCATCTGCTTCAGCGCGAAGAGAGATTCGGCGTCGCAGAGATCGCCGGCAATCGCCGCCATGCGCGCGCCCGAGGAGGCTTTGGCCTTCTCGACGATGGCCCCGAAGGCCTCTTCCCAGGAGGCCGGCACCAGCTTGCCGTCGCGCCGGACGTAAGGCCGGTCGATGCGCTGGCGGCGCAGGCCGTCGCAGGCGTGGCGGGTCTTGTCGGAGATCCACTCCTCGTTCACGTCTTCATGCAGGCGCGGCAGTACGCGCATGACTTCGCGGCCCCGGGTATCGACCCGGATGCTGGAGCCCACCGCATCCATCACATCGACGGAGTTGGTTTTGCGCAGCTCCCAGGGGCGCGCGGTGAAGGCATAGGGTTTGGAGGTCAGCGCGCCAACCGGGCAGACGTCGACCAGATTGCCCGAAAGCTCCGAATCGATAGCCTTTTCCAGGGTCGTGATCTCGGCGTGTTCGCCGCGGTTGACCAGACCGATCTCCTCGACGCCGCCAATCTCGGTGGCGAAGCGGACGCAGCGGGTGCACTGGATGCAGCGGGTCATGATCGTCTTGATCAGCGGCCCCATGAACTTTTCTTTGACCGCCCGCTTGTTCTCGGCGTAGCGGCCCCGGTCGAAGCCGAAGGCCATGGCCTGGTCCTGCAGGTCGCATTCACCGCCCTGATCGCAGATCGGACAGTCCAGCGGATGGTTGATCAGCAGGAACTCCATCACGCCCTTGCGCGCCTTATGGACGGTCGGGGTGTCGGTCTTGATCACCATCCCCTCGCCCACCGGCATGGCGCAGGAGGCAATCGGCTTGGGCGCGCGCTCCATCTCGACCAGGCACATGCGGCAGTTACCCGCGACCGACAGGCGCTCGTGGTAACAGAAACGCGGAATCTCGACGCCGGCCAGTTCACAGGCCTGGAGAACCGTCAGTCCGTTGGGGACCTCGATCTCGCGATCGTCGATGGTCAGCTTCGGCATAAAGGTCTCCTATTCCGCCGCTGCCTGCTTGGACTTTTTGTACTCGAGGATCCGCCGCTCCAGCTCGGGCCGGAAGTGCCGGATCAAACCCTGGATCGGCCAGGCCGCCGCATCGCCGAGCGCACAGATGGTGTGGCCCTCGACCTGATAGGTGACGTCCAGCAGCGTGTCGATTTCGTCGACATCCGCTTCCCCCTTCACCATGCGGGTCATGACGCGCCACATCCAGCCGGTGCCTTCGCGGCAGGGCGTGCACTGGCCACAGCTCTCATGCATGTAGAAGTGCGACAGCCGGGCGATGGCCTCGACGATGTCCGTGGACTTGTCCATGACGATGACCGCCGCCGTTCCCAGGCCGGACTTCACTTCCCGCAGGGCGTCGAAGTCCATCAGGACCGTGTCGCAGATCGATTTCGGCAGCAACGGCACGGACGAGCCGCCCGGGATCACCGCCAGCAGGTTGTCCCAGCCGCCGCGCACACCGCCGGCGTGCTTCTCGATCAGCTCCTTCAGGGGGATACTCATCGATTCTTCGACGTTGCAGGGTTTGTTCACGTGGCCGGAGATGCTGTAGATCTTGGTGCCGGTGTTGTTGGGCCGTCCGAAACCGGCAAACCAGTCGGCGCCCCGGCGCAGGATCGTCGGCGAAACCGCGATGGTCTCGACGTTAGTCACCGTGGTCGGGCAGCCGTAGAGACCAACCGCCGCCGGGAATGGCGGCTTCAGGCGGGGCTGCCCCTTCTTGCCTTCCAGGCTTTCCAGCAGCGCGGTCTCCTCGCCGCAGATATAGGCGCCGGCGCCGCGATGGATATAGAGGTCATAGTCGTATCCCGATCCGCTGGCATTCTTGCCCAGGAAGCCGCCGGCGTAGGCCTGCTCGCGCGCTGCTTCCAGGCGCTGGGACTCGAGGTAGTACTCACCGCGGATGTAGATGTAACAGGCGCTGGCGCCCATGGCGAAACCCGCAACCAGGCAGCCTTCCAGCAGGCGGTGCGGATCGTTGCGCATGATCTCGCGGTCTTTGCAGGAACCCGGTTCGGATTCGTCCGCATTCACCACCAGATAGGCGGGACGGCCGTCGCTTTCCTTGGGCATGAAGGACCACTTGATGCCGGCCGGGAAACCGGCCCCGCCGCGTCCGCGCAGTCCCGAAGCCTTGATCTGTTCGACGATCTCCTCCCGGCCCAGGGCCAGCAGGCTCTTGGTATCGTCCCAGATGCCGCGCTGCAGAGCACCCTCGATGCCCCAGTCGTGTTCACCGTAGAGATTGGTGAAGATGCGGTCCTTATCGCTCAGCATCAGCCTTCCTCCCCGCTGGGCGCCGGAGCCTCGGGCTCAGGCGCTTTCGGTGCCATCTTCACGGCTTTTCCGTCAAAGGGCGGCAGATCCTGCAAAGTCTGCGCGCCACCTTCCGGTGAGGAGGTCAAACGGCCGATCTGCGATCCGACCGGCACTTCCTTACCCGCACGCAGTTCGTCGATGATTTCGGCCATGCGCTCGGGTGTCAGGTCTTCGTAGTAATCATCGTTGATCTGCACCATCGGCGCATTGGCGCAGGCGCCCAGGCACTCGACTTCGATCACCGAAAACAGGCCGTCTTCGGTCACCTCGCCGAATTTCACGCCCAGCTTCTTCTTGCAGGTCTCGGACAGGCCGTCCGAGCCGCGCAGCCAGCAAGGCGTGGTGCGGCAGACCTGGATGAAGTGTCTGCCGACCGGCTTCAGATTGAACATGGTGTAGAAGCTGGCCACCTCGAAGGCACGCATGGGCGCCATCTCAAGGTAATTCGCCACGTAGGCGATGGCTTCGCCGGACAGCCAGCCACCATTCTGCCGCTGCGCCAGATCCAGCAGCGCGATCACCGCGCTGGCCTGCCGGCCCTCCGGGTACTTGGCCACGAACTTCCTGGCGATTTCCAGATTTTCCGGCGTGAAGGCGAAGCCTTCGGCCTGGCCTTGCGCGTAACTCGTAACCTTCATCGGTCGACCTCGCCGAACACGATATCCATTGATCCCAGAATCGCCACGCTGTCCGCCAACATATGGCCGCGGCACATGTAGTCCATGGCCGCGAGATGCGCAAACCCGGGTGCGCGGATCTTGCAGCGGTAGGGTTTGTTGCTGCCGTCGGCAATCAGGTAGACGGCGAACTCGCCTTTCGGCGCTTCGACTGCGGTGTAGGTCTCGCCCGCCGGCACGTGGTAACCCTCGGTGTAAAGCTTGAAGTGATGGATGAGGGCTTCCATCGACTGCTTCATCTCACCACGGCGCGGCGGCGTGATCTTATGATCCTGGGTCGTCACCGGACCGTCCGGCATCTTCTCGATGCACTGCTCCATGATCCGCAGGCTCTGGCGCATCTCCTCCATGCGGCAGAGATAGCGGTCGAAGCAGTCGCCGTTCTTGCCGACCGGAATGTCGAACTCGAAGTCCTCGTAGCTGTCGTAAGGCTGTGACTTGCGCAGGTCCCAGGGCACGTTGGAGCCGCGCAGCATGACACCGGTGAAACCCCAGTCGCTGGCCTCTTCCCGGGTCACCTGACCGATGTCGACCGTGCGCTGGCGGAAGATGCGGTTGTTGGTCAGCAGCCCTTCCATATCGTCGATGACGCGCGGGAAGGTTTTGCAGAACGCGGCAATATCCTCCAGCAGGCCGGCCGGCAGATCCTGATGCACGCCGCCGGGACGGAAATAGGCCGCGTGGAGTCGCGCACCGCAGGCCCGCTCGTAGAACTCCATCAGCTTCTCACGCTCTTCGAAGCCCCAGAGGATCGGGGTCATGGCGCCGACGTCGATCGCAAAGGTCGTGATGTTCAAGAGGTGATTGAGGATCCGGCCGATCTCGCAGTAGAGCACGCGGATGTACTGGCCGCGCTTCGGCACTTCGATCCCGAGCAACTTTTCCGTGGCCAGGGCGAAGGCATGCTCCTGGTTCATCGGGGCCACATAATCGAGCCGGTCGAAGTAAGGCACCGCCTGAAGATAGGTCTTGTACTCGATCAGCTTTTCCGTGCCCCGGTGCAGCAGACCGATGTGCGGGTCGGCGCGCTCGATGATTTCGCCGTCCATCTCCAGCACCAGGCGGAGCACACCGTGGGCGGCGGGATGCTGAGGTCCGAAGTTCAGCGTCAGCGGCTTGATCGTTTGTTCCGCCATCAGGCTGCCCCCTCTTCGCCTTCGCCGCTCTCGGCTTTTTCATCGCCGGGCAGATGCAGCATACCTTCCCAGGGTGACATGAAATCGAAGCTGCGGAACTCCTGTGTCAGCTTCACCGGCTCGTAGACCACCCGCTTCTGGGTTTCGTCGTAGCGCACCTCGACATAACCGGTCAGTGGGAAATCCTTGCGCAGGGGGTGCCCCTCGAAACCGTAGTCGGTCAGCATGCGCCGCAGGTCCGGATGATCAGCGAAGAAGATGCCGTACATGTCCCAGACTTCGCGCTCGAACCAGATCGCCGAAGAGAAGACTTCCGCCACCGAAGGCACCATGCTGGCCTCGTCGGCCAAGACCTTGACCCTGATCCGCTGATTGAGCTTCAGCGACAGCAGGTTGTAGACCACGTCGAAGCGCGCCTCGCGGGCTGGATAATCCACCGCCGTAACATCGACCAGATGCTTGAACTGGCAGTTCTGATCGTCCCGCAGAAAGGTCAGAAGCTTGGTGATCGACTCCCGATCGCAAAAAAGGGTCAGTTCGTCCAGGGCGACCTCGAAAGATTCCACGCGCTGCGGATGCGCCGCGCTGATGTATTCACCGAGATCATTGAGGGCTTCATTCATAGGAATCTGCCAGATGTGAGTGCGAAGCGATGAGCGTCAGCGGACAAGCAGGGCTTCGCGTTTGATCTTCTTTTGGAGCTGTAGGATGCCGTAAAGCAGGGCTTCGGCGGTCGGAGGACAGCCGGGCACGTAGATATCGACCGGCACAACCCGGTCGCACCCACGCACAACGGAATAGGAATAGTGATAGTAGCCGCCGCCGTTGGCGCAGGAACCCATGGAAATGACCCAGCGCGGCTCCGGCATCTGGTCGTAGACCTTGCGCAGAGCCGGCGCCATCTTGTTGGTCAGGGTGCCGGCCACAATCATGACATCGGACTGCCGCGGTGACGGGCGGAACACCAGCCCGAAGCGATCCAGATCATAGCGGCTGACGGCCGTATGCATCATCTCGACGGCGCAGCAGGCCAGGCCGAACGACATCGGCCAGAGCGAGCCGGTCTGGGCCCAGGCCGCCAGCTTGTCCATCTGCGCGACCACGAAGCCCTTTTCGGTGATTTCGTCGGTCACGGCCGAGAGGATTTTGTTCTGTTGCGGCCCCGGGGGGATCGGTGCGCCGGCTTCGGCGGAACTCATAGTGCTACTCCCATTCCAGAGCACCCTTTTTCCATTCATAGACAAATCCGATGGTCAGGATGCCCAGGAAGATCACCATCGACCAAAAACCAAATAGGCCGATATCCCCAAGTGCAACGGCCCAGGGAAAGAGAAATGCCACTTCAAGGTCGAAGATGATGAAGAGAATAGCGACGAGATAGAACCTCACATCGAACTTGCTGCGGGCGTCGTCGAACGCCTCGAACCCGCATTCATAGGCGGAGATCTTCTCCGAATCGGGGCGCTGACGCCCGACGATGTAGGAGGCAGCCACCATTACGCCGGCGAGGCCCACGGCAATCCCGATAAAAATCAGGATCGGCAGGTATTCGGCTAACAGGCCTTCCATTCGATTTTATCTCCAACAAAACGCGCCAACCTCTCGACGCTTTGGTGCAGTGCACTTTCCACCCTTTGCAGGCTTGTCTCAATGCCGCTCGTTGCCGTCGCACAGCCCTTAAGCATAGTGCCGCCGCGAATGCCACGATTTTGTCGCAATATACGGCCAAGACAGGCCGGGGAAAAGCAACAAACGCAGATGGTCACCGGGCCGTGATTATCCCTTGTTGCAGCGCGGAAAATCGCCCTGGAGCCATTCGCGCGCGACTCGGGAATCCACGGATTCGCCAGCACAAAGCGTTATAGGGAATGTCCTAAGAATTCATTGTTTTATGGTTAATTTTCTTACGATCAGCCGCAGCATCGGGACCGCCTCGGCTCACTGCGGAGTCGTACAAGCCTTGCGATGCGCCTGCAGCATGCAATGCGCTTCGCGATATCTCGAGAAACAGTGGACGGGAAGGCAGCCGCAAAACATCGTTCGGCGACTCGGAACCTTGGCTCACCCAGTCGCGGTCAATAAACGAAGCTTGGAAGAAGTGACGGATGAAACAAGAAAGCTTCGAAGCTCAAGGGCTCTCGTCGTTTCTTCGAAACAACTGCCGGCCCAAAACCTATTTCATCTATTTCGTACTTGGCTGCATTTCGCTTTGCGAAAGCCAGTGGCGGGAGTGACGGGACTCGAACCCGCGGCCTCCGGCGTGACAGGCCGGCGCTCTAACCAACTGAGCTACACCCCCTTTGAAGGGCCCCGCCGTAGCGGGCTGCGGTGATGTACTCCCTCCCCCCTCGGGTGTCAAGCACTGCCCGCAGGCTTTTTTCGTTTTCATGACAAAAGACCGAAACGGCTTTCATCAGGGGGTCGGAAAGCGCAGGTCTCGTCACGCGAAAGTGACGCATAGAGCCACGGCACAACAGGGACGAATCGCCGCTTGGACGCCCGAATCGCCGATGAATTCCGTCCACGGCCCGATGCAGGAGAATCGCGTCGTGACGTCATGAATTTTACAGGGGAGGTCTGGTGGGCGATGACAGGCTCGAACTGCCGACCCTCTCGGTGTAAACGAGATGCTCTACCAACTGAGCTAATCGCCCTCAGATACCAGCTTTGAGATCGCTGATATCAGTGTCCACGGTATCGACTTTACCACCGTGGCGCCTACGGCTCGTTTCTATAAGGGATGAAACAGGCCAAAACAATAAAAGAAAAGTCTCAAACAAAAGTTCGGCTGAAGACGAGAAGCGTTTCCCGTTCCGGATTCGAAAAAGGCTCCGAAGAAACGCCAGCCGGCCGCCCTGAACAATGGTCAGGGCGGCCGGCGTCCTCAGCGCGAATCTAGTCAGCTTTAGTTGACGGCGTCCTTGAGGCCCTTACCAGCCTTGAACTTCGGCTGTTTGGACGCAGGAATCTTGATTTTCTCGCCGGTGCGCGGGTTGCGGCCTTCGGAAGCTGCACGCTGAGCCACAGAGAAGGTGCCGAAGCCCACAAGGCGGACTTCATCACCGGACTTCAGGGCGTCGGTGATGGCGTCAAAGACGGCATCGACAGCTTTGGTGCTGTCTGCTTTCGACAGTTCCGAGTTATCAGCAACAACGGCGACCAGATCGTTTTTGTTCACGTTAGTACCCCCTCCAAATGTCGGGATTTAGGAATTAGAAATGGGAAAAACCACTCTGAGGAGGTCGGAGTGTAAGCCGGTAAAACCCCCAACGTCAATCGAAGAAACGCGAGAAAACCTAGGGATTAAGGGGCTTTTTTAGGTTAATTGCCCCTTAATCCGAGTCGCGTTTCAACAGACGGCTAGTGGGTGATCACCCCGCTGCGTCCCTCGTCGGAAGCTGCACCCCGTGCCGCGTCCACATCGGCCGGTTCGACCCACTCAATGGGCGTAAGCTTCTGGGACAAGGCATGTTCCAGGACTTCATCGACAGTAGAAGTCGGAATGATTTCAAGTCCATCCTTAACGTTTTCTGGGATCTCCGCGAGATCCTTTTCGTTTTCTTTTGGAATCAGGACGGTCTTTATATTCCCACGCAAAGCAGCCAGCAGTTTCTCTTTGAGACCGCCGATCGGCAGCACGCGGCCGCGCAGCGTAACCTCTCCGGTCATCGCCAGGTCACGGCGAATCGGAATTTCGGTCAGAACCGAAACGATCGCGGTCACCATGGCAATACCGGCCGAGGGGCCGTCTTTCGGAGTCGCCCCCTCGGGCACGTGGACGTGGATGTCCTTGCGCTCAAAGATGGTCGGCTTGATGCCATAATCAATGGAGCGGCTCTTGACGTAGTACTCGGCCGCCTGGATGGATTCCTTCATCACGTCGCCGAGCTTACCGGTCGAGGAAACTTTACCTTTACCGGGTACGGTCACCGCCTCGATCGAAAGCAGCTCGCCGCCGACCTCGGTCCAGGCCAGACCGGTGGACACACCGATCAGGTCTTCCTGTTCCGCCTCGCCGAAGCGATAGCGCGGCACGCCGGCGTACTTGTCGAGATTGTCGGGATCGACCGCCACCTGCGTCGCCTCGCCCATGGCGATTTCCTTGACCGCCTTACGAACCAGGTTCGCGATCTCGCGCTCCAGGTTACGCACACCGGCTTCGCGGGTGTAGAGACGGATCAGATTGCGCAGAGCATCGTCGGAGATCGACCATTCCTCTTCCTTGACCCCGTGATCCTTCATCTGTTTCGGGATCAGGTAGCGGGTCGCGATCTGGACTTTTTCATCCTCGGTGTAACCGGGAATACGGATGACCTCCATACGGTCAAGCAGCGGCTGCGGCATGCGCAGCGTGTTGGCCGTGGTGACGAACATCACGTCCGACAGGTCGTAGTCGACCTCCAGGTAATGGTCGTTGAAGGTATTGTTCTGTTCCGGGTCCAGCACTTCCAGCAGCGCCGAAGAGGGATCACCGCGCCAGTCCGCGCCCAGCTTGTCGATCTCGTCGAGCAGGAACAGCGGGTTGGAGGACTTCGCCTTCTTCATGCTCTGGATCACCTTACCCGGCATGGAGCCGATGTAGGTCCGGCGATGGCCGCGCACCTCGGCTTCGTCGCGCACGCCGCCCAGGCTCATGCGCACGAAGTTGCGGCCGGTCGCCTTGGCGATCGACTTACCCAGCGAGGTCTTGCCCACGCCCGGCGGTCCGACGAGGCAGAGAATCGGGCCCTTGATCTTCTGCATGCGCTGCTGCACGGCAAGGTACTCGAGAATGCGTTCCTTGACCTTCTCGAGGCCGTAGTGGTCGGCATCCAGGATCTCGCTGGCGTGCTTGATGTCCTTTTTGACCTTGGTGCGCTTCTTCCAGGGAATCGAGACGATCCAGTCCAGGTAATTCCGCACCACGGTCGCTTCGGCGGACATGGGGCTCATGTTGCGCAGCTTCTTCAGCTCCGCGACGGCCTTCTCGCGCGCTTCCTTGGTCAGCTTGGTCTTGGCGATCTTCTCTTCGAGTTCGGCCAACTCGTCGCGGCCGTCCTCGCCCTCGCCCAGTTCCTTCTGAATCGCCTTGAGCTGTTCGTTCAGATAGTACTCGCGCTGAGTCTTCTCCATCTGGCGCTTCACGCGGTTGCGGATGCGCTTTTCGACCTGCAGCACGCCGATCTCGCTTTCCATGAAAGCATAGACCTTTTCCAGCCGGTCGCTGATGCTGTCGCTCTCCAGCAGTTCCTGCTTTTCGGAGATCTTCAGCGTCAGATGCGAGGCAATGGTATCGGCCAGCTTGCTCGGCTCGTCGATCTGGTTGATCGAGACCAGCACCTCCGGCGGAATCTTTTTGTTGAGCTTGATGTACTGCTCGAACTGCGAGACCACCGTCCGGGCCAGTGCGTCCAGCTCACGATCGTCACCGGCATCGTCGTCCATGGTTTCGGCATAGGCCTGGAAGAACTCTTCCGTGTCGGCGAACTTCGCGATC
This sequence comes from Denitrobaculum sp., assembly GCA_965232285.1. Taxonomy (GTDB): domain Bacteria; phylum Pseudomonadota; class Alphaproteobacteria; order Kiloniellales; family Kiloniellaceae; genus Denitrobaculum. The sequence goes on along the minus strand of CBDDPL010000004.1, from coordinate 1,813,529 downwards.
TTCGCGCGCTGGCCGCCTTCAACCAGAACCTTGACCGTGCCATCGGGCAGTTTGAGAAGCTGCAAAACAGTGCCGACCGTCCCCACCGAGTAGATATCGGCAGGCGTCGGGTCGTCTTGGGCGGCATTTTTCTGCGTGACCAGAAGGATCTGCTTGTCATCCTTCATCACGTCCTCAAGGGCCCGCACCGACTTCTCGCGGCCGACGAACAGCGGCACGATCATGTGCGGAAAGACGACGATATCGCGAAGCGGGAGAACCGGATAGAGATTGCCGCGTGGGATTTCCAACATATTTCCTCTTTAATCTTGCGACGGCCGGGGGCTACCGAGCCTAATTCCGGGTAGCCTTGCACCGTCCCGGCTGACGCCTAAAGATTTGATAACTAAAAACGTCATCTTCAAGGGCTGCGCCGGAGAAGAACTGCGCGCCTCCTAGGCGTTATCCAGGCAGAAAAGACCGGAAAAACGCGTCATGCACTGCTTTCTACGTCGTCGCGCCGATCGGTGTAGATGTAGAGCGGTTGTGAACGCCCTTCGACAACTTCGCCATTGATGACCATCTCCTCGACCCCTTCCAGGCTCGGCAGATCGAACATCGGCTCCAGAAGGATGCCTTCCATAATGGAGCGCAACCCGCGCGCGCCGGTCTTGCGCTTGATCGCCTTGGCGGCAATCGCCTTGAGCGCATCGTCGGCGAACTGAAGGCTGACGTCCTCCATTTCGAAGAGGCGCTGGTACTGCTTGACCAGGGCGTTCTTCGGCTGGGTCAGGATCTCAACCAGGGCGTCGTCGTCCAGGTCCTCCAGGGTCGCGACCACCGGCAGGCGGCCGACGAACTCGGGGATCAGGCCGAACTTCAGCAGATCCTCCGGCTCGACTTCCTTGAGGATGTCACCCGTCGTCCGCTCCTCAGGGCTGCGTACGTCAGCACCGAAGCCGATGGAAGAACCTTTGCCACGACCGGCAATCAGCTTGTCGAGGCCGGCAAAAGCGCCACCACAGATAAAGAGAATGTTCGTGGTGTCGACCTGCAGGAACTCCTGCTGCGGATGCTTGCGCCCGCCCTGCGGCGGCACGGAGGCCACGGTGCCTTCCATGATCTTCAGCAGAGCCTGCTGCACGCCCTCACCCGAAACATCCCGCGTGATGGAGGGGTTGTCGGATTTCCGGCTGATCTTGTCGACCTCGTCGATGTAGACGATGCCGCGCTGCGCCCGTTCGACATTGTAATCGGCGGACTGAAGCAGCTTCAGGATGATGTTCTCGACATCCTCACCGACGTAACCCGCTTCCGTCAGGGTCGTGGCATCCGCCATGGTGAAGGGAACATCGAGGATCCGCGCCAGGGTCTGGGCAAGAAGGGTCTTGCCGCAGCCGGTCGGGCCGATCAGGAGGATGTTGGACTTTGCCAGCTCGACATCGGCTGACTTGGTGCCGTGCGCCAGGCGCTTGTAGTGATTGTGCACCGCAACCGACAGCACGCGCTTCGCGTGTGCCTGACCGATGACATAATCATCAAGCACAGTGCAGATATCGCGCGGGGTCGGCACACCGTCGCTGGATTTCACCAGCGTGGTCTTGTGCTCCTCACGGATGATATCCATGCAAAGTTCAACGCATTCATCGCAGATGAAGACCGTTGGTCCCGCGATGAGTTTTCGAACTTCATGCTGGCTCTTTCCGCAGAAAGAGCAGTACAGGGTGTTTTTCGAGTCGCTACCGCTCGACTTTGTCATGGCTGCTACGCCTCGAAGCTCGATTCAATTACAAATCATGTTAGACAGACGTCCCACCGGGGCACAATGACAAATTTGTCATTTTTCATAACCGGGTTAGCCCACCGCTTACATGACCAACCGTCAGTTGACCGCTCCCAACACTGTAACTCTGAGCGCTCAACATATCCTTAACATTGCCTGGACGGCGACTTTTCCGGCAGCCGTCCAGACATGAGAGGAAGCCGTCAGCTATCTCCGCCGGATTCGCCCGAGTCGGGGCGGCTTTCCACCACCTCGTCGATCAGCCCGAAGTCTTTCGCTTCCTCCGCACTCATGAACTTGTCTCGCTCCATGGCTTCTTCAATGGCAGAAACCGGCTGACCTGTGTGCTCTGCGTAGATTTCATTCAGACGTGCGCGGGTTTTGATGATCTCCCGGGCGTGAATCTCAATGTCGGTGGCCTGCCCCTGAAACCCGCCGGAGGGCTGGTGAACCATAATCTTGGAGTTCGGCAGGGCGTAACGCTTTTCGGGTGCGCCGGCCATCAGCAGCAAGGAGCCGGCCGAAGCGGCCTGTCCGATGCAGACGGTGGAAACCGGGGGCCGGATGTACTGCATGGTGTCGTACATGGCCAGGCCTGCCGTCACGACGCCGCCCGGGGAGTTGATGTAGAAGGAGATGTCCTTGGTCGGATTTTCCGACTCCAGGAACAGCAACTGGGCACAGATCAGGCTTGCCACGCCATCATGAATCGGGCCGGTCAAAAAGATGATTCGCTCCTTGAGGAGGCGCGAATAGATATCATAGGCCCGTTCGCCCCGGCTGGTCTGCTCGACCACCATGGGAACCAGGGTGTTCATTACAATGTCACGTGGATCACTCATTCCTGCCACCTAGTCATTTCATTCATCCGCCTGCCGAATCGTCCGGGCCACTCTGGTCCGGAGAAACAGCCGCTGAAAGAGACGGACGGGGCTTAGAACTACGCGAATCGCGGCCCGTCCGAATCCTCCTGCGGTCGTCGCTTCCGTGATATAGGCCGGATCGACCGATTAACCAAGACAGGATCACAGAGTAATCCTTAAGGTTCCGCTATTCCTCAGCGGTTTTCTTGCTTTTGGTGCTTTTTGCCGCCTTCTTGGCAGGCGCTTTCTTCTTGGGTTTGGCCTCGGCTTCGGCGTCATCCGATGCTTCGCTCTTCGCCGCGGCTTTTTTAGCGGGCTTCTTCTTCGCCGGCTTTTTCGCCTCTTTCGCCTTTTCCTCCGCTTCAGCAGCTTCGGATTCGGCTTCGAACTCCTTACGCAGCTCGTCCGGCGTCAGTTCCCGCTCGGTCACCTTGGAGAGGTCGGTGATGAAGTCGATCACCTTGTCCTCAAAGATCGGCGCGCGCAGATTGGCGAGCGCCTCCGGTGTGTTCTTGTAGTACTCCAGGACCTGCTGCTCCTGACCCGGGTAGTTCTGGGCCTCGGCGAAGAGGGCACGGTTCACCTCGTCCTGGTTGACGTCGATGTTGTTGCTGCTGCCAACTTCCGAAAGCAGCAGACCCAGGCGCACCCGGCGTTCCGCGATGGCGCGGTATTCCGCCTTCAGCTCCTCGTCATCCTTGCCGGCGTCTTCTTCGTCCAGATCGCCCTGCTTGCGCTCTTCCTCGACCTGCTTCCAGATACCTTCGAACTCCACGTCGACCATGCCGGCCGGGACCGAGAAATCATGGTTGTCGGCCAGCTTGTCCAGCAGTTCGCGCTTCAGGCGAGAGCGGGCAACCTTGGCGTACTCGCCCTCGATCTGCTCGCGGATCCGCCCCTTCAGGCCGTCGAGGTTCTCGGCGCCCAGGTTTTCGGCCAGCTTGTCGTCGATTTCCGCGGGCACGCTCTCTTCGATGCCCTTGACCTTGACCATGAAGATCGCTTCACGGCCGGCCAGCTTGTCGTTGCCGTAAGTCTCGGGGAAGGTCACTTTGACCTCCCGCTCCTCATCGACGTCCGCGCCAACCAACTGGTCCTCGAAGCCCGGAATGAACTGGTTCGATCCCAGCTCCAGGTGGTGGTCATCGGCGGCCATGCCCGGCAGGGCCTCGCCGTCGACGGTGCCCTTGAAGTCGATGATCACCACGTCGCCCTGCTCCGCCTTGCGCGGCTTTTCCAGGGGCTTGGAGGTCTTGTGGGATTCGGCGATACGTCCGAGCGCCTCATCGACCTCCGCATCCGGCACGGCAACCTTGACCCGCTCCAGTTCCAGGCTGCCGAAATCCATCGGCGTAACGTCCGGCAGCAATTCCACCGTCATGGTGTATTCCAGGTCCTTGCCTTCGTCGAAGGAGGTGACCTCGATCTTGGGCTGCATCGCCGGCCGCAGGCTGCGCTCGCTCAGCGCCTGGCTGGAGCTGTCGGAGACCGCCTTTTCCAGGACTTCGCCCAGCACGGACTTGCCGAAGCGCTGCTTGAGAAGCGACATCGGCACCTTGCCGGGCCGGAAGCCCGGCAGATTGATCTGCCCACTGAGCTCCTTAAGCCGTCCGTCGATCTTTTCGTCAATTTCCGTGGCGGGAATAACAATGGTGTATTCGCGCTTCAGCTCTTCGGCTTGCGTTTCCGTAACCTGCATTGGCGGCTCGGCCTCTCTCGCGTCTTCTTCGTCATCCGCATCCCTGCCCGGTCATTCTGACCGCGGGGCGGATCAACAACTGTTCAGTCAAAGGGCCCGATTCCGCCGAGAGATGGGAATCATGCAATCGGCACCGGACCACGAAATTCCCGATCGCAGAATTGCGGCGGGAAGCTTTCGGGATGGCAGCGTCACGTCAACCAGGCAGGGCGCATTCTGGCCGTCGCTGTCCTCTGTCACCCGAGTTCGCTTACGTGGTGCGGGCGGAGGGACTTGAACCCCCACGGATCTCTCCGCTGGTACCTAAAACCAGTGCGTCTACCAATTCCGCCACGCCCGCGAGACGCGCGAACGCGCCGGTGTATAACATCGGCGCGCCGGGTGCAACCGCCTCACGCGGCGGAAAGGCGCCGGAACCCCGATTTGCCGGAATTGTGAGGAATTTTGCCCTTAAAGAGCGGGAAAAAGGCCTAACGAGCGGCCGGAGCCGTCAGGGGGATTACGAAGCCGAAACCGGCTCGTTGTAGCGTGTGGCGAAGGTCTCGAGGCCGAGCGTGCGCATTTCGGCGAAGCTCTCGATGGTACCGCCGGCAACGACCAGATTGTATTTGACGTGGGGGACACCCATAGCGTCAGGGCCGACTTCGATGACCTCGGCGGTTTCGACCACGTGGCTCGGGAGTCGACAGCGGAACACAGCGCCGGCCTTTACCTCCGGTCGTCCCTTATCGAATTTAAACCACGGTCCCATCCTGGATCACATTCGTTTTGTTGCCGTTCTACCTGTCCGGGTTTTGAGTTTGTAGAAAAACTCATTTATCAGTTTCGCATCAAAGTTGTTAAACTTGAGTTAAAACTGCAGCTTTTGCCCTACAGACTTTGGTTTTTATCGCTTTTTTCGAGTTTTCCACACAGCCTTAACAGAAAGAAATTTCTTCAAAATATCAATTAACGCATTGGTTTTTGGCATATTTTTTGCCGAGCATCCTTGAAGGTCGCCGAAGCAGTTAACCGTGATCGAAGCGTCGGAGGCCGAGCTCAGAATCCCGCAATAAGCGAAGTCAGAACGTCTGGAACGGCCTCAGGCAAGTCCTCGGAGATCAGGCCGACGCCAAGGTGGGTGCCCAGGGCACCATGAATCCAGACGGCCGCGGCAGCAGCCTCGAAGGGCGGCATACCTTGGGCCAGCAGACCGAGGATCAGGCCGGCGAGGACATCACCGGATCCTGCCGTCGCCAGATGCGGTGGTGCATTGTCGTTGATCACCGCCCGGCCGTCCGGGGCGGCAACCACGGTATCGCTGCCTTTCAGAGCGACAATGGCACCGCTGCGCGCCGCGGCAGCCCGCGCCCGGACCAGCCGGTCGCCGCCGATATCCGGAAACAACTGCGTGAACTCTCCATCATGCGGGGTGAGGACCGTGCCCGAAGTGGCTGCTTCGAATAGCGTTTCCGGTTCCGGTGCGAAGATACTCAGCGCATCCGCATCGAGCACGGTCGCGCGCTGGCGGCGCAGAATGATCGGCACCAGGTCCCGCAGATGCTCGGTAACGCCAAAACCCGGGCCGATGAGCACGGCGTTTTTGCGCGGATCCCGCAGGATATTCTCAAGCTCATCGGCGCTGTCATTCGCAAGTGTGATGAAACTGGCCGACGACAGGGCATAGGTCTGCAGCGCCGAACGGGGCGCGGCGATGGAGATAAGGCCCGCGCCCATGCGCAGGGCAGCCTTCGCCGCCAGCCGGGCCGCGCCGGTCATCTCGCCGCCCCCCACGACCAGAGCATGCCCGGCGCTGTATTTATGATGTTCCGCGGTCTTCAACGGAAAGGACTCGCACCAAAGCTCGGGCGCATTGCGGAAACACCGGATGCCCAGCCCCGCCAGGACGCTGTCGGGGATCCCGATATCCGCCACGACCAGTTCGCCGGCCGCCGCGCGTCCGGGCAGCAGCAGGTGCCCGATCTTCGGGCGGTAGAAGGTGACCGTCAGTTTTGCCTGCAGATGCAGTTCCCCCAACACCGCCCCGCTGTCGCCGGAGATCCCGCTGGGAATATCGACAGCGATCACCTCCGCAGTCCCAACCTCGGCTGCCCGGCTAACCGCACGTGCCATCATGGCCGCGCGTCCGTCGAGTGGGCGCGACAGACCGGCACCGAACATGGCGTCGACGATCAGGGCTTTGCCCTCGAGCACCGCGGAATCGAAAGCCAGGGTTTCGCCAGACCAGAGCTGCGCATGGTGGGCCGCATCCCCGGTCAGGCGGGCACGGTCGCCGAGCAGGGCCAGTTCGACCGGCCAACCCGCCGCCTGCAACAGCCGCGCAACCACGAAACCGTCGCCGCCATTGTTGCCCGGTCCGCAGAGCACCAGGACCGGCCGCGGGCTCCAGCGGGCGATGATGGCGTCGAAGATCGCCTGCCCGGCATTTTCCATCAGGACCCGACCGGATACGCCGGCCGACACCGCTGCCGCATCGGCCTTGTACATCTGCGATACGCTGATCAGCTCGGCATGAAGGGTCGACGCGCTTGAGCCGTTCATCACTTTGGATCCGCTCCGTGATCGATCGGCGGATTATAGAAGAATCAGCGCCTTACGCCAGCCTTCAGGCTTGCGACATGAGCATCGGCGGCATCCCGCAGCAGGATTGTGTCGGCACCGGCCAAAATCAGCTCATACCCGGCCGCACGAAGATCCTCAGCGCTGCGGGCCGGTGTCGGAATGGCACCCATCAGCTTGCCGGCGGCGCGTGCGGCCTGCTCCACCCGCGCGGTCGCCTTCAGCACCTCCGGATGATCGACCTCGCCCAGATAACCCATATCCAAAGAGAGATCCGAGGGACCGACGAACAACATATCGACTCCCTCGACCTGCGCGATCTCTTCCACCGCCTCGACCGCCTTGGCGCTCTCGATCTGGCAGATGACCAGCACGTCCCGGTTGGCCTCTTCGACGTAGTCCCAGCAGTCCCGGCCATAGCGGGCCGCGCGCACGATCGCGGCTGCCATGCCGCGCCGGCCGGCAGGCGGATAGCGGCAGGAAGCCACCGCCCGCCGCGCATCCTCGACGCTGTCAACCGCCGGGATCATGACTCCTTCGAAGCCCACATCGAGAACCCGCTTGATCCAGGCGTCGTCATTCTGCGGCACCCGGCAGATGCCATGGCAGGCGTGGCCCTGAGCGATCTGAAGCTGCTGTGCCGCATCCATGACCGAGCCCGGACCATGCTCCAGATCGACCATCAGAAAGTCGTATCCGGCCTGAACCACCACCTCGGTGGCAAAGGGCGAGAAGAGCTCAATCCAGCAGCCGAACAGCGGCGCCGCGGAGTCGATGTTGGCCTTCAGACTCGTCATACTTTCTCCTGATCTAAGGAAGTCTCGATCGGCAGAGTCGCCGCCTCATAAGAAAAGCGCCGCCGCCTGACGGCACGATCGGATGTTACGCTGTCGCAGACTTCTAGCGAACAAGAATCGAACAAAAAGCCTCGGCGTTGATCTGTCGGATCTTCTGGCAGGCCGCTTCAGCCTCGGCCTGAGACTCCGCTGCGACCACCAGCCGGTACAGAGCGCCTCTGCCGGAGGTTTCCGCCTGCAGCAGCGTGAGAGCTTGTCCCTCCAGGACGCCCGCATAGTCCTTCTCGGCTTCCTTCAGCAGATCCTTGGCCTGTGTTTCGTCAGCGCTGGACAGGAGCCAGAGGAAGACGCCGTCTTGGTCCTTGGCGGCGGGCCGGGGTGCAGCCTGACGCGGTGCAGCCTCCCGGGGCGCAACCTCACGGCGGGCCGTTTGCACCGGCGCCGTGTTGCCGGAGGCCTCTTGAGGCGGGGAGTTTTCTTGAGTGGCGGACTTTTCAACCGCTTTCTTCGTCGGAGGCACTGGGGTCAATAACCGCGACTGAAGCTGAAACCCGCCCTTATCCCCCTGCTGCGCGGGCTGCGCCGGACGCGCGGAGGCTACAGGCGCGGCTGGTGCAGGTGAGACCGTTGTCGCGCGCGGGCGCGTCCCCTGCCCGCCCTCGGTTCCGCCACCGCCCTCGACAAGGCTGGGCTTTCGATCATCACCTCCGCCCGCTGCCGTTTGTCGCGCGGGCGCACCGCCCTCCAGCGGGTCCGAGGAAACGACATCGAGGGGCTGTGCGGCCTGGACCCCCTGTGCGCGCAGACGTTCCGCCTGCACCCGGGCGTCCTTGTGTCCCTTGCCGGCGGCGCGCTGATACCAGTGCAATGCCCTGCGCTCGTCCTGCGGCAGCGCGAGGCCGAGCCGGTGCATCTGCCCCAGAGCGAACTGCGCTTCACTTACACCGGCATCAGCCGCAAGATGAAACCAGACCGCTGCCTCAACCTGGTCCTGACCGACGCCTTCGCCCCGGAAATAGGCCAGGCCCAGGTTATACTGCGCCATGGGGTTGCTCGAGTTGGCGGAACGGCTCCAGAGCTGCGCGGCCCGCACGGGATCGCGCGGCACACCGCGCCCCTGGGCATACATCAGGCCGAGATTATTCTGCGCCGCGGCCATATCCTGCTGCGCCGCCAGGCCATACCAGCGAGCCGCCGCCTCGAAGTCGGGCGCGCCACTGCGCCCGGTCTCATAGAGTTTACCCAGACTGTATTGCGCCAGAGGGTCGCCGCCTTCGGCCAGCGGCATCCAGATCCGCTCCGCGTCCTGATTGCGTCCCGCCTTGTACGCCGCGAGCCCCTCTTCGAAGGACCCAGCCTGCGCCAGAGCACCTGCCGGCCAGACGACGGCCAGGAGACTTGCAGCAAGGCATGAGAGAAAGGCAATTCGCCTGATGGCCGGATGCATTGGACCAAACCCTACTCAGACGCGAGGGAGACGCAGTGCGACGATAGCTGCCACACCGGACGGCGGCAAGCCACGCTTAACAATGACACGGCTCTGTTACCGGTATCCCTGAGGCTTCCGGCGGTTACGACGAGAGAAGGGTAACAAGGTTAAGCAACATGCTTTACACTGCGTTAATGTTTGTAGGCTAATTGCTTGCTGGTCGAAATGAGTCAAGAGGCAGTTCCTCCTCGTGTTTCCTGTCCCCTTCAACGAAGAAAAGAGGCTCAAGGCCCTGGCCGGCTACGACGTACTCGATACGCCGCCGGAGGAAGCTTTCGACAGTCTGACCCGCCTGGCCGTTCGACACTTCGGGATACCCGTCGCTCTGGTGTCGCTGGTCGACGAGGCGCGGCAGTGGTTCAAATCCGTGCAAGGGCTGGATGTCCGCGAGACCCCGCGCGAAGTCGCCTTCTGCGGCCATGCCATTCTGTCCGATGAACCACTGATTGTCCCTGACACGACGAACGATCCGCGTTTCGCGGACAATGTTCTGGTCTGCGAGAAACCCGGCATCCGTTTCTACGCCGGCGCGCCACTTATTACGCCGCATGGCTTCCGGCTCGGCACCTTCTGTATCATCGATTTCGAGCCACGGCCGGCCCTGTCGGAAAGTCAGCGCGCAGCGCTGCAGGACTTTGCCACCGCCGCGATGCAGAGCCTGAACGCCCGGCGTCTGGCCTACGCGCAACAGAACGGCGATGAAGCCCGCATTGCCGAAGACGGCAGCGTCGAGGCTTTCTCGGCCATCGCCCATGAAATCCGCTCACCGATCGCGGCGCTCAAAGGGTCTCTTGCCGCGATCGAGGGGGAGCTCTTCGGCCCGCTCGGTGATCGTCAGTATGGGCAACTGATCTCGGTCATGCGGGAGACCATCGACCTGGTCATGACCATGACTGATCGGATGCTCAATCTTGCCCGGCTGAGAAACGGCAGTGTCGAACTGGAGGAAGAAAGCGCCGACATCTCTGCCCTGCTGGAAAAGACAAGGCAGACCTGGAGCTTTGTCGAAGACCATGGCGCCGTGGAGATTACGATCGAAAACACGGCCGGAGATATTCTGCTGTCGGCCGACCAGATCCAGGTTGCGCAGATGTTGGGCAACCTGATCACCAATGCGATCCGCTACAGTGACCGGGCGGCCGCGATTATGCTGAGCGCCAGCCTCGACCGCGCGGGTAATCTGACGCTGGCAGTCGAGGATGAGGGGATCGGGATGAACGCGGCGGATATGGCCCGCGCCCTCCGCCCCTATGAACAGGTTCACCGTTCCGATCGAAAAAACCCGGCCGGGATCGGGATCGGCCTGCCGCTGGTCAAGCAGTTGATCGAACTGCACGGGGGCCGTTTGCAGCTTGCCAGTCAGGAGAGGAAAGGGACCAGGGCTTCCTTGATCTTCCCGGCTTACCGCGTTTCACCGGCAAGAGCCGACGGGACGCAATAAAGCAGGCGCGCCTCTTTACTGCCGTTCGATACTTCGCGAGAAATTGGGAAGTTGGGGTGGCTAACGGGACTTGAACCCGCGACCTCCGGTACCACAAACCGGCGCTCTAACCAACTGAGCTACAGCCACCATCACCTGATCGGAACCTGCCGAAGGACACGAGGCCTTGAGGCCCTGTTCGACGCAGGATGGCGTTGTTTATACTCTGCGCCCGGATGCCGTCAAGCACGTTGGTGAGACTTGAAGACGGCAAGCCCAGGGTCGTAGTCTGCCAGTCCATCCCGCAGTCCCCCCTTCCCGCCCGTGATCACGGAGATCATTATGTCCAGCCCCGTTTCGGCCCCTAATCCCGTCACCGCCATGCAGCGCCTCGGCACCGAAAGCGCTTTCGAGGTCCTGGCCCGCGCGAAGGCCCTGGAAGCAGGCGGCAAGTCGGTCATCAATTTGGGCATCGGGCAGCCGGACTTCCTGACACCGGATCACATCGTCGAGGCCGCGGTCAAAGCCCTGCGCGACGGCCACCATGGCTATACCCCCGCCAACGGCATCCCGGAACTGCGCGAAGCTGTGGCCGCCGACATCGACCGGCGCCTGGGCGTTCAGGTCGACCCGGGCCAGGTGGTCGCGGTGCCTGGCGGCAAGGTCACCATGTTCTTCGCCATCCTCATGTTCGGCGACTCCAGTAGCGAGATCCTCTATCCCAATCCCGGCTTTCCGATCTACGAATCGGCAATCAACTTCAGCGGCGCCAAAGCCGTGCCGATCCCGCTGCTGGAAGAAAACGGTTTCGCCTTCTCCGCCGAAGATGTCCTCTCGCGTATCACCCCGGCGACCCGGCTTATCATCCTCAACAGTCCGGCGAATCCGACCGGTGGGGTTACGCCGAAAGAAGAGATAGACAAGCTGGTCGCCGGTCTGGAAGCGCACCCGCAGGTCACCATTCTCTCGGACGAGATCTACAGCCAGCTACTCTACGACGGGCGGGAGCACGTCAGTCTGCTGTCCTATCCGGAGATCCGGAACCGGCTGATCATGCTGGACGGCTGGAGTAAGACCTACGCCATGACCGGCTGGCGGCTGGGTTATGCGGTCTGGCCGGAATCCCTGGTCGATCTCGCGACACGGCTGGCCATCAACAGCCATTCCTGCGTCAATGCCTCGGCACAGTTCGCCGGGATCGCCGCGCTGGAAGGGCCGCAGGACGCGGTTACCCAGATGCGTCAGGCCTTTGACGAACGGCGCCGGATCGTGGTCGAAGAACTCAACAAGCTCCCCAGCATTTCCTGCGTCGAACCGGGCGGCGCCTTCTACGCCTTCCCGAACATCCAGAAGACCGGCAAGAGCGCCAAGGAACTCGAGACCGCGCTGCTCGAAGAGGCGGGTGTTGCCGCCATCGCGGGCACCAGTTTCGGCGAATACGGCGAGGGTTATCTCCGGCTCTCCTACGCCAATTCCACCGAGAACATTCTCGAAGCCATCAGGCGCATGGGAAGCTGGCTGGAACAGAACGTATAATAATGACCCCGCCCAAGGCATAAGCGCGACTGCACAGAAAATACGCGCTCTTTTGCCTAATTTATGATCAAACTGACTAATTTCAGGTCATTTTCCGATCGGTAAAGATCTTTGAAAAGCTGTCCGGCCGCGCAATTCTCCCAGGCTTTGCCTAAATCCCAAGTTGGCACGGGCTGTGCTAGGGCGTGCTTAAGGTTCTCTTAAGAGTTCCGGAAAATCAGCGAAAGGCCTGTAACCTGAGATGAAAAAGATCGAAGCGATCATCAAGCCCTTCAAGCTCGACGAAGTGAAGGAGGCCCTCCACGAGGTCGGCATCAAGGGCATCACCGTCACCGAGGCCAAGGGTTTCGGCCGCCAGAAAGGCCATACCGAACTCTATCGCGGCGCCGAGTACGTCGTCGATTTTCTGCCCAAGGTGAAGGTTGAGGTCGTCCTCGAAGACGGTCTGGTCGAGCGGGCGGTCGAAGCCATTCAACAGGCGGCACAGACCGGACGGATCGGCGACGGCAAGATCTTCGTCAGCACGATCGATGAATCCATTCGTATCCGCACCGGCGAGCGCGGCCCGGATGCCGTCTAAGCGGCCAATATCCAGTCCCTTCCGGCGGGAAGACCTCCCGCCGCAGCCGGCGAGGCACCGCGGAAACGGCGTTTCCGCTTCTTGAGTTTTATCAACAACAGTCAAATACGGGAATCGTGAGCATGTCTGACCCGAAAACCATCCTCGAAATGATTAAAGAAAACGATGTGAAATACATCGATTACCGCTTCACGGATCCCCGCGGGAAGTGGCAGCACCTGGCCATGTACTACGAGGCCGTCGGTGAAGACGAACTGGTCGACGGCATCATGTTCGACGGCTCCTCGATCGCCGGCTGGAAGGCCATCAATGAATCCGACATGATCCTGAAGCCGGATCTCTCCACGGCCGTCATGGATCCCTTCGCCGCGCAGCCGCAGCTCATTCTCTTCTGTAACATCGTCGAGCCCTCGACCGGCGAGCTCTACAGCCGCGACCCGCGTTCCACCGCCGTGCGGGCGGAAGCCTATGTCCAGTCTTCCGGCATCGGCGACACCGCCTACTTCGGCCCGGAAGCCGAGTTCTTCGTGTTCGACAACGTGCGCTATTCGACCGAATCCCACGAGACCTTCTTCTCCTTCGATTCCGAAGAAGGCCCCTACATGACCGGCGAACCCATGGAAGGTGGCAATATGGGCCACCGTCCGGGCGTCAAGGGCGGTTACTTCCCGGTTCCCCCGGTGGATTCGGGCACCGATCTGCGCGCCGAAATGGTGACGGTCATGGCCGAGATGGGCATGAGCGTTGAAAAGCACCACCACGAGGTCGCGCCGTCGCAGCACGAGCTGGGCATCAAGTTCAACACCCTGGTCAAGGCTGCGGACGACCTGCAGAAGTACAAATACGTGGTCCACAACGTCGCTCACAGCTACGGCAAGACCGCGACTTTCATGCCGAAGCCGGTGGCCGGCGACAACGGCTCGGGCATGCACACCCACCAGTCCGTCTGGAAGGAAGGCAAGCCGACCTTCGCCGGTGACGGCTATGCCGGCCTGTCCGAGACCTGCCTCTACTACATCGGCGGCATCATCAAGCACGCCAAGGCGCTCAATGCCTTCACCAACCCCTCGACCAACAGCTTCAAGCGGCTGATCCCGGGTTTCGAGGCTCCTGTCCTGCTGGCCTACTCGGCCCGCAACCGTTCGGCTTCCTGCCGTATTCCCTACGGCGCCAGCCCGGCGTCCAAGCGCGTCGAGGTTCGCTTCCCGGATCCGACCGCAAACCCCTACCTGGCCTTCTCCGCCATGCTGATGGCCGGCCTGGACGGCATCAAGAACAAGATCCACCCGGGCGAAGCCATGGACAAGGATCTCTACGACCTGCCGCCGGAGGAACTGGCCGACGTCCCGACGGTCTGCGGTTCGCTGCGCGAGGCGCTGGAGGCCCTAGAAGCCGATCACGACTTCCTGCTGGCAGGCGACGTCTTCTCAAAGGATCAGATCGCGGCCTATGCCGAGCTGAAGTGGGAAGAGGTCTACCGCTTCGAACACACGCCGCATCCGGTCGAGTTCGAGATGTACTATTCGGTCTGATCTTCCTTGCTGATCAACCATTATTGAGCTGATCAAACCGATACTGGAAAGCCGGGGGGTTCGCTCCCCGGCTTTTTTCTTGTCTGGTGAAGGCTTTGCCGAGCGGCGCGTGGAAAGGTCAGGACAACTGCTGGGCCGTGGTTTCGACACCGGGGTCTGCCCCCTTGGCCAGGATCTCAGCCATGAGATCGAAGTAACGGCTCAGGCCGGAAAAGATACTGGGATCGTTCGAGGTTCGTGACTTCAGGATCGTTTCGACCCGTGCAGCAATCAGGGTGATCGAGGGAAAGCCGAAGGAATCGCCCATACCCTTCAGGTCATGGGTCGCCCGGGACATCTCGTCCAGGGCATCGTCGCCGCGCTCGCTGGTAAAGCGCTGATAGGCCGCCAGGGTACAGTCCAGGCGCTCCCGCGCCGCGAGAATGAAGGAATCGCGCATTTTGGCCTGAATCTGAGCTTCCAGTTCGCTGTAATCGCGGCCCATCGAAACTACTCCGCCGAAGAAGTCTTCACGTCAAAACTGACGACCTGACGGCACCTTTCTCCCCCGAAGCAGGTACCGACAAGAACTATCCACGATCAGGCGTTAAAGTTTACTTTCGACTCAAGATTAACGCCCCTTGGGATAAGTCCTTTATCCAGTAAAAAAGGCGGCCCGCCAGAAGTGACGGGCCGCCGAAAGATCTTATGCAGGTCGTCTTCAAGAGACCGACGTTCTCTTAACTGTTTTCAGCCGCAGCGCCGTTGACGGCGGCGGGCAAAACCGAAAACCAGCAAGCCCGCCGACAGCAGCATCAGGCTCGAGGGCTCCGGCACATCGAGCAGTTCATGCGCCGTCGCCGCGATCACGCTGTGAGCAGGCGAAGTCGGGTGGATTTCATCCCAATAGACGAACTGATCCGGATTGGTGCCGGGCGGACAGATGAAATTGTCATCAGCGTCAAAGCAAGTGGGCAGAAAACCGTCGTCCGCGTTCACGAATTCAAAAGCCGCCGGATCCGCCTGCGCCTGCTTGAACAGCTCGTTGATATCCAGCAGCGAGAAATTGCCGTCCAGGGTTCCGAGGAGCTGTTCCAGACCATCGTTGTGTACCTGGGTGACGGCGTTCAGCGCCGCCTCCAGCGGCGGACCGCCATTGATCTCGGCGAAGGGTGTCTCCCCCAGGTCCGGCAGGTTCGCAACCAGGAAGTTTTCCGCCCCCAGGCTGCTCAGGGTGTTGATGGCATTGGCAATGTTGCTCAGAACCGTGGCCGGGTCATTGACCCCGAAAAGATAATCGTTCCCGCCGATCCAAAGCACGAAGAGCGCATTGGGATCCGGAGCCACCGGTCCGCTGTAGAGCGCCTGAAAGGTGGAGATCTGCTGGGAAAGCCCCGGCAGGCCGGCAAGTGCGGGATTCCCGGTCGCCAGATGCGCGATTGTGGTGCTGCCGCTGGTCGCCGCGCCGAGCGCAAAGTTGATGCCGTCGGACGGCAAAGGCGCAGCCGGGTTCAGTTCCGTGCTCAAGGCCGGCGTCAGGCCAAGTTTGGCGCCGAACTGATCGACCCAGTTGGGTCCGTTGGAGAAACGCCCTGGAAAATAAGGCGGCGAAGGCGGAAAGGTTCCGCCGGAGAGATTAAAGACATTGCCCGAATCGGACAGACTATCGCCAAAAATAAAGAGCTGAGAGTAATCGATGCTGGCTGCATTCGCCGGCATCGCGGACATAAAGAGAGCGACCAGAGTCGCCGCGGCTCCTCGCAGAAAACACAGATATCGCATTGCCTTCCCCAGTTGTTTCGGCCTGTCCCGTGCGTTGGAGACCGGCCTTTGGACAGACGCGCCGACGTCTGCAGCGCCGAATCGTTTTCCGGGTGATTTCACCTCTCTTAGTTGTCCAATAGTCTATTACGATTAACGCCGCGGGCGACACGAATAATTCCTGTGCGGCCGATTTTTTCCGCCAAAGCGGGGCATCGCCGCCACAGGCAATCGTATGAAGTGGGGAACCGGCGTATCAGGGGGAGAGAAACTCCCCAGCGCAGAAACACGAACGCCACCGCGGTCATATGACGGCGGTGGCGTTCGTGTTTTACCTTTTACACAGCCTTCCAGAGGAAAGCCGCAGCGCCGGCCGGACGGCCGACGGATCAAGCCCTAGGCGGCGATACCCTCGCGCCAGGCAGTAGAAGACTTGCAGGTCTTGCAAATCCGCTCGCCCGGCCATTCGCTCAGAAACTTCTCGCGGCACTTGAGGCAGGAGCGCGTCTTCTTTTCGTAGACGCGATCCGACTCGGGCTTGGTGTTTGACTGATCGCTCATTCTTACCTCCAAACGGACTCTCTATTCGAAACGCAATCGTCTTTCGCGCGCCATCGGTATCTTGGGGCTCCGGGCCGCGCGATGACAGTGACCCTTGCTGTGACTTAAGAGCGCAGCCGGAGCAGATCTTGAACAATCTGTCGACTTCGATCTCACCATGACGCCGGAAACCGCCAACGGCACCGCGGCCCATCCATCTCAAATCAAATTCAAACCGGCTCGGGGACCAAAACGACCATACGAAGGTCATTCATTCGCAGCCGGGTCCGAAATCAGCAGAGGCAGTAAACGACCCCTTCACGCCTGAGGCATGCTTAGAGGCTGTTCTGCTCGCTTTGACGGATGTGACCAGAGCATATGTCGCTTTCGGTCTACCGGGCGCCCAAATTCCAGACGTTGTGCGCCGCAGCAACGGGAACATAATCTCTGTTACAAAAATATTCAACTCTTTTAAACGATATCCTACATTTTAAGCATATTTCAATTAGCCCACCCCGTTTTTCCGATCGCCACGGCCTTTGTAAAATCCGCAGTTTTCGTAGGGTTTCTCGGCGTTGTGCTGTCCAAATGCAGGCGCAAGGATGCCCCGCACGACCGTTCCCGCAGGGCCGGCCGGTACATCCTTTCGGTTAAGGCTTATAGTTAGTAAAACTTAAATAATCGTTAGCACTTCAATGTAACTCGCAAACAGCAGATCACATGGTTACAGCTTAGCAAAGATCATTCTGCTGGCGTAAGGACACTGGCCGTCACAGGCCCATAGAATTAATGTCTCGTCTATCCAACTCAGGGAGTTCTTACGTGCCGCCACATCCGACCGTCCCGCCGCGCAAGCCGCGACAGAGCTTTATGGACTTCGAGATCGTCACCGACCTGGATAACCTCGCGGCCGATATCGCGATCCTGGGCATTCCTTATGGCGATCC
The DNA here is from genome assembly GCA_965232285.1 of Denitrobaculum sp. Lineage (GTDB taxonomy): Bacteria > Pseudomonadota > Alphaproteobacteria > Kiloniellales > Kiloniellaceae > Denitrobaculum. The sequence continues at coordinate 1,796,065 of CBDDPL010000004.1, read as the reverse complement.
CTACTCCATCGACGAGATCACCAACGATCAGACCAATGCGCCGACCGCCATCCGTCGCGCGTCACGCCGGGCCAGCGACGGACTAGCGCAGTGGGACTTCGATCTCGACGGCCTTCTGTTCGACGGCCGCAGCATTCGGGCCGTCGATTGCGGCGACGTTCCCGGCGATGCACGGGACCTTGGCGCCCATTACCGGCTGGCCGAAGAAGCCGCGCGTAAGATTATCGACAGCGGCGCCCTGCTGATCACCCTGGGCGGTGACCACGGCGTGCCGATCCCGGTGATGCGCGCGCTGAACGGCCAGGGGCCGGTCACTCTGGTCCAGATCGACGCGCATCTCGACTGGGTCGACGAAAAGAACGGCGCACGCGAAGGCTATTCAAGCCCGATGCGCCGGGCCTCCGAGATGACGCACATCGGCGAGATGTTTCAGATCGGACTGCGCGGTCATGGCAGCGCCCGGCGCGAAGAGGTGGAGGCCGCGCGCGCTTACGGCTCCCATCTCATCACCGACATGATGCTTCAGGATGAAGGCATCGACGCGGTGCTAGAGCGTATACCCGCCGGCGGCAACAGCTACCTCACGATCGACGCCGACGGGCTGGATCCAGCAGTCATGCCCGCGGTAGAGGGGCCCGCGCCGGGCGGGCTGAGCTACCATCAGGCGCGCAAGCTGATTCAGGGGCTGGCAGCGAAAACCCGTGTGCTCGGCATGGATATCGTCGAAATCGCCCCGCGGCGCGACCTCAACCAGATAACGGCCATCACGGCCTGCAACCTGATCTTCAACATGATCGGCTCGGCCACTCGGGCGGGATACTTCGAGAAAGGCTGAAGCAGCCGTCTCTCAGCGCTTCAACTGGACCGTCATCGGTTTGCCGTCGTAGCCATGCTGGCTGTCGCCCGCCCGAATGGTCACTTCGGTAATGTCCTCGGGGATTTCCACGCCGCTGAGGGACCGGGTGAAGGGCTGTTCGTTCTCGTGCGGATGATGCAGGATGCGCGTGCCCAGAACGCGGCCGTCCGGCGCGACCACATCCCACTTGTTGGCGTAGTGATCCCAACCCTCGTCCGCATGGGCCACCGTCACGTTAAAGCGCCACTTGCCGCTGTTGTCCTGCACCGCTTCGACGCCGACCACATCCGCGCCGCCTGCCTTGGCGATCAGCGGCACCAGCAGGAAGAGTCCCGCGGCGATCAAACCGACCCCGAGCAGCAGAGCCAGAAAGAGACGGTTGTAATCCTGTCGCGCCGCCAACACGCGGCTTCGTGCTTTTCGGTTCTTGGTCATCAAGCGCATTCCTGCAGTTTCAACGGCCTGGAAATCGTTTTAAGGCAAACGATGTCATCTGAACACTCACTGTCCGGTGAACGCGCAAAGGGCAACACGCTCATCCCGGCGTTTTCATTCCGCCGCGACAGGCCGCGGCTTTCCTTCCTCGTCGATCGCCACATAGACGAAAGTCCCTTCCGTGACCTTCACTTCCGATCCGTCGAGCCGGCGTTCCGCGAAGGTCTCCACATGTACGGACATAGAGGTGGTACCGATCTTTACAATCCTCGAATAGCAGCTCACCAGATCCCCGACGAAAATCGGCCGGTGAAAGCGCATGGCGTCCACGGCCACCGTCGCGATTCGCCCCTTGGCGTGATGCGCCGCCGGTACGGCGCCGGCCAGATCCATCTGCGCGAGCACCCAGCCCCCGAAAATATCGCCATTGGGGTTGGCATCCGCGGGCATGGCCAGGGTGCGGAGCGCAGGCTCGCCGCGCGCGTCGCCGGCTTTCTCGGTCATCGCCGTAAATCCTTACTAAATCTGGTGGTTTTCCACAGAAAGGCTACATCATCTGCTTGCGTGGCTCTGGGCCGGGTCAATATAATGCCGGCTATGTCAGATCTGTTCCAGTCCGTCGCCGCCGAGACGAGCGACTACTCCGCAAAAGATATCGAAGTCCTCGAGGGGCTCGAGCCTGTCCGCCATCGCCCAGGTATGTACATCGGCGGCAACGACGAACGCGCCATGCACCATCTGGTGGCCGAGGTGCTCGACAATGCCATGGACGAGGCCGTCGCCGGCCACGCCAGCCGCATCGAGCTCGAACTGGGACTGGAGAACCAGGTGACCATCCGCGACAATGGGCGCGGCATCCCGGTCGACCCCCATCCGAAGTTCAAGGACAAGTCGGCGCTGGAAGTCATCCTGACCACCCTGCATTCTGGCGCGAAGTTCACCCAGAAGGCCTATGCCACCTCCGGCGGCCTGCACGGCGTCGGTCTTTCCGTGGTCAATGCCCTGGCCGACAAGCTGGCCATCGAGGTGGCGCGCGACCGCACGCTCTATCGCCAGGAATACAGCCGCGGCGTGCCGCAGGGCAAGCTGGAGCCCATGGGCTCGGTCCAGAACCGCCGCGGGACCACCATTGTCTTCCGGCCCGATACCGAGATCTTCGGAACCGGCCCTCAGTACCGTCCGGCCCAACTGCACCGTATGGCGCGCTCCAAGGCCTATCTCTACCGCGGCGTCGAGATCCGCTGGAGTTGTCACCCTTCCCTGGTGGAAGGCACCGACATCCCGCAGAGCCAGGTGATCCACTTCCCCAACGGCCTCGAAGACTACCTGGCCGCCAGCCTGCAGAACCGGCGTATGCTCACGCCCGAGCCCTTCGTGGGCGCGGCCAAATTTCCGGACAACGAAGGCCGGGTCGAATGGGCGATTTCCTGGCCCATGGACGAGAACGGCTTCGTCTCCTCCTACTGCAACACCATCCCGACGCCGGACGGCGGCAGCCACGATTCGGGATTGCGTTCCGGCCTGCTGCGCGGCCTCAAGGCCTACGGCGATCTGATCGGCAACAAGAAGGCGGCGCAGATCACGGCCGAGGATGTTCTGGGCGGTGCCTGCGCGCTTCTCTCCGTCTTCATCCGTGACCCGCAGTTCCAGGGCCAGACCAAGGAAAAGCTGGCGACGCCCCTGGCCACCAAGCTGGTCGAAGGCCAGATCCGCGACCACTTCGATCACTGGCTCTCCGGCCATCCTGAACGCGCGCGGGTGCTGTTGGAGCGGGTCATTGAGCGGGCCGAGGAACGGGTCAAACGTCGTCAGGACCGGGAGCAGAGCCGCAAGAGCGCGACCCGCAAGCTGCGCCTGCCCGGCAAGCTCGCCGACTGTTCGCGCAACCGCTCCAGCGACACCGAGATCTTCCTGGTCGAGGGCGATTCCGCCGGCGGCTCCGCCAAGCAGGCTCGCTCCCGCGAGACCCAGGCGGTCCTGCCCCTGCGTGGCAAGATTCTGAACGTGGCCAGCGCCTCGGTCGAAAAGATGAAGGCCAACCAGGAGATCAACGATATCTCCCAGGCGCTCGGCTGCGGCCTGCGCGGCCAGTTCGATCTGGACAAGCTGCGCTACGAGCGCGTGATTATCATGACCGACGCGGACGTGGACGGTGCTCATATCGCGTCGCTGCTGATGACCTTTTTCTATCGCGAGATGCCCGGCCTGATCGAGTCGGGCTGTCTATATCTGGCGCAACCGCCGCTCTACCGCCTGACCCAGGGTGGTGACTCGGTCTACGCCATGGACGATGCGGATAAAGACGAGCTGATGACCAGCCACTTCAAGGGCCGCGGCAAGATCGAGGTCAGCCGCTTCAAAGGCCTGGGCGAGATGCCCGCGAAGCAGCTCAAAGAAACCACAATGGACCCGAAGAAACGGGTGCTGCTGCGGGTCACCATCGCCGATGCCGGGGACCAGGAGGTGGATCTAGGCGAACGCCAGAAGGACGCCGCGGACATGGTCGAGCGCCTGATGGGCAAGAAGCCTGAGATGCGCTTTAACTTCATCCAGGAAAACGCCAAGTTCGTCTCCGACATCGACGTCTAGCCCCCGATCTTTCCGGGCGGCGTTTTAGACATCTGTGCCTTCCAGGTTGCCTATCTCAGCAATTATGTTAGATACGCAACGATGGAAAGCATCATCTCCGTCTCGGATCTCTCAAAAAGCTATGCTGGTGGCTTTCAGGCCCTGACATCCGTCAGCCTGGATATCCAGCAGGGTGAGATCTTTGCGCTGCTTGGCCCGAACGGCGCCGGTAAGACCACTCTGATCGGCATCGTCTGCGGCACGCTCAACCCTTCGGATGGCAAGGTCACGGTCGGCGGTTACGACATCATCGACGACTTCATCCAGACCCGATCCCTGATCGGCCTGGTGCCCCAGGAACTGACCACCGACACCTTCGAGACGGTCTGGACCACGGTGACCTTCTCCCGCGGCCTCTTCGGCAAGCCGGCGAACCCCGGCTATATCGAAAAGCTTCTGAAAGACCTCTCGCTCTGGGACAAGAAGGACAGCCGCATCATGGCGCTCTCCGGCGGTATGAAGCGCCGGGTGATGATTGCCAAGGCTCTGTCTCACGAGCCCAAGATCCTGTTCCTGGACGAGCCCACCGCCGGCGTGGACGTGGAGCTGCGCAAGGACATGTGGGAGGTGGTCAAGACACTGCGCGAGTCGGGCGTGACCATCATCCTGACCACCCACTACATCGAAGAGGCCGAGGAGATGGCCGACCGGATCGGGGTGATCAATCGCGGCGAGATCGTGCTGGTCGAGGCCAAGAACGAACTGATGCGCAAGCTGGGCACCAAGCAGCTCACCATCGAGCTCCAGCAGCCGCTTGACGTCATCCCGTCCAACTTGTCCGCACAGGGTCTGGAACTCTCGCCCGACGGTCTGCAGCTCATCTACACCTACGACACCCAGGCCGAACGCACCGGCATCCGCTCGCTGCTCAACGACATGGACCAGGCCGGCATCCGCTTCAGGGACCTCAGCACCTCGCAGTCTTCACTGGAGGAGATCTTCGTCAATCTGGTCAAGAGGCCGTCATGAACCTGCGCGCCGTTTGGGCCATCTACCGCTTCGAAATGAACCGCACCTGGCGCACCATCGCCCAGAGCATCGTCGCGCCGGTGATCTCCACCGTGCTCTACTTCGTGGTCTTCGGCGGCGCTATCGGCTCGCGCATCACAGAGGTCGACGGTGTCGGTTACGGCACCTTCATCGTGCCCGGCCTGATCATGCTTTCCGTTTTGACCCAGAGCGTCTCCAACGCCTCGTTCGGAATCTACATCCCACGCTTCACCGGTACCATCTACGAGGTGCTGTCGGCGCCCATCACCTACTACGAGATCCTGCTGGGTTATGTCGGGGCGGCGGCCACCAAGTCGATCATCCTGGGCCTGATCATCCTGGCCACAGCCAGTCTGATCGTGCCGCTGCAGGTCGCGCATCCCGTCTGGATGATGCTGTTCCTGGTGCTGACCGCCGTGACCTTCAGCCTGCTGGGCTTCATAATCGGCATCTGGGCCGACAGCTTCGAGAAGCTGCAGATCGTGCCCCTGCTGGTCATCACCCCCCTCGCCTTCCTCGGCGGCAGCTTCTACTCCATCAACATGCTGCCGCCCTTCTGGCAGACCGTGACCCTCTTCAACCCCATGGTCTATCTGATCAGCGGTTTCCGCTGGAGTTTCTACGAAATCGCGGACGTCAGCCTCGGCACCAGTTTAGGTATGATCACGCTGTTTCTGGTGCTGTGTCTCTATGTGGTGCGCTGGATCTTCAAGACGGGCTATCGGCTGAAGAACTAGGTTCTGGCACGGCGCCCCCTTTTTGATAGTTCAAATCCAGCTATTTACACAACCTTAAGGCAACACTGCGAGCGTAACTCTGCACAGAGGTACGAGGCAGTGGAGCAATGCGGAAATTCCTGGTCTTAACAATCGGCTTGGGTGTGCTGGTCGCCGTTACGATCGCGGCATCTCCATGGCTGTCAGAGACGAAATTAGCGTGGGACTGTCCTGAAACCGAAGCCGCGCCAAGCGATGATTGCCTGAAGCGTATGCGTGCCGCAGGTCACATGTGGTCGCGCCTCTCCAACCTTTCGAAGGCCGAGCACTGGTACCTGCGCGGCTCAGAAGCGGGCGACCCGATTGCGATGTTTCATCTGGCATGGGTCAAGGAGGAGTATGCACGCGAGGTGATCGGGGCAGGCATGATCGAAATGGCTGAACAGATGGCGCTGGCTCCAATAGCTTCCATAACCACAGGAGACTTCGATCCGGCCGACCCTTCATCGTTGTTCGGAGAATTCGAGTTTTTGCCCGAGTATCACGCCCACATCGATCAGGCCGAATCTTGGTACAAAAAGTCCGCTGAACGCGGCTTCGCTCCGAGCATGAACAATCTCGCACAGATCTACGCGATGAACCCAGTGCGCAAACCCGCCTATAACACCGCCTTGAAACTATACAGAAAAGCCGCCGAGGCAGGTAATCCGATCGCCCATTGGAACATTGGCATGACCTACAGCGCGGGAAAGGGCGTTCAGGCCGATCATCGCGAGGCCGAGAAGTGGTGGACCTGGACACCAGGCGACTATGACGAAGCCCAGTTGGATTGGCCGACACTGGAACGAACACATTTGTTTGGAACCAAGATGCCGCGACAACACGTCGCCGACCTGCGGTACAATGCCGAACACGGCTTGCCGGTGACCACACAGCCCCGACAGCTCAAACCCTCCCGCTCCATCTCCAATTTTGCGGGGGTACGCGAAGAACTGAATCGGCGCGCAAAGGCCAGGGAGTGATTACAAAAATCGCAGGTCGCGCGTGGCGCTATAAAAGACATCGCCACCTAGCAAGGCCTCGATGTCACCAGCGTCTCAGATGTCCGACGGCCCTGGCAATCGTACCCGCCCCGACCAAGCAGATCAGCCCGATAAGAACATACACAAACGTCGTGAAGAACTGTGTGTCCAGCCACTGGCTCACATTCTCATTGCCCTGTAAAACATAAACCCATCGCACAAGAATCGGCAGATTCAAGAGCAGGATAACCAGCCCGACGGCAACGACAACGAAGGAGAACGCGCTCTTTCGGTCCCAGTGATTTACCGTCGGTTCTTCCTCCCGGCGCGGCGTCACCCAACCGGCAACCAGGCCCGCGCCGAACCAGAGAAAAGCGATCACCGCCAGATGCACGACCGCTGCGGGCACGATATTGACAAAGCTGTGAGAAAACTCGAATTCGCCGAATGCGATGCTTGTGGCAACAAGTCCCATGATCTCTTTGAAGGCCCATAGGATACCCGACGCCCACTGCGTGATATGAAACACGGCGATGAGGCGACAGGCGATAAAGGCGGCGTCTCTTGCGCTGATCATGTCGTAACTTGCCTCTAGATCATGAAAACACCGGACCTAGCATTCGCGTTCTGCTCCAACAGCACCGCGTTACTCACCAGCCCTTCAACTTTGTAATGAGACGGGCCATAGGGCCGCCGCCGAGAATGAACAGGCAGCCAAGGGCGAACCTTATAGCAATCTCCGTCAGGTCACTGCCAACGCCGGCCTCCCAAAGCGCTCTCGTGTCAAATGGCGATAGCGAAATATAGATCCAGTCTGCGAGTTGCACGAAGCTTCGTAGAATGAGTACAAGTCCAATAGCGACTGGAACAACAGATATCACGGCTTGCCGATCCCACTGCTGAGGATGACCAGCATTGTGCTCAGCAGGAAAAATGCGTTTCGACAGCCAGTCGGCAGCGAACCAGAAGAACAACACCAATCCGACCTTCGCTATAGCCTCCAGCAGCATCTGCGTATAGACCAGCATCTCCCCGCCCGGCGGCGTCGGATGGCTGCGCACCACAAACAGCGTGCTGGAGAGCATCGAGTAAGCATGCGGAAGCCATTGCAAGACGTTGTATAGAAAATACAACGCGAGCAGTCGGCATCCCACAAAGCCCGCATCTCTCGGATTTAGCATAACGGCACTCATCTCAATTTCGTCGATATCTGCAACTTAAGCTTCAACCATCTTCCGCCCCAACTTCACCACCGCCTCCACCAGCAGGTCCATATCCGCCAGTGTCGTCCTGTGGTTCGTTATGTTCACCCGGATCGAGTTCACCTCGCCCAGCTTGGTGGTCGAGGGCGCGGCGATGCCGGACTCCTGAAGGTCCATGACGATCTCGGAATTGAGCCTGTTCAGCTCTTCCGTCGAACGGCCCTCGGCGACAAAGCGGAAACAGCAGATGTTCAGCGAGACCGGCGCGGCCAGTTCCAGGTCCGGATGCGCCTGCACGAGTTCGCCCAGATAGGCCGCCTGCCGGCAGTTGTCCTCGACCTTTTCCGCGATGCGTTTGATCCCCTGTTCCTTGAGGGCGAACCAGACCTTCAGCGCCCGGAAGCCGCGAGAGAGCTCCGGTCCGTATTCACAGAACCAGGGGTTGCCACCGGCCAGCCCGCGCGGGGCGGCGGTCAGATATTCCCGGCGCAGGGTAAAGGCCTCCCGATGCGCCGCCTCCTCCCGGATCAGGACGAAGCCTGCGTCGTACTGCACATGCATCCACTTGTGGAAATCGAAGGCGATGGAGTCGGCGCGCTCGATGCCCTTGAAGCGCGGCTTGAGTTTGTCGCTCAGTGCCGCCACCGCTCCGAAAGCCCCATCGACGTGGAACCAGAGATCGTACTCCTGACAGACATCGGCGATGGCGTCGAGATCGTCGATGGCACCAGTGTTCACGGTCGCCGGCGAGCCCATCACGGTGAAGGGCAGCTTGCCCAGCGCCAGATCCTTCTCAATGGCCGCCCGCAGGGCATCGATATCCATGGAGTAGTTTTCATCCACCGGCACGGTGCGCAGGGCGTCCATGCCGAGCCCCATGAGATCGAAGGTGCGCGCCATGCAGCTATGGGCTTCGGCCGAGGCGTACCCGACCAGCTTGCCCTGGCTCGGCTGCACACCGCGTCGGCGCACGTCGTAGTCCACCTTCTTGTGGCGGGCGGTGGTCAGGGCGATCAGGGTTGCCAGCGAGGTGCCGCTGACCACGATGCCGCTGGAGGTCTCGGGAAAGTCAAAGAGCTTGCGGCACCACTCGACCACCTGCCGTTCTACGTAGATAGCCCCGTGATCGCGACCGCCCAGGTTAGAATTCATGGCCGCCGCCATGGTCTCCGCGATGACGCCGCCCGGTGTGCCCGCCCCATGCACCCAGCCGAAGAAACGCGGATGGGTGTTGCCGGTGGCGTAGGGCAGCACCTGTTCGACCAGATCCGCGCAAACGGCTTCCGTGCCCTGCCCCTCCAGCGGAAGCGGCTCGGCCAGGGCCTCCTTGACCTCATCGGGCACCGGCTTCCACACAGGCCGCGCCGTCGCCCCTTCCATATGGTCCAGGGCCCGGTCCAGCATCTCGTGCGCGAGCTTGCGGAAGCCATCCCAGTCTTCGGGGTCGAGCGAGCGTTCCGGCGAATCCGGGCCGGTATCAGGGAGTGTCATATTCTGCCTCAGTTAAAGTCTGTCCGGGGCGACGGACGGCGGACAGATCAGAAGTGGTTCTGCCATCCTGTTATAGGTCTGCAGGCGGGTCTCTGTCATGGGTAAACTCCGGTCTCTTGCGAACAGCCCGACCGGCGCTTTCGCAAGCAAAAGGCGGTAACTCAGCCACCATTCCATGCGTTTCCTGGCTACGCGCAAAAATAGCATAAATTAAAATAACTCCTTATATGCAAGTAATTCTCATTCTTACTTCCACCAGAGATACACATTATTGTTTGTATGCATTTTAATTTTACCGCTATAGTTCCTGTCATCGCACACAACTTTGCCCCAGCCCTTTGAGGCGCGCAGGCGAAGTTGCGCCGGAAAATAAGAAACGAAGGGAGATGGGAATGCCTGATCCAACCATTCTGAATCACGGAGACACGGTAATGTGCTCGCAGGGGACTTCGCCCGGCGCTTTCCAGTCGATGCAATCCTCCGGCGAAGCGCAGCCTGGGGAAACCGTCCCGCTGGTGAATGTCCCCACCTTCGGCATGTGCCGCTCCATGGCGAATCCCCAGACTGCCTCCGCAACGGCCGCCGCGCAGGGCGTGCTTTCGGTCGCGCCCTGCATCCCCAGCGTCATCGGCCAGTGGGTGGGCGGTGATCCGACAACCGGAAACGTCCCGGCCTTCGCCATGTGCCATTGCAGCGCCGGCGGCGTGATTCGGAAGGCTTAAGAGGAAACATCCTCGCAACCTCATGTGATCTCAGTTAAGTAAAGCCGATCCAACGTACGAGAGATCAATCATGAGCGCCGCGAAAGTCCGTGCTCTGCAGCGGGAAGATGCGCCGCAGCTCGCCGAGATCTTCTTTGAAGCCGTTCAGGTCGGCACCAAAGATCACTATGACGAAGAGCAGCGGCGCGCATGGGGTGGCGACAGGCCGGAGCCGGAGGTCTGGGCCCGGAAGCTTGAGGGCATGACCGGCTTCGTGGCCGAGCTGGAGGGTAATGCCGTCGGCTTCATGACCATCGATGAAACCGGCTATCTGGACCTGGCCTTCGTGCATCCCGGCAACGCGGGACAGGGCATCGGCCGGTTGCTCTATGACGCGGTCGAAGCGAAAGCCCTGGAGCTGGGTGCACGGCATCTCACCGTACAGGCCAGTAAAGCGGCCAAAGCCTTTTTCGAACACCAGGGCTGGCGCGTCATCGAAGAACAAAGCGTGGTCCGGCACGGCGTGACGCTGAACAATTACCGCATGGAAAAGCACTTGTGACGGCTCTGCCGCTGGCAGGGCAGAGCGAGAGATGACATGCTCTCCGCAGGTTCCGTGAAACCTCCGGGGAAGAATCATGCAGCACCGGGGCGGCTGCCACTGCGGCAACATCCGACTGACCTTCGAAACGGCGCGCGCGCCGGGTGAGATGGAACTGCGCGCCTGCCTCTGCAGCTTCTGCCGCAAGCACGCGACCCGCGCCACCGCCGATCCAGAGGGCCGGCTCACGATCGAGGTCACGGACCCCGCCCTTCTCAATCGCTACAGCTTCGGCTACCGCACGGCCGAATACCTGCTCTGCCGTAACTGCGGTGTCTACGTTGCGGCCGTAACCCTGGACGAGACGGCCCCCCGCGCCCTGGTGATCGTGAATGCACTGGAATCCCATGGCGACTTCACCCGCGAACCGCTGGCGGTCAGCTACGACGGCGAAGACAAGACGGCGCGGATGAAGCGCCGGCGCGAAGGCTGGACGCCGGTCACCTTCCGCTACGGCGCGTCACCGGCGCCGAAGAACCCGGCCTGAATCCCGCTCCGTGCGCTCGCCGTCTTCCATGGCCAACTGGCCGTTCACCAGAACATAGGCGATGCCGGTCGCATAGCGGCGCGGCGCGGCGATCTCGAAGTGGCTGGCGATCTGCGCAGGGTCGAAGACGGTGATGTCAGCCTGATAGCCGACCGCCAGTTGGCCGCGGTCTTTCAGACCGATCCGCGCCGCGGGCACCGAAGTCAGACGGCAGATCCCCTCCTCCAGCGACATCACGCCCCGGTCGCGCACATAATGCTGCAGGAAACGCGCCGCCCAGCCGTAACCACTCAAGGAACCGATGTGATGCTTCAGGCAGCCGTAGGGCGCCAGCGCCAGGGTGTCGGAGATCACCGCGCATTCGGACTGGGTGAGCGCCAGCTCGATGTCGTCTTCCGAGAAAGACTGGGAGGTCCACATGAGGTGGTTCATGTTGTCACCCTCTTCCAGCAGCAGCTCGAAGACCGCGTCGTAAGGGTCCTGCCCGCGCCGTTCGCCGATCTCGGCGAAGTTCATCCCGACCAGGTCTTTATTCTGCTCCGACTGCATCAGGACGATCTTGTCCCACTTGCCGGCGCTCACCAGCCGCCACATGGGTTTGGGGTTGCGCCGGATCCGATCCCGGCAGGCGTCGTCTTTCAGGCGGGCGCTCACCTCGGCGACCCCGCCCTCCTGAGCCCACTGAGGCAGGATCGCCAGAACCCGGGTGTGGGACCAGCGGTGCGGGATCACATCAAAGGCCACGTCGACCCCGTGGCTGCGCGCCTGGGCGATCAGTTCCAGACTGTGTTGCATGGCATGATCCGGCGCGCCGTACTTCGGCTGGATATGCGAGATCTGCAGCCGGGCGCCGGACTCCCGCGCCGTGGCCAGCGCCTCGCCGAAGCCCAGGTCGTAGAAGACGTCCCGGTTACGGACGTGGGTGGCATAGAGCACATCCTTCTCCGCCGCGACCTCGCAAAGCCGCGCGATCTGCTCCGGCGTGGCCAGGCTGCCCGGCCAGTACTCCAGACCGGTGGAGAAACCGTAGGCGCCCTCCTCCAGCGAACGCGCCAGCAGCTCGCACATCTCATCCAGCTCATCTTCGTCAGCAGCCCGCAGGGCATCGCCCAGGACGGCGCGATGGATCGTGCCATGCCCCACGAAGGCGGCCACGTTCACGCCCAGGGCAATGCCATCCAGATGATCGAGATACTCCCCGAAAGAGTTCCAGCCGATCTCCACCGCACCCGGAACGAAGCCTGGCGCCATCAGCTCCACATCGTCGCGGCAGCGTGCCGGGGCGCAGGAGACACCGCACTGCCCCACCACCTCGGTGGTCACGCCCTGATGTACCTGGCTTTCCGCCCGGCCGTTGGCCGCCAGGGTGAAGTCGGAATGGGTGTGCAGATCGATGAAGCCTGGGGAGACTGCGAGGCCTTCGAGCGCGATCCGGCGCTCCGCCGCCGCGCTGCTCAGATCGCCGATCTCAGCGATCCGCTCGCCCTCGATGCCGATGTCGGCGACGAAACCGGGCCGGCCGCTCCCGTCGTAGAGCCTGCCGCCTTCCAGAATGATATCGAGCATCACGCGCGATCCTTTTTCGAATACTTACGCCGGTCAGTAGACCGCTTCGCCGTAGACCAGGTTCGGCAGCCAGAGGGTTGCTTCCGGCACGAAGATCAGGAACAGCAGCCCCAGGACATAGGCCAGGATGAAGGGCAGCACCGCGACCGAGACCTGCTCGATGGTGATGCCGGAAATCCGCGAGGCCACATTGAGATTGCCGCCCAGCGGTGGGGTCAGGAAGCCGATCTCGCAGGTCATGACCGTGAAGACACCGAAGAGCACCGGATCGACCCCGAGCGCCTCGACCAGCGGCAGAAACACCGCCGTGAAGAGGATGATCTGCGCGAGGGATTCCATGAAGGTGCCGATCAGGATGTAGAAGATCCCGATCATGATCATCACCAGGACCGCGTTGTCGGTCACGCTGGTGATCGCGGTCTCCACGGCGGCCGGCACATCGTAAAACGCCGAGAGCTGCCCAAAGGCCAGGGTCGGTGTCAGCAGCACCAGCAGTCCGGCCATCAGCGCCGTGAACCTGAGGCTTTCGATGATCTTCTGCAGGGTCAGTTCGCGATAGACGAAGAGCCCTACGAAGAGCGCGTAGAAGACCGCGACTGCGGCGGCTTCCGTCGGCGTGAAGGCGCCGCCGTAGATGCCCCCCAGGATCAGGACCGGCGCGCCGATGGCCCACTTGCCGGCCCAGAGCGCATTGAGGAATGGCTTCCAGGAGAAAGGCTCGCCGCTGCCGCCGTAGTTGTTCTTGCGGGCGATGATGTAGGTGGTGATCAGGAGGAAGACGGTCACCAACATGCCCGGCACGAAGCCCGCCAGGAACAGCCGCGGGATCGAGGTCTCCGACACCAGGCCGTAGATGATCATCAGGTTGCTGGGCGGAATCACGCTGCCCAGCGCGCCGGCGGAAGCCGCGATGGCCGCGCCGAAGGGCATCGAATAGCCCTCGCGCTTCATGGCCGGAATGGTGACGGAGCCGATCGCCGCCGTGGTGGCCGGCCCGGAGCCGCTGAGCGCGGCGAAGAGCATGCAGGCGAAGACCGTCACCAGCCCCAGGCTGCCGCGGTAGGCGCCGACCAGGTTGGTGGCGATGGAGATCAGGCGGTTGGCCATCCCGCCCACTTCCATCAGGCGTCCGGCCAGCACGAAGAGCGGAATGGTCAGGATCGGAAAGGGCGTCAGGCTGGTGTAACCGGTCTGCGCCAGCAGGGTGTAGGGAATGTCGATCAGATAGAGCGCCAGGGCGGTCGCCACGCCGACCGCGGCGAAGAGCGGTACGCCGATGACGGTGAGGACCGTAAAGACCAGCGCGATGAGAAGCAGATCACTCATAACAGCGCGCTAGGCCTCCATCGGATCGATGTCGTGTTCGGGCCGCATGCCGGGAATGCCCCGGAAGCCGCCGCGGAACCAGAGGACGTAGATCTGCAGCAGGCGCAGGATCATCAGGGCGTAGCCGATGAAAACGACGGACTGGGGGTAGAACTCATCGATCCCGAGCCGCGGCGTGGTCGAGGTGAAGTTCCAGAGGACGGTCAGATAGTCCGCGCTGACCTGCAGCATGAAAACGGAGAAGCCGAGCCAGATCAGGTCCGCGAAAACCACCACCGCCGTCGCCCCGAGCCGCGGCAGCAACATGACGCCGGCCATGATCCTGATGTGGAAGCGCTCCCGCACGCAGAGCGCGGCGCCCATGTAGACCGCCCAGACCATGCCGATGGCGGCGATCTCTTCGGTCCACTGCAGCGCGCTGTTGAAGCCGTAGCGCATGATCACCTGCAGGAAGACACAGACCGCCACCACGCTCAGCGCGAAGCAGGACAGCATCTCCTCAAAGTGACGCTCGAGAAATCCGAATATCCGTCGAATCACAGCCGGCAGCTCCCCTCTTGCCGAAGATTCAAAGACAATACCCGCAAGCCCCGTTCAGCCGGTCAGAGAAACGCAATCTCTCTTCCAACCTTATGAGACGGCGTGGCAGGTTTGCCCCGGTGGGCAGGTTTATCCCGGTGATCGTTGTAAAGCCGAGAGGCCGGAGCGGAGGTGCGTGACCACACTCCGCTCCGGCAATCCAATTTGCTGCCTACTTGGCAGCCGCCTGGATCTCATCGACCAGCGCCTTGAAGTCGGCACCGCGTTCCGCCGCGAACTTCTGCTGCACCGTCTGCGCGGCCGCGATGAAGGGGGCGCGGTCGGGACGCGTGACCTTCATGCCGCCTTCATTGGCCAGCCAGGTGCGGATGCCCTCGATCTCCTCCAGCTTGACCTTGGTGTGGTACTCGCCGGCTTCATTGGCGGCCCGCATCACCGCGGCTTTCTGGTCATCATCGAGCTTCTTCATGAAACGGTCCGAGGCGAAGACCGGTGCGAAGCCGACAAAGTGATCCAGGATGATCAGGTGCTTGGCGAACTCGAAGAACTTCATCTCGCGAATGACCGAAGTTCCGTTGTCGCCACCGTCGATCGTCCCGGTCTGCAGGGCGGTGGGCGTTTCCGACCAGGCCAGCGGCACCGGCTCCGCCCCGAAGGCTTCGAAGGTCGAGAGCATCACCTGGTTCTTGGGCACCCGCAGCTTGAGGCCTTTCAGGTCCTCGATGCTGTTGACCGCGCGCTGGGAGTTGAACATGTCGCGGTAACCGGGACCGCCGAAGGTCAGCAGGTGAACGCCGGTGTCCTTCTGCAGGCGGTCGCGGATCTTCTGGCCGACCGGTCCGGCGGCAACCTCCAGCAGGTGATCGGTGCTCTGGAAGATATAGGGCAGGACGAAGACGTCCATCATGGGCCAGTGCGGCGACACGTTGTTCTGCGAAATGAAGTAGGCATCCACCGTGCCGAGCTGCAGCGCCTTGAAGGCATCGTCTTCCGTGGCGATCTGCGCGCAGCAGCGCAGCTTCACGTCGACCGAACCGTTGCTGTATTTCTCCGCCAGTTCCTCGAACTTCTTCGCCAGGATTCCGTAGTCGGATTCCAGCGGCGTCGCCCAGCCGAGGTTGAGGGTCACCTTGTCGGCCGCCTTCGCGCCGGCCGACAGCAAGCCCAGGGCCAGAACGGCGGCCGACCCCAGGGCCAAGCTTCTCTTAAGTCCCGAAAACATTCGTTTGCTCCCTGTTTCTTTTTTTGGAACCACAGCAAAATCATAGCCGGGGCGCATTGCCGCGTATAATATAAATCAAGCCTTAATTGATGCAGGAGTTGCATCGTGCATTTGGGAATGCGCCACATCCGCTGTTTCGTCGCGGTCGCCGAGGAGTTGCATTTCGGCCGTGCCGCCGAACGTCTGTCGATCTCTCAGCCGAACCTGAGCCGGACCATCCAGTACATCGAACAGGAAATCGGCGTCCTGCTTTTCGAGCGCAACAACCGGCATGTGGCCCTGACTGAAGCCGGCACGAACTTTCTCAGCGGCTGCACCAAGGCCCTGAACCATATCGAGGGCGCCATCAACCAGGCGCTGAAGACCACCAGCGGCGAGACCGGGCGCCTGGTGATCGGCTACACCGATATCGCGATCGCGGGTGAACTCTCGCCGATCCTCAAGTCCTTCCGCCAACGCTATCCCGATATCGCCGTGGAGCCCCGGCACGACTACACCAATGCGCAGCTCAACGACCTGGAGGCCGGCGTCCTGGATTTCGGTTTTCTCACCGGCCCCATCATCCGCAGCGGCTATGAGACCGTGACCGTCCAGCGCGACCGCTTCGTGGTGGTGCTCTACGAATCCCACCCCCTCACCGCCGAGACCGAGATCCCGCTCTCGGCGCTCGCGGAGGAACCCTTCGTGCTCGGCACCACCGCCAACTGGACTCACTATCACCAGCACCTCTACAGCCTCTGCCGCCAGGCCGGCTTCGAGCCGCAGGTGGTGCAGTCGGCCTCCAACAGCGAAGGCATCTTCGGCCTGATCGCCTGCGAAATGGGTATCTCGATCCAGACCGAGAGCGTGCAGAACTACTTCCGCAAAGGCCTGGAGATCCGGCCGGTGAAGGACTGCAGGGAAACGGTCTCGACAGTGGCGATCTGGAACGACCAGGGCGCATCACCGGTCAAGCAGCGCTTCATCGATCACCTGAAGAGCTATCCGCACCCGGTCTGACAACTGTGTCGAGGGACAATCGCTTTCGATGGAAGCCAGTCGATCTGGCCAGGGGACGAAGTTTCAGCGCCGCAGCTTCAACGCCTTGCTCTCCGACGGGTCAGGACCGCCCAGACCCGCAAGTCGGCCAGGACCTTCGCGGTCGCCAGGAGGACAAGCCCGCAGAGCAGGACTTTCGAGAGCGTCTCCATCGTCCCCTCGATCAGGAGCGCATGGACAATGCTGCCGATAACGACCACCGCGGCGAGCGCGGTGTGAGCCAGACGCCAGGTCGGCGGCCGGAGGCGCAGGCGACGCCGCAGCACGGCCAGTAACGCGGCGGCAAAGACCGCCCACATGGCGATGACGCCCCAGACCGAGAAGGGCGTCGGCGAGCGGAAGAGAAGGACATCGATCACGTCCGGCGGGCTGGTAACCCAGAGGCCGGCAACGTGGATCAATACCGCCGCGATCAGAGCGCCCCCGACGAAGCGGTGGAAGCGCCGCCCGCGCTGGCCGGACAGGCCCGGCAGATATCCACCGGCGAGCAAAGGCTGAAGCAACAGCAGGGACATCGCGATCACCCCGGCAAAGCCGGCCGCGATGTATACCGGCTGGCGCCAGGCAAGCAGCGGGCTCGCCGCCGCGGCCGCCAACGGAATCACCACGGCCGCCGCCAGGGCACTCCAGATCAGAATCCTCCAGACCAGGGTCCCGCGGGCCCGTTTCATCTCTCCGAGCCGGCCTCGTCCGGTCAGACAGGTTTAAGGACGAAATGCGCGCTCAGGCTGGTGTCTTTCGAGCTCGGCATGATCGGACGCAGGAAGACCGTTTCGAAATCACCGCTGTCATAGGCGAGATGCCCGTGCGGCTGGCCGAAGGCAGGAACGATCTGCGGCATCTCGAGTCGGAATTCGCCGTTCTCATCGGTGAGCGTCGCCCCATGGCTCCGTTCGTCGCGTTCGTGCCCTTCGGTCGTGTGCGCCCAGATCTGGATGCGCTGGCCAGGAAGCGGCGCGCCGTCGCCCGCGCGGCGCACCGTGCCGCTCATCCAAAAGCCCCCGCCACCGATCCGCTCCACGATCGGCGCGCCGGGACGGTAATTGTTTGCACCGCCCCGCATCGTCGGCGTCGGGGCCAGGCCTTGCGCACCGACCGGCATAAACAGACCGGACGCGCCGGTCGCAATGACGGCTCCGCCGGCGGCAAGGAGCGTTCGGCGATTGAACAAGGCATCGGTCATGGAACAACTCCCTCGGACAGGCTGCCGGTCGTTCAAGCCCGTGCGACGAGCGGCGACCGGAGCGGAAGATGGTGTGACTGCGAACAGGTTAGAAATAAGATAGGCGAAACAGGCGATAAACCAAGCTCACAGGTTTGTGATGGCGGTGGTTAAAGCCACTCAGTTGTCGGCGATCTCTGAATAGTATGAGAGTGACGTGGTAACTGGAAGCCGGATCTATCGGTAACGATAGTCCATCTAAGGTAATGGCATTGGGATCGGCACGGGCAATAAGTTTCTCCTTCGGTTGCGGCCCCAAAAAACGATCTTAGTAAACTTTGGATTCTGCTACTCTGTTCCCAGAAGCTGTAATTCGCTATGATAGCAAAATTGAGAGCTACTTTCAGATCTAACGTGCAGACTTTCCGGCTATTTACATCTCTTGATCGATGGTCCGTAGTTCGACAAAAACTGCCTTTCGATCCGCCAAACGGCGAAGCTCGTTCGCCTACGCGGGTGGCCTCGATGCTGCTATTTTTGGTGCGCGATGAAGACACTCAACATTAAACTGGCGAGTTAGAATTTTCACCTTGATGAACATCACAACAAACACCAATTATATTCAGATATAAAATATAGATTTCATTATTTATAGCACATGAAAATTGTATTCCCAAAATTTGTATTCACTAAAATTATTCCCGCTATCATAGGAATATTTATTGTATATATCGGACTTTTATTATATGGAGTATTTTTCTCGAAAGATGATTGTTTCTCACGGACAGAAGACAACGACTCCACATACTGTAAGTCCCTCCGCGAATCTGTGTTACAACAAAGCCTCAGAAGTGTTGAAAGCGTTTGGGAGTCACCACACGATATCGGCGAAGGGATCGTGGTAAAAGAGCGATACGTGTCAGAGGGACGATTTATTATTCACTATTTTAGTCGAAGTTTCTCAATAATCCCCACTCTTCGCGATAGGTCATTTTCAAAAGTGCATGAGTGGATTTGCGAGAGCCACTCTGGCGCAAATTTTATTGTAAAAGGCCAGAAGGTTCCGAACCAACAAATTATTGAATTCTTAGATGGACGCAGGTTTTCCGCTGTATACTCGACTGAAACTTGCGATGATGATAACAAAATATCGTGGGTTGAGATAAGAATTGAAAGTTAGTGATCCTTTATTGCTGAAGAATGGCATATTTAGTGCCTTGATCGCATGGCTCGGTGCTTTCACTGTAGCGACATCAATTTTTTTTCGAATGGGTGAAGTCTTTGCATTTTCGCCTTTATCAGTGGATCTTTCTGTTCATTGGAGAACGCTTGCTTCCTTACCCTGGTCATGGTTGGCCAAGATCTGGAACTACAGGATCTTAATTGAGAATGCTCTGAGTTTAACATCTATACTTGGTATCGTCTTGATGGGCATTTCAAGTTTTAGGACGAAGGAGATTCCGCCTTTAAGAGTAGAAAATTCAACAGTTTCCATAATTTTTGGATTCTTTTGGGGTTTATATTTTACTTTTGCAATCTCAAAGGGAATTTCTCAATACAGTTCAATTCATTCGAATGGGATTTTATATTTCTTTTTTTGGGGATTCATGGGAGGAATATTATTCTATTTTAAGAATCATCATAATAGAAAAAAGTCAATTTTATTTAAGTTTGCAGTTGGCGGGGCATTGATTGGTTTTGCACCAGTGGTTGTACGCAGCATATTTTTCCTTGGTGATCCCTTTGGCGATGAGGCCATTTCGTCTTATGCGCATTTTTTTCTTTACGCAGTAATTGCTTTTGGGGCAAAGGTGCTACTTTCACAACGAGCCTTGTTAGTATTAATTCTGTTGACATTAATGACTGCAATAAACTATTCTTTATTTTTATTATCAGAAATTGGCATCAAAGTGAGAATTTAAGATACGCTAAAATTTTGTCAGATAGTAGATATAAACCCGCGAGCAATCTGCAGGCCCATAGACGCTCAACGAAAAGATTGATCGCTTGCTGCG
This sequence comes from Denitrobaculum sp., assembly GCA_965232285.1. Taxonomy (GTDB): domain Bacteria; phylum Pseudomonadota; class Alphaproteobacteria; order Kiloniellales; family Kiloniellaceae; genus Denitrobaculum. The sequence continues at coordinate 1,776,067 of CBDDPL010000004.1, read as the reverse complement.
TTTTTAACAATGACTCTGTTTGTCACGTTCCAGGGCTTCGCCTTCATTTGATTGAAGGTCATTATATGCCGCTTCTCAGACGTTCGTGTCATCTGCGGCATCCCTCAAACTGGGCTCATCGCATACTTACGGTGGTTGTATCTTTCCCTCGCAAGACTGGGACGGCTCAACCGACGCTAATGGGCCCTTACCAAGATAGATTATACTGGTGATATGCGGCGGGGTAGTAGATCTCGCCAGTGTTTGAGCGGTGCGCCTCTATGCGCGGTAAGGTTAGCGCAGCCACAGCCGCAGGTCAGAAGGCCATCGCTATGATCATTCGAAAGGAGCTGCCTGCCTTAGGTGCGCCTCCACGCAATCCAAACTCTACAGAAGGATCGGTCAGGCCGGGTTCTTTACGATCGCACATTTGCTATGTTGTGACCGCTTCGTATCACCCACTCGTCTCAAAGTTACAGATGGACAGACATGAGCCACGGCCCATTGGACACAGTATCGCGCCCCCCGAGTGATCTGGCCGGTTTTCCTCTCTGGATCGTAGAGCGTGGCATGCTGGGTCTGCCACTGAGCGAACAGATCGCCGGCTTTTGTCAAAAACTCTTCGAAAGCGGCTATCCGATCAAACGTGTTCAGGTGGGCATGTCCACGCTTCATCCCAGGTATGGCGCGCACACCTTTCTTTGGCGCGCTGGTACCGACGAGGTCGAACATACGAGCTACGAACGCTCTGAAAATACACAAGAGCCTTATCTGAAAAGCCCGGTCCACCACATGCGCAGCAAAGGTTTGCTCTCTTTGCGGCGGCGGATCGATGAGCAGGGAGTGGATGAATTCCCGCTGTTTCGCGAATTTCATGCCGAGGGGCTTGTCGACTATGCCGCCTACATCGTGCCTTTCGACCCCCGGCATGCGGAAGCCCTCGCCAGCGGATCGGATCTCGCACCTGATACCGAAGGTCGGGGCCAAGGCGTGGATGGCATCTTTTTCTCTTGCGCCACCGACTTCCCGGAAGGGTTCGAGGATTCTCAACTGGACCAGATCTATCAGGCGCTCCCTTATCTGGCCTTGTCCATAAAGTCGCGCCTCACCTACGACATCGCCGGCACCGTGCTCGGAACCTATCTCGGTGACGATGCCGGGCATCGGGTGCTCTCAGGAGCGATCGAGCGTGGAACGGCAAAGGCGATACCCGCCATTATCTGGTTCTCCGACTTGCGCGGGTTTACCCGGCTCACCGATAGTCTGCCGCGTGACATCCTTGTCGAAACTCTCAATGACTATCTCGAAGCGATGGCGGAGCCGGTCCATGTCAACAATGGTCAGGTCCTGAAAATCATGGGGGACGGGCTGCTGGCGACATTCGATCTGACGGGCAGGGATAAAACGACCGTGTGCCGAGAGGCCCTGGCAGCAGCGGCGGCGTTGCATGCATCACTCCCCATCTTCAACGAAGCACGCGAGGCCGCTGGCAAGCCGGTTATGGATTTCGGCCTGGCGCTGCACATGGGCGAAGTCTTTTACGGCAATATCGGCGCCAGTGAGCGGCTGGACTTCACCGTGATCGGCCCTGCGGTCAACGAGGCAAGCCGGATTCAATCGCTCTGCCGGTCCTTGGAGCGAAATGTTCTGATTTCCAGCACCTTTAAAGAAGCCGCTGGCCGCGGAGTTGAACTAGAGGCACTCGGTGCTCACAAACTTCGAGGCGTTCGCGAACCGCAGGAGTTGTTTGGGCTCGTGAGTTGAGTAGGACACCGCCCGTCGGTGCCTGCGAGCAGAAAGGTCTCCGCAAACGAGGCAGCCCCACAGTCCCCTCTCCCGCCGTCACAAACTCAGAAAGAACTGGATCACAAAGGCGTTGGTAATATCGACGAAGAACGCCCCCACCAGCGGCAGGATGATGAAGGCCGTCGGCGCCGGGCCGTGGGTCTTGGTCACCGCGGTCATGTTGGCGACCGCGGTCGGTGTGGCGCCCAGGGCGAAGCCGGCGAAACCGGCGCTGAGGACCGTGGCGAGATAATCCCGGCCCATCACCGGGAACAGCACGAGGATGATAAAAAGCACGGTCGCCGCCGCCTGCAGCGCGAGCAGCAGCAACAGCGGGCCGGCCAGGTCGGCGATGGCCCAGAGCTGCATGGACATCAGGGACATGGCGATGAAGAGGCCGAGGGAGAAGTCGGACATGACTGCCAGCGCCTTGGTGCGCGCCGGCCAGTGCATGCGCGGCAGGATGTAGGGCACCGTGTTGGACATGACGATCGCGACCATCAGGCAGGAGACGAAGAGCGGCAGCTTCAGCCCCATTTCCTCCAGGACCTGGTTCAGGAAGAAGCCAATGATGGCCGCGATGTGAATCACCAGGATCACGGCCATGATGCTGATGTGATTGATCTGCTCGGTGTCTTCCTGCTCATGGGACAGACCGACGATCATGCCGTCGGTCTCGGTCTCCGAAGGCCGGTGCCGGGCCAGCAGGAACTTGGCGATGGGGCCGCCAAGCAGGCTCGCCATGACCAGGCCCAGGGTCGCGGCGGCGACCCCGATCTCCAGCGCATTGGGCACACCGTGCTCCGCCGCGATGTCGGGCGCCCAGGCGATGGCCGTGCCATGCCCGCCGATCAGCGAGGCCGAGCCCACCAGAATACCCACCGCCGCCGGTTGACCGATCGCCTGCGCCGCCAGCACACCGATGGTGTCCTGCAGCACGATGTAGCCGAGGGTCAGCGCCAGCAGGACCAGCAGCGGCCGCCCGCCGGCCAGCAGATCCGAAATCCGCGCGTTCAGTCCGATGGTGGTGAAGAAGTAGACCAGCAGCGTATCCCGGGTCTCCAGGTCGTACTCGATCTCCATCCCGGTGGTGAGAAAGATGACCAGGCCGACCAGCGCCGCGAGCACGCCACCCGTCACCGGCTCGGGTATATTGAAATTGCGCAGGAACGCGATCCGATCGGTCAAACGCATTCCGACGAAATAGACAACAATCCCGATGGTATAGGCGAGGAACTCGTCGACGGGCAGGATGTTATCGCTCATACGGCCTCATTCTCATTCGAGCCAAAAATGCGGACTGGGACTATAACAGCCACGCGGCCGTCCGTTTGCCTCAAAGGCCGGAAACGAACCTTTGGATGCGCCGGCAGCCTTCGTCGAGATCCGCGTCGCCCAGGGTATAGGACAGCCGCACATGCCCCGCCGTCGCATGGCCGAAGGCGCCGGCATCCAGCAGCGAAACGCGCTCCTGCCGATAGAGCGCCCAGGCAAAGTCCAGGGAGGTCATTCCCGTCTCGCGCACATCGAGCAACAGGAACATGCCGGATTCCGACGGCACGGCCGCGATCTTGCTGGCGCCCGACAGGCCTGCGATCACCCGGTCGCGGCGGCTGCGGTAAATGTCGCGCATACGCGCCATCTCTCCCCGCGCCGCGCCCAACGCCGTGACCGCCGCCTGCTGGATGAAGCCCGGCAGGCCGTAGAGCATACAGAGTGCGAGGTGCGCCGCATGATCGACCAGTTCCCGGGGACCGGCCAGCCAGCCGATGCGCCAGCCGGTCATGGCCTGGGACTTGGAGAGGCTGGCGACCGTGACCGTCCGCTCGGCCATGCCGGGCAGGCCGGCAATCATGCAGTGCGCCCGCTCGAAGGTCAGCGAAGCGTAAACCTCGTCGGAGATCACCCAGAGATCGTGACGCCTGGCGATCTCGGCGATGGCGGTCAGTTCCGCCTCTGTCATGACCACGCCCGAGGGGTTGTTCGGGTTCGCGAACATGATCGCCCGGCTGCGCTCGGTGACCGCCGCTTCGATCGCCGCCAGGTCCGGCCGGAAGCCGCTGTCCGGCAGCGCCGGCACGGGGACCAGCTTCGCGCCGGAGACCTGGACCGCGGCCTCGTAGGTCACGTACATGGGATCCAGGACGATCACCTCGTCGCCCGGCGAGAAGAGGCAGAGCGAGGCGGTGAAAAGACCGTTCTGCGCGCCGGCCAGGACGATCACGTTCTCCGGCGTCAGATCCGGCCCGCCGCAGTGCGCGATCTCCCGCGCGATGGCGCTGCGCAACTCCGGACGCCCCACGATCCCGGTGTAGTGGGTGTCGCCGCTGCGAAGAGCCTCGACGGCGGTATCTACGATCGCCGGCGGCGTCGCGAAATCCGGGTCGCCGATGCTCATGACCAGCACCTCCTCGCCGCGCTGACGCGCCTGCATGGCCTCGATGTGAATGTTCCAGGCGGCGGCGCCTTCACCGGCGATGCGGTCGACCCGGGGGGAGTATCGCACGTCTTTGATTCCTGTTTGATAAGAGGAAAAGGGAGTTGTCGAGACGCCAAGAAATAGCAATCTGCGGCCTTTGCGCAAGAGCTGTACAACCGGGCTTGGCGGAAGCGCTATAGTCTAAGCCCCGTTGCGTTTCAAAGGGATGTCAAAATGATTGCTCGCCTGTTCTCACTGACCCTGGCCGGCGCCGTCCTCTCCTCGCCCCTCGCGCCGGAGACCGCGCGGGCAGAGCCCTGGGAGCGTCTCGCACCCGAGGCCGCGGGTTTCCGCCCGAACGTCGAAGAAAGACTGGACGCCGCCGTTCAGGACGGCCGACTGGAGGGCCTGCATTCGGTGCTGGTCACACGGCACGGCAAACTGGTCTTCGAGCGCTACTACGAAGGCGAGGACCAACGCTGGGGCTACCCGCTCGGCAAAGTGACTTTCGATGCCGGGACCAAACATGATCTGCGCTCGGTCTCCAAGAGCATCGTCGGCCTGCTCTACGGCATCGCCCTGGCGGAAGGCCTGACACCGCCGCTGGACGCGCCGATCGTCGAGAGCTTTCCCGAGTACCCGGATCTCGTTTCAGACCCCGAGCGCCGGCGCATGACCCTCGCCCACGCCCTGACCATGCGACTGGGTCTGGAGTGGAACGAGGACCTGCCCTATGACGATCCCAACAACAGCGAGATCGCCATGGAGTTCGCGCCGGACCGCTACCGCTTCGTCCTCGGCCGGCCCTTCGCGATGAAGCCGGGCGAGAAATGGCACTACAACGGCGGCGCCACCGCCCTGCTCGGCAAGCTGATCGCGCGCGGCAGCGACCAGCCCCTGCTCGACTTCGCCAGGGAGAAACTCTTCGCGCCTCTGGGCATCACCGACGTCGAATGGGTCCAGGGGATGGACGGCGAAGCCGCTGCGGCCTCGGGACTGCGCATGCGGCCGCGCGATGTGGCAAAAGTAGGTCAAATCCTCCTCAACGGAGGGCAGTGGAAAGGCAAATCCATCGTCCCGAAGGACTGGCTGGACGCCTCCTTCGAGCCACGCACCCGGCCTTTCGGAGAGATCGAATACGGCTATCACTGGTGGCTCGGCGCCGCGCCGCACAGCGGCCTGCGCTGGATAGGCGGCTTCGGCAACGGCGGCCAGCGGCTGATGGTCATGCCCGCGCTCGACCTCGCCATCGTGATCACCGCCGGCAACTACAATCAACCCGAAAACTGGCGGCTCCCGGTCAAGGTCATCGCCGAATTCATCATGCCGGCGCTACAAAAGCCCTGACCCAAAAGCGCTTATGAAACAGCGGCTTCCAGAGCCTTCACGGCCGCTGCCAGCTCCGCCTGGCGTTCGGAATCGCGCAGATCCCCCGCCTCGACATCAAAGGCCTCCGGGAAGCGCGCGAGGCTGAAGGTGCCCACGACCGTCCCGCCCCACCAGGGCATCAGCCGCTCCATATGCTCCAGGTTCGTCCGGCCGCCGTTCTTACCGGGCGTAGCGGACATCAGCAGCACCGGCTTCTCCTGAAAGATCTTGCCATCCATCCGCGACATCCAGTCGATCACGTTCTTCAGGATCACCGTGATCGAGGAGTTGTTCTCCGGACTGGAGATCAGGAATCCCGCGTGATCGCTGAAGAGCTGGCGCAGCTTCACCGCATTCTCGGGCATGGCTTCCTGTTCGATATCAATGGAGTAAATCGGCAGCGGGTAGTCGCGGATATCGATCACCGTGACCATCGCCGGGTCCAGATGACGGACCGCCGCATGGACCAGTTTCTGATTGATCGAACGGGAACTGCTGCTCCCCGAAAAAGCCAGGATCTTGCTCACGCTCTGCTCTCCTCTCTCGCTGAACTAACGCTATCGAGAGTTATATGCAATGCCGCTCAGATCAAGCCTCGGCCGGCTCAGCTCTCACGCAAAGTCACCTCCGGCCAACGCTCCCGCGCTTCCTGCGCCTTGCCGGCCTGCGCTGCCAGATAACCCACTTCCGGATTGGGCCGTAACACCAGGTCGAAGATATCCCTGAGTCCGTAAGGCGCGGCAATGGAGATGCTGTCATCCGGCTCGAGCCGGATTCCCACGGCGTGCGCAGTGAAGAGCGAACGACGCAGGGCACTGTCCGTATCTTTCAGCGCTTCATAACGACGGCCGAAGTGTTCCTCGAACCATAGGTGGACACGCGCCTGATTGACGACCTCAACCCGGTCACGGATCTCCGGCCCCACGGCCGACAGAACGGCTTTCTGATGCGCGTTTTCCGCCTCTTCCGACAGATCCGGATCGTAGTAGGCGATGTCGTAATCGCGAATGCCGAAATCCGCCGGCCTGCCGGTGACGGAGTTCCAAAGGGTCTGATAGACCGCGCCGGCGAAAAGCCGCCATTGCGGCAGGCCGGCGCCGCGCGCGGCCAGGAGCACGGTCATGACGCGACCGCTCTGCCATATGGCGCTGCGGAGGCGCTCGCTGAGATCCCTTTCACTCGAATCCATCGATCTCCTAACTCGCTTCTTGAACCCCTATCTTCCGTGCCAGGTAGGCGGAGAACCAGCCGGCATACTTACGCTGCAACTCGGGCTTCCGCCAGTCCTGTCCGGTGATCATGCCGCGGCAATCCGCAGCACCGCAAAGACAGTCCATGGTCCAGTCGTCATCGTCACCGGTCGCATAATCGAAGGTCAGTTCCTCCCCCACAGCGATATCCCGCATGGCATGAAAGGAGATCTGTCCCACAACGCCGACGTTCGGTTCGCAGGAGTGGTTGAGGTACATCATCGCCGAAGCACGCTCGTCCGGATGCTCGGGACCGATAAAGAGATCGTCGTCGATCTGAATCTCCGACGGCCCCAGGGTCTTCTCCAGTTCGTCACGTCGTGCCCGATCGAAAAGATGACCGCCCTTGACGACCAACAGCTCGCCCTCCGAGATCACCTGCCGGGCAACCAGGCCGGTGCCCTGGATGCGGCTGTCGTAGATTTCGACTTTGGGCGAGAACCAGGCAAAAGCCATAGCAAATCCTTTGGCGGGAGAGATCAGGAGCGCGTTTCTAAAGCTCTTTCATTGCATGCCTGTGACAAACCGCGTCCCAAATTCACCGCGGCATGATGCCCTGATAAGGCTGCCGGAGCACAGCGTCGTGCACCATGGTCGCGAGCGTCGTCAGATCGAAGATCGGCAGGTCCAGATGCGACTGCAGGGCATGGGCATAGGGTGGCATATCCGTGCACTCCAGAACCAGCGCGCCGACATCGGGATGGTCGGACAGCAGCCGTTCGGCCGCGGAGAGGATTTCACTCTCGATCTCATCCCCATCCATATCGTCGCGCTGGCCTTCCAGGATCACTTCCCGGAACTCCCGATAGTCTTCCATACCCTTGATGGCGACGGGAATGCCGCCGGCTCCCACGGCCTCGAAATGCCGTTCGGTCAGACTGGGTTCGCTGGCGGTCAGAACGCCGACGCGCCCGCGCCGTCCGAGCAGATTGTAGACCAGGGGAACCTGGATAAGGCTCGAGGCGAAAACCGGAATGGAAACGGCCGCGGCGAGTTCTTCCTGAAACAGGGCAAGGAACCCGCAACTGCCGGTAATCGCCCGCACGCCCTCGCCTTCCAGCCGCTTGGCCGCCTCGATGAAGGGCGCGATGAACTCAGGCGAAGGATTGGTCAGGAGCGTCTTGACGGTCGCGCCGCGCACCGTCTCGTAGAGCACCGGAAAGCTGAGGCCCGAGGGGTTTTTGATGTGCCCCGGCGGTTTCGGAAAACTGGAGTCCAGACAGAGCACGCCAATGGTCACACCGCAGATATTCTGACCGCCTTTGAACTTCATCCCAGCCTCACTCCCATACAATGCTCCTTGGTATAAAGTGGCACAGATGGCACAGGTGTCTTCATTGACCTAGCGCAATCAATGAAACCGTGGTTGCGAAAGACGACTTCGCCGGCGGTCTTCGAACGCTTTCACGCCGCCGGTGGCCGCCAGGCGATCACACCTTCCGTGCGTGCCCGCACTTCCGGAGAAGCCAGACAGGTTGCCACGGCCTCGTAGCCTGGCGCGCCCGGATAGGGCGAGACCAGACTGGGTGGGCTGTGATTGGCCGGGCAGAGGATGATCGCCTCCCCCATACCGACGGCGGTCAGATCGAGGATTTCGCTGGAACGGGTCATGATGAAGAGGGGCCGGGCGCGGGTCATGCCTTGCCTCAGATAAGCGGCCAGGGCCCGTTGGGTCGCCGCGTCGAGCCCCTGTTCAATCAGATCGATCACGAGATAGTCCGGCCCTTCAGCCTCCAGGCCCAAGAGGAGGGCGAGAAGAGCATCCGTCTTTGTCGCGCCATCCTCAAGCAGCCAGGTCAGCGCTCTTTCTACACGAGAATGAAGCGCCGCATCCTCTTTCAACAGCGCCCCCGCGCCCTCACCCTCCAGACGATCGAGCCCGAGGAACGCCGCGTTGGGCAGTTCTTCCGCCAGTTTCATCGCCAGCTTCGTCTTTCCGCTGGCCAGCGGACCAATCAGGTAGGTCACAGGTGGGATGTCGCGCAGTTCGAAGCCTTCGCCGCCCCAGGGCCAGGGCAGATCGAAGGCAACGACCGGCTCTCCTGCCGGCGCCAGGAGCCGGGCGAGTTGCCCCACGTCAGGAGTCTTACCCTTCGCGATATCCGCGCGCAGGCTGTGGATCTTCCCGATCGTCTGGTTAAGACCGCGGGCTTCCCGCTCAAGTTTCGCCTGATGCGCCGCCAGCGCCTGCTCCAAACCCTCGCTGTCAGCACTTAACACCCGCTCGATCTGCGTCAGACTGAAGCCCAGCGAACGCAGGGCGACGATCTCACGGGCACGCCCCATTTCCTTCGGTCCGTAGGTCCGCCAGCCAGCTTCGCTGCGCAAGGGCGCGATCAAACCGCGCTCCTCATAGATGCGCAGGGCTTTGGCGGAGACACCCAGGCTTCTGGCGGCATCGGAGGCTTGTAGAAATTGATCTGAAGAAGGCATGCTTGTCTCGCTGCTTGTGGTCACGTGACCTGTTTTATCGAGCCAGCCGCAGGGGTCGGGTCAAGACCCTTTTTGCGTTACTTTAAAGACCTGCTCTTCTAGGTTTCCGGCTTGAACTGCACCCTCACCAGCAGCCCCTTCCCGTCCCGGCCACTGTCAAAAGTCAGCAGGGCGCCGAACAAGGCGGCAATCTCCGAGACGATCGAAAGCCCCAGCCCCGCGCCGGCCTGATCTTCCGGCGACAGGCGGACAAAGCGCTCCATGGCTTGTCGTCGCTTCGCCGGCTCGATACCGACACCGTCGTCTTCGACTTCCAGGAAGGCCGCGCCGCTTGCCTCTTCCCGGCCGACCCGCACGGTGGCGCTGGCATCCGTGCCGGCATAGGCGATGGCGTTTTCGATGAGATTGCGCAGCAGTTCACCGAGCAGCATGGCGTCGCCGCGCACCGGCAGTTCCGCCTCCGGTCCCTCGAAGCCCAGGTCGATGCCGTTCTCCCGTGCCTTATTCAGATAAGCGACCGTGAGCTTCTGGGCTTCGGTGCGCAGATCAAAGGTCGCTTCGCCGAGGCGGTCGGCGGAGGCTTCGTCGACACGCGCCAGCAGCAGCAACTGCGCCAGGGTCCGTTCCGCATGACTGACGGCGCCGTCCGCCACCTGCAGGGCTTCAACTGCATCCGTATCACTCGCCGCGCGTCGGGTCAGTTCGAGCTGCGTGCGGATCACCGTCAAGGGTGTGCGCAACTGATGACTGGCATTGCCCGTAAAGTGCCGCAACGCCTCGAGCGCACCGCCCAGCCGTCGCATGAAACCGTTGATCGAGACCACCAGTTGCTCGACCTCGCTGGGCACGGCATGTTCGATCGGACGCAGATCGTCCAGGGAGCGTCGCCCGATGGCTTCCTCCAGGCGCTGCAGCGGCTTGAGCGCACGGGTGACGCCGAACCAGACAATCACGGCGGCGATCCCCACCAGCAAAGCCTGCCGCACCGCCGTCCGGATCAGGATGTCGCGTGCCAGGGTCTGTCGGGCATTGGTGGTTTCCGCGACCACTACTCTGTAAGGAATGGAACGGGTCCCGGTCGAGACCGCACCGTCGAGTGCGGCGAGCCGGATGGCATCGCCCCGGAAGCTGGCATCGGAGAAACGCGCGCGATTGCCGATGGTCTCACTATAGTCCCCCTGCGGCACCGGCAGCCGTTCGTAACCCGTGATGAAAAGTCCTTCGGGTCCCTCCACCTTATAGAAGACCCGGTCCTGCGCGGCGGAGGTCAGCATCTCCAGCGCGACGTAGGGGATATCCACTTCAAGCTCGCCGTCCTCGCCCACGATCACTCGCTCGGCGATGGCCAGCGCCGAGCCCGAGAGGACCCGGTCGGAGATTTCGTTAGCGGTGTCGATGGCATCACGATAAGCGTCCACCAGCGCCAGGATGCCGATCAGGCACAGCGGCACGAGCAGAAGAACCAGCAGGCGGCGGCGCAGAGAGTGGTGCTTACGGGCGGGCATCTGAGCGGAAACGGCCAAGGCTCACCCCGCCTCCAGAATATAACCCAGACCGCGCGCCGTGCGGATCTTGAGGCCTCGCGGTTCGAGGCGCTTACGCAGCCGGCTGACGTACTGCTCAACGGCGTTCTCGCTGATGTCGTCATCGAAGTCGGCAAGCGACTCGATGATCTGCTGCTTGGACACCACCTGTTCGGCCCGCAGCAACAGCGTCTCCAAAAGATTCAGTTCCCGTGCCGGCAGTTCGAGACGCTCACCTTCGAGCGTCGCCTGGCGCGCCGAGAGATCAAGACTGAGACCACCGAATTCAAGCTGCGAAGACCGCAGTCCCGCCCGGCGCCGCAACAGCACCCGCACCCGTGCTTCCAGTTCCCGTACCTCGAAGGGCTTGGTCATGTAGTCATCGGCGCCCAGATCGAGCCCGCGGATGCGGTCGTCCAGTGCACCACGGGCCGTCAGAACCAGCACGGCGCAGTCACCCCTTTGCTGGCGCAGCCACCTCAAGACCTCGAGGCCGTCCATATCCGGCAGGGTGAGATCCAGGACCGCGAGGTCGTAAAGCGTCGTTGAGAGCGCCGCCTGCGCCGATTGGCCGTCGCTGACCAGATCGACAGCGTAGCCGGCCCCCTTGAGGACTGTGGTCAGTCCCTGCGCAAGCGTTTCATTGTCTTCGACCACCAGCAGGCGCAACGGCCCGTTCCTCCCTTTTGGCACCGCTTTCATACGGCGTCTCTTGTCACGACAACGCTATTGGGTCTGTGGCCGCTTGTGAAGCCTTCGGTGCTCAGGCAAGCTGATGCGATGCTGAAGACAGCACATCTACAAAGACTGCTTTCCGCAGCCATCGTCGCAGTCACATGCGTCGGACTAAGCGTTGCCGCCAACGCCGGAACGCTCTTTCCCGCCCGTTCAGGCGATGCGGAAGGCGGCGTGCTCACGGTCTACAGTTCCCTGGATGAGGAGATCGCACGCCCGCTGATCGAGAGCTACCAGCAGGCCAATCCGGAAATCGCGGTCGACTATTCGGAGCTGCAGACGCTGGAGATTTATGCCCGCGTGATCGAGGAAAGCGATGAGAGGGGCGAGACCGCCGATGTGGTCTTTTCCTCGGCCATGGACCTGCAGCTCAAGCTCGCCAACGATGGCTATGCCGCGACCTTGAATCTGCCTTCCGCGAATGCCCTGCCCGACTGGGCGAGCTGGCGAGACTCAGCCTTCGGTGTCACCTTCGAACCGGCGGTGATCGTCTATCACAAGCCGTCTTTCGCAACCACGGAGCCGCCGCGTACCCGGGCGGCACTGACTGACTATCTCTATCAGCCGGAAAACGAACTCACGGGGCGGATCGGCACCTATGACATCGAGCGCGCTGGCCTCGGTTTCTTCTTCCTGGCGCGTGACCAGGAACACTACCGGGAAATCTGGCAACTGGTGCGCGCCATGGGCTTCGCGGGCGTGAAGCTCTATTCCAACTCCTCCGCGATCCTGGAGCGGGTCGCCGACGGGCGTTTTCTGCTCGGCTACAACATCCTGGGCTCTTATGCCGAATCCTGGGCGACCAGCAATCCGGATATCGGCATCATCCTGCCGCAGGATTACACCGTGGTGATGTCGCGGATCGGCCTGGTCCCGCGCAGCGCCCGGGCGCCGAACCTCGGCGCGGGCTTTCTCGACTTCCTGATCTCCCGTCAGGGCCAGGAAGTGCTGGCACGGCAGGTGCACCTGCCGGCCCTGCACCCTGCGCTGACCGGTGAAAACACCCTCGCCGGGATCCGTGCGAAGGAGGAAGGGCGGTTGCGTCCCGTTCCGGTCAGTCCGGGCCTCGTGGTCTACCTGGATCAGGTCAAACGCGAGCGGCTGATCCGGCGCTGGAACGAGGCCCTGCGCGCTCAATAGAGCATTGCGCAACGCTTTGTGCGCTGCAATGTCAGCTTCGCGACAGCTTCATCTGTTTTTCTTTCGCATGACAGTCGAGACTCGGAGAAGTCCGGCTGCACTGTTGTAACGGGAGGAATTCCATGACGCTTATGCGTAAAGGCGCGATCGCTGCGCTTTCCGCGGCTGCTCTTCTGGCGGCTGCTCCGGCTTCAGCCGCCGATATCGACTCCATCCACTTCCTGATCCCCGGCGGCGCTGGTGGCGGTTGGGACGGCACCGCGCGCGGTACGGGCGAAGCCCTGACCAAGGCCGGGATCGTCGGCTCCGCATCCTACGAGAACATGTCCGGCGGCGGCGGCGGCAAGGCCATCGCCCACATCATCGAGACAGCCGACAAGGCCGGAAACACCCTGATGGTGAACTCCACGCCGATCGTCATCCGCTCGCTGCAAAAGGTCTTCCCGCAGTCCTTCCGCGATCTGACCCCGGTCGCTGGCACCATCGGCGACTACGCTGCAATGGTCGTCAACACCGATTCCAAGATCGGTTCCATGGGCGATCTCATGTCCGCCTACAAGGCCGACAGCACCAAGGTCGCCATCGGCGGCGGTTCGGTCGCCGGCGGTATGGACCATCTGGTCGCGGCCATGGTCATGAAGTCCGGCGGCGCCGATGCCACCAAGGTCAAGTACGTGCCCTACGACGCCGGCGGCAAGGCCATGGCCGGCCTGCTCTCCGGTGAAATCCAGGCACTCTCGACCGGTCTCGGTGAAGCCCTCGAGCTCTCCAAGCAGGGCCAGGTCCGCATTCTCTGCGTGACGGCTTCCGAACGCCTGGCCGATGCCAAGGACGTGCCGACCTGCAAGGAAGAAGGTAATCCGGCCGAGTTCGTCAATTGGCGCGGTTTCTTCGGACCTCCGGGCCTCTCCGCCGACAAGCAGGCCGCTTATGCCGCCGCCCTGGAAAAGATGTACGGCACCGCCGAGTGGGAAGAAGTCCGCTCCCGCAACGGCTGGGTCAAGATCTACAATCCCGGCGATGACTTCGTGAAGTTCCTGGAAGCCCAGGAAGCGGAGATCGGCGGCCTGATGAAAGAGCTCGGATTCCTCTGAGCCGATAGAGATGCGCGCCGGAGCTCCCTGGGTTCCGGCCGCTCTTTTTTGATCAAAACAACATTTCCGGAACTATCACCATGCTGACCAATGACCGCATTGGCGGGGTGTTGCTTCTCGCCTTCTCCGTGGCCTACGGCTTTCTGACCTTCGAGATTCCGCTGCTGCCCTTCCAGGCCAATGCCGCCTTTACGGCGCGCACCATGCCCGAGGCGCTCACGGTCCTCGGTGTCCTGCTCTCCCTGGCCATGATCATCAAGCCGAGCAGCGACGCCAAGCCCGAAGTCGCCGGCTTCCTCTGGGGTCGCGGCGCAGTGATCTGTCTGGTCATGGTGATCTACGGTCTGAGCGTACGTCCGGCCGGCTTCCTGCTCTCCACCAGCCTCTTTCTGATCGCCGGCATCCTGATCCTGGGCGAGCGCCGCTGGTGGCTGGTGCTGTTGGCGTCCATCCCGGTGGTGCTGTTTTTCTGGGTCCTGATGACTCAGTTGCTCGGCGTTTTCATCGAACCCCTGCCCGTGTTCCTGAGGGACTAGTCCGATGTTAGAAGGCATTTTCACCGGCGTCGGCACGGCGCTCTCGCCCATCAACCTCATGATGGTCACCGTCGGCTGTTTCGTCGGCACCTTTATCGGCATGCTGCCAGGTCTGGGTCCGATCTCCGCCATCGCGCTGATGATCCCCATCACCTACGGTTTCGATCCAGCGACCGGCCTGATCCTGATGGCCGGCGTTTACTACGGCGCCATCTTCGGCGGCTCCACCTCCTCCATCCTGATCAACGCGCCGGGCGTGGCGGGCACCGTGGCGACCGCCTTCGACGGCTATCCCCTGGCGCGTCAGGGTCATGCCGGCAAGGCGCTGGCCATCGCCGCCTACTCTTCCTTCTCCGGCGGTACCATCGCGGCGATCTTCCTGCTGGTCGCAGCGCCGTCGCTGGCGACCGTGTCCCTCGCTTTCCAGTCGACCGACTACTTTGCCCTCATGGTGCTGGGCCTGACCGCCGTCGCGGCCTTCGCCGGCAAGGGCAACATCGTCAAGGCCCTGATGATGACCGTGCTCGGGCTCATGATCTCCACCGTCGGCACCGACCAGACCCAGGGCGTGCAGCGCTTCACCATGGGAATGATCGACCTGACCGACGGCGTCTCCTTCCTGCTGCTAGCCATGGCGACCTTCGCACTTTCCGAAGCCCTGATGCAGGTGCTCAGACCGAAGTCCGACGCAGATCGCAAGCGGGAGATGGAGGCCCAGAAGAACCTGGGCTCCATGAAGCTCTCCGGCGAGGACAAGCGCGAGATGGTCCCGGTCATCGGCCGTTCATCCGTGCTCGGTTTCATCATCGGCGTGCTGCCCGGCGCCGGCGCGACCATCGCCAGCTTCCTGGCTTACGGCATGGAGCAGCGTCTGGCCGGCCCGATCAAAGGCAAGCTCTTCGGCCAGGGATCGGTACGCGGCCTCTCCGCGCCGGAAACCGCCAACAACGCGGCCTGTTCAGGTTCTTTCGTGCCTCTGCTGACCCTCGGCATTCCAGGCTCGGGCACCACGGCCATCATGCTGGGCGCGTTGATCTCCTACGGCATTCAGCCGGGCCCACGACTCTTCGTCGACAACCCGGGCGTCTTCTGGTCGGTAATCATCTCCATGTATATCGGCAACGTGGTGCTGCTGATCCTCAACCTGCCGCTGATCCCCTACATCGCGCGTATCCTCGCCATCCCCGGAACGGTGCTGATCCCGATGATCCTCTTCTTCTCGCTGATCGGGGTCTACTTCGTCTCCTTCAACACCTTCGACATCCAGTTGATGGTGATCTTCGCCGTGGCGGCCGTCGGTCTGAGGCTTCTGGATTTCCCCATGGCCCCCATGCTGCTGGGCTTCATTCTGGGCGGCATGATGGAGGAAAACCTGCGCCGCGCCCTGATCATCAACAACGACTCCTGGTCCTTCCTCTGGGAGCGCCCGCTGACTTTCTCGATCCTCTTGATCGCTGCGGCCATCCTCTTTGTCCCGATGATCATGCCTTACGTTTCCGCGTTGCTGAAACGGCGGCGGGAAGCGGCAGGTGAAGGCGGCTGATGCTTCGTTCAGGTTAGGTTCATATTCGAACGTGTAACAACGATCTCACGTGATTGTGCTATGCTGGAAGTGGAGAGCAGATTCCACGCCCACCATATAGTCACCTACGAGTGCAGCCATAGCTGTAAGAAGAGTTGTTATGACTAGGAATATCGGATCCGCGAGATCCCTGGCGATCAAACTGGCCATGTCTGGGGCGTTACTCTCGCTCCTGGCCGCCTGTGCCAACCAGACCGTACTGCGGTCGGCGAACATCGACAATTATGACCCGGAGGACCTGTTCTACGTGGCCAACAAGGGGCCGGTGAAGACGGAGGTGGTCGGGAATCCTTTCGACGAAGCGAAGCCGCAGGTCGACAGAGCCACCACCGCCGCAATGACCGGCTCAACCTTCCGGCCGAAACTGGCCTTCGATACCGAAGTGCCGGCGGACCAGAACTCGCCCTATCATGTCGTCATGGTGCTGGATGCGCCGACGAACGCCCGCCCGGAGAAGCTCTGCGCCGATCCTTACGACGTCAACCGCTCCGCATCCAGACAAGGCAGTGGCGGCGAGTTGCGCATTGTCGCGGTTTACTGCGCGAACGACCGCCACATCTCCTCGATCGCGGGTCGGGCGCCCCGGCCGGCCTCATCGAGCGATCCGCGCTTTCAGGATCTGATACAGCAGGCGACCCTCAACCTCTTCCCGCCGGAAAATCCCGACCGGCGCGAAGGCAATCCCCGGCGGCGTCGCAACTAAGCATCGCGATGTTCGATTGGAGGCTGGCGCAGGTTCAAATGAACCAGCGTTCGAGTTCTTCGGTCACCCGTTCAGGATACTCCATCGGCGATAGGTGGCCGCAGTCTTCGATTATGATCAGTTCGGCGCCGGGGATTCCCTCCGCCATCTCCTGATGGCACTCCACCGGGGTCAAACGATCCTGACGGCCGGCGATAACAAGGGTTGGGCAGGCAATTCTGCCCAACCCGGGCCGGCTGTCCGGCCTTGTCAGGATCGCCTTCTGTTGACGGATGAAGGCTTCCTTACCCACCCGTTCCGCCATAGCCTCGATGTCCGCGGTCAGATCCTCGTCGCTTAGCCGGTCTTCGTGAATAAAGAGCGGGAGCAGACGTCCGGTCGCCCCCTTGAAGTTACCGACACCGACGGACTTCAAGAGATCCTTTCGCCGCTGCGTCTCTTCCTCGGTGTCAGGCCGGGCCTTGGTGTTGAGCAGCGCAAGCCTGGCAACCCGCTCCGGCGCCTGACGGAGAATTTCAAAGGCCACGTAGCCGCCCATGGAAAGCGCGGCGAGATGAAATCGCGGCGGCGCATCCTCCAGCACCGATCGGGCCATCTCCGCGACCGTCTCGGCGCGGGTCAGATCGGCGACCCGGCAGTCGAAGCGCTGAGAAAAAGCAATCATCTGCTCGCGCCAGAGCGCGTGATCGCAGATAAGCCCGGGCAGAAAAATCAGACTTGAGGATTCGGTCATAAAACGGGACTCGCGTAAATCTCGCCGTTGTCGCGGCAGGCTAAGGGAATAGCAGGCGGAGAGCTTGGGATCACAGTTGCGGGATAAGCTTTACTTTATCAGGGCGGATACTTCCTTAAAGCACACGATATCGGCGCGGCGCATCCATTCGAACATCACCATCTCGCTGGAGACGATGCTGACCCCGGCGTCACGCATGCGTTCGACGGCGAGCGCGGCATTTTCCGGAGCGCGCGAACCTGTCGCATCGGCAACCAGGAAAACTTCATAATCAGCGTCCAATAATTCCAGAACAGTTTGAAGAACGCAGACGTGCGCTTCCATGCCCACGACGATCAGTTGCCTGCGGTCAAAAGACTCCAGCCGGGCGGCAAATCCGGGCTCGGACAGCGCCGAGAAATGGATCTTCTCTACCGCCGCGTCGTCTGGCATCTCTTCCGCCACCTCCGGCAGTGTCCGGCCCAGGCCGCGCGAATACTGTTCGGTCGCCAGGCAGGGCACCTGGAACCGCCGGCCAGCCTGCAACAGCTTGATAATATTGGCCGTCAGGCGCGGGCCCTCGTGAATTGCGGGGGCGAGTCGCGCCTGGACATCAATCACAAGCAGCAGCGATCTATCGGTTCGAATCAACATGGTTCCTGTCTTAAAGCCGTAATTTATAGTTAACATATCCCCGTGTAGACGAATAAATCTTACATACGACTAAATTTGAACACAGCAACACAAAGGCTTTCCCGTCTTTTTTCTTTGACAGAAAGATTGAATTTCTTATGATGCGCCCAATGTGATCGCGCAGCAAATCCCTTGATTCAGGTAAGACTGGATTTAGCTAGGCAGACACCTCTCCAACCGATTGAGCTACATGAATTTTTCTGATCTTGGACTGAGTCCTGAGGTCCTGACGGCAGTGAATGAGTCGGGCTACACCACGCCGACGCCGATTCAGGAACAAGCAATTCCCTACGTGCTGATGGGCCGCGACGTGCTCGGCTGCGCCCAGACGGGCACCGGCAAGACCGCGAGCTTCACCCTGCCGATGATCGATATCCTGGCCAGCGGCCGCGCCCGGGCGCGCATGCCGCGCTCGCTGATCATCGCGCCGACACGCGAACTGGCCGCTCAGGTCTCGGAAAACTTCGAAAAGTACGGCAAGCACTGCAAGCTCTCCATGGCCTTGCTGATCGGCGGCTCCTCTTTCGTAGAGCAGGAAAAGAAGCTCGACCGTGGCGTTGATGTTCTGATCGCGACGCCGGGCCGCCTCCTCGATCTCTTCGAGCGCGGCAAGATCCTGCTGGCCGACGTGAAGATCCTGGTGATCGACGAAGCCGACCGCATGCTCGACATGGGCTTCATCCCCGACGTCGAACGCATCGTCTCGCTGCTGCCGAAAATCCGCCAGACGCTGTTCTTCTCGGCCACCATGGCGCCTGAGATCCGGCGTCTCGCCGACGCCTTCCTGATGAACCCGAAGGAAATCTCGGTCGACCCGCCGGCCTCCGCCGCCGAGACGGTGACCCAGGCGCTGCTGAAGGTTTCCGGCGACGCGAAAGCCAAACGTGAAGCGCTGCGCAACCTCATCACCAGCGAAGAGGTCAAGAGCGGTATCGTCTTCTGCAATCGCAAGCGCGACGTGGACATCGTCTTCAAGTCGCTCAAGAAGCACGGTTTCTCGGTGGCCGCCCTGCATGGTGACATGGCCCAGCCAGTCCGCATGGAAACCCTGGACGACTTCAAGAACGGCAAGGCCGAGATCATGGTCTGTTCGGACGTCGCGGCCCGTGGCCTCGATATCCCGGCCGTGTCCCATGTCTTTAATTTCGACGTGCCGATCAATTCCGAAGACTACGTGCACCGCATCGGCCGCACGGGCCGCGCGGGCCGTTCCGGTAAGGCCTTTACCCTGGCGCTGCCGGAAGAAGGCCGCGCCCTGGCCAACGTGATCTCGACCATCAAGGTCGATATTCCGGTGATCGAACTGGAAGGCGTCGAGAGCTGGAGCCCCGAGGAAGAAGCGGAAGGCCGCAGCCGGCGCCGCCGTGCGCCGCGCCGGAAGCCGGAAAGCAAAGGCACGCGCGGCTCTTCTGCCCGCCTCAAGGTGGTCAGCGACCGCGATGGCGATAACGCCGAAGCCACGGAAACGCCGAAACCCCGGCGCCGCGCCAGCGAAAAACCGCGTGCGAAACCGAAGGCACGGGGCCGTGTCGAGGAGCTGGATGAGGCGGAAGAAGCCGTCTCCGCCTTCGGGGACCACACCCCGGCCTTTATGCTGCGGCCTGCCCGGGTCGCCTGATCATTTTCTGCAGTCACGCCACTTGGCGTGACCGTTCCAGAGATAAGAAATGGGCTCCTCAGCGGGGCCCATTTTTGTTGGCCACGCCATCCTTGGACTTGCCTGCGAACCTGTTATCATGCGCCCATCCGCTAGCGGGCATATCAAGACCCTGCGGAGAGCAGCACCCATAGGAGCCATCGACGCGCTATGCAGACCATCTTCGTGAATATCAAATGCGAACTCGGCAAGGCTTATGAGGTCGCAGATCAGGCGGTCCAGAGCATCGAGCAGGTTTCCGAAGTGCATTCGACCTCCGGACAGTATGACCTCATGCTGAAGTGCTATCTCGGCGACAGCGAGGACATCGGCCACTTCGTGACCGATTCGGTTCAGACCCTGCCGGGCGTGAAGGACACCTTCACGATCGTTGCCTACAAGGCCTTCAGTTAAACCAAGGCTTTTCCGCAATCCGCCTGCATCTTTACCGGACCTGGGCCGCGTGCAATCCTGTGCGCATCACCCGCCGTACCTGACCCCATGTCCAAGACGCAGCTTTCCTTCCGCTACGCAGCCTTTTACGCCGCGATCTTTGCCGCGGTCGGCCTCGCCCTTCCCTTCTGGCCGCTCTGGCTCGGCGACAAAGGCCTGAGCGCGACTGAAATCGCGGCAATCCTGGCGGCTGCTTCCTGGCTGAAAGTCGCCACCACGCCCGCAGTTGCCCAGGTTTCGGACCGCAGCGGCCAGCCCAAGGCGACCATGGTCGGTGCGGCGCTTTTCTCGATCGCTGCCTTCGCGCTGCTTTTCGGAGTCGAGGACTTCTGGCCAATCCTCCTGGTGAGCCTCGCCGCCCTGGCGGCCAAACACGCCCTCATGCCGCTCGGCGACAGCCTGACCCTGGCGGCGGTTTATAACCAAGGACTGGATTACGGCCGGATTCGTCTCTGGGGCTCGCTCGGCTTCATCGCGGCCGCGGCGGCGGCCGGTCCCCTGGTCGAACGCTACGGCATCGGGGTCTTCTTGCCGCTAATGCTGTTGCTGCTGCTCCTGACGCTCGGAAGCGTGGCAGCTCTACCGCCCCAGCGCGAAGGAAGATCCCGGCCGCAGGATCGGAGTGACTGGCGCAGCCTGCTCCGCCCCCGCTTCCTGATTTTCCTGATCTGCGCCAGCCTGCTGCAAGCCAGCCACGCCACTTACTACGCCTTCTCCACCATCCACTGGCAGGCGGCGGGCCACAGCGAAAGCACTATCGGCCTGCTCTGGGCCGAAGGTGTCATCGCGGAGGTTCTGCTCTTCGCCGTCAGCGGCGCCTTCGCACAGCGGCTGCGCCCGAGTCTGCTGCTGCTGATCGGCGGCCTCTGCGCCATCCTCCGCTGGTGGGTCACCGGCGAAACCACCTGGCTGCCCGCGCTGATCGCCAGCCAGTTACTTCATGCCGCCACCTTCGGTGCCACACATCTGGGCGCCATGCACTTCATCGCCAGGCGCGCGCCCAAAGGTGCCGCAGCGACCGCGCAGAGCCTCTACGCAGCCATTTCAGGCGGGCTCGCAATGGGTCTGGCCCTGCTCTTGGCCGGGGTTCTTTATGCGCAGGATCCGGCGATGGCTTTTTACGCCATGGCAGGACTCGCCGCCGTCGCCGTTCTGCTCGCCGTCCGGCTGCTCAGTTTTCCCCGCGCGCTGGAAGAGTCGTAAGGGCCTGCAAAGGGTCCAGACGGTGTCGCCCCGACAAGGCTCGACGACAGCAAGCACCGCGCCCGCCCTGCCCTGCAGACCCGTACCTGGATAAAAAGCGATGTCCTGCAGGTTGCGATGGCCATAGGTGCAGAGGCGCTTGTCGAAAACTGCCAGCGCTTGTTCCCGGTATCGTGTTGGGAAGGCAGGGCTTCGGGGAGGCGCCAAGAGTAGAAGAATCCATTTAACTTCGACGCTCGCATCACCTGACACCAACGATGGAGTGAAACGATTTGGGACCAAAGTACAAAGGTGAGGCACCTTGACTCAATTGCCCGAATCTTCCAGCCTACAAAGCTTGTTGGTCCGTTTAAGCGGGAAATTTTCTGAGTTTTTCTTCCTCCACTTCAAGCACTTACAACAGTTGCGAATGTTCGGGAGCGCGTCTTGTTGAGATTTTCCAGCACACTATTGGTTTTAACAGCGTTGATCTCTCCTCATACTGCGTTCAGTGCGGACAAGGCATCGGGGGAAACCAGATACAAGGAAACTTGTATTAACTGCCACGGACCAGCCGGAAAAGGCGCGGCCAGTTTTCCAAAAATTTCTGGCAAAGAGATCTCATATACGACCGCCAAATTAGAAGCCTACAGAGACGGCATAGAACAAGGCGCAAACTCTTTCCTCATGTTTCCGATGGCCGAGCCACTGACTGATGAGGAAATTGCAAACTTGGCGGCGTATTTGGAAGATGCCCAGTACGTTGTTGAATAAACAGTACGTTGTTGAATAGACAGCGCGTTGTTGAATAAGGAGTACGTAGTCAAATAGGGAGGGAAAAATGACAAAAATATCTAATGGTTGGTTATCAGGAATCATGGCGTCCGCCATGATGTTGGGCATGCCTCTGGCTGCTCAGGCCGACGGCCACGAAGGCCCGATGGACGTCCCCATGATCAAAGCTGAGGTCGTGTTGCAAGGACTGGAGAATCCTTGGGACATGGCTTTCCTGCCGGACGGCACGATGTTCTTCACTGAAAAATGTAAAGGTCTGTCGGTCAGAACCGCTGATGGAACCGTGAATGCATTGTATGGAGTGAAGGGTTCCACAGGCTTCGCCGATGTCGGCGATGACCTTTTCTGCGAAGCCCAAGCCGGTGTGCTTGGCGTGGTCGCGGACAGGCATTTCGCAAAGAACCGCATCCTTTATCTCTACTCATCTTCGATGAAGTATCGCGGCGACGGCTGCAAAACCAACTTTGAAAAATGCGACGGCAACATTGTCATGAGGTTCAAGGTCAGCGATGACCTCAAGAGCGTCTCTGACCGGACGGATATCGTAACCGATATTCAATACAAGCCGTTCAGTTCCGATCAGCCTTTTGGTGACCCGGGCGCGCACAATGGTGGCAGACTCCGCATCGGTCCTGGAGGCTATCTTTGGGTAGCCGGTGGCGACCGTCATAGAGGAATTTGCCCTCAGGATGGACAGCTCCTCTGCGGCAAGGTTCTGCGGATCGATATGGATGGGAACGCTCACCCGGACAACAATCCCCCCGAAGGCTTTGACAAGCGCATCTACACCTACGGCCATAGAAACGTTCAGGGTATAGATTTCCGCCCGAGCGACGGCAAAGCCTTCACGGCTGAACATGGCCCGTGGCACAACGATGAAATCACCGCTCTTGTTAATGGTGGCAATGCCGGTTGGGACCCCGCGCAGAACAGAGGCGGCAGAGGTGCGTGCCCGGACGAATACTGCGGCTATGAGCCGGATCAGAAAAAGGGAATGGATCCCGCACTGCGCGCCGCCTACACCCCGATGAGCGACACGCGTTTCGAAGACTTGATGCCGCCTTCATGGAACAACAACGGGTTCTCCCAGGGAACCGGCTCTGCGGCATTCCTCAAAGGTGACAACTGGGGCATCTACGAGGGCCGCCTGGCGGTCGGCATCATGGGTATCGGTTTCGGTGGCACACCACCAGGCTCGAGAATCGACATGATCAGCCTTACGCCTGATGGCCTGGGAATCAATGGCATCACGCGCATGCCTCTCGGCTTCTCGAAGAGGTTCCGTGGCCTGGTCATGGGGCCGGATAACGCGCTCTACGTTTCCGTTGATGCCGGCGAAATCTACAGAGTGACCGCGGAAAGCATCAAATAACTCCGTAGCCACCCGGCAATATGAACACCCGCGTCACAACCTGGCGCGGGTGTTTTTTTGTGGGTTAGTGCGAAGCCTCGGTGTTGAAGGCTCAGCCGCCAAGTCGTTTTATTGATCGCATAGGATTCCGGAAAGGCGCGCCGTCGCTGAGCCGTCAGGTATTTGACGCTTTGGCTTTGCCATCATGTCAGTGTTCATCGCAGGATCTTCCCAGTTCTTATCTGAGAAAAAAGTATTCTGCAGTATTCTCTCCGTACGCGCGGAGCAGTCGATCTCCAACAGGCTTTGATAACTCGAAGCCCCCATGACCGAGGTTTTGTACCGGACCCTGCTCCACACTCTATGTAAGTTTTCGGTCCTCTCTACGCGTGAAGGATCGAAGAAGTAGACATCGCCGTTCAATTCCTGGGAGTAGCTGCGCCACGCGCTTTCTCCATCGCCAGCGGCCGACGCTGCACTCGCCACGATGGCTGTTAGCGCAGAGCAGATCAAAAATGCTGTTGTCCTACGACCGGTCATCAGGAAGACACTTCAGAAAGCTTGCCGAGCTTCCAAGAATACACTCTTTCCCAGCCAAGGTCAGTGATCAAGGCGCTCCACGATACGCGCGCTCACCATGGTGCATCGCTTGCGTCAGCGCGGACCTCGTTCCAGATAGGTGCTGAGCGCGACATAACTGCGCGTCCCCTTTACCCCCTCGATCTTGTAGATGCGCGCAAGCAGATCTTCCAACGCCTGGGTCCCCGGCATGCGCACCTTGAGAATGACGCAGGTGTCGCCGGTCACGGTGTGGATCTCCTCTACCTCGTCGAGTTCCGCGAGCGCGCGCATAGGCGATCCAGCGCCCCAGCCCGCCGTGTCGACGTGAATGAAGGTCAGCAGCGGCCGCCCGATCTTAGCGCCGTCGACAACGGCCACCGTTCCCTTGATATAACCGTCGCGCTTGAGGCGCTTCACCCGTTCGTGGACAGCCGGCGGCGAAAGATGCACCTGCGCGCCAAGATCGGCGTAGGAAGTCGTGGCGTCCTGCGCCAGCAGCCTTAACAGCATTCGGTCCTTATCGTCCAAAGCCGACCTTGTTCGAGCGCCGCTCCGAAGCTCATTCGAAACTTTCGGCATACCAGTAGAAATCCATTTTCTTTGAATTTGATTCGGCAATTATATCAAAATGTCGAACAAGAATCACAACAGCAGCTACATTTCGCTGGTTCTTCTCGGTGTTGTCGCCTGCGTGGGGTCCAACTCCCTGTTGCTCAGCCCGATCCTCACCGACGTATCGGAGGGCCTGGAAACGACGGCAGCGACAACGGCGCGTGCCATCGCCGGCTATGGTGGCGCGACAGCGCTCTCGGCACTCGTTCTGGCGCCCATGATCGACCGCTTTGGGTCTCGCAAAATGCTGCTGCGTGGGCTCGCCGCCCTGACCGCCGGCGTGGGCCTCAGCGTGGCGGCTGGCGACTGGATCATGCTGACCCTGGCCCAGGCGCTTGCCGGCCTGGGAGCAGGCGTGGTGCTGCCGGCGACCTATGCCATGGCCACCAAAACGGCCCCTAGAGGACAGGAAGCCCGCCTGTTGGGCCGGGTCCTGACCGGCTGGTCGATCTCAATGGTGCTGGGCGTGCCGGCCGCGGCCCTGATCGCCGACCTCCTGGGCTGGCGCGCCTGTTTTGTCGTCCTGGGCCTCATCAGTCTTGCAAGCCTTGCCGGTCTGCTGCGCGTGCCCGAGGACGCGGGGGATCAGGACAGCGAAACAGCGACTTACCTCCGGCGCCTGCGTACTCACTTCACCTGGCGGATCGGCCTGCTTCTGGTCGTCTGCTTCGCCTATATGATCGCCTTCTACGGTGTCTATCCCTTTATCGGTGATCATGTCAGGCGCAGCCTCGGGGCCTCCACCTCCTTCGCCGGGTTCTATGCCCTGAGCTACGGGTTGGGCTTCGGGGCGGCCAGCCTCGCCGACGGCCTGCTCGATCGCTTCCAGCCCGCGAAGCTTTTCCCGGTCGCGCTGCTTGCGATCGGCGTAAGCTATGCCGCACTCGCGCAATCAACCGGGGATGCGGAACTGATGCTGGGCGTCTGCCTGCTGTGGGGCTTCCTCAATCACTTCGGGCTGAACATCCTGGTGCTGCTGCTCAGCAGCGCCGCCGGCACGGCGCGCGGCGCGATCCTGGGGATCAACTCCGCCGTGACCTACCTGGGGGTTCTCTGCGGTGCCGCCCTCTTCGGGCCGCTCTACGAAAGCGCAGGCCTGGAAACCATCGCCCTGCTGGCGGCCGGCGCCCTGGTGGTGGCCGCTACGCTCGCCTGGGGCCTTCGGGTGCGGCAGACCGCGTTAGAACAGTCTTAGCTACTTGGTGCCGTAGATACGGTCGCCGGCATCGCCGAGCCCCGGAATAATATAGCCCTTTTCATTCAGCTTCTCATCGAGAGCCGCCGTGAAAATAGGCGTATCCGGGTGTGCTTCGGTCAATTCTTTGACACCCTCCGGCGCGGCCAGCAGGCAGACGAACTTGATCTGCTGAGCACCCGCATCCTTCAGACGCTGGATCGCGGCGACCGCGGTGTGGCCGGTGGCCAGCATGGGGTCGCAGACGATGGTCAGGCGTCCCGCCATATCTTCGGGAACCTTGAAGTAGTATTCGATCGCCTCCAGGGTTTCGTGGTCGCGATAAAGCCCGACATGACCGGCCCGCGCCGACGGCAAGAGATCCAGCATGCCGTCCAGGATGCCGTTGCCCGCCCGTAGGATCGAAATGAAACAGGGCTCGAGATCCTTCAGCACCGGCAGGAGCGCGCGCGCCATCGGTGTCTCAATCTCGGTCTCAACCAGCGGCAAATCCCGGGTCACCTCATAGGCCAGCAGCAGGCTGATCTCGCGCAGCAGGCGCCGGAAGTCGGACGAATGCGTATCCTTGGAGCGCATCTGCGACAGCTTGTACTGCACCAGCGGGTGTTCGACGATTTTGAGATTCTTATGCATGTTCTTCTGTGCCTTCCCTGCCCGTGCTCTCTGCGGGTCACCCTGCGCCGATCTGCCGCAGCCCTTCGAAAGCGGGACGACAGCGGGTTTCCCCTCCAAGCATTTTCGTAGAAATCATTTAGTGATCTCTAGATAAAAGAGCCACTGCGCCCTGTCCAGAACACGATGGAACTGAGACGAAAAGCCCCCCCCCAAGACCCTCTAAACGCAAATGAGAATTACTCGCAGTAATTTCTTTGAAAATTGCGCTTGCGTTTTGTTTTTCCTGATATATTTAAATTCGCACCGATTTGGTCTGGATTGCGAATTGAAATTGGACCAAAATAGTCCTAATTAGAGTGCAGGACCGAATTTCAGCAGTCACCGTGACTGCGCGGCGTCAGCTTTTTTAGTCCGGAAAGTTCCAGATTTGAAAAGTGAGGCCGCCCTCGGGAGAGACAGATGTTCAGATTGAACCGGCTGACGGATTACGCGGTGGTCGTGATGTCGCAGATGGCCCAACGTCCCGACGAGACCAACAGCGCGCACGATATCGCCGAAGAGACCGGTGTGCCGCTGCCGACGGTCTCCAAGTTGCTCGGCACCCTCGCCCGCGCCGGCCTGATGACCTCGCAGCGCGGCGTGGCCGGCGGTTACTGCCTCAGCCGGGCCGCCGAGAACATCACCATGGCCGAGATCATCCAGGCGCTGGAAGGCCCTATCGCACTGACCGCCTGCGTCGACGGCGCAGAGAGCAACTGCGAGGTGGAATCGCTCTGCCCCATGCGCGGCAACTGGAACCGGGTCAACACCGCCATCCATGCCGCGCTCTCGAGCGTAACCCTGGCGGACATGAGCCTGTCCGTCCCCATGTTCGGCGTACCCGTCGAACCGAAACCACAGCGCGAACGCCAGGGCGACAGCGCTTAGGGAACCTTAGAAAACGCCGTTAAGGTATTGACGAGCTAGGAGAAATGGCGATGGCCGCCACCGTTGAGACAGTCGATCAGGTCCAGGCACTTGCGGACGACAAGTACAAGTACGGATTCGTCACGGACATCGAGGCCGATACCGCGCCCAAAGGGTTGGACGAAAGCACGGTCCGCTTTATCTCGGCCAAGAAGGGCGAGCCGGAGTGGCTGCTCGAGTGGCGCCTGAAGGCCTTTCGCCAGTGGCTGACCATGCCGGAGCCGGAGTGGGCCAAGGTCGACTTCCCGGCCATCGATTACCAGGACGCCTATTACTTCTCCGCGCCCAAGACCAAGGAAGCCCCGAAGAGCCTGGACGAAGTGGATCCGGAGCTCCTGCGCACCTATGAAAAACTGGGTATTCCTCTGCGCGAGCAGGAGATGCTGGCAGGCGTCGCGGTCGATGCCGTGTTCGACAGCGTCTCGGTCGCGACCACCTTCCGCGCAAAACTCGCCGAAAAAGGTGTCATTTTCTGCTCCATCTCCGAGGCGATCAAAGATCACCCGGAGCTGGTCAAAAAGTACCTGGGCTCGGTCGTCCCCGCCGGCGACAATAAGCACGCCTGCCTGAATTCGGCAGTCTTCACCGACGGCTCCTTCGTCTACATCCCGAAGGGCGTGCGCTGCCCGATGGAGCTGTCCACCTACTTCCGGATCAACGCCGCCAACACCGGACAGTTCGAGCGCACCCTGATCATCGCGGACGAAGGCTCCTACGTCAGCTATCTGGAAGGCTGTACCGCGCCCATGCGCGACGAGAACCAGCTTCACGCCGCCGTGGTCGAACTGATCGCCCTGGACGATGCCGAGATCAAGTACTCGACCGTGCAGAACTGGTATCCCGGCGATGAAAACGGCGTCGGCGGAATCTACAACTTCGTGACCAAACGCGGCGCCTGCCGCGGGCGCAACTCCAAGATCTCCTGGACCCAGGTCGAGACCGGCTCCGCGGTGACCTGGAAATATCCGAGCTGCATCCTGCAGGGTGATAACTCGGTCGGTGAGTTCTATTCGATCGCCATCACCAACAACATGCAGCAGGCCGACACCGGCACCAAGATGATCCATCTGGGCAAGAACACCACCTCCCGGATCATCGCCAAAGGCATCTCGGCCGGTAAGTCGCAGAGCACCTACCGCGGGCTGGTGCGCATGGGCGCCAAGGCCAAGAACGCGCGCAACTATACTCAGTGCGACTCCCTTCTGATCGGCGATAAGTGCGGCGCCCATACCGTGCCTTACATCGAGAGCCGCAATGCCACGGCCCAGGTCGAACACGAGGCCACGACCTCGAAGATCAGCGAAGACCAGCTCTTCTACTGCCGCCAGCGCGGCATCAACGAGGAAGACGCGGTCGCCCTGGTGGTCAACGGCTTCTGCCGCGAGGTGCTGCAGCAACTGCCCATGGAGTTCGCCGTGGAAGCGCAGAAGCTGGTCGGCATCAGCCTCGAAGGCAGCGTCGGCTAAAACCGCAACAACATAACGCCAGAACAACGGCATAACCAAGGTTCCGGACCTCATGCTTGAAATCAAAAACCTTCACGCCACGGTCGAAGACAAGGCCATCCTGCAGGGCATCGACCTGACCATCCGGCCCGGCGAAGTCCATGCCATCATGGGCCCCAACGGCTCGGGCAAGAGCACCCTCGCCCACGTCCTCACCGGCCGCGACGGCTACGATGTGACCGGGGGCGAAGTCCTCTATCAGGGCAAGGACATCCTGGAGATGGAGCCGGAGGAGCGGGCCGGCGAAGGCATCTTCCTGGCCTTCCAGTATCCGGTCGAGATCCCTGGCGTGACCAACACCACCTTCATGAAGGAAGCCCTGAACTCGGTGCGGCGCTATCGCGGCGACGAAGAACTCGACGCCATGGAGTTCATGAAGGTCATCCGCGAAAAGACCAAGCAGCTCGGCGTTTCCAACGACATGCTGAAGCGCGCGGTAAACGTCGGTTTCTCCGGCGGCGAGAAGAAGCGTAACGACATCCTGCAGATGGCGATCCTGGAGCCGAAGCTGGCGATCCTGGACGAGACCGACAGCGGCCTGGACATCGACGCGCTGAAGACCGTGGCCGACGGCGTGAACCTGCTGCGTTCGCCCGAGAACGCGACCCTGGTCATCACCCACTATCAGCGCCTGCTGGACTATATCGTGCCCGATTACGTGCATGTCCTGGCCAAGGGCCGGATTGTGAAGTCCGGCGACAAGGAACTGGCCCAGGAGCTTGAAAAGAAAGGCTATGCCGAATTCACCGGCCAGGCCGCCTGATCTGAAGAGTCCCAGAAGTCGAGAAGCAAGACCGAGCCATGAGCACAGCCTTCATTGATCAGTACGACGTCCTTAAGCCGCAGCTCCCGGGGCAGGATCTGCCCTGGCTCAGCAAGCTGCGCGACCAGGCGATGGCCCGCTTCGCCGAGAGTGGCCTGCCGACCCAGCGCCGCGAGTCCTGGAAGTACACCAACCTGCGCGGACTGAAACAGCTCGACCTCACCGAACAGTCACTCATCCCGCAGGATATCAGCATCGACCGCGCCCCGAGCCTCCTGCCCGATGGCGAGAGGTATCGCGCGGTCTTCGTCAACGGCGCCTTCCGCGCCGACCTTTCAAACCTCGCCGGATTACCCCAAGGTGCCGTGATCGGCGGCCTCGCCGCACTGTCCAATGCGGAACCGGGACGGATCGAGGGACTGCTGGCCAATCATAAGTCAAATGACGACCAGCCTCTGGTTGCCCTCAACACGGCGCTCATGCGTGACGGTCTCCTCCTCCAACTCGACGCCGGCTGCAAGCTGGACCGGGTGCTGGAAGTCATCCACGTCAATTCGGCGCAGGACGCCGTCTTCGCGCACAACGCCCGGAACCTGTTTTCGCTGGGCGCCGGCGCCGAAGCCACGCTCCTCGAGCATCACATGGGTCTGGACGGTGCGGCCTACTACATCAATGCGGCAAACGATGTGGACCTCGCCGTAGGCGCAACGCTGCGGCATTACCGTATTCAGGCCGAAGCCGCCGGCGCGGTGCATACCAGCACCATGAACGGCCAGTTGGCAGGCAACAGCTTCTACGATGGCTTCACCCTGAACATCGGTGGCGCCCTCTCGCGCAGCGAGACCCATGTGAAGCTCACAGCCGAAGGCGCGCGCTGCCACCTGAACGGCGGCTATCTGATGCGCGGGAAGCAGCATTGCGACACCACCACCGTGGTCGAGCATCTGGCGCCTGGCACGTCCTGCCGTGAAGTCTTCAAGGGCGTCCTGGACGAAGCCTCGCGCGGGGTCTTTCAGGGACGCATCGTGGTGCACCCCGATGCGCAGCAGACCGATGGCCATCAGCTCAACAAGGTGCTGCTGCTGTCCGACGAGGCGGAGATCAACGCCAAGCCGGAGCTGGAGATCTACGCGGACGACGTCAAGTGCAGCCACGGCTGTACGGCGGGCGAAGTCGATCACGACGCCCTCTTCTACCTGCGTTCACGAGGTCTGTCGGAATCCCGAGCGAAATCTTTGTTAATCCAGGCTTTCCTGGCCGAATCCGTCAGTGAAATCGGCGTGGAAGAACTGCAGGAGCTCTTTCTCGAGAAGATCTCGGATTGGCTGGCGCTATGACCATGGAGCAGAGCATGAGCGGTGCGACCCTTTCCCCTCAAGATGCGGCGGTAGCTACGGCGATCGGCGACAACTCGATCGCTTCTTACGATGTCGAGGCGGTACGCAGGGATTTCCCGATCCTCTCTCAGGAAGTCTACGGCAAGCCTTTGGTTTACCTGGACAACGCCGCGAGCGCCCAGAAGCCGGCCGTGGTGATCGACGCCATGCGCGAGTCCATGGAGACCTACTACTCCAACGTCCACCGCGGCCTGCACCGGCTCAGCCAGCTCTCCACCGATGCCTTTGAGGAAGCTCGGGAAAAGGTCGCCAGCTTCATCAATGCCGAGACCAGCGATGAGATCATCTTCCTGCGTGGCGCGACGGAAGCTATCAACCTTGTCGCCTGGAGTTACGGCAAGGCCTTCCTGAAGGCCGGTGACGAAGTGCTGATCTCCGCCATGGAGCATCACGCCAACATCGTGCCCTGGCAGTTGCTGCGCGAAGAGACCGGCATCGTTCTGAAGGTCGTGCCCGTCGACGACGACGGTAACCTTATGATGGAGAGCTACCGCGAGCTCCTGAGCGCCAAGACCAAGCTGGTGGCCATGACCCATATCTCCAACGCGCTCGGCACCATCGTGCCGATCAAGGAGGTCATCCGCCTGGCCCATGCCGCCGGCGCCAAAGTGCTGGTCGACGGCTGCCAGGCCGGGCCGCACATGAAGATCGACGTGCAGGATCTCGACGCCGACTTCTACTGCTTCTCCAGCCATAAGGTTTACGGCCCGACCGGTATCGGCGTGCTCTATGGCAAGCTGGACCTGCTCAATGCCATGCCGCCCCATCACGGCGGCGGCGAGATGATCGACCGGGTCACCTTCGAGAAGACCACCTTCAAGGAAGCCCCGCACCGTTTCGAGCCGGGTACGCCGGCGATCATCGAAGCCATCGGCTTCGGCGCGGCGGTGGACTACGTCCGCTCGCTGGGCCAGGACCGGATCGCCGCCCACGAGCACGGCCTCATGGCCTATGCGACGGAACGGATGTCAGAGGTCGAGGGCGTCCGGATTATCGGACAGGCCCAGGAAAAGGCTTCCATCGTCTCCTTCGTGATGGATAGCGCTCATGCCCATGACATCGGCACCATCATTGACCGGGCCGGGGTCGCGGTCCGCGCGGGTCATCACTGCGCGCAGCCGCTGATGGACCGCTTCGGGGTCAGCGCCACGGCGCGGGCCTCCTTCGGGCTCTACAACACCCGCGCCGAGGTCGATGCGTTGGTCGCGGCACTGCACAAGGTCAAGGAACTGCTGGGCTGATGGCTGAATTCAAGCATCCTCTGGACGACCCGAACGGACCGGGACTGGCACACTTCATGCCGGGCGCCCAACTGGCGCCGGGCGAAGAGCTGACCGCCCGCGCCGGTACGCCACTGGAGCCCGGTACGACGATCGCAGACGAGGACAGGGTGGTCGAGGCGCTCAGGACCGTTCATGATCCGGAGATCCCGGTGAACCTCTACGATCTCGGCCTGATCTACAGCATCGACATTTCGGATGACGGCTCGGTGCTGGTCGAAATGTCGCTGACCGCGCCCGCCTGCCCCGTCGCTGGCGAAATGCCTTTCGAGGTAGCCCGGGCGGTTGCCGCGGCGGAAGGGGTCGGCGAAGTTGCGGTCAATCTGGTCTGGGATCCGCCCTGGACACCAGATCGCATGTCCGAAGACGCCCAACTGGCACTCGGGCTTTTTTAGGACCTGTTTAAAATTGCGCGTTATCCCCATATGACTGTTAAGAAATCTGAGGTAGACTGACCGCCATGTTCGATATGACGAAACCCATGATCACCCTGACCGACGCCGCGGCGTCGCGGGTTCAGGAACTGATCGGACGCAGCGAGAAGCCGGTGCTCGGCCTGCGCGTCGGCGTCAATTCGCGCGGCTGCTCGGGCATGAGCTACGTGGTCGAATACGCCGAGGAGCAGCGGCGTTTCGAGGATGTCGTCGAGAGCAAAGGCGTGAAGATCTTTATCGATCCGACCGCGGTGATGTTCCTGATCGGCAGCGAAATGGATTATGTGGAAGATAAGTTCCAGACCGGTTTCGTGTTCAGCAATCCCAATGAAAAAGGGCGCTGCGGCTGCGGCGAAAGCTTCCACGTCTGACGTCAGACGAGTCTCAGCACCGCGCCTGGTGCCGGAAGGTCACCACACACCCGATGGACTACCTCTTTCCGCCTGAACCCACCGCCTCGGTCGGGATCCTCGGGCGCGCCGAACGCTTCCCGGTCAGACGAATATATTGCGTCGGACACAATTACGTCTCCCATATCCTCGAGACCGGACGGGATCCGGAGCGGGAGTCACCCTTCTTTTTTAATAAGCCCAGCGACGCCATCGTCGGCGACGGCGAATCCCTGCCCTACCCGCCGGCGACCGCAAGTCTGCATCACGAGGTCGAACTGGTGGTCGCCATCGAGCGGGAAGGCTATGAGATTCCGCCGGAACAGGCCGAAGAGCACATTTTCGGCTATGCGGTCGGCATCGACCTGACCCGGCGCGACCTGCAGCAGGTCGCGGAAGACCGGAGCTGGCCCTGGGCAGCCGCGAAAGCCTTCGACCGCTCGGCGCCTTGCGGCCTGCTGACCCCGAAAGCCGATTGCCCCGGGGTGGACCAGGGGCGCATTGCGCTTTCGGTCAATAACCGGATGCGTCAGAGCGCCGATCTGAAGGAGATGATCTGGCCGGTCCCGGAGATCGTCTCCTCACTCTCGCGCATGTTCCTTCTGAAACCGGGAGATCTGGTTTTCACGGGCACCCCCTCGGGTGTGGGCTTCGTCCTGCCCGGCGATCAACTGGAAGCCGTCATCGAAGGCCTCAGCCCCTTGCGGATCTCGATTCAGGACGCAGACTGAAGCTCCAAGCGTTATCGACCTCGCGCAATCTCCAGAAGCCGCTCCAGATCCAGATGCGCGGCCAGATGATCAGCCAAAGCATCCAGGACCTCCTCGACGCCCTGCTCGAACTTCACATCCGAGCGGCGGCCGGCCCGAAGACCAGATAACAGGCGCCCGCGGTAACCGTCGGCTGCAAAGATCCCATGCAGATAACAGCCGGCGATGCGACCATCAGCGGAAACCGCGCCCTCTGGCCGCCCGTCCAGTTCGATCATCGGCCTGTCTCTGCCCGGGCCCGTGGTTACGCCGATATGCATCTCATAGCCCCGCACCGCTTCACCACTGGCCCGGTCGATGCCTTCCGCCGCCACCAGGGTCTTGTCGCCGTTCAGTTCCGTCTCGACCGCGAGCAGGCCCAGCCCCTCGGCCTCACCGGGCGGCCCCTCGATACCCTGCGGATCGCTGATCCGGCGCCCCAGCATCTGATACCCCCCACAGAGGCCGATCACGCGCCCGCCGCGCCGGCAATGGGCCTGGAGGTCGATATCCCAGCCCTGCGCCCGAAAGAAGGCCAGGTCCCCCAGCGTCGCCTTGGAGCCCGGCAGGACCACCAGATCGGCATTTCCAGGAAAGGCCTGGCCCGGCTGCACGAAAACCACCTCCACGTCGGGTTCGGCAATCAGGGGATCGAGATCGTCGAAGTTGGAGATTCTCGCGAGCACCGGCACGGCCACGACGATATTGCCGGAAAGGGAGGCCGAGTCCGGCATCTGTGAGAGCTGAACCGAATCCTCCGCCGGCAGCCGGCGCGCGGCATCGCAGTAAGGTATGACGCCAAGAGCTTCGAAGCCGGTCTGGGCGGCTATGATCTCGAGACCATCATCAAAAAGGCGCGCATCACCGCGGAACTTGTTGATAACGAAGCCCTTGATACGCGCCCGCTCCTGTTCCGGCAGAACCGCGGCTGTCCCCACCAGACTGGCGATCACGCCGCCCCGGTCGATGTCGCCGATCAGGATCACCGGTACGTCAGCCGCCTCAGCAAAGCCCATGTTGGCGATGTCACCTTTACGGAGGTTAACCTCGGAGGCGCTGCCGGCGCCCTCCACCAGAACCAGGTCTGCGTCCGCGCTCAAGCGCTGAAAGCTTTCCAGCACCGCCGGCATCAGCTTGGGTTTCATGGTCCAGTATTCGCGCGCCTTGGCGCTTCCCACGACCTTGCCCTGCACGACCACCTGCGCGCCGGTCTCGCTCTGAGGCTTCAGCAGGACCGGATTCATGTCGGTATGGGGAGGCAGGCCACAGGCCCGCGCC
Source organism: Denitrobaculum sp. (assembly GCA_965232285.1). GTDB lineage: Bacteria > Pseudomonadota > Alphaproteobacteria > Kiloniellales > Kiloniellaceae > Denitrobaculum. The sequence goes on along the minus strand of CBDDPL010000004.1, from coordinate 1,740,954 downwards.
TGAAGCGCCTGGGCCCGCCCGATCTCCCCGCCGTCCTCGGTCACCGCGGCATTGTTGGACATGTTCTGCGGCTTAAAGGGACGTACGGCCAGGCCTGCGCGCGTGAAGGCCCGGGCCAGCCCCGCCACCAGCAGGGACTTTCCGACATCCGATCCGGTGCCCTGAAACATGATTGCTGGAACGCTTCCCGGCACAGCCACCCCCAAATTCACGCGAGCCTACAACCCTTTCACGCGACCCTAAACGGGTTCGAGACCGGCGTGCAAGCCAGGAAAACTCCACTGCTCCTGTTCTATGATAAACCTGCTTCAACGCCATGATCCGGTGTAAATATCTATATTCTCTGGTAAATTTTAAGTAGATAAAATTTTACGCAAATTTTTCTCTATATCTATATTCTTTTTATACAAATAATTCCAAATTTTCTTGTTGTTTTACAATAAGTTACAAGATTTTTCATTGCCATTTATTTACTGTTCTTTAATCACTTGAGATCAATATCGTCCCAGGTTTTCTGCTAACTGGAGGTTTGAAAATGTTTGGTACCGTTAAAGCGTTCATCAAAGACGAATCCGGCGCGACCGCGATTGAGTACGGCCTGATCGCCGCCCTGGTTTCGGTTGCCGCGATTGGCGCTCTGCAGGTTCTTGGTGGATCGCTCCAAGCGATGTTCAACAGTGTCGCAACTGCTCTGAACGGCGCTCTCCCCACCCCGTAATGAGCAACCAGGGCGTATATCTCTAGGCGCCCGGTACAACGACTAAAGAAGGGCCGAGGAGCGACACCGCCCCTCGGCCCTCTCTACTCAAAGAGAAAAGCCGGTATCAATGTTTGCGAGCATCTTAAGTAACACAACGATATGCATTTTCGCGCTGCTCGCCGCAGCGGCGGCTTACTCTGACTTTAAAAGCTACAGCATTCCTAATTCCTATAGCTTATCGATCATACTTCTCTATCCAGCATTTGTTATTGCATCTGGTGGGGCGATTGACTGGTTACCCGCCATAACAGTCGCCGCCGTTGCTTTGTCAGTGGGTTTCATTCTCTTCGCGCTCAAGTGTCTTGGAGGGGGAGACGTCAAACTCCTGACCGCTGTAACCCTCTGGGCCGGACCGACTCTCATCGTCGAATTCCTGCTCGTCACCACAATAACCGGCGGGTTGTATGCAGCGAGCATGGCGTTACATCGCAAGGCATCGGCACAGGCCTCATTTTTACCACAGGCTTTACCTGCCGAATCTCTGACTTTCCTAAAAAAACCAATGCCTTATGGCGTAGCCATTGGCATAGGTGCCGTTTACGTAGCATTCACACTGCTGAGATAGGCTGAAGCCATGTCGATACGAAACATACTCCTGATCCTTGGCGCCCTCTTCATGATTGGCGGCACGGCCTTCGTCGCGAAGAACTGGCTGGACGCACAACGCGCCGCGCCTACACAGGTGATTGCGGCAGCGCCGAGCGCGCCGGAACCGGTCCTGACCTACGTTCTGATCGCGAAGAACGATATCCCGGTCGGGACCTTCCTGCAGGAGACCGACCTGGACTGGCAGGCCTGGCCAGACGACGGCATCTCCGAGAGCTACCTGATCAAGGACGACTTCGACGAGACGACCCTGTTCGGTTCGGTCACGCGCCAGAATATCGTCGCCGGCGATCCCATGGTTATGGGGCGCGTCGTTGCGCCCGGTGAACGCGGCTTCCTGGCCGCCGTTCTGAAGCCCGGGTTCCGCGCCGTCTCGATCGAGGTGAACGAGACTTCGGGCATCGGCGGCTTCGTGTTTCCGGGCGACCGGGTGGACATCATCCTCAGCCACACGATCCAGGATTCGGACCTGGAAGACAGGAGCGAGCGCCGGGCGAGCGAGACAATCCTGACCAACGTGCGGATCCTGGCCGTCGACCAGGTCACCAACAACGACAGCGAAAGCGAACCGACGGTCGCCGACACCGCGACGCTGGAGCTGACCCCGAAACAGGCCGAGATGCTGGCGGCTATCCGCGGTCTGGGACAACTGTCGCTCAGCCTGCGCAGCCTTGCCAAGGATGAAGAGGAACTCCAGCGCCTGGTGGAGGGTGAAGACCTTATGTCAGAGCCGGAGCCGGAGCACGGCAAAACCTTCACCTGGGAAAGCGACGTCAGCGTTCTCGTGCCGCGTCCGGGTGCCAATGACCTCAAAGTCGTGATTGCGCGTGGCAGTCAGGTTGAGGAACTCGATATCGAAGTGGTAGGGGCTCAATGAGAACTATGCAGAGATTTTTTTCGGCACTGCTCGTACTGGCACTGATCCTGCCAGTAAGCGCCCGGGCCGATATCGTCGGCTACGCCGCGCCTGCAACGGGGGAACCGATTCTGCTCGAAGTGAACGAGGGACAGCTCCTGCGCCTTGAAGAAGCCGCGGTGTCCGTCTTCGTCGCCAACCCGGAAATCGCCAACGTCAACGTCAAGTCGCCGCAGTTGATCTACGTCTTCGGCCAGGCGACCGGCGAGACCACGCTCTTTGCCGTCGACAGCAATGACAATGTCATCGCCAATCTGACTTTGCGGGTCACACACAACCTTTCTCGGCTGCAGGTCGCCCTGGATGCGGTCGCTCCGAATGCCCAGATCGAGCCGATCTCGATCGACGGTGGCATCGTCCTGAGCGGTATCGCCAACAATGCGACCGAAGCCGCAAACGCCCAGCGTGTTGCCACGAAGTTCGTCAACAACGCCGAAAACATCATCAATCAGATCCAGGTCGCGGCACCGAACCAGATCAATCTGCGCGTCCGCATCGCGGAAGTTTCTAAAGAGGTACTCGAACAGTTCGGCTTCGACTGGAGCGCGATCGCGGACGGTGCCTTTACCTTCGGCCTCTTCACCAACACCTCCAGAGTGCTGGCAGAGTCGCCGCCGAATATCTTTCAGATACAAGGTACGCCTGGCCCGCTGGACCTCAACATTCTGATCGATGCACTTGCGGACGACGAGCTTGTCACCGTTCTGGCCGAACCCAACCTGACGGCGCTTTCCGGCGAAACGGCGAGCTTCCTGGCGGGTGGTGAGTTCCCGATCCCGGTCGGCACGGACGTCGACGATGACGGTGGACGCGACATTGAAATCGAGTTCAAGGAGTTCGGCGTCAGCCTGGCCTTCACGCCCACCCTGGTCGGCGACAATCTGATCAGCATGCGCGTGCGCCCCGAGGTCAGCGCCCTCTCCGAAAACGGTGCGATCACCCTGGGGGGCATTGTCATCCCCGCCCTCACGACAAGGCGTGCCGAGACCACCGTGGAACTCGGTTCGGGCCAAAGCTTCGCCATCGCCGGCCTGCTGCTGGACGATACGCAGCAGATCACCAGCAAGGTTCCGGGCCTGGGCGATATCCCGATCCTGGGTGAACTCTTCACCAGTGACCGCTATCAGCGCAAGGAGAGCGAACTGGTGATCATCGTTACGCCGTACCTCGTGCGCCCGGTATCGCAACCCATTCCTTTGCCGACCGACGCATACACCGAGAACCGTGCGGGCGATGATGCAGATGCCGCAAACGCCAGTGGCGGCACTGCATCCAGCCTCACCCTTCCCGCCACATCATCGTCGGCCTCCGAACTGCCGCGACCGCTGGGCTTCATCCTTGAATAGAGTAGGCGAAATGCAGAAATCACTTTCGAAAAAGCGATACCTCGCACCGGCGCTTTTGACGGCAGGTCTGCTTTTGGGCGCCTGCAGCAACGGACAGGCACAGTATACGGAAGAAGACGCTTCGCAGTTCGTCTACGACAACACGATCGGACTGATCGAGAATGCTTTTCTCACCGGCAACTGGCGGCAGATCGAAACTTCGGCGCAACTGCGCACCCAATCCGTGGTCCAGGCGCATGCGGTGAACTTTCAGCCCGGCGGCACCTCCTTCAGCGAAGCCGAACGCGGCCGGCTGATGGAGTTCCTCCGTGGCAGGGGAATCCGCCGGGAAGACCGGGTCCAGCTTGACGGCTTGCGCTCGGAAAGCGGCCAGCTTCTGCCGGCCAGCGAAGAACGTATCGAGGCCTTGCGGCTGGAGCTGGCCAATCTGGGTCTTCGGGCTCACGTCGCCCAGGCGCCGATCACCATCCACAGGCCGAACGATGAGCGCATCGCCGTCGTGGTTACGCGCACGCTGGTCGCCCTGCCTGACTGCAGCAGCACGCAGCCGGCGCGCGGCAAACGTCCGCAGCATGTCCGCGACTGCGCCAACAAGACCGCACTCGGCATGATGGTTGCCAACCCGGCCGACCTGCATCGGGGCTCACCCGCCAGCCCAGCCGACGGCACGGCCTCGGTCCTGAGCATCCAGCGCTATCGAACAGGCGAAGTCACGCCGCTGTCCGACGTGCTTTCAACCAGGGAGGTTGAGCAGGAATGAGTACGGCTGAAGATCTCTTCGCTTCCGAAAGTACCGAACTTACGCCACTCGCGGAATGTGCGGCTTTCGTAAGCGATGGCCAGACTCACGATGTCATTGACGCCGTGACGCGGCAGTTTTACGCCGAAACCGTCATCCGTGATGGCGGCAGCAAAGAGGCAATGCAGTATCTGACGGAAGCGCCAGTACCACATGTCCTTATTGTCGATATAGGTGATTCGCCCTCGCCCTTGACGGCGATGCTTTCACTGACGGCGGCCTTTACCGAGGACACCCGTCTGGTGGGCATCGGTTCGATGAACGACATCAACCTTTACCGGGAGATGATCGGCGCCGGCATTTCGGATTACCTGGTCAAGCCGATCACGGAAAAAGCACTGCTGGGCGTTTTGCAGCAGATCGAGGAGCCGGACGAAGAAGACATTGCGCCGATCGCCGATCCCGACGCCATTCAAAAGATTGTCGTCGTCGGGTCGCGTGGCGGCTGCGGCGCCTCGACGATCGCCCTGAACCTCGCCTGGGGCCTGGCCGAGCAGAAACAGCAGCGCACGGCTCTGGTCGATCTGGACCTGGAGTTCGGCACCATTGCGCTTGCACTCGACCTCGAGCCCACCCGGGGTCTGCGCGAAGCGCTCGAAAACCCGTCACGTATCGACAGCCTCTTCATTTCCAGCGCGACAGCTAAGCTGACGGAAAAACTCTCGGTGATGGCGACCGAAGAGACCATGGGCCACGAGGTTCTGTTCGATCCGGCGGCGACCAGCGCTCTGTTCGATGCCCTTGGGCGGGAGCATGACTGCATCGTCGTCGACCTGCCGCGCTCTTCCGCCGCTGTCCGCCCCGGCGTCTTCGAGGCGGCAAGCGAAGTGGTGCTGGTCACCGAACTGACGCTTGCCGGCCTGCGTGACTCAATCCGGGTGCTGGCCGGCATCGAGGAGTTCGCCCCAAACACACCGATCAAGGTCATCGCCAACAAGACCGGCGGCGCGTCGCAGGGCATGCAACTGAACGACTTTCAGAAAGCGCTCGGCCGCAAGGTCGATTTCCAGCTCGCGGAAGACCGCAAAGCCTTCAACCTCGCTTCGAACACCGGCAAGCCCCTGATCCAGGTGGATGGGCGCAACAAGGCCAGCAAAACACTGTCAAAGGCGGTCGACGTGCTGGATGGTCACAAACAGAAGAACAAGGATGCGGCGAAAAAATCTTGGCGTGACTGGTTCAAGAAGAAATAGCCTCTATGTCGATTTTTGCACAGCGCCAAAAGGCGAAGCCCGGAAAGGCCCGCTCGCAGTCTAGTTCCAACCTGGCGCCCTATGTCGAGCAGCTAAAGCCGAAGGTCGCCGACTCTTTGCAGGGAGTCGAGGTTTCGCAGCTTTCGCGGCCGGAACTCGGCCTGCGGCTGGGTCAGTTGGTCAGTGCCGAACTTGAGAAGACTCCGAACAGCCTGAACCTCCTGGAACGCCGGACCCTGCTGACCGAGTTGATCAATTGGGTCAGCCAGCAGAATCCCCGCCACTCGGCCTCGCCACCGGCGCATGCTGCAGGAACCCGTGCGGCTCCCCAGACAGCCCCCCAGACACAGGACAGCTTTCAGCCGGCGCCCCCACAGGGCGCGGCCCCCTCGCCGGCCCATCCTTCAGCGCAAAACGATCCTTTCAAGGTTGAAGAGCCCAGGCAGGAGACCCGCGCGCCCATCACCGACACTGTCGAGGCCGCCAAGGACGCGATCCATTCGAAGGTGATGGAGCGTCTGGATGTTTCCGCCGCTTCCCAGCTTCCGCGAGAAGAGCTCTCGAGCCAGCTCGGCGAGATCGTTGCCGAGGTTCTGGGCGAAGAGAAGATCAGACTGAACGGTCCCGAGCAACTGGGAGTCGTCGAGCTGATGCTCGCCGACATGCTGGGGCTCGGCCCGTTGGAGCCGCTTCTGGCCGATGAAAAAGTCACCGATATCATGGTGAACGGCCCCTTTCAGGTCTATGTCGAGCGCGGCGGCAAGCTCGAGCTTTCCGACATCAAGTTTCGCGACAACGACCACGTTCTCAATATCTCCCGGCGGATCGTGGCGCAGGTCGGCCGGCGCGTCGACGAAACCACACCGCTGGTCGATGCGCGCCTGGCCGACGGCAGTCGTGTCAACATCATTATTCCGCCGCTGGCCATTGACGGCGCCTCGATCTCCATTCGTAAATTTGCCAAGAAGGGCATCACCCTGGATGTCATGGCACGGCAGGGCAACATCTCCGACAAGATGGCGATGGTGCTCAAGATCGCCGCGCGCAGCCGTCTCAATATCCTGATCTCCGGCGGTACCGGCTCCGGTAAGACCACGCTCTTGAACGCCCTGTCTCAGATGATCGATCCCGGCGAACGCATCGTCACCATCGAGGACGCGGCCGAACTTCAGCTACAGCAGCCTCACGTCGTGCGGCTCGAGACCCGGCCCGCCAACCTCGAGGGCGAAGGTGCCATCGACATGCGCGATCTGGTCAAGAACTCCCTGCGTATGCGCCCGGACCGCATCATCCTCGGTGAGGTTCGCGGCTCTGAAGCCGTCGACATGCTGCAGGCCATGAACACCGGTCATGACGGCTCGCTCGGCACCGTCCACGCCAACCGTCCGCGTGAAGGCCTGACGCGTCTGGAAAACATGATAGGTCTCGCCGGCATCAATCTTCCGGCCAAGGCGGTGCGCACCCAGATCGCCGATGCGGTCGACATGATCGTCCAGATCTCGCGCATGCGCGACGGCATGCGGCGCGTCACCCACATCACCGAAATCGTGGGCATGGAAGGCGACATCATCACGACCCAGGACCTCTATAACTTCGAATTCGAAGGCGAAGGTTCGGACGGCAATCTGCAGGGCAGCTTCAAATCCTCCGGCCTGCGCCCCTTCTTCGCGCAGAAAGCCGCCTATTTCGGGCTGGAACAGCGCCTTCTGGAGGCGATGTGATGGAGAATCTCTTTGTCGGTCTGGACCCGCTGACCACTCTGGTTCTGATGTGCCTTCCGATTTTCGGCGGCGTGCTGCTGATCGCCGCCGCCTTTGCCGGCAACGGGGCAAACCGGCAGTTCAAACGGCGAATAGCGCGCGTGAAGGGCGACAGCGACCCCGCTGAGCAGATTGCCCGCACGGTGGTGAGCGTGCGTCGCGCCACCGCGGACAGTAAGTACGCCTTCATCGACAATCTGATTAAGACTGCCCTGCCGCGGCCTGACCTGCTCCGCCACCGGCTCGAGCGCGCCGGAATGAAACCGATTCTGGGCCGTTACCTGCTCATTTGTGCAATCAGCGGCATCGTCGTGTTTGCCATTTCCAAGCTCGCCCTGGATGCGCCAAATCTCATTGCGGGATTGCTCGGTGTTTTCGGCGCAGTCGGTTTGCCGCACTTCGTATTGGGCTCAAAGGCGAAACGTCGGCAGGCAAAGTTCATCACGCACTTTCCGGACGCCATAGATCTGATGGTACGTGGCCTGAAGGCTGGTCTGCCGATTGCCGAGTCCATTAAGTCTGCGGGTCAGGAGATTCCCGGCCCGGTCGGCGAAGAACTGACACGTGTGTTCGATGCGGTAAAGATCGGCACCAAGATTGAAGACGCCCTTTGGGAGACCGCGGGCCGGCTCGACCTTCCCGAGTTCAACTTCTTTACAGTTGCCCTTTCGATCCAGACAGAAACGGGCGGCAACCTTGCGGAGACACTCACGAACCTCTCCGAAGTTCTGCGCAAACGGAAAACGATGAAACTCAAGGTCAAGGCCATGTCCTCTGAGGCTAAGGCCAGCGCCTACATCATCGGCAGCCTTCCCTTCATCATGTTCCTGCTGATTTACATCATTAACCGCGACTACGTGATGACCCTGATCGAAGACCCGCGTGGCAACCTGATGATGGCCGGTGGTTTTGTCATGTTCGGGATCGGTATCGGAACCATGTACAAGATGGTGAAGTTCGAGATATGAGCATCGAAAAGTACCTGCCGGCCGGGGTGACAATCGAAGACCTGATCATCGTCATGGCTTCGCTGACCGTCTTGATCAGCTTCGCCGCGGTCTGGTCCTCTCTGTTGCACCGCGACCCTTCGCAAAAGCGCGCCAAGCTGATCGCCGAGCAGCGTGATGCCCTGCGCGGAGGCATGCTCGCGCCGCGGCGGCGCACGGAGCGCCTCAATACAGCCTCTTTCATGCGTCAGGTCGTGGACAAGATGCAGTTGATGAAGAGCGCTCAGGCGGGGAATATCTCAAGCAAACTGATGCGTGCCGGCTGGCGCTCCAAGGACGCCGTGATTCGCTATCTCTTTTTCAAACTCGCCCTGCCGTTTGCCTGTGGCGGTTTTGCCGTGGCGTTGTTCTATGGATTGAACTTCGCGAATCTGTCCGACGGAATGAAGCTGATCGGCTGCGTCGCCGTTGTCGGTCTCAGCGCCTATCTGCCGGATATCATCATCAAGAACGCGGCCCAGAAGCGACAGAAAGCAATTCAGAAATCGCTACCGGATGGTCTCGATTTGATGGTGATCTGCTCTGAAGCCGGTCTCAGCCTCGATGCGACCCTTACGCGTGTATCGCGGGAAATGGAGACGTCCGCGCCAGAGTTGGCCGATGAATTCAGCCTTACAGGCCTGGAACTAGGATTCCTGCCCGAGCGGAAAGCCGCGCTGGACAATCTGTCTCAAAGAACCGACCTGCAGATGTTGCGCAGTCTCGTCAACACCCTTGTTCAGGCGGAACGCTATGGCACCCCCCTGTCCCAGTCATTGCGCGTTATGAGTAACGAGTCCCGCGACGAGCGTCTTCTGAAGGCGGAAGAAAAAGCAGCACGTCTTCCGGCCATGCTGACGGTTCCGATGATTCTTTTCATCCTGCCGCCGCTTTTCATCGTGCTGCTGGGCCCGGCCATCGTCAAGACGCTGGACGCCCTGAGCTCGATGTAGGGCGACGCGAAACGGCGCGACAAAGCGGGGCCAAGAGCGCCAAGGCACGAAAGCGCGGTATCATTCTTACAAGTCAAAATGACCAAGGATCGCGTGTTATGTTGACACTTCTGCCTATCAAGCGCCTGCTTGGCCGCTTTATTCCCGCCCGGGAAGGCATGGCAGCCGCCGAATTCGCCCTTATCCTGCCGGCCTTCCTGTTGCTTCTGTTCGGGACCCTGGAAATCGCCATGGTGATGTTCACCCTGTCACTGGCGGAGGGTGGGCTGCGTGAAGCGGCAAGGTTTGGCGTGACGGGCCAGGAACCGGATCCGGCCGAGCGCCAGGAATTGATGCTCCAAATCGTGCAGCAGCATACGCACGGGTTGATCGAAATCTCCGAAGCCAGCGTCAAGACAACCGTCTATCCAGATTTTACGGGTGACGACACTGGCCCGGGGACACCGGGGCTGGGAGACGCCAATGACGTCGTGTTCTATCAGCTCGACTACGAATGGGAGTTCATCACCCCCATATTCGCCATCTTCGGGGGGCCAAACGGAAATCTCGAGATGACGGCGACCATCGCCGTACGTAACGAGCCCTACAACGAGGAATGATCGGGTAGCGGACAGATGACACAAGCCTCACTCCCTAGCAAACGCAGTCTGCGCGGCACGGTCGCTGGCTTTTTCCGCGACAGCGCCGGCTCGACCATCGTCGAGTTCGCGGTCATCGTTCCCATCGTCCTCTTCGTCTTGCTGGGCATGTACGATACCGCCCGCTACATCCTGCTCAATCAGAAGCTGGACCGGGCGGCGGCCACCATGTCGGATCTGGTCTCACGCCCGACAAACATCTCCGCCACGGAGATCAACCAGTTGATGGATGCAGCCGATGAAATCCTGAGGCCTTTCAATCTGGGCACCAGCGGCGGCGTCATCGTGAGTTCGGTCTTCAAGCCCGTCGGTAACGCGGCAACCGTCACCTGGCAGATTACGGGTGGCGGACCGGTCGTCCCACCGAGCGCGGTCGGCGGCGTTGGTGACTCCGCGACCATGCCGTCGGGTTTCGTGGTGCGCGACAACGAAAACATCATCACGGCCGAGGTTTACTACGACTTCGAACCGATCTTCCTTAACGCCCTTAAGAGCGTGCTGAACAGCGGGGATTTCCTGCCGGACGGTGTGATCTTTCAAACAGCCTACCGCCAGCCAAGACTGGGCGACCTGAGCACCCTGGCGGGCCCCTAAACTCAGGCAGGCGTCTATGCCCTCGTCGCCGCCTGACGGATCTCGCTGAGACTGGCTTTCGGCGTGATGGCCTCCGGATCGATGCGCAGTTCGATGAGGCTTGGCCCCTCGGCTGCCATCGCCCGTTCGAAGGCCGGCGCGAAGGCCGCGGTCTCCTCGACGATCTCGCCATGTGCGCCGAAGGCACGCGCATAGGCGGCGAAGTCGGGATTGATCAGTTCGGTCCCGCTCACACGTCCCGGATAGGCCCGTTCCTGGTGCATGCGGATAGTGCCGTACATGCCGTTGTTGACCACCAGGACAATGATCTTGAGGCCGTACTGGACCGCGGTCGCCAGCTCCTGCCCGTGCATGAGGAAACAGCCGTCACCGGCAAAACAAACCACCGTGCGCGCGGGCAGGACCGCTTTGGCCGCGACCGCTGCGGGCAGGCCGTAACCCATGGAGCCCGAGGTCGGCGCAAGCTGGGTCGGAAAGCCGCGGTACTGATGGAACCTGTGCACCCAGACCGTATAGTTGCCCGCGCCATTGGTCACGATCGCATCCTCCGGCAGGCGCTCGCGCAGCCAAGCCATGATCTCGCCCATCTGCAGCCGGCCCGGCACCTGGGGCGGCTCGATGTAGGCCAGATAGTCCGCATGCGCCGTCGCCACCCGCTCGCGGCGGGCTTCGCGAGGTGCTTCCAGTGGCGCCAGGGCAGCCGCGGCGGCCGCAAAGGCCTTCACCCCCGCATTGATCGCCAGATTCGCCTGATAGACCCGGCCCAGTTCCTCGGCGTCGGCATGAATGTGGATCAGCTCCTGCCTGGGCACGGGAGAGGTAAAAAGGCTGTAGCCACCGGTGGTCATCTCGCCCAGGCGCGCGCCGGCCACAAGAACCAGATCTGCCTCTGCAATCCGCGCCGCCAGCTTCGGATTGAGCCCAAGTCCGACGTCGCCGGCATAGTTCGGATGCCCGTTGTCGAAGAAATCCTGACGCCGGAACGACGCGGCGACCGGCAGGGCCTGCGCCTCAGCGAAGGCCTGAATATTCCGGCGCGCCTGCGCATCCCAGGAGGTGCCGCCCAGCATCATCAGCGGGCGCTCCGCCGCGGCCAGAAGTTCTGCCAGGCGCGCCATATCCGCCGGTCCCGGGTGAGCCTCCACACTGCCATAGGGAACCGCGTCCGAGGCAGGCGTCTTGTCCCGCAGCATGTCTTCCGGCAGAGCCAGCACCACCGGTCCCGGCCGGCCCGAGGTCGCGGTCGCGAAGGCGCGCGCCAGATACTCCGGGATCCGGTCGGCATCATCGATCTGCGCCACCCACTTGGCCATCTGGCCGAACATGCGGCGGTAGTCGATCTCCTGAAAGGCCTCACGCTCGATCATGTCGCGGCCGACCTGGCCGATGAAGAGGATCATCGGGGTCGAATCCTGAAAGGCTATGTGCACGCCGGCGCTGGCGCTGGTGGCACCCGGACCGCGGGTTACAAAGCAGATGCCAGGACGGCCGGTCAGCTTGCCATAGGCGTCCGCCATCATGGCGGCCCCGCCCTCCTGCCGGCAGATGTGAAACTTGATCTCCGGGACATCGTAGAAGGCGTCCAGGACCGCCAGGTAGCTCTCGCCCGGCACACCGAAGGCCATGTCGACGCCATGCAATCGCAACTGGTCGACCAGGATGCGGCCGCCGCTGCGCAAATTCCCCAGAGATGTCATTCGGGATGTCTTTCCTTATGGAGATAGGAGGTTTGCTCCTTCTTAGCTCAGATCCTCCTGCAACAGCAAATCGCGCCGCTGCCCGCTTCCCTCCTTTTTGGCAATCACCCCTTGGCAGCCTCTGGCGGCCTTCCTAAGCTGTGGCGCTCAACGTCCAAACAGATCATTCAGGCCATGCAGATCATCTTTTCCCCCGACCAGACGGCGCACGATCCAGCAAACTTCCTTTCCAGCGGTGTCCGAAAACCCAACCCGGAGACACCCGCCCGCGCCGATATGCTCCTGGAGGCCAGCCGGGCCGCAGGCTTCGAGGTCTGCGCGCCTGACGACTACGGACTGGCGCCGGCCGCCGCTGTTCACACGCCCGAGTACCTGACCTTCCTGCAGTCTATCCATGCGCGCTGGCGGCAGATCGAGGGCGCGTCCGAGGAAGTCATCCCGAACGTGCACCCTAACGGCCGCCCCTATGGCGCAGAGTCGGGCTATCCCAGCTCGCCGGTCGGACAGGCCGGTTACCACATGGCCGATACCGCCTGCCCCATCTCCGCAGAGACCTGGGAATCGGTCCGGGCCTCCATGAACGCGGCCGTGCATGCCACACGCCAGGTGCGCGCCGGCGCCCGCGCGGCCTACGCTCTCTGCCGGCCGCCGGGCCATCACGCCTTCGCCGATATGGCCGGTGGCTTCTGTTATCTGAACAACTCGGCCATCGCTGCGCAGGACCTGCGCAAAGACCACGAGCGGGTCGTGATCCTGGACGTCGACCTGCACCACGGCAACGGCACCCAGGGCATCTTCTATCGCCGCGACGATGTGCTCACCATTTCGATCCATGCCGATCCGGACAGCTTCTATCCCTTCTTCTGGGGCTACGCGCAGGAGCGCGGCGCCGATGCCGGGCTCGGTTACAACCTGAACTTCCCCCTGCCCCGCGGCTCCGGCGACGCGCCCTTCCTGGCCGCCCTCGACGCCGCCTGCCGCCGCATCGCTGACTTCTCGCCCGGCGCCCTGGTGGTCGCCCTGGGTCTGGACGCCCATGAAAGCGATCCCTTCGCCGGTCTGGCGGTCACGACGCAGGGATTCGGCGAGATCGGCCGGGTCATCAGCGCGCTATCGCTCCCCAGCGTCCTGGTGCAGGAAGGCGGCTACGCCAACCCGGCGCTGGGCACTAACCTGGTGAGCTTTCTGGAGGGGTTCGGGCGCTGAGGCGCGCCTAAACGGATTGATCGAGCGACGGCTTTCCGCGGACCTGGGATTCATCGAAGCCGCTTCAGGATAGTTGCAGGTATGCGCCGACCCTGTGCCTTAAGCTTCGCTCCTGATACAGCTCAGGTGCGGGCGCGATATCCCAAACCCAATGTCGATCAGCTTCATCAGAAACCGTGCCATACAACGCATCTCTCTGCTCGACAACCTCGCCCATCTCGTTGCAAAGCACACGCTGCAAATCCGTGATCAGACAGACCTGTTCAGCACTGGCTTTCAACCAGAGAAGATGGTTGTCGGTCAGAGCCCGGGAAAAAACCTCTCGCTCTGCTTCACTACAGACAGGGCAGTGCTTTTCAAGAAAGGCGCAAGGCACGACCGGAAGTTGGGAGAGTAAATTCACGGAGGCCAGGAAATCGATGGCCGCCAGCTTGAGGCTTTGAGCCAGCGGCGGCGGAAGAACCTCCGGTAACTTGGGCCGCTTCTCCGGCGCTGCTTTTACGCTCTCGACTTGCGCAACCAGAGCTTCGCAGATGCCGGTTACATCCAGTTCCACAAAGCGCACATTGGGATAACGTAGAGCCTGTCGCTTCACCCAGGGCAGATGAAGGATATCCACCAGGATCACCTGCTTGAACTGTCGGGACAACTCCGCCAAAGGAATATCTAGGAGAGAGCCGGATCCCAGGATGACCGCGCAGTCCCGTCCCTCGGCCGCCGCAGCGCTCTCGAGGATCGCCGCTTTCGTATTCTCCAGATGCGGTCGCCAGGCCTCCTTACAGCGCCGGTAGCGCGCTTGGGTGGCGATGATTTCCTGCGGGTAACCCATCGCGCGCAGGTGCTTCGGGCAGGGCGTCAGTAGGTACTGGAGCCACTCGAGGATCATTCGGAAGCTTTAGCGCGGCCGGCTGCCGGTGGCAACCGCCTGCCGCCCCTGGGATAGCCGCCGCAGCTCAGGGATAATCGCAGCGGTCGCCGGAGATCAGCACGAAGCCGCGCGGGCCTTCCGTCAGGGTAAAGCGGTACTCGGAGTCGTTCACCACCACGGAGTGATGCAGGGGCAGCTTGCCGCTCTCCTCGATCGAAGTGCCGCCGATCAGGGTGAAGTTGACTTGCACGGGCTGCGCGGAGTCGTACCAGGCCTCGACGTTTCCAGAGGCGTCCTTCGCAGACTGACCCTTGGCGGTGATGGTGATGGCGGATTGCGCATAGGACACCGAATCATTGGCGCCGCTGTAGAGATCGGTGCCGACGAAGAAGCGTTTGGTCACCGGCTCGTTGTCGCAACGGCGCTCGTTCTGCGCCGAGCCGATCAGAAAGCGCAGCCGGTCCATATCGACCCCGTTATCGAGTTTGCCGCTCGCCAGATCGAGAACCTCTTTCAGCGCGCCGGTCGGCACGTCGGCTTCGTACTTCTTCTGCCAGTCGCTGGCCGAACGCTTGGCCCTGTCGAGCTGCGCCTCGAGATCGGCCACGGTCTGGTTCACCGAGGCCAGTTCGCCGGTCAGCTTCGTGGTCTTTTCCTGTTCCGCGATCAGGTCGCGCTGCGCAATATCGGAGCCGGTGTAGTAAGCCTTCACGCCCAACGCACCGATGATGGCAAAGGCCATCAACCACTTGATAACTCCCCACCAGAACTTGCGGCGGCGTTTCGCTCTCCGTTCGTGCAACCCAAGCGACATCGACTGCTAACTCTTCCCGACTTTCACTGCCACTGGGTTCAGCGAATTGAGAAAATTCTCTAACCCATTGTTTTTAATTTATATTTTATGATTTACAGAATATTATTAGCATCCCTTCGATCTAGCTGCAAGCGTGCGTCTTTCCGGCATGACGCAGACGTGAAGGCGGCGGGCGGCGGGACGGGAAAGATGCCGCAACAGAAGATAGCCAAAAGGCCGAAATCGGCCTAAGCTCGTTTCCGGAATCAACCAGCGGCTCGTGCGCGCACCTTATCGTCAATACAACCTGCAACCGAAAAGACCGCATCAAATGACCGATGACGAACCTGTCGACCGCGAGGAGTTGCTCCGTCAACTCGCCGAGCTTCGGGCGACAATCGATCCGGAAATTCTGAGACGCGTTCAGTTCCAGGTCGACAATCCGGGCGCGGAACCCTACGACAAGAAAGCGGCGCGCAAGATCGTCGAGCAGTTCCTGACCGCCCGCTGCGACAATGGCGCCTTCGCCAAGCGCCTCATGGACGAACTGGCCCGGACACAAGACGACCAAACGCAAGACGACCAGGCACAAGACGACGAAGACCCGGCGAAATGAAACCCGGCGTCGAGAAACCGGACATCGGGCCAATCTGCGGCTTCTCCCTCAACGACCTGACCGACCTGCGGCGCCTTTCCCTGGGGGAAGACTGGCCGCATTCCATTGAAGACTGGCAAACAATTATCTCTTCGGGAGAGGTTTTCGGCCACCGAGATGCGACGGGCCGCATCCTCTCCAGCGCCGCGGTCATCCCTTACGGGCCGCCGGGCGCACCGCAACTGGCCGCTCTGGGCATGGTGATCGTCGATTCGACGGCCCGGCGGCGCGGACTTGGCCGGGCACTGGTGCAAGAGGCTATCGGCTGGGCGGGCGCCAGGACCCCGGCGGTGCCCCTCAGCCTCATCGCGACGCAGGTCGGCCTGCCGCTCTACGAGAAGCTCGGCTTCCGGACCGTCGAAATGCTGCATAAATTCGTCCGGCCGGCGGGCGCCAAGGATTTACCAGAACCGCTCCAACTGATGGGGCGTGAAGTTCGGGAGCTCGCCGGGGACGATCTGGAGAGACTTGTCGCACTTGATACAGCGGCCTTCGGCTGCCTGCGCCAGGGCTTCCTCGAGCAGCGAAGCCGGCAGGCGCAGACCGGACGCCTGCTGTTGCAGGACGGTCTTGCGGTCGGCTACGGCCTGCTGGTGCGGCAGGGGCCGCTCTCAGTACTCGGCCCGCTGGTCGCCCCGGACGACGAAGCGGCGCTCGCGATCCTCACAGGCCTTATGGCCGGTGCGAACGGTCCCTTCAGGATCGACCTGCCGGCCCGCC
The DNA here is from genome assembly GCA_965232285.1 of Denitrobaculum sp. Classification (GTDB taxonomy): domain Bacteria; phylum Pseudomonadota; class Alphaproteobacteria; order Kiloniellales; family Kiloniellaceae; genus Denitrobaculum. The sequence continues at coordinate 1,724,464 of CBDDPL010000004.1, read as the reverse complement.
AGCGGAAGCTCTTTCCGGCCCTGGAAGCCATGGGCTTTACCGAGGACGACGTGCCGCCGATCATGCTGCGCGGCACAGACAGCCTGCCCGGCGAACAGCGACACTACTACGCCATCGCGGCGCAGGCCTTCGGATAAAACCTCAAGTCTGTTCGAACTTCGGCTCAGTAGAACTGCTGGCAGTCGATGATGTCCCGCGTGCCGCCGGTCGTGGTCGCGGCGTAGGTCTGATACCAGAACTGCCAGCCCGCACCTGTGCGAAAGCCGATGACGTTGGTCCCGCCCCAGAAATCGGGATCGCCGCGGCCCAGCGCCCGCTGCCGCTGCACGAAGCCCCTGCCCGCGGCATTGTACTGGGATTTGAATAGCGAAGCCTGCGCCGTCGCACCGTTGTAGGCACTGTCGACCGAGGTATCGTGCAGAGCCTGCATGATCGCGACGGTGCTGGGTCGCTCGAAGGAGGGATCCGCTTTGGTCTCTTCGGCGGTCGGCGACTGCGCGGCGAAGTTCGCGTGGTGGACGATGATCTGGTTCGGCTGGGTATCGATAAAGATGGAACAGCCGGACAGGCCATCGGTGAAAAAGTGACTGATGGAGTGATCCGTCGTGTCGATCACGACGGAAGAATTGTTGTTGGCGAGAAAGGGCAGATAGATAGCGTTGGTGCCGCCGGGGCCGGCAACGGGCGGCTTGAAGTAGACGCCGTACTCCGTCCCCTCGCGGCGCAGTTCGAAGGAGTACTTGCGGCCGGCATCGACCATGAAGTGTTCGCCCCGGTCCGCGGCATTGCCGACGGCTCCGCCAGCAGTCTTCAGCGCCGGCCCGGGTACGGTCGTGCCGTCCGCGCTGTAAGAGCGCGAAACATAGATCTCGTTCCTCATGTCCGCTGGTGTGATGGTCACGCTGCAGCCCCCCTCCGCTGTCATTCCTTGCGATGTATGCTTTTTATCCTAGCATACATTTGTATGCCTATGGCGAAAACCACAGGAGGGGGATAAGAGAAAGCTTCAGCCGTCGGCGCCGGACCGCAGCCATTCCTCCGTACCGCGCCAGGCGGTGACTTCCGGAGATAACAAGGGAGTCGGACCCTTGTAGCCAACCATAGGCATCATTTCCTCGATCGTCAGGCTGCGCCCCTTGACCAGGATTCCGGCCCGCACCAGGGCCGAAGCCGCCAGTTTCCCGTCGGCGTGGAACTGCTGCAGGAAATAGACGAAGCGTTCGTCCCAACCCAGGATACGACTGTGCAAACTGTAACGCTGGAAAGGCGGAAGAGACCGCCGATAGGTGATGACCTGGGAGGCGACGACCGGCATCCAGCGGTTTTTGATTGCGATCCCCGCCAGGCCGCTGCGCTGCATCAGATCGAAGCGCCCGAGATCCATGATGGTCAGGTAGCGCCCGTTGTTCATATGCAGATTGAAGTCCAGGTCGTTGGGCAGGACCCGGAAGCGCAGGACCGACTCGTCCAGAAAGCCGATCTTCGAGCGGAACAGCCCCATGAAGAGAACGCGAAAAAGGCGGAAGATCAGGTTCATCTCAGTATCTGTGGTTTCAGAAAAATCGCAATTCGACGAAGCGATCAGGCCTGGCGTTTACCGCGCAGGAAGGAATAGACCACGAAGGCCAGCGACGGCAGCAGCAGCAACGCGCCCAGCATGTTGGCCAGGAACATGAAAGCCAGGAGAACGCCCATATCAGCCTGGAACTTCAGCGCCGAGAAGGCCCAGGTGCTGACGCTGATCGCCAGGGTCAGGCCGGTCACCAGCACCGCATTGCCGGTCACCCGCAGGGTCTCCTCATAGGCGTCGTGCAGCCCGCGCCCGCCCTCGTTCAGAAGGCTGCGGAAGCGGCTGAAGATATAGATGCCGTAATCCACACCGATACCCACGCCCAGGGCCGCCACCGGCAGGGTCGAAATCTTCAGGCCAATGCCCAGAACGCTCATCACGGCATAACCCAGCACCGAGACCAGACTGAGCGGCAGTACGATGCAGAGGGTCGCGCGCCAGGAGCGGAAGGTCACGATGCAGAGCAGGATGATCGCCGCGTAGATCCACAGCAGCATCTCGGTCTGGGCTTCCTGCACCACTTCGTTGGTTGCCGCCATCACACCGACGTTGCCGGTGGCCAGCCGGAAGCTGTGGCGCTCGTCGTTGTTCTCTTCGGCAAAGGCCTTCACCGCCTCGATCACCCGGGAAATGGTCTCCGCCTTGTGATCCTCGGTAAAGATCAGGACCGGCATGACGCTGCAGTCCTTGTTCAGCAAACCGGTCGAGGTTTCGATTGAGGAGACTGCCTGGACCATGGTCTGGGGATTGCGGGGCAGCACCCGCCACTTCAGATTGCCCTCGTTCCAGCCGGCGTTAATGACCTTGGCGACCTGCGGCATGGAGATGGTCGACTGCACGCCCGGCACGTTGGCCATCTGCCACTGGAAGCGGTCGATGCGGTCCATGATGTCGTGCTCGATGCAGCCGTCGGGAACGGTCTCGACGATGGTGGTGATGACATCGACGCCGATCGAGAACTTGTCGGTAATCACCGCGGTATCGCGATTGTAACGGGAATCCTGCCGCAGTTCCGGCACACCGGCATGGATGTCACCGATCTGCAGGTTCGGCGCTTCATAGAGACCCCAGGCCAGCAGCAGCAGCGCACAGACGATGCTGCCGGCGGCGACCTTCGGGTCCGCCACACGGGCCAGCAGACGCCAGAGCGGCTCTTTACGTTTGGCGCCCGCCTGCATGCGTCGGCGGTAGCTCTCCCCCAGCTTCACGTAGGACAGCAGGATCGGCAGCAGAAAGAGATTGGTCAGGATAATGACGCCCACGCCAAGGCTGGCGGTGACAGCCAGTTCCTGAATGATCCGGATCTCGATCAGCAGGATGGTGAGGAAACCGATGGTATCGCTCAGCAGCGCCACCCCGCCGGGCAGCAGCAGGCGCCGGAAAGCAGTCCGCGCGGCGGTCTGGCTGTCCGCACCATCGAAGATCTCGGCACCGACCGCGTTGATCATCTGCACACCGTGGGAAACACCGATCGCGAAGACCAGGAAGGGCACCAGGATCGACATGGGGTCCAGGCCGAAGCCGAAGAGCGTCAGCAATCCCATGTTCCAGACCACCGCCACCAGCGAGCAGAACAGCGGCAGCAGGGTCATGCGCAGCGAATGAGTGAAGAGATAGACAATGGCGGCGGTGATCAGGAAGGCGATGCCGAAAAAGAGGATGACACCGGTCGCGCCCTCGGCGATGTCTCCGACCGCCTTGGCGAAACCGATGATGTGAATATCGATCTCGTCGTTGACGTAGCTCTCGCGGATCTTGGCTTCGAGCTGCTCGGCCACCTTGAGGTAGTCGAGCCGCTGGCCGGTCGCAGGATCGATCTCGACCAGTTGGGCGGAGACCATGGCGGCGCTGAAATCGTTGGCCACCAGCCGGCCGACGGTCCCCGACTTCAGGATGTTTTCACGGACCTCCGCCAGGTACTCGGGCGTCGGCTTGAATTCTGCCGGGATAACATTGCCGCCGGAGAAGCCGCCCTCGACGATCTCGATAAAGCGTACGTTGGGGGTATAGATCGAGCGGACCGTGCTGCGGTTGACGCCGGGCAGAAAGAAGACTTCGTCCGTCACCGCCTTCAGGGCCGAAAAGAAAGCCGGCGTGAAGATATCGCCGTTCTTTGCCCGGACAGCGATCAGCAGCCTGTTCGCGCCGCCGAACTCCTCCTGGTGCTCGACGAAGGTCTGCATGTAGGGATGGTTCAGCGGCAGTTGCTTCTCGAACCCTGCATCGACCTTCAACAGAGAGGTCTGATAGCCCATGAAGAGCGTCGCCAGCAGGAGGATCGCCAGGATGACCTTGCGGTTGCCAAAGACCAGGTCTTCGATCTTCTCGAGCAGCGGCTTCATTGCGCCGCTCCCGCCGTGGCGTTGGTCAGGACGAACACGCCGCTTTCACCGGTCAACAGCAGACCATCACCCGGCAGCGTCAGGATGCTGCTCAGGCCCTCCCGGCGCAGACCGCCCGTCAGGGAAAAGCTCTGACCACCATCACGGCTCTGCAGCAAGGTGCCGCTCAGGCCGGCAATAGCCACCTGCCCGCTTTCCTTTTCGCTCGCGGCCACGAGCGATGCGGTCACACCGCTGTCGATCCTGCGCCAGCTACTGCCTTCATCGTCGGAGCGATAGAGGTTACCGCGCAGGCCGAACAGCAGCAGGCCGCCGTCAGACAGACCGATACCGCCGAAGAAACTTCCCTCGTAAGGACTGTCTAACCGCGTCCAGTTCTCTCCGCGGTCGTCGGAACGCAGGATCGTGCCGAACTCACCGGTCAGAATGAGTCCGCCGTCCGCCGCCTCGAAGAGATCATAAAAGTGCGGTTCGTCCTCATCGATTGTCCGCCGCTCCCAACTGGTGCCGCCATCGAAGGTTTCGTAGGCCAGGCCATAGGCGCCGACTGCGAGGCCATGTCCCTCGTCCTCGAACCAGACATCGAGCAGAGGCGCCTCCAGATCCGGGTCACGGTTTTGCAGCCGCCAGCTTTCGCCGCCGTCCGCGCTGTGCAGGATGACCGCGTCATGCCCGACCGCCCAGAGACGGCCATCGCCCGCCGCGGTCACGGCCGTCAGCATCGCGCGTGTCGGAACCGGAACCTGCGTCCAGGCTTGAGTGGTCGGATCGTCATTCAAGAGCACGTGCCCGCGGTCGCCGACGACAACGAAGCGCCCACCTGCTTCGACCGCATCAAGCAACAGGGAACCCGATGCGAGACTTGCGAGCTCGGAGCGGTCATCCTGTGCACGCGCCCCACCTGCGCCCGCGGCCAGAACGACCGCCGCCAGGAAAACCAACGGCAGGAAAGCCATCGGCAAGAGAGCACGAAGGAAACCAATGGAGAAGAATGACGGCATCGGGTGTCCAGTCTGACGGGATCCAAACACTATCCGCTTTCAGGAGTGGCAATCCCCTGCACTGTGACAGCCGGCCCGGCGTTATGCTGGTCCGGCTGTCACGGCTGGAGTCTTCAGATGGCAGGCCTTAACGGCGGCCTTTCCGGCGCAAGGCCTGCGGGGTGAACTTTTCGGGGTCCATCTCTTCGTTGAAGACCTCGATGCGATCCTGATTGTTCAGACCGAAGGCCAGGTAGCGGCCGTTCTGAACATCATACTGCGTCAGGACCGTCTCCCAGAGCAGAGGCACATCGTAGTAGTTGATGTTGTGCGCTTCCGAGATGCGCCAGATCTCACCGCGTCCGTCATACTGATCGGCCGCCACGATCTGCCAACTGTCCTCATCGAAGTAAAAGGTGCGCCGGGCATAGATGTGGCTGGTGCCGTCCTTCAGCGTGGCGTCCACCTCCCAGACCCGGTGCAGTTCGTAGCGCGTCAGGTCCTGGTTCAGATGCCCGGCCTGAACGATCTCATCGTACTCATAGGCATCGCTGTGCAGCTTGTAGGAGTTGTAGGGCACATACATCTCCCGACGGCCCTTGAGCTCCCAGTTGTAGCGGTCCGGTGCGCCGTTGAACATGTCGAGCTGATCGCTGGTGCGCTGCCCGTCGGAGGCGGTTCCGGGATTGTCGTAGGCCACGTTCGGCGCCCGCCGCACCCGGCGCTGGCCGGGATTGTAGGTCCAGGCCTTGCGCGGCTCCACCGCCTGGTTCAGGGTCTCGTGCACCAGCAGAATGGTACCCGCCAGGCGCGCCGGCGCGGTCACCTCCTGCAGGAAGTAACCGAGCGTGTTGTTGATGCTCTCGATGGTCTCGCCTTCGTGGGCGTAAGACAGATAGATCGACTCATCGATCTTCACCAGATTGTAGTCGCCCCCCGCGGTCGGAGACACCTGCCCCACGATGCGCCGCACCGTCTGCCCGCGGTAGCGCAGCAGATGGTTCCAGATTGCGTGCAGGCCGTTTTGAGGGATCGGAAAGGGGATCGATTCCCGGGCGTTGAGCACGCCATTGCCGTCCGCCGCCAGCTCAGCGGTCGTGGCATTGGCAATCGCGAAGTCATAGAGGCGCTGGGGATAGGATGCGCTGCGCCGGGTCGGATAGATATTCATCTTCCAGGTTTCGGGATAGCGCGCGAACATCGCGAGCTGGCCGGGCGACAGCTTGTCCCTGAACTGATCGACATTGGCGGCCGTGATCGTCGCGATGGGCGCATCGCTGGCGAAGGGATCCAGATGGTGCATGCCCGGTTGATAACCGGCCGGCGGCGTGGTGATCCCGCCCTCCCAGGCCGGGATCGTGCCCTCGGCATTGCCGGCCCTGATCGCACCGAAGGGGGTCAGTTCCTTGCCCAGCTTGGCGGCCTCTTCGGACGACACCTTGGCCAGCGCCGCGGGCGCGGCAAGCATCATGGCAAGGGCGCCGCAAAGCAGCGGCTTTGATGCCAGTTTCATAAAAGTCTCCTCCCGTGCGTCACGAATTCCTGTCGCACTCAAGTTATATCTTATAGAAACCGGTTTTCCCGCTCCGCCCCGGGGGCAGAGCGGGACCGGCCTCTAGAACGAGTAGCTCACCACGAAGGACGCGAAGTCGCGGTCGTTCAGCAGGTTGAACGCGCCACCACCGAAAAAGTTCGTGTAGGCAATGCTTGCCCGCAGCGAGTCGAGATAGGTCGCACCCAACGACAGAGTCACGGTTTTGCGGTCTTCCACGAAGTTAGCCAGCGGTGCGGGTGTCGTACCGTTGACATCGTGCGAAAAGGCGATGCCCGGCTGCAGATTGATCGGCCCGATAGCGTTGTTGAAATCCGCCCTGGCCAAAAGCCGGTAGCCCCAGGAAAACTGATCGGCGAAACCGTCGGTCTGGGTCGCCGGCTGCAACGTCGCCAGCGTGAAGAAGTTGTTACCGCTGGTAAAGGTGCCCGGCCCCTCGTAGCGCAGCTCGTCCTTATTCTCCATATCGTGGATATAGGTGCCGCCGATTTCACCAACGAGAACGATCTGATCGGCGCCGAAGGTCGGTCCCAGAACCTTGGAAGCGGTTGCCTGCGCCTGACTCACGTCCTTGCGCCGGAAACCGGCGATTTCCTCGTCGAACCCAAAGGCGCCGAGCTGCCCCTGTGAGCCAAAAGGTGCTCCCGTAAAGGGATCGGTCGGCGAAAGTCCAGCGAAGAGCAGCTCCACATCATCGACCTGCAGCGGCTGATCCTTGCGGAAGGAGTATTCACCCTGGACGGCGATCCCAAGTCCGGGGATCTCCGTGTTGAAACTGGCGCCGATCAGTTTGATGTCGTCCGGGAACTCACGGAAATAGCGGGCGGAACCGGCGTAGTTACCCCCCAGCAATCCGGCGAGCGATCCGGTTCGGGCGCTGATAACCGGCAGACGGCTGTTGTACTGAATGTAGTAGAGGCCAAACTCGGTATCATTCAGTTCAGGCTCGAAGTACCGCAGCGCGACACCCCATTGATTACCGTCCGAGGCAGTTTCATCGGGCGCGCGCGGGATCGTGGTGCCAACGGCGGTCGGACCTAGCAGCGAAACCGGATCGTCCGTCGGCAACGGCGGCTGACCGAAGCCCAGGAAGACAAAGTCACCGCCAGGCGAAGCGAAGTCGTTGGTCGAGAAGAAGGTGCCTTCCGGCTCGATCTCCGTATTGTCCCACTCTAACTGCAGGAAGCCCTCGATGGAGATCTTGTCCGTGATACCGACGTTCACGTCGATGATCGGAACCGGGATCAGACCTTCGCGCACTTCCGCACCGGCCACCCGGAACTTAGTGACATCAATCGGATTGATCGTATTGATGCCGTTCTGGATGAAGGTACTTTCGCCCCAGCTCAGAACCTGATTGCCGACGCGTACCGTGACCGGCACGTCACCGACATCGAAGTCACCGAAGATGTAAGCGTCAAGCAGTTCGAAGTCGCGGCCGGCCCGGCCTTTGGCCTCATTGCCCAGCGGCGTCCGGTCAGTGTCGGCATCCATGATCGCCGTGTCGTAGAAGTACGACGCGCGTCCGAAGAACCCGAAATCACCCGCATTCAGCGACAGTTCATGCGTCGCCTTGACATTGGCCGAGGTGATATCGCCCTTCTCATAGTTCAGGTTGCCGTTGTCACCGTTTATCGAGTTGCCGGTGCCGCCGTTGTTGACGCCGATCAGCCGGTGATCGTGCCCCTGTGTACGAACCGAAACACCGCTCGAAATTGTGGTATCGAACGAGCCGTAAATGGCCCCGTCGTTCCAGTCAAAATCGATCGCGGCAGCCGGCAGTGCCAGCGCTGTGGCCGCACCGACAGTCAGGCCTGCAAATTTTGTGGTTTTTGCAACAACACCGCTGAGCCGCAGGTTGTTCTGCAACAATCCGGGTACGGAAATCATCTTACCCCCTTGTCCTCCCAGCGCTCAAACTCCCGCTTCGAAGTATTCGCGCTCCGAGTCTTTTTCACTCTGTGCTTAGTTTAGTCCTATCCCATTCCAACCGCAGCGTTTTTTTATTTGCCGCCCGGTCAGACCGGGTCGTTGCTGACGGCCTCGCTGTTCGACTTCAGATCAAAAGGCCATCTCCTCCAACTCCATCAAGGGTCCCTTGCCCGCCATAATGGTCGCGAAGAGCGACGAAGACTGCGGCAGCAACCTGGTCATGTAAAAACGCGCGACGGCGATCTTGGCGCGATAAAACTCGGGACGCTCGTCCATCTTCTCCAAGCTGACCTTCACCGTCTTTGTCCAGATGTAGGCCAGGGCCACCAGGGCGAAGAGGCGCAGATAGTCGGTCGAGGCGGCGCCGGCTTCCTCCGGATCCTTCAGGCCGTTCTGAGCGATCCAGCCGGTGGCCTGCTGTAGCCGGCCAAAGGCCTTGGCCAGCGGCAGGATGAATTCCATCAGCTCGGCCGACTCCTGGTTTTCCTCGATGAAGGCGGCGACAGGATGGAAGAAACGGCGCAGCAGGCGCCCCATGCTCTGGCCCATCTTGCGACCGACCAGATCCAGCGCCTGAATGCCGTTGGCGCCCTCATAGATCTGCGCGATCCGCGCATCCCGCACCAGTTGCTCCATGCCGTACTCATGGATATAGCCGTGGCCGCCGTGGATCTGAACGCCCAGGTTGGTGGCCTCGAAGCCGTAGTCGGTGAAGAAGGCCTTGATGATCGGCGTCATCAGGGCCACCAGGTCGTCGGCTTCCTGACGGCGCTCGGCATCGGGATGTTTTTCCGCAATGTCGACCTCCATACCGATCCAGATGGCCAGCGCCCGCGCCGCCTCGTTATAGGCGCGCATGGTCAGCAGGTTCTTGCGCACATCCGGATGAACGATGATCGGGTCCGCCGCCTTGTCAGGTGCCTTGGTCCCGCCGAGCGAGCGGCCCTGGCCGCGGTCCTTCGCATAGGCAGCCGCGGTCTGATAGGCGGTCTCGGCCAGCCCGAGGCCCTGAATGCCCACATCCAGGCGTGCGGTATTCATCATCACGAACATGGAGGCCATGCCGGTGTGCGGCTCGCCCACCAGATAGCCCTCGGCTTCCTCGAAATTCATCACGCAGGTCGAGGAGGCCTTGATGCCCATCTTGTGCTCGATGGAGCCGCAGGTCACACCGTTGCGCATGCCCGGCGTGCCGTCTTCCTTTACCAGGAACTTCGGCACGATGAAGAGCGAGATGCCCTTGCTGCCCGGCGGGGCGTCGGGCAGCTTCGCCAGCACCAGATGGATGATGTTGTCGGTGAGATCATGCTCGCCGGCCGAGATGAAGATCTTGGTCCCGCTGATCTTGTAGGCGCCCTTGCCGTCCGGCTCCGCCTTGGTCCGGATCAGGCCCAGGTCCGTGCCGCAGTGCGGTTCGGTCAGGCACATGGTCCCCGACCAGGTCCCGTCGATCAGATGCGGCAGGAAGGTCTGCTTCTGCTCATCGCTGCCGTAGACTGAAAGTGCGTTATAGGCGCCGTGAGACAGGCCCGGATACATCCCGAAGCTCAGGTTGGTCGAGACGATCATCTCGCTCATGATGAACTGCAGGGTCTTGGGCAGCCCCTGCCCGCCGTAGTCCGGATCACAAGCCAGGCCGGTCCAGCCGCCTTCGCAGAAGGCCTTGTAGGCTTCCTTGAAACCCTTGGGCGTGCGCACCACCCCGTTCTCGTAGTGGCAGCCCTCGGCATCGCCCGGCAGGTTCAGCGGCAGCAGTTCATTGATGCAGAACTTCGCACCCTCTTCCAGAACAGCCTCGACCACATCCGAGGTGGCATCTTCATACCCCGGCAGCGTCGGGATGCTGCCTTCGTAGTCGAAGAGCTCGTTCATCACGAAACGGATGTCGTCGATCGGTGCAGTGTAGGTCACCATGGTCCAGTTCCTTGGTCAGTTCCGCAGCGGCTTGCCGGTTTCGATCATGTGCTCCATGCGCGCCAGCGTGCCATTGGTCTTGATCAGCTTCATGAAGGCGTCGCGCTCCAGTTTGAGCACGGCCTCCTCGGTCACAGGCTCGGTGATGTCCGCATCAGCTCCGCCGGTGAGAACATCCACCAGTCCACCGGCCACGATCTGATCATGCGGCGTGGCGAGCCCGCGTGCCGTCAGATCCTTGAGCGCGAGCCGCAACGCAGCCGCACCGGACGGACCGGGCAGGGTCAATTCGGCAGCCTCCGGCGCTTCGTAGCCTTCGACCAGAGCCAGCGCCTTGGACTTCGCGTCGGCGAGCAGCCGTTCACGGTTAAAGGTGATGTCGTCACCGGCCTTCAGGAAGCCGAGTTCTTTCGCTTCGAAGGCCGATTTCGCCACCTTCGCGGTGCCGATCGTTTCGAAGGATTCGGAGACCGACGGCATGGGACCGCGCGGCCGCCGGGGATCCGCCGCCAGACGCAGCAGCATCTCCTTGCATCCGCCCCAGCCGGGCACGATCCCGACACCGACTTCCACCAGGCCGATATAGCTTTCGGCATGGGCCTGGATGGCATCGGAACTCAGCAGGATTTCACAGCCACCGCCGAGCGCCAGCCCCGAAGGCGCGGCGATCACCGGGAAGGGTGCGCGTTTGAGCGCCAGGAAGGCTTTCTGCCCCTGCTCCACCATCTCCTCGACCAGCGGCCACATGGCGGTATTGGCCGCGAAGAGCGCCAGACCCAGGTTGGCCCCGGCGGAGAAGTTGCTGCCTTCGTTGTAGATTACCAGCGCCTTGAAGCCCTTGTTGGGCACCAGCGCGACGGCCTTGCCGACCATCTTCAGCATCTCGGGGTCGAAGGTGTTCAGCTTGGTGTGGAACTCCAGGCAGGCTACGCCGTCGCCGATGTCCCAAAGGCTGGCCGAACCATTCTTGGCGACCGGCTCTGCGGCGCGCTTGATATCCTCCAACAACAAGACACCCTCGGCGCGCAGGAGGTCGGCGTAGGCGCCGTCGACGCCCAGGAACTGCAGCTTTCCATCCTCGACCCGATAGAAGCCGCCGGCCTCGGCCGCCTTTTCCAGCAGCGGCGGCACCGCCCGCCCCTCTTCCTTCAGACGTGCCGCGAAGTCGGCCGCACCCAGCTTGTCGATCAGTTCGAAGGGACCGAATTTCCAGTTGTAGCCGAGCTTCATGGCCCGGTCGACGGCGGGTACATCGTCAGCGATTTCCGGCACCAGCGCCGCGGCATAGGCCAGGATCTTCGACATCACCGCCCAGGCATAGGCACCACCCCGGTCGTCATGGGCCATCAGCGCCTTCACGCCGCCCTTGCGGCTGGCGGAGACGGACGCGAGCGAAGCTTTCTTCGCGGTCGCATATTCCCCGGTCGCAAGGTCGATGGCTTCCTTGACGCGCTTGCCGCCTTCTTTGTTCAGGCGGTAGAAGCCGCCCTTGCCTTTGCGCCCTGTGTAACCATCCGCGATCATCTTCTCGATCAGCGGCAGTTCCCGGCGCAGTTCCTGATAGGCGTCGCTGGCTGGCAGGTTGTCGCCCAGGCCTTTGTCGACATGCGGCATGAGGTCGATGCCGACCAGATCCATCAGGCCGAAGACACCTGTCTTGGGAATCCCCAGCGGCCGCCCCATCACCGCATCGACCTCCTCGATCGGCAGCTTGCGGTCCATGGCCTCGACCAGCGCGCATTGAATCCAGAAGGTTCCGATGCGGTTGGCAATGAAGCCGGGCGTGTCGTTGCAGAGCACCACGCCTTTGCCCAGCCGGCGGTCCGCGAAGTCGCTGAGATTGCTTACAGCTTCGGGGCGCGTCTGCGCGCCTGCCACGATCTCCAGCAGGCGCATGTAGCGCGGCGGATTGAAGAAGTGGGTGATCGCGAAATCCTTCGCGAAGTCGTCGCCCATCCCTTCGACCAGCTTGGCCAGTGGCAGAGTCGAGGTGTTGGAGGTCACGATCGAGCCGGGCTTCCGCACGGACTGAATCTTGGCATAGAGGTCGTGCTTGATATCGAGGCGTTCGATGACCGCCTCGACGATCCAGTCGCAGTCGGCGATCTCCGCCAGATTGTCTTCGATGTTACCGGGCGTGACCAACTTCGCCGTGCGCTTCGACATGAAGGGCGCGGGGTCGGCCTTGATCATCTTCTTGACCGCGCCGGCGGCGATAACATTGCGGTCCTCGGCCCCTTCCGGGACAATATCCAGCAGCAGCACCGGGATGCCGGCGTTGGCGACATGGGCCGCGATCCCGGCGCCCATGACGCCGGCGCCGATCACGGCAACCTTTTCGATGGTCATGCGGCATTCTCCAGAATGGTGGCAATCCCCTGCCCGCCGCCGATGCACTGGGTGGCCAGAGCCAGGCCCTTGCCTTCGCGCTGCATGATCTGGCCGGCCTTGCCGGTGATCCGCGCACCGGTCGCGCCCAGCGGATGCCCGATCGCCAGCGCACCGCCGTCGATGTTTACCTTGGACAGGTCGATGCCGAGATCCTGCACGCAGGCCAGCGCCTGGGAGGAGAAGGCTTCGTTCAGCTCGATCACATCGATGTCGTTGATGGTGACACCGGCCCGGTCCAGCGCCTTCTTGGTGGCGCCCACCGGTCCGATGCCCATGATCTCCGGCAGGCAGCCAGCGACCGCCACCGACCTGATGCGCGAAATCACCTTCAGGCCGTGCGCCTTGGCATAGTCCTCGGAGGTAACCAGCACCGCGGATGCGCCGTCGGTCAGCGGTGAGGAGGTGCCCGCGGTCACGACGCCATCGGCGCGGAAGGCGGGCTTGAGGCCTGCCAGCGTTTCAGACGTGGTGTCCGGCCGCACACAGCCGTCGCTGTCCACCGTATGATTGCCCTGAACGATGGGGACAATCTCATCGCTGAGCTTGCCTTCGCTCTGGGCCGCCGCCGCCTTGCGATGGCTCTCGACCGCCAGCTCTTCCTGCCGCTCGCGCGAAATGTCGTACTTGGAGGCGACGTTCTCAGCCGTCTCGCCCATGGGCATGTAGGCCTGCGGGTAGTTCTCCGCCAGCGCCGGATGGATCATGGGGTTGAAGCCGGTCATGGGCACGCGGCTCATGGACTCGACCCCGGCGCAGATGAAGGCTTCGCCCGCGTTCATCTGGATCGCGCCGGCAGCCATGTGGATCGACTGCATGGAGGAGCCGCAGAAACGATTGACCGTGGTGCCGGCGACCGAACGCGGGAGATCGGCAAGGAAGCCGATCAGGCGCGCGACGTTGAAGCCCTGATCGGCCTCCGGAAAGGCGCAGCCCACGATCAGGTCTTCGATGTCATTCGGCTCCACGCCGGTCTTCTCGACCAGGCCCTTGACCACCTGCGCGGCCAATTCATCGGGCCGGACCCTCTTCAAGTCGCCTTTTTTCGCGAAGTGAAATGGTGAGCGGGCGTATCCCGCGATGACCACATTCTTATGCATCTTCATTTCCTCTTGCGTCTTGAGCTTTTGGGAGATTTTGAGCTCTCCGCGTCGCCCGCGTCGTCACTCTGGCCGTCCTTGGCCGTCAGGTGTTCCATCACTTCCGATTCGATCTCGCGCAGCTCCTCGATGGTCGCTTCGAGATCGTCGTACTGCGCCTCCAGGGTCGCCAGCCGCTCCCGGGTCAGGGTCAGCAAACGCTTCATCTGCTCAAGCTGGTCCGGCCCGGCGTCATAGAGTTCCAGCCACTCGCGGATCTCACGCAGCGAGAAGCCGAGCCGCTTGCCGCGCAGGATCAGGACCAGACGGCCACGGTCCCGGTTGCTGTAGACCCGGCGATTGCCGACCCGCTGCGGCGCGATCAGGCCCTTGTCCTCGTAGAAACGGATAGCCCGCGCCGTCACGCCCAGTTCTCGCGCCAGTTCGGTTACGGTCAAAAGCTTCGTCATTGAACAGCCATCCGTTTATTCCTCGCTCCGGCCGGCCACACTCCCGGGATCAGGAGGCCGTCACCGTCCGCTTCTCCTTCTCCTCGGCGACCAGTTCCTTTTTCGAAAGCTTGCCGATCATGGTCTTGGGCAGTTCGTCGCGGAACTCGATCTCTTGCGGCATCTCGATCGGCGAGATCTTGTCCTTGAGAAAGGCTTTCAAGGCGTCGGGATCCAGCTCCTGCCCTTCCTTCAGGCGGATAAAGGCCTTCGGGGCTTCGCCGCGGTAGTCATCCGGAACGCCGACCACCGTTACCTCGGCAACGGCCGGGTGCCGGTAGATCGCTTCCTCGATGGTGCGGGGATAGACGTTGTAGCCGCTGCAGATGATCATGTCCTTCAGGCGGTCGATGATGAAAGTGAAGCCATCTTCGTCCATGTAGCCGATGTCACCGGTATGCAGCCGTCCGTTCCGTATGGTGCGCGCCGTTTCGTCCGGACGCTCCCAGTAGCCGGCCATGACCTGGGGTCCGACGATGCAGACCTCACCGCTTTCGCCCGGCGGCATCAGCTTGTCGGGATCGTCCAGCGCGCGGATTTCCAGAGAGGTCTGCGGCAGCGGCACACCGATACTGCCTTCCTTGTTGACCCCTTCAACCGGATTGCAGGCGGCAACCGGCGAGGATTCGCTAAGCCCATAGCCCTCGACCAGCTTACAGCCGGTCCTCTTTTCAAAGGCCTGCTTGATCTTCAGTGGCAGAGGCGCGCCGCCCGAGATACAGATGTTGATCGACGAGAGATCGTATTTGTCGGCGGTCGGTTCCTGATCGATGGCATTGAAGAGGGTCGGCACACCGGGAAACTGGGTCGGCTTGTTCTTCTGGATGGTCTTCAGCGTCGTGACCACGTCGAAACGCGGCAGGAGGATCATCTCCGCCGCGACCACGATGGCCGCGTTCATCACCACCGTCATGGCGAAGACATGAAACAGCGGCAAAACCCCGAGCACCCGCTCCTGCTGCGTCGCCGGATCGCCGTCCCACATGGCGACCTGGCGCGCGTTGACCGCGATATTGGCGTGGGTCAGCATCGCGCCCTTGGGTACGCCGGTCGTACCCCCGGTATACTGCAGGACCGCAATGTCCGTCCGCGCATCGAGCGGATGGCGCAGATAGTCGCCATCATTGTCGACGAGACTGTCGTAACTGACGATTTCCTCGGCATCGGGCACACGCGCGATTTCGCTGCGTTTGAAGACCCGAAAGAGCTGCGACTTCGGAAAGGGCAGCGCATCGGACATGGAGCAGACCACGATCTTCTCGAGCGGAGGGCGCCCCAGCATGCGCTGCAGCTTCGGCAGCATCATCTTGAGATCCAGCGTGACCATGATCTTGACGCCGGAATCGTCGATCTGTTTGCGCACCTCTTCATCGGCATAGAGCGGATTGAAGTTCACGACAATGGCGCCGGCCTTGAGCACGCCGAAGTAAGCAATCACCGCGTAGGGACTGTTCGGCAGGAACAGCCCGACACGGTCGCCCTTCTCGACGCCCAGATCCTGGAGTCCCTTGGCCATGCGGTCGGAAAGATCGGCAACCTCGCGGTAACTCGTAATCCGCCCCAGAAAGTTGATGCAGTTCCGTTCGCCGAAATCTTCCGCCTGCCGGTCCAGCAAGGCGGGCATAGGCTCATCCGAAACCTCGGCACGCCAATCGATGTTCGAGGGATACCTCGCCGACCAGGGCATCGCCATCTCGGACAGGGCCGTCACGAGCGGGATCCCATGTTCAGGCTCAGGCTGGCCAGAGGAATGTCAGGTGTCCGGACGGCGGCGAGTTCCAATGCCGGGAACGGGGGCAAGGACAAATCCACTGTCTCCTCCTCATCGCATTGCGGCTTGTCACCATAACCGTGAAGCCGACCTTATTATTACAACAACCTGACGCTGCATTCCAGCGAATGCCACCACTAGCTCACGAGCCTTCGCTTAAACATATATAGTGGTTAACCGCCGATTAGGTCAATAACTTAACGCATACGTGAACTTATTCTCGCAACGGCATTTCGACCGTGGCGTAAAATCATTTAAAATCAATGAAATAAGAGAGAATTTTTGATGAGGTGAGAAGTCATCCCGACCTGACGGTCGGATGAGCGACGGCCATCTTCAGAAAAAATCGCTTAACGGCCGCGCGAGGCCGCACCCGATTCCTGTGCTTCCCAGGCCACCCGCTTCCTATAGATGGTCGAGGGCGAGATCCCGAGATAGGCGGCGGCCTTGGCGATATTGCCGCCGCAGAGTTCGATCGCCCGTTCGGTCGCTTCTTTTTCGAGACGCCAGAGCGGGACGATGCGCTCCGACAGAGCCTGCTCGTCCAGAGGTGCCGAAGAGCCGACCTCCTCAGGCGCGGCCGCGGTCGCCGCCGTGCGCAGGCCGCCGACCTGGGCGATCTTGGCGGGAAGCATGGCAGGTTCGATCAGTTCCGCGTCATAAAGCACGACCGCATTGCGGATCACGTTCTGCAGTTCACGGATATTGCCTGGCCAGGAATAGTCCCGCAGAACCGCCGCCGCCTCGTCCGAAATATCCCGAAAGGCCTTGCCCTCTTCTTCCGCGTAGATACCGACGTAGTGGCGAACCAGAGTCAGGATGTCATCGCCGCGCTCGCGCAGCGGCGGCAACTGAATCGGAATGACGTGCAGGCGGTAGTAGAGATCTTCCCGAAAGCGGCCCGCCTGTACCTCGACCCAGGGGTCCCGGTTGGTGGCGCAGATAAAGCGGACATCGACCACCTCGGTCTTTGGGCCACCGACCGGCTCGAAGCTGCCGGTCTGAATGAAACGCAGCAGCTTGGTCTGCAGATCCGCATCCATCTCGCAGATCTCGTCCAGGAACAGCGTGCCGCCGTCCGCCCGTTTGGCCGCGCCGTCCTGGTGCTGCGTCGCGCCGGTAAAGGCGCCTTTGACGTGACCGAAGATCGCGCTTTCCATCAGCTCCTTCGGAATGGCGGCACAGTTGATCGGCACGAAGGCCTGCTTACGTCGCGGCGAAAGATCGTGCAGCGCCTGGGCGCAGACCTCTTTACCGGTCCCGCTCTCACCGGTGATAAAGACCGTGGCCTTGCTCTGAGCGGCCGAGTCGATGACCTGGTAGACCGCCTGCATGGAACCGGAACCGCCGATGAAACCGTAGTAGGATTCGCGCGGATCGCCGCCTTTGACCTTTTCGACGATCGCGGTCAGGCGCTGCCGCTCGAGCGCGTTGCGCAGCGTAATGACCAGTCGTTCCTGATTGAAGGGCTTGACCAGGAAGTCCAGCGCGCCCGCTTTCATCGCTTCCACAGCGGTCGAGAGCGAGCCGTCGGCGGTCACGACGATCACGGCCGTTTCGATCGCGGACTTCTGAATCCAGTTCAGGATTTCGATCCCGTTCATGTCGGGAAGCTGGAGATCCAGCAAAACGATCGAAGGTTTTTCCTTCTGAATGGCCTCGATCGCG
The DNA here is from genome assembly GCA_965232285.1 of Denitrobaculum sp. GTDB lineage: Bacteria > Pseudomonadota > Alphaproteobacteria > Kiloniellales > Kiloniellaceae > Denitrobaculum. Next base: position 1,706,759 of record CBDDPL010000004.1, on the reverse strand, counting down.
CTCTGTCCGGTCGCAACGTGCTGCAGGGTAACCGGCTCGGCCTGCAGGAAGCTCACGTAGAGCTTGGCCAGCGACAGATTGTCCTCGACAAGGAGAACCTTGAGCGGCTTAACCTCTGCAGGTATCAGGTTGCTGCGCAACATGCCTTCACGCTGTCCTCGTACGGGAGCTAGTTGCCGCTGGCTCAAAAAACTTTCCCTGCCCGACAATCCGTTGTTTCAGCGGCCTTTTCACCACGAAATCCGGCCCTGCGCCAGCCCAAACGCATAACCGGGTACCTGAAACATTACCTATGATACTTCATTAACCACTACCAGTACGTAAAAATACGCAAGGCGTTTCTCGTCTCGCTGCGCATAGCGGCCCGTCGAATCCCCCTGGCATACGATGGTAACGCAAGCCATCGGAACCAAAGCGCCGCCTGATAAGCCCGACCGAAAAGGATGAGGCGCGAGAAGAAGATTCGTCGACAAACATAAAACTTGACCACTTGGACAAGATTTGCAGAAGATCTGGCAATACGCTTGCCTTTTGCGATGAAACGGCGAAAAGCGAGTGGATGTCACAACAGCCGCGACAAAAGCGGCTGAATCGATAACAATGGATCGCAACCTTCGAGCAAGACAGGGAAACGAGGCTTCCGAATGAAACAGATTTTACTCGCCGCATCGGCGGCAGTGCTGCTCTCCGCCGCCAGCGTCAGCGCGGCCGACGTCAAACCCGCCGTGGTCTTCGACATGGGCGGAAAGTTCGACAAGTCCTTTAACGAAGGCGTCTACAACGGCGTTGAGAAATTCAAGGCGGAAACCGGCATCAGCTACCGCGAATTCGAGGTCACCAACGAGACCCAGCGCGAGCAGGCCCTGCGCCGTATGGCCCAGCGCGGCGCGGACCCGGTGGTCGGCGTCGGCTTTGCCCAGGGCCCGGCCATGGAAAAGGTGGCCAAGGAATTCCCCGATACGCGCTTCACCATCATCGACATGGTCGTTGACCTGCCCAACGTGCAGTCTGTCGTCTTCAAGGAACAGGAAGGCTCCTTCCTGGTCGGCGCGCTGGCCGCGGCGGCTTCCCAGAGCGGCAAGGTCGGCTTCGTCGGCGGCATGGACATTCCGCTGATTCGCCGCTTCGCCTGCGGGTACGAACAGGGTGCGAAGCATGCCAATGCCGACGCCGAAGTCGTCCAGAACATGACCGGTACCACGCCGGCCGCCTGGAACAATCCCTCCAAGGGCGGCGAGCTCGCCAAAAGTCAGTTCGACCGCGGCGTCGATGTGGTCTATGCAGCCGCCGGCGCCACCGGCCTAGGCGTCTATCAGGCCGCCAAGGACGGCGGCAAGCTGGCGATCGGCGTCGACTCCAACCAGAACTACCTGCATCCGGGCACCATGCTGACCTCCATGCTCAAGCGCGTGGACGTAGCCGCCTACAACGCCTTCAAGGGCGCGCAGGACGGCACCTGGAAACCGGGCATTCAGGTCCTCGGTCTCGCAGAAGGCGGCATCGACTGGGCGCTGGACGAGCACAACGAGAAGCTGGTCACATCTGACATGAAGGCCATGATCGAACAGGTGAAGGCGGACATCATCTCCGGCTCCATCACCGTTCACGACTATATGTCGGACAATAGCTGCAACTATTAAGCGGCGCCTTTTCGGCTCCCGGCGGCCCTTTCACCTGTTCAGAGGTCGAGAGTCGCCGCGGGCTGAACCGCCGTTCGGAAGTTGTCGGGCCACGGGCGGGAAATTTGATCCCGCCCGTTTCCCCGCACAGTCGCGAACAGATATCCAGACCAGCTCACCCCAGGATTGCTTCACCCATGACCGCGATCGAACTCCGGGGAATCAACAAGTCTTTCGGCCCTGTTCATGCCAACAAGAACGTTGCGCTCTCCATCGACAAGGGCACGATCCACGGCATCATCGGCGAGAACGGCGCCGGCAAATCGACCCTCATGTCGATCCTCTACGGCTTTTACGAGGCCGACAGCGGCGACATCCTGATCAGCGGCAAGATCACCAAGATCAGAGGCTCGAATGAAGCCATCGCCGCCGGCATCGGCATGGTGCATCAGCACTTCATGCTGGTCGATCCCTTCACGGTCCTGGAAAACGTCATGCTGGGCGCCGAGGGCGGCGCTCTGCTGAATCAGGGCATTGATACCGCCCGCGAAGAGCTGGAACGCCTGGAGCGCGAATACGGACTCGAAGTTCCCGCCGATGCGCTGGCCGGCGAGCTCCCGGTCGGCTTGCAGCAGCGGGTCGAGATCCTAAAGGCGCTCTACCGGGGCGCCGAGATTCTGATCCTGGACGAACCCACGGGCGTTCTGACGCCCCAGGAAACCGATCAGCTCTTCAAGATTCTGAAAGCCCTCAAGGATCAGGGCGTCACCGTGATCCTGATCACCCACAAGCTCCAGGAAATCATGGCGGTGACCGACGGTGTATCGGTCATGCGTGGCGGCGAGATGGTTGCCCACCGCACGACCAGCGAAACCAGCAAGGAAGAGCTCGCCGAACTGATGGTTGGGCGCAAGGTCCTGCTGAAGGTCGACAAGGAAGCGGCGCAGCCCCACGACACGGCCCTGAAAGTGGACGGCCTTTCCGTCATCTCTTCGGACGGCGTCCCCCGGGTCGATAACGTGAGCTTCTCGGTGCGCCGCGGCGAGATCGTCGGCATCGCCGGCGTCTCGGGCAATGGGCAGAGCGAGCTTCTGGCGGCGCTCTCCGGAATTACAGCGCCCAGCAAAGGCAAGATCGAGATCAACGGCACGACCGTGACCGCCGAGAACCGCCTGGACGCGCGCGAGTTCCGCGAACTGGGTGTCGCCCATGTGCCGGAGGATCGCCACCGCATGGGACTGGTCACGGCCTTTACGGCGGATGAATCCGCAATCCTCGGCTATCACAACAGTGAAGCCTACAACGGCCGCATCCTGATGAACCGCCAGGCCATCACCGACGACTGCGCCGAGAAGATGGCCGCTTTCGATGTCCGGCCGCCCCATCCCAACCTGAAGTCGGCGAACTTCTCCGGCGGTAATCAGCAGAAGATCGTCCTGGCCCGGGAAATGGCACGGGAACCGGACGTCCTGCTGGTCGGACAGCCCACCCGTGGTGTCGATATCGGCGCCATCGAGTACATCCACAAAAACCTGGTCGCCATGCGCGATGCCGGCAGCGCGGTGCTGCTGGTCTCGGTGGAACTGGAAGAGATCATGTCCCTCAGCGACCGCATCCTGGTCATTTTCGAAGGCCGGATCGTCGGCGAGGTCGATGCCAAGGACGCCAACGAACGCATGCTCGGCCTGATGATGGCCAACGCCAATCCGGACGACGCGCCCGAAACGGCGGTGGGAGCGGAAGCATGAGCGCCGCCTCCGGAAAGCTGCCACGCTGGGTCGATGTCGGCCTGATCCCGCTGATCAACATCCTGATCGCTTTCTTCGTTTCGGGGCTGATCATCCTGCTGATCGGCGAAGACCCGATCGAAGCGGTCCGTCTGCTGGTCTACGGCGCCTTCGGCACCGACTACGGCATCGGCTACACCCTCTACTACACCACCAATTTCATCTTCACCGGCCTCGCCGTGGCGGTCGCCTTCCATGCCGGCCTCTTTAACATCGGCGGCGAAGGCCAGGCCTATATCGGCGGCCTGGGTGTGGGCCTGGCCTGCCTGCTCTTTGACAGCAGCCTGCCGCTGCTCCTGATCGTGCCCATAACCATCGTCGTCGGCGCCGCCTTCGGCGCGGCCTGGGCCTTCGTACCGGCTTACCTGCAGGCCTACCGGGGCAGCCACATCGTCATAACGACCATCATGTTCAACTTCATCGCCTCGGCGCTGATGGTCTACCTGCTGGTGAACGTCCTGATCCAGCCCGGGCAGATGTCCCCGGAAAGCCGCGAGTTCGCCGCCAACGCCCAGTTGCCCTTCATGCATGAGGCCCTGGCCTGGTTCGGCATCGAGATCACCCGCTCGCCCCTCAACCTCTCGATCTTCTGGGCGCTGATCTGCTGCGTGCTGATCTGGGCCTTTATCTGGCGGACCCGCTGGGGCTACGAGATCCGCACCGTGGGCTTCAACGAGACGGCCGCGGTCTACGCCGGCATCAATCCCAAGAAGATCATCATCCTGGCCATGTGCGTCTCCGGCGGCCTGGCCGGCTTCGTCGGCCTGAACGAGATCCTGGGGGTCAATCACCGGCTGCTACTGAACTTCACCGCCGGTTACGGCTTCGCCGGCATCGCGGTCTCGCTGATGGGCCGCAACCATCCGATCGGCATCGTCTTCGCCAGCCTGCTGTTCGGCGCGCTCTATCAGGGCGGCGCGGAACTGGCCTTCGACATGCCAAAGATCACCCGCGAGATGGTCGAGGTGGTGCAGGGCCTGATCATCCTCTTCAGCGGCGCCCTCGCCTTCATGATCAAACCGACCGTCGAACGGATCTGCGTCGTCGTGGCGACCATGGCCGCCGGCCGGCGCGAAACGGTGGGGGGCTAGAGGGATGGAAGAGTTCTTCGTCCTCCTTGTCTCGACCCTCGACGCCACCATTCGCGTCGCCACACCGCTGGTCCTGGCCTCGCTCGCCGGTCTCTACGCGGAACGCTCCGGCGTGATTGACATCGGCCTGGAAGGCAAGATGCTGGCCGCCGCCTTCGCCGCCGCCTCGGCCGCCTATGTCACCAACTCGGTCTGGATGGGGCTTCTCGGCGGCATCGGGGCGTCAGTCGCCCTCGCCCTGCTGCACGGCTTCGCCTGCATCACCCACAAGGGCAATCAGGTGGTCAGCGGCGTCGCCATCAACATCCTGGTGGCCGGCCTGACCGTCACCCTGGGCATCGCCTGGTTCTCCCAGGGCGGCCAGACGCCATCGCTCAGCAACGAGGCCCGCTTCACGCCGCTGATCTGGCCGGCGGCCGAAGCGCTGCAGGACGTGCCTCTGATCGGCGCGCTCTACTCGGATATCATCAGCGGCCACAATCTGCTGGTCTACCTCGCCTATCTGGCCGTGCCCCTGACCTGGTGGGTGGTCTACCGCACCCGCTTCGGTCTGCGCCTGCGGGCCGTCGGTGAAAACCCCTCCGCCGTCGACACCGCGGGCATCTCGGTCACGGCGCTGCGCTACCAGGCCATGATCTGCTGCGGTGTCCTTTGCGGCATCGCCGGCACCTATCTCTCGACCGCGCAGAACGCCGCCTTCGTGAAGAACATGACCGCCGGCCAGGGCTTTATTGCGCTCGCAGCCATGATCTTTGGCAAGTGGAAGCCGGTGCCGGCCATGATGGCCTGCCTGCTGTTCGGCTTCCTGGATGCGGTCGCAAACCGGATTCAGGGCGTGCCCATGCCGCTGGTCGGTGAGATTCCGGTACAACTGATCCAGGCGCTGCCCTATATCCTGACCGTGGTTCTGCTGGCCGGCTTCATCGGCAAGGCCGTGGCCCCGAAAGCCAGCGGGATTCCCTACACCAAGGAACGATAACTTGAGCGAAGATCTGATCGCAGCGGCGCGCGCGGCCATGTCCCGGGCCTACGCCCCCTATTCCCGCTTCCCGGTGGGCGCGGCGGTCCGCGACGAAAACGGCAGCCTGCACAGCGGCTGCAACGTCGAGAACTCGGCCTATCCCGAAGGTGTCTGCGCGGAGGCTTCGGCGATCTCGGCGATGATCAACGCCGGCGCCCGGCGGGTGACGGAGGTCTGCGTCATGGGCCAGGGCGACGCGCTGGTGACGCCCTGCGGCGGCTGCCGGCAAAAGATCCGCGAGTTCGCCGCGCTGGATACAAAGATCCACATCTGCGGCCCGGAAGGCCTGCGCAAGACCGTAACCCTCGAGGAGCTGCTGCCGCTCTCCTTCGGACCGGAGAACCTGAAATGAGCCAGAAAAACGCCGCGGAGATTATTCTCGAAGCCGCGGGCGATTCACAGCCGAGCTTCGGCATGGTCCTGGGCTCCGGTCTTGGCGCCCTGGCGGATGCGGTCGAAGGGGCCGTGCACATTCCCTACGCGGAACTGCCCGGCTTTCCGAAACCGACCGTGCAAGGCCATGAGGGTCAACTCGTCCTGGGCCGCCTGGGCGGCGTCTCCATCGCCATGATGCAGGGCCGTGCCCACTACTACGAAGCCGGCAAGGCGGACGCCATGAAGGGTCCGATCCGTTCTCTGCAGGCGGCGGGCTGCAAGTCGCTTCTCCTGACCAATGCCGCAGGCAGTCTGCTGAACGGTGCCGGTCCGGGCAGCCTGATGCTGATCACCGATCACATCAACTTCGCCGGCACCTCGCCCCTTATCGGCGACAACTCACCCACCCGGTTCGTCGATCTGATCGACGCCTACGATCCAGGATATCGCGCGGACCTTCAGGAAGCAGCCAGGCAAGAGGGCGTGACCCTGAACGAGGGCGTCTACATGTGGTTCTCGGGCCCCAACTTCGAGACCCCGGCGGAGATCCGTGCCGCCAAGATCCTCGGCGCCGACGCGGTCGGCATGTCGACCGTGCCCGAAGTGATCCTGGCCCGACACCTGGGCCTCAGGGTTGCAGCGCTCTCTATCATCACCAATTACGGCGCGGGGCTCGACGACACACCGCTCAGCCATAGCCAGACCATGGAAAAGGCCGCCCTCGCCGCGCAGGATCTCAAGAAACTGGTGATCGCGTTCCTCGAAGGACAAAGCAATGACGAATGATGCTGCCGCGGTCGCGCAACGCGCCCTGACGCTGCTCGATCTGACCAGCCTGAACGACGGCGATACGGAAGCCGAGGTGGCCGCCCTTTGCAAACGCGCGGTCTGTGCACACGGCCATACCGCCGCTGTCTGCGTCTGGCCGCAGTTCGTCCCCCAGGCAAAGGAACTGCTCGCGGACAGTGGCGTCGCGGTAGCCGCCGTGGCGAACTTTCCGGCCGGCTCCACAAACATCGCAAAGGCGGTGGAGGAAACCCTCACGATCGTGCGGGACGGCGGCGATGAAGTCGACGTGGTCATGCCCTATGAGGCCTGGCTTGCCGGCGACCGGGTTCTGGCCCGGCAACTGATCTCCGCCTGCAAGGCCGCCTGCGGCGACGACGCCCTCCTGAAAGTCATTCTGGAGACCGGCCGCCTGGAAAGTCCCGAAAAGATCAGGGCCGCCAGCATGGACGCTATCGAGTCCGGCGCGGATTTCATCAAGACCTCCACCGGCAAGATCGAGGTCTCCGCCACCCTGCCCGCCGCCGAGGCCATGCTGAAGGCCATCAAGGACAGCGGCCGCCAGGTCGGCTTCAAGGCCGCCGGCGGCATTCGTTCGACCGCCGACGCCACGGCTTACCTCGCCCTGGCCGACGAGATCATCGCGCCCGGCTGGGCGAAACCCAAGACCTTCCGCTTTGGTGCCAGCGGCCTACTCAACGACCTGCTGGCGGTCATCGAAGGCCAGGAATCAAAAGCTTCACAGGAGAGCTACTGAGCCATGCTGCCCCAGGAGATCATTCGCCGGAAACGCGACGGCGAGGCTCTGAGCGAAGAGGAAATCGCCTTCATGGTGCGCGGCATCGCCGACGACAGCATCAGCGAAGGCCAGGTCGCCGCCTTTGCCATGGCGGTCTTCTTTCAGGGCATGACCATGGAGGAACGGGTCGCCCTCACCCGCGGCATGACCAACTCGGGCAGGGTCTTGGACTGGAGCGATGCCGGCTTCTCCGGTCCCGTGCTGGACAAGCACTCGACCGGCGGCGTCGGTGACAAGGTCAGCCTGATGCTCGCGCCCATGGTCGCGGCCTGCGGCGGGCATGTGCCCATGATCTCCGGGCGCGGCCTGGGCCATACCGGCGGCACGCTGGATAAGTTCGACGCCATCCCCGGCTACGATACCGCGCCGAGCATCGAGCGCTTCCGCCAGGTGGTCGGCGAGGTCGGCTGCGCCGTCATTGGACAGACCGCCGATCTGGCGCCGGCCGACAAGCGTTTCTATGGCATCCGCGATGTGACGGCGACGGTAGAGTCGATTCCCCTGATCACCGCCTCGATCCTCTCCAAGAAACTCGCCGCCGGCCTGAACGGCCTGGTGATGGACGTAAAGACCGGCAGCGGCGCCTTCGCCGCCTCCATGAACATGGCCCGCTCCCTGGCGGAATCCATCGTCGCCGTGGCCAACGGCGCGGGCATGGCCACGACGGCGCTGATCACCGACATGAACCAGGTTCTGGGCCGGACGGCTGGAAATGCAGTGGAAGTGGCCGAGACCTTGGACTACCTTACAGGTCGGCGTCGCGATCCCCGGCTCGATGAGGTGGTAATGGCGCTCTGTTCCGAAATGCTGATTCTGGGTGGCCTCGCCACCAACCAGGGGGACGCGCAGACCAAGCTGCGCGCGGGCCTGGAGTCCGGCCGCGCGGCGGAGATCTTCGGTGGGATGGTTGCGGCTTTGGGCGGGCCGAGTGACTTCCTGGAACGCGCCGATGACCACCTGCCCAAGGCCCCGGTGATAAAACCGGTTCATACCGAGCAGAGCGGCTTCGTCAGTGAGATCGACACCCGCGCCGTCGGCGTTGCCGTGGTGACCCTGGGCGGCGGCCGCCGCCGGGCGAGCGACCGGATCGACTATGCCGTCGGCCTGACCGACATCGCCGCATTGGGCGAAGAGGTCAATGGCGAACGCCCGCTGGCCCTGGTCCATGCCAAAGACGAAGCCACAGCGGAGGAAGCGGCGGAAGCTCTACGTGCCGCCATAAAGGTCGCCGAGGAAGCTCCGCAGCTCTCCGGCGCCGTCTACGAGCGGATCGCGGAGACGCCGGCATGACCCGCGCCTTCATCCTGGTGATGGACTCCTTCGGTGTCGGCGCGACCGCGGACGCCGGAAAGTTCGGCGATGCCGGCGCCAACACCCTGGGCCACATCGCTGAAGCCTGCGCAACAGGCCGCGCCGACGTGGCCGGCGGCCGACAGGGTCCTCTGCAGTTACCCAACCTTGCCCGCCTCGGCCTTGGCCTGGCGGCGCAGGAGAGCTGCGGCAGCGCACCGGCTGGCATGACCCAGCCGGACCGAATCACCGGCGCCTACGGCCATGCCGCCGAGCGCAGCTACGGCAAGGACACGCCCAGCGGCCACTGGGAGATGGCCGGCGTTCCTGTCGAATACGACTGGGGCTTCTTCCCGAAGGAGGTCCCGACCTTCCCCGCCGCGCTGACCGATGCCCTGATCGAGCGCTGCGGCCTGCCCGGCGTGCTGGGCAACTGTCACGCCTCCGGCACCGAGATCATCGCCGAACTGGGCGAAGAGCATATCCGCAGCGGCAAGCCCATCGTCTACACCTCGGCGGACTCCGTCTTCCAGGTGGCGGCGCACGAGACGCACTTCGGACTGGAGCGGCTATACGATTTCTGCCGGATCGCCAAGGAAATGGTCGACGACTACAACATCGGCCGGGTGATCGCCCGGCCCTTCGTCGGCGAGGATACCGCCAGCTTCCAGCGCACCGGCAACCGGCGCGACCTGACCACCCCGCCGCCGTCCGACACGCTGCTCGACCGACTGAAAGCCGAGGGCGCGGAGGTGATTGCCGTCGGCAAGATCGCCGACATCTTTGCGCACAGGGGTATGACCCAGACCATCAAGGCCAACGGCAACACGGCGCTCTTCGACGCCACCCTGGAGGCCGCTAAGACAGCTCCGGAGGGCGCGCTGGTTTTCACCAACTTCGTCGACTTCGACACTCTCTTCGGCCATCGCCGGGACGTCGCCGGTTACGCCACCGCCCTGGAAGACTTTGACCGGCGGCTGCCGGAATTCGAGGCCCTGCTGCGGCCCGGCGACCTGGCGGTCATCACGGCCGATCATGGCTGCGATCCGACCTGGGTAGGCAGCGATCACACCCGCGAACATGTGCCGGTCCTGGCTTTCGGTCCCGAAGTCATGCCCGGTTCGCTCGGACGCCGTGAGAGCTTCGCCGATGTCGGCCAGACGCTCGCACGGCATCTCGGCCTCGCCCCGCTCGCTCATGGCAGGGATTTTCTCGCCGCATGACCATGGCCCTCCCCAACGACACCGCCGGGCGCACGCCCCGACGCTTCCGGATGACCGCGCAGGAACTGGCCGGCGGCGGTCTCGATGACGCGATGAAGTCCGCCTACGCGGAAGACGGCTATCTGCTCATCGAGGACTTCATCTCGCCCACCGGCTGCGACGCGCTCATGGCCCGCACCGAGGAGCTGGTCGCGGATTTCGAGCCGGATGAGGTGGCGACCATCTTCTCGACCACCTCGCGCGCCCATGCCCGCGATAGCTACTTCGCGGAATCGGGCGACAAGATCCGCTTCTTCTTCGAGGAGGAAGCCTTCGATGACACCGGTGCCCTGAAGCAGGACAAGGCGCTTTCGATCAACAAGCTGGGCCATGCCATGCATGACCTGGATCCCGTCTTCGACGACTTTTCCCGCACGCCCGGCCTGGCCCGGCTGGCCTCGGAGGTCGGCCTCGCCGCGCCGCTGCTGCTGCAGTCCATGTACATCTTCAAGCAGCCCAGGATCGGTGGCGAGGTCGTCTGCCACCAGGATTCCACCTTCCTGACCACTGATCCCCTGAGCGTGGTCGGTTTCTGGTTTGCACTCGAAGACGCCACTCTCGACAACGGCTGCCTCTGGGCCCTGCCCGGACGGCATAAAGACCCGATCCGTCAACGCTTTCACTACCAGGACGGCGCGCTGGTCACCGATCTACTGGACGCGACGCCCTGGACCGCTGAAGAGGCCGTGCCGCTGGAGGCGAAGAAAGGTTCGCTGGTGGTCCTGCATGGTCAGTTGCCGCACCTGAGCGGCCCCAACCGCTCGGATCTCTCCCGTCAGGCCTACACGCTTCATGTGATCGACGGCGCCTGCCGTTACCTCGACGACAACTGGCTGCGGCGCGATCCTTCAATGCCCTTACGAGGTTTCTAATACCAAGGAGCAATGTTTATGACCCCTAGGGATTGTCTCCAGGGACCTTCGGGCAGGAGAAGAGCCGCAGGCGATGTGGCCCATCGGCAAGGCTTTTCGACGCCCCCCGAAGATCCCTGGAGACAACCGGCACGGCAGATTTCTGAGGCTTTCGGACTGCGTCGCACGCGGCTTCCGATGTGCCGCATCGCTGCGCCGCGTGCTCCTAACCGAAAGCCACAGAAATCTGTCCATATGGGTCATAAACATCGCTCCTTGGTATTGTCATGATTACCATGGTCCCCAAGGCGGAACTGCATTGCCACCTGGAGGGGGCCGCGTCACCCGATCTGATCCGCAAGCTCGCCGAGCGCCATTCCATCACGCTGCCGCCGGAAACCTTCGATGAGGATGGCAATTTCGCCTGGAGCGACTTCCTGCATTTCCTGAAGGTCTATGACATCGCGAGCTCGGTCATCCGCACGCCGGAGGACTACCGGGACGTTACCTATCAGTACCTGATGGACTGCGCCGCGGAGGGCGCGATCTATGTGGAGGTGATGTCTTCGCCGGACCACGCCGCCCAGGTCGGCATGAGTTATCGCGATCATCTCGAAGGTATTGTCGCCGGTATTGAAGATGCCCGCCGGGACACCGGCATCGAGGGCCGCATTATCGTCACCTGCGTGCGCCATCTGGGGCCGGAGCGCGGCGTTGAAATCGCACGGCAGGTCGTCGCCCATCCCCACGAGCTGGTGACCGGTTTCGGCATGGGTGGCGACGAGAACGCCTATGAACCGCGCGACTTTGCCGAAACCTTCGGCATCGTTCATGCCGAAGGGCTGCCCTGTACCGTCCATGCCGGCGAGGTAGCCGGCGCCGAGAGCGTGCGCGCGGCGCTGGAGGCCCTCCCCGTTCAGCGGTTAGGTCACGGGGTGCGCGCGGCAGAGGAACCGGATCTCCTGCGCGAACTGGCCGACCGCGGCATCGTCCTGGAGGTTTGCCCGGGCAGCAACATCGCCACCGGCGTCTACCACAACTACAGCGAACATCCGCTCTTGGCGCTGCGCGCCGCCGGCTGCCGCATCACCTTGAATTCGGATGACCCACCCTACTTCGACACCTCAATAGGACGGGAATACGACCGAGCCTCTTCCGTTTTCGGTCTGGACGACCCCGCCCTCATGGATATCACCCGCACCGCACTCGAAGCCGCCTTCCTCGATAGCGACACACGCGCGCGTTTGCTCGAAAAGCTGAAACCATGACACCGCGGGTCAAGATCTGCTGCATCTCCTCACCGGAAGAGGCGCGGCTCGCCGTAGAAGCAGGCGCCTCCGCGCTGGGCCTGGTCGCGGAAATGCCGAGCGGGCCGGGCGTGATCGACGATACGCTCATCGCCGAGATCGCCGCCCGGATTCCGCCGCCGATCGCCAGTTTCCTGCTAACCAGCCGCACCGAAGCTGATGCCATCATCGAACACGTCCGAAGCTGCCGGACCAACACGGTGCAACTGGTCGATGCAGTCGCAGCGGATGTCTATACAAAGCTGCGGCGGGAGCTGCCGGCCCTCAAGATCGTTCAGGTGATCCATGTCACCGGCGAAGAAAGCGTCGCGGAGGCCAAGTCGCTGGCCAGGGAAGTCGATGCCCTGTTACTGGACTCCGGCAACCCGGCTTTACAGGTGAAGGAACTGGGCGGCACCGGCCGCGTTCACGATTGGAGCCTCAGCCGCCGCATCGTCGAAGAGGCCGGCTGCCCGGTCTTCCTCGCGGGCGGCATCCGCAGCAGCAACGTCGCCCGCGCCATTCACGAGGTTCGGCCTTACGGCCTGGACCTCTGCAGCTCCGTGCGCAGCGACGACCGGCTGGACCCGGTGAAGCTGCAGGCCTTTTTCGCTGCCGTGAAAGCCGCGTAGCCAGGGCGCTCCCTCATGACAGGTAGCGGTAACGGCTATAGCAGTCCGAAAGACGCCCACATCTAACAACAGATGCGCGTGTCAGGTCAGAATCGTTCGACCAGGATCTGGTTGGTCGGGTCGTCGACCAAATCCCCGATCGAGGCGAGCGCGCCCGCGGTGCCGCTGCCCAGCCCGGTGAGCACAATCGTACCACTGGCAACGTTCACCCAGACGTCGCCGCCGGCACCATGATTGTAGATGCTGCCGCCGCCGCCGAACAAAGCCGCGTCGATGTCCGCGACATCGTTGCCGGGGCCGTCAATCACATCCGAAAAGCGCAGAATGTCTTCGCTGCGGTTGAAGTCCGCAATGGTATCGATGCCCGGGTTGACCAGCAGGCTGAAATCGAAGGTGTCCGCCTCGGATCCGCCAATCAGCACGTCGTTTCCGGCACCACCATCGAGGGTGTCGCTGCCGATCCCGCCAGACAGGAAGTTACTGCCGGCGTTCCCGGTCAGGATATTGTCCTCCGCGTTCCCGGTGCCGCTGATATTGGCCGAACCGGTCAGTGTCAGGTTCTCGAAGTTGTTGTTCAGGCCGTAACTGATGCTCGCTTCAACCGTGTCAGTACCCTGGCCGAAGCCTTCCAAAAGGATGCCCTGCTGGCTAATCACGTAGGTATCGTCACCAGCCCCGCCGGACAAGCGGTCCCGGCCGCCACCGCCGATCAGGGTGTCATTGCCCAGACCGCCCTCGATCGTGTCGTTGCCGCCGCCGCCATGCAGGTAGTCGTTCCCCTGGCTGCCGTCGATGGTATCCCGGCCGCCCGAGCCGAAAACCGTGTCGTCGCCGTAGCCTGCGTAGACCCGGTCCTCGTTGCCGCCGGCGAAGACAACATCATTACCGTTGCCGCTGTAAATTCGGTCCGCACCGCCGCCGGCAAAGACGACGTCCTGCTGGTTACCGCCATAGAACCTGTCGTTGCCGCTGCCGGCGAAAGTCGTGTCGTTGCCCTCGCCGCTGCCGATCACGTCGTTGCCGCCACCGGTGAAGATAAAGTCGTCACCATTACCGGCGGAAACGCGGTCGTTGCCACTGCCGGTAAAAATCACATCGTTACCGTCGCCAGCGTCGACCGTGTCGTTACCGCCGCCCGCGTTCAGGAAGTCGTTGCCGGTTTCACCATAGAGCCGGTCGTTGCCGCCGCCACCTACCAGCGTGTCGTCACCACTGCCGCCATACGCCCGGTCGTTACCGCTGTTGGCGTTGATGTAATCGTTGCCGCTCCCCGCGTAGACCCGGTCATCACCGCCGCCAGCGTTGATGTAATCGTTCCCGCTTCCGCCATCGACCAGGTCATTACCACTGCCTCCGCTCAGCACGTCTCCGCCGTCATAACCGTAGAGCGAATCATTGCCGGCATCGCCCATGATCCTGTCGTTACCGCTGTAACCATAGAGCCGGTCGTTCCCGGATCCACCCCTCAGAAAATTATCGAGGTCGTTCCCTATAATTCTGTCGTTACCCGAGCCACCGACAGCGTTCTCGATCTTCGCGCCGAAAGCAATCGCGACATTCTTCGACATATTCTGCGTGCTGCTGAAGGCGCCTTCACGCAGGTCGATGGTCGTGCGTCCGCTGAAGCCCGAAAAATTTAGCGTATCCGTGCCACCCGCATCCCAGATTGCAATAACGGGGTTGCTGTTAACGGAGAAATTATAGGCCCCGCGCCCGGCGTTCGAATTGAAGCCGTACACCGTATTACCGGTCCGGGTCGTCATGTCGGCGCCGTAAGCCGCCTGTATCGCAGCGATGTCGTGCAGCAGGGGCGAAGCGGCATAATGCTCCTCTCCGCCATTGACGTGATCGGCACCGGTGAAGCGCGCGGAAAAATACGACATGGCCGTGTACTGCAGCGTGTCCTGCTGATACTCGGCGGAAGAATTGTAGGTGATCCTTCTGCCGCTACCGGCGTTGTAGTCGCCAGGATGCTCAAACCCCAGAGTATGACCGATCTCGTGGACCATGGTGTAAAAGCCGTAGTCACCGTACCCGAGTTGGCTGTTGTAGTAGTAGTTCGGGTTGAAGATCGCATCGCCGCTGAAATCACGCCCTTGGATCACAGTGCCGGGCAGGAAGGCGCCGGCAACGGCAATATCCCTTGAATTAAAGAGATTAATATCGCCGTTGAGACCGGGAACCTCGACCAGGTTCACCGCCATGACGTCATCCCAAAGCGCCATCGCCTCCCGCGCGGCATTGCGCTGAGCGCTGTTAAACCGGGAGAAGTCGATGCCGGTCGAGTTATACTCGGCCGGGCGCGTATGCGCGAAGCTGTAGGTGATCGTCCCCCCGTTCCAGAACTCACCGTTCCGGTTGAGGTTGGTTACGATTTGATTCAGCGTCCAGACTGGCTTCACCACGACCGCCGTTTCCTTCTCTTACACAACTGGCGGCCAGATCCGGCCGCCCTTAATAAGTTTAAATCCCGTCAGAAGGCAGGCAGCTACGCTCACCTGATCTAACGCTCGACATCATCCGGTCAAACGCACGGCAGGAACAGGCTTCGGCTGGAAGCTCCAGGAAACCCTTCTGACCTGCAGGCTGCAGTATTATGTTTGGGCGACGCCGATTCATAACCTGTTAGTAAAATTAGTTGAACTTCTTGTGAAGCGCAACTAAAAGAGAAAAAAATCTTCAGTCCGCGACAACTATAAATAATCAATAAAATCAACATGTAAGCTGCATACAATCATCGAGCGCCTTCAGGGAGGGGTCGGAATTCAGCCATTTGGACCGCCGCCCCGATACCACCGGACTGAGACAAAGCTCGGGATGACCTTGTCGAGAGCTTCCAGATCGAAATCCAACTCCGCAGCAGGGTTGCGCGACAGGCGCGGATCAAAGCACCAGGATGGGGAAACAATCCTAAGTTGAAGCTGGGCGATCCCAACAGCGTTCGCTGGGCTTGCGGTTAGCACAGAAAGATGCCGCACCCGGACGTCGCTGGCTCCCCCCTAGCCAGGGTCAAAGGTCCAGGCTGGAGTGGATTATGTGCCTGCTTAAACGCAAATCGCTTTAGGCTCGGACTTCTCAGTCATTCGACCAGGATCTGGTTGGTCGGGTCGTCGACCAGATCACCGATCGAGGCGAGCGCGCCCGCGGTGCCGCTGCCCAGCCCGGTCAGCACAATCGTACCACTGGCAACGTTCACCCAGACATCGCCGCCGGCACCATGATTGTAGATACTGCCGCCGCCGCCGAACAAAGCCGCGTCGATGTCCGCGACATCGTTGCCCGGGCCGTCAATCACATCCGAAAAGCGCAGAATGTCTTCGCTGCGGTTGAAGTCCGCGATGGTATCGATGCCCGGGTTGACCAGCAGGCTGAAATCGAAGGTGTCCGCCTCGGATCCGCCGATCAGCACGTCGTTACCGGCACCGCCATCGAGGGTGTCGCTGCCGATGCCACCCGAGAGGAAGTTACTGCCGGCGTTCCCGGTCAGGATATTGTCCTCCGCGTTCCCGGTACCACTGATATTGCTGGCGCCGGTCAGCGTCAGATTCTCGAAGTTGTTGTTCAGGCTGTAGCTGAAACTCGCCTCAACCGTATCGGTACCCTGGCCGAAGCCTTCGACAATGGTGTCCTGGCGGTCGATCACGTAGGTATCGTCACCCGCCCCGCCGAACATCCGGTCCCGGCCGCCGCCACCAAACAGGGTGTCGTTGCCCGAACCGCCATTGATACGATCATCGCCGCCACTACCGAAGATGACGTCATTGTCGTTACCGCCGTCAACGCGATCAGCCCCGCCGCCGGCAAAGATGAAGTCATTGCCGTTTCCACCGTTGACCACATCATTGCCGGCACCGGCAAAGATCACGTCGTCGCCGTTACCGCCCTCGACGATATCGTTATTGCCGCCGGCGTTGATGTAGTCGTTGCCGTCACTGGCAAAGATCCTGTCATCGCCACCCGATCCGAAGATCGAGTCATCGCCCCAACCAGCATAAATCCGGTCGTCTCCACCTCCGCCGAAGATGAACTCGTTCCCGTTCTGGCCGTAAATCCTGTCGTTACCGCTGCCGGTAAAGATGACATTGTCACCGCCCGCCGTGGCGACCATGTCATTGCCACCGCCGGCGTTGATGAAATCGTCTCCATCGTAAGCGAAGAGCCTGTCGTTGCCTTGGCCACCGATCAGCGTTTCGCTACCGCTGCCGCCATGGACCTCGTCGTTGCCGTCACCGCCGTTCAGGATGTTGTTGCCTTCGCCGCCGTAGATCCGATCGTTGCCGTTGTGACCGACGATGAAATCACCGCCGGCTTCGCCGTAAACCACGTCCGCGCCATCGCCGGCGTGAATGAAGTCGGTGTCGTCGCCGCCGAAAATCCTGTCGTTGCCATCGCCGCCCAAGATGGTATCGGTGCCCTCGGCGCCGACCAGCAGGTCACGTCCGGCCCCGCCATACAGCAGGTCGTCCCCGGCAAGGCCGTAGAACCTGTCGTTGCCCTCCCGGCCAAGCAGGGTGTCATTGCCGGTATCGCCGTAGATCAGGCTGCCGTTGGTGTTGGAGATCCTGATAATCGGTGCCGCCGGCGCTGCCGGAGGCGCAACATTTTCAGGCAAATTATTGGCGGCCCAAGCACCATCTAAAAAGACGAATTGCTCGACATCGTGTCCGACCCTGTCGGTTCCACCCAGACCAAGAACATCTAGGCCTTGATAAGTGACCTCAACCCAGTTGTCTGTATATGCGATGTGATAATCGGATCTGTTTCCTGCAAACAGTGCAGTATCGAGCCCTTCTCCACCAAATAGCCGGTCCTGGCCCTTTCCAGCGAAAAGCGTATCGTCACCCGCCCCGCCGGACAACCAGTCCCATCCGTCTGACCCGAAGATCGTATCGTCGCCAAGACCGCCTGAAAGAGTGGCGTTACGAGTGGTTGCGTTGAGAACTAGATCTGGCGGCGCCGGGATTTCAGGCCCGGAGGTCGACACCTCTTCGTCGGCAAACTTCAACCACTCTACAGAAAGCGAAATCTTGTCTTGGCCTTCGTCGCCATCGGCAAGGTTGAGGTCCGTAACAAGAACCGGCCCATGTGGATCCCGGCTTATCTGGTAGTCGGACCGCGGCCCTTCAAACAGCGCGTAGTCCGTCCCTTCACCTCCGTCCAACCAATCATTTCCGGCGCCCCCTCGTAAACTGTCGTTTCCGAGCGAACCCAAAAGAGAGTCGTTCCCTGCGCCGCCGTTGAGCAGATCATTGCCGTCCTGCCCGGAAAGCGTGTCATCACCATCATCGCCAAAGAGCGTGTCTGCGTCATCGCCGCCATACAGGCGGTCTACGCCATCTCCACCATATGCAATGTCGTTGCCTCTGCCCGAGTACAGGAAATCGTCCCCGTCTCCACCTTCAAGTCGATCGTTTCCGTCGTTCCCATTTACGTTGTCGTTGCCATCGCCTCCGCGCAACGTATCGGCACCATCGCCGCCGGCGAGAAAATCCGCGCCATCACCACCTTCAATGAGATCATCTCCCTGAAGGCCACTCAGGTGATCGTTCCCGCTGCGGCCAAAAACCGTGTCATCCCCGAGACCGGCCTCAAGCACATCTCTTTCTTCTGTCCCCTCGACAACAAGGTTGGGAATGAGAAAGCTGTCGGCAGAAACAAGCTCGTCGTCAAACTGGAATCTTTCCACATTCAACACACGATCAGTACCGTCATCTCCATTCCCGGGGTTGAGATCTGTTATGGTAAAAGCACCGGTGTGATCACGCGTAATGTCGTAATCGGCACGGACCCCAGCAAAGACCGCCACATCGTCATTGGAACCGCCGCCATCCAGGTAGTCGTCGCCGGTGCCACCGATAAGACTGTCGCCGCCATCTCCGCCGGTAATGGAATCATCGCCGCTCTCGCCCATGAGCGTATGACCCGAACCTGCGGAGTTAACACCGTTAATGACGTCGTTTCCGGCGCCCCCAAACACCGTATCGCCAACTCCACCCAGAACAGCAGGGTCGCCGTTTGGCCGCGAGCTTGAAAAGATCGCGTCGTCACCGTCGCCGGCGTAAATAGTGTTGGCGCCAAGACCTCCTCGCAGCGAGTCGTTTCCAGAACCGCCGAACAACACATCGTCGCCACTGGAGCCGTCTAAAGCGTCGTGGCCTTCTTCGCCGTAAAGCGTATCGTTGCCCGAGGAGCCATTCAGCGCGTCGTTACCATCGCCGCCCCGCAGTTCATCATCGCCGGTTCCACCTTGCAGTTCGTCGTTGCCATTTCCCCCCAAAAGAAGGTTATCCCCGAGGCCAAAGCCCAGAAGTTTGTCGTCGCCGTCGCCACCATCAAGCGTGTCTCTGCCGTTGTTGCCAAACAGAGTATCGGGCCCTTCGCCGCCATTTAGGTAATCGTCACCTTCACCGCCAAACAGCGTGTCCCTGCCAGCATTTCCGAAGAGGCTGTCGTTACCGCCATCCCCTCCAATCTTATCGTCGCCGCTCCCGCCGACGAGTGTGTCATCACCGGCGTCACCAACAAGCGTCACACCGGCCGCCGGCGCATTCACCAGTTCTGCCCCCAAGGCAGTCCGGAAATCGCTCTGACCGGTTTCGGTCTGGTTCGCTTCGTCGTTCGAGGCAGCCATAATCACCAAATTCCTTAACGCCTACATCGGGCGGCCCACCTAGCCACCCTCAAAGAGTGCAAACACGGCCACTAACAAGAATCAAAGCCGGCGGCTCGACCGTGTCGCCGTCCTCAATTCGATTGAAAGCTCTGCCGGAAGGGGTTGAGACCGAAAATTCCAGGAAAACCGCGCTACCTGCAGGCTCCACAGATCTGATCTGATGACGCCGATTTGCACTTTTTCAGAAAAATTAGGCGGATTTAAGGTAGTTTGCAACTATTAATGGGAAAATCTTTCGTCGCCGATGCAATTATACATATATGACAAAATAAAGGCGAATATACACGCCAAAGAAGATTTATCGACGCCGTTTCGCGTTTCAATATCAACCCTATGGAATTTAAAGTATTTTTCCAATCAACCAGTGCGAAGCCGTCGAGTCTTCGTGGTTAACAACCCTTCGGAGAACAGCCTGCGTTGAGCGCCGCTGTGATCAGCCTGTAACCGCCGCCTTCCATCAGCAGCTAAGCGCGCCGGACACCACAAGGCGATGCCATGTCGCCTTCGGGCGAGAGACCTCCGCCTCAGGCGGTTGCCTGAGGTGTTTCTGTCCGAAGACGATCCGGTCTAGACGACGGAGATCTGGTTTGCAGGATCGTCAACAAGATCGCCAATGGAGCCGACCACGCCCGCCGCGCCGCTGCCCAGGCCGCTCAGCACCAGGGTGCCACCCGAGAAGTTAACCCAGACATCGCCGCCGGCACCATGATTGTAGATGCTGCCCCCGCCGCCAAACAAAGCCGCGTCAAGATCCGCGACATCGTTGCCCGGACCGTCGAGCACATCCGAAAAGCGCAGAACGTCTTCGCTGCGGTTGAAGTCGGTGACGGTATCGATACCCGGATTGACCAGCAGGCTGAAGAAGAACACATCCGCTTCGGATCCGCCGCTCAGGACATCGTTGCCCAGTCCGCCGATCAGCGTATCACTGCCGCTACCGCCCGAGAGGAAGTTGCTGCCCGCATTACCGGTCAGAACATTGTCCGCCGCGTTGCCGGTGCCGCTGATGTTGCCGGCACCGGTCAGCGTCAGGTTCTCAAAATTGTTATTCAGGCTGTAACTGAAACCCACTTCGACCGTGTCATTGCCCTGTCCGAAGTTCTCCGAAATGATGTCCAGCCGGTCGATCACGTAGGTATCGTCGCCGGCCCCGCCGGACAGGCGGTCGCGGCCGCCGCCGCCGATCAGAGTGTCGTTACCGGCACCACCGTCGATCCGGTCCTCGCCTCCGCCGCCATGCAGGTAGTCGTTCCCGACACTGCCATCGATCGTGTCCCGGCCGCCAGAACCGAAAACCGTGTCGTCACCATAGCCTGCATAAACCCGGTCATCATTGCCGCCGGCAAAAACAACGTCGTTGTCGTTGCCGCTGTAAACCCGATCCGCACCGCCGCCGGCGAAGACAACATCTCGGCCGTTGCCGCCGTAGAACCTGTCGTCGCCGCTGCCGGCAAAGATGGTATTGGTGCCTTCGCCGCTGCTGATCACATCGTTGCCGCCGCCGGCGAAGATGAAGTCGTCGCCATTACCGCCGGAGATCCGGTCGTTACCACTGCCGGTGAAAATCACATCGTTACCGTCGCCGCCGTCCACGAAGTCATTGCCCCCGCCGGCGTTCAGGAAGTCGTTACTGTCTTCGCCATAGAGCGAGTCGTTGCCACCACCGCCGACCAGAGTGTCGTCGCCGCTGCCGCCATAGGCCCGGTCATTGCCACTGCCGGCATTGATGTAATCGTTGCCGCTGCCGCCGTAGGCCCAGTCGTCACCGCCACCCGTGCTGATGAAATCACTGCCGGCATCGCCATAGAGGGTGTCCCGGCCACCACGGCTCATCAAGAGATCGTTGCCGTTGCCGCCATACGCCCGGTTATTGCCTTCCCTTGCGTTCAGGAGGTCGCTGCCGTCACCACCATAAAGATTGTCATTGCCGCCAAGCCCCATCAGGGTGTCGTTGCCGGCGCCCCCATAGAGGTTGCTGCCTTTGGATCTCGCCTGGATGTAGAGATCCGGCACGACGTTACCGGGCAAACTGCCCACCGCCCAGGTCCCGTCGGCAAAGGCGAAACTCTCGACATCGGCCGCGACCCGGTCCGTGCCTGCATAGGAAGAATTCCTGCCTTGATAGCGAACCGTCGCGACGTTCACACCGTCAATGGTGATCCAGTAGTCTTTACGCAAGCCCTCGAAAACGGCGGTATCGGTGCCGCTGCCGCCGACGATGGAGTCATTGCCCGCCCCGCCTTGCAGATAATCGTTCCCGGCGTTGCCCCAGAGCGTATCCTCGCCGTTATAGCCATTCAGGTAGTTATCCAACGCATTACCGATGAGCCGGTCATGCCAGGCGCCGCCGATCGCGTTCTCGATCTGCGCGCCATAGGCGATGGCAATGTTGTTGGTCATGTTCGGCGTATCACTGAACGCACCCTCGTTCAGATCGATCGTCGCGGTGGCGTAGTAGGCCTTGTAGCCGGAGAAATCCAGCGTATCGTTGCCGCCGGCATCCCAGATCGCCACCACCGGTGTGCTGTTGATGGTGAAATCGAAAGCAGCCCGCCCGGCGTTGGAGTTGAAGCCGTAAACCGTATCCCCGGTCCGGGTCGTGGTATCGACGCCGTAGATGCTCTGGATCGCCGCGATATCATGCAGCAGGGGCGTCGCGCCGAACTTGCTGCCGCCATTGACATGGTCGGCGCCGCTATAGCCGGCGCTAAAGTAGGACATCACCGTGAATTCGCGGGTATCCTGGGCATATTCGGCTGAATTGGCATAGGTGATGGGATTGCCCGAGCCGGCGTTGTAATCGCCGGGATGGCTCAGCCCGAGCGCATGCCCCACCTCGTGGATCATGGTCAGGTAACCGTAGTCGTCCGGGTTGAGCTGACCGTTGTGATAGTAGTTAGGATTGACCCAGACGTCGCCGCCCCGGCCGCCGCCGGGATAGTAAGCCCAGGCAACACCCGGACCCGTGGTCGTATTGGCGAAGCGGATATCGCCGCTGGCGCCGCTGGTCTCGACGAAAGAGATCGCCGCCACATCATCCCAGAGCTGCATCGCTTCACGCGCGACCGTGCGCTGCGCGGCACTAAATTTCGAGAAACCGGCGGCCTCGGTGTTGTAACCAGCCGGTGCTGAGTTGAAGAAGCTGTAGGAAACGGTCGCGCCGGACCATTCGGCGTTGGAGCGGGTCAGATTGCTGGTGATCTGAGCGAGATCCCACACCGGCTTGTTGCCGACCGGGCCCGCGGCACTGCCGGAGTCGAAGGGGTCCGATGCGACGCCGCCGCTGCAACCGGCGCATTTACAGACATAGCCGGTCGAATCGTTATGAACGAGAGAAATGGTAACCTCCTGCTGTCGTCCCGCCGACACCTTCGCGCAGAACTCTGCGCCACCGCCCAGCCTGCGGAGGCGCGCGCGAACCTTGTCTGTTCAGCGGGTGTCACCCACGGTTACCACTGTCTCAAGAATCGATTATCGAAGTGTTAATCAACTGATTTTACTAATTTTTATTTTAAGCCCCTCGTAACCATAACAAGCCGGCATCTGCCTGGCGGAAAGCCGGGCAAAAGCGCTTGATTGCCAGGGGGTTAGATCTGGAACTTCAGAGCTATTGTAAGTAATGCAGATTTAACCGCACTGCCCCGGCCGCCACCGCCGCCTGGCGGAACCCCGGGTCATCGTAAGCATCGATTGCACCCGAGATTGCATAGCCCTCAAGCGGGATATCACCTTCCAGGTTCCAGTCGCGGTCACCATTCTCGTCATGGAAGACCGTCACGGCGTAAGGGCCCGCCTTGAGCTCCGGAAAAGCGACATCCAGAGGCGTTGTCGAAGCATCGATTTCCTGATAACCGGCCGCCCCGTGATCGTCGAAGGCCTCGAAGGCCGTTTCCTCGTCGAAAACGATTACGATCACCCGCCCCGAGGCGTTGCGCAGGCCCGTGATCCGCACGGAAAGGCCCTCCAGACTGTCCGGGGCTTCGGCAACCGCCGCCGTCGAGCTTTCCGAGAGGGGAACCTGGCTCGCCAGCCAGGCCCCGCTGAAGGTGATGGCGGCCGTCGCGACGACGGCAAAGAAACGATGTCTATTGCTTGGCATGTCGCGCTTCCTCTCCGCTCTCCAGTCTCCCGGTCCTTTCGACGGCACGGGGCTGCCATCCCGGCGGACCGAAGAGCAGGCCCAGCCTGTGCCCCAGGCCCCTCGCCTGCAGGAGATCCCTGCCCAGCCGGGTGAAGCCGTGCAGAAAGGCGACGAAGGGGTTGATCGAATTGATCGGGGTCACCAGTCCGTAAACCACCTCTTCCTTCTCCTCGGCAAAGGTCCCGAACATCCGATCCCAGATAATGAAGACGCCGGCGTAGTTCTTATCCAGATAGGCAGGGTTGGAGCCGTGGTGCACCCGGTGGTGGGACGGGGTATTCATGATCCACTCGATCGGGCGCGGCAGCTTTTTGACCGCTTCCGTATGCAGCAGGGTCTGATAGAGCTGAACCATCACCTCCGCAAACAGCACCACGATGGGATGAAAGCCCAGCAAAAGCAGCGGCAGGTGAAAGAAGACCGGCCAGAAGGCGTCCAGCGGCCCGAAGCGGTAAGCCACGGAGATGTTAAAGAAGGGCGAGGAATGGTGCACCGTATGGGTCGCCCAGGCGAAGTTCACCCGGTGCAGAAAGCGGTGCTCCCAGTAGTAGGCGAGATCCGCCAGGACGATGCAGATCCCCACCGTCACCCAGTTGATCTCGATCTCGAAGAGAGCGAAGTGATAGGCGCCATAGAAGGCGATGACGTAAAAGCTGCCGAAGATGAAAATCGTCAAGACGAGATAAAAGATCAGCGTGACGAAATTCGTCACACTGTCGCCCAACAGGCTCCAGCTCAGCTCTTTGCGCAGTCCGTAGCGCAGAAATTCCAGGGCGAGAAAGCCCAGCGCGACAACGAAGAACCAGTCGTCAATCAGGACTTCCAGCCACTCCAGCCGGCCCGTGCTGATGGGTGATAACAGCGCTTCCATCTTGTCCACCAAAATTATCAATCTTGACAATCAACTGGCATTCCTTATCTTGATTGTCAAGATTGATAATTAAAAATGAGGATGAAGACCCTGTCCCGACCGATCGTAAAGGCCGAGCGCCGCGAGCAGATCCTCGATGCCTTCGAAGCCTGCGTCGCCCGCTACGGCATCGAGGGCGCCACCCTGGCCAAGACCGCCGAACAGGCAGGTCTGGCCCGTGCCCTGATCCGCCACAACGTCGGCAATCGGGAGGAACTGCTGGAAGCGCTCGTGACGCGCTTCCTGGCCAACAACCGTGACAGCTTGGCCGAACTGATCGGCGAACTCCCCCGCAGTAACCGGCTGCGCCGCCTGATCGACTGGCTCTTCGATCCGGACAGCTTCGACCCGCAGGTCGTTCAGGTCTCCAACGCGCTGATCGCCGCTTCCGGGGAAGATCTCGAACTGGCGCAGCGCATGCGCGCCTGGCGGGACGATTTTCTCTCGCAGCTTACCGCAGTGATCGCCGAGGAACTGCCGAAGGCCGGGACCTCACGGGTCGCGGCCGTGGCGGCCGGCTTGATGGGGATTTACTTTAACGTCGAGGCGCTCCATCCGCTCGGCGAGGCGGATGACCTGACGCAAGCCTCGAAGGAGGCTGCCCTGTTGCTGCTCGGCTGCTTGGAGGCAGCCTGAGCTTACTTTTCTCCGACTATAAAACGCTAAAGACGCACGGAGCCGTTCTGGGACTGATTGGCGTTTTCTGCGGAGAAGTCCCACATGTCCAAAACCACCGCGGCGCCGATGGAAATCACGGCCGCGGCCACCACACTCGCCAAGAAAGCCTTCATCTCAAGCACTCCTCCTAACTACCTATTTTAGATTGCAGAAATCCAACTGCAAAGCTTTGAGTCTCATTCACAAGTCGGGCCCGACGGCCCTCAGTTCGCCTGTTTCGCAGGGGCGCCCTGCCCGCCCCGCACCGCCCCTTCATGATAACCGGCCGCGCGCTTCAGGAACTCGATCAGTTCCGCGCGATCCTCATCCTTGGGAATGCGCTGCAGCGGCATCTTGCTGCCTGGGGTCACCACGTCCGGGCCCAGACGGAACAGGGCGTCGACGCTCTCCTCATCCCAGACCAGATCGCCACCACGCAGCGCCGGAGAATAACTGTAGCCCTCGACGGTTCCGACCCGGCGGCCGAAGAGACCGTAGAGCGACGGCCCGGCTTTGTGGTCATCGCCCGGGGTCAGGCTGTGGCAGATCGCGCATTTGCGGAACTGCCAGGCGCCCGGCAGGTCCGGATCGTACTCCGGTTCCGCGACCTGCGCAGACGCCACCTGCTCCGCGGCCTCGCGCTGCCGGCCCTCTTCATCCAGTTGCCAGACGCGCGCCAGGGAATCCGCACCGGCGGAAATCAACAGACCGGCGTCGGGCGCAAAGGCCAGGGACCAGACCACCCCCTTGTAGGCAAAGTCCTGCGGCGAATAGAACTCACTGTCCAGGCGCCAGATACGCAGCCTGCCATCCGTGCCGCCGGAAGCCGCGAAACGGCCGTCCCGGGAGATGGCGGTCGCCAGCACGGCGCCCTCGTGGCCGCGCAGAACCGCGATCTCCTCGCCCGTCTCCATATCCCAATAACGCAGGGTCTCATCCGCCGAAGCGCTCACCGCGTGGCGGCCGTCGGCGGCAACGGCAATGGCGGAGACGCCGAAGTCATGCTCCGGCATCTGCTGTTTCAGATTGCCTCGCTCCAGCTCCCAGATCCGCAGCGTGCCATCGCCGGCGCCGGTCACCAGCTCCCCCTTATCCGCCAGGAAGGCGACCGCATTGACCGGCGTGCGGTGCTGCAGAAGGAAGCGCTCGCCCCCCTCCTCCGCACCCAAATCCCAGACCCTGACCGTCCGGTCCCAGGAGGCCGAAGCGGCGTAGCGGCCGTCCAGCGAAACCGCGAGATCGACCACCTTGCCCTCATGTCCCTCGAAGCGGCGCAGTTCCTGCCCCGTCCCCAGATCCCAGAGGATCACCACCTGATCGTCGCTGGCCGAGAGCGCCCGGCGGCCGTCGGGCAGAAACGCGACCGCATTGACCGCCGCGTCATGGCCGTCCAGGCGCTGGCGCTCGCTTTCGCTCTCCAGATCCCAAAGGATGACGCTGTAGTCGAAGCCCGCGGTGAGGACCGCCTTGCCGTCGGCGGAGATGGCCAGGCCGTTCACCGGGCCGCCGTGACCGGAGAGATCGGCGCGCGCCGAAGCCGCGGCGAACAAAGAGGCCAGGAGCATGGCGATCGCCGGAAGGAAACGCTGTCTCAAGCCGTCACCTCAAGCTGTCGCGGCGCATCATCGAGTCCGCCCCATCCCGCCCCGGGCTGTAGCGCGGCGCGCCGGAGATACTGGCCCCGGATTCACCGTGCCGGAAGCGCGGGATCAGCTCGCCGCTGGCCGGATCGACCAGCAGGCGGGTCACCTGAAAGGCTTCGTTGAAGGCGCCGCCCTTGTTCATCACCACCAGTTCATAGGCGGGCGTGCCATCGGCCAGTGTAATCTCGGCACTGCGCAGCACCTCGACATCGAAGCTTTCTGCAACCTGCGCCGAGGCTTCCGACAGCGTCCGCTTCTGAGCCCAGGCCGCACCACCCAGGGAGATGACGGCCAGGCCCAGCAGCAGCGCTGGCAGAACCCGCAGGCCCGCCAGACGCCTTACGGCTGTTTCGGTCACGTCAGGGACTCCCGTCGGTGGAACTCGACCCCAGGGTCTTCTTCACCCAGAGACCGTGGTGCTCCTTGGCCCAGTTGAGATCCACATCACCGCTGCCCATGGCATCGAAGGCCCCTTCCATACCGACCGAGCCGATATAGATATGCCCGACGATCACGATCATCAGCACCAGACTGACCACAGCATGCCAGAGCTGCGCAAGCTGTGTCTCCTGCATCATGGTCAGCTCGGTCGGGAGACCCAAACCGAAGACGTTCAGGAATGCGAAGGTCTTGGCGAAGAGCGGCAGCTCCATCGGGAACAGCAGCGAAATGCCCGAAAGGCTGACCGAGAAGCCACCCAGCATCACCAGCCAGAAGAGGATCTTCTGTCCGGCGTTGAATTTTTCGGCCGGCGGATGACTGTGCTTGGAAAACAGCCCCCCACCCTTAAGCAGCCAGTTGAGATCCGTGCGATTGGGGATGTTGTGCACGATCCAGAGGACGAAGCTCAGCACCAGGCCGGCCATGAAGGCAAAGGCCAGATAGTTATGCGCGTACTTCCCCCAAGCCGTCAGGGCGGCGAAGGCCGGCTTGCCGATGACGTCAGGCAGGAAGTATCGGCCATAGAGCAGGTTCAAACCGGTCAGGCCGAGAATGATGAAGGAGCCGGCCATCAGCCAGTGGGCGAAGCGCTCCACCGCGTTGAAGCGCTGGATCGTCTGGTTCGAGCGGCCGGCGTCGATCTTGATGCGGCCGCGGATCGCGAAGAAGATCGCGAGCAGCGCGATCACGCCCAGCATGCCCCAGACGCCGTATTTGGAGACCGGACCGTTGCGCACCGCCCGCCAGTTGTCGCCTTCCGACTGGATAAGCTGACCGTTATGGCCGCCGGCACCGGAGACATTGCCCTCCACGCCGCGGCGGATCGCCCGCCAGAGTTCCGTATCGCTGTTGTTGCCCAGGGTATTGCCGGGCACGAAGCCGTCGACCTTACCGGCCGCGGGATTTGCCGGGCCACTTTCCGGCGCGCTCTGCGCTACCGCCGGACGATCGGTCAGCCAGAGCCCGCCCCCGATGGAGACCGCTCCGTAGACTGCCGCCAGCACCAGAATCGCGGGGATCAATCCCCTCATCATCCGCCTAAAGATAGACATGGTCACCCTTCCAATGCATGAACTGCATGATCTCTTGTTTTGCTTGACCGCTTTCGCAAGCGGCGCCCGCCACGCCGCCAACAGAAAACGGCTGTCGCTTTACTGCCTCTGATGCGATGCGCGCTGACGCAACTCCATCAGATCCTCCTCGGACAGGCTCTCGTCCGCCGGCCCCAGATAGGTTCCCTTTTCATAGCGAAGGGCCCGGCCCTGCTCCTCTTTTCGGCAGGCCGCCAGGGACAGGCCCAACAGAAGGGAGCCGCCGAAAGTTATGAAATCGCGTCGAGACTGTTTCGTCTTTTTCAACGCTCAATCCCTCTCACTTCAAATCGTTAGAGGGCGATTCTCGCCCTTGATCGTCACTGTCAAGAACGACCGCACTCTGTCGTCCGAACCAGCCCGTCGTCATTGCGGGGACCAACGTCCCGATAGCTCCGCGGCAGATTCGGGCACTTCGATACCAAGGAGCGTTGAGAGTGACCCTTGGTATAAAGAGGGGCGGCAAAAAGGCCGCCCCCCAAACTCACAGACTGTTCCGCGCGGGTATCAACCGCCGGTCTTCGCCTGGTACGCCGTACCCCAGCCCCAGGCTCCGGACCCGAAGCCGCGGGCGACGACGCGCTCGCGATAGATGTCCGAGACCGTGTCACCGTCACCGGCAAGCAGGGCCTTCGTCGAGCACATCTCGGCGCAGAGCGGAAGCTTGCCCTCGGCGAGACGGTTCCGGCCATACTTCTGGAACTCGGTTTCGCTGTGGTTGTTCTCCGGGCCGCCGTTGCAGAAGGTGCACTTGTCCATCTTGCCGCGGGAACCGAAGTTGCCAGCCTGCGGATACTGCGGCGCGCCGAAAGGACAGGCGTAGAAGCAGTAGCCGCAACCGATGCAGAGGTCCTTGGAGTGGAGAACCACGCCCTCTTCGCTCTGATAGAAGCAGTCCACCGGACAGACGGCCATGCAAGGCGCGTCCGAACAGTGCATGCAGGCCACCGAGATGGAGCGCTCGCCGGGTTTGCCGTCATTGATGGTGACGACGCGGCGGCGGTTTACGCCCCAGGGAACCTCATGCTCGTTCTTACAAGCCGTGACACAGGCGTTGCATTCAATGCAGCGTTCGGCATCACAAAGAAACTTCATTCTTGCCATTTCTCAGTTCCTCCTTACGCCAGCTCAATGCGGCAGAGCGTCGCCTTGGTTTCTTGCATGTTGGTCACCGAGTCATACCCGTAGGTCTGCGCGGTGTTCGAGGATTCACCGAGCACATAGGGATCGGCGCCCTTCGGATAGCGGTACCTTCTGTCCTCACCTTCCAGGTGACCACCGAAGTGGAAGGGCATAAAGGCTACGCCGCGTCCAACCCGCTCTGTCACCATGGCCATGACCTTGACCTTGGAGCCTTCCGGCGAATGGACCCAGACCATGGCACCGTCGCGGACCCCGGCTGAGTTCGCATCGAAGGGATTGATCTCCACGAACATGTCCTGCTGAAGCTCAGCAAGCCAGGGGTTGGAACGGCTCTCGTCGCCGCCGCCCTCGTACTCGACCAGACGACCGGAGGTCAGAATGGTCGGGAAGTCGCTCGAGAAGTCCTTCTTCTGGATCGACGCATACATGGTCGGCAGACGATACATCTTGCGATCTTCGTAGGTCGGATAGTCTTCGACCAGATCGCGGCGTGGCGTGTAGAGCGGCTCGCGGTGGAGCGGGATCGGATCCGGGAAGTTCCAGACCACGGCCCGCGCCTTGGCATTGCCGAAGGGTGCACAGCCATGCTTGATGGCGACCCGCTGGATACCGCCGGAAAGGTCGGTCTTCCAGTTGGTCTTGTCGCCGGCCACGGCTTCGATCGAAGCGCGCTCGTCATCCGTGAGATCGCCATCCCAGCCCAGTTTCTTGAGCATGGCCATGGTGAACTCGGGATAGCCGTCCTTGATCTCCGAACCGACCGGATAGGAGCCCTCGGCGAGGAGGTTCTCGCCTTCCCGCTCCACGCCGAAGCGGGCGCGGAAGCAGAGGCCGCCTTCGGCCACCGGCTTGGAGGGATCATAGAGGTTCGGCGTGCCGGGATGCCCCATTTCCGCCGTACCCCATGACGGCCAGGGCAGGCCGTAGTACTCGCCGTCGCAGGGACCGCCGACCGCCTGCAGTGTGGTGCGGTCGAAGGTGTGCTGGTTCGCCATGTGCTTGCGCAGGCGTTCCGGCGACTGTCCGGTATAACCGATCGTCCACATCCCCTTGTTGAACTCGCGGGTGATGTCTTCGATCAGCGGCTCTTTGCCCTCGACTTTGATGTTCTTGAACATCTGGTCGGCGAAGCCGAACTTCTCGGCCAGGAGATACATGATCTCATGGTCGGTCTTGGACTCGAACAGCGGCTCGACCACCTTGTCGCGCCACTGGATCGAACGGTTGGAGGCCGTCACCGAACCGTAGGTCTCGAACTGGGTACAGGCCGGCAGCAGATAGGCACCGTCCTTGCGGTCGTGCAGGATGGCCGAAACGGTCGGGTAGGGATCGATCACGACCAGCAGGTCGAGCTTCTCCATCGCCGTCTTCATTTCGGTCATACGGGTCTGCGAGTTCGGTGCATGCCCCCAGAAGACCATGGCGCGGACGTTGTCCGGCTGATCCATGTTGGCCTTGTCTTCCAGAACGCCGTCGATCCAGCGCGACACCGGCATACCGGCGGTCTGCATCAGCTTCTCGTCCTGGAACTGACCGAGCATGTAGTCGTAGTCGACATCCCAGACACGTGACCAGTGCTTCCAGGAACCGGCCTTGATGCCGTAGTAGCCCGGCAGGGTGTGGCAGAGCACGCCAAGGTCGGTGGCACCCTGAACGTTGTCGTGGCCGCGGAAGATGTTGGTGCCGCCGCCGGAGGTGCCCATGTTGCCCAGCGCGAGCTGCAGGATGCAGTAAGCCCGGGTGTTGTTGTTGCCGTTGGTGTGCTGGGTACCGCCCATGCACCAGATCACGGTGCCCGGACGGTTGTTCGCCATCAGGCGCGCGACGCGCTTGAGCTGCGAGCCGGGAACGCCGGTGACCCGCTCGGTCTCTTCCGGATTCCACTTGGCGACTTCGGTCTTGATCTGATCCATGCCCCAGACGCGCTGGCGAATGAATTCCTTGTCTTCCCATTCGTTGTCGAAGAGGTGCCAGAGGATACCCCAGATCAGGGCCACGTCCGTGCCAGGACGCATGCGGACGAACTCGTCAGCGTGCGCGGCGGTGCGCGTAAAGCGCGGATCACAGACGATCAGCGGCGCGTTGTTCTCTTCCTTGGCTTTCAGAAGATGCAACAGCGACACCGGATGCGCTTCGGCCGGGTTACCGCCGATCAGGAAGATAGCCCGGCTCTTGTGGATGTCGTTGTAGCTGTTGGTCATCGCACCGTAGCCCCAGGTGTTGGCAACACCCGCGACCGTGGTCGAGTGACAGATACGCGCCTGGTGGTCGACGTTGTTCGTGCCCCAGAAGGCGGCGAACTTACGGAACAGATAGGCCTGTTCGTTGTTGTGCTTCGCCGAACCCAGCCAGTAGGCCGCGTCGGGACCCGACTCCTGGCGGATCGACAGCATCTTGTCGCCAATCTCGTTGACGGCGTCGTCCCAGCTAAGCTTCTTCCACTCGCCGTCGACCAGCTTCATCGGGTACTTCAGGCGCCGCTCGCCGTGAGCGTGCTCGCGCACCGAAGCGCCCTTGGCGCAGTGAGCACCGAGGTTGAAGGGGCTGTCGAAGCCGGGCTCCTGGCCGACCCAGACGCCGTTGGACACTTCGGCCAGAACCGTACAGCCGACCGAGCAGTGCGTGCAGACCGACTTCACGATGTCCATCTTGGCAGCGGTGCCGGCCCCCTGGGCTTCGGCTTTCTTGACCATACCGCCGGTAACCGCACCCGCGGCCGCGAGGCCGCCTGCGGTCAAACCGGAACGCCGCAAGAAGGTACGGCGATCGATGGCGCCGCCGGTCATGCCGGACAGGGCCTTCGAAAGGCGCGGGCTCCGCGACGCTCCGTTTACTTTTTTCCTGAGCATATTTCTCTCCCACTCGAATCCCGGCAGGTTGCCCAACCGGGCGAAATCAGAATGTCTGGTGGAAAGTCGCTTAGAAGCGCGCGAGGTCGTAGTACGTCTTGACGTGCTCGGTCTCGCGATAGTCGGCACCGCCCGCAGACGATGCCTCCGCCGCCTCGGCGTCTTTCGACGTGACGGCCAAACCGGCCCCCGCCGAAACAACACCGAGGCCGGCAAGCTTCAGGAAATCACGGCGCTTGGCCGTTTTCTGAGCCCGTTCCTCTTTCATTGGATCCACCTCTCGTTTGTGCCGGCACGCGGCACGGTTCGGCAATCAAAGCATCGCTCGAGCGTCAGGATTCCACTTCCCGCCGCTTTCGCCCGATCCCCCTCTCCGCAATTTGGGGAACCGAACCACCGCTATGCTTTTCTTGCCCTGATAAAACAATTGCCCTGTTAAATCAGTATGTTACCTCAATCGACGACCATCTTGAACGCAGTCGACTCGATTTCCATGAATACGCGTCCGACGGTACCGATCGGGGCGTAGAGCTTCGAAGATTCGGCGCCTTCCAGATCCTGGAAGAACTGCGGCGCCCAAGAGGCGAGGTGCGCTTCGAAGAACGCCTGCTGTCCGTGCAGATTATCCTCACCGCCATAGAGGCCGTCGATCATGCCCGCCATCATCTCACAGAGCGAGGCGATATGATCTTCCGGTTCGGATACCTCATCCGCCCGGGCCATCTGAAGCTGAATCATGTGCTGGCGCAGTTTGGCGAGCGGCTTCTCGTTCAGGAAACCTGCCAGATAGTAGGAACCGAAGGGCACCAGCTCCCCGCGTCCCAATCCGATAAAGAGTGCATTGTATTCACGCTCGGCATCGGCAACCGAGGTTTTTCCAGCGAGAAGCGCACAGGTGCTCAGGCCCCGCCCAAGGTCCGTATCATCGCCTTTCAGACGCGATACAACCTCAAGCGTGCCCGCATCCGGCGGCGCGGCCAGGAGGCGCGCCAGGAAGCGATACATCTGAGCCCGAAGAAGATCTTCTTCGGATAAGGTTTCTGTCTTTGACACTGCGGATGGATGAACCATTCCGGGGAGCGCCCCTATGCTTTCTTATTCTTGATGTGTTCAGAGTATGACAACTTCCCAATTCGGTCTCAACACTTTGCTGTGACGCGATGCGAACAAAATCTCAATGAAATTTGTGCGCCGCAAAAATTCCATACTAAATGCCAGCAATAGCCATAGGTGCGCCGCAAAAAGTACCTGCAGTTTTAGAAAGATTTTTCGGGCGGTTTTTGCATGCATTATTCAGCACACAAACGGGTTGTTAAGAGTGAGTATTATTTGCGGTATTAAGTTTCGGATCGGTCTGCCACATTTCGGCCACCCGGCGTCGTCTCCGCGGGCTCAATCGCTTCGTCTTTCGACGCGACGGGCGAATCCGATTCGTCCTCATCGGAGATTTCCGCATCCGACACCGCTTGCTCCGGCCCGGCGATCTTTGAGTCGGCAGCCTCCGGATCGGCAGCTCCCGGATCGTCAACCTCAGAAGCTGCGGCCTCCGGCACCGCCTCTTCTTCCGTCCCCTCCTCGGGCAGTTCTTCCTCGGGGGGCGGCACCATGCCGCGGCCGACCGTATAGGCGGTCTTCATGTCCGCCACCACCATGGCCGCGTCGGTAAAATCCTCGCCGTAATCCAGCAGGCCGTCCACATTGGCCAGCACCGGATCCGACAGCCAGAGCTTCCGCAGGGCGCGGCGCTGAAGCTGTTCCGACACACCTTTCTTTAGGAAGGGTGTGAAATCCGAATCCGCCTCCAGGCTCTCCACATCGGGCAGGTCAGCCTCGTCGACTTCGGTTTCCTCTTCCGGCGCGCCCGCTGCTTCCACCTCGCCGGGCGCCGTGGTGATCATGCGGCCGCGGACCGGCGCCTCCGGCGGCAGTTCCAGTTGCGCTTCAGCGGCCGGCTCGGCCAGAGCCGTCTGCGCCTCGCTGTCGCCTTTTGAGCTTTCCGCCTTGGGCTGCGTGCCTTTGCGGCGCGACCAGCGGCGCAGGAAACCTTCACCCTTGTCCTCGTCGCCAGACACTTCAGTGCCCTCCCCCGCCGCGCTTCCTGGCGACCGGCGGCGGTTTGCCGAATTCCACGTCATGGGTCGCGTAGCGTTTGCGCTTGCGCTTCTTAAAGGGCTCGTCCACGTGGTGCGCGTCAATAAAGGCCTGCACCCAGGCAATCATGCCATCAGGCAGGGTCACGCCCTCCACGATCTCCTCGCCCGAATCGAGCGAGTCCTGCGCCTCATAGGGCGAGACCGTCACCGAAGCCGGCTTGTACTCATAGACCGCGTCCGGCTGGGTGTCCGGCTCCAAGACCACATAGACCACCGGCGGATTGTTCGAGAGATTCTGGCGGTAGGCCTCGGTTTCCTTACGATGCAGCACCAGCGGGAGGGTCGCGGCGTGAAAGCGCACCGAGGCGTCGTCACGGCTCAATTCGGTCCAGGCCTCGACCGGGGCCGCGCCCGGAATGACCGCCACCGGCCGCCAGCTATAGTCCTGCCAGGGGTTGTCGATCGCCCGCCGCTCGACCACCACGCCCAGCGGCATCGAGATTTCCTTTTCCATATTCCCGCCTGTCCAAAGGCCTTTCAGGCCCGAATGCTGTTGTTTTTATCTATCTGGGCAAAAGCGCCTCCCAAAACAAGTAACGCTTAACTGAAGGCAAAAACAGCAAAGATTCCGCAAGATTGAGTTTTGGCGACGACGGCTCTGTGTTTTACTGCGCGCACAGGGCGCTCGAAATATAGTCGATAACGGCGGCAGGCAACGCCGCTTTGCCATTTGAGGATCCGAGCCGGGAATTGCGGAAACCGGACCGGGGAACCAGATGGTGAGGCACGACATCTGCAGCCCATGCCCCGCCAGCGCGGCGGGCCTTCAGGCCAGGACGGCGAGGAGACATTTTTATGGATAACGGCGGTCCGACGTCGAAACACGAACAGCGCCTGTTCGTCTGCAACTGCGAAAACACCATGCCGCTCAAGGGCGACGCCCTGGCGGCTGCCTGCGGCCGGAGTGATGCCGGGCAGATTAGCTCGCAGCTCTGCCGCGCCCAGATCGAAGCAGTCCAGCAGGCCGCGGCAGAAGCCGACGCCATCACCATCGCCTGCACCCAGGAGGCGCCGCTTTTCGAGGAGGTCCTGGAAGAAGCCGGCTTCGAGGGCGACGCGCGCTTCGTCAACATCCGTGAAACCGCCGGCTGGTCGGACCAGGCCGGCAAGGCAACCCCGAAGATCGCCGCGCTGCTCGCCGAAGCCGCCGTGCCGGTCCAGCCCGCCCCCGGCCTGCCCATGCAGTCTGAGGGCGCCTGCCTGGTTTACGGCCGTGACGAAACCGCCATCGAGGCCGCCCGCCAGCTTGCCGGCCGGCTCGATGTCACCGTCCTGCTGAGTAACCCCGGCGAGGTCATGCCGCCGGCCATGATGGATGTGCCGATCTTCAAGGGCACTGTCGCCGCCGCAAAGGGCCACTTCGGCGCCTTCGAGATCGTGGTGAACGACTATGCGCCCAGCGTGGTCTCGGCCCGCGGGGCCATGGCCTTCGAGGCCGCGCGCGACGGCGCCTCCTCCAAGTGCGACCTGATCCTGGACCTGACCGGGGGCACGCCGCTCTTTCCCGCACACGAAAAACGCGACGGCTACTTCCGGCCCGATCCCGGCGACCCGGCCGCCGTGCAACGCGCCCTCTTCGAACTCAGCGACATGAACGGCGAGTTCGAAAAGCCGCTCTATGTGAAGTTCGACGCGGACCTCTGCGCTCATTCACGCAGCCGCAAACCCGGCTGCAACCGCTGCCTCGATGTCTGTCCCACCGGCGCAATCACGTCGGCCGGAGATATCGTTGAGTTCGATCCCTTCGTCTGCGCCGGCTGCGGCTCCTGCAGTGCCGTCTGCCCGACCGGTGCCGCCGGCTATGCGGCGCCCAGCAGCTTCGACCTGCTCGAACGCCTGCGCACCTTGCTGTCTACCTATCGGTCGGCAGGTGGCGAAACACCCGTGCTCCTGCTCCACGACGAAAAGCATGGCGCGCCCCTGATCGGGCTGGTCGCACGCTTCGGCGCCGGCCTGCCGGCCAACGTCATTCCCTTCGCGGTCAGCGAAGTCACCCAGGTCGGCTTCGACATCCTTTCGGCCGCCTACGCCTACGGCGCCAGCCAGGTCCTGTTGCTGGCCTCTCCCCAGCAGCAGGGCGAGCTGGCCGGCCTGGCCTCACAGATCGGCATGGCAGAGGCGGTGATGGAAGGCCTCGGATATGGCGGCGCACGGACCGACCTGCTGGTCGAGACCGACCCGGAGGCGCTCGCCGCACGACTGGGCGGCCTGGGCAAACGGGATCAGGCCGAGGCCGCGTCCTTCCTGTTGATGAGCGGCAAGCGCACCAACACCCGCATGGCCATTGAGCACCTGCACGCCAAGGCCCCGGCCCCGATCGACGTTCTGCCCCTGCCGGCCGGCGCGCCCTTCGGCGCCGTCGAGATCAATGCCGAGGACTGCACGCTCTGCCTGGCCTGCGTCAGCACCTGCCCCACCGGTGCACTGGTGGATAACCCGGACAAGCCGCAGCTCAGCTTTCAGGAGGCCGCCTGCATCCAGTGCGGCCTCTGCGTCGCGACCTGTCCGGAAAGCGTCATGGCGCTGGAGCCGCGCATGAACTTCACGCCGGAGGCCCGCAACGCCAAGCTGGTGAAGGAGGAAGAACCCTTCGAGTGCGTGAGCTGCGGCAAGCCCTTCGGCTCCAAGGGCTCGATCGAGAAGATCATCGAGAAGCTCGGCAACAAGCACTCCATGTTCCAGAACCCGGAAGCCATCGAGCGCATCAAGATGTGCGAGGACTGCCGCGTGGTCTCCCAGTTCCAGGCCACGGACAGCCCATTCATGGCCGCCGACCGTCCGATCCCCCGCACCACCGATGACTACCTGCGCGAACGCGAGATCGAGGATGCGCGGGCCAAGGTCAAGGCGGAGCGCGGAAAGGAGCACTGAAGCAGGCCCGCCGCCCGGTGCCTGTCACTCAGCGGCGGGAAAACGGTACCAGGCGTGCTCACTGGCTCCGGCAGGCAGGAACAGGTATACCAGACCGAAAGCGCCGCTGGCCGATTTGACGACCAGCGAGCCGTCCCTGGCCTTTATCAGTAATCTCGAATGATGCTCATAGCCCACGACCGGATTGCCGGGCGTGTCGGTAATGCCGCTATATGCCTTGATCTCGGCACCTTCGCCGGTGCAGGCCAATGTTGAATCCGCCTCGGAGAGCCAGGTTTCCGCAATAAGACCTGACGGTCCCACAGCCCGGACATGCAGTTTGCCCTCGTCGGTGAATTCAAGCTCAATGCGTTCCGGATCTTTGACTTTAGCGCCCCTGTCGAACAGAAAGGCGCGCAACTCAGGGTCCCAGTTCGACCTGTCGTCACCCCGTTCACCCGCGTTCAGATAGACCCCCGTAAGCTGCGTGCAGGCATCGGTCGATGCCATGGGCGGCGCCCATCGCTGCGGATAATCCGGGAAGGAGAAAGCACAGCCGGCGAGAAGGCCCAGCATGCTTCCCGCGGCAAGCATCATCCGCATAAACAGTCCGCCGTCCTCAGGCCGCCTGCGCAGCGGCGAGCGCCACTCCCGCGACGGTCACCCGGTGCATCAGGCGGCGGTGGCCGTGGTAGTCGTTGACCGCTTTGTGCCAGGTCGCGCGGTTGTCCCAGATGGCGATGTCATCGGCCCGCCAGCGCAGGCGGCAGTGGAACTCCGGCTGCTGACAATGCGCGTAGAGCATGGCCAGGATTGCATCCGACTCGTCGGGGGCAAGCTCCTCGATATGCGTGGTGAAGACCGGGTTCACGTAGAGTCCGCGCCGGCCGCTCAGCGGATGGGTGATGACCAGCGGGTGCCGCGCTTCCTGGGTCGCCGCCGCCGCATTGCCGAGCCGCCCGCTGGTCGCGGCTTCCGTATCCTGGATCGCAGCCCCGAAGACATGGCGCGAGGAGTGAACCGCCGTCAGCCCGTCGAGAAAGCGCCGCAAGGCCGGCGAGAGCGCTTCATAGGCCGCCGCCATAGAGACAAAGAGCGTATCCCCACCGACCGGCGGCACCTCGATCGCCCGCAGGATCGACCCCATGGCCGGCATCTCGTCATAGGAATGATCGGTATGCCAGCCCTCGCCGATGGCTTCCGTCTGATCCTTCTCCTTCAGGACCGTCGCGATCTCCGGATGGCCTTCGACCGGCCGGAAGAAACGGTTGACGTTGACCGGCCCGAACCGCCGCGCGAAGGTCAGATGCTCCTCCGGCGTACAGTCCTGATCGCGCAGCACGATGACCGAGTGCTCCACAAAGGCCGCGAAAATCGCCTCGAAGTCCTCCGCGCGCCGGACGTCCGCGCCCAGAATCTCGGCGCCGAGGGCACTGGTCAGGGGCTGGATTTTCATGCTGAGCCTCCCGTCGTTGTCGCGACAGGTAATCTAGAGCATATTCCGGCCGCAGGGAATCATTTGACCAGGTGGGTTTTCAGTTCTGACAAGGCGCGGTTCGCCATACGACGCAGTGCATCGGATGCCGCTGCATCGGATGCCACCGGTTCGGTTAAAAGCCGTAACGCAGTCAGGGCGGAAAAGAACCCGGCCTTAACAGCGCCCGGTCACCAGGATGGTATCGGCCAGGTTGGGATCGTTGATCATGCCTTCGAGCGCTGAGATATGCGGTTTATCGATGGCCTGAAACTGCAGCAGATTGTAATCGAAAAGCTGCAGATCGATCTCGCTGCAGCCGATCTGCTCCAGCATCCATTCCATTTCCTGCGGCGTGAACTCCCGGTGGTGCCCTTCCCACGGCGGCTCACAGTAATACTGAGATTCGATATCCTGGAAGATCGATTTGTTCTGGCTGAGGTGCACGCGGTTCCAGTGGCGCAGAAGGTTCGGCGTGTCCAGCGCCAGCCAGCCCCCGCTCTTGACCTTCGACTTGCACATCTCCAGGAAGCCCTTGGGCGTGTGGGGAATGTGCTCGACGACCGCCATGGTGATTACCGCGTCGAACTGTGGCAGCTCCGCAACCATCCGGTCCTCATTTTCCCGGTTGGCTCTGATAACCTGCACGCCATCCTTCTCCATCATGGCGACGTGCTTGTCGAAGCGCCCAAAGAAGGAATCATAGCGGTCGATCGCCGTAACCTGATAGCCGAGGCGCTGCAGGGCGAGCGAAAAGGACCCGAAGAAGGACCCGATTTCCAGGATCGTCGCGCCGGGCTGAAGACGCGCCTGGAAAACATCGGCCAGGTTCGCGATGCGCACATTGGTCTGATAGAGGTAGCGCGCCATGAACTCGCGATCGAGGGTCTTTTCCGAGTGATCGGAAAGGCCATGCTCGTCGTAGTCTTCGAGCGCCTTGATGATGTCCTGGGTCGAATTCAGAATGACGTCATCCCCCGGCTTCCACATCTCCTGGTGCGGGATCTGAATCTCATCCACGGGAAGACGGCATGGCCCCTGTTCCCCGAGCATGGCATGGGCGGCGGTCGTCGAACGCAACGCCGCATTGACGAGAGCCTTGTCCTCCGCCGACAGTACGGGGACCTGTTCCTCAACTTCCGGCTCGTTCCCCTTCAGCAGTTTACCAAGGCGTCTGCGTATCGCCCGCATTGCGTTGTTCCTTCATGCCATGCCCGAAAGCCCGTTAAATAGGGCATCGCTCTGGCGAACGCCAGCGCTATTGAGAGCCTGGACGAGCAACTCTCTCAAGCGGTGATTGTTCAGCCGAACGCAGCGGCCATCTGGAGCTATAGCGGCTCAGAACGCAGAGCATTTCACGACCAAACGAGCTTGCATCCTAAGCCTGGTCGTCCGCACCGAAAATCTCGGCGTCGAATCTGCCGGACAAAGGCGATACCTCTAAGTCAGCCTCAATGCATTGGATTCAGCCTTGAACTCAGCGAAGACGCAAAAGCCATCAAACCGGGCTTTACATGGCGACTTGCTGGTCTGCTCTCCGGTTTCACCAGAAAACATAGCCTTTGCCCAAATCCTTGTGACCGAAATCGTCCTCAAGATTAAGACCGAGCCGGTAATAAGCCGCCGTATTGAAATGACCCGCAGCGCCTGTGATCTCGGAGCCCATCGTTGGAAAGCTGGCCACACAGGTGAGTTGACGGGACATCATACTCGACCGATGGCCTACTTTTCGCGGGGTAACCGGACTAGACCTCGGCGAGTTGGCCTTATGACCTCTGCATTGAACACAGCGGTGCGTGTCAGGCCATTACGGTGAGTTCATCCAATTGACGATCTCTCGCGCAACGTCGGGGTTATCGAGATAGCCGTAAAATTTGTGCGGGTTTGTCGCTTTGGCACCAAGCCAAAAGTTGTAGATTTTTTTATCAACGATTCGGTTTAGATAGCCTGCCCGCTTCATAGCTCTAAAGTCATCCTTCACGGTCGCATCGTGACAAATGAAATCGTCTTGCGCAGAGAGATTGATCCAGTCCTTGATAATCCCCTTAGGGTACATCCCATCTTCAGGCTCGTCAGAATCGTATAGGTTTTTGCGTACTCCTGGTTCTCCGAGCGGATTACCCAGCGTC
Organism: Denitrobaculum sp.; assembly: GCA_965232285.1. GTDB lineage: Bacteria > Pseudomonadota > Alphaproteobacteria > Kiloniellales > Kiloniellaceae > Denitrobaculum. The sequence goes on along the minus strand of CBDDPL010000004.1, from coordinate 1,665,806 downwards.
AACCATTTCGTGACGGGATTGCCCTTGTCCTGCACCTCCCGATACTCACTCATACGAGAGAATTTCCAAAGGACATCATAGGACACAATACAGCCCATGCTGTGCGCAACGAGGCAAACGTCTTCGTTTTTCATGAGTGCCTTTTTCAGCGGACGCTGAAGACGATCGCGAATTGCAGAGCCCCACTGACGCGTGAGCAGGTAAGCCCCCATGTCGGCCGTTGCAGTGGAAATAACCCGGTCAGAGAGTCCAGCCACGTTGCCAAGAAACGAGATGACAGAGGCCGCGTTGTCGAGAAACCTCAAATCATCATGCTCTTTCAGAAATTTCTTGTACGCCGCCTTCGTGTGACTCTTTTGTTTGAACAACGCCCTAAGGCCGACATCGTAGAAACCGTCGATTTCGCAAGGCTGATCGCCGTGGTCGGGATCTTGACCCTTTAACCGTTCCAACTTGCCGGGATTTCGTTCCAGGATGAGTTGGTTGGACAGGTCACCATAATAAATAAAGCTGAATTCGACCTTGTCCGCACCCCTGCCGATTTTCTGAGCTGCAGTGGGATCAACGCGGTTCAAACCGTTTATGAGTGCCAGTTTTACAATACGTCTTTTTTCTTTCTCGCTCGGCTTGGTGGATCGCCCATGAATAATCATTAAGTGTTTTTTGCGTGCCATAAAATACACTCCCCATGCTCGTCCAGTGCAACGAAACCTGCTTCACTCGCAACACGAACTGCGCGCCATATTTGTTTTTATTAAAATAAATTATCGCATATTGTGTACTTTTCAAACATTTTGCACCTAACGTGTCGTCGCGGCGCTTTAGCATCGCAGCGCTTTGGGGTCAGGTCTTGTTTTGTGCATTTTTTTCGGCAACCTCCTTCGCGCACAAAACTAAAGCTTGATTCCGCCATTCCCCACAACCCTCGCCTAGCCCCTGTGCGCGGCCTAGCACTTCGCCATCAGGCCATAGCGAGCTTCTTCTTCGGGTCATAGAAAGGTCGCTCGACGATCCTGGCGCTGACAGTGCCGGATCCGGTATCGACCTCGACCACTGTGCCGATCTCCGCGAACTCAACCGACAGCATGGCCAGCGCAATGTTCTGCTCCAGCCGGGGCGAATAGACGGCGGAGGTGACCTTGCCGATCGAGGCGCCCGCTTTGGTGACGCTCCAGAATCGCGTGTTGGGTCCCTTCAGCGTCGCGCCCTCGATCACCAGCCCCACCTGCTTGCGGCGCAGGCCTTCCGCCTTGATGCGGCGCAGGGCGGCCTTTCCGATAAAGTCGGCTTCCATCTCGAGGTTGACGAGCCGGTCGAGACCGAGCTCGAAGGGGTTGGTATGGATATCCGCATCGGCGTGATAGGAGAGCATGCCGCCCTCGATCCGTCGGATCGAAGAGGTATGGCCGGGCTTCAGGCCGAAGGCCTGCCCCGCCGCCATGATCTTTTCCCACAGCTCATCGCCACGCGACCCGTCCCGCAGGTAAAGCTCGTAGCCCAGTTCACTGGACCAACCCGTACGCGACACGATGAGCGGGATGCCATCCAGTTCCAGCTCGCGGAGCCAGTAATACCGCAGCTCCATGATGCTCTCGCCGAACAGCGCCTTCATCACCTCGCCGGATTTCGGGCCCTGCAGTTGCAGGGGCGAGACATCGGGTTCGCGGATGGTGACATCGAGCCCCGAATGCACGGCCACGCCCTGCGCCCAGAGCAGGATGTCGCTGTCGGCCAGGGAGATCCAGAAGTGGTTCTCCGCCAGACGCAGCAGGACCGGGTCGTTCAGGATGCCGCCCTCCGCATTTACGATCAGCACGTATTTGCACTGACCGACCGCCATTTTCGACAGATCGCGCGGGGTCAGCATCTGCGTGAAGGCGGCCGCATCCGGCCCGGTGATCTCGACCTGCCGCTCCACGGCCACGTCACAGAGGATCGCGTTATTCACCAGGTTCCAGAAGTTCTGCTCCGGATCCCCGAAATCGCGGGGAATGTACATGTGATTGTAGACCGAAAAGCCCTTGGCGCCCCAGCGGAGCGTCGCATCGAAATAGGGGGATTTGCGGATCTGCGTCCCGAAGCCGAAGTCCTTTGATTGCGTCATGATCCTCACCCTGCTGCGCCAACGGCCGAACGGCCATGGATAGAACAAACTGGGTGGGGTTGTAGCTGCAGTCCAGCTAAATCGCGGCTTTTCTTTACCCTCGCCATAAAGAATTCCGCGGACATCGACCTCCCCCGGCGCCCGCCGCCGATGACGCAGCTTGCGGGCCGCAAAAGACCGCCGGTCACCCGGCGAACTTCGCCTGATCCACCTGCGCCGCCCGCCCCTGGGAAAGTCGCTTGGCATGAAGAGCGCGCTGGGCCTTCTTTACGATTTAACAGGAAAGCGCTGCTAGGGAATAACGCTGCGAAAGCCCGGAAAGTCCATACAATTCAAGACAATGCGGTAAAGAAGTCTTTCGAAGAGCTTTTGCGCAAAGGTCTGACAAAACTGCGCGGACCGACAGTCACCCCGCTGCAAGCCGTCTAAACCCTGGGGAGCGCCGGCATGTTTAAGTTTTTCCTCATCGCCTTTTGCGCGGCCCTGGCCTATGGCTATCTGTTGCAGGAATTCTTCCCTCTCTACCTCAAGACCATCTGGGCGTTGCCCGTCCCCGTGCTGCTGGGTGTATCCGTCATTTTCATCGGGCTGCGTGACTTCAAGCGCGGTTTCGCGTCTCCCGGATCGGGCGGTGCCTGGATTTACAGAAGCAAAAATCCGCGCCTCTTCTGGACTTACATCGGCGGCTTATACGTCATGGGCGCTATAATGACCGTCTTCCTGCCGATCTTCGTTCTGCTCGACGGTTTCTAGTAAGCTGGGAAAGACCGCTCAGCCTGACAGAGATTTAGGGTTAGATCTTGTTTCGTGCCTTTTTTCAACTCTGTTCACGCACAATACAAGACCTGACCCTGGTGATTCGACAAGACCTGACCCTGGTGATTCGATCGTGTTTTGTGCGTCAACGAGATTACAAAAAATGCAAAAATAAGTCTCGACCTTGGTGACTTCTGAACGACCAACGAATTTTTCATCCACCAAAAGATAGGCGTGACAACAAACGTTAATGTAGATATTCTCGTGAAGATATCACAACCATATGTAAGCAGGTCGCAAGTTGAACGCAAAGCTCGGTCCCATTATCCATACATCCCGTGACGGTATTAAATTTTGGGTCGAGCGTGATTCGCATCGAATATCGACGGATCAGCCCGACACCTACCTGGAACAGGTTGGTGTCGGCTCCGCAAGCGGAACGTATCATTGCCTTGTCCTACATCTTGACGGGCATCCGATCGAATTCGGGGGACCTGGCGGCCTGCCGTACGAGTTTCGGCGGGAAGAAAACCCAACTGGCGATCCTCCGGTGCTTGCGTTCTGGCGCTTTTCCGGCCTCTCGGCGCTCGGCAACCACTTCACCAGTCGCGAACAGCAAGACCGCGCGGTAAGGCTTCTGACGGACATGCTGACCAAATTCAATCGTAATTGGGTAAGTGCCCGACTTGGCAAGAAACAAACGGCGACGGTGGAATTTTCAAAGCAGTTCCAAGCCGCCTTGGATCAGGGACAGTACATCCAGGGAGATGAGAGTTAAATGGCGGAGTTCGATTACAGCGGCAGAATCCCTGACTGGACAAAGGCGACTGTGAGCGAAGTGCTCGACGTCGTAAGAGACGCAAATGCCGCCGGTGATTACCTGGACGGCAACTTCTACGAACTGGCGGTGCGCAACCTCTCTGTAGATCTCCCAAGCGGTGTAACACCGCTATTCTATGCGGGGTCGAACCCATACAGGCGCCTAAGAGGCCACGAAGCAGAGGCATGGAAAACCGCCAGAGACTTGGCGAACACTAATCCGACTGTGTTTCAACGCTTGGACGACACCGAACTCGGCCAGTTTATAAACAGCACGGACGTCGAAGACGCTATCCAAATGTCGCAAGACAACAAGCAAGTCATCACGGGTGTGGATTGGTCGAAAGGGGAAGATCCGCGGTGGAAGGGTGAACGCGGCGACATGGGTTGGATCTCTTCGCAACGCTTCGCCGAGAATGTTTCGGGCGATGTTATGGTTCTCACAGAGGGCGCGGGGACAGGTTCATATCTCCGGTCAATTGAACTCGAGACTTTGAAGAATAATACGGCCGTTAATCAGATCAACGGCATTGACCGGATTGAAGTTCGTGACGGCTTTACTAGCGAAACGGACCGTTACAACGCAGTTGCTAATAACTTCAAGACTTTCGCCTCGGCCTGGCTCTTTGACGGCTTAAAAGTTACAGGCTATGCCGGCAGGCTTTCTACCGTAAGAAGGTTCGAGAATCTTGCACTCGAAAATAGGATCGCAGATCTCAATTTAACACCGGCTACATTCGGCAACATTCTAGGCAACGCTCGCGTCTTGAGTGCGGCAGGGGTTGTAGGAGATGTGTTGCACGTGGCCTTTGCCTTCGAGGAGGCCCGGCAATTGTATGTTGCCGGCAATGAGGCGGGCGCAGAACAGCTCATATTCGGTACATTTGGGGATTTGGCTGGTTCCGCAGTCGGCACTTGGGTCGCCACAGCGGCAGCCCTTGCAGTGGCTGCGCCGGAACCGCTGACAACAGCGGGTGGGATAGCCACACTTGCCGTGATCGCCTATCTCGGAGGTACGATCGGCGGCAACGCAGGAGCAGAATTTGGTGCAGGGGCGGTTAAACTGCTCCAAGACAATGCGAATGGTGGGAACCCGCTTGTTTTAGACGATATCGTCGACCTTTATAAATCCTACGCTGAAAACGAGTTGGAGTTTAAAGAGGGTGAGTATACCGTTGTCGCCGACGGTGATGAGCTCAAAATCATACCTATTTCGCACTGCTTCACGGCCGGTACGATGATCGATATGTGGCCGCTGGACTCTTCGATCAGACCGGGACCGGACGGGCTATATGACGAGGCGGCGGTGCGAGCTAATATCTGGCAGAAGGCCATCGAAGAAATCACACCAACCGACACGGTTGTCGCCTTCGACGCTCAGGGCAACCTCAAGCCCGGCAACGTTACTCGGACGATGACCAACGAGGCGAAGATCATTCTTGATCTCCACGGAACTTTCGTCACGCCCGGCCACGTTTACTGGTGCGCGGGCGGCAAGTACGAGGGTCAGCACGTCCCTATCATCGATATTTTGCGCGACGATGGCGTCATCCAGCGTCAGGACGGCACCCTGGTTCGCGCCACCACAGGCTGTGAAGTAGGCTCGCCCGATGACGAGGAGTTTTGGGCCTTCAAGCTTTACGAGGACAGTACGGGCAGCGAGCGCGTCGGCGATAAGACCATGCTACGCTTTGGCACCCGTTGGATGATGCCGAACGGCCAGCACCTTTCCATGCGCGAGTACATGGAAAGCGCCGGGATCGAAATTCTCAAAGACGGCCCGCATAAAGGCTATGCTCTCTGGAAACAGACCGGCATCATAATGCCCTTTGTATGGGTGCTCTCCGAAAGCCTTCCCAAGCCCGAAGACTTCGTTCTGGCGCGCTCAGCCACCTCTTTGGAGGACATTTACAAAGCAAGCGAATGGGAAGCTGTACACCCCACCATGCCGCCGCCGTTGCAGCTGGAGGACGGGTCGCTCCAACTGCGCTTGAAGCCCAATCTGGAACTCATGCCCCGGAATGAACCCATAGCACTCAGAAGCACTGATCCCGACCAGCAGACTGCACCCAATCAAGGTTCACCAGTAATCCGCGACCAAGGTGACACCAGAGAAACCAATACGCGGGAAGCGGTGATGCAGAACCACTCCAAAGGAACAACGCTGCACTAACAAGTTTCGATTATGTAAAATGGGGATCCTGCTCAATTCGCGGCCTATAAACGCACGCACGCACGCAGGAAAAAGGTATTGAGGACAAGGACGAATCCTGCGTCATCAACCTGACGAGTTAAAGGGACGTGAAACTTAACCCAGCAACATCACGTCCCTTTAGAGTCCTAAAGCGTCCGTCCAGCCGCATGAGGCATCGCCGCCAAGCCCTGCGCAGTTCGCAGAACACAGTACTCAACCCGTACAGCCGACAATGAGATCAGGGGAGATAGTACTTAACTCAGATCCGCGGGTCGGCGGGATCGAAGGAGTAACCTGCCGGAAGCGCCACCTCCAGCAGTTCCACATCCTCCGACGTACACTCGATTCCAAAGACCATGCCGTCCGGAATGACGAAGCTATCACCAACGCCCAAGGCCCGCGCCCTCTGCCCTTCGGCTTCCAGAGTCGCCGTCCTCTCCAGCGGGAAATAGAACACAAACTCCGCCGCATGCTTCACCGCCGGCACAGCAGTCACCCCCGGCCCTAAGCGCCAGACCTGCGCGCTCGCCAGGCCGTCGGTCGCCGCGGCAATCCCGATGTCCCTTACCTCGACCCCTTCCAGACGCCCCGCCTGCCAGACCGCCTTGTCCGCGTCATGCCTCACAAAGCGTTGCCCATCGAACACCCGATCCGGGTTCACACTGCCGTTGGGCAACGGCATCTCATGATCGATACAGGTTATGTGGTCGGCGGGGCAGCCGATCTCTATCACCTCAAAGCCGGGGGAGCATTCCAGGACCCGGCGGCGGACTCCTGCTCCTTGCGCTGCTTGTTTCGATCAGAAGAGATCCTTGATCGGCGCCTGCGCGTTCCAATGGCGGCCGCAGCGCGGAAACAAAGCTCCGCCTGTGGATAGTCCCGCTCATTCACGCGGGCTCCCATCGCTTGCGCCAAAGCGTTGCAAAAATCCTGTATAGCCCTATTCGAATTTCGAGGAATGACGGCGCCGGCAAGCATCAATAGCCTACAAACAAATAACTGGAGGGTTCACATTATGAAACGGTTATTTGCATTAGGCTTTACTAGCATCTTCCTGCTATGCGGTGCCTCGGCAACCCATGCGCTGACTCTCACCCCCGACGATGTTTCCGTCGCTGCCTGTGACGGCAGCGCTACCTGCATCGACGTCAATGGAGGTGCAGGCGTTATTCCACTCAATGCCACTGGCACCGCCACGACAGATATCGATATCCTTTTCGGCCCACGCATCGTGTTGAGCGATCCTGGTTTTGGCCCCCCGCCCTTCCCCGGCTTTCCGCCCCCGCCAAATCCCTGGGAAATCACGCTCACCTTCGCGACGACGAGCAACAATGCGGAAATAACTTGGCCACGGGAGGATGGCGATCTGCTGTTCACCGGCCTCGATGGCGGCGCCCCCGACGTTTCTGTATTCGCTGACAACATCTTTGATCGGCCTGTGCTGCTTGACGCCGGCATACTGACCTGGCGTTTTGACGTCAGCCAGAAACAGGCGGGATTGGCCCCCGGCCTCGGCTTTCTCGACATCCACTTTAACAACGTTCTGTTCGACCTGGACGATAACGCGACACTCGCCTTACAGCAGGTCAGAATTGATCCTTCGGTGCCGGATTTCGTCGACATTCCTGACATCGCCGCCGTGCCTGAACCAGCCACGCTGGCGCTCTTCGGTTTCGGTCTCGCGGGCCTCGGCTTCGTGCGGCGGCGCAGGTCGGCCTTACGCCAACTCACTTAGCGCTCAAGCACAGGACCCGGCGCCCCCTGCTATGCTTCGGTCGCCTTGGCGTGCTCCGCCAGCACCGCGTCGACATCCTTCGCGGAGGGCGGCAGCCAGCCCTGGTCCGTGCGCGTGGCGAATGGAGATCTAGGGTCAGGTCCTGTTTTGTGCTTTTTCAACTTCGCTTGCGCATAATTTAAGACCTGACCCCACAGGCACAATTTAAGACCTGACCCCACAGGCACATACAATTCAAGACAATGCGGTAAAGAAGTCGTTCGAAGGGCTTTTGCGCAAAGGTCTGACAAAGCTGCACGGATCGACAGTCACCCCGCTGCAAGCCGTCTAAACCCTGGGAAGCGCCGCCATGTTTAAGTTTTTCCTCATCTCCTTTTGCGCGGCCCTGGCCTACGGCTGTCTGTTGCAGGAGTTCTTCCCTCTCTACCTCAAGACCATCTGGGCGTTGCCCGTCCCCGTGCTGCTGGGTGTATCCGTCATTTTCATTGGGCTGCGCGACATCAAGCGCGGTTTCGCGTCTCCCGGATCGGGCGGCGCCTGGATTTACAGAAGCAAAAATCCGCGCCTCTTCTGGACCTACATCGGCGGCTTATACGTCATGGGCGCTATGATGACCATCTTCCTGCCGATCTTCGTTCTGCTTGATGGTTTCTAGTAAGCCGGGAAAGACTGCTCACTCTGACAGAGATTTAGGGCCAGATCTTGTTTCCTTCATTTTTCAGCACCGCTTATGCACAAAACAAGACCGGACCCCAACCCACTCAAGCGAGTTGTGTTCTTTCTGGGACAATATTCAGAAGCGTATTTACTAATACGCTAAGCGTGGTATTTTATAATAAGTAAAATAGCAAAAAATTGATTCAAATATATATCGAATATCTTGCACAATCTTAACGCGATGTTAGCAAACAACAAGTACATCTGTTTGGTTTTCTACAACTTTGGTGATCGGAAGGATTGAGGTTGATGATGAGTATTTTGGCCAACCCCTTCTTGTTGATGGTGTTGATTGCAGCTCCCTTTCTGCTAGCGCTGTATTTAGCCGAAAGCTATGAAGAACGTCAAAAAAGCAAAGATCGCAAAAACAAGAAAGCCAGCAATTAAAATTTGTTAAAATTTATATTTATCGAAAATACATATATTTACTTTAAAATTAGTAAAATTCTGTCAAATCCACATCAAATCAAATTATTAAGATGTAATATTTCGGAAAATTCAATAATTTTATGAAATACAATTAAATAATTTATTATATATTGTTTTAATTATTATTCATGAAAAAATAAATAAAAAAATTATCCAAAGTTTTTAATTTTATTATCTTCGTGCCAATGAATTATACATCAGAAAATTAAGGACCCAAGGAATCTTTGTGACGACTTGGCAGCAGATTCCGACTGAGCAGATTCCAACATCCCAGATTGTAGCAAATCAGAGCGTGCTTAGCCGTTTACCGCAAATCGAAAAACGTAGAGCTTACAAAGTCGTCAGGACAGCCAGCGGCACAAACAATCAACTTCACTTGCCAGTTCTAACTTAAATTTAGCAACTTATAGAATATTGCCAATCTAATATATTCAAGCAAAAGGGGTTGCCAACACATCGATTCGCCATTAGCGTTCCTGTCTTTCTTAAAATGCAACTTTGGCTATTTCGCTGTGACAGCTTTAGATTCACCATCAGTGAGTGGTGCAAACGCCCCCCCCAGAGAGAGTACAGGCGCCGCGTGTGTTCTCACTCTGATTTTCATGATTTTTGTTGGATTTGCCGCAACATACAACTTTTACGCTCAACTACCAGCAACAACCGATCCGGATGGACCACAAGTATCTGGCATCTTCTATGCCGACATAGTTGAACAGAAACCGATTTCAGAAGCTATCTATTCTACATTTAATGCGTTGCAGATCGACAAAAAGGATCTCACGAATTTTGAACTTACAAAAAAGTATTCCGATGCCGGCATACCTTTACCAGATGACTTAAAAAACCCTCATGAACAAAAAAAACTAGACGATAAAAAGCTCAGAAGGCATTTCGAGGGACAAATAATAACATCAGATATATTTAGGGTAACGGTTGCGAATGGGATTTTTGTTTTACTGTATTTTAGCTATTTATCTATATGCCGACTTCGACAGCCTGTAAATCGCTACTTACCCCGCACAAACATCTTATTTGAAGTAATACACACTATATTTCTTTTGTTTCCTAACCAAGGACCAGAGGCTCAGAGGAAATGGGCCGATTCGATTTACTTTTTTGGCTTTATTCTGACTCTGATAAGCCTGATTTTTGCGCTAAGTCAGTCCGGCCGTTTCGCCGGTGTCACTCTGTCGACAGTTGTCATGCAGAATGCTATTGCCCTCTCATCAACGGTTTTTGCGCTCTTCCTTCGTCAGGTACTTGTTCTCTCAATCACCGCCCAAGAGGACGTCGACGACGAGCAGATTATCGCCACTCTCCGGGAGCATGTTAACAAGGCAACCGCCGAACTTCATACGCTGTCAATAAGCGTCAAAACTTTCCGGACCACAGTGCACCACACAAAGAAAGCGGTTTCCGGTTCCGGCCAAGTGATAAAGGACGCTGTTGGCGAAGTGGCCGGCAACTTGAAGACCAAAGCGCAGGAAATTTCCAACGTCGAGATAGATCAGAAGCTGATCGCAAAGCAGATGGCAGAAGCGGCTAAGCTCGCCTTGGCGCGCGTCGATGCGGAGATCACGGCGCTCGGCGAGGCCCTAAGGACACGACGCGAAGAGGTACTTGAGCGCGCGAAGGCTGTTGCCGACGAACTGCGCGAACTTGCCGATACAATAACCGAAGGCGCGCAGAGCAGTGCGGCAGCGCTGACCGGGTTCCAGGAGACGATCGTCAATCACACAGAAGGCGCTGGCTCCTCACTGAGCGACCTCAAAGGCGCCATTGATAGCGGCAAAGGTGAGCTTGGCAACGAGTTGTTGCGCCTGAAGGCAACCCTGGAGACTGGCGGCGAGAACAGCAAGCAAGCCATCGATAGCCTGACCAATGTCATCGAGAGCGGTGGGACCAGGGTTGATTCCGGTTTTCAGGACTTGGCGGAGAAGATTGGCACGAACGCCTTCGAGGAATTCAACGCCGAGTTTGGGCGAGCTATCGACCGGGTAGTCATCGGGATATCCGAAGACAGCGGGCGGATCCACCAAAGCCTCGAAGAACTGGTGAAGACTTTCGGCGATACCAATGCTGCGATTGGCGGGAACGCCGAAGACGTAAAACGCCTGAGCAAGGAGTTTACTAAGTATTCCGACGCCCTCGGCACAAACCAGGAAGCGCTGAAGTTGGTGACCGAAGGTTTCGGTCGGCTCACGCAAGAACTCTCTGGCACCGCATTCGACCCAGATTGGCTAAAGGTCCACAGCGACAAGTTAACCGACCTGTCAGCCAATCTAGCCGAACTGCGTACATCGCTTGAGAAGATGATGTCAGAATTTCGTGTGTTCACAGAAGCAGAAAATAAGGATGGCGCGGAAAGCGAGCGTTCCTCACGGCTGGGGCGGGCAGCACGGCGTTTTCTCCGTTGGCTTAGATTGAGGAACGAACCATGAGACTAGGGCGTTTTAAGAAACGTCATCACGAGGATGTCGTTGCAACTTCGCTGAGCGAAATTGTCCTGTTCTTTCTGTTTTTCTGCCTAATCCTTCTCGGCAGTGTCTGGGCAACCGAAGGATTGCTGGCGGAACAATACAGCGCAGCCTGTGGCGAAGATCCAGAGAAGTGCGTAGGCATCGAGCAGTTCGCCCACTTGATTGAAAAATGCGGCAAAGATGGTGATGAATGTGTGGAACGCAGTGAACACGACAGTGTTTCGGCTGCCCTCAAGATCTTCAACAAACTTTGTGACGGCACACCGGACAAATGCGTAGGACTGCCAAGATACAGTTTAGTGAAGAATGAACTGGACAATTTCATTTCTCTTTGTGGTCCGACGACGGAAGGCTGTGTGCCCGAGGAAGATTATCGAAACCTTAAGGGCCTCCTCCAACGATTTATTGAGCGCTGCGGTAACGCACCGGATGACTGTAGAGAAATTTCACAGCACAATTCCGTCAGAAATGACCTGGACGAGTTCATCTTTCTTTGCGGCACCACGGTCGACGGTTGCGTGTCGCTCGAAGACCATCGGAATCTCGAAAAACGTCTTCAGGAATTTGTCGACCTCTGCGGCAACGATCGGACAGGTTGCGTCCCAAAGGCTGAGGCCGGTAAAGCTGATGTAGAACTCGGCAAGTACAAAACCAATTGCGGCCCAGATCCAGCGCAGTGCATTCCCAGAGTTAACCAGCCCACATCGCTGTTTCTAACAGACAAGGATGGATACACATTCCAACGCAGCGAATCTTCAATCTCGTCTGACTTTCGGAGAACCTTCATAAGCGGCTGGTCCTTAGATGGGAAACGACGCGTCGCGGGAAGGACTGCTGTTATTAATGAAATAAAAAAGATTACAAAGAATGGCGCCCAAGCCGTCATTGAAGTAATTGGTCATACTGATGGCCTGCCGTACAAAAGCGGAGGTAAATGGAAATGTACCAGTGATCTGGACCACAATCTCGTTCCCTATCTCAACCAGCATCTCACTAGGGGTTTGAACAAAAAAAAGAAATCATTATCATTGAGGGCCTGTGACAACGCAGGGTTGGGGTTATCTCGCGCCGCAATCACCGCCAACTTCTTACGTAATCAACTCGGTGGTGAGTACAGCACAGTTCCGATTGTGCCCTACTCCGCCGGTCAGCTTCAGCCAACGACTTACAAAATCGCGGCCAGGCAACGGAATGTTGACAATCGGGACCTGCGTCGCATCGAGATCAGGGTGAGTAGCAGACTAAAAAAGGAGTAACCAAGCGCAACTCCAAAGGATAAACTCAAGATGGAGGGTGACTTGGATCGGAGTAATGGCGCTAGTGTTTTGGAGGGACGCCAAAACCTGTTCAGAGCGAAACGTCAGCAATTTCAAAGCCATACCCCGCCGGTAACGCCACCTCCAGCAACTCCAGATCCTCCGACACCCTTTCCATCCCGAAGACCATCCCCTCCGGAATCACGAAGCTATCCCCCGCCCCCAAAGCCTGCGTCCCCTGCCCTTCGGCCTTCAGGGTCACCGAGCCCTCCAACACAAAGTAGAACACAAACTCCGCCGCATGCTTGACCGCCGGCACGCTGGTCACGCCTTCCCCCAACCGCCAGACCTGCGCGCTCGCCAGACCGTCCGTCGCGGCGGCGATGCCGATGTCTCGAACCTCGACGCCTTCCAGACGCCCCGCCTGCCAGGCCGTCTTGTCCGCCTGGTGCCGCACAAATCGCTGGCCGCTAAAGACCCGATCCGGATCCACCCTGCCGTTCGGCAGTGGCATGTCATGATCGATGCAGGTCATGTGATCGGCGGGGCAGCCGATTTCGATGACCTCGAAGCCGGGGGAGCATTCCAGGACGCGGTGGCGGATCTCCGGCGGCTGCAGGACGCAGTCGCCGGCCTTCATGGTGAACTGAGGGCCCTGGTCCTCATACAAGAGATGCACCCAGCCCTTGTAGCAGTAGATCATCTGAAAGCGCGCCTTGTGGAAGTGCACCATATCGGGCACCAGGCCGCCGTCGGGGATGGCGATGTGGGAGGCGATGAAGCGGCCGCCCTGGCGGTTCGGGATCAGGTCGCGGTACTGCATGCCCGCGCGGCCGGTGCCCCAGGCACCGCTGCCATCCAGTTTGGTCACCAAGAAGGACTGGTCGATCGGCGGCAGGGCCAGCGGCGGATCGGCCTCCAACAGTTCGATGCGGGTGCCGTTGGGTGCGGTCAGCTCGGTCTCGCCGTCAGCCACCGCCCTTGGGTCGGCACAGCGCAAAGTGACCTGACCAGGCTCAAGTTCGGCGCCGCGCGAGAGACGAATGCGCAGGCCGTGGCCGGAGATCACCGCGGTCGCAGGATCGTCCGCCGGGAAGATGGCGTCCAGACGAAAACCCAGCCGGTCGTTGAAGAAGGCCATGGTGGCCGGCAGGTCGCTACAGGGCAGGATCACCTCGGCCGTTTCGATCTGCACAGCGCTGGTCTCGGTCATGATTCCGTCTCGTCGATTTGAATTCTTAGCTTCAACGTGCCGTCGCCCGGCGCGTTTTTAGTTTGCCGGTGCCGTCGCCCGGCTCGTTCTAGTTTGCCGGTGCCGTCGCCCGGCTCGTTCTAGTTTGCCGGTGCCGTCGCCCGGCAAAGGGCCTCCGCGCGTGCCTTGAAGCTGGCGGCCTGGGACTCGTTCACGACGCCCTCCGCGATCATGCCGTCGATCTGGCCGTGGCGTTCCGTGACGCAGGCCCGATATGCCGCCTCGGCCGGCGAGAGCTCGGGTTCGGCGCCGGGCAGCAGGTCGGCACGGTTGATGTAGAGCAACAGGGCGATGACGACTCCCGCCACGCCCAGCGCGGTCAGGCGGGCAACAGGGCGGTCGAGGAACGACTCTGCGCCGGACGCGCTCATGACAGGCTCGTCAGAGATAGGATCACCTTATGCACCGGAAGCCACCCCGCTACTCGATCATCACCTGGTGCGCGAACTCACGCCCGTTGGAGATGGTGATCTGCTTGAAGCCCAGCATCTTGGCCAGATCGAAGAAGGTGAACCAGTCCTGTACCCCGAACTCCTGAAACACCGGCAGGACACGCGCAACCGCGGTCATATTGGCGAAGATGGCGCGGGCACGATAAAGCGTGTCGATGCGCTCGTCCTGCAGGGCGACGATGATCAGCTTTTCGGCCTGCTCCCCCTTGGCGAAGATGGCAGCCTCCGGCGGATAGGGGCTCTTCAGCTTTTCATTGGTGATACCGGTGACGAAGCCGATACGCTGCGCGCGCCCGACCCCGGGCAAGATCTGCGCGCGGGCCTTGTAGACTTCGCGCGAACCGGGTTCGGGATAGTAGTAGCCGGCATGGCGGTCTTCCGCCCGGGCCGCTTTGTCATCCGCCGCGGCGATCATCGCCAGGATCATAACAGCGGCCGTCACGCAGGTTCGAAACATATCCTCTCCCGTTCGCATTGATTGTTCTTGCGTTAGATTGTTTGTTCTTGCGTTAAAGTGCATTCACATCAGATCTTTGGCAAATGAAGTTTCATCACAAGCCGCGCAGATCAAGGGACGACAGATGAGCAGGAGTCCAGCCATGACAAGAGGGAAACCGTGAGCGATCCCCGCCTCGCCTTCGTCGCCAACGGGACCGATCACGCCGATGACGCGCTCGCACGGCTGAAGCGGCGCTACAGCCACGTCGCGCCGGAGGAGGCCGACATCATCGTCGCCCTGGGCGGCGACGGCTTCATGCTGGAGACCCTGCACGCCCACCTGGAACGCGCCGTGCCGATCTACGGCATGAACCGCGGCACGGTCGGCTTCCTCATGAACCAGTACGAGGAAGACGGCCTGCTGGAGCGGGTGGTGTCTGCCCGCACGGCCACCCTGCACCCCTTGCGCATGACCGCCCGCACCGTCGAGGGACAGAGCCACAACGCGCTGGCCATCAACGAGGTCTCGCTGCTGCGCGAGAGCCGCCAGGCCGCCAAACTGAACATCAAGATCGATGACATCGAGCGCATGGCCGAGTTGATCTGCGACGGCATCATCGTCGCCACCCCGGCCGGCAGCACCGCCTACAACCTCTCGGCCCACGGGCCCATCGTGCCCATTCGCGCCGCCCTGCTGGCGGTCACCCCGATCAGTGCCTTCCGTCCCCGGCGCTGGCGCGGCGCCCTGCTGCCGAACACCGCGCGCATCTCCTTCGAGGTGGTTGACCCGGTCAAGCGCCCGGTCAGCGCCACCGCAGACTACACCGAGGTGCGCGACGTGAAGGAGGTCTCGGTCTACGAGGACACCACCGTCGACCTGCATCTGCTGTTCGATCCCGAACACTCCCTGGAGGAGCGGATCGTGAAGGAGCAGTTCATCGTCTGACGCTGCCGTTTAATCTTCAGAGCGTTCCGCCGACTCGCGATCGTGTTCGTAGCTCTTCTTGAGCGGAAAGGGCGGCAACCAGGACTCGCGGCGGATCGTCCAGAGCTCGTAGCTCGGCGCCAACTGGTCGGGGGCATCCAGCGTGCCCAGGTGCACTTCAATCTCGTCATCCGAGCGCGAAAAGACCGAGGAGCCGCAGCGCGGACAGAAGAAGCGCCCGGCGTAGTCACGCGTCTCCCCTTCCACCGACACCGCCTCCTGCGGGAAGATCGCGGAGGCATGAAAGAGGGCGCCGTGGTGCTTACGGCAGTCGAGGCAGTGGCAAAGGCCGACCCGGTAGGGCGCGCCCGAGGCGACGATCCGAACCGCGCCGCAGAGGCAGCCGCCGGTGAAGCGTTCCATGCTGTGTCTCCCGCAAGGTGATTGGCGCAAGGCTTACAACGAAGCGCGCCGCGATCGCAACTGACCGCGATCGCGACCGGCTCCAGTCTCTAATGCCCCAACCTCAACTGGCCTCAGCTCAACTGCCCCAGTCTCAACCGACTGGCGCACTCACGCGATTGGCGCGGTGATTTGGAAATCGGGACCGGCTGCAGAGCTTGTCTAGAGCTTGTCTATACAACTCATACCGCCTTCTGCCTCTCAAACGCACGAAAGCCTACAGCGGCAGTGCACAGGAAAGCAGACTTCACCCGGATAGCCTTCGCAGCCAGAGGACAAATCCGCCTCGCTGCCCCCAATGCGGAAGAGCGTCCGGCGGGACTGTGACAAAACTCGGTCAAAAGCGAAGGAACTGACGCGCGGTGGCGGCAAAAAGAGGGCTGCACGTTTCCGCCTGGCTTTGGGGAGCGGCAGCCTGATCGGCGGTAAGGGGATGATCAGACTTTCGGCGGAAACGGCAGCACCGAAGGCAGGCCGGGGCAAGCCGGTTAAGCAGGGAACTGATTTGAACTTGCCCTAACCTGGATAATGTATGGATACAATTTTTGAGTCATCGGCGGGGCGGTTGCCCCGCCGGCTGTTTCACGGCTTCGACGCGTCCGGTCACGCCCGCCAGAAGGGTTTGGCGATCTCGCTTCCGATGTCCGCCCGGCTCAAGCCGATATCCCGCAGACGTTTATCGCTGAGCGAGGCCAGATGGTGGCGTTCAGTGGCGCGCTCCTGCCAAACTAACAGAATATTAAAGACATAGAGGAGGACGCGCGGCGCCAGAAGCAGAAAATCAAGCGGGTTCTTCAGGGCGATCCCGAGGGGCCGTTCGTGCGTGTGCAAAGAAAAATTCGTCATCTCTCATCTCCTCTTGCAGGTCCGGCGGGACCGATTTCCGGCCGGGCATTCCGTCTTTTTCTATGGTCCGAATTTATGAGTTATTGTGTTGTTGTTCAAACGATGTTATCTGATGCTTCAGATTAGATAAATTTATCCGAATTCATGGTTCGTAAACTTCCACCGCTCAACGCGCTGCGCGCCTTCGAAGCTGCGGCCCGTCACCTCTCCTTCACCAAGGCGGCCGAGGAGCTCTTCGTGACCCAGGCGGCAGTCAGCCACCAGATCAAAAGCCTGGAAGCCCACCTCGGACTCCAGCTTTTCCGACGCCTGAACCGCCGCCTCCTCCTCACCGACGCCGGCCAGGCCTATTTTCCGGAGTTGCGGGACGCCTTCGACATGATGGGCCGGGCGACTTTGCGGCTGCGCGGCCAGGATAAGACCGGCAACCTCAAGATCAGCGTGCTGCCCTCGTTCGGCGCCAAGTGGCTGCTGCCGCGCCTGCCCCGCTTCAGCGAGCAGAACCCGGCCATCGACGTGCTGGTTTCGGCCAACGACCAGATTGTCGACTTCGATCAGGACGACTTCGACATGGCGATCCGCTACGGCACGGGAAAGTATTCCGGGCTTCGGGTCGACCCCATGATGGGCGACCGGATCTTTCCGGTTTGCAGCCCAAGGCTGGTGGAAAGCGAACGGCCGCTAAAATGCGCCGAAGATCTTCGTCACCATATCCTGCTGCATGAAGACATGGCCCGGACCGATGCCTCCGCAAACGACTGGCAGGGCTGGCTGCGCGCCGCGGGCACCGAGGGCGTGGATCCGGAGCGCGGGCCGGCCTACAGCCATTCCAGCATGGTCATTCAGGCCGCCATCGAAGGCCATGGCGTGGCCCTGGGCCGAACCTCGCTGATCGGCGACGACCTGGCGGCCGGCCGGCTGATCTGCCCCTTCGGTCCGGTGATACCTGCACCCTTCAGCTACTACCTTGTGACGCCGGAAGAGACCGCGGATCAGCCCAAGATCTGCGCCTTCCGCGCCTGGGTCCAGGAGGAGGTCGCGGCCTTTTCCTACCCCGCCACGCCGATCAATCCCGACAGCGGACCACGCCCGCCAAACCCCATCGCGGCAGTCTGACTGCGCGCGGGATGACCGGAGCTGCGAGCGGCGCGCACCACGCAGGCCAGCCCCGCGTCCATGGGTCTGGTTTTCCCAACTCGGCTCTGACATGCTTTTCAGATCTCTCGCCCAGTCCCCTTGTGTCAGTTCCAGGCCATTCCATGCTCCTCACCGACGATGCTCTCCAGCCCGATCGCGCCACCGCTCAGGTGTCACCGGAGAGCCTGGCGATGATCGAACGCCTCATCGCTTTCGACACCACCAGCCGCAACTCCAACCTCGAGCTGATCGAGGACGTGAAAGCCTATCTGGCCGGCTTCGGCATTGAGGCCGAGCTCAGTTTCGACGCGCACGGCGACAAGGCGAATCTCTATGCGACCATCGGACCGAAAGACCGCGGTGGCATCGCCCTTTCAGGGCATAGCGACGTGGTACCGGTGGACGGACAGAACTGGAGCTCCGACCCCTGGCGCGCCCGGGTCGAGGACGGCCGCCTCTACGGTCGCGGAAGCTGCGACATGAAGGGCTTCATCGGCATGGTGCTGGCGGCGGTTCCTCGCTTCGTAGAAGCTGACCTGCAGATCCCGATCCACATCTGTATCTCTTTCGACGAGGAAGTCGACTGCGGCGGTGCCAAGCGCCTGATGCGCTTTCTGCAGGAACAGGATATCCGGCCACAGGCCTGCATTATCGGCGAGCCCACCCAGATGCAGGTGGTCACCGGCCACAAGGGCGGCGTCGGTTACCGTTGTGATGTGCGCGGCTTCGAGTGCCATTCTTCCCTGGCGCCGCAGGGCGTGAACGCGGTTCAAGCCGCGGCCCGCCTGATCACCCATCTGGATGAGATGGCCCGGCGCAAGGCGGCGGAAGGCCCCTTCGACCACGACTACGACGTGCCCTATACGACGATCCAGGTCGGCATCATCCAGGGCGGCACCGCCCTTAACATCGTGCCCAAGGACTGCAGCTTCGAGTTCGAGTTCCGCAATCTGCCGCAGGACGATGTCGAG
Source organism: Denitrobaculum sp. (assembly GCA_965232285.1). Lineage (GTDB taxonomy): Bacteria > Pseudomonadota > Alphaproteobacteria > Kiloniellales > Kiloniellaceae > Denitrobaculum. The sequence continues at coordinate 1,646,833 of CBDDPL010000004.1, read as the reverse complement.
GCGCTCTTCGCGGAGGTCGAAGCCCACGCCCGAACCCGGATCGAGCCCGACATGAAAGCGATCAAGGAGGACTGCGGCTTCGCGTGGGAGCAGCTCTGCTTCTATCCCGCCTTCACCCTCGCCGAAGACAGCGAGTTGGTCACTCTGGTGAAGACCTGCGCCCAGGCCAATGCCACAACCAAAGTCGCTTTCAGCACGGAAGCCGGCTTTTTTCAGGGGCAGAACATCCCGACCATCATCTGCGGCCCTGGTTCCGTCGCACAGGCGCACAAGCCAGACGAGTTTGTGTCCCTCGATCAATTGGCCGCCTGCGAGACCTTCCTGAAAAGGCTCGTCGCGCAGCTCAGCCATCCCAACATCCGCGAAATGAAACCCTGACCACGCCCCAAGAGAGTCCTTCCCGTCCCATGGAAAAAACAGTCATTTTCGATCTCGGCGGCGTCCTGATCGACTGGAATCCGCGCTATCTTTACCGCAAGCTGCTGGATAGCGAACAGGAGGTCGAGGACTTCCTTGGCCGCATCTGCACCCACGACTGGAACGAACAGCAGGACGCGGGCCGAAGTTTTGCCGAGGGGATTGCGCTCCTGAGCGAACAGCATCCGGAGCAGCGCGATCTCATCGCGGCCTACTTCGAGCGTTGGACGGAGATGCTCGGCGGCGCGCTGGAGGAGACGGTCGAAGTACTGGCCGACCTCAAGGCCCGCAAGGTGCCGCTCTTCGCTCTGACCAACTTCTCGGCCGAGACCTTCCCGCATGCGCGCGAACGCTTCGCGTTCCTTCAGTGGTTCGAAGGTATCCTGGTCTCGGGCGAAGAAGGTCTGAAGAAGCCGGACCACAGGATTTTCCGTCTTCTGGCCGAACGCTACGATCTTTCGCTCGACCGCGCCGCCTTCATCGACGACACGCCCAAAAACGTCGAGGCCGCAGAGGATCTTGGCCTGCACGGCATTCACTTTACGACCGCCCGGAGTCTGAAACGGGATCTCGACAGATTCTTGTCCTGAATCAGAAGCCGCCTCTCGCCAGCAACGAAACAAAAAGGCCTCCTTTGCCCCCAAGCCAGACAGCCGCAGCCCCACAGAAGGCAAACCTGAAGACCACGGCGCTCTCCCTGGTACTCGGCGGTCTCGGTGGCTGGCTGGCAACTCAGATCGGCATCCCCCTGCCCTGGATGATCGGCAGCATGCTTGCCGTTACCGCCGGCGCCATGCTGGGGCTGCCCGTGGCGATGCCGAACTGGCTGCGCAGCGTCATGGTGGTGGTGCTCGGGATCATGCTGGGCAGCGGTTTCTCACCGGCAATCCTGGCACAGTTGGGCGACTGGGCTCTCAGCCTCTCGGCGCTGCTGCTCTATGTGATCGTCTCTGGCGTAATCGGCATTCTCTACTTTCGCCGGCTCTGCCGCTATGACCCCATCAGCGCCTATTTCTCGGCGATGCCCGGCGGCCTCTCGGAGATGGTGGCGGTCGGCGATGAAATGGGCGGCGACAGCCGGGTTATCTCTCTCACCCATGCCTGGCGCATCCTGGCGGTCATCATGACCCTGCCCTTCCTGTTCCAGCTCTGGCTGGCCTACGATCCTGCGATCAGGCCGAACGTCGGGCTGCCGCTGCTCGAGGTCCCGCCGATCGATATGGCCGTTCTCACGGCCTGCGCGGTTGCCGGCTACTTCGCAGCCAAGGCCCTGCGCCTGCCGGCCGCCGCGGTCGTCGGCCCGATGATCTTGAGCGCTGTCGTCCATCTGGTGGGCTGGACCGAGGCAAATCCACCCCTGGAACTGGTCGCAATTGCTCAAGTGGTGGTCGGCGCGGCAATCGGCTGCCGTTTTTCGGGCATCCAGATGGGCCTGGTGGCCCGCTGCATCGCCGCAGCCAGTGGCGCGACGATCATCCTGGTGGCCATCTCACTGCTCTTCGCCTGGGGCCTGCACAGCCTGACCGGCCTGTCCTTCGTCGCTCTCTTCCTCGCCTTCGCGCCCGGCGGCCTTGCGGAAATGAGCCTGATTGCCCTGTCGCTTTCCCTGGACAGCGCCTTTGTGGCGACTCACCACATCGTCCGGATTTTCATTATCGTGGTTTGCGCGCCGCTGCTCTTCAAACTGTTACAGCGGCTGACGAAGGAACTGCCGGACGGCTGACGCCGAAGCCAGGCGGCCGTGAGGGCAAAAGCACGCCTGCCAGACATTTGACACACCCGTTAAGGATTTCCGGGCGGCAAAGTCCTGAAAGCAGGGGTTCGGCGCACCCTCCCACAGCAGATTCATCTCACGGGTGATTGACCGGGCCTTCAGATGCGGGACTTTATTCTGCCCTTCGCGCTCTCCGTGCCCCTGGCGGTTCCGCTGCTGTGGTATCACCTCGACGGCCTCGACCCGCTCGACGTCACATCGCCCGCCCCCAGCCAGACTGCGATCGACTTCGCGGATACACGCGACTTGATCGACTCAGAGCAGGAAAGCCACATGGCGTCTCCCCGCTCCCGCCTTAAGGTCAAAGACCCGAATCTCAAACGAGAAGCCTTCAACCAGGCGACAGAAGCCGCATCGCCCGGTTACTAACCGCCAGCCCCGGAGCCACAGGCACGCTTCATCGCCAGGCTGCCCGCAAAGACCGCGAAAAGATCCCACCCACACAGATCGGCGTTGCGCTGGCGACAGCGCTTTGGCACAAGAAGACCTGCCGTCAAACACGTCCGGCACCCATGGGGAATTCCGCCATCAGCCCGCTTGATGGAATTGGTAGACATACAAGACTTAAAATCTTGAGGCCGTAAGGCCGTCCCGGTTCGAGTCCGGGAGCGGGCACCATTTCATTGTTGGAGCGTTGAAGTCGCGCTCACACCTTGAACGGCCAGGTAGTTTTGGCGGTTCGAAGACCTGATCTCGGGCACTGGCCAAGCGGTCCACATAGGCGAGCTTCAGGTGGTCACACCCGCTAATGTCTCATAAGTAGTTACTTGTGACTTGCTCCTCTTTTTTTCTCCGCCCAAAAGGGGAGGTTCTTCCGATTCTAGCACTTAAGCGAAATTCCGGTCGCCCCAAGCCGCGTCCGCCCTTCCCGCGACAAGTGACATTCTGTCGGCTATGCCGGCTTTCTAGCGGTTTGTGTCCGCTTCGCCTCAGCTTCGGGCAAGCCGCCGAGGGGGTGGAATTGGCAGATCGTGACCCAAATGCGACGTGCGCGCCACTGCACCGCTCGAGTAGACACACTGCAATTATGGCGGGGAGCGTGTCTGGTTCTTGTGCCCGAACTGTTGCAAGCGCTGCGCCAAACTCTATCTGAGTGGGCGCGTTGGATGCCGGGTATGCTTTGGTCTCGCCTATGAAAGCCAGCGAGAGAACACCTGCAAGCTGGGTTTGACCAAGGCCCAGAGCACTCGGATACAGCTTTGCGGTTCTGCGCCCCCGCACTCACCATTCGCTATTACCTGCCGCCAGCCGCACGCGCCAACACGCCTGGATAGCGCGAAACGCCCGGCCGACACAGCAGCAGCCGCTAGCGCGGCCGCCGACGACCGCGTACCCCTCGAGCCCATCGACGAGCTGATGGAGTGACGTCAGTAGTAACAGGAAGCCCGCGACTTTTGGGCCGACTGGCATGTCAAGGCCAAGGAAAGCTACGCCTTCGTCGCCGGCGACCAGTGGCTGCAGGGCGACCTAGCCTATCTCGAAGAACAGAATCGTCCGGCGATCACCTTCAATCTGATCGCGCCGATGGTCGACGTGATGTGCGGCACCGATGTCCAGACTCACCAGGAAACCCTCTTCATCCCACGCGAGGTCGGCGACGTGCAGGTCAACGAGCTGTATACCGCGGCGGCGACTCGGGCACGCGATCTACGCGCCCGAGGGTCGGTGATCGAATCGGTATGTCGGTCGCGGCAGGACATTTAGGATAGTGTTTCGAGCAGTTCGCGTGCCTCCTCGAGGCGCCGGTACTGGATCGGATGAAGATCGTCCAGAGTGAAATCAGGTTGCTCGGATTTAAGCACGCTTTCCAGCTCCAAGTCGTCGCCAGCCGACCACCGTCCGGTGCCCAGTTGCGCGCTGTCGCTGTGGGCGCGGATCAGATCGCGTACTTCCTGAACCAGTGATTCGTCCGCCTCGTCGACATCGTCAGGGTCAACGCGCTGGGTCAAAGCCGCGACGTTTTCACGAACCACATCGGCGCGCGCGCGAATGGCTGTCACGGTATCGAGCACGTTTTCGCCCGCGGCAAGCTTGATCTGCAGATCGACCACTTCGTTGGTCATGCTCTCGACCAGGGCCGATATCCGCCTGGCCTCGGCATCGAAGGCGGTCGTCGAGCGCGAGCCGGAAAGCAGCACCGCCAAGCACGCCGCGGTCTCGTCGAGTTGCCGTTGAACCCGCAATAGCTGCGCCTGGGCGACGGCCGACGGTCGTGGCGTATTGAGCCGCGGCGCCACCTTGCCGGCGAGATAGCCGGAGTGGCTGGCCAGCAAGAGCGCAAGCGTCGTTTGGTCGAATTCCGGAAAGCTCGCAATGAACCGCTCAGCCGGGTCCTTCAGCACCCCGATCAAAAGCACCAGATAGGCCGACCATAGGATCAGGGTCAGTACCAGCATTTGCAGTCTGGTGATGTCGAGACTGTTCTTGTTGGCATTCTCTTCACCGAAAAACAGATCCGACAGCGACACCTTCTCCAGCGCGTCGCGCGCGGCGATACCGGCCGCGACAGTGACGCCCAGCGGCGCCTCGTCAGCGGGCTGTTGCGCCTTGACTCGCAGCGCCATCGGGGCAACCACGAGCGACCCGACGCTGATCGCAGCGAGCTGTACCAACGTCCAGTCGATGACGATATCGAGCGGACCGCCGCTCAGCGGTTCTTCGGCGGCCAAACCGTCGAGCTGATCGGGCGCGAGCAGAAACCGCGCCAGGTTGACCAACAAGGCAGTGCTGAGACCTGGCAGCAGAATGAGCGTCCAGAGCACGATCTGGAACCGCGAGAGCGAGATGCGGTTGCGCTCGTCGACCAGCACGCCGAGCACGTCAGATCGCAAGGACCGTCCCCATAACCCCAACGCGAGGAGCAGACTAGCGAAACTCAAAGCGAAGGCGGCGATCCGGCCATTGTCGAGATTACCGTCCTGCTCCGGCAGCCAAAAACCGGCAAGAAACGGCAGCACGACCAAACCCAAGAAAACCACCCAGGGCGCCGGCTGATTCATCGGTCTCGCCTCCGGCTATGAACCCAAACCTTTGAGTTCCTTGTATTTCGCGAGCAACGCGTCGTCGTCCATCGCCGCCACGTCGGCTGGGGTGGTGCCGATTTTGCGCAACGCCTCCTGTAAAGCAGCGCGCGTCACGGGGCCCATCTTGCAATCGACGCCAATTTCCTTGCTTTCGGTGACCGTCTGCCCGTCGCGCTCGGTCGTGACATCCACCCGCATGCCCTGGCTTCGGAAATCGTCGCGCAAGGTTTTCTGGACCTCGCCAATGCCTTTTGGATCCGTAGCACAGGAATCGGTGGCACCGCCGTTTTGGAGCCGCGCCTGCGGTGCGGCGGACGGCCCCTGAATGACGAGCTGCGAAAACGCGACCGCCGATGCAACGTCGCCGACCCGGAAAGCGTAGGTCCCCGATGGCGTATCCTTGGGCACGGTAATCGCCAGGTCGCCGGCCCCGGTTTCCAAGTCGGGCTCAACCGTGGCCGGCGGCGCGGTGCCCAGCCAATTGAAGCGATAAGGCGGTCGGCCACCGGACAGCGCGAAATTCACGGTCTGGTCGCGCGCGGTGGCATCGACGGTCTGCGGCGTGGACGGGTCGAGCCTGAAACCTCCACCCACCGCATCCGGATCGAAGGTACAATCGGTCAACGACACCGACGCGCCAGCGGCCTCGATGAAATCGGCCGCCGCTTCGAGCGCGCTGGTTCTGCGGATCAGTTCTTTGGTCGCGGCTTCCAGTTCTAGAGCACCGGCCTGCGAAGTTTCTATCAGCCCGGGCGCCGCCGCTGGGGCGGCCGTCTTCGGCGTCGGAACCTGGACCGCGAATGTCGCGCCGAGCGACCCAATGAAGGCAGCCAGATCGACTTGGTTCGCGATCACTTCCGTGGTGATCTTGTCCTGCACCTCGTCGACGACGCGGACCAAGTCGGCGCCCGCGCCATCGAGGCGCAGCAAGGCCGAAGTGCCGCGCACCACGGCTTCGCGCGCCTTGGCGACCGCGGCCCGGCTGCGCGCCAGGTTGGTCGACTCGGCGCCCGCCTGACTCATGGCCTCGATCATACCCTCGACCGCGTTGATATCGTTGATCAGGGGTTGGTCGAGGATACCGCGCCTCAGGGTATCCCGCGCCACCGAGGCCGACTGCAAGGGCGCAACGGCGCTCATTGCGCAGCCGATGGTCACCGCACCGGCGGCGTAGAGAAATTGTTCGCGGTTGCTGGTGAACAGTTGGGTCGCCGCGAGGCCGCCCGCGACTCCGGAGCCGAGGCCGTAGGCTAGGTCGGCCGAGCCGCCACGCGTGGCGATGAATCCCAAACCAGCCAGTGCGGCGATCGAGCCCAACCCGACACCCTGACGCAACAACATCTGGTTGGAAATACGCGACCGGTACGTCGAGCGGACCGCGTCGGCATAAGCCAGCGCCTTGGCGATGGAGGGCGGTTCAGCGAATTTGGCGCTCTCGCTGTCTTCGATGTCGGCGACGCTCAGACCAACTGGGCCGGAGCACGCACCGAGCACCAAGATTCCAAAAGCACCGCAGGTCAAACGCAGTCTGCGCCCGCCGATACCAGCCCCGATGGACTCCCCCAGTCTTAGCATCGAAGCGCCCTCCCCACCTTAACGTGCTATTTCATTCTTATATTCCTGCTATGCTTGCACATTGGCTTCAACCGAGGCAAGGTTTTCGTTCTATAGCTAAGGCACGGGGGCTGAAAAGAATGAGAATTGATCCTTTTAAGGCTGTGAGCCCCGAATTTGCCGGCGCGGTTGCCGCGCTTCAGGGCTTCAACGAGAACCTCAGCAAACCTGAGTTTCAGAGCGTCCAGGAGGGACTCGGCCGTTGCATGCCGCTGCAAGACGCCACGGTGCAAGCGGCCTTAGAGAACAACACGCAAGACCCTGTCGTCACGTTCACCGATCTGGGTCCGCTTGGGCAGTTCATGATCTACGCCCAATTCGATCCGCGCCATCCGCGCCGAATTGAGATCAACCGGAACATCGCCGAAAGGGTTTCGGACGACCCACAGAACCTGAAATGGCGCACCCTGTGCGAGGCAAAGTTCGTGCACGAACTGGCCCACTATCTGGATCGGAATCATACTGGTCTGGTTCGGCCGCCGAACTTCAACCTGGGCGACGATATCGGTCTCGCGGTCGAGGTCGCATGTTACGGCGGCCATCAGGAGCTGACCGCCGGAATGCTGGCAGGCGCGGTGACGCCGGGCGACGCCTTCGTCGAAGTGACCGAGCGGATGCCTCGAGGGATTCGCAACCACAATCCGGGCAACATTGAACAGGGCGACGACTGGCAGGGCTTAGCCACGTCCGACCAAATGACCCCGTTCCAGAAGCGAGAAAACAGGTTTTGCGTTTTCCAAGAGCCGCATTGGGGCCTGCGCGCGCTCGCCCGGGTGCTGCGCAACTACCAGAGCAAACATGGCCTACGGACGGTGCGCGGCATGATCAGCCGCTGGGCACCGCCATCCGAAAACCCAACCGCGGCTTACGTCGAAGCGGTCAGCCGCGCCATGGGCATCGGCGCCGGTCAGACATTCGATTTCGGCGAACGGGCAATAGGGCCCAGCATGATCAAAGCGATCATCAAGCACGAGAACGGGCAACAGCCGTATTCCGACGATCAAATCAGGCGGGGCCACGCGGCCGGCATCGCCTGAGACACTCCAAAGCGCGGGCTGAGCTTGACTTGCGCCCCGAAAGTTACCTCACCTGACAGGAGAGGCCGTCATGGAGGAGACGGGACGTTGTCACATAAACTCGGCTGACTGGTAGGTGCGTTTAGCCTTAGGCTGGGCCAATGTGGCAGCTCTCGTTCAAGCACCACCGCTTCCCGCCCAACATCGGTGCTTAGTCGCCTGACGTCCGGTCTACCGGTGGAAACGGACGTCAGGCTTTGTGAGGGCACAACTTAGCAGGCTGCTGGGGTCCAAACTAAGGCGTGGCTCTGCTCGTAGTGGCAGATTGGACGGTTCCGGCTGAGCTCTGAAGAGGATTCGCTGGGTTGAACTCTTGCATGATGAGTCTGTCGTCGTTTGCCCGGTCTCTAACGGAGAGCTTCGGGTTCTCTTGGACGTTAAGAGTGTTGTGCCGACGTGCCAATGCTTAGTGTGTTGGTGGCTTTGCTATGGTTTATCTAGGTCAGAGCTCAAGTTTCGTGCCATGAAAACGGTCTGACCGGAAAAGCAAGGATCAGTCCGTACTTTGTAGCACGGCAGTTGCAAAATGATTGAGAGTTCTTGGCTCTGACTATGGCGAAGCGCTGAGGAATGTGCCATTAGGTTGGATCGCTCGGCGCCTTACTCTACGGGATGTTCTTTTACGGCAGAGCAGGCTTCGCCAGGAAGGCTCTGTTCGTGGGGGCGGGTCAGTCGTAGGGCACATTCTGCGCCTAGAACCGCATCAGATATATTATCTTGTTCATTTCACTGTACAATAATACGTGCAGCAACCATAAACTGCGTTTTATTGACCAAATGATCGCATTATATGGTGTTTTATGCCGCTTGGACTTAAAATCTTGAGGCCGTAAGGCCGTCCCGGTTCGAGTCCGGGAGCGGGCACCACTCTTTGCCGTGTTACGACGACGGCCGGCTCCCTGTCCGATGTGAAACGTCCGGTCCCGGCAGTCACATCGGGCTTCAAGCTGCGACGGCTCAAGGCTCTCCCCGCAAGCAGACTGCTGGAAGCTTCACCTCAAGGTCTGCCAGGCATCGTACCAGCGGCAACCCAACGGCAGAGGGCAAACGCAAGGCCCGTTCAAACCTCAGGCTCTTGGCGCGGATCTGTGACACCCCACCCTGAATATACCCCTGCGGCAATTCAGCAAAGCCAGGTCCGTGCGCGCAGCCTGAGGGTCAGAATTTTCAATACACTCTTTGATTGAACAAAGCCAAAAAATGCTTCAGGCACAAAATTCCTTCCCGGATCGATCATCCCAAACAATCAGGCATTGCAAAACACCAGCCAATCGAGAGACAGCGACCTCCCCTCCGCGGCCGCAATTTTCTGCGCTGATTGGCTGTTTTTGAGCAAATAACCAAGAAAAATAGGCATTTTAGCCTAGATCAGCGGATCCCGCATGCAGCGTTCAGCACACAGGTAGCACTTACTTAATACTGAAATTAATGTGTAAATTTCTCTTTTAGAGAGTATTTTTGGCCGATTTTAAGCGTAATCAGTCCGCACATGCATCAATTTCCGATTGTTTTTAAAAACCTCCCTTACCCACCTTAACTGACCCACGCGATATAATATAAATTTTTATCTTACAAATAAATTATGGTAAAGAATTATTACTTAAAATGCAGAATATAGTAATATAATATTCATTTTTATTTATTTAAACATATTTCAAGTGTATTTTTATTTAATTGTTTAGAATTTTAATTGATTTTTACACCCCAACGGCGAATTCAACGCGTCCATCGAAAGTACACGCTTGAAATCGAATCAACTTCCAAAAAAGGGGTACAGAATTATGTCTGGTAGTATTGTCGACACTGCGTCGGATCTGTCCGGCGAAAGCAACGACCCTCAGAGCCCTGCTCGCTTGCGCGGCAACCCATTTACAAACCTGAAGGTCGGCAAGAAGATCGGTTTGGGTTTCCTTGCCGTGCTCCTCTTCTTGTCGATTGTCTGCGGCGTCGCCTATTTCGGGCTCTCGGGTGCGAATGATCAGTTCGGCGACTATCGCCTGCTGGCACGGCAGACCAATCAACTGGGCCGCATCCAGGCTAACCTCCTATCGGCACGCCTCGGTGTGAAGGACTACATCCTCAAAAACTCCGATCACGCGGCTGAGATGGTCCGTCAGCGGGCACAGACCACCGAGGAAATCACGCAGGGTGCCGAGGAACTGTTCCAGGACAGCGAGAATCTCACGATTATCCAATCTGCCATTGAGCAGATCGCGACCTACCGCTCATCGTTCGAAGAGGTCACCGAACTCGTCGGGCGGCGCAACCAACTGGTGGCACAACTCAACACCATCGGGCCAAAGTCAGAGCGAGCCTTAACCAAGATCATGACCAGCGCCTATGAAGATGACGACGCGACAAGCGCCTATCGGGCGGGGATCACCCTGCGCCATCTCCTGCTGGCACGGCTCTATTCGAACCGGTTCCTGGTCGACAACCAGCAGTCCAGCGCCGATCGATCGAACCAGGAGCTAAGGGATTTCGAGACCTCCGCCACGGAGATGCTGGCTCAACTGCAGAACCCGGAGCGCCGGCAGTTGGCAGGCACACTGGTCGAACTGGCGGGCGGTTATAAATCTGCCTTCGGCGAGGTCGTCGAGGTCATCTTCAAACGCAACGGCATCATCCGGGATTCTCTGGACGTGATCGGGCCCAAGCTTGCCGGCGAGATGGAACAGATCAAACTTTCCAACAAGGCTGCGCAGGACGAACTGGGTCCCCGGGCGACCGAGGCGATGGCGGTTGCCGTGACGGTCGTCAAGGTGGCAGCCGTGGCTGCCATTCTCTTCGGCGTCCTCCTTGCCGTCCTGACCGGACGCGCCATCTCCAGGCCTATCGTCAGGATGACGGATGCCATGGGCCGGCTGGCCGAGGGCGACACCTCCACCGAGGTCCCCGCCCGGGGACGGACTGACGAAATCGGTGAGATGGCAGCGGCCGTGCAGGTCTTCAAGGAAAACGCCATCGAGGCGGATCGTCTTCGGGAAGAACAGGCCCGCGCCGAACAGCGGGCCGAGGAAGAGAAGCGTCAGGCCACCCTTCAGATGGCCGACGACCTTGAAGCCAGCGTGAAAGGCGTGGTTGAGGAAGTGGCCGGCGCCGCTGATGAAATGAAAGTCACGGCCCAGACTCTGTCTGCCGCTTCCGAGCAGACCACCTCGCGGGCTTCAGCCGTGGCCAGCGCGTCGGAGGAAGCGACGGTGACGGCCCAGACCGTGGCCTCTGCAGCGGAGGAACTTTCCAACTCCATTCAGGAGATTGCCCGCCAGGTGGCCGACGCCGCCGATGTTTCGGCGAACGGCAAGGGACAGGCGGAATCCACCAATGAGACGGTCAAGGGCCTCGCCGAGGGCGCCCAGAAGATCGGCGATGTGGTGAGCCTGATCAACGACATCGCGGAACAGACCAACCTGCTGGCGCTCAATGCCACGATCGAGGCCGCACGGGCCGGCGAGGCTGGCAAAGGCTTCGCCGTGGTGGCCTCCGAGGTCAAATCGCTGGCCAATCAGACGGCGAAGGCAACTGAGGAGATCTCCCAGCAGATCGGCACCATGCAGGACTCGACGCAGAAAACTGTGAGCGAGATCGAAGAGGTCGTTACGGCCATGTCGAAGATCAGCGAGATGACCACGGCGGTTGCTTCGGCGGTCGAGGAGCAGAACGCGGCAACGCGGGACATTGCTGAGAACATCCAGCAGACCGCGACCGGCACGCAGGATGTTTCCAGCAACATCATCGAGGTGAATACCGCCGCGCAGCAGTCCAGCCAGGCATCCGTCGAGGTGGTCGAGGTGGTCGGCAAACTGACCGGTCAGTCCGACATCCTGAGGCGGGAGTTGGAGCAGTTCCTGAACCGGTTGCGCGCCGCCTGATCTCCAACAGACCCTCAGACAGGCGCTGACTCGGTAAAGCGCAGGTCTGAGGGCTATGGGGATCAAGGTTTCCCTGTCCCGGTCAGGGGATACAAGCCGGTTCAGTGCCAGGGTATCTTGCGTCAGGGCACCTTGCGTCGGGCAGCATCTTGCGTCAGACAGGGCGCAGGGTGCCCTCGCCATCTCAAGGCAAGTAAATCATTCGATGCGGCCAAGCGGGGACTCTTGCGTGTCAGATCTTAACGGCCTCCGCGGCGTCGAGGTAACCCGAACTTCCCGGGCCGTCGCCGCCTTATCCGTCAGTCAGATCATCCGCCCTTCGAGTTCACGGGCGAAATCATTCAGTTCTTCGACGGGCAGATCTCCAACCAGCATCAGGCTGTAGCCGTCCTTTGCCCAATGAACGATGTTCAGGCCGCTGCGGACCTCATTGCCCGCGGCACGATCGACTTCGTCCAGCCTTACGATACAAAAGGCGACCGGAATCTCATCCTTGTAGAGATAGGCGAGCTGCGCGAGCGGCTGCGTGCCGAACTTAAGGATCTGTGCGCGCTTGTAGTCCAGTCCGCCGACCTCGGACACCGCCACGGGGAGAGGCAATCCGAGCGATTTCGAGACCCGCTGCAGGCCGGCTGCGTGGATCGCCGGATCCGTCGGCGCAATGGAAAGGGTTTCGCGCGTATAGAGTGCCTGATAGTCGGCAACTGCCTGGCGCCAGATTTCGGCCTCGCTGGGTGCAGCCTCCGCCACCTGCGTCTTCTGCGCCTCGTTGGTGCCGTAGCCGGCGGCGAAACCGATCAGCAGGGTAATGGCGACACAGGCCGCCATTGCCGGGCGCCACCAGCGCGTCGCGACATGATCGTTTGCCGGTTCGCCGAGGATCACCCCCGTCTCGGCCATAGCTTTATCGGCCACAGCTTTATCGGCCAGCTCGGTTTCCTGCTGCCGGACCGCTTCCGCCAGACCGGCTTCCAGCTTTTCAAGCGGCGCCTGATCTACAAGGCCGGCAAAGGCGTCTTTCCAAGGGCGCGCACCGTCGTCCAGCAGCGCCAGGCGGTCGCGGAGCTCCTCCTCCCGTTCGAGGGCAGTCTCCACGCGCGACCGCTCACCCTCGGGCAGTTCTCCGTCCAGGTAGGCGACCAGGATCTCGTCGCTTATGGTCCCGTCTTGCAATTCGCTCGTCATTGTCCTGTCTTCACCCGCCGCTTGGATCCACCGTCGGCCGCGCGTTTCAGTGCAGCCAGTTTGAGCCTGGCCGCCGCCAGCCTGCTCATGATGGTACCAATCGGCACTTCAAGGGTTTCCGCCGCTTCGGCGTAGGTCATCCCCTCCACGTAAACCAGCAACACGGTACTTCTCTGCGCTTCGGGTAAGGCCTGTATCTCAGTCAACACCTGACTTAGCAAAATATTCGTTTCTATTTTTTCCGCGCCGTCAGTGACCAGAACCTCTTCCGCATCGACGAAACCGCCGCCGCGCCGGATCCGTTCCGCGCGCAGCTCATTCTTCCAAAGTGAGGCCATAATCGAAAAAGTCCAGCGGTCGAGATGCGTTCCCGCCTTGAACTGTTCGCAGCGCTGCAAAGCGCGCAGGCAGGTCGCCTGCACCAGATCGCCGGCCGTCTCTTCATTATGCGACAAGACCATGGCAAAGCGCCAGAGCCGGGAGAGGATGTCGGGTAAGCCCGCCTTCACCGGGTTGTGATCGGCTTCGGTCATTTCGTACTGAATAGTCATCGGTTTTCTGTGTTGACGAAGAGCAAGAGTAACGAAGAACCGCTGGGCCCCAAACAGAATTAAATTCTGACGGCAGACCGGGCGCTCGCTTGCCAACTGTTCAGCAAGACGAAGACCCAAAGCACCTTTTGTCCGGTTTTACGCCGAAAGGATGCCATAATCCCCGAAACAAAGCGCAGAACAGTTAATAAAGCTGATCAGCGAATTCTGTCTCGGACCCTCTGTTCTATTTACCGTTCACCCATCGAAAGCTCGCCCGGGCTCGTCATTCTTATGCGATCCGTAGCGAAAACCGATCGAAGTCTTTTGATCCGTTTGCCATAGATGGCCTTTAACTAGACCGATGCAAGGTCACTGGCGCGCTTGAGCGCTCACTCACCGCCGATCTCACGGCCTCGTGAAAGCTTTCAGGCGCCGGCGGGCGGCGTGGCGGCCTCCAGTGCGTCGAGAACCGCCACGGTGTCCTTATAGTCTCTCAGGATGTGGCTGACGCCGAGCGACCGCAGTCGCACGTGGGTCTCTTCCCTCACGGCCATGCCGACCAGGGGAAGATCGAGATTGATGCAGGTCTTCACATCCCAGGCACCGTCTCCGACATAGACGACACGCTCGAACTCCTCGATAGCAGCCGCTTTGAGCGCCCGCTTCCAGGCAATGGCAATGATGTCCTCTCTTGCGACGGCATCGTTGGCGCAGCCCAGAGAGAAATCCCCGTGCGGGATTTCCGCGGCTGCCAGCTTCTCCCGCGCGGGATGCCCCCAGGCGCCGGTCGCCAACGCAACCTGCCACTGCGGATGCTCCAGGAGGCTATTCATCAGCGCACGCGCGCCGGGAACCTCCGCGTCTTCCTGCGACACATCGGACAAGACATCGCGCCACAAGCCGGCGAAGTGGCGCTCCGTAGCAGCCAGCGCGTCCGCGTCTGGATCGCGCGCCAACTGTCGGCGATAGACCTCTCGTGTGATGCCGCTGTCCGTGATGTGGGTAAAGTTGGCCCAGTCGAAAACCTCCCGCTCCAGTCCCAGCACCTCCGTGAGTGCCTGCCAGAACAGCGCGTCTTCATAGGAACCGCTGCGCACCAGGGTGTCGTCGACATCGAAGATAACCAGCTTCATACAGGACACTCCCTCCAGGGGCCTTCAGCAACGTCCCATGGTGAAAGCTTCGCGGTAGCGTGTAAAGCTGTCGGTGAGAAAGCCAGACCCGGCTTCAGAAAACGAGCTCAAAGCACTGATTTAAAAGAAAAACTGAGCCTTAATGCCGCAAGACGCGCAGGACATCGTCGATGAGGGTAACGATTTCCGCGAGTTCCTCGATTTCTCTGTAATCGCGATCCACCGAATGATCGAGCGTATGCGCCATCTCGCGCGCCAGTTCGAGCTTTATGATCGCGTCATCGAGATTAACCGCATGCTGTCCGATAATCAGGCGGTCCAGCTCCGCGATCCTGGCTTCATCGTGTTCGCCCTCGCCCCTCAGGAGCCGGGCTTTATGAATTGCGAGTTCATTCAAGGTCAGCATGGTTAACCCTACCACATCCTGACAGATTTTGCTCTGTGTTATCTTGGTGGTTGTGTTTTTAGCACCTCTTCGCCCAGCCGGAACAGGCCCTTTCATCCGCTCTCTTCAATCAATCCGCGCGGGGAAATATGACAAAATGGTTACCAAAAATTGTAAACAACGACCTCTACAATCTTAAGTATATTGACAAAGAAGCCGGAAAAAGCGCAGTATACTGCCCTGCGTTACTGGAAAACCGGTGACGAAATAGCCGCCGCAGTGCCTGTGCGGCGACTCCTGGAGGACTGTCGTCCAATTCACTCAGTGCAACATTGAGTTGCGCGTCAGGCTCAAGGCCGGGTTCGGAATTCGAAGTTAAGCTGAGTTGAAAGTGCAAATCACTGGCACGGCTTTACCTCGGGAACAAGAAGCGAAAAAGCGGGAGCCGCCATCTGGTAGGCTCCCGTTTTCCGACTCAAGCCTTTGCAGGAACATCGGGTACAGGAACATCGTGCGTTTGTAGGATGAGCGCCCGCTTTACCGCATGGCCTGCAGGCCTGGCAGAAGGTCGGTGATCATTTCAGCAACCCGTTCCGGCGCCAGCGCAAACTCGATCCCCATGGTATCACCCTGATGCCGCACAATCCGGCCGCCGAAGTGGACGGATCCGGGCATAATCAAGGTGACGTCGGAACCAATCGGCAAAGCCTTGTCTCCCGTCACCTTCACGCCGCTGACCGAAGCATCCAGCACCCTGCAGGTGACGCGCTCACCATCTTCGACCTGGAGGTTCACAGACAGCGACGTGCTCACACGCGGAAACCGCCGCCGTTCGTCCTTTTGCCCGAGATTGGTCTTTCTGGTCATGAATCTGCGATCTGCCGTATCTATATAGAAAGCTGTTGCCCGGAGTGACGTCACTTCCGGTGGAAAATCCTTGCCAATACCAAGGGTCGACAATATTGCACCGCAGGGATTGTCTCCAGGGACCTTCGGGTAGGAGAAGAGCCGCAGGCGATGCGGCACATCGGTTAGGCTTTTCGACGCCCTCCGAAGGTCCCTGTAGACAACCGGAACGGCAGTTTTCTGAGGCTTTCGGACTGCGTCACGCGCGGCTTCCGATGCACCGCATCGCTTCGCCCCGCGTTCCTGGCCGAAAACCTCAGAAAACTGTCCCTGCGGTGCAATATTGTCGACCCTTGGTATAACATCTCAAGCCTACGCGCCGGATCTTGCCAAGGGGTTAAAGGCCGGTGGATCCGCCCAAAGGAATCAACTGAAAAATGAACGATAACGACCAGAAAACTAAGAGCATTTCGTCAATCACGGGCTATCACTCGCACGTCTACTACGACGCCGGCTCGAAGGCGCGCGCCGCGGATTTACGCGAAGCGATCGAGGCGCGTTTTACCGTCGAGATGGGACGCTGGCACGACAACCCGATCGGTCCTCATCCGACCGGCAGCTACCAGGTCGCCTACAGCGCTGAGCTTCTGGGTGAGATCCTGCCCTGGCTCGCACTCAACCGGGACGGCCTGACCATCTTCACCCATACAGAGACGGGCGATCATCTGGCGGACCACAGGGACCATGCCATCTGGCTGGGCACGCAGATGCCCCTGAAGCTGTCGATTTTTGAGTAAGCCGGGCGGGTAAGTCGAGCAGGTAATCCCGGCGGGCCGCTACTCGCGCCGGGGCTCGTCCCCCAGTTCGCGAACCTGAGCCGAAACCTTCTCGACGGCCGCTTCAAGACGCGCAACATCGACGGATCGCAAGACAAGGCGCACGCCGAAGCGGTCACCAGTGCGATAGGGATAGCTGCCCATCTCCACATCCGGATACTGCTCCTGGGCCGCTCCAAGGCCCGCGGCAATGACGCCCTCGGGAAGGGAAACCGCCAGGGTCACGCTTCGCACCGGGGCGCCGCCGGTCAGACGCGGCTTGAGGCTTTCGAACATCGCCTGCATGACCTTGGGGATGCCCGCCATGACGAAGACGTTGCCCATCTGAAACCCCGGCGCCTTGCTGATCGGATTTTCGATCAGAGAAGCGCCCTCGGGCGTATGCGCCATGCGCAGGCGTGCCTCGTTGAGCTCGCCCTCCGCATAGTGGGCCTTGAGCAAGGCATGGGCCTCGGGGTGCAGGCTCCAGGCGACGCCGAAGGCTTTGGCCACGCAAGCCGAAGTGATGTCGTCATGGGTCGGTCCGATGCCGCCGGTCGTGAAGACGTAGTCGAAGCGGCCGCGCACCCCGTTCAGAGTTTCGACGATGACGTCCTCGATATCCGGAACGACTCGCGCCTCCATCAGGCGTACGCCGGCTTCATTCAGCTTTTCGCCCAGGAACGCGAGGTTTGCGTCTTTCGTCCGGCCCGAGAGTATCTCGTTACCGATGATGAGAAGGCAGGCGGTGACGCTGGAATTGAGATCTGACTCGGCCGACATAGAGGCGAGACCCTTTGGCGATTGAGAGATTGCGCCGTCAGGCCGACGGCGGCTTCGATCTTACAGACCGCGGCCGCCGGGCGCCAAGGGCAAAGGCTTGGAGAAAGGCTCTGGGAAAGGCTTCAGCGGGCTGCGTAACCCTTCGAGCGCATGCAACTGGAAAAGAGGGACCGCCGCCGGGTCTCGTGGTCATAGCTGCGGATCTTCGAATTCAGCAGCCCGACGCTCTGGGTATCGCTAAAGCCGTCGCCATAGACCGCACGGCGATCCTGCTCGATCCGCGCGTCATTCGCCGTCTGCGCGGCGGCATAGCGGTAACAGGCCTCGATATCGGCGTTGTGCGCTTCGGTGTCCCGCGGCGCGCCTTTCCAGACTGAGCCGTCCGGTCCCCGGACGTAGGACTCGCCCCTATCGGCCGATGCGCCTTCTGTCGCCTCCGTCGCGGTGCCGTAAGGATAGGTGCCCGAGGTCGAAGGCACCGTCAGGCGCTGCCCAGACGTCGCGGCATCAGACGCGTTTCCGGCATCGCCAGGCGGGGACGTAAGGGTCGAGGCCGGCGCGGCTGGCCGCTTATAGGACTGTTCCTGAAATGATGAACAGGCCGCCAGCCCAAACGCGACAACAAGCATCACGGGCAGAGCGGGGAAAAGCGAAGTGGTGCGGGCCATTTGGGCACTCATTCTTAAGGTAGGGTGTCGGCGAATCGGGTAGAAACAGGGCGTATTAAAGTAAGTTGGGCACTTCGCGGGCACGAAGCAAGCCACCCCACATATATCTCACAAAACTTAAGACTCTATCTCATCACAGATTTTTCCTGTAAATCACCAGAGAATAAGGAAAATACCCCATCGCACCGGGTTACAGCCCGTGGGATTTATTTTTCCGCGCCGCAGTAGAGACACTTCCGTTTCCCCGCAATCGTGAGTTTCCGCCATGAAGTTTCCGGACCCGCTCATTCCCGGCCGCCTGATCAAGCGCTACAAGCGCTTTCTCTCGGACGTGGAGTTGGAAGGCGGCGAGATCGTCACCGCGCATTGCGCCAATCCGGGCTCCATGATGGGGCTCGTGGAGGGCGGATCCCGGGTCTGGCTGTCACCTTCGCGCAATCCCAAACGCAAGCTGAAATACTCCTGGGAGATTGCGACGGCTGCGGGCGAGCCCGTTGGCATCAACACCGGGCACCCGAACGGCATCGTCGCCGAGGCCATCACCGCCGGGCAGGTTCCCGAACTCTCGGGCTATGCGGAACTCAAACGCGAGGTGCGCTACGGCAAGAACTCCCGCATCGACATCCTGCTGGATGGCCGTCCGAGCGGCGGCCCATCGGAAGCGCCCTCCCCTCCCTGCTACGTTGAGGTCAAGAACGTCACCCTGAAGCGCGGAGAGGAGGCGGCGGAGTTTCCGGATTCCGTGACCAGCCGCGGCGCCAAGCACCTGGAGGAACTGGGCGACGCAGTGGAGGCGGGCCACCGTGCCGTGATGTTCTTTCTGGTCCAGCGCGCTGACAGTCACTGCGTTACAATCGCCGGCGATATTGATCCCAACTACGAGGCCGGCTTGCGCCGTGCCCTCGAACGCAGCGTCGAGGTCATCTGCTACGACTGTAAGGTCGGTCCCGAGGAGATCGTCTTGAACCGTGCCCTGCCCCTGCGCATTTAATGATTCTGAGAGCCCGGTTTACCAATGATGTCTCCCACAAGGGAGCAGCGTGAGTAACAGGCGAAAAAGAGATCGCTTCCTGGAAGTTTAAGACTTCTGCCTATATAACGGGCTGTAACAGGTCTGAAAGAGTTCGCGCAGATATACGACCCGCGCGAGAAGGAACCGCAGGACGAAAGAGATGCAATACGGCCAAGCCGACGCTGACGAGCTAACGCCCCCCTTGAGTGCCGAGGAGCGGCGGATCACGATCCACGATGCCGCCGATTTCGAGGGTATGCGTAAAGCCGGCCGCCTGGCCGCGGAAACGCTCGACTTCATCACACCGCATGTCGTTCCGGGTGTCACCACGGAAGCCCTGGACAAGCTGTGCCATGACTACATCCTCGAACACAATGCGGTTCCGGCGCCCCTGAACTATCGCGGTTTTCCGAAGTCGATCTGCACCTCGGTCAATCACGTGGTCTGTCACGGCATTCCCAGCCCGGACAAGAAGCTGCACAACGGTGACATCGTCAACATCGACGTTACCGTCATCCTGGACGGCTGGCACGGCGATACCAGCCGGATGTTCTGCGTCGGCAAACCAAGCATCAAGGCCAAGCGTCTGGTAGAGGTCACCTATGAGTGCCTGATGCGCGGGATCGAGGTAGTACGGCCCGGCGCCACATTAGGCGACATCGGATACGCCATTCAGAGTTACGCCGAAAAGAACCGCTTCTCGGTGGTCCGCGACTTCTGCGGCCACGGTCTCGGCCGCGTTTTCCACGAAGCCCCGTCGGTGCTGCACTACGGCCGGCCCGGCACCGGAACCCGGCTGCGCGAAGGCATGTTCTTCACCATCGAGCCCATGATCAACGCGGGCCGGCTCGACGTGAAGATCCTCAAGGACGGCTGGACGGCGGTCACCAACGACCGCTCCCTCTCCGCCCAGTTCGAGCATTCGCTCGGCGTGACGGCGGACGGCTATGAGATCTTCACGAAGTCACCGAAAGGCTGGACAGCTCCGCCTTTCGAGGACTGATAGAGGCCACCAAGGAGAGGACGGCGTCGCGCTTTGGGGGATCGGCGGCAAATGGATGAGGCGGCGGGCCGCAGCGCGGAAAAGCCCACGGCATCCAAGCCGCACTATCACGGCCACCGCGAACGCCTGCGCCAGAGGATCCTGGAACAGGGCGCATCCGCCCTGAGCGACTACGAAATCATCGAATTCCTCCTGTTCGGAGCCAAGCCGCGCGGCGACACCAAACCGCTCGCAAAGGAGCTGATCGCGCGCTTCGGGAGCCTGGCCGGCGTGCTTTCCGCCACACCGCACGACCTGAAACAGGTTCCGGGTATGGGCGATGCTTCCATTGCGGTGCTTGCGCTGGTGCCCGAAGCGGCCAACCGCATGGTCCGGGAAGACATCCTCGACCAGCCGGTGATCGGGTCCTGGAACGCACTGGTCGGCTATTGCCGCATGATCATGGGGCGCTCGGCGATCGAGCAGTTCCGCGTTCTCTTCCTCGACCGCAAGAACCGACTGATCGCCGACGAGGAACAGCAGCGCGGTACAGTCGATCATACGCCGGTCTACCCCCGCGAAATCGTCAAACGCGCTCTCGAGCTTTCCGCCAGTGCGCTGATCCTGGTGCACAATCATCCTTCCGGCGACGCCACACCCTCCAGCGGCGATATCGCCATGACCCGGGAAATCCGCGAGACCGCGGGCCGCATGGGCATCGAGCTGCACGATCACCTGATCGTCACCCGCGCGGGCGAAAGTAGTTTCCGGGGACTGGGGTTGCTCTGAGCAGGCATCGCAGTCGAGCTTTTGGCCAAGTGGCTAGCCGCGGCATACAACCTATTGACAATAGACAGATATCCCCTCGGCACCCAGACTCGCCGGCACAACGGGCTTGGGACTACGCGGGACGCAAGCCGGCGGCCGGTCCTCGATAAAGAACCGTGGCGCAAAACAACAATCAATCTGACGGGAGTTTGCCTCAATGAAACATGCAGTTTTCGGCCTTGCACTCGCCGGTCTCATCCTTACGCCGGCCGTTTCAGGCGCCCACGACCTTGGTTTCTCGGGCCTGCTTGGCAAGGAGAAGGAACTGCCACCGATCACTCTGGCGTCAGGTAAACCACTGGCCGCAGCACCCTACGAGCTGGAGTCGGGCCAGTATTACTCACTTGAGTTCATTGCGGACGGCTCTGCGGAAATTGCCATCAGTGGTCCCGAATTCTTCCGCAACGTCTGGGTCAACGAAGTGGTGATCAACGACATCGAAATCCGTCCACTTGGTATTGACAGCCTGGAGTTCGACGACGAGGGCAGCGCCGAAATTTCCTTTGTCACGATCCGCCCGGGCACCTTCGTTCTTCGCATTCCGGGCACCACCGGAGAAACCCAGCAGGCGATCTTTAACGTCAAGTAAGCTCCTGCAGAATGCCGAAAGGCCGCATCCGGACCCGGCAGTCGCGATGACTTAGCCGGGCCGGGTATCGCGCATGCGCTGGCGCTTACCCAATTCACTGTATTTCGTGCGATAGATTCGGCCGGTCGCCTTCGGCAGAAACTCCTTGTCCGGATGCCAGCAGACCACGTTTCGGTCGAGCTGGACTTCAAACAGGGTTCCCTTCCAGACCGTGTAGCGACTCAGGGTCTGTTCCACGCTGTCCATATCGACATACTCGATGTAGATCCCCAGGCGACGGTCGGCGTGGAGTTCGATGACCCGGTTCAGCGCCTCCAGCTTGCGCATGGCATTGCGCCGGGCAAAGGAGAAGCGCAGCCCTCGCACCGCCGACAGCATATGCGCCAGCAGCTCGGCCTGCGTCGACCAGGGTGCATTGGGAAGCGAGCCGTATTGCGACAGCAGATTGTCCAGCCAGCCGTGCGCCTGGGACAGGTCGACCTGCTCCGAGAATTCATTGACGATATCGAAAAAGCCGTCGCTTTCGAGGTTATGCAGTCCCACCGGTCCCTCTTCGATCGGTTTAGCCAAAATATGTATACGTATGATATTGATTGCCGGCAACAGGATTTCATGCGCCGGGATCGGATCGCTTTAAACGGGAACAGACATAGCACAGGCGCCGCCAAGAGACTGAAACGGCGCTTCGGCTACAATCTGTAGTGCGGCAGGCTGTAGTGCGTCAGGCGCCAGGTCAGAGCGCGATAACCTTGCCCGGGTTCATAATGTTCTGCGGATCGAAAGCGAGCTTCAGCGTGCGCATGGCGGCGACGGCATCGCCGTGCTCCGCCTGCAGGAACTTCATCTTGCCACTACCGATGCCGTGTTCTCCGGTACAGGTCCCTTCCATTGCCAGGGCCCGCATAACCAGCCGGTCGTTGATGCGGTTCGCCTCTTCGATTTCCTCTGGCTTATCGGGATCGATCAGGAAGGTAAGATGGAAATTGCCGTCACCGACGTGACCCACGAGAGGCGCGGTCAGGTAACTCTCCGCCAGGTCTTCCTGGGTCTCCATGATACAGTCCGCAAGGCGCGAAATGGGCACGCAGACATCGGTCGCCCAGAGCTGACAGCCCGGACGCAGGGACTGGGCCGCATAGGCCGCGTTATGGCGTGCTTCCCAGAGCTTGTTGCGCTCTTCCGTCTGTCCCGTCCACTGAAAGTCACCGCCACCGAACTCGCCCGCGATCTCGCCCACCAACTGCGCCTGTTCAGTCGCGCCGGCGGTCGTACCGTGGAACTCCAGGAACAGGGTCGGCTGCTCAGCCAGCCCCAGCCCGGAGTAACCGTTGCAGGCCTGAACCTGCAGCTTGTCGAGCAATTCGATCCGCGCGATGGGAATGCCCATCTGGATGGTCGCGATCACCGTATCGACCGCGGACTTGAGATCGGGGAAGGACACCACGGCCGAGGTAATGGCCTCGGGAATACCATACAGCCGAAGCGTGATCTCGGTGATCACACCCAGGGTGCCTTCAGAACCGACAAAGAGACGGGTCAGGTCGTAGCCGGCCGCGGACTTGCGGGCACGGCGCG
Organism: Denitrobaculum sp.; assembly: GCA_965232285.1. GTDB lineage: Bacteria > Pseudomonadota > Alphaproteobacteria > Kiloniellales > Kiloniellaceae > Denitrobaculum. The sequence goes on along the minus strand of CBDDPL010000004.1, from coordinate 1,623,723 downwards.
AGGTCCTGATCACCCGGCCGTCCGCCAGGACCACGGTGAGAGCCAGCACATTCTCCCGCATTGTGCCATAGCGCACCGCATTGGTGCCGCTGGCCCGGGTCGCCGTCATACCGCCGATAGAAGCGTTCGCGCCCGGGTCGATCGGGAAGAACAGGCCGGAGTCCCTGAGATAGCTGTTGAGCTGTTTACGGGTCACCCCGGGCTGCACCCGGCAGTCCAGGTCTTCCGCATTGACCTCCAGAACCTGATCCATCTGCATCAGATCGATGCAGACCCCGCCGCGCTCGGCGATGACATGCCCTTCAAGCGAGGTCCCCGCCCCGAAAGGAATGACAGGCACCTGGTTCTCCGCGCAGAGCTTGACGACGGCGGCCACCTCCTCCGTCGTGTGCGGGAACACCACGATGTCGGGGGCTTCGGGGTGGTGCCAGGACTCGTCTTTGCCGTGGTGATCACGCACCGCCTGGGACGTACTCACCCGTTCGCCGAGCAGAGCCTGGAGCTCCGCCTGCATTTTGTCGACGTTCACCTCTGCTGCTACGGCCATTGTAGCGAACCTCCTGTTCCTCGCTGCCTCCGGTCACCGCCCGAGAGAGGTGACACAAAATTTCTGGAGACCTAAGTCTCTGATCAACAGTAATATAGCGCAGATGAAGGGCAAGGAAACGGTCAATAAAGCCGTCAGCCGCGCCCTGTAAGAGGACGGTCAAAGCTAAGAGAACGGTCAGAGCCAGGTCCCCGAAACCAACTGCCGGGAACAGGTTCCAGACTTCGCGAAAAGCCGCCCAAGGAATTCAGGAGACAAACATGTTTGAAAGACTGTTTTTTGCCGGTGCGCTTTTGGCGCTCGGCGTCACCCTCGTCATTCAACAGCCCGCGCAGTCGCAGCAGCGTGACGACCGCTACAGCGTCTCTTCCAGTGACGGTGTTGCTTACGTGGTGAATGTCAGCACCGGCGCGGTCCGATACTGCGACAAGGGCCATTGCTTCCACGTGTCAGAGCAACTGGGAACCGTGAAGCTCCCGGATTAAAGTGATCCCTGGACGCAGTGATTCGCGGGCGCGCTTAGCGGCTGCGCGTCACTGCCCACGCTTCAGGAAGGCCGAGGCAATCACCGACTTCACCCGGCCGTCGGTCACGCTCAAGGATACCGAGTAGTCGGATGCACTGCCGCTGCTCTGCGCCGGCTTCCCGGCAGCAGACTTCCTGGCAGCAGGCTTCTTGGCGGCTGGCTTCTTGGCCGGCGCCTTTTTCGCGGCCGGTTTGGCAGCTTTCTGGCTGTTCGCGGCAGTTTTGGTCGCGGCTGCCTTGGGCGCAGCCGCCTTAGGTTTCGCCGCCGCTTTGGGCTTGGCTGCAGCCTTGGGCTTGGCCGCAGCTTTCGTGCTCGCCGCTTTCGCCGTTGCAGGCCTCTTCCTGGCCGCCGTCGTCTTTGCGGCTGCCGGCTTCTTAGAAGTAGCCTTGGCAGTCGACGTTTTCGCAGGCGTTGCCTTCGCCGTCGTTTTCCGGGTCGTGGCGGTCTTTGCCGGCGCCTTCTTCGCGGCGGCCGTCTTGGTCGTCGCAGCTCTGCGCGGCTTGGCGGCGGCAGTCTTCCTAGCGGTAGTTTTCGCAGCGGCAGTCTTACCAGTGGCAGTCTTCCCAGCAGAGGCTTTCGCTGGGGTGGCCTTGGTTGCCGGCTTCTTCGCGGCGGGTTTTGCCCTGGTTGGTTTTGCGGCGGCAGCTTTTGCAGCAGTGGGCCTGGGGGCTGCAACCTTCTTCGTTACGGCTTTCGTGGCTGCGGCCTTTGCAGGTGCGGCTTTTTTGGCCGCCGGTTTCTTCGCTGGGGATTTCGCTTTTGCAGTGGTGGGCTTTACGGAACTTGCTTTCCTGGCCATCGACGGTCTCCGGTCATTCGCGCCGGCGTGCTTGGGTCATGGACCAGCTTGACGCCTCTTTCTGGTGAGCGGCGCCATTTTAACCGTAATGAAACGAAAAGCGCTAGGTTTGTCCCAAAAAGGACCGAGTTCGCAGAGGGTGATAGCCACCCGTCACGGAGAAAATCAGGGGCGCCTTAATTTTATCATTTACTATCAATAATTTAGAGATAAGCCCTGAAAGATCACCAAGCGGGCGATTCTAAAACTCAAGACAGCCATCCGGCAACACGCCCGCCAGGACGCTGGCCACCTTCGAGGGCGAATCGAGGAACTTCAAGCCGGCGAAGACTCCATTTGTCCAGACGACTTCAACATCGAACTCCACGGCGCCCGCCAGGGTGATCTTGAAGATCTGATCACTCATCACCGGCTCTTCGAAGCGAATTTTGGCGCCATTGGCGGAGAGATCCAGGACCACGCAGTCGAGACGCTTTTCGCTGTTGTCCGAGACCTGTCCCGAAACGACCACATAAGCCCGCTTAAAGGCTCTCCGGTCGTCCGCCGGAACCAAAGACAGAGTCTGCGATTCCGCCACTTGCTGTTTACCTGCAACCACTGCGTCGAACCCTCAACTTCAGTGAAACATCTTAGGTGACATGTCGGATTATTTCGGAAATTTGTTAGCGCGCGGCTAAGAGCTTGGGTTAAGGCCGGATTAACGATGCGAACGGGCGGCCGCTAACCGCAATCCCTCGACGCCTGTTTAGCTGTCCAGATCCATCAGGCGTCCCAGCATCTCATCCTGTGTCCGGATCACCGCCGCGTTTGCCTGATAGGCGCGCTTTGCAAGGATCTGGTTGGAAAACTCCGCCTCAAGAGAAACGTTCGGCAGTTCGACCGTCCCCTCATCGTCGGCCGCGGGATTGGACGGCGAATAGACGCGAACGGAGGAAGGCTCGATATCGCGGGTTTCGGCCCGGACACCACCGCCTACCGTGGTGGTCTGGATCACTTCCTGCGGCGTATAGCCACTATCGCTGCCCGGCGTCGCTGCCGTGCTCATGTTTGCGACATTGTTTGCCGAGACCGCCAAGCGCTTGCTCTGCGCCTGCAGACCGGAAACCGAGCTGTGAAAGGTGATCGCCATGCTACGCCTCAAACTTCGCGGACGCGACAGGTTAACCGACAGAGAATAGGAGTTCAAATATCTGTTTTTAATAGAAATTTTCGCTAAATCCCGAAAATCGGCCAAAGCTATGCATTGGATGCACGGCAGGTGCACCTATATCAAACAAATATAATCCTGGTCTCGCCTATATCGAACTGTCATAGATGAATGCAGCTCAAAGCTCAGAAGCCGCAGATGGAATAACGCGATGGATGTAAAGACGCTTTGTCTGGGAGTGCTCTGCCGCGGCGACGCCAGCGGTTACGAAATCAAGAAGGCCTGCGAAGAAGGTCCCTTCAGTCACTTCCAGGACGCCAGTTTCGGGTCGATCTATCCCGCGCTCGCGAAGCTTTCGGCGGAGAAGCTCGTCGATTGTCATCAGATGAGTCAGGAAAAGCGGCCCGATAAGAAGGTCTATTCCCTGACCGAAGAAGGCCGCGCCGCTCTCTTCAGGACCCTGGTCGAGCCTCCGGCGCCGGACAAGGTCAACTCGGATTTCTACTTCATGACCTTCTTTGCGCATTTCATGCCGACCGACGCCCTGCGCGGCATCCTGGAAAAGCGGATCGCCTGGTACGAGGGCGTCGTCGAGCGCATGCAGAGCTGTAACCTCGCGCTCCGTCCCTCCGGCGAACGCTTCACCCATGGTCTCGGGCTCGCACACTACAAGACTGAAATCGAATATCTGAAAGCGAACATGAACTGGCTGCTCGAGGAAATCGAGACCGGGCAAAGCAACGGCAAGGCCGCAGTCGACGGCAACACGGCCGAGTACGCCGCAGGCTAGGGCCATATAAGTTCGAAGGAAACGGGTTCCCCGATGAAACGCTCATTTCTGATTGCTGTGGTTCTCGCGCTTGCCGTGGTCGGCTGGATCGCCTCCGGCCAACTCGGCCATGGCGACAACAAGCCCGTGGTCCAGAAGCCCCCGGCGAACCTGGAGCCGACCAGCAGGATCGCCTCGGTCCGTGTCCGGGCGCAGTCGGCGGTCCCCTATCGGGTCGATGTGATCCTGCGCGGCAGCACAGAGGCCGTCCGCAAGGTCAATGTCAAGGCGGAAGCCTATGGCCGGGTCATTGAGCTGAACTCAGACAAGGGCAACAGCGTAAAGTCCGGCGACGTCATCGTGCGTTTGTCGCCCGAAGAACGCCCTTCCCTGCTCGAGGAAGCGCGCGCCCTCTATGAGCAACGCCGGATCGAATACGAGGCGGCCAAAAAGCTCTCGAAAAAGGGCTTCCGGGCGGAAACCCAACTGGCAGCGGCCAAGGCCGACCTGGAAGCCGCAGACGCAGCGGTCAAACGCGCCAGGGTGGCCCTCGAGAACATCATCATCCGTGCCCCCTTTGATGGTTTTGTAGACGACCGCATGGTCGAGATCGGCGATTTCATCGACAAGGGCGACCCTATCACCAAGGTGGTGGATCTGGACCCCATCCTGGTCGTCACTCAAGTCAACGAACGCTCCATCAAGCGCCTCGCCGTCGGGGAGAAGGGTTATGCCCGGCTGATCACAGGTGACGAAGTCCAAGGTCAGATCCGCTTCATCTCAACGGTCGCCGATCCGCAGACGCGCACCTTCCGCGTCGAACTGGAAGTGCCCAACCCGGATCACCGGATTCCCGACGGCATTTCCGCCGACGTACGCCTGCCGCTGGAGGAAATCAGCGCACACCTCGTATCCCCCGCGATCCTTACCCTCACCGACGACGGTGAAGTCGGCGTCAAGATCGTAACGGAGGAGAAGCGGGTCAAGTTCATCCCGGCCACGATCGTCGCCAACGGGACGACCGGCGTCTGGCTGACCGGCCTGCCGGACAACGTCACCCTGATCACGGTCGGGCAGGAATTCGTCACTGACGGTCAAGAGGTCACGCCGATCGATGAAGAGACGCTTGAGCCTTTAGAAATCGGGAGTAATTCGTGAACGCCCTCATTGAGGCAGCCGTCGGACATTCGCGCACCGTCATTGCGACCCTGATCCTGATTCTGATCTCGGGCACCTACGCCTATGTGACGATCCCGAAGGAGTCCGAGCCGGACATCAACATTCCGATCCTCTACGTCAGCCTGCACCACGAGGGCATTTCGCCGGAAGACGCCGAACGGCTTCTGGTCAAGCCCATGGAGCAGGAACTGCGCGATGTCGAAGGCGTCAAGGAAATGCGCTCGACCGCCTATCTGGGCGGCGGCAACGTCCTGCTTGAATTCGAGGCCGGCTTCAACGTGGACATCGCCATCGCCGACGTTCGCGAGAAAGTCGACATCGCCAAGCCCGAACTACCCGACGACGCCGACGAACCAACCGTCAACGAAGTCAACCTCAGCCTCTTCCCCGTGCTGGTCGTCTCGCTGTCCGGCAACGTCCAGGAGCGCACACTGCTGCAGCTAGCCCGCGATCTGCAGGATAAGATCGAGGGCATCGGCACCGTCCTGGAAGCCAAAATCGCCGGCGACCGCGACGAGCTTGTCGAGCTGGTCGTCGATCCCCTGGCCCTCGAGAGCTATAACCTGAACGTCACCGACATCATCAATCTGGTGTCGCGCTCGAACCGGGTGATCGCGGCGGGCTCGGTAGATACCGGCCAGGGCCGTTTTTCCGTCAAGGTGCCGGGACTGTTCGAGACCTCGCAAGACATCCTCGACATGCCGCTGAAGGTCAACGGCGACGCCATCGTGCGTTTCAAGGATGTCGGCATCCTGCGCCGGACCTTCAAGGACAGCGAGGGCTACGCCCGCACCAACGGACGGCCCGCCATTGCGCTGGAAGTGTCGAAGCGCACGGGCTCGAACATCATCGAGACCATCGAACAGGTCCGCGCGGTGGTCGAACGCGAGCGCGCCTTCTGGCCGGAGGAGGTCGTAGTCTCCTTCAGCCAGGACAAGTCCAACGCCATCCGTAATAACCTGCTCGACCTGCAGAACAACGTCATCAGCGCCATCCTTCTGGTCATGGTCGTCGTGGTCGCGGCCCTGGGCCTGCGCTCGGCCGGTCTGGTCGGCGTCGCCATTCCCGGCTCCTTCCTTGCCGGGATCCTGGTGCTCTACGCCATCGGCTTCACGGTCAACATGGTCGTGCTCTTCAGCCTGATCCTGGCGGTCGGCATGCTGGTCGACGGTGCCATCGTCGTGACCGAGTTCGCGGACCGGAAGATGAGCGAGGGGCTGCCCCCGCGGGAGGCCTATGCGCTGGCGTCGAAACGCATGGCCTGGCCCATCATTGCCGCGACAGCCACCACCCTGGCCGCCTTCCTGCCGCTGCTGTTCTGGCCCGGCGTGGTCGGCGAGTTCATGAAGTTCCTGCCCATCACCTTGATCGCGACCCTCTCCGCCTCTCTCTTGATGGCGCTGATCTTCATCCCGGTGCTGGGCGCGAATCTGGCGGGCTTCATGCGGTTTCTCCTGCCTCTGCTCTCGACGGCGCTGGGCGCGCTGCTGTTCGCGCAACTGGCACCCTTCGCCATCGGCGCCACGGGTCTCCTTGCCGAGGTACCGCCGGCCGCCGGCATGGTCTCGGCCCTGCTCGGCGCCCTGGTCGGTTTGCTGTCCGGCCTGTGGCTCGGCCGCATCGCCCACCGCAACCTGAGCGCCGTACGGCCGGCAACGGACGCCGCCGGCCAGTCACTGGCAGCCGATGCGGACTTCGACCCCGGCAAGTTCCGAGGCTTCACCGGCCTCTATCTCCGCCTTCTTCAGAATGCGCTGCGGGTTCCTTCCCTGGTCATCGTCATCGCCGTGGTGGCCCTGGTCGGCGCGCAGATCAGCTACGGCGTCTTTGGCAAAGGCGTCGAGTTCTTCCCCGATGTCGAGCCCGAGAACGCCATCCTGCAGATCCACGGCCGCGGCAACCTCTCGATCGAGGAGCGGGATACCCTCTTGCGCCAGGTTGAAGACCGGGTCATCGAGCTGCAGCGCGAGCGCGGCGAGTTCCACACGATCTTCGCCAAATCCATGGCCAGTTCCGGCAACAGTGACGATGAGGCCGAAGATCTGATCGGTGTGATACAGCTCGAGTTCACCGACTGGTTCAGCCGGCGTTCGGCTGATGAGATCTTTGCCGACATCCGCGAACGCACCGACCCTCTGGCCGGGATCTTCGTCGAGCCACGCAAGGAGGAAGCCGGCCCGCCGGTCGGCAAGGCCGTGCAGGTACAGATCGCTTCCGCTTATCCGGACGAAATCGAGCCGGTGGCCCGGAAGATTGCGGCGGCCATGACGGAACTGGGCGACTTCGTGGACATCGAGGATGGACGACCGGTCCCGGGCATCGAGTGGGAATTGGCCGTGGATCGTGCCCAGGCCGCGCGCTTCGGCGCCGATGTGACGCTGATCGGCAGCTATGTCCGCATGGTCACCTACGGCACCAAGCTTGGCGAGTTCCGGCCGGACGACAGTAACGAAGAGATCGATATCGTGGTGCGCCTGCCGCGCTCCTACCGCAACATCGATCATTTGGACCAGCTTCGCATTCAGACCGACAGCGGACTGGCGCCTATTTCCAACTTCGTCACCCGCACGCCGAAACCCAAGGTCGGCCTGCTGCGCCGAACCGACGGCAACCGCGTGATGACGGTCAAGGCCGACGTCGCCCCGGGCGTTCTCGCCGACGACAAGGTCACGGAGCTGCGCGCCTGGCTGCAGACCGCGGATATTTCTCCGCGCGTCGAGATCACCTTCAAGGGCGAGGATGAGGAACAGAAACAGGCCCAGGCCTTTCTGACCAAAGCCTTCATCGTCGCGCTCTTTATGATGGCGATCATCCTGGTCACCCAGTTCAACAGCTTCTACAGCGCTTTCCTGATCCTGACCGCAGTGATCATGTCGACCATCGGCGTTATGCTCGGCCTGCTGGTCACCGACCAGCCCTTCGGGATCGTCATGTCTGGCATCGGCGTCATCGCCCTGGCCGGTATCGTGGTGAACAACAACATCGTCCTGATCGACACCTACGACCGGATCCGTGAAACCGGCGTCTCCGCCCGGGAAGCGATCCTGCGCACGGGTGCGCAGCGCTTGCGTCCGGTTCTTCTGACCACAATCACCACGATCCTCGGCCTGATGCCGATGGTGCTGGCGATGAACATCGACTTCGCCTCACGGCTGGTGCAGGTAGGCGCTCCCTCGACCCAATGGTGGACGCAGCTCTCCTCGGCGATCGTCTTCGGCCTCAGCTTCGCGACAGTCCTCACCCTGGTCTTCACGCCCTGTGCCCTGATGCTGCGGGAAAACCTCCGCCGGCGCTTTTCGCCGGAGGCGAAGAACGCCCCTGAAAGGCCGCCCCTGCCGATGTGGCAGAACAAACCGGTCGCGGCGCGACAGGAAGATCAAAGCGTACCGGCTGTCGCGGAGTAGTCGGGACTCTGGCCCTGCCGTCCGCTGTTACGACGCCTGGCCGTCACCGCCGAAGCTTCCGGCCGCGGCGACGATCCGTGTCAGGGTCGTCACCCAGCAGAGGGCACCGAAGATCCAGGCGATGATCACGAAGTGGCTGGGGAACAGACACATCAGCACAAAGGCGGCGATGGTCTCGCTGCCCTCCGTCAGGCCACCGAGGTAGTAGAGCGACTTCTTCCCCCGGATGTCCGTGGTGATCTTGCGCTTTTCCGCAAAGATGGCATAGGCGAGGAACGACGAACCCGTTCCCACGAAGGAGAGGATCAGGAAGGCGGCGGCGACGGCATTGACTTCGGGCCGGGCCAGCGCAAAGCCGAAGATGAAGGCCGAGTAGATGATGAAGTCGCCGACGATATCCAGGTAACCGCCAAAGTCCGTGAGCTTACTGTGGCGCGCGACAGCGCCGTCGAGGCCGTCCAGCGCCCGGTTAGCCAGGAACAGGGCGAGGCCGGCCCAGTAAGCTTCGAAAGCGATCGCCGCGGTCGCGGCCAGACCGAGAGCGACGCCGGCCAGGGTTACGTGGTTAGCGCGCAGTCCGCTCCGCGCGGCCAGACGGCCGACCCGGTCCATCGGCGGATCGATATGGCGCCGCATCCAGGCGTCGAGCATACCTCATTCCTTCAGGCTGACAGGCAGCTTCAGCTCAGCGCGGTTCCGTCTCGGTCGGGATCTCGTTCGCGGCGGCGGCATCCGTAGGTTCGCCCTCTTGTGCCTCGAGCTCGGCCATTGTGGAGCGCATTTTCCGGAAGGAGAACTGCGCCATGGGAATACTCACCAGATAGACCAGCCCGGCAACGCTGAGCGTGACCCAGGGCGTACTGACCAGGAAGGCCGCGAAGGCGCCGACGCCGATCAGGACGAAGCCGACATGGCGCAGCGGCACCTTGATGCGCTTCGAGGAGTAAGTCGGCAACTGACTGACCATCAGCGCCGCCACGCCGATAAAGACGGCACCGTTGAGAACCTCGGAGCGGAAGATTTCATCACCCAGCTTGAAGCTCAGCACCATGGGCAGGAGCATCAGCCCGGCGCCGGCCGGCGCGGGCACACCGACGAAGAACTTGCTGGACCAGGCCGGCTTGTCGTCCTGGGTCAGGGCCGCATTGAAGCGGGCCAGACGCAGCGCACAGCACATGGCGTAGACCAGGGCCAGGGCCCAGGCCAGACCGCCAAGCCCCTGCATGGCCCAAAGATAGACGATGATCGCCGGCGTCACGCCGAAGTTCACGAAGTCGGCCAGGGAATCGAGCTGAGCGCCAAACTCGCTGGTCGCCTTCATCAGGCGCGCCACCGGCCCGTCCAGGCCATCGATCACCATCGCCACGACCACCGCGGCCACCGCCACCTCCCAGCGCTCCTCCAGCGCCCAGCGGATCGCCGTCATGCCCGCGCAGAGGCCCATCAGGGTCAGGGCATTGGGAATCAGCCGGTTGATCGACAGGCCGCGGAGCCGGCGGCGCGGGGGCCTTACCATCTATCGAACCTCCCCCGTTCGGACCTCTTCGTCCGAATTCAGATCGGCAATCACCGTCTCACCGCCAATCATGCGCTGGCCGACGGAAACCATCGGCGCAACACCGTCGGGCAGGTAGATGTCGGTCCGGCTGCCGAAGCGGATCAAACCAAAACGCTCGCCACCGCGCACCGACTGTCCATGGGTAAGATTGCAGATGATGCGCCGGGCGATCAGGCCCGCGATCTGGACGAAGGCGATTTCGCGGCCATCGGTCGTGGTCATGCGCACCGACTGCCGTTCGTTCAACTCCGAAGCCTTATCCATGGCAGCGTTGAGAAAGGCGCCTTCATGATAGGCCAGTTCGGTGATGGTCCCGTCGGTGGGGACGCGATTGACGTGGACGTCGAAGACGCTGAGGAAAATGCTCACCCGCATGAGTGACACATCCCCCATTCCCAGCTCAGCCGGCGGAATGGCGGGCTCGACCGCCGAGACCAGTCCGTCCGCCGGACTGACCACCAGGCCCGGACGGATCGGCACGACTCGCTCCGGATCGCGGAAAAAGTAGGTGCAGAAAGCGGCGAGGAGCAGACCCAGCCAGACCAGAGGCGGCCAGATCAGAGCAAAGACCACGGCCAGCACCAACGCGCCGGCGATAAAAGGCCAGCCGGCCCGGTTCACCGGGACCAGCACATACTTCAACAAATCATTCTCCATCGCTTTCAAAACACGAGCTTTAACGATGCATCATAAAGATCGCCCCGATTCACCGCAAACGGCGTCTGGATCCTGTGAGATGCGGTTTATCAGCATTTTCTGAGGCCCGTGAGAGCAACATCGTAGCGTCCACAAGGGCAATCTCGGCGCCGCACCACGGAAGTTCCAGGGCACTGCCCTGTCGCACTATCTGCTTGAACACAAGGCGGCGGTGGTTAGCCGTCGCTGGGGAGACGGAAGATCTGACCGGGATAGATCAGATCCGGATCGCGAATCTGCGATTTATTCGATTCGTAGATGACCGTATACCGCGTTCCCCTGCCATAGGCCGCGCGGGCAATGCGCCAGAGGCTGTTGCCGGGCTGGACCGTCACGAAACTCTCGTCAGGATGACTCGCCACTGTATCCGCGCGGGAGAAAGGCGTCTCGACCCGCGCCAGCACGCGCCCGCCGCTTTCGATCTGATCGACCCTCAGTTGGTGCAGGCCGACCGGCACGAGATTTTCCGGTGTCATAACCCAGCGGCCATCATCATCCGTCAGCGCCTCGCCGATCGGCAGATTGTCGAGATAGATGATCAACGAAGCACCCGGCGCCGCACGGCCACCGATTACCGCTCGACCTTCGTCGTCATAGTCCACCGAATCGAGGAAGAGGCTGCCATCACCGATCCCGTCGTCGACCAGCTCCGGCTGCTGCAGGATCCGGGTCGGGCCAGTGCCGTGCCGCGGCACGACGACAGCAATCGGTTCTTCAACACCGGTATCGGCGGCGGCAACCTGGCTCGGTGCCACCGGACTATCTGTCGCCTCCTCCGTATCCGGCGCCGTGCTGCTGGCGGCTTCCGTCGCCTCATCGCCCGCTGCCGCCGGCTGCCTGGTTATGTCGTCGGAAGACGCGAGATCAACTGGCGCCTCGTCGGCCTCTTCAGACAGCGGATCCGCCGCCGGCTGGCTCGCCGCCGACGTCGCCTCCGCCAGTTGCCGGGCCGGCGCGTCAGGTCGCGGCGGTTCCGGCACGGCGACGATCACCAGTTCCGCGGACTCCACCAGCGTGTCGTCGCTCCGGCGCGCCGTTATACCCAGACTGTGACTACCGGGCCGCAGAGGAATATCGAGTATCAGAACCCACTGTCCCCGAGAATCGGCCTTAACGATCCCCAGCGGGGTATCACCGTCGTATACCGTCACCTCGCTGCCCGCGGGCGCGCGGCCAGCCAGGATCGCCTCCCCGGTCTTTTCCACACGAACCACATCAAAGGACGGTGCCTCCCCAGCCGGCTTATTCTCCGGTTGTGAAGGAGTTAGCGACTGAGTGTTGGTCTCGCTGCGCGCCACGACCTGTGGGGTTCGTGGCTTCTCCGGCTTTTTCTCCGCGGGCGCAAGTCCAGTCACGACGCCTGAAACCGCCGGCAGCCTGTCAGCCGGGGCCTTGTCAGACGCTGGCGTTTCATCCGGCTCCTGACTCTGGAGGACTTGGGCTTGTGACGGCTCGGCGTTGGACTCTGATTTGGGTTTCTGCGCAGCAGACTCTGCTGCTGGAGATGCCGTCTCCTGAGATTCGGCCTGCCGTGTGTTTTGCGCCTGCGACGGCTCCGATCCGGAGGCCGGCGCTTCGTCTGGGATCTCACTCGCCACCGGTTCCTGCGTAACGGCAGCAGAGCCCTGAACAGCGATATTCCCGCCGGAATCTGCCGGAGCCCCAGTGTCTCCAGCGGCTTGCGTTGCCACCGCCGGCGTGGTCTCGGCCAGTTCCGTTCTGCGTTCCGGATCTCCGAGCAGCCAGAAGTAAACGCCGAAGGCAGCCGCAAAGATCACGGCCGCAACCAGTGCCCCAAGACCAACAGAACGCAAAGACCCGACTCCTTACTTGTGGCTCTAGCCTATAATGCTCCCCCCTTGTATGCAATTACATCACTCCGCAGGATCTGTCTTGCGGAAGACGCCTCTTAAAAACTCTAAAATTACAAATTTTTTCAATAGTTTATAAAATTACATTGGCAGACTTATAAAGCCAAAGTAGAGAGGAAAAACCCTCCAGGCTCCGACTCCGTCAGTCTTAAGAGCTCATCTCAAGACAGTTCTGCTACATTCACATATAGGGTGGATTCGCCGACTTCAGTGGAGTCATCACTGGTTTTTGACAGGTGGCGTCAGAGCGGACCGCGACTGAGAATTGAAAGATAACAAAGCAATGACCCAACTATCTGCACTTTGCATCTATTGCGGCGCCTCCCGGAGCGTCGATCCACGTCATCTTGAGAAAGCACATGAACTTGGCCGCGCAACCGCGGAAAAAGGCGTTGAGCTTGTCTACGGCGGTGGCCATTCCGGCATGATGGGCGCAGCGGCGGATGGCGCCCTCTCCGCGGGCGGGCGGGTTACCGGAATCATTCCCGAGCATCTCATGGAGCGCGAGGCTGCCCACAAGGAGGCGACCGAGATGATCGTGGTCGAATCCATGCATGTCCGGAAACAGTTGATGTTCGAGCGCTCGGACGCCTTCTGCATCCTGCCGGGCGGTCTCGGCACCCTGGACGAAACCTTTGAAATCATTACCTGGAAGCAGCTCGGCCTGCATGACAAGCCGGTTGTCCTGCTCAATCTCTACGGCTTCTGGGAACCACTTCTGGAAATGGTCCGACGCCAGGTAGAGGGCGGCTATTTGCATGACGACCCCGCCTACCTCTTCTCTCTTGCCGATGATATTGCAGGGGTGTTCGATGCCATTGCCTCAGCCGAAAGCGGCAAGGTGAAACCGGCGACTTCGCGCCTCTGAATTCACCCGCCAGACCTCAAGAACCGTAACATCTGCGCGACTTTTTGCAGGTGCGAAGCGCATCGTCTTGCGTGGGCGTAAAAGGCTGCTATGGTTCCGCCGACTTTTTGACATCGGCCGCACGGACACAGGGTCCCGGCGGGCCGGCGGTAAGCAGACTTCCGGAGGAATATATGGCTAAGATCAAGGTCCAAAACCCCATCGTCGAACTGGACGGCGATGAAATGACCCGCATCATCTGGGCAAAGATCAAGGAGAAGCTGATCCTCCCCTATCTGGACGTCGATCTGAAGTACTACGACCTTTCGGTCGAGAGCCGGGACGCCACCGACGACCAGATCACCATCGATTCCGCCAATGCCATCAAAGAGCACGGCGTCGGGGTGAAATGCGCCACCATCACTCCGGACGAGGCGCGGGTCGAGGAGTTCAACCTGAAAAAGATGTGGCGTTCGCCAAACGGCACGATCCGGAACATCCTCGGCGGCACCGTCTTCCGTCAGCCGATTATCATGGACAACGTGCCGCGTCTGGTGCCCGGCTGGACCCAGCCGATCGTGATCGGCCGTCACGCCTTTGGCGATCAGTATCGCGCCACCGACATGGTGGTGAAGGGCCCCGGCAAGCTGACCATGACCTTCCAGCCTTCCGACGGCGGCGAGGCCATTACCCATGAGGTCTTCGACTTTCCGGCCGGCGGCGTGGCCATGAGCATGTACAATCTGGACGATTCGATCCGCGGCTTCGCCCGGGCCTGCATGAACTACGGCCTGGATCTCGGCTGGCCGGTCTACCTCTCGACCAAGAACACCATCATGAAGGCCTATGACGGGCGCTTTAAGGACATCTTCCAGGAGGTGTTTGAGGCCGAGTTCGCCGAGAAGTTCGCGCAGAAAGGCATCACCTATGAACACCGCCTGATCGACGACATGGTGGCTGCGGCTCTCAAGTGGTCGGGTGGTTTCGTCTGGGCCTGTAAAAACTACGACGGCGACGTCCAGTCCGACACCGTGGCCCAGGGCTTCGGCTCTCTTGGCCTCATGACCTCGGTCCTGATGACTCCGGACGGGAAGACTGTTGAAGCGGAAGCGGCCCACGGCACCGTGACCCGGCACTACCGCATGCACCAGCAGGGCAAGCCGACCTCGACCAATCCCATTGCCTCGATCTTCGCCTGGACCCGCGGCCTCAAGTACCGCGGTAACTTCGACGGCACGCCGGAGGTCACGGCCTTCGCCGAGAAACTGGAGCAGGTCTGCATCCAGACCGTCGAGAGCGGCGACATGACCAAGGACCTCGCCCTGCTGATCTCGCCGGATCAGAGGTGGCTGACCACCGACGAGTTCATGGACAAGATCGACGAAAACCTGCAGAAGGCCATGGCCTGAGGACGACGGATAATGCGATTTTTCACGACCTTTGCCGCGGTCTTTCTGACCGCGGTTCTGAGCCTGTCACCGGCCCGGGCGGCTGATCCCGAGAACACCCTGGTCATGGAACTGCCCAGTGGCCAGGTGCTGATCGAACTGCGCCCGGACCTTGCGCCTCAACACGTGGCGCGGATCAAGGAACTGACCCGCCAGGGCTTCTACGATGGTCTGGTGTTCCACCGTGTCATCGATGGCTTCATGGCGCAGACCGGCGACCCCACGGGTACCGGTAGCGGTGGCTCAGGCCAGAAAATCGAAGCCGAGTTCACCCGCGAACCCTTCGAGCGCGGCACGGTCGGCATGGCCCGGGCGCGCAGTCCCAACTCCGCGGACAGCCAGTTTTTCATCGTCTTCGAACGCGCCAGCCATCTCGACACCCAGTACACGGTCTGGGGCAAGGTGGTATCCGGGATGCAGTTCGTCGACCGGATCAAGAAAGCACCGCGCGGCAGCCGAAGCGGCACCGTGGACAAGCCGGACGCGATCGTCAGCATGAAGGTTCAAGCCGACGTTCAGTAACCGGTTGTACTGAGCGACCGGACTTCACCGGTCCGCCATTTTATAGAAAGAAGCGTCATGACCGCCAACGCCGAAGACACTCTGGTTATTGAACTGGAATGGGGTGAAGTCGTTATCAACTTGCGCCCCGACCTGGCGCCCAATCACGTCGCGCGTATCAAGGAACTGGCGCGTGAAGGCTTCTACGACGGAATCGTGTTCCACCGGGTCATGGATGGCTTCATGGCCCAGACCGGCGATCCGACCGGCACCGGCTCCGGCGGCTCGGGCAAGCGCCTGGGTGCTGAGTTCTCCGAAGAACCTTTCGTGCGCGGCACCGTGGGTATGGCACGCGCCAATCACCCCGACACCGGCGACAGTCAGTTCTTTATCTGCTTCGATGATGCCGGTTTCCTGAACGGCCAATACACCGTCTGGGGTGAAGTCACCGAAGGCATGGAGCATGTCGACCGTATCAAGAAAGCGCCGGCCGGCAGCAGTAGCGGCCAGGTCGAAGATCCCGACGCCATGGTTCGGGTTCGCGTCAAGGCCGACATCGAGGGGTAACCTCGACCTGGCTTTGTTGAGCTGAAAAGAAAAACCCCGCGAAGCAGCAGACTTCGCGGGGTTTTCTGTATCAGGACACCGATTTATCAGCCCGATGCGATGGCTGTCTCCACGGCGGCAACAGCCGCGTCGGCAGCCGAGCCGTCGGGTCCACCGGCTTGAGCCATATCGGGGCGACCGCCACCGCCCTTTCCCCCCAGAGCTTGCGAGCCTGCCCGCACCAGATCGACCGCCGAGAAGCGGCCGGTAAGATCCTCCGTCACGCCGACAACAAGCGAGGCTTTACCCTCGTTCACAGCCACCAGAACAACCACACCGCTACCCAGCTTCTGCTTGAGATCGTCCGCAGTCGCCTTCAGTTCCTTGGCCGGAACGCCATCCAACACCCGGGAGGCCAGCTTGATACCGCCGACATCCTTGGCGGCATCGTTCGACCCCCCGCCGCCGGCCGCCAGCTTGCGGCGCGTGTCGGCCAGTTCGCGCTCCAGGCGCCGTCGCTCCTCCATCAGGCTCTGAATCCGCTCCGGCAGATCGCCCGGCGCCACCTTGAGCGTGGCCGACGCCTCGCCCAGGAGTTGATCCTGGCGGGCCACGTAGTCGATCGCCGCCTGCCCCGCCACGGCCTCGATCCGCCGCACGCCGGAGGCCAGGGCGCCTTCACCGGTAATCTTCAGGAAACCGATGTCGCCCACGCGCCCCACATGTGTGCCGCCGCAGAGCTCGGTGGAATAGGCATTACCCTCTTTTTCCGGATCCGTGCCGCCCATGGAGAGCACGCGCACTTCGTCGCCGTATTTCTCACCAAACAGCGCCAGCGCCCCGGCTTCAATGGCCTCGTCCGGGGTCATGTAACGGGTCGTCACCTCCGCGTTGTCGCGGATCCGCGCATTGACATCGGCTTCCACGACCTTCAGATCCGCGGGCTCAATGGCCTTGGGATGACTGATGTCGAAGCGCAGGCGGTCGGGCGCCACCAGCGAGCCCTTCTGGGTCACGTGGCTGCCCAGGCGCCGGCGCAGGGCTTCATGCAGCAGGTGAGTAGCCGAGTGGTGGGCCCGCAGCGCCGTGCGCCGGGCGCCGTCGACCGTCATCTCAACCGCCGCGCCGACGGAGAGATTGCCCGAAACCACCTTGCCGATGTGCACGAAGACCGCGCCCAGTTTCTTCTGGGTATCGGTGATCTCGACCCGCGTCTCGCCATCGCTCAGGCTGCCGGTATCGCCCATCTGGCCGCCAGACTCCCCATAAAAAGGCGTCTGGTTGGTCACGATCATGACTTCCTGACCGGCGCCGGCCTCCTGCACCTCTTCGCCGTCCACGACGATCGCGGTGACCTGGCCTTCCGCCGTTTCTGTGTCGTAGCCCAGGAAGTCGGTACCGCCGAGCCGTTCATTGAGATCGAACCAGAGGGTTTCTGTCGCCGCCTCGCCGGAGCCGCTCCAGGCACTACGGGCCGCGGCGCGCTGCCGCTCCATCGCGGCGTTGAAACCTTCGACATCGACGCTCTGGCCCTGATTGCGCAGGATGTCCTGGGTCAGGTCCAGCGGGAAACCATAGGTGTCGTAGAGCTTGAAGGCGACTTCGCCATTGAGCGCCTGCCCCTCGCCCAGCTTGTCGGTCTCGCTGGACAGCAGCTTCATGCCGCGGTCGAGTGTCTGGCTGAAGCGCCCTTCCTCCAGCTTGAGGGTCTCGGAAATCAGTGCTTCAGCGCGCGTCAGCTCGGGAAAGGCCTTGCCCATCATCTCGACCAGGGTCGGAACCAGGCGCCAGATCATGGGATCCTTAACGCCCAGGATATGCACATGCCGCATCGCCCGGCGCATGATCCGGCGCAGGACGTAACCGCGGCCGTCATTGGAAGGCAGGACGCCGTCGGCGATCAAGAAAGCGGTCGAGCGCAGATGATCAGCGATCACCCGGTGGGAGACAGCATGCTCGCCGTCCGCCGACACGCCCGAAGCCTCCGCGGACGCCTCGATGATGGTGCGCAGCAGGTCGATATCGTAGTTGTCGTGCTTGCCCTGCAGGACGGCCGTCAGGCGCTCCAGCCCCATACCGGTGTCGATGGAGGGGCGCGGCAGACTGATGCGATTGTCCTTGTCCACCTGCTCGAACTGCATGAAGACCAGGTTCCAGATCTCGATGAAGCGGTCACCATCTTCATCCGGACTGCCGGGAGGGCCTCCGGGGATCTCGGGGCCGTGGTCGTAGAAGATCTCCGAACAGGGACCGCAGGGGCCGGTATCACCCATGGCCCAGAAGTTGTCCGAGGTCGGAATACGGATGATCCGGTCGTCGCCCAGGCCGGCGATCTTTTTCCAGAGACCGGCCGCCTCCTCGTCCTCCGAGTAGACCGTGACCAGCAGCTTTTCTTCCGGCAGGCCGTAAACCTTGGTGATCAGGTCCCAGGCCATTTCAATCGCCTGGTCCTTGAAGTAGTCGCCGAAAGAGAAGTTGCCCAGCATCTCGAAGAAGGTGTGGTGACGGGCGGTATGCCCGACGTTTTCGAGGTCGTTGTGCTTACCGCCGGCGCGGACACACTTTTGCGAGGTGGTCGCGCGGCTGTAGGGCCGGCTCTCCTGGCCGGTAAAGACGTTCTTGAACTGCACCATGCCCGCATTGGTGAACATCAGCGTCGGATCGTTCCGCGGCACGAGCGGCGAGGAGGCCACGATCTCATGGCCGTTCTTGCCGAAGTAATCCAGGAAAGTGCTTCTGATTTCGTTACCGCTGGTCATAGTCTTGCTTCATCTCTTGGCGGCTGCTTTCAGCGCAGAGCGCCGGGGCCGAACTTAATCTCTGGGTTTAAGCAGTCTGGTTCTACGCGTTGCGCTTTTTGAGCATTCGGGGTTCGAACATATTCGGGGCCCGAACATATTCTGGGCCCAAACATATTCTGAGCTCAAACATAGGGCGTCGGTTTGTAGCCTGCCACTCTCCGACTGTCCAGCAAGCGCGCCCCAATGGAGGGCAGAAGGCTTCAACGAGGGAGCCAAGCGGATCAGAGCGGAGACGAGCCGCCGCCGGCCGCGCAACTGCAGATCTGGCAAAAACAGCGTCAACTTCAAGCAATGCAAACGAAAAATTGAAGAAACACTCGCCGGCCGCAACACGAAATTAACCCTGTCGAAAGGTTCCCATATCCCGGCAAAGTCTCTAGGATCGCCCCATGATTAAACTGCTTCATTCAGCCGCCGCCAAAACGGGCGGCACCTCCCCGCTTCGCAGCGTTCTTATGGCCTGCAGAGCGGTCAGCTTTTTCGGAATCCTGGCCATTGCCATGGCCGCGGGATCCGTTCAGGCACAAAACACCACGCCAGCCCAGCCGGCAAGTCCAGCACCCGACGGAGCGACCACGGTCGCCACCCATGCGGACTGGACGGTCCGCTGCGGTCCGAACCCGCAGACTCAGGCAGAGGTCTGCTACATGGTTCAACAGGTGACCTCCAACGATACCGGGCGGGCGGTTCTGCAGATTGCGATCGGCAAGTTCGGGCCGGACAAACGCGACATCGCGCTGATCACCTTGCCGCTCGGCGTCCGCCTGCCGCCGGGGATCGCCATTGAAGTCACCGGAAAGGAACGGCGCCAGCGCCCCTTTGAGCGGTGCCTTCGGGTGGGCTGCCAGGCACAGCTACCACTGGATGATGTGACCGTCGCTGAATTCAGGGCGGGACTGGACGGCCGGATCCTTTTTCAGGATGCAGCAGGCCGGACCGTCGCCCTGCCCTTTTCCCTGAAAGGCTTCACCGCCGCCTTCGCTTCGGTGAAATAACTCCGAAAGCGGATTTGCTGCCGGTCCTTGCCGGCAGATCCAAGAAAGTCTCCGCAACCAAGCAGCGGCGCATTATAGCGCAACAAGATTTTATTGAATCAGGACGCCTCGAAATTTGTATTTGAAATCAACATCTTGTTGATCGAAAGGCAGAGAATTTTGAGGCCGGTTAAAGGCATTTTGCTCTGAAACAAAAAGCCGGGCGGTTCCTGACCGCCCGGCTTTTCTGCATCACTTCTCAAAAAGAAGAAGACTGCGCCTCAATCTTCCGTTTCTTCGTGGCCTTCCAGCATCGAGGAGGCAACGAGACCGGCGTTCTCACGAATCGCGCGTTCCAGCTTGTTGGCAACTTCCTTGTTGTCGCGCAGGAACTTCTTGGCGTTCTCACGTCCCTGGCCAATGCGCTGGCCGTCGTAGGAGAACCAGGAGCCGGACTTCTCGACGATGTTGGCCTGGACGCCCAGATCCAGCAGTTCGCCGGTCTTGGAAATGCCTTCACCGTACATGATGTCGAACTCGATGATCCGGAAGGGCGGCGCCATCTTGTTCTTGACCACCTTGACCTTGGTCTGGTTGCCGACCACCGTGTCACGATCCTTGATCGCGCCGATCCGGCGAATGTCGAGACGGATGGAGGAATAGAACTTCAGGGCATTGCCGCCGGTCGTGGTCTCTGGATTGCCGAACATCACGCCGATCTTCATGCGGATCTGGTTGATGAAGATCACCAGGGTCTGCGACTTGGAAATGGAGCTGGTCAGCTTGCGCAGTGCCTGGCTCATGAGACGTGCCTGGAGACCAGGCAGGGAATCGCCCATTTCGCCTTCCAGCTCGGCTTTCGGCACCAGGGCGGCGACCGAGTCGATCACCAGAACGTCGATCGCGCCGGAGCGCACCAGCGTATCGGCGATCTCAAGCGCCTGCTCGCCGGCGTCCGGCTGGGAGATCAGCAGTTCACTGACATTGGCGCCGAGTTTCCCGGCATAAACCGGATCCAGCGCATGCTCGGCATCCACGAAGGCGCAGGTGCCACCCGCTTTCTGCGCTTCGGCAACGACATGCAGCGCCAGAGTGGTCTTACCGGAGGATTCCGGGCCGTAAACCTCAACGATTCGGCCGCGCGGCAAGCCACCGATTCCCAAGCCGATATCCAAGCCCAGAGAGCCGGTCGAGACCACTTCAGTCTCCACCACCTGATCTTCTCCCAGGCGCATGATCGACCCCTTGCCAAAGGCGCGCTCGATCTGGCCCAAGGCGGCATCCAAAGCCTTCTGTTTGTCCACGTTATTCCCTTCGACCAGACGCAATGCGCTCTGTGACATGACGATGCCTTCCTTATCTCATAGGGGTGTCGCAACTGCAATGCGCGGATTGTACCGCTTTTGTTCTCGCATTCAAGAGAAAAGATCAAAATAGGAACATTGAGATAATACAGCGTGATAACAACAGCTCAGCGTGATCGCTCGAACAGGAATCCGCCCCTGGGACTCCAGAACAGCTTGGCGAATCGACAGGCCGTAGGGATCCGGCTCGCGGCCATACATTAAGCCCCCGACAAACGATCAAAACTGCGGCATCACCAGCTTGTGCTCTGGCCGAATCGCGGCAACGGCATATCTTCTGGTAAGATCGCGGACGAGCTGGAGCGGCTTTGATTCGGCGTGGAGATGAGAGGCCAGGAAGTGAAGACATACGAACGATTGCGGCAAGGCCTGGCCAAGGGCGGCGTCCTGGCCCTTTTCGGCGCCTTGGTCATGGCCCAGAGCGCCAAGGCCGACTCAGGCCAGCGCACGGAACTGCGCTACGAGGTCGCCTGGGGCAACATGACCCTCGCGGAAGCCAAGGTGAACTACGCGCTCGGCGATGAACGCTACGAGATCGAAGGCAGCGGAGAAAGCCAGGGCACCCTCGCCTTCTTCTTCCCCTGGAAAGGTTCGGCCCGCACGGTCGGCCGGACCACGTCGGAGGGTTACCAGGTTTCCCGCCACGACAGCGAGGGCAGCTACAAGGACAAGACGCGCCGGACGAGCGTGCTATGGCGCTCCGACGACACCCTGCCTGAACTGAAGCTGGAGCCGCAACCGGATCTTTCCGAGGTCACGCCGGTTCCCGCTGCGGAGACCGCCGGTACCGCAGATCCCTTCACCGTGCTCCTGCGCACCCTCGATCAGCTCGAACAGGGCCAACGCTGTGAGGCCGAAGCGCGGGTCTGGGACGGCCGCCGCCGCTACGACCTCAAGATCGAGCACATCGGTCAAATCGAATTGATGCCGGACCGGCCCTGGGCCTATGGCGGTGCTGCGGTCGGCTGCCGCCTGACCTACACGCCGATCGGCGGTTTCCGGCGGGACTCAGAGTGGAAAGACCGGCAGGACGAAATTCAGCGCGTGATCTGGGTCGGACGTCTCGCCAATGAAAAGATGGTTCCGGTGCGGATCGAGCTCGCCGCACCGATCGGCAAGTTCGTCGGGCGGCTTTACGCGAAATAGAAAGATCAGCGTCAGACCAGTTCGGTCCCCAGCACATCCTTCACCTTGGCGGCGAGCTGCTTCAGGCTGAAGGGCTTGGGCAGGAAGTGAATACCCTCGTCCTCACCCAGCTTCTGACGGAAGTTGTCCTCGGTGTAACCCGAAATGAAGATGACCTTCAGGTCGGGATGGGAATCGCGCACCTTCTTCACCAGGGTCGGGCCGTCGACCTTGGGCATGACCACGTCTGTGATCAGCAGGTCGATTTGGTCGGTCGCATCCCGCAGGACCTCCAGCGCCTGTTCGCCGGAATTCGCCTCCAGGACGTTATAGCCCTTGTTGCGCAGGGCCCGGGAGCCGAAGGCGCGTACGGCATCTTCGTCCTCGACCAGCAGCACGTTGCCGATACCGGAGAGATCCTTCTGCCGCTGGCCGTCTGAATCGCCGGCGGCCGCGCCTGTTTCCGCGCCGGCCACATGATGCGGCAGGAACAGGGAAAAGATCGTTCCACGCCCAACCACGGAATCGACGAAGATGAAGCCACCGGTCTGCTTGACGATGCCGTAGACCGTCGAAAGGCCGAGTCCGGTCCCGGCGCCCACCTCCTTGGTGGAGAAGAAGGGATCGAAAATCCGGTCGAGATTCTCCCGCGGGATGCCGCAGCCGGTGTCTTCGACCTCGACTACGACGTAGTCGCCCTTGGGCATCACCTCGCCCTTATAGCTCTTGTCTTCCTCCACCGCGACGTTGGCGGTCCGGATGGTCAAAGCACCGCCGTCAGCCATGGCATCACGGGCGTTCACCGCCAGGTTGATCACCACCTGCTCGAGCTGGCCCTGATCCGCCTTGACCATGCCGAGGTCGCGGCCGTGGATCATCTTCAGTTCGATGTTCTCGCCGATCAGCCGCGCGAGCAGGTGCGAGAGTTCCGCCAGGATATCGGTGATGACCAGTTGCCGCGGCTGCAGGGTCTGCTGACGGGAGAAGGCCAGGAGCTGACGCACCAGGTTGGCCGCGCGGTTGGCGTTCTGTTTGATCTGCATGATGTCGGCGAAGGACTGGTCGCCGGGCCGGTGGCGCAGCAGCAGCAGGTCGGAAAAGCCGATCATCGCCGTCAGCAGGTTGTTGAAGTCGTGTGCGATGCCGCCGGCCAACTGCCCCACCGCCTGCATCTTCTGGGACTGGGCGAACTGCTCTTCCAGGTTTTTCTGCTCGGTCGTATCGATGAAGTGCGCGATAAAGCCCGCCGTGCCGCCATCCGCCATCGCCATGCGCGTGACATAGACCGTACAGACCAGCTCGCCGCCATGGAAGCGGACTTCGATGACCGTCTGGCCACGTCCGGCCTTCTGTTCGCCCAGGGCCGCCTGCAAGGCGGGACGGTCGTCCGCCACGGCCAGGTCAATCAGTGAAATCCCACCGGTCTCCCCCTGCTCACGCAGCAGCGCCCGGAAGGTCTTATTGCTCTCGGTCACGCGTCCCTTGGGATCGATCAGGGCAATGCCGACCGGCGCCTTTTCGAAGAAGCTCTTGAAGCGCTCTTCCGAACGTTCCAGAGCCTGGGCGACCGCCCGCTCGCTGGACAGGTCGCGGACCACCGAGCGGGTACAGAGCCCGCCCCGCTCATCCGCCGGCACCACGTCCTGACTGATGAAGGCCACGAAGCGGCCGCCGTCGCGCTTGCGCAGCGTGACCTCGCCCTTGGAAACACTCTCGTCCGCGAAGGGACTGTAGGGCGCGAAATCGCCTTCCTCATCCAGAATGTCATGCAGCCGCAGGGTCCCGCTCTCGAGTTCGGCGTGGGTGCGGCCAAGCCACTCGGCCAGCATCTGGTTGACGAAGAGAAAGCGTCCCTCGCCGTCGACGGAGTAGAAACCGATAGGCGCGTTTTCCAGCAGGTCGGCGAAGCGGTTCTGCTGATCGTTGATGACCTGCTCCATCTGCCGGCGCAGGGTGATGTCATCGACGATCCAGAAGACGTATCCCGGCCAGCCCTTGACCGGATAGGCGGCAACATAGCGCCACTGGGTTTCGACCTCGCCGGCCTCCTCCGCGCCCGATCCTTCCGCCCCCGTTCTTTCCACCCGCCCCGGAATCCGTATCTCCGCATAGCCTTCCAGGCCGTTCTTCGCCTTGGCATCGAGCATCTCGATCTGCTCGCGGACTTCCAGATCGCCACGGGTTTCCGCGACCAGCAGATCCGGGATCGGCTTTTCCACCTGACCGAAGAGTTCGTAAAAGGCGGCGTTTGACTGGACGACCTTGCCATTCGGCGCAACGATCTGACGCGGCCGCGACACCGAAACGAAAGCGGCCTCCTGCAGCGACAATTCGCGCGTCATGCGCTGCCGGCTGATCAAGGCATAAGCGGCCAAAGCCGCAAGCACGGCGATGACGATCCAATAGGCGATTTCAATATCCACGAAAGGTCACTGCCTCACAGTTTCGAAATCATCGAAGGAATGCCGCATAGCAAATGCATCGGACGGATTCGCCGCTCCAGATCCCTGCATGGTAGACGCTGAGCCCGGTCTCCGCCAGACGGACCGTCTGCACTGAGGCTGCGGCTCCTTCCCCTCCAGAAAACCCACTTCATCAGGTCTCCCGCGCCTTGGGCAGCTTGCCGCGCAGACGCATGACGTAGCCGATCACCTCCGCGACCGCGGTATAGTGTTGCGGCGGGATCTGCTGATCCAGTTCGACACCGCCGTAGAGCGCACGCGCCAGGGGCGGATTCTCCATGACGGGCACATCATGCTCCTTCGCCACCTCGCGAATCCGCAGCGCGATCTGGTCCGTGCCCTTGGCGGTCAGAACCGGCGCCTCCATGGTCTCCCCGTCGTACTTCAGGGCCACCGCGTAGTGGGTCGGGTTGGTCACCACGACATCGGCCTCGGGGACCGCCGCCATCATGCGCCGGCGCGCCCGCTCGGCGCGCAACTGCCGCAGCCGTCCCTTGACGATAGGATCGCCCTCCGTCTGCTTGAACTCGTCCTTCACCTCCTGCTTGGACATGCGCAGTTGTTTGGTGTGCTGGTACTTCTGAAACAGGAAGTCGGCACCGGCAATCACCGCCATGACCGCCAACACCCCGATCAGGATCTGAACCGACATCGCCTGCAGCAGCAGAAGCAGTTGCGTCATCTCCATGGAGGTGATCTGCGGAATCATGTCGCGCTTCGGCGCCATGATCAGCACGATCACCACGGCGACGATGGTCAGCTTGGCGATGCCTTTGGCGAACTCCGCCAGTGAGCGGACGGAGAACAGACGCTTCATCCCTTTCTGCAGCGAGATCTTTTCCAGGTTCGGCTTGAGCGATTCGGCGGAGACCAGCCAGCCGATCTGAAGAAAGGACGAGGCAATGGCGGCGGCGATCGCAATCAGCGCCGGCAGCAACGCCAGGGCGCCCACGTCGCCCAGCACCTGGCTCACCAGAGTCCCGACACTCTCCCGGTCCATGCGCATGGTGTGCGGGCTCTCCAGAAAGCCGATCATCTGACCGCCCAGCCCCTGCGCCACGGAGGTGCCAAAGATCCCGATCATGCAGGCGAAGGCGAGCAGCATGAACCAGTGAGAGATTTCCTGGGATTTCGCGACCTGCCCCTTTTCCCGCGCGTCGTCGAGTTTCTTTTGCGACGGGTCTTCGGTTTTTTGGGAGTCGTCCGTATTGTCGTCAGCCACTGCCTAGCGCCTCCCAAGCCGTGACCGAAAAGAATCTCTGGACATCTTAAGCCGCCTCATCACGGTGCCAGGAACGGCATCAGGGTCTCGCGGAACTGGGTGATGTACCAACCCATCATGACCGGCAGCGAGAGAAACAGGATGATGAAGCCGAGCGCCACCTGCATGGGCATGGCGACGAAGAAGATCTGCACCTGCGGCATCAGCCGGCCGAGAATGCCCAGCCCGAGATAGAACACCGTTCCCACCGCGATGAAGGGCGCCGAAAGCTGAAAGGCCAGCAGGAAGGTCTTGGAGACGACCCGGGTGATCATCTCGCTGAAGTCGCCCAGTTGCAGCGCTTCGCCGGGCCGGAAGAGCGTGTAGCTGTCGGCGACCGCCATCAGCATGACGTGGTGCAGGTCCAGCAGAAAGATCACCAGCACCGCGACCGTGGTCAGAAAGGAGCCGACGATGGAGCCCTGCTGGGCCGAGCTGGGGTCGTCGACCAGGGCGTTGGCCATGGAGGACATGAAGGCGATGATCATGCCCGCCGTCGCCATGGTGGCGATGAAGAGCCGGGTGATGGTGCCGAGAAAAAATCCGATCACCAGTTCACCCAGGATCAGGAGAAACAGCGCCAGTGCGGATTCGGGCTGCGGCGGCAGGTTTTCCCGGACGATGGGTGCGATGATGATGGAAATCAGCAGGGCGAGCAGCAGGCGCGCCCGGGGGGAGACATAGGGCTCGCTGAAACCGGGCAGCAGCATCAGCGCGGCGCCGACACGCACGAAGACCAGCAGGACGACGAAAAGCTCGGCGGTCAGAAAGGCTTCGAGCATTCGGTCCTACCCCAGGGAGACGATGCGATCCATCAGGGTCTGGGTGAAGTTCATCATGACACCCAGCATGAAGGGCATGAAGACGATGATGCCCAGGCAGACCGCGACAATCTTCGGTACGAAGGACAGGGTCATCTCCTGCATCTGCGTGAGCGCCTGAAACAGCGCGATGATGAGACCGACACCCAGGGCGATCAGGATGATCGGCGCCCCGATCTTCAAGGTGATGTAGATGGCTTCCCGGGAAACCTCGATGACTTCGATTGAGTTCATAGGCCCTGATCTCGAAGCGGCGCGTCACATTCCAGGGTTATCTCGAGGAACCGGGAAGAGCGCAGAAACAAAGAAATTCTGTGGAGAGAGCGCGATCGCAAAAGAGAGAGAGAAATAGTCCGACCGTCAGATCGGCATGCGCAGGATTTCCTGATAGGCCTGCACCACCCGGTCACGCACCGTCACCACGGTCTGCAGGGTGACTTCCGCCTGAGACATGGCTGTGACCACATCGGTCAGGTCCGCGGTTCCCGCCGCAGCCTTCAGGCTCTGCATTTCACCCTCGTTCAGGGTTCCCACGACTTCCTCGGCCATGCCGCGCAGAGTCGAGGCGAAATCTTCCGTCGGCGCGGCCGCTTCCGCTCCGGAGGGTTTAATGGTGTCCTTGCCGGCCACCTTCTGATAGGCGGAAATGGCATCGGTGAAGTTCACAGGCATCATCAACTCCGCACCCACGGGCCCTGTGGGTCTGTCGTTTCTGCCTTCTTGGCATCCCTTACAGCCACCTTCCTGGCGGCTTCGTTATCTAACTCTCTCGTCAGGTCCCGATCAGCTCAGGATCTGCAGTGTCCTCTGCAGCATGTGCCGCGAAGCCTCGATGGCTTTCAGATTGGCTTCGTAGCTGCGCTGCGCTTCGCGCATGTCCGACATTTCGATCAGCGTGCTGACGTTCGGGCGCAGCACGTAGCCTTCCTCGTCGGCGGCCGGATGGCCGGGTTCGTAGCTGCGCGAAAATTCGCTCTTGTCGGTCAGGACCTTGCTGACGCGGACTGTTTCGACGCCCAGCGCGCGATCCAGCGCGTTGTTGAAGGACACAAGTTTCCGACGATAGGGAACGCCGCCGGGAGTCTGAGCGACCGAATCGGCATTCGCCACGTTTTCGGAGATCACGCGCAGGCGGGTTCCCTGCGCACGCATTCCCGAAGCGGCGATATGCAAAGTCTTGAACAGGTCCATCTCTTCTCCTCAGCCGAATCCGGAAAATTCGGCGCGATCAGTTCGAGCCCTTCAGCGCCATTCTGATCATGGCGACGTGCTTGCGGTAGAGCTGCGTCATGGTCTGATAATCTGTCTGGTTGCGCGTCATGTTGACCAGTTGCTCTTCGATCACGACCGCGTTGCCGGCGGGCGCCGTTTCGTAGAGTTCTTCCTGCTCCCGCGCACGTCCGTCCGGGTCCCGTAGGGAGACGCCCTGAATGTGGCTGCTGTTGGTCGAAGCGGGGCGCAGAGCCGGCGACTGCCGCGCAACCATGCGCTTAAAGGAACCGTCCTTCAGATCCTGTGGGATGTAGTCCGGCGTGTCCGCGTTGGCGATGTTTTTGGTCAGAACGGTCTGGCGCGCAGTGAGCCACTGCATGCGCTTCGCGATCACATCGGTGATACTGAGTTTGCCGTTCATGATATTCGCCCAGTCCCGGTTCTGGGACCCTTCCATAAGATTTGTCTTAACTTTCCACTATCTGTTGTTAAGATTCCGTAAAAAGGGTTCGCTTGTTCTAGAACAATCCCCGTATTAGAGTGTTGTTTGGGGGCCGGACCAGAATCCGGCTAGGGGCAGGGAGTTTTTACGAAGCCGATGCTTTATTTAACGCGGAAAATCGGCGAATCCGTCATCATTAACGACAATATCGAAGTCACCGTCGTAGATATCCGCGGCAAGTCCATCAAGCTCGGGTTTACCTTCCCGGAAGACGCCACGGTTCTGCGGCGGGAAATCTACGAGCGGATCCAGGAAGAAAACCGTGCCGCCGCCGCCGGCAGCGAAGCGCTCGCCATGTCCATCGCCGGAGTCGACAAGGACAGCAAGGCCGGCAGCGACGAGGGAAGCTGACAGCCGCAGCCCGGGCGCGCGCTCTTTCCCCCGATTTGTAATTTTCCGTAAGCGCTTATCTACAAGCCTAGGGCCTGTCAGGCAGCCTTCCTGACCCATTCCCTCGGTCATGGCCAGTTACCCCCGCAAAAATGAAAGCGAATCAGCGTCCTAGCGCGCGGGCTAAACCATTCATTAAGCATAACGCTCGATAATCGGCCTGAAATCACAGGCGACGAGAATCTTACGCGCCCTGGCGTGTCGATTCGGAAGTCCCCATAGCAGGATGCAGGACTTGGCCGAACAGCCCCAAAATGCCCCCCAACGTCCGGCCGTCGCGATCGCGCTGCAGTCGGAGAGCGGGCGCGCACAGGCCACCCAGGTGGTCGCGAAGGGCAGCGGCGATGTCGCTGAGCAAATCCTGCAACTGGCTTTCGATCACGGCGTCAAGGT
Source organism: Denitrobaculum sp. (assembly GCA_965232285.1). Classification (GTDB taxonomy): domain Bacteria; phylum Pseudomonadota; class Alphaproteobacteria; order Kiloniellales; family Kiloniellaceae; genus Denitrobaculum. The sequence continues at coordinate 1,594,580 of CBDDPL010000004.1, read as the reverse complement.
GCGCACGGACGCGGACCTCGCCGCCATCCTCTCGGCGGTTGAGGTGGAGAGCGAAATCCCCCTCGAGGCTTTGACCGCTGTGGCGAACATTCTCAGCTACATCTACCGCGCCGAACTGCCCAAAACCGAACTTCCCAAAACCGAACTGCCCAAGTCGGAACAGCCCAAGCGAGGCGCGGAATCCATCGAAACGGAACAGCGATCATGACTGATTCGACAGCCCTTTCAGCAAGCGCGCGCGATCTGCGCAGCAAAATTCGCAGAGCCAGCCAGGCCGCCGAGAAAGGTGAGATCATCGATCTCGCCCCCTTACAGATGGAGGTCGATTCGCTCTGCAAACGCATCGAGGCGCTCCCCAAGGACCAAGCGAAAGGCCTGCAGGGCGATGTGATCGGGATGATCGAGGAGCTCTCGCATCTGTCGGACCGCCTTAACCAGGGGCTCGCCATCATCAGGCAGGAACTCCAAAGCCTGGCGGAGCGGCAGCGGGCCGTCTCCGCCTACGGCAAGGCACCATGACAGCTCACGCCGTCCCACCTTTCCTGAAACAGCAACTTTCCCAATCGGCGTCATGGAACTAGACGTTTATCTGCGCTTTCTTCTGGCCCTGATCTTCGTGCTCGGGCTGATCGGCGCCTTGACGCTGCTGGCGCGCCGGCTCGGCTTCGGCGGGCGCATGATCGTACAGGCCGGACAGCGGCAACGCCTGTCGGTAACCGAGGTGCGCCCGCTGGATTCGCGCCACAAGCTGGTTCTGGTGAAGCGCGACGGCACGGAGCATCTGCTGCTGATGGGACCGACCGACAATCTGGTGATCGAAAGCGGGATTCAGCCGGTGGCGAATCTTCCAGCAGACCGACAGCCCGAAGCGGAACCGGGAGCAACGCCATGATGCGCTTCGCGTTCCTGCTTCTCGCCGCGGTGATGCTTGCCGCTTCACCGGAGCAGGTTCAGGCACAGGCTCTGACTCTGGATCTCGGCGGCGACATCGTCGGATCCGGCACCGGCCGGATCCTGCAGATTGTCGCCCTCATCACCATCCTGAGCCTGGCGCCGGCGATCCTGATGATGGTCACCTCCTTCACCCGGATCGTGGTCGTGCTGTCGTTCCTGCGCAGCGCCATGGGCATTCAGCAGACGCCGCCAAACACCGTGCTGGTCAGTCTGGCGCTGTTCCTCACCGCCTTCATCATGATGCCCACCATGGAGGCGGTTTACGATCAGGCCATCCAACCGCTGATCGAGGAGGACATCACCGAACTGGAGGCGCTGGAGCGTGGGGCGGCGCCGGTGCGTGAATTCATGCTGGCCCATGTGCGCGACCAGGATCTGAAGCTCTTCATTGAGTTGGGCGACGTTGATGGCGTCGAAGTCGCCGAGGAGACGCCCATGCGTGCGCTGATCCCGGCCTTCATGATCAGCGAACTGCGCCGCGCTTTCGAAATCGGCTTCCTGCTGTTCCTGCCCTTCATCATCATCGACATGGTCATCGCCTCGATCCTCATGTCGATGGGTATGATGATGCTGCCGCCGATCGTGATCTCCCTGCCCTTCAAGCTGATCTTCTTCGTGCTCGTCGACGGCTGGTACCTGGTGGCCGGCAGCCTGGTGAAGAGCTTCGGCTAGGCAAAGCCTCTCAGAGCTCCTTTACGAAGTGATACCTTCGGATGCCGCCGCCGATCGTCTTGTTGCTGGCCGTATCAGCAACCTCTTCCTTCACCAGCCGGTAGCCGCTATTGCGATAGAGTGACAAGGCCGCCGCCTGCAGTTCCGAGGTTGAAAGCTCCAGCCGGACATATCCCGCCAGACGGCTTTGTTCTTCGGCACAGTCGATCAGCCGACGGGCAATGCCCCGACGCTGCCAGCTTGGTTTGACGTACATGCGGCGCAGTTCAGCGGCGCCCTCGCCATAACGCTCCAGACCGAACATCCCGACGATTTCGTTCCGACAGAGTGCAACCCAGAAACTTCCAGCGCGCTCCGCGTAGTAGTCTTGGATCCGCGAGACCTCTTCGGTAAGCGATCGTTCGATATAGCCTTCGAAAGCCTCTTCGGCGCCCTCCGGCGCGAGCGACCGGTTGATGGTGACGAAGAGATCACGCACCTCCGTCGCATCATCTTCGCGAAACCGCCTGATTATGATCTCGTCCAACATCTATCCTCCACGCGCAGCTTGAAGTTTCTTTCAGCGTTTGGGCCAGGCCCAGGCTGGCGGCTCCAGATCCGGCGCCAGCGTCTCGCCCAGCCGTTTTTCCAGGGCGATCAGCGCGCAGTCGTCTTCTTCCGCCAAAGCCTCCACCAGAGGGCCGGCGTGGGAAACCACGATGACCTGGGTTCGCTTTGCGGTCTGCGCGATCAGGCGCGCCAGTGGCGAGAGAAGCTCCGGGTGCAGACTGGTCTCGGGCTCGTTCAGCACCAGCAGCGACGGCGGCCGCGGCGTCAGCAAGGCCGTCACCAGCAAAAGATAGCGCAGGGTGCCGTCGGAGAGTTCCGCCGCACCCAGCGGCCGCAGCAGACCAGGCTGCTGTATTTCAAGCTCGAAGAGGCCACCCTCACTGGCGACACTCACCCGACTGCCGGGGAAGGCATCGTCGATGGCGGCATCGAACCCCCGGGCGTCGCCGATCTCCAGGATCGTCTGGATAGCCGCCGCCAGATCGGCGCCGTCCGATGCCAGGACGCTCGTCCGGGTCCCGATCTGTGGACGGCGGGCCGGCGCCTCCCGGTCAGTGCGGAAGTGATCGTAAAAACGCCAGGCGCGCATCCGTTCCCGCAGGGCCAGCAGTTCAGGCGCGCCACGGGGATCGGCGGCGTGAGTCATCATAGAATCGTAGGCGGGAAGATCCCGCAGCACGGGGACTCGAGTCCCCTCCCCGTCGAGAATCGTGACGCTGGGGCCGTTTCGGCTGGCGAAGACATTGTGCCGCTTCAGGACCTCGCCGGCCCAGACCGCTTCCGCCTTGATCTCGGGATCGCGTCCGAAAGCGGAGCTGGAGGGCTGCGGCAGCCCCAGGTCGATGGCGTAGCCGTAATCCTGATCGGCGAAGCCGAGCTTCAGGCTGACCCGTTCCCGCCGCCTCGTGCCCTGGACCGGCACCTCGCCCGCTTTCATCGCCCTGGAAAAGGCCTCTGGCCCGGCCCAAAGGGTCGACTCCAGACCGCCTTCCGCCGCGAGAGAACCGATGACCCCGCCCTGCGCACTCTCGGCCAGAAGCCGGATCGCGCGATAGAGATTCGATTTCCCGCAGCCGTTGGGCCCCGTGATCAGATTGAGGCGCTTGAGGGGTAGGATCAGTTCCCGCAGAGAGCGGTAACCTGAAACCGACAGGGTCAGCAGCATTGCGTGAAGAGGCTCCCAAAGCTTGAGAACCTAACTACGCCTCAAACCCCGCCTCGGTTCAATAGCGCTATTCCAGTTCGCTGAGCTGCGTGGAATTGAGCTGCTTGCGATAACTGGAGACGAAATCCTGAATCTGGCCGATCTGCGCGAGTTCCTCCGAGATCGACTTCACGTCGTCCGCCATCAGATCGCCGGCCAGCAGGGCGAAGGAGTCCGCTTCCGGCGTCTCCTCCATGATGTCCCGATAGCTCTCAGCAAGAAGTTCCAGCGCGGGCCGGTCGTCGGCCATGGTTAGCGCAACCGCGAGGTTGAGCACGGCGCGCGATTCCTTGGCGCTGAGGGCACGTTTCGGCGGCTCGGCCGGCACCAGACGCGCCAGGGCGAGACCGGCGTCCTTCCAGTTCTGCTGCTTCCAGAGGATTTCCGCGCGCAATTGAAGTGCATCGGAGGCGGTATCGCCCTCCAGCAGTGCCAGGGCCTCGTCCTGCCTGTCCGCATCCGCCAAAGCCTGGGCGCGCAGATGACGGCGCTGCTGCTTCAACTCCGCAGGCAAATCCTCCATCTCGCTCCGATCCAGAACCTGCAGAGCCTCCTCCGGCTTTCGCTCCAGGAGGCGGATCAGAGCAGTGCGGGCGGCGACCTTCGCCTTTTCCTCACCCTTCAGACGACGATCCACCTGGTCCGACAACAGATCGCCGGCCCGCTCCAGCAGATCGACCTCGACCAGACGGTCCGCGAGCTTGGTGATGATGGCGTCGCCTTCCTCGCCGGGCGGTGTGAGTTCCTTGTACTCTTCGTAGAGCGCGACGGCCGTCACGGGCTGAACCGCTTCGCCCTTCTCGGTCAGATAGAGGTCCCGGAACTCCTGCTGCATCCGGCGGGTGATCTCTTCCGAGCGCTTCGACGAAGGAAAGTGCGAGGCTGCCTGACGCAGGGCCCTCAGACCCTTGCGGTAATCGGCTTGTTCCAGGTAGAGGTCGCCCAGCCGGCTCAACAAGGCGAATTCGAACTGATCGCCACGCCAGGCGAACCGCAGGTTCTCGATCTCATCGACGGCTTCCGCTTCCGACAAAGAGCCGTTATCCAGGCCCTGGTCGACTAGCGCCAGGCGCGCCCGCGCGCTCGAGGGCCGGTGACGATTCCGCGCGATCTGGCGCCAAAGCTTGCGCGCTTCTTCTCCCTCGCCGTCCAGGAGCAGGCGCCGTCCCTCCAGATAACCGATCTGGGCCAACTCCGATTCCGTCGGCGTGTCCGCTTCGATCCTACGCAGATAGAGACTCGCTCCACCGGTGTCGCCGGTCGCCAGACGCGCCTCCGCCACCATCAGGCGCAGGCGGTTCCGCACCGGCCGGGGATACTGATCGATCAGGTCGTCGGACTCGGCGAAACCGGTTGCGGCGACTTCCCAGTCCTGGTCCTTGGCCGCCATGGCGGACTGCCAGAGCACGCCTTCCCGCTCGCCAACCAGCGCCGGGTGCGCAAGGGTGGCGGCCGCTTCTTCGAAGTCGTCAGCGAGGAACTGGCTCACACCCTTCATCATCAGGACTTCAGGGTCCGCCGCGATGTTCGGTGTTTCGGCCTCCAGCAAACGCAGAATCCCCAGGGCCTCCTGCGCACGGCCATGGGCGAAGTAAAAGCGGGCCAGATCGAGACGCGCGATCCCAACCTTGTTCTGCTCTTCACCCAGAACGCCGCGTTGCAGCTCCTGCTTGCTCGCGATGTAGTCGTCGTCGCCGCCGCGCCGGGCAAGATTGAGATCGAACATGGAGCCAGATTGCATCCGGTGCCGCTCGCCGCTCTTGGGCAGCGCGCGGGCATCGGCATCCGACACCTGCAGCGGCTCGCGGCCCTCGACCACCACACCGCGCCGTTCGAGGCTCATGGCGAGGCCTTCGGCGGTCGGCTGCAGCACCACACCCTGGAAGCTGACCAGCGCGCGGAACTGCGGAAACTGTTGGATGGCGGCGACGCCCAGCCCAGGCTCACGCACCGGTGCGATGATGATGCGGTCATTCAGGTCCGGATCGACCAGGGACAACAGAGCCCGGGCGCCGCCCCGATCGAAGATGACTTCCGGCCCCTGATCGCCGGACTTCACCGAAACCTTCGCGGTGGCTTCGGGCAGCGGCACGCGCCGGCGGATGTCCACGCTCCAGGTATTATCGGCAAAGGACAGGCGCGGTGCGAACAGCGGCGGCAAGGTCAGACGCACCGCCGTACCGCGCCGCACCGGCACCCGGTCGATCGGCTCGAGATGGGGTGCGACTTTGCGCAGTTGCTGGGTCAGGTCAAAGGGCCCGCGACGGTCGAATACCAGCCAGAGTCGGTTTCCACGCTGGAAGGCGGCCGCACCGGTCGCCCGGTCCCAGCCGAAGTTGAGGATGGTGGGGCGCTGCGGCTCAGGCGCTTTTCCAGGTGCCGGGGTGAACTGCGGCAGTTCGGGATCGTCGGCCAGCATCACCAGTTTGGCGGGACTGTCCGGGCCATCGTCTTCCCGCAGGGCCGGCTCGACCGAGACATCGGGCTGGAAGGCCTCCAGGGTCACCAGATTGTTTTCCGGGATCGGCTGTCCGGCCTTTTCCGCCGCGACCGCCGCGCGCAGGCTTTCCGGAGTGGCAAAACGCACCGGACCGCTGCTGGTCTGCGCCGGCGCTGAGCTGGCAGTGTTTTCGCTGCCGCTCTTGGGCGCTTCCGCGGCCTTTTCACTGATCTCAGGCTTATCTTTAGCGGCCGTTTCGGAGGCTGGTTCTTTCGGTACAGAGCCGCTCTCTGTCACCGTCTTGGCCGCCTCGCTGTTCTCGGCCTTTCGCTCGGCAGACTCGTCGCGCACCGCGGGCTTCGCCGGCGCAGTTTCTTCCGCGGCGGGCTTAACCTCCGCCTTCGCCGGCTGCTTAGGCAGAAGCGACGTCGGCTTCGAGACGACCTTGGCCGCGGCCTCATCTTCCGGCGCCTTGTCCTTAACCACCGCCTGCTGATTTTCTTCCCTTGCAGGCGATGCCGGCTTCGGTTCTTCACTCTTCTGCGCGACGCTCGGCGCGGTCACATCCAGCACCGTTTTGTTGCCGGAGCGAAAGAGGCGGTAGCTCGAACCCGCAGGCGCACGGACGGCAACCTGACTCCCCTGCGCACTTGCTTCAGCATTCAGGCCAGTGATACCGCGCGGCAGGTCCCTCTGCGCCTGCGCCAGATCGAATTGCGCCGTTTGATCGAAGAGAATCCTTGCCTGCCCCTCGGCCTCTTCCAGCCGCGCAGCGACCGGGCTCTGCCAGTCGAAGACCACCCGGCTGAACCCGGGGTGCTCGCCCGTTCGGACCGGGATGCGCGGCGCCGCGGCAGCGGCATCAGATGCATTATCTGCCGCAGAGGGAACATAGAGATCGACCACGACCTTGCCGTCGATCCGGGCCGCCCTCACGTCATAAGCCCTCTTGAGCGGGAAGCGGACCTGGCGTCCTTCCGCCGTCACCTCACCTGCGCCGATGTAGCGAAACAGCGCCCGCTGTACGGCAGAGAGATCATAGTCGGCCGCCTGTTCGAACGCGACCACCAGCAAGTTGCCCTCCTGACGGGCCTCGAAGGGCACGGCGACGGGCCAGTCGAAGACGATGCGCCCGAACTCCGGATGAACGCCGCCGCGCACGCGCACCTCTTCGGCGGCCGAGAGCGTCTGCGGCAGAAGCCAAGCGACGGTCACTGCCAGCAGCAAGCCGGCGCGGATCAGGCAGCGCATCATCGTTCCCCTTCGCTGTCCAACACCACCAGATCGAAACGATAGGTGGCCGCGCCCAAGCCCTCGGAATCTCTTTCCTGCTCCGCCGCTTGCGCCTCGAAAGCATCTGGTTTCCATGTCACGCCTTTGGGGCGAATCTCACCGTTGTAGCCAGCCTGCGTCAGCAGGCGGGCCAGGGAGATGGCGCGGCTCAGGGCCTGCGTCCAGGCCGCCTCACCTGCCTCGCTTTCTGAACTGGAAACCCTGTCACCATCGGCCTCCGCAAGCGGATAGGCAATGATCTCGACACTGTTCGAAATCGTCCGAAAGACGCCGCCAAGTGCAAACATAGTACGCTCAGCCTGCGCCCCGATCTGCCGGCTCTGGCCGTCAAACAGCAGGGAATCCGGCAAGGAAAGCACGAGCCGGTCACCGCGGTTCCGCAGGAGAACATCAGTGAGCTGTGGATCGCTGCGCAGCCGTTCGGAGAGAACATTGGCCAGATAATCGAGATCGGTGCCAGGCATAAACTGGACCGGCGCGATGTCAAGCTGGGCCTTCGGTTCCACAACCTGTGATTCGCTGACGCTGTCCAGGCTGCTGGCAAGCGACCCGGTCAGGTTCTGCCACTTCACCAGGTCCAGGCGGGACATCGAATAAAGCAGAACAAAGAAAGTCAGCATCAGGGCGACCAGATCGGTAAAGGTCACCATCCAGGCATCGGGAGACGCCGTCGAGCGACCGGCCTGGGACATCAGAGGGCGCGCGACACGCTGTGGCGGGGGCGCGACATCCAGGGTCTCTTCGCTATGGAGATCAGGCGGGGTCATGGCTGATCTTCTCCCTGCGTTTCGACCAGCCGGAACGACAGGAAGACGGCGCCCGGCCGTCCGAGTTCAAGTCCACTTGAAAGCTGTTCCCGCGGAAGGCCTTGATCGACCATGACCTGTGCAAGATGTCCGATCCGGCGAAGTTCCACCGAACGCTCCTTGAGGTCGTCCAGGCGCTCGAGCGCGTTGGCCGGCACGCCGTGCCGCACTTCCGCCAGAAAGGTCGTGCCCTGCGCGCTTTCGGCGAGCAGGGCGTCGGTCAGGCGTTGCATCAAGAGATCATGACCCGGTTTCAATTCGGTCGCCCCGCGCCCGAACAGCATGCTCGAAGGCAACTCGATCCGGACCTCACTGTGGCTCGCGCCCTCGCTTAGCCGGATCGCCGGCAGAGTGGAGTCCAGCAGGTCCGCCAGAGCCTCGGCCAGACGCTCGGCACCGGAGAGCTGTCCGGAGGCGGAAACCTGCTCCGACAGCGTTTTGTAAGCCTGGATACGGCCATCGAAGGCCTGGCTCACGCTGTCGATCACGACACGCTGTTTGTCGTCTTCGATCACCGAAAGCGCGTTGAGCAGGATGAAAAAGGCGAGAAGAAGGAGCTTAAGGCTCAGCAGAGCAACCACATTGGGATCGCTCTTCGCTGCGAAGGTCCTTGCCAGCGGACCAAGCATCGCGGATCAGTCGAAGCCCATAAGGGCGTCTATGTCATCCTGACTGATTTCATTCCCGGGAAGTTGCGGGCCGTTGCAGAGATCTTCGTCCGGCCGTTCCGTCTTGCCGTCCGCACGCTTCGGCGTCACGGGGGCGTTGCCGCCGGCGGCCTGGAACTGATCGCCAAAGGCCTCGAGCAGCCCGGAGACCTTATTCTCCACATGCTGCAAGGCATTGACGACTTTACTGATTCTCTGTCCGGTGATGTCCTGGAAGCTACATGCTTCGTAGACCTGGGTCACGGAATCGTTGATCTTTTCCGCAACCGCGTCATCGACGCTTCCTGCCAGTTCCTCGAGCTGTTCCATCGATTCGAGGATCGTGTTGGTGGCAGTCTCGGTTGCCCCGACGATGGCTTCAAGCTCGTCCGTCGCCGTCGGCAGGTGCTCACTTGTGATTTCATCCGGGCGAAGAGATGCGATCTCCGCCTTGGCGGCGGTGATGTATTCGGCAACCTCTTCGACCTCGGAGTACATCTTCATGCTCGCCGCCGAGAAGTTATCCTCGGCGGACTGCATGTGCTTATTGACCAGGTTCCTTACGGCCTTGATATCGAGACGGCCTTCGCCGTCATCCAGGTCCGCAATTTCCTCGGCAATATCCTTGTGAGCCGGCAACGACATAAAACCGGCCCTTAAAACGCACCCAGAACAGCGGTGAGCTTGCTCTTCAGCGTGGCAGCGTTGAAAGGCTTGACGATGTAGTTGTTCACGCCGGCTTCCTTGGCGGCGACAACGTTTTCGCTCTTGCTCTCAGCCGTGATCATGATGAACGGCAGGGCTTTGAGCTGATTGTCCGTGCGGCATTCCTTGAGGAGCTGCAGGCCGCTCATCGGCTCCATGTTCCAGTCGGAAATGACCAGACCGTAGGACTTGTCGCGGAGCTTCTGCAGCGCAGCGCTGCCATCAGCGGCTTCATCGACGTTGTTGAAACCCAACTGCTTCAGCAGATTACGAATGATCCGAAGCATCGTCTTGTAGTCATCGACGATCAGGATCGGCATGTTCATGTCGACAGCGGACATATTAGTCTCCTTTTGTTACCGGCGGTCCCCACAAGGCGGATCCTCGAAACCCCCTTGCTAAACCTGTTGAACTTTATCGATATCCGATTAACGCAGCGTAAACGGCGCCTTCACCTTCAACGCCTTGAAATCCATTTATTCTTTGGCGAGGGGCAGAGTGCGCCGCTGGGCAAGCTCCAGGGTGATGGTCTTGGCGCGTTCAGGATCCATGTTGGCCAGGATGGGAGCCGTCTTGCGCTCTTTCATGCGCTCGATGACGTCCAGCAGCACCACCATGTCGAGCTGCTCGAAGATCCGCGCCGCGTCCTTGGGCTTCATCGCCTCGTAGATCTTCACGAGGCTCTTCATCTGGGCCTCGGTCTCTTCATCGTGGTCTGCCAGCAGACCTTCGATCGATTTTCGCAGGGCCTCCAGTTCGGCGACCTTTTCGTCGATCCGGCTTTCGGCTGCCTTCAGGAGGATCTCACGCTGATCCAGCTCCCGCCCCCGCTGTTCGATGGCTTCGCGACGCTCCGACAGCGACTGCAGCAGGTTGATTTCCTCATCGGTCAGGGAGAAGGGATCACGTGGTCCGGCAGCCTCGTCTTGCTTCGCGGCCATCTGCGCTTTGCCGGCCTCATCCTCGTCGCCCGAAGCCTCCATGGCGTCAGCCATCTTGGCGCCGTCTTCGGATTCCGCGCCTTTCGCCATTTCAGCCGGTTCTTCAGCGTCGCTCGCGGCCTCTTCGCCCTCATCGGGCTGCTTGGCGGCAAGCTGCTCGATTCCCGTCTTCGCGGCGGTGGCCGTGGAAACGCCCTGCCAGATGTTGCCGATCTTGATGGTAAAGAGCGCGGCGGCGGCAAGGATAAGAAACGGGAGCAAACGCAGTCGCATGGATACCTTCCTAGAAGTCCGCCAAAGCTCCGGCGGGTCCGTCATTCCTGAGGAACCGCCCTTTTGAGGGCCCGGCGTTCGGTCGTATTCCGCTCGTTAGGATAAAGCAGGCGGATTAACGCATTCTTTGCAGTGCCTTTAACAAGGCGCCGGCTCCGGGATTTTCGGAGGTCAGATTGAGTCGCTCGGAAATCGGCAGGTCGTCGTCGGACGGCTTGGGCGCGCCGCGAGCCGCAGAAGGTTTCTGAGAAGACTCTGCCACTCTTTTGATATCGCTTACTTTTTTCTGTCGAGCATCAAGCTTTTCCGGAGCCGTTTTGCTGCCCGCGAGGCTTTCGCGGGTCTGCGCTGAAACACCTTCCAGGCGATCCGCGAGACTTTCACCGCGCTCAACCAAAAACTTCAAATCTGTCAAAAGCTTAGCAGCGCCATCGACCTGCTGCTGCAGCTCCTGGCCGCTGGAACCCGCATGCTGCCGCAACTCCGCAAGCCCCTGCTCCGCTTTCACAGTCGAATCGGCGAAGTCCTTGATCAGGCTCTCCATTTCGCTTTTCGACTTACGGATGGCACCGAGCTTTCGATCAAGGATGGCGGCGTAGGCGATGGTGGCGACCAGCAGGCCGGCCAGAACCAGTTCAAAAATCAAGTTTAAATCCAACCCACTGCTCACGACGCTTCGCTCTCCCGCGTCAGCTTGTTCACGACCCGCACCGCGATGGAGCCGTTCTTGCGCCCCATATTGCCCTGGAACATCGGCACGTCGCCGCAGCGCATCTCGATTGCCGAAGCCGGTGTGCAGGAAAGCTCCAGATGGCTCCCCACTTCCCAGTTCATGACATCGCCCAGGGGCAGTTCGACCTGTTCCAGAACCGCCTGGATCGGGACATCGGTCTGCCAGAGCTCGGCAGTCAGATGGCCTTCCCAGATCGAATCCCGGCCGAACTTCTCACCCATGAACATCTGCAGCAGCAGTTCGCGCACCGGCTCCAGTGTGGCGTAGGGAATCAGGAGTTCGATCCGGCCACCCCGGTCCTCCATGTCGACCCGCAGGGTAATCACGATGGTCGCGTTGGCGTGCCGGGCGATGGTCGCGAAGCGCGGGTTGGTCTCCAGACGTTCGAAGCGGAAATTGACCGGCGACAGCGGGTCAAAGGCGCTGGAGAGGTCGGCCAGGACCACATGTACCATGCGCTCGACCAGATTTCTCTCAATGGTGGTATAGGGCCGACCTTCGATCCGCATGGCCGCCGTCCCCCGGCGCCCGCCCAGAAGCACGTCGACGATCGAATAGATCAGGGCCGAATCCACCGTCATGAGGCCGAAATTGTCCCACTCCTCCGCCTTGAAGACGGACAGCATGGCCGGCAGCGGAATGGAATTGAGATAATCGCCGAAGCGGGCGGAGGTGATGTTATCCAGGCTCACTTCGACGTTGTCGGAGGTAAAGTTACGCAGCGAGGTCGACATCATGCGCACCAGTCGGTCGAAGACCACCTCGAGCATCGGCAGACGCTCGTAGGATACCAGGGCAGAGTTGAGGATTGCCTGGATACCGGACTGGGCAACATCGTCTTCGTTGCTGGTATCAACGCCCAGCAGGCTGTCGATTTCGCTCTGGTCCAGGACGCGGGTCGAACCGCCCTCGCCCATGGCGGCGGCCATATCGTCATCGCCGCCCCCTTCACCGTCGTCATCCGACATGGCCTCCCATTCGGCCATGAGGGCATCTTGATCGACTTCTTCGGTTTCTGTTTCGTCTGCCATGGTGCGACCGTTACTGCACGAGCATTTCTTTGAAGAGGACGTCCTGGATCACCGCCGGGCGCGCCGCGGCATTGACCCTCAGAAGCAGCTCTTCGCGCAGGCGTTGCAATCCGGCCGAGCCCTGCAGATCCTCGATTCGCAGCTCACGCAGATAGACCTGGAAGTTGTCCCGTATGCGCGGCAGCACGGCTTCGACCTGCGGCACGTCCGCCTCAGACTGCAGTTCCAGACTGACGGAGATCTTGAGGAAATTGGCGCGACGCCCCCCGGAGGTCAGGTTCACCAGCATTTCCGGCAGATCGTAGAAGACGGCAGGTCCCACCGGGACCTCTTCCACCATCTCTTCCTCTTCGGCGCCTTCCTCGGTCTCTTCGGGCCCCAGAATACCCGAGAAGTAGACGCCAGCGCCGGCGATCGCCAGCAGGAGAATCGGCAGGACGATGAAGAGCACGAGCTTCTTCCCGTTCATGCCGCCTTTCGGGCGCGCTTCGACCTCTAGCTCTTCGCCGACGTCTTCAGATACCGCTTCATCGGACATATACGCAGGACTCTTCGGTTTTACATAAACTTAACTGGCGCTCAGCCTACGCCGGGATGGTTAAAAACTCGTTGAAATCGACACGCGCGCGGGATGTAAGCAGGCATCCGACGGACGTGGGGCAAGAACTACCCGGCAAGCCCTGCCCCACGGGCCTCCCCCCCGATGGCCGGCAGTGAAAAAGCCCGGAAATCTGCCAATCTCTTTCGCATTTCCTCTTGGCATGGGTCCTGCAACGAAGCTAGCCGACACCCCGCCCCGGCGATTGACTGCCGGTGGCTCAGCCGCTCAGCCGGATGGAGATCGATGGAAAATACCGGTTACATAGCCCTCTCCCGCCAGTCGGTCTTGCGCCGAAAGATGGACGTGATCGCCAACAATCTGGCCAACATGACCACGCCGGCCTTCAAGGGCGAAGACATGATGTTCGTCGAACACCTTCGGAAAACGGGTGAAAACGACCGGGTCAGCCTGGTTCAGGACATCGCGCTGCTGCGCAACATCAGCGAAGGCCCCATGACCAAGACCGAAAACCCGCTCGACCTGGCGATCAGCGGGCCGGGCTACTTCGTGGTCGAGACGGTGGACGGCGAGCGCTACACCCGAAACGGCACCTTCCAACTCGACGCGCAGGGCCAGATTGTCACGACGCAGGGTGACCCGCTGCTCGCCGCCGACGGCAACCCGATCACCATTCCGGTGAACGAAACCGAGATCTCGGTCGCACGGGACGGCAGCGTCTCCGCTGGCGAAACCCTGATCAGCCGCATCCAGATCGTCAGCTTCGAGAACGAGCAGGCCCTGGAGAAGCAATCCAACAGCCTGCTAGCACCTGGCGATCAGGAACCCCAGCCGGCTGAAGAGGGCGAGGTCATCCAGGGCATGATCGAGGGCTCCAACGTGCAGGGAATCGTTGAGGTGACCCGCATGATCAACACGATCCGCAGCTACACGGCGACAAGCAAACTGGTCGATCAGGAACATGAACGCCAACGCCGGGCGATTCAGGTTCTCGTTTCGTCGCAGCAGTAAAGTCAGAGGAATACGGCCATGAGATCACTGAATATCGGTGCCACCGGCATGCTGGCCCAACAGCTCAATGTCGAGGTCATCTCGAACAACATCGCCAACATGAACACTACCGGCTTCAAGCGCCAGCGGGCCGAGTTCAACGACCTGCTGTACCAGAACCTGCGCCGTGTGGGCTCGACCTCCTCGGATACCGGTACCATCGTGCCAACCGGCGTTCAGTTGGGCCTCGGTGTCAAGCCGGCGGCGGTGTATCGCATCACCGAACAGGGCAACATCTCCATTACGGACAATCCTCTGGACGTCGCGATCAATGGCGAGGGCTACTTCACCATCGAGCTGCCCTCCGGCGAGACCGGTTACACGCGGGCCGGCGCCTTTCAGCTCTCACCCAACGGCGATCTGGTGACTCCGGACGGCTACACCGTGCAGCCCGGGATCACCATCCCGATCAACGCGACCTCGATTTCGATCAACGCCAGCGGTGAGGTTTCGGTCAGTATCGATGGCCAGGTGGCCCCGCAGGTGGTCGGTAACATTGAGCTGGCGACCTTCCCCAATGCGGCCGGCCTGGATGCCATCGGCGACAACCTCTTCCTGCAGACCGCCGCGTCGGGCCAGGCAACCGTGTCCACACCGGCGACGACCGGAACCGGCTCGCTCCTGCAGGGCGCGCTGGAGACCTCCAACGTCAATGTGGTCTCAGAGATCACCAACCTGATCACCGCCCAGCGGGCCTACGAGATGAACTCCAAAGTCATTCAGTCGTCCGACGAAATGATGCAGAGCGTGGTTCAGCTTCGATAATCTAGGAGGTCGTTGATCATGCGAAGGATCCCTCTGGCCGCCCTTGCCGTCCTGCTGCTTTCGTCTCTGGCCACGCCACTGGCGGCGACGCAACCGGATGCCGGCGCCGTCACCCTCAATCAGGATGTCATCGTCGAGGGCGATGTCGTCAGACTCGGCCATATCTTCACCGGCCTGGGCGAAAAGTCCGACACGGCTATCGCGCGCGCGCCTGCGCTGGGCAAAAAAGTGCCGGTCGGCGTGCGCTGGCTCAGCGCCATCGCGCAGAAGTACGGCCTGCCCTGGCGGCCGTCCTCGCACCTGGACCGGGCGATCATTCAGCGTGCCGTCAACGTCATCCCCTCGCAGAGGATCAAAGACCGGGTCAAGCAAGCCTTGCTCGAAGAGGGTTTGCGCCAGAATGCGAACCTGGAGTTCGACAGCCCCGCGGTTCAGTTGGTTCTGCCCCGGGAGCTAGGCGACGGCCTGGCCATCACCAACCTCTCGTTTGACGAGGCAAGCGGACGCTTCTCCGTGCAGGTCGTGGCACCGGCCGAGGGGGTTCCGAGCAGCAAAACGACCGTCCGCGGCCGGGCGATCGAGATGCTTGAGGTGCCGGTCCTGCGCCGCCGGATCGACGCCGGCGAAGTGATCCGGCCTGACGATCTGGACTGGGTTGTCCGCAGAGCCGACCGGCTGGCCCGGAACGCCCTGGTTTCCAGCGATTCCATTGTCGGGAAAAGCGCCCGGCGTCCGATCGGCGCTGGTGTCGTTCTTAAGGCCGTGGAGCTCCGCACACCTCAGGTGATCTCAAAAAACAGCCTCGTCACGATCCGGCTTGAAACCGAGCAGATGGTCTTGACCGCACAGGGCCGCGCCCTCGAGGCCGGCGCGCTGGGTGAAGCCATCCGCGTCGTCAATACGAAGTCCGACAGCATTATCAGCGCAGAGGTGACGGGCCGTGGCACCGTCCGCGTGGCGCCGAGCGACTTTGTCGTCCGTAATTAGGGAGAGACACGAGCATGCTAAGCGCATTCAATGAAAGCAGCCTGGGTAAGGAAAACAACCGGGACAGCAACGGACAGCCGGTTGCTTCACTGCTGACAAAAGCCCTGGCCATTTCCCTCCTTGCTGCAGGCCTCTCCGGCTGCAACATGGTGAACCGCCTCTCCCAGGTCGGCGACGCCCCCGAGCTTTCGACCATCGAAAATCCGGCAAAGGTGGTACCCGGCGCACAGCAGGTCAGCATTCCCATGCCGTCGACGGTCGAGGTCGAACGTTCTCCCAGCTCGCTCTGGCGTCCGGGATCGCGCGCCTTTCTCAAGGATCAGCGGGCGAGTGAAGTCGGCGATATCCTGACGGTCATCATCGAAATCAATGACTCGGCGGCGATCTCGAACAGAACCAACCGCAGCCGGACGAATGCCGAAGATGCCTCGGCGACCTCCTTCCTGGGTTACGAGGCCAGCCTGGCAAGTATTCTGCCCCAGGCCGTGGACGCCACCGACCTGATCGACCTGGACAGCACCAGCAGTTCGGAAGGCGCCGGCGCCGTCGCCCGGGATGAATCCATCAATCTGCGGGTCGCCGCCTTGGTCACCCAGGTGCTGCCAAACGGTAATCTGGTCGTGGCCGGCCGGCAGGAGGTCCGGGTCAACTTCGAGGTCCGGGAGCTTCAGGTCGCCGGTTTGATCCGGCCGGAAGACATCACCTCCACCAACCAGATCAACTATGACCAGATCGCCGAAGCGCGCATCGCCTATGGTGGCCGCGGGCAGATTTCCGATGTCCAGCAGCCCCGCTACGGCCAGCAGGTCTTCGACATCATCTGGCCCTTCTGATCGGATAACAAAAAAGGCTGGTCGACGATTAAGTCGGCCAGCCTGACAAAAAAACACCGGGCTAGCTGTTCGCTGCCCGGTTTTGTCGTTTAATCGTCGCGGTGTGTTCGCTCCAGACGCTCATGGAGTTCCTGGGCTTCGATCGACAGCGTTGCGATCGGCCTGGCCTCCAGGCGCCGCAGGCTGATCGGCTCTCCGGTTTCCTCGCAGTAGCCGAAATTGCCCGTCTCGATTCGCTGCAGTGCTTCGTCGATTTTTGCGATCAGTTTGCGTTCGCGGTCCCGGGTCCGGAGCTCAAGCGCCCGGTCGGTTTCAGTGGAGGCCCGATCCGCGATATCGGCTTCAGGGACGTTATCCTGCTGCAGATTCTGCAGGGTTTCGCTCGATTCCCGAAGGAGTTCCTCTTTCCAATTCAACAACTTCTGACGGAAATACTCCGTCATCAGCGGGTTCATAAAACTCTCGTCATCAGCAGGACGATAGTCGTGCGGCAATGGTATCGTCATTCCTAGTCCCACACATGGTCAAATTGCAGCGCCGCGGAGTATATGAAATTTGCTCCGCTCGACAAGCTTCAGAAACACATTGGAGGTGCATTAACGAAGTTTTGTCGAAATTTTGTCCCTACAAACAGCGCTCTACCCGGCTGCGGACGCCAAAAGTTCACTTTTTGTTTCAAACTGGCCGAACGAAGGTTCAGCGACCAAGCTTCGCCAGCTCGACCGCCGCCCGCAACTCGATCTCGCCGAGAATCTCCCGCAGACGCGGATCGCTGGTCGCGGCCGATTCCCGATTCACCATGTCCGAAAGCCGCTCGAGCTCGGTGATCGAGACCCGCCCCATCAGCAATCCCATACGCAGACGGTCCAGACGATCCAGGAGCTCTTCACCGCGTTGCTGCGCCTTCCCACGTCCGGTGGTGGGGTCATCGACCTCCTGCAGCGCGACCAGCGCATCCAGCGCACCGAGCGGCGCCGTGCCGGCTACGGCGGCCGGTGCCGCGGGCTCCGAGCCTAAAGCCTGCGCAAAACCGCCGGCCTTCGCCGACCCGCTGCGCTCGTTCCGTTTCGTCGTTGCCGTCCTCGGCGAGGACACGTGACCAATTTTCATTTCAAACCGCTCGATCAAACACGGCTGTTAAGCTGGCCATTTATCCTTAAGAAGCGGTTAACTTATTGTGTTAATGGGGAAATTTTTACCCGTCATGACAGTCACGAATTGCCGGGCACGCACTTCCGGCAAGCTCTTAACCCTCCTGCGCCGTAGCGAAATGCGCAGATTTCCTACGCTCCCCGCAGGAAGGAGACTCTTGGCACGACATTCGCATCTGGCACAGCGTCCGGCGCCGATCGAACGGCAAGGGCAGGATCCAAAACCGAGTGAAGTGAATGTTTCAAAAAGTCCAAGATTTCTTCCAGGTAGCGCCGTCGCTCGCAGCAAAGCTAACGCTTTTCGCCGCCAGAAGGCTGACGCTCGCGCTTCTCCTGCTCGCGATCGCAGGTCCTGCCGCAGCGCAGATGCAGCATCGGATCAAGGATATCGTGGACTTCGAGGGGATCCGCGAGAACATGCTGGTCGGCTATGGCCTGGTCGTGGGCCTGAACGGCACCGGAGATGATCTGGGCAGCGCTGTTTTCACCCGTGAGAGCCTGATCGGCATGCTGGAGCGCCTGGGCGTCAACGCCCGCGACGCCGCCCTGGACACCGATAACGTTGCCGCCGTGATGATTACCGCCGACCTGCCACCCTTCTCGCGTCAGGGGACCCGCCTGGATGTCACCGTCTCCGCCATCGGCGACGCCTCAAGCCTGCTCGGCGGCACCCTGCTGGTCACGCCCCTGCTGGCCGCCGACGGCGAGGTTTACGCCGTCGCGCAGGGTTCGGTCGCCATCGCCGGTTTCTCGGCAGCCGGCAATGCCGAGACCGTTACCCGCGGCGTCCCCACGGTGGGCCGCATCGCGAATGGCGCGATCATCGAACGCGAACTGGACTTCGCCCTGAACAACATGCGCAGCGTCAAGGTTGCGCTTCGCAACCCGGACCTCACCACGGCCCGGCGCATCGCCGATACCGTCAACGATTTTCTCGGCCTCCCGGCCGCCCGATCGCTGGATCCGGCCACGGTTCAGATCGCGGTTCCGCCGAAGTACAACGGTGATGCCGTCGCCATGATGACCGACATCGAGCAACTGCGGGTCACCACCGACCAGGTCGCGCGGGTTCTGATCGACGAACGCTCCGGCGTCATCGTCATGGGCGAGAACGTGCGCATCAGCACCGTGGCCATCGCCCAAGGCAATCTGACGATCCGGGTGACTGAAACCCCGCAGGTCAGCCAGCCCAACGCCTTCGCCAATAACGGCGACACGGAGGTGGTAGACCGCACCAACATCGAGATCGACGAGGACGAAGACCGGCGGCTCGCCGTTCTGCCCTCGGGGATCAGCCTGCAGGAACTGGTCAACGGCCTGAACGCCCTCGGGGTCGGTCCGCGCGACATGATCACGATCCTGCAGTCGATCAAGGCAGCCGGCGCGCTGCAGGCCGAAATCGAGGTGATGTAATGGACAATCTCACCCAGTATAACGCCCTCTTCGCCAACAACGCGGGCCGCGCCAGCGTCCAGAAGGCCGCCGCCGGGGTCCAGAGCGCAGCCAACGCCGCGCAGGGCGACAGCGCGCTACAGGCCAAGAAGCTGGCCCATGCCAAGGAAGCCGCCGAAGACTTCGAAGCGGTGTTTCTGGCCCAGATGCTGACGCCGATCTTCGACGGCCTCGAGACCGACGGCCCCTTCGGCGGCGGCTCCAGCGAAAAGATCTACCGTTCCCTGCTGGTCCAGGAGTACGGCAAGGCCATAGCCAAATCAGGCGGTATCGGCATTTCCGACGCCGTCCAGCGCGAGATCCTCAAGCTTCAGGAGGTAGCACAGTGATGCAAGCCGCAATCCCCCAGGCCGAGATGGCCCAGCTCTCCGACGATCAGGCCTTGGCCATTCAGCCACTGAATGGAACCTCCATCCATTCCATCATCACCGTGGTGCGCGAACTCACCAGCCTGATGAGCCGGGAGGTCGAACTGCTTCGTGCCATGCAGATTCAGGAATTCAGTGTGCTGCAGGGGCAGAAACTGGAGCTGATCAGCCGCTACGAAAACGAGACGGCCGCCCTGCGCGAAGACCGCTTCGCGACCGAGCGGCTGGACGAGAGCCTGCGCGAGGAGCTGCGCGACGTGGTGGGACGCATGACCGAAACCATGCGGGAAAACGAGGCCGCCATCCGGGCCGCGAAAACGACCAACGAAAAGCTGGTCAAGGCCATCACGACGGCCGTGCAGACCGCACAGAACAGCCATGTTGGCTATTCGAACCAAGGCACTCAGCAGGCCACCGGCGCGGTTTCCCTCAGGCTCAATCAAGAGTTCTGACCTCCGGTGTCTCCTCCCACAAGGAATAAGAGCGGCATCCCATGTCTCTGACCCTTGCTCTGAATAATGCGCTCAGCGGACTGCAGGTCAATCAATCGGCCCTGCAGGTCATCTCGAACAACATCGCGAACGTCAACACCCCTGACTACTCGCGCAAGGTTCTCGCACAGCAGACGCGTACGCTCGCCAACGTCGGCGTGGGCGTCGAGGTCGCGGGCGTCAACCGCCAGATCAATCAGTTCCTGCAGCGTGACCTGGTGGCCAACACGACCGCGCTCGGCTACGCCACCGTCACGCAGGACTACCTCAACCGGACACAGACCTTCTTCGGTTCCGTCGGCGACAACAACGCCCTGGGGAACTCGATTTCATCGCTGGCCACGGCCTTCGAGGATCTGGCGGTCAGCCCCGAGATCTCGGCGCATCAGTTCTCCACCGTGAACCAGGCGGTCACGGTCGCGCAGCGCTTCAACCAGATGGAGGAATCCATCGAGGCCCTGCGCCTGCAGGCCGATATCGAGATCAACAACGCGGTCACGACAATCAATCAGCAACTGGAAATCATTGCCGAAATCAATAGCAAGATGCCCCAGACGCTCTCGCTGGGTCAGCCCACCGGAGATCTGGAAGATGCCCGGGACGCGGCCCTGGAGAAGATCGCCGACTACTTGGACGTCCAGCACTTCATCAACAACGAAGGGGAAATGACTGTCCTGACCGGGGGTGGCTCGCAACTCGTCGGCGGCCCCAACGCCGGCACCCTGCAGCACAGCCAGTCGACACTGATCACGGCGACACAGGTCTATCCGGCCAACCTGAGCGGTATCCATCTCAATGCCGGTACCACGCCGACGCCGGCCAACGACATCTACGACGATATCAACTCAGGACGCCTGGCGGGTCTGCTGGAGATGCGCGACGTCACCCTGCCCTCCCTCACCGCCCAGATCGACCAACTGGCCGCCACCACGCGCGACGAGATCAACCGGGCCCATAACCGGGGTGCCAACACGCCCTTCGGCCTGGGCACCGCGGCCGGCGATCCGGCAGCGATGCTCGGCACCAGGGCCTTCACCAATACCGGCGATCCGCTGACGCTCGGCAGCAACGTGACCATGGTCATCCTGGACACCAACGGGGACATCGTGGGCGCTCCCGGCACCATTGCGGCCGGCGCCACCACGCCGGACGCCATCCGCAACGATATTGACACCTTCCTCGGTGGCCTCGGCTCGGCCCAGTGGACCGCCGACAACGAAATGGAAATCAAGCTGGCTCCCGGACACCGGCTGGCCTTTCTCGACGCCGGGCCCGCCACACAGGCAGGCGATGCGCAGATCGATTTCGATGCCGACGGCGATGCGACGGCAGATACCTTTTATGGCCTCTCGAACTTCTTCGGCCTGAACAACCTCTATGAAACGCCGCAACTCGGTGGCGGCGTCAATGCCATGGAGCTGCAGGGCCTGCAGACCGGCATCTCGGATACCATCCGAGTCCGCGCCGACATCGTCGCAAGTCCCGAAAACATCTCTCGCGGGCGCATCTCGGGCACGCCGCCCAATTACGTCCTGGGCGCGGGCAACAACGAAGTCGCGCAAGAACTCGCCAACGCCTTCAATGAAAATTTTGTCTTCGACAGTATCGCCGACGGTCCGCCAGGCGTGACGACGTCGCTGTCGGGCTATGCCGGAACCATCCTGTCCTACAACTCGGCGATCACCTCGGCGGCGGAATCACAGCTCGAGTATCAGAATTTCCTGCACCAGGACATCGAAACCCGGGTGCTGTCGGAATCAGGCGTCAACATCGATGAAGAGCTTTCGAACATGGTGGTGTTCCAGAACGCCTACCAGGCCTCGGCGCGGATCGTCCAGACCGCGAACGAGATGTTCGACACGCTTCTGAACCTCGGTAACTAAGGAAGACACCATGTTCAGGGTTGCAAACTTTGCCCAGCACCAGCTCACCTTGTCCTACACGCTGCAGACTCAGTCCAATGCGGCCAGGACACAGATCGAGATCGCCAGCGGCAAAACCGCCCAGCAATATGCCGAGATTCCGCGCGACGCAAATCAGTTGGTCAGCCTGGAGCGCAACATTCAGCTATCGGAAAAGTTCTCGCAGAACATCGATCAGGCCGTCGCCCGCCTGAACATCATGGAAAGCTCGATCGCGACCATGGTCAATCGCGCGACCGAGGTGCTCGGCATCATGAGCCAGGGCCTCAGCGGCTCCTACATCGACGACCTGCCGCTACAGCAGTTTTCCGCGACCTTCCTGGAGGAGGCCGCCGCCCTGATCAACACGCAGCACGAAGGCCGCTATCTCTTTGCCGGCTCTCTGACCGACCGGGTGCCAGTCGATCTTAACGATCCGGCCTATACCCCGGCGGCGGGCCTGCCGGGTGTCTTTGCCGCCGATTTCGACTACTACCAGGGTGACCAGACCCTGCTGTCCGTCCGCGCCGACGACGCCTTCGAGACGGTCTACGGCATCACCGGCGACAACCCGGCCTTCGAAGAAATGCTCCGCGCCCTGGAGTACATGGACTATGCCGGCGCGAACCTGGACAAACAGGTGCTGACCGAAGCCTATAACCTGATGAAGTCGGCGATCGACGGCCTCAGCGACCTGCGGGGCCAGATTGGCGCCAATACCCTGGTTTTGGAAAAAACCAAGGACGGCCATCAGAATTTCCAGACCTATGCCGAGAACATCGTCTCAAGCATCGAAGACACCGATATCGCGGCGGCAACGACCCAGCTATCGATGGATGAGTTGACGCTTCAGGGCTCCTATCTCGCCCTCTCGCGGCTCTCATCACTCAATCTCATTAGCTTCTTGAGTTAGTAATTAGGCAATAAAACAAAAGGCCTAGCAGATACCTTTCCTTAACCACGACCGACTAATCTAGGGATCGCAACAAGACATGAACGCCTTTACACACGCTGTTTACTCCGAGGAGCCAAGTATTTTGGTTGGCATGGCACATTCATCACCGATGGCCGGCACCGCAGACATCGTAACGGTCGAATCAAGATTCGGCGTGTTCGAGTTTGACCGGAATCTTTGCATCCGGATGCCCAAAGGCCTGCTCGGCTTCAGCGATTTCAGCGAGTTCGGCATCACGCCGATTCCGAATGAGAACCTGGCCCCTCTGCTGCTGCTGCAGTCGATCGAATCCGCTGAGTTGACCTTCGTGGTCCGGCCACTGGAGAGCGCGCCGGGTCTGATCGATGAAAAGGACGTGGCCGAGGCTTTCGATGCCCAGTCCATCGATCGCAGCGTCGGCGTCGTGCTGCTGCTCACCACTTTCCATCGGACGCCTCAGGGTCTCCAGCAGTCGGTAAACCTTCGGGCACCGGTCGTGATCGATGCCGACACGAAGCAGGCCTGGCAGTACATCTTCCGTAACGACCGCTACGACGTCCGCCATATGCTTTAAGGCCACGCCATGCCTTAAGCTCCGGCACGCAATCCGCCTCAGCGCTCCCCACGATTCCTCTATCCGCAAATAAATAAGCCGCCCTCAAGCTGGCGGCTTTCGCGTATTCCCAAACAGCAGTTCCTCAAAACAGCAGTCCCGCCTTACAGCGCCCCTATCAAGCCGACAGTCCCACGCTGCCTCCGGCTTCCTGAATGGCGTCGGTCATGGAAACCTGGGCATTAGGGGTGGTGGCAAGTTCGTGCCAACTCTTCCGCACATTGCTCAGGCTGCGAATAACTTCGTCACAGACCTCGATCGAGTTGGCCGAGTTGATCCGCTGAATGCGCATGAAGATCGTATCGTAGAACTGACTGAGCATCGGCGAGACCTCGCCGCCCTTCTCGAAGTCAAGATTGGCCTGAAGACCCAGGAGGATCTGCGACGCTTTTTTCGTGTGATTGAAGCGGTCTTCGATCCGCTCCTCTTCGATGGCCAGTTTGGCGGCGGAGATCGAACGAATCATACCATCGTAGAGCATGACGACTGCCTGTAGAGGCGACACGGCGTTGGAGGCCGCTGCGTAGGCAGACCGGGCCTGCGAATGGTAGCTCATACTCACACCTCCCTGGTGTGTTAATTGTCCGATTCGATGAAGGATTTAAGCTGGTTGGTCATGTTCTCAGCCTGCGCGACCGCCTGCTCCATCTTCGCGAACTTCTCGAGCAGGAAGGCGCGGTAGGCAACCATGCGCTCCTCGATCTTCGCGATCTCCGCGGTGTGGTCCTCGTTCTGCGCGCCGAGCGTGCTGACCTGCTCGGCAATGAGGCCACCGTTCGACTTCCCGTAGGCATCGGCGGTCTGAAAGACCTTTTCCGCGAAACCAAGACTGGTGGAAATCTGAATGGTTTCGGCCCCACTCGAGGGCGTACCGGCGTAGGCGAGAGTGAGGCCTTCGAAGGCCGTGCCCTCCTTGCCGATCAGACGGTTACCATCGATATCGAAGACATTGCCATGGCCGGTCACGCTGACACCCGTCGCGTTGCCGCTGGCATCCGTCCCCGCGATGTTGAGCTCGAAATCACCCACGGCCAGTTGGGTCGTACGGCTGATCAAGGCCACCTTGGGCGAATCGGCAGTGAAGCTGAATTCAAAGAGATTGCGCACCTGATCAAGCTTACCCACCAGGGCAGCGTCCAGTTTGGCGCTATCGACGGTGAGGTAGTTGTTCGCATCCAACTCGATGCCGACATCCCGCAGCGTGGTGAGGGATCCGGCCAGCAGGTTGTCAGTAAAGCCCGAGATATCCGTCCCAAGGGCCGACTCCAGGCTGCGCAAGGTGTTGTCGCCGAAAAGGACGGAATCTTCCGAGACCTCCCCCTCTCCCGAAACCTGTTGTTGGGCGAGAGAAAAGGCGCGTAACTCATTGTATGCCGTGACAAAATCGTCAATTCTCTGGCGCACGGCACTCAAATCAGGGTCAATTTCGACCTGAACGGTGGTGCCCGGCTCCGCCTTGAAGAGATCGAAGGTCAGGCCCGTGATGGCATCGTCGATCTCATTGGAGTCGCGCGTGATGGGGTCCGTGATGCCGTCAACCAGAACCAGCGCCGGCTGCGGCGTTTCCAGTTCGTTGGTGAAGGTCGCGCCGTTATCCGCCGATATACCCAGCGCCGTAGCCACGGCGCCGCCGGCGTCACCGGTGAAGGTAATCGTCTTGTTCGTCTCTTCCGCCGTGAAAACCACACGGAAGTCGCCATCGGCAATTTTCAGCGAAGAGGCCCGCACGCCGGTGACATCTGACTGCGAGTTGATTGCGGCCACCAGGCCATCCAGGGTCATGTCCGCGGTGACGGCGATATTGGCCGTCGTGCCGCCGGCAAGTCCGATGGTCAGGTTTTCCGTCACACCCAGAGCGGCGGTGTTGTCGGCGATGGTGCCGCCGGAAATTTTGTGCGCAGTCGCAATCTGCTGCACCTGGAACTCGTAGATACCGGCAATGGCGTCGTTCGAGGCGGTCACCCCCATGATGTCGCCCGCAGGCGTTGTCGAACTGGAGGTCAAGAAGGCCGACTTCTGCTCGAAGACGTTGTTCAGGCCGCCGTTCAGGCCAGGCGGGTTACGCAGGCCCTCGGCAGCAGTGCGCAGATTGTTGACCAGGGTCTGGAGATTGGAATAGGCGGCGGACTTGACGTCGTTTTCGGAAATCTTCTGATTCAACCGCACGATCGGCAGGCTCTTGGCCTGAACCAGCGCCTCGACCACCGCAGCCGTATCGAGCCCGGAAAACGAGCCGCTGAGGATCGGTGTGCCATTTGACAGCGATAGAGTGCCTTGTGTACCGGCGAGTGCCATTACCTTTCTCCTTTACGGCTCACTATCCCCGTTAATCCCTAAAATTCGTTAAAAATCCGCGCTTTCTATGCTTTTGTTTCAATGACATGGTCAATTGATTGCAGCGGCGAACTCGAAGGATAGGCGCGCAGCATGTTCTCGGTCGGAAACTCCAGGATCACATCGCCGCGCTTCTGATCGAAGATCTGGACCACCAGACGGCCGGATTCATGATCGCGGTAGGTCGCCAGACCGGAAACCTTCGACACAATGGGTGCGGACTGCTGCGCCGCAGGCTGCTTAGCCTCGACTTCAGGCGCGCTCGCCGCAGGGGAAGCCCCTTCTCTTTCCACGCGTGGTGGTGCCGCACGCACTGCAGGCGCGGGATCGATTTTGGGAGCCGCCGCCGGCGCTTTTGACGTCGGTGCGGCGCTTTTCTGTGTCGTTGCATTAAGTGAGGCGTCGACCATCTGTCACGACCTCCTTCGTTACGTTCAAACGGGCGGAAATGGGGTAAGCCAAGTGGCTTTACCCCACCCCCTGGCCGTTTACTGAAGAACCCGTAGTAATGACTGCGGGATCTGGTTGGCCTGAGAGAGCGCCGAGACCGAGGCCTGGACCAGCACCTGCGAGGACACCAGCTTGGCCTGTTCAGCCGCGAGGTCCACGTCGGAGATGGCCGATTCAGCGGCCTGGATGTTCTCGGTTGAGGTCGCAATCTGCTGACCACGGAACTCGAAACGCGAAATGAACGCACCGGCATTCGCTCGCGCTTCTGAAATTTCATCGATAGCCGCGTCGACCTCGGCCATGGCCGTGGCCGCATTCGCCGCCGTGTCGACCGCGGTGGTCACGGCCAGCGTGCCCGAGGTGAAGTTTGCGGAGCCGGCAGCCAATGCCGAGAAGTTAACGGTGATCGTATCAGCAGCGTCGGTACCGACGAAGAACGCCACCGTGCCGGTGCCTGTCCCATCGAGCAGGGAATCGCCGTTAAAGCGGGTCGTCGCCGCGATCCCGTTGATTTCGTTTTCAAGCTCCTGATACTCGGCATCGATGAAGGCGCGCTCATTGTTGGTCGGAACACCCGACAGCGAGGCTGCCGCCAGAGCTTTCATCCGCTGCAGAACGTCGCCGATACGCGCCAGACCGCCATCGGCGACCTGCACCATCGAGGCACCCTGTGAAGCGTTGATCGAGGCCTGCTGGAGAGCAACGACGTCGGAGTTCAGACGCGAGGCGATGGCAAGGCCTGCAGCGTCGTCTGAAGCCCGCACGATGCGCGAACCCGAGGCCAGCTTGCCGACCGAGGAGGACGCCATCGCGGTGTTGTTGTTCAGAAAACGTGTAGCCGTATTGGCGGCCGTATTCGTAGCAACTACAGGCATGGTTACTGAATCCTTCTACTTGAAGTTCACAACCCCTCCTTCCTGGAGAGGTCTGTAAAGGATCGCCTACTTGGCGATCCCCGGCAGCCGGTGCTCCAAAATGGGAATACACAGCGCCGCGCTAAGCCCCGCAAATCCGATGCCAAAAAACGATCGTACCGAAATAAAAATTTTTCTCTTTTAATTCAAAGATCTACCGAAGAGCCTCTCTCTCTTGCGGGCAATTTTTGCCGGGCGTCGCTAGGAACTTTCTGCCGCCTTTATCGGTGAGCCGGCAGATTTTTCCCGGCAATTCTTGCCGCTGCGCGCAACCAAGGGCGACAGAATACGGTCGCGGACCAGCTTTCCGTGACCCAAAATTTGAACTTGCCGGCCGACGACTCCGCCTTAAAATTGGAAATCCGCGCAATCGGCGTTTGCGGGTAACGCGTAACAAACGTTTTTGTGAACGAGAATCTGCACCAACTCACGCCGTTGTGTCTCTAGCGTGCGTTGAAGCTTCTTTAGACTGGCGCCACTTCAGCACCACAAGTTATTTCGCGAGAGCCTAACCTTCTGGAGGATTTCAATGTTGCGTTCCCTCATGCTTTCGTCCGCTTTTGCCGTCATGACGGTGAATGCCGCTTTTGCCGGCCAGCAGTATGTCGATGAATCTAAATACGCGTTGAGCGGTTACGATCCTGTGGCCTACTTCGATCTGGAGCAGGCGCCGGTCGGACAGCGTCAGCCGGAAGCCGTTCCTGGCAAGACCAGCATCACCGCCGAATACAACGGTTCCACCTGGGCTTTCTCCACGGAAGCGAACCGCGACAAATTCCTGGCTGACCCGGCCAAGTACGCGCCGCAGTTCGACGGCCACTGCGCTTATGGCGTCTCCCAGGGCGGCAAGGTTCCGGCCAACCCGAACCTCTGGCGTATCGTTGACGGCAAGCTCTTCCTGAACATCAACCCGGCCGTCGTCGGTTTCTGGGAAGAGGACATCAAAGGTCACATCAAGTCCGCGGGCAAGAACTGGAACGGCCTGGAGTCGCAGGACGCCTCGTCCAAGAGCTGGAAGTCGATCAAGTCGAACGACGGCACTTACTCCAAGCCCGCACCCCAGGGCAGCTAAGCTGACAGAGACCAGCCGCCGGCACCTCGGCCCGCCGGCGGCCGATCTCTGGAGTGCTGCTAGATCGTTAACTCTTAGAATAGGAACCCTGAAATGAGCACCAAAACCAAGGTGATGACTTCTGCGGTGGTCGCCGGCGCCGTTGCCGTCGCTCTCTCCGCATCGATTTCCGCCCCCGCGCACGCCGCAGGCAAAGAAAAGTGTTACGGCATTTCGCTGGCCGGTCAGAACGACTGCGCCGCAGGCCCCGGCACCACCTGCGCCGGCACCTCGACCGTCGACTACCAGGGCAACGCCTGGACTCTCGTCCCCAAGGGTGACTGCGAAAAGTACGGCGCCGAGGGACAGGAAGCCAAGTTTGAGCTGCCGGGCGACCGGGCCGGCTCGCTGAAGGAAGTCAAGCGCGACCTGCCTGCCGGCTGATTCTCAGCCTTTCAGAGCGGTTACATTTTAAAGGGGGGGACGGTGGATAGCCGCCCCCCCCTTCGCTTCGAAACGACTGAAATCCCTGACAAGACTGAATTCCCCTATAATCACGCCATGAGAATCGAACCACAAATCCCTGCACGCGCCGGAGTCGGCCTTAAGGCTGAGCATTACGATGCCATCCTGGAGACCCGTCCGGATGTCGGCTGGTTTGAGATCCATGCTGAAAACTACATGGGCGCCGGCGGTCCGCCACACCGCTATCTCGAGAAGATTCGCGAGAACTATCCCCTGTCTCTCCATGGGGTCGGCCTCTCCATCGGCGCCGAGCGTCCCCTGGACAAAGATCACCTGGCGCGGCTGAAAAGCGTCAACGATCGCTACGAGCCCGGGCTCTTCAGCGAGCATCTTGCCTGGTCGAGCCACGGCGAGTTCTTCTTCAATGACCTTTTGCCGGTCCCCTACAACGCGGAATCGCTGGCGCGCTGCTGCGAGCATATCAATCAGGTGCAGGATGCGCTGGGCCGTCAGATGCTGCTCGAGAACCCCTCAACCTACGTCACCTTCTCAGACAGCAGCCTTGGCGAAATCGAGTTTCTGACCCGCCTGTCCGAAAAAACCGGCTGTGGCCTGCTGCTCGACGTCAACAACGTCTTCGTTTCGGCAACCAATCACGGTTATGCGCCGGAAGACTATCTGGCCGCCTTCCCACTCGAACGCGTCGGCGAGATCCATCTCGGCGGGCATGCTGAGGATGAGGATGATCTCGGTGAAGCGCTCCTGATCGACGCCCACGACCGCGCGGTGGCGGACCAGGTCTGGCAGCTCTACGGTCAGGTCATCGAGCGGGCCGGATACCTGCCAACCCTGATCGAGTGGGACAACGACCTGCCGTCCTGGCCCAGACTCTTCGCCGAGGCGCAAAGCGCCGACCGCTTGTTGCTGGACCGCGGCTCGGCAGCCGCCGAACGGGAGCGCCAAAGTGTCGCTCGCTAGCATTCAGGCTGAATTCGTCGCCGGCCTGCGGGATCCGGGACAACCGCCACCGGCATCTTTGGACAGTCCGGGCGGTGTAGCACCGAAGAAGCGCTTCGACGTCTATCGGAACAATGTCGTCGCAAGTCTGATCGAGGCACTTCGGGCAAGCTTTCCCATCGTCGAGCGACTCGTCGGCGAGGAGTTCTTCAAGGCGACGGCCCGCGCCTATATCGACCAGGAGCCGCCAAAATCTCCCTTGCTGTTTCTCTATGGGGAAAGTCTGGGCGACTTTCTGGAAACTTTCCCACCAGCCGCATCGGTGCCTTATCTGGGAGACATCGCCCGTCTGGAATGGGCCCGGCTCTCCGCTTATCATGCGGAAGATCGCGCCCCGATCACCATCGATACACTGGCACAAATTCCGCCGGAGCAGCTCGCCGGCGTTACCTTTGACCTCCATCCCTCGCTCGCTCTGCTGTCGTCACGCTGGCCGGTCTTTTCGATCTGGGCCGCGAGTTCAGGCCTCGGCCCCCAGGACGCGGTCGAGATGAAGCGGGCCGAGCAGTTGGCTGTTATCCGCCCCACCTTCGAGGTCGACACCCACCTTCTACCCGAAGGAGGCTACGGCTTCCTCGCCGCGCTTCACAAAGGCGCCACGCTGGGTGAGGCTGCAGAGCAGGCAGCCGGCCAAAGCGAAAGCTTTGAACTAGCCCACCACCTGGAGGGCCTGTTTTATCTCGGTGCCGTCACCGGCATCGGCAACCAGACCTCAAACATCTGAAAACCCCAAGGAAGGATCGAGTGCTATGATTTCCCGACTTGCCGGCTTGTACAATCTGGTCTTCGACAAAGTGCAGACTGCCCTCGAAGACTGGTTTCTCGGCCTGGCCGCACGCTTCGTTTTTGCCGGCGTGCTATTCGTCTACCTTTACAATTCAGCCTTGACCAAAGTCGGAGACGGCGTGCTCGGGTTCTTCAGCATCCAGGACAACGCCTACTTTCAAATCCTGCCCAGCGTCGTGGAGCATTACGATTTCGACGCCTCGCAGGTGCCCTTCTTTCCCTACGACATCATCGTCGCTGCCGGAACCTACAGCGAGTTCATCCTGCCGATCCTGATCGTGCTCGGGCTCTTCACGCGGGTAGCGGCACTTGGAATGATCGGCTTCGTGACGGTGCAGAGCTTCGTCGACATCGCCTTTCACGGGGCCGATGAAAAGACCATCGGTGCGCTCTTCGACCGCTTTTCAGACTCGGTCATCGTGGACCAGCGCAGCCTCTGGGTCTTCCTGCTGATCTACCTCGTCATCCGCGGGCCGGGCATGATATCGCTCGACCATTTCTGGACCCGCAAGACGGCCTCCTGATCAGACACTCAGATCTGCTGCAGATATCAGGCTGCGTGATGCTTCTTCCAGAAAAGTATCACGCAGCCTTTTTTGCGATCACCTCGTAGGGTGCCACCCTTCCCGCCTCGATCCCGGCCACCAGGTTCCGCAGTTTCTCTTTCGTGTTCGCCCCCATGACAATGTGAAGGCTTAGCGGCGGCGGTCCCCCCGCAGCCGCGATCATCGCGCGCTGGCGGACAAAGAACTCCAGCGCGAAATCCCGGCGGCTGCGCTCGGCCGTGATGGTGAAACCCGCCGCCCGCAAGGCATCCTTGTAGGCTTCGGGCGTTGCCACAAAGCTGGTGGCCGGCTCCGAGGACCAGGGCAGCGGAAAGGACAATTCGCCCTCGCCGACCGTCATGATGTCGTAGATTCCGAAGCAACCGCCGGGCTGCAGCAGCCGATAGACCTCGGCGCAGAGCTGGGTCTTGTCTTCGATGTTCATGCCGACATGCATCATATAGGCACCGTCGAAGGTTCCGTCGGTCAGGGGCAGATTGAGCGCACTACCCTGCCGAAGCGAGACCTTGCTCCCCAGCCCAAGCCAGTTACACAGCACCCGGCCGGTGGTGACGTAATCGGCCGTCAGGTCGACACCCGCAACCCGGCAGCCGTAGCGGTCGGCCGCAAAGCGGGCCGGCCCGCCGAGGCCGGAACCGATATCCAGAAAGAGTTGCTCCGGCGTTGGCTTCAACTGATCGAGGAAAGCGATCGAAGCCTGTCGGCCGCCGACATGAAATTCATCGACCGCGGCAAGATCGTCCAGCGTCACCGTCTCGCGCTTCTTCCCCATGGCTTCCAGCCCGCGTTTGATCTCCCCCAGCAGATCACTTCGACCATAGTGCTTGGTGAGTGTTTCTGAATCGGACATGAGACAACTCTCCTCGCTAGAGCATATTCCGAAAACCAGCGCCCCCTTCAGCGGAACCAGATGGCGGTCTGCGGCGTGAAGGTCACGATCATCAGGGTGACGAACATCGCCAGGATGAGCCACTTGCCGTAACCCATAACCTGTTCGATCTTCAGTCCCGTCGTGGAGCAGACCGTCAACAACACGGAGGCGACCGGCGGTGTTTGCTGTCCGATACCGAGATTCAGACAGACGATGACGCCGAAATGCACGGGATCGATCCCAATCTCCCTGACCAGCGGCAGCAACATGGGAACCACCACGATGATCGCGGCCGAGGCGTGCAGGAACATCCCAAGCAAAAGCAGAAAGACATTGATCAGAAGAAGCCGGAAAACATAGTCGTCGGTGACCCCGCCCAGAGCTTCCGCGATACGCTGCGGCAACTGTTCGTTGGCCAGGAACTGACCCAGTACGGCAGAGCCCGCGATGATCATCATGACAACCGATGTCTGACGAACCGTGGTCACCATCAGTTCATAGAGCTTCGTCACGCCAAGGTCGCGCTGGAGCACCACACCGAAGAAAAGGGCGGCGATCACCCCCACCGCAGCCGCTTCGGTCGGTGTCACGAACCCCAGGATCAAGCCACCGACCACGATAACGGGAATCATCAGCGGCACGGCCGCGCCGAGAAAAGCCGCACCGAGCCGCGCGATGTCGAAACGCTTATCGACCGGATAGTTTTCCTTCAATGCGAAGATATAGACGGTCACCATGAAGGCACCGCCCAGCAGAATGCCGGGCACGATCCCGGCGATGAAAAGTTCCTTGATCGAGGTGTTGCTGGTCACCCCGTAGAGCACCATGGGGATCGAGGGCGGGATGATGATCCCCAGGGTCGCGCTGGTCGCCGTCACCGCCGCCGCGAAGGTCCTGGGGTAGCCCTGCTTCTCCATGGAAGGTACGAAAACCTTGCTCATGACCGCGGCATCGGCCACCGCCGAGCCGGACATCTCGGCCATGAACATGGAGGTCACGATATTCACATGTCCGAGCCCGCCACGGATCCAGCCGACGAGAGAAGCCGCCAGGGTAATGATCCGTTCGGAGATCGAGGTCGCCCCCATCAGCTCGCCCATGAAGATGAAGAGCGGAATCGCCAGCAGCACCACCGAGTTGGTGCCCGAGAACATCTGGATCGGCACCATGATCAAATCGATGCCCGACAGGGACATGGCGATCGCGGCCGTCAGCATCAGGGCGAAGCCGA
The DNA here is from genome assembly GCA_965232285.1 of Denitrobaculum sp. Taxonomy (GTDB): domain Bacteria; phylum Pseudomonadota; class Alphaproteobacteria; order Kiloniellales; family Kiloniellaceae; genus Denitrobaculum. Next base: position 1,561,543 of record CBDDPL010000004.1, on the reverse strand, counting down.
CCGGCACCCCCAGGCCAATGAGCGCAAACAGCAGAACGACAACCAGCCAGGCCATGATCAGCGCTCCGCCGCGTCCGGCCGGACGCGCAAGCGCCGGAACAACTGAACCGAGACTGCCAGCCCCAGAAGCACCGCGGCCAGAGGCATGATCAGCATAAACCAGCCCTGGGCGATCTCCGCCGTTTCGATCTCGGTGGTGCCGTCGATCCGGATCATGCGTACGGACTGCAGGAACAAAAGGACCAGGAAGACAAGGATTGCGATATCCGTCGTATGGCGCAGCAGCGCCTGGGGCCGCGCGGGCAGACGTTCGACCAGCAGATCGAAGGCGATGTGGCCGCCGTCCCGCAAAGCCATGTAGGCGCCGAGGAAGGCAATCCAGACCAGCAGCAGACCCGGTACCTCATCCGCGGTCACGGAGATCGCGCCGAAGAAATCATTCAGGACTTCGAACAGCGGCAGCAGAGCCGGAAGTGTCTCCGTCAGGCCACGCAGCCAGTCCAGCACCACGTAGCGGTAGAAGACATTCGCGCAGACCATTGTGGTCGAGACAACCAGGCACAACACCGCCGCTGCCTGCACGACCCTGTCGGCAAGTTTCAACAACATGGAAGTTTATCCGGATGCCGGCGGGCGCGGTCGTCCTGTCGTCCCGCCGGCGGGTTTTCGCGGGCGGCAAGCCTGCCGCCCGGCCCCAAAACTCAGTTCTTCTTTGCGGCGTCGCGGACGAACTTCAGCCAGTCTTCGCCCTGGCTGGAGAGATAGTTGTCGTAGCTCTTGGCCGTGGCCGCCTGGAAGGACTTGAGGTCCACTTCATTGATCGAGAGCTTGGTCTTCATTTCCTCGAAGTACTTGCTCTCCAGCGCCGCCGCGCCTTTGTAGGCGGCATCGGTGACTGCCGCACCCGCCTCGGCGAAAGCCTGCTGCTGCTCATCGTTCAGGCCGTCCCAGAAGGACTGGGAAGCCAGCAGGAAGGACGGAGTATAAACGTGCCCGGTCAGGCTGAGATGCTTCGCAACCTCGAAATGCTTCTGTTCGTAGAAGCCGTAAGCCGCCGCCTCGGCGCCATCGACAACGCCGGTCTGCAGTGCCGTGAAGGTTTCCTTCCAGGCGACTTTCTGCGGCGTCGCGCCCATCTGCTGGAAGACGCCCTGACGGAACTTACCGCCGGAGATGCGGATCTTCAGGCCGTTCAGGTCCTTCGGTTCGCTGACGGAGCGCTTGCCGTTCACGACGTGCCGGAAACCGTTCTCGTACACCCCGATGACCTTGACGCCGGCGACTTCCTCGATCCTTGCGCGCACGGCATTTTCCAGTCCGCCGGCCATCGCGCGCTGGACGTGCGCCCGGTCGTCGAACAGCCAGGGCAGATCGAAAAGCCCCAGTTTCTTGTCAAGCTTCATGACGCCGGAGGCCACGTTGATCATCTCGATGGAGCCGGCCTTCACATTGGTGATCAGGGCCTTTTCCTTGCCGAGCTGGCCGCCCGGGAAGATCGAAAAGGCGAACTGACCCGGCAGGCGTTTCTCGATCTCCGCCGCGAACATCTCCGACTGCTGATGCAGCGGCGACAAGGCCGAAACATGGCTGGCAATGCGAACCTCGATTGGTTCGGCGAAGACCGTGGTCGATGCGGAGACGATCATTGCCCCCATCGCCGCGACCGCTGATACCCACTTCATGGCAACCTCCCTCTTCTATGTTTCAAGATATTTCCACGTGATACTGAAATGTGTCTGCAACGCCCCAGGAACGGCGCCATTCCAGCGCCCGGCCGTCGTAGCCCATGGCGATCCGCTTGATCTCCACGACCGGCGCCCCCTTTGCGATCCCGAGGTTGCCGGCGACCAGCGCCGAGGCCGATCCCGCCGTCAACTGCTCCTGCGCACGCGCCACCACCTGCCCGCAGAACTCCTCGTAGACCGGGTAGAGCAGCGGACCGATCTCCGACTCCTGTAAGGTCATGAAAGCGGCGAACCGCAGGTGCGGCAGGCAGATCTCTTCATAGAGGACGGGCTTTTCATCGATCAGGCGCAGGCGTTGAATGGAGATCACCGCTTCGTCTTCCGCCAACGCCAGGGCCTCCCCGACCGCCGGCTCCGGCGCCGTGATACTCCGGTTCAGGATCCGGCTTTCCGGGGTCAGCACTTCTCCATCCTGTCCCTGAAAGCGGAAAAACCGAAAGAAGGAAGAGCTGAAATCCGGCCGGCGCACAAAGGTGCCGCGCCCCTGCTGGCGCTCCAGCATACCTTCATCCACCAGGCGTGTGATCGCCTGGCGTACCGTCCCCGGGGCGACGCCGAAGCGTTCGGCCAACTCCATTTCAGAAGGAAGCTGCTGCCCCGCTTTCCACTCCTGACGGCTCACGGCCTGTCGAATAGTGTCGGCAACCTGATGGTATCGTGGCAACCTACTGTCACTTGGAAGACTCAGTTGCATTGGAAACGCCTTGCTACAATTCATCAGTAATTATATTCTTATATAAGAATAAATGAATCAAGAGACTTTGAGTCAAATGCCGTTAATTTCCAAGGAAACGGACAGTCAGTCCGTCGACTGGCACGCGCACGTCTTCCTGAGTTCCCTTCCCATGGAAAAGAATCGGCGCTACGCGCCGGCCTATGACGCAACACTCGAAGACTACCTCTCTCTTTTACAGAAAAACGACCTCGCCGGCGGGCTTCTGATCCAGCCGAGCTTTCTCGGAACCGACAACTCCTTTCTGCTGTCCTGCCTGAGTTCGGCGCGGGCGCAAGCGGCGCCGGTCTGGATCAAAGCGGTGGTCGTAGTGCCGCCGGACGTGCCCGACGAGGTGCTCAATGACTATGCCACCGCCGGCGTAGTCGGCGTTCGGCTCAACCTCCTTCGGCGGGATATCCCCGACTTCTCGACAGCGGTCTGGGCCCGGTTCTTTGAACGCATCAACGCCCTGGGCTGGCATGTCGAGGTCCAGTTGGAAGGCTGGCGCTGGCCTCAGATCTTCGATCTCTTCACCGAGAGCTGTGAACGTCTCGTGATCGATCACTTCGGACTGCCGGACGTCCACAATCCTTTCGGCTGCGTCGGCTTCCGCAAGATCTGCGACTATCAGGGCGACAACCTCTGGATCAAGACCTCCGCGCCCTACCGGGTCTATCCATCCCTCGACCACAAAGGCGCCGCGGAGGCCTGCCGAGACGTCTATCAGGACCTGCTGGATTCCCGCGGCGCCGGGGCATTGCTCTGGGGCAGCGACTGGCCCTGGACACAGTTCGAGAAGGATCTGGCCTACAGCGACACCGTCGCCTGGCTCACCGACTGGCAAAATCAGGATTCCGTCCAGGCCTCATAAAAATGCGCCGGCGGCGCCGTCGCGGATAACTCCGCAAGATTTGTCAAATCGACCTGTGGTTAGGTCCCTCCCGCACGTCGAAGAGACTGATTGATGAGGAACCCGTGTCCCAACGCAGCAACTACGAAGAACGCCTCAACCGCGTCATCGCCTATATCTACGATCATCTCGATGAGGAGATCGATCTGCAGAAGCTGGCCGAGGTTGCCTGCATGTCACCCTATCACTGGCACAGGGTCTATCATGCAGTGCGCGGCGAAACCATTGCGGCAACGGTCAAGCGCCTGCGCCTGCATCGTGCCGCGGGTTATCTCGCCCACAGCGAGATGCCGGTCGAAGAGGTCGCCCAGCGCAGCGGCTATCCGAACCTTCAGTCCTTCACGCGCATCTTCAAATCCGTCTATGGCATGCCACCGGCCCAGTACCGGAAAAACGGCAGCCACAGCCGGTTTCGCAATGGATCGCCCGAAAGGACTCCGGAAATGTACTCTGTCGAAATCAAACAAGTCCCCGCCATGACCGCCGTCACGCTGCCGCACAAGGGCTCCTACATGGAGGTCGGAAAGGCCTTCGAGCAACTCTTCGGCTGGCTCGCCGCTCAGGATCTCATGGAGGACGCAACCCGCATCGTCGGCCTCTACTACGATGATCCGGACTCCGTGCCGGAAGCCGAGCTTCGTTCCAGCGCGGGCGCCGTCCTCACCTCCTCGCCGCAGCTCCAGCCACCCTTCGAACAGAGCGACATCCGGGAGGGCGAATATGCCGTCCTGAGCTACAAAGGCCCCTATGCCGACATGAAGGCCGCTTACGACTGGTTCTATGGCGAGTGGCTGACGAACTCAGGCCGGGAAGCCGCGGATGCGCCCTGCTTCGAGGACTATCTCAACAACCCGCAGGATACGGCGCCCAACGACCTGCTCACCGATATCTACTTGCCGCTGAGGTAGCTGCGAGTCGGTGGCGGCCAAACGCGGCCGCCACCGCGCTTCCTTAAACGACAATCTGTTCCAGAATGGCGTCGGCACAGGCTTTCGTGTCAGCCGTACCGCCGAGGTCCCGGGTCCGCGCCGCAGGATCGGAGAGCACGCCTTCCATGGCCCGTTCCAGGGTCGCGGCGGCCTCGGTCTCCCCAAGGTGCTCCAGCATCATGGCCGCGGTCCAGACGGAGGCAATGGGATTGGCGATCCCCTGCCCTGCGATATCCGGCGCCGAACCGTGCACCGGCTCGAACATCGAAGGGAAGATGCCCTCCGGATTGATATTGGCCGCTGGTGCGATGCCGATGGAGCCGGCGACGGCAGGCCCAAGATCCGAGAGAATATCCCCGAAGAGATTGGAGCCCACCACCACATCGAACCAGTCCGGATGCTGCACGAAGTGCGCAGTCAGGATGTCGATATGGAACTGCGCCGTCTCCACGTCCGGATAGCGCTTTGAGACTTCGGCGAAGCGTTCGTCCCAGAAGGGCATGGTGTGGACGATGCCGTTGGATTTGGTGGCTGAGGTAACGTGCTTGCGCTTGCGTTTACGCGCCAACTCGAAGGCGTACTCCATGATACGATCGGTGCCGCGCCGGGTGAAGACCGCCTGCTGAGACACCGTCTCATGTTCGGTGCCGGCGAAGATCCGCCCGCCGATTTCGGAATATTCCCCCTCAACGTTTTCCCGCACCACGATGAAATCGATATCCTCGGGCCCGCGCCCGGCGAGCGGAGAAGTCACGCCTTTCAGCAGGCGCACAGGCCGCACGTTGGCATAGAGATCCAGTTCCCGGCGTAAAGGAATCAGCAGTCCCCAGAGCGAGACGTGATCCGGCACGCCCGGCCAGCCCACGGCGCCCAGATAGATGGCATCGAAGGTTTTCATCTGCGCAACGCCATCCTCCGGCATCATGCGCCCGGTCTCAGTGTAGCGTTCGCAGGACCAGTCGAATTCGCTCCACTCGATGGTGAAGCCGTGCTTTGCGGCCGCGGCGTCCGCAGCGCGCTGACCGACCGGAATCACCTCCTTGCCGATGCCGTCACCGGGGATGGAAGCGATCCTGTAAAGGCGATTTGTCACAACGTGGTTTCCTCAGAAAAAAAGCGGATGAATTCGTCCAGCACTCTCTCGGGAAGTTCCTCGGCGAGGTAGTGCCCTCCCGGGAGCGCCTGCCCGCGGACGTCCGCCGCGCGCTGACGCCAGAGCCCGAGGCAGTCGAAGTGCGCTTCGATCGCCCCCTTCTCACCCCAGAGCGCCAAAAGCGGACAGGAGACTTTCCGGCCGGCGTCAGAACCGTCGTGAGCGATATCGATGCTGGCCGCGGCCCGATAGTCTTCGCAGGAGGCCCTGATGACCTCCGGGTCCCTGAAAGCAGTCAGATAGGCGTCCAGCGCCGCCTCGCTGAAGGGCGAGAGGCCGGCGGAACCGGAACCACACTTCTTGCGCCAGAAGCCTTCGGGGTCCGCCGCGATCATGGATTCGGGAAAGGGCGCCTTCTGGATCAGAAAGAACCAGTGCCAGTAGGCGCGCGCGAAACCGTCCGTGGTGTTGGCGTACATCTCGCGGGTCGGGGCGATGTCCAAGACCGCCAGCCGCGCGACTTTCTCCGGCCAGTCGAGGGCCATGCGATGGGCCACCCTGGCACCACGGTCGTGGGCGCCCACCATGAAGCGCGTGAAGTCGAGCGCCTCCATCACCCGCACCATATCCGCCGCCATGGCTCGCTTGGAGTAGCTGGCGTGGTCTTCGAGGCTTGGCGGTTTCGAGGAAGCGCCGTAACCGCGCAGGTCCGCCGCCACCACGGTGAAGCGCTCCGCCAACGCCGGCGCGATTCGATGCCACATGGCGTGGGTCTGCGGGTAACCGTGGAGCAGCAGGAGGCCGGGCCCCTGCCCGCCCTTCACCCCGTGAATGGTCGCCCCCTCGCCCTCGATGTCAAAGGAACTGAAGTCACTGAACATGGTCTTTTGTTACGGCAGGATCGCGGCCAGGTCCAATCCTGATTTCCGGCATGGAGCGTCAAAGCAGCAGCAGGGCGGCGGAGCCCATCAAGGAAGCGCCCATGGCGCGGTCGAACCAGCGGCTCTTAAGAGGATCGGAAAGGAAGCGAGTCAGGCTGGCCCCGGCAACAGCCCAGAGCAGCAGGCAGGTCCCGGTGATCGAGAAGAAGAGCAAAGCAAGGCTGATCAATGCCGGAAAGTCCCGCAGGCCGGCGGAAAGCGCCGCGGTCGCGGTTATAACCAGGACCCAGCTTTTGGGATTGAGAAACTGAAAGAGCAGCAGACCGGAAAAGGAAGTTGCCAGGCCGGAGGCTCGCACCTCTCCCGTCTGCGGGGTACCGAAACTGCGCCGGATGACGCTCAGCCCTAGCCAGAAGAGATAAGCTGCACCGGCGAAGGTCAGGGCTTCGCGCAAACGCGGTTCCTGCTCGAACAAACCACCAGCACCGATCCAGATCACGAACAACAGCGCCTGAGTGCCGACCACAACGCCCAGGATCGCGGGGAGACTCGCAGCCAGACCGCCGCGCAGACTTCGCTCCAGAACGATGAAGTTATTGGGCCCTGGCGTGATGGCGGCCACGGCGATCAGCCCGGCGACGGCGAGAAAGGCTTCGAGCATTATTCCGCGCGCCCGATCGGCCGCAGTGTCGCGGGATCGACTGCGAAGGAACCCTCACCCCGGCTTGCGAGCCGCGCATCAGAGAGAGCCTCGCGACCATGCGGCGCCATCCAGTCGATCTCCGGCTGCAACGCGACGATGCCATAGGGATTGTGGTCGCCATCGTTCAGATAGTAACCCTCGCGAATAACCTGAAAGTCGGTGGTCGCCGCGACGCCGCGCCAAGCGTAGAGATCGCGGGTGTAGGCCCAGAGGTTGCGATAGTCGGTCAGGCGCCTGCGACAGCATCTGAAGTGCGTGGTGTACACGCTGTCGAAACGCAGCAGTGTCGGCAGCAGATGCAGGTCACTCTCGGTCAGCACGGCGCCAAAGAGGTAGCGCCGGGTCGCCAGCCGCTTTTCCAGTTCGTCCAGCATAGCGAAGACCTGCGTTGCAGCTTCTTCATAGAGCTCCTGACAGCGCGCAAGACCGGCCCGGTAAACCGCATTCGAGAGTTCATCGTGCAGGCGCCGGTTCAGAGCGTCGATTTCCGCAGTGAGCCTGCAAGGCCGCAGGGTATAATCGCGGTGGCCAGCTCCCGCCACGGCCGCATCGAGAAAGCACAGGATGCGCGCAGACTCATTGCTGATGATCTTTTGCTCCCGGCTGTCCCAGAGCAGCGGCACCGTCACCCGACCGCTGTAGCGCGGATCTGACAGCGCGTAGAGTTCGTGCAGGTGCTGGATCTCCCGGTCGGTACCCGGCACGCGCCAGAGTTTGCCGCCGTTGGCAGGATAGCCTTCGACGCGCACCCCGCCCGCGACCTGCAGCGGCACCTGCGCTTCCAGGCCCTTCAGGCTGCGGGTCAGGAGGGTCCGGTGTGACCAGGGACAACTGAGCGAGGCAATCAGATGGTACCGCTCCGGCGCGCTTTGCAGCGCCTGTACCACATCCTGGCCCAGTTCCTGGTCGAAACGGCTCGGCTGCCTTTCGAAGCCGCCGTTTTGCAGACTGTCGTCTTTTTCGCTCCAACGTCCCTCGATCATCATTCCCATCTCGCGCCTCCTTCGGTGAAAGAGATGACGGGCAAAGACTAACCAAGGCAGTTCGATTCAATTGTTCTCAAGTTTGATATTTTTGGTCTAATATTGCGACCATGCGAGATCTCCCTCTCAATGCACTCCGGGCCTTTGCGGCGGTTTACAACAGCGGCGGCATCCGCCCGGCCGCCCGTCAGTTGGAGATCACGCACTCCTCGATCAGCCGGCATCTGCGCGAACTGGAGACCTGGCTTGGGGTAGCACTCTTCGAAAACCGCGAAGGTCAGCGCCTTCTGTCTTTCTCTCCGGCCGGCGAGGCTTTGGGGCGCGCCGCGCTTTCCAGCCTGCGCGACCTTGAATCCGCTGTGACCTCCCTGCGGGAACAGCGCAGAGGCAATGCGGTTACCATTGAAACCACGCCCTCCTTCGCCGCGCGCTGGCTGCTGCCACGCCTGCCGCTCCTGGAAGCCGCCCATCCCTGGATCGAAATCTCGATGCTGGTGGAGCAAAAGCTGACGGATCTGAGCAGTGGGAGCGCCGATTTTTCCATCCGCATGGGCCGCGGCCCCTGGAAAGACTTCGCCTGCGAGGTCCTGATGAGCGATGCGCTCTATCCGGTGGTCGGTCGCAGGTTCTTCGAAGAGCACAAACGACGACTGGCGCGGAATGACTTTACCAAGCTCCGACTGATCCATGACCGCGATCCCCAGGCGGCCTGGCAGAGCTGGCAGAAACAGCATCCTGTGACGGGTGTCAATCTGCGCGCAGGGCCCCGCTTCGCCTCATCCGATCTGGTCCTGCGTGCCGCCGCCCAGAACCAGGGCGTCGCGCTGGCCCGTCATCGCCTTGCAGAAGACGATGTCGAGTCAGGAGCCCTGATCCGACCCTTCGGCGATCATCAGGTCGCGCTGCCCGACGCCTACTGGATCGTTCGCGATCCTCTCGCTCCGGAACGTGCGGCGGTCACCGCTGTAATCGACTGGCTGAAAGGCCAGGTCTCCGAAACGGATACCTAACTTGCGGTTTCCTGTCCCACCGGAATGTAATCGTAGGTCCCTATCCCCTGAACAATGACGAAGCGGCAGGGACCGGCGTCCTTTCCAGACACGCGGTGAGCCGTCTTTGCGGGAATGTCACAGCCTTCTCCTGTCGAGAGGAGATATTCGTCACGCGGCGCTCTCGTTTCCACCAGCATCGGCCCCTCGAGACAGATGAAGGAGTCGGTCACCTCACTATGGCAGTGCCAGGGTATTTCCTCACCCGCGGCCAACGTCAGAATTTGAACGCGCAGATCGGACGTCTCGGCGATCAACTGCCGCCCTTCGATCCGATAGGGCAGGTTCTCGGCTTCGGTCATGGCTGCGCTCTCCTTTATCGCTTTGCGAAACGATCATAACAGACCGCAGCCAAATCCGGTCTAGAGCATGACGGCTACTTCCAGTCTACAGGCAAAGCCCCGATTTCCATCAGGAGATCCTGGGACAGCTCGCGCCGGATCTTCTGGATGGACTTAAAGCCCGCCCCCCGAACGTAAAGAGCATAAACGAGAGGCTTCTTCCGTGGACGCTCGACCCAGCCAACGAACCAGCCGTCGAAGGGCCCCTGAAAGTTGCCCGCTTCGGAAGGACCGGCCCCGGTCTTACCATGCAGAACAAACCCGTCTTTGGCTTTGGAGAGAGAAGCTTCGCTCAGAGCCTGGAGGCTCTGCTCAGACACATCCAGTTCGCCTGAAAGCAAGCGGCTGAGAAAAGCAACCTGCTCGCGGGGTGAAATCATCAGCGGCTCGCCGAGCCAGAAACTATCCAGCTTGTCCGCCGTTTCATGATTACCGTAGTCGTAGTTGGCAAGATCCCGCCTGTATCGGTCCAGCCCCACGTCCAGAGCGATCTCCTTGAAATACCATACAGCCGAATACTTGAAGGCGGACCGCAGAGTCTGACCGCCTCGCCAGGCCTTCGGCCAATAGTCGCGCGGAGGATACTTCTCCTGGTCCCAGTCCTTGGCGTGTTCGAGATCTGCCGCAACCCCGCTCTCGAGCGCGATCAGGAGGTTCGGAACCTTGAACGTCGACCAGGGCGAGTGCCGCTCGTCCAGGCGGTCCGGCTGGACCGCGTAGCTTTCACCACTTTCCAGATCCCGGGCAAAGAAAACCACATCGCGGTCACCGATCTTTTCAGCCAGGCCGGTAAGATCGACCTCCTTCGGCGACGTCAGACTCGCGCCGGACGCGCTCTTCAAGGCCGGAGAAAAAGTCAGTCCGCACATCAGAGCCGCGACAAAAACCGACAGGCTTTGCCTTCGTGTCGGCTTGGCGACCGCCTGAACGGACTCGATGATATCTCTTGAAACAGGCACAGCACTCATCCCTTACAAAGTGATCACAGACCGCGTCGATACAGCAGCTTTGAGTAGCGAGAATGACGCAAGCATGGTCATTTTGTGGCGGGGAAGAACGACTCTAAATGCGCCAGTAAGGAGACCCTCAATTCACTGCCAACCCGGTATCTGCGACATGTCGGGCAGGCGGTGTGCAATCCCCTTGTGACAGTCGATACAGGTCTTCTCTCCACTGAAGAGAAAGCGTTCATGGGCCTCAGCGGCACGGACGCTCTGACGCGTGATGTCCATCGATTCGTCACTGTGGCAGTTGCGGCATTCAAGCGAGTTGTTGGCCTTCAGGCGCGTCCACTCATGCGCCGCAAGCTCCGCCCTCTTCGCTTCGAACTTCTCCTTGGTGTTGATGGTTCCGAAGAGATGGCCCCAAACCTCCTTGCTCGCCTTCATCTTGCGCGCAATTTTATCGGTCCATTCATGCGGCACGTGGCAATCGGGACAGGTGGCGCGCACGCCGGAGCGATTGGTGAAGTGAATGGTGGTCTGCAGTTCGGCGAAGACATTGTCGCGCATTTCGTGACAACTGATACAAAAGCGCTCCGTGTTCGTCACTTCAAGCGCGGTGTTGAACCCGCCCCAGAAAATGATGCCGGCAACGAAGCCGCCAATGGTCAGCACACCCAGGCTGATGGTGGTGCTCGGACGCACCAGCACCTGCCAGTATTTCCGGAAGAAATCCCGCATCGGTCTTTTCCACCCGCCCTATTGCTGCTTCGCGCGATTGAGCAGCAGCGTGTCGATATCGACGAAGTCGTTACGGACTGGCGCCTTCACTTCACGCTGCGCGACATGGCATTGGTTGCAGAAGTAGCGCCGCGGCGAGACCGACGCGAGGAATTGTCCGTCCCGATCCATGAAGTGGGTGATCGAGACCATGGGCGCCTGACTCTCGCCGGTCCGCGAGCGGGCATGGCAGGAAAGGCATTTGTTGCTGTTCAGGTCCACGACATAGCCGTCGATCTTGTGCGGGATGACCGGCGCCTGCTCCGGGTAGTTTCGAGGCATCCGCAGATCGTTATTGACGAAGGGCGTCATACGCGGCGCCGTGCCCTGCTCGACCAGCGGCGCTTCCCCGCGCAAGGTTGCCAGGCCATCAGCCAGAACCTGCCCGATTGGCAGGTAAGTGACACCGGCCGCAAAGAAACCGGCCAGCAACACGGCACAGAGGGTCTTTGTTGTTTTGGTCATGTCTCTGATCCCCCCTCAGGCTTTGACCAACTTGACCGCACACTTCTTGAAGTCGGTCTGTTTCGAGATCGGATCGGTCGCGTCCAGCGTGACCTTGTTGATCAACTGGCTGGCATCGAACCAGGGCACGAAAATCAGGCCGCGCGGCGGCTTGTTACGTCCGCGAGTCTCCACCCGGGTCTGGATTTCGCCGCGCCGGGAGACGATGCGAACCTCGTCGCCGCGCCGCAGCCCACGCTCCTTGGCATCCTCCGGATGAATGAAACAGACCGCATCCGGGAAGGCCTTGAAGAGCTCCGGCACGCGCTGGGTCATGCTGCCGGAATGCCAGTGCTCCAGAACGCGCCCGGTGCAGAGCCAGAGATTGTATTCCTCATCGGGCGACTCGGCCGCCGGCTCGTAAGGCAAAGCAAAAATCCGCGCTTTGCCGTCCTTGTGGCCGTAGAACTCCACCCCGCTGCCGGGTGTGACGTAAGGGTCTTCGCCTTCGCGGAAACGCCAGCGGGTTTCCTTGCCGTTGACGACCGGCCAGCGCAGGCCGCGGGTTTCGTGATAGACCTCGAAGGGCGCCAGATCGTGCTTATGCCCGCGGCCGAAGCTCGCGTACTCTTCGAAGAGGCCTTTCTGGATATAGAAGCCGAAGTCCTCAGCTTCGTGATTGCCGTACTCGGCATTCAGTTCGCTGTTGGGATAGGCATCCACCTGGCCGTTGCGGTAGAGCACATCGTAGAGCGTCTTGCCGCGATATTCGGGCTTCTGCGCCAGCAGTTCCTCCGGCCAGACCTCCTCGACCTTGAAACGCTTGGAGAACTCGACCAGTTGCCAGAGGTCCGATTTGGACTCACCCGGCGCCGGTGCCAGTTCATGCCACATCTGGGTGCGGCGCTCCGCATTGCCGTAGGCTCCCTCCTTTTCGACCCACATGGCGGTCGGCAGCACCAGATCGGCCGCCTGCGCGGTCACCGTCGGATAGGCGTCCGAGACCACGATGAAGTTGTCGGGGTTGCGGTAACCCGGATAGGTCTCCTCGTTCATGTTGGCCGCGGCCTGCAGGTTGTTGTTCACCTGAATCCAGTAAGCGTTGAGCTTGCCGTCACGCAGCATCCGGCTCTGCAGCACCGCGTGGTAGCCGGGCTTGGGCGGGATGGTGCCTTCCGGCAGCTTCCAGATCCTCTCGGCGACGTCCCGATGCTCTTTCTTGGCAACCACCATGTCGGCGGGCAGCCGGTGCGCGAAGGTGCCGACCTCTCGGGCGGTGCCGCAGGCCGAGGGTTGACCGGTCAGGGAGAAAGGAGAGTTGCCGGGTTCGGAGATCTTCCCGGTCAGGAGATGGATATTATAGACAAGGTTGTTGCACCAGACGCCACGGGTGTGCTGGTTGAAGCCCATGGTCCAGAAAGACGTGACCTTGGTATTGGGGTCGGCGTAGAGCTCCGCCAGCGCTTCGAGCCGGTTCTTCGGCACGCCGGAAAGCTCATGCGCCTTCTCAAGGGTGTAGTCCTTCACGAACGCGGCGTACTCCTCGAAGGTCATATCACTCGAGCCGCCGGCCTTCTTGCGGTTCTTGGCGTCCTTTTCGCGCGGATGCTCCGGACGGAGACCGTAACCGATATCATCGTTGCCGCGCCGGAAGATGACATGCTTGCCGACGAAGTCCTTGTTGACCCGGCCGGTCTGAATGATGTGGTTCGCGATATAGTTCAGGATCGCCAGGTCGGTCTGGGGCTCGAAGACCATCGGGATATCGGCCAGATCGTAACAGCGGTGCTCGTAGGTCGAGAGCACGGCGACCTTCACATGCGGCGCACTCAGGCGACGATCGGTTACCCGGGTCCAGAGGATCGGGTGCATCTCCGCCATGTTGGAGCCCCAGAGCACGAAGGCGTCCGCGTTCTCCATATCGTCGTAACAGCCCATGGGCTCATCGATACCGAAGGTCCGGATGAAGCCGGCCACGGCCGAAGCCATACAGTGCCGGGCATTGGGCTCGATGTTGTTGGAACGGAAACCGGCCTTCATCAGCTTCGAAGCGGCGTAGCCCTCCCAGACCGTCCACTGCCCCGAGCCGAACATGCCGACGGAGGTGGGGCCCTTCTCCTTCAAGGCCGTCTTGAACTTCTCGGCCATGACGTCGAAGGCCTCGTCCCAGGAGACCGGAGTGAACTCGCCGTTCTTATCGTAAACGCCGTTGGTCTTGCGCAGCAGCGGCTGGGTCAGGCGATCGCGGCCGTAAAGGATTTTCGAGAGGAAGTAACCCTTCACGCAGTTGAGGCCCCGGTTGACCTCCGACAGCACATCGCCGTGGGTGGCCACGACCCTTTCGTCCTTGGTCGCAACCATCACGCTGCAGCCCGTGCCGCAGAAACGGCAGGGCGCCTTCGACCACTTCAGCTCGGTTTCCTTGGCGTTCGTCACCAGATTGGCGGCCGAAGCACTGCCCGAGATACCGGCCGTCGCCGCGGCGACAGTGGCGGCCTGAATCTTGATCGCATCCCGTCGGGAAATGTCGTTTTTCTTTGCCATATCTTCCACCTCTAACTCCGCTCGCTCAGAGCGTTCGTTGTTTCCTCCGCGACCTCTTCCACCTGATGGAACACCAGCGACGCGGACAGCACCCCTTCCATCTTTTGAATGCGGCCGATCCGGTCGGACAGCGCGGCATCGTCTTCCAGATCGAGCACCACAACGATCTTGCCGAGCGGACTGCGCGCATGGATCTCTGATCCAGGCAGTTCCTCGATCGCTTCCAGGATCTCGGTCATACGGTCCGGGCGAACCTGAACCACGAGGCTCGAGATGTTCAGGTTCTCAGACATGCGCCGGCTCCCTTGTGTCCTCAGTCGGCGACAGGCTGACGGCGCCGACAGGGCAGGCAGCGACACAGGCACCGCAACCGCTGCAGTCTGCTTCAGAGAAGAGCAGTTCTGCGTTTCCGCCGAGCTTTGGCTGAAAGCGGATCGCGCTTTCCGCGCAGGCATCGCCGCAGCTCCGGCAATAGACACTGGAGCGCAGCAGACAGTCTTCTGAGACTGAGAGAGAAAGGCGCCAGGCCGTTTCCGCTGTCTGCGCGAAGACCGGCTCGGGACAGACCTCGGCGCAGGCGCCGCAGAAAGAACAGGCACTCGCCGAGAAAGAGATTGTCGGCCTGCGTTGGCCGTCCATAACGATGATGCCTTCCGGGCAGCTTTCCCCGCAGAGTCCGCAGCCACTGCAGGCATCTGTGATCCGTGCTTCGTCGCTCCAGGGCGGCCGAACCACGACCGGCGCCTCTTCCTGCCGAAAGCGGCCACGTAGAAACGACCGTCGACCGGGGTCTGTTACTTGCGAAGACGCGCTCAGCATAGCCCCCATCTCCGAGGGCGATTTCACGCCGGCGGTCCCGGCGGGCCTGCAAACGCCTGATAGAGCCAGATCGCCAGCCCCAGACCACCGACCAGCGCGACCGACAAGGCCGGCGCCAGTACGACCGTCAGAAAAAGAAACATGCGTAATTCGAGTTTTTTGAGAGCCCCGCCAGATATGGCGACGTCCCCGTCACCGCCCGTCCCAGCCATCGCGTCACCTCACCGCTCTGTTGCTCGACGTCGTGGAAATCTCAGCGCCGATTGAGGATAACATACTTGGGGTGGCATCGGAGGTCCTTGACCCAAGTCAAGGACGAGAAAGTCCGGTTAGGTGTTGTGCCGGGAGTCGCTTATCAACCCTTGTGCGCCGCGCAGCGGAAACCGACCATGTCGAGACCGATATCTGGTGGATTGCCGTGGCGGTAAGCGGCTCTGAGACAATAGGGATTGTTCCCCCAGCCGCCGCCGCGCAATGCCCGCTCATCCGGTTTGCCGGGAAAGCTGCTGGCGGTCCACTCCCAGACGTTGCCGGCCATATCCTCCAGGCCGAAGGGCGAGCGGCCGGCCGGGAAGCTGCCGACCGGTGCGGTCCGCGCGAAGCCGTCGCCGTCCTCCGGCCCGCAGCATTCGATCGTTCCGGCGTTGGCCAGCTTTTCGGAAGGCAAGGCCGGCGGATTATCGCCCCAGGGAAAGCGCCGGCCATCGCCGCCCCGCGCCGCGTACTCCCATTCCTCGTCGCTGGGCAGGCGCAGGCCGTAGAAACGGCAGAAAGCCTCGGCATCGCGCGCGGAGACCTGGACGACCGGATGGCTATCCAGGCTCTCGATGTAGCTTCCCGGGCCCTGAGGATGGCGCCAGTCCGCGCCGGCCAGCAGCCGCCAGCGGCGCCACCAGCTATAGCCCTGCCCGGCTTCTTCCACTGTCGTGCGATAACCGCTCGCCTCAAGGAACTTGCCGAACTGCGCGTTGGTGACTTCATGGCGCATCATGCGGAAGGCGGGCATCTCGAGCTGCCGGAGCACCTCGTTATCATCGCCCCGCGCGTCGCCGAGTTGAGCGCGCCCAGCGGGGATCTCGACCAGATCGAACGCGTCTGCCGACGCCGGAAAAAGCCCCAGAGTCCATCCGACCAGACTCCATCCGAAAAGCCATAGAATTGTCACAGCAACGCGCATCGGCCCGGTCCCGTTCCCTTGACGGCCGCGAGTATGGCCCAAGTTTAAGGTTGGATGCGCGCACTTCGCGGAATCTTGATCAAAGCCGCGCCGGCTTTCTGGCAAAATAGTTTCAGTTGCAACGGATCATCGAGCCGACATGACCGACAAGCACAAGCCGATTAGCGTGACCCGCCGGACCGCCCTGGCAACAGCAGGCGCCTTCGCCGGACAGATAGCTGCCAGCCGGCTTATGCCGCAGACCGCCCTCGCGGCCGCCGGCGGCCCGCTGCTGACCCGGCCCATTCCGGCCAGCGGCGAAAAAATCCCCGCGGTCGGCATGGGCACCTGGATCACCTTCAACGTCGGCGACGACGCCAAACTGCGCGCCCAGCGGGTCGAGGTCCTGAAGACCTTCTTCGCCGGCGGCGGCGCGATGGTGGATTCCTCGCCCATGTACGGCTCCGCCGAAGAGGTGATCGGCCACTGCATGGACCAGATCGGCGACCGCAGCCCGCTCTTCTCGGCCACCAAGGTCTGGACCCTTTCCAAGTGGCTCGGGGTCCGGCAGATGCGCGATTCGGAAGAGCTCTGGGGCGAGGAGCAGTTCGACCTGATGCAGATCCACAACCTGCTCGACTGGGAAGCGCACCTGGAGACCCTGCAGGACTGGAAGGCCGAAGGCCGCCTGCGCTACATCGGCATCACCACCTCTCACGGCCGCCGGCACGACGAGCTGGAGCGGATCATCGCCGAACAGCCCTTCGACTTCGTGCAGTTCACCTACAACATCCTGGACCGGGAAGCCGAACAGCGCCTGCTGCCCCTGGCGGCGGAGCACGGCCGCGCGGTTATCATCAACCGGCCCTTCCGCCGGGGCGAACTGACGCAGCGCCTGGCCAAACACCCCCTGCCCCACTGGGCCAGTGAAATCGGCTGCCACACCTGGGCGCAGTTCCTGCTCAAGTTCGTGATCTCCCACCCGGCGGTGACCTGCGCGATCCCCGCGACCTCGCGGGTCGACCACATGGCCGAGAACATGGCCGCCTGCCGCGGCCCGCTGCCGGACCCGGAAATGCGCGAGCGCATGATCGCCGAAGTCGAAGCGCTATGATCCAGAAAAAACGCTTTGCGCTATAGACAAAAACCGTCTCTCTGGCAGGCTATGCGTTTGGAATGCTTTTGGGAGAGTTAGAAGCGGTGATGAAGCGTTGTATTCCGGTGCTCTTGATCAGCCTGGCCTTGGCGGCTTGCAAGACGACGGGCGAAAATCTGTCAGAGTCCGATGCCCCTCTCTATGCCGCGCTCGCGGGGCAAACTCTGGAAAACCGGGCCGTCTCGTTTCATCTTCACGAGAACGGGACCCTCTCCGGGACCGGCGTCAAAGGCACCTGGGAAGTCAAAGACGGGAAGTTCTGCCGGACCCTGTCCCAACCTGCCAGCCTTGCGGGCTCCGACTGCCAGGCGGTGTTGTTTGATGGCGACCTCGTCACTTTTTTCCGCAGCAACGGCACGAAAGCGACCTATCGACTGCGATAGGCCGTTCTTCCTGCGCCTGACATCATGATCCCCTTCTCCGACGAGACCTTCTTCAGCTTTCTGGCGCAGTACAACCAGATGATCTGGCCGCTACAGGTGCTGGCCTATCTGCTGGCGGGTGCCGCGACCTTTTGCGCGCTGAGGCCGGCGCGTCATTCCGGACGGATCATCGGGAGTGTTCTGACAGCCTTCTGGCTCTGGACCGGGGCGATCTATCACCTGCAGTTCTTCGCCAAGATCAACTTCTGGGATTTGGGCTTCGGCGTGCTGTTCCTGCTTCAGGGGCTGGCCCTGGCCTGGCGGAGCGTCATCAGAGACCGGCTGGAAGTCCCCGGTACTTCCGGACGAGTGCGCTGGGCCGGCCTCGTCTGTCTTGCCGTTGTGCTGTTCCTGTATCCTGCGGCCTCCCTCTTGGCCGGACAGGCTCTCTCCGAGATCGCCTGGGTCGGCATCAGCCCGACCGGCACCCTGCTCTTTACCCTGGGCCTGCTCTGCTTTTGCCGCCCCGGTCAGCAGAAGCGCCTGCTCCTCCTGCCCTGGATCTGCGCGCTGACCGGGACGCTCTTCGCCTATCTGCTGCCCCTGCCGCAGGACTGGGTGCTGCTGCCGGCCGCCCTGGCCAGCCTGTACATCACATTTCGGCGCGAAGAACTGGCCCTGGAGAGATGACAAAGCAGATGGCCGCACTATATGTCCTGGGACGTCGCGCCCGCAGTCGGCGCCTGATCAAGCGCTCCTAGCAGCAGGTTTTATGGATTCTGTTACCCAATTCGTGCTCGGTTCCGGGGTCGGGCTCGCCCTTCTGGGCCGCAGGATCGGTCCGCGCAAAGCCGCGATCACCGGCGGCCTCATGGGCACGGTGCCGGACCTGGACGTCTTCTATCCCTTCGCGGATCCGATCGATTCCTTCACCCTGCACCGGGGCGCGACCCATTCCCTGATTCTGCAGGCGCTGGCTGCGCCGGTCTTCGGCGAGGCCCTGGTGCGGATCTTCAAGGGCCTGCGCGATCAGAGGATCCTGACCTATCTGGCGGTCTATCTGATCTTCAGCACCCACGCCCTGATCGATGCCGCGACCATCTACGGGACCAAGCTCTTCTGGCCGCTCTGGAAGGAACCCCTCGGCACGGGCTCGAGTTTCATCATAGATCCCCTCTACAGCCTGCCGCTCATCGTCATCACTCTCTGGGGGCTCTGCGTGAGCCGCTGGAGCGACCGCCTGCGCCGGGCCGTGACCTTCTGCCTGGCGATCTCCACCGCCTATATGGGCTGGGGCCTGGTCGCTCAGCAGATCGCCCTCTCCAAGGCCGGCGAGGTCCTGGCCCGGCAGGGCATCGAGCCGGAACAGATGATCGCGACGGCGGCACCCTTCAACACCCTCTTCTGGCGCACCATCGCTATCGACGGCGACCGCTACATCAACCTCTACGTCCCGCTGCTGGGCGACAGCGAAAGTATCACCGCCTACGCGCATCCGCGCGGGACCGAGGGACTCGGTTGCCTGGAGGGCAGCGAAAACCTGCGCAAGCTCGCGGACTTCAGCAAGGGCTATTACCGGATCGACCGGGAGGACGGCGAGATCGTCTTTTCCGACCTGCGCATGGGGCTGACGCCCGACTATGTCTTCCGCTTCGCCATCGCCGAGGAAACACCCGACGGCCCCAGGGAGATCTTCCCGCAGCGCCGCGAGGTCAACCGCGGCGGGGACGCGGACATCGACTGGCTGCTGGCCAATCTGAGCGGCGATTACGTCCTCAGGCCAGCGGAGGCGGAGATGGCTCTGCTGGAGCCGGCACAATGGCAGGTCGCCACCGCGACCGCCCAGACGGACACTTGCTGAAAAAGCGAAAATGGCGTTGAGTCGGGTCTATGCAGGACATGACCGAAAGACACGCAAACCCGGCCGGCGCCACCGCTGAAACGGCTGAAGACTTCCGCGAAAACCTGGCGGCGGTCCAGATGCGTATCGACGCCGCCTGCGCCCGCTGCGGCCGCGATCCCGCCGAAGTCCGTCTGCTGCCGGTCAGCAAGACCGTGCCGGAAGCACGCCTGCGCGCCGCCTACGCCGCCGGCTGCCGCTTCCTGGGCGAGAATAAGGTTCAGGAGGCCCGGGAGAAAGCCGAGGCCATGGCGGATCTCGCCGATCTCAAGTGGTCGGTGATCGGGCATCTGCAGAGCAACAAGGCCAAATACGTGGCCCGCTTCGCCCAGGAGTTCCAGGCGCTGGATTCGCTCAAGGTCGCGGGCGCACTAGACCGGCGGCTACAGATCGAGGGCCGCTCACTGGATGTCTTCGTCCAGGTCAATTCCTCGGACGAAGCCAGCAAGTTCGGCCTGCCGCCCGAAGAGGTCCTGACTTTCGTTCGCCAGCTTCCCGCCTTCGGCGCCCTCAATGTCCGTGGCCTCATGACCCTCGCCCTCTTCTCCCCGGACAAGGATCGGGTCCGTGCCTGTTTCCTGAAGATGCGCGACCTGCAGGAACGCCTGCGCCAGGATGCGCCGGCCGGCCTATCTTTCGATGAACTCTCCATGGGCATGTCCGGCGATTTCGAGCTGGCGATCGAGGAAGGCGCAACGGTCGTGCGGGTTGGCCAGGCGATCTTCGGCGCGCGGAAGATTCCGGACAGCCACTACTGGCCGGGGACGGGGTAGTCCGCCATTCTTCCAGCGTGACGATCAAGACGTCTGCAGGCGATACTTTCGAAACAGCTTCTCTTCATAGACAACCTCGCCGACGAAGGTCGCGCCGATCCTCGCGAGCGCGCCGAGGTTCCGGCGCGACGACGGCAGGAGAAAGGTCACGTAGGGAATGCGCGCATCGGCCCTGGCAAATGCGAGCGCCTTTTTCGTAATGCGTTGACCGAGACCGAAGGCCTCCGGTTTCAGCACCAGCCCGAAATCCCACTCATCACCCTCTTTCTGAAAGCCGCCCCAGCCGACATAGGCGCCATCGCAGAGGATCGCCCAATGGCCGAGCCCATCGCGCAGCCAGCAGGTTTCCTTCTGTTCCACGAAGTGCGCAACGGTTTCGGAGGTCCATGCCGAGTCGAGCAGAGGCAAGTGTTCCGCGATGCGAGGGTCGGACATATGCGCAATGATCTCGTCCGCAGGAATCTCCGGTAAACGCGCGAAGCTCAGTCTGTGTTCAGGTTTGATCATCTCACTGCACTGAAGACTTGAATGAATGGCTCATACTTGTGCAGCGGTAACATGCGCAACAGCCGTCGGCACAGTGGACACAAAAAAAAACGGAGCCGCCATGCTCCAAGCATAGCGGCCCCGCCTTATCGAAAACGCGCCTTATGTACCCAGTTCAGTCTCGTGGCTGAAGGGCAGTTTGCGCAGGCGTTTGCCGGTCGCGGCAAAGATCGCGTTGGAGACTGCGGGCGCCGCCGGCGGCGTGCCCGGTTCGCCGACACCCGTCGGCGCTTCGGCTGACGGGACGATGTAGGTCTCCACCACCGGCATGTCGGTGATGCGCATGGGCTCGTAGGTATCGAAGTTGCCCTGGTCGACTTCACCCTCGGTCAGGGTGATTTCGTTGCGCATGGCGTGGCCAAGGCCGTATCCGATGCCGCCTTCCATCTGGGAGGCGACGTTGTCCGGGTTGACCGCGATGCCGCAATCCACGGCGCAGACGACCCGCTCGACCTTGTATTCCCCGTCCTCGGTCATTGCGACCTCGGCGACTTCCGCCACGTAGGACTGGAAGGACTCATGGACCGCGACACCGCGGGCGCGGCCTTCAGGCAAAGGCTCGCCCCAGCCCGCCTTTTCGGCGGCCAGCTTCAGGGCCGCCGCGTGGCGCGGCTTGTCCTTCAGCAGTTCCAACCGAAAAGCGACCGGGTCTTTGCCCGCCGCCTCGGCCAGGTCGTCGATCATGGTCTCGACCACGTAGGCCGTGTGACTGTGACCGACCGAACGCCACCAGAGCACCGGCACACCGACCGGAACCGTGTGAAGCTCGGCGGCCATGTTGGGGATGTCGTAAGGTGTGTTTTCGACACCCTCGACCGAGGTCTTGTCGATACCGTCCTTGACCAGGAAGCCCTCGAAAAGAGTCCCGGTCAGGATCGACTGTCCGACGATACGATGGTGCCAGCCGACGACATTACCCTCGGCATCCAGACCCGCCCTGACCCGATGCAGATACATGGGACGGTAATAGCCGCCGCGGATATCGTCCTCGCGGGACCACATCACCTTGATCGGCTGCGGACGGCCCCAGGCCTTGGCCAGCATGGCGGCCTCGCCGACGATGTGGGAGTCGTAGATCGCCCGCCGACCGAAGGAGCCGCCGGCCCAATTGGTATGGATATGGACATGATCCGGCGTGATACCCAGGATCTGTGCCGCGACATTCTGATCGACGGTCGGAAGCTGAGCACCGGTCCAGACCTGCGCGGCCTGGCCGTCGAACTCGATGACGACGTCGTGGGGCTCCATTGGCGCGTGGGCCAGGAAGGGAAATTCGAACTCACCCTCGATCACCGTGACGGCATCTTTCAGGGCCGCCTCGGCGTCGCCCTTCGCGACGAAAGGCAAACCGGGTTTGTCCGCCAGCGCACGATAGGTCTCGAAGAGTTCGTCAGTCCCGCGGGTTTCCGCCTGCGAGAAATCCCACTCGATCTCCAGGGCGTCGCGCCCCTTGAAGGCCGGCCAGGTGCTCTTGGCGATCACCGCGACACCGGCGGGAATGGCGATGACATCGACGACGCCGTTGACCGCCTTGGCTTCCGTGGCGTCGAAGGACTTCAGCTTTCCGCCGAACTTGGGCGGGCGAGCGATCGCCGCCACCAGCATGTTCTCGCGCTCAACGTCGAGCGTGTAGATCGGCGCACCAGTGGTTTTGTCCTGGGTGTCGAGCCGTGGAAAGGTCTTGCCGATATAGACGAACTGATCCGGCGTCTTCAGGACCGGCTCGGCCGGCAGCGGCTGCTTCGATGCGGCCTCGGCAAACTCGCCGATGGGCGCGGACTTGCCGGAAGGATGGCTCAGCACGCCTTCTTTGATGGTGATCTCGCCTGCCGGAAGCTTCCAGTCTTTGGCCGCCGCGCCAATCAGCATCGCCCGCGCGGCCGCGCCGGCGCTCCGGTACTGCATGAAGGCATTGGCGATGGCGGTCGATCCGCCGGTTCCCTGGACCTCACCCCAGAAGAGGTTGTTGTAAACCTTGGGGTCTGCCGATGCGAATTCGACACGGGTCTGCGCCCAGGTGGCATCGAGCTCTTCAGCCACCAGTGTGGCCAGTCCGGTCGCAGCGCCCTGCCCCTTGTCGAGATGCTTGACCAGGACGGTCACCATGCCGTCGGGCGAGATCTTCACGAAGGGATTGAAGCTGCCGTCACCAGCGGCGGCCGCAGCGGCTTCACGGCTGGAGAGTGCAATCTTGCCGCCGAGGATGAGGCCGATGCCCGCGCCGCCGGCCACTTTGAGAAAACTCCGCCGGCTCGGCTGGATTGCTGTGGCGGTTTCGGTCAGTCGTAGAGGAAACATCGTCTCAGCCCTCCATGATTTCGGACGCACGATGAATCGCCATGCGGATGCGGTGGTAGGTCACGCAACGGCAGACGTTACCCTCCATGGCTTCATCGATATCCAGGTCGCTCGGCTTGGCGGTGTTGGCCAGCAGATGGCTGGCCGCCATGATCTGGCCGGACTGGCAGTAGCCGCACTGGGGCACGTCGTACTCACGCCAGGCCGCGCGGATGGCCTCCGCGGCCTTGCCTTCCAGGGCGTCGATGGTGGTCACCTCCGCGCCGTCCAGGCTGTCGATCGTGGTCACGCAGGAACGCGTGGGTTCGCCGTCGACGTAGACGGTACAGGCGCCGCACTGGGCGACGCCGCAGCCGAATTTGGTTCCCTTGAGCTTCAGTTCGTCACGCAACACCCAGAGCAAGGGCGTGTCGTCGTCGACGTCAACGGAGCGCTCTTCTCCATTGACTTTGACTTGGAATTTCATGGCTGGTTTCCCTCTCTTTGCGGTGAAAGGCCGTCGTGGTCTTGCTCTTTTTTTGACGGACATGTGAGGCGGTCGTTTAGACGATATGTGTTTCGCTAAAGACTCCCTCAAGTTTCCGGTTCTTCAAACCTGCGACTTCACTGATATAGGGGGCTTTACCGCAGCCTTCTTGCTGCATTCTCCAGATAACTTGCCTAATCTTCCGAAAGACCGGATTTACGCGTGATCAGCCCGTATATAGGCATCATACCAGGGATCAATATTATCGCCCCTTGGTATAAAGATCGGGCAAGAAGGGATCGACGCCATGGAATTGACGCAGCTCGCCGGAAAAGTCTGCCGCTACATCGATCAGGCGGCCGAGCCAGGGCCGTTGGTCTCGACCGCCCTGCCCGAACTGGTCCTGCTTAGGTACGACCAGCCGACGACCCTGGACTGCAGTTTCTATCGCCCGGCCGTCGGCCTGGTGTTACAGGGCCGAAAGGAATCGATCCTTGGCGACCGCACCCTGGTTTTCAGTGCCGGCCACTCGATCATCGTGAGCCATGACCTGCCGGTCGTCTCCCGGGTGACCGATGCTTCGCCGGCCGCGCCATACACCGCCATGGTAATCGCACTGGACCTCGGCATCGCACGCAGCCTCTACGACGATCTCGGCATTGCCGGGGTGCAGGACGGCGCCCAGGACAGCGACGGCCAGTCGCTTAACAGCGCCAGCGCGGACGAAGCCCTCGTGGATGCGATGGTCCGCTATTACGGCCTGCTGGAGAATCCGCTCGAAGCCAAGGTCCTGGGTCCGCTGATCCTCAAGGAGCTTCATTTCCGCGTGCTGATGGCACCGCACGGCGGCATGTTTCGGAACCTGCTCCGGCGCGACAGCCACGCCAGCCGGATTACCCAGACCATCGACCACATCCGCCAGAACTTTCGCTCCACAATCGCCGTGGCGGAACTGGCGAAGGTGGCAGGCATGAGCCTCTCCAGCTTCCACGAGCACTTCAAACAGATCACCACGACCACCCCCCTGCAGTATCAGAAGGACCTGCGCCTGCTGGAAGCGCGCCGCCTGCTATCCGAAGGCGATCACTCGGTCTCACGGGCGGCCTTCGAGGTCGGCTACGAAAGTCCGACCCAGTTCAGCCGTGAATATTCCCGCAGGTTCGGCGCCTCGCCCCGCGCGGACCTGCGCGCGATGGATGGGAATCTGGTCTCGAGCAATCTGTAAGCGCCTGGCGGGCGCGGATCAGTACTCCGCATAGATCTCGAGGATGTTGTCTTCCGGATCGCGGAAGAAGAGCGTGCGGTGACGCCAGTCCGGCAGGTCGGTGGGCGGCCGCAGAATGCTCACGCCCTGGGCGATTAGCTCTTCGTAACAGGCATCGACCGCCGGCGGCGGGACCCGGAACGCAAGCTGAAGCGAGGCCGAACCGGGCAGAGACTCACCATCATCGCAAACGCTCCAGGCACAGCGCGGCCGCAGGGTCAGAAGGCTCGCGCCGAGGCGGAAGCTGACCCAGTTCTCCCGCTCCGTCTCGATCGGAAGCTTCAGGACGTCGCGGTAAAAGGCGATGCTTTCGGCCATGTGGTTGCAGAGCAGAACCGTGTAATCGAGATTGCGGATTTGGTCTAAAGACACGCGATAACTCCTTGGCCAACCGGGTGAGAGTCCATTCGATATTCCGATGAGCGATTCTAGTCTATCCCTCTACGGCGCTTCGGGAGAGAATAGAAAAATGATGCCTGCCAAGAAATCCTTGAACCTGTCCACCGTGCCAAGAAACCTGGCCCTTGCTGTCGTGCTTGCTTTTCTGGCCAGGGGTGAGGTCGCTCAAGCGCAGGAGCTTTGCGCTCAGATTGACGAAGTCATCGATCACGCGGGTTCGCGGTTTGCGTCGATCCTCAAAGAGCCGACCCACAGATCGGGCGACCACGAGGTCACGCTAAAGCTGGCCGATGCCGAAAACTGCCAGGTGACCAGAAGATCAAGGCAAAGCTGGTATCAATGCGCCTGGGATTTTCCCCGCCGCGCGCCTTCTGCTTCCGAGCGTTTCGATGGCCTGGTGCAAGCGATGACTCTTTGCTTCAGCGAACGCGCGCGTCTCTACGAGGATCAGAGCGTCAACCACCCGGACAGCTACAGCCTGCGCGGTTTCGAACTGCCGCAGGCGGAGGTGAGCGTTTCGATCAAGGACAAAGGCGCGCTCGAAAAGACCTTTGTCTTCCTTCGCGTGCGGGGCAAAGCGCAGGAGTAGCGCCAGGCTCAGTCGGCTGAGAAGCCTTTACCCGCCTTCTTGTAGGCCTCGCGTGGCGGACTGAAAATGTCGAGGACGCGCGCGCCTTCGGGGCCCGCCTTGAAGCCGTGCGGCACACCGCCGGGCGTACGCCAGAAGTCGCCGTTGCCGACGGGGATCTCTTCCTCACCCTGTTTGCGGATGCCGCTGCCTTCCAGCAGGACGCCCCATTGTTCCTCCGGGTGGCTGTGGATCTGACCTTCCGCGCCCGGCGCGAAGGACACCACCGAGAGCATCGCCTGATCGCCGACAAAGATGCTCGTATTGAGACCCGGCCCCAGTTCGCGCTGAATGCCCTCGGACATATCCCCAAAGTTATGGAATTCCTCTGCCTGGCTCATCGGCCACCTCCCTCTTTTCTCTTTTTAGCTTTCGTTAAGTTCCGGTTCGGACTGCGCCACAAAGGCGGTCAGCCGGTCCCAGAGCGCTGTCGGATTGGCGTACATCGGCCAGTGACCGGAGCGCGGGATCTCGGCCAGTTGCACGCCGTTCCGCAGCAGCCTGCCAAGATAGGAGAGCCCGCGGTTGCTTGCGCCATAGACGAACATCCGCGGACAGGCCAGACCCGTGAAGATGGTCATGAGCTCGTCGCCGTCGGAAAGCGCAACCATGGACCGGAAGATCGGCGCGACCGCTTCGGCACGGACCTTGTGGGGCAGGCCGGACGCAAAGAGCGGGTGAGAGAAGTCGGGACTGTTCCAGGCCCTCAGCGCGAAGTCCGAGAGGAAGGCCTGCGGATCCTCCACAGGATGCTCGAGAATCTGGCGGCTCAGGAAGCAGTCCTCCGGCGCAACGTTACCCTCGATGTTGGAAAAACTGAGCACCGCATCGCCCGCGGCCTGCGCCAGCAGCAGGGCCGTGAGGCCGCCCATGGAATGGCCGAGCAGATGATAGCGGGTTACGCCGTAGTGCTGCAGAACCATCTCCGCGGTCCGCCGCAGGAAGGGGACGGAAAGCGCCGAAAGATCATCACAGTCGCTTTCGCCGCAACCCGGCGCATCATAGGCCAGGAGCGCCCTGCCCGCGAACTGCGGATCGCAGGCCAGATCCGCGTAGTCTTCCTTGGTCGAACCGAAACCATGCAAACAGAAAAGCGGCGGCCGCGACCCAGACCGGCGGAGAACCGCGATGCGCAGTGCCACCCCGTCGATTTCGAGTTCGACAAACTCTCTGGTCAAAGTGCCCATGTCCGTCATGGCAGGATCCGACAGTGATGTCTTTCAATTCAGGGCGACGATCAGTTCTCTTTTGCAGATCGCCGGAAAATTCGTTATTTATCCGTCGATAATTCTTTTTACTGGATCATGTCAATGCGAATCGACGGCACAGATCGAAAAATTCTGTCAATTCTTCTCCAAGCGGCGGCGACCTCGAAGGCCGAGATCGCGCGCCGGGTCGGGCTGGCGGCCTCGGCGGTCTCCGAGCGGATCCGGCGTTTCGAAGAGACCGGGTTGATCAAGAGTTACGAAGCCCGTCTGAATGGCCGGGCCCTGGGGATGCCGCTGCTGGCCTTCGTCTTCATCCGCGAGCTCAAGCCCACCGGCGGCTTCGACACGGCGGATGCCCTGACCCGCGTGACCGGCGTCGAGGAAGTGCACAAGATCGCTGGCGAGGACTGCTTCCTGCTGAAGCTCCGCGTGGCGGGCACCGAGGAGCTGGGTACGATCCTGGACGGCGAGATCAACGTCATCCCGACGGTCGCCGGCGTACGGACCACGATTGTCCTGAGATCCGTGCTGGAGGGGCCACCGCTCTCCGGCGGCCCGGTTTTTGATGAAGTGAGCGATACAGCGGCCGGCGCAGCCGCGCGTTAGAACAGTGTTTTCACGCCGCCCGGCGTTTCGATCTGCGCGAGATAACGCCGGCGCGGCCCCTGCCGCAACAGCGGCGCCTCGCGAATAGCGATCTCCTGGTAGCGCGCCCGCACCTGGGTCGGCGCGGGGTGTTCGAGGACGAACTCGAGCAGCCGGGCACCGAAATCCCGCATTCTCTCCGAGGGCGGATTGCGTCCGGCGCGATCGATCACGCAGGGCAGGACTCCATCCTCTGGCAGGCTGCCATCCGGACGCAGGCTGAAGCGGGCAACCTCGCCCAGCCGCAGCGCCTCACCGAACAGCGCGCCCTGCTCCCGCAGGACGGCCGCCAGGTCGTCGCTTCGCGCGACCCAGGCCCGCAGGCGCTCACCCCGGTCCCAATGGGCACGGACGGCCTTGGCATCATCGAGCCCGAACCAGCGCGGTCCCGCCGGCGCCGGCGCATCAGGATCGACGGCGATCACCTCCAGATAGGTGGAGTCGCCCAGCCGCAGGCGGCAGTTATGGGTGCCCATTTCCGGGTGTGTGGCGCCATCGGCAATCTCGAGACCGAGGCAGTCCCGGATGTGCGCGCGGCCCTCCTCCAGGCTGGGGGCAATCACCGTCAGATGGTCGAGGCAGAGCATGGAACTCTTGTACCCTCAGGCTTTGCGGCGGCCCAGCAGGAAAATGAAAAAGAGGCCGCCCACGAAGCCGGTCAGGATGCCGATCGGCATGTCCTCCGGCGCCATGACCAGTCGGGAGAAGACGTCGGCCCAGACCAGGAAGATCGCCCCGGTGAGCGCCGAGAGCGGCAGCACGCGGGCATTGTCGCCGCCCACGATGAAGCGCACGATATGGGGGATCATCAGACCGACGAAGCCGATGGCCCCCGAAAAAGCCACCATCACGCCGGTCAGCAGCGCCGTGCAGACGAAGACCGTCAGGCGAAAGCGCGCCACCGGAATGCCCAGCGTCGTGGCGGTCTCGTCGCCGATGGTCATGGCATTCAACTCCCCGGCATGGCGCTGCAGGTAGCCACCGCAAAGGAGCAGCGCGGCGAGCGGAAAGATCAGGTAGCTCCATTGCGCCAGACCGAGGCCGCCCAGCATCCAGAAAACCACCGTATGGGTAGCCTTGGGGTCGCCGAGAAAAATCAGGAAATTGGCAAGCGCCATGATCACGAAGGAGACCGCGACCCCGGCAAGCACCAGGCGGCCGACGCTGATGGCATCGGTCAGGCGGGAGACGGTGACGACAATGGCCGTCGCCGCCAGGGCACCCAGAAAGGCGAAGAGCGGCAGGGTCGCCAGCCCCAGGAAAAGGCCCGTGTGCAGCAGCGCCAGGATGGCGCCGAAAGCGGCACCGGAGGAGATGCCGAGCAGGTGCGGATCGGCCAGCGGATTCCGCGTCACCGCCTGCAGCGCGGCCCCGACCATCCCGAGCCCGGCCCCGACCAGAGCCGCAAGCAGCGCCCTGGGAAAGCGGATCTCCCAGATGATGTTCTCGCGGCCACGGGACCAGGTGATCTCGAGGACTCCGGGCCAGAGTTTATGGATCAGAATGGAGCCGACGGTCTCCAACGGGATATTGACCGCGCCCAGGCCGACCGCAGCCAGGACCGAGAGGGCGAGCAGGACCAGACCCGTTCCGTAAAGGCCAAGACGCGGCAGACCGCGAACGACGGCCAGACTGCGGGTGGTGATCGCTTCGCTCGACACAGGCTCGCCCTCCCCTTTCCGGCGTCCTTAGAAGGCTTCCGGATGGAAGGCGGTGCCCAGGCGCTTGATGGCGGCGATGTTGCGCGGCCCCGGCGTGGCCTCGACATATTCCAGGACCACGAAGCGATCGTTCTTCACCGCCTCGACATCCTTGAAAGCCGGGTTGTTCATCATGAAGGCGCGCTTCTGCTCCGCCGTCACCTTGCCGTAGTTGACGATGACGATCACCTCGGGATTGCGCTCAACCACCGCTTCCCAGCCGATGCGAACCCAACTGGACTCGACGTCGTCGACAATGTTGCGGCCGCCGGCGGCCTCGATCATCGCGGTGGGAATACCGTAACGGCCCGAGGTGAAGACCTGGTCTTCGCCGGAGTCGTACACGAAGACGCGCACCGGTTCAGGCTTGTCGCCGAGCTTCGCCTTGAAGTCCGCGAGTTCCGACTTGTAGCCGTCCACCAGCGCCTCGGCCCGCTCCCGCACACCGAAGATGCTGCCCAGATTGAGCAGATCGGCGTACATGTCGGTCATGGCCGCCTTGTCCTTCTTCATGATGTGGATGCAGGACTCGGTGAGCTCGTAGACCTTGATGCCGAAGGGCGCGAGGGTCTCGGGCGTCACCTCGCCGCCGACCTTCATGCCGTAGTTCCAGCCGGCGAAGTAGAAGTCGGCGTCCGCACCCAGAAGGACCTCCTTGGTCGGATACTTGGGCGAGAGCTCCGGCAGTTCCTTCACGCCTTCGCGCAACTGGGCGTCCAGGGTCTTCCAGCCTGACACGCCGGTGTAACCGACCATGCGATCCTGCAGCTTGAGAGCCAGCATCATCTCGGTCAGGTTGACGTCGTTCGAGATCGCGCGCTGCGGCGGCGTCTCGAAGACCACGTCGCGATCACAGCTTCTGACCGTGACGGGCTCGGCCGCGGCCGCGGAGACAGTGAGGAAAGCGGCGCTGAGGCCGAGACCGAATGCGGATAGAACTCTTTGCATCCCTGTAAGTCCTTTAGTTGGCGTTTGGAAGTTGAAATGAAAAGCGCGGCGCGCCGGTCAGGGGCGCCGCATCTATGAAACTCTCGACCTGAAAGGCGTCACGGACCCGCTCGACCGTCAGGACCTCTGACGGGCTGCCCTGACCGAGAACCCGCCCGTCACGCAGCAGCAGCACCCGGTCGGCAAAGGCCGCGGCAAGATTGAGATCGTGCAGACTGACGACCACCGTGGGGCCCAGTCCGCGCAGCATGGAGAGAACCTCGAGCTGATGACGGATGTCGAGGTGGTTGGTGGGCTCATCGAGAACGATGAGCGCCGGCTCCTGCGCCAGAGCGCGGGCGATGGCCGCCCGCTGCTTCTCCCCGCCGGAGAGTGAGTTGACCTGCCGCTTGGAAAACCCGCTGAGGTCCATGCGCTCAAGGGCCGAGTCTATCATGCAGCGATCCCGCGCGCCGAGACCCGCGAAGCCCTGGCGATAGGGCGTGCGGCCGAGAGCGACCACTTCCTCGACCGTGAGACCAAAGTCGGCCGGCTGTTCCTGCAGGACCGTCGCAATCTTACGGGCAGCGGCGCGCGGCGTAAGGCTCCAGATGTCCTCGCCGTCGATAGAGACGGAACCGCGGTCCGGCCGGATATAACGGTAAAGGCAGCGCAGAAGGCTCGACTTCCCCGCGCCGTTGGGCCCGACGACCGCCAGGATCTCGCCGGGCGCGACGTCGAAGCCAACCTCGTTCAGCAGCGCCTTGCCGCCGGCCGACCAGCAAAGCGCCCGAACCTCCAGGGACGCAGACGTCATGCCCTGCGCCACCACGGAATTGAAGGCCGTCCAACGTCAGCCGAGGCGCAAGGCCCCTGATCCAGGCGCCGCCACGCCTGCCCGCTCGTGTCCATCTATCCCCCGAAAGGACTCCGGGCGGATTTCGACAGGCCGACAAGGAAACAGAGGGGGTTCACACCCGATCATGATTGCCGCTCCACCGAAACACCCCGTCCGGAAAGGGTTGAATAAATGACGGCAGGTCTCCTGGCTCGCGGCTTGAAGTCTTTCCGGCCTTCCCAACCGGCCTTGTCCGGTCAGTGGCATGAGATGGAAAAACGCGCCGCTCACAGTTGCGGGGGCAGCCACGGTCTTGGTCCCTGATGGGTACGCCGCACCGTGTTCCCTTTTAATCCCAGAGGCAGCTTCAGACTCCGAGAACCATCGGAAACAGAAAGCAGCGATTGAGACCTGCTTGTCAAGCTTCGAATAGCGCCCCAATGCCGCTGCACAGTTGCCGTCTCCGCCAGAATCTTGAACAGCAGGGATCGCAATCCCGACCGCAAAAAGCCCCGCATCGACTGCTCCGCGTGCGTCAGCAGACAGCCTCATTTATTCATCGAATCGTAATGTTATTACATATCACATTACCGGCAACAACCGCTTTCTCGAACAACCCTCACCAGACGAGCGCTAAAGTTCGTCGGAGAATCCTGATATAAAGACGCCGGCACCTTTGCCAGGGCCTCGGCGCAGCGCGACCTGCAGAACCTTGCAGTCATGACGGGTTCTGCGACAGCAGATCATGAACCGGGATCAGAAACCGGAGACGCGCAGTTTCGAAAAGAGAACAACAAGCAATACCAAGATGCAGTGATAATGACCCATAGAGACGTTTTTCTGAGGCTTTCGGTTAGAAGCACACGGCGCAGCGATACGGCGGTATCCGATACGGCGTATCGGAAGTCGTGTGAGACGCGATCCGAAAGCCTCAGAAAGACGCCGTTCCGGTTGCCTCCAGGGACCTTCGGACAGCGTCGAAAAGCTTTGCCGATGCGCCGCATCGGATGCCGCCGCATCGCCTGCAGCTCTTCTCCTACCCGAAGGCCCCTGGAGACAATCCCTATGCGTCATTATCACTACACCTTGGTATAAGGGAGGCTGTTATGGGAATTCCGACCGAGGGGATCGGCAGTGTGCCGCGCCCGGCCTATCTGATCGAAGCCACGCAAAAGCACGCCGAGGGCACGCTGGACGATGCCGCTCTCGCCGCCGAAGCGGAGCGAGCGGTCGCCGAGACCCTCGCTGCGATGGAGGCCACGGGCTCGCAGATTATCACCGACGGTGAGCAGTCGAAACCGAGCTTCGTCTCCTATCCTCTGCAGGGGGCCGATAATCTGGCGCCGGACGGCGTGGTGATTCCCTTCGAGGATGGCCATACACGGCAGCTCCCCAGACTGACCAAAGGGCCCTTCCGCTATCAGGCTTTTACCGGCGATTACGTCAAGCAGGCCCGCCGGCACAGCCGCAAGATGATCAAGCAGGCGGTGATCGCGCCCTCGGCCATCAGTCTGATCTATCCGCAGGAGGGCATCGAAGGCTACAGCCGCGAGGACTTCACCGCGGATCTGATCGAGGAATGTGCCAAGGACATCCGCTCGGCCATCGACGCCGGCGCGGTCAGCGTGCAGATCGATTTCACCGAGGGCCGGCTGTGCTGCAAGCTGGATCCCTCACGCGGGCTGCTGCGCGATTTCGTTGCGCTGAACAACGCGGTGCTCGCGCGCTTTTCCGAAGAAGAACGGGCCATGATCGGCATCCACACCTGCCCGGGCGGCGACCAGGATTCCACCCATTCAGCGGACGTCGATTACGCAGAACTGCTGCCCGATCTCTTCGCCATGAATGCCGGGCGCTTTTTCATTCAGATGGCCAGCGAGCCGGACCGACCACGGGTGCTCGACATCATCGCGCGGGAACGGCGCGCCGGGCAGCGGATCTATATCGGCGTCATCGATCCGATCAACGAGGAGATCGAGACACCCGAGACGGTCTGCGAGCGCACGTTGGAAGCAGCCGAGCATATCGGCGTCAGCAACCTGGGCACCACCGACGACTGCGGCTTCTCCCCCTTCGGTGACGATATCGTAACGGCACGTGAGACGGCTTTCGCCAAGATAAAGGCGCGCATCGATGGAACCCGGATGGCCAGTGAGCGACTGGGTGTGACCTGACCACGCACGCCGAAAGGAAAAAGGGCGGCGCGAAGACCGCACCGCCCTTTTGTCTGAAGCCTTTACGGCGCTTACTGAAGAACTCGCAGGAGCGACTGCGGGATCTGGTTGGCCTGGGAGAGCGCCGAAACCGAGGCCTGGACCAGCACCTGCGAGGACACCAGCTTGGCCTGTTCGGCGGCAAGGTCCACGTCGGAGATGGCCGATTCAGCGGCCTGAATGTTTTCGGTCGAGGTCGCGATCTGCTGACCACGGAACTCAAAACGCGAAATGAAAGCACCGGAGTTGGCCCGTGCTTCCGAAATCCGGTCGATGGCCGTATCGACCTGGCCCATGGCGGTCGCGGCGTTGGCCGCGGTCGTCACGTCGGTCGTTGTGCCCAGGGCACCGGAGGTGAAGTTGGCGACACCGGCGGCCAGAGACTGAAAACCGACCGTAATAAGGTCGCTGGCGTCGGTACCGACGAAGAAGGAAACGGTTGTGGTGCCGGTCCCGTCGAGCAGCGAATCACCGTTAAAGCGGGTCGTGGCCGCAATCCCGTTGATTTCGTTGATCAGTTCCTGATACTCGGCGTCAATGAAAGCACGCTCGTTGTTGGTCGGAACACCCGAGAGCGAGGCTGCCGCCAGGGCTTTCATCCGCTGCAGAACGTCACCGATACGTGCGAGACCGCCGTCGGCGACCTGCACCATCGAAGCACCCTGTGAAGCGTTGATCGAGGCCTGCTGAAGGGCCACGACGTCCGAGTTCAGACGCGAGGCGATGGCAAGACCAGCCGCATCATCCGAAGCCCGCACGATACGCGAGCCAGAAGCCAGCTTACCGACCGAGGATGATGCCATCGCAGTATTGTTGTTCAGAAAACGTGTCGCCGTGTTGGCGGCCGTATTCGTAGCAACTACAGGCATAGTGATTGGTATCCTTCTACTTGAAGTTCACAACCTCCCCATCCTGGAGAGGCCCATGTAAGACCGCCTACTTGGCCGTCCCAGCATCCCTCCCCCAAAAAGGGGAAATGACACCGGTTCTTTCCAAGCAAATTGGGTGCCAGATTTTGCCGCCGCGGAGCTTTTCGACATCCAATTGTTATCAAAGGCTTAGCGAAGCGGCCTGTCGTCGCTAGGCAAGCTTTGCCGGGTCCTGCCGGGAAAATTTTACCCCTTTTCGGAAAAGACGGCAGATTTTGCCGCGCCAGAACCGGAAGGCTGACAAGACCTCCGTTGGAATCAAAAAGGGCGGTGCGAAGACCGCACCGCCCTTTTGTCTGAAGCCTTTACGGCGTTTACTGAAGAACTCGCAGCAGCGACTGCGGGATCTGGTTGGCCTGGGAGAGCGCCGAGACCGAAGCCTGAACCAGCACCTGCGAAGACACCAGCTTGGCCTGTTCCGCGGCAAGATCCACGTCGGAGATGGCCGATTCAGCGGCCTGGATGTTCTCGGTCGAGGTCGCGATCTGCTGACCACGGAACTCGAAACGCGAAATGAACGCACCGGCATTCGCCCGGGCTTCCGAGATGACGTCAATCGCCAGATCGACCTGCCCCATCGCGGTGGTAGCGACGGCGGCTGTCGTGACCGCTGCGGTCAGGGTCATGGTGGCAGCCGAGAAGTTGGTCACGGAAGCCAAGGACTGATAGCCGACCGTGATCAGGTCGGCGGCGTCGGTGCCGACGAAAAACGAGGCTGCACCCGAGGTGCCGTCCAGCAGCGAGTCGCCGTTAAACCGGGTCGTCGAGGCGATACCATCGATTTCGTTGATCAGTTCCTGATACTCAGCATCAATGAAGGCGCGCTCATTGTTGGTCGGAACACCCGAGAGCGAGGCCGCCGCCAGGGCTTTCATCCGCTGCAGAACGTCGCCGATACGCGCCAGGCCACCATCGGCAACCTGAACCATCGAGGCGCCCTGCGAGGCGTTGATCGCGGCCTGCTGAAGAGCAACGACGTCGGAGTTCAGACGCGAGGCGATGGCAAGACCGGCCGCATCGTCCGAAGCCCGCACGATGCGCGAACCCGAGGCCAGCTTACCGACCGAGGAGGACGCCATCGCGGTATTGTTGTTCAGAAAACGCGTCGCCGTATTGGCGGCGGTGTTTGTGGAAACGACAGGCATAGTGTTTCTTTTCCTTCTACTTGAAGATCACAACCCCTCCTTCCTGGAGAGGTCCGTTGAAGGCCGCCTACTTGGCAGCCCGAATGTCCGCGCGCGAAGAAGCGCGTGAAGTCAGAGGTATACGCAAGCAAATAGAGTGCCAAGTTTTCCCAGTTCCATCCCTCACACTGATTCTTTTGATTTCAATATCTTAGACCGCAGCCTCGCGCCTGCTAGGCAAGTTTTGCCGGGAGCACCCCGGTAAATCTTACCGCTCGGCAAGAGAGGCGGCAGTTTTTGCCCGACGCCGGGATCGGCCAGACGCGGGAATCAGAAAGGGCGGCGTGAAGACCACGCCGCCCTTCCCTCTAAAGCGCCTGGGGCGCTTATTGGAGAACCCGTAGTAATGACTGCGGGATCTGGTTGGCCTGGG
This sequence comes from Denitrobaculum sp., assembly GCA_965232285.1. GTDB lineage: Bacteria > Pseudomonadota > Alphaproteobacteria > Kiloniellales > Kiloniellaceae > Denitrobaculum. The sequence goes on along the minus strand of CBDDPL010000004.1, from coordinate 1,525,701 downwards.
AGAGCGCCGAGACCGAGGCCTGAACCAGCACCTGCGAAGACACCAGCTTGGCCTGTTCGGCGGCAAGGTCCACGTCGGAGATGGCCGATTCAGCGGCCTGGATATTCTCGGTCGAGGTGGCGATCTGCTGACCACGGAACTCGAAACGCGAGATGAACGCACCGGCGTTCGCACGCGCCTCCGAGATATTATCGATGGCGGAATCGATCTGACCCATCGCCGTGGTGGCATTCGCCGCCGTGGTGACGTCGGATGTCAGGCTTAAACCGCCGGTGGTGGCCGTCGTAAAGTTCGTGATGCCGGTGGCCAGCGACTGGAACCCGACCGTAATCAGGTCCGTGGCATCGGTCCCGACAAAGAACGAGGTCACGGCCGTCGTACCGTCGATCAAGGAATTACCGTTAAAGCGGGTGGTTGCCGCTATCCCGTTAATTTCATTGAGCAGTTCCTGGTACTCAGCATCGATAAAGGCACGCTCGTTATTGGTGGGGACACCAGAGAGCGAAGCCGCCGCCAGGGCTTTCATCCGTTGCAGGACATCGCCGATACGTGCGAGACCGCCATCGGCGACCTGCACCATCGAAGCACCCTGCGAGGCGTTGATCGAGGCCTGCTGGAGCGCAACGACGTCTGAGTTCAGACGTGAAGCGATTGCCAGACCGGCCGCGTCGTCCGAAGCCCGCACAATGCGCGAGCCCGAAGCCAGCTTACCGACCGAGGACGATGCCATAGCGGAATTGTTGTTCAGAAAACGGGTCGCCGTATTGGCGGCCGTATTCGTAGCAACGACAGGCATGGTTAAAGTTTCCTTCTACTTGAAGTTTTTACGACCCCTCCTTCCTGGAGAAGTCCGTCAGGGACCGCCTACTTGGCCGCCCCGGCGCCCGGATTTCCTTGCGGAGACTCAAGGCACTGCAAAAAACCATGCAAATTTAGCGCCAATTTTTCCTAGTTTGATTCGAAATTTTATGTAAATTTTTCAAATGCTTACAAATTCCTCCTCATCTTAACAGGAAAAACTTTCCCACCTTGAGCCGGCAGAAATTGCCGCCAGGCCAATAACGGCAATTCTGACCCGGTAAAGAGCGAGATAGCGCCAACGCCTGAAGCGGAATCGAAAAGGGCGGCGCGAAGACCGCACCGCCCTTTCGTACCAGAACTTTAAGGCGCTTACTGAAGAACCCGTAGCAGTGACTGCGGGATCTGGTTGGCCTGCGACAAGGCCGAGACCGAGGCCTGGACCAGCACCTGCGAGGACACCAGTTTGGCCTGTTCAGCCGCAAGGTCCACGTCGGAGATGGCCGATTCAGCAGCCTGAATATTCTCGGTCGAGGTCGCAATCTGCTGACTGCGGAACTCGAAACGCGAGATGAAGGCACCCGAATTGGCCCGAGCTTCCGAGATGACATCGATCGCCGTATCGATCTGCCCCATCGCGGTGGTCGCGTTGGCGGCGGTCGAAACCGACGCGGTCAAGGTCATGGTCGCTGCCGTAAAGTTCGTTACGGCGGCCAGCGACTGAAAGCCGACCGTGATCAGGTCCGAGGCGTCGGTGCCCACGAAGAACGAGGTCACACCCGTGGTCCCGTCCAGCAACGAGTTACCGTTAAAGCGGGTGGTCGCCGCGATCCCGTTAATTTCGTTGATGAGCTCCTGATACTCAGCGTCGATGAAGCCACGCTCGTTGTCAGTCGGAACACCCGACAGCGAGGCCGCCGCCAGGGCTTTCATCCGCTGCAGAACGTCGCCGATACGCGCCAGGCCGCCGTCGGCAACCTGGACCATCGACGCGCCCTGAGAGGCGTTGATCGAAGCCTGCTGAAGAGCAACTACGTCGGAATTCAGACGTGAGGCGATGGCCAGGCCGGCCGCATCGTCCGAAGCCCGCACGATACGCGAACCCGAGGCCAGTTTACCGACCGAGGAGGACGCCATCGCAGAGTTGCTATTCAGAAAACGTGTGGCCGTGTTGGCGGCCGTGTTCGTAGCAACTACAGGCATAGTTAAACAATCCTTCTACTTGAAGTTTACAACCCCTCCTTCCTGGAGAGGCTGGTCCGAGGCCACCTACTTGGCCGCCCCGGTGCCAGAGCCTCCTTACGGAGACCCAAGACACCATCAAAACACATGCAATTTCAGTGCCATTTTTTCCTAGTAGAAGTTGGTATATTTCTATTGTTTTTCAATATCTTGTATCTTTTTCATGACACGGCCAGGCAAATTTTTCCCGGCCACGACCGGCAAATATTGCCGAGGCCTGGAAAGGCGGCAATTCTTGCCGCGGCGAGGATTTTCACGCGAAGCAATGCCACCTTTTCGAGAATCAAAAAAGGGCGGCGCGAAAACCGCACCGCCCTTTCTTTTAAAGCCTTTACGGCGCTTACTGAAGAACTCGCAGCAACGACTGCGGGATCTGGTTGGCCTGCGACAAGGCCGAGACCGAGGCCTGGACCAGCACCTGTGAGGACACCAGCTTGGCCTGTTCAGCCGCAAGGTCCACGTCGGAGATGGCCGATTCAGCGGCCTGGATGTTCTCGGTCGAGGTCGCAATCTGCTGACCACGGAACTCAAAACGCGAGATAAACGCACCAGCGTTCGCTCGCGCCTCGGAGATCGTGTCGATCGCCGTATCCACCTGCCCCATCGCGGAGGTCGCGTTTGCAGAATCGGCAACGGTCGAAGCGATACCCAGGGCCGTGGCCCCGAAGGTCGTCCCGGCGGTGCCGCCAGCCAGAGAGGTGAAGTTGACCGAGATCAGGTCAGCCGCGTCGGTTCCAACGAAGAACGAGGTGTTGGTCGTCGTACCGCTGAGAACGGAATCGCCATTGAAACGGGTCGTGGTCGCGATCCCGTTGATTTCGTTCACCAGTTCCTGAAACTCAGCGTTAATGAAGGCACGCTCGTTGTTGGTCGGAACACCCGAGAGCGAGGCCGCCGCCAGAGCTTTCATCCGCTGCAGAACGTCGCCGATACGCGCCAGACCACCGTCGGCGACCTGAACCATCGAAGCACCCTGAGAGGCGTTGATCGCGGCCTGCTGAAGAGCAACGACGTCGGAGTTCAGACGCGAGGCGATGGCAAGACCGGCCGCATCGTCCGAAGCCCGCACGATGCGCGAACCCGAGGCCAGCTTGCCGACCGACGAGGACGCCATCGCAGTATTGTTGTTCAGAAAACGCGTCGCCGTATTGGCGGCCGTATTCGTAGCAACTACAGGCATGGTTACTGAATCCTTCTACTTGAAGTTCACAACCCCTCCTTCCTGGAGAGGCTTATAAGAGACCGCCTACTTGGCCGTCCCTGGCAACCTGACTTCCCCAAAGCGAAGACACGCAGCCGCAGTTCCCGAAGCAACAAGCGTACCAACGCAAACAAAATCAGCTAAGTCATTGAAAAGCAGGCATAGCCTTGGGCCGCGCCCAGGCCAGAAGGGGCAAAATCTGCCTAAGGCACTAGGCAAGATCTGCCGGAATGACTGCAGGCAGGCAAGAATTTCCCAGACAATGGTGCCAGAACGGCGACGCTGGCCGCTCAGGAGGCGCGCGCTTGAGCGCCTCGGCTTATTGCAGGAGCTGCAGGAGGGTCTGTGGGAGCTGGTTCGCCTGTGACAGGGCCGAGACCGAGGCCTGGACCAGTACCTGCGAGGACACCAGTTTGCTCTGCTCTTCCGCCAGGTCGACGTCCATGATCGCCGAGCGCGCCGCCGAAACGTTCTCAAGCGCGGTGGCGATCTGCTGCTCGCGGAACTCGAAGCGCGACAGGATCGCACCCACGTTGGCCCGGGCTTCCGAAATGATGTCAATGGCCGCGTCGACCTGGGTCATGGCCGAGGTCGCCTGGGTCACCGATGCCACATTGGATGCAAGCCCGAGGGCCGTGGCACCGAATGTGGTACCGGCCGTACCGCCGGCCAGCGAGGTAAAGTTGACCGCGATGATATCCGCCGGGTCGGTACCGACAAAGTAGCTCTGACTGGTCGTCGTGCCATCGAGCAGGGAATCGCCATTGAAGCGGGTCGTGGCCGCCATGCCGTCGATTTCAGCGATCAGGCTCTGGAACTCCGCATCGATGAAGCCACGTTCCGTATCGGTGGGTACGCCGGAGAGCGATTGAGCCGCCAGCGCTTTCAGACGCTGCAGGACATCGCCGATCCGCGCCAGGCCGCCGTCGGCAACCGCCATGATCGATCCGCCCTGAGAGGCGTTGATCGCGGATTGCCGCAGCACGGTCACGTCCGAACTCAGCCGCGTGCCGATGGCGAGACCGGCGGCGTCGTCCGAGGCGCGCACAATCCGGGAGCCACTCGCCAGCTTCGACACCGAGCTGGTGGACATGTCGTTATTGTAGTTCAGAAACCTAAGCGCCGAGTTTGCTGCGGTATTTGTCGTTACTGTCGGCATTCCGCATCTCCTTACAGTATCTGCCCGTTACCGGGCGCGTATCTAAGCCTTTATGTCGAACTGCTTGATCTTCCTGACCTTTTGTCCGCACTCAAGGCGTATCAGGAGCATTTGAGCAAAGAGCGTGCCAAATTGCGCAGATTGATTTTTTTATATGCATTTCAATGTGTTATGGAGATTTTCGAAGCATAATTTCGCGATTGTCGTTCCCAGCGTCCAGGATTTCCCAGCAAAATCTGCCAAGTCCCCGGCAAAGACTGCTGCCTGCGGGATAAAATTTCCCGGTAAGGCGCGTCCTGGCGGAGCCGGACCTCAGGTCACAGGATCAGACGAAGGGCAGCCGTCAGCCTTCCGGCCGCCATCCCATCGCGGGACGCGGTTACGCAGCCGAAAGGCGGAGACGGCCCGCCGCGCGGAAAGGCGCGGAGGCTCCGGGCCGCCCTGCGGCGGTCCGGGTCAGCCCGCCGTCCCCGAAGGGCGCGGCGGTATTGAAGAGAGGTTCTGTTACTGCAGGAGCTGCAGGAGGGTCTGTGGGAGCTGGTTCGCCTGTGACAGGGCCGAGACCGAGGCCTGGACCAGCACCTGCGAGGACACCAGTTTGCTCTGCTCTTCCGCCAGATCGACGTCCATGATCGCGGAGCGGGCCGCCGAGACGTTCTCGAGCGCCGTGGCGATCTGCTGCTCGCGGAATTCGAAGCGCGACAGGATCGCACCCACGTTGGCGCGGGCTTCCGAGATCCTATCGATGCTCAGATCGACCGCCGTCATGGCGGAGGTTGCGAGCGCCGCCGTCGAGACGCTCTCACCGGTCAGCGAGATACCGCCGGTGGTGTAACTGGTGGCACCGAAGCCGGTGAAGTTCACGGAGATGGTATCCGCCGGGTCGGTGCCGACGAAGTAGCTCTGGCTCGTCACCGTCCCATCGAGCAGGGAATCGCCGTTAAAGCGCGTCGTCGCGGCCATGCCGTCGATTTCCGCCAGCAGGCTCTGAAACTCCGCATCGATAAAGCCGCGTTCCGTATCGGTCGGCACACCGGAGAGCGATTGGGCCGCCAGCGCCTTCAGACGCTGCAGAACGTCGCCGATCCGTGCCAGGCCGCCGTCGGCGACCGACATGATCGAACCGCCCTGAGAGGCGTTGATCGCGGACTGCCGCAGCACGGTCACATCCGAGTTCAGCCGGGTGCCGATCGCCAGGCCTGCGGCATCGTCGGAAGCCTTCACGATCCGGGAGCCACTTGCCAGCTTCGAGACCGAGCTGGTGGACATGGCATTATTGTAATTCAGAAACCTGAGGGCCGAATTCGCTGCGGTATTTGTCGTAACCGTCGGCATTCCGCATCTCCTTAATTCATCTGCTCGCTTTAGAGCGGTGGTCCATCCCCGCGCCGCCGGAAGGCTCGAAGGCCTTATCCCATCGGCTGGGCATGGAAATTCCGTCGTGAGCAGATTGGCAAAGGACGTGCCAAATTTTATCTATTCGATTTTTCTGTTTTATTACAGATAGTTACGGAATCTTACCTACAAATTCCATGCTTCGGCGCGAAGCTGTAAGCCGTTGATTGCCGAGCAAAAACTACCGTGACCCGGCAAAGACTGCCTGCAAACAATCTCGTTCTGGGAGGAAAACCACGTCGAGAGCGGATTCATAAGCCCGACAGATCGCCGGCGGCAATTTTCCGTCTAAACCTGATCTGATCTAGGCCAGAAGCTCCGCGAGCGCCGCCCTGACCCGCAGGACATCGCCGCGCGTCATCTCCTTATAGAAGGGCAGCCCGATCACCTGATCGACCAGGCCTCTGGTCACCGTCAGGTCGCTCTGCAGATGGCCGGCGAAGGCCGGCGCGGCGTGGCAGCCGTCTCCCCACCAGCGCCGCGCCTGGATCCGCCGCGCCTCGAGACCCGAAATCAGCGCAGTTGCGCTGTGGCCGCCCGTGGAGAAATTGATCGTGGCGGAGACCCAGTCTTCCGCGCCGCCAGGCTGCGGCCGCAAGGCGGGCAGGTCGGAGAGGACCTCCAGATAAGCGTCACGGACCTCCAGGAAGCGCCGCCGGGTCTCCGGCCAGCCATCAAGTCCGGCCAGGCCGACAGCGGCCGCATATTCACTGAACTTCGCATTGAAGCCGGGCAGCGCGGCCGTGCGGCCGCTGGCCTTGCGCTGCGCATCCATGGGAAAGCCGAAGTTGGAGAGGCCATGGAGCTGTGAAATCAGGTCCCTGTCGCGCGACAGGACCGCCCCACCCTCACCCACGCCGAAGACCTTGGTGCCGTGCAGGCTGAGGATCACAGGGGACCGTCCCACCTCCGCGCGGTCAAAGCTGGCCGCGCCGTCGATCACCGCCGGAATGCCGCAATCGCGGGTAAAGTCATCCCAGGCCTTGACCGGCACCGGCCGGCCGAAGACCGAGACCGGCATGACCGCCGCCACTCGTCCCGGGGCCGCCTCCAGATCCCTGCGGGCCTGTTCCGGCTCAAGCGCCCAGCTCTCGGGGTCCACGTCCACGAACCAGGGCACCAGTCCCGCGGCAAGAACCGCCGCGGCGGAAGCAGTGAAGGTAAAGGCCGGCAGCATACAGAGATCACCGGGCATTGGCGCCAGGGCCTTCAGAGCCAGGGTCAGGCCGAGCGTGCCATTGGCAAGCGCGGCGACGCAGCCGGATTCTCCGGCGAAGCGCTCCGACAGCCGGTCCTCGAAACGGCAGGCAAGTGGCCCAAAGTTGGAATACCAGTGGCCCGCGTCGATCTCCTGCAGATAAGGCATAATCTCGCTGGCCCTGGGCAGGCGCGGGCTCATAACCGGGATCTGTGTCTCGAGATTCTTCAGGTGTAAGGCGTTAAGCACGGCAATTCTCTCGATTCAAGCCGGAAGGCAACAGGAAGAGACTGAATTTCCAGATCGTTAAGCTGCATCTTTAAGACAGTCTTAAGCAGTATCGTTAATAATTCTACAGTACGAATAACAAGGCTTTGTTAACGCGCCCGCGCCCGGAGCGCCGTCGCGAATCAACTGCACCCAGGTCGATGGAATGAGCCGCAAGGGCATAATTCTCGCCGGCGGGTCCGGCACCCGCCTCCATCCGCTGACGGTTTCCGTCAGCAAGCAACTGCTGCCGGTCTACGACAAGCCGATGATCTACTACCCGCTGTCGAACCTGATGCTGGCGGGCATCCGCGAAGTCCTGATCATCACCGCCCCCGAGCAGCAGCCGCTGTTCCGCAAACTGCTGGGCGACGGTTCGCAGCTCGGCATGTCCTTCAGCTACGCGGTGCAGGACAAGCCGGACGGCGTCCCCCAGGCCTTCGTGATCGGCGCCGACTTCATCGGTGAAGATCCGGTCACCCTGATCCTGGGCGACAACATCTTCTACGGGCAAGGCCTGGTGCAGCAGTTGCGCCACGCCGTACGCTCCGACGAGGGTGCGACCATCTTCGCCTATATCGTCAAAGACCCGCAGCGCTACGGCGTGGTAACCTTCGACGGCGAGGGGCAGCCGGTGGCCATTGCCGAGAAGCCGAAGCGGCCGCGCTCCGACTATGCGGTCACCGGCATGTACTTCTTCGACAAGGATGTGGTCGGGATCGCCCGTGGTCTGACGCCCTCCAAACGCGGCGAGACCGAGATCATCGACGTGATCCGCGCCTATATGAAGCGCGGCGACCTCGCGGTGGAGCGCATGGGCCGCGGCATTGCCTGGCTCGACGTCGGGACCCACGACGCGCTGGCCCAGGCCGCCGCCTATATCCAGGCGGTCGATCACCGGCAGGGCTTCAAGATCGCCTGTATCGAGGAAATCGCCTGGCGTCAGCAGTGGATCGACGATGGTGAGCTGCAGGCCCTGTCCGAAAGCTACGGTAATTCCCCCTACGGCGAGTATCTCGCCGGTCTGCTGGAGAGCCGCCTGTGACCCAGACTGCCACCTTGCGGAAAAACGCCGCTCCCGCCCAAAGCAAGGCACCGGCCGAAGGCACCGACCCCGCCCGAACCACAGCGAGGCCGCTCTATCAGCGGCTGGTCGAGCACTACGAGACCTGTTTCGAGGAACATGGTGCCACGGCCAAGGGCGTGGACTGGCCGGACGAAGGGGATCTCGCGGCACGCTTCGAGGTCATGACCGGCCTCTTCCGCCCAGCGCCGGAAGGCCTCCGCCTGCTGGATCTGGGCTGCGGCCCCGGCCTGCTGCTCGATCATATCGCCGGCGGTCCGCTGGCCACGCGGGTCGACTACCTGGGCATCGACCTCTCGGAAAAGATGATCCAGTCGGCCAAAAGCCGGCACCCCTACCAGCACTTCGAGGCCCGCGACCTGCTGACCGACCCGCTGCCCGAGCAGTCGGTCGACTACGTCATCATGAACGGGGTCCTGACCGAGAAACGCGAGCTGACGCAGGCGGAAATGGTGGCCTTCGCCAGGGAGATCATCGCGGCGGCTTACCACAGCGCGCGGATCGGCATCGCCTTTAACGTCATGTCGACCCACGTCGACTGGACACGCGACGACCTCTTCCACTGGGGCTGTGACGAGGTGCTCAGCTTCGTGACCAACGAACTCAGCCGTCATGCGGTGATCCGCGCCGACTACGGCCTCTACGAATACACCACCTACCTCTACAGAACGGCGAACAGATGAATTCCTACGACCTTGTGATCGTCGGCGGATCGGTCGGCTGCCTGGTGGGCGCGCTGCAGGCCGCCCGCGCCGGCAAGCGCGTCAAGCTATTCCTGCCCGAGCGCGGGGTCGGCAGCGGCTTCGGCGCCCGCCCCTTCAAGGACCGGCGGCTTGACATCGGCACCCGCCTCCTGGATCTGAACCCGCACCCCAACCCGGAGGCGCCGGCCTCACCGCTGGACGAATACCGGGGCAGCGACGACTACCGCCTCTTCATGCCGCACATCCGCGCCTTCGTGGAGGAACTGCTCGAGGGCAGCCTGCAGGATCTGCCGCCGGCGGAGCTGTCCTACGGCGGCAAACTGGTGCCGGAATTCCTGGCCAGCCTCGACCTTTCCAGCCTGCCCCGGCTGCTGAACCGGGACCAGATCGACCGGATTCGCGCGGAGACCGGGCAGATCCTGGCCCAGGAGCTCAACGGCACGCCGGTGCTCGGCCGCTCCAGCGAACTGGACTTTTCCAACCTGGGCTACGAACTGCTGTCGCGGGCCAATCACGGCGAGAGCTTCCACGAGGCCTTCATCGCCCCCTACAGCGTCAAGATCTATCCAGAGGGCTGGCAGGCGGTCCCCGCTGACCTGCGCCATAAGATCTGGTCGCCGCTCTTCTATCCCCGCACCCTGAACCAGGCCTGCGACGGAAAACTGGAACGCGGCCGCAAGGAACAGGTCTTCACCACGGTCAAGGATGGCGATTTCGGCGTCTTCGTGGACCGGCTCATGGCGCGGATCAAGGCTGCGCCGCAGGTCGAGGTGGAGCGTTATGGCAGACTGCTCGGCTTGACGAAAACGCCTGAGGGACACGGCCTGACCTTCGAAGCCCCTGAGAACACCGCAGAAGTCGCCGGACCGCTGCTGCTGGGTATCTCGGTCGCCGACATCATCGCGTTGAACGGCCAGCAGACCGAAATCGACATGCTGAGCCTGGGCGTGGCCTGGGCCGAGGTGGCGGAAGAGGATCTCAACAGCCACGCCAGCTATATCACCGTCCACGATCCGGACAATCCGGCCTACCGCCTTTCCCTGGGTGGCAGCGGCGCGCCCGCCGGTAAGCGCATCGCCAACGTGGAGCTGAGTTGCCGCGTACCGCGTGAGGACTATGACAGAGCCGTGCGCTTCGCCCTGGAACAGAGCGGCTTGCTACGCGAAGGCGCCGACATCGAGCTGCTTGACGGCATCGCTGGCGTCCACATCCCCGCCCCCAGCCGTCGCAATCGCCAGAGCCTGGCAGCCGCCAAGGAACGGCTGGCCGGCGAAGGTGTCGAAGCCGACTACATCGGCACCGCAAAGGACATGGCGCGGGATCTTCTGAACCAACACATTCTGCAGGGACTGGCCCTTGGCGCCTGAGGAGGGAACGGCCGTGGAAGCAGCAATTGAGAGGTTTCCGCAAGAGTCAAAGCAGACGCGGCCCGGGTCGGATCAGCGCATCCTGGTGTTCCCGGCCGGCATGCCGAGATCCCTGACCTATCTGGAACGAGCGAAGTCGGAAGGGCTTTCGTTGATCGGCGCCTCCTCCCTGCCGAGCGATGCCACTCGGGCGCTTTACGAAGACTGGGTGCACCTGCCCTTCGTAACCGAGCCCGAATTCGACGCCGCCCTCGAGCGCGCGGTCGAAGACTATGACATCGGCGGGGTCTACACACCGAACTACGTCATCTGGCACCATCTCCATCAGCAGATCGAACGCGGTGCCTCGAAGCTGACGCTGGTCAACGACTTCCCGATCCATGAAGAACTGAAGCCCTACAGCAAGCCCCTGCAGTCGGGAGAGATCTTCAGCAGTCATCCCCTGCCCCTGGAAAGTGCCATCGCACCACAGGCGCCGCTTTCACAGATCGAAGCCGCCGCCCTGCTGCGCCACGCGGATGTCATGCCGGGCATGTGCGACCAGGATAAGATCCGCGCGCTCTGCGAAGTCGCCCGCCGTTGTCCCCCAGGCGACCTGGTCGAGATCGGAAGCTGGTGCGGCAAATCAGCCTTCGTTCTGCTCCGGCTGGCGCAGCGCTACGAGATCGGAAAACTGCTCTGCGTCGATCCCTGGTCCAGCGGGGAGATCGTCCGGAACGACGCCGGCGGACTGGTCGACAGCATCACGGACTCCGTCGACCTGGCCATCGAACAGGCCCTGCCGATCTTTCAGCTCAACCTGCTGCCCTACGCCAAGGACGACCTCAATTTCCTGCGCATGCCGTCCGTGGAGGCCGCAGCGCACTATCGGACGAGGAGCGCGGTCGAAAGCGAAGCCTTTGGCAGCACAGCCTATGACGGCCGGATCGCCCTGCTGCATATCGACGGTAATCACGGCCTCGAATCCGTAACCGCGGATCTTGCCGCCTGGGGCGACCTGGTCAGGCCGCAGGGCTGGATTATCTTCGACGACTACTTCTGGCCCTATGGTGACGGGCCGAAGACCGTGGGGGACGGGTTTCTGCGAGAGAAGGCCGAGTCGATCGCTTCGGCCTTTGTGATGGGGTCTGCGCTCTTCGTTCAATTGAAGTAGCCGCTCGGTTTGAGTGAGTTCCGATAGACTTTCGCGGCTATTCAGGAACCCGAAGCGCGCCCTGCGTGACGCAAAGTCAAATCCGCCCGATTGACCCGTCTCCGCACGCGTATTAGTTTTTACAGATCGGACCAAAGCAAAGGAGGGTCGGATGTTCATCGTACGATATCGAACACGTGGCCCTGTCAAAGCCCTGCAAATTCGTTTGTAGGGCTGATCGGGGGACATTCACGTCACAACGATCTGCCCTGATGGCAGCCTGTCTGGCTGCGCATTTTAGATCGAAAGATGTGACCGATGACCTTGATCAACCTGCGCAATCTTGGCGTAACCCTATCAGAACCACTCTTTTCAAATCTCAATCTGACACTCGGCAGAGGTGACAGAGTCGGCCTCGTGGCGGCCAATGGCCGTGGCAAGTCGACCTTGCTTCGCGTTATTGCTGGAGAGCTTGATGCGACACAGGGTGACATCACGACCGCACGGGGACTGCGTGCCGGACTGGTATCGCAGGACCCGCCCGAGACGCTGCTGACCACGTCCCTCTACGATGCCGTACTTTCCGCACTCGATGCTGAGCAAGTCGAGCATGAGAGCTGGCGTGTCGATGTCGCGCTCGATCAGCTTGAAGTTCCTACTGAACTCTGGCGGCGGTTGCTCGGCAGGTTATCCGGTGGCTGGCAACGCATCGCACTGCTGGCGCGGGTCTGGGTGACCGAACCGGACGTTTTGCTAATGGATGAGCCGACCAACCATTTGGACCTGAAGCGTATCGGCATCCTGGAACACTGGCTCAACACCGTCGCCCGCGGCACACCCTGCCTGATTGCCAGCCATGACCGCTCATTGCTTGATGCGATCACAAACCGAACCCTTTTCCTGCGGGCCGAGCAGTCGCAGATGTTTGCACGGCCTTACAGCGAGGCTCGTGACGCTCTCGACGAAATGGACATGGCGGCCGCCCGGCGATTTGAGAATGAGATCGCCAAGGCAAACCAACTCCGAAGGCAAGCGGCCAAGCTCAAAAACATCGGCTTTAATTCAGGTTCGGACCTTCTCCTGAACAAAACCAAGCAACTGAAGGACCGGGCGGAGAAGATCGAGGAGTCCGCACGTCCCGCATTCAGCGAGCGCTCCGCAGGAAAAATCCGCCTGTCAAACTCAGGGACGCACGCCAAGGCGCTTGTCGCAGTCGAGGAATCAGAGATCACCACACCCGGCGGGCAAAGCTTGTTCCGCGTCGGGCCGCTCTGGATCAATCGGGGCGATCGGATCGTTGTGCTTGGGCCGAACGGCAGCGGAAAAACCCTGCTTCTGACCAGGGTCATCAACGCGCTTCAAGGAGATGTGCCAGGCATCCGTGTCGCAGCATCGGTGATACCTGGGGTTTCGGATCAGACGCTGTCACAGCTCGATCGCTTTTCTTCGCCCATGGACGCGGTCACGGACAGGTCCGAGGTTGGAGACCGCAGTGCTCGAACCCTGCTGGCTGGCGCGGGCATCGGCATCACGGTTCAAGACCGTCCGATATCCGCCCTTTCAGGCGGCCAACGCAGCCGTCTGGCCATGCTGTTGCTGCGGTTGGCAAGGCCAAACTTTTACGTTTTGGACGAGCCGACGAACCATCTGGACATCGAAGGCCAGGAAGAACTTGAGGCCGAGTTACTGGAGCAGGAAGCGACCGCCTTACTGGTGAGCCATGACCGAACCTTTGTGCGGCACGTCGGCACAAGGTTTTGGCAAATTGAACGGAAGCGGTTGGTTGAAGTCGAGGATCCAGAGAGTTTTTTCTCGAGAGAGTTGGACAACACCAAGGGATGATGACCAAGGCCGAAGCCATCGCGTCGGTTTCCGTGATGGGGTTGACTCTTTTCGTGCAGTAGAAGTGAGTAGCCACACGATGCGTCGAGGCGGACTGCAGCGGGAAAGGTTCGCCCCTTGGTATAAAAAGGCAGGGGCGGCATCAAATGCCGCCCCAAGATCCCGTTGATCCTTGAAGTTATGCGGCGAGCTTAGAGATCACCGACAGCCGTGCTTCTGATGTCTTTCCAATTCTTAGCCGCTTTGGAGATCGTGCCCGAGCGGTCTTTGTTGAACTCATCGAAAATGGCGCGGTTCAGGAACACATAGATCTTGTTATCGATGACCGCATGATACTCCGGGTCGCCGTCGAACTTCTTGCCCACTGAAACCCCGAAGGTGCAGTAGCCACCGTTCTGCGGCAGGTAAGCGGCCGGGTCTGCCTCGAAGGTTTTCATGTTCGCTTCCGTCGCGAAGTAATACGCCACGCCATCATGCACCGCCGTATAGGCCGCCGTGCCCTCGACCGGGTTTGCCGTAGCAACGAACTCGACCGGGTCCACGCCATGTAAGCCCAGAGGCGCGTTGGCCGCGGTCAAACCGCGCGACACATTGTATTCGTCTGCCGCATTTGCAGCGGACGCGCCGAGGACAAGGCCAGTCATCAGGACAGAGGAGACTGCGAGTTTCTTGATCATGTTTTTTCCTTTTCTGGACGTGAGCACCCGACCATCGCGGCGCTCATCTTGTGCCAAAAAAGGTATTAATTCTGAATGTCTGATCAATATAGTGACGGCTTTTATGAACTGATAGACTAATTTTCTGAACGATCTGAGAAAAATTCAATAACAGCCAACTGAACGTCACCTCTATTCCTGGCTGCTGCGTCACGATGATCAATCCAAAGGGCGCAACGCCGGTGGCGACTGACAAGCAGAACGCCAGCACATTTTCTGCTCCCAATCTAAACAGACACGGCGTGACAACGAGGCCAAGGACGAGGGGATCGTCGAGACTGGTAAGGATCGCTCAAAATCAAAAACGAATGGCGCTCTATGATTTCCTGAATTCCGCTGGCTTCAGGCCCGTTTCTTTTTTGAAGACACGCGTAAAGGACGAGTCAGACGCATAACCGGCATTTTCTGCTGCGTCCGTCAGCGATGAACCCGGTTGCTGCAAGATCTTCTTGGCAATTTCCATACGCCATCTCGTGACGTATTCCATGGGCGTCATGGTCATCATCTTTTGAAACTGGACGGCAAAGCTTGTCCGCGACATGCCCGCAGACTGCGCGAGTGTCTCCACCGTCCAGCTATTCGCGGGTGCTTTGTGAAAGGCACTCAGGGCACGACTCAGGTTCTTATCGGAGAAGGCCCCCAGCCCCCATTCCGTTGCCCGATTGCCTTCGACAAAACTTCGAATGGCCTGGGCAAGGATCGCTTCCGACATTTTAAGCGCGATGAGGTCCCCGCCTATTTTGCGTCCACCGGCTTCCTCTCCGATCATCCTGAGCGTGGCATCCATCCACCGGCCGGCGCTTTCGCCGTAGTTCTTAAGATGAATAAACGGCGGCAGCCGCTCGATCAGAATATGCTTGGCACGCGGATCGAAGGAAAAGTGGCCGCAGATCAATTGCGTCTCGCTGTGAGGCTCCTGACCGCCGTACACCAGCACACCGGAGCCATCATAGCCTGATTTCTCAAGAACGGTATCGAGCTGCATGACCGTGCGCTCGGATTCGTGACCGCAGTAAAGCGCATGGGACGCCCCGTGCGGAATGATGACCAGATCACCTTGTGCCAGATCTATGACTTCATCGGAGCCTTCCACGCTGACAAGGCAATTGCCCCGATGCGCGAAATGAAACCGGGCGACATTCTCATAGCTTGGGACAGCAACGCCCCAGGGCCTCGTAAAGGAGGTGCGGAAATACAGCGTCCCACGCATGGAGAGGTTCGTGAGTATGTCACTGAGAAGATCGAGCATCGTTCATTTTTGCGTCCGCAAGCTCGGTTGTACAGAGACGCGAACGATCTGCATGAATTTAAATACGCCCGATCAAATTTACTCGAGGTGATCCTGTCGCAGTCACACAAGCCGAAATTTGAGAGGATCAGTTGCGAGAGCGCCTGTAAGCCGGAAAGTAACCGCTTCGATCGCTCGCTTCGCAGCTCGCCTGCGCACAGAGAGCGCGATAGCCCCCCGCATCATAAACCTGCTTCAGGCAATAACTCGGCGTCATCACCGCCCCGAAGCGTCGCTTGAATTCACCAACGCCGTCGCCTTCACGGATCGCGCCGCCCAGGTTGATCCAGGCCGCGCCGCGCGCCTTGGCTTCACTTATCCCGCGCCAGATCAGGCCGACAGAGTGGTCGCGGGCGGTTTCGGTGGCGGCGAAGAAGAGGTAGTCGGCGCAGGGTGGCGTGACGGCGGTCATGGAGACGGCTTCGATTTCGCCCTCTTCGTCGCGGACGCCGAAGAGGACCACGTCTTCCAATTCGGCCATGCGCTTAAGGGCTGCGTCACCGAAGAAGTAGACCGAAGCGGCGCCGAGGCGGGACATGTGGGGCGGGTAGAGGCGCACGAAGGCTTCGACCAGTTCCGCGCGATCCGTGACGATCCCGGTCTCGCGCAGCCAGCGGCGCAGGCTCGGACGGCGGCGCTTGGACATGCCGGAGATGATGGCGTCTTCCTCCGGACGCAGGTCCAGCAGATAGACGGAAGCGGCCTCGAAGCGTTCTTCAGCAGATCCGAAATCGCCGCAGGCCAGGGAGGGATGCTGGGCCAGGTAACCGGCGACGTAACCGCGCTCCCGGGCGAAGGCCTTCCAGGCCTGGTCCAGTCCGGTCAGATCGCCTTGGCCGACGAAGCCGCCGAAGCCGTAGGGGGTCGCGGCATCTATGCGGCCGTCGAAGGGACGCTCCAGGATCGGACAGACGGCCTTGGCTCCGTCCCGCTCGGCCACGAAAAGCAGGCACTCGGCATCGTCCCGCCCGCCGTCCAGGGCGCTACGGAAGCCATGTGAATGGGCGACGGCGTGCGGCAGGCCCCGCAGTTCCGCGGCCCAGGTCTCGGGATCGGACAGACTGACGCTGCGGGTCTGGAAATCCGCGGTCACTGGAGTTGCTCACCGACGCGCAGGGTCTGATCGGCCTGACACTTCAAAGCAAGACCATCGCCGCAGGCGACCTCGAACCAGCCTTCGCCATTGACGGAGAGCACCTGACCGGGTGCCGACCTGCCGGTTGGCTGGTGATGGGGAAGACGCGCCTGGCGGATACGGATTTCACTGCCGTCGGCGCGGGCAGCAAAGGCGGAGGGCAGCGGTTCGGGCAAAGCCCGCACCAGATTGAACAGCACCCCTGCCCCGGACGACCAGTCGATGCGGCCATCTTCCGGACCACGGCGCGGCGCGTAGGAGCCCGCTCCTTCCTGGGGCCGCGTATCGGGCAGACGTCCGTTGGCTTCGATGTAGCTGAAGACCTCCGCCGCGAGCCCGGCCGAAAGCCGATCCAGGTCTTCGGTCAGGCTCCAGAGATCGTGGCGTTCCTCGATGGCAAGAGCGCGCGCCGCGACGATGCCGCCGGTATCCACACCACGGTCGATCCTGTGGATGGTCACGCCGGTTTCCTTTTCGCCGTTGATCAAGGCCCAGGAGACCGGATGGACGCCGCGGTAGGCCGGCAGCAGCGAGGAGTGAATGTTGATGGTGCCGAGCCAGGGGGCCTCGAAGACCTCCGGGCCGAGCAGGTTGAAGCGGCAAACCAGCAGGAGGTCCAGGTCGCGCAGCCGCTCGGTTTGGGACTTCAGGTCGCCGGTCACAACGCAGTCGACGCCCTGCGTCTGGCACCAGGCTTCGAGGTCGCGCCGGTCGGCCTCCGGCGCCTCGGGCATAGACGCGACAAAGACCGGGAGGAAGCCCCGGTCCTTGAGCGCGTTCAGAACCCTAATCGCCTGCGGCTTGCAGCCGGCGAAGGCCCAGCGGGGCTTTATGCCACGCGTTTCTTGCTTTTGAAGCTCTTCCATTCCCAGTCCTGCGGGAAGGTTGCGTACTGCGGCCGGATGTAGTTCTCGATGTCCGGGTGGGACTTCTGATCCAGCACCGCCTGGATGTTCTTGCTGTCGAGATCGACGTGATACTCGAGCCAGAACCAGAAGCGGCCCATGTCGCGGGTGAAGGCGACATGCTGGTCCGCCTGCCCGACCCACTGAACGATGTTCCACATCAGCTTGCCCTCGAGGATCGCCGCCCAGATGTGCTGCGGGACGTAGAGGGTCTGCTGTACCGGATCCTGGTCGTTCCAGTCGAAGGCGAAGCCGTCTTCTGGATTGGCTTTCATCACGAAACTGAAGTCGGCCTTGTCGCCTTCGATGAAGAGCCGGAAGCGGGCCGTGAAGTCGATATAGTCCTTGGTCATCCACTTCTGGATGATGTTGCAGCGCCACTGGGTGCGGGCGCGCAGGTCTTCCAGGTCGACTTCATGCAGCCAGTTGTTGATGGCATCGACCTTGGGCTGAAGCTGCTCCTTGACCTTGGCGACCTCGCCCAGCATGTCGTCCCAGTCGATTTCCGGATGGTTGCGCTTTACGCCGCCGCTCATGGTCCAGGTGTCGGAGGGATAGAGCACCACGACTTCCGTGTCGGTATGCGCGTAGTCCTGCTCGATCATTTCCCAGAACAGCTTCAGGGTCGTGCGGTTGGCCCAGTTGTTGTGGAAGTACTTGTCGTCGAGCCAACAGAAATCGCCGGCGAAGGGCGCGATGAATTTCGGGGTGACGAAGTCCATCAGGCGGCGCTGATCACGGAAGGCAACCTTGCGCTCCTGCGCGGCCTTGCGCATTTCCGCCTCGTCCATGCGGAAGCAGCCGGGGAACATGGTTACGCCGCCCGACTGGATGAAGCCGATGTCGACCTTGGGCCAGCGGGCCTTGATGTCCTTGCAGAGCTCCTCGTCGTTCACGTTGTCATTCATGTTGAGCAGCGTGCAGTCGGGATGCTCGATCACGAAACCGCTGTTCTCCCAGTCCTGATCGCGGGTCTTAGCCGAGGGCACCACCGTGAAAGGCGTGACGCCGCCCAGTTTGATGGTCTCCCAGGAGTGCAGCTTGCGGATGTTGTGGAAACCAAGCTCACGCATCACCCGCTCGACCGTCTGCGCCCGGATGGCCGGGTGCTCGTTGTAGGCCGGCAGATAGACCTGCACATCCCGGTCGATGTAGTCGATGGAGGGGATGTGGAAATGGTCTTCATGGGAGTGGGTGATGTAGAGGTAGTCGACGTCGCGCGCGACCTCCTCCGGCGGCACGGCGGCCGCGGGGAACTTCCAGGTGCTCAGATTGTAGACCGGTTCGTTCAGGAACCAGGGATCGCACAACAGGGTTCCGAAATCACCGCGAATCTTCAGCGTGGCGTGGGAAATGAATTCTACTTCGAGTTCACTCATTGACTGACTCGTCCTTCTCGAGATTGAGTGCAGCCGGCTCCACGTGCCGGCAGGAAAACCGCGGGGTCTTAATCCGGTCTATTAGATAACGTTTTTAGTTAATAAAGGCTTACGTCGTAGTATTCCCGCCCTGCGGCAGCCTGTCGCAGTTAACCCTTGCTCTTCACACAGCGGTTCACCTGCCCCGGCTCCGGGAAGCCCGGCTGGACGAGTTTCTCCGGTGCGGCATAGCTGAAGGGGTTCAGGAAGGAGCGCTCGACGAAGCTGGATTCAAGCGCGTTATTATAGCGGAAGTTGATGGTCAGGCGCGTCGCGTCCGTGGTGTTGGAACCGGAGCGGTGCACCAGAAAGGAGGAGAAGAACAGCACCGAACCCAGGGGGACCTCGACCTCCACGAAGTCTTCGTCGCGCACCGCGTCGTGGCTGATCGCCAGCGGGTAGTCGGCCTCGTCGTCGCGCGCGAAGGGTAGCAGACCGTCGCGGTGGCTGCCCGGGATGACCTGCAGGCGGCCCATCTCGGGTGTCACCTCGACCAGGGGCATCCATGCGACGGCGCCATCCAGGCTGCCCTGCATATTGGACCATTCCTGATGCGCCGGCAGGCGGTGATAGCGTTCGGTCTTGGCGAGCCGCCGCGAGTGGAACCACATGAGGGGCCGCGCGCAGATCGAGGGCATCGCAAGCCCGAGCTCGGTCAGGGTCTCGGTGATTTCCGGCGCGGTGCCGAGCCGGTGCAGGCTGACCAGGTGATTGCAGAGCTTGGCCGCGCCGAGATAGCCCTCGAAGTCGTTTTCGAAGAGCCACTGCAGGGTCTCATCGAGACTACCGGGCTTCGTCCCCGGCACGCGCTGCGCCAGACGCGCGGAGAAGACCGCGGCAATGTCCGTCTTCAGGTCTTCGATCACATCGCGCGCGATGAGGTTGGGGACGATCACGTAGCCCTGCTCGGCGAAGGCCGTGCGCCGCTGCGGGCAACCGAAGAGATCGCTGTCGTAGGCCAGGGCCATCAGCTTCTTCCCTTGATGAAGTAGGCGTTGGGGACGGTGGAGAAAGGAAACTTCTGCATCACGGGCACGCCGCCCTTGTCGGCGAAGTACTCCTCGATGGCTTCCGCCTCGCCCTGCCAGGGCGGCATGCCATAGCCGTTGAAGGCCACCACACCGCCCGGCATGACGAGCGGATAGAGATGCTTCAGGCCGGTGATGGTCGGCTCGTAGAGTCCGATATCGAAGTAGAGCAGGCTTAGCCGCATGCCGAGATTTTCGGCGGCGAAGCGCGGCACGGTCTGTGAGATCTCACCATCGATGATGCGGCAGCGCTCGACGCCGGGCAGCAGATTGTCCTGATTGTGCAGATCGACCAGGCCGTGGGCGAGATCGCCGTCGGAAACCATTGTACCGAGGACCCGTTCCACCCAGGGCTGAGCGTCGCCGTCACGCTCCTGGTAAGCGGCGTAGCCTTCGAAGTGATCGAAACCAAAGGCTTTACGGGTCCGGTCGCCGGGACAGAAGGTCTCCAGCAGATTGGCCCAGGTGAAGAGCCCCGCCCCTCGGAAGACGCCCAGTTCGGCGATGGAGCCCGGCTGATCGACGATCAGCTTGAAAAGCTCGTAGTGGCCGAGCATACGCGGCAGGTCACGGCGTTGAATGAAGGCCGGATAGCTTTTGAGCACGTCACGGATCGAGAGGCCGGCACCGGAGATCAGCCCTTCGAGCTTCTCCCAATGGTCCCTGTCGCGCGCGTCATAGTCGGTCCGGACATTGCCGCCGATACGGTCTTCGTAAGTTTGATCAGTCATAGCAAAGACTTAACTCACTGAGGCTTACATATGGTTAACGGAATGCAAATCATGCCACTTCCGGTTGGCTCTGCCGCCGGATGTCGGACGCGAGCTGCTGATGATCCTCATGACGCAGACGATGCAGGATGCTGCTGCAGTCGCCCTGGTAAGGCGGCAGAAACATCAGCTCCAGTCCGTGCCGCCGAAAGGCGTCATCCTGGTACAGCGCCCGGCCGCCGGGAGCATTCACATAGCTTTGGCCGCCCAGGCGTTTGACGATCTCGATGATCCGGTCCTGTCCTTTCAAGGTATCCGGTAGATCCATGTCGCTGGAGCGGAGGAAATCCGGCCGCAGGCCGAGCAGGCCGCAGGTGGTCCGGAGAGAGCCTTCCAGCCAGCCGGAGAGAAAGCCTTCGGCTGCGTAAAGATGGCTCACCAGAGGATCGCTCTCATCGCGCAGGTCGGGAAAGCGCCCGGCCGCCACCGTGATCCGCGCCCTGGAATCTTCGACGAAACGCATGGCCTTGATCGCCGTCTCCTGCGGCGCCTTTTCCAGCGGCAGGGTGAACCACTGCAGCGCACCGGTGGTATCCGGCAGCTTGTTCCGGTGCACCCAGCCGCGGCGCGGAAACTGGACGCAGTCGTAGAACACGAAGACATCGCAGGCCGCCGCCAGCCGGAAGTAGCCGGCGTAGGGTGCGAAGTAAGGCTGCATGATCGCGATCCGGGTCAAAGTCCGCTATCCCTATCCGATGCCCCTGCCCTCGCCGCTTCTCTCATCCGCGCTCACGTCGCGTTGCGCTTGGCGCACCATCGGCCCCAGACATCACGATAGGCGTTTTCCACGTCCCGCGTCTGGGCAACCGGGTCCGTGATGCCCGTCGCCACAAAGTGCTTGTGAATACGTTCGCCGCGCAGGGCCTTGAGCTTCTCCGGATTGCGGGCCAGATCGACGGCCTTGGCGACGTAATCATCGGTCGAACTGGCGATCAGGTCTTCCTCCCCCATCGCCTGCAAGATGGCGGAGCCGTTCCGTCCGACCCAGGAATCTCCTTTCAGCGCCAGCAGGGGAATGCCCATGTAAAGGGCTTCCAGCGTGGTCGTGCCGCCATTGTAGGGAAAGGGATCCAGGGCCAGGTCGATGGCGCCGTAGCGGGTCAGGTACTCCGCGTGTTCCGAAGGTCCTTCACAGGTGATGCGGTCCGGATCAACGCCGCGCGCCTCGAAAGCCGCCTTGCTGGTCTCCACCGCCTGTTCACCGCGGTAGGCATGGGCTTTGAGGAAGAGCTTGGTCTCCGGCGCGGCGCGGAGAATTTCGCTCCAGGTATCGATCGCCGTCTTGCCCACCTTGATCGTGTTGTTGAAGCAGCCGAAGGTCACATGTCCATTCCGCTCAAAGGGCTGGCCCTCGAGCTTCGGCGGATTGGCCGGCGGCCGGAAGGTAGTGGGCACGCGCGGCAGGTAATAAATCTCCTCGCTCAGGCGCGCGGCGGTTTCCGGCGGCACGTAGTTCGGCGTGGTGAAGATATAGTCCATGTTCTTCAGGCCGGTGGTGTTGGCGTAGCCGATCCAGCTACACTGTACTGGCGCGGGTTTGAAACCGAAGACCGGCAGACGGTTGTTACCGGTGTGGCCGGCAAGATCGACGAGGATGTCGATGCCGTCGGCCATGATCTTCTGGGCGACTTCGAGATGGTTGCGTTCGACCGTCGAGTACCAGTGATCGAAGTAGCCCTTCATCCGGTCGGTCACGTCATCCGGATTGTGGACCTCGGCGTAGGCGTAGAACTCGAACTGATCGCGATCGTGAGCCTTCATGACCTCTTCAAAGAAGGTGATCACCACGTGCTGGCGCAGATCGGGCGAAACGTAGCCGATCTTCAGACGGCGGTCGGGATCCGGGACGTTCTTGAAATCGGCGTCGTCGTACTCCTTGTCGTAGATTTCACCGAAGGCGAAGTGTTGCTGCGCCAGATCGTCCTGGGAAACGCCGGGCACGTAGGTCAGGGAGTAGAGCTTGTTGGAATGCGCGAGACTGAAGGTCGGAATGGCCCGGATGGCTTCGTCGAAGCACCCAATCGCCTCGTTGAGCTGTCCCAGGAGAATGTGGGTCATCCCCGCATTGTTGTGCGCGATGCCGTCGTCCGGATCCCGCTCGATCGCCATCTCGTAGGCCTTCATGGCCAGGTCATACTGGCCGTTTTCCGACATGGAGAGGCCCATCTCCCGATAGGGCTCGGCCAGATCCGGCGCCAGCTTGATCGCCGTATTCAAGGCGTCGATCGACTCCATCCGCTTGCCCTTGGAGCGCAGGATCTTGCCGAGAACGCTGTAGGCGGCGGAGGAATCGGGTGCCAGTTCGATCCCTTTGCGCGCTTCCGCCTCGGCCTTGTCCAGGTCGCCGAAGGCGTAGTAGATCGCGCCCATGTTGTTGTGGGCATCGCCAAAACCCGGCCTGATGTCCGAGGCCATGGCAAAGCAGCTCATGGCGTGATCGAGAAAACCCTCGCGCCGCCAGGCCACACCGATGTTGTTATAGGCTTCCGCATTGTCAGGATCGAAGGTCAGCGCCTTGTAAAAGGCGTCTTTCGCATCGTCGAGCTCGTTGCGCCCCAGCAGGATAGCACCGAGATTCAGATGCGCATCGGCGTACTCCGGATTGAGTTCCAGCGCCTGGCGGTAGGCAGACAGCGCCGCCTCCTCGTCGCCTTTGTGCTTCCAGGTGCGGCCCAGGTTGAGGTGGGCCTCCGCCGACTTGGGGGAGATCTTAAGCAGCTTACTGAAGGTCGAAGCAGCCCGCTCGAACTGCTCGAGGTCGAGATAGACGTTGCCCAGGTTGAGATGCGCCGGGACGAAGCGTTTGTCGCCCTTGATCGCCTGGCCGTAGGCCTTGGCCGCCTCCTTCAGCTTATCCTGTTCCTGCAGCGCGACACCGAGGTTGAAGTGCCCTTCGGCGAACTTGGGTTGCTTCTTAAGAGCCTTGGTTAGGAACTCCTCGGCCGCATCATGAACACCGTTCTGCAGATAAAGAACGCCGAGATAATAGAGCGCATCAATCTGCCCCGGCTGTACGGCGAGCGCCTGGCGATAGAGGCTTTCGGCCTCACGGATCTTTCCGGCCTGATGATGCTGAAACGCCAGTTCAATTGACTGTTTCGCCAGATCTGCGCGCAGGGGGCCGGCGGCGCCCCCCTGCGGAGTCATCGCTGCAGAACCCTGAAATTTCCCGGCCATTCAGCCCTCTTCACAGAATTGGACAAACCACTCCCGAGATCGAAATGTCGACCGGCTTCAGGGAATGGCGCCTTAATGATGGTGAAGAGAGTTTGACCAAACAGAGTTAACGAACGCTTTATCTCCAGACAGTTATCACCCAATTGCCCCGCTCTCGAAAACATCCTCGCCGGCACCCGTCTGTCATGCGCAGTTCGACAGCAGCCGGACACGGCGGAAATTATTACCTCGAGGTCGCCGGCAGCTAGGAAAAGACCGCCTAGCGACAGACCAGACGGTCCCAGGCCCGATTTTTTATTCATAAAATTCAATATCTTAAAATAATTCCGCTCCTGGCCCGCCGTTTGCAAAGACTTCGCCGAACCATTCCGTCCCGACCCCGATTCACAGGAACGATCGTGGCCAGGGAGGGTATCGGAGGGCGAATGCGGCACGCGCCGCAAGGTCCCGGAACTATTGGAGTGAAGCAATGGCACTACCCGCTGCTCAATACAATTACGGCGAGACGCCCGACGCGCGTCCCGGCCGCATCATGGTTGAACTGCACGATGAGGCGATCACCGCTCTGTCGGAAGCGATCCAGGCCATCGCGGAGGAAGAGATCGAAAAGCGCTTCAACGAAACGGCTGCCGCCATGCAGGCGGTGACCGCGCTTTACACCATGCTGGATCACGACAATGGCGGCGTTCTGGCAGCCAACCTGGGCCGGATCTACAGCGATGTGCTCGGGAAGCTGAGCCGGATCTCCTTTAGCAACGATCCCGCCCTCGCCGCCGATTCGATCGCCCTGCTGCAGCCCCTGCGCGCGGCCTGGGATGATCTGGACCGGCGCGAACATGACGACGCGAAACCGGAGGCCGGCCAGCAGGATCATGCCCGGGCCATCGTATCGGGCGCCCGGGCCAAATCCTTTGGCAGTGATTCCACGTCCCTTTGACGAAGCGGCGATAGAGCAATCTATCCAAATCCAAGCAAGAGAAAGCAGATACAGGCAATGAGTTCGATCCTATTCGATCCGGCGACAGCGACAGGTCAAGGGGCCGGAGCCCGACCGGCGCCGAACGCGGGGGGAATCCTTCCCGGCAACGTCTCGTTCGACGCGCTGCTGGCCAAGACCCAGAGCCGGCACGACGCGGACGCCAACTACGGCTCTGAACGCTTCGAAAGCGACCGTGGCTACGATGCCGCCCGGGACTACGAAAACGACCAGGTCGACTACGACGATTCGGACTATGATTCCGATCTCAGTGCCGATCGGGATGACACCCAGGCCACGGACCGCGACGATCGCGACAGCTACGCCGAGGAACCGACCGAACGGGAAGCGGAGCAGCAGGCTTCGGACAGCGACGAGCATGAGCGCAGCGGCGACGGAAGCGACGTCGCGGCGGTCGAAGGCAAGTCGCAGAGCGATACTGCGGCCGAGCAGACCGGTGAGGACGGCATCGCCGCCGCAAGTGGCGCGCAAGCGGCGGCTCAGGATCGCAGCGGTGCGGCGGCGGCAGCAGCTCAGGCCGCCAGCTCGAGCCGCAGAACGGCCCAGGCCGCACAGGCGCCCAATGCAACCGCAAACAACCAGCAGGCCGCGAGCCAGGCTGCTGCCGACGGCAAACAACCCGGCAGTGCCTCGGCCAGCGTGGTCAATAACTCTCTGCTGTCTCAGTCGAACACGGCCTTGACGAGCGGCACAGCGGTCATCGCCCTGCAGTCGGTCGACCCCAAGAGCGGTGAAGCCGCCGGACGCTTGCCTGCGTTCGATCCTCTCGCAGAAGCGGAGGTAACCGACGGCCCTGACATAGCAGCCGTTGCAAACAAGGGTAAGACCGTGGCTCAGCTCGCCAAGCTGCGCCAGGGCGAAGGAACCGGACCGCAGGCTGTTGCTCAAACAGCCGGTAACGGCGCCAACAATGCTCAGGCCGCTGTGGCCACCGCCGCTCAGCAGGCCGCCTCACCTGCAGCAGCCGCCATGGGCGGTGAGGCAGCCGGTGCAGCGGTGACCGGCACGACCGCGGCCGGCACGGGGACACCGAGTTTCACCAGTCTCGCGCCTGTGGGCGGTGTGACCCAGACCGCCAATGCGACCGGCGCCGGCGCGGCGGCCTCGGGTAATGCCGCGGCCGCGACCGCCACGCCCAGCGAGCAGGTCGCCGTGGAAATTCACAAGGGAATTGCCGCCGGCAAGGACAGCATCACCATCCGGCTCAATCCGGCCGAACTGGGCAAGATCGACGTCAAGATGGAGCTGTCTGACGACGGCAGCCTGCGCGCGATGATCGCCGTGGACAAGCCGGAGACCCTGGACCTGCTTCAAAAGGACATCCGGGGGCTGGAGCGCGCACTGCAGAATGCCGGCCTGCAGGCCGACAGCGGCAGTCTGAACTTCAGCCTGCGCGGTGACGGCGACAATCAGGCCGGCGGTTTCGAGACGGCCTCCGGTTCCGGCGGGTCCAACAGCGGTCCGGGCGAAGAGGGATCGGCTGAAGATCCTCTCGCAGGCAACGGACAGACCAACAGATCGTCGCACGAAGGCGCGGTCGACATTTCGGTTTAACGGCAGGAACCAGCTTCATGGAAACGACCGCAACCAGAGAACCTGTTAACGGCGTCAAGTACGTCGAGAGCAGTGGCGACAGCACCGGTATCGCCGGTCAGCAGTCACTCGCGGAGACCTTTGACAACTTCCTGGTCCTGCTGACCGAGCAGCTCAAGAACCAGGATCCGCTCGACCCGATGGAGTCCAACGAGTTTACCTCGCAGTTGGTCGAGTTCACCGGTGCGGAACAGGCTGTCCTGACCAACAAGAAACTCGACAGCCTGATCTCTCTGCAGAACGGCAACCAGCTCAACTCGGTGGTCTCTTACATCGGTCAGACCGTCACCGCGAACAGCCTGGCGCTGAACCTGGAGGAAGGCGGCAGCGCCACCATCAAGTACAGCCTCGGCGGCAACGCGGATAACACGGAGATCAGGATCATCGACGAAGATGGCAATACGGTCCGCACCCTGGACGGCGCGATCAACGGCGGTTCGCACGAAATCGTCTGGGACGGCAAGAATGGCTCGGGCGAACAGATGGATGCCGGACTCTACGGCTTCGTGGTCGTGGCGAAGGACGCCAACGGCGATGCCGTCCAGACGACCCAGGGCATCAAGGGCCGGGTCACGGGCGTCGAATCCGATAACGGCACGCTGGTGCTCAAACTGGGCGAACTGCTGATCCCGCTGGATCAGATCTCGTCCGTCGAGGAGACGAAGAATGCCGCAACCTAATCAAAGACGGCTTGGTTTTTCCAGTCGAATCAATTCCATAGACGACACTCCTAACTCAAAACCCAACACGTCGGGCGCTTTGCTTCCCACCAGAACAAGGGAGATTCAAGAATGAGCTTATACGGTGCACTCTACGCAGGTGTTTCGGGACTGTCGGCGCAGAGCAACGCGATCGGCATTATCTCGGACAATATCGCCAACGTTAATACCGTCGGCTACAAGGGAACCAGCGCGCGCTTCTCGACCCTGGTCACCCAGCAGGCAACGCAAAACCTGCATTCGCCCGGCGGTGTGCGGTCTCAGCCCTTCAATCACATCGACCAGCAGGGCCTGTTGCAGGCCACGGCTTCGGCGACCGATATCGCCATCGCCGGCAATGGCTTCTTCGTGGTCAACGAGGCACCCAATCCGTCGGTCGGCGACGAGTACCTCTTTACCCGCGCCGGATCCTTCTTTCCGGACCAGAACGGCGATCTGGTGAATACCGCCGGCTTCTTCCTGCAGGGTTACGACCTGGCCGCCGGACCGGCGACCACCAGCGCCAGCACCGTAACCGGCCTGCAGACGGTCAATGTCGCCAACCTGGCAGGCACGGCCACGCCAACCTCGACCCTGGAGATCGGCCTGAATCTGCCCTCCACCGCGGCGGTCGGCGCCACCGAAACGCTGACCATCCAGGTCTTCGATTCCCTGGGCAACTCGCACGATGTCGATCTGCTATTCGCCAAAACGGCCACCAACGCCTGGTCGATCACGCCGCAAAACCCGACCCTGACCTCCAGCGGCGTGGCCAGCGGCACGGTCACCTCGGCGGCAGGCAGCATCACCTTCAACGGCAACGGCACGCCGGCCACCATCACCATGCCGAACATCGATCTCACCTATACGATCGGCGGCGCGAACAACAGCTCGATTGCGGTCAATGCGGGCACCCTGGGCCAGACCGACGGTATCACCCAGTTCGCCGGCGAGTTCACAGTTTCGAAATCGAACCAGAACGGCGTGAGCTTCGGTAACTTTGCGGGTGTGTCGATCGACGAACAGGGAATCGTCACCGCCCTCTTCGACAACGGTGAACGGCTTGACATCTATCACGTGCCCGTCGCGATCTTCCAAAGCCCCAACGGCCTGGCGGCGGAGACCGGCAATGTGTTCCAGCAGACCAGCCGCTCCGGTCCCTTCCTTTTGAATCTACCTCAGATAGGCGGCGCCGGCACCGTGGCCCCCTCCTCTCTGGAAGCTTCGACGGTGGACCTGGCAACGGAGTTCACGAACATGATCGTGGTGCAGCGGGCCTATTCCGCCAGCGCGGAGATCATCACCACGGCCGACGAAATGCTGGAGGAGCTGATCCGCATCAGCCGATAAACCCTCGCCTGATCCAAGGGTTGGGGCTTCAATAACAAAGGCCCGGACGAAGAATCTTTCCTTCGTCCGGGCCATTGTCTTTGGGGTCTGCGGATAACTGCCGCCACCCCTAGTAAAATCATAGATAAAAATCCGTTAAACCCTTGAATTAAGGGTTTTTCAACACCGAGGCGATAGTTTGCGCAGACCATCACTTGTGAGGAAAGATGGAGAGGACTTGATGGAGTCAAATCGCCCAGGTAGGCCGACGCGAGTCATTGGACCGGCAGGAGAGCCGTTGACCCTTGACGACCTGCCACCCCCCAGCACCAAGCGTTGGGTTATTCGACGCAAAGCGGAAGTCGTCGCGGGTGTCCGCAGCGGCCTTATCACCATCGAGGAAGCCTGCGAGCGCTATAAGCTGTCGATCGAGGAACTGCTGTCGTGGCAACGCCTTATCGATTCGCACGGTATGCGCGGCCTGCGCACGACCCGACTGCAGCAGTATCGCCGCAAGACCGAGAATGCCGGGCCCGAGGCCAACGGTATTACCTCCGGCGCCTCCTCCTGACTTTTCCAGTCCGCCACGCCACTTCAGGTAAATCTGCGGCTATTGAATTTATTCCTTTCTCCAGTCAGCGAAACGCCCAAAACAAGCCGGCGACCCAAGGGTCCGCCGGCTTTTTTGCGTGCTCACAAGGCAAAGCTTTCCCGTCGGCAATTTTTTCCCAAGGCTAGGCAAGTTTTGCCCGCCCGTTAACGGCGTATTTACCCAGACCGCATAGCCTGAATTTCACAGGCGAGGATATCTGCGCGGTTTCCAGGAGCCTGAGAATCAGTACTTCCAGGCAGGATCCATCGCAGCGTGAATTCTACAATCCTAGATACATTTCGCAGTCTCGGCCCGGTCCGTCTTGGGATCATGGCGGCGGTCGCGGCGGGCGTCCTCGCCTTCTTCGTTTATCTGACCAGCCGGCTGGCGACGCCAGACATGGCGCTGCTCTATGCCGAACTGGACAATCAGGACAGCGGCCAGATCGTCACGCGGCTGGAGGAACTCAACATCCCCTACCGCATCGAGGGCAACGGCTCGCGGCTCATGGTCGCGCAGGATCAGGTCGCGCGGGTCCGCCTGCAGATGGCGCAGGAAGGCCTGCCAAGCGGCGGCTCGATCGGTTACGAGATCTTCGACCGCTCCGAGGGCTTCGGCACCACCAACTTTGTCCAGAACATCAATCATCTGCGCGCGCTCGAGGGCGAACTCGCGCGCACCATCAAATCTATCGCCAACGTCAAGCAGGCCCGGGTGCATCTGGTCATGCCGCAGCGCGAGCTCTTCAGCCGCGAGCGGCAGGAACCCAGCGCCTCAATCGTGCTGGTCATGCGCAGCAAGGGCCGCATCGACCGCGCCCAGGTTGCCGCCATCCAGCATCTGGTGGCCGCGGCGGTGCCGGGCTTGAAACCCACCCTGGTCTCGATCATCGACGACAACGGCACACTGCTGGCGCGCGGCGCCTCCGACGACGACCCGACTCAGTTGGCGACCACCGCCGAGGAACGCCGGATCGCCTATGAAACGCGCCTGATTCGCACGGTCGAGGAAATGCTCGAGCGTACGGTCGGCCCCGGCAATGTCCGCGCCCAGGTCTCCGCGGAGATGGATTTCGACCGCATCACCGAAAACTCCGAAACCTATGACCCTGACGGCCAGGTCGTCCGCTCGACGCAGACGGTCGAGGAAAGCGCCGGCTCCAACGAGGGTCAGGATCCGGGCGTGACCGTCGGGAACAACCTGCCCGACGCCAATCTCGACCAGCTCGGCGAAGGCGGCGGCAGCCAGTCCAACTCTTCGCGCAGCGAGGAGACGGTCAACTACGAGATCTCCCGCACGGTTAAAACGGCGGTGCGGGAAACCGGCCTGGTGCGCCGTCTGTCAGTGGCGGTCTCGGTCAACGGCATCACGACCATCGGCGAGGATGGCGAGGCCGTCTATGAAGCCCGCAGCGAAGAGGAAATGGCCCAGTTGGCCGCCCTGGTGCGCGCGGCCGTGGGCTATGACGAGAACCGGGGCGATACCCTCGAGATCGTAAATCTACAATTCACCGGTCTCGACGCCGATCTTCAGGCCGACGACACCATCCTGGGCTTTGAAAAGGCCGAGCTGATGCGCTTCGCCGAGCTGCTGGTGCTGGGCATCGTGGCGATCCTGGTGCTGCTGCTGGTGGTGCGTCCGCTGATCTCCCGGGTACTGGACGGCGACTTCGAGGCCGGCTCGATCGATCCGGAGACCGGCCTGCTGCGCGGCCCCGAGGGCATGCAGTACGCCCTGGCGGGCCCGGGGGGCGAAGTCCTGGCCGGCGGCGCCGAGGGCGGTCCGATGCTGATCACCAATCCCGACGGCACGACCACCACGGTTGCCCGGCGAATCGGCGACGGCGGCGGAGCGGATGAAGAATCAAATGTGGCCGACGAAATCGAACAGATGATCGACCTGAACAAGGTCGAAGGCCGGGTGCGCGCCTCCTCCATCCGGAAAATCGGCGAGATCGTCGAGAAGCATCCGGACGAGGCGGTCACCATCCTCCGTGGCTGGCTGCATCAGCAGTGACGGTGATCTGTGAGAGTTAAGCGAGTGTTAGAAAAAGAACGAGAGCACATGAGCCATGCGTGACGATTATCGCACCATGACAGGCCCGGAGAAGGCCGCCCTGCTGGTCATGGCGGTGGGCGAAGAAAATGCCGCACGCCTCTTCTCGATCATGGAAGACGACGAGATCCGCGAGATCTCGCAGGTCATGGCGAGCCTGGGTACGGTGAGTTCCGATATCATCGAGCGCCTGCTGATGGAGTTCGCCGACCAGATCTCCACCACCGGCACGCTGATCGGTAACTACGACAACACGGAGCGACTGCTCACCAAGGTTCTCGACAAGGATCGGGTCAACTCGATCATGGAGGAGATCCGGGGCCCCGCCGGCCGCACCATGTGGGAAAAGCTGGCGAATGTGAACGAGCAGGTGCTCGCCAACTACCTGAAGAACGAATACCCGCAGACCGTCGCCGTCATTCTCTCCAAGATCAAGCCGGAGCATGCCTCGCGCGTGCTGGGCCTGCTGCCCGAGCCCTTCGCCATGGAGGTCATCATGCGGATGCTGCGCATGGAGGCGGTACAGAAGGAAATCCTGGACGACGTCGAGCGCACCCTGCGCAACGAGTTCATGTCGAACCTGGCCCGCACCAACCGGCGCGATTCCCACGAGCTCATGGCCGATATCTTCAACTTCCTGGACCGCAATATGGAGGCCCGCTTCATTACGGCCCTGGAGGAACGCAACCGCGATTCCGCCGAGCGGATCAAGGCCCTGATGTTCACCTTCGAAGATCTGGGTAAGCTGGATCCGGGCGGGGTTCAGACGCTGATGAGCAATGTCGAGAACGACAAGCTGGCGCTGGCCCTGAAAGGCGGTTCGGAAACCGTCAAGGATCTCTTCTTCTCCAACATGTCCGAACGTGCCGCGAAGATCCTCAAGGAGGACATGGCCTCCATGGGTCCGGTCCGGCTGCGCGACGTGGACGAGGCCCAGATGTACATGGTGACCATCGCCAAGGACCTGGCCGCCAAGAACGAAATCGTCATCGCCGATTCCAAGGGCGACGACGAGTTGGTTTACTAGCAGGTGCCGTCCTAGATGTCCGCAAATCAGAAATTCCTGTTCGACACCTCCTTCGAAGGGCCGCTGCCCGCGGTAGGCGAAGCCGCGCCGCCGCCCCCGCCGCCTGAGCCGGAGGAGAGCGAGCCCGCAATCACCGAGGATGATCTGGCCCGGGCCCGTGAAGAGGGCCGGCAGGAAGGAATCGTCATCGGCCAGGAACAGGGCCGCGACGAGGCTTTCGCCGGAATTGAGCAGACCACGCAGAACCTGCTGGTCGGCCTGACCGGCCACATCGTCGAACTCTTGTCGGCCCAGCCGAAGATGCGCGAAGAAGTCGCCCGGGAAACCCTGGAAGCGGCAATGGCCGTTCTGAAGAAGCTTCTGCCCTCCCTGGAAAAGAGCGCGGCACTGACGGAAATCGAAGCGGTGGTGGCGGAATGCCTGGAACGCGCGAAGGAAGAGCCACGGCTGGCAATCCGGGTGTCGGAGCAGATGTTGACCCCGGTGAAGGGCCGGGTCGATTCCCTGGTCGCGCAGGAAGGCTTCGAAGGCAAGATCGTGTTTCTCGCCGCGGACGGCTTTGCCGAAAGCGACGTGCGGGTCGAATGGGCCGATGGCGGCGCGGAACGCAGGCTGGAAGATATCTGGCAGGATATCGATCAGGTCCTGGCGCGCTTTCTGAAGCTGCCCGCCGACCGCCTGCATACGGCCACCGCGGCTGACGCCAAACCTACTGCCGAAGTCCCTGCTGCTGAAGTCCCTGCTGCCGAAACACCTGCCGCTGAAGCCCCCGCTCAGGCCGAGCAGGCCCCGCAAGCCGAAACCGCCGACACCGACGGGCAGGAGACGCCAGATCTGGTCTCTCCGCTGGAACAGATGGGGCTCTCGCCCAACCCCGACACCGACGCAGACGAAAATTCTGCAGCCATCCAAACACAAGACGTACCCCTGCAGCCGGACGCGGACGCGGCCGGACAACAGGCGCCCGCCCAGGAGCTTAAAACATGACTGATTCGGAAACCCTTACGCTCGACGACCTGGATATGGCCCAGGCCGACACCGGCGCAGCGATGGAAGAAGGGGGTCTGCCCGATGTCGTCGGCAAGCCGCCAACCAACGCCAAGGAGCTGGAGGCCGTCTACGACATTCCGGTGCAGGTCTCGGCGGTGCTGGGCAAGGCCAACATGCAGGTCAGCCAGTTGCTGAAGCTGGGACGCGGTGCCGTGGTGGAACTCGATCGCAAGGTCGGCGAAGCCATCGACATCTACGTCAACAACCGGCTGGTTGCCCGCGGCGAAGTGGTCGTCGTGGAAGACCGCCTGGGCGTGACCATGACGGAAATCATCAAAATGGACCGCGGTTAAGGCTGTGACCCTGAAGGAAGCGGAGCGCAGACGCCATGGCTAACATAACCGCAGGATCGGCGACCGGACGGCCCCGGGGGAAGAAGGCGCAGGCCGCAGGCGGCCTGATGATCGACTTCGCCACGGTCTTCGGCGCCGTCGGTGCCTTCGTGGTGATCGGCACGGCCATGACTCTCGGTGGTTCGCCGGGCTCCTTCATCGATATTCCCGCCGTCCTGATCGTGCTCGGCGGCACCTTCCTGGTCACGACCATCTCTTTCTCGGTCAGCGAAGTGCTCCACGCCCAGCGCGTCATGGGCCGGGCCGTGCTCTATCACGTTATCGAGCCGGACGATGCCGCGCGGCGGGTGCTGCAGCTCGCCGATCACGCCCGCAAGAAGGGCATCCTGGCACTGCAGCACCGCATGAGCGAGCTGAAGAATGCCCCCTTCCTGCAGCGCGCCGCGGTGATGGTGGTCGACGGCATGCCGCCGGAGCAGGTCGAGAGCATCCTGATGCGCGAAGCGGACGCCATCCGCCAGCGCCATATCCGCTCGGCCGGCGTGCTGCGCCGGGCCGGCGAGGTCGCCCCCGCCATGGGCCTGATCGGCACGCTGGTCGGCCTGGTCCAGATGCTGGGCAACCTGGAGGACCCCTCGACCATCGGCCCCTCCATGGCCATCGCCCTGCTGACCACCTTCTACGGCGCCGTGCTCGCCAACATGCTGTTCCTGCCTCTTGCCAACAAGCTGGACCGCAATTCGGACTCCGAGGCCATGATCAATCAGATCTACGCCATCGGCATCGCCTCCATCAGCCGTCAGGAAAATCCCCGCCGGCTGGAGGTCGAACTCAACACCATTCTGCCGCCCGCGAACCGGGTGCAGTTCTTCGATTAAAGGGACTTGGAGAGAAAATCATGAGACTCCTCATCGTCGGATCACTCGAGGGTCACATCGTCACAGCGGGCAAGATCGCCCTGGAACGGGGCGCGAAGGTCGCCAACGTCGACGGTATCGACGCCGCGCTGGACGCCCTGCGCTCGGGCCAGGGTTCGGACCTCCTGATGGTCGATGTCGACCTCGACATCAGTCGGCTCTGCGAGAGCCTCGAGGCCGAGCGCATCTCGGTCCCGGTCGTGGCCTGCGGCATCGGCACCTCGCCCTCGCGCGCCGTGGATGCCATCAAGGCCGGCGCCAAGGAGTACATCCCCCTGCCCCCGGACGCGGAGCTGATCGCCGCCGTCCTGGCCGCCGTCACGGAGGAGACCTCGTCCCTGGTCTTCCGCGATCCGGCCATGAACGGTGTGCTGCGACTGGCCGAGCAGGTCGCCCCCTCCGACGCCAGCGTGCTGATCACCGGCGAGTCCGGCACCGGTAAGGAGATCATGGCCCGATACCTGCACACCAAGTCCCGTCGCTCCAAGGCTCAGTTCATTTCAGTCAACTGCGCGGCCATCCCGGAGAACCTGCTGGAATCGGAACTCTTCGGCCATGAAAAGGGTGCCTTCACCGGTGCCGTGACGCGCCGGATCGGGAAGTTCGAGGAAGCCAGCGGCGGCACCCTGCTGCTGGACGAGATCTCGGAAATGCATCCGCGCCTTCAGGCCAAGCTGCTGCGCGCGGTACAGGAGCGTGAAATCGACCGGGTCGGCGGGACGCAGCCGATCAAGGTCGACATCCGCCTGCTCGCCACCTCCAACCGCAACCTGGAGGAAGAGGTTCGGCAGGGCAACTTCCGGGAAGATCTCTACTTCCGCCTGAACGTCGTCAACATCATGCTGCCGTCTCTGCGCGAGCGTCCGAAGGATATCGAGGTTCTGGCCGACCACTTCATCGCCAAATACGCCGAAGCCAACGGTGTGCAGATCCCGCCGATGAACCAGGAAGCACGGGAGATCCTGCTGCAGCATCACTGGCGCGGCAACGTGCGCGAGCTGGAAAACACCATGCACCGTGCGGTGCTGCTGGCCCGGGACGGCCAGATCACCCGGGACTCCATCATGCTGACCGGCGAGATGCTGGCACCCGAGGGCAGTACGGCCCCTCCCGCCTCCAGCGCCCCGACCGCCTCCGCCGCACCGGCCTCGGCGAGCGATGCCGCAAAAGCCCGGGACGCCAGCGAACTGGTCGGACGCACGGTCGCCGATGTCGAACGGGACCTGATCCTCGATACCCTGCAGCACTGCCTGGGCAACCGGACCCATGCAGCCAACATCCTGGGCATCTCGATCCGGACCCTGCGCAACAAGCTGAAGCTCTACAGCCAGGAGGGCTTGGCCATTCCCATGCCGGGCGAAGCCGAGCGGACGATTGCGTAGCCGATATCCGGGTCAGAGTGCGTTAGATGTCCGATACCAGTACCTCGGGTGAGGCCCAGGGCGGGGCCTCGCGGGACTCCCTCAACACAGCCCTGGACTTTCTGAAGCGCGGCGACATCGCCCTGGCGCTCGGCGTGGTCTGCATCCTGGTGGTGCTGATCCTGCCGATGCCCGGCTGGCTGCTGGATGTCGCGCTCGCGCTCTCGATGACCTTTTCAGTCCTGATCCTCATGACGGCGCTCTTCATCAGCCGCCCGCTGGACTTCAGCTCGTTCCCGACCGTCCTCCTGATCGCCACCATGCTGCGGCTGTCACTCAACCTGGCCTCCACGCGCCTGATCCTGGCGAACGGCCATGAAGGGACACATGCCGCGGGCAAGGTGATCGAGGCCTTCGGCGGCTTCGTCATGAGCGGCAACTTCGTGATCGGGATCATCGTCTTCTCGATCCTGGTGATCGTGAACTTCATCGTCATCACCAAGGGCTCCGGCCGTATCGCCGAGGTCTCGGCCCGTTTCAGCCTGGACGCCATGCCCGGCAAGCAGATGGCGATCGACGCCGATCTTTCGGCCGGCCTGATCGACGAGGCCGCGGCCCGCGACCGGCGCAAGACCCTCGAGGACGAAAGCAACTTCTTCGGCTCCATGGACGGCGCGGCGAAATTCGTGCGCGGCGACGCCATCGCCGGTCTTCTCATCACCTTCATCAACGTCATCGGCGGCATCATCATCGGCGTCGCGCAGATGGACCTGGAGTTCAGCGAAGCCGCCGAGTCCTACACGGTGCTGACGGTCGGTGACGGCCTGGTCAGCCAGATCCCGGCCATCATCGTCTCCACCGCCGCCGGCATCCTGGTCTCCCAGACCACCCAGACCGGCTCGGCCGATAAGGCCCTCTTCGGACAGTTAGGCGGCTATCCGCGCGCACTCGGCCTCTCCTCCTTCCTGATGGTGGCCCTCGCGCTGCTGCCCGGCATCCCGGCAGTGCCCTTCCTGGTGATCGCCGCGGTCACCGGTGGACTGGCCTGGCAGGCCAACCGGAAGGTGGTCGCCGAAGAGCAGGAGCTGGTGGCCGCCCAGAAGGCCGAAGCCCAGGCCACACCGGTCGCCGAGGAGCCGATCTCCAATTCGCTGCAGATCGACAACCTGCGCCTGGAACTGGGTTACGGTCTGCTGCCGCTGATCAACGGCCAGGGCGGCCAGCGCCTGACCGACCAGATCAAAGCCCTGCGGCGTCAGATGGCTCAGGACCTCGGCTTCGTTCTGCCCTCGGTCCGGATCCAGGACAACCTGCAGCTACCGGCCAATAACTACGTTATCCGGGTCAAGGAAATCGAAGCCGGCAGCGGCGAGCTGCGGCCCAATATGCTGCTGATCATGGATCCGCGCGGCGAGGCTATCACCCTGCCCGGCGAAGACACGATCGAGCCGACCTTCGGGCTGCCGGCGAAATGGGTCGACGAGGCCAGCCGTGAAGAAGCTCTGTTCCGTGGCTACACGGTGGTTGATCCGCCGACCGTGGTGACGACCCATCTGACCGAGGTGGTGAAGGACAACGTCGCTGAGCTGATGTCCTACGCCGAGACCCAGAAGCTGATGGACGAACTGGACCAGGATCAGCAGAAGCTGATCGGTGATCTGATCCCCGCGCAGATCTCCGTCGGCGGCGTACAGCGCGTCCTGCAGAATCTGCTCAACGAACGGGTGTCGATCCGCGATCTGCCAACCATCCTGGAAGGTGTTTCCGAGGCTTGCGGCTACACCCGCAACGTGACGGCGATCACCGAGCACGTCCGGGCGCGCCTCGCGCGGCAGATTTCCAATGCCCAGGTCAATGAGAGCGGCTTCATCCCCATGGTCACCCTGACCCCCAACTGGGAGCAGGCCTTCGCCGACGCCATCATCGGCGACGGTGAGGAACGGCAGCTTTCCATGGCGCCCTCGAAGCTGCAGGAGTTCATCGGCGAGGTCCGCAAGACTTTCGAGCAGCACGCCATGATGGGCGAAACGCCAGTGCTGATGACCAGTCCCGGCATCCGTCCCTATGTCCGTTCGATCGTGGAGCGCTTCCGGCCCTCCACCGTTGTGCTCTCTCAGAACGAGGTTCATCCCAAGGCCAAGATCAAGACCCTTGGCCAGCTATAGATACGGTTTGTGACGCGTGATTTGTAACTTAACGATAGAGCCGAAAGGCGTGGTCCCCGGATCTGGTTTAAGCAGAGGTGGTCACTGTCATGCGGCTTAGGAGCTTCACGGCGGAGACCCTGCCCGACGCCATGCACCTGGTGCGTGAGGCCCTGGGCCTGGACGCGGTCATCCTCTCCACCGAGGAACTGGGCGGCGCGCTGGGCGTCAAGGTCACGGCCGGTCTGGACAGTGATGCGGACGATGATTTCGAGCTGCAGAGCCCGGAGGAGACGGTCGAGACCGTCGACGATCTCGCCGACATCCTCGATTATCATCAGGTTCCGGCTCCCTTGGCCAACCGCCTGCTCAGCAATGCCTCGGGCCTAAGCGCTGACGACAACATCATGGCGCTGGCCGGCGCGCTGGACGGCGCCTTCGACTTCGCCCCACTGCCAAGCGCCGACAGCAAGCGCCCGGTCATGATCATCGGCCCGAGTGGCTCGGGCAAGACTGCCACCGCGGCCAAACTCTGCGCCATGGTCAGGCTGGCCGGGCGCGAGGCGACGCTGATCACCATGGACGGCGACAAGGCCGGCGGCATGTCGCAGGCGGAGACCTTCGCCGCGGCCCTGGAGGTGACGCTGCACCGCGCCGACGACCGGGATCACTTGACCGGACTTGTCACGCAGACGCCGAAGGATCACCTGACCATCATCGATACAGCGGGCGTTTCGCCCTACGACGAAACGGCGCTACGGGAGCTTCGCGCAACCGCCGAAGCCGTCAGCGCGCAGAGCATTCTGGCACTCCCCTCCGGCGGCGACTGCTACGAACAGGCCGAAAGCGCCCTCGCCTACCGTGAGACCGGCGCGCGCCACCTGATCATGACGCGCCTGGATTCCAGCCGCCGCTATGGCGGGCTGATCTGCGCCGCCCATGCCGGACGCTTCAGCCTGACCGCCGTCGGGATCTCCGCCCAGATCGGCGGCGGCCTGGCGCCGATCAACCCGGTCTCGCTCGCCCGTCTGCTGCAACCGACAACGAACACGCAAGAGCACCTCTCGCTCGTATTGGGAACCCTGTGATAATGGAAGTTTCAAAAGTAATGGCTTCAGGCGCACTGGCTGCCAACGGCAAGTCCGCCGCAAACATTATCGCGGTCGCATCGGGCAAGGGCGGCGTCGGCAAGACCTGGCTGTCCGTTTCCCTGTCCCACGCCCTGGCGAACAAGGGACAGTCCACCATGCTGTTCGACGGCGATCTGGGACTGGCGAACGTCGACATCCAGCTCGACCTGGCACCGGAGCGGGATCTGGGCGGCGTGATCGCCGGGCGCTACGGCCTGGAGGCCGCGAAGGTGAGCTATGCCACCGGCGGCTTCGACGTCATCGCCGGGCGTTCGGGCTCCGGCAATCTGGCCAATCTGCCCGGCAACCGTCTCGGCGGCCTGATCTCAGACCTCGTCGCCCTCTCGAGCGGTTACAATCACGTGGTACTCGACCTTGGCGCAGGCATCGAGCGGACAGTCCGACAGTTCGCCGCGCTGGCTGGCACCTGCCTGGTGGTCACCAACGACGAGCCGACCTCCCTGACCGACGCCTATGCCTTCATCAAGTTGACCACACGCCAGTTCCCGGGCATGGATCTGCGGGTGGTGGTCAACATGGCCGAGACCATCAACGAAGGCCAGCGCACTTACGGCACCATCCGCAAGGCCTGTGAATCCTTCCTGAAGATCACGCCGCCCCTGGCCGGGGTGATCCGGCGCGACAGCTCGGTCAAGGAGAGCATCCGGCATCAGACTCCCCTGCTCACCCGCTATCCCAACTCGAAGGCCGCCGAAGACATCCAGGCTCTGGCACGGCGCCTGACCGGCGGCCCATGAGCGGCGTCTCACCCCCTCCTCCGGCGGCGCCGCCCGCCAATCCCGCCGCGCCGCAATCCGGCGCCGCGGCGACGGGCGCTTCTTCGCCCGCGCCACCTCCCGCAACGCCCTCAGCGACGCCCCCGGCCCCTGCAAACGCCCAAGGTAGCCCGCCACAAGCGTCCGCCCCGCCGCCGGCCCAGCAGCCTCCGGCCACAACGCCAAAGCCTGTGCTCGCGCCGATCGCCGCGGCGCCTGAAATCCTGTCGACCCTACCCAGCGGGACCGTGCTCTCTGGCAGTGTCTTGAGCGCCGAGCAATCAGGCAGCCTGCAGATTATGACCAAGTACGGTCGCATTTCGCTGGCGACAAGCTTCGCCCTGCCGGAAGGCGCCAAGGTCGCCCTGCAGATCCGCGAGGGCGGACAGGTACAGCTACAGGTCGTCGGCCCGAAAGTCATCGCCGGGAGCCAGGCTCCGCTTCGACCCGCAGCGGAGACGCCGGTGCAGCTCTCCAGCCAGGTGTTGACGGCGACGCTCGAATCTTCACTCGCGGCGCGACCGACCGGCGGCGGGATTGCAGCGAGCGCACAGCCGGGCTCAGCCGCCGCACAACTGCCGGCCATCCTGCGGCAGTTGCCAAGCGGCGCGCAGTTTCAGGTGCAGGTGACGGCCTTGCCGCCAGGCGCACAGGCGACCACCGCCAATCCGCTGACAGCGCCGCAGGCCCCGGCAGCGGCTACAACCAATCCCGTTCTTCAGGGCAATGTGGTTACCACCACCGGCCAGGGTGGCACGCCCGCTCCGTCAAGCGCGGCCGTGCCGTCGGGCGCAGGCGCACGCACGCTGCTGCAAAGCAGTCTTGGAGTCCTTTCTCTGAGCGAGCCTCTGAAGCTGCCGCCGGGCGCGAAGGTTGAAATCCAGGTTCTGCTGAAAAGCCTCCCACAAGCTTTACCGGCAACTGCACCGCTTGAGGCAACGCTGCAGCCGACCGCTATGTCAGGCCTTGCCTGGCCGAGCCTCGAGACCCTGGCGCGGCGCGCCGGTGAAGGCCAGATCCCCGCTGCCCTGGCCGCACAGGTTTTGCAGCGGGTCCCATCCGCCGGTGCCCAGCTTAGTTCGAATCTGCTGTTTCTGCTGTCGGCACTCAACGCGGGTCAGGTGGGTAGCTGGCTCGGCCGTCCCACGCTGGAGCTGTTTCAGCGCGAGGGGCATGGCGATCTGTTAAACCGGCTCGAGAGTGATCTGGCGCAGGCGGGCCGCCTCGCCGACTCAAGTGGTGGAGAATGGCGGTCTCTGGTCCTGCCCTTCCTGGACGAGGGTCAGCTTCGACAGCTACGTCTTTTCCTGCGCCGTCAGAACCCCGACGAGGAACAGGAGGGCAAGGAAGGCTCTGGCGCGGACGCCACCCGCTTCCTGCTGGAAATCGAATTGCGGCGGACCGGCGATCTGCAGGCAGACGGCCTGATCCGCGCGAAGCTCTTCGATCTGATTTTACGCACCCGCCGCCCCTTCTCCCGCCCCATGCGCGAAGAGATCACCCGGATCTTCACCGAGTCCAACCACAGCCTCGGTCTGGCGGGGCAAATCCTCTTCGAAGCCTCGGACTCCTGGCAGCCGGCAGCGGCCAAAGCCGGCGGGCTGCAGTCCTCACCGGATCTGATGATTTGAAAATTTGGAAGGCCGCCTGCAGTGGCGGGCTCAGCCGGTGGCAGCCTTGGCGTCGTAGGAGGCTTTGGCGTAAGAGGCTTCTGGCGCGGCCGGGAGACGGCCGAGACCGAGACGATGGCCGTCATAGCTGCCGCCCAGGATCGGTTTCCAGAACTCCACGTTTTCCAGGTACCAGTCAATGGTCTCTTCGAGACCACGCTCGAAGTCGACTTCCGGCGACCAGCCCAGCTCGGTCTTGAGCTTGGTGGCGTCCAGCGCGTAGCGCCGGTCATGGCCTGGCCGGTCGGCAACGAAGGAAATCAGCTCTTCATGCCGCGCGCCGCCGGTCATGGGCTTGCGCTTATCCAGTGCGCGGCAGATGCGCCGCACCACATCAAGATTGGAAGCCTGGTTATCCCCCGCGACATTGTAAGTCGCGCCGGGCTTGCCCACCTCCAGAACCGCAAAAATCGCGCGGCAGTGATCGGTCACGTAAAGCCAGTCGCGCACATTCTCGCCATCGCCATAAAGCGGCAGGGGTTCCTCGCGCACGGCCTTGACGATCATCAGCGGAATCAGCTTTTCCGGAAACTGCATGGGGCCGTAGTTGTTGGTCGCCACGGTAATCAGGGTCGGCAGGCCGTAGGTCTTGTGGTAGGCGCGAACCAGGTGATCGCCCGCCGCCTTGCTGGCCGAATAGGGTGAGTTGGGGCTGTAGCGACAGTCTTCCGTCACCGCCGCGCCGTCGATCGATCCGAAGACCTCGTCAGTCGAGATCTGCAGGAAGCGGAAGGCGCGGCTCTCGGAATCCGAAAGGCCGGCCTGGTAATGCACCGCCGCATCGAGCAGCGTCTGCACGCCGACCACGTTGCTCTGGATGAACACCCCCGGATTGTCGATCGAACGATCAACGTGGGTCTCGGCGGCGAAGTTGATGATGGCGGAAGGCGTGTACTCGCGCAGCAGGGCGTCCACGGCCTCACGGTTTTCGATCCGGGCATTGACGAAGTGGTGCTCGGGGTGCCGCAGCAAAGCGTTCAGGACAAAGGGCCCGCCAGCGTAGGTCAGAGCGTCCAGGTTCAGAACCCGGTAACCGAGGCGCAGTGCCTGCGTCACGAAGTTGCCGCCGATAAAACCGGCACCGCCGGTCACGAGAATGCAGCCTTTATCCATGTTCATCACCGCCGTCTGATCGCTACGCGGGCGACTGTTCCGCACGTTATACGCCAAAAGCCCTGATCACAGTTATATCCTGCCGAAGAATGGTCAACGAAAACTGAAGATCCCGGCCGGTCGACTCGCTTAAAGTGTCAGGAGGCACGGCGAGTCGTGCGACGCCGACGGTAGAGGTTCAGGCCGACTTCGTCCATCGCCTGCTGTTCCCGCTTCACCCGCTTCGCCTTTTCCCGGCGCTGCTGGTTGCTTTCCGCCGTCTGGTATTTCTTCAGCTCCTGAAAAGCCTCGCGCACCTCTTCCCGCGCCGCCTCGATCGAAGCCTCAAGCGCCTGGATGGAATCCTGAACCTTTTGACGCCGCAGCTTGACCGCCGCGGCGTAGTTCGGAAAGGCGGCCGCGGCCTCCGGCGAAGCCCCTGCCAGAAGCTTCTCGGACTCGTAGGCCTGGTCGATCCCCGCCAAGTCGTT
The DNA here is from genome assembly GCA_965232285.1 of Denitrobaculum sp. Taxonomy (GTDB): domain Bacteria; phylum Pseudomonadota; class Alphaproteobacteria; order Kiloniellales; family Kiloniellaceae; genus Denitrobaculum. The sequence goes on along the minus strand of CBDDPL010000004.1, from coordinate 1,482,660 downwards.
CCTCATCTTTTCGACCAGCCGTTCGAGATCCGCAAGTTTCTGGCGTTTCTCGTCGAGCTCCCACTGGTGTACCCGCACCAGGCTATGCAACGCTGTCACTGTCCCCACACCCTCTTCAAATCACACTCTCACTCATGGCACATCCCGCCCCGGCCCGATCCGGCACCAGCGGCGGACTGCCGCTCTTTTATTGCAGTGCCGGCTGCGCATCCGGCGGCGCCCAGGGCTCATTGAGCAGCCGCGCCAGTTCCGCGTAGCCGTCGTCGAGCTGAAAGCGCTCGCGCTGCCTCTGCGACAGGAAGGATTCGAGCAGCGGATAATAGCCGAGCGCCTCGTCGGTCGCGGCGTCGCTGCCCTGCTTGTAAGCCCCGATGCGGATCAACTCCGCCATATCCTCGTAAGTGGAAAGCAGCCCCCGCGCGCGGGTCACCAGCGCATTTTCGGGTTCGCTGTTACAGGCCGGCATGGTCCGCGAGATGCTGCGCAGGATATTGATCGCCGGATAGCGGTTGCGCTCGGCAATGGTTCGCTCCAGCACGATATGACCATCCAGGATGCCGCGCACCGCATCGGCAATCGGTTCATTGTGATCGTCGCCTTCGACCAGAACGGTAAAGAGGCCGGTGATCGAGCCCTTGTCGATTCCCGGACCCGCCCGCTCGAGAAGCTGCGGCAGTTCGGCGAAGACCGAAGGCGTGTAGCCCTTGCTGGCCGGCGGCTCACCCGCGGCGAGCCCGATCTCACGCATGGCCATGGCGAAGCGGGTTACGGAATCCATCATACAAAGGACGTCACGGCCCTGATCGCGGAAGTACTCAGCGACGGCCAAGGTAAGGTAGGCCGCCTGCCGGCGCATCAGCGGCGGTTCGTCGGAGGTCGCGACGATCACCACCGAGCGGGCCAGGCCTTCTTCGCCCAGATCGTCTTCCAGCCACTCCTGCACCTCCCGGCCACGCTCGCCGATGAGGCCGATAACGTTGATGTCAGACTGCGTGTAACGCGCGAGCATCGAGAGCAGCACCGACTTGCCAACGCCGGAACCGGCGAAGATGCCCATGCGCTGGCCGCGGCAGCAGGTCAGAAAGGTATTGATGGCGCGCACGCCCAGATCGAGCTTCTCTCCCACCCGTTGGCGACTGTGAGCCGGCGGCGGAGATGCACGCAAGCGGTAAGGGTCCATGCCGCTGGTCAGCGGCCCCTTGCCGTCGATCGGCTCTCCGAGCGCGTTAATGACGCGCCCGAGCCAGGCGTGATGAGGCCGGATGACCGGATCCGAATCGGCCAGTTCCGCCTTGCAGCCCAGACCGACTCCGTCGAGGGATCCGAAGGGCAGCAGCAAAGCACGCTTTTCACGAAAGCCGATCACCTCTCCCGGCACGCGGCGGTTGCCCCGGGCCACCAGATTGCAGCGTGCGCCAATAGAAAGGACCCGCTCAAGGCCGGCAACCTCCACCAGCATACCGAGGATGCCGGCGACGCGGCCGTAAAGCTGGTAACTGGGAATCTGCTCGATTTCGGCAATCAGGGAAGAGGAAGAAAAGGGCACTCAGACCATCCGCAATTCAAGGGGTTATGGCTAACCCCAACGAACGGAAAGATCTCCGATTACGTTTAACGGAGGATTAAAGAACCGGCGCGAGACTCTTTTTTGCCCCCCAGACGAGAACTTCAACCGGGTAGGGAAAATTTTTTGCGCTTTTGGCTTAACCGGGCTTTTATCAATCTTATCAATTTCTTATCGGAAAAAATTCATAAGTCCACCACGCGAATCGAAAATTTGTTCGTACATAACCGTCTTTGGGTAAGAGTTTGTTAATAAAGCTTCCCCAAAATGGTTAACGGACTTAATCTTGAATAATCTTAACCATTTGGGTTGGAGCTATGAGAGTACTTCTGGTCGAGGACGATTCCGCGACGGCACAAGGCATCGAGATGATGCTGCGATCCGAAGGCTACGTCTGTGATACCACCGACATGGGTGAAGACGGCCTCGAGATCGGTAAGATCTATGACTACGACATTATCATCCTCGACCTCATGCTGCCGGACATCGACGGCTACGAGGTCCTCCGGCGTTTGCGCGCCGCGCGCGTCAGGACCCCGATCCTGATCCTGTCCGGCCTGAACGGCCTGGATGACAAGATCAAGGGCCTGGGCGTCGGCGCTGACGACTACCTGACCAAGCCCTTCGACAAGCGCGAACTGATTGCCCGTATCCAGGCGATCGTGCGTCGCTCCAAGGGTCATTCGGACTCGATCATCCAGACCGGCAAGCTGACGGTGAACCTGGATACCCGCACCGTCGAGGTCGACAGCCAGCCGCTGCACCTGACCGGCAAGGAGTACGGCATCCTCGAGCTGCTGTCCCTGCGCAAGGGCACGACCCTGACCAAGGAGATGTTCCTGAACCATCTCTACGGCGGCATGGACGAGCCGGAACTGAAGATCATCGACGTCTTCGTCTGCAAGCTGCGCAAGAAGCTTTCGGCAGCCACCGGCGGCGCGAACTACATCGAAACCGTTTGGGGCCGCGGCTACGTGCTGCGCGATCCGGTCGGCGGACAGGACAGCCAGCCGGCGAGCAACTCCGACCAGGAGCAGGAAGCGGTCCCCGCCTGACGAACATACCTTCAGTGCTTTAAGCGAGCTCCGCGACTGTCCAGAGCTCCAGCCTTGAACTGCTTTTACGCAACGGCCTGCCCTCTTTATGGGGCGGGCCGTTTTCTTTTGCCGCTCTCCCCTATTCCGTCAGATACCGGCGGCGCCTTTGTCGCGGCCAGCGCCACACCGCCGATCATGATCAACAGCGTCCCCAGGATCACGCCGAGGGTCGGGGTCTCGTTGAAAACGATGTAGCCGATCAGGGCGGCGAAGACGAGCCAGCTATAGTCGATGGGACCGACCACCGAGATATCGGCCATCCGGTATCCCCGGATGATGAAGTACTGCGCCGTGATCGCAATAGGGCCGAGCAGCAGAAAGGGTAAGTTCTGGCTGAGATCAGTCGAAGCCCAGGTTGGGAGCGCCGCCGGCAGAATCAAGAAGATGCCGAAGAAATTCATATGGAGCAGAGCCGTCATGGCACTGTCTCTCTGGCTCAGGATCCTGATCAGAATGCCTTCGAGCGCGAAGAGCATGGCCCCGCCCAGCGCAATCAACGCCGGCCAAAGGTATGCGGCGTCCAAGGTCTGAAAGGCGCCCCTGTACAGCACGACGACGAACGCGCCGATACCCGACAGCAAAATCGCCATCCACTGTCGAGCATGGATGCGCTCCCCCAGGAACAGAATACCGAGCGGGATCACGAAGACGACGTAAAGCAATCCGATGGCCGCCGCGTCCATCACCGGCATCCGTGCCGAAGCATAGACGATCGCGACCACCCCATAGCAGCCGAAAACCGCGCGGAGGAAATGAGAGACCGGCTGCTTGCTGACATAGGCGGCCGGACTCTTCCGGCTCAGCGCGGCAATACAGACGAGCGTGGCAAAGCCGCCGAGATAACGCAGGAAAACGACCTGCAGCGGCGACGCCACATCGCCCGCGAATTTACCGGAGGCATAAAAGACCGAGAAGATCCCGGTTCCCAGCAGCACCCAGACCACCGCTTGCGCGTTTCGTGGCAGGGTCCCGCGGAGCTTCCAGGTCACAAATGCCATGGATCGCGCCGGCGCGACCACTCGGACCAGAAGCGGGCGACCTCGACGGCGGCATCATTCCGACTCAGCCCGACGTCCTTCAGCAAGCGGTCATCCGGGCGCTCCAAAAGTTTTCTCAGAGCCGGATCAGGCCGCGCCAGGGCGTTGCTAGCCTCCCGCGGGGCATCTGTTTCCTCTTCCTGCGCAGGCTCAAAGTAGTCGGCGGTCATTGCCATGTCAGGGCCCTCCTATGCCTTTGTTCCTAAAGACTAGGTTGCAGCTTTGACATTTTACCAACGAATATCCATGATATCTGACATCAATAAAACGAATGTCGAAAGTCATGCCATCTCACCTCGAAAGTGACCTTCTGCGCAGCTTCGTCGCCGTCGCCGACCTTGAGAACTTCACCCGCGCCGCGCATGCCCTGGGGCGCACCCAGTCCGCGGTCAGCATGCAGATGAAGCGTCTGGAGGAAATGGTCGGCGCCCCTCTCTTTCAGCGCGGGCCGCGCGGGGTCGTTTTGACCCGGAAAGGCAGTGATCTGCTGGTGAATGCCCGGCGTATCGTGGATCTGCTGGACGAGACGGCCGCGGGCCTGGCCGCCCCTGCCCTCGACGGTCAGGTCCGGATCGGCATTCCCGAAGAGTACGGCGATTCCGTTCTGTCGCGCGCTCTGACCGCCTTCAGCAAGGTGCACGGCAACGTCGAAATCATGGTGCGCTACGCTTGCTCCTTGGTTCAGAAAGAAGAAGTCGAGCGCGGCAATCTCGATCTGGCGGTCGTGTTTGAATGGGAACACAAGCCCCAGGGCGAAGTGCTGATGGTTGATCCTACCGTCTGGGCAACTTCTGAGGTGCACCGGATGCACGAGCGCAGGCCGCTGCCGGTGGCGCTCTACGAAAGCGCCGGCTGGTGCACGAGCTTCGCCAGCCGTTCTCTTGAAAGCCGGGGACACGACTATCGTGTGGTCTATCGCAGCGATACCGGCAGCGGGCTCAAGCTCGCGGTCTCTTCCGGCCTCGCCATCGCACCGCTGTCACGCAGCAACATCCCCGCCGGTTGCCGGGAGCTGACTGACGCAGACGGCTTCGGCGACATCGATTCCTCCAATGTGGTGCTCTATCGCAGCCGCAGCGCCTCCGGCGAGGCCGTGACCGCCATGGCAGAAGCCATTCGCGAAGCCTTCAGAGCGAAAGCCTTCCTCGCAGCAGCGAGGCAGGAGTAAGCGTAGCGGTTTTGTGATACATTAAGTTCGATCGACATCGCCCCGCGACAGATTGTCCAGGGCGATTCGATTTATTGATTTTATAATAGGTATTTTATATACCCGTTAAAAATAGAAGATTACCATCGACTACCCGCTTCAGGAGGCGGGTCGGTTTGAGCACTCCCTGGTCGTGAGTGCAGGAAGATCGGATATGGCATTAAATTTGAACTCTGGCGAGAAAACGCTCGCCCTGATCCTGTTGGTTCTACTGGCTTTGGCAGGCCTCGTCATGGCTGCCGCAGGCCATGGCAATCCGCTTGGTGTCCACGGCTTCATCATCGTGATCTTCAGCAGCGTTCTGGCCTTTTCAGTTCTCTCGGTGAGCACCGACGCAGAAGATGATCGGTCTCGCTTTGCACAGTATTACGACGAGCCCACGAAACTCGGGATCATCCTCGCCATGGCCTGGGCCGTACTCGGTCTGTCGGTCGGCGTCTGGGTCGCCAGCCTGCTCGCCTGGCCGGATATGACTTTCGATGCTGCCTGGGCCAGTTTTGGGCGTCTGCGGCCGGTTCATACCACCGCCGTGATTTTCGGATTTGGCGGCAACGCGCTGATCGCGACCTCCTACCACGTGTTGCAGCGAACTTCGCGCGCACGGCTGCCGGATCACTTCAGCCCCTGGTTCGTCCTCATGGGCTACAACCTCTTCTGCATCCTTGCCGTGACCGGTTACCTGATGGGCATCACCCAGTCGAAGGAATACGCCGAGGCGGAATGGTATGCTGATATCTGGCTGGTGATCGTCTGGGTCGTCTACTTTACGCTCTACATCCGCACGCTCGCCCGTCGCAAGGAGCCGCATATCTATGTGGCCAACTGGTACTACCTTGCCTTCATCCTGGTGGTCGCCCTGCTGCACATCGTGAATAACCTCGCGGTCCCGGTCTCATTCGGCCACGCCAAGAGCTACTCGGCCTTCTCCGGCGTGCAGGATGCCATGACCCAGTGGTGGTACGGGCACAATGCGGTGGCCTTCTTCCTGACCGCCGGCTTCCTGGGCATGATGTACTATTATCTGCCCAAGCGCGCCGAACGGCCGATCTTTTCCTACCGGCTGTCGATCATCAGCTTCTGGGGCATCACCTTCATGTATATGTGGGCGGGCTCCCACCATCTGCACTACACCGCATTGCCGCACTGGGTGCAGACTCTGGGCGTGACCTTCTCGCTGGTGCTGCTGGTGCCCTCCTGGGCCTCGGCCGGCAATGCTCTCGCAACGCTGAATGGCGCCTGGCATCGGGTACGGGACGACGCCACCCTGCGCTTCATGATGGTGGCCGCGGTCTTTTATGGTCTGACCACCTTCGAGGGCTCCTTCATGGCGATCCGGCCGGTGAACTCCCTCTCCCACTATACCGACTGGACTGTCGGGCACGTACACGCCGGCGCACTGGGCTGGGTCGCGATGATCACCTTCGGCACCTTCTACTGCCTGGTGCCCTGGATGTGGAAGGTGCCGCGTATCTATTCGCCACGTCTGGTCGAATGGCACTTCTGGCTCGCCCTTGCAGGAACCGTCGTCTACGTCTTCGCCATGTGGAACTCCGGCATCATCCAGGGCCTGATGTGGCGGACCTACAACGAAAGCGGCACCCTCACCTATTCCTTCCTGGAATCCCTGGTGGCGATGGAGCCCTACTACATCGCCCGGGCCTTCGGTGGCCTGCTGTTCCTGAGCGGTGCGCTGATCGGTTCCTACAACATCTGGATGACCATCCGCATGGCACGGGAAGCGGAGCCGCAGGTCGGCGACCTGACGGCACCCGACCTGCTGCCCGAGCCGGGAGAATAGCGCCATGTCAGCCCTCCATGGAAAACTCGAGCGCAGCGCCGTCGGTTTCGTCCTCGCGATCATCTTCGTGGCCAGCATCGGCGGGCTGGTCGAAATCGCGCCGCTCTTCACCATCGACGAGACGGTCGAAGATGCACCCGACATGCGGGTCTACACGCCGCTGGAACTGGCCGGCAGGAACATCTACATCCGCGAAGGCTGCTATGCCTGTCACTCCCAGATGGTCAGGACGCTGCGCGACGAGGTAGAGCGCTACGGCCCCTACTCCCTGGCGGTGGAGTCTCAGTACGACCACCCCATGCTCTGGGGATCAAAGCGTACCGGCCCGGACTTGGCCAGGCTCGGCGGTAAGTATTCCGATGCCTGGCACGTGGCACACCTGATCAATCCGCGCGACGTGGTGCCGGAATCGGTCATGCCGAAGTATGGCTGGCTCCAGCGCAACAACCTCAAGATCGACGATCTGGACCAGCACCTCGCCGCAATGCGCGCCGTGGGCGTGCCCTACAGCGAGGCGATGATTGCAAACGCCACGAAGGACGCCCTGGGACAGAGTCTGCCGGACAGCGAATATGCCGAGGGAGTCAGCGAGCGTTACGGTGAGGCGACCAACATCAGGGTTTTCGACGGCGATCAGCGACGGGTCACCGAGATGGATGCCATCGTCGCCTATCTGCAGGTGCTCGGCCGCCTGACCGACGCCGCCTATCAACAGACTGCGGGAGGCGTGACGGAATGATACCGGAGCATGAAACCCTGGTCGCCATCGCGAAAAGCTGGGGCCTGTTCTACCTGATCGGCCTGTCGGTCTGCGTGCTGCTTTACGCACTCTGGCCCAAAAGTGCGAAACGCTTCGAGCAGGCCAAGATGAGTGTACTGGAAGAGGACGACCGGCCATGGCGTTAGGCGAACGCGACCCTGTCACCGGTCGCATGACCACCGGTCACGAGTGGAACGGCATCAAGGAACTCGATACGCCGGTCCCGAAGGTGGTCACTTTCTTCCTGCTCCTGGGGACCCTGATCGCGATCCTGCTGTGGATCCTGATGCCGGCCTGGCCCCTGGGTGACAGCTATACGAAAGGCCTCCTGGGCTGGGACCAGCGCAGCAGCGTCGAGAGTAAACTCCTGGCCGCGGGAGTTGAGCGTGCGAGTTGGTCGGATGAAATCGCGCGGCTCGACTTCACAGAAATCCAGGCGGACCCGGCCCTGATGAAGATCGCCCGGGAGGCCGGCCAGACGCTGTTCGGAGACAACTGCGCCGTCTGTCACGGCACCGGCGGAACCGGCAGCACCGGTTACCCCGACCTGACGGCCGGCGCCTGGCTCTGGGGCGGCGACGCCGAGAGCATTGCTGAAACCCTGCGCGTCGGCATCAACGCTGCACACGATGAGACCCGTTTGTCCGAGATGCTGGCCTTTGGCCGGGACGGCCTGCTTGAGCGCAGCGATATCCGGGACCTGGTCGGCTACGTCCAATCTCTCGGTGCGACTAGTGGCGGCGATGGGGCCTCCGAAGAGGTGATTGCACGCGGCGCAGAGTCCTTCGTCGAAAACTGTTCCTCCTGCCACGGCGAAGACGCGCGTGGCATCCCGGAGGTCGGCGCGCCGGATCTGACCGACGACACCTGGCTCTACGGCGGAGACCGTGAAGCGATCTATCGCACGATTTTCTCGGGACGGATGGGTCACATGCCGAGCTGGGAGAAGCGTCTGACGGAGGTGGAGCGGAAGATTCTGACGCTGCATGTCCTCTCTCTGCAGGAGCCGCAACCATGATCAAAGCGTCCTGGCGCCTCACCGGAAGACAGCTTGGCGTCCTGATCGTTTTTACGGTCCTTGCCATCGTGCTTGGCGCTAATGCGCATCTTGTTCACGTGGCGTTTCAGTCGCAGCCCGACTGCGCCCTGGTCGACGAGACATCCGGCGCCGGGGGCGTGATTTACCGGGCTGCGAAACCGGCCTGCTAACGGTGGAGCTTCGAGAGGAGAGATAAATGCCGAGCCCCGGTCAGATAGAAGATACAGTCGTTCCGATGATGCAGGAACGATACAAAGGTCTCGCGCCCACGGTGGCCTTTCAGTGGTTGAAGGCCGGCTGGGCGGATCTGCTGATACGTCCGGACACGAGTATTGCCTACGGTTTTGGTGTCTTCGCCGTTTCGGTCGTTATGATCCTCGGCCTCTTCGTCCTGGCGCTGGACTACCTGCTGCTGCCGGCGATTGCCGGCTTCGTCGTGGTCGGACCGCTGCTCGCCATCGGCCTTTACGAAAAGAGCCGGCGGCTCGGCGTCGGTGAAAAGATCACCCTGTCGCAGATGCTTTTCGTCAAGCCGCGTTCAGGCGCACAGGTGCTCTTTACCGGGGTGATCCTCTGCGGCCTGGTGCTGCTATGGATGCGCGCCGCCGTCATCATCTATGCGCTCTTCTTCGGACTGCACCCTTTCGCCGGACTGGACGACATCCTTCCCGCACTCTTCCTGACCTGGACCGGTTGGGCCATGCTGGTCGCCGGTTCGGCGGTGGGCGCGCTCTTCGCGGCTTTTTCCTTTGCCATCAGTACCTTTTCCATCCCCATGCTGCTGGACGAAAAGACCGACGCCTTTACGGCTATGGGCACCAGCATTTCCCGGGTCTGGAACAATCTGCCCGTCATGCTGGCCTGGGGAAGCATCGTGCTGGCACTCACGCTGTTCGGATTGATTACGGGCCTTCTGGGGCTGATCCTGGTCTTCCCCCTGCTGGGGCACGCCACCTGGCATGCCTACCAGGCGATCAAATGAAGCCAGAAAGGACTACCACCGCCGGACTGGAAGATCAGTTTCTCAGCAGCCGAGATCTGGGCGAAGGGCTGCGCGAGAGCCATCTCTCGGTGCCCGGCATGCACTGCGGCGGCTGCATGGCCTCCATCGAGAAGATGTTCGCGGCTCTGCCCGGTGTTACGGCGGCCCGGGTCAATCTTTCGCTCAAGCGCGTCAGCGTAAAATGGCAGACGACCGCCGATCCGCGCCCGGACCTGATCGCCGCCCTGAACGGTCTGGGATATGAAGCGCACCCCTTTTCGCCGGCCGAACAGGAACAGGACCCGGAATTCAAGCGCTTGATCCGCGCTCTTGCGGTGTCCGGCTTTGCGGCCATGAACATCATGCTGCTGTCCGTCTCGGTCTGGTCGGGCGCCGAGGGGGCGACACGCCACAGCTTTCACTGGCTCTCTGCGCTGATCGCAGTCCCGGCCGTGGCCTATGCCGGCCAGATCTTCTTTCGATCCGCCTGGTCCGCGCTCAGGCACGGACGCAGCAACATGGACGTGCCGATCTCGGTCGGGGTGCTGCTGGCCCTCGGGCTCAGCCTCTACGATACGGCGCAGAACGCCGAACACGCCTACTTCGATGCCGCGACCTCGCTGCTGTTCTTCCTTCTGATCGGCCGCACTCTGGATCACGCCATGCGCCGTAAAGCCCGCTCGGCCGTCTCGGGCCTTGCCCGGCTGCTGCCACGCGGCGCGATGGTCATCGGCGAAAAGGAAATACGTTCCTATCATGCGCTGTCGGAGATCCGGGCCGGATCCTTGCTCGCAATCGCGCCCGGCGAGCGCATTCCCATCGACGGTGTCATTCACGCCGGCAGGTCCGAGCTCGACCGTTCCATCGTCACCGGAGAAGCGCAGGCGGTTTCGGTTGCGCCCGGCAGTGACGTTCAGGCCGGGTCGCTCAATCTGACTGCGGAACTGCAGGTCAGAACCACCAAAGACTCGGCGCATTCCTTCGTCTCCGAGATGATCGCCGCCATGTTGAACGCGGAACAGAGCCGCGCCGGTTACCGTTCGCTGGCGGAACGTGCGACGGCCTGGTATTCGCCGGTGGTCCACACACTGGCAGCTCTGTCGTTTGCCGGCTGGTACCTGACGAGCGGCGATCTGCACAGATCGATCACCATCGCCATCGCCGTCCTGATCATCACCTGCCCCTGCGCGCTCGGCCTCGCCGTTCCCATGGTACAGGTCGCCGCCGCCCGCCAGCTCTTCAAGCGAGGCATTCTGCTCAAGGACGGGACGGCGCTGGAGCGGCTTGCCAAGGTCAAGACCGTGATCTTCGACAAGACCGGCACCCTCACACAGGGTACTCCCTCCGTTGTCTGCATGGAGACGCCGGACAGACGCGCCGCGAGATTTGCCGCTGCGCTGGCGCGCCATTCCGTTCATCCTCTGGCCAAGGCCATCGTGCGCGACAGCGGGTTCGAAGCCCGGGAGCTGCCAGGCTTCGCGTCGGTCGAGGAGACCGCCGGCCAGGGTCTGGAGGGTCGATACGACGGCAGACTCTACCGTCTGGGCCGTGCCTGCTGGGTCCTCGAAACCACAGGGAATGACTTGGAAGAAAGAGCCGGCGAGACAAGCTCTGTCCTGAGCGAAGACGGCGTCTTCCTGGCCGCTTTCACCTTCTCGGACCCGCCGCGCCTTGATGCCGCCAAAGCAGTTCAGCAACTCAGAGAGCAGAAGCTGGAGACCTGTATTCTGTCCGGCGACATAAGAGGCAGCGTCGAACGCCTGGCCGACGCACTCTCCATCGAACATTGTGAATCTGAGCTTCTGCCCGCGGACAAGCTCGCTTACATCGAGGATCGCGCGGCCGAAGGCCAGGACTCTCTTATGGTCGGCGACGGCTTGAATGATGCTCCTGCCCTGGCGGCCGCTCATGTCTCCATGGCACCAGCGACTGCGGCCGAGGCAGGGCGGGACGGCGCGGATCTGGTCTTTACGCGACCGAGCCTTCTTGCCGTGCCCCAGGCGATCGAGATTGCGCGACGGTCCGTCCTGCTGATCAAACAGAACTTCTACCTGGCGGTTCTCTATAACGCGCTGGCCATTCCCTTCGCGGTCGCGGGGTATGTCACGCCACTGGTCGCGGCGGTTTCCATGTCCTTATCCTCGATCGTGGTGGTCGCAAACTCTTTCAGATTCTGGCGTCTGGAAGCAGGAGCACAAACCCCAAAAGAACAAGGGCTCCAGAAACTGGAGCCCTTTGTCGGCAAACAGGCAAAGACTGTCGAAAACAATCCGTGACCGGAGCGAAGGCCCGGCCTCAGAGTGATCAAACGGCGGCTTTAACTGCGTTCTGTTCGTTTGCCAGTCCGTAGATCCCACGCTGTCCGGGGATAAGCAGGAAGCGGTCGGAAATCCCCAGGACGGTTTCGGCGCCGCCGAGGTAGAGGAAGCCGTCGTTGGCCATCAGCCCGGCCATCTGATCCAGCACCTGAGACTTGGTCGGCTGGTCGAAGTAGATCAGCACGTTGCGGCAAAAGATGACATCGAACTGTCCCATGCCCGCCATGGAGTCCAGAAGGTTGAACTTTTTGTAGTTCACCATCTTGCGGATCTCGTCGCTGATCTGCCAGCGGTCCTCGACCTGGGTGAAGTACTTCACCAGAAGATTGATCGGCAAGCCGCGCTGCACCTCGAACTGGGAGTAGACTCCCTCCTTGGCCTTGTCGAGGATCTCCTGCGAGATGTCGGTTCCGATGATCTCGACGCGCCAGCCGGCCAGCTTGGCCTGGGCCTCTTTCAGCAGCATCGCGATGGTGTAAGGTTCCTGTCCGCTCGAGGCGGCCGCGCACCAGATCCGGATCGATTTCTTCGTGGCCCGGTTCTCCAGGAGGAAGGGCAGAACCACGTCCCGGAACTGGTCGAAGGGTTTCTGATCCCGAAAGAAGAAGGACTCGTTGGTCGTCATGGCCTCGGTAATGTCGACCAGGAGCTTCTCGTCGTTCTTCTTGCGCACTTCCTGCGCCAGCTCGTCGAAGCCGCTCAGGCCCCATTTGCGCGCAACCGGATTTAATCGGCTTTCAAGCAGATAGGCCTTGTCTTCCGAAAGAACCAATCCCGAACGCTTCTTCAGGAGTTGGGAAATGAGTTCGAAATCGTTCACGTTCATGCCGCCGACCTCATAACAAGCTTGAGAACCTGGGGACCGATCTCCTGCAATGGCAGAACCGCCGAGCAGAGTCCGTGGCTGGCAACCGCGCCAGGCATCCCCCAAACAACACTTGTCGCTTCGTCCTGAGCGACCACTGCACCACCGGCCGCAGTGACAACCTCAGAGCCTCGTTGTCCATCAGCCCCCATTCCCGTCAGGATCAGGACGAGAAGCTTGGGCCCATAGATTTTGCTTAAACTCCTCAGCATCGGATCGACCGACGGCCGGCAGAAGTTTTCCGGTGGGTCCTGTGTCAGACGAATGACCTTCTTGGGGCCATCCGCTTCGAGCAACATGTGGTAGTCGCCGGGCGCCACGTAAATCTGGCCGCCGACGATCGCCTCGCCGTCCTGGGCCTCATTACAGGTCATGCCGCTGACGCGTGAAATATGCTCGGCCAGCAACTTGGTGAAGGTCGCCGGCATATGCTGCGTGATCAGAATGGGTTGCGTCACCTTGCCGGCCAGGCTTTTCATCACCTCGAACAGCGCCTGCGGCCCGCCGGTTGAACTCCCGATCGCGATCACATCGGGGATCGTGGTGGGCATGGGACGCAGTTGAATGCTCTTCTTGGCCGCCAGCGGTTTCGCCACCACCGTGCCGCCGCTGCGCGCGTCTACCGGCGCCGGCGCAGGCCGGTGGCTGGCTGCGGTCCCCCCGCGGGCCGCGAGGCCGAGTGCCTTGACCTTCTCGGTAAGTTCACGCTTGAAATCGCCCGCCGTGGATATCTCACCGGTCGAGGTCGGCTTCGGAATGTAGTCCGCCGCGCCGGCCTGCAGGGCTTGCAACGAGATCTCCGCGTTCTTGAGCGTCAGCGTCGAGGCCATGATCACCTTTACGCCCGGCTGGGCTTTAATGATCAGCGGCAGTGCGGTCATGCCATCCATGACCGGCATCTCGATATCGAGAACGACCACGTCGACCTTCTGGCGCTCCAGGGTCGACAAGGCAATCTTGCCGTTCTGCACCGAGGCAACGATAGAGATCTGAGGATCCGACTCCAGAGCACGTGTCAGGAGCCCGCGGATGACAGCCGAATCATCGACTATCATAACCCGATAGGGACCCGTCGACGCCGCGTCTGTAGCTTGGCCAAGCGTCATAATCAGATCAAACCCACCTGAGTGAATTTGGACTCGATGATCTCGCTGTCGAACGGCTTCATGATGTACTCGTTCGCACCGGCCTGAATGGCCTGCTGGATGTGCGACATATCGTTTTCCGTGGTGCAGAACACCACGACCGGCTGCTCGACATCCTTCATGGCGCGCAGGTCGACAAGAAACTCGATGCCGCTTTTGACCGGCATGTTCCAGTCGAGCAGCACGGCGTCAGGCATGTTTCGCTCGCAGGCCTCAATGGCCTTCTGACCATCTTCAGCCTCGTCGATTTCAAAGTTCAGGCCCTCGAGGATCTTTCGGGCCACCATGCGAACGACCTTGGAGTCGTCGACGATCAGGCAGGACTTCATATTGAAACTCCGGATCGAGTTATAAACTCATGAAACGCAAAACAACTTCTCTTCAGTGTTCGCCGAGCCCGACTCAGGCGGCCGCTTCGCGGCCGTAGTCCAGTAGACGAGTCACATCGAGCACCACCAAGAGTTTATCGTCCAAACGGTAAATGCCGTCTGAATACTCCCGAAACTTTTGATCCAGCGTCGGCGGATTGCGCTCAAAATCGCTCGCCTTGAGCTGCAGAACCTCGCCCACGGAATCGACCATCAGGCTGTAGAGTTCGCTGTCGTGCTCGACGACGATGCTCATGCCTTCATCCCCCTCGTCCCGGCCGCTGAGGCCGAGGCGCAGACGAACGTCGATGGCGGTGACGATACGGCCGCGCAGGTTCAGCGAACCGGCGATCTCCGGCGGCGCCAGGGGGATCGGCGTAATCTGCTGCGGGCTGAGCACGTCCTGGACCTTGAGGACCGGCACACCAAAAAGCTGGCCTGCAATCACGAAGGTAATGTACTCGTCGCTCTCGACGGGGGCGAAGGATGCAGTTTCCATTTGGTCGCTCATGCGGCACCTCGTACTTCGGCTAGGGTGTCTTGGAGGGTATGAAGCAGGGCATCCCGGTCGTTCTTCGAGACGTAGTCGGTGAAGCCAACCTCACGCCCGCGGGCCAGATCGTTCGGCGAAGCGAAGGACGACAGGGCCACCATCGGAACATTTGACCAGCGGCTGTTGTGTCCTTTGACCGCCTCGGCGAACTCGAAGCCGCTCATGCCCGGCATTTCGATGTCGGATACGATGACGTCGAAATCCTTGCCCGCTTCGCAAAGCTCAAGCGCTTCGGCGGCACTCTCGACCGTGGTGACCTCGTAGCCGGCGACCGACAGCAGCGGTGCCAGAAGGTTGCGGAAGAAGGGGCTGTCGTCGACCACCAGGATCTTCGAGCCACTCTTCGCGGACTCACTCTCACCGCCGCGGTCGCCACCGGCGAACCAGTCGGAGAAGGCCTGCTGCAGATAGTGGCTGGCGTCGATGATATCGGTCGCCTTTTCATCGATGATGGCGCTGCCGATACAGCCTTCCTTCTCGGTGCCGAGCTCGATGTTCATGCGGTCCTCGACGATGTCCACGATCTCGTCGACCACCAGGCCCATGGTGCGCTCCCGGTCGGCGAAGACCAGGACCGGCTGGCGGCCCTCGGATTTCAGTTCTTCGGCACCGTCCATCATCACCAGCGGCATCAGGGCACCGCGATACTGGACCACGCTCTGACCGCCGGAATTCTCGACGCTCGCCAGGTCGATTTCTTCCAGACGGGCGACCAGGCCGAGCGGAACCGCCTTGGGCGCGGCATCCGCGGCGCGGAAGACCAGCATGGCGACGGTCTCGTCGCTGCCGCCGACATGACGCTCGGCGGCCCCTTCGGCGGCGCTGCCGGAGACGGAGATTTCACCGGTCGCGGCGGCGATACCATTCGGGTCGAGGATCATGACGACGCTACCATCTCCGAGGATCGTGTTGCCCGAGAAGAGCTGGATGTCACGCAGGATCGGCGCGACCGGCTTGACCACGATTTCCTCGGTGTCGAACACGCGATCAACGATAATGCCAAAGCTGTAGGTCCCGACCTGAGCCACGACGATAAAGTTGTCGTTCTTGATCGTGTTGGTCGCCTCGGCGGCCTCTTCGCCCTCGGCCCCTTCGGCGGCTTCAGTCTCCTGAGCCGGCAGACGCAGAAGCTCACGGAGGTTGACCAGCGGCAGGAGCCGGTTGCGCAGACGCAGGACCGGGGTGTCGTTGATCCGCTCGATGGAGTGCTCGGAGTTACCCGAAGCCCGCACCAGCTCGACCACGGAGAGCTGCGGGATGGCGAAGCGTTCGCCGCCGCAGGCCACGATCAGCGCAGAGACGATCGCCAGGGTCAGCGGGATCTTGATGGTGAAGGTGGTGCCCTTGCCCTCGACCGAGTTCAGTTCGACGGTACCGCCGATCTTCTCGATGTTGGTACGCACCACGTCCATGCCGACACCGCGGCCGGAGACCGAAGTCACGGCGGCGGCGGTCGAGAAGCCGGCCTTGAAGATAAACTGCTGGATTTGCTGTTCACTCATGGATTCCAGCTCGGCCTCGGTTGCCAGTCCGTTCGCCAGAACCTTCTCCTTGATCTTGGCGCTCGCCAGCCCGCGGCCGTCATCGACAATCTCGATGATGATGTGCCCGCCTTCATGATAGGCGTTCAGCAGGACCTTACCGACTTCCGGCTTGCCGACCTTGATGCGGTCGCTGGGCATTTCCAGACCGTGATCGGCGGAGTTCCGAACCATATGGGTCAGCGGATCCTTGATCAGCTCCAGCACCTGGCGGTCGAGCTCCGTCTCGGCGCCCTTCATCACCAGGTCGATCTTCTTGTCAAGTTCGTGCGACAGATCGCGGATAATACGCGGCAGCTTCGCCCAGGCATTGCCGATCGGCTGCATGCGCGTCTTCATGACGCCTTCCTGCAGTTCGGAGACCACATGGTTCAGCCGCTGCAGCGGCGCCGCAAACTCACTGTCCTTCTGACCGCGCAGGATCTGCAGGGTCTGGTTACGGGTCAGGACCAGCTCCGAGACCATGGTCATCAGATTTTCGAGGAGATCGACGTTCACACGGATCGACTGATTGGCGACCGAGGACTCCTTGGCGACCTCCTGAGAAGGTGCCGGTTTCTTCGCGGCGGCAGGCGCAGCAGCAGCAGGCGCCGGCGCAGCCTCGGCAACCGGCTCGGCCGGCACTTCCTCAACCACAGCCTCAGCCTGAGGCTCTTCTGCCACCGGTGCGTCAACGACCGGAGCTGCCTCAACCGGCATCTCTTCGGCGACCGGCTCAGCCGGCGCTTCCTCGACAGCCTCTGCCGCGGGCTCCGGAGCAGGTTCGACGGGCGCTTCCACCGGCGCGGCAGCAGGCGCTTCAGCCTCACCCGCGCTCAGCTTACCTTCAGCGGCCTCGTTCAGGCGTCCGATCAATTCGCTGTCGTCACCCTCGGGCTCAGTCTCGGTGGCCTCGAGCGTGTTGAGAATATCCCGGATCTGATCCAGACATTCCAGAATCAGGGAGACGATGGGCGGTGTGACCACCAACTCGCCATCACGGACCTTACCGAGAATGTTCTCACCGGCATGCGCAACCGATTCCAGACGCGGCAACCCAAGAAACCCGCAGGTTCCCTTGATGGTATGCATCAGCCGGAAGATATTCCCCAGAAGTTCCGCATCGTTTGGATTCTGCTCGAGCTGTACAATCTCGACGTCCAAAGTTGCGAGCCCTTCGTTGGTCTCGGTCAGAAATTCACTCAACAGGTCGTCCATGACCGCTGCCCCATAATAGTGTTTTAACTCCGAACGGCCGACTTCCCAGGTGTTAACCAAGCCTCCGCTTCGGGCATAGAGTGCCAAACAGACATTAATAAGCTCTTACCCCACGCTCGCCCTCGGCGCAGGAGTTTAAGTGTTTGTTTTAACTCATAATACCTAGAGTAGAATCAACTGCGGCAACCGCATAACGCGATATTCGCTCACTTACGTTCTAATCAATGCCGGGCCCGCCGACAGACGAATGACCCATAGCGCCACGAAGCACCTATCCACGCGCGGCCTGCCAGGGGAAAGAAGCCCTGAAAGCAGTGTTTGCGAATGCGTCGCGTAGTCAGCTATAAGCGGACTTCGGCAGAACTATGGGCGCAAGCGCCGCAAGCTGCTGGCCCAAGCCGCGAAGGACTGGGAGCAAGGAGATTTCTGGTGGCGATCGTTAGGACGTTTACTTCGTGGCGGACAGTGTAGAGCAGGCTTTTCCCGGTACAGCGCCGCAATCAAGGTTTCGGCAGTTGCTGCGTTTGTCCGGTGGTCGGAGCGGCTTCACCTGGCTCACCCTGTCGATCGCCGCGCTTCTGACGGTGCCGATCATCAGTGTTTTGACGAATGTCTTTTCCAGCGGCAGCGGCACCTGGCAACACCTGATCGACACGGTGCTGCCCGGCTATATCTGGAATACCACCCTGCTGATCCTCGGGGTCGGTATCTGCGTACCGGTCATCGGCACCGCCACGGCCTGGCTGGTGACCATGTGCCGCTTTCCCGGCTGGCGGGTCTTCGAGTGGGCGCTGATACTGCCGCTCGCGGTGCCGGCTTACGTCATGGCCTACACCTACACCGACTTCCTGCAGCCCAGCGGGCCGCTCCAGCAGTGGATCCGCGACACCTGGGACCTTTCCTTCCGGGAGTACTGGTTTCCCGAGATCCGCTCGCTCGGCGGTGCGATCGCCATGCTGTCGCTGGTCCTCTACCCCTACGTCTACATGTTGGCCCGGGCGGCCTTCCTGGAGCAGTCGATCTGCGCCCTGGAGGTCAGCCGGACGCTCGGCTGCAGCCCGCGGGGCAGCTTCCTGCGCGTTGCTTTGCCCCTCGCCCGCCCCTCGATTGCCGCAGGTACGGCACTGGCGCTAATGGAAACCCTGGCAGACTACGGCACGGTTTCCTTCTTTGGCGTACAGACCTTCACCACGGGTATCGTGCGCGCCTGGATCGAGTTTGGAGACCGGGTGGCGGCCGGGCAGCTCTCCACGGTCCTGCTGTTCTTCGTCTTCGCGATCCTCATGATGGAGCGCTACAACCGGGGCGTCGCCAAGTATCACCATTCGACCAATCGCTACCAGAACCTGCCGCGCTACAGCCTGACGGGTCTGCGCAGCGCCCTGGCCTTCCTCGCCTGCGCCCTGCCCCTGGGCCTCGGGTTCCTGCTGCCCTGCCTGCTGCTGATCGATATGACCCTGGAAGCCGAGTGGGCCCTGATTGCGCCGCGCTTCATGGATTTCATCCTGAACAGCTTCACGCTCGCGGCCATCACCGCCGTCATCGCGGTCCTGGTGGCACTGGTCATGGCCTATGCGGTTCGCCTGCAGCCCAGTCATCTCTCGAGAGCCGCAGCGCGCATCGCCTCCATGGGTTACGCCATCCCGGGCACGGTCATTGCCGTCGGCGTCCTGATCCCTTTTGCGCAGTTGGACAATGCGGTGGACGCCTGGATGCGAGCGAGCTTCGGCATCTCGACCGGATTGCTGCTGACCGGCAGCGTCGCAGCGCTGGTCTTCGCTTATCTGGTCCGCTTCATGGCGATTTCACTCAATACGGTGGAAGCCAGCCTGGGCAAGATCCGCCCCTCCATGGACGACGCCGCCCGGACCCTGGGCGAAAATGCCTTCGGCGCCCTCCGCCGGGTGCATATGCCGCTGATGTGGGGCAGCCTGCTGACCGCCGGCCTCGTGGTCTTTGTGGATGTCATGAAGGAACTGCCGGCCACCCTGGTGATGCGCCCCTTCAACTTCGACACCCTGGCGGTCCAGGCGCACAACCTGGCCTCCGACGAGCGCCTGACGGAAGCCTCGATCCCCTCGCTCTCCATCGTGATCGTCAGCATCCCTCCCCTGATCCTGCTGACCCGCGCCATCGCGAAGTCCCGGCCCGGAACCTAGCCGCTATCTGATACCCGCTTACTTGATACCCGCGCGCATGAAACTCTGAACGAACTGCCGCTGGAACAGCAGGAAGGCGATCAGCAGAGGCGCGGAGGTCATGAGGGTGGCCGCGGTGATCAGCGACCAGTCCACGCCCTGATCCACCGAGGCGAAGATCGAGAGCCCCACCGTGACCGGCCGGGTCTCCACCGAGTTGGTCACGATCAGGGGCCAGAGGAAGTTGTTCCAGTGATGGCTGACCGAGACCAGGCCGTAAGCCAGATAGGTCGGCTTGGCGAGCGGGACATAGACCTTCCAGAGAATGGTCAGTGGCCCGGCCCCTTCGACCCGGGCGGCCTCCTCCAACTCCTTGGGGACGGTCTTGAAGGTCTGGCGCAGCAGGAAGATCCCGAAGCCCGACGCGATGTAAGGCAGGCCGATGGCCACAATGGTGTCGACGAGGCCGAGCACGCGCATGGTGGCGTAGTTCTCGACGATCAGGATGTCCGGCATGACCAGAAGCTGGAGCAACACCAGCGTGAAGAGCAGATTGTGGCCGGGGAACCGGTAGCGCGCGAAGGCGTAGGCCGCCAGGGTGCAGAGCACGAACTGGCCGATCAGGATAAAGGTGACCAGCAGAACCGTATTGAGGAAGTAGCGCCCAAAGGGCGCGGCGGTCCAGGCGCGGACGAAGTTCTCGGTGGTGAGCGGCGCGAAGAGTTCGAAGCGGGTGGCGAACTCCCCCGGATGGATCGCCGTCCAGAGGCCGTAGATCACCGGCAGGAACCAGAGGATTCCGAGCAGCCAGGCACCGGCCGTATTCAAGGCACGGTCGAAATCGAAGCTCTTTGCCTGGAAGCCGGTTGACGACAGGCCCGTTGATCGAAGATCGACGCTCATCGGTAGTGCACCTTGCGGTCGACGAGAAAGAACTGGCCAATCGCCAGGATCGACAGCAGCAACAGCAGGACCACCGTCAGGGTCGAGGCGTAGGCCGTTTCCCAGTACTGGAAGGCGGTCTCATAGATGTAGAACAGCAGCAGCGAGGTGGCGTTGTTCGGCCCGCCGTTGGTCATCACGAAGATATGGTCGACCAGACGGAAGGAATTGATCACCGCATTGACCGACACGAAGAGTGTGGTCGGCATGAGCAGCGGAAAGACGATCCGCCGGAAGAAGGTCCAGCGGCTGGCGCCCTCGATCGCCGCGGCCTCACGCAAGCTGGGTGGAATGGACTGCAGCGCCGCAAGATAGAAAATCATGAAGAAGCCGGCTTCCTTCCAGATCGCCACCACAATGACCGAGCCGAGCGCAAGATCCGGGTTGCCGAGCCAGTTGACCTCCGGCAGTCCGAAGAGACCGCGGACCTGGTCGATCAGGCCGAAACCGGGCGTGTAGAAGAACATCCAGATATTCGCCACCGCGATCAACGGCAGGACGGTGGGCGCGAAGTAAGCCATGCGGATGAAGGAACGGCCGCGCAGCTTGCCGTCGACCCACAGCGCCATGATCAGGGCCAAGGCGATGGAAACCGGAATGGTGATCAGCGCGTACCAGGTGTTGTTGCCCAACACCTGCCAGAAGGTTTCGTCGCTGAGCAGGGTTTCATAGTTCTCCAGTCCGACGAAGACCGCCTCGCGCCGGCCGCGCGGGGTCGAGAAGAAACTGGCCCAGAAAGTCTTGACCGCCGGGTAATGGGTAAAGGCAAAGAGCAGGATCAGCGCCGGCGTGAGCAGCAGCCAGGCATAGACCCATTCAACGCGCCGATGCATCCGCCCTTTCCTCTTCCGTTTTGCTTTGCGCCACAGTTCTTAAAAAATTCGGACCGGCGGCCCGGGCTGCAGCCCCCGAGCCGCCGATCGCATACCGGTCGCCTTACCGGTACTTCTTCAGGATCTTGTCGGCTTTCTCCTGGGCTTCCTTCAGGGCCGCCTCAGGTGTGCTCTTGCCGGTGATCGCGGCTTCGAGCGCATCGTTGAAGATCCGGGTCACGCGCTGGTTCTGATAGGTCGAGAGCTCGGCAACCGCATGCTCGAGCTGGTCGCGGGCCACCAGAGCCGGCTTGAAGTCGGCGACGTAGGCCTTCATCGCCGGGGTTTCCCAGGCATCCGGACGCGGGGCCACGTAGCCGGTCGCGATGGTCCAGCGGGCGGCCTGCTCCGGCGCGGTGATCCACTTGATGAACTCCAGGGAACCGGCCTTCTGCTCATCGCTCGAGTCCGCGAAGACGTAGAAGTTGCCGCCGCCGGTCGGCGCGCCGCGGCGCTTGTTGGCGGGCAGCATGGCAACGCCGAAATCGAAGGGCGCGTTGGAGCGCACGTTGGTCAGGTTGCCGGTGGTGGTCCACATCATGGCCGTCTCGCGCTCGAAGAAAGCCTTCGGCGTCGCGCCCCACTCCACGATGCCCGGCTGCATGACTTCGTGCTTGGTGGAGAGATCAACCAGATACTGCAGCGCCTCTACCACGGCCGGATCATCGAAGTTGGTCTGATTGCCGGCATCATTGGCAAGGATCACGTCGTTCTGGGTGGTCAGACCCTGGAACAGCCAATAGGGGAAACCGGAGGTGGGAATGCGCAGGCCCCACTGGGTCACGTTGCCGTTTGAATCCCGCTTGGTCAGCTTCTTACCGAAGGCGACCATCTCTTCCCAGGTGGCCGGCGGTGTCTCGGGATCGAGACCGGCTTCCTTGAAGGCTTCCTTGTTCCAGTAGAGCACCGGCGTGGAGCGCTGGAAGGGGATACCGTAGGTCTTACCGCCGGTCCGGCTGTTTTCCATGAAGGCCGGATAGAAGGACTCCAGCCAGACCTTGTCCTCGGCGGACTTCGCCAGATCCTCGAAGGCCACGATGGCGTCTTCCTCGATCAGGGTGAACATATCCACCGAGAGAATCACCGAAAGCTGCGGCGCCGTGCCGCCCCGGACCGCGGTCAGGGTCTTGGTGATGGTGTCCTGGTAGCTGCCGGCGTAGACCGCATCGATCTTGACGTCGGGGTTGGCCGCAACGTATTCGGCCGTCAGTTCCTCGATGGTGTCGGCCGCCTTGCCGCCGACCGCAACCGGGAAAAAGAACTGAAGATCCACGGCAGACGCGCCGCCGGCGAGAAAACCGCTCAGCGCCAAGGCACTGGCAGTCGCTCCAACTCTGCTCATAAACGACATTTTCCTCGTCTCCTTTCGATGTTTTCTCGAACAGTTGTGTGATGGCATTCCCAGAGCCGTCAGGCGCTCCCCGGCCGCACGCCGGGGAAGGCCAGTGTCTCGCTCTGGCCTGAGTCGTTGGACGGCGCGATCGGACCAGCATAGAGACGCGACGCCTCCGCCAGGCGCTCGCCGCTGTCGGCGTCGAAAAGATGCGCCGCGCCCCGCGCCCAGGTCAGCCGGACACTCTCGCCGGGCGTCATCCGATGGCGGTGCGGCAGGCGCGCGGTCAGCCGCTCCGATCCGATGCGGCAGTCGATCAGGTTGTCGGCACCCAGGTATTCGATGCTCTCAACGACCGCCGCCAGACCGCCGTCCGCACTGACCGCGAGGTCCTCCGGCCGCAGACCGAGGCAGAGTTCATCCGGAACCCTGCCTTCAAAACGCTCCGCAAAGACGGCATCATCACCGGCGATCGACCAGCCCTGTTGAGTCCTGGCCAGCCGCAGGATGTTCATCGGCGGCGTCCCGATAAAGCGGGCAGCAAAGAGACTGGCCGGGGTTTCGTAGAGTTCCCTGGGGGTCGCCGCCTGTTCGATCCGGCCGGCATTCAGCACGATGATCCTGTCGGCCATGCTGATCGCCTCAGCCTGGTCGTGGGTCACATAGACCATGGTCAGGCCGAGTTTCTGCTGCAGGGCGCGCAGTTCGATCCGCATCTCGTGGCGCAGCTTCGCGTCGAGGTTGGAGAGCGGTTCGTCCATCAGGCAGATCGGCTTTTCGGCAATGATCGCCCGGCCGAGAGCCACACGCTGTTGCTGGCCACCGGAGAGCTGGCTTGGCCGGCGCCCGAGCAGCTCACTCAGGCCGAGAAGCGCCGCGGTCTTGTGCAGCCGCTCACCCTGTTCCGCCGCCGGGACCTTGCGGACTTTCAAGCCGAAGAGGATGTTCTCGGCCACGCTGAGGTGCGGGAAGAGCGCATAGGACTGAAAGACCATGGAGATCTGGCGTTTGTTCGGCGGCTGCTGCGTCACGTCCTGACCGCCGATGAGGATCTGCCCAGACGTGGCCTCCTCCAGGCCGGCGATCAGGCGCAGCGTGGTGGACTTGCCGCAACCGGACGGGCCGAGCAGAACCGTGAAGAGCCCCGCCGGCGCCGAGAAGGAAATTCCGTCCACCGCCGTGGTGTCTTCCCAGCTCTTGCGCAGATCGCGCACTTCGATCTCAACGCCTTTCATGCCGCAATCTCTCTTTCACAGAGGACGAATTCCCGGCCTGCGGCCGACAGCGTCTCCGATACGGATTGCGGCGGCAGATGATCGGAGAAGACCACATCCGCATCGGCGATATGCCCGCCGCGGACATGGGCGGCACGGCCGAACTTGCTGGCATCCAGCAGCAGGTAGGTTTTGCGGCAGTTGAGCCGGATCGCCTCCCGCACGCGGACTTCGTCCTCATGAAAATCGAGCAGCCCGCCGTCCGCATCGACGCCACCGACACCATAGACGCCGATATCGACCTTGTACTGCGCGAAAAAGGCTTCCACCGCCGGGCCGACCAGATCCCGCGCGCCAGGACGGATCATACCGCCGGGGATATGCACCTCGGCCGTCGGCAGCGTACAGGCGCTCAAGGCCGCCATGACGTTGTTGGTGAAGATCCGCATGTCGCGATGCTGGGCCAGATGCCGCACGACGATTTCGGGCGTGGTGCCGATGCTGACGGCCAGGCTGGCGCCATTCGGGATATAGCGGACCGCCGCGCGGGCGATCTTTTCCTTGGCGGAGAGGTTCAGGATCTGACGATCAGTGAAGCTCAGATTCGCGCTGGGTTCGGGCAGTTCCACGCCACCGTGACGGCGCTTGAGAATCCCCCGGTCGCTGAGTTCGTTCACATCCCGGCGGATGGTTTGTCCGGTGACTTCAAAGTGTTCGGCGAGTTCGGCGACAGTCTGAAAACCACGCTGACGCACGCGCTCGGCAATCAGCGCCTGGCGATCCGAAATGGCGTCGTCTATCGCGTACATTGTCAAGTCTTCGCTCATGATGGTGGAGCGTACCGATGCAATGCTTCAAAACGACCATAGTTCCATGACAAATTTATTTCAAATGAACGTTCATATGGACATCTCATCGACAGATGCGTGCAGGAATGTTGCAACGAAGATCCATAGCATAGGGCTCAAATGAAAAGCCCCGCCGTTGCGGGCGGGGCTTTCCGGAGAGGATTAAGCTCTCTCTATGCGTCAGCCGTTACTTCCAGCCGGCGCGATCGAAGATCTTCTGAGCCATCGGCTGCGAGGGGCCGAAGACGGCCACATCGATCAGATCGGCTTTGAAGTCACCCAGGCCGACAACTGCGGAGGCCGGCGCGATACCTGCGACCACCGGATACTCATTGTTGCCGTCGGAGAAATACTTCTGCGCTTCGTCGCTGGCCAGATACTCCAGGAACTTCACGGCCGCTTCCCTGTTGGGGGCGTGCTTCAGGACACCACCACCGGAGACGTTGACGTGGGTGCCACGATCGCCCTGGTTCGGGAAGACCCAGCCGATCTTGTCGGCAAGACCCTTGTCCTTATCCTTCGGCTTGGTCAGCAGGCGCACGAAGTAGTAGGAGTTTCCGACCGCGATTTCACACTCGCCGGAACCGATGCCGCGGAGCTGGTTGGTGTCACCGCTTACGGGCTCACGTGCGAAGTTGGCGACGACGCCCTTGGCCCATTTCTCAGCCTCGGCCTCGCCTTTGGCGGCGATGATCGAGCTCAGAAGCGACAGGTTGTAGACGTTCGAGCTCTTACGGATGCAGACCTTGCCCTTCCACTTCGGATCGGCGAGGTCTTCGTAGGAGTTGATCTCGCCCGGCTTGATTTTGGCTTTATCGTAGTAGATCAGCCGCGCACGGGTGGAGAAGCCGAACCAGTGTCCGTCCGGGTGCCGCAGGTTCTCGGGCACACGCTTCTGCAGCTCCGACGAGGAAGTCGGCTGGAACAGGCCCGCCGCATCTGCCCGCCACAAGCGGGTCGCGTCAACCGTCAGGAACACGTCCGCCGGGCTGTTGGCGCCTTCGCTCTTGATCCGCTCGATCAGGGCATCGCCCTTGCCTTCGATGCGGTTGATCTTGATGCCAGTCGCCTTGGTGAAGTTGTCGTAGAGCGCTTCATCGGTGGAATAGTGGCGCGAGGAATAGAGGTTGAGCTCTGCAGCACCCGCCGCAGCCGCCGTAACCGCAATGGCGATACCGGCCACGCCGGCGCCCAATCTGCGGATAGTTTTATTCATTACACTGTCTCCCGTGTGTCGAACTAAATCTGCACGAAGCGCGTTTCCATCCCCCAACTCCCCTCACCATCCGGCCCAATCCAACGTCCGGACTGCGCCATTGGCAGCAGGCAATGTAAATGAAACTCACTTTCAGTCGCGACTATGCTGCAACTGCGAGGCTTTCGCAAGCGCATTCGGGGCTTTGAAACCGACAGAAAGTAAAGAAAAGAGCCGATCTGACTGTCATCGCGCTTTTCCTGCGCTGCGGTAGAGCCGATAAGTCAGAAATGCTCTTGGCTAGAATTCCACCAGGAAGCGGACACGCCCGGGCACCGAGGCCTCGACCGAGAGATCGCTGCCCATGCGGCGGGACAGGAAGCGGGTGAAATAACCCTGCACGTTCCGCGCTGTCAGATCCTCGATGGCGACCTCCGGATTCAGCGCGACTTCGGCCTCCGGGCGCAGGCCGGCATTCTCGCCGGCAGCGAGGACAGAGAGGGTCACGCCGTCGGGACGGGCGATCACATCGACGGTCAGGTGCCCGCCGCGCGGCAGAGCTTCAGCCGCCAGGGCGATCATATTGAGGATCAGCTTGCCCAGGTCCTCCGGCCCCTCCTCCGGCGCGGGGCTGTCCGGCCAGTCCAGTTCGGCCTTGGAGTGCGCGACGAAGCCCGAGGCCAGTCCGCGCAGCGTGCCGAAATCCGAGCCGATGCGGCTGCCAGCGACGCCATAGGCTAGGCGGTAAAACTGTAGAGCATTGGCCGCCTGCTGGGCGCTGGCGCTGGCGAGCTTCATGGCATCTTCGGCCATATCGAAGCTTTCGTCTTCCAGGAGTTCGAGCCCGTTGCCGACGGCCCCGATCGGGCCGACGAGATCGTGACAGAGCCGGGAGGAGAGAAGTTCGACCACCCGGAAATCGATATGCGACGTCATATGAACGCTTCCACTCTCAATTCTTTTTCGACCAACGCCGATATCACCCAGACACACTCGTTAAGCACCCTGCTGCCCCGACGGCTCCAGCAGACCGCCGCAGCAACACCCCAAAACCACGTCCCGAGTCGAACGACAGACAGAGATCGGGGACGGTTCGTGAAATCATCTTTTGGTGGGAGCGACTCGCCCTGCGGGCTTTCCCCCCTTCCCCGCTCCTTATACACTAAGTTCCTGATTGAAAACCCTTGGATTTTTTCGGTTGGAGGGTCGATGCGATACGATCTCGTGCCCGGTGTATTCGTCGAGCATCCCAGTCAGCCCGACTGGGGCCGCGGACAGGTGCAGTCGGCGATCGGGGCTCGGGTCACCGTCAACTTCGAGAATGCCGGCAAGGTCCTGATAAATGTGGAGAAAATCGATCTGACCCTGTGCGAGGACCAAAAGCCGTGACAGGAGGCCAGATCGGCCGAAACCTCGGGGAGGCGCAGGATCTTAACGACACTGCGGTAAGACGGAAGAGACACCGCTGCGCGTTTTGCGTGCGGCATGAACTGACGACAAGTTAGGTACGGCGAGCGTGAATATCAGACAGCTACAGTTCCTTGTGGCGCTTTCCCAGGAGCAGCACTTCGCCCGGGCGGCCGCCCGCTGCAATATTTCCCAACCGACCCTGTCTTCTCGTATTCGCCAGTTGGAGGAAGAACTCGGCGTTCCGATCGTCGAGCGGGACAAGCGCTATATCGGCCTGACCCCAGAGGGCGAGCGGGTGCTGGACTGGGCCAAGCGGATCCTGGCCGATTGCGAGTCACTGGAGCAGGAACTGAGCGAGCTGAAAGGCGGGCTCTCAGGACGGCTGACCATGGGTGTGATCCCTTCGGCCCTGCCGGCCGTCTCACTCCTGACGGCGCCCTTCTACGAGAGCCACCCCGGGGTCCGCGTCACGGTCCTGGCCCGCAGTTCCACCCAGATCGAGCGGCAGTTGCACGACTTCGAGATCGAAATCGGCATGACCTATGTGGACAACGAACCGCTCAGCCACGTCCGGACCATGCCGCTCTATTCAGAGCACTATGTCCTCGTCACCTCGACGCAGGGCCCCTTGGCAGGCCGCGAGTCCGTTTCCTGGCAGGAAGTGGCCGAAACGCCGCTCTGCCTGCTGACCCCGGATATGCAAAACCGCCGCATCGTGGACGAGGCTTTCCGCCAGGCCGGCTGCGCGGTCACACCACAGGTCGAGGCGAATTCCATCACCGCCCTCTACTCCCATGTCCGCTATGGCCGCTGGCCCTGTGTCCTGCCGCAAACCTATGGCGCCATGGTCGGACTGGGCGAGACTCTGGAGGCCATTCCAATTATCGGCCCGACCATATCCCATTCGGTCGGGCTGGTGGCCTCGGACCGCGACCCGGCCTCTCCGCTCGCGAACGCCATGATGGCGAGCGCCAAGAAACTCGACCTGATGGGCCGCCTGAACGAACTCTGACCTTCGCGGCTCGATCGCGAGTCCCGGAGGGTTTGGCACGAATCGCGGTTTCATGCGAGATTCCACGTGCTGAAAGGAAGCCGGGGGGTCCAGATGGCGTTTCCATGGCGCGTCTTCGTCACCATCGTTCCGCTGCTGACCGCTATCGCGGCGCTGCAGCTCTTTGTGCCGGACACTGAATTGCGGGCAACCCTGCCAGACGCCTGGTGGAGCTCACAGATGAAACCGGCAGGCTACCACGGCGGCTTTATCGGCTTCGCGACCGCTGCCAGCGTGCATATCCTGGTCTGCCTCACCGTCATCGCCTTCAACCTCTATCACCTCTGGACCTGCGCGGCGGCGATCCGACGGAACCTCATCATCCTGGCGCTAGTCTACGCCTCTCTGGTCTGCCTCTTCATGGTGCTGACGGAAGATCCAAACCTGGCGGCCTACAAGCTGACCTACCTGAACATCCGGGAACTCTATGAGGGTACGCCGCAGGCCGAGGAAATCCTGGCGAGCTTCAGCCTGCATGTCCTGCTGCCAACGCTCTTCGGCATCTTCGCCGTGTCCTTCGCCGCGACCGGCGCCGAGAGCCTCTTCACGGAGTTCGACAGAGACGCCGGAAAGCTGAACGGCGAGACGTTGAAAACCAAGATCGCGATTCTGAAGCGCGGTTTTCAATCGCTCAGCGTCGTGCTGGTCTCAACAGTGATCGCCGCGGCCATTTCCTTCCACCTGCCGGCCCGGCTTTACGACGGCGAAGGGACAAAGCTCATCAGCGCCTATGCCGACGAAATGACCATCTTCTGGGGCGCCATCTTTACGCTGACCCTGCTCGCCACCTATGCCCCGCACCTCTTCCGCCTGCGCAATCTCAGCAGGAACTACGCCCGCGTGCTGCAGAAGCGCGAGCCAGGTGCCCCGCTCCCGGAGTGGCTGAGCGACACCGCCCTCTTCGGCAATCTGAAAAGCCATGTCGGAGCGGTCTTCACCCTGCTGGCGCCGCTGATCACAGGATCGCTTGGCAACATCATTCAGACGGTCGCGGCAGTGCCGTAAGCAGCATCACGCCGCGTCGTGGAAGATCGCACCTAGGGTATAGCGGTTGCCAGTGCGAATCCGGCTGACGCCGTGACGCATCTTGACCCGGTAAAAGCCGCGCGCGCCCCGGACGGGACGCTCGTTGACCGCGAAGAACACCGCGTCGCCCCGCCGCAGAGGTACGACCTCGGCCCGCGACTGCATGCGGGGGCGTTGCTCGGTCAGCACGAACTCGCCACCCGTGAAATCCTCACCTGGTTCGCTGAGCAGGACAGCCAGTTGAATCGGAAAGCTGAGCGCGCCGTAGAGATCCTGGTGCAGGCAATTGTAGTCGCCTTCGCCATAGCGCAGGATCAAGGGCGTCGGACGGGTTTGACCATCATCGTGACATTGCTTCAGGAAAGCGGGCAGATCCTCCGGGAAGCGCCGGTCCAGTCTCATCCCTTCACTCCAGCGATTGGCCAGCGGCGCCAGATAGGGATAGGCGGCGTGCCTCAATTCGCCGATCAGGTCCGGCAGCGGATAACTGAAATACTTGTACTCACCGAGACCGAAGTTGTGGCGCTTCATGACCACGCGGCTCCGGTAGCGCTCCGCCTGGCCGTAGCGGTCAATCAGGCCATCGCATTCATCTTTCGTCAAAAGCGGACCCGTCAGAGCATAGCCGAAGCCGTCGAGGCTCTCGTGAAGCCGCGGCCAATCGAGCCCGGCAAGCCGGGCCCCGATCGTTCTTTCGGACTTTACATCCGCGGGATTGGCGGGCTGAAGTTTCATGCCGCGCGTTCCCGCGCCAGGAGGCTCTCCTTACGCTCGATCCCCCAGCGATAGCCGCCCAGGCCACCATCGCTTCGCACCACCCGGTGACAGGGGATGGCAATGGCGATGGGGTTCGCCCGGCAGGCCTGGGCGACGGCACGCACGGCCTTGGGCTTGCCGATAGCGCGGGCAACCTCGGCGTAGGATGCGGTTTCACCCGACGGGATGGCGCGCAGCGCCTGCCAGACCTGCTCCTGAAAGGCCGTGCCCGCGATATCGAGGGGAAGCGCGCAGCCAGCCTCGGGGGCCTTCATGAAAGCCAGTGTTTCTTCGATCCAACTCTGATAGTCGGATTCCGGTTCAGCAGCCTCGAAACTGGCCGTTGGAAAACGCTCGCGAAGATCCTGAAGCAGAGTTTCATCGTCTTCGCCAAAAAGGATCGCGCAGATTCCGCGCTCGGTCGCCGCGACCAGAACCGGCCCCAGCCAGTTCCGTGCCGTCGCATATCTGATCGACATGCCCTTGCCTCCTTGCTTGAAAGATGTCGCCGTCATACCAAGCCGGGCATCGGCCTGTTCATAGAAGCGACTGTTGCCGCCGTAACCCGCGTCGTAGATCGCCTCGGTCACGCTGGCTCCGGCCTCCAGCGCCTCCTTCATTCGTCCAGCCCGGTGGGCGGCGGCAAATTGCTTGGGAGTCACTCCGAGCGACGCCTTGAAAATGCGGTGGAAATGATGCGGGCTCAAGCCGGCCTCTCCAGCCAGCTCAGCCAGACTCGGCGCAACCTCTGCAGCAACTAAGCGCCGGCAGGCCGCGGCCACCAGGTCGCGATGTCGCTCGGCCCGGGGCGGCAGATCCGGCCGGCAGCGTTTACAAGGCCGGAAACCAGCCCGCTCAGCCGCATCTCGGCGGGTATAAAAGGCGACATTCTCCCGACGCGGCTGGCGCGCGGCGCAGGAGGGACGACAGTAGACACCGGTCGTTGCCACCGAATACCAGAAGCGCCCCTCCGCGGCTTCATCCCGGCGCAGCACGGCCTGCCAACGCTCTTCATCGGTGATAAAGCCGCCCATGGCCGCAGGTTCCATCATGTTCATCTCTCTCATCCTCATTCTTCTGACTAACGTCGCAGATGCGCTTGAAGCGTGATGAGAGAATGAGGCTTTCGAGGAAGCGATTCACTCCGATGCTTGCGGTCAAATCGAAAAAAGAAATCAGCGGCGCGGGTGATCGGCTTCCCGCGGCCGCATCAGCGGGCCGGCGTCCGGACGCGCATTGCGGTTGCTGGAAACCGGCGCCGTGTTGGAGACCTCGGCCTTGTTTTCTCGCCAGACGACGAAGAGACCACTGGCGATGATAATGCTCGTGCCCACCGCCACCCAGACATCCGGAACATCCCCGAAAAGGAAGAAACCAAACGGCACTGCCCAGAGGATCTGCGAATACTGAAAAGGCGCGACCAGGGCCACGGGGGCAGCCCTGAAGGCGCCGATCACGCAGAGCTGGGCCAGCGTGCTCAAGAGGCCCACCGAAGCCATCAGTCCGAAATCGGTCAGAGGCATGGGCACGTAGACCCAGGGCAGCATCAGCGCCATGACCAGGATATTGGCCAGCATGGGATAGAGGATCAGGACCGCGCTGCGTTCCTCGGAACCGATCTTGCGCACGATGATGCCCGAAAAGGCACTTCCCATCGCCGCCGCCAGGGCCGCTACGTGGCCGGAGTTCAGTTCGGTATAGCCCGGCCGGAGGATCACAAGGACACCGATCAGCCCCGTAAAAACCGCGATCCAGCGACGCAGGCGAACTGTCTCCCCCAACAGCGGCACCGAAAGCGCCGTAATCAGCAGGGGCGTGGCAAAGAGCAAGGCATAGGTTTCGGCCAGCGGCAGCACGGAGAAGGCGTAGAAGGCGCAGACCATCGACAGCATCATGGTGCAGGTCCGCGCCATGACCAGCCAGGGATGATGTGGGCGCAGGTTCGCCTCCGCCCGGTCGATCAGCAGCATCACCATCACCGGTACGAACGCAAAGAGCACCGAAAAGAAGATGATCTGGAAAACGGCATAGCTCGCACCCAGGGATTTGATGACGGCGTCATGGGTCGCAAAGATGCCGTAGGCCAGCATAGCCATGCCGGCGCCGCGGCCGCTCGCAGGTATCTTCGCCCCTTGCACAGGCATGGCGGTCAGCTTCGCTTTGTTATCGGATGTGGGGGTTCGCGTCGGAACGTGGCGCAGTCTATGTCACTTACCACGCTCTGAACAAGCCTGCACACGGACAGCGAGAAAAGAGAGCGATCACAGCCTGTCAGACGCCTCCACGCTCTTGCGTTCCCCTCGCCGGAGCGGTAGAGGGAAGGCTTCATTACAAATTTTTCATGTTGTTGTAAAATGACGGCCATGCCTGCCTCTCTCGACGAGTCCAACGACCTCGGTCGGACCTATTCCCTGGTCATTCCGCTGCTGTTGGTCATCGTGCCTTTCGCCACCCTGGCGATCGGTTCGGAATTCTCCTTTTACCGGCGCTGGATGATCACCGAGGCCGGCCTGATCGAACACGGCACAGTGCTGTTCAGCCTGATCGGCCTGGTCGTCGCCCTGATGATCTTCGCGCGGCGAAAGGACTGCCCGCGGCCCTGGATGGGCCCGCTGATGCTGGTCTTCGCGCTCGGCTTCCTCTACATCGCCGGCGAGGAAGCCAGTTGGGGCCAGCACCTCTTTCTCTGGGATACGCCGGGTTGGCTGAGCGAAGCCAACCGTCAGAACGAGACCAATTTTCACAATCTGCATCTCTCCATCGACCGGATCCCCAAGACCATCATCGGTATCGGCATCGTCCTCTCGGGCCTCGCCTGGCCGATCTACAGCCATCTGCGCAAGGTGGAGATCACCAACGTCCTGGGCGACTGGTACTGGCTCTGGCCCACCGCCGTGGTGCGGCTCACGGCGCTGCTGTTCCTGATCGTCTGGCTGATCGACCGGATTGTCGTGCAGGCCGACCTGCTGCAGGGTAAAGGCTACAACCTGGGCTTCCAGGAACATCGCGAACTGATGATGGTCTACTTCCTGCTGCTCTACTGCGCCTCGATCCACAAAAGGCTGCGAGCCCGGCGGGCAGCCGGGGCTTAAGACCGCTCCGCCATCAACGACAGCATTGACCCGCCCGCTGGATAAGATTAAGCGGAATTGAGGGATCAAGCGCACAGCGCCGCAAGACGCGCGTGGCTCCCCAGGTTTGACGTCTCCAGCCTTAGGGAACGGATATGGGCGAGAACAACGTGGATGCCCCGATCGTGGTCGTCGGTGGTGGACAGGCCGCCGCCTCTCTTGTCTTGAAACTGCGCGTTCTCGGCAATAACCACCCGATCGTGCTGGTCAGTGACGAGCCCGTCGCCCCCTATCAGCGGCCCAATCTCTCCAAGAAGTACCTGCGCGGCGAACTGACGATCGAGGATCTGATGGTCCGGCCGCAGAGCTGGTATGGCGAGCATGGCGTCGAACTGCGGCTCGGACTGCGCGCGGACGAGATCGACCGCACGGCGAAGAGCCTGAGCCTCTCGGACGGATCCGCCCTGCCCTACAGCAAGCTCGTCCTCGCGACCGGTGGTGAACCCCGCCGGCTGCCGGCCGCGATCGGCGGAGATCTGCAGGGCGTCTATACCCTGCGCGACGTGGCCGACGCGGACAGACTGTCGCCGCTCTTCGCCGAGGGCCGGCGCCTCCTGGTGGTGGGCGGCGGTTACATCGGCCTGGAAGCGGCCGCAGTCGCCGCCCAGGCCGGCCTCGAGGTCACGGTGATCGAGATGGCCGAGCGTATCCTGCAGCGCGTGGCCGCCAGGGAGACTTCGGATTACATCCGCGCCCTGCACCAGCGCCATGGTGTGCGCATCCTCGAAGAGACTCAGTTGCTCAATATCACGGGCGAGAACGGGAAAGCCACCGGCGCCGAACTCGCCAGCGGTGAAAAGCTCGCGCTCGATTTCGTCGTTGTGGGCACAGGCATTGCGCCGCGCAGCGAACTGGCGGAACGGGCGGGCCTGACCATCGACGGCGGCATCGCGGTGGATGCCGCCTGTCGCAGTTCGGACCCGGAGATTCTGGCGGTCGGCGACTGCGCCAGCTTCCCCTGGCAGGGCCGTCGAATCCGTCTGGAGTCAGTTCAGAACGCCATGGATCAGGGCGAAGCCGCTGCCGGCACCCTCGCCGGAGAGGAAAGCGACTACAATCCGGTGCCCTGGTTCTGGTCGGACCAGTTCGACATGAAGCTCCAGATCGCCGGCCTCAACACAGGCTTTAACGACAGCGTGACGCGGCCGGGTAAGCGCGAGGGCGCACAGTCGGTCTGGTACTACCAAGGCGAAAAGCTGCTGGCGGTCGACGCCATGAACGATCCCAAGAGCTTCATGGTCGCCAAAAGACTCCTGCAGCACGGAGTCTCTCCAGCGCCGGCCGTTGCCGCCGACCCGGACAGTAATCTGAAGGATCTACTGAAAAGCTAACGACAGCGGCTACTGTCCCGGCTCTTTGCGATGCAGGCCGAGCCGGGCGATGACCGGCAGATGGTCGGAGCCGACGTGCGGGCCGCGCCGGATCGATTCAGCAAAAAACTCCGGCGCCACGAGAATATGATCGATAGGCAGGCCGAGAGCGGGCGCCCAACGCAGTCTTGGCTCGTAGAGGGTCAAACGCAGCCCCTCCAGCACCGACGCACCCGTCGCCTCGCCGATCCGGGTGACCGAGTGGCTCCAGGGCGCGGCATTGAAATCTCCCCCGATAACGACCGGCCGCGGCAGAGCCTTCAGATGACTTTCCAGGCGATCGATCTGCGCCGGCTGACCGAAAGGAAAAGGCCAATGCAGATGGATAGAAGCCACGGTGACGGCGCGATCACCCACCTTGATCCGGACCCAACCGACGCCTTCGTTAGCCACGCACCCCCGTGCCGCTCCGGCGGCGGAGGCGAAAGGAAGACGGGAAAAGACCGCCACGGAACCAACCCGTGCGTACTGGCAGACCACGCTGTAGGGATAATCTCTGTGCAACGCCGATAACCGGGCCCACACGAAGGAGGAAACCTCCTGCAGGGTCACCACATCGGCGTCGCTTTCGCGGATCATGCGCAGTGCTTCCGGCACCGAGCGATTGCGGAAAAAAAGATTGAGCTGAACCAGCGTAAAGCCGGTATCGCTCTC
The DNA here is from genome assembly GCA_965232285.1 of Denitrobaculum sp. GTDB lineage: Bacteria > Pseudomonadota > Alphaproteobacteria > Kiloniellales > Kiloniellaceae > Denitrobaculum. The sequence goes on along the minus strand of CBDDPL010000004.1, from coordinate 1,447,249 downwards.
AAAGTTTTCCGCACTGCCCGACGCCGCCGGTAAGGCCGGCGCCAGGCCGGCGATACCCGGCAGGATGACCGCCAGGACCAGCATCGCCCGCACCGGCGCCCGCAGCACGATCAGGACGACCACGGCCAGGGCGAGCGCCAGAAGCAGATGGAAGCGGAAGTGCGCCATCGAGTCGGCAAGAGGCAGCCAGGGCGAGAGAAAGCCGAAGGCAAGCGCCGCCGCGGCGAGGGCTGCACAGCGGGACACCAGTTGGAGGAGAAGCTTTTTAAACCGCCCGCGCCTGTCTTTTTCGCCCAATGCTCGCCCTTCGATCTTCTGCAGGATGCCGTAACCGGCCGTTACGAGATCCGGCAATGCCACGCAGATATGGCGATCCTATGGCGATCTGACAATCTTCGAGGGGTGAAAAGCTGGGGCGAGAGCTTTTGGTATCAGGCTTGTTCCCACTCGATGAACATACCAGCAGCGGCACTGGACGCTATGACCGGTCGAGCATCACCACTTTTCAAGGCAATCCCCACCAGCGCGGGATTTGCCCCGATGTCTAGCTGCAGCGAAGGATCGCGGGCACGAATGGCCTCCGGCCGGAGGACGCGGACCTCCTGCCCTGGACCGCAGGCAACCGCGAGGCCGCCGTCTATCTGCGCGACATCGCCGTCGAACATCCGGGCGACGAAGGCGGCATCCCGCTCCGGTTCGGCGGAGCCGATGTAAACCGCGGAGATCACCTGCGCGCCGTTAGCGTGGCTCTGGAATTGCGGCTTCCAGAAGTATTCCTGCGCCCGGTTCTGGCAGACGAAAAAGGCCAGACCCGGCATCGCCGGCGAGGTCGCGAAGGTCAGGGAGAACGACACGGTGACGCTCTGGCCGTCGGGCAGCCGCGCCTGCCGCTCGAAGTCGAAGACCTCGTAGGTCGGCACACCCGCCGTCTCGAACTGCGCCGCATCGGCGCGCGCGTCATCGCTGGCGAAGACCAGCATGGAGAGGCCTTCACGCGCAGCCAGCATCTTCTTGTTGTGACCGCCGAAACTGAAGAAGGGTGGAGACTTCGCGAAGTCGTGGGGCGTCAACTTGTCAGGACGGTCGACCTCCAGAACCTCGATGAAGTTCCGGCCGGCGAACTGAGCCAGACGGTTCGAGGTCCCCATCCGGTCTTCGTGGGACGCGCGCGGCGTCAGGGTGAACCCCAAGTCCTCGTAGGTCTTCGCCGCGGCATCGAGATCCCGAACGGCCAGAACCACATGATCGATACTACGCCCTGTCCCCATCGTCTTATTCCTCACTAAAAATTCCGTTTTGGCCGGAGGCTGGTCAACAGCTTGCCGTGGCTGACAGCTTACGGCGAACACCGCAAAGCGACTGAATCAAAGATTCTCCTGCAGCCATCGACGATAGTCGGCAAGCGCCGACTCCTTGCGGGAAAAGAAAGACCAGCGTCCAACCTTTTGCACTTTCAGGAAATCGGCACGGCGGAGAAGTTCGAGATGTCGGCTGACGGTCGGCTGGCTCATGTTGAGCTTTTCCGCAATCAAGGTAACGCAGACACCGATTTCCGCCGGGTCACCGGTCTCCTGATGGGCAAAATGACGGCGCGGTTCTTTCAGCCACTGCAGGATCGCCATCCTGCTGCCGCTCGCAACAGCTTTTGCCTGTTCTGTCCGGTCGCGCATAGCGATTTATATATAGTCATTTAGCTATATGTCAATGGAATGGAGCTATGTCGAAGGTTAAACGCGACAGTGGCCGTCGACTCCGGCGTCAGCCAAAAAGCAAAACCGAGAAGAGATCCCGAGGATCTTTCCAGACGCGCAGCAACTCCCACTCGCCGGCCTTGGCAAGCTCCTGCAAAGCCCGAATTTCGAACTTCCGGGAATTTTCGGTATGGATCGTCTCCCCGTCCGCGAAGTCGAAGCTCTGGCCAAGCAGGCTCACGCTTTGCGCGCCCGCGCTCACGAGATGCATCTCGACGCGGCTGTCATCATCGTTCCAGCGCGCCTCGTGACGGAACCGCGCCAGGTCGAAATTGGCACCAAGTTCACGGTTAATCCGAACCAGCAGATTCTTGTTGAAGGCCGCCGTCACCCCTGCCGCATCGTCGTAGGCGGGGATCAGGATCTCGGCGCTTTTGCGCAGGTCGGCACCAATCAGCAGCCGCCCCTCCTCGCCGAGCTGGGCCCTGGCGCGGCGGAAGAAAGCCGTCATCTCCCCGTCACTCAGATTGCCGATGGTCGAACCCGGAAAGAAACCCAGACGCCGCTCGGCCGAACGCACTCCGGCAGGAATCTGCAAGGCGGAGAGGAAATTGCCGATGATCGGCTGCATCTGGATGTCGGGATAATCCGACGACAGGCCCTCGACCACCGAACGCAGGAACTCCGCGGAGATATCGATCGGCGCATAGCTTGCCAGGCGCTCCAGACGATCCAGCAGAATACGCGTCTTGACCGCCGCGCCGGCGCCGTACTCCAGCAGCGCCGCGCCAGGACCGACAAGCGCGCTGAGTTCTGCGGCGCAGCTCTGCAAAATCGCCGTTTCGGTGCGGGTCGGATAGTACTCCGGCAGGTCGGTGATCTCTTCAAAGAGCTCGGACCCGCGCTGATCATAGAACCACCGGCAGGGCAGCTCCTTCCGGGGTTTCGCCAGGCCTTCAAGAACATCCTGGGCAAAGACTTCGTCCACGCCCGGCGCCAGCGCCGCACGGGCCACAGTTTCGGCCGGGCTCGGCCGTTTTGCCGTGCTCATGCGTCGTCGGCCAGTCGAAGCCCCATGAACTGCCAGCGCTTATCCGGCTGGAAGAAGTTCCGGTAGGTGCGGCGCATATGCCCCGCCGGCGTGGCGCAGGAGCCGCCGCGCAGCACATACTGGCCGTTCATGAACTTGCCGTTGTACTCACCGACCGCGCCCTCGGAGGCTTTGAAACGCGGATAGGCCGTATAGGGGCTCTGGGTCCATTCCCAGACATCGCCATAGAGCCCGTCGAAGCGCCCCTCCTCTGCGCTCCCCGAAAGCGAGCGCGGGCGCAGCCGGCCACTGTCGGCGAAGTTGCCTGCGATGGCTTGTCCCGCCGCCGCGTGTTCCCACTCCACTTCGCTCGGCAGGCGTTTGTCCATCCAGCGGGCGAAGGCGTCGGCCTCGAAGTAGCTGACATGGCAGACCGGCGCCGCCGGGTCGACCGGTTGCAGGCCACGCAGGGTCATGGCGTACCACTCACCGTCGCGTTGTTCCCAATAGAAGGGCGCGTCCCAGCCGCGTTCGTTGACCGTCGCCCAGCCATCGGAGAGCCAGAGCGTCGGCGTCCGGTAGCCGCCGTCGGCCATGAATTCCAGCCACTCGCCGTTCAGTACCGGGCGGGAGGCCAGCTTGAAAGGCCGGATGATCGCTTCGTGGCGGGGCCCCTCGCAGTCGAAGGCAAAGCCGTCGCCCTCGTAGCCGATCTCGACCATCGCGCCCTCGAAACTCCGCCAGGCCAAAGGCGTCGGCCCCTCACCCGTCACCGCGAGCGGCTCGGGCGCGCGAAACGCCGGTCGCAGGGGGTTCTGCGCGAAGAGATGCAGGATGTCGGTCAGCAACAGTTCCTGATGCTGCTGCTCATGATGCAGTCCCAGCTCGACCAGTTCGAGGATCGCCTCAGACGGCCCCGATTCCAGAAGTCCCAGCATAGCGTCGTCGACGTGTGCCCGATAGCTCCGGACTTCCTTGAGCGACGGCCGGGTGATCATGCCACGGCGCGGCCGGGGATGCCGCTCGCCGACCTGTTCGTAGTAGGAGTTGAAGAGATAGTTGAAGGCCGGATCGAAAGCACGATATCCCGCGAGCTGCGGCTCGAGCAGGAAAGTCTCGAAGAACCAGGTGGTGTGCGCGAGATGCCACTTGGCCGGGCTGGCATCCTCCATGGACTGCACGGTGGCATCTGCGTCCGACAGATCCGCAGCCAGCGCGAGCGTCTCGTTTCTGACCTTCAGGTACGACTCGACCGTCGCCCCGGTATGTCGGGCGGAGAGAGGATTCGGGCTCAAGGGAGGGCTCCTTTTCGGTGCTGGTGACGTCACGGCCGGGTCGCCGTCCCGTCGAATCCCGAGTTATATTGAAGCTTCCATTTGCGTGCGCAACGACCATATGTCGAACAGTCTGGTTCAAATCTGTTACAGCGGAGATCGCGTGACCAACTGGGATGATCTAAAATTTTTCCTGGCTCTGGCGCGGCATCGCTCGGTGCGCTCTGCTGCCGCCGCCATCGGTGTCAGCCATTCGACGGTCGCGCGCCGCATCGCGGAGCTGGAAGCGCGCATGGGCGTGCGCCTTTTCGACCGCACGACTGAAGGCTATGCGCCGACGGTCGCCGGCGAAGAGATGATTGAAGCGGCCGAACGGGTCGAAGACGAAGTCGCGGGCATCGAACGGCGCGTCCTCGGCACGGACGCCAAGCTGTCCGGCGAAATCCGGGTGACCATGCCCAACGTGGTGGCCGAAGGCCTGCTGATGCCGGATTTCGTGCGCTTCGGCCGGGACTATCCGGCCATCGACCTGAACATCATCACCTCGGACGACTACGCGGATCTCGACCGGCGCGAGGCCGACGTCGCGATCCGCTTCGTGCGGATCGGCCAATGGCCGCCGGAGCATCTGGTCGGCCGGCGCATCGCCTGCTTCCACAGCGCCGCCTATGCGACACGGGAGTATGTCGAGAGCGTCGCGCTGGAAAGCGACCCGGCTTCCGCCCGCTGGATCGGCTGGGGCGAGCGGGAGGCCTTTCCGGGCTGGGTCAAGACCAGCGCCTTTCCCAAGACGCCGGCGCGGGATCGGATCAACGACGTGATGATTCAGTACTCAGCAGCGCGGAACGGCATGGGCCTGGCGATCCTGCCCTGTTTCCTCGGCGACCCGGACCCTCTGCTCGACCGGGTCGGTCTGCAGCCGCCGAAACCCAACTTCGACATCTGGCTGCTCAGCCATCCCGACCTGCGTGAGACCGCGCGCCTGAGAGCCTTCCGCGACTTTATCGCCGAGGCGGTCGCCGCCAAGAGGGACCTGATCGAGGGGCGTCAGCCGAAACTGGACGGCCGGCATCTCCGGATGTCCCGTACCGGCACCTGACGCCCCGTCTCCGGACATCCCTATGGCAGGAGCGGCATCCGCGTGCTATTGGGCAAGCAACTTGGCTTTTTGTGATGGGAGGAGCACCGGTTGCTCGCGGGCACCGCACGTCTGTTCTGGCGCCTCGCCGGTCTGATCTCCCTCGCGCTCGGGATCATTGGCATCTTTCTGCCGCTTCTGCCGACGACGCCTTTCGTATTGCTGTCCGCTTTCTGTTTCAGCCGCGGATCTCAGCGTCTGCACGACTGGCTGCTGGCCCATCCGCGGCTCGGGCCGCCGATCCACGAGTGGCGGGATCACGGTGCCATTTCCAAGAAGGCCAAGGGGCTGGCCGCAGCCGCCATGCTGCTGGCCTTCCTGCTGGCCTGGCTCGGCGGCGCACCGAAAGAGGCTCTGATCGCTCAGGTCGTCGTCCTGATCGCCGTCGCGGTCTTTATCTTTACCCGGCCCAGCCCGCCGGCAGACCAGGCCTGAGACCGTCGGCAACGGATCCACAGCTCAGTCAGGCTTCTCGTCGCCTTCAACGTTCGGATAACCTTCGAACAGCTTTTCAGGCCAGTTGTCATCGACCCAGTAGGGTTCGTTCAGCATCCAGTCCCACATGGGCTCAGGCACGTCTTCCATGGTGAAACCGGCCTGCGCCCCCGCATCGCCGGCGAAGACCGCGAGATCGGCGAGTTCCTCGGCGCTGAGTTCGATCTGATATCCGAGTTCCACGGCCTGAAGCTCAAGCATAGCCGGCGCGCCACGCCACATACGGGCGACGAAATCGAGTGGATCGACCGCCGCAGCCGCCTCACCGTCTTCGGGCTGGATCGCATCGAGGGCCGGCGCCGCCTGACCGCCCACGCCGTTGATCGAATGGCAGATCACGCAGCCCTTGGAGACAAAGAGCTGACGGCCATGGGCAGCATCCGCCAGGGGCAGCACCATGGCGCGCGGCGATATCGGGTTGCGCCCGGCCACCGTCTCCTGTGACGGGGTTTCAGCGTCGACTTCACCCAAGGGGAGTAACACAGCGACCGCAAGAGCCGCAGCCAGCGAGAGGACGGATGCGCTTTTCGTCTGGTTGCAGCAGCTTGCCAGGTTCCGCCGAGGATCGGTCATATCCATAAAGTCCTTCCCATCTGGGTTGCGAATCGAAAGCCGCTCCGGCTTCCAATCCAGAATTCGATAAGCAACGTGGCAGCGCATTGATCTCGCTCAGTTCTTCGTTACCGCCTTCGACCTAAGCTGGGCTGGATCTTCTGGCGGCCGGACACCAATTGAAGGGGGTCGAAACCGCCGAAAACGCCCCTGCATTCGCGAGGTACGATATGAGAGCGACCCTGGTACTCGCCATTTCAGCCGCCGTCCTTCAACTCGCCGCCGTCACGCCCGAGGCCAGGGCGGACGCGCTGGAAGACTGCTGGGCCCGATCGGACAGCCGTATCGAACTGGGCGACTGCCTCCGGACTCTTAAGGAGACGCTCGACGACGAGATGGCTGAACTCTACGTCCGCGCCCGCAACGCCCAGGCCGAGGTGGATGACTTCGTCGGACAGCGACAGGCGAGCCGCACGATCGAACGCGCCCAGAAAGCCTTCGAACTCTACCGCGACCTAGAATGCCATCTGCGTGAGCTTCAGGCCGGTTCGGGGACGGGCTCCGGCGACTTCTATCTGGGTTGCTGGATCGACCTGACCCGGGCGCGGATCGAGCGGCTGGAGGGCCTGCTGCCCGAGGAAGCCGGCGCGGTCTCACCGCTGGGGACCTGGTCCGTGGCGGCGGTCATGGGCAAGGAACCGCTGCCAGACGTCCCGCTCAGCGTGACCTTCGAAGACGACACGAAGATCAGCGGTGACGGCGGCTGCAATCGCTTCTTCGGACCGGTGAGATTTGATTCGGCCGACAGCGCGGAAGGTGGGATCGAAATCGGTCCGCTCGGCGCCACCCGCAAGGCCTGCGGTCAGATGATCGACGAACAGGAAGCTTTCTTCCTGGCCGCTCTGGCACAGGCTCGCCGCTTCATGCTGGAGGGCGAGAGCCTGATGCTGCTGTCGTCTGACGGAATGATGCTGGCGCGGCTGTCGAGGGCGGAGTGAGGGTGTTCAGCGCAAAGACAGAGGGCGCCTCAACACATCTCGGTTTCGCCTGACAGTTCACCGCTTTCCGGATCACGGAAGAAATACAGCATGAAGATGTCGCCCCAGAACCAGTCGTCGAAGTCCAGGCTATCGACCTGAAACAAAAACTCGGGATGGTGCCAGAGCTCCGAGAACTGCAGCCAGTCGGGCCAGCCACCGACGACCGTGTGGAAGTTGCTGTCGTTGTCCAGATAGACCTCATCAAGCTTCCGGTCTTCCAGAAAGGCCCTCAGAGGCGCTGGAAAATCGTTGCGGTCCGGATAGTCGGAGAAGATCTCGTCAAAGGCCATTTTGCCTGGCTTGGTGACCAGGGGCACTTCAGGCCGCTCGACGCTGCGAACTGCATCGTCGCGCCCGTAGACCCGCAAAACGTAGTCCTGGTTGAAGCGATAGCAGGGCTCGTCCGGCAGGGCAAAGAGCGTGACGTAGGCGTAGTCCTTGAGCGGATGCCCTTCGATGGGAATGTCATCGCAGTCGATTTGCAGGATCGGTGACAGCGCCCTCCCCTCGAACGCCGGCCAGCTCTCCTCCGCGCCCAGAATATTGACCAGGCCGAAGTATGACGCCCGATCTCTTTCATTCGGATCAACCTCAGCTCCCCGCCGCAGGCGGCAGGCCGGCAAAATCAGCCGCTCCAGCAGAGTCTTCGCCTGCGCCTCGTCCATCACCTGATCGATGTCCAGGACGGGCCTGATAAAGCGATTGAAGTGCGAGGCACGCCGGCTTTCCCAGCAACCTTCGGGGACGCCATGGCGAAGACTGTTCAGCGTCTGCATCACACCCTGCTCATCGCGCCGGCGCCAGGGGCCGTGCTGAACGCCGTTATGAAAATACTGCTCTTCCTGCAGTAGGCCTTCTTTTGACCAGGTTCGGTCCGCACCTTCCTGACGGCCGTTCTGATAATAGGTTTCGCGCCGTTTACTGCCGTCTGAATTGTAGAAGATTCGGCTACCATGATACTTGCCATGGCGTTTCTCAATTTCGCACCAATCGCCATCCTTGTAGTCGGTGCGCTCAAGACGGTAAGACTTTCTCTTCGATGACATCCTCTGCTCCGCCGATTTCTATCTTGCTTCTCCAGGAAGAAATTCCGCAATCTTATGGTTGCAAAGATGACAAAATCAAGTTTAATGTTCTTTTTTTGTTCCAGACAAAGTATCGGCGCGCATCACCATGACGGACGATCAAAACCTGAAGCTCTTCAGCTACCAATGTGCCTGCTGCGGCGAAATCCACAGCGGGTCGCCCTGTTTCGGCTATCCATTTCCGGTCGGGGGCCTCGGGATCCCCGAGGATGAGCTCTCAGAGCGGGTCCATGAGACCTCGGACACCTGCGTGATCGATGACAAGCAGTTCTACATCCGCGGCCTGCTGGAGATCCCGATCCACGGCGCGGCGGATCCCTTCGTCTGGATCGTTTGGGTCAGTCAGAGCGAAGCAAGCTTCGACCGCTATATGGAGACCTACGACGAGGATCAGTCGGGCATCGTCACCTTCGGCTGGCTGCCGATGATCCTGCCCGACTACTGCGACCATCCAGTCCCGGATGGCGGTTCCAGCCTCGCCTGCGATGTGGTGTGGCGGCCGGAAGGCGAGCGCCCGCTGGTCAGACCGCACGAATGCGATCACCCGCTTTACCGCGACTTTGCCGAAGGGATTTCCTGGCAGCGCGCCATCGCCATTGCGGACAAGATCCTGCATCCGGGCCACGCCTAACCCCTCGTCCTACGCTCAACCTTCAGTTCAGAAGTCGTAGACGATCGAAGCACGGGTCGTGGTGTCGGTATTCTCGGTATCATCGGGCAGATTACTGCGGTAGCGGGTGTTGAAGGAGAGCTTGCCCGAAAGCTGTTCGACGATCCGCATCTTAAGGCTGGTGTCATTGTCAATGGTCACCCGTTCGCGGTCCCAGAGGATCTCGGTCTCGTTGCCGATGAAGGCGTTATCCGAGATCCGCCAGGTTATGTCGTTGGTCAGACGCGCGCCTGGCGCGGTCTCCCGCTCGTCGCTGTCCGCCCGTTCCGCATAGCGCAGGCTGGGCCCTGCCGTGACCTCCCATTTCAGCGGCTCGTCATCAAAGAGGCGCAGCCCCAAGCCAGCGGCCGTCAGAATTTCATAGTCAAAGCCACTAAAACGGTCATCGCTGTAGTTGGCCAAGCCGAAGGCGAAGAGATCCTCCCGGATGTCGTAGTTGGTCTCGTATTCCAGTTCGAATTTCTGCTCCAGAGTGTCCGTCCGGCTCTTGAGGTAGCCGGCTTCCGCCTTGCCCTTGTGCTGCCAGCGGTCACTCTTGTAGGCGAGTTTGAGTTGACCTTTCACACCGCCGTTCTCGGTGTTTCCCGTCCGCAGAATGCCCCCGAAATCGAGGCTGCCGGAAAAAGCCGGTTTGGGTTCAGCAGGAATCGCGGCCTTGGCGGCGGGCGGCGCAGCCGGACTGTTACTGCTCCCCCTCTCCTCTCCGAGCGCTTGTGAAAGCAGGGCCGCCGCCCAGTCCGGCCGCAGAGCCATGGCCCGCCGCAGGATCGCCTGCCTCTGCTGCGGCTCCGCCTGCAGGATTGCTCGCAACCGTTTCGCAAAACCGTCCCGCCCCGCGTCCCGGGAAGCGGCGGAAAGCTCCTCCGCAATCCGGTCATCCAGAGGCGCGGCGGCCTCTGCTGTCCCGGCCAGGACGGGCAACGGCAACGCCGCAAGCGTCAGGAGAAGGAACGGAAGAGCGGAACTTAGAACCAGAATCCCTTTAAGCATGAGGGCGGAGTTTAGGGACAAAGGCGTCCTTTGCCTGTGCCCTCTTTGTGATCGGGACGAAAGCTTCCAGCGCCGTGGGAGCTCCGGAATCACGTCATTCGGCAGGGCGACATACGCACAATCGAGAATGGAAAAAGCATGTTGTACGCGGAAACAGACTGTCACAGATAAGTTTCACACCGGGCAGCCTTAGTAAATCTTAATATCTCCCGGTATAAGTTGTGCTACTCATTCACGCCGCTTCGGATCGTCAAGATGGCCTTTAACTGGTTTGGACTAAACGCCAAGCTTGAAAAATCATTCGAATTTCATTGTGAACGCTGCGGCAACATCCACAGCGGCTCGCCTTCCTTCGCCAACGACGCGCCCTTCAATTACTACGAACTGACGAGCGACGAGCGCGCCGCCCGGGCGCGGCTGACCGAGGACACCTGCGTCATCGACGACGATGCCTTCTTCATCCGCGGCACCCTGGAAATTCCGATCCTCGACGCCGACGACCCCTTCTGCTGGGGCGTCTGGGTCAGCCAGAGCGAGGAAAGCTTCGAGCGCTACCTCAAGACCTTTAAAGAAAATCAAAGCGGCGACGGCAGCTTCGGCTGGCTGGCGGTGACCATGCCCGGGTACAGGCGGAATGCGAAAGGCGAGCCGGTGGAACACCTGGCCTGCAATGTGGAGTGGCAGAACCAGGGCACCCGCCCCCTGATCTTTCCCCAGAAGAGCGATCATCCGCTCTATCAGGATGTGATGGAAGGAATCTCCTGGGACCGGGCGATCGAGCTGACCCAGATGGTGATGCATCCGTGAAGTAGCCGGTCTGTGCCTTAAGCCGCGATCCAGATCTACCTGATTCAAGATAAACCTGAATGGCCCCATCGCGTCAGACTCAGGCGTAGCCTCCCGTGTTGTCGCGACCGGGCCCCAGCACAACAACACTCATCCATTTCTGGCCAATAGTTTGATGTAGATAAAGCCTTAATACCCCCTATAATCGCATTGCTTCACCATCAAGACACCATAGGGTGAAGACAAATGATAATGGGGGGTAGGCAAATCTCATGACGGCGTACAAGAGACGATTCTTCTTTGGGCTATTTTTTTCTTCAATCGCCATTACTTCTTCCGGCTGCAACGGTCCGGGCACGCTCTTGGATTCTCAAGAAAAGAAGTTCGCGCTGGAGGAAAATGCTCTGGGCGCGAACCATCGCGCCTTTCACAGGGTGCTGCATTTCCCTAATGGAAATGGTCTTCGCATTCCCGGTTACATCGTCGGCATCGAAAAAGCGGATCAAGAAGCCGTCACCGGCCCGAGGCTTGATCCCGAGTTAGTCGCTAAACGCAAAGCGGATGAAACCACGACAAGCGCGTACGAGCGCCTGTTAACCCAGAATAAAGCTCACTTAATCACACACGTCGTCAAGTACGCAGAGGTCAACCATCAACATGCCATATTCAAAGGCAGAGTAAGGCCTTGCTCTCTCTACTCTCTGTTCAACGCCGATGGTGACGAGAAGCCGAAAAATAGTGCCGCCACATGGGAGGAAGACGAGGCGGCTCGCCGGCTCTTCGCGTCCTGCAACTCGGACCAAAGCAAATCAGACGACGACCATAGCAAACCGGCAAAAAGCTGTGGAAATCATAGAACCGATATGAACACGCCATTCCAGATGAGCTGGTCAGCCATAAACGCTCTCTGTGAAGACCTGATTTCGACCATTGAGAAGGATATTACTCATATCGTTGTTATCGTCATGGGCTGGAACACGCCGCAAGATAACGCTGTACAAAACTACAACAGTATCATGGCGCATCTATTAGATGAGTACGAAGCCCGTAGCGCCAAACGGCGTGATAAGTGCGAGGATGCAAACAGCAATGAGCCAGCGTGTAAGACCGAGCTGAGCCCCTTCAAGCCACTTGTCATCGGCGTGTCTTGGGCATCGGATTGGGAGTTAAGCGATTTGCTCCCAATACCGGATTCCCTTGTACGCCTGGTCAGCTTTCCCAACAAAGCAAATGACGCCAAAGAGGTCGGCGTAACCTGGTTAAAGTCGCTGCTCGAAAGCGCGATCCTGCCATCACGGCAATTGTCCGAATCGAAGCCTAAAGTCGTCGTGATCGGGCACAGCTTCGGCGCTCGCGCAACGCTTACCGCTGTCACGCAACCCAACGCACTAGAAGCCTCTGATTCCAGCCATAAAGAAAGCTATGCAAACGGCGATCTCTTTATCGCAATCCAGGGGGCCTTCCGCATCGAGGAAATCTTCAAAGGAGAAAAGCGAGAGGAAGGCCTATGGGATGAATTTCGTTCGGATAAACTGCGCTTCATTCTCACAGCATCCAAGCACGATTCAGCGAACGAAACCGCTTTTTGGGCAACATACGCAGGTATGATCCGCGCTTACGAAGACATCTGTGAAAGCGGAGAGCAGTATAAGATCACCTGTGGGGTCTTGCCTTACAACAACTCCTCACCGGAAGGCTACGGCTTTGCGCTCTGTAAGAAGGAAGTTACAACCACGGCAGCTTCAAATGGGGGCCGAAGCGCCTCTCAACTCATTAACGAATGGAAGTATCAGCAACGGAATCCAGTGCTGTACCTGGATGCAACGACAGCAATCAACTGTCGGGCGGCCTTTACGGGCGGTGGCAGTCATAGCGACATTTACCGTCGCGAGACTGCGCGCCTTCTGTTGGATTTAATGAACTAGAAGCAACGAGGCGGCAAAAGTTCTAATCAGCATCCCCGATTACCTCATTCGAAATAGCGATTTGCTTATTTTTTCGAGTTCTCTGCAATATCGCCGGAAGCGCCGCCCGCGAAGAAGGCCAGGCGCTGCCTGAGGTGTAGCGCCCTTTGCGGCGAATTGAGGTGTCACGACATGGTGCAGAGCTTGGAAAGCAGCAGGGCGGCAAGCGGCCCTAAGATTCACCCCGGTTCGGGACGGCGTAAGGCGCCGGCCTATAACAAGGGCCGCCAGCTCGATCCGAAGGATCTGGAAGAGATTATCGAACTGCTCGACGACCGTTCGACCCAGCGGGATCTGCTGATCGAGCACCTGCATCTGATCCAGGACCGCTACGGCAGCCTCAAGGCCGGCCACCTGCAGGCCCTGGCCGACATCATGAAACTGCCGATGTCTGAGGTCTACGAGGTCGCCTCCTTCTACGCCCACTTCGATATCGTTCAGGACGGCGAGAAGCTCGAGCACGAGATAACCGTGCGGGTCTGCGACAGCCTGACCTGCGAACTCAAGGGCGCACAGGCCCTGCTCAAGGGACTGAAGGCCGGCACGGACGCTACGGTCCGGGTGGTCCGCGCGCCCTGCATGGGCCGCTGCGACCGCGCGCCGGTCGCCGAGGTCGGACACTATCATGTCGATCACGCGACGGTGGAGAACATCACCGGCGCGGTGGAGAGCAAGCACGTCCACCCGGAAATCCCGGCCTACAAGGACTTCGAGGCCTATCAGCAGGACGGCGGTTACAGCCTGCTGCGTGACTGCCTGGCCGGCCAGAAAACAGCGGACGAGCTGATCAAGGTCATGGAAGATTCCGGCCTGCGCGGCCTTGGCGGCGCCGGCTTCCCCTCCGGCCTGAAGTGGAAGATCGTCCGACAGCAGCCCAAGCCCCGTCTCTTCGCCATCAACGGCGATGAGGGCGAGCCCGGCACCTTCAAGGACCGCCACTACCTGGAAAGCGATCCGCACCGCTTTCTGGAAGGCATGCTGGTCGCCGCCTGGGTGGCCGAGGTCGAGACCGTCTACGTCTATATCCGCGATGAGTACCCGGCCGTGATCGAGATCCTGCGGCGCGAGATCTCCAAGCTGGAGACGGCAGGCCTGACCAGCGGCCGGCGGATCGAGGTCCGGCGGGGCGCCGGCGCCTATATCTGCGGCGAAGAGTCGGCGATGATCGAATCTATCGAGGGCAAGCGCGGCCTGCCCCGTCACAAACCGCCCTTCCCCTCCGAGAAAGGTCTCTTCGGCCTGCCCACCCTGACCCACAACGTCGAGACGGTGTACTGGGTCCGCGACCTGGTGGAGCGAGGGCCGGAGTGGTTCTCCTCCGAGGGCCGCAACGGCCGCAAGGGCCTGCGTTCCTTCTCGGTCTCGGGCCGGGTCAAGTCGCCGGGCGTCAAGCTGGCGCCGGCGGGTATCACGGTCAAGGAACTGATCGAGGAGTACTGCGGCGGCATGGCCGAGGGCCACAGCTTCAAGGGTTACCTGCCCGGCGGCGCCTCGGGCGGTGTCCTTCCGGCCTCCATGGGCGACATCCCGCTGGATTTCGGCACGCTGGAGCAGTACGGCAGCTTCATCGGCTCGGCCGCCGTCGTCATCCTGTCCGATCAGGACAACATGAAGGATGTGGCGCTGAACCTGATGAAATTCTTCGAGGATGAAAGCTGCGGGCAGTGCACGCCCTGCCGTAACGGCACCGAAAAAGCCGTCAAGCTGATGTCGGCACCGCAGTGGGACAAAGATCTGCTGAACGATCTCTCGACCGTGATGCGCGACGCCTCGATCTGCGGCCTTGGCCAGGCCGCGCCCAATCCGCTGCTGACCGTGATGAAGTACTTCCCGGAGGACCTCTGACTTCGACGTCGGGTAACGAAAGTTTTTAATAAAATCAGAGGCTTTTCAAAGGCGCCTGGCAAGCCGCCGTAACCTGCGGCCTGCTGCTGCGCCCCAGCCATCTTTACCTTTCGTTATGATCTAGCGCCTAGCTTTCACGGAGCTTTTCGACCGGAAACGAGGGCGCCGTGAGCCTGACAGCCGACAGCCAGCTTCTGCCGCTTCCCAAACGAGAGCCCCAGTCAGGACGAGACTCCCAGTCCGGGGCGACACCGGAACGGCGTGCTTATCTGATCAGCCCGCTGGTGGACTTTCTCTGCCTCGGCGGGGCGTCGCTCATCGTCCTGCCGCTGATGGCCCTGATCCTGCCCGCGGAGCGCTTCGAAGCGCCGCTCGCGGTGACCATGATGGCCTTGACCAACCTGATCAACCACCCGCACTTCGCCCACTCCTATCAGATCTTCTACCGCGATTTCCGCCGCAAGGCTTTCGGTGCGGAAAGCGACCAGATTCTGCGCTATCGCTACATCTTCGCGGGTATTGTCGCGCCCATTTTGCTGCTGACCTTCTTCTCCAGCGCCCTCGCGCTCGGCGACCTTCAGATGCTCGGTCTGGGCATGAACCTCATGACCTTCCTGGTCGGCTGGCATTACATCAAACAGGGCTATGGCATGGCGGTCGTGGATTCCGTCTTCAAACGCCTGTTCTTCAGCGACCGTGTGAAGAAAGTCATGCTGGTCAACGGCTATGCCTGCTGGATCCTCGCCTGGATGCTCGGCAACCGGGAATTCGCCGAAAAGGACTACTGGGGCGTCGCCTACTACACTTTCCATATTCCGGAGCCGATGCTCCAGATTGCGGCCATCTTCGCCGCGGTTACGACTCTTGCCACCCTGATCGCGCTCTTCAGCGCCTGGCGCAAGAATGGCGGGAAGCTGCCGCTTAACGGCATCATCGCCTATCTGACCACGCTCTATCTCTGGGTTGTCTTCGTGAAGATCAACCCGCTCTTCATCCTGATGGTGCCGGCTTTTCACTCGCTGCAATATCTGCTGGTCGTCTGGCGCTTCCAGATGAACCTGGAACAGGGGCAGCCCGACAGCCGCGAACGCCCGGCAAAGAGGTGGCTGGGCGCCTTTACGCCTTCCAACGCGACCGGCCGCTTCACGGCCTTTCTCGCCTCCGGTATCGCTCTGGGCTTCCTGTTTTTCTGGGCCATTCCCTTCTTCGCTTCGGGCCTGGTCGGTTACGACAAGGAGCTCTTCGGCGGCACGCTTTTTTTCTTTATCTGCTGGATTTTCATCAACGTGCATCACTACTGCCTGGACAATGTGATGTGGCGGCGGGAAAACCCGGAAACGAAAAAGCATCTCTTCTCTTAGAGCCGCAGCATAACCATTTGTTTTATCGCGTAATTTTCCCGTCAAATTAAATCAAGCTGTGTAATTTAAACTGCCTATTACCTCATTCGGAAAAGCGATTTGATAATTCAATCCGGGCCGCTGCAATATCTTATTGCAAACCAGCAGCTTGCCCCGGAGAGAGCCCAATGACCGCGCCCGCAGGAGCCCCGCAAGGCGTCACCTTCCTACTCAATGGCGAGGAAGTCGTCGCCAAGGCCGATGAAACCATCTGGCAAGTCGCCGAACGCCAGGGTGTCGAAATCCCCCACCTCTGCTATTCGCCGGAGCCGGGCTACCGGGAAGACGGCAACTGCCGCGCCTGTATGGTCGAGATCGAGGGCGAACGCACCCTCGCCGCTTCCTGCATCCGCAAGCCGACCGAGGGCATGAAGGTCAACACCGCCAGCGAACGGGCCAAGAAGTCCCGCGAACTGGTCTTCGAGCTCCTGGTCGCCGACCAGCCGGCGCGCGAAGTCGCCCATGACCCTGACTCGAAGTTCTGGAACTGGGCCTCGGATATCGGCGTCACCGAAAGCCGCTTTCCGGCCCGCGAAGGCCACGCCCCGGATATCAGCCACACCGCCATGTCCGTGCATCTGGACGCCTGCATCAACTGCGGGCTCTGCGTGCGCGCCTGCCGCGAGGTGCAGGTCAACGACGTGATCGGCATGGCCTACCGCGGCGGCAGCGCCAAGGTCATCTTCGACTTCGATGCGGCCATGGGCGAGAGCACCTGCGTGGCCTGCGGCGAATGCGTCCAGGCCTGCCCGACCGGCGCGCTGATGGAATCCTCGCTGCTGAACGACCAGGGCGTGCGGACGGAATTCGAAGACCGCGAAGTCGACACCCTCTGCCCGTTCTGCGGCGTCGGCTGCCAGACCACGGCGAAGGTCAAGGACGACAAGATCATCTCGATCGACGGCCGCGACGGCCCGGCCAACGAGAACCGGCTCTGCGTGAAGGGCCGCTTCGGCTTCGATTACATCAACCATGACGGACGCCTGACCAAGCCGCTGATCCGCCACGAGGATGCGCCGAAGGACTGGCAGATGCAGATGAAGGACGGCGACTACAGCGCCGTCTTCCGGGAAGCCTCTTGGGAAGAGGCCCTGGAGCGCGCCTCGGCCGGCCTGCGCGACATCCGGAACGAGCACGGCCCTCTGTCGCTGGCTGGTTTCGGCTCCGCCAAGGGCTCCAACGAAGAGGCCTATCTCTTCCAGAAGATGGTGCGCACCGGTTTCGGCAGTAACAACGTCGATCACTGCACCCGGCTCTGCCACGCCTCTTCGGTGGCGGCCCTGATGGAGACCGTCGGCTCGGGTGCGGTCTCGGCGCCCTTCACCGCGATCGACGATGCGGAATGTGCCATCGTGATCGGCGCACGCCCGGCACAGAACCATCCGGTCGCGGCGACCTACTTCAAGCGTGCCGCAAAGCGCGGCACCAAGCTGGTGATCATGGATCCGCGCGGACAGAACCTCTCGCGCTATGCCACCTACACCCTGCAGTTCAAGCCGGGCCGAGACGTCGCCCTGCTGAACGGCATGCTTTACACCATCATCGAGGAAGAGCTCTACGATCTGCAGTACGTCCAGGCCAATACCGAGGGTTTCGAAGACCTGAAGGAGCGGATCAAGGACTACTCCCCCGAAGACATGGAAGAGGTTTGCGGCATCGACGCGGTGACCGTCCGCGAAGTGGCCCGCCTCTACGCGACCTCCCGCACTTCGATCATTTTCTGGGGCATGGGCGTTTCACAGCATACCCACGGCACCGACAACGCGCGCTGCCTGATCTCCCTGGCGCTGATCACCGGTCAGGTGGGGCGGCCTGGCACCGGGCTGCATCCCCTGCGCGGCCAGAACAACGTGCAGGGCGCTTCCGACGCCGGCCTGATCCCCATGGTCTATCCGGACTACCGCTCGGTCGAAACCGACGAGATCCGCAGCTCCATGGAAGAGTTCTGGGGCCAGAAGCTGGATCCGAAGCGAGGCCTGACCGTGGTGGAGACCATTGACGCCATCCATGACGGCCAGGTGAAAGCCATGTACATCATGGGCGAGAACCCGGCCATGTCCGATCCGGACCAGATCCATGCCCGCCAGGCGCTGGCCAAGCTGCAGCATCTGGTAGTGCAGGACATCTTCATGACCGAGACCGCCTGGCATGCGGACGTGATCCTGCCGGCCTCGGCCCATGCGGAGAAAACGGGTACCTTCACCAACACCAACCGGCAGGTTCAGCTCGCCCGCCAGGTCGTGCCGCCGCCGGGCGAAGCCCGCCAGGACTGGTGGATCACCCAGACCCTCGCGCAAGGCATCGGACTGGACTGGAGTTACCTGCATCCAAGCGACGTGTTCGCCGAGATGGCCCAGGTCATGCCCTCGCTGAACAACATCACCTGGGACCGCCTGGAGCGCGAAGACGCCGTCACCTACCCCTGCGACGCGCCGGATCACCCGGGCAATGAGATCATCTTCAGCCGCAGCTTCCCGACGGCCAGCGGCCGAGGCAAGATCGTCCCGGCCCGGGTTATCCCGCCGGACGAGTTGCCGGATAACGACTATCCCATGGTGCTGACCACGGGCCGCATGCTGGAGCACTGGCACACCGGGTCCATGACACGCCGGGCCACCAATCTCGATCTGCTCGAGCCGGAAGCCGTGGTCATGGTTAATCCGCGGGATATTCTGCGCATGGGGGTCAAGCCCGGCGACTACGCCCAGGTGCAGACCCGGCGCGGCACCATCCTGCTGAAGATCCGCCACGACAGCGACCTGCCGGAGGGGATGCTCTTTATCCCCTTCTGCTTCGCCGAGGCGGCCGCCAACGTGCTGACCAACCCGCAGCTTGACCCCTTCGGCAAGATTCCGGAGTTCAAGTTCTGCGCGGCCCGGATTGCGCCGGTCCAGATGATGGCGGCGGAATAACCGCCGCCAACCGCGCGGGAGGCTTCGGAAAGCACAGAGTCCGTTGGACAAGGGCACCTCATCGCCTTAAACAAGCCGTAGCAAACTTCGCGTATCAATTACGCGTGCGCGGCGGCCTCCGGTCGGGTATTTTCCCCGCATCGGGCGGATTCGCTCGTTAACGAACAAGATGTGGCCCCAACAGATGCCGGAAAAGCCGGGTCTGGCGGCGCGGCCACGGGAAAATGGGGTTACGATGTCAGCAGTTACTTCAACGCAAGAAACCAAGCTCGAAGCGGGTGTGGTCACCGGGGCGGATTACCTCGCGCTGGTCAAAGCCTGCAAGGACGGCGGCTACGCCCTGCCCGCCGTCAACGTGGTGAACACCCACGGAATCAACGCCGTGCTGGAAGCCGCCGCAGCCGCCAATTCGGACGTGATCATCCAGCTCTCCGGCGGCGGCGCGCAGTTCTTCGCCGGCAAGGGCATGAAGGACAGTCAGCAGGCGCAGGTGCTGGGCGCGGTTTCTGCCGCCCGTCACGTACATACCGTGGCGAAGGCCTACGGGGTCTGCGCCGTGTTGCACACCGACCACGCCAACCGCAAACTGATCCCCTGGGTCGAAGGTATGATCGACTTCAGCGAGGAAGAGTATAAGCGGACCGGCCGACCCCTCTTCTCTTCCCACATGCTGGATCTCTCCGAAGAGCCGATCGAGGAAAACCTGGCCGAGTGCGCGCGTGTCCTTAAGCGCCTCGCCCCCATCGATATGAGCCTGGAGATCGAGCTGGGCGTCACCGGCGGTGAGGAAGACGGCGTGGGTCAGGAACTGGACCAGGTCGACAACAGCAAGCTCTATACGCAGCCTGAAGACGTGATGCAGGCGCACGAGTTGCTCTCGCCGATCGGCCACTTCTCGGTCGCGGCGGCCTTCGGCAACGTGCACGGCGTCTATAAGCCGGGCAACGTGGTGCTGCGTCCGGAGATTCTGGCGTCTTCCCAGGCACTGGCCCAGAAGACCCTGGGCGGTTCGGACAAGCACTTCGACTTCGTGTTCCACGGTGGCTCTGGCTCCGAGAAGGCCAAGATCACCGAGGCGGTCAGTTACGGCGTCTTCAAGATGAACATCGACACCGACACGCAGTTCGCCTTCGCAGAAGCGATCGGCAAATACGTCGAAGACAACGACCGGGCCTTCAAGTACCAGATCGATCCGGACAGCGATAAGCCCTACAAGAAGCAGTACGATCCGCGCGCCTGGCTGCGCAAGGGCGAAGAGTCGATCGTCGCGCGCCTGAAGCAGGCCTTCGACGACCTGGGATCCACCGGTAAGTCGCTGGCCGGCTAAGCCGACAGGCAGACAGCTTTTTCGTAAAGGCGGCAGGGCATTCGACCCCTGCCGCCTTTTTCATTGCCTCACTGTCCTTGCGAGCATCAGTCCCGGGTCCAGGCAGCCCGGTCGATGTCGAGATCCGCGAAGTTACCGGGATCAAATTCCGGGTGTTCCTTGCCAGCGCTGAGTTGGTCACGATAGTCGTTCAGGATCCGCAGGCCGATCGGGAACAGCATGATGATGGCCAGCAGGTTGACCAGCGCCAGCACACCCATCATGGGATCGGAGAAGAAGAAGACCGAGGTGGCACCCGGCGCCGAAGAGCCCAGGAACACCAGCCCGATGATCGCGATACGCAGGATGTGCCGGGACATCTCGCTCTCCGTAAAGACCGTCAGTGCGTTCTCTCCCAGATAGTAGTTGTAGATGATCGAACTGAAGGCGAAGAGCAGGATCGCCGCGGTCAGGAAGTACTGGCTCCATTCCCCGACGTGGGAGACCAGCGACTGCTGGGTCAGCACCACGCCGTCCACGCCCTCGGCACCGGCCACGTAGACATCGCCCAGCAGGATCACGAAGGCCGTGCAGGAGCAGATGATGATGGTGTCGATGAAGACGGAGAAGGACTGCACGATCCCCTGGCTGATCGGATGGCGGACGTAGGCCACCGCGGCCACGTTAGGCGCGCTGCCCAGGCCCGCCTCGTTGGAGAAGAGCCCGCGGCGCAGACCTTGGGCGATGGCGGCCCCCATGCCACCGCCGACCGCCTCTTCCAGCCCGAAGGCATTCTTGACGATCAGGCTGAGGACGGCCGGCAAGTCACCGATGTTGATGATAATGATCAGCAGAGCAAGGCCGATGTAACCGACCGCCATGATCGGCACCACGACCTCCGCCACCCGGGCAATCCGCTTGATGCCGCCGTAGACCACCAGACCTGTAATGATCGCGAGACCGATACCGCTCCAGAGCCGGTCGATGCCAAGGCTGTCCTGCATGGCGCCGGCGACGGTGTTGCCCTGGAAGGCATTAAATCCGAGCCCGAAGGCGGCGATCAGCGAGACCGCATAGATGACCGCAAGCCAGTTGAACTGCCGGCCCAACCCGTAGCGGATGTACTGCGCCGGACCGCCGCGATAGGTGCCGTCTTCCTCAGCGCGCTTGAAGAGCTGCGCCAGTGAGCATTCGAAGAGGCTGGTCGCCATGCCGACCAGCGCAATGGCCCACATCCAGAAGACCGCTCCGGGGCCGCCCAGGGTGATGGCCACGGCGACGCCGGCGATGTTGCCGCCGCCGACCCGGCCGCCGACGCTGACCAGGAGCGCCTGCAGGGAACTGACGTGGCCTTCATCCGGCGGCTGCGTGCTGGGCCTGAGAACCTGGAACATGCGCCCGAAAAAACGAAACTGGATGAGTCCTGAGGCAAGCGTGAAAAAGACACCTAAGACGACAAGAAAGGGAATCAGGGACCAGCCCCAGGTTCCGTCACCGATGGCACCGAACAGAGATTCCAGGAAAGCCATTTTCTTCCCCCATTTTTGGTTTTTGTAGTCTTCAGTGCTCAGCCGTGCTGAGCAGACCCTTGAAGAGGCTCTTCTTTAGCGTTCAGATTGCGCCCTCTTGCGCGCTGCAGCCTGTATAAAAGTCAGGTTCATATACCGAAGAACACAGACTGAAGACCGTCAACATACACCAATTCGGATAGGCCCGGTGCCGAAATCAGTCCGCAGGAATTCACGCCCGAATTTCGGCAGCAGTTTGAGCCACATCAAGGGCCGGACCCGGTAAGGCCGTTAGGCTCGTTTTCAGAACTTCCAGGGAAAGCGAGACAAGATGTACGTAGAGCACCACGACCTGCGCCACGACCTGCCCGAACATGCAGACAGCATTCATCACCTGAAGGTCAGCGATAATCACTTCGCCAGACTCTTCGATGAGTACCACCAGGTCGACCGCGAAGTCCGGCGGATCGAAATGGAGATCGAGGCCCGCAGCGATATGGCCACCGAAGACCTCAAAAAGCGGCGCATCCTGCTGAAGGATGAGCTGCTCGCCATGATCCGGGCGCACGAAGCAGCCACTTCTTCATAAGGAGTAGTCCTCGTCAGGCCGGATCTTCGCTGGCGAGGTGTTTGAGGTCTGACTGCAACACCCGCGGCAAGCCGTCGGAGACTTCGTAGTAGTCGCCCTTATCCTCTTCGCGGATATGGCACTGCATTTTCAGGCCGGTATCACCGTCCAGCGTGCCGGCCATGATCGAGACCAGTTCGTTGCCATGCCGCCGCCAGAACAGGCTGCTGCCGCAGTTTCCGCAGAAGGCGCGGCTGGCGGCGTCCGAGGAGCGAAACCACCTCAGGCCTTCGTCCCGCAAAAACCGCAGGCGTTCCCAGTAACCCTGAGTCGCTGCCACAAAGTGCCCTGAAGTCTTCCGGCACTGCGTGCAGTGACAAGCGACCACCGGGCGCAAGGGCCCGGTGATCTCGTAGCTGACGGCACCGCAGAGGCAACTGCCGCTATAAACCTTTGTTTGCTCTTTCATTCTTTCCCCCCCCTCTTTTTGCACTTAGAGATCGAAGAACGCCATGGTGCGCACCTCGATGGATTTACGCGGCGGCAGACCCGCCGCCGAACGCGGCAGTTCGAAGGCGGTGTGCGGGCTGTAGCGGGCGGTCCCGTCCTCCAGTGAATCATAGCCCTTGATCATCAAGACCTCATCCGGCGTCATCTCCGGAAAATGGAACCATCGATGGGCCGGGTTATAGGCCAGGGAGTAGATCTCGCCGACGCGATCCGGAAAGATCAGGTCGGTGGCCACCAGATCATCCTGTGCCAGCGTCCGGGCATCGACCAGCGCCAGCGGCGAGGTGTGAACCGGGTGTTCCAGAGGACGCCAGACATTGATCTGGGCAACCCGGCCTTCCAGCGCCCTGGCCGCCTTGGCCTCGCCCAAGATATCAATGGTCCGCTGCGCAATAGACTTCGGTGTGTAGTCGTTATGAACATGCCGGGCCGGCCGCCGGACGCCGTCCCGCTCATCATCGATCCGTGTCGTGTGATCGAAGGGAATGACGGTCGTCGCGCCGGTCATCTCGGCAACCAGGGACGAGATCTCGTCGAAGTATCGCGCTTCCACCTCCGCATCGTTGCCGAAATCCTGCACCAGGGTCGAATGCTCGAGCAGAGCGAAACCGGCCGTGTCCAGCGCAGGCGTCTCATCGAGGACGCGCGCGTTGAAGATCGGGACGGGCCGAGCGACATAGCTGGCCTTGTGGGCCGGTACATCACCGGCTTCGCCGATCTCGATCGCCGGTTTGGCCGCGTCTTTCACTATGTAGCTGACCTTACCAATGACATTGTCTAACACCTATTGTCTCCTCGTCTGTTCCCGAGCCTCCATGATCGAAGGTCAACCGGGAAAAGGTCTCCGAAGCATTGAGTCCGAAAATGAGCACGAGCTGTGCATTCGACAAACGAGATTTCATCGTCTATTAGTTAGATTTTCTAATTAAATGAATGATCCTATGAAACGCAGCCTGCCCCCTCTCAACAGCCTGCGCGCCTTCGAGGCCGCGGCGCGCCATCTCAGCTTCCGGCAGGCCGCCGAGGAACTCAACGTAACACCCGCCGCAATCAGCCAGCAGATCAAGCAGTTGGAGGCCCTGCTGGGGGTCGCGCTCTTCACCCGCACCACACGCGCGCTGTCCCTGACCGAGGCGGCGGAAACCGCTCTGCCCCTGATGACGCGTGGCTTCGACAGTCTGCAGGACGCTGTGCGGAGCCTGAAGACTCAGCGGGACGGCGGCATTCTGACGGTCTCGGTCAGCCCCTCCTTCGGCATGCGCTGGCTGCTGCCGCGGCTCGAACGCTTCCGTCAGGGCCACCCGGATTTCGATGTACGCATCGATGCTTCGAATAACCTCGCCGACTTCGAGCGCGGCGGGGTCGACATCGCCCTGCGCTATGGCCGTGGCCGCTACGAAGGTCTGACCAGCGAACTTTTGATTTCGGATGTCGCCTTTCCGGTCTGCAGTCCGGCGCTGCTAGCCCCGCCTCACCGCCTGGCGGATCCCGGGGATCTGCGCCATCATGCCCTGCTGCACGTAGACTGGGTGATGGAGCCCGATGCCGCTCCGACCTGGGCGCGCTGGCTTCGCTTCGCCGGGGTCAAGGAGATCGAGACGCGTGGCGGTTTACGCTTCTCCATGGATGACATGGCGGTCAGTGCCGCCATCGGCGGCCTCGGCGTGGTCATTGCGGCCCGGGCATTCGTAATGGCGGACCTGGTTGCCGGACGGCTGGTCAAGCCCTTCGCGGCGAAATTCGACATGCCGACGGACTTCCAGCACTACGCGGTCTATCCGGCGGCGAAAGCCGGCCAGGCGAAGGTTAGCGCTTTTCTCGATTGGGTGCGGGCCGAAGTGGCGCGCGATGCGGAGCTGTACGATTCACTCGATACGGAGTAAGAGACCACAAGAATCAAAAACCGGCACGGATCAGATCCAGTGCCGGTTTTTCTTTCGGACCGCTTTGCAGGGTCCTGTCATCGCCGATGGGCCTTGCCGCCCCTTTTCGGTATCTCGACCTGCGTCGATCGCCGAAGAGCATCAGGCAAGCAGGGTGACGATCAAACCCACGATGACCAGCGCGGCGACATAGCCGAGACCGGTGCGAGCGACGACACCACCTACGTTTCCGGAAAGGTACATTTCTCGTTCCTCTGTTCTCTGCGCGGGATCTGCTTTACGCAGCGCCGAGATGAGTCCTATTCGCATGGAACCGGTCGCTGTCAGGCAGCGTGGGCACCCGTGTGGACGGCAGCCCGGCGACCGTGGCGCGAAGCACCGGCCGGATAGGCTTCTTCAACGATGCGCGAGATATCGGCGCGGCAGAGGCCGATGTCGTTGAGGGCGCGATGGTCCATGGACTCCATGTCACGACGTAGTTCGTTGCGCTTCTGAAGGCGCCACAGCGGATCGATGACGTAGGTTTCCACGAGACCGCGAAGGGTAAAGGTCTGGGTCATTGTTCTTGCTCCTTGAAAAACTGCGATTTCGCAGCCGCACAATGATCCGTATTTCTTTCTTTTCTCTGAGATTTTCAAGATCATTTCGCCCGCAATGTTGCATTGCAGAATTGCGATCTCTGCATAGCGGTTCAAAGTGGCGGAAAACTGCGAAAAATCTATGATTAACAAAAGCTTAATCAATGCTTTCTTAACCAAAATAGCAGGTAGCATCACCCGGCCGCACCCCAGAAGTCATCCAAGCCACGCATAGCGGCAGCCATCAGGGTTTCGACTCGCCCAGAAACCTTGATCGAACCGGCATTGAAAAAGTGCTGATCACGCGCTTCTGAAAGCCATCCTGCTTGTGCAGGCCCGGCGAAACTTGATATAGACCCGCCCGTCCAGCCCCGTCGCTTCTTGAAAGCGACGGCAGACCCGGGCCGTCATAGGAAGATACATCGCGCGGGACGCATAGAAACGCCGCGTCTCGATCTCCCATTCGGCCCGACAATTGATCCCGAACTTAACGGACCACGGTCGGAAACGAGAACCAGACCTTGAGCTACGCCGTCAAAGAGATGTTCAAGACCCTGCAGGGCGAAGGCGCGCAGGCCGGCCGGGCCGCGGTCTTCTGTCGCTTCGCGGGCTGCAATCTCTGGTCCGGCCGGGAAGCGGACCGGGCAAAGGCCGACTGCCGCTTCTGCGACACCGACTTCGTCGGCACAGACGGAACTGGCGGCGGACGCTTCGATACCGCCGAGGCCCTGGCCGAAGCCATCGAAAGGACCTGGGCCGGCGGCGCGGAACGCCGCTATGTGGTCTTCACCGGCGGCGAGCCCCTGCTGCAGCTCGACCTGGTCCTCCTGGGCGCCGTCAAAAGCCGTGGCTTTCAGACCGCGGTCGAGACCAATGGCACCCTGGAGCCACCCGCGGGCATCGACTGGGTCTGCGTCAGCCCCAAGGCGGGAACGGCACTCACGCTGCGCAAGGGCGATGAACTGAAACTGGTCTATCCGCAGGCGGGCATCCCGCCCGAGACGGTTGCGGACCTCGATTTCCAGCACTTCTGGCTGCAGCCGATGGACGGCCCGGAGAGGATGGCCAATACGGCCGCGGCGGTGGACTACTGCCTCAGCCATCCCGCCTGGCAGTTGAGCCTGCAGACCCACAAATACATTGGTATCCCCTGATGTTCGAATTGAGCAAAGAGTTCCGCTTCGACGCGGCCCACACCCTGAACCGGACGGTCGAGGTCGAGGCCGAAGCCAGCCGGCGCATCCACGGCCATTCCTACCGGGCGCAGGTGATCGTGCGCGGCCACGCCGACCCGCAGACCGGCATGGTGATGGACCTGGGCCTTTTCGAGCGCGCCCTGGAATCTGCGCGCGACGGCCTCGATCATCGTTTCCTCGATGAGATTCCGGACCTGGGACCGGCGACCATGGAGAACCTCTCCGCCTGGATCTGGCGCAGGCTGGAGCCTCTCTGCCAGGGTCTTGCGCGGGTCACCGTCTATCGCGACAGCAGCGGCGATGTCTGCAGCTACTTCGGCCCCGAGGCCTCATGACCACGCCAGGCGACGGAGCGCTGGTGCTGTTTTCCGGCGGCCAGGACTCGGCGACCTGTCTCGCCTGGGCCCTGGAACGCTTCGGGCGGGTCGAGACCCTCGGCTTCGACTATGGCCAGCGCCACAGGATCGAGCTGGACTGCCGGGACAGCCTCCGCGCTGGCGTCAGCGCTCTGAAGGCAGGTTGGGCCGCGCACCTGGGCGAGGACCATACCCTGGCCCTCGATGCCTTGGGCGAAGTTTCCGAGACCGCCCTCACCCGCGAGACCGCCATCGAGATGTCCGACGGCGGCCTGCCCAACACCTTCGTCCCCGGCCGGAACATCATCTTTCTGACCTTCGCCGCCGCCCTCGCCTATCGCCGCGGTCTGCGCCACATCGTCGGCGGCATGTGCGAGACCGACTATTCCGGCTACCCAGACTGCCGCGATGATACGGTCAAGGCGCTGCAGGTGGCGCTCAATCTGGGTATGGACCGCAACTTCGTCCTGCATACGCCCCTGATGTGGATCGACAAGGCACAGACCTGGCATCTGGCCGAGGAGCTGGGCGGACCGGCCCTGGTTGATCTGATCGTCGGGGACAGCCACACCTGCTATCTCGGCGAACGCGGCGCGCGTCACGACTGGGGCCATGGCTGCGGCGACTGCCCGGCCTGTGTCCTGCGAGCGGAAGGTTTCCGGCGCTATCAATCCGGTGAGACGGCATGAAGCTTCAGATCAAACCTGTGCATTCTGCCGAAGAGCTTTCGGAGGTGGTGAGCCTCTGCCACGCCTTCCGGAGCTGGCTGACGGAACGCTATCCGGAACACGACTGGGCGAACGACAGCTTCTACAGCCCAGCGCGCTGGGCGGAACTGATGTCCCAGTTGGGCGAACTGCACGCCCCACCGGATGGTACCATTCTGCTGGCACGGCTGGAGGGCGCGCCCGCCGGCTGTGTGATGCTGAAGAAGCTGGCGCCGCAGGTCTGCGAGATGAAGCGGCTTTTCGTGCATCCAGACCGCCGCGGGCACGGCGTCGGCGCCCAGCTCTGTCAGGCGCTCATCGCTGAAGCCAAGGCCCTCGGTTACCGGACCATGCGCCTGGACACCGGTATCCGGCATCACGAAGCCCAGGCGCTCTACAGGTCGCTTGGCTTTCGCCAAATCGATGCCTACTACGACTGCCCTGAAGAACTGCGCGAAGTGATGCTCTTCATGGAGCTCGACCTCACAGGCGGCGAGGCCTGAGTTTCCTTCAGGCCTTCGCTACAGTAAGCTTGGAGACCCGAAAACGAGGTCCGGATCTCATGAGCGGAAACAACAGCGATCGGCCCCTCGCCAGCATCTATGAAGCCGGCGACGAAGCGGCCCTGAAAGCCGAGTACGATAACTGGGCCGACAGCTACGATGCCGACACGGCGGCGGGCGGTTACCGCCTGCCCTTTCTGGCGTCCGGCTTCGTGGCCCGCCATATACCGGCCACCGATGCGGCGATCCTGGATGCCGGAGCCGGCACCGGACTGGCCGGAGACGGCCTGAGCGTGCTCGGCTACCGCAACATCACGGGGATCGATCTGTCCCAAAAAATGCTGGATCGCGCAGCGACACTGGATGCCTACGTCGGTCTCGAGCGCATGACACTGGGCGAAACCCTGGCCTTCAAAAGCGGTTCCTTCGACGGCGTGATCTCTACCGGCGTCTTCACCGAGGGCCATGCGCCGCCTTCGAGCTTCGACGAACTGCTTCGGGTCACGCGCCCGGGCGGCCACATCATCTTCACGGTCCGGGACAGCGTTTATCTGGACAAGGGCTTCAAGGAAAAGCAGGCGGCGCTGGAAGCCGACGGCGCCTGGAAGCTCATCGAGAAAACGCCAGCCGTGCGCGCCTACACCGCCGGTGAAGCCCACATCCGCTGCATCTTCTTCGTCTACCAGGTTCTCTAGAGGCCTTCGATAGCCGCAAAGCGCTCCGCCTCAACCAGGTCCCCGGGCCGGTTGGTGTTGAAGAAGGGATCGAGTTCGCCCGCTGCCGTCTCGATAGGATCGAAAGTCACCGTCACCAGCCGATGACGGGCGGTCCAGCGATCGACTTTGCGCATTTCCTCCTCCACCACCGCCTGCCGCAGGTCCTCGCGCAGTTCCATGGCCCAAAGACCGAAGACCGGATGGCTGCGCTCGTTCGATTCCGCGCAGGCCAGGTTGGCCCCCACCTCCTCGGCCGCCTTCAGCATGCGCGGCACCATGTCGCGTGGGAAAAAGGGCGCATCGCTGGCGAAACTCGCCATCCAGGCCGCCTGGGGCGCATTGGCGGCCACCCAGTCCATCCCGGTGAGGATCCCCGCAAGCGGTCCGGCAAAGCCCTCGATCACATCGGGCGCAACCGGCAGGCCATAGTCTGCGAAGCGTGCCGGATCGCCATTGGCATTGAGGACAAGGGGCGCGGCCTGGGCTTCCGCACGCGCGAGGATGCGCGACAGGATGGTCCGGCCTCCCAGGTCCCGCAGGCACTTGTCGCCACCGCCCATGCGCCGGCTCTGACCGCCGGCCAGGACCACCCCGGCGACCTCTTCAGGAGGCGTCATGGTCACGGCTCGACTTGCGCTGATGGCGTTTATCTTCCTCCGGCGCCGCGGCGGCATCGAAGTCATGCTCGATCCGATCCTGGCCGGAGAGCGCCAAGAAGCGTTTGCCTTTGGAGCGGCCGATCAAGGTCAGCCCGGCCTGCCGCGCCAGATCCACCCCCCAGGCGGTAAAGCCGGAGCGCGACACCAGGATCGGAATGCCCATCTGCACGGTCTTGATCACCATCTCCGAGGTCAGGCGCCCGGTGGTGTAAAAGAGCTTGTCCGCGGGATCGATGCCCTTCAGGAACATATAGCCGGCGATCTTGTCGACGGCGTTGTGCCGGCCGACGTCTTCCATGTAAAGCAGCGGCCGGTCCTCGGCACAGAGGGCGCAGCCGTGGATGGCACCCGCCTCGAGATAGAGACTGGGAACGGAGTTAATCTTGCGGTTCAGGCTGTGGAGCCACGACGTCTTGAGGACGGCATCGCCCGGCAGCTTCACATCTTCGAACTTTTCCATCAGATCGCCGAAAACCGTGCCCTGGGCGCAGCCTGAGGTCCGGGTCTTCTTCTTGAGCTTTTCCTCGTAGTCCGTCTCGCGCTCCGTCCGGACCACCACCAGTTCCAGTTCCTCGTCGTAGTCGATGCCGGTGATCACATCGTCCGGCCGCAGCATGTTCTGGTTCAGCAGGTAACCGACCGCCAGATAATCGGGATAGTCGTTGATCGTCATCATGGTGACGATCTCCTGGCCGTTCAGGAACAGGGTCAGGGGCCGCTCGACCACCACTGCCGTTTCGATCGCCGCGCCGTCCTGATCAATACCTGCGATACGTTCAGTCAGGCGCGGGTCGGAGGGATCGGGCCGAACCAGGAATTCCTCCAAAAGGCCGGGATCTTTGAGTTTCGCCCGCCCTCGGGCAGCAGATGGCGCCTCGTTTCTTTCTGATGACTGATGGCCCATAAAAAAGCCGACTCCCTGAATCCCGATTTCTTCACTGCCGACAGCGGCATATCCGGCCTGCGGGCTGGATGTGCAATGAGATCACAGAGATCCCCCCGCACACAAGCGGACGTTGGGCCCGCACAAAATGTCGCAGCAGCAGCATCGAGTAACGCCAAGAACAACGAAATTCAGATGTAAATGGCTTAATACAGCCATTTGTAGTTGCGCGATTTCCCGTTACAGAGGCGCCCCGGCAGACTAAATTAGGGAAATATTGATAGGGCGCAGGAAAAATGCCGCGATGTCGGACATTTCAGTTCCCAAACTTGACCCCAGGGTCAACTGCTATCGCGACGACCTCGCCGCCAGCTATCTGCAAGGAAAGATAGAGGGACGGCGATTCGTGGCCGGCCGGCGGGCGCAGGTCGTGAGCTGCGGGGCCGCATTGCGCCGCCACCCTGCATCTCAAAGCCCGCTGGATAGCCAGTTGCTGGCCGGCGAAACCGTCCAGGTCTATGACGAAGCCGAGGGCTATGCCTGGGTGCAGAGCGAAATGGACGGCTACGTGGGCTATGCAGAGAGCCGCTCTTTCAGTGAGGAGGTGGCGGAGGTCACACACTGTCTGAGCGTAATTCGCTCCTTCGTCTATCCTGAACCGGACATCAAGACG
This sequence comes from Denitrobaculum sp., assembly GCA_965232285.1. Taxonomy (GTDB): domain Bacteria; phylum Pseudomonadota; class Alphaproteobacteria; order Kiloniellales; family Kiloniellaceae; genus Denitrobaculum. The sequence goes on along the minus strand of CBDDPL010000004.1, from coordinate 1,416,331 downwards.
CCACCGGAAACGGTGCTGTCCATGGCCGCCCAGGTGGCCGTCGTCGAGGTGAAACAGCGTTTCAGCAGGATTTCGACCGGTGGCTGGGTCTATTCGGATCATCTCATGCCGATTGACAGCCATGAGCCGGATTTCGTCGCCACAGCCCTGAAATTCCTGGAAACCCCCTATCTCTGGGGCGGCAAGGGCTGTCAAGGTATCGACTGCTCCGGGCTGGTGCAGGTCGCCCTGATGCGCAGCGGCCAGGCCTGCCCGCGCGATACCTACATGCAGGCCAAGGCACTGGGGATGGAGATTCCCGGCGAAAACGGCAATCTGTCCATGCGCCGCGGCGACCTCATCTACTGGCCCGGGCACGTCGCCATCGTTCTGGATCAGGACCGGGTCGTACATGCTTCAGGTCATCATATGTTCGTGACCATCGAGCCCTGGCGGGACGTCGACGCCCGCGTTCGCGCAGAAACCCGCGAAAAGGGCGAGGAACAGGGCATTAGTGTTCTTCGACGACTGCCTTAGCTGCGACGATCGGCGCTTTCTATAAGCCTTTCCGGCCATAGACTCCTTGCAATTTTCCGCTAAAATGCCGAGATAAAACGCGAAAAGCGTAGTCTATGGGAGCAAGCTTTGTCGGCGCCACTGATCGATCCTTTTCAACGTGCAATCAACTATCTGCGCATTTCGGTAACCGACCGCTGCGACTTCCGCTGCGCCTACTGCATGTCGGAAGACATGACTTTCCTGCCGAAATCCGAGGTTCTGAGCCTGGAAGAGCTGGAACGGCTCTGCGGCGCCTTCGTGCGGCTGGGTGTCAAAAAGCTGCGCCTGACCGGTGGCGAACCCCTGGTGCGGCGCGACATCATGCACCTCTTCCGGGGCCTGTCGAAGCACCTGGAGAGCGGAGATCTCGAAGAACTGACCCTCACCACGAATGGCAGCCAGTTGTCCCGCTTCGCCGACGAGATGGCTGACCTGGGGGTCCGCCGGATCAATGTCTCCCTGGATACGCTGGATCCCTACAAGTTCTCCGCCATCACCCGCTGGGGTAAATTCGAAAAGGTCATGGCCGGCCTCCAGGCCGCGAAACGCGCCGGACTGAAGGTCAAGATCAACACAGTGGCACTGAAAGGCGTCAATGACGATGAGATCGACCGCCTGATCTCCTGGTGCGGCGATGAAGGTTTCGATCTGACCTTTATCGAAGTCATGCCCATGGGCGACATGGGCGAGGTCGAGCGGGTCGATCAGTATCTGCCACTCAGCAAGCTGCGGGCTTCGATTGAAGAGAAATGGACCCTGAACGAGAGCGGCCACCGGACCGGCGGACCCGCCCGCTATGTCGACGTGGTCGAGACCGGTCAGCGGATCGGTTTCATCACGCCTCTGACCCATAACTTCTGCGAAAGCTGCAACCGGGTGCGCCTGACCTGCACAGGCACTCTCTATATGTGCCTGGGCCAGGAAGACGCCGCCGACCTGCGGGCGCCCCTGCGCGAAAGCGACGATGATGCCCACCTGGAAACGGCTATCCGCGAGGCCATCGCGCGCAAGCCGAAAGGGCACGACTTCATCATCGATCGGGACCACAAGGGACCGGCTGTGGGCCGTCATATGAGCGTGACCGGGGGTTAAGCCCCCTTGGTATCCTGCTAAGCGATTTCGCCCGCCGGGGCGCTCGCGTCCGCCAAAGCCGATTTCAGACGCCCGATGGCCGACCTCAGGCCAATCCGCTCCGCGTCTTCACAGAGCTCTCTGAGGCTTTCCAGCGTCTTTCCGTCGCGCAGGCCGCGTCCGAAATCCGAAAGCGCGCGTCCGCGGGCCACATAATAGGCGCTCCAGGGCGTCGCCTCCCGGGACCGCGAATAGTCCTCAAGTGCCGCCGCATAGCGATCCGCCTCATCCCAGTCTTCTGAATCCAGGGCCGCATCAATCGCGTTCTGATAGAAGTGCAGGTAGTTGTGGCTGACGCAGCCCTGCTGCAGAAGCGTCTCGCCTTCGGTCAGAGCCCATTTGCGCAAGGCCGGATCCCGGGTTTCCACCGCCAGGGCGGAAAGAATCCAGGGCGCGCCATAGGTTTTCTGGGCGCCGGCAGCAATGCGGTAGGCTTTCAGAAGGCGATCCTCGGCGCTTTCCACCTGTCCCATACGCGCCAGTGCCTGCGCCTTATGCAACAGGCTTTCGGCCTCGAACACGGGCGAGCCCAGTTGCCGCGCAAGCGTAAGGCCACGCTCAGCATGCTCGTAAGCGCTGGCCGGATTCTCGGCATAGAGCATCAGAGGACCAATGCAGAGATGCGCCAGCATCTCCGCCCGATAGTTGTTGACCTTATAGGCGATTTCGATGGCCTGTAGGGAATCCTTGGATGTGCGTTCCAGGTCCAGAAGATAAAAGCCGATCATGCCGCGCATCGGCAGGTTCACGCACTGCAGTTCCCGCACGTTCTCGCGCTCACAAAGCTTGATGCAATTGTCGAAATAGTCGTAGGCCGTCTTGAAACAGCCCCGCTGATAGTAGGCATCGCCCATGCCGCTGAGCGCACGGGCCTCGTCCTGCGCCGATCCGCTGCGCTTCGCCGCCTGAATCGCCTCTTCATGAGCTTCCAGGCACTCGTTCAGGCGTCCGAGCGGGAAATACACGCTACCGGTCAGGGAATAGATACGCGCAAGACTGCGATCGTCCTCGCAGCTCAGCGCTGCCTGCTCCGCCTTCTCGAGTACTTCGAGCGCGCGGTCGTAAGCGCCGATCAGGCGCAGGCCCTCGGCCATGCCGGTCCAGGCCTGACACCTCTCGGCGTCCTTCTCGGCGAAACCGAGCGCCTGTTCGTACATCTCGACTGACTTGGCGACAGTCCCCGGCGCACGCAGCAGAAAGCCGCAGAGCAGCGACAGATCGTAGCTCAGGCCCCGATCCCGGGAGCGATCCAGGCCGCGGGACGCGAGTTCCAGCGCCGCGCCGAAGTGGTATTTCCCCGCGGAGAGCCGCGCCGCCTGAAGCATTGCCGCAGCCGCCTCCGGGCTTCCGCCCCGGTCCAGGTGATCCGCATAGAGGACGGCATTCTTGTCCTTGAACAAAGCAGAAGCCGTAATATGCATCTGATCCCGTTCGGACTTAAGAATGGCGCCGTAGATGGCCTCGTGGATCAGCGCATGGCAGAAGGCGTAGCCATCGCCGTCTTCCGCCCGCAGGATGGCAAGATCGGTCAGGTTGCTGCAATCGAGCCCGGGTTCTTCCATCAGTTCGCACAGGTCGCCCAGCTCGAAGCGCTGACCAAGCACCGATCCAAGGTTCAGCGCCCGCTTCTCCGTCGCCGAAAGGGCATCCAGTCGCGCCAGCACAATAGACTGGATCGACCCAGGCAATTCCTTGGTTTCGTGGCCGTAACCGCGCAGCAGTTGATCAAGAAACAGAGGATTCCCCTCCGAACGATCGATGCAGGCCTTTGAGTAGCTTTCGTCGACCCGCAGGTACTGGCTGGCAAACTCCGCGCACTCCTGGCTCGACAGGGGCATCAGGTCCAGGGTCGTCAAGGGCACACCCTGCGCCGCCGTCCGCCAGCTACGATCCAACGGATCCTCGATGCCCCGGGAGGTCATGACCAGTAAAACCGCGCTATCCCGGATGGCCGCCGCCAGGCCAGCCAGGATCGAAAGTGTCCGGCTGTCCGCCCAATGGATGTCGTCTACCAGAATTAGCAGCGGATGCTCGAGGCTCCGCCGTTCGACCAGGCTCGCCAGCAGTTCGATCTTGTTGCGTACACGCGTCTGGCTCTCCATTGACTCATGAAGCTGTTCCAGTTCCTCCGGCTGCTGCTGGTCCAGGACGTCATAGAGAAAGCTGCGTACATCCCGGGACAGGCGTCCCTCCGCCACCGCCTCCTCAAAGACAGCCTCAATCTGATAGGCCTGCGCGTTGACCGGCAGATCAAGCAGCGACAGGGCGATGCTCTTCAAAGCACCCCGCCCCCGTTCCGCGCCGAAATCCTGCAGCCATCCGGCGTGGCGCTCGTAACCTTCGGTCTCCGAAATACGCTGAAACTCACCCAGCAGGCGGCTCTTGCCAATACCGGCTTCACCTCTCAGATAGACCACCCGCCCCTTGCCCGACTGGCGGCAGCTTTTCGCGATGCCGGTAAACTGTTCGAGTTCGAAATCCCGGCCGACGAAGGCCGTTTTGTCCCCTCGGTCCTTTTCGGGACGCAGACCGGTCAGACGCCAGGCCGTGGTCTCGTTAGGAATACCCTGGATCGAGAGCCCTTCCAGCTTCTCCCCCTGCATCGCATGGGCCACCGAGTGATAGAGCGTGTCGGAAACCACGATCTCCGAAGGGCCGGCGAGATCCTGGAGGCGCGCCGCGAGGTTGACCGATTCGCCGATCACCGTGTAGGCCCTGTGGAGCCGGCTGCCGGTATCGCTGGCAATCACCTGACCGCTGGCAATGCCAATGTGCACCTCCAGCTCCTGGCCCAGTTCCTCGGAAAGCGCGGCAATCCGCTTGCGGATCTCCAGCGCCGCCCGCACGGCGCGTTCAGGGTCGTCGCTATGCGCCGTCGGTGCCCCGAACAGGGCCATGACGTTATCGCCCATATGCTTATCGATCGTGCCACCGAACTGCGCGATGGCTTCGTCGGTCACCTCGAAATAGCGATTAAGCAGCTTATGCATGTCTTCGGCCCAAAGCTGGCCGGCAAGCCGCGTGAAATCGGAGAGGTCCGCGAAGAGCACGGCCACATGGCGAAGCTCGGTGGCCGGCGCCCCACTCCTGGCCGTCGGGGCTTGAGGCGAAGCTTCACCCTCGGTCCCGCCTGTCACCGCACTCGCTGCCAAATCCGCTTCCGGCTTTTTGGCGGAGGCCCTGCGCTCACGGCCATCCCAGGTGCTGCCGCCCGCAGCGCGGCGGCGCTCCAGAATGGAATTGTGCAGGCTCTCCGTCTCTGCGGCCGGGGCGACATCGAGTTCCCGGCGCAGGGTATCCAGGCATATCTGATACTGGCGCAGAGCCTCGTTCAGCTTGCCCTGATCGGCCAGCAGAGCAATGAGCTTGCGGTGCCCCTCCTCATTCAAGGGATCGAAGGCAACCAGCCTGGACGCGGCCTCCGCCGCCCGGTCCAACTGCGCGTCCCGGATCAGCAGATCGGTCAGTCGCTCCATGGCGCTCAACGCCATCTGACGATACCGCCGCTGCTCGCCTGCCAGCCAGTCCTCGAACTCCGGCGCTGTCACCGTCACGTTCTGAAGCAGTTCGCCCCGATAGAGCGCAGTCGCCTGCGTGAGGTTGTCGATCGTCGCGTCCTGGACCAGCCGCTGGAATTCGCAGGCATCGACCTCGAGCACCTCTGCATGCAGCGTGACGAATTCACTGTCCGCCTGCAGGGCTTCATTAAGGTCTGCCGGGAGGGTCTTGCGCAGCGTCATCAGCGCTTGCCGCAGGCTGGAACGGGCCTGCGCATCGCCGCTGTTCCCCCAGAGCAGCGAGGCCAGCATGTCGCGCGAAACCGGCATGCCCTGCATCAGGGCGAGATAGCTCAAGAGTGCCCGCGCTTTTTTCGCCGTAACGGCGATCGCGCGGCCCTCTGCCGTCTCGAGCCGGAATCCACCGAAGAGCTGCATCCGCGTGCGTGGCATCATCTTTACCTTACGTCCTGTCTGCCACTGTCAAACACGGCGGACGCTCCGGATATTCCACCATAAAGAAAAAAGCTGTGCCGGCACTTGCCACCCCCGCGGCACATCGAAACAACGCACCCTATCTGCGCAGCAGCAAGAGCGCGAACGACCTATTATTGTACGCTAGTATGCTTATAATTTCCAATGGGCTGTCGGACGAAATTCGCGTGACAGATGAGGGACGCAAAAACCACACGCAAAAGCTGTGGCATCCGCAGCTCTGACGTTCATTCTGTCGGAATGAACCTGACGTTAAAGCCCCAAATGGGGTAGCTCAGACGCCTCTAGGTTGCCCGGGCGACCGGTAGATTCATCAGAAGGTTCTGCGGCTTGAGCTTCATCACCTCTGCCTGCGACATGGCCAGGCCGAGATAGACCGGCTTACCGGCCAGGTCGGCACGCATATCGCCCGGCTGCTTGAACTCCAGCCGGAAAAGGCTGAGCAGGCGCGCGTTGCGGGCCTCGTCGATTTCCTCGCCATTGTAGAGGTCGTTGAGAAGCTGGCTGGCCTCGATGTCGAGACCGATATGCCAGGACCACTTGGGGTCGCTGATCTGCTGAACCGGATAGATGTTGACCTCGACCGCGAGGAAATGCGCGACCCAGGTCTCCAAAACCCGGCAAAGCGCGTCCAGTCCCGGACGGGTGAAACTGATGTCGATCACCGTGTCGAAACTGTCGCTGCGCGGCCAGTAGATCTGCGCATTTTCACTGCTGAGAATATCCAGTTCGACCGAACGCATGGGCGTCGCGTTGTCGGCGAGCAGTTTGCCGAGCGAACCGAAACCGCCATCCCGGGAATACATCTCGACGATTTCCTCGTCGGCCAGCATGATCCCGCTGTCCTGGATGCTGACCTTCTGGCTGCGGAACAGCAGTTCGGCGGAACGGGCCCGCAGGGAATCGCCCTGTCCCTCCAGAATCCCGCGCAGAATTGCGTGCGCCATCTGGTCGATGAAGAGCGGCGGCACGGTCACGCCCTGGCGGAAAATCCTCAGATAGGCCGCTTCCAGCGTCTTCTCTTCGATCAGGAGGTCGCGGAAGCCCAGGACGATCTCGTAGTTCTCCCGCGCATCCGGATCCGCCAGTTCGCCAAGCCGGGCGGCCGTCACCTTGAAGCGGGGATCTTCCAGAAGCCGCGCGTGCAGCGCGCGCTCGGACTCACAGGATTCCTCGACGATCTGCATCTCGGGGCGCTTGAAGAAGGCACGCAGATAGTCATTGGTGATATAGAGCCTGCCCTCCTCGCCCCGGCGCAGCAGGTGATAGCCGCTGGTCAGCCAGAAATCTTCCTGAAGGGGGGGCTGGGTCCCTGCCGTCATTTCCTGATCCTTCATCTCAAGTCTTTTTCTGTTCCTGCCCGCGATCTTGACCGTCATCCCGGATCTCGTCATCCGGCATCTCGTCGTCCTGGGTCTCGACGATCTCCCAGATCTTCGCGTGGGACTTCGGCGCTTCCGGCGTGATCACCCGAAAGGACTCCACGATGCCGCGCTCCTCGATCTCCCGCGATACCGCAAGCAGGGTATTGACGGGATGATCGCAGAGGCCGGCCGCGAAGGCGGCCTCCTCCGCGGCAACCGGCCGGGCCGCGGCCATATCGGGCGCGCCGTAGTGCGCCACGAAGTGCCCCGCCAGCGCCTCGACAACCGCCTCGTACTCCGCCGGTTCGATCTCGCTGACCACCACCAGGGTGGAGCGACCGAAGCTACCGAGCCCGAGAAAGCCGTGGACGAAGGCCTGCCTGGTTTTCCCGCGCAGTTCTTCCTCGGTCAGTCCGGCGAAGGCAAAAGCCCCGGACACCGCCCACTCGCCCGGCTCCGCCGCCAGCTCGAAGACCGAAAGGTCCGACTGGTCGAGACGGATCGTACGGGGAAAGCGGCGTTTAGCGGCCGTCATCCTACGACGCCACCCAGCTCGGCCCCTTCAGGGCCAGGGAAAGCGCTTGTGGATCCAGGCCCTCGCCAACCAGGCCACCATGGGGGTCCAGGTCCCTCTTTGGCCCTATCACCTTTCCCTCGGCATCCTTGTCCTGCTTCAATCGCGCCAGCCAGGCCAGCCGTACCGGCTCGAAGCCCTCGTCCTGCCAGCGGTTGATCCAGGTCAGAAAATGGCGTCCGAAGCTTTCGGTCAACTCGTCGACTGTGACCTCCCCGCAACCTTCGTCGTAGAGCGTCGTCTCGTGGACGCGGGCCCCCGGCGCCTCGTCGCTCAAATCCATCTGCACGGCAATACCGAAACCCACGACGAGCCAGTCCGGGACCTCGTCCTCGCCGGCAACCTCAGCCGAGGCGATTCGAAAACCGCCGACGAAGCCGCCGTTCACCTCGACCGCATCCGGCCAGCGAAAATGGACAGCCACGACGGGCGGTGCCACAGCCCCCAGCGCATCGCCAAAGGCCACCATCGCTAGTGGCAGCATGGTCAAGGATTCCGTCAGCGGGGAATCCGGTTCCAGGACCAAGGCGATCTCAATCCGATCCAGCCGTTGCGACCAAAAGAAATCGCCCGCCTCGCCTTCGCCCACGGCGGCGGATGCCAACGCCCTCTCAAAGGGGTTCTGGCCGGGCTCCAGGGGTTTCAGGCTGTAGACGGGCGGGAGCTGTGGGTACTGCAAAGTTTTCTGTTCCTCGTTTCAGGACGCGTTAAGCAACGCGCCGCGATTTTTCACAATCGGCCCGGTCTTGTCCAATCTATTGGTAACACCAGCCAAATTGAAGGAACGACGATCGTCAGCTTCAGTTCGATCCGGAAATCGGCTATGCCCGCACCAGGGTCACGCCCAACTGCGAAAGTCTGACTGAGACATCACTCTCGGCAGGGATAGCATCGGCAACACTGCCATCGATCACGAACAGCTCCCCGATGGCGCATTCGACGCTGTATTCAATGTGACTGCCAAGATAGACCGACTTCCGCACCACACCCTTCATGCCAGCCTCCGCGCCGGCTTCGCTCAAGCTGATAGCCTGGGGCCGGACAGCGACGCGTGCCGGGCCGACCGGAAGACCTCGGCCGGGCAACGTAAGCCGGATGTCGCCGATCCGGACCTCTGCCATCCCGTCATCGAGCGATAGGACTTCGGCATCCACGAGGTTGGCATCGCCGATGAAATCCGCGACGAAAAGATCTGCCGGCTCTTCATAGAGCTCCCTTGGCGAGCCTTCCTGGGCGATACGGGCGTGGTTCATCACGATGATCCGGTCAGAGACCGCAAGCGCCTCTTCCTGGTCATGGGTGACGTAAACCGAGGTCAGACCCAGATTCTGCTGAATATCCCGGATCTCTTCCCGCACCCGGCGCCGCAGTTTGGCATCGAGGTTCGACAGCGGTTCGTCGAACAGCAACACCTGCGGTTCCAGGACCAGCGCACGGGCGACGGCAACACGCTGCTGCTGGCCCCCGGACAGTTCGCTTGGCAGGCGTTCGCCATAGCCCTTGAGGCCGACCAGCGCCAGCCCGTCCTGCGCCTTCTCGGCGGCTTCGGTTTTGGGCAGGCCGCTGACATTCAGACCGTAGGCCACATTCTCCAGCACCGTCATATGCGGAAAGAGCGCGTAGGATTGAAACACCATGCTGACGTCGCGGTCCGTCGCCGGCAGCGACGTCACGTCCTGACCGCCGATCAGGATACGGCCACGGGTTGCCATCTCCAGGCCGGCGATCATTCGTAAAGTCGTCGTCTTGCCGCAGCCGCTCGGCCCCAGGAGCGTGACCAAGTCGCGGGCCTCGATCGAGAAGGAAACCTGATCCACCGCCACGACGGACCCGAAGGCCTTGGTCACGGCATCGAAGGTTACCGATGCGGCTTTGCTCGCGATCGTCATGCTGCCTCACTCTCCATCGCAGGCCTTGCGGTCCCGCCGTTCGCGCCCTCGCTCCGCCGCCGGATCCGGCGCTCACCGACTGCCAACTGCACGAGGGAAATCGCCGCAAGCATCACCAGGATCAGCACAGAGGAATAGGCGATCGCCAGGCCGTAATCATTGTTCTCGACCCGCCCGATGATATAGGAGGTCGCCATGTCGTAGTTTGCGCTGACCAGGAAGATCACCGCGCTGATCGCCGTGATCGCCCGGACGAAACTGTAAACCAGCGCCGCGACGATGGCCGGGCGTAGCAGCGGCAGAATGACTTTCCGCACCGTCACGAAACTGGTCGCGCCGAGTGTGAGCGACGCTTCGTCCAGGCTCTTGTCGAGCTGGCTCATGGAGGCGATGCCCGCCCGCACGCCGACCGGCATGTTCCGGAAGATGAAGCAGATCACCAGGATCACCCCGGTGCCCGTCAGTTCGATCGGCGGCACATTGAAGGCCAGAACGTAACTCACGCCGATCACCGTGCCGGGAATTGCGAAGCTCAGCATGGTGCCGAACTCGAAACCGTCCTTGCCGGCAAACCTTTGCCGCACCAGCAGATAGGCGGTCACCAGACCGATCGCGGCCGTCAGCGGCGCCGCGACTGCGGCGATGACCATTGTCGTCCAGAAAGAGTTCCAGGCCGAACCGGTCCAGCGCAGGCCGTCTTCGCCCGTTGCCACCGAAAAGGCCGCCGCGTAGTGCTTCAGGGTCAAGCTATGGTCCCGGCCCCAGGTCTCAACGAAACCGCCGAAGATGATCATCGCATAGATGACCAGTGTCAGCAGCGCCCAGGGCACGGCGGTGCCGTAGACCAGCCAAGACAGGCGCTTCGGCAGGTAGGGATGGCTGCCCGAATCCCCCTTCCCCGTCACCGTGGTGTAGGACTTCTTACCGAGCCAGCGCCGCTGCGCAAAGAACGCCGACAGCGTGAAGCTCAGCAGGATCAATGCCAGGACGGCGGCGCGCCCCTGATCGTTCTGGGCGCCGACGATGGCAAAGAAAATCTCGGTCGACAGCACATCGAAGTTACCGCCCAGCACCAGGGGGTTGCCGAAGTCGGCCATGCTTTCGATAAAGCCCAGCAGAAAGGCGTTCGCGAGGCCCGGCCGCATCAGCGGCAGCGAAATGGAGGTGAAGGTCTTCCAGCGGTCGGCGCGCAGGGTCTGCGCCGCCTCCTCCATCGAGGGGCTCACCCCTTCGACCACCCCGATCAGGACCAGGAAAGCGATCGGCGTGAAGGCCAGCATCTGCGCGAACCAGACACCGGGCATGCCGTAGATCCAGCGGCCCGCGGGAATGTCCAGGAGGTCGGCGACAAACTGGGTAACAGTGCCGGAGCGGCCGAACAGCAGGATGATGGCAAGGCCGATCACGAAGGGCGGCGTGATGATCGGCAGGACGGTCAGGGCGCGCAGCAGTTTTTTCGCCCGAAAGCCCGTGCGCGTCACAACCAGCGCGAAGGCCAGACCCAGAACCGTGGTCCCCGCCCCGACCGTCACGGCCAGGAACAGCGAGTTCCAGGCCGCGCCGCAGGAGACGTTGCTACTGAGACAGCCCAGTCCCCAGATCTTCTTGTCGAAGAACTTGGCGGCGAAGACCGACGGCGCGTAGAGCCCCGCATCGTCCTTCAAAGCGCTCAGGAGAATCTGGATGACCGGAAAGAGAATGAAGATCCCGACCAGGGCGATCACCAGACCGATCGAGCCGACGACGAAGACATCCCCGTTGATGGCGCCGCGAGCCGCGATGCCCTGGGTCAGAAAGAACAGGAAAGCCGCGCAGGTCAGTAGCGCGCCGTAGCCCGTGCCGAACTGCCGCTGGCCGAGCGGGCCGAAGGCGCTTTCCAGCGTCTGGAGCTCCCAGCCGGCAATACCGATCGAGAAGCCCTGAAGGCCGACGTAGCCCAGGCCACCGATGCCGGCGATCAGCAGTACATTTGCGAATAACGGATCGTTCTTGGCGCGCCCGTGAAGCGCAAAAGGCAAGAAGAGAAACAAGCTGACGGGAGCGAGCCAGAACTTATCGTCCAGAAAGGCCTGTAGCAGGCCCGGCGCGTAGTCGCTGTCCAACGGATAGCCGTCGAACAGCCATTCCAAAATCCAAAAGCCGTCCTCTATGGCATACCACGGCAGGATCGCGTAGCCGAGCCAGCCCACGGCCAGCCATAAAACGACGGTTCTGTTCATGAGGGTAAAGGTCTCTCAAGCCTGTCGCGGTCGGAGGGGCGCCCGCTCATCTCCTTGGAAGATCGGGCGCCCAGGTGCTTCAACGCGGTAGAGACTTGACCTCGTCGTCCCACTTCTTCAGCAGGCGCTTGCGCTCGGCAGAAGAACCGTACTTCTTGAAGTCGTAGTCGATCAGCTTGATCTGATCGAGCTTCGGCGCGCTCGGCGAAGACTCGGCCGTCAGATTGGACATGACCTGGAAGGCCTTGACCTCGAGCGACCGGGACTGCACGCCGGCCTTGAGCGCCCAGTCGTAAAACTTCTTCGCGCTCTCCGGATTGCGGGCCCCTTTGATGATGCTCATGGATCCGATTTCATAACCGGTGCCCTCACTGGGCGCCACGACCGTGATCGGGAAGCCGCTGACCGCCTGCTTGACCGCATCATGCATGAAAACGATGCCGATCGTGGTCTCGCCACGGGCCGCGGCCTTGATCGGGGCCGAGCCCGACTTGGTGTACTGGTTGATGTTCTTGTGCAGGGCTTTCATGAACTCAAAGCCCTCCTCTTCACCGAAGAGCTGCACGATGGTGGCAAGCGTCGTGTAGGCCGTACCCGACGAATTGGGATTGGCCATCTGGACTTCGCCCTTGTAGACGGGGTTGGTCAGATCCTTCCAGCTCTTCGGCTCGGGCAGCCCCTTTTCCTTCAGCAGTTCGCTGTTGTAGCCATAGCCGAGGGCGCCGGCGTAAATCCCGATGGTTTTGTCACTGGCCGAGGAGGCCTGGCTGATCGCCCAATCATGAAGTTCGCCGCGCATCGGTGAAACGTAAGCTTCGGTCAAGCCCTCTTCGGCCGCCTGCAGATGCGGGTCGCCCGTGCCGCCCCACCAGATGTCACCCTTGGGATTTCGCGCCTCGGCTTTGATCTGCGCGAAGGTCTCGCCCGAACTCTTGCGGCTCATGGCAACCTTGATGCCGGTTTCCTTCTCGAAGGCCTGGACCATCAACTGGCACCAGTCCTCCTGCGCGGAGCAATAATAGGTGAGTTTATCTGCCGCCAGCGCCGACGTTCCCGCAACGGCTGAAAACGTTACCATTGACGCCGTCGCGATCCCGGCAATCCAACCGCCTTTACCTTTTTTCTCGAGCATAGATCCTGCCTCCCAAGCTTGAAATATTATTATATGTCAATTTGTTATATGGGTTTTACTCAATGCCTTGCGACGATCCTGCCACCATAAGCTGCCTTACAGTTACCCGTGACAAAGAGACCGGTCTTCGGAATTGATTTTCCATAAACCTTCGATGATGGAATAGCGTTTTCAAACACAATGCAATATTTTTGTCATAAAAATGTAATATTGTTTCTGGTGCTCTCCTGCGGCCCTGACAGGACGAATTGAGGTGTTGCCGCGAAGCGCTGAGAGATGTCTGTCAACCGGCGGGCTCATGTGGTTTCATGGCCCCAGGTTTTTTCACACCCGATTTAAAGTTCTTCCCCAATGACAACAGATTCCAATCACCGACGGCTCCAGGTTGCCTGCGAAATCGCGCGCGAGGCCGGACAGCATGCCCTCAGCTACTTTGCCGACCGCGGCCGGCTGAAGATTCGGGACAAGGGCCCGCAGGACATGTTCAGCCAGGCGGATGTGGAAACCGAGCTGCTGATCAGGGAAAAGCTGGCCGCCGCCTTTCCCGAGGACGGCTTCTTCGGCGAAGAGACCGAACCCGCCAAACTGGAGTCGGCGGAGGGAACCTGGGTGGTGGATCCCATCGACGGAACCGCCTGCTTCGTCGTTGGAATCCCAACGTGGTGCGTTTCGATCGCCTTCATTCGCGAAGGAAGGATCGAAGTCGGTGTGATCTACGATCCGAACAGCGACGAACTCTTTTCCGCCGCACTGGACCAGGGCGCCTTTTTGAACGGCGAGCGAATTGCGGTCGCCAAGGCAGAGGATTTCACCGGCGGCATGACCGGTTTCAGCTTCTCCCACCGCGCCACCCCGCGGGACATCGTCGGTGTTCTGGAAGGTCTGCTGGCGGCCGGCGGCATGTTCTACCGCAACGGCTCGGGCGCGCTGACCCTCGCATACGTCGCCTGCGGCCGGCTCAACGCCTTCTTCGAGCCGCACATGAATTCCTGGGATTCGAGCGCCGGCATCCTGATGATCCGCGAAGCCGGCGGCTGGGCCAACGACACCCTCGCCAACGACGGCCTGGCCCGAGGCTCGATCGTCATGGCGGCGGCGGCGGGACTGGCTGAGCCCCTGCAGAAGCTGGTCGAGGATTCCTTTACGGAAGAACCTAAGACGGCGGCGCAGGCCGCCATCTGATCAACCCGTCTTGTCGAAGAGAGCAATGATCCGGCGCTGCTGGGTTTCGTTCAGCGTCGGCCAGATCTTGTCCATATTGACTTTGACCTCTTTGGCGCCCGCGAGAAACGCGCGACCGTACCAGATGTAGGCCAATTCGTTCAGTTCGTCGCTATCCTTCCGGCCCGGCGTCAGCTCGTTGGCATACATCCAGGCGATCAGCTCCATCGCCTCGTTTTCGCCTTCCTTGGCCTGCTCGAGCAGCTTCGCGACATCGTCTTCCGAGATCTTGCCGGAGCGGATGCGGTCGATCACGCCCTGGCGCGCCGCGAGGATTTCCTCAGCCGCCTTGGCCATCGCCGCGCGCTCGGCGGCCGCTTTCTGGCGCGCCGCCAGTTCGCCCGCGATCGAAGCGGGAACCTCGACCTCTCCGGGCAACTCCGCGCACCAGTCCGGCGTCCCGCCCTGGCTGGAGCAGATGAAGCGCTTGGTCAGGATATCCGAGCTGCGCCAATAGTCCTCCGAATAGGAAAAGCCCGACGCCGGCAAGGCGCCGAGGCTCGTCATAGCCAGGACAATCGCTGTTAAACCTATGCGCACCGGCCGCTTCCTGCGATCCCGTTCATCGGTTATGGGAATTCCTTTCCCAGGAATCGGCATAGTCATGGGAAAGCTTTAAGATCACGTTTTTATCCGGTTGTTTTTAAATAAAATTTTATCTTTCCCCTTTGGCAACCCCCTGAATCAAACTGCCAGAGTCTGGCGCAAATCCAATTATTCCCTTACTTTGGAAAATCTATTCTATTTTCCATCGGACGCACTATGGCCCAACCGGCTCCCCCCGCCAGCTACGAAGATCTGCGTGCCCTCATCTCAGGCCGCCACGAGAACCTGAGCAAGCGCCTGCGTCAGATCGCGGAGTTCGCGCTGGCCAATCCGAACGACATGGCGCTGGAAACCGTATCCGCCATCGCCACGCGCGCCGCCGTTCAGCCCTCCAGCCTGATCCGCTTCGCCAAGGCTTTCGGTTACGACGGCTTCAGCAGCATGCAGCGGGTCTTCCGCACCCGCCTGACCGAGCGCCAGCCCAGCTATAGCGAGCGGATCAAAGCGCTTAAGGCCCGAAGCGGTCCGCAAATGGACGCTTTTACTGTCCTGGACCGCTTTACCGACGCTGCTGGCCACGCACTCACGCACCTGAGAGAGGAAACCCGGCCGGAGCTTCTGGAACGGGCGGTCGAGTTGCTGGCAAAGAGCGCGCAGATCCATGTCATGGGACAGCGGCGCGCCTATCCGGTGGCCGCCTACCTGACTTACATGCTGAGCCACCTCGGCCGTCGGGTGTCACTGATCGACTCCGTGGGCGGCTTGGTTCGGGAGCAGGCCGCAAATCTCTCGCCCAAAGACCTGCTCCTGGCGGTCAGCTTTCAGACCTACGCGCCGGACACCCTGGCAACCGCGACCCGGGCGCGCGACCAGGGCTCGAAGATCATCGCGATCACCGACGGCCCCCTCAGCCCCTTTGCCGCCCTGGCCGACGTCTGCTTCGAGGTCGAGGAAGCGCAGGTCGAATCCTTCCGCTCGCTCTCCGCTTCCATGTGTCTCTCGCTCTCGCTGGTGGTCTGCCTCGGCTACCGGCTCGACAAGACGGCGGATTTCGAAGAACTCTTCGCCTGACCGCGGTCAGTCTCCCAAGCGGACCGTCCGGCCCTCCCGCAGGGATTCGACCGCCGCCTCCGCCAGCCGCAGAGCGGCATGCCCGTCTTCGCCGCCGGGACTGGGCGCGCAACCCGCTGACAGCGCCTCGATGAAGGCCGCCAGTTCCGCGCAATAAGCAGCCGCGTAGCGCTCCAGGAAAAAGTAGAGCGGCTTGTCCCGGGAAACGCCAGCTTCGGTCGCAGCCTCCAAGGTCGTCGGCTGCTGGTTTTCGGCACGCAGCATCCCCTTGCTGCCAAGCACCTCGATACGCTGATCGTAGCCATAGGCCGCGCGCCGGCTGTTACTGATCTGACAGAGTCGCCCGCTGGCGGTCCGCAGGGTGACCAGCGCGGTATCCACATCCCCCGCCTGCCCGATTTCAGGATCGACCAGGCAGCTTGCCGTCGCGGTCACTTCACAGGGCTCCTCATCCAGCAGCCAGCGCGCCACGTCGAAGTCGTGAATCATCATGTCGCGGAACAGGCCGCCGGAGACCTTCACATAAGCGATGGGCGGCGGAGACGGGTCCCGGCTGGTGATAGAGACCATTTCGACCGAGCCGATCTCGCCGGCCGCCACCCGGTTTTTCAGGGCGGCGAAGCTGGGGTCAAAACGCCGGTTGAAGGCCAGCGCCAGGGGTACGCCTTCGGCCTTCACCACCGCCAGGCAGGCCTGAACCCGCGCCAGGTCGAGATCCACCGGCTTCTCGCAGAAGATCGCCTTGCCGGCCCGCGCCGAGGCCTCGATCAGGTCGGCGTGGGTATCGGTCGAACTGGCGATCACCACTGCACCGATCTCCGGATCGGCCAGGGCCTTTTCTGTCGTGACGACTTCGGCACCGTAGCTGTCGGCCAGGGCTTTGGCCGCCGCCTTGTTTACGTCCACGACATAGCGCAGCCTGGCCCCGGGATGCGCGGCAATGTTGGCGGCATGAATGGCGCCGATTCTTCCGGCGCCGAACTGGCAGAATGCGAGCAAGACCTCTTCCTCTCAAATCTCTATGCAGGGCCTCGAAGCAGTCAGGCCTCTTAAGGTAGCAAAATTTCCATTCCGGACTTGATAGTCAAATGGAATTTTTGTTTCATACGGCGCAATCACCGTTCCGGGCCGGAAGCGATCCTTCCGCAAGCACCGGCAGGCTTCTCAAGGGAGACTCAAACTATGACCGATCGCCGATTCGATGTCATCGGGATGGGACGCGCCGGCGTCGATCTTTACGGCGAACAGATCGGCGGACGCCTGGAGGACATGGCGAGCTTCGCCAAGTATGTGGGCGGCAGTCCCTGCAACACCTGCATCGGCGCCGCGCGTTTGGGTCTGCGTCCCGCCATGCTGTCACGGGTCGGCGACGAACACATGGGCCGCTTCATCCGCGAGACCCTCGAATCCGAAGGGGTCGATACCGGTCACCTGAAAACCGACAAGGAGCGTCTCACCGCCCTGGTCATTCTCGGCATCCAGGACCGGGAGACCTTTCCGCTGATCTTCTACCGCGAGAACTGCGCGGATATGGCCATCGATCCGGAGGACTTCGATCCCGCCTTTATCGCGGAGTCCAAGTGTCTGCTGGTCAGCGGCACGCACTTCTCCACGCCCCAGGTTGACAATGCCAGCCGCACGGCCATGCGCTACGCGCGTGATGCCGGCACCAAGGTGGCCCTGGACATCGATTACCGTCCGGTGCTCTGGGGGCTGACCGGCCGCGGCCTGGGTGAAGAGCGCTTCGTCGCGGACGAAAAGGTCTCGGCCCATTTACAGTCCATCGTGCCCGAATGCGATCTGATCGTCGGCACCGAGGAAGAGATCCACATTGCCGGCGGCAGCACCGATACCCTCGCCGCCCTGCGCCGGCTGCGCGAACTCACTGAAGCCGTTCTGGTGGTCAAGCGCGGCCCGATGGGCTGCGTCGTCTTCCCTGGCGAAATCCCGGACGACATCGAGGCTGGCATCAAGGGCCCCGGGTTTCCCATCGAGGTCTTCAACGTCCTGGGCGCGGGCGATGCCTTCATGGCCGGCTTTCTGCGTGGCTGGCTGCGCGACGAACCCTACGAGACCTGCTGCGCCTACGCCAACGCCTGCGGCGCCTTCGCGGTTTCTCGGCACGGCTGCTCGCCGGCCTGCCCCAGTTGGGACGAACTGACCGACTTTCTGAAGAACGGCAGCCCACATTTCCGCCTGCGCAACGATGCCCGCCTGGAGCAGCTCCACTGGGCCAGCAACCGCAGCAGGGACTGGCCCGAAGTCTGTGCCTTCGCCTTCGACCACCGCAGTCAACTGGAGGCGATTGCCGAGCGCCACGGAAAGGGCGTGGAAGAGATTCATCGCTTCAAAAACCTCGCCTGGCAGGCGGCAAAGGACGCCGGCTCAAGATCCACGGCCGGGCTGGGTATCCTCTGCGACGGACGGCTGGGCCAGGATGCCCTGGACGCGGCCACCGGCAGCGAGGTCTGGATCGGCCGCCCGATCGAACGCCCCGGCTCCCGCCCGCTGCAGTTCGAAGGCGGCGACAACGTGGCAGCCACCCTGCGCGAATGGCCCGCGGAGCATTGCGTGAAATGCCTGGTCTTCTATCACCCTGACGACCCGCAGGAACTGCGCGAGGCCCAAGAGCACAAGGTCCAGGTCTTGTTCGAGGCCTGCCGTAACACGCGTCACGAGTTGCTGCTGGAAGTGATCCCGCCAAAGGAAAGCCTGGTCGACAATATGACCGTCGCACGGGCCCTGCAGCGCTTCTACGACCTCGGCGTCTATCCGGACTGGTGGAAACTGCAGGCGCCGGCTTCCGAACGCGGCTGGGAGAACCTCTCCGACGTCATCGCGCGCAACGACCCCTATTGCCGGGGCATCGTCCTCCTGGGCCTCGAAGCACCGGAAGAGGTTTTGGGAGCCGCCTTTGCCGCCGCCGCCAGCCACGGGATCTGTAAAGGCTTCGCGGTCGGGCGCAGTATCTTCGGCGCGCCGGCGGAGGCCTGGTTCGCCGGCAAGATGACGGACGAAGAAGCCGTCACCGCCATGTCCGGCGGCTACGGCCGGCTGATAGACCTGTGGCGCGCTCAGCGGAAAGCGCCCTGACCGACAGTCCCTGCTTCCTTGATCCCAAAAAAAACTCGGCTAAAGCTAAAGAGGCTTACTTGGTAAAATCGCTCAAGGCGCAGGAAAAGAATGACAGACCCCAAAAGAGGCTGGTATTCGTTTGCGTCCTTATTGACTTTCGCCGAGCCGGCATCCAAAGATTCGGCGTATGACACACCCCCCCGTTGATGGCCCGTCTTCCACAGCGCTTTGGCTCGCCGAAGCCCTGCGCGACGGTATTATTATGGGGGCTTTGCCGCCGAACGAGGTGATCCCTCGTGAAAGAGTCGAAGAGACCTACCGGGTCGAAGCCGGCTGCGTCGAAGAAGCTTTCAAACTCCTGGCCGGCAAGGGGTGGATCACGGCCAATGACCAGGGTGAGATGGTCGTCTCGCCCATGACGGCCAAGGAAGCCGTCGCGCTGTTCGATACGCGTGTACCGCTGGAAATTGAAGCCGTCCGCCAATCCTTTCCCAAGCTGTCACAGGAACAGATCGCCGCTGCTGATGCGGCCCATCTGACCTTGAAGGCAGCCTCGGAGGATGATCGCCCGGAAGCGCATATCGCCTTTCACCTCGCACTCTATGCCGCTGCTGATCCTGATCTGCTGCGCGAGGTCGAGGAAAAGATCCGCTCGGTCGAACGCTACCTCTGCTTCGAGCGCGCTATCCTGCGTTCGACGAAAGGCGAATGCGCGGAACATCTCGACCTGCTTCACGCCGCGCGGGCCCGCGATGTGGACCGCGCCGTCCGGGTCATCGAAACCCATCTGAACCACGGCTGTGAACTCATTGCGCAGCAGCTCTGACCCTTCTTTCCCGGGGCATTGTCAACGCTCCTTGGTATAGTGTGGTCACATGATCGAGATCACCGACAGGATCCAAATAGACCCCCGGGACATCGAGGAGAGTTTCGTTCGCGCTTCAGGCCCCGGCGGTCAGAACGTCAACAAGGTCTCGACGGCAGTCCAGTTGCGCTTCGACCTGCGTTCTTGCCAGTCCCTGCCCGCCTATGTCCGGGAGCGCGCGGAACGGCTCGCCGGCAAGCGCCTTACCAAGGAAGGCGTGCTGGTCATCACGGCGGCGCGCCACCGTACCCAGGAACGCAATCGGGAAGACGCGCTCCAGCGCCTCGTCGAACTCCTCAGGGAGGCCTGCGAGCGGCCCGCCTATCGCAGGCCGACACGCCCGACCCTGGCCTCCAAGAAGCGGCGGCTGGATGCAAAAAGCAAACGTTCGTCCGTGAAGAATCTGCGACGCCGTCCGCCAGACGACTAGAGTGCCCTCGCCTGCTCCCGCAGGACGAACTTCTGGATCTTGCCCGTCGAGGTCTTGGGCAACTCCGTGAAGATCACCGTCTTCGGGCACTTGAAGTGCGCGAGGTTGTCCCGGCAGAAGCTGATGATCTCCGCCTCGCTGACCACGGCGCCGGGCTGCAGGGCGACGAAGGCACAGGGCGTCTCGCCCCACTTGTCATCGGGCCGCGCGACCACCGCGGCTTCCGCTACCGCGGGATGTTTATAGAGTACGCCCTCGACCTCGATGGTCGAGATGTTCTCGCCGCCGGAAATGATGATGTCCTTGGAGCGGTCCTTGAGCTCGATATAGCCGTCCGGATGCATCACGCCGAGGTCACCGGTGTGGAACCAGCCGCCCTTGAAGGCCGCCTCCGTCGATTTGAGATTCTTCAGGTAGCCCTTCATCACCACGTTGCCACGCATGAAAACCTCGCCCATGGTCTCACCGTCCCAGGGGACCGGCTCCAGGCTCTCGGCATCAGCAACCATCAGGCCTTCCAGCACCGGATAGGTCACGCCCTGGCGCGACTTCAGGCGGGCCTGCTCCTCCATCTCGAGCGCATCCCATTCCTCATGCCAGGCGCAGACCGTCACCGGGCCGTAGACTTCCGTCAGACCGTAGACATGGGTGATCTCGAAGCCCTGCTTCTGCATCCGCTCGAGAACCGCCGCCGGCGGCGCCGAAGCCGCGGTCATCATCTTGACCTTGCCCGGCAGCGGGCGGCGCTGCTCTTCCGTGGCCGAGATCAGCATGCCCATGACGATCGGCGCCCCGCAGAGATGGGTCACGCCGTGATCCGCGATGGCGTCGTACATGGCCTTGGCCTCGACCCGGCGCAGACAGACATGCGTGCCGGCCATGGCAGTGATGGTCCAGGGGAAGCACCAGCCGTTGCAGTGAAACATCGGCAGGGTCCAGAGATAGACCGGATGCTGTTCCAGCGACCAGGTCAGCACATTGCCCATGGCGTTCAGGTAAGCACCTCGGTGATGATAGACCACGCCCTTGGGATCACCCGTCGTGCCCGAGGTGTAGTTGAGCGAAATCGCGGTCCACTCGTCTGTCGGCGGCGACCAGGGATCGGCGGGATCGCCTTCCGCCAGCAAAGCCTCGTAGTCCTTTTCGCCGATCAGGCTGCCGCTCTGGGCCAGCGGATCGTCGATATCGATCACCGCAGGCTTGTCGTCCAGCATGGCAAGGGCTTCCGACATCACGCCGGAGAATTCCCGGTCGGTGATCAGGATCTTGGTTTCGGCATGCTTGAGGGTGAAGGCGATGGTCTCAGCGTCGAGCCGGGTGTTGAGCGCGTTCAGCACCGCGCCGGCCATGGGGATTCCGAAGTGCGCCTCCATAATCTCAGGCACGTTAGGCGCCATGATGGAGACCGTATCGCCCGCGCCGATGCCGCGCTTGCGCAGCGCCGAGGCCAGGCGCAGACAACGGATATAAGTTTCTGCCCAACTGCGTCGGATGTCGCCATGAATGACCGCCAGGCGGTTGGGATAAACCGAGGCCGTGCGCTTCAGAAAGGACAACGGCGAAAGCGGTTCGTAGTTCGCCGCGTTCCGACCCAGACCATTTTCATAGATTCCGGCTTGTTCCTGCGACATTTCCGTCTCCCTTTTTCGCAAGCGTTCAGTGCGCTTCGCTTTTTCCCACCCCGGGTCTAATACCAGCCGTTGATGCGGTCCCAAGTCTCCACGACATCCTCTCCGCCATCGACGACATGATAGCGGTTATAGGCCGCCGCCGTCATACAGGCGTGGTTGGGCAGGATCCGCACCCGCGCGCCGACCGGCAGGCTGTCATAGGGCGGTTCCCCTTCCACGGCGGCGATCAGACCGTGCTCTTGGTGCACCGATTCCACATAGAGTCCTTCGAGCGGCTCTGTCGTCCCGATCGGACAGACCAGGCCGTACCCGGCGTGTTCCAGAAACTCCCCGGCACTCACGTCCTTCGAAAGTGCCAGGCCGCCGGCGTCGATCAGGATTCTCTGTGCCGCATGATTATGGCCGATCACCGTCGCGGCCACGCTCAGGGCAATATCCTCCATCCCGCAGACGCCCAGCGCCATCTGGTCCAGATCGAAAAAGCCGTAAACCCCGGGCCGCATCTCGGTCACGCCCTCAAAAGATCGGGCGCAGATGGCCGTTGGCGTGGAGCCTGCCGAGACCACCGCGCAAGGCAAGCCGGCCGCGCGCAGGCGTTCCGCCGCCAGCACGACCCCGGCCCGCTCCGCCTCCGCAATAGCTTCGATCTCGGCGCGGCTTCGGCAGTGATAGGAATGCCCGGCATGGGTCAGGACGCCAGCCAGGGAAAGCCCCGGACTGTCGTGGAGATAGCGCCCCAGTTCGATCACATCATCGGAGTCCGGCAAAACGCCGCCGCGCCGTCCACCGGTGTCGACCTCGATGAGCACCGCGAACTCGGCTCCCAGCTCCGCAGCCTTCTCTCTGGCGGCTTCCAGGACCGGGAGGTTGTCCGCCAGCAGGGTCACCCTCGCGCCCTCGGCCTGCAGAGCGGCAACCGCCGCCAGCTTTCCGGCCGCCAAGCCAACAGCGTAAGTCACGTCACGGAAACCTTGAGCCGCGAAGTAACGCGCTTCGGCTATAGTCGAAACCGTCACACCGCCAAAGTGCCCCTGCGTCGCGATCTCCGCAACCCTGGCCGACTTGGCGGTTTTGAGATGCGGCCGAAGCTGAACACCTGCCTCGCTCAGGCGCGCCGCCATGCGCTGGCAGTTGGCCTCCAGAACGCCCCGGTCCAGAACCAGTGCCGGTGTCTCAAGGTCTGAAAGTGAAGTCATCGCTTTAGCTCTCCGCCGCGACCGCATCGCTCCAGGGATGCATGACCTCCGACGTACCCTGGTTCTCATCTCCCCGGCGCAGCACCGCCGAGGGACAGGCATAGGCCAGCGGGAAGACATCGCGCGGCGCTTCGGCTGTCGTGAAACGGCTCTTGAGCGCGTCTTTCACCTCTGCCGGCAAGGCGCTGTCCACCACCACCCGCTCGACCCCGCTGACGTCGATCCTAGCATGATGCATAGCCTGATCCAGGCTCATCCCGAAGTCCTTGATGTAGGACAGAATCTGGAAGATCGCCGGGAAGATCTTGCGCCCGCCGGAGGCGCCGATAGCCACCCGCTTACCCTCGTCTTCCAGAATCGTCGGGCTGTAGTTCGCCAGGCAACGCTTCGCCGGTGCCAGAGAGTTGGGATGGCCCGGCCGTGGGTCGAACCACATGATACCGTTGTTCATGAGGATGCCGCTGTCCGGCAGCACGACCTTCGAGCCGAAGATCGACAGCAGCGTGGTGGTCAGGGTCACCATGTTGCCCTCGGCATCCACGGCCGAGAGATGGGTCGTGCAGGAATCACCGCGTGCCTCGTCGGCATCGCCCAAGGTCGCCAGACGTTCCTCGTAGACCTTTAGCAGGGTTTCGGCATAGGCGGCGTAGCTTCCGGCCACCGGTCCATCATCTCCAAGGTCGACTTCTGCAAGCGCCGCAAAAGCCTTCAGCATAGTCGGACCGCCGTTCAATTGCGGTGGCACATGGATCTTCGCGCCTCTGTAGTCTCCG
This sequence comes from Denitrobaculum sp., assembly GCA_965232285.1. Taxonomy (GTDB): domain Bacteria; phylum Pseudomonadota; class Alphaproteobacteria; order Kiloniellales; family Kiloniellaceae; genus Denitrobaculum. The sequence goes on along the minus strand of CBDDPL010000004.1, from coordinate 1,392,685 downwards.
ACCTGCGGCTGCAGTTCGCGCGCCTGATAGTTCGCCAGGTCCGCTTCCGAAAGGTAGCCGCCGGCCGCCTGCACGTCCTTGGCGATGCTCGCCGCCAAGGCGCCTTCGTAAAATTCCCGCGGCCCGCCCTCGGCCAGGGTTTTGAGAGTCTGCGCCAGCCCTTTGAGCTCCCGCGTCGGCGACTGGCCGACGGCGTGCCAAGTCGGTGACGGCGGGAAGCCGCCCTCCAGGTAGACCTCCGCTGAGGCCGGGAAACGGCTGAGGTCGCGGGCCGAGGAGGCGATCACCAGCGAGGTAAACCAGTCCACCGACAGACCGGATTCCGCCAGCGCGATCGCCGGCTGGATCGCATCACGCCAGGAGATGCTGCCGTAGGCTTCCAGCGCCTTGCCCAATCCATCGACCGCGCCCGGCACGGCAATGGACTTGGCCCCCAGCAGGTTCCGGTCCTCGACCACCGCCGGCCAGGGAAAGAGGTCGGAGGCGACGCCGCCGCTCAAGGGATAGTCCGCGGGATCGAGCGTGGCCGGCGAAATCATGCCGAAGTCGATGCAGGTGGTCCGGTCTTCCTTCGCCAGATAGATGACCATGGAGCCGCCGCCGCCCAGACCGCTCATCCAGGGCTCACTCGCCGCCAGGGCGAAGGCCGTGGTCACCGCCGCATCGATGGCGTTGCCGCCACGCGCCAGAACTTCGACACCCTGCGCGGCGGCAAGGCGGTTCTGAGCCGCGACGATGCCGTTCTGACTGACGACGGCGGGTTTGCGGATAATCTGGCTGGTACTGCTGTAGCGACTCATGCGCGCGGCGCTCCCTCGATCGTTAAATCTCTCCGATCATGGGATAGCCGAGCGGCGGTGCTTTGTCACCTCTCCGGGCTTTCCGTCACGACACTGCGTGCGCCGTTCCTGTAGAGCGCCGACAGAGCTCGGGTTACGGCCTGACGGAAAGGGACTGATTTGACCAGGTCATCACCGAAGACCTCCTCGACCGCAAGAAACGCGGCAACGAGCGCTTCCGCATCGCCCTTGATTTCGGATGCCAGAGAGCCAAGCCGATCAGCAAGAGGATCTCGAACATCGATCGCCTGCCCTTTCTCGTCCTCGCCAGTCACGTAGCGCATCCAGGCCGCAACGGCGAGCGCAGCAAGATCGAAGGAGACGTCCTGCCGCAGGCGCGCGCGGATCACCGACAGCAAACGCTGCGGCAGCTTCTGCGATCCGTCCATGGCGATCTGCCAGGTGCGGTGCTTCAGCGCCGGGTTCTTGAAGCGCGCGATCAACTGGTCCTTGTAACCTTCGATATCCACGCCGCGCGGCAGGGCCAGGGTCGGTGTCGCCTCTTCATCCATGTAGCGGCGGACCAGCGCCGCGAAGGCCGGGTCGGCCATCGTCTCCGCAATGGTCTCGTAGCCGGCCAGATAACCCAGATAAGCCAACAGGGAATGGCTGCCGTTCAACAGCCGCAGTTTCATGTCCTCGAAGGGCCCGACGTCAGCAACCATCTGCGCGCCCACTTCCTCCCAGGCGGGGCGGCCCTGCGTGAAACTGTCCTCGATCACCCACTGGCGGAAGGGCTCACAGATCACCGCCGCTTCGTCCCGCAAGCCGACCTCCCCGGCAAGCTCACCAAGACCTTCTTCGGTGGTCGCGGGCACAATCCGGTCGACCATGGTGCAGGGGAAAGCCACCTCCTGCCGGACCCAGTCGGCAAAGGTGGGATCCAGTTCCGCCGCATAGGCGGCGACAAGCCCGGCCAGAAGGCGGCCATTATGCGGAAGGTTGTCGCAGGTCATGACGGTGAAGGGCTTGTTGCCGCCGAGGCGGCGCGCATTCAGCGCCGCGGCGATAAAGCCGATAGCCGTGGAAGGTCGTTCCGGTGTCTTCAGGTCCTGCTGAATACCCGGATCGTCCAGCTTCAGCTTTCCACTGGCCGGATCATGACAATAGCCCTTTTCGGTAACCGTGAGTGAAACGATCCGCGTCGCCGGATCGGCCATGCGGGCCACCAGCGCCTCAGGGTCATCCGGTGCGAAGAGAACCTCTCGAACCGCGCCGATCACACGGCAAAGATCGCCACCGCCGTCACGCTCGACAACGCAGTAGAGTCCGCTCTGAGGGCCGAGCTGATCCTGAACGGTGCGTTGCCGGAGGCTGACGCCGCAAATGGCCCAGTCACCACCTGAGCGGGTCAGGACATCGTCTGTGTAGACGGCCTGATGGGCGCGGTGGAAGGCGCCGATCCCAAGGTGAACGATGCCGGTCCCACAAGCAGCCCGGTCGAAGCCGGGGCGCTGCACGGAAGCGGGCAGTTGAGACAGCGTTTCTGGAGACAATCGGGTCATGGAACAGGTGCCTGAAGGACAAGGGAGGGTTACGCTAAAGTCTGTAAGCTTTCTTCACGAGCCGGTAGGCCAGGTCGTGCGCCACCTCGAGCGCCTCATCCTCATCGAGCCGGTGATCGCAGACCAGTTCCGCCAGATAGGCGCAGTCGATGCGGCGAGCGACATCGTGACGGGCCGGGATGGAAAGGAAGGCCCGGGTGTCGTCATTGAAACCGACCGTATTGTAAAAACCGGCGGTCTCTGTCACCGAACGCCGGTAGCGCAACATGCCCTCGGGGCTGTCATAAAACCACCAGGCCGGGCCCAGCTTGAGCACCGGATAGTGACCCGCGAGCGGCGCCAGTTCCCGGCTGTAACTGGTCTCGTCCAGGGTAAAGAGGATGATATCCAGGCCCTTTTCATTGCCGAAACGCGACAGCATCGGCTGCAGCGCGCGCACGTAGTCGGTCCGACTGGGAATATCGGCCCCCATGTCGCGGCCGAAATCCTCGAGTATCCGGCTGTTGTGATTGCGGAAGGACCCCGGGTGGATCTGCATCACCAGACCGTCCTCGAGGCTCATGCGCGCCATCTCGGTCAGCATCTGCGCCCGGAACTGCTCGGCCTCCTCCGGCGTGATGCGGCCGGCCAGCGCCTGGTCGAGCAGCGACTGGCAGGTCACAGGGTCCAGATCGGCGGTCGCGGCGGAAGGATGCCCGTGATCAGTCGAGGTCGCGCCCATCTGCGCGAAGAAGCCCCGGCGCTGCTGCAGGGCCGAAAGATACGCAAACCAGTCCGTGACGTTCTCGCCGCAGAGCTCACCGAGCTTCTCGACATTCTCGGCAAAGCCCTCGAACTCCGGGTCAACCACGGGATCGGGCCGGTAAGCGGTGATCACCCGCCCCTCCCAGTCGCTATCCCGCACCTTGGCGTGGGACTCAAGCGGGTCGAGAGGAGATTCCGTCGTCGTGATCACCTCGATCTTGAAACGGTCGAACAGCGCGCGCGGACGAAAGGCCGGCTGCTCGAGACAGGCCTGAACCCGGTCGTAGATACTATCCGCGTTGCCAGGCCCGAGGCGCTCGTGAATGCCGAAGACTTCCGAGAGCGCATGGTCGAGCCAAAGCCGCGAGGGCGTCCCGCGAAAGAGATAGTAGTTTTCCGCCAGCAGCCGCCAGACCTTGCGGGGATCCTGTTCGATTTCACCGCCGTCACGCCTTGGGACTCCCAGGCTTTCCAGCGAGATGCCCTGACTGTAGAGCATCCGAAAGACGTAGTGGTCCGGGGTCACGAAGAGCTTCGAAGGGTTTTCGAAAGCCTCGTTGTCGGCAAACCAGCGCGGATCGGTATGGCCATGAGGACTGACAATCGGCAGATCCTTGATCTCGGCATAGAGCCTGCGCGCCACAGCTCGCTGGGCCGGATCGCTCGGGAAGAGACGGTCTTCGTGCAGCAGTGGTGCGCTATCGTTCTGTTCCTCAGACATCCTTCATTCCTTCAAGAGCATATGGCGGACCGTATCGAGATGAGCATGCATGGCAGCACGTGCCCCTTCGGAATCGCCTTCTTTCAGCCGGGCATGGATCGCCCAGTGTTCCTCTGTCGCGCGGCGCGCATTGTCCGGCAGGCTGACACGGCGGCTGATGGCGGCAAACATGGGTTTGCGCATCCCCTCCCAAAGCGGTTCAACAAGGGAGGCCAGCACGCTGTTGCGCGTCGCTTCTGCCAGTCTCTTATGAAACAGCAGATCGCCGTCCTGGTCGCTCGCGACCCCTTGCAGGCCGGCCTCGATGTCGGACTCCATTTTGCGAATGGCCGCCGCGATGCCTTCAAGTTCGGCCTGCGTAATCTGCATTGCCGCAATGGCGGCAATCTCACCCTCGATCACACGGCGCGCAGCGATCAGCTCAAAGGGACTGGGACCGCTATCGAGTCCGCTCTGCAGGCAGGCGGTGAGATGGGCGTTGGCGTCGCGGACATAGATTCCGGCGCCCGAACGCACTTCGATCAGTTGCGCAAGTTCCAAGGCCACCATGGCTTCACGAACCGTCGGTCGACTGACCCCCAGCGTGACGGAAAGATCGCGCTCCGGCGGCAGGCGTTCGCCCACCTTCCATTCGCCCGAGCGGATCAGTTCGGCGATCTGGCGCGCCACCTGCTGATAGAGCCGCTCTGTCTCGATCGCCTTCAGCGGCATGTGATCGGGCTTCCCCTCATCTCTTCACTGGTGGTTGCCTCCCGGCCGCGCCTGGCCCCGCGACGGCATCAATCGCCGATTTGCGCAGAACGGTCAAGTGGCAAGGTGGTCAGGCCAATTTTTCTATGCTAAGAGCGAGGCCGTTTTGACCGCAAGACGGCAGACCCGGTCTTTTGCGATCCCTTTCGCAGTCAGCGGCGGCGCGGTATGGTCCGCCGATTCTCCGCCCTGCCTTTGGTTCCCTGAGGCTGGCTTGACGCTTTTTTGAGTAACGGACTCCCATGACCCAAAGCCCTGACAAGAAGCGCATCGCCGCCATCGGCGAATGCATGGTGGAACTGCGCGACCTCGGCGGCGGTCATATGGAACGCGGCGCCGGAGGTGATACGCTGAACACGGCCGTCTATATGGCCCGCAGCATGGGCGCTGCCGGGTCGGTCGACTACGTCACCGCTCTTGGCGACGACCCTTTCAGCGAGGAAATGCTGGCAGCCTGGCGCGCCGAGGGTCTCGGCACCGACCTCGTCGCCCGCTATCTGGGGCGGCGCCCCGGGCTCTACATGATCAGAACCGACGACAGTGGTGAACGCTCCTTCTTCTACTGGCGGGGCGAAGCAGCGGCGCGGGACCTGCTGCGCGACCCGCTTGGCCTTGCGGCCCTCGAAAAGCTGATCGGTTACGACCTGATCTACCTCAGTGGCATCACCCTGGGCATCTTGGATCAAGACAGCCGGACCCGGCTGTACGGACTTCTGGAAAAGATCAGATCCGCAGGCGGCCGGGTGGCCTTTGACGGCAATTTCCGGCCGGCGCTCTGGCCGGATTTCGAGACCGCCCGCGCCGAGATGGAAAAGGCATTGCGTCTAAGCGATATCGCCCTGCCCAGTTTCGACGACGAAGCCTTGCTGTTCGGTGACGCTTCACCCGAAGAAACCCTTCGGCGGCTGCGCGGGCTTGGGCTGCAGGAAGTCGTGGTTAAAAACGGGGCCGAAAGTGGTCTGCTCCTCTCGGAAGGGCAGGTCACGGTCGTTACCCCGGAACCCGCAAAGCAGGTGATCGATACCACGGCCGCCGGCGACTCCTTCAACGGCGCTTACCTTGCGGCCCGAAGCCTCGGGCGCCCGGCACAGGAGGCGGTATCGGAGGGCCATAAACTGGCCGCCTACGTGGTGACGAAGCGCGGTGCCATCGTCGACTAAAAAAAGAGTTCGGCAGAAAAGATCTCACGATTCTCGTCTTGAGAGGCCATCGCGGCGCTGGCACCCGCAACCCAAAGCTTCAAATCATCTTACATTCAACGTGCCGAAAAGCAGGTAAATCAAGCTTGTGACCGACTTGGCACAACTAATAAGCAATCAACAAACAAATATTAACACAATCAGCGCCAGAAATACCCCATTTTTGACATAGTTAATTTAAGGATATCTGCCTTCTTAGTAAGGGAAAACACCAATATTATTCAAAAGATAAGCGCTCTATCGTTTTGCTGAAGCGACGCCCTATCGTCGCCAATAAGCGTAGGCAATATGACCGATCAGGTAGAGAACGTTTTATCCAACGCCACAGCCGGGGACGGCTCCGGCTCGCCTGAGGCTGACGGCACCGCGGCCGCGAACCCGCAGGCCCGCGCCGAAAACATCACGGTGCCAGCAGCGGCGCCCGGAGAGGTTCTCTCCCTAGCGATCGAAAACAGCGCCGACATCCGGTTGGGCTTTGACGATGACTCCGTCAACATCGAGCTGGTGAGTTCGGACCTCCTCTTCAGCTTTCCCGGTGGCGGAGAGATTACCTTGCTGGGTTTCGCCAATCGGAGCGAAGCCCCCAATCTTATCCTCGCCGATGGCCGGGTCATTCCCGGCGAAGCCCTTATCCAGTTGATCGAAGATGGCGGCAGCCCGATCGAGACCGTTGCCGGTCCGCCGGTCCAGGGCAGCGGCGCGAACGTTTACGACGACGATACCGGCAGCCTGATCGACCTGCTGAACCCGCAACCGCCGATCCCGGGCGTAGCGTTCCAGTTTTCGACCCTGACGCCGGACGATGAAGAGGCCGACTTCGATCCCGCGGGCGGCAGCTTCGTCATAGACTTCGGCTCGGGCCCGGACGGCAGCACGAGCTTTCCCGGCGGCTTCGAGGATGGCAATCCGAGCACGGGAGGCAGTGGCGTCTTCCCCGTCCGGATCTCTTTGGATATCGCACCCAGTGACAATGAAGTCGTTACCAGCTTACAGATCTCAGGGGTGCCCGCGGGCGCCAGCTTCTTCATCGGCGGCAGCGAAGCAGCCAACATCCAGCCACCATCTGACACCTACGACCTGACACCCGATCAGCTCCAAGATGGCGTTTACATCCTGCCGCCTGCGGACAGTGATGCCGACATTCTCCTCGACTTCGAGCTGACGATCCTGGACAGCGATTCCGGCGCGACCTCGGTCGTTTCAGCCCAAGGTACACTGGTGGTGGATGCGGTCGCGGATATCCCGGAGGTGGACGCCAGCGATGTCAGTTTCACGGAAACAGACGGCGAGATCCGCGTCCCGCTGAGCCTTTCGGCCGCGGTGACAGATACGGATGGCAGCGAGTCCATCTCCCAAGTCCTGCTCGAAGGGATTCCTACGGCACTATCACTTTCCGCAGGCAGCCGGCTGCCGGATGGAAGCTGGCAGATTGAGGCCGCCGACCTGGCCACCCTGGCGCTGGTCGCGCCGCCGGACTGGAGCGGCGCCTTCGAGGTGCAGGTCACGGCGACCGCCAGCGAGTCGCCGAGCGATGCGGAACTCACCACCGGCAACAATCAGGCCTCGGCCGAAACCTCCTTCCAAGTCTCGATCGGCGACGAAGGCGATATCTCCGTCTCTACGCCGGACAGCTTCACGGCCAGCGAGACTGACGCCACTATCACCGTTCCTCTGACCGACCTGCGCTTCGATCTCTCGGACGCCGACGGCTCCGAATCCCTCAGCGACCTGCGCATCGTCTTCACCGGCCTCCCGGCCGGCGCCAGTGTCAACCTCGGCAGCCTCTCTGACGGAGGCGTCTGGACAGCAAGCAGACTCACCACCGCCCAGCAGGAGTTGTCCAACCTGGAGCTCACCCTGCCCCGGGACTGGAGCGGTGAGATCCAGGCGAGCCTCTCCGCCCTCACGGATGAAGGCGATGGAACCCTCGGCAATGGTCTGGCCTCCAGCGACTTCATCATCAACGTGACGCCGGAAGGCGATCTCTTCATCGATGCCGGCGACGTTGTTGTGCGCGAGCGCGGTCGTCCCAACAACATCAGTCTTGATCTCGAAGCCCGCCCCACGGATCTGGACGGCTCGGAAAGTTTCTCTTCGCTCACCGTGGCCTTCGGCGATCTGCCGCCGGGCACGACGGTGAACCTCGGCAGCCTGGACGCCAACGGTATCTGGACGCCGAGCAGCCTCGCAAACGGCGAAAGCGAACTCGCCGCCCTTCGGCTGACGGTGCCGCGTTTCTACTCCGGCGTCATCACCGGGCAGCTCGACGCGGCGACGGATGAAGGCGCACGCGAGTCCCGGGACTTTACGGTTATCGTCAACCCGCGCGCACAGCCGCGCATTCGCCTGACGGCGATAGAGACCGATGAACGGATCTCCAACCGTCAGCATATCGTCAATGAAGACACCGACTTCGTACTGCGAATCCGGGCCAACACCCCCGACCGTGACGGCTCCGAAGCTCTGACGCAGATCCTCCTCGACAACGTGCCGCCGGGCTGGCTCGACTACGACGATTCGAGCGGCAACGGCCCCTTCCCCGTGACCTTCGAGCCTGGCGCCAGCAGTTTTGAAAGCGCGCTCTACGATCCTGCAACAGGCCAGCTCGTGATCCTGCTGGACGGCAGTCAGACCGTCTGGAACGGCAATCTGCGCGCCACACTCAACCCGGACGACGGACGGGACGTCAGCGAGATCATGGGTGGCGATTTCAGGGCCACCGTGACCGCCAGGGATGACGCCCCGGGCAGCGTCACGGGCACCTCGATCCGTACCCAGTCCCGCAGCATCGATATCGATGTGGAGGAGATCGCGGATCCGGGACAGATCCAGCCCTTCCCCGGCATCACCGAAGCCGAAGTCGACGCCAACGGCGGTATCCTGGATCTGAAGATCGACGTCGGCGCCACCGACATCGACGGCTCCGAGACCGTCACCACGGTGATTATCAGCGGCGTTCCGGAAGGCCTGGTCGTGCAGCTTCCCGACGGCTCCACTCCGCTGCTCCAGGGCATCGACCGGGGACCGCCGCTCACAACCGCCTGGGTGCTCGAAAACGGCGACTGGGAAAACGCGCAGTTGCGCGGCATCGCCGAACACTTCAGCGGTACGATCGACCTGACGGTCTCAACCATCACTGAAGACACCAACGGGGACAGACTGCGCACAGATTTGCCCTATCAGGTCGAGATCGCGCCATCGGTCGATATCGCCCGCCCGGGTGCCTCGGCCTCGGGCTGCGAAGACGAGCTGATCCCGGTTTCGATCAGCGCTGGGCTGATCGACCGGGACGGTTCCGAAGAGCTGATCGGCGCCAGCCTGACCGGCGTACCCGCCAACGTCGAGGTCTGGATCGGCGGCATTCAGCAGCCAGCCGCACCGGACGGCACCTACGATATCCCGGCCGATCTTCTGAACAGCCTTCAGGTGCGTCCGCCCCTGGACAGCAATGAGAACTTTGAGCTTGGCCTGACCATCGTCCACCAGGAAACGGCAAGCGGCGAAACCAGCACGAGCAGCACGCTTTTCACGGTCGCGGTTCAGGGCGTCGCCGACGGCGCGCAGGCCAATGCGGCCGACGTCTATGAAGGCACCTGGGACGGCTTTCCGCTGGATGCCACCAGCGGCAGTATCGGTCTGTCTGGTGAGGCCTTCGAGGTCACCGGCGACGGGTCGGAATCCCTCTTCTTCGTCATATCAGGTCTTCCGAGCGGACCCGGTGACGCGGGCTGGGGCACGAGCTTCAACGGCGGATTCAACAACGGCGACGGGACCTGGACCTTCACGCCGGCCCAGTTGGCCACCCTGCAGATCCTGCCACCGAACGGCTTTACCGGCGATCTGGATCTGGCGCTCACCGCCTTCGTTTTCGAGAACGACGCCGACTTCGCCAACCCCGACCCGGCCAACAACAAGGGCCTGGCCGTCGACACCACGCCTTTTACCGTTACGGTCAATCCGGGGACACCCGGTGGTGGCGGTGGGGGCGGAGGTGGCGGCGGCAACCCGCCGCTTGAGCCGCCCTGTATCGGCATTACGCTCGACAACAGCCCCGGCGCCAACCTCGAAGACCAGGACATCCCGATCGCGCTCTCGGTGCTGGACCCGGGCGCCGATAACATCGGACTCGACAACCCAGCGCTCAATCTGGTGATCAGCGATCTCAACCCCGGCGCCAAGATTTCCTCCGACCTGCCCGGGGCCGTGGTGTTCAACCCGATCAGCGGCACCTGGACGGTCAATCTGGCGGCCTTGGCGGGCGGTCAGCTCTTCTATACGCCGCCGGCGGACCTTGCGGGCGATCTGGATTTCACGGTGACCTCGATCCTGAACCAGAGCAACGGCACCTTCGATAGCAAGGCCAGCCCGCCGCAGGTGGTCAGCGTCACAGCGGTCGCCGATGCCCCGGCCCTCTCGGTGCCGGATATCGAAGGCCTGGAAGACCAGGCCGCGGAACTGAGCATCTCTGCCGCTGTCACGGACCGCGACGGCTCGGAGACTCTGGATCCGCTGCTGATCTCAGTCGACCCCACCCAGGGGCGGGTCGTCGATGACGCCGGGAATCCCTACCCGCTGAATACCGCGGGAGCCGCCGTCGTGCCGGTCGGGGCCGCCGTCTTCATCCAGCCCGCGCCGCAGCGGCACGGTCCCGTCGAGGTTGAAATCACCGCGACCTCGCGTGATTCCAACGGCGACACAGCGCAGACCACCACAACGGCGACGGTCGAGTTCGCCGCCGTGGCCGACGCACCCCAGCTCAATGTCATGACGACCGAGAGCTTCGACTCTCTGCCGGTCGCGCGCGGGCCGGAGGATGTCGGCGCGCGTCTCAGTGACAGCATCGATTTCACAGCGGTTGATACCGATGGTTCAGAGGTCCTGTCGATCACCATCTCGAACGTCGCCGACTTCGTGCTGCTCTCGGCCGGGATCGACAATGGCGACGGCAGCTTTACGCTGACCCCGTCGGAGTACGCGGGACTCGTCATTACGCTGGACAGGGAACATGCTCACGCGGAAGCGGGATCCATAGCACCACTGACAGTCACCGCCAGCGTTCTGGAGCTCAGCAACGGCGATGTCGCGGACGTCAGCCAGGATTTCCACCTGGCTATCGAGGCCGTCGCGGATGCGCCTGTCCTGACCCTCGAAGATGCGCGAGGGGACGAAGACAGCTTCATTCCGCTGAGTGTACAGCTTGACCTCATCGATCAAGACGGCTCGGAAACCGGTTTCGTCGAGATCTCGGGTCTGCCCGATGGCGCCGTCATCAGGTTCGGCGGCAATGAGTTTGCAGGCGCGGCAAGCTATCAGGTTCCAGCCACCGAACTGGCGGATCTTGCCATCCGACCGCCGGCGGGCAGCGCAGAGGGCTTTACGCTCGTCGTCACCGGGAATGCCGAGGAGCAAAGCAATGGTGATCTGGCTTCGGTCTCAGACAGCCTGACAGTCTCGGTCACTGCGGTGGATGACGTGCTCACGGCAAGTGATCCGGCGGGTGAAAGCCTCTTCGGCGGCGCGGGCAACGACACCCTCACCGGCGGTCCGGGCAGTGATCTGTTACGCGGCGGAGAAGACGACGATGTGCTTTTGGGTGGTCTCGGAGCGGACAGCCTGACCGGCGGCCCTGGCAGCGACCTCTTCATCCTCGACCAGGACTCGCTGACCGACGCCTCTTCGGCGAACCCACTGTTGGACGCGATCACCGACTTCGACGCCGGCGAGGATATTCTGGATCTGTCGGATCTCCTGAGCGGGTACGATCCCACTTCGGACAAACTCTCCGACTTCCTGCGTGTCGACAGCTCGAATGGCACGATCGAAATCGACCCGACCGGCTCCGGCAACAGCTTTACCGCGCTTGCCACGCTCGCGGGTGTGTCACCCGGTGAAGCCATCCAGGTTGTAACCGGCGATGCCAACGAAACCGAAGCCTTAAACGCACTTTAGATGCGACACTATAACATCTAGACATAAAACTCTGTTATATATAGATAAATTTTCACCTCCCGAAGCAATCACAGCGATTGTCGGATTTGTGACAACAATCGCCCTGGTTTTGCCATATTCGAAACCTGTAATATGCTGGGAGCGGTTGAGGTACGTTAGATTCGCTTGCGAATGCTATGAATTCGGCGTCAAATTCCTACTGGCTCCAGATGTCGATAAAGGGGGCGAAGAATGACGAGAGTTTCGAGTCTTGACAGAGACATACCGATTAAGACCTGGGTTGCCTTGTGGTCCTGCTTCGGCCTGACCGTCGGATCCGCTGTCGGCATGGCTGCGGCAGTCTCCTGCGTGCTCTCGGCAATGGACATGGCCGCCTGAGGCACAGCCCGCAACGGCAGGGCCGGTTACGCGCCCGGCCGCTGCGATGGTCTCCTGTAACCGCCCGGCCAGCCTTTCGCCGGGTTAAGGCTTTTTTGCTTCAAAGTCCTGGCAAAGGATCGGCTTGCGCAGCGACCCGATCCAGCAGGTCCCAAGCCCTTTCGATCTTTCCTGCCCTTTCCCCTTCAGCTCAACCGGCCTTTTCTTCCGAAGGCCGGGGCATGACTGTAACTTCTTCGTCTTTTTTGTCGTCTAACTTAGCGAATGCGCCCCGCGAGAGAAGAAAACGCTGCGCGCGGCACGGCTGCGGATTTGACTGCAAACCACAGCTCGGCGAAACTCGAAGCTGACAGGGATTACAATATATCTTTAAACGGAATGATTTATGGCTTTGACCCAAGTCGAAGCTCCAACTGCGGAACACTGCAGCTATAGCTGCGAAACAGCCCATGACCGCCTTGTCATCGGCCTTCAGGGAACCTGGAGCATCCGCACTGTCGGCGAGGTCAGCCAGGAACTTCGCAAGCTTTCCCCCAAGGGGGCTGGGACTGCTGTTTTCGACCTCGCGAATCTCGAGGGGCTCGATACCGCCGGCGCCTGGGTCATCGTGCGCACCGCCGCCGAACTGAAGGCGGCCGGCCTCGAGGTCCGCTATGAACGTGCGTCTGATACGGTCACCACCCTGCTGCGAACGGTCTCGGAAAACCACGTCGAATGCCCGGCTGAACCGCCCGCGGGTAATGCGCTGACCCAACTGCTCGAACAGCTCGGCCGGGAGACCTATGCCTTTTGCAAGGCAGCCCGCGATCTTCTCAACTTCCTGGGCTACACCGTCATCGTATTGGTGCGCTCGATCTTTCAGCCCCGCCGGATCCGCTTCGTCGCGCTGGTCAGCCAGATGGAGCAGACCGGCCTGAACGCCCTGCCCATCGTCGGCCTGATTTCCTTCCTGATCGGCGTCGTGCTCGCCTACCAGGGCGCGGATCAGCTCGCCAGGTTCGGCGCGCAGATCTATACGGTGAATCTGGTTTCCGTCGGCGTGCTGCGCGAGATGGGGATTCTGCTCACCGCGATCATCGTTGCCGGCCGCTCCGGCAGCGCCTTTACCGCGCAGATCGGCATGATGAAGGTCAATGAGGAAATCGACGCCATGGAAACCATCGGCCTCGATCCCATGGATGTCCTGGTTGTGCCGCGGGTGATCGGCCTGACGCTGGTGCTGCCCCTCCTGACCTTCTACGCCGACGTCATGGGCCTGCTCGGAGGCGCCATCATGGCCACCCTCGCCCTTGATATCTCGCTTTCGCAGTTCGCCAGCCAGTTGTTGTCGGTCGACCGGATCGGCGACTTCTCCGTCGGCCTCATCAAAGCACCCTTCTTCGCCCTCATCATCGCCATTGTCGGCTGCTACGAGGGGTTAAGAGTGTCCCGAAGTGCGGAGTCCGTCGGCAAGCAGACCACCCGCTCCGTGGTCGAGGCCATCTTCCTGGTGATTGTCCTCGACGCCTTCTTCTCCGTGCTTTTCTCGGTTATCGGCCTATGACCGCACAGGAAGAACCGATCATCAAGGTTACCCGGCTGCGCAACAAGTTCGGCCGGCAGGTGGTGCATGACCAGTTGGATTTCTCGGTCCGGCGCGGCGAGGTGATGGGCATCGTCGGCGGGTCCGGCACCGGAAAGTCGGTCCTGCTGCGCACCATCGTCGGCCTGAACAAACAGTCGTCGGGCACGATCGAGGTCTTCGGCCAGGACACCGCGAAACTACGAGGCAAGGAGGCGCAGGCCCTTCAGGCCCGCTGGGGCGTTCTGTTTCAGGATGGCGCGCTGTTCTCTTCCCTGACCGTGGCCCAGAACATCGAGGCCCCCATCAAGGAGCACACCCGGCTGTCGAAAGACCTGCGGCAGGAATTGATCGACGTAAAGGTCTCCATGGTCGGCCTGCCAGCCGATGCGGCGAATAAGTATCCTTCGGAGCTCTCCGGCGGCATGCGCAAACGCGCCGGGCTCGCGCGCGCCCTGGCCCTGGACGCCGAAATTGTCTTCCTGGACGAGCCCACGGCCGGCCTCGACCCGATCGGCGCGGCCAAGTTCGATGAGCTGATCGCGGAACTGCAGGCGACATTGGGTCTGACCGTCGTTATGGTGACCCACGACCTGGACTCGCTGCACGCCATCTGCGACCGGGTGTCAGTGCTGTTGAATAAGAAGGTGAAGGTGGGCACGATCCCCGAACTGATCCGGGAACCGGACCCTTGGATCGACGAATACTTCAAGGGACCGCGCGGCCGTGCGGCCGAAACCGCCAAACAGCGGGCCGCCGGACTTTCAGAGGCCGCAGAGGAAAAGGTCAGGCTCGGGCCATGAAGCAAAAGCAGGCGAGGCAAATCGGATAATGGAAACCCGTGCAAACTACGTCATGGTGGGCAGCTTCGTGCTGCTGCTGGTGCTCGGGCTGCTGGGGTTCGTGGTCTGGCTGGCTCAGTTCCAGGTCGATACGGAGGTCAAACGCTTCGACATCTTCTTCCGCGGCTCTGTGACTGGCCTCGCCGAGGGCAGCCCCGTCCGCTACAGCGGCGTCAGGGTCGGCGAAGTGGCCTTCATCGGCCTGGACCACGACGACCCCAATCGGGTCCGCGCCCTGATCGAGGTCGACGCCCAAACCCCGATCAAGACCGATACCTACGCGACGCTGAACCTGGCCGGTTTGACCGGCGGCCTGTACATCCTCTTGTCCGGCGGTTCACGGGAAGCGCCGCTGCTGGAGCCCTCCGAAGACCAAAAGCGCCCGATCATCCCCTCGCGCTCTTCGGATCTGGAGAGCGTCATCTCTTCGGCGCCGGAGCTGCTCGACGGGGCTATCCTGCTGCTGAACCGCGCCAACGATGTGCTCAACGACAAGAACCGCGCGGACATCGCCGCGACGATCGCCAATCTGCGCCAGGTCACCGAGGCCTTCGTCGAAAACCGGGAACGGGTCGAAGCCCTGATCGGGGATGCTTCGACCACCATGAAGAACCTCAGCGATGCCACGGGCTCACTCAAAGAGACGGCGGACGCCATTCAGGCCAACCTCACCCGCCTGACCGAGAGCGCCGATCGCACCCTGCTGGCCTTCGAGTCCACCGCCGGCACCATCGACGGATCAGTCCAGGGGGTTTCCGGAGACCTGCGCGACCTGATCAAAAACCTGAACACCACCGCCGCCAGCATCGACGGCGCCGCCGGTCAGCTCGAAGGCCTCATCGCGGAGAACCGCGAGCCGATCAACGACTTCGCGACCACCGGGCTTTACGAGCTTTCCAATGTCCTGATCGAAGCCCGTGACCTGATCAGCGATCTTCAACGTATCACCACCGAGGTCGGACGCGACCCGGCCCGCTTCATTTTCGGCGACCAGCAGCAAGGCTATGACGCACAATAAGAGACTCCCTCCCGAAGCCTCCGCGCGCGGCGACGCAGCCGCCGGGGGCCCCACTCTTCCACAGCGGCGTCAGAGCCTGAAAGCCCTGGCGGCCATGCCGCTGCTCGGCTTCACCGCCGCCTGCAGCAATATCGTGCCCGGTCAGGGGCCGCCCCCTGCCCTCTACCGCCTGACGCCGAAGAGCACTTTCCGGGAAGATCTGCCGAGCGTCGAATGGCAACTGGTGCTGGAGCCGCCCATTGCGAACGGCAGCCTGAGTACGACCCGCATCGCGCTGCAGCGCTCACCGACGCAGCTCGAATTCTATGCCAGGTCCGGATGGGTGGATCAGGCGCCCCTGATGGTCCAGACGCTGATGGTCGAATCCTTCGAGAACAGCGGCCGGATCGTCTCTGTGGCGCGAGAGACCGGCGGCCTGCGCGCCGACTACGTGCTCAAGACCGAACTGCGGGAGTTCCAGACTGTCTATTACCGCAGCGGCGCACCGGAAACGCTGGTGGCCATCAATGCGAAACTGATCCAGCTACCGCAGCGTTCGATCATCGCCTCGCGAAGCTTCGAACACGCATCGACGGCCAAAGCGGACCAGATCGACGATATCGTGGTCGCCTTCGACGACGCCCTCGACAAGGTTCTGAGGGGACTGGTCGAATGGACGCTGGTAACCGGACAGGCGGCCTATGAGCGCAATGCGCGACGCCGGCGGGAGCCCCGGGAACCGAGACGTCCGCGACAGCCCGGCAGCTAAGTCTGCGCGACTGCGGCTTGTCACGGGAGCCAAAAAGAAAACGGCGGCCCTTGCGAGCCGCCGTTTCGGTTTTCTGCTCTGAAGATGCTGCTGGTCAGGCAACCTTGCGGCGGCGGCGCACCATCGCCCCCATACCAACCAAACCGAAGCCAAGCAGCGCCAGGCTGGCCGGCTCGGGAATGCGGATCTGTTCCGCGGAGATCGAGAAGAGTGTCTGCAGGACATTCGCCTGGCTTTCCTGGGTGGTAAAGCCGACGCAGCCGGAGGCCTGTCCCGCTTCCGCGCAGGTGGCATCATCCAGCGGGCCGAGGCCCTGCGCCCCGAGCGTGATGGTGTAGACGAACTCATCGACGATGAAGGTCTCGACCAGCACCTCCGGGTTCAACAGGATGAAGATGTCATCGCAGTTGGAGACCGAATTGAATCCGCAATCCCCGTCATTGAAGGTCTCGTTGAAGGCGATCTCGAACTCGGCCATCAAAGTTTGGGTGACGGTCGGATCGTTCGAAGCGGTAAGGACGAGCTGAGTGGCCAGGCTTGCAGAGGTCAGCGTCGGCCCCCCGATCGGATTGTTGTTATGCGTGATCGAAGCGCCGGTCACGGGATCGCCGCCCGTCGTCAGGGTCGGCGGACTGGCGATGGTCGAGTCCACCACCAGTGAACTCGGCCCGCTGCCGCCCGTGCCCCACTGAAGGGTCGTCGGGTTGTTCCCGAGATCAGGATTGGGGTTCAGGCCGGTCACGCCGGCGGGCGAGAAAGCAGTGAAGGCGCTATCGATCTGATAGTCCCATTCCGTAATGAGGTCGGCCTTTGCGGCAGCAGTTCCAAGGAACGCTACAGGGAAGGACACAACCAACGCCGCCGAAATGCGTTTGAAGTTCGTCCACGACATTATTTTAGGTCTCCAGTTCTTATCTCTTCATCGGGCTCGCCCGGTAATCGCCAAGACCTTCGCCGTGAGGACTTCGCTACCTGCGATACCTGCATGTCTCCATAGCAACTTCGGTGCCAGTGTCATTTTTGCAGCCGTTTCAAGGCGTTACGGCCACAGCCCTTAAGATTTGACTCAAATCTGTAAAAAGGGCTGACAAAATCACATTTAAGTCACAATAAATTTGCCTACGTGTGATGAATATTTTCTTTATTTTTCAATATGTTATTTATTAACTTCTTGGTTGTATTCCCATGACTCTTTTATTCGTGTAAAGAAAATCGACTCTTCTCAGCATTAAAAAAGCAAAGGAATCTCTTACAGACTCCCGATTAATTTAGTTAACGGCATCGTATCTAAAAATTTTCATCTCGACCCTGTCAGTTTATTTAACAGTCTCGCGTATTTTTGTTTGTTTACAGACTATTTGTTAACCTATATAGCAGTTGTGCCAGTTGTATATTTTTAGTTGATTATAGAAAAAATCAGCGGTTAGAAAATCGCAAGAATCTCGCGCAAGCGCGCAGAAAACCGGCGTTTAGCAGCACAACCCAGGCTGTGCCCAAAAAGAGGCAGGTCGGCCGGACTCGCAGGACTGTGACAAATTTAGGAAAAAGAGGGACTTAACCCATTTTTGGGATTCCGGGCGCCCCGGACAGCGTTACGTGTTTCGACCGTATAGGCTCTCGATCAAGGAAACGCTCTCTTGACGTGTGCCCCGACGCAGACGCTCATGCAAAATATCGATCCCGGTAGGACTGCATCTTCCCGAGTGTCTCGGCTTCGTAAACCGCGCGGGAAATCGCCCGGGCGAGGCAGTCGGCCGCGTACATGCCGATCCGTGCAAGCTCCATAACCGGGTCGGTCAGCCGCACGCGTCCCGTGGAGAGCGCGAAGACGACATCACCATCCAGAGGGGTGTGAACCGGCCGGACCGCCCGGGCGAGCCCGTCCTGCGCCATGATGGCCAATCGCTGCGCCTGCGCTTTGGTAAGAATTGCGTCCGTGGCGATGATCGCGAGCGTCGTATTGGCCCCCGGCTCCCCGGGGAAAGCGTAATCCTCCTCCGGCAGCGGCCCGACCGGCGGCGGCTTTTGTCCACCCAGTTCGCCTGACTGCTCGAAAGGCCAGGCCCAGAAGCTCGCCGAGCCAGGTATCACGGTCGAGCCGAGGGAGTTGACCGCTGTCAGCGCACCGACGGTGATCCCCGACGGCAGGACCACAGAGGCACTGCCCAGGCCGCCCTTAAGCGGCCCCGCCATGGCGCCAAGTCCGGCACCCCTGTTACCGAGCGCAAAGTCCTGAGACGCAGCCTCTGCTGCCTGCGAGCCGAGTTCCCGATAAGGCGGCGTCGCTCCCCAGTCCTTGTCACCACCGTTATTCAGGTCGAAGAGGATCGCCGCAGGCACGATGGGCACGCGCGTCTCGCCCACGCAAAAGCCCCTGCCCCGCTCGCGCAGCCAGTTCATGACGCCGCCCGCTGCCTCGAGCCCGAACGCCGATCCACCGCTGAGCACAATGGCATCCACGGCATCGACCGTCGCCGCAGGATCGAGAAGCGCGGTTTCCCGGGTTCCGGTCCCCCCTCCGCGCAGATCGACAGCCGCCACGACACGCTCATCGGGAAGAAGCACTGTCACACCGCTGCGCAAGCCGAGGTCTTCCGCGTTCCCGACCTTAAGACCAGGCACATCGGTAACCCTATTGCGCGGCCCTAGTTTCGTCATGGCAGCGCGCCTCCTTTCAAGTCTACGCCAGCAACTTATCTTCCTTCGGCAAGGACTGCACGCCGCCAAGGCGTTCTACATTTTATTGTTGTCATTAAGGCCACTTACCCGTTGCCCTCTTTAACGCAGCACAACTTATTCAATAAAGCGAATACTTGAGGGGAGCGGTCGGGAATTAACAGAATTTTTAGTAGAGGGATTTAGAACGCTGCCACCTGAAGCGGTCAACTTAAGATTGATTGCCTGGCACCGATATTACTGGACTACATGCCATGAAGATTAGCACCCGTCTTTTCAGCCTGATTGCCCTGGCGGTCGTTGGAACACTGCTCGTCGCCGGGCTGAACCTCTACCATTCCCGGGAGCAGGCCTACGCCCAAAAGCACGGCGAACTGAAGCACCTGGCGGAAAACGCGGCAGCGGTCCTGGCCTCCTATCACGCCAGAGCCGAGGCCGGCGAGCTTTCAGAAGAAGACGCCAAGGCGCGCGCCTTGGAAGCAATCTCCGGCATGCGTTACAACGGCACCGACTATTTCTGGGTCAATGACATGTCCCAGGTCATGGTGATGCATCCGATCAAACCCGAGTTGGTTGGTAAGGATCTCAGCGAGCTACAGGACAAGGCCGGAAAGTTTCTGTTCCGCGAATTCGTCAAGATCGTAGAGGCACAAGGCGGCGGCGTTGTCGGATACCTCTGGCCGAAACCCGGCCATGAAGAACCGGTCGCCAAGGAGTCCTATGTTCAGGGCTTTGCCCCCTGGGGTCTCGTTGTCGGCACGGGCGTCTATATCGACGACCTGGAAGCGCAGCTCTGGAGCGAGGCGCTGTTTGTCGGCGGCATCTGCCTGGTCATCCTGATCGTCACGGTCATCCTGTCGATCTTCACGGCACGAAGCATCACAGGGCCCCTTACGGCCATCACCAACTCTATGCGCCGGCTGGCGGACGGCGACCTGGAAGTCGATCTGCCGGCACGCAACAGCAAAGACGAAATCGCAGCCATTACCGAGACGGTCGAGGTCTTCAAAGCCAACGCGATTGAACAGAAGCGCTTGGAGTCCGAGCAGGAAGCGCTTCGCCGGAATGCAGAGGAATCCAAGCGGACCGATATGAACAACCTGGCCTCGAGCTTCGAGGCCAGCGTGAAGAGCATTGTGGACGAGGTCTCCTCCGCGATTGGAAACATGCAGTCCAACGCCCATCAGATGTCGGCCCGTGCAAACGAAGCCAGCACCCAGGCCTCGACCGTGGTCTCCGCATCGCAGGAGACCACCAGCAACGTTCAGACCGTCGCCTCAGCTTCCGAACAGCTCTCCGAGTCCATCCAGGAGATCAGCAAGCAGGTCTCGGATTCCTCCAGGATCACCTCTGAGGCGGTACAGCAGGTCGAAACCACGAACGGCGAAGTCGAGGGCCTGTCCGAAGCCGCCCGGAAAATCGGCGACGTCATCGACCTCATCTCGGATATCGCCGAGCAAACCAACCTTCTCGCGCTGAACGCCACCATCGAAGCAGCGCGCGCCGGCGACGCGGGTAAAGGCTTTGCCGTGGTCGCGTCAGAGGTCAAAAACCTGGCCACCCAGACGGCCAAGGCGACTGAGGAGATCGGGTCGCAGATCAGTTCCATGCAGAACGCCACGGAAACCGCCGTGAATGCCATCAAAAACATTGGCACGACCATATCGCGGGTGGACGAAATCGCCTCTTCAATCTCGGCCGCCGTCGAGGAACAGGGCGCCGCAACCCACGAAATCTCCCGCAACGTCCAGGAGGCGGCGCGCAGCACGCAGAGCGTCTCCGGAACGATCAATGACGTCCACGCCGCTTCCAACGAGACCGGTCAGACGGCAAAATCGATCGAGGACGCCACCAGCGAGCTCACCCGCTTGTCGGAAAGCCTGCGGAACGAGGTCGGCACCTTCCTGAACGGCATCCGCGCCGCCTAGGATCACTTGACCTTCAAAACATAAAAAGGGCCGGACACTGCATCGTCCGGCCCTTTTTGTCAGGCGTGATGCCTTAGCAAGCCTTTAGCCGCTCCTGGCGCGGACTGATGCCGAAGCGCTGGCGAAAGCTCTTGGAAAAGTGCGAGAGGGTGACGAAACCGGAGGCGAAGGCAATGTCGGTCACCGGTTTTTCGGTCTGCAGCAGAAGCGATCGCGCGAAGTCCAGCCGGAGGTCGAGGTAGTACTTCCCCGGCGAACAGCCGAGATGGTGCCGGAACAGTCGTTCGAGCTGGCGGCGCGAGACCTGGGCCTTTTCCGAGACCTCTTCCAGGGTCAGCGGCTCTTCCAGGTACTGCTCCATGACCTCGATGGCGGCGGAGACACGAGCCGACTTCAGCTTCAGCAGGCGGCGGTTGGCGACGCTCTGATTGTCACTGCTGGTGCGGATCCGTCCGTGCTGGAACTCGCTGGAGACGATCATGGCCAGGTAGGAGCCGTGATCCCGCGCGATGATGTTCAGCATGAGATCGAGTGTCGCGTCACCACCGGAGCAGGTATAGCGGTTGCGGTCGATCTCCAGGATGTTGCCGGTCCAGATCACGTTGGGAAAAAGCTCGACGAAGCCGGCCTGGTTCTCCCAGTGGATCGTCGCCCTGTAGCCGTCCAGCAGCCCTGCCGCCGCGACGATCAGGCTGCCGGTCGAGGTGCCGCCGATCGCGGCCCCGCGGCGCGCCCGCACGCGCAGCCAGGCAAGGATGGCCTTGCTGACGTTCTTCTGGGGATGATAGCCCGCACAGACCAGCACGATGTCGGGATAGACCTCGGCGTTTAGGTCGTAATTGACGTCAACGGCCACATCACTGCTGCAGACCACCGGGCCGCCGTCCGTCGAGAAAAGCGACCATTCGTAGATCGTCCGCCCTGCCTGAACGTTAGCCTGCCGCAGGGGATCGATAATGGCGGCCAGGGTCATCATGGAATAGCCCGGCACCAGCAGAACACCAAAGGTGGTCGGCCGTTCGTAGCCGTTTGCCGCTGAAATCAGCTTTTCCGGGGCCTCGCCGTCGTTCGCCATGGTCTTTCCGCACGCCCTCCTGTCCGACCGCTATTCGCTGCGGTTTACTGACCTTCCGCGATAACCGATCTTGGCTTGTCTAGACAAGCTGGTAATTGCCGGAAGGTCACGAAAACTTCCGCATTAAACACCAAAAGCATCAGAATTCACCAACCCTGCTTATGGTTTCCACACCGCGATAGGCGATATTGGACAGTGAACTCGATTTCAATATAATGAACAAAGCGTAGCAGTTTAAGTCAGTGAAACCGGATAGAACCATGTCGGAGATGGATGCCCCGCCCGCCCCGCAGCTCGGTGGGACCTTGCAGGCCGCACGGAAACAGCGGCGCCTGACGCTCGACCAGCTCGCCAGCCGTAGCGGGATCTCCAAATCCATGCTGTCCCAGATCGAGCGCGGCAAGGTCAATCCCACCTTCGTGGTGCTCTGGAACCTGACCCAGTCGCTTGGCATCGAACTGAGTGAACTGCTGGGCTCCTCGCAGGATCAGGCGGGGGGCACCGGCGCCATCACCCACGTCAAAGCCTACTCCACCCCGACGATCCGAAGCGCCGACGGCAAGTGCCAGCTTCGCATTCTGGGACCGACCCGCACGGTTCTGCCCATGGAGTGGTACGAAGTCTCCTTCGAGCCCGAAAGCGAACTGGATTCCCAGGCCCACGCCAAGGACACCTATGAGCATCTCACCGTTTTGAGCGGGCAGCTTCGGGTCCATCTGCCCGGCCAGGTTATCGAACTGATGGAGGGTGAGACGCTGCGCTACCCCTCCGATCAGTCACATAAGATCGAGAACCGCCAGAAAGCGCCGGCGCAGGCCCTTCTGGTCATGGCCCTGCCCGGCCAGTACAGCGGCAAGGCCGCGCAGTAGGGCCGGCGACCGCGTCAGGCTGTTTTTTGCCTTGACCCAATATACAAAACTCTTGTTCATTATATTGTACATCACCACCTGGAGTCCTGAGACGGCACTTCCTGGTATCGCAAACGGCAGATGAGGATGGTCGGCAGATGAGCAGATCGCTTTTGGCGCACCTTGAGCAGGAAACCCGGGCCCTGACGGAAAAGGGTCTCTACAAGGGTGAACGTCTGATCACCTCGCCCCAAGGCGCCGTAATCAGCGTCGGTGCGAACGGGGGCAGCCCGGGCCAACAGGCTTCCGGCGAAGTCATCAATCTCTGCGCCAATAACTACCTGGGCCTTTCCAACGACCCGGCCGTGGTCGCGGCCGCCAAGCAGGCTCTGGACAGCCACGGCTTCGGCCTGTCCTCCGTGCGCTTCATCTGCGGCACCCAGGATATCCACAAGGAACTGGAGCGGCGGCTCAGCGGCTTTCTCGGCATGGAGGACAGCATCCTCTTTTCCTCCTGCTTCGACGCCAACACCGGGCTGTTCGAAACCCTGCTGGGTCCCGAGGACGCCATCATCAGCGACGCCCTCAACCACGCCAGCATCATCGACGGCGTGCGGCTCTGCAAAGCGAAGCGCCTGCGCTACGCAAACAACGACATGGCGGCCCTGGAAGACTGCCTGAAAGAGGCGCAGGACTGCCGGTTCCGCATGATCGCCACGGACGGCGTCTTCTCCATGGACGGCATCATCGCCAACCTGCCGGCCATCTGCGATCTGGCCGAGCGCTACGACGCCCTGGTGATGGTCGATGATTCCCACGCGGTCGGCTTCGTCGGTGCAACCGGCCGCGGTACGCCGGAACTCTGCGGCGTGTCCGAGCGGGTCGATATCCTGACCGGGACCCTGGGCAAGGCCCTGGGCGGCGCCTCCGGCGGTTATGTGAGCGCCAGCCGCGAGATCGTCACCTGGCTGCGTCAGCGCTCCCGTCCCTATCTCTTCTCCAACTCCCTGGCGCCCATGATCGTCGCCACCTCGATCAAGGTCCTGGACCTGCTGGAGGGCGGCGCCGGCGCGCGGGAGCGTCTGATCGCCAACAGCGCCTTTTTCCGCAGCGGGCTTCAGGATCTGGGCTTCGAACTGATCCCCGGCGAGCATCCGATCATCCCGGTGATGCTGGGTGACGCCCGCCTGGCCGGCGAGATGGCCGCCCTGCTCTACGAAGACGGGGTGTACGTCACCGGCTTCTCCTTCCCGGTCGTACCGGAAGGCAAGGCGCGGATACGTACGCAGATGTCGGCGGCCCACAGCGAGGCGCAGTTGGAGAAGGCCCTCGCGGCCTTCGCCAAGGCCGGACGCACCCTGAACGTCATTCAATAGCTGATGAATTCGGAGACGTCTTAGCTCTTCGTTTCCCCAAGGGAAGGACAGAAGCATGAAAGCGCTGGTGAAAGCGAAATCCGAGCCGGGCCTCTGGATGCAGGAAGTTGCCGAGCCCGTCTGCGGTCCGAACGACGTGCTGATCAAGGTCCGCAAGACCGCCATCTGCGGCACCGACATGCATATCTACAACTGGGACGACTGGGCGCAGCAGACCATTCCGGTGCCCATGACCGTGGGCCACGAGTACGTGGGAAGCATCGTGGAGGTCGGCGCCAATGTCGCGGATTTCAAAGTCGGCGACCGGGTGTCCGGCGAGGGCCATATCACCTGCGGGCACTGCCGCAACTGCCGGGCCGGCAAGCGGCACCTTTGCCGCAACACCAGCGGCGTCGGGGTCAACCGGCCGGGCGCCTTCGCCGAACTGGTCGTGATCCCGGCCACCAATGCCTACCCCCTGCCCGACGATATCTCCGACGATCTGGCGTCGATCTTGGACCCCATGGGCAATGCCGCCCATACCGCCCTCTCCTTCGATCTGGTCGGTGAGGATGTCCTGATCACCGGCGCGGGGCCAATTGGCCTGATGTCCACCGCGATCGCCCGCCAGGCCGGTGCCCGGCACGTGGTGATAACGGACGTGAATGACTACAGGCTGTCGCTGGCGGGAAAATTGGGGGCCACACGGGCGCTTAATGTCACCAAAGCGACATTGAGCGATGTCATGACCGACCTGGGCATGACCGAAGGCTTCGATGTCGGCCTTGAGATGTCCGGCAATCCTCAAGCCTTTCGCGACATGCTCGGGGCCATGAATCACGGTGGCAAGGTGGCCCTGCTCGGCATTCCGCCGCAGGACACGGCGATCAACTGGAATGACCTGATCTTCAAGGGGTTGCAGGTCAAGGGGATCTACGGACGGGAAATGTTTGAGACCTGGTACAAGATGACCGCGATGCTGCAGAGCGGGATGGACCTCTCGCCGGTGCTCACGCACTGGTTCCCGATCGATCGCTTCGAGGAAGGCTTTTCGATCATGAACAGCGGACAATCCGGCAAGGTCATCCTCGATTGGAGTTAGAAATGGGTGAGGCGGGACTGGACATGACGGCGGAAAGCGGCGGCACAGCCGAGAGCGGCCGGGGACGTGGTGGCGGCCGACGCAGCCGGCGTGGCGGACGGCAAAGCGGTTTCACCCAGCCGCCCTGGAAGGTGCCCGCCAATCCCTACGATCCGGTCGAACCGGTCAACGCCGAACAGCTCGAGCGCATTCACGACGCCTCACTGACCATCCTGGAAGAGGTCGGGATGGACTTCCTGCTGGAGGAGGCCCGGGAACTCCTGGCCAAGGCCGGCGCCGAGGTCACGCCGGGCAGCGAACGGGTGCGCTTCGACCGCGGCATGATCCTGGAGGCCATCGCCAAGGCCCCCAGCGAATTCACCCTGCACGCCCGCAACCCGGCGCACAACCTGCCCATGGGCGGACGTCACTTCGTCACCTCCATGGTGGCCAGCGCTCCCAACTCCTCCGACTGCGATAACGGCCGCCGGCCGGGCAATCAGGCCGATTTCCGCAACTTCGTCCGCCTGGGCCAGAAGCTCAACATCATCCATATGTTCGGCGGCTATCCGGTCGAGCCGGTCGACCTGCCGCCCGCGACCCGGCACCTGGACTGCCTCAGCGACTTCATCACCATGGGCGACAAGGTCTTCCATGCCTATTCGCTGGGCCGGGAGCGCAACCAGGACGCCCTGGAGATGGTCCGCATCGCGCGCGGCCTGACCGAGGATCAGTTGGACCGGGAACCCAGCCTGCTGACCATCATTAACACCTCCTCGCCCCTGCGCCTGGACACACCCATGCTGACCGGCATCATCGAGATGGCCCGGCGCAACCAGGTGGTGGTCATCACCCCCTTCACCCTCTCCGGTGCCATGGCGCCCGTCACCCTGCCCGGCGCGATCGCCCAGCAGAACGCGGAAGCCCTGGCCGGCATCGCCTTCGCCCAGACCGTCAATCCGGGCGCCCCGGTCATGTACGGCGGCTTCACCTCCAACGTCGACATGAAGTCCGGCGCCCCCGCCTTCGGCACGCCGGAGTACATCAAGTCGGCACAGATCGGCGGCCAGTTGGCCCGGCGCTACGGCATTCCCTACCGCTCCTCCAACGTCAACGCCTCCAACACGGTGGATGCCCAGGCGGCCTATGAGTCAGTCTTCGCCCTCTGGGGCGCCGTCATGGGCCACAGCAACCTGCTGAAACACGGCGCGGGCTGGCTGGAGGGCGGTCTCTGCGCCTCCTTCGAGAAGGTCATCCTCGACGCCGATCTGCTGCAGATGGTCGCCGCCTATCTGGAACCGCTGGAGGTGAACGACGCGACTCTTGGCCTGGAGGCTGTGCGGGATGTCGGGCCCGGCGGCCACTTCTTCGGCACCGAGCACACCCAGGCGCGCTACGAAAACGCCTTCTACGCTCCCATCGTGTCTGACTGGCGCAATTTCGAGAGCTGGGAAGAGGCCGGCTCGGAAACCGCGACCCAGCGGGCCAACAAGCTTTTCAAGCAGATCCTCGCGGAGTACGAGGCGCCGCCGCTCGATCCGGCCATCGCCGAGGAACTCGCGACCTTCGTCGCCAAACGCAAGGAAGAAGGCGGCGTTCCGACCGATTTCTGACCCGCGGGCGCTATTCCAACTGAGTATCTGCCCACTCGATGCACGACCTTTACGATCAATTCTCTCTGTCGTGCCAAAGCCAGCCTTTTTCTAAAATCCAGCACATAAAGCCCCGGCCGGTTCATAGCTTGTCAACCTAAGCGCGGTAATCTTGCCATTCGCTTAGAAACATTCGTAGACACAGCATTGAACGACCGCCGAAACGGTTCTGGGGTTTCATGGGAATCGAAACAGGCAAAAACACCGCCAAACACGAGGTGAACAGCCAGGAGACGCCGCCGGAGCTCAAGCAACTGGTGGAGCTGGCACGGGATAAATCGATCCAGAGCCGCTCACGGCTGGCGACGGTGATCGGTGATCTCTACACGGGCCAGGAGCGCCTGCTGAGCGACGTCGACCGCCAGATCATGAGCGACATCATCCACCAGTTGATCCAGGAGGTGGAGCTGTCGGTCCGCAAGGCTCTGGCCGAGCGGCTGGCCACCATCCCTAATGCGCATTCAAGTCTGATCAATATGCTGGCCAATGACGACATCGAGGTCGCCCATCCGATCCTCGTCCAGAGCGAGGTCATGCAGGATTCCGAGCTGATCGAGATCGTCCAGTTCCGCACCATGGAGCATCAGGTCGCGGTCGCCATGCGCCCTGCCCTCAGCGAGCCGCTGTCCAACGCCCTGATCAAGACCGGCAACCAGAGGGTCATCACCGCCCTGCTGGAAAACGCCGGCGCGGCCATCGCCGAGGAAGACCTGCAGGCCCTGGTCGAGCAGTCGAAAGAGGTGCCCGGCTATCAGAAACCCCTGACCCAGCGCAAGGACCTGCCACCGGGCCTGGCCCGCAAGCTCTTCTGGTCGGTCTCCGCGGCCCTGCGCGAACACCTGCTCGCCAATTACGATCTGGACCCCAGCGATCTGGACGAGAGCATTGTCTCCACGGTCCGGGACCTGCTGGATCAGGAAAACGGCGAAACCGACCCGGACAAGCGGAAGTTCGACAACATCGCGCCGGTCTCCGCCTCGACCAGCGACTTCGTCATTCACCCGGACCAGGCAAGCTGGCTCCTGGGCCTGCTGCAGGAGGGCGAGATCCCCTCTTTCCTGCTCGGCCTCAGCCGTTTCAGCCAGCTCCGGGTCCACCTGCTCCGCCGCATCCTCTTCGAACCCGGCGGCGAAGGCCTCGCCATCGTCTGCCGCGCCCTCGGCCTCGACAAACCCGCCTTCGCCTCGATCCTGGTCCAGTTCCGCCGCGGCCGGCTGGGTGACAAAAACATCGAGACCGACGAAGTCACCCAGGCCATGAGCTTCTTCGACAACACCACCACGGAAACCGCCACCGCCCTGCTCCGCCGCTGGCAACGCGACCCGGAGTACCAGAACGCGCTAAGGATCGTGAGCGACGCGAAACCGCATCCTTTTTAAACGACTGTTTTGACAGTCCAATCTGGTCCGTGACTGAGTAGCTGCGAAGGCGTTTGAAGGGTCGGAGTTGGGCACTAAGCGTTCACAATCGAACGCCCAGAACAAACTCGAAAGCGGGCTCTGTTGCAAAGCGTTTTGCGTTAGTTTTAACCTACCTGCATTGCATTAAGATCTACAGATTTGAAGAAAATTCGTTTTCTATCAAATGTGCGTCGAAAAAAACTACATGTGTTCGGATCGCTTCAATTCGGATCGTTAGCACGCCAATTTTCGTTCACATTTAACGAGTAAACAGCTTGCATGAAGCTGTCTTCATGCTGCGCATAACTATCTTGATGCGCTGTAAATGTCGCAAGAACCGCAAGACCATTTACAACGGTGCCTAAATAACGCGTGTGATAACCAGGCACTTCCGAACCATTGTGAAGAGCATCCACCCAAAACTTTTCCCCAATCTGCAAGGTGGTCGGAGACTTCAATAATGAATGAGATTCGGCTTCCGACAAATCCTGCGAAAGATGCTGAATATAGGGCGCAAAACCATCATCCGCGCTCGCAACCTTCGCAGCGAAAATGATGATCGCGTCAGTCGGCACCCCATCGGGCAAGCGGTGTTGACATACATACTCTGTTTCCTCCAACTCACAGAACCAGTTTGCCGGCAGCAAAAACTCGAGATAGGTACTCGAGAATGTGCCAGCCTGGAGTGGGGAAGCGAGCAGAGCAGAGCAGGCGAATGAGATAAGTAGTGTTCTCATAGCTGTAGTCTTTCTTCTAACATCCGGCTGCCGGCTACTGGGTTTGTCATGCTTTTCTGAAAGGCATCGAAGAGCTGGACGGCGGAAATAACGCTCGCGTCGCCGAGTACGAGTTGTCCTTGGTCATGCACAGAAACATCTGGCGGCCGTTCTTTCGGCGGGATAGTCGTGTTCGCGTTAGTCAATACCAACGGCTTTTCCAAGCAACGCCGAAGACGGCTACGCAAGAGATCAATATGAAAAGGCTTCAAGCCATCACGACTCGCAAGAGGCATAAGTTCAAAGGTGCAATTCTGGATGGTCACTCGTGGTGACACCCCCCCATCTTCCACCCGAAAGCCCATCCGACGAAGCACTTCCAAGCCAAGCTGAACGAGCTTTAGCTCATCGTAAGTCGTGAGAATTGGAGTAATCCTCCGAGCCTCCGCAAGGTCCGACTGCAATGCCCGCATGGACTCTTCAATGTCCCGACGCTCGCCAGACAAAACGTCAAAGCGGCCTTGCAAAGCCTTGGTCTCCTTATCATCATAGGAACACAGCCAATCGGGTTCGCCGCGGTGTATAGATTCTCGCCAACGAAGCAGTTTCAAGAACTGATCACTCAAACGATGGTCTTGGTGGTCGACCGCATCCATCAACAAATACTCCTTGAGACGCTCAGCCGGGCCAGGCGGCAACGCCCGCGCTAATATCTCGTACACACCCGCAAAACGACTGTCGCGGCTGAGATCGTAACGGCGTTCTTCATCGCCCAGAAACGCGAAATGCAGCACATAGTCACGGATACGATCATGTCGAAACCTCACGGCTTGTTTTGGGGAACCTCCGGGTACCTGGTAGGTTCGCAAAAGCGCCAATTTGTGCTCGATCAAGGAAGACACTTCGGCGGGCACCCCTAGCTCAGAAAGATCGTCCTGATTTTCGAGCAAGGCATTTAACACCGCCTCGGCCAAAGCAGCTTCTCGGAAGCTCGTTCCATGCGCCTGAAGATGCGCGGCGCGCATCAGATCGAATTGCTGTGCCTGTAAGCTCAACAGGTTAGGTTCGCGTCCGGCCGCAAGCAGGAGAGCAACAGTGGTCAAATCCATCGGATTAGAAAGGGCGAGCCAAAGAGCCGAATCGGCATCTTTGTTTTGGTCTAGAAAAGCGCTCGCCAAAGCAACAAAATCATCACCCGTGACTGCCAGATCGCCTTCAAGGATGGCAACTCTAGACGTAAGAAACTCGCGCACCTGATCGTCGTGTAAGGGCTCAAGATGATAAGTCGGCAGAGTTCTGAGGCCGCGTAAAGGGATCTGGCTCGAAACAAGAATGTTTCCCTGGGGATTAGCCGCAAGGAACTCCGAGATACATTCTTGGGTCGCTACGTCGACTTCGTTGTAACCATCGATGAAAACCCTCAGAGCACCGCTATAAACCAACGTTCGGATCAAAGTACGATCATCAAGCAGGCCTGGTGCCCGCTTTGCTATGGCGGTTTCAACCCCGCCTCGACATTGATCGGCCCTGAGGAAGACTGCGGTGTCGCGCCCCTGCTCGTGCACATTGAGTAGCAGGTTCCTAAGGTAGCTGGATTTACCGATACCCGACGGGCCGAGAAGGACAACCCGGCCACGCGGGTCGCCAAGCGCCTCCGCAATCGCCCGTGGCTTGGCTTTATCTGCTTGTGTTACGGGGCTTTCAGAGTAATAGGCGACGCGGTCGTATTCATAAACACCAGGCTGCGCCACATCGCCCAGCAGTTGTTCGTTAAACGGGGCGAACAGTCTGCGACGGGCAAATGGTAGATGCGACAATATGTAGTCCACATACCCCGCACCAAGAAAACGACGCGTTTTGGCATTCCAAAAAAAAGTCGCTCGCACCATCGAGCTCAACGGATAGAGTGCCAATAGAAACGCCCAGGCCAATGCATGAAATCCAACAGTTGTCGGGAGCGCTATCAAAATGGCCAGTGTGCGTCGCTGCGTTCGCTCATCACTAACCTGTTGCGCCGCATCGCGGTAAACCGGCTCAAGGCGGTTTACCCAGTCTGCCAACGCATCTTGGCTTTTCATCGTGTATGGAAGCGATCTCAACAGCTGCGGCACATTCGTAGCGATGCGATTCCGCACCTGGGATGCTATCGGCGTAGCTGACCAGTGCGCATCGAACGCACTTAGAAGTGTGCTTCGCTCCAGGTCATCCTGGAGAGACGGGTCGGAGCCCAATAAATGCGTAGCTATACTTTGCGCAGCGCCGTCTCCACCCGTCAGGGTAATCACACAAGCTTGCGCTAAACGTGCAACTGATGGCCGTCGAAGACCAAGCTCAATGACAGCCAACCATCGCTCGGGTGGCAGTAAGCGGCTCGGCGACAGATCCCAACAGCCGGCCTGCGCTGCGCTCGCCCCTATGACAGCAGCAAGCGTCTCATCGTAACGATCTGATTCTGCAGCGAGCAGTACGAGAAGGTGAAGCACAGTCTTACGCGCGTCTTCACTCCCCGCGTACTTGGCCAAAAGCTCGGTCGGGATTGCCGGGTCCCGCGGAGTTCGTGACGGGTTCAGCATGAAGCGTACCATCGCTTTCAGCGCACTCAATGCAACTAGAGGGTTCACATCCTTCAAGAGCTCGATGAAACGAAGCTCGAGCCCTGACAAAGATGGCGCCTTCGACACTGCTTCGAGCGCTCTAATGCGTACCGCAGCGTCTTTACTGCTGTCTTCTGCGACCACCATCAGTGGTTCAACTACTGGAGCGTGATACGGAAGTGCAGCGATTAGTTCGAGTACATCGATGCGTTCAAGCACCGATGGATCGAGAATTTTTGTCCATCCCTTCGCGGCTTGATCGCTGTGGAACGTAATCCCTAGTTCGGCGAGCAAATGCGCGGTCTTCCAATCTCCATGGTTGATCACAGATGACAGCAGGGGGCTCAAGCGATCTACAAGTGTTTGGCTAACTGGTGTATGGAACTTAACGTTATCGAGAACGCCACGGAACTCAGCTGCCGAGCGCTCATACCGGGCTTGCAGATAATCGGTCGAAAGCAATTTGTGACGCACAATAAGCGGTTCCGCCAACGTCGTACCGTCGCCCTCTCTGCTACAACTCTTTGTCTCCGAAAGAAGGGTCCAGAGGTCATCATCAGTGACTATGGCCCTGAGCTTAAGTAATTGGACATCATGAAGAAACTGCCGGCAATCCGCACTCTGCGCGATAAACTCTTGATCAGTCGATAGCGGCCAATCCACGACGGCCGAGTGGAGCGAGGCTGGCAAGTGATCGAATAAGGTCAGCTTGAACGGGACGGATTTGTGCGAAATGCTGGGAAGCAGGCTCTCGAATAACTCAACGTTATCAGCGCTGCCATGTTTTGTAAGAACCCCGGCCGCCAACTCAAAGACCGTGTTATCATCGGCGCTTAAAAAGAGCGCCCGTACAGCCTCGAGTATACGAGGATCGAGGGGCGTCGTTCGTCGTTTGAGATATTCCAGCGCCTTTATAGTGAGGTCCTGAAGCGGGTCACTCAAAGCCGCCAAGATTGTTTCGGTGGATAGTTGCGCGTCCAACATGAATGCTACAATAAGGGCGTTTCGAGCACGTACTTCATTCAAAACATCTTCTGACTGCTCCACGAAAGAGCTTAGACGTTCGGCTTCGTGCGAGAACGAGGCCGGATTTTTTCGCATCACACCCGCCAACGTTTCGATGATTTGCGAGTTTTCGACCTTCAGGAAGGAAACAACTACCGCACTCGCCAAGGTCTCGGGCATGCTGGGCAGTTCATGCAGAAGCAGAGATAAACGCGGGATGTCCTGAAACACGGTTCCCTCGTTTATGGCCTTGACCAATCGCTCAGATAACTCGCGCTCCAACTCGATGATCCAGGAGTGATGACCTTGGAGCAGCCGTTCGATCTCATTACGTTCGCTGCGGTTCGCGCGCTGATACAACTTTTGCAAAATCTTGGTAGTTAGGGCCCCTTCTGCTAGCTCTGCGCGTAGCCCCTCTGGGGCATAACTGGAAAGCTCGAGAGCGCCCAGAGCAATGTTTACGTCTTCAGCCGCAAGCGCGGCCAACCAACCCTGCAAGAGGTCGCTACGGTGCCGGTTTGGAACAACGAATCCTGTTTCATTGATCGCTAAGTCTTGGAAACCCTCATTAGCTGATATGTCCGCGGTCCCCATGGTGGGTGCGATAATAACGATCGCGAAAACGGCAATCAGCCACGACCTCGACCGTCGTTTGACAATTGAGCAGAAGATTCGATGAACTACCGTGAGACTTTGCGGTTCCAAGCTACCAAGCACCCTTGGTCCACTGATCCAGCATGATTATTACTTTATCGACGCGCTGGTGTCGATTAGAACGACTATTATAAAAACCATCGGTCGTATTGGCTTCTACAGGAATCTAGGCATTAATGGGTGGAGCTTAAGTCCACACTTCTGGCGAAAAAGCTACCGCCTGCTGAACATTAGAGAGGCCTACAAAGTACACATCTTACTAAACTCCGCAGCCTTGCGACGTGGATAAAAGCTGTTCCTGCCTGATCTATTAGGATGACGGTAGAACTACGCGACGAAAGCGAACGCTTGAGCGGAAGTATGGCCGGCTTGGCTCAATCCTGCTTCAAGCTCTCAAGAAATCCGGCTCATGCATCCAAAACGCACTGCCTTTACGTGGTCCATTGCTCGCCCTACCTTGCCGGCGAGACCAGAAGCTAGATACTAGCACTAATCACCCCCTACCCTTCAGCCCCCCTAAAACCCCAACTCCGTCCGCCACCAGGTCGGCAGTGCGAAGGCCGCCCTGTGCACATCCGCGTTATAGTGCCGGCCCTGGAAATCGCGGAACGGCTCGGCGTAGGAAAAACCGTCCTTGCTGTAGAGGAAGAAGCCGAACTCGGCGCCGGGGTAGAGCGGGACGATGGAGCGGTAGGCGGCGATGTGGGGCAGGTACTGTTTCTGCTTCATCACGTTGACCAGGTTTTCCTCCTTGTCGCCGCAGATTTCTTGGAGGAACTGCACCCGCTCCTTGCCGACGAAGATGCTGTCGGAATCCAGTACCACGCCGTCGGGCCGTAGGCAGATGGCGATGTCCTGGCAAAAATCCTCCGTGAAGACGCTGGAGGACGGGCCGACGGGCTCGGTCAGGTCGAGGATGATCAGGTCGAAGGTCTCGCCCTTCTCGGCCGCCTTGCGCAGGTAGTCGGCGGCGTCGGCGCAGACCAGTTCGACCCGCGGGTCGTCGTAGTCGCCGTTGATCCCGAGGTATTGGTTGGAGAGTTCGATCACCATGCGGTCGATCTCCACCATCACCACACGCTTCACCTCATCATGCTTCAGCACCTCGCGCAGGATGCCGCCGTCGCCGCCGCCGACGATCACCACCGAGGCCTCGTCGCGATGCCGCCCCAGCAAGGGCACGTGAACCGCCATCTCGTGATAGATGAACTCGTCCGCCTGCGCCGCCTGGATCAGGCCATCGAGCACCAGAATGCGCCCGAAGGTCTTGTGTTCGAAGATCTCGATCTTCTGGAAGGGGCTGACTTCCTTGTGCAGGAGCTCCATCTCGAAGGCGTGGGTCAGGCCGATCCCGCCCGAATCCTCATGCCACCATTTGCTGTAATCTTCGCCGTTGCTCATCTGTGACCGGTTACCTTGCTGATTGCGACGCGCGACAGCGCTCCGAAGTTGCGTCCATAGTTAGAGAATATCCTGCCGCCGCACCTCCCGCCAGGAGCCTTGTATTAAATCTCCCAGCGAGAGCTTTCCCATGCGTTCGCGGATCAGGCGCAGGGTCGGAAAACCAATGGCCGCCGTCATGCGCCGCACCTGGCGGTTCTTGCCTTCGTTCAGGGTGATCCGCAACCAGGAGGTCGGGATCGCCTTGCGTTCGCGGATCGGCGGATCCCGCTCCTGCACGACCGGTTCCCGGGTTAAGAGCTCGACCTTGCAGGGTTTGGTCCGATAGCCCTTGATGACCACGCCAACGGCCAGGCGCTTGAGATCGGCAGCCGCAGGGATGCCTTCGACCTGGACCAGATAGCTGCGCGCGTGCCCGTGGTCTGGGTCCAGCAGGCGCTTGATGAAGGGACCGTCGTCGCTCAGGAGCAACAGGCCTTCGCTGTCCTTGTCCAGGCGGCCCGCCGCATAGACACCGGGCGGCAGTCCGAACTCGGCCAGGGTGCGCTGCCCCGGCTCGCCGGTGAACTGGCTGAGCACGCCATAGGGTTTGTGCAGCGCGATATAGCGAAAAGAGGCCAAGAGCGCTCCGGGCGAGAATGACGAAGGGAGGCAAGCGATATCGGAATTTCAGCGCCGGCGCCAGCGGCAAGGTGGACTGACCAAGGTCCCCTGGCCAACCTCGGGACTTTGCCTTGCAACCGCAAGGGTCTAAGTTGGGTCTCGCACAGCCCTGCCGGCTCAAACACCAGACGGATTCGACAATGCGCCTGATTGCTCTCGCCACGGTTCTCTGCCTTACCTTCACGACCCCGCTTCTCGCGCAGGGCGGCGCGATCCCGATCTATCCGGAGATCTCCTCGAGCGAGGACTACATCAGCCCCCTGGACAGCTTCGCGGATCAGGATGCCTCCAGCCGGGCGGCGCTGGTGGCCCGCCTGACGGACCGGCAGCTCAATCGCGGCTATCCGCCCCAGGCCGCGCTGGTGTTGAACGGCGTGACCTCGGAAGAGCTCGCGGTCATCTCCCTGCACCGCGGCACCCTCGCCACCCCCTTTCAGGCGCGCGCCTATATCAATCAACTCGCCCCCGACCTGCGCAGCCTGCCGGTCGTCGCCGCCGGCGGCACAAACCTGAAGCACACGACGCTGGACCTGCTGAAGCTCTTCGGCTTCCGGCGCATCGTGGTCAGCGACGGCGAGAGCTTCAGCCTGCAGATCAACATCTTTTAGGGCCAACCCGCCATGACCATCAAAAGCGACAGGCGCCCCCTCATCAGCAATCTCAGGCCCTTCGAGGATCCCGACAGCGCGCTACAGCGGGTCGACGAAATCTACCGCGGCAACACCGAAGAGATCCGATCGCGCTTCGCCGCTTACCAGTGCGGCGAGGACATCGCCGGCCGGGTGCGCGCCTGCTACCCCTACGTCCAGACCCGGACCACCACGGCGGCCAAGGTCGACACCCGCCTGTCCTACGGTTTCCTTGCCGGGCCGGGCGTGCACGGCACCACTCTCACCCGGCCCGACCTCTTTAAGGACTACCTGCGCGAACAGTTCCGACTGCTGCTCAAGAACCACGAGACGCCGCTGGAAATCGGCGTTTCGGACACACCGATCCCACTGCAGTTCGCCTTTCCCGAGGGCATACACATCGAGGGCGACCTGACCCCGGAGCGCTACGGCACCATGGGCGATGTCTTCGACCTGCCCGATCTCACCGTCATCGACGACAGTATCGTCAACGGCATCTACGAGGTCGCCGAGGACCGTCCTCGCCCGCTTGCGCTCTTCACCGGACCCCGGGTCGACTACAGCCTGCACCGGCTCAAGCACTATACGGCCACCTCGCCGGAGCATTTCCAGAACTTCGTGATCTTCACCAACTATCAGTTCTACGTGGAGGCCTTTGTCACCTTCTGCCAGGAACTCATGACCGGCGAGAGCGAGGATCCGCGTCGTAGTCAGTACTCCGCCTTCGTGGAACCGGGCGATGTGATCACACACAGCAGGACGCATGGGAACGCCGGCAGTGACAGCGGCGCGCCGCCGCCACGCCTGCCGCAGATGCCGGCCTACCACCTCAAGTGCCCGGACAACCGGGGTATCACGCTGGTCAACATCGGCGTCGGTCCCTCCAATGCCAAGACCATCACCGACCACATTGCGGTGCTGCGGCCCCACGCCTGGCTGATGCTCGGCCACTGCGCCGGGCTGCGGCGGGCGCAGAAGCTGGGCGACTATGTGCTCGCCCACGGCTACGTGCGCGACGACCATGTGCTGGATCACGACCTGCCGATCTCGGTGCCGATCCCGGCGCTGGCGGAAATGCAGAAGGCGCTGGAGAGCGCGGTGGCCGAGACCACCAACCTGCGTGATTACGACCTGAAGCAGGTCATGCGGACCGGCACGGTGGCGACCATCGACGACCGCAACTGGGAACTGCTGGCACAGACCGAAATCGTCAAGCGCCTGAACCAGAGCCGGGCCATCGCACTCGATATGGAATCGGCCACCATCGCCGCCAACGGTTTCCGCTTCCGCGTGCCCTACGGCACCCTGCTCTGCGTCTCCGACAAGCCGATCCACGGCGAGATCAAGCTGCCCGGCATGGCCAACAGCTTCTACCGTCAGCAGGTCGACCAGCACCTGATGATCGGCATCCGCGCCATGGAGATGCTACGCGAGTTCCAGCCGGCGCGCCTGCACACCCGCAAACTGCGCAGCTTCGCCGAGGCGGCCTTCCGCTAAAATCCGCCGACGATCAGCCCTCAGATTTGGAGGCCTGGTCTTCTTCAGCCGCGGCTTCGCGTTCGGCGCGTTCCTGCAGTTCGGCGGCATGGTGCCGGTGCGCCGCCATATGGGCCATCACCGTCGTCATGCGCGGCACGAACACCAGGGGATGGCGCAGCACGCGCATGATGGTCTTGCGCGCCGCCGCCCGGTAAATCGCGAAGGCGAAGAGCAAAACCTGAATGGCCGCGATGAAGAAGTACAGACCCTCCGTCCCAACGACACCCATCACCAGGGCGGCGATAAAGGGGCCGGAGGCCGCCGCACAGCCGTAGACCACCATCAGGCCGCCAGCCGCATTGACCCGCTGTTCCGCGTCCAGGAAGTCGTTGGCGTGTGCCGTACAGACCGGATGCAGCGCGAAGGCCGCGCCGCCGAACAGCGCGGTGAAGACATAGATCGCCAGGGGATCGAGCCCGACGAAGAGCACCATGCCGATGGAGGTCACGGCGATGATCGCCGCCAGGGCCATGATGATGTGACGCCGGTCGAAGTGGTCCGACAGCCGGCCGAGCGGCCACTGCAGCACCAGGCCGCCGAAGATCGTCACACCCATGAATATGGAGACGCCCGTCAGCGGCAGGCCGGCCTCCTTAGCGAAGACTGGTCCCATGCCGTAGAAGGCCGCGTTGGTGATGCCCGCCGCCGCGCCGCCGGCCACCGCCAGGGGCGAGAGCTTGAAGAGATCGACCACGCCGAAGCTGATCTTGGGCACCGGCGCCGGTGCCTCGGACTGGGTCAGCGAGATCGGAATGATCGCCACCGAAAAGAGCACCGAGACCAGCACGAAGAGACTGACCTTCTGCGGTTCGTCCAGGTTGATCAGGAACTGCCCGCAGCCCAGGGCCAGGTAAAAGGTGATCATGTAGATCGAGAGCACCTGCCCGCGGATCTTGTTGGTCGCCCGCTCATTGACCCAGCTCTCGGCCACCATGAAGACGCCGGAAAGACAGAGGCCCGCGATCACGCGGAAGACCACCCAGGCCCAGGGGTTGACCAGGAAAGCGTGGCAGAGCGGCAGGATCGACAGCAGGGCAGCGAAGGCGGCGAAGGCCCGGATGTGCCCGACCTTGCGGATAACTTCCCGGCACCAGAAGACCCCGATAACCAGCCCGAGGAAGTAGGAGGACATGATCGCACCGGTCGTCTCGGTCGAGCCGAACTGCAGGCTCGAGCGCACGGACAGCAAAGTCGAAAAAAGACCGTTACCGAGCGCCAGGTAGGCAATGGCCAGCAGCAGCGCCGCGATGGAGGAGAGCGTCTTAAGCATCGGCGAAACCGCCGCGGGACTTGGAAGGAATTAAGTCTGGCCGCATAACAAATAGGGTCGTCTTTCAAATCTGGCGTCGATGTTGGCCCTGCTTTTATGACATGTCCATTGCAATAACCGCCGAGCGCCCACCCGCGAGGCGCAAAGCTCCGGCGCGCTTGGCCGTGCCAACCAGCACGCTTGGCCGCAACAAAAGGAATCATGCTAGGCTGATCGCAGACGAACGAGTGCAACGGAGTCTGCTGTGATGCCTGGCGTTTTCTTCCGGACGGCGATCTTTCGCGAGTCCCGATGGCTGCGTGAAACGCTCCCCCTCCTCCTGCTGATCGTGCTGCTGTGCCTGGTCGGGCCCGGCACGGAGGCACAAACGCTCCCGGGCGTGCCGGCAGGCGCCGGAGCAGAAACCTCCAGCGAGACATCGCCGCTGGCCGAGAACCTGACCCCGGAGGAACGGCGCGACCTGCTGGCCCGCCTCAGCGACGGCGAGGTCCGCCAGTTGCTGATCGACTTCCTCGACCAGAACGCGGGCGCCGGTGCGGGCGGCGAGTCCGCCGGCATGATCTCCAACTTCGAGACCCGCGCCCACTTAGTGCGCGAACGGCTGGCAGAGGTCCTGCAGTCGGCGCCACGCCTGCCCCATCTCTTTGTCGAGACCTTCGAACACATCGCCCCGCCGAACCAGGGCGGCGGCTTCTTCTTCGTCCTGCTGGCCGGCTTCGCCTTCATCTTCGGCGCCGGCGCCATCGCCGAATACGGCTTCCGCCACCTCACACAGAAGGTCCGCGCCGAGATCAACAAGGCGAGCCCGGCCACGACGGCGGGCAAAGCCGGCTATCTCATTCTGCGAGTCGTACTGGATATGGTTACGGTCGGCGTCTTCGGCCTGGTCGCGCTCGCCTGCTTCTTCGCCGTCTACCAGGGGCATCCGCCGGTGCGCCTGCTGGTGCTGACCATGGTCAGCGCCGCCGTGGTCCTGCGGATCGTCTCGCTGCTCTCGCGCTTCCTCCTGGCGCCGCTCACCCCTTCCCTGCGCTGCCTGCCCTTCGAATGCCCCTTCGCGAAACGACTGCATCGCCAGTTCGTGACGCTGGGCGCCTTCTCCTTCTTCTTCATGGGCGGAAACCTGCTGGGCGCCTACGGCATGGATCCGCTACGCACGGAGCTGTTTCATATTCTCTCCGGCCTCGCCTTCTCCGGCTTCCTGATCGCCTTCGTCTGGTCGAACCGGCGCCCGGTGGCCCTGCTCATTTCCGGCGACGCAACCCCAACCACGGTCGGCGGCCGGCTGCGCGGGATCTTCGCGCAGATCTGGCATCTGCTCGCCACTGGCTATGTCTTCGCCATCTTCCTGATCGCCATGACCGCCGCGCTCAGCGGACAGAGCGGTGTGACCACGGCGGGCGTCGGCAGCTTCGTGATCATCATCGCCGTGCCGCTGGTCGACTACACCCTGCGCCAGATGATCGGGGATGCCGTCACCGAAGACAGCCCGGGCCATGCCTATCTGCCGATCCTCTTCCGGGCGATCCGTCTGCTGCTGGTGATCCTCGGCGTCCTGACCTTCGCCCACCTCTGGGGCATCGATGTCTTCGCCATCTCGGCCGGCGGCTTCGGCGCCGCCACGATCCGCGCGGTGGTCGAGATCGGCTTCACCATCCTGCTGGCTTACGTCATCTGGCAGGTCGCCCAGCACGCCATCGACCGGCGGATCGCGGCCGACGGCGGCGGCGAGATGGTCGAGAGCGAAGGCGAAGGCGGCGGCAAGGGCGCCACCCGGCTGGCCACGCTCCTGCCCCTGCTGCGCAAGTTCCTCTTCATCACCATCCTGGTGATGGCGGTGATGGTGGTACTCTCGGCGCTCGGCGTAAATGTCGGCCCGCTGCTGGCCGGTGCGGGCGTGATCGGCATCGCCATCGGCTTCGGTGCCCAGACCCTGGTCAAGGACATCGTCTCCGGCGTCTTCTTCCTGGTCGACGATGCCTTCCGGCTGGGCGAATACGTCGACATCGGCGACGTCAAAGGCACGGTCGAGGCCATCAACGTGCGCTCGCTGGTCCTGCGCCATCACCGGGGTCCCCTGCACACGGTCCCCTTCGGCGAGATCAAGTACCTGACCAACTACAGCCGCGACTGGGTGATCATGAAGCTGGAGTTCCGGGTCACCTACGACACGGACATCAACAAGGTGAAGAAGATCTTCAAGCGGATCGGCGCCGAGCTGATGGACGACGAACTGCTCGGCCCTGGCTTCATCGAGCCGCTGAAGTCTCAGGGCGTGAAGGCCATGGAGGATTCCGCCATGATCCTGCGCGCCAAGTTCAAGGCCAAGCCCGGCGAGCAGTTCATGATCCGCAAGGAGGTCTACCGCCGGGTCCAGGAAGCCTTCCACGACAACGGCATCGAGTTCGCTCACCGCCGCGTTCTGGTCGACATGCCGGAGGCCATAAGCGGCGATCCGGATATGAAAAAGCGGATCGAGGACGCCGCGGCCGCGGCCATGGCCGACAGCGGCGCCCAGCCGCAGGGAGCGACGTAGGGATGGGGCACAGTAACTTCTTCCGAGAAGATGGCTTGGAAGAGAGTCACTCACGCCCCATTTTCAAGGATATGTAAAATCACAAAGTCCATCGGCGCCTGCTGATGGAATACAGGGGGACAACTTTCGCATCATGACGACGCCTGGAACTGACGAACTGCCCAAGAGCCATGTGACCATACTCGGCAAAGACATGGCTTACACCGAGATGGGCAGCGGCGACCCCATCGTCTTTCTCCACGGCAACCCCACCTCCTCCTATCTCTGGCGCAACATCCTGCCGCGGCTGGTGCCCCATGGCCGCTGCATCGCGCCGGATCTGATCGGCATGGGTGATTCGCAAAAGCTCGACGATCCCGGACCGGACTCCTATCGCTTCGTTGAACACAGGAAGTATCTCGATGCCCTGCTGGCTGAGCTTGGTCTCGAGACGAACGTCACTCTCGTCATTCACGACTGGGGCTCCGCCCTGGGTTTCGACTGGGCGCGACGGCATGCCGACGCGATCAAGGGTATAGCCTACATGGAAGGCATCGTCCGGCCCATGAGCTGGGATGACTGGCCAGAGGTGATCAAGCCACTGTTTCAGGGCTTTCGCTCCGAGGCCGGCGAAGGGATGGTCCTGGAGAAGAACGTCTTCGTCGAGAAGGTCCTGCCGGGTTCGGTGATACGCGGCCTCACCGAGACTGAAATGGCGGTCTATCGCCGACCCTTCGCCCAACCCGGAGAGGATCGCCGCCCCACCCTCACCTGGCCGCGCCAGATCCCGCTCTCGGGTGAACCGGAAGACGTTGTGAAGATCGTGACCGACTATGCCGAGTGGATGTCGGAGAACGACCTGCCCAAACTCTTCATCAATGCGGAGCCGGGCGCCATCCTGGTCGGGCCGCAGCGTGAGTTTTGCCGAAGCTGGACCAACCAGACCGAAGTCACCGTCGCCGGCACCCACTTCATCCAGGAAGATTCACCCGAAGAGATCGCGCAAGCGATCGTCTCCTGGCATCAGGATCTTTAACTCAGTTTCCCAAGGCTTCGTCACGCACACATGAAAACGCTTTATCTTCTGCGCCACGCCAAGTCCGACTGGAGCGCGCCGGCGCGCGGCGACTTCGAACGTCCCCTGGCCCCGCGCGGCTTAAAAGCGGCCCCGCGCATGGGACGCGAGATGACCCGCCAGGGCTTCAAACCGGACATGGTGCTCTGTTCCACCGCACGGCGCGCGCAGGAAACCTACGGCCTGGTGACCGATTTCCTGCCAAAGAAGCATGGCATTCAGCTCCACGACGATCTCTACATGGCGCCGCCGGCGAAGATGCGGAAGCTCATGGCGCTGCAGGATGACGCGCTGACCGGCATCATGATGATCGGCCACAATCCAGGCATGGAGGCCTTCGCGCAGGAACTGTCAGGTCCGGAGTCCGACCCGGCTCTGCTGGCCATCCTGGAGGAGAAGTATCCCACCGCGGCGCTGGCGGTGATCACCTTCCCCTTCGATCATTGGCGCGATATCGAACCGGGCAAAGGCCGCCTCACCCACTTTCTCAAACCGCGGGAGCTTGAGGATTAGAGTAGGCTAAACCCAGTGCCGTCGGAACCGGTTCGCGTTCACACCGCGGGCATCTGTTGGGTGGCACAGTGGATACCGCCCCCGACCTCACCCAGCGCATCCACATTCAGCGTCACGATCTCTCGGCCGGGGTAGTGTTTCTCAAGTGCCTTCCGCGCGATTTCATCGGTCTGGGCATCGCCGAACTGCGCTGCGATGACGGCGCCATTGCAGACATAGTAGTTGGCATAGGAAGCCACGAAGTCGAGGCTGTTCACGCGCCGATAAGCGGGCTCGGGGATGACTTCAACATCCAGTTTGGCAGCCAGCAAGGCATCGTATGTATCCATCGCCGCGACATGAAAGGGATCATCCCTGTCCGGTTTGTCAGGTAGGTTGATCAGCACGCGGCCCGGGCCAGTAAAGCGCGCCAGACTGTCGATGTGGTAGTCGGTGATATCTTCTCCCCACACGCCCGGCGACCAGATCATTTGTTCGGCACCATAGGCGCGCAACAGACGGCGTTCGATTTCATCGTGAGAAAGGCCGGGGTTCCGGTTCCTGTTCACCCAGGAACTTTCATGGGCCATGAGCAGTCCATGGCCATCATGTTCGACACCGCCCGCTTCACCAACGACACCGCTTGGGACCAGCTTGACACCAAGCCTCCTGGCGACCTCGGCGGCAATGCGCCCGTCACGCGCGTGAACCTGCTTGGCGCCCCATCCGTTAAACTGGATATGGCTGACCGCCAACTTGTTGTCAGGCGTCTTGGCGAACAGTGGGCCGGCGTCACGGCACCACAAATCCTCGGTCGGGATATCCCAAAGCTCAACTCTAGAAGACAGTTTCTTGCGGGCAGCTTTGTGATCCGATTTATCAGCCAGCATGGCCACGGGTTCAAAGTCAGCGATCGCGTTCGCAATCTCCGCAATCGTTTCCTGCAGAATGTCGAGGAATTCCCGGTCAGGATGGACCGCCCGGTTGACGGGCCATTGCATGAATGTCCGTTCGTGCAGGTCTTCTTCCGGAGGAACAAACAAGTCCACGCCTTGGTTTGCTCTGAGTGGGCCCGTCATCAAACCAAAAAGACTCACTGCGGTTCCAGCCCGCAAGAGATCTCGCCTGTTCATCCAATTATCCATCCGCCCAAGCTATACCAAGAGAGACTATAGCAAGCGGCGCTAACAAATTGCTCTACTTCTCCCAGAAGCAGGGCGTCGCCTCGTAGTCCTGCCAGAGCGCCGCCAGAGAAGCGATGCTCTCGGCCGAGAGCGCCGAGTACCAGCCCCGCATCACGCCGGAAGCGATTTTCAGCTGCGCGCTGCGCGGCGAAGCGGCCGTCAGTTCCGCCAGCAGTTCCTCGCAGACCGCTGCGTCATTGACCGCACCCAACGCCTCCTGAAGAGCCGCCAGGGCTTTGCCGCGACGCTTGGCTTTCCTGTCGGCAAAGAG
The DNA here is from genome assembly GCA_965232285.1 of Denitrobaculum sp. Lineage (GTDB taxonomy): Bacteria > Pseudomonadota > Alphaproteobacteria > Kiloniellales > Kiloniellaceae > Denitrobaculum. The sequence continues at coordinate 1,348,408 of CBDDPL010000004.1, read as the reverse complement.
GCTTTTGAAGAACTCAGCCGCATAGCGCATCTTCTTTACGCGCAGGCGCAGGCGGTGAATGTCCTCGATCTCCAGCTTCTCGACCTTGGACGCAAGCTTCCGCACCCGGCGGTCATGCTGATTGAGCACGCCGGCGGCGAAATCGGCCACCGGCTTGTCGAGCCCCTTGCGCACCGCCTTGTCTTCCTCGGCCAGGAAGCTGCCCAGTTCCAGCCCCTTGAAAAGGCGCAGCATCAGCAGCAGGTAGCGCTCGCTCCGCACGAAGGCCCGGGCATCGCCCGCGCTGGCTGCCCGGCGCGCCGCGGCCAACTGCGCCAGATGCGACAGGGACTTCTCCTCCGGCATGCCGGATTGCACGCGGGTCAGAGTCTCCTCGACAAAGACATCCCAGTCGCGCGCTGGCCCGGTCTGCTTCTGCGCCCAGGCCAGCTCGTCGATCACCGTCTCATAGGCCTCGCCCGCCAGAAAGGGCTTGTAGAGCACGAAGAGCGAGCGCAGCCGGCGGATCCCGACGCGTAGCTGATGCACGCCTTCCGGGTCGTCCGAGATCAAGACCGGCGTTTCGTTATCCCGGATCTGGTCGATACAGTTCCAGGCGATCTCGGAAAAGACCTCGCGGATATGCGCTTTCGGGTCCAGCTTGACCGCAACCGCCTTTACCGGCGCCGGTTCCTTGCCGGCGAAAAGCGCATAGCCCCGCTTGGCCTTGCTGCGACGCTCCAGCGTGAAAGGCAGGTCGCCGTGCAGCTCAAGCGCCAGATCCAGAATGTCCCGGGCGTCGCCACTGCAAAGCTCGAACTCCGCCTCGCTGAGCGGCAGGCTTCTGTCACCTGCGAGGATACGGCCCTCATCCAGCGCCATCTCGATCTCGCTGTTACCGTAACGCAGGATCGTGATCCGGCGGCGAATCTCGGTGGTGAAGAGCGCGGTGAGTCGCGCCGCGATCTTGGATTTGGCGAAGAGCTTCTGCAGCGGCTTGCTGGCAATCAGCGACAGATCCGGCTCGTCCTGATCAATCTCCTGCTCGTATTCAATCAGATGCTGAAAGCCGGTGGCCTTGTTGGCCGGAACCTTGAGAGTCTGGATGCGCTTCGCGCCGATCCGGCGCACCCGCAGCGCGACCCCCATGGCCTTGAGCTCCAGATCAGGCGTATCGAAGTAGGTGCTATCGAGAGTCTTGTAGTGCGACCGACCCTCGGCGTAACGGCGGATAACGGCGGCCCGGCGCCAGCGGTTCATATGCTCGGGAGCAACCGCCAGCTTCAGCTCGATTTCATGCTGCATCTAGAAAAAGACAGACGACGAGCACCCTGCTCGAACCTCGCCGTCGAGCCATCCCTGTACTGTTGAACTTGTTTCCGACTTGGATTTTACGATGGCGATCATGAAGATTCGCATCACACAGCGCAACAAGAATTCAACAAGATGTCACATAACTGTAATATTTATGTAATATTCAAAAATTTCACAGAGTTCAATTGCAAATATAAACTGAGGAAAAACCAGAATACACTTGGGGTTATGGCAGATCCCGGCGGACCGGGCCATTTTTTTATCCGACGGACTTTTTTCTGATTTTTTTGTAGAAGAACATCCAACCTGCCCCGGAAAGCTTGACGCAGTTAACGACAGTGACCGAACCTCTGGGACCATGACCAGTTCCATCGAACATCTGTCGGAAGTAAGCGGAACGTTTTTTCGGACTGTTCCGCTGAACCGTATTGACCGCGTGTTGGAGCCACCGCATGCGAAAAGCGCCGGGCGCTACCACCGGCACGGCCAGCCTGCGCTCAATACCAAGGGGCACTAACAATAACCCATAGGGATTGTCTCCAGGGTCCTTCGGGTAGGAGAACAGCCGCAGGCGATGTCGCGCATCGGCAAGGCTTTTCGACGCCCTCCGAAGGTCCCTGGAGACAACCGAAATGGCGCTTTTCTGAGGCTTTCGGGTCGCGTCCCACACGGCTTCCGATACGCCGTATCGCTGCGCCGCGCGCTCCTAACCGAAAACCTCAGAAAAACGTCCCTATGAGTTATTGTTAGTGCCCCTTGGTATTCACATGAGCCCTCACCAGGAATGGGCACGCATCGCCGTATCGGGATACATGCGCGACGATGGTCAGCCGCGGGCCGTGGTGCCTCTTACGGTAACGCGCGCCCTGGTTTTGGATCAGCGCGATCCCACTGCCTGCCAGAAGCTGGGGATCGATCGGGAACTGTCAAACAGATCCTGGCTGCAGGCCTTGAAACAGGGTGAAACCCCACCCTCCTGGTCCAACTCCGATTTTGCGAGGTCGATTCCGGCGGACGGCATCGTCGATGTGTCCCGGCACATTGCAGAAGGCTGGCATCTGGTCCTCTTCCAATGGAACGAAGCGGGCGGCCCAGTTGTGACGTTATCGGGAGAGCCGACGATCGTTCATCCGACTCAGACCGGACCTAAGTGGGGGTAATACCAAGGAGCAGTGATATTGACCCATAGGGATTGCCTCCAGGGGCCTTCGGGTAGGAGAAGAGTTGCAGGCGATGCAGCGCATCGGCAAAGCTTTTCGACGCTCTCCGAAGGCCCCTGGAGGCAACCGAGCCGGCGCTTTTCTGCGTCTTTCGGACTGCGTCGCACGCGGCTTCCGATGCACCGCATCGGATGCCGCCGCATCGCCGCGCCGCCTGCTTCTAGCCGAAAGACACAGAAAAGCGTCCCGATGGGTCATTATCACTGCTCCTTGGTATAAGCTCAGAGGGTTGGTCAGGTCCTAGCAGAGACACCAGCCCGGCGCTGTAAGCCAGCAGTCCTCCGCCGGCGGCAGCTCAGCGCCGTAGTGAAAGCTGGTCACCTCCTGCCAGCCGCCCTTATCCAGGGCCGCAGCCAGCGCAACCTCCGCCGCCTCGTCCCGCGCACCCTCGCAGGGGAAGATCGCCACGGCCGAAATCCACCTGGCCAGAAATGCCTCTCCCTGACGCTCAATCCGGAAGACCGCACCGCGGCGTTCGATCGGCGTGGCGTCATCGGCCGCGTTGAAACCGCGCCGGGTGGTCAGGGGCAGGATCAGACGCCCGCCATCGCGCAAACGGGTAATCCAGTTCTCCGCCGGATGGGTCGCACCGGCGTTGACGTAGATGACATCCGCGGGCTCGAATTCGACCTGCGCCCCATCGCCCTGTTTGACCAGCGCCTGCGGCAGCGCGGCGAGATTGCTCTCCGCGCGGGCGGCAAGCTCAGAGTCGTATTCCACGGCCGTCACCCGTCCCGAGGCTCCGACCATCTCGGCCAGGATAGCGCTGTAGTAGCCGACGCCCGCGCCGATGTGCACCGCATGCTCTCCCGGTTTCGGCCCTGCCCGGTCGGCGAGCAGCGCGTGCAACGCCGGCTGGCCGTTGTTCAGGTAGCGTGCGCTGTCGATCGCAACCAGATCGTTGCTGTAGAGATAGACCGGGTCCGCCGTGGGCGTGGTGACATAGCCCTTTCCCCAGCGCAGGATGTCCCACGGCCCCGATCCCAGATAATCCTCGCGCTTCACTGCCGCGAAGGCGTCTTCCAAAGCCGGGTTCTCGATTTGCGCGGCGGCCAGAACCTGCATCGCGTAAGCGCGCCGGACGCTGTCGTAATCCATTTCGCTTTTCTTCCCGTCTGCACTCGATTGGCGAAAGATAACACCAATGAAGCATATCCAGGATAGGCGAATTTATGGCAGGAGCCGCCCTGCGGTCACAGGCCGTCTGAATTCAGCAGCAGGACCTGCAGATCGGCCACGTTGGTGCCGGTCGCGCCAGGCTTGATGAGATCGCCGGCGAGCGCCAGCGCATGATAGGAATCATTGTTGGCAAGCAGAGCCGCAGCATCTCCGCCTGCGCCGCTCATCCGTCCGAGGCTCCCGGGATCGACCAGACCACCCGCCGCATCGGTGGGACCGTCGCGCCCGTCCGTGCCGCCACTCAGGAAGGTCCAGTCTCCGTGAAGACCTTGCGCCTGCAACGCGAAGGCAAGCGCCATTTCCTGATTGCGGCCGCCGCGGCCGTCACCGCGCAGGGTAACGGTCGTCTCACCGCCCGCCAGCAAGGCCAGCGGCCGCCCGGCGTCCGGCCTGGCAGACTGAGCTTCCCTAAGAAAGACCCCCGCCGCATCCTGCGCCTCACCGCAGAGCGCGTCGCTCACGATCCGGGTCTCATATCCGAGGTCCCGCGCCGCGCGCTCCCCGGCGGAGAGGCTCATACCGTTGCTGCCGATCAGGCTCGCGCCAGCACGCGCGAAGATCTCGTCACCAGGCTTCGGCGTTTCGGCGGTATCGCCGGCGCGGCCCTGCTCGAGCCGCGTCTTTACGCTCGCCGGCACGCGGTCCCAGACACCGCCCTCCTCCAGAATCGCGATGGCCTCGGCAAAGGTCGTGGCATCAGGCACCGTCGGGCCGCTGGCAATCGCGCTGAGATCGTCGCCGATGACATCGGAAAGGATCAGCGCATGGAGATCCGCCGGCGCGGCCATGCGGGTCAGTCCCCCGCCCTTGAAGTCGGAGAGATGCTTGCGCACGCAGTTGATCTGCACGATATCCGCGCCGCAGGCCAGCAGCAGATCCGTGGTCGCAATCTTTTCTTCTAGCGTGATGGGCGCGGCCGGCGCGGGCATCAGGGCGGAGCCGCCGCCGCTGACCAAAACCAGGACCAGTTCGCCCTCCTCTGCCTGCCCGGCGATCGCCATCGCGCGCCGTGCGCCACGCAGGCCGCCCTCGTCCGGCAGGGGATGTCCGGCGCCGATCAGTTCAAACCCGGGCAGGGCGTCCTTGGCCTCCTGGGCCGCGTTTTCGTGATTGGTGACGATCACGCCGTCGCCGTGAAAGAGATCCCCGGGAAGGAGCTCACCGGCCGCACGCGCCATGGCCGTCGCGGCCTTGCCAAAGGCGATGACGCGGATCCGGGACCATTCACCGCGCCTGACTTCAGCCGCGCCGTCCCCGGGCGAGAGAGCAATCTCCAGCCTCCGACCGTCCCACCGCAGGGCACGGCGCACGGCTTCGGCCGGATCAGCGGCCGCCACGCCGGCCATGTAGATCTTCTGGGCAGCCGCCCGCATCCCGGCGTACCGCTCGCCGTCACCACTCTCGCTCATGGGATTGTCCGCAACGCTCCGCTGAATGGGCCCTACGCCCTGAAATCAGCGGCAAGAGGTAACACAGCAGGCTCTAGCGGGACAATGAAGCTCTGTGCTTTAGGCTGGAAAGACCTGTCTCAAAAAGCGAACCGGCCGCCCCGCGAAAAGCGGAGGGCGGCCGGCCACAAAGAATTAAATCCAGATTAGTTGGATTTAGCCGCGCAGGGATTGCAGGGGTTCTTGGCGGCGCAAGGATTGCAGGGATTGCAAGCTTTCGCAGCGCAAGGATTGCAGGGGTTGCAGGCTTTCTTGGCGGCGCAGGGATTGCAGGGGTTGCAAGCCTTCTTAGCAGCGCAAGGGGAGCAGGCGGCGAAGGAAGCCTTCGGCAGCGCCGTCACGCCAGCAGCCATGGTGCCAAGACCAACGGCCAGACCCAGCATGACCGGGATGATGGTGGTGGAAGAAAGAAGCCGGCCCTTATAAGAAGTTTTTTTACTCATCTCTACACTCCTCGAGTTAACGAACCCCCAGACAGAGGATTCCGGAACGACGGACTGCCGTTCCTCGTTACACTGTGCAAATGGCGTCTCGCGTTTTTCTTTCAGCCCCTTCCCACAGCGTCGTGAAACTAAGTGATCGGACAGATGCAAATTTAACCCAAAGCGATGATTTTCCGTGTAAATTGCCGATCAATTAACGGTGAAGCGCGATTGCTGCAGGGCAATATGAGGTAGTGTCCAGACACGCCAAGCCCAAACGCGGAGACACAGCATGCGTTGGATTTTTCCAGTCTTTCTTGCCTTGTTTTTAAGCTCCACGGCGCCCGCCGGTGATGTCCTGGCAAAGGATTCTTCTCCCCATAGCGGCTTCCAGGTCATCGAGACCAAACGAGCCTTCGACGATTTCACCGCTAGTCTCACGGCCTCAATCAAGAAGAATAAGATGGGTTTGGTCGCTCAGGCCTGTGCCAATTGTGGGGCCAAGTCGATCGGCGTCACCATTCCGGGTAATCGCGTCTTTATGATCTTCCGCCCGGACTTCGCAGTGCGCATGCTGGAAGCCAGCGAAGCGGCCGGCATCGAAGCGCCGATCCGGCTCTACGTCACCGAGCAGCCGGACGGCGCCGCGCGCCTCAGCTACCGCCTGCCCAGCCACACCTTCGGCGACTACCAGATCGCCGCGCTCGACGAACTGGGGGCCGAACTGGACGTGATCGTGGCCCGGATCGTCGAAGATTCCCTCAAGTAGCGATCCGTCTCAGCAATGAGTCTCGCCGCCCCTTCCGGAACCGTTTCTCCCAGCGCCGAACCCTCGCTCGGTGGTCGCCCCATTCAGATCACGGCGCTGCTGATCGCGCTGACGGCCATCGCGCTGCTGGTGACGGCAACCGCGATGATCAGCCTGAAACAGGCCCTGCTCTTCGCCATCGGGCTCGGGCTGGGGCTTTCGCTCTATCACGCCGCCTTCGGTTTCACCGGCGCTTACCGGCGGGCTCTGGCTGAGGGCGATATCTCCGGTGTGACCGCGCAACTCATCATGCTCGCCGTTGCCCTGTTGCTCTTCGCACCGATCCTCGCCCAGGGCGAGGCCTTCGGCCACGGCGTCGGCGGGGCGGTGGCGCCGGTCAGCCTCTCCATGGCCTTCGGCGCCTTCATCTTCGGCATCGGTATGCAGCTCGGCGGCTCCTGCGCCTCCGGCACTCTCTTCGCCGCGGGCGGCGGCAGCCTGCGCACACTCCTGGTCCTGATTTTCTTCTGTATCGGCGCCTTCTGGGGCAGCCTGGATCTCGCCTGGTGGTCCCAGGCACCGGGTGTCGGCGCGGTTTCCCTCAGCCAGAAATTCGGCTGGGAGATCGCCCTCCCACTGCAGTTGGCTCTACTCGGGTCGATTTACGCCGTCATGCGTCTGCTGGGCGGCGAACGCAAACGCGCGCTGTGGGATATTGAAGCCTTTTCCTTTAGGCAGTTGCTGCGCGGTCCCTGGCCACTGCTGCTCTCGGCTCTGCTGCTGGCGCTCTTCAACTGGCTGACCCTGCTGGTCGCGGGACATCCCTGGTCGATCACCTGGGCCTTCTCGCTCTGGGCGGCGAAGGGCGCGGTGCTCCTGGGCTGGGACCCCATGACCAGCGGTTTCTGGACCGGCGGCTTTCAGCAGACGGCGCTGGAGCGCGGGCTGCTGCAGGATGTCACTTCGGTGATGAACTTCGGGATCATCCTGGGCGCCTTTCTGGCCGCGGCCCTGGCGGGGCGCCTCGCCCTGCCCTCGCGCATTCCTCTGGGCTCGCTCTCCGCCGCGGTCCTGGGCGGCCTGGTGATGGGCTACGGTGCGCGGCTGTCCTACGGCTGCAATATCGGCGCCTTCTTCAGCGGCGTCGCCTCCACCAGCCTGCACGGCTGGGTCTGGATCGCCTGCGCCACCCCGGGCAACTACATCGGCGTCCGGCTCAGGCCCCTCTTCAGACTCTAAAGCGCGGTCCCTGGAGTGGGAACCGCGCCTTTTCGAAAGCCATAAGAAGGCTTGTGGCCTTAGCCCCAGGAGCTGCTGAGGAAGAGCTTCTCGGCCGGGGCTTCGGACAGGGCCTTGTGGACCGCCTTGACCTGCTCGTCGACGGAGATCTGGACGCTCGAAGTCACCTCGAGCCCGCGGTCTTCGTAGACATCGTCCGCCGGATGTGCGGCCTGCCATTTATCGATCTCAACGTCTCGCTCGCGCAGCAGGACTTCGACCTGCGGGCGGAAGAGGCGCATCATGGCGCTGATCCAGTTGTTGGCCGCCAGGCAGGGGAAAGTGTGATCGATCAGGAACTTATCCAGCATCTTGATCACGTCGTCCGCCGTATAGAAGGTCTCGCCCGTGACCCAGCGGTTGGTGGTGAAGAGCGCGATGGGAAAGCCCTGGCGGTCCATCGAGATGGCCACGATATGGGCCAGCGCGTCCTCGCCCATGGGGCGCGTGCCGTCACCTTCATAAGGCGCCGGCCAGATACCCTTCGGCATGCCGCCGGACCGGAGGAAAGTATGGAAATGGCCGTTCTCGCCGGTGGTGCCCCGATGGGCGTGGTAGTAGTACTGGCTGAAGGTGTCGCCGTCGTAGACATCGCCGCTGGGGTAGTGGTCCCATTCGTAGAAGGTGCCCTGATTGGCCAGGACCTGGCCGACCACGTTGGCCGAAGTCTTATTCAGAACACGATAGGCCTCGACAATTTCCGCGCCGGCCTTGGCCATGTCCTCGAGCCGGGCCTTGCTGAGCCCCGCCATCAAATCACTACCGGTCATCTTATCCCTCTTGCGTCAATTCTCGCCCGCCTCTCTCACACAGCGGATCTCTTTTCCATTGCGCAGACAAGGGAGGATTACTTTCCGGCCTCTTCCTTGTTCGCGCGCCATATCCAGGGCGGCGTAAAACGCCCTTTCCACAAAGCACGTCCGGCGTTCTGCGCGCCCAGCATCGCCGTCTTGTAGCGGCGGGGCGCGTCGTCGGTCGCCAGTGCCCAGCCCGTATGCGCCATACCTTCGGCCAGATCGTAACCCGCCGCACGGCAGACACCAAGGCTGTTGCCGTCCTGCGCCCTGGCTTCGAGTTCGCAGACGACAGGCGTACCCGCCGTCAGGTCCATCAAAGCCGCCTTGGCGATCAGACCGCAGTCGATTTCCTTGTTCGGCCAGCTACAGGTCTGGCCCAACTCCGGCGCATCGACCCCCTGGAGATCGATCTTTTGGCCGGCCACTTCAAGCGAATCACCATCAATGATGCGTGATGCGCCGGTGAGCGTCTCGGCGTTAACCGTGTTGATCAAGGCCAGCAGCGCCGAAGCCCCGGCCATTGCCGCGAAAGTCTTTACCCGTCTCATGAACCCAACCTCACTCAGAGGCGGCGTCAGTCTACAGCAAAACGCCCCCTCTGCCCTTTCTTCGTTACTGCACCCTCGTTACTGGGCCGACTCCTGGAAGATAAAAGCGATCAGATCGTGGCGCTGATCGGCCTTCTTGAGTCCGCCAAAAGACATCTTGGTCTTGGGTACGAACTTCTTCGGCTTGGTCAGAAATTCGTCCAGGGTTGCCGCCGACCAGACGATGTTCGCCGCCTTCATGGCTTTGGAGTACTTATAGCCTTCGAGTGTCCCTGAGGTCCGGCCGAAAACACCGGTCAGGTTCGGCCCGATCCGGCCCTTGCCGGTGCTGCCGATGGTGTGACAGGCGACGCATTTCTTCGCGACCTTCTTGCCCTTGGCCGGATCGCCGCTCCACTCGACCCCTTCCAGAGCGATGCTTTCCGCCTGCACGGCGGTCATGGGGGCAGCGAGGGCGAGGGACACGATGGCCGCCACGAGGGAAACAGCTTTCAGAGACATCTTTACATCCAATCCTTTTTTGACGCTGGCTTCGCAAAGTAAGACGCGGTGCGAGCCTGTTCGGTTACAGGCTTCTGCACAGGTCCAGGCCCAGGTGCAGCGGACCAGCGCTGAAAGAACACAGCCGGTAAAAAAATCGGGATGCGCCGCCACCTGCGTAGCAACACATCCCGATCAACTCATCAGAACGCTCTCAGTCTCAAGCGTTGCGGAGGGCTACTTCAAGGACGCCCGCAGTTCCTCCGGCAGGAAGAACTGGAAGTCCTGATCTTCGCCGACCGCGATATGGCAGTCCTTACAGAAGCCGACATTGCCGGAGCCCTTGCCGCCGGTAACCCCGAAAATCTGCCCGTTCGGCATCATCAGGGTATAGCGCCAGTTGCCCCCCTCGTCGTCAAAGCCCGCCGGCATCTTCTCCATCAGGAAGAAGGGGCCCGGCGTCACGCGACCGCCCGCGGAGACCGTAAAGGTGTCCTTGGCCAGGATGGCGCCGACCGGCTGTTCGCCGCCATCCTCATACTTCCCGTACTCGGGATCCGCGACGGAGTTCGCGTAGTTGTTCGCGAAGCGGCCGCCGTGGGTGTCCGAGGTGTAGGAGATCTTTGAGTAGCGGGTCCAATCCTTGTAGGCCGTGGCGCTGGAATTACCCGACTTGGCATAGCCGGCGACCAGTTCATCCAGGATGCAGTCGTAAACCCGCATCATCTCCGAATCCGTCAGCTCGGCCGAAGCCGCTGCTGCGCAGGGATTGCAAGGATTACAGGGGTTGCACGGATTGCAGGGGTTTGCCGCTGCACAGGGATTGCACGGGTTGCAGGGATTTGCCGCCGCACAGGGGTTGCAGGGGTTCTTGGCCGCGCAAGGATTGCAGGGATTGCAAGCTTTGGCCGCGCAAGGATTACAAGGGTTCTTCGCCGCGCAGGGATTGCAGGGATTGCAAGCCTTCGCCGCACAAGGATTACAGGGGTTGCAGGCCTTGGCTGCGCAGGGATTGCAGGGATTCGCCCCACAGGGATTGCACGGGTTGCAGGCGCTCGCCGCAGCACAGGGGTTCTTGGCCGCGCAGGGGTTCAGCGACGCCAGTCGTGGAACGATACAACGCGCCGAAACGCCGCCCGCTGCGCCACCCGCACAGGGGTTGCAGGGGTTGCACGGGTTACAGGCATTCGCTGCGCAGGGATTGCACGGATTGCAGGGATTTCCCGCCGCACAGGGATTGCAAGGATTACAAGGGTTGCAGGGGTTCTTGGCTGCGCAAGGATTGCAGGGGTTGCAAGGATTCTTGGCCGCGCAAGGATTGCACGGGTTCTTGGCCGCGCAGGGATTACAAGGATTCGCTGCGGCACAAGCGGCGACAGCAGGTCCGGGTAAAGCCGAAATGCTGATGGCAACTGCGCCCGTACCAACTGCCAGACCCAATACGACCGGAATGGCCGTGGTCGTCGTCAGCAAATTTTTCTTAAAACCGGAACCAAACCTCCCATGAGATAGTCCGTCGTCCATCTCTCCACCTCCTCAATTATTTTTTGTTTCTCAATCCCTGCGAGGGAAGAGGACCGGGCCGAAGCCCGGTCCCCCCGCGAGATCCTCGAGGGATGAGGACTTTGCTTTAGATCCGGCTCCCCGAGTGCTGGAAAGGAACCGGACCACTGTCCGACGGAGTTGGCCGTTGACCACCCCGCCAACCAGCAAATGAAACAATAGGGATTTTTTTTCCCAATGGAGCGGAGTTACACAGACTTGTGAAATCACGTGATAAGCTGTGCCCGCCTAGTAGCGACCAACTAAGCGGCAAGAAAATTAACATATATATCAGCGTGATAGGACTTTCAGGCGACCGTCAGATCCGTTCTTTTCGCCCCGCCGCCCGGCTTTATTTGAGTGCGGGAGGTAACGCGCTCGCAATTCCTTGCTCTGCTGCCCTCCTGATCGCGGCCGCGAGCGCGTTCGCAAAGCTTAAGATGGAAAGCGAGATAAGGACTCGGAATAACCTCTCCGGCCGCAGTGTTTCTGCTGTGAAGTCACATCGTCACCGGTTCTAACAACAGTAGAAGCAGCTCGACACGACTCTCCTGCGCCCTTTTCGAGAAGTCGTGGTACACTAACGATCAGTTCGGGCTCAAGCTGCGAGAATGAAGACGTGAAGGATCAAAAGGTTAACGACCCTGGCATCTCGAAAAGCAAACGCGACCACAGGCTGGCAGCGCGCCATGAAGGCGCCGGGCGCGCCGCCTTAATGCGCGTCCTGATAATGACTTTTGTCGCTCTCTGGTCGTTCGCCGGGATCTCGTCCGGCCTCTCCGCGCAATCGATCAACTGGTCCGATCCGCAAAGTCCGATCCTCAAGGCCGTGGTTATGCAACAGCGGCTCGCGAACGAGCGCGAGGTGGGTAACATCCTGGTCCTGCGCGGCGGACGCCCTTTCGCCGGCGTGACGCGGATGACACTGGTCACCGGCGATTCTCTCGTCACAGGCGATCAGACCGCGGTTATCGGCTACGCGGATCAGTCCTGGGAAGCCGTGGTCCACCCGGACACCCAGGTCGATTTCCGGGGCGGCGAGGTCAAGGTCAGCTTTGGGCGCATGTTCGCGCAACTCAAACCGACGACGCAGAAGCTGCTGCCGATCACCGTCAGCAGCAACTACGGCAGCATCACTGCCGGCGAAGGCAGCTTCGAGATCGACATCAGCGAGGAACGCGCCATTGTCACGGTGATTTCGGGCAGCCTCGAATTGACCCGTCCCTCGGCACAGGTGGTCACGCTGCGCGCGCGGGACGAAGCGGTCCTCATCGCAGACGCACCGCTGGTGACACGGCCGGTCAGTGGTCAGAACTACGACGAGATCACACAGCGAATCACCGCCCTCTCAAACCTCGGTGTGGTGGCCGCATTGGCCGCGAGTCCCGGCGCGCAGACGCCTGCCGTTCCGAGACCGGCCGCACAGGTACCAAGCGAGTCTCAAGCGGCCGCTCCGCAACAGGCCGCGGCCGAAAAGGCGCGCAACAGAAACGCTCAAACTCTGCTGAACGAACTCGGCTACGACGCGGGTCCGCCCGACGGGGTGGCCGGACCACGCACCCTGCGCGCCGTCGCCGCCTTCCGTCTCGACCGGCAACTGCCGGGCACCACCGAGATCGACGATGCGCTGATCGCGGCTTTGCGCGAAGCGCCGCCGCGCCGGTCTTCGCCAAGCCGGGCTTTAGTAAGCAAACCGGCAGCGGAAGACTCGGCGACGAGCAAGGTCGTGCCAGAGAAGGATGTAGCCGCCGCTTCCCCAGCAAGCCCGCCCAAAGCCCCGGCCGTTCCCCCGAAGAAAAGCGCGGACAGCACAAAGATTCCCGCGTTGATCGGCCTGGACTTCGAACAGGCCAGGGTCAAGCTGGAAGAAAGTCGTCAGTTGATCGGACGGGTCGTTTATCAGCAGGATGCGAAGGCTGCGCCCGGCACGGTGCTCGAGCAGCGCCCCCTGCCCGGCAGCAACAGCCGCGCAGGCGGTTCGGTCGACCTGATCATCGCGCGCGCGGCCACGGCAGAAGAAAAGAAACCAGACGATGTTATGACGGCCGAGGCCGTCGCGGCGGCCCTGGGCGTGCCGCCACCCCCGCCTCCACCTTCATCGTCCGCCGGCTCGACGGAAAAGGCGGCCACGGGCGGCTCAGACTTTCTGGGCGCCAAGGGCTATCTGGGCAGTCAGGACGAGACCGCCGGCCTCTTCAAACCGGAGCAGAAACTCACATCACAGGACACCGGCAGTCGCAACGTCCTGAGCCGCGAAGAGCTCTCCGCCTGCCTGCGGATCGAGGATGACTACCTCGCGCAGAAACTCCGTGTCGACCGATCCAGCCAAAAGCAGGATGCCACCGCCGACGAGATCGCCGCCCTGGATGTCAGGCTCGACGAGATGCTGCCGAAAACCGACCCCAGCAAACCCGAAACTCTGGAGGCCTACAACGCGCTGCTTGACCAGCGGCTCCGGCTGTTTTCGGAGTACAAAGACAAGATCCTGCCGGAGGCACGGCAGAACGAGCGTCAACTCCGGGCAATCCAGCGCTCTTTCCAGGAAGACTGTGGCCGACGCCCCTACCGCGCCGAAGATCTCGAAGCCGCGCGCAAGGAAGCCGCCCTGCAGCGCTAGAGCATATTCCGACCACAGGGAATCATTTGACCGGGGAGGTTTTCCGTTCTGACAAGGCGCGGTTCGCAATGCGATGCAGCGCATCGGATGCCGCCGCATCGGATAAGAGCCGCAACGCTGTCAGAGCGGAAAAGAACCCGGCCTCCGGCGGGCTTTGAAGGCTCATCAAATTGATCCCGTGTGGTCGGAAAATGCTCTAGATCAGATCCGGGTTACATGCAATCGCCCTTGGCGATTCGTTCATCCGGTGAATGCACACCACTTCAGACACCGAATGTCGATTGGCTCTGATCGAGTATCCACTCGCGAAAGCAACGCGCATCGTCTCGTTCGTTGGTCGTGTCGATCAGGTAGTAGAAGTCCCGGTCGATCTCGGGAAAGCCCGGCAGCTTGCGCAAGGACCCGTCTGCCAGATAGGGGTCGACGAGCGGGTTGCCGGCAAGGGCGATCCCCTGCCCTTCGATCGCGGCCTGCAGCATGTTGATGTAGGTGTTCATCACGACACCGTTGGATTCCGGTGGCGGCGCCAGGGAGTTGCTCCGGAACCAGTTCGGCCAGCGCGCGCCGGGGCGGTACATGCCCGAGAGGTGCAGCAGGTTTTCGCGCAGAAGGTCTTCCGGATGCGCCAGTTTCGTCCGCGCCTGATACCTCGGACTGACGACCGGGAAGACCCGCTCGGACATCAGCTTCGTGACGGACTTTCCGGGTGGCGGAGTCTTCGCGTAGCGGATCGCGATATCCACGCTTTCGGTCTCGAGGTCCAGCATGCGATCGGACACCATCAGGTTCAGTTCGATGTCGGGGTAGAGATCGCTGAAGCCGATCAGGCGCGGCATGAGCCAGTAGGTTGCAAAGGCCGCCGTGGTCGTGATCGTCAACCGGCTTTCACCCGTCGTTGCGGCAACACGCTGCAAAGCATCGGCGATCTGGTACAGCGCCGGACAGACTTCCGACTCCAGGGCTCGTCCTGCCTGTGTCAGGCTGACTTTTCGGTGATCGCGATAAAACAGTCTTACGCCAAGCAGTTCCTCCAGTTCGGCAATCTGACGACTGACGGACACCCGTGTCACGTTGAGCTCTTCAGCCGCTCGCGTAAAGTTTGAATTTCGGCAAGCCGCTTCGAAAGTGATCAGTGAATTGAGCTTTACAAGGTCTTTGCGCAGATTTCCCATAACATAATAATTAACATAATGAACCAGATTTTGGAACTTCACAAAGCCCTGTGCCCTGCCGACGATATGCGGCGATAAGGAAAACCTGGCCCCATCGCCAAGAAAGGGGCCGTCAAGGGAGGGTCACATGAAGTCTTTCGGAAAACTGTCCTGCGCGCTGGTCCTGAGCGCGGGTCTCGCATTTCCGGCGATGGCCGGCGACATGCCCGGCAAAGGCGTTTCGGTCTCGCCGATCAAAGGCTCGCCAGCCAACGCCTGGTTCCAGCATATGGTCGTGCAACTCGGTCTCGAGGCCCTGGGCTACGAGGTCGAGGAAACCCTGGAAGCGGACTTCCCGGCGGTACACCTCGCCGTGGCTTCCGGGGACGCCCATTACACCTTCAATCACTGGAAACCCCTGCACAACGGCTTCTTCGACAAGTCGGGCGGCGAGAGCGTCATGACCCGCGTGAAGGCGGCCATCACCGGTGCCGGACAGGGTTACTTCATCGACAAGAAAACCGCCGAAGCGCATGGCATCAAAAACATCGGACAGTTGAGCGAAGAAAAGCTCGCAGCCGTTTTCGACAGCGACGGCGACGGCCGCGCCAACCTCTCGGGCTGCAATCCGGGCTGGGGCTGCGAACTGGCGATCGAAAAGCACCTGGACGACTACGAACTGCGCGACCGGGTGCAACACGACCAGGGCAGTTACTTCGCCATCATGGCCGACACCATCACCCGCTACAAAGATGGCGGTTCGATCCTCTACTACACCTGGACGCCGAACTGGATCAGCGACGTTCTGGTACCGGGCGAGGACGTCGTGCAGATCGGCGTTCCCTCCGACGGCGGCTTCGACCCGGGCTTCGCCATCAACGACGTCTACATCGTGGCGAACAACGATTTCCTCGAGGACAATCCCGCCGCCGCCAAGTTCTTCGAACTGGTGGATATTCCGATCGGCGCGGTGAACGCCGCCCAGGTGAAGCTGCGCGACGGCGAAAACAGCCTGGAGGACTTCCGCCGGCATGCCCAGGACTGGGTGAAGGCCAACCAGGCCCGGTTCGACGGCTGGGTGGCGGAAGCCGCAAAGGCCGCCAACTGACCTTCGACCGACCACGACGGGGTGTCGTTTAGCACGACGCCCCTCTCCCTCTGCAGGAAAGGCGGTGCTGTCGTGCAGATCGAATGCCGCAACCTCTGGAAAATCTACGGCAGGATGTCCCGGGAGGCCATGGAGGCCGTCCGCACCGACAAGCTCTCGAAGGAGGAGGTCCGCGACCGCTTCAACTGCGTCCTCGGCCTGCAGGACGCGAGCTTCGGCGTCGCCAAGGGCGAGATCTTCTGCATCATGGGCCTGTCGGGGTCCGGCAAGTCCACCCTGGTGCGCCATGTGAACCGGCTGGTCGAGCCGACCGCGGGCGAGATCCATATCGCCGGAAAGCGTGTCGACACCATGGACGAAGCGGCGTTGCGGCAGCTTCGGGCGGAAACCATCGGGATGGTCTTCCAGCATATGGCGCTCTGGCCCCACCGCACCCTGGCGGAGAACGTCGGATTTGGTCTGGAGGTGCGTGGCATCGCACCTGCCGAATGCCGGCAGGCCGCCGAAACGGCTCTGGCCACGGTCGATCTGGCCGGCTGGGCCGATCACTATCCGGACCAGCTCTCAGGCGGCATGCAGCAGCGGGTCGGCCTGGCGCGCGCCCTGGCCGCGGATCCGGAAATCCTCCTGATGGACGAGCCCTTCTCCGCCCTGGACCCGCTCATCCGGCGGCAGTTGCAGGATCAGTTCCTGGGCCTCTCGGCCCATATGGACAAGACCACCCTCTTCATCACCCATGATCTCGATGAAGCCATCCGTATGGGGGACCGCATCGCCGTCATGAACGACGGCAAGATCGTGCAGATCGGCACGCCGGAAGAGATCGTCACCAACCCGAAGGACGACTACGTGGCCGACTTCGTCAAGGGCATCAGCCGCATCGGGCTGCTGCGGGCGGAATCGATCATGTCGCCGCTGGAGGGCCGGGAGGCCACGCCTAAAACCGTTCGCGAGGACTCC
This sequence comes from Denitrobaculum sp., assembly GCA_965232285.1. Classification (GTDB taxonomy): domain Bacteria; phylum Pseudomonadota; class Alphaproteobacteria; order Kiloniellales; family Kiloniellaceae; genus Denitrobaculum. The sequence continues at coordinate 1,331,617 of CBDDPL010000004.1, read as the reverse complement.
GAACTGGGCGAGATCATCGATCTCTTCATGGAGGATCAGGCGCCTGTCACGGTCATGAGCGGCGATCACGCGGCGGTCGGCCAGATCACCATCAAGGACGCCCTGACGGCGTTGCGCCAATAGAGGAGCCCGGTCTCATGGATCTTTGGGATATCTTCGATACGGAATGGGTCCCGGTGGGCGCCTGGGTCGAAAGCGCGCTGCAGTGGGTCGTCACCAACTTCCGCTTCATCTTTCAGGCGGTCAAGGTGCCCTTCGACATCGTCCTCAGCGGTCTAGAAGACGGCCTGACCGAGGCGCCCGATCTCCTGGTCCTGGTCATCATCACGCTGGTGGCCTGGCAGGCCGGCGGCCGCCGGCTGGGCATTATCTCGGCGGCCTGCCTGCTCGCGATCGGGCTCATGGGCGCGTGGGAAGAAAGCATGACGACCCTGTCGATCGTGCTGACCTGCGTCGTCTTCTGCTCACTGATCGGGATTCCTCTGGGTGTGGTCGCGGCGAAGAACGATCGCTTCTGGACGGTTCTGCGCCCGCTCCTCGATCTCATGCAGACCATTCCCTCCTTCGTCTACCTCGTCCCCATCGTGATGCTGTTCTCCATCGGGAATGTCTCCGGCGTGATCGTAACCTTCATCTACGCCCTGCCACCGGTGGTGCGCCTGACCAACCTCGGCATCCGGCAGGTGCGCGCCGATATGGTCGAGGCCGCCCGCGCCTTCGGGGCCTCGAACCGGCAGACCCTCTTCAAGGTCGAGCTGCCGCTGGCAACGCCGACCATCATGGCGGGCGTGAACCAGACCATCATGATGGCGCTGAGCATGGTGGTGGTCTCCTCCATGATCTCGGTCACAGGTCTGGGCCAGATGGTACTGCGCGGCATCGGCCGGCTGGACATGGGCCTGGCCACGGTCGGCGGGCTCGGGATCGTGTTCCTGGCCATCGTCATCGACCGGATCTCCCAGAGCTTCGGCGTATCCTCGCGCGACCGCGGCCATCGCAAGTGGCACCAGACCGGGCCCGTCGGGGCCGTCCGCGAACTCATTGCAAAAGGCGCCAAATGACCGGCCAGCCCAACATCCTCTTCATTCAGGTCGATCAGCTCACCGCTTCGGCGCTCAAATCCTATGGCGATCCGATCTGCCACGCCCCCACACTGGACGCGCTGGCCGCGCAGGGCGTGGTCTTCGAAAATGCCTACTGCAACTTTCCGCTCTGCGCGCCTTCGCGCTTTTCCATGGCGAGCGGCCAATTGCCCTCGAGGATCGGCGCTTACGACAATGCCGCCGAGTTTGCCGCCGAGATCCCGACCTATGCGCACTATCTGCGTGCGGCGGGCTATCAGACCGCGCTGTCCGGCAAGATGCACTTTATCGGCCCGGACCAATTTCACGGCTTCGAAAAGCGCCTGACCGCCGATCTCTATCCCGCGGACTTCGCCTGGGTGCCCAACTGGCGCAACGAAGGTAAACGCGACACCAACGATCCTCGGGCGGTGCGGATCGCGGGTGTCTGCGAACGCTCGGTCCAGATCGACTTCGACGAGGAAGTCACCTTCAAGGCGGTGCAGCACCTCTATGATCTCGCACGCTCAGAAGATCGGCGCCCCTTCTTCCTTCAGGTTTCCTACACGCATCCGCACGAGCCCTATCTCTGCCGCAAAGAGTTCTGGGATCTCTACGACGACAAAGATATCCCGATGCCGCGCGTCCCGGCCCTGTCCGAACAGGAGCATGATCCGCATTCCGCGCGCCTGCTGCGGGACTTCGGCATGCTGGGAATCCGCTTCAGCGACGAAGACGTGCGGCGCGCGATCCGGGCCTACTACGGTTCTATCAGTTACATCGACAGCCTGGTCGCCCGCGTTCTCGAAGCCCTGCGCGCGACGGGCGCCGCGCAAAGCACCGTGATCGTTTTCACCTCGGACCATGGCGAGATGCTCGGCGAGCGGGGCATGTGGTTCAAGAAGCACTTCTTCGAGAAGTCGATGCGGGTGCCCCTTCTGCTGAGCGCGCCCTGGATCACGCCGCAGCGGGTCGGCGAGCTGACGTCGCTCCTCGATCTGCTGCCAACCTTCAACGGGCTGGCGGGAATCGAAAGTCCCGTGGAGAGCCTCGAGGGCGTTGATCTCACAGGCCTTCTGGATCGCGGCAATCCCGCAGCCTCACGCACGGTTTATGCCGAGTACCTTGCCGAGACCACGCCGGCACCGATCTTCATGATCCGCCGGGGTCGCCATAAGTTCATCTCCTCCTCCCACGACGGCGAAGTCCTCTTCGACCTCACCGCCGACCCGGACGAACGGGTGAACCTCGCAGGCTCTCCCGAGCATCGCGAACTGCTCGAGGGCTTCACCCGGGAGATCGCGGAGAAATGGGACGAGGCCGCCCTGACGCGCGACATCTTGCTGAGCCAGAAACGCCGCGCGCTGGTCAAGGCCGCCATGGGACAAGGCGAGAAACAGCGCTGGAACCATGGCGAGAGCGGTTCGGATCAGGTGCTCTGGTACCGCGGCGAAGAGGGCTACAACGAGTGGGCCTTCTCCTACCTCTGAGCCCCGAAATCGCCCTCGCCTAAAGCGTCTTCATATACTCCACCAGTTCCCAGCGCTCGGCCTCGGTCAGCTTGCCGGTGCCGTAGTCGTGACCGGCGTTCGAGTTGCCGTGCAGTAAGGTGTCGAAGACGAACCCGCCGGCATAGGGCGCGGTCTCGAAGCCGACATTCACCGGATCGAACTCGCGGCTGCCGACGGTGAATTCCTTGACCCGCTGATCCGAGGGCAGCAGGAGCTGATAGAGGTTAGGCACCGAGCCGTTATGCAGATAAGGCGCCGTGGCCCAGATGCCGTTGAGGGGCCGGCCTTTGTAAGCGACCAGAGGCGAATCGCTGTTGAACTCCACGGTCTCGAGAGTTTCAGGACTGTCCGCCGGCGTCAGCTCGGCGATCGCGCCCTGCAGCTTCTTCTCCGAGACCTTGATGTTCTCCGTCGCGGCCACGGCCGGGCCCGTGACCCGGTTGACCACCCGGCGGATGATGACGCCCTTGACCACATGCTTGAGCACCGCACCGGCCGGCTCCTCCGCCCCCAGACGGCTGCGTCCCACGATGACGCGGGTCTTGGCGCCCTTCAACGGCCCGGTCTTTGCCATGCGCTTTACGAAGTTGGTCGCCATGGTCGGGTCGGTGCCCAGCTTCGAGACTTTCGCCATCTTGGCTTTGATCCGCCGGTTCGGGTCGGTTCTCTCAGCCTCGGTCATGACCACATGGCAGCCCTTACAGTATTTGCTGTAGTGCGCTTCGCCGGCAGCCGCCTTTTCGCTGTCGATGGCCGGCAAAACCTCGGGCCACTTCGGTGAATAGAGCTGCCGCACCCGCTCTTCCATGTCCCGCAGGTTCCCGGTCTCCACCGAGGAGGGATAGCCGAAGCGTGACTTCTTAACCGTCAGGTCGCCGAAGACGCCGAGCACCTCGCCCACGTTGCGGCCGAGTGATCCCAGGACGCCGTTCTTGGCGATCCCGTTCCACTGTACGAAGTCATGCTGCGGCGTATCCCAGAGGAAGGGATAGCTGACCGGCGCGTCCGGCGTGCGGTAGTTTTCCGGGATTCCCAGCGCGGTGCCACTGACCTCGTTCAGGATGATCCCGAAGGCATCCACGCGGCCATTGCCGTAAGCGACCGGCGAATGGCTGCGCGCCTGCCAGGCCTTCAGCTCGGCGGTCATTTCGGTCAGCCGGCTCCGCAGGGCGCCGCGCGCCGCATCATCGGCCTCCGCGTCCAGCACCTTACCGGCAAAGCGTCCGAACTTGGCATCGTCCGCAGCGGTCTGGGAGAGAGACGCGATCAGGCCGTCGTGGAAGGCTGTGTGGTCCGCCAGCACCGGCGCGCCGTCGATGCGCATCTGCGTGCCCTGGTAATCGATCTGGCCGGTGTGGCAGGCCGCGCAGGTGAAACCCACCCAGGCTTCGCCGCCGGCATTCTCATGACGTGCCATGCCGACCGGAAGGCCATCCGGATTGTAGTAGGAACTCGCGACATTGGTCAGGTAGCCATAGCGGTTGACGTTCGCCGGACTGCGGAAGGCCTCTTCACTGTCAACGCGCTCCACCGCGAGAAACCAGTCGTAGGGAATGAGCTGCGAGCCCTGGGTCGTGGTGTAGAACCATTGCCGGTCCGCCTTCGACCAGCCCTGATCGAGATAGACGAATCCATCGTCCGGTACATTCTGCGCGCAACCCGTGGCCACCACCACGGCCGACAGCAGCGCGGTGCGAAAGATGTTCCGCATGACCCCACCCCTCTTCGATCGAGCGGCTGCGCCTTCCTGCGGTCCCCGTTCGCCCCCAAATCCGACTCTCCGCGCACTTGCGGACTGTCTTTCTACCTACAATTCTAAGTGATAAGATATTGAAAAGGTAGCGATTCTTCTGCTCACTATAGCGGGAACATCGCGCCCGGGGGCGTTACTCTTTGTAGCGGGTCCAGGCGATACCGTTGGGGAAGCGCAGCAGGTTTTCCCCTTCCAGCTCGATCGTGTAGCTGAGCCAGGAATCCCCGTAGATCTCGCCACTGCGCGGATCGTAGATCTCACCACCGTAGATTTCCGTGATGCAGCCCCGATCGTCGGGCACCGGCTCGAACTTGCTCAGGATATTGGCTTCGGCGACCAGCCGCCCACGTTTGCTCTCATCCGGATGGTTCGCATCCAGGCGCGGCTTGCCGGTCTTCTCATCGAGCGGTTTCGCCTCCCAGACGAAGCGACTGCAGACGGCATCACCGCATTCGAAGATCTCCTGACGCGACTGCTCTTCCGACTCGAAAGGATCATCTTCCCAGGTCGACCAGACGCCAAAGATCGATGGACAGTCTGCCGCCTGGAGGGGCAGTGGCAGAGCCGTCAGGGCTGTGACAAAAGTCAGGCATTTCGCAAGTCTTCGCATGGCGAGACGATAGCGCAAAGGACGGACGGACAGAAGCCCGCCCGCCTCACGTTTCCATCAGTTTCGCGTCAGCGTCAGCGTGATCACACGCAAAGAGACTTCAGCGGCTTAGGCCGGCTCTTTCATGCAGTGGCGCAGCGCCGAAGCGGTCGCCTCGGTGACGTAGTAGACCCCATCCACGATGGTGGTCTTCTTGTCGTCCCACTTGGTGGCGTCGAAATCCCAGCCGATCAACTGAGCCTTCTTCTCCGGATCCGCGATAATCCGCCGCAAACGCCGGGTCATGGTCCGCTGAAACTCGGAGGCGGCGCGCAGGTCGCTGTCGCCCGACAGCTCCATGATCTCGCGCATCCGCACGCGGCCGCCCTTCTTGGCAAACAGCTCCAGCCGGCGCTTGTGATCGGCCGACAGGCCATGCACCAGCTTGATCGCCTGCTCGGGCCGCAGGTCCACCGGCTGACGCCACTTGAGGCGCCCCGCCGAAGGGCTGGGCTGCGCCGCCGGAAACTTCTTGCCGGTCAGCAGCGACAGCAGGTCCTGCTGGGTCTCCGGCTTCAGACGGCGGAAATCTCTCTCTTCAACCACAATCTGCATTTTACATCTCCTGACAACGCGCGTTCACGCCGCCTGCGGCATGGGATTACGAGTGCCAATCAACATGAACTCTGGTCTGGAATCAGAGCCAATTGCGGCAAGAAATGTCCCAAACGAGGCGCACGCGCTCGACAGAGCAAGTTGTCTTAACTTTAGACCAATCACGACGCATGATCGATTCCAACTTTCAGTCATTCCGGCGTTAAAAGTCGGGCCGGTTGACCATGAGCCAGAAGATCACGACGGTAAAAGCTGGCCAACCCACTGCGAGCCGCAGCCGGGCGCCTGAGTTTCCGGAGCCAGAGCATGTTTCTGAAGTTTGAACAGCAGCTCGGATACAAGAATCAGGGCAAGCTTTTAAAGCCGTCACGTCCCCATCTGGTCGATTGATTTCACATCGACACGGTGTTCGGACGACCGCTCATCCAGAGAGTTCACTGTAAAGTCGAACCGCCGCGATCAAGTGGGAGCGCGACGGTTCGAAAACTGTAGAAGAGGGGTCAGGCGGCTTTCAGGTTCCCAAGGAACTCATGCACCTTGGCCTTGAGCAGTTCCGACTGCTGCGAAAGTTCGTCCGCGGCGCTCAGGACCTGACCGGCGGCATCACCGGTTTCGCCGGAAGCCCGCTGGACTTCAGCCATACCGCTGGTGACTTCACTGGTGCCCTTCGCGGCCTCCTGCACATTGCGTGAGATCTCCAAAGTGGCGGAATTCTGCTGGTCCACTGCCGAAGCAATCGAGGAGGCGTTCTCGCCAATCTGGTCGATGACCTCCCGGACGCCACCGATCGCATCGACCGTCTCGGAGGTCGCGGACTGGATGTTCGAGATCTGGGACGCGATGTCGCTGGTCGCCTTGGCGGTCTGGTTGGCGAGGGACTTCACCTCCGACGCCACCACCGCAAAGCCCTTGCCCGCATCGCCGGCGCGCGCCGCCTCGATGGTCGCATTGAGGGCCAGCAGGTTGGTCTGCTCCGCAATCTCCTGAATGAGATTGACGACGTCCCCGATCTTCTGTGCCGCTTCGGCCAGGCCGGCGACAGTGCCGCTCACGCGCTCCGCCTCGGTCACGGCCTTGCCGGCGATCTCGCTCGACTGATTGACCTGACGGGTGATCTCGGAGATCGAGGCCGACAGCTCTTCGGTCGCGGAGGCAACGGTCTGCACATTACCCGAAGCGCTTTCCGATGCCGTGGAGACGGATACAGTTTGCTGTGAGGCCTGCTGCGCGGTACCGGCCATCGACTCCGCGGTCGCCCGCATTTCGGTCGAAGCCGTGGAGACCGTGTCGATCAGCTCAACAGCTTCCGTGTCGAACTTTGCGCTCAGATTTTCGATGAACTCGGCCCGCTTCGCCTTGGCCGCCTGCTCTTCCGCCTGCGCGGCTGCCAGTCGCGCGGTCTCAATGGCATTCTCCTTAAAGATCTGAACGGCCTGAGCCATACTGCCGATCTCATCGCCGCGATCGCGCGAGGGCACTTCGAGCGAGGTATCCCCGGCGCTCAAAGTCCGCATGGCCGCGCTCATCTCCTTGAGTGGCGCGGCAAGACCACGAATGGCGTACCAGGCGGCGCCCGAGACCAGCAGAACCGCAATCGCGACCAGCAGGCTGTAGGCGAACAGCGACAGAGAGTTCAAATCCTCCATCGCGGTGCGGGTATCGGCCGCCTCCGCCTCAGTCAGCGCCTGATCGATCGCGGTAGAGAGTTTGGCAAGATTCCCCCCAATCTTGACCAGGCTGTCCTTGACGATATCCAGGCGTTGCGTCTCTTCGAAGGTGAAATTCGACGTCGCGGTCACAAAGTCCCCGTCCTTGATCAGCCCCAGCGTCCGGTTGTTCGATTCGACGAACATGTCGAAAAGCGGCGGAAGGGTTTCGGTGACACGCTTGATGATATTCAGGCGCTTACGGCTTTCAGCCTGGAGTTCGCTCTCGCCCTCAACGGCCCCTTCGGCGCTCACGAGACCTGCCGTCTCAAGTGACGTGGCCAGTTCGCGGACACGCCCGCGGAAGACATCGATTTCCTCGCCGACCGCAGAGCGCGCTGCGAAGGTCTTCTCCACCAGTCCGCCGTTCTTCATAAGAAGGCTGCCCTGATGCGCCTTCAGAAGCTCACCGGTGCTCTGCACCATCACGAGCATCGCATCCTTCACACCGTTGTTTGCGGCAACGATCGCATCCCGTGAGGCTTCCGCGGCATTGCGGCGCTCGAAAGAGTCTTCGAAGACCCCGAAGCTCTGGGTCATGCTGAAGACATTGAGGCCGGCCATCAGTGTGATTGGCAGGACGGCAAGGGCGACGACCCTGCCGCCCACGCCGGACAGCAGATCCTTGATGGCGTTTCCGTTAGGGGCCTGCGTGGTTTCCACGGCGTCACTGTTGTTTGCGGCGTTTTCGATACTGGACATCTGCAACCCCCGAAAGGCTGGGAAATTATCTCTAGGGAAATTTTTTGTTGTTTGCGTCTGTTGATGGCGACAATCAGGCGCCCGCCTGCAGGCTTTCGACCATCTGTAAGGCCGTCTGCAAGGCGTTAAAGACATCTGACGGAGTCTTCCCGGCCGGCGGCGCGACCACCTCGGTCGGCTCGCTCGCGCCAACCGCCAGCTTCATGGCGACGACTTCAGCCTGCAGGTTGTTCAGAATATCGATGACGTGCGCAGGCGTGATCTTGCCGTCCCGACGGTTCGGCAGCACCACGCCACCGGCGATAGCAAAGCTCTCGTTCTGCGTCAGCTCAGCCATCCGCTCGAGAATCTGGAAGCCCAGGTCATAGACCTGGTTCGGCTTCTTGCCCTTCGCACTCGTCTGCAAAGGAACTTCATCGCTCATGCCACGGGCGGCGCGCACTTTCTGCAGATCACTGACAATGGCGAGGGCGACGCGGTAGACATCATTGGGAACGACCTTGGGCACACCCAGGCCGTCGACCATGGCGCCCGCTTCCATAAGGTTTGCATAGACATCAGTGGGCTTCATGCCTTCACCCAGCACAGCGGGTTCCGGCGCCGTCGTAACGGCAAAGGGTTCGCGCAGCCCCTGCACGTCCGCAAGGATCGCCGTCACCAGCCCTTTAACATCGGCCGGCTTGATGGCGCGCACGGGGAAAGGCTGTAACTCCGCGGCCGACAAGCCGTTGATGCGCCGGAGGGTCTGTACCTTCAGGAAAACTTCACGCGCCTTCTGGATCACGTGACGCGGCTTGCGCGGGGTCAGGGCCGGTGCCGTCTTGTCGCTCCGCGCGATCGAGTCATCGGCCTCCAGCAACAGCGTGAGTTCCGCGTTGATGTCGTCCACAACCTGATAGACATGGGAGGGAGTTGCATCCTGCGCCAGTGATGGGGCGGACAAGGCGAAAAGCGCCGCAACCCAAAGACCACTCAAGACCGAACGCATCCAAATCATCTTAGCACTCCGATGAAAAGATTCGGGTAACTTCCGAAGAAAAATAGAACACGCTGGTATGTACGCGAACTTTACTGACTATTCGTTAATAGAAAATTCTTCCTTCAGTTGTTTTTTTAAACACCATCAGTTGTTACACTATTATTTCGAAGAAAAAACTCTTAATACATTCGAAATATGCGTTCTAATTTTAAAAAGCTCAAAATATTCTTTGAAAAAATAGGCAAAATAACACCTCGTTATCGAGGAAATTCTGCAAAATACAGCGATTGGGCTTATTGAATGAACATTCAATTTTATTTGTTATTTTCCTGCGGCGCCTTTTCCCGACAGCAGGTCATAAGCAAAGACAGGGGAAGATCTCCCATCCGGGCGGCTGGCTCCTCCAACCGCTCAAGCCACAAACCGGCGGACCGGATGACTTCATGCCAGGACGACAGCCGACGAAAATACCAGGGCATGGCCGCCCAGCGCTCATTTTCGAAAGCGGCGAAGTCTTCGCTGTGCCAGGCGTCCAGGTACTCTCCTTCCCTGGCCAGCGCCCAGGGATGCAGGGTCTGAATGATGACCGCCCCTTCCCCGGTCAGGAGTCGCCCGACCGCGGCTAAAAGACCTTCCAGATCTTCATCGAGCAAAGCGTAATTGAAGACGACGACGTCGAAGCCCGCGTTCAAGCTGGTCGTGCCCGCGACCAGGTCACGATAGGCCACAAGTTCATAGCGGCCGCTCGGATCCGCACGCCGCGCCTCGTCGATAAGCTGCTGCGTACCGTCAATTCCGAGCACTTCGCAGCCCGAAGCCTGCGCAATGCGGCGGCAGAGCCAACCCTCGCCACAGCCCACATCCAGGACACGCTTCGGCTTGCGCGCCAGGATCGCGGCAACCACGGCTTCGTCAGTGCCCGCCCGCCGGCTTGGGATCAGACTCTCACGCACGGCGCGGGTCCAGTTTCCGGCATTGCTGTCCCAGGACGCTGTCAGCTTTTCAGATGGGTCCATAGCTCTCTCGAACCAGTGGTCCGACTGATCCTTCAGTCGTTTGCCCGCACCTTGACGTAGGAACCGGGTGCATCTTCGATGACCGAAAGCTTGCCGTCGCCGGGAACCCGGGCCGGTGTCTTCTTCGTTCCCGACTTCTTGGACAACCAGGCATGCCAGTCCGGCCACCAGGAACCCTCGTGGCGGACCGCCCCCTCCAGCCAGGCCTCCTTATCCTTCGGTTTCTTGGCATTGATCCAGTGGCAGTACTTGTTCGCGGCCGGCGGATTGACGATACCCGCGATATGCCCGGAGGCGCCCAGCACGAAACGCACCGGGCCGCCCAGCAGATGAACCGCCGGATAGGACGAGCCCCAGGGTGCGATATGATCTTCCTTGGTCGCCAGGAAATAGGTCGGGATCTTGATCTGCGAGATATCGATCGGCACCCCGTCCAGAACCATGCCGCCTGGCTCCTTGAGCAGGTTCTGCTGATAAACGTTGCGCAGATAATAGGACAGCATGGTCGCCGGCAGCCGCGTGGAATCCGAGTTCCAGTACAGCAGGTCGAAAGGCATGGCGTCCCGGCCCAGAAGGTAGTTGTTTACCACGAAAGACCAGATCAGATCATTTTCACGCATCATGCTGAAGATCTGCGCAAGGTGATGGGCCTCGAGATAGCCTTTCTCTTCCATGTGCCGGTCCATCGAGGCGAGCTGTTCGTCATCGATGAAGACGCTGACCTCACCAATATCCTGCAGATCCACCATGGTCGCGAGCAGCGTCGCCGAGGCGATCCGGTCATCCCCCTTCGCCGTCATGTATGCCAGCGTCGAGACCGTCAGGATGCCGCCGATGCAGAAGCCGAGCACATTGACCTTGCTCTCCCCCGTCGCCTGCTCGATGGCATCGATCGCGGCCAGAGGTCCTTCGAGCATGTAATCGGCGAAGGATTTATGAGCCAGATCCTTGCGCGGGTTCACCCAGGAGATCACGAAGAGCGTGTAGCCCTGATCAACCGCCCATTTGATCAGGCTGTTCTTGGGCTGCAGGTCCAGGACATAGAACTTGTTGATCCAGGGCGGCACGAACAGCAGCGGCCGCTTGTAGACGGTCTCAGTACTCGGCGCGTACTGGATGAGCTGTATCAGATCGTTCTGGAACACCACCTTACCGGGGGTGACGGCAACATTCTCGCCGACCTCGAACTTCGATTCGTCGGTCATGGAGATATCGAGACGACCCTGGCCCTTTTCCAGATCGTTCAGCAGGTTCTGCAAGCCGGACATAAGGTTTTCGCCGCCACTGTCCATGGTCTTCTTGATGACGGCCGGGTTGGTCATGGCGAAGTTGCTGGGCGACAAGGCGCTCAGATATTGACGGGTATAGAAGTCGACCTTTTCCTTCGACTTGGGATCGATGCCGTCCACGTCGCGGAACAGCGATTGTGTCCAGCGCGACGACAGCAGATAGGACTGCTTGATGAAGTCGAACAGCAGGTCCTCGCTCCACTCGGTCGCCTTGAAACGGCGGTCGCTGCGCTCCGGTTCGATGACCGGCTCCACCTCTTCCCCCATAATACGCCGGTTCGTGCTCTGCCAGAGTGCGACGCTTTCCTGCATCAGCTTGGCCTGCGCTTCCATCATCTTGGCCGGATCGCTCCAGAGCGCGGCTGAGGCTTCCATGAAGGCTTTACCAACGGCGACCGGATCGGTCACCTGGAAGCCCTGCTCGCTCTGGCGCTCCCAAAAGGCCTGCATGACGCGCTGGCTCCGGTCCGCGAGTTCGCTCCAGCGCTCCGCGGCCTCCGCCTGACCGGCCATGGCCCGATGTAGCTGTTCAAAGCTTTCGCCGTCCTGCGCTCCACCGGCGCCTTTATCGGCCTGCTCACTCACGGTTTTCTCCCCCAGGTCATGCAAACACTCTCGTTATAACACCTCTGCAACAACAGCCGCGAGCCGTTATTGCGGCAAGGCAGGCACGCCGCGGCAGCATGACCCGGCTACCGCGGATAGAACCGAGAGAAAAAGAGGAACACGATAACGAGTATTTTCCTTCAAACCCCCAAGCCAAGTAACTACGAAGCGTTATTTTGCCCAAAAGCTGTGCAGCCAAGTCTAGGTTTGTGACTGCGAGACCATAACTCGACAACAACTGTTGCATATCAAACGAATATGCTAGGCTCACGGTTCGGCGCCAGGGCATAACAGCATTCGAAGGCCGGACCGCGCATACGTAATGATCCTCACATGCATTCCATCCGAATTTCGTGATAGGGCCTGTCGCCATGTTGATAGAAGTATCTTCGTCGCGGGGGGATCTTGCGCATCGTCAGACCATGCCGCGAATGGAGACATAAATGTCCGTGACAGGCAGTCATAAACTCCGTGCGAAGATTTGAGGGGAAACGGAAACGTATTCCAACTGGGGAGCAACCTTCGCGCAGCGGATTCAAACGAATAATGAAAGAGGGAAAGTATTATGAGTGAAGACGTCGCAGAGACCTGGGATCTCGTTACCGGGATCATCACCACCTACGGCCTCGATGTGGTCGGCGGTATCATTATTCTCATTCTCGGCTGGATGTTTGCCGGCTGGGCATCACGCACCGTCGACAGCCTTTTAGGCAAGAGCGCGAAGGTGGACGAAACTCTGCGCAAGTTCTTCGCCAGCATCGTCCGCTACGCGGTGATCGTCTTCACGATCCTCGCCGTTCTCAGCCAGTTCGGTGTGGAAACCACCAGCTTCATCGCCGTTCTCGGCGCCATGGGCCTGGCAGTCGGCCTGGCCTTGCAGGGCACGCTCGGCCATGTCGCCTCCGGTGTCATGCTGCTGCTGTTCCGGCCTTTCAAGATCGGTGACTTCATCGACGGCGGCGGTGTCAGCGGCACGGTGGAAGCCATCTCGCTCTTCACCACCACCATGAACACACCGGACAACGTTCACATTATCGTCCCCAATGGTCAGCTTTGGGACACGGCGATCAAGAACTTCAGCAAGAACCCGACCCGCCGGGTGGATATGGTCATGGGGATCGGCTACGGCGACAGCATCGACGCCGCCATGAAGGCGATCCTGGAAATCGCCGATGCCGACGAACGGGTGCACAAGGACCCGGCGCCGATGGTTGCGGTGGGCGAACTGGCGGACAGTTCGGTCAACATCATCGTACGGGTCTGGTGCAACGCCGGCGACTATTGGGGGCTTAAGTTCGACATGACCAAGGCGATGAAGGAACGCTTCGACGCCGAAGGCATCTCGATCCCCTTCCCGCAGCGCGACGTTCATCTGATCAACACGAACGACGCGGCATAAAATACGCATCGTCGACGAGCAGAGCCGGGTGCGAAACCGCACCCGGCTTTTTTCTGCCTGTGAGGGCCCGGCTTTTTGCCTGTGAGGCCCTGACTTTTTTGCCCGTGAGCAAGCCCCCTCTACTGGGACTGGCCGTCACCGTCATCATCCGAGCCGCGCCAGCCCCGCTTCCGGCGGTCGTCCTTGGACAGGGCGCCATCGCCGTTGCGGTCATGGCGCTCGACCAGCCTGGCAAAGGGGTCCAGGAACTCGGCCGAGGTCACTTTCGAATCGCCGTCGTCGTCCAGGTCCTGAAAGCGGTCGACCATCCGCGGCCGCACCATTTCAAGCCACAGGGCCTCGAACTCCTCCAGGTTCAGGTTGCCATCCTGGTCGCTGTCGTACCTGGCGAGCTGTTCCGTCCGGCCCTGATCGATTTCCGCCTGTGTCAGGCTGCCGTCGCCATTGGCGTCGAAGCGTTCCATCATACGGCGCATCATCTTGCCGCGCTTGCCATGCCGGCCGTGCTTTCCGTGCATGCCGTCGCCGTGGAAGTCCTGGCCGTGGTAGCCGCCCTGGCCGCCGCTCCAGCGTTCATGCGCATTGCTGAGCCCCACTCCAGCCAAAGCAATGGTGGCTGCCAGACCTGCCGCGCCGATGGCGAGTTTCGTTCTTTTTTTCATGATCATCCTCAGTGGTGAAGTCTTCGATGACCTCAATCTAGGAACCCCCTGTCGCAGAAGTTTGTCACGCGACTCGGAAAATCGTCGCAAACTGTGCCGGGATGAAGACTTGTGACAGATTGATACAATTTTCTGCCCAAGCGGGCCCAAAAGCTGGCTCATAGTGGCGCGCGACAGAGCAGGCATGACGGATCAGTAAGGAACGCATGGAACCCACGCCACACATTTTGATCGTCGATGACCATGAGGACATCAGAACCCTGCTCGCGAAGTACCTGCTCAAGCACGGCTACCGCGCGACAACGGCAGACGGCGGAGCGGCGATGAAGCGGGTTCTGCAGGACAGCGCAATCGATCTGGTCGTCCTGGACATCATGATGCCCGGCGAGGACGGTTTGTCCCTCTGCCGCGGACTGAGGGCGTCCAGCGATATTCCTGTCATCATGCTGACCGCCATGTCGGAAGAGACGGACCGGGTCATCGGCCTGGAAATCGGCGCAGACGACTATCTGACCAAACCCTTCAATCCGCGAGAGTTGCTCGCGCGTATCAAAGCCGTTCTGCGCCGCTCCCACAGCCTGCCGCCCCAGACGGGCTTGACCGGGCGCACCGCTTCTGCCGGCAAGCGCCTGACATTCGACCGCTGGCAACTGAATGTGGATCAGCGCGAACTGATCGACGACAGCGAGGTGGTAACACCACTCAGCAGCGCGGAGTTCGCACTCCTCATGGCCTTCCTGCATCATCCCCGGCGCGTGTTGAGCCGCGACCAGTTGCTCGACCTGACCCAGGGCCGCGAAGCCAAGGTTTTCGACCGCAGCATCGACAACCAGGTCAGCCGTCTGCGCAAGAAGATCGAGCAGGACCCCAAGACACCGCGCCTGATCAAAACCGTCTGGGGCGGCGGCTACAGCTTTAGCGCCGACGTCGAACCGTCATGAAACGTTTTTTGCCGAAGAGCCTGGCCAGCCAGATGATTACGCTCCTGCTGCTGGCGCTCGTTGCCTCTCATATCGTCAGCGCCGTGATCTTCGAAGATGAGCGCCGCGCCTCGGTGCGCAGCGCCATCCGGGAAGAGGCGATCACGGCCATCGCCACGGCCACCAAACTGCTGCTGGATACGCCCCAGGTCGACCACCGGCGCATGGTGCGCCAGATCAGCTCCCGCCGTCTGCGCTACTGGCTGTCCGGCAGCAGCGCCGTGGCACCGGATCGCGGTCTGCGCTCGGCCGGGCGGGAGCGGGAAAGGCTGCTCTCCCTGCTCGAAGAAACAACGCCGGAGGTCCGGGTCGCCATGACCGAGCGGCCGAGGTTTTTTCGCTGGGCGCGGCTCCAGAAGCAGCGCAGGGCTGACGATGTCGAAGGCGAAGACCGGGATCGCCGCTCCGACTGGGGACACCGTCGTGAAAAGCACGAAGACCACGACCACGGCTGGCCGGGTCCGCCAGGTTTTGGGCTGCTCGCCTCGGTGCAGTTGCCTGACGGTACCTGGCTGAACGCGGCAACGGTCGTGCCGGGCGACACGCCGGCCTGGCAGTGGCCGGCCCTGGTTTCGATGACCGTCATGGCCTTGCTGATCTCGCTCATCGTGGTGCTGATGGCCCGTCGGATCGCACGCCCCATGACGCGGCTGGCCTCGGCCGCGGATCGTTTAGGCCGGGGTGAAGACGTACCGCCCTTGCCGACGGAAGGCCCGCCGGAACTGCGCCGGACCACCGAGGCCTTCAACGCCATGCGCACCCGCCTGAAGAGGTATGTCGAGGACCGGACCCGGATGCTGGCCGCCGTCTCGCACGATCTGCGCACGCCCATCACCTCGATGCGCCTTCGGGCCGAGTTCATCGACAACGAAGAGACTAGAACCAAGATCATCGAGACCCTGGACGAGATGGAGCGGATCACCGAAGCCACCCTGAGCTTTGTGCGCGAAGAAGCCGTTCAGGAGGACACCCGGAAGGTGGATATCAGCGCGCTGCTCGAGAGCCTCTGCGATGACCTGCGTGATCTGGGCCGGGATGTAACCTGCCTGCAGAGTGACCGCCTCCCCTATTCCTGCCGCCCGGTGGCCCTGAAACGGGCCTTGCGAAACCTGATCGAGAATGCCGCCACCTATGGAGAGCGCGCACGCGTGCGAATCGAACGGGATCAGCCGAGCCTCGAGATCATCATCGAAGACGATGGCCCCGGCATTCCTGAAGCGGCCTTCGAGCAGGTTTTCGCACCTTTTGAGCGCCTGGAAGACTCCCGCAACCGGGCGACCGGCGGCATCGGCCTGGGCCTGGCCATCGCCCGCTCTATCATCAGGAGCCATGGCGGCGACATCAGCCTGCGGAACCGCGCCGAAGGTGGCCTGACCGTCACTGTCTCCCTACCCAGCATCCCAGGCAATTGAGTCAAATCCCTGATTTAACGGATTCTTGGTCTCCCACAGTAAGACTCGCATCCGAATCGGCTCGCCCGGCCTGCCTGGCGCAAAGACAGCGGGGCCCATCGCTGGACGAGCGAACCGGAGGTTCGGATGATCAAGATGGGGTTTTGGATCGTCGCCTTGAGCTACGCGCCAACGCTGCTTGACGTCGTCCTGGGCTCAAGCGAAGGCAACCCACTCGGTATCGGGCTCTTCACGGTTCTCGGCAGTTTCCTGGGCGGCGCATTGATTGTCTTCGGTTTCGTCCTCACGCTGCTGCGCAAGCGCGCGCTGTAAGACGTCAAGCGACATAAAGGCCGGCTTTCAGGCCTGTCTGCCTACAGATAAGTTGCCTTTCCGGCATTTATGTTATAGAGGACCGGGAAAGTTGGTTAAGAGACTCTTACAGAGTCGCCGTTAAGCAGCGTCACACCGATTGAAGTTGTGCGAATTTTTTTGAATTGCGCGCAAAAGCTGTTTAGCATTCCGCCTTGAATTGGCGGGTGATCGTCAAGAAATAATGACGGTGCCACATTGAAGACATGATCCCGCGATAGCGTCGGGCGGTCTTCAAAAAGGTCCTCTTCGGGCCTGGCGTCAGTCTGGCAATTTTATGAGGAAATCTTCGTCCATGGGCGACTATGCGTTCAATCACACGTCCCTTCTGCTCGACCTCTGCGCCGCTGTCCGCGGAACCACGAAAGAGCATGGTGTTCAACTTTCCGACGACGGCGGTGAGTTGATGCGTGTCTTGGACAACTACCTCGCTTTTGCCAATGACGAGGGTTTCATCGAAAAAGCCGAGCAACTGAAACGCACCGGTTCCTGACACCCCCTTCCGAGACATTTCGGCGACGTAAGCACGGGCTCGGACGGCACTCCACACGCCAGGGGCGGCTGTTTCTGACGCGCTGTGATAATCTCGCTGGAGCTGCGTTTTCAGACCCCGTCACTGCGATTTCAGCTTGGTCTGACGCGGCGGTTTCTGTCATCCTCCCTGCAATTGCCGCGCGTGGCGGCGGAGAGTCCGCCACGCAGAAACAGGCACGCAGATCGGAGGGGACGAGGAATGTCGCTGGCTTCAGAAACGAGCGGAACACCGGCAAGCGAAAACTACCATCCGCTGGATAGCGATTCGCTACCGCCTTACCTGGCCGAGATCGCTTCCTGCGCAGCGCAGCTAGGTGGCACGGCCGGCGACTGGCAGGTGGACGAGGTGGGTGATGGCAACCTCAATCTCGTCTTCATCGTGCGCGGCCCCGCCGGTTCCCTCGTGGTGAAACAGGCCCTGCCCTACGTCCGGCTGGTCGGCGAAAGCTGGCCCCTTCCCCTGAAGCGGGCCTTCTTCGAACACGAAGCCCTGATGGCGGAAATCGACTGCGTGCCGGAGCTGGTCCCGGCGGTCTATCACTATGATGACGCAATGGCCCTGACGGTCATGGAGCACCTGACGCCGCATATCATTCTGCGCAAGGGTCTGATCGCCGGCATACGCTATCCAAACCTCGCGGAGCACGTTGCCGAGTTCATGGCGCAAACCCTCTTCAAGACCTCGGACCTCTATCTGACGGCGGCGGAAAAGAAAAAGCGCAACGCGGTCTTCTGCGACAACATCGAGCTCTGCAAGATCACCGAGGATCTGGTCTTCACGGATCCCTACCGGATCGCCGAGCTGAACCGCTGGACCAGTCCGCAGCTCGACGCTATCGCCGCCGACTTCCGGGCGGACGCCGAACTCAAAGTGGCGGCCCAGGCACTGAAGGAAATCTTCATGGGCCGCGCCGAAGCGCTGATCCACGGCGATCTTCATTCCGGCTCGATCATGGTGACCGAAAGCGAAACCAAGATGATCGATCCGGAGTTCGCCTTCTATGGGCCGCGCGGGTTCGACGTGGGCGCGGTGATCGGTAATCTTTTCCTCGCCTACTTCTCCCAGCCGGGCCACGCCACGGCGGACAACGACCGCGCCGACTACAGTGCCTGGATCCTGGAACAGGTCGGGCTGATCTGGGACGGCTTCCGGGACAAATTCCTGCAGCTTTGGGAAAAGGAGGCACGCGGCGATTCCTATGTCGCGGAGCTCTTCGCCGACGACGACGGCGCGGCCGCGCTCGCGGCCCACCGCGAAGCTTACATGCAGGATCTCTTTCATGATTCGCTCGGTTTCGCCGGCATGAAGATGGTCCGCCGTATTCTCGGTCTCGCGCATGTGGAAGATCTGGAATCCATCGAAGATCCCGATCGGCGTGCGGCCTGCGAAACCAAAGCCCTGCGCCTGGGCCGCGAACTGATCGTCAATCGCCGCAGTTATGATGACGTCGCATCTGTTGTAAACTATGCGCAGCAACTTCAGAGAGGCGCGGAGCAATGAACGTCGACGGCAAACCCTACCGGAC
This sequence comes from Denitrobaculum sp., assembly GCA_965232285.1. GTDB lineage: Bacteria > Pseudomonadota > Alphaproteobacteria > Kiloniellales > Kiloniellaceae > Denitrobaculum. The sequence goes on along the minus strand of CBDDPL010000004.1, from coordinate 1,312,926 downwards.
CATCTGGCTTGCGGCGGATGGCAAGACGGTTGAAATCATCGATCAGACCAAGCTGCCCCATCACTTCACCACCGTGCAGCTAACCAACCTGGAAGACGCAGCCCATGCCATCAGCGCCATGCTGGTACGCGGCGCGCCGCTGATCGGCGCCACCGCGGCTTACGGCATGTGTCTGGCTCTGGAAGGCGATGCTTCGGATAGCCGTCTTGCCAAGGCTTACGAGACTCTGCTGGCGACGCGTCCGACGGCGGTAAACCTGCGCTGGGCTTTGGACGACCTTCGCGGCAGGCTGCTGCCCCTGCCGCCGCAGGAGCGGCAGGCGGCCGCCTATCGCCGGGCCGCTGAGATCTGCGACCAGGATGTGGAGATCTGCAGTTCGATCGGCGATCACGGCAAGGAACTGATCGCCGCGCGCTGGGAGGCGAAGAACCGTGCAGGTGTGGTCAACGTCCTGACCCACTGCAACGCCGGCTGGCTGGCGACGGTGGACTGGGGTACGGCGATCGCGCCGATCTACAAAGCCCATGACGCAGGCATCCCGGTGCATGTCTGGGTCGACGAAACCCGGCCCCGCAATCAGGGCGCCAGCCTGACCGCCTGGGAGCTCGGACGGCATGGCGTTCCCCATACCGTCATCGTCGACAATGTCGGCGGCCACCTCATGCAGCACGGCCAGGTCGATCTCTGCATTGTCGGCACCGACCGCACCACGGCCGCCGGCGATGTCTGCAACAAGATCGGCACCTACCTCAAGGCCCTGGCTGCGGACGCCAGCGGCGTGCCCTTCTACGTCGCCCTGCCCAGCCCGACCATCGACTGGACCATCGAAGACGGCCTGCGCGACATCCCTATCGAGCAGCGCGATGCAACCGAGGTTTCGCACATGACCGGCCGCACCGCCGAAGGCGATCTGGTGACGATCCAGCTCACCCCCGACGGCAGTCCGGCGGCGAACTATGCCTTCGATGTGACCCCCTCACGCTACGTTACGGGGCTGATTACCGAACGCGGCGTCTGCACAGCTTCGCGCGAGGGCCTGCAGGGTCTGTTCCCAGAGGCGCAGACGGCAACGGCATCCTGAGAAACCAGCGGAGAGGCTTTCCATGCGGAGCGACAAGCGCGGCATTCCCCTGACCACCGACAGCGATGCCGCCGCCGCGGCCTACGACGAGACAATCGATAACTTTCTCGAGTTCCGGCTTGCGGCCACGCCGTCACTGAAAGAACTGCTCAAGGCCGACCCGGACTTTGCAATGGGGCATTGCCTCAAAGGATTCCTGCTATCCGGGTTTCATTCGACCGCACTGCGCGAAAAGGTCGGCGAAAGCCTCGCCGCCGCCGAAGCCGCCGCCGGCAATGCCACCTGGCGCGAAAAGGCCAGCATCGCGGCGCTGGCGGCCCTTCACCGCGGCGATACCAAGAGCGCCTGCCAGATCTGGGACGAGATCCTGGTCGAGCATCCGCGTGATCTCCTCTCGGCCCGCCTTCATCACCATTACTCCTTCTGGCTCGGCCGGAACTACGGCATGCGCGACGCCGTCGGACGGCTGCAATCCTGCTGGGACGAGACGGTTCCGGGATACGGTTTTCTGCTCGGCATGCAGGCCTTCGGGCTCGAGGAAAGCGGCGACTACGCGGCAGCAGAGAGTTCCGCGCGGCGGGCAATCGATCTCAACGGCGACGACCTTTGGGCCGTGCATGCCCTGGGGCATGTCTACGAGATGCAGGGCCGGCTGGACGACGGACTGGAGTTGCTCACGGTTCCGGAGGAAGACTGGGCCGACCGCAATCCCATGAAAGAGCACCTCTACTGGCACCTCGCCATGTTCGCCCTGGAGTCGGGCGACAACGACCGGGTGCTGGCACTTTTCGACAGATGGATCTACCCGGACTCCTCCGACTTCTATCTGGACATTCAGAATGCGGTCTCGATCCTGCTACGCCTGGAATTGCGCGGCGTGGACGTCGGAGAGCGCTGGGCGGAAGTCGCCAATGTCTGCTCGGCCAAGATCGGCGATCATGTCCTGCCCTTTACCGACACGCACGTGATGATCGCCCTGGCGCGCCGCGGTTACGACCTGGATATCGCCCGCCTCACCACCTCGCTCTTCGAATTCTCCGCGACAGAGGGGAACGTCGCGGCAAGTACCATAGCCGGATTGACCCTGCCGCTCTGCGAGGCCATCGCCGCCTACTTCAAGGGCAATTACCGGCGCTGCATCGACCGGATGCTGCCGTTGCGGCTGGACTATGCGCGCATCGGGGCAAGCCATGCCCAGCGCGACATCTTCGCCCAGATCCTGATCGATGCGGCCATGAAGGCGGGGGAACTCAAACTTGCCCGGAACCTGCTGTCCGAGCGGCTCGCGTTGCGGCCGCGCAACAGCGATAGCTGGGCCAAGTTCGCCGAGGTGCTCACGGGACTGGGTGAACAGAACGGCGCCGGCAATGCCCGTCAGCGCGCGGCAGAGGCCTTTCACTGACGCAAACGCCCTCGAGACTGATTTAAGAGACCCGTTCCAGGCGTCTGAAAACGCGCCGGTCTGTCGGGAACGTCGCCTTGACGGTGGTCCCAAGGCCGAGCGCACTTTCGATCTCGAAACGCCCGCCGTGCAGTTTGACCAGGGCCTTGACGATCGGAAGGCCAAGACCGGTGCCCGTGTGGTTGCGCGACAGCGGATTGGCGACCTGACCGAAGGGCTGCATAACCCTTGCAAGGTCTTCTTCATCGATCCCGATCCCGGTGTCGCGGACGGTCAGAAGAATGCCCTCGGCACCAGCGTCCTCCAGTGCCAGAACGGCAACATCACCGGCGTTCGAAAACTTGATCGCGTTGGACAGCAGATTCATCATGACCTGACGGAGCGTACGCCGGTCACCGCGCATCCAGATCTCGTCCTGCACCCTTTGCAGCGATAGCGTGATGTCGAGCTTTTCCGACTGCGGTCCCATGAGTTTGATCACATCCGCCGCAAGTTCGACCAGTTCGAGATCCTCTTCATGGAGTGAGAATTCGCCGGCCTCGATCTTCGAGAGATCGAGCAGGTCATCGATGATGTCCAGAAGATGCTCGCCGCTGGCCAGAATGTCCGAGGCATATTCCCGATAACGGTCGTTGCCGATCCTCCCGAAGAGCTCACCGGCGATCACCTGGCCAAAACCGATGATGGCGTTGAGCGGAGTCCGCAGCTCGTGGCTCATATTGGCGAGGAAATCAGACTTCGCCTGATTGGCTTCCTTGGCCTGATTCAGAGCCTGAATCAACGCCATTTCGCTCGCCTTCTGGGCGGAGATGTCCTGGCATACGCCAAAGAGCGCGGCAACGGAGCCATCGGCATTCACTTCGCAGCTACCTTCCAGGCGGATGTAGAGCTCGCTCTCGTCCTCTCTGACGACCCGGAAACCGAAGTCACAGGCGGACTTTTCCTGGTGAGTCTGCTCCAGGGTGTCGACGAAAAGTTCCCGGTCCAGAGGATGGATGCGCTGCAGCAGGTCTTCAAACGCCACCGCCATGCGCCTTTCCTCGAACCCGAGCATCCGGGAAAGCTCAGCGGAGCATTCAACGACCCTGGTCTCGACGCACCAATGCCAATCGCCCAGGCGCGCAATACGCTGAGCTTCGGACAGTTGCCGTTCACGTTCGCGATGCCGCGCCGCTTCGCGCGCCATTTCGGACACGAGAGATTCGACGTGCTGCTTACTTTCTTCAAGTTCGCTGACGTAGGTTCTGAGATCCGCCTCGCTTTTCTGCAGGGCGAGCGAAACCCGCCGACGACGCTCGACCGTCATCAGCAGGTACATGAGCAGAAAAAGAGCCCCCAGCTCCGCCCACATTTCCTTAAGCGTCTCGGTCAGCAGGCAACTGCGTGATACCAGCAGAACGGCCTCCCAGGGCGCGCCGGAAACCTCCTGCCGTAGGACCAGGAGATCTTCTCCCCCTCGTGGACCGAGATACGTGACCAAATTCTCCGGCAACGGTTGCAGGCTTCGCACGGCTTCGAAGCGCCCATCTTCCTCTGCCAACTCGGAGACCCTGTAAGCCAGCACCTGCTGATCCGCATCGAGCAGCAGCAAGCGCCCGATCCCGGGGAGTCCTTTCTGCAGGTCTTCACTGAGCGAGCGCAGGTCGAGGTCAAGACCGACCACACCGCGATAGCGGCCTCGGTAGTCCACGGGTGCGGCAAGACTAATCGTCTCCCCCTCCCCCATGACGGAGCTTTGCGGATTGGCCCAGAATACCTCGCGCCGCGGATTCCGCTGCTGGTCGCCTGACCGCAGGAGTGAGGCGGTCGGGACGCCTTCCTGAAAACGATGCGCGCTCGAGGGCAGCCAGGGATAGGAGTTCTCGAAGCGCCTCTGCGAGAGGTAGTAGAAGCGCTGCACATGGGGCACAGAGTTCAGGGAGGAAACAAAGAGCGGGTTGAGCCGCAATGCCATATCGATCTCACGGCGGAACTGCCGGTCGGAAAGATCAAGCGCTCCCAGACCGGTCAGATTGCCGAAAGGCCGATGACCGCCGCGCGACGGGACTTCGTCGAGCGCATAGCCCTCGAAGCCGGTTGCCGGCCGCAGACTCTCGACCAGCCTTCGGTGCCCGCCGGGCCCGTGCCCCTTGTGGTGCTCGGTCCGTAGCTCATGCCGGGCCACATCCTGCAGAAGACTGATCTTGGCACCGGCACGCCGAACGACAGCGCCCAACTGCGTCACCGACGACTCGAAGCTGCGCTTCAGTTCATCGATGTTGGCAGACTGCCGCTGATGCGCATCGACCCCCAAAAGAGCGACCGCCGCCGCAAGTACCAGCGCTGATATCGTGTAGGATCTGTGCAAAGCCAACCATCATCGAAAACCCGGACTCTACAGTGTCTATACGCAGACCCATGAAGAATTGGTTAGGCTCACAACAGGACTTTCATCAGAGAATTCAACCACATATTGCATTTTGCCCGACCATTGCCGCGCATTTGGACAAGGCCGGCAACGAGGAGGACAGATGGACTGTCCTCCCTTGCGGTCTCCGATCAGCCGGGCGCGCAGAGAGTCCTGATAGAAACGCCCCAAATTTCAGAGCTTTACGGGGTAATCCTTTGGCAAAAAGTCAAACCGCCGTTACGATCCGGCCGCCTTCTTGGATGCAGCCGCTTCCTGGGCTCCGGCTTTATGCGTCGCCGACTGTACGGCACGGGCCGCTTTCACACTCTCCAGACGGCGGCAGTTTCCGCCGAAATTCGCACCGGCTTCTATGGACAGGATCTGATGGATCACGTCGCCGGTCATATGGGCCGTCTTCGAAATGTTGATCGTCGGCGCTTCGACCTGACCGTTCACCGTGCCGCTGATATTGATGGTGTCGGCCTGGATGGAGCCCTTGATGTTGGCCCCGGGGCTGACGGTCACCGTCCGGGAACGAATATCCCCTTCGACGACGCCATCGACCTGGATATCGCCGGCGCTTTCCAGGTCGCCGATCACCCGCAGGTCCGCATTGATGACCGACGGCGTTCCACTGGCCGGGCGCTGCGCGGCCGGCGCCGCGCTCTGGGCCGGCGCGGATTGCTCCGCGCTGGGCGGCTGGGCCTTGGTCTGTTCGGCTTTGGTCTGCTCCACCTTGGCATCCCCTGATTTATCGCCTCTTGAAAACATCTGCTGGCCTCCTCCCCGTTTCTCGCAAGTCAGTCTCTTGAACAGATCAATCTCTTGAAGAAGATCGGCCTCCCCGCACTTCAAGGCTGCAAACGCCAAGCCTTTTGATAGGGGAACCCGATCACTGCATTCTCACTCTCGACGACAATAATGACCATTTCCCGCAGGATCTGTGTCATCTCTGTGAACAGCGCCCCTCCCTTACAGTTGCAGGCCCCGGCCTGCGCCGGGGCTCACCCGACACCGCCGCGCTGCTTCCAACCTCGCGTCTGAAGTGTATCTGGCGACGACCTGCCTCTATGCCAAGGCCCGATGAAGGCCCGGCCGATTCAAAGCACGCCTGCGGCAGAGCCATCCATGAGGCTTGCAGGAGTTGTCCTTATAGTACATTTCTGCGAGCCTAGACGCTATGGATCAAAGCACCAAGCAAACACCAACGCGGAATTACGGCACATGAAGCCTTCTATCAGAAGTGTCCTCGTCATGGGGATCATAGGGCTACAGTTCGTTACCGTCTCCGCGATCCTCTTCTCGTCCTATGTCTCGACCGAGGCCGTTCTGCTCGGCCATGCGCGTCAGATCATGGAAAATGTGGCCTCGGACACGATCGACCGCTCCGAAGACTTCCTCTCGCCGGCCCAGACCGCGGCCGATCTGACCCAGCGCCTTGCCGACCACAATGTCCTGAGCAGCGACAACCCTAAGTCGATGGAGCGCTACTTCTTTGAACAGCTCAGGCTCTATCCGCAGTTTGCCGGAATCTACTTTGGCGCCACCGATGGTAGTTTTTTCTATGTAAAGCGTGATGAGGAGTTCGCGGAGGGCGGCTTCCGGACAAAGATTATCACTCAGGCGGAGGATCGCCGCGACGTGGAGCTGCTCTGGCGCGATGCTGACTATAACGAAACCGGCCGAAACCGCGATCTTGAGGACACCTACGACCCCAGAACCCGTCCCTGGTTCAAAAAGGCTCTCACGACAAAAGGTCTGGTTTGGACCGATCCCTACATCTTTTTCACCTCGCGTCAGCCGGGAATCACGACGGCGGCGCCGGTGTACGATTCCGAGGGCACCATTCGCGGCGTCGTGGGTGTGGACATTGAAATCACCGAAATCTCGACCTTCCTCAACCGCCTGAAAATCGGCGATTCCGGTTCCGCGTTCATCCTGAACCAGAACAGCGACGTTATCGCCTTCCCGGACGCGGATAAGATCAAGGTGCCGAGTTCGGATGATTCCAAGGGCCTGCGCTTCACCCGGATCGAAGAGCTGGACGACGCCCTCAGCCGGGCAGCCTTTGCCTCCCTGCCCAGCGCGGGCGGCGCCTTTGATCTCAAATCCCAGCAGTTCACCACGTTCGAAGTCCAGGGTGAGACCTATCACGCGATTTTCGCACCCTTCAAGAACCCCAACTGGCCCTGGGTGATCGCCATCCATGTTCCGGAAGACGACTTCCTGGGACAGATCAAGAGCAACCAGGTCATCAATATCTACCTGGCCATGGCGATTGCGGTCGTCGCCTGTCTGGTTGGCTTCCTGCTCTGGCGATCGATCGCCCAGCCCATGGCGGCCCTGCGCGCCAACGCCCTGGCGATCACCAGCGGCGATCTGGCCTCCACGACGGTGGTGCGCAGCCGTTACACCGAGATTCAGGAAACCGCCGACGCCTTCTCTCACATGGTTGCGGCGCTCAAGCAGCACGAGATCGAAAACAGCGCCCTGACCGAAGGCCTGCGGACCTTCTCACGGGCCGTGGAGCAAAGCCCCGCTGCCATCATCATTACCACCGACAGCGGCAATATCGAGTATATCAACCCGAGCTTTACCAGCCTGACCGGCTACACCATCGGAGAGGTCTCCGGTCTGCTGCCACGCGAACTCGTGGGTGAGGAGACGCTGAGCGCGGAATGCAAGGACCTCCTGTCGGTGGTGACCTCCGGGCGGATCTGGCGTGGCGAACTGCGGCTGAAAACCAAAAGCAGTCGCGAGATCTGGTGCGCCATGACCGTTTCTCCGGTCCGCAACGCGGAAGGCGGCAAAGGCCACTTCATCGCCATCGCCGAGGACATCACCGAACGAAAAGAGGCGCAGGAAGCCCTGAAGGCCGCACGCGACGAGCTGGAAATCCGGGTCGAGGAGCGGACCCGCGAGCTGCGCGAGGAAATTATCGACCGCAAGCGCGCCGAGGAGCGTGCGGAGACGGCGAACCGGGTCAAATCCCGCTTCCTCGCGAACATGAGCCACGAGCTGCGCACACCACTGAACGCGATCATCGGCTTTTCAGACGTGATCCGGCGCGAGCTCTTCGGCCCCATGTCGAGCCCGAAGTATATGGACTACGCCTGCAACATTCATGAGTCGGGCACGCATCTCCTGCAACTGATCAACGACACCCTGGATCTCTCGGCGATCGAGGCCGGCAAGCTCGCACTGCATGAAGAGAAAGTCGACCTGGCTGATGTTTCCGCCGCCGCGCGCCGCCTGATCACGCCGCGCGCCGAAAGCGGAAAGGTGAAGCTGGAAAGCGCGATCGACCAGGAACTGCCCTATCTCTTCGCCGATGAGCTGCGGGTTAAACAGATATTAATCAATCTCTTGTCGAACGCGGTTAAGTTTACGCCCGAGGGCGGGCTGGTCACGCTTTCGATTTCGGTGGATGCCAAATCCGATTTCATTATCAAGATCAAGGACACCGGAATCGGCATGGACGAAGCCGGAATCTCCATCGCGATGGAGGTCTTCGGGCATGTGACAAACGCCTTTTCGAAAGAGCACGAGGGAACGGGCCTCGGGTTGCCGCTCACGCAGAAGCTCGTTCAGGCGCATGACGGCTCCCTGCACATCGCCAGTGCCCTGGGGGTCGGCACCACGGTAACCGTGAAATTCCCTTCGACCCGCTCTGTTCCCAGATACAATAAATCCCTGGAGGGTGGCTCCGCCGTCGCGCAACAGCAGCCGGCAAGACGACAGCCGGATTAGCGGCCAGACCAGAGGCCATTAACGAGGATCCGCGGCGACGGCTCAAAGACCGCGGATTTCTGCCTTAGATTGCAGCCTTCAGCCTGCGGATACCACGCACCGATTGAGTTTTTGCGCTTTGCGCCGACCGCGCATTTCCTCTCCCAATAGGCGATTCGCGCGAGCTTTATCAATCTTAGGACAAGATGCCGCACCCGTGCCAGATTGCAGGGCGCGAAGGCTAGTCACCTGAAAGATTTTACGAATTCCAATCGTGCGGTGACAGATTTACCTGCAAATTCGAGCAAATGATTAACCGCTCTCTAACGTCTTTGCGCGATGCTAAGGGCATGGTTTAGACCAGACCTAAACCTTGAGGATGATCTGTGGATACAAAAAAGACGCTGCGCGGCTATAACGCGGACTATCTGGTCAACGAAATGCGACCGGAGAAACGTGCCGAGGTCGCAAAAAAACTCGGCAGCAAGCTTGAAATTGGGCTGAGCAAGCTGGAATGGGAACTGACGTGGGCGGTCGCCCGCCAACTGGCGGAAGATGCCGTCGCGATGGTCCGCGAGTCTCTGGCGCACAGCGTGCGCAACTGTCAGTTCCTGCCAAAGGACATCGGTTACACGCTGGCCTATGATCTCGAATCCGTCGCCGCGCCCTTTCTCGAGGCCACCGAGATCTTTTCGGAAGACGAACTCTGCGAGATTGCCCGGGCGGTGTCCGACAGCGTTCGCATCGCCATCGCCGGCCGCGAAGACCTGACATCCAAGGTCAGCGGCGTACTGGCCGAGGTCGGGAATGCGGAAGTCGCACATAAACTGATCGAAAACCAACCGGCGGAAATCGACGAACAAGGCTACACGAGCCTGAGCGAGCGCTTCAGCAAGGACGAGACTCTGTTCGAGCGTATGGCCATGCGCACGGACCTGCCCCCTGCCATCGCCACCGATCTCATCAAGCGGGTCTCTGACACAGCCCGCGCGCACCTTGAGCAGCGCTACAGCATGGCGCCCGATTTCGTCAACGTGCTGGCCCAGGACGCACAGAGCAACGCGCTGCTGAAGATTGCAGACTTCGCCACGGCCGCCGAAGCCGTTGGCTATGCCAAGGAGCTCTATGCGAAGGGTGAACTGACCCACACCTTTTGCCTGATGGCGATCCGGAACGGCAACCTGACCTTTTTCGAGGCGGCAATGGCCGTACGGACCGGCATCTCGGTCGAGAACGTCGAACTGATCCTGCGTGACGGTGGCGTCGAAGCCACGGGCAAGCTCTGCACCAAGGCGAAGATCCCCAGTTTTCTGCATCGGGAAATCGCGGAGACGGTAGACCGGGAGGTCCAGGCGCTGTTCAAGGCTTCCACACCGGTCACCCCGGCGTAACGGCGGACTGCCGCCGAGTTTTCCGGGGACAAGCCGCAGTTAAGCTGCTAAAGCCACTGCATGCGCACAGACCAACCTGCAATCGGCGGCCGCTGGGTCCGGCCGGAAATCCTCTTGATGCTGATGGCCGCGGCCGTTCCGCTCAGCTTCGCGACCTGGCAGACACTGCTCAATAACTTCGCCATCGAGAGCGCCGCCTTTACCGGTGCGGAGATGGGCACACTGCAGAGCCTGCGGGAAGTGCCCGGCTTTCTGGCCTTTGCGGTGGTGCTGGTCCTCCTGCTCATGCAAGAGCAGACCCTCGCCATCCTCTCGCTGCTGCTGCTTGGGATCGGGACCGCGCTGACCGGCTACTTCCCGTCGGTGCTCGGTCTCTATGCCACCACCGTTGTCATGTCGCTCGGCTACCACTACTTCGAGACCGTCCAAACCTCTCTGGCCCTGCAGTGGATCGACAAGGAGCGCACGGCCGAGGTTCTCGCCAAGATCGTCGCCGTTGGCTCCTTCGTCGCCATCGTCACCTTCGGGCTCATCTGGCTGGCCTTCGATCTTGCCAGGCTCTCCTACCAGTGGGTCTATCTGCTGGCTGGCAGCCTCACGGTCATCGTCGCTCTGGCCTGCTGGCGGATCTTTCCGCACTATCCGGAAAAGGTCCGGCAGCATAAGAAGATGCTGCTCCGGCGGCGTTACTGGCTCTACTACCTCTTGACCTTCATGTCCGGCGCACGCCGGCAGATCTTTATCGTCTTCGCCGGCTTCCTGATGGTCGAGAAATTCGGCTATGACGTCAGCGATATCGCGATCCTGTTTCTGATCAATGCCGGCATCAACGTGGTTCTGGCGCCGCGGATCGGACGCCTGATCGGGCGGATCGGTGAACGGCGCTCGCTGCTGTTCGAGTACATCGGCCTGATCATCGTTTTCGTATCCTATGCCTTTGTCGAAGACGCGACCGTCGCGGCCGGCCTTTACGTGGTCGATCACATGTTCTTCGCACTCGCGATCGCGATCAAAACCTACTTTCAGAAGATCGCCGATCCCGCAGACATCGCGGCCACGGCGGGCGTCGGCTTCACGATCAACCACATCGCGGCGGTCGTGATCCCGGTTGCCTTCGGCCTGCTCTGGCTCTCCTCCCCGGCGCTGGTGTTCCTGTCCGGAGCCGCCATGGCCGCCATCTCCCTGATCCTGGCACTGGGGATTCCGCACCGCCCTGAGCCAGGCAATGAGACGGTGTTCGGCAAAGCGGCCGCCCATTCCGTTCCGGCGGAGTAGCACTGAGTCTCATTCTGCGCGACGCGTTCTCTGGCAGCTTCACTTCAGTGTGATTCGCTTTTCACAGAGGTCTGGCCAACACTCAGGCATGGGGTGCTTTCAAAAAAAGGTGATGGCTTCAGCGGCCATGGCCCTCCTGCTGGGCTTTGTCCTGCTGTCATCGCTCGGCGTGAGCTTATCACCAGTCTCCGCGCAGTCACCGGACAGATGGCGTTCGGAATGGCCGAACACGGACTTTGCAATCCATTCGATCGACTACAGTGAAATCCTGAGCGGCGGGCCGCCCAAGGATGGGATTCCCTCGATCGACCGCCCCGAATTTATCGCCGTCTCCGAGGTCGAGGACCTCGCGCCGACCGAGCCCGTGGTGGGCCTGACGGTCAACGGCGAGGCACGCGCCTACCCTCTGCGCATTCTGACCTGGCACGAAATCGTCAATGACACCATCGGCGGCAAGCCGGTGGCCGTCACCTACTGTCCCCTCTGCAACTCCGCCATCGTCTTCGAGCGGGAGTTCGAGGGCCAGATCCTGGAATTCGGAACCACTGGAAAGCTGCGCAATTCTGATCTGGTCATGTACGACCGCACGACTGAGAGCTGGTGGCAGCAGTTCCTGGGCGAGGCCATCGTCGGCGAGTTGACCGGCAGTAAGCTCAAGATGCTGCCGTCGCGCCTGGAGTCCTGGGAACGCTTCGCCCTTCGGCATCCGGAAGGACAGGTCCTGGTGCCGAATGATGAAGGCCTGCGATCCTACGGACGGAATCCCTATGAAGGCTATGACACCTCGTCCTATCCCTTCCTCTACCGGGGCGAAATGCCCGAGGGGATCGAACCCATGGCCCGGGTCGTTGCCGTCGGTCAACAGGCCTGGAGCATGACCCTGCTCCGGACCAGCGGCAGGATCGAGAGCGGCGAACTGGTCCTGACCTGGGAGCCGGGCCAGAACTCAGCCCTGGATCACAGCCGGATCGCCAAGGGCCGGGATGTCGGCAACGTCGTCGTGCAACGCCGGGAGAACGACGAAATGATCGACGTGCCCTATGATGTCACCTTCGCTTTCGTCTTTCATGCTTTCCATCCGGACGGCAACCTGCGCATCGAATAGCATCTCCGCCAGCGCAGCTTATCGCGTGGCACCGGCGCGATCTTGTTGCTAAGTTTCCCGGCAGACCCCCTTCCCCATCTCAATCAACGAGCCTCTATGTTCTACGAAACTGCTGACAACAAGCATGGACTGCCGCACGATCCCTTCAAGAGCTGCATCGTACCGCGCCCCATCGGCTGGATCACCACCATCAGCCGGGACGGTGTCGCCAATCTCGCGCCCTACAGCTTTTTCAACGGTCTGGCCTCGGATCCCCACATGGTCATGTTTTCCTCAAACGGGCAGAAGGACGGCGCGGCCAAGGACAGTCTGACCAACTGCCGGGAGACCGGCGAGTTCGTGGTCAATATCGCCACCTGGGACCTCAAGGATCAGATGAACGTCAGCGCAGGACATTACCCGGCCGACACCGATGAAATGGCGCTGGCCGAACTGGAAGCGGAGGCCTCGGTTCTGGTGGCGCCGCCACGGGTCAAGGCTTCGCCCATCCACATGGAGTGCAAAACCCACCAGATCGTGGAGCTGCCGAGCAACCGCCCGGATGAGAGCAACGCCATGGTAATCGGCCGGGTCGTCGGCATTCACATCGACGACGCGGTGCTTAAAGATGGTCTGATCGACATCTCAAAGGTCGTGCCCATCGCACGCATGGGCTACATGGACTACACCAAGGTGGAGCGCGTCTTCACCATGCGCCGGCCGAAATGAACCAATCCGAATAGCGTCTGTGCGTCTCGCAAGATCAACAAAATTAACCCCTAAATCAGCAGCAGGCTGATTTAGGGGCAGTGCAATTTTAAGCAGCTTAAACGCTATACCTTTGAAGGTTTGCTCTGAACGTCAGGCCGCAGCTTGGCCCGACAGATAAAACTCGGTGGCCAGATCGGTCGCCAGCGCGGTCGAACCGCAGTGAGGGCACTCGACCGAGAGTCCCAGTGATTCGATCAGAAAGCTATGCATTTCGCTACGCTCGTCGCAGAGCACGACATAGCCTTCCGACAGTTTCGCATCGATCACCATCGCGATCAGGCCCCCACGGCTTCCGCCTGTGGTGAACGATCCAAGGCATAAATTTCCTCGAGCACACCGAACCACTCGTTCGCCCAGCAGGCGCTGATCGCCGCATCCCGGCCCATGGTGGTAATCATGTTTTGCGCTAGATCTGTCTGTGCCGATACCGCTACCTGGTCATCAACAGCTTGGAGCCCCGAAAACATCATAAAATCGCCCCTCTCCATACATTGAAGAATGAACATATGGTTACAGAATTTAAATGATAACTTCAACTAAATTATTATTTTTTATTTATCGTAATATTATTTAAAATGAAGATGTTCGGTTAATCATGATAAATTTAACCAAATAAGTTGCTGAAATTTTATCTATACCACAGATTTTAACAATATTTATTTAGAATAAAGGAAGCCCCTGAGAGGGATTGCCCGTCAAGACTGCTCAAGCGGTCGTGTGCTGCGGTCAAGCTTCATGGCATTCACTCCATCTCCCGCGAAAAAATCTCACCACTGCGGAATAATTGCCATTGCCCAGGTGTTTTTCTTGTACCGGCTTGCGCCCGCGGGCCGGCTTCAAGAGGTGGAAAGATCAGGAGGGAGATCATGAAAAGGTTCCTACAGTTGACATCTGTGAGCATTCTGGCAGCCTGTGTGCTGATGGCCGGTGGGGTCATGGCCGAGACTGAGCCGGATGCCGCCATTCAGTATCGCAAGGCACTGATGTCGACGGTCGGGGGGAATATGAAGGCTTCGGCCCTTATCATCAAAGGCCAGGTCGAGCATAAAGACGCCCTCGCTGCCCATGCCCGAGGTATCGCCGCCGCCGCGACCCTGGCGCCGGCCGCCTTCAGGCAGGACACCCATGACAAAGGCAGTGAAAAGACCACGGCCAATGCGAACGTCTGGAAGGACTGGGACAAGTTTGCCGCAGGCCTGAAGGCCATGGAAACGGAAGCCACCAAGCTCGCCGACCTGGCTGCAGCCGGGGACATGGCGGCGGCCGGAAAGCAGCTCGGCGCGCTCGGTAAGACCTGCAAGGGCTGCCACGACGCCAACCGCGACAAGTAGACGCGAGGCAATCTGAATGCGCGGGCTGCGGTATCATGCTGCAGCCCGCGTTACTTTCAACGGACCCTTTCAGCAATCTCCCGCCGGCACCGCCTCACCCACTCTCCTTCAAAGAATTGGATCAGAGTCGCAAGCACGGCAGATCGCCTGCGCCGATTCCGACCAAACCTGATCTGACCTAGGCATAGGTGAGAAGCGCCCAGACCGCGGCCGCTGCGACGGCCAGGGCGGCAAGAGCCGGCAAAAGACCGCGGATCATCGGCCCTCCCTCTCCTTCCGCTCTGTCCAGCCTTTTCCAGCCATGGATCATCGGCAGGAACAGATTTTCCTTCTTCGCCAACAGATAAAAAACAGCCGCGGCAACATGCAGCGCCACACAGGCCAGCAGAGCGTCGAAGAGGGTCTTATGGATCACCGTCAACCAGTCTGAGGTGGACTTGGTCACCAGGTGATAGAGCGGGCCCTCGGTGAAGATATCGTCATTGGCGAAGAGGCCAGTACCCGCCTGAAACAGCAACAGAAGCAGCAGCACAACAACCATCCAGCCACCCAGCGGATTATGTCCGAGATAACGGGTGGCCTGCCCGGCTGCGAGATCGCGCGCATAGCCAAGAGCCGCCGCCGGAGGTTTCAGAAAGTCACTGAAGCGCGCCGTCGTGCTGCCGAAAAATCCCCAGAGCAGCCGGAACAGCAGCAGCGCCAGGATCGCGATGCCGGAGCGCATGTGCCATTCCATCTCCCCCATCTCGCCGGTCAGCCAGGAAGCCCCCACCAGCAAAACAAGACACCAGTGAAACAGCCGCGTCGGAAGATCCCACACGAAGATCCGCTCAAGCCCCGACACGGTTTCGCCCGTCTTTTCAGACATGCCCCTAACAGACCTCCACGGCAATTCCACCCCCGTCCACCCGCGCGCGGCAAGAACTTCGCGCCTCCAGAGATCTTAAGCTGTGAGCGACTCTAACCCAACAAGAGAACGAGAACGCCGCCGATCAACAGGAGAATACCCGTCACCTCGATCAGGTTCGGGCGTTCGCGGAAAAAGAAATAGGAGGCAGCAAAGGTGAAGACCAGTTCGACCTGTCCCAGGGCGCGGACATAGGCGGCATTCTGCAGGGTCATGGCGGTAAACCAACAGGCCGAGGCCAGCATGCCGCTCAGGCCGACACCCAGGGCAGAGCGCCAGGTTTTGATCACCGCCGTGATCTGACCAGGTTCGCGCAGGCACAGATAGACGGACATGGCAAGGGTCTGCATCACGGTGACACAGGCCAGGGTGAAGGCGGCCTGGATGATTACCCCTTCTCCGCCCAACGACAGCGATGCCGCCCGATAGGACACGGCGGAAATTCCGAAGAAGGTGCCGGAGGCAATGCCGATCAGGGCGGTTCTCTGGAACCAGCTAAAGAGCAAGGTCTTGAGATCGAACGCCCCCTTGGCCATGGAGAGTGCGAAAACCCCCGCCAGACTGATCAGAATACCCGCCGCCGCGGCGAAGCTGAGGGGGTCGCTGAGAATGACGATCCCGATCAGCGCCGTCTGTACGGTTTCGGTTTTGGAATAGGCCGTGCCGACCGCGAAGTTCCTGAAGGAAAAGAGCGAGACCAGTAAAGCGGTGGCAAAGATCTGCGCGGCGCCACCGATCGCAGCGTAGAGCCAGAACTGCGGCCCGGGTGCCGGCAGCTCGAAACCGCCGACTTGCACCAGACCCAGCACATAAAGGATCGCAAAGGGAAAGGCGAAACAAAAGCGCGCATAGGTCGCGCCTGAAGTGGAGACCCGTTCCTTCATGTGTTTCTGCAAAGCGGAGCGCAGATTCTGCAGAAAGGCAGCCGCAATGGTTATGACAACCCACGCTTCCATAAAGGATTTTCCCCGCTTCGAATTCAGTAGCCGTGCCGTCGGCCGCGCGCAGACTGCCCGCTTGCTCCCGCGGGCGCAATCAATAGCGCTCTCCTGCCCGCCACACCAGTGCGCGGCAACGCAAAACAAACGGGATCAACCTGAAGTAAACAGCAAAAGAAAACACTCTTTTTGCGATTAATAAAAACATCTTTTCTACCGATAAACCTTTTTGCACGCGTTATAGGTGAAGAATAGATTTTTATACAGCTCAATAATAGCAATTTTGAGCGAAAACCATCTAAGGAGAAAACCATGAAACGGACGACCAACGACCTTTGCAGACAGGTCGAGCTCGAATTCGGACCGCTTTCCCTGCTCGAGCGATTCTTCACAGCAGCGGCCAAGGCTGCCGATGGCCACGGATTGGAATTGACCATCGAGCACGACTTCGAGGCACTGCTGGCCTTTAACAAGACCCAGTCGGCCTCCTGGTATCCGCTCACGCCGATGTACGATCCCCGGGTCAATAATATGTCACCCGAAACATCCTTCTGGATCTCGGGCCGGGATCATCGCGGCGATATCGTGGCGACACAGTGCGCACGCTTCTACGATTGGACCGGAACCAACTTCAAGACGGAGTTCGAGTCCCTTCGTTTGGCCTACGAGCACCCGGACGCCACGATGTTCCCGGAGGAACTCGCGATCTGCGAAGCCCCTTCGGCCACGCAGATCACCGGACCCGTCTGCTTCAGCGGCGCCGCCTGGTATCGGCCGGATTATCGCGGCACGGGGCTCTCGAGCCTGCTGCCGCGGATCTCCAGGGTCCTCGCCTACAGCCGTTGGGAGACACGCTACACCTACAGCTTTATCGAGCCCAAGATCGCGGCGAAGGGTGTCGCGGCACGCTATGGCTACACCAACGTGGAGCCGGGCGTCGAGTGGCTGAATTCCTTCCGGGGTAGCTGTGCCTTCTGCCTGCTGTGGATGCACCGCAATCAACTGCTGACGGACATGCAGTGGTGGCTAAATCGGCAGAGCGAAGGCGCCAAGGCGCTCCTCGCTTAACGGCCGCAGCAAGCGGAAACTGCTCCAGCAAAACAGGAGCAGACAAAACTAATCGGAAATCGGCACGAGAACCGGAAAGACTTTAATGGGAATACCAGCGAAAACTGCAGTCCGCCGTCAGGCGATTGGCAAGGTAGTCACCAAGTGATTTTTCACGGCTTTTTACAGGTAGATTTAAAACCCTAACGGCGGTCTATTTTCACGGATCGATCTGTCCGTCAAAGACCCGAGGCCTGCCGGCAGGCAGCGCAGACCACCTACCTCAGTCCTACGGCGCCGCGATTGTTTGGCCGGCTTCCTTGGCCGGATTGCCTGGCCGCCCCACGACCTGACCGGCCTTCGACACAGGGTTCTTAACGAGGCTCTCAGGATGCCGCCACCGCGGCGAGCAGGATAAGGTAAGACAGCAACGAGAATGCAACGATCAGCGCCGCGGACAGCAAGAGCCGACGACAAACAAACCCGGTCGCTAACTTCGGCATGACACTCCCTCCTCGTTCGACGAACAGGCTCCATGGCATATGAATGGATTGAGCTTTTTGAACCTGAACGGGTTGTCTAAATTTCGCGCCCGGAATCCCTCAGATCCCGGTCCATGCGGTAACCCGGGGAAGTGACCTGCGCTTCGATGCGGCGCAGGCGAAGCTCCATGGAGCGGAATTTCTTGTCGAGACTGGCCAGGGTCTGTGCCGGTTCCCTGTGCAGGGACTGCCAGAACTCCTCCTGCTCGGGGCTCTCGTAGAGGTCTTCCGGCTCCCGATCGAGAACCAGCGTCAGAAGCAGATAGCCGCCGAAGGTCGGGATGGTGAAAAAGACTGCGCTGACGATCGTGGCCAGGCGGACCCAGAAGGGCGAGATACCGAAGTAGTTGGCGATGCCGCCGCAGACGCCGGCCAGCCGGGCCTGCCCGCCCGAGGTGCGATAGAGGCGCACGCGGCTATGATTCTGCCGGCCATGCCCACCCGCTCCTCTTTCGTGGGACCCTCTCCCGGGGGCACCTTGCGCGCGCGACTCATGCCATCCCTGGTTCATTGTCTCGACCTCCAGCCCGGCGATTCCGCATCGAGGATCTGCTCCAGCGTGTGAATGCGATCCTCCATCTTCGCGGCCGACTCCCAGAGTTCTGACAGAGTCTGCTCGTCATCCCTGGACAGGGTTTTCGCGGTCCGCCAGCGGGTAAAGTAGTGCACCACGATCCAGACCGGCGCCACGACCGACAGGAAGATAATCAGAGGTGTTTGAAGAAGTGCGACCAACTCCATCGGCCTTATCCTTTTTTCCCGGCACCCTTCTTGGGCAGGTCACCCTTTGAAGATGGGGCACTCTTCTTAGCCAGGCGATCTTTCAGGGCCGCCATCTCGGCATCGATGGCATCCTCGACCTCGAGTTCGACGATCTCCTGCGCCAGGGTCTTGCGCTGACCGACGTCGAAAGCTTCCACCCTTCCCTCGGCCTCGTCCAGTTTCTTTTCCAACTGTTCGAAGCGGCCGAGAGCGTCGTCGACACGACCGTCGTAGAGAGTCTGGCGGACCTTCAGGCGCGAGGCCGCAGAGTCGTGACGCGTGGTCATGCCCTTCTGCTTCGCCTTGGCTTCCGTCAGCTTGGCCTGCAGCTTCGCGATATCCTCGTCACCGCGGGCGAGCGCCTCCTCGATGTGCTCGAGGTCTTCGCGCATCACCGCGACCGCATCGACCAGCTTCGCCTTCTCGAGCAGGGCACCCTTGGCCAGGTCTTCCCGCCCCTTGGTGAGGGCGATTTCAGCCCGGCGCTCCCACTCCGCCTGGGCTTCGATAAGCTTGGCCAGCTTGCGCTCGACTTCCTTCTTGTCGGCGATATTGCGCGCCGCATTGCTGCGGACCTCGACCAGCGTGTCTTCCATCTCCTGGATAATCAGTCGGATGATCTTGGCCGGATCCTCGGCCCGATCCAGGATCGAGGTGATGTTGGAATTGATGATGTCGGTCAGACGGGAAAAGATACTCATGACTTCGCTCCGGAATGCTTGTGCGAGCCGCGCCAGAGGGTGTGCGGCATGGGTTTTATCTCTTGAGGAGGCAGCGCCTAGCCGAGGATCAGACCGACCACGACGCCCGCCGCGAAGATCATCCAATGGCGGCTGCTGCTCGGCGTCATAGCCTGGTTCGCCCGCCGCAGGGTCTTACGGCACAGCGTGCGCAGATCATCTTCGCGCGCGGCGCTATCGTGTCGCTGCCCGTAATAGCGACGACTTTCCCTGTAGCGCGGTTCATCGGAATAGTCCTGGTACGACATTGATGCTTTCCCTTTGAGTCCGTGTTTCGTGACCTGTTAACTGCAGAGACCGTGCCAAACTCGAGAAAATCACATAAATGATTGTATATATTTAGAAAAACTGAATTTCTATCGATTGAGTCACCTCTAACGAATTGACGAAAAATTTAACTTTTTAGTGTTTTTTGCTATTAAATAGCTATTTGTGATACCGTGCGATCATGCAACGCGAACTCCCCTCACCCATCGGCCAATCGCGCGCTTTTCTCGAAGCGATCGAGCACATCTCCCGCGTCGCGCCGCTGGAGCGACCGGTGCTTGTCGTCGGGGAACGCGGCACGGGCAAGGAGCTGGCCGCCGCCCGGGTCCATTTTCTGTCCAAGCGCTGGGACGGCCCCTTCATCAAGCTCAACTGCGCTGCCCTGTCCGAAACGCTGATCGAGACCGAACTCTTCGGCTATGAGGCCGGCGCCTTCACCGGCGCGCTCAAACGCCGGATCGGCCGCTTCGAGCTGGCTCATCAGGGCACACTGTTTCTCGATGAGATCGCCAACGCCAGCCTGGCGGTGCAGGAGAAGATCCTGCGGGTCATCGAGTATGGCGAGATGGAACGTGTCGGCGGCAGCACGACCCTGGAGGTCGACGTCCGCGTCGTCGGCGCCACCAACGAAGACCTGCCAAGCGCCGCCACCGAAGGGCGCTTCAGGGCGGATCTGCTCGACCGCCTGGCCTTCGACGTGGTGACCCTGCCGCCCCTGCGTCACCGGGCCGGCGATGTAGCGCTGCTCGGCAGCTACTTCGGCCGCAACATGGCGCTGGAACTGGGCTGGGAGGACTTCCCTGGCTTCACGGAGTCAGCGCTCGAGCAGCTCGAGGCGCATGCCTGGCCCGGCAATATCCGCGAGCTGCGCAACGTCGTCGAGCGTGCCACCGCGCACGGCCAGGAAGGCCAGGAGATTTCAGACCTCCTGCTCGATCCCTTCGATTCTCCCTTCCGGCCGCAAGCGCGGCGACAGAATACGCCCGCACCGCAGCCCTCCGGGCCGCAGGCCCCGGTCGTCGAGGCACCCGCCGCTCACCCCGCGCGCAGCGCTGCCCCTTCGGATGGTCCCTTTGACTTAAGGGAAAAGGTGATGGACTACGAGCATGCTCTTCTCTCAGAGGCGCTGGCCGCCAACCGCTTCAATCAGAAGGCCACCGCGGCCTATCTCTCCTTGAGCTACCACCAACTCAGGAATAGCTTGAAAAAACACGGCTTGATCGAAGCCGAACCTGCGGTTAGGAACGAAGTGGTCTAATCGCTGGCCCGCAGCGTTTACGACATCGTGACGCTGAAACACTCGCCGCCTGACGGCCAACAAAGTCTGGTAGATGGACAGTAAAGCTTCTCCCGCTTCGGCCTCCGACGCCTCAGGCGGCAACGGTGTCCAGCGCTCCGACAACCGGCGCGCCCAGGTCATTGCGGCCGCGGCGCGCCAACTGCGCGAGAATGGCTATGCCGCCACCTCCATGCGCAAGATCGCCAGCGAGGCCGGAATCCTCGCCGGCTCGATCTACTATCACTTCCTCTCCAAGGAAGACCTGATGTCGGCGGTGCACGACGAGGGGCTGAAGCAGATCAACGCTTCCGTCCGGCGGGCGATGGAGAAGGAAAGCGACCCCTGGCTGCGCCTGGAAGCCGCCTGCGCCGCCCACATGGGCGCCATCCTGGAAGCGGATGACTTCGCCGGCGTGGTCCTGGCCGATATCTCCCGCGTTTCCCCGGACCTGCAGAAGCGGCTCAACGACCAGCGCAATGGCTACGAGGAAGTCTTCCGGCAACTCATCGACGATCTGGAACTGCCCGCGGCTGTCGACCGCAGCCTCTTTCGCCTCAGCCTGCTTGGTGCCCTGAACTATGCCCCGCGCTGGTACAAGCCCAACGGCCGCAATCCGGGGGAGATCGCCCGGACCTTCGTGCAGATGCTACGCGCTGGCGTGGAACAGTAACCCCTGCCCTTCTCAGATCTTCGGCTTCAAACCTTCGGCGGCGGCATGTCGTCGGGCACGAAGAAGTCGGGCATCAGTTCCTCGTCCGGAACGTCGGCGTAGCCGGAGAGATCGGTGATCCCCGCCGAGGCCAGCACGATGTCATCGAGACAGAAGTTGCCGGTGAATTCCCGTGACGGCCGCGTCAGGATCACATGCGCCGCGTCAGACAGGATCTCGACATTGCGGCAGCGCCGCATGGCCTCGTCACCTCCCAGAATGTTCTGCACCGCCGCGGTGCGGATCGCGGTCCGGGGCCAGAGCGCATTAAAGGCAATGCCGTCCTTCCGGTACTCCTCCGCCATGCCCAGCACGCACATGGACATACCGAACTTGGCCATGGTGTAGGCCACATGACCGGCGAACCACTTGGGCTTCATATCCAGCGGCGGAGAGAGATTGAGCACATGTGGGTTTTCCGCCTTCTTCAAGTGCGGAACACAGGTCTTGGAAACCAGGAAGGTGCCCCGGGTGTTGATGCTGTGCATCAGGTCGTAGCGCCTCATGTCCGTTTCCAGCGTAGGCGTTAGCTGGATCGCGCTCGCGTTGTTGATACAGATGTCCAGACCGCCGAAGGTCTCGACGGTCTTGGCCACCGCCGCCTCGACCTGCTCTTCGAAGCGGATGTCACAGACCAGGGGCAAGGCCTTGCCCCCCGCCGCCTCGATCTCCTCGGCCGCCGTATAGATGGTCCCCGGCAGCCTGGGGTGCGGCTCCGCGGTCTTGGCCGCAACCGCGACATTGGCGCCGTCCTGCGCCGCCCGCTTGGCGATCGCGAGGCCGATGCCCCGGGAGGCTCCGGTGATGAAAAGCGTCTTTCCCGATAGATCCGACATGATGCTCAGCCCCTTCCGCTCGCTGTGCGAAGACACCTTCGCTCGTCAGGCGCCCTCACGCCCGCTCCAGGATCCGAACTATGGCCTGCTTTCGCAAGCCTGTCGACACTATAGGTAAAGAAATTGACGTATAGGTTAATTTAGCTTCGGAACCGCCGTCCCGATCATACAGTCCCGGGTGACCAGGGCCGCGAGCGCCTCCTCGTCGAGATCCTCCGTTCCCACCGGCCGGGCCGGCAGAACCATGTAGCGCAGGTCGGCAGTGCTGTCGTGCACCCGCAGCTCCATTTCCTCGGGGATTGTCGTCCCGAATTCCTCGAGCACCGTCCGGGGTTCGCGCACCACGCGGCTGCGATAGGCGCGCGCCTTATACCAGTCCGGCGGCAGTCCGATCAGCAGGCGGGGATAGCAGGAGCAGAGGGTGCAGACGATGACGTTGTGGACCTGATCCGTGTTCTCCACCGCCCGGATGGGAATGCCGCCCGCATCGATCCCGAGCTCCGCCGCCGCGGCATTGACATCCTGGAGCAACCGCGCCTTGAAGTCGGCATCGACCCAGGCGCGCGCCACGACGCGGGCGCCGAAGGCAGGCGACTTCGCATCGATGGATTCCAGCGTCTGGCGCAACTCTTCCGGAGTGAAGACCGCCTTTTCGAGCAGAAGTTCCGCCACAGCCTCGGTCATGACCTGGTGGTAGCTGTAGTCACCGTCTTCCAGATCCGGCTGGAAAGGATGCGGCTGATGATGGTCGTGATCACCGTGGTGATGATGGTCGGACATGCTATCAGTCTCCTTCGGCTTCGCTCAGCCAGTGTTCGAAAATGTCGACGACCGTTGTGTCGTCCGCGGGCCCCGCGTAGTCAGGCCAGAGTTCATCCTGCCGGAAGGTCACGCGGAACAGCGTTTTCTCGGGCAGACCGTCACGGCCGTAAGCCAGCTCTTCGGGGTTGGGAAAGACACCGGCGATTTCAGTGATCACGCCGGTCTTGCCGCGCACAAAGAACGGCGTGCGAACGTGGCCGGGCGGGAAAGCGCGGGTGACGCGCACCTTGCTGCCAATGGAAAGACCGGAAGTCACTGGACGCTCTCCCCGGCAGCCTGATTCTTCGCCGCACGGTCCGCGTCCCAGCGCGCTTCGACCTCGGCCATCTTCTGGCCCAGTTCATCGACGTTCAGCACGCCCTTTTCGATCAGGTTATTCGTGACCGAGGCGATCCAGCGCTCGTAGTAGCTCATTTCGTCATAGGCACCGGGCCCAAGTTCTTCGATGCCCCGGCGCAGTTCATCGACCGTGATGATCCGCCGTCCGGGTGCCGACAGCAGACGCAGGATGGCGTCTACCCGCTTTTCCCAGGGTGCGTAGTCATGCTCGTTCTGCTCCACCGGGCCGGCTTCCAGGCCGCCCATATCGTGATGCCGTCTCATTTCCGCCCTTCTCATCGATTTCATTTTCGTGACTGGTCTTCTCGAGGCAGCGCGGCTCTGCCTGCGCACCAGAAATGAAGACCGAATAGGATTGACGTTAGCTTATCAGCCCGGCGCAGGCTGTAAAATGGGGGCGTTATCACAGTCCCGACAGATACCGGCTCGGGGAGGCCGGAAAAGACCGGATACGCAGGAGTTTTGAGAGGCTTTTTTGCGAAATCCCGAGTTTAAACTCTCGGTGACACTCACGTGTAATCCTGGAGGCCGTGCTCAAATCTACCCCTAGTTTGAGCTCCATTGGGAAACTGCCCCGCCGGACATCCGGCGGGGCTTTTTCACCTTATTCTTCAGCGATCTCCCGGTGTCTCGAACAGCGCCTCAGCCGGCCGTCTGCTTCAGGAAAGCCTCGATTAGCTTGAGGTGTTCGCCGGCACGGTCGCGGGAGTAGACCAGGGTCATGCCGTCTTCGGTCAGGGTCCGGTCGTAGATCTGAATTTCGTAGCCGCCATCCTCGGCGACGACCACCACGAAGACCGAAAAGGTGCTCTCGCTGATCCGGCCCCACAGATAGGGCGCCGTGCCGCGCGGATCCTTCGGCGAACGCAGTTCAGTCGTGGGCGCGGGTTTCTCGGCCGCCTGCTCGCCGTCATCCGATTTATCGATCGCATCCGCGTCGCCGCTCGACTCGGTCGCAACGAAGATCGTCCCCGCCGGATCGGCCGGAACGAAGACGGCATGATGTGTCTTTGCCTTGAAAGTGCCGTCATCGCGTTTGGTCAGGGTCGTCCAGGAGACTTCGACCCCCTCGACCCCCGGTGCAGCCTCCGGCACCGGACTGATCGAGACCGAGATGCCCCGCTTCTTGGCGCCGGTCGCCGTCAGAAAGGTGGTTTCGCCCTCAAAGACACCAAAGAAAGCACTGATCGGCAGGTCCGCAGCACGCGCAGGAACAACCGCAAAAAAAATCGTCAATGCGAAGATACAGGCACTTAGCCTGGTCATCCGACGAACAAACAGCATACCGGCATCTGCCTCCCTCTGGCGCCCCACCTCCGGCTTTTAGCAAGCTGCCGGCTTTTCCATCCTGTTTTCTGGCTGCCACGTTCACAGGACGACGGCGGTAATGTGGGTCTTCCGAGCGGGAAAATCAAACGCGAAATCATAAGCTAACATATGAAAATCATGTCGATCCTCGCAACCTTCGCGCAGGGCAGCCGACATCACGGTACGGCCGGGCCCGATAACAGGAGGCTCTGGTGCATGAATGAAACATTTTATATATCTATGGGCCGTCTACGTCCGAGAGCGGGGCTTCACCTCTTTGCAAGGTGACAACTTTAGGATCGGCGACGCGGAAAGAGTTGGAGCGCGAAGAGGGGGTACCCTGGTGACCTTAGAGGAAATGACCCGTCTCATTGAGAGCCGCGCGGCGGAAAACCTGCCGCTGGGTTACCGGGTGAAGTTCGACATCAATGACCTGGGCATCATCCTCTGGGACGGCACCGAAAGCCCGGCGGTCTTCAGCAACGACGACGATGAGAGCGACGCGACCGTCGGCCTGAGCAGCGACAACCTCGAAAAGCTGATGAACGGCAGCCTGGACCCGACTCTCGCCTTCATGACCGGGAAGATCAAAGTCAGCGGCTCGAAAGGCGTGGTCATGAAGCTCAGCAACATGCTGGAAAGCTGAGCGGCCTTATTGAGACTGCGGGGAATCGGCAGAGTGCCTGCCGGTCTCGGCGAAGTCCGCGTAGCGCAGCTCGATGACCTCCTCGATGCGTCGCTTGAGATCCCGTTTCAGGCCCAGCGCAAAAAAGACCTCCGCCGCCAGGAACATGGGACCGATCAGCGCCTGGAACAGATTGCTGACCAGGGCCGGCCGCCGCCCTTCGTAGACGTGCCCCCAAAGCTGCAGAATCCAGCCACCGACGAACAGCACGCCGAAAAGGCTCCAGATCGCCCCTGACGAGGCCGTCGCCGCGAGCCACTCGGACAAAGCCCAGGCCGGGACGAGAAACAGCGACATGGCCGCGCCGATAGCCAGATCGAGAGCGATCCAAAGCAACAGGACAGCCAGGCCGATCACAAAAGCGAGAGAAAGCTCAAATCCGGCCAGCGGAAATCGGACAAGAGCCAGAAGAATCAGCAGCGAAAGGACGATCGCCGGAATCCCGAAGAAATGGGTCAGGCGATTCCGTGGATCCCTGTGATAGGTCGTGTACATCGCCATCTGCGATTCGAAGAGGCTGGCAGAAGTCATGTCCTTTCCTCTCTCCTGGCCCCCATAGGCTAAGTCATCGACCGCTTGACTCCAAGCAAAGCCCACTCGGCCATTGCCTATTGCCTTCGCCAGAAGAATATTACAATTTGTCGGCGCACCGCGAGATCAGATGAAGTTTAGACGGAATCGCCGAGAGCGATCTGCCGTACTTGTGAATCTGATCTGTCTTGTCGAACTCGGACCAGATCCAGGCGGTGTG
The DNA here is from genome assembly GCA_965232285.1 of Denitrobaculum sp. Classification (GTDB taxonomy): domain Bacteria; phylum Pseudomonadota; class Alphaproteobacteria; order Kiloniellales; family Kiloniellaceae; genus Denitrobaculum. Next base: position 1,286,541 of record CBDDPL010000004.1, on the reverse strand, counting down.
GCAGGTGAACAATGGCGCGAACCAAAGAATTCGATACCGACGAGGCCCTTGAGCGGGCCATGAATGCCTTTTGGACCCACGGTTACGCGGGGACCTCCGTGCACGATCTCGTCGACGCCATGCAGATCCAGCGCGGCAGTCTCTATGGCACCTTCGGCGACAAACGTACGCTGTTCCGGCTGGCCTACGAACGCTACGACCAGCGCCGGGAATGCGGGATGAACAGCGAGCGCCCGCCGGTCGAAGCGATCCGCGGCTGGTTTGCCAAGCTGGTCGAGGAAGGCAGCTCAGAAGACGGCACCCGAGGCTGTTTCATCGTCAACACCGCCCTGGAACTGGAGATGCACGACACGGCCATGCGCGCGGCGGTGGCCAAAAGCCTGAAGAGCATCGAGACTTTCTTCTACGCCAACATCACCGCCGGCCAGGCTGACGGCAGCATCGATGCGGAGCTGGATGCCCGTAAAACCGCACAGTCCATGCTCTCCAACGTAATGGGGCTGCGGGTCCTGTCCCGCTCCCGCCCCGAGCGGCAGCTCCTGCAGAACATCGCCGACGCGGCAATCGCCCCCATCCTCTGACAAGCCTGCCGCGCGGCTGTCACGCGCGCAGATGTGATCCCCGGTGATGCGGCCGCACACTACTATGCGGACGGTCGTTTCGGACAAACGGAGATCGCCGTGACCTCAGGACCTCGCGCGCAACAAGGCTTCAAGGGATGGCTGTGGGGCCTTGCCTCGATGCTCCTTCTTACCGCCTGCCAGCAGAGCCATGCCCAGAGTCAAGTCGTGCCGCTTACGCCGCCGGAAAGCGTCACGGTCGCCGCGGGCAGCTTCATCGCCGGCTCCGATGCCGCCGAACGAGAGATCGGCTACCGGCTCGATGAAGCCGCCTATGGCCACAGCGTGACCCGCCAGAACGGCTGGTACGACCGCGAGCGCCCCCGGGGCAAAAAGAGCCTTCCAGGCTTCGCCATCACCAGAACCACCATCACCAATGCGGACTATGCCCGCTTCGTCGAAGAGACCGGCCATCCGGCCCCGGACGTCTCGGCCAGCACCTGGAAAGGCTACGGCCTTATCCATCCCTATGAACGCACCCGGCGTCATGCCTGGCGCGACGGCCGCCCGCCCGCCGGCCGGGAAAAGCATCCGGTCGTGCTGGTCTCGCACGACGACGCGCGCGCCTATGCAAAGTGGCTTTCGCGCCGGACCGGGCAGGACTGGCGCCTGCCAAACGAACTGGAATGGGAAAAGGCGGCCCGCGGCACCGACGGACGGATCTTTCCCTGGGGTGACGACTTCGACCCGGCCAAGCTCAACAGTCACGACCGGGGCCCCTTCGACACCCTGCCCGCCGGCTCTTTCCCGCAGGGTCAGAGTCCCTTCGGGATGCTGGACGGCGCAGGCCAGGTTTTTGAATGGACCGCCAGCCCCGGCAACCCCGGGCGCTTCCTGGTCAAGGGTGGCTCCTGGGACGACAGTGGCTGCGGCGTCTGCCGCGCCGCCGCCCGGCACGCCCGGCCGGAAAACCTCAAGCACATCCTGATCGGCTTCCGCCTCGTCCGCGACCTGTAATATCCAGCCGTCAGACCGCCTGCTGTTCGACCTCGTCACCCAGGAAGTAAGTGACCGAATCTCCCGCGTTCCAGGCCGCGTGACGGCGCATGATCGAGGTAAAGAGACGCCCGCTCTCCAGGTCCTCCAGCCAGCGCCGCAGCGCGCTATAAGACGTGGTCTCGAACCACGCCATGTCCACCCGCGCGAACTGCCGCACGAAGGGGAAGATGGCGATGTCGACCAGAGAGGGGTCGTTCCCAAAGAGATAGGGCGAGTGGCTGAGGCGTAACTCGAGTTTCTTCAAAAACTGCTCGGCCAGATCCCGGCATATCCGCGAATCCTGCTCCGGGTAGCGGTCCGCGTACTTGTAGCGGTCCAACATGACCTTGAAGGGACCGTCGTTCTCTTCGATCAAACCATAGGCCGGCGCCTTGGTCGCCGGGTCCTGCAGAGGCCAGGACCAACGACGGATGTTCGACTGCTCCATGGCCCAGTGGATGATGTCCATGCTCTCTTCGAGCACCTGGCCGTCCGGCAGCAACATGACCGGCACGGTGCCCTTGGGCGAGAGCTCCAGCATGGAAACCGGTTTATCGCGCAAGACCACCTCGCGCAGTTCGCACTCGATATTGGCGACCGCCAGAGCCATGCGTGCCCGCATGGCATAGGGACAACGGCGAAAGCTGTAGAGGATCGGCAGTTTCATGATGCCTCCCGGTCAAGGCTGGTCGCGACCGCGTCCGTTGTCCGGATCTGCGGCTCGGATCTGCGTTTCTCCCGCACCTTCCGATGCGGGCCGAAATGACTCTCGTTGCGCTCCGCCGCCAGCAGAACCTGCCGTTGACGCTCACGATTGCGCGCGCGCTTTTCCTCAGTCAGGTCATGATAGCAGGCAGAGCAGGAAATACCGCATTCATAGAGCGGCGAGCGGCGGTCTGCCACGGACAGCGGCGCCCGGCAGCTTCGGCATTCGCTGTAGCTGCCTTCCTCCAGACCGTGGGTTACGGCAACCCGACCGTCGAAGACAAAGCACTCGCCCCGCCAGAGGCTCTCGGACTCAGGCACGGTTTCCAGGTACTTCAGGATACCGCCCTGCAGGTGATAAACCTCATCGAAACCCTCTTCGAGCATGAAGGACGACGCCTTCTCGCAGCGAATACCGCCGGTACAGAACATGGCGACCTTGCGGTGCTTCTTGGGGTCGAGCTTCTGCCGGACATAGTCGGGAAACTCCCGAAAGCTCGCGGTCTTCGGATCTTCGGCCCCCTCGAAGCTGCCGATCCCCACCTCGTAGTCATTGCGGGTGTCGATCACCAGCACCTCAGGGTCCGAGATCAGGGCGTTCCAGTCTTCCGGGCGGATATAGCGGCCAACCTTCAGATTCGGGTCCACCGCGGGCAGCCCCAGGGTCACGATTTCCTTTTTCAGGCGTACCTTCATACGATGGAACGGCATCTCGGAGGCGCGGCTTTCCTTGTGCTCCAGGTCGGCCAGGCGGCTGTCGGCGCGCAAATGATCAAGCACCGCGTCGATGCCTGCGCGGGTGCCTGCAATGGTCCCGTTGATGCCCTCTCGGGCCAGCAGCAGCGTCCCCATGACTCCCTTTTCCCCGCAAAGCGCCGCCAGAGGCGCGCGCAGCTCTTCAAAATCCGGCAGGGGCGCAAACTTGTAGAGCGCGGCGACAACGAAATCGGTCATGATTTATATGCAGGCTTATCTTCGAAAAAAGGACTGTGGTGATTACCACAGCCCCGGGCAGCCAACCAAAAAAAACCGCCAGGAAATCCCGCAATAGCGGCCATACTCCCGTTTTGGTTAGAGTTAACCACAGTCAACACTACCTTCACGAGTTTCTCAACAGGCGTCACTCTAGTCATTTCTTAACCGGCGCGCGCAAATACTGCGGGTTGTCGTTTTCTGCCCGATGGGAGTTTATCTTGACTGATCAGGCCGTCCTCGCCGGCTACGTCACCTCTGTGGCCGGCTCAAGAATTTTGGCGACTTTGGTCACCGCGGAAAGTAGCGGATCCCCTTCCGGTGCCGCCGAGGTGGATCTGGCCGTCCAGATCGGCGCCCTGGTACGGATCGACACGCCGCGCTCCAGCGCCTTCGGTGTGGTGAACCGGCTGGACGCCCGTCAGGCCTCTTCACCGCCGAAACCGGACGAGGAGCGGCAGGTCGAAATCGACCTCTTCGGCGAGATGCCTTTCGAGGGACCGGATGGCACGGCCCAGGACTTCCGCCGCGGCATCTCAATCTTCCCCACCCTGGGCGCGCCACTCTATTCGACGACGGATGTGGAGCTTGGCCGGATCTACGCCCGGCCCGATGCCTCGAACGTCGTCATCGGCAGCCTCTATCAGGACGCCCGCATCCCGGCCTATGTGATGACCAACGAACTGCTCGGTAAGCATTTCGCCATCCTGGGCACCACCGGATCCGGTAAGTCCTGTGCCCTCTCGGTGGTGCTGCATTCCGTCCTGGAAGCCCATCCTCACGGTCACGTGGTCCTGCTGGACCCCCACAATGAATACTGGCCGGCTTTCGGCGAGGAAGCGGAGGTAATCCGACCGACCGACTTGCAGATGCCCTATTGGCTGTTGAATTTCGAAGAGATGATTGAAGTTCTCTGCAGCCCGGACGAAAACGCCCGAGATGCCGAGGCGGCCATCCTGAAGGACGCGATTCTGCATGCAAAGCGGGCTTTCGTTTCGAACGAGGAGGAAAGCCGCACCCTGACCGTCGACACGCCGGTGCCCTATCGCCTCAGCGCCCTCCTGGAGCGGGTCGACGAGGCCATGGGCGATCTGGGCAAACCGGATCAGATGGCGCCCTACCTGCGCCTGAAGCTGCGCATCAATGACCTGCGGGACGATCGCAGGTTCAGTTTCATGTTCTCCGGGCTGACCGTGAAGGACAATATGGTCCAGGTACTGTCCCGGATCCTGCGGATCCCCGCGGGTGGAAAAGCGGTCTCCATCTTCGATCTCTCCGGTGTCCCCTCCGAGATCGTCGATGTGGTGGTCTCTCTGCTCTGCCGGACCATCTTCGACTTCGCGCTTTGGAGTCCGCCGGAGGATTCCGCGCCGATCCTCATGGTCTGCGAAGAAGCCCACCGCTACATCCCGCGCGACCGCCAGGACGGCTTCGGGCCGACCCGCAAGGCCATCGCGCGGATTGCGAAGGAAGGCCGGAAATACGGGGTTTCGCTGGGCCTGGTCACCCAACGGCCCTCAGAGCTTGCCGAAACCATCCTCTCTCAGTGCAACACGCTCTTCGCCCTGCGCATGGGCAACCAGCAGGACCAGGACTTTGTTGAACGCGCCCTGCCCGAGAGCGCCGCGGGCATGTTGAGCTGCCTGCCCTCTTTACGCACTCAGGAAGCCGTGGTGGTCGGCGAAGGCGTGCGGGTCCCGATCCGCATCCGCTTCGCGGATCTGGCGGCGCAGAAACGGCCGCAGAGCGACACGGCGGACTTCGCCAGTTCCTGGCAAGAGGATTCGACCTCGCTGGAGACGATCTCGCGTTCGATCGAGCGCTGGCGGCGCCAGCAACGCTAAGGAGTCAGGCCGCGGCGTTCTGTTCGGCCGGCGGCATCGCCATCAAGGCGTCGAGCCGGCCCTGGGCTTTCAGGATCGCGACAACCTGCTCTTCGAGCGCTGCCGGCTTGACCGGTTTGGTCATGAAGGCGTCACCGCCGGCGGCCAGGACCTCGTCCTTCACATCGCCTTCGCCGTAACCACTCATAACGATGACCGGCGTTCGGGCCAGATCGGCTTCTTCTACCGCCCGCAGGGACCGCAGGAACTCCAGCCCGGAAACCGGTGTCATGTTGAGATCGGAGACAACCATGTCGACGGGATTTCTCTTCAGGCTTTCGAGCGCCTCTTCGCCATCGGCTGCGGTAATGACCGACCCGGCCCCAAGGGCCAGCAGTGTCATCTCCATCATCGCCCGGATCACCCCGGCGTCATCGGCAACCAAAAATGACAGACGTCCCCATCCATCCCGCGAAAGCACAGTCATGCGCGTCATCCAAAGCCTGATACCAAGCCACGCCTCCGACATCAGGTCGCAGGGGTGGTGGGCTAACACTGGAGATGAGGTCTTAAAAATCGGTAAAAGCGACTCTCCATCACAACCGCAACAGCGACCTGTAACTCTCTCTAAAATCTAAAGGAAACACTGATCGCCCCGAACTGATCGACGCTGTCCTGGGACTCGAATTCCTTGGAGCGGATGATATGCGTATAAGCGATCCGCGCGACCGGAAAAATCATCGCCGCACCGAACTGCAGATCACCCACCAGCAGTTCCTTGTCCACATCCCGGCTGTCTTCGAAGGTGTTGCCGTCGAGAAAGATATTGCGCGCCACGACCCGGCCCTCGACACCAGCAAAGAGATACCAGCCCAACAGGTCGACCGGATCAAAGTGGCCCGAACCCGGCAGGCTGGGCCGGATCCGTGGAGGTCCGCTGAGGTCGTTCCGCAGGTCCTCCCCGAAGCGAAGGGTCGCCCCCGCGGCGCCGTAGGTCAGGACATTGCCGATCGCGCCGCCGACATGCGGCGTCACATCGATACCCAAACCGGGCCAGACGCCAAGAAGGCCGACATTCTTCTCGCTGAATTCGAACAGCGAACGCCACTGACGTTCATAGGTCAGGACGAAGCCCGGTTCGTTCTCGAGTTGGGTCCCCCATCCCAGAGGTTCCGGCGAGCCGATAAAATCATGCCAGGTCTTCTGGGTTCTTTCCGCCAGCGACGCCGGTCCGACGATTCCGATGTTCAGATCCAGGGAATCTAGTCGGTCGCCCTTTTCCGAGATGATCCCGACGCCCGTGTAGAGCCAGCCCGCATAAGGCCGGGTGTCCTCGGGCGGCGCCGGGTTTCGGATGTCATCGGGCGTGAAGATGTTCTGACCCGCGGAAAGGGCGACCCGCAAGCTGCCGCCTTCGGGAAACATGGGCAGGAAATCGGCCACCTCGTGCGCGAACTCCGGCGTCCAACTGTGCGGCCACAGCCAGGAAACCTTGGAGCCGTGGGTGTAATGCCGGTCGCGGGTGCTGCCGAAAAGGTCGTTCTCGGCCACGAAGCTCAGAGTATGCTTTGCGTCGCGCGCGGCTTCGGGCTTTTCCTGCGGCTGCGAATCGGGCTCCGCCTGGGCGGCGGCCGGCTGCAAAAAAACACAAAGGACGGCCGGCAAGATTTTGTAAAGTTTCAAAAAATCCACCTGTCAGCTTTCAAAATCGGCGATATGTTTGCACATCAATAACAATTAAAAAAAGGCGATTTTTGGGCTCTGCGTCCCACTGGCAGCCAGATCCGAAACTGAGGCTTTCCGCCCTTTTCCCCCAAAGCGGCTGACACGATAGAGCGAAAGTCTTTAGCGACTCCATAACGCAGAGGCGAATCCCGGCTCGACCGTTTGCACAACATAGAAGCTGAAGTCAGACCGGATTCCTGCTAGTCAGTCCGGCAACAGCAAGAGGGAGACCAAGATGGTAAAGCTGAACCGCCGCAAGGCAATGGCACTCATGGGTGGCGCCACCGCCGCCACTGCGCTCTCCGGCCCGGCCTTTGCCGCCGGTCATGGCAAGAAAATCAAGGTCGGCGCCCTGCGCTTCACCAGCCATTCGGCCAGTTTCGTCGCCTATGAGCGCGGTTATTTCGCCGACGCGGGCCTGGAGGTCGAGTTCAAGTTTTTCCAGGCCGCCCAGCCCATGGCGGTGGCCATCGCTTCCGGGGACATCGACTATGCCGTCACGGCGGTCTCCGGTGGCCTGATCTCACTGGCCCAGAAGGGCGCAATCAAGGTCATCGGCGGCGCCCTCTCCGAGGAAGCGGGCATCGACGGCCAGAAGATTCTTGCCTCGAACGCAGCCTACGACGCGGGCCTCACCGCCCCCGCCGGGCTCGACGGCAAGACCTACGCGGTGACCCAGAGCGGCTCCTCCTTCCACTACATGGGCTCCAAGATCGCCGCGGCCGAAGGTGTCAGCGTCAAGTTCAAGCCGCTGCAGAAGGTCGGTGCCATCATCGGCGCGCTGAAGTCGGGTCAGGTCGATGCCTGGTCGATCGTCCCGCACATCGCCAAGGGCCTGGGCGGCGCCGGCGCGGTCAAGATCATCGGCGACGTCGCCAGCTACATCCCGGACTATCAGGTCACGACGGTCTTCACCTCCAGCAGCAACGCGGCCAACGAGCGCAAGACGACGTCGGCCTTCATCGAGGCTTTCAGCCAGGGCGCAGCCGACTTCAACGCGGCCATGGTCGACAAGTCCCAGGGCGATGCGGCGCGCGACGAGATGGTCAAGCTGATCCACAACTACGTCTACGTGGACCGGCCCCTGGAGAAGGCGGCCAAGAGCATCATCAACGGCTCCATGCGGATCAACAGGGGCGCGGCCCTCAACGCCGGCTCTATCGCCGATCAGCTTGCCTGGTTCCAGAGCGAGGGCCTGGTGGACGCCTCGATCACCCTGGAGACCCTGATCGACGACAGCTACGTCGACGTCACCTGACAAGGCAGGCGGCGCGGTTTCACCGGCGAAAGTCCGCGCCGCCGTCTTTACTCATGCAGCTACAGCTCAAGAACATCGGTCATCGCTACGGCGACATGACGGTGCTGGAGGGAATCAACCTGGAAATCCCTTCCGGCGAGATCGTCTGCGTGGTCGGGCCGTCCGGCTGCGGCAAGTCCACGCTCTTGCGGATGATCGGCGGGCTGGAGCGCCCGACCAGCGGCGAAGTGCTGCAGATGGGCGCGCCGCCGGAGGACTGTCTCAACCCGCTGACCTATATCTTTCAGGATTTCGCCCTGCTGCCCTGGCGCAGCGTCGAAGGCAACGTCAGCCTGGTACTCGAAGACCACGGGCTGCCGGCCGCCCGGCGGCGCGCAATTATCGAGGATGTCCTGGCGCGCACCAAGTTGAGTGACTTCGCCAGGGCTCTGCCCAAACAGCTTTCCGGCGGCATGAAGCAGCGCGTTGCCATCGCCCGCGCCCTCGCGGTCAAACCGGCCGTCATGCTGATGGACGAACCTCTCTCCGCCCTGGACAGCCAGACGCGCGAGCTGCTGATGGACGATCTGATCGCGCTCTGGAGCCGCAGTCCCTTCACCGCCGTCTATGTCACCCACAATCTCGCCGAAGCCGTACGCCTCGGTCACGCCATCGTGGTGCTGTCCCGCCGGCCCGGGCAGATCAGGGAGATCGTCCGGCTGGACAAGCCCCTCGCCGAACGGGGTATCGGCGACCCGGAACTGGAGGCCCAGCAAAAACACCTCTGGAACCTGATGCGCGAAGAGGCACGGGCCGCGGATGCGGAGCTGCTCGATGCCTGATGGCACGAAGAACGCAGGCACCCAGAAGGTCGCCTTCCGCGGCGGCGGTTTCGCGCCCAAGTCCCGGCGCTGGATGGGCGCCGTGGTTTTTCTACTGCTCCTCGCCTTGGCCGAGGCCGGAACACGCAGCGGCTTCATTTCGTCGCTGACCCTGCCGAAGCCTTCGGATGTCCTGCAGACCTTTGGGGAACTCTACCAATCGGGCCTGCTATGGAAGCACATGGGGCCATCCCTCACCCGACTGACCGTGGGCGCGGCACTGGGGGCCGGGATCGGCATCTCGGTCGGGATCCTGATCGGCCTCTTTTCCTACATCCGCGCTGGGCTGGTACCGCTTGTCGCGGCCATCTTCCCGATTCCCAAGATCGCCCTGCTGCCGCTCTTCGTGATCTGGTTCGGCATCGACGAAGGTTCGAAGTACGCGCTCATCGCGTTCGGCACCTTCACTCCGACCGTGGTCGCCACCTATGGCGCCGTGGACAACGTCGACCGCAGCCTGATCCGCATGGGACAGAGCTTCGGCCTGACCTGGTTCTCCATCGTGCGCAAGATCGTGCTTCCCGGCGCCATGCCCGGCATCCTCTCCGGCCTGCGCATCAGTCTCGCCATCGCCATCATCCTGCTGGTGGCGGCGGAGATGCTCGGGGCGGAATTCGGTATCGGCGCCTACATACTCGAAGCCGGGTCCCTTTACGACCTGGAGCGCCTCTTCGCGGGCGTGGTCATCCTCTCCCTGCTCGGCGTCCTGGTCAGCGCCGCCATCACGGTGCTGGAACGCCGAATCCTGAAGTGGCGGGTATAATTTCCTCCCTAAACCCGACAAGGTTGCAATGACTCGAAGCGCTTGATCCAGACGGGGCTAAGACGGCAAAGTTGGGTATGTTCTACCGCAAACGATCGCGTGCCAGAGCAAGCCGTTGCCGGCTGCTGCCGCTGGGCTCGGGGCCACTGGCCATGGGACCGCTGGTCTTGGGATTGGGGCTGGCGCTCGCCCTGCCTCTTGCACCAGCTCCAGCGCAGGCGTCCAGTGTCGTCAATTGCTTCGATGCGAAACGCGATCATGTGCAGGTGCTTCTGAAATCGGACTGCAAAGGCCAGATCGTCAGCGATGCCGAAGCGGAGAAGATCAGGCAACGGCGGGTCGAGCGCATCCGCCAGAAACTGCAGAACCAGAGCAAACCCCTGGCCCCCGGAAAACGTCTGATCAGCGTCGGCACCGGATTCTTCGTGGCGCCGGAAGGTATGATCCTGACCAACAATCATGTGATCGCCCGCTGTCCGCAGGTCTCGGTTACCACCACCGACGGCCGGCGGGTCGAGGCGAGCGTCGAAGCGACCAGCAGCGCCTTCGACCTGGCGCTGCTCAGGACCAGCCTGCAGAATGAGAACCACGCGACCTTCGCGCTCAAGAACGATCAATTGACCGATCTGCCGATCGTTCTGGTGGGTTACCCCAACCAGGGCATTGCCCCGATCAAGCCGCTCCTGACCCCGGGACGGACGCTGAAACGCTATCAGATCTCAAGGCTGGGCGTGATGGTGCCGATCCAGGCCGACGTGCGCAAAGGCAACAGCGGCGGGCCGGTCATCGACGAGAGCGGCCGCGTCATCGGCGTGGTGACCGCCAAGATCGACACGGTCTCCACCTACCAGCAGACCGGCAAGGTGGTGCGGGATGTAGGTTTTGCGGTCAGCAACGGCGTGGTTCTTGGTTTTCTGGAAAACAACAAGGTCACGGCCACGACCGCCCAGGTCGGAGAAAAGGCGAGTGAAGCGGAACTCTTCAAAGATGCCCGCCCCTATATCGTGAGGGTCGGCTGCTGGCAGTAAAGCCACCTGCAACCGACCCTCAAACACGCGCCACAAACTATTGAAATAGAAAGCCGGTCAGCCAACCACTTCCCAGGAGCCATCGGGCTGGCGGCAGGCGCGGCCATAGGCTTCCTGCGGCTCGCCACCGACGAAGACCGTGTGGGTGTATTCACGGCAGTAGCGGCCCTGGCTGTTCTGATAGGTCTGAACCGGCTTGATGGTGCCGTGGTTACCGCTGTCCGGATTGCTCCAGGTCACCTCGTTGCCCGAAGGTGTGTGCTCCAGCGCATCCTGTTCCGCGCGATAGGCATAGGCCTTGTCAGCGCGGTCGAGGCTCTTGCCCGCCTGGTTACCGATGAAGGCACCGATCAGCGCACCGGCGGCCGTCGCCGCAAGCTGTCCGGAGCCGCTGCCGAACTGAGCACCTGCCACGGCACCGCCAACGCCGCCCAGCAGGGTTCCGACGGTTTCCTTCGTGCCGTATTCACTGTTGGCGCAGCCGGCGAGCGAGAGGCCCAGAACGGCGACGAGGACATATTTCAAAGGGGTCATTGTTGGTCTCACTCTATTCCAGTGGTTCGGCGTCAATGGTCCGGTGCAGTGGCTTCCATCGGTGCCTTTTGAATATGAGCGTGACTTTAAGCTATTCAATTTGAAATGATGCTGAACACACCGTTCATCTCTCGTTCAGGTAGATGAACAGCCATAATATTCATAATTATCAAATATTTATGGAGATTTCCTCACGCCTGGCAGGGTCAGGAGCACCCGCAGACCCTTGGCCGGCGATTCGGAAAGCGCGAGCTTTCCGTCGTAAAGTCCCGCGATATCCGACACGATCGAGAGGCCCAACCCCGAGCCCGGCACCGATTCATCCAGCCGCTTACCTCGCTGCAGGACCTCCTCTCGCCGGCCGGGCGGCAAACCGGGGCCGTCGTCATCCACGCTCAGCAGCAGCTCGCCGTCACGCAGCTCCACTTTCGCCCGGACCTCCGAATCCGCCCACTTACAGGCATTGTCCAGCAGATTGCCGAGCATTTCCTCCAGATCCTGCCGCTCGCCCCGGAACAGCAGCTCCGGATCGCACTGGATCTCGATGCCGATCTCGCGGCGGGCATGGATACGCAGCAGCGTCCGCCGCAGATCCTCGAGCACCTGCGCGACTTCGGTCCTGACCCCGAGGACGCCACCGCTGGCGGCGGTTCGGGCGCGCACGAGATAGTGATCGACGTGCCGCTGCATCAGGACGGTCTGCTGGCTGACCGTATCGGCCAGAGGCTCCGTCGAGGCCGCCGACTCATTCAGCAGAACCGAGAGCGGGGTTTTCAGGGCATGGGCCAGATTGCCGACGTGAGTCCGCGCCCGCTCCACCACGGCACTGTTATGCTCCAGCAGGGCATTGACTTCATCCGCCAAAGGCTCGATTTCGCTGGGAAAAGGCCCTCTCAATTGATCGTCGCGGCCGGAGCGGATCTCCGCCAAAGCCTCCTGGATGCGCCCCAGAGGCTGCAGCCCGAAGCGCACCTGCAGAAACATCGCCAGCACCAGCCCGGCACCAAGCAGCCCCAAGGACCAGGCAAGAGTTGAATTGAAGCGCGTGATATCGGCGGCAATCTCCGCACGGTCGCCGGCGACGGCAAAGTTCAGGGCCACGTCGACGCCATCCAGAGTGATTTCACGCGTGATCAGACGCAGGCTCTGACCGTCGGGCCCCGGCACGTTCTCGCGCCACATGCCTCTGTCCCCGCGCTTCGCGCTGTCCGGCAAGGTGCCGTCCCAGAGCGAGCGTGAGCGAAGCGGTGCCGAGAGAACGGCGTCAACGCCCGGACCCGGCTGAGAAACCGGTTGGGAAATCTGCCAGTACCAGCCGGAATAGGGCAGCTCGAAGCGAGACTCGCCCAGTGCGGTGCCGATCTGCAGGCGCCCTTCCCCATCGATGTCACTGGCGGCGACCAGGCTCTCCAGCAGAACGATCAGCCGGCTGTCGAAACTGCGCTCAACATACTCGCTGAAGAGCGAGGAAAGCACGAAGCCGCCACCAGCCAGGCCCGCCAGGCACCAGAGCGCCGCCCCGGCAATCAGGCGGAATGCAAGGGATCTGGAGCCGTTCCTGAACATAGCGCTAAGCGTCGTCTTCCGGCAGCGCAAGGCAGTAACCCAGGCCCCGCACCGTCTGGATCAGGTTGACCTTGAGTTTCTTTCTGAGGCGCCCGACGAAGACCTCGACCGTGTTGGAATCCCGGTCGAAGTCCTGATCATAAAGATGCTCGGTCAGCTCGATGCGTGAGACCACCCTGCCCTTGTGGTGCATCAGGTAGGCAAGCAACCGATACTCGAGGGAGGTCAGCTTGACCGCCGTGCCGTCGACCGTGACCCGGGCACTGCGGGTATCGATCAAAAGAGGGCCGCATTCCAGGTCGCTGGTGGCGTGCCCCGCGGCCCGCCGCAGCAGCGCGCGCAGCCGCGCCAGCAGCTCTTCCATCACGAAGGGCTTGGCCAGATAGTCATCGGCACCGGCATCGAAGCCGGCGACCTTCTCGCTCCAGCGGTCCCGCGCGGTCAGGATCAGCACCGGCATGGTGCGCCCGTCCCGGCGCCAGCGCTCCAGCACCGTCAGGCCGTCGATCTTGGGCAACCCGAGATCCAGCACCACGCCGTCATAGGGTTCCGTATCGCCCAGGAAGTGGCCGTCCTCGCCGTTATGGGCGGCATCGACCACATATCCGGCGTCCTGCAGCCCGGTCTTGAGTTGACGGGCGAGATCCGGATCGTCTTCAACGACCAAGAGCCGCATCGCATTCCTCTCTCATGATGTCACAAATCACGGCCCACGCCCCTATCGGAGGATCCGGCCGCTGCGGGCATCGACGGTCACATTCCGCACCTTGCCCTTCTTGTCCAGGATCTTGATGACATAGCGGTACTTCCCGCCGCTGCGCACCAGCCTGGCGTCCAGCAATCGGCCGGGATAGCGCTGACGAACCTTGGGCAGAATGGCATCCAGAGGCCGGGCCTGGCCGCTTGAAACCGCATCACGCGCCTTGTCGTGATCCCCAGCGGCGGCCGGCCCCGCGGGCAGCGTGACGCAGGCAAGCACAGCCAGCAGCGCGAGCGCTTGCAAGGTCCTCGTCAAAGCTCTGCCCAAGTGTCTCATCATGCCCCTAGTCCTAGCCCTCGGAACCTGAACGGAGAATGAACGAACCGTCCAGAGTTGGTTCAGCGGGACTATGGCAGTCTCCCTTCACATCGTCCATCCCACCCGGATGCAACTTGTCTGGAGGCAGTTATGCGAAACCTTATTCTGGCACTTAGCGCGATCGGCATGATCCTGGTCGGCGTGAACGGCGCCAAAGCCGGCGACTATCACGGTGGCCATCAGAGCCGGAGCTACGACTCAGTCCCCTACTTTATCGGCACCGTTATTTTCGGTGGTCACAACGACCACAGACATCGGGGCTACGACCGCCGCCATGACCATCACAAGGTCTACAAGCACCGGCACCACAAACACGGCCACTACCACAGCCACGGTCATTACAAGAAGCACAAGCATGGCCACTACAAGAAGCATGGCCACAAGGGCTACAGGCACGGTGTCCTGCCGATCAGGAAGATCGTCAAGAAACTGCACCGCCGGGACTACTACGACATCTCGAAGGTCGTCCTGAAGCGGGACCGCTACAAGGTGCGCGCCTACGACTACCGGGGCCGTCCGGTGAAGCTGGTGGTCAATGCCTACAACGGGCGCATCCTGAAAAAGCGTTATCGTTGATCAGGATGTATCCGGCACAGCAAAGCCAGACAACTCCCTGGAACAACAACACGAAGCCGCGGCGAACGACCATCGCCGCGGCTTCCGCCGTTTCGGGCGTCTGCTTCAACACTTTCAAGTAATGGCGCCGAGTGCTCGCTTCTGGCGGCCGTCGCCGTCAAAGTTATCCGGATCCAGCCAGCTTTCCATACGGCGGCGGATCTCCGGCCAGTCCTGATCCGTTATGGCGAACCAGGCGGTATCGCGGTTGCGGCCCTTGTAGATTGTCGCCTGGCGGAACACGCCCTCAAACTGGAATCCGAGCCGCGCCGCCGCCGCCTTCGAGCCGGCATTGAGATCGTCACACTTCCACTCGTAGCGGCGATAACCCAGTTCGTCGAACACTCGCCGCATCATCAGGTACATGGCCTCGGTCGCTGCCGGGGTCTTCTGCAGCGCCGGCGCATAGTTGATATGGCCGACTTCGATCACCCCGACCGCCGGCTCAATGCGCAGATAGCTGGCCACCCCGACCGCCTTGCCGCTGCGCCCGTCAATGATGGCGTGAAACAGCGGATCCTCACCCAGGCAGGCCTGCTCCATCCAGGCCTTGTAGGACTCCAGTTCATCGAAGGAACCGTAGGGAAGGTAAGTCCAGATCCGCCCCGCCCGGTCCTCGGCGTTGGCCGCGTGCAGATCCGCGGCGTGTTTTCCCGGATCGATCGCTTCAACGCTGCAATAGCGGCCATCCATCGCGGTCCGCGGCGGCCGTTCGCAGGCCTGCCAGTCCTCCAGCGGGAACCCAATCGGCAGACCAAGCTCACTCACAAACTTCTGCATCCCCCACTCCAAATCCACGCAGTTGCTGATCATTATCCTAATCCAGCAACACGGGTTAGAAAGGGCCAGTCACGATCGAAGGGCGGCACCATTCGACCCAGGCGCGTCGCTTTCTCCTGCAGGCGATACCGGGAAATGTCGGCGTCAAGAGCCTGGCAAACACCGTGACGGCGCTGTCGCACTGCGGCGCGGTAAGACCAGGAAATGCTCTTCCTGTTTAAAATTGGTCTTATTTTCGCACCAAAACAACTTTTGTTAGAACGGCGTTTTGGATGGTTCTTCGTTGTTCTGCCCTGTTATTCGCATACAGAAGAAATTTATTTTATCCATATTTTTCAACGTACTACAACCATACCGGAGTAGATTAACTGGTGCAATAAACCAAAGATTTAACCTTCATGATTGCTTAAGTTTCCACACTTAAAGGACGTGAGTATTGAGTCATAAGCGACCGAAAAAAACCAGTTGAAGGTGAAAGTCATGGAGAGTAATGAACAGAGAAACAGGCGCCTTGTCTTCGCCGGCCTCGATACAAAAGTACGTGCCGCACTGCCCGGCGTTTACGGGGTCATGGAAGGCGATCTCCCTGCGGTGATGGACGACTTCTACACCATGGTCGCCGACTGGAGTGAACTCAACAGCCTGACCGGCGGCGGCGCCAGGGTTCCGGAGCTGAAAAACGCGCAGCTCAAGCACTGGGGCCTGCTCTTCTCCGGGCGCTTTGACGATGAGTATTTCCAGCGCGCCAAGGCGATCGGCGAAGCCCATCGCCGGATCGGACTGACGCCCAACTGGTATGTCGGCGCCTATGGCTTTCTGCTCACCCGTATGAACGAGCTGCTGGTGGCCAAGTTCCGCCGTAAGCCGGACGAACTGAACAACGCGATGAATGCCGTCTCCCGCGCCATTCTCTTCGACATGGAACAGGCGGTTTCCGTCTATATCGAGGCCGGGCAGCAAAATCTGCAGGATGAGTTGACCAGTCTTGCCGACAGCCTGGAGACCGAGATCAACGGCGCCATCGAACTGGTTGCCGGCAAGGGGGCCGAGATGAAGGAGACCGCCAGCAAGATGCTGGCTGCTTCGGAGCGCTCGGGCTCCAGCGCCACTGCCGTAGCCTCCGCATCGGAGGAAGCTTCGGCCAATGTGGAGACCGTGGCCGCCGCCACCGAGGAATTCACCGCCACGGTCAAGGAGATCGGACGGCAAACCGATCAGTCCAAGGACGTCACCCAGAAAGCGGTCAAGGAAGCCGACGAGGCCGGCCGCATCATGAGTGAACTGGACGGCCTTTCGCAGGAGATCGGCGACATCGTCAAGGTGATCTCGGATATCGCGGCCCAGACCAACCTGCTGGCCCTGAACGCCACCATCGAGGCGGCGCGCGCGGGCGAAGCCGGCAAAGGCTTCGCGGTGGTCGCCGGCGAGGTCAAGTCCCTGGCCAACCAGACCGCGAAGGCCACCGACGAGATCGCCTCACAGGTCTCCAAGGTTCAGGAATCGACCAATCATGCGGTCGGCGCCATCAAATCCATCAGCGAGATTATCGAAAAGATGGACCAGGTTTCCGCCGCGATCGATCAGGCCGCCGCGCAGCAAAGCGCCGCCTCCGATGAAATCGCCAACAACATTCAGGAGGCCGCTTCGGGCAACCGGGAGGTGGCTGAAAACATCCAGACCGTCGCCTCGGAGGCCGCCGAGGTCCTGCAGCTCTCAGGTGAGGTCCAGACCGGCACCGACAGCACCAGCGAGGCCGTCGCTCAGCTCGGCGAACGGGTCGCGAAGATCCTGGGCCAGCTCCGCAACCATGAGGCCTTTGACCGGCGCGAACATGTGCGCGTGCAGGCCTGCCAGGACTCGCAGATCTTCGCGTTCGGACGATGGAACGACTGCCTGATTAAAGACATCTCCGCCGGCGGCGCGGAAATCGCGGCGATCGAGGGCCTGGATGATGGTGAATCAATCCAGCTCAAGATCCCCGGCTTCGGCGAGGTCAACGGCCGCGTCATCCGCGTGACCTCAAAGTCCCGCGGCATCGTCTTCGAGACGACCGACAAGGAACGCAAGGACCTTGACCGGCATCTGAGTTCTCAGCGCCTGGCCGCCTGATCTTAAGCCCAAAGGCCAAAGCGACAGGACGCGCCCCCTCTCTCTGGAGGGGTGCGTTTTGTTGATCACTGTCCCGGCCTTTGACCAAGCGATTTCTCAGAAAGTTTTAGCGCCGGTCGTGGGCGTCAGAACCCGGTAAAGGCTGGCCGTGGCCGTAATAAAGAGCTGATTGAGCTTCGGCCCGCCGAAGCAGAGATTCGAGGCGCGCTCGGGCAGCAGGATCTTGCCAATCAGGCTGCCGTCCGGGTCATAGCAGTGCACCCCGTCCCCGGCGCTGGTCCAGATTCGGCCTTTGGTGTCCAGGCGGAAGCCATCGAAGAAACCCACGCTGCATTCGGCAAAGACCGCGCCGCCGGAGAGCCGACCGTCCTCTGACAGATCGAAGACCCGGATGTGGTGCTCACCGCTCGGATAACGCGTCCCGCCGGAATCAACGATGTAGAGTTGCCGCTCGTCCAGAGAGAAGGCGAGCCCGTTCGGGCAGGTGAAGTCATCCGTCACCCGGGTCACGAGACCGCTCTGTCCGTCGATGCGATAGACATGCTCGCCGTCCTGCTCCGGCTCGGCCTGAAAGCCCTCGTAGTCGGATTCGATCCCGTACGCCGGATCGGTGAACCAGACCGAGCCGTCGGACTGCACGACCACATCGTTGGGGCTGTTGAGGCGCTTGCCGTCATAGCGGTCCGCCAGAACCGTGCAGGAACCATCGTGCTCCCAGCGCACGACCCGGCGATTGCCGTGCTCGCAGGCGACGATCCGCCCCTGCTGGTCGAGCGTCGCGCCGTTGGTATAGGCTCCCGCGCCGGCGTGAAAGACCCCGACCGCGCCAGTCGTCTCGTCCCAGCGCAGGCGCCGGTCGTTGGGGATATCGCTCCAGATCAGCGACTTGTAGGCCGGGACGTAAACCGGCCCTTCGGTCCAGCGTCCTTCCGACCAGAGGCATTCCGGCGTCTCGGTCAGCTTGACGCTGCGCCGGAACCGCTCATCAAGGATTTCATAGGATGACTCGCTCATGGCTTTCTCCCGAGAAGCTGCGGCCGCACAGCCGCGCTATCTTTTTCATAGCAAATCCGCTATCCTGCGCCAAGAGAATTTTGCTACGATTTTAATAGCAAGCGAGTGAACAACGTGACCAAGATTCCCCTGCCTGGCAAACCGGTCCGCGGCTCGCGCAGTGGCGCGCCCGTCATGGCCCTGCTCGACCTGCTTGGCCGGCGTTGGGCCATGGGCGTGCTCTGGACCCTCTGCGAGGGCGGCCCGGCCACCTTCCGGCTGCTGCAGGAGCGCTGCGAAAGCATCTCCCCGGCGGTTCTCAACGCGCGACTGAAGGAACTGCGCGAAGCCAGACTGGTCGAGCGCACGGCGGAGGGTTACGCGGCAACAAAGCTCGGACAGGAACTCTTCGGCCATTTGGAGCCTCTAGGTGCCTGGGCGAAGATCTGGGGGCGGGCGGTGAAGCGGAGCGCGTTAAAGAAAAGTTAGACTGCAGATCCTGGAGCTGTCGCAAGCTGACACGAGCATTATCCAAAGACTGCTGAAGCGAGGCCAGCTTAGCCCATGAGGTGTTAGCTGTTATTTCTGGCCAAAAAGAAATCCACCTCCCGGGCCTCCCCGCCCAGATCCAACTTCGCCGTCGCCGGCGGCATTTCGGAGATCACTTTGCCGCGCCGGATCACGTAGAGCCGATTGGCCTTGAGGCGCAACGCCTCCACCTCATCCCTAGCCTGCAGGATCACCATGTCAGCGTTGCAGCCCTTCTCCAGGCCGTAACCTTCCAGATGCAGCGTCTCTGCCCCACGCTGGGTGACCGCGCGGAACATCTCGCGCATTTCGGCCATGCCGGTCATCTGGCCCACATGCAGGGCCATGCCCGCGACCTCGAGCATGTCGTGGCTGCCCAGGCTGTACCAGGGATCCATCACGCAGTCATGGCCCAGGGCGACCGGCACGCCGGCGGCGATCAGTTCCTTCACCCGGGTCATGCCGCGGCGCTTGGGATAGCTGTCGTGGCGGCCCTGGATGGTGATGTTGATCAGCGGGTTGGCGATGGCGGTGACGCCCGCCTCCAGCATCAGGGGGATCAGCTTGCTGACGTAGTAGTTGTCCATGGAGTGCATGGAGGTCAGGTGTGATCCGGCCACCCTGCCCTGCAGACCCAAGCGCTGACTCTCATAGGACAGGGATTCGATGTGGCGGGAGTTGGGGTCGTCCGTCTCGTCGCAATGCATATCGACCAGCAGGCCGCGCTCGGCCGCGAGTTCGCAGAGCAGGCGCACGGACTCGGCGCCGTCAGTCATGGTGCGTTCGAAATGCGGGATGCCCCCGACCACATCCACACCCTTGTCCAGCGCGGTCTTGAGCTGCGCCTTCGCGTTGGGGTCGCGCAGGTAGCCGTCTTGCGGGAAGGCCACCAGTTGCAGGTCGATGTAGGGTTTGACCTCTTCGCGGATCTCCAGCAGGGCATCGACCGCCAAGAGGCGTGGGTCGCAGATGTCCACGTGGCTGCGGATCGCCAGGGTACCGCGGGCTATGGACCAGCGGCAGAGTTCCCGGGCCCGTTCCTTGATGGCCTCCACCGTGAGATGCGGCTTGAGCTCGCCCCAAAGCGCAATGCCTTCCAGCAGCGTGCCGCTCTCGTTCACCCGCGGCAGGCCGAAGCTGAGAGTCGCATCCATGTGGAAGTGGCTGTCGACGAAGGGCGGCGTGACCAGCAGCCCGCCGGCGTCGATCTCCCGCCGGGCGTTCGCAGCCAGGTTGGGTCCGGTCTCGACGATCACGCCGTCCTGACAGGCGATGTCGGTCAAAGCGGCCGCACCCGGCAGCTTCGCGTTGCGGACAATCAGATCCAGCATTGTTCGCTCTCTTCTTTTTAAGCCCCTATGACTTTAAGCCCGGTCGCCGCGCCGGAAAGGCACCAGCAGCGCTTTCGGATAGGCCGCCCGGCGCGCCATGACCACCATGGCCAGGATAGACAAAACATAGGGCGCCATCAGGAAGAACTGATAGGGTATGGCCGCGCCCGCAACTTGCTGCACCCGCACCTGCAGCGCATCGATGCCGGCGAAGAGCAGCGCCCCCAGCAGGGCCTTGCCCGGCCGCCAGGAAGCGAAGATCACCAGCGCTACGCAGATCCAGCCGCGCCCGTTGACCATCCCGAAGTAGAAGGCATCGAAGGCGGACATGGTCAGGAAAGCGCCGCCGACCGACATCAGGGCCGAGCCCAGCATGACTGCGCCGGTCCGCACTGCCAGGACATTGATACCCTGGGCCTCCACCGCCAGGGGATGCTCGCCCGCCATGCGCACGGCGAGGCCGACCGGCGTGCGGTAGAGCCCGTACCAGATCACCAGGACACAAATCAGTGCCAGGTAGGTCATGGGCGTCTGGATGAAGACCGCCTCCCCCACCAGCGGCAGGTCCGACAGCAACGGCACGGCGTAGGGCTGGAAGGGTTCGATCTTCGGCGGTGTGGTGGCACCCGGCAGCAGCATGCGGAAGACGAAGTAGCTGAGGGACGACGCCAGCAGCGTGATGCCGATCCCGGTCACATGCTGCGACAGTCCCAGATAGACCGCAAAGCCCGAGTGCAGCAGGCCGAAGAGCATGCCGATGAAGGCCGCGAAGATCACCCCGCCCCAGAGGTCACCACCCTGATAGACCCACATCCAGCCGGCCATGGCGCCCATGGTCATGATGCCCTCGATACCCAGGTTCAGCACCCCGGCCCGCTCGCAGATCAACTCTCCCAGAGTGCCGAAAATCAGCGGTGTGGCGATACGCAGGGTCGCGGCCCAGAAACCGGTGGTCAGCAGGATTTCGAGGATATCCATAACTATCCTCTCCTGATCCGGAAGCGGACCAGCATGACACTGACCAGCACACAGAGAACGGAGGAGGCCACCAGCACGTCCGCCAGGTAGGTCGGAATATTCACCGCCCGGCCCATGGAATCGGCACCCACATAGATCCCCGCCAGGAAGAAGGCCGAGACCACCACGCCGATGGGATGAAGCTGCGCCAGCATGGCGACCGCAATGCCCGTGTAGCCGAAGCCGGGCGAGAGATCGAGGGTGAGATAGCCCTTCAGGCCCGCCACCTCGCTCACGCCCGCGATCCCCGCGAGGCCGCCAGAGATCAGCGCCGTGCGGATGATGGTCCGGTTGACGTTGATGCCGGCGAAGGCCGCGCCCCGGGCGTTGAGCCCGACCGCCTTGATCTCGTAGCCCCAGACCGTGAAGCGCATCACGAACCAGATCGCCAAAGCCGCTAGCAGCGCGATAACCAGCCCCCAATGCAGGCGGCTCTTGGCCAGCAGCTTGGGCAGAACGCCTTCATCGACGATGGGCGCCGCCTGGGGCCAGCCGAGCGACATGGGATCCTTCATGGGCCCTTCGAGCAGGTAGTTGACGAAGAGCAGGATGATGAAGTTCAGCAGCAGGGTCGTAACCACCTCGTCGACCCGCAGCTTGTTCTTGATCAGCGCCGGCACGATCAGCACCGCGCCACCCGCCAGCGCCCCCGCAACCAGCAGGAAGGGAATCATGATAAAGGCCGGCAGGTCCAACGCACCGGTGCCCAGCCAGGTCGCGGCCAGCGCGCCCATATAGAGCTGCCCTTCCCCGCCGATATTCCAGAGCTTGGCGCGGAACGCCACCGCCGCCGCCAAACCGGTCAGGATCAGGGGCGTCGCCCGCGCAAAGGTCTCGGTCAGGGCGAAGCGCGACCCCACCGCGCCCTTGATCAGCAGGGCATAGGCCTCGAAGACCGACTCTCCAGCCCAGACGATCAGTCCGGCGCAGAGGATCAGTGCCGCCGCCACCGCCAGCAAGGGCGCCAGTCCCGCCAACCAGATCGGCGGCGATTCCCGCAGTTCCAGTCTCATCAGGCCGCCGCTCCCCCGCTGTCACTCGCTCCCGCATCCCCTCGCGAGTCATGCCCGGCCATCATCAGGCCCAGCTCCCGCGGTGTCACCGTCTTCGCGTCCATCGGCACGGAAAGCCGGCCGTGATAGATCACCGCCACCCGGTCGGACAAGGCCAACAATTCTTCCAGATCTTCTGTGATCAGCAGCACCCCTGCCCCGCGCCTGCGCGCTTCGAGCAGTTGGCCGTGGACATAGGCGATGGCGCCCTCGTCCAGCCCGCGCGCCGGCTGATTGGCCAGCAGCAGGCCGGGTTCGCGCGACAGAGCGCGCGCCAGGATCAGCTTCTGCATATTGCCGCCCGAGAGCAGCCTGGTTTCCGCGTCCGGCCCCGGACAGCGCACGTCAAAGCGCGCGATCTGTTCCTCCGTCCGCGCCCGCGCCGCTTTGTGATCGATCAGGCCCTTGCTGGAGATCGGCGCGGCCCGCAGATCCTCGCTGATCATGTTCTCCCAGATCGCCATCTCGCCAATCACACCCTCGGCGTGGCGGTCCTCCGGAATCCGCCCCACGCCGAGCCGCACCACCTTTTCCGGGCTCGGGTCCGAAAAGCTTTCGCCAAAGAGCGAGAGACTGCCGCTGTCCGCACGGCGCAGGCCCGAAACCAGTTCGGCAAGCTGCACCTGTCCATTGCCGGAGACACCCGCGATGCCGAGGATCTCGTGCGCACGGACTTCCAGGTCGACGGCGCTCAAACCGGGTCCGCTGCTGGAGGGTTTGAGCGACACCCCCCGCAAGGTCAGCACTGGCGCGCCGGCCTCCATGGCCTCGGCCTTGGGCCGGGTGACTTTCTCTCCCACCATGGCCTCGGCCAGGATATGCCGGTCCGCGCCGGCGGTCGGCATCTCGTGAACGATCTTGCCGCGCCGCAGCACCATGACCCGGTCGCTAATGGCCAGGATCTCGTTGAGCTTATGCGAGATGAAGATGATCGAGAGGCCGCGCGCGACCAGGCGGCGCAGGGTCTCGAAGAGAATTTCGGTTTCCTGGGGCGTGAGCACCGCCGTGGGCTCGTCCATGATCAGGATGCGCGCATCCCGATAGAGCGCCTTCAGGATCTCGACCCGCTGGCGCTCACCGACGGAGAGGTCACCGACCTTGGCGTCGGGATCGACGGTCAGGCCGAACTCCGCCGACATTTCTTTCAGCCGCGCCCGTGCCGCCGTGCTCTTCTGAAAGGGCCGCCAGAGGGATTCGGTTCCCAGGACGATATTGTCCAGGACCGTCAGGTTGTCCGCCAGGGTGAAGTGCTGATGCACCATACCGATGCCCGCCGCGATGGCCGCACGCGGCGCGCCGGGCGGCAAGGGCTCGCCCTCCACCTCCACGCGGCCTTCATCGGCAACGTAATGACCGAAAAGAATGTTCATCAAAGTCGTCTTGCCCGCGCCGTTCTCGCCGAGCAGCGCCAAGACTTCTCCCCGCGCCAACGACAGCGAGACGCCGTCGTTGGCCACCAGGGAGCCGAACCGCTTGGTGATCTTCTCCAAGCGCAGAACAGCCGTCATGATGAAGACTTTCCTTAGAAAGTCGACTTGGGTTCTTCGTCGTTGATCTCGACGACAAATTTGCCGGCCAGGATCTCACCCTTGAGGGTCTCGACCTTGGCCTTGATGTCGGCCGGAATCTTTTCCTCGAACTCATAGTAGGGCGCCAGCGTCGCGCCGCCCTTGGCCATCATGGTCCATTCCTTGTAGTCGACGGCCTTGAACTCGCCGGCCTTGACCTCGGCGATGGCATTGTTGATCGCCGCTTCCATGTGCCAGAGCGCGGAGGTCACGACCACGTCGGTGCCGTTCTCTTCCTTGTTCATGTCGTTGACGTTGCCGAAGGCGATCAGGCCCTTTTCGCGCGCCGCATCGACCACGCCGGCCCGCTCGGCATAGAGCACGTCGACGCCCGCTTCGATCTGCGCGAAGGCCGCTTCCTTGGCTTTCGGCGGATCGTACCAGGAGCCGATGAAGTTGACCTTGAACTGGGCGTCAGGATTGACCGAGCGCGCGCCGGCCATAAAGGCGTGGAACAGGCGGTTCACCTCGCCGATCGGATATCCGCCGACCATGCCGATCTTGCCGCTCTTGCTCATGGCGCCGGCGATCATACCCATGAGGTAACAGGGCTCGTGGATGTAGTTGTCGAAGACCGCGAAGTTTTCGCCATGCGGCCTGAAAGGATCACCCATCAGGAACGAGACCTCGGGATAGTCATCCGCCACCGCGCGGGCTTCCCGGCTGATGCCGAAGGCTTCGCCGACGATCAGGGCAACGCCGCTGTCGGCATATTCGCGCAGGACCCGGACATAGTCGGTGTTGGCGACCTTTTCAGAATAGACGTACTCGATCTCCCCGGCTTCCTGCGCCGCGACCAGCGCCAGATGCAACCGCGCGTCCCACTTCTGCTGGATCGGCTGGGTGTAGATCCCGGCCACCTTGATTTTTTCGGCCAGCGCCTGTCCACCCATAGCGCCCGCGACGACGACCGCTGCCAGCAAAGAGCAGACAGCCGCGAAAACTTTCCTGTACATACTTGTCCCCTGTTTCTTTGTTTGTTGGAACCTAGGTTTATTGAAACCCACCCCAGGACGTTTGCCGTTCCCAAGTGAGGCAGCGATCTAACGAACAACCGGCCGGCCGTCCGCTTTGCCCTTGTAAATGCAAGACTATTTCCGCGCCACCTCAAATACGATCGATCAGTCTATCTAAATTCTGACCAAATGGTCAATTTCTGAGCCACTGCTCACCGCTTGGCAGAAAGCAGAAAAGCAGGATAGTCTGTCACCTGGCGGCCACCAATAAAGAACTTGCCGGTCAGAGAAACGGCGCCTGGTGGTCGTCGATCGGACGTCCTTCCCGAAGAAGGGCGCTCCGGGCTGCTCCCCGGGAGGAAGGGCGGACGAATGACCTACTCGGTGCTGGTTGTGGATGACGAGCCCAACATCGTGCTGTCGCTGGAGTTCCTGATAGCACAGATGGGGCTCCAGGTGCGCGTGGCCCAGGATGGCGAAGCCGCACTTGCAGAAATCGCGCAGAGCGCCCCCGATCTGATCCTGCTCGACGTCATGCTGCCGAAATGCGACGGCTACGAGGTCTGCCGCCGGGTCAGGGCCAATCCGGCACTGGATACCACCAAGGTGGTGATGTTGACGGCCAAGGGCCGGGACGCGGAACGCGAGAGAGGTCTGGCCGTCGGCGCCGACGACTACATCACCAAGCCCTTCTCGACCCGCGAGGTCAACGACCGCATCCGCTTGTATCTGGAAGAGAAGAACGCTGCCTGTTCATCGTGAATACGGGCGCAGGCCAGGCCCGCCGGACAGCAGCTTCCAGGATGCGGGCAACCTGCATCGACGGACAGAGCCTATGAACACATCCGGTTCCAAGGGCGAGCGATCCATCGCGCTGTTCCTGCTCGGCATTCTGCTGTTCAACCCGCCTTTGCTGTCGATCTTCGGAGGGGATGTCGAGGTCGCGGGCGTGCCGCTGCTCTACCTCTACCTCTTCCTGGCCTGGGGCGTCTTTATCCTCCTGATCGGGGTGATTTCCGAGACCGGCCAGGAACGCCGGCGGAGCCGCCGGCTGCCGCTGCCCGGCAACGACAATCCGGCCGAGCGCTCGGCCGTGCCACAGCGTTCACTGCCGCACAGTATCGGACCGCCGCCCAGCCTGCAGAACCGCAACTTTCCGACGGCCTCCGTCCAGGTTCAGAGCACCCCGAAGACTCAGGTCACTCCAAACACGCCGGCCACTCCAAACACTCCGGCCACCCCGAAGGCCCACCCTGACCAGGGCGATGAGCCATGCTGACAAGCTGGTTCATTCTTCTGGTCTCCCTCGGGTACCTCTGCTTGCTCTTCGCGATCGCCTACTATGGCGACAAGCGGGCCGATGAAGGTCGCAGCTTCGCCGGCAACCCCTATGTCTACACCCTCTCGATCGCGGTCTTCTGCACCTCCTGGACCTTTTACGGCAGCGTCGGACGCGCGGCCACCGACGGCATCGGCTTCCTGCCGGTCTATCTGGGGCCGACCCTTACCTTTGCGCTCTGGTGGTTCGTGCTGCACAAAATCATCCGCATCACCAAGGCCCACAACATCACCTCGATCGCCGACTTCATTTCCTCGCGCTACGGCAAGAGCAATCTGCTCAGCGGGCTGGTCACCGTCATCGCGGTGGTCGGGATCATGCCCTACATCTCGCTGCAACTGAAAGCCGTGGCCACCAGCTTCGCCGTCCTGCTGCAGTACCCGGAAGTCGTCTCCACCGACGGCATCAACCAGGTGCCCGGCCTGCGCAGCCTGCTTGGCTTTAGCGAAGTGCCGGTGCTGCGCGACACCGCCTTCCTGATCACCCTTGTTCTGGCGATCTTCTCCATCCTCTTCGGCACGCGACACATCGACGCCAGCGAACGCCACGAGGGCATGGTGCTGGCCATCGCCTTCGAATCCGTCATCAAGCTGCTGGCCTTCCTCGCCGTAGGGATCTTCGTCACCTACGGGCTCTACGACGGCTTCGGCGACCTCTTTTCCCGCGCGGAAACCATGCCGCAGCTCAACCCGCTCTTCGGCACGGGCACGGCCGGCGGCTACGGCGTCTGGGTCACCACCACCATTCTCTCCATGGCCGCCATCATCTGCCTGCCCCGGCAGTTCCAGGTGACGGTGGTGGAGAACGTCGACGAGGGCCATCTGCGCAAGGCGGTCTGGCTCTTTCCGCTCTATCTGCTGGTGATCAACATCTTCGTGCTGCCGATCGCGCTCAGCGGCGTGATGATGTTCCCGGCCACCGGCAGCGACCTCGCCGACACCTTCGTGCTGACCATTCCCATGGCGGAGAACCAGGAAACCCTGGCGCTCTTCGCCTTCATCGGCGGTCTGTCGGCGGCCTCGGGCATGGTGATCGTCGCCACAATCGCGCTCAGCACCATGGTCTGCAACGATCTGGTCATGCCGGTTCTGCTGCGGATCCAGCGGCTGCGCCTGAACGAGCGCGGCGACCTCACCCGCCTGCTGCTGGGCATCCGCCGGGGCAGCATCCTGGTGATCCTGCTGTTCAGCTATAGCTACTTCCGCTTTATCGGCGAGTCCTACACCCTGACCTCGATCGGGCTGGTCTCCTTCGCGGCGGCCGCGCAGTTCGCGCCGGCCATCGCCGGCGGTATCTTCTGGAAGGGCGGCACGCGCAAGGGGGCGCTCACCGGCCTGATGCTCGGCTTCGCGGTCTGGGCCTACACCCTGCTGCTGCCCTCCTTCTCCCGCTCCGGCTGGCTGCCGATCGAATTCGTCGAACTGGGACCGGCCGGGATCGCGCTGCTCAAGCCCTACGCCCTTTTTGGGCTGGAAGGCTTCGACGAACTTTCCCACTCGCTGTTCTGGAGCATGTTGATGAACGTGGGCGGCTATATCGCCGTCTCCCTGCTCAGCCGGCAGACCGCCATCGAACGGATTCAGGCTGCATTCTTCGTGGACGTCTTCCTGCACTCCGGCTTGCGCGACGGCCACCAGTTGTGGCGCGGCACCGCGACCTACAGCGACCTCTATAACCTGGTCTCCCGCTTCGTCGGTGAGCGCCGCAGCCTTCGGGCCTTTGAGAGTTACGCGCGGACACGCGGCCTGAACCTGGAGCGGATCGGTGAAGCGGATTCCGATCTCGTGAACTTCGCCGAGCGCCTGCTCGCGGGTACCATCGGCGCGGCCACCGCCCGCGCACTGATCGGCACGGTGGTCAAGGGCGAGATCGTATCGATCGAAGAGGTCATGGAGGTGTTGGGCGAAGCCTCCGAAGCCATCAAATACAGCCACCAGCTCGAGGAGAAATCGCGCGAACTGGAAGCGGCAACGGCGGAGCTGCGCGCCGCCAACGAACGGCTGCAGGAGCTCGACCGGCTCAAGGATGACTTCCTGACCACGGTCAGCCACGAGCTGCGTACGCCCCTCACCTCAATCCGTTCCTTCAGCGAGATCCTCTTCGACCATCCGCAGCTCGACATCGAGGAGCGCACGCGCTTCCTGGGTATCGTTATCAAAGAAAGCGAACGCCTGACCCGCCTGATCAATCAGATCCTCGATATGGCGAAGCTGGAGTCCGGCCGCACCCACTGGAATATCACCGAGGTCGAGCCCGGCGAGGCCATCCGCGAAGCGGTCGCCGCGACCAGCAGCCTGCTGGCCGAAAACAACATCGATCTGTCATTGAAGCTGCCGGAGCCACTGCGTCCCATCCGGGCGGATCAGGACCGCATGATCCAGGTGGTCGTCAATCTGCTGGCGAATGCCGTCAAGTCCTGCGACCCGGAGCAGCCGCAGGTCGAGGTCCGGGTGATCGAGCAGGAAAAGGCCTTAAAGGTCTCGATTGCCGACAACGGGCCGGGCGTCCCCGAAGGCGCGGAAGAGCATATCTTCGACAAGTTCCAGCAGGTCAATGACGGCCGGGCCGGATCCACCGGCGGCACGGGCCTGGGACTGCCGATCTGCCGACAGATTGTAGAGTACCTTGGTGGCCGGATCTGGCTGGAACGCGAGGAGAATGCGGAGGTCACGACCGAGGCCGAAGCCTTCGGGCAGGACAGCGCACCGCAGGACGAGGCCGTCACCTTCGGCGTTTCACATTCGAGCGGGAAGACGTTCCGCGGCGGCGGGGCGGTCTTCAGCTTTACCCTGCCCTACAGCGACGGCACGGAGAAGGGTCTCGCGGAGGCCGAAGCAGGCGTGGAAGAACACGACGCCGAAGATGCGGACCCGCAGCTTCCCTCCGACGGCAAACCCTCTATCAGCGTAGGGTCAGATTGATCTTTTTACTGTTGCCGGAGCGCACGGAAACATCGGTCGTGGAGGTCATCTCTCCGGCCCGCGCCACAACGGTGTAGCTGCCTTCGCGCAGGGTGAAGGCGCCCGTCGCACCCTGCAGTTCCGTCACCAGCTTCTTGCCGCCTTTGCGGTAGATCTTCCAGGTGACCTCGTCGGCCGTATAGAGGCCGCCCGCGTTGTTCAGGGCGGAGGCCCGCAGGGAGCCGGCGTTCATGTTCAGGGTATACTTGTAGGTCGTACCCGCCGTCACCTCGATGGTGTGTTTGACCTTGGCGTCGCGGGTCCGCGCGCGCACCAGATAAAAACCCTGCGGCAGAACCAGACTTGGACGCGCGCCCTGGGCATTCGCCACCTTGTGCCGCTTGCCGTTGGCATCGCGGCCATAGGTCAGGATGTCCCAGGAGACATCGCCCTTGAAGGGTTTGGCACCACGATGGGGGATAACCTTCAGCTTCACCCAACCCGCATTGAGATTGACCCGGTGCTTGACCGCCGCGGAAGCGACTTCCAGGTTGGAATCGACAGCGACGTCACCGTAGACCGTCGCCACCCGGTACTGGCCGGCCGGCAGCGTCAGCTCAGCGGGCGACTTCTCGGCGGTCGCGACGATCGGACCGATCGCGCCGTTTTCAATGCGCGAAACCGTAAAGGAGATCCGGTCGCGCAGGGTCTTTGCGCCGTTCGCGATGACCGCTTCCAGCTTGATCCGCTGCTGATCGCCGACGGCCGCCTGCTGCGCGCCAGCGAGGCTCGGATCAGCGAGGCCGAGTGAAATTCCTAAGGAAAATACGCCCAGGAAGGCGGTGCGGCAGAGCCAATTTCGCACTGTATGAACCACGGTCGGTACTCCCTTACGCATCTTCCTTACTATGCGGTAAGGAACCTTTACAAGCGGTGAAGATGACCGCGTACAGACAGTCGAAAAATGCACCGGCGACACCCATGACGCCGAACCGCGAGCGGCCGCGGGCGCCGAAACGCCAGACAATAGGCTGTAGGCAAAGGTTAACGATCGCTGTATGCTCTTTCAACATTCGCTGTGTGGACTCGGAAAATTTTCATCCCGGAAGGATGTTTTCCCCGGAAGAGCGTCTTCCCCGGGAAAAGTGTTTCCAGGGTCCTTTGCTGGCCAGCACCACCACTGCCGCGCCTTGAGATACTCAAGGGCCGGGGCATAACAAAGGGACGGCGATGAATCGAAATGGAATAGTCAAAGGCCGCTGGCTCGGCAAGCTAACCGGCAGTCTTGCGGCAGTCCTACTGGGCGCGGCTTTTCTCGGCGCGAGCCCGGTAGAAACCGCACGGGCCGACGGCTACATTTCTTTCGGAATTGGCAGCTCCTTCGGTCACGGCTATCGGCATCATCGCTATGGCTATTCCCGCTACGGACATCGCGCCTACCGCTATCGCCATTACAAGCACCGGCGCTATGGACATCATCACCACCGCCAGAGCCACGTGACCTATAAGAAGGTCGTTCCAGCCGCGCCCCAGGCCACCAGGACCAAAGAAACCGCTGCGGAAGATCTCCGGCAGGCCTGCTTGATGATCCGGGAGTACCAGACAAAAATCACGGTTGGCGGCAAAGAGGTGGACGCCTACGGCGACGCCTGCCTGCAGCCGGACGGAAGCTGGCGCCTGGGGGCCCCGAAACAGGTGCCGGCGGGCTGACGGTCCTCAATTCCGCCCCATTCTGCTCGGCTGAAAACAGAAAAACGGGCACCGGACAACCTCGCCGTCGCCCTTGTGCCCGTTATCTGCGGCTTCGCCAATTCGTAACCTGTCGCTGGTCCGCCGGGCAGCCTGATACGCGGTTTGCTTACCAGGCTTTGGCTTTGGACGAGGCCCATTGCATAGCCGTTTGCGATGAACCGAGGTCAGCTATTGGGATGCCGTTTCCCCCTTCGCCGTTCCATGCGTGGAAAGATCACGCCGCGCGTTACGCCGCCGCGGAATCCGACCGGGAGCGCGTGATGTAGGCCTTTGCGCAGTGCTCCGCACAGTAAGGCTTGCCCGCCAGAGCCGGTTCGCCGCAGAAGTGGAAATCCTCGTCGCCGGGATCACCGATCGGCCAGAGGCACTTCGGCCCACGCCGGCTGGCGCTCACGGCCCGGGTCGCTGAGGCGACGCTGTCCTTGTGGCTGCGCCGCTCGAGCTTCCCGCCCGTTGCCTTGGCGGAGACCCGATCAGGGCCACCGGCCGCACCATTCCGGGCGGTACTGTTGCCAGCCGTCCGTTCAGAGCCGGCGGACTTGGCCGCGAGGGCGGCGGAAATCACGCTCTGAAGAGGTTCGTTCTTGGCACCGGCCTTCGCGCAGGCCGCGCCCTTGTTTCCGGACTGCGCCGACCTGGCGCCGCTCTGACTCTTCTTGATTGCAGCTTTGGCCCGTGAAGCAGATGCCGAGGATCCCCCATCCTCGCCCCGCTTGATCGGCGACGGCCTTGCCTGCAGCTTCATCCGGTGCGCCTTGCCGACGACTGCGTTCTTCGAAACCCCAAGCATTTTGCCAATCGCCGAAGCGCTGTGGCCGCTTTCCCAAAGTTTCGTCAGTTCGTCGATTCGTTCTGGAGTCCAGCTCATATGCCCACCCTCACGTCAACAACAATATGTAGTGACCCTGCCTAAATGTAGGGTTTTCTTGGTTGCTGGCCACCATATAAGGTATGCATTAGTGAGTCGAGTCTATGGACCC
Source organism: Denitrobaculum sp. (assembly GCA_965232285.1). GTDB lineage: Bacteria > Pseudomonadota > Alphaproteobacteria > Kiloniellales > Kiloniellaceae > Denitrobaculum. Next base: position 1,254,711 of record CBDDPL010000004.1, on the reverse strand, counting down.
GCCGGATTCGAGTTATCCACAACTTTGTTTGAATGGCGGTTCCGCTGCTCAGCAAAGCCGGCCCGGAGAGGCTTTGGTTCCCTTGCCTCGGTCTGACGTAATAGAGTCCCACCGACCTGAGAAGTCAGGATGATTTGCAGGATTCGGGGGAGTCGGTTCAAGGCTAATGTTTGTCCTTTTCACGGATTTCGGCCTGGAAGGTCCCTATACGGGACAGATGAAAGCCATTCTCTACCGGAACGCGCCGGGCGTACCGGTGATCGACCTCTTTGCCGACGCGCCCGCGTTCGACCCGCGCGCCTCGGCCTATCTCCTCGCCGCCTACGCCGAGGTCTTCGCGGAGGGCAGTATCTTTCTGACCGTCGTCGACCCCGGCGTCGGCTCTGAACGGCTGCCGATCATTCTGGAGGCCGACGGCCGCCACTTCATCGGTCCCGACAACGGGGTCATGGATCTGGTGGCGCGCCGCGCCAGCGCCTGCCGCTACCGGGAAGTCCTCTGGCAGCCGGCCTGGCTCTCCGCTTCCTTTCACGGGCGAGATCTCTTTGCCCCGATCGCCGCCAAACTGGCCTGCGGCGAGCCGGTCGAGAGCAGAGATCTTGCCGCGGACCAGCGCCCCGGCGTTGCCTGGCCGGACGATCTGGCGGAGATTGTCTATCTTGATCGCTATGGCAATGCCATGACCGGCCTGAGAGCGAGCCAGGTGCCTGAAGATTCAGTCCTTGTCGTGGCCGGCAAAGAACTTCCCGCCGCCCGCACCTTCTCCGAGGTCCCGGCAGGAAATGCCTTCTGGTACGAAAACGCCAACGGCCTGGTGGAAATCGCGGTCAATGGCGGCCACGCCGGTGAACGTCTCGGCCTTGCGGTTGGAACGGCGCTGCGCTATCACACCGCGCCCGCATAGGTTTTAGCTATGAAAGCTGTGCCTATCCGGGGCAACCGACAAGCGGACAGGCACAATGAGCGAGCCGAAAGCACAGTATGAAAAGGCCTCGTCGGTGAAGATCCTGGCAACAGCGGTCTTCGCCATGGCGCTGGTCGTAACCGCCTCCAACATCCTGGTTCAGTATCCGATCAACGATCTGTTGACCTGGGGCGCCTTCACCTATCCGATCGCCTTTCTGATCACGGACCTCACCAACCGGGCCCTTGGTCCGGCGCGGGCCCGAAAGGTCGTTTACGTAGGCTTTGCCCTGGCGGTGATCCTGTCGCTTTATTTTGCCGATCCGAGAATCGCCATTGCTTCCGGCTCCGCTTTCCTGATCGCGCAGTTGCTCGACATCTCGATTTTCGACCGCCTGCGCCGCCAGGCCTGGTGGCTCGCGCCGGTGGCCTCCTCGACCCTCGCCTCGGCGCTCGACACCCTGACCTTCTTCTGGCTGGCTTTCGCCGATACCGGTCTGCCCTTTACGATCCTGGGGATCGGCTTCGGCCCAACGGGCGTACCCTGGCAGAGTCTGGCGCTGGGTGATTACCTGGTTAAGATCGGCGTCGCCCTGGCCATGCTGATCCCCTTCCGCCTGCTGCTCAAGGCCACCAAACCGCAGTTTAGCGAAGCCAAAGAAGCCTGAATCGGATTTCTCCCCGCAAGTGCCATCTCTTAACGAGTGGTTAAGAATTGTAACGCTAGGCTCGACAACTCTGAGTGTTACCACTTCTCATATAACGAGATTTTGCCTAGCTGAGGGAGTTGCCGCGAGGTGACAAGAGACGGAGCGCTGTGGAGCGAGCGGGAGCTCCATGATCTTCTCTGTGCGTTTAAGGATTCCCGCTTCGCGCAGATCATCGGACATTGGCTTGCTTTGCGGCAGAACGACCAGGTACCGCTTCGCAGCGCCATTGATCCTTGCCAGTTCCGGCAGAGTCTGGACATGGTCTGGCTCATGGAGCGCCATGGCGACGGCCGTTACCGCTACCGCCTGGCCGGACAGAACATCGTCAGGATGCACGGCGGGGGCATCCGGCGCGGCACGGAAGTCTCGGAACTCTTCGGCAAAGAGTCGCTTGCGATGTTTCGGCCGCGCTGGGAGGCGGTGCTGGACCGCGGACTGTTGGTGCGCGCCGAAGGAAGCGTGACCCTGGGCGGCGGCGCTAAAACCTCCCGTCTCGAACGGCTCATGTTACCGCTGCGCACCGATGATAACGCCGTCTCGGTAGTGCTGGGCGCGACCCACTATCAGGACGCCGTGGAGGCCGACGGTGTCGCGACGAGCTTTCCGCCAACCGACATAGAGTGTTGCCCCGCAACGGCCATCCCGCTCGGCGCCAGCCTCTAACCCTGGCTTACGCCCAGGTTCTTTAACCCCGCCCGCGGTAACTCGGAACGCCCTGGTCCGGCAGCCAGAGTCCCTCGGGCGGCGCGCCACTCTGCCAGAAGACGTCGATGGGAATGCCGCCGCGCGGGTACCAGTAGCCGCCAATCCGCAGCCAGCGCGGTTTCATGGCCTCGATCAGGCGCTTCGCGATCGCAACCGTACAGTCTTCATGAAAAGCGCCGTGATTGCGGAAACTGCCCAGGAAGAGCTTCAGGGACTTGCTTTCGACCAGCAGGGCTTCCGGTACGTAATCGATCACCAGGTGCGCGAAATCGGGCTGGCCGGTCACCGGGCAGATCGAGGTGAACTCCGGAGCGGTAAAGCGCACCAGGTAATCCACGTCCTGATGCGGACTTGGGACGGTTTCCAGGACCGCCTGATCCGGATCCTGGGGAAGCTCCGCAGCCTGCCCGAGCTGGCCGAGGTTCTCGTAGGTGGAAGTGCTCATGCGCCTAGATCTCCACGTCTTCGGGGATGACGCGGGCTCTCTAGACCGGATGACAGGCCAAGTGCAAGTTTTCCTTAACCCTCTTCTGCCAGTGTAAAGGCTGCCATCTTTGTAAGGAAATGTTGGAATGGCCGTGGAAGCGCTCGATCTCGAGGCCGATGAGGAAGAAGCCTTCGAGCTCCAGGAATCGGAGCTCGACGAGGCGACCCATGCGGAAATGCTGATGCTCTACAGCGAATCAGCCGATTCCATCCGCTTCGCCAAGACACAGCAGTGGAAATCGGTCGGCGCCACCCTGCTGATCTTCGCCGGCATGATGACCGTCGCCCACGTAACCGCCGCGAACGTCACGCTGGTCAAGGTCATCGTCGTCATGAGCTTCCTGGTGTCCGCTGCGGCGATCTATGCGCTGGCGCTCTATCAGGCCTGGCAGAGTACGGAGCGGGAAAAGCTGCGCGAGATCGCAAAAGTCTTCTCAAATCTCTTCGTGAAGATCCGGACCATCAAGTCGCGCCGTGAGGCCAACGTCCACCGCTACACTCTGCTGGCCTTCATGATCCTCTCGATCCTGATCGGCAATGCCATCCTGATCATGAATCTCCAGGGGCTGTATCAGGCCTGATCTCCCAGCAAGGCCTCGACCCGCTCGGCGATGGCCAGGGAGGCGGTCAGGCCCGGCGATTCGATTCCGAAGAGATTCACCAGCCCCGGAACGCCATGCCGCTCGGCGCCCTGAAGGATAAAGTCGGCATCACCGCCCGAGGTCGCGATCTTCGGCCGGATCCCGGCGTAACCCGGTAGCAGCGCGTCGTCCGGAAGCCCGGGCCAATAGCGGCGGACAGCGGCGTAAAAGCGTCCGGCACGCGCCGGATCCACGTCGTAATCCAGGCTTTCGACAGGCTCGACATCCGGCCCGAAGCGGCACTCGCCGCCCAGGTCGATGGTCGCATGGACGCCCAACCCGCCCGGCTCCGGAATGGGATAAACCAGCCGCTGAAAGGGCGACGCCCCCGCCAGTCTGTAGTAGTTGCCCTTGACCAGACGGCGAGGCGGAATTGCCTCGGGCGGAAAACCCTCGATCCCGCCGGCGATTTCCTGCGCCTGCAACCCGGCTGCATTCACCAGCCGGCGACAGAGAAGTTCCATGGGATAGTCGCCACCGGTCCGCAGGCGGATACCATCCCTGTGCAGGCTTCCGCCCAGAACCGGTGTTTTGAAGGCGATCATCGCACCGCCGTCCTCCGCCTCGCCCTGCAGAGCCAGCATCAGCCCGTGACTGTCGATGATGCCGGTCGAGGGCGACAACAGGGCCGCCTCCACCTGGAGGGCGGGCTCCAGCGCCCGCGCCTGATCCGCATCCAGCCACTCCAGGTCGGTGACGCCGTTGCGCGCCGCCTTCCCCTTTATGGCTTCCAGAGCTTCCAACTCCCCAGGGCGCGCAGCCACGATCAGCTTGCCAACCCGCCGATGCGCGATGCCGTGGCTTTCGCAATAGGCGTAGAGCGCGTGCTTACCTGCGACGCAGAGTTCCGCCTTCAGGCTGTTCTGCGGATAGTAGATCCCGGCATGAATCACCTCGGAATTGCGCGAGCTGGTTTCCGATCCGATAGATGAAGCGGCCTCCAGCAGAATCACGTCACGACCGGCTTGCGCCAGCCGGCGCGCCACGGCCAGTCCGACCACGCCCGCCCCGATCACGACCGTATCGGCTCTCTCCATAAATCTCTGCTCATTTCCTGCAGTGCTGCGGGCGCTACTGGCATTCCGCAGCCGATTATAGTAGACCCCTTTCCCTGACACGCACGACGCTCACCCAGTCACCGCGGTCTTCCCCGCCGTGCCGCCGCAAGCTTCAGGAACAGGCCATGCCGTCTTTCGATATCACATCCAAAACCGACGTCAACGAAGTCGATAACGCGCTCAACGGTATTACCAGGGAAATCTCCCAACGCTTTGACTTCAAAGGCTCCGACTGCAGCATCGAACGGAACGACAACGAGATTACGATCCTCGCCGACGACGATCTCAAGCTGAAGCAGATGCACGAACTGCTGAAGGTTCACTTCACCCGGCGCAAGCTCGATCCCGGCGCCTGCGACTTCAAGGCGGCCGAAAAGGCCTCCGGCAACAAGGTCCGCCAGATGATCGCGATCAAACAGGGCATCGACAAGGAACTCGCCAAGAAGATCGTCAAGGAGATCAAGGGCAGCAAGCTGAAAGTCCAGGTGGCGATCCAAGGTGACGAGTTACGGGTCACCGGCAAGAAGATCGACGACCTGCAGGCTGCCATCGCTCATGTGAAAGGCATGGGTATCGAACAACCGCTGCAGTACGACAATTTTCGCAGCTAAGGCGGATTGGCGCAGTCGCCCTGTTCCAATACCTGCATTCGAAACCACTGTCTAAGGCCTTGACTGAAGTTGCCGTTACCCCGAGTCCTGGCACGGATGCCGCGCATCACAGATTTTTGAGCGCGTGGTGAAATACTGACTCGGGGTCGCGCAGATCGGCTGATCGCGAATCCCCAAATAGTTGCAAATGAAGACAGCTTTAAACTGTCTTAATGCAAACAAGCCAAGACCTTAATCCTTACACTCTACTGTGACAAAATTATGTCCTTGTAAAAATTGCGGCGGCTATTTTCGACTCTCCGTAGTAAGTCGCGATAGCAAGCTAACTATTGCAGATAGAGTTACTGGCAAGGCCACAAGTAAAATCCACAGCGAGCTATAGCTTTGTCCAAAAAAATAAAGTAGGGTTCGCGCCCATTGCAACGAGAAGTGGCGTGCAGGTATCGCGCGGAGCCACTCGAAACAAACGAAAAGCTGGAGATGCCAGGTTATAAGCATCCCCCATTAAAGGATTTCGGCGGACAGGGGGTCAGTCGGGGACCGTCTCTCACAAATCAGGTGGCCAGGCGCATCGCGGCTGCCATTGATGACGGAACTTTTCAACCGGGCGAGCGGCTGGTGGAGACGCGCCTGGCCGAAATGTTCGGGGTCAGCCGGGGACCGGTTCGAGAAGCGCTGAAGACGCTCCAATCCGAAAACGTCGTGACGATCTCGCCGGGCCGCGGCAGCTTCGTCGCCTCGCCTTCCAGTGAGGATGTCGAGCAGATCGTGGCCGCCCGCGCGCTGCTCGAAGGCTTGGCGGCTCGGACCGTGACGACCCATGCACGAAAGCGCGACCTCCAGCAGTTGGTCCGGCTCCGCAAAAGCATGGAAGAGGCCGTCGAGCGTCAGGATATCCCCGGTTATCTGGCGCTTCACTGGCGGCTGCACGAACTGCTGTGCCAACTCTCGCACAATCCTGTCCTGATTCAGGCCTGGCAGTCGATGCATGGCCAGTTGCGCCTCTTCTGGCGGGGCCGAATCTCCACGGTCGACCTGACAGAACGGCTGTTGATGGAAACCTCGGTTCTGGTCGACAGCCTCTACGGCAAGGATCCGGATGAAGCCGATGCGCTGTTCCGCAGCCACATCATACATGTCAGCTATGACATCATGGGAAAACCGATCCCCGCCTGGCTGCAGAGCTATGTCACGCACCGGATCACCTCCGACCGCAAAGTGCACAGGCTGGCGGATAGCAGAGGCTCCTAAAGCATATCCTGTTTTTCCAAAGCCGGGTCGTGGTGTTGATAAGTCCACGATCCGGCTAACTGCCCGCAAACGTTCATTTTGCAACCATATTGTAACCCTATTGCGCCTCTAATTGCCGTTTGAGCTTGGCTAGATGTGGTCTTTCTCGTGACGACCGCGTCGCTCGCCACGTTCGGGTCTGATCTCGGCACAGCTAGTGAAAAGGGCGCAGAAGGTATGACCGAATTTCAGATCCTGGTGCTCGCCCTGGTCCAGGGCATCACCGAGTTCCTGCCAATCAGTTCGTCGGGACACCTGGTCCTGGTTCCGGCCGTCACCGGCTGGGCCGACCAGGGCCTGGCCATGGATGTCGCGGTCCATGTCGGGACACTCGGCGCCGTCATCGCCTACTTCTGGAAAGATCTCTTCGGCCTGCTCCGCGGCCTGCCCAAAGTCGTCACCGACCGGGAGGATCCCAAGGTCAAACTGCTAACCTACCTGGTCCTCGCGACTCTGCCGGTGGTGATCGCTGGCCTGCTGATCGTCCAGCATGCCGATGCCCTGCGCAGCGTCGAGGTCATCGGCTGGACGACCCTCGGTTTCGGTGTCGCCCTCTTCGCCGCCGACAAACTGGGCAGCGTGACGCGGCGCATCGACAACATGGCTTGCCGGGATGCGCTGGTCATCGGTCTGGCACAGGCACTGGCCCTGATACCGGGCACCAGCCGCTCGGGCATCACCATGACCGCCGCCCGGGTCTTGGGCTTCGACCGCAGCGAATCCGCCAGGTTCTCCATGCTGCTCTCGATCCCCGTCATCGTCGCCGCGGGCGGGCTTCTCGGGATGAAGCTCTACCAGGCGGGCGGCCTGACGCTCGACAGCAGCATCCTGCTTGCGGTGATCTTTTCCTTCGTTTCGGCTTTTCTGGCCATCTGGTGGCTGATGCGCTGGCTGAGCCGCGCCAACTTCACCCTGCTCGCCGCCTACCGGGTCCTGCTGGGCGGCGGCCTGCTTTTCTGGGCCTACAGTTGAGTCTCAAGTCTGAATGGCACCTCGAGCCCGATCTTTGGTCAGCTTTGCGACGTGAGATCCTGCGCAATCATCAGCGCATTGCCGTCGGGGTCATAAAAGGTCGCCGTGCTGACCATGCCCTCGATGGTTTCCGTCGGACCATCGAAGCTCACACCCGCCCCTTCAAGAGCCTTGCGGGCTGAAACAATATCGGCTACGCCGAAAACCGGAACCGTATTGCCGGGTGAAGGCTCTGCCTGCTCGCCCAACCCGAGGGTTACGCCTTCCGTCTTCGTCCGCAGCTCGCTCCAGCCGGCTTCATCGGCGTGATAGAGAAGCTCGAAGCCGAGCATGTCGCCATACCATTGCGCGCTGACATGCCTGTCACGCACGGACAGCGCGAGCGTGATCGTGCTTTCGAGTAAAACAGCGGACATGACGCTTCCTATCTTTTAATTTATATATATACTATACTTTATGGACATAGAGGTCATTGTCAAGCTGACATCGAGAGCCTGGTCCTTGAAGGCTCTGGCGCTGCTACATGAAGGTGTTCCGGGGCGCCAGGCCCCCTTGCTCGCAGCCTCTGGCGCCAGCCGCACGGCTTTCGTGCAGTCCCTTCGTCATCTTGAGCAACTGGGTCTTCTGGAACGCAACCCGGGGCATGGTCATCCCCTTCGGCCGGAGTTTCGTCTGACCCCGCAGGGACAAAGGCTGGCACCCATCGCCCATCGAATCGAAGCAGCCGTGCGCAGTGAAATCGGCTCGGTCCTGCTCCGGAAAACCTGGACCGTTCCGCTGCTGGCCGCGGCGAACAGGCCCAAAACTTTCTCGGAGATAAAGCGCGAGTTGGTGCCGATTACGGATCGCGCCTTATCTCACTCACTCCGCGATCTTCACCAGGAGAATTGGATCGAACGCTCCGTGAATGTCGGCCTGCGTCCCCCGCGCCCCTTTTACCGAGTCGTCAACGAAGGCGCAGAGATCAGTCAAGCGATCGGCCTTACGCTGTGAGGATCGCTCTATGCTCTAACCTTCCAAATGCCCGAGCGGCAGGGCCGTCTTGTACTGCACCTGCTTCAGCGCGAAGCTCGACTTGATGCCGGCGATCCCGGGGATCCGTGTCAGGTGCTCGAGAACGAACTTTTCGTAAGCTTCCAGGTCGGGCACCACAACCCGCAGGAGATAGTCGAACTCGCCGGTCATGAGATAGCACTCCATCACCTCCGGGCGGTCCTGCAGCGCCGATTCGAAACGCCCCAGCCAGTCCTCCACCTGCTTCTCCAGGGTAATGCTGACGAAGACACTGACCGGCAGGCCGATCACCTTCGGCTCCAGGATCGTGGCGTACTTGCGCACCACCCCCGCCTCCTCCAGGGCCCGCACCCGGCGCCAGCAGGGTGACGGTGAAAGCCCTACCGTCTCGGCCAGTTCGGCGTTGGATATGCGCGCGTTCTCCTGAAGTGAGGTCAGGATTTTACGATCGAGGTCATCCAGATCCATTTTAGAAGATCTTTTCTCAAAACAGCAGATAAAGAGAAGATATGACCTTTCATGAGCGAATTAAAAGGATATTTCGCAAGATATTGACGGAAGTCCTCGGGTAAACTCTCGAAATCGTACCGCTAATACCAAGGGGCCTCGCAGGAGATCTGCCATGACCACAGACGCGCAACATCTCAAGACCATTGAACAGCGCCTGCTGTGGCTGTCGCACTGGATGATTCACAACGCCAACCACCTCCGCCCCAAGGAGGACGGCATCAAGGTCGGCGGGCATCAGGCCAGCTCGGCTTCCATGGTCTCGATCATGACCGCGCTCTATTTTTCGGCGCTGAGGCCGGAGGACCGGGTCGCGGTGAAACCCCATGCCAGCCCCATCTTTCATGCGATGCAGTATCTCATGGGTAACCAGACCCGCGAGAAGATGGAAAATTTCCGCGGCTTCGGCGGCGTGCAGAGCTACCCCAGCCGGACCAAGGACATCGATGACGTGGATTTCTCCACTGGTTCCGTCGGCCTGGGCGTCGCGATCACCTCCTTCGCCTCCCTGATGCAGGACTACATCACCGCAAAAACCTGGGGCCGTGAGGCCCCCGTCGGCCGTATGGTGGCGCTGGTCGGCGACGCCGAACTGGACGAAGGCAATATCTACGAGTGCCTCCAGGAAGGCTGGAAGAACGATCTGCGCAACACCTGGTGGATCATCGACTACAATCGCCAATCGCTGGACGGCATCGTGCGCGAAGGCCTCTTCGCGCGCCTGGAAAAGATCTTCGACGCCTTCGGCTGGGAGGTGGTGCGCGTGAAATACGGCGCATTACAGCGGACGGCCTTCGAGGAGCCGGGCGGCGAACAGTTGCGCGACTGGATCGATAACTGCCCCAATCAGGAATACTCAGCCCTGACCTTCATGGGCGGCGCCGTCTGGCGCGAACGGCTGATGAACGATCTCGGAGATCAGGGCGACGTCAGTGCCCTGATCGACCGGCGCAGCGACGCGGAGCTGGCGGCCCTGATGGAAAACCTCGGCGGCAACTGCGTCTCGACCATGGCGGAGTCCTTCGCCGCCATCGACCACGACCGCCCGACCTGCTTTCTGGCCTACACCATCAAGGGTTGGGGAACGCCCATTGCGGGCCACAAAGACAATCACGGCGGCCTGATGAACAAGCCGCAGATGGCCGAATGGCAGGCCCATATGAGGGTCTCCGAAGGGGCCGAATGGGAACCCTTCGAGACCGTCGAGGACCCGGCCGCTTTGCGAAGCTTCCTGAGCCGGGTGCCCTTCTTCGCCGAGGGTCCGCGCCGCTTCGGGGACGCCAAGCTGCCGGTGCCCGCGATCGACATCGCCGCGGACCGGGAGATCTCCACCCAGATGGCCTTCGGCAAGATCCTCGACACGCTGTCAAAGGGCGACAGCAGCCTGGCGGAGCGGATCGTGACCATGTCGCCGGATGTCACCGGCACCACCAACCTCGGCCCCTGGGTGAACCGCCGTAAACTCTTCGCCCTGAACGCCCAGGCCGATGCCTTCATCGAGCATCGCATCCCCTCCACCGCGAAGTGGGAGTTCACCCCCGAGGGCCAGCACATCGAGCTCGGCATCGCCGAGATGAACCTCTTTCTGCTGCTGGCCGCCGCCGGCCTGTCGCACAGCCTCTTCGGCAAACGCGTGATCCCGATCGGTACGGTCTATGATCCCTTTGTCTGCCGGGGACTCGACGCCCTGAACTACGCCTGCTACCAGGATGCCCGCTTTATGATCGTGGGCACGCCCTCCGGGGTCACACTTGCGCCGGAAGGCGGCGCGCACCAGTCACTCAGCACACCGCTTATCGGAATGGCCCAGGACGGCCTGGCGGCCTTCGAACCAGCCTTCGCGGACGAACTGGCCGTGATCATGGAATGGGCCTTCGACTATCTGCAGCGGGACGGCGAAGGCGACCCGGACGAGCGCACCTGGCTGCGCGATGAAACCGGCGGCAGCGTCTATCTGCGCCTGACCACCAACCCGATCGAACAGCCGGGCAACCGCGTGGATGACGCCTTCCGTCAGGGCGCGATCGACGGCGCCTACTGGCTGCGCAAACCGGGCCCCAACTGCGAGGTCGTCATCGCCTATCAGGGGGCCGTCGCGCCCGAAGCGATCAAGGCCGCAGGCGCCCTGGCGGAGTCACGCCGCGATATCGGTGTCCTGGCGGTGACCTCGGCCGACCGGTTGAACGCCGGCTGGACGGCGGCGCAACGCGCACGCGCCAGGGGGAATGGCGCGGCCCAATCTCACGTAGAGCGCCTGCTCGGAGACTTGCCGCCCCACTGCAAACTGGTAACGGTGATCGACGGCCACCCCGCGACCCTATCCTGGCTGGGCGGCGTGATGGGCCATCAGACGTTACCCCTGGGGGTCGAGCATTTCGGTCAGACCGGCACGATCGGCGACCTCTACCGTCACTTCGGCATCGATGCCCAGGCGATTCTGCAACGCGTTCAGGGACTGACCGACGGCAGGGCGGTGAATATGCTGCCGGCGCACGCCGGCTGACAATCGACCAGCAGCGCACGACGACACTCAGCCGGCAAGTCAGAAGGCAGACAGCAGGTTTTCCGAGGCATCGCCTTCAGGAATCACCCGCTCCGGCGGCAGGATGACGATCGCCGTTGTCCCCATCCCGAGTTCGCTGGTCAGCGTGAGAGAGCCGCCATGCAGTTCGCAGAGCGAATTGGCGATCGGCAGGCCGAGCCCGGTGCCCTCCTGGGTATAGCTGTGATCGTCGGCGGCCTGAACGAAGGGACTGAGCACCCGTTCGAGATCTTCCGGGCTCATCCCCTTGCCGCTGTCCCGGACGCTCAGGACGAAGCGGGCTTCCTCGTCGAGCAGCGCGGAAAGACGGATATCGCCACCCCGCGGGGTGAACTTCACCGCGTTCGACAGCAGGTTGATCACGATCTGCTTGATCTTGAGTTCGTCCACGAAGATCTCGGGCAACTGCGCGGCATGTTCGAGTACCAGCTTCACGCCCGCCTTGTCCGCCCGGGGTTTGATCAGGCGCTTACAGGACTCGATCAGGCCGAGCGCCTCGACCCGGGATTCGGCAAGCTGATAGTTACCGGATTCGATCTTCGCCAGATCGAGAATGTCATTGATGATGCCCAGCAGGTGCTGCCCGCTTTCATGAATATCGTGGGCATAGCCCTTATAGACCTCCTTGCCGAGCGGGCCGGCAATTTCCCGTTCGATCGCTTCCGAAAACCCGATGATGGCGTTGAGCGGCGTGCGCAGTTCATGGCTCATATTGGCCAGGAACTCCGACTTGGTCCGGTTGGCGACCTCCGCCTCCTCCTTGGCCTTCATGAGCTGTTTTCTGGCCTCGAAATCGGCGGTCGCATCACTGGCCGAACCCCGATAGCCCAGAAAGGCGCCGTCGGGTCCGAAGATCGGCATACCGCTGGTGCGGACGTAGCGGATCTTCCCGCTTTCCGTCTTGATGCGATAGATGAAGTCGCGGAATTCCCTGTGCGCCCGCAGGTCGGCCACATGCTGGTCCCATTCCTGCGCATCCTGACTGCCCATCTCGAAGGCGACGCGCAGCTCGGCCCCGGTCTTGCCCAGGGAACGTTCAAGCGCCTGTTCGAAATCGTCGCTCGAGGGTTTGGAGAAATAGGTGAAGCGCAGATCGGCATCCATCTCCCAGAACCAGTCGGAGGAAACCGAGGCGAAGTCCTTGAAGCGCTGTTCGCTGCCGCTCAAGAGGTGGCCCTGCCCCGCATGGGGGCCGTTGCGCAGCAGAACGATCAGAAGCGAAGGCTCGCCAGCGAACTCGACGGGCGTTCCGCTGATGGTGGCCCAGACCCAGTCGCCGTCGCCGGTCTTGATGCCGATGCGCATGTCGTCCAGCCGACCGTCGCGCTTCAGGATGCCCATGACGATTTCGCGCTGTTCCGGCTGCCGGTAGAACTCGATGGTATTGCGCCCGATCACCTGTGATGCCGGCATGCCGAGAAACTTTTCGATGTAGGGATTCACGAAAACGATCTTGCCGTCCGCGATACGGCTGATGGCGATCGGCACCGGCGCCGTGTCGATAATCTTACGGAAATCCTGTTTGTCTAAATCTATTTCGTCCATCATCCCACCGCGACACAGCCACCCGGATTGTACGGGGCGTTCCGGTTGATCCGACCGCCGTTTCCCAGGCGCTCGGGCCAGCCCCTCCCTTAGCCGTTACAGCTTATCCGCTGTTTGTTTTAGCGCACTGCGCTCATTTCACTCGTCTTCGCGCAGATAGTCCAGTCCCTCTTCGCCGGATAAAGCAAACTCTAGAGACTCAAGAACAATCCATTGAAAGATTTAAGTAAAGTATTTTGCAGACCAAATTTGACCCGTGAGGGAACCTGGTTCGAGCAAGCAAAAGCAGCGCACCTTGAGTTGCATAAATACAAAAAAATCGAACCATTGCAAATGTGATCTTTGGGCCTGGAAACCACAAGCCACTGGGTCCTATCCTTTACAAAAGGAAATTCCGCGCAGGCTTATGTCACGCGGTCGATAATGTGCAGGAAGGATCCCATCACCCTGCCATTCCGGCAGCCCGCCGCTTCCAGCGCATCGCCGCGAGCGTCGGTCAGACCGAAGAGCCGATTCTTGGCATCTCCCCTGGCCGAGATGGCCTCCTGCGCGTAGTGAAACTCATGACCGCGATAAAGGCTGCCCAGAGGCCCAAGAGGCGTCTCGGCCAGAAGGCTTGCCTGCCTGTAGCCAAGGGTCATACGCCGGCCGCGCCGCATCCCTTCCGCCCCGCCTGCAAAGGAGGTCTCCACGGGCAGCAGGCCGGCCATGGCATGACGCTGCCCTTCAGCATCCGTCAGACCGTCGCCCAGAACCATATAGCCGCCGCATTCGCCGTAGAGCAGTGCGCCCCGGTCGGCCGCCTGGCGCAAACCCTCCAGAAAACGCCGGTTTGCCGCCAGCGTGCCCCCATGCAGTTCGGGATAGCCGCCCGGCAAAAAGACCGCATCCGCCGCCACATCAGGCGCCTGATCCGCCAGAGGGGAAAAGAAGGAAAGCTCGGCACCCGCCGCCCGCCAGGCTTCTAGCTGAAAGGAATAGCTGAAGGCGAAGGCCTTATCCTGCGCCACGGCAATCTTCTGCCCGAGTGGCGGCAAGCCCGGACGCAGCGCGGTGCTCTCCACGTGCCTGACCAAAGGCTTGGAGGCAGCAAGCCGGGCCAGACGCTCACAGTCGACGGCGCCGGCCACCTGGTCCGCAGCCCGTTCGAGAAAGGCCTCGAGTTCTCTGTGCTCACCGGCCTGCACCAGGCCCAGATGCCGGGACGGCAGGTCGATCTCCCCGGATCGCCGCACGAAACCCAGGATGGGAACCGAAAGCGCGGCGCAGGCTTCCCACAGCGACTCAGCGTGACGTTCGCTGCCGACCCGGTTGAAGATCACGCCGGCCAGGGTGATATGCGGGTCGAGGCTCGCGAAGCCATGGACCACCGCCGCGGCAGAGGCCGCCATGCCCCGGACGTCGACCACCAGCACCACCGGCCAGCCCGTAAAGCGCGCCAGATCGGCGGTCGAACCGCGCCCGTCCGGAGCGCCGTCGAACAGCCCCATGACCCCTTCACCCAGAACGAAGTCGCTGTCCCTGCCTGCAGCCCTGACCAGTTCGAGCAGGCTTGCCTCCCGCATGGCCCAGCTATCGAGATTGCAACAGGGGCGCCCGCTGGCCGCCGCATGAAAGGCCGGATCGATATAGTCCGGTCCGACCTTGATGGAGGAGACGGCGCGCCCGAGTTGCCGAAAGCGGCGCAAAAGCGCGAGCGTGAGGGTGGTCTTGCCACTGCCGGAACTGGGCGCCGCGATCAGCAGTCCTGGGGGAAGCGCGCCCGGCTTCGCCATGGCCTCCGCCTGCCCTTGCTTATCCGGTGGCACGGTCCTGCCGGCGCTGCAGCGGGTCGGAGACCAGGACCCGGCCCGAGAGTGCGCCGAGCCAGTCCAGCCCGGCCCGCAGGCGCACCACCTCGCCCACCACCACCAGCGACGGCGGTTCGATCCCCTGCGCGACCACATCGTCAGCGCAGGACGCGAGCGTGGTCTCCAGCACCTGCTGCTCGGCGGTGCTGGCCTTGCTGACCACGGCCACCGGTTCCGCCGGGTTGCGGCCTTCGGCGATCAGGGCGCCCGAGATCTGGGCCAGATGCTTGATCGCCATGTAGATCACGATGACGGGCGAGCCCTTTGCGATGGCGCCCCAATCCAAATCGTTGGGCATGACGCCGCCCTGGTTATGGCCGGTCACGAAGGTGACCGCCGAATTGGTCTCGCGGTGGGTGACGGGAATACCGGCATAGGCCAGGCCGCCGATTCCAGCCGAGATCCCTGGCACGATCCGGAAGGAAACCCCGGCGTCGACGAGCGCCAGCGCTTCCTCGCCGCCGCGTCCGAAGACGAAAGGATCGCCGCCCTTCAGGCGCAGAACGCGCTTACCTTCCCTGGCATAGTGGATGAGCTTTCGGGAGATATCCGCCTGTTTCGGCGAGGGTTTGCCGCCGCGCTTGCCGGCATACTCCAGCAGGCAGCCTGGCTGCGCCAGTTCCAGGATCGACTTATCGACCAGCGCGTCGTACACCACCACGTCTGCGGAGCGCAGGCCATGCAGGGCGTAGAGCGTCAGCAGGCCCGGATCGCCGGGACCGGCGCCGGTCAGCCAGACCCAGCCGGGCTCGAAGGCCGGAAGATTGAAGGTCAAGTGGTCCATGGCGGGCACTGTAACCTCGCTGTCACTTCGCTTCTAGCCAGAGACGACCGAACAACTGTAAAAAAGCGACATGGCTCGAAAACCAGAGGGAGACCTGCGCCGGGGCTGGACCACGGGCGCCTGCGCCACGGCCGCTACACGCGCCGCCTATACGGCATTGCTCAGCGGGCGGTTCCCCGATCCGGTCACCATCACCCTGCCCGGCGGCGAACAGCCGGCCTTCGCCCTGAATCGGGAGGAACTGGGCCCTGACTTCGCCCGCGCCGGCATCATCAAGGACGCCGGCGACGACCCGGACGTCACCCATCTGGCCGAAATCCTGGTCACCCTGCGCCGGGGCCCCAAGGGCAGCGGCGTGATATTCAAGGCCGGTGAAGGGGTCGGCAAGGTGACCAAACCCGGCCTGCCGATTCCTCCGGGCGAAGCCTCGGTCAATCCGGTGCCACGGAAGATGATGACCGAGACCATCGAAGAGCTGGCGGCTTCTTTCGAAGACAGCGGCGATATCGAGATCGAGATCTCCGTACCCGGCGGCGCGGAGCTGGCAAAGAAGACCTGGAATCCGCGCCTGGGCATTCTCGGCGGCCTCTCGATTCTCGGGACGACGGGTATCGTGGTGCCCTTCTCCTGCTCCGCCTGGATTCACTCGATCCACCGGGGCATCGACGTCGCCCGCGCCAACGGGCTTATGCACGTCGCCGGCTGTACCGGCTCGACCTCGGAAAAGGCCGTGCAAAGCCACTACGAGCTGCCGGACTTCGCCATGCTCGACATGGGAGACTTCGCGGGCGGCATGCTGAAATACCTGCGTAAGCATCCCCTGCCCCGGCTGACCATCGGCGGCGGCTTCGCCAAGCTGACCAAACTGGCGGCCGGACACCTGGATCTGCATTCGGGCCGCAGCCAGGTGGACTTCGACTGGCTGGCCGCGCGGCTGGCGGAACTGGATGCTCCGGACGCGCTGGTCGAGGAGACGCGGAGCGCCAACACGGCAAATCAAGTGCTGGCGCTGGCGCAAAATCACGCTATACCCATTGCGGACGCCATGGCGCAGGCCGCACGCGAGACGGCCCTCGCTGTCCTCGGGGGTGAAACGAAGGTGGATGTCATGATTTTCGATCGCGCCGGAGTGCTGGTGGGGCGCGCCGATGCAGCCTGACAAGCAGGTCCTGATCCTGAGCGGCACCGGGGAGGCTTTCGCGCTGGCGACGCTTCTCTTCGCCGACGGCGGCTACCGCATCATCAACTCCCTGGCCGGGCGGACCAAGGCCCCCGTCGAGCCGCCCGGCGAGCTGCACATGGGCGGTTTCGGCGGCCCGGACGGCCTCTGCAAATACCTGCGCGAGACCAGGATCGACGCGGTGGTCGACGCCACCCATCCCTTCGCCGCGCAGATCTCGCGCAATGCCCTGCAGGCCTGCAACGCCGCGCAGGTCCCTTATCTGCAGCTCCACCGGCCGCCCTGGGAAAAGACCGAGGGCGACACCTGGCTGCCGGTCACCAATCTGGAGGCGGCGGCAGAGGTCATTGCGCGCGGCAGCTTTCGCCGGATCTTCCTGACCACCGGCCGGCAGGAGGTCAAACCCTTCGCCGCGCTGGAGGACCGCTGGTTCCTGCTGCGCTCGGTGGATCCCCTGGAGGACCTGCCGCTGAAGAATTTCGAGACGGTCCTGGGACGCGGTCCCTTTTACGAGCAGGCGGAAGCCCAGCTCATGGAAGAGCATCGCATCGACTGCGTGGTCACCAAAAACAGCGGCGGGCCGGCAACCTACGGCAAAGTCATCGCTGCGCAGAAACTTGGCCTGCCGGTCATTATCGTGCAACGGCCACCCGCGCTGGACTGCAATCGGGTCGGCCGTCCCGCCGACGCCGTCAAGTGGCTAAAGCAGCTCATTTAGAGCAGCGCCTTTTCCACTGCTCCGGCGATCGACAGCAACCGCGTGTCTTCTCCGGTCTCGCCCATCAGCATCAGGCCGACCGGTGCCTCCCCCGCCCGGTGACAGGGCAGCGAGATGGCGCAGCGGTGCAGGAAGTTCCCCACGAAGGTGTTGCGTAGCGCCTGGGCATTGAAGCGGGCGAAACCCTCATCGCTCTCGACCTCGCTGAAGCGCGGCGCGATGATCGGCGCGGTCGGCAGGATCAGGGCATCAAAGGGCCGGGTCCGGAGATCGGCGCGACCCAGCAGCTCCCGCCAGTTTTTCAGGGTATTGATATAGTCCGCGGCGGTGACCTCCGCCCCCGTGATCATCCGGCTGGCTACCTGCGGGTCGTAGAGATCATATCCGCGCGCCAGCAGATCCCGATGCCAGGCATAGGATTCCGGCGCGGTAAAGCCGGAGCGGCCGCGAAACTCCGGTATCTCGGCGATCTCTTCGAAGGCGAATTCGATGATCTGCACACCGGCCTTCGAAAGCAGGTCGAGCGCGCGCTCGAAGGCCGCCGAGACCTGCGCATCCAGTCCGTCGAGAACCAGGGTGGTCGGCAGCCCGAAGCGCAGCCCCTTGAGCGGCAAGGCCTCGGGCATTTCCGGGGTTTCCCCGGCCATCACCGCATCCAGCAGAGCGCAGCAGTCGACACTGGCGGCCAGAGGCCCGATGGAGTCGAAGGTGATCGAAAGCGGCAGCACCCCGTCGCGCGGCACCCGCTCGACCGTCGGCTTGAAGCCGGTCAGGCCGCAGAAAGCTGACGGAACACGCACTGACCCGCCGGTGTCCGAGCCGATCGCCGCGATCGACATGCCGTCGGTCACCGAGACCGCGGCGCCCGAGGAGGAACCACCGGGAATGCGGCCGGTCTCGCGGTCGTAAGGGTTGCTTGGCGTGCCGTAATGCGGATTGAGCCCCAGACCGGAATAGGCAAACTCGGTCATATTGGTGCGGCCCGTCAGGACGGCGCCCGCGGCGCGCAGGCGCTGGACGACCGGTGCATCGACGGTGGCGGGTTCGGCCTCGGCCAGAATCCGCGAACCGGCTTTGGTCACCTCCCCGGCCACATCGAAGAGATCTTTGATCGAAACGGGAATGCCGGCCAGGGGCGAGGGCACGATACCCCGAGCGCGCAGCAGATCGCTGGCTTCCGCCGCCGCCAGAGCCTGCTCCCGGTAGAGTGCAATGAAGACCCGGCTGCCCTCTCCTTGCGCGTCTTCGGCACGGGCCAGCGCCGTCTCGATCAGTTCTCGGCTGGTGGTTTCACCCCGCGCCAAGGCTACGGCGAGGTCCGCGATCCTAGGAAGCTCGACCGCTGTCATGCCGAGGCCTTCGGCATCTTCGGCTCGTTGCGTTCCGGGCGCAGTACATGGACGTGGGTCGGATCGTAAAGCTTGCTGTCGGTGAAGTCCGTGGCTTCCGACAGCACCCGCCCGACCAGGATCAGAGCGGTGCGGGTCAGCTTGGCTTCCCGGACCTTGGCCCGGATGTCCGAAAGCGTCCCGCGGATCACCGTCTCGTCCGGCCAGGAGGCCCGGAAGATCACCGCGACCGGACAGTCGGCGCCGTAGAAGGGCGTCAGCTCGGCTTCCACATGTTTCAGGTTGCGCACCGAAAGGTGGATCGCCAGCGTTGCCCCGGAAGCCCCCAGCGTTGCGAGATCCTCCTTGTTCGGCATGGCCGAGCTCTTCATGGCCGTGCGTGTCAGGATCACCGTCTGGCTGACATCCGGTAGGGTCAGTTCCTGCCCCAGGGTCGCCGCCGCGGCGGCATAGGCCGGCACACCCGGGGTGATGTCGTAGGGAATCCCCAGCGCTTTCAGGCGGCGGATCTGTTCACCGATCGCGCCATAAAGCGAGGGATCGCCGGAGTGCACCCGCGCCACGTCCTGCCCGGCCGCGTGGGCCGCCTCGATCTCCGCCAGGATCTCGTCCAGGGTCATAGGGGCAGTGTCCAGCACCCGCGCGCCCTCGGGGGCGTAAGCGACCACCTCTTCCGGTACCAGGGAGCCGGCGTAGAGACAGACCGGACAGGCCGCGATCAGGTCCCGGCCGCGCAGGGTCAGCAGGTCGGCGGCGCCCGGTCCCGCGCCGATGAAATGTACCGTCATGCCGCGTCTCCCGGGGCTTGCAGTTCTGTTTTCTCAAGCGGCACCATCTTCTTGGCATAGCCGCGCGGCGTGTAGACCCAGCAGCCCCCGTCCGCGCGCTCGACCCGCCGCGTGGTGGAGGACCCCACCAGCACCACGGTCAGCATATCCACCTTGTCGGGTGTCAGGTCGGAGAGTTCCAGCACGCTAATGGTCTCGCCGGCGCGGCCCAGGTTGCGGCCCAGAACCACGGGCGTATCCGCCGGCCGATGGGCCGAGAGGATCTCGACCGCGCGCGCGAGCTGGGTGGTCCGACGCTTGGAGACCGGATTGTAGAAGGCGACCACGAAATCCCCTTCGGCGGCCGCCTTCAGACGGCGTTCGATGGCTTCCCAGGGGGTCAGCAGGTCCGACAGCGAGATGGCGCAGAAATCATGACCCAGGGGCGCGCCGATCCGCGCCGCCGCGGCCTGCAGCGCCGAGATCCCCGGCACCACCTTCTGCTCGACCCGCCGCCAGGCCGGGTTATCGGCCCGGTCGAGCAGTTCGTAAACCAGGGCCGCCATGGCGTAGATACCCGGATCGCCGGAGCAGATCAGGGCCACATCCCGGCCTTCGGCGGCCAGTTCCAGCGCGGCACGTACCCGCGCCTCTTCCTCACCGAGCGCATAGTCGTGGCGGATCTTGTCCCTGGCCAGTGGCCCGAGCAGATCGAGATAGAGGCCGTAGCCCACCAGATCGCTGGCCCGGCGCACGACCGTTTCAACTTCCGGCGCGCGCCATTCGCTGTTGCCCGGCCCCAGGCCGACCACAGCGAGGCTGCCCCGCGCCCGGCCAATCCCGTTCGCCTCGATGAGCCCCGCCGAGCGCGCAATAGCGCAGGTTGCCCGCGCCGATTTCTGCTTGGGCAGGAGCAATTCGCCGGCCGTGCCCGTCGCCGCCAGGGCCGCACCTTCAGATACGCCGTGGCAGCCGACTTCTCGGAAGACCAGATCGGAGGGGTTCGCCAGGCGCGGCGTTTGCTCCTCCAGTTCCGCCGGGGTGAAGAAACGCGCGGGCACATCCAAAGCCGCCGCCAACGCCAGCACCGCCGCTTCGTCCGCCTTGACGTCGATCGAGACCACCGCAGCGACAGCGCCCCGCGCAACACCGGCTTCTTCGAGCGACCGGAACGCGAGGTCGATCACTTCTTCCGGTTCCGCGTTACGTTCGCAGCCAACCCCCAGGGCCAGGACCTGCGGATGGAAGATCAGTTCGCGCTCGGAGCCTTTCGCTTTCGCTTCCGTAATGCGAATGGTGAGCCCACCCTCGTCCGCCAGCGGCAGGTCGCTCTCGCTGATCCAGGCCGCCGTGCCCTCGAGCCGGATCTTCTCGCCGGCCAACGCCGCCGCGACGAAGGGTTTGTAGTCCTGCGGATTACCGAGCCGCCAGCCCGCCGGCGGCGCATCCAGTGCGACCGAAAAGCGCCGGTCGCCCGCCGTGGTGACAGCGGCTTCTACCGAGAGCTTTTCGCCGAGAGACTGCGCGATCTCGTTAGCGCCCCGATGACCGCCGAGCAGCGGCACGACCGCACCGCCATCTTCGGCCAAGGCTACGACCGCCGGCTCACTCTGTTTGTCGTCCAGCAGCGGCGCCAGGATACGGATCAGGACACCCGCGGCGCAGAGGCCGACAATCGGACGGCCCGCCGCGAAGAGGTCGCGCAGATGTTCGGCGACGGAGTCAAACACCACCTCCGCCGGTTCCGCGCGGCCCATCAGGCCGTGCAGTTCGCTGCCCGGCCAGTCCCCGCTCAGGCGCTCGGCGAGATCCCGTCCCTGGGCCGTCAGCGTGACGAAAACCGGCGCCAGGCTGTTCACTGAAGTGCTCATGTCCAGGCCTCGCCCCGGCGGTGAATCAGGATCATGGAGAAGTAAGGCGCGCCATCGTCGGCCACCTGCTCCAGCGGCAGGATACGCTGGTTCTCCATGGTGGCGCGCTCGATGTAGTGGGCGCGGTCGCTCAGATCGAGTTCGTCCAGCACCTGCTTCACCTTGGCGAAGTGCCGGCCCACCTTAATGATGGCCGCCGCCTCCACGCCCTGCAGGCGCGATTTCAGCACTTCGGCGTCCAACGGCGCCGGCAGAACGGTCAACACGTCGTTGCGTGCGGCCAGGGCCGTGCCCAGCGTGGCGGCGCAGGCGGTGAGCGAGGAGACTCCGGGCACCACCTCGACCTGGAAGCGCTCGGCCATACGCCCGAAGAGATACATGAAGGAGCCGTAGAAGAAGGGATCGCCTTCGCAGAGCACCGCCACGTCCCGGCCCGCTTCCAGATGCCCGCCCAGTTCCTCGGCCGCCCGGTCGTAGACCTCCTGCGCCGGGAAGCGTGCCGTAACCATCGGCACGCGGATGGCGATCTCCGTCTGTCCGCCCTGCAGGTGCGGCGCGACGATCGCGCGCGCCAGGCTGTCGCCGGTATCGGGCGCGGGATAGGCCACCACCGGCGCAGCCTGCAGCAGCCGCAGGGCCTTGAGAGTGATCAATTCGGGGTCGCCCGGCCCGATGCCCAGGCCATAGAGGCGACCGCCGCCGTTTACTTGCGTCATGTCTTTACAACCGAATACTGCGTGACCGGCATCAGGGGACGCCAGCCGTGATAGGGACCGACCGGCGCGGCGCGGGAAACCGCGATCCGGCAAAGCTCGCCGCCAAGCTCGGCATGTCGGTTCACAAGGATCTGCTCGCTTTCCAGGGTCACCGCGTTGGCGACCAGGCGCCCGCCGGGCTTGAGGGCGTTCCAACAGAGATCGATCAGGCCGTCGCTCGTCGCGCCGCCGCCGATGAAGACCGCGTCCGGCGCTTCGAGGCCTTCCAGCACTGCTGGCGCCTCCCCCGCGACGATCTTCAGACCGGGCGTGCCCAGCGCCTGCGCGTTCTCCGCGATCATCTCAAGCCGCGCTTCGTGCCGCTCGACGGCGATGGCGCGGGCATGGCGCTCGGCGCGCATCCACTCAACGGAGACCGAGCCACAGCCCGCCCCGACGTCCCAGAGCAACTGTCCGGGCATCGGCATCAGCGCCGAAAGCGTCGCCGCCCGCACCTCGCGCTTGGTCATCTGGCCATCATGACGGAACGCCTCGTCGGGCAGCCCAGGCGCGCGCGGCCGCAGGACCGCGCCCGGACCGGCAAGGCATTCGATGGCGAGGCTGTTGAAGTCGGCGAGATCCCGGTCCTGCCAGTCTTCGCTGGCAAGCCCCGTTACGATCCGCTCCTGCGGCCCGCCCATATGTTCCAGCACCGTGATCCGGCTGTCGCCGAAGCCGCGCGCACGCAGCATCTCGGCGACGCTCGCGGCAGTAGACGCGTTTTCGCTCAAGGCCAGCAAGCGAACAGCGGGATGAATGAAACTCTCCAGCAGCGACAGTGGCCGCCCGTGCAGCGACAGTGTTTCAACCCGGTCCAGGCTCCAACCCAGACGGGCGGCCGCCAGACTGAACGCCGAGGTTCCCGGAATGACATGCATGGCCTCATGGCCGAAGCGCTTCGTCAAGGCTGTGCCAACCCCGAAGCAGAAGGGATCGCCGGTGGCCAGCACGCAGACCTTCCGCTCCTTACGGGCTTCGATTTCCGGCAACAGATCCATCATGGGGCTGGGCCAGGCCAAACGCTCGCGGCCATCCTCCGGCAGCAGGGCCAGATGCCGCGCACCGCCGACCAGCACCTCGGCGGCCTCGAAGGTCTGGCGCGCCAGCGGACTGAGCCCCTCCAGCCCCTCTTCCCCGAGACCGATGACCGAGAGCCAGCGGGTCATGCCGCCGTCTCTTTCCGGGCGAGACCGGCCAGGGCATTGACACCGGCCGCAGCGATCGCGCTGCCGCCGCGCCGCCCGCGCAGGGTGATGTAGGGCACATCCAGCCGCGCTTCGATCAGCGCCTCCTTCGATTCCGCCGCGCCGACGAAGCCGACGGGAAAGCCAAGGATTACAGCGGGTTTCGGCGCGCCCTTCTCAAGCAGCTCGAGCAGATGGAACAGCGCCGTCGGCGCGTTGCCGACCGCCACCACGGCGCCAGCGAGCTGCTCCCGCCAGAGCTCGACAGCAGCAGCGGAGCGTGTGGTTTCGAGCCGGCCCGCCAGAGGCCGGGTCTCGTCATCATTCAATGTGCAGATAACCGCATTGTCGTTTGGCAGACGGGCGCGGATCACGCCCTCCAGCACCATCCGGCAATCGGCCAGGATCGGCGCACCGGCCGCCAGGGCCGCGCAACCGGCCGCCGCCGCCTCCGGTGTCCAGGCCAGATCCTCCAGGATATCCGGCATGCCGCAAGCGTGGATCAGCCGCTCGGCGACCGTCGCCATGGCCTCGTCCATCGCAGAGAAGTCCGCCTCCGCGCGGACCGTCGCGAAGGACTGCCGATAGATCTCCTGCGGATCCCGGATGTAGTCGTAACCTGGCATCTTTTTCGTCTTACCTGGACAGCGCGCGGTCAGGCCTTGCAACGCCTGCACCGCACAAAGCTGTGGCGGCGCCTGAACTCAGCCGACCGCCTTCTTCATGCTTTTCGGCCCCAGGGGGTGATCCGCATGGGGATAGGGATGATGGTGATGCCCATGATCGTGCCCGTGCCCATGATCATGCCCGTGGCCATGCTCATGACTGTGGCCGTGGTGATGATCGTGGTCGTGACCGTTGCCGTGATCATGCCCATGATCGTAACTACGATCATGGCCCGCGGTTCCGGTCCCGATCCCCTCCACATGGTGGTGGTGGCTTTCCTGCGGCAGGCCCACCTCGGCATCGAAGCCCAGGATCTGCTCCCGGTATTTGCAGAGCTTGCAGTTCATCAGGTTCTCGCCTTCCAGGATCTCGTTGACCCGCTCGGCGAAGGCGTCCAGGACCTCCGGATGATCCGAAAGGTAGGAGGCCTTGATGAACTCGATCTCCGGGTGGCACGCCGCCACCTGGTCCGTGTAGTCGTAGATCCGCTTCACCAGGATGCCGGTGAAGAGGAAGTAGGGAAAGACGATGATCCGCTTGTAACCCAGCCGCGCGGCATGCTCGAGGCCCGGCGCCACCAGCGGGAAGGTCACACCGGAATAACAGGTCTCGCCCCAGCCGAAGCCGAAGCCTTCCCAGAGCATGCGCATGACCTTGGCGACATTGGAGTTGGCGTCCGGGTCCGAGGCGCCGCGCCCCACCACCATCAGCAGGGTCTCTTCGATCGGCACATCGCCGCCGGCTTTCTCCAGCGCCTCCTCAATCCGCGCCGAGGCCGCCCGGATCAGCTTCGGGTCGATCCCCAGCTCCCGGCCATAGCGGATCTCCATCTCCGGATGCTGCGCTTCATAGGTGTTGAGCACCGAGGGAATGTCGTTCTTGGCGTGCCCGGCGGCGAAGAGCATGCCCGGCACTGCCAGAACCAGATCGTTCTTCTTCTCCCGCAGACGGTCCAGGCCATCGCGGATGATCGGCGTGGCGAACTCCAGAAAGCCGCTGTCCACATCGTACTGCGGCAGGCGCTCCCGGATCCCGCGCGCCACCGACTCGAACTCCCGCACCGCACCTTCGTCCCGGCTGCCGTGGCCGCAGACCATCACCCCGACTTTTGTCATATCCTTTTCCTTCTCTCGCCGGCCCACCCAGCCGCCGTACCGCTATCTGCGGTAACAAAATTCGGCGGGCAGATTACGGCGCGAAGCCCCCGCAGTCCAAGGGATTGTTCGCCCTCCGCGCCGCTTTTTGAACCGCGCCCGCACCCCGAGGGAGAAGAGATTGCCCCCGTTCAGCTAAGAGATTGACCCCGGGCTTGCCCGACCTCATTCTCCGGCCATGTTGACCGATCTCTATCCCGATCCCGCGGCGGGACTGTTCCTTGCCCAGATATTGCTCTTTGCCCTGGCCCTGGACTCTGCGCTGGGCGACCCAAGATGGCTCTATCGCGCCGTCCCGCACCCTGTCGTGATCATCGGACGCCTGATCGATCGCTGGGAAAGGGCCCTGAACCGCCCGCAGCTCTCGCGCGGCTGGAAGATCTGGCAGGGGATGCTGCTGAGCCTTGGGATCATCGCGCTCTCGGCCCTGGCTGGCACCATTATCACCCTGCTGTCGGATTGGCTCCCCGCAGGCTGGGTTCTGGAGGTGCTGGCGGTCAGCAGTCTTTTGGCCTTCCGGGGCCTTTACGACGAGGTCAAGCGGGTCGCCGGTTTCCTGCGGCGCAGCCTCGCCGACGGCCGCTGGGCGGTCAGCAAGATCGTCGGCCGCGACCCGGAAAGTCTGGACGAGGCCGGGGTCGCCCGGGCCGCCATGGAGAGCCTTGCGGAGAACTTCTCCGACGGCGTGGTCGCCCCGCTCTTCTGGTACTGCCTCTTCGGCCTGCCCGGCCTCTGCGCCTACAAGGCGATCAATACGCTGGATTCCATGATCGGTCACAGAAACGACCGCTTCGAGGCCTTCGGCAAATTCGCCGCGCGCCTGGATGACCTCGCCAATTTGATTCCGGCGCGCCTCGCGGGCCTCTTCTTCGTCCTGGCCGCCGCCCTGCACCCCGCCGCCGATCCCCGTAGGGCCTGGCGGATCATGCTGCGCGACGCCGGCAAACATAATTCCCCCAACGCCGGCTGGCAGGAGGCCGCGGTCGCCGGCGCCCTGGACTTCGCCCTGGCCGGCCCGCGCCGTTACGGAAGTAAGGTCGTAGAGGATCACTGGATGGGTAACGGGCGCAGCAAGCTGAACAGCGAAGATATCGGCCAAGCGCTCAGTCTCTATATCCTGGCCGGCCTGCTGGCCGCGGTGAGCGCGGTTACGACTCTTGCGGTCTTTGGCTGACGCAGCAGTAATCCAAGGCCTCGACAGTTCTCAATCCAACCGCGCCTTGTTGTGATTGAGGCTCAGGATGTCGCGCCGGCTGTAGTGGCCGGCCGGGTCCAGTTTCAGATGCGCCGCCAGGACGCGCTCGAGGTCGATCTCCGCGTAGAGGATCGTCTCCTCTCCCACCTCCGGGCCGGCGATGAGGGCGCCGTCAGGGCCGGCGATCATGGAGCCGCCGTCGTTGATCACGTCGCGGCCCTCGGTGACGTATTTGCGTAGCGGAAAGGATGCCGGAATGTCGCTGCTGCGCAGCAGGCCGGAGACCGAGGCGACATAGATCCGGCCCTCCATGGCGACGAACTGGGTGATGTTTTGCGTAACCTCCAGATCACCCGGCCAGACAGCGATGTGTAACTGCTCGCCCTGCTGATAGAGGGCCTGACGCGCCAGGGGTTGCCAGTTTTCGTAGCAGTTCAGCCCGCCGATCTGGACTTCATTCCAGGGATGCACCTGCAGCCCCTGCCCGTCACCGTCGGACCAGATCAGGCGTTCGTGAAAGGTGGGTTTCAGCTTGCGGTGCACGTTGACCACCCCCTTGTCCGGATGGAGGGTGACCAGCGAGGCATAGACCGAGCCGCCGGAGCCGACCCGTTCCACCATGCCGAAGTAGACCGCGACGCCGAGCCGCGTCGCCTCCTGAGCGATCGCCGCGACCTCGGGACCGTCAGTTGTAACCGCCGATTTCAGGTATGCGACATGGCCGATCTTCAGCAGTTCGTCGTTGTGGGCCACCGCGGGCGCGCGCAGCCAGATGGGATAGCCGGAGATAAAGACCTCGGGAAAGGCGACCAGTTCGGCCCCCTTCGACGCTGCCTCGCGCAGCAGACCGAGGAGTTTGTCCGTCGTTGCGCCCGGGTCGAGAAACACCGGCGCCGCCTGTACAGCCGCGATCTTCAAGTCTCGTTCCTTTGTTCACCCACCTATCACCCGGCCCTCGCTTAAGTGGGGCCGGGTCAAACCACTGGGAACCAGCTTATCCCGGATTCTTCGGTGCCTGGTCGAGAGAATCGTCAAGCGGCGCCCAGGGCTGCGAGTCGTCACACCAGATCTGAACGGTCGGCTTGACCCAGGAGCTGTCGTCCAGGGTTCCGGCCTTGACCGCGGCCAGGTTGTC
The DNA here is from genome assembly GCA_965232285.1 of Denitrobaculum sp. Lineage (GTDB taxonomy): Bacteria > Pseudomonadota > Alphaproteobacteria > Kiloniellales > Kiloniellaceae > Denitrobaculum. The sequence continues at coordinate 1,227,119 of CBDDPL010000004.1, read as the reverse complement.
GAAGGCCTCCAGTTCGGTGGAGAGCGGCGAGCCGCATTTCCGGCAGAAATTCCGGGTGACCCGCTTGCCCGAGTAGCCGTTCACCACGTACTGCTCGCGCGTCTCACCCTCGAAGGTGATGGAGGCCGTGGGCACCAGCACGTTGGTCGAATAGGCCGTCCCGCTCTGCTTCTGGCAATCCTTGCAGTGGCAGACCACCATCATGGCGGGTTCCTCCGCGCTCGAGGCATATTTGACGGCACCGCACAGGCAGCTTCCTTGAATTTTCGGCATGGGTTACCTCCTGATCATCTTTGGTTTCTTATTTCCTCATGCCGGTTTCGGACATGAGATGGCGCGCAGATTGATTGAAAAGCACTGCGTTCTGTTCAGCCGAGGCCGTTTTTGAGAATTGCTGATCCTTGTAGAGATTGATCGCCTGCTGCACGGCCGGCCGGCTCTTGATCCGCTGACGCCAGGCCGCCACGTTTGGAAAGTCGCCGAGCCAGACGCCCAGGGGTTTGGCGATGAAGGCCCAGGGGAAAATCATCATGTCGGCGATCGAGTAGTCCCGAAAGATATAGTCCCGGCCCTCCAGCCGGCTGTCGAGCACGGCCAGACTGCGCTCGAACTCGCCCTTGTAGCGCTCGTGAGCGTAGCTCTGTCCTTCCGGCGCATAGTTCACGAAGTGGCTGAGCTGGCCGGCCATGGGCCCCTGGTTGGCCGCCTGCCAGAAGAGCCACTCGTTGAATTCCTTCCGCTCCAGCGCGGTGGTGGGGCCGAAGCGGCCCGACTTCTCCGCCAGGTACAGCAGGATCGCGCCGCTCTCGAAGACGCTCACCGACGCGCCCTCGCCCGCGTCCGCGGGATCGTGGTCCACGATGGCCGGGATCTTGGCGTTGGGATTGATCGCCCGGAAGGCCGGTGTCAACTGCTCCCCTTCCGTCAGGCGCACGTGGATGGTCCGGTGCGCCAGCCCGGTCTCGGCCAGCAGGATCGCAACCTTCCAGCCGTTCGGCGTCGGCGAGAAGTAAAAGTCGATCATGACGCGCTGGCCAGTTTCGAGGACGCGAGCGCAGCGAGGATCTCCTCGGTCTGTTCTCCAAGCTCTGGCGCGGGCCGGACCTCGCCCGCCGGCGTACCATGGAAGACCGCCGCGCCGCGCGCCTGCCGCAGGCGGCCGGCTTTCGGGTGGTCATATTCGACAAAGGTTCCATTGGCCTGCAGTTGCGGGTGCTGGCGCATCTCCCGGCGCGTGAGCACCGGCGCACAGGGCACGCCCGCCGCCTCTAAATCCGCGAGCAGTCTATCCCGATCGACCTCCCGGACGATGGTCTGGGTCAGCTCCAGCCGCGCCACGCGATTGACCTCCCGCAGCTCGGCCGTGGCGAAACGTTCGTCCTCCAGGATATCGGGCCGCCCGGTCGCATGGGCCAGGGCCTCCCAGTGCTTGTCCTGCATGATGGAGATGCTGAGATAGCCGCCCTTCACGTCGTAGATCAGATCGTGGAAGGACTGGCTTTCCTCCTTCTCCATCTCGTCACCGACGAAGGTGTGCCCGTTCATGTCGGAGGCCCAAAGGAAGGCCGCCACAGTATCGAGCATGGAGAGCGTCACCTTCTGCCCCCGGCCCGTCTGCGCGCGGGACAGCAGCGCTGCGGTAACCGCCTGGCTCGCCTGTACGGCGGTCAGCTTGTCGGGCAGGATGGTGCGCACCAGCCGCGGCCGTTCCTCGTCGGAGCCGGCCTGAACCGTGGTCAGCGCGGACAGCGCCTGGATCAGGGGATCGTAGACCGGCTTGCTGGCCAGTGGCCCCTCGAAGCCGAAACCCGCGATCGACATATGGACCAGCCGCGGGTTCAACGCGCTCAAGGCGTCGTAGCCGAGCCCCAGGCGATCGGCGACGCCGGGACGGAAATTCTGGATGAAGACGTCGGCATCGGCGATCAACTGCTTCAGGGAATCGATGTCTCCCGGATTCTTAAGATCCAGCACGATGGAGCGCTTGTTGCGGTTGTTGTTCAGATAGGAAGCCGAATGCCCGCCACGGCGCGTCGCGAGCTGGCGCGTATAGTCGCCGTCCGCCCGCTCGACCTTGATGACGTCCGCCCCCTGGTCCGCCAGGATCATGGTGCACATGGGGCCGGAGACCACCGTCGTCAGGTCAATGACGCGAATGCCCGCCAGGGGGCCGCTGCGCTGGGGGTGATCCTGCTCTGCCATCTACGAACTCCTACCTTGATCACTTCGAAGGTAGGGCAGGACTTTTCGACCACGAACTGTAAAAATTTCAGCGAGAACTGAAAAAAATTCAGCCCCTGATGTTACCCAGCCTGCGCCAGAAGCCAGTCATAGAGCCGTTTTACGTCCGATTTCATCGGTTCATCCCGGCGCAGGATGAAGTAGGAGACCTCTTCACGATCCGGTGACAGAAAGGGCTGCACCAGTTCGCCCGAGGTCAGCAACGGATCGATCAGGGGTTTGCGGCCCAGCGCGATCCCCAGCCCGTCCCGGGCCGCCTGCACGGTCAGTTCATAGGTCTCCAGGTTATAGCGACCGAGCGCATCCGGCGGCGTGATCCCACGCGCCGCGCACCAGGCGTCCCACTCGCCCTCCACCGTGGTGTTCACCAGCACGCGGGTGGTTTTGAAGGCCGCCTCGACCGCTGCCTCCAGGCTGATGCCGGTATGCTCCCTCGAAATCCCATGTTCTTCCAGCAATCCGGGCGCAGCCACCGGCACGATGGTCTCCCGCAGCAGCGGTTCGGCCAGATAACCCTCGCCGCGGCTGTCCTCCCAGCGGCCACCGCCCCGCCGGATCGCCAGATCCACGTTCTCCCTGGCCAGATCCACCACCCGCGTGGTGGTAATCAGGTTCACCTCCAGGTCCGGCTGGGCGCAGTCCAGATCGATCAGCCGCGGCATGAGCCAGCCCACCGCGAAGGAGGGCGTCAGGGTCAGCGACACCCGCTTGCGGCCCGGCATGGATCGGACGGACTCCGTCGCCCGCAGGATCTCCGCCATCGGCCCCTTGATCTGTTCGAAGTAGAGCGCGCCATCCGCCGTCGGCACCAGCTTGCCCCGCCGGTTCTCGATCAGGCGCACGCCCAGCTCCGCCTCCAGCGCTTTGACCTGATGGCTGACTGAGGAGGCCGAGACCTTCAGCCGCTCCGCCGCCTGGACGGCGCTCCCGGTCAAGGCCACCTCGTAAAAGGCCTTCAGTCCGCCAAATCGGGGAAAGTAATCATGCTGCCCGGCGACGCGTTCGGATGTCATCTCTCTGCTCTGCAGTTGCCGGGCGAAGGTAGCAGATGGGGCCTGTCGGGGAAATCTTCGCGCCCGGACAGGCCGGCAACCCGAAAGCACACCTTTGGCTGTGCAGCGAAGCGGCCCCTATCGGCGCTGAAGGCGCGCTCTGTGTTGGATCGAGACGCCGGATCTATAGCGCCGTCACCAGGTGATCCGCACCGGCGACATGGCCCAGACCATGGTGGCCTCGGCGTTCGCCCGGTTGCGGAAGCGGTGCGCGATGGCCGAGGGGTAGGAAAAGCTGTCGCCCGCGCGCAGCACGATGATCTCGTCCTCCAGCCGCAGCTCGACCTCGCCGGAGAAGACGATGGCGTGCTGCTCGCCCTCGAAGACGTAAGCCTCGAGGGGCTCCGGCGCCGCGCCCGCGACCGGCGGGAAGCGGGAGAAAATCAGGTAGCACTGACCGGCCAGACTGCTGGAGAGCAGCTCGTCTTCGAAGCCCAGTTCTTCCGTGGAACGGGTGTACATGCCCGAGAGCGAGCGGCGATTTTCCGCCCGCACCACGTGACGGCGCTCCAGCGGCCCCGCCCCCGCCTGCTTGGGAAAGAACCAGGCCGGGTCGACCGCCAGCGCCGCGCTGATTTCCGTGAGCAGCTCGACCGACACCTTGGCTGTCCCCAGCTCGATCCGGCTGAGGTAGGCGGTCGAACAGGACACCACCTCCGACAGCTCCTTCAGGGTCAGCCCGCGCGCCTTGCGCACTTCGCGGATCTCGCTGCCCAGGCGCTCGGCATCCGTTTCAGGTCCGGGCTTCGGTGGCGCAGGTTTTGGCGGTCTTGAAGACATAACTCTTGGCTTAAAAGATTTTAGTTGATTTTTAAAGCAGAATTCTACTTAGTTGAATTCGAGACGAAAATTAAACCGCCTTTCCTTGGGCGGCGAAGCACCGAGTGGGAGGAACCCGAATGCGCTTTGATCTGATTGCCAACTTCAGCCCGGGTGAGACCATTCCCTGGACCCGCACGCTGGAGATGATCCTGGAGCAGTGCCGCCTGGCCGAGCAGGCCGGCTTCACCACCGCCTGGTTCACCGAGCATCACTTCGCGCACAACGGCTATATGAACGCGCCGCCGAATCCGATCCAGATGTGCACCCACGTGGCGGCCCACTGCCAGAAGCTGCGGGTCGGGACCAGCCCGATCGTCCTGCCGGACTGGCATCCCCTGCGCGTGGCCGAGGACATCGCGATGCTGGACAACATGACCCTGGGCCGGGTCGATTTCGGCGTCGCCAAGGGCATCAACGAGCGCTCCACGATCCAGTTCAACCCCGACGCCGACCGGCGCGACAACGGCAAGGTCATGCGGCTGTACCAGGAGTCGCTGGAAATCATCCTGAAGGCCTGGACCAATGAGGCCTTCACCCACAAGGGCGAGTTCTATCAGTTCCCGGTCCCCGGCTGGAAAGAGACCAACCGCTTCTTCCAGCCGCTGGATCCGCGCTATCACGACGCGGACGGCGAGTACAAAGCCATGTACGTGCACCCGCGCCCCTATCAGCAGGGCCATCCGCCGGTCTGGCTCATGTCCAATGCTCCGCCCACCTTCAAGCTGGCTGGCGAGAAAGGCTGGGGTGTGATCTCCATGTCCGCCGCGCCGAAGAGCACCCTGGCCTGCTGGGAGCCTTACCGCGAGGCCCTCTCCCAGCGCGAAGGCCGTCCCGTTCAGTTGGGCGAAGGTGTGGGCGTTTGCACCGCCTTCTACGTCGGCGAGAGCATGCGCGAAGCCGTCGACACGATACGCCCCTGCATCAATGCCTACTACGAATTCCTGGGCGGCGCGCGCCCCGCCGGCGAGTGGAGCAAGCGGGCCTACCTGGATGTCGGCGAGGAGATGACGCCGGAGGACGAGGCCGTGGACTGGTTCGACTTCCTCAACAAACGCGGCATCATCGTGGTCGGCGACGCCAGCTACGTGGCCGACAAATTCGCCGAGAAGCAGGAGACCACCGGCCTCGACCACCTGATGCTAATGCAGCAGTACACCGGCGTGCCCTACGCCAAGATCCTGGCAAGCTGGGAGCGCCTCTTCGAGCAGGTGGTGCCGCGCTTCGGCACCCAGTCCATCGCCCAAAAGCGTGCCGCCGAACAGGAGCGCGCCAGCGACGTGTCCAAGGAGATGGCGCATGCTTGAAATCTGGGGCCGCCCCTACTCCTCCAACGTCATCCCGGTGATCTGGACCGCCAACGAGCTGGGGCTGGACTACCAACTCCAGCTCGCCGGCGGCAGCTTCGGCAAGCTCGATACGGACGACTACGCGCGCATCAATCCCAACCGCATGATCCCGGCGATCCGCGACGGTGACTTTGCGCTCTGGGAAAGCCACGCCATCGTGCGCTATCTCTGCGACCGCTACGCCGCCGGCAGCCTGAGCCCGGCCGATCCCGGGACCCGGGCGCTGGCCGATCAGTGGATGGAGTGGTCCGGCTCCCGCGCCTTTCCGCCGGTCATCCAGCTCTTCTTCGCCACCGTGCGCACCGCCCCGGAGAAACGCGACCCGGCCAGGATCGCGGCTCTGCGGGACGAGGCCAGCGAGGTCCTGGCAATCCTGGATCAACATCTGGCCGGTCGGGCCTACGTGGCCGGCGACAGCTTCACCATGGGCGACATCCCCCTGGGCTGCGTCGCCTACCGCTACTTCAATGTCGAAGTCGAACGGCCCCGCCTGCCCCACCTGGAGGCCTGGTACCAGAGCCTCTGCGAACGGCCCGCCTACCGGAAACACGTCATGCGCTTCTTCGGCACCAATCCTGACGAATGGCAGGCCCTGGAAAAGGCCTGCGCCTCGGAAGGAGTGCTGTGAGATGGATGTAAAGGATTACCGCCGCGCGCTCGGCGCCTTCCCCACCGGCGTAACCATCGTCACCGCGTTCGACGACGAAGGCGAGCCCTGGGGCCTGACCGCCAACTCCTTCACCTCGGTCTCGCTGGAGCCGCCCATGATCTCGGTCTGCATCGCCAAGGCCGGGCGCGTGTTCCAGACCCTGAAGGAATCGAACCGCTTCGCCGTCAACATCCTCTCGGCGGATCAGAAAGACCTGGCGCTGCACTTCGCCAGCAAGGTCGAGAACCGCTTCACCGGCACGGCCTGGGAAGCCAAGCCCGAGGGCGCCCCGCTCCTGCCCGGCGCCTCGGCCCGGCTCGACTGCCGGGTGCACCTGCGTGTCGATGCCGGTGGGCACGAGATCCTGCTGGGCCAGGTCGTCGCCTACGATCACAACCCCACCCAGCCGCTGGCCTTCTGCCGCGGCAGCTTCTTTTCAGCCCCGCCAGCATCCACCCCACCAGCGCCAACTCCCCAAGCAGAGGCCCCAACATGAGTGACGCCCTCACCTACCACACCCGCTTCTCACCGGAAGACTTCGACGCGCAGTACAATCTGCGTGCCGGCCGTCCGGACTACGAAGTGACGGTCATCCCCGGCTGGACCAAGGACAGCGAGACCGCCCGCGCGACCCTCGACTGCACCCTCGACCTGCGCTATGGCGAGGGCGAGAAACAGAAGCTCGACGTCTTCCGCTGCGGCGATGCGGCCGCGCCGACCCTGGTCTATTTCCACGGCGGCTACTGGCAGCGCGGCGACAAGTCGATCTACTCCTTCCTCGCCACGCCCTTCGTGGCCGCCGGCGTCAATGTGGTGGTGGTCGGCTACGACCTCTGCCCCGCCGTGACCATCACCCGCATTTCGGAGGAGGCGCGCGAGGCCCTCGCCCACATCTGGCGCAACGCAGAGGAACTGGGGATCAACCGGGACCGCATCACGGTCATGGGCCATTCCGCTGGCGGGCACATCACTCAGATGATGATGGCCACCGACTGGCCGGCCTTCGGCGCCGATCTATCCGTCCAGTTGCCGGCCGACCTGATCAAGGCGGGCATCCCCGTCTCGCCACTCAGCTACCTGGAGCCCGTGCGCCTGACCGAAGCGCTCAACGCCGGCATCCGCATGGACCCGGCGGAGGCCGAGGCCGAGAGCCCCATGACCCAGCACCCGCCCGTCACCGACGCGCCGCAGATGCTTGTCGTAGGCGGCGCCGAAACGGACGAGTTCCACCGCCAGGCCCGCATGTACCTCGAAAAATACGCCACGCCCGCGCGCGCCATGGAGCTCTACGTCGTACCCGGCGTCGACCACTTCGACGAACTGAACGTCCTGGCCGACCCGGCCAGCCCCTTCTTCGCCAAGACCTGCGAAATGCTGAAGCTGTAAGGACCCCGCAAATGACCAAAGTCACGAGAGAGCTGGTGGACGCCATCGGCGACGCCTTCAACGCCAACGACATCGACGCCGTCATGCAGTACTTCGCCCCCGACGCCGTCTTCGACCACGCCGCCGGCCCCGAGGCCCACGGCCTGCGCTTCGAGGGCGCGGAAACCATCCGCGGCGTCTTCGCAGGTCTGTTCGAAAAGGTCGAGAGCGTGCAATGGACAACCCTCGACTGCGCCATCGTGGGACCGAAGGCTTACTGCGAATACCGCCGGACGGCGCGGCACAAGGATGGGACGACGGAGGAATTTTTGAGCGTGGATATTTTGACGTTCAGGGAGGGGCTGATCGTGAAGAAGGATACCTACTACAAGCAGCGGAGCGGGTGAGGTTTTGGTGGGCCGGAAATCCGCCGAGAAACACACAGCACAAGATCTGTCCCCACTATCGCTCGCAGTTAAAGACAAGCCGAGCTTCAGTCTGGAAATACTCTAAAGGACACGCTATTCGCTTTTTTACGGGCATCAATCTGCGGAGCCGGTCGGCATTTCTCGCTGTTTTTACTTAAGCCGCTGAGAAATACGCTTTGCTTTCTCGTAACTGTCCACGAGATAGGCTGGATAAAGCTTTTTTTGCCCATAGCGTTCTACGCAGTGATGCTTCTCACACGGATTGGTTACATAGTCCCATCGTTTGCATACATTTGGGTCATACCTGCGAGAGTTCGGATAGCGGCTAGTTTGCTCCCAAACACCTTCTCCAACCTTCTTGAAGATGGCGCCCCAGTTTCCAGGTAACCAACCGCTTCGATTACATTGGTGCTTTGCGCCTGCAGGCACCCAAAAAGCTTGTTGTGTATCCTTGTACCAATATGCCCCACCCCATAGCTGACCATTTTCCGTGTAGTTTTTATAAAACGGAATGCCATCGTCCGAATCAGAGTATTTAAAATTTTCTATCCCATATTTCGTCACATAATAATAACTATCCAAATTCCTTATCAATTCAGGCTTTTTGTTCTCTTCATCTTCCACAGAGATCCTCGTAAATGTCAGAAGCGACTGATTCGCCACGATAGAATCGTGATTCTGTATGAGGAAGTCGAGGATATAGCGCGCTTCTAAATCTGGATTTGAGATCTCTTCAACAACCTCCTTAAATAGCTTGTTGTATGCACCGGGAGGCCAAAATAGAAGCTTAGGTTGCTCGAATTGGACCAGGGCAATTGCATTTTTATTTTTTGAATCAAAACCACTGTCACGTGTTTTAGCATTATACGCAGTCGTATGCTGTCCACTCAACGTCACCAGATACGTTTTACTATCCGGAATCACTGATACAACTGCACGGCTTTCAAAGACTTCTCCCGTGGCTAGCTGAAGCCTCCATTTTAAAGTGTTGCTGTGATCGACATCAGATTGGTCCGAGAAAGGCTCTATTATTAATTGCGCCGAATCGTCACCAATGGTTCCTGTATAACTCCCAGCTATTGCATCGATAGCGTCTGCTCCAGGTCCTGGACCATCGAAGACAGGAAATGAGTCTACATCAGTACAACCTATCAACGCACACAAGCTAAATAGTGCGAAAATTTGACGTCCTTTGACTGCCCCAATTTTACTCATGTCTCGACTCAGTGAAATCTGCATAGGTTCAGGCTCCCCCCAAGTATGATTGCTGATCCTGCTGCGCCATAGAGGCTTTTCGCTGCCTGCCCCGATCACACCTACCACCTATTCGGTAGAGTACTGTAAAAATTTTATCCGCAGCTCCGCTATTGAATTACACGAGGCCTTATCACGCAGGCACCTGATTTGTACGCGCACAGTTCCAAGCATCGTATCCCGGTGTTTGGCGATTTGATCCGCGGAGAAACCCCGGCAGAGGCATTGTGCGACCTCGGCTTCGCTGTCGGTTAGTTTAAGTCAAGGGTCAGGTCTTGAATTGTGCGTTCTAGATACTGAGCTGGCGCCTAATCGAAGCCCCTCTCGCAGGGCGCCCATCAACTTTAAGCCCTTGCTACCGCCCAAATGTTCACTTATTGTTCTTTTTCTGAATTTCCAACATGCACCAGGAGATCTGTACGATGATCACGGGAAGCTGTTGCTGTGGCGCGGTCAGGTTCGAGCTCCTGGCCGCGCCCTCGATGATGGGAACCTGCCACTGTTCCCGCTGCCGTAAGCTGGGTGCGAGCGCGATCGTGTTCGTCAGGAAAGAGGACCTGAAATGGGTGCAGGGGCGCGATCAGGTTCAGCGCTTCGAACCCGCGCCGCCCTACAAATACACGCGCTGCTTCTGCGGGATCTGCGGCAGCTCCCTGGGTGAGATCCTCTCGGAAGAGGACAGCTTCCCGATTGCCGCCAACGCCCTGGACGGGGAGCTCGATCTCCGGAACCAGTTCCACGAGTTCGTCGCGGAAAAGCCCAGCTGGTACGAGATCTGCGATCAGGCCAAACAGTTCCAGGAGCACCCGCTGTAGCCGGACTGCGCCGTCTTGGTAACTGGCGGGCCATCCCGGCAGTAACGAGCCATTCAGGCAGTGAGCCGCATCCAGATAGTAAAGCGTTCAGGTAGCCCTTCCCGACCGTCTTACGACGATCCCGCCCAAAGCTCCGTCCCGGGATGGAACTGGGACCAGGCGAACCAGAAGGCCTGGTGGCTGCCCAGGTCGGAGCCGTCCGCATCCACCGCCCGGATGCCGCCGGCATCGAGCTGCAGGCGCACGTTCTCGAAGCCGATCTCTTCGCCGTTTTTCAGGGCGATGAAGGCCTTGCTGCGCTGGAAGGCCACCGGCTTGCCCGATGCGGTGATCACGCCGATGATGTCCTCATGCACCGGCAGGCGCGGGTCCACGTCGCCGATCGGGAAGATCGGGCCGTTGGCGTCGCGGCCGTTGCGGAAGTCCGGGTCGCGGCCCAGCGCATAGCGTTCGAGCAGCACGGTCGTCTCCGGATGCGCCTTCTTCCAGGTGCCCCAGTCGGTGGTCACGACCGTAGCCTGTTTCAGTTGTAGATTCCGGTCCGCGAGCGGTCCGGTCACCGCCTTGCCCAGGAAGGTGTCGAAGACCGAGAAGCTGGTGATGTCGTACATCACCTTGTTGGAGCGGATCAGCAGACCCGAGGTGCGCAGGACCGGCCGTTCGATCCCGATCGGCAGTTCGTCGGTGAAGTAGGCCTGGGCCGCACCGCAGAGCGTGCAGTAGGGAATGCCCAGATGCCGGCCGCCCAGGGTGTCGTTCACCATCTCGCGCACCTCCATGATGCGGCGCGGATAGGCCCGGTACTCGCCGTTGACCTCGATCCCGAAGACGATGTCCTCATCTTTCAGCCAGGTCGCCTCCTCCGCGCTGCTGACCTCGGGGTTGTCGGCGGCGGGGATGCAGTTGCAGGGCTCGTCGGTGGTGTCGTAGGCCCGGTCGTCGATCAGCACACCGCCCCAGGACACCAGCCGCCAGTCGATCTCGCCCTCGACGAAGATCCGCTCCCAGCCGGGCACGGCCGCGGTGAAGACCGCGCGCTTGACCCGCAGGTAATCAGGGGGCGCCGGAATGTCCCAGGCGATGAGATAGTCGGTGATGGCGCCCCAGTGATAGGCGTCCTCCAGGTTCTTGCCCAGCAGCCTGGCGGCGGTGATGGCCAGGCGGGCGTGCAGTTCGCGCCCGGAGACGAAGCGCATCAGATCGCTGATAATCCAGGCGATCCGGGGATCTCCCGACTTAGAGATCTCGTCCAGGGCAACCGTCTGATCCGGCCCCCAGGTGCCCCGCTCCATCGCCTCGACAAAGGCCACCTCCACGGCGGCCTTCAGGGATTCGGACAGCGGGCCCTGCGGGATCACGGGCGGCGCACCGAATTCCTCGACCACGTAGTCGGGTAATGACGCCGCTTCCTGAGCACCCGCGTCCTGGACGCGCAGAGCCTCACTCCAGAGAAAAGACAGCGCCATCAGGGACGCAAACAAGAAAACGCGGGATGGAGAGATGATCGCCGATGCCATGGGAGGGCCTTTCGCCTGCCTGTTTCATCCTGGAACCTGTTTCTTCCTCGGGCGCACAGGCCTTCCCCTGCGCAGCCAAAGGGGGTTACAACAGACTTACCCTCCAGGCCGCAGGCGGCCAATCACGATCCATCAAGTTTCAGTGCAATCAACAGCGGCGTTGTGGTTAATGGCTGGCGTAGACCGCCTCCTCATAGGCCGCATAGGTCCGCATATAGCGTTCCTCCACGAAGGGCAGCGACTGCGTCATGATCACGGCGGCGATATCGGAGGCCGGATCGAACCAGTAGTGCGTGTTGCAGACCCCTGCCCAGCTCTGGCTGCCCGCCCGCCGGCGCCCGGGAATATCCGCCTCCGCCCGGACGAAGCCGAAGCTGTGAGTCGTGCCCTCCGGCAGAACCACATCGGCGGTGATCGGCGGCGCCGCCGTAACCATCCGCAGGAACCGCAGGCCCTGCATCTGGTCCGCGAGCATCGTCTCAACGCCCGCTTCCGACAGGATGCGGTTCCCGTCCAGCATTCCCTTGTTGAGCAGCATGCGCAGGAACTTCATATAGTCGGGCGCGGTGGAATAGAGCGCGTGCCCCATGCCATAGACCTCCGGATGGGGCGGCGGCGCCAGCTCGAAGGGCCCGAAGCGGCCGTCCTCGCCGCGTATGGAGACCTCGGCGAGACGGTCGGCCAGGGCATCGGGCTCGAAGGCGGTGCTGGACATGTCCAGGGGATCGAAGATTTCCGCCTGGCAAAAAGCATCGATCCGCCGGCCATCGACCTCTTCGACCACCCTGCCCAGCCAGTCGATGCCGGGTCCATAGCCCCAGCGCGTACCGGGATCGGACATCAGCGGATAGGCAAGTCCTGCCTTTAAGCCGCTCAGAATGGGGGCCGCGCCGGTGACCTCCAGGTACTTCGCCATATCGGGACACCAGAATTCGTACTCCAGCCCGCTGGTATGGGTGGCCAGATGGCGCAGGGTCGCGCTGGTCTTCGGCGCTCTCAGCAGCGGCTTCTCGCCGTCCCAGCCCTCGAGCACCTGAAGCTCCTTCCACTCGGGCAGAATCTCCGCGACCGGCGTCTCCATGGAGACCCTGCCGCGATCGATCAGAATCATGGCCGCGAGGGAGCCGATGGCCTTGGTCATGGAAAAGATCCGAAAGGCGGTCTCTTCCCCCGCGCTCCGCCCCGCCGCCGCCTCACCGGCCGCACCTGAATAGGTAATCCCCGCCGCATTGCCCGCCATGGCGACGGCAAAGGGTAAGTCGCCCGCCTCCACGGCGCTGGTGAGAACCTCGTCCATTCTGCTCATGTCGTGCTTCCTCCCCTTTCGCGTTTTGCGGGATATTATAGGGGAAAAGCCGATCGAAGGGGCGATTTGTCGGGTTGCAGCTCGTCCGCGCGCGATTACGGTTATGAGCCACTCAGAAGGCGGGCATATCACACGGACGACGATGGCAACCGATTAGGCGGGTTTTAAGAATGAGTCGAGATCAGGTTGAATAGGATGGCCCGCCCTGCCGATTTTTCGGTGTGCGATGCCTGATGTGCCCGCATCAGCAACGCAAGGAAGAACCATCCCATTCGACCTGATCCCCACCACATGTGATGTGCAATGAACGATTTGGCTTCTAGCGCTTAGCCGCGCTAACACGTTCTGCTAGCATCAGAGCATCTTCATTTAGATTGTACTTATCAATCAGGCCGTCCATTGCTTTCTGCCACTTTGCTCTTGCCGCATCATCAAATGCTTTTATCATCGCACCCGAACTCTCAAAATCTGATACAGCGCGGTGTGCTTCCTTGGCTGCGTTTTGATTGAATTCTCGCGACGTTTCCACACACACATTTCTTACTTCGTCCAGTACACCGTGCTCACCCCAAAAGCTCACAGCTGAGGTACTTAAAACAATCGCGGTAGCGTGGACAAAAGGCACAAAATCGTCTGACCACGTAACCGCTTTAACACCGGCCGCTCCGCCAAATTTGCGCAACTGATCGAGTGCTTCGAGATGATATGAGGAAATTATCGCACCATCGACCGCCCCATAGTTAAGAGCATCAAGTATCTCGTACGGAGAAATCCTTAACTCTGACGCACCCAATTCCTCAGCGAGCTCATTCCAAGCGCTTCCATATCCGCCAACGATCTTGCCAGAAATATCACTTACTGTTTCTTCCGAACCAATCAACATACCATACTGCCAACCTAAACCGACCACATGAAATCCAGCTCTCTCAGCGCCAATTTCATCGATTTCACGCATCAGATTACTATCACTTGAAAGCAGAATTGCTTGATCAGGGCCAGTAACTATTCCAGGCATTGTCAAGACTGCCATCGCCGGCCATGTTTGCTGAAGCCAATGAACTGGCATTACAGCTATATCAACCTTCCCAGATTTCACCGCGTAAGGCAAAGCTCCTGCACCGCCCAGAGTTCCATTTCCATACACTTCAACGGGAATGCCAACCGTATCCGACACGCAATTTGCAAACTTCGTCGCCCATATTCCAACGCTACTATCCGGTCGATATGGATGAGCTAGCGTAAACCCGCCAGCGTGCGCGCTTTTCCCAAATTGGAAGCAAACAAGAGCTGTCGCGAAAGCTAAGCAAACAAGTGTCAGGATTTTCGTTTTTTCATACATCTCAGAAAACCAATTGATGGCAGGCTTCAAAGACTATTTGATCTTCTTGGGACAGATGAGCTCTGATTAGCTTCCATCCATGATCGTCGCTTTTCATCAGTGGTTTGAATGCGGGTGAATTTTGAATAAATGTCCCTGCATACGGTAGCGGCAGAGCTTTTTTTGCATGCACTAGCGCATTATCCAGGTCGTTTACTCGAACAAAGTACTTTGCCAACTCAAGTTGAATACGATGAACAGACACCCCAGTCGAAGTTCCATTTATCTCGGACTTAATGTTTTCTAGATCAAGCCGGAACGGTAGTGAAGCGTTGGGGTAGCAATCTGACACTTCAAGTATCACCTCGCTCAATCCCTTTGAAACCAGAGGATTGACGATAATCGCACGTGAGATCTCTTCAAACTGTCTAGCATCAAAATCGTCTGGATTCATACACATGTATCGTGCAGCAACTCGCTGATAAAGTAGCTGACGAAGGTTCTTTTCAGCACTAAACCGAGATGGCTTCGCAAATATAATACTTTCAACGCCTTTAAGTATCTCAACGCGCAAACGGGGGTCTGTTGCTAAATGCAAGCGAGCCTCAAGGTTCGCAGCCTCAATGTACGGCCTAATCGGCAAAGGATATGTTTTTGGGTCTCCAATTTTGTCTATACACCCCTGCCAATCGGCGCGCCGGTAACTGTGAAGGGCGCAAATGTATCTCTCGACTAAATCATACAAGCTCTCATCGAGCGCTACGCCTTCGATTTTTAGCAACCCAAATTGGTTCAGGGCACTTGTGTCTTGTATAGACTCTCTTAAATACCAACTCTGACGTGCGGCCTTTAACCATCGGTGAGCTTTCTTCAGACTCGTCTCAATCTTCTCGGCATGCTGGTGTGACTGTGAACCGCTGAAAGACTTGTCAAGCTCGATAAGCGCAAGCCCTAACGCTGCTGGGGAGTTACTAACATTGTCATTGAGTCTTGATGCAATCGCATCCAAGAAAGCCTCTTCAGCGCGCTTCCGACACTCTTCTCTTTTTGCTACGGCCGTGCACTTAGGATGTGATTCGCCCATCTTGAGTATCGCCATTCCCACAGCAGTCGCTTCCAACGAGGACATGTTTTCTGGTGTGGACGCGGCAAGCAAGAAAGGTGGCGAAACATCCTTTTCTCTGTTTATCTGGCGCCATTCGTTACCTGCGCGACTTACCGCCCCTCTAACGATCATTACCGCTAAGTCCTGACCTAGTTCCTCCAGAGTTCCCTTAAACTCTTCGGGTCTAAGACTAGACGGAGAAAATTTTGCGATTATTCGCAAACATGGGGGATCCTTTCCTTCCAAACACTCAATTTCGCCCATGTCCGTAACCACCAAAAAGTAGTCGTGGATCCCGAATGTTCCATAAAGAGCTTCTAAAACAGCGATACCATTCAGCGATAGCGCAATCTGACCGCTTTCACTGTCGACCGACGTTTTCACAACGAAGTCTGTTATAAAATCCGCAAGCCGGTTTCCTCCAGGCGATGCGGTTGGCGGAACTGCTACCTGAACTCTTGCCGCACGCCGAAAGGACAGAGTTCCGTGATGTTTTTCTGCTTCACCAACATCGGTTTCAGCGCGTTGGAAAACCGAAAATGCAAGCCTCGCCTTCGTTTCATCTGATTGAATTGCCGGATCTAAAACTAATCGCAACTCGCCACGAGGCATCGCTAAGAACCAAACAAATCCGACTAAAAGAAGAATGCAAGTAACTGCTCCCAATCCGATTTTTTTCAACAGCTTTGTAGGAGCTCGGATTGGCACCGAAGCTTCCTCCGTTTGAGCGGGCACATCAGCTTGTTGTTCTGTTTGATTACTATCTTCAGTCATAGTGAACTGCCAAACTTCGCACTATGATTTATTAAAATAATTAAAATTCTATCATACTTTGCAAATCAATTCTAGCAAAAAGAGATGTTTAAAATTAAAAATACCTTATTGCTTGCACAATTTAATGCCAGGTCTTTGTTTGCGCGCTCCCGCTAGCGAACCATCGCAAAACCGAAGATCACCCCTCCACCATTTGAACCCCCCAACCCAACCCGCTAATCTCCCTCCGCATCACCCGTTCCCCCACCCCACCAGAAAGCACCCCATGGGCCCGAAACCAGATCCCTTTTCCGGCGACGCCACCCTCCCCGCCCGCGCCGCGATCGTCGTCATCGGTGGCGGCATTGTCGGCACCTCGACGGCGCTCGAGCTGGCGGAACGAGGCGTGGATGTGGTGCTTTGCGAGAAGGGGATTATCGGCGGGGAGCAGTCGAGCCGGAACTGGGGCTGGTGCCGGCAGATGGGCCGCGACCCGCGGGAGATTCCGCTGATCCAGGTTTCCATGCGGGCCTGGCGCGGGATGAACGAGCGGGTCGGCGCAGAGACCGGCTACCGGGAGTGCGGCATCCTCTATCTCTGCGAAAGCGACGCGGACATGGCGGCGCGGGAACAGTGGCTGGAGGAGCATGCGCGGCCGCATCAACTGGCCTCGCGCATGATCGCGGCCGCGCGCACGGCGGAGCTGGCGCCCGGTTCGACCGTCAAGTGGAAGGGCGCGCTCTATACCGAAAATGACGGTCGCGCCGAGCCGCAGAAAGCGCCGCCGGCCATCGCCGCGGCGGCGCAGCGGCTGGGCGCGAAGATCTTCACCAACTGCGCGGTGCGCGGCATCGAAACCCAGGCCGGACGGGTCAGCGGCGTGGTCACCGAGCAGGGCCGGATCGACTGCGATGCGGTGGTGGTCGCCGGCGGCGCCTGGTCGCGGCGCTTCTGCACCAACGCCGGGATCGAGCTGCAGGCGCTCAACGTGGTCTCCTCGGTCCTGCGCACGGAGCCGCTGGAAACGGATCTGGAGGCCTCGGCGGCGGGGCCCGGTTTCGCCTATCGCAAGCGCCTGGACGGCGGCTATACCGTGGCCCACGGCGGGCTCAGCGTCGCGGATATCGTGCCCGACAGCTTCCGCCTCTTCTTCCCCTTCCTCCCCAACCTCAAGGCCGAATGGGCGCATCTCAAACTGCGCCTGGGCAAGCGCTTCATCGAGGAGGCGAGCATGCCGCGCCGCTGGGCGCTGGACGAGGTCACGCCCTTCGAGCAGGTGCGCGTTCTGGACCCGGAGCCGGTGAAATCCATCCTCGAGCACTCGATTCGCAACCTGAAAAAGGCCTACCCCGCCTTCGAGCAGATGAAGGTCGCCCAGACCTGGGCCGGCTGCATCGACGTGACACCGGACGCGGTGCCGGTGATTTCTGAGGTCGAAGGGATGCCCGGCTTCTTCATCTCCTCGGGCTATTCCGGCCACGGCTTCGGCATCGGCCCTGGCGCCGGCAAGCTGACCGCCGACCTGGTGACCGGCGACCCGGCCTGCGTCGACCCCGCCCCCTTCCGCCACAGCCGCATGACCGACGGCTCCACCGCACGGATGATGGCGGAGGTTTAGGGCCTATTGACAGTTAGGTTGCTGGTCGCTTGCTAGCGTAGCTGATCAGAAACCGCGAGCAAGCAACATAACTGTCAATAGGCCCAAGGAGCGTTTCGCGTTTCCCCAAGGAAAACACCTCAAAATTTGCGTTCGAGATCGGCTGCTCGCCGATCGAGAGGCAGCGCATTTTGAGTCTGATCAAACGCGAAATGCGTTCAGGCAGCAATCAAATATCTGACCAGTTCAGCAGCGGCACCCGCGCATTCATTGACGGGCGATATCCCACATCTCTTGTCAGCGCGGCGAGATCAATCCCTGAAGTTAGAACCTGTTGCACAGCACCCCGCGCCAGGGCGATGGCCATCTCGCTGCCCGGGCAGCGGTGGGCGCCGGCGCTGAAGGTGAAGAGCGCCGGATCGGTGCGGCCGGGGTCGAAGGTCTCGGGATCGAGATTCACTGCCAGGTCGCGGTTGGCGGCGGCGAGCAGCAGCAGGACGGCGTCGCCCGCTTTCATTTCCGCGCCGAGAAGCGAAAGATCTTCGGCCAGGAAGCGCCGGGTGTTCTGGATCGGCGGGTCGTGGCGCAGCACCTCGCGCAGGATCGGATCGAGCCACTCGGGGTCTCGTCTCGCCTGAGCCGCCAAATCGGGATGGCGCGCCAGGGCGATCAGGCCGTTGCCGATCAGGCCGGCGGTGGCCTCGTAGCCCTGGAAGAGAAAGCCGATCGCGTTGGCGATGATCAGGCCCTCGTCGTGGCCGGCATGCCGGCAGGCCAAACGCGCGAAGGCGCTCAGAAGACCGCGGTCGGTAGGCCGGCCAAGGGGATTGCAGTGACTGGGAAACTGCGCCTGCTGAAGCAGGTCCTGGAAGAGATTCCAGAGCTCCTCGGCAGCGGCTTTCGCCCGCGCGATCTGCATATCGTCCGCACCTGGCGCGATACAACGCACGAAATCCTCCATCAGCCGCGTCACCCGGGGCAGTTCGTCGCTGGGAATCCCCAGCAGCGCGCCGAGGGCATAGACCGGCAGGCGCAGGGTGATGTCCGGCAGGGGCGAGTTTGCGGCCTCGCCGCGCCGGACCTGCAAGAGGTGTTCGGCCCAGGCCATGGACTGTGCGAGCAGATGCCGGCGGTCGAGAGGCGCAAAGGTCGCGCAGACCGCCTGCTTGAGGGAGGCCTGCGCCGTGCCGTCGCGCATACGCACCAGCCGCGCGAAAATCTCCCCGGCCCGCGATCCCGCCAGAGGCGGTGGGACGGGCGTATCCAGCGGGCGCACGCGGAAGGTTTCCTGCTCCAGGATCCGGCGGACGGCATCGGCGCTGGAGGCGACCCAGAGTCTGAGGCGCGCGTCGAAGTAGAGCGGCCGCGCCTCGCACAAGGCCGCGTAGAAGGGATAGGGATTCGGCGCAGTCACCGCCGAAAGCGGGTCGAGAGAAGCATGAGTATCGGCGGTCGGCTGGGACCTTGGGCGAAGAACCCGGCCGGGGCGTGCGGACGGGTCCAGGGGCAGCGATATGGTAAGTTCGTTCATGCCGGCCAAGATACCGCATTCCACTACATCGATGCTTCGGCAGCAGCCGAAGTGTTGAAAAAATCGCGAGTGGGTCCGATGCCGGAAAGACCCATAAGTCGCTCTAATGACGCTTCCCAAAGATTCCTCGTTTGTCGATGAACCGCAATCGTGGCAGGCTGATTCTCAGATCGCACGCTAACCGCGCAGCCGACCAACCAGCCGCAAGGACCGCACCATGTCCCTCTCCGCCGTTCCCACCCTTCGCGACAATGGCGCCTTTTATGAAGAGCGCGTCGATCTGGCCTGCGCCTTCCGCTGGACGGCGCGCCTGAACATGCACGAAGGCGTGGCCAATCATTTCAGCCTGGCGGTCAATGAAGAAGGCTCGCGCTTCCTGCTGAACCCAAACGGTGCGCATTTCTCACGCATCAAGGCGAGCGACCTGCTGCTGCTCGACGCCAACGACCCGGACACCCTGAAGCAGCCCAACGCGCCGGACCGCACCGCTTGGTCCCTGCACGGCGCCCTGCACCGCAACTGTCCGCAGGCGCGCTGCGTCCTGCACGCCCACTCCAAATATGCGACGGTACTGGCGAGCCTGGCCGACAGCCGCATGCCGCCGATCGATCAGAACACCGCCCGCTTCTTCAACCGGCTGGCCATCGACGAAAGCTACGGCGGCATGGCGCTGGACGACGAGGCGGAACGCTGTTCGACCCTCCTGCAGGACAAGAAAGTCATGGTGATGGGCAACCACGGCGTCCTGACCACCGGCCGGGACGTCGCCGAGGCCTTCGACCTGCTCTACTACTTCGAGCGCGCCTGCCAGACCCTGATCACCGCCTATATGACTGGCCGCGAGCTGCGCCTGCTGTCCGACGAGGTTGCCGAGAAGACCGCCCAGCAGTGGGAGGACGAAGCCGCCCTGATCGGCTATCACTTCCGGGAGCTGAAGGCCATCCTCGACCAGGACACGCCGGAGTACCGGGACTAAGCGTCCCCCAATGGCGGGCGCGGCCAAGAACGTCCTGATCCTCTGTTCCGACGAGCATGCCCGCTCGGCGGCGGGCTGTTACGGGCACCCGATCGTCCGGACCCCGGCCCTGGACAAGCTGGCTTCCCGGGGCACCCGCTTCACGCGGGCCTATACCCCCTCGCCGATCTGCGTGCCGGCGCGTGCCAGCCTGGCGACCGGCCTGCAGGTCCACGAGCACCGTTGCTGGTCCTCCGCCGAACCCTACCACGGACAGATCGAGAGCTGGATGCACCGGCTGCGCGCCGCCGGTCACAGCGTTGTCTCCATCGGCAAGCTGCACTTCCGTTCCGCCGAGGATGACAACGGCTTCAGCGAAGAGATCCTGCCGATGCACGTCACCAATGGCGGCAAAGGCTGGCCCCAGGCGCTCCTGCGCGATCCCCTGCCCGACTATGACGACACTGTCGAGCTGGCGGCCGACAGCGGTGCGGGCGAGAGCGACTACACGGATTACGACCGCCGGGTCACGGAAGCGGCCTGCCGCTGGCTGCGCCGGACCTCGACCAACGCGGCAAAGGCGCCCTGGTCGCTCTTCGTATCATTTGTCAGCCCCCACTATCCCCTGACCGCGCCGCAGCCCTTCTTCGATCTCTACGAAGGCTGTGACATTCCTATGCCCTTTCAGAGAAAAAACGCGGCCAGAAGCGGACATTCCGTCCTGCGCGAAATGGAAGTCTTCTGGGACTATGACCGGCATTTTTCCCCGGAAAGTCGGCTGTTAGCGCGGCGCTGTTACTACGGCCTCTGCAGCTTCCTTGACAGCAACGTCGCGCAAGTACTTGAAGCCCTTGAAGACTCCGGCGCGGCCAGCGAGACCCTGGTGCTCTATGTCAGCGATCACGGCGAGATGCTCGGCAACCACGGCTTCTGGACCAAGTCGGTGATGTACGAGGATTCCGTCGCCATCCCCATGATCCTGGCGGGTCCGGGCGTGCCCTCCGGCCGCAACGACACGCCGGTTTCCCTGACCGAGGTCGCCGCGACGGTCGAAAAAGTGGCAGCTATTTCAAAAACTTCGACTGTAGATTCCTGGCAAAGCCGTCCTCTCCAGGACTTCCTTGAGAGGCCGGAGCCGGAGCGATTGCTGCTCAGCGAATACCATGACGGCGGCAGCCCGACCGGCTTTTTCCTGCTGCGCCAGGGCCCCTGGAAGTACGTTCATTATGCCGGCGGCCACCCGCCACAGCTCTTCAATCTGGAGGCGGATCCGCAGGAGGCCGACGACCTCGCGGGTGATAGCGCCACTCAGCAAGACCTTGATAAACTTCGTAAATCCCTGCTTTCGATCCTGGATCCGGAAGCCGTGAACGCCGCCGCCTTCGCAGATCAGAACACCCTGCTGGCGCGCTACGGCGGAGCGGAGGCCGTACGCGCCATGCAGAGCTTCAACCACACACCGGTGGATTAACCGCTAACCTTCTGTTTTTTTAGGAAGACTTGAGATTTAGCGCAATGCTCACCGAAACCGCCTTCTACTATCTCCGGCATGGTGAGACCGACTGGAACCTCCGCGGCCTGGCTCAGGGACGTACGGACGTCCCCCTCAACGAGACCGGCCGCGCCCAGGCCCGGGCGGCTTGCGCGTTAGTCGAAAATCTTGGAATCTCAACACTTTGCAGCAGCCCGCTCCAGCGTGCCCTGGAGACCGCAGAAATCCTCCAGGATCGCTGCGGCGCCCGGCTCGAGGTGATCGAGGATCTCGCCGAATGCGGCTGGGGCGCCTGCGAAGGCCAGAGCAAGGGCGAGTGGTTCCATGGCTGGCGCAGTGGGGAAACCACGCCGAAAGGCGCGGAACCCTACGATTTCTTCCTGAAACGCGCTCTGCGCGGCCTCAATCTGGCGCTCACCCTGCCCGCTCCCGTGCTGATCGTGGCACATGGCGGCGTCTACTGGGCCATCGAGAAATACGCCGCGCTGGACGCCGGCGCGGACCTGCCCAACGCGAGACCGGTCTTTCACCGGCCGCCACGCAGCGACTTTCCCTGGTGGTCCGCTGAAGTCCTTGGAAACGCTGACGCGCAAGAGACCAGGTAACGGAACGACGCTTCAGGCGCCGGCTTCGCTACCCTCGGGCGGTCGGTTGGCGCGATCGTTGACGAAGGCCTCGAGATCCTTTTGCGCGACCCGCCAGTCGCGGC
This sequence comes from Denitrobaculum sp., assembly GCA_965232285.1. Taxonomy (GTDB): domain Bacteria; phylum Pseudomonadota; class Alphaproteobacteria; order Kiloniellales; family Kiloniellaceae; genus Denitrobaculum. The sequence goes on along the minus strand of CBDDPL010000004.1, from coordinate 1,204,864 downwards.
CGAATTTCACAGCGCGCAGACTTTCGTCGTGGATCCAAGCACGCACGGTGCTTTCCTTCACTTTCAGCAGTTCAGCGACCTCGTGCAAGGTCAACATCGGTTGGCTAAGCATACTGAATTATCTCACAGATTTTCAATTTATTAAAGCGCTTTTGAAAGTTTATTGAAGTTTGCGTCATTGTTTTTATCTATTATGGTGTTTTGCGGGTTTGCCCGAATCGCGTGGGGAAGGAAATCACATGCCAAGTCTGCAGCGGCGCGTCGCGTCCCTTCTGCATCATGAAGCCGCGGGTGGCGTCCTGCTGATGATCGCCGCCGCCGCGGCGCTGCTGCTGTCCAACTCAGCGTTCAGTTGGCTCTACGATGCCTTTCTTTCCACGCCCGTGGTCGTGCAGATCGGCGCGCTCGCCATCGACAAACCGCTGCTGCTATGGATCAACGACGGCCTGATGGCGGTGTTCTTCTTCCTCGTGGGACTGGAGATCAAACGGGAACTGCTGCAGGGCCAGCTCTCGAGCTGGAACCAGGCTTCCCTGCCCCTCTTTGCGGCGATCGGCGGCATGATCCTGCCCGCCCTCATCTATGTGGCCTTCAACCTCGGCGACCCGACGGCCCTGAACGGCTGGGCCATTCCGGCCGCCACGGACATTGCCTTCGCGCTCGGCGTGCTGGCGCTTCTGGGCAGCCGTGTGCCGGTGGCTCTGAAGATCTTCCTCCTCGCCCTGGCGATCATCGACGACCTCGGGGCCATCGTGATCATCGCGCTGTTCTACACAGCCGATCTCTCGATCATATCGCTGGTCATTGCCGCAGTCTGTCTGGCGATCCTGCTGACCTTAAACCTGTCGGGTGTCAGGCGGATCGCACCCTACGTTCTGGTCGGCATCGTGATGTGGGTCTGCGTGCTGAAATCCGGCGTGCATGCGACGCTGGCCGGCGTGGTGATCGCACTGACAATCCCGCTGCGCGTGCCTGACACGGGCAAACCGGCGCCGCTGCTCAAGCTCGAGCATGAGCTGCACCCCTGGGTCGCCTTTTTCGTCATGCCGGTCTTCGCCTTCGCCAATGCGGGGGTCTCTCTCAGCGGCCTCTCCGTCGCGGATCTCTTTGCGCCCATCCCCCTGGGCATTGCCCTGGGCCTGTTTCTGGGCAAGCAGTTGGGCGTTTTCGGCTTCGCCTGGCTGGCGGCAAGGGCCGGCATCTGCCGGCTGCCCGAGGGTGCGACCTGGTTCCAGATCTATGGTGTCGCGCTCCTGGCGGGCATCGGTTTCACCATGAGCCTCTTTATCGGCACGCTCGCATTCACCGATCCGGAGCATGCGGCCGCGGTCCGGCTCGGCGTGCTCTCGGGCTCAACATTGTCCGCTTTGGCCGGTTATGTCATTCTCAGAATGGCATCACGCCCCGTCACGGCTGCCGCAGTGCAGGTCTCCAGCACTGCGAAGGCCAATGGATAAAACGACGAAATAAGAAGGTGATAAACCCTTGCGCGATGTACGGGAACTGGTGGAGGGCTATCAGCGTTTTCTGACTGGGCGCTACCCCGAAGAGGCGGAGCTCTACAGAAATCTGGCGGAAACCGGCCAATCACCCAAGACCATGGTGATCTCCTGCTGCGACAGCCGGGTCGCCCCCGAGGCTATTTTCAACGCCGGCCCCGGTCGTCTCTTTATTGTGCGCAATGTCGCCAACCTGGTGCCCCCCTTCGAACCCCAGGGTGATTTTCACGGCACCAGCGCCGCGCTTGAGTTCGCCGTCACCGGCCTTGAGGTCGAGAATATTCTGGTGATGGGACACGGACGCTGCGGCGGTGTGCGCGCCTTCCTGAACGGCCTCTACCAGGGCACCGACGAACACAGCTTCATCGACAACTGGATGTCTCTACTGAACCCGGCACGCGACGACGCCCTGCGCGACTGCGCCGGCGAAACCATCGAGGTGCAGCAGCGGGCCATGGAGCTTGCCTCCATTCGCCATTCGATCGAAAACCTGAAGACTTTCCCCTTCGTCAAAGAACGCGTGGATGACGGCAGGCTGCGTCTGCGCGGGGCCTTCTTCGATATCGCGGAAGGCCGCCTGATGGCCCTCGATCCGGAAAGCGGCGCCTTCGAAGCCGTGGAGTGATGCGCATCAAACCCGGCTCCTCTCCGAGCCACTCCTCTTCCAGGGTCACTCCTTTTCCAGGGTAACTGTTCTTTCAGGGTAACTGCTGAACGGGCAGGCCATCGACCGAGTGAACGCGCCGCAGACAGTCGAGGAACTCCTGCACCAGCCTGGAGGGCTGCGGTGAGCGACGGACGATGACCGCGTGCGTGCTCTGGTAATGGTAGTCTGTCGGACGCAAGCGCCGCATCTGACCGGAGTCTTCAAAACGCTGGGCGTAGTGATCCGGCAGAAATCCGAGATAGCGGCCGGAGAGGATCAGCACCGCCAGCGCCTCTTCATCATAGGCATCGGCGCTGCGTTTCAGGCTGAGACGATGGCTGACTTCCATGTTCGGGGAGTGAAACCCGATACCAGCGTACTTGTACTCCCGAAGATCCTGCGTCGATACCGTGGCATCGGACTGATCGAACAGAGGATGCCCCTCACCGCAATAGAGGTACATCTGTTCAGAGTAGACCGGATAGTACTTAAGGCTGCTGGATTGCCGATGCGGCGGAATGATGGCCAGGTGGAAACGACCGGAGAGGACACCGCTTTCGATGGTGTTAAAGGGCTCAACGTGAATTTCGATCGTCGCCTTCGGCGCTATTTCGTCGAACAGGCGAATGCTCTCGGGCAGCCGGGCCTCGGGATTGGTCACCGTCTTGTCAAACAACGCAATCGAAAGATGGCCGGTCAGGCGCAGATGCACCTCGTCGATGTCGGACTGGAAATCGTTGATCGCCGTCAGCAGTCTTGAGGAAGCCTCGAGAACCCGCTCACCTTCGGAGGTTAAGGCAAAACCGGCCGGCCCCCGGTCACAGAGTTTGACGCCGAGGCGCAGCTCGAGATCCGCCAGATGGCGGCTGATCGTCGAGCGGCCGATGTTGAGTTCCAGTTCGGCGGCGGACAGCCCACCGCAGGCGACCACGGAGCGAAACACCCGCAGCAGCCGGATATCGACGTCGCTCACACGACCAAGTAACGCTTTTCGAGCCATGGCCCAACTATACTGAATGTTTCATGTTAATCAAACTATCCTTCGAACCTCTACTATGCATGAAACAACGCGAACATGGTATTAGTTGTGTACATGGTCCGATAAGTGATAGCGTTTGCAATAAGCAAATACAGCGCCATCCATAAGGAACACTAAAGCGACGCCGTAAGAGCGGTTTTTCCGCACCTGCGAGCAGTCAGTCAATAGGACCACAGGGAGGGAAAGCTACCGTCAGTCGTAGCTTGCTCACTTGTTGGCCTAATCCAGCACCGGTTCTGCGCTCCGCAAGGGCGTTAAAAGCTGGTGCCTACTATGGAGGTTCAAGTGAAATTTGCGGGAAAACTAGCCGCCACGGCCGGCCTTGCCGTCGCATTGTGCTTCAATGCCGCCGAGGACGCTTCGGCAAAAAACTACAAGATTGCCGTTGGTGACGCGCACGGAAGTGCCCAGCACGAACTCGGCAAAAAATTCGTTGAGCTGTTCGAACAGAAGACCGGCGGCAAGCATACGGCCAAGATGTTCCTGAACGGGCAGTTGGGCAGTGAGCAGGATACGGTCAACGAAGCCGCCATCGGCACCCTCGATTTCTCCCTGCTGGCAATCAACAACATCACGCCTTTCTCGCCGACGGTCGGTGTCTTCACGCTGCCGTACGTCATCCTGAGCCTGGAAGACGCCGAAAAGCTGACCCAGGGTGAAATCGGTCAGGAACTGGTCGAGAATACGCTGCGCGACGCGGGCGTCCGGATTGTCGGCTGGACCTATACCGGCTTCCGTGTTCTGACCAATTCGAAGAAGCCCATCAAAACCCTCGAAGACCTTCAGGGCGTCGTCGTGCGGGTCCCGAAAAACGAGATCATGATCGACACCTATAAGTCCTGGGGCATCAATCCGACGCCGATGGCCTGGTCCGAGACCTTTACCGCCCTGCAGCAAAAGGTCGTCGACGGTCAGGACAATCCCTATCTGACCGTTCACTCGATGAAGTTCTACGAAGTCCAGAAGTACGTCACGGCCATCCGTTACATCTTCTCCATCGAGCCGCTGATCGTCAGCGAAGCGGTCTTCCAGGACATGGATGAAGAAACGCAGAAAGCGGTGCTGGAAGCCGGCAAGGAAGCCACGCTCCACAGCGCCAACCACCTGCGGGAATCCGAAGCCGCGATCCGCGAAGACCTGCTCGCCAAGGGCATGCAGATCGACGAGCCCGCCGATGGCGAAAAGGAATGGATCGAAAAGGCAACAGCCGCCGTCTGGCCCAAGTTCTACGACTCCATCGGTGGTGTCGAAAAGCTGAATACGGTCCTGACCTCGCTGGGCCGTGATCCGGTCAAGTAACAAACCGGCATCAGGGGCGGTGCGCCCGCGCCGCCCCTCCTAATCTGTACCCTGCCTCAAGGCCTTTGCCAGCCTTGAGTATGACAACCTGCCTAGGGGGAAGCGCAACCACGGAGGCGGCATCGCAGAGATGCGGAACCGCCAATCCAAAACAAGCGTGGCTGCGCGATACAAAAACAGGAGCGCGGACAGTGGGAAACAAAGTCCTTCATTTTTTCGACAACATCGAAAGCTATATCTGCCGGACTCTGCTTGCCGTGTTCGTGCTCCTGCTCTTTGCACAGATTCTGTCGCGAGAGCTCTTCGGGTACTCCTTTTCCTGGACCGAAGAACTCTCCGTCTACATGTTCGTCTGGTTCGTTTTTTTCGGCGCCAGTTACGCCGCAAAGATGTCTGCGCATAACCGCGTGACCTTCCAACTGAAGTTCCTGCCGCCGCAGGGCATCAAGATCGTGGAAGCCATTGCCGATCTCTTCTGGCTGGCCTTCAACGTCTACTTTGTCTACCTCAGCTTCAACTTCGTTTTCTTCAAAATGAACCTCTTCTGGAAGTCCCAGACCCTGGGCGTTCCGATGAAGTACATCTACCTGATCCTGCCTCTGGCCTTCACGCTGATGACGATCCGCATTCTTCAGGTCAACTACCTGAAACTCGTGAAGGGCATCGATATCCGGGATCCGGAGAAGGAAGAGGTCGAAAAAATGATCAAGGAAGGCAGCCAGTAGGCCGCCCATCGACTCGCCAAACAGGGCCTGGCCGGTTTGCGTGAAGCCTCAACACGCCACCAGTCCCTGGCGGAAAGAACAGGCCGCAAGGCTCTGAGGGGGCGCGGACAGAGATCCGCGAATTAGGGGAAGCAAGTTTATGGAAACGACCATCGTCTTTATTCTCTTCGGGTCTTTCTTGGGTCTCCTGCTGATAGGAGCGCCCATCACCGTGGCGCTGGGCGTTTCGGCCCTGATCTCCTTCCTCTATCTGGACGAAAACCCGATCAAGTTCGTCCAGATCGCCTTCACCTCGGTCGGCTCCTTTCCCTTGATGGCATTGCCCGCCTTCATCCTGGCCGGCGCCCTGATGGAAGCCGCCGGCATCTCCAGGCGGCTGGTCAACGTGGCGGAGAGTTTTGCCGGCCCCTTCACCGGCGGCATTTCGGCGGCCACGGTCTTCGCCTGCCTGTTCTTCGGCGCGATCTCCGGCTCCGGCCCGGCCACCACGGCCGCGGTCGGCATGCTGATGATCCCGGCCATGATCGACCGCGGCTACGACAAAGGCGTCGCCTCGGCCATCACTGCCTCATCAGGCAGCCTCGGCATCATCATTCCGCCGTCCATCCCCATGGTGATCTTCGGCATCTCCGCCCTGGGCATGCAGCCGCCGCCCGAAGCGGTCGAAAAGTTCGGCATCTTCCAGTCGGTCTCGATTCCGAAGCTCTTCATCGCCGGCGTGCTGCCGGGGCTGGTGATCTCGATCAGCCTTTTGATCATGAATTACATCATCTGCAAAAAGAACGGTTACAGCGGTTCTGCGGACGGCTTCTCGGCGCGCAACATCCTCTGCACCCTGTACACCGGTTTCTGGGCGCTGCTGGCCCCGATCGTGATCCTGGGCGGTATCTATTCCGGCTTCTTCACGCCGACCGAGGCGGCGATCGTGGCGATCTTCTACACGCTGGTGGTGGGCTTCTTCATCTATCGGGAACTCGACTTGAAGGCCCTCGCCCGTTCGCTGGAAACCACCACCTGGCTGACCGGCCGCGTGCTGCTGATCCTCTTTACCGCGACCGTCTTCGGCCGCCTGCTGGTCGAAAACCAGATCCCGGCCATCATCGCCGAGGCCATGCTCAGCACGACGGACAACATCTACATCATCTGGGCGATGTTCATCTTCTTCCTGCTGTTCGTCGGCATGTTCATGGAGACTCTGGCGACCATTCTGATCCTGACCCCGGTGCTTTTGCCCATCACCTACAGCCTGGGCATCGATCCAATCCACTTCGGTGTGGTGATGGTCTGCGCGCTCGGTATCGGCTTCCAGACGCCGCCGCTCGGCGAGAACCTCTTCATCGCCTCGGGGATCTCCAACGTCTCGATCGAGGAGATATCGATGAAGGCCCTGCCCTTCGCGGCGGTGAACACGATAGCGGTCTTTATTATCGCCTATTTCCCGGAGATCGTCCTCTGGTTGCCACGAGCCTTCGGCTACTGACCCGCGCAAGGATGGGATAAGGAACGAACAGATGCAGCATGACATAAAGAACGTGCTCTACAGCACCGATCTGTCGCAGAACGCCCATATCGCCTTCGGTTACGCGGCTTATCTCGCCAAGCTGACGGGTGCCGACATCCATCTGCTTCACGTCCTCGAGAAGCTTAACGACGATGCCACCTTTACCCTGCAGGCCTATCTTCTCGACGAGAAAAAGCGCCATGAAATCATGGACCTGCGCGTCAAGAATGCTGAAAAACTCCTGCAGGCGAGACAGGACGCCTTCTGGTCGTCTCAAAGGGATGAAGACCAGAAGGTCCGCGACCAGATCAAATCGATGACGGTCTGCGAATCCTACCCGGCGGAAGAAATCCTGAAGACCGCAAAAACGCGCAATTGCGACCTCATCGTCATGGGCTCGCACGAACGTGGCATGAGCCACACTTTCCTCGGCTCGGTCGCCAAAAGCGTCCTGCGCCGATCGCATGTTCCGACCCTGATCGTTCCCCTGGTGGAGCAGGACTAGATCCCGCCGGAGGTAAAGCTCCAGAGGCGGTCGGAACCGAACGCTGGAGGCAAAAGATGAAACTGTTACTCGCTGCATTCCTTGTTGCGGGCATGGCTCTCGCTGTGCCGAACGAACCAGCAAAGGCCGCCAGCCATGAGAAAGTGACGGTCGCCTACTTCACGGAATGGCCGACCGCCAACCAGGTCGCACAGGCCAGGAAGTGGTACGACGAGGCCATGGGCGTGGAGGTCGAGTGGCGTGCCTACAACACCGGTGTCGAAATGGCCGAGGCCATGGTCGCCGGGGAGGTGCAGATCTCCTTCTCCATGGGCGTGGTCCCCTTCGCGCTCGCCGTGACCGCCGGCGCCCCCATCAAGGTGGTCGGTATGGCGGTCGACACGGGCGGCGCCGACAACTGCGTAATCTACAAGAAAGAAGCGATCGACCGCGCCAACGCCCACGAGCTGGAAGGCCGCAAAGTTGCGGTGCCACTCAATACCGTCACCCATTACAAGATGCTGCGCAGCCTCGTCTTTCTCGGGGTCGATATCGATAAACTGGACATCGTGGACATGTCGCCGCACGACATCGACGACGCCTTTATCAGCGGCCAACTGGCGATGGGCTGTTCCTGGGGCGGCCCTCTGCGCCGGATGAAAGGCCATGGCTGGGAACTGCTGTCAGCCAATGAACAGGACCGGCTGGGCATTCGCGCCTTTGACGTTATCGCGGTCACCAACGACTTCGCCAGCCAGCACCCCGATCTGGTGGTAAAGTTCCTGGAGGTCACCGATCGCGCCGTCGAGTATCTGGACGATGAACCGGAAGCCGCGCAACCAATCATCGCCGAAGCCGCGGGCCTGGATCTGAAAAGCTCCAACATCGTCCTCTCGCTGTTCGATTTCTACACGCGTGAAGATCAGTTAAGCGAGCGCTGGATGACCGGCGGGATCCAGAGTTTCCTGAAGGAGGTTGCCGACTTCTTCGAGCAGCAGGGCAAAATCAGCAAGGCACTGGATAGCTACGACGCCACCGTCGATGCGAGTTACTACGAGAAAGTCGAGGAGTAAGCAGGAAGAGGAGAAGAGCGGATCGGACGGGGATGGGACGGCCGTCATTCCCCTCCCAGTCGCGCCTTCAGGAAATCGATGGCGACACGCACCTTGCCGGGCAGAAAAGCACGGCTGGGATAGAGCAGCCACGCAGCGGTATCGAAGGATGTCGCCGTGACCTGATAATTCGGAAAGAGATCGACGAGCCGGCCTGCCGCAACCTCCGCGTCGATCAGCCAGTCCGCCAGCAGCGCGGGACCAAGACCCCGAAGCGCCGCCTGACGCAAGCCCAGAGCGCTGGACATCGCGACCGCGCCAGCCACCGGTACCTCTGTGACCAACGACTTGCTATCGCGAAACAGCCAGCGGGCGCGAAAATCCGGCAGCGTGAAGCAAAGACAATCGCGGGATGACAGTTCGTCAGGCCGGTCGATCGGCCCCGAGGCTTTCAGGTATGCCGGACTGGCAACAATCCGATAGCGTGTCGTCCTTAGTCTGGTGCCAACCACGTCGGCTTCAAGCGAAGGCGCGAGGCGGATCGCAAGATCGATGCGTTTTTCGATGAGGTCGAGATTTTCGTCGCTCATCAGCAGGTCGAGATTAAGCTCGGGATAGGCCTGGCGGAAGTCCTCGAGCAAAGGCAACAGACAGACCTGCCCGAAGGCAACCGAAGAGGTCAGGCGGAGCGTCCCCTTCGGGCTTCCGGTAACCCCGACGGCTTCCTCCTTCGCCCGGGCCAGTTCCTGCACCAGGGGTTCAACCCTCCGCAGATAGACTTCCCCGGCTTCCGTGAGGGAAAGGCGCCTTGTTGTCCGCTGCAAAAGTCTGGCGCCGACATCATCCTCCAGCGCGGCGATGGCGCGCGAGACCGAGGAAGGGTCGAGATCACGCTGCCGCGCCACGGCGGCAAAGCTGCCCTGGCGCATCACATCGATCAGTAATTCGAGGTTGTTGAGCTCCATTCATGCAGTATGCGCAAGGATCTCATGAAGAGGGAACCAGTTTTTTGGCTGCCTGTTATGCCGAGCGTACCCGGCCTTTCCCGCGGCGCAGCGATCGCCGCGCAGAAGACTGCAGTTCCGTCCGTGCATCGTCCTCATCGCGGGCGGCGAAGAGCCAGTCGATGAAAACCTCCACGATCGGCGCGGCCTTCACGTCATTGCGGCAGGCGACATAAAAACTCTCGACCGCCGGCACGCCAAGATCGAAGGGTGCCACCAGACTGCCCTTCGCCATCAGGCTGCTGGCCGTGAAGCTGTCACCCAACATGACCCCGTTGCCGTGCAGCGCCGCCTCGAAGGCCAGGCGGGCGTCGCTCATGAAATGATGCGGCCCCTTCATGAGTTCCAAAGCATCGGCTTCGGTCAACCAGGCCCGCCATTCCCGGCCATCGTCGGCATGGAGGATAACGTGATGCGCGAGATCCCTGATCGAGCGCAGAGGACGGCTGCCCAGCAGGGTCGGGCTGACCACCGGAAAGAGTTCGAACTCGCTCCAGAGCCGCACCCAGCAATCGCTCCAGTTACCCTGGCCATAGCGGACGCAGACATCGACCTCGGGATTGTAGAGATCGTTTGCATCGTTGGAGGGCATCAGCCGCAGACGAATGCCCGGGTACTGCTGCGTGAAGCGGTTCAGCCGGGGCAACAGCCACAAGGACAGCAGCGCCGGCACGCAGCTTATGGTCAGGTCTCCGCCGGTGGTGGGCCGGGTCATTCTGGCCGTCGCCGCCGCGATGTCCTCGAAAGCGCCGGAAATGCTGGGCAGCAAGGCCGCGCCATGGGGCGTGAGCTTCACCCGCTTCGCGCCCCGTTCCAGCAGTTTGACCTCCAGCGAAGCCTCCAGGGCCCGGATCTGGTGGCTGACGGCGCCATGAGTGACGTTCAGTTCCTGCGCCGCGCGAGAAACGGATCCATGCCGCGCCGCCGCTTCGAAGGCACGCAAGGGATTGAGTGGTGGCAGGCGGTTGGACAAGGAGCAGGCTCTTTGTGAGGAAAATTCACAAGAAAGCCTATAGGAATGTCAATTGCCTTCGCAACAGCCTTTGCCTGATACTAGGGTGGGAAAGAATGAAGAACACCTTTGGGAGCAAGGAATGACCTGGGATCAAGAGCGGCTGGCCGCCCTGCGGGAAAAGTATAATCAGGGCCATGGCGGTGACCTCTTTGACCCGGAGTTCCGCAAGGTTGCCGACAAGATCTTCTCGGAGAGCGGCACGCGTATGGCGCCCTACGCCGGGGTCCCGACTTTGCTGGATGCGCCCTATCGCCAGATCGACCCGGCTGCGCCTGATTTCGGCGATCTGCAGGTCGCCATGATCGGCCTGCCCATGGATCTCGGCGTCACCAACCGCACCGGCGCCCGCTTCGGGCCAAGGGCGCTGCGCGCCATCGAGCGCATCGGTCCCTATAATCACGTGCTCGGCTGTGCACCGGTGTTCGATCTGCGCGTGGCCGACATCGGCGACGTGCCCTTCGCGAGCCGCTATCGCCTGGAGCAGAGTCACGATGACATCGAAGCCTACTACGACAAAGTCGTGACGGCGGGCGTCATTCCCCTCTCGGCCGGCGGTGACCACTCGGTCTCCCACCCCATCCTGAAGGCCGTGGGGCGCGAACGGCCGGTGGGCATGATCCATATCGACGCGCACTGCGACACCGGTGGCTCCTTCGATCACACGAAATTCCACCACGGTGGGCCTTTCCGCAACGCGGTGCTCGACGGCGTGCTCGATCCGACCCGGACGATTCAGATTGGCATCCGCGGTTCGGCGGAATACCTCTGGGAATTCTCTTACGACAGCGGTATGACCGTAATTCATGCCGAAGAGGTTCCGAAGATGGGCATTGAGGCGGTGGTGGCCAAGGCGCTGGAGGTGGTCGGCGACGGACCGGTCTATCTTTCCTTCGATATCGACGCCATCGACCCGGCCTTCGCGCCGGGCACGGGCACGCCGGAGGTCGGCGGCCTGACCACACGGGAAGCGCTGGAGATCCTGCGTGCCCTCAAAGGCGTGAACCTGGTCGGCGGCGACCTGGTGGAGGTCGCGCCACAATATGATAGTACCACCAACACGGCACAGGCCGGGGCCCAGATCCTCTTCGAGATCCTGAGCCTCATGGTCTACAGCCCAAGCATCAACGGGAGCTAACGTCCAAATTCCTGTCTCGGCCCGCCTCTCGAAAGAGAGGAGAAAGCAAAAAACCAGGGCCGCGGCCTCAACAGCGGAGTGCAGAAAATGTCCGACAAAAAACACAGTGGAAAATTCGGTCTCAGCCGCCGGCAAGTCGTCGCGGCCGGCCTGGCCGGCGCCAGCGTCCTGGCCATGCCCAACGTCCTGAGGGCCCAGGAGCGCTCGCTCAAGGTCGGCGTCTACGGCGGCTATTTCAAAAACGCGTTCGATGAGCACATCTTCCCCGCCTTCACGGAGGCCACCGGGATCGCCGTTGAATCCGTGGCCGAGCCGACCGGCGAAGCCTGGCTGGTGCAGCTCGAGCAGGCCGCGCGCGCCGGACGCGCTCCGGCCGACGTTTCCATGATGGCGCAGACCGCCATGCTCAAGGGGCAGGCAAGCGGGCTCTGGACGCCGCTCGACATGAAGCGCATCCCGAACGCCAGCAGCCTGCTGGACAGCTTCGTCAACAGCTACGACGACGGGCGCATCGCCGGTATCGGCGCAGTGGCCTGGTACATCACCCTGGTGTCCAACACCGAATCCTATCCAACGGCACCGGACTCCTGGGCCACCCTCTGGGATCCGGCCAACAAGGACAAGCTCGGCCTGCTGGCACTGGTCTCCAACTCCTTCCTGCTGGAAGTCACCGCCAAGACCTTCATGGGCGGCACCGACGCGCTGAGCAGCGAGGAAGGTCTGAACAAGGCTTTCGCGAAGCTGGCGGAGGTCAAATCCAATGTGCGCCTCTGGTACCGCGACGAAGCCCAGTTCGAACAGGCCCTGAAGACCGGCGAGATCCCCATGGGGCAGTACTACCACGATGTCACCGGCCTGGCCGCGGCCGACGGCCATCCGGTCCGCTCCACCTTCCCGAAAGAAGGCGGCATCCTCGACAGCGGCGCCTGGGCCCTGACCAAGGCCTCCGACAAGGTCGACGAAGCTCACGTCTTCATCGACTACATGAGCCAGCCCTCGATCCAGGCGGTGATGTCCCGCAAGGTCGGCACGGCGCCCACGGTCAAGCGCGATCTGCTCGACCTGACCGCGGACGAGTTCGCGGCGGTCTCCTCCGAGATCGATCCGATCCTGCCGCGCTACGACCTGCATCAGAGCAAGTCCGACTGGCTGAACCAGAAGTGGACCGAGCTGATTGTCGGCTGACGGCGGCTAAGACAATCTCGTAGACTATACCAAGGGGCCGCCCGTTCAGCGGGCGGTTCCTTACATATGACTCTGCCGGAGACGAACCCATGTCGGGTCTTGCCCTCGAGGCCATTACCAAACGCTTCGGCCCGGTTACCGCCGTCGATGACGTGTCCCTGAGCGTGCCGCACGGCACCTTCGTCTGCCTGCTCGGCCCCTCGGGTTGCGGCAAGACCACGCTGCTGCGCATGATCGCCGGGCTGGAAGATCCCACCGGCGGCCGTATCCTGATCGACGGCGGCGACATGACCGAGGTGCCGACCCACAAGCGGGAGTTCGGCATGGTCTTTCAGTCGCTCGCCCTCTTTCCGCACCTGAATGTCGGCGAGAACATCGCCTACGGCCTGCGCATCCGCGGCATGGACAGAAGCGAGCAGGCGCAGCGGGTCGAGGAACTGCTGTCCCTGGTGCATCTCTCCGGCTACCTTGACCGCCCGGTCAGCCAGCTCTCCGGCGGCCAGCGCCAGCGGGTCGCCATCGCCCGCGCGCTCGCCGTGCCACCGAAACTCTTCCTGCTGGACGAACCTCTTTCGGCGCTGGACGCCAAGCTGCGTGAGGCCATGCAGGTCGAACTGCGGCAACTGCAGCAAAGCCTCGGCATCACCACCATCGTCGTGACTCACGACCAGCGCGAGGCCATGACCATGGCGGACCTGGTGGTGGTCATGGGCGAAGGCCGGATCCGCCAGGCCGCCTCCCCCATCGAGATCTATCGCCAGCCGGCGGATGCCTTCGTCGCCGACTTCATCGGCTCGACCAATCTGCTCACGCTCGAAAAGGGCACGAACGGCAGCGCCCAGGTTGCCGGCACGGCCATCGAAGGCCTGGAACTGCCGGAGGGTGTCACCAAAGCACAGCTCTCTATCCGGCCCGAAGACCTGCGCCTGGTGCGCCCTGAAGAGGCAGCCCTGCGCGGGCAGGTGACCTTCCTGCGCGATCTCGGCGGCACCATCGAGACCTTCGTCGAGGTCGCGGGCACCCAGGTGGTCGCGGTTTCGACACCGCGCGAGCGTCCCGATGTCACCGTCGGTACGGAAACCGGCGTCATCCTGCCGGCGGAATCCTGCGTGGTCCTCAAGTCATGAGACGGAGCCCGCCCATAACCCTGGGCGACCATGCGCCGCTGATTTTCCCGGCGGCCATGCTCACACTGTTCTTCGTGGTGCCTTTCGGCATCATGATTGCGGTCAGCTTCTTTCAGCGCCAGCAGGGCGGCTTCTACGAACCGGCCTTCGTGCTGGCCAACTACGAGCGCTTCCTCACCGCCTTTTTCGGCGGTGTTTTAGGCTTCTCGCTGCTGCTGGCCGCCGTTGTTGCCCTGCTTTGTGTGGCGCTCGCCTTTCCCTTCACCTATCTGCTGACCCGGCTGGCACGCAAAACACAGGTGCTCTGGCTGGTCGGCCTGCTGTCCGTGCTGTCGCTGTCCGAGGTCATCATCGGCTTTTCCTGGTCGACGCTCTTTTCGCGCACCGCCGGCATCACCAACCTGCTGGTCAGCCTGGGCCTGATGGAATCGCCCAAAGCCCTGCTGCCGAGTTACGGTGCGGTGCTGACCGGCATGGTCTATCAGGCCCTGCCCTACACCATTCTGGTGCTCTATCCGGCCCTGGCACGGCTCGATCCGACCCTGCTGGAGGCCGCCAAGACACTCGGCGCTTCGCCGGTCCGCGCTTTCCTCAACGTGGTGGTACCGGCCCTGCGCAACACCATCGTCGCCACCCTGATCATGGTCTTCGTCTTCGCGCTGGGCGCCTACCTCCTGCCACAGATCCTGGGACGCCCCAGCCACTGGACCCTCTCCGTCCTGATCACCGATCAGGCGATCTATCAGTCCAATATGCCTTTCGCAGCGGCCATGGCGGTCTTCCTGGTGCTGATCTCCCTGGCGCTGGTCGGCCTCACCCTGATGGTCGGCGGCCGGCGGGAGGCCAAGGCATGAAGAGCATCTGGCTGACCCGCGCCTACATGGGCCTGATCGCGCTCTTCCTGGCGGCGCCGCTGATCGTGGTCGCCGGGGTCTCGGTCAACGAAAAGAAGAGCCTGGTCTTCCCGCCACAAGGCTTTTCGCTGAGCTGGTACGGCGAGATTTTTCTGGACGCCGAGTGGCGTGCCGCGCTCTTCGCCTCGGTCGGCCTGGCCGCCTTCTCCGCCGCCCTGGCGGTGGCAGTCGCCCTGCCGCTCGCGTGGTTCCTCTGGCGGCGCATCGCGCCCTGGGCGCGGATCTTCGAGGTGCTGGGGGTCGCGCCCTTCCTCCTGCCGCCTGTCATCACGGCGTTGGGGTTCCTTTCTCTCTGGGCCACCGCCGGCTTCTACGGCGCGCCCTGGACCGCCGTGATCAGTCACGGGATCTTTTTCGTCACCCTGCCGCTGGTCACCCTCTCCCTGGGTTTCGCCTCCATTGATCGCTCCCTGGTTGAGGCAGCCGCCACCATGGGCGCCAGCGACCGCGTTGTCTTCCGGACGGTGGTGGTGCCGCTGATCACGCCCTACCTGATTTCCGGCTTCGCCTTTGCCTTCGTACTGTCGCTCAACGAATACATCGTCGCCTATATGACCGTGGGCTTCACCATGGAGACCCTGCCGATCAAGATTTTCAACGCCCTGCGCTACGGCTACACCCCCACCATGGCCTCGGTCTCGGTGCTCTTCGTCGCGATCGCCGCCCTCGCCTTCGGCCTGGTGGCGCGCTTCGGCGACCTGCCACGCCTGCTGGGCGCCTGGTCGGATAAGGAATAGAAAAAACGACCATGAAAATCGCCATCGCGCAGATGCAGGCGAAGGCTGGTGATGTCGCCGCCAACCTCGCCAAGATCGAAACCGCCGCCTGGAAGGCCGCGGCCTCGGGGGCGCGCATTCTGATCGCACCGGAACTGGCCCTGCCCGGCTATGGCGCGGGAGACGCGATGCACGAGCTCGCCGAGCCCCTGGAGGGTTCGCAGATCGCGGCCTTGCGCAGGATCGCGGCTGTAGAGGATATCGCGATCGTGGCCGGATTCGCCGAGCGGGATGGCGAGCAGGTCTTCAACTCCCTGGCCATGGTCGAAGAAGGCAAACCGCCAGTCTGCTATCGCAAGACCCACCTCTACGGCGATTACGAAAAGGCCCTCTTTTCTCCTGGAGACGTCTGCGCTGACCTCCATGACTTCGCCGGACTGAAGCTCGGCTTCCTGATTTGCTATGACGTGGAGTTTCCGGAAAACGTGCGGCGCCTGGCACTGGCCGGCGCGGATGCCGTGCTGGTGCCGACCGCCCTGCCCCTGGACTCCTTCTCGGACTTCATCGCCACCCGGGTCGTGCCCGTGCGGGCGTTCGAGAACCAGGTCTTCCTGGCTTACGCTAACCACGCCGGCGGCGACGCGCGCTTCACCTACGCCGGGCGATCCTGCATCGCTGCGCCGGACGGTGGACTGCTCGCCGCGTCGGAGGACAAGGAAGAAACCCTGCTGGTCGCGGAGATCGATCCCGACGGCTATACCGAGAGCCGGGCCGCCAACCGCTACCTGTCGGATCTGGCCGGCACGACACCCGATTGATGCCCAAGGCGCCGTCATAGGGTAGTCTGCGTCGAACTTTATTGAGGGGATTATGAACAGGATCGATTTGGACGGACAGGTCGCTGTGGTCACCGGCGGCGCCCAGGGGATCGGCTTCGCCGTCGCGCAACGGCTTACCGAGAGCGGCGCCAGGGTCGCGAGCTGGGATTTTGACGACGGCAATGCGGCGGCCATGGAAAAACTCGAGAGCAAAGGGCTGGCGGTTGCTTGCGATATCACGGACTGGGAGTCGGTCGAACAGGCTTATGCACAAACACGCGAAGCTTTCGGCATCCCCGGCATCCTGGTCAATTCAGCAGGCATCGCCGGGCCCAATGCCCTGGTCGAGGACTACGGCCTGGAGGACTGGCAAAGGGTGATCGAGATCAACCTGACCGGCACCTTCCACGTCAACCGGGTGGTTCTGCCGGAGATGAAGGCGGCCAACTACGGGCGGATCCTCAATATCGCTTCCATCGCCGGCAAGGAGGGTAATCCCAACGCCTCGGCCTACAGTGCCTCCAAGGCGGCGGTCATCGCGCTGACCAAATCGCTGGGCAAGGAAACCGCCGGCCACGACATCGCCGTCAATGCAGTCACGCCGGCCGCCGCGCGCACCCGGATCTTCGATCAGATGACCCAGGAGCACATCGACTACATGCTCTCGAAAATCCCGCGCAACCGCTTTCTCCAGGTCGAGGAAGCCGCTGCCATGATCGCCTGGCTGGTCTCGCCGGAGAATTCCTTCACCACAGGCGCGGTCTTCGATCTCTCGGGCGGCCGGGCGACCTACTGAGCCTCGGCGCGGCTCTAAAAACTCAGTTTTCCATAAAGCGAATCAAAGGGCACCATGACGTGGTCGCGGTAGGCTGGACGTTCCTGCAGACGCGCGTACCAGGCTTCGATGTTCGGTAGCGACGGCCGGGGGATGTCCATTTCGTAATAGCGGTAGAGCGTCGTGGCGGTCGGGATATCGGCGAGGGTCAGATCATCGCCCAGCAGATAGCTGCGCCCCTCCATCTGTCCATCCAGCAGCAGGAAGTCATTGTTGGTGCGTTCGATCGCGTCCTTGACGAAGGCCGGATCACGCTCGGCTTCCGGAGTGCGGTAAAAGCCCCAGAAAACATCCATGAAGCTGCGCTGCAGTTGGCTCTGCGTCCACTCGATCCATTGATCGGCGCGGGCGCGCGCCGCCGCATCCGCCGACCAGAAGCGCGGGTCGCCGGTGGTCGCCGCCAGGTAGCGGAGGACAGCATGGGATTCCCAGACGACGGTGTCGCCGTCTTCCAGCACCGGGATGCGACCGTGCGGGTTCATGCGCCGGTATTCGGGGGTATCCAGGCCGCCGAACTTTCCCCCCACGTCGATCCGCTCGTGCTCCAGGCCGAGCTCGCCGACCAGCCACATGACCTTCTGTACATTCGACGAGGTGCGGCGTCCCCAGATTTTCAGCATCTACCCTGTCCCTTTCCATTCAGCGCGCGTCAGGCTCCGAGCGCGCAACCATCCTTGCGCGGATCGGAACCGCCGATCAAGACACCCCGTTCGTGATCGATCCAGATCGCCTGACCGCCGCCGATGGCCCGGTCAGCCCAGGCTACCTCGTGGCCTCGGCCCGCGAGCCCGTCGAACACAGCCTGATCGTAGCCGGTCTCGATCTTGAGGCTGCCGCCTGAGGCAAAGCTGCGCGGGGCTTCCAGCGCCTGCTGCACGTCGAGGCCCTTATCGAGCACCCGCGAGAGGAAGTCAGCATGGCCGGTGGCCTGGTAGTGGCCGCCCATCACGCCGAAAGGCATGACCGCCCGCCCCCCACGCATCACCATGCCGGGGATAATGGTGTGCAGCGGCCGTTTGCCCGGCGCGATGCCGTTGGGATGTTCGCTGGAAACGCGGAAGCTGGCACCCCGGTTATGAAGCATGACGCCCGATTTGGGCGCCAGCCGGGTGCTGCCGAACGCCTCGAAGATGGAGTTGATAAAGGAGATGGCGTTGCCGTCCCGATCGACGACCGTGAGATAGACCGTGTCTTTATGCTCCGGCAGGTCGGTGTCCGGCGTCTCCAGCGCGCTGTCGGCTTTGATCTGTGCGCGCAGGTGGTCCGCATAAGCCGCCGATAACATTCGTTCGACCGGCACTTCGACCTGCGCGGGATCAGCGACGAAGCGATTTCGGCTGGCGTAGCCCAGCTTGGTCGCCTCGGCCAGCAGATGGACCCGGTCCAGCTCGGAGAGATCGCCGTCGAAGCCCAAACGGGAGAGCTGGTTCAGGATAACCAGCGCGATCACACCCTGCCCGTTCGGCGGACATTCGTAGATCTCGTGATCCCGATAGAGCGTTTTGATGGGCTCGACCCATTCGCTGCCCTGGGCCGCAAAGTCGTCGAGGCTGTGGAAGCCGCCCAATCCTTGCAGCGTCGCGACCATGTCCTCCGCGACAGCACCCTCGTAAAAGGCCTTTCTGCCGCCGGCGGCAATGGCCCGCAGAGTCTGCGCCAGCGCCGGCTGGGCATGGCGGTCGCCGGCCTTCGGGGCCTGACCGCCGGGCAGGAAGACCGCCGAGGCGTTGGCATCGACACGCAGGCGCTCGGCATTGTCCGCCCAGTCCAGGGCAATACGCGGCAGGACCCGGTAGCCGCCTTCGCCAAGCTCGATGGCCCGGGCGAAGATCGCATCCAGCGGCCGGGAGCCATGGGCCTCATGCAGGCGGCACCAGGCATCGACGGCACCGGGCACGGTGACAGCATGCGCGCTCTGATAATCGATTTCCGTGATTCCCCGGCTCAGCAGTGCCTCGGAGGAGGCTCCGGCAGGTGCCCGGCCCGAACCATTGAGCGCAAGGACCTGGCCGGCCTTCTCGCCTCCGGCCGGTGCATAGAGGACGAAACAGTCGCCACCGATACCGGTCATGTGTGGTTCGACGACGCAGAGGGTCGAGACCGCCGCCAGGGCCGCATCCACGGCATTGCCGCCGGCGCGTAGCTGTTCCCGGGCGGCCAGGGAAGCTTCCGGGTGCGATGTCGCCACCATACCGGCTTCGCTGTAAGCGGCCGAGCGCCCGCCTGCCTGAAAATCTCTCATCGACTGCCTCCCTGTCCGGCGCCGTGAAAGATCCCTCCGGCCGCCGCTCTTGTCATCAAGCGAAGACCCTATGTCGTGAGAGGCGATTAATCCAGGTTGTGTTTCAGCTCTTTCACCATATGGAAAACCCGGCACCATACGAAGACGCGGCGTTTCAAGCGCTCTTCACCCGGCGTCGCGGAAACCCCCTTCGTCGTAGACCCAGGACTGCGGCTCGCCATTGTCCTGAGTGGACAGCACGACCGGGCGGCCCCAGAGACTGTAGACATGGGCCAGACTGTGCTCCGCGTAACCCGGATGCAGATTGCGGCCATCGTGCTCGTGGACCAACAGCAGGCTGCCGTTGTGGTCGTAGTCCGCATCCTCGACCTTGATCACCGGCATCGAGGCCGTGCCGACCGAGCGCAGGAGCGTCTCGCGGATCGTCTTCCAGTCGCCCTCGTCGGGGGTTTCGGTCACCACCAGGGAACCGTTCTTGGACTGGAACTCAAAGAGCCCCAGTTCGCCGCAGAGATCTTCGGTCAGAAACCGCCGCAGGAAGGAGGAATCCCGGTCGGTCTCGCGCAGGGCGAACATCTTTTCATGACCGGTCATGCTAGGTTTACCGTCGCGCGCGATCTCCTCGTCGGTGGGATCGTCGTAACGCCGTTTGATGTCATCCCAGACCTTGAGGCCGACGTGATAGGGATTGACGTCGCCGGCGATCGGCTGGACCACCTGATTGTGGCGCACCAGGAACTCCAGATAGATGTCCTGGGGCAGATCCAGGCTGTTCATGATCTCCCGGTGCCAGTAGGTCGCCCAGCCCTCGTTCATGATCTTGGTTTCCATCTGCGGAATGAAGTACTGGGCCTCTTCATGCACAATGGTCAACAGGTCCCGCTCCCAGTCGGACAGCCGCGGCTGGTGGTCGCGAATGAAGAGCAGGATGTCTTCGTCCGGCTCCAGGGGCACCTTGCTGAGATCCGGTTCCACGTAGTCCGGGCGCTTATGGATACTGGCGAATTCGTCTTCGGGCGGCTGAGCCGCCGCCAGCGCCCGCTCCTTCTGTTCTTCGCGGGTCAGCTTGCGGATCGAGGGATTGCGGCTGCACTGCATGGAAAGCGCATGGGCCGCATCCAGGATCGGCTCTACCTTGTTCATGCCGATGGACGGATCTTCCATATAGTCGCGCACCCGGTCGGCCCGCGCCTTGAAAGCCGGGATGACGTTGGCGGCCTGGGTGTACTTGAAGGTGGCGTTGTTGCGGAAAAAGTCGTTGTGGGCGTAGACATGGGCAATGGTCAGGATCTGCAGGCAGAGCGAATTCTTGCTCATGAGATAGGCGAGGCTCGGCGAAGCGTTGATCACCATCTCATAGGGAAGGCCCGCAGCACCGTGATTATAGAGGGTCGACTGCCGCTCGAAGGATTTGCCGTAGGACCAGTGCGGATAGTGCGCCGGCATGCCGTGGTAGGCCATGGCGCCGAGCATCTGGGTGTGGTCGCAGAGTTCGAACTCCTGATCGTAGCAGGTCAGGCCGAATGCCTCGACCTTCTCCCGGATCTTCTCGTCCCACCTTTCCAGATCGCTGGTTTCGTAGAGCCGTTCCATAGGCTGTTCCGCTCCGTCCGTTAGAGATGTCCCTTCCCCCGTTTAGCCCGCCGTCTCCTGCTGCGGGTCGACGCGCTCTTTAGAGAGCACGGCTTTCAGGCTTGGCCAGACGTCTTCCCGCTCGTCGATCACCACCGAGTGAAAGTTGTCCGCCTTGAGCTGCTCGAAGATCTTGCGCATGGAGGTCGCACCGAAATACTCGGCCTCCGACTTGATCTCGCCGTAACCGAAAAGGTTGCAGACATCGCAGAGTTCCTGAGCGGCCTTGACCGCCTCGGTATTGTCGCTGCTGAAGTTCTCGCCGTCCGAACAGTGAAAAGCGTAAATGTTCCAGAGTGTCGGGTGATAGCGGTCCTGAATGATCTCCAGTGCCTTGCGGTAGCCGGAGGAGATCATGGTGCCGCCGGACTCGCCCTTGTTGAAGAACTCGTCCTCGCCGACTTCGCGCGCTTGCGTGTGGTGGGCCACGAAGACCAGCTCCGTGGTCTGGTAGCGGGTGCGCACGAACTGGTAGAGCAGGAAGAAGAAGCTGCGTGCCAGATACTTCTTCATCACATCCATGGAACCGGAGGTATCCATGATGCAGACAACCACCGCGTTGGATTCTGGCCGCACGTCAGGCACGCGCCGGCGATAACGCAGATCTTCCTTGTGGAAGGGGAACCTCGGCTCTTCGGCCGTCTCCTGAAACGCCGCCCGTCCGCCTTCCCGAGTGACCGGTTCAGGTTTGGTCGCCACCCGGCGGCGGATCTTGGACTTCAGGGTGCGCTTTTTATCCAGATGCACCCTGATACCGCTGCGCCGGTAGCCTAGTCGCTTGGTGCCGTGATCCACCTCGATCTCGCGCAGGCGCTTTCGCTCCATGTCCGGAAGCTGGAGATCCTCAAAGAGAAGATCGACCAGTTCATCCATGGTGACGTCGGTTTCGTAATAGTCGACACCCGGCTTATCGCCGCCGGGCCCGCGGCCGGAGCCCTCGCCCTCCTGCGGGTCCTGGCCGATCACCTGACCCTTCTTGACCTCGCCCTTGCCGGCGGAGGCGACCCGGGGCGAGCCATCACCGAAGACGAAACGGTACTCCTTGATCCCGCGGATCGGCACCTTGACGATGCGGTCCGAACTGCGAGTCATGATCGACTCTTCAGCGACGATCTCGGCGATGTTTTCCTTAAGGGCCTCGCGGATCTTCTGACGATGCCGGAGCCTGTCCCCTGCGCTCCTGTCCGAGCGCAGGGCATCCGATGCGGAATAAGGCCGGAACACGGTAGTCATAAAGTCCTCGCTTCAGGGCCTGTTGGCGTCCACCTCTCTCTTAAAAACTAGTCTTTCCACAGATTATTGGCCGCGTACTTCAGCACGATCTCGGCGGAGAACTCGTTGTAGCCGCGATCCAGTAGGTTCTTGACCAGCGCGTTGTACTTCTCGCCCTGCTCCTCGTCGCGGGTGCGGGCTTTGGTGATGATCCGGCTGATCTCACGTACCGAAGAGGTCAGCTTCTTCTCAATCGCCTCCTTCAGCGGCTCGTAGCTGTTGAAGCTGATCTTTTCGTTGCGCCGGCTGGCGGCCCAGAGATAGGCGATGACCTCCTGCCGGAAGCCGTCCGCCGCCGCGCCCACGATGGCGATCTGCTCCTCGATGGACTGCAGGAAGGCCATGTCGGGCTCCAACTCCTCCCGGGTGTCCCGGTCCTTGACCGAGGTCTTGGTCACGTAAGCCTCGGCATGGTCTAGATAGTTCTGGAAGAGGGAATCCGCCTGCTCTTCATAGGCAAAGACGAAGGCGCGGGTGATCTCCTTCTCCAGGATCTCCAGATAGGCCTTGTGGATCGTGTCCTGCAGGAACTCAAGGTAGCGCTTGCGGGTATCGTCCGGGAAGTCCGCTTCCTTGACCATATTGACCAGGGCCTCGCGGACGTGGATCGGCGTCAGCCCTTCCGAACTCTCGGAGAGAGCATTGTCCACCGCCTTCATGATGAAGCGCGGCGAGATGCCGTTCATGCCCTCGAAAGGCGCTTCCTCGCGTAGTTCCTCGACATCGATCTTCTTGGCCCGGCCCTTCTCCACGATCTTCTCGCCGTCGTAGATCTTCAGCTTGGTCATGAGATCGCATTTATTGGAAGGCTGCAGCCGCGAGAGGATCGCGAACATGGAGGTGATCTCGAGCGTGTGCGGCGCGATGTGCGCGCGGAAGCCCGATTTCTTGAGCATCTTATCGATGATCTTCACCTCTTCCGAGAGGCGCAGGTTATAGGGCACCTTCACCGTCACGATGCGGTCCAGGATGGCTTCGTTGGTCGGATCCGCCTTGAAACGCTGCCATTCGGCCTCGTTGGAGTGCGCGACGATCGCGGTATCCACGTAGACCGTGCCGTGACGGCCGGGCGCCGGCACGAACTTCTCCTGGGTGGCCGTGATGATGGTGTGAAGATACTCCGTCTCGTTCTTGAAGACCTCGATGAATTCCACCAGGCCGCGGTTACCGGCGTTGAAGGCACCGTTCAGGTCCAGCACCCGCGGATCGCCTTCCGAATAGCGGTCCAGCTTGGAGATATCCTCGGAGCCGATCAGGACCGAGGTGTCCTGATTGTTGGGATCGACCGGCGGCACGATGGCCATGCCGCGGCGCGCGGCCTTGGAATAGCGCAGGGTCGTCACCGGCACTTTTTCGTAGTGGCCGTCGAATTCATTTTCCAGGCGGTAGCGGCAGAGCGGGCAGAGTTCGCCGACGATGCTGACATCGAGCATCTTTTCGAACTCGCGCCGCAGGTGGTTCGGGATCAGATGCAGCGGCTCTTCCTGGATCGGGCAGCCTTCGATGGCATAGAAGGGCTCCGAAGCCTCCAGGCCCTTGCGCAGCTTTTCGGCGAGTGACGACTTGCCGGCGCCGACCGGACCCATGAGATAGAGCACCTGGCGGCTTTCTTCGCCCTTGAGCGAGGCGGAATGCAGGTAGCGCACGATCTGCGAGATCACCCGCTCGATGCCGAAGAATTCGTCTTTGAAGAAATTATAGAGTTTGGGCGGGTCATCGCCGAACAGGCGTTGGATCTTGGGATCGTCACCGCTCGCGAGCAGTTCCGTGCCGTCTTTCACGACCGAATCATAGAGTCTGGCATGCGCCAGCTTGCAAAGATCGGGGTCGGCTTTGAGTTTTTCGAGATAGTCGAGGAGCGTCCCTTCCCACCGTGCTTCCGCATTCGCCGCACGGTCGTTTTCGATCAGGCTTTTAAAGTCGCTCGCAGGCTTTGGCATAGTTGAACCTCTTTCGCTTTGGGTGGCGGAAAGGTGCCCCGCCAAACCGGCAGGGGGTCACTCAACTTTTCTCTGCGTCTTCTTGAGATTTGGAAGCCAAAAGTGGCGAAATCAAGGCTTTATCGTTCACTTCCGCGTCAAAATCTCCGCCGGGTTGTGATCGATTTGGTCGTCTTACAGGTGTTATTTTTGACCGCAAGAAACGTCTGTGCGTCACCCTTTACGACCACGCCGCGGAGCTTTTGTCCGCAAGATCCGAAAGCACTTTCGACTGACGGATTCACAACCTGAACTAAATAGCATTTTGTACGCGAACTTATTAAAATTGTATGTATTTTTCGCCCCGGAGGCAGATTGTGATCAGCCTTCAGCGCATAACCGGCGGTTTCCTGCCGAATTTCCAACTGGCTCGATGACAGGTGATTCTACTTTCCTCGTAACCAGACTCGAGTCGACTCCAACCGCTCCGCGCAAAAACATCTCGTTTCTTCGAGTCGCCACCGGCTATCGAAAGGCGCATCGCGACCGATCGAAAAACCAAAATTTCACGACAAGCGAGTTGACCTGTTTCTTTTCAGGCATGAGACTTCATATCCAAAAGCAAAAAGCCTTAACGGATCTAAGACTTTCATCGCATGTCGAGGTTGGCAGGGGACGTGCTATGAATCCTTTCAACGGACAACCCAGGACAGGCAAGCGTTCCAGCCAACGAACGCAACCTAGGACTCCGGAACAGTGGATAAAGACAGGAGGAAAACATGCCCAACGTCTCAATGACGGTTAACGGTAAGGCGGTTTCGGCTGAGGTGGAGCCGCGCACCCTGCTGGTGCAGTTTCTCAGAGAGAATCTCTCGTTGACCGGCACCCATGTGGGCTGTGACACCAGCCAGTGCGGCGCCTGCGTCGTTCATGTCAACGGCAAGAGCGTCAAGTCTTGCACGACCCTGGCGGTCCAGCACGAGGGAGCTGACGTTACGACGATCGAAGGCCTGGCGCAGAACGGCCAACTGCATCCCATGCAGGAAGCCTTCAAGGAACACCACGGTCTGCAGTGCGGTTTCTGCACGCCAGGCATGGTGATGAGCGCGGTCGATCTTGTGAACAGCAATCCCGGCATCGACGAAGACGGCATCCGCGAGGGCCTGGAAGGCAATATCTGCCGCTGCACCGGCTACCACAACATCGTCAAGGCCGTTAAGGCCGCCGCCGACAATATGGGGGGTTGAGCATGAGCAACGAATCAGGAGTCGGCGCCTCGGTACGCCGCAAGGAAGATAAGCGTTTCCTCACCGGCAAGGGCCGCTATCTCGACGACATCAACCGCCCCGGGCAGGCTTACGGCACCTTCCTCCGCTCGCCGCACGCCTTCGCCAAGATCAAGTCGATCGACACCTCCGCCGCCGCGGCGGCGCCGGGCGTGGTCGCGATCTTCACCGGCGCCGATCTGGCGGCCGACGGCGTCGGCGGCCTGATCTGCGGCTGGGCCATCACTTCAAAAGACGGTGAGCCCCATAAGGCCCCCGCCCACCCGGCCATCGCGACCGATACCGTCCGCCACGTGGGCGACCAGGTGGCCTTCGTGATCGCCGATACACTGGCACAGGCCAAGGACGCCGCGGAGCTGATCGAAGTCGACTACGAGGAACTGACCCCGGTGGTCGACGCCGCCGCAGCCGTTACGGCCGGTGCCCCGCAGGTCCACGACGACGTGCCCGGAAACCTCTGCTACGACTGGGAACTGGGCGACCAGGCCGCGGTCGATGCGGCCTTCGCCTCGGCGAGCCATGTCACCAAGCTGGACATCTACAACAACCGCCTGGTGCCCAACGCCATGGAGCCGCGCGCGGCCATCGGCGACTACGACAGCGGCACGGACGAAATCGTCCTCTACACCACCAGCCAGAACCCCCATGTGGCGCGTCTGGTGCTCTCGGCCTTCGTCGGGATCGCACCGGAACACAAGCTTCGGGTGATCGCACCGGATGTGGGCGGCGGCTTCGGCTCCAAGATCTTCATCTACGCCGAGGAAACCGTCTGTGCCTGGGCGGCCAAGAAGATCGACCGGGCCGTCAAGTGGACCGCAGAGCGTTCGGAATCCTTCCTGGCGGATGCACACGGCCGCGACCACAACACCACGGCCGAACTGGCCATGGACGCCAACGGCAAGTTCCTGGGCCTGCGGGTCAACACCATCGCGAACATGGGGGCCTACCTCTCCACCTTCGCGACCTCGGTGCCGAGCTACCTCTACGCGACCCTGCTGGCCGGGCAGTACACCACGCCGGCCATCTACGCGAACGTGAAGGCGGTCTTCACCAACACCGCGCCGGTCGACGCCTACCGCGGTGCCGGACGACCGGAAGCCACCTACGTCATCGAACGTCTGGTGGAGCGGGCGGCCAGGGATCTGGGCATTTCGCCGGTGGAGCTGCGCAAGCGTAACTTCATCGCGCCGGACGCCTACCCTTACGAGACCCCGGTCATCATGACCTATGACTCGGGCAACTATCCACTCAACATGGATACGGCCCTGAAACTGATCGATTACGACGGTTTCGCGGCACGCCGGGCGGAATCGGAAAGCCGGGGCAAGAAACGCGGCCTGGGCTTCTCCTCCTTCATCGAAGCCTGCGGTATCGCGCCTTCGGCAGCGGTGGGTTCCCTGGGCGCCGGCGTCGGCCTCTGGGAATCGGCGCAGATCCGCTTCAACCCCACCGGTGGCGTAGTCGTCTTCACCGGCAGCCACTCGCACGGTCAGGGGCATGAAACCACCTTCGCGCAGTTGATCTCCGAGCATCTGGGTGTGCCGATCGAGAACGTCGAAGTCTCCCATGGCGATACGGGCAATGTGCCCTTCGGCATGGGAACCTACGGCTCCCGCTCGCTGGCCGTCGGCGGTTCCGCGATCATGCGGGCGGTCGATAAGATCGTCGAGAAAGGCAAGAAGGTCGCGGCGCACCTGATGGAAGCCTCGGTCGAGGACATCGAGCACGCCAACGGCGTCTTCAAGGTGGCCGGCACCGACAAGCAGGTAACCATGGCCGAGGTCGCCTTCGCCGCCTACGTCCCGCACAACTATCCGCCGGATCTCGAGCCCGGTATGGACGAGACAGCCTTCTACGACCCGACCAACTTTACCTTCCCCGCCGGCACCCACATTGCCGAGGTCGAGGTGGATCCGGACACGGGCGTCGTGGAAGTCTTGGACTGGGCGGCGTCGGACGACTTCGGCAATGTCATCAACCCGATGATCGTCGAAGGTCAGATCCACGGCGGCGTGGCGCAGGGCATCGGCCAGGCGCTGCTGGAGAACGCAGTCTATGACCAGGAGACCGGACAGCTCCTGACCGGTTCCTACATGGACTACACCATGCCGCGGGCCGACGATCTGCCGAGCCTCAAGGTCGAGACCACCAACACCCCCTGCCCGGGCAATCCGCTCGGTGTGAAGGGTTGCGGTGAAGCCGGCGCCATCGCGGCTCCTGCTGCCTTGATGAACGCCATCACCGATGCGATCGGGGTCGAGATCGACATGCCGGCCACCCGTGAAAAAGTCTGGCGCGCGGCACAGTCCGTCGCTCAGGCCGCCGAGTAAGGAGGAAAGATCTATGTACGATTTCAACTATCATCGTCCGAGCTCGGTGGACGAAGCGGTCGGCCTGCTGACGGAAGATGCGAAGCTTCTGGCCGGTGGCCAGTCCCTGCTGCCGACCATGAAGATGCGCCTCGCACAGCCTTCGGACATGGTGGATCTGAGCGGGATTGCGGCTCTGTCCGAAATCTCGGCCGACGGTTCGAGTGTGAGCATCGGGGCTATGGCCACCCATGCTTCGGTTGCCTCCTCTTCCGCGGTCTCGGGAGCGATCCCGGCCCTGGCGGATCTGGCGTCGGGCATCGGTGACGCCCAGGTGCGCAATATGGGCACCATCGGCGGGTCGGTGGCCAATGCCGATCCTGCAGCGGACTATCCGGCCGCCGTCGTCGGTCTGGGCGCGACGGTGCACACCAACAGCCGCAGCATCGCCGCCGACGACTTCTTCACCGGGATCTTCGAAACGGCCCTGGCGGAGAACGAGATCATCACCAAGGTCACCTTCCCGGTGCCCCAGGCGGCAGCCTACGTGAAGTTCGCCAATCCGGCGTCGCGCTATGCCATCGTCGGCGTCTTCGTGGCCAAAACCGCGGACGGCGTCCGGGTCGCGGTCACTGGCGCGGGCGGCAGCGCCTTCCGGGCCAGCGAGATGGAAGCGGCCCTGAACGGCAACTTCTCCGCTTCGGCTCTGGACGGCATCACGGTCGCCTCTGACGACCTGAACAGCGATCTGCATGCCTCCGCCGAGTACCGGGCCCATCTGGTCTCGGTCATGGCGAAGCGCGCGGTACAGGCCGCCGGCGGCTGATCCTGCTTTAGCGATTGTTCAGCAAGGGGAGGCCATGCCTCCCCTTGTTCTTTTCAATCTTATCGTTTTTGTATGCGGGCAGGTTCCGTTACGAAGGACAAACAGCGTTTCATGGTCACCCAGATCCCAAACTCCATCGACCAGGTTGCCGAATTGCTAGGCGAGGCCGACTACGTGGCCGACCGCAGTCTCGCGACCGTCCTCTTTCTGAGCCTAAAGATGGGCCGCCCCCTGTTCCTGGAGGGCGAAGCGGGCGTGGGGAAGACCGAGATTGCCAAGGTCCTGGCCACGACCCTCGACCGGCCGCTGGTGCGCCTGCAGTGCTACGAAGGTCTCGATGTGGGCTCCGCGGTCTACGAATGGAACTACGCGCGCCAGATGATCGAGATCCGCCTGGCGGAAGCGACGGGCAGCGCGGACCGAAAGCAACTGGGCAAGGACATCTTCTCGCAGGACTTTCTGGTCAAGCGCCCCCTGATGACGGCCCTGGAGCCCTCGCCGCGCGGCGCGCCGGTCCTGCTGATCGACGAGCTGGACCGCACGGACGAGCCTTTCGAGGCTTACCTGCTGGAAGTGCTGTCGGACTTTCAGATCACCATTCCGGAAATCGGCACGGTCAGGGCGGAGGAACCGCCGATCGTGATCGTGACCTCCAACCGGACCCGCGAGATTCACGACGCGCTGAAACGCCGCTGCCTCTACCACTGGGTCGACTATCCGGACGCCGTGCGCGAACTGGAAATCCTGCGCCTGAAGGTCCCCGGCGCGGCCGAACGCCTGAGCCGCGAGATCGTCGCTTTCATTCAGAAGCTGCGTAAGGACGCGGAGCTCTTCAAGCTGCCGGGCATCGCCGAGACCATCGACTGGACCCAGGCCCTGACCCAACTGGACATCATGTCGCTGGATCCGGGGGTGATTAACGACACCCTCGGTGTGCTGCTCAAGTACCAGGACGATATCGTGAAGATTCAGGGTTCGGAGGCGGCCAATCTGCTCGGCGAGGTTCAGGCCGAGATGGCCGCCACGCCACAATGACGGAAGCTGTCAGCATAGGTTCAGCCGCCCCGGGCATGGAAGGCGGCAAGTTCGCCGAGAACATCATGCATTTCGCGCGGGTGCTGCGGCGCGCCGGCCTGCCCGTGGGGCCCGGCAAGGTCATCGAGGCTCTGCGCGCGGTCGAGCTGGCCGGCCTGCAGCGCCGCGAGGATTTCTACTGGACCCTCCATTCGGTTTTCGTCAACCGTCGGGACCAGCGCGAACTCTTCGATCAGACCTTTCACATCTTCTGGCGCAATCCCGAGCTGCTGGAAAAGATGATGTCCCTGCTGCTGCCCACCACCTTTCTGGAGGACAGCACGGCTCAGGAGCGGGAGAAAGCCAACCGCCGCGTCTCCGACGCCATGGCGCCGGACAGCGACAACATGCCCTCAGCCAGGGGCGAGGAGGAAGGCGAGACGGTCGAGATCGACGCCACCCTCACCTATTCCGACCAGGAACAGCTCCGAAACATGGATTTTGAATCCATGTCGGCGGAAGAGGTCGCGCTGGCTAAGAAAGCCATCGCCAAACTGCGCCTGCCCATCGTCGCCGTGCCGACCCGCCGCTTCAAACCCAGCGCACGGGGCCAGAAAATCGATATGCGGCGCAGCATGCGGGCCTCCATGCGCTCGGGCGGGGCAAGCATTCCCCTGCGCCGCAAGACCCGCGTGCAGCGCCACCCGCCGCTTGTGGTGCTCTGCGACATTTCCGGCTCCATGAGCCAGTACAGCCGCATGTTCCTGCATTTCCTGCATGCCATCACCAACGACCGGGACCGGGTCCATACCTTCCTCTTCGGCACGCGCCTGACCAACGTGACGCGCTATCTGCGCACCCGGGATGTGGATGTGGCACTGGAGAAGATCGGCGAATCCGTCGAGGACTGGTCGGGCGGGACGCGGATCGGGCGAACCCTGGCGGACTTCAATCTCAACTGGTCACGGCGGGTCCTGGGCCAGGGCGCGCTGGTGCTCTTTATATCCGACGGGCTGGACCGGGACGCCGGCAGCGGCCTGAGCGAAGAGATGGAGCGGCTGCACAAATCCTGCCGCCGGCTGATTTGGCTGAACCCGCTCTTGCGTTACGATGGTTTCGAACCAAAATCCAAGGGCATCCGGGCAATCCTGCCCCATGTCGACGATTTTCGCTCGGTACACAGCCTGAATTCCCTGGAGGAACTGGCGGCTGTGCTTAGCCGACCGCCAAGCCGCGTGGAAGAAGGCTACAGCATGAGCCAGGAAGGAGACTTTGCCGCATGACCGAATCCTCTCTAGTTCAACAGGAAGAAGCGGACATCCTGCGCCAGGCCGCGAGTTGGAAAGCCGAGGGCCGGGACGTGGCCATCGCCACCGTGGTCTCCACCTGGGGCTCCGCCCCCCGCCCCGCCGGCAGCCAACTGGTGGTCGACGGCGAAATGAACATGATCGGCTCGGTCAGCGGCGGCTGCGTCGAGAGCGCCGTGGTGCAGGAAGCCCTGGAGATCATGGAGACCGGCGCGCCCAAGCTGCTGGAATTCGGCGTCAGCAACAGCCAGGCCTGGGATGTCGGCCTGGCCTGCGGCGGTAAGATCCAGGTCTTTGTCGAGCGGCTGAGCTGATGCAGGGCGCAACCCTCGCGCAGATCCAGGCCGACCGGGAGGCCAAGACACCGGTCGTACGCGCGCTCGACCTGGAAAGCGGCGAAGAGCGGCTCCTCCGCCCTTTCGAGGAGGACTCGAAAGATCCCCTGGTGGAGGCGGCACAGACCGCTGCCCTCGCCGACAAGAGCCAGGTTTTCGAGATCGACGGCAAGCGGATCTTTCTGCAGGTTTTCAATCCGCCCCTGCGCATGATCGTGGTGGGCGCGGTGCATATCTCCCAGGCACTGGTGCCCATGGCCCAGATCGCCGGCTATGACGTGACCGTGGTGGATCCACGACGGGCCTTCGGCAGCGACCTGCGCTTTCCCGGCGTCGCTCTTTCCAACGACTGGCCCGACGAGGCCCTGACAGCTCTGGCGCCGGACCGGCGGACCGCCATCGTCACCCTGACCCACGATCCCAAGATCGACGACCCGGCCTTGAACGTCGCGCTGAAATCACCGGCCTTCTACATCGGGTCGCTGGGCAGCCGGAAAACCCATGCCGCCCGGCTGGCGCGGCTGGAGAAAGCGGGCTTCGACGACGCTGCCTGCGCACGCATCGACGGACCGATCGGCCTCGCCATCGGCGCCAAGTCGCCCGCCGAGATCGCCGTCTCGATCCTGGCGAAGGTAACGCAGGCACTCCGGCAAGCTCCTGAGCCGGGCGCGGCGGACGTCCCCAAACTGGAGAAGGCCCCCTTATGAGGTTCGGGCGTATCGCCACGGCGGAGGCGGAGGATACGGTCCTCGGCCATTCGGTCCTGGCGGGCAAGCGCAAGTTCAAGAAAGGTCACAGGCTGACCGCGGCGGATATCGGCTTACTGTTGGAATCCGGCGTCGGCGAAGTCATGGCCGGCCGCCTGGAGCCGGAAGACCTCTCCGAGGACACAGCAGCCGCCCGGGTCGCCCAAGCGGCCTGCGGCACGGGATCGGAGGTCGCCGCGCCGTTCACCGGCCGCTGTAACCTCTACGCCAAGGTGGCGGGCGTTGCCGTGATCGATGCCGAGGCGGTGACCCGCCTCAACCGCATCGACGAGGCCATGACCATCGCCACTCTTGCGCCCTACGAGCGGGTCACGCCGGGGCAGATGCTGGCCACGGTGAAGGTCATCCCCCTCTCCGCTTCCGAAAGAGTGGTTGCAGCGGCGTCAGAGATCGCGGCGGGCGAAATGCCCCTGGTGCGCGTGGCCGCCTTTCAGTCTCGGGACGTCGGTCTGATCCTGACCCGCCTGCCCGATACCCAGGACAAGATCCTGGACAAGACCGTCGAGGTGATCTCGGCACGCGTGGAAAGCCTCGGCAGCCGGCTCGTCCGGCACAGCATCGTACCTCACCACGAAGGCGACATCGCGGATGCCGTACGCGAGTTCAAAGCGGCAGACCTCGGCATGATCCTGGTCTTCGGGGCCTCGGCCATCACCGACCGGCGCGACGTCGTGCCGGCCGGCATCGAGGCCGCGGGCGGCCAGGTTGAACACTTCGGCATGCCGGTGGATCCGGGCAATCTGATGCTTCTCGCGCGCCACGAGGAGGTGCCGGTGATCGGCCTGCCCGGCTGTGCCCGCTCGCCCAAAATCAACGGCTTCGACTGGGTGTTGGAACGGCTGCTGGCCGGCCTGACCGTCACCCGCGACGACATCACCGCCATGGGCGCCGGGGGCCTGCTCAAGGAAATCCCAAGCCGGCCGCAGCCGCGCGCGGGCGATACAACCGCGCCGGAAGGCGTGCCACGCGTACCACGCATCGCCGCGCTGGTGCTCGCTGCCGGTCAGTCCCGGCGCATGGGGGCCGCCAACAAGCTGCTGGCAGAGATCGACGGCAAGGCCATGCTGGCCCGCGTACTGGAAACCGTCGCCGAAAGCCAGTGCGTGAAGACCCTGCTGGTTACTGGCCACGAAGCCGAAGCGGTCGGCGCGCTGGCGGCGCGCTACAAAGTTCCGCAGGTACACAACCCGGACTATGAACAGGGCCTCAGCACCTCCCTGAAAGCCGGGCTGGCGGCCTTGGGCGACGATGTGGATGGGGCGATCGTCTGTCTCGGCGACATGCCGCGCCTTAAGCCTGCCGCGCTCAACGGCCTGATCGCCGCCTTCAACCCGGTCGAAGGCCGGGCGATCTGCGTCCCCACCCACGAGGGCAAGCGCGGCAACCCGGTGCTCTGGGGCCGGCGGTTCTTTGAGTCCATGCAGGAACTGGCCGGCGACGTCGGGGCCAAGCACCTGATCGGCGAGTACGCGGAACTGGTCTGCGAAGTGCCCATGGATGGCAGCGAGATCTTTCTGGATGTGGACACGCCAGAGGCTCTGGCCCGTCTCACAGGCGAGCAGGAAAAGTCGGCGTGAGCGAAGATCTCTATCACACAACCCTGCTCGAACTGGCCGCTTCGCCCGAAGAGCGACTGGATCAGCCCGACCGCAGCGCCACCGTCGACAACCCGCTCTGCGGAGACCGGATCACGGTCGATATCAGGCTGGAAGACGGGAAGATCACCGAGGTCGGGCGCGAAGTCCGCGCCTGCCTGATCTGTCAGGCCACGGCAGCGGTCTTGAGCCGCAGCGCCGTTGGACAGACGGAAGCGGAGATCGCCGCAGCCGCGCAAGAAGTCCGAGAGATGCTGAAATCCGGCGCCGCGCCCCCCGACGGCCATTGGACGGAGATGGCGAACTTTCAGCCAGTCGCCGACTACCGCAGCCGCCATGGCTGCGTCCTTCTGCCCTTCGATGCCGTGAAGAAAGCCTTCTCCGAAGAGTGATCGAACATCAACGCATATCATTCGCATTCAAATGATATGCGTTTTTAACTCTCCTGTGATATCTTCCCCCGTGAACCTGCACTTCGAGCAGATTTGCCATGGAGGAAGCTGGACTCGGTTTTTGGCTGCTGCGCATCGCCGCCAGCATTGCGGGGGTGCTGCTGATCTATGCCGCTGCCTTCACCTATCCCGAGGAGCGCCGAGGCCTGCACAGCAAGCTCGAGGACTGGTGGCTGCAGCTTCATGACATGAGCGATATCGCCTTGCGGCGCCATGTGGCTTTCATTCGCAAAACGGCATCGACCGCGAAAGCCGGTTTTGACTGGCTGTTCGGCGAAGCCCTCTCCACCCGGTTCTTCTACGTTTCGGGCTTTCTTTCCATGGGCAGTTTCGTAATCGGCATGTTGAGCTTCGGCGACTACGGCTGGGCCGTACCGACGGGGCTGACCCTCTTCACTGTCGGGATCATAGCCTTCGCCTTCATCATGGGCGGCCCGCAGGATCGCCTGCGAAAGCAACTGGAAGACTCGATTCTGGAAAAGTACGGCGATGACCCGCTCTATCCGTCAGGGAAACGCGGGCCGCTCTTTTCGAAGCAGAACATCACCATCGGCTACCGCGCGCCGGACTGGCCGGATCTTCAGCGATCGCTGGCTTCGCTTGCGCCCTACGAGAAGAAGAAGGCCTGGTGGGAAGAGCTGCTTTCGCCGGAGGGCTCCTCCAGGTTCCTTATGCCCGTTCTGCTGGCCAGCATCGCCTTCTCCTCCACCGGCCTGGTTTTCTCGGAGGCCAAGGAACGGGGCGTGGATGAAGGCGTGTTCTTTCTTTCCCTCTTTACGGCCTTCGTCTGCGACGCCGTCTGTGTCCTGATCACCGTCTACTTCCTGGAGAAGATCAGCACCGCAAAATCGGCCGTTGTAGCCGCGGCCTATTTTCTCATCGACGCGCTCGTCGCCGGCGCCATGCTGATCGTACCCTGGATCCTCTTTGCCAGGGTCGTCGAGCCGGACACGACCCTGGCGCATTATCTGATCTTCGTGGCCGCAGCCAATCTCTCAACTCTCGTGCCGAGCGTGGTCTTCCTGCTGGTCGCCCTCACGGCCCTGGCGCATCGGCTGTTCTGGCCCGTCCTGCTGCGGCCCTTCTATAATCTGATCCACGCGGAGAAGATCATGAAACCCAAGACGCTGGGTCTGGCGGGATTGGCTTGTTTCACGGTTTGGCTCGACATTCCAGAGGGTTATAATGATTTCTTTAAAGAGTTTCTGAATCTCCTGTGAAGCGGATTCAATTCGCGGATCGCGGCTGCACGTTCACCAAAAAACTACCGAATTGCGTTACACAGATCAGGCGAGCATTGCTAAGCTTTGTTCTGGCACCCTGCTCACCCGCACAGACACATCGGCGCGCCGAGGAACTATGAAGACCCAGAATCCCAGTTTTCTTACCTGTCTCACTCGGAATCCCGCTCGACTTGCCGTAGTTCTTATCGGCTTCCTGCTTTCAGGCTGCGCCACCAAATCAGTCGAAACAGATTTCGCCTTCACGCCTGAAAGTGAAACCGGTTTGATCGTTGGATCGGCTTCTTCAGGGGAAGAGAACAGTTGGTACGATGCGGCGGTTCGCTTTCGCTATTCGCTAGCGGGCAACCAAGATTCTTTCGCGGACACGAGTGCAGGGTTTATTGAAGCGCTGCCCTACGATCCATTCCTTGGTCCCTCTGGACCATCCGATTTCACCGATGCGACCGGCACACTCTTTGCCATCCCATTGCCACCAGGAGACTACGTCTTCTACAAGTGGGACATCGACAACGGCTCAAACGCCATTATTTACCCGATCGACCCCAAGCCGCTGCCGTTTACAGTGAAAAAGGGTGAAGCCACCTATATCGGCAATCTCCATATGCGCCTTAGGACTGGACGAAATATTCTCGGCATCACGATCATCGCCGGCGGACAGCCTGCTATTTCGGATCGGTCGGAGCGTGACATTCCTTTACTGTTAAAGCGCTACACTAACTTGAAGCGCGAGGACATCGTTATTCGCATACTGGATGACCGTCCCTGGGGTGGCGAAGGCCCGCCGCCACGCGTCGAGGCTCAGCTTCCCGACTGAGCGACCTCAGAAAATCTTCTTCAGCCGCGCCACAGCCTCGTCCAGCACCTCATCGCGTTTGCAGAAGCAAAAGCGCACATAGTGGTCGATAGCCTCGCTCTGGTAAAAGGCGCTGACCGGGACTGTGGTCACACCGGCCTCCAGAGTGATGTGGCGGCAGAAGTCGACGTCGTCGCCGCAGAAGCCCAGGGGCCGGACATCGGCGGTGATGAAGTAGGTGCCTTCGCAGTCGATGATGCCGAACCCGATCTCTTTCAGGCCTGATGCGATCCGGTCGCGCTTGGCCTGCATCTCGGCGGTCAGGCCGTCGAAGTAAGCCTGTTCCATGCCCAGGCCGTAGGCGACCGCGCTTTGCAGGTTCGGCGGTGTGGTGAAGGTGACGAACTGGTGGGACTTGGAGACCGGCGCGAGCAGTTCCGGGGGCGCGGTGATGTACCCCACCTTCCAGCCGGTGAGAGAAAAGGTCTTGCCTGCCGAGCCGATGCGAATGCAGCGCTCGCGCATCCCGGGCAGGGTCATGAGAGGGATATGCGCCCGGCCATCGAAAACGATGTGCTCGTAGACCTCGTCGCAGACCGCATAGGCGTCGTGGCGCAGGATCAGGTCGGCGATGAAGGCCAGTTCTTCCTGCGCGAAGACCTTAGCCGCAGGATTCATGGGATTGTTCAGCAGGATCAGCTTGGTGCGGTCTGAGAAGACCTCCTCGAGCTTTTCACGCGGCAGTGTCCACTGCGGCGGCTCGACCCGAACCAGCCTGGGCACGCCCCCGGCCCGGCGCACGATCGGCAGGTAGCAGTCGTAGAGCGGCTCGATCAGCACCACCTCGTCGCCCGGCTCGATCAGGGCCATGAGGCAGTCCGCCAGCGCCTCCGTGGCCCCGGAGGTCACCATGACCTCGGTCTGCCAGTCGATATCCAGGTCGTAGAAGCGCTTGTTGTGGTCGGCGACGGCCTGGCGCAGGGCCGGCAGCCCCATCATGGGTGGATACTGGTTCGGCGCCTCCAGTAACGCTTCGGCGGCCTTCCGGCGCACTTCGATCGGTCCGTCGGTGTCGGGAAAGCCCTGGCCCAGATTGATGGCGTCATGTTCCATGGCCAGGCGCGACATCACCTCGAAGACGGTGGTGCCATAACCGGAAAGAATCGAATTCGCTGTCTTCACCGCTTACCGCTTTCCCTCAAGAAGCCGCCCTCAGGCGGCGGAAAGCGCAAGATACATGGGGGAGCCTGACGGGACAAACGCTCACGGCTCTTCACTCCAGGGACGCCGTCGCCGCCTCGTCCGGCTCCAGCGGGCCGGCGATCTCCAGAATCAGTTTCTTGCGCACGGCTTCGGCGAAGCTGTCCCGGCCATCGACTGTGATGACGAAGCTGCCGGGTCCACCCACGATCTGCTCGGCGAAAGCTGCCTCCAGGTCGTAAGCGTTGGGCCGGCCGCTGCAGTCCCGTTCCCGGCAGAGGATAGCAAGGCCGTTGATGGTGATACGTGCCTCCAGGGCGGCGGCCCGGGCGGTTTCGATCGGGATGCCGTTCCAGTTGTTGGCGCTGTCGGCCGAGAAGTCGATGACCCGGCGCAGACCAATGATGTCGTTCTCCTCGATCAGGGCCTGGGCTTTCGAGATCGCGGTCCCGATCGCATTGTAACCAAAGGCGCGCCGCGGCGCGGCCAGCAGAGCCTTGGCGAAATGCCCTGCGCTTTCGGCGCCGTCGATCACGGTCCAGGGCACGACAACGTCCTGGGAATACTGGTCGCCCCACTCCACGTAGGTCAGGGCGATGCGACCGGTGAGGCTGTTGGTGATGGCAGAAAGGACGTCGGGATGGGTCAGCGCCGCCGCGTA
The DNA here is from genome assembly GCA_965232285.1 of Denitrobaculum sp. Classification (GTDB taxonomy): domain Bacteria; phylum Pseudomonadota; class Alphaproteobacteria; order Kiloniellales; family Kiloniellaceae; genus Denitrobaculum. The sequence goes on along the minus strand of CBDDPL010000004.1, from coordinate 1,167,016 downwards.
GCCCTGACGCTGGAAGCGGATCTCCGCGTCGTCGATGGAGCCGGTGGCGTCGGCGAGCAGGACCAGTTCCAGATCCAGCTCTTCCGCCTGCCCTCTCCCCGGCATCAGCATCAGTATTGCAGCAAAGAGAACCGTGAACACGCGCATTGCCATCTCCTGTTTTGAGGGACTATAGCATGCAGCGTAATGCAAAGCTGTTCTGCGCAGCGGGTAATTCTGCCACAGGGAACACCATGCTAACCTGACAGTCTCAGTGATTACAGGAGCGCAGAATGGCCAAAGAGCATGCTTACCCGGCCCGCATCGTCTGGACCGGCAACCGGGGCAAAGGCACAAAGGAATACGGCGGCTACGACCGGACCTGGGATCTCGCCCTGGAAGGCAAGCCGGTGGTCTCCTGCTCCAACGATCCGCTGCTGGGCGGGGACCCGACGAAGTACAACCCGGAAGATCTCCTGATCACCGCCCTCGCCTCCTGCCACATGCTCTGGTACCTGCATCTCTGCTCGAAAGCGGGTATCACCGTGCAGGCCTATGAGGATAATCCGGTCGGTCATGGGGTCATGCACCCCAGCGCCTCCGGCAACTTCACCGGCGCGACCCTCCATCCGAAGATCACCGTCACCGCCGGCGCGGACCTGGAGAAAGCCGCTGCACTCCATCACGATGTGCACAAGTACTGCTTCATCGCCCGCTCCGTGAACTTCCCGGTCTCCTTCGAGCCGGAGTTCATCGAAGCCTAAAGGTACTGCCCCGCAGCGTGGCCCGACGCCCAGGCCCACTGAAAATTGTAGCCACCGAGGTGGCCGGTCACGTCGACCACCTCGCCGATGAAATAGAGACCGGGCACTGATTTGGCTTCGAAGGTTTTCGACGAGAGTTCACCGGTGTCGACACCGCCGAGGGTGACTTCCGCGGTCCGGAAACCTTCCGTGCCCTTCGGCAGGATCCGCCAGTCATTCAGGGCAGTCGCGATGCTGCGCAGTTTCTTATCGGAAAGATCCGCCAGGCGCCCAAGGCTGCCAGGCGCGGCCGTGTTTTCGAGTTCTTCGACAATATGCAGCGCCAGCCGGCGGGGCAGCCATTCCGACAGGATGGATTTCAATTCCTGCTTCGCGCGCGCCTGACGCGCCTGCCTCAGGTCCTCGAACGCATCCCGACCGGGCAGCAGATTGACGCGGATCTCCCTCCCCTCACGCCAATAGGAAGAGATCTGAAGAATAGCCGGACCGCTGAGGCCGCGATGGGTAAAGAGCAGTGCTTCGGCAAAGGTCATTTTCCCGCAACTTACCTCGGCGTCCAGCGAAACACCGGCGAGATGTTTGAGCTTGGCCAGCAGGGCGTCGTCGAAGGTCAGCGGCACCAGCGCCGGGCGCGGCTCGACGACCTTCAAACCGAAGTTCCGCGCCAGGTCATAGCCAAAGCCGCTCGCCCCCATCTTCGGGATCGAGGGGCCGCCGGTGGCGATCACGAGGGACTCGCAGGTCAAAGCGTCACGCTGCCCCTCCCGCTCCACCGCAACCGAAAAGCCCTCACCCTGCTTTTGAATTCTGCCCACCCGGGCAGCAGTCCAAAGGGTCACACCGGCTTTACGGCTCTCCTGCAGCAGCATCGAAACGACCTGCTTGGAGGAGCCGTCGCAAAACAACTGCCCCAGGGTCTTTTCGTGATAGGCGATGCCGTAAGACTCCACCAGGGCAATGAAGTCCCGCTGGCTGTAGCGCTTCAGGGCAGAAACGCAGAAGCGCGGATTCTGCGACAGGAAATTGGCTGGCGCGGTGTGCAGATTGGTAAAGTTGCAGCGCCCGCCGCCGGAGATCCGGATCTTCTCTCCCGCCGACTTGGCATGGTCCAGGAGCAAGACCCTGCGGCCGCGTTTGCCCGCTTCGATGGCTGCCATCAGGCCGGCGGCACCAGCGCCGACGATGATCGCGTCATAGGACGACATAAGCGACCGGCTCAGCCCCGTTCTTCCGACCCGGCATGGCGATAGACGTGAAAGTCCCGACCGGGAATGGATTGCGCGCGCTCGTAGACGGCCCCCACTCGCTCGGCGAGCCGGATAGAGGCCTTGTTTTCAGGCTGAATGCAACTGACCAGGCGCTTCCATCCAAGGGTTTCAAAGGCATGCGCCCGAACTCTTAATGCAGCTTCGCTGGCAAAACCGCGACCTTCATGTTCGGCCAGAACCATCCAGGTGATCTCGCGCTCCGGCCAGCCCTCGGGGAACCAGAGGCCGGATTGCCCGACAAAAGCGCCTGTCGCCTTTTCCTCCAAGGCCCAGACGCCGTAGCCACGCAGCAACCAATGGCCCGCGAACATGGCCATGCGGCGCCAGGCATCGTTGCGATCGCAGGAACCGCCGTAGTAGCGCGCCCGATCGCTGGCGAAAAACGCCGCGTAGGCGTCAAAGTCGCTGTCCTTGTAGGCGCGCAGTATCAGACGTTCGCTCTCGATCACCGGAATCATATCTCTCTTCCTCGCCTCCCGACCGGCCGTCAAATAGCCCGCATTTTCCGCCAAGGGCAAGCCACCATGGCCAGGGACAGGCCCGACTTTGACCAGGGCGGATACTAAAATGCTGTATAGGCCTATAGAAAGTTTTATAGACTTGTGACCCGGGGATATAGCGCGAGAATCAAGCTTCGTCGGTCAAGGAATCCAAATATATCTCTGGTATTTTTGCTTGATTGATCTGAGTTGGAATAAAATATGCGGTCCAGGTGTAGTCTATGAGCCAAAGGTACCGCGGGCAAAGACGCTGAGCCTTGGCTGAAACGGGTAAGCGGGACAGGTACACGGCAATGCTGAGTTGGGATGACTATCGCTTCTTCCTCGCGGTGGCGCGCTGCGGAAGTCTGTCCGCCGCCGCTCGGGCACTCTCTGTCACCCAGCCGACTGTCGGGCGGCGCATCGACCAGATGGAGACCGAACTCAAGGTCAAGCTGTTCGAGCGCACCGAAGCAGGCTTCAACCTGACCGAAGCGGGAGAAGCCGCGCTCAACTTCGTCGAAGCCATGGACCGGGAGGCGGAAGCCGCGGGCAACTGCCTCGCACGCTTTTTGAATCGTCCGAAGGAGGTGGTCCGTATCGCCACCACCCTGAACCTTGCCACCTGCTGGCTGACGGAGAAGCTCGCGGCCTTCAAGACCACCAACCCCAATGTACGGCTCGCGATCCGGGTCGGTATCCAGCGCGCCGACGTCAGCCGCTACAAGGCGGATATCGCCTTGCGGATGGGAAATCCGGGCGACGAGCAGCTCTTCGGCCGGCGGATCGGCCATATCCACTGCGGGCTCTACGCTTCGCAGGACTACGTTGAGGATCGCGGGATACCGGAGAGCCTCGCGGATCTGGCAGGGCATTGCGTCATCGATTCAGAAGGCGAGATTGAAAATCTGCCTCAGGTCATGGCTCTTCGAGACACGCTGCAGGACAACAACATCGATTTCGGGGCCGACAACACCACTGTGCAGATGGCGGCCGTGCGCAATGGGCTCGGCATCGCACCACTGCCCTGCTTCATGGCCGACCCGGCACCCAACTTCGTGCGGATCCTGCCGGAGGCCTTCGATATCCCCGTTGATCTCTGGCTGCTGGTCAATCGCGATCTGAAGGAAACCGGGCCGGTGCGCCGTACTTACGACTTCATCGCACGCGCAATTACCGCGGATTCGGCCCTCTTTAAGGGACAGTTGCCAAGAAGCGAGCGGCGCCGGACCCAGCCCACGCGGCAGGAAAGCGGCGGTCAGCTCATGACGGGTAGCGATTAGAGCGCAGACTGCTGCGCCAGTAACCACTTTCGGAACTTCTCGACCACCGGTCTCGGCCGCGGCGTCGTGGTCACATGAAAGCTGCCGAGTTGCACCGCGGGTGCCTCGGGGAGTTCGACCAGGGACCCGATCTCGATCTCCTTCTGCGTCATGACGGGCGGCATCAGGACCATGCCGATCCCAGCGACCGCGCCGTGGATGGCCGCATCGTCCGTGTCGAAACGATCGCGCACGCGGATCGCCTTGAAGTCAATGCGGTCGGCCTCACGGCCCAACCAACGCCGCACCTCGTCAGATCCGCTCCAGGCACGCCAGTCCCAATCGTCTTCGGTCGCACTCAGGATCGGGACCAGGGAAATGTCCGCCAATCGTTTGTAGCCACTCTTAGCCAGCAGCGCCGGTGACAGGACCGGCCGGCAGATATCCTTCATCAGGATGATACCACCGGTTTCCGGCTTCGGCGCCCGTGACACCGCCACCTTGCGGCTGTAGGAGATCGCCAGATCCACGTCGGGGCCCAGAGGCACGGCCGGGAGGTGCGTGGTCTCGAGCCTGATGCGGATCTGCGGATAGCGCCGCTTGAAGTCCTCCAGCTTTGGGATCAGCCAACGCACGGCCAACGATACGCCGGCACGCAGCACAACCTCGCTTGCCGAACGCCGCAGGGCTTCCGCGGCACGCTCGATGGTGGCAACCGCCGGCGCGATATCCTCCAGAAACTGCCGTCCGGCGGCCGTCAGAAGCACCGCGTTGTTGCGGCGTTCGAACAGCGTAACACCCAGGGCTTCTTCAAGTGATTTGATCTGATGGCTGACGGCGCTCGGAGTGACCGACAACTCCGCTGCCGCAAGTTTCAGGCTGCCGTGGCGAGCGGCAACCTCGAAGACCCTTACAGCATTCAGAGAAAAGTGGCGCTGGCTTTGCATCAAAAAATCTCACTCAGGATCGAAATTCGTCGTTTGATCAGGTTACCGGCTTTCCAACAGGATGCAACGCGGATCAGACTTGGCCCCAAGGCCTCGTCCCCATGGCTCTCCGTTAAGACACAGGATCAATATGTCCTCCAATCCGATACCCTTCCAAGCCAGGTTCTCCACTAACACCGCGGGCGTTTCCTGGGTAACGGCCGGAACCGCTCTCTTCACCCTGGTCTTCGCGTCAGGTAAGTTGGCGGGTGACAGCGCCTCCGCCCTGCAGATCCTCTTCCTGCGTTATATCGGCGGCTTCCTGACCTTGACCGCGATCACCTACCTCAGCGGCAAGAGTTTAAAATTCTATGCCAGCAGGCAGCCGTCATCGCACTTTTTCCGCGCGGTTTTCAGCGCTTTTGGTGGCGTGTCCGCCATCCATGCGGCGGCAAACATGCCCATCGTCGACGCCACCGCCATCGGGCTGCTGGAGGCTATTTTTACCGTGCTCCTCGGGGTGCTGCTGTTGGGCGAACGCATCTCCCGCCCTCACTGGGTGGCAATCATCATCAGTTTCAGCGGTGCCGCCGTCATGATGGCCAGCAAGGGCGCTTTCCAGTCCTTGCATGCCGGTTATCTCTGGCCGGCCGCCTTCGCCCTCCTCGGAGCAATTCTCATCGCCTGCGAATCGATCATGATCAAGATCCTGACCAGCTCGGAAAAGCCCATGACCGTCCTGCTCTACGTCAACGCCTTCGGTTTGCTGCTGTTGTCGGTCCCGGCCGTCCTCACCTGGCGCTCGACACTCCTGCTCGACAATCTTCCCTTCCTCCTGCTCGGCCCTTTCGCGATCACGGCGCAGTACTTCGTCATCCGGGGTTTTCGGCTGGCAGATGTCTCGGTCCTGGGACCGGTCAGCTACACCTGGATCGTCTTTGCCGCGATCCTCGGCTTCTTTGTGTTCGGAGAGATTCCCGAAGCCGGAACGGTGGCGGGCGCCGCGATCATTGTGGTCGGCGGCGTTAAGCTCGCGCTGCTCAAGCCCGAACGAGAGCAGCCGAGCACCGCAAACGCGGGTCCTCGAGATCAGGAGTCTTCCGAATCCAACCGAGAGAGATAGGCCGGCGGCACGCGATCGGTCAGCCAGACGCCATTTTCGGAGAGAAAAAAGAGAAAGCCCCGGGCTCGCATTTCCGCCGAGGCAATCTGGAGAACGACCGGCTTGCCGTGCCTTTTGCCAACCGCAAGAGCCGTCGCCCTCTCGGCAGAAAGATGTACATGGTGCCTCTGCCCCGGACGCAGGCCATCGGCCAGGATCGATTCCAGAAAGCGGGTCGCCGTGCCGTGATAAAGCACCTCGGGTGGATCTTTCGGCGTAAGTTGCAGATCAACCTTGACGGAATGTCCCTGGTTCGCCCGAATGCGCGCGCCATCCTCGGACAGGGCGAAGCGCTTCTTGTCACTGGTCCGGACCACCTCTTCAATCAGATCAGGGCTGAGAGATATCTCCGTGGCGGCCTTCTCAATCAGAAGATCCAGTGCAACCCAACCGTTTGTATCCAGCTCAAGGCCGATGGCTTCGGGTTCGTGCCGGAGAACGAAGCTCAGGAACTTGCTGGCTTTTTCCAGTTGCTTCTTCGAAGGCACGACGGCCCCGGTTTCACGGGAAGAGGCTTGCGGGTTCTTCAATCTGTTCAATGGGCTGCCCCCTTCGGCTGGCTTTCCGCTGCAAGGACAGATCATAGCAACCGGTAACAAGCAATAGGAACGGTATAGTCATTCCCTAGTCCGGACAGCCTGCCTCTAAATTTTTGTATAGCCCTATAAAAAAACGATGATTCTCGTCAAGCGGGCACAGCGTTAAGTTACGCGGACCTGTTTCACCCGTACTGGACGTCGGCGCTCCCGCTCCGACGTCTCTTTTTTTGGGCTCCCTTTTCGCAAAGAAGAAGCGGCCCGCACAGAGCAGGCCGCTTTTCATAACCGGGAATAGGCTCCTCAGGCGGGAACCTTCTCCTCCAGGCCCTCACCGATCTTCGAGAGCAGATTTTGCGGCGCGGATTCGCCGTAGGGATCGCTTTCACAGTTATCGGAATAACCAGGCTCCTCGAACCAGGCCTCAACCGCACCGTCGTTAATGATCGCCGCGTAGCGCCAGGAGCGCATGCCGAAACCAAGGTTATCCTTGCAGACGAGCATGCCCATCTTACGGGTGAATTCACCGGAACCATCCGGAATCAGCTTCACATTGACCAGGCCCTGCTGCTTGCCCCAGGCGTTCATGACGAAAGCGTCATTGACGGAGATGCAGTAGATGTCTTCGATGCCCTTGCTCTGGAACTCGCCAAACAGCTTTTCGAAGTCCGGCAGTTGAAAGGTCGAGCAGGTCGGCGTGAAGGCGCCCGGCAGCGAAAAGATCGCCACACGCTTGCCTTTGAAGTAGTCGTCGGTGGTCTTGTCTTCCCAACGGTAGGGGTTGTCTCCGCCGAGCGATTCATCGCGCACACGCGTGCGGAAGGTGACGGCGGGCAGCCTCTTTCCAATCATATTTCTATCCCTCATTGATGGCGTGCAATGAGGTTTGGCACTCGAAATTCAAACCCTGAACCCACTGCACTCGCTTCTTACAATCATTTTAAAATATAGGAAATCCTGCGCTTTCCAAGGGAAAATCAGTCTCTGTTCTTGCGCCGCAGCATTAAATTTTTTTGACAGAGATCGAACAAATCGAAACCTGATTTTATATAATATTCAAAATCTTAGAGAGAAGTTTTCATATCTTTCCGTCGAAACAAACCCGCAAAGCCGACTGCCTGCAGCGGCATTTTATCGCGGCCGCGTAACGAGGACGAAATGCGGCAATCCGAATCAAAATCTGCCCAGAATCAGCAGATTTCGCTTGTTGCGGAAGGCTTCTGCCGCCATTGATCCCGATAAGCTGAAGACTGCGTGCCGGAAAGGGCGATAGTGCTGGAAATCTACGTCGACGGGGACGCCTGCCCGGTCAAGCAGGAAGTGCTGAAGGTCGCCGAGCGGCACCGGTTGGTCGTGCATATGGTGGGGAACACCTGGCTTCGGGTCGGCGACAATCCGCTGGTCAAGCGGGTCGTTGTGCCGGAAGAACCGGACGCCGCCGACAACTGGATTGCCGAACATATCGGGCCGGGCGATATCGCCATCACCGCGGATATCCCGCTCGCCGACCGCTGTATCAAGGCCGGGGCCGGCGTACTGGGACCGACCGGCAGGCCGTTCACCGAACAGTCCATCGGCATGGCGCTGGCGATGCGGGACCTCAACGCACAGTTGCGCGAGAGCGGCGAGATCTCCGGCGCCGGCCCGGGCTTCACCAAACGTGACCGCTCCCGTTTTCTGAGCGCGCTGGAAGACCTGATCCAGGCCCAGAAGAAACAGGCAAAGCTGACCCGATAGCGTCCGTCCAGTTTCATCCTGTCTTCTGAACTGATCGGGCCTTATGAATTGATCGAGGCCGGGATCACCGGCAAGATCCCCTCCCCCACCCGTTGAGAGGATGCCGCCATGACCGCCCGCCCCATCATTATCGACTGCGACCCCGGTCAGGACGACGCCATCATGCTGCTGCTATCTCTGGCCTCTCCGGAGGAACTGGAGGTCCTCGGCATTACGACGGTCGCCGGTAACGTCCCTCTGGCCCTGACCTCCCGCAATGCGCGGATCCTCTGCGATCTCGCCGGCCGGCAGGAGGTCGGCGTCTACGCCGGCTGCAGCCGGCCGCTGGTCCGCAGGCTGGTCACGGCGGAGGAGGTGCATGGCAAGACAGGCATCGACGGCATCGAGATCACCGAGCCGAAAACGCCGTTGCGGGACCAGCATGCCGTCGACTTTCTTGTCGAGACCCTGTCGGCGGCTCAAGACGACTCCATCACCCTGCTGCCGATCGGCCCCCTCACCAACATCGCGGCCGCCCTGATCAAGGCGCCGGCCATTGCCGGCAAGATCCGCGAAATCGTCCTGATGGGCGGCGCCATGCGCGAAGGCGGCAACACCACACCTTCGGCAGAGTTCAACATCTACGTCGATCCTCACGCCGCGGACGTGGTATTCCGCTGCGGCCGGCCGATCGTGGTCATGGGCCTGGATGTCACTCATCAGGTCCTGACCACCCAGGCCCGTTTGAAACGCATCGCCGCACTGGGCAATCCGGTGGCGCAGGCCGCCCACAACATGCTGGCCTTTTTCGACCGGCACGACGTGCAGAAATACGGCTCCGACGGCGCGCCTCTTCACGACCCCTGCACTGCCGCCTACCTGCTCAAACCGGATCTCTTCACGGCCAAGCGCTGCAATCTCGAGGTCGAGATCCATGCAGAACTGACCATGGGCCACACGGCCGTCGACTTCTGGCATGTCACGGACCGGCCGCGAAATGTCGACTGGGTCCATGACGTGGATGCCGAAGGATTCTTCGACCTGCTGATCGAGCGGCTGGGGCGCTACTGAAAAAACTGCTTCGGGCGTATTCGAGGGACCGCGTTACATGACCGACACCACGCAGCTCTTCTTCGAAGCCGAGTTGCGTGCGGAGCGCCTGCTGGGCTGGGTCCGGCTGGGGATTGCGCTGGCGCTCTTGTCACTCTTCGTCGTTGCCGTGCTGCGCGATCCGCCACTGGAGGACCCGATCCTGCAGCGGCAGCTCTTTCTGGCGCTTCTGACTCTGAGCGCTTACCTGCTTGTCGGACTCCTGTCCCTTGCGGCGGCACGGCCCGGGATTTTTAAGGCTTGGCACACCTGGAGCCTCTCAACCTGTGACGCTGCCTTCCTGCTGCTGAGCCTCCATATCGGTCTGCTCAATACCGCGGCGGCCGGCAACTACATGATTGCGCTGCCGGCCGTCTGGCTGATCCCGCTGGTCCTGGCCTTCGGCGCCCTGCGCTTCAATCCGCTGCAACAGGCCTACGTCACAATCCTTCTGGGCTTCGGGCTGCTGGCCATCGCGGTCTGGACCACCAGTTGGATCGATGCGTCGGAAGCGAACTTTCCCGCCACCATGAACCGCCTTTTCCAGGCGCCGCCCAACGTCATGCGCCTGGGCATGGTCCTGCTCGCCGGCATCATCCTGACCGTCGCGGTCAGCCGGACGCGCCGCCTGCTAAGCCAGGCCATCGAGGAAAACCGGCGCCGCATCCATCTCACACGCTATCTGCCCCCGGAACTGGTCGAGGAACTCTCCGACAAAGGAACGGAAGAACTGCGCCGAGGGCAGCGCCGGGAGGTGGCGGTGCTCTTTGTCGATATCCGGGGCTTCACGCGCCGCTCCCAGGGTCTCGCGCCAGCCGCCTTGAGCGATTTCGTCACCCGTTTCCGAAGCTGCGTCACAGATGCCACCTCGGCGCACGCAGGTATCGTCGACAAGTTTATCGGCGACGCGGCCCTGGTCGTCTTCGGCCTGAACGACAATGGCGAGAACCACGCCGGCAATGCGATCGCCTGCGCCAGACGGCTTCACGCCAATATCGAAAGCTGGAATGCGGCAGCCGGCAGCGACAGCGAGGCCGTCCGGATCGGTATCGGTATCCATTGGGGCGAGGTCTTTTGCGGCGCGGTGGGCGACGACAGCCGCCTGGAGTTCACCGTTCTTGGCGATGCCGTGAACGTGGCCGCCCGGATAGAGGAACTGACCAAATCCGTCCCTTCCTGGCTGATTGTTTCGGGCGAACTCCTAGCGGCCGTGGAAGAGAGCGACAGGCAGGACTGGCAGGCGATCAAAGAGAACAGCCTGCGGGGCCGGGACAAGCCGATCGAGCTCTTCATCCCGGTTTGAACCTTGAATGTCCGATGCTTCTGAAAGCCTATAAGTGAATTGGCACGGTCAGATTGACGAACATATCGATATCCTGACCATTTTCCGATAGAGGCCAGACGCCGCGGACCACGGGCCGCCATTGATAGATCTCGTGAAAAACTGCCGTCTCCCAAAAACTTGGGCGAGCTTCACGCAGGGTGTAGAGGTAGGGTTCGACGATGATTTTCAGATCACCGCTGATCACCACTTCCCGTGTCGTCTTGCCGGTAACATCTTGTCCGACCAGATTGGTGATCTCCGTGCCACAAAGACGGTAGTAAAAATAGAGGCCCTCCGCGTCTTCGCGCAGTTCGACCAAGAGCATCCAGGGTAAAGAGGCCGCCCCCATCTCAACCGGATCGAGGTCCCGGCGCGATGGGCAATGGCCGAGACGATCCCGGAGGGCACGCCAATAGCTGTCGAAGCACCCGATCGCATCGTTATGATGCCTGGGTGCCTCCTCTACACGGCGAACACCGCTGTAGCGCGCAATATGCTTTGACGATGCGGTCACGGACGCCCCCGTGCTCCTTGCCAACCGCGGCACAGCCTCAAGAGCAGCCAAACGGGGTTATTCTACTGCCAAGTCAATAAAACTATCTAAAGATACACAGACTCTGGAAGACTTGAGAAGATGTTGATCAGGGTTTTTCCATAACCAGCTTGCCATTCCCAAGTGCAAAAATCACTTCGGGCTTGCCGTCAGCGTCCAGATCACTTGCCACAACGGCAGAGGTGATCCGCTCTTGATACCTGCCGCCCGCTTTCGGCAGGCTGTCGATCACCTTCGCTTCGCCGCCCGCGAGGCTGACGATCTGCATCCGGCTGCGCGATGCATCGGGAATTGCAAGATCCGGTAAACCATCGGCATTCCAGTCCAGGACCGCCGCCATATCCAGCACCCGACTGCCGATCGCATGGTTGGAAAAGCCGTGGATCGCCTGCTCTTCCACAAGCCCCTGGCCGGTGAGTGACAGGAACCGAAGAGTACCGCCGATATGCGGCGTCTCGACATAAGCAATCTCGAGATCCCCGTCGCCGTCGAAGTCAGCCGCGCCAGCCGGGTTGAGCCAGCGGTTGGTCAGGCCGATGGCGGGTGTCTCTCCCATCGCCACGATCTCGCCATTCCTCAGACCGTAGACCGCGAGCGCCGCTCCGCCGTCCAGGTAGCTGCGGATCACGACGAACTCATCTTCGCCGTCGCTGTTCAGATCGATCAGCCGAACCCGCAGATCCTCGAAAACCGACTCTTCTCCTAAGACAAAGGATATGCGCGCCCCATCCTTCTCGAAAATCGAAAAGCCCGAGGCTTCGATCGCATCGCCGAGAATGGCGTGCCGATAGCGGCCCGTTGGCCCGATCAGTTGGGCGCCAAGCCCTGCAAGCGTTCCCCGGGTCACCTCGCCGTCGGGCAGGAGCTCGGCCTCATCTGCCGGGCGCGGGCTTTGAACCTTTTTATCCTGCAGTACAGCAACGCCAAGCGCACCCTCCAGAAGCGACAATCCGGCGCGCGATCCATCGCAGAAGACAAGCTCGACAGAGGCCGCAAGACGGTTCGTCGCAATACCACCCCGCTCCAGAAGGTCCGTCTCTATTGCCGCCACACAGTGGTCCGCGCGCAGCGGCTCAGCCTGACCCGCGGACAACCCACCCGGTAGCAGCAGGGACAGGAGTGTGGCGGCGATGAAGAGACGTCTCGACATGATCTCAGTGAACCTTACCGGCGACATATGCCGCAACGGCTTCGGAGAGTTTTCTGAGCGACTGTTTTAAGCTCTCGAAGTTACCGTTCCGGGTGATTCCCTCTTCATCCATATAGAGCGCGCGATTGATTTCGATCTGGATCGAGTGACGCCCCTTCGCCACATCGGAGTAGCGCTGCACCAGTTCCACGCCCTTGTAGGGGAAATTCATCACCACCGAATGCCCCTGCTGCTCCAGGACTTCGGCGATCAGTGCCGCGAAGCCCAGCTCACAGGTCGTGCCGTCCCGGTCGCCGAGCACCAAGTCGGCCCGACGGACCGGACCGTCCTCGGTGGTCTCATCGCCCCACTCCGGCATGGAGTGGCAGTTCACGTGGTAGACCAGACCGTGCCGGCCGTGGAACTCCTCGAAGAGACCGGAGAGGGTGTCGTGATAAGGCTTCCAGCAGTCGTCGATCCGGGCTTGGACCTCTTCTTGCGTTAACAGGCGGTCGTAAATCCGGCCGAAGGTCTTTACCTGCCGCCAGATCAGGCCGACCCCGTTGTCCAGTTTGAAGGAACGACGGAACTCGCCCGGCCAACCGCCTGCAATCATTTCCGGATCGATGTCTTCCAGTCCTCGGTTCGGATCGATGTAGCAGCGCGGGAAGAGCGCATGCAGCAGGGTCGCACCCTGCTCCGGCACGTAGTCATAGAGCTCTTCGATGAAGGTGTCCTCCGAGCGGCGCAAGACCTTGCGGTCGATCACATGATCGAAGTCCGCCGGGTAGTTGGTGCCGGAATGGGGGCTGTCGAAGATCAGGGGGAGCGCGTCTCCGCGCGGCCGGACGAGCACGATCTGTTCGGTCACTGAGGTCTATCCATGGCTTTTGAGAAACGGAAGCTTTGCGGCAGTGGTTCTTTGAGCGGGGATCATTCGTTGAGGTGACAGGCTGACACCCGGTCCGGGCCGATGGACTTGAGCAGCGGCCGGGCCGAGGAACAGGGCCCAAAGGCCTGGGGGCAGCGCGGGTGAAAGTGGCAGCCGGGCGGTGGGTCCAATGGCGAGGGAATCTCGCCCTTGATTGGCTGGAAATCCCGCTTGCGCTGATCCAGCCGCGGCACCTCCGACAGGAGGGCCTGCGCGTAAGGATGGTTCGGCGCGGCGAAGAGCGCCTCTGCCTGGGCCGTCTCCACGACCCGGCCCAGGTACATGATCACCACCCGCTCGGAGATGTGCTCGACCACGGAGAGGTCATGACTGATGAAGAGATAGGTCAGGTCAAACTCTTCACGCAGGTCCATGAAAAGATTGATGATCTGCGCCTGGATCGAGACGTCCAGAGCGGCGATGGCTTCATCACAAACCAGGAACTTCGGCTTGACCGCGAGTGCTCGGGCAATGCCGATACGCTGCCGCTGGCCGCCGGAGAACTGATGCGGATAGCGCCGCTTCAAGGCGGGATCGAGCCCGACCTTGGTCATGATCTCGTCCACGTAATCGCCCATGTTGCGACGGGGCACCAGGCCATGGACCACCGGCGCCTCGCCGACGATATCCTCCACGCGCATACGCGGGTTCAGGCTGGAGAAGGGATCCTGAAAGATCATCTGGACGGCGAAGGTCGCCTCCAGCTTGTCGTCGCCGCTGAGCCCCGCAACATCCCGGCCCTTGTAGAGAATAGCACCGTCGCTGGGCGGCATGATACCGGCCACCATGCGCCCGAGCGTGGACTTGCCGCAGCCGGATTCACCGACCAGCCCGACCACGTCGCTCTCGCCGATGGCCAGGTCGACACCGTCCACCGCGTGCACGGTCTCTTCCTCCAGCGCCGCGCCCAGCCTGCGCGCCAGCTTACCGGCATAGTCCAGGCGCTTTACGAAGCGCTTGCTCACTCCCTGGACTTCGATCAGCGGTGCAGCCCCGGTCATCGGCCGGCCTCCTGGGAATGCGGATTGTGACAACGGATCTTCCGGCCGGGCTGAAGTTCGGAGACCTCGGGCGCCACATCACAAGCGGCGCTGGCACTTGGACAGCGGGCCTTGAAGGCGCAGCCCGGCGGCAGACCGATCAGGTTCGGCGTCATGCCCGGAATCTGGTTCAGGCGTTCGCCACGCTTGTTGGCCGAAGGCACCGAGCCCAGCAGGCCGACGCTATAGGGATGCAGCGGCCGATCGATGACGTCGTCGGTCTGTCCGGTCTCCACGATCCGTCCGGCGTACATCACCGCGATGCGGTCGGCGAGGCCGGCCACAACCGCCAGGTCATGGGTGATCCAGATCATGGCCGTGCCGGTCTTGCGGCAGAGCGCCTGGGCCTCGTGCAGGATCTGCGCCTGGATGGTCACGTCGAGCGCCGTCGTGGGCTCGTCCGCAATGATCAGGTCCGGCTCGTTCAGAAAGGCGATGGCGATGGCCACACGCTGCCGCATGCCGCCGGAAAGCTGATGGGGATAGGCGTTCAGCCGCTCGCCCGGCGAGGGAATGCCGACCATCTCCAGAGCGTCATAGGCGCGCTGGCGCGCGGCCTTGCGGTCGATCTTCTTATGGGCCTGGATCGCCTCGATCATCTGGGTGTCGACCCGCAGGACCGGGTTGAGCGTCATCATGGGATCCTGGAAGATCATGGCGATCCGGTTGCCGCGCAGATCCTGCAAACGATCCGGCGAAGCGGTGACCAAATCCTCGCCCTTAAAGCGGATCGCGCCGGACACGATACGCCCGGGCGCGTCGATCAGACCGAGCACGGAAAAGCCGGTGATCGACTTGCCCGAGCCCGACTCTCCGGCTAATCCAAGGATCTCCCCAGGCCTGACCGAGAAGCTGACGTCATCGACAGCCTTGACCGTCCCGGCCCGGGTGAAGAAGTGGGTCTTGAGGTTTTCGACCTCCAGGGTCGGCGCACCGCCGCCGTCCTGCTGGCTTGTGGTCTTTTCCATCGTATCTTCGGCCAGGCTCATCGTTTCAGCCTCGGGTTCAGGACATCGCGTAGCTGGTCACCGACCAGATTGATCGAGACGATGGTGATCAGCAGGGCAATGCCCGGGAAGACGCTGATCCAGTATTTGCCGGAGAGCATGTACTCGAAGCCATTGGCGATCAGCACACCCAGGGAGGGCTCGGTCTGCGGCAGGCCGACCCCGAGGAAGGAGAGCGTGGCCTCGAGGGCAATGGCGCTTGCCGTCTGAATCGTCGCGACCACGATCAGTGGTGCCAGGCAGTTGGGCAGGATATGGCGAAACATGATACGGGCGTGAGAGAGCCCGAGCGATGCGGCGGCTTCTACGTATTCCTTACTACGCTCGACCAGGGCCGACCCGCGCACGGTACGGGCATAGTAGGCCCACTGCGCCACCACCAAGGCCAGGATGATTTTGTCGATCCCCTTGCCCAGCAGAGCGACGAGCATCAGTGCAACGAGAGCCGCCGGAAAAGAAAGCTGCAGATCCACGATGCGCATGATGATCGATTCAAAGCGCCCACCGAAGTAGGCCGCCAGAAGGCCGATCGACATTCCAATCGTGACGGCAATGAGGCCTGAAGTGATCCCGACCGAGAGGGAGATACGAAGCCCATAGAGGATCGCGGAATAGAGATCCCGCCCCGCCCCGTCGGAGCCCAGCCACATGGTGTACTCGGCGAAAGCCTCCGAGCCGGGCGGCAGGCGTCCATCCAGAATATCCACCTGCCCCAGGTCGTAGGGATCCTGAGGCGTAATCAAAGGGGCGAAAAGCGCCGCCAGGACGATGCCCAGGAGCGTCAAGAGAGCGGCCAGGGCGAGCTTACTCTCCGCGAACTCCGAAACGAAGCGGCGGAACGGGGTTTCAACGGCCACCGCGGCTTCTTCGTTGGGAAGCGGCGTGCCGCTTTCCGCCTCAGTTCCCTGCTGCGTGAATTCGACCGTCATGCACCCTGATCCTTCAAGCGGACCCGCGGATCGAGCAGCGAATAGACGATGTCGACCACCAGGTTGATGAAAACGAAGAGCGCCACGATGATCATCAGGTAGGCGACGACCACCGGCCGGTCGAGCACCAGGATCGAATCGATCAGCAGCTTGCCCATGCCCGGCCAGGCGAAGATGGTTTCAGTGACCACCGAAAAGGCGATCAGGCTACCGAACTCCAGGCCGATGACGGTGACAACCGGTATCATGATGTTCTTCAGCAGATGCACGCCGATGATCCGCCGGCTGGAGAGCCCCTTGGCCCTCGCGAACTTTATGTAATCCTGGTGCATGGCCTCGCGCGTGCCCGCACGGGTCAGGCGGATCACCAGCGAGATCTTGAGCAACGCAAGATTAAAGGCGGGCAGACAGACATGGGACAGTCCGTCCAGCGTGAAGAGGCTGGAGGTGATCCCCAGGAAGGTCGCGGTATCGCCGCGCCCGGTCGAGGGCAGCCAACCGAGTTCGACCGCAAAGATGATAATCATCATCAAGCCGACCCAGAAGGTCGGCAGAGAAAAACCCATGATCGAACCGGCCATGATCCCTTTCGAGACCCTGCTCTCCGGCCGCAGCCCGGCAAAAAGGCCGAGCGGAATGCCAATCGCCACAGCGAGGAAAAGAGAGGCGAGCGCCAGTTCCATGGTCGCCGGCATGCGTTGCAGGATCAACTGCAGCGCCGGCTGGCCGAAAATGAAGGACTTGCCGAAATCGCCGGTCCAGATCCCCTGCAGGAAGAACAGGTACTGTTCGCCGATCGGCCGATCCAGGCCAAGGGCGCGGATCGTCGCCTCGATATCTTCCTGGTCTGCCTCGGGATTGATCAGCATGTCGACCGGATCGCCGACCACGTTGACCCCGAAGAAGACGATCGCCGACATGATGAAGATAACGATCGCGCTCTGCAGGAAGCGGCGAATCATGAACTCTGACATGTGAAACCTCTCCACCGTCTCGAGGCCGGCCGTTCCTGCATGGGACGGCGGGGCTCAGAGGTTTTCCACTGTACTCATTGAAAGGCGGTCAGCGGTTCAGCGAACCGCCCATCTGAGCGAGCTTGCCCGCACTCGAAGCATCGCTCGAAAGCGCTGGCCCTTCCCTGTCGTATACTGCGGCCGGAAAGGGCCAACCTGAACGAAAAAAGGGTGCGGAGTTGCCCCCGCACCCATCTCATCAGTCCTTGTAGACGTCGTAAGCGCGCATGCTCTCGTCGGTACGTGCGCGGTAGCCGATGCCCTTCTTGGCCGCCCAGGCGTTCACCTGATAGTGCAGCGGAATGATGCCCACGTCATTGATGGCCATTTCCGTCGCCTTGGCCAGCAGGTCCTGGCGCTTCGCGTCATCGACCGCCGCCAGGGCGTCCTCGATCAGCGTATCGACCTCGGCGTTGGAGTAACGGCCACGGTTCGAAGCACCAAAGCCCCGGTCTTTGTCGTAGGTGTGAAGCAGTGACTTCAGCGGAGAAGAAGCCTCACCGGTGCCCGAGCCCCAGCCGACCAGCACGAAGGAGAACTCCGGCAGGCCATCCTTGCCGCCGCGCGATGCCCGCTTGAAGTAGACCGAGCGCGGCATGGTCTCCACGTCCGTCTCGATACCGACGCGGGTCAGCATCTGAGCGATGGCCTCGGCAATCTTGGCGTCGTTGACGTAACGATCGTTCGGCCCGTGAATGCGCAGTTTGAAGCCATCCGGATAACCGGCTTCCTCGAGCAGCTTCTTCGCGCCCTTTGGATCGTAGTCCATCGGCTTCAGATTTTCGGACACGCCGAAAAAGCCTTCGGGCAGGAGCTGACCGGCTTTGATAGCCTGGCCTTCCATGACCCGCTCGACGATGGCGTCGCGGTTGATCGCCATGGAGATGGCCTTGCGGACCCGCACGTCGCGCATCGGGTTCTTGATCGGCCCACCGTCCTTGGCCTTCACGAAGGGCGAATCATCCCGGAAGTGATCCAGGTGCAGATAGATCACGCGGTTGGAAACACCTTCGCTGATCTGCAGGCTGTCGTTGCCCTTCAGCGTCGCAAGATCCGCCGTCGGAACGCCGTCGATCAGGTCGACATCGCCCGCCAGCAGCGCCGCAACGCGCGAGGGCGCCGACTTGATCGGGCGCAACGTCACGTCGGGAAAGGTCGGCTTGTCGCCCCAATAGTCCGGATTGCCGGTCAGGACGATCTTTTCGCCGGGCGTGTAGGACACGAACTTGTAAGGGCCGGTCCCGACGGTCGCTTCACCGTTGTTGAACTGCTCCGTCGTCGCACCACAGCCCTTTTCACCGGAGACGATGTGGATCAGCGAAACATCGTTCGGCATCAAGGGGTAAGGCCGCTCGGTTTTGATGTGGATGGTCATGTCGTCGACCTTCGACACCGTTTTGCCCTTGGCATAAGTCCCGAAGCTCGAAGGCGAGTTGGGCACGTTCGGCGCCCGCTCGAAGCTGCAGACCACGTCGTCCGCCGTGAAGGCCGAACCGTCGTGGAACTTCACGCCTTCGCGCAGCTTGAACTCCCAGGTCAGGTCGTCGATCGGCTGCCAGGACACGGCCAGACCCGGCAAAAGGGTCTGCTTGTGATCCTGGTTGACCAGCCCGCCAAAGATATGTGCCGCAATCTGGTTGTTCGGTGTCAGATTGTGGAAATGCGGGTCGACCGAAGTCGCCTCCGACGCCAATCCGATGGTCAGATTCTCGGCCGAAACCGGCGCAGAGGTCCCCGCCATCAACGCTGCGACCGCGCAGAGACTGCCCAGTCCGTAAGTGAACTTCTTCATAAATCCTATCTCCCTGTAACGCCAAACCACTGTTTCGGCCCATCTTTTTCAGGGCCTGCTATGCCGTCTCCGGCTTATTCGCAGCTTCGGTGACCGCACGGACTTCTCCCCACGGCCCCGAAGATTTCCAAAATGCTACCGATTAGTTTCTGCATGAGGAACCAAAAACTTTATGCAATAAACTCATACAGTCATGACAAGCAGGTGGCTTGTTGACCGCCGGAGCGCTGGTGTAGGGATGAAGAGATGCGGACAAATTGGCACAGCTTGAGGGAGTTCGAGACCCTGCGCGCGGTGATTTCCGCCGGCTCGACCACCGCCGCCGCCCGGCGCCTGGGCATCTCCCAGTCGGCCGTCAGCCGCTCGATCTCACAACTGGAAGGGCGTATCGGGCAGATGCTTTTCGCCCGAGAGCAGGGCCGCATGCAGCCGACGGCCGAAGCTCTGGCGCTCAACGAGAGCCTGGATCCCCTCTTCGATGCCCTGGCGGGCATCGATGGCGCCCAGTGGAAGACCTCGCCCCAGGAACCGCTTCGCGTTGCCGCCCCGCCAACCCTGGCACATCGCTTCCTGGTGCGGGTCGTGTCCAGTTTTCTGAAAGCCAACCCGGCGAGGGTCGTCAGCCTGGAAATCTGTACCTCGGACGACCTGATCGCCGGCGTCATGGACGAGCGCTTCGATCTGGGTCTCACCGGCGCCGATCTGACCCGCGCCGGCCTGAAGCTGATCCCCTATCGGCTTTCGAAGGGCGTCTGTCTCCTGCCCAAGGGCCACGAGCTCACCAGGCACAAGGTGATTCGGCCGGAGCATTTCGACGGTGTCGACTTCATTGCACTGACCCGGCGCCACGCAGCGCGCCAGACCCTCGATCAGCATTTCGCGCGCGCCGGCGTCTCACCGCGCATCCTGGTGGAGACGGCGACTTCAGTGGCCGCCTGCGAGTTCGTCCGCAACGGCCTCGGCATCACCATGACCAATCCCTTTCCTCTGATGATTGGAACGGATGACGATATCGAGGTACGGCCCTTCGAGCCGGACATCAACTATCGTACCAGCTTCGCCATTTCCGCCCGCCGGCCGCCGTCGGTCACCGCCCGTGACTTTATGCGGCACGTCCGTCTCTCCACCCCCAAAAGCGACCTCTGGGAGCCCGCATGAACGTCCCGACCCCAATCAAACCCATCCCAACAATCGAGAGCGTGATCAACAAGACGGGTACGGAGAGAACCATCGCCTGTCTCGAGGCGCTGGTCGGCTTCGACACCACCAGCCGGGACTCCAACCTGGCGCTGGTCGAATGGGTGGAAAGCTATCTTTCGGCTTTCGGGATCGCATCCGAGCGGATTTACGACGACAGCGGCAAGAAGGCGAACCTCTGGGCGACCATCGGCCCCGCTGTCGACGGCGGGATCATCCTCTCGGGACACACCGACGTGGTGCCGGTCGACGGCCAGGACTGGAGCAGCGATCCATTCGCCTTGATCCGGCAAGACGACAAGCTCTACGGCCGCGGCACCTGCGACATGAAGGGCTTCGTGGCGGCGGTGCTGGCCAAGGTGCCCGAGTTGGCCGCGGCCAACCTCGCCCGCCCCGTTCATCTCGCCTTTTCCTACGACGAAGAGGTCGGCTGCCTGGGCGTGCGCGGACTGATCGCCCGAGTCCTGTCCGACGCGCCCCGCCCCTCCGCCTGCATCGTCGGCGAACCGACCGGCATGGAGGTGGTGGTCGCCCATAAGACCAAGCGGTCGCTGCGCGTGACCGTCAACGGCAAGGCGGCACACTCCTCGCTGGCGCCACTCGCGGTCAACGCGGTCGAGTACGCCGCCCGCCTCGTGGTCTTCATTCGCGAGATCGGCGAGCGTCTGAAACGCGAAGGCCCGCTGGACCCGGACTTCGACGTGGCCCACACCACGGCCCACACCGGCATCATCAACGGCGGCACACAGCTCAACATCGTGCCGGAACTCTGCAGCTTCGACTTCGAGTTCCGTGCCCTGCCCGCGGTCGACGTGGACGCCCTGGTCGATGAGGTCAAAGCCTATGCCTCCAACGTGCTCGAACCGGAGATGCAGGCGGTCGCGCCGGAGACTTCCATCGCCTTCGAAGCTCTCTCCGGCTTTCCCGGCCTCGAGACGCCGCCAGACGCCGACCTGATCGGCCTGGTCAAATCCCTGGCCGGGAAAAACCACCACACAAAGGTCGCCTACGGCACCGAGGCCGGCCTCTTTTCCCAGGCCGAAATCCCCACCGCGATCTGCGGGCCGGGCCACATCGCCCAGGCCCATAAACCCGACGAATTCGTCGAGATCGCCCAGTTGGCGGCTTGCGACGCCTTCCTCACGCGGCTGGTCGCCGCCTGTTCTCACTGAGCGCCGCTTCAGTCCAGCGCAAATCAAGTTCAATCCAGGAGAAAACCCTATGTCCGCTTCCCCGACCGCCGGTGATATCGAAATTCCCAACGAATATCCGGTCGAGCTGACGGCACCCGATATCACGCCCTACGCGGCCGGCAACAGCGGCACTCCCTACATCTGGAGCTTCGACAGCGGAACGCCGGGTCCGCACGTCATGATCTCCGCCCTGGTGCACGGCAACGAGGTCTGCGGCGCCATCGCGCTCGACTGGCTGCTGCGTGAAGAGGTGCGTCCGGTCAAAGGACGCCTGTCGCTCGGCTTTATCAACATCGAGGCCTACAGCCGCTTCGATCCGGAAGATCCCAACGCCACCCGCTGGGCGGATGAGGACTTCAACCGGCTCTGGTCCGATGCGGTATTGACCGGCGAGCGGGACAGCAGCGAACTGCGCCGGGCGCGAGAGATCCGTCCCTTCATGGACACGGTCGACCTCCTGCTCGACATCCATTCCATGCAGCGCCCCAGCCCGCCCTTCATGATGGCGGGCATGTGCCCCAAGGGCCGGGATCTGGCCCGCCAGGTCGGCGTGCCGGAGATCGTGATCAGCGACCAGGGCCACAAGGCCGGCATCCGCATGCGCGACTACGCCGGTTTCTCGGACCCCGACAGCCCGAAGAACGCGGTCCTTATCGAATGCGGCCAGCACTGGGAAAAGGCAGCCGGCGATCTGGCCATCGAGACCAGCCTGCGGATGCTGCGCAGCCAAGGCACGGTCGACGAGAGCTTCGGCGGCGATATCGGACGCGGCGAAACGCCGGCCCAGACCTTTGTGGAAGTGACGGAAGCCGTCACGGTCAAGAGCGAGAAGGATTTCACCTTCGCCCGTCCCTACACCGGCGGCGAGATCATCCCGGAGAAAGGCACGCTGCTGGCCCATGACGGCGGCGAGGAGATCCTGACCCCTTACGACAACTGCTTCCTGGTGATGCCGTCCATGCGGCTGTGGCGCGGCCAGACCGCGGTGCGGCTTGGCCGGATCCTCGACTAATCCCGGTCGGGCCAGCGCGCAAAGATGTGAAGTGCCGCCGGTTGGCGGTGCCGTGGCGCGCGGTGTAGGCTGCGCGCCGCAAGCCCGTCCTTTTCCATTCAGGATCGAATATGCCGCTCTTTACGCCCTTTACCCTGCGCGAAGTGACCTTTCCGAACCGGATCGCCGTCTCCCCCATGAGCCAGTATCTGGCCAAAGACGGCTACGTGAACGACTGGCATCTGGTGCATCTGGGCCGCTTTGCACTGGGCGGTGCCGGCCTGGTCTTCACCGAGGCCACGGCGGTGGAGGACCGCGGGCGGCGGACCCATGGCGACCTGGGGCTCTGGGAAGACGGACAGATCGAGGGCATGGCGCGCATCGCCCAATTCCTGAAGGAACAGGGCGCCGTCCCTGGCGTCCAGTTGGGGCACGCCGGCCGCAAGGCGAGCGAGCGGCGTCCCTGGCACGGCGAGACGCCGGTCGATGCGGAAGACGTCGAACTTCGCGGTGAGGCGCCCTGGCAGATGATCGGCCCTTCACCGGTTCCCTACGGCGAAGTCTGGCCGGCCCCGACGGAAATGTCCCAGGCGGACATCGATGATGTCCTGCAAGCCTTTCGCGAGAGCGCTCGGCGGGTCGATGCCGCCGGTTACGATGTCATCGAGGTCTATGCGGCCCATGGCTTTCTGGTGCATCAGTTCTATTCACCGGTCAGCAACAACCGGACGGACGCCTATGGCGGCGACCGCGAAGGCCGTATGCGCTTTGCCCTCGAAGTGGCCCGTGCGATCCGCGAGACCTGGCCGGCGGAAAAACCGCTGTTCTTCCGGCTGTCGGCGACCGACTGGGTCGACGGTGGCTGGGAAGCGGAAGACACGGTCGCCCTCGCCAAGGGTCTCAAGGACAATGGCGTGGACCTGATCGACTGTTCGACCGGCGGTATCGGCGCCGGCCACGACGAAAGTTTCAAACCGCGGCGCATGGCGCTGGCACAGGGCTTTCAACTCCCCTATGCCGAACGCCTCAAAAAGGAAGCGGACATCGCCACCATGGGAGTCGGTTTTCTCTGGGATCCGGAGGTCGCGCAGGCGGCGATTGCCGAGGGCAAGGTTGATATGGTGGCGCTGGCGCGTGAGCTGCTGGACAATCCGAACTGGCCGCTGCAGGCCGCCCGCAAGCTGGGGGATGACAAGGACTACAGCTTCTGGAAGCCGCAGTTCGGATGGTGGCTCAACAAGCGCCAGCGAATCATGGACAAGCTTAACTTGCGCTAACGACCGGCATATCAAGATAAAGGCGCAGTTAATACTTGTGTCACACAGCGCACATCCTCATGAATAGCTATAACTGAAAACTTTCATTCCCCCCTCACAGCCCCAGAGGGAACTTCAAGCACGCCTCCTAAGTGCCTCACAAAAAGCCAAAGTGCGATCCGCACGGGTGAATCGCTTCGCATTCACCGAGGACGAACCGGATAAAGCGGATTCGGCGGCTCATGCCGAAAATCCTATATTCGGCATAGCTTTAGCCGTGCACAAACAACACTGCTCTGTGGCATGGCGCGACCGGAAAATGACATTTCCTTAGCCCCGGCCTGCCCAATTGCCGCCGCATTTCAAATCATACTCGGGCCTGCCCATTCCTTGGGCATCTAGACCTTTCCCAAATAAACAAGGAAGTATAGATACAATGGCCACACCTACAGCCTTTGAACAATACATGCTCGAGCTGGTCAACCAAGCCCGGGCCGACCCGGGACAGGCCGCCGAGACTTACGGCTTTAGCCTCGGCAACATTCCCGACGAACCGCTCGAACCGCTGGCGATGAACGAAGATCTGCTGGAAGCCGCCCGCGCGCACTCCGAGTGGATGGAAGACAGGGACACCTTCTCTCACCGGGGTGCTGGCGGATCGAGTCCGACCGACCGTGCCCAGGCCGCCGGCTGGGACGGCGGCGGAGTCGGCGAGAACATCGCCGGCTGGTTCTCCTTCGGGAACAACAACATCAATCAGCAGGATGTCGTGGAAGAACGGCACGGCGCTCTTCTGCGTTCGCCGGGCCATCTGGCCAACATCATGAACGCCAGTTGGAGCGAAGCCGGCATCGGCGGCGCGACCGGCGACTGGCAGCAATACACCGACGCCTTCCTCTACACTCAGGCCTTTTCCGACAACGGCAGGAGCTTCCTGACCGGCGTGGCCTTCGACGACGGCGACGGCGACAACTTCTATGACGTCGGTGAAGGCCTCGGTGGCGTCGACATCGAGATCATCGACTCTGAAGGCAACAGCGTCGACACCTCGACCTGGGAAGCCGGTGGCTATCAGATCGCGCTGGAAGATGGCGACTACACCGTCCGTTTCTCCGGCGAAGGTATCAACGGTGTCATAGAGAAGCAGGTCACGATCGCCGGCGGAAACGTCAAGGTCGACATCAATACCGACCTGGAGACGCCGGTGGTCGTCGGTGAGAACCCGGACGGCGACAACCCGGGTACGGATGAACCGGTTATGGATGAGCCAGATACGGACGAACCGGTTACAGATGAACCGACGGACGAAGATCCCGATACCGACGAGCCCACCGCCGAAGATCCCGACACCGACGCACCAGCGGACGAAGATCCCGATAGCGATGAGCCCACTGCCGAGGATCCCGACACCGACGCGCCGGCGGACGAAGATCCAGACAGCGACGAGCCCACCGCAGGAGACCCCGACACGGACACGCCGGCGGACGAAGATCCGGATAGCGATGAGCCTACCGCCGAGGATCCCGACGCCGATGAGCCGACGGATGAAGACCCGGGTAGCGACGAGCCGACGGCAGAAGATCCTGACGCCGAGGATCCGGATGCGGACAACCCCGACTCCGAAGACCCCGACCTGCCCGATGTCGCCGCCGGACCGGCGGTGATGAACGGCACCGATGGCGACGACGTCTTCATGGACATGGATAACGACCAGATCGTCCTGGGCGCCGCCGGCAACGACCGCTTCGAAAGCGAGAGCAACTTCAACGACTACAACTTCATACTCTTGCCGAACAACGGTGTGCTGCTCCTGGGCGCCGACTCGACCAAGGTCCTGTTCGACGTCGAGACCATCGAGTTCGCGGACCTTTCGATCGAGTTCAAATCGGAAGAGCCGGCGGACACGCCGGACGACAGCGGCGACACGCCCGATACGGACAGCGAAATGCCGGGAGATCAGACCCCGGTCGCCGAAGACGACGACGCGGAGCAGCCGGGCAGCTTCGGCGGATGCTGCTGCAACGACGATCTGATGGTCGCCTGACGCCGACAGCCGCGTCGTTCCCATCTGCGCCCCGCCGCAGATCGCGCGGTGGCCGGGGCAACCCGGCCACCGTTGGCGCCCGCATTTCGGAGACCTGTTTGCATATGCACGCGCAAGAGACAAAGACGAACGCCTCAACCGGCGACCGCGACCTGATCCGCGCCGCCCTCAAGACCTGCCGCTCGGCCTTTATCGGGATTGGCATCTTTAGCTGCATCATCAACCTGCTGATGCTGACCGGCCCGCTCTTCATGATGCAGGTCTACGACCGGGTCCTCACCAGCGGCAGCCTGCCGACCTTGGCCGCGCTCCTGGTGCTGGTCACGCTGCTCTATTTCTTCTTCAGCCTCTTCGAGCTGCTCCGTTCGCGGATCCTGATCCGGATCGGCCGGCGGCTGGATGAGCAGCTTTCACCGGCGGTCTTTCGCTCCGTCCTGGCCCTGCCCCTGCGGCAGGGACAGGCCGGTGAATCATCGGCGCCCATTCGCGACATGGACAGCCTGCGCCAGTTCCTCTCGAGCCAGGGTCCGCTGGCGATCTTCGACATGCCCTGGATTCCGCTCTATCTCGGTGTGATCTTCCTGTTTCATCCCTTCCTGGGGTTTGTCGCGACGGCCGGCGCCGCCCTGCTGTTCACACTTGCCATCCTGAGCGAGGTCGTGAACCGCAAACCTTTGCGCGAAGCGGCCGGGCTCGCCAACCGCCGCAACGCCGTGGCCGCCAGTTGCCGGCGCAACAGCGAAGCCGTCCATGCCATGGGTATGAACACACAGTTGGGCCGGATCTGGGGCGGCCTCAACGAACGCTACCTGAACCTGCAGGGCAAGGCCGGCGATCGGGCCGGGATGCTTTCAGCGAGCACCCGGGCGATCCGCCTGCTGATGCAGTCGGTCATTCTCGCGGCCGGCGCCTGGCTCGCGGTCAAGCAGGAGGTCTCGCCGGGAACCATCATTGCCGGCTCGATCATCCTGTCACGCGCCCTCGCGCCGATCGAGCTGGCGGTCGCGCACTGGCGCGGCTTCATCGCCGCCCGGCAGAGCGCCAAGAGGCTGAGAACCACCCTCGCCCATCAGGGGCCGGGCGCGAAGACCGACCTGCCCCAGCCGAAAAGAACGCTTGAGCTCAGCAGCGTGACCGTGGTCCCACCGGGCAGCGCGAAGACCGCCGTCGAGCGCATTTCCCTGTCTCTCAGAGCCGGCCAGGGCCTCGGCATCATCGGTCCCAGCGCCAGCGGAAAGTCCTCGCTCGCGCGCAGCATCGTCGGCGTCTGGCCGACCATCTTCGGCAAGGTCTGCCTCGACGGCGCGGCCCTGGAGCAGTGGGACCCGGCGAAGCTCGGGAGCCATGTCGGCTACCTGCCACAGGCCGTCGATCTCTTCGACGGCACGGTCGCGGAGAACATCGCGCGCTTCGACCCCGCGCGCAGCTCCGAGCAGATCATCCAGGCTGCCGAACTGGCGGGGATCCACGAGATGATCCTCAAGCTGCCGGAGGGTTACGACACCAACATCGGCGACGGCGGCTCGGTGCTCTCGGCCGGGCAGCGCCAGCGGGTCGGGCTGGCACGGGCGCTCTACGGCCTGCCCTTCCTGATCGTGCTCGACGAGCCCAACGCCAATCTCGATGCGGAAGGCGAGATGGCCCTGACGGACGCCATCGCCGCCATGCGCGACTATGGTTCGATCGTGATCGTGGTGGCGCACCGCCCAAGCGCGATCGCCGCCGTCGATCACCTGCTGATCCTCAAGGACGGCCGTCAGCAGGCCTTTGGCCGCAAGGAGGAAATCATGCGCCAGACCGCGGCAATCGCCAACAAACCCGATAGCAGAAACGCCCGCACCGGCCGGACGACGACAGCCAAGGGAGGCATGAACATTGTCACAGACCCTGCTTGAGACGCAGAACTTCGATTCCTTTCAGATGCGCAGCGGCGGCTTCGATCTGTCCCCCGCAGCACCACCGGCCCGGCAATCTCTTCGCCGGCATCTGCTCGTCGGTTTTATCATCGCAGGCTTCCTGATCGGTGGTGTCGGTGGCTGGTCGGCCATCGCCTCGATCTCCAGCGCGGTGATCGCTTCCGGCAAGGTGGTTGTGGAGTCCAACAGCAAGCTGGTCCAACACGCCGAGGGCGGCATCGTGGGAGAGATCGCGGTGCGTGATGGCGACCGCGTGGAGGCCGGCGATCTTCTGGTCCGCCTCGACGGCACCGCGACCAAGGCCAACCTGGCGATCATCACGAAGCAGATGAACGCGCTGGAAACCCGCCGGACCCGCCTGATCGCGGAACGCGACCGAAACCGGGAACTGGTCTTTCCCGAACATCTGCGCAAGCAGGCGCAGGTCAACAGCGATTTCGATCTGCTGGAGGGCGAACGCAAGCTCTTCGAGGCCCGCTGGGTCACGCTGTCCGGTCAACGCGAGCAACTTCAGGAACGCATCACCCAGACCCGTGATGAAATTGCCGGGCTGACCTCGCAACGTGATGCCAAAGCGCGGGAGGTGGAACTGACGCTCAAGGAACTGGAGATCATTCGTGGCCTGAAGGAAAAGAAGCTCATCCCCATTACCCAGTACATGGCTTTGGAGCGTGAGTCGGCGAAGGCGCAGGGCGAGCACGGCCAACTTATCGCCGAGATTGCACGGACCGAAGGCCGGGTCAGCGAAACCCAGCTCCAGGTCCTGCAGCTCGACAAGGAATTCCGGGAAGGCGTCCTGGGCGAACTGCGCGGGGTTGAAACGGAGCTCGCAGAGCTTGCTGAGCGAAGGGTCGCCGCCCTGGATCAGCTTCGCAGGCTCGAGATCCAGGCACCCCAGTCAGGTGTCGTGCACCAGCTTGCCATCCACACCCGCGGCGGCGTGATTACGCCCGGACAGGCGCTGATGCAGATCATCCCCCAGGACGACACGCTGATTGTGGAAGCGCGGGTTGCCCCCGGGGACATCGACCAGATCCAGGTCGGCCAGGAAGCCGTCGTCCACTTCACCGCCTTCAACCAGCGCACGACGCCCCAGTTGAACGCTACCCTCTTTTCGGTGGCCGCCGATCTGACCGAAGACGAGCGCAGCGGCGAAAACTTCTTTCTGGCACGCCTGCGCCTGTCCGAGGAGGAACAGGCACGTCTGGGTGCTCTGCAACTGACACCGGGCATGCCGGCTGACATCTTCATCCAGACCGGTGCGCGCACGGCCCTGAGCTATCTCGTAAAGCCTTTTGAGGACCAGCTCAGCCGGGCTTTCCGGGAGGAATAGGACAGGCCGGATTAGCTCTCGGGCAATGGATGTTCAGCGGCCAGGCAGGCCAGGGGCACCCAGCCCTCCCTGCCGGCTCGATTCCGGCACCAGAGCCAGCCGTCCCTCTCCTCAAAGCCTTCAAGCTCTTCACCTGGTTTAATCGTCAGTTCGAGCGTGTCGAAAGCCGTTTTGAGAACGGCGCTCTTTCCTTCCCGGTCGTAGACAAGGAGTGCGTCCGGCAGCCAACCACCTAAACCGTCGGCGTTGCGACACCAGACCCAACCCGGCCAGGTCTCGTCCCTCTCGCCCAGGATCACCCCTTCGCCCTCTGACACCGCCAGAGCCGGCGCGTAACTCTGGGTCCAGGGCTTCGTGGCTTTGAAGGTTGCCGGCATGGAAGGGCGCAACGTCACTTATAGGAATCGGTCGCCAATGCCCGAAACTCCGGCCGGAGGTCGCTGGGCATGCCCCAGGAGAGATCCGTGAAGACGATGCGATAGAGCTCCTTCCACTTCGGCGAAGTCCGGTCGGAGAGTTCTTCTTGCCAGCGATCGAGCAGCCGCCTGATCTCGGACACATTGTGGTAGTCGGGCCACTCCGCAAAGGCATCACTGAAGGCGGACAAAGCGGTTGAAACATCCCGGTCAAGCAAGGCAAGGAAACCGCGCCGCTCCATCGCGGCGACCTTTTGCACCCTGCTCTGCTGCGGGGCCGCAGGCACCTGCGCCTGCATCTGACCCGTCGCCGGTGCGGT
Source organism: Denitrobaculum sp. (assembly GCA_965232285.1). Classification (GTDB taxonomy): domain Bacteria; phylum Pseudomonadota; class Alphaproteobacteria; order Kiloniellales; family Kiloniellaceae; genus Denitrobaculum. The sequence goes on along the minus strand of CBDDPL010000004.1, from coordinate 1,137,451 downwards.
CTGCTGGATCTGCTCGACACCGCGCGACAAGGCGCTGGAGAGGTTCGCCAGCTTGTTTTCGATATCGGCGGTGACCTGTTCGCTGACTTCGGGCGTTTCACCTTCGGATGCCTGCTGCGCCTGAAGCAATGCGCGGATATCGGCGATCTCCTCCCTGGCCTGCTGCTCGAGTTGTTCGATCTGCGGGCCGATCCGCACCACCCCCGCCACCTCGACTTCCCTGTTTTCCAGTATACGTCGCACGTCGTCCTGAAACACCAGGACAATCGCCAGCGCGATCGCCGGCCACATAAAGGTACGCAGATACTCAAGGATCAGGTGACCCAGCGCGTAGCGATCGCCAGCATCGGAAGCCATGGCTGTTTTCCCCCTATACCAAGGAGCCTTGATACTCGTTCCGGACTCGGGATCATCCTATACGCGCAGCAAGAGGAGCGGCAATCGTGCAACATCCAAGACGCACCCGAACAGGAACAGACTGCCTGTTTTGTACGCCAGCTTGCATCTGGTTCCAGGAATAGTTTAAGGACAGCCGGTCTCTTCTGGTGGAGCCGGACTTTCCTGGACCGGGCTGGCCTTGCGATGAAACTTCTGAAGCGCCTCATGTGGAAAGCCGCCAGGCTGTTGCTGCTGGCCTTGCTGCTTCTCGCCGGCCTGATCCTGCTGTTTCGTTTCGCGCCGGTCCCCGTAACGCCGCTGATGCTGCTGCGCGACGCGCCGATCAACAAGCAGTGGGTCGCCTACGATCAGATCGCCCCTGCCCTGCCACGTTCGGTCATCGCTGCCGAAGACAATCTCTTTTGCCAGCATTGGGGCTTCGACTTTAAATCCTTGCAGACCGCAGCCGTGGCTTTCGCGAGCGGCAAGAAGGCCGGCGGCGGTTCGACCATTTCCATGCAGACCGCCAAGAATCTGTTTCTCTGGCCGGACCGCAGCCTTTGGCGCAAGCTGCTCGAAGCACCGATCACGCTGGCACTCGAAACGGCCTGGCCCAAGACCCGCATCCTCGAGGTCTATCTCAACATCGCGGAGTGGGGTCCCGGCATCTACGGCGCGGAAGCGGCCGCGCAGCATCACTTCGGCAAGTCCGCCAAGGCCCTGTCAAAAACCGAGGCCGCCAGGCTTGCAGCCGTCCTGCCAAGCCCCTTGAAGTGGTCGGCTGGTAAACCGGGGAACTACGTTCGCCGCCGGAGTGAAATCATCAGACGGCGCGTGACGCAACTGGGCCCACTGCTCGACTGCGCGGCACGACCTGATTGACAGTTCGCCTGCACCCTATATGAATGACAGCAATCCTAATATCAGGGGGCGGCAATATAGCCTCCTGGTGTAAAGCCAACCGCTTTAGGGGTTTCGGGTCCAGGCGAGGACGACGAAGCAGTGCAATGACAGAAAAGTCAAACCCGGCTGCAAACGACAAACCCGCAGACGCAGGCGGCGACGCTCTTTCCATGGAGGAAATGGTTTCGAACGCCAGGGACGCGCGCGACTTTCTCAAGGCCATCGCGCACGAACAACGCCTCCTCATCCTCTGTATCCTCGCGGAGGGGGAAAAGTCGGTCGGAGAACTGGAAGAACTCCTGAAGATGCGCCAGCCGAGCGTTTCTCAACAGCTTGCCAGGCTCCGGTCCGAAGAACTGGTCGCAACACGCCGAGACGGCAAGACCATTTACTACTCGCTGGCGTCGGACAATGCGCGCGAACTGATTGACGTGCTCTATCGCATGTTCTGCGGCCCGAAGGCGTGACGGCTGCCTTTGTTACGCCCCTTCACGCAAGCGTCACGATAGAGACTTCGCGGCACCTTACACCAGGGGTCAATATCATCGCCCCCTGGGATAAATTCTTGCGATTAGCTCCGCGATGTGAAAGGGAATAGTTTCCCAGTAGCCTTTCCCGCAAAAGGTGTCATGACCCTGCATCTCGGCAATTTTTCGCCGGACGAGATCCTCTCCGACCCCCTGAAACGCTTCCATGGGCTTTGGCTTCAGAAGCTGGAAAGACTTGGGCGTTTACCGGGGCGCGCGGATTTCGACCCGATTGAAATACCCGCGGAGATTCTGCCGTATCTGACCCTGTTCGACGTCATCCAGAGTGATTGGGGCGCGAGGTTCCACATCCGGCTCGTGGGCACGGGGATCGTTGCGGAAACAGGGCGGGACACGACGGGTATCTTTCTCGACGACCTGCCGAACACCGAAGCGATCATTGAGCGTGCGCAATGGATCGTGGCGAACCGCAAACCCATCTACGTCGCCAATCAGCCGATCAACTGGACCTCGATGGATTTCAAGACCTACAGCGCCCTCGGCGTTCCGCTTGCCAGCGACGGGATAACGGTCGACAAGATCTTCTATCAGATGGCCTTTTCCTGAAAACAGACTAAAGGCTGACGGCTTCGGCCTTTTGCTTGGCGGCGCCGATCCGCGCCTCAGGCAGCCGAATAATCGCCCGCGTGCCCGCACCGCTGTCGCTTTCAAGCTCAAAGCTGCCTTCATGGAGAGCAATCAGCCGGGCGACGATCGACAGCCCCAGGCCCGTGCCCTGGATGCCACGCTTGACATCGCTCGCCCGGCGCTGGAACGGCTGCATGAGCCGGGGGATGGAAGCACGGGGGATACCGGGTCCGTTGTCCGCGACCACAATCTCAAGGCCGCCGCCGGCCGCCATCTCCGAAGACAGCGTCACACGTCCATCCGTCTGCGTGTAACGCAGCGCATTGGACAGAAGATTAAGTAGCGCCTGCTTGATCGCGCGCTCGTCGGCAAAGAGTATCAGACCGGCGGTGTGATCCTCGATCGCAAGATCGATCTTCCGCTCATCGGCGAGCAACCCTACCAGCGAAGCTGCATCACGCAGGAGATCCGAAAGACCGATGTTCTGCTCGAGCAGCTCGAACTGGCCCGCTTCGATCTTCGAGAGATCCAGCAGATCGTCGATCAGGGCATGCAGGTGTTTGGCCGATTTCGAGATGTCATTCACGTACTCGCGGCGCTTTTCCTGTCCTAACCTTTCCATCGTCGAGGAGAGCATCAAGTCGGCAAAGCCGATAATGGCATTGAGCGGCGTTCGCAGTTCATGGCTCATGTTGGCGAGGAACAGGGACTTGGTTTCATTCGCCTGCTCCGCGCGCTGCCGTGCCTCCATCTCCCGGGAGCGCACCTCTTCGATCCTGTCGCCCATTTCGTTAAAGGCCGACTTCAGGTCTTCGATTTCATGGAAGTCGAGCAGACCTCGACTGTCCAAAGCCCGTGCAGAGGTATCTCCACGGGTCAAGGCACGCGCGGCGAAGGTTACGCTTTTGAGCGAGCGCACGAGAGCGAGAGACAAAACTGCCGCGAGGCTGGCCGCCAGAGCCAAACCCGCCGCGAAAACCACCATGGCGGAGCGCTGGATACCTTCGGCCTTTTCCTTAAGCTCTGCCACCGGCTGCGGCACCATTACCCCCCAGCCGGGACCTTCCACGGCGGTGAAACCGGCCACCATGTCGTCCTTCAGAGCCGGTGAGTAAAAGGTCTCCACACCCGTCTCACCGGCGAGCATGCGCTGCACAACGGAAACCTTTGAAATATCGCGCATTTCTGCGATCCAGGAGTCTAAAGGGTGGGACAGAACACGGCCTTTGTGATCCACGATCGCCGCATGCCCCAGACGCCCGAAGCTGATCTGCTTGCCCAACTGGACGAAGTAGTCGGTAAAGAGGGCGCCGACCACCATCCGATCACCGATCATCTTGATGAAATAGAGCGACGGTCGCCCGTCCGGTGCCGGCAAGACACCCGTCAATCTCGTCCGCTCACCATCAGCAAGCGATTTGAAATGCTCGAAGCGTTCGGCCGGGATCGTTTCTGGACAACGAAGCTTTCCGGCGTCGATTTCCCGAACCACCCGGCCAGTCGAGAGCTCCGCCACGCAGATGTAACGGAAGCTCAAGTTTGTCAGAAGCTCTTCAGCAAAGGCGAAGTCCTTGTCGTCGACCAGATTGCGGGAAACAATCTCGTAACCCGCCAAAGCATCCCGGTAATAGCGTGAGAGCGCAGAGCTTAAATTGTTCGCGATGAGCAGATGGCGTTCGTGCACCTCCTCGAACTCGCTGTCCAAGGCTTCGGAGTGCGGCCAGAGCCAAAACAAACAGAGAGGCACAACGGTTATCGCCAAGAAGACGACCATCAAACCCCAGACGATCCGGACCCGCAGTCGCACGAGCGCCCCCTTTTTTCCGCTCCGGTTTTTCCGAATACACGAAAGATATGAATAATTAATAAACCTTAATTTCCTTCCCAAAATCAGAAAAACAAAACCGAAACACATCCACGCGTGAACTGTCTTACGCTGTTCAGTTCTTAAAATTGGGGTTTTCGATAGCTTTTATTCAACCAAAGAGATTTGGAATGGAAGATATCCGAATCTACTCTTCAGACATTCTTGATCATTTCGGCGCAGTTTAAACAATCTGGAGTCAGTCTCTGCAGGTACAGGCATCCGGCAGACTGCATCGAGATCGGCTCCCTGCCCGCAACACTCAAGCGGTCTTAAAAAAAGCGACAGATGTCGATAGATTTTACATCATATGTATGCATGCATCTGAATCGTCAAATAATTGACATAATTCATTTTTCGCGTCACGCGCGCGGATCTTGCCTCGGGAACACTGTCGAAATTTTATACAATCTTCACAAGAACCGGAGACCACAGTCCATCAATAGCTTGAAAAAGCGGCAAAAACATACTTTGGCCTGTAAATTGCTTAACAAAAAGCTAATACTGGCCATGGCATGACCGTGGAGTCTGAAGTTTTTAAAACCATGCGACGTGTCATAAAAACTGCGTTGGATCGGTTTTTGGGGGCAGTTGTGCGGACTGCAGTGAGGAGGCGCCTGATCATCGCAACCTGCGGGATCGCAGCGCTGACGTTTGTCTGTCTGCCCGCCCAGGCCGAGCCCATTACGTCAACATGGTTAGAACCTCCGCCCGCCGCTTCGAAGAAAACCGACTCTCCCGCAGATTCCAAAAAGCCTCAGAAAGGCGAGAAAGAGCCCGCTGAGGCAGCCAAAGTCGAGCCAGAGGATCTTGTCTCGACCGGCCCCCGCAAAGAGGAGCGGGATGACCGGCCGGTCACTTTGATCCGCAAGGCGCCAGGCGCAAAGCCGGAAGATGCCGCGACGGAAGTACCCGAGATTCCCTGGGAATTGATCGAATTGGCTTTGCAGCAGCAAAATCAGGCGCCAAGCGCATATCGGGAGTCAGAAATCATCGTCAGCAGAGAATATCATCAGCTCATCATTGATTCCCTGCCCGACTTCGCGCTGGATATCGCCTACGCTCAACCGGCAGCCGATATACCGATCCTGGATTTCCTCAGAACACAGACCTCGGCTCTTTCCGTCGAGATCGCCACCTACACCAGCGACTTCGCGGTTCAGGATGACGCGATTGCGATGGCGAGTAACGGTAATCTGGACAGCGACGACGAATTCGGCGGGGAACAGCAGCAAAAAGAAGGCACAAAGCTGCCGTCGCTCCTGAAAAAGCTGTTCTTCTGGGGCTTGGGCTTGCTTGTCCTCTACACGGTTATGGAAGCTCTGATTTCCAAACTGGTGCGACGTGACTTCCAGGGACCGGTCGACGCGTCCCGCGGAGGCGCCTCCAAGGCTGGACGCTTCATGCGCAAACGCGGTTTCGGCAGATCCCGCAGCCGGCATAGTTCGGCTTAGCGACAGCGGTTTTGAAACGCGGCGCCCTTCTGCGTATTTGAGATGCGCTGACCGCTCCCCTACTCGACAATCACCGTCATTTTCATCTTGGAGTGGATACCGCAGCGAACCACGAAGCGGCCGCTTTCGTCGAACATCAGAGCAGATTCACTGCCTGGCTGCTGGATACCGCTGTTATAGCCCAAAGCTTCGACCAGAATGTTGTGCTTCACCCGATCGGTATTTTTGAAAAAGACCGTATCGCCCGGCGCGACAGTCACCTCGTTGGTACCGAAGCGCTTGTTGGTCTGGGTCACGACGTGATTCTCGGCGGCCGTGACTGCGAAAGCGGTCAGCAGGTATCCGGCAGCAATGAGCCACTTTACGGTGCTCATGATTAGATTCCAAACCCTTCCCATAGACAGCTTCTGAACGCGACGCACACGTATGAGAGGAATCCATTGAGCCGAAAGACAATAAACATTCTGTTAAGCAGTCGCCTAAAATTTGATCACATTTTCTGCCGAAAGTCTTTTTGGGACAGCGCCGGGTCAAACAGCCTTCGTCAGGAGATCAGGTAAAGCCGTTCCGGCGAAAGGCGCCAGGCGTCATGCCCGTCTCGGCCTTAAATTGCGATGTCAGGTGGCTTTGTGAGCTGTAACCGCATTCAAGGGCGACGCCGGCAAGTTCCTGCCCGGCTAAAATGAGTTTGCGCGCATGTGCAATGCGTATCTGGCGCAAGCGCTGTCCCGGCGTCAGGCCGGTGGCGGCCTTGAAACAACGGGCGAAGTGGCGCGGACTGCAATCCAACAAGGCTGCCAGTTCGGCAATCGGATGCGCAGCCGCTGGCGCGCCGCGCATGACCTCCTCTATCAAGCCGATCTGCGCCGTGGACAAACCCGAAACGCCTGACGCGGGCGGCTTTACCGCCTGCAGGCGCGCGAGCAGAGAGAGGATCGCATGTTCGAGGCTGAGACGGTCTGCCGGCGCGCTCCAATCCAATTCCAGGATCAGGTTCCTAACCAGGGCTTGGGCAATCGGATCCTGGCCGAAGACAACCGGCCTGAGGCTTCCAACCTTCCGGCCCATCAACGCTTCCAACTCGGCCTGCGCGAAGTAGATGTGAAACATCGAGACGTAAGCGCTGTTGGTCCAGGCCGTTTCGTAATCCCGCGGCAGCACACAGATCGCCGTGGGACCCCCGCGGCCCTGACCGAGAGGCGACGTCCGCTTGGTTCCGAGCAGTTGCTGGACACCGCGGCCGCCCTTCAGATAAACGCTCAGTGTGTGATGGTTCGGCGCACCATAGGCGAGAAAACCGCCACCCGGGCGCTCCCACTGGGCAATCGATTTGGTGCCGGCAAGGCCGCTCGCGCTGCGCAGAATCTGGGCAGAGCCGCGCAAGGCCGTGGGTACTCTCAAATCCGGAAGGCTCATCACCGAAACCTACCCGCAGGTCCGAAGCCTGGCAATCCTGTCCGAATCCTGAAATACAGCGCTTGAGCGCCTGCGTAAGATCCCGGGATCATCGGAGGATAAATTTGCCAATCGTTCTTTTAACTGTGGTCGTGGTGACCTGGGGCGTCTCCTGGTTTGGCATCACCCTGCAGATCGGAGAGGCCGCCGAAACGGTCTCGATCGCTTACCGCTTTGCGCTGGCCGCTGCGGTCCTCTTCCTCTGGCTGATCGTCTCCGGACGGTGGCAGAGCATTCCGCTGACCGCGCACCTGCGAATCCTCGCGCTCGGTTTCTGCCTCTTCAACATCAACTATCTGCTGTTCTATATCGCCACCGGCTACATCGCGAGCGGGATTTCCTCCGTGGTCTTCTCGACCGCCGCCATCTTCGGTTCCCTCAATCAGTGGATTTTCTTCCGGCGGCGCCCTGAAAGCCGAGTTCTGGCCGGCGCGCTCTGCGGCGTCACCGGCCTTGCCTTTCTCTTCTCCGACGGGCTGACGGCGGCCGGAAACATTGAAACCGTGTGGGGGCTCAGCCTGGCGGTCGCCGCGACCTATTTCTTTTCCCTGGGTAATCTGATCTCGGTCAAGCTGAGCGCCGAGCATGATCTAACGAACATTGTCGCCCGCGCCATGGCCTATGGGGCCATACTCTGCACTCTCTATGCGCTGGCATTAGGTCAAAGCTTCGTCGTGCCTCTGACCCCGACGTACCTCGGAGGGCTGCTGTTCCTCGCCGTCGTCGCCTCGGCCATCGCCTTTCTCGCCTACCTGACGCTGGTCAATCACGTCGGGCCGGCCCGGGCCGGCTATGCCACCGTGCTGTTTCCGCTGGTTGCCCTCGCCGTCTCCAGCGGCCTGGAAGGCTACGAATGGAGTCTGCTTTCCTTCATCGGAATTGCCTTGGCGCTGGGCGGCGCCGGCCTGGTTTTTCTGAAGCCCTCTGGGTAGTTGCCGATCACCCAGATCGATCCTGGTTCTGTGCAGAAAGAAGCGGGGAGTGCGTTTCTGCGAACCTCGATCCGGCTGAACGCGGAAGAGCCCCGCAACAAGGCGAGGCACTTCCAGCGCTGCATGTCAGACAGAGTTACTGCGGAAGCAGAACCGTGTCGACAACGTGGATCACGCCGTTGGTGGCCTCGACGTCGGCAGCAACGACGGTCGCGTCGTTGACCTTGACGCCGTCGGTCGCGTTCACATCGAGCTTGCCGCCCTGAACCGTGGCCACTTCGGCTTCCTTGCCCGCGATGTCAGCCGACATGATCTTGCCGGGCACCACGTGGTAGGTGAGGATCGCCGCGAGCTGGTCCTTGTTCTCCGGCTTCAAGAGATTGTCGACGGTACCGGCCGGCAGCTTGGCGAAGGCCTCGTCGGTCGGCGCGAAGACCGTGAAGGGGCCTTTGCTCTTCAAGGTGTCGACGAGATCGGCGGCCTGCGCGGCAGCGACCAGCGTATTGAACTGTCCGGCGCCGACAGCGGTGTCGACGATATCTTTTTCGGTCGCGGTCGCGGCTTCCTGATTGCTTGCGCAAGCGGTCAGGGCGAAAGGAACGATCAGAACGAAGGCTTTAAGCAGATTGGATAAACGCATCATTTGCACTCCCCGATGTGTTTAGTTGACGCCCTGCTTTACGAGCCCTTCTTGTTCTTGGATCACAGCTTTTTTACTTATTTTCCCAAGATCTGTGTAAATGTTGTGGCATAGGCCGCCTATTCGGGGTTCCGGCAGACCGCCTGCAGTTTGTTTCCCACCGGATCACGCAGATAGGCGGCGTAGTAGTTCGCCGAGTAGTGCGGACGCAGTCCGGGTGCGCCCTCGCAAACGCCACCTCGTTCGAGGCCAACCGCATGAAAACGATCGACGGCGGCCCGGCTGGGCGCGGCAAGGGCGGTGTGACAGCCATTGCCCCAGGTGACCGGCCGGCCGTCGAAAGCGGGCTGCAGATAAAGCACCGGCAACTCAAACCCGGCCAGACCGAAACCGGCGGACTCCGCATCGCCTTCCTCCGGCAGTTCGACGACACCCAGGGGCGCCAGAACAGCCGTGTAGAACGCGCGATCACGCTGCAGATCCGTAAGTCCGATCGTGATATGGGAGAGGCTATCGCCCGTGCTGCCGACGCGGCGGCCCCCGGTGTAGCAGACCGCCTGCAGTTTGTTGCCGTCGGGATCGCGCACATAGGCACCGTAGTAGTCCGCGGCGTAATGCGAGCGCAGACCGGGCGCCCCCTCGTCGTAACCGCCCTCAGCCAGGGCGGCCGCATGAAAGCGGTCCACAGTGGAGGTGTCCGCCACGTTATAGGCGATGTGAAACCCGTTGCTCCAGGTTGCCGGAAGTCCGTCGAAGGGCGTGCAGACAAAGAGATGCGGGTAACCCTGATCCGATGGCCCGTACATGAGATATCCCTCCTCGGGCGCGGCCTGAATCAGCACCTGGCCGAGGCTGGACATGACGGCATCGTAGAAACGCTGCGAACGCTTCAGATCGTTGGATCCGAGGGTAAAATGGCTGAACACGGGGTGGACTCCTTTCCCGGCAACGATAGGATGCGACTCTGATCTTTCCTGCATAGTTTGGCCAGGACCAAACTGTTGACCTGCAGAACTATGCTAACCTCCGCGCTAGCGATAAATCTTCAGACCCTGGAATAGCCTTATGGACTCGATTTCACTCTACCTGCCCGGCATCCTGCTGGCTTACGCGGCCTTCCTGCTCTCGATCCTCAGTCCCGGGCCGAACATCCTCGCGATCATGGGCACCTCCATGAGCCGCGGCCGTTCGTCCGGGCTGGCGCTCGCGCTGGGTGTCTCGAGCGGTTCTGTCTGCTGGGCGCTTCTGACCGCGGCCGGACTCTCCGCGCTGCTGGCGAGCTACGCCTTCGCGCTGACGGTCATCAAGATCGCCGGCGGCCTCTATCTGCTGTGGCTCGCCTTCAAGGCGTTTCGCTCCGCGGCGTCACGGCAAGACATTGAAGCCGGCAGTCTGGGCGGAACCGAACTGAGTCCGCGCGCGTATTTCCTGCGGGGCCTGATTATCCAGATGACCAACCCCAAAGCCGCCCTCGCCTGGATCGCGATCATCTCCCTGGGACTGCAAGCCGGCGCGCCCCTCTGGGTGGCTGCCGTCATCGTATTGGGCAACAGCCTGTTCTCGGTGAGCATCCACTGTTTTTATGCCGTCGTCTTCTCGACCGCGCCGATGCTGCGGATCTACGGCCGGGCCCGGCGTTGGATACAGGGCCTCCTCGGCGCCTTCTTCACCTTCGCCGGTCTGAAACTTCTGGCAAGCCGAACTTAGGCTAAGCGGCAATCCGCCTGCGCAGTGCCCGCAAGACCGCGCCGATCAGGGGTAGCTTTTCGTAGATCTGACCGGCGACATCGTAGTGGTCGATATGCGCCGTAACCTTACCGTCAGCGCGGAAGTCGATCACGCTGATGCCCTCGATCGGCCAGGTACTGGTCTTGCCGCGCCGGGTGAGTTCAAAGACCCAGTTCAGATAGGCCCGGTCTCCTGCAACGGCGTGATCGAGCACCTTGAAGCTGTGATCCTCGACATCCGCAAACATCTTCTCAAAGACCCGCCGAACCGCTGCAACGCCCTGGGCGTCGTTGAAGGGGTCGCGAAAGCGTGCGTCCGGCGCAAAGACCTCTTCGAACCGCTCCAGATCGGCAGGGGTGAGGTTTTCGAAGAAGGCAATGTAGTCAGTAACGGTGGCGTCCGAGACCATTGACAGGGCTCTCCAATACAGGCGGCAGGATCGACTTCAGCTTTGATACGCCACTTTGCGCCGATCGGATTGCCGCAGAGGAGTGACGATAGCTTTCCTTCGCCCGTTGCTAAAGCCCCAACCCCACCTTCAGGAGCAAACCGGCGAGTGAGCAAATCCCAAGGGTCTTCAGCACACCCAGCTTGAAGCGAAAGAGCGCGACGGCCGCCACCAGCACGATGCTCAGCGCCGGCAGGTCAAGGCTGGCGAGGACCGGCAGGTCCAGCGACAGGCCGCTCCAACTCAGCGTCTGGACCTCCGCGAAGACCACCCGCAAACCGAACCAGAGCGCGAGGTTCGCAATCACTCCCACGACCGCTGCCGTGATCGCCGCCAGGGCCCCCGCCAGGGCGCGTTTTTCCTGCAGACGCTCGACCGCCGGCGCCCCCAGGAAAACGAAGGCGAAACAGGGTGCGAAGGTCACCCAGAGCGTCAAGATCGCAGCCGCGAGCCCGCCTGCAAGCCCGGAGAGTTCGGCATTTGCGCCATGACCTGCCAGAAAGCCGACGAACTGCAGCACCAGGATCAGCGGCCCGGGCGTGGTTTCCGCAAGGCCCAAACCAGTCAACATCTCCGCCGCCGAGAGCCAGGCGTAACCTTCCACCGCCTCCTGCGCCACGTAGGTCAACACCGCATAGGCGCCACCGAAGGTGACAACAGCCATCTTGGAGAAGAACCAGGCCACGTCGGCATAGACACCAGGGAAAGGCAGCATGGCAACAACGGGCAGAGCCCAGACCGCAAGGGCGATAAAACCCGCCCGCCGGGCACTGCGGGCCAGGCCGCGCGCGTAACCCGGATCAGCCGCCATGACGGCGTCCAGCAGCGCAGGTGGTCCTGTCTTCGCCGCGCCATGGGCGCCGCCGGCAAACCAGCCGGGCCCCATTGCACCGATCACCGCAGCCCCAAGCACCACCAGCGGAAAGGGCACGGAAAAGACAAAGAGCGCGGCAAAGGCGGCAGCGGCCAGCAACCAGGGCACCATACCCTTCAAGGCCCGGCCCGCCACCTTCAGCAGAGCCTCAAAGACGATGACCAGCACCGCGGACTTCAGACCGAAGAACAGCGCAGCCACCACCGGCACATCGCCCGCGATCACGAAGATCGCCGAAAGTGCGAACATCACAAGGGCGCCAGGCAGGATGAACAGCATCCCGGCGATCAGCCCGCCTTTGGCGCCGTGCAGCAGCCAGCCGAGATAGGTGGCCAACTGCTGCGCCTCCGGCCCGGGCAGCAGCGAGCAGAAGTTCAGCGCATGCAGAAAACGCCGGTCGCTGATCCAGTTGCGGTCATCGACCACCTCCCGATGCATCAGGGCGATCTGCCCGGCCGGCCCACCAAAGGAAAGGCAACCGATGCGCAGCCAGACCTTCGTGGCCTCCGCCAGGCTCGGCAGTTGGGCCTGCACCGACTGACCTGCCACTTCGCTGGGCAGAGCTGCGTTCTGCTCGTTCATCATGCCGCCGTCCTGGCAGGCGGCCAGTCGTGGGTTTCCTCCCGGGCATCCCGGGACCAGCGATAGAGCGCATCATAGAGCGGCAGGGAGGCATCGAGCTGCGCCAGATCGTCCCGGTACATGCGGGACAGCCCCAATGCGGCGGCCAGGAGACCCGGCGCTTCGGGCGCCAGTTCCGGCCGCGCGGTGTCGGCGCCCCGGATAATCGTCGCCAGGTGAGACAGAGCCTCGGACTCCAATCCGAACTCTTTCAGAAGAGTGTCAAAGGAACAGAGTTCCCCGCGGTGACTCCAGAAAACGCCGTCCATGTCGAAAGGCGCGGCATCGAACTTCTCGGCGACCGCCTCGACCTCGCCCGGGGAGACGAAGAGAAAGACCGCATCGGGATCGATGAAGCGCCGGATCAGCCAGGGACAGGCCGTGCGATCGATCTTCGGACGCGCGCGGGTCACCCAAAGCGTTCGTCCCTGCCCGTCCGCTTTGGGCAGCTTGTCAGGCGCAAAGGTGAGCTGACCCGCCGCGGCCCAGCCCTCAAAACCGCCAGCCAGCGTCTCCGCGTCAATGCCCTCGTGGCGCAGCAACGCCGCGACACCCTGGCTGAGTTTCTTGCCCCGGTGACAGACGACGATAACCTTGCGGCCACGGTAGTCTTCGCACCAGTTCGCGACCTCGCGATGACTGCGCCGGCGCGATGCCGGGATCAGCCTGGGATCGAGTGCGAAGTCCTCGTCGATGCGGATATCGACAATCGCCGGCGCATCCGGCAGACCGATCAGGCGGGAAAGTTGTTGTATGGAGATTTCGGTTGGAGACGTCACGACACGCCCTCCCTTCTAACTGAGGTCAAAGGTCAAGGACGCGATTCTTGGGCTGACGCCTCACGGGGTGATCGCTAACCCCATGAATATGGGGTAGCAACGCGCCGGAAGACTGTCAACCTGGAACGGAAATCGTCTTGCAATTGTCATACTCCCTGCGCCGTCCCGGCACGCGATCTCACATCGCCTTCACGAACTTGCGCATAGGTAGAGTTGAATAAGCCCGAGACGAGACCAAAGGAAACAGCTATCGTCGCGGGTCTGTGCCTGTTTCGCGTCGCGCTCGGCGGGAACAGCCTGTGTGCTTAAGTTTGTCACATACCGGAAGCTCTATGTTGCATCGGCGTTTCGTTTTTCTTTCCTTCGCCTTGCTGCTGCTCTTTGCCCTCCCTGCCACCCACGCCGGGGCGCAGGAGATCGACTACGAGCGCCTGGACCGGCGTCTCACCGCGCTGTCCCAGGATGCCGGCATTGTCGGGCTCGCGGTGGCGGTGATCGAAAAAGGCGAGATCGCCTTCGCGCGCGGTTACGGCGTGACGCGAGAGGATGGTGGTCCGGTCACCGCGGACACGGTCTTTCGCTGGGCATCGCTGTCCAAAGGGGTTGCCGCCAGCGCGGCCGCCAGTCTTGCGGCGCAGGGCTCGCTGGCGCTGAGCGACAGCATCGGCAGCTTCGAGACCTCGCTGCGCCTGCCGGGAGGGGCCGAAAACCAGGCGACCCTTGAGGATCTGCTCTCCCACATGGTCGGCATCGTCCCCAACGCCTATGACACCACCCTTGAGGACAACCAGGATCCCAGGGAGATCCGACGCAGCCTTGCCAAGCTCGACGCGGTCTGCCCGGTGGGGAATTGCTACAGCTATCAGAACGTGGCCTTCGACGCGATTTCCGAGGTGCTCGAAGACGTCGCGCAAAAATCTTACGCAGAGGTGCTTTCGAGCGAGCTCTTCGAGCCCCTCGACATGATCAACGCGAGCATCGGTCGTGAAGCCCTGCAGAGCGCGGACTCCTGGGCCGCGCCGCATCTCTATTATCGCGGCAACAAAAAAGCGAAACGCCGCAAAGTCAAAGAGCCCTACTATCGGGTGCCGGCCGCCGGCGGGGTCAACGGCTCGATCCGCGATCTGGCTCTCTTCGCCCGCGCGCAGATGGGGCTGCTGCCCGAGGTTCTATCGCAGAATGCCCTGGACAATCTTCACAAGCCCCGGGTCTACACCCGCAGCGAGCAACGCCGGATGAGCAGCAAATACGGCGGCCACCTGCGTGACGCGCGCTATGCTCTGGGCTGGCGGGTCTACAAGTACGGCAAGGCCGGCACCCGCGTCGTCGGACACCGGGGCGCCGTGGACGGCTATCGCGCCTTCGTCCTCTTCGACCCGGCAAGTGACACCGGCGTCGCCGGCCTCTGGAACTCCAACTCCCGCCGGCCAACCGCGATCCAACTTGAGGTCATGGACATGGCCTACGGACTGCCGGCCAAGGACTGGTTGAGACTCGACAAGAAAGCGGCCCAGTAGCCTCTATTCTTTTCTGAAGAAAGGAATGAGAAAAACCAGGCAAGCCACGAGAAAGAAAAGACTGCCGACGGTCGCCCAGAAGTCACCAATGCTGGCGATCAAAAAGCCGATGGCCGAGAGAACAAAGAGAATCCAGCCGAGAAAATTGATCTGATGATTGGTCACCTGCTCCCCCCGGAGAACGACAGTGGTTCCTGTCTTTAGCGAGCAAGAGTGACCTAAATTTTACTGGCTCTCAAGCGAGCGCGGCCTGGCTCCGCGCCGCGGCTTTCCGGACCTGCCCCAGACGAACCAGACTTTCGCAGAAGCTCACCGCCGCTGCGACCCCGTCGACCACCGGCACGCCGAGATCCGCCGTCAGTTCCGCCGCCAGGCGCGCCATGCCGGCACAGCCCAGCACGATGACATCGCAGTCGTCTTCCTCGAGCGCCCGCAGCGCCTCGGCGCGGATCTTGCCCTCGGTCTGGCCGTCCTGGGTCTCCAGCACCGGAACCGCCGAGGCCCGCACGGCGGCGCAGCGGTCGTGAAAGCCATAGCGGTCTAGATTCGCCTCGATCACCGGCACTGAAACCGCAAGCGTGGTCACCACGGAAAAGCGCGTCCCGAGCATCATCGCCGCGTGAAAGGCCGCCTCGCCGATCCCCAGAACCGGAACCGGCGAGCGAGCCTTCAGCTCGGCCAGACCCGTGTCGTCGAAACAGGCGATGATGACCGCGTCGTAACCGGCACTGCGCGCAAGCTGCTGATCGAAGGTCTTGAAGAGTCCGGGCAGCGCCGCCTCCCCGTCCGCCGCGCCCTGGATCGCCGCAGGGCCCTGCTCCGGGTTGACCGCCGTGATCACCGTGGCCGCCTGCGCGACCCCGCGTGCCGCCCGGGCGATACCGGCGGTCATCTCCGCGGTGGTATTGGGATTGATGATCAGGAGCTGCATGAGGATCAGGCTTCCTCGACCGGACGCACGTCGCTCTGCTTTCGACGCAGCAGCCGGACGATCAGGAGAAAGCTGACGATGATCACGACGGAGAAGATCGTCGTCAGCGTGCCCAGCGCATAGAGCACCGGCGAGGTGACATTGGTGGTCATGCCGACGATCTCCAGCGGCAGGGTGTTGTTGGAGCCGGCGGTCAGAAGCGTGCGCGCAAACTCGTCATAGGACAGGGTGAAGCCGAAGAGCGCAACGCCGATCAGGCTGGGCGCGATGATCGGCAGGACCACGTGCCGGATGGTCTGCCAGGCGGTCGCGCCCAGGTCACGGGCAGCCTCCTCGTAAGACTTATCGAAGCGGTTGAAGACGGCGAACATAATCAGCATGCCGAACGGCAGGGTCCAGGTGAGCTGCGCGCCGAAACCGGAGGTCGACCAGTGCACATCCCAGTCGAGGATGTTGAAGATCAGGCCGACCCCGAGCGAGACCAGGATCGAGGGAATAATCAGGCTGGCGATAATCAGATAGAAGACCAGCGTGGAGCCCCTGAAGTGCCGCCGGAAGGCGAGCCCGCCCATCACCGAGACGACGACTGTCACCACCATGACCATCAGCCCCAGGGCGAAGGAGCGCCGGAAGGAACCCCAGATGTCCCCGACCGCCTGGGTCTCGAAGAGGTCCCGGAACCAGTGCAGCGACACGCCGTTCATGGGAAAGGTCAGCCCGCCGTTCGGACCCTGGAAAGACAGCAGGCCGATGGTCAGGACCGGACCATAGAGGAACAGCACGAAGATCCCGAAGAAGCCGGCGAGGAAGTAGAAGGAACGCGGTCGCCTCTCCATGTCAGAGCTCCTTCCGGATATCGACGAAGCGCATCATGATCCCGATCATGATCAGGACCGTGATCAGCAGCACCACGGCGCTGGCCGCCGCCGCCGGATACTGCAGCAGCGCAATTTCGTTGGAGATCACCCGCCCGACCGAGGCGCTCTGGCCACCGGACATGAAACGCACGGTCACGAAGTCACCCATGACCAGCGTGACCACGAAGATCGAACCGATCATCACGCCCGGCTTGGCCAGCGGGATGATCACGTTGGTCAGGATCTGGAAGCCACTCGCACCGGCATCTCGCGCCGCCTCGATCAGCGATCGGTCGATGCGCATCATGGTGTTGAAGACCGGCACCACCATGAAGAGCGCGTAGAGATGCACGAAGGCCAGCACCACGGCGAAATCCGAAAACAGCAGCCACTCCAGCGGCGCGTCGATGATTCCGGCCTCCATCAGCGCGGAATTGGCGATGCCGTTCCGCCCCAGGAAAGGAATCCAGGAAATCATGCGGATGACGTTGGAGGTCCAGAAAGGCACGGTACAAACCAGGAAGAGCGCGATCTGAACCGGCAGCGACCTGATGTGAAAGGCCAGAAAATAGGCAACGGTGAAGCCGATCAGCGTGCAGAAGATCCAGGTCAGGATGACGAACTTGAAGGTCTTGAGATAGGTCGCCAGCGTGACCTTGGAGGTCAGCAGATAGCCATAGTTATCCAGGATGAAGGCCGGGAAGAAGTTGTACTCGTTGTAGTCCCAGAAGCTCACCGTGACGATGGTGAGGATCGGCAAAACGAGAAAAAACCCGAGGATCAGGATCGTCGGGCTGATCAGCAGCCAGCTCCGGTCCGGCCGCAGGGCCGAAGCGCCGGAGCTTTTATGCGATGCTGTTCCCGGCGCCGTCACGGCGCCGGGAACCTCTTTGGACAGAAGGGTCATCGGGGCGATCTACTCACGCGGCGATGAACTCGTTCCATTTGCGGACCATGTACTTGTTCTCGTCCATGACCGCGTTCCAGCAGGCGACCGCGCCCATGCGGTCGTAGAAAGAGCCGCCGTCACGCACCGCGCCGGCCTTCTCCATAACCTTGCCCTGCGGATTGACGATGTCCTTCTGGGCCGCCTTGCCTTCGAACCAGTAGCCCCACTCGTCTTCGGTCATGAAGTTCTTGGAGGTCTCCGGCACCGCCGAATAGTAGCCCTGACGCATCAGGAACCCACCGACCCAGCCGGAGAGATACCAGTTGATGTACTCGTAGGCCGCGTCGAGCTCGAGACCCGAAAGATTGGCTGACAGGCCGATGCCGCCGCCCCAGGAGCGATAGCCCTCCTTCAGGGGCTGGTAGACGCAGGGGATGCCCTTGGAGCGCACCGCCGTTATCGCCGGCGACCACATGGACTGGATCACGACCTCGCCCGAGGCCATCAGGTTGACGCTCTCGTCAAAGCTCTTCCAGAAGGCGCGGAACTGGCCGTTCTGCTTGGCCTCGGTGAAGATCGCCATGGTCTTGTCGATCTCTTCCTTGGTCATATTGCCTTTATCGCCATATTGGATCTCGCCCATGGCTTCGCAGACCATTGCGGCATCCATGATGCCGATCGAAGAGATATCCAGGATCGAGGCCTTGCCCTTGAACTCGGGATTGAGCAGTTCGGTCCAGCTCTCGATCGGCCGCCCGATCAGGTCGGGCCGGATCCCCAGGGTATCCGCGTTGTAGATAGTCGGGATCAGGGTCATCCAGCCGGACTCATTGTCGACGAAGGACTTGCCACCGGGGCCCTCGACGAAGCCGACCGAATGGGGTGCAGTGCCCTGGGCGATGGTGGAGGTCGGCGTCAGCTTGCCGTCCCGGAAGATGCCCACGATCTTGTCGTAGTTCTTGATCTTGGAGGTGTCCATCGCCTGCAGATTGCCGGCACCCCAGACCTTCTTGCAGATCCAGTACTCGATGTCCGCAATGTCGAAGCTCTTGGGCTGGGTCGCCGCACGCTGGGTGACGCTGTCGGAATCCAGCGCGGTCATCTCCAGAGTGAAGCCCAGGTCTTCCTTCACCTTGGCCGCCACCTCATTGAGGTTGGAAACGCCGGTGCCGAACTGGCGCAGCGTGACATCTTTGATGTTCTGCGCCCAGATGGTCGGAAAGCCCGTGACGGCGCCGGACCCCAGCGCCAGGCCGGCCGCGGCCGCGCTTCCCTTCAGGACAGCCCGACGGCTGACATGTGATTTTACGTCCCCTGTTTTCATTGCCAGATCTCCTTGTATTGGCTTGTTTGCTTTGAATTTTCTGCTTCTGCGGCAGATCTCATGCTGCGAGCCTGTGGGCATCCTCCTCGTTCCATTGCAGGAACACGCTCTCGCCGATTTCGACGGGCTTCTCAAAAAAGACTTCGTCGCGCAGGCTCGCGGTCAGCAGGCCTCGGGCGCCACCGTCCAGCGCGACATTGACTGTGGTGCCAAGAAACTCGATGTCCTGCACCTGGGCCTCCAGCGCGCCAGTGCCTGTCCCCGCGCTTCGCGGATGAAGCCGAACCCGGTCGGTGCGGACCGCGATCGCTCCCTGCTCCGTCTGCACCACGTTGTGGCCACCGATAAAGCGGGCGACGAACTCCGAGCGCGGCGCGTTGAAAACCTCGTGCGGCTTGCCGGACTGTTCGATTACCGCCTCGTTCATCACGATGATGTCGTCGGCCAGCGCCAGCGCCTCGTCCTGGCTGTGAGTCACATGGATGAAGGAGATGCCCAGTTCGCGCTGCAGCTTCTTCAGCTCCGCGCGCATGCGGTTGCGCAGGAAGGGATCGAGCGCCGACAGCGGTTCGTCCAGCAACAGAATGGAAGGCTCGGTGATCAGCGCCCGTGCCAGCGCCACGCGCTGCTGCTGCCCGCCGGAAAGCTGCGCAGGCAGGCGTTCCGCGTAGGCCTCCATATGCACCAGTTCGAGCAGTTTCATCGCCTCTGCGCGACGGGTCTCCTTGGCGACGCCCTGCATCTTCTTGCTGAAGGCGACATTGTCGACCACCGAGAGATGGGGAAAGAGCGCATAGTTCTGGAACATCATGGCCGTGCCGCGCCTGGCCGGCGGCAGGTCCGTGATGTTGGTTCCGCCCAGGAGGATATCACCCGAAGAAACCACCTCGTGACCGGCAATCATGCGCAGGGTCGAGGACTTGCCGCAGCCCGAGGGCCCGAGCAGGCAGGAATAGCTGCCGGAGGCGAATTTATGGTTGATCGCCTTGACCGCGATGGTCTCGCCGTAAGCCTTGGTGACGGTCACAAGTTCGAGCGCGGACACAGTAAACCCCCTGCGATGCTTCCCTCTGCTCACGGAATTGCAACGGCTGTGCCAAGCTCTAATTTTTTATTTAGCCGTTGTTTTTATTAAATAATTTTTTCTACCTTCGGAGCAGACCCTATATGTCTGTCTAAAAAACCATCATTCTGCACACGATTCAAGCAGTAATCGTATACGATTTTTCCTTGTGCCTTTTCGGCGCCGGGTCTATGTCCAATGACGAACGCGCAGAAAGAGATGCCGGGTGAGGTCATTTTCCTGTTGCCCCCGGTCTCCAGAGACGCGATCAAGCACCCATTCGAAACGACGGAGCCCGCCCGGAGAAGATTCGAAATGCCCGCACCCGCCGCCAAGTCAGATACGACTTCAGCCCGCTCCCGTGCCGAGGGCTTCGACGGCGCCTTCTCCCTGCCCCCCGGCCGCGCCCTGGACATCTGCCTGAAGCTGCAGAACGCGATCATCGAACACCGTCTGCAGCCCGGCCTCAAACTCTCGGAAGACGAAGTCGGCGAGGTCTACGGCGCCGGCCGCACGGTGGTCCGCTCAGCCCTGCAGGCCCTGGCGCACAGTGGTCTCGTGGAGATCAAGCGCAACCGCGGCGCCTACGTCGCCAAGCCGACCATCCGCGACGCCCACGAAGTCTTCGAAGCCCGCGCCCTGATCGAACCGGAGGTCGCGCGTCGGGCCGCAACCCGGATCTCAGACGCGGATCTGGAGCGTCTCGAACGGCATATGGAAGCCGAGCACCAGGCACTGGCCGAAAAGAATATGGGCAAGGCCCTCGCCCTCTCCGGCCTTTTCCACATCGACATTGCGGACATCGCCGATCACAGCCTCTACACGGCCATGGTCCAGTCCCTGATCACCAAGTCCTCCCTGATCATCGCGCTCTACTGGGTCCGCCCCGACACCACCTGCGAAAGCCATGCCCACCACGCCCTGATGGACGCCCTCGCCGCGCGCGATGGCGAGGCGGCGCAGGAGGTCATGCGCAGCCACCTGATCGATCTGCATTCGGGGTTGAATTTGAAGAGCCAGCCGGAGCGGGAGACGTCACTGGCCGAGGCGCTGGCGGGAAAGTTTTGACGATAGGCTAAGCCCTATTTTGATAGGCACTGGACGCCTGCGCCATAAGACCGCGATACCCAATAGCACTGAAAAAAATGCGAAAGGCCAAGCGACAGCGTAGAACACCTCTGAACCACTCATGGGAAAGGAATGGGGTGATTCCTCAAGTACATCACAAGCTGAATATCCCCGCACCAGAATTTCAAAACTCAGCCGAGAAGCAAACCAAGCCTGCCAGACGAGGACAGGGAGAAGCGGTATGATGAAGACGGCGACTACACGTTCTTTCGCGCTCGCCTTCATCGCTGCGAGCGCCATGAAAAAAAGCGTGGCGGAGATGACAACACCAAAGAGACGCCCGGCATCACCCTGAGTGCAGGTACCCGCGAAGCGCGCCAGCACAGAGTTGCCAGTACCCACATAGAAAGCAGTGACAGACAAGGGCAACCAGAAGTTCATAGTTCAGTATAGACTAACGCATGGAAAACATCACCAGGCGACGAATTCTGGGTATATGTTGTCGGATGGAATGGCGAGGCAACGCGGGCCTTCGTCATTTGTCTATGTCGTCTCACCAGGCCGTAGTTTCGCCTCGAGCTGCTGAATGCGGCCGGCGCGGCCCTCTTCGTCGGAGCTTGTAATCCACTCGGCCGCGACGGCCCCGATCTGGTATCTCGGCGTCAGCGTCGTCGTGATGCTGATAGGCAGGGCGTCCAGAAACTCGAGACCGTTGAAACCGGCCAGCGCAATATCGTCCGGCATCGAAATCCCTTCGCTAAGGCAGTGCATAACGCCACCTGCGGCAAGGTCGTCGTTCGAGAAGTAGATTGCATCGGCTTTGGTCGCTGACGCCAGCAGTTCAGCCGTCAGCCGGCGGCCCAGAACCATCGAAGACACTTCATCGACACTGGGGCTCGACACGATCTGCCCGCCGGCCTGCCGCACCACGTCGATAAAGGCCTTGTGTCGCTTGCTCGCGCGCAGGTCGCGCCCCCCCTGGCTGGATAGCAGAGCGAATCGCCGGTAGCCGCGTTCGATCATATGCTGCGCCATTTCCGATCCCGCCTGCACATGCGAAATGCCAACGCAGTCGGCAATCGGATCACCGTCGACATCCATGATCTCGACGCTGCGGACGCCAGTCTGCTGAATGATGCGGCGGACATTGTCCGAATGCTCCAGGCCGGGTATCACCAGCCCCCGCGGGCGCCAGGAGAGCAGGTCGAACACAACATCTTCCTCGACCCCGTCGGAGTACTCCGTCACCCCGAAGACCGGCCGCAGGCCGCTTTTCGTCAGGGTATCGCTGATCCCCGAGAGCACCTCGGTGAAGACGCGGTTCTGCAGCGTCGGCACCACGACCCCGACGATCGGATTGTCGTATGCCGCGATTCCGCCGGCCAAGCGGTTATGCACGTATCCGATCTCGCGCGCCGCGGCATGGACCTGCTCCTGGACGGTCTTCGAGATGTAGCCCGTCCCCCGCATCACACGCGAAACCGTCATCTGGCTGACACCGGCCACCCGCGCGACGTCATGCATCGTCGGTAGTGCGTTGGCAGATTTATTGCTCTTCATTCGTGCCATAGCGACGCCCCTCCGTCGTCGGAACCCAATTTATTCCTTGACACAAGTTTACGTAAACATAAACTTTTGCCGAATGTGTTTACGTAAACATAAATCAGCTCGACTGACCGAACAAGAGACCACTGGGAGGCCCAAATGAAGACACTTTTGCTCAGCACTGTCCTCGCGTTCGCCGCGGCTGGCGCGGCATCCGCCGATACCTATCGTCCGGAGTGTTTCGCGCCGGCACCGGGCACCTCGACGAAATCCTACCCCGCGAAAGAGGGCCCCTATAAGCTAGCCTTCGTAAACGGCTTTGCCGGCAACGACTGGCGTATCCAGGCGATTCAGTCGGCCAAGGCCTGGGCCGCGCGCGAGGCCAACGCGGGCAAGATCGACGAGTTCACCGTCGTCTCGGTCGGCAATGACAGCGCCGCGCAGATCGCCGCCATCGATAACTTCATCGCCGCGGGCTACGACGCCATCACCTTCATCGCGGTCAATCCCACCGCTTTCGAGCCGGTCATCCGCCGGGCCGAGCGTGCCGGCACGATCCTCGTGCCCTTCGATAACGTCCTGGACACCGACAAGGTGGTGCAGGTGAACGAAAGCCAGCTCGACCTGGGCACGCTGAAAGCCCAGACCGTCATGGACATCCTCGGCGGCTCCGCGAAGAAGATCCTGATGGTGAACGGCCTGCCGGGCAACGCCACCGACCGCGATCGCCGGCTGGGCATGATGAGTGTGCTCGAGAAGGTCGATGGCCTGGAGATCGTCGAGGTCGTCGGCAACTGGGACACCGGCACCAGCCAGAAGGTCGTCGCCGACGCACTGGCCACCCACGGGACTTTTGACGCTGTGGTGTCACAGCATGGCTCGGCCGGATCGATCAACGCCCTGCAAGCCGCCGGTCATCCGATCGTGCCCATGGGTGTCGACGGTGAAAACGGCGTACGGATGCTGATGAGTGAGCTTGACATTCCAGGCATCTCGGCCAGCCAGGCGCCGGCCATGTCAGCGATCGCGCTGGAGGCAGCCGTCGCGCTTCTGGAGGGCAACGAGCTGCCGCAGACCATCTTCCTGCCGATCCCTCAGGTGAAGTCCGACGATCTGAAGGCCGGCGTGAACTACTTCCCTGACCTGCCGAAGTCGTTCAACACCGGCACCGGCTATGCGGAGTGCTTCGCGCCCTTCACGCCGGAAGAGCTGCTCGGTCAGAACCCGGACAATACCTAATCCTTCCCTGCAATTCCGGCGGCGTTGATTCGCGCCGCCGGAAGCTGTTCTATTCCGCATCATGACCGACGCCCCTTCGCCACTGCTCCGGATGCAAGGCATCTCCATGAGCTTTGGCGCCACCAAAGCCCTGAGCGACGTGGACTTCGCCTGTCACCGCGGAGAAATCCATGCCGTGCTCGGCGAAAACGGCGCCGGCAAATCGACCCTGATGAAACTGATCGCCGGCGTGCTGCAACCGACCGCCGGACAGATCTACCTTGACGAAGCGCCCGCTCACCTGACCTCGCCACGAGTTGCGATGGATCGGGGCCTCGTCTGCATGTTCCAGGAGCTCTCGCTCGTTCCCGATCTCACGGTGCGCGAAAACCTGTTGCTCGGGGCGCCCGGCAACCGTCTGGGCTGGCTGAAGTCCGATGCTCTGGCGGTGGCGCGCGACGTGCTGGACAGGATCGACGGCGCCGGGATCCGCATGGCCACGAGAGTCGGCGATCTGACCCTACCCGCCCGCCAGCAGGTCGAGATCGCCAAGGCCATCATGCGCGCACCGCGCCTTCTGATCCTGGACGAAGCAACCTCGGCCCTGAACGCCTCGGTGGTGGAGAAAGTGTTCGAACTGGTGCGCAGCCAGCGCGATGCCGGCACCAGCGTGCTCTTCATCTCGCACCGTTTTCATGAGATCGAGGCGCTCGCCGACCGTATTTCCGTCTTTCGCAACGGGGAGCAGGTGGAGACCTTCCGTAACGGCGATCACAGCTACGCCGAGATCATCAACATGATGGTCGGCCGCAGGATCGAGGAACTCTTCCCGCCCAAACCCGCCCCGCGCCCCGAAGCAGCCGAGGTTCTCCGGGTCGACGGCTTCTCTTGGGACGGTAAGATCGAGGAGGTCTCGCTGAGCGCGCGCGAGGGCCAGATCGTCGGCCTCGGCGGTCTCGACGGACAGGGACAGTCGGCCTTTATGATGGGGCTTTTCGGGCTGCTGCGCAGCGCCGAAGGAAAAATCACCATCGCCGGTGAAGAGGTCGGCATCGCGAGTCCGAAAGCGGCAAAACAGCCGGAGATCGCACTGGCCTTTATCCCCGAAGACCGAAAGACCGAGGGGCTGATACAGGAACAGAGCATCAGCGAAAACCTCGAGCTCGCAGCGCTGGGACTGCGGGACATCGACGCAGGCGATCCCGCGCTTTATCAAAACTCGCTCGACGAACTGGAGCTGAAACACGGAGGTCTCGATCTCCCCGTCTCCTCGCTGTCGGGCGGCAACCAGCAGAAGGTGGTCCTGGCGAAATGGCTGGCGCTGAAGCCGCGCTGCCTGCTGCTGGCCGATCCGACGCGGGGCATCGACGTCAAGACCAAGACACAGATTTACGCCATGCTGCGTCACCTCGCCGACCAGGGGACGGCGATCCTGCTGCTCAGTACCGACTACGAGGAACTGATCCAGCTCTGCGACGAGACACACATCTTCTTCAATGGCAGGATCGTCTCGAAGCTGTCCGGCGCGCAGATAACGGCGCAGAACATCATCGCGGCGAGCCTGAACGTGAAAACGCAAGAGGCCGCCGTTGCTTGATTACATCCGGTCCAACCGCCGCGAGGCCATCGCCGCCGTCGTGCTGGCGGGGCTGCTGATCCTCTACCTCAACACCCATCCGCGCGGCGCGTCGACCTACGTGATGACGATCTGGGCGAACCAGTGCCTGATCCTGGGCCTGGTGGCGATCGCGCAGTTTTTCGCCGTCGTAGTGCGCGGAATCGACCTTTCGGTCGGCGCCGTGATGGCCCTGACAAATACGCTCGCGTCACACCTGCTGGACGGCTCCGCCGCGGGCATTGCATTCGGCATTCTCCTGGTGCTGGCGGCCGGGGCGCTCTGCGGCCTGCTCAACGGCCTGATCGTCGTATACGGCCGCATCCAGCCCATCGTTGTGACCCTGGCGACCGCGTCGATTTTCATCGGCATCGCGCTGTTGCTGCGTCCCACCCCCGGCGGCGCCGTGAACTATGATCTGGCCGACGCCATGACGCTGGATGTCATCGGTATCCCGACGGCGCTGGTCATCACCGGCCTGCTGATCTTCGGCTTCTGGCTGCCGCTCCGCCGCACCGGGCTGGGCCTGGGCCTCTATGCCCTCGGCTCGTCGGAACAGGCAGCCTTTCAGTCTGGTATAGACACCCGGCTGGTCCGCATCGCGGCCTTCACGCTCGGCGGCCTCTTCGCGGGCCTGGCGGGGCTTTACTACAGCTTCGTCACCACGACGGGGGATGCGGGGATCGCGGCTGGCTTCACCCTTAATTCCATCGCCGCGGTCGTGCTGGGCGGCGTGCTTCTTCGCGGCGGTGTCGGCACGCTGATCGGCGCGCTGGCGGGCGCCTTCATCCTGAAAACCATCGCATCGCTGATGTTCTTCTCCGGTATCCCGTCCCTGGCGCAGCCGCTGTTTGAAGGGATGATCCTGGCCGCGGCCATCGCGATCGGCGGCGCCGACGTGCTGCGCGCGCGGAACCGCCTGGAGGTGTTCGGGAAGTGACCAGGACGATCACACTCGACAGCCTCATGCCCTACATCGGCGCGGTCCTGCTGATCATCGCCGGCAGCTTCTTTTTCCCACAGATCCTGAGCGTCGACTACCTCAGCCAGCAACTGCAGATCGCGGCCTTTCTGGGCCTGCTCGCGACCGGGGCGACCATTGTGATTCTCCTGGGCCATATCGACCTCTCGGTACCCTGGGTCCTGACGGGGGCAGCCATTCTTTCCACGGCGCTGGTGGGATCGGGCGACCCGCTTCTGGCGGCCCTCGCCGTTCCCGCGGCGCTCGCTTTCGGGGCGCTTATCGGCGTTATCAACGGGCTGGGCGTCGCGATCCTGCGCATCCCCTCGATGGTCTGGACGCTGGCGGTCAACTCCATGCTGCTCGGGCTGGCGGTCCTGAACACCGGTGGCTTCAATCCGAAGGGCGAGGCAAGCGCGCTGATGGTGGGCATGGCCGCGGGCCGGGTTCTGGGCCTGCCGGCGAGCTTTCTGATATGGATCGCGGTCTGCCTGGGACTGGCCTGGTTCCTGACACGCACACCCTTCGGCCGCTATCTGCGCGCGATCGGCTTTAACGAGAAGGCGACCTTTCTCTCCGGCGTCTCCACGCCTTCGGTCGTCTTTTGCGCCTTTGCGCTGGCAGGCATGTGCTCGGCCTTGGGCGGGGTGATGCTGGCAGGCTATGCCAACCAGGCCTACCAGTCGATGGGCGACCCCTTCCTGCTTCCGACCATCGCGGCGGTGGTGATCGGCGGCACCTCGATCCTGGGCGGACGGGGCGGTCTCTTCGGGACCGTGGGCGGCGCGCTCTTTATCACTCTGCTGACCTCGATCCTGTCGGTCATGCAGATCAGCGATGCCTGGCGGAATATCATTTTTGGTGTGATCATCCTTGCCATGCTGCTGTTTCAGACGCTGAGGAAAGGAGCGCACGCATGACCGACGCCCCCGGCTATATCACCGTAGATCCTGCTTTCGCCGACTATGTCGACACGACCCGCGCCCCCGAGGTGATCGCCGACGGCTGCATCTGGACAGAAGGACCGGTCTGGCTGGAGGGCGGGCTCTTCTTCAACGACATCCCGAACAAGCGGATGATGCGTTGGACCGAAGCGGCCGGCGCGACGGTCGCCCTGCCGAACAGCGAATTTGCCAACGGCAATACGCTCGACCTGCAAAACCGCATGGTCTCCTGTGAGCACGGCGGGCGACGGGTCGTACGCCGGCGCGACCCCAGCGACCTCGCGGCGGTCGAGGTGGTGGCCGAGCGCTACGACGGCAAGCGTCTGAACTCGCCCAACGACGTGGTGGTGCGATCGGACGACTCCGTCTGGTTCACCGATCCGCCCTATGGGATCAATTCGGATGTGGAGGGCTATCCCGCCGAGAGCGAGATCGGCGGTTGCTTCGTCTTTTGCGCCGCGCCCGACGGCGCGGTCACAGCCGTAGCGACGGACTTTGAAAAGCCGAACGGCCTCGCCTTCTCGCCGGACGAGTCCAAACTCTACATCGCGGACAGCGGCGCCATTCGCGGCGCCAGCTTCCCGGGCGTCGACTATGACCTGCCCCATCACATCCGGGTCTTTGACGTGGAAGGCACGACGCTGTCGAACGGCCGCGTCTTCGCCGTGATCGCGCCGGGCGTGCCCGACGGCTTTCGCGTGGATCACGAGGGGCTGATCTGGACCTCGGCACTCGACGGCATCCACTGCCTCTCACCCGAAGGCGCCCTCCTGGGCAAAATCCTGCTGCCCGCGCAGACCTCGAACATCTGTTTCGGCGGAGCGCAGGGAGACACGATGTTCATCACCTCCTCGGACAAGGTCTACCGCGTCCAGTCCACCCGGCACGATGCGGCACAGGTTTTGAGATCCCGGTAAAGGCCGGTATAGAAGTTGAGGCCGCATTAGAGCTGGTGGAGATCGGACGCAACCGATACGCCTGCATCGCCAAGCTGACAGTCAGGGACACTTGCGAGTTTCACGAGGCGAGCGCGCGGGACGAAGAACCATGCAGGCCGTCAGGAGCTACCTGATCGATCTGCGTGCGGGACTGAGCCTGACTGGCCAGCAGAAGCGAGAGACCTCACTGGCGGGAGTCACGCGGAGCCAGATTGACATGCGATCTTGGCAATTGAGTCAGAGGTCGCCGCCACGTACTGCATTTTCGCAGTAGTGCGCTTCCAGAGATCATGGATGATTCTAGCGCTCAAGTCTTAACGGCTAGGATCGAGAGGACGACGTGATAATCACTGCCCATGCGATTGAAGATGATGTTTTTGGCGAGTTGTTTTGCCAGATGTTTGAACTTCGAGCTCAGCAATTCAAACATCGCCGGAAATGGAGCGTCGAGGTCAAAAACAATTTGGAACGAGATAGATTTGACGATCTGAATCCCCTCTATGTTCTCGCTACGAGTGATTCAGGTCGACTCTTAGGGTCGCTCCGGCTCCTCCCAACAACCGGGCCTCATATGCTTTCAGATGTCTTTGCTGACGTGATGGGAGATGCAGAGATTGTAAGAAACCCACTCGTGATAGAAAGTTCGCGTTTCTGTGTCGATACCTGCGCATGTAAGGAGTTTGGACCTGCCGGTGTCAACCAAGTCACGGTTCAGCTCTTACAGGCACTCTTCCAGACCGCACAAGCGGCTGGAATGACCCACGTAATATCAGTGTACGATGTGTTCATGGAGCGAATACTGCGACGCGCAGGATGCAATTTCGAACGGCTCGGCCCGATCGTTGAATATGACGGACTGAAAACAGTGGGCGGCCTCTGTGAGGTTAGCGACGCCGTGATCCAGAAGATCTCCGCGCAGTTGCCGTTTGTCTACAAGGCAGTAGCTTAAGCAGTTTTTCTAGCTAGCCCTGCCTTCCGCCTCCAGTCAAGCGACCACCAACACGCGACCACCAATCGGATGGCTCGCAGCGATAGCACTACAGCTTTTTTTGCACCTGCGACCTCCTCGGTACCCATGAAAGCCCCAACACGATGAAGTAGCCCTCTCATACTCAAGGAACTAGTTCATGGTATGTGATCTTCGAAGTGATACGTTGACTAAACCAAGCCTCGACATGCTGCGGCATGCCGCGGCGTCAGATCAGGGCGATGACTGTTTTGGGGAGGCGAAAGCCGTCACCGCCCTAGAAGAGCGGTGCGCTGACCTATTCGGCAAAGAGGCGGCGTTGTTGCTTCCTACCGGCACCATGTCCAACCAAATTGCACTGCGCGTAATCGCACGCCCCGGCGATGAAGTGATTTGTGACGCGAGCTATCATATAAATTTCTTTGAAGCGGCGCAAAGCTCCGCATTTTCGGGAGTGAGCCTAAACTCGGTAGGCAGCGCCGATGGCGTTCTACGAAAAGATCTCTTGGACGAGGCTGTGTCAACAAGAGCACGCTGGACAGACACCTACGCCAAAACGACGGCTGTTTGGCTTGAAAACACCATCAATGGAAAGAACGGTCGGCCTCTATCTCTCGCCGAAATGCAAGACATCAACCGCTGGGCACGCGACCACGGACTATTTGTATATATCGACGGCGCCAGAGTGTTGAATGCCGCTGCTGCCTTGAACCTTCAACCGGCTGAAATCGGCGCTCAGGCGGATGGAATATCGATGTGTTTCGCAAAGGGGCTTGGTGCTCCGATGGGATCCATTCTTGCGGGTTCTAGGCAATTCATCGGCGCGGCTCGCAGATATCGTAAATGGTTTGGCGGCAGTCTCCACCAATCAGGCTTTATTGCTTCTGCGGCGCATTATGCGCTCGATCACAACCAAAAACAGATCGTCCAAGACCACCGGAACGCGCGAACGTTTTCCGAAAAGATTACGAACATGTCTCAGATATCAGTCGATCAGCCCGAAACCAACATCGTTATGTTTGATGTCGGCGAAACTGGTCTTCACCCGTCGTATCTAGTTTCAGAGCTACACGCAAAAGGGGTGCGTATCCTGGTCTGGAAGGACACTACCTTGCGCGCTGTGTTCTCGTCCTTGGTGGACGAAGAAATGTCCAAACACGCCGCTGAAGTTGTGCTCGATACAATAAGGCTGATGCAGAATAGGGAATGCAAAGCCTATGCTTAGCCCGTCTTCATTGCAAGCTGACCAAACTGGCGATGGACAGTTTGAGCCTTCGCAGCGATCTTTTGCTGATATCATCACTGAAGCGCAGTCCGTGATTGTAAAGATTGGAACCAACGTAGCGACGTTGGGTTCAGATTGGTGGGACGGACTTATCTTAGATTTAGCGGACTTGATTGGTTCAGAGAAAGAAGTCGTTCTAGTTGTGTCGGGTGCCGTTGAGCTCGGCAATGGTGCTCTTCCTTTCCACAATAACAATTCTACCTATCTACGCTCACGACGAGCAGCGAGAGGCGCTGTTGGGCAGACGGTCCTCACGGCAATGCTGCACGATCAGTTTGCGCAGAGAAACCTGAGCATCGCTCAAATGCTGATCCGCCAGTCCGATGTCATGTGCTCATACCGTACCGACAAATTGATCAGCACCATCAATCTGCTGGTTAAGTCAGGAAAGATTCCAGTTATCAACCAGGATGACACGACAGATGAGTTCGTTTCGGATGAATGGAACAACGATCATGTTGCGGCCTGGTTGAGCTCGCACATTCGGCCCGCCTTAGTCCTCTTTCTTACTGACGTTGAGGGTGTGTTTCGAACGCCGCCAAGATCAGGTCAAGTAATAGGGCCGATACCATGTCTTTACCCAAGTGACGTCAGCCAAATACAGACAAGTATCGAACCTGGGCCGAGCACCCGCGGGGCAGGTGGAATGGTTAGTAAGCTTGATGCAGCGTCGTCGATCGCTCGCATCGGAACGCCGTCCATCATTATGAGAGGTTCAATGAAACGGCCTATTCATCGGCTTCTGCGCGGCGCCCCAAATACACTGGTGCTACCAGAACCTTCGGATCGTTCGGCGTCGGGATGTTTACGATGAAATCCATTGCGTTTCTGGAAGCAAATTCCACTGGAACGACCCACGCAGCCATGGAACTGGCGCAACGGCATGGGTACAGAGCAATTCTCCTTACAAACGAGAGAGAGTTTTACCAAAAAGTTCCCGCAAACCCCCTGCTGATCGCCGATGAGGTAATTGATGTCGACAGCTACAATGCCGTTGCAATTTTGAGGGCGCTCACGGGAGTACAACTCGACGGGCTGATCGCATTCGATGACTATCGAATACCTGTAGCAGCTATATGTGCGGCAGCTATTGGTCTTCCCACTGGCAATGTCAGCGCCTTGTTAAAGGCTCGCTATAAGGATCTAACCCGGCAATCACTTTCGAATATGCCGGATGCCGTTCCCTTCTCGCGGATCACTGGTCGCGAAATGGATTCTGAGCGCCTTGCCAAGATGGAATTCCCGGTAATCGCTAAACCTATTGACGAAAGTGGTAGTGTCTCGATCCAAGAGTATCAATCATTAGAAGAACTGCTAGACGGAATTTCGCAGCGGCCAAAGGATATCATCAACGTCCGGGGCTATCGGCGGATGGATGATTTTATTGTTGAAAAATGTATCTCAGGCCAAGAATACAGTTGTGAGTTATACTTCGACACTGAGCAAAACCGCTGGATCTCAGTTGGAATAACCGAAAAGCTTCCTGCCCCCCTGAACGCTCATGTAGAGGCTGGGCACATCTTTCCCGCAGATATCTCTGTGGAGAAGGAGAACAAATACAGGGCTGCGGTAATTCGGTGGCTGGATAACATTAAGCTTGTCTCTGGCGCTGCCCATGTTGAATTCAAGGTGGACCCTGATGGTGTACCCCGTCTAATCGAAATCAACCCGAGACTGCCCGGCGGCAACATAACAGACTTAGTTTATTTGGTTACTGGTGAAAATTTACTTTCTCGGTATTTGAATTTCCATCTATTAAATCCTTTCTCAGACGTACCACGTGCTGCGACAGCTTCTCGTTATAAAGTTGCTGCAACACTGCATTTCTCGTCCAGCGAACTCTACGGCGCTGAACAGATAGGTGCGCTTGAAGCGCACCTAAACTGCATGGAATCGGTGTTGCAATGTCGTTTTACCTTTCCGCTTGATAGTCAACCTTACACGCCCAAGAGTAACTACGACCGCGTGGGCTATGCGGTTTTGGCAGGCAAATCCCACAGCGAAATATCTGATCAGATTAGGGATATTCGGGATTTTGCGGCAAGTTTGGCGACAACAGAAGAGGCCTAAGAATGCAAAAATCATATACTATTCTGGTGCTCATTTCACGCTTTGAGGAATACAGATTTGATAACCACTCGATAGTGCCCAATGCTCTTTTCAGGATGGGGCACAAGGTTATCATCGGCGACATCGAAACGATTTCTTTTAAAGATGGCAAAGTGCGTTGTAAGTTGTTCGCACTCCAACAAGAGTATCAGGATGGGGTTCCCTTCCCTCAACTTGACCTTCGAATGGATAGCGCCGAGGACGGCATTGACTTGGTCTGGGTGCTATCCAATCCGCACCCAAATCTCCTTCTCGATACCTATCTGCTACTATGGGTTCTCAATGAGCGAAAACCTTTTGTAAATGCAGCCGCTGCAACCTTGTTTCTAAATGCGAAAACAACATTGCCCAGTACAATTGAAGCAGACCATCTGCCAGACACTCTTACAAGCAGCAGTTTTGATGAAATCTACAGCGCGATAGAGGCGGAGCCGAACAAGAAATGGGTTGTGAAACCAACGAATGAAGGTTGTGGAGCTGACGTCTTTTTTTTGTCGCATAACGACTCGAACACACGCGCGTTGTTGCAATCATGCACCGGTAACGAAGTGCCAAAGTATGAGATGTATGGTCGCCAAACGGTCGGGCTGTCTCGCAGATACGCTACGATGCAGAGCTATGTTGAAAACGTACATGAGAATGAAAAACGAGTGCTACTGTCAGGTGGTGTTCCCGTTTGCGGTTTCAGAAGGTTTATCGATCCCAATGACCACAGAGGCAACGTAACACTGGGGACAAAGTTTGAGGGCCTAGATCTGACAGAGGATGAAAACCAATTCTGCCTTAGGCTGGGCGAAAACCTTATGCGCAAGGGAATCTACTTCGTAGGGGTGGATATGGCGTATCCCTACGTGTTTGAACTCAACATCGCAAATCCTGGTGCGTTGAACTACTCGTTTCGTGCAACTGGCATAGACCAATCTGAGGAAGCTATGCAGCACTTGTTGTCTGCCCTGGTCGGCGCCGGCGTGCTACACCAAGCACAGACAGAAAGCGCTTAAGGCAGACCCGTAAGTGCCATCACACATCGCCAATTCGGCCCATGAAACGCGCAAGCTAATAACCGCGGAGTTCACTGGCGCAACCGGAAGCGAAATCTTGAACGTTGCGGTCGTCTGGTTCATCGTTGACAGGATAGGCTACAATGGTGGGTACCTCATCGCGCTTACTCTTCTAAGCGCAATCGTGTTTGGCACCTTCGGCGCGCCTCTTATGAGGCGATTTGGACATCTTACCAAAGCAATATCGCTGAACGCGATAAGAGCATGCGCCGCCATCGGCATCTTCATTGTCATATTCGCCTCCTGGCAGCCTTGGATCGTCGTTGTGCTAGCGATGTTGATTTCTGCTGTCCGTCCACACATCGATTCTGCGGTTATTGGCATCGTCACCGCTCTGCCTTTGGAACCAAACAAACGGAGCACCGCAAACGCGCTGGTTGACGGTACCTATCGAATGGCTCGCATTGTCGGACCTGCAGTGACAACTGTTGCCCTCTGGAGCCAAACCTTTTTACCTTTACTAGGCGCGTTTCTGTTTGCGGCAGCTTCTTACATGTTCTCGCGCGTGTTAAAACTTGATCCTCTCGATGAAGATGCCGCTCAACCAATGATGTTATCGAAAGGCAGGGGACGCGCGCAAGAAAGGCGGCATCGGGGCACAATTGTTCTCTTCTTCACGTCACAGGCCGTCAATGCGGGTGCGTGGTATGCAGGAGTGATCTTTGCGCTAGCGGTGATAATCGATTCTGATGCTGTTATCGGTGGCGACATCGGGCTCTATGGCACCGCCATATTGTGGTACGGCATCGGGAACTTGGTGGGTAGTTTCCTTGGCCGCTACGTAATTCTCATCACTACTGACTTATTGGCTCTGAGTGCTGGTCGCATGCTCGCCGGTGTTGGATATCTGGGGCTTTTTGCATCGGGTGGATATGAATACGTTTGGGTCTGGACGTTCTTAATCGCATTAGCAACTCCGCCCTGTGATCTAGCCTTTCTTAGATTTGGGCAAAAACACTACAGTGCCACAAGTGTTTCAGACATCTATCGAACAAAGATGATCTGCGAGTACTCAGGAATGTTGTTGGCACTGCTGATCGCACCCTCAATTATTGCAAACTCTTCGGCACTTCACGTTCTCATTTTGTGTGGATCGGCTCTGCTCTTTGTTGCAATCATCATATTGGGTTTCTTCGTTACTTCAGGGCTGCGTGACAGAATTCGAAACTGACAGATTGGATGAGCGAACAATAAAAGCCATATCAGTTGACTTCGAGAAACCTGGCAAACTGGTTTACTCGCCGTTGAAAAATGCTCCGTCTCGCGCGTTGAAACGGCATCATGGCGCGACGACTGTAACAAATCTGGCATCGATGGCGCTTAAAGTGCTGGCGAAGTTTGGCGCCAGTCAGCAGAAATATGCTTATCGAAGAAAGCTCGTACTTGATCCCCAGAGTCTTGGACTGATATTATCTACCATGGCGGGCATTTTTGGTAGAAATCAGGATTCAATTCAATGGGTTCGAAGATCTCAGAACAGTTCGTCTCAGATGCGGCAGACCTACCTCGCCTAAGAGATAAGAACTATCTCAAGGGCTTCGCACGCCGCTTTGGACTTAGCGACATCGCATACATGGTCATCAGCGGGCCAACCGAAATCCCAGTATCAGAAAAACTAGTGACGAGCTACTCAACTGAATGGGAAACAAACTATATCAACAAAGGGTACACAGATATTGATCCGGTTGTTTCAAACAGCATGCGGGGAGTCTTACCCTTCGACTGGGACAGTTGCGGCAGCAACAAGCAGTCCAGGAGGTTCTTTGGGGAAGCCGCTGAATTCGGAGTGGGCAACCAGGGAATCTCCATACCCATTAGAGGCGTTACGGGTGAGCAAGCACTGTTTTCTGTAAGCACAACCGAAAATAAGCAGGAATGGTCATCTATCAGGCGTCACCTTGTCTCGGACCTGACTTACCTTGGGTTCTTGCTCCACACAAAGATCATGAAGTCTTTTTGGACCAAAAACTCCCATAACAGCACGAGATTGACCCGCAGAGAACGGCAAGCTTTGACATGGGCAGCGCGAGGGAAAACTTGTTGGGAAACGGGTATCATCTTGGGTCTTACTGAACGAACCGTCAACTTTTACATACGCAATGCCACCACTAAACTTCGTGCGGCGTCAAAAGCCCAGGCGGTCGCAGTAGCCCTAAAGGAAGAGTTGATTTAGCGAGGTGGCAACCCTCAATCGTCTGGGCTTACCTTCCACTGCCACACTGCAAGGCACTCATTTTTGGGTCGGTAGTTCTGCTCCCCTAGAGCGCTTGGAAATCTGGCGAGGAAAAGACTAAGAAGCGAACAGGACAAGGTTTCGGCTTGGGGCAGGATGAGCAAATGCGGTATCGAACAACGCGCAGGCGTATAGGAGGTAAATCAGCTTAATTATCCCCAGAAATCCTGCCAGCCATCTCGAGTGCCTCCGGATCCCATCGCTGCTATGAATGTCCGCTCCGGTGACAAGCGCTGCGTCGCGATTATGGGTGTGCTGCATCCACGAATGAGTGCTGCGTCTGCAAACATCGTAATGTAAATGTCGGGAAAGTCCTCCAGAGCTGTCACTGGTCTCCAGAACCCCCGATCAGGTCCTCCCCCTAAAACTCCACGCCCTTCTGTGCCTTCACCCCCTGCTCCCGGAAGGGGTGTTTGATCTGCGTCATTTCGGTGACCAGGTCCGCGGCCTCGATCAGTTCCGGCTTCGCGTTGCGGCCGGTGACGATCACGTGGAGGTCTTCCGGGCGGTTGTCGAGGAATTCGACGACCTCCTCAAGCGGCAGGTAGTCGTAGCGCAGGACGATGTTGAGTTCGTCCAGCAGGACCATGTCGTACTTGGGCTTTTCGCCCTTGGATTTGTCGACGCGGCAGGCCTCGATCATCTCCTTTGAGACTTCCCAGGCGCGCTTGGCGGCGGCGATGTCGCGGGCGCGGTCCTGGGTGTCCCAGGTGAAGCCCTCGCCCATAGTGCGGATCTCGGCCAGATCCGGGAAGCGCTCGAGCACGACCCGTTCGCCGGTTTCCCACTTGCCTTTCACGTACTGCACCACACCGACCCGCATGTCGTTGCCGATGGCGCGGGCGACCAGACCGAAGGCGGCCGTGGACTTGCCCTTGCCCTTGCCGGTGTGGACGATCAGCAGGCCCTTTTCCTCGGTCTTGGTGGCGAGCATGCGCTCCCGCGCGGCCTTGCGCTTGCGGGCCTTTTCGTTGGCCCGTTCATTGATCTCGTCCTCGGTCAGTTCGCTCTTGGACCTGTCGCCGGTCTGATCTTTGACACTCATGAAGTTACCTCTTCTTCTTGTTCTTGTCCCGCCAGGGCGCGCAGCCGTCCCTGCGCCGAGTTGGATCGCGCGCGCCAGAGCCCGCGCTCCTGCGCCTCCAGCATGCGCTCGGCAATCTCCCGCGCCGCCGCCGGGTTGTTGGCCTGCAGGAATTCCAGCACCTGCCGATCGCCCAGGTAGGCATCGTAGACCGCGTCGAAGTGATGGTTCGCCACCACCCGTGCGGTCGCCGAGAAGGCGAAGAGATAGTCGACGGTCGCCGCCATCTCGAAGGCCCCTTTGTAACCGTGGCGCATCACCCCGGCAATCCACTTGGGATTGACGACGCGCGCGCGCACCACGCGGGCGACCTCTTCCTCCAGGGTGCGGATCTTCGGGCTTTCCGGGCGCGAGTGGTCGTTGTGATAGACCTTCGGCTGCTGCCCCGAAAGATGCCGTACCGCCGCGGTCAGGCCGCCCTCAAACTGATAGTAGTCGTCGGAATCCAGCAGGTCGTGCTCGCTGTTGTCCTGGTTATGCACCACCGTATCGACGGCGCGCAGGCGGGTTTCGAAGAGCCCGTGCTCGGCGCTGCCGCCGCTGCCCGCGCCATAGGCGTAGCCGCCCCAGGCCAGATAGGCGCGCGCCAGATCGCCCTCGTCCTGCCAGCCGCGTTCGTCGATCAGCGCCTGGAGGCCTGCTCCGTAAGCCCCTGGTTTCGAACCGAAAACCCGGTAGCCGGCGCGCTTCTCGGCCTGTGCCGGATCGATGCCGCGCGTTTGCAGTTCCTCCCGCTCTTTCCGGAAAGCCGCTGCCAGCGGGTTTTTGTCAGCAGGCTCGTCGAGCGCCGCCACCGCGCGCACGGCGGAATCGAAGAGGTCTATCTGCGCCGGAAAGGCGTCGCGGAAGAAACCGGACACACGGAGCGTCACATCGATGCGCGGGCGGTCCAGAACGCTCAGCGGCAGGATCTCGAAGCCGGTCACCCGGCGCGAGGTCACCTCCCAGGTCGGACGCACGCCCAGAAGCGCCAGGCCCTGCGCGATGTCGTCGCCACCGGTGCGCATATTGGCCGTGCCCCAGGCCGAGAGCGCGATGCGGCGGGGCCAGGCGCCCTGCTCCTGCCGGTGACGTTCGATCAGGAGGCAGGCCGACTTCCAGCCCAGGTTCCAGGCCGCCGGAGTCGGCACCGTACGGCTGTCGAGGGAGTAGAAGTTACGCCCCGTCGGCAAGACATCCAGCCGGCCCCGGGTCGGTGCTCCCGAAGGACCCGGTGCGACAAAAGATGCCTCCAAACCTTTGAGGATACCGGCAATTTCGGCATCACCCGAAGCCGTGACGGAAGGCCGGACAGCCGTGGCAATACTGCCGAGCACCTGGATCGTCCCTTGCCACCTTGGATCCGCTTTCCGCTCGCCGGAGACCAGGCCCTGCGCCAGCAGCTCAAGCCGCTCGACCGTGTCGCCCTGACTACGCCAGCGGCCGTCACCGGCCAGAGCCTCAGGCCGCGGGCCGCTCCAGTCGGCGCCCATTTCACAGTCCAGCGGATCGAAGCCCTCGAAGCCCAGGTCCGCCGCAAGAGCCCGGATCAGGGAGGCGTCGCCCTCCTTCCCCTCGCCGCGCGGCAGACGGGTGAGCGCGACCAGCAGGTCGGTGAGCTGCTGCCCCTCAGGCGCTTCGCCAAAGATGTGCAGGCCGTCTCGGATCTGCAATTCCTTCAGTTCGCAGAGGTAGTTATCCAGCTTGCTTAAGGCCGTGTCGGCGTCGTCCGCCGCGACAATTCCGCAGTCCTTGTCGAGCCCGATCGAAGCGCTGAGTTCCAGAATCTCTTCGCGCAGAACCTTAAGACGGCGCGGGTCGACGCCGGCGGCTTCGTAGTACTCGTCGACCAGTAACTCCAGGTCGGCAAGCGGGCCGTAGGATTCCGCGCGGGTCAGCGGCGGGGTCAGATGGTCGACGATGACCGCCTGGGCACGGCGCTTGGCCTGAGTGCCCTCGCCGGGATCGTTGACGATGAAGGGATAGAGGTGCGGCAGCGGGCCGAGGACGGCCTCGGGGAAGCAGTTTTCCGAGAGCGCCAGGGACTTGCCGGGCAGCCATTCCAGGTTGCCGTGCTTGCCCATATGGATAACCGCCTGAACCTGCTCGACGTTTCGCAGCCAGGCGTAGAAGGCCAGATAGCCGTGCGGCGGCACCAGGTCCGGGTCGTGGTAAGTCGCCGTTGGGTCGATATTGTAGCCACGGGCCGGCTGCAGGCCCACGGTGATCTTGCCGCAGCGGAAGAAGGACAGCGCGAAGAAGCCTGAGGACTCGTCCTCTTCTCCGTTTGTCCCCATCGCTTCCCGCACGAAGAAAGGGTCTTCTTCAGGTGCGCCCCAGCGCTCGTTCACCGCGGCTTGTACTTCCGGCGGCAACTCCCTCTGAAATGCCATGTATTTGTCACAGCTCAGGCGCACCCGGATCACCCGTCCGTCGACCGCCGCGTTGGTCGGTCCCTCGGCGAGGCGCTCGACCAGGGCGTTGCCGTCGTCGGGGATATCTTCGACGTCGTAACCCGCCGCCGCCAACGCCCGAAGCAGCACGACGGAACCCGCCGGGGTATCGAGGCCGACGCCGTTGCCCATGCGCCCGTCCCGGTTCGGATAGTTGGCGAGAATGAGCGCGACCCGCCGCTCGTCCGCCGACGTGCGTTTCAGCTCCAGCCACTTCGCCGCCAGGGCAGCGACGAAATCGATGCGGTCAACGACCGGCGCATAGGTCACGACGGAAGACTGGGTCGCCGGATCGAAGCGGGCCTCCGACTTGAAGGAGACGGCGCGGGAAAGAATACGGCCATCAACCTCCGGCAGAGCGACATTCATGGCGATGTCACGGGCCGAGAGGCCGTTGGCGGACTCGCGCCAGGCGGCTTCGTTGCCGCCGGAGAAGACCACCTGCAGGATCGGGCAGTCCAGGCCGTCGAAGGGTGTTTCCTTGCGCGCGGCCCCGGGGCTGGAGATGGCGAAGCCGGTGGCGTTGAGCACGATCTCGCTGTTCGCCTCCTCCAGCAGCTTACGCAGGGTCTCGGCAGAAACCGCCTCCTTCAAACTCGCGCAGTAGACCGGCAAGGGATTGACGCCCTGCTGCTTTAGGCTGGCGATCAGGGCATCGACCGGCGCCAGGTTCGCGGCCTGGACCAGGGCACGGTAGAAAACGATGGCAGCAACCGGCGCGCCCTCGATCCACTCCGCCTTCAGATCATCCAAGTCCGGTTGGTCCCTGCCCGGCCAATAGAGCCCGGCGCGCAGCAGCGGGCGAGGCTCGCTCCAGTCCGGCAAGCCTCGCTCGCCCTCACCTTCCAAAAGCGTCGCCGCGTAGAGCAGGAAGTTGCGCGCGTTCTCCGGCCCGCCGTGGATGCAGTACTGCCAGAGCCGGTGGCAGGCCTCGGCTCCCAGGCTGGAGTAATCAGCCAGCTCCGCGTCCGGCTGATCGTCCCCGGGCAGCAGCGCCAGGGGAATGCCCCGCTCGGCGCAGGTCGCGCGCAACTGCTCCACGCCATAGGGCCAGTAGCCAACGCCGCCGAGCAGTCGCACGACCACCAGCTTCGCGTTTGCGATCATCTCCTCGGCATAGAGGTCGACAGAGAGGTTGTGACCGAGCTGCATGAGGTTGGCGAGCCGCAGGCTGGGCAGAGTCTCCCCACTCGCCCCCTCGCGGATGTGCCCATAGGCCAGCGACAGGCTGGCCAGCTCGGTGTCGGCCGCCGAGAGCACGATGATGTCGCCAGGCGTCTGACCGAGATCGACCGCTTCCGAGCCGTCGGAAATGCCGCCCGCCTGCGCCTGCAAAAGATGCATGTCAGCTCTTGCCCTTAACGCCGCTTGATAATCGCGGCTCTCCTACACCTGCGTGTCCCGTCAGCCCGCGATCGCGGCAGCGGCCTCCTGCGGGATACCCTGGGAGGCCGAACCACCGGTTTCCAGCGCCGCCCGGATGGCGTCGCTGTCCATATCCGCCTCGCCGATCACCACCAGGCGGGTGGACTGGATTTCCTCCGGCTGC
This sequence comes from Denitrobaculum sp., assembly GCA_965232285.1. GTDB lineage: Bacteria > Pseudomonadota > Alphaproteobacteria > Kiloniellales > Kiloniellaceae > Denitrobaculum. Next base: position 1,096,670 of record CBDDPL010000004.1, on the reverse strand, counting down.
CAGTCGCGATCGTAGTAGTGCTGCAGGCGCCCGCCGACCCCCTGGAGCACCAGACGCATGTCCTTACCCGCGACCTTGGCGAAACCCTTGACGCGCAGGATGCCATGTTCGGCGATCACAGGCAGCAGGCGCGCGACCAGACTCTGCGGGGTCTCGACCTCGCCCAGGTCCACGGCGAAAGAAGTGAAGTCATCGTGGTCGTGCTCGTGCCCGTCGTCATGATGGCTGGGGCGGGAGTCCAGGTCGTCTTCGGCAGCCGCCTCCAGGCCCAGCAGAACCTGGGCGTCGACCTTGCCGTAGGAACTGCGCACCAGCTTGACCTCGGGGCGGATCTCCTTCTTAACGTCGCCCAGAACCCGCTCCAGCGCGGCCTCGTCCAGCAGGTCGGTCTTGTTGACCACCACCATATCGGCGCAGGAGATCTGCTCCTCGAAGAGCTCCTCCAGGGGGCTTTCATGATCCAGGGACTCGTCCGCCTTGCGCTGGGCCTCCACCGCCGCCGGGTCGCTGGCGAAGAGGCCGTCGGCCACCGCCGGGCCGTCGATGACGGTGATCACGCCGTCCACCGTCACCTTGGTGCGGATCTCCGGCCAGTTGAAGGCTTTGACCAGGGGCTTGGGCAGCGCGAGGCCGGAGGTCTCGATCACGATGTGATCCGGCGGCTCGGGCCGGTTCAGCAGGGTCTCGATGGTCGGGATGAAGTCGTCGGCCACTGTACAGCAGATGCAGCCGTTGGGCAGCTCCAGCACCGCGTCTTCCTCGCAGCCCTCGATACCGCAGCCCTTGACGATCTCGCCGTCGACCCCCAGGTCACCGAACTCGTTGATCACCAGCGCGATGCGCTTGCCGCCGGCGGTCTCCAGCAGGTGGCGGATGGTGCTGGTCTTGCCGGCGCCGAGAAAACCGGTGATGACGGTCGCCGGAATTTTACCGGAGGATATCTTGTTCGCTTGGGACATGAGATCTGCTCACCACTGCGTTGTGTTTATTCTGTTTTAAGACGGCGCCTTCACGGTCAGGGGCAACCCCGCGACCATGAAAAGCACCGAATCCGCCACCGCCGCCACGGCCTGATGCAGGCGGCCGGCATGGTCGCGGAAGTCTCGCGCCAAAGCGTTCATGGGCACAATCCCGAGACCGACTTCATTTGAAACAAAGACGACCGGGCCGGCCAGATCCGGGAGAACCGCGACCAGCTTGTCGATCTCCGCCGCGATCTCCCGCTCCTCGGCCATGAGGTTCGACAGCCAGAGGGTCAGGCAGTCCACCAGGATCGGTCGATCAGGCCGCGCCTCACGGGTCAGCACGCCAGCCAAGTCCAGCGGCTCCTCGATAGTCTGCCAGCGCGCGCCCCGGCGCGCCTTGTGGGTGGCGATGCGTGCGGCCATCTCGCCGTCACGCTCGACCTGCCCCACCGCGGTCGCGATGTAGAGGCAATCGCCACCTGCGGCCATGAGCAGTTCTTCCGCATGGCGGCTCTTGCCCGAGCGGGCGCCGCCCAGGATCAGGGTGACGGCGGGCAGCGGGGTTTGCGGGGTGGACGACACGGCGGTTCAGGGACCCTTGGGATTGCGAAGTGGCGGCGAGTTTTCCTTAGGGCGCAGGGCCGGTGCAAGGACAATCTGCAGGGAGGCAAAAATTCTTATAAATCAACAAGATCGGGCTGTGGATCTCGGATCCCCCGCCAGCGCGCGTCGCACTAAACTGCCGTCTCCGGCCGATCCGAACGCGTTGTGCTTCGCAAACACTGCCTCGGATCGGCCTCCGCCAACTTCCGCTTTGTGGAACGCGACACACGCCAAAATGTGATCGTCCCGTGTGTGGTCTTTTCAAAAGCGCGCGCCCAAATGGTTAATCACGAGGCTGCTGACCCGACCGTCCTGGCTTTCCAGGGTGGACCAAAGGGAGAGTGAACCATGTTGAAACGAACCGCTTTGACCGCACTGCAGATCTTCGCGATTCTCGCCGTGATCACGCTCGTGCTGACCTCCGCCGCCCGCGCCACCAGTCTTCAAGCCGGCTTGCACAATGCCGTCCTGAAGAGCGGCGCCGTCGCAGGGCAAACGCAAGAACCGCGGGTGATCGAGGCCGGCTTCAAGAAACGCTTCGGACATCGCAAGTTTGGCCACCGCAAATTCGGGCATAAGAAGTTCGGCTTCCGCAAATTCGGGCACAAACGAAAGTTCAGTCACCGGAAGTTCGGCCATAGAAGCTATGGGCATCGCAGCTTTGGCCACAAAAAATTCGGTTTTCGCAAGTTCGGGCATAAGCGCAAGTTCGGGCACCGGAAGCTTGGCCACAGCAAGTTCGGCTTCAAAAGCTATCGCCATAAAGGCTACAGCCATAAGGGTTACAGCTACAAAAAGCTGAGCAGCGGCGGCAAGTTCGACTACGGCAGCAGCAGCTACAAATACAACGGCCCGAAACACCACGGCCATAACTTCCGCAACGGCAACAGCCAGAAGAAACACGCCTACAAAGGCGTCCCGCGCCGCAAACCCGCCGTGAAGAAATTCCACTACGGCAGCAGCGCGTTCAAACACAAAGCCCCGAAACACCACGGCCACAATTTCCGCAACGAGCCGAAGCATTGAGCGATCGGTGGTGACAACACCCGTGATGTGACGATAACGACACCCCTCCCCTTACACCCGGTGAGCTATACCTGGTGAAGACGGTGCCCGACACGCGCCCCGGCTCCTCTCCCTCTGGCCGGTGGTGTGGGTCGGGCACCGGTGGGGGTTGGCTGAGAGCCTCGACCCGTAACTGAATGAGTCTAAAGGACCAAACTCTTTTTCAGGAGAACAAGCTCCCCTGCCCCCCCTGGAGTTTTAGCCATTGGAGTAAGCTTGCTCGGATTCGTCTCTTGGTCGTCCGTTCTTCTTGATGCACAAAATCAGATCTGACCCCATCGCCACTGGTGCTAATCGTGCTGCGCCTGACGCACACGGGAAGGAAAGAGCAAAACAAACCTGGATGGCAGTCAGGCTTCTTAGCGCGCCGCTCTTCTAATGGTTCAAACATGACGCGGTTCGAATAGACGGACTCATTGTGCGCAAATGATTATCTGACAGTTTGAGCATTTTTATTCATCGTAGCCTAGACTCATCACTCTCCTCTTACCCAACCAAAGCTCTATAGTGTCCAAATCATAGTCGTTCAGCAGCTTGTCGCGCTCGGGGAAGCCGATAGCATGCAGTTTTGGATGCTTGACCTTCAGGGTGGCCTCAGAGCAGCCCAGGCGATGTGCGACCTTTCCGGCACTCTCAATGCGTGGCGGTAGGTATTCCTGGAGGTGGCGCTTTGAGCGGGTCATACTTAGCGAGACCAGATTTCCTTCTGCCTACGCTTCGTCATCGTCGTCATCCCACTCGTTATGCTCTTCCAGATCGGGAGAGTCAGCCGTCAGGATAGAGAAGCCGCCGTTTGGATGAAAGCGCACCTCCGCCACCCTTAACCCTGCCTTTTGGGCTGCTTGAATGGCTCGCACAACATCGGGCTTCAAGAAGCTTATTGGAGAGGTCATCCTGAAGTCCTCTCCCGAAACCGAACGCCAGGACCGCCGTCGTTTTCTGCCTGGAGCAAAGCAAGCAGTCTGCCGACCAACTCGGGGCGAGAGTAATCCCGCCCCCTGCGTACATGCTTTACCTTACATTTTGTCGATCTCTTCCGCGATCGAAGCTACCCATGGCGGCATTCGATCAGACTCCTGGGAAGGTGCCAAAAATATCAACACAACGATAGACAGTATGACTCCAAACAGTCCAAAGCTAGCTCCATAGCGCGCATCTACCGTTTCGTTTTTGGCAAACAGTGGAGTAACTGAGGGGTTATGTTGATGCGGGCTCTCTTCGTAGAGTTGTCGGGATAGCGCAATCGCTGCGTTGGCTCTACGAAACAATGCTAACAGAGTAAACGCCATCGCCCCTGTCGAACATGCGAAACTCATCGCTAGAAAAACTCTGAGATAAGTCTCAGGCGGCAACCCCTTTACAACAATCCAACCGCCAAAGAGCGCACAGATAGCAATGAAAAACTGTAGAATTTTAGCGCAGAGATCTGCGATTTTAACCGCTATATCATAGGCGTCTTTGCAATCCATAAGTCAAACTTCCCCGATGCATTGGTGATCTCAGTTGTGACGATCTCCGAAGGATTTCCGAAATTTCGGTGAGTGTGCAGCTTTGCAAGGCGTTCTCCGCTATCTTTGCGGGAGTGTATTTATGATTCGACTCTCTATATGACAGTATATGACAGGATCAGGTCCAATATATGATAGGGTCAGGTCCAAAATTGTGCGTGACGGATATTCAGGCAGTGCAAAGTTTCGGGCCTGACCCCGACCGCAGTCATTCGCGAAGAGGCGGTCTGAGTGACAGCCAGGCGGATAGACCTGCCATCCCCAATGCAAGAAATCGCGCTGGGTCATGCCGATTTGCGCCGCACCGGGAAAGCCGGCAAAATCGAGTTATGCCAATACGGGCCGCAACTTCTTTGGACCTCGAAGCTTGGGCGGAGCTCCGCGGCCAGCTCTGGCTAGACATGACATACGACCAGCACTTGGAGGAAGCTGCGGCAATGCTTGCCAGGCCGCCTGGTGAGTTTATCGCCTTCCTGGATGTTGCCGAGGGGACCGACTTGCGGGCCTTTGCGGAGGCCGCTTTGCGCCACGACTACGTCAAGGGATGCCGGACGTCACCTGTGGCTTACCTCGAGGGTATCTTTGTCCGTACTGAAAACCGGGGGGCGGGCATCGGCCGAAATCTGCTGAAGTCGGTCCAGTCCTGGGCGCAGCAGTAGGGATGTTCCGAGCTCGCATCCGACGCAGACCTCGACAACCTGACGAGCCACGCCTTTCACAAGGCCCTGGGCTTCGCGGGAACCGAGCAGGTCGTCTTCTTTCGCGAAGCGCTCTAGGTTGACCGCTGCGTTTCGACGGCCTTCATGACCTCCGCAGCATCCGTCGCAATTTTGCGAGGTCATTTCTCGCAAGACTGCAAACCCATTTGGCCTTCTTACATCGCTAGCCAAAGCTCTCGATCAACTGACGCTGCACGATCGTGGCCGTGTCACGTGCTTTTCCGACTTCGGTCAGCAGCGCATAGAACGCGGCTTCCGGTTCGGCATTCCCACCCCCAAGCACGACGAGTTCACCCCGTTCAACGGCAACGCGGGTGACCTCTCGCGGCAAAAGTGCGGCGCCTCGTCCGGATCTGACCGCCGAGAAAACATCCAGTGCGTTGCCGAAGGGGACGAACAGATGCGATCTGTCGAAGGCGAAGCCTTCAAGGATGTCAGGCCAGAAATTGAAAACGGCCTCGTGCAGAAGCGCGACGCCCTCAAGTTCCTTCACGTGCTGCGGGCAGCCCGCGCTTTCCCATTGGCTCCTGGAACAAACGGCAGACCAGCCGGGCACGCCCAGTCGCAATTCGGTTGGGCCATCGTGCAAGAACCGTATCGCCAGATCGACGGGATCCTCCTCCACCGGCGCATTGAAGTCCGCCGGTCTCAGTTCGACTTTTGCGCTATCGCAAAGGCTGTCGATGAAGGGAAATAAGCGCAAGGCCGCGATGGCGGGCGGTGCGCTGATGACGACACGACCAGGGTCCGATGCGCGCCTGACCGCGGTGGCGACGCGATCCAGACGCTCGAAAGCGGGCGCGGAACCATCCAGAAGAACCTGGCCGAGCGCCGTTGGGCGTGGCCGCCGCACGCTGCGATCCAGTATCGGCGCTCCGATCCAGGCTTCCAGGGCCGCTATTCGATGGCTTACGGCGGATGGCGTGACGCCGGACACGCGGGCCGCAGCCCCGAGGGATCCCAGTTGGATGGCTTCCGCAAACAAGCGGATCGCGGCATAGGGTACCGATACTGGTGACATGGAATATCCATTTAAGTGATTTTTTCTCATCTTAATGCTGAATTTTTGTGACTTATAGTCACGTTGAAGTGAATAAAACGGAAATATGACGTTTTGTCGGTTCTGTTCCTCCGAAGCGCCCCAACATCCGCCTCGGCGAACAATCACGAGGTAGTTCAGATGACACTTAAAGCCCTTCAGCTTGCCGCAATGATGGCGGTTGCACTTCCTGCGGCGAACGAAGCCATGGCCGAAAGCCTGTTGCACGACGACGATCGAACCTTCTTGGAAATCACTGACCGTGGTTTGTATCCGGAAGGCGTCGAGTATGACGCCGCGCGCGATCGTTTCCTGCTTGGGTCCATTCGACGCGGCGAAGTCGTGTCCGTGAGCCGCGACGGGACATCGACGCCATTCATTCAGGACGAACGCCTTCGCTCTGTCGTGGGTATTCGTGTCGACAGCAAGCGCGGCCGGCTGCTCGTGAATTCGGCCGACTATGGCGTGGCAGCGCGCTCCGAGCCGGAGGATCGTTTTGAGACCGCGGCTCTCGGCATTTACGACCTGGAGACCGGTGCCCCCCTGCAGTTTATCGACTTGTCCGCGCTGCGGCCGGGGGAAAGCAACTTTGTGAACGACCTCGCCGTCGATAGCGATGGCAATGCCTATGTTACGGACAGTCTCGCCGCGGCGATCTATCGGGTCACGCCGGAAGGCCGCCCGGAGGTGTTCATTGCTCACGAAGCCTTTCGCGGTCCGGGCTTCAATCTGAACGGCATCGTGGTGCATCCCGACGGCTATCTGCTGGTGGCGAAGAAAAGCGACGGAAGCCTGTTCCGCATCCCGCTCGACAATCCCGCCGCTTTTGCACGGGTCGCAATGGACAGGCCACTGGAGGCACCCGACGGTCTGGTTCTCGTCGATCCTCGAACGCTGCTGGCAATCACCAACCGCGCGGGCGATACCCTGGGCAACAGATTTCATCTGCTGCGAAGCGACGGCGACTGGTCGCGTGCTGCGTCCGCGGAGTCCGCAGCCGCCAGCGACAGCTATCCGACAACCGGCGTTATGGTCGAGGGCCGGATGATTGTCACTCACGGGTATCTGCACAGGCTGGGTGCAACGCTCAAGCAGAACGCTCCACTGCGAGAGACCTTCAGGCTGCAGGAAGTCGGTCGAGTGAAGTAAGCGGGCTGAGAGCTTCACTTCACAACAGGGCAAAGACCCTGCTGTCTCAACAGATCCAAAACGATGGAAGGAGGATACATCATGCGATTTCTAGTTCTGGCAACAATGTTGTTCGCACTGCCTGCAGCGGCGGAAACGGAGTTTCATTTTTACGGGGCGGAGGACTGCCCTCCCTGTATGGCGTTCAAGCGCAATCACCTGCCAAGCGTTCAGGCAGCCGGAGAAACATTCGGATTTGGCGTCGCAGAAAACGTCATATCTCGCACGGCTGACGTGCCAAAGGTCGGCATCTTCGGCGAAGCTGACCCGCTGTTTCGGGATGCACTGGCAGTGGGCGATCTGGTTCCCTACCCTCCGATTTTCTTTGTCACCAAGGATGACAGCGTCCTGTCTGTTCACGGCGCCGACTGGCGCGACGCGATGGATCGCGCGGCTTACGAGGTCAACGAATAAGTCTTTGAGACTGGGTCCCTTTTTCGTGTGAACGGGGTCGGGTCTTGGATTACGCGTCATTCATCATGGATATGCGCAGTTAATCTCGCCCCAGCGTGATTTTCGCTTTAGTGAGGTGTCTCAAGAGCGCGTTCTTCGCCTCTTCAATTGGTGATGAGGGTCAGGTCCGAATCTATGCGCAATGGACAGCCAGAACTGCGTCTTAGACCTGCCCCTGAACCTTATCGACTTCGAGCCGATCCTAAGCTGAATCACAAGTTCAGCCGGGACAGCGGGCCATAGCTGAGCCGGGCCAACCAGAGTTGCCCCAGGGCCAGCCTCACACGAAACTGGCGGCCGGCCCTGGGTCAAGGTTCACGCGTCCGCTGGTACAAGCTCCTCCAGCTCAAGCCTATCGTCGGCCTCCTCGATCACCGGCACTGCCGCTGCCGGGAATGCGCGGTGAACCGGCGAGGTCGGGGCGTCGTTCAGGAGCACCGAGACCAGTTCCGGGCGCGAGTAGTGGCCGACGGAGTCGAACATCCGCTTGCGCTTGGTAATGAGGTTCATGTCGAGGTCGGCGATCAGCATGCCTTCGCCCTCAGTGAGCGGCGGAACGATGTGCTGTCCTTCCGGCGAAATGATCGCGGTCATGCAGCCGCCGCGCAGGCCGCGGCGCAGTCCCTCGTCGGGCGAGATCTTCTCAATCTGCTCCTCGGTGAGCCAGGCCGTGGCGCAGATGACGAACGACGCCCCCTCGGCCGCCTGGTGCCGGATCAGGGTCTCGACCTGGTCGGCGAAGAGCTGGCCGACCAGCGAGCCGGGGAAGTGGGCGAGATGGATGTCCTCGTGCTGTGCCTGGAGCACATAGCGGTTGAGCGGATTAAAATTCTCCCAGCACGCGAGTGCGCCGATGCGGCCGACCGCGGTCTCCACCACCTTGTAGCCCGAGCCGTCGCCCCGCCCCCATATCATGCGCTCGTGGAAGGTCGGGACGGTCTTGCGCCGCTTCAGCACCAGCGTGCCGTCGGCATCCCAGAGCAACTGGGTGCAGTACAAAGAGCCACGGTCGCGCTCGTTGACGCCGAGCATGACAACGATGTTGTGCTGCCGGGCGGCGGCCGAAACGGCATCGGTCACCGGGCCGGGCACGACCACGGCGTTCTCGTAGAGACGCATGTGCTCTCCGCCGCTCATCATGGGGGGCTGGATGAACGCGAAGTAGGGGTAGTAGGGAACGACCGTTTCAGGAAACACAACCAGTTCGGCGCCTTCCGCCGCCGCGTTGCCGATCGCCTCGATAACGCGGTCTACCGTTCCGTTCGGAGTGTCGAGGTCGGGATTTAGCTGAACCGCCGCCACTCGTACCTTCTTTGTCATTGCAGTCTTCTCCTTCAGTCGCCCGCAACCATGTTCTATAGGATATAAATTTGTCGGATAGTAAATTTCGGTTCAGGATCCTGTCAACACCTGTCCGCACCGATCAAACTCCGCCCCGCCCTTCCGCCCCAACTCCAACCCAGGGCCAATCACCGGCTTCGCATGAAGCCGGCCGTGGGCGGCTGCAGCCGCTCATTCCACTCAGTCGTCCGGGTGCATGGTCCGCGCAGCGGGCAAGACGAGAAGGGCGTACCCAGGCGGCGTCAGCTCGCCCCGCGACATCCCGTGTCCAGGTGATCATCACCCACAGCTCGTTTGACCGCTGCGACGACTAAACATCGGGGATCAGGTTGTAGTTTGTGCTTGGTATCGTCGGGGCAACTCCGCCTGCCCCTTACGACTCACCTCTCACTCTCTTCTGAGTCAGTGGGAGAAGAGTCAGGGCCAGTTTTGCGCGCATTCGATCTCAGCGAACTCACAGGTTCGCAGCTTCGCCTTACTTCTGGAACGCTCCTCAAGTCCTAAGCAATTCGACGGCCTTTAACTGTTGCCCACATTACGTCCGCTTAAGCTGCAGAGAGTGGGATATTTACACCCACTCATGGTATAATGACGAAATGCCTTTCTATCACTGGGGCGCATCACAATGTCCTGCACCAAATCCTCGATTACGGTCTTCGCTGTCGTTCTGCTAACGTCGACTTTTACACTGTCAACACAGCCCAGCGCGTCAGAGGCAACCGACAAGGCCTTCGCGATCAAGTTTCCCGGAAACCAAAGCTGCCAGAATTACATGGATGCGGGTCAAGGCGAAGGCGCGGAACATGCCTTCTTCCTTGGTTGGCTGAACGGCTATCTTACAAGCTTCAACCGAAATCGCGCACAAACCGTCGACATCGCACCCTGGCAGGGTCTTCCACTGCTTTCGGGTTTGTTGCTCAACTACTGCCGCCAGAATCCGGAAAAAACCTTCCTTGCAGCCGTCGACGCGATGATCGGCGCTCTCATGCCGACACGGCTGAAGGCCAATTCCGCGCTCGTCACGATTCCCACGGAACAGCAGCCTCTCCAGCTCTACAAGACCATTCTCTTGCGAACGCAACAGAGCCTCACGGAACTCGGGTATTACGACGGCAGTATCGATGGAACCTTCGGCGCCATGACGCAAAACGCCATTGAAGCCTATCAACGAGCGAAGGACATTCCGGTAACGGGTCTTCCGGACCAGGAGACCTTGTATCAGCTCTTCAGATGACAGACTGAGCCAGATTTCATCTCGCAGAGCAGCATTCACGCCGGAAAGATCGGCGCCGCTTGCTCCCTCCTCCTTCTGACCGTCGCGAAGATAAAACCGACAGCGGCGAAAAACAGAAAGCCCGTCGCAGGTTCCGAGATCACGGACGGATCGGAAACAAAGACCGTTATGGGTGTCATGGTTCCATTAAACTGTCCGTCCTCGACGAAGGACACCTTGGAAATAAAGGCGGTTACGTCGCCTGGGTCCAGCTCGGCGGCAGGATCGATCCCCAGAATCGAAAAGGCGGAAACCCCACCGTCGGGAAAGAGAAACTCAACGTCGGCGAGGAGCGGTATCTCGATATTGCTGACACCGTCGAAGAAGCTGAGGATAAAGCTGTCGTCGCCTTCGACCTCCGGCACCATAATGGACCGGAAGTTGGGATCACCCTCACCAATTTCGTAGTCATAGCCAATTGCGATGAAGGGGTCGATCCAGATAGGGATGCCGGCAACAACATCTATGTTCCGGAACTCGAATACGCCCTGATCGTTGACCGTAGGCAGAAAGATCTCCTTCGGATCCGGGTCCGGGACTACGATAGGGGTGAAATTCACGAACTGGATCGAACGGCTGTTGGTCTCGCCGTTCTGATCTCGATCACGCAGGATCACTCTCGCGACATAAGCCCTTCCCTCTTCAAGTATCCCTTCGGGAAAGGTAAAGCTGGTCGCATTCTTGTCGATGGTCTCGAACAACCTGCCACCCGGTCCGATCGGGATCCGGTCGTTGGTAACGTCATCGAACAGCCCGATATCGATTTGATCAAACTCGGCATTGTTCGCCGGAAAGGTCCAGTTGAGCGTCGGCGTGACACCGTTGGGTGTCATGCTGACATTGTTAACGAACTGAATGACCTCGGCATCACCAAGAGCGCGCGTGGTGGCGGTGGTTTTGAATTCACCGTTGTAAGCGGTGATGGACCAGCCCCCCTTTAAGGCAGGGTCATAAGGCACCGCCACTGCAAACTCAGTGGGACGGTCGTTGGACTGATCCACGAGTGCAATTTGCCCGTTTTGCTCTGCATCGATAAAGGTGTTGTCGATGAAGGCCGGGTCCAATTCAGCGATCACGACAATCTGGTCGCCGGTCGCAAACCCCACGCTGTTGGGACCCCGCACATCGCGGAAGTTAGACAGACTGTTTGCCGGCAGCTGAACTTCAACGCCACCGCTACCGCTAGCGACGTCTTCAACACGCACCAGGGCATCGCTCCGTGATCGATTGAAAGGCGTAAAGCCCTCGACCAATACCTGCGCCTGATAGACACCGTTGTGCGTCAGCGCAGTGTCGGGAAGCGTAAAAGAGGTCGTGCCGAGCGACGTTCCCGTTGGCAGTCGCTGATCCAGAGTCTGATTCCTGTTCGAATCTTGCACACGGATGCGCAGGCGGTCAGCGTTTCCGTCGTTCGCGGTCAGAAGATCGGCCGGCAGGTCCCAATTGAGCGTGCGGTTGGCACCGGCCCCGTTGACCGTCAGGTTGTTGACCCCTGGGACCTGCCCCGTCCCGGCTCCGGTCCCGAAAGCCGGTAAGACGAAAAAGTCGGTCCCCTCATCGCTTTCGACCGTAACCTGCCAGTTCCCGCTTGCGGCCTGGGGTGAGTAGCCAATGTTCGCTACATAACCAATGGACTCAAAGGGGTTTAACGCGAAGACTTGGTTGGTGACGCTGTTGCGTGCGGTCACGATTGCATTGGCTGGACGATTCCCGAATTCGTCTCTTACGCGGGCACCGAATATGAGGCGGTCACCAGCCACCACGTTGACCGCCGCAGCCTCTCCCGCTTCCCTGAAGTTAAATTCGCCCTCAAAGATAACCTCAGCGTTTGATGCGCCTGAACGACCGAGAACGGAGAGCCCGATCAGGATCGAAATAAAGAGCTTGCCCCACATTTGAAATCCCCCCGTTTAAACTGCGAGATTCTGAAAGGGTAAGACCAGGTCAGATGTGATTTTGCGTCACTACGCCCCTGTAGCTCTTAAAATGCGTGCGACTACAGGGTGATTTATATTCCGAGAAAATTTATCATATACTACAACTTTATATAGTATATTATCATAAGTTGTATAGCAATCTCTTTATTGATCAGGAGTAGCAGTCGCTTGATGCCAGAGAGCGCCCAGGTGTGAGGTCGAATTTTGTGTGTCATGTCTCCGGGCCAACTCGCCGCCCACTTCCTGGCCGTTCACTCGCGTCTCACTCAAATTTGAGTCCGCGCCACAGATTTCCTCCGACCCGGAGGCAGAGATCGTTTCTGTGCGTCTGACTTCATCACCGGGATCGGGTCGCATACGGCACGCAAATCAGGCGGAATTTTTCTTTTGTTATCAGAGCGGTAGCCTGGTCCAAACCCAACTCCTCACCCCTCACCAACGACTCACTCCAATTTGAGCGGGCACCACAGATTTCCTCCATCTTTGACACTTACATCGTCACCGTACGCCGGGCTGTTTCAAGTCATCATCAATTCCAACGACACAACGGAACAGAAGGATCTGGCGCTCATGATTTTCGAAGCTATCGGGCAAGTCTTTTCGGAAGATCCGGTCACGACACTCAAGACAGGTCTCCGCTTTACGCACTTTGTCGGACTGGCGTTGGGGCTTGGCGGGGCCACTCTGCTGGATCTTATGATGCTGCGTTTCTGTCTGAGAGGCCGCATTCAGCCGGAGACCTACAGTATCTTCACCTTCTCGAGCAAAATCATCAGCATAGGCCTGCATATCCTGTGGCTGAGCGGATTGGGGTTTCTGTTTTTCTACGCGCTTTACGACCTGGCCAAGCTCTACAATCCGAAGGTGCACGCCAAAATCGTGGTCGTCATGATCCTCATGGTCAACGGCGTCTTCATCCACAACGTCATCTTGCCGACCATCAGAAACCAGATCGGAAAGCCCCTGTTCGAAGGCCTCAGCTTGACGAAGCAAAACATCTTCATGATCTCCGGCGCCGTCTCCGCTGTGTCCTGGTACGTTCCCCTGGCTCTGGGCGTGTTCTCCCAGTTCAACAACTCCGTGCCCGCCGTGACCATTCTGTCCGCCTATCTGCTGCTGATCCTGTTCGCGGGCACGGCGATCAGCCTTGTTCTTCACCTCCTAGGGCCGGGTAAGCGCCAGGTCAGCCTTCAGCCTGGCGAATGAGAGGCCGGCAGGAGATAGAGATGCAAAAGAGAAGCTTCTCGGATGAAGAGCTAACGGCCTTTCTTGACGGAGAGGAAGATCATGCGCCGGTCGCGGACATCAAATCTGCGCTGCAGTCGGACACGGCTCTGGCGCAAAGACTGGACGCCCTACGCATTGACCGGCAGATCATCGTCGCTGCTTTCACGGCCTGGTCGTCTCAGGCGCGCCATCCCTATTGTGATAGGGATGGCGAGAGCGGTCAGACCTCTGTAGCGATCACGTCACCACGGGAAAGACGCCGGTCTTCTTGACCACACCGTAGACGAAGCTGCTGTCGATGGAGGCAATGCCGCCGATGGGATGCAGGCACTTGCGCACGAAGTTCTCGTAGCCCGGCAGGTCGGCAACGACCACCCGCAGCAGGTAGTCCGAGGTGCCGGTCATCACGAAACACTCCAGCACCTGGTCGACCCGGCGGATGTCCTCTTCGAACTGCCTGACCGTGGCTTCCGTGTGGCTGTCCAGGCTGACCCGGACAAAGGCGGTCACCGGCAGACCATAGATCGCCGCGTCCACATCCGCGCTGTAGCCCTTGATCGCGCCGCTCTTCTCCAAAAGCTTTAAACGCCGCAGACAGGGCGACGGCGAAAGATTGACCTCGGCGGCCAGGTCCTGGTTGGTCATGCGGCCGTTGCGTTGCAGCGCGCGCATGATCTGACGGTCTTTCTGATCCATGGGATGCCTTTGTAGCAGATTATGCTAATTGATATTTCGTTTTTGGCATAACTAGCAATCTCAACACTGCGAAAGCAACCTAGTCTTCGTCTGACTTTTTCAGGAGACCAGCATGCGCAATCATCCCGGCAGCTTTTCGACCCTCGCGATCCACCATGGCTACGACCCGCTGGAAAACGAGGGCGCCTTGACCCCACCGCTCCATCTGACCTCGACCTTTGCCTTCGAGACAGCGGAAGCCGGTGGAGAGATGTTCAGCGGCGAGCGCGCGGGCCACATCTACTCGCGGATCTCAAACCCGACCTGCGATCTGCTGGAGCGTCGTATCGCGGTGCTCGAGGGCGCGGAAGCCGGGCTGGCGCTGGCATCGGGGATGGGCGCGATCACCGCGACCCTCTGGACGCTTTTGGAGCCCGGCGACGAAGTCATTCTCGATAAGACACTCTACGGCTGCACCTTTTCCTTTTTGCGGCACGGGATGAGCAAATTCGGCGTGACCGTCACCCATGTCGATCTGACCGAACCCGAAAATCTCTCGGCTGCGATCACCGACCGGACCAGGCTGGTCTACTTCGAAACGCCGGCCAATCCGAACATGCGCCTGGTCGACATCGAGGCAGTGTCCAGGATTGCCCGTGCCCACGAGGTTTATGTCGTCGTCGACAACACCTACGCGACGCCCTATCTGACCCAACCGATCAAACTGGGGGCGGACATCGTTCTGCACTCGGCCACGAAGTATCTGGGTGGCCACGGCGATCTGGTGGCGGGCCTGCTGGCCGGCTCGGAAGACCTTGTCTCACGGATCCGACTCTATGGCATGAAGGATATGACCGGTGCGGTGATGGCCCCCTTCAACGCCATGATGATCCTGCGCGGCCTGAAGACGCTTGAGGTGCGCATGGACCGACACTGCGCGAGCGCAATGGCCGTGGCCGAGTTGCTGCAGCAGTCCCCCGCGGTCCGGGAAGTCTGGTACCCGGGACTGAAGAGCTTCGGACAACGGGAACTGGCCCAACGGCAGATGTCGCAGTTCGGCGGCATGATCGCCTTCGAACTGAAGGGCGGCATGGATGCCGGCCGCGAGATGATGAACAGGCTGCAGATGATCGCGCGCGCCGTTTCGCTGGGGGACGCCGAAACGCTCATTCAGCATCCTGCCAGCATGACCCATTCGACCTACTCGCCGGAAGAACGTAAGGCGCACGGAATCAGCGAAGGCCTGGTGCGCCTGTCGATCGGTCTGGAAGGCGTCGACGACGTGATCGCCGACCTTATGCAGGCCTTGCCGAAGCCGCCGGTTCGCAGCGCGGCCTGAAGACGCGACCGCTTCAGCCCGCGCGATTCCGGAGATCCAGTACCGGAATTCAAAGGCAACTTCTTTCGACGCGCCACTGGCGCTTCAAACTTCTGTTCTCTTTTTCCAAACCTGCGTTACGGCACGAAACGCCCTGCATCGGGCATATGCGGCGGCAGTGCGCGCTGCAGGACCCGGGCGGCGGCGATCACGTAGTCGTCGTCCGGCTTGGGATAGCGTAGATCTGATGTGAGATAAGCCGCGATCAGGGGTTCCGAGGTGACCTTCTCGTACAGCTCCTTCAGAGCGGGCGTGCGGTCGAGAAGGCCGGGCAGCCATTCCAGGTAGGAACTCAATGCTTCGGCCAGGACGACATCGGCGAAGGTCATCTTGTCCGCGGCGCAAAATCCCGATCCCTGCACAGCAATCCGCGCCTCGAAGCGGGGGCCGAACTTGGCGAAGCGCGCTTCGAGTTCGGCGGTCGCGATTTCGGGACTGGGCCTGAAAGCCGCCTGCATGGCGGTCTCGGCGAAATCGCCAACGGCACCCGCAATCATGTCGGCCCACATGGCGTCTATATCACTGTCGCCGTAAAGCCCGCCGCGCCGGGCGAGATAGCGGGTCGTCGCCGAGGACTGGCTGAGGTTGTGACCATCCAGCTCCAGCAAGGGCATCTGGTCAAAGGGCAGCTTGCCGGTAGCACGCAACTCCGCCAGTTCTTCCGGCGTGTCGATGGGTAGATTGACGAACGCGACACCCGTGGCCGCCAGCATCCAGCGCGTGGTCTCGGCGCGGCCGCGCCCTCTGAAATAGGTCAAGTTTGCGACCACCAGCCTCTCCTCTCGATTCAGTTCGACAGCCCCCGGGATCCCGAACCGGGTAAGTTCGGAGACATTCTATTCAACTCTGCGGAAAGGGAAACAAACGCGACTCTCAGTCCCCAAAAGGCCGATGCTGATCATTGAGCAGATGGCCCCCTGTTGCCTCCAGCTCATCTGTCAAGGGTCAAGTCCAAATCTGTGCATTAACGCAAGCCGTTCAGGAACCCCGGCGAGGTAACATCCAACCGCAGTCGCTCTTCCAGTTTACACTTTTTGTTTGTACACCCATCGCCCTCGACCTAAAGTCCTCAGGTTGTTCAATAATAAATACCGGCAAGTTGCAGTAACGGCACAGCATTCCCTCGTTGAACAATTCAGCACGCAATGGGGAAACATTCGACGTTACTCACCCGGCATGACAGGTAGTGCATTGTATCCGGAAAACCCGACAGGCTTCTCCGGTGCTCCGGTCAAATTCAGCAGGTAGCCCCAAGACGACGGAAAGCAGAACAAGCCTGGGAGGCGTGGGGTAATGGGGAACGAGATCAGCACGACGGAAAGCGCGGCGCGGGAACGGAGGATACAGGAGCGGCGCCAGAGTCATGACCCCCGGGTTCTCGGCTTTTCGGCCAATGCGGCCCTTTTGGTGATGACCCTCGGCGCCATCGCGCTGGTCGTCGCCGGGTACTTCTATTGGGACAGAGTGCTGCAGCCCACGACACCGGACTATGCCGGCCCGGCCATCCTCTACCGGCTGATCCTGATCGTCATTCTGATGCTCTTCATCCCCTTCACCGCCATGAGCTTTTACTTCGTGCGGCGGGATGTCCGGCGGCGGGAGCTGCGCGAGAACTGCCGGGCGCTGGGCCTGGACTACGAGCACTACTATCACATCTACAAGCGCGAAACGCGCGAGGCGCACTTCCTCTACGCCGTCTGTTTCACCTCGGTGATCACCATGCTGGGCCTGACAGCGATCCTGCTGGGCAAGGAACTGAAACTGGACGAAGGCGCGAACCTGCTGCTCATGGGCGTCTTCACCGGCGCCGATCCGCAGAAGATCGAAGACTCCCAGACCGGGCCGCTGCTGTTCTTCGGCATGGCCTTCCTCGGGGCCTATCTCTGGGGCCTGCAGAACATCCTGCAGCGTTACTTCACCAATGACCTGGTGCCGGGGGTGTATTACGGCCTGGGGACGCGCATGATTTTCTCCGCGGTCATCGCGCTGATCATCTTCCACCTGCTGCCCGATGCGGGCGAGGAGGAAAAAATCGGCAGCGGCATGTTGCCGGCGCTTGCCTTCCTGATCGGCATGTTCCCGCAGCGGGCCCTTCAGTACATGACCGAGAAGGTCAGCGTTCTCTCGAGCCCGTCGGACATCCAGAACCGGGAGCTTCCCCTGGAGCTGATCCAGGGTATCTCGGTCAGCGACAAGCTGCGCCTGAAGGAAGAAGGCGTGGAGTCCTGCTACGACCTGGCAAACTCGGATTTCGTGCAGTTGCTCTTCACCACCCCGTTTCAGCCACTGGAGCTGGTTGACTGGCAACTGCAGTCGCGGCTGGTGGTGTTCTTCGGGGACTCGGTCGACGATCTGCGCAAACACGGGGTGCGGACCATTACCGAACTCAAGATGATCGACGAGGCCACGGCGCAGGATCTGGTCGAAAAGACCCAGGTGACCAAGATGGCCATCGACATCGCCCGACGGCGTGCCGCGGAGGATCACGGCATCGACTTCCTGGAATCCCTGCGCCAGCCGCTCTTGTCCGGCGGCTGCATCAAGAAGGAAGCCCTGCTGCCGACGACCGATTCGACCGGCGAAGCGCAGGATTCAGGCAAGGGACTGCAGGCCGCGCAGTAGCGGCCGACCGCCGCGCTTGACAGGCGGCAACTGTGTCGCCTGTCGCGCCGCGGGGTGCCCGACCTCCCGCCCAAAAAAACAATTCCGCCCGCCCCGGTGATTTCCTTTAGCATGCTCCCAAGCAGGGGGGAGCAAGACCAGAATGAATCAATCGCTGCAGACCGACGACTTCATGGCCATGAAGGGCGCGGGCTATTACTCCAAGGCCACCATCGGGGCGAAACATGTGATGGATAAGGCCGCGGGCCTGATCCTCAAGGCCATTGCGCGCATGGATCCGCCCGACAACGGCGAGATCTTCACCATGACCGATATGGGCTGTGCCGACGGCGGCACCTCGATCGATATGGTCGGGCGGGTGCTGAAGGAGGTGCGCCGGCGCTGTCCCTCACGGCCGATCCAGATGATCTACACCGACCTGCCGCGCAACGACTTCTCGCAGCTCTTTCAGATCGTTCACGGCCTGACGGATATCGAGAGCTACTTCGCCGAGATCGAAAACCTCTACGTCTATGGCTGCGCGACCTCCTTTCACCAGCGGATCGTGCCGCCGGGCAGCCTGCATCTGGGCCATTCGGCAACCGCCTCGCACTACATCACCGAAGTCCCCTGCCCGATCGAAAACCACATCCACATGGTCGGCGCGGCCGGCGCGGAACGGGAAGCCTTCGAGGCCAAGGGAGCCCAGGACTGGCAGAACATGCTGCTCAACCGCGCCGAAGAGCTGGCGCCCGGCGGGCGGCTGGCCCTCTTCAATTTCGGCATAGACGAAGAAGGCCGGTATCTGGGTCATACCGGCGGCGTTTCCATGTTCGACAGTTTCAACGAATTCTGGCGCGGCATGCTGGAAGACGGCCGCATCACGGCCGAGGAGTACCGCGCCACCAACTTTCCACAGTGCTATCGGACAGTTGAGCAGTTCGCGGCGCCCCTGCGGGACGAAGCGAGCCCGGTACGCCGGGCAGGCCTGCGGCTCGAGCACATCGAGACCCGCGTGGTGCGCTGTCCCTTCGCCGAGGATTTCGAACGCCACGGGGATGCGCGGAAATTCGCGGCCGAGTACATCCCCACCCTGCGCTCCTGGTCCGAGCCGGTCTTTCTCGCCGGCCTCTCCAACGAGCGGAGTCCCAGTGAACGGGCAGTCATCGTCAACGACTTCTACCAGCGCTATCAGGACCGCGTCGCCGCCGCACCTGAAGGCCACGCGATGGACTACGTGCACTGCTATATGATCTGCGCGAAGACCTGAAACTCCCGCCAAGGCTTCGCCTTCAAGCCCTGGGTGCGACCATGCGTCGCGAAAGTTTCACACCGTTCTTGCCGGAAATTTGCTATCAAACGCCCGGTTATGACTCATCCGACCCCCACGAAGCTCACCGTCTGCTCCACCTGTCTGGACACAAGTTGTGGCGGTGAAGACGGCATCGGCGGCGGCGGCAAGCTGCTCGAGATGATCGAAGCAAAGCTCCAGGAACATCCGAATAAGGATACACTCGAGGTAGCGCCGCTGCGTTGCCTGATGGCCTGCACCGAGGGCTGCGTGGCCAGTGTGGCCGCCAAGGGCAAAATGCAATACCTGCTGGGGCGCCTGCCGGCTGAAGAAGAGGTCGCCGAGCAACTGCTCGATTTCGCCGCACTGCATTCCCTCTCGGACAGCGGCGTCACGGAGAACCATAACTGGCCCCCGAAGATCCGCGGCAATTTCCTGGGCCGCATCCCGCCGCCCGATGCGATAGAGAGCGACTGGAACGACGAAGGCTGCAATCTCTAGCGCGAGTCTGGTAGCTTTGCGCCTGTCTAACACCAAGGGGCGTTAGTAATGACCCCTTGGTATAAAACGCTACGCCCTGGGAGTTCTCATCTTGGCGGACCTTCACCCCGAACGGGTCATCGAAACCGAGCGCCTGATCCTGGAACCCTATCATCCTTCGCAGGCCGAGGCCCTGAGCGACCTGAACGCCGATCCCGAGGTCATGCGCTATATCGGCGGCCCGGAAACGCTGGAAGAAACCCGGGCGACCATCGCGCGGGTCCAGGCGCGCTGGGAACGCTACGGCTTTTCCTGGTGGGCGGTTCGGCTGCGCGAGAGC
This sequence comes from Denitrobaculum sp., assembly GCA_965232285.1. Taxonomy (GTDB): domain Bacteria; phylum Pseudomonadota; class Alphaproteobacteria; order Kiloniellales; family Kiloniellaceae; genus Denitrobaculum. The sequence goes on along the minus strand of CBDDPL010000004.1, from coordinate 1,076,587 downwards.
GGTGACATCATCGGCGCCGCCTGCCTCCAGCACCTGGCCCATGAAGAAGGCGCGCCGCTGGAAATCGGCTGGCGCCTGAAACCCGAACATCACGGTAAAGGCTTCGCGACGGAAGCCGGCCAGGCAGCAGCAGACTTCGCTTTCGGGCCGGTCGGCGTCGATCATATCGTCGCCGTCGCCCACCGCGACAACACAGCCTCTCAAAGGGTGATGGAGCGGCTGGGCATGACCTACCGGGGCATAGAGGTGCACTATGGCGAGCCCTGCGCGGTCTATGAGTTACAGAAGACGGAGAGAGCTTGACCTCCAACGCGTAACTCGAAAAGCGCGCGGAAAAGAACCCGGCCTTCGGTGGGCTTTGAAGACTCATCGGCAGCGTTGCGACGCTTGCCCGATGCGCCGCATCGGATGCCGCCGCATCGGATGCCGCTGCATCGCGCTGCGCAATGCGCCTTGCCGAATGAGACTTCAAAGCCCATCAAATTGATCCCGTGTGGTCGGAAAATGCTCTAGCCATTCGGTGAGAGATGAAACTCAAAACCATGTTTCATAAGACCGAACAGCGCTTCGGCCTCGTCTTCATACTCCCTATAGACACTCACAAATGTCTTGATGGCCTCGACATCGATGTTCTCGTTCACAATCTTATGCTGATTGGGATCGTGAACATCGGCCACGCCAAAATAGGATGCAAACTCCCTCCCAAGGCCCGTCCCTTCGACAATGCCGAAGAGTGTGCGATTGACGATAGCCCCCGGCCGCGTCGCCATCAGGCAATCCGGCGGCCCTTCAAGGTAAGGCATCGCTGTCTCAGAAAACGGGCCAATCGCTATAATCTCAACGTAGAGTCCCAACACACTGTCCCTAGGTTCCAGCGAGTAGCCTGACGCGATCGTTCCCTACCGCCGCTTCTCCCACAATGCCGAAACGATCCCGTGCAGGGTGTTCACCTCCTGCTCGGTCAGATCGGCGCGCTGGAAGAGGTTGCGCAGGTTGCGGATCATGATGGGGGTCTTTTCCGGGGGATAGAGGAAACCGGATTCATCCAGGGCCTTTTCCAGGCGGCCGAAGAAGTTGATCAGTTCGCCCTTGGTCGCCAGGCGGGTCGCGTTCATCACCAGTTCGCTGGGCGCGGTCTGATCCGAGGCCTGGAACCATTCGTAACCGATCAACAGTACGGCCTGGGCCAGGTTCAGGGAGGAGAAAGCCGGGTTCAGCGGAACCTCCAGCACCACATCGGCCAGGGCGATATCGTCATTGACCAGGCCGGCCCGCTCCGGGCCGAAGAGCACGCCGACACTCTGGCCGCCCGCGGCGGCGGTTTTCATGCCCGCGGCGGCGGCGCGTGGCGTCTCGACGATCTTGGTCATGCCCCGCGCCCGCGCCGTCGTCGCATAAACCCGCTGCAGATCCGCGACTGCCTCGGCGGTGGTGTCGAAGACCCGGGCGCCGTCGAGCACAAGCGTCGCGCCGGAGGCCGAGGCCTCCGCATCCGGGTTCGGCCAGCCGTCGCGCGGGGCGACCAGGCGCAGTTCGGTCAGGCCGCAGTTCAGCATGGCGCGAGCCACCATGCCGATGTTCTGTCCGAGCTGCGGGGTCACCAGAATGATGACAGGCCCGCCCTCGATCGGCGCTTCGGTCTTGTCGGTTCCGGCCATCGCCCGCCTCGCCTAGTTGCTGCCGGGCAGCGCCGCACCATCCTGCATCAGCTTCCAGGTGATGCCGTCGTGCAGGGCGTTGAAGGAGGCATCGATGATGTTGGTCGAAACCCCGACGGTGGTCCAGCGGCGGCCTTCGTGATCGGCGCTCTCGATCATCACCCGGGTGACCGCGCCGGTGCCGTCGGTCGGGGTCAAGATCCGCACCTTGAAGTCGACCAGCCGCATGCCCTCCAGCGCCGGATAGACCGGCACCAGGGCCTTGCGCAAGGCCGTATCCAGGGCATTGACCGGGCCGTTGCCGTTGGCCACCTCCATCTTGGGATCGCCCGAGACCTCCAGCGTCACCGTGGCCTCGGACTCGGTCACCAGTTCGCCGCGCGCGTTCCAGCGCCGGTCGTCCATGATCCGGAAGCGGTTCAGGGTGAAGTACTCCGGCACCTCGCCCAGCGCGCGCCGGGCCAGCAGCTCAAAGCTGGCCTCCGCGCCGTCGTAGGCATAGCCCTCGTACTCCCGCGCCTTTACGCGATCGACCAGGGCCGTGACCTTGGGGTCGCTGCTGTCGATGTTGATGCCGATCTCACTGAGCCGCGCCAGGATGTTGGAACGCCCGGCCTGATCGGAGACCACGATATGGCGCTGGTTGCCCACCAGCTCCGGCTCGATGTGTTCATAGGTGCGCGGATCCTTCTGCACGGCGGAGACATGCAGGCCGCCCTTATGGGCAAAGGCGCTCTCGCCGACATAGGCGGCGTTGCGCATCGGCGCCCGGTTCAGGCGCTCGTCCAGCAGATGCGAGACATGGGTGAGCTGCCGCAACTGCGCGTCGGAGACACCGACCTCGTAGTCGGTCTTCAGCATCAGCGAAGGGATCAGTGAGACCATATTGGCGTTGCCGCAGCGCTCACCCAGGCCGTTCAGGGTGCCTTGAATCTGCCGCGCCCCCGCCTTGACCGCGGCCAGCGAGTTGGCGACGGCGTTTTCCGTATCATTGTGGCAGTGAATACCCACGTGTGTACCCGGGATCTGCGCGCAGACCTCACCGACGATCCGCTCGACCTCCTCCGGCAGCGTCCCGCCGTTGGTGTCGCAGAGCACCACCCAGCGCGCGCCGGCCTCGTGGGCCGCCTTCAGGCAGTCCATGGCGAACTGCGGATTGGATTTGTAGCCATCGAAGAAGTGCTCGGCATCGTACATGGCCTCTTCCTTGCGGCTGAGGCAATGGGCGACGGACTCGCCGATCATGTCGATGTTTTCGCTCTGGCTGATGCCCAGCGCCACATCGACATGAAAGTCCCAGGCCTTGCCGACCATGCAGACCGCGCTGGCCCTGGAGTTGATCAGGGCGGCCAGGCCCGGATCGTTTTCGGCGCTGCGCCCCGGCCGCCGGGTCATCCCGAAGGCGACGAACTTTGCGGTTTCGAAGTGAGGCGGCTCCTTGAAAAAGGCATCGTCGGTCGGGTTCGCCCCCGGCCAGCCGCCCTCGATATAGTCCAGCCCGATACCATCCAGCGCCGTGGAAATGGCAATCTTGTCGGCTACTCCGAAATCAACGCCCTGGGTCTGCGCGCCGTCGCGCAGCGTGGAATCGAAGAGGTAGACACGATTGTCGCTGGTCATTGGACTTTCCATGGATTAAATGCCCGCGCTATTCACCACATGGGCGCCGGAGCGTCAACTTTCGCAGTCGAAGGCGCGTCGCCATCGGGAATAATCACCTGCCCCGCTGTCAGGCCGACTCTCGATTCGGCGAGACTACACCCCTTAGTGGCCAGTCAAAGTTCGCCGTTTCAGGAACATGAGGTCGGTCTTGCTGCCACCGGCAGTTATTGTCGCCACAGCCATTTAAGGCAAGCTGCAATAAAACAGAAACCAAGAGTGGCAATTACTTGAATTTCTGTGAAATTTACATCTTAAAATCATTTTTGAAGCGAGGTTGCAGTGTTAAACTCAGGTTGTGAGAAACTATTTGTATGAAGACAAATCTATGAATCTCCGAAGCAAGCCGGAGATACTGGAAGAAATCCGGCGCCTGCGTCGACAGCTCTGTGCACTCGAAGCGGACTACGCCAACCGCTTTGCGACGGAACCGGCCACGACAGCGGAAGCCAGTCTGCCGTTTGCGCGCGCGGTACCGAAGCTGTCAGCCACAGGTGCCCTCACCGAGGACCGCTTCGAGAACTCGCCCATTCCCATGACCGACGAGGACTGGTCGGCGGCCAAGCAGATCGCGGACGGACTGCGGGCCCGGGGCGTCAGTGACATTCGCGACTATGTGCGCCGGCATCCGGATCTGCTGGCCACTCTTGCGCCCGCGGTCAAGATTCTGGACGCCAACCCGGCCGCCGTGCGGACCTATAAGGCGGCCAGCAAGGAGGAACTGCTCAAGGCCTTCAACTCGCCGCCGGACCTCTCGAGCTACAATCCGACCACGGGCCTTTCGGATATCTTCGTCGAACTGGTCCAGCGCTTCAGCGAAGGAGAGACCCGGGTGGAGATGGAAGGGCCGGATACGGCACTGGACGGCTCAATCATCTACATCCGCACCACAACCTCCATCGCCCGCGGCCGCGAGCACGACTGGGGCCGGGTCCTGCAGACGGTCGAGGATTTCACCGCCCGCAAGGCGGCGGAGGAGTCCCTGCAGGATGCCAAGAGGCAGGCCGAGGAAGCGAACAAGAGCAAGTCTGAGTTCCTCGCGCGCATGAGCCATGACCTGCGCACACCGCTGAACGCCATCCTGGGCTTTTCTGAGATCATCGAGAACGAAATCCTGGGCCCGGTCGGTGTCGAGGCCTACAAGTCCTACGCCGGGGATATCCATGACAGCGGCGTCCACCTGCTGGATCTGATCAACGACCTGCTGGATCTCTCGAAGATCGAAGCCGGACAGTACGAACTCTCGGAGACCACCGTGACGCTGTCGGAAATCGTCACCCAGGTTCTGCGCCTGGTCGAACCCGACGCGGAGCAGAAGAGCCTTCGCCTGACCTCCGTGATCGCAGACGACCTGCCCCTCCTCCGCGCGGACCCTCGCGCGACCCGCCAGATGCTGCTCAACCTGCTGTCCAACGCGGTCAAGTTCACCCCGGAAGGCGGCCAGGTCAGCGTCCATACCTGTCTGACGGCCGCGGGCCCGGGCATCAAGGTCACGGATACCGGTATCGGCATCGCACCGGACTCCCTGAAGCGCGTTTTCGAACCCTTCGCGCAGATCGACGCCGCCAGTCCCCACAGCGACGGCACGGACCGTCACCCGGCCAAAACCCACCCGGGCACCGGCCTCGGCCTCTCGATCGTCAAAGCCCTGATCGAACTCCACGGCGGCCGGGTCGAGATCGAGAGCGCGCTGGGCCAGGGGACCCAAGCAACCCTGCGGTTCCCGCGAGAGCGCGCGATCTCCGCTGTGACAAGCAATGCCGGCTCTTAGCGCCTAAACCCCAAAGAGACCGATGACGGCCCCCTGGATCAGCAACACACCGAGCCAGTGGCCGCTATCGATCAAAGTCAGGGAGCTCTTGGCACCCTGAAAGCCATGATTGACCAGCATGGCCATCAGGATGAATCCGAACCAGATGCAAAGCGCCGTGATCAGGCCGTTGCCCAGGGTCACGACCGCACCCCCCTCGGCCAGGACCAGGTGTCCCACCACACCGGCGAGCATGAAGGCCATGACCAGTTGGGCGATGAAGGCAACGATGAAAACCCGCGGCGAAGATCCGCTCTTGAATTCCTCTTCGGTCTTGCCGACCGCCGCCATCCAGGGTTTCGCCAGTGCCATATAGTAAACCGACCCGAAGGCGTAGGACGCGATTCCAGCCACCAGAACCGCGATATAGTCGATACCGCTAAAGAGCATGTCCCTTAATCTCCCCTCGTATTATCCACCCGGCGAAGCTTGCATGCTTTTAAAACTTCGCCCGCAGCCTGGCGCCGATGCTATCTCATAGACGCGGCCGCTGCGAAGACCTCCGCCATGAAATCGTAAAAGGCACCGATCTTGCGCGAGCGCGCCCCCTGAGGCGCCCGCAACAGCCAGACCGGCGCCTCGCTATCCTCCAGCACCTCGGGCAGAAGCGCTTCCAATCGGCCGGAGGCAAGTTCCCCGGCGATCGCCAGGCGCGATTTGATGGTGATGCCGAGGCCGTTCAGAGCCGCCTCGGTCAGGCTGTCGGAGTTGGAAAGGGTGATCTGCCGGCGGCCGGAGATGTTCTTGTGACTGCCGTCGCTCATACGGACCCGCCACTGGGTCTGCCAGGGCAGGCAGACCCAGAGATGCGTGCTCAGATCCTCGGGCCGGGCCGGGCGGCCATGTCGCGCCAGATAGGCCGGCGACGCACAGAGGACGCGCCGGTTGTCGGCGATCTTCAGGGCACGCAGGCTGCTGTCCTCCAGTTGGCCAACCCGGATCGCCGCATCCAGCCCCTCCTCCTGCAGATTGACGAAGCGGTCGGTCGCGAGGAAATCGCTCTTCAAGTCGGGATGCCGCTCGGCGAAGCGCGCGAAGTTCGGCAGGACGTACTTCGCCAGGATCCAGGGCGGCAGGGTCACGCGCAGCCGTCCGCTCAGGGGCGCATCTTCCGCCGCGACCGCCTGCTCTGCATCGCGCAAAGACTCGAGCAACGGCGTGATCCGGCCGTAGAAAGCTTCGCCCTCCGGCGAGGGACGGAAGTGCCGGCTGTCGCGATAGAAGAGCTGCGCTCCCAGGTGGCGCTCCAGCTTGGTGAGACGGTGGCTCACCGTGGCGGGCGATAGCCCTAGACTCTCAGCCGCCGCCGTGACGCCACCGCGCTCGACGATTTCCACAAAGGCTTCGAGATCGGTTATGCCGTACATCAAACCATAATTCGAATACTTCGAATGAACCTTTCGGAATTTGCCCAATTGATTCGATAATTTCAACTCACCAGATTATCTCCCGCATAACAAACCCCTCAAAACAAACTGGGAGACTTCCATGAAACGCCTCTTTGCCGCCACGCTGGCCGCCGTGGGTCTCGGCGCCCTTCCCCTCCTGTCTTCGCCGGCCAAGGCGGAGATCGAGACCCTCTTTTCCTTCGGGCCGGAAATGCCACCGGGGAACCTCGCCATCGGGCCGGACGGGCGGATGTTCATGAGCGTGCACGAGTTCTACGGCAAGGCCCTGCGCGTGGTTGAGGTCAAGAAAGACGGATCGGTCACGCCCTATCCCAACGAAGCCTGGGCGAACGCGCCGCAGGGCGACGGGCCGGGACTGAAGGGTGTGCTGGGTCTGCGCGTGGACCGGGAAGGCATCCTCTGGATGCTGGACGGCGCCGGCGAGGGCCAGGCCGGGCGGCTGGTCGCCTGGAACACCCGGAGCGAGCAGTTGCACCGGATTATCTACCTGACCGCACCGGTCACGCCGGCAAACACCTTCCTGAACGACCTGGCCGTGGACCGGTCGCATGAGGCAGTCTACATCACCGACACGGCCTCGGCGGAGAACAGCGCGCTGATCGTGGTCGACTTGAAGAGCGGCCGCGCGCGCCGTGTTCTGGAGGGGTCGCCCTTCACCACGCCGGAAGATATCGACATGGTAATCGACGGCCGGGTGATCTCGCTCGGTGGCGCGCCGGCACGCATCGGCGCCAATCCGATTTCCATCGATCCGTCAAACAACTGGGTCTACTTCGCGCCCATGTCGGCAACGGCCATGTACCGGGTGCGAACCCGTGACCTGCTGGACGAAAGCCTAAGCGCGGCGGAACTGGAAGCGCGGGTGGAACGCTACGGCGACAAACCGATCTCCGATGGCTCCACCGTCGACGGCGGCGGCAATGTCTACATCACCTCGATCACCGACGACGCGGTCGGCGTGGTGCGTCCGGGCGGCAGCTATGAGGTGCTCTACAAAAAGGACGAGATGTCCTGGCCGGACGGCTTCGCCTTCGGTCCCGACGGCAAGGTCTATGTGACGATCAACGAACTGCACCGCTCGCCGGTCCTGAACGGCGGCGAAGACGCCACCAAGGGCGAGTTCAAGATCATGCGCTTCGACGCCCTTGCAGAGGGTGCATCAGGGCGGTGACAACGGCGGCACGACATCCTCTTCCATGTGGGAGAGGATGTCACCCTACGGCGGTCACTGAACGCATGAGAGTTGCGGCGCACAGGCCGCATCTATAACTTGCGGCTGCGCGAAAACTTCGCGGCAGAAAACGTCATAAAGCTGCGAGTTCCCCTCCAACCATGTCGGCCTTCCGAGACAGAAAACCCTGGGCAACGGCTCTCATCGCCCTTCCCGGCCCCACTGTATCGATGCTCTATCTCGGAAGAGGTCGGCTTGCTATCTGCTACTACCTGCTGTCTGTCTCGGCGGCGACAGCAGGTATGTTCGCGGTCCACTACCTCTCTCTGAACTTGACTTTTGTAACAGCCATGTGGACCGGCTTCATTGCAGTCCATCTGTTCGGATTTCTACATAGCCTGATTATCGCCCGTCGGCTTGATGGCAGAAGACCTGGTGCCTGGTTTTCGCGCTGGTACTGCGTAATCGTTTTGGCCGTCCTTCTACCCTTGGCCATCTCATCCACGACCCGCTGGTTCCTATGGGAGCCCTTCGACCTGCCCTCCGGTTCCATGAAGCCCGCGCTCCAGGTCGGCGACATGGTTTTCGTCTCTAAATACGCTTACGGCTATTCACCGCGGACGCTCCCTTTCAGCCTAGGACTGTTTCCGCTGCCGTCATTTGGAAATGAGCCCGCCCGCGGTGACATTGTCGTTTTTAAGAGTCCGCGCGATAACCGAACAGATTACATCAAGCGCATTATTGGGCTGCCGGGCGACCGCATCCAAGTGCTCGGCGGCATCCTGCACATCAACGATCAGGCGGTCGCGCGGCGGGAGGTAACAAACGCACCGGAAGATGAAGATGTCGACTTCCGCGGACAGAAGCTGCAGCGTTACATCGAGGAACTGCCAGGCGGTGTCAGCTACCCCATCCTCGAAGCCAGCGATAACGGCTTTCTCGACAACACGCGTCCTTACGAGATCCCGGAAGGACATTACTTCGCAATGGGCGACAATCGCGACAACAGTCGCGACAGCCGGACGACAGGCTTTATCCCGAGAGAAAACCTGGTGGGGCGTTTATCCCTCATTCTCTCGAATGGAAAAGAGCGGCAAGTGGAGTTGCTGAATTAGACTGACCCGGCCCAACAAATTTTACGTCGCCACCTCTTCCAGAAACGCCGAGAGCAGCCTTGCGCAGTCTTCCGCGTGGCTAGTGATCAGGAAATGGTTCGCCCCCGCTACGACGGCGGGTTGGACCCTCGGCAGAGCCTCTTCCAGCGCATCGGTGATGTGAACCATGGCCGGGCAGGCCTCGCTGCCGCGCACCAGCAGGACCGGGATTTCCAGCTTCGCGTAGTCCTGCTTGCCGGCGTGGAAGGCGAAGGCCGAGTGCCAGTCCAGAACGTTGGCATAGGCGGTCTTCCGGCAGTAGTCGCGGACAGGCTCCGGCATGGCAGCGAAGACTCCCTCCCCGCCCCAGAAATCGATGATGCGTCCTGCCGCATCCAGCTCGCCGGCATGATAAGCGGCCTCGAAGGCTTCACTCATGCGACGGACTTCGTCATAGGCCGCCTGCCCGCCCTCTTCCCGGATCAGTTCCAGCGGGTTGGCTTCAAAGACGGCGATACTCAAGACTTCGATCCTGCCGGCCAGAGCGCTCGCCAGCGCGATGGTGCCGCCGAAGGAATGCCCCACCAGGTGCAGCGGCTGTCCGACCTCTTCCGCGACCGCTTCGATCACCCGGATTTCATGGGCCAGGTCGTAGTCTTCGAGGCTGCGGCTTTCCCCGGTCGCGCCGTATCCGCAGAGACTGGTGGCGGCCATACGATATCGCCGAGGCAAGAGCTTCTGGATCGGACGCCAGGCCGCCGGCGTGCTGAAGGAGCCCGGAATGAAAAGAACCGCAGGACCCGCCCCGCTCACCTGAAAATCGATCTGCCTGCCGTCGAGGGTCGTCATGAGCTAAATCATGCTGGAGCGCTGTCGCGCGATCAACCGCTTCAGGTCTGAGGGGTCTGCTCGGCGGCGAAGCGCTCGACCAGGAAATCGATCAGCGCCCGCACGCGGTGCGGCAGCTTCCGGCCGCCGGGATAGATGACGTGGAGTGGACTCTGCGCCGCCTCGAAGGGCGCAAGCAGTTCGATCACCCGTCCGGCCGCGAGATCCTCGCGAATATCCCAGTCGGCCTTCAGCGCCACACCATGCCCTTCGCAGCACCAGCGGCGCACCAGTTCGCCGTCGTTGGCCAGGCGGTTGCCGCGCACGAAGAAGGTCCGGCGCTTGCCGTCAATCATGAAGGGCCATTCCTGATCAATGGTTTCGCCGAAGCGCATGAGCAGGCAGTTGTGCTGCGCCAGATCCTCGGGATGCTGCGGCGCGCCGTGGCGCGCGAGGTAATCGGGCGACGCGCAGACCAGACGGCGCGTCGGCCCAAGCTTGCGCACCTTGAGAGACGAGTCCTTCAACACGCCGAAGCGCACGCCCAGATCGAAGCCCTGTCCCACAAGATCGACGTAGCCGTCGCTCAGCAGCAGTTCAACAGTGATCTCCGGGTGCAGCGCCATGAAGGAATCCAGTATGCGCGCCACCCGATGACGGCCGAGATCGAAGGGCGCGCTGATCCGGACCGGACCGGAAAGCTGCTCGACTCCCAGGCGCACCCGGGCCTCCAGGTCCTTGGCTTCGTTGATCAGGTCCCGCGCCCCCTCCAGCAACAGCCGGCCTTCGTCGGTCAGACTGATTGCACGCGTGGTGCGGTTCAGCAGCCGCGCGCCGTAGTGCGCTTCCAGAGCCGCCAGCCGCTCGGTTACGGCCGCGGGCGAAAGACCGAAGTCACGTCCAGCGGCCGCCAGCCCACCCTTTTCCACGATCCGCTGAAACAGCGCGAGGGTCTCGAGACGATCCATTGTTCGGAGTTTCCAAATTATCTTTCCTGATTTCTCTCAATTATCTCTTTTTTCCGCAAGACATAGATTTGCCGGGAGACGAGATGCTGAGGAACCGGGCAGCTCAATCAGAGGGCTCGCTTCCAGACAGAGGAGAAAATCATGAAAGCCGTTGCCCTGACCCGCTATCTGCCGATCGAAGACCCCGAGTCCTTCATCGATGCGGAACTGCCGAAACCGGTCCCCGAGGGCCGGGACATTCTGGTCGCCGTAAAGGCCATCGCCGTCAATCCCGTCGACACCAAAGTGCGCGCGCCCAAGGATCAGGTCGAGGAAAGCCCCCGCGTGCTCGGCTGGGACGCAAGCGGCGTGGTCGAAGCGGTCGGCCCGGAGGTCACGCTTTTCAAAGCCGGTGACGAGGTCTATTACGCCGGCGACATCACCCGTCCTGGAACCAATGCGGAGTTCCAACTGGTCGACGAACGCATCGTCGGACGAAAGCCAAATAGCCTGAGCCATGCCGAGGCCGCGGCCCTGCCGCTGACCGCGATCACGGCCTACGAATCCTTCTTCGATCGTCTGGGCATCGACCGGGACGGCGCGGACAAGGGACAGTCGATCCTGCTGATCGGCGGCGCCGGCGGCGTCGGTTCGATCGGTATCCAACTGGCCAAGCGCGCGGGCCTGACGGTCATCGCCACAGCCTCGCGGCCGGAGACCATCGCCTGGGTGAAGGAGCTCGGCGCGGACCATGTGGTCAGCCACCGCGAAGCCATGGTTCCCCAGATCCGGGCGCTCGGCTTCCAGCACGTTGATCACATCGCGATCTTCAACGATATGCGCCACTGGGAGGAAACGGTCGAGCTGATCCGGCCCCAGGGCGGCATCGTAACCATCGACGATACCGATCTCCCCATGCCCATGGCCGGCATGAAGACAAAGGCCGCCAGCCTGCATTGGGAATTCATGTTCGCCCGGGCCATGCACCAGACCCCGGACATGATCGAACAACACCGGCTGCTCAACCATGTCGCCGATGAGATCGATGCCGGTCATATCCGCACGACTCTCGCGGAGGTGCTAAGCCCGATCAATGCAGCGAACCTGCGCAAGGCCCACGGCATGATCGAGGCCGGCACGGCAAAGGGCAAAATCGTGCTGGAGGGCTTCTAACTTCTAAAGACTGTTACTCGGCTTTCGCGTCGAAGCTTTCCGGGTTGCGCAGAATGCGGCGCAGGGTCGGGAGCCGCAGCGGTTTCGCCACCGGACTGATCCTGACATGCTCCGAACGGCTCATGGCCAGCTTATCGGCCATGAGCGCGTAGCGCGGATCATAGCCGGTGGCCAGCACGACATGGACGGGATGATCCTGCGCCGCAAGCAGGCGGACGACCTCGATACCGTCCATATCCGGCATGACCAGGTCCAGAACGATCAGATCGGGCTTAAAAACCTCGAACAGCGCCTGGAACCGGCGCGGATCCTGGAGTGTCTCGACGAGATAGCCTTCCTCTTCGGCCACGTTGGACACATACTCGCAGAATTCCGGTTCGTCATCGAGAATAAGCAATCGCCGCTGTGTCATGGCTCACTTTCCCCAGGGTTGGTGCCGCCCGGCCTCCTCGCACTCAGCACCTCATGCGCCTTTAACGCCAGGTCTTTTTTGCGGAAAGGTTTCTGCAGCAGCACGGCATCATGATCGAGACGGCCATGATGGATGATGGCGTTCTCGGTATAGCCCGACATGAATAGCACGGCTGTATCCGGGCAGGCCGCCGTAACGGCATTAGCCAGTTCGCGGCCGTTCATGCCCCCCGGCAAGACCGCGTCGGTCAGCAATAGCTCGACGGCCTCGTTGCCTTCCAGAAACCGCAAGGCCGCCGGTCCGTCCTCAGCCTTGGACACCCGGTAACCCAGCTCCGTCAACAGGTCGCAGGCCAGTTCCCGCACCATGGCATCGTCCTCCACCACCAGAACACGTTGCCCCTGACCGGCTAGCTGCGCAACATCGAACGTGGTTTCCGTGTCTTCCTCATGCGCCAGCAAGGAGCGCGGCAGGTAGATCTTGATGGTCGTGCCTTCGCCGACCTCACTGTAGACCGCGATATGGCCGCCCGACTGCTTGACGAAGCCGTAGACCATACTGAGCCCCAGGCCACTGCCCTGGCCGGCTTCCTTGGTGGTGAAAAAGGGTTCGAAAACGCGCGCGCTGATCTCGTCCGTCATACCACAGCCGGTGTCGGTCACGGCGATCATCACGTACTGTCCGGCGGTGACTTCTAGCTGTGCCGCGGCATATTCGTCATCGATGTAGGCGTTGCCGGTCTCGATGGTCAGCTTTCCGCCGTCAGGCATCGCATCGCGCGCGTTGATCGCCAGGTTCAAAAGGGCGTTCTCGACCTGTGAGGGATCGACCTCACAGCGCCAGAGTCCGGCGGCCCGCACGAATTCCAACTGACTCAGCTCGCCGAGGGCACCGCGCAGGAGATCGTCGATGCCGCCAATCAAGCGGTTGATGTCGGTCGGCCGTGGCATCAGCGGCTGTTTCCGGGAAAAGGCCAGAAGGCGCTGCGTCAAAAGCGCCCCCCGCTCGGCCGCGCGGACCGCCTTGGAAGCTAACGCCTGGCACTCTGGATGGTCCTGCACGCGCTCGGCGACAAGATCGAGATTACCGAGCACCACCGCCAGAATATTGTTGAAGTCATGGGCGATGCCGCCGGTCAACTGCCCCACCGCCTCCATCTTCTGGGCATGGCGAAGCTGTTCTTCATGGTTGACCAGTTCGGTAATCTCGATATTGCCTGCAAGGGTGTATCCCTCTTCGGTCCGGACGCGGCGGATATCCATCCAGTGCTCGCTGTCATCTGGCCAACGATACTTGGCCCGGAAGGAGGTTTCCTTCTCGCCGACCTTGAGCGCACGAAAACCACGCAGCCGCTCGGCGATCCATTCTTCCTGCCGCCCTTCGGCAGCCAGCGCAGAGCCGTTCCGCGCCACTTCGCGCAGGAGATCCTCGTAGCGGCCGCCGACCTCGAAGTTCCAGCCGTTTCGCTTTGCGACCGCCTGAAAGGTGTCACTATGGTAGATCGTGACCTCGTCGGCGTCATAGATCACAAAGTTGATCGCGAACATCTCCAGCACCTTGCCGAAGAAATCCTGCGCCCCTTCCTTCTCGGCGATAGCCGCCATCTCGGTCGTGATATCCCGGGCGCTGCCGCGGTAGCCCTTAAACCGCCCCTCCTTATCAAAGATCGGAATGCCGCTGATCGAGAGGTGACGAAGGCGGCCTTCGCTGCCGCCTTCGTAACGCCCGTGAAAATCGCGAAAGGGCTTCTGCGCTTCCAGAAGACTGCGGAACGCCAGCCCTTCGCCATCCTGACCACCGCTTTCAATAATCTCCCAGGGTTTTCGGCCGCGCAGCTTTTCGATTTCCAGATCGCTGACCTCGCCCGCCGGCTCGGAGAGGTAGGAGAGCCCCAGTTCGGCATCGACTTCCCAAAACCAGTCTGATGACGCCAGCACGATGTCCCGAAACCGCTCTTCACTACTCCGCAGCGCGCCTTCGGTTCTTTTGAGGTCGTCAATGTCGATCATCATGGCGTAGAAGCCGCCACCGCGACCGGATGCAGCGGTATCCGATACAGCGCTATCCGATACGGCGCTATCCGATACGGCGCTATCCGATACGGCGCTATCCGATACGGCGCTATCCGATACGGCGCTATCCGAAGCATAGGTGACCGAGATCCAACGGCGGCGACCGTCCCGATAGGCAAACTCCTGCTCGAAGGTGACTGTTTCGCCGGCCAGAGCACGATCCATCATGGGCCGTGCCAGTGCATAGCTCTCGGGATCGAGAAAATCCGCCGGCGTCTTGTTGAGTACCTGCTGCACTGTCGTGCCCAGCATCTCTGCGTAGCGGCGGTTGACCACCTTGTAGCGCAGATCAGCATCCAGATAAGCGATCAATGCCGGTACATTGTTCATGACCAACCGCAGTTCGGCGGCGCTTCGCCGAAGCGTGTCATCGGCAGAGTCTTGTTCTCGTTTGTCCGTGATGCGCCCAATTCCCCAGAAAGACACAGTAATTCTCTAAAGCTCGCAAAACTTAGTCTAGATCAGATCCGGGTCACATGAAATCGCCTTAGGCGGCCCCTTCACCCGGTGAATCTGATCTCAAGATTTGAAGCAGAACAGCTCCTGAAGGGTCACGACCAGATAACCTTCCTCTTCAGCCAGCTTCGACATCTACTCGCGGAATTCCGGCTCGCCGTCGAGGACCAGCAGCGGCCGCTGCGTCATGCTTCAACCTTCCCCGGGTGTGACACGGCCCGTTCCTGCCGACGCAAGCACCTCGTGGATCTTCAGCGCCAGATCCTTTTTGCGGAAGGGCTTCTGCAGCAGCACCGCATCCTGGTCGAGCCGGCCATGATGGATGATCGCATTCTCGGTATAGCCCGACATGAAGAGCACCGCCGTGGCCGGCGACAGCGTCTTTACGGCATTGGCCAGTTCGCGGCCGTTCATGCCCCCCGGCAGGACCGCGTCGGTCAGCAGCAGGTCGACGGCCTCATGGCTTTCCAGAAAGCGCAAGGCCGCCGGTCCGTCCTCGGCCACGAAAACCCGATACCCCAGTTCAGTCAGCAGGTCGCGGGCCAGTTCCCGCACCATGGCGTCGTCCTCCACCACCAGCACGCGTTGCCCCTGACCGGCAAGCCGCGAAAGATCGAAGCTGCTCTCCGTCTCCTTCTGGTCCGCCAGCAGGGAACGCGGCAGGTAGAGCTTGATGGTCGTGCCCTCGCCGACCTCGCTGTAGACCGAGACATGGCCACCGGACTGCTTGACGAAGCCGTAGACCATGCTGAGCCCCAGGCCACTGCCCTGGCCAGCTTCCTTGGTGGTGAAAAAGGGCTCGAAAGCGCGGTTCCTGACGTCGTCCGACATGCCGCAACCGGTGTCGGTCACGGCGATCATTACGTACTGACCCGACGTGACTTCGAGCTGTGCCGCGGCATATTCATCGTCGAAGTAGGCGTTGCCGGTCTCGATCGTCAGCTTACCGCCTCCAGGCATGGCATCGCGCGCGTTGATCGAGAGGTTCAACAGGGCGTTCTCGACCTGCGAGGGATCGACCTCGCAGCGCCAGAGGCCCGCGGCCCGCACGAACTCCAGTTGGTTCAGTTCGCCGAGGGCACCGCGCAGCAGATCGTCAATACCGCCAATCAGGCGATTGACGTCGGTCGGCCGCGGCATCAAAGGCTGCTTCCGGGAAAAGGCCAGAAGACGCTGGGTCAGAACCGCGCCCCGCTCCGCCGCCCGGATCGCCTTGGAGGCCAGATCCCGGCACTCAGGGTGATCCTGCACCCGCTCGACCATGAGGTCGAGATTGCCGAGCACCACCGCCAGAATATTGTTGAAGTCATGGGCGATGCCGCCGGTCAGTTGCCCCACCGCCTCCATCTTCTGCGCCTGGCGAAGCTGCTCTTCGTGGCTGACCAGCTCGGTCACCTCGATGTTGCCGGCAAGGGTGTAACCTTCCGCCGTGCGGATGCGACAGGTATCCGTCCAGTGTTCGCTGCCATCTCGCCAGCGGTACTTCGCCCGGAAGGAAGGTTCCTGTTCGCCGACCTTGAGCGCCCGGAAACCTTCCATTCGCTCGGCGATCCATTCCTCGCCCCGTCCTTCCGCCGCCAGCGCGGAGCCGTTGCGGACGATCTCACGCAGGAGATCCTCGTAACGGTCGCCGAGCTCGAAGTTCCAGCCGGTTCTGTCCGCAACAGCCTGAAAAGTCTCGTTCTTGTAGATCATGACTTCGTCGGCGTCATAGATCACGAAGTTGATCCCAAACATCTCCAGCACCTTGCTGAAGAAATCCTGTACACGTTCCTTCTCGGCGATGGCCGCCACCTCGGCCGTCACATCACGGGCACTGCCGCGGTAACCCCTGAACTGCCCGTCTTTGTCAAAGACGGGTATCCCGCTAATCGAGAGATGATGCAGCTTGCCATCCGCGCCGCCCCAGTAGCGCCCGCGAAAATCACGAAAGGATTCCTGCGCCTCCAGGCGCGCGCGAAGCTCCTGCCAGGTCAGGTCCAGGCCGTCCGCATCGTTGATCTCCCACGGCGTCCGGCCAAGCAGTTTTTCGATCTCCAGGCCACTGATATCGCCGGCCGGCTCGGAGAGATAAGAAAGCCGCAATTCGGCATCGATCTCCCAAAACCAGTCTGACGCGGCTGCAACGATGTCCCGAAAACGTTCTTCGCCGGCCTGCTGCGCCTCTTCCGCCCGCTTACGCTCGTCGATGTCGGTCATCATGGCGTAGAAACCGCCACCATCCTCTTCGAAATCGCCCTCTCCGGCCAACGGCTGCCGGGTCGCGACGAGAGGCGCATAGGTCACCGAAATCCAGCGTCGGCGGCCATCCCTGAATGCCACCTGATTTTCGAATGTGATGGTTTCGCCGGCCAGGGCACGATCCATCTTCGGCCGTGCCATCGCGTAGGTTTCGGGGTCCAGAAAATCGGCCGGCGTCTTGCCGAGAAGCTCCTGCACCGTCGTGCCCAGCATCTCTGCGTAGCGGCGGTTGACCAGCTTGTAGCGCAGATCGGCATCCAGATAAGCGATCAGCGCCGGCACATTGTCCATAACCAAGCGCAGCTCGGCTTCTCGTCTTTGAAGCGAGTCGTGGGCAGCTTCGAGATCTCGTTGCTTCGCTATGCGTCTGATTCCCTTGAATCAGTCAATAATGTCACAAGATTATCAAACCTTACTCTATACAGAAAGCAGCAATCACTACGCTTTACTTATAGTTGCCAATCATACACCCAAAACAATACATAATATTGCCGAAAAACTTCTAACAAAGAGACGCCCTCGCGAGATAGAGTCAGCAAAAGGGACAGATTTTCGAAAGGCGCGTCCGCCGAGAGTCACCTCGACACCCCCTGGGATAAGTCATCCAGCTCCGCCAGAAATAATTTGACCAACTGGACAGGTTTCCTGGATGATTAAGAAAAATACGGGAAAACCATTTCGGCTCGCCAGACTTCACGAGCGGGCCAGGGGGAAAAGGGATTTCCGGTCTCGCGGCGGCCGCAAGCCAGGATAAGGCGAAGAACGGCGAAGCTGCGGCCGAGAGGTGGTTCCGGCGGAATAGCGGGAATCGGTCGCGAGATCACGCTGAACGAGAGGAGAGCGCAATGTCTGTTCTGATCCGTGGCGGGACCATCGTCACCGCCGACCGCACCTACCGCGGCGATGTCTACAGCGAAAACGGAACCATTAAAGCCATCGGTGAGAACCTGGATGTCCCCGCGGGCGCCGAGGTGGTCGATGCCGGCGGCTGTTATGTCATGCCCGGCGGTATTGACCCTCATACCCACATGGAACTGCCCTTCATGGGCACCGTCGCCTCCGAGGACTTCTTCACCGGCACCACCGCCGGGGCCGCGGGCGGCACCACCATGATCATCGACTTCGTGATCCCCAACCCCCAACAGAACATCATGGAGGCCTATCAGACCTGGCGCGGCTGGTCGGAAAAGGCCGCGACCGACTACTCCTTCCATGTGGCGATCACCTGGTGGGACGAAAGCGTGCACAAGGACATGGGCACCCTGGTCGCCGAACACGGGGTCAATTCCTTCAAGCACTTCATGGCCTATAAGGGCGCGATCATGGCCGAGGACGAGGTGCTGGTGAACTCCTTCACCCGCGCCCGCGAACTGGGCGCGATCTGCACGGTCCATGCCGAGAATGGCGAACTGGTCTTCCACCTGCAGCAGGAGATGCTGAAGAAGGGCATCACCGGGCCAGAAGGCCACCCCCTCTCCCGCCCGCCGGAGGTCGAGGGCGAGGCGGCGAACCGGGCGATCCGGGTCGCACAGGTGCTCGACGTGCCACTCTACATCGTGCACAACTCCTGCATTGAATCCCTGGAAGCCATCACCCGCGCCCGGCTGGAAGGCCAGCGGGTCTTCGGCGAGGTGCTGGCCGGGCATCTGCTGGTGGACGACAGCGTCTACCGACATCCGGACTGGGATTTCGCCGCGGCCCACGTCATGAGCCCGCCCTTCCGGGCCAAGCACCATCAGGAAGCACTCTGGCGCGGCTTGCAGGCAGGCAACCTGCAGACCACGGCGACCGACCACTGCTGTTTCTGCGCGCCGCAAAAGGCCGCCGGCCGGGACGACTTCAGCAAGATCCCGAACGGCACCGCGGGCATTGAGGATCGCATGGGCGTGCTCTGGCATCACGGCGTGAACAGTGGCAAGCTGACCTTGAACGAGTTCGTGGCGGTGACTTCTGCCAACGCCGCGAAAATCTTCAACATCTATCCGCGCAAAGGCTCCATCACCGTCGGCGCGGATGCCGACGTGATCGTCTGGGATCCGGCCAAGAGCCGCACCATCTCGGCCAGCACCCATCACCAGAACATCGACTTCAACATCTTCGAGGGCATGACGGTCACCGGTGCCAACACCATGACCATGAGCCAGGGCAAGATCGTCTATCAGGACGGCGAGGTTCGCGCCGAGCGCGGTGCCGGCCGCTACATCGACCGCCCGCCCTTCGCACCCTACTACGACGCCCTGAAGATCAAGCACGAACGCGAACAGCCGGTGCCGGTGGAAAGGCCGCAGGCAGCGGAATAGAAGTCGGCTTTCGGAGGCCTCGGCTCTCCTGCGACAACGGCAAACCCCGCCATCTTCGGCGGGGTTTGTTTTTTTGGACTGATCCTAACGGATGGAGGCCGGCAGCAGCAGCTTCGGCAGCCAGAGCACCAGTTCCGGCAGCAGAATGATGAGCAGCAGAATGAAAAGCATCGGCAGCAGGATGATCACCACGTCCCGCAGCACCTGCACAACGTTCAGGTTCGCGATCGCAGAGGAAATCAAAAGGCAGAGGCCGTAAGGCGGCGTCACCAGGCCGAAAGCGAGCGAGACGATCCCGATGATGGCGAAGACCACCGGATGAATCTCGGCGGCTGTGGCGACCGGAAAGAGAACCGTCCCCAGAATGATGATGGTCGGGATCGCGTCGATGAAGAGTCCGAACAGCAGGAACAGAGCGGCGATCACCAGGGCCGTGCCGAACTGACCGAACTGGAGACTGGTCATGAGCTCCACGATGAGCCGGGGCACGTTGTAAAAGGCCAGCATCCAGCCGAAGGCGGAGGCCGTTCCGATCGCGAAGAGCGAGATGGAGGCGAAACGGCCGGTGTCGTAGAGCACGCCCACCAACTGGCGCGGCGTAATCGTGCGGTAAACGAAAAAGCCGAGAATGAAGGAATAGAAGGCCGCAATGATGGCGCTCTCGGTCGGCGTCACGACTCCGCCGACAATCCCGCCGATGACAAAGACCGGAGTCAGCATCGCCAGACCGGCGCCCTTGAGCGCCTGCCAGAATTCACCCGGGGTGGGCCGGCCCGCGGTGGGGTAGTCGTAGATCTTTGCGTAACCGTAGACCGTCGCCATCAGAGCCGCCGCGATCATCAGGCCGGGAATCGCCCCGGCCAGGAACAGCGCCCCGACCGAAATCGACATGACACCGCCCCAGACGACCATCAGGATGCTCGGCGGAATGATCACCCCCATCACCGAGGAACAGGCGGTGATCGCGACGGAGAAGCGCGGGTCATAGCCCTGTTTCGTCATGGCGGGGATCAGGATCTTTCCGCAGCCGGCAGCATCGGCTGTCGAAGAGCCCGATATGCCGGCGAACAGCATCGAGACGGCGACATTCACCTGCCCCAGCCCCCCGGGCAGCCATCCGGTCAGCACCCGCGCGAGCTCGATCAGCCGGTCGGTGATCTTGCCGGAATTCATCAGGTTTGCCGCCAGCAGGAAGAAGGGCACGGCCAGCAGGATGAAGGAGTTATAGGACTGAAACATCCGATCCATGATCAGGAAGGGCGTCAGCCGCAGATCCAGCGCCACCACCGGGATGGTGGCAATCCCGAGTGCAAAGGCCACAGGCACGCGCGCGGCCACGAGGAGGACAAAGCCACCCACGAGAATAAGGCAGGCATAGCCCGCGGGAATAATCACTCTGAAACCTCGCAGGCCTGCCGGTAATCCTGGATCGCTTGCCAAAGACGGTAGAGTGCGAAAGCCGTCCAGCCGGTCCCGGCAAAGGGAACGCTGATATAGATGACCAGCAGGTTCACCTGCATCATCACCGATTGCTGGATCGAGCCAAACTTGGCGTAGCCGATACCGTAGTAGGCGAAGAGGACAGCGAAGATGCTGATCATGAAGAGCACGAAACTCTTTTGCAGCAGCTTGCCCAGCGGGGTCTTGGCGTCCCGCACGACGTGCACGTCAAAGTGCGTGCCTTCCCACACCGCGATCATGGATCCCAGCATAACAATCCAGATGAAGATGAACTTCGCGAGTTCCTCGGTCCAGAGATAGACGGGGATGAGACCGGTATAGCGGGCAAGAACCTGCATCCCGACCGGAACGATCAGAACCGCGATCAAAACGCCCACGGCGACCCGCAGAATCTGACAGAAGCCTTCGAGGACCCGCTCAATCATGACTGCATCCAAACAACGCCAGAGCTCATTCTCCACCAGAAAGCGCCCCGCGGCTACCTGCCGCGGGGCCAGGGTACGGCGGGTTATTTGGCGCGGATGGCTTTCAGCAGTTCAATGGCACCAAGTTCCTCGGCGTAGGCGTCCTGCACGGGGAGTACCAGTTCGAGCAGCTTCTCCCGCCCGGCGAATTCATGCACTTCGATCTGCTTGGCATCGGCCATCTGCTGGAGCTTCTCGCCATCTTGCCGGGATTCCAGCTCCCGGCCGTATTCACCGGCTTCCTTACCGGCCCGCAGAACGATCTCCTGCATCTCCGGGGTCAGCTTCGCGAAGGATTTACCGCTGAAAAGGATCGGCCGGACGGTGATGGAGTGCTGGGTCAGCGTGATGTGCGGCGCAACCTCGAAGAACTTGTACTGCAGCAGGCTGGCGGACTCGTTCTCCAGGCCGTCGACCACGCCGGTCTGGATGGCGTTGTAGACTTCCGAATAGGCGATGGCCGAAGGTGCCGCCGTCAGGGCCTCGAAGACCCGGGCCTGGATCGGCGCGCCCATGACCCGCATCTTATGCCCGGCCAGTTCCTTCATGCTCGAGATCTTCTTGTTCGAGATCAGGTTGCGGGTGCCGCCGCCAGCGTAACCGATCACCTTGATGTCGGCCTTCTCCAGCAGAACATCCTCGAGCGGCTTGAGCACATCGCTGGAAAGAACGGCGTTCCAGTGGTCCAGGTCCCGGAAGACGAAGGGCATGTCCATCAGCGGAACGGAAGGCGCAAAACGCGCGAGGTTCGAGGGCGCCGCGATGGCGTAGTCGATGGCAACGCCCTGATTCAGGAAGTTCACATAGTCCGGCTCAATGCCAAGCTCGCTGTTGCCGCGCAGATCAAACTCGATGTCCTTGCCCGAGTACTTCCTGACCAGTTCACCGAAACGGATGAGGGTTTTGCTGTAGGCATGCTCATTGTCGAAAAGACTGGCACCGCGGAATGTCATATCCGCAGCCTGAGACGCCGTTGCGGAGACGGCGATGGCCCCGGCGAAGGCGGCGCCCTGCAGCAGTCTTGTCGCGGTCGTAAAAAACGTCATTTGGTCCCTCCCAGAGATCGATTTCGCCTCGGCCAGTTGCGCGTGAGGTCATTTGATTTCTCGATATTGAGCTTCGAGACAAACACGCTATTTCCCGTCCGTCAACGAATATGTAGACTAGTATGGTAATTTTTAAGACGGTGAGAAACCGCGGCACCATCGCGAGGCTCTTCCCTCGGGACCGTCGCTTGAGAACGAGCGAAAGCCCCGGTTTTTCCTGGAGTCGTGCGGTCTGAGGAACAGGTGTGATATAGTCCGGCCCGGTCTGTGCCCTTTGCAGTGCGAAGACACCCGGATACGATTTAAGGTGTTGAATGAACGTACAAAATCCCGCTCGCGCGCCGGAACGCCGCACCTCGGCCGACGATGTGTTCGAAAGACTGCGCGCCGATATCGTTTCGCTCCGGCTGGCCCCGGGCACCAAACTGTCGGAAGTGGAGGTGGCAAAGCAAAGCGACGTTTCCCGGCAGCCCGTGCGTGAAGCCTTCATCCGCCTCAACAACATGAACCTGCTTCACGTGCGCCCCCAAAAGGCGACGCTGGTTCGAAAAATCTCGGTCCAGGATATCCTCAATACGCGCTTCATCCGCACCGCTATCGAGGTTGAGGTAGTCCGCAAGGCCTGCGCCACGGCAGAAGAACAGGGCCTGAAAAACCTGGAGAACAATCTGAAGCAGCAAAAGCGCGCGGCCAACAAACGGGAGACGGACCGCTTTCATGAACTCGATTATGAGTTTCATCGCCTGATCTGCGCCGCGGCCGAGTGCGAATTCGCCTTCACCGCGATCGCAGAAAACAAATCCCATGTCGACCGGCTCTGCATGCTGAGCCTGGCCAACAAGGGTGGAATGCTGGAGCTTTATCAGGACCAGTCCGCCATATTCGAAGCCCTCAGAAAGCGCGACGAGAATGAAGTCATCGCGATGACGCGGCTGCACCTTTCCCGGCTCGACGAAACGCTTGAGAGCGCCCGCAGAAATCATCCGGATTACTTCGAAGACTGATCGGCGCCGCTTCACAGGAAGGCCTCGCCGCTTCCTTCCCGCGCCGGCTATTGCCTCTCGCGCCGGCTGAAGCGGGACCTGTTCCCGGAGAGAATTCCGACCGGGAGAAAGCCTTGACAGGCTTCGATAACTACCATACCAGTTTAGAAAAGCGCCAGTCAGACCCGCGCAAACGCCTACAGCAATGCAAGGAAAGAATTGATGAATCTCAAGGGGAAAGTAGCGATTGTAACGGGCGGCGGCCGCGATATCGGACGCGCCTGCGTCATGCGCCTGGCGCAGGAAGGCGCGAATGTCGCGATCAACTACTACGCCAGCAGCGAAGGCGCGGAGAGTGCGGTCGAGGAGATCGAGGCGGCGGGCGGAGAGGCCTTCGCGCTGCAGGGCGACATGACCCGGCCGGAAGATGTCGAGAAGCTGGTCAGCGAAACCCGCAAGCGCTTCGGCGATGCGATCAACGTGCTGATCCATGTGACCGGTGGACTGGTAGCACGCAAGCGCATCGAAGAGATGGACCTGGCGCACTACAACCGGGTGATGGAGTTGAACACTACCTCCCTCTTCCTGATCGTAAAGGCGGTCGAGCCCTTCATGCCCGAGGGAAGCGCCATCGTTCCCATGGCATCCCAGGCCGGCCGGGACGGCGGCGGTCCCGGCGCCGTGATCTACGCTACCTCCAAAGGCGCCGTCATGACCATGACCCGCGGTCTGGCCAAGGAACTCGGCCCGCGCATCCGCGTCAATGCCCTTTGCCCCGGCATGATCGACACCGATTTCCACAACATCTTCACCAAGCCGGAAGTGCGCGCCCATGTCGCCAACGCCAGCCCGGTGAAACGCGAAGGCACTTCGGAAGACACCGCCAACCTTGCGGTCTTTCTCGCCTCCGATCAGTCGGCCTTCATGACCGGCGCCTGTGTCGACATCAACGGCGGGATGCTCTTCTCGTAACCATCCCGCGCAGACAGGGCCCTGCTACGCGCCGCCGGTGGCGTGTTGCAGGGCGGCACGCGCCAGCAGGCGTGTGGAGTCGAGTGTGGGCAACGGCGAATTGCCATCGTCGAGAATCAGCGGGATTTCGGTGCAGCCGAGAACCACCGCATCGCAGCCCTCCTCCTTCAAACGCATGATCACTTCCTGGAAGTAGCTGACCGCCTCGGGCCTGAAGCGGCCCTTGACCAGTTCCTCCATGATGATGCGATTGATCTCGATCCGCTCATCTTCCGCCGGCCGCGCGAAAGCGAGCCCGCGGGCGGCGAGCTTCTCCGGATAGACCTCACTCTCGACCAGCCACTTCGTGCCGGTGACCGCCAGGCGCTTGAAACCGCGCGCAACGGCGGCGGCGGCGACTTCTTCGGCGATGTGCAGCCAGGGCAACGGCGAGCGCGGCGCAACATGCTCGAAAGCCTGATGAATCGTGTTGTCCGGACAGATCAGAAAGTCCGCTCCGGCTGCCGCCAGCTTTTCCGCCGACGTCAGCATCAAGCCGGCAATCCCATCGACATCACCGCGTTCCAGGCAGTCGACATAGTCCGCCAGCGAAGGTGTGTGCATCGAGATCTCCGGATGGGCGTGCGGCCCAAGGACCTCCTCGCCTTCCGCGCAGATGGTACGATAACAAAGCGCCGCGCCCTCGGCGGAGCAGCCGACGATGCCGATGTGTTGGGTCATGCGGAGGCATCTCCTTCCAGATAGGACTCAGCAAGAACAATCGAACCGCAGGCTGCACCAAGTTCCTGGAATCATCAATCAGGGCTTTTCTTAATTTGTAGGTACGCATAACTTTGCAGCTCAGACCGAGCCTTGTGATCTTCCCGAGAGAAAACGCGATGCCCGAAGCGCGACTTGCCGTTTCATCCGATCTTCAGTCTCTGCTCGAACTCTACCTGCATCTGAACCCCAAGATGCCGGCACTGACGGAAGAAAGAGCTGAAGCGATCTGGGCCGAGACGCTGTCGCATGACGGTACGTTCGTTTTCGTCTCTGAAGCCGCAGATGGAGCGGACGCCAGGCTGGTGGCCAGTTGCATGCTGATCACTGCGCCGAACCTGATGCGCGACGGACAGGGCCACGCCATGCTCGAGAATGTGGTGACACACGCCGACTATCGCCGACGGGGCCACGGGAAGGCGGTCGTCGAGGCGGCGCTGGCGAAAGCCTGGGAACTGGACTGCTATCACGTCCTGCTGCAGAGCGGCCGCCGCGATCCAGGCGTCGAGGCCTTCTATGAAAGCTGTTGCTTCATCCCTGGCATCCGTATCGGCTATGTCGCTCAGCGCCCGAACTGCTGACCTGCCTCGAGCGTGAGGGCTCTAAGACGCCTGCCGCCGTTTTTGTTCATTCGCCTGAAGCGAGACCCACCAGATCACGCCGGCACCAATAAAGAACTGTCCCAGACCAGCCAGGAACAGACAGATAAACAGCATGGGGGAAATGTCCACTGTGGTCTCCTTGAATGAGATCTATCGGCGTGACCCGATGTCCGGCATGGCCATCAGACTGCGCACAGACTGACAGTTCGCGCATTGAGGTCCATCAATAGCGCGCGGTCCTGGGCTGGAATTGGAGCCTAGAGCATATTCCGACCACAGGGGATCATTTGACCGGGGAGATTTTCCGTTCTGACAAGGCGCGGTTCGCAATGCGATGCGGCGCATCGGATAAGAGCCGCAACGCTGTCAGAGCGGAAAAGAACCCGGCCTCTGGTGGTGTTTGAAGACTCATCAGCCGCGTTGCGATGCTTGCCCGATGCGCTGCATCGCGCTGCGCAACGCGCCTTGCCGAATGAGACTTCAAAAACCATCAAATTGATCCCGTGTGGTCGGAATATGCTCTAGCGGGCAGGTACGGCATCCGGCATGGATGGAAGCTTCCGCGGAAGCGCGAGAACAGCCAGCAACACGACGCAGGCAGCACCCGCGAGAATGCGGAACAGCGTATCGAAACCCCAGGCTTCGTAGACAAAGCCGACCAGCGGGAGGGTCATGGCCAGCACGGAAAAGGCGACCACGTAGCGCACGCCGTAAATCCGGGCCCGGTGTTCGCCACTGGCCATCTTGCCGATCATGAAGTCGTTGATCGGGATCTGACCGAAAGCGCCGAGCATGAAACCGAGCGCGACTGCGAGCGCTACGCCGTCGTTCAGCCCAGGCATCAGTGAAAAGAAGATCACCTGAATGCCTGCGACGACCATGAAGACCCGGCGCGGTCCGAAGCGGTCGAGCATGCTGCCCACCAGAAGCTGCGCCAGCGAGGCCACCGCGAAGACCAGGAACGCGAGCGAGCCGACAACTGTCGCGACCTCTCCCTCCCCTGCAAAGAGCGAAGCCCAGTCCGAACTCGACAGGCGCGCCGCGAGGCCCTGCAGCCGCTCATCGAAGATCTTGGGCAGAGCGAAAGTCGTCGACTGGAAGATGACCGAGGAAACGGCGGTGGTGAGGAACACGATCGCCGAGACCCGGATCAGCAAGTTTCTATAGTGAATGGTGGTGGCCGTTTTCTGAGCGGACGGAGCCGTCTTGGACGCCGGTCGTTCTGCCACGATTTCTCGCCACATCAGCACTGTGTAGGCCACACCTGTGAGAAGGGAAAAAAGCCCGGGCAGGATGAAAGCCATGCGCCAGCCGCCGTTGTCGATCAGATATCCGGTGATCAGCGCAGCACAGGCCACGCCGAGATTGCCCCAGACTCCGTTGATGGCGATGCGCATCCCGGTGTTGCGCCACTTCATGGTGACGATGGCGAGCCCCACCGGATGATAGATGGCAGCGAAGATCCCGATCACGAAGAGGCCGATGCCGATTTGCAGCGGCGTCTCGCTGAAGCCGGTGGCGATTGAGGCGAGGCCGATTCCAAAGAAGAACAGGCACATCACGCCGTCGCGGCTCCATTTGTCCGCAAGCCAACCGGCGGGGAGCGCAAAGAAGCCGAAGGCGAAGAAGCCCGGTGTCGCATAGGCAAGCAGCTCGGCATAGCCCACATCCCACTCGCGATGAAGCGCGAGGGCCGCAACCGTCGCGAAAATCAGCGTGAAGAGATGATCGAGAAAGTGTCCGACGTTCAGCAGGAAAAACTGCAAGGCACTTCGGTTCATCGCTACGGAAACCCCGGTCTTTTTAGAGACTCATCCGGACAGGCGTGATCCGGCGGTCGTTTGATTGGCTTCCAGCATAGCCTTGGCAGATTTTTGAAGTCATGCCAAAGTTTGTCGAGTTTCTGCCAGATCGCCCTTGCACAGATCGCCCTTGCCCAGATCACCTTTGCAAAGAAAGCGCCGGGTAGCATGCCTGTTCAGAAAGAACGCAGTACCGATCCTCTTGCATATCAAAACCTGCCGCAGGCGATCGGCGCGATGTCGAAAAGCTTTGACGATGGCTACGTGATCGCGCCCCATGATCACGACCGCGACCAGTTGCTCTACGCCACCAGCGGCATCATGCGCCTGCGCACGGAGCGGGAGGCCTGGATCGTACCGCCGGATCGCGCCGTCTACATCCCGGCCGGAACGCGCCACTCGGTCGGCATGCGCGGCAGGGTCGAAATGCGCACGCTCTACCTGAGCGCAGCAGTCATCTACGCGCGCCCGGACAGTCTCTGCGTCATTGCGGTTTCCAATCTGCTGCGGGAGCTGGTGATCGCACTCAGCCAGGAGCCGATGGTCTACGAGCCCGAAAGCCGCGCCGGCAAGATCGCTCAACTGATTGAACTGGAACTGCGGCAGGCGCAGAAGCTCTCTCTCCAGGTACCGCTTCCAAGAGATCCAAGACTGCAACGGCTTTGCGAACGCCTGCTCGCCGATCCCTCCGACCGCAGAACTCTGGCGGCCTGGTCCGAAGTTGCTGGGGCCTCACCACGAACCCTCGCCCGGTTATTCGAAAGCGATCTGGGGATGAGCTTCAAACACTGGCGCCAGCGAATCCGCTTTCAGAGTGCAATGGAAGCCCTTTCACAAGGCGAGGCCGTTTCGCGGGTCTCTCAAGACCACGGCTACAGGAGCATCAGCGCTTTCTCCGCCGCTTTCGCCAAGGTGATGGGCACGCCGCCGTCGAAAATTCGGTTCGAGTGATTTTTGGTGCCTGCGACGATACAGAACAAAACCACAATCGCGCTGCAGGCCGATCAATCCAACCGGTCAAGCAGACGCCCTTTGCTGACCGTGGTGAAGATGCCGAGCTTATGGAAAGCGTGGAACGGCGTCCGGTAAAGCGGCTCGATTGGCAAGGCGGTATCCTCGCCCAGAGCGGCCAGGGCCAGTTGACGGCCCATGGCGGTGGCCATGGCGATGCCGCGGCCGTTATAGCCCATGCCGGCCAGGACACCGGGCGCAAGCTGCATCAGCTTCGGCGCCTTGTCCCAGGTCATGGCCGGATAGCCGGCCCAGTCATATTCCCATCGCACGCCCTCGAGCTGCGGGAAGTAGCGTTCGGCCATGGCGCGGCAGGCCGCCGTCGAGCCCTGCTCCGCCGCCTGCCAGACCGGGCCCGCGCCGCCGATCACGAAGCGGCCGTCCGGGTCCATGCGGTAGTAGACCTGGATCCGCACCGTCTCCGACACCGACTGCAGGCCGGGCAGGATCGACTTGCGCAGATTGTCACTCAAGGGCTCGGTGGCGGTTAGCACACTGGCCACCGGCACCACAGCCTGCCGCAGACCGGGCCAGAGATTACCCGTGTAGCCGTTGGTCCCGATGATCACGTGACGCGCGGTGACCGCCCCCTCTTTCGTTTCCACGCGCCAGTCTTCACCCCGGCGTTCGACCCGGAGTGCCGCTGATTCGCCGTGCACCTGCGCGCCGGCAGACTGCGCAGCTTTGGTGAGGCCCCGGATGTAGGCCAGGGGCTGCAGATTGCCGCCGTCCGGATGCAGCATGCAGGCATCGTAGGCCTCGGTTCCCAGCAGGTCCGCCGAGGCTCTGGCGTCCAGGAACCGCGCGTCCCGGCCCAGCGCCTGCCACTGCTCGCAGCGCTGCCGGATCTGGCGGATGCCCCGCTTTCCGACCCCGCCCTGGACATAGCCGGAGCACAGCGCGTGGCATTCGATACCGTGCCGTTCGATCAGATCGAAGACCGCGCCGCAGGCGTCCCGCGCGAGACTCGTGGCCCGGTCTTTCCAAGCCGGACCGTAGTGGTGGGCGACCTCGTCGAGATCGAGCTTCCAGCCCGGATTGATCTGACCGCCATTGCGCCCCGAGCAGCCCCAACCGGGTTCGTGGGCTTCGAGCAGCCGCACGCTCTTTCCCTCTTCCGCCAGATACAGCGCCGCCGACATGCCTGTATAGCCGCCGCCGATCACGACAACGTCGCTGTCTTCTTTGCCTTCAAGCGCAGGGCAATCGGGCGCCTCGGGCGCAGTCGCCGCCCAGAGGCCATGGGTATTCGATCCGGCCGTTATCATACGTGCTTCAGGTAATCACAGTTTGTCGCCGGCCGGAAGAGAGGAACTTTAAGGTCGCGCGGCGGCACCCCAGGGGAAGCGGCCGACCTTGATGGTCTTGACGGCCTTCAGCTCGGCAACGTCGATGACCGTCACATCTCCGGATACGCCGTTGGTGGTGAAGAGCTTGCTGTGATCCGGCGAGAAAGCCATGTGCCAGACCCGGCGGCCGACCAGGATGTACTTCTCCACCTCGAAGGTCTCGGCATTGACCACAGCGACCCGGTTGGAGGGACCGAGGGCCACGAAGGCGTACTTCTCGTCCTTGCTGAATTCGAAACCGACCGGCTGGACCAGTTCGTCGCGCACGCCCTGGACCTCGAACTCAATCTTGGCGCGCGGCGCCTGGTCCGCGACCCCGAAAACCGATACCGTGCCGCCGATTTCCGAGCTGACCCAGAGCTCCGTCCCGCCCTTGGTGAACTCGGCGTGGCGCGGGCGGGAGTCAACCAGAGTGTTGGCGAAGATGGCCTGGGATTCCGTGTCGATCCAGTGCGCCATGTTGGTGGTCTCGGAGGTGGTGATGGCGATCTTGCCGTCGGGCGAGACAGCCATGCCCTCCGGCTCGATCCCCACGTCGATCTGGGCGATTACCCGGCGCGTCTCCGTGTCGACCACGGTGGTGATGGCATCGTCTTCGTTGGCAATGTAGAGGTGCCGGTCGTTGGGGTGCAGCACGAACTGCTCCGGATCCTCGCCCGAGGGCAGTTCATGGAGGATCTTGCCGGTTTCAGGGTCCATCACCTGTACCGTGTCGCTGTCAGAAGCACAGATATAGAGGCGGCTATAATCCTTGGAAAAGGTGATACCGCGCGGCCGCTCGCCGGTGGGGATGGTGCGCACCACCTCCAGGCTCTCCACATCGATCACGCTGATGGTGTTGTCCTTTTCGTTGGAAATCCAGATCTCCCCGGCCAGGAGCGGCGCGGGAAAGAGGGCGCAGGCGAAAACGAAGGCAGGTATTTTCACGGTTCAGGTTACTCCCCAAAGCTGCGGCAGGCGCTCTCCGGCGCGTCGAGGCCGAGCGTGTCCAATTCCGATGTCTGATGCAGGAAACCTTCCAAGGGTGCCAGCCCGACCAGCGCCCGCGGATGCACCAGCGGCATGGGCTGGCGCAGTTGGCCGTTCCATTTCCGGAAGCTGAGCGCCCGGCCCTTGAAGCCGGCCAGTTCGAAGTCATCCGAGAGGATGTAGCCGCGCAGAGACGCGACGTCCGCGGCGCCCGTACGGGTCACCGCCTCGCCAATGCTGCGCACGGCGGCCCAGGCGGCGTAGTCCTCGGAACGCATGTCGCGTTCGCTGCCCTTGAAGAAGCGGCTTTGCAGTTGTGCGGCACCCCATTGTTCGACCACCGCCGCCCAGGTGCGCGGCGCCAAACCCTCGGAGCCGGCGACCGGGCGCGGTTCCCAGGTGTTGTACAGGATGTAACGGCCGAAATCCCCCAGTTCGTCGGCGACCACCAGCACGTCGTGGGCTTCGAGATCCTGGGTGAAGGCCGGGACCTCCTGGGCCGCGTTGCGGCGCAGGTCGGCATCGAAACGCCAGGTCTTCTCGCCGGTGATCTTCAGACCGTACTTGCGCGCCGCGCCCCGCAGGGCTTCGGCGAAGGCGGCATCGGCCGGCTGGCTGCCGGCGATCAGCGCCCAGTTGCTCCAACCCTTCTTGCGCATCAGTTGGGCGAGGCCGTCGGCGCGCATCGCGTAGCTGCTGATGGTGTGGAAGAGGTTCGGCCGGCAGTCCGCGCCCCGCAGGCCGACATCCTGGGCGGCGGCGTTGAAGATAACCGCCTCTTTGGCTTCGGGCAGATCGGCAAGTGCCAGCAGTTGCTCGGCGGGGGCATTGACCACCAGCAGGCCGGTTTCGCTCAGCGCTTCGCGGGCCTGCGCCAGAAAGTCACCGCCGGGCGGCACCAGACGGGTCGAGAGCGCGTAGCTATGGCCGAGAAAGCGGCCCGTGGTGGCGTTGTCGGAGATACCAAGTTCGGCACCTGCCAGGCCCAGGTTTTCGGGCACCGGATCCAGGTTTGAGAGCGTGGGAGGACGCTCGACCTGCTGTTCCAGGTAGACGATCGGGATCTCGATCTTCGCGGCCTCCGCCGGGACGAAAGAGGCCCCCAGGAGTACGACCAGTGATAATAAAGCCAAGCGCATCAAGCCACCTCCCCAGTTGTAGAGAGATTAGCAACCACCGTCTCGGCCTTGTATGGGACCAAGGTCGGACCTCCTGTTACAAGTTAAATCCAAAGTCCAATTGGCCGCCGTTTGAACGCCATGATAGGTCTTCGGCATGCCTTTTGAGCTTAAGAATAGGGACAGGAATCATGGCTAGCACGCGACCCGCCCGCTGGGGTCAATTCGCACTCTGTGCAGTGACCGCCCTCAGCGTCGCCACCCTGGTGCATGCGCACGGCGACGTTGCACCGCAACCGGTGAACACGGACGCCCTGCCCGAAGTCGGCGAGGAATGGCTGACCGAAAATCCCTATCGCAGCGCCGGCGACGAAGTCTGGAACGCCGCCGTCGAGATCGGCGCCTCGGGCTACAACCAGAACTGCGCGCGCTGCCACGGACTGGAAGCGATCTCCGGCGGCCTGGCCCCCGACCTGCGTTTTCTGGAAGCGGAGGAATACGGTGACGAGTGGTACATCGAGCGCTTCCGCAGCGGCTACACCCAGAACGGCATCACCAAAATGCCGGCCTTCGGTGACTTGCTGGGGCAGAAAGCCGCCTGGGCGATCCGCACCTATGTCGAAACCCGGCCGGACGAAGGCGCGCTCGATCCCTACAATGACCGCCTGAAGGAAATCCGCGATCAGTTGACGCAGTGGGCCGAATCCCAGGGCGGCGACCAGGACGCGGTGACGGCCATGAAGACGGAGCTCGCGGAGATCGCCGAGAAGGTAGAGACCGCCTCCGGCGCGCCGGTTGCTGACAGCGTGGCCTTCCGCGCGGCCAATTTACTAGACGGCTCGGCCGCCAGCCTGAAGAATGCTGCGGACACCTTGACCATCGGCCTGTCGGCGGCTCAGTAGAGCGGCGGCTCTGGCCGCAGCACGAAGAGGACCTGCATGCGAAAAGCGGCCGTCACTCTGTTCCTCGCCTTCGCCGTCTCGGTCAGTACGAGCGAGACCACCCACGCACGCTGCGAAGGCTACGTACCGCAGCCGAAGCCGCAGAACGCCAGCCGCGATATCGTCGGCCACGACCTCGACACCATCGTCGAGCGCGGCTACATCGAGTTCGCCGTTTACGAAGACTTCGCGCCCTACTCCTGGGAGGAGAAGGGCAAGCCGCGCGGGGTCGATATCGAGCTGGGCCGGATCATCGCCGAGACGCTAGAGGTGGAGGCCCGCTTCAACTTCGTCGCGGCGGCCGAAAACCTGGACGGCGATCTGCGCAACTACGTCTGGAAAGGCCCCATCATCGGCGGCCGGGTCAGCAACGTCATGCTGCATGTGCCCTACAATCCGGAACTGGAATGCCGGATCGAGCAGGTGGTCCTGACCGGCCAGTACTTCAACGAGAAGGTCTCCATCGCCTATCGGCGCGACGTCTATCCGGACTCCGCTCCGGTCCCAGCCTACTTTCGTTTCGATACGGTCGGCGTCGAGAACGATTCCATTGCCGACTTCTATCTCTCCTCCTTCGCGCGCGGGCAACTGCTGGGCAATATCCGCCGCTACGCCACACCGGCGGAAGCCATGGCGGCACTTGCGGAGGGTGAAATCAAGGCGGTGATGGGCGCAAAGTCGCAACTGGAATTCGGCCTGACGCCGGAGCTGGATCTGCACACGCCGCCCCTGCCCGGTTTCGCCACGGGCGAATGGACCCTGGGCGTGGCGGTCAACCACCGCTACCGTCCGCTCGCTTACAGGGTGGGCGATGCCATCGCCGCCGCGGTCGAAGACGGCCGGATACAGAAGGTTTTCGCGGACTACGGCCTCTCCTACACGCCGGCCGACTGGTAATCGTCAGGCCGCTTCGCGCACCCGGTTCTTGGTCGCAAGGATCTCGGGCACGCAGAGCTTGGGATCGTCGAAGATCTTCACGCAGTCGAGGCACTGGAAACACTCGGCGTAGTCGACCTCGCCGGTCTTTTCGATGGCGCCATACTTACAGCGCACCCGGCAGAGCTGACAGGGCGAGCCGCATTCGCTGCGCCGTTCGATCCAGTCGCGCCGCCGCAACAGGCCACCGATGGCCATGACCGCCCCCAGCGGGCAGACATAGCGGCAGAAACCCTTGAAGAGGAAGAGCCCCAGGACCAGCCAGGCGGCCGCATAGGCAACGTAGTACCACTCGCGTACGAAGTAGACGGTGATGGCGGTCTTGAAGGGCTCCAGCTCGGCGAAGAGATCGATCATATCCGGCGCGAGGAACACGGAGAGCACCAGGCCGCCGAGCAAGAAGTACTTCACCTTCTTCAGACGCCGGTCCCAGAGCGGCGTCGGCTCGATCTGGCGCAGGCCGAGCTTCTGCCCGATGTGATGCGCGAACTCCTGCAGCGCGCCGAAGGGACAGAGCCAACCGCAGAAGAGCCCCCGCCCCCAGGCGATAAAGCTGACGATCACCACCGCCCAGATCAGCAGCGAAAAAGGGTCGTAGAGCAGGAAGGCGAAGCTGCCGCCCTTGAAGAGGGTCCGGATCGTCCCCAGCACCGTGACGATGGAGAGCTGCCCCTGCCCCCACCAGCCGACGAAGCCGGTCATGAAGACCAGGACCGCGAGGCGCGCCGGCGTAAAACCCTCTAGGGCCGCCAGACGGCTGGTGCCTGCCCCAAGAACGGCGAGGAGGGAAACGAGAAACACCGCCAGGACCATCAGGTCGGCCTGCCGGTTGCGCAAAGCCTCCAGCCAGGGCGGGCTCGGCTCGACCGTCTCGGGCCGGAGGAAAAAGCGTTCGTCGGTGACATGCTGTGCCGAGAGCGTGACGGTCCCAACCTGGGGCTGGAAGGAGCCATGCTCTCGCACCGCCAGCACATTGAGGGTCCATTCACGTGCCGGGTCGAAGCCGAGGCGGCGGTCGGTGCGCAGGACCATGGCCTCGCCATAGGGCACGCCCTTACCGAGTTCGACAAAGAGGTCCGCATCGCGCAGGGCAACCGGCAGCCCGTCCTGCTCCGCCGAAAGCCAGTCCGGGCTTGTGTTCCGGATGAAGTCCTCGGAGACCAGGCCGTGACGTCCGGCATCGATCACCAGGATCGGCTCGTCGTGGGTCGAGATGGTCAGGAACTCCTGCAGCTCCTCGTAAGTCGACTTATCCAACGCGGCCCGCGCGATTGACTTGGGGCCGAGATCGACGATCCAGAGATCCAGGTAGCTTTCCTCGGGTTCCTCGAGGGCTTCCGGGTCGTCGTCCGCCCAGACGGTCCCGTCGAATTCCTTCTGTATCTCCGCATTGGTGACCTGATAGCGGGTCGCCAGCCCCTGCTCGACCAGATCGTCCCAGGTCAGTTCCTCCTCATAGTCCGGGTTTGGGTGAGCCGGCGCGGCCGTCGAGATGCCCTGCATCTTTTCCCGCGCCACGGCGAGGGTGGCCGCAAGGACGCTCTCATGGGCGATGCGCACGCTGGCCGTGGCCTTGGTGACCCCGTCCAGGTAGACCAGCGAGGAGGCCGTATCCGCCTGACCATAGGGCGTGCCGACCACCAGGGTCGAGGAGATGGAATGGCCGCGATACTGCTCGAAGAACTTATAGAAAGACGCCTCGCCGAGGCCCGAGACGAAGATCGGTTCGTTGTGCTCGATCAGTTCCAGGTTCAGGAAGCGCCCCTCCAGATCCAGCATCACCAGCACATTGATCGGCGCACCGGAAAAGCCGGGCAGCGGCGCGAGCGGCTTGGTTTCGAAGACATAACCGGTCTCGGCCCCGCCGGAGTTCAAGAGCGACCAGACACCCTTGTCATTGACTGGCTCGCCGAGGGAGTACGGCGGCATGATGAGCGGCGCGAGATCCTCCCGCGCCAGCGTCTCGTCTTCGGCCCGCAGTGGAAATGTCGCCGCAAGGACTGTCAGAACGAGGCAACAGAGGCCCAAAAACCTGAGACCGAGCTTTCCCATCGGCGCAGTCTAGGCGGCGCAAAAGCGCAGGAATATGCGACCAAGGTCGCAATCTCGCGGCGCGCGTAAAGGGCTAGGGCATGGACTCATAAACTGCGATGGTCCTGACCGCGCTCTGATGTATTTTCGGCAGGAAAGAGCCCGAAAGCGGGCCTGAAGGCCCGGTGAGGGTGCTTGACGCCCCGAAAATACATCAGAGCGCGACCTTGTAAGGCGATAAGATTTCGCTCTCTGGACAGCGTCGCGTCGTCAGTCACGATGCATCAGCATCGCTCCGCTCCTAACTCCTTGCCAGAAAACGAACTCTTATCGTCAGGACCGTCGTAGTTTATGAGTCCATGCCCTAGACGAAGCGCTCCGGCTCCAGGCTGATACGGCCGTATTGAGCGCCGCTCTGAGCACCCGAAAGTTCAATGGTTTTGAGAAACTTGTAGAGCCCCATGGGCTCGATCGGCTTGTTCAGGTATTCGATCTTCTTCCTCACGCAGGTCTTGCGCAGATCGGGCGAACGGTTGGCGGTTAAGAGCGCAGCGGGCAAGGAGCCGAAACAGGCGCGCACGGCCTCGACAGCATCCAGGCCGTTTTCGCCGTGGTCCAGGTGATAGTCCACCAGCAGCACATCCGGCGCGACACCGATGTCCGTCAGCAGTTCGAGGGCTTCTTCCCGGTCGCCGACGTCGAAGACGCTGACGCCCCAGCTTTCCAGCAGAGTCGCCATGCCGCGGCGCACCTCACTGTCGTTCTCGATCACCAGGGCGATGAGGTTGGCAGCATCCTGTTCCTCGGGCATCTCCGGCTGACGCAGAGTTGCGGCCGTTTCGCGGGCCTGGCTGATCGGCACGGTCACGGTAAAGCCGGTGCCTTTGCCCGGCTCAGACCAGAGCCGCAGGGGGTGTCCGAGCAAGGCGCAGGCCCGTTCCACGATGGCCAGGCCGAGTCCCATGCCCTCGCCCGATTCCTGCGCGTTCTCCAGGCGCTGGAACTCCTTAAAGACCAGGTCCCGCTTATCTTCGGGAATGCCCGAACCGGTGTCCCAGACTTCGATGCGCAGCTCGGCGCCCCGGCGGCGTGTCCCGACCAGGACCTTGCCGCTTTCGGTGTAGCGGATGGCGTTGGCGATGAGGTTCTGCAGGATGCGCCGGAGGTAAGACTGGTCACTCTCGACGATGGCGCTGCATTCGACCACACAGAGTTCGAGCCCCTTCTGGCGGGCGATGGGTTGAAATTCATCGCGCAAGGGCCCGAGGATCCGGCTCATGGGCAGGGCCGAAACCTCGACGGCGGCGCGGCCGGAATCGAGCTTGGAGATATCCAGCAGCGCATCCAGGATGGCCTCGACGCTCTTCAGAGCACGCTGTGCCCGCTGGGCCACGTCGAGCTGCTCGTCTTCCAGGTCCATATTGGCTAGCGAAGAGATAAAGAGCTTGGCGGCCGACAGCGGCTGCAGGAGGTCATGACTCGCGGCGGCCACGAAGCGCGACTTGGAGGCATTGGCCCGCTCCGCCTCCTTCAGGGCCGCTTCCAGCGCCAGAGTCCGCTCCTTGACCCGCTGCTCCAGGGTCTCGTTGACCGAGGAGAGGCCGGCGATGGCCATGCGCTCCGCGGTGACGTCCGTGAAACTGATCACGAAGCCTTTATCGGGCATCCCCTGACAGAAGACATCCAGGTAGGTCTTGCCCAGGTGCTTGACCTCCAGGGTCAGCGGCGTGCGATGGCGGGTCTGCCGGACCCAGTCGGTGATCTGCGTCGGCGACTGTCCCTTGGTCAGGGAGAGAT
The DNA here is from genome assembly GCA_965232285.1 of Denitrobaculum sp. GTDB lineage: Bacteria > Pseudomonadota > Alphaproteobacteria > Kiloniellales > Kiloniellaceae > Denitrobaculum. The sequence continues at coordinate 1,039,116 of CBDDPL010000004.1, read as the reverse complement.
CCTTGCCGATCTGCTCGAACAGGCGGTCGAAGCTGCGCCCGACCTGCAGCAGGTGCAGCGGCGGGTTCAGCAACTCGCTGAGCCGCTGGTTCCAGCCGACCAGCCGATGCTGGCTGTCGAAGATGCAGATGCCCTGATTGATGTGGTCCAGGGTGGCGCGCACCAGCCGGGCCTGGTCATCCAGCAGCTTTTCCCGCTCCTGACGCTCCAGCCGGATCATGTCGGTCACGTCGGTCTGCAGGATCGCCGTGCCACCATCGGCGGTGCGGTGTTCGCTGACCTGGATCCAGCGATCGCCACTGATCCGGACGTTGAAGTTGACGTGGTTCTCCTGGTGCTTGCGCTTCCGCTCCGCCGCCCAGCTTTGCGCGGTCTCACCCTCCGGAAGGGCCAGATACTGGCTGCGGCTGACCTGCTGCACGTAGTCCTCGAAGGTCAGGCCGGGCCGCAGATTGGCGCGCAGGTCCGGCATATGCATGCCGAAACGGCTGTTGCACATCACCATGAAGTCGTCGGCGTTGAAGAGCGCGAAGCCCTCCTGCACCGCTTCCAGGGCGTTGGAAAGATCCGCGCGCGCCCGCTCGGCGGCCTCGTTGGCCTCCGAGAGCTGGGCGTTTGAACGGTTGAGCAGTTGCAGCGTCTGCTCCAGGTCGCTGGTGCGCACCCGCACCGCTTCCTCCAGCATCAGGGAGCGCTGGAAATGGGCGTAGGCGTCACCGCTGTCGTCAGTCGCCTGCTCCACCCGCTGCATCAGGACGGAGGTGATCTCCAGCAGCTTTTTGTTCTGCTCTTCGAGCGTGTCCCGGGGGTTGATCAGTGACGACATTACTCCTCAGCCTCCGCGGCCGGCGGATAGATGGCAACGCCGGTCATGGTCTGATTGACGTGAACCGAGTTGATCTGCTCGCCGTAAGTATTGAAGCCGATGACGTTGTTGGCGGAAAGAATGCGCGATAGGGCGCCACTGGCCTGCTTCTGCTCGGCCTCCAGCCGGCGCAGGATGCAGTCGCAGGCGATGATCGCCTGGGGCCGTTCGTCGCGGGAGAGCTCCGCCATGGCGTCGCTCAAATGTCCGGCGATGTCGCTGGGATCGGCGACGGTCAGCACCAACCCCTCATCGATAGCCGAAAAGAAAGTCAGATCGCCGTTCTGCTCCACCTTCTGGATGGCACGGACGTGATACTTGCCGCCGACCTTCACCACCAACGGATGGGCGGCGAAGATGAAGGGGGAAAGCTGTTCCGGATCCAGGCCCACGATGCGGGCATATTCCCGGGCTGCCGGCTCGGCATTGATCTGCCGGACCACCCGGCGCGCCGGATCGGCCTTGGTCACCACCATCTTGCGGCCGGTGGGCATGAGGTGGTCGAAATTGAAGACCTTGATGTTGCAATCGCTCCGGATCAGAGCCAGGACCGCCGCCTTTTGGTGCATGCGCCCCGCGTGCAGGACGAAGGTCTGCTTGAAGTCCAGTCCGTCGCCGGCCGAGCCGCCGAAAAAGGCCACGTGCCCCAAGGCGATACCCAGGGTGGACACCAGTTGGTCCTCCAGCAGCGACACCCCGTCAACCAGCAGAAAGGCGAATTCCGAGCGCCAGTCGGGCGCCTGGCGGACCAGTTCGCCGCGCAGGCGGGTGGTCTCGCCCACCAGGTCCTGCCGGGAGAGATTCTCCAGATCGTCGATGAACTGGACACTGGAGACGAAGTGGCTTTTCGGAAAGCCGATGGCGACGATCTCGCCCTCGGTATAGCCCAGGGCGGCAATCTCCCCCGCCGTGGTGCAGCCGATGACCGGGGTGCCGTCAAAGGCCTCGATCGCCGCCGCTGCCACAGCCTCGGGATCGCCTTCCGGCGAGATGAAGAGCACAACGAGACTAAGGCCATCGGTGCCGATGGTCCTTGCCAGGCTTTCGAGCGCGAGACCTGCGTCCCGCGCCGGGGCCTGTGCCGTCCGCAGCAACTGCCCCATGACATTGCCGGTCGCTGACGACTTGGTCATAGAGGACTGGGTCGCAGACGACTTGACCGTCACGTCCATAAGGCCTCCCCAGAGGTTATGTTCTTGTTTTTGTTTTCTCAGTTCTTAACAGGTTAGGGGACGCTGTCACTTTCCTGCAAGATTTTTGCGAAATGCGCATTTTGCGCCATCAGCACCGCCTGCGTGCGGCTCTGCACACCCAGCTTGCGCAGAATCGCCGTAATATGCGCCTTAACGGTGGTCTCGGCGATCGAAAGGTCATAGGCGATCTGCTTGTTGAGCTTGCCAGCACAGATGAATTCGAGGATGCGCGCCTGCTGGGGTGTCAGCAAGGAGAGCCGGCGGATCGCGTCGTCCTTAATCGACATGGGATCGGCCACGTCCTCGGCGACCGGCACGTAACCCTCCGGCACGAAGACCTTGCCCGACCAGATCTCAGAAAAAGCGCGCAGAAAGACATCGCTCTGGCTGTGCTTGGGCACAAAACCCGCGGCCCCTGCCCGGATGGCCGAGGCGATGATCCGGTTGTCGGAGAGCGAGGAGACGATGATGACGGGCACTTCCGAGGTCACGGTCTTGAGCCGGATCAGGCCTTCCATACCGTTGACGTTCGGCAGGTTGAGATCCAGCAACACCACATCCGGGCGCTCGCCCTCCCGGATCAGGGCGATGGCCCGCTCCAGACGGCCGACGGTAATGACCTTTTCGACGGAGAGGGCGGACTTCAAGGTCATCGAGAGGGCTTCGCAGAACAGCGGATGGTCGTCCACGATCAGCGCGGAACTGAGGCTGATCCGATGCGGCATGATCGCTCTTTCGCTCGATGCTTCGGTCATTTTCACTCCGGCCTTCACTCCCGGTTTCAAGTCTACATCAATAACTGCAGCGGGCGCATCCCAAGGAATGCGCCCGCCAGTGTCAGGTCTCAGTTGGACGAGGCCAGTTCCTTCGGAACCTTGAAGACCCAGACCAGACCGCCCTGGTTGAGGTAGTTGACCTTCTTGGCCACTTCGCCACCCCAGAGCGGCACCGCGCCACCCCAGCCGGAGGCCACCGCGACGAACTGCTCGCCGTCCATCTCCCAGGTGATGGGCTGGCCGACCACGCCGGAGCCGGTCTGGAAGGACCAGAGCTCCTCGCCGGTCTCGTCGTTGAAGGCCTTGAGATCGCCCTCGGGCGTACCGGTGAAGACCAGGCCGCCGGCCGTGGTCATGACACCGGACCAGAGCGGAGCTTCGTTGCGGTACTCCCACTTCACCTCGCCGGAGACCGGATCGATGGCCTTCAGCGAACCGATATAGTCTTCGAACAGCGGCTTGATGGTGAAGCCGGCGCCCAGGTAGGCCGCACCCTTCTTGTAGGTGATCGGCTCATTCCAGATGTCCATGCCCCATTCGTTGGACGGCACGTAGAACAGGCCGGTCTTCGGGCTGTGAGCCATCGGCATCCAGTTCTTGCCGCCCAGGAAGGAAGGCACCGCAAAGATGTTCTCGCCCTTGGCGCCGTCCGCCGAGGCCGCCGGATCGCCCGGACGGTTGTTTTCGACGAAGATGGGCCGGCCGTTTTCGTCGATCCCCTCGGCCCAGGTGATGTCCCGCACGAAGGGGAAGGCGTTGACATAGGCGCCGTCTTCCCGGTTCAGGATGTAGAAGAAGCCGTTGCGGTCGGCCGTGGCATAGCGCTTGTTACCGTCCCGATCCACGAAGGGAATGACCTCGTTCACACCGTCGTAGTCCCAGCCTTCCCGCGGCGTGGTCTGATAGTGCCACTTGATCTCGCCGTTGGCGGGATCGATCCCGATGCGCGAGGCAGCGTAGAGGTTGTCGCCCGCGTTACCGTCGGTGGGCTGACCGGCGTTGCGCAGGTGGCTGTTCCAGGGCGCCGGGTTGCCGGCGCCGAAGACCAGAGTATCGGTGTCGGCATCATAGGAGCCGCCGAGCCAGGTGGCCCCGCCGCCGGTCTTCCAGAGATCGCCCGGCCAGGTGGCATTCAGGGTGCCGGTCATGGTGGAGTCTTCGCCCTTGAAGGTGCCCATGTGGCCTTCGATGACGGGCCGCGTCCAGACCAGTTCGCCGGTATCCGCGTCACGGGCCTGCACCTCGCCGACGATGCCGAACTCGCCGCCGGAATTGCCGGTGATCACCAGGCCGTTCACGACAATCGGTGCAGCGGTGTAGGAGTACCCGGCCTTGTAGTCGGCAATCTTCTTGCGCCAGATCACATCACCGGTTTTCCGGTCGAGCGCCATGATCCGGGCGTCGAGCGTGCCGAAGAAGATCTTGTCGCCGTAGATCGCCGCACCGCGGTTCACCACGTCACAGCAGGGCAGGATACCTTCGGGCAGGCGCGCGTCGTACTGCCAGATCTCCTTACCGGTCCTGGCGTCGACTGCATAGAGTCGGGAATAGGAGCCCGTAACGTACATGATGCCATCATAGATCAGCGGCTGGCTCTCCTGGCCGCGCTGCTTCTCTCCGCCGAAGGAAAAGGCCCAGGCAGGCACCAGGTTTTTGACATTGTCCTTGGTGATCATGTCCAGCGGGCTGTAGCGCTGCAGATGCCGCCCCATACCGTTGGTGACGATCTGATCGGTGACGGACTGATCGTTGCGCAGATCCTCCTCGGTCACCTGCGCCTGGGCCACGCCAGACGCCAAAACAGCGGCGGTCACTGTAAGCAAGAACCGGTGCATTAATTTCCTCCCCGGGACCTTGTCGCGCCATAAGATCTCAAACGGATCTTAGGACGGGTCCCTGTTCGACACGTCAGAGAGCGCTGTAGAACCCCCGAGGACTTCACCCCCGTCCGAAAACGCTCCCGCGGAATGCACAACGGCCGATCCCAATGGCTGCCAGCCTTTGCGCGATGACTAAAGTATCCTCGCTAAGCGGGCCGTTTGGGAATACCACATAGGTCGTAATTCGGGGCTCGGCAGGCTGCGGGGACGGCACTTTTGTGCGGGTCCGCGAAGTCGCGTCGGAGATCAGAAAATGCGCTGATACTTCCAGTTGTCGGCGTCGGGCGTGACTTCGTCGAGATCGTATTCCGCCGCCTGCAGGCGCTGTGCCACCGGAAGTCCGGCCTCGGCCGCCTGATCGACATAGCGCCGGCCCAGTTCGATATCCTGCGCCACGCCGTGACCGCGCAGCAAGTCGAGGCCGTAGTTGAACTGCCCTACCGGGTCGCCGGCATCCGCCGCGCGCAGGTCCCAGGCCGCGGCAGCCGCCGGGTCTTCAGGACCGCCCAGGCCGTTGTCCTCCATCTGCGCCATCCAGGTCATGGCGCCGGTATAACCGGCCTCGGCGCAGTTTTTGAAGACGGAGCGTGCCTCTGCGTGACGCCCAGATTTGGTGATGAAGTAACCCAGGGCGCAGGTCATCATATCCACCTCACCCCGGACCGCCTTGGCAATCGCAGAATTGAGCGACAGCTCTTCCGGATTAAGCGTGCCGTCTTCCGCCTGCACAGTGGCAGCGGTCATGACGGCAATCAGGCAGGTTGTGCTGGCAAAGGCGCGTAACATGATGCAGCTCCTAGCTTTGACCAAGCATAGCAAAAAGCCGGCGCTTTTGCGATCCGGTACGGGTTACAACTTTGGTCGGAGTGAAGATCCGGCCTAAAGGCCACCAAAGGCCAGAACCAGAACAACCACGGCAACGGCGGCGACGATCCAGACGACGGGGCTGACGCCACCCGTCTTTTCAGGAGCGGCAGCCTGGGCCGGCTGCGGCGTGGCCGCAGGCTGCGGAGCCGCAGCGGGTTCGGACGCATCGTTCGCTTCCACCGGAGCCCTTTCGGGCGTTTCTTCAGCAGCAGCCGCCGGGGCTTCTTCGGCGTCCATACCCTTGCCATCGACCAGTCCAGCGAAGGTCTCGAAGAAATCCTTGGCCATCTTCTTCGCGGTGCCGTCGATCAGGCGGCTGCCCAACTGCGCCAGCTTGCCACCGATGTCGGCATGGACCTCATAGTGCATGAGCGTCCCGCTGCCATCCGGCTCCAGGCGCACCTTGGCACCGCCCTTGGCGAAGCCGGCCGCCCCGCCCTTGCCTTCGCCGGAGATCGTATAGCTCTCCGGCCGGTTCAGGTCGGAGAGGGTCACGGCACCAGCAAACTTTGCTTTGACCGGACCAACCTTGGCCACCACCTTCGCCGTCATTTCGGTATCAGAGGTCTTCTCAATCTCCTCGCAGCCAGGGATGCATTGCTTGAGGATCTCCGGATCGTTCAAGGCATCGTAAACCGCCTCGCGCGATGCGTTGAGCCTGTATTCCCCCGTCATATCCATTGTCAGTCCCTCCCCTCAGCATGAAACGGCCCGGTGCAGTACCTCTTGTCGTAGAAGCCTGCCTCGACCGTGCCTGGAGTCAACGCGACTTTGGTCCTTTTGCCGCCGGCAGGCCACAGGACTTTTGGAGGAGAAGAACGCGGATCAGCCGCGATATCGTCAAATTTAAGAGGAAAGGACCATATCCGTGATCAGGAAGACGGGATAGGATGGAACAAAGGCGTCATCCTCAATCTGCCAGCTTTGAGACAGATGAAAGGTTCGCAAGATGAGACTTCTGCTTTCGGTCATCCTGTTGTTAGCGGCCTTCCCCGCCCTTGCCGAGGACGGTACCCTCAACCCGCATGAGGGCGGCATCGCCCAGTTGCAGGAGTCGCTCAAGACGCGGCCCGAGCGTGCCGGCTTCATCTGCTGGGTGGTCTACGAAACCCAGAAAGGCGGGCTGCATGCGGAAGCCCTGGACGCGCTGCATAGCTGCGCGGAGAGCGGCAATGCGCCCTCCATGATCCTGCTCTCCCACGCCTACGAGAACGGTCTCGGCACGGAACGCAGCCCCGAGCGCGCAACCTACTGGGTCAAGCAGGCTGCGCTGCAGGGCTACTCGCTCGGTCAGTATCACTACGGCATGGCCTTGCTGCGCGGTTACGGCGTCACTCAGGACGAGGACGAGGCCCGCGGCTGGCTGCAAAGGGCCGCGGAAGGTGGCAGCGAGACGGCCGCCGAAGCGCTCGCCGGGCTGGGAATGTAGACCGAGCAGCTTGCACCGGGCGGAGTCTCCTCCTTACCATGGCGGGCCCTTCCCGCCATCCTGAAGAGACGAACCCGCCGCCATGAAGCCGATCAAGATCTGGTACCAAAGCTACGTCGACTACGAGAACGGTAAGACCTATTGGGACGTCCTTGGCGCTCATCTCAAGGAGATCGTAGCGCCGGAAACGACCGTCGACATTAAGGGCATCACGCCCTTCGATTCCTATGCCCACCCGATCGTTGAGTTCCGCTGCGCGCGCGAGATGATCTGCAACGCCGTCCAGGCCGAGCGCGAGGGCTACGACGCCTTCGTGGTCGGGCACTTTCAGGACGCGGGCCTTTACGAGGCGCGCTCGGCGGTCGATATCCCGGTCATCGCACTGGGCGAAGCCTCCATGCTTTACTGTTGCCAGCTCGGCCAGCGCATCGGGATTGTCACCATCAACCCGCGCTTCATTCCCTGGTTCCATCACCAGATCGGCAAGTACGGCCTGAAGGAGCGCATCACCGGCGTGCACGCCATGACCTTCGAGCCGGGACAGATCCTGGAGGCCTACAATTCGGAGGAACGCGCGGAAGAAGTTAAGGCCCTGTTCGAGGCACAGGCGCAGCCGCTGATCGATCAAGGCATCGATGTCCTGATCCCTGGCGGCGGCATTCCCATGCTGCTGTTCTCCAAGTTCCACAATCACCTGGTCGGGGAAGCGCCGGTGATCAACGGCATTCCCATCGCGGTCAAGATGGCGGAGATGGCGGTCAACCTGAAGCGCCTCACAGGCCAGAGCGTGAGCCGGGTCTCCGACTATGCCAAGGCCCCACCGGAAGTGATCGAGGAGTTCCTCACGCATCCGAAAGGCTTGTGAGACAGGTGCGGGCTGGAACAGGTTTCGCTATCTACCCAGACTCGGCAGCCAGAGCGCGATCTCCGGCCAGATGATCAGAAGACCCACCAGCAGGATCGCACAGGCCATGAAGGGGATGGCTGCCACGTAGATGTCGCGCATGCTGGTGCCCGGTGCCGAGACGCCCTTCATGACGAAGAGCAGCAGGCCGAAGGGCGGCGTGGTGAAGCTGATCTCCAGCGCCAGCAGGATGATCACGCCGAACCAGATCAGATCGAAGCCCAGGGTCTGGGCCAGCGGAAAGAAGACCGGCACGGTCAGCAGCATCATGGAGAGCTGGTCCATGAACATGCCCAAAACGAGCAGGATGCCGAACATCACCAGCAGCATGACGGTGGCATCCAGCTCGAAACCGGTGGCGAAACGGATCAGGCCGGAACTGGCGCCGGAGAAAGCCAGCAGCGCCGAGAAGGTCGCCGAGCCGAAGATGATCAGCAGCGCCATGGTGGTCACCCGCAGCGCGCCGGTGACCGAATTCACGAAGCTTTCCCAGGTCAGCTTGCGATAGAGGATCGCCAGCAGCAGCACGCCGAGACAGCCGAAAGCGGCCGATTCCGACGGCGTCGCCCAGCCGTTCAGGATCATCAGGATCACGCCGATCACGATCGAGATCATCGGCAGGACGTCGAAGAGCACCAGCCGCAGGCGCTGCCCCCAATTCGCCGCCTCGACATCATAGGAGGGGGCGGCCTCGGGATCGATCAGGCACATGAAGAGGATCAGGATCGCGTAGAAGCCAGCGAGCATGAGACCCGGAACCACACCTGCGATCAAAAGCTTCCCCACGTCGAGGTTGGCCAGGGTCGCCAGCAAGACCGCCAGCGCCGAGGGCGGGATCAGCATGGCGAGGCCGCCGGTCCCCAGGATCGGGCCGATCGCCATGTGCTTCTTGTAACCACGCTTTTGCATCTCCGGGACCATCAGGGAACCCAGCAGCGCGGTCGAGCCCATGGAGGAGCCGGAGAGCGTGGCGAAGGCGGTGCCGCCAGCAACCGTCACGAAGGACAGGCGGCCCGGAATGCGCCCCATCAGGCGGTCGATGGCGCCGAACATCTTGTTGGCAAGCCCGGTGTGGAAAAAGATCTCGCCCATCAGCAGGAACATGGGCACGGGCATGAGGTTGAAGGTCGAGACCGTCGGAATGGCGTTGTTGGCCAGTTGTCCGATGCCGCGCGACATCTGCACGAAGAGCGTGCCGTTGCCGCCCATGAAGTAGGTCGCACCGATCATGTTGGCGGCCAGGAAGGCGAGCGCCACCGGCACACCGACGAACATGAAGGCAAGCACCAGTCCCAGCAGGAACAACAGCGCGGTGTACCACTCCATTAAGCTGACACCTTCCGCAAGCCGGTTACGGCAGCCTTACTCATGCACGCCCGCCTCTCCCGAATGCAGGGTTTCGCTGCCAAAGACGAAGCGTGAGAACTGAGCGGCCATGAGGCTGAAACAGATCGGCATGGCCCCGAGCAGCAGCCACTTGGGCATGTCCAGCGAGCGCATATCGGTGTCACCGAAACGATAGGCCTTCAAGGTCGCCTCGCCGGTGTACCAGACCAGAAAAAGGCAGATGAGGATACAGAGGCCCGAGATGATCCGGGAAAAGAGCGACTGAAAAGAGCTTGGCAGCACCGCCGTGAACATCTCGATGAAAACATGGCCCTTGAGGCGGACCAGCCAGGGGGACGCGGCCATGGCGATGTAGAGGAGGCCGTACTCTGAAAAGGTGAAGATGTGGGAAGAACCGGAATAGCCGAGGGTCCGCAGGGTCGCCTGAAGCACAATGGCGAACATGATGAGGACCAGACTGATCCCCGCAAAAATCGCCAGTACGTTACAGATCCGGTCGAGCAGCCGCATGCAAACCTCCGCCGCCGGCCGGTTGGTGAGTTTCCGCACCAACCGGACCGAAGGGTTCCAACTCCAGAAAACTATTCTTTGTAGTAGAGCTTACGCAGCTTGGCGTAGTTCTCCATGCCGCCCATCTCTTCCAGCCGGCCCTTCATCCGGGCCCAGGCGGCATCGTCGGCAAGCTTCAGATACTTCTGGGCGGCTTCTTCGCCCATGGAGACGAACTTCATACCGCGCTTCTTCAGTTCCTCGGCATCGCTGGCCACGTCTTTCTGGCGCGCGTCATAAGATTTCTGCTCCCACTCGGCGACGACCTCCTGGATCAGCTTCTGGGACTCCGGCGAGAGCGCATTCCAGGAATCCTTGTTGAAGATCACCCCGATGTCGGTGTTGTAGAATTCCGGATCGATCCGGTACTTTAGGAACTTGTCCCACTTCAGGTCCATGATGCCGATCTGTGTCCAGGCGGCCGCATCCACGACACCTTTCTCCAAGGCGGCATAGACTTCCGTGGCCTTCATGGACGCGGTGGTGGCCTTCAGCGCCTCGAAAAAGGCATGATAGATCGGGTTGTCACGCAACTTGACGCCGGTCAGGTCGATGACGCCGTCATCGCCGAATTTGAAATCCTGAGTGCTGTAGATGTGGAACTTCACGCCGCCGTCGATCCAGCCCAGGTGCTTCACGTTGAAACGCTGCTGGTGGACCTCGTCCATCAGCGCCGCGCCACCATTGGCGCGCGCCTCCATGGGCGTCACGCGGGCCGCGACCATGGCATCGATCTCCGGCACCGAGGCGCCGTAAAAGCTGCCCGGCGTATGGACCATGTCAACAACGCCGTCACGCACGGCCTGGGGCTGCTGGAACATGCCGATCGCCTCGGGTCCGCCGCGAACCTGGATCTGAACGATGCCCTCGCCGCGGGCATTGATGTCGTCGACCATGGCCAGGAAGGTCTTGGTGTAAACGAGAAAGCCCGGGAAGGCGTGGACGGCCGAAACCCTGTCCACGGCCAGAGCGGTTCCTGAGGCCAGCGTCGCGGCCAGGCCGGCCGCCGCGGTCAAACCGAGGACTTTCTTTGCTACTGAACGCAATTCTCTCATGGTTGATACCCCCTGTTCGTTGTTTCCGGCAGATCGCGCTGCCCGTTATGGTCCAGGCATCAAACACCGATCAGCGCAGAGATGATGCATGGGAGCGGTGCCGTAGGCAAGGCCTTGAAAAACGGCACCAAAAACCTGCAGTTGTTTCCTTTTTTCCCTTCTGCCGCCTTGCGGGAGACTTCCGGATCACGCAATCCCCCGCCCCAGCAGCCTTTCCCGCCGCATCGCATGATGGGTCGAATGCCCGTAAGGCGGGAAACGGGCGGAATCGGCCCTGAGGTCTGCGATAACGTCAGACTGCAAGGCCGCGTTGAGATCCCCGACATCATCGAAGACCACCTCGTTGATAAAACGTACCTCGGCCGGCGGCAGGCCGGTCCCTGGCAAAGGTTCCGGCAGGTAGCAGCGGACGTTTCGGATCTTCGGCAGACGCCCCAGGATCGGCGGATGATGCGCGGTGTAGAAATCGACGAAGGCCGCTTCGTCGGGCATGGGGCCGTAGTAGCGCACCACGAAGGACAGGCCAGCGGTTCTTGGCCTGACGCGGTCGTCGCTCGCCACCGGACCTGGTTGCATCCTGAAGGCACGGAAGCTTGGAGCCGCGAAGCCTTCAGGCGCAGTCAGGAAGCTCGCCCGAAACCAGGGATCGCCTGTCAGCGCGTCCAGCGAATCAGGAGCCTCCAGCGCAAACTGCAGGATCGCCGCGGGCGCCGGGCCATCGTCGAAGAGAACGACTGGTTCGGGTTCAGGCAGGAAAAGATCCAAACTCAAGTCACCGAGCAGCGCAGCAGGACAACCCGCGGCCACTGCGCGGAAGTGGGCGGCCAACAAGGATGACTGCGTCGCGGACGCTTCGTAGATCGCAAAAAGGCAGTAACTCAAAACCCCGTCATCCCCTCCCCGGCCAGGAAGCGATCAGCTTAACCCGGATTTGACTTTTTGCATCCCTGCTCCCCACTCTTCCCACAAAACGGTTTTAAACGAGGGAGAGGCAGGATGGACATTGCGGTACTGGGCGGGGGAAACGGTTCGCACGCCGCCGCCGTTGATCTGAGCGAACAGGGTCACCGGGTGCGCTTCTGGCGGCGCGACGCGCAAGGCGTCGCGGCGCTCCAGGCCGCAGACGGCAAGCTGACCCTCAAGGACCATCGCGGCACGCGCGAAGTGGCGATCGCCCTGGTGACCGCGGACATCGGGGAAGCGGTCACAGGCGCGGAACTCATTGTCTGCCCGGCCCCCGCGACGGCACAAAAAGATATCGCAGCCGCCCTCGCCCCACACCTGAAGGACGGTCAGGTGATCTTCCTGCCGCCGGGCAGCTTCGGCAGCTATCTCATGGCGAAGGAGATTCGCGCGAAGGGCAACGACGCGCAGGTGACCTTCGCGGAGGCCGGCACCCTGCCCTACCTCACCCGCAAGCACGGTGCGACAACGATCGCGATTACGACCCGCGCCACCCGTCTGCCCAGCGGCGTCTTCCCGCTCAGTCGACGCGATCACGCGCTGAAGATCATCCGTCAGGCCTATCCGGCGGTGGAGGATGCCGGCGACGGCCTCTCCGGCGCCTTGATGAACGCCGGCCCGATCATCCACCCGCCCCTGATCCTGATGAACGCCGGCCCCATCGAACACTTCGAGCATTGGGACATCCATAACGAAGGCACGCAGCCGGCGATCCGCCGGGTTACAACTCGCCTGGATGCCGAACGCATGGCCGTCCGCGAAGCGCTCGGCTACGGCGCACCCCACTTTCCGCTCGCCGACCACTACGACGATGCCCGCGAGGAATGGATGTACGGTAACGCCGCTCATGAAAAGCTGGTGGATTCGGAAGACTGGCGGGAGCGCCTGATCCTCCGCGAGCACCGCTACATGCGTGAAGATGTGGCCACGGGGCTGGCCTTCCTGGTCTCCGTCGCTGACTGGGCCGGGGTTCCCGCGCCCACGGCGACGGGCCTGCTCGCGATCGGCTCTGCGGTGTGCGACGACGACTTCCGGCAGAACGGGCGGACACTCGAGTCCCTGGGACTGGACAAGCTGGACCGGACGGGAATGACCGGTTTGCTGGCGAACGGAGTCTGAGATGGCAGAGAAGCAGACCATCGCCGCCGTCGGCGCGGGCCGCATGGGCCGCGGCATCGCCATTGCCTTCGCCTATGCCGGGCATCCTGTCCGCCTGATCGACGCGAAGGCGCGCTCGGCCGAAGACTTCGATACACTTAAAACGGCTGCCGCCGAGGAGATCGCAGCCACCCTCGCCATGATGGCCGGCTTCGGCATGCTGGAGGAGACGGAAACCGAAACCGTTGCCGGACGGATCAGCACCCACGCCCTCAGTGACTGCGCCGCGGCTCTGGCCGATGCCGCCGTCATCTTCGAGGGTGTGCCGGAAACGCTGGAGGCCAAACGGACCGCCTTCGAAGTGATTTCCCGGCATGCGGATCGCGAGGCCATCGTCGCCTCGACCACCTCGACCATCCTCTCCAACGACCTGCAGCCCTTCGTCGATCCGCCCAGCCGCTTCCTGAACGCCCACTGGCTCAACCCGGCCTTCCTGGTACCTCTGGTCGAGCTGTCGCCCGGCGATGAAACAGATCCGGCCACGACCGAGCGCCTCAAGGTTCTGCTGGAAAGCATCGGCAAGGTGCCCGTGGTCTGCAGCGCCAGTCCCGGCTACATCGTGCCGCGCATCCAGGCGCTGGCGATGAACGAGGCCGCGCGTATGGTCGAGGAAGGCGTCGCGTCAGCCGAAGACATCGACAAGGCAACCAAATATGGCTTCGGCTTTCGCTTCGCGGTGCTGGGGTTGCTGGAATTCATCGACTGGGGCGGTGGCGACATTCTCTACTACGCCAGCCGCTACATGACCGGCGCCACCGGCGAGGCGCGTTTCGCCTCGCCACCGATCATCGAACGCAACATGGAGGAAGGCCGCATCGGCCTGAAAACGCGGCAGGGCTTCCTGGACTACGCCGAGATGGATGTGCCGGCCTATCAGCGCGAACGCCTCGCCGCCTTCGTCGCCATGTTGCGGCATCTGGAGAAGATGCCGGTTAAGGGAGGCTGAAGGTTATTGAGAAAGAAAGCGCGCAACTGATTGAAGTAACATATCATTGTGCGCCGGCAGGGAGAGCGAGAAGCGGATGTAGCCCTCCAGACCCTTCTCCCGTGTCCGATTGACCAGGATACCGGCATCGTCGAAGAGATAATCGACCAGCGCCTCGGCGCGCGCCGGATCGCCGTCGGGCCAGCCCGCCAGCAGGAAATTGGTCTGGCTCGGCAGGCAAACCAAGCCGAGCCGGGCAAGCTCATCCACGACCCGCGCCCGCTCCGACAGGATCAGGCCGACCCGTTCCTGAACCAGCTCCGGCTCCTGCATCGCCGCCGCAGCCGCGGCCTGAGCCACCGCGTTGACGCTACCCATGCCCCGGGCGGCATAGAGGGCCGGCAGCATCCAATCGGGGGCATGGCACCAGCCGGCGCGCAAGCCAGCCAACCCGTAAGCCTTTGAAAAAGTTCGCGTAACGACAACATTTTCATATTCCCGCACCAGCTCGTGCACCCGGGCGCAGTAGTCGAAGCCGACGAACTCGCCGTAGGCCAGATCGATGACCAGCACCACATCATGCGGCATTTCACGCGCCAGGCGGTTCAGCTCTTCTTCCGGAACCAGGGTCGCGGTCGGATTGTTGGGATTGGCGAGGAACAAAAGCCTGGTTTCGCTGCTGATGGCCGCCAGAATGCCCTCTATATCGGCGGTGAAATCCGCTTCAGGCACCTTGGTCAGTCGCGCGCCCAGCCGATTGGCGATGATCGCAAACTGGATGTAGCCGAATTCCGGAATCACGATCTCATCGCCCGGGCGCACGAAACAGCGCGCGATAACGTCCAGCAGTTCCTCGGAGCCATTGCCGCAGATGATCGAATCCGCTTCCAGAGCAAAGCGCGCCGCGATCTCCGTTCGAAGTGTGGCGCAGGAGGGCTCGCCATAGCTGTTCGCCCTCTTGGTCGCAGCATCGATGGCCGCGGCGACCCGCTCCGAGGGCGCGAAAGGCAATTCATTGAAGCTCATGTTGATGACCGGCAGCCCCTTCGGCTGAGCACGCGACAAGCGCGCCCGCACGGCCAGGGGCTCGATAACACTCTTTGGCCGCGCCGGCGCGCCGTCCGGACGGCGATTTGATGACAAGCCGCTGCTGTTCATTAATGAGTTCCTGACTCTCGCTAAGCTCTCGTTAACCTTATAGCAAGGGACACGGGAGGCGACAGCCGTTGCCGCAATGCAAATTCCGGCTTTGCAGACCGCGAAGGCTTCGCATTCTGCAAAAATCTTCCACCCATTCCGGAGCTTTCCCGACAGAAATCCTGGCAAAATGCCATGGCACAGCACTTGCTGCCTGATCCTGAACTGCAAAACAGGCGGCAGCAGCGGGCGAGCCTTTATCGCTTCATTAAAACTATAGGTGATCTAATCAATTCGGATTCCTTGTATAGTCTCGTGAAACGCTGCGCTGCCGGGAACCCGCAAGCGTTGGAAGAAGCATCATGACCGAGCAAAGCCTGCATCGGGAACTCGAAGCCTTAGGCACCGCCAGCGTCGAAAACGCGCTGGACAGCGTGATCACCATTGACGGCGGTGGCCGGATTCTGGCTTTCAACGCCGCCGCCGAACGAACCTTTGGCTTCGCCGCCGACGAGGTTCTCGGCCGCTCCCTCAGCGACTCGATCGTCCCTGAACGCATGCGCGATGCCCATGAAAAAGGGCTGGCGCGCTTTCTGAGAACGAGGGAAGCGAACGTTGTCGGCAAACGTATCGAGATTCCCGCGCTCTGCGCCGACGGCCGCGAAATACTGGTCGAACTCTCGGTCACGGCCTTCGAAGTCGCCGGACAGCCTTACTTCACCGCCTATCTGCGCGATCTGACGGAGCGGGAGGAAAGCGCGTCCGGTAGCCAGGACGAAGGCGCGGCCGTCCAGCGGCTGGCGCGCCTCGGAAGCTGGACCTGGGATCTGAGTCAGGCGGAGCAGATCGCCTGCTCCCCGGAACTCTGCGACATTCTGGGCCGCAGCAGTGACTTCAAGCCGAACTTCGAACAGCTTCTCGGGTGCCTCCACCCGGAAGATCGCGATCTGCTGCGTCAGGCGGTCGTCAGGGCGAAGGAGAACGGCCCCGCCCATGGGTTAAAGTCCTTCAAGACGGACTTGCGCGTGGTGACGCCGGACGGGCATGTCAAATTCGCCAGTGGCATCGGCGAGGTCACCTTCGATGGTCAGGCCAGGCCGGAACTGGTGTTCGGTACCATCCAGGACGTCACCGACCTGCGTGCGGTCGAGCAGGAGCTGATCGCCGCACGAGACGAGGCCAATCACGCGAACCATGCGAAGTCGGAATTCCTGGCCATGATGAGCCACGAGATCCGCACGCCGATGAACGGTGTCCTGGGTACGCTGGGCCTTCTGCAACAGATGGAGCTTCCCCAGCAGCAGCAGGACCTGGTGCGCTCAGCCCGCTCGAGCGGGGAAGCCCTGCTCGATATCCTCAACGACGTGCTGGATTTCGCCAAGATCGAGGCCAGCAAACTGGAGCTGGAGGAGCTTCCCTTCTCGCTGCAGGACCTGGTCTGGAACATCCAGCGCTTCTGGAGCCATCAGTTCGCACACAAGGGACTGGCCTTCGGTGTCGAGCTTGCGGATGACCTGCCGGCCTATCTGGTCGGCGATACCGGGCGCCTGCGCCAGATCCTGCAGAACTTTTTGAGCAACGCCCATAAGTATACGGCAGAGGGCAGCGTCCGCCTGCGCATCGAACGGGACGACGATGCTTCTCCCTGGCGGGAGGGTGAAGTCCGGGTCCTGCGAGTCTCGGTGACGGACAGCGGCATCGGCATCGCCGAAGACAAGCAGTCCTCGGTCTTCAGAGCTTTCGATCAACTTGAACGGGCCACGCGAGACGGAATCGGTGGCACGGGATTGGGCCTGGCCATATCAAAGCGCCTTGCCGAGTTGATGCGCGGCGAGATCGGCTTCACGAGCGAGGAGACCGTCGGCACCACCTTTTGGGTGACCCTGCCCCTGGAGCGCGCATCACGAGCGCCCGAGAACCCGGGTGACAAGGCGGAAACGCCCCTGCGGCTGCCGCCGCTGCGGGTCGGCCCGGAGCAACAAAAACCGCGTATCCTGCTGGCGGAAGACAACACGACGAACCAGATCGTCGCCCGGGAGCTCCTGCTGCGCCGTGACTGTCACGTGGATGTGGTCGCCAACGGCCAGGAAGCGGTAGAAGCCGTCGAATCAAGGCCTTACGACCTGATCTTAATGGATATTTCCATGCCGGTTATGGATGGAATCACGGCCAGTAAAAGAATCCGGGCAGGCAGCGGCGACGCACGCGACACGCCCATCGTCGCCCTCACCGCCTATGTCATGAAGTCCGACCAGGAAGCCTTCATGGCGGCCGGCATGAACGGTTTCGTGGCCAAGCCGGTCCTGGACGGCCGGCGCCTCTACCAGGTGATCGAGGGATTGCTGCGTGGCGTAAGCGCAGCTCAGCCGATGTCCGACCCCGCCGGAATGGAAATGGCGGCCGAACCAAAGGCTGGCCGATCTTCGAGTGATCACATCATTGACTCCAGCGTCCTGGCCAGACTCGCCGCCAGTGTCGGTGCCGACACCATGGCCAAACTGCGGGATCGCTTTCAGAGCGATGTCGAAGGCGCGGTGGCGCGCATCGTCCAGGCCGCAAAGGACGCGGACATCGAGGCTCTGGAGCAGAACAGCCACACACTCAAGAGCGTCAGCGGTACCTTCGGCGCGCAGCGTCTCCAGACCTTAGCCCAGAGGATCAACGACGCCAGCCGCCTGGATGACCTGCCGGCAGTCCAGGATGCGGTCCAGGACCTGCAGGTTACGATGACTGCAACCCTCAACACCTTTCGGACGACACAGATCTCAGCGTCCGCGGCAGCAAATTGACGGGACCGGAACTCATGAGCACGACAAGTCAAGAACGGGTCCTTCTGGTCGAGGACACCCCTTCCCTCTCCATCGTCTATCAGGAGTACCTCTCCAAGGCGGGGTTGAAATCCGAACTGGCAGAGACCGGCGCCGAGGCCTTGCGCCTGCTGGAAAGCGGCAGGTTCCGCGTGGTTCTGCTGGATCTGCAGCTACCCGACATGAACGGCATCGAAATCCTGAAGGAGATCACCGAACGCGGCCTGCCGGTTTCGGTGGTGGTTATCACCGCCGACGGCTCCATCAACACCGCCGTCGAAGCCATGCGGCTCGGCGCTTACGACTTCATCGTTAAACCCTTCAGCGAAGACCGCCTGATCACGACCACGCGGAACGCTTTGGAGCGGATCGAACTGCAGGCCACGGTCGAGACCATCAAGGACGATTTCGGCCGCGACAGCTTTCAGGGCTTCATCGGCAGTTCGCTGCCCATGCAGGGCGTCTACCGGGCCATCGAGTCCGTCGCCCCCTCAAAGGCGACGGTCTTCATCACCGGCGAAAGCGGAACCGGTAAGGAGGTTTGCGCCGAGGCCATTCACCGGGCAGGTTCGCGCAAAAGCAAAGCCTTCGTTCCCCTGAATTGCGCCGCGATTCCGAAGGATCTCATCGAGTCGGAGATCTTCGGTCACTTGAAAGGCGCATTCACCGGCGCCACGGCGGACCGGTCCGGCGCCGCGGCCCAGGCGGATGGCGGCACGCTCTTTCTCGACGAAATCTGCGAGATGGATCTCTCGCTGCAGACAAAGCTGCTGCGCTTCCTGCAGACCGGCAAGATCCAGCCGGTCGGCGGCGACAAGCTGCATCCGGTCGACGTCCGGATCATCTGCGCCACCAACCGCGACCCCTTGAAGGAGGTCGAGGAAGGCCGCTTTCGGGAAGATCTCTACTACCGTCTCCACGTGGTGCCGATTCACCTGCCGCCCCTGCGCGAACGCCAAAGCGACCCCCTCGAGATCGCGCAGGCCTTCCTGTTGGACTACGCCAAGGAGGAGAACAAGGCCTTCACGGGCTTTTCGGCGGACACGCAGAGCCTGCTGATCAACCATGCCTGGCCCGGCAATGTGCGGGAGTTGCAGAACGTGATCCGCAACACGGTGGTCCTGCACGATGGCGCGGAAGTCCTGCCGGAGATGCTCCCCCAGCCCTTCAGCGCCGTTCCGGCGAGCCAGCCTTCGACCGAAAGGCCACAGACCCCAAATCTTCAGGCAACGGCTGTAACGCCCGCAAGCGGCGGCACGCAGATCGCAATCGAAGGCCTCAAGCTCTGGCAGATCGAAAAGCAGGCCATCGAATCCACCATCGCAGCCTGCGGCGGCAGCATTCCCAAAGCCGCAAGCAGGCTTGGGATCAGCCCCTCGACGATCTACCGCAAAAAGGAATCCTGGGACGCCCAGGGTGGCGAGTAGGCCTTTCGCCGCCATTCACCGCAATTTGCAAATCACTTGCCAAAGTGAAAAGGCTGCAAGCGAATCCTCGACAACGAAAAGTTTCACCAGCTTCCAATAAATCATTATAAATCAATATCTTATGATTTTTTCATCGGGACCGACAACGTAATACCAACTGGCACGGCAGTTGCTCCTTTCTGAGGTACGAAAGCACTACAGCTTTCTGTAACCAGGAACAGGAGGTCAAAATGGCACTTCTCTACCAGGACAGAGACATCCCCGAGAGCACCCGCAGCGACGTACTGAAAGCGACGACCGCGCGACTGATCGAAAAACTCGGAATCAAGGGTGCAATTTCCTTCGCCCTCAAGCACCACTGGGCCGGCGTGCTCATGGAGATTGAGCGGAACCGTCTCTCATAACCCTCAACCTCACCATTACAGTCCGAGGGACCCGCTCAAGCCCCCTTGCCGTACCCCACGGCAAGGGGGTTTTCCTTTTGCATTTTCGGCTATCCGCGACTTTGCATCCTGAAAAGACTGCTGAAGCTTTTGCAAAATCGAAAGCAATCCAAACTCAGCAATTAACCGTCTAACACATTATTATTATTGAATTTTCCCGAAAGCTCCGTGCTTGGCACGCTTCTTGTGATGACCGGCTCAAGTGATCGCCATCAACAAGGAGTCCCGTCATGAACGCTTACGTTTCGAAGTACCTGCGTGAGACCTCGACAACCGCTTTGCTGAACCGCGACCTTCCCCTGTCGAAGGTCCAGCCCGCCGTCAGTGTCTTCGGCCTGGGTTACGTGGGCGCGGTCTCCATGGCCTGCTTCGCCAAGCTGGGTTACGAGATGATCGGCGTCGACGTCGATGACCAGAAGATCGAGGCCATCAACAGCGGCTCCTCCCCCATCGTGGAGGCGCAGTTGACGGAGCTTCTGACCGCCGGTGTCGCTTACGGCCGGATCGCCGCAACCAAAGACTTCATCCAGGCGGTCCGTGATACCGACATCACACTGATTTCGGTCGGTACCCCGACTGCCGAGGACGGCGGCTGCGACACCCGCTACATCCGCGCGGCCGCTCAGAACATCGGTAAGGGGCTTCGTCTCAAGGACAGCTATCACCTGATCGTCATGCGCTGCAGCGTGCCGCCGGGCACGACGCTCGAGCTGGTGGTTCCCGAAGTGGAAAGAGTCTCGGGCAAGAAGCTCGGTAAAGACTTCGGCCTTTGCTACAACCCGGAATTCCTGCGCGAAGGCACCGCCGTCGCCGACTTCTTCGATCCCCCGAAAACCGTCATCGGCGCATCGGATGAGCGCGCCGCCGAGACCCTCGCGGAACTCTACGGCCGGGTCGATGACAACATCCTCTACACCTCGATCGGCGCGGCGGAAATGGTCAAATACGCCGACAACACCTGGCACGCGGTCAAGGTGACCTTCGCCAACGAGATCGGCCGCCTGTGCAAGAGCATCGAGGTCGACAGCCACGAGGTCATGAACGTCTTCGTGCAGGATCAGAAGCTGAACCTCTCACCCTACTACCTGAAGCCGGGCTTCGCTTTCGGCGGTTCCTGCCTGCCCAAGGAAGTCCGGGCCATGCAGTACCTCTCGGACATCAACGGCATCGACGCGCCGCTGGTCCAGAGCCTGATGGACAGCAACCGCGCCCAGGTGCAGGAGGCCTTCGATGTCATCGAATCCCTCGGCATCAAGCGCGTCGGCCTGCTCGGGGTTACCTTCAAGGCCGATACGGACGATCTGCGCGAAAGCCCGGTGCTCGATCTGATGGCCATGCTGATGGAGCATGGCTACGAGGTCTCGGCCTTCGACCCCAACCTGGTCGACCACGATTTCAGCAGCGCAGCCTTCGACTACATGTGCCGCACCTATCCGGCGATCGCACCGGTCCTGAAGCGGCTGCCGGAGATCATGTGCGGCGATATCGAGACACTGCAGCGCCGCAGCGACGGCCTGGTGGTCACGCACAACACGGCGCAGTTCCGTCGCGCAGTGGCCCGCCGGGATGAAGACACCCAGGTCATCGACCTTGTCCGCCTCTTCCCGGAACCGCTGGAAGACCAGAGCTACCACGGCATCGCCTGGTAATCACCCGAGCATTGCGAAAGCTTCAGAAGAGGAAACCAGGATGGCCCCCTCGAAGTTCACCGAAGCGCAAATCCTCGCAATCCTGCGCCAGGCCCAGGCCGGCGCAGGGGTCGCGGAGGTCTGCCAAGGCAACGGCATCTCGATCGCAACATTTTACCGCTGGCGGAGGGCCTACGGGCACTTACTCCCCGCCAGCCGTCCGGCGCCGCCCTGCGGGCAGGACTAAAGCGCAAAACCGAGCACTTCATGGACAACACCAAAGGGAGACTTTAAATGCCAAGCTTACCCGCCACGCACCCCGTCATCGGGACAGCAGCCGACGACATTATTACCGGCACCCGGCGCTCCGACGTCATCGCCGGCAAGACCGGAAACGACACCATCACCGGCCAGACCGGCCACGACGAGGTCTGGGGCGGCCAGGGGCACGACGAGCTCTACGGCAACAGTGGTAACGACCGCCTCTACGGTTCGGGCGGTCCGACCATCATCAACGTCTCGACCATTCCGATCGGCCACGACTATCCCGTCCGCGTGATCTTCGAGGGCGAAACGGCCGGTTACCGGAACAGCTTCGGCTACTACAAGATCGATAGTGACACCCGTGAGATCTACGACGTCGAGATCATCTGGCCGAACGCCTCGCTACAGGGCAGCGGCGGCGACCTGGTGGCCGGACAGAGCGACGCGCTCCTGGACGTCCAGGCTGGTGACAATGTCGGTTTCTTCATTGTTTCCAATGGCTTCAGCTATAACGACTACGCATCTCTGGGTGAAGGCAGTTATGCCTTCCAGAATGCCGACGGCACGACGGCGACTCTCGACAGTCAGAACCCCAAGCTGGTCTTCGAAGCGGAAAGCGGTGAGACGACAGAAATCGTCTATCACCAGTACCACACCGCGGCCTATGACGAGACGCTCGATCTGAACCCCGACAGTCTGCTGCACACCGCCGGCATCCTGAAGACCGACAAGGGCACGCTGACGATCGGTTTCGAGGATCTGCTCAACGGTGGCGATCTCGATTTCGACGATTCGGTTTTTACCATCGATCTGGGACCGGCCAATGCGGTGGTCCTCAATGCCCACTACCGCCAGGAACACGGCCTGCCGGACCTTGTGGTAGACGGTGATGGCGACGATGAAGCGATCATCGTGATCGAGGATGACGACATCCTGCGCGGCGGCACCGGCAACGATGAGCTCTGGGGCCACAAGGGCAATGACCTGCTCTACGGCGACAACGGCAACGACGAGATGCACGGCGGATCGGGCGACGACATCCTGCACGGCGGCTCCGGTCATGACGAGATGTACGGCAACACCGGGAACGACTTCATCTATGGCAACAACGGCAACGATTATCTGATCGGCAGTTCGGGGGACGACTACCTCGATGGCGGCGGGAACGACGATTCCCTGGTCGGCGGCTCGGGCAACGACACGCTGAAAGGCGGCGGCAACAACGACGAGCTCGCCGGCAACAGCGGAAACGACCTGCTTTACGGTGAAAACGGCAACGACCGGCTCGAGGGCGGCTCCGGCGACGACAGGCTGGACGGCGGCGCCAGCCAGGACACGCTCCTGGGCGGTAGCGGCAACGACCAGCTCATAGGTGGTTCGGGCCATGACCGGCTCGAAGCCGGCTCGGGCAACGACATTCTGGAGGGTGGCTCCGGCACCGACAGTCTGTTCGGGAACAGCGGCAATGACATTCTGGATGGCGGCAGCGGCAGCGATCTGCTGGATGGCGGCTCCGGGATCGACACGGCCGACTACAGCGACTGGAACAAGAAGATCATCGCCGACATGAATGCCGGTACCGTCAAAGGCAACGGCACCGACATCCTGGTTTCGATCGAGAATCTCTTCGCCACCGACTACGACGACAAGATCGTCGGTGACCATCGCGCCAACGAGATCCACGCCGGTGACGGCGCGGACCGGGTTTCCGGCTACGCCGGCGACGACCTGCTCTACGGCGGAAACGGCGAGGACTACCTCAACGGCGCAAGCGGCGACGACGTCTTGTTCGGCGAAGCCGACGACGATCTGCTGCGTGGCGGCAAGGGATCGGACGACATCACCGGCGGCGCCGGCAACGATGAACTCTGGGGCGGCGAAAACGGTGTCAACGACGGAACCTCCGACACCTTCTTCTTCGATGTAGGCAGCGGCAGCGACAGCATCGCCGACTTCGAAGCCGGCGTCGACATCATCGCGCTCAGCGACCTGTTGATCGACGAAGAAGACGATCCGCTCTCGGCCCTCAGCGACACTGACGAGGGGGCGCTGCTCGACCTCTCGGCCTTCAACGGCGAGGCGGGTGACAGCATCCTTTTTACCGGCGTCACCGTCGAGGACCTGACGGATGAAACCTGGCACGTCGTCGTTTGATCCGGTGATGGCGATCTGAATATCGGACGACGGAGAACCGGACGCAGAAGCCGGAACCAAAACAAAGCCCAAAACTGAGCGCGGCCGCAACATCCGGCCGCGTTTCTTTTGCCTTAGGCGTCCTTACTGTCGCGAGAGCGCGAGGTTGGCCCCCAGCGCCACCAGGATCCCGCCGCCCAGTCTCTGACAAAGCCGATTGAATCGCTGCGACGCACGCAAACGCCGCGTCGCTGCGCCAGAGAGCAGGATCAGGAGAGCGTCGGTCGCCGTGAAGAGGCAATTCACGATCATCCCCAGAATCAGTACCTGCGCCCAAAGGGGCAAGGCGGCCGAGGTATCGGTGAACTGCGGAAGAAAGGTGAAGTAGAACAGAACGGATTTCGGGTTCAGGACCTCGACGATCATACTGTCTTTCAAGGCTTTGCGCGCCGGCTTAGCCGCCGTCGCTCCGGGTTGAGTGAAGGTCGCACCGAAGCCCAGCAGGTACCGGACTCCAAGCCAGATCAGATAGATGGCGCCCGCCAGTTTCACGACCGTGAACAGCAAAGGAACTGTCTGAAGCAGAAGCGATAGACCAAAGGCGGCAGACGCAATATGCACGAAGGACGCGATATGGAATCCCAGCGCCGCGTACCAGCCGGCGCGCGGCCCGAGAGCGAGCGCTTGCGCCGCCATGTAAAACATTCCCGGCCCGGGCACGCAGGCAAAGACCACGGAGGCGGCAAAGAAGGGGATGAGGAGCTCGGCGGAAGGCATCGACTTCACTCCGGATCGTTTTCGTCAGCCGAATCGATAGCACATGGGCACCTGCCGCAGGGGCGTCACATTGTCACCCTTCGCAGGCGTGGCTTGCGGGGCATGAAGCGGCCGCGAAAGACCGCTCAGCGCAGAGGTCTGATGGAGAACAGTGGATTGTCGGAGAGGAAGGTATCCAGAGTCTCAAAAGACCAGCGGCGCGACACACGGCAGGCGTCGCCCTCACAGAGCTGCAAAGTCAGGTCCAGAGCAAAGGGCGCTACCGGATCATAGAGCCGCGCGTAAGCCAGGTGCTGATCGCTGGAAACGCTGCCAGGCAGTTTGCGGGTGTAAAGGCGCCGCATCGTCTGCGTTGCGTAGGCGTCCCAGCCGGCGCCGGGCAGCCAGCGCGGGCTTCGCGGCCCTGCCCCGTCCAGATCCCTGGGCAACACCGCCCCTTCGCCAAGCAGGCGGTCGAGTCTGCGCTCGACAGCGGAGATCTCATCAGAGCCGAGGCGATAGGAAAGCGCCGACAAGCCAAGCAGGCTGATGCCCGCATGGTTGATGTCCTCATAGCGTTTGGGGGCGCGCGCTTTTTGCTGAGGACGATGCAGGGAAACCTTTTCGGCAGCCGTCCAGCCGTCGTAGTAGGCGGGCACCCAGTAACGCCAGGCTGCGCCGTCGATGCGATCTTCCCAGGTCCGAACAAAGCCTTCCGCGATCCGGTGCGCCCGCTGGACCAGCGCCGGTCGATCACTGCTCTTGCCAACCCGCTCCAGCACCACAGCCCAGCTCAACTGCCAGTTCCAGGGCGCCCAGAGGCCGTCGAAGCGAAAGGGTGCGCCGTAAGGAATGCGATACAGACCGGCCTGCGCATCGAAATAGGCTTCGTAACTGTCCACCAAGCACTGCGCATTGCGCAGAATCGCCTGCTGAAGTTTGAGCGGACAGTCGTCGCCCAGGGCCTCGCAGGCGCGCAGCAGGCTGCCGGATATCATGGCCTGATTGATCATGAAGGAGACGGGACTGCGCCGGTCAGTAGAGTAGATCCGCGACGCCCAGGCACAGGAAGGATTGTAGGGGCCGTTAATGCCCTGGCTGCCGTTCTGACGTTCCAGGGTCGCCCGCAGAGCGCCGAGGGCGAGTTCGGCGAAGACCGGGTGGCGGCTTTTCCGGAACAACTCCGCCAGCACCAGGGTCCGGTAACTTTGACTCCAACTCTGCTTGCCGGCCTCGTCCGACGCACGGGCCATGGGCTCGCCCAGATTCGACAGCAGCGCCCCGGAAACGGCGTGGAACGCCATCCGCGCGCTGTCGCTGCCACTGACCGAAAGGACCGGGACAGTCCCGCGCTGCTTTCCCAGCTCGAAAGCGAAGAATTCGTCCGCCCCGGTCGCCGCGACCGGCTGGATTTCGCCGGTGGCGAAATCCAACAGAAGGATGTCGCTGCCCCGTTCGGGATCACAGTAAACCTGCAGGCCGACCCCATGCTTCAGCACCCTGGCGCTGAGAAGCGCGCAGCCGGTCAGAGCGCCGATCCGCTGACCCTCAGTCTGCAGACCTCCGTCGGATCCGCGGCGGTAGCGAAAGAATGCGGTCCGCTGGGCTTCTTTATCGAAGACCGAAACTGTCAGGGCGTCCGCCTTGTAGGCCAGGACAGACACGATCTGCAGCCGTGGCCATTCCAGGACCTTGCGGCCGTCCTGGAGCAATTCCACCCGCGCCTTCGGCCCCTTGGTCGTGCGTAGATAAACCGAAGACCCCTGGCGATCCATGCGAAAGCCGGAGATACGGGCCACATCCTCCAGATCGTAACCATCGATCAGAGTCTGGCCGTCGAGGGTGGCGGTCGCGCGATAAGCGCCCTCCTCCCAATACTTCAGAAGCTCACGGCCACCGGAACGTGACGCCGAGATCAGACCGGGATAGGTAACTCCCTTGGAGGTCACGAGGCCGGTCGCCGTATTGAAGGAAAAGCCACGGCCGCTTTGCGACACGACCCAACCCTCGCCGCCGCGCGCCGTCTCGGCAAGCGCGGAGCCGCCGCCCGGCGCCGCCAGCAGGATCGTGGCGGCGAGGACGGCGGCGGAGACTTTATGTTTCATCACAGCTCCTTAGAAGTTGAAGTAGATGAACTCCGTCATATCCTCCAGCCGGTAGAGCTGAATGATCGCGATGACAGCGACGGCTGAAACGGCCAGGGACCAGCCGCGGGACGGACGCCAGAGGACGCGCTCCAGGATCTGTGCCGCTGAGCCGCGGACTGCGTCCAGCGACCCCTTCACATCGATGACCGGGCGATAGCGCTTGACCAGCTCGATCCCGTTCGGCGCCCAGAGCACGATGGCGCCCAGCAGGATGAACTGCGTCCAGTAGAGACCGCTTTCCGTGAGGGTCGCCGCCCAGAGCGTGGGATCATGAATCTCGGTGAAGCCGAACATGCCCTGTACCACCGCAAGCGCGCCGGCAAAGGTCTCGGCCCGGAAGAAGACCCAGGCGACGATGACGGCCAGCAGGGTCACGGCTTGCGACAGCAGGCGTCGGATCGGCCGCGGCACAACCGCCAGGCCATCGTCCTGCCCGAAAACCGAACTCCAGGCGTGGTTTACGATCAGATAGAAACCGTGCAGCAGGCCCCAGAAGACGAAGTTCCAGCTCGCCCCGTGCCAGAGGCCGCCCAGCACCATGGTCGCCATCAGGTTCACATAGCGCCGGGCCTTGCCGCGTTTGTTGCCGCCCAGCGGAATGTAAAGGTAATCCCGCAGGAAGCGCGACAGCGTGATGTGCCAGCGCCGCCAGAACTCGACGATCGAGGCTGACTTGTAGGGCGAATTGAAGTTGATCGGCAGAACGATGCCGAACATCCGCGCCAGCCCCAGCGCCATGTCGCAGTAGCCGGAGAAATCGAAATAGATCTGGAAGGTGTAAGCCAGCGCCCCGATCCATGCGGCTTCTGTCGGCACGCTCTGGCCGGCGTCCGCCAGGCCGAACACGGCATTGGCGACCGGGGCGACGCCATCGGCGAAGACGATCTTCTTGAAGAGACCGATGGCGAGGAGGGTCCCGCCGACCGAAAGGTTCACGAAGACCCTCTGCTGAAAGACCGAGAGGCGGAACTGCGGGATGGTGTCCTTCTGCAGCACGATCGGACCGGCAATCAACTGGGGGAAGAACACCACGAAGAGGCAGTAACGGGCGAAGTCGCAGTCGGCGATCCGGCCCTTGTAGGTATCGTAAAGGAAAGACACCTGCTGGAAGGTGAAGAAAGAAATGGCCAGCGGCAGAATGATGCCGAGCATCGGCAACTCGACCCCCGGCACCAGGTTGACATTGGCGATCAGGAAATCCGCATATTTGAAGTAGGCCAGAGTCGCCAGGTTGCCGACGATGCCAAGGGTCAGGACGGCTTTGCTCCTGCGCGCCAGGATCACCCGGTGCAGCGCGAAGTTCACCACCACGGAGCTCAGGAGAAGGATCAGGTGGAGCGGGCTCCACCAGGCATAGAAGGCGACGGAGGCCGCAATCAGCCACCAGATGATCCCGCGTTCCCAGCCCAGCCGGCGCAGGATGAGGAACCCGAGGAGCGTCGGCGGCAGAAAGAGATAGATGAATTCGAGCGAGCTAAAAACCATGGCACCAGGACCTCCAAAGTCCGACACAAGGTGTTGTTCCCATAGACTTTCGGGCTGCGCCCAAAAGCCCCCTCCCCCGGATCAACCGCTTAACCCAGATCTCCTTCCTCGCCGGACATGGCGAGCAGATCTTTCAGGAGTGTCTTCGAGCCCGCATGACCGAGCGCGGCGCCTTTGCGGGCCAGCTTGAGCGCGCCCTCCAGGTCTTTTGGCAGAAGGCGGCCCTCGGCACAGAGCCGGGCCAGTTCTTCCATCGATCCGGCATGACCGGCTTCGACGCCCTGCTTGAACCAGGCGACGGCCTCGGTGCGTTGCAGCCCATGTTCTTCCTTCAGATGCAGACGGCCCAGCGCCGTCATGGCCCCGCCGTGCCCCAGTCCCGCCGCACGGCGCAGCCAGCCAAGGGCTTCCTGCTGCGCCTTTTTCTCTTCAGATGTGGCGAGGATGAGGTTGGCGAGGTCGTGCATGCCGCCGGTATCGCCGAGCTGGCTCGAGCGGCGCAGCCAGCGCTCAGCCGTTTCGAGGCTGGCCTCGACAAACTCGCCGTCGCGATTGAGCCGGCCCAGCATCTTGGCCGCGCTGCCGGAGCCTCCGGCTGCTTTCTTTTCCAGCGCTGCGATCGCTTTGTTAGCCAGATACTGGGCGCGCTCAGGATCCGGTGTCATGCCGAAGCGCCCCTTCGTGAGCGCCCGTGCAAAGCGGATCGACGCGGATTCGTATCCGGCCTTCGCAGCCTCGCGGTAGTGGATGATGGCCTGATCCAGATCGCGTTCTACGCCCAGCCCGCGCTCGTAGTGCGCCGCGAGCTGGACGTGCGCCTTTTTGTAGTCCCACTCCAGGGCACGCAGGAACCATTCGACCGCGATGCGATTGCAGTCCGTTCCCTTAGCGCGTTGGTACAGGCGACCCAGCTCAAAGGCAGCTTCGCCGCGGAAGGGAAACTGAAACTGGACAGCACGCAGCAGCATCTGGCGCGATTTCTCGAGATCAGGCGCGACGCCCCAGCCCCGCCCGTAGGCCTTTGCCGTATGGAACATGGCGGTCGGGTAGCCCTGATGGGCGTAGTGTTCGAAGGTAGTCGCGGCTTCTTGCCATTGACCGAGCTTCTGCAGACCACGCGCCTGCTTGATGGCTTCGGTGACCACCGGATCGACTGGTGCCGAGCGGGCGGTTCGCTCCTCTCCGTTCCAGAAGGTCAGCGCGGCGATGACGAGACCGGCGCCTGCAAAGACGGCAAAGCCGGTGACCGGGTGATCGATCTTCTTCATATCAACCATTGCTCCACCTCCAGATGCGGCAGCCTTCGCCTTCGGACATGGCCACAATGCCGTCCGAGCGTTCGCGTTTGATGTCCTCAGACGTCACCGGGCAACTCAGGGCGCCACGGCGCTTACGGGCCTTGCGCAGCGTCTCCGTCTCACCGGACGTCATCTGCACCAGCTCGCCAACGATGTTGCGCGCCGCCTGAGCGTTGAAGTGATAGGCGTCGCTGAAACGCGTCAGATCGCGAGTCAGTCCATTGTCGAAATCGAAGTCGACGACAGGCGCAAGTTCGGCAAGACGGGTCCGGAAGCGATGGTTGAGCGCGCCGTATCCGAATTCGGTCATCCGCCGCTGCATCTCCGAAATCGTGGGCGGAATGACAAAGACCAGATTCACGCCGTTGGCTTTGCTCCAGTCGGAAATCTCGACGATGCGTGACCAGAGCTCCTCGGAAAACTTGAAGGATTTCCAGTCGGATCGACCGTTTTTCCGCACCTGCCGCTCAAAGCGCGCCGGAAGTTCGCGGCTGACATCGATCACAGGCCAGAGATCAGCCCAGCGACCGTAACCGCGCCCCAGGCCCAGGTTCGGCCCCTTGGAATAGACCGGCAGATTGACCGGACCGGTCACCTCCGGCAGAGCGCAGCCATAGCAGGCCTCGGGGCTCAGCAGACGCATCAGGGGCGTGCTGCCGGGGGCGCCGTAATCCTCGGCGCGGGCCGGTGAAATGAGACGCGGCGTCCAGCGCTCGGCCTGCTGAAACTGTTCGGCATAGCGCTGGTTCAGGTTCCGCCAGCCGACCTTGGCCACGAACCAACTGGTATAGTAGTCGAAGGGTTTCTCGGTCAGGCGAATGGCCTCCGGCACGCGGTTCATGCCGCCCTTGTGATCCGGATCGAAGGAACGAAGCTGGATACCAACCACCAGGCTCTTGAGCTTCGGGTCGTTCTTCACGTAACGGAAGGTGTCGTAGATCTCGTGGATCGTCGCGCCGCCGTAGGCGAAGTTGAAGACGCGGCTCTGCCCCAGTTCCTTCCAGTACTTGTCGCGCAAGGCCCGGGCCCGGCTGTCACCCAGGATAACGGTTTCCACGCCTTCGGCCGGATAACGGGCCATTTTCCAAAGCGGATAATGCGCCTTTTCGCTGATCTTCTGCTTGGGCAGATCCAGATCCACGGCCGCGTTGAAGTCGTAGGGATCGACGACAAGATTGAAGGCGGCCGGCGCCAGTCCGGCGGTGGCCGCCAGTCCCAGCATCGCGGCATAAAACCGCCCTCTTCCTTTGAAGCTCCTCATCTCACGCCCTTTCCTCAATAACCTTGGGCTTTGAGGAGCAAGCGCTGTGCCAGCACGCAAAGGATCAGCTATTTATATTTTTCAGTAGCTTAAAAGGATATCATTCATCTCAAATGCCATCCGTTTGCCAGATTGCAAAGAAGTCTTTGCCAAATTCGAAAGAGACTGCGCAATTGCAGAACGGGAAGAGTCAGAGCCCCAGGGCCGCCAGCATGCTGATCATGGAAGGGATCGGGACCAGATTCGCATAGTGGACCGTCCCGAGGACCAGCAGCGCCACGGCAATGGCCGTACACCAGTTGGCCATGAGGTTGCGCGAAACCTCGAGCATCGAGCTCCCGCCCATACCCGCGGACTGGTTGCCGCGGTTGGACCAGCGCTGCTTGGAAAGCCGGAAGATACAGTAGACCTTCACCGACGCGTTGATCAGTTGGTTGAAGTAGAGGATCCAGGGATAGGCCATCTGGATGCGCCGGGAATAACCGAAAAGGAACAGCGACAGCAGCATCCGGCTGACAGCGATGAAGATCACATAGGAGATGAGATAGGACGGCCCTTGAAACAGGGTCGCCATGACGGCAAGCACGGGACTGACCAGCATGGTCCACATGGAAAGCCGCTGATCGACCAGGCACCACCAGATGAAAAAGGGCATCCGCTGCGGACCCAGCTTGATGGCCCGCGCGCCGTTGCGCAGCATGTTTCCGGACCAGCGGCGGAAGTTCTGCACCATGCGGTCCATGCCGGAGCCTTCGATGACCTCCACCGTGTAACCCAGGGCATCCGGCACATAGCGCATATGTGCGCCGTGTTTCAGCATGAAGTACCAGGTGCTCTTGTCGTCGCCGGAGAGAAAGCGAAAATCACCCCATAACCAATGGTTTAGATGATCCGCTTCAAGCAACCGGATAAACTCGAGCTGCAGCAGGTTTTTGGCGCGGAAAACCGACATCCGCCCGGTCAGGGTCAGAACACGGCCGGAGAGCGCATGGGACTGCATGGCGAGGCGTCGCTGGGCGAAACGCATCTTCAGCCAGGTTTCGATCCAGCGCGGACCGATGCAAATCACCTCCTCGTCGGTGGTGCAGGCCTGCAGGTCCGGGTAGAGCTTGAAAAGCGGCATGCAGCGCCCGACCGCGCCTTCGGCCAGGATGAAATCGCCATCCATGAAGACGACCAGATCGTCCGGATGTACCGGCAGGCGGTTCATGGCGCGCAGTACCAGCCCGATGGCCGCGCGCTTGCCGGAAACGTTCTGCCGGATGATGCGCAGGGTGACATCGACGTCGGCGGCCTCGCGCTGCAGGAAATCGATGATGATGTCTTCGTCGAAGCGGTCGGAGGACCCCAGCCAGATGGTCCCGGGCACACCGGAGTTGCGGATCTCCAGGACGATCGAGCGCACCACCATCTCGGTGATGGTCCGGTGCTCCTTGTAGGTGGTCATCATGAAGTGCATGTGGCGGGGCCGCCAGCCGGAGTCCCAGATCTTCTGCCCTTCCCGGCGCATTTTGGGATAGACGAAACGGCCGTAGATGAAGGCCCGGACGGCATGGGTAAACCACCAGCCGTAGCGCCAGACACCCAGCGCGCCGATCACAAAGGTGATCTCGCGAACCTCGATATCCCAGATGCTGTTCGGCAGGGTCAGGATACCGAGCAGGCAGCAGGCGAAGTAGAGCGCGATGCTGAAGAGCGCGGCCGGCGTCCATTTGCGCCAGCCGCTCGGCCAGTCGGTCGGATCGTCCAGATTGCGGGCCCGTTCGAGAACTGGCGTCATGACGGCTGAGCGATGATCAGAGGGCTTCGGCATGGGCTTCTTCCGCAGTCAGCAGCCGGAAGTCGGCAAGACGGGAATAGATATCGCTGGTCAGGCGCCGCTCGAAGATCACCACAGCCGGCAGGCCTGCACGGATCTGCAAACGTCTCTGGTCATCCGCTTGTAATCGCAAGGAAACGGCCGCGGTACGTTCCTTCGTTCCGCGCCAGGTGTAATGGCTGCTCTTGCCGTCGACGAAAGCCGAACTGCGGTCGATCGCCACCACCTGGGCCAGGACATGGCGGCCGAGCGCGGGCAGGAAGACCTTGGCCTCATCGTTCAAACCAACCTCGAGAATTTCCTCCTGGTCCAGAAAGGCAGTGACGGTTAGGTCGCTGTCTCGCTCCAGCACCAGCAGTGGTTCATCGCGCAGGACATTGCTATCGCCCGACTGGAAGAGAGACACGATGCGCCCGTCGAAGGGCGCGCGGACCACCTGGCGCTTTTGCATGGCTTTCAAGGCGTTCAGTTGCATCGCGGAGGTCTCGAGTTTGCTGCGCGCCTCGCTGACGTCGATCGCCATCATGTCCAGATCGGTGACGAATTCCTTGTGATTGTAGTGCCGGCGCCCGGAGACGGCGTCCATGGCCGTGGTGCGCTCAAGGTCCAACTCCGCCTCCCGCAGGGCCGCGGCGGCCTTGGTCTGGCGGTTGACGGCCTCGTCGAGCTTCGCGGCGGTCGCATAGCCCTTTTGGGACAGC
Organism: Denitrobaculum sp.; assembly: GCA_965232285.1. Classification (GTDB taxonomy): domain Bacteria; phylum Pseudomonadota; class Alphaproteobacteria; order Kiloniellales; family Kiloniellaceae; genus Denitrobaculum. The sequence goes on along the minus strand of CBDDPL010000004.1, from coordinate 1,005,899 downwards.
GTCCGCGTGCGTTCCAGGTGCGCATCGGCCGCCTGGAGGGCGCTTTTGCGCGCCTCGATCCGCGCGACCACGATATCCCGATCGGTGCGGTTGATAATCTGGTAGAGCTTCAGGCGCTCTTTCTCGATCCGATAGCGCTGTTCGGCGCGCCAGAGCGCCTCCCTGGCGTCACTGTAGTCAATCTCGGCGTCGCTGATGCGCGCGGCGAGACGCAGGTTATCGATACGGGCGATCTCCTCGCCCTTGCGCACACGGGCGCCTTCGAGGAAGCGGACCGGCCGGATAATGCCGTCGACCGGCATCTTCAGGGTCTGAAGCGGCGCCGAAACCACCGCGGACTGCACCTCGAGGCGCATGAGGTTGCTGTAGAGCAGGATGCCGAGATAACCGAAAACGAAAAAACCCAGAACCAGGTAAAGGCCTGACATGACAATGCTTTTGACCGGCCAACGGCGCACGGTCGTGCCCTGCGTCGGATTGGGGTCAGGCTCGGTGGAGATCGGCGTCACGGGGATGTCGATCCGGCAGATGGCATCCTCGACGGTGCCCATCTTGCCGCGGATCAGATCCTGGATGAAATGGCTCATGAGATCATGGGCGCGTTCGGACAGTTCGTCGAATTCGAAGGCGACCACCCGCTCCGCTTCGGCGACCCGAACCACGACGGCTTCCACATCGAAGGAAATATCGAAGCCCTGGAATGGCAATTCGATCAACAGCTTATGCTTGGATTCCAAGGCCGGAAGCTCAGTCTCGAAGCCCTCGATGCTCACGCCGCCGAGGCTCCAGTCATGGGAACGGTACCGGGCGCCGCCGCTGAACGTGACATGCAGTGGCGCGGTCACCCGGTGGTGGCGGCGTTGGCATGGGCGTTCTCTTAGGATTCGCATGGTCCTCACTCCTTTTGACCTGTTGGAGCAAGGGCTGTGCCAGTCGCGACAAGAGCGAAAAGCGAGGAAATCCGCCGATTTTCGAAAGCTCGTCCGAGTGCCGCTTTGCCAGATTGCAAAGATGAAGCTTTGCACTTTGCACAGAATTCGCAGCCTGCAATCTAATATTTTAATTCAAAAAGATTATCTAAGATATTATTTTTACGCCATATTTTTATGACATCCAAAACTGGCAACAACTTTGCGACGCCTTCCTCGGCTGCGGCAGTGTCCGCGAAACTGCGAGGAGTTTTTACCATGAAAAATCAACGGATTACGCCTGTCATCCTGGCCGGAGGATCCGGCACGCGCCTCTGGCCTCTGTCGCGAGAGGAAAGGCCCAAACAGTTCTGCAACCTCTTCGGCGGCGAGAGCCTCTTTCAGAAGACGCTCAGACGCATTGCGGACACGGAAATCTTCGCCGCGCCAATCATTCTGACACACAAAAGTCACAGGTCTCTGGTCGAAGCGCAGGCGGCCGCCGTCGGCGTGGTGCCGGCCATCATCGTCAGCGAACCGCTTGGCCGGGACACCGGACCGGCCATCGCGCTGGCCGCCCTGCTGGCCGGCGCCGAGACGGCGGATGTGCAGCTCCTGGTCCTGCCGTCAGATCATCGGATCGCGGAACCCGAGCGGCTTCTTAGCGCGATCGAGGCCGCGGCCAAATCAATCGCCCGCCTTCCGTCGCTGGCGACCTTCGGTATCGCGCCGGATCGGCCGGAGACGGGATACGGCTACATCAAGGCGGATGGCAGACTCCTGAATGCGGAGGGTAGTCATGGCTTTGAAGTCGAGCGCTTCATCGAGAAGCCGGACCGGGCCAACGCCGAACGGCTGATCGCCGAAGGGGGGACTTACTGGAACGCCGGTATCTTTCTCTTCAGCGGCCGCCTCCTGATCAAGGAGCTGACGCGCCATGCCCCCGACCTGCTCGCCAGCGTTCGGCAGGCTATTGCGGGCGGCTGCTGGCAGGGCCTGAGTTTCGAGCCACTGGAACGAGCATTCGCCGCGGCGCCCAAGATCTCGATCGATTACGCCGTCATGGAAAAGACCGACGCCAGCAGCGTCTTCCCCATCGCCCCGGGCTGGAGCGACATGGGATCCTGGTCCGCGGTCTGGGATCAGGCTGAGGACGAAAGCGACAATGCCGGTAACGTCCTGCGCGGCGAAGTCATGGCTTCGGAGACCGCAAACTCGCTGATCCAGTCCGACGGCCCGCTGGTGGGCGTCGCCGGCCTGGAGGACGTCGTGGTGGTCGCCAACCGGGACGCGGTGCTGGTGACCAGCCGCAAGAACCCCCAGGGGGTCAAGGCCTTGGTCGAAGAGATGAAGCAGCAAGGACGCAGCGAGCATCGGAAGCATGCCGGCGAAGACCGCCCCTGGGGCCGCTTCGACTCGCTGGACGTAGGCGACAGCCACCAGGTCAAGCGCATTAAAGTTCACCCCGGCGGCCAGCTTTCCCTGCAGTACCACCATCACCGGGCCGAGCACTGGATCGTGGTGGCCGGTACGGCCCGGGTCACGCTGGATGATCAGGTGATGGACCTGAAGCCCTGCGAACAGATCTTCATTCCGCGGGGGGCCGTGCACCGGCTGGAAAACCTGACCGACAAGCCGGTCGAGATCATCGAGGTTCAGTACGGCAGCTATCTGGGCGAGGACGACATCGTGCGCCTGGAAGATGTCTACGGACGTAACGACAACCAAAAAGAAGCCGTCGAGGCCTAGAGCAATCTGAAGTCATCTCAAGCTTCCGTAGTGGTAAGGCTCCCCTCCCCCTCGCAGGCCGCTACGGAAGCTTCCTTTTTCTTCAATCGGCGTTCAGAGCCGGCTCCAGACCCAAGCCGTAACCCAGCAGGCGTTCGTCGTCGTTCGCCATGGCACTGATCAGCAGGCTGGTCGGCATGCCGTCGGCGTCGATGCCGTTCGGCAGGGCGAGGCCCGGCAGGTTCAGGAAGTTGCCGATCATGGTGTTGCGCAACGCCTTGAGGTTGACCCGGTGGAAGACATCGTCGTCGGCTTCCAGCGGCGCGATCTCAGGCGCCGTGATAGCCGTGGTCGGCATGGCGATCAGGGTGTCGCCCATACGTTCGGCGAGTTGGGCGGTCAGTTCGGCGCGGGCGCGCTGGATGGAGATGACGTCGGCAGCCGACATACCTTTGCCGCCCATGATGCGCGCGACGACCCGGCGATCGATGCGGCTGACCTCGTCCGTATCCACCAGCGCGCGATGTTCGACATAGGCATCCGCGGCAGTGAGCGAACCGAACTCGGCCGTGATTTCGGCGGTCCGGGCGAAGATATCCAGCGGCCCCCGGGAGATCCGGGCACCAGCGGCTTCCAGTTTTTTGAGACTGGCCTCGAAGTTCTCGGCCACCGCGGGGTCCAGATCATCGAGCACGATGGTCTCCGGCACGAAGAGGCTGAGACCGGTGACCGACTGCCGCCGGACCGGCGATGAGCGCAGGCCGCGCAGCGCCGCATCAAGCTGTACGCAGTCCTCGACCGAACGGGCCAGCGGCCCGACGCTGTCCAGAGTCCGCGAGAGTGCGAAGACCCCTTCGCCGTCGATCCAGCCTTCACTCGATTTATAGCCGACCAGTCCGTTGAAGGAGGCCGGAATCCGGACCGAGCCGCCGGTATCGGTGCCGATGGCGCAGGGCGCCAGGCCGGCGGCCACCGAGACACCGGAACCGGAGGAAGACCCGCCGGGCGCGCGCGGCACGGAGGGACTGTGGGGATTGGCCGGCGTGCCGTAATGCGGGTTGAGGCCGATGCCCGAATAAGCGAACTCGGTCAGGTTGACCTTGCCCAGGGCCACCATGCCGGCGGCCGCCACATTGGCGACGCAGGGGGCGTCCGATGCAGCGGCTGGCGCGTTGCGATAGATATCCGAGGCCGCCGTGGTCACCTCGCCCGCCATGTCGAAGAGGTCCTTCCAGGCGATGGGCACGCCATCCAGACCGGACAGGGGGCGCCCGGCCGCGAGGCGCGCTTCGCTGGCCTTGGCCTCAGCCAGGGCACGTTCGCGGGTGACCTTCAGGAAAACCTTGCTGTCCGCGGTCGCCTCAATCTTCTCCAGGAAATGCTCGGTCAGCGCGACCGGACTGGCCTCCCCCGCGGCAAGGGCGCGTCCGATCTCCGACGCGCTGCGTTCGGACAAAGCGGCAAGATCAGTCATGGCTGGAAACCTCCGAGTTTCAGATCAGGACGGACAGCCCGATGAAGGAGCCGACCGTGGATATCAGGATCGCCCGCGCGATGGCGTCGACGGGAACCTCATAGTGCAGCGCGATCACAAAGGCCAGCGCGCCGCAGGGCCCGGCGGCCACCAGCAGCGCCGGATCGGCCGCCGCCGCCGGCAGAGCGAGAAAGGAAAAGATCATCCAGGCGATGGCCGGATGCACAACGATTTTCAGGCCGGACATGGCCCAGGCCACGGCGGTGCCAGCATTGCCGCCGCGTGCGCTCAGCACCAGACCGATGGCGAAGAGCGCCGCCGGGGAGGCCGCCGAGCCGACGAAATCGGTGAAGACCGCGACGCCCTCGGGTAAAGGGACATCGGAGAAGTTGACCGCGATGCCCAGGGCGATGCCGATCACATGGGGATTCTGCAGAGTCCGTCCGACCACGCGCAGGGGCGCGACGTCCTGGGCGCTGAGCCAGTCCATCATCAGGATGGTGCCGGCGTAGAGCACGATGGAATCGACCGCGACGATGGTCAGGATCGGCGGCCCCGCCGAATCGCCATAGGCGTTGAGCGCGACCGGAAGCACGAAGAAGACGTGGTTGACGAAAGCCGCCGCCATGCCCAGCAGCAGGGCTTCGCGCAGTTCCCGTTTGAAGATCCAGCGGGCCACGGCGAAACCCAGGAAGTAGAGCAGGATCTCGCTGGCGAGATAACCGCCGGCCAGCAGGGCGTCGAAGGCCTCGCGCGGCGCTTCGGCCAGGAGGCGAAACAGCAACACCGGCAACGCGACGAAAAAGACGAAGCGGTTGATCGAGCGGGCGTCCTCGCTGCCGAAGAGCCCGAAGCGGCCGAATATCCAGCCGACCACACCCACAGCGGCGACCGGCGCCACATCTGTCAGAAAGGCGTCAAGCATTAGAGCATGTTCCGATCATACGGGATCATTTGACCGGGGAAGTTTTCCGTTCTGACAAGGCGCGGTTCGCAATGCGATGCGGCGCATCGGATAAGGGCCGCAACGCGGTCAGAGCGGAAAATAGCCCGGCCTTCGGTGATCCTTGAAGGCTCATCGGCCGCGTTGCGATGCTTGCCCGATGCGCCGCATCGCGCTTCACAACGCGCCTTGCCGAATGAGACTTCAAGGACCATCAAATCGATCCCGTATGATCGGAACATGCTCTTACGAGTTCTTCGTCCGTAACTCGCGCCGCCATCTCCAGGAACGCGCTCAGGGACCGGCGGATTTCCGACTCTTCGATATCCCGAACGATGAAGACGATCTGCGAATCGCGGCCATCGTCCGGCCAGGCGGCAAGGTGCAGGGGCGGATGCACCACATGCTGGACACCCTGGATCACCACCGGGGTCGCGCTTTCGCGGACATTGAGGATGCCCTTGACCCGCAAGACCCGCTCGCCGTGCGCATGCAGCAGCGCGGTGAGCCAGACGCCGAAGGCCGTCCAGTCGATGGGCTTCGGATAGCGGAGAATGAATGAGTGCACCGAATCGGTGTGAGCATGATCATGATGGTGATGATGACCGAGACTTTCCGCTTGGGCAATCGGCCGCTCAAGCCAGCGACCGACCTCGGCGGCGCGCCAGTTCTCATCTCCGGCATCTTCGGCGAAGAGCAATTGCGCATCGAAACCCGCCCCCACCGAACGCCCGCACACGGCAATTGCGTTGATAGCCGCGATCTTCGCTTCCAGCTTCTCGATCTCTGCGTCGTCCACAAGGTCGCATTTGGTGATCAGGATGCGATCGGCCACGGCAAGCTGTTTGGTCGCTTCAGGCTGATGGGCCAGGGTCGATAGGCCGTTCACTGCGTCCAGGGTGCAGATGATATTGGCGTTGCGGAAATGATTGCGGATGATCGGGTCGGCCGCCACGGTCGAGACGATGGGCGCCGGATCGGCCAGCCCGGTGGTTTCGATCACGATCCGCCGGAAGGGCGCGATCTGGCCCTTGGCGGCCTTCTCCTGCAGGCCGCGGATGGTTTCCTGCAGATCCGAGCGGATGGTGCAGCAGATGCAGCCGCTCTCGAGCAGCAGCACGCCCTCCTCGACCTCTTCCAGCAGAATGTGATCCAGGCCGATCTCGCCGAACTCGTTGACGATAACGGCGGTGTCCGCGAAGTCAGGCCGTTGCAGGATCTCGCGCAGCAGCGTGGTCTTGCCAGAGCCCAGGAAGCCGGTGACGACATTGACCGGGATCATCGTCCGATCCGCTCCAGCGCCGCGAGATAATCCGGGTCCAGCGGGTCCACCGCACTGCCACGCAACTTATCCGCCGCGCCCCAGACCGACTGGATATCATCGACGATCTCGCTTCGCCCCGTCGGCGAGGAGAGCATATAGGCCGAGGCCTGAAAGTCGGCGACCTTCATGCGCAGCGGCGCGAGCGCGCCGTTGACGATACGGGTCCGCTGCATCCGCTCAGAACGGATCGTCCGCCGGCCCTCGCCCGTGAAGGCGGTGGGGTGCGCCGAAGTCTCGGTCCAGTGGACGATGCCGAGCAGGCCGCAAAGACCGCACATGTCTCTACTCCCAGAAAAAGCTAGGGGCAGACCTACTCGGCCCGCCCCCGTTTTGCCTTACGTCCGCGGATGACGCTTGGAAAAGTCGTCCGCGATTTCATCGAAGGTCGTGAAGGACACGCCCGGGTGGCTGATGATGTGATTGTACAGCCGTTCGAGCATCAGCAGGACCTGGGGCTTGCCCGAAACATCCGGATGGATCGTGAAGGTCACCACCGCGTAGTCCATCTCGCGATAAACCCAGTCGAACTGGTCGCGCCACATCTCCTCCAGATGACGGGGATTGACGAAGCCGTGGCTGTTCGGCGCGGCCTTCATGAACATCATGGGCGGCAGGTCGTCGAGGTACCAGGAGGCCGGGATTTCGATCAGGTCGGTTTCCTGACCGCGCACCAGGGGCTTCATCCACTCCTCGGCTTTCTTGGTGTAGTCGATCTTGGTCCAGCTATCCCCGACCCGCACGTAGTAGGGCGTGAAGTCGTTGTGCATCAGGGAGTGGTCGTACTTGATACCCTTTTTCAGCAGCAGTTCGTTGGAGACCGGCGAGAACTCCCACCAGGGCGCCACGTAGCCGGTCGGGCGGCGACCGCAGAGGTTCTCGATCAGCTCGATGGATTTGTCCATCACCGCCTCTTCCTGCTCCGGCGTCATGGCGATTGGGTTTTCATGGCTGTAGCCGTGCATGCCGATCTCGTGGCCTGCCTCGGCGACCGCCTTCATCTGCTCCGGAAAGGTCTCGATGGAGTGGCCGGGGATGAACCAGGTGGTCTTGATGCCCCAGCGCTCGAAGAGCTTGAGGAGGCGCATGGAGCCTACCTCGCCGGAGAAGAGGCCGCGCGAGATATCGCAGGGGCTGTCTTCACCGCCGTAGGACCCGAGCCAGCCGCCGACGGCATCCACATCAATGCCGAATGCGCATTTTATTTCTTTTGCCATTGTTCTTGTCTCCTCCGGATTGCGAACCGCTCACGCGGCTCAAGTTTCAACGACGGCACACCGGCATCGGCTGACGGCGTCACCTGACGTTTTGCAAAGGTGAGTCCCGGCGCGACGCAGCTAGGCCTTGCCCAGCACGACGGTCGCGCGTTCCGGCTTCCAGCGCAGATCGATCCGGCCGCCCGGCTCGATGCCACGGCCTTCCAGCTTGTCCATGTGGCTCTCCAGCCGCACGGTCAGCGCGTTGTCCAGTTCGGCGGTCACGTAGAGCAGGTGTCCCGCCTTATCGATGTTCGTCACCACGGCGCTCACCCGGTCGCGCAGGTCTTCGGACGCCGGCGCGCCGGCGGCGAAGATCTCGACGTATTCGGAGGGCACCACGATCATGGCGTTGGCGCCGTTCGCCGAGTCCGTCCTGTCGAAGGAGGGCACGCCCGAAAGCACACCGAAGCGCGTCGCCACGCTGGCCCGGCCCTCCTGCACCTCCGCCAGGGTGCCGTCGATCATCTTGTTGCGGCCGATGAAGCGCGCGACGAAGGGCGACTTGGGCCGGGTGTAGAGTTCGAAGGGCGCGGAAATCTGCTCCACGCGCCCGGCATTCATCACCACCACCCGGTCACCCATGGAGAGAGCCTCCGACTGGGCATGGGTGACGAAGACGAAGGTGATGTTGAGCGAGCGCTGCAGGAGCTTCAGCTCCTCCTGAATCGACTTGCGCAGATTGGCGTCGAGCGCCCCGAGCGGCTCGTCCAGCAGCAGGATCTCCGGCTCGGTCACCAGGCCGCGGGCCAGCGCCAGGCGCTGCTTCTGGCCACCGGAGAGCGCGCCTTCCTTCGCATCGGCGACGTCGTCCAACTGGAGCTTTTCGATGATCTCCCCGACCCGCCGGTTCCGTTCCTCGACCGGCACCTTACGCACTTCCAGACCGAAGCCGATGTTCTCCCGCACGGTCATATGGGGGAAGATGGCGTAGTTCTGAAAGATGGTGGCGGTCGGCCGCCGCTCGGTCGGCACCTTGGTAAAGTCGCTGCCGCGGATGAGCAGGCTGCCGCCGGTGATATCCTCCAGGCCGGCAATCATGCGCAGGGTCGTGGTCTTGCCACAGCCGGATGGGCCGACGAAGGAGATGAACTCTCCCCGTTCGACCTGCAGGTCGAAGGCTTCCACGGCGACCGTCCCGCCGGGATAGACCTTGCGCAGCTTTCTCAGTTCCAGATCGTACTGGCTCATCGACGACGTCATTTCTCGTTGAAAAAGGCCGGGAGGGATCGGGGAAGACCCCTCCCAGTTTCAGTCACAGGGACAACCCTCTTTTGGGGTATCCGGGTTAGGCGCTCAGGAATTCGTCCCAGCGCATGATCAGGTGGTCGTACTCGTCCGGCCACTGGTGCCAGTAGGAGACCAGCTTCGCGCGCTCTTCCAGCGAGCCGCCGTCGCGCAGGTCGCCTTCCTTGATGCCGCGCTCGGTCGGGCCGACCCAGGGCTTGCCCTCGTACCAGAAGCCGTATTTCTCCGGCGACATGGCATTGGCAATGTTGGTGGTCGGCGAGTAGTAGCCCTGCTCCGAGACGATGATCGCCGGCGGCCCGGACAGCCAGTAGTCGGCGTAGGCCTTGACCGCGTCGGCGTTGGAGGAGTTGGCGATCAGCGAGATACCGATGGACCAGGCGCGATAGCCTTCCTTCGGCACCGCGTAGGAGCACTCGATGCCCTGGGCCTTCACGGCCATAACCGCCGGCTGCCAGGCGTCGGCCAGGATCATCTCGCCGGAGGCCAGCAGGTTGACCAGTTCGCCGAAGTCACCCCAGAGCGCGCGGAACTGACCTTCCTTCTTCTTGGCGATCAGGAACTTGGCCGCCTCGTCGATCTCCTCGATGTTGGGGTTGCCCGGGTTCGGCACGTTCAGGAGACCGAGCGAGTTCATCGCCAGGATCGCCTGACCGAAGGCGATCAGCGGATCTACGTTCAGGCCGGTCTTGCCCTTGAACTTGGGATCAAAGAGCGAGGTCCAGGTGTTGGCTTCCTCGGCGCTGACCAGGTCGGGGCGGTAACCGATGGAGTCGAAGTTGTAGACCGTCGGCACCATCCAGAGCTGGGTCTTGGCATCATCCGCCCAGATCTGTCCGGAGATCTGCGCCCGGGCCTCCATCTTGGGATCCGCATCGGTGAAGGTGGAGCGGATCTTACCCCAGTTGGAGAGGTCGGAGGTGGCGATCGGCGCGATGGTCTTGGTCGCCGTCATGGCCGGCAGACGCTCGCCGATGATCTCCCAGCAGTCGTAGGCGTTGGAGCCGGACAGCAGTTCGGTCTGGGTGTTGGGGAAGATGTCCGCCTTGCCGTTCACCGAGCCGACGCCCGACTTGGCCTTGAAGTCGTTCAGGATACGCTCCTGCACCGTCACCGACAGGCCGACGGTGCGCAGGCTCTGGCTGCCGAGATGGCCGTCAGCCCAGGACATGGAGGGATGTAAGAAGGTTGCTGCGGTCCCCATGGCACCGGCGCCGTAGAGGAACCGTCTCCGGTTCAAGGTAAAACTGTTCATAGCACTTCTCCCTTTCGTTGCTTCCACTGTCTTCAATCGTTTTTCTTATGACTCTAGTAACGGCCGACCAGCAGCCCACCGTCGACCGTGACCACCTGCCCCGTCATGTAACGGGCCGCGTCCGAAGCCAGGAACAGGATGACGTCGGCGATGTCTTCGGGTTCGCCGACCCGGCCCATGGGAATGAAGGAGGCCGCGGCTTCCAGGCCTTCAGGTCCGAGCGAGTTTTCCCTGGAAAGGGCCTGGGCGGTGCGGATGTAGCCCGGGGCAACACCGTTGACGCGCAGGCCCGAAGCGGCGAGTTCGACCGCGAGGCCGCGCACCAGCCCGACGACACCCGACTTGGCCGCGGAATAGTGCACATGCTCGTCCCAGCCATAAGCCACGCCCATGATGGAGGAGAGGCAGACGATCGAGCCGCGGCCCGCGGCCCGCATCTTGGGCGCAGCCGCGCGCACCACCCTGATCATGCCCTTAAGGTCCACGTCAAAGGTCCGGTCCCACTTCTCGTCGGTCAGATCGTCCAGCGGTACCTTGATGGCGATGCCGGCGTTGGCGACGATGCAGTCGAGGGCGCCGTAGCGTTCTTCCAGGGCGGCCACCAGCGCATCGGCCTGTGCCGTGGAGGTCACGTCCAAGCTGTGGAATTCCGCCTGCCCGCCGTCACGCCCGATTTCTTCGGCGACGGCCTGGCCTTCGGCTTCCAGCACGTCGGTCACGATGACCCGGTAGCCGGCCCTGGCGAAGGTCTTGGCGGTGGCGCGGCCGATGCCGATGCCGGCGCCGGTGATCAGGACTGTTTTCAGAGTTTCATCGGTCATGACCTGCTCCCCTCAAAGCATCACGTCGCCGGAGTTGGGCCCGAGCACCTGGCCCACGTAGATCCGGGCCTCGTCCGAAGCCAGAAAGGCCACGGTGTCGGCCACATCCTCCGGCTCGCCGAAGCGCCCGAGCGGCAGTTCGGCCGCCTTGGCGGCGCGCCAGTCTTCCGAGAGGCCCATGACCAGTTCGGTGTTGATCGGCCCCGGGGCCACGGCGTTGACCCGAACACCGGCGCTGCTGACCTCGCGGGCGAGCGCCTTGGTCAGGCCGATAATCCCGGCCTTGGCCGCCGAGTAATGCACCAGGTCGATGCCGCCGATCTGGCCGAGCTGGGAGGCGATGTTGATGATGCTACCCTCCCCGGCCTCCAGCATGGCGCCGATGGCTCGGCGGCAGGTCAGGAAACAGCCGCGCAGGTGCACGGCGATCATCCGGTCCCAGTCTTCCAGCTCCAGCTCGGCGAAGGGACGCTGCTGAACGATGCCCGCGTTGTTGACCAGCAGGCTGCAGGCGCCCCAGCGGCTTTCGCAGGCCTCGAAAATGAGATCGACATCGGCGGGATCCGACACGTCGCCGCCCACGGACTGGGCCTGACCACCCGCCGCGGTGATCTCGGCCGCGGTCTTCTCGGCGCGCAGCAGCGAGAGGTCGTTGACCAGAACCTGCGCACCCTCGAGGGCCAGCCGCAGGGCGATGGAACGGCCGATGCCCGCGCCGGCGCCGGTGACGATGGCACGCTGTCCCGCGAGACGGCTCATGCCACGTCCTCCTGAATACCGGAGGCGCGCACGCGGGCCCGGCGGGTCGAAACGCCCATCAGGACTCCGTAAACCGTGAGCAGCGCGAAGGAGAAGAGCGTGGTCAGGACGCCGAAGGCGAAGAGGTTCGGGTGGATCTCCACGGCGAAGGTGCCGTAGATCGCGATCGGCATGGTGACCTCGGAGCCGCCGGTGAAGAGCGTGCGCGGGAACTCGTCGTAGCTGAGCGTGAAAGCGAAGAGCATGGCCGAGAGCACGCCCGGGAAGATCATGGGGAAGGTCACCTTGCGGAAGGTGCGCCCCGGCGGCACGCCCAGCATCCAGGCGGCCTCCTCCACCGACTTGTCGAAGCGGTTGAAGATCGCGAGCATGACCAGGAAGGCGAAGGGATAGGTGTAGACCACGTGCAGCAGGAAGGCCGTGCCCCACCAAGTGCGCGCGACATCCATCTGGTCGGCGACCAGCGCCATGCCCAGACCGAGCAGCACGCCCGGCACCATCATGCCCAGCACCACCAGGTAGAAGACCAGACCGGAGCCCTTGAACTTCGTGCGGAAGGCTTGGGCCGTCAGGGTGCCCAGCACGGTGGAGACCACCATGGTGGCGAACGCCAGGGTCAGGGAGCGGATCAGCGCCTCGCCGATCGGCAGGGGCGCGATGCGCGAGGGCGGCGCGATGCCGATCACGTGGCTGTACCAGAAGGTCGACCACTCGATGATCGGGAACTGCGGCCCGCCTTCCGGCCCCTGCTGAAAGCTGAGCAGGCCCATGACCACGAAGGGACCGTAGAGGAAAGCGATGAAGAGACCGGTATAGACGGCCAGGCTCCAGCGGAGTTGAACGAGATGGTGCATGGCCGCCTCAGAGCTCCTTGCGCAGGTTGACGACCCGCAGCAGGGCGGTGATGACGATGGCCATGACCGCCGTCAGGATCACCCCGATCACGGCCGCGAAGGCCCATTTCAGGGAGCCGACCTGGGTCACGATGATGTTGCCGAGGAGATTGACTTTCCGGCCCGACAAAGCGGCCGAGGTGGCGAACTCGCCCAGCACCATGACCGACACGAAGATGGCGCCGACCACCACGCCCGGCAGGCTGAGCGGGAAGATGATCTTGCGGAAGATGGTGAAGGCCGAGGCGCCGAGATCGCGGGCGGCCTCCAGCAGGCTGTCGTCGATCCGTGCCAGCATGAAGGCGATGGGGCCGACCATGAAGACCACGTAGATCTGCAGCATGCCGATCACCACCGAGAGCTCCGTAAAGAGCAGCACCTCGATGGGTTCGGAGATCAGGCCGAACTTCTGCAGCACGATGTTGATCGCGCCTTCCTTACCGAGCATGGGCCGCCAGGCCAGGACGCGGATCAGGAAGGAGGTCCAGAAGGGAATGACGCAGGTGACCAGCAGCGCGGTCTGGACCGTTTTGTTGCGCACGAACTGGCCGATGAAGAGCGCCGTCGGATAGCCGATGATTAAGGTCAGCACCAGAACGGTCAGCCAGATGCGCAGGGTTCTGAGCAGCGCGCCGAAGTAGGTCTCCGAGGCGAAGAAAGTCACCCATGACTTGGTGGTCAGGGTCGAGTTGATGGCGAAGGTGGTCTGCGTCCAGAAGCTGACGTAGACCATCATGATCAGGGGCACCACCAGGAACAGCAGCATCCAGAGCACGCCCGGCGCCAGCAGCAAAGCCTTGGCGTTGCGGCGCCAGAAGGATTCCGAGATGGCGGCGATCTGCGCCGCCTCGGCCGGATTACGTTCGGCGGCGGCGCTCATTGCAGGCCCTCCCGCGCGGGAAGCAGCGTGCCCGAATCGTCATAGAGCAGCACATCGCTGACCGGCCAGCTTAGGCGGCAGACCGCGCCCTGCTGGTAGTCCTCCGGATCATCGCGGCTGAGATGGCGCTCCACCTCGAAGACCTCGCCGTCGGGCCGGCGGAAGAAATAGATGATGCGCGAACCCATGAACTCGCTGGCGATGAAGCTCGCGGTCATGGCGGCCCGGCCGGCCGGCAGCTCCGTATCGGGCGCATCGATGGTCACCTGGTCGAAGCGGATCACGTAGTAGCCGGCCCTTTCGGTCGTTGAAGGCGCGGCCAGAGTGGCGCTGCCGTGGATGAAGTCGCCGTTGTGCAGGGCACCGGGCAGGATGTTGTAGTTGTTCACCAGCCGTGCGACCGCCACGCTGGCCGGACGGTTGAAGACCTCGTCGGGGCTGTCGACCTGGATCGCCCGGCCCTGGTCCAGCACGATCAGCCGGTCGCCCATGGTCAGCGCCTCGGCCTCGTTGCCGGTAACATGCATGAAGGTCACGCCCAGGGTGGCGCGGATGTGGCGCAGCTCGACGGTCATGCGTTCGCGCAGGTTGGCGTCGAGTGCACCGAGCGGTTCGTCGAGCAGGCAGATCTTGGGTTCGGTTACCAGCGTGCGCGCGAGGGAGACCCGCTGTTTCTGCCCGCCGGAGATCTGCCCGACCATGCGCTCGCCCAGGCCGCTCAGGCCCACAAGCTCGAGCATGGCGTCGCTGCGCCGGGCCACTTCCTTTTCGTCCTGGACCGGATCGACCTGACGGTAGCGCAAGCCGAAGGCGACGTTGTCGCGCACGGACATGTGGGGAAAAAGCGCGTAGCTCTGCTGCACGAAACCCAGGCCGCGCATATGGCTCGGCTTGCTGGTGATGACTTCACCGTTCAGGGTGATCGCACCGGCATCCGGCCGGTCGAGCCCGGCGATCAGGCGCAGGAGCGTCGACTTACCCGAACCGGAGGGGCCGAGAATCGTCAGATACTCATCGTCCCGCACGGAGAGCGAAAAGTCGGCGATGGCCGGGCGACCATCATAGGATTTTTCCAGACCCGACATCTCCATCATCGCCGACAGGCTCCAAAAAGGGAAAGTTTCTCGCTCAAGCTCAATGCTCTGGAGATTGCGGTTTTTGTGTGCAAGAGTCAATTATCAAAAACGAAAAAACAACGAAATCCCTGTTTTTCCTTGCTTTTTTATGAATGAGATGTTATAACGTTCATGTAAAAAACGCATCTCGTGCACGATGTACAATATTTTAAGTTGAGAAAGTCACCGTGTCAGATCTTACTGCGACCAACGCCGATATCGGTTTCGACCAATCCACACCGCGCTACGCCGCCATCGAATCTCTGCTGGCCTCGGCGATCGACAGCGGCCGGATTCCCGCGGGCACAGTCCTGACCGAAGAGCCGATCGCCCGGCTGTTCGGCACCAGCCGCACGCCGGTGCGCACGGCCCTGGGAGACTTGCTTGAACGCGGCCTGCTGGCGCGCTTCGACGGCCGTGGATTCGTGGTGCGCGGCGAGGACGAGGCCACGCCGACCCGCCGCCCGCTGACCCGGGAGATGTTCGGCCTGTCCGAGGACGCGCCGATCCATCCCATGCCGGTCACTTCGGAGCGCATCGCCCGCGACTTCGAGACCATGCTGGTCCACGCCCTGCCCTTCGGCCAGTTCCGGGTCAACGAACAGGGCGTGGCCGATCACTACGACGTCAGCCGCACGGTGGTGCGCGAACTGCTGTCGCGCCTGCAGGACCGGGGCCTGGTTCAGAAGAACCGTCAGTCCCACTGGATCATCGGGCCGCTGACCGCCAGGGAGGTCGCCCACTACTTCGCGGTCCGCGGCAAGCTGGAGCCGCTGGCCCTGGCCGAGAGCGCGCCGCTGCTGCCACCGCGCGAGGTCAAGGCCATGTGGCAGCGCCATGAAGCCGCCCTGGCAAAGGGCACCGGGCTGGAGGCCGAGGAACTGGAAGAACTGGAAAACGACATCCATGTGCGCCTGCTGGCACGCTCGCGCAACCCGCACCTGCTGCGCATGGTGCATCAGAGTCAGCTCGCGCTGGTCGTCAACCGGGTCTTCGCCTCTTTCGTCGGCGCGCAGCCCTTTCAGGTCTCCCTGCGCGAACACGCGATCATTCTGGAGTTCGTCATGCGCGGCGCCTATCCCATGGCCGCCCAGGCCCTGGAGGAGCATCTGCGACTCTCCGCCGAGCGCACACGCAAGCGGCTGATGGCGATTTCAGTCTTTCCGCAGCCCGACCTGCCGTCCTACCTGAAGTGGCGCGAACCCTGATCAGCGCCCAGAGCCTGAGGAACGCCCAGAGAGCGCGTTTTCCCAGCGGCGGACCAGGTAGTTGTGCTCGTCCATCACCGCGTCCCACGCGATGATGCGCGCCACCCGCTGTGTGTAGGAGCCGCCCTCGCGCCGGTCGCCCACCGCATAGATCTCGTTGCCATGCGGATCGGTCACCGGCTCCTGGGCCGGCTCCCCGCCGTACCAGAAGCCCCACTCGCTGGGCGTCAGATGCGGCCGCACCGCCTCAGGGTTCGCCATATAGGCGCCGTTGCGTGCCATCATGGCCCCGGGATAGCCGTCGAGCCACCAGTTCAGATAGTCATACGCGGCATCCAGTTCCCGGCCCTTGAGATGCACCGAGAGCGCCATGCCCCCGAACCAGCCCCGATACCCCTCCTCGGGCGTAGCGACCACGACCGGCACGCCGAGCGCACGCAGCTTGATGACACCCGACCACCAAAGACTGCCGATCACCGGTTTGCGCTGCTGCATGGCCGCGACCGCTTCGGCTTCGTCGGCCCAGAAACCGCGAAAATGTCCGCGTTTGCGGTAAGCCCGCAGCAGGTCGGTCAGGTTCTCGATTTCTTCCAGCTCCAGGTTGCCGATATCCGCCGCTTCGACTTCGCCGCGCGCCTGCAGCGCCAGCATCATGTCGAGGCTGCCGATCGCCGCATCGCTCTGCAGCACCACCCGCCCGGCCCACTCCGGGGCCAGAAGACTGCCCCAGGTGGTCAGGCTCTGGGGGTCCGCGCCCACGCCTGCGAAGCTGTCCGCGTTATGCACGGTCGGCAGCATGCTGATGAAGTCCGAGGGCGCATCGCCGAGAGAGCCATCAAGCTGCACGTACAGCCGCTTGCTCGGATCACCGCCGCAGGCCGAAGAATGATGCGGCGAAATCCGCCCCGTCTTGGGCAGGGCATTCACCCGGTCCCACTGTTCGATGCGCCCGATGTCGATACCCTGGATCGAACCGGTAGGCCAGATCAGGTCCAGGTCGTGGAACCACTGGTCATAGACATCGAAGGACTGCGGCGCCAAAACGCCGCGGCGCTGGGCCTCGGTCCCGTCGAGGGTGATGTAATCGAGCCGGATGCCCAGATCGCGCTGCGCCGCTTCGCGCAAAACTTCGATCTGCGTCACCGAGGTCCCGAGGACCCGCAGAACCGGCGCACCCTTATGAACGTTAGGCGCGCCCTTCGGTTTCGTCAGGGTCTCACTGTCGGTCGTCACGTCTATCGTCACGCTGATTTCGCGCCGGTATAGACCCGCGCCCTTTCGCTCAAGATGGGGAGAAAGGCCTCGCCCGAGAGTGGAAAGCTTAATCGCCTCCCGCGCTTTTCTGCAAGCGGCTGGAAAAACCGGACCCTCGGATCATCATGCTACTGCAAGACCGTGACCTCCGGGACCCGGCTTTTCAGGATGCCCCGAATGAGTCCCGCCAGGGCCAGAAACTCATCCTGCCGCGCCGACTGCCGGCGCCAGATCATGCCGATCATGCGATAGGGCGCGCGCCGGCGCAGAGGGCGTGCAACGACCTGCTCGTCGTGCAGGACTTCAGAGCGCACGTAAAGCGCCGGCAGCAGGGAGAGCCCCATGCCCATGCTGACCATCTGGCGCAGGGTGTCCAGGCTGGTGCCCTCGTAATCCAGTGACAGTTCGGCGCCGTAATCCGCGCAGAGATCGCGGACCTGGTCATGCAACCGGTGCCCCTGCTCCAAGGTCAGCACCGATTCCCCTTTCAGCTCAGTCTGATCGATTTGCGTGGCCGCCGCGAGCCGGTGCTCCTTGGCGGCAACCACCAGCAAGGGCTCCCGAAAGAGCCGGGCGGTCTGGAGGTCACCGCCCTTTACCGGCAGGGGAAACAACAGCAGGTCAAGGCTGCCGTCGTCGACACTGTTCAGGAGCGCCTGCGGCATGCCCTCGCGGACGTAGAACTTCAGTTGCGGATAGGTCCGATGCAATTCCGGAAGGATATGCGGCAGCAGATAGGGCCCCAGCGAGTGAAGGGTGCCAAGCCGGATGGTGCCTCCCAGAAGCGACTGGCCGTGCTTCGCCAACTCGACGATATCCTGCACATCGCGCAGCACTGTCCGGCTGCGGGCCGCAATCTCCTTGCCTACAGGCGTGAGCAACACCTTGGAGCGGCTGCGCTCGACCAGTTGCACACCCAGCTTTTCCTCCAGTTCGCGCAACTGTCCGCTGAGCGTGGGCTGCGTGACATGGGTCATCTCAGCGGCTCTGCGGAAGTGGAGGGTTTCCGCCACGGCCACAAGATAACGAAGCTGCTGCAAGGTCGGCATCGAGTTCACACTCCAATTTTATGAAAGATAAAATCTATCGAAGAGTATCACAACTTCGATTTGCTCAATCTAAATTTCAAGCCCAAATGCAAACCAAGAGCGCGCATTTTCGCCGCCATCCGCCGGCCTGCGCTGGCACAAGTTTCATGAACAGGAGAGTCATCCTCATGAAAAGATTTAAAAATATCCTACTGGTCTGTGACGAGCGCAGCCTCCACGACGATGTCATCGGTCGTGCGATCTGGCTGGCGAAAGCCAACGAGGCCCGCATTACACTGGTCGATGTGGTCGACTCCGCCCCGGGCGAACTCTCCCGCCTCTTCAACGCCCTCCCCGGACACAGCGCGCAGAACGTCGAGTACGAGGTCATCGAGTTCCACCGGGAGCGCCTGTCGCAGGTCGCGGCGCCGATCAAATCGGAAGGCATTTCCACCGCAGAAGTCGTTTTGCAAGGCGTGCCCTTTGTCGAGATCATACGTAAAGTGCTGCGCGACGGCCACGACCTGGTGATCAAGGGCACGGCGGGCGAGAGCGAGGGGCAGAGGCTGTTTTTCGCCAGCAACGACATGCATCTCCTGCGCAAATGCCCCTGCCCTGTCTGGATGATGAAGCCCAGCAGCGAGCATCGCTACGCCCGGGTCCTTGCAGCCGTCGACCCCATGGCATCCGACGAGCAGAAGGATGGGCTGGATCCGCTGATCATCGAGCTTTCCACCTCCATGTCGAAGGTCGACAATAGCGAGCTGCACGTGGTGCACGCCTGGAAGCTGGATGAGGAAGACAGCTTCCGCAACAGCGCCTTCGCCCGCGTCCCGAAAGAGGACGTCGATCGCATGGTCGAAGAACGGCGGCGCCAGAGCGAACGCGGTGTCTCGAAGTTGCTGTTCCGCTATCCCGACAGCAGCGACGGGCGGCATCTCCATCTGCTGAAAGGTGAGGCGCGCCGCGAGATTCCGGCCTTTGCCGAGGCACATCAGGTCGATCTGATCATCATGGGAACGGTCGGCCGGACAGGGATCAAGGGGCTGATTATCGGCAACACCGCCGAGGCCATTCTGAACCAGGTTCAGTGTTCCGTACTGGCGGTCAAGCCGGCCGGATTTCGCTCGCCCGTCACGCTGGAGAAGGAAGAAGAGGAAACGGCGCTCGAATTGCGCTCGGCCTGACGAAGCGGCAATAGAGTGCCGGCTTAAAACTCAGGGCGGAGGCTGTTTACCAGCTCTCCGCCCTGACAGGTTTCAGAGTTGATTGGTTATGCGGCCTGCGCCTGCTGGCGACTACGCAACCCCAGCCAAATCTGGTGCGCCGCGTGCGCTTCCCCAGAGTTATGACCGAAGTTCGTGAGGCAGGCATAGTAGTCTTCCTCAGCCCGGCGTACGGCGCAATCGGTCTGCTGCGGAACTGCCAGGGAAGTGGCCTGATTCCGTGATCTGGTAAGATCCTGTCTCAACATCATACAAACTCCATCTGCTAACTCTACGGCCTTCGCATCCCTCCTCGAGGTCGCGCGGCCTTGACCTGCTGTTGAGATGGCCTCGAAACGACGATCCATCCAATCGATCACGCGCGGACAAATAATCGGATTGTCCTATCATCGATCACCCTGACCTTGCTCAGATTTTTGATAGTCAATATCTATTAAATTTTATGGCGAGAGTGATTAGAGCAATCAGCTATTCGTGGCCATATGCGCTAGAGGTCACCGTCAAGCGCGACGGCCGCAACAAAAGGAGCAGATCGTGAAGACAGAAGCCCGCTACCAGTCGCTCCGCGCCAAGCACCGCAAAATCGAGGACAGGCTTGCCGCGGAAATGCAGCGCCCCCTGCCGGACAGCCTGCTGCTGCAGCGGCTCAAGCGGCGCCGACTTCTGGTGAAGGATGAACTCGAATCCTGGGAGCGTCTGATCGGCGCGATCGGCCTGCCGATCACCGGGAACAAGATCGGCGCGAGCGCCTAGTCCGGAATTGAACTTAACTTCGAATTCGGGCCTACCCCGAGTTCGTCAGGCCAGAATTCACACCGCCAGAAATTCAGCAGGCCAGAATTCGGCGGAACTGCAGAAAACCCCGGAGTGACAGGGAAAGAAGTCGCAAGCGAGAAAAGCGGCTCATAAGCGACGAAGCGGCACAATCTTTCCCGCCAGTGCCGCTTCTCGCACGGGTGGCTGCGCGCGGGAAAATCTTTGCGTCGGCCCGTCGCGCAGCCATCGCAACCTTCTGAAAATGGGAACACAGAAACCTTTATGAACAACGTGGGTCAGGGGAAGAATCACCACGGCGCAGTGCTGCAGCCGGGCCAGACGGCTTCGCGCGCAGCGGCCCTGTTGTCCGTGCTGCTGCCATTTGTGCTGACAGCCATCTTCGCCTGGCAGATCCCGGTGATCGCCAATGGCGAACGCCTGGCTTTTTCGCAGGACTGGATGCCGAGCCTCGGCATCGCCCTCTCCTTTTCCCTGGATGGCCTGAGCCTCATCTTCGCCCTGCTGATCAGCGGCATCGGGACGCTGGTCACACTCTATTCCACCGCCTACCTGTTCGATCATCCGCACTACCGGCGCTTCGTGCTGTATCTCTTGGCCTTCATGGCTTCCATGCTTGGGCTGGTGCTGGCCGACAACCTGATCACGCTCTTCGTCTTCTGGGAGCTGACCACCGTCACCTCCTATCTGCTGATCGGCTTCGATCATGCCTCCGCCAAGGCCCGGCGCAACGCCCTGCAGGCGCTGCTGGTCACGGCGACCGGCGGCCTCGCCCTGCTGGCCGGCTTCATCCTGATGGGCACAGTCGCCGGCAGCTATGAACTGAGTGAGATCCTGAGCCAGGGCGATGTCCTGCGCGAACATGATGCCTACCTGGCGATCCTGATCCTGGTGCTGCTGGGCGCCTTTACCAAGTCAGCGCAGGTGCCCTTTCACTTCTGGCTGCCCAACGCCATGGCAGCGCCCACGCCGGTCAGCGCCTATCTGCATTCGGCCACCATGGTCAAGGCCGGCATTTACCTGCTGGCGCGCCTGCACCCGGCCTTGAGCGGCACCGAGGTCTGGATCTGGACGCTGACGCTGTTCGGCGCGGCGACCGCCGTCTTCGCCTCCATCCTAGCGCTGCGCCAGACCGACCTGAAACTCGTCCTGGCCTATACCACGGTGATGGCGCTGGGGACGCTGACTATGTTTCTCGGCGCGGACAGCCGGGTCGCCATCGCCGCGGCGGTGACCTTCCTGATCGTCCACTCACTCTACAAGGCCGCGCTGTTCCTGGTGGTCGGCATCATCGACCACCGGACCGGAACGCGCGACACAGCCAGGCTGCGCGGTCTGGCGCATGCCATGCCCGTGACCGCCCTGGCCGCGGCCCTGGCAGCACTTTCCATGGCCGGTTTCCCGCCCTTCCTGGGCTTCATCGGCAAGGAGCTGAAGTACGAAGGCGCCCTGGCGATCGCCTCCGAACCCGCTTTTGTGGCGGCGGCCGCGGTGCTGGCCAACGCGCTGATGGTCGCGGTGGCCGGCATTGTCGCCCTTCGCCCCTTTTACGGATCGCCGGGCCTGACCCCGAAACTGCCACGCGAAGCGCCGCCAGCCATGTGGTTGGGACCGGCAGTGCTGGCTGCGCTGGGCCTGATCTTCGGCCTGGCCCCCGCCCTGATCGCCCAGCCGCTGGTCGCGCCGGCGGTCACCGCGATCACCGGGCAAACGGCCGAGATCAAACTGGCGCTGTGGCATGGCCTCAACCTGCCACTGCTGCTCAGCCTCCTGACCTTTGCGCTCGGCGTCGCCATCTACGCCTACCGCAGCCGGCTGCAGGACCTGCTCTCAGCCCTGGCCGCGCGCCTGCCCTACTCCGCGGACCGGAACTGGGACCGCATTCTCTGGGCTTTGAAAGCCTTCGCGGGCTTGCAGACCCGGCTGCTGCAGGGCGGCATCCTGCGTCGGTATCTCTTTATCGTCTTCGCCAGCCTGATTGCGGTGCTCGGCGTCACGCTGCTGCGCGGCGATGGTCTTCTGCCCGAGCTGGGCTGGCCGGAGGCCGCCTTCAAACACTGGGCCGTGGTCATCCTGATCGCCGCCGCCGCCATCATGACCGCCCTGGCCCGCTCCCGCCTCGCTGCGATCTGTGCCCTCGGGGTCGTGGGGGTCGGCGTCGCCCTGCTCTTCGTCATGTTCGGCGCCCCGGATGTCGCCATCACGCAGTTGCTGGTCGAGACCCTGGTCGTGGTGCTGGTGGCCGTGGTGATGCTGCGGCTGCCCCTGCTCAACGACGGCAGCCGCGAGACGCGCCGGGTCCGGCGGCTGGACGCGGCGCTCTCCCTGGCGCTCGGCGGACTGGTCACTCTGGTGCTGATGGCCGTCGTTCAGACACCGCTCGATCGTTCCCTCACCAGCTACTTCGAGACGACAAGCGTGCCGGAGGCCTTCGGGCGCAATATCGTCAACGTCATCCTGGTCGACTTCCGCGCGCTCGACACCTTCGGTGAGATCGCCGTGGTCGCGGTGGCCGCGCTCGGCGCCTATGCGCTGATCCGCAATTCGCTGCGGGGGAAAGCCTCATGAATTCGCTCGTCCTCAACGCCGCGACCCGCCTGCTGGTCGCCCTGATGCTGGTCTTTTCCTTCTATATGCTGCTGCGTGGTCATAACGAGCCCGGCGGCGGCTTTATCGGCGGGCTGATCGGCAGCATCGGCTTCGTGCTCTACGCCATTGCCCACGGTACCCGAGCCGCGCGCCAGGCCCTGCGCCTGGACCCGGCCGCCATCGCCATGGCCGGCCTCGGCATCGCCCTGATCGCCGGCCTGCTCGCGGCCTTCGCGGGCGCGCCCTTCTTCACCGGCCAGTGGCTGTTCCTGGGCGGCACGGAAGGCGGCGACAAAGGATTTCCGGTCAGCAGCGTCCTGCTGTTCGATATCGGCGTCTATCTGGTGGTGATCGGGGCGATTCTGACTCTGGTCCTGGCCCTGGAAGAGGAGGTCTGAATGGAATCGCTTCTCGCGATCCTGATCGGCCTGCTGGTCGCCGCCAGCGTCTATCTGATGCTGGCGCGCAATCTGCTGCGCTTCCTCTTCGGCCTGGTGCTGCTCAGCAACGCGGCGAACCTGACGATCTTCGTCGCCGGCCGCCTGACTCCCGAAGCGCCACCGCTGGTCGCGCCGGGAATGACGGCCCCTGACGGTCTGGTCGCCAACGCCCTGCCGCAGGCGCTGGTCCTGACCGCCATCGTGATCGGCTTCGGCCTCTTCGCCTTCGCCCTGGTGCTGATCTACCGGGGCTACCAGGCCCTGGGCACGCTCGACAGCGATGAAATGCGCTACGCGGAACCGGACGAGCGCGCCGAAGCCACGCAACAGAAAGAAACCAGCACTGTCGTCGCCGCAGCCGCCGCGCCGCAGAGGAGATTGCCCTGATGGGGAGTTTGGCATGACCTGGCTTCTGGCCCTGCCCATCGTTCTGCCCTTTGCGACGGCGGTACTGGCGTTCCTGCTGCGCGGCAAGCCGGGCGCAGGCCGCTGGCTGAGCATCGCCGGCAGCTTTGCACTGCTGGCCGCGGCACTGGCCCTGATGTCCGCGGTCTGGCGCGAAGATGTGCTGGCCGGGCAGATGGGCGGCTGGCCCGCCCCCTTCGGCATCACCCTGGTGGCCGACCTGCTCAGCGCGGTCATGGTGCTGATCACCGCCATCACCGGCTTGGCGGTGGCGGTTTACGCCCTGGCGGACATCGACGAACGCCGTGAACAGCTCGGCTACCACGCCCTCTTTCAGGTACTGATCGCCGGCGTCTGCGGCGCCTTTCTGACCGGTGATCTCTTCAACCTCTATGTCTGGTTCGAGGTCATGCTGATCGCCTCCTTCGGCCTGCTGGTGCTGGGCGGCACCCGGGAGCAGATCGACGGCGGCATCAAGTATGTGGCGCTGAACCTGGTCTCGACCGTGCTGTTCCTCTCGGGCATCGGCCTGCTCTATGGGGTCACCGGCACGCTCAACCTCGCCGATCTGCATCTGGCCGTGCGTGAGGTCGAGAACCAGGGGCTGCTCAGCGTGATCGCGGTCTTCTTCCTGATCGCCTTCGGCGTGAAGGCGGCGGTTTTCCCGCTGTTCTTCTGGCTGCCGGCCTCCTACCACACACCGCCGGTCGCGATCTCCGCGGTCTTCGCCGGCCTGCTGACCAAGGTTGGGGTCTATGCCCTGATCCGGCTCTTCACCCTGGTCTTCACCCAGGACACCGACTACACCCATGGCCTGCTGCTGGCGGTCGCGGCGCTGACCATGATCACCGGCGTTCTGGGCGCCGCGGCGCACAACGAGTTCCGCAAGATCCTCTCGTTCCATATCGTCAGCCAGATTGGCTACATGGTGCTCGGGCTTGCGCTCTTTACGCCCCTGGCCCTGGTCGGCTCGGTCTTCTATCTGGTGCACCACATCATCGTGAAGGCCAACCTCTTCCTGATCAGCGGTGTGGCCCGGCGGCTGACCGGCTCCTTCGAGCTCTCGGCCATCGGCGGACTCTACAAGGCCAGTCCGCTGCTGGCGCTGCTGTTCCTGATCCCGGCCTTTTCCCTCGCCGGCTTTCCGCCGCTGTCGGGCTTCTGGGCCAAGTTCCTGCTGATCAAGGCAAGCCTCGAGGTGGAGGCCTATGTGGTCGCCGGCGTGGGGCTCGCGGTGGGGCTGCTGACCATCTATTCCATGACCAAGATCTGGGGCGAGGCCTTCTGGAAACCGCACCCGGACGGCGGGCATCCGGAGTTGGCGATCCTCGACTGGCGGGCGCAGATGGCGCTGCTGCTGCCGGTGGCGGGACTCGCGCTGCTGACCGTCGCTATCGGCCTCTTCCCGGCGCCTTTCCTGGAGCTGGCCGAACGCTCGGCGGAGCAGTTGCTCAACCCCACGGCCTATCTGCAGGCGGTTTTGGGAGGCGCGCCGTGAACCTCTTTCTGCTCAACGCCTTCCTCGCCGTGAGCTGGGCCGCCCTGATGGGCAGCTTCAGCCTGGCCAGTCTGCTGGTGGGTTTCGGCATCGGCTATGGCGCGCTCTGGATCGCCCGGCCGTTGTTCGGTGAAAGCCCTTACTTCCTGAGAGTCTGGCGGGTGCTGCGCCTGCTCTTCCTCTTCATCTACGAGTTGGTGGTCTCCAGCCTGCGGGTGGTCTGGGACGTGGTGACGCCGACTCATCTTAGCCGGCCCGGCATCATCGCCCTGCCACTCTCGGCGCGCGGCGACACCGAGATCCTGCTGGTCGCGAACCTGATCTCGCTGACGCCCGGGTCCCTGAGCCTCGACCTCTCGCCCGACCGCAAGACGCTCTACGTGCACGCCATGTTCGTCGAGGACCCGGACGAACTGCGACGGGAGATCAAGTCCGGTATCGAACGCTGGGTCCTGGAGGCCGTGGAATAATGTCCCTACCCGATACGCTGGTGTCCTGGGCCGTGGAGATC
This sequence comes from Denitrobaculum sp., assembly GCA_965232285.1. Lineage (GTDB taxonomy): Bacteria > Pseudomonadota > Alphaproteobacteria > Kiloniellales > Kiloniellaceae > Denitrobaculum. Next base: position 980,365 of record CBDDPL010000004.1, on the reverse strand, counting down.
GGCTTCGCGCTGATCATGCTCTCCGTCCTGCTTGCTTTCCTGCGCCTGGCCAAGGGACCGAGCCTGCCCGACCGGGTGGTCGCCCTCGATCTCATGACCATCCTGGCGGTGGCCTTCTCGGCGCTCTTCGCCATCGCCGCGGACGAGCCGGCCTTCCTTGACGTCGCCATCGCGCTGGCGCTGGTGGCCTTCCTGGCGACCATCGCCTTCGCCCGCTTCGCCGAGCGCCGCAAGGTCCGCAGCCTCGAAGACTCACCGCAGCCGGGAGAAACCACATGACCGAAATCGCCGTGGCCTTTTTCATCCTCGCCGGCGGCCTCTTCTCGCTGGCGGCGGCGGTCGGTGTCCTGCGCCTGCCGGACATCCTGATCCGCATGCATGCCTCGACCAAGGCCGGTACCCTGGGCTGCGGCCTGATCCTGGTGGCGGTGGCACTGCACTTCGGCGAGGGCGGGATTACCGCACGGGCGATCGCCGCGATCGTCTTCCTGATCCTGACCGCCCCGGTCGCCGCGCATCTGATCGGCCGCGCCGCCTATCGCACGGGCGTGCCCCTCTGGAAGGGCACGGTTATGGACGAGCTGTCCTCGGCGTCACGCTCCCGGCAAGGGAAAGCCGGGCCGTAGCGCCGGGCCGGCGCTGGCTGCAGTTCAACCGGCGGCCCGTATGAGACCCTCCGCGTCACGCCCGGCCGCGCCGCGCGGGTCCTTCCAGAGAGCGCCGTCTTTCATGATCATGGAGAGATTGTCGCGGTCCTGCAGCAGGGACACGTCCCGGGTCGGATCACCGCGCACGAGCAGCAGGTCGGCCAGAAAGCCCTCGCGGATCTGTCCCAGTTCATCCGCCGTTCCCATCAACTGCGCGCCGATCGTCGTGGCGCTGCGCAAGGCCTCGACGGGCGAGAAGCCGAAGTAGGTCACGAAGTGCTGCAGGTCGCGGGCGTTCTGCCCCATCGGCGTAATGGAAAAGCCATAGTCGCCGCCGACCACCACGCGCGCGCCGCGCTTGCGCAGCTCCTGATAGGTGGCGCAGCAGGCATCGAACTTCCGGGGCAGGTCCATGCTCTCCACGACATCGCGCGGCAGGCCGTAGCGCTCGCCCTCCCGGGTGCAGTTGTGCACCAGGCCGAAGGCCGGCCCGACGAAGGTGCTGCCCTTCACGCTCTCGAGCTGGTCCAGCGCTTCCTCGTCGGCGAAGTCACAGTGGTAGATGCAGTCCACCTTGTTGCGCACAGCCATCTTGACCGAAGGTGAGGAACGCGCATGGGCGGCGACCATCTTGCCGTAGTCATGGGCGACGGAGACGAAGGCATCCAGCTCGTCTTCCATCAGGGTGGTGATCTCCGCCTGTGCATGGGCCACGAACTGATCGCCGGAGATGTTGATTTTCATGTTGTCGACGCCGTCACGGATGCACTCGCGCGCGACCCGGCGGAACTCCGGCACGCCGTCGGCGACCAGACCGAAGCTCTCTTCGTAGATATGCCGCCGGCGTTCGTCCCCCAGACCGGCGGTGGCCGTGACTTCGGGACTGGAGGCCTTCATGCGCGGTCCGGCGATCAGGCCGCTGTCGATCGCATTGCGGATCGCCACGCCGATCATGGGCTTGGCGGAGGCGGCCTCGAAGATCGAGGTGAAGCCGTGGTCCAGCAACAGCCGCACGTTCGCGGCGGTGCGCAGGGTGTGTTCTTCCGGTGAAATCCGGCCCAGCTCGGAGTTGGTGGAGATGCCGACAAAGGAAGGATGGCAATGCCCCTCGACCATGCCCGGGATCAGGGTCTGACCGGTCGCGTCGATCTGTTCAGGCGGCAACTCCAGTCCGGAGGCCGTGCCCAGCACAACCTTGGTAATCCGGTTCCCCTCGACGATCACCGTGGCCGGCTCGGCCGCCTCCATAGCCTCGGTCCAGATCGATCCGCCGGTAATGGCAATAGCAGACATCTTCACCTCCCTGTTATGTTCGTTGAAACGGCATCAGCTCTGGCAGAGCCCGCGGCCTTCCGGCCTCCGGCTTCAGCAGACGCTGCGGAACCGTTCGATCATGACATCCAGCACCTCATCGGGATCCCGCTGCCACCAGTTGCCCGCCGAGAAGACCTCGACTTCGCAGGCGCCCCGGTATCCCGCTTCCTCCACCGCCGCCCGGATCGCGCGCAGATCGGCGACACCGTCCCCCATCATGCCGCGGTCCAGCAGCATGTCGCTTGTCTCCTCGAGCCAGTCGCAGAGGTGATACCCCAGCAGGCGATCCGCGCCCGCCTCCTGCAAACTTTCCGACAGAGTACTGTCCCACCAGACGTGGTAGACATCGACGGCGACCCCGACCACGTCCGAGCCGATCAAATCGCAGACCCGCAGGGCATCGCGCACCGTCATCAGACAAGTCCGGTTGCCGCCGAACATAGGGTTCAGGGGCTCGAGCGCCAACCTGACCTTTCGCTCCGCCGCGTAGTCCGTCACCAGCGCCAGTCTGTCAGCCAGAACTTTCTGGCTCTCCAGCACGCCCTTGGTGCCCGGCTCGGTGCCGCCCGTGACGACCGTCAAGACTTCCGTCCCGAGCGCGGCGGCCATATCGATCGACGCCCGGAGGTCATCCATCAGGAGATCGGGCACCTGCGAGCCGACGATGAAAGGCGTGCGGCAGAGGCCCACCACCTCCATGCCCGCAGCCCGGACGCGCTCGCCGATCTGCACGGCCCGATCACCGATCTCCCGCCGCCAGAAGACGATGCCGGCCAGGCCCCGCTCCGCGCAGGCGTCGATCACCCGTTCCGTGGGCCAGCCGGCGCCGTAGCCTTCCAGATTGTGGCCCAGGGTCGCGGTGTTCAGGGCCAGTGCCGAGTGATCGCTCGAGAAGTCACGCATCACACACCATAGAGCGCCAGAAAGCTCTTCATCCGCCGGCTTGCCAGCTCCGGATCGCGCAGGATGCCGGTCTGGTCGGCCAGCTTGAAACAGTCCACGAAGTAGGGCAGCGGCCGCATGGCCTGCGCGCCGCCGAGCATCACGAAGTGATCCTGGAAACCATTGAGCCAGGCGAGGAAGACGACGCCGGTCTTGTAGAAGCGCGTCGGCGCGCGGAAGACCAGACGAGCCAGCGGCACGGTCGGATCGAGGGTGGCATGGAAGCCGACAGTGTCGCCCTCGCCCAGTTGGCGGACCGCCTGCGTGGCGGCCGCCGCGAGCGGATCGAAGATCCCCAGCAGGGCATGTGAATACCCCTCTTCGTCGCCGGCGATGAGCTCCGGGTAATTGAAGTCGTCACCGCTGTACATCTTCACGCCGGCCGGCAGGCGCCGCCGCATGATGATTTCCTTGTCCTTGTCGAGCAGTGAGATCTTGATCCCGTCGACCTTGCCGACGCTCTCATCGATCACCGCCAGCGCAGTCTCCAGGCCCTCTTCGAAGCTCTGCGCGCCCCAGTAACCCGCCAGCGCCGGATCGAACATATCGCCCAGCCAATGCAGGATGACCGGTTCGTCGCAGGCCGCCAGAACATCGCGGTAAACCGCGAGGTAGTCATCGGGCGAGGTCGCCACCCGGGCGAGCGCTCGGCTGGCCATGAGGATGATCCGCCCGCCGACAGACTGAATGGCCTCGAGCTGTTCCAGGTAAGCCGCGCGCACATCGTCGAGGGAGCGGGCATCGGCCGGATCGAGCTGGTCGGTGCCGCAGCCGTTGAACACCAGCGCCTCAGGCAGTTCGCTCTTCGTGCGCCGGATCAGTTCCAGCGCACCCGGCCAGTCGAGCCCCATGCCGCGCTGGGCGGTGTCCATCGCCTCGGCGATTCCGAGCCCCAGGCCGGCCAGATAGCGGCGGAAGCGCATGGTCGCCTCCCAGTCGACCGTCGCCCGGCCGGAGGGGTCGTTGGCCGTGAAGGGATCGGCGACCACATGCGCCGCTGAGAAGACCACACGGGCCGGGTTCGCGCCCAGCGGGGTCTCCGCGAGCGGCGTGCCCGTGAGCTGATAGTCTGAAAGGCGACCGGACTGGTCCGGCAGGGCTATTTTCATTTCCGTTCCTTAAAACCTGGGGACCAGCATGCCACCATCGACGGAGATGGCCTGGCCTGTGGTATAGGGGATGCCGCCGGTCGCCAGAGTGGTAATGACCTTGCCCAGTTCCTCCGGCTGTCCAACGCGCGGCATGAGGCAGAGGCCCTCTTCGGCCTGCTTCCGGTAACGCTCGATCACCGCCCGCGTCATTTCCGTATCGATCAGGCCGGGTTGCACATCGAAGACCGCAATACCTTCCGCGCCGAGCCGGGCCGCAAAGACCTTGGAGATCATCGCCGCCGCCGCCTTGGAGGCACAGTACTCGCCCCGCGGCACCGCCACGGCGACCGCATTGGAAGAGGTCACATTGACGATCGCATGGGTAAGACCGGGATCGCGTTCGCGCGCCAGCAGGCGCTTGCTGAAAGCCTGAGTCAGGAAAAAGACCGCCTTGGCATTGACAGCCATGCAGCGGTCGTAGCTTTCCTCCGTGACCTCCAGCGGATCGCCTCGGCTCATCACCCCGACCCCGGCATTGTTCACCAGAGTGGTGAGCGGTCCGAGTGCCGCCTCGATCTCCCCAAGGATGGCGTCATGGCGTCCAAGGTCGCTGACGTCAAAGACCGCTTTATGGACCTTTCGCCCCTCGGCGGCGACCAGCGCGGCGGCGCTGTCGAGTTCCGCGTCCTCGCCCGGCGCATTCAAGGCAATGTCAAAGCCCGCCCGGGCCAGGGCAACCGCGGCGGCCAGCCCGATGCCCCGGCTCGATCCGGTGACCAGCGCGACCTGTCCGCTCATGCCGCCGCCCCGTGCTTGATCAGTTCGCGAGCGATGATCATGCGCTGGATCTGGTTCGTGCCCTCGTAGATCTGTGTGATCTTGGCGTCGCGATAGAGCCGCTCAACCTCGAAGCCGCGGATGTAACCGGAGCCGCCGAAGACCTGGACCGCGTCCGCCGTCCGCGCCACCGCCATGTCGCCGGCAAAGCACTTCGCCATGGAACAGGCCTTCGTGGCTTCCGCGCCGCTGTCGATCTTCATCGCGGCGGAATGCACCAGCAGGCGTGCGGCCTCGATATCCTTGGCCATATCTGCCAGCAGCCACTGGACGCCCTGGAACTCCGCGATGGCTTTGTCGAACTGTTTGCGCTGCTGCGCGTAATCGACCGCCGCCTCCAGGCCCGCCTGGCCGATACCGACCGCCAGCGCCGCGATGCCGACGCGGCCCTTGTCCAGGACGCTCATCATCATGTGGAATCCGCGCCCCTCCTGGCCGAGCAGGGCATCGGCGGGCAGGCGCACATCGGCGAAGTTCAGCGCCCCCACCTGACTGGCGCGCTGTCCCATCTTGTGTTCCTTGGGCCCGCGCGAAACACCGGGGCTGTGCAGATCCACAATGAAGATCGACATGCCGCGGCGGCCGGCGGCCCGGTCCGTGCGCGCCAGGACGAAGCCGACATCGGCGACCGGCGCGTTGTGGATCCAGATCTTCTCTCCATTGAGGATCCAGTCCTCGCCATCGCGGACCGCTTCGGTGCGGATGCCGGAGACATCGGTTCCGGCTTCGGGTTCGGTGATGCAGTAGGCAGCGCGGGTCCTGGCGGCGACCAGGTCGGCCAGCCAGCGTTCCCGCTGACCTTCGGTTCCGTGACGCACCAGAAGTGTGGAAATCAGTTCGACCAGACCACACTGATCGGCCACCGAGGAATAGCCACGGGACAGTTCCTCCATGACCAGAGCATAGGTCAGGGTATCGAAGCCGGGTCCGCCCATCTCCTCTGGAACGCAGATGCCGAAGAGACCCAGTTCCCCCATCTGCGCGTAGATTTCTTCCGGAAAGCGCTCCTCCCGATCCAGAGCTTCCGCCTGGGGCCGAATGACATCGTCGGCAAAGCTGCGCGTCATCTCGCGCACCTGCGTATGGGTCTCGGTGAGATACATGGATTTTCCCATTTAGTAACTGTTTGGTTACTTTATCGAAAAGGCGGCCATCCGGTCAAGACTTTGCGAAAATCCTTCTTGCTGTCATGCGCCTGGCACTCTATATAACTAAATAGTTACTTAGGGAGGGATCATAGCATGCAGGCCAGCGAAAAAGTCAAATTCGGGCGGGTCGACCTGGAGGTCACGGCCTTCGGATTCGGAACGGCGCCAATCGGAAACATCTTCCGGGAGATCGACGAAGAGACCTCGGATGCCATGATCCAGAAGGCCTGGGATGCCGGTGTCCGCTACTTCGATACCGCCCCCATGTATGGCCATGGTCTGAGTGAGCTGCGCACGGGACAGTCCCTGCGCTGGAAGCAGCGCGACAACCTCGTGCTGTCCTCAAAGGTCGGCCGCATTCTCAAGCCGGCCCGGCGCGCCGACATCGACTTCACGCCCTGGACCAACGCCGCACCCTTCACCATGCACTTCGACTACTCCTACGACGGCGTGATGCGGTCCTTCGAAGACAGCCTGCAGCGCCTGGCCCTGGAGCGGATAGACATCTGCTTCATCCACGATATCGACAAGTTCACACGGGGCGCCGATCAGCCCAAGGTTTTCGAGGAAGCCATGGACGGTGCCTGGAGGGCATTGGAGAGCCTGCGGAACCAGGGTCTGGTCAAGGCGATCGGCGTGGGCGTCAACGAATGGGAAGTCTGCCACGCCGCGCTGCAGGCCCGCGACTTCGACTGTTTCCTGCTGGCGGGCCGCTACACCCTGCTAGAGCAGGAGTCCCTGGACGCCTTCCTGCCGCTCTGTGAAGAGCGTGGCGCGGCCGTGGTGGTCGGCGGCGGCTTCAACTCCGGCATCCTGGCAACCGGGGCGGTCGAAGGCGCAAAGTACAACTACGCCCCCGCGCCCGCCGAGATCTTGGACAAGGTACGCAGGATCGAAGCGGTCTGCGCGGACCACAGTGTTCCGCTTGCCGCCGCCGCGCTGCAGTTCGTGGTCGCCCACCCCGCCGTTCCCTCCTTCATGGCCGGCACGCGGACCGTTCAGCAGCTCGAGCAGAACCTGGCCTGGTTCAGCCATCCGATTCCGGCCGCTTTCTGGGCGGATCTCAAGGCGAAGGGACTTCTGCGCGAGGATGCGCCCACGCCGCAATGACGGACAGGCTCGCCCCCGGCCGCTACGGCTTCGACGAGGTCGTGGTCGGGAATTCCATCGATGCCGGTTCAGTCAGAGTCACGGCGGCGCAGATCGATGCCTTCGCCGAACTGACCGGCGACCGTTTCGAAATCCATATGAGCGACGAGGCCGCGGCCCGTCACGGCTTCCAGGCCCGGGTCGCCCACGGCCTGCTGGTCCTCTCGCTGATCGATGGCCTGAAGAATCAGGCGCCGGCACAGTTCCGTGCCCAGGCCTCGCTCGGCTGGGACTGGTCCTTCAGGGACCCGGTCCTGGCGGAGGACAGGCTCTCCGTCGTCATCACCGTGACGGAAAAACGTGAGATCACGGCCCGCGACCGGGGCATCCTGCGCCTCGCCTTCGAAGTCAAAAACCAGCAGGGAACGATCGTGCAGCAGGGCGAAAACCTGCTGATGGTCTACCGCTGAGATCTAGAGTATTTTCCGACCACACGGGATCAATTTGATGGTGTTTGAAGTCTCATTCGGCAAGGCGCGTTGCGCAGCGCGATGCAGCGCATCGGGCAAGCATCGCAACGCGGCCGATGAGTCTTCAAACACCACCGGAGGCCGGGTTCTTTTCCGCTCTGACGGCGTTGCGGCTCTTATCCGATGCGCCGCATCGCATTGCGAACCGCGCCTTGTCAGAACGGAAAATCTCCCCGGTCAAATGATTCCGTGTGGTCGGAATATGCTCTAGTCACACCTCAAAATCGAAGACGAAGACGCCGTCCGGACCGCCTTCAAGCGTCGCGACGATGTCCGCGCCGATCGCCTGATGCACCTCGTCTACCAGGTAGGTATCGCGCACCGTCGTATCGCGGAAATCGAACCAGAAGAGATCCCGATACCCCCGCACCAGCGGGTCCTCGACACTGACGTTCTCTCTGAACTGAAAATCGAGGATGCCATCAATCTGACCCGAGAGCGCCGCGAGCCGATCATAGAGATCCTTTTTCGTTTCCTGCGACGTGCCGGGCTTGTAGCGGAGGGCGACCAGGTGGCGAATCATGTCTCTTCCTTCTTGGAACCTGCGTTTTTCTTTTCCCGGAAGGCGGCCAGGCCGGATTCGAGCTCTTCTGAACCCGCCGCCAGCGCACCTGCGAGGGATTCGATGACCCGTTCGCGCTCCTCGCCTTCCGCGGCATTGATCATCATCTTGGAGAGTTCCGTCGCGCGCCGGCCACGGCCCCGGACAGTCGCGGCGAGCTCTTCCGCCGCCGCAAGACCTTCACCCGCCGGTACGACCTTGTCCACAATACCCAGAGCCAGCGCCTGCGCGGCCGAGAAGACCTCACCGAAGACCGCCATGCGGCGCACGCTTTGCGCCCCGAACCTCCTGACCGCGCGTTGCGTTCCCGACCAGCCGGGAATGATGCCCAGTCCCGCCTCCGGCTGCCCGACCTTGATCTGTTCCTCGGCAATCCGGTAATCGGCACAGGCGGCCAGTTCGAGCCCGCCGCCCAGCGCATCGCCATCCAAAACGGCGATCACCGGCTGGCGCAGGCGCGCAAGCGCATCGAAAACCGCATGCCCGTCACGGATCCAGTGGCGGCCGAAGTCTTCGGGACTGACGGCGCTCCAGGCCTTGATGTCGCCGCCGGCGCAAAAGGCTTTGCCCTTGCCCGACAGGATCACGATGGCAATGGTCGAATCCCGTTCGATCTCCTGGCAACGCTTAGCCAAGGCGACCAGCATCGCCTCGTCGATCGCATTCCGCTTGTCAGGCCGGTTGAGCTGCAGTTGCGCCACACCGTCCGACACCGTCAGCTCAATGCGGACAGACAGGCTCACAACGCCAATCCCATGAGCTCGGGCTGAAACAGCCGCGCATCCATTTCGCGCAGGTTTTCGGCGACAGCCAGGGGCGTGTCGGCCTGTGCCAGGATATCGCGTTCGAGATCGACACCGGGCGCGATTTCGGTCACCAGAAGCCCCTCCCCGGTTAGCTGAATGACACAGCGCTCTGTAATATAGGTGATGGCCTGGCCCTGCGAAACGGCGCGGCTGCCGGAGAAGGAGACCTGGTCGACCTTGGGCACGAACTTGGCGATCTTGCCCTCGCGGTCGATCACCAGCCTGCCGTTCTCGATATGCATCTTGGCGCCCGCATTGAAGGTGCCGGAGAAGACGATGCGTTCGGCCCGGGTGGTAATGTCGACGAAACCGCCGGCACCCGCAGTCCGATGCGGCGTCGCGGCGAGACGCGAGACGTTCACCGAGCCTTCGGCATCCACCTCGAGAAAAGACAACAGCGAGGCGTCGAAACCGCCGGCCTGGAAGTAGGCGAATTGATGGGGCGAGGCCACAAAGGCCTCCGCGTTGGCCGAACAGCCGAACTTGAAATCCAGCAGCGGAATGCCGCCGACCGCGCCCTGTTCGATGACCCAGGTCACGGCGCCATGCTGGCCTTCTTCCAGGAAGATGCGCGGCACATTGGCGGAAATACCGAAGCCGATGTTGACGGCCCAGCCGCGCTGGAGCTCCTGCGCCACACGGCGGGCGATCACCTTGCCAACGTTAAACTCCGGCAGCGTGAAGCTCTCCAGCGGCCGGATCAGCTCACCCGAGATCGCCGGATCGTGGGGCGTCGCGGTGGTCTGCAGCATCTCCGGCGCCTCGACCACGTGATCGACGAGAATCCCCGGCACGTGAACGTCGTGCGGCCGAATGGAGCCGTTCTGCGCAACCCGGCGCACCTGCGCGATTACCTTGCCGCCGCAGTTATGCGCGGCGAGCGCCATTTCCATCGCACCCAGATAGGCGCCCTCCGATTCAAAGCTGAGATTGCCCCGCTCGTCGCCGGTGGTCGCGCGGATGATCGCAACGTCCGGTTTGATCGCGGGAAAATAGAGCCAGTCCTCATTATCGAAGACTTCATGGCGGACGATGGGCGTCGCGCGGGCGGCGGCGTTCATGGCACAGCCTTCCTGGTCCGGGTCGACAAAGGTTCCCATGCCGACCTTGGTGAGCACGCCGGGCCGCTGGCCCGCGGCTTCGCGCAACATATCGAAGATGACACCCGAGGGCACGTTGTAGGCGGCCACCTGCTCCTTCAGGATCATCTGCCAGATCAGCGGCGGCTCGGCCTTCGAAGGACCCGAGGGATAGGAGCCGCCGATGATGCGCGCCAGACACCCGGGTTTGGCGATATGATCGACGCCTTTCGTGCCGAAGAAATCACCCGCGGCGATGGGATGAATGGTGGTCAGGTTCGCCGGCGCCCCGGTCGCATCGAAGCGCGCACCCAGGGCCTCCAGGATGGCATCGGGGCAACAGAGTCCGCTGGAGGAGTTGACGGCGACGACCGCACCATCCGGGATCAGCGCGACGGCCTCGGCTGCTGTCGTTTGCTTTGTCACACCCACCCCCTTTTCCGCACGGGATTCTCGATATAAGTAACTAAACGGTTATCTAAATATGACGAGATCAAAGCGCTGAATCAAGCGCTTATTCCCCAGGCGACATTGAGATTTTTCAAAGACTTCCCTTTAAGTAACTAATTAGTTATAACGATGCCAACACACGAAGGGAGCAGAGATGAACATTTACTTCCAGAAAAATCATCAGCGGTCATTCGGAACCTTTCCCCTGACCGGAGAAGCTGCGCACACAGCGATCCTCACCGCTGCCGAGATCGGCTACCGGGCTTTCGACACCGCGCAGATGTACGAAAACGAGGCCGAAACCGGGGCCGCGCTCAAGGCCACCGGTATCGCGCGGGAAGATCTTTGCGTCACGACCAAGGTCCACCCGGACAACTTCAGCGAAGACCGCTTCATCGCTTCGGTCGAGGGGAGCCTGAAGGCGCTGCAGATGGATTACGTCGACGTGCTCCTGCTGCACTGGCCGCCGATCGGCGGCGACATCGCCCCGTCGCTGCGTCTGCTGGAAGACTCGCTGAAACGCGGCCTGACCCGCAACATCGGCGTTTCCAACTACACCATTGCCATGATGCGCGAGGCGGTCTCCATCATCGATGCGCCGATCGTCACCAACCAGGTCGAGTTTCATCCCCTGCTGAACCAGGACAAGCTGCTGGCCGGCGCAGATGAGGTGGGCATTCCCCTCTCCTCCTACTGTTCGGTGGCCCGCGGCGAGGTCTTCAAGCATCCCGAATTCGCCGAGATCGGCGCCGCCTACGGCAAGACCGCCGGGCAAGTGGTGCTGCGCTGGATCCTGCAGAAGGGCGTCAGCATCAACACCATGTCGACGAATCCCGATAACATTCGGGCGAACTACGACGTTATGGACTTCACGCTCTCGAGCGTCGATATGGCCCGGATCGAGAAGAAAACGCAGGCCGGATACCGCATTGTCACCCAGGAACTCGTGCCCTGGGCCCCCGATTGGGATTAATACGAAGGGCCGATGGGACCGAAGCCGTTCCGTCAGAAACGGCTTCGGTCTTTAAAGATTGCCCCGGATCAGATCACTGGCCTTCTCGGCGATCATGATCGTCGGCGCGTTGGTGTTGGAGCCCACCAGGCTGGGCATGATCGAGCTGTCGCAGATCCGGATGCCGTCGAGGCCGCGCACACGAAGCTGCGGGTCCACCACCGCCATATCATCGGAGCCCATCTTGCAGCTACAGGTCGGATGGTAGGAGGTGCGGCCGTAGGCTCTGGCGTAGTCCTCGAAGTCCTTCTGCGCGCGGACGGAGTCATCGGGAAAGCGGATCTTGCGGATGTATTTCTGCAGGCTCGGCTGCGAGAAGATCTCGCGGCTGATCTTGACCCCCTCCACGGAGGTTTTCAGATCCTCCGGCTCGGCCAGGAAGTTAGGGTCCACGATCGGCAGTGCCTCGGGATCTTTCGAGCGCAGGCGCACGGTGCCACGGCTTTTCGGCCGCAGGGTATAGGAGTTGAGGGTGATGCCGGATGAGCCCTTCGGCACACTCGGCACCCCGGCCTCGGCCCCGGCGCCGGCCAGGAAATGGAACTGCAGGTCGGGCACGTGCTGCGATTTGTCCGCATACCAGAAGGCACCGCCCTCCACCACATTCGAGGTCACCGGGCCCGACTTGAAGAGGTAATACTGCGCCCCCGCCCAGGCGGCCCAGTGCCACTTGTTGTATTTGTCCAGGCTGTAGTGCCCGTTCAGTTCGGCAACGATGTCGATGCCGAAGTGATCGTTCAGATTCTCGCCGACCCCGGGCAGGTCGTGCCTGACCTCAATCCCCACCTCCCTCAGATGGGCCGCGGGACCGATGCCCGACAGCAACAGCAGCTTTGGCGTGCCGATGGCGCCGGAGGTCACGATCACCTCGCTCTCTGCCCGCGCGCTATAACGTTGCCCGTCCTTGACATAGTCGACGCCAGTCGCACGCGTTCCCTCGAAGGTGATCCCAGTGGTCAGGCAGTTGGTTTCGACCGTAAGGTTCGGCCGCGCCATCACGGGCTTCAGATACCCCACATTGGCGGAACAGCGGCGGTAGTTGCGCGTGGTGGTCTGGTAAACGCCGCAGCCGGCCTGCTGCGCGCCGTTAAAGTCTGGCGCGTATGGAATGCCATAGTCCTGGCAGGACTGCACGAAAGCACGGGTCATGGGCTGCGGGTCGGGGATATCGGAAACCCCGAGCGGCCCCTCCGTGCCGTGCCACTCGCCGGAGAGAATCGTATTGCCCTCGGAGCGGATGAAGTACTTCCGGATGTCTTCGAAGGCCCAGCCGGGACAGCCTTCTTCCTGTGCCCAGCGGTCGTAGTCGACCGGATTGCCGCGGGTAAAGACTTCGGCGTTGATCGAGCTGCCGCCGCCGATGACCCGGGCCTGCGCGTAAGGGATCTCACGGTTGTTCGCGTGCTTCTGCGGCGCCGTGGTCAGGCCCCAGGTGTGCGGCCCGTCGGTCATCTTGGCAAAGCCGACCGGCATGTGGATCAGCGGGTGCTTGTCCTGCCCGCCCGCCTCGAGCAGGAGAACCCGCGCATCAGGATTCTCGCTCAGCCTGTTGGCCAGGACGCAGCCGGCGGAGCCGCCGCCGACGATGACATAATCATAGCCTTGTTCTGCCATTTACCCGATCCAGTGGTCGCGTTTTCCGACTTCGATGTGCACCGACTTGACCTGCGTGTACTCCTCCACGCCGTAGACGCCGGCCTCACGCCCCCAGCCGGATTGCTTGAAGCCGCCGATCGGCAGTTCCGGACCGCCCGCCAGGGTCGTGTTGACCCAGAAGCGTCCGGCCTGAACCCGGCGGGTGACCGTGAGGGCCTTGTCGATGTTCTTGGTCCAGAGGCTGGCGGCCAGGCCGTAGTCCGTGTCGTTCGCCATGGCGATCGCCTCCTCCACGCTGTCGAAAGGCATGACCGTGAGAACCGGCCCGAAGATCTCGTCGCGGGCGATGGCCATGTCGGGCGTCACCTCGGAGAAGATCGTCGGCAGGATATAGGCGCCGGCGCCCAGATCCAGACGCTCGCCGCCGCAAACCAGCTTCGCGCCCTCCTCGCGGCCCCTCGCGATGTAGGACATGATGGTCGCGTCCTGCGCCTCTGTGGTGATCGCGCCGACCTGCGTCGAGTCTTTCAACGGGTCGCCGACCACCGCCTTGGAGAGCTTCTCGGCCACCATCGCACTGAAGCGATCGGCGACGGAGCGCTCCACGATCAGGCGGGACCCCGAGACGCAGCACTGGCCGGTGTTGAAGGCGATCCCGAAGGCGACGCCGTCCGCGGCATCTTCCAGGTCGGCATCGGCAAAGACGATCTGCGGGTTCTTGCCGCCCAGCTCCAGCCCGAGCTTCTTGAAGTTGCCGGCCGCCGCCTGCAGGCAGCTTCGGCCCACCCGCGTCGAGCCAGTGAAGGACAGCATGTCCACGTCCTTATGCTCGACCAGCTTCTGACCGATCCTGCTGCCGGAGCCGGTCACCACGTTCATGCAGCCGTCCGGCAGGCCCGCAACCGTCAGAATTTCCGCCAGCATCAGCGTGGTGGCGGAGGTCACCTCGGAAGGCTTGGCAACGATCGTGCAGCCAGCCGCCAGGATGTAAGGCACCCGCTCACAGAGGATCAGGAAAGGAAAGTTCCAGGGGGTGATCAGGCCGACCACACCGATGGGCTCCCGGGTCACCAGACCGAACATGCCGTCGCCCAGATTATTGAAGCTGTCGCCGTGCAGGCTGCGCGCCACGCCGGCGGCATACTCGAACATGCCGGCACAGCCGGCCACCTCGGCCCGGGCCTGGGAGATCGGCTTGCCGTTCTCCAGGGTCTCCCAATAGGCAATCTCCTCGGCCCGCTCGCGGATGCCGGCGGCGGTCTTGAGGAGGACGTCCGCGCGCGCCGCACCCGACAGGCCGGACCAGCGCCGGTCGTCGAAAGCCCTGCGCGCCGCCGCGACGGCATCGTCCAGGTCTTCGGGCGTGCATTTCGGAACCTGGGTCACGGGCACATCATGACCTGGCGAGGCCCGCTCGAACACCTCACGGCCATCGGCGGCAAGCCATTTGCCGTCGATGTAGAAACCGAACTCACGCGGAGACTCCGGTGGCGTGAGGTGAGATATGACATGGTCCATGAAGAGTTCCTCGGTGCTTGGGCGTGACATCTTCCCGCCCGGTCAGGGGTTCAAATGACGATCTGGGTTTTCAGATCGCCAGTCCGTTCGGCATGGGTTTCGAAGGCCTCCTGGATGTCTTCCAGGGCATAGCGGGCGCCGAGCAGAAGATCCGTCTTGATCCGGCCATGGGTCAGCAGTGTCAGAGCGTCGTGCACGTCCTGTCCCATGCCGGCGACCGAGCCCTTGACGGAGTTCTCCTGCAGGATGGTTTTCAGGATGTTCAGCGACAGGGTCTCATCCTCACCCGTGATGCCAAAGGCCGCCAGGTGACCGCCTTTTCGCATCAGGTCCCCGGCCTGGTTATAGAGCCTGGCGTTTCCGGCGCTTTCGATCACGACATCCGCGCCCCGGCCGTCGGTTGCCGCGAAAACGGCTTCCTTAAGTTCAGCCGGGTCGCTCACCCCAATATCCGCCCCGACCTCCAGCGCCATCCGCACACGCTCCGGGCTGAGGTCGGCGGCGATGATGGGGGCCGCACCGATGGTGCGCATCAACTGGACATGCAGATTGCCGATAAAGCCCACACCGAGCACCAGCACCGACTGGCCGAAGGTCACCTGGGCTTTGCGCGCCGCGCGCACCACGCAGGCCAGGGGCTCCGTAAAGGCCAGATGCTCGGGCGCGACATTCGCCGGCGCGGGAATGACCAGACGGGCGGGCACGGAGATGTACTCCGCGAAGGCGCCGTCCATGGTGATGCCCAGTTGCTGCATCTCGGGGCAGTTCAGGATCTCGTTGCGGCGACACCAGTAGCAACGTTCGCAGCCGATGTTCATATCGACCACCACCGGCTGCCCTTCCTCGAGGCCCGTGGCCTCGGCACCAAGGGCGGCGACATGACCGGCGAACTCGTGCCCCGGGATCATCGGCAGGTTTTCGCGGACGTAGCCGCCGTGGAAGATATGCATGTCCGTGCCGCAGACGCCGGTGCGGGCGATCTTGATCAGGGCTTCCTTGGCACGGGGCTCCGGCCGCGCGACCTCGCGCAACTCGAAGCGGCCGGGTTCGACGAGGACAGCGGCGCGCATGGTATCGGACATAGTCACCTCCTACTTCACGATGCCGCGAAGCTTGCTGCGGTCGATGGTCAGCGCGATCGCGGCAATGAGAACCACGCCGAAAACCATCTGCTGCTGAGTCGCATCGATCTCGAGGTAGACCATGGCCGAACGGATCACCATGACGATCAGGGTGCCGATGGCCGTGTTGACGACCCCGCCGACACCACCGGTCAGCGGCGTCCCGCCCACCAGCACCGCGACGATGGCGAGCAGCAGAAAACCGTTTGCCAGGTTCGCGTCGCCGCCGGAAAGCTTGACCGAGAACATCAGGCCCGCGATGCCGGCGAAGGCACCCGAAAGGGCGAAGGCCAGGATCTTCACACGATCCACGCTTAAGCCCGAGGCGACCGCGGCCGGTTCGCCGGAGCCGACCGCCTTGAGCGCTCGGCCGAAGGTCGTGCGCGACTGCAGGAACCAGGCGAAGAGCAGCAGGAGGATCGCGATCACCAGTTCATGCGAGATGCCGGCCGTCCGGTCGAACATCCAGCCGAAGCTGGCATCCCGCTGCGCCGCATCCATGGAGAGCGCACGCTGGCCAGAGAGGAACTTCGCCGCCGACAGGGCCACGAAGCCCAGCGCCAGGGTCGAAACGAAGGAGGGCACGAAAAGGCGGGTGGTGACATAGCCTGAAAGCGCACCGAAGAGGAAGCCCGCGACCACGCAGACCAACGCCACCCCGATACCGAACTGGGCCAGATAGACGGTGGCAATGACCGTCACCATGTTGGCCACTTGCTGCGCCGAGAGATCGATGCCGCCGATGTAGATCGCGAAGGTCATGCCCAGGGCCATGATGAAGAGCGGCACCACATCGGTGACCAGCGACAGAAGTCCGGCCGGGTCGAGGAAGCTGGGGTTGGCGATGCCGACCACCAGCACCAGGGCCAGGAGAGTGATCCAGGGCAGATGCGGTTTAATGCGTTCGAAAGACATAGCCGGTCTCAGCCTCAAATCATGTGATGGACGAGATCGTAGAGCGACGGTTTGTCGCCGGGCGCCCCGTCAAAGCGTTTCTGGAAGACACCGTCCTTAAGCACGATGATGCTGTGGCTGAGGCCGATGGCCTCTTCCAGGGTGTCGGCGACCAGGATGATCCCGACACCGGCATCCGACATCTCGCGGACCATCTCGTAGACGTCTTCCTTGGCCCCGATGTCCAGGCCGCGGGTCGGGTGGTCGAGCAGGATGATGTCGGAGCCGCCCGAGCGCCACTTGGCAAGCACCACCTTCTGCTGGTTGCCGCCGGAGAGACCGCCGCAGTCCTTGTGCTCGTTGGGCGTCTTGATCCCGAGCTTTTCGATCCAGCTCCGGGCCAGTTCCCTCTCCGAGCCAACCCGCAGCACGCCGCCGCTGGCGTAGTTATCCATCTGGCTGAGGGTCATGTTTTCATAGACGTTCATGCCGTTCACGATGCCCTCGATCTTGCGCTCGCGCGGGACGTAGCCGACGCCGCGCCGGACGCCGCCCTGGGCGGTGAAGCGGGTGATGGTCTCGCCCTTGATGGTCACACTGCCGGCGGTCGGCGTCTCCAGCCCGAAGACCGTGCGCAGGATCGCCTCGCGGCCCGAGCCCTCGGTCCCCACTAGGCAGAGAACTTCTCCCGGATGCAGTTCGAAGGAGATGTCGCGGTAGCGGCTCCCGACGGAGACGCCGTCGAACTTCACCAGCACGTCACCGGGATCATAGGGCTTTTGCTTCTGCTCGCGGTAATACTCCTTGTCGACATCGCGCCCGACCATCTTGTGCTGGATCGCATCCACGTCGGCCTCATCCTGGGCCACCACATCGACCACCTCGCCGTCCTTCATCACGAAGATGCGGTCGCTGAGCGCCAGCACCTCGTCCATGCGGTGACTGACGAAGATGAAGGACGCCCGCTTGGTCAGGTCGCGGACGATCCCGAACAGCAGTTCGACCTCTTCCTTGGCCAACACGGAGGTCGGCTCGTCGAGCAGGATCACCAGATCGCCGTCGATCCGCTCTTCCAGGGTTAGCACCTTGGCCAGTTCCACCAACTGGCGCTGGGCAAAGGACAGTTCGGAGGTGGTCATGGCCGGATCGATCTCCAGCTTGACCTTGGCGAGTTGCTTCCTCGCCGCCGCGGCCATGGCCTTCCAGTCGATCACCCCGAACTTCACGAACTGCCGCTCGTAACCGAGGAAGATGTTCTCCATGACCGTAAGATTGGTGATCAGCGACTGCTCCTGAAACACCATGCCGATGCCATGATCCATGGCCTGGCGCGGGTTCTGAAAGCGCACGGTGGTGCCGTCGATCAGGACCGAACCGCCGTCGGGCTGGTAAGCCCCGTAGATCACCTTCATCAGGGTGGACTTGCCGGCGCCGTTCTCGCCGACCAGACCGACGATCTCGCCCCGGTTTACCTTGAAGTCCACCGCCTTGAGCGCATGGACTCCCGGGAAGTGTTTGTCGATCTTGCGAAGTTCGTACATGGCGCCGCCCCTACTTCACGAAGCCGACGGACTTACGGTCGGTGGAGAGCACGACCGCGATGATCACCAGCAGCCCGAGCACACCGTCCTGGACGAAGCCCGGCAGGCCGATCACCACCATGCCGTTGTTGATGACGTTCACGATCAGGACACCGATCAGGGTGTTCCAGACGCCACCGATCCCGCCCCAGAGCGCGGTGCCGCCGACCACCACCGAGGTGATGGAGACGAACATGAAGTTATTGCCGGTGGCCGTCTCCGCGATGCCGATCCGGCCCACGGCCAGCAGGGCGCCGACGGCAAAGAAGACACCGGCGAGGGTGAAGCCGAGGACACGGACGCGGTTGACGTTCAGACCGCTGGCATGGGCCAGTTCCTCGCCGCCGCCGACGGCGTAAAAGTTACGGCCCAGGGTGGTGCGCGACTGGATGAAGGAGGCGACAAGAAGACAGCCCAGTGCCACGTAGCACATGATCGGAAAGTTGAGCCAACGCACGGTCAGGAGGGAGCGGAAGAGATCATCCTCGATCCGGATGCGGTCGCCGCCGGTCAGCAGCAGGGCGAAGCCGGTGCCGACGAAGCCCATGGCGAGGCTGGCCATGAAGGAGGGAATCTTCAGACGGACATGGACCATCCCGTTGATGAAGCCCATCACAGCTCCGACCAGCAGGACGAAGGGAATCGCCAGCCAGGCCCAGCTCCCCAGCGTGCCGCCCCAGGCCAGAAAGGCGAAGGCGAAGAGCACAGCGCAGACCGAAACCGTCCCCTCCATGGACAGGTCGATCGAGCCCATGATGATGATGAAGGTTACACCCACCGCGACCATCAGCGGCGGGGAAGCCGCGATCCCGATACGCGCCGCATTGCGGATCGAAAAGAAGCGGCTGTCGATCAGGTAAAGATGATCCTTACTTTCGCGGAAGTCCTCGAGCCACTCGAAGAAGGGAAACAGTAAAACCAGCGCAGCCAGAACGAACAGCGGCGCCCATTTGACGATCCTCTCCCGGGTCAAGACACCGCGCATCGGTGCGATCTGGGCGGTCATCTCCGTCACGAACCGGACCTCCATGCCTGAAGCAGGCGCCAGGGCGCCCGCAGAGCCGTCTCATGCTCTCGGAAAAATTCCAAAGGCCCCAGTCTCCAAAGGCCCGAGTAAAGCAAGCGGCGCGACCGACTCTGTCGGCCGCGCCCGGGCCATTACTTGTACTGGATCTGCCCATTCGACGGACCCCAGTAGTCGGTCCAGTCGTAGGTCGGTACGTTGTCCAGATAGCGCGCCTTGAAGTCGAGCGCATCCTGAGGGGTCACCATGATGGTCGGCCCGTAGAACTCGCGGTGCGCATTCGGCTCCGCGGAAGGCTTAAAGGCGCCGGTCGCTGCATGATAGGCAAGCGATGCGGTAACGCCGCCGCCCCAGTGCGGGTTGGTAAAGACCGTGGCCAGGATTTCGCCCTTGGCCACCAGGCCAACCGCCTGTGGGTTGCCGTCGTAGGTGACGATCGGAATCGACATGCCCTCGGCCCGCAGGGCCTCGAGAACGCCGTAGCCGATGGTGTCGTTGGCGCAGTGCACGCCGGTGATCTCGTCGCCGTAACGGGTGATGAAGGACGACATGATCTGGTTGGCCTTCTGGGTGTCCCAGTCCGCCGGCTGCGCGTCGAGCAGTTCCACGTCCGGATAATCCTTCAGGGCGTTCTTCAGGCCCTGCAGGCGCTCGATGGCCGGATTGTTGGACGCGATGCCGCCCAGATGCACCACACCACCCTTGCCGCCGATGGCGTCCAGCAGGATGCGCGCGGTCTGCTCCGCGGGCTTTTCGTCGGACCAGGTCATGTGGCTGACGTAGTTGTCGCCGAAGTCCCAGGGATGCAGATCGTCGGTCTTGTTCCAGAGCGTGGAGACATAGGCGCCCGCCTCGACGCAGGCCTCGACCACGGGACGGCAGTTGGGCGCGTCGTTGGTATCGATGGCGAGCGCGAGATCGCCGTTGGTCTTCGCCAGCAGCGCCTTGACGTCCGCGAGCGACTTCTCGGAAGAGCCCTCGTTGATCAGGTGGGTCAGAAAATCCTTCGGCTTGCCAAGGCTCTCCACAAAGGCTTCACCACCGGAGACGATCTCATTCCAGTAGGGATTGGTGCGATTCCGGTAACTCCAGGCCACCGTCGGATCGGCAATCGCCGCGCGCGCCATGCCCGGCCCCATCAGGCCCGTCATCGCAACGCCGCCGAGACCGAAGGCGGAGGCCAGAAGGAGATCGCGGCGGTTAATCTTTTCCTGCTCGATAAACTTTTTGATGAACGACATGGGATCCTCCCCGTTTTCCTCCGGCCCCGGAACGAGGCCGATTTCTGCTTTTTCCAGACAGGCCGTTTGCGGGGTTTAACCTTGAACAGCCTTGTCATTCGCTTTGTAACGCACTAGTTAGTTACTTCTTAGATCGGTCACTTGTCAAGTGGACTTGGCGGTCACAGGCATTTAAAAAGATCCACCTGCGCCGGTTCGTGACCATTCGGATCCGGCGAATGGAGAGGAACAGGCTGCCATGCCGAAAACCAAGCCGCGTAAACGCGACGCCGACGCAACCAAAGGCCGGATCCTTGCAGCGGCAAAGAGCGAGTTCGCGCGACTGGGCCTGGGCGGCGCCCGTGTCGACGAGATTGCGGAACGGGCGAAAACCAACAAGCGTATGATCTACCACTACTTCGGTGGTAAGGAGGACCTGTTCCAGGTGGTGCTGGAGGAGGCTTACCTGGATATTCGCAACGCCGAGCAGGAACTGGATCTCGATCATCTGGCCCCGCGCGAAGCGCTGGAGACCCTGGTACGCTTCACCTGGAACTACTATCTCGAGAATCCGGAATTCATCACTCTGGTCAACAGCGCGAACCTGCATCGGGGGCGACACCTCGAGAAGTCCGAGCGACTGCGCACCGCCAGCCGGCGCTTCGTGGATATGGTGCGGGGCATCCTGGACCGCGGCGTGGAAGCCGGTGTCTTCCGTACCGGCATCGATCCGGTCCAGCTCAACATCACCATTGCAGCGATTGGGTACTATTACCTGACCAACCGCTTTTCCGGGGCGATCCTCTTCGAGCGCGACTACATGACGCCGGACGCACTGGAGGCCCGCCTCTCCTTCAACATCGACACGGTTCTGCGCCTGGTGGAAGCGTAACGCTCTGACCGCGTCAGGACTCACAGCAGCCGGCCGTGGCAGTTTTAAGTCCGGCTGCCAAAAGATTTGACCTCAGCTACACTCCTCGTGCATGACGCGCGGCTATGAAAGCGCCATCGTTGGCAGCTTAGCTGTCCGGCAGGAAAGCCGGCGAGCAAATGGGGGGGAGTATGGTGTTCGAAGTCTTCGCGATCGGGGCAGCCTTTGTCTTCGGACTCGTGGCGCGGCAAGTCGGCCTGCCGCCGCTCGTCGGCTTCCTGGGGGCCGGCTTTTTTGTTAACGCCGTAGGCCCAAAATTCGGAATGCCGGCAAACACCGGGCCGATCCTGGAGTATCTCGCCAATCTGGGCGTGCTGATGCTGCTCTTCACCATTGGCCTGAAGCTCAAGCTGAGACAGATCGCCGAGCCACAGGTCGTGGGCGGCGCCCTTATTCACTTCGTCCTTTCGATTCTCATCTTTACGCCGATCATCCGGCTGATTTTCGTCGAGGATTGGATGCTTGCACTGCTGGTCGCCATTGCGCTTGGCTTCTCCTCCACGGTCTTGTCGGCGAAGATGCTCGAAGCAAAGCGGGAACTCGGCAACTTCCACGGCCGCACGGCAATCGGCATTCTCATTGTCCAGGACATCATCGCCCTGGTGGTCCTGGCGATTTTCGCAGGCAAACTCCCGGGCCCCTGGGCGCTGCTGATCTTCGCGACGCCGCTGCTGCGACCACTACTCTTCAAGATTCTCGATGCCGCCGGCCGGGACGAGGTACTGATCCTCACGGGTATGCTGTTTAGCCTCGTCATCGGCGGCGTCGGATTTCAACTGATCGGGCTGAAAGGCGAGATCGGCGCACTGGTCATGGGCCTGCTTCTCTCGACCCACCCGCGTGCCAAGGAGCTCTCCGAATCTCTCTGGTCCCTGAAGGAAGTCTTCCTCGTCGGGTTCTTCCTGTCCATCGGCATGTCCGGACTGCCGGACGGCAACGCAATGGTCTTCGCGCTGGTTCTCGCTGTCCTCTTGCCGCTGAAAGGCGTGCTGTTTTTCTTTCTCATGCTCGCGTTCCGCCTGCGCGCCCGGACCTCGTTTCTGACCGCCCTGTCCCTGACGGCCTATAGCGAGTTCGGACTGATCGTGGCGGCCGGTATTCCGGAAGCCGAGATCTTCCTCGTGCCGCTGGCGATTGCGGTTTCGGTATCCTTTGTCATTGCCGCGCCGCTGAACCGGCTCGCCCATCCGCTGTTCGAACGACTGGAGACACGCCTGCAGCGGTTTGAGCAAAAGACGCGCCATCCTGATGAACAACCGAAAGACCTCGGAGATACAAACGTGATCGTCTTCGGCATGGGCCGCACCGGCTCGGCCGCCTACGGCGCCCTGATCGACGCCGGCAAACGGCCGGTCGGTCTGGACGCGGACCCCTACAAAGCTCAGGCACATGTCGAAGCGGGACGGAACGTGATCTTTGCCGATGCGGAAGACAGCAGTTTCTGGAGCGGTGTCCAACTGAGCCGAATCGAAGCCGCGGTTTTGGCTATGGATGATATCGAGGCGAAGCTGATCGCGGTTCGGACGCTAAGGGCCAAGGGCTTTACCGGGCCGATTGTGAGCCATGCGCTCTACGCCGATCATATCGAACTGATCAACGAAGCCGGCGCCAACCACACCTACCTCACCATGCACGAGGCAGGACGCAGCTTAGCGTCATATGCGGTGGAAGCGATGAACGCACCTACGCGCTAGAGCATATTCCGACCACAGGGAATCATTTGACTGGGGAGGTTTTCCGTTCTGACAAGGCGCGGTTCGCAATGCGATGCGGCGCATCGGATGCCGCCGCATCGGATGCCGCCGCATCGGATAAGAGCCGCAACGCTGTCAGAGCGGAAAAGAACCCGGCCTCCGGTGGTGTTTGAAGACTCAT
Source organism: Denitrobaculum sp. (assembly GCA_965232285.1). Classification (GTDB taxonomy): domain Bacteria; phylum Pseudomonadota; class Alphaproteobacteria; order Kiloniellales; family Kiloniellaceae; genus Denitrobaculum. The sequence goes on along the minus strand of CBDDPL010000004.1, from coordinate 957,099 downwards.
CGGCCGCGTTGCGCTGCTTGCCCGATACGCCGTATCGGATGCCGCCGCATCGCGCTGCGCAACGCGCCTTGCCGAATGAGACTTCAAACACCATCAAATTGATCCCGTGTGGTCGGAATATGCTCTAGACCAGATTCACCGGGCTAACAGGTTGCCTCAGCAATTCCATCTAACACCTTGAATTTGGCCTGCATCAAGGGATGCCGGGCAAGTCCACCCGACGATTGCAACGACAAGAGCATGAGGCATGTGCCGGTCCCGTAAGACCGGAACATGCCGCCACGTCCACTGCAGACACCTTTTCGCTAGCTCTGCGCCTCCAGCCCCTTCCCAGAAGCCGGCAGCCACTTCACCATCCACGCGATCCGAGATCTATCCGACGGTCTTGAGCTGCTCCAATCAGTGTCATTGCTGCCAGTTCGCGGTGATGGCTGCCGCGGCGGCGGCGGCCTCCGTCGACATGTTCCCGGCCGTCACGACGCCACTCGACCCGTCGGAAGGTGCGAATGAGGCCATCGCCGAAACAAGCTGGTCGACATTGCTCTGCAGCAGCACCGCGCCACCACTCACTTCAAGGCGGTCAACTCGCTGGGCCGGATCGCTATACCAGTTCTCGAAGACTGCTTTGTCGGTCGTTTCCAGGATCGAGACCACCAGATCGTTCCCCGACTGCTGGAACCAGATGTCATTGGTGGTGACACCGGCCCCAAACAGCAGGCGGTCGTTGGCGGAAACCGCATCGTTGTTGCGGATCAGATCCTGACCGTCGCCCTGACTGAAGAGGTAGGTATCGTCACCAGCGCCGCCATCGAGCGTGTCGTTGCCGGTGCCGCCCTCGAGAGAATCATTGCCAGCCCCGCCCGACAGGGTGTCATCCCCGGAAGAGCCTTTGATCCAGTCAGCGCCGGCGCTGCCGACAATGACATCCCGGTTGCCACCGCCATCGATTTCCTCGATTCCGGTGACAGTGATGCCGCTCAGGTCGATGTTGTCGGCATAGACCGAGCCATAAATCCTGTCATGGCCTGCACCGCCATCGATGCTTTCTATCGAATGCGTTGCGTTCAGGCTGCGAACCGCGATCGTGTTGTTATTGCTGTTACCCAGTATCCGGTCCGTGCCCTCGCCACCGACAAAGGTATCCCAGCTCGTGGAATTGTTTTCCGCCAGGAAGGTGTCGTTACCGGCACCCCCGAAGAGACTGTCGCTCGCCGAGCCGCCGCGGATCGTGTCGTCACCGGATGTCGCAATGACGTGACCACCACCGGAGCCGGTCGCAATGACCTCGACGCCGATCAAGGCGGTACCCGTCAGGTCGATGTCACCGGAGCCGTAGGCCTGAAGGACGTCGTGCCCCGCACCGCCGTCGATCACTTCAATCGAGTTGGTCGCGGAGAAGCCATAAACACGCAGAATGTCGTCGCCAGATCCGCCGAGGATCGTATCCTGTCCCAAGCCGCCCTGAATGGCATTCCAGTGATAGCTCTGCGTATCGTTGCCGAGGACAAGAACATCGTCACCGGCCCCACCGTCCAGGGTGTCGCGATCGGAACCGCCATAGAGCGTGTCGTTACCGCCATGACCCAAGAGGGTATCGCCGCCCCCGTGGCCGTAGATGGTGTCGTTGCCGGCCCCGCCTTCGAGGAAGTTATTGGCACCTGTCCCGGTGATGACCTGCGGCGGCGCCGTGTTGGCCGCTGCCACGGCGACATTGACGACCCCGACAGGGGAGTCCGCCGTACTGCTGCCGTCCGTTGCCGTCGCGGTCACATTCAGCACCATATCGGTGGTGTCCCCCGCGGCCGACTGAATGGTCAGACCGGCAAGCTGCGCCGCCGTCAGGGTCCAGGACCCACCGCCATTGTCCGTTCCCGCCGAGAGCGTCGCACCCGCCGGCACGCCCGTGATCGTCACGGACAGGGTTTCGGACGGATCGTTGAGCGTCGGCGAAATCGACAGGGCAATGGCCGTATCGACCTCTCCCGAGGCATCCACAACCGCCAGCCCCGGGGTGTCGGCAACCGGGTTAACGCTCACCGAGAGGGTCTCGATGCTATCCAGGCTGCTCCCATTATCGGTCGCCGTCGCCTTCACCGTCAGACTGAAGGCGCTCGAGTCGTTCAAGGGAGGCGTAATCGTCAAGCCATGCAGATCGGCCGCCGACAAACTCCACATCCCGTTTGAAAGCTCGGTCCCGTTGTTCAACTGGGCCCCGGCCGGCACCCCGGAGATGGTGATCGCCAGCGTCTCAGAGCCCACGAGGGCCGTCAGCGCCGCCTGAATATCAAGAGCGATCGGGCTGTCCTCGTTGCCCGAAGCCGCAGTGACCGACAGGGTTGGCGCATCGACGCTGTTGGCAACCGAAAGATCGAAGACATCCTCGGCTGCCGCCGTGCCGTCACTCGCGGTCACCTTGACCGACAGCGTACCGACGTCGCCGTTGGCGGGCGTTCCGCTGAAGGTCCGGGTCGCACTGTCGAAGCTCAGCCAAGACGGCAGCGGCGCGCCGTTGGCCAGGCTGGCCGTATAGGTCAGTGTATCAGCGTCAGCATCCGAGAAGCTGCCGGCCGGAACCTGGAAGCTGAAAGCCTGATCCTCGGTCGCAGCCTGATCGGCAATCGGCGCAGCCACCGTCGGCGGGTTGTTGATGGCAGAGAAGTCCGTCAGGTCCTGATCCGCAAAGCGGATCACCTCGATTCCTGTCAGAACATCCGTACCCTCACTGCCATTGGCCGCATTGTTGTCAACGACCGTGATCTCACCCGTGCCGCTGTTCAGCGTCACGGCATAGTCCGCACGATTGCCTGAGAAGGTCGCAACGTCCGTGCCGATGCCGCCATCGAGCCGGTCGTTACCGGCACCACCGATGAGCGTGTCGTCACCGTCGCCGGCATTGATCGTGTCGTTGCCGCTAAAGCCGTCGAGGACGTTCGCAGCAGCATCACCCGTGATCACGTTCGCGCCCTGGGTTCCAATCACGTTCTCGATGCTCGTGAAGGTCTCCGAAGCGTTGCTTGGCACAAAGGTCACGCTGTTGGTTACCAGGCTGAAGTTGGCGTCAGATGTCGAATAGGTGAAGTCGACCGTATCGTTGCCCGCTCCCCCATCGAACACATCGACGCCGCCGTCGCCGCTCAAGGTGTCATCACCTGCTCCGCCGAACAGGGTGTCGTCACCGTCACCACCAATCAGCAAATCATTGCCGTCGTTCCCGTGAAGCGTATCGTTACCTTGATATCCATCGAGCGTGTTGGCCGTGGCATCGCCGTTAATGATATTCGCGCCCTGGGTGCCAATGATGTTTTCGATACTCGTGATCTCTTCCGTCCCGGAACTGAAGGTCACCAGATCTGTAACAAGGTCGAAGTCGGCATCTATGCCCGCATAGGTAAAGTCGGCCGTATCGTTGCCCGCACCGCCGTGGAAATCATCGAAGAGACCGACATTGGCGATCAGAAGGTCATCGCCATCGCCACCAAAGTGCGTGTCGTCGCCACCATTTCCATTCAGCGTATCATTGCCGGCACCCCCGTAGAGGATATCATTGCCGTCACCACCCGTGAGGGTGTCGTCGCCGGCACCGCCCGTGATGGTGTCGTGGCCGGCGCCGCCCGTGAATGTCTGGCTGACGCCAGCCGTGTTGACATCGACATTCAGGACCTTGGAGGTTTCCGCCGTGGACGCTCCTTCGGAGGAAACAACCCGCACCGTCAGAGCGATCTGCCGGTCCGGCCCCGCACCTGGCGTGATCGTCAGATCTTGAAGATCCGCAAGCGTGAGCGTCCAGGTACCATTGTTGTTGGTACCGGCCGACAGGCTGGCACCTGCGGGTACACCGGAGATAATCACCGACAGGCTTTCCGATCCGTCAGTATCGCCGCTGAAAGTTTCGATCGGCAGGCCGATCGCCGTGCCCACATTCCCCATCACGTCCGTAACGTTCAGGATCGGCGCGTCAGCCACCCCATTGACCGTGACGTTCAGATTGCCGCTTGTTTCAACGCTGCGGTGACCATCGGAAGAGACCGCCTTGACCGTCAGGTTGATCGCCGCGTCGCTGTGCGCTGGCGGCGTGATGGTCAGACCCGTCAGATCCGCCGGCGCCAGCGTCCAGCTCCCGTCGCCATTGTCCGTCCCCGCGGAGAGAACGGCCCCGGCCGGAACGTTGGAGATCACGATGGACAGCGTTTCACTCCCCACCAGCGGCGGAAGGCTGGCCGTAACGGAAAGCGCGATCGCCGTATCCTCGTTGCCGTTCGCCGCCGTCACCGTCAGATTCGGGGCCGGAAGCGCATCCAGGACTTCGATCTCGAAGAGATCATTCCCGCTCAGGCCACTCGGGTCCGTCGCGGTCACCCGCACGGAGAGCGTCGTTCCCAGATCGCCCGCGGACGGCGTGCCGCTGAAACTCCCCGTCGCGGCATCGAAGCTCAGCCAGGCCGGCAAGGCGGACCCATCCTCCAGGGCCGCCGACAGGGTCAGCACGTCGCCCGCATTGGGATCCGCGAAGATATCGTCCGGCAAGACAAAGGCAAAAGCCTGGTTGGGCTCCGCCACCTGATCCGAGATCAGATTGGGGACCACGGGCGCCCAGTTGAGATCAGCGGTGACCAACGTCTGGTCGGCAAACTCCAGGCTCTCCACACCCGTCAGGACATCCGTTCCCTCATCGCCGTTCGCCAGATTGTTGTCGGTGACGGTCACGGTGCCAAAAACGGAGTCGGTGACCAGTGTGTAGTCCGACGAGTTGCCCGCGAAGACGGCAACGTCGTTACCTTCACCACCAGTCAGTTCGTCGTTCCCGGCGCCACCCTTCAGAGTGTCGTCTCCAGCATCGCCGGAAAGGGTGTTCGCGCCGGCATCGCCGGTGAGCTGATCGGCATGATGAGAGCCTCTCAGGGACTCGATTTCGGAGAGACTGTCTCCTTCCGCATCGCCGCCACTCGCCGTGCCGGCCGCCAGATCCACGATGACACCGGCCGCGGAGTCGATATAGCTCGCCGTATCGCTCCCCAGGCCGCCGACAAGGCTGTCGGCGCCTTCACCGCCGGCCATGACATCATTCCCATCGCCGCCCAGCAGCGTGTCCAGGCCGGCCCCGCCGGTCATCAGGTCGTTTCCGGCACCGCCCAGGAGAACGTCATCACCAGCCGCACCTTCGAGGGTGTCGGCACCGGCACCGCCGACGAGCTGATTACTCTCGGCATCACCAATCAGGTGGTCATCCTGCGCCGAGCCTTCCAGGTTCTCGATTTCGATCAGCGTGTCGCCCTCGGCATCGCCACCCGTTCCGGTGCCGCTTTCAAGGTTGACCGTTACGCCTTCGGCCGAGGTCGCATAAGAGGCGGTATCCTGATCGCCGTCACTGCTGCCACCATCAAGCACATCGGCGCCGCCGCCGCCGGTCAGAACGTCACTGCCCGAACCGCCTTCCAGACGGTTATCGCCGGCATCACCGGTCAGATCGTCCGTAAAGTCGGAACCGACAAGGTTCTCGATATCGATCAGGACATCGCCCTGGGCGTCACCCCCTGTCGCAGAGCCGGTCGCCAGGTTGACCATGACACCGATCTCGGAGCTCTCATAAGACGCCGCGTCCGACCCGGCACCACCATCCAGGGTATCCCCGGCAAAGCCGCCGATCAGCTTGTCATCGCCAGCACCGCCGACCAACGTGTCGTATCCGGTCGTGCCCGCAATAACGTCATTGCCAAGACCGCCGGCAAAGCTGTCACCGGCCTCGAAGACCTTGCTGTAGACGCCATAGCCACTGCCATCTTGACCAATGGAGGCCCATGTGGCGACAAAACCGCCACTCGGGAGCGCCGTGATCGCCGCTGCTTCCTGTGTCCCTGGCAAATAATCGTTCAGACGGATTTCGCCACTAACCGATTGCCTGTTGCGATCAAACCGCTGGGCGTAAACACCAAAACCGTTACCATCACTTTTTCTGTAGGTGACGACGAAGCCACCGTCGGCAAGTCCTACGACATCCTGCGCAGCCTTCCCATCTGCTTCACCGCCAAAACTCCCGGTGACACCCAAAGGCCCATTGCCATCCGCGTCGTAAACCCAGACGATCACCTGTTCTTTACTGTTGGAAACGCGAGACATGGTGAAGGCGATGACATAACCGCCATCTTCCAGGGCTGCAACCGAACTCCCTTTGTACTTTTTGCTACCACTCCCTGCTCTGATCGTGGTGTCTCCACCGATAGCAACGCCATTTGAGTCGTAACGTTTGGCGTAAATACCCCAGGTTTCCGCGTGCGACGACTGATAGGTCATAATAGTGTCGCCATTCTTGAGACGCGCGACACCGTTAACCGCTTGACGTTCGCCTCTGTGCCCATTCACGTAATCGTAAGAGCCTGCGATCTCGTTGCCGTCCGCGTCGAAAAACTTTTTGAGGACGTCATCTGTATCAGGATTACTGCCGTTAGGTCTTTCGTAGGTCCAGGCGACAGAAAATCCGCCGTCAGCGCTCGTTTCGACCTTCGAGTAAATCTGATGATTGCCCACCAAGCTCACAGGTTGTTCAGGCTGCGCGACGAGCTGAGAAGAGTCGAGGGCATCGGGTAGATAACGCCGCGCGTAAATCGTGTAATTGCTGCCGTTTTGCCCGTGGCTTGCGTAAGATACAACGAAGCCACCGTCATCAAATGCCGCTACTTTCGGGGCGTACTGTGAACTGGTTGAATAGTCATTGACGATGATCTCGGCACCGACTTCTGCCCCTGACGCGTCATAGCGTTGAGCATAGACTTCCCAACCATCGCCAGCGCCCTTATCTGTCGTCCAGACGATGACATAACCGCCGTCAGACAGCGCAGCAACGTCGTTGTAAAACTGATCCCCGATCGTATAGCTGTCACTGACATGGACCTCCGAACCTCCCGTCAAGGTCGGTCCGTCTTGATTCCGCACATCCAGCGACACCGTCGCGGTTGAACTCAGACCGGTGGCCTTGTCGGTCACATTGAAGACGAAGCTGTCCGCGCCGCTGTAACCGCTGTTGGCCTGGTAGACATAGGAGCCGTCTTCCTGGATGACCACTTTGCCGTGTTGCGGACCGGTCTCCAGGCCATAGCTGACCTCTCCCAGACCACTTCCGTCAAAGCGTCTCGCCGACACCGACCAGGACACCAGTCCGTCGTCGCCGACGACATCCGCATCGGAATTGATCGCGATCGGCGCGATGCCCTTCTCGTGCGAGGAGTTCAGGGTGATATCGTCAAACTTAATCTGCTCGACACCGGATACGACGGTGTCGTTATTGCCGGTTGCCGTGGTCTGGCTGACCGTGAAGGCCTTGGCAGACTCGTTGTAGGTAACCTGATAATCCGCCAGGCCGCCACTGAAGAGCGCCACATCGTTGCCATCACCGCCATGCAGCGTGTCGTCGCCGGCACCGCCGTCAAGGGTGTCATCGCCAGCGCCGCCATAAAGAAAGTCGTTACCGGCGCCCCCTTCGAGCAGGTCGTTACCGGCACCGCCGATCAAGGTATCGACGCCGTCATCACCGTAAAGGGAATCGTTGCCCTCCCCTCCCAACAGGGTATCGGCACCGGCACCGCCACGCAGGGTCGCATCAGCGGTGGCGCCAAACAGGATGTCGTCACCGAGCATACCGTCGACGACCACGCCAGCCGAAGAGCCGACGAGTATCTCGCCCTGATCGCCTGCCCCGTTCACGTTTGCCAGCAGATTGTAACTCGTACCGTCAGCAAACCGCAGCGTCTCGACCTTGGTAAAGTCGTTGAACCAATCCTTCAGCGTGATCTTATCCGCGAGCTGATCAAAAGGCGTATCCGCCGCATCCCGCAGACCAATCACGAGATCATTGCCAACGACCCGGATAACAAGATCCGCCGCTGTGATGCCCGCACCAAACTCGAGGGTATCCTGCCCCCCGTCAGCCAGAACCCCGTGCTGAGTTGTGGTGGTATAGACTTTCTTTTGTTTCGTTACCGTACGCTTCGCCTGATAGATGCTTCCCGTACTACCTTCACCACCATGTCCCGGGTGTCCCTGCGAGACCGGGTTCAACCAAGTATAGGTATAGCCATCTTCGCCACCACCGGTCCGCCGTCGATACCACCATTCCTGAGTTTGATAGTTAACCCACTCAGATGTGGTGGTCGAGACACTGGTTGTGTCAGCATCGTACAGACTGTCCGCACCGTCACCGCGCCCGAAGAAGTAGAGATCATTACCCCCACCGCCGAGCAGACTGTCATGCCCGGCCTTGCCGCTGAGCGTATCGTCGCCCTTGAGGCCTTGCAGAACATCATCACCGATCGTCCCATCCAGGACATCGTTCGTGGCATCGGTCCCGGTCTTCGTCAAACCACCTTGCTCACCAAGATCCCTGTAGGTCGTCAGCCAAGTGTCAGCTCCGGCACCATCGGCTTCCGCAGTCGTCGCCACCAGTTGGATGTTGAAGGTTTCACCGTTTTCAAGAGCCAGAATAGGAACATCAGCCTGACGGTCAAACCACTCGACCAAGCGTCCCTTGACAGCAAGATTCTCGAAGGCGACCCCGTCTTCCTTGACGGCGACGACTAGGTCGCGGCCTTCCTGAGCGAATACAATGCTGTCGAGGGTCAGGTTTGCACCAAGCAGCAGGGCATTCCTGTTGCCGCTGGAAACAATGCCCCAATCGCTTGGTGCATTTACCAGCAAAACGTTCTCGAGCGGCACGGGGTGGAGGTTGCCGTCAGCGAAGGAGATGCGTTCAACATTCGAGAGAACGTCGGTCCCCTGGTTACCGACAACCGTTATGAAGCCGTCCGCGGTGTCGACCTCGACGCTGTAATCAGCTTGGTTTCCACTGTAAACCGCCGTATCGAAACCGGCGCCGCCATCGAGAGTATCGTTACCACTGCTGCCGGTCAGAGTATCCACGCCGCTGCCGCCAAAGAGCGTCACACCAACGGCGGTCCCTGCAGACAGGGTGTCGTCGCCGAAGCCGCCAATCGCAGCTTCGGCCTGCATGGCGCCGAGATCCAGCGTAACCCCTGCCGTATCGTTGACAATGATCGTGTCCTTGCCCGCACCGCCGCTGATGTTGGCCTGCAGATCGGCGGCATCGATGTAGATCTGATCATCGCCGTCGCCGCCGAAGAAGTGGTCGCTACCGGCACCGCCGGTCAGGATGTCATTGCCGGCGTTGCCGGTCAGGGTGTCATTACCCTCGCCACCTTCCAGATTGTCACCGCCCGCACCGCCGGTCAGGGTGTCGTCACCTTCCCGACCCGCCAGAACCGTCTCGTTGTCGGCAGTGAAGTCAGCCGCAGTCAGAACATCGTTGCCTGAACCGCCGAAGACCGCCTCGACGTTATGGTCGCTCAAGGTCAGGTTCAGGGCGTTGCTGCCGTCATAAACCAGAAGATCGAAATCCGGATTGGCGGCATCTCCGCTGCTGCCGCCATCGATGTTCAACAGGGTGGCGGAACCTTCCACTCGGGTGAGCGTATCCGAGTCATCCATCACCAGGATATCGTTACCCGCACCGCCGAACAGTCTGTCTTGCCCGGCGCCACCGATCAGAACGTCATCGCCCTTCCCGCCGGTCAGGACGTCATTTCCGGCCTCACCATTGAACTGGACGCCGTCCTCGGCGCTGTCCGTGTTCGCGTCGACCGTCAGGGTATCATCCAGCCCCGTACCGGTGACCGTATGGGCAACCGACGCATCGATCGTGCCATTGATGGCGTCAAGTCCGGCACCAAAGGAGACTGTTTTCCGACCCTCGAAGTCCAACTGCCCTGTTCCATTGGGACCATCTTCGACCTTCACGCCGAGATCATTGTGGCTAAGGGAAACACCGAACAGACGGCCGTGCTGCCGGTCGACCTTGCCGAGACGTGTATAGAAGCCGCTCGTCAGAATTTCATTGCCGCGCGAACTGTAGCTTTCCACCCGCCCCGACAAATCAATCGCCGTGATGCCAAGACGATGGAAGGGAAGAATTTCACCCAGGTCGGTCTGACCATCTCCGTTGGCATCGTTCCAGAGCGCGAGCTGTTCAAAGACATCACCGTCCGCGATCGAGATCTTGCCATCCTGGTTGGTATCAAGACTCGCCAGCGACATCGGCTTGGGCTCATCCAATCGACTGGGCAAGACCCGCAATTCACTGTCAAATATCGACGGTGTGGACGCACTGTCTGCTTCGGAGAAGGTGAACATCTCCGTCAGATTGTCGATAAGACCGTTGCCACTGCCGCCGGCGGTTTCGGGGCGGTCCAAAACCAGGAAGGCATCCCGGCCGCCGATCCAGCCGGTCTGCTCCAGATAGCCATCGCCATCCATGTCGAAGAGCGCCGCCGAGGCAGAGCGGGAAATAAAATCCAGGCCATTGCCATCGAGATCGAAGGCAACGAGATTGTCGGCGAACAAAGCACGATGCACCGAGGCCGAACGCAGCGAGAAGCTGTCGACGGAGCCGTCCGTATTGGTGGTCGGCGTCAGCGTGACGCTCGCAATCTTTCCGCTGAACGCCGGATCCGCGACCGGCGGAATGCTGTAGGTCTGCAGACCATCCCCAGCCATGGTCAGGTCGGCATAGTTGATCGTACCGCTGCCAAGCTCGGCACCCGAAGCGTCGAAGGCTTTCCAGCTTGCGGAATCAGTGGCGTCGAAATCCATCAATTCCAGCGCGACAGAGTCTGCCGGCTGCAAGCCAAGACTGATCGTCAGGGCGGTGCTGCCGACGGCCCCATCCCCCAACAGCAGACGATCGATCGAGTCCGGCCCCGAGAGCGCATCAGCATTGAGAACCAGATTGCTGCCTGCCGCCGCCGAAATCCTCAAGCCATCGCGATACCAGGACGTCGCCGTAGAGGTCGGGAAGCTGTCACGATCGATGACAAAGGCACGGGACGCCCGCGACAAAGACTGTCCGCCATCGTCCAAAATACCACCGTTGTCCGAGCTCTCTAATGTGTTGCCAACGGCTTCAAAGGCATCCGCGTCGATGGCAAGGGAAATCGTCCCCGCGTTGTTTTCGATCGTGTAAGTGCTGCCATCGGCAAAGCGGGCAAGCTCGACTTTGTTATTGTCGTCGGACCAGTCCTTGATGACGATCCGGTCCTCGAGCAGAGCGGCATCCGTGACCGCATCGTCCGAAGGACCACGAACGCCCACGATCAGATCGTTCCCGCTGATCTTGAAGATCAGATCATCGGCCGAAATGCCAACACCGAACTCGAGTACGTCGGTGCCGCCATTGCCCTCAACCGTAATGACGGTATCTTCGTAGAGGATCGTCTCAACGTATTCGCCTCCGACGGAACCTCCCTCGCCACCGGTTGTCGAGACCCAGCTACCGCCTTCGCCGCCCGGCACGAAGTACTTGCCATCCCGGTATTCGTAGCGCTTGGTATCGCCCTCTCCACCAGTGACGACCCATTCGCGCCTCACGCCAACCTGTTTCTGCGGACCAGCCGTCTTGACGAAAACCTCGTCATAGACTTCATCAACGCCGGCGTTGCGCTCAAAACGGTAGACATCGTTACCGCCACCGCCACGCAAGGTATCATCACCCGACGATCCTAACAGCACATCCTGGCCCAGGCCGCCCGCAAGGGTCTGGCCGCCGCTTTCGTGTGCATGAAGGATATCGTCACCGGACGAACCGGCGACCCTGCCTCCAACTGCCGTGCTGCGCTGAATTCTTGCAACGCGGGAGCCGATGAAACTATCGGACGCGTTGTCCAGATGCACACCCAAGTCCTCGGCGCGCGCCAGGGTGTCACGCCACTCCATCTGCGCTTCCGTCTGAAGGATCACGGATGTGGCGCTGGCCAGATGCGGCATCAGAACCGTGCCGTCGGCGAAACGGAAGCGCTCGACCCGGTTCGCCCCGGTCTTCCAGTTCTGGATCCTGATCTTACTGGTCACAGATAGCGAAGAAATATCGACATTGTTGTCGTACTGATCCTTGTTACGGATTCCGACGACAAGGTCGTTGCCCTCCACGACCAGAAGCAGATACTTGGCCGTTACGCCGGCCCCAAACTCGATAATGTCACTGCCCGCGCTGTCGATGATGGTGTCCAGCCCGCCATCGGCGTCATAGAAATAGATATCGTTGCCCGCGCCACCACTCAGGGTCTCGGCCGCCGAGGAAGACAGGAGCACATCGGCACCCGAGGTGCCAAGCGTATCGCTGGCCGCGCCCGAGATCGCCGAAAGGGAAACACCCGCAGCCGCACTCAGATCAGCGGTGCTTGCACCCGAAATATCAATTGACGCGCCGCTCGAAAAACCAAGCTTCTCCACCCGGTTATTCACGTCAGTCCAGTTGGTGACCTTGATCTGGTCGGTGAGCAGTCCAAAGTCTGTGACGCCCTCCTCTTTCAAGGCGATGAAGAGATCGTCACCGACAACTTTCAGCAGGATGTCATCAAACTGGATGCCGTTGGCGAACTCAATAGAGTCGCTGCCCCCGTTCCCCTGCTTGATGATGGGTTCGTCCTTGTAGTGGGTGATGGTGACGCGTTCCGTATTGGGGGCAAGGCCGCCATTTTCACCGCTGTTGACCTTCTTCCAGGTCCCACCTTCGCCGCCAGGTACAAAGTACCTGTCGTTGTGAATCTGATACCTCTTGGAACTGCCTTCACCGCCCTTGACCTTCAGCTCGGTCGAGGTATGCGAGATTACTTTGTGGGTACCCCAGTAGCGATAATCGTCATGGATGGTATCCAGCCCGTCACCGCGGCCGAAGAAGTAGATATCGTCGCCCTTGCCGCCGAGCAGACTGTCATTGCCGGTGCCGCCGTAAAGAATGTCATTGGCGCCATAGGTCGTGGTGTCGCTGGCCTCGTCGCCATAGAGCGTATCGTCGCCCGCGCCGCCGAGAAGAATATCGGTGCCCTTCTTGCCAATCAGGGTTTCGCCGGCATCACCGCCAACGAGACCGTCAATGATATACGGCGCTTTGCCATCGACCGGCTCGCCCAATTTGTCCTGTCCTTCGAGGATCAGGACACCGTCTTCAGCTTCCTTAACTTCACCTGCGACCTGCCGCAGGTTCTCCTCCAGCTCTTCACGAACCTCGTCCGCGTTCTGACGGTTGCGCGCGAAGAGGGTTTCTTCATTGCTGGTTATTGCGCCATCGAGCTCCTGCTCCTGGACCTTGTCGTACAGAGCCTTATTGTCAGCATAGGTTCCATAGCTTGTCGCCAATTCGATATCTTCGCCGAGTTCTGCGAGTGTCTTGGCATTGGTGATCTTGAAAGCACGCTTAATGTAGCGGTCGCCGCCTTCGAAGTCGGCTTTCTTGATCGTTCGGAGGACGCCATCCTCGATCGCCTGCTGTGGCGTATCGAAGTTGCCCTCTTCAGGATCCGGACGCGGACCTCCCGAGAAATACTTACCACCAATGTAGCCGAAACCGAGATCCCGATCGAACTTGCCAAGAGCAACGCCGTCGACAGAATTAAACAGCAGAGTCAGCGTATCGCGCGCAGAGCGTGACATCGAACGCGCAACCTCGACATCCCCACCGTTATCAGAACCATCCGGTCCCAACTCCCAACGACCATCATTGTATTTGAGGAGAGAGACCGCGTTCGGGCCGACGGAATCACCGCCGAAGAGACCGCCCAAGGCCGTGCCAAGAAAAGCGCCTGCAAAGGCAAATATAAAGACGCCAATAGGCCCGCCCGCCCAGGCCCCCAACAAATAAGGCGCGAGAGCAGTCGTAACACCAGAAGCAGACGTGGTCGCCGTTATGCCCGCCGCGATCGTGCCGATAGCGCCACCGAGTGAACCGCCGATGGCCTGTCCCTGTGGGTTGCCGTCGAAAAGTGCTTTCGCGAGTTCGGAACCAGCAAATGAACCGAGGGCACTCGCGCCGGCGTTCTGGATCATTGCCCCAAAATCGATGGATGCGACGACCTGTCCGCCCTCGCCAACCTTTGTTGTGACCTCTACACCGAATACATCCTGAATCGCCGCAAGCGCTTTATCCGCGCCTTCAGCAGTAAGGTCGATCGCCTCCAAAGCCAAAGTCGCGCCCGCATAATTCACGGTCGTGCTAATCACTGTATTGACGGCAGTGGCCCCTAAACGCCCACCAAATGTCGATTGATCAAACCCTAGCTTGTCAACGATTGCGGCATTAAGCCGGGAGACACCATAATTGATCCCCTGCTTAGCGAGAGCGGCGCCAAATCGCGTTGGAAGATATTTCGACTTGACGCCATGCTCATACCCAATCGCATCGCCGATATAGCCACCGATAGTGTCTCCCGCCGCCTGCGTTAGCAGGCTCAGCGCCACATTATCGGGCCCGAAGTGTGACGCCAGTGTCGAACCCAGCAGCGAACCAAGCCTGCCTTCCGTACTCTGCGGTCCAAAGCGGGAATCATTGTGCACCCGGTAACCGCCGGCGATGTAGGTGTGCAGCCCCTCGACGGTGAAGTTGTAGACCCGGTGGCGCTTCGGTGCCCGGCGGGGGGAGGTCGGAATGACACTGCGGGCGGCGGCTTCCAGGATGCGGTCGTTAGCAACTTCACGCAGGCTCTTGAAACTGCCGGCCGGAGACAGGAAACGCGGCGCGGTGGCGGCACTCAGAGCGGAACCGGAGGTCGGCGCGGCTGATGCAACCGGCTCTTCAACCGGGGCACAGGGCGGCGTCAGGTCGCCCGCCATCAATCCGGCCGGCATCTTCAAATCAGCCCCGAGGCTCGCCCCCCGGCGGGATGTCTCCGAAAGCCCGGCAGTCCCACCACCGAATACCTTCACTGCAAAGTCCGGAACCTGCGCCACGCGCTTCGGGGCCACGCCGTCAAGCCGATATGCTTCCATGTCTTTATCCGCCGATTGAATTCAATAGCTGAAAACTGCGACTGCTTTGCCGCGACACAAATCAAGCGGAGAGAAAACCCGGCCTGCTTTCGCGAAGCCTGAAACCCTGGCCCTCTCTCCCGCCAAAGAAAGAGTTTTAGAGTTCCACGGTGATCAGCCCGCTGCCGTCCGGCGCGGGCTGCAGTGTCTTGATGGTTTTGCCGGGAAAGACCTTGGTCTTGATCTCCTTGACCGCCTCATCCCGGCCACCGAAGGGGGTGATGAGATCCATCAGCCAGATCCGGTCACCCGACTTCCAATCGTTCGGCGCCAGGCGCCGGATGCCGCCTTCCCGGATCCGCTTCTCGGCATCCTCGTTCAGAAAGGCCCAGGTCGCGAAGCCGACCGGCAGAGTCTTCTCCAGCCACAGCCGGAACTGGCCTTGCGCCACCGGCGGCACCAGCATCCACTCAAGATCGGCAATGAAGAAGTGCTTGTGGGTCGGCACCTGCGACATCAGCCAGACCCCATGACCCAAGGCCGCGACCTTGTCGATCGAGTCGCCCGGCATTGCGCCTTGCGCCCCGGGCCCGGCCTGGCCGTCCGCCTGCGGCGTCTCCGACGCTTGTCCGGCAGCTTCCGCCTGCGCGCCGCCTTGCGGCGGCACCTCGCCTGCCGGCGTCTGGCCGGCATCAGTCGTATGTTCGTTCGTTTCCGTCATAATGACCCCCAATCAGGTGACCTATCTGGCCCCGCCTGTATCACGTCGCTCCCCCGAGGACCGATAAAACCAATGTTTACATTTGGTTGAGGCCCGCTGAGCTTTCGCGATAATAAAATGTATCGTAAAGATACAATTAACCAATTTGTATGGGAACAGTTATTTCACGCAACAGGAGAAAAAAATCCCTTGCGATCACATCAAAGCCGTGATCGTCGTGATACTCGCAGGAGATGCAGCTCCTTATGCGATCATGAAGCAGCAGATAAAAAACCAATTTAACACATTATTTTTATTAAGAAATTTATATTTCATACAGATACAGATCCCGCAATGCATGCGGAATAGAGAAGTGTTCATTCCCAAACGTGGGATTGCATGAGCCTTTAATATCAAGGGGATCACGGCTTCTTGAGAATACGTGTAAACAACCTTAGATGCTCAAGGGGTCTCTATGCCACGGTGAACCGACTCTTCTTGCACAAAGAGACTTCCCGGCAGGATCCGGGGTAAGATAATCAACCCTTCTTGTGTACGACCGCCATGATGCTTCCGAGAGCAGCGCGGTCGATCCAGAGCAACCTCTGTTCCATGTTGCTCTTTGCAACAGCGGCACTTGCGAAACGCCCGGCATCGGCAGCAAAGGCCTGCCCGAGCCGCGCATAGGTCGCGCGCGCGTGCATTGTCCAGTCCGCGAATTGCGCGACCTCGAAACCGGCGGAGGCGAGCTCACTTCGCCAACGTCTTTGCGGCCAGAGATGCGCCGCCCCATAGAGCCGCAGGATCGGCCCGGGCGACAGCAGGGCCGATCCGAACCACTCGAGAAAAACGAAACGGCCGCCAGGTTTCAGGACACGCGCGATATCGCCCAGCGTCGCCGACATATCCGCAGCATAGCCCAGGGTCTCGGCCGCCCAGACCAGATCGAAACTCTCATCGGCAAAGGGCAAGCGGCCGTGCTCGGCCGCGGCCAGACGCACCGACGCACTTCCGCGCTCCGACTCTGTTTCACCGCCGGACAGGGACGCGCGATCGGCACCACTCAGCCGCCAGACAGCGTTGTCGACCGCGATCGCTTCACATCCAAAGCGCCGCGCCAGCATCTGCGAGGCATCGGCGAAGCCGCAGCCGACCTCCAGGATTCGTTGGTCTTGTGAAGGCGCAGCCAGCTCCGCCATCCGCTGATTGGCCGCAGCAGCCGCCTGCGGGACGCTCAGCGACTCCTCCTCGAAGAGCCCGATGTGCAGATTCCGCCCCCAGGCGGCATGAAACAGCTCGCGGACCGAAGGCTCCCGCAGGGTCTGGTTCATCAAGCCGGTTCCGTGGTGCGGGTACTGATTGCCCTTGCATCGGCGCGCTGCCGCCGCACCTCGATCATCAGTTCGCAGGTCTTGCAGCGCCCGCACTCGGCAACACCGTCTTCGGTCGGCACGGGCGTCCGGCAGGTCCAGCAGAGATCGACCAGTGCCTCGCCGAGATAATCCATTTCCGCGCGCTTGGTCACCATCGGCAACAGAAAGAACTTCGGCGGCGCCTCGGGAAAGCAGTTGGCGGCGACACAGGCCTCCACATGCTTGAAGCGCTCCTCCCAATGGCCTTCTTCGGTGCAGGTCCCGACGGTCCACCGATCCACCGGCTGCCCCTTCGCATCGAGATATGAATGGGCGACGATACCGGCCTCGAAACCGACGGTGACCATGTCGTAACCGAAAAAGCGAAAGCCGCGGTGGTCCACGGCCGACTGGGAAAAACTGAAGTCGCGATAGTGTTCCCGGCAGTGTTTGACGATCTCCAGGCAGCGTTTCCCCTCAATCCGGAAGCGGTCCTCCTGATTGATCAGGTCCACATGGTGCGCCAGGATCTCATCGTCGGTTTCCCTCAAGAGCTTGACCAGCGTGTAGACGCTGTCGATGCCGCCGCTCAGCATCACCAGCGTGACCTTCCGACGGCGCGACACCACGATTCCCCGTTTCGGATCCCGTTTCAGATCAATCGCGGGACTCTCGGTCGAAACAACGACCCGCGGACCATCCTGCCCGCTCTCCCCCGCGATGCTGTGCGGGGTCTGCTCGTCACTCACGCTCAGCGCTCCTTCATGGCTTCGTCCTGATACTTCAGGAAGGGATGCAGGAAGAACTCGATGGCCCGGCGCTGCCCGGTCTTCACCTCGACACTGACCGCCATGCCGGGTGAGAGCTTGACCCAGGTGTCATCGACCAGAATCTGGTCCTCTTCCAGCGCCACCTTGGCCGCATAAACAAGCCCCTGCTCCTCGTCCTGGATCGCGTCCGCCGAGACCTGCAACACCTCGCCATGCAGCAAGCCATACTTGGTGAAGGTGAAGCTCTCGACCTTGATCTCCGCAGACTGTCCCGCTTTCACAAAACCGATGTCCTTGTTCAGAACGTTGGCTTCGATCTCGAGCGGCTGGTCCGCGGGCACGATCACCATGAGCGACTGTGCCGGCTGCACAACGCCGCCCACCGTATGCACGGCCAACTGCTGGACCACGCCGTCGACCGGCGCGCGTAGTTGCCGCAAGCGGTTGCGCTCTTCCGCCTTGCGCAGTTCCTGGGCCAGGCCCGAAACCTTCTGCAATGCCTCCGCCAGCTCCTGATTGGCCGCCGCCCGAAAGCCCGCGATCGTCGAGGCGCGCCGGCGCTCCAGAGCCTCGATGCCGGCCGTCGCCTCCTTGACCCGGTGGCGCTCGATCGAGAGGTTGCCCTCCGCCTCAACCAGATCCTGCTTCAGTTCCAGGAAGGCCGAACGCGTGCCGAACTTCTTATCCGCCAGGATCTCCAGCGACTTCACCCGCTCGGCCAGCAGCGGCACCATACCCGCCAGCTTCTTGATGTTCGCCCGTGTCATGGAGCGCTCGGCCTTGCGCTGGGCGATCTCACCATCGATCGAGGCGAGCTGCTCTTCATGCTCATGGAGCTTCTCCTCCATCAGCGACTGGCTGGTCGCGACCATGACGGGCGAGACCCCCGCCGGCGGCGAAAAGACCGCCATGGGGTCCTGCTCCTGCTGGATCATGGCCGTCAGCCGCGCCACGTCGAGCCGCGCCGCCAGGAGATCCTGCGCCAGGCGCGCTTGATTGGCGTCGCTCTCGGTCGGATCCATCTCGATCAACGGGTCGCCGGCCTGCACGCTCTGGCCGTCGCGCACGTGGATCGCCCGCACGACGCCAATCTCCAGAGGCTGAATCACCTTGACCCGGCCGCCGGGGATGACCTTGCCCTGCGCCACCGCCTCGGTGTCGATCTTACCGAACCAGCCCCAGGCGATGGCGGCGATGAAGAGTGAAACGATCAGAAAGACCACCGCACGACCAGCCGGGGAAGCAGGCGTCTCCAGGATCTCCACGGCGGCAGGCAGGAATTCAAGTTCCTGCTTCTTGCGCTTGATCTTAGGCTGTTTGCGCTCCTCCGCCACCGATGCGCGCCAGACCGCGCCGGCCTGCCGAATGCCTGCGAACATCACAGCTCTCCCGTCTGGTGGCGATAGAGCGCGGCATAGCGGCCGTCACTCTGCAGCAGTTCTTCGTGAGTACCGTCCTCGACCACCGCGCCCGCCTCGATGGTGACGATGCGGTCGGCCCGGCGCACGGTGGAGAGGCGGTGGGCCACGATGATCACCGTCCGCCCCGCGCAGATCCGCCGCATATTGTCCTGGATGATCCGCTCGGATTCGTAGTCCAGCGCCGAGGTCGCTTCGTCGAAGATCAGCACCCGTGGATTGGTCACCAGGGCGCGAGCAATGGCGATGCGCTGGCGCTGGCCGCCGGAGAGCGAAGAGCCACGCTCGCCCAAGATGGTGTCATAGCCCTCCGAGAGCTCCAGGATGAAATCATGGGCGCCGGCCAGCTCTGCCGCCTCGATCACCTTTTCCATGGGAGTCGCCGGATCGGCCAGGGCGATGTTGTCCCGGACCGAGCGGTTGAAGAGCACGTTCTCCTGCAGCACAACCCCGACCTGACGGCGCAGCCAGGTCGGGTCCACCATGGCCAGATCAACACCATCCACCAGCACCCGGCCGCTTTCCGGCACATAGAGCCGCTGGATCAGCTTGGTCAGGGTCGACTTGCCTGAGCCCGAACGCCCGACCACGCCGATCACCTGCCCGGCCTTGATGTTGAGCGAGATGCCGCGCAGCACCTCCGGGCCGTCCGGGGTGTAGCGGAAGACCGTGCGGTCGAAGGCGATGTCGCCGCGGATCGCCGGCAGCGCCGGACGGTTCGGGCTCTGAGCCGGTTCCGCCGGTGCGTTGAGCACGTCGCCCAGACGATCGAGCGAAATGCGGAACTGCTGGAAATCCTGCCAGAGCTGCGCGAGCCGCAGGATCGGCTGATTGACCTGGCCGGAGAGCATGTTGAAGGCGATGAGCTGCCCGACGGTCAGTTCCCCCTCGATCACCAGCTTGGCGCCGAACCAGAGCACGGCGGCGATCACCACCTTGTTGATCAGGGTCACGCCCTGGCTGCCGATGGTGCCCAGCACCACGCCGCGGAAGGAGGCGCGCACGTATTCGGCCAGTTGCTCCTCCCAACGCTGGCGCATCTGCGGCTCCACCGCCATGGCCTTCAGGGTCTCCACGCCGGAGACCGCCTCGACCAGGAAGGCCTGGTTGACCGCGCCGCGCTGGAACTTCTCTTCCACCCGCCGCCGCAGCTCCGGCGTGATCGCCACCGAGAGCGCCACGTAAAAGGGGATCGAACCCAGCACGATCCAGGTCAGGGTCGGCGCGTAGTAGTACATCACCGCGAAGAAGACGAAGGTGAAGAGCAGGTCCAGCACCACGGTCAGCGCATTGCCGGTCAGGAAGCTGCGGATGTTCTCCAGTTCCCGCACCCGCGCCACGGTCTGGCCCACCTGCCGCGCACCGAAGTAGGCGATGGGCAGGGACAGCAGGTGCCGGAACAGCCGCGCGCCCAGCTCCACATCCACCCGGCTGGAGGTGTGGGAAAAGATATATGTCCTCAAGCCCCCCAGCGTGATCTCGAAGAAGGTGATGGCCAGCAGGCCGATCACCAGCACGTCGAGGGTGGTCAGCCCCCGGTGCACCAGCACCTTGTCGATCACCACCTGGAAGAACAGCGGCGTGACCAGGCCGAAGAGCTGCAGGAAGAGCGACGCCAGCAGCACCTCGCCGAAGAGCCGGCGGTACTTCACGATCGCCGGGATGAACCAGGTGAAGTCGAAGCGCCGGTCTTCCCCCGCGAGCTGCGCCCGGCGCGTCAGGAAGATGAAGCGCCCGGTGCCCCGGCTCAGCAGTTCCTTGAGGCTGATGGTCTCCGGCCGCTGTCCCGGCACATGCACCAGCGCCTTGTCCTCGGCCACCCGCGCCAGAATAAAGAAGGTCCCGTCGCCCGCCTCGGCGATGGCCGGAAAATGCGCTTTATCAAGGCGTTTCGGCTTGACCTTCACGGCGCGCGCCTTGACCCCGAGCCGCTTCGCGGCCCGAACAAGGCTCATGGTGTCCAGCGGCTCGCCGTTCGGCGAATGCTCGTGGCGAATCTGCTCCGGGTCGGCCGGCAACTTGAGAAAGCGCAGCATCATGGTCAGACACAGCACCCCCGTGTCCGCCGCCACCGCGCTCATCATCTCCCCGGAACCGCCGTTCCCCGCAGCCGCTGCGGCGCCCCCTGCACCTTCAGGCATTATACCTCAATAGGTTAAATTTTACGTCTTGCGTTCAACGCCCGATCGTGTGTCAATAAGGGGGCATTTGGCAAGGGGAGAATGCTCAACACCGGCCCCGAAATAGAGCGCAATTTCTCGTTGAGTATTTCAGAAAATATACGGAGCATTAGTGTAAATGCATTCACCACTAAGTCTAATTTATCAATTCTATCGCACGACGGCAACGTGGTTAATTAAAAAATGCAAAGAGAATATCATACTTTATGCGCCTTTGTATGCAATATCAGTGATATTTATGTTTGCAATTATACCAACTTTGCTATCCTCAATTATCGATCCAAATTTATCTTTTTTGTTCTTAATGGTTTTTATTGCACCATATATTTTTGCATTTAAATTTTGGTGGTAAAATTCAATAATCGTTAAACTGTGAGGAAAAAGATGAGCAACAATTCCAACAAAAAAAACAAAAAACTTCATGAATACCTCAAAGGAAAAGGTCAAGAGCAGGATATTATAACAACCGACGAGTTTAAGCGAGAAAACTCGTTATATCACTTCGATCATTTGACGGGCTCAACCACCAGGACACAATCAATAACTTACACTTCTCCAGAGTTCTTAGAACTTTTCAAAGCACTAGGCGTAGGAAGTCTAGCTTTAGATGCCGACGTTGGTGGTGCGTATACGGTGGGCAATGGGGTGCTTGGCATCGAGGTTGAAGTCACCAACAACTTTAAAACCGGAGTAAAGAAGTTCGCAATCGACGTTGCAGCCTATGGTGCAGGCGTGAAATATGAGTTTGAAATGGATCAATATGGCAACGTCAAAGAACCTCCAGAAGGCTTTGTCGGGGCAAGCTTAATTGTCGGCGAACAACTTGATGTTTTCGGGCTTGTTATTGGACAAAAGGGTAAGGCAAAATTAGGATTCTTTATCGAAGATCGAGCTCTTTCTCTTGGTTATGATGTCGAAATATCGGCAGGAATTATTATGGGAGATGTCGTAATTGATGAACAATTCAGGCAAGAATTACTTGATATTGATGAATTTAAAAAGCGAATTGTTAATATTGAAGACCTTTTCTGCTTCGCCGCCGGCACACCCGTCGATATGGCTGACGGCTCCCAAAAACCCATCGAGCAAATCAAGATCGGCGACAGGGTCCTCGCGTACGATGCCTTCGATCGCAAGGGCCAGGGTAACCTATCCGCTCGCCGCGTGACCCGCACCTATGCCACCCCGGACAAGTTGGTCATCGACTTCCACGGCCTGAAGGTCACGCCGGGGCATGTCTTCCTCTGTGGCGACGGTGAATTCGCCGGGGAGCATCGCATGCTGATGGAGATCCTGCGGTCCGACGGCACCATCGTCAGCGCTGAAGGCACCGTGCTGCGCGCGGCGACCAATGCGCCGGTGGGGAGTAGGGAGGATGCCTTCCTGCAGGTAGCCTATCTGACCGATGCCAATGACGCGCTGATGCAGAGCGGCCTGATGCGCGCGGGGACGCTGATCTTTACCGCCGAGGGTGAGAGCAAGTCAGTGCTGGACTGTCTGGAGGCCGAGAGCTATCGCTTCGATGCGGAGACCGGGCTGGTCGCCAAGGACGGCGAGGAACCGCATCCGCTCTACTGGTACGGCGAGATCCCGCGGCCGGAAGATTATGTGCTCAAGCGCAGCGATCTCACAGATGCCGATCTCTACGCCGAACCCGGTTACCGGCCGGAGGTCGCGGCGAGCGAAGCACCGTCACGCCTTGGCCAGGGTCATACGCCGTCGGAAGGGTTGCTTTACGCTGAAGCCGGCAAGCAGGCGGGCGAGACCATCCACTGATTCAGTGAAGGCGCCAGCCACGCTGCGACCAAAGCAGAACGAGGCTCCAACGCAGTTCCTGAGAAATCGGGAGCTGCGTTTGACGTTTGGGGCACGACGGGAAACGCCCCTACCCGCACTGTATATCAAGGCTATCGCGATCCGCATCGAGTGGCGCGCCCCGCCACTATGACCGAGCATTGCGATTACCCTTCGTTTCGCTATGGCGTATGTTTTTTTCTGGGCCATAGAGCCTAAAATCTGCTTTTGAGACCAGCATGTTACCGATCGAAAGGCAGCGAGTTTTCAGGCTTTGAGCAAGGTACCACGCGGGTCTTGCCGCCAAGGGTCTCGACTTTCCATCTGGTAGCGCCGCAAAGCTCCAGCGATGACCTCCGAAACCTCTGGCCATAGCCCGAGTGGTTCCAGGAGTGCCCCTGACCAGCCGGCGCCCGCCAGCGACCTCGGCAGATCTTCCGTCACATGTCCGGCGCGCCCGGTGAAGAGTGGGACACAGGCGGCAGGCGGCGGCAGGCGCGCTGCGGTGGCGACGCTTGGCGCCCCTTCGAGGAAACCGGCCCGCACCTCGCGAAACTTCCCCGATCGAGCGAGGTGACGGGCGATCTGCGTGACGGATTGAAAGGGCTGCCGCCTTGTTTCCGAACCGTGTCCGACAAGCAGAACCGACATCTCCTGCACGGGAACTCCGGACATGAGCGCCGTTTTAGTGACGGCTGCTTCACAAAGCCTAGCAACCCCTGGCTCACGACCAAAAGGCGGCAGGATGTTCGCTGCCTGGATTCCGTGATTGCGCAGACGGCGAGGGAGTTCCTCCCGAACGAACCAGCCGTCCGACATAAAGAAGGGGTAGATCAACACCCGGGAACAGGAGAGTTCCTCCAGCAGCCTGTCGAATGCCGCGCCGGCTGCAAGCGTCACGCCGCGAAGGGTCCAGCCCGGAAGCCTCAGAGCGGTTTGAGCCGCAAGCACCCTGATGTCGGCTTCAGGGCCGGCCGGCGCGGAAGGCGAACCGTGAGCGACGATCAGTACCGGCGGGCATTCAGTGCGAAGTGCCGTCGGAAAAGGAGATCTTGTTCCAGACATTATACTTCCCGGAAGGCTTGCGCATGGGCAGGCGCTTCACCTCTTGCAGGGTTTCAGCATCGAAGACGATAACCGCCCCCTCTTCTTCCCAGACGCTGACCAGCGCGTGCCGGCCGTCGCGGTCGAACTCGACATGTGCAACAGTTGCGCCCGGCTGAGGACGCAGGGTCTTGACGATCTCCAGGCTCTCTTTGTCGATCACATGCATGACATCACGGTTCGGCCCGAAGAAGACATCAGCCCAGACGTAGCCGGTGTTTTCGTGGCTGCGCAGAAAGAAACCGGGCCCCAGGGTCTCCAGGCTCTTCACCACCTGCCAGCTTTCGATATCGATGACCGAAAGACGGGCCTCCTTCAGATGCGGCGTCGCCATCACGCGCCGCCCGCCGGTGAACCAGGAGATACCGGACCCCAAATGCGGCAGACCCGGCAGAGGCAGTTCGGCGATTTCGCGCCCCACATTCAAGTTAACGACCACGCCGCGCGCGCCATCGCGCGCCGCGCCGATTAAGTTGCGGTAGTCGGGCGTGAAGAAGAAATCATCGATCGGCTCTCCCACTTCGATACGGCGCAGGGCGAAGAGGCCTTCCGAGGATGCCAGCGCTTCGACCATGCCCTTTTCATGGCTGTGAACGAATCCTTCGAAGACCGGGTCCGCATCGGGATTGGTGGCGATCTCCCAGATCTCCGGCGCATCTTTGAGCGCGAGGATGAAGCTGTCCCGCTGAGGCGCCTGATAGACCGCAGAGACTCTCGAGCGTGAACCGTCCTTGGCACGCACCTCGAAAACCCTTTCAACCGAGAGGTCCGCGGTGGAGAGAATGGTCAGACTGCGCGGCAGGTAGTTTGCGACCGCCAGGTGTTTGCCATCCTTGGAGATGGCGATGTTGCGGCTGTTCAACCCGGCGCGGATCCGCCCGACCTCGGACAGGCTCCAGAGATCGTACTTCTGAACCCAGCCATCGCGGGACATGATGAAGACGAAGCGGCCGTCCGGCGTGAACTTCGGACCGCCATGCACGGCGAAGGGGGTGGCGAAACGGTCCAGAACCTGGAAGCTGTCACCATCCAGGACGGAGACATGATGATCGCCGGTTTCAACCACGAGAAAAAGGTTCAACGGATCGGCTGAAAAGACCGGCGCCGCCACCGCTTCGTAGTCCGCGGTCAGTTCGCGCGACATCGCGATTTCTGCCGCCCCCCACGCCGGAATGCTCGCCAGCGGCACCTTGACATACTCGACAAGCGCAGCAATCTCGGCAGGCGCCAGGACCTCGGCGAAGGCCGGCATCTGTGTCGCGATCCGGCCGTCGGCAATCACCTTGCTCAACCTGGGTCCGCGCATGCGCTTGAGGGTTTCGGGGATCAGAGCCGGCCCGGTTCCTCCGAGGCGGTTTATGCCATGGCAGGCCGCGCAGTGCTCGGTATAGAGCTCCTCCGGGTCCGCGCCGGCGGCGGCTGAGCCGGCCAGCAGACAACTAATGAAAGCGATGTATCGGATCACGGCTTTTCCCCCTGAAGGGCGTGACGGTGAGGCGCTGGGAACCTGAAACCCCGATCTCTTCGTCATCAAGATAACAGGCGGGATCTTCCGCCCAGGGATCGCCGGTGAGCTGCAGCGCGCGGATCCGGGTGTTGCCGCCGCAGACGCTTTGGTAGCTGCAAGCGCCGCAGCGTCCTTTCAGTGGACGCGGCCGGCGGCGTAGTTGGGCCAGCATGCGGTCATCACCGGTCCAGAGCTCGGAGAAGGGACGCTCCTTGACGCTGCCGATGGTGTAGTCGGACCAATAGGTGTCCGGATGCACCTGCCCCTGGGGATCGATATTGGCGACGCCGACACCAGACGAGTTTCCGCCCCAGGCCTCCAGATGCGTCCGAAGATGCGCGACCTGCTCCCGGGTGAAGCGCTCTTCGGCCCAGCGCAGGAAGTACACGGCGTCGGCATCATTGTTGCCGGTCACGATATCCAGCGGCCGACCGTGATCCGCCGCCTTCCAGGCCCGGTCGATCAAGAGGTTCATGGCGGCACGGGTATGCGGCAGACTGGTATCTTCCCCACGATGTTTGTCGCCGCGACCGGCGTAGACCAGGTGGGAGAGGTAGAACTTGTCCACCCCCTCGTCCTCGGTCAGGTTCAGCAGATCGGGCAACTGATCCGCGTTCTGCTCGGTGATCGTGAAACGAAGACCAACCTTGACGCCCCGCGCCTTGCAGGCCCGGATGCCGGCAAGCGCCCTTTCGAAGGCCCCTTCCCTGCAGCGAAACCAGTCGTTGGTGGCACCGATGCCGTCGATGCTGATGCCGACATAGTCGAAAGCGATATCTGCGACGCGTGCCGCCGTCTCGCCTTCAATCACCGTCCCATTGGTCGAAAGCGCCAGGTAGAGCTTCATGCGGCGGGCGCGCTCGGCGATCGCGAAGAGATCCCGGCGCATCAAAGGCTCGCCGCCCGAGAGTATGAGGGCGGGAATGCCGAAGGCTCCCAGATCCTCCAGGACCGTCATGGCCTGGTCATGGGACAGCTCACCGGGAAACTCCCGGTCGGCGGATACCGTGTAGCAATGACGGCACTGGAGGTTACAGCGCCGGGTCAAGTTCCAGATAACAACGGGCTTCGGCGCACCGCCACGCTTTCGGGCGGGCGTTGGTGCCACCAGTTGGCGCATATAGTGCGAGAGCCGAAACATTAGCCGTCTCCTCCTGTCGTGCTCGACTTCTTCAGACGCAGTCCGGTCTTTTTCAAGATCCGCGTCGAGTAGAGGATGTCGCTTGCCCGGCAGGCCGATCCCAGGAGCGAGGCGATCGAGCTTCGTTTCTCCTCCACCTGTGCCCGGTCCGTGCCATGCACCATGGCGAAAAGATTGTAAGGCCAGAGCGGTAAGGCCCGGGGCCTGAGATAGCAATGAGACACATACTCCAGCGCACCGACCCGGGCGCCCAGATCGCTGGCCTGCTGGTCTTCGACATCCCAAACCGTCATGCCGTTCGCCACCATGCCCAATGCATAGTGGTTCGGCGCCACGCCGATCCGGCGGATGACGCCGCAGGCCTGCATGGCTGAAAGGCGCTCAAGGAGATCCGGCTCTTCGAGTCCGAGTTGAAAAGCCAGCGCCGCGTAAGGCCTTGCGACAAAGGGCAGCCCCGACTGCGTCGCCTCCACAATCCTGCGGTCTGTAGCGTCGAGCCTCATGCGACCATCCTGAAACCGATGAAAAACTCTTCAAGCTTGGGAAAGCGATAGACCTTCAGGCCGCTGGCCTGTTCGATTGCGCAGGCCGCCGTCTCGATGCCCTCGGGCATCTCTGTGGCGAGCACAAACCACATGTTCAGGCGGTGGGCGCGTTCGTAGTTGTGGGCCACTTCGGCTCGCCCGTTGACCAACTCGGCAACCGCATCGAAACGCTTCGGCGGCACCTCCATGGCGCAGAGACAGAAGGCGCCCCCCATGGCGGCGGCATCGAAGAAGGGGCCGAAGCGTGTGATCACGCCTCTGTTTCGCAGGTGAGCAAGACGCTCGATCAGCTCAGCCTCGTCGAGCTCCAGGGCCTCTGCCGCCTGGGCATAAGGGCGCGGCGAAAGTGGAAAGCCTTCCTGCAACGCGTTGATGATTCGCCGGTCGGTCGCATCCGGGCGATAGCTGGAACGCCTCATGCCGCGGCTCCCTTTTCGGGCAGCACCCGCGCTCCGGTCTGTTTGAAGCAACGGATACTGAACAAGACCTGATGCGGCACCTTTCGCAGTCCGACCTCATCGCAGGCCTTGTCGAGCACCGACATGGCCTCCGCCCGACTGCGCGCGTGAATCATGCAGTAAAGCGTGAAAGGCCAGACAACAGGGGCCGGACGGCGTTGGTAACAGAGTGTAACTCCGGGCACCGCGGCCAGGGCGGGACCAATGCTTGCAGCCTGCTCCTCGGGCAGCTCCCAGACCACCATGGCGTTGGAACTCCAGCCCAGAGCGCGGTGACGAACGATAACACCGATGCGGGAGAGAATAGCTGCGGCTGCCAGAGCCTTGATGCGCTGCAGAATCTCCTCTTCGGACCTGCCGAGTGCCGCACCCATGGCCGCAAAGGGGCGCGGCATGATCTTCAAGCCGACCGACAGCGCCTGCATAATCTCCCGGTCGCCCTCGATCATCACTGCGGCATCGACCCCGTCAGGCTGCGGCGGCGGCCGGCCCGAGCCGTCCAGCGCGAAGCCAAGATTGATGTTGAAAGGACGGACGAGCGGAAGATCGAGAACCTGCAGTCCCGAGAGCTTTCTCACGCGGTTCAGGATAGCGTCAACACTGGACCGGTCGGGGCCGGTCGCCACGAACCAGATGTTCCAGCGATGCTCGCGCAGATAGGAGTGATTGACGCCTGGTTCCGAACCGATGACCGCGGCAACTTCTTCGATCCGCTCCTCGGGCACGGCAACTGCCGCCAGGGTGCTGGCGCCTGCGGTATTCGGCCTGCAGGTCGCGCCGACCCGGCTGATCGCCCCCGCATCGGAGAGTTTTTGCAGGCGCCCCAACACATCGGCTTCAGAGAGCGACAGCTCTTGCGCGATCACCTGGAAGGGCCGCGGAACCAGCGGAAAGTCGTTTTGCCAGCGGTCCAGCAAGCGCCGGTCAGTGGGATCGAGATGAATGTTCATGCCTCAGAGCCCCGTGCGATGAGCGCGCGCCGTGAAGAAAATGCCCGACGGATTCTCGGCCGGTATCTCGCCAAGCTTCTCGAAGGTCGCTGTGTCGTAAATGTCGACGCGACCCGCGTCGCGCACCGAGATCCAGACCTCATGACCGCGCGGCGTGAATTCCATGTGCAAAGCCGCCGGACCGGGTTTGAGCGTCTTGATCACTTCGCCGGAAGGCGTGTCGATAATCTGAATGCTGTCGTTGCGGGGGTGAGCAAAGTTGACCCAGACCTGGCGGCCATCGGGACGGGCCACGGCGAAGACCGGTTGTCCGTAGGTACTGGTCCGTCCGGCCTCCTCAAGCGAGCGGGAATCGATCCAGAGGACTTCATGGCGACCCACGGCGGGCAATACGAAGCGTTCTCCCGCGAGTGCCCAGCCTTCCAGATGCGGCATTTTGTAAACAGGCAGGGCTTCCTCGCCCCGGCCGTAGCCCTGCAGTATCCGCCGCGGCAGCGGCGGCGACTGCCAGAGATCCAACGCAGTCAGACCATCTTCACCGAAGAGACCGGCAATGTAGTGGCGGCCATCCGCGGTGATCAAAGCGTCATAGGGATTTTCGCCGATCCCTTTAATCCGCGTGACCTCGGGATCGCCAGGGGCGGAAAAGTCGGCGATCCAGGTTTCGCCCGCGTCCCAAAGCGTGAAGACAAAGCGCCGGCCGGGCGCATCCACAAGACCGATGGTCTTGGAACCGGTCGGGATGTCTGCAACCGGCGCAAGGCTGTCCGCGTCGAAGACCCGGACCCCGCCCGGTTCGTAATTCGAAACCGCCACCAGCCTGCCGTCATCCGAGATGGCACCGCCGATGGCGTTGCCCGACTGCACGACGCGTCCGGCCAGTGTTTGAGTCAGGATATCGACTTTACTGAGACCGCCGTCGCGCCCGAAGACATAGGCGAAGCGCTGGTCCGGGGAGTAGACGACGGACGCATGAGAGAGGTCGCCGAGCCCCTCGACCCGCCCGATCGCCGCACGTTCCGATTGATCGACAATCAGCAGCGATCCGCTTGCACGCTCGATCACCACACCCAGGTCGCCTGTCGCGCGCAGATCTTCAGCAGAGGTCTCCGCCATGACAAGGAAAGCCAGGCAGGAGACAAACAGAGAGAGTGTTCGGGTCATTCTGCGGTTCCCTTCAGTAAGAACTCGGCAATCCATCGGGCTTCGGATTCCGTCAGCAAGGGACGCCAAGGCGGCATAGCGGTGCCCGGGATCCCGTCCAGCACGATCTCGGTCAGGGCGTCCGCCGAAACGCCGGCCAGGCTGTCGGCGCGCAGGTCCGGGCCTAACCCGCCCTTCAGTGTCAGGCCGTGGCATGACCCGCAATCCTGGAGCACCAGCCGCTCGAGTGCCGCCGCGCGTGACGGCGCAAGCTCAACCGCCATGGCCGTTGCGCCTGGTGGGATGAGCAGGAGCAATGCGGCCAGCACTTTAAGCATTCACCACCTCACGCAGCGGGCCATAGGAAAAGAGCGAAACGATCTCGGCGGGGCAGGAGCGATAGAGCGAGACGACGTTGCCGATCACAAAAAGCACTGGCCCCTTTAGCCGCGCTGCGGCGACTTCGGCCGAAATGCGTTCAAGCCGTGAGACGACCCGCTGTTCTTCCGGCTTGGTGGCATTGGCGATCGCCATGACCGGCAGGGACGTCGGCATACCTTTCGCCAGCAGCCGCGACGCGATTTCGCGAATGTTCGCGGCCCCCATGTAGACCACCAGCGTGGTCTGGGTATCTGCCAGACCGGCCCAATCCAGATCCAGCGGCAGGTCGCCGCGGCAATGCCCGGTCACGTAGCGGACACCCGTTGCGAGACCACGGTGAGTCAGGGGAACACCGGTGACGGCGGCTGCTCCCTGTGCCGCTGTAATTCCGGGTACGATGTCGACTGGAATGCCGGCAGCATAGAGTGCTGCCGCTTCCTCGGAGCCGCGTCCGAAGATCGAAGGATCGCCGCCCTTCAAGCGGACAACCGTCTGACCCGCACGGCCGAGGTCGATAAGGATTTGGTTGATTCTCTCCTGCGGCACAGGATGGTGTTTCGGCGCTTTTCCCACGGGAATGCCGCGGGCCGTTGCGGGGATCAGATCCAATATGCGCTCAGATACCAAACGGTCGTAGACCACTGTCTGCGCCAGACCCAAAAGACGAACCGCCTTCATCGTGAGCAATTCTGGATCACCCGGTCCGGCACCCACCAAGTATACGCGCCCCTGTTTCTTCATCGCGCCCTCCCTAGCCTGGTACGATGGAAGGGCGGCCGAGGCCGCCCTTCCCGGAACGGTTCAGTAAACGTCCTGACGCGTGTTGAAGACGTTGAACTTACCGGTTGGCGTGATCAGACGCGGGTCCTTGATCACGTGCTTCATTTCCAGTGTCTTGTCGTCAACGATCACGATCGCCGATTCCAGGTCACGGCCGTTCCAGACCGAGAACCAGATTTCGTTGCCCTCTTTGTTGAACTCGCCTTGAACAACACGCGGCTGTCCTTCGGCGACACCAGCCCACTCGCCGATCGGAAGCACCGTGTACTCCGGTTCTTCCTGATCGAGCTCATCGACCTTGAAGACCGCGACCGAGGCTGAGATCTCCGCATCGGGGTTCAGAGGCGCATCGACGTAAAGGTGGTTCGAGGTCGGGTGCGATTTCACAAAAAGCGAACCGCCACCCAGGGCATAAAGCTGTTGAACCATCTTCCAGGCGTGTTCGGGATTGCCTTCCGGATCGGTTCCGATCAGCGCAACCGTCTCGTCTCCGAGATGCGAGGTCGCCCAGACGGGGCCAAACTTCGGATGCATCAGATTGGCGCCACGGCCGGGGTGCGGTGTTTCGCCCTCGCTTTCGAGCAGTGCCGTCAGCGTTCCTTCCTTGGTGTCGATCACAGCGATCTTGCCGCGGGCGTTCGCCGCCGTCAGGAAGTAGCGCTTGCTGGAGTCAAAGCCACCGTCGTGCAGGAAGCGTTCGGCTTCGATCTCGGTGACCTTCAGATTTTTGATGTCCGAATAGTCGACCAGCAGGATCTTGCCGGTTTCCTTCACATTGACGATAAACTCAGGCCGGTAGTGCGAAGCCACAATGGCCGCGACCCGGGGTTCCGGATGGTACTCCTGGGTGTCATAAACCATGCCCCGCGTAGAAACGATCTTCTTCGGCTCCAGGGTGTCACCGTCCATGATGACGTACTGGGGCGGCCAGTAGCTGCCGGCAATGGCGTACTTGTCTTCCCAACCCTTCATCTTGGAAGTCTCGACCGAGCGCGCCTCGGCGCCGACCTTGATCTGCGCGACCGTCGCCGGTGTCTCCATCCAGAGATCGATCATGTTGATCAGCGCATCGCGGCCGATGACGAAGAGGTATCGCCCGGACGCCGAAATCCGAGAGATATGGACGGCATAACCGGTCTCGATAATCGCGTGGATTTCGTAAGTCTTACCGTCGATCAGGGCGATCTGGCCTGAGTCGCGCAAAGTCACCGAGAAAAGATTGTCGATGTCGATATCGTTCATCTTTTCGCTCGGCCGCTGCTCGGGCGGAACCAGGACTTTCCAGGTCTCGCGCATCTCGGCCATGCCGAACTCCGGCGGCGCCGGCGGTTCGATCAGGAGATAACGCGCCATCAGGTCGATGTCTTCCTCGCTGAGTTCACCCGAGGTGCCCCAGTTGGGCATGCCGCCCGGCGATCCGAACTTGATGAAGTCACGCAGGTATTCGTAGCCGTTTTCACGGGTCAGATCGGTGGTCAGCGGTTTGCCCGTCGCCCCCTTACGCAAAACGCCGTGGCAACCGGCACAGCGTTCAAAATAGACGGTGGTGGCTTTTTGAAACTCTGGCGGTGTGATCACGGGATCACCGGGCTTGCGTCCCGGGATCTCGACATTGATCTGGCCGAGCGTGGTCATACTGGGTTGATAGGCCCCTGCGGGCGTGTCTCCGTGTCCTTTGGGCTTTTCCTCTGCCGAAATCCCGGTCGCGGTAAAGGCCATCGGAATCGCGACACTCGCGAGGAGTGCGATCCTCCGGATTTCGCGAAAGCTGGTCATGCCGGTGTACTCCGTTGCGCTGGTGAGGCGTTTCGGAGCATGGCCCAGTCACGATCCCGTCGCCTTGACTTTCGTTAAGGCAGATCTCCCGCCACCCGGTGAGGCTCACCAGGCTGTCAATTCGCGGAGTGTCAGATGCGGCACAGAGTCTCTCCGCCACTTTCTGCTTTTTTGTTTTTGGCGATCGCTCTAACGCTCGCGCCGCTATCCGTCGCTGCGGCCGAAGGCTTCCTGCCCGATCAAGGCATCACCACCCCGAATGTCACCGCGGCCCAGGCGAGCCGTCTGTTCGAAAGCGCGGGCCCCTTGCGCCTGAGGCGTGAGGAAGAACGATTGCCGGGCTGGTCAGTCTCGTCCGCTGAAGAAGCGGTTGGCTACATCGCCTCGACCTGGGAGATCGCGAAGTCGGTCGGATACTCGGGGCGGCCCATCGACATCCTCGTTGGCGTCACCGTGGATGGCGAGATCGCCGGCGCGGAACTCGTCCGACACAATGAGCCGATCCTCACACTCGGCATTTCGACCAGTGATATTGCCCGCTATGTCGATGACTTCGCTGGCATCGACCTGACTGCGCCGCAAACAACGGACTTCGGCGCGCGGTCGGACCTGCCCGATGTCATTTCCCGGGCGACGGTTTCGACCGGCGTGATACGCGACGCCATTCTGCGCACCGCGAGAACCGTTGCGCTTCAACGTGGCTTCGTCGGCGGCAAAGAAACAGCGATTGACCGTGTGAACTTCGAGGAACTGTCATGGCACAGCTTGAAGAGTCTCGGCGCCCTGGCTCGAATGACCGTCACTCTCGACGAAGCACGTGCAACACTCGCGACCGCCAAGGTGCAGGTTCCGGAGGGCAAAGCAGCGTTCCTCGAGCTTTGGGCCGCGATCCTCGATCCGCCGAGCATTGGTCGCAATCTTCTGGGTCAACACCTCTACAGCCGGGTTATGGCAGCCATCACGCCCGGCGACACAGCGCTTTTCATCGCCTCCCGGGGTTTGCATTCTCACAGAGGTACCGCCTGGCGGCGCAGCGGAACCTTCGAGAGGATTCAGGTGATCCAAGGGGGCGATGCGATCCCCTTGACCTCGGAAGGCTATCTCCGCATCGATCGCCTCGCGGCCGGCGGCGCTCCCAAGTTTAAGGAACTCAGCGCCTTTTCCCTGCCAGCGGCGCAGTTCGATCCAACCCTTCCCTTTCGTGTCGAAGTCATTGCCCGCCGCAAGACCAACGAGGGCGGTGAAGTCACTTTGCCCATACCGCTGGACTACCGGCTGCCGGCCCGGTTCCAGCTTGCGCCAGGCGCGCTGCCGGAAAGCGAACCGCTATGGGTTTCCGCCTGGCAAAGCAAACGAGCCCAGATTGCGGGTGTCGTTCTGATGCTCGCTGCCCTCGCCGCAATCTTGTTCTTCCAGTCGGCTTTCGTTCGCCGGCCGGCGCTTTGGCGCTGGGGTCGGATCAGCTTTCTGTCGGTCACGCTGGTCTGGCTCGGTTGGATCGCAGGCGGGCAACTCTCGGTCGTTCAGGTCGTCGCCTTTCTTCATTCTCTTCTCACGGGCTTTCGCTGGGAAACCTTCCTGATCGAGCCTGTCATCTTCATTCTCTGGGGCTTCGTCGCGCTCGGTCTGCTGTTCTGGGGACGTGGCGTCTACTGTGGCTGGCTCTGCCCGTTCGGCGCCTTGCAGGAGATCACAAACGAGATCGCGCAGCGCCTGGAGGTGCCGCAGATCGAAGTGCCTTTCGTGGTCCAGGAGCGGCTCTGGGCGATCAAGTACACCCTCTTCGTCGCCATCCTCGCTCTGTCTTTCTATTCCATGGAACAGGCTTTGATCCTCGCTGAGGTCGAGCCCTTCAAGACCGCGATGTCGATGCGCTTTGTTCGCGCCTGGCCTTTCGTGCTTTTCGTCATCGCACTTCTCTCGGCCGGACTCTTTATCGAGCGCTTCTATTGCCGCTACCTCTGTCCCCTGGGCGCTGCGCTGGCTATTCCGGCCAAGCTCAAGCTCTTCGACTGGCTGCGCCGTCGTTCCCAATGCGGCCGCGAATGCCGGCTCTGCGAACACAAATGCACTGTGGGCGCCATCGATCCTATCGGCCGCATCAATCCCAATGAGTGCGTTCTCTGCCTCCGGTGCCAAATGATCTATCACGACCCTCTGAGCTGCACGATCCTCAAACGGCGGGCGGCGCGCGGCAAGAGCTCCGCCACACCGCAGAGCATCCCATGATGAGAATCTTGCGCACGCTCTTCAGTGAGGGCTTTCGCATTTTCTTTCTCGCCGCCGGCCTCTTCGCCGTCATCTCCATCGGGCTCTGGATCACCTGGCTGGGCGTCCACGCCGTGGGTGGAATGGTGACGCGTATGCCCTTTGCGCCGCCACCGCATCTTTGGCACGCCCATGAAATGATCTTCGGTTACGCAGGTGCCGCGCTTGGCGGCTTCTTCCTGACCGCAGTCCCGAACTGGACCGGCACGAAAGCGGCCCGCCATCTCTTCGTCGTTTCCGCTTCAGGCCTCTGGCTGGCAGGCCGCTTGGCCATCTGGTGGTCAGGGTCTCTCGAGCCACTCCTCGTGGCCGTCATCGACCTGGCCTTCCTGCCGCTCCTGGCCAGCAAGATCGCGAGCCAACTCTTCCGAAGACCAAAACCGCAGAACCTTTTGTTTCTGCTGCTGCTCACGCTGGTCTGGAGCGGCAATCTCCTGATCCATCTCGAATGGATGGGCGTAATCGACGACGGAGTCTGGTCAGGCTTGCGCCTGGGACTGCTGGGCATTACCGCCATGATCTCCGTGCTCGGCGGGCGGATCACGCCGGCCTTCACAAGAAATGCCATGCTCCGCGCCGGGATAGAGAAAGGCCTTCCCCGGTCGCACCGGGTCCTCGATGCCATCGGCATCGGGTCTGCCATCCTCCTGCCGCTGCTCCTGGTCTTGGATGTTCCTGACAGCCTCTTTGCCGCCATAGCCTTCATTACCGGCGTTGCCCAGTTCCTACGCCTGGCCGGCTGGCGCAGCCGCTGGGCGAGCGGGCAGGCAATTCTCTGGTCCCTGCATCTCGGCTTCGCCATGCTCGCTGCGGGCTATCTGACGCTGGGGTTCGCTTACCTGGACATGATCAGCGAGGTGGCCGCCCTGCATCTTCTGGGGATCGGTGCGGTCGGCGGCATGACCCTCGCCGTTATGAGCCGCGCCATCCTCGGTCATTCCGGCCGTCCTCTCGTCGCAAGCCCCGCTATCGCCCTCGCCTACCTCCTCGTTGCGGTCGCCGCAGTCATACGGGCGAGCGGATCGATCGCGGACATCGGCTGGTACAACACCGCGACGTTCATCTCCGGCGGACTCTGGATTGCCGCCTTCACGATCTTCATCGCCGTTTACTTTCCCATGGTGATCGAGGCTCGATCCAAAAAGGTGAAAAGCTCGTCATCCCCTTGACGCAAGTCAAGGAGCGATGCGCCGTAAGCGCACAGACTGCGCCCAGTTGAATGGAGATATCTCCATGCGCCTGACGCGCCTGTTTCATCGCCTGACCGCCGGCTTGGTTCTTTCGTTGCTGCTTTTCGCGGCCAGCGACAGCCTGCGCGCCGACGGCGGAGCGCCGGAGCTTCCCCGCTTTCTGGCCAAGCTCGATGCTGGCGACTTGATGCCAGGCGCTACGGGATTCGGCGGTCTGCGTGACGACATCCCCGTCGCAGCGATCCTGAAGGATGGCGAAACCCTTGGCTGGGCTTTCCTGACATCAGATTTCGTCGGCACCACAGGCTATTCCGGCAAGCCGATCCATGTCGTGGCCGCGGTTTCACCGGACGCGGTGCTCACCGCCGTTAAACTGGTCGAACATTCCGAGCCCATCGTGCTGATCGGTATTCCCGACGCCAAGGTACAGCGCCTGACCGAAGGCTATGCGGGGCTGGACCTGAAGGCGGAAGCCGAAGCCGGCGGATCGGCGCATGAGCTGGACATCATCTCGGGCGCGACCGTCACCATCATGGTGATCGACGACTCCATCGTACGGGCCGGCCTGAAGGTCGCGCGGGCGCTGGGTCTCGGTGGCCTGGAACAGCAGATCGCCGCGCCGCGCCGCGAGATCGACCGGAACTTCCAAGCCATCGAAGACTGGATAACCCTGGAAGGAGACGGCTCGGTTCGCAGCCTGACGCTCGATGTCGGGCAGATCAATGCGGCCTTCGCGGCATCAGGTGACGAACGGGCGATCGCCCGGCCCGAAAAGGGACCCGACACCGACAGCTTCATCAGCATGAAAGCCGCGGTGGTTTCGATCCCCTCCATCGGGCTCAGCCTGCTGGGCGAAGCCGAATACGCCAACCTGGTCAAGTGGCTGGCGGATGGTGAAGAAGCGATCCTGGTGGCCGGCAGCGGACGTTATTCCTTTAAGGGATCAGGCTATGTGCGCGGCGGGATCTTCGACCGGATCCAGTTGATCCAGGGAGACAGTTCGGTGCGCTTCTTCGACAAGCAACATCGCAGACTGGGCAGGGTCGCCGCGGAAGGTGCCCCCAGCTTCACCGAGCTGGATCTCTTCAAGATCCCGGCCGATGCCGACTTCGATCCTGCGGCAGCCTGGCGGCTGCAGCTCCTGGCCCAACGCGCCGTCGGCCCGGTCGAGAAGAGCTTCCTGACTTTCGATCTCGGTTACCGGCTTCCGGAACGCTACCTCCTTCCCCTCGCGCCGCCGCTGGTCGATGCGCCCGAAGAGGAGGCCGCCGCCAAGGCAGCGCTCTGGCAAAGAATCTGGCGGGATCGCCGCTTCGAGGTCGCAGGCCTCGTCGTCATGCTCGCCGTGCTCACCGCCGTCTTTTTCTTCCAGTTCCAGGCGACCCGGAACGAGCGCGTGCTGCTTTGGTTCCGTATGGGCTACCTGACGGTCACGCTGGTGTTTCTCGGCTGGTACGCCAATGCCCAGCTTTCGGTGGTCAACCTCATGGCGCTGGGTGGGGCGTTGAAGGAAGGCTTCACCTGGGATGCCTTCCTGCTCGATCCGATGATCTTCATTCTCTGGTTCTCCGTGGCGGCCGCCCTGGTGTTCTGGGGCCGCGGCGCCTACTGCGGCTGGCTCTGCCCCTTCGGCGCGCTGCAGGAACTGACCAACCGGATCGGCCGCCTCTTCAAGATCCCGCAGTGGGAACTGCCCTGGGGCCTGCACGAGCGGCTCTGGCCGGTCAAGTACATGATCTTCTTCGCGCTGTTCGGCATCTCCCTGGCCTCGATCCCTCTGGCCGAGACCTATGCCGAGGTCGAACCCTTCAAGACGGCGATCATTCTGAAATTCGTCCGGGAATGGCCCTTCGTCGCCTTCGCCCTCGTGCTCCTGGCGATCGGGCTGTTCATCGAGCGCTTCTACTGCCGCTATCTCTGCCCGCTTGGCGCGGCCCTCGCGATCCCGGCGCGGATCCGCATGTTCGACTGGCTGAAGCGCTATCACGAATGTGGTCACCCCTGCCGGACCTGCGCGAACGAATGTCCGGTACAGGCGATCCATCCGACCGGTGAGATCAATCCCAACGAATGCGTCAACTGCCTGCATTGCCAGGTCCTCTATCAGTCCGGCGACAAGTGCCCGGTCGTGATCAAGAAGTTGAAACGGCACGCGACGATGGTCGCGCGCAACAAGGAGAGCGCGGAGGCACTGGAACGGGCCTTCGGCGCGGCTCGCATCCCACAGAAGGAGGGAACACATGTCTGACAAAAAAACGCCCTGGTCCATCAACAGGCGCGACCTGCTCGGTGCCTCCGCAGGCGGCGCTCTTCTGGCAGCGACCGGCGGCGGCGCGATGATGGCGGCCGGCGGTAAATCAGCCCGCGCGGCGGCCGGTGAAGCGCACCTCGCGCCCGGCGAACTGGACGAATACTATGGCTTCTGGTCCTCGGGCCAGACCGGCGAAATCCGCATCCTGGGCGTGCCCTCCATGCGCGAATTCATGCGTATTCCGGTCTTCAACCGCTGCTCCGCGACCGGCTGGGGACAGACCAACGAATCGCTAAAGATCCTGACCGAGGGCCTGCTGCCCGAGAGCAAGGCGTACCTGAAAGCGCAAGGCAAGGTCACCTACGACAACGGCGACCTGCACCATCCCCATATGTCCTTCACCGACGGCACCTATGACGGGCGCTACCTCTTCGCGAACGACAAAGCGAACACGCGGGTCGCCCGCATTCGCTGCGACGTCATGAAGTGCGACAAGATCATCGAGATCCCGAACGCAAAGGACATCCATGGCCTCCGGCCGCAGAAGTTCCCGCGCACAGGTTATGTTTTCGCCAACGGTGAACATGAAGCGCCGCTGATCAACGACGGCATGATCCTCGATAAGCCCGAGGAATACGTCAACATCTTCTCGGCCATCGACGGCGATACGATGAAGGTGGCCTGGCAGGTGATCGTCAGCGGGAACCTGGACAACTGCGACTCCGACTACCAGGGCAAATATGCCTTCTCGACCAGCTACAACTCCGAGATGGGCGTCAACCTGGCCGAGATGACGGCGAGCGAGACCGATCACGCGGTGATCTTCAACATCAAGCGCATCGAGGATGGCGTCGCAGCGGGCGATTTCCAGATGCTGAACGGTGTGCCGGTACTCGACGGCCGCAAGGGCTCGAAATACACCCGCTATGTTCCGATCCCCAACAGCCCGCATGGCTGCAACGCGGCACCCGACAAGAAGCATGTGGTGATCAACGGCAAGCTCTCACCGACGGTCTCGGTCATCGATGTCACCAAGATCGACGATCTCTTCGAAGACGACGCCGATCCGCGCTCCTGCATTGTCGCCGAGCCGCAACTGGGCCTGGGCCCACTGCATACGGCCTTCGACGGCCAGGGCAACGCCTTCACCACCCTGTTCCTCGACAGCCAGGTCGTGAAGTGGAACATGGAAAAGGCCATTCAGGCCTACGCCGGCGATGACGTGGACCCGATCATCTCCAAGGTCGATGTGCACTATCAGCCAGGCCATAACTCGACCTCCATGGGCGAAACCGCCGAGGCCGACGGCAAGTGGCTGATCTCGATGAACAAGTTCTCCAAGGACCGCTTCCTGAATGTCGGTCCTCTGAAGCCCGAGAACGAGCAGTTGATCGATATCTCCGGCGACGAGATGAAGGTAGTGCATGACGGCCCGACCTTCGCCGAGCCGCACGACAGCATCATCGTGCACCGTTCGAAGGTCAATCCGGCCATCGTCTGGGAGCGGGACGACCCCACCTTCGAAGACGCGGTCAAGCAGGCCGCAGCGGATGGCGTCGATCTCGAGGAAGGTGCAGAAGAACCGATCCGGGACGGCAACAAAGTGCGGGTATACATGACCTCGCTGGCGCCGAACTTCAGCCTGGAGAAGTTCACGGTCAAGCAGGGCGATGAAGTCACCGTCTACGTGACGAACCTGGATGACATCGACGATCTGACACATGGCTTCTGCCTCTCCAACTTCGGCATCGCGATGGAGGTCGCGCCGCTGGCCACCGCCTCGGTCACCTTCGTCGCCGAGCGGCCGGGCGTGCACTGGTATTACTGCCAGTGGTTCTGCCATGCCCTGCATATGGAAATGCGCGGCCGCATGCTGGTCGAACCGCGGGGCGCCTGATCATGAAACGCTCCGGGTTCCTGCTGACTCTCCTGATACTGCTCCCCCTGCCGCTCCCCCTAGAGGCGGTGGAGCGATCGGTGCCGGCGGAACCCGGAGCCCTGGCGCTGGCTCTGGCGGAGGCGGAGGACGGAGATCTTCTCCGCCTCGCACCGGGCCTGCACCCGGGTTCGATCGTCATCGATCGGCCCTTGACCCTGGAGGGCGGCGGCCGCGCCGTCATACAGGGGAACAACAAAGGCAGCGTCATCACCGTCGCCGCGGCCGATGTCATTGTTCGCGGCCTCATCATCCGGGGTTCCGGTTCTTCCCACGAAACGCTCGACGCGGGGGTCAGCCTGGGCAAGAAAGCAACCCGGGCGGTGGTCGAAGGCAACCGGCTGCTGGGCAACCTCCACGGCGTGGACATTCACGGCGCGAAGGAGGCTCTGGTCGCCAACAACGTAATCGAAGGCCGCCAGGATCACCGAGTGAACGACCGGGGCAACGGCGTCTACGTCTGGAACGCGCCGGGCGCGCGGGTCGAAGGCAACGACGTCCGCTGGGGCCGCGACGGCATCTTCGTGAACACCTCGCGCAAGAACAGTTTTCGCAACAACCGCTTTCGCGACCTGCGCTTCGCCGTGCACTACATGTACGCCAACGACAGCGAAGTCTCGGGCAACGTCTCGATCGGAAATGATCTGGGCTACGCGGTCATGTTCTCCAAGCGCGTGAAGGTCACCGACAACGTCTCGATCGGCGACGCCGAGCACGGCATCATGCTCAACTACGCCAACAGTTCGGACGTCAGCGGCAACCTGGTGCGTGACGGCGGCAACCGCTGCGCTTTCCTCTACAACGCCCACAAGAACCGTGTCGCTGACAAC
Organism: Denitrobaculum sp.; assembly: GCA_965232285.1. Lineage (GTDB taxonomy): Bacteria > Pseudomonadota > Alphaproteobacteria > Kiloniellales > Kiloniellaceae > Denitrobaculum. The sequence goes on along the minus strand of CBDDPL010000004.1, from coordinate 915,826 downwards.
CGTTTCGAGCGCTGCGCGATCGGCATCCACTTCACGGCCGGTTCCGAACGCAACGAGATCAGCGGCAACGCCTTCATCGGCAACCGCACTCAGGTGAAGTACGTCGGCTCCCGCTGGGTCGACTGGTCGGCCGGTGGGCGCGGCAATCACTGGAGTGACTACGCCGCTTATGACGTTAACGGCGACGGCATCGCGGACACGCCCTATCGCCCCAACGACTCCATGGACCACATTCTCTGGACCCAGCCGGCGGCCAAGCTGCTGCTCGGCGCGCCGGCGGTACAACTGGTGCGCTGGGCGCAGTCGGCCTTCCCCGCCCTGTTACCCGGCGGCGTGATCGACAGCCGGCCGCTCATGCAGCCGGTCGAGATCCCGGTCCCTGACATGAAAGGGCCATCATGAACACAAAGCCCATCTTAGAGGTCGAGAAGCTCTGCAAATCGCACGGCAGGGCGGAGGTTCTGCGCGACGTCAGCCTGCAGGTCAAGCCGGGCGAACGGGTTGCGCTTCTGGGCCACAACGGCGCTGGTAAGACGACCCTCATGAAACTGATCCTGGGCCTGATGGCTCCCAGCGCCGGTCTTATCGAGGTCGTGGGCAGTCAACCCGGCAGCGCGGAGGCTCGCCGTGCCGTCGCTTACCTGCCCGAAGCGGTCGCCTTCCATCGCGCGCTCACGGGTCGCGAGCAGCTCACGCTCTTCGCCCGCCTGTCCGGCGAAACGACACGAAAAGTCGCTCCCCTTCTGGAACGGGTCGGGTTGAGCGATGCCGCCGACCGGCGCATCGGCACCTGGTCGAAGGGTATGCGTCAGCGCCTGGGTCTGGCCCAGGTTCTGCTGGGCCAACCCAAGGTCGCTTTGCTCGACGAGCCGGCCAGCGGCCTGGATCCCATCTCGCGCGCCGAACTCTATGCCATCATCGACGAACTGGCCGCCCAGGGCACGGCCCTGCTGATTTCCTCCCATGCCCTGACCGAGATGGAGGCGCGGACGGACCGCATCGCCATCCTGCGGCAGGGGCAACTGGTCGCAGACGACACCCTGCCCCGCCTGAGCGCCCGTGCCGGGCTGCCGATCAGACTCCGCCTGACGGCCCAAGGCAGCGATGCCACCGAACTCCACGAACGGCTGGGCGGGCAGCGCGTGAACGGCGCATCGGTCGAGTTGTTTTGCCAGCCGGGCGAAAAGATGGAGCGCCTGGCGCGGATCTCGGCGCTGGGCAGCCTGGTCGCCGATCTGGATATCGCGCCGCCGAGCCTCGAAGACCTCTACCGCCATTATTCCGGGGAGGAACACCCATGATGACCCGCGTTCTCGCCGTCGCAGCGATCGAAGCGAAGATCGCACGGCGTAACCTCTGGGTCGTAACCGCGACCCTCATCATGACCCTCTTCGCCCTAGCCCTGACCTTCGCGGGCTCCGCCCCGACCGGCTCGCTGGGGGTTGATCTGCTGACCGTTTCGGTGGCCTCCATGACCACGCTGTCGGTCTACCTGGCACCGCTGCTCGCACTGATGATGGCCTTCGATGCGGTCGCCGGCGAAAACGAACGCGGCGGCCTGGCCCTGTTGCTGAGCTATCCTCTGTCGCGCGGCGAACTTCTGCTCGGCAAGTTCACGGCGCATCTGGGCGCTCTCTCCTTCGCCATCGCCTTCGGCTTCGGTATCGCCGGTGCAGCCGCGGCCGTGACCGGCGGCGCGGGCCCGGAGAGCGTAACCGCGCTGCTGCGCCTGATCGGCACCTCCATTCTGCTGGGCGCGACCTTTCTGGCGCTCGGTTATCTCCTGTCCGCGCTCGCAGGCAGTTCGGCCGGTGCCGCGGGACTGGCGGCCGGTCTCTGGCTGATCTTCGTCGTGCTTTACGACCTGGGGCTTCTGGGCGCCGTGGTCTTCGACAACGGCGGCTTCTTCACCCGGACCGTCTTCCCCTGGCTGCTGGCCTTCAACCCGGCGGATGCCTTTCGCCTCTGGAATGTCTCAGCGGCGGAAAGCGTCGCGCTGGCCAGCGGCATGACGGGCGCGGCGCAGGCCCTGCCCACCTGGGCGGCCCCGGCTTCGCTCCTGCTCTGGCCGGTACTGGCGCTGCTTCTGGCCCGGCAGGCTTTTGGGAGGATCGAACCATGAAACGACACATTCTCGCCCTTCCACTCCTCGCGCTGCTGGCCCTGCCGGCTTGCCGCGAGGAAGCGGCTGTGCTGCCCGAACCGGTCGCTTTGACCGAGAACGCGCTCAGCTATTACTGCCAGATGTGGATCGCCGATCACGGCGGACCGAAGGCCCAGATCCACCTGGAAGGCATGCCCGAGCCGATCTTCTTCGCCCAGGTGCGCGATGCCCTCGCCTACCTGAACAGCCCGGAGCGCGACGCGCCGGTCGTCGCGGTCTACGTCAGCGACATGGCCAAGGCGCCCAGTTGGGATAAGCCCGGCAGCCGCAATTGGGCCGAGGCCTCGCAGGTCGTCTTCGTGGTCGGCGCGGATATCAAAGGCGGCATGGGCGCCCCCGAGATCGTGCCCTTTGGGTCCAAGGATGCCGCCCAGGACTTCGCGGCAGATCACGGCGGAAAGATCATGCAGATCGACGAGATCCCCGGAGACGCGGTTTTAAGCGCGATCGAGTTCACTCTGCCCGGAGAGCAGGTCCAATGACCCGGAAACTTTCTCGCCGCCGGTTTCTGAGTTTTTCCGCCGCTCTCGTCGCCTTGCCAGCGGGTGCCCGCAGCGCGCTGCCCACGGCCCAGTGGCGGGGCAGAGCTCTCGGCGCAGAGGCCTCGATGACCCTGGCGGGTCTCGCGCAGGATGACGCCGACGCAATTTTCAAGACTGTTGAATGGGAGCTTGCCCGGCTGGAACGGATCTTCAGCCTCTATCGTGCAGATTCCACGCTGACGCAGCTAAATGAAAATGGCCGCCTCGCGCAGCCACCCGCAGAACTGCTGGCGGTTATGACCCTCTCCGATGCCATATTCCACGCGACCGGAGGCGCCTTTGATCCCTCCGTGCAAAGGCTTTGGCAGGTCTACGCATCGAAAGCCTCATCAACGATCCCGCCCAGCGAAAAAGAGATCGCGGCAGCCCGGAACCGGACCGGCTGGCAGCACGTGCGTTTCAACACGAGAGAGGTCTCCTTCGCCCGCGAGGGAATGGCGCTGACCTTCAATGGAATTGCTCAAGGTTACATCGCCGACAAGATCGCCGAACTCTTGCGGGCACACGGGCTGACGCAGGTTCTCATCGATATGGGAGAAGTCTCTGCCCAGGGCAAACGGCCGGACGGCAGGCCCTGGCGCGCCGGCATTGCAGCTCCCGACGGAGAAGTCCTGAAACAGCTTCCGCTGGAAGATCGTGCCCTGGCGACTTCGGCGCCGCTGGGCACGGTCCTGGACCCGGCCGGGCGCCGCGGGCACATCATCGATCCCCGGAACGGGCTTCCCGCCAAGAGCTGGCAGCTCGTCTCGATCTCCGCCAGCCGGGCCGCGCTGGCCGATGGCCTCTCGACCGCCCTGTGCCTTCTGCCGCGCTCGGAAATTACGAAGACGTTGCGGCTTTATCCCGACGTCGCGCTTGAGGCACTCGTGTGACCCTCCGTTGAAGAAGGAACCGTCATGAAAAGATTCAGAACCGCGCTTATTGCAGCTCTCGTCGCCGTTTTCGCTTCGCCCGCCTTTGCCGATGGCGATCTGGCCAAAGGTGAGAAAGTCTTCAGGAAGTGCAAAGCCTGCCATGCCGTCGGCGAGGGCGCCAAGAACAAGGTTGGACCGCCCCTCAACGGCATCGTCGGTGCCGAGATCGCATCGGTCGAAGGTTTCAAGTACTCCAAAGCCTTTCTAGCCAAGAAAGAAGAAGGGGTCGTTTGGAGTGAAGCGGAACTGGACGGCTACCTGAAAAAGCCGAAGAAGCACACACCGGGCACCAAAATGTCCTTCGCCGGACTGCGAAAGGAAGCGGACCGGATCAACGTCATTGCATACCTGAAATCATTCCAATAGAGCGACGAGGAAGTGGGTCGGCGCGGCACTCTGCCCCAAGGTCGCGCCGGCCTTTTCACTCTCCCGACCTCTGCATGGCCTCGCCGCCGGCTTCGAAAGACAAGAGCCCACTCGGCCTTGCCCGGACGCGCACTGAAAAAGCGCTCAACACCCTCGCATTCAAACCTCCACCGCTTGACTTTCGTTAAGGTCTCTTCCTTAAGCAAAGCCCATTCTCCTTCCACCTGAAAAAGACTCCGGGAAGGAGGGCGCGATGCGCGAAGTCATGACCAAAAGCATGGCCCGCAATATCTTTTATGGCGGTTCATTGTTCTTCATCGTCATCTTCGTCGGCCTGTCGATCCACAGCCACATTTACATTGTCGAGACCTCGACCGACAAAGCCGGTCTGACCGAGAGCGTTGCGCACGGCAAACGCATCTGGGAACAGAAGGCCTGTATCAACTGTCATACTATCCTGGGCGAAGGGGCTTACTACGCGCCCGAGCTCGGCAACCTCATGAACCGTTGGGACGTCGCCGACGATCCTGACGCCGCCTTCGAAACCCTGAAGGGCTGGATGGATGCTCAACCGACAGGCATCGAAGGCCGGCGGCAGATGCCGCAATTCAACCTGACGGACGAAGAGGTCCGCGCCCTTGCGGACTTCCTGCTCTGGACCAACAAGATCCGGACCCAGGACTGGCCGCCGAACGACGCAGGGTGAGGAGTACATGTGATGAAATACCAAACCCAGAAAATCGCGCAGATCTATTTCCTGGTCGCCATGGCGCTCTTCGTGATCCAGGTCACGGGCGGCCTGCTTGCCGGCTGGATCTACGTCGCGCCCAACACGCTGAGCGAGCTGCTGCCCTTTAACATCGTGCGGATGCTGCACACCAACAGCCTTGTGGTCTGGCTGATCCTGGGCTTCATGGGCGCGGCTTACTTCCTGATCCCCGAAGAGTCGGAACAGGAGATCCACTCGCCGATGCTGGCATACCTGCAGCTTGCCATACTGGTCCTGGGCACGCTCGGGGTGGTCGTGACCTACGTCTTCAATCTCTTTGAAGGCAACATCCTGCTCGGCAAGGAAGGCCGCGAGTTCCTCGAACAGCCGCTCTGGGTCAAGATCGGCATCGTCGTGGCCGCGCTGATCTTCCTCTACAACATCACCTTGACGGTCCTGAAGGGCAAGAAGACCGCCATCAGTAACGTGCTCCTGATAGGCCTCTGGGGCCTGGCGCTGCTGTTCCTCTTCGCCTTCTACAACCCCGAGAACCTCAGTCTCGACAAGCAGTACTGGTGGTACGTCGTCCACCTCTGGGTCGAGGGTGTCTGGGAGCTGATCATGGCCTCGATCCTCGCCTTCCTGATGCTGAAACTGACAGGGGTCGACCGGGAGATCGTGGAAAAGTGGCTCTACGTGATCGTGGCCACCTCGCTGATCACCGGCATCCTGGGTACGGGCCACCACTACTACTGGATCGGGACGCCGGCTTACTGGCAATGGATCGGGTCGATCTTCTCATCGCTCGAGGTCATTCCCTTCTTCGGCATGATGGCCTTCGCTTTCGTCATGGTCTGGAAAGGCCGGCGTGATCACCCGAACAAAGCGGCTCTGCTCTGGTCGCTCGGCTGCGCCACGCTCGCCTTCTTCGGCGCCGGCGTCTGGGGTTTCATGCACACGCTGCACGGTGTGAACTACTACACCCACGGCACCCAGATCACGGCGGCGCACGGGCATCTGGCTTTCTTCGGCGCCTATGTCTCGCTGAACCTCGCGATCTTCACTTACGCTTTCCCGATCCTGAAGAACCGGGATCCCTACAACCAGGTGCTCAACATGGGTTCCTTCTGGCTGATGGCCAGCGGCATGACCTTCATGACCTTCGTTCTGACCTTTGCCGGAACGATTCAGACCCACCTGCAAAGGGTCTTGGGTGAGGGTTTCATGGATGTGCAGGATCAGCTTGAGATCTTCTATCTGATGCGCTTCGGCGCGGGCGTAGCGGTCGTTCTGGGGGCTGTGCTGTTCATCTACGCGGTTCTGGTGCCGCGTAAGGAACTCATCGCGCCCGGTCACGCCCGCCAGGCCGCTGCGGAGTGACAGCCATGGAAGGCTCCATGATCAGGGAGGGGGCGCCAGCCCCCTTCTATCTTCCTCAGGGAGACGAATGCGAGATCTTTTCCGCCGCGCACTCAAACGGCCTGCCCCTTCTGCTGAAGGGTCCGACCGGCTGCGGTAAAACCCGCTTCGTGGCCCATATGGCGGCAAAGCTGGGCCGCCAACTCTATACCGTGGCCTGTCATGACGATCTTTCAGCCGCCGATCTGATCGGACGCTATCTGCTGAAAGGCGGCGAGACCATCTGGGTCGACGGCCCCTTGACGCGCGCCGTGCGATCCGGCGCGATCTGCTACCTCGACGAGGTGGTGGAAGCACGCAAGGACGTGACGGTCGTGCTGCATCCGCTCACCGACGACCGGCGGATCCTGCCAATCGACCGAACCGGCGAAGAGCTGGAGGCAGCGCCCGGCTTTATGCTGGTCGCCTCCTACAATCCCGGTTACCAGAACATTCTCAAGACTCTGAAACCCTCGACCCGGCAACGCTTCCTTTCGATCGAGTTCGACTTTCCCGATCCGGCTCTGGAAACGGAGATCGTTGCGGCGGAAAGCGGTCTGCCCGTCGAGAGAACAGCACCGCTTGTGCGTCTCGCCGGTAAGCTGCGCGGTTTGAAGGGGCAGGATCTGGAAGAAGGTGTCTCCACGCGTCTGGTCGTTTACTGCGCAACCCTGATCCAGCAAGGCATGCCGCTCGAACGGGCCGTTCAGGCCGCCATGATCGAACCTCTCACCGATGATGAGGATGTGAAACGCGGGCTCCTCGATCTCGTAACCGCCGTCTTTGGGTGAGGTACGGCGGTGACCGGGATCGCTTTTGAGCCATGGGAACCCGAAGAAACCGTCGGGAAACTATGGCACGCTTTCGCCAGCCGCCTGGATGCGCCCGAGGCGCATGAGGGAGCCGCAGTCGACCTCGAAGAGGTCGTCGGGCGGCTGGCGGTCTTCTTTCGCGGTCTGGGTGGAAATCACGCAGTTGAAATCAGGGCCGCGGCCCTCCAGACAAGCGAACACCGCCTGTCATGGCGCCGGAGCATCGGCACGCCTCGCGAACGTCTTCTCCGGGCGAGTTTTGACGGCGAAGCTCTTCGCCTGCCCGCCCGGATCACTGACTTCCCCTGGCGCGAAGCCAATATCGCACTTTACTTCTGGCTTACGGCAAGCACCGCGCACGCACCGCGGGCGAGCCGTGAAGAAGATCCGCTTCGGGCGGATCTGCATGCGCTCGCCGCCGCGCATCAGATGACTCGTGCGACGCTCGCCGATTGCCCCGGTTTGCTGGAACTGAACCTTCGGCTCGCAAGCTCCTGCCTGGCGCTCCGCCGCAGCAGGGCGCTACCGCAATGGGAGTCGGCCGTGGAGCAGGCCGTCCGCGCGCTTCTTGGAGACGAGAGCCTCCTCGATCCCCTCGCCGCGAGGCTGCTCACGCAGATCACTGCCGAAACACCGGATTTCACAGCCTTCACGGCGCCACAGGGCTATCGCCCCTTCATGCCGGTCCCGCTCTGGCCTGAGCTGCATCTCCCGGAGACAAGCGCCCGCAGCGAGCAGAGCACGCCCGAGACCGGCGGGCCGCCACAGGACGGGAAGGAAGGCGTCCACAAAGCGCGCCGGCAAAAGGCGGATCAGGCCGAACGGCAGGACAGTCTCATTCTCCATCGCTTCGAGGCGATCTTCTCCTGGACGGAGTTTCTGAACCTCAATCGCCGGGTCGACGATGACGATCCGGATAATGCCAAGAAGGCCGCAGACGATCAGGATGAAATCAACCTGGGCCAGATCTCGAAAGCACCGGCGACGCGCCTGAAGCTGCATCTGGATCTCGCGCCGGAAGACGTCGATCGCGAGCGGCTCTCCGGGACCTACAGCTATCCGGAATGGGATGCGCGCAGTGGCAGTTATCTGCCGGACCATTGCCGCGTCCTCGTCAGCGACGCGGAGGTCTCACGCGAAACCGCGTCCTTCGTCAAGGACGCGCGCGCCCAGCGGCGTATCCGGTCCGTGAAACGTCAGTTCGAAGCCTTGCGGCCACGCCGCGTCGTGCTGCCCGGCCAGCCGGATGGCGAGGATCTGGACCTGGAAGCGGCCGTCCGTTCCCAGGTTGAACTGCGCGCCACTGGACGGGGTTCCAACCGCGTCTGGCGTGCAGCGAGATCGCAAGCCAGGGACCTCGCCGTCTCCATCCTGCTCGACACCTCTCGCTCGACCGAAAGCGCCGTCACCGGACGGGCCGTCATCGATATCGAGCGTGAAGCTCTGACGGCTCTGGCATGGGGCCTGACCGCCTGTGGAGACGACTGCGCGATCCATGCCTTTTCGTCGCTGCGCCGGGACCGGGTCTACCTGCGTCGCTGTAAAGACTTCGGCGATCCCATGAGCGGTGAAATCGAGGCACGAATCGCCGGACTCACGCCTGGTTTCTACACCCGGCTCGGCGCCGCCGTTCGCCATGTCTCCGCCGGCCTCGCCCAACAGACACGCCAGCGCCGGCTGCTCCTGGTGATCACCGACGGGAAACCCAACGATCTGGATCACTACGAAGGCCGGCATGGCATTGAGGACAGTCGTATGGCCATTCGCGAGGCGCGGCGTGGTGGCCAGGTTGTCTACGGAGTCACCATCGATGCCAAGGGGAAGTCCTGGTTTTCGCGTATCTTCGGGCGTGGCGGCTATGCGGTCATTCCGGACCCGGATCACCTGACGACGGCCTTGCCGGAGATCTATCGCCACCTGGTCGGGTCATGAGACACGCGGTAGAAGAGAACCCGCTCGCGAGCCTGCCGGGCGATCTCATGATGTGGATCCTGATTGCCAGCGAATTGCTTGTGTTTGGCGCGGGCCTCACAGCCTTTCTCGCGGTTCGAACAGGCGATCCAACCGGCTTCGCCGAGGCACAGGACCATCTTGACCGCCTGGCCGGCGGCGTCAATACAGCCGTGCTCGTGACAAGCGGCCTCTGTGCGGCGTTCGCCAAGCGGGAACGCACCTGCGGCAATCGCCGATCCACGCGGATTTGGCTCGCCGCGGCGGCAGCGCTGGGACTTGTGTTTCTATGGATAAAGGCGCTGGAGTACAGCGACAAGGCCATCGCCGGTATCGGCATGGAAACCCACGTCTTTTTCACCTTCTATTATCTGCTCACCGGATTTCATGCCGCCCATGTTGTTGCCGGGCTCATCATCCTCGGGCTGATTGCACGCTACGACAGCCCGGGCAACCTGGAGAACGGAACCGCTTTCTGGCACATGGTCGACCTGGTTTGGGTTCTTCTGTTCCCGGTCATCTATCTTTTGAGATGAAGCCATGACCCGCGATCCATTATGGCGCAGTTGGAGTCTGCTACTGCTCTTCAGCCTGGCGAGCACGGCCGCGGCCCTGTCCATCGAAGCGGGATTGAACGCGCCCCTTGCCGGCGTGATGATCCTGGTTCTGGCCCACCTGAAACTGCGGATCATCCTCGCCGACTACCTGGGGCTCTCGACCGCCCCCTTTTGGCTTCGCGGCTTCAAGCTTGTGATCGGGCTCTACATGTTGCTGCTGCTCGGGCTCTACCTGATTCCCGAAATCTGATGCTCAAGGATGGCGCTCAGGGATGACCCTCAGATCGGCGCGCCAGCCTCGAGCAAAGCCGGCGCGAGCTCCGGCGGCAGATCGAATTCGGCGGCAACACGGGCGCGACCTTCCGCTGACATCTTCCGCGCGGTCTTGGCGACAATCCGGAAGATCTGTTCATGACTTCGCCCTTCGGCGAAACCGGCAAAGTACCAGCGCAGGAAAACCAGACAGATGACGTCTTCGAGCATCTGCACCTCGGCATCGCTCTTGAGGCCTTCCTTACGCAGCAGCCGGCGAACCCTTGCACAGTCCTCCTCGGCGTAGCCCGCGTCGGCCATGAGTCCCGCAAGCCTTCCGCCGTGATAGTCACCCTGATCCCTGCGCCATTTCAGGTACCCTTTTCGCCCCTCCGGATAGGTACTGCGCGGTGTCTTCCAGCGTTCGATATGCTGCCCCCGGGCCGCAATCTGAAGCAGTTCGGAAGCGCCCGGGCAGATGCGCAGCAGTTCCGCCGACATGCGATGGCCATAAAGGCGCGCCGCCGGTTGTTCCCCGGTTTCATCGAACTCCAGATTCGGATCGGCACTATTGGCCGCATCGATGGCTGAAAGCACCGCCGCCAGCCGCGCCGTCATTGCGCCTTGCTCCAGGCGGTCGCGCGATCTTCTTCGACATAGTCGCGAAGGCGCGCTACGTCTGAGATAGCCGCATGGTTCTGCGTGATTTTCACCCCGCTTTCGCGCAGCCGGGCAAAGGCGCGTGACAGGCTTTCCGGTTTCATGCCCAAGCGTCCCGCGATCAAGACCTTGTCGTAGGGCAGTGTGACAGCACATGGCCCTTCGTTCACGGGGCAGAGCTCCAACAGGAACTCCGCAACCCGCTGTGCACCAGTCTGGGCCGTGAGCTGTTCGATCTGGGCCACGAGCGCATGCAGGTGCTTGAAGGTCGAAGCCAAAATCGCGGTGCAGACCTCAGGACGGGACTTCATCATGTCGAGAATGATCGATGCGCGGACCTGCATCAAGCGACAGTCCGTAACCGCCTCGGCAGCAACCGGATAAAGATCGTTGCGAAAGGCCACCGCCTCGCCAAAACTGCGCCCCTTGGTAAAAACGCCCACAACCGCTTCCGCGCCATTCTGCGACACGCGATAGAGCTTCGCCCAGCCATCGAGTACGATGAACACGCTGTGCGCGGGTTCTCCTTGCAGGAAAATTGTAGCACCGCGATCGAAGGTCCGGATTTCGGAGTGCGCAAGGATCCTTTCGGCAACATCCTCCGGCACACTCGCTAAGAGCACGGACCCCTTCGCGATCGAACCATCGTCGTATCGCTGCATAGCCCACCCCGTTTTTAGATTCTGAACCAATACTACACCGCCGGGCCACGGCCGCATTGAGATGGGTCAAGCGCATATCTCGAATCCACTAGAATTATGCCTTGAAGAGACCGAACTGGTCGTTGCGAGCGCAGCCCCTGAATTATCCATAACCTACGGGCTGCTCAGAGATAAACCTACACACAGAAACAAACACAAAAGTCCCGTGCGGCGGACTTTTGTGTTTGGTTTCGAGGTCTCTCAGCCAAATTCGCGCAGTCTTTTCATTTATCGGGTTAGTAAAATCCAAAAAAACACAACATCAGGCCGCCCCGACTACTCCGTTAACGCGCAACCTCGGATAGATTCAACCTGTATTGCAACTTGAGATTATGGATGATCACTTTTCTAGTCTTCAGCACATCGGGTTGAGCAAAAATCCAGCCAAGTCATACGTTTAAGCGACAACGAAAAGCACTTGGTTTACGCGACGCCTCCGGGTAGCGTGACCTCCGCGCGAAAATTGATTCATGGGGACAATCAGTTGCGATCGCTTATTTCCAGCCTTTTGAAAAATCTCAAGATTTCCGATGCCATTTCCAAAGATCTGCGCCGCTTGAACTCTTTACAGAGCGGATTGGGAGACAAAGCCGCAGCCTACGTCAGCAACGGGACGGACGAGACCGTTTTGTCCACTCTGGCAAATCTCGACTGTGGTTCCGCGCTTGGATTGACCGATCGACATACGCACGACCAGGTCAACGTCGGGAGACGCATCTATTTGGCACGGCAGGCAAACGACGCGACGCTGCTCGCGCGTTACGCCGAGGTTCTTAGCGCCGCCGGCGGCTCGAACCTGGACTACTTGTCTGGCTCGAAACACACACCCTTGCCCTTGAGACTGCTGTTCACATTGGCCGGCACAGGACTGATGGAACGCCCGAAGCGTAAGTCGGACTACTTGATTGACCAGTCAGACTGCACTCTTTCTCCAGAGTTTAGTCTCTCGGTATGCCAAGCCTCGGGTGGGTCCGCGGCGGACCTGTTCGACATCCTTTTTCATGATGACAGTCGTTGGGAGACCCGAAGCGAAATCAGAAAGCTGCCTGAGATCTTCGACTTTTCCGCCTTGGCCAACAGCCACTCCGAGGCGTTACTGACGGCCGGACGGCGGATCAGCGCCGGCGGAAAGGTCACCCTGATAAAGCAACTGCGCAAATGGGAGTTCTTTTCGGAACCGGCATTTCGTGACTATCTCATCGAAATGACCGCCGATGGCGCCAAATCGGTTCGCCAGGAAGCGGTAGCGGCCATGATGCCCCTGCCGCAGGAGCAGATCCTGCCCGTCGCCAAAGAACGCCTGTCCAAGGGCAGTGCCCCCGTGCGCAGCGCCATGGTCTCGCTCTTAGCGGGGCTCCAGACGCCCGAGGCGCTAGACATCCTGCGCGAACACCTGAAGACGGAGAAAACTGCCAGGATCAAGGCGGCGATCGAATCCGCGCTGACAGTTGAAACCGTGAGCAGTCGCGAGGCCGAGAAGGAAGACGACGCAACCAGCTACCTTGCCCTTGACGGAACCCGCGTCGAGATCCCACCGAAACGGATGCCAAGCACAGCACCTGAGGTAACCTTCGGCAAGGAGGACCTGCAGCATCTTTCCGAACTCATAAAGAAAGAAAACGCCGAGATCGATCGCCGTAACAAGACACGCACAGGTTTGACCAGATACGTCGAACCTTCGCTTTCGAGCGGCTTCGCAAAAGAGATCATCAAGCTGCTCAGCGGACCGCCTGAAGAGTTCCTGCTCGAGAAGAATCACCTGATGCGTATGTTCCTCTATCATACAGCGCGGGACAGTTGGACAATCCCGGCTTTGAAACGCATGCCGCAGGATCGGGCACTACGCTTCGCGTTGCGCATGAGCCGAGACTTCGATGCCGCGTTCCATCAGAACGGCTACATGGCGAGCAATGCCTACCTCACACACTACGTGAACAGTGACGGCGCCGATTATCGTGTCCTGGAGGATCTGAACGCCACGGGTGTCGCCCAAGTCCAATATGGACCCTGGGACGACAGGAAAGTCCGCAAAGCCGGTCCCGGGGATTTGATTCGCAACGAGATGTCGCGCGAATGGTTCAACTATGAGGTCGCGGACCTGCCGCAAGAAGCCATTTGGCCACTGTTGGCGGAGAGTTTTCATGTGTTCGATGAGGCCTTTGGTCTGCGAAGCGCCGACGACCTGAAGCCATCCAGATTTCACGCGATACGCTTTCTTCAGCTTCTTCCCAAAACGCCACATCGCTACTACGGCCCGCTTTTGGAAGTCGCCACGGGAACCACTAAGACCGGCCGGGCGGAAGCGCGGGCGATGCTGACGGGCGCACCCGGTCTGACAGAGCGTATCATTGCCTTGCTCGACGATACCCGGCAGGACGTGCGGGCGGGCGCGGCCGAATGGATTGCCGATCTTGACTTGCGGGAGGCAAGCAAGGCGTTGCGCGCGCGCCTCAAGAAAGAAAAGTCCGACCTGGCCCGGGCGGCGATCCTTACCGCCCTGTCGCGATTGGGGATCGAGATTTCGGATTATGTAGGGCCGAAAGCCCTGCTGGCAGAGGCGGAGAAAGTCCTGAAGAAGGCGAAGTTCGATAAGCTGGAGTGGCTGATCGGCGATCATATGCCAACACTGACGTACAGGAGCGGACAGAGAGTACCGTCGGAAGTGATCAAGGCCTGGCTGTTCCTCGCCAACAAGCTCAAACAACCGGGTGGGAACAAGCTCTTCGACATCTATCTGGATCAGCTCGATCCCGAAAGCGCCAGAGAGCTCTCGACCTGGATCTTCGATGCCTGGATCAACTACGACAGTCAGCGGCCTAGCGATGCCGAGGCAAACGCCCAAGCGGAACAAAATGCCGACCAGACCTGGAAAAGCAGGCTGCGGTGGCAAAAGGACTATACGCGGGAACAGGCGTTCCGTGAGCTATACAACTGGATCAAAAGCCAATACCCGAACTCGGGCGCAGCCACGAAGGGGGTGCTGGCGCTGGCCAAACACACCGACCCTGCGCACGCGGCGGCTTCCGTCCGCAGTTATCTCAAGGCGCACGGATCTCGCACCTCCCAGGCCTCTTCACTCCTGGACCTGCTGGCCGCCAAGGGAGACCCCCTTTCGTTGCAAATCGTCATCTCCGCGGCCACACGCCTCAAACAAAAGGGTGTTCAAGCCTACGCCGGTAAACTGGTCGAGGCGGTTGCCGAAGCACGCGACTGGACGATGGACGAACTGGCCGACCGCACTGTGCCCTCGGCGGGTCTGAATGATGAGGGGGTGCTCGAACTGCCCTGCGGACGGGAGGAAAAACCCTACTCTGCGCGCATGGATGATGAATTCAGGCTGATCGTGCTGAATCCGGACGGAAAGAAAATCAAAGGGCTGCCATCGGGCGATGACGATGCGACCAAAGCGAGCAAGAAACAGCTCTCCACCTCTAAGCGCGAACTGAAGCAGGTGATCACCCTGCAGGGTGAACGCCTTTATGAGGCGCTTTGTGCCGAACGGCGCTGGCTCATTCAGGACTGGATACGCGATTTCCGCGACCACCCTGTAATGGGCCGCCTGACAGAGCGGATCATCTGGTTGGGCGAGAATGGTGAAGGCGAGATCCTCGGCGCATTTCGCCCCACTTCAGAAGGCGACTATGTCGATGCCGAAGATAACGAAGTAGAGCCGCGGTCTTTCACCTCCATCCGCCTTGCCCACGGGGCATTGCTCGCCGCCGACCAGGCGGAGGCCTGGAGTCAGCACCTGGCCGACTACGAGATCAAGCCGCTCTTTACCCAATTCGGCCGGCCGCTTTTGACCCTGACCCGGGAACAGGGCAATGAGAGCCGGATCGAGGATCGCAGAGGCTGGACCACGGACACCTTTACTTTTCGCGGCGCCGCCTCGCGCCTGGGGTACGAGCGGGGCGAGGCCCTCGATGGCGGTTACTTCAATGAGTACATCAAGAATTTTCGCAGCGCAGGCCTCAGCGCCGTGATCGAATTTTCGGGCAATTGCCTGCCGGAAGAAAACCTTCCTGCCGCGGCGATCCATCTGGAATTCGTCAAGCTGCTCAACAGTAACAGGCGTTCGCGGGCAGTTCCCCTGGCGGAAGTGCCGCCCGTGCTCCTGTCGGAGTGCTGGAACGATTACCGGGACATGGTGGCGAAAGGCAGCCACGACCCCGATTGGGAAAAGAAGATGCCATGGATGTAGCAAGCACCCAGAAACTGCCGGCCGAACGCCGCTACGCCGATGAACTGGAGCGGCTTAAGGCTGACGATCGAGCGCCAAAGCCGGCAGGATGGCAATTGTCCCCGCGCGCGGTGCGGCGCTTCATCCTCGGCGACCCCGCATTGAACGTCAGCCGGAAGTTCTACGGCGATGACCCGCTCGTCGACCGTTGCATTGTCTCGCTGATGGGGCATCAGGGCCTGATGCTGGTGGGAGAGCCCGGAACGGCAAAGTCGCTGCTGTCGGAGCTTCTGGCAGCGGCGGTCAGTGGCAACTCCCTGCTGGTCGTGCAGGGGAGTGCCGGCGTGATCGAGGACCATCTGCGCTATGGTTGGAACTATGCGCTGCTGCTGGCCGAGGGCCCAAGCGAACGCGCGCTGGTACCCTCACCGATTATGAATGCGATGCGGGACGGCAAGATCGCGCGGATCGAAGAGCTGACCCGCTGCGCGCCCGAGGTTCAGGACGCGATGATTTCCCTGCTTTCGGAAAAGACCATCGCCATGCCGGAGCTGGGGGCCGAGCGCGAACTGCGCGCGGCGCGCGGTTTTAATGTCATCGCCACCGCCAACCTGCGCGATCTGGGCGTGAACGAGATGTCGAGCGCGCTCAAGCGCCGCTTCAATTTCGAAACCGTCTCCCCGATCGCGGATGCCGCCTTCGAGAAGGAACTGATTGCGAAACAGCTCAAGGAGCGCATGGCGGACTACGACATAGAAGCCGAGATGCCTGAAGATGTGTTGGAGGTGGTTGTTTCGGTCTTCCGCGATCTGCGAACGGGGCGCGCCGAGGACGGCGCGGTGGTGGCGCAGCCCAAGAGCGTCATGTCCACCGCCGAAGCCGTGAACGTGGCCCACGCGGCACTCCTGGATGCGGGGTATCTATCGGCGGAATCCCCGACCGGCGCCCATGTGGCGCGGCAACTGGGTGGTGTTGTCTTCAAAGATGACGCCGAAGACGCGCGCAAACTGCGCGCCTATGTGGACACGATCGCGCGCGCAAGGGGACGCAAAAGTCGGGCCTGGGCGTCCTTCCACAAAGCCGCAAAATCGGATGTCTGATACACGGACCGGCGAGGCTGTGATTCGCGCCGTGCGCGACAGAGTGTTTCAGCCCGAAGCACAGCTTTACATCGCACCGGTACGCCATCACTCCCCGGCCTGCGCCAGTGCGGTGCAGAAAATGATCCGTGAAATCCGCCCCGCCAAAGTGCTGATCGAAGCGCCGCACGACCTCGAACATCTGATCCCTCACCTCCTCGACGCCGAGACTGAGCCACCGGTCGCCGCAGCCAGCCTGCTGGACCGCAATGACGGCCCCCGGCTGGCCGCCTACTATCCCTTCTGCGCCCATTCACCGGAATGGGTCGCTTTACGCGACGGAGCGGCAGTGGGCGCTGAACTGCGCTTCATCGACCTCGGTTCAGACGCCAAGATCGCCGCCACCGACCAGGAGGAAACCGGCCCACGGCCCCTGGTTCGGGAGCAGGCCTTCGATCAGGGCGATTATGTCAGAGCCCTGTGCGGCCGGCTCGGATGCCAGGATGGATACGAACTCTGGGACCACCTCTTTGAAACCCGGATCGGTGACACAGACTGGCGTAGCTTCCTCGCCGACGTTGGCGCCTACTGTACCGCTCTGCGCGCCTCGACACCTGCGGATGAGATCGAAAGCACGGGCGATATCGAGCGCGAAGCTCACATGGCCGCCTGCCTGCGTGATGCCATGGGCTCCGGGTCGGTGGTGGTGGTTATCGGGGGCTTTCATGCCGCGGCGCTCCTCGATCCGGTGAAAACCGCAGGTAAGACCCCGGCCGGCGGGAAGTCAGATGCCCAATCCTATCTGATCCGTTATGGCTACAAAGAGCTGGATGCTCTGATGGGCTATGGGGCCGGTTTGCCGCAGCCGGCTTATTACGAGGCACTGTGGAATCATGTGCAAACCAAGGAAGGCACTCCCGACTGGCAGGAAATAGCCCGCGAACTTATACAGAACTTCTCCGGTAAAATGCGCGCAGCCGGCTATGGGATTTCTCTACCGGCGCAGGTGGAGCTGCTGCGCAGTGCTGAAACGCTCGCGCGCCTGAGGAACCGTCCCGGTGCTCTGCGCCACGATCTTATTGACGCCCTGACCTCCGCACTTGTGAAGGGTGAGGCCAATGGCGCGGATGCCTGGAGAGAACGCTTTGTCGTCTTCCTGCGCGGCCATGCGCTTGGCGAGGTCAGCGACAAGGCGGGACAGCCACCGATCGTCGCGGATGCACGCGCCCGGGCCAAAGCCTTGCGCTTTAACGTCTCTGACGGCCTGCGGCGCGAACGCGGCCTCGATATCCGCCGCAAACCCGCCCATCTGGCCGCCTCGCGCTTTGCCCATGCAATGACGTTGCTCGAGACCGATTTTGCAACCCGCTCCGCGGGACCCGACTTCGTGAACACTGTGCAAACCGGTTTACTGTTCGAACACTGGGACTATGCCTGGTCACCGAAGGTGGAGGGACAACTGATCGAGACAACCGTCTTTGGTGATACGATCCCCGCCGCCTGCCTGGGGCGACTTGCGCAGGCCCGCGCTGCCTTGGTGCAGAATGGGCGCTCGGATGACCTCGATTCCCTCCTTACGCTCTTCAAGCAGGGGCTTTTAGCCGGTTTGGGAAAGGACCTGGGCGAATTCCTCAGTGAGATCAAAGCTGCTCTGCGTCGAAGCGGTGATTTTCCCCAGACCGCAAAAGCCATCTCTACGCTCCACGCAATCGAAGCCTCGCGCGGACCTTTGTCATTGCCCAAAGGCTTGGAAATCAATGGCGTTATGCAGGCCGCCTTTGAAAGGTTGATCTATCTCTGCGACGACCTCCCCAAGATGCGCGAAGAGGCGATACCGCTCTGCCTGGACGCCCTGCGTGTACTGACCGAACTCCTACGCGGGCCCGCGGCGGATTCTTTCGAAACCGCCTTGTTCGACGAGGCTCTCGATCGTGTTGCTAAGGCCGATCCGCAACCGGAACTCCTCGGCGCCGTAACGGCCATTGCGGTCCAGGGCGGCCGCAAGCCGGCATCGGCCCTGTCAGACGTGCTGTCCGGTCAGTTCCACGGCAGCACTCCCGATCTTCCCGCGCGGTTGGCTGGTTTACGCGGCATGCTGGCTGTGGCGCCGACCCTTCTCTGGACGGCAGACGGCGTGCTCGCCGTCGTAGACGAATTTCTTGTTGGCTTGAACGATGATGCCTTTCTTGCGTTGCTGCCTCATCTGCGCCTGGCTCTGTCGGCGCTTTCGCCACGCGAGGCGGACCGTATTGCCGCGGCCCTGGTCCAGCGCCATGGTGGCAGCGCCGCAGACTTCACCGCGCATCATTACGATGTCACCGCCGAAGAAGCCCAACGAGGCGCCGCCATCGACGCGGCCCTGCGCGCGAGCATCCGGTCGGATGGACTGGAAGACTGGATCTTCGCCCAGAACGAAGGCGCGGCATGAGCGAACAGACCAAGCGTCGTTGGCGCCTCGCACTCGGCCGCTACGCGGAAAAGCAACTCGGTGGGCTCACGGGCAGCGACGGGCGAGCGGATCGCGCGCTCGATTACCTTTATGGCCGCGAATATGACAAACGCGGGCTACATCGCCCGGACGGTCCGGGGTCGCTTGATCCCACGCAAATGAAAGCACTCGATTGGCTCGGTCAGGCGCGCAAACTCTTCCCGCAGTCGGTCTTCGAGGTACTGCAAGACCACGCGCTCGACAGATATGGGCTTTCCGAACTCCTAGACGACCCGAAGACACTCGACAACCTTGAACCCAATCAGGATCTCCTGAAAACGATGCTCAGCTTCCATGGGCGGGCCAGACCGGAGATAAAAGACAAACTGCGGCAAGTAGCGGATGCGGTGATTCAGGATATCCTCCGCCGATTGAAGGCGGATGTGCAGCGCGCTTTTTCCGGGCGGCGTAACCCTTATAAGCCTTCTCATGTCGCCTCGGTCGCCAACTTCGACTGGCGGAACACACTTCGCCGTAATCTGAAAAACTACGACCCGAAGGCGGGACGCATCATCGCCGAAGATCTGCGCTTCGTATCCCGTGAACGGCGCAGGCTTCCATGGTCGGTGGTGCTCTGCGTGGACCAGTCGGGCTCGATGACGGACAGTGTTATCCACTCGGCGGTAATGGCGGCCATTCTCTCCGGCCTGCCGGGCGTGCGCGTCTCCATGGTGTTGTTCGATACATCGATCATCGATGTCACTGACCGTCTGACCGACCCACTGGAAACACTCTTGTCTGTACAGCTTGGTGGCGGGACCGATATCGGACGCGCCGCGGAGTACTGCGAGCGCTTCATCGTGACACCGGAACGTACGGTCTTTGTCCTGATCTCGGATTTTGCCGAAGGGGCCAACCCTCGCCGGCTTTTCCGCGCCGTCGCGCGGATGAATGAAGCCCGCGTGCGCCTGATCGGGCTCAGCGCGCTGGACGAACTGGGTGCTCCCCATCACGATGAACAGATCGCCGGTCGTCTGACATCGCTCGGTATGCAGATCGGCGCGATGACCCCGGATCGCCTCGCGCAGTGGCTGGCGGACGTGATGCGATGACGCTGGCCAACAGTCTGTCTTCCTTTGACGATAACGCTCTGGTCGCTTTGGCGAACAAGGGCCTGCTGCGCCGCGCCCACAAAGCCTGTAAAGAAGGTGAAGCTGAAATCACTCGCGTGGATGAAGCAGGCGCGGAGGTCAAAGCGAGCGGTCATACGGTGACGCTCCCAGTGACCGGGCCGCAGAATGCCGCCTGTAGCTGTCCGGCATCCGGGGTCTGCAGCCACATTCTGATGGCCGTGATTGCACTGCGTAGTATCAAAGAGGAACCAAGCAGCGATAGCGCAACGCCGCCTGCCCTTTCCTCGCGGCAGATGCTTCTTGAGATTACCGAGTCCGCACTGCGCAAGTTTGCCGGGGTCGACTACGAACAAGCTCTCGTCCTGGCTGGATCGGCCGAGGTGGACGATGCCCAGGCAAACCTTTCCGCCAGTTTCGCAACACCTGAAGCCCAGGTGACTTTTGTCGCGGGTCAACCTCTGAGCACGGCTCTTTACAAAGGACCGAGCACGCGTAAACGGCTGGTGATAACAGCAGCAGCGATCGCCGTTCGTTTCAAAGCCGGTGTAAGCTCAAAGCCTGAAACCGACGATGCTCCGAGCGTAAGCGGTCCCGAAGCGGATATGCTTCAAGCGATCTGCGAAGCCATTGAAACCGCGATTGATCAAGTATTCCACGGGTCTGCTTCGCTTGCCTCAGAACGATTTCTTGATCTGGCCATCTCGGCACGTGTGCAATCCGCGCCCCGCCTGACATCGCAATTGATGACACTATCGGCCTTCGCTGACTGGGCAGATAAAGGCGACATCCGATTTGATGACGCCCGATTTCTATCCAGCCTTTCGCAGGCCTACGCTCTAAGTAAAGCGCTTACTTTCCGGCCGAATGACCCGACTCTATGCGGCGTTGCGCGGCGCAGCTATGATCCGGCTCCCGCGCTGAGTCTCTGGGCGCTTGGAGCAGGGGGATGGGCAACAGCGGCAGGTGCCCGCGGATTGACCTTGCATTTTCTGGACTCCGAGAGCGGACAGTATTTCCGCGGTGTGGTAGCGCGTGGCGCCGGGCAGGATCCTTTCTTTACCGCCAGTGGCGCCTTTAGGAGCCCTATCTGGGGTATCCCCGAAGCCGAAAGCTTACCTGGAACCCGAGTGCATTTTCCCCACCCGCTTCTATCTTCTGATCATCAGCTCTCGACCTCCGGCCAAGCAGGTCTTGAAGTTCGCGGAGCTCTCCAGGTATCCGACTTAACGGGCTCTCCGCATCTGATTCGAAACTGGGATGAACTGCGCAGCTCACTACATGCCCGGGCCGGCGTCGGCCTGTCACGCGTAGCCTCTCCTCTCCCGTCACTTATCTTACCTGACAGGGTCGACGAGGCCTGGTTCGACGACATAAACCAGCTTTACAACTGGCCTGCTTGGGATGCGGAAGGAAAGGCCATCCAGCTTTCGGCCCCGCCCAGTCAACTGACTCACCTGAAAACCCTGCCACGACATTTTCCAGGTGCCTTGGCTCTCTTAATCACCACGACTCTGACAGCGGACGGTCCCATCCACGAGCCGGTCTCCATCCTCGTTCGAAAAGGCAACGACGTCGAAGCGATCAATCTGCACTTCACCAAGACCCCTGCCGGAAACTTCCTGTCAAAGGCACGCGTGGGCTTTACCAAACAACTCCGCCGACTTTCCGGGACATCGGATATCACCCAGGCTGCAAGCCTGGGACAAGCGGCGCTCACGCAACTGGCAGAGCATTGCCGCCATCCTAAACCTGAGGTCCTGCAAACCCTGGCGAAGAGGGCAGAAGCGCAAAACCTGATTTTGATTTCTGACGCGCTGCATCAGGTGAGCCGCGACCGTCACGAAGATCGAGTTTTAAAAGCTTCGTATCTCTGTAGCGAAGCCTGCGCAATGGATCTTTGAAAACTCAAGGCCTGTCGGAACTGGCCTCCTCACCCTGATCCCGGGAGGCAAAAAGCCCGCCAGGGCAAAACCCTCGGTGGGCCGATTTCATTGGTGTCGTTGAGGCCGGTGCCGGGATTTGCGTTTTGCCGGGGATTTGCGTTTCGTAGATTCACCCGAGCCGGCAGGCTGGTTCCACGAAGACATCCACAGTCGACTTAGACTTAGGCTCAGCCATAGACGGTCAGACAGAGCCGTTTTCGGCACATAATTTCCGGCTCTTTTCCTGCGTCCCCATCAGGAATCTTCATCGGTTTCTGTTGGCGGCGTCCTCTCTGGCTTCAGATAGATCCAAACGAGTCCGGCAATGAAGCCGAAGGCGACAACATTCAGCACCGTATCGATGATCTCATTCATCGGGTGACCTCCTCCGCTTTCAAGGCTTTGAGAAAACACACCACCAGCAGGAGGACGATAAAAACAAAGGGTATGGCGCTGAGGGCAATGATGGCTTTCACGGCGGCGATACTGTTCGACAAGACCATGACCAAACCCAGCGCCCCCAGAACCGCCCCCCAACTCAGTTTCACCTTGGTGCTGGGGTTCAAGTCTCCGCCCGTCGAAAACATGCCCAGAACAAAAGCCGCGCTAACCACGCTGGTCACGATAAAGAGGAAAGTCGCGACCACGACGGCGGCGGTCGTTATCATCGAGATGGGGAACTGCTGCAGAACGAAGAAAGTCACCGCGCTGACATTCGTCGTGACCACCTCCAGTATTGGCACATCCGTCTGAAGAATGCCGTAGAAGCCGATGCCCCCGAAGACGCCAAACCACAGGACGGAAAAGGCCGTGGGGACGGCGATGACGCCGATCAGAAACTCGCGGATGGTCCGGCCCTTGGATATGCGCGCGATGAAGACACCGACGAAGGGCGCCCAGGCCAGCCACCAGACCATATAGGTCAGGGTCCAGCCATGGAACCAGTCCGCCACCCTTTCATCCATAAAGGTAAAGGTTCGAAAGCCGTGAACCAGCGCCGAAGTCAGATACTCTCCGGCGCCCTGCACGATCCCACCCATGAGGTACCCCGTGGGTCCGGCGATCAGGAGGAATAGGATCAACGCACCTGCGATCGCCATGGCCAGGTTAGAGAGCATCGCCATACCCTTGCCCAAGTCGACGGTGAGCGGCAGGATGTAGGAGGCCACCAGAACAGCGAAAATTCCCAAGGCGAAGGGCAAGCCCGTTTCGGAGAGTCCGAGCAATGTGCTCAGGCCTTCCTTAACCTGAAACACCCCCATGGCGACGGAACCGCCGAGCCCGATGGCAATGGCGACAATTGCAAAGAGATCACTGAGCCAGCCGATCGTTCTTGGCAGCGGGCTCGTGCCCAAGACGGCAAGAATCGGCGTACTCACCAGGTTCGGGAGCCCTCGACGCAGACCGAAGTAAGCGATGACAAGGCCGGTCAAGGCGTAGATGGCCCAGGCGTGGAAGCCCCAGTGAAAGTTGGTGACGAAGAGCGCGAGGCTCGCCGCTTCGCGAGGCGCCGTATAGTCTGAAATCAGTCCGTAATGGATCAGCGGCTCGGCAGTCCCCCAATAGAGCAACCCAACGCCCATGCCCGCTGCAAACAGCATGGTCAGCCAGGAAACCGTCGAGAATTCGGGCTCGTCGTCATCTCGTCCCAGCTTCACCGCGCCGTATTTCGAAAAAGCCAGGCAGATACTGGTGATCAACAGGAAACTCACCGACAGCATGATAAACCAGGCACGACTGGAGAACTGGATCTCGACGAGCGTCTTGGCGAGATCGGCCAATCCGGCGGTATCCCAGATGCCCCAGGCGGCGATACCACTCGTCAGAAGAAGCGCCACAATCAGTAACGGGTTCATCCTACCGCCCCCCTCTTCTCGTGTGGTGGGCACCTGATTTTGCGATCACTTTTTTCACTATTCCGTTATCCCAATCCATCGATTACAGCGCATATGGTCAGAAATCCGGCCCTGTCAGCCGCCCTGTCCGAAAATGTCAAAAGGTTGTCCGCAACCGACATCTAAAGCCATGGGCTCTTATGCGAAGTTGATTTTGTACTCTGAGCCAATGCGGTTCGCGCCATGAGTCACCTGCCGCGCTTGTGAGAGGACCGCAAGCCTGTCCAAGACACCGGCAGCGAAACTTAGGCCGGGATCGGATGCCTGTCTGGAAGCGATCAAATGAGAAACAAGAACAGAAAAGATACCATGAAGTCAGCACGCCACTTCCGACCCGAAAATCACCTGAAACTCGGCGTCGGCCTTTTGATCGCGCCGCTTCTGCTGCTGGGCTGTGAGGAGCAGGTGGTCGAGAAGGCAGAGGTCATACGGCCGGTGCGCGCAATTCAGCTCGCCGACTCTTCTTCTTTGGCGCGCCGCTGGTTTTCAGGACGTGCGCAGTCGACGCAGGAGATCGACCTTTCCTTCCGGGTGTCCGGGCCACTCGTCGAGCGGCCGGTCAAGGTCGGAGACCGGGTCGAGGCCGGCGACGTTATCGCACGCATCGATCCCTCGACCTTTCTGGCCGATACGGAAAAAATGAGAGCCGAGCTGAATCGCGCGAGGGCCGAATCCAAAAACGCCGATGCCCAGCTCGCCCGCCAGCGCACCCTGAACGAACGGGGCCATGTCTCCGATGCGGGGCTCGATCGGGCCGTCGCGGCGGCCGAGGTGGCCAAGGCCTCGGTAAAGGCGCAGGGCGCAACGCTGAGGCGGACAGAGCTGGATCTCTCCTACACCGAATTGCTGGCGCCCTTCTCCGGCCAGATCACGCGCACCTATGTTGAAAACTTTCAGGACGTGCGGGAGAAACAGCCGATTGTCCGGCTGCTGGATAACTCGCGCATCGAAATGGTCGTCGATGTGCCGGAAACGCTGATTTCTTTCGCGCCCAGCATCAAAAGCGCCGAGGTGATCTTCGATGCCTTCCCGGATCTGGTCATTCCGGCCGAAATTCTGGAGATCGGCACGGAAGCGTCAGAGACGACCAGGACCTATCCGGTCACCCTGATCATGGATCAGCCCGAGGGCGCCGAGATTCTGCCCGGCATGGCCGGGAAGGCGGCCAGCAAAGACGGACCGCCCCAGGCAGGCGGCAACAGACAGCTTCTGGTACCGGACACCGCCGTCTTTTCCGACGGTAACGAGGATAAGACCTATGTCTGGATTTTCGACCCCGCAGCCGGCAGCGTTCAGCGCAGGGCGGTCGTAACCGGCCGCCTCACCAGATACGGATACAGCATCACCGAAGGCGTGGTAGCGGGCGAGTGGATTGTCACAGCAGGCGTTCATCACCTTCAGGAAGGGCAAAACGTGCGTCTCCTCGAAGACGACTGACCCCCTTTTCCCCTTCTGGAGACCGAAACAATGAACCTCGCTGCCCTGTGCCTCAAAAACCGCACCGTGACCTATTTCGTTGCGGCTCTCCTGGTGATCGGCGGAATTGCCAGTTTTTTCCAGCTTGGCCGGCTGGAAGACCCCGAGTTTTCCATCAAGAACGCCGTGATCGCCACCGCTTACCCCGGCGCCAGCCCGCAGGAGGTCGAAGAGGAAGTCACCGACCGGATCGAAGTCGCCCTTCAAGAAGTCCAGGAAATCGACTTCATCGAGTCCTTCTCGAAAGAAGGGCTTTCCCTCATTCGCATCGAGGTCAAAGCCGAGTTCTGGGCCGACCGGCTCCCGCAGATCTGGGACAATGTCAGGCGCAAGATCCGTGACATCGAGGACAGCCTGCCCCCGGGAGCCGACAGGCCGATCATCAACGACGATTTTGGCGACGTCTTCGGATTCCAGCTCGCGGTGGTGGGGGACGGCTTCAACTACACGGACCTCGAGGAGTACGCGAAACGCCTGAAGAAGGAACTCAGTCTGGTCGAGGGCGTCGCGCGGGTCGATCTTTGGGGCGTCCAGCAGAAAATCATCTACCTCGATGTCGAACAGTCCCAGTTGAGCGAGCTCGGCCTGACGGGTGCGAATATCGCTGCGACACTGCAGGTTCAAAACGCGATCGTCGATGCCGGCAGCGTCAACCTGGCACAGCGACGCCTGAGGATCGCTCCGACGGGATCGTTCCAGTCTCCCGAAGATATCGGCGATCTGACCGTCCGCTCCAACGCCTTCGAACGAGCAGCGGCCCAAGCGGCAAGCGGACGCCCCGAAAATGCCGAGCAACTGATCCGGATCCGCGACATCGGGACCGTCAGAGCCGGCTACGCGGAGCCACCTTTTCAGATCATGCGTTTCGACGGCGAGGCTTCGATCGGACTGTCGATCGCGAATGAGGCCGGGGTCAACATCGTGGCGGTGGGCGAAGCGTTGGATGCGAGGCTCTCGGAACTCTACCAGGAACTGCCCGTCGGCATCGAGGTCAAGAAGGTTCACTGGCAGTCCGAGGTGGTTACCGAAGCCATTGACAACTTTCTGATCAGTTTTGCCGAGGCACTCGGCATCGTGATCGTGATCATCGCCCTCTTCATGGGCTGGCGCATGGGTGTGATCATCGGCTTCGCGCTGATCTTTACGGTTCTGGCCACCTTCATCGTTATGTCGCTGGCGGGGATCGATCTGCAGCGCGTGTCGCTCGGCGCCATGGTCGTCGCACTTGGCATGATGGTGGACAATGCGATCGTGGTGGCCGACGGCTACCTACTCAGACGCCAGAACGGGGCAACGCCGGATGAGGCGGCAATCGAGTCGGCCCGTGTGCCGGCCTGGCCCCTGTTGGGCGCAACCATCGTCGCGGTCATGGCCTTCTTTCCCGTCTACGCCTCCTCGGAGACGGTCGGCGAATACTGCCAGACCCTCTTTACCGTGATCGCCATCTCGCTCGTGGTCAGTTGGATCGTTTCCATGACGCTGACACCGCTCCAGTGCGTCGATCTTCTGAAGACGGACAACAAGTCCACGGCGGCCGATCCTTACTCGGGCGGTTTTTTCAGGGCTTACCGCACGTTTCTGGACCGTGTCCTGGCACTTCGGTGGCTGACCCTGACCGTCTTGGCGGTTCTGCTCTTCGGCGCGGTCGCGGGTTTCGGCCAAGTTCGGCAGCTCTTCTTTCCGGACTCTTCCATGACGAAGTTCATGGTCGACTACTGGGCGCCGGAAGGCACAAGAATTGAAACCGTCGCCAAGGATCTTCGGAGCGCCGAGAAGTGGTTACTGGCGGACGAGCGCGTCGAAGCCGTCGCCAGCTTCATCGGGTCGGGTCCGCCGCGCTTTTACCTGCCGGTCGAACCGGAGCTGCCCAACCCCTCTTACGGACAGCTCATCGTGAATGTACGGGACGCAGGCGAAATCGACGGCCTCCTGGCCGACCTGAACCCCTGGCTCCGCGCCAACTACCCCGATGCGCTGCCTGTCCTCAGAAAATATGGCGTCGGGCCCGCCAACACCTGGAAGCTCGAGGCACGCCTGATTGCGCCCGCCAGCACTGACCCTCAGACCCTCCGGCGATCAGCCGAAGCCGTGACACAGGCGATCCAGGATGATCCGCTCGCGGCCTATGCCCGCACAGACTGGCGTCAACGTGTTCAAAAGGTGGTTCCGACTTTCAACCAGGAACGCGCACGCTGGGCCTCCGTCACCCGGGAAGACCTCGCCCGGGCCACCAAGCAGGCGTTCGACGGCCAGCCAATCGGCCTTTATCGCGAGGATGACGACTTGATTCCCATTGTTCTTCGCTATGTGGAAGAAGAGCGACGCAACGTGGAAGGTATCGACATCCTCCAGGTCTTTCCGATCCAGTCGACCGCATCCGTACCGCTTGCCGAAGTCGTCGACGGCATCGATACGGCCTGGGAAGATCCCTTGATCTGGCGCAGGGACCGCCGGCGAACCATTACGGTCCAGTCCAACCCGGTGCTTGGGACCACCGCGCCAAGTCTGCATGCCAGCGTCTCGGACGCCGTTGAGCAGGTCGACTTACCGGAAGGCTTCCAGCTTGAGTGGGGCGGCGATCACGAGTCGAGCGCGGATGCCAACAAGTCCCTGCTTCCGGGCATTATTCCGGCTCTGGGTATAATATCCGTCATCATCGTCGGACTGTTCAACGCCTTCCGTCCGCCGCTGGTCATTCTTGGGACAATTCCTTTCGCTCTGATCGGCATCACCGCCGCCCTGCTCGCCTTCGATGCCCCCTTCGGCTTCATGGCACTGCTCGGCGCCATGAGCCTTGCCGGTATGATGATCAAGAACGCCATCGTCCTCTTGGACCAGATTGGGATCGAAAAGGCCGCCGGCCTGGATCCCTACGAAGCCATCGTGAAGTCCGCCATATCGCGCCTGAGGCCGGTGATGCTCGCCGCGGGAACCACGGTGCTGGGGATCATTCCCCTGCTCCAGGATGTCTTCTGGGTCGGCATGGCCGTCACGATCATCGGGGGCCTCGCCGTCGGTTCCCTGCTGACCATGCTGGCAATCCCGGTCCTGTACGCCATCTTCTACGGCGTGCATCCGCCTCGGCCCGTCACCAGCGGGTCCGCGGCCCAGTAGCCGCGACAAGGAGCTTAGGAGCCGGGGGACAGCCCGATCAAGGCCGCAGTGTGCCGGGCGATGATCCACTCCTCATCCGTGGCAACCACGAAAAGCGCCACGCGGCTGTCCGGGGTCGAAATGCGTGTGGCGCCGGAGCGGTTCGCTTCCGGATCGAGCTCTGCCCCGAGCCAGCCTAGGCGCTCTGCGATCCGGGCCCGTATCTCGGGTGAGTTCTCGCCTATCCCCGCGGTGAAGACGAAGCCGTCCAATCCGCCAAGCGACGCCGTGAGCATGCCGGCGAACAGCCCGGCGCGATAGACAAAATGATCGACGGCCAGTCTTGCCCGTTCGTCATCGCTAGCCAGGAGGTCGCGCATGTCGCTCGAGATGCCGGAAATTCCTTTCAGCCCTGACTGGTGATACAGCAGATCGTTCACAGCCCGGGGCTCCATGCCTTCCTGCATGATCAGGTGAAGGACGACCCCCGCATCGATCTGCCCCGGTCTGGTGCCCATCGGCAGCCCGTCCAGCGCGGTGAAGCCCATTGTGTTCTCGACACTCCGCCCGTCCTGCAAAGCGCACATCGAGGCTCCGCTGCCGAGGTGTGCAACGATGAAGCGGCTGGTGGCCAGTTCCGGCGCGAAGTCGCTGAGTTTTCGGGCGATGTATTCGTAGGACAGCCCGTGAAAACCATAGCGCCGGATTCCCTGTTCATAGAAACGCCAGGGCATCGCATAACAGTCCGCGTAGGTCTGATGGCTGCGATGGAAGGCCGTGTCGAAACAGGCCACCTGCGGCAGGGTCGGATCGATCTCCATGGCAAGCTCGACCGGCGCCAGATTATTCGGCTGATGCAGGGGCGCCAGATTCTGGTATCGCCGCAGACGGTCAAGAGTCAGCCGGTCGATCAGGACCGGTTTGTCGAAGTCCGGGCCGCCATGCACGATGCGGTGCCCGATGGCACGCAGGGTGAACTCCTCCGCAACGCTTTGAAGCCAGCCGCGCGCGCGTGTCAATGCGTTGGGAAGGTCGGGGATTCTTGTTGGAGATGACTCCTCGTCGATAAGGATACGCCCCTCAGCATCTTCCGCCCGAAGCCTCGGACGCACGCCAATCCCGTCAATCTGCCCCCGGATACGACGCTCCGGCTCCCCAGATTCGCAGCCAAAAATTTGAAACTTCAGGCTCGAAGACCCGGCGTTGACCACGAGGATCGCCTCTTCAGTCACGAAGAGGACTCCGTCACACCAACCAGCGCCACTTCATAACCGTGATGCGCAACGGCGGTCGCCGCCGGAACCCGGGATGCACAGACCGCGAACAGCCAGTCATACTTCGGCCGTTCGGTTGCCTCGGACTCACCATTCATTCGCTTGCTGTTCCTCTACATCACTGGCTGGGCGCGACCTGAAGATAGCTAAGACGAAACCAGCTTGACCACATTCCCCCGGCCCTTTGTACCCTTCACGCCGAATATCTCCGCGAGTTCCGCTAAGCGAGCGGCGATCTCAGGTCCTGAGTCACCACCGGCGCGCACGACTTTTTCGATCTTCCCATAGATCACATGTCGCTCTTCCGGTTCAGCGGGCAGCAAAACTTCGAGTGTGTTCACCGCGCGCCGTTCATCCAAAAGCAGGATGTAGAACTGGTCGCGCACCATCTTCTTGAAGTCCTGAAGCGACAGCTTCGCGGCATCCGCGTTGTCCGAACGCAACTGCCGCAGCACCGCGAAACTGCGCTCATCGACGGCACCCTCGACGAAGCTGAGGTAGATAAGCGCCCGGGTCATCGCTTCCAGGCGGCCGCCCGCCGTGAAGCGCGTTTCCAATTCGGCAAGTCTTTGCTCAAGGAGTTGGCGATGGAGTTCACTCTTTGGCGCCTGTCTTGGCCGCTGCTGCGAAGCGGGGTCAATGCCGACGGCTGACTGCAAGGACTCCGTGCCGTAGACCGAGTGGAAGGCCGCTTCCGACAAGGCCTCGATCTGTTGCCGCCATTTGTCGAGAGCATCCACGATCTGAGACGAAACGGCCTGCTCAGCTTTCAGAAAGGGATTGTCCCCGGCCACCGGCTGACGCTCGTTCCGGACCCTCTCCGCAAGCGGCTGGAGCGAAGCAGCGGCGGGATTCGCGGAATTCAGCAGTTCGTACTGGACCCGCAAAGGATGGAAGCGGCGCAGGCTTTCCGCCATCCAGGGCGTTACCGCTGCCTGGACGAAAGGCTGCACCATCGTCCGATAGAGCGAGAGGTTGATCTCCGAGACGCGCGCTGCCGTCTCAAAGCGTCGCTCGTCCTCGAGACTGTTTCCGCCCAGGGCCCGGATGTCGTCCAGGCTGCGCGCCTCGCAGCGCATAATCCAGTCCCCTTCGACGAACTGGTCATGAGGCGCGTCCGGGTCCCTCGGTTCAAAGACGGCTTCGTACAGTCCCGGCGGCAGAAGATCGATCAGGTCGATGTTCGTTGCGAACTCCCGGTGCTCCTTGCGGGCCACACCCGCCGATACGAAGATGCCCAAATGACCGATCTTGTCATGAACGGCGTAGACGATGGTTTGCCCGACCTTCCTGATCTCCTCCACATCGTCATAAAGATCCAGGATCCAGCCCAAAGCCTGCTGCGGCGGCGTGATGTTGTCGCCCTGGGAGCAGAAAACCACGATCGGTGATGTAATGCTGCGCAGGTCGACGGTCGTGCCCTCCGAGGTCTGGATACCCCCGGACGCGAGCTTGTTGCCGACAAACAGCTCATCGACGATGAACTGCATTTCTTCGGCGTTCAGGCAGACGTGGCCGCCCCACCATTGCTCGAAGTCCAGGTAGCGTTTCGCCTCGGTATCGATCCTCGAATAGAGATTGTACTGTTTCGTCCAGTAGGTATTGGCCGGGTTCTGGTTCTCGAAATTCTGTACCAGCCAGGCCCCGTCAAAGACCCCGCCCCCCAAATCGGACGTCAGGGCCGTGAGCCAGGACCCGCCCAGCAGACCGCCAGAATAACGCATCGGATTCCGCCCGCGAACCCCCGCCCAGTAGGACAGCGGCGAGCCAGCGATGATGATGGGGCCGAAGAGTTCGGGCCGTATCGCGGCCAGGATCATCACCGCCCAGCCGGCCTGGCAGTTGCCTATGACGCAGGGCTTGCCATCGGCATCGGGTTGGCGGGCAATGATCGTTTCCAGAAACTGCGCTTCGGCCTGCGCGATGTCTTCGATGGTCTGACCGGGCACCGGATCGGGCAGAAAACCGATGAAGTAGCAGGGATGGCCGGCTTGCAGGGCGACGCCTATTTCGCTATCCGCCTTGAAGCCGCCAATGCCGGGGCCATGCCCGGCGCGCGGATCGATGACGACAAAGGGCCGCTTCCCGGGATCGACGACCTGACCATCCAACGGAAGGATTCTGACGAGGCCATAGTTCACCGGACGCGGCAACTCGCGCCCGTCGACGATCAGCTCGAATTCGTAGTCAAGGACGTTGGGCGCTGCCTTCGCCATATGATCCCGGTACTGATCGCCCCGCTGGCGCATGACATCCCAGTAAAGGGTCGAACGCTGCCAGGCGTCGGTCATGTACTCCGCCACGGCGGAAACATCAAAGCCGCCGGCGGGCTCTGATGCCGCTTCACGCTTACTCGCGGTGGGATTTAACTTGGTCGCCATCTGGCTTGCTCCTCAAACGGCCTGATCACTCAAAGCTCGGCGATCTTCGCCTCGATCTGGGATAAGAGAGACGCGTACTCCGGCGTGCCGGCCGCAGCGTAATGGAAGTTCTTCAGCAAACCGGTCATTTCCGTGAACCATCCGCGGACCGTAGCCTTGTCCTGCAGGGCAATATCGGCATCCACGATCCGCTGCATCAACTGGAACACGCGCTGCTGCCGCTCCAGGGGTGCGCAGCTATCGACCTCGTCAAAAGCATCCTGCTGGAGATACACCATGTCCACGAACAGTGCCTTCTGGAAGGCAACATAATCTTCGAGGGTGACGCCTTCTTCGCCGGTGACCTGCATCATCTGGCTGATCTGGTCGCCACGTTCCAGAAGGCCCTGCAGTGCCTTAACCTTACCCGTCCAGCCCGGCTCGATGTTGCGGTCATACCAGCCCGCCATCTGATCCAGGTAGCGTGACCAGGACAGCAGCGGATCGACCGCCGGATAAAAGCGCTTGTAAGCGCGTTCCGCCGACAGACCCAGGAAGCACTTGACCGTGGAAAGAGTAGATTGCGTGACCGGCTCGTCGAAGTTGCCGCCGGCCGGGGACACCGTGCCGATCATCGTCAGGCTGCCGGTATCGCCATCCGCCGCCTCGATCACGCCGGCACGCTCGTACAGCCCCTTGATCGAACTCTCGAGGTAAGCGGGAAAACCCTCTTCACCTGGAATCTCTTCCAGCCGGCCGCTGGTTTCGCGCATGGCCTGCGCCCAGCGGGATGTGCTGTCGGCGATCAGGAGAACATCCAGACCCATCTGCCGGTAATACTCGCCCAGGGTGATGCCCGTGAAGATCGAGGCCTCGCGCGCAGCCACGGGCATGGATGAAGTGTTACAGATGATGATGGTCCGGTCCATGAGACTGCCGCCCGAAGTC
Organism: Denitrobaculum sp.; assembly: GCA_965232285.1. Classification (GTDB taxonomy): domain Bacteria; phylum Pseudomonadota; class Alphaproteobacteria; order Kiloniellales; family Kiloniellaceae; genus Denitrobaculum. Next base: position 883,013 of record CBDDPL010000004.1, on the reverse strand, counting down.
GGATCCGTCATCTCGGGATACTCGGTGATGGTTTCCACCACCTCACCGGCGCGTTCCCCGCAGGCAACGATGATGACAATATCCACCTGGGCGTTACGGGCGATCAGATTTTGCAGGACGGTTTTCCCGGCGCCGAAGGGGCCGGGGATGCAGGCCGTGCCGCCCCGCGCGATCGGAAAGAAGGTGTCGATGAGTCGCTGCGAGGTCAGGACCGGCGTGTCCGGGAACTTGCGGCGCACGGCACCCGACTTCAAGAGGTCGCCCGCCAGCGGGCGGCGCACCGGCCAGCGCTGCGACAGGGTAAGGGTCCGTTCCTGCCCCTCATCACTGGTGAGACGGGCCACCGGGTCCTCGACCGTGGCGGCCCCTTTCTGTACCCAGTTGACCGTATAGCTGCCAGTCCAGTTGAAGGGCAGCATGATCTTGTGGGCGAAACGGCCCTCCGGCACGGTGCCGAGGGTTTGTCCGGCGACCACACGATCCCCCACTTTAACGACCGGGGAAAAGGACCACTTGGCCGAAAGGTCCAGGGGTGCGACATCCACGCCGCGCGGCAGAAAAATGCCATAAGCGTTCGCCACGTCGCTTAGGGGGGCCTGCAATCCGTCGTAGACCTGCCCCAAAAGACCCGGTCCCAGCGCTACGGAGAGCAACTGACCGCTTTGCACGACCGGATCGCCGACGGCCACGCCCTGCGTGCTTTCGTAAACCTGCGCATCGGCCGTCTTGCCGCGCACGCGCAGGACTTCCGCCTTCAGCCGTTCCTGCCGCCCGCCCGCGGCCAGCCGTCCCGGAAGGATATAGACCACCTCGTTCTTGACGATTTGGCCGGGCGAGCCATCGGGCTGGTCCAGCGCCTCGATCTCAACCAGACCTTCCTGAATGGCCACGACACGCGCTGTCGCGGTTTCACTGACGGGCGCTTTTGCAAGCTGAGCGGCCAGGGTCATCGTTCGGCTCCTTGGCCTTGAAGTTGTGGAAAGTTTTTCAGGGCATCCTCGGAGAGTTCGGCGAAGCGCTGCGCGGCCGCCTGCCCGTCTGCCTGCGCCCAGCGGTCGAAGATGTTCCACTTGAGCACATAGATGACGACCGCCTCGAAGTCGAAGTGATGATTGGCGGCATGACGCTGCAACTGACGGAAGGTGATCTCCAGCAAAGTGCGCTCGAGCGCCAGCGGGTCCCCCTTTTCCAACAATTGACCCACGTCCCGAAGCCAGGGCATCGAGCGCCCCAGGCCGAAAACCGGATCCTCCCAGTGGGCTGCGATGTGGGCGGTCCATTTTCCAACGCCCCAGGACTCGGCCGGCGCCGCCGCACCGCCCTGGCGCAGCCTCAAGGCTGCAACTGCCGTGCGCAGCTCCATCCGTTCGGTTACGACCGCCTGAAGGGTCGGCTGAGTGAGAGCCGACAGCAGCGCCTTGCTTCGGCTGATCACCGTGTTCATATCGGACTGACGGTCGTAAGCCGACCAGCTCAAAAGCGCCTCGATCCGCCTCAGAAGATCGGCATCCTCGGGCCGGAGCACTGACAGGCGCTTCTCCAGCCGTAGTCGCGACAGCGGAGGTTGCTTGGCCACGAAGAGCCGCTCCGAACTCGGCAGGCTGGCCATCAGCATGATGTAGGCATCGGGATCCGACATGACTATCTGATAATCCCTTCGAGCACGGCGCGGAAGCGCGGCTGCAGGTGCTGCATCAGCAGCGCGGCGATGGCCTGGTCCGAAAGGTCCAGCCTCACGCCGTCTTCGCCCGCCTCGGCCCGAATCCCGCCGTGCAGATCGCCCGCCGCATAGAGCGTCACGCCCTCCTTGAGCAGATCCTGCGTCAAACCCAGCACATACTGGGTCAGCGCCCCGGACTGGATGTCTTCGGCATTGGCGGCGATCGCATCCGGGCCGATGACCTCGGCCGGAAGGATCACGTTGATCCCCTCGCCCATCGCCGAGGCATCACGCGCCCGGCCGACAAGTTCCACAACCATCTGCTTGAGCATCTCGGGTTCCGCCAGATGGGTCGTGACCATGCGCTGGACGTCCTGCTCGAACTGCGCCATGAGCGTCGACTTCATCGTCAGCACCGCATCGCGCATCGCGGTGTTCAAGGCCTCTTCGCCCGCGCGGGTATAGCGATCGGCCTCTGTCTGAGCCTCCGCCTTCTTCTTGTCGGCGGCCGCTTCGGCATCCGCCAGGATACGCTCCGCCTTGGCCTGCGCCTCGGCGATCAGGCGATCCGCCTCGGTCTGGCCCGCGGCCACCCCATCGTCGCGCAGCCGCGCAATCAGGGCATCAACGCCCCGCGCGGTTTCCTGTTCCGCAGACATCAGGCAACTCCCGCGCTGACAACCAGCGCGAAAACAAAGGCGAAGACACCAAAGCCTTCAATGATCGCCGCGGGCGCCAGCGCAAGCCCGAAAATCTCGGGCTTCTCTTTGGAGGCATTGATCGCCGCGGCACAGGCCCTGCCCTGCCAGATGCCGCAGTAGAGCAGCGCAATCCCGGCCAGCAGGCCGATGCCAAAGAGTCCGCCGGCGTTGGCCGCCGTGACCTCGCGGTTCAAGGTGAACATGATCACGATGCCATAGATGACAAAGGTGGAGGGAAAGGCCGAGATGCCGACATAGCGCCCGTAGCCGCCTTCGGTTTCCAGCATGGCGCCGATACTGGCCTGTCCGGCGATGGCACAGCCGACCGAACTGGCCACCGCGCCCAAAGCCATGGGGGCAAAGATTCCCAGCCATCCCAAAGCGATCACAAACTCCGTCATTCCCTGACCTCCTTGCGAGCAAAGGCCCGGAAGACAACGCCTTCCTCGGGCAAGCCCCACTTGTAGAACTCGATGAAGTTAAGCCGCAGCCCATGCACGACCCCGCTCATCATCGCGAGGGCGAAATTCAGGACATGGCCAATGATAAAGATAAGCAGGCCGCCAAGCAGAGCGAGCCCGGAGCCGGAAGCCATGACGGCGCCGGCGAGATCGTTGAAGGTGATCGCCAGCGACGCAGAGGCGAGCCCCAGTGCGAAGAGCCGCATATAGGAGAGCACATCGCCGAACATGCCCATCAGTCCGGCGGCACCCTGCAAGCCGTCCAGTCCGCGCCAAAGCCAATCGGCGGTCGTTCGCACCGGCCGGTCGCTGGCGAAAGCCATGACTGTCACGAGGCCGCCGACCAGCAAAAGGAGTCCCAGCCAGTAGCCGGGTCCGGCCATTTGGCTGAGCCAGAGGCTCAAACCGCCGGCCAGGATGCCAATCCAGCCCAGGTTGGCGAACCGGCTTCGCGTAGCCTTGGCGCGATAGGCCATGACATTGGCAAAGGAGATGTGCAGAACCCCGACGATGATCGACAGCTTCATCATGCTGTCGAAGTCATTGAGATCGAGGAAGGCGAACCAGTCCAGTCCACTTCCTGGCGACGGCGCGAAGCCGAAGTAGCTGCCGACAATCGCGCCGTAAAGGATCGTGGCGCCTGCAAGCTGAAAGCCCATTCTGCGCCAGGCGCGCGTATGCGCTGTCCCGCCCAAGCGCTTCCAGCCGAGCAAGAGGCCCAGGGCCACCAGGGCGCCATAGCCGGCATCCGCCACGATCATTGCGAAGAACAAGGCAAAGGAAGCCATCAGCAGCTTCGTCGGATCCCAGGCGCGGTAATGCGGCGGCTGATAAAACAGCGCCAGGTCCACGCCGGCAGCGTCTTGCGGTTCTTGTTTCAGCAGCGTTGGCGGTGTCTCATCGGGCCGGGGGCTTTCGATCAACAACGCAAGCCCCAGATCGGCGACGGCCGTCTCCACCTCACCCAGCCGGTCATCGGGCACCCATCCCTGAACAGCGAAGAGATCGGGATCGTGCAAGATCTGACTCTCGGCGAAGGCCCGCTCGGCGGCGGTCTCGGCCTCGGACAGGCGATTGCGCAGCAAAGTCAGGTAACGGGTCAGTGCCAGACGCTCGCCCTGCAGGGTCTCGATCTCGATCTCGGCATCTTCCAGTTCGGCTTCCAGGACATGGCCGGGTTTGGACCCCACATGCGCCCGGGCAACCGGCAGCAGGTCCTCCGCGGGTTCCTCGGCGCTGAGCACCACCACATAGGCAAAGCGGGTATCCTCGCCGACGATCTGCCACGGCAGCTCAACCCTCTGCAAAGCGGCGCGGTTCTTCAGCGGCAGTTGGTAAAACCAGAGACGTTGTCCGGCCAGAGCCTGCAGCGGCGGGAAATCGAAGTCGCCCCAGGGCTTGATGAGCGCCAGTCGGTCGGCAAGCGCGTCCCGGCGGTCGCGCGCCGCACGGAGATTGTCTTTGAGCGAGAGGACGTCGGAGACGAAGCTCAGGACATCAAAAGCGGGATCAGATCGAACCTGTCGCCGCGGCCGGGGCACCACTGCCAGAAACCGCAAGGCTTTGTAAGCCTCCTCGGCTTCGCGGTCGACAAGCTTCTCGGCCTTTGCTTCGGGCGGAACCAACGGCAGCAGGTGCATGACCCCCAGGTCCTGAAGCCTGGCCAGGGCCGCGTCGTGCTGTGCGGACGGCCCCACCATCGTGAGCTTTTTCAGGGCGGCAATGCTCATGCGACCGCCCGCTTGCGCTTGGCGATTTTCGAGCGGGTCACCGCGCTCGTCTGTTCATCGCTCAGATGAATGCGAATTCGCTTGATGTTGGAGCGTGCAGTGGGAATGAGAACCTTGTCGAAGAGATTGACCCGCTGCGTGATGGTGTTCACCGCGCGGGCCAGCAGCTCGACCCGCCGGTGCGCCACCTGGACCTTCAGCCTTGCGGTGAGCATGTCATGCAGCAGGCGGGTCACCTGATCGACCCAGTGGGGCAGCACCATCGGTGAGTAAGGCCGCACGGCAACCTCAATCCTGTCCAACACAGGCAACCTGGTTCCAACAACGTTTTCTTCGCCGAGATGATAATCGGTCAATTGCACCAGCTCGCTCAGGTCGATACCGCGGTTGCCCAGCATCGGCACCTCACGTCCCACCTGCTCGGCCAGCTCCTTGACTTCCGCTTCGAGCCGCACCACCTCGGCGACCGCTTTGGCCTTTTCAGCCATCAACTGTTGCCGCTTGAGGTCCAGTGAGGGCAGGAAGCGCTCGTAGGACTTCAACTGCGCCATCTCGCGCGCGAGCGATGACTTATTGAGCTGCAGCCGCGCCATCGGACACCTTCGGGAAATACTTGTCGATCAGCGCCTGCTTCATCAGCAGTTGCTCAGGCGCAAAACACTCGGCCAGTGTCTGCCAACAGAGATCCAGCGCCTCCTCGAGCGGGATGGAAACATTGATGTCCATGAAGCGTTCTCGGAAAAGATCGCCGAATTTCAATACCTGGAGGTCATAGTCGGACAGGTCGAACGCCATCGCCTGCTTTTGCGCCGCGTCGCGCGCTTCCGAGTAAAAGCGGATCATGGTGTTCATGATCTGGCCATGATCTTCGCGCGTGACCTTGCCGATCACGTTCTGCTTCAGGCGCGAAAGGCTGCCGAAGGGGTCAATCACGCCGGAATGCAGGTAAAACTGCCCCTCGGTGATGTAGCCGGTGTTGTCGGGCACCGGGTGGGTCACATCATTGCCGGGCATGGTCGTGACCGCGAGGATCGTCACCGATCCGCCTTTGGCATAGTCGCAGGCCTTCTCGTAACGCCGCGCCAGCTCGCTGTAGAGATCCCCCATGTAGCCCCGGTTCGAGGGCACGCGTTCCTGGCTGATGCCCACCTCTTTCATCGCATCGGCATAGGCGGTCATATCCGTCAGCAGGACCAGGACGCGCTTGCCCTCTTCGACCGCAAACTTCTCCGCGACGGCCAGTGCCATATCCGGAACCAGCAGACGCTCGATCAGAGGGTCGGAGGCCTGATTGACGAACATGACGGTGCGCGAGAAGACGCCCGCATCCTCGAAAGACTGACGGAAGGTGTGAAAATCATCGAAGATCAGCCCCATGCCGCCGAAGACCACAATGTCGGCGTCCGCCTGGATACCGATCCGGGCCAAAAACGGATTAAAGGGCTCGCCCGAGACCGAAAAGATCGGAATCTTCTGGCTTTCCACCAGACAGTTGAAAATGTCGATCATCGGCACATCAGTGCGGATCATCCGCTTCGGGACGATCCGCTCGGCCGGATTCACCGAAGGCCCGCCGATCGTGTAGCGCGGTTCTGATGACAGGTCCGGCCCGCCATCAACCGGTCGGCCAGCCCCGTCGAAAACCCGGCCAAGGATGTTGCCGGAGTATGGCGTCTGCATCGGATGCCCCAGGAAGGTGGCAGTCGCCCCGGTGGAGATCCCCTTGGTGCCGGAAAAGACCTGCAGAGACACCTTATCGCGATCGATGTGGATGACCTGGGCCAGCGATATGGCGCCGTCGACGCTTTGCACGGTCGCCAGATCACCAAAACGGACATCACTCGTCCCGCCCGCGTTCTCGGGCACGTGGACCTTGAGCGTGTCCCCTACGATTTCCAGAACCTGAGAGTAACGGATCAGATCGCGAACCATTGAGCTGCCTTCTTCCTTGAACTTTTACGCCGCTTCGACAGGCGTTTATTCATGAAATGTGACATGCGACGCAGATGAGGAAATCTGTGTGCCCTTTTGACCAGACACGATTCCTTCGAGATCGGCCAGGGCACCAATTGCCGCAGTCTTACCCAGCTTCCGGACAAATTGGCAGGCCGCATCGACCTTGGGGCCCATAGATCCGGCGGCAAAATCGATACCAGCCAGCGCGGCGGGCGAAGCGGTCTTGATCGCCCGCTGATCCGACGTTCCCCAATCCAGATATACGGCATCCGCATCCGTGGCGGCAATGAAGAGATCGGCTTCAATCTCCCGCGCCAGAAGCTCGGATGCCAGATCCTTGTCAATCACGGCCTCGACCCCTTCCAGACTACCTTGCGCGTTGTAAGCGGTCGGAATTCCGCCGCCACCCGCACAGATGACGACGGTGCCCTTCTCGACCAGCCAGCGAACCGGACGGATCTGGAAGATGCGCTGCGGCAGGGGAGATGGGACGACACGGCGCCATTTCTCGTCATCCGCGCGCATCTGCCAGCCCTTCTCCGCGGCGATCCGGTCCGCTTCGGCCTTATCATAGACCGGCCCCACGAACTTGGTCGGATCGGCAAAAGCGGGATCGCCTCTATCCACTTCGACCATGGTAAGCAGAGTGGCAAGCGGTGTCTCTTGAGGGAGCCGGTTGCCCAGCTCCTGCTCGATCATGTAGCCGATCATGCCTTCGGTCTCGGCGCCGAGAACATCCAGCGGATAGGCTTCATCGGGTTTATAGGCGTTGCCCTGCAGCGCCAGAAGGCCAACCTGCGGACCATTGCCGTGGGTCACAATCAACTCATGATCCAGAGCGATCTTGGCCAGGGCCTCGGCGGCCACCGCCGTGTTCTCCCGCTGGTTTTCGGCGGTCAGAGCCTGGCCCCGCCGCAGCAGCGCATTCCCGCCCAGAGCGACCACGATACGCATGTTTCAGCTCCCCAGGGTCGCGACCAGAACGGCCTTGATGGTGTGCATCCGATTTTCGGCCTGCTCGAACTGGATCCCTGCAGGGCTTTCGAAGACCTCTTCGGTCACTTCCATCTCGGTAATGCCAAACTTCTCCGAGATGTCCTGACCGACTTTGGTCTCGGTGTTGTGGAAGGCCGGCAGGCAGTGCATAAATTTCGTGCTCGCCTTGCCCGTGGCGGCCATCAGTTCCGCGTTGACCTGGAAAGGCGTCAACTGCGCGATACGGCTTTCCCAGACCTCGGCTGGCTCACCCATCGAGACCCAGACATCGGTGTGGATGAAATCGACGTCCTTGACCGCTTCTTTGGGGTCGTCGGTGATGGTCAGTTTGGCGCCATACTTGGCCGCCGCCTCTTCGGCCGGACCGCGGAACTCCGCCGTGGGCCAGAGCTCCTTCGGGGAGGCGATCCGCACATCCATTCCCATGAGACAGCCCGCGATCATCAGCGAGTGCCCCATGTTGGAACGCGCATCGCCGACGTAAGCATAGCTGATGTCGTGCAGCGGTTTCTCGGCATGCTCTTGCATGGTCAGCAGATCAGCCAGCATCTGAGTCGGATGGAATTCATCGGTCAGCCCGTTGAACACGGGCACGCCGGCGTAGCTCGCCAGCGTCTGGACCAGATCCTGCCCGAAGCCGCGGTACTCGATGCCGTCATACATGCGGCCGAGCACGCGGGCCGTATCCTTCATGCTTTCCTTATGCCCGATCTGCGAACCCGACGGCCCGAGATAGGTCACGCCGGCGCCCTGATCCATCGCCGCGACTTCAAACGCACACATTGTGCGGGTCGAGGTTTTCTCGAAGATCAGGCAGATGTTCTTGCCCGTCAGGTGCTTTTGCTCCGTACCCGAATACTTTGCGCGTTTCAGGTCGCGCGACAGGTCAAGCAGGTAGCGCAACTCGCGCTGATCGAAGTCCAGGAGCTTCAGAAAGCTGCGGCCTTTGAGATTGAAAGCCATGTCAGATGTCCTCCGTTTATCAATAATCGACCGGATCGCGCCAGATCGGACAGGTCATGCAGTGCCCGCCGCCGCGACCACGGCCAAGTTCGGATCCGGAAATGGTGATGACCTCGATCCCCGCCTTGCGCAGCAGGGTGTTGGTGTAGGTGTTGCGGTCGTAGGCGACGACGACGCCGGGTTCGAGCGCGACAACGTTGTTGCCGTCATCCCATTGTTCGCGCTCCTGATTGAAGGCATCGCCGCCGGTCTGGACGATGTTCAACTTCTTGATGCCCAGACATTCCGCGGCGACGTCGAAGAGGTGCTTTTCTTCGCGACGGAAGTCGATCGTGCCTTCCTTGTCGCCGGGACGCAGGCTGATGCAGGTGATCTCGTCGCAGACTTCCAGGAAGGCCGTGGCAGTCTCCCGGTCGCAGTGGCTGAAGACCGTGTCCAGGTGCATCGCGGCCCGGCTGCGCGGCATCTGACAGGCGACGACGCGCTCCGCCGCACCCCTGGCAAAAAGCGCCTTGGCCACCTGGCCGACAGCCTGCGGGCTGGTGCGTTCGCCCATCCCGATCAGGACGCTGCCATTGCCCCAGGGCATGACATCGCCGCCTTCGACGGTGGCCGGCCCGTGATCGACGTCAGGGTCGCCCCACCAGATCTCGAAATCCCCGTCCTTGAAGTCGGGATGGAACTTGTAGATGGCGGTCACCAGCATCGTCTCGGGCCGCCGTGCGGGCCAGAACATGGGGTTGACCGTCACCCCGCCATAGATCCAGCAACTGTTGTCGCGGGTGAACTGCGTGTTCGGAATGGGCGGAATGACAAAGCCGTGCGTACCCAGGTAGCTGCCGAACATGCCCGACGGCGTGAAGGGCATATCCTCAACCGCGATACCGCCGACCAGAAAGACCGCCAGCTCCTTGGCCGGGAGTTCGTTCAGCCAGCCGCGCAGCTCATTCAGCATGCCGACACCAACCTGGTTTTCGGTGATGCGCCGGTCCAGAACCCATTTCCGCGCCGCCGGGTCACTGAGTGTGGCCGCCAGCAGGTCGTGAAACTCGAGCACCTCGACCCCGCGCTCTTCCATCTTCATGCGGAAGTCGGCGTGGTCGGTTCGGGCCTGGTGCACCCAGAGGACATCGTCATAGAGCAGCTCGGCCGCGTTCGCAGGGGTCAGGCGGGAGTGGGCGAGCCCCGGTTCGCAGACCATCACCTTGCGTAGTTTGCCAATTTCAGAATGTGCGCCAAAACCTGTCATAAGCCTCATCCTCCCTTGCTGGAAACGGTCCGTTTCGTCCAACATTGCCAGACATGAATGGGCAAACCGGCCATCAGGAGCAGGAAGCCGTAGAACACGACCTCCGCTCCCGCGCCGTAAATCGCCCAGATTGAATAGAGAAAGCCCAGAGCCGCGAGGACAGAGATCTTCAGCATCTCCCGTGGCGCAGCCCGGTTCCTGTCGCGGGCCAGCAAGGCCAGTTCGACCAAAGCGCAAAGCAGATAAGGGAACAGGGTTGAGAGCGTCGCCAGCAGAATGATGAACTCGAACTGGTCAGCAAGGTTTTCGCTAAAGCTCATGCAGATCAGAACGCTGGCCAGAATACTGGAGACCACCAGGCCGAAGACCGGTGTGCCGGTCGCGCTCAAGCCTCCGAAGGCGCGCGGAAACACACCATCTTGCGCAGCCCCCAGAGGCACCTGCCCGGTAAGCAGCGTAAAGCCGTTCAGTGTGCCGAAGGTCGAAACACAGGCACCCAGAGCGATCACCAAAGCGCCGCCTGTGCCCCAGATCGCTCCGGCCACCAATGCCAGAGGCGCGTTCGAGCCCTCGAGTTCTGCAGAGGGGATAACGCCCAAAGCCACCACAGTGACCGCTATGTAGACACCCGCCGCCAACAGCGTGCCCGCGATTGTCGCCGTCGGGATTGTCCGCTCCGGCTGCTGAACATCGCCCGCCGGCACGGTCGCGGATTCCAGCCCCAAAAAGGCCCAAAGCGTCAGCGCCGCGCAGGCCGAAATCGCCGAAATCGCGCTGACCTCGCTGCTGTTGACCGGCGTAAAATTCGCGATATCCACATGGACGATACCAAGAACGATCAGCGCAAGAAGCGGAAACAGCTTCATACCCGTTGTGAGGGTCTGAACAATCCCAGCCTCCCTGACGCCCCGGATGTTCAGGCCGGTCAAAATCCAGATGGCACCCAGCGCAGCGGCAAGGCCCGCCAGCGGGCTGGATCCGACGCTGGGGATCAGAAAGCCGAGATAACCCGCAAAAGCGACGGCAACGGCCGCATTCCCGGACCAAAGCGCAATCCAATAGCCCCAGGCGACAAGGAAACCCGCGAAATCTCCAAATCCGTCGCGGGCAAAGGCGTAGGGACCACCGGTGCGGGGGGAAAGGCGCGCAAGCCGCCCGAAAATCAGCGCCAGAACCAGCGCACCAGCGGCGGTCACACCCCACCCGGCAAGCGAGATCGGACCGTAGGCGGCCAGAGCCGCCGGCAACAGGAAGATGCCGGAGCCGATCATGTTGCCCACCACGAGAGCAGTGCAGGCGATCAGGCCCAGACCCGCAACCCGTGGCGCGGACCCATCAGCCAATTGTGACTCGCTGTTCATCGATCACGACACCGTTCTGGAGTTTCCTGATACACGCGAGCTCTAGCCCAAAAGGGTCGCGGCGCTGATCGTGACCATGATGATGACCGTCAAGATCACCAGCAGCGGCCACATGAAGCGCAGCCAGCGCTCGTAGGGCACCCGCCCCAGCGCCAGCCCGCCCATCACCACGGCGAAGGTCGGGTTGATCAGGTTCACCAGGCCGCTGGCCGACTGATAGGCCGTCACGACAAGATCCCGCGGAACGCCGGCAAAGTCCGCCAGCGGCGCCATGATCGGCATGGTGAGCACGGCCAGGCCCGACGAGGAGGGCACGAAGAAAGATAGCAGCACCTCAAGGCCGAACATGGTGTTGATGAAGCCCACGGCCGGCAGACCGCTGACCGCGCCTTCCGCCCAGAACAGAATGGTGTCGGTCATATTGCCCGCATCCATCACCACGACGATGCCACGGGCGATACCGATGACCAGCGCGACCCCCAGCAGATCGCGGGCACCGTCGACGAAGGTATTGGTAAAGTCCTCTTCGCTCATGCGTGCGATGACACCCACAAGGATCGACGCGACGATGAAAAAACCGGACATCTCCGCCATCCACCAGCCGCCGGCCGAGACACCCCAGATCATCACCGCAAAGGACAGCGCAAAAATCACCAGGACAATCTTTCGGGTGAGCGTAAAGTCCAGCGCATGCGAGTCAGCCGCAACCTCACGGCCTTTGAGAAAGTGCGCTTCGTTGGACTCCCGCCGGTCCGCAACGATGGAGGCCGTCGGGTCTTGCCTCACCCGCTCCGCATAGCGCATGACGTAGATGACACAGGCGAGCCAACAGAGAATCAAAATCACAAAGCGGAGCACGATACCGTCGGTAAAGGGCACACCCGCCGCATTCGCCGCGATCACTGTCGCGAAGGGGTTGATCGTCGAGCCGAGAGTTCCAACCCCGGCCCCCAGCATGATAATGGCGACGCCCGTCACTGCGTCATAGCGGGCCGCAATCATCACGGGAATGATCAGGCTGTAGAAGGCCAGAGACTCCTCGGCCATACCGTAGATAGTCCCACCGGCGGCGAATAGCGCCATGAGGATCGGGATCATCCACTTCTCCCGGCCTCTCATACGGGTCATGGCCCTTTCGATGCCCGCGTCGATCGCGCCTGTCTTGGTCACGATTCCAAGAAAACCACCGATGATCAGAACGAAGAGCGCAACGTCAATGGCACGGGCTTCATAGCTGCCCGGATCGAAGAAACCTGCGATCGGCGCCAGCACCACATCGGCAAAGCCTTGAGGATTGGGATCGACTTCTTTGTAGGTGCCCGGGATCGGCACTTCCTTGCCCAGGGCCTCGTTCTGCTCCCGGTCATATTGTCCGGCCGGGACGAACCAGGTCGCGATGGCCACTGCGATAATCAGGCCGAACAAAATCGTATAGGCACTCGGAAATTTCAGTTTCATCACGTCACGCCTTTCTGTTCCGCAACCTCGAAATCGCAATCATTCGAGGCGGTTGCGCAGATATTGTGTCAGGAAGCGCCAGTCAGTTCTTTGACATTGTTATGACATTTTCCGCGGCTACTCGGATGGCGTCTCTTCGCCACGCACCGCCGGTGGCTTCTCTTTCAGACGGAAGATCGTGAACTCCCCCTGCGCGCCGGTCAGAACACCGGGACCCGGTGGGATTTCCCGGCGGGCATGCGATTTCTCGCCCTGCTTGATCTCGACACCGGAACAGGCGGTCACGGCAAGACAGGCGAGCAGCATCACGAAGACACGCATCAGAACTTCACCCTTGCGCCGGTGGTCCCAACGATAATGTTGTCGGGATCGTCGCCGCTGCCCCGCTCAAGATCGAACCCGCGCACCTGAACATAGAGTTCGGTCCCAAACTCTTCGAATAGCTGAATAGCTGACAAGCCCACGGAACGTCCCTCGTCGCCCTGCCCGGAAACATTCTCGCTATAGGTGAAGTCAACACCGAAACCGGTCGGGCCGACATCAAAGAAGGTCGTGTCCCAGGCCAGTTTTCCATAGAGATTGAAAGGATCGTCGCCCTCATCCACGAAGTCACTGCCCGCGGAGACCGTCGCGCTCAGGCCCGTCGGATTGTGCAGGGCTGAAAAGGATCCGGCGACACGATAGTCAACATTGTCCACATCGGGATCGCGGATCGAAATAGCGCCCAGGGTCGTGACCTCACCAATATCCACGCCGGTCCAGTCGCCGTAGTCACCGCCCCAGGTGAGCGCTGCATCGTAACGTGAGTCCGAGCCTGCGGAGACAGAGAGCTGCACGCCCGGTCCCAGAATAGGCGAATCGTAACGCACCCGGTCCTGCCGGTTGCCGTCGAAGTTGAAGAAAGCGCTACCAACGGTGATTCCCGTCAGCGCGCCGTCATTTGTGAACTGAATGCCGCCAACGATATCGCTGACACCGGAGTACATGATCGGGCCGGCAACCAGTGAGAGATCATACTCCGCGGTATCGTCCGCTGCCGCCTGCCCTTTGCCGAACAGCAGTTGACCATAGCTGTCATTGCGCAGCGTGATATCCGCCTTGCGCAGGTCGATGAAGTCATCCGCAGTTTCATTGTCTTGGCTGACGTCGAAGGAATTGTTCGGGCTCAGGCCGACTTCGATGACCGTGCCGAGCGTCGTTTCCTCGTCGACCTTCCCGGTACCGACGAAGCGGACGCGGGTATTCGAGGTATCGTTATCGACGAAGAACGCCTCTGTCTCGTCGCCATCATCGACGATGTTCACGGCACGATTGACCTGACCAGAAACAGAGAGCTTGACCTTGTCACTCCCCGAAGTAACGGTTCTCTCTGGGAAGAGGCTCCCAGCCTGTTGCGCCGAGCCAATCGCCTGTTCGGCGGCAGTCTGTGCCTCTGTGGCAATGGCCTGAGTCTCGCTCGATACCTCCTCGAGCTGATCGACCCGATCCTTGAGCACCTCGATGGTTCCGGCCTGGAACTTCAGTTGGTCGGACTGCTGCTTAAGCTGCTCCTGCTGCTGCTCGATAATCTGCTGGAGTTGCCGCAACAGCTCCTCATCAACGGCAACCGTCTCAGCCCGCGCAGTCACAGGCAGCAGAACCGCTATGACGGTGGCCACGGAAACAGTGTTGAGTCGCTTTAGTCTCATGGCTTTTTGCCTCCCCTCAACTCGGCCCTTTCCCTTTGTCGTGGGAAAAGCGCACTAGTTTGTTTCACTTGAAAATCGGACAGAATGCCTCGACGCCGGTGCAGGCTGCGCCGGTCGATCAAGAAACGCTCTTACCTGGGAATCACGTCCCGGACCGGACGCGGTGTCGTTGCGGTTTCAGCGGGCAGAATGGGATAGTCTATTGCCGGAACCCGTCCTGTCAGCGAAGTAAGAAACGCCGTGATGTCGACGACCTCTTCCTCCGTAAGTTTCGCGCCCAGTTGCGAATTTGCCATGATCGCAACAGCCGTGTTCAGGTCCCAGACCGCGCCAGAGTGGAAGTAGGGCGCCGTCAGCGCCACGTTGCGCAGCGGCGCAGCCCGAAAGACATATTCGTCGTCTGCCGTCGCGGTGACCTGGAAGCGCCCTTTGTCATCCGCAGGCAGGATGTCGGCGCCTGGCTTTTGCACCAAACCGAAGGGATAGTAGCCATTGCCGCCCAGATTGACACCGGCGTGACAGGACGCACAGCCGGCATCCATGAAGTGCGCAAGTCCTCTCTTTTGCCGTTCGTCGAGGGCGGCATCGTCGCCATTCAGCCAAGCATCGAAGGGCGCGGGCGTTATCAGCGTGGCTTCGAAGGCTTCAATGGCTCTGGCGAAGTTATCGAAGGTGACGGGATCTTCGTCGTTGGGGAAAGCTTGCTGGAACCACTCCACGTACTGCGGCATGGACCGCAGGGTGCCGAGCAGATTCTCAACGCTGTTGGCCATCTCGATACTCGCCTGCACAGGACCCTTTGCCTGCTCGGCCAGGTCGGCTGCGCGCCCGTCCCAGAACTGCGCCTCGTTAAAGACGGAGTTCAGCACCGTCGGCGCGTTTCTGGGCCCCTTCTGCCAACCGTGACCGATCGAGGTCTGAAGGTTGTCGTCTCCGCCGGTCGCCAGGTTGTGACAGGAATTGCAGGAAAACACGCCGGATGCGGACATGCGGGGGTCGAAAAACAGGGCTGTACCGAGTTGAATCTTCTCCGTCGTGATCGGATTGTCCTGCACCGCCGGTACGGTCGAAGGCACGGGTTCAAAGTAATCCTTGGCGAGATCTCTCAACTCGTCAGCGGAGATAGAGGACGCGAAGATAAACGGCGCAAGAAAGCTCAGCGCCCTGATTCGGATATGCATGTTCGTCTGTCCCCTGTTACCCTGTGTTTGCCTTATGGAAAGGGAGATCTGGTCGGTCGTTCCAAGCAGCTAAACCGTTGGGCTTTTCAAAGATACAGAAGCGATTCCATCGCAACCGTCTGGTGTAGGTTCTGCGATTAAGGCTTTGGAAACGATGACCGAATCGGACAGTTCTTTGACTTTTTCGGACAATCCCCGGTTCAAGAAAAACGGCGAGATCGGATCTGGTTCGGATTGAATCCGCTTCAGCGAAGCAGTGATTCCCCAGGTGCGACCCTAAGCTCCCGAAGAGCCGTCAGAGATGCCGGTTCCGAAAACCCTGGAAGGCAGACGTACCTATCAACTGCTGCCTATCGGCTGACCCGAAACTGTCCGGGCGTCTTTCCTGTCCAGCGTTTGAAGGCACGGACGAAACTCGAAGCTTCAGAAAAACCAATAACGAACGCAATCTCCTCGTTGCTGAGCCGAGCTTCGCGCAAATAGCGCACAGCAAGATCGGCGCGAACCGAATCCACGATTTCAGTGAAAGTGGTGTTCTCACGCTTGAGATACCGCCGCAGTGTGCGGCTGTTCAGCCCTAGCTCTTGAGCGACGGTTTCCATGTTCGCGGGAAAGCGCGCCTGCTGCACAAACACCTTCTTGACCTGGCCTGTCACGCCACCCTGCTGAGTGAGCTCCGCCAGCTCTTTCTCGCAAATCTTCACAATCTGCCTGAAGGTCAGATCGTTACCTAACCTCGGCTTATAATCTATCCAATGAGAATGGACATGCAGCCTGTTTCGCTTCGTGCCGTAGCGAATCTCCACCGCCGACTTTTTGGGCAGTTTGTAAAATGTGTTGGCGGGATAGCGCAGTTCGATCAGATGAGAGGCGAATTCAGCGCCAAAGATATCTTCATGCAGGGACGCATGGATACCAATCTGAAGATTGACCAGAAAAGGATAGAAATCCTGGTCCACAAGCGTTGATGAAAGAGGTTCAAGATCCCACCCCTCGACACCTGCGTCATAATTAAACTTCATACTGACCGTGGGCGCCGCAAGATAGTGGTACTTCTCGGCAAAAGCGACTGTGTCTCTGTAACGTTCGCTGCAAAGCACCGCATAACCGTAGAGACCATAAGCAGAGATGTGGATTTGCTGACCGATCTCGAAAGGAAGATGCGGATGCCAGTGCCCGTCAGATATGTTCTTAAACACCAGCAGAATCTGGCTCGAAGATACCCAAAGAGTTTCATCCGACAACTGGCCGGGATTTATGCCTGTGTTCTCGAAGGCATGCTCCACGCTCAGGCCTCGATTCTCAAGCGCCGAGACCGCCGCCAGGAGTTTCGTCGTACTGTAAATTTGATCTTCCAAGGTCTTTCCCGACACAATCACGATGCTGTAAACGAAAGGCTCGAAGCACTGTCCTTACTCTTTGCTCCCACCCCAAATCTGCAAGCAGTGCGATGCCACCTTTCCCTCGACTGCGAGCTGCAGCGCTTCGGCGAGGTCGTTGCGGGTGCCGACAATCGAACCGCGGATCGTCTTGCGTCACGGCACAACATCGAAGATCGGCAGTCCAAAGCCACCCGGCGGCAATCCCACAAGGCTCATGGTACCGCCCGGGCAAGCATACCCACCGCCTGTGCAAAGGACGCCGTGGAGGCAGCCGGCACCTTGGGTGGCACCGGTTCGAAGTACTCCTTGGTAATATCTCTAAGCTCTTCTGCCGAAACAGAACACGCAATGATGAATGGCGCGAGAAAGGTCAGCGCCCTAATCTGGATACACAATTTCGTCTATTCTCTGTTTCTCAGTGTTTGCCTTCCAGAAAGGGAAGTTTGACCGGTCGTTTTGAGCGGCCGAGCCGATGGATACTTTGGAGACACGGAAACTGTTCCGTCTCAACTGTCTGGCGTAGGTTCTGCGATTAGGGCTCAGGAAACGATGACCGAGACGGACAGTTTTTTGATTTTTTCGGACAAACAGCGGTTCAAAAAAACCTACGGGTCAAACCGTGTCGGGCGGATTCCGCTTCAATTGAGGATGAGTGCGATAGGTATAAACCTGAGCGCGGCCAAACAGCCAAAGGCGGCAGACGCAATAGCGCTGGTCTCTGGCGCTTCCCATCATCTGCGCTCGGGTCAAGGTTGGCGGAGCGCACACAACACAGGGATTTATGAGCACGTGCCCATCGACTAATCCGCAAGACGTGGATAAGATACTCGTCGGCGCCTGACGTAGAGGTCGTCCCCCGCAGGATCGCGAATATCTCTCAGATCTCCATCACAATACGCCCGTCGATCTCTCCCGCGGTCATGCGTTCGAAGATCGTGTTGATATTCTCCAGGCGGTCCATCGAGAAATGCGACGCCACCTTTCCCTCGGCTGCGAACTGCAGCGCCTCGGCGAGGTCGTTGCGGGTGCCCACAATCGAACCGCGGATCGTTTTGCGCGAAAGCACAACATCGAAGATCGGCAGTTCAAAGCCGCCCGGCGGCAATCCCACAAGGCTCATGGTCCCGCCCCGGGCAAGCATACCCACCGCCTGTGCAAAGGACGCCGTGGAGACGGCCGTCACCAGCACACCCTCGACACCGCCGCCTTTTTGAATCTCCGCCGCCGCATCGAGCTCCGCGGCGTTGTAGGCTTCGTCGGCACCGGATTGCTTCGCCAGCTTTAACTTGTCCTCGGAGATGTCGACCGCCACCACGTGAAAGCCCATGGCCTTGGCGTACTGAACGGCAAGGTGTCCCAAACCGCCGATGCCAACGACCGCGACGCTCTGCCCGGGTTTCGCGTCCGTTTCCTTCAGGCCTTTGTAAACCGTGACTCCGGCGCAGAGAATCGGCGCACTGGGCGCAAAGTCGAGACGGTCGGGAAGCCGCCCAAGGTAATTGGGATCCGCAAGCACGTAGTCCGCAAAGCCGCCGTTCACGCCGTAGCCGGTGTTGGATTGCTCCCCGCAGAGGGTTTCCCAGCCACCGACGCAGTGCCGGCAGTGACCACAGGCGCTGTGCAGCCAGGGAACACCAACGCGGTCCCCCTCCTTGACGCCCGTCACACCGCGGCCGACCTCGGCCACGACACCGACGCCTTCGTGGCCCGGGATGAAGGGAGGCGACGGTTTCACCGGCCAGTCGCCCTGGGCGGCGTGCAAGTCGGTGTGACAGACGCCGCTGGCCTCCACCTTCACCACGACCTGGCCGTCCCGGGCCTCGGGTTTTTCGACTTCGAGGATCTCAAGAGGCTGTCCGAACTCTGTCACCACAGCCGCCTTCATTGTCTTAGACATATCGGTCTCTCCCAGTCATCTCTGTGGACCAAGGCACCGCCAAGCCTTTGCACATATAGCGGTTCTGATAATGGCTTGCTTCAAGCTTTCCATCCTTGACTCACCTCAATAGAGCCTCGGCAAATTAAAGATGAGCGCAGCAGCGCTGCCTGATATTCGAAGCCGGTAAGTCTCTGATAAGAAATCCTTTTCCAACCAACAAGGAGACCGTTACAACCAGCATTTTCCCGACCCGGGTGGCCGGAAAGGTCAGCTCTCGCTACCAAGGAAAAGAAGCGAAAAAGTGCGCGAGCGACAGACGGAATCATGCCATGCGGGCCGATCCGGCAATTGATATTTTCCTTTAACACGCTACATTTCCCGAATGGTTGTGCGCTCGCATATGAGATCGATAACAAGCTTACGGTTACTGTGCGAGACCGCTCAGTCATTCGGCGTCGATCCCGCGTTTTGCCTGGAGAACACCGGCGTAGATCTCGGTGATTTGACGACGCCCACGACGCAGATTTCTACAGAACAAGAGATTCTGGCCATTGAGAACTTTGTGCGCCGCGCCCCGACGCAGGTTGGCCTGGGCTTCGCGCACGGACAGCGCCTGCACGTCAACGCCTTCGGTATCTGGGGTTTCGCAATTCTGACGAGCCCGACGCTGCGGTCGGCCATCCAGAC
The DNA here is from genome assembly GCA_965232285.1 of Denitrobaculum sp. Classification (GTDB taxonomy): domain Bacteria; phylum Pseudomonadota; class Alphaproteobacteria; order Kiloniellales; family Kiloniellaceae; genus Denitrobaculum. Next base: position 863,661 of record CBDDPL010000004.1, on the reverse strand, counting down.
CTCCATTGAGTATGTAAAACTCTCCTTCGTTATCGCTGATTTGGCGTTGCGGGAATCGGGCGAGAGAGCGCGGCTTGAATTCGACATGACTGGCTTGCCACCCGCTATCCGCCATTTCGTTCTGGAACGTCATAGTGCCGTGACCATGAACTTTATCGGACAGTTGATCGAGGAACCGGGTTTCCAGGACTTTCAGATTGAAACAGCGGCTGAGGATCCTGCCTATGCACAAGCGCTTTTCGAGCTGACACAGATCCGAGCCGCGAGCGCGATGCCGAAATACGCGCTCTCCTTTCCGGCAGCTTTGCTTGATCAGCCTCTCCAAAAGTCCGACCCCGTCTCACTGAAATACTGCCTCGACCAATGCAAGGCCCTGGTGGAAGAGAGCGAGGGCGCACTGCCGCCCTGGTCGCAGAAAGTTCGGGACGCGATCATCGATGACATCGGTTCGGAACAAAGGATTGAAGACATCGCGGACAAGCTGACGATCACGGAACGCACCTTGCGCCGCCGGCTGACGGAGGAAGGGACCAACTTTCGCGGTCTTTACACGAACGCGCGCATGGCGATCGCCTACGAGTTGCTCGAAGCGGCAGGCCTGAACGTCGAGACCGTTACCTGGCGGGTCGGCTATTCCGAACCTGCGAGCTTTGTGCGCGCCTTCTCAAAGAAGTTCGGCAGAACCCCTGGGGACGTGAGAAAACAAAAGGCACTGGCACAGACAACCTGAAAACAGAAACTTTATCGAGCATGGCGAAGCGTCCTTGCGCTAGGCTCTGGCCTTATTATGCGCCTCAAGCCATTGCTCCTCTTCGCCGGGTTCGGGCAGCAGATCTCCGCCTTCCATGACCCAACCAGCCGGAACGTCCGTCGTATCGACGGCGATCTCACTCAGGGGGATGCCGGCATGCTGGTGAATGGCTTCGCGCACGCGCTCGACGATTGACCGCTTCTGGCCATGGCTTCGCCCTTCGCGGATGCTTCCGAACACGAAGACGCTCTTGCCATCGAGCGGCTGTTGCGGCGCATCTTCGAAAAAGAAAGCATGAACGAAGGTTGGGGGCGCGCCTGTCACCTCGCAGTGAATATCGGTGATATCGGCCGCGATCTTGGGCTTAGCGGCCTCCGGGATCATGTCTTTTACGGCATTACACATGTAAAGCGGCATTTTCGGGCCTTTCGTTATCGCGGATCGCGGATTGAGGCGACCACTTCGTGCGCTGAACGCCCCGTTTTTCCGATACAGATGTCGCTCAGCTCCTTGAGCAGAGAGATGCGCTCAACCTGCTCCAACGATCGGTTGGCATAGAGGGAGGTGATGACGCTGGTCGAAGGCTTGGCGGCGGTAAAACCGCTGCCTTTGGGCACCTCGATCCAATCGATATCGGCGGGCGCATCGAACCTTCGCTGCGTAAAGCCACTGATCTCGGATTTGAGGGCATGTTCGGTTTCGGCCGAGACCTGTCCTTCCTGGACCACACACATAACTGGGATCATCAGACAACTCCGTTCTCTTGTTTCGGACATCAGGCGAGGGCGACAGTTCGAACCGCCTCGGCCCGCTCAGAATTTTCTGAAACGGCGCAGCTGGAAATTGACGAAGAAGTTGAAGTACTTGTTCCCCCAGGGCGCGCCGATCAGAGCACTGGCATCGAAGCGGCCCTTGCGCACGACCCCTTTCGCCTTGGAGAAATTCAAGAAGCCTTCTTTGCCGTGATAATGGCCCATGCCGGACGGACCGACACCGCCGAAGGGCATGTCATCGACAACCGTGTGGGTCATGACCTCGTTGATGCAGACGCCGCCGGAGTGCGTTTCTTCCAGGATCCTTTCCGCGCGCTCCTTGTCCCAGTCGAAGTAGTACAGCGCCAGGGGGCGGTCGCGCTCCTTCACATAGGCGATCGCTTCATCAAGGCTGTCATAGGGAACGATCGGCAGAAGCGGTCCGAAGATCTCTTCCTTCATGACCCGCATATCGTCCGACACATTGGTAATGACATGCATCGGCAGTTTTCGGGTGCCCTCGAAACTGTCATTGGCCGGATTGATCGTGACCACCCTGGCGCCTTTTTCCTCGGCGTCCCGGAGGTTATCCAGCAGGCGGTCACGCTGCCGTTCCGTGATGATCGAAGTGTAGTCCGGATTGTTCCGCAGCGACGGATAATGCTTGGCGAAGCTCTTTGCGAAGGCCTCCGCGAAGGCCTCCACCTTTGCCCGTGGAACCAGAATATAGTCGGGCGAAACACAGACCTGTCCGGCGTTCAAACCCTTACCGAAGGCGATGCGTTTCGCGGCCTCTTCAATGGGAAAGCTGTCATGAATGATGGCGGGCGATTTACCCCCGAGTTCCAGAGTGACCGGGGTCAGATTCTCCGCCGCCGCATGCATCACGATCCGGCCGACCTGCGTGGATCCGGTAAAGACCAGATGATCGAAGGGCAACTTGGTGAACGCGGTCGCGACTTCGACCCCGCCGTTGATGACGACAACCTCCTCGTCCGAGAAGTAAGCCGAAATCATCTTCTTCAGCAGTTCGCCGGTTTTGGGCGCGAATTCCGAAGTCTTCAGCATTGCGAGATTGCCGGCCGCGAAGGCGCCGGCGAGAGGTGAAAGCCCGAGGAAGATCGGGAAGTTCCAGGGCACCACGATACCGACCACACCAAGCGGCTGGTAGTGGACTTTTGTCGTTGCACCGAACAGCATCAAGGGCACGTGACGCTTTGACTGCCCCATCCACTTGCCCAGGTTCTTTTTGTTGTAGCGAATGCCTTCGAGGACAGGCAGCAGCTCGATCATCAGCGTCTCCGCCGCCGCGCGGCCGCCAAAGTCCTGATCTACGGCTTCAATGAGCTGATCCTTGTATTCCAGGATCGCATTATGCAGCCGCTCGAGACGATCGACACGTTCGAACCGCGTCGGAGCGGGATTGCGGTGAAAGGCCTTCTGCAGCCTGGTCAGCGAAGAGCGGACTTCGTCCTGTGCATAGTTGATCTCGACGACATTTGAAGCGGACATAAGAGCCTCCTACAGGCCTATCATTGCGCATTAGCCGAGCCTCCAGGGCCCAGTACACAGGATTAACTTGGCATGGGAGCCGCCAGCTTTTGATGTCCGTCACGGACAACCTATTGATATTTTCGGCCAAGGGAGCCAGACGCTTGTGCAGAAGTCTGATGGCGGGCAAAGCCGTCACTGGACGGCCTGAGTAGAATGGCGGCTTTGAGCCGCTAGCGACGCAATGGAAGTCGCCCGTCGCTTCCAGCCGTCTCAAGGTCCCCGAAGGCAGCTACTGGCCTGGGTCCTTGTGAAGGGCGGCAGTGATATCCTTCTCGTCAAGCTCCGCAAGCGACTTGTGAAGGCGCCAGGTCTTTCGCAGGCCATTTGATCCGTGGAGAGTCACCAGCGTTTCAACAGGCGGGCAATCCGGTTCGTGGCATGCGAGTTCCGCGACCGTCACGACGTCGTTCTCTGCAAGATCAAGATGTTCGCTCACCCAGGTTTTGACCATGCCGGCGCGGCCTGGTGCGGCGCGGCGGGTGAAAAGGTTCCTCATTCCGTGCCGCCGCCGAGCCCGACCCAGAGAATCCGGCCCGACTCCTCGCCGACGAAGAGCCAGCCTTCCTGAGTGATCGCGAGCGCTGCGACGGGCGAACCGCTCGAGCCCTTTATTACAAGGTCTTCCGTCTCGGCATCGTTGGAGATACGTCCGGCGAGTACGCAACCGTCCGCGAAGCCGGCGAAGACGCCATCAAGGCCGGCCAGCCCCGTGACCGAGGTGCAAAGCTGCTTGCCGCCATAGGCGCAGGTTGCCGGTGGGCGGCCCATCGGGCCGTCCTTGCCACCGAAGGGCCAGCACACCGCTTCGTCGGCGCCTGATGTGGCCAGGAAGGGCTCGGTGCCGACCCAGGCAAAGCTTTTGACCTTGGCGGGGTAGCCGGACATGCGCATGTCGGCCTTGTCACGCAGGCGCCAGCCGTGCAGCGCGTTTTCCTGCATCGAGGTCACGACATACTTCCCGTCGGGGCTGAAGGCGACGGTGCCGTGCGAACCTTTCCAGTAGAGTTTGTTGGCTTGCCAACGGCGCTTCCCATGTTCCCAAACCGTGGCGCCGCCGTAGTGACCGACCGCGAGCCGGCGGCCCTTGGCGTCGAAGGCGAGGCCTCCAACCGTGCTCGGATGCTCGAGGCTTACCGACTCGGTATTTCCCGCGCGCCAGACATAGGCGGTGCGGCCTGACGAACAGGCATAGCCGCCGGACCCTGCCGCAACGCAATCCACCCAGCGTGTTCCGAAGCTCGCGACTTCTTCGATCACCCCGTCGGGCGACAGGCGCAGAAACCGGCCATCGTCACCGCCGGTCAGCGCGAATCCCGAACTCCCCTCGGCCGCGAGGCACAACACCGCCCCGCGATGCGCTTCGACCACCACCGGCGGCTGGTTTGGACGGAAGAAGCGAACCCGGCCGTCGCCGAATCCGGCCACTACGCCAGCGCCGGTCGAGACAGCAGCGGTAACCGGAGCTCCGGTATCGAGCGCGAGCCCGTCACGTTCGAGCGGGGTCTCCGCAAAACCTCTATGGCGCCGTCTTTCGCGCACCGACTCTTCAGCTAGGCCGCCTGACATGCGGCAAAACCTTCTTCCAGACCCATGGTATCGAGGTTGCGGCCAATGAAAACGAGCCGCGACTGCCTTCCGCCCTCCGGCCAGGAGCCCATCGGCGCGCCATCCATCAGCATGTGGACACCTTGGAAAACGTAGCGCTCGTCAATACCTTCGAATTCAAGGATACCTTTCGAGCGCAGGATGTCCTGGCCGCGGGTTTGCAGGAGTTTGCCAAACCAGGTCTGAAACTTGTCGAAGTCAAGCGGCCTATCGGAGACAAAAGAGATGCTCGTGACATCATCGTCATGCTCATGGTCATGGTCGGAGGTCAGGAAATCGGGTTCCACTGCCAACACGCGGTCGAGACTGAAGGCGTTGAGCCCGATCACCTCGTCGAGCGCGGTCGCGCAGCGTTCGGTACGGATGATCTTGGCATAGGGGTTGATGCGGCGGATACGCGCCTCGACGCGGCTGAGACCTTCTGCTTCCACGAGATCCGTCTTGTTCAGCAAAACGATATCGGCGAAGGCGACTTGCTCTTCGGCCTCATGATGTTCGCCGAGTTGTCCGTCCAGATGAACGGCGTCCGCCACCGTTACGATGGCATCGAGCCGCGTGTTGTCGGCCACATCCTGATCGACGAAGAAGGTCTGCGCCACCGGCGCGGGATCGGCCAGGCCCGTGGTTTCGACGATGATCGCATCAAACTTGTCGGCGCGTTTCATCAGTCCGCCGAGAATGCGGATCAGGTCACCCCGTACGGTGCAGCAGATGCAGCCGTTGTTCATCTCGAACACTTCTTCGTCGGCGTCCACCACGAGGTCGTTGTCGATGCCTTCCTCGCCGAATTCGTTGACGATCACGGCGTAGCGCTTGCCGTGCCGTTCGGTGAGGATGCGATTAAGCAGTGTCGTCTTACCCGCGCCGAGAAATCCGGTGAGCACGGTGACGGGGATTTGCGGGACTGGATTCATGGCAATTTCCTTCAGACGGATGGCGCATCCGGGCGGCATTCACGGCAGCGGCCGCGGATTTCGATGACAGAATGTTCGGGCAAGAAGCCCGTATGCTTTGACAGAGCCGCAAGGTCTTGTGCGAGGGAGGTACCGACGTACTCCGTCACAGCACCGCAATCCCCGCAGATTTCGAAGACCGCTGCCTCCTGATGGTTAGGGTCGCAGCACGCCACCCAGGCGTTGAAGGATTCGATCCGGTGCACCTGGCCAGCCGCGAGGAGTTGATCGAGGGCGCGATAGACCGTCACAGCCGCCGTCACGCCATCGTCGCGGAGATCATCCAGGATCTGGTAGGCAGACAAAGGTTTGTTCTGACGCCGAAGATGTGCGAGGACGCGATCCGCGTGAGTCAGACGTCCTGACCTGCCTGCCTTCGGCCTGCACGCCCCTGATCTGGCTGCCCTTGATCTGGTTGCCACGGCCCTGCCTGACATTGCTTCACTCCTTTGGAGGGAGCCTTGACAAAGGGTATCCCACCGGGTTCCTTGACGCAATGTTAGAACATTACATGACACCGTAATGCGCCACACCGGATGTGAACTTCCGCTTCTCTCGATCTGCCTGCGCTGCCGCGACGGGCGTGAGCAGCGGGACAACGATCTTGAGCAGCGAGGTGGGCGCCGACTCGCGCGTGCTGTAGCGGAGGTGTTCGACGGCAGCGTCGCTGCAGGCCGCGGGGTTGCGCTGCGGGGCGTGAACTGCATGAGCCAGTGCAAGCGTCCCTGTACCATCGCCCTCTCGGGTCCCGGACGCTTCACCTATCTCTTCGGCGATCTCGACCCCACAGTGCACAGAGACGATGTCCTGGCGGTCGCGGCCGCCTACGCGGCAGCCGAAAACGGCTTCCTGTCCCGGCCCGAGAGACCGCAGGTCCTGCGGGCGGGCATCCTTGGCCGGATTCCGCCACTTGGCTTTGCAGGAGATCTCGTGGAGCCGCTTCCCTCAATCCCGAGCCATCCACCCGAGGTGCTGAACGATTGATGATCCAGTTTCGTCACGCAGGAATCTCTAGAGGCGTCTCGCCGTCGCTCAAAGCTGCGTCGGGTTCGGTACGTCGCCATAGACGACCTTAGGATCAAAGGATTTCCGCGACTCCGTGAACATGAGCCGTGTGGGGCCGCCCGACGGGCCGCCGAGTTCGACCGAGCGGTAGAAACAGGAACGGTACCCGACATGACAACTGGCGCCCGATCCGGCAACGCGGACCCGCAGCCAGACGGCATCCTGGTCATCGTCGATGCGCATCTCGTCAAGCTTCTGGGTGAGGCCGCTGGTAGCACCCTTATGCCAGAGACATTGGCGACTTCGGCTCCAGTAGTGGGCTTCGCCGGTCGCGATCGTTTGCTCCAGCGCCTCACGGTTCATGCAGCCGAGCATCAAGACCTCGCCCGTATCCGCGTCAGTCGTAACACAGGGGATCAATCCCTCCGCGTCGAACTTAGGCGCCAGGGCGCAGCCTTCCTCCACCTGCTCTACCGTCGTCCGGGCGGCGAAGGTGGAGGGAACGGACCCGTCGTCAGACTTGTTGAAGGACTTATCAGGCGCCATTGGAACCACTCCTGGAGCTTTCGATCATCGCAAGAAACTCACGACGGGTTGTCGGATCGTCACGAAAGGCGCCAAGCATGCGGCTCGTCACCATGCTGACACCGGGCTTGCGAACGCCGCGCGTGGTCATGCATTGGTGCGCCGCCTCAACGACGACGCCGACACCGTGCGGCTTCAGCACCTCCTGAAGGGTGTCCGCGATCTGCGACGTCAGTGCTTCCTGGATCTGCAGCCGCTTGGCAAACACCTCGACAAGGCGCGCCAGCTTGGAAATCCCGACGACACGGCCCGCCGGCAGGTAGCCGATATGCACCTTGCCAAGGATGGGAACCATGTGATGCTCACAATGGGACTCCAGCCGGATGTCGCGCAACACGATCATCTCGTCATATGCGGCGATCTCCTCAAACGTCATCTCAAGCAGCGCGACCGGGTCTTGATGATATCCGGCGAAAAACTCCTCATAAGCCCGCGCCACACGCCCGGGCGTACCGACGAGGCCCTCGCGGTCGGGGTCATCCCCCGCCCATTCGATCAGCGTTCTGACAGCCGCCTCCGCCTCTGCCTGGCTGGGCCGGGTGCGCCTGACCGAGTCAGTGTGACCCGACTTTGTGGGCCGGTTTCCGGCCACTGCTGTATCCATGCTCAATCCTCTCTTGCAGCCACGCCCGGCTCTCAGGGGCAATTGGCTCTTGTAATCATTAATCGTTACGTTATAACGTTGCTGGCTCGAAACACAAGAAGGAATGAAGCCATGACGCTCGCGCCAGTGGAACCTCGGCCCTGCGCCGATCCCAATTGCCGCGGGCAACACGCGCCGGCCGAACGGGTTGCGCTGGCAAAATCCCTCTGCAGCGCGCGTGGCGCACAACTCACTGAGCTGCGGCGCAAGATACTGGAATTGCTCTGGGAGAGCGGTCGTCCGACGGGTGCTTACGAACTTATCGAAACGCTGAAGCAAGAGCAGGCCCGTCCGATCGGACCGCCCACCGTCTATCGGGCGCTTGAGTTTTTGATGTCCCAGGGGCTCGTCTCGAAGATCGAAAGCCGGAACGCTTACGTTGCCTGCGCCCATCCGGAGCGTCGGCGTGCTTGCCTGTTCTTCATTTGCACCAACTGCGGGGCATCGGCCGAGTTGGAGGATGCGCGGGTCGAGGAACTGCTTGCCGAGGATGCTGCCGCGCTGGGATACCGCGTGGCACGGCGCGTAGTTGAGGTGGAAGGCATCTGCGCGACCTGCATCGCGGCCGGTGCGTCCTAAGCAGGAAAGAGAGACATACCATGGAAAGCTGGGATCTTGGCGGATCGTCGCAGCGCCTGCCCATTTCGGTGTTGACCGGGTTTCTGGGCAGCGGCAAGACAACGACCCTGAACTACCTGATTCAGCAGCCTGCACTGAGCCGGACACTCGTCCTTATCAACGAGTTCGGCGAGATCGGTCTCGACCACGACCTCGTGGCGCAGAGCAAGGACGATGTCGTCATCGAGATGTCGAGCGGATGTCTGTGCTGCACGATCCGTGGCGACCTGGTCAATACGCTTCGTGGCCTGTTCCTGCGCCGTGTAAAGGGAGAAATCGAGTTCGACCGAGTCGTTATCGAAACCACGGGACTCGCTGATCCGGCGCCGATCCTGCACACCATCATGACCGACCCGCTGATCGCCGCACGCTATCGCCTGGACGGTGTCATAACCACGGTAGATGCGGCCACTGGCCGGAATACGCTTGACCGGCAAATCGAATCCGTCAAGCAAGCGGCCGTGGCGGATCGCCTGCTGATCACGAAAACCGATCTCGTGGAGGTGGATGCCCTGCGCGGATTGCAGGAGCGTCTCCGGGGCTTGAATCCCGCCGCACCGCAGATCATCGCGGTGAAGGGTGCTGTCGATCCGGCATCGCTGTTCGATGCCGGTCTTTACAACCCGAAGACCAAAAGCCTCGATGTGCAGAACTGGCTCAGGGCAGAAGCCTACGACAAGCCGCACGAGCATGAACATGAGCACGGAAGCTCTGACCACTGCAGCAGTCATCAGCATAGCCACAGCCATCAGCACGGCCACGACCACAACGACGTCAACCGCCATGATGCCCATATCAAAGCGGTCTGTCTCACGATCGACGAGCCGATCCACAGTTATGCGCTGGATCACTGGCTCGAAGCCCTGCTCCGGCTCCGGGGCGCGGACTTTCTGCGCATCAAAGGGCTCATCAATGTGTCCGATGTCGATGGACCCGTCGTCATTCATGGCGTCCAGCACATCTTCCACCCGGCGGTCACGCTAAAGGAATGGCCGAGCGAAGACCGTCGCTCCCGGATCGTTTTCATCACCCGCGATATCGACGAGTCGGTCCTTCGCGGCACACTGAGAATGTTCAGCACCGTCGAGCCTCAGACGCCGGATCTCCTTCCGGCCGACAGCGCCGAAGGCGACATCGCCGCGAGCGAGGTGCGGGAATGACCTTGCGCCTCGTCAACACGCTCACCCGGACGAAAGAACCTTTCTCTCCGGCGAACCCCGATCGCGTCACGATGTATGTCTGCGGGCCGACCGTCTACAACTTCGCACACATCGGCAATGCCCGCCCGGCGGTCGTGTTCGACGTTCTCTACCGCCTTTTGAAGCGGCGCTTCGGGCGGGTCGTTTATGCCCGCAACTTCACGGATGTGGATGACAAGATCAATGCCGCCGCGCAGGAAGCAGCCCTTCCGATCTCAACGATCACGGGACGCTACATCGAAGCCTACCATTCCGACATGGCGGCACTCGGAGTCCTGACGCCAGACCTCGAACCGCGCGTGACGGAGCACATTCCCGAGATCATAGGCTTTGTGGAACGCCTGATCGCGCAGGGTCATGCCTATGCGGCCGAGGGACACGTCCTGTTCCACGTGCCATCGTTTTCAGCTTACGGAGCGCTTTCCGGCCGCAATCGTGATGAAATGATCGCCGGCGCCAGGATTGAAGTCGCGCCCTACAAGCGAGACCCGGCAGACTTCGTTCTCTGGAAACCCTCGACAGCGGACCTGCCGGGATGGGAGAGCCCCTGGGGCCGCGGACGACCCGGCTGGCATATCGAATGTTCGGCCATGATCGAGCAGCAGCTTGGTGAAACGATCGATATCCATGGCGGCGGCCAGGATCTGATCTTTCCGCACCATGAGAACGAGATCGCCCAGGGCACCTGCGCCCATGACGGCGCGCTCTACTGCCGCCATTGGGTCCACAACGGCTTCGTCACCGTCGAGGGACGGAAAATGTCAAAGTCGCTCGGCAATGTGCTCCTCGTTCGTAATCTCCTCGACGAAGCGCCGGGAGAGGCCATCCGCTTCGCGCTTCTGGGCGCCCACTACCGCCAGCCGCTCGACTGGAGCGCGGAAGGACTTGCGCAGGCGAAGCGCGGTCTTGATCGTCTCTACGGGACACTCCGCGATCTCGGCGATGTTGCTGATGATCCCAGTGTTCCAGGGCCGTCCGGCCGGCTCGATGCTTTCGAGGCAGCGCTTGAGGACGATCTGAATTTCCCGGGCGCAATTGCTGAGCTTTTCCGGATCGCGAAGGCGGCACGCCAGGCGGCGAGCGCGGCGGATCGCGCCGCCTGCGAAGCGGCCCTGCGCGACGCCGGCGGCGTGCTGGGCCTGTTGCAGCAGGATCCGGCCGCCTGGTTTGAGCAATCCTCAGGAGAAGAGGCAGATACAGCGAAGATCCAGCAACTGATCGAGGCACGTCAGGCTGCCCGATCAGCCCGCGACTATGCCACCGCGGACCGAATCCGTGATGAACTCGCTTCGCTTGGCGTGACCTTGGAGGATCGTGCGGACGGTCCGGTCTGGCGGAGGACCGGTTAGATGGGCGTCCCACTGCAAGCGACGGAGGGCGAGGCATGACGGATCTCGAACTCTACAACAAACAGATCCTGCAACTTGCCGCGTCGATAGCCCGGGTCGGCCGGCTCGCGGCTCCCGACGCGTCAGCGACCGCCCAGAGCCGACTTTGCGGCAGTCGGATCACCATCGATCTCATGATTGATGGCAACGTCATCACCGACTACGCCCACGACGTCAGAGCCTGTGTCATCGGGCAAGCGGTCGCCTCTGTCGTTGCCAGGGTGGTCGTTGGCCTGACCATCGAAGAGGTGGAGAAAGGCGCAGGTATTCTGAGCGCACTTCTTCGGGACAAGACAGCCCCGCCGCCCGGCCCCTGGGCCGGACTCGAACCCTTTCTGCCGGTGGCGGACGTCCGCAGCCGCCATGGCTCGGCACTGCTTCCTTTCCAGGCGCTGCAGAGCGCCATTGCAGAGGTCGGCAGTGAGAGCATCTGGCCCGCAGCAGACTTACACCCGATAGCGCCTGTGAAGGCGCAGCGAACGGGAGCGAGGTTCCGATGATCCGTAGAAATCCGCGTGGCGACATGCCAGTCGTCCATGAGAGTGCATTTGTCGACCCCACAGCTATTATCTGCGGCCGCGTGGTCGTGCATGAGAATGTCTTCATTGGGCCCTACGCGGTGATCCGTGCCGACGAGGTTGATTCAGAAGGCCATATGGAGCCGATCGTCATCGGCGCGCATTCGAACATTCAGGATGGCGTTGTCATCCACTCCAAGTCGGGTGCGGCAGTCACCATCGGCGAGCGGACGTCGATCGCACATCGCGCGATTGTCCACGGCCCCTGTCAGGTGGACGACGGTGTTTTCATCGGTTTCAACAGCGTACTCTTCAACTGCGCGGTGGGTGAAGGCTGCGTTGTACGGCACAACTCCGTGGTCGATGGCTGTGACCTGCCGCCTGGCTTCTATGTCCCCTCGACACAGCGCATTGGCCCCCGGACCGATCTCGCCACCATTCCAAAGGTCACAGCCGATGCCTCTGAGTTCTCGGAGGATGTCGTTCGCACCAACAATTCCCTCGTCCAGGGATACAAGCGCCTCGAGGGAGAGTTCTGAAGATGCCTGTTCTCCCGCCATGCCCGATTGCCGATCCCGCACAGGGAGCATTCAATTGCTCCGGGCGCTGCTCACGCAGCATCACTTTCCGCGACGCACGGCTTGACCGCCGCGAGAGTGGAGCAGGTTTTCCTCCTTTATTGAGGCTCTTCCTATGATCCAGATTACTCTGCCAGACGGCGTCCAGACCCATAGCGCACCTGTCCGCGGCACCGAGATCGCCGCCCGGTCCGGCGACGCGACCGCCGATAAGGCGCTGGCCATGCGGGTCGATGGCGTGTTGCGCGATCTCAGTTCGCTGATCGATGACGACGCCCATGTCGAGATGGTGACCCGTGAACAGCCTGAAGCGCTTGAGTTGCTGCGGCATGACGCGGCGCATGTTCTGGCCGAAGCGGTCAAAGAGCTCTATCCCGAGACCCAGGTCACCATCGGCCCCACGATCGAGAACGGCTTCTACTATGACTTTGCCCGCGAGCAACCCTTCACGCCGGAGGATTTAGAGGTCATTGAGACCCGCATGCGAGAGATCGTGGCGCGCGACGAGCCGATCGAAAGTGAGTTATGGGCACGCGACAATGCGATTCGCTACTTCGAAGCCAAGGGCGAGCACTACAAGGCCGAGATTATTGCAGACATTCCGGCAACGGAGACTTTGAGTGTCTATCGCCAGGGTGCGTTCCAGGACCTCTGCCGCGGCCCCCATCTGCCTTCAACGGGTAAGCTCGGCACCGCCTTCAAGCTGCTGAAAGTTGCCGGCGCTTACTGGCGCGGCGACCATCGCAATCCGATGCTGCAGCGGATCTACGGCACCGCATGGCGCGACCAGGCCGAACTCGATGCCTATCTCCATCAGCTTGAAGAGGCCGAGAAGCGCGACCACCGAAAGCTCGGCCGTGAGATGGACCTGTTTCATTTCCAGGAGGAGGCGCCGGGCGCCGTCTTCTGGCATCCCAAGGGCTGGACACTGTTCCAGAACCTCATCGACTACATGCGCCAGCGTCAGGCCAGGGCCGGCTATGTCGAGATCAACACGCCGGACATCATGGAGCGGAGCCTTTGGGAGCAGTCGGGCCATTGGGACAAGTTTGGCGAAAACATGTTCACCACCGAAGCAAAAGAAGTGCGTGTCTACGCTTTGAAGCCGATGAACTGCCCCGGCGGAGTCCAGGTCTACAAGCAGGGGATCAAGAGCTACCGCGATCTCCCCTTGCGCATCGGCGAGTTCGGCAAGGTCCACCGCTTCGAGCCTTCGGGCGCGCTCCACGGGCTCATGCGCCTGCGCGCCTTCACGCAGGATGATGCGCACATCTTCTGCACGGAAGAACAGATCACCCAGGAATGCCGGGTCGTGTGCCAGCTTATCCTGAGCATCTACCGCGACTTCGGTTTCAAAGACGTGCGAATCAAGTTCTCGGACCGGCCTCAGAAGCGCATTGGCTCGGATGCGATCTGGGACAGGTCGGAGGCAGCCCTGAAGGCGGCGGTCGAAGCAACCGGACTTGCCTATACTACCAACCCCGGCGAGGGCGCGTTCTATGGGCCAAAGCTGGAGTTCGTTCTGCGCGACGCCATCGGCCGCGACTGGCAGTGCGGCACATTACAAGTGGATCTTAATCTCCCGGAGCGGCTTGGCGCTTCCTACATTGACTCCGATGGCGAGAAGCGCACCCCGGTGATGCTGCATCGGGCGCTGTTCGGCTCGCTGGAGCGCTTCGCCGGCATTCTTCTGGAGCACTATGCGGGCAAGCTTCCGCTCTGGCTGGCGCCGGTCCAGGCCGTTGTCGCGACGATCACCTCGGACAACGATTCCTATGCCAACGAGGTGGCGGCCCAACTCACGGCTCTTGGCCTCCGTGTCGAGACCGATCTGAGGAACGAGAAGATCGGCTACAAGATCCGCGAGCACAGCCTGGCCAAAGTCCCGGTGCTGATGGTCGTGGGTAAACGCGAGGCGAAAGAAGGCACCGTGTCGTTCCGGCGGATCGGCAGCAACGAAAATGAAACCATCACGTTACGCGAAGCCATGATTCGGCTCGAAAGCGAGGCGCTCCGCAGCACGAGTTCTCCCGTGCGTCTTCCAACGCTTGGGGATCGGAGCGCGAACAAGGAGCAGCTTGCAGAAGCTGCGGCAGGGTGATCGAAATGCAGTCTTTGAAAACATACGGCGACTGGAAGCACTGCATCACAGTGCTTTGCGGCATCGAGCTCACTCAGAGCTATGTCGAACAACGCCTCGCGGCGCTTCGCGATCCCGCGGATCACCGTACGCAGAAGTTCGTTGCGACCTGGGGCGAAGCCCATCTGGCTTGTGTCATCGACTGGTTCGAGCAGGCGGAGCGTGAACTGCAATGAACCGCAGTCGGGGACGCGCCGTTCCCACCCGGTGAGAGCCTTCAGCCGCTGCTGAGCGGTGCAGCAGGCAGGACTTCAGGCTCTCTCTGGTCTCAGGTTCTTTTTGGGTTGATGCGATGACGTCACTCCGGAACGACTTCGCCTGGCAGGGTGTTGATCGTCATGGTCTCGTTCGGCCGGAAGTGGACGACAGATCGAATAGACTTGCCGGCCTTAAGCAAGTCAAAGGCGGTGTTGATCTGGCCATGCGTCATGTGGTGCGTGATATAGGGATCAACACTAAAATCGCCGCGCAACCACTCGTCGACCATACCAGGAAGCTCGCTGCGGCCTCGCACACCACCAAATGCGGTTCCGCGCCAGACCCGTCCGGTGACAAGCTGGAAGGGCCGCGTCGAGATTTCCTGCCCCGCGCCGGCAACACCAATCACGGTGCATTCGCCCCAGCCCTTGTGGCACGCCTCGAGCGCCGCGCGCATCAGTTCCACATTGCCCACAGCTTCGAAGGTGTAATCGAGACCACCGCCGGTCATCTCCACCAGAACATTCTGTATCGGCCCGTCATAGTCGTTTGGATTGATGCATTCCGTGGCGCCCAGCGCCAAAGCGAGCGGGAACTTTGCCGTGTTGATGTCGATACCGATGATGCGCGATGCGCCATTCATCACCGCGCCCTGGATGACGGCCATGCCGACAGCGCCGAGACCAAAGACAGCGACTGTCGCGCCAGCCTCAACCTTGGCAGTGTTGCGTACAGCCCCCATGCCGGTTGGGACGGCACAGCCCATAACCGACGCTTTGGATAAGGGCGCCTCCTTGGCGATCTTGGCGACCGAAATCTCCGGCAGGACCGTATATTCACTGAAGGTGCTGGTGCCCATGTAATGCAGGATCTGCTTGCCCTTATAGGAAAAGCGGGAGGTCCCGTCAGGCATCAGTCCGGCACCCTGTGTCTCGCGGATAGTCTGGCAGAGATTGGTCTTGCCCGACTTGATGTAGGGGCATTCAGGATCTTCGGGAATGTAGAGCGGAATGACATGGTCGCCCGGCGCAACCGATGTCACGCCTTTGCCGACTTCTTCCACCACGCCACAGCCCTCATGGCCCAGAACGCAGGGAAACCGGCCTTCGGGATCTTCGCCCGACAGGGTGAACACATCGGTGTGGCAGAGGCTGGTCGTAACGATCCGAACGAGGACCTCACCTTCTTTCGGACCTTCAAGGTCCAGCTCCTCAATTTCCAGGGGCCGGTTTGGCTCCCATGCGATAGCTGCACGTGTTTTCATGGTCCGTCTCCTATCGAGATCTAGGGATTAATGCAGGACTTGATGAGATGGGACGTCCGGGCTCTCCACCGGATCGAAGACAAAGAGAAGCCGTGTTTCGCCGGTGCCCTCAATGGGCGGCGAACGGTGCACCAGGCCGGACTTCGGGCGCTCCTGCCAAAGTGTACCGCGCAGCAGGATCGCTGCGCCGGCCGGCACGGTGAAGACGCGCCGAGGCTCGGTTCCATCGGTCGAAATGCCGTATTGCGTGCCTGTTCCCCTGTAGGTGCAGATGAGACGTGCTGTTACGGCGTCGGTGTGGAACTTTCGACAGGCGTTTGTCGTAACGACGTCACAGCGCAGCCGGAGATACGGCGCGCGCATCAGGCCGGCGAAGATGTTCGCCAGAGCCGCGGTATCGTCAATCAGCATTTCCCGTTCGTGGCAGTCGGGCGTTCCCGATGCTTCGCAGATTTGCGCCATTGCATGGCGCACGTCTTCGGAGCGCAGGATCACACGCGCGCGCGGTAACCGCTCCGGTTCGAGCGCAGCGATCCAGGACTGAAAATCCCGCGCCGGGTGGCGCCGCCAGATCGCGGCGGCGCAGTCAGGGCGGTGAATTGCCGATAGGCCTTCGGGCGTGTCTGAGACCGCCACACCGACAGGCGCATCCTCCACCACGTCATGTACAAGGCTCATTCGGCAACCTCCGCGCGTCGGAGTTCGTTCGAGGCGCGCCCCCACTTGGAGTGGATGGTGACCTCGAACAAACCCTTGCCGGACACGGCGATAAGTTGCCTGTCGAGGCTGCCCGGTATGCGGTTCAATAGCATCGCTTTGAGCTACAACGTGACGATCTGATCCGGCACGGCCGGAGCAAGAGCCGCGCAGAGCTGCGGTAAGGTCATCGTCGCAAACTTGAATGTGGCTGCCACGTCTGGGGCGAAGATGTAGGCGGCTTTCATGCTTCAATTCTCCGTTCGGTAGCGTCCTGTCCGACTAGCTCCCGGGCGCTTGCAATCGTGTCATCGGGTTGCGGCGCGCGCGTCAGCTCTGGATCGGTCGCGTGTCGCGAAACGCGGAAGCGCTCAAGTGTTGGCCCAGTAGCCACGCTTCAGAAGAGCCGATAGAGCCAATTGGGAAATACGGGGGTGTGGGGCCTGGCAAAGGCGGAGATGTCTGACTGTGCTGCCTTTCCGCCTGCCCGGATTTTAACGGCGCCATGACGACGATTAATCAAACCGCGGGCCCCATCCGACAGGAGCTTTTCCGCCTCTTTAGCGCCTGCACTAAACGGTTGCGTCAAGTTTTCTAGCCCTACACCGCTGAGACCCGCCAAACCTTGAGAGAAGCACCCGAATCCCACACAACAAGTTAGACGGCGTGCACACGACTCAACATCAGGCTGAATCCACAAATTTAATATAGTTATGTTATACCATTTCACAATGAAAGCAATAGTGCGAGGCTCCAATCGGGCACGTCTTTGCAAGAACTTTCCGCTCAAGGCTTAGGGGCGATTCGATTGCGCAGAATGCGCATTCGGTTTGCTCGGATCGCATAGATAGCCGCAGATCGGCGCAAGTGTTTTGCCGGCCAGCTTCTAAGGCGGTGGTTTTGACAGAGGTCTAGAACAGGATGGCTTACTCAGCGATTGTTGCCGCCAGGGCATCGGGAAACCTATCGTCAGCATGGTGACGCTTGGTCAGGCGCTTGTTTGTTTTGGTGTCAGGATTGGAACTCCGCAGCTTGTGCGCAGGCCGTCGTTCTTGCTCGACCTTCTGGCCGAATAAGCGCTAGTGGGGCTTCTTCCTGACGGTGTAAGCCTCTCATGAATGGATCGCTGCTTGAGAGGCGATGAAATGTCGCTGACGAACAGCCCAGCGCAATCGACAGATTCTTCGTCAAGATTTGGTGTTCTGAGGCCTGTCAGGCAGCCCTGTCGTTACACCAGCGGTCATTTCTGAGCAGCCGTTCAATCATCCGCAGGCTTGTACTTGTGCACAAAGTTTGATAATCAATAGATCGATTGATTGACAGGATGACAATGTCAGAGACAAGCGACAATCCCGCCTGTGCGCATGGAGCGCATCCAGAGCGCGCGCCCTTTGCGGCGCCTTCGACCAAAACCCTGGAGAGCGCGGCCGCCATGCTCAGCGCCGCGGGCGATCCGGCCCGTCTGCGCTTGTTGCTGCGCCTTGCCGAGGGCGAGCGCTGCGTCAGCGAACTGGCGGAGGCGGAGGGCGATAAACTCGCGACAATTTCGGCGCGGCTCAAATTACTGCACAGCGCCCGGCTGGTGACGCGCCGGCGTGAGGCCAAACACGTTCACTATGCCCTGCACGACTACCACGTTCTCCGGCTGGTCCGCGACATCCTCGACCACGCCGCCGAAGACACGCACTGACTCAAACACCTCAAGGACAGAAGCAATGACTTGCACGAACCCGAAACACGAGAACCACCCGCACGTCCATGGTCCCGAATGCGGCCATACGGCCGTGCGCCACGGCGATCACGTGGACTATCTCCACGACGGCCATCTTCATCATCCGCATGAAGGCCACGTGGATGAGCATGTCATCGAAGTCTCCGACAAGAACGCGGATCACTGTGCGCCCATCACCGAAGACAGTCTCGGTCATGAGCAGGGCCACGTCCATGGCCCCGGATGCGGCCACGAGGCCGTCCCTCACGGCGACCATGTCTGCTATCTGGTAAACGGTCGCCTGCATCATGCCCACGACGGCCATTGCGACGACCACGGGCCGCTGGAAGTCGTCAGCTGAGGCGCGAGGGGGCTGTATCCTCCCTGGGGCTCTTTGGCGTGTTTTTCATAGCAAAAAGACCTGGGTAGCCAGGTCTTTTTGCAGCGTCGCATCGCCTTGATGGTTGCGGGGGCAGGATTTGAACCTGCGACCTTCAGGTTAT